>NZ_JBQIHU010000003.1:0-38002 GCF_052077595.1 Pseudomonas sp. SAR267 | reverse complement strand
TAAGAAAGGATGCGCATGCGACCGTCTGGTTCGCTGGTGGGCAAGGAGGCAGCAGCCGACACGCTCATCGGCAACTGCACGACCGCACGACCAGCCTCCCGTTCAAATTCGAGTTAGAACTCATATCCAGCCTGTCTGGGGGCACTGTGAAAGAGGGATCTCCGATGACTCTTGTTGAATCGAGAATATTTTCTGTAGCCGAGTATGTTCAGCCGTCCGAAGGCGAGCCTATTCGTTCCGTTGTGCTTGAAACCCGAGACTCAATTATCGTGGTTTGGCATGTCCATCCCGGGCAGGAAATTGCGGCTCACATTCATCCTCACGGCCAAGACACGTGGACTGTTTTGTCGGGAATGGCTGATTACTTTCAGGGCAATGGGATTGTTCGTGCCCTCAGGGAAGGTGAGATAGCCGTGGCAAGACCGGGCCAAGTGCACGGGGCGCGAAATACAGGTACCGAGCCATTTTGTGTTCGTCTCGGTTGTGGCATCAGCCAATGCCAGTTTCGTATTGGCTGAGCGATAGAGCCCAATCTCTGGAGTTGGTCCAATGAGCGGTCGGGGAGATAGGTAACAGACATGCAGCGGACACGGCTGCTAAACCAGGTCGCAAACCTCCTTGCGTCGCAGCGTGCCGCAAGCGACGCGATCAATCGAATGGGGTCGGCATGAGACTGAACACCATCCAGTTCCCGACCGCGTAGCCGCCTGTCCTGCCGATCAGGTCTTGACCATCGACGCCTGGGATCAGTCCTGAATGTTCTTGGAGACCACTACGTTATGAGCCGCAGCCGCCGCAAAACACCCATCGTCGGGCACACGACCTGCGGCAGCGAGCGCGAGGACAAGAAGCTCTGGCATCAGCGCTGGCGCCGCCGTGAGCGCACGGCGCTGACCAGCGCGTCGCCCGAAGCCCTGAGCGCCCATCTGCCCCTGCTGGAAAACCAGGCCAGCAGCGTCTGGTCGATGGGCAAGGATGGCCGCGCCTACTGGCCCGTCAAGCGCCAGGCCGCCACGGCGGATCGCATCGCCAATCACAAGGGACGCAACCCGCAAGAACGCGCCTCCCTGAAAAAGCGCCTGCTGCGCAAGTGGATGAGCAAATGAAGCTCTCCTTCCATCAGCACATTGCGCTGTTCTGGATGATCGGTGCTCCGGGCGTCTTCGCGCCCGTGATCGGGAGCGCAGGACCGATGCCGGCGCCGTCATGGCGTGGGGTGTCGCGATCGTGGCGGTGATGATCCTCTTCACCCCTTTGCTGCTGCGCTGTCCACCATTCCGGCGCTGGTATGGCCGGACGGATGCGCTGTCGGAGCGGCAGCGCCAGGCGCTTGCCGAGCGCGGCCTGCGCCGCTACTACCAGACCGCTTTCGATGACGGCTACGTGCCCCGCGTGATGCCCTACGTGTGGCGCATCATCTGGACGGTCGGCGGGTTGATGGCTGTGACCGCCGTACTGCCTACCAACACCGGACGGCCAGCCTTCGATGCCTTGGTGGTCTTCTCGACCTGGTATCCGATAGGCGTGATGCTGCTGGTTTTCGTCGAGGCCCCTTGGCCGGTTGATTCGCCAAAGAGCACAGGAGCGGCGGAAATGAGCACGTCAACCATCGAGGCGCTGGCCAGCGCCTGGGCAAGGATTGCCGAGGAAGCGGAATTCCCCGCTGACTACGAGGGGACTGCCACACCACAAGCGCATCGGGCTAGCGAAGCTATTCAGGAGCAGATTCGGGAGCGCATCGTCGCCACCAACGACATGCGGCTGTTCAGCCTGCTGCACCTGCTGGGTCAGGCGTCGCTGCGCATGGAGCAAGCGCTGTGGCCGGAGGATTACGAGCGGATGACGCGCGAGGTTGAGGAAGCCCTGCGGCAAGCCACCGACGCCAACGCCAGATCGTACACCCACGAAGAAGTGATGCAGGCGATGCAGGAACGCATCGACCGGGCGCGAGACAAGCCATGTTGATTGGCTATGCGCGCGTCTCAAAGCGCAGGATCAGAACCTGGAGCTGCAACGCGAAGCCTTGAGCAAGGCCGGATGTAAAAAGGTCTTCGAGGACAAGGTGAGTGGCACGCGGGCAGACCGGCCTGGCTTGGCCAAGACGCTCGAAATGCTGCGCGAAGGCGATACTTTGGTCGTCTGGAAGCTCGACCGGCTGGGCCGGTCGGTCAAGCAACTGGTCGATCTGGTCGGCGATCTGCACAAGCACGGTGTCCAGTTCAGGAGCCTCACCGACTCCATCGACACCGGCACACCATCCGGGCGGTTCTTCTTCCACGTCATGGCGAGCCTTGCCGAAATGGAGCGCGAGCTGACCGTCGAGCGCACCCGCGCCGGGCTGGAAGTCGCCAAGCAGCTCGGCCGCAAAGGCGGCCGCAAGCCGAAGATGACCGACAGCAAGATCGAGTCGGCCAAGAAGCTGCTGGCCAGCGGGGTGCCGCCCAAGGACGTGGCCAAGAACCTCGGCGTGTCCATTCCGACGCTGTACCGCTGGGTGCCAGCCTCCACGCACGCTTAGCGTGCTTTATTTTCCGTTTTCTGAGACGACCCCTGAAACTGGTCGATGAGATCCTCGACGCCCTGGGCATTACGCCGCTGTCATTCCGCAACCTGGGTGAACTCAGCGGCGGCCAGCAACAACTGGTCTCAATCGCCCAGACGCTGGTGCGCGAACCGCAGATCCTGCTGATGGACGAGCCCACCAGCGCCCTCGACATGCACCGCCAGGTCCAGGTGCTGAACTTCATGCGCGACCTGGCGCGAAAGCGCGAAGTCATCGTGTTCATCGCCATCCATGACCTGAACCAGGCCTTGCGCTTCGCCGATCAGGTGCTGGTCATCGCCGATGGCACCGCTCAGGGCAGCGGCCCGAGCCATGAAGTGATCAACGAGCAGATGCTGCGCGCGGTGTACAAGGTCGAGGCGCGCATCGAACGCTGCAGCCGTGGGCAGCACCATATCCTGATCGACGATATCGTCTGAACCGCTACGGCTGCAGCCCTTCCAGCGCCGTGCCGACCGCTTCCAGTAGCAAGTGCGCATGCTCCTGTTCGAAGGCCAGCAGCGGGCGAATCTTCAGCACGTTTTCCAGCGGCCCGGCAGCACTGATCAATACGCCCTGCTCGCGCATCGCGTTGACCACCTGACGGGTCTGCGTGGCGGCAGGCGCTTTTGTGGCGCGATCGGTCACCAGCTCGACCCCCAGGAACATCCCGGCACCGCGCACATCGCCGATGATCGGGTAACGCTCGGCCAGCTCCCGCAACCCCGTCAACAGACATTCACCCAGGGTGTGCGAGCGCTGCTGCAACTGTTCGTCACGGATGACGTCCAGCACGGCCTGCCCCGCTGCGCAGGACACCGGGTTGCCGCCAAAGGTGTTGAAGTAGCGCATGTTCTGGCCAAAGTGATCGACCACTTGCGCTCGACCGACCAGGCCGGCGATGGGGTGGCCGTTGCCCATCGGCTTGCCCAGGGTCAGGAGGTCGGGGCGCACGTCGTGCCGCTGGAAACCCCACATGTTCAGGCCAGTGCGGGCGAAGCCGGACTGGACTTCATCGGCGATGTACAACAGGCCTTCGGCCTGGGCCAATGCGATCCCTTCGGCGATGCAGCCGGTTGGGCCCGCAAAGACGCCATCGCTGGCGAAAATGCCGTCGAGCAGGATCGCCGCCGGACGAATGCCGTGTTTGCGCAGGTCATCGATGGCCGCACGGACGTCAGCCACGAAGGTCGAGGCCACTTGATCCGCACCCAGCCGATAAGCATCGGGGGCGCGAACGGTGCGCACGTGGGGTGGCAGAACCATGCTCGGGCCGAGCGACGGAGAAAGCTCGGCGATATCACCCGTGACGCCATGATACGCGAAGCGGGTGATGATCACGCCGGTGCCGCCGGTAAACTGTTTGGCGATGCGCAACGCCAGATCGTTGGCCTCGCTGCCGGTGCACGTAAACATGACCCGCTCGAGGTACTCGGGAAAGGTGCCCAGCAGTTGCTCGGCGTAATCGAGCATGCCCTCCTGCAAGTAGCGAGTGTGGGTGTTGAGTTGCCCGGCCTGCCGGCTGATCGCCTCGACCACCCGGGGATGACAATGCCCCACCGACGCCACGTTATTGTAGGCATCCAGATACCGCCGGCCTTGTTCGTCGTACAGCCACACGCCCTCGCCGCGCACCGTGTGCAAGGGGTGTTCGTAGAACAGTCGATAGGCCGGGCCGAGCAACCGTGCCCGGCGTTCGACAAGGCGTTTTTCCTTGTCTGACAGGCGATCGGCATCTTCAGAAGTGAAACCGTTGATCATGCTCATGCGCCAACCTCCTGGGTGCAAGCGGCAAGGATTCTGTCGTGGATCTCGGCGGGTGCCATTGCGGACAATCCCGCCAGGGCATCCTGGGCGCGGTATGAGTTGCGCAGGATGTACTCGCGATTGTCCGGGTGCAGGTCGGCCCGCCAATAATTGATGCACAACGACAACGCCAGGCGTGTGGAGATCAGCACCGGCAGCAGTTGCAATTCTTCGCCGGTGAGGGGATTGACCTGGTGATAGGCGCGGATCATGTCCAGCGCCGGGGCCAGGACGTCGCCCGCCACCCCCAATTGGTACGATGCCGCGACCGCGACCTCGTTGACCAACGGCGCGTGGACCATGTCGCCAAAATCCAGGATGTTGCGCAACACATCGGGCTGATCCGGATCGACGATGATGTTGTGCGGGTTCATGTCGTTATGGATCACCTGGTGGCGCAGCGTGGCGCACTTGCCCAGTACCTGGGATTCGAAGCGGTCCAGGCTGTGTTCGATCCGGTCGCGACGAACGCCCGGCTCGATGTGTTTCAGCCGGGGCCTGAGGCGCTGGGCGTGTTGCATGTCCCACAGCAGGACGTGCCCGGCAGCGGGATGGCTGAAGCCGTCCAGGGCCAGGTCGAACCGGGCGAGCGCTTGGCCCAGGTTCTGCCTGAAATTCACCGATGTGTGGGCGACGCGGTGCAGCGGCAAGCCGTCAACGAAGGACAGGAGACGGACCAACATGCGCTGGCCTTCGATTTCGACCGGCTCCACGAATCGCCCGCCGAGTGATGCAAAGACACGCTGCACCGGCAACGCCGGATCGTTACGCTCGATCTGGAGCATGGCCTGGTTATGGAAGTCCACGACCTGCGGGTTTTCCAATGGATGCGACAACTTGAACAGACGCGACGTACCGTCCGCGAGCATGACCCGGAAATTGAGGTCGCGCTCGCCGCCCAGTTGCTCGAGTTTTCCGCTGATCGCGTAGTGCTGCGCAAGGACCCCAAGGACCTGCCCGTCACTGACACGGGCAGGGGCCGCCTCCAGCAGACAGGGTTGCGCCGATACTTTCTCAAGCGGCATTGTTCATGACTCCTCGCTTCGGTGATGTGGCCTGCTCGCGCAGGCCCCTTGCATTACTTGTTGGCCCAAGCGATGAAACGCTCTTCCAGGTCTTCGCCGTGGTCGATCCAGAACTCGGCATCCGTGGCCCGGGCGTTCTTCAGGTTATCCGGTGAAGTCGGCAGTTTGCTGCCCACCGCCTCATCGACCAGTGCCACGGTTTTGGTGTTGCTTGGCCCATAAGGAATGGCCTCGACAAAGTGCTTCTGCTGAACCGGTGCACTGGCAAACGCGATGAAGTTTTCCGCCAGGGCCTTCTTCGGCGAGCCTTTGACGATGGCCCAGTGATCCAGGTCGTACAGGCTGCCATTCCACTGCATTTCAAACGATTGTCCCTCCGCCTGCGCCGAGGTGACACGCCCGTTATAGGCCGAAGTCATCACCACGTCGCCTGCCGCCAGCCATTGCAACGGCTGCGCGCCGGATTCCCACCACTGGATGTCGGGCTTGATCTGATCCAGTTTGCGGAAGGCCCGCTGCACGCCCTCCTCGGTGCCGAGCAAGGTGTAGACATCTTCCTTGGCCACGCCATCGGCCAACAGGGCGAACTCCAGGGTGAACTTGGCGCCACGGCGCAGGCCGCGCTTGCCGGGGTATTTCTTCACGTCCCAGAAATCCGCCCAGCCCTGTGGCGCGCTGGCGAGTTTTTTCGGGTCGTATGTCAGAACGGTAGACCAGATGAAGATACCCACCCCGCAATCGCTGACGGCGGCCGGGATGAAATCTTCTTTCTTGCCGATGCGCGACCAGTCCAATGGCTCGAACAGGCCTTCGCTACAACCGCGCAACAGCTCGGGGGATTCGACCTCGACCACGTCCCAGCTGGTTTTCCCGGTGTCGGCCATGACCCGGATCTTGGCCATTTCGCCGTTGTAGTCATCGGCCGTGATCGCCACTTTCTTTTCCGAGGTGAAGGGTTTGTAGAAGGCTTTTTCCTGGGCCTGGCGGTTGTTGCCGCCGAAGGACACCACGGTCAGTTTTTCAGCGGCGCTCAAAGGGCCGGCAATCATTCCAAGCATCAGTACAGTTGCGATTTTGCTGTTCATGCGTCTCTCCGAATTCGCTACGTGCGTGAGCGGCAGCTAAGGGATGGCAGGTGGTTTTTTTGTTTTTGGCAGCAATATTTCGGTCAGCGCCGGGTGTCTTGCACCTGGTGGCCGGCGCACGGCGATGATTCCGAGGCGCAGCTCATTAGTAACATATTTAGAATATGATGCATCATAATTTTTACTGGTATAGTCTCACCACTCCACCCCTTCCTCAGGAGCGCCTGCATGACCGAGCAACGAACCCTCCTCCTCACCGGTGCGAGCCGTGGCATCGGCCATGCCACGGTGAAGCACTTCAACGCTGCGGGCTGGCGCGTGTTTACGGCCTCGCGACAGAACTGGACCGAAGGCTGCCCCTGGGCTGAAGGCGAGTTGAACCACATCCACCTGGACCTGGAAGACATCGACGAAGTGCGCCGCAGCCTGCCATTGATCCGGGAGAAACTCGGCGGACGCCTCGATGCCCTGGTGAACAACGCCGGCATTTCACCCAAAGGCGAAGCCGGCGCACGATTGGGCGTGCTGGAATCCGATTACGCCACCTGGCTCAGCGTGTTCAACGTCAACCTGTTTTCCACGGCGTTACTGGCCCAAGGGCTGTTCGATGAGCTCAAGGCGGCGCAAGGCTCGGTGATCAACGTCACCTCGATTGCAGGTTCCAGGGTGCACCCGTTTGCCGGGGTCGCCTACGCCTGCTCGAAAGCTGCACTGGCCGCACTGACGCGGGAAATGGCCCATGATTTCGGGCCACACGGTGTGCGGGTCAATGCGATTGCACCGGGTGAGATCGAGACGTCGATCCTGTCTGCCGGGACCGAACTGATCGTCGATCAGCAGATCCCCATGCACCGCTTGGGCAAGCCGGAAGAAGTCGCATCCCTGGTGCATTTCCTCTGCACCCGAGGCGCGTCGTACATCAACGGTTCGGAGATTCATGTCAACGGTGGTCAGCACGTCTGAAATAATCTGGAAATCCCGGCCGGAAACTTCCATCATTCGGGCCGGGCATCCGCCGCAGATGAGCGATCAATGAGCAACCCCTACCCTATTCAAACCCTCAATCACTCTTACCTGGGCAGTGGCATCTACGAGTTGCTGCGCGAGGCACTGATCACCGGGCGTTTCCAGCCCGATGACCGCCTGCGCATCCGCGACCTGGCCGAACAACTGGGCACCAGCGTCACACCGGTGCGCGACGCGATCCTGCAACTGGCCAAGGAACAGGCGCTGATCCTCAAGACCCCGCGTGACATCCGCGTACCCATCCTCACCGCCGCGCAATACGGCGAGATCCGCAGCATCCGCCTGGCGCTTGAAGGCCTGGCTGCGGAGACGGCCGCCGCGCTGGTGACCGACAGCGAACTCGCAGACCTGCAAGCCTGCATCGAAAACAACATCGCCGCGATCAACGCCCAGGACTTGCAAGCCGCTCTCAAGTGCAATCAGCAATTTCACTACGCGCTGACCACCATCGCGCGCATGCCGGTGCTGGCGGGTTTGCTCGATAGCCTGTGGATGCGCACCGGCCCACTGATCGCCCGTGCCTATGGCAACTTCAACGAGCGCATGGCCATCGACCATCACTGGGAAGTGCTCGACGCACTCAAGCGCCGCGATGGCGCGGCGGCACGGGCGGCCATCTGCCGTGACATTCTCGATGGCAACGAGAAGATGCTCGAGTACATCGAGATGGCGCAGGCGGACTGATTGGCAGTCAATTCGACTGTTGACGAAACATAGATGACCAGTTAGTTTATTAAAACTTTCTCATCACTGGATGTCTCTGTCATGGCTCGCCCGGTCAACCTCGAAGTCAGATCCCGTTTGCTGTCGATTGGCCGCCAGGTGGTTCACAACCGTGGCTTCAACGGCTGCGGCGTCCAGGACATCACCGCCGCTGCCGAGATTCCCAAGGGCTCTTTCTACAACTACTTCGCCAGCAAGGAAGACTTCGCGGCAGAGATCCTCGAGGAATACTGGACCTCGATCGAAACCCGCCACGGGCCGATCTTCTACGACGCCCGGGTCAAGCCGCTGGAGCGCATCGGCCAGTTCTTCCAGGCCCTGGTGCTCGAGCACGGCGAGCATGAATACAGCCTGGGTTGCCTGATTGGCAACCTGTCCCTGGAAATGTCCAATGGCAGCGAACAAACCCGCAAGCGTCTGGCCGATGTGCTGGCGCGCTGGGAAGGTTTGCTCGCGAGCTGCCTGCGTGAAGCGCAGCAGCGCCGCGAACTCTCTGAAACACACGACGCCGAAGCGCTGGCCAGTGTCATCGTCGAAGGCTGGGAAGGTGCGGTCATGCGCGGCAAGGTCCTGCGCGACGGTGCACCTCTGCAGCGTTTCGTATCGATGGTCTTGCCTCGGCTATTGGAGTGAGTTTTTTTTCCTCATTAATAAGACGACTGGTCATTTATATAAAGCAACATTCACGTCTCATCCACGCAAGCACCCAAGAGGTAAATCGTCATGAGCCATCTGTACGCCGACCCCGCCGAACCCGCACTGCCTGCCACTGGTTTCAAGCTCGACCTGAGCAAAGCCGCCCTGGTGGTCATCGACCCACAGAACGACTTCCTCAGCCCTGCCGGCGCCAGTTGGGCGGTGTTCGGTGAGAGCATCGTCGAGAACAACACCGTCGAAAACCTGGAAAAACTGTTCAAGGCCTTCAAGGCTCACGACCTGCCCGTGGCCGTGTCGCCACACTATTACTACCCGCACGACCACGACTGGCATTTTGGCGGTCCGCTGGAAAAGGTCATGCACAGCATCTGCATGTTCGATCGCAAGGGACCGAACACCCTGGAAAACTTCGAAGGCTCCGGCGCCGATTTCCTCGAGATCTACAAGCCGTACATTCTCGACGGCGAGACCATCATCGCCTCGCCGCACAAGGTCTACGGCCCGGAAACCAACGACCTGGCGCTGCAATTGCGCAAGAAAGGCGTGTCGCAGATCATCCTCGCCGGCATGGCGGCCAACCTTTGCGTGGAATCACACCTGCGCGAACTGCTCGAACAGGGCTTTGAAATAGTCGTGGTACGCGACGCCACCGCCGGCCCGCGCCTGCCGGATGGCGACGGCTACCTGGCGGCCATCATCAATTACCGCTTCCTCGCCCACGGGCTGTGGACCACCGAAGAGACTATCGCGCAACTGCAACCGGCTTGATCGTGCCCGAGCGGCCGGGCATCGCGCCCCCCCGCTCTTTCTCGAGAACCCCCGATGAAAATCCCCGCCCGTTATGAGCATTTCGTTTTCGGCGTCGTTCAATCCGGCCTGACCTGCGCGGTCGCGGCCGCCATCGCCACCACACCCCATGCGCTCGACCTGGCCTTTGCCGGCCGCTGGTTGAACGCGTGGGCGCTGTCGTGGGTATCGATGTTGCCGGTGGTGGTGCTGGCGGCGCCGATGATTCGGCGCGTGGTGAGGCGGATGACGGTGGGCTGAATGACTTGGCTATGACTCACCCAACACACCGCCATCGCGAGCATGCTCGCTCCTACCGGGGGCTTCGGGGCTGCTCGCGACAGGCGCGCAAGCCCGCACCCGACGCACGAAATACTGTGCCCGTTCGCATTTTCGCAATAAACCACTTTTCATCCGCGCATTTGTAGCCGCTTCGTTCACGGACAAGCCGGTACATTAGACCTCCATGGTCCCGCAGAGCGACCGACAACAAAACCTACAGCTCGCCCAAGAAAATCTGCCAACCATTCGGAGTCTTTCCATGAGCACATTGCGCACTACAGCTTTCCAACTCGCGAGTCTGGCCCTGTTCATCGGTAGCGCCACCCAGGCCATGGCCGAGGACATCACGTTCGTATCCCAGGGCGGTGCTTATCAGGAAGCCCAGAGCAAGGCGATCCTGGAGCCTGCGGCGAAAAAGCTCGGTCTGACGCTCAAACAGGACAGCTCGCCCAAGGCCTACCCGATCATCAAGACCCAGGTCGAGAGCGGCAAGGTCACCTGGGACGTGGTGGACCTGCCCACTGGCGACTGCATCCGTGGCGAAGCCGAAGGGCTGTTCGAGAAGCTCGACCTTGCGCTGATTCCCAATGCCGCGCAAATACCCGGCAGCCTCAAGGACGAATACAGCGTCGGCTACATCAGCTACTCCACGGTGCTGGCGTATCGCACGGACGCGTTCAAAGGCGCGGACGTACCCAAGACCTGGGCCGACTTCTGGGACACCAAAAAATACCCGGGCCAGCGCTCCCTACGTAACCTGCCACGTCCAACCCTGGAAATCGCGCTGCTGGCCGATGGCGTGCCGATGGACAAGCTCTATCCGCTGGACGTCGATCGCGCCTTCCGCAAGCTTGAGCAGATCAAGCCCGACATCGCCACCTGGTGGACGTCCGGCGGGCAGTCGGCGCAGCTGATCAGCGACGGCGAAGTGGACATGATCCAGGCCTGGAACGGCCGTATCACCGCCGTACAGGCCGCCGGCGCACCCGTGGCATTCGACTACAACCAGGGTGTGCTGGAAACCAACTCGTTGTGCGTCCTCAAAGGCTCGCCGCACAAGGTGGCCGCCATGAAATTCGTCAACGAGGCCATCGATGCCAAACTGCAAGCGGCGTTGCCGATGATCATCGACTACGGCCCGCTCAACCCCGAAGCCTTCAAGACCGGGGTAATCCCGGCCGAGCGCGAGGCCAAGCTGCCTTCCGCACCCGGCAACATCTCGCGCCAGGCCCTGCTCTCGGCGCAATGGTGGGCCTCCGAAGCCGGGGTCAAGGCCGAAGAACGCTGGTTGTCCTTCGTCCAGAAAAAATAGCCATCGGCCGTTGCTGCGCCGCAGGCCAGAGGCCTCGGCGCAGGACATGCCGTCTGCCCCCGCGATTTCGACATAAAGCGCTTGCGCACCGGTCAATTGCGTCCACTTCATTCGTTGGCATCCCGGTACATTAGGCCTGAGGGACCCGCAGAGTGACCTGTGCAGACAACTCGCGCTCGCCTCAAGTACCTGCCCACCATTGGGAGTTCTTCACATGACATTACCCGAGCACCGCACCCTGCTGTCCGCCAGGACGACTGCCACCGCCAGCGCTACCCGTCAGTGCTGGATACCCTCCAGCACTGCGCAGTGACGAGAGGTCATCATGTCCAACGCCTATCTCGCCAAATCCATGCCCGACTCCAGCGACCAGCAGCACCAGCCGCCCATGACCAGCGAAGACGCCCTGGCCCGTGAAGAACGCAAGGAGCACACCTCCATGCTGTTGCTGCTCACCCCGGCGCTGGTCATGGTCGTGGTGCTGTTGATCATGCCGCTGTGCTGGCTGGCCTTTCAGTCGGTCCAGACCGAGGAAGGGTTTTCCCTGGCCAACTACATCCGGATTTTCCAGGAAAGCATTTACTGGGACACCTTCGCCCTGACCTTCAAGATCAGTTTCCTGGTGACGATCCTGTCGATCGTCATGGGCTTCCCCATTGCCTACGCCGCTTCGCGCCTGCAGGGTTTCTGGGCCAACCTGATTCTGATCTGCGTGATCTTGCCGTTCTGGACCAGCGTGCTGGTGCGGGCCTATGCCTGGCTGGTGCTCCTGCAACGCCGCGGACTGGTCAATCAGACGCTGATGGACCTTGGCATCATCGACCAACCCCTGACGCTGATGCACAACACCACTGGCACGGTAATCGGCACCCTGCACGTCATGCTGCCCTTTATGGTCCTGCCGCTGTATTCGGTGATGAAAAAAATCCCCCAGGACCTCATGCAAGCGTCCGAGAGCCTTGGCGCCAAACCCTTCTACACCTTCCGCCGGGTCTTCCTGCCGATGGCAGCGCCGGGGGTCATGGCCGGTTCCATCCTGGTGTTCGTCATCTGCCTAGGCTTCTTCATCACCCCGGAACTGCTCGGCGGTGGCCGCACGATCCTGGTGTCGATGCTGGTGCAACGCAACGTCGAGCTCTATCACGCCTGGGGCGCAGCCAGCGCAGTCGGCCTGGTGCTGCTGTTTGTGGTGTTCCTGATCTTCTGGGGCATCAATCGCTTCATCCCCATCGAACGCATCCTGGGAGCGCGCTAAATGAACCTGCTTGCCAACCTGCGTCACCTTCGCCTGTCCCACGTGCTGTTCACGGTGCTGGTCGCGGCGATCCTGCTGTACCTGATCATCCCGGTGCTGATCGTGGTACCCATGTCGTTCTCCGAGGCGCGCTTCCTGCAATTCCCTCCCAAGCAATGGTCCTTCCACTGGTACGAGGCGTTCTTCAACAGCGTGGAGTGGATGTCGGCGGCGCGGGTCAGTCTGATCACGGCATTTTTCACCATGGCCATCAGCCTGCCGATTGGTATGGCGGCCGCCTACGCCATCAACAACTCCAGCCTGAAGGTGGTGCGTACGCTGCAGATCATCCTGCTGCTGCCGATGATGGTGCCCATCATCCTGATCGCCGCCGGCGTGTTCTTCGTTTACGCCCGGGTCGGCCTGATCAGCACGCTGACCGGCCTGGTGCTGGCGCACATCATGCTCGCCTTGCCCTACGTGATCATCGCGCTGCTGGCCGGTCTGCGTAACTTCGACATGTCCCAGGAAATGGTGGCGCGCAGCCTGGGCATGAACCGCTTTCGCGCCTTCATGGCCGTGACCCTGCCGCAGATCAAGCCCAGTGTGGTCTCGGCGACACTGTTCGCCTTCATCACCTCGCTGGATGAAACTGTGGTGGCGCTGTTCATCTCCGGCGGCGACAACCAGACTCTGACCAAGCGCATGTTCACGGCGCTGCGCGACGAGATCGATCCGACCATTGCCGCTATCAGTTCGATCCTGATCCTGGCGTCGCTGATCCTGGTGGTGATTGCCGGTCGCAACAAACAATAACCAACAACGCACTCCCCCTCTGCAAACACACTTGCCCGCCATTGCGGGCAAGTGTGTTTTTGCGTCCTGACCACGCACGCCCATGCCGACGTGCAGCCCAGCACAGCCTGCCGTCACACGGCTTAATTCAGCATCTATCACCCGTGTCCAGGCCCATCTCGGGGGAACCGCAGAATTCGGAAAAAATCGTACGCTAAGCTAACGGTGTTCTCGTGACAGCTCTTTGACTAGGCTTTCTAAGGCCATTCTGATAGCCCTGACTTCCTGAAAAGCCATGGCTAAAATTTGTGCGGCTAAAAGGGATAACCGATGGTAAAGTAAGTTATCCCTGTCGAGATACTGAAAAGCGTTATCCTCGTTTTTCCCAAAACTGTTTTGCCAGTTCGCTCAGAGCGCTAGTTAACTGAGCGACAGATTTCGCCCTTTGCAAATTATTCTGCCCGGTCTGTACATTGGTATCAGCAGCATCGCGTATATTGATAATACTGCGGTTTATGTCTTCACTTACTGCTCCCTGCTGCTCGACCGCAGTCGCTATTTGCGCGTTCATGTCGGTAATTTCGTTAACGCGTTGGCCAATTCCATCAAGAGCTGTAGCTGCTTCCTCTGCGTGAGCTACACTCGTGTGCGCTTGCCGACTACTTTGCTCCATGACTGTAACAGCGGATTGCGCTCGCTCTTGTAGAGCGCTGATCATGCTTTGAATATCCGTTGTCGATTGCTGTGTGCGAGCAGCAAGACTGCGAACCTCATCGGCGACAACAGCAAAACCACGCCCCTGCTCACCAGCACGCGCGGCCTCAATTGCTGCGTTGAGTGCCAACAAATTCGTTTGCTCGGCGATCCCTCGTATAACGTCAAGAACTTTTGATATCTCGTTACTTTGACCTTCAAGCTCATGAATAACCTGAGCGGCTTGCCTAATTTCACCTTCAAGGGCAGTGATTGACTGGCTTGTGTGGGCTACCAGACGCTGGCCAGATGCCGTCTCAGTGTCTGCTCTTCCGGCCGCATCTGCAGCATGCTGTGCATTGCTCGCAACCTCTTGAATGCTTGCCGCCATTTGGTTTACTGCCGTTGCTATTTGATCTGTCTCTGCCTGCTGCTCAACTGTAAGTACATTGCTTGACTCAATATCCTTTAGTAGGCCTCGGGTGTGTTCGCTAAGCCGATTTGATGCATCACCTATGCGACCTACTATGGCGCCTGTTTCAGCTTGCATCATTCGTAAAGCAAACTCTATTTGGCCAAACTCATCGGTGCGCCCAGTGTAGAGGGATTGACTTAATGGGTTATTGGAAATATTCCTGGCTCTTTCAACCAGTCTTCCAAGAGGAGAGAGAATAGCCAAAACACTAACAGAGCTTAAGCTTCCTGACATTAAAGTGGGCGGTTACAGGAGCTGAGTGCAACACGGTTATTGAATTGAAGCTGGAGCATCATGCCGCATAGCCATAGCTTCCTGCATCACCTCGTCCATAACCTCGATCGGACACTTGAAGTCGAAGCGCTTACGGGGGCGCATGTTCAGTTGCAGTGCGATGGCATCCAGTTCCTCCTGGCTATGCACCGACAAGTCCGTGCCTTTGGGCAGGTACTGGCGGATCAGGCCATTGATGTTTTCGTTACTGCCGCGCTGCCAAGGGCTGTGCGGGTCGCAGAAGTAAATCGCCACCCCGGTCTGCTGGGTGATTTCAGCATGCCGCGCCATCTCTCGGCCCTGGTCGTAGGTCATGCTCTTGCGCATCGCCAGCGGCATGCCATTGAGCGCTGCACTGAAGCCTTCCATCGCCGAGGTCGCCGTCGCGTCGTTCATCTTCACCAGCATCAGGTAGCCACTGGTGCGCTCCACCAGCGTACCTACAGACGAGGCGTTGGCCTTGCCCTTGATCAGGTCGCCTTCCCAATGCCCTGGCATCAGTCGGTCTTCGATCTCCGGCGGACGTACATGAATACTGACCCTCTCAGGGATCTGACCGCGCCGATCCACGCCGCCAGAGCGCGGCCTGCGCATCGTCTTGCTTTGGCGCAGGCAGATGATCAGCTCTTTACGCAGCTCGCCGACTGGCAAGGCATAGATCGCGTTATAGATCGTCTCGCGACAGACGTAGGCATCTCTGAGGCTGGGAATATTCATGCTGCGCAGCTTGCCGGCAATCTGCTCGGGAGACAAACGCTCACGCAGCATATGCGCCACCAATTCGAAGCGCTCGCTACCCGGCAACAGCTTTTGCTTCGGTCGACACACCTGACGGCGGGCCTGCATCTGCTGCTGGGCCACGCGGGCCGAGTAGCCGCGACAGGCATCTCGATTGCGGCGCAGCTCCCGGCTGATGGTCGAAGGGGATCGGTTGATCAAGCAGGCAATCCCGCGCAGGCTGAAACCTTGGGCATGACCGATTTGAATGGTGGCGCGCTCTTCAACGCTGAGTTCGGAATAAGACATAGGGACAGCACCGTACCGGAAAGGTCAGGTGTTGCACTCAGTTTTCGCCGCCGCCCCCTTATTATCACTGCGAGGTGAATAGCTTTTCTGCCAATTGATTATGCCAATGCGATTCTCTTCGCCGAAGATTTCGTCCATGAGCATGCCAAGTCTAAATAGTTCCCTATGATCAATACAGATAGCCATAACCCCGCCTGGGGTTAGCATCTCACGCATCATCCAGATTCTGGGTGTCATGAAGCGCAACCATTTGCTGTGCTTGGACCCATCATCTTTAGGAACTACATCGCCGAGATCTGGATCGTTTGGATCCTTGTCCCACTTGTCGTTATAGCGGAAGTCCTCGCCGGTGTTGTACGGCGGGTCTGTTACTACAAGATCAACTTGACCACGATATTTATAGAGCGTGACCATCGCAGAAAGGTTTTCACCGTCCCAGATCTCATTCTCTGACTGGGCGGTTTCCTCTCCAAAGGATACTTTCTTGATAATACGATGCAGCTTCGGCTTGACCTGGCGGATGATCTGCCAGGGAGCAGCCCGCCCGGTGTAACTCATAACGATGCCATTCTTGCCAGCATCGGCAAGCGCCGCATCATGCTCCTGCAGCATACGGACCAAGGCGGCCCTCGGCAGTTGTTCGTAATCCATGCTTGCCCCTTGAATTCGTGCGGCGGCACCGAAAAGCTGAAAATTCTAGTACCGCTCGTGGATGCTTCACCATCCCTAGGGTGGCGAGTGTACTTGTGAACGTATTGTCCCTTGACCACAAGAGCTTCGCGGTTTTATGCCCGCTCGCCCTGGTCGGCTTCGCCTTGTATCCGGTTCTTGTACATCGGCTCGCGGTTTCGATTCACGCTTCCTCCCCACACTCGGTCGCCCTCATGCAGTTGCGCTTCACTTCGTTCGCTGTGGTCAGCTTACGGCGGGACTTTCACCCACAAGATTGCGCCCATGCTGGGCGCACATAAAAAAAGCCCCGCCAGCGCGGGGCTTGTTTTATCGCAGCCCTTCCTCTGCCTTTCTCTTTACCGCGTCTACATCGAAATTCTCAAGCCTCTGTAGGTTTCTATCTAATGTGTTCAGACGCTTTTCTCCATCTGTTGTCTGAAGTTTACTACCACTCCCGGTAATATCCTCCAGGGAAACTGTATTAGCGGTAGGAAGACGCCCTGCAAGATTCAGCATGCCGATCCACTCAGACAGATCCACACGCGACCAATCCATCTGCGCCATCTGAGCTGGCGTAATTCCTTCGCACGTAGGCGACTTTACGTCACCCCATCCCAACCCCAGTTGTTCACGGGCTGACTCTTGAATGATGCGCGCTACAACCGAGCCAAAGCAGCAATAGGCCTCTCGCTTTTCAACGCATGACCCAAGTGCTTCGGATGCGCAGTAGCTGCCAACAAAGTGGCATTGCCGGGTTTCCTTTTTCGCACCAAGCTCGAACTCCTTCTGCTCGCACTCCCAAATAATGTTGATCAGCAGATCCACAATCACATAGACCATATAAACCCAGCCGATGATATTAACTACCATCGCAGCGTTGGCGCTTAGTCCAGTAACAGTACCCTGGGTCGCGGTGCCTTCTGCACCTGTAGCGAATACCGCATTTGCAGCAGCAGAGGCCCCCATTTCAACCATTGCATCATAGGCCTGCTGCATCAGCCATTGCTGAATCTGTCCCATCGCTGCACCTTGGAATCCCTCATTGAACGCAGCAGTGGCGCTATCGACAATGGTGCCCCACTGGCCCTTGATAACCGAGGAGCCGACAGACATGGCAGCTTCAGTGCCCGCGGCCCAGTATCCCGGCGCAAAGAGATTTCCTGTCCTGCTCAATGCCTCAAGTGAGCTGGTCATCTTGAGAGTGTTCATGGTCAGGTTTACATAGTCGAAGATGCTTACGCTTTCCGGCGCTTCGCAGCAGTCAACATAGCCCCCGAGCGCCTTCTTGCACTCCATAGCCTCGCCTTTGAACACCTTGCAGTCATTGGCCTCGTTGATATCGGTACCATCACCACCGCAGTCCAGGTCGTGCTCAGCAAACTGAGCAACCTGAAGCATGGCCACCGCATAGGCAAAATCGCCGCTTTTCGTGTTCGACGAGTCGAAACACTCACTGCCCATGCAGCGCGCCCCACCAGGGCATTCGATTTGGGCCCCAGTGTTCACGATAGTTTCGTAGCTGGTGTCATAACCGCAGTCCCAGACCTCCTCGAAGGCATAGCAAGAGCCTGTCTCGCCTTTTGCGCCATCAATACAACCTTGAGAGATAAAACCGCAGCTGGGGTTCTGCTCGTACTGGGTGCAGGTATTCAGGTTACCGCCATCATTTGAGGGGCACCGCTGCACACCCTGGGCGTCCGTGTAGCAATCCATACTCCCCTTGTAGTAGGAACACTCGGCGCTTACCTGGGCTTTCTTGCAGAGTGGATCGATGCTCGGGTGCGGGGATGGCGGCATGTCAGAGCGGCAGATCCGAACGCCATTGGTTTCCGTACAGCCATTGGCGTCCACCGCCGGCATAGACGTGCACGACATCTGAGCGTTGGTGCAGAACCCATCCTCGATCATGTCGAACATGGGCAGGCGCTCTTCCGGCCCCCAACCATTATCGACAAACGCCTTTGCCGGGTCATAAATGATCTTGATGCGGGCGTAACCCTCACCACCACCGGTAACCGAGGTGCGGGTTTTGAACGTGATCACGTCATCATCACTACCGAACTTGTCAGTGATCACCTTGTTCGGAGCTACGTTCCAGCTTGTTCCGCGTTCACAGCTTCCAGCCGTTTCCGGCGGGAAGACACCAGGTGTGTGCGTCCAAAGCATTTCGTCATTGAAAAGGATTTGGAAATAGTCGTCGAAAACAGCCCTGTCGATGGTTGCTGAAATGATGGCGTCCTTGGCTATCACGCGGAATCGGGTGTACTCCTCATAGATTTTGCAGTTCCCGCTCCAGTAGTTGTCCCCTACCGTGCCGACCCAGATATACAAGCAGCCGCGGCCGCATGACTGAAAGTTTGGCTGCCCAGAAACGTATTCGATTACACCTACCTTGTAGTCATGCAGGAACTCGACATTTCCGCCTTGATCCACGACGCGCTCACATGTTTTGTAATTGGCAACATGGGCGTTTTTCGTCACGTTCTCAAAAACTTCGGTAGAGGTGCAGTCCGCAAAGTTCTGCTTAAACCCATCCATGAAGTCAGGGGAGCGAACCTTATCAGCCTGATTGAGCATAGGGTCGTTGGAGAGGTCTACGGACATGCGGTTGCCGCTGTCGATCAGGGTTCGGTATGCCTCTCCCTCCGAGGACGATTCCGCCTGAAGACGGGTGTTTGCTCGCAACCCGAGATCGATCGTCTTCACATCGTCGCCGTAGACGTTCTCGAGCGAGGCAGTGTCTCCAGTTTCAGGGAACAGGTCCTGAAGCGTGACCGAGGCGTCCCCGCCATCGAACACCTGAAGTACCTGCTGGCCTACAGATTGCCCGGCCGAAGACCCAGCGGTCACAGCGTCGGCCCAGGCGTTGAAGGTCATGCTGTTGAGATACAGGCCGATCACGGTCACGTTGACCAGCCGTCTCAGCGTTATTTTGAGTGGTTGTCGCATCGATCGCATGTCCAAAAATGGGGATGCTTCGATGCTATGGGAAGGGTGAGAAATGATGGCGCGGTTTCAGGCAACAAAATCGCCTGAAAAAGCAAAGCCCCGGCTGGTGGGGTCACCGGCCGGGGCTCGCTGTGTTTTTGATCATGCCTCAGGCACTACTAAGACCTGGCCATCACTCGGGATCAAGCGATGAATCACCGCCCATGATTTAACGAACCGGGTATCCGGATCGGAGGACGAAACAGTTCTGGCGATCTGCTCGGGGACTTTGAACACCCGTCCAGATTCGACCATCAGTTCTTTGAGTTCTTGGCAGAATAGTGCGTTTGCTGCGGTCATGTTCAACTCTCCAGGTGTGGGTGATCCCCAGAGCCCTTCACACGGAAGGGCTCTGGTGGATCACCCACGGAGGGTGACCACGCAGCGGTCTAGCCGAAGCTAGACTTGAATCCGTTCACTGGGCCAACCCCTGAGGGAAGGCTCAGTGGGCCTTGATGTTCGTGCCGTGCTTCTTGTCGAGACGGTCAGCGACCACATAACCGATCACGCCGGTTAGGGCCAAAGCACCGACAACGCCTACGATTGCGTAAACAAGCATCTGCATCGAGTCCATTTCATTCTCCTTTCGGATTGCTCATCGCTGTAATCAAGGATACCACCAAATCGGCGATCATCATTACCACGCCAAGCACCAGACAGAACGATACGACAAGCGGATGCGTCCCTGGTGTAACGATGGAAACAAAAGCGGCTGCCAACAAGCTACAGCCAACGCCCATAAGTGAAGCCTTAATCCAGTCGAATAGTATTTTCTTGTACATCTTTTTTACTCCTCAAAAAGACGAGGAGTCCCAACGGGATTCCCCGTCAGGGTTTAATTATTTCCAACTCCGAGCCGTTCGGCTGGGTTAGAAGAACAACAATAAAGCCATTTGCCTGCGAATAAATCGCATAGGCAAAGTTCGATTTTTCTGCCAACGATGATGCGCTGCGAACAGCGTCAATTGCGTTTACATGAAACATCGGGACGACCTCTTACGAAGCAAAGACTTCCAGTAAAACCGAAAGCTTTTTGCCAAGAGCCTTATTGAATCAAAGCGCGTGACGTGCCTTGATCATTTCTGCGGTGTGAGACTGCTGAGCAGTTTCAATGCCTGCATCGAACGCCTTGAAGCCAAGTTGAATGCCACCAACAACAAGAGCGGTAAGGACGATGAGAGTTTTCATGGTGTTCTCCGTTAGCAAAAGATGCAGACGGAGAACCACCCTGGCGGGAAGTAATCTCCCCGCTGCGGGTTTTTTATGCACGCAGAAAAACCAATATCCAGTTGCCTGGATGTCGATAATTTGAGTGCTATTTTTAAGCCGGTTTGAAAGCGTGGCTCTGCTTTTTGTGACTCATCACATACATGATGAGAACACTGCCTGAACGCATACACGTTTCAGGCCTTGGCGGACATGCTCATGCATGGCGCTAAGTTCTAAGCACAGAGGGCTCTGTGCTGGAGGGGTTCTTGAGAGCTCGACCTGAGGTCCGCTCTATGCCTGCGATGATACCAAACCGATGCCCTTTAACAAGATGGCGAAATCGAGTAGGAGGCGGCTTCACAGCCGCCGTCCTCTCACACCACCGTGCGTACGGTTCCGTACACGGCGGTTCAGGTTATGCGGCTAAGCCGGTTAATTGTATCCAGTATCGAGACCAGTCCGAGTCTAGCCCATAGTTTCTTCGGTAGCGCCTGATTCACGTGAGATGCCCCCGAATTCCACCACGGGCCTCGGCCATTGAAGGCCGATTTATAGGCACGTTCCTCGCTCAAGCCCAGGCGCATCAGGTTGCGCGCCCTCGTTGAGGGCCGTTTCCATTGGCGCCAGATGACGCAGCGAAGTTTGTGCCTGACCCAGCCGTCCATTTTCTCAAGTGGGCGTTTGCTCTGGCTGAGCTTGAAATAGCCAGCCCAGCCTCGCAGGACAGGGTTGATTCGCTCGATGACAGTCGCCACTTTGCGGGCCCTTACACTGCGCAGCAATATTCTGAGTCGGTCGCGTAAGCGCCCCAGGCTCATCGTTGCCACGCGCAGCCTTGGTTGCTGGTGCATGCTCATCCCGTAGCCCAAATAGTCACACTTCCAAGCCTCTGCCACTTGGCTCTTCTTCCGGTTCACCGTCAATTTCAAACGTTGGCACAGAAAGCGCTCGACGCTGGCCAGCACCCGCTCACCAGACCGAGGAGTGCGGACATAAATGTTCGCATCATCGGCGTAGCGCACGAAGCGATGGCCCCGACGCTCCAGCTCGCGATCGAGTTCGTCGAGCAGGATATTCGACAACAACGGCGAGAGCGGGCCGCCTTGCGGCGTCCCTTCCTGCCGCTGGCTGACGATACCGCCCGACATGACACCGGCTTCGAGGTAGCGACGGATCAGCCTGAGCGCGCCCTTGTCTTCAATACGGCGCTCGATGCAGGCCATCAGGATGTCGTGGTTGACCCGATCAAAGAACTTCTCAAGGTCGAGTTCCACGCACCAGCGATACCCCGACGCCACATGAGCGCGGGCCATCCCGACGGCTTGGTGAGCGCTTCTGCCCGGACGAAAGCCGTAGCTGTAGTCCGAAAACAGTGGATCGAAGATTGGCGTAAGCTGTTGCTGCAGGGCTTGCTGGATCAGGCGATCTACGACGCTGGGGATTCCCAGTTGCCGTGTGCCGCCCTGCGGTTTGGGAATTTCAACCGCTCGCACTGCTTGAGGATGGTATTCACCGGCCATCAACCTGGCCTTGAGTATTGGCCAATACTGTTTGTAGTGGTCAACAATTCCCGGACACAGAATTGAGTTTTTCTTCCGCCACCGCCGGCGGTACGAAGCCGTTGTGCTGATGCGGCCTTATCCAGTTGTACCGCTGCATGAGGTAACGGCCGATGTCCTGCTCGGCCAACGCTGTCGTCATGTAACCCACTGTCGGCACCCACTCCGTTTTCAGGCTACGAAACAGCCGCTCCATGGGCGAATTGTCGTAACAATTTCCCCTTCGGCTCATGCTCTGGGTCATCCGATAGCGCCAGAGCCGCTGGCGGAAGCTACGGCTGCCATATTGGCTGCCCTGGTCGCTGTGAAACAGCACGCCTTGTGGTCTGCCACGCATCTCGTAAGCCCTGTCGAGCGCTTTGACGACCAGTTCCGCATCAGGCTTGGCGGACATCGCCCAACCCACCACTCTGCGGCTGCACAAGTCCAAGACCACCGCCAGATAGCTCCATCGACCCTCTGCCCAGATATACGTGATGTCGCCACACCAGACCTTGTTTGGCGCAGCCACGGTGAACTTGCGATCAAGCACATTGGGAATGTCGGGGCGCTCGACCGTGGCCTTCTTGTACGCATGAGAGCCGGGCTGTTTGCTGATCAGTCCTTGTTCCTTCATCAATCTTCTGACTCTGAAACGCCCGACGTTAACGCCTTCATCCCGCAGCATGGCAACCAGACTGCGACTGCCCGCTGAGCCACGACTTTGGTTGAACAGCTCGTTGACACGACTGCGTAGGTTCACTCGGCGGACATCGATATGACGCCGCCGGGCCAAGTGGGCGTAATAACAAGACCGGGGTAGCTCGAAGACTGAACACAACAGTTGAACAGGGTAGTGCTTTGCCAACTGCCGAATCGACTTCAACGTCTGCGCCCGTGTTCCTCGGCCATCAAGAGCGCAGTGGCCTCCTTTAATATTTTCTTCTCAAGCTCCAGCCGGTTGATACGGGCCTGAAGCTCCTGAATGGTCTGCTGCTCCGGCGTGAGCGCCTTGGCAGTGGGCGTAACGCCCCCGCGCTCCAGCTGCAACTGGGTAACCCAGCGGCGCAATAAGCTCTCACCTACATCGAGAGATCTGGCGGCCTCGGGACAACTGTAGCCCTGGTCGAGCACCAGGCTGGCAGCCTCACGCTTGAAAGTCGGGGTGAAAGTACGTCGTTGTCTGCTCATCGAACACCTCTGTATGGCGAGCATTCTCGCCTAAAAAGGTGTCCGGGGTTAGTAGACCACTACAGACACATCACCTCGAGCACGAGCGCTTTGTAGTGCGGGATATCTCTGACCAGTATGAGGCTCCGACCTTTGACCTGATTTTCCGAGACCAAGAGCACGGAGTTGAGCGTTGCTCCGACAGCGTGTGGAGTTCGCACGAGCAAGCCTCGGTAGCAGCGGAGGCACTGGAAAAGGCGGATCGCCGTCCAGTTCACTGGGGTGTGTTGAAGAGCCTCTAAACGGAGGCCCATAGAACTCAGGCGACCATTTGTGTCGCCTTTTTTTTCGCGCTGTCAGCCCCTACGACTCAATCAGCCAGGTAGACGGCCGTATCGAGGTGACTTGGGTTTTTCAGCCATGCCTATAGCGTGGCCAATGCAACTCGACCGAAACCGAGGAGAAAAACACCGCACAACCGCAAACAGCATAGCCCGCTTTCAGGCGATAAAACCGCCTGAAATCGGGACATCCTTCAGCCAATACCTAACAAACTATCCGCCGACCAACCACCAAGGATCATCAGTATGCAATTCAACAATTTCTCATCCTCTTCCAGATCTCCCCTGGCTCTCGGCTCGATTGCCGTTGTGGCCGTTATTGGTGTGGGTCTGCTGCTGGGTTCGTTTTATACCGTCGACGAGAAAGAGCGCGCAGTCGTCCTGCGCAACGGTGCCTTTATGGAGGTGGCAGATCCTGGGCTGCATTGGAAAATCCCCTTCATCGACAGCGCCAAAGCGATCTCGATACAGAACAACGCCACCAAGTGGGACGGCTTGCAGGCGTACAGCCGTGACCAGCAGGCTGCAACGCTGTCGGTCTCGGTCAGCTGGCACGTGCCGGCAGGCGAGGTCGCGGATGTCTACAAGGGCTACGCCGATCTGGAAGGCCTGCTGACAAGGGCGATCAGCCGCCATGTCCCGACACAGGTAGAAAACGTCTTCGGTCAGTACACCGCCGTCAACGCGGTACAGCAACGCGGCAAGCTGGTTGCCGATATCGCCGCCGCAATCAAGGGCGCAATCAGTGGGCCGGTGGTGATCGACAGTGTGCAAGTCGAGAACATCGACTTCAGTGACGCCTACGAGAAGTCGATCGAAGAACGCATGCGCGCTGAGGTTGCCGTGAAGACTCGTGAGCAGCAACTGGCCACTGAGCAGATCCAGGCGCGGATTGTCGTCACCCAGGCCCAGGCTACCGCGGATTCGGCACTGGCCGCCGCACGTGCCGAAGCGGAAAGCATCCAGCTGCGCGGTGAAGCGGAAGCAAAAGCCATCGACGCCCGCGCCCGCGCCCTGGGCAGCAACCCCGGTCTGGTCGAGCTTACCAAAGCCGAGCGCTGGAACGGCGTACTGCCTACCACTGTACTTCCAGGCGGAACCCTGCCGTTCATCGACGCCAAGAAGTAATCCATCCTCCCACACTAGAAGCTCGCAAGCCTGATCAGCTCGCGGGCTTTGTCATTGAAAAAGGGATCTACCAATGTCCACAGAAATACCCTCTTCCGATATGCCCAAGCAGGCCCTGCTAACTCAGGCTGAAAAGCTCATGAGCATTGTCATCGCGACGGCTGGCTTGCTGATCTTCGCGTGGCTGGCGATCTGCGTCCTCGCATCCGCCTGGTTGACCTTCCAGGTGCCAATCACCAACGAAGATATGCGGAACGCATCGTTCCTCAGCCCTCGAGTTGGTCTTTACTGGCATGGCTCCGTAATGGGGGGACTACTTGCGCTGTATGGGCTAGGACAACTGCTAAGCCTGCGCGTGGCCGGCTTCTTCCTGGTCGTGCTAGGCATGTCCTTCATCTTCGCAACGTCCGAGGTAAGTGCTCTGCGTCAAGGCATCTTGGACGGTGATATGAAAATCGGCTGTTTCAGCTACGAGTCACTGGAGTGTCGGAAAATGCTCAAGCTGCCAGAGGGCGACGGCCAGTCCATCTACCGCAATCCGAGCCAAAAGAGAGAGGGTGGTTACGCGCCATGGTATGAGCCGATCCGGGCACATTTGCATACCAAGGTTACGGCGCTGCTGCCAAACACCATTCCCGGTGTTGCTTTTCTTCAGAGCCCGGTCATTGCCGCGTTTCATGTCGGCAAACTACAGAACGTAGTGGAAGCCCAGCGCAGCGATGTATCGAAATTCAGGGCCTCGGTAACCCAGTAGACATGCCGGAGGCAACGGAGAGAAAAATGCACCGAACCATACCCAGTTGCACCTTCTTATCGCGCAGCGAGGCTGAAGCATACTCGCCAGGCCCTGACTGCCATCTGATATCGATATCTGATGGCCTTGAAGATCAGGCCTGCATCGACGAAGCACGCTGGAAGAGCGTGAGCTACCACCACTTCATTGATGCTGGCTTTGACGAAGAAGTCATTGAGATATACGGGCCAGATTTTGAGCGGAATTACGTCGATTACCTGCTCAGCAGCAAGGCTGACGTGCTGCGGGAGCGCATCCGGGAAATTGCAGATCGAGGGGAAAATATCGCTGTCAATTGCCAGGCCGGCCGATCCCGCAGTGCCGCGGTTGCTTTGTATATCAGCAAACATCATGGGTACCAGCTGCATAAGCCGACTCCAGACGCAAACCAGTGCGTCTACCGGATGTTGGCCAACGATGTTCACCTGATGGCAGCCTACCGCGCGGCAAGCACTCCAGTGAAACCAGAAGCGCCAAAGCGAAGCCTTCTCTCGGCAATCAAATCGCTGTTCTCCTGAGAGAGCAGAAGACCGCAGCGAGTCATGGTAAATTAGGCCCTGGGCAGCTTCATGGTAGAAGCTACGCTCCCAAGGCACTCCTCCCCCCCTCCTGTCTCGTCTGTGGTGTCGCTGAAGCTGCTCGTTTTATTACCGGAGCCCGCCAGGCTTACCCTCGGCGGGCTTTTCTTTGAGCAACGCACTGTCGCTCAACCAGCCATTGGGTTTTCGGCTAGCCGCAGTACGCTCATAGCTGAATCTTTTGTCACCCACATGCAGTCAAGGAACGGATCATGAATGTTGAAACAACGCGAGCGGCTTACATCGAAGAACGCCGGCAGACAGAGGCCGAGCGCAAGGCCCGTGCCGCCGAAAAGCTCAAAAATCACCAGTACACCTGCCTGGTGAAGCAGCCCGACGTTGAGGTCTGGCGTTGCAAGGCCGAGAGCACCACCGCCTATGCCTTCGACATCATGATGACCCGGTTCGGAATCGCTGTTGTCGGCGATATCGGCGACCTGACGTTCAGTGTCGGCCTGGGCTATGGCATATCGTTCCTTGCGGGCGATGACGTCACCTACTACCTGCACACCAAGCTCAACGAGTCCCACAAAAAGCAGGTATTCAGCACAACCCTGTTCCGCCAGGTGCTGGTGTCGAGCATCTGCCGGGAACTGCACGACAACTGCTCCGAGGAAATTTGGGACGCCCTGCCAGCCTGGGCGCAGGATGCGGACCTGGTTCGGGGTGAGCATTGGGGGGAGTTCCGCGCCCTGACCGTGACCAATCGCCGCGATCTGGAGAATGGCGATGATCGCTGGATGCACTGGGACGACCTCTTTGACCTCGCTGAGAACATCGGTTTCACCGAAGAGGCACACCAGTTCATGCGCGACAATGCCGAAGTGCTGTGCTTAGGCGAAGAGTGGTACGAGCACTGTGTCACCGAGACGTGCGACAGCCTCTACGCGCAGCTTTACATGATTAACCATGCTGCCAAGGCGATCATGTCTCAGGCCGATCAAGCGGCCGCTTGACGGAAAACGCCCAGCCCCCCAAGCCCCGACTTCGCCGGGGCTGAGCCAGTAGAAGAGCCTAATCCAGAGGATGAGTCATGGTTACAGCAGCACACTATGTCGCAAATGCGAAGGAACTGTTGACCGATTTTGGCGTGCACCAAGTCGCTGAAGGCGTGTGGTCATTGACTGACGTGCAAACGGCCAGTGAAGCCTACATTCACCATTCCCAGCAGCCGGCAGCTCTGGCCGCATACGCAGCTGTGAACCCTACGTTTGCTGCTGGTCGGTTTCCAAGCTACGCCCTAGTTGATCTGGTCGACAAGATCCCGAGCATGGATTACGCAGAGTATGCGGCACTAGCCATCGTATGCGGTGCGCAACTGCCATCCTTCGATGGTTCCGATGCTCGAGCACGCATCTTCGGTCATGCTGTTTGGGGCATCGTCGACAAGTATCAGCTCCAAGGGTGTTTTGAGCGGCACGATCAAAAATACCCAAGCAATGGGGATCACTACAGCATGCGTCCCCGTGGCTATGACTGGGCCGGTGACTGGAGTGCGATCCCGGATGCACTCAAGGCCATGCGCAAGTCCTATCGCTCCATGACTCCTCTCCAGCAAGTGATGACGCTGACAATCATGCACCTGTACCGCCAAGGGAAGGACAAGATGTTCCTGACTGGCGGCTGCCCCACAAAGATCCACGCGGCCGAGGCACTGAAAATTCTTCGCGAGCATTCGGCTCTGTCCGACTGGGGTCACCTGGTCACGAACTACGCCGGCTGGTAAGGAAAACCGCACCAGGTACCCCCCAAGCCCAGCCCTAATCGAACTGGGCCGAGGCAGCTGAGCGAGGCGCGATTTTCGCGCCCGCGAAAGTGAAGGAAAGGAATATGGCCGCCAAAGCATCTGATACCCACCATCCACTGATCGACGGCCCTTGGCAGGGCGGGACGATGAGTTTTCGCCGAAATACCTTTTGCGTCGATATCTGCGAAGGTGTGGAAAATCTCAATGATATGGCACTCCCAGGCACAGTGATTCAGCAGGGCTGCACTCGCCATCGGTATTACCTTCAGCAACAAGAAGGACGTTCGGTCTGGAGTGTCATCGAGCCGCCCAATGCTGAGGCTATGGCAGCGAAGGAACTGGCAGATTTTCAGGCGTTTCTTGATGCACCCGAGCACGCAAAGGCGTATTGGTGACGCAACCCTTCAAGTGACCGCAAAACCCTACCAAGACATGCTTGGCCAACTGCACGTTACTGGTCGGTCCGTTTCTCCCCACTGCTGGATCGAGGTTGGGCTTTTCCGGATCGACTACCGCGCCCGGATGTGGCTCGGCACCGATCCTGAAATTCCCCACAGCGTTTTTCCTCTGGATGGGAGGCCTTCATCCCAATACACCGGCATCAAGGTGCTAATTGATCCCCTGCCCCCTTCTGTCTACGGAATCCTGATCATGCCGCCGTTTGGCGTCGGCCCTTCCGTGACTCGTTGAGTCTGGTTGGGATTCCCGGCTCCTGCCGTAGCCTGTTGGCATCTCCTCGACAACTCGGATCGCCTTATGTCTTACGCCACCGCCACCATCAACGAACTGTTTGGTCTACGCGAGAAGGTAGGCCTTTCAACCGCTTCGGGCTTCAAAGCACGTGTGCGCTTTGTTCAGCTGGCCTACCGCCACAATCTCGTGCATGAGATCACCAGCTACCAGTTGTGGGATCGTGGGTTTGAAGGACTGGGCGAGCGTACTTTTGATACCTGCTTCGAGATGGGAGACAGCCCCGAAGTTATCGCAGAGCTGATCCGTGACGCGCGCGCCCACGGCTATGCCGGAAACATAGAGATGGAGGTGGGAAATCCCGACTGTTTCGCCCGTTGGTGCGGCTACGCAGACCGACAGCAAGAACTTGCATTTTGAGGACAAGCACATATCGCAATCTCAGCCCGGTTCGCCGGGCTTTTTGTTGGCTTGGGATATTGCGGAATGGAAATAGCCTGAGGGCATCCCCCAATGACAACAAGGAGTTGCCTCATGCAGTCCCCTACTTTCAAGTCGAGCTATTTGCCGGAATACCTTGCATGGCTCATGTTCCTAGCCGGGGTGGCCAATGCCACGCTGATCTGGTCTGGGGTGTTCGCAGCCGCGCCTCAGGCCTTCCTGCTGCTTTTGGGCGGGCTTTTTGGCACCGCTGGCATCGCCCTCCTCGGCTTACTCATGTTGGCCACCTGGTGTGCTCTGGGATTGCTGCTGGCCGCTCTTACCCGCCGGGCGCTGGAGTGTCGGTCATGAGATTCAAGAAGTACCTGCTTCGTCAGGAAAAACGCACTGTCACAGAGCGAATGAAGAAGGCCTTTGAGCGCAAACAGGCGCGGGAAGCTGAATCACTGCCACTTTTCGGCGATCAGATTCGCGAGATCCAGCACAGCTGGGAAGAAGAAAAGCGTCTGCGTGACCTTTACGAGGGCAAGGTCACCGACCGTATGCGTCAGAACCATGCCGCCGTGTGGCGTAAAGCACGAGCTGCGTATTTCGCCTTGAATGCAGAGACCCGAGCCAAATGCCGTGCAGCCTGGAACGCCTGGGTAGGCCCGAGCGACCCGCTGTACCTGATCTATGTCGTTAACCAGTTCAACGGCGTAGGTGCCGCCAGAGAGGCCAGGATGGCCGAAGACCGGCAGGCCTTGAACAACCGAATCATGACCCGCCTTCAGGCTCAGCCTGAATTGCTGTGAGAAGGTTTGCTGTGGCTACCTGCCGGCCGGCTTCTTCTTGACGGGCAATCTCTCTACGTTGGCCGAGTGCTCAATCGCTATTTGACGATGGACAAACTCCAGGAACTCCTGCGCCGTCCGGTGTTTTGGCTTCCAGCTTTCACACAAGCTAAGTGCGGCCGCAATGTCCGCCTTTGGACTCCCACTCTGCCGATAGTCGAGGGTTTCAGATAATCCGCGCACGATGTCTGTATGAGCGTAATCGACGTAGCCACCCAGTGCCTTTTCCTTGAGCGCTCGCTGTAGTCGCTCCTGGTACTGACTTATCATTGTTGGGACATCATAGAAATCCAGGATGAATTTCTCGTGGTGAAGCGCCATCGCCAGCGTTGTAATCCGTATTGCGTCCTCCGCCGTTGCCTGTGGCCTCGGGAATGCAGCTCTAACCTCGGCGTCAATCAGGGCCTTGCGAGCCTTAATCCGGGCCTCCCTCTGCTTCTCCTCCCGGCGTTTGATCTCTTTGGCGTGCTCAACTCGAATATTGAGCGAGCGGACGATCTCTCCGGCCTTTCGGATCGCGTCAGCCTCTTCCGGCTCGAGGAGTTTATGCAGTGGGCCTCCCAACAATTTCTCAAGCTGGGTCGCCGTGCCAGAAAGCGCCGTTTGTTGGGCTTTCAGGCTAGCGGCGTTGTAATACTCCAGAACGGCCAGGACATCCTCCGCGCTGATTCTCCAGTGAATTTTATCTTTTCCCATTTTCACTCTTCGCTTGTCCGGGCAGCCAGTGCGTTCAATCCTGCTTCAGGCCAGGTGCTTGGGTTGTGCCTGGCAAGTGGGATAATCCATACATCTTAGTAGCTCTCCAACAGGAAAACCTATGCGCAGCGGGCTAGATTCGGCTGAGGATGACTTCAAAAAATGGCTCAGCCCTTCCGTGGTGGTTGACTCCTCGGGTTCTCCTTTGCTGCTGGAACATCGAACCAATGAGGAGTTCGACACCCTTGATCCGTGCAAAACGGTCGACGGTGGGCTTCATTTTGGTACCTCAGCACAGGCCTCTATGCGTGCAGGCAAGGGTTCCCGTGTCATCCGAGCCTATCTGAAGGCGAAGAATATTCGCCGAAGCAAAGATCGCGGCGGTAACTGGAAATCCATTATCGCGAGCGCCAAACGTGCGGGGATGGATGCAATCGTCTATCTCAATCGCTACGAAGGGCTCACCACTGAGGTGATTGAGCGGCTAAGCGCTAGTGGCGACCTCAGTCGGCTCGACGACATGACAGATGCGCAGTTTAGAAAGGTAGTGCCCGAGGCTCGGGACAGTTACATCGTGTTCAGTCAGGATCAGCTTTGGATTGAACGCGAACGCTCTGAATAGACACCCCAAACCCAACCGATAGCGACACCCAACCACAGAAGGAGAATGACCAAATGGCCGATCAACTGGATTACCTCGACGCATTGGCGCTGCGCGTGGCCAAGGGCGACCTTGACTGTGTTGGTGCCCTGAGTCGTGGCGAATACCTCTATGTCGCACTGGCCGCGAACAGCGCCGAGCTGCTGAACCAGAGCAATGACACTATCGCCGAAGCACTGGCCCGCCTGGGGCCTGAATGGACTGCGGCGCTGATCGAGCGCTGGCAGTACAAAGGCAATCCAGCCCGCTACTGAGGGAACTCGCCCCATGCGTGCCGACCTGCTAGACCGCTACATTGCCCGCCTGTGCGCTGAGTCGGCGGGCCTCGATTCGCTGCATATTGACGTGCCCTATATGGCCGGCCGCAAGCGCTACGAAGCCGGCAGGCCCTGGCCCAACCCGCTCGGCCTGGTCTACCGCGCGCAGCGTATCGCCCGCCTGGGTTATGCCGACGCCGCGCACGGCCGCCCGGTGCGGAAACTGCGCGACAGCGCTGCGCCGGTTACTAACGTGACCTACCCAGCGCCTGACCCCGTGACCGTAACGAACTGAAAGGAACCCGCTCCATGCGAACCCTGACGCTGCCACTCAAAGGCGAGTATTTCGACGCGATCAAGGCTGGCGTCAAGCCGGAAGAATTTCGGGCTGCCACACCCTATTGGCGTCGGCGTTTGGAGGGGCAGAGCTTCGACCAGATAGAGCTGACACGTGGCTATCCGAAGCGCGGAGATGACGCACGAAGACTTGTGTTGCCCTGGAAGGGCTATCGCTTGACGACGATCGTTCATCCGCACTTTGGGGCAGATCCAGTCGAGGTTTTCGCCATTGATGTTTCGCGCTAAGGAAACGGTTCAGTGAATCCGATCAAGCAGCACTACCGACTGAAAAAACCATGTGCGAATTGCCCGTTCCTGAAGGAGGGAGCCATTCCGCTAAGCCGCGGGCGCTTGGAGGGGATTATTTCTACCCTGATCGAGGATGATCACTCGACTTTCCAGTGTCACAAGACCGTGCATTCAAAACGGGGTGGCAACTGGGACGATGAGGGGAACTATGAACCCTCGGGGCACGAGTCGATGTGCGCAGGCGCTGCGGCATACCTCATGAAGAAAGGCAGGCCGACCGTGGGTATGAGATTTGCCTTTGCCACTGGAGATGCTGCCCCCAGCGACTGGGATTCAGCGAGAGAAGTCGTGATCGACTGACAGCTTGGGATTCTTCGGGACAATGAGAAGTTGGTGGAAACCAAGGAGGTTTTCACTTATGCAGCTTTTCGAGAACGACCGTCATTCCAGTGCAGTCATTCATGGCGATGTCATCGACCAATTTTTTGCCCCCGTTCAGTTTGACGCGCTGACGTTGCTAGCCGGCGATTACGAGCGCGAGAAAGCCCGTGTCATTGAGGTACATGGGATCATCACCCAGGAAAAGGTTTCTGGTGTGCTGGGTTATTTCTTCGATGGTAATGGCAATGACCAGTACGGTCGTAGCGCAAGCATTCGCCATACCAGCGCCTTCGGCGAAATATTCCAGCTTGAGGGCGCGCTGAACGAGTTGACCGCAGCCTATTGGCAGCGTGCGCTCAATCAAACCGACCTTATGGAGCACATGCCGCAGGCCCGCCGTAGCCAATGGCACAAAACCCTGAACGCCTGGCGCGACCACAAATACAAACGTGGCGAGAACCCTGAGCTGGATATGCCAGAGTTCAATCTCGACAACCTGCGTGCAACGATTCAAAGCCTCCTCTCCCGCCGTGTTGAATTCTTGGCCGAGCGTGTTGATGGCATCTTCCGAGCCCTGTCGCGCACCCATGTGACCAATCAGCCAGAAGGCTTTTATGTTGCCGCTGACCGAAAACTGACCCAGTAGAGGCTGTTCTGCCGACTGAAAACTGACCCAGGTGTTCAACTGCTTCTGCTCAATTTTTGAGCAGGAGAACACAGGGTGATCAGTATGGAAATGATGGGCAAAATTCGCCGGATGTATTTCCGCGACAAGCTGTCGCTGCATGAGATAGCCAAGCGCACCGGGTTGGCGCGCAACACGATTCGCAAGTGGGTCAGAGCACCTGAGGCCAAGCCGCCGGTCTACCAACGCCGCGCGATCTTCAACAAACTCAGCCCTTTTCACGCCACGCTGGAGCAGGCGCTAAAAGCCGATTCGCTGCGGCCCAAGCAACAGCGGCGCAGTGCCAAGGCGCTGTTGGCGCAAATCAAAGCCGAAGGTTATGACGGTGGCTACAGCCAGCTCACCGCGTTTATCCGTGCCTGGCGAGGGGGACAGGGCAAGGCGTCGCAGGCCTTTGTGCCGCTGACCTTTGCTCTTGGCGAGGCGTTTCAGTTTGACTGGAGCGAGGAAGGCTTGCTGGTCGGCGGCATTTACCGGCGTATGCAGGTGGCACATCTGAAGCTGTGTGCCAGCCGTGCGTTCTGGCTTGTGGCGTATCCGAGCCAGGGCCATGAGATGTTATTTGACGCCCATACACGCTCGTTCGGCTCCTTGGGCGGCGTGCCGCGCCGGGGCATCTACGACAACATGAAGACCGCCGTCGACAAGGTCAATAAGGGCAAAGGCCGGGCGGTGAATGCGCGCTTTGCGGTGATGTGCGCGCATTACCTGTTCGATCCGGACTTCTGCAACGTCGCCGCTGGTTGGGAAAAGGGCATCGTTGAAAAGAACGTGCAAGACAGCCGCAGGCGTATCTGGCTAGACGCCCAGGACTGCCAGTTTCACTCCTTCGAGGAACTCAATGCCTGGCTGGGCCAGCGCTGCCGCGCGCTTTGGAACGAGCTGACGCACCCTCAATACAGCGGGCTGAGTGTGGCCGAAGTGCTGGAGTTGGAGCGCGCTGAACTGATGCCTGTGCCAGCGCCATTCGACGGTTACGTCGAGCGGCCTGCGCGGGTCTCCAGCACCTGCCTGGTCAGCGTCGGGCGCAACCGCTACTCGGTGCCGTGTGAGTATGCGGGTAAGTGGGTCAGCAGCCGTTTGTATCCGACGCGAATCGAGGTGGTGGCTGACGACGCGCTGATCGCCAGCCATGTCCGCTTGCTGGATCGCGACCAGGTCAGCTATGACTGGCAGCACTACCTCCCGCTGATCGAACGCAAGCCCGGTGCGCTGCGCAACGGCGCGCCCTTTGCTGATCTGCCGGCGCCGCTGCGTCAGCTTAAGCACGGTCTGGGGCGTCATGCCGGCGGTGACCGGATCATGGCGCAAGTTCTGGCTGCCGTACCGGTCGCCGGGCTCGATGCGGTGCTGGTGGCTGTTGAGCTGGTACTGGAAAGCGGCAGCCTGAGCGCCGAACACATCCTCAATGTCGTGGCGCGCCTGGCCGCGACCGAACCACCACCCAGCGTCGAAACCCACTTGTCGCTCAAGGAAGCCCCCGTCGCTAACACGGCGCGCTACGACCGCCTGCGTGGCCAGACCGAGGAGATCGGTCATGCGTGATTTGATGGCGGAACTCAAGGAGCTGCGCCTGCACGGCATGGCCACGGCCTGGGCGGAGTTGACTGCGCAGGGTGAGTCGAACACAGCCTCGTCCAAGTGGCTGCTCGAACACCTGCTGGAACAAGAGCACACAGATCGCGCCATGCGCTCGGTGAGCCACCAGATGAACATGGCCAAGCTGCCGATGCACCGCGACCTGGCCGGCTTCGACTTCAGCGCCTCCAGCGCAGACGCTCGTTTGATCAGCGAACTGGCCAGTCTGGCCTTTACCGACACCGCGCAGAACGTGGTGCTGATCGGTGGGCCTGGCACCGGTAAAACCCACCTGGCCACTGCGCTGGCCGTGTCCGGCATCACCCGGCACGGCAAGCGCGTGCGCTTCTACTCCACGGTCGATCTGGTCAATCTGCTGGAGCGCGAAAAGCACGACGGCAAAGCCGGGCGGATCGCCCAAGCTCTGCTGCGCATGGATCTGGTCATCCTCGACGAGCTGGGTTATCTGCCCTTCAGCCAGGCCGGCGGTGCGTTGCTGTTTCACCTGCTATCCAAGCTGTACGAACACACCAGCGTGGTGATCACCACCAACCTGAGCTTCGCCGAATGGTCGAGCGTGTTCGGCGACGCCAAGATGACCACCGCCCTGCTGGATCGGCTGACCCACCACTGCCACATCGTCGAAACCGGTAACGAGTCCTATCGCCTGCAACACAGTAGCTTGGCGGCCCAGGCCAAGATCAAATCACGGGAGCGAAAGCGTAAGGGCGGCCAGGAACCGGAGGACGATGAGCCGTTCTGATTTCATGGCGACGACGGCCTGCTACATGGCTGCGTGTGGCAGGTCTTAAACAACTGAACTGGGCTAGCGAAGGAGTGGGGGCAACAGCAGCTGCGCTGGTAGACTTATCCACAGTTGCTGGTAACAAAATCAGCAATCCGCCCTGGGTCAAATTTCAATCGGCAGGGTGGGGATGCGGACAAAAACTTGGACTGGTTATGCCGCTAAGCCCAGGCTTTCACGATACTCAATGGGACTGAGCGCGCCGAGGGAAATCTTTATACGTTTTTCGTTGTACCAGCGAATGTATGAATCCAAGGCCTGAATGAACTGCTCGATGCTCGTTGACTGCCAGTTGCGAGGATAGAACAGTTCCGTTTTCAGTCGGCCGAAGAAACCTTCACAAGCCGCGTTGTCTGGTGAGCAGCCTTTGCGCGACATCGAACGAATCAGCTTCGCATCAGCGATGCGCGATAACCAGCCGGGCCAGCGGTAGTGAGCGCCACGATCGGAGTGAACAACAGGCCGTTTATCGTTACTGGCCACCGTTTCGATAGCTGCATCCAGCATCGTGTTCACAAGCTCGGCGTCGGGACGCGTGCCGATCGACCAACTGATTACCTTCCCATCGAAGCAGTCGATCATGGGGGACAGGTACACCTTGCCTGCCGGGATCTGGAACTCCGAGATGTCGGTCAGCCATTTCTCATTCGGAGCTAGGGCCGTGAAGTCGCGGTTGAGGAGGTTTTCCGGCGCCGGACTGATCTCCCCGAGGTAGGAACCGTATCGACGCCGTTTCGGCTTGGCGACGACTAGGCACTCCTGCTTCATCAAGCGCTGCACCACCTTCTCTGAAAGGCGCACACGCTGCCTGCTCAACGAAGCTCGCATCCGACGGTAGCCATAGCAACGATGATTGCGCTCGAATATGTCCGCCATGGCACGACGCACTTCGGTGTACTTTTCCGCGACCTGCATTCGGGCTCGATGATAGAAATAGGAGCTTCGGGCCAAGCCCAACGCGTCAAGCAGCTCTAGCAAGGAGTACCTATGCCTAAGGGCATCAGCCAGCAATGTCTTCTCCCGATTGGTCAGGACTTGCCGGTTGATGCCCGTCTCTTTTTTTATGAGTTCATTCGCCCTCATCAACAGGTCATGTTCAAGCTGCAAACGGCGAACATCGAGCTGGAGAGATTCGAGTTGCCGCTGCAACTCCTCTCGTTCCGGTGACGATGAGGGTTCAAGTCGACACTTCATGGATGGGGATACCTCTGGGCCGAGTAGCTGGTTTTTCCAGTTGTACAAGGTCGGCCTGCACACGCCCAGCTTTTGAGCCAGGGCTTTCGCACTTTCTTTTCGCGTGCACAGCGCGATGACCGCTGCCTGCTTCACCGCTGGCGGCCGGGCTAACCCGTCTGATCGACTGACAACACGCGTATGCAACTCGGGGTGCATTTCGTAAATCCAGGCACGCAAAGAATCCCGCGCGGGGTAGCCCAACGCCTTGATGGTAGCGGCGATGTTGCGACCGTATTCGAGATAGTGCTCGACAGCCTTTTCCCTTTGGGCCGGTGAGTACTTCGACTTCGAGTTCTCGTAGCAACGCGGCAGGTCGAGGCATCGCTCATACTCTGCGTGCCAGCTCTTCAAAGAGTTCTTCGTCGGGTAGCCCAACTGACGAATAGTTGCCCCGGTTCGCTTGCCCAGTTTGATGTAGAGCTTGACCGCTCGGATACGGTCTTCGTATGAATACATGAACTACCTCCAGGTAGTCCAAGATTTCCGCCGCATCCCCCCCAGGTGACAAAGGATATTCACTGCGTCACCTCTTGGTCCAAACTGGATACCGTTTGGGAGGGTGTACTCATTGAAGACATCCTTGCAGATGCAGAGCTTGATCGGCCTACCGATTTCGTCTTGGCGCACTGCTACGATAATTATTCGACAAACGTCCCTCTGACGGATCTGCTTTCCGGGAAAGCGATGGTCGCCCTCAGTTATGCGGGCAAGCCACTTTCCCGCGATCATGGGGGGCCGGCGCGTCTTCTAGTGCCGCACCTTTACTTCTGGAAATCCGCCAAATGGGTGAATGCGCTGCAATTCACGACGCGTGACGAGGCCGGCTTTTGGGAGCTGCACGGCTATCACATCTACGGCGATCCGTGGCGCGAACAACGATACACCCATGACTGAAAACGAAGCGCAAGTCCGTTCGTGGCAATCATGCGTGATCGACGACATCATCCAGCAAACACCGAGTATCAAGAGCTTCTTCCTTCGGTTGAGCAAGCCGTTCGCGCACACCGCAGGTCAGCACGTCGATATCCGGCTGACCGCGCCCGACGGCTACAGTGCAATGCGCAGCTACTCGATCGCGTCATCGACAGTTTCGACCCCGATCGTCGAGATAGCTATCGAGCGCATGCCGGATGCCGAAGTTTCGCCGTTTTTTCACGACATCGCGGCGATTGGTGACGAAATCGAAGTTCGCGGTCCGCTCGGTGGCCATTTCCTTTGGCCTGAGCCTGCCATAGATCCGGTTCTGT
>NZ_JBQIHU010000002.1:0-17000 GCF_052077595.1 Pseudomonas sp. SAR267 | reverse complement strand
CACCAAGGCCCCGCAACGCGGGGCTTTTTTTGTCTCAAATGTTGCCGCTGACCGAAAACTGACCCAGTAGAGGCTGTTCTGCCGACTGAAAACTGACCCAGGTGTTCAACTGCTTCTGCTCAATTTTTGAGCAGGAGAACACAGGGTGATCAGTATGGAAATGATGGGCAAAATTCGCCGGATGTATTTCCGCGACAAGCTGTCGCTGCATGAGATAGCCAAGCGCACCGGGTTGGCGCGCAACACGATTCGCAAGTGGGTCAGAGCACCTGAGGCCAAGCCGCCGGTCTACCAACGCCGCGCGATCTTCAACAAACTCAGCCCTTTTCACGCCACGCTGGAGCAGGCGCTAAAAGCCGATTCGCTGCGGCCCAAGCAACAGCGGCGCAGTGCCAAGGCGCTGTTGGCGCAAATCAAAGCCGAAGGTTATGACGGTGGCTACAGCCAGCTCACCGCGTTTATCCGTGCCTGGCGAGGGGGACAGGGCAAGGCGTCGCAGGCCTTTGTGCCGCTGACCTTTGCTCTTGGCGAGGCGTTTCAGTTTGACTGGAGCGAGGAAGGCTTGCTGGTCGGCGGCATTTACCGGCGTATGCAGGTGGCACATCTGAAGCCGTGTGCCAGCCTGTGCGTTCTGGCTTGTGGCGTATCCGAGCCAGGGCCATGAGATGTTATTTGACGCCCATACACGCTCGTTCGGCTCCTTGGGCGGCGTGCCGCGCCGGGGCATCTACGACAACATGAAGACCGCCGTCGACAAGGTCAATAAGGGCAAAGGCCGGGCGGTGAATGCGCGCTTTGCGGTGATGTGCGCGCATTACCTGTTCTATCTCGGGACTCCGCAACGTCGCCGCTGGTTGGGGAAAAGGGCATCGTTGAAAAGAACGTGCAAGACAGCCGCAGGCGTTCTTGGCTAGACGCCCAGGACTGCCAGTTTCACTCCTTCGAGGAACTCAATGCCTGGCTGGGCGAGCGCTGCCGCGCGTCTTCTGGAATGAGCTGACGCACCCTCAATACAGCGGGCTGAGTGTGGCCGAAGTGCTGGAGCTGGAGCGCGCTGAACTGATGCCTGTGCCAGCGCCATTGACGGTTACGTCGAGCGGCCTGCGCGGGTCTCCAGCACCTGCCTGGTCAGCGTCGGGCGCAACCGCTACTCGGTGCCGGTGGGCGAGTATGCGGGTAAGTGGGTCAGCAGCCGTTTGTATCCGACGCGAATCGAGGTGGTGGCTGACGACGCGCTGATCGCCAGCCATGTCCGCTTGCTGGATCGCGACCAGGTCAGCTATGACTGGCAGCACTACCTCCCGCTGATCGAACGCAAGCCCGGTGCGCTGCGCAACGGCGCGCCCTTTGCTGATCTGCCGGCGCCGCTGCGTCAGCTTAAGCACGGTCTGGGGCGTCATGCCGGCGGTGACTGGATCATGGCGCAAGTTCTGGCTGCCGTACCGGTCGCCGGGCTCGATGCGGTGCTGGTGGCTGTTGAGCTGGTACTGGAAAGCGGCAGCCTGAGCGCCGAACACATCCTCAATGTCGTGGCGCGCCTGGCCGCGACCGAACCACCACCCAGCGTCGAAACCCACTTGTCGCTCAAGGAAGCCCCCGTCGCTAACACGGCGCGCTACGACCGCCTGCGTGGCCAGACCGAGGAGATCGGTCTGCGTGATTTGATGGCGGAACTCAAGGAGCTGCGCCTGCACGACATGGCCACGGCCTGGGCGGAGTTGACTGCGCAGGGTGAGTCGAACACAGCCTCGTCCAAGTGGCTGCTCGAACACCTGCTGGAACAAGAGCACACAGATCGCGCCATGCGCTCGGTGAGCCACCAGATGAACATGGCCAAGCTGCCGATGCACCGCGACCTGGCCGGCTTCGACTTCAGCGCCTCCAGCGCAGACGCTCGTTTGATCAGCGAACTGGCCAGTCTGGCCTTTACCGACACCGCGCAGAACGTGGTGCTGATCGGTGGGCCTGGCACCGGTAAAACCCACCTGGCCACTGCGCTGGCCGTGTCCGGCATCACCCGGCACGGCAAGCGCGTGCGCCACTCCACGGTCGATCTGGTCAATCTGCTGGAGCGCGAAAAGCACGACGGCAAAGCCGGGCGGATCGCCCAAGCTCTGCTGCGCATGGATCTGGTCATCCTCGACGAACTGGGTTATCTGCCCTTCAGCCAGGCCGGCGGTGCGTTGCTGTTTCACCTGCTATCCAAGCTGTACGAACACACCAGCGTGGTGATCACCACCAACCTGAGCTTCGCCGAATGGTCGAGCGTGTTCGGCGACGCCAAGATGACCACCGCCCTGCTGGATCGGCTGACCCACCACTGCCACATCGTCGAAACCGGTAACGAGTCCTATCGCCTGCAACACAGTAGCTTGGCGGCCCAGGCCAAGATCAAATCACGGGAGCGAAAGCGTAAGGGCGGCCAGGAACCGGAGGACGATGAGCCGTTCTGATTTCATGGCGACGACGGCCTGCTACATGGCTGCGTGTGGCAGGTCTTAAACAACTGAACTGGGCTGCGAAGGAGTGGGGGCAACAGCAGCTGCGCTGGTAGACTTATCCACAGTTGCTGGTAACAAAATCAGCAATCCGCCCTGGGTCAAATTTCAATCGGCAGGGTGGGTCAATTTTCCATCAGCGCCAACACACTAAGCAACCATCAGAAAATTTTGACTGTAGCGCCGAAAAAATTCGCATCTACCAGCATCTAAACAGGCGTTGCAGGGCAATCGCATGAACGCCTGCCGATTTGAATGAGTCCTTTCCCAGCGGGCATCCTAGACGCCTCTCTACTCAGGATGCCCTGCAATGTCGCATCACATACCAATCTCCGATGTTCTAGTCGCCATCAATGATCCCCGTCAGCAGGGCAAGATTCGTCACGACCTGGTCGAAACACTGGTCGTGGCTATCTGCGGCGTGCTTGCCGGCGCTGACACCTTCATCGAAATCGAACTCTGGGCTGAGCAGCGGCTGGACTGGTTCCGCCGTATTCTGAAACTACCCCACGGCATTCCCTCACACGACACCTTTGGACGGCTATTCAGCCTGATCGATCCAGAGGAGTTCGAGCAGGCCTTCCGCTGTTGGGTTGCGGCGATCCTACCGGCCCTTTCTCCGCAAGTGGTTGCCCTAGACGGCAAGACCAGTCGCCGCTCCGGCAAGAAAAACACGGCCCCGTTGCACCTGGTCAGCGCTTTTGCGGCTGATTCAGGGCTGATTCTCGGGCAGAGGGCGACCTCCCAGAAGTCCAACGAGAAGACCGCCATTCCTGAGCTGCTGGCCACACTGGCGCTTGAGGGCTGCACCGTGACGATCAATGCCATGGGTACCCAGCCGGACATTGCACAGGCCATTCTCGATCGCGGGGCGCACTATCTGCTGGCCATCAAGGGAAACCAGCCGAAGCTGGCCGAAGCGATCGATGACTTCGCTGACACCTTTTTGGACGGCGATCCTGCCCGGGTACCCCATGCGCACTTCGAGCATGTCGAGAAGGACCATGGCCGGCTGGAGGTTCGTCGCTGCCATGTTTTCGACCAACTCCAGTGCCTGCCACAGCCAGAACGCTGGCCAGGACTGCGCACTTTCGTGATGCTGGAGTCCGAGCGGACTGTGGGCAACCAGACCAGCCTGGAGCGCCGTTACTACATCAGCAGTCTTGCTCCGGATGCAGAGCGCATCGCACATGCCATCAGGGCGCACTGGGGCGTGGAGAACCGCGTCCACTGGTGCATGGATGTCATTTTTGGTGACGATCAGATGCGGATCCGAACCGGGCATGCTGCCCACAACATGGCCGTTCTCAAGCAACTTACATTGAATTTGATCCGGTTGGATCCGGTCAAGCGCAAGGGTGGCATCAAGGCACGAAGGCTGATTGCTGCAACCTCTGATGATTATCGGGCTGAACTATTAGGTCTCAGGTGAGCTTCATGCGATTGCCTTGACAGGCGTTGTTGATTATCATAAAACACTGACACTGTATTATATAATCGTGCTTTTGTGTTATTTTTTTAATATTTACTGATTACGTACTTGCTTAACCACTCAGTTGCGCTAGAACTAATAGACGCGAAATTTAAATCTCTAATTTTCCAACACTTAGTAAAACCTCGTTTGCCATCCCACTACCATTGTAGGAGCAAATCAGGAGACATAAAAAATTAGCGGTAGCGTGCCTGGCCCTCTAGATAAGTATTGGAGACTGTAATGAAGTTTGAAAAGTCACAGACAGCAATCGACCACCTGACTCCCGAGCAACACCGAATTACCCAGGAGGCGGGCACCGAAAGGCCCTTCACGGGCGAGTACAACGACAACAAGGAGCCTGGCATCTACGTCGACATAGTGTCGGGAGAGCCACTGTTCGCTCGACGGACAAGTTCGATTCGGGTACTGGCTGGCCCAGCTTCACCAAGCCGATCGTTTCGGCAAACGTGAACGAGGTGCGGGACAGCGCACACGGCATGGTCCGGACGGAGGTCAGGTCAGTACACGCAGACAGTCATCTCGGCGATGTGTTCCCCGATGGTCCTTCCGACCGCGGCGGTCTGCGGTACTGCATCAACTCAGCGTCCCTTCACTTCATCCCGCGCGACGAGATGGAGTCCGAGGGATACGGTGAATATCTCGATCAAGTAGAGGAGGCTTAACATGCATCAGCGCGCTGTTCTCGCAGGAGGATGTTTCTGGGGCATGCAGGATCTGATCCGCAAGCGGCCCGGCATCATCTCGACCCGTGTGGGTTACACGGGCGGCGATATTCCGAACGCCACGTATCGTAATCACGGCACGCATGCCGAGGGGATCGAGATTGTCTTCGACCCGACAGTGACGAGCTACCGGAACATCCTGGAATTCTTCTTCCAGATCCACGATCCGACGACGCTGAACCGCCAGGGCAATGATCGTGGGCTCTCCTACCGGTCGGGCATCTATTATGTCGACGAGGAGCAGAAGCGCGTCACCGAGGATACGATCGCCGATGTGGATGCCTCGGGGCTGTGGGATGGCAAAGTGGTGACCGAGGTCCAGCCGGTCGGCGAGTTCTGGGAGGCCGAGCCCGATCACCAGGATTATCTGGAGAAGCGCCCGGGCGGATACACCTGCCACTTCGTCCGTCCCGGCTGGGTGTTTCCGAAGCGCCAAAAGGTTGACGACGTACAGCCAGCGGCCGGGACCACGACGAGATAGGCTTCACTGCCGTTGCCACTGCGCCGATCCGGTCCGCAATCTTCGTGACCGCGTCGTTCAGCGACGCGGTCATCGAACCCTACTTCAGAGTGACGGCTCGTTCCAGTCAGTCGCCATCGCAACACCAGGATCGCAAATTTATGCCAGACCTCTCGTCCTTTCCGATCACGCAGCGCTGGCCGGCATCTCATTCCGATCGCCTGCAACTCTACGCAGCCCCTACGCCCAATGGCGTCAAGGTCTCGATCATGCTTGAGGAGACTGGCCTGGCGTACGAGCCCCACCTGATCGACATCTCGAACAACGAGTCGAAGGATCCGGCGTTCGTGTCGCTGAACCCGAACGGACGCATACCGGCGATCATCGATCCGGCTGGCCCTGACGGTAGACCCATCGCCTTATGGGAATCCGGTGCGATCCTCCTCTATCTGGCCGACAAGACGGGTCAGTTCATCTCCACCGAACCAGGCCAGCGTTACGAGACCCTAGCGTGGGTGTTTGTCAGATGTCGGCCATCGGGCCGATGTTGGTCAGCTCGGCTTCTTCCTGCGATTTGGCGGCAAGGACTATGAGGACAAGCGGCCGCAACAGCGCTTTATCGACGAATCCACGCGTCTGCTGGGGATTCTGGATCGCCGGCTGGAAGGCCGGCGACTGGATCGTCGACGACTATTCGATCGCGGACATCGCGACGCTCGGCTGGGTGAATGCGCTGGTGGAATACTACGCTGCGGGTGACATCCTTGGCCTCAGCAGCTTTTCGAACGTCCGCGCATGGCTTGGACGCGGGCTGGCTCGACCGGCCGTCCAGCGTGGCCTCCACATTCCCGCGAGGCCAGCATGAGCATCATCGCCGCCTATTATTACAACGAAGGCAAGCGAGTTCGCGAAATCGCGCTCGATGAGCACGTCAAGTTGGGCGAGAGTCGCTCGGGCTTCTGCTGGATCGCGCTTAGCAAACCCACCCCCGAGGAACTACTCGCGATCCAAAGGACATATAATCTTCATCCGTTGGCGATCGACAACGCGATGCACCCGCTGTGCCCGCCCAAGCTCGAGGTCTACAACGATGAGTTGTACGTCGTGGCGCAGACCGCCGAGCTGGTCGGCGACCGGATCAGCTACGGCAAGATGGCGATCTTCACCGGTCACAATCACCTTATCACCGTGCGGCACGGCAATGCCGGAGCGCTGGGCAAACTTCGGGAGCAACTCGAGGCATCGCCGACGCAGTTCGGCAAGGGTGTCGACTATGTGCTGCACGCGATCTTGCATCGCGTGGTCGACCAGTATCTGCCCATCTTCGAAATGATCGAGGACGACGTCCTGGCGATGGAGCGACGGTCGCTGCACGATTTCCTCGGGCCAGAAGAGGTGGCGCGAATCTTCGAACTAAGGTCCGAACTCACGCGGTTCCAGCGCACGCTCGGGGCTATGGCCGAGCTGGTGCGAAAGCTCGTTCGCGGCCACTTTCCCTGCATCAGCGCCGAAATGACACCATATTTCCACGACGTCGCGGACCATGTCCACCGCGTGCAGTCCATGGTCGACGGCCTCCTGCTTGTCCTGTCCACGGTCTTTGAGGCCAGCAGCCTTCTTGAAGCGCAAAGGACGGGGGTGATCACCCGCCAGCTGGCAGCTTGGGCGGCAATACTGGCAGTCCCGACGGCGATCGCTGGAATATACGGCATGAACTTTAAACACATGCCGGAGCTGGACACGGCCTACGGATACTTTGTCGTGCTCGGAGTGATAGCGATATCGTGCGTTTTCCTATTTGTGCGCTTCAAGAAGGCTAAGTGGTTGTGAATACTGCCCATCGTTTTCTTCGCCGTCATCTGACGGTTACAGCGGGCCTTATACGGAAGCTTGTCCAATCCAACTCAAGATGAAGGTGCGTCCATGACATAGCAGCTGACCGACGCTCTACAAGCAGTTCAGTCCTTCATCGCCAAGGGCTAGACCGCGAATAGCGCGTCAAGGACAGCAATCTCGTCGATCTCGAGCCAGGATCAACCATCGGTCCGTGCGGCATCTGCGTCGACGCGGCGTTTCGCCTCGGAAGCGGTGATGATGGCGATAACGCCTCCACCCTCTACGCGATCACCGATCCGGCGACCGAGCATAAGGGCCTGTTGATCGACGTGTTCGATGAAATCTGCTACCGCGACCCAGTTCAAGAGTCGGGACCTCAATGTAGAAGAAGTTGACTAACGAGCATTCGCGTCATCCGATCAAGCAAGCTGGAGACATTTATGAAAGCCATTGGTTACAAGGTTCCGGGACCCATCGCCGCGGATGCCGCGCTGGTCGACATCAATCTGCCTCGGCCTGTCGCTGCAGGATACGATATCCTGGTTGAGGTGAAGGCCGTCTCGGTCAACCCGGTCGACTACAAGGTCCGCAACAGCACGCCGCCGGCAGATGGCGATTGGAAGGTGCTGGGATGGGATGCCGCCGGGATTGTGCGCGAGGTCGGCCCCGACGTCACGCAGTTCGAGTTAGGCGACGAGGTCTATTATGCCGGATCGATCACACGGCCCGGTACCAATGCGGAGTTCCATCTCGTCGACGCCCGGATTGTCGGTCACAAACCTGCGTCGCTCTCCTGGGCGGAAGCGGCGGCGCTGCCGCTGACGACGTTGACGGCCTGGGAGGCGATGTTCGACCGCCTGGACGTGGCGAAGCCCGTACCCGGTGCGGCGGAGGCGATCCTCATCATCGGTGGCGCGGGCGGGGTTGGGTCGATCGCCGTCCAGATCGCGCGACAGCGCACGGACCTCACCGTCATCGCCACAGCCTCTCGACCGGAAACCCAAGAGTGGGTAAGAGGGCTTGGAGCTCACCACGTCATCGACCATTCTCGTCCGCTCGCGCCACAGATCGCCGAACTCGGCATCGGTGCTCCCGCTTTCGTCTTTTCGACCACACATACCGAGCAACATGTCGCCGACATCGCCGAACTGATCGCCCCACAAGGACGGTTCGGACTGATCGACGATCCCAAGGCATTCGATATCATGGTTTTCAAGCGCAAGGCGGTGTCGATCCACCACGAGCTGATGTTCACGCGGTCGATCTACGGCACGCCCGACATGAATGAGCAGGGCGAGATTCTGGATGCGATGGCAGCGCTGGTTGACGACGGCAAAATCCGCACGACGCTGACCCGGCGACTGTCGCCGATCAATGCCGCCAATCTGAAGACGGTGCATGCACTGATCGAAAGTGGCGCGGCTAAAGGCAAGATCGTCCTCGAAGGCTTCTAACGACCGCGATCGCCAAACATCTTGTCCAACCTCAAAAAGCCGAACGGGTTATGCCCCAGCGATGAGAATCCCATGACCAAATCTATTGCCACCGCCTCGATCAACCGCGAAACCGCAGTCGCCCTCATCGACGCGGCGCTCGCTGCGGCCCGTGCCATCGGCATCCCGGCTGCCGTCGCCGTCGTCGACGCCACCGGTAACCTGCGCGCGTTCGAGCGCACCGACGATGCGCCGTTCCTTACCGTCGATGTTGCCATCGACAAGGCCTGGAGTTCCGCCTCGTTTGGGTTCCCGACCCATGTCTGGAACGACTATGTGACCAACGATCCAAAAGTGGCGCCGCTAGCCTATCGCCCTCGGATGGTCGCTGTCGGCGGCGGTTATCCGATTCTGGAGGATGGGAAGTTGATCGGCGGCATAGGCATCTCCGGAGGCAACTATCAGCAGGATCAGGATGCGTGCGTCGAGGCACTCATGAAAATCGGGTTCCAGTTGCCAGCCTGACGACTGTGAGGCCATCACCGGTGGTAATGGCCAACAGATCCAACCTTTGAGAGGCCTAATGATGGAAGCGTTCGTCGTCTTTACGCGGGAAGAAACCAGCGACCCACATGCACTCGCAACCTATTCTGCAGGCGTCGGACCATCGTTCGATGGTCACGACGTTACCTTTCTCGCCGCTTATGGCGCGATCCAGCATTTGGAGGGGCCGCCCATCGAAGGGGCCGTAATCTTGCGTTTCCCGACGATGCAGGCCGCTCGCGACTGGTATGACAGTCCCGCCTACCAAACCATCGCTGCTCAACGCTTTGCCGGTTCCCGTTACCGCGCCTTTATCATTGAAGGGCGGCGGTGACATACCGACAGAAGCACTTCGGCGCTGACCACGAGGTATCGGCGTGTGAACTCGCATCTTGGGAATCTGTGGGGGGGACCAAGACAGCGGCGCTAGGGGCTCATATCGTCGATCGGATCAGAGAGTTGCTCGGCGAGAATGGGTTATCTATTGCCGAGCTGACGGAGCGGAGCCGCCCTCTCCCAACGGATTGATTCAATCGTTGACGCTCCTCCTATCCGGATCCGGGTTTTCGCACGCTGATCAACAGAGTTACAGCGCGCAACGCCTGTAGTGGGCATCAGGGGATGGGTGGCAATCAGGATGATTGCCCACCTTCCAACGATTAACCTTGCTCAAGTTGCTTCACTAGTCGCTCCGCGTCGAGATGGAAGTCCGAGAAAACAATGCTACCGCCAGCGTCGATAACCGTAAACCACGGAGTTCCTCGTGTGCGGTAGTCTTCCATGAAGGTTGGAAACGGCGAGCCGGTCGGTTGCTCGTCGTGACCGAAAACGATAGGAAGCTCATACTTGAGCTGGTTCACGCGCAACTTCTCGAAGGTATTCTCATGCGTTCCTTCGAAGACGGTCTGGATCACTGCGAACCCCACGTCTTTTGAGCTCAACGCTGCATGCAACTTTTGTAGCGTCGGAAACCCATGCAAATGGCAACCTTGGCACCAATGCTGGAAGGCAAACAAGATTTTCGGGCCGGGCCCGATATCTGACAGTTTGAACGGCGCGATACTTTCCCCATCTTTGCCAATCCATTTTTGCACCCGCAGCTCAGGCGCTTGTCGTTCGATCTCGTTCATCTGATCCTCCAACCCCGATACAGAAGCTTAGTGGATGATCGCGCGTCGCGACGGTGCGCGAACGTCCGACCTTATTTTCCCTATTTCCTGAAGCCAGAATAGATCAGATCGACATTTCGTCCTTAATATACTCAAGCTGCCGGCGAGCGCGAACTGGGCAACCATGCGCTGGTGAGCCTTGAGCTTTGCACGCTGCCCATCCGTTTGAGAGCGAACCTGCAACTTCCGCTCCGCATACCGCAGATCAGCGTACGCAGCCTTGGGGTTATCTACCCTATAGCCATTGGGTATTGGGAATCATGCTGGCCTGACGCTATGTTCGATACGCGATTTTTTACGATGATAGAGCATCTGTATCTGATTTTTAGTCGATTGGCTTATTCGGCGGATGTGCGGGCAAATGCTTTACGCAGAGTACTGAAATGAAGGCCGGCTTCGGTCTGCCGTATCGAGCAAGAGGGGTCACTATGGTCACCAGAGGTTTCACCGGTCGCGGTTCAGGCGACCAGTCCGATCGGATTCCGCCAGGTCAGCATCTGGTGGAGGATTTCCCTGTTCTGTCGGCCGGCCCTACGCCGAGGGTAGAGCCCTCCGACTGGAAATTCACAGTCAAAATTGGTCCGAAGCCCGTCAAAACGTGGAATTGGGGCGAATTCAACACTCTACCAAAGACCCAGGTGACAAAGGATATTCACTGCGTCACCTCTTGGTCCAAACTGGATACCGTTTGGGAGGGTGTACTCATTGAAGACATCCTTGCAGATGCAGAGCTTGATCGGCCTACCGATTTCGTCTTGGCGCACTGCTACGATAATTATTCGACAAACGTCCCTCTGACGGATCTGCTTTCCGGGAAAGCGATGGTCGCCCTCAGTTATGCGGGCAAGCCACTTTCCCGCGATCATGGGGGGCCGGCGCGTCTTCTAGTGCCGCACCTTTACTTCTGGAAATCCGCCAAATGGGTGAATGCGCTGCAATTCACGACGCGTGACGAGGCCGGCTTTTGGGAGCTGCACGGCTATCACATCTACGGCGATCCGTGGCGCGAACAACGATACACCCATGACTGAAAACGAAGCGCAAGTCCGTTCGTGGCAATCATGCGTGATCGACGACATCATCCAGCAAACACCGAGTATCAAGAGCTTCTTCCCGGTTGAGCAAGCCGTTCGCGCACACCGCAGGTCAGCACGTCGATATCCGGCTGACCGCGCCCGACGGCTACAGTGCAATGCGCAGCTACTCGATCGCGTCATCGGCAGTTTCGACCCCGATCGTCGAGATAGCTATCGAGCGCATGCCGGATGCCGAAGTTTCGCCGTTTTCACGACATCGCGGCGATTGGTGACGAAATCGAAGTTCGCGGTCCGCTCGGTGGCCATTTCCTTTGGCCTGAGCCTGCCATAGATCCGGTTCTGTTGATGGGGTCGTTTGCGGGGAGGGCGAAATCCTACGCTAAGGCTTTGGCCGAGGATATTCTCCGGTAAGATTGAAGTGTCCCCAGGGGATAGAGAAGTCGCTTATATCTAGTATGACGTTGTCCAACTGCTTGATCGCGGCCGCGATAGCTAGATCGCGTATGCTCCTCTTCTCCATCCGCGTTCCAAGCTGCGGAAAGGCACCCATAAGCGTACGCCTGGTCGAGCAGGCGACGCGGTACGACGTCCAGCGGATGAGAAATGCGCAGACATCTGTGGGATCAGTTTAGAATCAGACAAAGGTCGTCTCTGTCAGCCGGATCGTAGAACTATTGGGGCGCCAAAGCCCACTTCACCGACCAGACCGACGGGATCTATCACCAGCCAGCCGCGACTGGAGAACATGATGTTTTCATGATGCAGATCGCCATGTAGCCCACGCAGTTCCGAGGCATTGCTCATCATTTGATCGGCTATAATCGCCGCGTGGACGTAGTCAGTTTGACAACCTGCGTTTTGATCATCGCGCGGCCGCTGAAACAAAGCTGCAAAGCGATCCCGGATCGGGAGAAGGGCAGAAGGCAGGGGTTCCTCAGATGCGGCATACAGCTTCGCCATTAGTTCCGCTGCAATTTCGGTCGCCTGGTAGTCGCCGTGCTCGGCAACGATGTGAGAGAGATTCGCTCCCCGGCATATTCGAGCAACATCAGATTGTTCTCACGACCGAGCAACCGGACTGCTCCCCTCCCATTGCGCCATACCAGATAGTCGGCCCCGCGCAGTTCATCAGCAATGTCTTCTATAGGTTTCAATCCCTTGACGATTGCAGGAGTCCCGTCTGGCAATGAAACTTTCCAAACGAGGCTGGAAAAGGTGTCCGCAATGAGAACAGGTTGCGAAACGTGCCAATGAGCAGGAAAAACAGGCGGCATGAACATCAACCCCAAGTCAGAGGGTCCAATCGCAGATAGAAGGCAAGGCGTTCGCGGTCGGGGGCTTCGATCCCCAATACATTGAATAGGACAGCGAAGGCGCGCTCTGCTTCATCTGGCGCTGCCCAGTTCTCTTCGGCGTTAGCAATCATGAGTGCCAAATCGGCATAGCGATCTGCTGTTCCGAGCCGCCCAAGGTCGATCAGACCCGTGCATTGAAGAGTTTTAGGGTCCACCATGAAGTTCGGCATGCAGGGATCACCATGGCAAACAACCATATCGGTGCGCTCTTGGTCGAGCCGCACCGGTAGCTTTCGTTCGACACGAGCCAAAAGATCGAGCTGCGGCGTACTCTTGTCCTCGTCCGGTAAGAAGTCGGGATTGACGGCATTGCGGGACACCACATCAACGGCGCGTCCGAACATTCGCGACAGCCTGCGCTCAAACGGACATTGATCAACCGATAGGCTGTGAACAGCGCCAAGTTGCTGCCCATTGACGGCCACGCTTTGAGCAAATCCGCTCCAGACAGATCAGCCGCCGGTACTCCCGGAATTGCCGTTATCACCAAGCATGCACCCTCCTGTTCCTCCTGCCAGTTGATCACCTCGGGGCAAGCCACGCTCGACCTTGAGCCAAATGAGGCGGTCACGCTCTCCAGCGAGCTCACCGCGGCGGGAAGCAGGTGCGATTTTCGCGAAGGCATGCCCGTCACCACGTCGAAAAACAAAATCACCAGATTCTCCGCCTCTGACAGGCAACCAGTCAGAATGCGATTCACCAAAAAAAATATTAGTTCGATTCAATGGAGGTTCCTTCAGTTTTCTGATGAAGCGCGGAGGTGGCTCAACCTGCGAAAAGAAACGAGTTGCTACGTAAGTCCGAGAACATGCTTTCCATGGTCTCTGAGCTCGCCTTTGGGACCGACATATCGGTAGAGAGTGACGCGCTCGATGCCGAGTTCCTTGCAGAGATCGGAAACTGAAGTATCGCGCTGGGCCATGGCGGCTTGCGCGAGACGCACCTGAGCTTTGGTGAGCGCGAATTTTCGTCCGCCCTTGCGACCGCGCGCTCTCGCGGAGGCGAGACCCGCCATGGTGCGCTCTGGATCAGATCCCGCTCGAACTCGGCCAAGGTGGCGAAGATTCCGAACACCATGCGACCGGACGCAGTCGTGGTGTCGATCTGAGCGCCCTTTCCAGTCAGAACCCGCAGGCCGATCTTGCGGTCTGACAGCTCCTTCACCGTGTTGACCAGATGGGCAAGCGATCGTCCGAGGCGATCGAGCTTCCAGACCACCAGCACATCGCCGTCACGCAATGACTTGAGGCAGGCAGTCAAGCCAGGGCGATCATCACGACCGCCGGAAGCAAGATCATCATAGATATTGTCCCGTTCGACACCTGCGGCGCGCAAGGCGTCGTGCTGCAGGTCGAGAGACTGCAGCCATCGGCTTTGGAGACGCGGGCATATCCGATCAGCATGTATCACAAACGTTGGTTTGAGGCGGCACTTCGGCCACGATTGCATTGACCTCTGGAAATGTATCTCAACCAGCTTCATAAACAAAGCGTCTTGAACGCTATCAGATTTTGAAAAAGGAACATCTATGCCGCGTCGCGTCACTCTAACCGATCGGCAGAAAGACGCGCTGTTGCGCTTGCCGACTTCACAGACGGATTTGCTCAAGCACTATACGCTGAGTGATGAAGACCTTTGGGCATATCAGGCTGCGTCGGCGCGCTCACAACAGGTTCGGCTTCGCCCTGCAATTGTGTGTCCTGCGCTATCCCGGCCGGGTGCTGGCTCCAGGCGAACTGATCCCTGCAGAGGTCATCGAATTTATCGGAGCGCAGCTTGGCCTGGGTGCCGACGATCTGGTAGACTATGCTGCCCGCGAGGAAACACGGCACGAGCATCTTGCCGAGTTGGGGGCTCTACGGCTTCCGCACCTTCTCCGGACGTGGTGCGAGCGAGCTGAAGGAATGGTTGTTCCGAGAAGCCGAGATGGCGGTGTCGAACGAGGATATCGCCCGTCGCTTCGTAGCCGAGTGCCGACGCACCCGCACTGTCCTTCCCGCGACATCCACGATCAAGCGGCTTTGTGCCGCGGCTCTCGTCGATGCCGAGCGACGCATCGAGACGAGGATCGCCAGTCGGCTGCCTATGTCGATCCGAGAACAGTTGCTGGCATTGCTCGAGGAGACGGCTGATGATCGGGTGACCCGTTTTGTGTGGCTGCGCCAGTTCGAGCCTGGCTCGAAACTCTCGTCGGCCAACCGGCTGCTCGACCGGCTCGAATATCTGCAACGCATCGATCTCCCCGAGGATCTGCTTGCCGGCGTTCCTGCCCATCGGGTGACTCGTCTGCGCAGGCAGGGTGAACGGTATTATGCCGACGGCATGCGCGATCTCCTGGAGGACAGGCGGCTTGCGATCTTGGCTGCTGTTCGTCTCGGAATGGCAGGCGATGTTGGCCGACGCAGTGGTCGAAACCCACGACCGGATCGTCGGCCGTCTCTACCGTGCTTCGGAGCGTATTTGCCATGCAAAGGTCGCAGACGAAGCGGGGGTGGTGCGTGACACCCTGAAATCCTTCGCCGAGATCGGGGGCGCCCTGGTCGATGCACAGGATGATGGCCAGCCGCTGGGCGATGTCATCGCGAGTGGGTCAAGGGTGGGACGGCTTAAAAACCCTTGTTGCAATGGCAACCAGGCTGACCGCCACCATGGCCGACGATCCGCTCAATCATGTGCTCGACGGTTATCACCGCTTCCGCCGATACGCTCCACGCATGTTGCGCCTGCTCGATCTGCGAGCTGCGCCCGTTGCACTGCCGCTTCTGGAAGCGGTGACGGCCCTTCGTACCGGTTTGAACGATGCCGCGATGACCAGCTTCTTGCGGCCCAGCTCGAAATGGCATCACCACCTCAGGCCCCCAGAGGGCTGGCGACGCTCGCCTATGGGAGATCGCGGTGCTGTTCCATCTGCGCGATGCGTTCCGCTCCGGAGATGTCTGGCTTACTAGGTCCCGGCGCTATGGCGATCTGAAACACGCACTCGTTCCGGCACAATCCATCGCGGAAGGCGGTCGTCTCGCTGTGCGACTGCGGCCGGAGGAATGGCTGGCAGACCGGCAAGCTCGCCTCGACATGCGGTTGCGCGAGCTTGGCCGTGCCGCTCGCGCAGGCACGATCCCGGGCGGGTCAATTCGGAAAACGGCGTTCTGCATATCGAGAAACTCGAAGCCGCCGCACCGACAGGCGCCGAAGATCTGGTGCTCGATCTCTACAAGCAGATCCCGCCCACGCGCATCACCGATCTCCTGCTGGAGGTGGATGCGGCGACCGGCTTCACCGAAGCGTTCACCCATCTGCGCACAGGAGCACCCTGCGCTGACCGGATCGGGCTAATGAACGTTATCTTGGCGGAAGGGATCGACCTCGGCTTGCGCAAAATGGCGGATGCGACAAACACCCACACCTTCTGGGAATTGATCCGCATTGGACGGTGGCAGGTCGAGGGCGAAGCCTATGACCGGGCGCTGGCCATGGTGGTCGAGGCACAGGCAGCGTTACCCATGGCCCGGTTCTGGGGCATCGGGCACGTCGGCTCGAGCGACGGACAGTTCTTCGTCGCTACAGAGCAAGGTGAGGCCATGAACCTGGTCAACGCGAAATATGGCAATACCCCGGGCCTGAAAGCCTATAGCCACGTCTCCGACCAATATGCGCCGTTCGCAACCCAGGTGATTCCTGCAACGGCAAGCGAAGCGCCTTACATCCTCGATGGCCTGCTGATGAACGATGCTGGACGCCATATCCGCGAGCAGTTCACCGACACGGGCGGCTTCACCGATCACGTCTTTGCCGCATGTGCCATTCTCGGCTACCGGTTCGCTCCGCGCATCCGCGACCTGCCATCCAAACGGCTCTACGCGTTCAATCCGTCGGCCGCCCCGGCGCACCTGCGAGCGTTGATCGGCGGAAAGGTCAACCAAGCCATGATCGAGCGCAATTGGCCCGACATCCTGCGCATCGCCGCCACCATTGCTGCCGGGACCGTCGCGCCAAGCCAGATTCTGCGGAAACTCGCCTCCTATCCGCGGCAGAACGAGCTCGCGACAGCCCTGCGGGAAGTCGGTCGCGTCGAGCGCACCCTGTTCATGATCGACTGGATTCTGGATGCCGAACTCCAACGGCGTGCCCAGATCGGGCTCAACAAAGGCGAAGCTCATCATGCGCTGAAGCGGGCAATCAGCTTCCACCGCCGCGGTGAAATCCGCGACCGTTCCGCCGAAGGCCAGCATTACCGCATCGCCGGCATGAATCTGCTCGCCGCCATCATCATCTTCTGGAACACCATGAAGCTCGGCGAGGTCGTTGCAAACCAGAAACGCGATGGAAAGCTGCTATCGCCCGATCTCTTGGCCCATGTTTCGCCGCTCGGATGGGAACACATCAATCTCACCGGAGAATATCGCTGGCCAAAGCCTTAGCGTAGGATTCCGCCCCCTCCCGCAAACGACCCCT
>NZ_JBQIHU010000001.1:5055000-5973902 GCF_052077595.1 Pseudomonas sp. SAR267 | reverse complement strand
TGATCGGGGGAGGCTCCGGCCTCGTGCCGTTGATGGCAATGATCCGGCAGCGCCGCGCATTGGCCCAAGCCGTTCCGACAGCGTTGCTCCTGTCCGCACGAACCGCCGAGGACGTTCTCTTCTCAGAAGAACTTCATTGCATCGAAATCAGCGATCCGGCGTTCGTCCTGGCGCTCGCGATTACGCGCGAGAAACCGGTTCGCGCATCGGACTTTGCGCGACGGATCGACGGCATGATGGTCCAAGAAATTCTAACCAGGCTTCAGGGAAAGCCGACGCAAGTGTTCGTCTGCGGGTCTAACGGATTCGTCAACATCGCAACCGATAGCGCGCTGCTGGCGGGCTTGGACGCCTCCATCATCAAGACGGAGCGCTACGGGGGCTAGCGGCGCGAGCTATCTCACGTCGCGCCGATCGTAGACGTGCGCCCTGGGAAGCTTTGGCGATCAACGTGAACCGTTTTGCCGAACACAGTCTTCGTACCCCCCGGCCTCTAGAACGCCTTCGCTCGCGATACCTGGCTCGACATCAAGCTCAATTTGAAAGTTCCTGCACTATCCGTCGTCCTGATATGCTCGACCAGCATGATGGGCGATTCGAGCGGGACCGCTTCCGTCCCAATCGAGGCTCGGTTACCTTAGAGCATCGGCTCGGCGCTACAGGAGGCGCGTGCGGCCTCTGCCTGGCGGTGAAAGCACTTTGGGCCATGTCGCCTGGATAGCGGCCAATCGTCAGCATCTGCTCCGATGTCGGCCAAGGTGCAGTCGCCATCTTTGAACGCCGCGAATTGGAGATCAACGCCATGACAGCGATCCGCGTGCAACTGCCGGAGATGCAATATGACAACTGATGTATTGCTGTACACCACGAATTGGTGCCCGTTCTGCCGCCGAGCGAAGGCGCTCCTCAAGGAAAAGGGCGTGCGATGGAAGGAGCTCGATATTGAGGCGGATCCGGCTCACCGGCAGGCCATGGCGGAAGCGTCGGGGCGAAGCTCCGTGCCGCAGATCTTCATCAATGGCACCCTTATCGGTGGCTCCGATGAGCTATTCGCGCTCGATGTCAGAGGCGAGCTCGACAAACTTCTCGGGCGCAACCCGCCTGCCACCTGAGGAGGTGCGGCTTGGGGCAGCCAGCCCGCGAGCCTTCGCCGGTTGATGAATACAAAAGGAGAGTCCGTTGGTCTCAGCCATCTGGAAAGACACTACTATCGCCACAAGCGACGAAACAGTCATCGTCGAGGGAAATCACTACTTCCCACCGTCAGGAGTCGACCTGAGCCTGCTTGAGATGAGCCCGCACACATCTGTCTGTCCGATCAAAGGCGCCGCGCGCTTCTTTCATGTTCGCGCGGGTGACGCGCTCAACGTGAACGCCGCTTGGACCTATCCCGCCCCCACTCCGGATGCCGAGGGTATCCGGGATTACATCGCTTTCTGGAAAGGCGTGGACGTTGCCTAGCAGACTGGACGGACGACTTCGCTGATAGCCATGCGGGCGCCGACATCTCAATTATCCTGCCCACCCCGGGCCTCGTCGGCTGCAGGAATCTGCCCGGCACCTTAGCGCGACCCGGCACTGGCGGTCTCGCACCCGCCGCGCCTCTGTTCTATCAATAAGGATGGATGACATGGAGCATTCCGAGTTCGATGCCGCTTTCGCGAAGCTTGCGGAGGGATACAGAGAAGGGACTTATGAAGGCCGGCGTTTCAGCTTGATCGTCCGGCGATCTGGGGACGGACGTCGCAACAGTCTGTTCGCCAGGGAGTTGGACGGGACTGACATTGTCAGCTTCAACCTCTTCCGCGTTACATCAGATAGGACATTGTTGAAGCCGTGCGAAATGTCCGCCGAAAAGGTCGTAGCGTTCGTGCTGGAGTTCCGACCGGACACCTGACGGGCAGAAGAAGATCCCGGCCAACCGGCGCGCCTGCGACGGCCGGCTATCTAAGGCTGCGCAAGCCTATAGCCGCAGCTCATTGCACTTCGTCTGGCGAGGAATTCAACATCGATACGTCGCCATCCGCGGGGATATCGGTACAGGCGCCCGTGTAAGCCAGATTGAGAAATCCTAAGCGATGACTAACACCAATGACGCCACCCTTCCGACACATTCTATTCTTGAGGAATGCACAGCGATGGCTGTCGTCAACGCTCTGAAGATTATTCTGAAGAACAGCTACGCGATCTACCTTAAGACAAAAAATGCCACTCGGGCGCATCCCGCCCCTACTTCAGGGACTTTCACTTGCTTCTCGCTCTGTCACTCACAGCATCGGCACGCCCATGACGCATGGTATCCAGGCCTCATAATTTTCCCATATAACCTTCTTGTCTTTTGCGCACCCAGAAAGACTCGAGGCTTTAACTGGACAGATGAGCCCTCGAGGGTAGTGTTCACCTGATTGGCTTTCTCATATCTGATGTTGATTCGCACAGTGTGCCAACCAGGTGATAGTTTCAAAAAACCTGCGCTTCAGAGCGAATTAGACGATCTTCGATAAGAGCGATCCGCCTCAAAATCCAAAACATCTAACATTGTCCTAGAGCCATATTTGTACCTAGTACTATGGCGCTCCCATTAACACATTTGATGATGCACAGAAAACTTAGCTCATGATAGCTTTCAGCTAACAGCTATTCGGAAGCCCGAAAGGATTCAACCGTTTAAGCGTGAACCGTCGATTATAAATACTTTCGCAAGTTAGCTTTAAAGGACGCTTTTAGTCCTTGTAAATACGCATTACGACTCCACAGCTACCAAATCCATACGGCGCCAGCAACCATTAAAACACCCGACACTACTAAAACAATAGTAGAGGCGCGATTGCTGCCTTTCAAAGTATGACCAACACCCACATCCATAACTAGGTGTCGAATTCCGGCTACGAGATGATAAATAAATGAAGAGTATACCAACCAGAAACTAACTTTGCCGAAAGGTGAAGAAAAAATCTCCTTGACTTCATTAAAACCCTTTTCTGACTCCAACGATTTGCTCAGCATATACAGTATCAGTCCCAGAAAAATAAAGAGCATAATTCCTGAAATCCGGTGCAGAATCGATGTAAGCGCCGTGAGAGGAAGCTGAATGGTTCGAATATCAAGATTAACCGGCCGCTTTTTATTCATTTTGACTCCAGTCAACAATTCTAGTGGGGGATTTCAGTTTTCGATCTCATTCATCATAGCAGCTGTAACTAAGGCTGGCGGCGACAATAATGGAGATATTCGGGGCTTACGTTGCATTTTGAGGTCGCAAGTGCATGTGCGTAAATTGAAGCAAATTGCAAGGTTATGCCCAATAGGTAGCTAGCTTATTAATTTAACAAAAGTGACGTGTGTCGTTCTGCAGGGCATGCTGTTCCCCAACCCTGGAAAACCTATCCTCTTTAACACGTCAAAGTCGATTGATAGGCTTGCTGCAACAGCTATCTGCCCGGTTGAAGTCGAAGATCGATGTATCTGTAGGGTTTGGAAATAAATGCGGGCGCCCACCGCACTCACGGCTCAGTTACCATTCTTTGTGCATCGCGGCCGCGCGGCTAGTTGGTAGCTGTTCTAAGCCTAGTCAGTGCCGCCCTTCGCCCCAAGCCCCATAGTCAGATTTGAGAAATGACAGTAGGCGATGCCGCAACGCGCTTCATCGACCTATGTAAAACGACTCCTTTATCGAAATAGTGCACTCATCGCTCTCCACGGCGATCCCTTCATCGCGAATTGCACCGCCCAAGACGATCTGCACTGAAATCAATACTTTCTGATGCCTCTTGATTAGAGACCCCCGGTGTCAGGATAGTTGTCGCCTCTCCGGTTTTTCCTAAAAAAGCATATCGGGGGCGGAAAGAGACTGGTCGTGCCGTACTATTCACCTGAACGCAGAGCCGCATTACTCAAGATGCTGCTTCCCCCACTGAACCTGTCGATGGCCGAGGTTTCCCGGCGCGAAGGGGTCAGCGAAATGTCTTTGTCCAACTGGCGCAAGCAGCTCAGTTCTGAAGGAAGTGCAGTGTCCGAAAACAAGCAACTGACCGAGAACTGGTCAGCCGAAACCAAGTTTGCTGTCGTGCTTGAAGCCGCCGGTTTGTCCGAGATCGACCTGGGCGAGTATTGCCGCCGCAAAGGCCTTTACCCCGAACAAATCACAGCCTGGCGGCAAGCTTTCATCACCGGCCAGAAATCGGAAAAGGCCCTGCAAAAAGAAGAGCGTGAACAGTCGCGCAAAGACAAGAAACGCATTCAGGAACTGGAACGCGAACTGCGCCGCAAAGACAAGGCGCTGGCTGAAACAGCCGCGTTGTTGGTGCTGCGAAAAAAGCTCAACGACTACTGGGGGACCGACAACGAGGACAACTGACATCGTTGCCAGAACGGCAGTTACTTGTTGACTGGCTGGGCGAAGCGGTTGCGGCGGGAGCCCGAAAAATCAGGGCCTGCCGGGAAATCGGTCTATCGCTGCGAACCTTGCAGCGGTGGACTGAAACAGACGTTATCCAGGCCGATGCCCGAACGACAGTGACACGATCAACGCCACGAAATGCACTGAGCGAGGCTGAACGACAAGCCATTGTGACGCTGTGCAACAGCTCGGAGTACGCTCACCTACCGCCGAGCCAGATCGTGCCGCGCTTGGCCGATCAAGGGCGTTACCTAGCATCAGAAGCCACGTTTTATCGTGTCTTGCGAGCAGTAGGTCAACAGCAACATCGAGGCCGCAGACAGCGACCCAGACGGCACGCAGCACCGACAACGCACGCAGCCAACGCACCCAATCAGGTGTGGTCATGGGACATCACGTATCTGCCCTCGCCGATACGCGGCAAGTATTACTACCTCTATCTGATCGAGGATATTTACAGCCGCAAGGCCGTGGGCTGGGAGGTCTACGACGCGGAAAGCGGGGAAAAAGCCGCCGCACTGCTGCAACGCAGCGTGATCGGTGAGCAGTGTTTACACGAACCGCTGGTGCTGCACTCGGACAACGGAGCGCCGATGAAATCGGTGACGCTGTTGAGCAAAATGTACGACCTGGGCATCACACCCTCGCGGGGCCGACCGCGTGTGTATTCCAGTGATGCTGACACCTAGTTCCAGCGATTGTGACCCGCCCGTGCTGGGGGTTCTGCCCCATCCATTCCAGTGGTTGTGATCCACTCCGCTGATGATTCTGACCCACCCCGAAAGCAGGCAGGTACAACGTAAGCGCTTGCGATTTCCTTTATAAGTAATCATTATGTAGAGACCTATTCATAACTGAATGTATCTCTACATAATGATGCTGCTAGCACTCATCCTTTCCTTGCCCACCGAGAATGCCACTGCTCGGCAACGGGCTTGGCGCTCACTGAAAGCCTCCGGTGCAGCTGTGCTGCGTGATGGTGTCTATCTGATGCCTGAGCGCGAGGACTGTCGCACCACTTTGGATGGTTTGGCCTCAGATGTGCGTGAAGCTGGTGGGGCAGCCTATGTGCTGCGTTTCGAAGAGCCTGAGGGTGCGAACTTCACAGGCCTGTTTGATCGCAGCGAGGACTACGCGCCCGTACTGGCTGAGGTCATGCAGTCGCGGAACACCCTGACTGTCGATACCGTGCAGGACACGCTCAAGCAGGTACGCAAACTCCGCAAAGCTTTCGCCAGCCTGGTCGAAATCGATTTCTTCCCTGGCGAGGCACAGCGGCAAACGGATAAAGCTTTGCAAGAACTGGAACTGGCCTGCGCCCGCGCACTGTCCCCGGATGAGCCGCATGCCATGGCTGGTGTAGTCACCCAGCTGCGCTCAACCGACTACCAGGGCCGCACTTGGGCGACACGACAGCGGCCGTGGGTAGATCGTTTAGCCAGTGCCTGGCTGATCCGCCGCTTTATCGATCCGCAGGCCAGGATTATGTGGCTGGCCAGTCCCGAGGATTGCCCGGCCGATGCGCTGGGTTTCGACTTCGACGGCGCGACCTTCAGTCATGTCGGAAGTCGCGTCACCTTCGAGGTGCTGGCGGCAAGCTTCGGGCTGGAGCAACCCGCTATCGCACGGCTGGGCTTACTTGTGCACTACCTCGACGTGGGCGGCGTACAACCGCCAGAGGCCGCAGGCATCGAGAGCGTGCTAGCCGGGTTGCGCGAAACCCTTACCCATGATGATCAATTACTGACTGGTGCTTCCGCCATTTTTGACGGTTTGCTGGCCAGCTTCGACAAAGGAGTACCCTCGACGTGACGCAAACAGCCGCTCAGAACGCGGAAAAACTGGCGCTACCGGCGCAGCCAGTCAGCTTCTGGCAAGCCTTCGCTTTCTGGCTCAAGTTGGGCTTCATCAGTTTCGGTGGCCCGGCCGGGCAGATCTCGATCATGCACCAGGAGCTGGTGGAACGTCGGCGCTGGATCTCCGAACGCCGTTTTCTGCATGCCCTGAACTACTGCATGCTGTTGCCCGGCCCGGAGGCCCAGCAGTTGGCCACCTATATTGGCTGGCTGATGCACCGTACCTGGGGTGGCGTGATTGCCGGCGTGCTGTTCGTACTGCCCTCGCTGTTTATCCTGATCACGCTGTCGTGGGTCTATATCGCCTTCGGCGATGTGCCGGTGGTGGCCGGCTTGTTCTACGGGATCAAACCCGCCGTGACTGCCATCGTGGTACAGGCCGCTCACCGCATCGGCTCCCGCGCCCTGAAGAATAACTGGCTGTGGGCGATAGCTGCCGCCTCGTTCGTGGCGATATTCGCCCTCAACCTGCCGTTCCCTCTGATCGTGCTGGGGGCCGCGGTAATCGGCTACTTCGGTGGGAGGTTCGCCCCAGAGAAGTTCAGCATCGGCGGCGGGCATGGCGCTAGCAAGCAGTCTTACGGCCCGGCTCTGATCGATGACGACACCCCGACACCGGAACATGCGCGCTTTCGCTGGCCGCGACTGCTCTTGCTGGCAGTCATAGGCGCGGCGCTGTGGGCATTGCCCATGGGCTTGTTGACCGTCCTGTTCGGCTGGGAAGGCACGCTGACACAAATGGGCTGGTTCTTCACCAAGGCCGCGCTGCTGACCTTCGGCGGTGCCTATGCAGTGCTGCCCTATGTCTACCAGGGCGCGGTCGGCCACTACGGCTGGCTGACCCCGACGCAGATGATCGACGGTCTGGCCCTGGGTGAAACTACGCCAGGGCCACTGATCATGGTGGTGGCTTTTGTCGGTTTCGTTGGTGGCTACGTGCAGCAGGTATTCGGTGCCGATCAGGCCTTCCTGGCCGGTGCTGTCGCCGCCAGCTTGGTCACCTGGTTCACCTTCCTGCCGTCCTTCTTGTTCATTCTCGCAGGTGGCCCGCTGGTGGAGTCGACTCACAACGAACTGAAGTTCACCGCACCGCTGACTGCCATCACTGCCGCCGTGGTCGGGGTAATCCTCAATTTGGCGTTGTTCTTCGGTTATCACGTGCTCTGGCCGCAAGGCTTCGAGGGGACTTTCGACTGGCCTTCGGCACTGATCGCGCTGGCTGCTGCCGTCGCCTTGTTCCGCTTCAAGCGCGGCGTCATCCAGGTTCTGGCGGCCTGTGCGTTGGCCGGACTGGTGGTGCACCTGCTGCAAAACTGAGAGGTAGAGAATGAGCAGAATCACGATATGCGAACTGGCGGAATGGCAGGCAGCAGATCGGACGTTCACTCTGCTGGATGTGCGCCGTACCAGCGTGCGACTTGCCGATGCCACAGAAATCCCCGGTGCACACTGGCGCGACCCCGAGGAAGTATTCACCTGGAAGGATCAGGTTCCACGGGATAGACCAGTGATTCTCTATTGCGCCAAGGGGCATGAAATCAGCCAGGGCATCGCCGCCACACTAGAGGCCATGGGCCTGGATGCACGCTACTTGATCGATGGTTTTGCTGGCTGGCACAGCGCTGGCCAGCCCACCCGGAGCCTATCCCGATAGGCAGGAGGTGCTACATGAAGTGGATCACCCGCGAACGCCCGAAGATCGACCGGATCGCCTGTCCTTGGCTAATCGCCCGTTTTATCGATACAGCGCCGGAATTTCTCTATGTGCCGAGTGGCGATGTGCTGCGTCTGGCGCGAGAGGAAGGCGCTACGCCTTACGATATCCCTGGTGTCGAACTCACTCATGAAGGCGAGTTGTGCAGCTTCGATGCGTTCTTGAAGAAGTACCAACTGGACGAGCTGGCTTTACAGCAACTGGCGCAGATAGTGCGTGGTGCCGATACCTCAAGGCTCGATCTCACTCCTCAGTCGGCAGGGCTATATGCCATCTCGCTGGGATTGTCGCAGACCTTCACTGATGATCATGAAATGCTGCGCCATGGCCTGGTCATGTACGACGCCCTGTATGCCTGGTGCAAGGACTGCCAGGGCGAGTTGCATAACTGGCCACCACAGATGTGAGGCGACTGCCAGCCGCTGCCAAGTTCCACGATGATGTGCAGGCTGTAGGGGGGCCGTGCATCCCCGTGATGGTGGTGCACGGCACTTACTCAGAGGAGATACGCGATGCTTTTACCAGGTGCCGAAGAGCTGGGAATTACGCAACGCCAATGCCTGGAGCTGTTGGAAAGCGCCGAGGATACGCTCGACTTCTTGATCTCTAGCCTGACCTACTTGATCCACGCGGAGAGCCAGCAGGCGCAGCCAGATGCGGCCCTGATCGCCGAATGGGAAGCCTTGGATCAGGAGGTATTCGACGTGCAGTATTCGCTGCCGGGCTCGGACGCGAAGACCTACCAGCACGTCATCAATACCTATGCTCAGCGTAACCGCGAGCTGCGCCCGGTTGTTGATCGGTACATGGCGAAGTAGCTGACGGCTCGATGACTGGCTGTGCAGGACGCCCTGCACCAGAGCGTTTGCCGCCCCATTGTCCCCGCACTTCTTCTCGGCATCGGTGCCACCCCTCGGCCCGTATGAGCATTGGCCAAATCAGCAGCGGATGTTCATGCAAGTGCTGATTGATCAGTCGGTAAATCTGGTGGGCCTTGGGGGGCAGGCCATCAGGGCTGTGCAGTAGGTCAAGCAGCATGCCCACGGCATTGCCATCGTTGAATTCCTGCTGCCGTTCACCAAGCAATTGCCACAGCAGCGGGCGACGCTCGGCTACCCAGGCCGCAATGCCTTGTTCGGGTAATAGCACCACCGGCGTGAATAGCCCTTCATGGAACTCCGTCACCTCCTTGGTCAGGATGCGATTCACAGCCTTATCGAATTGCTCTTTCTGGCGAACCCCTGACTTGTAGCGCGCCGCAGCGGCTTGCGTACCGACTTCCTCCTGGAGCGGGGTATTGGGAGCATGGTGTGCGCAGAGTTTTCTCCCCGGCAATGGTTGTCGCCAGCACAGTGTGCAGAAGCTGAAAGGATCAACTCGCCGACCGCCTCCCTGGCGTATCTGGCCCTGTACGGGGATTTTCAGTTGGCCGCACATGCTGAGGAAGTACGTGACTTCGATAACGGTTGGAAAGGTGTATTCCCTCGGAAGCCAGGTGGTGTGGGCGTGGATCAGTTCCACGGCCTTCATTACCTCGAACAACCGAGGATCGTTTTCCTGGCCGGCAGCAGACCCTAGTGAGGCGTAAATTCCCCAGATGCCATTCCAGGTCGCTACCCGCTGCTCATAAAGCACATGGCAATGCTCGGGCGGGATCAATGGCTGTAGGTACTGCTTGATCAGTCGCAGCGCGATTGCAGGCGTAACGGCCATGTCAGCAGCGTGCAGCCTGATTGCCCAGAGGGCAACCGCCACTTCCTCATATACGAAAGAGTCGAGAAATTCATCGTTCAGGTAGAGCGGCAAATCAAGTGTCCAATCTGGCTAGTAGTTAAGTATCCACTAACTACCTAGCATGCGGCATCGGGATATTGCAGTTCAGGCAAGGGGATAACGGTGGAAACGATGACACTCATGGAGGTGAGTCAGATTCTCAGAATTTCTGAGCATACGGCGCGCAACCGGCTGAGCATGGGGTTGCCTATGCCGCCTTCGTTCCGCGTCGGCCGCCGCCGCTTGTTCCTCAAGGAGGAGGTCGAGCGGTGGCTGGCCGTGCAAGCTGGTGTATCCGCTAGCCACTATCACTAAGGCCTACAAAATCACAGGAAATCACGCTATCGATTAGGTCATGCGGGTAACAAAAACTGTGGACGCAAAAAAGGCCCGGAGCAGCAACTCCGAGCCTTTTTCTAGATGACGCAAGCACCTTTAACGCTTGTGAATTCTCAGCGTCCTTCTATCGGCTGTCAAGGCCGAGGGCAGGTATTGCCTGCCGTTCAGCGCCCCACCCACGGGGCAAGAAGGAGTGTGAATGAGAGTAAGGATTGAACCGCGCCTGCTGCGCGAGGCCGTGCGCTTGCACTATGGCACACGGCTATCGACCCGCGAAATCGCCCATAGCATTGGCCTTTCGCGCAACAGCCTCAAGCGCTTACGACGCCACTTGGAAAGCATCGATGTCGATGTAGATCAGCTGGCCGGGTGGAGCGACGAACAACTTTATGACCACTTGGGTATCAAGCCGTTCAATGGCTTTCGCCTGAAAGCCTGCCCTGACTGGAACTGGGTGCATACGGAAATGCGTAACCCAAGTGTCACCCTGGAGTTGTTGTGGCGTGAGTGGCGGGCCACGGAACCAGATGGCATCGCCTATTCGCAGTTTACGGCCAGTTACCGCAGTTTCCTGCAACAGCAGCCGCTGGCAATGCGTCAGCTGCATCAGCCTGGCGATAAGCTGTTCTTGGACTTCTCCGGGAAGACCATGCCGGTCTATCTGGACGACCAATCGGAGCCTCGGCATGCGCAGATATTTGTCGGCGTGCTGGGCTACTCCAGCTACACCTTCGCCTGTGCAGTGTGGAGCCAGCGGATTGAGGACTGGATGCATTGCCATGTGCAGGCCTTCAATTTCTTCGCGGGCGTGCCCCGACTGCTGGTTCCCGACAACCTCAAGGCGGCGGTCATCAAGCATGGTAAGGATGAAGTCCAGCTCAACCTGATCTACCAGCAGCTGGCCCACCACTACCAGGCCATCATTCTGCCGGCCCGCCCACGCAAACCCAAAGACAAAGGCAAAGTGGAGGCCGGGGTGAAGCTGGTTCAGCGCTGGCTGTTGGCTGCCCTGCGACACCGCCGTTTTTTCAGTTTGGCGGAGCTTAATCAGGCCATCTTGGAGTTGCTACCGGCGTTCAATCAGCGCCCATTCAAACGCCAGCCTGGTAGTAGTCGGCACAGCCTGTTCGTCGAGGTGGAGCAGTCCGCGCTCCAGTCGTTACCGATCCATGCTTACGAGCATGCCGATTGGCGCTTCAAGGTGCGGGTGCGCAGTGACTACTTGGTGGAGTACGACAACCATCATTACTCTGTGCCGAGCCGATTGGTGCAGCAGCAAGTAGATGTGCGTGCTACGGGTGAGGTCGTGGAGGTCTTCCACAATCACCTGCGTGTCAGCAGCCATGTACGGAAGTTTGTATCAGGCATCAGTGTGCAGCCGGAACACCGGCCACCCAACCACCAGTATTACGCCGACAGCGAACCCGCCGCATTGGTCGCCTGGGGTGAACGAGTTGGGCCTGCACTGCTGCGACATTTGCACTATCACCTGACCGAGCGTGCCGATGTTGCCAATGGACACAAGGCCGCCAGCGCACTACGCAAGGAAGCCCGCTTGCATGGCGATGCGCGTCTGGAGGAAGCCTGCGCTTACGCGCTGACCATCAAGACCTTCGCCCTGAAAAGTCTGCAATCGATCTTACGCGAACAACCCGACAAACGCCCTGGCCTGAAATCCCTACCCAGTTCGACACCTGCTCACGAAAACCTGCGCGGTGCCCATTACTTCGCCGATGAAAAGGATCACTCCCCATGCTGAACCAGCAGACTCAAAACAAACTCCAGCAACTGCAGCTGTCCGGCATGGCCAAAGCGTACCGCGACCAACTTGAGCAGCCACGCATGCAGGAACTGCCCTTCGATGACCGCTTGGGCCTGATGGTGGATCGTGAGCTCAGCGAACGCGAGAACCGCAAACTGTCTCGACTACTGAAGCAGGCGAAGCTGCGCTATGCCGCTCACCTGGAAGACGTGGACTACCGCAGCAGTCGCGGTCTGGATAAGCAAGTGATCGCCGGTCTGGCCGGGTGCTCCTGGATTGGTCAGCAACAGAACCTGCTGCTAACCGGAGCCACCGGCACAGGCAAGAGCTGGCTCGCCTGCGCATTTGGTAGCCAGGCCTGTCGGCAGGGATACTCGGTGATCTACAAAAGCGCCTCGAAACTCTATGAAGAGCTGCAAATCGCCATCGGCGACGGTTCTCTGCCCAAGTACCGAACGGCCTTGAGCAAAGTCCACCTGCTTATCCTTGATGACTTCGGGCTGGCTCCGGTAGAGCCCACGGTGGGCTATACCTTGCTGGATATTGTCGATCAGCGCATGCAGGCCGGCTCGCTGATTATCACCAGCCAATTCCCTACAGAGCACTGGCACAGCATGTTCAACGACGCCACGCTGGCCGAGGCAATCCTAGATCGCATCGTCCACCGCTCGCACCGTATCGGACTCAAGGGCGAGTCCCTGCGCAAACAAGCTGCCAAGGCATAACCGATAGGTAACGAAGGGGCATTGCCCCTTCGTTATTTTCGCGCCCGCGAAAATAACCGAGTCAGTGACGCTGTATCTCTAGGCGATGTAAGCAAGCATTCAGTACGGTTTCGTCGGCATCTCGAAAATGCCCCTTTAGCCAGGCCTCCAAGCAGAATGCGTCGATACCCATCACCATCGACGCCTGGGCAAGCCCAAGTGCCTTGGCGGAAATAACATCACTGATGCGCATGACTAGCATGGCTTTACGTTGCATTGCCTCGGCATCAGCGCAACCGAGATCGGCATAGAGATTTTTACTGCCTTCTTCAATCAATTGCGGCGACCTGCAGGGAGTATTGGAGAAGAAAGTCTAGCGCTTATAGGGTGGGTCTGAATCATCAGCGCGGTGGATCACAATCACTGGAATAGGTGGATCAGAACCTCCAGCGCGGGTGGGTCAGAACCGCTGGAATAAAGTGTCAGAACCACCAGCGCCCACAACCGCGTGTGAGCAACGACAATCCTTACTCGGAGTCGCTGTTTAGAACACTGAAATACTGCCCGCAATGGCCGATGGATGGTTTTGCCAGTTTGGACGCCGCACGCGCTTGGGTGAGGGATTTTATGCGCTGGTACAACAACGAACATCGGCATAGCCGTATCCGGTTCGTCACGCCGACAGAGCGGCATCGGGGGCTGGATCATCAGGTCTTGGCCCGGCGACATGAGCTGTACGAACGAGCCAAGGAAAACAAACCGGAGCGGTGGTCAGGCCGGACGCGTAACTGGGAGCCGATCGGCACCGTGCTGCTGAACCCGGATCGAGAGCAACAGATCGAGAAACGAGCGGCATAGTTAGACGGTTGACGCGACAACTACCTTGAAAAACGCCGGAGATGCCAGCCATAATCATCTCATCGCCAACGCATACGGCGTTCGGCAGCCAACACACTCTCACTCACTACTGGAAGCTCAGACATGAAAACCATAGGCATTGAAAACTCGAAGTCCAGCGTACAGGCCCACTTAACGCTTGGAACCAAAACTATGGGGCTAGGTATCTATGGCGCGTACTTGGCTCTCGCTATTATTTACTTCTGGTTCGGCGGCATGAAATTTACCCACTACGAGGCCGAGGGCCTGGTTCCACTGGTGAGCAACAGCCCGCTTTTGGGATGGGTGTATAGCATTTTTTCGGTCGACATGTTCTCCAGCCTGCTCGGCATACTAGAGATTTCGATCGGCACTCTGATCGCAGGCCGCATGCTGTCGCCCAAACTATCCGTGGTAGGAGGCGCTCTGTCTGCAGGCCTGTTCTTCACAACCCTTAGCTTTATGTTTTCCACTCCGGGCGTCATTGAGCCTAGTTTAGGGTTTCCGGCGATTTCCGTTGCGCCAGGTCAGTTTCTGCTTAAAGACTTAGGGTTGCTTGCTGTTTCGATATTTGTGGCAGGCCATTCGCTGGTTGAACTGGAAAAACGTAAAATTAATGCATAATTTTTTCAATGGCTTAAGGCAGTAATGCCTTAGGCCTTTTTGCCATCATTTTCCCCCGCCAGATCTTTCAACCAGTCACGAGGGCTCAACCCCGTCTTGCGTCTAAATGCGCGAGACAGCGCCGAAGGACTTTCGTAGCCGACTTGAGCTGCAATCAGCGTAATCGAGCGCCCTTCTCGCATCAGCTTCTGAGCCAGGCTAACTCGCCAACTCAACAAATAATCAGCAGGCGTCTGTCCGATGACACTCTTGAAATGCACGGCATACGCAGCGCGTGACATATTTGACTCACTGGCCAGCTCTGCTATTGACCAGGCATGTTCCGGGGAGTTGTGCATCTGTAAAAGCGATCGGGCAAGCCGCATGTCGGCCAGTCCAGCCATCATTCCGGTGCGCAACTGGTGATGATCGAGCAGGTAACGGAGCAACAGAATGATTAGGAGCTCAAATAAGCGCTCAAGCGCGGCTTCCCTTCCACAATGCACATTTGCCGCCTCGGCAAACATCCACTCCAACGTGTCTGCCAGCATGGGCAGATCATCGAGTGCGAGCACCAAACAGTCCGGTAATGAAGCCGACAAAGGATTATCAATTCCGCCCTCAAACTCCATGGAAGCACACAACAACTTTGCGCCATCGGACTCACCCGCAAACAATTGATGCTTGGCGGGGCGTGGCATAAAAATCAAGCTAGGGCGAGTGAGCTGCAAATCCTTGCGATCGGGACCAAGCAACGTCACGCTGCCGGCCTGAAGCAGATGGATATAACCTCGCCGCTCGGCGCCATCGTAAGATGCAGAGCCGCATAGGTCGCCGTCATAGAACAGATTGGCCCGCACGCCGAACCGCGAGAGCAAATTAGACAAACGATCCATTGGCCGATCCTTGACGAGTCAGAACGCACAGACCATACCATCTGCGTTGTCGTTCAGTGCCTGTAGCGAACATGCCGGCGTAAATCAGCCAACGGATAAAGTGATCACTGAGCAGCTCAGCCTCCCTTTCCAGTTCGGCTGTTAAAAAAACAACACCGTTGTTTGAAAGCACCAGCAAATCAAGTGCTCACTCTTCTATTTTACAGTACCTGGCAACAGCACTTTGCGGTGCAGTCGATCAGATATCCGGAAGGTTGATCGTAAGCTTCAGCCTAGCGCTCTTCGAATTTAATGTCGTCGAGCTTCGGCCCAACCATTCCCCCGACCTACTCTTCCCTCCCCTAGAGACCCTAGCAGTCACTTGAATCGCGGCTGTCTGCGATAAGGTGTTGCTGGTAACTATTGCATCAGCGCCTGAAAACTCCACCTCGGCCGGCAGACTTGAGACCTTAAGTCGTATGGTAGCGAGAGGTACCTTGGAGCCCGATAGCGTCTGTACGAAAACGAACACACTGTCATCCAAAGCGACCTTTTCGAAAATTTCCGGGGAAATGTCCACCCGTACCTTGAGCGGTGTTGGTGGCAAGCCAGCAACATGGTTAATCGTCAAATTGTTGTTTTTTTCATCCGCTGAAAGACCGTTTCTTGCCTTTCCAATGGCCTGTACTAAAGCAGCGTGTGACGGATGGTCGGAACCCATCTCTGCTAATGCGTGATGCCAATATTTTAAAGCATCTTGGTAACGATGCTCTTCAAACGCAGCCAGACCTATGAGACTCAAGCTCTGGAGCTCACCCGGATTTCCATTTAAAGCTTCATCTGTCAGCGCCTTGATTGGCGGAGACCACATTTTGTTGTTAGAGAAATACAATGCTTTAGCCCACTCGCCTAATAACTCCGGTCGGCGACCGGCCAGTGACACCGTTCGTTCGAACATTCTAGCGGCATCGTCGGGCCTCCCTTGAGCCATGTAGTTTTGGGCCAGGTTATAAGCGTTCTCAGCTGACTCCGGTTGGGCGTTAACCGCGCGTTCCAGACGGTCGTTCATTTGCGCGAGTGAACCGGGAGGCTGGGCGAACTCACGAACCAGCTCGACTTTGTCGCTGGCGCCAAAATGCAGGTACAGCGCGAGCCCCAGCGCCGGTATCAAGAAAGCCACGAATACTGGTAGCGGCTTGCCTGTAGTCGAAAAAGGGGGTTGGGGAGCAATGGAACTGAAAACCAACGTAAGCCGAATTAGAGTTCGTTTTACTCGTCAGCGACTGCGAATTAACGAACTTTGATTCGTGAGAAAGGTTTATTGCACTGATTTTCGGGTGTTGGTGACCTTTCCTCGCGATAGCGGAAACGGTTTCATAAAACGGTCGTTTTTCGAAACTATCCAGACGTTGCAAGGGTTTGCGGGGCAGCGACTGAGCTTAAGTGCACTTTCTGTTCCGTTGCTCCCCCAACCCCTATTTCCAGCAGCGAGGTGATGAATTCGTTTTGCTGTTGTGCGGCGGCGACAAAAGCAGCCAAAGCCGTGATATTGAAGCGGCTAAAAAACTCGCCAGCGAGTGGAGGTCAGAATGAGCGAAAAAATTTACGACTACGACCCAGCAGCAGCCCTAGACGGCCCTGAAGCAATCGCCGTCTTCATGGCGGAGCCCTGCCATTTCCTCTCAGCGCCATAATCCAGGACCTTCATCTCCTCTCTCCTTGATTCCGTACTTAACTACGGAGGTAGAGTTGAATCGTGGATCGAAAACCCGAGAGGAGATCGCCGTTATGAAACACCTAAGACTGCTGCTGGTAGTGGGTGCGACTCTGCTGTCATCCACCGTATGGGCCGAGGGCGGGAGCGACCGAGCGATTGAGCGAATTGCTGCACGCGAGAGGGCTGAAGCGACCCTGGTGGCGGAAACCGTCAAGGAGATTAAGCAACTGGGCCCCACGGCGGCAGGCCGTAGCGAAGCGCAGCCCGCCTGTCCGCCTGCAAAGTAGAGCCTGTGCTACTCGACCAGATGCAACGTGAGCCCACTCTGCTGAGGCGCGAGGGCAAATAGCAATACCAAACTGTGCCCTTTGCAAGTGCTCCTTTGGCCATTCAGCGGCGCTCATTGAGCGCCGCTTTTTTCTAAGCGCAAGCCGACCAACAGGGGCGCCTTACGCAACGGGAAATCCTCGGTTAACGCCCGAGTTGTCCCCATGCAGCGAAACGATCAGCGGACAGGAAACAGTCCCGTGGCTCGCACAACAGTCGTGAACCAGTTGCTCCAAAACTGACTCGATCCGTCGCAGATCCGCGAGCTTGCCACGCACATCCCCAAGCTTCTGCTCGGCGAGCACACGCGCTTCATCGCAGTGAGCACCGTCATCCAGCCTCAACAGCCCGGCCACTTCATCGAGGCTAAAGCCCAGCCGTTGCGCGGATTTAACGAATTTCACCCGGGCGACATCCGCCTCACCGTAACGGCGAATGCTGCCGTAGGGCTTGTCCGGTTCGGGTAACAGCGCCTTGCGTTGATAGAACCGGATGGTTTCCACGTTGACCCCGGCCGCCTTGGCGAAAGCGCCAATGGTCAGGCTTTCCAAATTGTTTTTCATACCGCTTGATTCCGTACATGACTACGGGACTAACCTTAAACCATCGATCAAATGCTCGAAAGGAGAAATGCATGTCTGAACCATCAAACGGGCGCGCCCCTCTTGTCGCCGGGGGGCTTGCGGCGATTCTCGCCTCGGCTTGCTGTCTCGGGCCGCTGATTCTGATCGCACTGGGATTCAGCGGGGCCTGGATCGGTAACCTGACCGTGCTGGAACCGTACCGCCCGCTCTTCATCGGCGCGGCACTGGTGGCGCTGTTCTTCGCCTACCGGCGCATTTTCCGCCCCGCTCAAGCCTGCGCACCGGGCGAGGTCTGCGCCATCCCTCAGGTACGTACCTCCTACAAGCTGCTGTACTGGCTGGTGGCGGCCTTGGTGCTGGTCGCGCTCGGCTTCCCCTACATCCTTCCCTTGTTCTACTGATCAGGAGTTCACCATGAGAAAACTGCTCGCATCCTTAGCCCTCGCCAGCCTGGTCGCCACACCCGTCTGGGCGGCCACGCAGACCGTCACCCTGGCGGTGCCGGGCATGACCTGCGCCGCCTGCCCGATTACGGTGAAGACGGCGTTGACCAAGGTCGATGGCGTGACCAAGGCTGAGGTGAGTTTCGAGAACCGCGAGGCCATCGTCACCTTCGACGATACCAAGACCAATGCCCTGGCGCTGACTAAGGCGACCGAGGACGCTGGCTATCCGTCCAGCGTCAAGCAATAGGAGGGACTTCCGATGGCAAATCCTCTCAATCTGTTCACGCGGATCGGTGACAAAGCCGGCTCCGTCGGCGTGCTGATTTCTGCCATAGGCTGCGCCATGTGCTTTCCCGCCCTTGCTAGTCTGGGGGCCGCGTTCGGTCTGGGCTTTTTGAGCCAGTGGGAAGGCCTGTTCATCACCACGCTGCTGCCTCTGTTTGCTGGACTGGCTCTGCTCGTCAATGCCCTCGGCTGGCTCAATCATCGGCAGTGGCGACGGACTGCGCTCGGCCTGATCGGTCCTACCCTGGTACTGGCAGCGGTATTTTTTATGCGGGCTTATGGCTGGCGGAGCGGTTGGCTGCTCTATATCGGCCTGGCCCTCATGTTTGGGGTGTCGATATGGGATCTCGTGTCGCCCGCTCATCGCCGTTGTGGGCCGGATGCCTGTCCGACGCCGCCAAACCAGTGAACCTGACAAGAGACGATCTAATGAGTAACGAAATGACCGAACTGAAAATCATTGGTATGACCTGCGCCTCCTGTGTCGTGCATGTGAAAGAGGCCTTGGAGAAGATTCCGGGCGTGCATCGGGCGGATGTTTCCTACGCCAGCGGGAAGGCCGAACTGAAGGTCGACGAGGGCGCAAGCCGTGAGCAGATGCAGGCCGCTGTCGAGGCCCTGGGGTATCGAGCGGCGTTCGAAGACGCCATGGTACAAGCCCGTCCTGGCCTGCTCGATAAGGCACGGGGTTGGTTGAGCAGCACTGACGCCGGGAAAGAGGGCGACAAGCTCCACGTCGCGGTCATCGGCAGTGGTGGCGCCGCCATGGCGGCCGCGCTCAAGGCGGTGGAAGGCGGTGCCCGCGTCACCCTGATCGAGCGCGGCATCATCGGCGGCACCTGCGTCAACGTGGGCTGCGTGCCCTCCAAGATCATGATTCGTGCCGCGCATGTGGCCCATCTGCGCCGCGAGAGCCCGTTCGACGCCGGGCTTTCCGCCATGACGCCGACCGTCCTACGCGAACGTCTGCTCGCGCAGCAACAAGACCGTGTCGCCGAACTGCGCCACGCCAAGTACGAAAGCATCCTGGAGAGCACGCCGGCGATCAGCGTGCTGCGCGGCACCGCCCGTTTCCAGGACGGCCACACGCTCAGCGTGAAACTGGCCGAGGGTGGCGAGCACATCGTAGCCTTCGACCGCTGCCTGGTCGCCACCGGCGCAAGCGCGGCCGTTCCACCGATTCCAGGACTGAAAGACACGCCGTACTGGACCTCAGACCAGGCACTGGCGAGCGATACAATCCCTAAGCGGCTCGCCGTGATCGGCGCCTCCGTAGTGGCAGTGGAACTGGCGCAGGCCTTCGCCCGGCTGGGTAGCGAGGTCACGATCCTGGCACGCAGTGCGATGTTCTTCCACGAAGACCCGGCCATCGGCGCGGCGGTGACGGAGGCCTTCCGTATGGAGGGCATCGAAGTGCTGGAGCAAACGCAAGCCAGCCAGGTGTCCCACGCCAACGGCGAGTTCGTACTGGCCACCAACCATGGTGAGTTACGTGCCGACCAACTGCTCGTCGCCACCGGCCGCACGCCCAATACCCAGGGCCTGAACCTGGAAGCGGCCGACGTGCAGCTGGACGAGCGCGGCGGCATCCAGATCGACGAGCGCATGCGCACCAGCGCAGCGGATATCTATGCGGCCGGCGACTGCACCGACCAACCGCAGTTCGTCTACGTCGCGGCAGCGGCTGGCACCCGCGCGGCAATCAACATGACCGGCGGCGAGGCCAAGCTCAATCTCGACGTCATGCCGGCCGTGGTGTTCACCGATCCGCAAGTGGCCACCGTCGGCTACAGCGAAGCCGAAGCGCAGCACGCCGGGATCGAAACCGACAGCCGCACCTTGACCCTGGACAACGTGCCGCGCGCGTTGGCCAACTTCGACACGCGGGGTTTCATCAAGTTGGTTGCCGAAGCGGGCTCCGGCCGACTGCTGGGAGTGCAGGCTGTGGCCCCGGAAGCAGGAGAACTGATCCAGACGGCGGTACTCGCCATCCGCAACCGTATGACCGTGCAGGAATTGGCTGACCAGTTGTTCCCCTACCTGACGATGGTCGAGGGACTGAAACTCGCCGCACAGACCTTTAACAAAGACGTCAAACAATTGTCCTGCTGCGCAGGGTAATGAGAGAGGGAGGTTGAAACATGAGCAACACGGCAGACGATCTCGGTAGGTGCGACAGCCTACGCAAGACATGGCAGTTGGTCAGCTTCTGGGGCCTGCCTGCCGTCGTGGCGACGATAGCGATTGTTCTGTCTAATCGACGCCCCGCGTTGTTCCTGGCAGCAGGCGCCGCGCTGGCCGTGATGGGCGGCGCCTGCCTGGTCAACGCCACGCGTTGTCGCCGCCTTCACTGCTACATAACGGGGCCTCACTTCCTGTTGCTCGCAGTTGGTGCGCTATTGGCTTATGTGTTTGACCAAAACGGCGAGCATCTCTCCAGGTTGTGGCTGCTACTGGCTCTGGGAGCTGCACCGTTGCTCATCTGGCTACCTGAGCGCCTAGCCGGAAGGAAATATCTGAGCGCCCCAGTTTGCGGTGAAGGTCGGGAGTGTCGGCGATGAATGCCTACTCCATATCCAGATTGGCCGAGGACGCGGGCGTCAGTGTCCATATAGTCCGAGATTATATGCTGCGCGGCTTGCTGCACCCCGCGCGGCGCACGGAAAGCGGTTACGGCATTTTCGATGAGCGGTCCCTGGCGCGGCTGTGCTTCGTACGTGCCGCCTTTGAGTCCGGTATCGGGCTCGACGAATTGGCGCGGCTCTGTCGAGCGCTCGATGCAGACGATAGTACCGATGTGATCGGGTGTATCGACCGCTTGCTTGGGCAAATCGCGACCCGGCTGGCAGCTTTAGACGCAGTGAAAACGGAGTTGGCCGGGCTGACTCATCGTGCCATCGAAGGTCACACCCATGCGTAATACCAACCAATCCGAATCAATCAAGATGCCCCGCTGGCACGCCTACACGTGGGGTGTGCTCGCCGCGCTCACTTGCCCCTGCCATCTGCCGGTGCTGGCATTACTGCTCTCGGGGACTGCGGCCGGGGCCTTCGTCAGCGAGCATTGGAGCCTCGCGACGCTCGTGCTGACGGTTCTCTTCGTCCTCTTCCTGAGAGCGGCTCTACGGGCCTTTCGGAAGCGGGCGTGACCCGCTCGGAGCACGGCGCGGTCTCCGCTGCCGAGTTGCGGCAGGCTTGGGAGCGTTGGGAATTGTTGCTGCACTGCCAGCCGCAGGTCGATCTGCGCGCAGGTTCGATCGCAGGTGTGGAAGAGTTACTAGGTTTTCTTGGACGATGGAGAAACCCCATCATGAACGCAAACGACACCCCCACTATCAGTTGCTGCGAATGTTGCAAGGAAATTTCCCTTGACGCCGCACTGACGCCGGAAGGTACCGAGTACGTCGTGCACTTCTGTGGCCTTGAATGCTATCAGCGCTTCATATCGCGCGCGGATAAGAGAGCGGCATCCGAGCCTGATCACCCCTGCACACCAGAGGTCAGTACCCGTCACGACGACTAATCTTTGCCTCTGGAAAGTGGCTCTGGTTTTTTTTAGAAAGCGTGAGTCCATTGAGATTTAATGCAAGTCCGCTCGTGGCTAATGTAAGCCCGAAGGCTTCGTCAGTAGTTTTATCTAGGCCGATGCCCGGGAGGATGGCAGCGTGCCTACAGGGCGTCAAAACCGGCTACCCAGAGTCAAATTCACCCCACAGTACAGCGATGCTATAGAGTTACTCGTCAGTCCTGCAGCATCAGTTTTACTCTGCACCTCCATTGTATTCAGTCTGCCGGCAGCCCATTTGCACGAATAGTCTAGTCCTGATAGTCAGGAGCAAGCGCTGCCAAAGGAGCAACGTGTTTAGAACCCGCCTGCAAGCATGAACATAAAGCAGAAATATCCTCTTGAAGGGCCATCGCCTGCGCCCAAATACTGTCGACATCACTGGTAGCCACAGTGAGGGGGAAACCTTCCAGTACCGTCATGGCCATGCCATGCAGGCGTAGGAAGTCTTCTCGAATGCTGCCGACCCCTCCGATTTCAGCAAGGCAGGCATCCAGCCGGTCGACCAAGTTGAGCAACTGAGCGGTGTCGTAGCTTGCACGCAGAGAGTCGAGTACCTTGGTATCGACGTCCCCATAAGGTGTCACGCGGAACGAAGCTGGCGGGATATGCATCAGTTCGTCACCTCAACGTTGCTGTCAGACATCTGTTTCGCACGCATTGATCCCGCAGCCTGCTGGAAAATGGAATCCTTGATCCAGGGTTCCGGTGGGCGTTTGAGTTTCAGGTTGAACTCCCCAAAACGTTTGACATTGCTGGTTAGGTAGGGGCTGAGAAACGATACGTCGTCGTCAGTGAACTGCCAGCCATCACGGGCGAGCTTCTGCAGGATGCGCATCATGTCCACGGTGTTCTGCAGGATCACCGACGAGGCCACCATGTCGTTGTAGCGCAGGCGTTTCTGTTGCTCGTCCGGATCGTTTTCGGCGATCACGTCACCGCCAAAGGACAGCCACTTAGAGAAGCCGTTGTAGGACTCGATCTTATTGGTGTTGGCGGTGACTTCCTGGCGCAACTCGCGGCTGCCGATCCAGTTGAGTAGGAAGATCGTCCGGATCACGCTGCCCAGCGCTTGCGCGGCATGATAGAGCTTGTTGCGCCGACTGTAGGAGCCAAGTTTGCGCAGCAGCATAGGTGAGGAAATCTTGCCGGCCTGGATTGACAACGCGACCTGCATCAGATCCTGCCAGTGGGTTTCGATCAGGTGCCAGTCGGCGGTGTCGGTGAACAGACGGTTGATGTGTTTATACGAAACGCCGCGATCTGGCCGGCACATCACCAGGTCGCGCCAGTTGCGGATACGCGGCATCAGATTGATGCCCAGCAGATGAGTGAAGGCGAACACCGTGGCCGACTGGCCCTGGGTGTCAGAGTACACCGTATCGGGTTCGACGCTGAGGTCGACCTTGAGCAACCCCTCAATCACATAGATTGCCTCCCAGATACCAGGCGGGATGAAGTGCTGGAACACCGCGATGTAGTTATTGGCCACGTGTCGGTACGCCACGGCCCCCATCTTGCGATAGCGGAAGTGGTAGCCGGCCAGCAGATTGTCGTCATAGAAGTCGAACTGCGTACCGTCCGCGGCCACCGCCTTGCCATCGCCCCAGAGCTTGGGCAGGTCAAGTTGCAGATAGAGTTCCACCAGCTCGCGGTTAGCCTTGTCTAACTTCTCAAGCGAGAGATGGCGGCGATTCGTATAGGACAGCATGTGCGGCGTGACATTACCGGCCAGATGCCGTGCGGCCTGGTTGGGGCCAAGGTTGCAGCCCATGGCGAAGATCGTCATCAGGTAGCGCTCGGCCGGTTCTTTGAGCTTTGGCTCGTTGCCGGACATCGGCCCGAAATGCCGAGTGAACTGAATCCAATGCTCAATGTTGGCCATGATGTCGAGCACGTGCCTGGCCGGCATGCGCTGCATAAGCGCCGTCTGTAGCGAGATGGCCGAAGGCGGGATGTCCCGCGCTATCACTCGGCGTAGCACCGGTTCGCCGGCTTCATTGATCGATACGTCACCTCGGCAAGAAGGGAATTTTTCATCCAGATGCTGTGCGGTTTCCTCCAGCTGAATCTTGAGGGAGGCGACAAACTCCTTCGCCGTGCCAGGCAGCCCCACCTTTTCGCAGTAGGCCGGTAGACGATGGAAACATTCTTCCCAGGGCAGCAACTGCTTACGGTAGTCGGCGAAAGATTCCGACCCCAGCACGCACATATCACCCGAGCGCAGCTCACTGGCCAGGTAAGAGAACACGCAGACTTCCAGATAGCGCCGGTTGGTAGGTGGCCCTTCACTGGCAGGACGACGCACGACCTTAACCCAGCGCTCCGACGCAAACGACAAGTCGACATGCTCGTCGATCCACTCGCGGTGTAGATTTTCGCTGTCCTGGATGAGCTGAAGCGCCTGGATAAGTGAGCGATCCTGAGTCGTGGGTTCCAGTTGAAGAAGGTGGCTCAGACGGAACAACAGCGAGCGATGGGACTTGAAGTGCTTCCAGATCAGCGGCAGGTAGTTGTTACCGCCCGTAGCCTGGACTTCGGCGCAAGTCTCGCGCAACCGATCCAGGTTGCCATCGGGAGAGAGGAATTCCCGGATCAGACTGCCAGCCTCCTGGTCATCCGGTTCCTGAACAAGAATCTGCACCACGCCATCCAGGGTGGCCGCCAGTTGCTCCAGCTTCTGGCGTTGCCGCGCCTGGATTTGCTCCAACTCCTCCTTGGCGCGTTTGTGGATCGTCGAAATCCGTCGGATGAACATCTCGGCCAGGTGATCCCGAGTTCGCACCCGCATCCGATAGATCAAGGCCAGCATCAGTGTGTAGCGTTTCGGCAGCGAGCAGTCCTTCAGCTCGGCGACGTCCGACGCGGCGGCTTGGGTGGCGAAGTGGCGGATCTTAGCATCGACGACCCCCTCAAGAATGGCATCCAGATCTCCGAAGCTCTCTAACCACGCCAGGTGGTCGATCAACACCTCCAGGTGCTTGCGGGAAGGCTTCTTGGGTGCCTGCTTGAGTGCGTTGAAGTCACTCTGCCGACGCCCGAAATCCGTGTCGAGCAGCTCCTTTAGCTTGTAGATCACCTCGATTGGCGCTCGGAGCACGATCAGGTTGAAGGTAACTTCCTGAGCACTCGCCAAAGCGGTTTCTGCGATGTTGTTGAGCGTCGAATAAGCCGGAAGCTCATAGCCACGCTGAATCAGCTCATCAAGCATGGCATTAATGAGATCGACTCGCTGCTCAAGCACTACAGCGCAGTCACGTGCGATTTCCTCAGTGATCGCTAGCCCGTCGCTGCTATAGAAGGGTGTAACCTGCAGGTACTGCCGAACCGCCGCTTGGTGTCGGTAAAGGGTGCGGGGGTTGCTGTAGCGCGGAGCTATTCGTGCGCCGTAGCGAAGGCATTGTCGGACATGACTGATGAGCTCCTGAGGAAGCTCCTCGAACGGAACAAAATAGTGTAGCTGCTGAAACACCTTTAGTTGGATTGCCAGCCCAATCGATAGCGCTGGACTCTTAGCGGTGTTATTGACCCATTCGATCTCTGAATCAGACAGGGAATAGCATCGATGCAGCTCCTTAGCTGGCAACTGACTGGGCAAGAGCGGGTAGGCTGTCCTTTCCACCGAAGCCATTGAGTTCATCCCCCAAGTAAGGCAAAACATCAGCATAGACGGCTAGTCAGGCGGGGGATGACCAGCAATCAAGAACTCAATAAATTTCCTTTTAGTTCAATATCTTGCAGAACGAATGTCCTAATTTTTGCCTTATCTCGGCATAACCCCAAGTCACGCAGCTTCCCCTGTGGGATGGCACCGCGGGCACGCTCGAAATTGGCCAGGCTCTGCTGCTTCTGACGCAGCATGCGCTGCCACTTGGTCAGGAAGGCCGGGCTTTTCTCACGCATCAGCAGCGGCCCGAAATACAGCTCTTCGGCACTGTAGGCCACCGCTTCGGTGGGTTCGGCCACGATGATCTCGTAGTCGAAACGGTTTTCCCGCAGCAGCTCTTCGCAGACGATCCGGTAACGGTTGTCCATCAGCCAAGCGCGCAACTCACGCTCATCGCCATTGGGCTGCAGAATCAGCCGCTCGTGGCCGTTCAGGCGCGCCTTGCCACGCTCGAGAATCTCGCACATGGTCTTGCCACCCATGCCGCACAGGCTGATGGCAGTGATACGGTCGTTGGCCTCGATGGCCTCCAGGCCGTCGGCCAGGCGTACGGTGACGGTGTCCGCCAGGCCGTTGCGGCGCACGTTGCGCTGGGCCGAGGCATAAGGCGTCTGCGCCACCTCGCCGGCTACTCCGGCTTCGATCACGCCACGCAGTGCCAAGGCCACTGGCAGGTAGCCGTGGTCCGAGCCGATATCGGCCAGCCGCGCGCCCTGCGGCACATGCGCCGCCACACGCTCCAGGCGCATCGATAATGTCTGTTCGTTCAACTCCGACCCCTTGCTCGACAATCGGCGGCGATTCTGACTGCCAGGGCGGGCTATTTCAATGCATAAGCGCCCGTCGGCTCGACCCTTGCGACAGGCTCGCGTAGGCTTGCCGCTTTCCTCCCGTTGCAAGGCGAACCTACATGGCAGATCTCATCTACACACCGGATTCCGACGCCGAGTCCATTTCCTCCGACGTCGCTGAGTACAACGGTATCCTGGTCACTACGCAGATCCCGGCCGATCTCGATGGCGACATCACCCAGCAGAGCGAGAGCACCCTGCAGGCGCTGAAGGATGCCCTGGAAAAGGCTGGCAGCGGCATGGACCGGGTCATGCACCTGACCATCTACCTGACCGACATGGCCGACCGCGCCGCCTTCAACGAGGTCTACCAGCGGTTCTTCAGCAAGCCGTGGCCGGTGCGCGCGGCGGTAGGCGTGGCTGCACTGGCCTTCCCTGAAATGCGCGTCGAAGTGACGGCCATGGCCGCCAAGCGCTGATTAGTGTATTACCGGCTCCGCCTTCGGGCGGAGCCTTCTTCCAGAAAGCAGGACGCTGCATGCAACTCCCCCCTTTTCGCCGCAAGGCCCTGATCGTCTTGCTACCCGGCCTGTGCCCACTGGCCCAGGCCGAACCGGTCACCACCTTCAATCTGCTGGAACCGGTGGTGGTCACCGGCACCTACGCCCCCAACCCGAGCTTCGACCTGCCCTACTCCATCGACACCGTAGAACGCCGGCAGATTGCCGATGGCCAGCTGGGCGTCAACCTGTCGGAAGCGCTCAACCGCGTACCTGGCCTGGTGGTGCAGAACCGCCAGAACTACGCCCAGGACCTGCAGATATCGTCGCGTGGCTATGGCGCCCGCTCGGCCTTCGGCATCCGTGGCATCAAGCTGCTCAGCGACGGGATCCCGGCCAGCACCCCGGATGGCCAGGGCCAGGCGGCCTCGTTGAACCTCGACGTGGCTGACCGCATCGAAGTGCTGCGCGGCCCGGCGTCCGCCATTTATGGCAGCAATGCCGGCGGGGTGATCCAGATGTTCTCCCGCGACGGTTCCGGCCCGCCCAAAGTGGGCGCCGAAACCACCGTCGGCAGCGATGGCTTCAACAAGAACCACCTCTACAGCGAAGGCGGCAGCGAACAGGCCGGTTTCCTGGTCGATGCCTCGCGCATGGACACCGACGGCTACCGCGACCACAGTGCCGCACGCCGCGACCAGACCTTTGCCAAGGTCCACGTCAAGCCCGATGAAGACAGCCGCCTGGCGCTGATCTTCAGCACCCTGGAGCAGAACGGCACGCAAGACCCGCTCGGCCAGACCTGGGATGCCTACAAGCACGACCCACGCTCGGTGGCAGCGCGCGCCGAGGAGTACAACACGCGCAAGAGCATTCACCATCAGCAGTTGGGCATGAACTATGAACGCTACTTCGGTGACGCCACCTTGCAGTTCAACCTGTATGCCGGCAAGCGCAGCGTGATCCAGTACCTGTCGATCCCCAAGAACACCGCGGCGAACAACCGTGGTGGTGGCGTGGTCGACTTCGACCGCGAGTTCCACGGCGGCACCCTGCGCTGGATCCAGCCGCTCAGCGCCGCCCCCGGCAACCTGACCCTGACCTTCGGCGCCGACTACGACCGCAGCCGCGACGACCGCCGTGGTTTCCAGAACTTCAACGGCGATACCCTGGGGGTCAAAGGCGAGTTGCGCCGCGACGAAAAGGATACCGCCACCAGCTTCGACCCGTATGTGCAGGCGCACTGGGAACTGGACCGCTGGACCCTGGACGCCGGCCTGCGCCACAGCAGCATGGAAATGGAGGTCGACGACCACTACCTGGCCAACGGCGATGCCAGTGGCTCGAAGAAGTACCAGCGCACTACCCCGACGCTATCGGTAATGTATGCCTTCACCCCCGGCCTGCATGGCTACATCAGCGCCGGCAAGGCTTTCGAGACGCCAACCCAGGCCGAAATGGCCTATGCGCCAGGCGCGCTGGAAGGTTTCAACTTCGGCCTGGAGCCGGCCACCAGTACCCAGTACGAGCTGGGCCTGAAGATGCGCCCGGACGAACGCACGCGGATCAACGCAGCGGTCTTCGAAATCCGTACCAAGGACGAGATCGTGGTCGCGGCCTCCACCGATGGCCGCACTAGCTACCGCAATGCCGGCAAGACCCTGCGTCGCGGCTTCGAGCTGAGCGTGCAGCGTGAGCTGAATGAACAGTGGCAGGCCAACCTGGCCTACACCCTGCTAGATGCCACCTATGACGAAGCCTTCAGCCAAGGCAGCAATACCATCGACAAGGGCAACCATCTGCCCGGCGTGCCGCGTAGCAGCCTGTTCGGCGAGCTGGTGTGGAAGCCGCGTGACGGCATCAGCATGGGGCTCGAAGGGCAGTACCGAAGCAAGGTGTATGTCGAGGACACGAATGACCAGCACGCGGCGCCGGGTTATGCGGTGTTCAACTGGCGTACGCAGTTCCAGCAGCAGGTCGGGCCGTGGACGTTCCACCAGTTGGTGCGGCTGGATAACCTGCTCGACCGGCAATATGTGGGGTCGGTGATTGTCGGTGACGGCAATGGCCGGTATTACGAGGCGGCGCCGGGCCGCTCCTGGTATGCCGGAGCCGGCATGGAATACCAGTTCTAAGCCTTTGGGGCTGCTTTGCAGCCCTTTGCGGGCAAACCCGCTCCCACAGGTACTGCACAGGCCCAAGGCCTCAGGAAGTCCTGTGGGAGCGGGCAAGCCCGCGAAAGGGCCGGCACTGGCGGCACACCTCTCGGCACCCGAAGGTGCCAGCCAGGCATTTCACCGCTACAATGCCGCCCTAAACCGTGACAGCCCGAACCTATAACGACATGTCCCTTCCACAGAATCACCTGGAACTGCTCAGCCCTGCCCGTGACGTGGCCATCGCCCGCGAGGCGATCCTGCACGGCGCTGATGCCATCTATATCGGCGGCCCGAGCTTCGGCGCGCGCCACAACGCCTGCAACGAAGTCAGCGATATCGCCGAACTGGTCGAGTTCGCCCACCGCTACCATGCACGCGTGTTCACCACCATCAACACCATCCTCCACGACAACGAGCTGGAACCTGCACGCAAGCTGATCCACCAGCTCTACGATGCTGGTGTCGACGCGCTGATCGTCCAGGACCTGGGGGTGATGGAGCTGGATATCCCGCCGATCGAGCTGCATGCCAGCACCCAGACCGACATCCGCACCCTGGAACGGGCCAAGTTCCTCGACCAGGCCGGTTTCTCCCAGCTGGTACTGGCCCGCGAGCTGAACCTGCAGCAGATCCGCACCATCGCCAGCGAAACCGACGCAGCCATCGAGTTCTTCATCCACGGCGCGCTGTGCGTGGCCTTCTCCGGCCAGTGCAACATCTCCCACGCCCAGACCGGGCGCAGCGCCAACCGGGGTGACTGCTCCCAGGCCTGCCGCCTGCCGTACACCCTGAAGGACGACCAGGGCCGTGTGGTGGCGTTCGAGAAGCACCTGCTGTCGATGAAGGACAACAACCAGACTGCCAACCTGGCCGACCTGGTCGATGCCGGCGTGCGCTCGTTCAAGATCGAAGGCCGTTACAAGGACATGGGCTATGTGAAGAACATCACCGCCCACTACCGCAAGCAACTCGACGCCATCCTCGAAGGCCGCCCGGAACTGGCCCGTGCCTCCAGCGGCCGTACCGAGCACTTCTTCCTGCCCGACCCGGACAAGACCTTCCACCGCGGCAGCACCGACTACTTCGTCACCGAGCGCAAGGTCGACATCGGTGCCTTCGATTCGCCTACCTTCACCGGCCTTGCGGTCGGCGTGGTGGAGAAAGTCGGCAAGCGTGACCTGCAGGTGGTCACCGAAGTGCCGCTGACCAACGGCGACGGTCTCAACGTGCTGGTCAAGCGCGAGGTGGTGGGCTTCCGTGCCAACATCGCCGAGCCGCGTGGCGAGTTCGAGGAAGACGGCCACAAGCGCTACCGCTATCGCGTCGAGCCTAACGAGATGCCGGAAGGCCTGCACAAGCTGCGGCCAAACCACCCGCTGTCGCGTAACCTCGACCACAACTGGCAGCAGGCCCTGCTGCGCACCTCGGCCGAGCGCCGGGTTGGCGTGGAATGGCACGCGGTGCTGCGCGAGCAGCGGCTGATGCTGACCGTCAGCAGTGAAGAAGGCGTCAGCGTGCAAGTGGCGCTGGATGGCCCGTTTGGTGCTGCCAACAAGCCGCAGCAGGCCCTGGACCAGTTGCACGACCTGCTCGGCCAGCTGGGCACCACCCTGTACCACGCCAACCGCATCGAGCTGGATGCACCGCAGGCGTTCTTCATCCCCAACTCGCAGCTCAAGGCCCTGCGCCGTGAAGCCATCGAGGCGCTGACCGAGGCCCGGGTGAAGGCGCACCCACGTGGCGGGCGCAAGGCCGAGACCACACCGCCACCGGTGTACCCGGAGTCGCACCTGTCGTTCCTGGCCAACGTCTACAACCAGAAGGCCCGCGACTTCTACCACCGCCATGGCGTGCAGCTGATCGACGCGGCGTACGAAGCCCATGAGGAACACGGCGAAGTGCCGGTGATGATCACCAAGCACTGCCTGCGCTTCTCGTTCAACCTGTGCCCCAAGCAGGCCAAGGGCGTCACCGGCGTGCGTACCAAGGTAGCGCCGATGCAGTTGATCCAGGGCGATGAAGTGCTGACCCTGAAGTTCGACTGCAAGCCGTGCGAGATGCATGTGATCGGCAAGATGAAGAACCACATCATCGACCTGCCGACCCCGGGTAGCGCGGTGGCCCAGGTGGTGGGTCACATCAGCCCGGAAGACCTGCTCAAGACCATTCCGCGCGGGATGCATTGATCTGTTGCCGGTAAGGGCCATTCGCGGCTGAAGCCGCTCCCACAGGATCTGTGCTGCCTTACAGGCCGATGCGATTACTGGGGAGCGGGTTTACCCGCGAATGGGCCGCACAGCGGCCCTGCCTTTACAGAATGCCCAGGCTCCGCGCCGTGCGGTCCACCGCAATCCGGGTCTTCTCGACCAGCTCATCCAGCTCGCTGTGGTTGGCCACCAGGGCCGGCGCCATGATCATCCGGCCCAAGGTCGAACGAATGATCACTCCCTCCTCGAAACCATAAGTGCGACACTGCCAGGCCAAGTCGTTCTCGTTGGCATAGCGCTTGCGGCTACCCTTGTCTTCGGCAAATTGCAGCGCCGCCACCAGGCCGGCGCCTTGCACCTGACCAATCAGTGGGTGGTTGGCGAACACCTCGCGCAGGATGCGCTGCAGGTACGGCCCGGTGTCTTCCTTGACCTGGCGCACGATGCCTTCATCGCGCAGCGCCTTAAGGTTGGCAATGGCCACTGCCGCCGCCACCGGGTGGCCGGAGTAGGTCAGGCCATGGGCGAACACCCCGCCACGCTCGACCAGGGCTTCGGCAATGCGCTTGCTCAGCACCAGCCCCCCCATCGGCACATAACCCGACGTCAGGCCCTTGGCGATCGACAGGGTATCCGGCTCGAAGCCGAAGTATTCGTGGGCAAACCACTCACCGGTACGGCCGAAGCCACCAATCACCTCATCGGCACACAGCAGCACGTCGTACTGCCGGCAGATGCGCTGGATTTCCGGCCAGTAGCTTTCCGGCGGGAAGATCATGCCGCCCGCGCCCTGGAATGGCTCGGCGATGAACCCGGCGACATTCTCGGAACCCAGTTCGAGGATCTTCTCTTCCAGCTGCAGGGCGCAGCGGCGGCCGAACTCGGCCGGGGTCAGGTCACCGCCGGCAGCGTACCAGTACGGTTCATCGATATGCGCCACATCCGGGATCATCCCGCCCATTTCGTGCATGAACTTCATGCCGCCCAGCGCGGTGGCAGCCAGGGTCGAGCCGTGGTAACCGTTCCAGCGGCCGATCATGATCTTCTTGCCTGGCTGGCCGACCACCTGCCAGTAGCGGCGCACGGTGCGGATCAGTACTTCGTTTGCCTCAGAGCCGGAGTTGGTGTAGATGGCGTGGCTGTAGTGGCCCGGCAGCAGGCTGAACAGCAGCTCGGACAGCTCGATCACTGCCGGGTGGGTGGTGTGGAAGAACATGTTGTAGTAGGCCAGCTGGTCCATCTGCGCGGCGGCAGCGGCGGTCAGGTCCTTGCGGCCATAGCCGAGCTGGGTGCACCAAAGGCCCGACATGCCGTCCAGGTAGCGCTTGCCGTCGCTGTCCCACAGGTGCAGGCGCTCGCCGCCGACCATCACCCGTGGGCCCTCGGCGTTCAGTGCCTTCTGGTCGAGAAACGCGTGGATGTGGTGGGCGGCGTCGCCGGCCTGGTAGTCACGGGTATCGCGCTGGGCTTGCAGCGTGGCTTGGAACGGTGCGTTCATTGTTGTTCTCCGGGGTAAAACGCGGCGTGCAGTTGGCCCTGCCAGACCGCTGACAGTAAAAAACGGGTGGGGTGAAACGGCGCTTCAGCGCCTTCGCAGGTAGCTTTCCAGCGGGTCCTTGCTCAGGCCTTCCTGGGCCTGGGCGAGCGAGTCGATGAACAGCGAAAACAGCTCGGACTGCTTGGCGATATCGAGCTTGGTGTAGAGGTTCTTGCGGTGGGTCTTGACCGTGTCCTCGCTGATCCCCAGGCGCTCGGCCAGGGACCGGGTCGAGTGGCCGCGCAGCAGGTACTGGGCGATGCGGCACTCGCGTTCGGTGAGCAGCGAGGAGCCAAAGTTGTTCAGCGCGGCATTGATCTGCCGGCCCAAGGCACTCTCGAAACGCCCGCCCAGGGCGTCGACATCGAGGTGGCTCCACTGCCGCCGCACCGTTGCCACGACCCACGGCGCCACGCACTTGAGGTCATTGACCTGCTGGCGGGCCAGGCGGCGGGTGCTGGCCAGGGCCACGGCGATGGTCAGGTGCTCGTCGAGGGGGACGATGAAGTTGAGTTCGTCTTCCAGGTGGGCGTGCTGGTAGAACGCCAGGTAGTACTCGCTGCGCTTGAAGTGGTCAGGGGCGACGTCACTGAGGCGGTAGCAACCGGGGCCGATGCCGTCCATGCAGGCCCGGTAGAACGGGCATAGCAGGTAGTAGCCTTCGAGGTACTTGTGGATGTTGCCTTCCGGTAGCCACGGACCTTCCTCGTCCTTTTCGAACAATGCCGAGGGCAGGCCTTTGCGCGGGTAGAGGAACACGGTGATGGCCTGGCACGGGGCAATCAGCTTGAGCGCAACGAACAGCGCCTCGACGAAGCCCGGCGAGCCCTGGGCGTCGACGACACGGGCCATCTGCACGTACCAGTCGGGCGATTTCAGCCGGTCTTTGCTCATTGTCGTGGTCCCATGCCGGGGTTGTTGTGGTTGGGATTCTTGCATGGGGCGTAGTGCACGGCCATCACCCTTCGGGGTGAGCTAATTCGATTGTGTGACAGCTGACAGGTGCTTGCCTCTGGATAGAGTCAAGGCTGACAGGCGCTGCAAGGTTTTCGGCGAACCCCTGCCAGCCTCTACGCAACCCTCACGCCCCCTCCTCAACTCACAAAGGAACCACCCACATGTGCTGCTGCCTGATGCTGTAGCAATCTTCAACTTAGCTATACAAGACCAACATCGTTGTACAATTGCTGCCCCTCAACATGGAGCCGGCATGAAGAAAAACCCACTGAGCCAACGCAAGGACGATCACCTGGATATCGTCCTGGCCGCCGGCAACAACGCCCATGGCGCAGACCCCGGCTGGTCGTCAGTGCACTTCGAACATTGCGCATTGCCGGAAATGGCCCTGGACGACGTCGACCTGAGCACCGAGCTGTTCGGCTGTGCACTAGGCGCCCCGCTGTTGATCAGTTCCATGACCGGCGGTGCCGAACGTGCGCACTTCATCAATCACCATCTCGCCGAAGCCGCCCAGGCACTGGGCATCGCCATGGGCGTTGGCTCGCAGCGCGTCAGCCTGCGCAGTGGCCAGGACCAAGGCTTGACCGGCGAGCTGCGTCACCTGGCACCCGATGTGCCGCTACTGGCCAACCTCGGCGCTGCCCAACTGCGTGAGGCCGACGGCCTGGACCTGGCACGCCGCGCCGTCGACACCTTGCAGGCCAATGCCCTGATCATTCACCTGAACCCCCTGCAGGAAGCCGTACAGCCAGAGGGCGACCGTGACTGGCGTGGAGTGCTGCAACGCATCGAAACCCTGACCCGCCAGTTGCCAGCGCCGGTGATCGTCAAGGAAGTCGGTGCAGGCATTTCCCCCCGGGTGGCGCGCCTGCTCTGCGATGCAGGCGTTGCCATGATCGACGTGGCCGGTGCCGGCGGTACCAGCTGGGCAGCCGTTGAGGCCGAACGTGCCGGCAATGCCGCTGAGCGCGAGGTCGCCCTGGCGTTTGCCGACTGGGGCATCCCGACCGCGCACTGCCTGCTGGCGGTGCGCCGCGCCGTGCCGGAAATCGGCCTGATCGCCTCTGGCGGCGTGGCCAACGGCGTCGATGCCGCCAAGGCCATACGCCTCGGTGCCGACCTGGTAGGCCAGGCTGCCAATGTCCTCAGTGCCGCCGTGATCTCGACCCAGGCCGTGGTGGAACATTTCGAGGTTGTTCTGCGCCAGTTGCGCATCGCCTGCTTCTGTACCGGCTCGCGCAACCTTGCGCATCTGCGCCGGGCACGCTTGCTGCCTGGCAACCTGACGCCGCCATGAGGCTGGCGGCTGTGGCATGATCAGCACCTCCCTTCATCCTGGCCCGCGTGCATGCTGATCGACGAAGAACTGACCCTGAAAAAGCTCGAGACCTTCCTCGCCTTCATGCGCAGCGGCAACCTCGGCCGCGCCGCCGCCGAGCTGTCCACCAGCGCGGTCAGCGTACACCGCGCCATCCACTCCCTGGAAAGCGCGTTGCGCTGCCCGCTGTTCAAGCACGAAGGCCGCCAGCTGATCCCGCTGGAAAGCGCCTATGTGCTGGAGAAGAAAGCCCGCCAACTGATCCAGGACGCCGAACAGATGGTCCGCCAGACCCGCGAAGCCGCCGGTTTCTATGCCGAGCGCTTCCGCCTCGGCGCGCTGTACTCGCTGACCGTCAAGACCGTGCCGAAGCTGGTGATGGGCCTGAAACTGCGGCGCAGCGAGCTGAACATCGACCTGACCCTGGGTTCGAACGTCGACTTGCTGCAACGCCTGAAGAACCACGAGCTGGAAGCCATTCTGGTGTCACTGGACGAAAGCGCGGCGGACCCGGCCTGCGAGCAGTTGCCACTGTTCTCCGACGATATCTTCCTCGCCGTGCCCACCGATTCACCGTTCGCCGAGCAACAGGAAGTGGACCTCGCGGACCTGGCCGACTCCACCTTCATCACCCTGACCCAGGGTTTCGCCACTCACCGCGATGGCGCCCGGGTGTTCCAGCAGGCGGGGTTCGAGCCGAAGGTGGCGATGCAGGTGAATGACATCTTCACCCTGCTGAGCATGGTCAGTTCGGGCGTGGGGTTCGCCCTGCTGCCTGGGCGCATCGCAGCGGTATACGAGAACCGCGTGAAGCTGATTGCGCTGCAGGCGCGCTACCGACTACAGCAGCATATCGGGGTGGTGTTTTTGAAGGCCCGGGAGCGAGAGCCAAACCTGCTGGCATTGTTGGCTGAATGCAGGATGTACAGCCGCGGGGCCTGACACTGTGCAACCTGTCATTTATGCCAGTGGCGGCACACTGCGCGGGAAGACATGCTCTTGCCTGGTATTGGAGCATTACTCACGGTGGCTTATGACCTCAGATCACTTATCCTCTAGCGCGCTTCAGTTGCAGGACCGCGTGCTGAAGTATACCTGCTATGGATCCGACTCGGTTACCGGTAGGAGACCGTCGTATATGAGATTCAACGGCGAACGCAAGGAAACCTGGGCGAATTGCTATTTTCTTGGTCAGGGATATCGGCTGTACAGCGCCGAATTGATGCGTTTCAACTCGCCCGACAGTGATAGCCCCTTTGCAAGCGGCGGGCTGAATGCCTATGCCTACTGTGCTGGGGACCCTGTTAATTATCGTGATCCGGATGGCCACATGCCGTCTCGCTTGCCTGGTCGTTCTCCTCGAAGTCGTAGCCTGCCCCCGAGTGGGAGCGTAACGCCCAGTCGAGCGCGGACCCGCAGCTTAAGCCCAAGTCCACAACCAGGTTTGCAAGAACGCGGCGCTGGTGCGAACCCAAGCCTTGGAGGAAGTGTTGGATCCAGCCCCCCGAGCTCATTGGGGTCCAACGCCTCAAGCTCAAATTCGGAACTGCAAGGTTCACCAGAAACACCTGGTACGCCACCACGCGCCGAGCACCTACATGTAGCGATTGATGGTCGCAATAATCCAGTGCCACCTGAAGTACTCAGAGCCCGTCTCGAAATGTTGGTCGCTGGTCAGGGTCACCGGGTTCAGCCTGGCAGTCTCCCAAATACTCCTAGACTGGTAATGCCCGAAGTACGTGAACCAACGCCAGTGTCTCGTTGAGTGAATCGACAGGGGCCGTAGAACGGCCCCTGATCTTCAACCTACCAATCCCCGCACGCAAAAATAGAGTACTGAAGGACCCATCAAGCACCCAAGTCCGGTATGGAAGGTCGCAGTCAACGCACCATAAGGCACCAGCCGCCGGTCGGTAGCCGCCAGCCCCGCCGTCACTCCCGACACAGTCCCCGCCAACCCACCAAACACCATCGCCGAGCGCGGGTTGTCCAACGCCAGCAACCGCGCCGACACAGGTGTGAACACCATCACCAGGATCGCCTTGATCAAGCCGGTGGCAATCGACAGCGCCACCACATCCGAACTCGCCCCCAGGGCCGCCCCGGTCACCGGCCCGACGATATAGGTCACAGCCCCCGCGCCAATGGTGGTCATGCTCACCGCATCCCGGTAGCCAAAGGCATAGGCCACCGCGCAACCCACGATGAATGGCAGCACCGTACCCAGCAGCAGCGACACCGCACCAATCAATCCGGCCTTGCGCGCCTCGGTGGCTTGCACCTCGAAAGCCGTGGCAACGATGGCGAAGTCGCGCAGCATGGCCCCGCCCATCAGGCCGATGCCGGAGAACAGCGCCATGTCGGCCAGGCCTTTCTGACCGCCAGTCACGGTACCGCCAACCCAGGCCAGCACCAAGCCGATGACGATGGCGATTGCCGAGCCATGCACCCGACCAAACGTCAGGTACTTCGACAGCAGCACCGACAACCACATGATCCCGCCAACCACCGCGAAGGCAGTGATCAGGCCGTTGTGTTCCAGGGCATTGTCAATGATCGGCCACATGATCAGCGCCCTCCGGCAGGGGCGACTTGCGCGCTGGCAACTTCAGGCGCATCAGGCGCCGGCAGGGGTTCGCCGCGATGGCTGCGGCTGATCACGGCAATGGTCAGCCCGCACACCAGCACCGCACCGATCGCCGCCAGCAGCGCCACCGGCCCGCCGTGCAGCGCGGTAACCACGTTCTGCTGGGCGGCCATGGCCACCACCACCGGGATGTACATGGCGCCCCAGAAGCCGACACCGAACTCGCACTCCTTGCTCATGCCGCCATTGCGGTGCATGTACAGCCGCGCGCAGATCAGCAGGATCATGGCGATGCCGACCCCGCCCACATTGGATTTGACGCCCAGCAGCACGCCCAGGAAGTCGCCGACGATAACGCCAGCCAGCGTGCATACCGCCAGCAGAGCCACACCATAGATGATCATTGTTGTTGTCCTCAGCTTGAGTCGAAGTTGCTTGTTGTTGTTCTTCGAGTAACAGCGCCGTCATCGGTTGTCGGCCACCTCCTGGCGCAACAGCGCATCGACGGTATCCCAACGGGTGGCGTCGAGGGCGACCACCCTGCCCTGTTCGAACACCGGGCGGGCCAGGCCGCTGAGCACGCTGCCCGGTGGTATCTCCACCTGCAGGCGCACGCCGCGTTCATAGGCGTTGCGCAACGTAGCACGCCAGTCGACCAGCCGGGCCATGTTGCCGGCCAGGTCATCGCGCAGGCGTTGTGGATCGAAGATCGGCCGCGCACTGCTGCCGCTCAGGTACGTGATGCGCGGGCGACGCAGTTGGACGCCGGCAAAGGCAGCTGCCAGCCCGGCGGCCGGGCCGTCGAGCAACGCGCAGTGGGATGGCACGCTTACCGCCAGGCGTCGGGCTACGCCCTGACCACGTTGGCGAGCCCTGGCAGCGACCTCGGCCATGGCGGTGTCGCTGCCGGCGATGACGATCTGGTTGTCGCTGTTGAGGTTGGCCAGGTACACCTCACCGCCCACCTCGGCCAGCAAGCCTTCGACAGTGCCCAAGTCGAGGCCGCTCAGGGCGGTCATGCCGTAGCCCTGCGGATAGGCCCGCTGCATCAGTTCACCACGCAGGGCCACCAGGCGCACTGCATCGGCGAACTGCAGCGCCCCGGCCGTTACAGCGGCGGGATAGGCACCGATGGACAGCCCGGCAACATAGTCCGGCGCCGGGCTGCGCTGCAGCAGCCAGCGCGCCCAGGCCACCCCGGCCAGCAGCAGGCACAACTGCACGGCGCGGGTCGACTGCAACGCCTGCCTACTGTCGAGCACCGATACCTGTTCACCCAGCGCATCACTGGCCTCTTCCAGTAACGGCGTGGCGCCCTCGGGCAAGCGCTCCAGCATGCCTGCCTGTTGCGCGCCCTGGCCAGGGAAGGCAAACAGGCTGCTCACGCCGCATACTCCAGCGCATGCCAGGGGTCCGCTACCAGACGTGCGCCATGGCACGATTTGAGCAACACCCGGCGCGCCATGCCGGCCCATTCACGCAAGGCTACCGCACCCGCCGGCGTCTCCAGCTGCACGTCGATTCGGCACTGGCCGCAGTCGAGCATGTCGAGCAGCTCGCGCGCCTGCGCCCGGGTCATGCGCTGCGGTGTACGCACCAGCAGATCGAGGTCACTGGCGCCATGCACGACGTTGCAGCCGGTGGCCAACTGGTAACCGACGCCCCCGGTCGGCCCCCAGGCCAACCCGCTGGCATCGAGTACCGGCGCCACCGAGGCCAGCGCCCGCAGGGCTGGCCAGGCCCCTTCACCGGCGCCGCGCAACGCCTCGGGGCTTGTTTGCCGCTGGATGTCGCGCACGCGCATCAGCACACCCAGGCGCTGCTCACGGCCCTGCCCGCGCACGCCCACGGCCACCCAGCCGCTAGCGCAGGCGGCACGCCGCACCACCACCGGCTGCCCGGTGGCCAATGCCTGCACGGCCCAGGCAGGCGCGTCGCCAGGCAGGTCGGCTGCGGGCATGCCCCAGAGCAGGTCGTGTGGCTGTGGCTGGTTCATCTCAGGCCTCCTGCCACTGGCTGCGCAGGCGTGCGCGTACATCGCGCGAGGCACTGCGGTTCTCACCGTTCAACCGCGATGCCAGGTCAGTCGAATGGCCGATATCACGCACGGCGTCGGCCAGGCAGGCACGCACCTGGGCAATGTCGGCGGCACTCGGCGCCTCGGCACTTGCGACCTGCAGGCGCCGCCACAGCAAGCCCAGCGAGGCATAGCTGGCGAGGTCATAGGCCATCGGCGGCACCTCGGCGGCCAGCGCCTCCAGTTGCTCGACACTGCGCAGGGTGATGCGTGCTGCTGCCGCCTTGCCCATGGCATGCACCATCACCCCGCTGTCATCCAGGGCGATCAGCCGTTGCGCCTGGTAGCCGTGGGCCAGGAAGGCACCGGACATGGCCTTGCCGACCAGCAGGCCAATCACCGGGTGCCCCGCCAGGCGCGCTTGAGCGTAAGCCTGCACAGCCCCAGCCAATGCCTGGTGGATCCCCAAGGCTTCTTCGCGTCGGCCATAGGCCTGGCTTGGCACATCGATGACGGCAACGATGACGCGCTTTTCACCCTCGCGGTCCAGTTCGACCGCATCGCTGACAGCCTTGGCCAGGCCCCAGCCTTCTAGCAGGCCGACTTCGCCCGCACGCGCTCTTGGGAACGGGTTGTGCGCGTCCGGCACTACCGCAATGAAGCGCGCCAGGCGGTTGTCCAGTTCGCCATCGACCACTCGCAACGAGGCGGGATAGCCTGCCAGCGGTTCGCCCGCGGCCAGGCCAGGCAGCCAGTTCAGGGCACGATTCATGGGGCATCTCCTTGGTAGAGGGCACGCACGGCGGCGGCGTCCAGTTGCGGGCAGTCGACGCCCAGGCTGGCCAGGCGTTGCAGGTACCAGGCGTGGCGGTCGGCGCGGTTGGCCGACGGCGCGTCCAGCAGGTGCAGCAGTTGCTGGCGCAGGCTGTCGACGTCGTCTGCGGCAAAGGCATCCACCAGGCCGCTGGCATACCGCTGTTCGCCACCGGTCAGGCTCCAGATGAATGGGCGGTCCTTGGCGTCGTACTCGGCGATACCGGCCTCCTGCTCGATCACTTGCGGGCCATTGAGGCCCAACCGCGCCTCGCGGGTGACCAGCAGGTGGCTGCACAGCCCGGCCGCGATGGACATGCCACCGAAGCAACCAACCGAACCTGCGATCAAGCCGATCACTGGTTGATGCGTGCGCAGTTCGACAATCGCCGCCTGGATCTCGGCAATCGCTGCCAGGCCGAGGTTGGCTTCTTGCAGGCGTACGCCGCCGGTTTCCAGTAGCAGTACGGCGCAGGTGGGGATGCCGTCGCGGTTGTCCTCGATGGCCAGCTCCAGGGCGCCGGCAATCTTGGCGCCACCCACTTCGCCCATGCTGCCGCCCTGGAAGGCACCTTCGATGGCGGCAAGCACGGTCTGGCGGCCATTGAGCCGGCCCTTGGCGATGACCACGCCGTCATCGGCCTGGGGCACGATGCCTTGGCGCGGCAGCCATGGCGACATCAGGCGGTCGAACGGGCCGAGCAGTTCGCGGAAGCTGCCAGGGTCGAGCAAGGCGCGAGCGCGCTGGCGAGCGCCCAGCTCGACGAAGCTGCGGCTTTGCAGCAGACGGGCGGTGTCAGTCATGGGCAATCTCCTCGAAACCTTGCTCCAGGCGCAGGCGCACCACGCCAGGGGTGGCGCCGAAGTCGTGGATGTCGATCTTCACGGCGGGTAGCGTGCGGCCATCGAACAGGCGCTGGAACAGCTGGCTCCAGCGGGCGCTGCTGCCGTTGACCGAGGTAACCACCTGGATCTCCAGGCGACCGGCACTGCCGGGCTCGATCAGCACTTCCAGGTCGCCGGAGCTGACGCAGCCTACCAAGGTGCGGCCGCGGCCAGGCTCGGCGGCGGGGAATTGAAAGTTCAGGGTTTCCATTTCACAGGTTCCCGGCATTGTCGAGGAACAGGCAGGCGGCCAACAGATCGGCGGCGCCACCCGGTGAGGCATTGAGCTGCAGCAGTTGCGCGTCCAGCAGGCGCAGCTGACGGCGGCCAGCGAGGCTGGCGCAGCCGCCGGCATCGAGCACTGCGCGGGCCCCCGCTTGCAAGGTGTGCAGACCGTGCGGGCCGGCGCGCCAGAGCACGCAGGTGTCACTGAGCGCGGCCATGATCGCCAGCAAGGCATCCAGCCGGGCCTGGCTTTCGCTGGCGCCGGCGGCGCGGCTGCGGCGCAGTTGGGGCAGGCCGTGTTCGAGCACCGCGGGGAAGCCTTGTTGGGCCTGTTCGCGGGCCCCCCCAGCGCCGTAGCGCTGGCGCACCTGGATGCCGTGGCTGTCTTGCGCGATGGCGGCCGGGTCGTCGATCAGGGCGATGCGGCCGGCGCGAGCAGCAACTGCCTGGGGCGCGGCTTTGACATCGAGCGCTTGGGCGGCGACCAGCAGGCCAAGGGCCCAGATTGCGCCGCGGTGGGTGTTGATGCCGCCTGTGGTGGCGAGCATGGCCTGTTCGCCTGCGCGGCCGATACGGCCCAGTTCGGCGCGCAGCGGTGGGCCAATTTCGCCATGGGCTTGCGCGGCTTCGGCCATCTGCCGCAGGCAAGGCCATAGGGCCAGCGCCGAGGCGTGCATCAGGGCCAGGGTCATGTCGGCGTGGGCGCCACTGCTGCGGCGGTCGACCAGGCCGGGTTTGGGCGACAGGTCGGCTTCGTCGATGAGCGCCTCGACGGCCAGGTCGGCAAGTCGGTCGGCCTGGAAGCTATCGGTTTGCAGGTCCGGCCTCTTCGCGGGCGCGCCCGCTCCCACAGGGATCGCGCGGGTTTCAGGTACAGCACGGTAACTGTGGGAGCGAGCGTGCTCGCGAAGAAGCTGATGCGGTTTCAAGTCGTGCGCAGTCATCACCAGCTCCTGAACCGTGCGGGCGGGTTGTAGAGGCCGCCGGACCACTCGACCAGGTCGGCGATGCTGCGCGCGGCGAGCAATTCGCGGCTGGCGTCGGTGCGGCGGATGCCGAGGTCCTCGGGCAAGGCGATCAGGCCTTGCTGGCGCAGGCGCAGGGTGTTTTTGGGATCGTGACGCAGGCCGATGGCGGTGACGCCGGCCACGGCGGCGATCATCTGCTGGCGTTCTTCCAGGCTGCGCGCCTTGTACAGATAGGCAATGCCTTCTTCGGTGAGCAGGTGGGTGACGTCGTCGCCGTAGATCATCACCGGCGCCAGGGGCATGCCGGCTTTCTTCGCCACGTCCACGGCGTCGAGCGTTTCGACGAAGGTCGGTTTGCCACCTTCCTGGTAGGTCTCGACCATCTGCACCACCAGCTTGCGGCCGCGTTCGAGCAGGGTCTCGGGCACGGTCATGTCGAGCCAGGCCGGGGTCGCGTGGCGCCGCCCGCGAGGGTCGTGCCCCATGTTCGGCGCCCCGCCGAAGCCGGCCAGGCGGCCACGGGTGACGGTCGAGGAATGGCCGTCGCCATCGACCTGCAAGGTGGCACCGATGAACAGGTCGACCGCGTATTGCCCGGCCAGTTGGCACATCATCCGGTTGGAGCGCAGCGAACCATCGCGGCCAGTGAAGAACACGTCCGGGCGCTGGGCGATGTAGTCCTCCATGCCCAACTCGGTACCGAAGCAGTGCACGCTTTCGACCCAACCGGTCTCGATGGCCGGGATCAGGGTCGGGTGCGGGTTGAGCGTCCAGTTGCGACAGATCTTGCCTTTGAGGCCCAGCGACTCACCGTAGGTCGGCAGGATCAGCTCGATGGCGGCGGTGTTGAAGCCGATACCATGATTCAGCGACTGCACCTGGTGTTTCTCGTAGATGCCGCGAATCGCCATCATCGCCATCAGCACGTGTACCGGCTTGATGTGGCGTGGGTCGCGGGTGAACAGCGGTTCGATGTAGAACGGCTGATCGGCGACCACCACGAAGTCGACCCAGGATGCCGGAATGTCCACCCGTGGCAGGTCGTCGACCCGCTCCACCAGCCGGTTGACCTGGGCGATCACCAGGCCGTCGCTGAAGGCGGCTGGCTCGACCAGCGCCGGCGTGTCTTCGGTGCTGGGGCCGGTGTACAGGTTGCCGTCGCGGTCAGCCATGAAGCCGGCGACCAGGGTGACATTGGGGATCAGGTCGACCAACAGCCGCGAATACAGCTCGATATAAGTATGAATGGCGCCCACTTCGAGCAGGCCGTCTTCCAGCAGTTGGCCGATGCGCAGGCTCTGAGGGCCGGCGAAGGAGAAGTCGAGCTTGCGTGCGATGCCGCGCTCGAACAGGTCCAGGTGCTCGGCGCGGCTGACGCTGGGCATGATCATGTGCAAGTCGTGCAAGCGCTCAGGGTCGGCCTTGGCCAGCGAACGCGAGAGAAAGTCGGCCTGCTTCTGGTTGTTGCCCTCGAGCACCACGCGGTCGCCGGGGGCGATCAGCAGTTCGAGGGCTTCGACGATCCGCTCGGTGGGCAGCACCACACCGTCGGCCAAGTGACGGACGCGGTCCAGGCGGCGCTGCTTCTCGGCGCGCCGCCTGGACCATTGCGGCGGTGGATTCTTGGTTATGGTCATCAGGTGACTCCACGGGTTCGCTGTCGTGGAGGCACAGTAGGACGGGGTTGGTCGGGAGATCAATCAAGCTGGGGGGATGATCGTTACGGTTGGAGTAATGGTTTGCGGTTCGAGGTGCCTGGCGATGGTTTTTCAGTGGTTTCGAGACCGAGCGCCGCCCGCGCGGCGCATCGCGGGCAAGCCCGCTCCCACATCTGTTTCGGGCCAATCTCTCCTGTGAAGCCAACAGGAACCGCCTTGTTGGCATGGCGATGCATCTCGGTGGAAGCCAACAGGGGCATGGCGATTCATCCTGGCGGGCGCTGATGCTGTTGCACCTGTCTGCAGTCATGCACCAAGGCGGATCCTGTTCCCACATCTGTTTCGGGCCAATCTCTCCTGTGAAGCCAACAGGAACCGCCTTGTTGGCATGGCGATGCATCTCGGTGGAAGCCAACAGGGGCACGGCGATGCATCCTGGCGGGCGCTGATGCTGTTCCACCTGTCTCCAGTCATGCACCAAGGCGGATCCTGTTGGCGGTACAGGAGTGACTGGCCCGAAACAGATGTGGGAGCGGCGGTGCGGCGATCCGACTTGCCCGCGATGCGCCGCGCGGGCGGCGCTCGGTCTCACAGGCGCTGCAGAACCCAAGCCAGGAACAACTCAAGGCATAAACGCACGATCCCCCTGCAGATTTGTCCATTGCGTAAGATAAATTCGCATGCCAGGATCCAGCGATCCTCCAGCGCACTCCAGACTTCACTTGGAAAATCAATAACAAAGCAGGGAGAACGCGATGACCGCGCACGCTCATACCTCGGCAACGGCTCATGTACTGGCCGAGGTCCGCAACCAGATTGGCCACCTCACCCTCAACCGCCCAGCCGGTCTCAATGCCCTGACCCTGGACATGGTGCGCAGCCTGCGCCAGCACTTCGACCAATGGGCCGACGACCCTCAGGTGCAGGCCGTGGTGCTGCGCGGCGAAGGCCCCAAGGGCTTCTGCGCCGGTGGCGACATCCGCTCGCTGCACGACAGCTACAAAGCAGGCGATACGCTGCACGAAGACTTCTTCGTCGAGGAATACGCCCTGGACCTGGCCATCCACCGCTACCGCAAGCCCGTGCTGGTGCTGATGGACGGCTTTACCCTCGGCGGTGGCATGGGCCTGGCCCAAGGCTGCGACCTGCGGATCGTCACCGAACGCAGCCGGCTGGGCATGCCGGAGGTCGGCATCGGCTACTTCCCGGATGTCGGTGGCAGCTACTTCCTGTCGCGCATCCCAGGCGAACTGGGCACCTACCTGGGCGTCAGCGGCGCTCAGATCCAGGCCGCCGATGCCCTGTACTGCGGGCTGGCCGACTGGTACGTGACCAGCGACAAACTCGCAGCCCTGGACCAAGGGCTGGATACCCTGCGCTTTGGCGCTCACCCGCTCAAGGACCTGCAGAACCTGCTGGCCAAGCTCGGCAGCCAGGTGCTGGGCGATGCGCCGCTGGAAAAACTGCGCCCGGCCATCGACCATTTCTTCGCCCAGCCCGACTTGGCGGCGATCATCGAACAACTGCGTGCGGTGCGCATCGGCGACAGCCACCCTTGGGCATTGGCGACCGCCGAACAGCTGGAAACCCGCTCGCCGCTGGCCATGGCGGTTACCCTGGAGATGCTGCGCCGCGGCCGCCACCTGGCACTGGAAGACTGCTTCGCCATGGAACTGCACATCGACCGTCAGTGGTTCCAGTACGGTGACATCATCGAGGGCGTGCGTGCCCTGATCATCGACAAGGACAAGCAGCCGCGCTGGAACCCGCCAACCCTGGCCGGGTTGTCGCGCCAGCGGGTCGACCAATTCTTCGAAGGCCTGTGAGCCCGGGAGTACACAGATGCAAGACCTGGAACTGAACGAAGAACAGATCATGATCCGCGACATGGCCCGGGACTTCGCCCGTGGCGAGATCGCGCCGCATGCCCAGGCCTGGGAAAAGGCTGGCTGGATCGACGATGGCGTGGTGCGCAAGATGGGCGAGCTGGGCCTGCTGGGCATGGTCGTGCCCGAGGCGTTCGGCGGCAGCTACACCGACTACGTCGCCTACGCCCTGGCAGTCGAGGAAATCGCTGCTGGCTGTGGCGCCACCGGCGCGATGATGAGCATCCACAACTCGGTCGGTTGCGGCCCCCTGCTCGCCTACGGCACGCCTGAACAGCAACAGGCCTGGTTGCCGCGCCTGGCCGCTGGCGAGGTGATCGGCTGCTTCTGCCTGACCGAGCCACAGGCCGGCTCCGAAGCACACAACCTGCGCACCCGCGCCGAGCTGGTCGATGGCCAGTGGGTGATCAACGGCGCCAAGCAGTTCGTCAGCAACGCCCGCCGCGCCGGATTGGCGATCGTCTTTGCCGTCACCGACCCGGAGCTGGGCAAGAAAGGCCTGTCGGCCTTCCTGGTGCCGACCGACAACCCAGGCTTCAAGGTCGACCGCAGCGAGCACAAGATGGGTATCCGCGCCTCCGACACGTGCGCGGTGACCTTCGACAACTGCCGCATCCCGGCAGCCAACATCCTCGGCGAGCGCGGCAAGGGCCTGGCCATCGCCCTGTCCAACCTCGAAGGCGGCCGCATCGGCATCGCCGCCCAGGCGCTGGGCATTGCCCGTGCTGCGTTCGAGGCGGCGCTGGTGTATTCACGTGACCGCATCCAGTTCGGCAAGCCGATCAACGAGCACCAGAGCATTGCCAACCTGCTGGCTGACATGCAGGTGCAGGTGAATGCGGCGCGCTTGCTGATCCTGCATGCCGCCCGGCTGCGCACAGCAGGCAAGCCGTGCCTGTCGGAGGCCTCGCAGGCCAAGCTGTTCGCTTCGGAAATGGCCGAGCGCGTGTGCTCGATGGCGATTCAGGTGCACGGCGGGTATGGCTACCTGGAAGACTACCCGGTCGAGCGCTACTACCGCGATGCGCGGATTACCCAGATCTACGAAGGGTCGAGCGAAATCCAGCGCATGCTGATCGCACGCGAACTCAAGCACTACCCGTTATAAGCCCCCTCAGTGGCGCTGCCTGAGGGTTTCCGAAGGCAGCTCGCCAAAGCGCTGGCGATACACCTCGGCGAACCGCCCGAGGTGCATGAAACCGTAATCCATGGCCAGCTCGGTCACACTGCGCACCGCGCAACGGCTGTCACGCAGGCACGCATGCACCCGCTCCAGCTTGCGCTGGCGCACGTATTGCCTGGGCGTGATGCCCAGTTGCCGATCGAACAGCGCATACAGCGAACGCACGCTGATGCAGGCCTGCTCTGCCAGCGTCTCGGCTGACAATTCAAGCTTGAGATTGCGCTCGATGTAATCGAGGATCCGCTCCAGGCTCGCCCCTGGCGTACCCAGGCTTTCGCGGCGGATATTGGTGCTCATCAGGGTGATCAGCTTGCTGGCGACGATCTGGCTGTAGTGCCCCTGCACTCGCGGGAGCGAATCACTGACCTCGGCTTCGTGGCAGACCATGGCCAACAGGTTTACGAAGCCGTCCAGCTCATCCAGCCGGTAGTGGTTGCGCAAGAACCGCACGCCGCCGTCCGGCCGCTGCCAGCGCTGCTCGTCGCAAATGCTGTCGAGCATGCGGGTCGGCACTTTGAGGATGAATTTCTCGCAGTCTTCGGAATAGGTCAGGTCGACCGGGTCGTCCGGGTTGATCAGCAGCAGTTCGCCCGGCACCAGGTAGTGCTCGCGCTGGTGCCCGCGCCACAGGCAGTTGCCGTTGAGCAAGACCTGCAAGTGATAGATGGACTCCAGCGCCGGCGAGGTGACCCGCACGCTGCCGCCGTAGCTGATACGACACAGGTCGAATTCGGCTAACTTGCGGTGGCTGAGGCTGGCCTGGGGGTGGCTGGTGCGTGACAGGCCGATGCAGTGCTGGCCGACATGCTGGTTCACATAGTCGGACACCGCATAAGGGTCGGCGTGATGGAACACGCTACTGCGCTCGCTCAGCAGGCGGCTTTCCATAGGCAAGGCACTCGGCATCGTTATTGTTCTGGGCGCCGCTTCCTACTGGCCCGAAGGCCTGTGATTGCGGTCGTTCACGGTCATTCTATCGGGCCGGGGTCAGGTTAGTTCGGGGCAGCTGACCACTGGCGCACGCGGGGTACAGCTAAGCAAAAAGGCGGGGCTTGGGCAATCAGATGTTCGGATTGGCTGGGCGAATAGCGGACAACGGAGGGAGACTCGCCGGGCGATCATCGGACAGTCCCGGCTCACTGTACCGGCAGGAAGTTCATCAACAGCAGGCTTTGCGCGTAGTTCAAGCCGATCCGCCGATAGCGCTCGTCGAGCAACTCAGCCAGCAAATCCAGCCGCGCCACGATCTTGCCGAACTCCACGGCAAAACTCAGGTTGCTGCCCTCTTCGGATATTTCGTTGGAAAACAGCAGCAGCACGCCGTTGGCATCCTGGCGCTGGCTGAGCATCCAGGTGGCCTTCTCGATATTGCGTGCCGCGTTGTTTATGAACAGCGGGTCGAGGGTGTCGGTCATGTAGAACTCGGTACGCCCGCCATGCGCGGTGATCAACATGCTGCCGATGGCGTAGATGAAGGCGCCGACCCGGTCGCCGCGAAACTCCGGGTTCAAGGCATAACTCAGTGCAGCGAGGTCGCGGCGGTTGCCCAGTTGCGGCAGGGGTTGGCGCTGTTCGATGGCAATGCGGATCTGCCGTTCGGCAGTGGCGGCGTCGAGGTAGCCGGACATCTTCCACTGGTTGGGGTTGCGCAGGTACAGCTTGTTCATCAGCAGGTACAGGCTTTGCAGGTTGTCGCGCATGGCCAGGGTGGCCATACGGTCGACGCTGGTCTGGAACAGCTCGCTGGGCTTGCCGTTGCCGATCTGGCTGACGATATCGTGGCCTTGCTGCTGGCTGCAGCCGGCCAGGCCCAGCAGGGCGCCTGCCAGCAGCAGACGCGGGAAAAATCGGGGATTGCTTGCAACCATCGGCACCGGGTCGGAATCGGCGGCCGCGCCGGGGATCGGCGCAGCCTGGCCAAGCATAGAGCCCCGGAATCGGAAAAAGTGCAGTGCCGGTCAATCCGCTGACCGGATCACATGGCGTGGCGGAGCATCTCCACCACCTGCGCATGCAGCGCCGGGTCACCACAGGCCACCACACAGCCGCCATGTTGCGCGCTGCTGCCGTCCCAGGCAGTGATCACCCCGCCCGCCCCTTCGATGATCGGCATCAGCGCCTGCACGTCATACGGCTGCAGGCTCGCCTCGACGATCACATCGACGAAACCCGACGCCAGCATGCAGTAGGCGTAGCAATCACCACCGTAGCGCATCAGCCGCGCCTTGCCTGCCACAGCCTCGAACGCCGCCTTGCGCTCGGCGGTGTCGAACATGTCCGGCGTGGTGCACATCAGCGTGGCCGCCGTCAGGTCGGCGCAGGCGCGGGTCTTCAGCGGCGTACCGCTGCGCCATGCACCTTGCGGGGTGCCGACGAAGCGCTCACCGGTGAAGGGTTGGTTCATCACCCCCACCACCGGGCGTGTGCCATCGTTCAGGGCAATCAGCGTGCCCCACAGCGGCAGGCCGGTGATGAACGCACGGGTGCCGTCGATCGGGTCGAGCACCCAGGTCAGCGGGCTGCTGCCCACCTCGACGCCGGCCTCTTCGCCGAGAATGCCATGCTCCGGATAGCGCGCCTGGATCAGCTCACGCATGGCGTCTTCGGCTGCCTTGTCGGCCACGGTCACCGGGTCGTACAGACGCCCGCCCTTGTCCTCGACCTCAAGGCTTGCGCGGAAGTACGGCTGGATCGCCAGTGCAGCGGCATCGGCCAGTTGCTCGGCGAAGGCTTGGAATTCGCCGATCTGTTCAGCGCTCAGGGACATGGTGCAGGCCTCGTGGAAAATATCGGGGCTGCATCATACCCGACAACCGACATGGCAGTGGACGCCTGAACAAGTGCCACTATTATGACATTATTGCCACTTCATTTAACGGTCACTCAATCGTTGTACTAGGATACCAACCACCTCCCGCAGCCGGCCCAGGATGCTGGCCGGCAGCCAGGCGGGACCCGTTCCACCGGACCTCATGGATGACACGATGAATTCGCACTTGCTCTACCCGCAGATCGGCAAAGTCATTGCCAGTACCGGCAGCCGCCAGTTCCCACGCATGCTGCACGACCTGATCCAGGCCCACCTGACCATCGATGCCATGCAGATTCGCCAGTTACCTGTGCAGGCAGCCGAACGTGGCAACGACTCGACGCTGATCAACGAAACCGTGTTTTCTTCCGACCGCCACCCCGAAGGTGATTTCGACGACCCGGCGCGGTTGCACCTGATCCGTCGCAAGGGTGAATCGCGTTATGAGATCCAGGTGCTGCGCGCAGGCTCGACCTATGGTTTTTCGGCCCATGAACGCAGCCGCCTTGATGACATCTCACCCCTGCTGCTGCCGATGCTGGAGAAGCATATCGATGCCCTCACGCCTGTTGCCCAGCGCTGCGCAGCGGAAAGCCTGGAAGCGCGTTTTCTGGAGCGTATCACCCAGTCCGGGCTGACCCTGTCGGAACGTGAATGCCAGGTGTGCCTGGGGTTGCTGGCCGGGCTTACGGCGCCCGAGCAGGCCGAGCGGCTGGCGCTGAAGGTGAATACCGTGGAGAGCTACCTGCGCCGGGCGGCAATCAAGCTGGGGATCAGTGGGCGACACTCGTTGATGCGTTGGATGTATGCCGAGGCCTGAATCTCTTTAGCCTGATCCGGCCCTTTCGCGGGCAAGCCCGCTCCCGCAGCTACTGCACTGCACTGCACTCAAGGGTGGTGATATCCCTGTGGGAGCGGGCGTGCCCGCGAAGAGGCCAGAACAGGCCGACCTCAATCCCTGGCCAAGGCCTCGATCGGGTCCAGCCTTGCTGCATTCCTGGCCGGCACAAACCCGAACACCACCCCGATCAACGTCGAACTCGTCGGCACTGAACACGATGCCGGCGGCCAACGGAATGTTGCGCACCTGGAAGTAGTGTTCGCTGACGCCGTTGAGCTGCACGTCGACATCCAGGTTGCGGTAGCGCACCAGGGTGCTCTGGCCGATCACCGGGGTGGCGCTGTCGACGTAGTACAGCGCATTCAGCGCCGCCACATCGGCCGGCAGCAGGGTCTCGATGGTCTTGGCCCGGCTGTCGCCGAAGTTGCTGCCCGAGTAGATGTCGATGGTGTTGCTGCCGATTGCCTGGATGTCCTTGAGCACATAGCCCTTGGCGCCTTCGCCGATGGCCGAGATGGACACCACCGAGGTGATGCCGATGACGATCCCGAGCATGGTCAGCAAGGTGCGCATGCGGTGCGAGATCAGCGCGATCCAGGCCATCTTGAACGCCTCGCGGAACATCCCCAGGCTCGCCACCAGGCGCTGCGTGGCGTGCGCCTTGGGCGCAGGCTCGGCAGCTGGTGTAGGCAGGGCCTCGCGGGCGTTGCTGCGGTCGCTGATGATCTGCCCGTCGCTGACTTCGATGATCCGTTCGGCATGGGCGGCAACCTTAGGGTCGTGGGTGACCAGGATCACCGTGTGGCCGGCGCCATGCAGCTCCAGCAGGATGTTCATCACCTCCTTGCCGCTGGCGGTGTCCAGGGCGCCGGTCGGCTCGTCGGCGAGGATCACCTGGCCACCGTTCATCAGCGCCCGGCAGATACTCACCCGCTGTTGCTGACCACCGGACAGCTGGCTGGGGCGGTGTTCGAGGTGACCGTCCAGGCCCAGCCGCGTCAGCAGCTCGCGCGCCCGCTGGTGGCGCTGGCCCTGGGGCAAGCCGGCATAAACGGCCGGGATCTCGACGTTGTGCAGCGCATCCAGGTGCGGCAGCAGGTGATAGCGCTGGAAGATGAAGCCGAAATGGTCACGGCGCAGTGCGGCCAGGGCATCGTCGTCCAGTTCTCGGGTTTCCTGGCCACCGACCTGATAGCTGCCGCTGCTGGCGTTGTCCAGGCAGCCGAGGATGTTCATCAGGGTCGACTTGCCCGAGCCGGACGCGCCGATGATCGCCACCAGCTCGCCGCTGCGGATCTGCAGGTCGATGCCCTTGAGCGCGTGGAACTCGCGGTCGCCGGCGAGAAAGCTGCGGGTCACACCCTGCAGGCACAGCAACGGCTCGCCCTGGCCACGGGCGACTGCCAGGTGCGGGGTCAGCTCGACAGTCATGTTCATGCTCACGCCCCTGCTTCGCCAGACACCGGCTCGCCGATCACCACCCGGTCACCTTCGGCCAGGCCGTCCTTGATCTGCACCTTGACGTTGTTGTTGATGCCGGTCTGCACATTGCGCACCTGGGCAAAGCCCTTGGCATCGAGCACCCGCACCGGGAAGCTGCCGTCGCCATTGCGCAGGCCCAGCGCCGCCACCGGCATGGTCAGCACGCCCTCGGCGGTGTCCAGAACGATGTGCACCTGGGCGGTCATCGAGATGCGCAGTCGGTGGTCGGGGTTGGGCACTTCGAACAGGGCGTTGTAGAACACCGCGCCCTTGGGCTTGGTGCTGCTGCCATCGCTCTTGTCGGTGCTTTGCGCGTAGTTCTGCGGCGCAGGCTCGGTGCCGCGCAGCTTGGCGTAGTAGCGCTTGTCCTCGCCAAGGATGGTGAAGTACACCTCTTGGCCTGGGGTGATGTGGATCACGTCGGCTTCGGAAATCTGCGCCTTGACCGTCATGGTGTCGAGGTCCGCGAGCTTGAGCAGCACCGGCGCCAGCTGGTTGGCGATCACGGTCTGCCCTTCCTGGGTGACGATGCCCACCACATGGCCGGTGATCGGCGCGTTGATGCGGGTATAGCCAAGGTTGACCTTGGCCGTGTCGATCTCCACCCGGGCGCTCTGGATCTGCGCGTCCAGCGAACGCACCGAGGCCTGTTTCACCTCGTAATCCGATTCGGCGTTTTCGAAGTCCTGGCGCGACACCGACTCGTCGGACTGCAGCTCACGGTAGCGCTCGTAGACACGCTTGGCCTGGCGCAGCTGGGCCTGGGTCGAACGTTTTTCGGCTTGCAGTTTTTCCTCGTCGACCTCGGCCTGGCGCAAGGTGTTGCGCAACACCAGCGGGTCGATCTCGGCCAGCCACTGGCCCTGGCTGACCTTGTCGCCGAGCTTGACCTTGAGCGACTTGAGCTGCCCGGAGACCTGGGCGCCGACGTCCACCTGCTTGATGCCCTCGAGCATGCCGGTGGCCAGCACCGCGTTCTCGATGTCGCCCTTCTCCACCGTGGCGACGATGTACTGCGGCGGCTTGGCCGGGGCCTGGATGGCATACAGGCTGATGCCGGCGACCAGGGCCACGGCGGCGCCGAGGCTGAACTTGCGGAATCTGGACTTATCCATGAACACTCACTTCCATTCAAATCACATCATCAACAGCTTGCCTCTTGCCCTGTGGGAGCGGGTTTACCCGCTCCTACAAGGTCCGAGGCGCCTTCGATTACTCAGTCACCTTGCCGAGCTGCAGCGCCTGGCCGTCGTGCCACCAGGCCGCCAGGCTGAACACATCCGGGACCTTGAGGATGCTGAAGTGGTCGCCCGGGCCCTGCCACAGCGCCAGTTGCGGCATCAGCGCCTGCCAGCCGGCTTGCATCGCTGCCTGCTCGCGGGCGTTGCCGGCCGTGTTCAGGCTCGGGTCGTCCACCAGCACCAGCCCTGCTGGCCCGCTGTAGTTCATGCGCGGCTGGTAGCGGGTGCGCAGCGCCGTGGCGAAAGTCCGCACCGTGCCATCCAGCGCCCGTGGCGCCGAACGGGCCGGCAGCAGGCCGATGCGCACCATCGCCGCGTGCAGCTGACGCAATTGCTCGTCGTCGCTGGCCTGGGCGAAAGCCTGCGGCTCGATGCCCAAGGCCTTGCCGGTGGACAGCTGCAGCGCGTGTATCAGCTTCTCCAGCGCCTCGCCGAAGGTGTACGGCCTGCCACATGAGCCCGCTTCACCCGGCGCCTCGCTGTCGATCAGGGTCAGCGAACGCACCTGCCGCCCCTTGGCCTCGAAACGTGCCGCCATGGCGTGCGCGACCCAGCCCCCGAACGAATGGCCGACCAGGTTCAGCGGCCCTTGCGGGTACAACCCTTCGATGGCCTGGACATGGCAGTCGGCGGCGGCCTCCACGGCACTGTGCGGCACCCGGTTGCCATCCAGGCCCCGCGCCTGCAGGCCGTACACTGGCCAGTCCGGGCCCAGCGCCTCGGCCAGGCCGATGAAGCTGGTGACGCTGTCGCCGGCACCGGGCACGCAGAACACCGGGGCATGCCCCGGCTGCCCGCTCTGGATCGCCACCAACGGCTGATAGCTCGGCTGCTCGGCACGCCCCTGCAGCTGTTGGAGCACCCGGGCGATCGCCTCACCCAGCGTCGCAATGTGGGGTGCCTGCATCATGCTGCGGTGATCGCCGGGGACACCGACTTCGAGCAGCACCTGGGCCGGCAATGTCTCGCGCCAGCCCAGGCCCGCCACGCTGTCGCTAACTTGCTCGGCGCGGAACAGATGCACCGGTATGTCCAGTGGCGCCAGGCGGTAATGGGCCATGGCATGACCGTGGGCCAGTTCACGCTCGAAGTAGTCGCGCAGCTGCACATCGCTCATGCTCGACCACAAGCCGTAGAGCAGGTGGTGTTCGCGGCAGCTGGCGAGCAGACTGGCGAAATCGCTTTGCTGGGCCTCCAGGCGCTGCAGTTGCGCCAGCGGCGCATTCCCGGCTTCGCCCTGGGTGCGCCAGAAGCTGTTGCAGGTGAGCAGCAGCTGGTTTTCCACGGCGCGCGGCCCCTGCCAGCGGGCCTTGCCCTGGTCGGCCAGGCGGGGCACGTAGGTGTCGATCAGGCCGAGGAACTCGACCCCCTCGTCCGCGCCCAGCAGCTGGTTGGCCATTTCGAAGGCCAACACGCCACCGAACGACCAACCGGCCAGGCGATACGGGCCATGGGGCTGGACCTTGCGCAGCTGCGCAATCTGGTAGCGTGCCAGGCACTCCAGCGTGCGCGGTTGTGCTTCGCCACCAGGGATACCCGGCAGGCCGTAGATCGGGAAATCACCCGGCAGGTGCTGGCCCAGCACCGGGAAGTAGAAGTCCAGGCCGGTGAATTCGTGGACCAGGAACAGCGGCGTCTGTGATCCGCTGGCGCGCACCGTGACAATGGTCTGGGCGTGTGCGCTGCAGCTGGCATCCAGATGCCGGGCCAGCGCCGCCACGCTGGGCTGCTGGAACACGTCGTTGATCGCGGCCGCCAGGCCGGCCTTGCCAAGTTTGTCGATCAGGCGAATCGCTGCAAGCGAATGACCGCCCTGTTCAAAGAAGTTGTCGTGGCGCCCTACCCGTTGCACGCCCAGCAACTCGCACCAGATGCTGGCCAGCAGGGTTTCGGTGTCACCCTCTGGTGCTTCGTAAGGGCGCTCCTGAACGGCATCGGGCGCCGGCAGCGCCTTGCGGTCGAGCTTGCCGTTGGGGCTCAGCGGCAAGGCGTCGAGGTGCATGAACTGCGCCGGGACCATGAACTCCGGCAGGTGCGCGAGCAGTGCCGTGCGCAGGGTTTCCACGGTTTGCGCGGTGCCGGTGTAGTAGGCGATCAGGCGCTGGTCGCGGGCGATCACCACGGCTTCCTTGATGCCTGCGATGGCGGTGAGGCCAGCCTGGATTTCGCCCAGCTCGATGCGAAGGCCGCGGATTTTCACCTGGTCGTCGTTGCGGCCCAGGTATTCGATATTGCCGTCTGGCAGGTGGCGTGCGAGGTCGCCTGTGCGGTACAGCCGACCGCCTGGGCGGAACGGGTCGTCGATAAAGCGTTCGGCGGTGAGTTCGGCGCGGTTGAGGTAACCGCGGGCGACCTGCACGCCGCCGATGAACAGCTCGCCGGCCACGCCTTGCGGTACCGGCTGGCCTTGGCCATCGAGCACGTACAGGGTGGTATTGGCGATGGGTTTGCCGATCGGGGTGTTGTCGGGGGCGGTCAGGCAGTGCCAGGCGCTGACATCCACGGCGGCTTCGGTGGGGCCGTAGAGGTTGTGCAGTTCTACTGCTGGCAACTGCGCGTGGAAGCGGCGCACCAGACTGCCCGGCAAGGCTTCACCGCTGCACAGTACCCGCTTCAGGGCCTGTGCCTGCCCCAAGACCTGCACAGTCTCTGTGGGAGCGGGCGTGCCCGCGAAGAAGTCGACGCGGTTTATGGCACCGGCTTCGCCGGTGTTCGCGGGCATGCCCGCTCCCACAGGGGAAGTGGTCGCTGCTGAAGACAGGTATACATCCAGCATCGAGGGGACGAAGTGCAAGGTGGTGATGCTTTCGTTCTGGATGACCTGGCGCAGGTACTCGGGGTCGCGGTGTCCGCCTGGGCGGGCCATGACCAGGCGGGCGCCGGTCTGCAGCGGCCAGAGGAATTCCCACACCGAAACGTCGAAGCTGAACGGGGTCTTCTGCAGCACCACGTCATCGGCGCCCAGCTGATAGGCGTCCTGCATCCACAGCAAGCGGTTCACTACGCTGGCATGCTCGTTCATCACCCCTTTTGGCAAGCCGGTCGAGCCTGAGGTGTAGATCACGTAGGCCAGATGACGTGGCGTCAATCCAACGACAACAGGGTTGTCAGCCGATTGATTGCTCCAAGTCGGCTGATCCAGATCGATGATCTGCCCGGCATCCGGCACATGACGGGTCGCCCCGTGCACCAGCACCGCCACCGGCGCGCTGTCGGTCAACATGTGACGCACGCGCTCGGCCGGGTAATCCGGATCTACCGGGACGTAAGCGCCGCCGGCCTTGAGGATCGCCAGCAGCCCGATCACCATCGACAGGCCACGTTCGACGCAGATCGCCACCCGATCATCCGGTTTGACGCCCAAGGCAATCAGGTGATGCGCCAGGCGGTTGGCCTGTTGGTTGAGCTGGCGATAGCTCAGTTCACCCGCTTCAGCCCGCACGGCAAGCGCATCCGGCGTCCGCGCAACCTGCGCCTCGATCAGGCTATGCAAGGTCTGCTCAAGGTCGTAATCGACTGCCGTGTCATTGAATGTCAGCAACAGCCGCTTGCGCTCGTCGGCATCGGGCAACCCGGTGTGGGCCGGAACGGCGTGCTCGCCTTCGGCGAAGGTCCACAGCAGTTGTTCCAGATAACCCACATAGCGCTCGACGGTGGCCCGTTCGAACAGCGCAGTGGCAAACACGATGCCGCCGCAGAAGCCATCGGCGCCCTCGCCCATGCTCAGGCTCAGGTCGAACTTGGCGATGCGCGCCTGCCCGCCCAGCGCCGTCACCGCCAGATCACCCAGCTCCAAGGCCTGGCGCTCGGGCGTGGCATCCCAGTCCAGCGACACCTGGTACAGCGGCGTATGGGCCAGGCTGCGCTGTGGGCGCACGGCCTCGACCACCTGCTCGAACGGCAGGTCCTGATGGCCCTGGGCTTCGAGCACTGCGGCCTTGACCCGCGCCAGCAGCGTGGCCACCTGCGGTGAGCCCGACGTGTCCACGCGCAAGGCGATGGAATTGACGAACATGCCGATCAGTCCCTCCACCTCCGCCTGCCGGCGGTTGGCCAGCGGCGAGCCGATCACCACTTCATCCTGGCCGGCCAGGCGTGTCAGCAACACCGCCCAGGCCGCCATGAACAACATGTACGGGGTCACGCCCTGGGCCCGGCACACGGCCTTGAGCTCCAGGCTCAGGCGTGGGTCCAGGCTGAGCGCCACGCTATCGCCGGCATACTGCTGGCGCTCTGGCCGTGGTCGGTCCCACGGCAGGCTGAGCAGGGTTGGCGCACCGCTCAGCCGGCCACGCCAATAGTCGGCCTGGCGCTGCAGGGCTTCAGCGCTCAGCCAGCGCCGCTGCCACAGTGCATAGTCCAGATACTGCACCGGCAAAGGCGGCAACGGGTCGTCGCGATCGGCGCTGAACGCCTGGTACAACGCGCCCAGCTCCTTCACCAGCACCGCCAGCGACCAGCCATCGGCGACCAGGTGGTGCACGGTCAGCAGCAGGATGTGGTGATCGTCGGCCCGCTGCAGCAAGCAGCCACGAACCGGCAAGTCATGGTTCAGCGCAAAGGGCTCGCTGGCGTGCAGCTCGACCCGTTGCGCCAGCGCCTGCTCGTGCAGATCGCGCGCATCTTCCAGGGCTAGCTGGAAACCGCGCGCGTCCGCGGCCAGCACCACACGCGGCTCGCCGTCCTGCTCCACAAAGTGGCTGCGCAGGCTCTCGTGACGCTCGACCAGTCGCCGCAGCGCCCGCTCCAGCGCCAGCGCATCCAGCGTGCCGCGCAGGTGCAGGCCGAGGGGGATGTGATAGGCCGCGCTGCCGCCGCTCATTTGCGCCAGGAACCACAGGCGCTGCTGGGCGAACGACAGCGGCAGGCTGCCCAGCCGGGGGGCCGGCTGGATCGCCGGCAAGGCACGCTCGGCATGGCTGCCGAGGCTGGCGGCCACCGCCGCCAGGCTGTCATCGGCGAACAGCTCACCCAGCGCCAGCTCCAACCCGAGGCGCTGACGCACCTGGGCGAGCATGCGCATGGCCAGCAGCGAATGGCCACCCAGCTCGAAGAAGCGATCCTGACGCCCGACCTGCTCCACCTGCAGCAGCTCACCCCACAGCTGGGCCAACAGCGTTTCGCGCTCACCCTGCGGTGCCTCGTAGGACGCCGCGGCAAAGGCCTGCGGGCCAGGTTGCGGTAGCGCCTTGTGATCGAGCTTGCCATTGTTGGTCAGCGGCATCCGCGCCAGGGCCACATAGGCCCCCGGCAGCATGTAGTCGGGCAGCCGACCGCGCAGGAAGCTGCGCAGTGCATTGGCGTCCAGCGCCGCATCGTGGCGGGTGAACCAGGCGACCAGCCGCAGTGGCCCTTGCCCGTCCGCCAGCGCCGACACCTGCACGTCGCCAATGCCCGGGCACTGCGACAGCTGTTGCCTGATTTCCCCCAGTTCAATGCGGAAGCCCCGGATCTTCACCTGGTCATCATTGCGGCCCAGGCATTCCAGCTGGCCGTCAGGCTGCCAGCGCACCAGGTCGCCGGTGCGGTAGAGCCTGGCCCCGGGGCGCTGGCTGAACGGGTCGTCGATGAAACGCTCGGCGGTGAGTTCAGGGCGATTGAGGTAACCCAGCGCCACCCCATCGCCACCGATGTACAGCTCGCCGACCACCCCACGCGGCACCAGCTGGCGATGGGCATCGAGCACATAGATCTGGGTGTTGCCGATGGGGCGGCCAATCGGCACCTGAGTGGCATTCGGTGCCAGCCCCTGAACGGCACACGTCACTGCAAACGTCGTGGTCTCGGTCGGCCCGTAGCCATTGATCAGGCGCAAGCCCGGCGCCTGCTCCAGCATGGCGCGGAAGGCAGCAGGCTCGGCACGCTCGCCGCCGCTGATGAGGATGCGCAAGCCAGCCAGCGCCTCGGGCAGTAGCTGCACGTACTGGTTGAACAGCGCCGTGGTCAGGAACAGCACGGTGATGCCGTCCTTCGCCAGCGCCCTGGCGAAACGCTGGGGGTCGATCAGCGTCTGGTGATCGACCACCCGCACCTGTCCGCCATTGAGCAGCGCGCCCCAGACGTCCATGGTGCTGGCATCGAACGCCGGGTTGGAGGCAAAGGCGATGCGATCCTGGGCATTGAAGTCGGCATAACCATTGTTCAGCACCAGGCGGGCGATGCCACGGTGCGGCACGCACACGCCCTTCGGCTGGCCGGTGGTGCCCGAGGTGTACATCACGTAGGCAGCGCTGCCGGCATCCTGCGCCAGGCCTGGGTCATGCCCGGCTTGCGGGTCGAGCATCAACGTGTCGAGGTCCAGGCGACGCACCGGGAAGTCCGCCTCAGTCGCGGCCAAGGTAAGCAACACGACAGCTTGGCAGTCTTCGACCATGAAGCCCTGGCGCTCGACCGGGGCATGCACATCCAGCGGCACATACACCGCCGCACACTTGAGCACCGCCAGTTGCGCCACCAGCAAGGGCAGCGAGCGCGGCAGCAGGATCGCCACGCAGGCGCCAGGCGCGACGCCTTCGGCGATCAGGTAATGGGCCAGGCGGTTGGCCTGCAGGTTGAGTTCGCCATAGCTCAGCGCCTGCTCGCCATGCACGGCCGCCAGGGCCAGTGGCTGGCAGGCTGCACGCTGCTCGAACAGCTGGGCGACGCTGAGGTCGCGGGGGTAATCCGCCGTCGTGGCATTGAAGGTGTGCAGCAGCGCCTGGCGCTCGTCTTCGCCAATCAGCTCGACCCGCTGCAGCGGCGCCTGGTCGTTGCCAACCATGGCCCACAGCAAGGTTTGCAAGTAACCGAGGTAGCGCTGCGCGGTGATCTCGTCGAACAACGCTGTGGCGTACTCCAGGCTGCCGGCCACGACGTCGCCGTGCTCGCCCAGGTTGAGGGTGAGATCGAACTTGGCCACCTGCGCGGCCTGTGCCACGGCTTCGAGCTGCAAACCTTGCAGCTGCAAGGCCGCGCCCTGGGTCGCCTGCCAGTTCAAGGTCGCCTGGAACAACGGCGTGTGGCCAAGGCTGCGGGCCGGCCGGACGATCTCGACCACCTGTTCGAACGGCAGGTCCTGGTGCGCCTGGGCCGCCAGCACCCGGGCCTTGACCTGTTCGAGCAACGCCTCGGCAGTGGCGGCTGAGCCGCTGTCGATGCGGATGGCCAGGGTATTGACGAACAACCCCGCCAACGCCTCGAGTTCAGCGTGGCCACGGCCGGCCACCGGGCAGCCGATCACCACCTCCTGTTGCCCGGACAACCTGGCCAGCAAGGTGGCCCAGGCGCCCAGCACGGTCATGTACAAGGTCACCCCATGGCGCTGGGCCAGGGTGCGCAGGCCGGCCGCCAGGCGCGGGGCCAGTTGCACGGGCAGGCTGGCCCCGGCGAAGTCCTGGCGCTCGGGCCGTGGCCGGTCGCTCGGCAGTTTCAACAGGCTGGGCGCGCCGTCCAGCGCCTCGCGCCAGTAATCGGCCTGGCGCTGCAATTGCTCGCCGGCAAGCCAGCGCCGCTGCCACACCGCGTAGTCGCCATACTGGATGGCCAGTGCCGGCAGCGGGTCTTCCAGGCCTTGGCGCAGAGCCGGATACAGGGCGCTCAGTTCGCGCGTCAGTACCCCCAGCGACCAGCCGTCGGCCACGATATGGTGCACGGTCAAGGCCAGCACATGCTGTTCGGCCCCCAGGCGCAGCAGCCGCGCCCGCAACAACGGCCCGTGGGCCAGGTCGAAGGGCCTGCCGGCCTCTTCGCGCAGCTTGCCGGGCAAGGCATCCGGGCCAATCTCTTCGCGCTGGAACCAGCCCGCGCCGGCGCTGGTGCCAATGATCACCTCGGCGCTGTCGTCGCGCGGCACGAAATGGCTGCGCAGGGTTTCATGGCGCTCGACGATGCGCAGCAGCGCGCATTCCAGGGCGTCGTCATCCAGCGGCCCGCGCAGGCCCAGGGCCAGCGGCACGTTGTAGGCCTGGTTGCCGCCGTCCATCTGCGCCAGGAACCACAGCCGCTGCTGGGCGAACGACATGGGCAATGGCTGCTCGCGGGGGACCGGCACGATCGCTGGCAACGTGCTGCGCCCGGCCCCCGCCAGCACCGCGGCCACTGCCGCCAGTTCGGCATTGGCGAACAGCTCGGCCAGGGTCAGCTCCACGCCCAGGCGCAGGCGCACCTGCGAAACCATGCGCATGGCCAGCAGCGAATGCCCACCCAAGGCAAAGAAGTGGTCACGCCGCCCTACCCGCTCGACTTGCAGCAGTTCGGCCCAGATCTGCGCCAGGGCCTGCTCCAGTTCGCCCTCGGGGTCCTCATAGCCCTGCTCGAACAGGGCCGAACGCTCGGGCCTGGGCAAGGCGCGGCGGTCGAGCTTACCGTTGGCGGTCAGCGGCAAGGCCTGCAGCTCGACGAACGCCACCGGCACCATGTATTCGGGCAGGTGTGCCTGCAACTGGGCGCGCAGGCTTTCCGGGGTAGCCGCCTCGACGTCGGGCTGGGGGGTAAAGTAGGCAACCAGGCGCGGCTGACCGGGTTGGTCCTCACGGGCCAGCACCACGGCCTCGTTGATACCCGCCAGACTGGCCAGGCGGCTCTCGATCTCGCCCAGCTCGATGCGCACGCCACGGATCTTCACCTGGTCATCGTTGCGCCCCAGGTACTCGAGGGTGCCATCGGCCAGCCAGCGCACCAGGTCGCCGCTGCGGTACAGGCGCCCGCCTGCGCTGAAGGGGTCATCGAGAAAGCGTTCGGCGGTCAACTCAGGGCGGTTCAGGTAACCCCGGGCCACCCCGGCACCGCCGATGTACAGCTCGCCCGGCACCCCCAGCGGCACCAGTTGCCGGTGCGCATCGAGCACGTACAGGCGCGCGTTGTCCACCGGCCGGCCGATATGCAGCACCCCGCCCGCCTCGACCACGCCAGAGCTGGCCACCACGGTGGTTTCGGTCGGGCCGTAGTTGTTGACCACGGCAAAGCGCTGGGTACGGTTGAACTGGCGCAGACGGTCGCCGCCGATCAGCAGGGTGCGCAGGGTCGGGTGTTCGAGCTGGTGGCTGAAGGCATATTCGGCCACTGGCGTGGGCAGGAAGCTCACGTCAAGGGGTTGGCCGCGCCACCAGGCGAGCATGGCGTCGAGGTCTTCGTTGCCTTCGGCGGGCGGCGCCAGGTGCAGCGTGGCCCCCGCGCACAACGCCGGCCACACCTCCCAGGCCATGGCATCGAAGCCGAAACCGGCCAGGCACGAAGTATGGCGACCGTGGCACAGGTCGAAGGCGCGGCAGTGCCAGTCGACCAGGTTGTTGACGGTGCGGTGCTCGACCATCACCCCTTTGGGCTGGCCGGTGGAGCCTGAGGTGTAGATGACGTAGGCCAGGTGGTTAGCCTCCAGTGTCGCCACGCTCGGGTTGCCGGCCCGGGCCGGCCAGTCTGGCTGGTCCAGCAGCAGCACCGGCACTGCGACGGCCCCCAGGCGCCCGCGCAGTGCCTGCTGGGTAAGCACCACCAGCGGGGCGCTGTCGCCCAGCAGATAGTGCACCCGCTCATCCGGGTGCGCCGGGTCGATGGGGACATAGCCGGCACCGGCCTTGAGCACGGCCAGCAGCCCGACCAACGTCTCCAGCCCTCGGCGGGCGAGCACCGCCACACGGTCATCGGGGCGCACGCCCAGCGCAATCAGCCGGTGCGCCAAGGCATTGGCCTGGTGGTTGAGTTCGGCATAGCTCAATGCCTGCTCGCCGCAACGGGCGGCGACGGTGTCTGGGTGCGCTTGCGCCTGGTTTTCGATGCGCCGGTGCAGGGTCAGCGTCGCCTCGAAGCCGGCCGCGTAGTCATTGAACCCTTCCAGCAGTGCATGGCGCTCGCTGTGCGGCAGCATCGGCAGCGCCAGCACCTGGGCCTCGGGCGTCTGCAGCAGGCTTTCCAGCGTCTGCTGCAGGTAGGCGCAGACACGCTCGGCGGGCACCTCGGCGCTGGCCAGCAAGGTCAGGCGGAAGGCTTCACCCAGGTCATCGACACTCAAGGTCAACGGGTAGTTGGTGGCCTCGGCGGAGTCGACGATATCGATGCCGGCCAACGCTGCCCGGCGTGGCGCGGCTGCACCGGCCGGGCTATTCACAGGGCTATGGCGATAGTTGAGCAAAGCATTGAACAGTGGCGCCGGGGCCGCCACGCCGCTGCAACGCTGGGCCAGGGCCAGCGGCGCATGCTCATGGCGCATCAGCGCACTCAGGCGCTGGTGTGTGGCGCGGATGGCCGTCGGCAGGTCGCTGTCGCCCAGGTCGACCCGCAGCGGCAAGGTATTGATGAAGATCCCCAGTGCCCGGTCGGTGGCCTCGGCACCGAGCAGGCGGCCCATCAGCACCGTACCGAACACCACTTGCTCACGCCCGGTCAGGCCACCCAGCACCCGGCCCCAGGCCAGGTGGAACACACTGGCAACGCTCACGCCAAGGCTGCGGGCATGGGCGCGCAGGCGCTGGCAAAGGGCAAGCGGCAGGTCGATGGCGTGCTCTTGGTGGCTGTCGCCCTCGCCCTGTACGTCCTGGATGCCATAGGCCAGGGTCGCTTCGTCGATATCACCGAGCATGTCGCGGAAGAACGCCTCGTGCTGCGCCTGGCTGACCCCCAGCACCGCCTGCGCCACGTAGTTGCGAAACGGCACCGGCGTGCCCAGCTGCTGATCTTCGCCGCCGAGGAAGGCGATCAGCTCGTGGCGCACTACCTCCAGGGCGCTGTGGTCCATGGCGATATGGTGGAACTGCAAGGTGGCACTGAGCCTGCCATCGGCCTCGGGCGCCTCGCGCAACAGGCGCATCAGCGGGGCCTGGGTCAAGTCGAGCCAGGCACGCGCCGGGTCATCGGCAGGCAGCGCCAGCACCTGCAGCTCGGCATGCCGCCACACCACCTGCAGCGGCGTTTCCAGGCCTGTCCAGTGCACCGAGGTGCGCAGGATATCGTGCCGCGCGATCACCCCGCGCAGGGCCTGGGCGAACGCCTGCAGGCGCGCCTCGCTGGCGAACACGAAACGTGCCTGCATCACGTAGGGGTCGTGGCCGCTGGCGCTGGCGTGGTGGAACAGCATGCCCTGCTGCAGCGGTGCCAGCGGGTAGATGTCCTGGACATTGGCCGCGCCACCGGGAATCTCGGCGACCAGCCGGTCGAGGGTGTCCTGGTCCAGCTCGACCAGGTTGACCAGCGCCGGGGTGATCCGCGTGCAATCCCGCGGGATCAGGTTGCCCGGCACGTGCACCGTGCCCTGTTTCACGGCTACGTATTCACCGCTTTCGATCAGCGCCACCAGCGCCGGCTTGTGTTCGCGCAGGCGTGCCACCAGGGTAGCGTCGGTCAGCGCCTGACGGTTGCCCTGGACCACCAGCTGGCCGTCCTTGAGCGCCAGCTGCACGTTGTTGGCCGAAAGTGTTGTCAGTAGTTGGTTGATACTCACAGGACGATCTCCATTCTGTCTGTGATGGCTGCATAGCCGGCCAGGGTCGGTTGCTCGAACAGCGCGCGCACATCGGCTTCCAGGCCTTGTTCGCGCAAGCGGGAGGTCAGGGTTACAGCCAGCAGCGAATGGCCACCCAGTTCGAAGAAGTTGTCGTGGCGCCCTACCCGCTCTACACCCAGCAGCTCGCACCAGATGCTGGCCAGCAGGGTTTCGGTGTCACCCTCTGGGGCTTCGTAAGGGCGGTCCTGAAGGGCGTCGGGCGCCGGCAGTGCCTTGCGGTCGAGCTTGCCGTTGGGGCTCAGCGGCAAGGCGTCGAGGTGCATGAACTGCGCCGGGACCATGAACTCCGGCAGGTGCGCGAGCAGTGCCGTGCGCAGGGTTTCCACGGTTTGCGCGGTGCCGGTGTAGTAGGCGATCAGGCGCTGGTCGCGGGCTATCACTACCGCTTCCTTTATGCCATCGATGGCGGTGAGGCCGGCCTGGATCTCGCCCAGCTCGATGCGCAGGCCGCGGATTTTCATCTGATCGTCGTTGCGGCCCAGGTACTCGAGGTTGCCGTCCGGCAGGTGGCGTGCGAGGTCGCCTGTGCGGTACAGCCGCCCGCCTGGGCGGAACGGGTCGTCGATAAAGCGTTCGGCGGTGAGTTCGGCGCGGTTGAGGTAACCGCGGGCGACCTGCACGCCGCCGATGAACAGCTCGCCGGCCACGCCTTGGGGTACTGGCTGGCCCTGGTTATCGAGCACGTACAGGGTGGTATTGGCGATGGGTTTGCCGATCGGGGTGTTGTCCGGGGCGGTCAGGCAGCGCCAGGCGCTGACGTCCACGGCGGCTTCGGTCGGGCCGTAGAGGTTGTGCAGTTCTACAGTGGGTAGCTGTGCGTGGAAGCGGCGGGCCAGGCTGCCGGGCAAGGCTTCGCCGCTGCACAACACGCGCCGCAAGGCGTACACGGTCCCTGTGGGAGCGGCGGTGCGGCGATCCGACGTGCCCGCGAAGAAGTCGACGCGGTGTATGGCACCGGCTTCGCCGGTGTTCGCGGGCATGCCCGCTCCCACATGGGAAGTGCTCGCTGCTGAAGATAGGTATACATCCAGCATCGAGGGGACGAAGTGCAAGGTGGTGATGCTTTCGCTCTGGATGACATGGCGCAGGTACTCGGGGTCGCGGTGTCCGCCAGGGCGGGCCATGACCAGGCGGGCGCCAGTCTGCAGCGGCCAGAGGAACTCCCAGACCGAAACGTCGAAGCTGAACGGGGTCTTCTGCAACACCACGTCATCGGCGCCCAGCTGATAGGCGTCCTGCATCCACAGCAGGCGGTTCACCACGCCGGCATGCTCGTTCATCACGCCCTTCGGCAAGCCGGTCGAGCCTGAGGTGTAGATCACGTAGGCCAGATGGCGTGGTGTCAGGCCTGCAATTTCGGGGTTGCTTGCCGGCTGATCATTCGAGCTTGGCTGGTCCAGATCGATGATCTGCCCGGCATCCGGCACATGCCGAGTCGCTCCGTGCACCAGTACTGCCACCGGCGCGCTGTCGGTCAACATGTGGCGCACGCGCTCTGCCGGGTAATCCGGATCGACCGGGACGTAAGCGCCGCCGGCCTTGAGGATCGCCAGCAACCCAACCACCATCGACAGGCCCCGTTCGACGCAGATAGCCACCCGATCATCCGGTTTGACGCCCAAGCCAATCAGGTAATGCGCCAGGCGGTTGGCCTGTTCGTTGAGCTGGCCATAGCTCAGCTCACCCTCCTCAGCCCGCACGGCAAGCGCATCCGGCGTCCGCACAACCTGCGCCTCGATCAGGCCATGCAAGGTCTGCTCAAGGTTGTAATCGACTGCCGTGTCATTGAAGTCCACCAGCACCCGCTGGCGTTCCTCTGCCTCCAACACCGGCAGGCGCTGCAACAGCAGCTCCGGCTCATGCTCAAGAGCCTCGACCATGGCCGCCAGCACCTGGTTCATCTGCCCGCAGACACGTGCCGCGCCGACGTCGGCAGGTGTCATGGCGACCAGGCGGAAGCCCTCGCCCGTGTCATCCACGTTCAGGCCCAACGGGTAGTTGCTGCGCTCCTGGCTGGCCAGGTTGTCGATCCCCTCGGTCGCCTGCTTGTGGCGGGCCGTGGCCACCTTACTGTGGCGATAGTTGAGCATGGCACTGAACAGCGGCAACGGCGCGGCCACACCGCTGCAACGCTGGGCCAACGCCAGCGAGGCGTGCTCGTGGGCCAGCAATGCGCTGAGGCGCTGGTGCGCGGCATGGGCGCCCTCGCGCAGGCTGATGCCGCCCAGGTCGATGCGCAACGGCAAGGTGTTGATGAACATGCCCAGTGCCCGCTCGGCGCCTTCGCCGCCTTGCAGGCGACCCAGCAGCACGGTGCCGAACACCACGCGGTCCTTGCCACTGGCCGCACCCAACAAGCGCGCCCAGGCCAGGTGGAACAGGCTGGCGACGCTGATCCCCAACTGCCGCCCCTGCTGACGCAGGCGCTGGGCCAGGTCAGCGTCCAACCACAGCTGGGCCTCCTCGATATCGCGGCCATCACCCTGTACATCACTCAGCCCGAACGGCAGGGTCGGTTCGTCGATATCGCCAAGTTGCGTGCGGAAGAACGCCTCGTGCTCGGCCTGGCTGATGCCCAGCCGGGCCTGCGCCACGTAGTTGCGGTAAGGCACCGGTGCATGGGTGGGCTCGCCGCCTTGCAGGAAGCCGATCAACTCCTCGCCGACCACCTCCATGGCCGTGTGGTCGAGGACGATGTGGTGGAACTGCAAGGTGGCTTCGATGCCTGCAGCCGTCTCGCGATGGTGCAAGCGGATCAACGGCGCCTGAGCCAGTTCAAGCCAGGCATTGCCGGTATCCCCCTCGAACACCCCGAGCGGTGCCTGGCGCCACACCACCTGAACCGGCTGTGGCAGGCCTTCCCAAAGCACGGCCGTACGCAATACGTCGTGCCGTGCAATGACCTTGTCCAGCGCGGCTGCGAAGTCGTCGAAATGCGCGCGGCTGGCAAAGGCGAAGCGTGACTGCAGCACATAGGGGTCATGCCCGACGGCGCTGACATGGTGATAGAGGATGCCCTCCTGCAGCGGCGCCAGTGGGTAGATGTCCTGCACGTTGGCAGCACCACCCGGCACCTGGGCGACGATACGGTCGATGGCCGCCTGCTCCAGCGCCACCAGCGGCAGCATCGCCGGGGTGAGGTGCTGGCAGTTGGCCGGGATGAGGTTGTCCGGCACTTGCACCTGCTGTGCCTGGCCCAGGGTGGCAGCCAGCGCGGCAACGGTCGGCTGGCCGAACAGCGTCCGCACATCGACCTGCAGGCCTTGCTGGCGCAAGCGCGCCGTCAGGTTCACCGCCAGCAGCGAATGGCCGCCCAGTTCGAAGAAGTTGTCATGGCGCCCGACCCGCTCGACGTTGAGCATCTGCGCCCACACCTGCGCCAGGGCGGTTTCCACCGGACCTTGCGGCGCCACATAGGCCTGGCCGGCAAGCAGCGCAGGGTCCGGGTCTGGCAGGGCCTTGCGGTCGAGCTTGCCATGGCTGGTCAGCGGCAAGGTCTCCAGGCGAATGAACGCCAGCGGCAGCAGATGCGCCGGCAAGCTGGCTTGCAGCGCCTCGCGCAAGGCCCCCACCGCCACCGGTGCGGCCTCGGTGAACCAGGCCAGCAGGCGCTCGTCACGGACCAGGACCACGGCATCGGCAACCCCCGGATGCGCAGCCAGCAGCGCCTCGATCTCGCCCAGTTCGACACGCACACCGCGGATCTTCACCTGGTCATCGTTGCGGCCCAGGTAGTCGAGGGTGCCATCGGCGTTCCAGCGCACCAGGTCGCCACTGCGATACATACGGCCACCCGGGTGCTCGCTGAACGGGTCGGCGAGGAAGCGCTCCTCGGTCAACTGCGGACGGTTCAGGTAGCCACGGGCGACACCGGCGCCGCCGATGTACAGCTCGCCTACGGCCCCAACTGGCACGGGCTGGCGGCGCTCGTCGAGCACATAGGCACGGATGTTGCCGATTGGCCTGCCGATATGCAGCGCGCCACCCGCTTGCAGCAGCCCGGAGGTGGCGACCACGGTGGCCTCGGTCGGGCCGTAGTTGTTGACCAGGGCAAAGCCTGGGTCGCGCTCGAACTGGCGCAGGCGGTCACCGCCGACCAGCAAGGTGCGCAAGGTCGGGTGCTGGCGCTCGCGGCGCAGCGCCTGTTCCGCGACCGGAGTGGGCAGGAAGCTGACCTGCAGCGGTTGTTCCAGCCACCAGTCGAGCAGTTCGTCGACATGCTCGCCGGCAATGCGCGCTGGCGGCAGGTGCAGCACGGCCCCGGCGCACAACGCCGGCCACACTTCCCAGGCCACGGCATCGAAGCCGAAACCGGCCACGCTGCTGGTGTGGCTGCCAGCGCCAAGGGCAAAGGCGTCGCAGTGCCAGTGCACCAGGTTGGCCAGGGTGGTGTGTTCGACCATCACCCCCTTCGGCTGGCCGGTGGAGCCGGAGGTGTAGATCACATAGGCCAGCTGCTGCGCCTCCAGGCCGGCGACCCATGGATTGCTGCCCGCCTGGGCCTGCCAGCCGTCAGCTTGCAGGTCGACACGCGGGGTATCGCCAACCAGGGCCCGGGTGCCAGCGTCGGTCAGCACCAGCGCCGGTGCGCTGTCCTGCAATAGGTAGGCGATGCGCTCAGCGGGGTACGCAGGGTCTACCGGCACATAAGCGGCGCCGGCCTTCAGCACGGCCAGCAGTGCGACCAGGCGCTCAAGGCTGCGCGGCAGGCACACGGCTACCCGGTCGCCGACCAGCACGCCACGGGCGATGAGGTGATGGGCCAGGCGGTTGGCGCTGCGGTTGAGTTCGCCGTAGCTCAGTACCTGGCCGTCCTGCACCAGCGCGGCGGCCTGGGGTGACTGTGCAGCCTGGGCCTCGACCAAGGCATGCACCGTCTGCCCTTGCGGGTAATGCCGGGCGGTGGCGTTGAAAGCATGCAGTACCTGCTGGCGGGCCGGCAGGTCGAGAATCGACAACGCGTCCACCGGGGTGTCGCCATCCTGATCCAGCGCCTGGCTCAACTGTGCCAGTGCCTGCGCCATCCACAGCGCGACGCGTTCGGCGCCGATCCCCTGTTGGGCCAGGACACTGAGGGTGAAGCCTTCACCCAGGTCATCGACGCTGAGGGTCAGCGGGTAGTTGCTGCGCTCCTCGCCGCCCAGCAGGCGCACACCCTGCACGCTGGCATCGTCGGCGGCCGGGCCGCCAGCGCTGCTGTGGCGATAGTTGAACAAGGCGCTGAACAGTGGCACTGCCGCGGCCACGCCACTGCAGCGCTGGGCCAGCGCCAGCGAAGCGTGCTCGTGGCCCAGCAGCGCCGACAGACGCTGGTGGGTGGCACGCACGGCCTGTTGCACCGGCGCGCTCAGGTCGATGCGCAGCGGCAAGGTGTTGATGAACACGCCCAGTGCGCGATCGGCACCCTCGCCGCCTTGCAGGCGGCCCATCAGCACGGTGCCGAACACCACGTCGGTGCGGTTGGCCAGCACCCCCAGTACCCGCGCCCAGGCCAGGTGTGCCAGGCTCGCGGCGCTTACCCCCAGGCGCCGGGCCTGCTCGCGCAGCTGGCGGGCCAGCGTGGCCTCAAGCGGCAGGCGCGCCTCGTTGATGGCTTGGCCATCGCCCTGCACATCGGCCAGGCCGAACGGCAAGGTCGGCTCATCGAGGTCGCCGAGCATGTCGCGGAAGAACGCCTCATGAGCGGCAGCGTCAGCCCCCAGGCGGGCCTGGGCGACGTAGGTGCGATACGGCACCGGCGCCGCCAGCTGGCCGGCCTTGCCCGCGAGCAGCTGGCGCATCTCTGCGGCGATCACCTCCATCGCGGTGTGGTCCAGGGCCAAGTGGTGGAACTGCAGGATGGCCACCACGCGCTGGTTGGCCGGGTCGTCGGCATACAGCAGGCGCATCAACGGTGCCTGGGACAGGTCCAGGCGCTGCTGGCGCGCATCGAAACGCGCCTGCAAGGCATCGATGACCGAGGCCCCTTGCAGGTCGTCGACCGCCGTCACTGCCATGCGTGCTTCACGCCAGACCACCTGCACCGGCTGTTCCAGCCCCTCGGTCAGCACGGCCGTGCGCAGGATGTCGTGGCGGTCGATGACCTGCTGCAAGGCCGCGGCCCAGGCCTGCAGACGGGCCAGGCTGTCGAAGGCCAACCGCGACTGCAGCAGGTAGGGGTCGCCCTGCCCGGCACTCAGGTGGTGATAGAGAATGCCCTCCTGCAACGGCGCCAGCGGGTAGATTTCCTGCACGTTGGCAGCACCACCCGGCACCTGCGCGACGATAAGGTCGATGGCGCCTTGATCCAGCTCGATCAGGCTGAGCATGGCCGGGGTGATCTGCCGTGCATCCTGTGGCACGCGGTTATCCGGCACCTGGACTTCACGGCCGCTGCCCACTGCTGCGGCCAGCGCCGCCAGGGTCGGCTGGGCGAACAGCACGCGCACATCGGCACTCAGGCCGGCCTTGCGCATGCGCTCGATCAAGGTCACCGCCAGCAGCGAGTGGCCGCCAAGCTCGAAGAAATGGTCATGGCGGCCCACCTGCGAGACCTTGAGCACGTCCGCCCAGATTGCCGCCAGGGTGGTTTCCACCGCGCCCTGTGGCGCCTCGAAGGCGCGGCTGAGCACGGCGTCGCTGCCCGGCTGCGGCAAGGCGCGGCGGTCGAGCTTGCCGTTGGCGGTCAACGGCAAGCTCTCCAGCACCACATAGGCCGCCGGCAGCATGTAGTCGGGCAACTGGCCTTGCAGCCGGGCATGCAGCTCGGCTATCGCCGGGGCGCCCGCACTGGCGGTGAAGTAGGCCACCAGGCGCTTGTCGCCCGGCTCGTCCTCGCGCAGCACGACGGCAGCCTCGCGAATGCCGGCGCACTCCGCCAGGCGCGCCTCGATCTCGCCCAGCTCGATGCGGAAGCCGCGCAGCTTGATCTGCTGGTCGGCGCGGCCCAGGTAGCGCAGGGTGCCGTCGGCCTGCCAGCTGACCAAGTCGCCGCTGCGGTACATGCGCGCGCCCGGCTGCGGGCTGAACGGGTCGTCGAGGAAGCGTTCGGCGGTCAGTTGCGGTTGGCCGAGATAACCCAGGGCAACGCCATCGCCACCGATGTACAGCTCGCCGACCGCCCCAACCGGCAGCGGCTGCCGACGGGCATCGAGCACGTAGCAGCGGCTGTTGCCGATGGGCTTGCCGATCGGAATGCTGCCCTCACCCACCTCGCGGATTTCGTGGGTGGTGCTGAAGGTGGTGGCCTCGGTCGGGCCGTAACCATTGAGCAGGTGCTTCGGCGCACCGTCTCGCAGTACCCGGGCAATCACGGCCGGGTCCAGCACATCACCGCCGACCATCAGGTAGCGCAGCCTGGCCAGCGCCGGCAGCAAGTCATCGGCAAACTGCTGGAACAACCCGGCCGTGAGCCACAACACGCTCACTTCCTGCTGCAGCAAGGTATCCCTCAGGGCCTGGCGTGACAGCACCTGGTGCTGATCGATGACCACCAGGGTGCCGCCGTTGAGCAGCGGTGCCCAGACTTCCAGGGTACTGGCGTCGAACGCCGGGTTGGAGGCGAATGCCACCCGGTCCTGGTTGCTGAATTCGGCAAAGCCGTTGTTGACCACCAGGCGCACGATGGCCCGGTGGGGCACCTGCACACCTTTCGGGGTGCCGGTGGAGCCAGAGGTGTACATGATGTAGGCCGCGCTTTCGGCGCTTGCCGGCACGCCTGGCGAATGTGCCGGGCAACGCTCCAGCGCCAGCTGATCGAGTTCGACCCGCAGAGCCTGGCCAACCTGATGTTCGCTGCTGTAGGTCAGCAGCACACGGGCCTGGCTGTCGGCGATCATGAATGCCTGGCGTTCGGCCGGGGCATTGCTGTCCAGCGGCACGTACACCGCCGCGCACTTGCTAGCCGCCAGTTGTGCCGCCAGCAGGTCGAAGCTGCGCGGCAGCAGCAAGGCAACGCGATCACCCGGCTGCACGCCCAGCGCCAGCAGGTGATGGGCCAGCCGGTTGGCATGCTGGTCGAGTTGCGCGTAGCTGTATTGCCGGTCACCGTGCACCACGGCCAGCGCCGCCGGGCAGAGTGCGGCATGGGCGCCAAACAGCGTGTGGACGGCATGCTCGCGTGGATAATCGCGGCGGCTGGCGTTGAAGCCATGCACTACCAGCTCGCGCTCGGCGGGTGCCAGGCAGGTGAGCTGTTGCAGCGGCGTGCCAGGGGCGTGCTGCAGGGCTTGCGCCAGCTGCTCCAGAGCCGTGGCCAGCAGCCGGCAGACCTGCGCCCCGTCCACGCTCTCCAGCGCCTGCACGGTGAGCACGAACGCATCGCCGACATCGTCGACGTTGACCACCAACGGATAGTGGCTGCGCTCATGGGCGGCCAGTTGCTCGATACCCTGCCAGGCCTCGCTCAGCTCGGCCTTCGCCGGTGCACTGTGACGGAAGTTGAGCAGGCTGGTGAACAGTGCCTGCCCGGCCGGCACCGCACTGCAACGCTGAGCCTCGGCGAGCGACCCCTGCTCATGGGCAAGCAGGCGGGCCAGGCGTTGGTGGGTCAGGCGCACAGCGTCGCTGACCGCCGCCGTGCCGACACTGACGCGCAGCGGCAAGGTGTTGATGAACATGCCCAGCGCCCGTTCGGCGCCTTCGCCACCCTGCAGGCGGCCCAGCAGCACGGTGCCGAACACCACCTCCTCACGCCCGGACAGCTGCGCCAGCACCAGTCCCCAGGCCTGGTGTACCAGGCTGGCAACGCTGATCCCCAGCTGTCGGGCCTGTTCACGCAGGCGTTGGCCCAGGCCGGCATCCAGTGCCTGGCGGCTGTCGAGCACACGGCTGCCACCGCTGTGTGCTTCGCGCAGGCCGAACACCTCGGTGGTCTCGTCGATATCGCCCAGCAGCTCGCGGAACATCGCCGCTGCTGCCTGGCCGGTGTTGCCCAGGCGTGACTGGGCCACATAGTTGCGGTAGGGCACGCTGGCGTGCAAAAGCGGCCGGCCCTGCAGTACGGCGGTGATTTCCGCGACCAGCTGCTCGACGGCAGCGTGGTCGAGGATGATGTGGTGGATCAGCAGCGTTGCTTCGACACGCGCGTCGGTTTCGCTGCGCAGCAGGCGAATCAGCGGCGCCTGGTTCAGGTCGATGCCGGTGCTGCCTGCCTCGCGGCCAAGCCTGGCTTCTCGCCACACCACTTGCACCGGCTCTTCAAGGTGCTGCCAGTGGATGCTGGTACGCAGGATGTCGTGGCGGGCAATGACCTGATCCAGGGCAGCGGCGAACGCGTCGAGCGTGGCCGGGTCAGGGAAGGCGAAGCGCGCCTGCAGCACGTAGGGGTCGGCGCCTTCGCTGGCCAGGTGGTGGTAGAGAATGCCTTGCTGCAGCGGGGCCAGGCCGTAGAGGTCCTGGATATTGGCGACGCCGCCCGGGATCTGTGCAGTCAAGCTGTCGATGGACGCCTGTGACAGGCTTGCCAGTGGCAGCATGTCCGGGGTAATGCGGGTGCACGCTTGGGTAATGCAGTTGCCCGGCACCTGCACGGCGTTTGCAGTGCCCACCGCCGCCGCCAGCGCGGCCAGGGTCGGCTGGCCGAACAGCACGCGGATATCGGCATGCAGGCCTTGCTGGCGCAGGCGCGAGGTCAGGGTCACTGCCAGCAGCGAATGGCCGCCCAGTTCGAAGAAGTTGTCGTGGCGCCCTACCCGCTCTACACCCAGCAGCTCGCACCAGATACCGGCCAGCAGGGTTTCGGTGTCACCCTCTGGTGCTTCGTAAGGGCGGTCCTGGAGGGCGTCGGATGCCGGCAGCGCCTTACGGTCGAGCTTGCCGTTGGGGCTCAGCGGCAAGGCGTCGAGGTGCATGAACTGCGCCGGGACCATGAACTCCGGCAGGTGCGCGAGCAGTGCCGTGCGCAGGGTTTTCACGGTTTGCGCGGTGCCGGTGTAGTAGGCGATCAGGCGCTGGTCGCGGGCGATCACCACGGCTTCCTTGATGCCTGCGATGGCGGTGAGGCCAGCCTGGATTTCGCCCAGCTCGATGCGCAGGCCGCGGATTTTCAACTGGTCGTCGTTGCGGCCCAGGTATTCGATATTGCCGTCTGGCAGGTGGCGTGCGAGGTCGCCTGTGCGGTACAGCCGCCCGCCTGGGCGGAACGGGTCGTCGAGGAAGCGTTCGGCGGTGAGTTCGGCGCGGTTGAGGTAACCACGGGCGACCTGCACGCCGCCGATGAACAACTCGCCGGCCACGCCTTGCGGTACCGGCTGGCCTTGGCCATCGAGCACGTAGAGGGTGGTGTTGGCGATGGGTTTGCCGATTGGGGTGTTGTCCGGGGCGGTTACGCAGTGCCAGGCGCTGACGTCCACGGCGGCTTCGGTCGGGCCGTAGAGGTTGTGCAGTTCTACAGTGGGTAGCTGTGCGTGGAAGCGGCGGGCCAGGCTGCCGGGCAAGGCTTCGCCGCTGCACAACACGCGCCGCAAGGCGTACACGGTCCCTGTGGGAGCGGCGGTGCGGCGATCCGACGTGCCCGCGAAGAAGTCGACGCGGTGTATGGCACCGGCTTCGCCGGTGTTCGCGGGCATGCCCGCTCCCACAGGGGAAGTGCTCGCTGCTGAAGATAGGTATACATCCAGCATCGAAGGGACGAAGTGCAAGGTGGTGATGCTTTCTTTCTGGATGACCTGGCGCAGGTACTCGGGGTCGCGGTGTCCGCCAGGGCGGGCCATGACCAGGCGGGCGCCGGTCTGCAGCGGCCAGAGGAATTCCCACACCGAAACGTCGAAGCTGAACGGGGTCTTCTGCAGCACCACGTCATCGGCGCCCAGCGTGTAGGCGTCCTGCATCCACAGCAGGCGATTGACCACGCCGGCGTGCTCGTTCATCACCCCTTTGGGCAAGCCGGTCGAGCCTGAGGTGTAGATCACGTAGGCCAGATGACGTGGCGTCAATCCAACGACAACAGGGTTGTCAGCCGATTGATTGCTCCAAGTCGGCTGATCCAGATCGATGACCTGCCCGGCATCCGGCACATGCCGGGTCGCCGCGTGCACCAGCACCGCCACCGGCGCGCTGTCGGTCAACATGTGACGCACGCGCTCGGCCGGGTAATCCGGATCGACCGGCACATAGGCGCCCCCTGCCTTGAGGATCGCCAGCAACCCGACCACCATCGACAAGCCACGTTCAACGCAGATCGCCACACGATCATCCGGTTTCACGCCAAGACCAATCAGGTGATGCGCAAGTCGGTTGGCCTGCTCATTCAGCTGGCGATAGCTCAGCTCGCCCTCCTCGGCCCGCACGGCAAGCGCATCCGGCGTACGCGCAACCTGCGCCTCGATCAGGCCATGCAAGGTCTGCTCAAGGTTGTAATTGACTGCCGTGTCATTGAAGTCCACCAGCACCCGCTGGCGCTCCTCGGCCTCCAATACCGGCAGGCGCTGTAGCAGCAGTTCCGGCTCATGCTCCAGTGCCTCGGCCATCGCCTCCAGCACCTGGTTCATCTGCCCGCAGATCCGCGCCGCGCCGACCTCGGCCGGGGTCATGGCGACCAAGCGGAAGCCTTCGCCCATGTCGTCCACGTTGAGGCTCAGTGGGTAGTTGGTGCGCTCCTGCCCGTCGAGCACTTCGATGCCTTGCCAGGCCTTGCGCTGCTCGGCATTGGCCTCGGCACCATGGCGGTAGTTGAGCATCGCGCTGAACAGTGGCAGCGGCGCGGCCACGCCGCTGCAGCGCTGGGCCAATGCCAGCGAGGCGTGCTCGTGGGCCAGCAGCGCACTGAGGCGCTGGTGGGTGGCCTGCGCCGCCTCGCGCAGGCCGACGCTTCCCAGGTCGATGCGCAGCGGCAAGGTGTTGATGAACATGCCCAGCGCCCGCTCGGCGCCTTCGCCGCCTTGCAGACGCCCCAGCAGCACGGTGCCGAACACCACCGTGTCCTGACCGCTGGCGGCGCCCAGCAGGCGTGCCCAGGCCAGGTGGAACAGGCTGGCGACGCTGATGCCCAGCACACGGGCCTGATGGCGCAGGCGAGTGGCAAGCGTGCTCGGTAGCGTCAGTTTCACTTCCTGCATGTCACGGCCGTCGCCCTGGACGTCACTGAGGCCGAACGGCAAGGTCGGTGCGTCGATGTCGGCCAATTGCGTGCGGAAGAATGCCTCGTGTTCGGCCTGGCTGATGCCCAGGCGGGCCTGGGCCACATAGTTGCGGTAAGGCACCGGGGCGTGGGCTGGGGCTGGAGCGCCCTGGAGGAAGGCCTGCAGCTCTTCGCCGACCACTTCCAAAGCGGTGTGGTCGAGCACGATGTGGTGGAACTGCAGGGTGGCGTCAACTGCGCCATCACCCTGGGTATGGAACAGTCGGATCAGCGGCGCCTGGTCCAGGCGCATCGTCGGCAAGCTGCCGTCCAGGGCGCCCGCCAGCACAGAAGGCACTGTGCGCAGGACCACCTGCACCGGCTGCGGCAGGCCCTCCCAAAGCACTGCGGTGCGCAGCACATCATGGCGACCGATGACTTGGTCGAGGGCGCTGGCGAAGGCCTGCAGGCGTTCGAGGCTGGCGAAGCGCAGGCGCGAGTAAAGCACATACGGGTCGTTCCCGGCCGCGCTCAGGTGGTGATAGAGAATGCCCTCCTGCAACGGCGCCAGCGGGTAGATATCCTGCACATTGGCAGCGCCGCCCGGCACGCTGGCGACGATCCGGTCGATGCTGGCCTGGTCGAGATCGATCAGGCTGAGCAGCGCCGGGGTGATGTGGCGGCAACCCGCCGGGATACGGTTCTCAGGCACCTCGACCTGTTGATCGTGCCCCAGGGTTGCCGCCAGGGCGGCGATGGTCGGCTGGCCGAACAGGGTACGCACATCCACCTGCAGGCCCTGCAAGCGCAGGCGCGCCGTCAGGCTCACGGCCAGCAGCGAGTGGCCGCCCAGTTCGAAGAAGTTGTCGTGCCGCCCTACGCGCTCCACGCCCAGCAGCTCGCTCCAGATCGCCGCCAGCAGGGTTTCGGTGCTGCCTTGCGGCGCCTCGAAGGCACGCTGCTGCAACGCGGCGTCAGGGGCTGGCAGCGCCTTGCGGTCGAGCTTGCCGTTAGGGGTGAGCGGCAGCTGGCCGAGGTGAATGTACTGCGCTGGCACCATGTAGTCCGGCAGTTGCGTCAGCAGCGCCTGGCGCAGGGCATCCGCCGCGTGCGGCTCACCGGTGTGATAGGCGACCAGGCGGGCATCGAACGCCAGCACCACGGCTTCGCGCACCCCGGCAATACGGATCAGGCAGGCCTCGATTTCGCCTGGCTCGATGCGCAGGCCGCGAATCTTCACCTGCTGGTCGTTGCGACCGAGGAACTCAAGGTTGCCATCGGCGCGCTGGCGCACCAGGTCGCCACTGCGATACAGCCGCTCACCCGCCACGAACGGGCTGTCGATGAAGCGCTCGGCCTGCTGTTGCGCCAGGCCCAGGTAGCCACGGGTCACGCCGGCGCCACCGATGTGCAGGTGCCCGGCCACGCCCCACGGCACCGGCTGGTCGCGGCTGTCGAGCACATACAGCCGGGTGTTGTCGATCGGACGGCCGATCGGCAGCGTGCCGCCTGGCAGCGCCGCGTCGGCTTCCAGCGTCCAGGCGCTGCAGTCGACGGTGGCCTCGGTGGGCCCGTAGACGTTGTGCAGGCGCACATTCGGCAGGCGCGCCCGCACTTGGGCGGCCAGCGCTTCGGTCAGCTCGCCACCGCCGCAGACGATGTCGCTCAGGCTGGTGCAAGCGCTGGACTGCGCCTGTTCCAGGAACTGCTGCAGCAAGGCCGGCACGAACTGCACCACGTTCACCTGCTGCTGCTGGATCAAATGCGCAAGGTATTGCGCATCTCGCTGGCCATCCGGGCGCGCAAGCACCAGGCGCAGGCCGCTGCACAAGGGCCAGAACAACTCCCATACCGAGGCATCGAAGCTGATCGGGGTCTTGTGCAGCACGCTGCCGGCGCCGGCGCACAGGCGCTGGCTCCAGTGCAGCAGATTGACCACGTTGCGGTGCTCGACCATCACCCCCTTCGGCACGCCGGTGGAGCCGGAGGTGTAGATCACGTAGGCCAGGTGCCGGGCCGTCAGACCTGCCACGCGTGGGTTGCTGAGCGGTTGCTCACCCCAGGCGGGGCGGTCCAGGTCGACCTGCACCGCGTGCAGGGCTAGGTCGCGGGTCGCTGCATGCACCAGCAGCGCCTTGGGCGCACTGTCGTCCAGCATGTGGCGAATGCGCTCGGCCGGGTAGCCAGGGTCGAGCGGTACATAGGCGCCACCGGCCTTGAGAATGGCCAGCAGGCCGACCACCAGCGACACGCCACGCTCGACGCAGACCGCCACGCGGTCGTCGGGTTGCACGCCCAGGGCGATCAGGTGATGGGCCAGGCGGTTGGCCTGTTCGTCGAGCTGGCGGTAACTCAGTTGACCGTCTTCAGCCACCAGTGCCGGGGCATCCGGCGTGCGCCGGGCCTGCGCCTCGAACAGGCGGTGCAGCGGTTGCTGCAGATCGTGTGGCTGCTCGCTGGCGTTGGCCGCCACCAGCAGCTGCTGGCGCTCCTCGGGCGCCAGCACCGGCAATTGCTGCAGCGCCAGTTGCGGCTGTTGCTCCAGCGCATCGAGCAGGCCGACCAGCACCTGCAGCAGTTGCCCGCAGACCCGTTGCGCGCCCACCTGCGGCGTGACCTGGGCGGTGATGCGCAGGCCGTCGCCCAGGTCGTCGACGTTGACGCTCAACGGGTAGTTGCCATGCCCGCCGCTGGGCAGCGCCTGGATGCCTTCCAGGGCTTCGCGTTGTGCCTGCTGCTGGCGGGCACTGGCGCCGTGCCGGTAGTTGAGCATGGCGCTGAACAGCGGCGTGGGCGCCGCCACGCCACTGCAACGCTGGGCCAGCGCCAGCGAGGCGTGCTCATGCATCAGCAGCGCGCTCAGGCGCTCATGGGCCAGGCGCACGCCCTCGCGTACGCCAAGGCCGTTCAGGTCCAGGCGCAGCGGCAAGGTATTGATGAACATGCCCAGGCCGCGATCGGCGCCGGCACCGCCCTGCAGGCGGCCGAGCAGCACGGTGCCGAACACCACGCTGTCCCTGCCGCTGGTGGCCGAGACCAGCCGCGCCCAGACCAGGTGCAGCAGGCTGGCGGCACTCACGCCCAGCTGCCGGGCCTGTTGGCGCAGGCGTTGGTAGTGGCTGCTGGCAAGTTGCACGGTGGCCAGTTCGAAGCCGTCGGCCTGGCCCTGCAGGTCGGTCAGGCCGTATGGCAGGGTGGGTTCGTCGATGTCGCCAAGCGCGGCACGGAAGAAGGCTTCGTGTTCGGCTTCGCTGATGGCCAGGCGGGCCTGGGCCACGTAGTTGCGGTAAGGCACCGGCTGCTGGCTGGGTTGCCGGCCTTGCAAGTGGTCGCGGATTTCGTCCAGCACCTCTTTCATCGCAGTGTGATCGAGGGCGATGTGGTGGAACTGCAGGGTTGCCTCGACAGGGCCTTGCGCCTCGGTGTAAATCAGGCGGATCAACGGCGCCTGGCTCAAGTCGAGTGCGGCGTCGCCTGCTTCGCGGGCAAGCCCGCTCCCACAGAGGGCCAGAACCGCCCCGGGAGCCTGGCGCCAGACCACCTGCACCGGTTGTGGCAGGCTGTCCCAGAGCACGGCGGTGCGCAGCACATCGTGGCGGGCGATGACCTTGTCCAGCGCGCTGGCGAAGGCCTGCAGACGCGCCAGGCTGTCGAAGGCCACGCGCCATTGCAGCAGGTACGGGTCGGCACCGCTGGCACTGAGGTGGTGATAGAGGATGCCTTCCTGCAGCGGGGCCAGCGGGTAGATGTCTTGCACGTTGGCAGCACCGCCCGGCACCGTGGCGACGATGCGCTCGATACTGGCCTGGTCCAGGTCGATCAACGGCAGCAGGTCGGGGGTGATGTGATTGCAGCCGGCCGCAATGCGGTTCTCCGGCACCACGACCTGTCGGCCCTTGCTCAGTGCCGCAGCCAGTGCGGCCACCGTCGGCTGGCTGAACAGCACGCGCACGTCGGTGTCCAGGCCTTGCTGACGCAGGCGCTCGATCAGGGTCACGGCCAGCAGCGAGTGGCCACCCAGTTCGAAGAAGTTGTCGTGTCGCCCTACCCGCTCGACGCCCAGCACCTCGGCCCAGATGGCGGCCATGAGGGTTTCGCGCTCGCCCTGGGGCTCGACATGGCCTTGCTCCGCCGCATCGGGTTCGGGCAAAGCACGACGGTCCAGCTTGCCATGGCTGGTGAGCGGCAGTTGCTGCAGGCGCATGAACGCGTGCGGCAGCATGTGCGCCGGCAGGCTGGCTCGCAGCGCCTGGCGCAGCGCATCGAGGTCGACTGCGCTGGCTTCGGTGAACCAGGCCAGCAAGCGCTCGCCACGCACCAGCACCACGGCATGCTCGATGCCGGGCTGGGCCGCCATGGCCGCTTCGATCTCGCCCAGTTCGACGCGCATGCCGCGGATCTTCACCTGGTCATCGTTGCGGCCCAGGTAGTCGAGGCTGCCGTCGGCATTCCAGCGCACCAGGTCGCCGCTGCGGTACATGCGTGCGCCCGGCAGGCGGCTGAACGGGTCGGCCAGGAAACGTTCCTCGGTCAGTTGCGGGCGGTTGAAATAGCCCCGGGCGACCTGGCCGCCGCCGATGTACAGCTCGCCGGTGACCCCCACCGGCACCGGTTGAAGATGCGCGTCGAGCACATAGACGCGGGTGTTGGCGATCGGCTGGCCGATGTGCAGCGCACCGCCCGGCAGGCGACCACGGTGGTTTCGGTCGGCCCGTAGTTGTTCACCAGGTCGAAGCCCGGGTCGCGGTCGAACTGGCGCAGGCGGTCGCCGCCGATCAGCAGGGTGCGCAAGGTCGGGTGCTGGCGTTGGCGACGCAGCGCCTGCTCGGCGACCGGCGTCGGCAGGAAGCTGACCTTCAGCGGTTGCTCCAGCCACCAGTCGAGCAGCTCCTCGACGTGTTCGTTGCCGATGTGCGTCGGCGGCAGGTGCAGCGTGGCACCGGCGCACAATGCCGGCCACACCTCCCAGGCCATCGCGTCGAAACCGAAACCGGCCACGCTGGAGGTGCGCTCGCCGGCACCCAGCGCGAATGCCTGGCAGTGCCAGTGCACCAGGTTGGCCAGGGTCTGGTGCTCGATCATCACGCCCTTGGGCTGGCCGGTGGAGCCGGAGGTGTAGACCACATAGGCCAGTTGATGGGCATCGAGCCCGGGCACTTCAGGGTTGCTGTCGGTTGCAGGCCAGCTGGCGGGCTGATCGAGGTCCAGCCGTGGCAGCTCGCCTGGCAAGCCATCGACGGCCGAATCGGCCAGCACCAGCGCGGGTGAACTGTCGGCCAGCAGGTAGGCGATGCGCTCGCGCGGGTAGGTCGGGTCCACCGGCACATAGGCAGCCCCGGCTTTGAGCACGGCCAGCAGGCCGATCAGCCGCTCGATGCTGCGCGGCAGGCACAGCGCGACCCGGTCGCCGCAGCGCACACCGTGTTCGATCAGGCGATGGGCCAGGCGGTTGGCGCGCTGGTTGAGTTCGCCGTAGCTCAGGGCCTGGTCGCCCTGGCTGATGGCCGTCGCCTCGGGCGCGCGGGCGGCCTGGGCCTCGATCAGGGCATGGACGGTCTGGCCCTGCGGGTAAGCCTGCGCCGTGGCGTTGAAGCTGCCCAGCAGCTGCTGGCGCGCTTGCTCGCTGACAATCGACAGGCTGTCGACCGTCGCCTCGTGCCCCGACTCCAGCGCTTGCAGCAACTGCGCCAGCGTGTTGGCCATCCATTCGGTGATGCGGGCGGCGCCAATGCCTTCGACGGCCAGCACGCTGAAACTGAAGCCCTCGCCGAGGTCGTTGACGCTCAGGGTCAGTGGGTAGTTGCTGCGTTCCTCACCGCCAAGCAGGCGCACACCCTCCCAGATGCCCTCGCCTTCAAGTGGCGCATCGGCAGCGCTATGGCGGTAGTTGAGCAAGGCGCTGAACAGCGGCACCGACGCTGCCACGCCGCTGCAACGCTGGGCCAGGGCCAAGGGGGCGTGCTCATGGCCGAGCAGGGCCGACAGGCTGCGATGGGTGGCCATCACCGCCGCGTGCGCGCCGGCACGGGTGTCGACCCGCAGCGGCAAGGTGTTGATGAACATGCCCAGTGCCCGGTCGGCGCCTTCGCCACCTTGCAGGCGGCCCATCAGCACGGTGCCGAACACCACGTCGCTGCGGTTGGCCAGCACGCCCAGCACCCGCGCCCAGGCCAGGTGCATCAGGCTGGCGGCGCTGACCCCCAGCTGCCGTGCCTGACGGCGCAGGCGCAGGCTGAGGCCGGCATCCAGCGCCATCCAGGCGCTCTCGATATGGCGCCCGTCGCCCTGCACATCGGCAAAGCCCAACGGCAAGGTCGGCTCGTCGACATCCGCCAGCATCTCGCGGAAGAACGCCGCCTGGCTGGCCGGGTCGGCCTGGCGGGCCTGGGCCACATAGTTGCGATAAGGCACCGCCGCCGGCAGCGTTGCGCCCTGGCCGAACAGCAAGGCGCGCATCTCCCGGGCGACCACGTCCATGGCGGTGTGATCGAGGGTCAGGTGATGGAACAACAGGATCGCCACCACCTGGTGGTTGGCGGGGTCGAGGCTGTAGTACAGGCGCGTGAGCGGTGCCTGGCCCAGGTCCAGGCGGTGGTGGCGCGCATCGAAGCGCGCGTGCAACTGCTCGATGCGTGACACGCCAACTTGGTCGGCCAGGTCATCGACCTCGCACACCACCAGCTGCGCAGCCCGCCAGACCACCTGCAGCGGCTGCGCCAGCCCCTGCCAGAGCACCGAGGTGCGCAGGATGTCGTGGCGGTCGATCACCTGTTGCAAGGCGCCTGCCCAGGCCAGCAGGCGCTCGACGCTGTCGAAGGCCAGGCGCGTCTGCAGCAGGTACGGGTCGCCCTGCTCGGCGCTCAGGTGATGGTAGAGAATGCCTTCCTGCAACGGCGCCAGCGGGTAGATTTCCTGCACGTTGGCGGCCCCGCCCGGCACCGTGGCAACGATGGCATCGATGCTGGCCTGGTCCAGCTCGACCAGGCTGAGCATGTCCGGGGTGATCCGCGCTGCACCCTGGGGCACACGGTTGGCCGCAACCTTGGCCTCGCCACTGGCCGTCGCGCCGGCCAGCGCAGCCACGGTCGGCTGGGCGAACAGCACGCGCACATCGATGACCAGGCCGGCCTTGCGCAGCCGCTCGACCAGGGTCACAGCCAGCAGCGAGTGGCCGCCCAGCTCGAAGAAGTTGTCATGCCGCCCTACCCGTTCCACGCCCAGCACCTCGGCCCAGATCGCGGCCATGGCGGCCTCGGTTTCACCTTGCGCTGCTTCATAGGCTTGCCCAGGCAGCGAGGCGCCGTCCGGATCGGGCAGCGCACGGCGGTCGAGCTTGCCGTGGCTGGTCAGCGGCAGTTGATCCAGGCGGATGAACGCCACTGGCAGCATGTGTGCCGGCAAGCTGGCCTGCAGGGCCTGACGCAAGGGTTCAGGGTCGACGGGTGCGGATTCGGTGTACCAGGCCAGCAGGCGCCCTTCGCGCACCAGCACGACGGCGTCGTCGATGCCCGGCCGGGCAGCCAGGGCAGCCTCGATTTCGCCCAGCTCCACGCGCACGCCACGGATCTTTACCTGGTCATCGTTGCGCCCCAGGTAATCGAGGGTGCCGTCGGCATTCCAGCGCACCAGGTCGCCACTGCGGTACATGCGGCCACCGGGGTTGAAGGGGTCGTCGAGGAAGCGCTCTGTGGTGAGTTCGGGGCGATTGAAATAGCCGCGTGCGACCTGCGCCCCGCCGATGAAAAGCTCGCCACTGACGCCAACCGGTACTGGCTGCAGGCCTTCGTCGAGCACATACACGCGGGTGTTGGCGATCGGCTGGCCGATGTGCAGCGCACCGTTGACGATGATCTGGCCAGAGGTCGCCACCACCGTGGTTTCGGTCGGGCCGTAGTTGTTGACCAGCGCGAAGCCTGGGTCGCGGTCGAACTGGCGCAGGCGGTCGCCGCCGACCAGCAGCGTGCGCAAGGTCGGGTGCTGGCGGTCACGGCGCAGGGCCTGTTCGGCCACCGGGGTGGGCAGGAAGCTCACCTGCAGCGGCTGCGCCAGCCACCAGTCCAGCAGCTCGTCGACGTGTTCGTTACCGATGTGCTTCGGCGGCAGGTGCAGCGTGGCGCCCGCACACAGAGTCGGCCAGACTTCCCAGGCCATGGCGTCGAAGCCGAAACCGGCGACACTGGCGCTGTGCGAGCCGGCCGCCAGCGCGAATGCCTGGCAGTGCCAGTGCACCAGGTTGGCCAGAGTCTGGTGCTCGATCATCACCCCCTTGGGCTGGCCGGTGGAACCGGAGGTGTAGACCAGGTAGGCCAGCTGCTGCGCATCGAGCCCGGGCAGTTCCGGGTTGCTGCTGTTGGCTGCCAAGGCGTCGGCCTGGTCGAGGTCGAGGCGCGCCATCGGCGGCAAGCCTTCGATCGCCGTGGTCGCCAGCACCAGCGCTGGCGCGCTGTCTTGCAGCAGATAGGCGATTCGCTCCGCCGGATAGGCCGGGTCTACCGGCACATAGGCAGCACCTGCCTTGAGCACCGCGAGCAGGCCGACCATGCGGTCCGGGCTGCGCGGCAGGCACAGGGCAACCCGGTCGCCCACCTTGACGCCGTGCTCGATCAGGCGATGGGCCAACTGGTTGGCGCGCCGGTTCAGTTCGCCGTAGCCAAGGGCCAGGCCGTCCTGCAGCAGCGCGGTCGCTTCGGGGGCGCGGGCCGCCTGGGCTTCGAACAGCGCATGCACGGTCAGCCCTTGCGGGTAAGCCTGGGCGGTGCGGTTGAACTGCTCCAGCACCTGCTCGCGCTCGGCCTGGGGCAGCACGGCCAGGTGCTGCAGCGGTGTTTCAGGTGCCTGCTCAAGTGCGTCGATCAGGCTTGCCAGCACCTGCCGGAACTGCTCGGCAATGCGCGCAGCGCCCCATTGCGGCAAGCTTTGCACGGTCAGGCGCAGGTCATCGCCAAGGTCGTCGACGCTGACGGTCAGCGGGTAGTCGGTGCGTTCTTCGGCGCCGACGATGTCGATGCCCGGCGCCACCGGGATGATCTCGGCGGCATCGCCGGCAGCACTGTGGCGGTAGTTGAGCATGCTGTTGAACAGCGGCGCCGGCGCGGCCACGCCGCTGCAACGCTGGGCCAGGGCCAGCGAGGCCTGCTCATGGCCGAGCAAGGCGCTGAGCCGCTTGTGGGTGGCCAGCAAGGCCTGGCGCACACCGTGCTGGCCGAGGTCGATGCGTAGCGGCAGGGTATTGATGAACATGCCCAGCGCCTGCTCACCGCCTTCACCGGTGGTCATGCGCCCCAGCAGCACACTGCCGAACACCACGGCCTGGCGCGCGGACAGTTGCCCGACCAGGCGAGCGAAGCCCAGGTGCAGGACACTGGCCGGGCTCACGCCAAGCTGTCGGGCCTGGCGGCGCAGGCGCAGGCTCAGCGCGGGCGCCAGGGTCAGGCGCGCCTGTTGCAGTGGCTGCTGGCCTTTGTCTGGCAAGCCGAAAGCCAGGGTCGGCTCGTCGATGTCGTCGAGCATCTCGCGGAAGAACCGCTCGTGGGCCTGTTCGTCCAGCGCCTGGCGCGCTGCGGCCAGCACGTTGCGAAACGGCATCGGCGGCGCCAGCTGCGCCGACTCGCCGGCCAGGTGCGCCTGGATTTCGCGGCGCACGATGTCCAGCGCTGTGTGGTCCATGATCACGTGGTGGAACATCAGCAACGCCACCCACTGCCCGCCAGCGCCACGGGCGTGCATCAGCTGCATCAGCGGTGCCTGGCGCAGGTCCAGGCGGTAGTGATGCGGGTCGAAACGCGCGCACAACCGGGCCAGCGGATCGTCGCCCTGGACGTCGGCGGCGTCACGCACAAGGGTCGCCTCGCGCCAGACCACCTGCACCGGCTCGTCGAGGTATTCCCAATGCAGCGCGGTGCGCAGGATGTCGTGGCGCTGGATCACCCATTGCAGGGCCTGGGCGAAGGCTTCGAGGTGTGCCTTGCTGGCAAAGCGCAGCTGCACCTGGGCCAGGTACGGATCGCCGTCGGCGGCAGACAGGTGCTGGTAGAGCATGCCTTGCTGCAGCGGTGCCAGCGGGTAGATGTCCTGCACGTTGGCGGCGCCGCCGGGCACGCTGGCAACGATGCGGTCGATGGCCTGCTGGTCGAGCTGCACCAGCGGCAGCATGTCGGGGGTGATGCGCAGCGCCGGGCTGAGCCAGTCGTCATCGTGCTCGGCGAGCATTTCCAGCAAGGCCGGCTTGTGCCGTGACAGCGCCTCCCACAGGGTGTCGTCCAGGGCCTGGTCGTCGCCCAGGACGATCAGGTCCTGGTCTTCGCGCTGGAGTCGGATTGCATGGGTGGAGAGAACAGCCATCAGTTCGCTGAAGAGCATCGGTAAGCATCCTGCTTTGCCTGGAAGGTAGGGATCGTTGTCACGCTAATGGATCGTGACCGGGTGGTCTGACATGGGAAGCGGGGACAGGGTTGGATATGGGGGGCTTTTCCTGGCTTGAGATTTTCGGCGCCTGTGGTTTTCCTGGCTTGAGATCTTCAGCGGCTGTGAGATCGAGCGCCGCCCGCGCGGCGCATCGCGGGCAAGCCCGCTCCCACATCTGTTTCGGGCCAATCTCTCCTGTGAAGCCAACAGGGACCGCCTTGTTGGTATGGCGATGTATCTCGGTGGGCGCTGATGCCGCTCCACCTATCTCCAGTCATGCACCAAGGCGGATCCTGTTGGCAGCACAGGAGTAACTGGCCCGAAACAGATGTGGGAGCGGGCTTGCCCGCGATGCGCCGCGCGGGCGGCGCTCGATCTCACAGGCAACAAAAACCTCAAGGCGAACACCTTCCACAGGCCATCAAACCCTCAAGACAAACACCTTCCACAGGCCACCAACTCTCAAGGCGAACCATTCAAATCCGCCGCCGCGTCCCCCCAGGCTCGGAATGGTCGTCTGCGGTATCACCACCGCCACCTGCTCCCGACTGGTACTGGCCGCCAGCCCCGCCAATGTCGGCTGGCTGAACAAGGTCCGGGCATCGACGTGCAACCCGGCCTGGCGCATGCGCGCCACCAGGCTCACCGCCAGCAACGAATGCCCACCCAGCTCGAAGAAATTATCCTCACGCCCCACCTGCTCGATCTTCAACACTTCGGTCCAGATCGATGCCAATGCGGTTTCCAGGTCGCCCTGCGGCGCCTGGTACTCCCGGCTGATCACAGCCTCTGGCCCCGGCGCCGGCAGGGCCCGGCGGTCGACCTTGCCATTGGGGCTCAACGGCAGTTCGGCCAGCGCGACGAACGCCTGCGGCACCATGTACTCGGGCATGCGCGCCAGCAGGTGGCTGCGCAGCACCTCCAGGGCGGGCGGCGGGCAGCCATCGCGGCAAGTGAAGTACGCCACCAGGCGCTCCTCGCGCATCAGCACCACGTTTTGCCCGATCACCGGGTGCGCCGCCAGCGCAGCCTCGATCTCGCCCAGCTCCACACGCAGCCCACGCAGCTTGACCTGGAAGTCGTTGCGCCCGACGAAGTCCAGTTCACCGTCCTGGCGGTAACGCACCAGATCGCCGGTGCGATACAGCCGGTCGCCCTCGACAAAGGGGCTGGCGATGAAACGTTCGGCCTGCAGCTGCGGCAAGCCCAGGTAACCTCGGGCCACGCCAACGCCGCCAATGTGCAATTGGCCCACCGCCCCCAGCGGCACCGGACGGTCATGGGCGTCGAGCACATAGAGGCGGGTGTTGGCGATCGGCCGGCCAATCGGTGGTGCCAGCGCGGGCAACGGTTCGAAGGGCTGCAAGGTCCAGGCGGTGCTGTCGACCGTCGCCTCGGTGGGCCCATAGACGTTGTGCACGCGGACCTTCGGCAGGCAGTGGCGAATGCGCTGCAGCAGCGCCAGGGTCAGCTCGCCACCGCCACAGTACAGGTCGGTCAGGCTGCTGCAACGCTCCACGCCCGGCTCCTCTAGGAACTGATGCAGCAGCGCCGGCACGAACTTCATGATCGTTACCTGCCGGGTCTGGACCAACCGCACCAGATAGGCCGGGTCACGGTGCCCGTCGGGCCGGGCCAAGACCAGCCGCAGCCCGGCCACCAGCGGCCAGAACAGCTCCCAGACCGAACCGTCGAAACTGAACGGCGCCCGCTGCAGCAACGCCCCGCCCGGCTGCGGCGGGCAGATCTGCGAGCCCCAGTGCATGAGGTTGCACAGGCCGCGATGCTCGACCATCACGCCCTTTGGCGTACCGGTGGAGCCTGAGGTGTACATCACGTAGGCCAGCCGGGACGGCCCGAGTTCCGGCACATGAGGGTTTTCGGCACTGCACGCGTGCCAAGCGTCATCGTCAAGGTCGAGCATCGGCGTGGCGAGCGTGTCGAACAGCCCCCGCGTGGCCGCGTGCACCAGCACCACGGTGGGTGCGCTGTCATCGAGCATGAAGCGCAGGCGCTCGAGCGGATAGCCCGGGTCGAGCGGCACATAGGCACCACCGGCCTTGAGCACCGCCAGCAGCGCGACCATCATCGACACGCCGCGCTCGACGCAGATCGCCACCCGCGAATCAGCAACGACGCCCAACCCGATCAGGCGATGGGCCAGGCGATTGGCCTGGGCGTTGAGGGTGTAGTAGTCGAGGGCCGCGTCATCCGTTTGCACGGCCAGGGCCAGTGGGGTGCGCTGCACCTGAGCCTCGAACAGTGCAGGCAGTGTGCTGGCCAGCGGGCTGAGGCGGTCTTCGCTGCGGTTGAAGGTGTGCAGCAGACGTTCCAGCTCGTCGCCCGACACGCTGCACAGCGTCGTCAAAGGGCTATCCATACCGTCGGCGAACTGGCGCAGGGTCGTCAGCAGGCTGGCCAGCACTCGTGGCGCGCCGACTGCACGGGGCGCTCGCAGGCCAAGCTGCAGCGCGTCACCCAGGTCGTCGACGCTCAGCACCAGGCCGTGGCTGAGCACTTCGCTGGCCTGCAGCAAGGTCACGCCCGGCAGCACCTCGCCGTGCGGCAAGGCGCCCTGGCGGTAGTTGATCAGGCCCTGGAACAGCGAAGTACCGGCGGGCAGCCCGCTGCAGCGCTGGGCCAGCAACAAGGGTGCATCTTCGTGGCCGAGCAGGCTGGCAAGCCGTGCATGGGTCTCGGCCAGGGCCAGGCTTGCCGGCCCCCCGGCCAGGTTGATGCGCAGCGGCAGGCTGTTGATGAACATGCCCAGGGCGCGGTCGGCGCCGTCACCGGCCATGGTCCGGCCCAGCAGCACGGTCCCGAGCATGACCTCGTCACGGCCCGACAAGCTGCCGAGCACCTGGGCCCAGGCCAGGTGCAACAGGCTGGCCAGGCTGGCGCCGTGGCGACGCGCCTGCTGGCGCAAGCGCTCGCTGAGCGCGACGTCCAGCGTGGCGCTATGGCTGTGCAGGTCGTTTTCGTCGACCGCTTTCCCGCCCAGCCCGGGGATCGCTGCCAGCGGCTCGACGCCAGCCAGCTGCTCGCGGAAATAGCTTTCGTGACGCGCCTGCCGTTCGGCATCGCCACTCAGTGCCACGTAGTCGCGGTACGGCACCGGTACCGGCAACTGCCCACCGCGCTGTTGCATGAAGGCTTCGAGTTCGCCCAGCAGCACCTGCAGGGAAACCGCGTCGTTGACCAGATGGTGGAAGCGCAGCAAGCCCAGCCAGCGGCCCTGGCCCGGGTCTTCGGCGGTGACCATCGCCATCATCGGTGCCTGGCGCAGGTCCAGCGGCCGCTGCTGCGGGTCGAAGGCCTGGCACAACTGCGCGCCCAGATCGCCCGACGCCGGTACAGGCCAGCTTTCCACTGGCAGGCGGGCCTGGCGCCAGACCACCTGCTGGGGCTGCTGCAGCCCTTCCCAGGCCAGGCTGGTGCGCAGGATGTCATGGCGCTCGATCACCTGTTGCAGCGCCTCGACAAAGGCCTGCAGGTGCGCGTGGCTATTGAAGGCAAACAGCACCTGCTGCTGGTAGGGGTCCCGGGCTTCGCTGACATGGTGGTACAGCAGCCCCTGCTGCAGCGGCGCGAGTGGGTAGATTTCCTGCACATTGGCGGCGCCACCCGGCACTGTCGCGACGATCTGCTCGATGGTTGCCTGGTCGAGCGTGGTCAACCGCAGCATCTCGGGGGTAATGCGCTGGCATCCCGGCTGCACGCCATTGGCGGGCACCGTTGCAATCTCGCCGACCACCACGGCAGCCGCCAGGCTGGCCAGGGTCGACTGGCCGAACAGCACCTGCACGTCAGCCTGCAGGCCTTGCTGGCGCATGCGCTCGATCAGTTGCACCGCCAGCAGCGAATGGCCACCCAACTCGAAGAAGTGATCCTGGCGCCCTACCCGCTCGACCTGCAGCAGCTCGGCCCAGAGCAGGGCCAGCCGCGCTTCGATGTCGCCTTGGGGGACCTCATGCTCGCGGCGTACTTTCGCGGTTTCGTCCGCCGCCGGCAAGGCGCGACGGTCGAGCTTGCCGTTGGCCGTCAGCGGCCAGCCGGCCAGGCTGACGTAGGCCACGGGCAGCAAGGTGGCAGGCAAGCGCTCGCGCAAGTGCTCGTGCAACGCGCGTGGCGTTACCGCACAGGCGCCGACGTACCAGGCCTGCAACTGCCCCTCGCGCAGCAGCACCACGCTTTCGCGCACGGCCACATGGCTGTTCAGCGCGGCTTCGATTTCGGCCAGCTCGACCCGCACGCCGCGGATCTTCACCTGGTCGTCGTTGCGCCCGAGGTATTCCAGGGTGCCGTCGGCCCGCCAGCGCACCAGGTCGCCGCTTCGGTACATACGCGCCCCGGGGTGCGCACTGAACGGGTCGTCGAGAAAGCGCTCGGCAGTCAGCTCGGGGCGGTTCAGGTAACCGCGTGCCACGCCATGGCCGGCAATGTACAACTCACCGACAGCGCCAAGGGGCAGCAATTGCTGCTGCTCGTCCAGCACGTACAGCCGGGTGTTGGCGACCGGCCCGCCAATGTGCAGCGGCTGCCCGGCCTGCACTTCGCCCGACGTGGCCACCACGGTGGCTTCGGTGGGGCCGTAGTTGTTGACCACCCGGTAACGGCGTTCGCGGGCCAGGCGGCGCAGGCGGTCACCGCCGACCAGCAGGGTCTGCAGGGTCGGGTGCAGTTCGCCCTGGGCGAAGGCATGTTCGGCCACCGGCGTCGGCAGGAAGCTCACGTCCAGCGGCTGCTCGCGCCACCAGTGCAGCAAGGCGTCGATGTCTTCGCCGCCCTCGCGTACCGGCGCCAGGTGCAGGGTCGCGCCGCTGCACAAGGCTGGCCAGATTTCCCAGGCCATGGCATCGAAGCCGAAACCGGCCAGGCTCGACTGGTGGCGGCCCGGGCCAAGGTGAAAGGCGTTGCAGTGCCAGTCGACCAGGTTGGCCAGCATGCGGTGCTCGACCATCACGCCCTTGGGCAGGCCCGTGGAGCCGGAGGTGTAGATGACATACACCAGATTGCCCGCTGCCAGCTGTGGGACGGCGGGCGCCTCGGCACTCGGCGCTTGCCAGGTGCAGCGGTCCAGTTCGATCTGCGGCAGGCCGTGGGCTGGCAGGCGTGCACTGAACCGGGAATGGGTCAGCACCACGCACGGCGCGCTGTCTTCAAGCAGGTAGGCCAGGCGTTCCTGCGGATGCGCCGGGTCGATCGGCACGTAGGCGGCGCCAGCCTTGAGCACCGCCAGCAGGCCGACCAGGGTATCCAGCCCACGCTGGGCCACGACGGCAATCCGCAGGTCCGGGCCTGCGCCCAGGCCGATCAGCCGCCGCGCCAGCTGATTGGCGAGGCCGTTCAGCTCGCCGTAGCTCAGGCGCTGGCCACCGTGCACGGCCGCCAGCGCCGCTGGCCGACGCCTGGCCTGGGCTTCGATTCGTCGGTGGATCAACAGCTCCGGCTGCCCCTGGGCAATCGCCGCCTGGTGCCAATGCTGCAGCTGCCGCTGTTCAGCGGCCGTTATCAGGTCGAAATCGGCGGCGCTCAGCGCGGGTTGCTCCAGCCCCTGCCGCAACACGTGCAGGAGCCGCTCGGCCAAGGCGGCGACCTCGTCCTTGCTGAACCAGGCCAGGTTGTGCACCAGGTGCAGATGGGCCTTGCCGCTGTGCAGGTTGCTGCGCAGGTGCAGGCTCAGGGGCGTCGGTTCGTGGCTGTTGCAGATCATCACCGTATGGCCGCAAGCGCCGCCAAAGCGCAGCGCGTTGCCATCTTCTTCATAGGACACCATCAGTTCGAACAGCTGCGGCCGCTCTTCGCGCAGGGCGCCAAGCGTGCGGTTCAACTCGCTGAGGGCGTAGCGCTGGTGACGAAAGTCCTGCTTGAGTGCATCGCGAATGCTGCGCACCAGTTCGGCAAAGGACTGGCTGCGGCCAAAATCCATGCGCAAGGCGCTGACCTGGGTAAACAGCCCGAGGGTCGACTTGAAGCGCGCGCTGGCACGGTTGCGCACCGGCACGCCGACCACCCACTGGTCGCGCTGCCAGGTGCGGGTGCAGCACACGTGCATTGCCGCCAGCAGCACGTGGAAGGCCGACGCCTGCAGTTCGCTGCCCAGTGCGTTCATGCGCGCCAGCAGCTGGCTGTCGAAGGGCAGCTCCAGGGCCGCGCTGGGCTCACCAGCCGACAACCGCCCGCGCTCACGCGGCGCCAGCAAGGCATCGGGCAACTGCTGGTACTTGCCCAGCCAATAGTCACGGTCACGCGCATGGCGTGCCGACGCCTGGTATTGGCTGTCGTCTTCGACGAACTCACGGTAACCGGGCGCGCTTTCCGGCAAAGGTGCGCCCTGGCCCAGCAGGCCATAGTAGTCGGCGATGCATTTGAACCACAGGTCCACACCCCAGCCGTCGAGAATCAGGTGATGCGCCTGCAGCGCCAACAGGTAGCGCTGCTCGCCAAGCCTGATCAACTGCGTACCCCACAAGGCACCGGCGCCCGGTGCAAAAGGTTTTTGCATAAAACTGTCGAGCAACGACCGGGCGGCGGCCATGGGGTCTTCGACACCGCGCAGGTCATGTTCGGCTAACGCCACCGTCAGCGTTTCGGCAAAGCACTGACGCGGCACGCCCCCTTGGCCCTCTGGCGCCAGCAGCACCGTGCGCAAGCCTTCGTGCAGCGCCACCAGGTGCGCCAGCGCCTGGCGCAACCGCGGGACATCCAACGCACCGTCGAACTCGACATAGGCGCCGATGTTGTACAGCGGCGAATCGCCGTGGCCGATCTGGTCCAGCCAGATATCACGCTGGGCAACGGTCAGGGCAAAGGTTTCGGCGGCAGGCATGGGGGGGCAGGTCCTTCTTGGCTTGATCATCCGCGGATTCAAGCACCCCCTCCCCGCACTGTATGGCCCCTTAAACCCGGACAACCGGAGCGTGTATCAAAAGCCGCTGAAAAGCCTGTAGGAAATCAACCATAGCGTGCCGCCCTTGATGGCTTACGCCCACGCCATTCGGCAGGAAACGGGCGCGAAACGTCAGGCTAATGACGCCAATTGACCGGCTGGTCGGGGCGTATTGCGCATTCGCCACTGTTTCATGCCCCACTCGCCACGTCGTCTTTGATGGCATTTTCTGTCCCGGTTTTCCATTACAGACGCAGCCCCCGCTGCGGGCTTGAATACCGTCACCTACCCCGTCATCCGGAGCCCTCGACTGCGCGACCACCCGCCGTAACGCTTTGAATCAAGGAAGAAAGGATATGAAGCTGACTGCCAGCCTCGCACACCGCCCCGACCCTCGGCTGTACCTGCAACTGGGCGAACTGATCGCCAGTACCGGCGCCGAAGGCTTCGCCGCACAGATGTTATGCCTGGTCGATGCCCAGGTACCGGTCCACAGGCTCGAGCTGAGCGAATGGACCCTGGACCCGCGCCAGGCCCGTATCAGCCACATCCGGCTGCTGGGCAGTGCCGGCCTGGAGCAGCAACGGCCGGGCAGCGAACCACTGCGCCACCCGTTGCTGCAGAGCATCATGCAGATGGACGACCCGCTGCTGATCGAGTTCAAGGCACCGCTGGACGCCCAGCATCCCCACCAGTGCCACCTGGTGTCGTGCAGCGGTGACCGACGCTGGGTCATCTGTTTCCATCGGCTGCCAGAGCAACGGGCGTTTTCTTTGGCTGAACTGTCACACCTGAAGAGCCTTTCCGACACCTTGCTGCCACTGGTCGAGCACCATGGCCAGCTGCTCGGCCAGGGGTTGCCGCGCCGCGTCGGCTCGCCCCTGGCCGACGTTGAAGCGAGGTCGTTGCGCCACTGCTTTGGCGAGCGCCTGGTCCAGGAAGCCGTCAGGCTTTCCAGCCGTGAAGAGGAAGTGTGCCTCGGCCTGCTGACCGGCGGCACGGTGCCGGAACTGGCGCAGAAGCTGAATGTGAAAAACAGTTCGATCGAAACCTACCTCAAGCGCGCCACCGCCAAGCTGGGGGTCAGTGGCCGCCATGGGCTGGCGAAATGGATGGCCGGCGCCTGACCGTACGAGAGCCCCTTGATGCCCCGACATGCCCTTTCCCTGTGCGCCGTACTGCTGTGCGGCTGCTCCCTGGTACCGGACTATCAGCGCCCCGCCGCCCCTGTGCCCGAGCAGTTCCCGCAAGGCCCGGCCTATCAGGGCGACGCGCTGGCGCGCCAGCACGCCGAGGACTGGCGCCAGGTGTTCCAGGACCCGGTGCTGCGCCAACTGATCGACCGCGCGCTGGCCAACAACCGCGACCTGCGCGAGGCTGCACTGAACGTCGAGGCCTACCGCGCCCAGTACCGCATCCAGCGTGCCGACCTGCTGCCTAAGGTGTCGGCCGATGCCCAGGGCAAGCGCCAGTACCTGCCCCGTGGCATGACCGGTACCGACCAGGGCATGATCAGCTCGACCTACGCCGCGACGCTGGGCATCAGTGCCTACGAACTGGACCTGTTCGGCCGCGTGCGCAGCCTCAGCGACCAGGCGCTGCTGACGTACCTGGCCAGTGAAGAGGCGCGGCGCAGCACTCAGCTGAGCCTGGTGGCCAGTGTTGCCAGCGCCTACCTGACCTGGCGGGCCGATCAGGAGCTGCTGGTGCTGTCGCAGGAAACCCTGGCCGCCGACCAGCGCAGCCTGCGCCTGACCAGCGCCCAGCGCCGTGCCGGCACGGTATCGGCGCTGGACCAGATCCAGTCGCGCACCAGCGTCGACAGCACCCGGGCCACGGTGGCGCGCTACCAACGCCAGGTGGCCCAGGACCTCAACCAGCTGACCTTGCTGGTGGGTACGCCGGTGGAGGGCGACCTGGCCGCCCTGCCCCTGGCCGACGAGCAGATCGCCGGGCTGCCAGCGGGCTTGCCTTCAGACCTGCTGCGCCGCCGCCCGGATATCGTCCAGGCGGAATACCAGCTGCGCGCGGCCAACGCCAACATCGGCGCGGCGCGGGCGGCGTTCTTCCCCAGCATCAGCCTTACCGCCAACGCCGGCAGCACCAGCCCGCAGCTGAGCGGCCTGTTCGACGGCGGCAGCGGCACCTGGCTGTTCCAGCCTCAGATCAGCCTGCCGATCTTCACCGCCGGCAGCCTGCGCGCCAGCCTGGACTATGCAACGTTGCAGAAGGACATCCAGGTGGCGCAGTACCAGAAGGCCATCCAGGGCGCGTTTCAGGAAGTGGCCGATGGCCTGGCGGCACGGGCGACCTACCAGCGGCAGTTGCAGGCCCAGCGCGAGCTGGTGGCGTCGAACCAGCGTTACTACGACCTGGCCGAGCATCGCTACCGCAATGGCGTGGACAGCAGCCTGACCTTTCTTGATGCCCAGCGCTCGCTGTTCACCGCCCAGCAAGGGCTGATCAGTGATCGTCTGGCGCAACTGGTGGCGGAAGTGAACCTGTATGCCGCACTGGGTGGGGGCTGGCAGGAAGCTGCAGAGAAGCCTCGCTAGGGCTTGGGCCGCGCTCGGGTGCTCGCAACGAACGGGGTCTAGACTGTACAGACCAGATGACATGGCATGAACCGGGGGGCTGCCACACGTGGAGGTGTGCGATGAGCCAGTTCAAGCGTCTGTTCGTCATGCTCGGCCCGCAAATGCGCCATACCCCGGCGCTGCAGCGCGCGGCGGCGTTGGCCGAGTCCAGTGGTGCCCTGCTGGATGTCAACGTGTTCGTCGACGATGTCGACACCTTTGGCCTGATGAGCGACGGCCGCGAGCGTGAGCGGCTACTTGGCGACAACCGCCAGTGGCTGGCCGACGAAGCCGAGTAACTGGGCAACGCCGGGCTCGATGTCTCCACCGAACTGCTGTTGACCCGCGACCCGCTGGGCAGCGTGCTTGAACGCATCGAACGGCTCGGTTGCGACCTGCTGATCAAGGACGTGCAGCACGAACCGGTACTCAAGCGCTTGCTGGTCACGCCGCTGGATTGGCAATTGCTCAAGCAAAGCCCGGTGGCCGTGCACCTGGTCAGCGACATCCGCCTGCCGCTGCCCCGGCAGATTGCGGCGGCGGTGGACCTCAACTGCCTGGGTACCGGCGAGCATCTGGACGATCAGGTGATCCACAGCGCCCATGCCCTGGCGCTGCAATGCAACGCTGAACTGCACCTGCTGCATGTGTGCGATGCGGCCAAGACCCATATCGCCGACTTTGGTGCCGGCACCGTCACCATGCCAGGCTTCGATGGCAGTGTGCGCACGGCGCAGCGGGCGGCGTTCAACCGGCTGGGCGACCACCACCAGATTCCGCTGGAGCGACGGCATTTTGTCGAGGGTGCGGCGATCCGCGCGATTGCCCAGTTCGTCAGCCACAGCCGGGTCGATGTGATCGTGATGGGCAGCCATCGGCATGATGCGATGCAGACGTTCCTGGGTGGAACCACGGCGCATGTGCTGGAGCATCCGTTGTGCAATGTGCTGGCCATAAAGGGCGCTCGCTGAGCGTTCGGCTGCCTGAACCGGCCTCTTCGCGGGCGCGCCCGCTCCCACAGGTATACCACCAGCCTGATGGGCTGCGGGGCCGCTGTGGGAGCGGGCGTGCCCGCGAAGAGGCCGGCCCTGCCAAGCGCACGGTATCTGGCACACCAGTTCTAATTAAAAAGAATGCATTTGATAATGATTCGTAGTAGTTTCTCAGCGCTTCCCTCTTTCCCCCTCAGCGCCCTACTCCAGGATCGTACCGTCGATGCGTCGCACGTTCGTTTCGCTTTGTGTGCTTCAAGCTATCTCCCCGCTGGCCTTCGCCGAGCCCGAGCCGCTCAATGACCCGGCCCAGATCGAGCTCCAGGCCCTGAACATCACCAGCAGCGCCGACAGCGAACGCCCCGATGGCCCGGTGGACGGCTACAAGGCCACCCGCTCGGCCAGTGCAACGCGCACCGACACCGCCCTGCACGAGACCCCGCAATCGATCAGCGTCGTGCCCAGGGATGTGCTTGAAGACACCGGCGCCACCCGCCTGCAGGATGGCTTGGACTACGCCGGTGGCGTCGGCCGCGCCAACAACTTCGGCGGCCAGGGCCTGACCACCTTCACCGTGCGCGGCTTCACCACCGGCGAGTTCTATCGCAACGGCTTCCCGATCAACCGCGGCTACCCCAACGCCCCTGACGCCAACACCGTCGAGCGCCTCGAAGTGATCCGCGGCCCGGCCACCAGCCTGTATGGCCGTGGCGACCCCGGAGGTACGTTCAACGTGGTCAGCAAGCAGCCGCTGGCCGAGCCCAAGGTGACCCTCGGCAGCCAGTTCGACGACCAGGGCATGCACCGGGCAACCCTGGACGCCACCGGGCCGCTGAATGCCGATGGCTCGCTGGCGTATCGCCTGAACATACTGGGCGAAGGTGGCGAAAGCTTCCGCGACGATGTCGAAAGCGAGCGCTATGACGTTGCACCGGTGATCAGCTGGCAGGTCAGCGACGCCACCAAGGTCATCTTCGAAGGCGACTTCATGCGTAACAACCACCCGCTGGATCGCGGCCTGACCCGCCTGCCCGGCCAGATCGGCACAGCTTCGCGGGACACCAACGTCTGGGAAAAAGGCAGCGACAACCTGCTGCACAACGACAACGACATGGCCCAGTTGCGCTTCGAGCACCTGCTCAACGACAACTGGACGCTGGGCGGTGGCCTGCAATGGCTGGACGGCTCGCTCAAGGGCAACGCGGTGGAAGCCAACGGCCTGCAGGCCGACGGTCGCACGCTGGGGCGCAACTTCAACTACCGCAAGCTGGAGTGGAGCGACCGTGACTACCAGCTCAACCTCACCGGCCACTTCGACACGGGCGGTTTCGCCCATACCCTGCTGACCGGTATCGAATACGAAGACTATGACTACAACTCGATCATCCAGCGTTCGGCCGCCGGTAGCGGTGCCTACCCGATCGACATTTTCCACCCGGTGCTGGGCCAGCCGCGCCCTGCCCTGACCCGCACCACCACCCATGACAAGGAAAACCTCAAGACCTGGGCGGCATTCATCCAGGACCAGGTGGCCCTGACCGAGCGCCTGAAAGCCCTCGCCGGGGTGCGTTTCGAGCGCTACGAGCATGACTACGACAACAAGCTCAACAATGCCGGTGACTTCAACAAGGGCGAGAACGGCGTCACCCCGCGCCTGGGCCTGATGTACGACCTGACCGACAGCGTTGCCGTCTACGCCAACACCGCGCGTTCGTTCAAGCCCAACAGCGGCGCGAGCCTGCAAGGCACGGGCTTTGACCCGGAGAAGGGCAAGTCATACGAGCTGGGCGTAAAATGGGAAGCGCTCGACCGCCAGCTGAGCGTGGACGCGGCGATCTACCACATCGTCAAGGAAAACGTGCTCACCCGAGACCCGAACGACCCGACCGGCACCTACAGCGTCGCTGCCGGCGAAGTGCGCAGCCGCGGCCTGGATATCAACGTCGCCGGCAACCTGACTCCGCAATGGCGGATGATCGGCGGCTACGCCTATGTCGACGCCGAGGTGACCAAGGACAACAGCCTCCCCACCGGCACTCGCCTGGCGAACATCCCGCGCAACAGCTTCAGCCTGCTCAACACCTATGAGTTCCAGGATGGGCTGGCCAAGGGCCTGGGGCTGGGGGTTGGCGTGAAGTATGTGGATGACCGCGCCGGGCAGACGGCGGCCAGTACCTACACCATGGAGCGCTACAGCGTGGTTGACTTGCTGAGCTTCTACAAGGTCAACGAGCACGTGCGGTTGAACCTGGACGTGAAGAACCTGTTCAACAAGGGCTATGACGAGGGGGCGTTCAACACCTATGTGTACCCGGGTGCGCCGCGCACGGTGCAGGCTGGGGTTGCCTACACCTTCTGAAATGACAGGGGGCCGCCTGGCGGCCCCGTGCATCAGAAGCTCTTGCTGTAGAACAGCGAGTAGGACTCGATACCGTCGTTCGGTTGCTTGATGCCGGCATTGGAGTAGTGCATCAGACGGAGCCCCACCTTCTGCGCACCCGGCAGCTTCAGGCCAAAGCCGATGCGGTCTTCGAAGTTGACCGATGAGCCCAGGTGCTGGTCACCCACATCGGTCTTGGAAAAGGCCGCCAGGCCGATGCCGGCTTCGACATACGGGGTGTAGGTGAAGCCACTGAACTCGTAGGTGAACACCGGGCTGAACGACAGCGAGTGAGCGCCGCTGGCATCGCCACCTTCCCAATAGGTGTAGGCCGCATCCCAATATCCCGTCACAAAGCCGATGTCACTTTTCATCCACTGCTTGTCCCAGTCGAACGCCATACCGAGACGGTACGTCATGTCGCCCTGGCTAGTGGCACCCACGGCGCCGGAAATTTCTGCGGCCTGGGCCAGAGGGGTGCCCCCGAGCACCAATAGGGCGGCGGCCAGCGTGCTGGCAAGACGGGTTTTCATCAATGACTTCTCCTGATGGTCACACGGGCAAGTGGGGGCTAGGGCCCCTCGATTTTTGCGGTGAACGGTGCAGCCGGTCACACGGCGTAATACTTTTCTGATTATTGTCCAGATAATCAGAAAGTTGAAAGTGAATTGCCAGCATTGCTTGAATTTACCCGTAGTGCCCCAGCTGCTGATGGCGGCAGGTCCCCGCCGAGGCGGAGTACAGATGTACTCCGCCCGTCGTGGACGCTCAATGCCAGTTCAGGCTTGCGGTGACAGGCGTCTTGCCGTTTACCGTGACCCGTTGCTGGACCGTTGTACCCTGCGCCTGGCCGATGACCTGGTACTGGCCGGGTGGCAGCTGGACATAGACCAACGGCCCGGCATCCTGCAGGCTCAACACGGACTTGCCTTGTGCATTGTGGATGTCGACTGCGGCGCCGCTCTCGAACTGGCCGTGTGCACCGGTCGACAGTTCGACGTGCAGGTCATAACCCGGGGTCCGGCGTATGGCATTGGCCTCATCCTGGCCGATACCGCCCGCCAGGTAGCGCACGCCATTCTGCTCCTGCGGCTGCACTTGCACGGCTTGCATGTCGATCGGCGCGTTGTGGTCGTCGACTTCTGCGCCAGCGGCCAGGGTCCAGGGCAGCGCCAGTGCGATCAGCAACGTGGCGCCCACAGCATGGTGATGGTTACGCATGGTCAGCTCCTCCTCAAGGAGATGGCTTACCTGATGTTTGACCTCACACCGTGCTGATGTTCACGCCGCCCGCCGCTCTTCGAGAAGTTTCACGAACATGCTCAGGCTGCGCGAAACCGTGCCCCGGCGCCACACCAGCCAGGTCTTGAGGTAGCGGAACTGCTCCTGCATCGGCCAGGCGCAGACCGTGCTGCAGCCAGGCATGTTGTCGAGCATGCTGCGCGGCAGCATGGCCAGGCCGGCACCGGCGCTGACGCAGGCGAGCATGCCATGGTACGACTCCATTTCGTGGATCTTGCCGGGCACCGCCTGGTCCTGGACAAACCAGTTCTCGAAGTGGTGACGGTACGAGCAGTTGGCGCGAAAGGCATAGATGCTCGCGCCGTTGACGTCCTGGGCACGGGTGACCGGGGCGTGGTTGAGGGGCGAGATGATCACCATCTCCTCCTCGAACACCGGCATGCCTTCCAGCGTGGGGTGCAGCACCGGGCCATCGACGAAAGCCGCCACCAGGCGCCCCGCCAGCACGCCTTCGAGCATGGTCCCGGAGGGCCCGGTGGACAGGTCGAGGTCGACTTTGGGGTAGCGCTGATTGTAGGCCGCCAGCAGCGCAGGAATGCGCACCGCCGCGGTGCTCTCCAGCGAACCCAGGGCGAAGGTGCCCTGGGGGTCCTCGCCGGCCACGGTCAGCCGTGCTTCGTGCACCAGATCGAGGATGCGCCGGGTGTATTCCAGGAAGTTCCAACCCGCCGGTGACAGGCGCAGGCGGCTCTTCTCACGGATGAACAGTTCGACGCCCAGGTCTTCCTCCAGTTGCTTGATACGCGTGGTCAGGTTCGAGGGCACCCGATGGATATGCTGGGCGGCGGCGCTGATGCTGCCCTGTTCGGCCACGGCCTTGAAGATCTCCAGTTGCACCAGGTCCACAGTCATTCTCCAAACGTGAATGTTTCGCTCATTATTATTCAGTTTTCATTAAAGCCATAGCCCACTAGTCTGGCGTCACCGAGTAACAACAACGAGAGTGACCCGCCATGAGTGCGATCAGCAGCCTGACCCACGCCATCTCCGTCGACCCGTTCAGCGGCGAGCAGATTGGCGCCTATCCCTTCGACACCGACGCCGCACTGGAAGCGGCGCTGCAACGCGCCAAGGCTGGCTACGGCCAGTGGCGGCAAGTGTCGCTGGGTCAGCGCAGCGAGTACCTGCTCGCCCTGGCCAGCACCCTCGAAGCCAAGGCCGAAGCCTTCGCCCAGATGATCAGCCGTGAAATTGGCAAGCCGATCGCCCAGGCCCGTGGCGAAGTCGCCAAGTGCGTCGGCCTGTGCCGCTGGTATGCCGAGCACGGCCCGGCGATGCTCGCCGCCGAGCCGACCCAGGTCGAGAAAGCCCGCATCGAGTACCGCCCACTGGGCCCGATCCTGGCCGTGATGCCGTGGAACTTCCCGGTCTGGCAGGTGCTGCGCGGCGCCGTGCCGGCGATCCTGGCCGGCAACACCTATGTCCTGAAGCACGCACCGAACGTGATGGGCAGCGCCTACCTGCTGGGTGAACTGTTCAAGGACGCCGGCCTGCCTGAAGGCGTGTTCGAAGTGCTGAACGTCACCCCGGACGGCGTCACTCGCGCCATCAACGACGTGCGCATCGCCGCCGTGACCCTGACCGGCAGCGTGCGCGCGGGCATGGCCATCGGTGCCCAGGCAGGTGCCGCGCTGAAGAAATGCGTGCTGGAGCTGGGCGGTTCCGACCCGTTCATCGTGTTGGCTGATGCTGATATCGACGCCGCTGTGCAGGCCGCCGTGATCGGTCGCTACCAGAACACCGGCCAGGTCTGCGCCGCCGCCAAGCGCCTGATCATCGAAGAAAGCATCGTCGAGGAATTCACGCACAAGTTCGTCGAAGCCACGCGCAAGCTGAAAGTCGGCAACCCATTGGAAGACGACACCTACATCGGCCCGATGGCCCGCTATGACCTGCGCGACGAGCTGGATGGCCAGGTCCAGGCGACGCTGGCCGAAGGCGCCACCCTGCTGCTGGGCGGCGACAAGGTCGAAGGGGTTGGCAACTTCTACGCACCCACCGTGCTGGCCAACGTCACCCCGGACATGACTGCCTTCAGGCAGGAGCTGTTCGGGCCAGTGGCAGCGATCATCACTGCCCGTGACGCCGACCATGCGGTTGAGCTGGCAAACGACAGCGAGTTCGGCCTGGCTTCGACCATCTACACCGCCGACTATGCGCTGGCCGAGCGCATGACTGCCGCGCTGGATACCGGTGGCGTGTTCATCAACGGCTACTGCGCGTCCGACCCCCGTGTGGCGTTTGGTGGCGTGAAGAAGAGCGGTTTCGGGCGTGAGCTCTCGCACTTTGGGGTGCGCGAGTTCACCAATGCCCAGACTGTCTGGCTGGATCGTAACTGATTCCAGGTATTGGGGCCGCTTTGCGGCCCTTTCGCGACACAAGGCCGCTCCTACAGGGGATCGCGTTTCCCTGTAGGAGCGGCCTTGTGTCGCGAAAGGGCTGCAAAGCAGCCCCAGCAACATCAATCCCGGGCCTGGTCCTTGACCCAGTCCAGCATCCCCCCCGGCACGATCAATTCATGCCGCGCCCGCGAACAGGCGGTATACAGCCCCGCCAACAGCCGCGCCCGGTCGTTGCGATTGCCTGCCGTGCCAGGCGCCACCATCAGCTCCGGCGACACCATCACCCGGGCGAACTCCATGTTCTTCACATCCCGCACCCGGCCAAGGAACAGCTTTGGCGCCTTGTCCCAGCGGTAACGGCTCTTGGCCTTGGCAAAGTGCTCCGGGGTATAGCCTTTGCGCAGCATGCCGGCCACGGCGACAAAGGCCTTGTCGTCGCCCTTGTCCTGCTCCAGCGCCTGCCAGCTGGGGTAACGGAACAACATCGGGTGGCGCGCCCGGGTGCCATAGCGGTACAGCTCGATACAATCCTCGACGAACAGCTCGAAGTCCTTGCGCGCGCTTTGCAGCAGCACGAAAGGCACCCCTTGATGGGTCAGGCGCTGGAACCAGCCGAACAGGCCCCACTCGTCATCGACGATCAAGGCGGTTGGCTGCTCAGGCACGGTCACCGTGTCGAAGAAACTCACCCGGGTGTAATGCTCGGCACTGCCACTGAAGGCCGCCTGGATCGTCGCCGGGTGTGCCTGGATCAACGGGTTCAGCACGCCGTCCATGGCGGGGCCGGCGCGCAGCGAGTGGTCGATGTAGCGCTGGCGAATGAAGTTGCCATGGTGGGGGCTCAGGCCATTGAGGTTCTGCAGCTCGTCGCCCAGCGCGATGACTGACTGCGGGCTGCGGTCGAGCACCGAGAGCATCGGCGCGGACAATTCATGGGCCTCGTCGACGATGACGTGGCTAAAGCGGCTGTCGATCACCTCAGCGGTCAATGACAGCAGCTTGACCCGGTGGTAGTCACGCACCGGCAGCTGGATGTCGCGAGCTGACGGGCGGACCAGCTCCTGCCAGTACAGGCGGGCCTTTTCCAGCAGCACTTCCTGGTCCAGCGGCGTGGTGCCAGGCCCGGCCCAGGGCAGGTGATGCAGCTGCAACTGGCTGTCGCCGCTGCGGCAGAAGCTGCGCACGGCCTTGACGCACAGGGCCACCACATCGCGCGCGGCGAGCGGGCCGATGTCGGGGATGTTCAACCAGCGCACCACCTGCGCCTCCTGCGGGCGCCAGGACAGTTTGGTGCGGTACGGGTCGCGCAGGCGCCAGCCATTGCTGGTGAGGTCACGGTTGAGAATTTCGTCGGCCAACTGGCCGAAGGTCAGCGCAGTGTAGGCCTGGGCATCCCTGACCCGTGCCTGCAAGGCCCGCAGCTGGCCTTCGGTGAGGGCTAGCAGCAGCGTGCGCTGAGGGTCAAGCAGGCGTGCGAACTGGTGGATCAGGAAGGTCTTGCCGGTGCCGGCGAACCCCTGCACGGCGACCGATTCGTCGACACCGCAGACAAACTCGCGCAGCAGGCGGTGCTGTTGGTCACTGAGCATCAGGTCACTGGCCAGTGACGGCAGGTACACCGGGTGCAGCGGCGTGACGCGCTGGCGATAGCTGTCGGCGAACTGGAAATTCCACTGGCCTTCGGCGTCCTGGAACTCGTCGGCCTGGTACTCGGTTTCGGCCGACACCAGGGCGACGCCATTCTCACCGAGCATGCCCAGCCCCATGGCGAACGCCTCGCGGTCGAAGTGCTGGGCGACCTGCCGCTGGAAGCGGCCTGGGGCTGCAGCTTCGACTTCATTGGCGATGCGCACGATCTCGGCGAAGCGGCGCTCCTGTGTGTCCGCCGAGGCGCTGGCCGGTTGGCGTGGCAGGTTCTGCACGAACAGCACGGCGGCAGCTTCCAGCAGGCTGGCGCTCGGGAAGAAGTCGGTGGCGGGGGGCACGCTGGCCAGGCTGTCGGCCTGGTCGCTGGGCAAAGGCAGGTAGAACATCGGGACCTCGGGTGGAAACTGCCGGGCACGATAGCAATTTTCCAATGGGAATGCTGGGTTGTCTGTACCGGCCCCTTCGCGGGCACGCCCGCTCCCACAGAGACAATCACCAGGTCTGAGGGTAGTGACGAACCTGTGGGAGCGGGCGCGCCCGCGAAGAGGCCAGTTGCAACAACAAAAAACTCAGCCCCTGCCCCGCTTGAGGGTCTCGCTCGGAAACTCCTTGAACAACTGCCGGTAACTCTCTGAAAACCTTCCCAAATGCCAGAATGACCAACGCATGGCCACTTCCGCAACGGTCACCTCACCGCCGCGCAACAGATCCCGCCGCGCGCCGTTGAGCCGACGCAACCGCAGCCAGTGCGCCGGCGGCATCCCAGTAAATGCCTTGAACGCCTGCTGCAGCTGGCGCAGCGACACACCGGCCACCTCGGCCAACTCGACCAGATTGAGGGTCTCATCCGGGCAATCTGCCGCCCATTCGCTGACCCGCTGCATGATCGCCCGCTCCTCGCCGCGCCGCCCCAGCGCCCCGCCTTGCAAGCGCTGGCAGGCGTTGTCGAGAATGAACAGGCAATCTTCGAGCAACTGCTCGGCCAGCGCCTGCCCTTGCAATGGGCAATCGGCCTCGCCCAGGCGGGTCAAGGTGGCACTCAGCCAACTGCCGAACAGCGCATTCTGCCCACTGCCCAGCGGCACCATGAACAACCCTTCGAGCCGCTGTGGGTCCAGGCCATGACGGGCGAGAAAGGCCTGGTCGAACACCACGGCCACTTCCTGATAGTTCTCCGGTGTGATCCAGATATTGCGGCTTTGCTCATTGAGCAGGTAAAGGCTGTTTTCGCTCTGGTCGAAACAGAACGCCAGCGCACCGCTCGGTGCCCGGAAGAACTGCTCCACACGTGTGTTCAGTCGCTCCTCGTAGACCTCCACTCCATCGAGCCCCAGGCAGCGCAGCTGGCCGCTGAAATGGCCTGGCGACATCTGCCGGTACTGCTGCTGCCAACCGGGGGTGGCGCGTACCTGTTCGGTCACATCCGTGGTGTGGAAGGCCTGGACTTGCAAGGCATTAGGCGTTGTCACGCATTGTCCTAGTTGCACTCTTTTGGTGCATTGATCGCAGAAGAAAGTGGATAGATGGCTTTGCGGGCCTGCGCTCAAGATAGTCTCCAGCGTGTCACCTGGGAAGCGCAATGCCTTCGAAACCCTGCAACGGCTTTCGCGGGCCCGCCCGCTCCCACAAAAAAACCCAACCAAGAGGTCTGTATGAACGCCCCCTTCGATCAGCTGTCCGCCTGGCTGAAAGAACACCGCATCACCGAAGTCGAATGCGTGATCAGCGACCTGACCGGCATCGCCCGCGGCAAGATCGCACCGACCGCCAAGTTCCTTCACGAACGCGGCATGCGCCTGCCAGAAAGCGTGCTGCTGCAGACCGTCACCGGCGATTACGTCGATGACGACATTTACTACAGCCTGCTCGATGCAGCCGACATCGACATGGTCTGCCGCCCCGACCCGACGGCCGTCTACCAGATCCCGTGGGCCATCGAACCCACCGCCATCGTCATTCACGACACGTTCGACAAGCAGGGCAACCCGATCGAGCTGTCGCCACGCAACGTGCTGAAGAAGGTGCTCAAGCTGTATGCCGACAAAGGCTGGCAGCCGATCGTCGCGCCAGAGATGGAGTTCTACCTGACCCAGCGCTGCGAAGACCCGGACCTGCCCCTGCAAGTGCCATTGGGCCGCTCGGGCCGCGCCGAAAGCGGGCGCCAGTCGTTCTCGATCGACGCCGCCAACGAATTCGACCCACTGTTCGAAGACGTTTACGACTGGTGCGAGCTGCAAGGCCTGGACCTCGACACGCTGATCCACGAAGACGGCCCGGCGCAGATGGAAATCAACTTCCGTCATGGCGACGCGCTGGACCTGGCCGACCAGATCACCGTGTTCAAACGCACCATGCGTGAAGCCGCGCTCAAGCACAACGTCACCGCCACCTTCATGGCCAAGCCGATCACCGACGAGCCAGGCAGCGCCATGCACCTGCACCAGAGCGTGGTCGACATTGCCACCGGCAAACCGGTGTTCGCCAATGACGATGGCAGCATGAGCGAACTGTTCCTGCACCACATCGGCGGCCTGCAGAAGTACATCCCCAAGCTGTTGCCGATGTTCGCACCCAACGTCAACTCGTTCCGTCGCTTCCTGCCGGACACCTCGGCACCGGTCAACGTCGAATGGGGCGAGGAAAACCGCACCGCCGGCCTGCGTGTGCCAACGTCCAGCCCCGATGCGATGCGCGTGGAGAACCGCCTGCCGGGCGCCGACGCCAACCCCTATCTGGCGATCGCCGCCAGCCTGCTGTGCGGTTACCTGGGCATGGTCGAGCAGATCGAGCCGAGCGCGCCGGTCCAGGGCCGTGCCTATGAACGGCGCAACCTGCGGCTGCCGATCACCATCGAGGATGCGCTGCAGCACATGGAAGACTGCGAAACCGTGCAGCGCTACCTGGGCAAGCAGTTCGTCCAGGGCTACGTCGCGGTCAAGCGTGCCGAGCATGAAAACTTCAAGCGCGTCATCAGTTCGTGGGAGCGCGAGTTCCTGCTGCTGAGCGTGTGATTCTCCGGGGGCGCCAAGCGCCCCTCCCTTGCACCGAACTCAAAGAACAAGACCAACGAGGTGTCGACATGCGTCATCTGCAAGCCCTGATCCCCGCTACCTTCGCCCTGCTGTTCTGCGCCGCCGCACAGGCCACGCCCAGCGTCAGCGTGTACAACTGGACCGACTACATCGGTGACACGACCCTGGCCGACTTCCAGGCCAGCAGTGGGATCAAGGTGGTCTATGACGTGTTCGACTCCAACGAAACCCTGGAAGGCAAGCTGCTCGCCGGCCGCACCGGCTACGATGTGGTGGTGCCCTCCAACCACTTCCTGGCCCGCCAGGCCCAGGCCGGTGCGTTCCTGCCACTGGACCGCAGCAAGCTGCCGAACTGGCAGCACCTGGACCCGAAGCTGCTCAAGCAGCTCGAGCAGAATGACCCCGGCAACCAGTACGCAGTGCCCTATCTTTGGGGAACCAACGGCATTGGCTATAACGTCGACAAGGTCAAGGCCGCACTGGGTGTGGACCATATCGACTCCTGGGCAACGCTGTTCGAGCCAGAGAACCTGAAGAAGCTCAAGCAATGCGGCGTGGCCTTCATGGATTCACCCGACGAGCTGTTCCCGGCAATGCTCAACTACCTGGGCATGGACCCACGCAGCGAAAAACCGGGCGACTATGCCAAGGCTGAAGCGCGCCTGCTCGAACTGCGCCCGTACATCACCTACTTCCATTCCTCCAAGTACGTCTCGGACCTGGCCAACGGTGATATCTGCGTGGCCTTCGGCTATTCCGGCGACGTGTTCCAGGCGGCCAACCGGGCCGTGGAAGCGAAAAACGGGGTCAAGATCGCCTACAGCATTCCAAAGGAAGGCAGCAACCTGTGGTTCGACCTGCTGGCAATCCCCAAGGATGCGCAGAACCCTGAGCAGGCCCTGGCGTTCATCAACTACCTGCTTGACCCGAAAGTGATCGCCAAGGTCAGCGCCACGGTCGGCTACGCCAACGCCAACCCGGATGCCCAGGCCTACATGGACACGTCACTGGTCGACAACCCGGAGATCTACCCACCCCAGGAAGTGCTGGACAAGCTGTACATCTCCAGTACCCCGAGCCCGAAGATCATGCGGGTCATGACCCGCTCCTGGAGCAAGATCAAGTCCAACCGTTGAACCGAGAACGCATCATGTCTTTCGATACCCAACATACCGCGTCGTACTACGCCGCCACGGCGCGCAACGCGGCGCCCTACCCCTGCCTCGACGGCGAACTGACGGCTGACGTGTGCGTAATCGGCGGCGGGCTGACCGGGGTCAACACCGCGCTGGAACTGGCTGAGCGCGGGCTTTGCGTGGTGCTGCTGGAGGGCCGTCGCATCGGCTGGGGCGCCAGCGGGCGCAACGGCGGCCAGCTGATTCGCGGCATCGGCCATGATGTCAGCGGCTTTGCCCGCTACGTTGGCCAGGATGGCGTGCGCTACCTGCAGCAGGCCGGCATCGAGTCGGTGGCACTGGTCGCTCGCCGCATCGAGCAATACGCGATTGCCTGCGACCTGCGCTGGGGCTTCTGCGAACTGGCCAATACGCCGGCACAGTTCGCTGCCTTCAAGGCTGAACAGGAAGACCTGGCCAGCCTGGGCTACCGCCCCCAAACCCGCCTGGTCGGGCCCGATGGCATGCATGAAATCGTCGCCAGTGACCAGTATGCCGGCGGCCTGGTGGACATGGGTTCAGGCCACCTGCACCCGCTCGACCTGGTCCAGGGCGAAGCACGCGTGGCCCATGGCCTGGGAGTACGCATCTTCGAGCAGAGCCCGGTGCTGCGCATCGAGCATGGCCCGACCGTGACCGTGCATACGGCACGCGGCAAAGTACGGGCACAGAGCCTGGTTCTGGGCTGCAACGCCCACCTCGACGACCTGGAGCCACGGCTGAGCGGTAAAGTGCTGCCGGCCGGGAGTTACGTGGTGGCCACCGAGCGGCTGCCGGAAGCCGTGGCCAGCACGCTGATCCCGCAGAACATGGCCCTGTGTGACCAGAAAGTCGGCCTGGACTACTACCGCCTCACTGCCGACCGCCGCCTGCTGTTTGGCGGTGCATGCCACTATTCCGGCCGCGACCCCAAGGACATCGCGGCCTACATGCGGCCAAAAGTGCTCAAGGTGTTCCCACAACTGGCCAACGTGCGCATCGACTACCAGTGGGGCGGCATGATCGGCATCACCGCCAACCGCTTCCCGCAAGTGGGGCGGTTGAGCCAGCACCCCAACGTTTTCTATGCCCAAGGTTATTCCGGGCATGGGCTGAACGTAACCCACTGGACGGCGAAGCTGCTGGCAGAAGGTATCGCGTTGGGGCAGAGCCAGGGGCTGGATGTGTTCAGCGCGGTGCCGCACCTGACGTTCCCGGGCGGCAAGGCGCTACGCTCGCCGCTGCTGGCGCTGGGGATGTTGTGGTATCGGTTGCGCGAGGCGCTCGGGTAACAGGGCGTACGCCTTGGAAGCTGGGCCGTGCTTGAGATCGAGCGCCGCCCGCGCGGCGCTCGATGTCAAAGGCACTACAGTTTTCAAGACATGCACAACCATAAAACACCAGGCAAGACCTCAAGGGTTTTCAAACGTTCACTGGCCATCTGCCAAGCACCTGCTAGCGTTGTTCTGGCCGACCCATCATGGATGCAAAACCATCATGAAATCCCTGCCCCGCGTTACCCTGTTGTGCGCCGCTTTGCTCGCTGTGGCCGCCTGCTCCAGCAACCGCGTGGACCCCAAGGACTATTCCGGCTTTCTCAAGGACTACAGCCGCCTGCAGGAAGCGAAAAGTCCATCGGGTGCATCGGTGATGCGCTGGATCGACCCCAAAGTCAATATCAACCAGTATTCGCAAGTCTTCATCGAGCCGAGCCAGTTCTACCCCAAGCCGCAGGCGACGGCGGTCATTTCCCAGCAGACGCTGAATGAAATCACCCGCTACTTCAACGATGCCCTGCGCCGTGAAATGGGCAGCGTGCTGACCCTGGCCAAGGCGCCCGGGCCGGGCACCATTGTGGTACGCCCGGCGATCACTGCGGTGTCAACCAGCAATGAAAGCCTCAAACCCTACGAATTCATCCCGATCGCGCTGATTTCCGCAGGCGTCAATACCGCCATGGGTGGCCGCGACCAGCAAGTGGATGTCGGTGTCGAAGCGGCCTTCCTCGACGGCGGCAACCAGAAGGTACTGGCCCAGGTTGTGCGCAAGGGTACCGGCAAGGAGCTGGAAAACGACAAGACCAAGCTGACCCTGAACGACGTCAAGCCAGTTCTCGACGGCTGGGCCAAGGATATGCGCGCCAGCTTCGTCACCCTCAAGAACAAGGGCAAGTAGCGTCAAGGTACCCTGTGTACACCACAGATCGAGCGCCGCCCGCGCGGCGCTCGATTTACGCCTCACGCCCAATTCAAGGCAGGCACTGGCATCTTGCCGGCGAAACGCCAATCAACATTCGACGAATGCGACCGCCAGGCCACCCCGCGAGGTTTCCTTGTAGTTGGCATGCATGTCGGCGCCGGTGTCGCGCATGGTGCGGATCACCCGGTCTAGCGAGATGAAATGCTCGCCGTCACCGCGCAGGGCCATCTGCACGGCATTGATCGCCTTTACCGCAGCAATCGCATTGCGTTCGATGCACGGCACCTGGACCAGCCCGCCGACCGGGTCGCAGGTCAGGCCGAGGTTATGCTCCAGGGCGATCTCGGCGGCGTTTTCCAGTTGCGGCGGTGTAGCACCCAGTACCTCGGCCAACCCCGCAGCGGCCATCGAGCAGGCCGAGCCGACTTCCCCCTGGCAACCGACTTCAGCGCCGGAGATGGATGCATTCTTCTTGCACAGGATGCCGACGGCGGCGGCGGCCAGCAGAAACGCCACCACATCGTCGTCACAGGCACCTGGGTTGAATTTCATGTAGTAGTGCAACACAGCCGGGATAATGCCGGCGGCGCCATTGGTGGGCGCGGTGACCATGCGTCCGCCAGCGGCGTTTTCTTCATTGACCGCCAGGGCAAACAGGTTGACCCACTCCATGGCGCTCAGGGTCGAACCGATCACATTCGGCTGCCCAGCCTCTTGCAGGCTGCGGTGCAGTCGTGCGGCACGTCGCTTGACGTTGAGGCCGCCGGGCAGGATGCCTTCGTTGCGCAAGCCGTTGTCGACGCAATCGCGCATTGCCGCCCAGATACGCAGCAGGCCTTCGCGCACCTCGGCTTGCGGGCGCAAGGCGCACTCGTTGGCCATCATCAGTTGCGCCACACTCAGCTGGTTGGCCTTGCACAGTGCCAGCAACTCTGCAGCGCTGGAAAACTCGTACGGCAGCTGGACCGCATTGTCTTGCGCCTGAGGCGCATCGATCTCGCCCTGCTCGACGATGAAACCGCCACCGATGGAATAGTAGGTCTGGTGCAACAGACGACCCTGCCCGCCCATGGCCTCGAGGGTCATGGCATTGGGGTGATATGGCAGGCTTTCGTCCAGCAGCAGCAGGTCGCGGGCATACTGGAACACCAGCGGATGGCTGCCATCGAGCATCAGGCACTGCTCCTGCAGCAACTGGCTGATGCGCGGCTCGATGGTGGCCGAGTCGATACGATCCGGCCATTGTCCCATCAGGCCAAGCAGGCAGGCGCGATCCGTGGCATGGCCTACCCCGGTCGCTGACAGCGAGCCGTACAGGCGCACTTCGATGCGCTGCACCTGGGCCAGCAAGCCCTGTTCGCGCAAGGCCTGGGCAAAGCTCGCCGCTGCCCGCATCGGGCCTACGGTATGGGAGCTGGACGGGCCGATGCCAATCTTGAAAAGGTCGAAAACACTGATAGCCATACTAATGCCTGACCGTGTCGGCGCGGTACTGTGCCCCACGGCTGTCTGAGAAAATTGAGTGGTACTGCCAATTTGCGCGATACTGCCGCGATCACTGACCGATGACCAACGAAACTTCCTAAGCAAGGCTTTAGCGACACTAAACGATGCGACGACAACTCAATGGCCAGCTGTTCGTCTGGCTGCATGTCTTCTCCTGCGCAGCGCGGCACCTTTCGTTCACCCGCTGTGCCGACGAACTGCACATCACCCCCGGTGCTGTCAGCCAACAGATGCGCCAGCTGGAAGAGCGCCTGGGCTACAAGCTGTTCCTGCGCCGGGCACGCGGTGTGGAGCTCAGCGCCGAGGGCCAGCGCCTGGCACAGACGGTCACCGAGGCCTATGGCAGCATCGAGGCCGAACTGTTGCGCCTGGATGCCGGTGAAATCCGCGGTACCTTGCGCCTGCGTTCGATCCCGTCGTTCCTGGCCAAGTGGCTTACCCCTCGATTGCCGCGTTTCCAGCAGCGTTACCCGGACATCGAACTGCGCCTGGTCGCCGAAGACAGCGCCCATGCCTTGCACCCCGGCGACTTCGACCTGGCCATCGACCTCAACGACGGCAGCTACCCGGGCATGCTGTCGACGCCTTTGCTGGACGAACAGATCTTCCCGGTCTGTTCACCTGCGCTGCTGCGTGGTCGCCCACCGCTGCATGGCCCGGCCGACCTGGCGCATTATCCGCTGCTGCACGACATCACCGCCTGGCGCGGCAGCTCGGAATATGCGGAGTGGGAGTTTTACCTGGAGGGCATCGGCGCCGGCGGGCTGGACGTGCGCCGGGGGCATACCTTCAACCGCAACCACCTGACCATCGAAGCGGCGATCGCCGGCGTCGGCGTGGCGATTGCCCGGCGCACGTTGCTCAATGACGAGCTCGAACGCGGCGCCTTGATCGTGCCGTTTGGCCACCCGATTGCCAACCACAAGCGCTACATGGTGCACTACCCCCCAGGCGGGCTGAACCAGCCGGGCGCGCGAGCGGTGCATGACTGGCTGGTGGAAGAAGCGCAAGGCTTTCGCGCCTTGCACCCGCTGACGCTACCGGCCTGATCACTCGACGGCTATGTGCTTGATGTCGAAGTCGAACGACGGCACAAAGCCGGTCGCGAGCAGGTGTGGGCACTCCGAGGGCTTGTAGTCATCGCTGAGCAAGTCCTGGCTGCTGTCATAGCCAGGCATGGATATCCCGGCCATGTTCAGCAGCATATGCGGCAGCGAGCCGATGCTGACCTGCTGGTCCTCCCTGGCCTTCAACTTTTCCAGTTTAGCCATCTGCTCTGGCGAGAGGTTGCCGCTGGACCAGACAAACGCCGATGTCGACAGGTCGTACTGGTTACCGATGCCGTGGCCCAACAGCTCTCGGCTGTCATCCAGCAGGTTCTCGCCATGGTCCGACGCGTAGACCAGCAGTGCTTTCTTGTGCCTGGCCGCCAGCGTTTGCATGATCGAGAACAGCAGCCAGTCGGTGTACAGGACCGAGTTGTCGTAATCGGCCGTGATCCGGTCTTTCTGGCTGCCGCTGGCCGGCTTGAACCGGGCGAAGTCGCCTGGGAAGCGCCGAGCGTATTCGAAGTGGCTGCCCTTGATGTGGATGAATATCGCCTGGCGGCGCCTATCGGCCTTGCCCAGCACCTGCTGCAAGACCGGCACCAGCGCACCGTCATAGCTGCGCTCCAGGTACTGGCGGTAGTGAGCTTCTGCGGCGATCTGCGGAATGATCCCGCCAAAGCTGTCGACCTCCTGCGAAGACAGCCAGTACGTGTCGTAGCCGGCCGCACGCAAGATCCCGACCAGCGACTTGTTCGATGCAATCAGGTCCCAGTCGCGGATGGGGTACAGGCTGAGCAGCGAAGGCACGGCAACCGACGTGTAAGGCGCGGTGGTGCACATGCGCTTGAGCTTGAACAGCCCGGGCTGCTGATCGAGGTGGGGCGTGGTGCTGTTCGGGTAGCCGTACAATGACCAGTTGTGCGGGCGCGAAGACTCGCCGATGACGAACACCAGCGTCTCGATGTCGGCCTGGTCGGAGATGCGGGTGATATTCACCTGCGCCGCCATGCGTTGCTGGATATACCCCTTGGATTCCCAATACAGCGCCGCCGTCAGGCCGAGCTGCGACAGGTAGCCTACGGGCGTGCTCTGGTCTTTCGCCAACAGGTCGAGTACTGCGCCCTTGCTCAGTGAGTTGAGCGTGACGGTCTTGTAGAAATAAGCCCCATAGCCCAGCAGCAAGCCACCGAGCGCCAGCGCCAGCACGGCCTTGTTGCGGTGCTGGCGGCGGCCGTGAAGCCCGGCCAAGCCCACCCCGTAGCACACTGCGAACACCGCCAAGGTCGCAGCGATCGAGCGCCAGTAGGTGGCGAAAAATTCCGTCGCTTCCTTGTAGTTGGTCAAGGCAATGTACAGGTAGGCCGCCGTCAGCCGCGAACCGAAGTTCAGCACCACGAACAGGTCGATGCTCGCCAGCAGGTAGAACGGCAACAGCAGCACATGCACCCTGAACGGGTTGGCCGATATGAAGCGGATTGCCAGCAGCCACAGCAACGAAATGGCAAAGGTGTATAAGACCAGCAGGTCGATTTTCGCGCATTGGCAATCCGCCAACAGCCTGGCGAATTGCGGCGAAAACAGAAAGGCCCAGAGCAGCAGCGAGGGCCACTCGGCTTTCAACAGCCTGGCGATAACGGCTCCTCCCGCGGACAAGATGATGATGCCCCTCCCCGCCCCGCTGGCCTGCGGCGTCAATAAGCCTGCTTGCCAGTGAAGGCATTGAGGGTTCGTACCAGGATCACGAAGTCGAGCCACAACGACCAGTTGTTGATGTACTCGATGTCCGAATTGACCCGCTGGATCATCTGCTCGATATCCTTGGTTTCCCCGCGATACCCGCGTACCTGCGCCAGGCCCGTCATGCCGGGCTTGATGTTGTGGCGGGCGAAGTAATCGACGATGTCCTGCGAGTACAACGTGTCGTGCTGCAAGGCATGGGGGCGCGGGCCGACCAGCGACATGTCGCCGGTCAGCACGTTGAACAGCTGCGGCAGCTCATCGAGGCTGGTGCGCCGAATGAACGCTCCGACCCGGGTCAGGCGCGGGTCATTGCGCTGCGCCTGCTCGACCACGCCGTTTTCCGGCTGATGCACATGCATGCTGCGGAATTTCCAGATACGAAACGATTCCCCGGTCCAGCCGGTACGGTCCTGGCGGAAGAACACCGGCCCGGGGCTGTCGAACTTGATGATCAACGCGACCGCCAGCAACACCGGAGAGGCGCACAGCAGGATGAGCGCGGCCAGCACGCGGTCTTCCAGGTTCTTCAGGAACAGGCTGGTCCCGGTCAGCGGCGTTTCCGACAGGGTCAGCACCGGGATCCCGGCAATTTCGCGCACGCTATGGTTGATCAGGCGCAGCGAGAAGATGTCCGGAACCCAATTGACCGCAATGCACTTGTCGAGCAACTTGAGGTACACATCCTGAATCACTGCCGACCCGCCAAGGGGCGTAACCAGGTAAACCGTGCGGATGCCATGCTGGGCGATGATCTCGTCGAGATCGGCAATGCTGCCCAGCACGGGCAGGCGCAGCTTTGCATCCTGCCCCTCGCGGGCCTGATCTTCTTCCTGATCGACCCAGATGCACCCCATCACCCGCTCGCCGAACCACGGGTTGTTGCTGATCTTCTGATACAGGAAGTTGGCCAGGTCGCCATTGCCGATGATCAAGGCATTGTCCAGCCGCGCATGGGCGGTGAAGCGCTTTTGCAGCTCGCGCATGGCCACGTGCAGGAACAGCTGGACGATGTAGCCGATGACAAACAGTTGAACGACCAGCAAACGTGAATAGGTTTCGCTCTGCTTGGTCAGGAAGGCGATCACCACCAGGAAACAGAACGTCGCCGACCAGGCCTTGAACAGCCGGAAGGCCTTTACCGATAGCCCCACATTGCTGCGGTAGATGGCGTAGTGGTCATAAATGACCGCCAGCGCGCCAATCAGCAACAGCAGCATGATCACGTAGTCCGAGGTGATGTAGCCAAACTGGTCGTAGATCAGGTACCACGCCACACTGGTGACGGCAATCCCATCAAGGCCGGCTTGCACGGCGTTGCTGACGCTACTTCTTCGCTGGAGTAACGACCGACTGCTTCTGGGTTCGAACACCATCGTAAGGCCTCACTGAACTGTGTGTGGCAAAAGCCTGACCATCACAACGAAGCGATGGAAACTCACCTCAGGTAGCTGAAAATCCTTTGAAAATTCGCAGCAAGGCGCCCCGCCTCGATTGATATCACTGTAGCAGTACCCGGCGTTTGCTGCGGGGGCTCATCGACCGCCCCGACAGGCAGCATTCAGCTTCGCCGTTGTGCTCGCTGCCCAGGCGCTCTGGTATAAAGCAGCGCACGCAACAGGAACAACGGATTACCCAGCACATAACGGGCAAACAGGCGCTTGGGCTCTTTGAGCAACCGGAACACCCACTCACCGTTCAGGCGGCGCACCCAGGAAGGCGCTCGCGCCACCTTGCCACCCAGAAAGTCGACAATGGCACCGCCGCAGACGATCAGGCAGGGGCAATCCAGCGCCGCCAGGCGAGCGGCGAGCTGTTCCTGCTTGGGCATTCCCATGCCCAGCACGATCAGCGCAGGCTGTTGTGCCTGGGCAAGGCCGAGGTAAGTGTCGAGTTCGGCGAAACCCTCATGCCGTGACACCACGTGCACGCCATAGCGCGCTTCGCAGCGTTGCGCGGCCTCGGACAGGAACGGTTCACGGGTTCCCCAGAATGCCACGCGCCTGCCATTGAAGGCCGTCAGCAGCTTGGGGATGAAGTCCGTGCCATTCATGTTCAGCCCAGGAGGCAGTCCCAGGCGCCGCAGCAATATCGCCATGCCGGCACCGTCGCGCAGCAGCACGTCAGCGGCCGAGAGTGCCTGGCAGTAATCAGCCTTGCCGGCAACCAGGTTCATGGCATGGGCGTTGACGAAAGCCAGTATGGTTGCCCGCTGAGGTGAACCTAACGTCGCGAGCAGGCATTGCTCATCCGTTGCATCCTGGACCAACCGCAGCTTGCCGATGACCGTGTCCCAGCGTTGCAACCCTGTCCAATCCCGCATCAGCTGTCATCCCGCTTCGATCGCACCCAGTCGACCTGGCGCTTGAGTAGGAACCCCAGGTACAGGGGGATTTTCCTCGCCGCATAGAACGGCGCGTACAGCAGTACCGAAAACGGGATCAGCTCTCGTGCAAAGCGCCCCCACGCCAACAATACAGCGGCCCCGAGCAGGCCCGACGCCAGCGTGGCAAGGAGCGCCGGCAGCAGCACGCCGAACACGCCGAATGCCAGCCAGGCGACCGCGAACAGCACCATCAGCAGCAAGGACAGCAAGGCCAGCGGCGGTACCAGAAGGTCCATGGCCATGCCCAACAGCGGCCAGTTACGTCGCACCAGTGCCTGGCCGAAAAGCCTGGGCCCCTCAGCCAGCACAACACCCAGGTACCCATGCTCCCAACGCTTGCGCTGGATGTTCAGGCCTTCCTGGCTGGTCGGGAAGTGACTGTTGACGACGGCGGCCGGGCAAAACAATGGCGGTTTTCCCAGTGCGGCACACTCCAGGCCCAGCTTCAGGTCTTCGACCAGGTGCCCGGTCGCCAGGTTGAGGGCCGACAGGTCTTGCCAGGCAAATGCCATGCCCGCCCCCATCAGCTGGCAAGGCATCCCCAGCCGAGCCCAGCCCCGTGGGCGGACCAGGTTCTTCACGCGCCAGGCAAAGGCAGCCACCTGCACCTTCAACCCTGCACCGGCAGGCGCATGCATCAGATACAGCGCTTGTGCCGGCCGGGCATAGTCGACACAACAGTGCGCCAACTGCTTGAGCGCACCCGCGCCGAGCTGGCAGTCGGCGTCGATGATGATCAACACCTCTGGGGGCGACTGGCGCAGGTGCTGCACCCCGAAGTCCAGCGCGTAGCCCTTGCCACGCCGCTGGAGATCCTGGCGCTCGACCACTTGCGCGCCCGCCGCGCGGGCCAGGTTCGCAGTCTGGTCCGTGCAGTTGTCGGCGACCACCAGCAACTGGTCGCCCTCGCGCAATTGCGGCGTGATACTGGCCAGCGTGGAGGTGATCAGCGTTGCCTCGTTGTGCGCCGGCACCAGCACTGCCACCCTGGCACGCTTAGCTTGCCGGGCAACCCGCGCAGGCGCAGGCAAACAGGCGAGCACCACCTGGGTAAACAGCACCAGGGTCGGCATCAGCACCAGCAACGCCGCCAAGCCCAGCAACCCGCTCAACAGGTTCAGCATGTCGGCCCCCTGAAATGGCTGACCAACCGCGCTGCTTCGGTGTCGATGTCGTGGCGCTCGAGCACGCGCTGGCAAGCAGCCTCGCCCATGCGTTGCAGCACCTCCACCGGTTGCTGCAGGGAGTCGAGCATGGCCTCGGTCAACGCCTCGACGGAACCTGCCGCGAACAACCAGCCGTTGTCACCCTGGCAGACCAGTTCGGGAATGCCTGCCACGTAAGTGGTAAGGACCGGCCGACGCAACGCCATGGCCTCCATGATGACCACCGGCAAGCCCTCGGCAAAGCTGGGAAGCACCAGGGCACGCGCGGCGAGGATTTCATCGCGCACCTGCGCACTGCTGATCCAGCCCGTGATACGCACCTGCGCCTGCAAGCCGTACCGGGCGATCAGCGCCTCGATCGGGCCGCGCATCTCACCATCGCCAGCCAGCACCAGCTTGAAGTCCACGCCCCGGCTCGCCAGAGCGCGGGCCGCCTCGACCAGCAGCAACTGGCCTTTCTGCTCGCACAGCCGCCCCACGCATACCAGCCGGGGCGCGGCGGGCGGCGCCAGTGCAACCCCCTCGTGGAAGCTGCGCTCCAGGCCACAATGCACCACCTTGACCTTGTCCCAATGCTCATGGGCCACCCAGCGATACAACTGACTGCGACCGAAAGAGCTGACAGCCGCCACGAAAGCGGCCCGGCGCACCTTCTCGCCCAGATGCAGGATCTGCGCCTTGTCGAACTCTTCCGGTCCATGCACGGTGAAGCTGTAGGCCGGCCCGCCGAGGGCATTGGCCAGCATCACCACCTCGGTCGAGTTGGTGCCGAAATGCGCATGCACATGTTCCGCAGCGGATGCCTGCAGCCATTGCAGCAAACGGCATGCTTCGGCCAGGTAGACCACGTGGTAGGGCCATGGGCGGTCAGCGCGCCAGCCCAGGCGAAGCGCCAGGCGCAGTGCGCCAAGAAAACGCTTGGGTTGTGCCCGCACGACGTCGAACAGCGGTCTCAGCAACCCCTTCAACCCTTGCTCCAGCACATAGCGGGTCTTGCCCCGTTCGGCCAGGTCTTCAGGGTCGTGCAGTTCGGCATCCCAGCCTCGCAGGGCGATGCGCTGAACCTCGATGCCCTGGCGCTCCAGCGCCTGTATTTCGCGGCGGATGAAACTGTGGCTGACCTTGGGATACTGATTGATGAAATAGGCGATACGCATAGAGCCCCGAATCTGTGTCCGTTTACGGGATGACCAGGTCTGCCCTGGCCTGCTGCACCGGGCTGCCGGCCAAGGCGGCCTGTATCTGGCCAAACACGTCATCCAGCAACGCATGGCGCCTGCGGTACATGGCCCGTTTCTTCGCTGCAACGTCCTCTGCCGCGCGTTGTGCGGGGGCCAAGGGAATGCTGAAGAAGTCTTCGCGGTCCGATGGCCCGGCGCCATTTTCCTGCCAGATGACATCGTAGTTGGCCGCCAGGTCCTGGTGCTTGTCGGCGCCAAAATAGGGATGGCGATGGTGGCGGTATTGGTCCCCCACCGCGTAGATACGCTCGGCCCCCACCGTCCTCGCCACGCATTTGATCGCCTCGATCAGCAGGCTCCTGGGGCGCAAGCCTTCGAAATCCTTGGTCAGCTCCCGGTAGATGGTCAGCGAGGTGTCGCTGTCCACGCCCTTGTGGATGCCCTGCACGGCGCCGATGTACAGGCACACGCCCGCCGCTTCCCGGCACAGGGTAAAGGCCAGCGAAGCCACCCGCAGATCGCCCTGGAACAGGTTGACCACCAGCTCGCCTTCGCGCTGAAACCAGATCGGCCGGTCGAGCACCAGGCTGCAACCGCTGGCGTATGCCGACAGGTCGCACAGCTGCCGATGCTCGTCACGTCGCAACAGCAGCAACGGGGCACAGTGCGCGGCCACCACTTCGTAGTGCGACGCCACCGCTTCAAGCCGCTGCGGGGCGCCCCAGCACTTGCTGATGTAAGGCCACTGAACCACGCCGATGCAGTCGACGCCCAATCGCTCGAAGCGCTCCTGGCCCAGGGCCTGCGACATGCGCTGGGCGAACGCCTGCAGGCCGGACCACTCCCGGGCCATGGCTACTGTCAGCTTGAACTTGTTGTTGAGCGCGCGCAGCGAATAGCCGGGCTGCAAGGTGAGCACGCTCCTGGCCAGCGATCTGAACGTCATCGTCATGTCATTTGTACTCGATCAGCAGCGCCTTGCCGGCCGCATACCTGTTGAGCAGGAACTTCGCCTGGCCGAGCATTTCCGGAAACTTGCCCACTACCAGGAACACCGCCTGCCACCAGTTCTCCCGCGTCGAGCGCCCACCGCGGCGGGCCAGGCGCACGATCTGCATCGGATAGACCAGCAACAACCACAGCCCCCAGCCGCCCGACAACAGGCTCACCGCCAGGATCGCCAGTGGCAGGTTCAGGCCCCACAACCAGGCGCGCCGTGACTCGCGCAGCCAATGGCGCTCCGGCGTCTGCCCATGCAGGTAGGCGCCTTCGGCATAGGCATAACCGGCACGCAGGCTTCGCCGCCACCATTGCCCGAATCGGGTCATGGCGGCATCGTGCAGAGTCATTTCATCGGCCAGGCGCCAGATCTTCCAGCCCCCTGCACGCAGGCGCACGCACAGCTCCGGCTCTTCACCGGCAATCAGTTCCGGGCGAAAACCGGACACCGCCATGAAGGCATCGACTCGCATCAGGGCATCGCCCCCACAGGCCTTGGCTTCCCCTACGGGGGTATCCCATTCGAGGTCGCAGAGCAGGTTGTACACCGAACGCTGGGGGAAGCGTTCGCGTCGGCGGCCACACACCACCGCCACGTCCGGGTGCTGGTCGAGAAACGCCTGGGCCTTGCCCAGCCAGCCGGCATCCACTTCGCAGTCACCGTCGACGAACTGCACATGGCGGATGCCGGGCACGATGCCTTGCAGGCAGGCAAAGCCTTCATTGCGTGCGCGTGCGGCGGTAAAGGGTTGCGTCATGTCCAGCGCCACCACTTCAACGCCCAGCCGCTTCGCCAGCTGTACCGAGCCATCGGAGGAGCCGGAATCCACATACACCAGCTGATCCGCACGCCCCATCAGCGACAACAGGCAGCGCTCCAGGCGCTGGCCTTCATTGCGGCCGATCACCACCACTCCAATGCCTGTCTTCATCGGCGTCACTCGTCAGTTGCGGGCCAGGTCAGGTGTACTGCATCGCATCACTGTGCTTGCGTGCCTTGATGGTCGCGGGTACCCCTACTGCCAGGCAATTGTCCGGCACATCGGTCAGCACCACCGCGTTCGAGCCTATCGCCACGTTGTTACCGATGCGTATATTGCCCAGCACCTTGGCGCCAGCGCCGATGTCGACGTTGTTGCCGAATACCGGGGCAATGGGTTCGTCGACATTCTTCAGGCCTACCACCACGCCGTTGCGGATCCGGCAATCGTCGCCAAAACGCGCATAGCCACTGATGACGATGCCGCCGAAGTGGTCGATGACGAAATTGCGGCCAATCACCACCTCGCAGGGCAGCTCGACCCCGGTGATGATCTGCACGAACTTGAACAGCACCTTGTAGACCAAGGAGCACGGTTTGCGCAGCAAGGCCGGGCGCACGCCATAGCGCCAGCGGCCAAAGCGGTAGACCAGCAGTACCCAGAACCCCTGGGCGCCCCAGTCACCACCATGAGCGCGCAAGTCTGCACGGATGTTATCGAACATGGTTTCACCTACCGTGTGGGCTGGCTGGCAAACTGGGTCTTGAACAGCAGTGACCAGGTGGCGCGGGTATGCCGCCAGCACGCCTTGATCGCGGCCAGGCCGCGGCCCTTGAGCAATGCCTTGAGCGCCAGCACCAGGTCGCCCAGGCTCACCAGCAGCATGTGCAAGGCCAGCCCCGCTGCACCGTGATGCTTGCGGAAATACAACAGTTCGCTTTCGATCTGGTAGCCGGAGATCTGCCGGCTCGCCGCTTCCAGTTCAGCCACCGACTTGGAGCTTTCTCCGCCGATGTGCACCACGGTGGTATCGGGGAAGTACACCACTTTCCAGCCGGCCGCTTTTACCCGCTTGCAATGGTCCACTTCCTCGTAATAAAGGAAGTAGCGCGGGTCGAACAGGCCTACCTGATCCAGCACTTCGCGGCGCACCAGATAGAAGCAGCCGGGCAGCCAGTCACACTCACGCACCGAGGCGTGGTCCCAGTCCATTTCATCGACCATTTTCAGCCCGGGGAAGAAACGCTGGAGCCCGGTGCGCCCGACGAACACGTTCAAGGGGGTCGGGAAATAGCGACAGCTCGGCTGCAGGTCACCCTCCCGGCCCACCAGGCGTACCCCCAGAATGCCGCACTCAGGGTGTGCGTCCATGTAGTCGATGGTTTTCTGCAGACTGTCGGCGGCCACAAAGGCGTCAGTGTTGAGCAGCAGCGCGTACTTGCCCTGCAAGTGTGCCAGCAACTGGTTGTTGGCGCGGCCGAACCCGACATTGAGCTTGTTGCTCAACAACAGGGCTTGCGGGCAGACCTTGCCCAGACGCTCCACAGAATCGTCAACCGAGGCATTGTCCACCACCAGGTAGCTGGCCAATGCCTCACCCCCTGCGGCGCGCAGCGCATCGAACATCGGTTGCAGCAACGCTGCGGTGTTGAAGTTGACCACCATCACGTCGACAGGCTTCTTATCCATTGCTGCCGTCCCCGAAGAAATAGCGACGCCTGTGCATCGCCAGGGTTGACTCCAGCGACGGGTCGAAGGAGCCTTTGCGTTGCTTGATCAGGTCTATCCAGGGGTAGGCGTTGCAGCGCGCTTCGACCCGCTTGATCAGGTCTTCGGTGGTACAGATGAACTTGGCCGGGTTGCCGCCGACCACCGTCCCGGGCGCTACGTCTTTGGTCACCACCGCACCGGCAGCCACCACCGCATCTGGCCCGATGGTCACTCGCGGCATGACGATTGCGCCGTGGCCCACGAAACTGTTGTCCTTGACGTCGATGACACCGACCGAGTCGAGCTTTCTGCCATAACAGAGTTCGATCAGCGCCACCACGCCGTCATGGCCAATCAATGTGCAGTCGGACAAGCCGACGTTATTGCCGATGCGTACCAGGGCCGGGTCGGTGACGTTGCAACCGACATTCATGTGAAAGTTGCTGCCCACCGAATAGAACTTGCCCCATCGATGCTGAAACTCGCCCCACTGCCGCGGAGTGGGTTTACAGAGTTTCAGGTAGGCCGTCACGCCCCGCCCGGTGGTGTTGGCATAATGCGCCACTGCACTGCGTATCCATCCAAACATATGGCAAGCCTCGCAAATCAAGCAACCCTGGACTGTCCCTGAGGCGAACACGGTCTCGTTCTTGTGAGTGTTGACCCTGTTGCACTCAACCCTTGCACACCGCTGTTTCAGTTCAACCGGCTCAGGCCGCCGCCTTTGCCGCACGCATCTTCTCGTTGAGGTGGTCGGCCAGCCTCAAGGCGAATTGCAGCAGTGGCATGGTCGGGTTCGAAGCCCCGCCGGTAGCGAACACGCTGCTGCCGGCGACATAAAGGTTTTCAATGCCAAACACCTTGCAGTTGGTATCGACCACCCCGTCCTTGGCATTGGCCGCCATCCGCGTGGTGCCCATGTGATGCGCATGCGGTGACAACCTCAACGGCAGGCTGGTGTCGTAGACGTAGTCGTTCAGTTTGACGAAACCCAGGCCCATTTCTGCGAACTGCTTGGCCAGTTCACTGCCGATGCACTTGATCGTGTGCCGGTCGCTGGCGCTCAGTACCCAGTTGACGTTGACCTTGGCCACCCCCAGCTCGTCCTGCTCGTCCAGCAGCGATATGCGGCTCTGCACGTTGGGGAACTGCTCGATCAGGGTGCTGATCACGCCATCGCCGGGGCAGCTGAACTTGGCAACGAATTCGATCTTGCTGGCCACGCCCATTTCGCAGGCCAGGTTTTCCAGGAAGTACTTCACCTCAGCCGTACGCCCGTAGGTGCGCACATCGGCCAGCACAGACGCCAGGACATTGCCTTTACCGGCGTGATACTCGGCGACGAAGGCATCGGTGGTGAAATACTGGCGGGGCTCCGTGTCTTCGCCGCTGCGCAGGACGAAGGTACCCATGTCGATATTCAGGTGCTCCATGAAGCACCGCCCAACCAGCCCGTCCTTGTGCACCACGCCGGCCTGCACCAGCGACTGGCTGTTTAGCAGTTGCCTGGCGTTTTCAATGGCCCCCATGGCGAGGATGTAATTGCGCGCGTTGACAGGCTGGCGCTTGCCGTCGTAGTCGGAAACCTGCACGGCCTTGAGCTGCCCAGCGGCCTGATCGAACAGCAGGTCGACACAGTTGCAGTTGATGAATACATCCAGCCCAGGCGTTTCGTTGAGCGCCGTGGCGTACTTCTGCGCAAAGCGCGTTGGCGGGCTGAGCAGAAAGCGGTCGGCATCGAAATCTCCACCGTTGAGGCCTGCATTCACCGCGCGAAATTCCGCGCCCTGTGGCAGATCGACGATTTCCATGGCGCCTGGCAGATAGCGTTCGACTTCCGCATAGGGGATTGGCCAACCCGGCATGTCGACGGGTGGTGGCACGGCAAAATCAGAAGCAGTGAAAGGCCGGCAGCGGCCCATCCAGTGATTGGAGGTGCCGCCCAGGTAACGCAGGCGGGCTTCCCCGGGGTACAGCTCGAGGCCAGTGGAGGTGCACTTGTACAGCGCCTGCGAGCGCGGCGTGTATTCGCGCCCGCCACCTTCGAGCAAGGCTACGCTCCAGCCGGCCGCGGCCAGGCGCAACGCCAGGGTGATCCCCGCAGGGCCTGCGCCCAGGATGCAGAAATCGTAGGCGTTTCGCAGGCTTTTGTCGGCGTCGTAATCCTTGATCATGAGCGTCCATCCTGGAAGTATCCGACCGGCAATACCCAACCATTGATGATGACGAAACCGCCCTTGGGCTCAGGGTTGGGCGCTGCCCTGGCGTTGGCGCAGACACCGAACACGGCCGCCCCGGCACTCAACAAGACACAACTGCGAACAAAGCTTCTGCGCCCCAGCGAAGAAGTACAAAACTGCAGCTTCCCCATGATCACAGCCCCATACCGTTGGTTTTTTCTTATGCCCCGCGCACTGCTGCGGGCCTTGCCGGGCGACCATCAGGATCAATCGGAAACGCGCGTCAACAAGGCACCCCTATCGCAATCATAGGCATAACCAACGCCACTCGCCTGTGCTGGAATGTTCGCATCGCCATGACTCCAATCGACTGCATGACTTCAATCTCCGACCGAATGGCTAGAAGTCACTATAGTTTCATTTAGCCACGATGCTAGCCTTCATCCAGCCCACCGAGGGATAGGTGCCTACAGCCCATGCCAGAACATTTGCGAGCCCTGGTCGTCATTCTGCTTGTGGCCAGTGTGGTTTTCTTCATGGCCCGCCGTCCGGCGGCCGATCTGATCGCCGTTGCGGACTTCAAACGGCGCCGCAATCTATGGTTCACCCTGACCCTGATGGCGTTCTTCGCCCACAGTTTCTGGGTGTATGCCGCAGCCGCCACGGTCATCCTGCTGGTCGCCAGGCGACGTGAGCACAACCCGCTGGCGCTGTTTTTCATGCTGTTGTTCCTGATCCCGCCGGCCATGACCGAAATACCTGGCTTTGGCGTGATCAACTACCTGTTCGACATCAATCACCAACGGGTACTGACCCTGTGCGTACTGCTCCCGGCTGCGCTGGTGCTGAGCAGGCAAAGCGAGAGCGTTCGCTTCGGCCGGCTGCTGCCCGACAAGCTGCTGCTGGCCAGCCTGGTACTGACCAGCGTGCTGGCGCTACGCGAGACGACGGTCACCGACACGCTGCGCCAGGTGTTGAGCCTGTACATCGATGTGTTTCTGCCCTACTACGTGGCCAGTCGTGGCTTGCGCGAACTCAATGACTTCAAGGACGCCATGCTCGCGTTCGTCCTGGTTGGCTTCCTCCTGGCGCTGCTCGGGGTCGCCGAGTATGTCCGTCACTGGCTGCTGTACAACGCCCTGCTCGATGCCCTGGGCCTGCAATGGGACATGAAGGCCTACCTGAGCCGTGGAGGCTCGCTGCGAGCCAGTGTCACCACCGGCCAGGCCATCGTGCTCGGCTACGTGATGGCGGTGGCCGTGGGTTTGTTCCTGTTCGTCCAGCACTTCGTGCAGCGGCCTGCGCACCGCTACCTGGGCGCCCTGCTCCTGGCTGCCGGGCTGTTTGCGCCACTGTCGCGCGGCCCGTGGATCGGCGCCGGGGTGATCGTGGTGGTGTTCATCGCCCTGGGCCGGCACGCGGTGTCACGCCTGGCATTGCTGGCCCTGGCCGGCGTATTGAGCATACCGCTGCTGAGCGTGATGCCCGGTGGCGACAAGATACTCGACCTGCTGCCCTTCATCGGCAAAGTGGACACAGAGAACATCACCTACCGCCAACGCCTGCTCGACAATTCGTGGATCGTCATCCAGCGCAATCCGCTGTTCGGCTCCTTCGATTACCGCAGCACCCCGGAAATGCAGTCCATGATCCAGGGCGAAGGGATCATCGACATCGTCAACACCTACGTCGGCCTGGCCCTGCGCATCGGCTTGGTGGGACTGGGGCTGTTCCTCGGCTTTTTCGCCTGCATCCTGCTGGGTATCTACCGGGCGGTACGCGCGATCAGCGATAACGCTGACCCATACCGCCTGCTGGGGCGTGTGTTGCTGGCGACCTTGCTGGGGATCCTGGTCACCATTTTCACCGTCAGCAGCATCACCGTCATCCCGATCGTGTACTGGTCGATAGCCGGGCTCAGCGTCGCCTACATACAGATGATGCGCCGACAGGCCATTGAAGAGCCCCGCCAGGTGACCACCATCAGCCTTCAACCGAGGTAGTTCGATGCCCAGCCTTGCCCTGTGTACATGGACCCGCACATCGCTACTGGTCGGCCTGCTGGCATTGCCAGTGGGCGCCTGGGCATCCGAGTGGGTAGTGCGTGTCGACGAACAGAATGGCCTGCCCACATTGACCCACGGGGGTGGCCCGACGTTTGTTTCCAGCTTTGACTTCTGGGGCGCGAACTGGGGCTGGACCGGGTTCTATCCGACGCTCAAGGTCGATGGCCCCTACCGTTACATGCTGAGCGGCACCAACAAGGACCTGGACTTCGACCTCAAGGCCGTCATCCACAAGCCCCAGGCACAAACCCTCAGCTGGGACTTCGACCTGCAGGCGCACAGCCGGCAGAGCGACGTGATGGGCGGCGGTATCGTCTGGCGCTTCGACCCCACACTGATTGCCGGGGAAATGGGCGACCCGGTGCTGTTGCCCGACAACCGCGGCTGGGCGTGGGGCAAGAACCCCCAAGGGCCGCACGTCGAAATGCGCTTCGATCCACCGCTGGCCAAGGTCTATTTCGAACGCGGCAACACCGACCAGGTGCGCACCTTCTTCTACACCGACCCGATCAAGCCTGGGCAGCAGCAAATCAAGGCGCAACTGAGCGTGACCGGGGATATCACCATCGGCCAGACCGCCACGGAACGCTTCGGCATGAGCGACCCCACCACCTGGCCAGATGACCAGCTCGACTGGCGCACCTCGCCGGTTGACCTGTCGTTCCTCAACGCGCCGGAGAAACCGGCCGGCAAGCGCGGCTTCGTCAAGGCCGAGGGTGAGCAGCTGGTGTTTGCCGACGGCACACCGGTACGCTTCTGGGGGACCAACCTGTCGGCCTATTCGCTGTTCCGTACGCCCGACGAGGAAATCAGGCTGCAGGCCAAGCGCCTGTCGGCGCTGGGTTTCAACCTTGTGCGCCTGCACCATCACGACTCCCCTTGGGTGACCCCCAACATTTTCGGCGACCTGCAACAGATCAAGGACACGCAAACGCTCAGCGCCGAGTCGTTGAAGAAGATCGACCTGTGGATCAAGAGCCTCAAGGACGAAGGCATCTATGTCTGGCTCGACCTGCATGTGTCGCGGCCAGTCACGGCCGCTGACAACATTTATGGCTTCGACGAGTTGCCCAAGGACCATGGTGTCGCCGGCCTCAAGGGCTACCTGTTCGTCAACACCAGCATGCAGCAGGCCTTGAAGCGCTTTGCCGAACAGTACCTGACCCACGTCAACAGCTACACCGGGCTGGCCTACAAGGATGACCCGGCGATTGCCGCCGTGCTGATCACCAATGAGAACGACGTCACCCACCACTTTGGCAACGCGCTGCTACCCGACAAGGATGTACCCAGGCACAGCAAGCTCTACATGGACCAGGCCAAGGCCTTTGCCGAGCGCCATGACCTGCCCGCAGACAAGACCTGGCGTGCCTGGGAGCATGGCCCTTCGAAGCTGTTCCTCAACGACCTGGAGCAGCGTTTCTATGCCGACATGATCGGTTACCTGCGCACGCTGGGCGTCAAGGTGCCGATCGCCACCACCAGCACCTGGGGCCTCAATGGCTTGTCCTCGCTGCCTGCACTGACTGCAGGTGATGTGGTCGACGCCCACAGTTACGGCGGCCTCGGCCAACTGGAAAAGAACCCGCTGAGCAGCGACGGCATGATCAACTGGCTGGGTGCGGCGCAAGTACTGGGCAAGCCGATGACCGTCACCGAGTGGAACGCCGAACCCTTCCCCCTGCCTGACCGCCACACGCTGCCGCTGTACGTGGCCGGCACCGGCAGCCACCAGGGTTGGGACGCGATCATGCAGTACGCCTACAGCCAGCAGGCATTCTTCGAACAATGGCGCCGGGCCGACAACTGGAACGCCTACAACGACCCAGGGCTGATCGCCACCCTCCCCGCCGCCGCCCTGCTCTATCGGCGCCAGGACGTGCACCAGGCCAAGACCCGCTACGTCTTTGCGCCCACGGCAGAAACGCTGTTCAACCAGGACATCTCGCCGGCCAATTCGGTGATGTTGCGCACGGCCATGGAAAAAGGCCGCCTGCAGATCGCCATGCCGCACACCCAGCAGTTGCCGTGGCTGCAGGCCGGCACGCTGCCGGCCGACGCGCAGGTGCTGAAAGACCCGGGGCAGTCACTGATCGAAGCCAATGCCAGCGAAGCCGTAAGCGACAGCGGCGAGCTGCGCCACAACTGGCAGCAGGGCCTCTACACCATCGATACGCCCATGACCCAAGCGGCGAGCGGCTGGCTGGGCGGCCAGTCGCTCAATGTCGGCGACATTCAGGTCCAGCTGAAAACCGGCTATGCCAGTGTCGTGGTGCAAAGCCTGGACAGCAAGCCGCTTGCCCAGTCGCGCAGCCTGCTCATTTCACTGGGCAGCCGCGCCATCCCCAGGCCCGAAGACGTCACGCCCTTCCATGTCGAACCACTCGAGGGCAGCCTGAGCATCAAGGCGCCGGCAGGCCTGAAACTCTACAGCCGCAGCAGCGATGGCAAGGAAAATGCCTTGCCGGCGAGCTACAAGGATGGGCGCTACCTGATCACGTTCGATGGCCAGCACATGGCCAACTGGCTGTTCTTGAAATAGGGCATATCGCCATCTACAGTCATTGAAGCCCTGTACGCCAGGCATTCAACGCTGCGTCTGTTCCAGGAGGATTGGATGAAGTATCTGGTTGTCGGTGGTGCAGGTTATATCGGCTCACACATGGTCAAGCACCTGCTGCGTGCCGGCCATGACGTGGTGGTGGCAGACCTCGAGGCGCCGGCATCCGGCGTCGAATGGGTGTGCCTGGACATCGCCGACGGCCACGCGCTGGACACCCTGTTCGGCGATTACCACTTCGAGGCCGTGTTCCACTTCGCCTCGTTCATACAGGTCGGCGAGTCGGTGGCAGACCCCGACAAGTACTACCTGAACAATGTCTGCTCGACCCTCAGCCTGTTGGAGGCCATGGTACGGGCAGGCATCAAGCGGCTGATCTTCTCCTCCAGCGCCGCCGTATATGGCGACCCTCTGTCTGTTCCCATCGACGAGCAACACCGCAAGCTGCCGATCAACCCGTACGGGCGCACCAAGTGGATGGTGGAGCAGATGCTCGAAGACTTCGACCGGGCCTATGGCCTGCGTTCGGTCAGCTTGCGCTATTTCAATGCCGCAGGCGCTGACCCGGACGGTGAGCTGGGTGAATGCCACGAGCCGGAAACCCATCTGATTCCATTGATCCTGCAGGCGGCCTCCGGGCGGCGCGAGGCCGTGACCGTGTTCGGCCATGACTACGACACCCCGGATGGCACCTGCATCCGCGACTATATCCACGTTGCCGACCTGGCTTGCGCGCACGCCCTGGCCGTGGAGTACCTGCAGGCCGACGGCGCGACGACGGCGTTCAACCTGGGCAACGGGTTGGGGTTCTCGGTGCAGGAAGTGATCGATACTGCGCGGTCGGTTACCGGGCGGCAGATCAATGTGATCGAGGCCCCCCGCCGCGCTGGCGACCCGCCCCGGCTGGTGGCGGATGCCGAGAAAGCCAGGTCCGTGCTGGGCTGGCAGCCTGAGCTCAGGTCACTGGATGAGATCGTCAGTCATGCGTGGGCATGGGAGTTGAAGTATCCCTGGAGGTGACAGCCAGCCCCTTCACGGTTGCTCGACGCGAAGGGGCCACCTCTCACTCAATAGTAGGTCCGCAGTTGCTCATCCGCCTTGTTCAACACCGCTCCCACCAGGTTCGATGAAGCCAGGTGATACAGGCAATCCTCGATGTCCTTCTTGCTGTTCATGCCATTGGCCACCACCAGCAGCACGCAGTCGAACCGCGGCAGCACGGTGATCGCGTCGTCCGAACTCAGCAGTGGCGGCAAATCGAAGATGCAGATCCGCGATTCATAACGGTCGCGCAGTTCGCCGATCAGGGTGTTCACCTTGGGCGACGACAGTACCTCGGTAGACATCGGTACCGGCTCGCGTGTCGGCAGCACGACGAAGCGTGGCAGGGTCGGATTGACCAACGCCTCTTCGAGCCAGGCCTTGCCATCGAGCACGTCGTTCAGCGCCTTCTCCATCGGCAAGCCGAGGCTGCTGCCAACCCGTGGGCGACGCAGGTCGAAGTCCACCAGCAAAGCGGTCTTGTTGGTGTGGTGGGCGATACTCATGGCCAGGTTGACCGCCAGCACCGTCTTGCCCGCCTCGGGGGTTGGCGAAGTAATCGCCAGGGTGCGCCAGCCATTGTCCTCCATGGCCTGCAGCACCTGGGTGCGCAGCAGATCGATCGCCCCGCTCAGGTTCGAGTTCTTGTTGAAGGAAACGATCCGGTTGCGCTCCAGGTGGTCCGCATTCAGCGGCACCACCTTGGTCTGCACATAATCGAACAGCCCGAGTTCCCCGGGTTTGTCCATGACCGATGGCACCTGCGCCGTATCGGACGTGGCTGGCGAAACCTGATGAATGTTCTTACCAATAGCCGGCGTACTTCTGTCCATCGCTGCGCTCCCTATTCAAACCGAGCCATAGCTTTGAAAAGCAGGAGGTCCAGAGGCATGTAGAACATGTGGACACCCACCAACAGGATAGCAACCACCAGCAAAGCGGCCGCGACCATCATGGTCAGCAGCCGCTTGCGCCTGGCCTTTTCCGCCTTGGTCGCGATATACGGCACAGCCACCAGCACGCGCCGGCCCAGTACGCTCTCCAGGGCACCGACACCGCGCACGCGCTGATTGAGCATTTCCAGCAGCATCACCAGGCCACCGCCAGCGGCCGGGGCCAGTACCAGGCCAAGGGCGACGATCTTCTTGCGGTTGGGTTTGACCGGTTTTTCCGGCATCAGCGGCGGCTCCAGCAGCACGAAGCGCTCGGCCTTGTTCTCCTGCTCGAGGCTTTCGGTGATTTTCGCGCCCATTTCCTTGTTGCGGATTTCCTCGTACTTCTTGCGCGCGTTGTCGTGATCGCGCATCAACGTCACCAAGCCGCGCTCGACTTGCGGTGCCTCGAGGATATCGGCCTCGTAGCCTTCCATCTTGGTGGTCAGCTGGCGCTTCTGCTCGGCCAGCGAGGCGATGCGCGATTGCGCGGCAGCCATCTTGGTACGGACCCTGGCGGCATCCAGGTTGGTGGCTCCCGCGGCGGCGATCCCCTGGTCGCCAGAAGCCTTGAGCGCGTCGATCTTGCGCTTGACCGCCACCACATCCGGGTGCGCTTCAGTGTACTTGGTCAGCAGGCGTGCATACTCCGCCTTCAGGCCTGGCAGGTCTTGCGGATCGGGCGCAACGGCCCTGCCGTTGGCCGTCTGGGCCGGCGCGCCGGCGTTGGCTGCGGCCAGCTCCAGCTCCAGGTAGCGCAGTTCTTCCTGCGCAGACTTGTAGTCGCGGTCCACTTCGCGGAACTCAAGCTCCGAACGCGAGAGCATGCTCATGCGCAGTTGCTGGTTCTCGGGCAATGCGTTGGCGTGGGTCTGCTTGAAATCGGCCAGCTGGTTTTCCAGGTCGGCCAGCTCGGCACCAAGCTTGTTGGCTTCCTGGGTGAGGAATTCGGTGGTTTCGGTGGCGCGTTCGGTGCGCTGCTTCATGTTCTCGTTGAGGAACAGCGACACCAGTTCGTCAGCCACTTCCTTGGCCACTTCGGCGCGTTTGTCTTCGTAGGAAACCGTAAAGGCCACGGTGGCCTCGCCGCGCCCCTTGACGTAGGTGCTGAGCGTGGCGACCACGATCGCACTGCGCATCTGCTCGATCTTGTCGGTTTCGCTGAAGCGGCTGCCGCGGTCGGCGAACAGCTTGTACTTGTCGATGATCCGCAGCAGGTTCTCGCGAGTCATCACTCGCTGGCGGATGACCTCGATACGCTCATCGGCAAAGGTATTGTTGCCGGCCGAGACCAGGTCCGGGGAGATCTGCTGCGACTCCACCAGAATGGTCCCGGTCGACTGATAGATCGGCGGAACGCTGATCGCCACCCCGATGGTTGCGGCCACCACGACCACTATGACGATCCCCAGCAACAAGGCACGGTCCTTGATGATGGCGATGTAATCTTTGATAGAGAGCTCGTACTCAGATTTCATAGTGGCCACCAATCCGAAATTCAGATGTCGGGGTATCGGTACGTCAGCGTCAAACCAGCGATGGTAGCGTCGGCATTGGGCAGGCCCTTTTGCTGGCGCTCCTTGTACAACAACGAAAACCGCAGGTCCCAGGCCGGCGAAAACGCCCGGCTGGCCCAGACGCTGTAGGTTTGCAGGGTATTGGGGTTCTGCCCTTTGCTGTCCTGCCACCAGGCGTCTGCGCCGACCCGGGTGGTTTCAGTGAGCAGGTAGCTCCAGCTGCCACGCACCATGTCCATCTCGGCGGCACCGCCCTGGGCGTTGGACATCGTGCTACGGTCGGCACTGAAACTGGCCTCGTGGCGTGAGCCGCGGTAGGTCAGCGATGCGCCGCCTTCACCACGGCGCTGAGTCCCGGCACCGTTGGTCTGGTTGACCCCGACATGCATGGCGCCGACCAGGCTGTCGGAGAACTGGTACTTCAGACCGATGCTGGGGACATAGCTGTTGGTGGCGACTGCCGTGGTGGTGTCATCCGGCTCGTAACGCCGCGCTTCGAAACCGGTGATGATGTCGGTACGTTCGCTCCAGGCGTACGTCCAGGTGAAATCGTTGGCGTACTCGTCGTAACCGGTCAGCGTACTGATGTTGTAACTGGCGTGGGAGTAGCGAAGTTCGTTGGCCAGGGTGCTGCGCTCGGTTACCGCGCTGCTCCAGTTGCCTGTGAGCCGTGACATCTTCTGGGTGCCGTCGGTGGTGGTCACCACGCCGGTATCCTGCACCGCGCCGGAAAGCGTCGAGCTTTCATCGTACTGCGCCAGAAGGCCAAAGCCACCGCTTTCGGTTTCGCGTTGCCAGCCCAGGCTCAGGTTGGGGTCTTCACGGTCATCCATCACCGAACGGTCGGATGAGCGCAGCACATGCATGCCCACGCCCATGCGCAGCTGGTCGCGATCGAACTGACCTACAAGGGTGTAATCAGGCGCAATGATGGTACGCGTCACACCTTTCTCCTTGGAGGTAAGGAGCAATGGGTTGCTGTCGTACTCGACAGTCGTGGGAACCTCGACTGAAGACTGCCAGTTGGCGGCATCAACCACCCCGGAGAACGGCATCATCATGATTGCCGTTACAACACTCGTCGTTTTATTGATAGGCACAAGTCGTTCTTAATTATTAGGAGAGTCAGGGTACGACCAGCGTATCGCCAGCCTGAAGTTGGAAGTTGGTGGACATGTCACGCCCAGAAACCAGATCCTTGTAACGCACCGGCATGACCTTTTGGCCGCGGATGACCTTGATGGCACTTTCGTCGGCGAATTTGTCCATTCCACCCGACATGCTCAAGGCCTGAAGCACCGCCGTAGGGCCTGCCATCGGCACCGGGCCGGGCTTGATCACTTTGCCTTGAACATATACCAGGTTACCCGCGGTGCTGGTGACGACCACGCTGACATTTGGCTGGGCCAGGTAAGGTTTCAACGCGGTCTCGATTTTCTTTGCCACGGCGGTGGCTTCAAGGCCGGCAACATCCACACGCCCTGCCAGCGGGAAAGTGATACTGCCATCGGGAAGAACAACGGTTTCCTGGCGCAGGGTGTCTTCCTGCCACACCGAGATCATCACCTTGTCACCGGGGCTTAACAGGTAAGTCGAGGAGGACGTGTCGGCGGCGGCGCTGCCAGAGCCGACTACCAGGGCGCAGAGAACGGACATCAGCAAACGTACCATGAGGGATCCCTCCGGCCAGTCGGCCCAGGTTAAGAGCACTGAATGAGTACAACGACGAACCTCTCGCTCCGCTTCGCAGCCCGTTTGCTGCGACGGCCACACCCATCCTGGAGGCGCTTTGCCGCGATGCCGCCCTGCCTGCCTGTTTATCGACTGTTCGCGTCGAGGACGCTGGCTACTGGAATATAGCAACAGCTGTAAAATTGACAAGCATCGGCCACCCCGAAAAACATAAACGTCCACGCTTTAGCGTCAACGCATTGGCGTCGCGATAAAACCGAAGCAACTTAGATCTTCTTTCTATTGGCCACCGCGATGAAACCGATCACGGCGGCGGCGAACAACCAGCCCGCCGTGGACAGCGGCACAATAGTGTTTTCCGATAAATAAGAATCCGCCGCTCGCGCTGCACCAGTCAATAACACCAACAGGAAGAAAGACTTGATGAGCAAGGTCGAGCGCATATTCGTCACCTTCAAAGAGGAACGTTGTTATTTATTGGCGGAAGACTGGATCGCTGTTGATTTGAGCTTATGGGCACAATGATATTACGTCAATGATCCGACACCATAATAAATCTCAATTGGACAGGGCTGGCAGAGTCAAAAAGCCGTCAACACGAATTCGCCGACCTCGACGCCGTGCCAGGGCTGCATTGCGCACACAGCCGGGCAGTCGATCATCGCCCCGTCGAGGTTCAATATGGGAACAGATCCAGCGTTCGCTCCACTTCATCGACATCGATGGTGAAGCCTTCACCTTGCGGCGTCCCGACCACGAAACCGAAGTGCTGATGATCGCGATCCGTCAGGTATTTGTAATAGCTGACAAACCGGTTCGGCGGCTGCAGCGCCAGGATCGAACCGCCGGGCTGCAATACATTGACCCCGTGCACCAACTGGCTGCCTTCAACGCCGATCACCGTCCGCGCCCCGGCACAGGCGGCAACGATACCTGGCACATCGGTTTTCATCGGGTCGACAATGCGAAAACCACGGTACTTCTGCAGGTGCAAGGCGACTTCGAGCTCATTGCGCATGAGGCGCAAGTCGCCCTCGCTGCCACGCAGGATAAACACCCCCGGGTGCGGCGAAGAGTCAACATGCGACAACAACTTGTCACCCATGGCGCGATAACGCGAATACCTGCTGCGGTTGTTGCTGAGGTCGTCGAACAACACCAGCTCGCGGAAAAACGCCCCACGCGTGCGCAGCGGTTGCATGCCCAGCCAGCGCTCATACGCCGGCCCCTGGGTGAATAGCGGGTAACGTGCCGAGGGCGCCGTGGTCACCGGCACGCCTTCTTCGCAGGCCAAGGCATAGGTCGGGCAGTCTTCCATCAGCCAGGTACCGAACCAGGTGTTGCCGTTCTGGGTGCAGTAGATGGCCCCACGGTCGATCTCGTGATCCACCGTGATGCCAGGGAACCGGCCCGGTTTCAACGACAACCAGTGGCTGGCATTACCCTTGTACAACGCACCGTCGACCAGCCAGACATCCTTGAACAGGTAGCCCCGGGTCGGCCCCTGTTCGACCGTGATCCCGCCTTCCATGGTCCGCCCGGGATGCACATACGGGTAGAAGCGCTTGGCCTCCCAGCCCGTTACGCGTTCCAACTGGTTGGGCAAATAGAACGCCGGCGGCGATACGGTTGTTTCACCAGGGGCGATATCCCACGTTTTCTCGGCGACACGCTTGATATCGATATCGGCCTTGCGTGCCAGGCGCTTGCGCGCGATGTGCCGGTAGGCGGCCAGGGTCCAGGTGTTCTGGCTGGCAAGCGAAGAACCGCTGAGGTTCGAGATACCGCTACCCATGAAATGCCCCTCCCGAGGTGACACGTCTCTGGCCTGAGGCAAGGCACGCATTCCTGGCATGCCTTGAAGCCGGTTCAGCTGGAAACGACAACCCGTTCCATCATGGGCGGGGACTGTAGCGTGGCGTAACGCGAGCGCAGGGTTTGCAGGAATGACTCGCCGCTGCTCCTGGCGCCATAGAGGTAGATCTTGTGCAGCCCACCAAACACCATTTCGTGATAACGGCTGGCGACCTCGTCGTCACTCGGCCCCTCTGGCAACCCCAGATGCAGCGTCAGTTTGTTGCCCTCGATAGCAAACAGCGGTGTATCCCAGAGGAACTGCGCGGTCCCCGTGCGCGGCAGGCGGACAAACAGGTAGGCATGGTTGCCCAAGGCATCGATATCGCCACCACGCCGGCGCTTCCACTTCAGCAGGCCATCGTCCGGCCGCGCCAGGCAAAGGCCGATATCGTAATAGTCATAGCCGTTGGCCAAAGCCCATTCGAGGGCCATGAAGGTGGTGATCGAGTTGACCTCGCGCAGCCTTTTCGGGTCTGAGAACACCGCCTCGCAATAACCGAAACGCAGGGTGCTCCAATAGCGTTTGCCATCGCGCGTGATCTCGCAGCCCAAATGGCAACCGATCACCTCTTCACCGCAGGTAATCAGGTCAAGGCGCCCGACTCCCTTGGCCAGACGGAACACTTCGTCGGTGGGAAACTGCGCTGCATGGATGCCCTGCCTGGCCGTGGCGTAGGGCCGCAACAATTGTTGATCGGCCATGGCGATCTCGTCATCGGCGAGCGTCTGGCGCATCTGGTAGAGCGGGCGGTGCTTGCGAATGCTGCGGCGCAATTCACTGTCGTAGCGAGCAGTGATGTCATCGAGCGAACGCCCCAGGGGCACCACCGCGCTCAGGTAATGGGGCACGGTCAACGCGCCGGACGTCGGCATTTCGCTGACAACCACCACGTGGCGGCTGGTGGCCGGTGCAGCCGCCTCGTCCGCTTCGACGGCTGACTGCTGGCCCTTGCCGCCGATCAGCAGCTTGGCCATTTCGCGCTGTTGCTTGCGACCGATGTAGAGAATTTCGTAAGGGCTGGCTTGCTGCAGGCGGAAACGCGAGATTTCCCAGCGCCATAAGCAAGTTCGAGCCAGCACTTCGCGTAACTTGCTTGAAACAGTCCGGATCTCGTAGCGCATGGAAGGCGAGATCACTTTTCGCGCCACAGCCGCCAGGTTCTCTTTCATGTCTGCTTCGACATCCTTTGATGTTGTCAACGGGGCTGATCGGAAAACAAAAGAGCGGTGCGATAAAGCCGGCATAACCAATTGATTTATAAAGCCTCAACTTTGGATGCGGCCTTCATGTTCAGTAACCATTTAAGATGCAGGAATGCTGCTTGGCAAGCGGCATCTTGACAGCATTGCAGCGTCATTAATGGCGTCAAATTTCCCGTTACCTGGCGGCTTCCACAACGGCTTTCGCTATATATAACGCAGTGCCACGTTCACACGTTGCGCTACCCCACTACCACAGCGCGCTCTTGCAACTGCGGCCTGATGGTCTCTTTCAACGAAGGAGCCCCAACATGGCCAACCTGACTGACGCTGTGCCGCATGCAGAGCTGATCTCTGCGCAACTGCCCCTCTGGGCCCGCCACATCACACCCCAACATTGGCAAGCCATGCGCCGCAGCCAGCGCTTCGAGGCCTTTGACCAAGACTGGTACAACAATGCCGCGCCTGATCTGCGTGAAGCCGTAACGGCCAGCCATGCTCGCCTGCAGCGCGCCCAGGCAGCGCTGGCCCGTTCGCTGAAAGGCCTGAAGCAAATCAGCGAATTTGCCGAACCGTTGCTACAGACGCGCCTGGCCGAAGCCGGCTTTACGGCATCGCTGCACGGCAGCGAATTGCTGCGCGTCGAACGCACGTGGACCTGGAGCGTGTCGGGCTATCTGTACAGTCATCGCCGTGACCCTTTGCTGCAGGCTGCCTTGCAGAACTTCGCCGATGACGAAACGTTCACCCGGGAAAGTGCCATTGCCTTGAGCGACAAGATCCATGTGACGCCCATCAAGGTGCATGGCAGAGCGCCGACCGGCCCGCAGACGCCACCCGCGCATTTTCTGCTGGCATCCGAGCGCTATGAAGTCGAGCGACTGGCGCTCACCCCGGAGGCGTTTGCCCAACTGTGCCGCGAACTCGACCTAGGGGGGGCCTACCAAGCGCATCTGCAGCAATGCTTCGCCGCACCGCAGGCAAGGGAACAGGCCATCGCGGTCCGACGGGACCGCTTGCGCCTGGCAGCGGACGTTGCCTACCTGCGCCACGCGCTGAGCGGTGCTACACGCGACCAAGTGGACAAATTGCTGCAAGGCGGCGACGTGCCCTGTTGGCAACTGGCACTGTTCGGCATCGTCTTGCATGAGGTGATGCTGATCGATGCGGGCAGCTCAGGCTGGCTGCTCTATTTACCCGACGACAGCCCTGCCCTGCACCTTTGTACCGACGTCGGCGCCATCAACCAGCTGCTGGTGGAGCTGCTGAAGGCGCCAGAGAACCGACAGCGCCTGCATCCGTACCTGAGCCAGGCCGACCAGCCGCGCATGCTCGACCTGCTGCAACAAAATCTTGACGAAACCCGCGCGGCCGACCTGCACCCCACCCTCCAGGCCATCAACGGCAAGCCCTTCGACTTTTATCAGGACCAACACCTGGCCCGCCTGAAAAGCGCTGCCGAACAAATCGCCGTACCGACTGCCGTGGCCGACGCCCAGGCCCGTGCCAAACGCATCGCAGCGTGGGAAAGCCTTGGCCTGGACGTGCTCAACCTGGCCGCTTTCTTCATCCCGTCCGTGGGCACCGTCATGTTGGCTGTGACGGCCTGCCAGTTGCTCGGGGAGGTCTACGAAGGCTATGAAGCGTGGCACGAAGGCGACCGTCACCAGGCCTTGCAGCACCTTGAGGCCGTCGGTCTGAATCTGGCCCTGATCGGAGGCCTGGCAACCGCAGGCCGCGTCGTGCCGAAGCTGTTCAGCAGCCCCTTGCTGGAAAGCCTGCAGGAAGTTCGCTGCAGCGATGGCCGCGACCGGCTCTGGCAGCCAGATCTGCTGCCCTACCGCAGTCCCCAGGTGTTGCCAGAAGGGCTGCCGGCCAATGCGCAAGGCCAATACCTGCAGGGTGACAGGCATTACATCCGCATGGACGGCCAGCTCTATGAACAGCGCTTCGACCCGCACATTCAGCAGTGGCGGATCGTCCACCCCGAGGCACCGGACGCCTACCAGCCGCCACTGGAACATAACGGTCAGGGCGCCTGGCGCGCTGCTCACGAACAGCCGCAGGCATGGCCATTCACTGTATTGGCACGACGGTTGGGCGAGGACTACGCGGCGTTCACACCCGCGCAACTGGAACTGGCCGGCCAGATATGCGGCGTCGACGCAGCGCGCTTGCGCCTGGTACACCTTGAAGGCCGGCCGGCGCCCGCGCTGATGCTCGACACCTTGAGGCGCATGTCCGGCGAGCCGCTCGAGCTCATCCAGAACGAAGCAGAACCGCTTTTGCAGCGACACCGCGAATGGCCACTGGTTCGCGCGCTGGAGGGGCTGCTGGTGCACCAGCAAGGCACCACCGACAGTGAACGGCTGTTGCTGAGCTGCCTCGATGACATGCCGGAATGGCCTGCTGACCTGCGCCTCGAACTGCGCGCAGGCAGCCCGCAAGGCCCGCTGCTCGACAGCAGCGGAAGCAATCTGGCAGGCACGGTCTGCCGAGTGATCAAGTCAGCCAGAGGTTACGAGGCCGATCTGGGCGAACGACCTGCACCGGCGCCCCAGGACCAGGACCTGTGCCGAGCAGTCGAACAAGCACTACCAGGCGCCTGGCGCAAAGCTCTGGGTATTTCGACCACCGATGGCAACACCTTGCGCCAGCGCGTAGTGGCCTGGACCGAACCCCGCCGCACCGAGTTGCTGCAGCGCCTCTGGGGCGCTGGCGCCCGGCGCCAGAGCGCTCGGACAGGCTTGCGAGGCGGCCGTCGCACACTACCCAGCGGTCCCTATCTGCAAGTGCCATTGGCCAGCCGCTACCGCCGTCTGTACCCCGCCTCGACCGATGAGGAGTTCCTGAGCGCAATGGACGACTGGCAACAGCAAGGGCGTTCGCCGGCAGCAGAAATGCGCAACCTCGAGCGACGCCTGGAAGCCCTGCGCCGCGACCTTGGCGAGTGGGCACGCCCCGACCCGCATTACCCCCATCGGCGACAGCAGGCCGTTACCCCGATCATCAATGCCTGGCGACGGATCTCCAGGTTACGGCTGGGCGAGGACGCAATGGTCTACAGCCTGGACCTCGCGCGCCTTGACCTGGAGGACCGCGATCTGGCGAGCCTCGCCCTGCCGGACGATTTCACCCACATCGAGCATGTGTCGCTCCAAGGTAACCGCAACCTGAGCCTGTTGCCCGCCGAGTTCTACGAACGCTTCCCCAGGCTCAAGCGCCTGCTGCTGAGCCATTGCCGCTTCGCCCGCTTGCCGCGCCTGGCCAATCCCCAGGCGCTGGCGTGGCTGGACCTGGACAACAACCGCATCACCTGGGACGACAGCGCCCAACAGATGTTCGACCAGTTCACCAACCTGGGCGTGCTGGACATGGGGGGCAACCCTTTGCTGCGCGCCCCCGACCTGAGCCGCATGCCACGCCTGTTCACGCTGTTCCTCGACAATTGCGCGCTGACCGAGTTGCCCCGAGGGCTGGAGAGCATCACCATCACGCCGGTGACGCTCGACCTGGCCGGCAACCAGTTGCAGCAGCTACCGACCAACTTTCGAGTATCGCAGCCGGTCGCCCAGGCGATGCGCCTTGAAAGCCAATGGCTCAGCTCACGCATGCTCGAGGAAGTCGAAGCCTACAACGCCGCGCATCAGGTGGACCTGCTGGTGGATGAAAGTGATTACGATGAGTTCTTCAGAGGCGCGGGTGCCCATGAAGAGGCGCTATGGCAACGCCTGCCGCTGCAATACCGCCGGGACCTGAGATCGCTGCTGGACCTCGAACCCTTCATTTCAAGGCCCAGGCGTGCCCGCGCTGAATTCTGGCGCCGCCTGGCGGTGATCGATCACAACCCGCAACTGCGCCAGCACGCCTTTGCGCGGCCCGCCCAAGAGCTGTTCGATATCGCACTCTAAGTACGCTGTCATCAACGTGGCAAACGCGCCCTGAGCGGATTGTGCGCGATCCACTTCTGCAACTCGGCGGCCGGCATCGGCCGCCCCAGCAGGTAGCCCTGGCCCTGGTCGCACCCGGCATTGCGCAGGAAGTCATACTGCTGCTGGGTCTCGATCCCCTCGGCAGTGATGCGATAGCCCAGCGCATGCCCCAGGTCGATGATCGCCCGGGCAATGGCCACCGCATCATCGTCATCCGGCAAGTCCTTGATGAACGCCCGGTCGATCTTCAGGTGGTCGATGGGTAAGGCGCGCAAGTAGGCCAGCGACGAATAACCGGTACCGAAGTCGTCCACCGCCGTGGCCACGCCCATCGCCTGCAACTGGGCCAGCGCCGCACAGGCCTGTTGCTGGCTTTCCATCAGCAGGCTCTCGGTGATTTCCACTTCCAGCAGGTTAGGTGCCAGCCCATGACGTTCCAGGGCAATGGCCAGGCTTGACACATAGTCGCTGCGCTCGATCTGCAGCGCCGCCACGTTGATCGCGAGCGGGCCCGGCAGGCAATCGGCGGCGCGCCAGGCGGCCATCTGCGCACAGGCAAGATCGAGTACCCGCTCGCCCAAGGGAATGATCAGGCCGGTACGTTCGGCCAGCGGGATGAACTCGCCGGGCGGAACCAGCCCATGGTCCGGATCACGCCAACGCAGCAAGGCTTCGACACCTTCCAGCTGGCCGCTGAACAGGTCGACCTTCGGCTGGTACCACAGTTCGAACTCGTTTTCCTGCAAGGCCCGGCGCAAGTTGCGCTCCAGTTCCAGGCGCTGGTGCAGCCGCGCGGTCATGTCCGGGTGATAGGGGCGCCAGGCGTTGCGCCCACCCTCCTTGGCCGCATACATGGCCGTGTCGGCATGGCGCAGCAGGCTGCCGACGTCCTCGCCATGTTGCGGGCACCAGGCCAGGCCGATGCTGCCGGTCACCAGCGCGGCGTTGCCATTGAGGTCGAACGGCCGCTGCAGGCAGCGCAGCAACTCACGCAACTGGTGGCTGACCTGTCCCTGGGTGCCCTGCAGCATGAACACGAATTCGTCACCGCCCAGCCGGCATACCCGGTCGCTGCTGTCGAGTTCCTGCAAGAAGCGCGCAGTCGCCTGCTGCAGCAGCAGGTCTCCCATGGCGTGACCCAGGCTGTCGTTGACCTGCTTGAACCCGTCGATATCCAGTAGCAGCACGGCCAGCCCATGGCCTTCGGCAGTGGCCTCGGCGAGCTGTTGCTGGAACAGCACCCGGTTGGGCAAACCGGTGATGGTGTCGTAATGCGCCAGGCGCTCCAGCTGCGCCTGGGAGCGCTGCAGCTCGCGGTTACGCTGTCGCAACTGGCGCTGCTTGCGGTTGATCTGCGCGATGAACAGGCTGAGCAGGCCGCTGCAGGTCAAGGCGAACCAGAACAACGGCGAGTAGAACAGGCTTGCGACCTGGTGGTTTTGCTGGCGCTGGATATCCACGTGCCCAAGGGCCATGGACACGCCGATACCGGCCAGGGAAACGCCCACCGGCAACAAGCGGCAGAGGGCCCGTCGCAGCGTGCCGGTGGTCTGTTTCTGTTCGTAGGTCATCGGGGAATTGGACGGGGTCATAAGCCTGCAGGCGGGAGCGATTGCCCCTGTATCGGCGCGGTGCCGGCGAAATTGAGCCAGACTGGTGTTTTTCTTGCCCAGGGTGCATGCTCGAAGCTGAAGCGTTTCACCCGTCCAGACACGTGAGGTGCAGTACCCATGGAACATCTGCTCGATTCGCTGTTTCCGACCGCCGAAGACATTCCTGAAAACTGGCGCCTGGAAGCACCACTGGAACAACGCGACTATCTGGTGAACGGTGAACTCCGGCGCTGGGACGGGCCACTGGCCACGGTCCGCAGCCCGGTCTGGCTGAAGGAAGCGGATGGCGAGCGCCAGGTCGTGCTCGGCAGCGCGCCCTTGCTGGATGCCGACACCGCCCTCACCGCCCTGGACGCGGCAGTGAACGCCTACGACAAAGGCCGTGGCGCCTGGCCGAACATGCGCGTGGCCGAACGTATCCAGCACGTGGAAACCTTCCTCGCGCGCATGCGTGAGCAGCGCACCGCCGTGGTCAAGCTGCTGATGTGGGAAATCGGCAAGAACCTCAAGGACTCGGAAAAGGAATTCGACCGTACCTGCGACTACATCGTCGACACCATCAACGCCCTCAAGGACCTCGACCGCCGCTCCAGTCGCTTCGAACTGGAACAAGGCACCCTTGGCCAGATCCGCCGTGCACCGTTGGGCGTGGCGCTGTGCATGGGCCCCTACAACTACCCGCTCAATGAAACCTTCACCACGCTGATCCCGGCCCTGATCATGGGCAATACCGTGGTGTTCAAGCCGGCCAAGTTCGGCGTCCTGCTGATTCGCCCGCTGCTCGAAGCGTTCCGCGACAGCTTCCCACCGGGCGTGATCAATGTCATCTATGGCCGTGGCCGCGAAACGGTCAGCGCGCTGATGGCCAGTGGCAAGGTCGATGTATTCGCCTTCATCGGCACCCACAAAGCCGCCAGCGACCTCAAGAAACTGCACCCTCGCCCGCACCGGCTGCGTGCGGCCCTGGGCCTGGATGCGAAGAACCCGGGCATCGTCCTGCCCCAGGTGGACCTGGACAATGCCGTGGAAGAAGCCGTGACCGGCGCCCTGTCGTTCAATGGCCAACGCTGCACGGCGCTGAAGATCCTGTTCGTGCACGAGGATGTGGTCGAACCCTTCCTCGACAAGTTCCAGCGCAAGCTCGCCGCGCTCAAACCCGGCATGCCCTGGGAGCCGGGCGTCGCGCTGACGCCACTGCCGGAGCCGGGCAAGGTCGACTACCTCGACCAGTTGGTAGCCGACGCCAAAGCCAAGGGTGCGCAAGTTCTCAACGACGGTGGCGGGCAGAGCCGCGGCTCGTTCTTCTACCCCGCCCTGCTCTACCCGGTTAACCGCGACATGCGCGTCTACCACGAGGAGCAGTTCGGCCCGCTGGTACCGGTGGTGCCTTATCGCGACCTGCAGACCGTGATCGACTACGTGCTCGACTCCGACTACGGCCAGCAGCTGAGCCTGTTCGGCAACGACCCGGCCACTGTCGGCCACCTGGTCGACATCTTCGCCAACCAGGTCGGCCGCATCAACCTCAACGCCCAGTGCCAGCGCGGCCCGGACACCTACCCGTTCAACGGCCGCAAGAACAGCGCCGAAGGTACCCTGTCGGTGCACGATGCCTTGCGCGTGTTCTCCATTCGCACCCTGGTCGCGACCCGCTTCCAGGAAGCCAACAAGGCGCTGATCAGCGAGATCATCCGTAACCGCCAGTCGAGCTTCCTGACCACCGACTACATCTTCTGACCGCCGCGCTTATAGAAAATCGATCTAGCCGGGTTGTCGATTTTCCCCGTGCGCAGACGACTCTATTGCATCAGGGCGCCCATCGGCGCCCCTTGCAAAGGAGCGTCGCACATGGCAGCCAAACCGATCCCCGAAGGCCAGCACAGCATCACCCCGTACCTGGCCATCAACAACGCCGCCAAGGCCATCGAGTTCTACAAACTGGCCTTTGGCGCCACCGAAATGTTCCGCCTGGAAGGCCCGGGCGGCACCGTCGGCCATGCCGAACTGCGCATCGGTGACTCCTCGCTGATGCTCGGCGACCCTTGCGACCGCGAGGGCGGCCTGACCGCCAGCCAGAAACTCACCGGTGCCGGCGTCGGCCTGCACCTGTACGTCGAGGACTGCGACAAGGTTTATGCCCAGGCCCTGGCGGCCGGCGGCACCTCGTTGCACCCGGTGACGGACCAGTTCTACGGCGACCGCAGCGGCACCCTGAAAGACCCGTTCGGCAACATCTGGTTCGTCTCCACCCACAAGGAAGACCTGACCCCCGACGAAATCCGCGCCCGCGCCGCCAAGATATTCAGCGGCAGCTGAGCGACGAGTTGAAAGCGCGGCGCATTTGCCTGAAGCTTGTGGCTCGTAGCTTGGAGCTGCTTCATGCGAATCATCGACAAAACCGCCGCGCAGGTGCGCAGCCTGATCCCGGCCGAAGAAGAACTGCTGGTCGGTTTCGTCACCGGCAACCTCGCCGGGCCACGCCTGCTGCAGGCCAACCAGCTGCTGATGAAGGTGCGCAGCGCCAACCAGTGGCTGGCCTGCGATTGCCGCAAGGACGCCTTGCCGGTGCTCAATGTCACCCTCAATGGCAGCACCGGCACGCTGTTTCTGAAAAACAACCCGGGCACTGCCGAGCATGCGCCCGGCTGCCCGTTCACCAAGGACGAGCGCGAAGCCAGCGAGCGTGAAGACCAGCCAGCGGTGCCTGCCGCCTGGCTGGCCCCTGACACCCCGCTGCGCCTGATCGGTGATTACCGTAAAGCCAGCGACACCGATACTGGCGCGGTTGACGGCAACGAGCGCCGCGAACAGCAGCGCCTGTTGTCGCTGCTGCTGACCTGGATCGAGACCAGCGGCCTCAACCTCTACGCCACCCACCTGAAGAAGGACCTCACCGGCCAGTTCGCCGAGCTTCGCAGTGTCGCCAGCCGCTACCCGCTGCTCGAACGGGTCCCGGCCAGCAACTACCTGGAAACCCGCCTGGACATGAAGCACATGATGATGCTCAAGTCCCGCCTGCGCGAAGCCACAGTGTTCGGCAATCATCGGCGCCATGGCCTGCTGCTGGACTGCGTCGACCAGATCAAAGGGCGCAAGTTGTTCAACAACCGCAGTGAGGACGGTTTCGACTTCCAGGGCCACCATTTGTATTGGGCTGGCAACCGCGCGTCTGGCCCGTTGCTGGCCCTGGCCCTGTACTCACCGACCACGGCAGGCAGTCACTTCTATGAACTGATCCATGTGGCCAGTGTGCCGGTGCTGTCGCGCGCGCACCTGTTCCCGGTGTACCGCGACGAAGAGCGCGAGCCGCTCAAGGCGCTGGTGTCGCTGATCGACTGGATGGCCAGCAAAGGGGTGAAGGTGCAGATGCGCCGGCCGGTGATCGGCGGGCAGGTGATGGATGAGCTGGTGCTGACCTCGGATCAGGACCGGGTGCTGTCGGTATCGTTGCTGGAGCAGCCGATCGGGCCGGAGCCCGATGCCGAGAACTTCAAGCGCTATGCCGACTTCAAGAGCCTGGAGACCTTCCGCAAGTATGTGGCCGGGTTCTTCATGCGCGAGCGCTGAGCACCGCATCGCCTGCTTCGCGGCTAAAGCCGCTGCCACAGGGACCGCGCCGAATCTGAAACTGGCGCATTCCCTGTGGGAGCAGCGGTCTTGCTCAATTGCTTAAAGCTGGTGCGATCCCAGTGGGAGCGGCTTTAGCCGCGAAGAGGCCGGTGCAGCCACACATCCTCGACTATCAGAACGCAGCCCGGAATATCCCCTCGATCTCATCCTGGCTGGCCGACCGCGGGTTGGTCAGGCCACAGGCATCCTTCAAGGCGTTCTGCGCCAGAATGCCGATGTCTTCAAGCTTGGCCCCCAGCTCCGCCAGCCCCGCCGGAATGCCCACAGCCGCCGCCAGGTGCTCGATGGCGGAAATCGCCGCCCCCGCGCCCTGCTCCGCATCCAGCCCACACACCTTGATGCCCATGGCCTTGGCCACATCACGCAGGCGCGCAGCACTGACCTTGGCATTGAAACGCTGCACATGCGGCAACAGCACGGCATTGCACACACCGTGGGGCAAGTCGTAGTAACCGCCCAGCTGGTGCGCCATGGCATGCACATAGCCCAGCGAGGCATTGTTGAACGCCATGCCGGCGAGGAACTGCGCATAAGCCATGTTCTCCCGCGCCTGCAGGTCGTTGCCATCGTTGACCGCCTGGCGCAGGTTCTCGCTGATCAGGCTGATGGCCTTGAGGGCACAGGCGTCGGTGATCGGCGTAGCCGCCGTCGACACATAGGCCTCGATGGCATGGGTCAACGCATCCATGCCGGTGGCCGCAGTCAGCCCCTTGGGCATGGCAACCATCAACGCCGGGTCGTTGACCGACAGGATCGGCGTGACGTTACGGTCGACGATGGCCATTTTCACGTGGCGGCGCTCGTCGGTGATGATGCAGAAACGGGTCATCTCACTGGCCGTGCCGGCCGTGGTGTTGATGGCGATCAGCGGCAGCTGCGGCTTGCGTGAGCGGTCGACGCCCTCGTAGTCGCTGATATGCCCGCCGTTGGTGGCGCACAGGGCTATGCCCTTGGCGCAGTCATGGGGCGAGCCCCCCCCCAGCGACACCACGCAGTCGCAGCGTTCACGCTGCAACACGGCAAGGCCCGCCTCGACGTTGGCGATGCTGGGGTTGGGCTTGGCGCCGTCGAACACCACCGAGTCGATATCCCGCAAGGCCAGCAGGCGCCCTATTCGTGCAGCGACGCCGGCCTTGGCCAGGCCCTGGTCGGTAACGATCAGCGCCTTGCGCAAGCCATAACCGGCAATCGCGGCCATGGCCTCGTCGAGGCAGTCGATGCCCATGATGTTGACGGGCGGGATGAAAAAGGTGCTGCTCATGACCGGATCCTCCTGGTGGGTCTGTCTACCCGTGAGAATCCGCCGGTTCAATGCAGCGGATATTGATCCAGCGCAACATTAGCCAAGGAACAACTGGTACGCCGGATTAGCGGTTTCGTCCCAGTAGCGGTAGCCCATCTCGTCCAGTGCCTGGGGCATGCCGGGTTGCTCATCGGCCGGCACTTCCAGCGCGGCGAACACCCGCGCTTCGGCCGCGCCGTGGTTGCGGTAGTGGAACAGGCTGATGTTCCAGCGCTTGCCCAGCCGTTCCAGGAAACCCAGCAGCGCGCCTGGCCGCTCGGGGAATTCGAAGCGCAGCACCCGCTCATCCGCCCCCGGCGCAGCATGCCCACCCACGGTGTGGCGCACGTGCAGCTTGGCCAGCTCGTTGTCGGTCAGGTCGAGCACGCTGTAGCCCTGCCCGCGCAAGCTGGCCAGCAGCTGCTCGCGCGGGTCGTGCACGGGGTGGGTCTGCACGCCGACGAACAACCGTGCCTCCTTGCCGGGGTAGTAGCGGTAGTTGAACTCGGTGATCTGCCGCTTGCCCAGGGCCTGGCAGAACGCCCGGAAGCTGCCCGGCTGCTCAGGGATGGTCACGGCAATGATGGCCTCACGCTGCTCGCCCAACTCGGCCCGCTCGGCCACGTGGCGCAGGCGGTCGAAGTTGACATTGGCGCCGGAGTCGATGGCCACCAGGGTCTGACCCTGCACGCGCTCGCGGGCCACGTACTTCTTGATCCCGGCCACGGCCAGGGCACCCGAGGGCTCGGTGATCGAGCGGGTATCGTCGTAGATGTCCTTGATCGCGGCGCACAGCTCATCGCTGCTGACGGTCACCACGTGGTCGACAAAATGCCGGCACAGCTCGAAGCAGTGGGCGCCGATCTGCGCCACCGCCACGCCATCGGCGAAGGTGCCGACCTGCGGCAGGATCACCCGCTCGCCTGCCGCCATGGCAGCTTGCAGGCAGTTGGAGTCTTCCGGTTCGACACCGATCACCTTGACCTCGGGGCGCAGGTACTTGACGTAGGCAGCAATGCCCGCGATCAGCCCGCCGCCGCCAACCGGCACGAAGATCGCGTCCAGCGCACCCGGCTGCTGGCGCAGGATCTCCATGCCCACGGTGCCTTGGCCGGCGATCACGTCCGGGTCGTCGAACGGCGGCACGAAGGTCGCCCCGTCGCTGTCGGCCAGTTTCAGCGCGTGGGCCAGGGCATGGGGGAAGCTCTCGCCGTGCAGCACCACATGGCCACCCCGCGAGCGCACCCCCTCGACCTTGAGCGATGGCGTGGTGGTGGGCATGACGATGGTCGCCTTCATGCCCAGGTGCGCCGCAGCCAGGGCCACACCTTGGGCATGATTGCCTGCCGAGGCGGTGATCACGCCACGTTCGCGCTGGGCCGTGGTCAGGCGCGACAGCCGGGTATAGGCACCGCGGATCTTGAACGAGAAGGTCGGCTGCAAGTCCTCACGCTTGAGCAACACCTGGTTGCCGAGGCTGGCAGACAGCGCGGGGGCGGCTTGCAAGGGCGTCTCGATGGCCAGGTCATACACCGGCGCGGACAGAATGCGGCGCACCTGTTCCGACAGCAGTTGCTGCGGGGTGGACGGGGTACGAGGGCTGACATTGAGGCTGGTCATCGATTGCAACTCCTTGGCTTTTTTCACGTTGCCCAGGAGTCAGAGAGAAGAAACCCGCCTCCAGGGCGGGTTCGGTGCACGTACGCGCTAGCCCGCCAAGCTGATAATGGCGGTAATAATAATGGCGTTCACGTGCGGGAAGGTTTTCATGGGGTAGGACGTTATCCCGCCCGCCCTGGCCAAGTCAACACTTTGCTGGCTGTGCCGAAAGCGGCACGTCGAACACCTTGTCGAAGCCCCACTGGAACACGAAGGCATAGACGAAGAAGAACACGAACAGGGCCAGGTTGGTGAGGAACGCCGCCCACAGGCTGACATCCAGCCAGTACGCCACCAGTGGCAGCAGGATCAGCACCAGCCCGCCCTCGAAGCCCAGCGCGTGCAGCCCCCGGCGCAGCAGCGTGCGCTCGCGCTTGCGCTGGCGTGCCTCCCAGCGCTCGAAGGCCCAGTTGTAGGCCATGTTCCAGCTCATGGCGATACCCGACATCAGTACCGAGAGCACCGTCGACTGCGCCATGCCGGCGCCGAACGCCAGCTCCAGCGCCGGCGCTACGCACGCCACGGCAATGGCTTCGTAGAGAATGGCCTGGACGATCTTGCGTGCCTTGCCTTGCATGTTCAGCTCCCTGAAGAAACGACCTACAAAATTACAAGATCAAGCCAGCAAGAAAAAGCCTGAAATACTTTATTGACTGACCGTTCAATCAAGAATTATTAAGCTTTATCGTTTCCGCAAACCCCTTCCCCTGGCGTCCGGCCTCTCCTTGCTCGACACGGCTTCCCCCGATTACGCATTGGACAACCCTGCATGCGACTGCTTGTATCTATCACTGGCAAGCGGCGACATGTCCCACCCCTTCGTCCAGGGAAATGAACGAGGAACAAGACGATGGCGTATAGCGTCATGATGGTATTCGGCACCCGCCCCGAAGCGATCAAGATGGCACCGCTGGCCCGGGTGCTGCGCACCTGGCCCGAGGTCAACCTGCATATCTGCTCCACCGGCCAGCACCGCGAGATGCTCGAGCAGGTGCTCACCGCCTTTGGCCTGAGCGTCGATCAGGACCTCAAGGTGATGACCCAGAACCAGACGCTCAATGGCCTGTCTCGCGACCTGCTGGACAAGCTCGACCAGGCCTATGACCAGGTCAGGCCGGACATCGTGCTGGTCCACGGCGACACCACCACCAGCTTCATCGCCAGCCTCGCGGCCTTCCAGCGGCACATTCCCATCGGCCATGTCGAAGCCGGCCTGCGCACCGGCAACTTGCAACAGCCCTGGCCCGAGGAAGCCAACCGGCGCCTGACCGGGGTACTCGCTGACCTGCACTTCACCCCGACCCGCGACTCGGACGCCAACCTGATCCGCGAAGGCGTGCCGCCAGAGCACATCGAAGTCACCGGCAACACCGTCATCGACGCCCTGTTGTGGATGCGCGACCACCTCGCCGAACGGCAATGGCAGCCAAGCGCCGACTCGCCCCTGAGCAAGCTGCGGCCGGAGCAGCGCATGGTGTTGATCACCGGCCATCGTCGGGAGAACTTCGGCCCCGGTTTCGAACGTATCTGCCTGGCACTCGCGCAGCTGGCCGAGCGCTACCCCGACGTGCAGTTCGTCTACCCGGTGCACCTCAACCCGCAGGTGCAGAAGGCCGTGTATGGCGTACTGTCGGATCGCAACAACATCCACCTGATCGCCCCCCAGGACTACCAGCACTTCGTCTGGCTGATGAACCGCGCCCAGGTCATCCTTACCGACTCCGGTGGCGTCCAGGAAGAAGCGCCGGCACTCGGCAAGCCTGTGCTTGTGCTGCGCAAGGTCACCGAGCGCCCCGCCGTGCTCAAGGGCGGCACGGTCAAGCTGGTGGGCACCGTGACTGAACGCATCGTCGAAGAAACCGCCCGGCTGCTCGACGACCCGGCGGCCTACGCGCGCATGGCGCGGGTCTATACCCCGTTTGGCGACGGCCACGCCAGCGAGCGCATCGCCGAGCGCCTCACGCGCTGGTTCGCGGAAACGGCTACCCAGCGAGACGACGCATGAGCCTGGTTTTCATCGACTTCCTCACCTATGTGCTGTTCGGCCTCAAGGTTCTGGCGATCATCCTCGCCTCTCTGATGTTCCTGCTCGGCCTCGACGACCTGTTCATTGACCTTTGCTACTGGGGCCGCAAGCTGATCCGCCGTTTCCGCATCTACGACAAGTACGAAAAGGCCGACGAGAAACGCCTGTTCGAAGTAGCGGAAAAACCCCTGGCAATCATGGTCCCGGCCTGGAACGAAGTGGGCGTGGTCGGCGAAATGGCACGCCTGGCGGCCTCGACCATCGACTACGAGAACTACCAGATCTTCGTCGGCACCTACCCCAACGACCCGCAGACCCAGGCCGACGTCGACGCCGTGTGCCTGCATTACCCGAACGTGCACAAGGTGGTCTGTGCCCGCCCCGGCCCCACCAGCAAGGCCGACTGCCTGAACAACATCATCGACGCCATCCTGCGCTTCCAGGACGATGCCCGTATCGAGTTCGCCGGTTTCATCCTGCATGATGCCGAAGACGTGATCTCGCCCATGGAATTGCGCCTGTTCAACTACCTGTTGCCGAACAAGGACATGATCCAGATCCCGGTGTACCCCTACGCGCCGGAATGGAAGGGTTTCACCGCCGGGCACTGACCGGCCAGGTGCCCAGTGCTGGCGTCGGCACCTGCTTCAGCCGCCGCGCCATCAGCGCCCTGCTCGAAGACGGCGATGGCATCGCCTTCGACGTGCAGAGCCTGACCGAAGACTACGACATCGGCTTTCGCCTGAAGCAAAAAGGCATGAAGTGCATTTTCGCCCGCTACTCCATCACCGACCCGGCGCTGGCCCTCAAGCACGAGTGGCGGCCGGGCATGAGCCGCGAATTCTCCCAGGTGATCTGTGTGCGCGAGCACTTCCCGCGCGACTGGCAGCATGCCATCCGGCAGAAGTCGCGGTGGATCGTCGGCATCGTCTTCCAGGGCACCAGCAACCTCGGCTGGAGCCGCACCGGCGCGCTCAACTACTTCCTCTGGCGCGACCGCCGCGGCCTGTTCGCCTACCTGCTGAGCTTCCTGGTCAACCTGTTGCTGCTGGTGCTGCTGGCCATGTGGCTGGTAACCGTGATCGCCCCCGATTCCTGGCGCTTCATGTCGATCCTCAGCGACAGCCAGTTGCTTACCACCCTGCTCTGGCTCAATGGTCTGATGCTGATCAACCGCCTGTTCCAGCGCGGCTGGTTCGTCACCCGCTATTACGGCATCTTCGAAGGCCTGCTGTCGGCGCCACGGATGATGTGGAGCAACTTCGTCAATTTCTTCGCCAACCTGCGCGCCCTGCGCCAGGTCATGGAGATGGGCGATTCGCGGCGGGTGGCGTGGGACAAGACCACCCACGAGTTCCCTGCCCTTGCCTCGCCGGCGCGCACGCCGCTGGGCCATCGCCTGGTGGAAAAGGGCTTCATCACCGAACAACAGCTGGAGCAGGCGATCACCAGCCCGGTGCGCCGGCGCCTGGGCCGCGAACTGCTGCTGCGCGGCTGGCTGAACAGTGAGCAACTGGTGCAAACCCTGGCCGAGCAGCTCGACCTGCCCTGGGCACCGCTCAACCCGTTCAAGCTCGCCCCACAACTGATCGCCCAACTGCCGCGCCGGCTGGCCACGCACTACGGCGTGCTGCCGGTCGCCGAAGACGGCAATACTCTGGTGCTGGCCAGCGAAAGCCCGGTCAGCCAGGTGTCGCTGGGGGTCATCAGCCGCCAGCTCAAGCGCCCGGTCAGTTGCCGCCTGGCGCCCCAGGGCCGAGTCACCCTGGGCCTGCGCTATCACTACCCAAGCCCCTGGCAAATGCCTGAAACCCAGCAGATGCTCAGCGTGCTGGAGCGGCACCAGGATGACGCCGATCTGATCGAGCAGGTCAGCCATCACCAGGTGATGCTTGGCGCCCTCCTGCAGGTACGCGGCATGGTCCCGGTCACCCTGTTCAACCAGGCACTGATCGATTTCAACCCCGAGCAGCAAAGCCTCGGCGAACACCTGATCGCCCGCGGCATCATCACCGAAGAGGTGCTGCAACAGGCCCTCGCCGAACAAGCCAGCGAACAGCAGGCTGCCTTTGACCTGACCCGGGAGGTGGCATGAAGCCGCGCCTTTCCCTCACCCTGTCCGGGCTGTTGCTGTGTTCCACTGCGCTGGCGAGCCAGGCAGCCCCCATGAGCGAATTCCAACGCTTCACCAGTTACCCCTTCATGGAACGCAGCTACCGCGAGGCGAAGAAGGACAACTGGGCCGAAGTCGAACGCCTGACCCGCCATGTACTGAGCCGCGTGCCGAACAACGACGAAGCCCGTACGCTGCTGGTCGAAGCCCTGGCACACCAGCGCCGCTACAAGGAAGCCGAAGCCATGGCCGAGCAGGTCGGCGACGGCCCCGAATACGCCAACGCCCTGCTCGAGCTGCGCCTGACCTGGATCGAGCAGGACCCGCCTGCGGCCAGCCAGGTGGAAGGCTGGCTGGCCAACGCCGATGGCACCCAGCGGGTACGCCTGTGGCAGGCCTACAGCCTGAGCCTGGCCAAGTTCGGCGGTGCCGGCAAAGCCCTGGAGTGGCTCAACCAGCTGCCGCCACGCGACGATGGCCAGGTGCTGCGCCTGGCCCGGGCCAACTTCGCCGAACAGTTGCGTAACTGGAAGGAAACCATCGAGCAACTGCAGCCTCTGGCCGACAAGGGCCAATTGCCGCCCGAAGACTGGCAGCGCCTGGCCAACGCCTATGTCCAGCAGGTCGATGAAAAGGGCCTGGAAAAGCTGCTGCAAAGCGCCCCCTCTCCCGAAGTCGCCAACCAGACGCGCCTTGCCATGGCCAATCGGGCCATCGCCGTCGGCCACAACCAACTGGCGCAGCGCTGGTTGGAAAAATTGCCCAACGAGCAGTTGCAGCAACCTGAGCAACGCCAGCAGTTGTGGGAGCTGGCCCGTGAAGGGGATGACGCGCCACTGGTACGGCAGCTGAGCAACGAGCTGCAGCGCCCTTGCCTGGAGACCGTCGACTGGTTGTCACGCCGTGACCCGGACGTTGCCCGCGAACAGTTCAAGGACTGCCCGGCCAGCGCAGACCCGCGCGCTTATGCAGTGCTCAAGCAGCGCCTGTATGGCGACCCGGTGCAGCCGCCGCAACCCCGCACAGCCACCGAGTGGGAAAAACGCTACCGTCAGAACGGTGACCTGGCCGCGCTTGAGCAAGCAACCTACCTGTTGCTGCATCAAGGCCAGAGCGAGCGCGCCCGCAACCTGCTGGAGCAGGCTTATGACCGTCGCCAGGGGCGACTGACACCTTCCCTGCTGCAGCGCCTGGGCAATATCTATGCGCGCAACGATGGCCCACTGAACAGCCAGCGCATGCTCGGGCTGATCCCCAGGGTCGACGCCGATACCCGCGCCCAGCTGCTCGGCCGCCTGGCTGAAAACGGCCAATGTGCCACGGTGCGCCGGGCCATCCCGGCAAACCCGAGCGAAGCCGGCCAGTACCGGGCCCTGGGCCGCTGCGCCATGCCCGATCAACACGGTGAAGCGGTGGTCTATTACCAGGCCGCCGAACGTCTGGGCGACAGTGGCAACCGCCTGCCCCTGGCCTACGCCCTGGAAGCGGCCGGCGATTCCGAAGCGGCCATGCCGATCTGGCGCAACCTGCCGGCCAGCGCCTGGAACGACAACGCCCGCCTGACCGCTGCCCGTGGCGCCTTGAATGCGGGCGATGCCGACGCCGCCCGCCGCTACTGGGACGCCGCCGCTCACAACAGCGCCGATGACTGGGCACTGGGTGCCGCCATCGCCCAAGCTCAGGGCGACCTGCACGCGGCACTGGGTTTCCAGCGCCAGGCCCTGGCGCACAACCCGCGTGCCGACCACTACTATGCCGCCGCCAGCACGGCGCAACTGGCCGGCGACAGTGCGCAGAGCACCGCGTGGCTGGCCGAAGCCGTGCGCCTTGAGCCCAACCAGCCGCGCTATCGTGCCGACTACGGCATGCGCCTGGCCGGCTCGCAGGACAAGGCCCTGCGACAGCAGTCCATCCCTTATCTGGAACGCGCCACCCACGACTTCCCCGAGGACTATCGCCTGGGCGAGACCCTCGCCCTGCGCTACGACGAAGCCGAGAACAGCGCAGCGGCCCGCCGCGAACTGCGCCGAGTGATCGATGTGGAAGAGAACCTGGTCGATGGCGACGACGAATACGGCAGCCTCGAAGCCCGCAAGTACCGCCAGCGCCGCGCCCACGAAACCCTCTCGCGGCGCGACACCATCACCCTGGCCAGCACCTGGTCGCCGGCAGGCACCTCGACCAACGACAAGTTCCTCGATAACGGCGAGCGCAGCGGCACCTCACGTCGCGCCCAATCACAGAACGTGCAGCTGGCCATGTGGGACCACGCCCTGGGCGAGGAACCCAGCCGCAACGGCAGCACCTTGTCGGTCTATGGCCGGGTGCTGTTCGGCGGCCAGAGCCGCACCGACTATGCGCAAAGCATGGGCACCGGCGTCGGCCTGCGCTACAAGCCGCTCGGCCAGGCCAACCTGAACCTGTATGCCGAGCTCTACCACCAGCGGCAGATCGACGATGACCACTACAGCGGCCTGAGCCTGGGCCAGTTGCTGAACCCCTCCAAGGTGGGCGGCAACTGGGGCGACTTGCGCCAGCACGCCGAATCGAGCAACGACCTGCTGCTGCGCGCCACCGCCTCGTTCCTCGACCAGGGCGACTGGCGCAACGACTGGCGGGTCGACGAAGACGACTGGAACGAGCGCTTCCTCTACCTCGATGCCGCCTGGTGGACCCGCGCCGGCGACCACGCCTGGCTGTCGCGCTACCAGCAGGGCCATGCCTGGAAGCTGCCCGGCAACTCGCCACAAACGCTCATGCCGTACGGCTTCTTCGAGTTTTCCAGCCAGGACCCAAGCAACGACTGGCGCCAGGACACTCGGGCCGGGGTCGGTGTGCGCTGGCAATGGTGGTTCGACGACGACCGCTACAACGCCTACCGCGGCTCGCTGAAGGTGCGCGCCGAGTACCAGCAGTCGCTGGGTGGCAACCTCTACAAAAGCGCCAATGGCGTGCTGGTTGGCGCGGAGATGAGCTTCTGATGCGTACGTTCCTGGCAATCTGCATGCTCGTTCTGTGCCTGCCGGCCGTGGCCGACCAACGCCTGTTCTACCAGCCACTCAACCGCGACGCCGCGGTGACCCAGTCGCAATGGCAGCAACTGTGGCGCGCCACCAAGGCGCAAGGTGGCACGACGCTGATCGTACAGTGGAGTGCCTACGGCGACAGTGACTTCGGCGGTGCCCAGGGCTGGCTGGCCAACAGCCTGCGCGAGGCCCATGCCCAAGGCCTGGAGCTGGTGCTCGGGCTGTACCTGGACCCGGCCTACTACCAGCGCATCGAGGAACTCGACGGTGACGGCCTGAACACTTACTGGAAGTCGCAACTGGGTCGCTCCCTGAGCCAGTACCAACAGGTTCGCCAGCACTGGCAATTGCCCGTTGCCGGCTGGTACCTGCCCATGGAACTGGACGACCTGCACTTTCGCGACAGCAGTCGTCGCGAGGCGTTGTACAGCCAACTGCAAGCCTTCAACCGGCGGCTGGACAAGCCGCTGCACATCAGCGCGTTCAGCGCCGGCAAGCTGGCGCCACGGGTCAATGGCGCCTGGCTGGATCAATTGGCCGGGTTGGGCTTGACTGTGTGGTGGCAGGACGGTGCCGGGACCGGGCGCTTGCCGCCGCTGGTGCGCCAGCGTTACGAACAGGCGCTGCCCTGTCGGGTGGGGGTGGTGCGCGAGGCGTTTCGCCAGGTGAGCGGGCCAGGGCAGCCGTTTCGGGCTGAACCTGCGCAACCGAAGATGAGCGGTGGGTGCCATGCCGAGGCGGTGTTTGCGCTGCGCTACCGGCCTTGGGCCCGGAGTGTTCTGCCACAGGATTGAAGTCTGTCTGTAACGGCCTCTTCGCGGGTGAACCCGCGAAGAGGCCAGTACGGGCGATGCAGTACTCCCAGGAGCCCCTGATGTTCAAGACCATCGAAGAGCACGTGCGCAAGCAGGTCGCCCCCGCCGCCCTGCGCGCCGAATTCCGCCAGCACGAATTCGAATCGATGCGCCCGTTCTGCATGCTGATATTCTGCGTCAGCATCGCCATCTGGCTGGTCTTCGACCTGATTGTCAGCTTCCTTGGCAGCCAGGGCTTCACCTGGCTGTCCTACCTGTTCATGGGCCTGCTCGGCTGCATCACCGTGGTACTGCGCTTTACCCGTCGCAGCCACCATTTCGACGTGCTCAACCTGCTGTTCATCGCCGTCATCACCCTGGGCATGCGCCTGGTGATCGAAGGCATTCCCGAACCCTTGCGCCCGGTGTGGCTGGTGCTCGGCGTGTCGACCGTACTCTATGCCGTTTCGGTGCTGCCGGTACGGCGCTGGTCGTTCTTCTGCGCCATGGCCATCACCTGGGCCATGCTCAGCCCCTTCTACCACACCCGCATCGATGTCGATCAGCTCGAAGGTGCCATGCTGCTGAGCTACGCGGTGTTCCTCAGCGGGCTGGTGATCTACAGCTACCTGCAGATGCGCCAGGCCAAGCTGCACAATTTCTACCTGTCCAAGGTACTGCTGGAGCAGGCTTACTTCGACGCCCTGACCGAGATCCCCAACCGCCGGGCGTTCATGACCAATGCCGAACGCCAGATCCGCCTGGGCACGCCCGGGCAATACCTGGCGATGATCGACATCGACAATTTCAAGCGGGTAAACGACCGCTACGGCCATGACGTGGGCGACGCCGTACTCAAGCGCGTGGCGGTGCATATCAAGGCGGGGGTGCAAGGGCACGAATTCGCCCGGCTGGGTGGCGAGGAGTTCGCCATCTTCTTCGCCGGGCTGAATCAGCAGGCTGCCGAGCGATGCGTGGCGGCCTTGTGCGAGCGGGTGCGCAAGGATCTTGGCGTGCCACCGGTAACCATCAGTATCGGCCTGGCCAGGGTGGACAGCGGTGAGACGCTCAGCATGGCGCTGATACATGCCGACCAGGCGCTGTACGAGGCCAAGCACAGCGGCAAGGACCGCTTCGTGCTATGGACTAGCCAGCTGGCAGCCGAATCCTGAACTGCGCCCCGCCCAGCGCCGACTGCGCCACGGTCAGCGTCCCGCCCTGCCCCTCGATTGCCCGGCGGCTGATCGCCAGGCCCAGGCCAAAGCCACCGGTATTGCGGTCGCGGCTGCGGTCCAGGCGGTAGAACGGCTGGAAGATCCGCTCACGCTCCTCGGCCGGGATGCCGATGCCGTCATCCTCCACGGTCAACAGGCAAGCACCGTCCTCCTCCAGTCGCAGGCGCAGCAACAGGCTTTCATCGCAGTAGCGCATGGCGTTGCGCACCAGGTTCTGCACCGCCCGAGCGGTCAGCCGCGGGTCCAGCACGAAGCGTGGCAGGTTGCCCTCGGCCTGCACCTCCCACTGGATGGCGCGGGTATCGAGTTCTTCGGCAAAGCCGCCGAGCACGCTGTCAACCAGCTCCAGCAACGACACTTCGACCCGCTCACGGGCCTGGTCGGCGTTGTACAGGCGGCTGTACGACAGCAGCTCGAGCACCAGTTCATCCAGCTCGCGCACGTGCCCGACCAGCTCCAGCAGGCGCTTGCGGCTGGCGGCTGGCACCTCGTCGAACAGCAGCACCAGGCCGAAATCCAGCCGGGTCAGTGGCGTGCGCAGCTCGTGGGACACCGCGTTGAGCAGTTCGCGCTGCTGGTTGACGTGGCGTTCGAGGTCACTGGCCATGGTGTCGAACACCCCTGCCAGTTCGCCGATGTTCGAGTGCGGCGAGATGTGCGTGCGCTCGGCCATCTGCCCTTGGCCCAGGCGCCGGGCGGTTTCCTTCAGGCGCTCAAGGTCGCGCCAGTGCGGCCACACCCAGAGCAGCAGGCAGCCGAGCATGGCCGCGCCGATCAGTACCGTCACACCCCAGGACAACACGTTGATGTCCAGTGGGTCTGGTGGTGAATGCAGGCTGACCAGCCAGTCCTGATCCAACGGTGCCAGTGCCGTTCTGTAATAGCCCCAGTCACCGATGCGCACGGCATACAGGCCGTGCTCCAGACGCGCTTTCTCTTGCGCGCTCAGGCCGGCCTCTTCGCTACGCAGCAGCTTGACCTCCAGTGGCGCAAAGACCTTGGCCAGGTCCTGCTCCACCGCCGGCCATTGCGCCTGCGGCGCCTGCTGGAACTGGCGCACGATGAGCGACTGCACACCCTTGGCCTGGTCCAGGTTGTAGGCCATGAAACGGTCATGGAACAGGCCGACGATGGCGTCCGGGATCAACAGCAATGCCCCGGCGTAAGCGACGATGATGACCAGATACAGGCGCACCAGGATTTTCAGCATGGCGCGTCAGCACTCCCACTCGACACGGCTGAACAGGTAACCCTTGCCCCACACGGTCTTGATCTTGCGGGCCTCGCCGGCATTGTCGTCGAACTTGCGGCGCAGCTTGGAAATGGCCACGTCCACCGAACGGTCGGTACCGTTGAATTCGATGCCGCGCAGTTGCTGGAGAATGCGGTCGCGGCTGAGTACCACACCGGCATTGCGCGCCAGCACCACCAGCAGGTTGTATTCGCCGCTGGACAGCTCCACCTCTTCGCCACGCCAGCTGACCTGGCGCTCGGCGAGGTCGATACGCAGGCCACCGATGACGATCTGGTGGTTGTCCAGGCGCGGCTCGTTGACGCTGCTGCGGCGCAGCAAGGTGCGTACACGGGCCAACAGCACCCGGGGCTCACAAGGTTTGGTCACGTAATCGTCGGCCCCCATCTCCAGGCCCAGCACCTGGTCGTGGCTGTCGTCGCGGGCGGTCAGCATCAGGATCGGCAGGCTCTGCGATTCCTGGCGCAGCAGGCGGCACAGTTGCAGGCCGTCGATACCGGGGAGCATCAGGTCGAGAATCACCAGGTCGGGGTGGTCTTGCCGGAACGCGTCCAGCACGTGATCGCCACGGGCTATCACCCGGACATGGAAATCGTTGCGTTGCAGGTAGCTGGCGATCAGCTCGGACAGCGCACTGTCGTCTTCGACCAAAAGAATGTTGGGCATGGAATTTTGCTTGTAGGAGCGGATTCATCCGCGATGAGGCCGGAACAGGTACTCGCAGAATATAGAATCCTACTAACCGGCAGGACTCCTCTTAACACTTTTTCACACAGGTCCTACAGGTGTTAACAGCCATCCGAGGAACGGTTGCCTTAGGATATGCAGGGTCATCATCGGAAGATCCGCATGCCTATCACCCTCTCCCCACACCTGCGCCCCCTGGCGCTGGTGGCGCTTCTTGCACTGCCCCTGGCCGGTTGCGATCCTTCGGCCGAGCAGGACGAACAACAACCCACGCCGCAAGTCCGGGTAGAAACCCTGCAATTGCAGCCCCTGGCCATCAGCACCGAGCTGAGTGGGCGCATTCTCGCCCCGCGTACTGCCGAAGTACGCGCGCGCGTCGCGGGCGTGGTGCTCAAGCGCGTCTATCGCGAAGGCAGCGACGTCAAACAGGGCGATGTGCTGTTCCTCATCGACCCGGCGCCGTTCAAGGCCGACCACGACAGCGCCCGCGCCATCCTGGCCAAGGCCGAAGCCACCCTGTACCAGGCACGCCTGCAAGAGCAGCGCTACCGCCAGCTGGTCGACGACAAGGCGGTCAGCCGCCAGGAGTACGACAACGCCCGCGCCGCCTTCCTCCAGGCCGACGCTGCCGTTGCCGAAGCCAAGGCTGCGCTGGAGCGCGCCCGCCTGAACCTGGGTTACGCCACGGTCACCGCGCCGATTTCCGGGCGCATCGGCCGTGCCCTGGTCGGCCAGAACGAGACCACGCCGCTGGCGACCATCCAGCAGCTCGACCCGATCCATGCCGACGTCACCCAGTCGACCCGCGAACTCAACGCCCTGCGCCGTGCACTGCGCGCCGGGGAGCTGCAACAGGCCGGCGACGGCCAGGCCCGTGCCACGCTGATCCAGGACGATGGCAGTGCCTACCCGCTGCCGGGCAAGCTGCTGTTCTCCGACATCAGTGTCGACCCGAGCACCAACCAGATCACCCTGCGCAGTGAATTCCCCAACCCGGACCTCGACCTGCTGCCGGGCAGCTACGTGCGCGTGCGCCTTGAGCAAGCTGTGCAGCCCAAGGGCCTGAGCGTGCCGCAGCGGGCCATCCTGCGCGACAGTGCCGGGGTACCGAAAGTGCTGGTGGTCGACGCGCAGTCGCGCATCAGCGAACGCCAGGTGGTGCTGGGTACAGCCCAAGGTGATCGCTGGCGGGTCACCGAGGGCCTGGCGCCCGGCGAACGGGTCGTGGTCGAAGGCCTGCAACACGTCAAGGCGGGCGACCAGGTCCAGGTCGACGCCGAGGCTCAGTCCATCGTCCAGCACAACGGCCAGTGAGGGCCTGATCCATGCCGCAGTTCTTCATCGACCGCCCGATTTTCGCCTGGGTGATCGCGCTGTTCATCCTGCTTGCCGGCGTCCTGGCCATCCCCCGGCTGCCGGTGGCGCAGTACCCCAACGTGGCGCCGCCGCAGGTGGAAATCTACGCCGTGTACCCAGGCGCCTCGGCGGCGACCCTGGACGAAAGCGTGGTCAGCCTGATCGAGCAGGAGCTCAACGGCGCCGACAACCTGTTGTACTTCTCGTCACAAAGCAGCCTGGGCAGCGCCACCATCACCGCTACCTTCGAGCCGGGCACCCACCCCGACCTGGCCCAGGTCGATGTGCAAAACCGCCTCAAAGTGGTCGAGTCGCGCCTGCCGCGCCAGGTCACCCAGCAAGGCCTGCAGGTGGAGAAGGTGTCCACCGGCTTCCTGCTGCTCGGCACCCTCACCTCCGAGGACGGCAGCCTCGATGAAACCGCACTGTCGGACATCCTTGCACGCAACGTGATGAACGAAATCCGCCGCCTCAAGGGCGTCGGCAAGGCGCAGCTGTATGGCTCCGAGCGCGCCATGCGCATCTGGATCGACCCGCGCAGGCTGATCGGTTTCAACCTCACCCCCAACGATGTGGCCGAGGCCATTGCCGCGCAGAACGCCCAGGTCGCCCCCGGCAGCATCGGCGACCTGCCCGCCCGCGGCACCCAGGAAATCACCGCCAACGTGGTGGTCCGCGGCCAGCTGAGCACGCCGGAGGAATTCGCCGCCATTGTCCTGCGCGCCAACCCGGATGGCTCCAGTGTCACCGTCGGCGATGTCGCCCGGGTCGAAATCGGCGCCCAGGAGTATCAGTACGGCACCCGCCTGAACGGCAAGCCGGCCACCGCTTTCAGCGTGCAACTGGCACCGGGCGCCAACGCCATGGAAACCGCCACCCTGGTGCGGGCGAAGATGAAAGAGCTGTCGCGCTACTTCCCCGAAGGGGTCAAGTACGACATCCCCTACGACACCTCGCCGTTCGTCAAGGTATCAATCCAGCAGGTCATCAACACCCTGTTCGAAGCCATGCTGCTGGTGTTTGCGGTGATGTTCCTGTTCCTGCAGAACCTGCGCTACACGCTGATCCCGACCCTGGTAGTACCCGTGGCGCTGATGGGCACGTTCGCCGTGATGCTGGCCATGGGTTTCTCGGTCAACGTACTGACCCTGTTTGGCATGGTGCTGGCCATCGGTATCCTGGTCGACGATGCCATCGTGGTGGTGGAGAACGTCGAGCGGATCATGGCCGAGGAAGGCCTGCCGCCTCGCGAGGCCACACGCAAGGCCATGGGCCAGATCAGCGGCGCCATCGTCGGCATTACCCTGGTGCTGGTGGCAGTATTCCTGCCGATGGCCTTCATGAAGGGTTCGGTAGGTGTGATCTACCAGCAGTTCTCGCTGTCAATGGCGGTGTCGATCCTGTTCTCGGCGTTCCTCGCCCTGAGCCTGACCCCGGCCCTGTGCGCCACCCTGCTCAAACCGCTGGCCAAGGGCGAGCATCAGCAACGCCAAGGCTTCTTCGGTTGGTTCAACCGCCGCTTCGAAAGCCTGAGCAACGGTTACCAGCGCTGGGTGCTGCAAGCGCTGAAGCGCAGTGGCCGCTACCTGTTGCTGTATGGCGTGCTGCTGGCCGTGCTGGGATATGGCTTCAGCCAGTTGCCTACGGCGTTCCTGCCCACCGAAGACCAGGGTTACACCATCACCGACATCCAGCTGCCACCCGGTGCCAGCCGCATGCGCACCGAGCAGGTCGCCGCCCAGATCGAGGCGCACAACGCCGAGGAGCCGGGCGTCGGCAACACCACGCTGATCCTCGGTTTCAGCTTCTCGGGCAGCGGCCAGAACGCCGCGCTGGCCTTCACCACGCTCAAGGACTGGTCCGAGCGCGGTGGCGACGACAGCGCGCAGTCGATCGCCGACCGGGCCACCCTGGCCTTCACCCAGCTCAAGGACGCCGTGGCCTATTCCGTGCTGCCACCACCGATCGACGGCCTGGGTGAGTCGACCGGCTTTGAACTACGCCTGCAGGACCGCGGCGGCATGGGTCATGAGGCGCTGATGGCCGCCCGTGACGAACTGCTGGCCGGCGCGCACAAGAGCAAGCTGCTGGCCAACGTGCGCGAGTCCTCGCTGGCCGAAAGCCCGCAGGTGCAGCTGGAAATCGACCGTCGCCAGGCCAACGCCCTGGGCGTTTCATTCGCCGCCATCGGCTCGGTGCTGGACGTTGCTGTGGGCTCCAGCTACGTCAACGACTTCCCCAACCAGGGCCGCATGCAGCGGGTGGTGGTGCAGGCCGAAGGCGACCAGCGCAGCCAGGTGGAAGACTTGCTGAAGATCCACGTGCGCAACAACAGCGGCAAGATGGTGCCCCTGGGCGCGTTCGTCCAGGCCAAGTGGGTCAGCGGCCCGGTGCAACTGACCCGCTACAACGGCTACCCGGCGGTGGCGATTTCCGGAGAGCCGGCAGCGGGCTACAGCTCGGGTGAGGCCATGGCCGAAATCGAGCGCCTGGTCGCCCAGCTGCCGGCCGGCGCCGGCCTGGAGTGGACCGGCCTGTCGCTGCAGGAACGCCTGTCCGGCAGCCAGGCGCCACTGCTGATGGCGTTGTCGTTGCTGGTGGTGTTCCTGTGCCTGGCGGCGCTGTACGAAAGCTGGTCGATCCCCACCGCCGTGCTGCTGGTGGTACCGCTCGGCGTGCTTGGCGCGGTGCTGGCGGTGACCCTGCGGGGCATGCCCAACGACGTGTTCTTCAAAGTCGGCCTGATCACCCTGATTGGCCTGTCGGCGAAGAACGCCATCCTCATCATCGAGTTCGCCAAGGAGCTGGTCGACCAGGGTGTGGACGCTGTCGACGCCGCCGTACAGGCCGCCCGCCTGCGCCTGCGGCCGATCGTCATGACCTCGCTGGCGTTCATCCTCGGTGTGGTGCCGTTGGCCATCGCTACCGGCGCAAGTTCCGCGAGCCAGCAGGCGATCGGCACCGGTGTGATCGGCGGGATGCTCAGCGCCACCCTGGCAGTGGTGTTCGTGCCAGTGTTCTTCGTGGTGGTGATGCGCCTGGCTGGACGCGACCGCAACAAGGCCGAACAGACGCAGGCCAGCGAAGCCTGACTGGACAAGCCGGGCGTTGAATGAGAGGGTTCCGGCATTGACTGCCCGGAACCCTTTTTCATGCCTGATACCCTGCCCCCCTGCTCTGCCCTGATCCTCGCCGGTGGCCGCGGCCAGCGCATGGGCGGGCGTGACAAAGGCCTGCTGCAATGGCGCGGCGAACCGTTGGTCGCGCATATCCACCATACCGTGAGGCCGCTCACCGATGACCTGGTGATTTCCTGCAACCGCAACCAGCAGGCGTATGCCGCTTATGCTGACCAACTGGTGGGCGATGCCGAAGCGGACTTCCCCGGCCCGCTGGCCGGGGTGATTGCCGGGCTGAAGGCGGCCCGGCATGAGTGGGTGGTGCTGCTGGCGTGTGACGCACCGTTGGTTGACCGGGCATTGATCGCAGCGCTGCTGGAGGTAGCAGTGGCCAGCGACAGCGCCGCGATGGTGCGCCAGGGCGGGTATTGGCAACCTATGTTCAGTGTCCTGCCACGCCGGGTGCTGCCGGTGCTGGAGCGGGCCTGGGCGGCGGGTGAGCGGAGTTTGCAGAAGGCCTTGCTGCGGGAGGCGGTACAAGGGCTGGAGTGTGCCGAGGATGATCGCCGGTTGAGCAATTTCAACAGCCCGGAGTTGCTCCGAGGCTGAGCCTGTCATTGCCTGTGCCGGCCGCTTCGCGGGTGGGCCCGCGAAACGGCTCACACCGATTCAGCGGATGAACACCTGCGGCGTGGTGGTGGACATGTCCCCGCCCGGCAGCTTGATGTTCTTCACTTTCTCCAGTGTCTGCGGGTCGAACACCGCCAGGTCATTGAAGGTGCCGCCCAGGTACAACTTGTCGCCCTTCTTGTCGAAGGTCACGCAGTAGTAGGTGTGCTCCAGATCGGCCGCCTTGATCAGCTTGCGCTGCTTGATGTCGTATTTGGCCAGGCGGTTGAGCACGCCGTAGATCTGGTTCGGATCCTTCGGCGAACGCAGGCCGGTGAAGTAGAGTTCGGTCAGGTCGGCGAATTCCTGGGTATGGGCCTTGCCGGTCTTGAGGTCGATGCTCAAGTAGCCATACAGCGGCTGCGCCTCGTTCGGGTCCTGCTTGGCGTCCTTGAACCTGGCGATGGTGTAAAGCATCGAGAACTCGTGGCGCGGGCTCTGGTGCGGCCAGAAGTACAGCACGTCAGGGGCGCTGTAGCCCTTGCGGTTCCAATTGCGCAGCGGCAGCGCCACGGTGTATTTGCCGGTCTGCACGTCCATCTTGTAGATGTCCGGCCCGGCGACGAACAGGCTGCCATCGTCGGCGGTGCGCATCAGGTACACCTGGCGCGGCATCGGGAAGGTCCGCACCGGCTTGGCCTGCAGGCCATCGGCAGTGTTGTAGACCTCCAGGCGCGGCGGCTTGACCACATAGTGATCATTCAACCGCTGGGTCGGGTTGACGGTGGCGTACACCTCTTTGCCATCCGGGCTCAGGGCGAACGAGTACATCGACTTGCCGACTTCACCCGGCACGCTGGACAGGTTGGCGTGGAAGGTGGTCCTGCAGGTGTCCAGGTCGATACCGTAGATATCGCCATAGTGGTTGTTGAGCACGTAGGCGGTGCGGTTGTCCGGCGCCATCACTGCGCTGCCGGGGCCGAACTTGTCGGGCATCTGGCAGCTCTTGTACAGCGTGTCGCTGGCCACGTCGATGACGTGCAGGTTGTTCGGGTAGTTGGTGGTGATCAGGTATTCCTGGCCAGCCTTGAGGGCCGGCCCGGCATCATCGGCCTGTACCGCCCAGGCGCAGGCCGTGGCGGCGATGGTCAGCGCGAGCTGCGCGCAGCGTCCAGCTTTCATGCGGTTTCCCCTTGTCATTATTGTCGGCCGGTCACTTGTCTTTCGGGAACACGGTGCCGAGGTTGCGCCAGTCTTCCTGGGAGTTGTTCGCCTGGGCGTTCCAGTCCTGATAGGTGCTCATCATGTCCGGCACCTGGGCCGGCCACCAGCAGGGGTCGGAACAGCCATACAGGTCGGCCTCCATCGGCTGGCACAGCGAGCTGACGCCGCCAAAGGCGTCCACTTCCCAACCCGGGTCGGTGGTGGCGGTGCAACCGGCCACCGCGCTCATGGCCATGACTGCTTCGACGCGGTCTTCGGCGGCGGCCTGCTCGAGGATGCGCGCCTTGTTGTTCAGGGGCTTCAAGTGCTTCATGTCAGTGCGCCTTCCGCGGGGTGATGTAGCGGTCGATGAAGGCCGGGTTGGCGGCCATGATGCGGCTGTAGACTTCGATGCCGAAGTCGACCCAGTCGCGCATCAACTCGCAGTAGTGGTAGGTCGGGTGCTGCGGGTCGCCGTAACGGGCATAGCTCTCGTGGTAGCACCCGCCGGAGCACAGGTTGCGGATGCGGCAGCTGTCACAGCCGGTGTTGCTGCGGTCCAGGCGCTGCGACAGGAATTCGTTGAGCTGCGCCTGCTTCACGCCCTGGTGGACGTTGCCAAAGGTCGGCAGGCTGGAGCCGGTGAAGCGGTGACACAGGTTCAACTCGCCCTCGTAGTCGACGGCCAGCATCTTCAGCCCGGCACCGCACGGCAGGGCCTTCTTGTGGCCTTCGTGGATGTCGGTGATCAGCTGGTGCAGGTTGGAGAAGCCGATGTTGCGGTGCTCCAGCGCTGCTTCCAGGTACGTGCGGCCCAGCGCCTTCATGTTGGCGAAAACCTGTACCAGCTCTTCGCCGGTGAGGTTGAAGTCGGCCATGTCGCCGGAGGTGACTGGGGCAAAGCCGACTTCGGCAAAGCCCATCTCGTTGAACAGGTGGTTCCAGATGGTCTCCACATCGGTGATGCCACGGGTCAGCGTGACCCGCGCGCCCACCGGGCGGCTGGTGTAGCGCGACAGCAGCAGGTCGGCCTTGCGCCGCACCACGTCATAGGTGCCCTGCCCGCCCACCGTGATGCGGTTGCGGTCATGCACGGTCTTCGGGCCGTCGATGCTGATCGACAGGCCGAAGCGGTGGGCGTCGAGCCAGTCGATGATCTCTTCGGTCAGCAGGGTCGCGTTGGTGGTCATGATGAACTCCACCTGCTTGCCAGCCTCGGCGAAGCGCCGCTCGCAATAGGCGACCATGTGCTCGATCAGCGGCCGGTTGGACAGCGGCTCGCCGCCGAAGAACACCACGCTGTAGCGTGCTTCGTCGGGTGATTCCTTGAGCAGCATCTCCACCGAGGCTTCGGCGGTGGCGGTGCTCATCTTCTTGCCCGCGGACGGTTTGTCCAGGTCTTCCTTGTAGCAGTAGGTGCAGCTGAGGTTGCAGCCGGTGTTGACGTTGAGCACCACGGTGTTCAGCGCCGTGCGCTGGACCTGCTTGAGGGCGATTTCCGGAGTCAGCGGCGAACCGTCGCTGACCAGCTCCAGCGCGATCAGCTCGCGCAAGGTGTCCTGGATATCGTCGCTGGCAAACTGCTGGCCAAGGCGCTGCATCAGCGCCTCGGCCGAGCAGCCTTGCTGGCGCAGGGTGTCGATGATGCTGCCGGTCACCGCGTCGGCGGTGAACAGCGAACTGCTGGGGATATGGAACAGCATGCGGTCGGCATCGACCTGCACTTCGTGCAGGTTGCGTTCGACCAGGTTCAGTAGCGCGCCCATGGCGACCTCCCGATAATCGATCCGTTGGCAAAACCGTTACACCCCGCCCTTACGGCAGCGGCGGGTTGTTCCAACGCTGAACGGTGACGATCATGTGGCCTTCACCACGCTGGCCGCCGTCTGCCAAGGTGGCGATGACCTTCAGGTTGCCGGCGTTGTTGGTCATCATCTTGCGCGCCGGGTTCGGCCCGGCCCCGCCTGGCACGAACACCCCGTCGGCCTGCATCTGCCCGGCGAACCTGACATCTTCGTCCTCGACCGCACGCTCGTTGAATGGCTCGACCTTCCAGCTGGCCGGCAGGTAGCCGATGCGCAGCGGCTGGCCACTGCCATCCTTGCCCCAGGCTTCGGCTTCGAAACGGCCCTGAACCTTGGGCACCGAGGCACCGTTCTCGCCGATACGGGCGATGGAGAATGCCGGCACCACCTTTACTTCCTCGACCTTGTCATAGACCGCCAGGTTGGCGCCCTTGATTTCACCCACGCCCACCTCGCGCTGGCCGGGCTTGGCATCGGCGGCAGCGCGGGCCTTGACACGCACCAGGGTCGGGGTCTGTTCCAGCACTTCGCTCACCTCAACGCCAGCCCCCAGGTCGGGCTTGCCGGCCAGGCCGGTGCCGACCAGGGTGATCTCGCTCTCGCCACCGGCCTTGATGAACGCAGGCTGGACCGCCAACAAGCGCGCCTTGCCCTCTTTGGCGGCGATGAAGTCCAGGCCACGCTCGTCGTGATCGGCCTCGAACATGCGGCCTTTCATTTCGCCGTCCAGCGCCGCAAACACCTGGCGCAGGTTGCTGTCGCCCACCTTGACGTTGCCGCGCCATTCATAACCGTTGTAGAGCAGCGCCGTGCCACTGCCATTGAACGGCGTGCCGTCGGCGTAGCTGCCTTTGACCTCGACCTTGAAGGTATCGCCCTGGTCGGCAGTCACAGTCATCACCCCACGCACATCGCCCTTGGCCAGCATGTGGCCGCTGAACGCCCACTGCCCCGCCAGCGCGTCTGCGGCAGGCCTGGCCTTCTGCCATTCAGCCCAGGCCGGGCTCTCCAGCGGGAAGCGCCTGGCCAGGTCGGGTACCACCTGTTTGAGGGCGATCTCCAGCCAGTCGCGGTCACGCGCCTGGGCCTGGTATTCGAGGGACGGCCATTGGCCAAGGTGGAAGTTGACCAGGTGCTCCCATTCCTGCGCCGGGCGCCGCTGCAGCGCGACACGGGCACCGGAGTGGCAGCGCCCGCAGGTTTCGCTGAGCTGAGTATCGAAGTGCTCGACAGTGTTGAGCCGGCGCTCCATGGCGTAGCGCACGCCATCGGTCTCGCTCGGCGCCAGGCCCTGCTTGTCGGCCAGGTACTTGACCAGGGTGCGGCGATCGTCGTCGCTGATCTGCACGCCGTGCATCACCTGCATGCGGGCAATGCTCATCAGCCAGCCTTCCGGCGTCTTGCGCTGATGGCTGATGCGGCTGTAGGTATCGTTGCCCTCGGGGATATGGCACCCCATGCACGTGTTCTGCAACAGGCTCGGGCCCTGCTCGGCCGCCACCACAGCCTGGGTGCCCAGCAGTGCGGCGGCGGCCAGCGCCAGTTTGCCCGCATGCCGCCGGAGTCGAGTCGTCTTCAAGGTCAGACCTCCACGGTTGTTGTTCTTATCGTTCTTGCACGCTTTGGTACAGCAGGTGTGCTTGTGACGGTTGTGATACAGAAACTGTGCCAAGTGCTGCAAAGGCGTTGTATTTCAGGCTTTTAGCTCCTTCATCCAGCTATATGGCCCTGCTGGCCGAGTGGCCGGAGCGTGCCATTTCGCGACAACGTGTTTCATCCTGAGACTGGGCCTGCCATGCAGGCCTTCGCGGGCACGCCCGCTCCCACAGAAATCGCGTAGAGCTCAGGTTCAGCGCTGTACCTGTGGGAGCGGGCTTGCCCGCGAAGAGGCCGGCACAGGCAGTGTTTCACCACCGTCTCACACCGTCTCAATGTGCAACAGCGCAGCCCTGCAATCCCAACCACGCACCACGGCAAAACCCAGGCAGTTCAGCATCTTGCGACCATCGGCCGACCTTGGCACGGCCATTGCGCCTATGCCGGTCACATCCAATGACAAGAGGCACAGCCCCATGCTTTCCGACCTGCCCATCCTGCCCGCCACCCGCGCCTTCCTCGAACGCAAGCTGAAGATGCGCATCGGTGCCGACTGGCAGGACGCCGCCAGTGGCCGCACCCTGGCGTTCCGCAACCCGGCCACCGGTGAAATCCTCGGTGAAGTGCCCGCCGCCGAGCAGGAAGACGTCGACCGCGCCGTGCGCGCCGCGCGCCAGGCCTTCGACGACTCGCCATGGAGCCGTGTGCGCCCCCGCGAGCGGCAGAACCTGCTGTGGCGCCTGGCCGACCTGATGGAGCGCGACGCGCAACAACTGGCCGAGCTGGAATGCCTGAACAACGGCAAGAGCGCCGTCGTGGCCAAGGTCATGGACGTGCAGCTGGCCATCGACTTCCTGCGCTACATGGCCGGCTGGGCCACCAAGATCGAGGGTAGCACCGTCGAAGCGTCGATGCCGTTGCTGCCCAACGATCAGTTCCATGGCTTCGTGCGCCGCGAAGCCGTGGGTGTGGTCGGCGCCATCGTCGCCTGGAACTTCCCGTTGTTGCTGGCTTGCTGGAAGCTCGGCCCGGCCCTGGCCACCGGCTGCACCGTGGTGCTCAAGCCGGCCGACGAAACCCCGCTGACTGCACTGAAGCTGGCCGAACTGGTGGATGAGGCCGGCTACCCGGCCGGGGTGTTCAACGTGATCACCGGCACCGGCCTCAACGCCGGCGCCGCGCTGAGCCGCCACCCAGGCGTGGACAAGCTGACCTTCACCGGCTCCACCGAAGTGGGCAAGCTGATCGGCAAGGCGGCCATGGACAACATGACCCGCGTCACCCTGGAGCTCGGCGGCAAGTCGCCAACCATCGTCCTGCCCGACGCCAACCTGCAGGAGGCCGCCGCCGGCGCCGCCACGGCGATCTTCTTCAACCAGGGCCAGGTGTGCTGCGCCGGTTCGCGCCTGTACGTGCACCGCAAGCATTTCGACAATGTGGTCGCCGACATCGCCGGCATCGCCAACGGCATGAAGCTCGGCAGCGGCCTGGACCCGGCGGTGCAGATGGGGCCGTTGATCTCGGCCAAGCAGCAGGACCGCGTGACTGGCTACATCGAGTTGGGCCGCGAGCTGGGCGCGACCATCGCCTGTGGCGGTGAAGGGTTTGGCCCGGGCTACTTCGTCAAGCCGACAGTGATTGTCGACGTCGACCAGCGCCATCGCCTGGTGCAGGAGGAAATCTTCGGGCCGGTGCTGGTGGCGATGCCGTTCGACGACATCGACGAAGTGGTCGGCATGGCCAACGACAACCCCTATGGCCTGGGCGCGAGCATCTGGTCCAACGACCTGGCTGCGGTGCACCGGATGATTCCGCGGATCAAGTCCGGGTCGGTGTGGGTCAACTGCCATAGCGCGCTGGACCCGGCGCTGCCGTTTGGGGGGTACAAGATGTCCGGCGTGGGCCGTGAGATGGGCGCTGCGGCCATCGAACACTACACCGAGCTCAAGTCGGTTTTGATCAAGCTCTGATTTACAGGCCGGGGCTGCTTTGCAGCCCTTTCGCGACACAAGGCCGCTCCTACAGGAGTCCGCGTTCTCTTGTAGGAGCGGCCTTGTGTCGCGAAAGGGCCGCAGAGCGGCCCCACGATCTCAGCTTAAACCCTGTTCTCCCAACCACCGCCGCAGCAATATCTGATGCTCCATAGGTCTCCCATTCAAGACCCCATCGAGTGACACGCCTGCAAGCAGTTTTCCCACCACCGGCGCCAACTCGATCCCCTGCAAATGCCAGATCCCTAAAGGCTGATCCGAAGTCACCACCACTTCAGCCTCGTCCACTAGCCCATCCCGCAACACCGGCCGCCGCGCCACCCGCACCGCCGCCCAGTCTGCCGCCAGATGCAACGGCTGCGCATCCGGCCAGCCTCGACGGTGCTCCCAGAATGGCTGCCCTGCGCGCTCAAGCTCCTGCCCATAGAAATCCCGCCCGATGCGGGCAAAGCGCAGAAAAAGCTGCTCGATCCGCTGCTGATGAAACTGCTTCGCCAGTGCCGCGCGCTCGGGCCGACGGAGCAAGGTATTGATCACCACCGGCGCCTGCAACGCCGATGACAGCGACTGGAAAATCCCATTCCCCGACAGTGGGTCAACCGCCATCGCCGCATCGCCCACCCGCAGCCAGTCATCCCCCACGCAGTCGCCGGCGAGGATCGCCGTGCTGCTGCGGGCATGCACTTGGGCAGGCGCCAGCGCTCGCGCATCGAACAGTTCAGCCACCAGCGCCGAAGCCCTTCGTCGTGCCGCACAGTATTCAGGCAAGGCCGCCTTGCCCGGCAGCCGTTGGGCATCCAGGGTCACTTGCCAATAGCATCGCCCGTCGGCCAGCCGGGCCATCCAGGCCCAACCATCGTCCAGGCTTTCCACGGCCGACGCAGGCGCGCCAGGGTCCGACTGCCAGAGGTTGAGCAGGCTGACCGTTTCCGGGCCACGCAGCCGGTCGGCCGCCAACGGCGCCTGACGGCCACGCGCCTCGACCAGAAACTCGCCCTGAAGCAGCTGCCCGTCATCCAGCCGAACCTCATAGCCCTCTGCACGCGCGACTTCACGCACACGCCCCTCCACCAACGTCACCCCTGTGCGCAACAGGTCCTCACGCAACGCACGATCGAAGCGCTGGCGGTCGAGCAGGTATTCCTGATTGGGTTGCAGGTGCTGGCCATTCCAGCGCACCTGGCGTGTTGCCGGCACCGCTGCCTCGGCCAGCGCGCCTCCCAGGCCAGCGTGGCGCAGCCCTTCCAGTACCCGCTGCGAAACCCCTTCCACGGCGGCAAAACGCCGCCAGTCGGAGACCACCGTCACCGGGTAACCCAGCCGACGCAGGCCAAGCGCAGTAGCGGCGCCGGCAGGCCCGGCGCCCAGCACCAGAATGCGTGGTTCAGGCATCCGCCGTACCTCGTCGCTCCGGGCCGCTGAACGCGGCGTGGGCCTGCAGCCAGGCATAGACCTGTTGCCGGCCCAGGCCGGGTTGCTGCTGCAACAGTGCCGCAATCCGCCCGCTCACTGCCGCACAGCCAAGACTCGCACCGGCCCGCCCGCGCTCGCCCACATGGCCACCGAAGTCGGCCTGGGCACTGCCGAGCCACGACCATTGCCCCGGCGCGCAGCGCGCATCGCCAGTGATACGGATAACCCCCGGATACGCCGCCGGGTACACCGCACTGCCCTGCGCCGGGCTGGAGGCGCACAGCAGCACGCCAGCCCGCTGCACTTCAGCACAGGCCTGGCGCAACACCGCCCGGTCCTGCTGCAAGCCAAGGCTGAGATTGATCAAGGTCACGCCCTGCTCCGCCAGCCAGAACAACGCGGCGGCAACCTGTAAAGCGCTGGTGCTGCCGCGTTCGCTGAAGACCTGGGCCAGCAACAGCGGCAGCACACCGGCCTCGGCTTGCAGGCTGGCCAGCACGGCGCTGCCATGGCCGAGCCGGTCTGGTTGCAACTCGCCGTCGCAGAGCACGCCCTCGTCCAGCCAGAAACGCCGGGCAGCGACCAGTGCCTGGGTTGGCGCACAACCGCTGTCGATCACGCCGACCTTTACATCAACGGCCATGCTGGATCGTCTCCCGGGGCAATTCGTGCATCCGGCCACCTTGCAGGTGCAGGTGCAGATCGGCATCGGCCAGGGTCGATGCGCGGTGGCTGATCAAGATGCGCGTGCGCCCGGCGAACAGTTCGTCGATGGCGGCAATCACTTCGCGCTCGGTGGCTTCGTCGACGGCCGAGGTGGCCTCGTCGAGCACCAGGATCGAAGGCGCTTGCAGCACCGCCCGGGCAATGGCGATGCGCTGTTTCTGCCCGCCGGAAAGCTGCTGGCCACGCTCGCCGAGCAGCCCGTCCAGACCCAGTGGCAGGCTCTCGACCAGGCTGTCGAGATGGGCCAGTCGCACCACCCGCTCCAGCTCCGCACGGCTGGCCTGCGGCGCGCCATAGGCCAGGTTCTGCGCCAGGGTGCCGCGAAACAGCACGATGTCCTGGCTGACCACGGCGATACGCTGGCGCACGGCGGCCAGGTCGAGTTCGCGCAAGTCGGCACCATCGAGCAGGATGCGCCCGTCATCCGGGTCATAGAAGCGCTGCAACAGGTCGATCAGGGTCGATTTGCCGACGCCAGAGGCACCGCTGATGGCGACTTTCAGGCCACCGGCAATACAGGCATCGACCTGCGCCAGCACCGCGCCCTGGCGCCCGTCATGGGCAAAGCTCACGCCTTCCAGGCGTAGCTCGCCGGGCCCTTCCGGCATCGGCCTGGGCAAGTCGGCCTCGCGCACGGCCACCGCTTCCTGCTTCAACTCCATCACCCGGCCCAGGCTCACCGCCATGCGCTGCACCGCGACGTACAGGCCCAACAGGCTCTGCACCGGGCCGACCGCCATGCCCATGTAGGTGGAAAACGCGATCAGCGCGCCAAGCTGCCAGGTGCCCTGGATCACCCACCAGCCACCCACCAGGAACGCGCAGGCGCGGCACCACGAGGTCAAGGTGCCGGGGATCGCCTGGGTGAAGAACTCGGTCACCTGCACCTTGAGCAGTTGGCGCATGTAGCCCTTCCCCAGCTGGTCCAGGCGCCCGGCCTCACGGTTCTGCTGGCCGGACGCCTGGATGAACTTCATCGCCGGCAGGGTCTCGACCAGGAACGACGACACATCTGCCGAGCGCTCGCGCAAGTTGCGCACCTCGCGCTCGACCTTGCGCCGCATCCAGCGCAGCCACAGGACTTCGATCGGGATCAGCAGTGCCAGCAACAGCGACAGTTGCCAGGACAGCATCAGCATCAGCGCCACCGCCCCCACCAGGCCAATCACTGCCGACACCGCCGAGAACAGCGAATCCACGGCAAAACGCTGGATCTCGGCCACATCGCCGTCCAGCCGCGAGAGGATGTCGCCGGTGCGCCGACGCCCGTAGAAGGTCGGCGACAGCTGCTGCAAATGGCGGTACAGGTCATCGCGCAGGGCGAACAGGATGCGCCCCGACAGGCGTGTGTGCAGGTAGCGGTTGACGCCCGCCAGCACCGTGCCCAGCAGCCCGGCGGCAATCATGATCGCCGCCATGTGCCAGAGGGTCTGGTAATCCTTGGCCAGCAGGCCTTCGTCGATCAGTGTCTTGACCAGCCAGGGTTGCACCAGGGCCAGCAGCGAAGCGCCGAAGGACAAGCCCAGCAACACGCCGATGGCCCTTCGATGGGGGCGGACGAAACCATACAGCCAGGCCAGGGCCTGGCGCATGAGTAGCGGGTTGCTGGACTCCACCAGCCTGGCGAACAGGTTGCCCATGTCAGCCGCGCAACTGCTTGAGCTTGCGGTACAGCGTCGCCCGGCTGATGCCCAGCGCTTCGGCGGCGGCCGTGACATTGCCGTGGTGGCGCGCCAGGGCGCCACGGATCAATTCCAGCTCATTGTCCTTGAGGCTACCCGAGGGCGCCGTGCCGCTGGCCAGTTCTTCCAGCAGGCAATCGGTCAGGTGGTCGAGGGTCAGCACCTGCTCGCCATCCTCGCGCATGGCCAGGGCGGTGCGCACGACCATTTCCAGCTGGCGGATGTTGCCTGGCCAGTCGAAACCTTCGAGCAATGCGGCCAGGGCCGGGTCGAGGCTCACGCCTTTGGCGCCGGACTTGTCCAGCAAGCCCTCGATGATGTTCGCCAGGTCATCGCGCTCGCGCAGGGCCGGCAGGCGCAGGGAAACACCGTTGACCCGGTAGTACAGGTCTTCACGAAAGTGCTGGTCCTGCACCAGGCGCTTGAGGTCGCGGTGAGTGGCGCAGATCAACGCCACGTCGATGTCCTGTTCGTCGCCCGCGCCCAGCGGCGCTACCCGGCGTTCCTGCAGCACACGCAACAGCCGGGCCTGCAGGGCCAACGGCATGTCACCGATCTCATCGAGGAACAGCGTGCCGCCATGGGCCTGCATCAGTCGCCCGACCATGCCACCGCGGCGTGAGCCGGTGAAGGCGCCCTCGCGGTAACCAAACAGCTCGGACTCGATCAGCCCCTCGGGAATCGCCGCGCAGTTGACCGCCACGAACGCTTTGTCGGCACGCGGGCTGGCTTGATGCAGGGCACGCGCCGCCACTTCCTTGCCCGTACCGGTCTCGCCGAGCAGCAACACTGGCAGGCCATTGCCCAAGCCCTGGAGGGCCATGCGCAGGTTGCGTGCCAACCGCGCGTCAGCCCCGGCCAAGGCCTCCAGCGCAGGGGTTTTGTTGGCCACTGTCGGCTTGACATGCACCGCGCTGCCATTGAGCGGGGTGTGCCGTGGCAGGTGCAGCGCGCGGAAAGCGAATTCACCTTTGGCGGTCTGCACGTTACTCACGCCACCCTGCCACAGGCGGGCGATGAAGGCCGGCGAGCGCTCGCCCAGCAGGTCGCTGCAACGACGCCCGATCAGGCCCTGGCGCGGGAGCTGGAGCAATTGACAGGCGCTGTCGTTGGCGGCCAGCACTTCGCCATCCAGGCTTAGCGCCAGCAGGCCGTGCCAGGCGCTGTTGAGGTATTGCGGGCGGCTGTGGAACGCCAGCACCAGTTGCTCGGGATGGCTCAGGCCGAACATCCTGCTCTCGATATTGCCAGCCGCCAGCATCAGCATGCTCAGGCTGTCCTGGGGCTGAGCCATGACACCTTCGCGGGTGATGTCGAGCACGCCGATCACTTCGCCGCGCGGGTCGCGCAGCGGCACTGAAGTGCAGGAGAACGGGCTGAGCCGGTCCAGGTAGTGCTCGCCACAGTTGATCAGCGTCGGCCGGCCTTCGACCACGGCGGTGCCGATGGCGTTGGTGCCGCGCAGCGACTCGCTCCAGCAGCTGCCGGGGTGCAGGTCGCGCAGGCCTTCGCGTTGCAGTACGTGCTTCTGCCCCTCGATGGCCAGCACGTTGGCCTGGGCATCGCCGAGGATGACGATGCCAGCCTTGCCTTGGCGTGATACCAGGTAGTCCAGTTCGGGGGTGACGGCGTCCATCAGCAGCCGGTTGCGTTCCAGCAGCATGCGCAAGTCCTGACCCTGCTGCAGGCCTACGCCGACTTGCTCGCCTTGCAGGCAATCCAGGCCATGGCCGAGGCTGCGGCGCCAGGAGGCGTCGATTTCATCGCGCAGCATGCCCAGCGGCAGCTCGCCTTCGCTGGCCAGACGCATGCGCGCCTGGCGGGATTCGTGCAGCGGATCTTGGGCGTTTGTTATGGGAAATTGTCGCGCCATTTTTTGCTCCAGCTGTGGCCCTCGGGGTCAGGGCTACGGGCTTGGTATTTTTTCCGCAGTGTGCGGGAGAATTTGGTGGGCGTCGAGGTGCATGCCTTGTGAGGTGGGGAGCCTTGAGAGGTGTGGTGCCTTGAGAGGTGCTTGGCTCAAGAGGTATGTCGCCTGGGAGATCGAGCGCCGCCCGCGCGGCGCATCGCGGGCAAGCCCGCTCCCACATCTGTTTCGGGCCAATCTCTCCTGTGCCGCCAACAGGGACCGCCTTGTTGGCATGGCGATGCATCTCGGTGGAAGCCAACAGGGGTATGGCGATGCATCTCGGTGGGAGCCAACAGAGGTATGGCGATGCATCTCGGTGGGAGCCAACAGGGGTATGGCGATGCATCTCGGTGGGAGCCAACAGGGGTATGGCGATGCATCTCGGCGGGAGCCAACAGGGGTATGGCGATGCATCTCGGTGGCCGCTGATTGCTGCTCCACCTGTCTCTAGTCATGCACCAGGGCGGTCCCTGTTGGCGGCACAGGAGAGATTGGCCCGAAACAAATGTGGGAGCGGGCTTGCCCGCGATGCGCCGCGCGGGCGGCGCTCGATCTCACAGGCGCCAAAGCACTCTCGGCGGACAGATGGTAGCCCTCACCCAATTCCCAGCCATGCATTCCCAGCCATGCATTCCCAGCCCTATTCCCAACCCCAAAACCAACCCCAAAACTGGGGATCACCGCCCACCAGAAACCTGCCCACCCCGTCAGACATCACCTGCCCAGCCCACGCCCCACAAGGCCTGCAGCCTGATGTGAAAAATTGGCACGGCTGTTGCGCTGGTCCTCCCAGACGCCCCAAGTCCATGGGCCCGTTAGCAGGAGGAACCGACTCATGCTCCGACCGATACCCAACACGCTCGCAGTGGCGATCGTCGCCGGCCTGTTCCAGCTCCCGGCGCAGGCTGCGCTGTACGCCGTCGACACTGGGCCCTACACACCTGAGAACGGCCGCTATGCCGCCTGGTACCAGGACACCCATGGCCGAACCCTCGACCTGTGCCTGTCCAAGGCGGTGAGTTCACGCGTCGCCGGCGCCCCAGGCGCACCGGCGTACATGTGCACCCTGTTGCCTGCCCCAGGCATCTTCGATGACACCAAGCCGTTGGTCTTTCCGAGCAACTGGCCGGATGAATCGTTCTGGTTCACCGCCGACGCTGCCATCAACGATGTCGCCCGCGGGGTCAACCTGACATACGTCAGCGCGCTCGAAGCCGCGTTCGGCGGCGGCGACCCGGCAGAAAACGATCAGATCAGTTTCGCCCGCGTGAGGATCCGGGTCGACGTTCCTGTGGCCGGCACCTACGTGGTCACCCACCCTTACGGCGTCGAGGTGTTCGACGTACCCGCCGCCGGGCGCCGGGCGATCAACATGACCCGCGACATCGGCATCGGCTCCGCTGGCACCTTTACCGGCGCCCTGAAGGGCGATATCGGGCCCTTCCTGCGCAGCGTCAATGGCCCCTACACCGAAGGCAGCGAGACATTCATCGGCGACCCCAACCTCAACGAGCGGGTCACCGGCAGCCCGTTCAACACTAACTTCGTACGCATCGAAGGCCCCAACGGCATCGACCTGCGCACGGACCTGTTCGCCGTTTCCGGCAAGCTTTCCGCAGTAGCCCGACCGACGCCGTTGATCCCGCTGCGCAGCACCTACTCGCGGCACACCGAGAACGGTGACCTGCGCGCCCAACAGGACGTGTTCGTGCTGGCACCGCCACCACCAGGCAGCGCCACCCTGACCAGCCAGACCCCTAACCTGCCACTGACCGAAGCCAATGGCACCGGCACTTGGTATGCCCAGTCGGCGCTAAACCCGGCACTGCCGACCAGCATGTTGGTCAGCGCCGACAACAGCGTGGCCATCCCCACCAGCAGCGTAACCACCGCTGACATGCCGCTCACCGACCTGGTCACCATCACCAAGGCCGAATACAGCTTGGCCAATGCCACCCTGACCTTGATCGCCACCAGCAGTGACGAAACCAACCCGCCGGCAATGACTGCCCACACCGGCAACGGCACCTTCATCGGCAACTTCAGCGGCGACGGCGCGCAGAAAAGCCTGAGCGCCAACTTGTCACCCGTCCCGCCAGCCAAGGTGCAGGTCACCAGTGCCAATGGCGGCAGCGACATCGAAGACGTGGTGCTGGTGCCATGAACAGACAAAGGCTCCGCCTTCAAGGAGGCAGCATGAACACTTGGCAACGCCGCGCGCTTTTGGCCGCCGGTTTCTCCCTCACCCTCAGCAGTGCGGCCTGGGCTGCCCTGTCCGACGTCGACCCTGGCCCCTACACCTTCGCCACCGGCGGTTTCCCGTTGTGGTACAAGGACAGCAACGGCCTGTCACTGGAACTGTGCCGCTCGCATGCCGTCAGCACCCTGGTCGCTGGCGCCCCCGGTGCACCGGCCTATATGTGCACCCTGCTGCCAGAACCGGGCGTCTTCGACGATACCCTGCCCTTGGTGTTCCCTGACAACTGGCCTTCGGAGATGTTCTGGTTCCTGGCGGAAACCACTATTCCTGCCGTTGGCAACAGCGGCTATGCCCTCGACGCCTATGTGGCGGGCATAGAAGCGGCATTCGCTGGTGGCAACCCGGTCGATGGCGACCAGCAGAGCTTTGCGCGCATCCGTCTGCGCGTCTCGGTGCCCACTGCCGGTACCTACACCATCACCCACCCCTACGGCGTGGAGACGGTCAACGTCACCACACCCGGCCGCCGGGCGATCAACATCACTCGTGACATCGGCATCGGCGCCCCGGGCAACTTCACCGGTGCGCTCAATGGCGCAATCGGCCCGTTCATCCAGGGCTTCGGCGCACCCTATACCGCAGTCAACCCGGAGACCGGCTCCACCGACACCTTCATCGGTGACCCCAACCGCCCGGAAGCGATCAAGGGCAGCCCGTTCAACACCAACTTCATCCGCATCGACGGCCCGCCCGGGCGCATCGAAACCAGCCTGTTCACCGTCTCCGGCAAGGTACTCGACCAACGTCCGCAGCTGCCGGCGTCACTGGAGCGGGCGACCTACTCGCGCAATGCCGGCGGCACCCGGGTGGAGGTATTCGCCAAGGCGCCAAGCGACGCAAGTGTCTGCTTCCGTAACGGCCTGGCCCTGGTCGGCACGCCGCCATCGCCTTGCCAGTTCAGCATGACGGCGGACAACAACGGGCTGTTCTTCAGCCAGCAACTGAGCCAGGTGGCGCCTCCGCCGGTGGTGGTGGTGACCGCCAGCAGCAGCGACATCAACACCCAGCCGACCGCCATTTCGAGCAAGCTTTCCGATGTGGTCAAGGTCAGCACCGCACGCTACGAGTGGGCCAACAAGCGGCTGATCCTAGAAGCGCGCTCCAGCGATGAAGTGCTGATCCCGGACGTGGTCGCCCAAGGCTATGGCCGGCTGTCCAAGTCCGGCACCCTGCAAACGCTCACCGTCAATGACCTGGCCCAGCCACCGGCCACCATCACCATCAAGTCCAGCCATGGCGGCGTGGATGTAGAGCCGGTGGTGGTGGTCGGCACCGCACCGGTGTCGGCCGCCAACCAGCCGCCGCTGGCCCAGGCCGATGTCGGCAGCACCAGCGTCGGCGTGCCGCTGACGATGAACCTGCTGCTCAACGACAGCGACCCGGACGGCAACGTGCCACTGAGCATCACCGACGTTACCCAGCCGGCCACCGGCCAGGGCAGCGTGGTCCTCAACGGTAGCAGCGCCGTGACTTACACCCCACCGCCAGGTGCCACGCAGCCGGTGGTCGCCACCTTCACCTACCGGGCAATGGATGCCAAGGGCCTGAAGTCGCAACCGGCCACCGTGACCGTCAACGTCGCGCCCAACCAGGCACCCACCGCCAACCCGGAAACCGTGACCACCTTGGCCGCACCGCTGACCATCAACGTGTTGGCCAACGACACCGACCCGGAAGGCAACGTGCCATTGACCGTCGCCAACCTGACTCAGCCTGCCGCCGGGCGCGGCAGTGTGAGCACCGATGGCACCACGGTCAGCTACACCCCTCCGGCCACGGTGACCACGGCCTTCACCACCACATTCACCTACCAGGCACGTGATTCCCTGGGCGCGCTTTCCGCCCCGGCCACCGTCACGGTCAACGTGCAGCCACGGCCCGCAGCCGGCGAGACCTTCACGGTCACCGCGGCCACCGTCCTGGCCCGCTCGAACAACCGTTACAACTGGGATGTCAGCGGGACCTCGTCGGTGACCACCGGCAACACCATCACCGTGCGGGTCACCACCACCACCGGCGTGCAGACCCTCGGCACCACCACGGTACCGGTGACCGGCCGCTGGCGCCTGGCGGTGAGCAACAGCACCACGATCATCCCGACGGCCGCACCGACCGCCACCGTGACGAGCAGCCAAGGCAGTACCCGTACTGTCAACGTGACGGTGCAGTAAGGCCAGGAGAACGCCATGAAGTGCCTGTATCCACTGCTGCTGAGCCTGGCCCTGGCGGGCCAGGCCGGGGCCGATGACCTGATGGACAACGCCGACCTTGCGCCCGGTAGCGACCTCGGTGACCCGCTGATCATCCGCCTGCTGCCGGTCGGTGCCGGTCAGGCGGCAGTGATCGAGCAGCAAGGCAACGGTAACCGCGCCGCCCTCGACCAGAACGGCCAGGCCTTGCTGGGCCGCATCGTCCAGGCCGGGGGCGCGCAGGAGGCGTACATCCTGCAGGAAGGCAGTGACCTGATGGCCAACATCAGCCAACAGGGATATGGCAACAGCGCTGCGATCCGCCAGAGCGGCACCAGCAACAGCGCCAGCATCGAGCAGATCGGCAACAACAACAGCGCCAGTATCCAGCAGGCAGGCGTTGGCCTGAGCAGTTCAGTGACCCAGGCCGGCAATGGCCAGCGTGTTCAGATCACCCAATACCGATAGACCTGGAGGCTCCACCATGTTCAAGCTCGCCCCCCTAAGCGCCGCTATCGTCCTGGCCTTGGCCGGCCAGGTCATGGCTGACGACAGCACCTCGAACCAGTCGCAGAACGGTAACCAGAACATCGCCGAGGTGCAGCAGACGGTTGCACCGTTCGCCGCGGCCACCCAGACGCAGACCGGCAAGGGCCACAACCACCTGGCGGTGCAGGAAAACAGCACCAGCAGCATCAACCAGACCGCCAGTGGTTCGTACAACGCCGGCTACGGCGAGCAGCTGTTCGAAAATGGCAGCCAGATCACCCAGCAGGCCGCTGGCTCCTACAATGACGCCTTCGCCAGCCAGTCGGTGGGCGAGAACAACCAGTCGTTGCAGAACCAGCAAGGCAGCGAAAACCGCTCGACCGTGTGGCAGGACACCCAGACCGGCAGCCAGGCCACCACCACCCAGAGCGGCCAGCGCAACGAAGCCTTCGTCGAGCAGCTGTTCGGCGGCAGTAACAACCGCGCCAACATCACCCAGGATGGCCAGGACAACTACGCCGCCTCCGAGCACATCCTGCACAACGATGGCTATGTGCAGATCTACCAGCAAGGCAAGCAGAACTTCGCCTACGGTGACCAGCGCGATGGCAACGGCGGCACGATCGCCATCGACCAGTACGGCACCGGCCACTCGGTGGAGGTCTGGCAGGACACCCAGACCGGCAGCCGCGCCACGGTCAACCAGACCGGCCAGACCAACGAAGGCTACATCGACCAGAGCTTCGGCAAGGACAACGTCGCCAACCTGTATCAGCAGGGCCAGTCCAACGCCAGCTGGTCGGATCAGTTCGAGACCAACAATTCGAACACCACTGTCTCGCAAAGTGGCAAGACCAACAGCAGCTTCACCTACCAGACCGGTGACAACCAGAGCCTGACCGTCAACAGCAAGGGCACCGGCAACAAAGTGCTGGCCAGCAACTGGAAAGGCGACAAGCTCGGTGGCCAGTTCGGCAAGAACCAGACCGCCAACATCAACCAGAACGGCACCAACAACAGCGCCAACCTGACCCAGAACGGCGAGTACCAACTGGCCACGCTGAGCCAGAAAGGCACCGGCAACACCATGCAGACCAAGCAGGCCGACAGCTACAACGAGCTGTACTTCGAGCAGAACGGGAGCGACAACAGCCTCATCGCCGACCAGCGCGGCACCGACAACTACGCCTTCGGCTCGTCCACCGGCAGTGGCAACAGCATCAACCTGGACCAGTCCGGCTACGCCAACCAGAGCTACACCACTCAGCTGTACGGCAGTGGCAACAGTGCAACCATCAAGCAGGCTGACAGCGCCAACGTCGCCTACGTGACCCAGGGCGGCAACAACAACACAGCCAACGTCAACCAGAGCGGCGCCTACCAGAGCGCCACCATCAGCCAGATGGGCAACGGCAACACGGCCACCGCTACCCAACGCTGACCAGCTCCCCCCTTGAGCCGCGGCGTCTCCTCTCCCTGGCGTCGCGGTTCCTTTTTATTTCCCTGCTTTGCACATGAGTGATGACACGGTCCTTGTAGGAGCGGCCTTGTGTCGCGAAAGGGCTGCAAAGCAGCCCCTGCAATTTGTGAGCTGCTGATATCCCGGGGCCGCTTCGCAGCCCTTTCGCGACACAAGGCCGCTCCTACAAAGACCGCGTTGGGCTTACAATATCTTTCACTCACCCCACGCCACCGCCCTGATGATCCAGTCCGACCTCGACCTGTTCGGCCCCCAGCCGCAACGCCTGGCCAGCCACACCGTGCTGCTGCCCGGCTTCGCCCTGGCCGTCATCGAGCCGCTGCTCGACGCTCTGCGCCCGGTGCTGCGTGCCGCGCCGTTCCGGCACATGCAAACACCGGGCGGCCTGAACATGGCAGTGGCGTTGACCAATTGCGGATCGCTGGGCTGGGTCAGTGATGCCAAGGGTTATCGCTACAGCGCTACCGATCCGGTCAGCGGGCAACCCTGGCCTGCCCTGCCCCAGGTCCTGCTCGAACTGGCAGGCCGTGCAGCGGAAGCGGCCGATTTCGAGGGTTTCGTGCCGGATGCCTGCCTGGTCAACCACTACCTGCCCGGCACCCGCCTGAGCCTGCACCAGGACCGCGATGAGCAGGACTTTGGCCAGCCGATCGTGTCGATTTCACTGGGGTTGCCGGCGGTGTTCCTGTTTGGCGGGTTGCAGCGGTCGGACAGGACTCAGCGGATACCGTTAAGCCATGGTGATGTGCTGGTCTGGGGTGGCGAAGATCGGCTGCGCTTTCACGGAGTGTTGCCGATAAAGCCGGGCGTACACCCCAGAATGGGCGAGCGGCGGATCAACCTGACCTTGCGCAAGGCAGGTTGACCCAGTACGCAGGGCCGGCCAGCCGTCAGATACCTGGCACCATCTTCCGCCCAGCCAACTGCTGCCTTTCCACCCCATCCAGCAACGCCTCCACCACCGCCTTGGCCGAATCCAGCCCATGGTCATTGCTCAACAACAGATCACGACAGGTTCCTTTGGCCAGCTCAAGGGCCTTCAGATTGGTCGCAAACGCCCCTTTGAGCAGCGTTGACAGGTGCACCAGCGCATCTTCGTAATCCACCCCCGAGCGCACGGCAAACAATGGCGGATGGCTGCATTCACAGGTAGAGAAACTGGAGGCCGCCGTGGTGGCGCGTACGGGAGGATCAGGTAAGCCTTTTGTCATTGTGTCGCTCCTTGATTCAATGGAGCCGCCACACAACGTGACCAAACGAATGGGTGGCGACTGTACGCGGGTTGGTCAACCGGGAATCAAGGAAACCGGCGCGCACGGAGGCGCCCCACGCACAGCCGCCATAAAACGAAACAGCCGGGCACAAAAAAGCGCCAACTGTATCGCAGAGCGGGCGCTTGTGCGCCTTGATGATTGCGGGTGACCAAACCCGACTGCTGGATTTACAGCAGCGGGCAAAGACTACCGGTGTCGGGGAAGCGTTTCAAGCGAAGGGCATGTGCAGTAACACTTCTCTTGCCGGCCGCCACGTCCTCTCCTGCTGACGCGGTCGATGCTGGGGAAATGGCTGGGCGGATCGGGGTATGGCTAGGGGTGTAGGGCTCAAGCTTTGGGTGGGGGCTGACATCGAGCGCCGCCCGCGCGGCGCATCGCGGGCAAGCCCGCTCCCACATTTGTTTCGGGCCAGTCTCTCCTGTGCCGCCAACAGGGACCGCCTTGTTGGCACGACGATACATCTCGGTGGGCGCTGATGCCGCTCCACCTGTCTCCAGTCATGCACCAAGGCAGATCCTGTTGGCGGTACAGGAGTGACTGGCCCGAAACAAATGTGGGAGCGGGCTTGCCCGCGATGCGCCGCGCGGGCGGCGCTCGATCTCACAGGCGCCAGAAATTTCAAGCCAACCACCCAAGCCATTCACTGCTGCTGGTTCTGGCTAAGGAACTTGTCCACCTCTGCCTTGCCCTCCGCCGGATCCCCCGCCACTTGCCACAAGCGCCGCTCGATGCCCTGGGCCAGCAGATGCCCCACCGCGGCCTCGATCGCCGACAGCACGCACAGCTGCGCCGGTTCGTTGGTGGTGTACCCCACCTCAGCCTCCAGCAACTTCTTGAACTCGATGAACTTGAACACCCCGGCATTGCGGCCGATCGAGTAGATGGTCTTGCTGGTCATGACGTTCGCCAGCACCTGCCCGGTGCGCACGTCCACGGCGCGCAGGTTGACCGTGACCTGGTCGACCCGGTACTCGCGGGAGATGTCGACGCCCAGGTAACGGGCACCCTCGCCGCCACTGCGCACGTTGGTATCGTAGGCGATGATGCCGCCTTCAAGCATCAGGTTGGCGGCCTGCAGCGGGGGCAGTTCGCTCATGATGTTCTCGGGCACGTCGGGCTTTTTCTGCGAAGCACGGATGATCTTGCGTTCGGTCAGCAGGTTCTGCAGGCCTTCACGCTCCAGCACCACGAACCAGCCGCTGGCATTCAGCGCATCCATCAGCATGCTCGCCGCCCCTTGGGTGACGCTGGTGGAGAACGAGCTGGCCGGGGTCGGCTTGTACTGCCCGGTCTGGTCGCGGAAGCCATACACCACGGCCATCAGGCGCCCTTTGGGACGCGGCATGTTGATCAGGTCGTAGTAGGTCGAGGCCCGCGGCGTCAGGGTCGGGGTTTCCGTGTCCTGTTCGGCCGGCATCGGCTCGCGCAGGCCACAACCTTGCAGGCCGGCAAGTGTGGCGACAATCACTAAAGTGCTCAGCAAGCGTTTCATGGTGCTCTCTCCCCAGCTAAACGACCCGTCCCTCTCAGGGGTTCAGGCCACTGACCTCAATGAGCGAAGTTTCTCCTGTGACGCGGTCGGTGACCTTGATGCTCAGGGCACCGGAGTCATCGATGACATCGATCAGGAATGCGTCGGTGGCCATGCTGCCGGTCTTGCCGTTGCTGATGTTGTCCATCAGCTGCGACAGCATGCGGGACTCCAGCTGGTTGCTGAAGCGCTCCAGGGCCGAGGTGCCGCCAAAGGCGGATGCGCGGTCCTTGAGGTCCGGGTCGTCGTAGTCGTTCTGCGCCTGGGCGTTGTTCAGCAACCAGGTGCCGTTCAACGGGTTGCCGCCGAACGCCGGGTTGACCGGGGTGTACACCAGTTCGGTGGCGTGGACGGCGCAGGCGCCGAACAGCAGGCCAGCCGCAAGGCAACGGGGTATGCACATGTTCATAGTTCATCCCTATCCAGATCAGTGGTGTCCTGCAGCAGCCGTTGCAGCTTGCGCTGGATGACTTCCTGCTTGACCAGGTCGGCGGCCGCGACGGCCTCTTCTTTTAATTGCGTGACGTTCGGTGGCAAAAAGCGCCGGTACAGCACGTCACGGTCGAACTCCACGGTCACCAGGCTGCCCCAACGGGCATCCGGGCGCTCGCGTACCACCAGGTTGAAATCCAGCCGGCTGGTGGCGCGCAGGCGGTCGGCGAAGTAGTAGTAAAAGTCGTGGCCTATGTGCGAGATGGTGTTGTCGACGATGAAGCCCTTCATCTCGTCCTCGGAGTCGGCCATGGCTGCGCCCGGCGTCCCGGCTGCCAACAGCAGGCTCAGGCACAGGGCCTGCAGGCATTTCATGGCGTATCTCCCGGGCCGGCATGGGTACGAGCGCCGCCGGCACTTTCGTTGAAGGCCTGCTCGGCAACGAATTGCCAGTCGCTGTAATGTTCCAGGCCTTCGAAACCGGAAAACTGCATGTCGAAGCCACTGCGCTTGAACGGCGTGGCGTCGGAGCGGCTGTGCACCCCGGTGATACGGCCATCGATGGCGCGCAGCAGGCCCCAGTCGTCACTGTTGGTGATCGGGTCCGGGTACAGTCGGCGGATGTGCCGCTTGGCCTCCGGGAAGCGGTTGTCTTCGAGCAGGTCGGCCAGCTCCTTGGGGTACTGGGCCAGGCCTGGCGAGGCGCGATAGTAGCTGCGCAGGGCCTGGGCATACTGGCCGCCGACCCACAGCAGCTCGCGCTCGTGCTCGCGCTGGGCGACGCTCGACCACACCGTGCCGGTAGCGGCCAGGGCCACGCTGCTGATCGCGATCAGCAGCAGCACGCCCAGGTAGGTGAAGCCGGCGCTGGCCTTACCATTCCGCGAACAGGCTGCCATCACGCGCCCTCCCTGTGGCACCGCTCTTGATATCGGCGACGCCGCCGGCCACGCCTTCGGGCGGTGGCACCAGCTGCCAGGCGTCGCTGCGCTCGGTGATCGGGTCGACCGGGGTGTTGCGCAGGTAACGCTGCTCGACCAGTTGCTCCAGTGAATCCGGGTAATGGCCAGTGTCGCCGTAGTAATGGTCCAGGGCTTCGCGCAGCACTGCCAGGCTCTGGCGCAGGGTGGCCTCGCGGGAGCTGTCCAGGCTGTTGAAGTAGCGCGGCATGGCGATGGTCATCAGCGTGGCAATGATCGCCATCACCACCAGCAATTCGATCAGGGTGAAGCCTTTGCTGCGTTTCATGGCTGTCACCATTGCCCGTAAGGGATGTTGTTGAGGCCTTTGCCGCGGGCCTTGGAATACACGTCGAAGACGTCCTCGCCTTCACGCGGGTTGTCCGGGCTGCTGGCGTACGCACGCAGGCCCCAACCGCCTTCGTCCTGGTTCCTGGCCGCCACCAGCGGGTCGTGAGGAATGCGCCGCAGGAAGTAGAACTTGGCGCCCTTGGCACTGCGCACATCGCGCACGCCATCGACCAGCACCTGCAGGTTCGGCGGGTAGCCGCTGGCATCCAGGCGCTTCTCGATGTAGCCGGCGTCGAAGGCGCGCTTGTAGGCGTCGATGGCGTCGCGGATCTGGTACAGCGCCTCGCGCAGCTGCTGCTCCTTGCCACGGCGCACCACCGTCTCGGTCAACGGTGCAGCCATGGTCGCGAGCATCCCGAGCAGGGCCAGGGTCAGCACCACTTCGATCAGGCTGAATCCCTGCTGGCGGCGTTTCATGGCCGTGGGCTCACAGTAACGGTGGCTGGGGCAGTGGCCACTTGGCTCTGGATCGCCGGGGCGCTGTCCTGGCTATCGCTCGGCACGTCGCCTGGCACATCACGCACGGGCAGCGGCGCCGCCTGGCGCACCTGCATGCTCGACTCGGTGCCGGTGCCGAACTCCATGTCCGAAGGGCTCTGGTACGGCAGGTTACGCACGATCCGTGGGGTGATCGCCAGCACCAGCTCGGACTTGCTCATGTCGTCCTTGTTGCTGCCGAACAGCCGCCCCAGGCCAGGGATGTCGCCGAGGCCGGGTATCTTGTTGCCGGCGGCGTTGTGGTCGTTGCGCACCAGGCCGGCCAGCACCTGGGTTTCGCCGTCGTGCAGGCGCAGGCTGGTCTGCGCGTTGCGGGTATCGACCTGGACCGGGATGGTGCCCTGGCGGGTGGCCTCCAGGGGGGTGGCGTTACTCACTTCCAGGGCAATCTTGATCGCCACTTCGTTGTTCAGGTGCACCGTCGGCTGCACTTCGAGTTTGAGGCCCACGTCCAGGTAGGTCACGCTTTCGGTGATCACCGGGCCTTGGGTGGACGGTACCGAAGTGGCACTGATGATCGGTACCCGCTGGCCGATGTGGATACGAGCCTGCTCGCGGTTGCTGACGCGGATCACCGGGCTGGCCAAGGTGTTGATGTCCTTGTCCTGGGCATTGATCTTGGCCTGCGGTGCCGGCGAGATGCTGATACGGCTGGAGTTGATGCCGCGCAGCTGGTCGAGCACGCTGACCGGGTTGCCGTCGTCAGTCAGCACACCGAAGGTGTTGGGCCATTGCAGGCCAAGGTCGAGGATGCGCGAGGTGGCGACTTCCATCACCTCCACTTCCAGCACCACCTCGGGGTTGGACTGGTCCTGCGACTGCAGCAGCTTTTCGGCCATGCGCACGGCGTCGGGGGTGTCACGCATGGTCAGGGTATTGAGGCGTTCGTCGACGAACACGTCACGGGTCTTGAGCATGGTCTTGACCATGTTCAGCGCGGTGTTGGCGTCGATGCTGGTCAGGTAGAAGGTGCGCATGACCAGTTCCTGGTAGTCCTTGGTCTTCTGCGGCGAATCGGGGTAGATCAGCAAGGTATTGTCGTTGACGATCTTCTGCCGCAGCTGGTTCTGCTCCAGCAGCAGCGCCACGGCGTCCTCGATGCGCACGTCACGCACGAAGATGGTGGCCTTCATGTCCGGGCGCAGGTCCTTGTCGAAGATGAAGTTGATGCCGGCGACCTGCGACAGCACCTCGAAGATGGTCTTCAGGCCGGCGTCGCGAAACTCCAGGGTGACCGGACGCTCCAGCTTGCTGCGCAGCTGCGGGTAAGGCGTTGCAGTGCGGGCCTGGACGTTCTCGATGTCGGTGCGCAGGGCCACGCCCTTCTGGTTCTGTGGGTCCAGGCGCAGCACTTCGCGCATGTAGCGCTCGGCGCCGAACAGGTCGCCCTGGCGCAGCGCAGCCTGGCCCAGCGCGACACGCTCGTCGAGGGTGCGGATCAGCTCCAGATGGCGGATGCCTTCCTGGGCACGGCGGTTGTTCGGCTCGAGGGTCAGCACCCGGCTGTAGCCGGTGCGGGCGCTGGTGAAGTCATGGCGGATGCGGTCGGCATCCGCCTGGCTGATCAGCGCTTCCACCGCTGCCTGGCGACCGTGGGCCAGGGCGATGTTCAGCTCCGTGTCGCGCGGGTTCTCGCTCAAGGCCTCTTCCAGGCGGGCGATGCCGGCCTCGTACTGGCCCTCCTTCATCAGCTCGGCGCTGTCCTTGCGCACCCCGCTGGAGCCGCAGCCGGCAATGGCCACGCACAGCGCCAGGAGCATGAACGGAGCAGGCTTGCACGGTTTCGACGACTTCATGGTGCGCTCCCTACAGACAAGGTCTGTGACTGATGCAAAGGCAGATAAACCAGGTCCAGCTCATTGGCCGAGACTCTGTCGAGGCGATAGGTACTGTCGATCACGTCGCCCTTGCGCACGACGTAGAGCTTTTCGCCGCTCTGCAGGAAGATCTGCAGGTCGTCGCGGTCGCCCATGCGGCCGACGAACTGGAACGGCAGCGCCGGGGCGGTAGGGGCCGCCGCTACGACGGGTGCGGCGACTACAGGTTGTTCGGTGACCGTGGCCAGGGTTTGTGGCTTGGTCCATTGCTGGGCTGGGAACAGATCCCTGGAGGCCCTTGTCGGCCCTTTCGCGGGCTCGCCCGCTCCCACAGGTTCCGCAGGCGACGCCGACCCTGTGGGAGCGGGCGAGCCCGCGAAGGGAACAACGCTGTCTTGCTGCTGGAACCAATGGCCCGGTGCCCACGCCAACGCAGCGCTGATGCCCAGGAACCCGACCCATATCACTGCGCGTTGTGTATTCATCACGACCTCGACAGGTAGAGGGTCAGGCGCACCCGGCCGTTGAGCTCGGTGTCGCCGATGGATTTGCGTTTGAGTTCGAGGTCTTCCAGCACCAGGGTCGGCAGCTGGCCGATCAGGCCGCGCAGAAAGCCGCGGATCTGCGGGTAGCTGCCGCGTACTGGCAGGATGATCTGGTAGCGCGACAGCTGGGTCTTGGGGTCGACGCCCAGGGCGTACTCGCCGCGCGCCAGGCTGATGTGCTCGGCACTGGCCAGGTGATACAGGCGCTCGATCAGCTCGCTGGCTTCAGGCTGCCCGGGCAGCTGCTGGCGCAGGCTGTCCAGCGCCTGTTGCTCGGGCTTGACGGCAATCTTCAGCTCGCCGCGCTTGACCCGTTCGACCTGCACGCTGGCATCCGCTTCGTTGGCGCGCAGTTCGCGCACGGCCTGCCACTCGGGCACTACACCGGCCAGCGCAATACCGACGGCAAGTGCTGCGACGGCGACGGCGCCCAGGCCGACCGGGCCGATGCGGCGCAGTTGCTCGTGGAGGATAAGGCTAGGGACGCGCATGGCCGGTCTCCCAGGTGGCGGTGAGGTTGAAGCGCACCGGGTGCTCGGGCTGCCCGGCAACCACTTCGTGGTTGAGCAGCGACACATCGCTGAGCTCGTCGCTCTGCTCCAGACGCTGGTGGTACTGCAGCATCGCTTCCAGGTTGCGAGCCTCGGCGGTGATGCGCACCTGGCCCTTGCGGGCGTCCGGTGTCAGGGTCAGCAGTGCCACGTCCTCCTGTGGCTGCGCTTCGAGCATGGCGAACAGCTGTTGCCAGGGCCGTTGCAGTTGCTGCGAGACGCTGCGCATCTGCGCCAGGCGTTCGGCCTGCTCGCGGCTGGCGGCGCTGTTCTGCGGGGCGACCGGGGCCGGGCGGCGGCCCAGTTGCAGTTCCAGGCTGTGCAGCTGGGTTTCCAGGTCTGCCTGCTCGGCCTGCAGCTGCTGTTGCACCAGCACCAGCCCGGCGACTGCGACTGCGCCCAGGGCCAGCAGCGACCAGGCCAACGGGCCGCTGCGACGGGGCTGAAATTCCAGGTCGAGGCGGCGCATGTCAGGCCACCGCCCGCCACATGGCGCACAGCGGGTCGCTGTCGCCAGCGGGCTGGCACAGCTGCACAGCCGCCAGTTGCGGGACGTCGCCGCGCCCTGCGGCATGCAGGTACACCCGTGGCAGTTGCTCGCCGTACAACTCGCAGGTGCGTTCGATCAGCGCCTGCAGGGCCTGGTCGCTGTCAGCGCAGCCCTGGGCCAGCACCTGTTGCCAGGCACCACCAGCGGCCAGCAGCAGTACGCTGCGGCGTGGTTCGGCGAGCACGAACAGGAAGTCGCCCTGCTCCAGCTGCGCCGAGCAGCGGTTGTAGGCGGCCATCAGGTAGGGCTGCACCGAGCGCAGGCTCAGGCGGTTTTCCCGCCCCAGGCTCTGCAGGCCCAGCAGCAGGGCTTCGGGCAGCGCGGTGGCGATGCGTGCGGCCCCGGCGGGCTCCGGCGAAAGGACGATGCGCCAGTCACCGAGCGACTGGCCGTAGAGGTGCTCGAAGCAGGCCCGGGCGTAGGCATCCAGCTCGCGAGGCTGGCCGATGGCATCGCTCCACGGCACCAGGCAGAAGCGGCTGTAACGCGCCGACAGCAGCACGCGCAACGGGGCGCTTTTGACGGCGTGTTCGGCCAGCAGTGCAGCCAAGGCTTGCAAGGCCGCTTCCCAGGCCGGTTGCGCGGCTTCGCAGGTGAATGCGCGGCTGCCAAGCCACTGCGTTTGTTTGCCGCACGAGCGACCCAGGCCGACCCCGTCAGCGCCGAGCACGGCGCTGTACTTGTAAGAGCCACGATCAGATGAATGTGACACGGTTGATCTCCTCGAGTGTGGTGCGGCCATCACGGACCAGGTCCAGGGCCGAGGCACGCAGCAGGCGCAGGCCGCGTTGGCAGGCCAGCTGCTTGATCTGCGACAGGGGGCGGCGTTCGACGATCATCTGCCGCAGGTCGTCGTCCAGGTGCAGCAGTTCGGCAATCGCGCTGCGGCCGCGGTAGCCGCTGCCACGACACTGGCCGCAGCCCTGGGCGCGAACGAATGTCCAGCCGCTGACCGCTTCGCGGGTCAGGCCCGAGGCGGCCAAGGCTTGGTCATCGACCTCGCACGGTGTGCAGCAGTGCGGGCAGGCCAGGCGGATCAGGCGCTGGGCCAGCACCGCGTTGAGAGCGGAGACGAAGCTGTAGGGGTCGACCTGCATCTGGCTGAAGCGGCCGATCACATCGAAGACGTTGTTGGCGTGGATGGTGGTGAACACCAGGTGGCCGGTCAGCGCCGACTGCACGGCGATCTGTGCGGTGTCCGGGTCGCGGATCTCGCCGACCAGGATCTTGTCCGGGTCATGGCGCAGGATCGAGCGCAGGCCACGGGCAAAGGTCAGGCCTTTCTTCTCGTTGACCGGAATCTGCAGCACGCCGGGCAGCTGGTATTCGACCGGGTCTTCGATGGTGATGATCTTGTCCACGCCATGGTTGATCTCGCTGAGCATGGCGTACAGGGTGGTGGTCTTGCCGCTGCCGGTGGGGCCGGTGACCAGGATCATGCCATAGGGCTCGCAGGCCAGCCGGCGCAGGGCGCACAGGGTTTGCTCGGCAAAACCGAGGGCCTGTAGCTGCACGCCGCTGACGCGGTCGGACAGGTCCTGCTTGTCGAGCACCCGCAGCACCGCGTCCTCACCAAAGATGCTCGGCATGATCGACACACGGAAATCGATCTGCCGCTCGCCGATGGCTACCTTGAAGCGGCCGTCCTGGGGAACGCGTTTTTCACCGATGTCCAGCTCGGCCATGACCTTGATGCGCGAGATCACCTGATCGGCGAAGGCGCTGCCACTGGCCTTGCCAGCGCCATTGAGCACGCCGTCGATGCGGTACTTGATGACCAGGCCTTGGCCAGTCATCCCCAGGTGGATATCGCTGGCGTGCTGTTTGAGCGCGTCGTACAGGGTCGAGTTGACCAGCTTCACCACCTTGCTCTGGTCTTCGCTGATGCTGGTCAGCGACAGGCGTTGCAGCGGGTCGCTTTCACCGCTGGTTTCCGGGCCATGATCGAGGGCATCGACGGCGTGGAAGCTTTCTTCGTGGCGGGCCAGAAAGGTGGCCAGGTCGGCAGCGTGGGCCAGGTACAGCGGCGCGCCTTGCAGGTTGTCGTCGATCCAGGCCAGGCGGGCATGGTCGAAAGGGTCGGCGAACACACCGATCAGTTGGCCGTCCTGCTCGATCATCACGAACTCGTGCTTCAGGCACTGGGCCAGGCTGACCGTGTCGAAGCGCGCAGTGCTGGCCAGCAGTAGCTGGGTAGCCAGCACCGGGTAATGCAGGGTCAGGCCAAGGCGCTGGATGAAGCGGTCGGGGGTGTCGTTGGCCAGGCGCTCCAGGCAGTTGAGCAGACGCTCGTCGCCCGCTTGCAGGCGGGCCTGGGCCAGGAGGTCGCGGGGGTAGGCGCTGTACTTGCCTGCACCTGTATCGAATACGTCTGCCATGGCCTGCGACTCCGCTCAGGGGCGCGTCGCGGGCTGGCTTGGCCAGGGCAGCGGGCGCCGCTATTCCCCGGTGAGCAGTTGTTCGTCGTCAGGTCCTGGGGGCTTGGCGCCATTACGGCGGCGATCGGCCAACACCCAGCTGCCATCGTACAACTGCAAGGGGAACGATTCGTTCCTGTTCTGGCGTCGTTCGACAAACCCTTCGGCTGGATCGTCAGTGGCCCTGCGCCGGCGCTCGATGCCCATCAGGTCGAAGATCGCGCGGGCCAGTTCGGCCAACGGGAACGGCTTGAACAGGACATGACTGACGCCAAGTTCGGCAGCTCGCTCACGGACTTCGGCAGTCGGGTGAGCGGTGATCAGCACGAAATGGCACTGCCTGTTCTTGCGCACGGTCTCCAGGAGTTGAAACCCCACCATGTCAGGCAAGCGGTAATCCAGCACAATCACCTCCGGTGCCAGGCTTTGAGCCTGCTCGATACCGCTGGCACCGTCGTGGGCGACGTGAACTTCCAGGCCTTGCGCCTGCAGGTACGCTTGCAGGTTTTGCGCAAGGGTCTGTTCGTCATCGACTACCAATACTTTCTTCACCAAGGTCGACTCCCAAATACTGCCCGGTTACCCGGGTTGCGAAGTGCGGCCTCGACAAGGCTAGAGCAGGCTTCGTGCCAGGCATGAATTGTCTTCTCGCACCACTGTAAGTCTTTGATCCCACTGGGTTGCAGCACACCCCACGACGCAGGCGCAGGCCTTGTTCCCCACATCCGGGGAAACTGATGGCACTTTGCCAAAGCGCTATTCCCCAGCTTTGGGGAAACCCGTTCAAGGGCGTCAGTCAGCGATCTCCACTGTAGCGGATTCGCGCAAACGTTGGCGCACGGATTGGCGCGCCTGCGCCTGCAACTGGCCGATGAGCGCAGCCTTGGCCAGTTGCAGGGCTGGTTCGGGTATGACCAATGCACTAACACTTTGGTTCTGCGCTCCTTGCAGGGTTTGCCGGTTGGCCTGGTAAAACGCCGCAACTTCGGCCTGGCTGGGTTCGTCTACCGCGCTGAGCTGAGCATACACCCGCTGCGCGGCCAGCTCGCGGCGCATGTAATCAGCGTACTCTGCGCGATCGAATCCTGCATCTGCCAGGCGCCTTGCGAACAGTGCCGGGCTGGCGAAGGCTGCTTCGACTTCGCTGACTTGCGCTGATACCTGCTCATCACTGATGTGAATACCCTGGCGCTGGGCTTCCTGCCAGAGCAATTCCTTGTCGATCAGTTCATCCAGTGCTTGCTCGCGCAGGCGCTTGTACAGCGTCGGATTACGAATGCTGGCCACTGCCCTGCCCTGTGCCTGCAGATATTCGGAAAAATAGCGCTCAAGGCGCAGCTGGTCGATAGTCACGCCGTTGACCCGCGCAGCGGGTACGTCGGCCCAGCTCGCCTTGGCGGCCACCAGCAGCAGGCACAGCAACAGCAATCGCATGAGCACCTCCGTTCAAGGGCTGTCCGGCAACGGCCGGTACGGAGCGACGGCGCTGAAGCGCGGCCCGGGCAGCGCCACCGCGACGACATGGGCGCCAGCCATACCCTGGCGCCTGCCGGGGCCGAAGCCCAGCGCCGGGGTCAGGCCGGTATCGACATCGTGCAGGCGCTCCAGGGCGCCCACCAGCCGTTCGCGGCTGGCATCGCGCCCCATCTGCTTCAGGGCTTCCGTCAGCAGTTTGAGGGCACACAGGGCGTTGACCTGCAGCGACGCCTGCCGTGGGTCGAGACCCTTGCGCTGTTGCAGGCCAGCCAGGCTCGCCATGCCCTGCTCGGTCCAGTCATCGGGCAAGAACGGGTAGGCCAGGAACAGCCGTTGCGACCACTGCGCTGGCAAGCTGGCCACCGCTACCGCCACCTGGCTGGAGGCGGCGAGCAGGTATGGCGCACGCCCTTCGGCGTGCAGCGCCTGGGCTAGCGCGGAGAAGGCCTGGGCGCGGCCGACGAAGACGATACCCTGGCCATCGACGGCCTGGCCGTCAAAGGCCAGGATCGGTGCGGGCGTCCAGCCTTGCTGGAGCAGGCGTTGGCGTACCTGCTCAGCCAATGCCGCCTGATCGTTGCCGGCATACACCACGCGCAAGCCATCTGGCGGCAAGCCGAGGGCGCCCTTGGCATGGGCTGCCAGGCTCAGCAACTGGCTGGCGACACCCGGCAGCGGGTCGAAAATCAGAGGGCTGCCGCCGCTGCGTGGCGTGCTGCCGATCAGCGGCACGCCCCGTTGTTCGAGCAGTGTCGGCAGTTGCTGATCGAGCATGGGCACCAGCGGGGTGATCAAGGCGAACACCTGCTCCTGGTCCAGCAGGCGCTGCAAGGCGTGCTCGGCACTGGCCGGGTCGGTGTCAGCATCGGCGACCACCAGCTCCAGGCGTCGCCCATGAATGCCGCCCTGCTGGTTGATCTGAGCCAGGCCATCCTCCAGCACGGCACGTACCACATGCCCGGCTTCAGCCAGTGGGCCACGGGCCGGGAGCAAGGTGCCCAGGCGCAGCACGCCTGCTTCCACCCCGGGGTCACGTTCATCGCCCAGGCGTTTGAGGTAAGCCGTGAGGTTGCGCTGGTCAGCCAGGGTCAATTCGAAGCGCGGCATGGCGGGGTCCAGTCGCTGCCCCGCGGGGTCGACGCCGTGCTGGATCGCGCGGGCCAGCGTGCCGTCGCGGTAGGCCGGGTAGCGGCGACCGTTGCTTTGTCGCTCGCCCTGCCCGAGCGCCAGGCGTTGCCAGTCGAGGCTGGGTGGGCGTACCCCGCCTTCGGCGCGCCCACGCCCGTCAAGCCCGTGGCAGCTGGCGCAGGGCAGCACGCTGGCGGGCACGCTCATATCGCTGGCACCGACCCGAGCCATCAGCTGTGCGTCGCTGCTCGAGACCCCTTGCCGATAGAGGCGCTTGCCGGCCTGTTCATTGGCGGTAAGTTCCAGCGCACATGCTGAGCCGCCAATTACCCCAAAAAGGACGAATCCCAGAAGAAAGCGGGCCTTTGCAGGAACGGCCTTGCGTCGCGAAAGGGTCGCGCAGCGGCCCCAGTGACCCAGCACCCACCCATGAATGGCCGGGGCTGCTTTGCAGCCCTTTCGCGACACAAGGCCGCTCCTACAAGAATTGCGCAATTCCATGGCGGCTATCGCCCAGCCAACGGTTGCGCCAGCAGCTGCATGCGCTGGGCGATGGCCGCAGGCGGTGCATCCGGGCGGATCTTGCTCCAGCGCTTGCCGGCCACGTCACCGGCAATCAGCTGCGTCGAATGCTGCTCGGGGCTGGGCAGGAACTGGCCGATGCGCCCCAGCACCAAGTCGACATCAGCCTTGTCGCCGGTGAGGAACAGCCAGTTGGCGCTGTCCACGCCTTGCTTCTCGGCAAAGGCCTTGAGCGCTGCCGGGGTGTCGTTGAGCGGGTCGCTGCTGATCGACACGAAGGTCACCTGGCTGGCCAGCGCTGGCCCCATGGCGTCGCGCACCTCACGCAGCTTGCGGGTGATCAGCGGGCAGGCGTCGGTGCAGCCGGTGAATATCACGTTGAGCATGACCACTTTGTCTTTGAGCACATCGCTGTAGAAGCGCAGCTCGCGGCCGTTCTGGTCCTTGAGCACGGTGTCGGTGAACCACGCCTGCGCATCGCGGGTGCCTCCACCGCTGGTCATGGCCGGCGGTGCCGGTTGCGGGCTGGGCCTCTGTGGCCCATGGCCCTCATGGGCAAACGCTACCGCGCTGAGGATCCACAGCACGGCCACCAGGGCCAGCCAGTCAGTGCTGCGCATCGTGGTGTGGCGGGTTGTGCTGCTCATGGCTGCACCTCACTGCGTTCGGCGATGGCGGTGCTCTTGGCGTGGACGCGACGAGCACTCAGGCGGTTGATTTCCTCGACCAGCACGGCCGGGTCGGTGAAGCCGTAGTAGCGGGTCCAGTGGCCCGTGCGGCCGTCACCCACCAGAATCAGCGGCGGATGCTGGCTGAGGTCGGCACTGAAGCTGCCGAGGCCCTTGAGGGTTTCGGTGACTGCATACTGCGAGCCGGTCAGCCAGCTCCAGCCCGGGCCATGCTGAAAGGCTTTGGCGTAGCCCTGCAGGCGCTTGGCGTCGTCACGTTGCGGGTCGACGCTGATCGACACCAGCTGGATCTCCTCGCCCACCCGCCCCCCCAGCTGTTGCTGGACCTTGCCCATGATCGACGACACCACCGGGCACACCGTGGTGCAGCTGGTGTAGATGAAGCCCATGATCACCAGGCGCTCGCCCACCAGGTCGTGCTCCAGGCGCACCGGCATGCCGTCCTGGTTGAGCAGCGGAACGTCGGCAAAGCGCACGCTGGCCTTTTCCTGGTGGGCCATCGGCGGCGGCCCGGCGTGGCCTTCGGGGTCATGGCCGGCATGGGCCAGCGCCAGGTTGCTGGCCAATGCCAGGCTCAGGGCAAGCAGCTGGAAAGAATGCTTGGCGTTCATCGCACATGCCTCACTTCGGTCTGGGAAGCAGTAGCCGCTGCGGCTGGCAGCACGCGCAGGCTGGTGTAGTTTTCTTCGGCGAACGAGCGCCCGAGCGATGGCGATTGCACATGCAGGTACCAGGCGCCGGCTTCGGGCAAGGTCAACGCCGCCTGGTACACGCCCTCACCCACCTCTTCGAGCGGCAGGTTGCGCGGCAGCGAAGACGGCGCCAGGAAGTAGCGCAGGGTCAGGTCGCCCAGGCCCAGCCGTGGCCGACCGTCGTCGCCGACGATGCGTACCTTGGCGGTGAATTCCGTTTGCTGCGCCATGGGCTGGTCGAGGCCGATGAACTCGGCATGCGCCCCCCGGCGCTTGCTTGCCGCTGGCGCCGCGGCCACCTCGGTGCTGAAACAGTGGATGATCTGCGGCTGGTTGAGCAGGAAGGCCACATCGAACCTGCCTGCCGCCGGCATCTTCACCGTCGAGCCATACACGCCGGGTGCCAGCTCACGCAGGCTGCGGTCGATGACCAGGGTCGCGCGGGCCTGGTGACCACGGTTGTTGTAGCCAGACATCGGGGCGTTCATGCCCTCGGCGTAGAAGTAGGTGGTGTTGTCCACCGGGTTGACCACGAATACCGAATTGTCGTCACGCGACACCGCCAACCCTTGGGCCAGTGGCAGGTCGCCGGCCTGGCGGGGCGCCGCGGGGCCGGCTTCGAAACCCTGCACGATCGGCTGGCGCCCTTCGCCCAGGCTGCTGAGGTTGATCATGCTGACCTTGGGCGAGGCCAGGCCGCGGATGTAGGCATAGCCTTTGGTGAAGGTCAGCTGGTACGGTTCGGCCGCCACCGGAACCCGATGGATCAGCTTGTCGGTACTGGCATCGATCACCAGCGCCTGGTTGTCCAGGGTGTTGAGCACGATGCCATAGCGGCCATCAGCGCTGAAGCGCATCGGCCCGAGGCCTTGCTCGGCCTTGACGATGTGGCGCAACTGATGGCTGCTGGCATCGATCACCCGCACCGTGCCCTCTTCGCCGTCGGTGACGCAGACCGCCTGGGACAAAGCCGAGTAGGCCATCGACAGCGGGTGCGGGCCGACCTCCAGGGTTTTCACCAGGCGCATCTGGGGGATGTCGATGATGCTCAGCGTGCCGCCGTCGCGGTTGCTGACAAAGGCGTAGCGTGAGTCGGCGCTGAAGGCGATTTCGTGGTGCCCGGAGCCGGTGGCGAATGACTTCAGGGTGCTGCGCGCGGGAACGTCGATTACCGTGACCCCGCCTTTGGCCGGGTCGCTGCTGTTGTTGCCGACCCACAGCCGGTGCTGGTCCGGCTGCAGGGCCACGCGGACCGGTGACTCACCGGCCTCCAGGGTGGCCACGCGGGTGAAGGTCTCGGTATCGATGACTGCCACCTGGCCACGCTCCGGCATCGACACGAAGACCTGCTTGTCGTCGCCGGTGGCCGTCCAGTCCATGGGCCGGCCCGGCAGGTCGATGCGCGCCAGGGTACTGGTGATGCCGCCCACCGACACGGTCGGATCGATCACGGTCAGGCTGGCGTCCTTGTTCAGCACCAGCAGAAAGTAGCTGTTCAGGTCGAGCAACGGGCGTGCACCGATGCTGCTCTTGAGGAACAAAGCAACACGGGCCTTGCAGCTCTGGTCGCGGTTGCCGCCTTCTGCCGGTGCCGACTGTGCCGGGTCGATCCAGGCCCCCGGCGCCATGCCCGACAGCGGCTGGCCGCTGGCCTGGTCGGTGACTTTGAAGCGGATGTTGGCAAACGCGCCTTCACGCACGTCGCCGCCGGCCAAGGGGCGCGCCTCGAACTCCACCGTCACGCCGTCGCGGCTGAGCCGGTGCAGCGCCTGTGGGTCGTCAGGCTCCTGCAGCAGCTCGCGCGGGTCGCACCAGAGCTTTTCATACGCCACGCCCAGGCCGATCAGCGCCGCACCCAGCATCACCCCCAGTACTGCAGGCCGAGTCTTCTTGTTCTTGTACATGCTCGCGCTCCCCTACCCTTACTGGCTCGCCGCAGTTGCCGGCGGCGCATCGTTGGTCACCCGCAGGATGCCCCACAGCCCCGAGAGGTTGCCGTAGGCGGCATAGTCGCGGAACAGATAGTCGCCGGGCACTGCGTTGGCGCCACCGGCACTGGGCAGCATGAAGCTGAAGTGCGCGGCCGGCAGCACGCTTTCCTGGGCGCCGATGTACATGCTCATCGGGTTGTTGGCAAAGCGCACCGAGCCGATACCAGGCAGGTTCATCGGGTAGCCGTCGGTGTCGTTCTTCTCGGCCTGGTATGCATGCAGCGGCCAGACATGCCCATCCAGCTGGTAGACCATGCCGCGGCTGCCACCGCTGGGCATGACGATGTGGTTGCGCACCGGCTGGCCCGGCCTGGCGTACAGCACCGGGGTCAGCGGGTCGCCACCGACCAGGGCATTGGCGTAGGCCATGTGGGCGTTGGGCACATCGGCGAAGCCCAGGCCGTTGGCGTGGCCGAACGGCGAGTCCGGGGCCATGCCGAAGCGCAGCCACAGCGGTTCGGTGCGGTAGTTGACGGCCATGTTGCCGTTATCCTGCGGGTCGCCCGCCGCACCATTACCTTCGGCGTTGATGCCTTCCACCGGGCGACCATCGGCCCAGCGCATGTTCAGCGCGCGCTGCCAGACCGTGACGAAGTCGCGGTAGTCCGGCTGGCCGGTGACCTTTACCGTGGCCTGGGCGCGAGTGGCCGTGTCTTCGCTCCAGGTGGCGGTCTGAGGCAGGACACTCATGGCACCGACCAGGCCCTTCTGCGGTTGTTTGATGAAGTCCGCCGGGGTCAGGTTGAGGCCGCCGAACTCGATCGCCGTGGTGTTGATGTTGTCCACCGTGCGGCCCAGTTGCAGTACCGGCTTGCCTTCACGCTCCAGGTGGCCGGCGTAGTACTGGTACACCTTGCTCGGGTAGGCGCCACTGTTGCCGACCCGGGGCGGTACGGTCTGCACCGGGTTGAGACCAACGTTGGCACCATCGGACTTGGTGATGTCGTAGGCCAGCAACTGGGCGTGCAGGCCGACATGGCTGGATGGGCGCATCAGGTTGTTGGCAAAGGCGGTGGCGCCTTCGCTGTCGAACCGGTCACGCTTGACCACGTTGTGCATCACCGCGGTGCTGGGCAAGTCCGGCATCACCTCGGGCAAGCGGTTCTCCAGGGTGATGCTGATGCAATCGCCAGCGTTGGCCCGCAGGATCAGCGGCTCCACAGGTACGCCGGCTTTCAGCTTGCCGGTGCTGGCATCGAGGTCGGCCTTGCGCACGTACAGAATGGCCGTCGGGTCGTGCAGCGGCGCACTGTGGCCACCGATGCTGAACGGCATGCCGTCCTCGGGATCGACACCGCTCACCAGCGGGATGCTGGTCTTGCGATTGTTGAACACCAGGGTGCCGCCGTTGGCCTTCAGCGGCCCGCCGACATGCTGGCCGATACCGGCGATATCGTTGATGGCGACGCCGTTGCGGTTGTCGAGGATGTCGTTGGCCAGCGCGGCGACGATCTCGTAGCTGCGCTTGACGGTGGCGCGGGTACCAATGCCATTGGGGTTGGCCGTGGTTTTCGGGCAGATACCGTCGAAGTTGACGGTGTTGCGCATGGCCACCGGCTGCGGGTTGTTCGGCAGCGGGAACAGGTCGGCACGCTGGGCGGTGTAGTTGCGCATGATGCCCCAGATGCCGTTCCAGTAGCCTTCCAGCGCTGCGTCCAGCGAATACAGGTAGTCACCGTTGGTGGCGGCGGAACTGGAAATCATCGACACCGGTGCCAGGAAGCCAAGCTGCTCGGATATGCCGATCATCTGCGATGACTTCCAGCCCGAGTTGGAGCTGTTGCCGAAGCCGGAGCCATTCTGCAGCCATTTCACGCCGTGCAGCGTCACGTTGTGCTCCTCTTCATGGCCGCCGGCATGCATGCGCAGGCGCACATTGTCGCCGCTGTAGGTGCGCAGCATCGGCGTGAACGGGTCGCCCGGCTCGCTACCACCGCGGTTGATGTGCGGTGGGAATAGCGTGGTGCCACCGGTTGGGCCGACCGCCGAGGTGATCGCCGAAGGCGCCAGGTTCATGGCCGGGATGGCGCGGTCGGTGCGGGTCTGCAGCGCGTAGCTGAGGTCACCGCCAAGGCCCTCGGCCTGCATGCCGCGCTTGCCGTCCGGGCCGACCTTGTTCGGGTCGAACACGCGCAGGGCCAGCGGTTCGTTACGGTAGTTGACGACGAACATGCCAGGGTCATCCACCGAGATCGCCTGCGGGCATGGCCGGCTTGGGCAGCCCGGATTGATGCCGCCACGTTCTTCGACGATGGCTTCCAGCAGGTTCGACGCCTTGCCGCGTACCGGCGGGTTGATGGCGTAACGGAAGCTGTCGGCAGTGGCCGGGAACGACTGGGCATTGGGGATGCCATCCGGGCCGGCACCAACATATACCCCCGCCTCGTAGGCATGCTGGAAGTCGCTGTACTCGAGGAAGAACTCGCGGTAGCTGTCGTTCTTGCCGTCACCGTCGTTGTCGCCGGTGTGGATCACCGCTTGCCACGAAGTCGGGCCGCCATCCTGGCGGGTGGCCGGGTTGTACAGCTTCTCGCCAGTCTCGGCGTGGTACCAGGTGGAACCGGCCGGCTCGGCCAGCACGGTGGCGTACAGCCCGAGTTGCTGGTGGGTCGATGGGCCGAGGTGGTCGTGGGTGAAGATGGTGCCCAAGCCACGGTCGACGTTGAACACGTTGACCAGCGGGTCGGCGAACCAGCGCTGCATGGCGGTGCGCGCGCCCAGCCAGTCGGCCCGGCCGAAGCGGCCGAAGTACGGATGCTGCTTGGCTTTCGGGCAGGCAGCGGTGCCGTCGCGGGGGTCACCCTCGGTGCAGTTGTTGAAGGCACGGATGGCATGCACGCGCTCGACCACACTGCCGGGCGAGAGGATGCCATCTTCGTAGTTCCAGCCGTTGGCCGAACCGTCGGCAGCGGTCAGGTCCCACTTGGGCAGGTGGATGTGCTGGCCGATGACATCGGTCGGGGTGCGCACCTGGTAGTCGTCCATTTCATAGAACGACGGGATCAGGTTGGTGTGCTGGTACATGGTGCAGTCGAAGGTGTTCATGCGCATCACCAGTGGCTCTGGCGGGCGCTGCTTGGTGATCACTGGCCAGGCGTCTTCCCACAGGGCGATGATGCGCGCCTGCGGGAAGTGGTAGCCGACCTTGTTGTACACCGCGTCGAACTGGATGTTGGCGCCCTTGTAGATGCGCGGGCGATCGGCAGTGAAGGCAGACGCGCCACGGAAGTTGATGCCGCTCGGGCTTTCGCCGCTGAAGAATTCGCCAGCGCCCGAAGACTGGGTCAGGCGTTTGCCACGGTCATCCATGCACGGTTCATAGAATGGGGCGCCTGCGGTCGGCAGCGCGCCGTTGGTGCGGAAGGCCTTGGGCACCGGTTGGCTGCCAGGGACCAGCGCGTAGCTGGGGTGCTCGGCTGTGGCATGGAACTGCATGGCGGCCTGCTCGACGTCGGTACCCTCTTCCGGCAGGTAGATCGGCCTGGCCCGGTGCACCACCTTGGAAAAATCCAGTTTGGTGGTGCTGGTAACGGCTTCGCCGCCAGCGGATACACCGTCCAGCGCATGGCGCCCGAGTCCACCGTCCCAGCCATCGACCTGGTTGGGGTCGAGGTTGGCCCACAAGGCTTTGCCGCTGTCCTTGAGCTGCCGGGCCAGGGCCGGGTCGAGCATGTCCAGTGGCGGGGTTGGCGGGCGGTTGCCGACGCTGCTTTCCATGCCGCCGATCCAGAACGGGTAGCCCGGGTTCTTCAGCGTACCGTCGGGATTGCGGTTGGCCTCGCTGCGGTCGACCAGGGCCAGCGAGCCGATCGCCTTGGCAGCGCCAGGCTGCTGGGGGTGGTCGTCATCACCTTCGCTTTCAGGGTGGTCATCGTTGTTGGCGACCGTCTGCCCGGCAGCGAGCTTGGGCACCACCACCACCTTGCCAGGCATCGGCGCCATGGCCTTGCCTGGCAACGGCACAATGGCCGGGATTGGCGTGCCGGCAACGATCTCGCCATCTGGCAGTGCCCGGGCGCCCGCCGCTGGCTTGCCGCTGCGCAGTGCGAACGGGGTGCTGTGAAAACCGTTCTCGCCCTGCCCGCTGACATCCAGCCGGGTGCCTTCCTCGAACACGTCATGCACCCGCCACATGGCCCACATGCCTTGGGCGAAATGCGGGTAGAAATGGCAATGATAGATGGCATCGCCAGCCACCCGGTTGCGGTTGCCCGAGCCACCGTTGGCGATCTCATAGGTGTAGCCGACGCCGGCACCGATACCCTGGGCATCGATGTAGTCGGAATTGTCGTCGTTGGGGTTGAACAGCCACTGATGCCCGTGCAAGTGGAAGATGTGCTGCTCGTGACCGTTGTGGGTGTTGCGGAACTTGGTGAAGTCACCAATGTAGCTGTGGTGCACGTTGGCCGGTTCCGCCGGGTACAGGGCCATGCTGGCCTTGACCCCGGTGGCGCTTGCCGGCGGCACTTCGCCGGGGCGGATATGTTCGAGGCCGACGTTGGCCGGCACATCGACCAGGGTGCCGATATCGCCCACGGTGTGCGCACTGAGGAAGAACTCTTCGTAGGCGCACGACAGGCAGTCATGCATCGGCCCCACGCCCAGGCGGTTGGCGACCACCTCGGCGCCCATGCCACCGGAGCCATAGTTGATCATGAACGCGTCGCGCGCCGGTTCCAGTACATGCCCCATCACCGGGTCTGCCCAGTAACCAGGGAAGGCCTGGGTGCCGGCCACCTCATCGGCGAACTGCGAGGCGAAGTCGCGAAACGCCTCGAGCCGGTTGGGCAGCGCCGGGTTGCGCTTGCCGATGCTTTCCAGTGGGTAGGTGGACTTGGGGAAGCTGCCATCAGGGTTGGGGCCCATGACGATGGCGTCGGTTTCGCTGCTGAGGATCTGGTTGCCGTCGATCATCGCGATGATCGGCTTGCCGGCCTTGCCCTCGGTGATCCAGGGTTCGCGCTGTGGATAGCGGGCCTCATAGTCGATCACCGGCTGGCCAGCGGCGGTGCGGCCGGTGGTGGCCAGGCGCATTTCTTCTTCGGTCAGGGTGTTGCGGTAGGTTCGCCCGCCTTTGGGGACCACCACCACCTGGCCGAACAGGCCGTTGGCGACATTGCCGGCAGCCCCTTCGCCGCCAAAGGTGGCGGCTTTGCTGGTAGCGGCGAACGCCCCTTCGCGTTCGGCAAACAAGGTGTAGCTGCGGGTGCTGCCGGGGCTGACCAGGAAGTTGCCGTTACGGCCGGTGTTGGCAGAGATGTCGGCGATGCTGTTGACCGCCTGCATGCCGTTGACCTGAAAGCCGACCATGCGCTCGGCGACTTGCTCGTCGGCGACGAAGCCTTCGGCAGCTGGGTCTTTCGGCAGTTCGAGGCCTTCGACTTGTTCCGCCTCGATGCCATGCTTGTTGGGGTTGGCCCGGTAGTCGAGCAGGTTGGTGAGGTTGACCGTGAGGCAGTCGCCGGCGGCCACGCGCAGCACGATCGGCCGTGGTCGCTTGTCTGGCCGCAGGGTGACCTTGCCCGGCACTGCGGCACCGCCCCTGCTCAGCGGGACCTGGCGGTCATCCACCACATCCTCGCGCAGGGCGAAGATCATGCCGTTGGCGTTCTGCGCACCCAGGCGGTTGAACATCAGCGGCTGGTCCAGGGCTACCACGTTGGCCACCAGGGTGCGTTGGCACTGCACGGCGGCCTCGCTCTCGCTGGTCGCTTCCCAGCCAAACAAGGCCAGGACAAGTGATGTCAGGACGGGGCCTTTGGACGAGATCGACATGCTGCACCTCCGGGACGCAGGAACACTGCATAGAGGGCAGCAAGGTGTGTGCCACAAGGAAATAACTTGCTATTTCAGTAAGTTAGCAATGGAAAAGGACCAATTTGGGGAGGATCCCCCATGGAAATTCCCCGAATCGGGGGGATGATATGCATTGTCGTTTCGGTGAAATGCAGGGCAAGAGGAACTGGCAACTGCCGTTCTGGGCCGTGCTGTTTCCTTACAACCTTTTGCCTAGCTATCTGCTGGTACGTCATCTGCCGCCTCTTCAATGTACGAGCAGCACCTGCGCCACCCGAAGCGTTCGAAGAAGTACCTGTTCAATCCACCAGGCTTGAACGCAGATGATCCACTGCAAAGCGGCTGACTGACGAGGCGCCGGGCCACGCGGCCCTTCGTCGGCCCACTGCAAAAAAACCGTGAAACCCCATGAAACAAGTTGAACATACAGCTCCGGTAAGCTTCCAAAAGATGATACGTGCCATCCTTTTGCCAGGAGCCTGCCGCCAATGCCTACCCAGTCTTCCCTTCCGTGCCAGCGCCCAGGAGCCCTGCGGCCATGAAGATGCCAGGCCGTGCGCCCAATTCCAGCCTGCAACTCGACTACGTCCGTGACACCCTGTTCGGCCCGGTCGCCCTGAGCGTGGAATGCCAGTGCCAGCTCGCCCCTCTCAATCTGCAGGGCCGCCCTGGCCTGCGACTGCATATCTGTCCACCCTTGCCAGACAAGGTCGAGCGCGCCCACAGCGTGGCGTTCGTGTGGGACGGGCGCAGCTATCACGGCGTGGTCCGCGATCAAGGCAAATGCGGCGATGGCGGCCTGAACCTGCTGCTGGAACTGCAATAAGCCGATCAACGGCCAGATGTCAGGCTGAACCTGATACAAGCGGCGGATCTCCATAACTACAAGGCTTGCCTTCTGGAGATCGCCATGAACAGCCCGTTGCTCAAGCTCTTCACTCGCCCCTCCGACGCCTGGATCGACATCCGCCGCGCCGAAGAGGACCACCCGCAACAATACCTGCCGCGCCTGCTTGCGCTGGCGCTGGTCCCTGCCCTGTGCCTGTTCGTAGGTACCACCACCTTCGGCTGGAGCCTGGCCGCCGAAGACCGTGTGCGCCTGAGCATGGCCAGCGCCGCGCAACTGGCCGGGCTGCTGTATGCCACCACGGTGGTCGGGGTGATGCTGATGGGGGTGATGATCCGTTGGATGTCGCGCGGCTTCGATGCGCAACCGACGCTCAACCAATGCATCGGCTTTGCCGCCTACTGCGCAACGCCCTGGTTCTTCGCCGGCGTCGTTGGGCTGGTGCCGATCCGCTGGCTGGCACTGCTGGCGCTGGTCGCCGCGTCTGCCTATGCCACGGTATTGCTGTACGGCGGCTTGCAGACCTTCCTGCGCCTGCGCAAAGAGCAGGCCATGCTGTTTGCCAGCTGCGTATGGGGGGTGGGGTTGCTGTTGCTGGTGACCATCCTGGTTTCGATGATCCTGTTCTGGAGCCACGGGCTGATGCCTGAATACGTGCGCCCGGCCAGCCTCGGCTGACCGGTACGCATCGGCTGCTCAGGCGATGGCCCTGAGTGCCGCCGGGTGGCTGTCCCGCAGGGTGTGCAACTGACCGACAAGATTCACCAGGTCGCGACAACTGTTCAAGCTCTGCAATGAGACCCCGGAGAGGGTCACGCCCTCCTCCAGGCTTTGCCCCTGACCCAGGCGAATGGTCAGGGTGGTGCCGTCCGGGCAGCTGACTTCGCAGCGGTCGGGCAGGCAAGCCTGCTCGATGATCTGCCGCATTTCCAGCATCGAAACTCCTATCAACGACATAGTACGACCCTCTCTGTACTGGATGGCCTGTTGTGTGTGAGTACGCCTTTGGCAGGCAGGGTGCCAATTGATATTGCGCATGCCCAAGCGGCCGTCCATGCGCTGGGGCAATGATCGTGCGAGGAATCACTTAGCACCTTAGTGGAAGAACGGCGGGCAGCACCGCTCGTTCGATCGAATGCTGGCACTTCACGACAGGCGGTCGCTGAACGGACTATTTGTCGCCCAGGGACGCCCATAGATGCTGCGCCGCATAAGCGCGCCAGGGGCGCCAGTCCTGGGCACGTTCGGCCAATTGGGCGTCGGGCCCTTCCAGCAGACGCAAGGCTTTGACCAGCGCTACATCGCCCAGCGGCAACGCATCAGCGGCGCCTGCCTGGCGCAGCGCCAGATACAGGGCGCTCCAGGGGCCAATGCCTTTCAGCCGGCAGAGGTTGGCCAACAGCGGCTCCAGGCCCTGGCCCTTTCGCAGCAGCTCTGGTTCTGCCAGCAGTGCCCGCGCCAATGTACCCAGGGTGGCAGCGCGTGCCCGGGGCATGCCCAGGTTTTCCAGGTCGGCGTTGGCGAGCACGTGCGGCGTCGGAAAGACATGGGTCAGGCCATCGGACGGCTGACGAAGTGGCTGGCCATGACGCGCCACCAGGCGCCCGGCCAGGGTCATGGCACCCGCCACGCTGATCTGCTGGCCAAGCACCGTGCGCATGGCTTGCTCGCAGGCGTCCCAGCCCTGAGGGACGCGCAAGCCCGGGCGGGCGGCGAGCAGCCTGGCCATCAAGGGGTCGCGACACAGTTCGGTGGCGATGCGTGTCGGGTTGGCGTCGAGGTCGAAGAAGCGGCGAATTCGGGCGATCAGGCTGGGGACAGCGGCGGCAGGCACGCCGCTGAGTTGGATAAACAGGCGATTGCCACTGGCGGGCCGGGCTTGGAGTACACCGTGTTTGCCAGCCACGGGGAAACTGCGGCGATAGGTGCCAGCGCTGAAGGTTTCGATGCCGGGGATGCAGCGCGCGGCCAGGAAGGCCTGGGTCGAAGGCCAATGGTAGGGCGTGGGGTAGCGCAGCCACAACGTGTGCTGGCCGAAGGCATTGAACGAGCGGTGAACGGCGTGCAGTCGGGACAGAGGCATCGCAGCATCATGCCAATATTTGCAGGGTTTGTACCGGCCTGTTCGCGGGCACGCCCGCCCCCACAGGTTCATCACTCACCTTCAGGCAGTGACAATCCTGTGGGGGCGGGCGTGCCCGCGAACAGGCCGGTACAGGCAATCAATGATCCAGGCCAGCCCCCTCGCCCGCCATCTGCCCAAAGCGCCCAGCGTGGAAATCATCGAACGACTCGGCAATCTCCGCCTGGCTGTTCATCACGAACGGACCATAACCCACGATAGGCTCATCGATCGGCTCACCGCTGAGCAGCAGCAGGCTGGTGCCTTCGAGCGCCTCGATCGCCACATCCTCACCACCGCGTTCCAGCAACACCAGGCTGGCCGGGCCGGCTTCGCGCTCGCCGTTGACCCGCACGGTACCGCGCAACACCACCAGAGCAGCATTGTGGCCGTCGACAATCGGCAGTTGCAGGCTGGCACCCTCTTTCAGGCGCAGGTCCCACACATCCATCGGGGTAAAGGTCCGCGCGGGGCCAGCATGCCCCTGATAGCCACCGGCGATGACCCGCAGGCTGCCGGCATCGCCTTCCAGTTGCACCACGGGGATATCCGTCGACAGCAGCGTCTGGTATCCGGCAGCCGCGCGCTTGTCACGCGCCGGCAGGTTGACCCACAGCTGCACCATCTCCAGCGAACCGCCACTGCGGGCAAATGCCGGTGAGTGGAACTCTTCATGGATGATGCCGTTGGCAGCGGTCATCCACTGCACGTCACCAGGGCCAATAAGGCCACCGGCACCGGTCGAGTCGCGGTGCTCCAGCTCGCCCTGATAGACGATGGTCACGGTTTCGAACCCACGGTGCGGGTGCTGGCCGACACCGCGGCGATCGCTGGTCGAAGTGAAGTCGTACGGGCCGGCATAGTCCAGAAGCAGGAACGGGCTGATCTTGCTGGCCAGGTTGTCGTAAGTGAACAGGCTGCGCACAGGGAAACCATCCCCCACCCAATGGGCATGGGGGCTGCGGTGGATACCCAGAATCTTTTTCATGAGAAATCTCCTCTCCAAGCTGGGTTAACCTTACCAATCAGCCCAATAAGTCGGTAGCGGGCTTAAATGGCACTGATCGTTCCATAAATGGAACAGCCATTCACGCTTGCAGGTAATCGAGCACCTTCTGCGCGGCCATCGCCGGATCCTCCTGCATGAAGCAGTGCCCACCAGGGACCTGAACGGCGTTCACCGCCGGGTTGAGGCTGGCCAGGCGCCGCACCGAGTGGGGCACGAAGGGATAGGTGTGTTCGCCATAAAGCACCAGCGTCGGCACCTGGATGGCAGCCAGCTGCGCCCACATGCGCGAGGGGAACGAGCTGAAGATCTCTACCTCGCGGCTGGGCCGGCACTTGAGCACCACGCCTTCGCCGCAATCACCGATCGCATGCTCGACATAGGCCTGCAGCGCCGCGTCGGTCCAGCCCTTGAAGATGCCACGTCCGTGCAGCGATGCCCGCGCCGCCTCACGGTCCGGCCAATGGCTGCGTCGGCTGCCCGCCTTGCGCGCCAAGGCATGGCGGCGGTGCAGGCCGACCAGTGCAGCGGCGCCCATCACGCCGATCATGCGCCGGCTGAACAGCACCGGATCGAGCAACACGGCGCGGGCGAACAAGCCCGGCTGGCTGGCCAGCATCAAACCGGTCAGTACGCCACCGAAGCTATGCCCCACTGCGTAACGGGTAACCTCCCCATATTCCCCACGGCCGGCCTCGAAGGCTTCCACCGCCAGCGCAGCGGTCCGGTTCCAACCACGGAATTCACCACCATGGTCGCTGTCACCATGGCCCTGCACATCGCAGAGCCATAGATCGAAATGTTCACTCAGGCTCAACAGCAACGGCTGGTAGGCCAGGCAGCAAAAGCCGTTACCGTGCAGGAAATGCAGCAACGGCTTGCCGCTGGCTGGCGAGCGCCAGCCACGCAGGGTGAAGCCTTCGGAGCTGTCGAAGGACCAGGGAATCAACTGCATCGGCTTGCTGTACTCATGGGTTCATGAAAACGCCGATTCTACAAACAGCAGCGGGTAGAGTGAAATCACCAGCAGCAAGGCCATCAGGACATTGAACAGCATCAGCCAGCGAGGGTTCTGCAACAGGTTGCGCAGGGCGCTGCCAAACATCACCCAGACGCCGACGCTGGGCAGGTTGACCAGGGCGAACAGCGCAGCAATTACCACCACATTCATCACATAGCCCTGGGCCGGTGTGTAGGTGGTGATCGCCCCCACCGCCATCACCCAGGCCTTGGGGTTGACCCACTGGAATGCCGCAGCGCCCCAGAACCCCAGCGGCTTGCGCGCGCTCGGCGAGTCGCCGCCGAGCGGCCCTGAGCTGGCGATCTTCCAGGCCAGGTACAGCAAGTAGGCCGCACCGGTATAGCGCAACACGGTGTACAACGCCGGCCAGGCCTTGAACACCTCGCCCAGGCCCAGGCCCACTGCCAGCACCATGACCATGAAGCCGACGCTGATGCCCATGGCATGCGGGATCGAACGGCGCACGCCGAAGTTCACGCCCGAGGCCAGCAGCATGGTGTTGTTGGGCCCCGGTGTGATCGAGGAAACGAAAGCAAACAGCACGAAGGCAGTCAGCAGGTCGGCAGAGGCAAGCATGGCAGGCATTCCAGAATTGTTGCAGGTGCTGTCACACTAACGGAGTCGTCCTGATCTGCTACCGGTACAGTTGTATTAAATTATGCAGATACACTTCACTGTACCGTTAATTAAAAACCAAGGAAGCCCCTGCATGAGCCTGACCATCCGCCCCGCCGCTCGCACCGATGCCGCGCAGATTCTTGCCTACATCACCGAGCTGGCCGAGTACGAGCGCGCCCGCCACGAAGTGATCGCCACCGTGGCCGATATCGAGCACAGCCTGTTCGACGAAGGCAGCACGGTGCACAGCCTGATCTGCGAGCGCGACGGCAAGGCCATCGGCTTTGCCGTGTATTTCTACAGCTATTCGACCTGGCAGGGCCGCAACGGCATCTACCTGGAAGACTTGTACATCACCCCTGAGCAGCGTGGCGGTGGCGCGGGTCGGGATGTGCTGCGGTACATCGCACGCGAAGCGGTGGCCAAAGGCTGCGGGCGCTTCGAATGGAGCGTACTGGACTGGAATGAGCCAGCGATCGGCTTTTACAAGTCGCTGGGCGCCGAGCCGCAGGATGAATGGGTGCGCTACCGGCTCGATGGGGACAAGTTATTGGCGTTTGCCAAGGGCTGAAACTCAAACTACCCTGGGCGCGGCTCGCGCCCGGCGCATCACCACGGTGACCAGCAATATGTTGGTCAGCGCCAGCAGGCACAGCGTCAGCAGCACCCCCATCGAGCCAAAGTGCTCGAACAGAAAGCCCCCCACCACGGGCGTGAGTGCCTGCCCGATCAGCGACGGCCGCGACATGCGCCCCATCAGCAGCACATATTGCGCAGGAGGCATCATCGCCAGCGGCAACAGCCCGCGTACGATCGCCCGCAGGCCATTGCCGCAGCCGAACACCAGCAAGCCTACCGCCGTAGCTGCCGGGATAAAGGTCACCATCAGCAAACCGATCAACACCAGGCTCACCCAGGCGAGCGCGGTCCAGATCGGGTGACGCTTGCCCGCCAGAATCTGCAACACCCGCGACGCCACCTGGCTGGGCCCGAGCATCGCCGCCAGGCCGATGGCCACCGGCAGCGAATGACCCAACCCCTGAAGGACGGCCACCAGCTGTACGGCGATGGCGGTCATGATGATCGCGCCAATGGCGAACATGCTGGTCAGCAGCCAGTAGAGCTGGCGGTCGACGCCAAGGGTTTCGCCTTTTGCCGGCGTCTTGGCGGGGACTTCAACCCGGCCACCTGCGGGTAGCACTCGCCAGTACAGCGGCGCCACCACCACCATCAGCACCAGTGCATAGCACACGCACGTCGCCCGCCAGCCGAAGTGTTCAATGGCCAGGGCCACGGTCGGCCAGGACAGTGTCGAAGCGAAGCCGGCAATCAGCGTGATGCCGGTAATGGCCTTGCCCGCGCCTTCGCCGTACAACCCGCCGAGGGTGGCGAACAGCGCTTCATACAAACCCATGGCCATGCCAATGCCGATCACCGCCCAGGCCAGCAGGAACAGGCCGAGGGTGTGGCTGGCGGCCATGATCAGCAACCCCACTGCCACCACCGCGCCGCTGGCGGCCATTTGCGGGCGACCGCCGTAGCGGGCGACCAGTCGGCTGGACAATGGGGCCATCAGCGCCGAGACCATCAGGCTCAGGGACAACGCGCCATAGACCCATTGGCTGGGCCAGCCGGTGTCGCGGCTGATCGGGTCGGCCATCACTGCCATGAGGAAGAACGAGCCGCCCCAGACCAGGATTTGCAGCACGCCGAGGAGGACGATGCTGAGGGGGCCGGGCAGGCGGTGGTAAGTGTGCAAGGTGGGGCCTATTTCAGTCGCTGTGCGGGGGGCTGCACGGGCCTGTTCGCGGGCACGCCCGCTCCCACAGGGACCGCACTTCTTTCAGAGCTTGTGCAGGACCTGTGGGAGCGGGCGTGCCCGCGAATAGGCCAGTACAGCCTTAGAGAGCTTACCCGCAGTCACCGTCACATGCCCGCCATCGATGTTGGATGCGGACATATCATTGCGCGTGATAATAGCTTTCGCTCCGTTCGATTCGTGCGTCGCGCGCAAGACACTCACACTCCGCCCACTACTAATACATTGGCGGAGTTCTCCATGGATCACTCACTCAAACCCTTGCGCTTCCCCCTTGCTGCCCTGGCAGTGGTGGTGCTCAGCGCTTGTGGCCGCACCCCCGACGCCGTGCAGGCTCCCGCCGCGCCCAAGGTCAGCGTCGCCAAGGTCATCGAGCAGCCGATCAACGAATGGGACGAGTTCACCGGCCGCCTGGAAGCACCGGAAACCGTCGAAGTGCGGCCACGGGTCTCCGGCCAGATTGACCTGGTGGCCTTCACCGAAGGCGCCCAGGTGAAGAAAGGCGACCTGCTGTTCCAGATCGACCCGCGCCCGTTCCAGGCTGAAGTCCGTCGCCTCGAAGCCCAGTTGCAACAGGCCAAGGCCACCGCCATCCGCAGCGCCAACGAAGCCCGCCGTGGCGAGCGCCTGCGTGACAGCAACGCCATTTCCGCCGAGCTGGCCGAGTCGCGCAGCAGCGCCGCTGCCGAAGCCCGCGCCGGCGTCGACGCGATCCAGGCCCAGCTCGACCTGGCCCGCCTGAACCTCAGCTTCACCCGCGTCACCGCGCCGATCAGCGGGCGTGTCAGCCGTGCCGAATTCACCGCCGGCAACATCGTCACCGCCGATGTCACGCCACTGACCAGCGTAGTGTCCACCGACAAGGTGTACGCCTACTTCGACGCCGACGAGCGCGTGTACCTGAAGTACACCCAGCTGGCGCGCGAAGGCCAGCGCGGCCAGAGCACCCCGGTGTACCTGGGCCTGACCAACGAAACCGGCAACCCGCACCTGGGCCAGATGAACTTCGTCGACAACCAGGTCAACCCGCGCACCGGCACCATCCGCGGCCGCGCCGTGTTCGACAACCGTGACGGCCAGTTCACCCCGGGCCTGTATGCACGCCTGAAACTGGTGGGTAGCGCCCAGTACGACGCCGTGCTGATCAACGACGAAGCGGTCGGCACCGACCTTGGCAAGAAGTTCGTGCTGGTCATGGACAAGGACAACAACGCCGCCTACCGCGCCGTGGAACTGGGGCCGAAGCTCGAAGGCCTGCGCATCGTCCGTAGCGGCTTGGCCAAAGACGACCGCATCGTGGTCAAGGGCCTGCAGCGCGTGCGCCCTGGCTCGCCGGTGACCCCGGAAGAAACCCCGATGGCCAGTGAACAGACCCTCGCCGCCCTCGCCCAGCAGCGCCAGGCCCTGGAGGCCAGCAACCCGGCGCCTAAAGTGGCCGGCTCCACTGAAAAAGTCGCCAGCGCCCAGGCGCCACGCGGTTAAGGGACCCCATCGATGAACTTCTCGAAATTCTTCATTACCCGGCCGATCTTCGCCGCGGTGCTGTCGCTGGTGCTGCTGATCGCCGGTTCGATCTCGCTGTTCCAGCTGCCGATCAGCGAATACCCCGAGGTGGTACCGCCGACCGTGGTAGTGCGCGCCAACTTCCCTGGTGCCAACCCCAAGGTCATCGGCGAGACCGTCGCCGCGCCGCTGGAGCAGGCTATCACCGGTGTCGAGAACATGCTGTACATGTCCTCGCAGTCCACTGCCGACGGCAAGCTGACCCTGACCATCACCTTTGCCCTGGGCACCGACCTGGACAACGCCCAGGTGCAGGTGCAGAACCGTGTCACCCGCACCCAGCCCAAGCTGCCGGAGGAAGTGACGCGAATCGGTATCACCGTCGACAAGGCTTCCCCTGACCTGACCATGGTCGTGCACCTGACATCGCCGGACAACCGCTACGACATGCTCTACCTGTCCAACTACGCCATCCTCAACATCAAGGATGACTTGGCGCGCCTGGGCGGCGTCGGTGACGTGCAGCTGTTCGGCATGGGTGACTACTCGCTGCGCGTGTGGCTCGACCCGAACAAGACCGCGTCGCGAAACCTGACCGCCAGCGATGTGGTGGCCGCGATTCGCGAGCAGAACCGCCAGGTCGCCGCCGGCCAGCTGGGCGCCCCGCCCGCCCCCGGCTCTACCAGCTTCCAGCTGTCGATCAACACCCAGGGCCGCCTGGTCAACGAGGAAGAATTCGAGAACATCATCATCCGCGCAGGTGCCGATGGCGAAATCACGCGCCTGAAGGACATTGCCCGGGTCGAGCTGGGCTCCAGCCAGTACGCCCTGCGTTCGCTGCTGAACAACCAGCCGGCGGTGGCTATCCCGATCTTCCAGCGGCCAGGCTCCAACGCCATCGAAATCTCCGACGAAGTGCGGGCCAAGATGGCCGAGCTGAAGAAGGACTTCCCGCAAGGCATGGACTACAGCATCGTCTATGACCCGACCGTGTTCGTCCGTGGTTCCATCGAAGCCGTGGTGCACACGCTGTTCGAAGCGCTGGTGCTGGTGGTGCTGGTGGTGATCCTGTTCCTGCAGACCTGGCGCGCCTCGATCATCCCGTTGATGGCTGTACCCGTCTCGCTGATCGGTACCTTCGCGGTCATGCACCTGTTCGGCTTCTCGCTCAATGCGCTGTCGCTGTTCGGCCTGGTGCTGGCCATCGGTATCGTGGTGGACGACGCCATCGTCGTGGTGGAGAACGTCGAGCGGAACATAGGGCTGGGGTTGAAACCCCTGGAAGCCACGCAAAAAGCCATGAGCGAAGTGACCGGGCCGATCATCGCCACGGCGCTGGTGCTGTGCGCGGTGTTCGTACCGGCGGCATTCATTTCCGGCCTGACCGGGCAGTTCTACAAGCAGTTCGCCTTGACCATCGCCATTTCCACCGTGATCTCGGCGTTCAACTCGCTGACCTTGTCGCCAGCGCTGGCTGCCGTGCTGCTGAAAGACCACCATGCGCCGAAAGACCGCTTCTCGCGGTTCCTCGAGCGGCTGCTGGGCAGCTGGCTGTTTGCCCCGTTCAACCGCTTCTTCGACCGCGCCAGCCACGGCTACGTCGGCGGCGTACGCCGGGTCATCCGCTCCAGCGGCATCGCCCTGTTCGTCTATGCCGGCCTGATGGGCCTGACCTACCTGGGCTTTGCCTCCACGCCGACCGGTTTCGTGCCGGCGCAGGACAAGCAGTACCTGGTGGCGTTCGCCCAGCTGCCCGACGCCGCCAGCCTCGACCGTACCGAGGCGGTGATCAAGCGCATGAGCGAAATCGCCCTGGAGCAACCGGGCGTAGCCGATTCGGTAGCCTTCCCGGGCCTGTCGATCAACGGCTTCACCAACAGCCCGAACAGCGGCATCGTGTTCACCCCGCTCAAGCCGTTCGACGAGCGCAAGGACCCGAGCCAGTCGGCTGCGGCGATTGCCGCTGCGCTGAATGCCAAGTTCGCCGACATCCAGGACGCCTACATCGCGATCTTCCCGCCACCGCCCGTGCAAGGCCTTGGCACCATCGGTGGCTTCCGCCTGCAGATCGAGGACCGCGGCAACCTCGGCTACGAAGCGCTGTACAAGGAAACCCAGAACATCATCGCCAAGAGCCACAACGTGCCGGAACTGGCGGGCCTGTTCACCAGCTACCAGGTCAACGTGCCGCAGGTCGATGCCGCCATCGACCGGGAAAAGGCCAAGACCCACGGCGTGGCGATCACCGACATCTTCGACACCCTGCAGGTCTACCTGGGCTCGCTGTACACCAACGACTTCAACCGCTTTGGCCGCACCTACCAGGTCAACGTACAGGCCGAGCAGCAGTTCCGCCTCGATGCCGAGCAGATCGGCCAGCTGAAGGTGCGCAACAACCTCGGCGAGATGATCCCGCTGGCGACCTTCCTCAAGGTCAGCGACACCTCCGGGCCTGACCGGGTGATGCACTACAACGGCTTCATCACTGCCGAGATCAACGGTGCCGCAGCCCCAGGCTACAGCTCCGGCCAGGCCGAGGCGGCGATCGAGAAGCTGCTCAAGCAGGAACTGCCCAACGGCATGACCTTCGAGTGGACCGACCTGACCTACCAGCAGATCCTCTCGGGCAATACCGCGTTGTTCGTGTTCCCGCTGTGCGTGCTGCTGGCCTTCCTGGTGCTGGCCGCCCAGTACGAGAGCTGGAGCCTGCCGCTGGCGGTGATCCTGATCGTACCGATGACCCTGCTGTCGGCCATCACCGGGGTGATCGTGTCGGGTGGCGACAACAACATCTTCACCCAGATCGGCCTGATCGTGCTGGTGGGCCTGGCGTGCAAGAACGCGATTCTGATCGTCGAGTTCGCCAAGGATGAACAGGCCAAGGGCCTCGACCCGCTGGCTGCGGTGCTGGAGGCCTGCCGCCTGCGCCTGCGGCCGATCCTGATGACCTCGATCGCCTTCATCATGGGCGTGGTACCGCTGGTGTTCAGCTCCGGTGCCGGCTCGGAAATGCGCCATGCCATGGGTGTGGCGGTGTTCTCGGGGATGATCGGCGTGACTGTGTTCGGCCTGTTCCTGACCCCGGTGTTCTTCTTCCTGATCCGCCGTTTCGTCGAGCGTCGCCAGGCCCGCAAGGCCGAACACGCGCCTGTGCTGGAGAACCATGCATGAACCTGCTCAAACCCCTGACCCCGAGCCTGCTGGCGCTGGCCCTGGCAGCCTGCGCGGTCGGCCCGGACTACAAGACCCCGGACACCGAGCCCGCACACTTCGACAGCACGGATGTGCAGGCCAAGGCCTTCGACCTCAGCCGCTTCGAAAGCGTGTGGTGGAAGCAGTTCGACGACCCGGTGCTGAACCAGCTGGTGCAGGCATCGCTGGACGGCAACCGTGACCTGCGCGTGGCCTTCGCCCGGCTCAAGTCGGCACGGGCGATTCGTGATGACGCCGCCAATGACCAGTTCCCCGTGGTCACCAGCCGCGCCAGCAGCGAGATCGGCAAGGGCCAGATTCCCGGTCAGACCACCCAGCGGGTCAATCAGGAACGCTACGACCTGGGCCTGGACATGGCCTGGGAGCTTGACCTGTTCGGCCGCATCCAGCGCCAGATCGAGGCCAGCGAAGCCCAGGAAGCAGCGGCCCAGGCCGACCTGCAACAGCTGCAGGTGAGCCTGATCGCTGAGCTGGTGGACGCCTATGGCCAGCTGCGCGGGGCGCAACTGCGCGAAAAGATCGCCATGGCCAACCTCAAGACCCAGCAGGAGTCTCGCAGTATCACGCTGACCCTGCGCGACGCCGGGGTTGGCAACGATCTCGACGTCGTCCGTGCCGATGCCCGCCTGGCGGGGGTCGAGGCCACCGTGCCGCAGTTGCAGGCCGAACAGGCCCGAGCGCGGCACCGCATCGCCACCCTGCTCGGTCAGCGCCCGGACGCGCTGAGCGTCGACCTGTCGCCCAAGGCCTTGCCGGCGATCGCCAAGGCCTTGCCGGTGGGCGACCCGGCCGAGTTGCTGCGCCGCCGCCCGGATATCCGCAGCGCCGAACGCCAGCTGGCCGCCGCCACCGCCAATGTCGGCGTAGCCACTGCCGACCTGTTCCCGCGGGTAAGCCTCAGCGGCTTCCTTGGCTTTACCGCCGCCCGTGGCTCACAGATCGGCTCCTCCGCAGCCAATGCCTGGTCGCTGGGGCCGAGCATCACCTGGGCCGCCTTCGACCTGGGCAGCGTGCGGGCCCGCCTGCGCGGGGCCAAGGCTGACGCCGAAGGCGCCCTGGCCAACTATGAACAGCAGGTGCTGCTGGCCCTGGAAGAGTCGGCCAACGCCTTCAGCGACTACGACAAGACCCAGCAGCGGCTGTTGTCGCTGATCCGGCAGAGCGAGGCCAGCCGCAAGGCAGCCGACCTCGCCTCGGTGCGTTACCGCGAGGGCACGGTGGATTACCTGGTGCTGCTCGATGCCGAACGCGAACGCCTGAGCGCCGAAGACGCCCAGGCCCAGGGTGAAGTCGAGCTGTATCGCGGCATCGTCTCGATCTACAAGGCCCTCGGCGGTGGCTGGCAGCCTGAAACCGTCGCCAGCGCGCGCTGATCCTCTGTTTGCAACGACTCCTTTGGTTGGTTCCTCCCCCAACCGTTTGCCCCGCCGGCCTTGGTCTGCGGGGCTTTTTTATGGGCCGCTGGCGACCCGTTCGCTTGCAGCCTAGGGCATTCTGCCCCAAGCTCTGCCTTCCGACCGCCATGGACCGCTGCGTACGATGCCCAGACGCCACCGCTACCTGATCGCCGTGTTGTTGCTGATCCTGGTGTCGCTCGCCATCGTTTTCCTGCGCCGGGACGACAAGCCCGCGCCACCGGTGCTGCCGCCACACAGCTACGGCAAGGCACTGCGCCAGGCCCATGACGGCCTGCCAGGTGCCGCCCGGGTGCTTTACCAACAGCTGCAACGCGATGACCTGACGCCGATCCGCCGCGCCGCGCTGTATGCCGAATTACCCAACTACCCCTCGCCGCAAGCGCTCAAGCTGGCGCGCCTGGACCTGGAAAACGAGGACCCGCTGGTGCGTCGCGCAGCCATTGCCAGCATCCGCAAGCTACTGCCGCCCTCTCAGCGCAGCCTGGTGCTGGGGCCGTTGCTGGACGATGACGAACAGAGCGTGCGCTTCGCCGCCGTGGACGCATTGCTCGGTCTCGACCCCGATGCCATCGGCCTGTACTTCGGCCCGTTGCAGAGCGCACTGGAGCAATACCAGCAAGCCCTGGAAAAACAACCCGACGACGCCGAGGCCCAGGTACATCTGGCGCGCCTGTACTTGCACGAGAACGACTACGATCAGGCCGCCGCTGCCCTGCAGCGCAGCCTCGCGGTGGCCCCGGAAGGCCTCGACGCCCTGGCCACACAGGTGCGCCTTCTGGAGCGCCAGGGCCATCACGAGCAATCCCGCCAGGTGCTGGCCAAGGCCCTGGCGCTGCGTCCGGACTCAGCGTTCCTGCAATACGAGCTGGGGCTCTGGCTGATCCGCCATGATCAGCGTGAATACGCCCTGCTCGCCTTGTCCCGCGCGGTGGAACTGGAGCCGGAGAATGCCGACTATCGCTACACTCTGGCGGTCACCTTGCATGAGCTGGACCAGTCCGATGCTGCGCAAAAACAACTGGAAACCCTGCTCAGCCGCCAGCCAGCCAACCGCCGGGCGCGGGTGCTGCTGATCCAGTACTGGAAAGCGTCCGGCCAGTTGCAGAATGTCCAGGTCTTGCTGGCTGAACTGGAGCGGCAGAACCCGGACGATCCCTTCCTGCAGCAGGGGCTGTGACTGGCATTGGCCAGTGGGTTGCCGAAGGGGCCGGTTCAGTCGCTCAGCATCAGCAGGGCCTGACTCATCAGGCTGGCCAACGCGAACGGCTTGAGCATCAGCGCCGTGCCGGGCGCCTCGGACAGTTGCGGGTCCAGCGGTTGGTCATTGAACCCGGTGATGAACAGAATTTTCTGCTCCGGCACAAGCATGCGCATCGCCCTGGCGACCTGCCGCCCACTGAAACCTCCGGGCAGGCCGATGTCGGTGATGACCAGGTCGAACGGGCCGTGGTGGCGGAAGCGATCAAGCGCCGAATTCGCATCCCTCGCATCGCACACGTCGAAACCACGTTCCTGCAGATACTCCTTCATCACCGAACGCAGGTTTTCATCATCATCTACCAGCAGCACCCGTTGGCCAATGGCCCGGGTTACCACCGGAACCGGCTGCGGGGGCTGCTGCGCCACGTGTTCAAAGCATCGCGGAAACAACATGCAGACCTTGAAACCGTGGTCAGGTGCTGATTCAAGCCATACGTGGCCACCCGACTGGCCGACGAAGCCATACACCATCGCCAGGCCCAACCCGGCACCGTGACCCATGGGTTTGGTGGTGAAGAACGGCTCGAATGCCCGCGCCAGATCCACTTGGGGCATACCATGGCCATCGTCGATCACATACAAGGCGACATAGTCACCAGGCGGGACACCTTGGTCGTCGGGGCTCGCCGCCTCGAGGCGCTTGTTGATTGTACGCAACGTCACCACGCCACGGCCAAGGCACGCCTCGCGGGCGTTGGCTAACAGGTTCACCATGGCGGTTTCGAGCTGCGCAACATCCAGGCAGACTGCCCAGGGTTGTACGTCCAGCTCCAAGCCCAGTAGCATTTCAGTGCCCAGCACCTGATGCAACAGCGGTTCCATGGCGGCCAGCTGGCGATTGATGTCCACCGGCTTGGGTGACAGCGGCTGATGACGCGAGAACGCCAGCAGACGGTGTGTGAGCTTCATGGCGCGCTGTACAGAATCGCTGGCCAGGGACACATAACGGTCGATGTGCTCCAGGCACCCTTGCTCCATGCGTCGTTGCAACAACTCCAGGCTGCCGCCAATACCCGACAGCAGGTTGTTCATCTCGTGGGCCATGCCTCCGGCCAGATGGCTGACCGCATCCAGCCGCTCGGTTACCCGTAAAAGGCTATCGGAGTGGCGCAAGATATCTTCATGTTCCTGCGAAATGTCCCGCCCTACGGCCGTCAGCAGCGTGCCGTCGAAACTCGCCGTCCAGCGAAACAACCGGTAGTGCCCGTCCTTGTGGCGTAACCGCGTCTCGAGCTGCTCAAGCCCGCAGTCGTTGACGAACTCCATCACCGCCACCTCAACTTCGGCTCTGTCCGCAGGATGGACCAGTTCCAGGATCGGCTTACCGACCACCTCGCCTTCGGTCCAGCCCAGCACGCGCTGCCAGGTCGGGTTGGCCGCTTGCAGCCGCAGGTCGGCAGTCACGGCGATCATCGCATCGCGAGAAAGTTGCCAGATGTGATCACGATCGGCCAAGACGGACTGGATCATGCGCTCGAACGCCAATGCCTGCTCGCGCCACTGATGATGCGTGTCGACGCTGGCGCTGGTTTCGATCACCGTATGCAGAAACCCGACCACTTCGTGCTGTTCATCGCGTAACGGTGTGTAGCTGAAGACATAGCAGGCTTTGTTGCCCGTTTGCTTGTTCGTCAGCCATAGCGGCTGGTCTTCGCCAAAGATCGCCCCCCCTTCAAGCACCTGGAACACGCAAGGGCCAATGACTTTCCAGGCTTTTGCCCACAGTCTGTCGAACGCCTGCCCCAGGGCGTGACCGTCACATTCGAGCAAATTCGCGTAAGCATCATTGTGAACCACGGTCATCCCGGCGCCCCAGACCACCGCGCAGGGAAACGGCGAAAGCACCATCATGTCGACGGCGATACGCAACGGTGCCTGCCAATGCGGCAGCGGCCCGAGCGCGCTGTAACACCAGTCGAACCGCGTGACCTGCTCAGCCATGCCCGCTGCCGTTGCCGGCCGCGTGGCGAGTTCCATGCCTTGGGCTGAAGGTTTGCGCGGCGTGTCGTTTACCAGCACTGTCGTTTCCACCGTTGCGTTGGGATGAAGATTCCGTTTGCGCATCATCTGCCCGACCATCTGCCACTGCAATAGCTGCGCATCCAGCGTGCGCAGGCACCGACCACCAGCATAGGCCCGTTACCGAAGTAGCGCCTTGGCAAACGGAAGCTATGCTTAACAGGTTTTCCCCGCGCCACTGACCCCATTGCCCCACGACGACAGACCCGGGAGCGAGGTGATGAGCAAGAAGATTCTGGTAGTACTGACCAACACGGCCAAGTACCCGAGCCTGAAGCGGGCCACGGGCCTATGGCTGGGGGAAGCCGTGCACTTTGTCGAGGTCGCGCTGAAAGCTGGGTATGAAGTCGATTATGTGAGCCCGAATGGCGGCTATGTACCCATCGACCCGCATAGCCTGCAAATGGCCCCGGAGCTGGACTGGCAATGGTATGACGACACATCGTTCATGAACCGTCTGGGCGCAACATCAAGCCCAGGCGAGGTCAGGGCAAGTGATTACTGCGCCATCTACTACACGGGCGGCCACGGTGTCATGTACGACTTCCCCGACAACCCGCCATTGCAGGAGCTGGCACGCAGCATCCATGAAAACAACGGCGTGGTTGCCGCGGTCTGTCACGGCGTGGTCGGCCTGTTGAACATCAAGCTCAGCGACAACAGCCTGCTGCTCAAGGACCGGCAGGTCACCGGGTTTTCCAATACCGAAGAAAAACTGGCAGAGCTGGACAAGGTCGTGCCCTTTCTTACCGAGACCGAACTGATTGCCCGGGGCGGCAACTACAGCAAGGCCGACGAGCCGTGGAAGCCGTTCGTGGTTTGCGACGACCGGCTGATTACCGGGCAGAACCCAGCCTCGACGAGCCTGCTGGCCGAGCAGGTCATTGCTGCCCTTTCGCGGCGATGAGTCCTACACCTCAGCAGCGTAGTTCACCAAGCACGCATGGTTATGGATTACAGCAAGTACAGTAATTGATTCATAGGCTCACCACTTGGGCTGCCCATCTCGGGCAGCTTGGAAACTGGGGGCCGAACATTCATGTCGAGAATCAAAACTGCTGGGCAGGGTTTGATAGAACTGTTGCTGACTTTGGCAATAAGCCTGCTGCCGGTCGGCACCGGGCTGATGGTCATGCTTTATCAGCAGGACAAGAAGCTTGAAGAAACCGCACGAATCTCTGTGAAGGAAGCGATCTATTCCGTGGACCTGGCACTGGATCGCATACACGCATCCGCGTCTGCTGCACTGAAGTTGGCAGGGACCGCCTGCGAGAGTGCCCTGCCGCAATTGGTCGATCAGGTCACAAAAGCGCCGCATCTGCGTTCGTTGGCTTTGACCGTTGATCGCCGCACCTATTGCAATACCTTGAAAACGCCTTTTCCACCCGATGACATTTTCCCGGATACTCGTTCGCAATTTCGTCTGGTGCTGGATGCGCCAGCAACACCCAATGCGGTTCTGCTCGCCTATCAGCTGAGTGAGAATAATAAAGGGATCATTGCCACGTCCTATGGCCAGTTGCTGCGCAATGAGTTGCGGGCATTTCAGACGGGGCTGACGTTACTGCTCGAATTTGATGAGTTTTACATCTGGGCCGACGGCGATAGCCGCGATGCAGCGCGCCCATCACAAGTCGAGTTTTACCAGGAGGGGGGCTCGAGCAAGTATGGCTATACCGTCAAGGCAGGCTATGCCCACGGCTATGCGGCACACCAGACACACCAGACATTGAAACAGCTTTTCCCTATCTTGGCGCTGATAGGCGTCATTACCGGCTCGATCACGTACTGGGGCCTGTTCAGGCAACGTCGCCAGCGTGCTCGCAGCGCCGCCAGCAAAGGCTGACGGCGCCACAATTCACTCATTCGGCATTGAGCACGCCACGGCGCACCTGGTCACGCTCGATGGACTCGAAGAGGGCTTTGAAGTTGCCTTCACCGAAACCGTCATCCCCTTTACGCTGAATGAATTCGAAGAACACCGGGCCAAGCAGGGTTTCCGAGAAAATCTGCAGCAGCAGGCGCTTGTCACCCGGCTCGGAAGCGCCATCCAGCAGGATGCCACGGGCCTGCAGCTGGTCGACTGGCTCGCCATGCCCTGGCAGGCGCTCTTCGAGCATTTCGTAATAGGTCTGCGGCGGTGCGGTCATGAATCGCATGCCAAGGCCCTTGAGGGCATCCCAGGTCTTGAGCAGGTCATCGGTGAGGAAGGCCACATGCTGGATGCCTTCGCCGTTGAACTGCATCAGGAACTCTTCGATCTGCCCTGCACCCTTGGATGACTCTTCATTGAGCGGAATGCGGATCATGCCGTCAGGCGCGGTCATGGCCTTGGAGGTCAGGCCGGTGTATTCGCCCTTGATATCGAAGTAGCGGATCTCGCGGAAATTGAACAGCTTCTCGTAGAAGCCAGCCCAGTAGGCCATGCGCCCGCGATAGACGTTGTGGGTCAGGTGATCGATGATCTTCAAGCCTGCACCCGCCGGGTTGCGATCAACACCCTCGATGAAATTGAAGTCGATATCGTAGATCGAGCTGCCTTCATCGAAACGGTCGATCAGGTAAAGCGGAGCACCACCAATGCCCTTGATGGCCGGCAGGCGCAGTTCCATCGGGCCGGTTTCGATCTCGACTGGCTGGGCGCCCAGCTCCAGGGCCCGGGCGTAGGCTTCATGGGCGTTACGCACACGGAACGCCATGCCGCACACCGACGGGCCATGCTCGGCGGCAAAGTAAGAGGCGATGCTCTTTGGCTCATTGTTGAGGATCAGGTTGATGCCGCCCTGGCGGTACAGGTGCACGTCCTTGGAGCGGTGAGTGGCCACCTTGGTGAAGCCGAGCATCTGGAACACCGGCTCCAGCACGCCTGGTGTCGGCGAAGCCAGTTCGATGAACTCAAAGCCCATCAGGCCCATTGGATTGTCAAAGATATCAGCCATGTTCGTACCCTCATCTGCAGCGGAAATTAATGATTGCGTAGGATGTGGAACGGCGATGGTGGAGAGCATGGGATACCGCGCACGCTGCGGGCGAGGAAGTCACCAATGATCAGCTTGAACCCATGGTATGTCATATGGACCCATTCTCTGCGAGGGTTGACCCTTCAGAAACGAAGGACCTTATTGTTGTATTCGTAAACCGATTCTACAGTGCGTAAATTGCTTTGTCGCGCTTTAGTTCGCCACCTGCGCCGACAAACGGCTATCCTCAACACGTCAATCATCAGGAAGATCCCCCAGCATGCCGCTCACCGCCAAACGCCCCGCTCGCTGGAGCTGGCGCACGCTGCTGCCCTGGATCGTCAGCGTGGTGCCGCTTGCCTGCGGCCTGGCGGTAATGAACTGGCAGATCGAGCGCGAATTGCGCGCCAGCAGCGAGGCGACGACACGCCAGGTGATCGAACATGTCGACCATATTCTGGACAACCTGGCCAATGCCGCGCTGACCCTGCTGCCACTGGCCGGCACCCCCTGCGCAGATGCCCAGCTGGCCTTGCGCAGCCAGGTCACGCGCAATGCCTTCGTGCGTTCGACCAACCTGTTCCAGCACCATAACCTGTACTGCAGTTCGCTGTTCGGCGATTTCGACGAACAGGTCGAGACCAATGACTACACCGATGGTCGGCTATGGCTGATGGATGGCAATTCGGTAACGCCTGGCCATCCCCTGCTGGTCTATCGCGCCAGCGATGGCGACCGCGGCGCGATCACCACCGTCGATGGCGACCATCTGCTCACAGCCTTGCGCCTGATTGGCCCGGAGGAAATCCTGCAGATCCGTGTCGGCAAGGCCTGGATGGGCAAGGACGGCGTAGTGCATGAAGGCGTGCCACCGGCAGCCGCCGCCGCCGATGTGACGCTGGGCTCGACCCGCTACCCGTTCAGCGTGCACGGCGGCTACGAAGCCGGCAAACAAGGTGAAGTGCTACGCAGCCACTACCCCGCCCTGCTCAGCCTGCTGCTGGTACTCGGCGTGGTGGCCGGTTGCGCCTGCCGCTGGCAGATTCGCCGGGCCAGCTCGCCGCGTGCCGAGCTGCGCCGGGCGCTGGAGGCGGACGAGTTTCTGCCGTACTTCCAACCCGTGGTGCGCAAGGGCGACTACCGCTGGGCCGGAGCTGAAGTGCTGATGCGCTGGAACCATCCCCGTGAGGGCCTGGTGCGTCCGGACCTGTTCATCCCCTATGCCGAACACAGCGGCCAGATCGTCGCCATGACCCGTGCCCTCATGCTGCACACTGCGCAAAGTCTTGCCCCCTACACCGCGCTGTTGGAGGACGGTTTCCACATCGGCATCAACATTACCGCCGATCACTGCCGCGACCTGAGCCTGCTCGACGACTGCCGCACCTTCCTCCAGCATTTTCCCCCAGGGCGAGTCCGGCTGACCCTGGAGCTGACCGAGCGCAAGCTGCTTGAAGCCACACCGGTAGCCCTCGAACTGTTCACCAAACTGCATGACATGGGGGTGATGATCGCCCTGGATGACTTCGGCACCGGCCAGTCGAGCCTCAATTACCTGCGCCAGTTCAAGGTCGACTACCTGAAGATCGACCAGAGTTTCGTGGCCATGATCGGTGGTGACGCGCTGTCGCAACACATACTGGACAGCATCATCGAACTGTCCGCCAAGCTGGGCCTGGGCATCGTTGCCGAAGGGGTGGAAACCGACGTGCAGCGTGACTACCTGGCACGCAGCGGGGTGGACTTCCAGCAAGGCTATCTGTTTGCCCGGCCGATGCCGGCGGCCGACTTCCTCAAGGCACTCGCTACCCACCCGGCGGTTGCGCGGTTGCCGCAAGACGCGGCCCCTGAGATCATGCGCGGCTGATCCACCCGCTCACTCCCTATCCGAGGCATTCGTGTCAAAAGGCATTATTTCGTCGGTCATGGCGTCCTGTCTGTTCGCCGTGATGTATTTCTATACCTCCTTGCTGTCGCCGCTCGACGGCGAAGAGATCTTTGGCTGGCGCACGTTGTTGACCCTGCCCTGCCTCACCCTGTTCATGTTGGCCAGCAAAGACTGGAAGCGCGTCGGTGAACTGCTCGCCCGCGTGCGCCGGACGCCGACCCTGCTGCTGGGCATGGTCGGTACCTCGTGGTTGATGGGGGTGCAGCTGTGGCTGTTCCTCTGGGCGCCGTTGCACGGGCGTAGCCTGGAAGTGTCGATGGGCTATTTCCTGCTGCCGCTGGCAATGGTGCTGACCGGGCGCCTGGTGTATGGCGAGCGCTTGTCACGCCTGCAACAAGTGGCGGTCGGCTGCGCCGCGCTGGGTGTCGGGCACGAGTTGTACCAGAATGGCAGCTTCGCCTGGGAAACCTTGTTGGTGACGATCGGCTACCCGATCTACTTCGTCTTGCGGCGACGCTGCCGCACCGACCACCTGGGTGGCCTGTGGTGCGACATGTGCCTGTTGCTGCCCTGGGCGCTGTATTTCGTCACCCAGGGGCCGTTGACGACGGCCGATCTGCACCAGCACCCAGGCCTGTATGCTCTGATTCCACTGCTAGGGGCGATCAGCGCCTGCGCACTGATCGCCTACGTGCTGGCCAGCCGCCTGTTGCCGTTCAGCCTGTTCGGCCTGCTCAGCTACGTCGAGCCGGTGTTGCTGGTGGGCGTCGCCCTGCTACTGGGCGAAACCATCGGCCCGGATCAGTGGCTGACCTACCTGCCGATCTGGGCCGCGGTGCTGGTGCTGGTGCTTGAAGGCTTCAAGCACCTGATGCGTCAGCGTCGGCGCTCGGTGTAAGGCGCACCTGGCGTACCCGGCGCTCCTCCACCGCCACCACAATCATGCGCCAACCGTTCCAGGCCAACTGGTCACCCACCACCGGCAGGCGGTCCAGCAAGCTCATCACCAGTCCTGCCAGGGTCTGGTAGTCCTCGGTGGCGCGGGCGCTGAAGCCTGTCCGCGCCTGGACCTGGCTCAGGTTCAGGGCACCACTGACGACAAAGCTGCCATCTTCCTCGATGATCGCCGGGCCTTCCACCTCGCTGGCATCCGGCAACTCACCGGCGATCGACTCGAGAATGTCGGTCATGGTCAGCAGACCAGTGAAATCGCCGAACTCGTTGATCACGAAGGCAATGTGCGTTGACTGGCTACGCATTTGCTCGAGGGCGTTGAGGATGCTGAAACTCTCCAGCAGGTTCAACGGCGCCCGGGCCATGCGCTCCAGGTCCGGCTGGCTGCCAGACAGGAATTCCTTGAGCAACTCCTTCTTGTGCACGAAGCCCAGCGGTTCCTCGATATGGCCGTCGCGAATCAACGGCAGGCGTGAATACGGCGAGTTGGCCAGCGCCTCGGTAATGGCCTGCGCGGGTTGCGCCAGGTCAAGCACGTCGACCTCGGCACGCGCGGTCATCACCGTGCGGATCGGCCGCTCGGCCAGGTTCAGCACGCCGCTGATCATCACCCGCTCACGGCGGTCGAACAGCACCTGCTCTTCGCCCCCTTCGACCAGGTCGGCGATTTCTTCGCCCACCTCGTCAGCCTCGACCCGGCGGCCACCCAGCAGGCGCAGCACCGCATGCGCGGTACGCTCACGCAGTGGCCGGTGCTGCTGCAGGCTGCGCTTGCGGCGGGCACGGGCCAACTGGTTGAACAGCTCGATGAGAATCGAGAAGCCAATGGCCGCGTACAGGTAGCCTTTCGGGATATGGAAGCCCAGGCCTTCGGCGGTGAGGCTGAAACCGATCATCATCAGGAAGCCCAGACACAGCATGATCACCGTCGGGTGCGCGTTGACGAAACGGGTCAATGGTTTGCTGGCGACGATCATGATGCCGATCGAGAAGATCACTGCGATCATCATCACCGACAATTCTTCGACCATGCCAACGGCCGTGATCACCGCGTCCAGCGAGAACACCGCGTCGAGCACGACGATCTGCGCCACGATCGGCCAGAACAAGGCATGACGCACGGCTCCCGTAGCCTGGGTGGCATGCCCTTCCAGGCGTTCGTGCAATTCCATGGTCGCCTTGAACAGCAGGAACACACCGCCGAACAGCATGATCAGGTCACGGCCAGAGAAGCTTTTGCCGAACACTTCGAACAGCGGTGCGGTCAGGGTGACCATCCACGAGATACTGGCCAACAGGCCCAAACGCATGATCAGCGCCAGGCTAAGGCCGATGACCCGCGCGCGGTCGCGCTGATGCGGTGGCAGCTTGTCGGCGAGGATGGCGATGAACACCAGGTTGTCGATACCCAGCACCAGCTCGAGGACGATAAGGGTCAACAGGCCTAGCCAGGCCGTAGGATCAGCTAGCCATTCCATTAGCGGGTACTCACGAAGAAGGCGTCACGCAGACGAAGGGGGGATGGCCGGGACGGCCAGGGACTGGGGGGTTCCGCGAAGGTGCTCATATAGGCCTTGATTGAAAAAGGAAAGACGATGCTACAAGCACAGCAGATTTTTCTGATAGCGCGAAACTATTACAAAACCTGTAACCAGCTTTCAGGGGACTTTTATTCAATACCACCGCTGCGCAAGGCTAGAGGATGGCGGCATTCATCAATCCACGGAGTTACGGAAATGAGCCTGTCCCTTTCCATGGCCGCATTCGCCCTCGCCGCTTCGATCTCGCCCGGGCCGGTCAATGTCGTCGCCCTTGGCAGCGGTGCCCGCCATGGCTTGCGAGCGAGTATGTGGCATGTAACAGGCGCGACGCTGGGCTTCTGCCTGTTGCTGGTGCTGGTCGGCCTGGGGTTGCATGAACTGCTGTTGCGCTGGCCGCGCCTGGAGCTGGCGCTGCACTGGGGTGGCGTGGCGTTTCTGCTGTACATGGCCTGGAAGCTGGCCAGCGATGATGGTCAGCTGGGTGGCTCGGATCAGCCGCGGGCTCCCTCGGCCTGGCATGGCGCAGCGATGCAATGGCTCAACCCCAAGGCCTGGCTGGCTGCGGTGGCGGGTGTGGGCGCCTACACCGGTGGCGAACAGCATCTGTTGTGGTTGTTCACCTGGATCTATGGGCCGATCTGTTTCGTCTCGGTCGCCTGCTGGGCCTGGGCCGGGAGTGTGATCCGCCAGTACCTGCGGGAGCCGCGGTATCTACGGTTGCTGAATCGGGGGCTGGCGGTGTTACTGGTGGGGAGTGCGGTTTATCTGCTGGTTTGATGTCGCCAGTGCCGGCCTATTCGCGGCTAAAGCCGCTCCCACAGGGACCGCGCCGGATCTGAAGCTGGCGCTATGCCTGTGGCTTTAGCCGCGAAGAGGCCGGCACTGCATCTCGGTAATGCCCGGGTGTCGCCGCCAGGTGCTGTTTGAACGCCCTCTGAAGATGCGCCTGGTCGGCAAAACCTGCCTCCAGTGCCACGTCGGCGATCGCCCTGCCCTTGCGCAGTTGCGCCCGCGCATGCTGCACCCGCTGATCCAGCAAATAACCGTGAGGGGTCAGGCCGAAGCGCTGGCGGAACGCACGGATCAGATAGGACCGGGACAGGCCGCACGCCGCGCAGATATCTGCCAGGCCAAGCGAGTCGCTCCGGTGCGCACGAATGAATGCCGCAGCAGCATCCAATTGCGGATGTTCGCTTGGCAGCTTGTGCGCATTGGGGTGCAAATAGCCGGGAAGATCGGCAAAAAAAGCGGCCAGCCGTGCTTCTCGATCATTCAACTCGGCGTCGAACAGGTCGGCAAACAATTGCAGCAGCCGGCTGTACAACCCAGCAGAGGCACTGAACGTCTGCGCAGGCAGGACGAAGCCCCGAGCCAGCAACCACGGCATGTCGACGAACAGCATCAGGTACGACCAGGGCTGGCCGGCGATCGGGTTGCAGGTGTGCACCACACCCGGGTTCATCAATACCGTGGTACCGGCCATTACCTCGACCTGACTGGCGCCGCTCAGGTAGGTACTGCGCCCGCCAGTGATCACGCCGATGGAAAAGCTCTCATGGGAATGCGCGGCATAACAGACCTTGCGCCCATCCCCCACGCGCCGGGCTTCGACGAAGGGCAATGCCGGATCCCGCCAGAACCGCGACACCTCGATCATCGCCCGGCCCTCATTCGCCGCCGTGCTGCACCACTACCAGCAGCTGCGCCGGCTGCGCGCCGACCGAGCGCAAGCGGTGCGGTGTCTGGGCATTGAAGTGCAGTGCATCGCCCTGCTCCAGCAACACCCGCTCATTGATGAAGTCGACCTCCACCTGGCCGGCGTGGACGAACAAGAACTCCTCACCGTCATGCTCTTTGAAGGTCGGGTCGCTGAACTCGGTCGGCGGCTTGATCAGGAACGGCAACAGGCTGTGCTGCCCGAACTGACGGGTCAAGGCTGCGTAGCCCGGCCCATGGCCATCGCCCACCAGCGGCTGACGCTCGCCCTGGCGTACCAGGCTATAGCGGCTCTGGGCGGCCTGCTCCTCGGCGAACAAATCTTCGACGTTGACATTCAGCGCCCGCGCCAGCTTCAGCGCAGCAGCGATGGACGGCGTATTCAGGCCACGCTCCACCTTGGACAGGTAGCTCTTGGTCATGCCGGACTTCTCGGCCAGCGCCTCAAGCGTGACACCAAGTTTTTTTCTCAATACTTTCAATCGGTTAGACATGCGACGCGATTTTCCCGGGTCCACAGGCTTGCTTATGACACTTTGTGTCATATAGGATTATTTGTGTCACGCACCGGCAGATTCCTCGACCGACCAAAGCTTCGGAACCGGCCAGCGCTGACATCGCTCATCACGCCACAGAGGAAAACCCCATGGCCAAGACCCTGACACTCAGCAAGGACCAACTGGTCCAGCAGGCGCTGACGCAGATGCAAGGCTCGCTTGCCGATAATACGTGGACTGTACGAGAAAAGCTGGCCCTGACCTGCCGAATTCTGTTCGATCATGGCCACGACTCCGGCCTGGCCGGGCAGATCAGCGCCCGCGGCCCGCAACCCGGGACTTTCTACACCCAGCAGCTGGGGCTGGGTTTCGATGAAATCAGCGCCAGCAACCTGTTGCTGGTCAACGAGGACCTCGACGTGCTCGAAGGCCAGGGCATGCCCAACCCGGCCAATCGCTTCCACAGCTGGGTGTACCGCGCCCGGCCGGATGTGAACTGCATCATCCATACCCACCCGACCCACGTTGCCGCCCTGTCGATGCTGGAAGTCCCGCTGCAGGTCTCGCATATGGACCTGTGCCCGCTGTACGACGACTGTGCCTTCCTTGAAGCCTGGCCTGGCGTGCCGGTGGGCAACGAGGAAGGCGAGATCATCAGTGCCGCACTGGGGGACAAGCGCGCCATTCTGCTCTCGCACCATGGCCAGCTGTCCACCGGCATCAGCATCGAGCAGGCCTGCGTGTACGCTCAGTTGATCGAGCGCGCCGCACGCCTGCAACTGCTGGCGATGTCGGCTGGCACCCTCAAGCCCATCGACCCGGCACTGGGCCGTGAAGCCCACGACTGGATCGACCGGCCCAAGCGCCATGCCGCTGCCTTCAACTACTTTGCCCGGCAGTGCCTGCGCACCCACGCCGACTGCCTGAACTGAACCCTGAATGCCTTGCTTGCGGAGCCTTTTAAAATGACCACTGAAATCCACGGCATCATCGGCTACACCATCACCCCCTTCAGCGCTGGTGGCGAACAGCTCGACCTGCCCGCGTTGCGCCAGTCCATCGAACGCCTGATCGACGGCGGCGTGCAGGCCATCGCGCCCTTGGGCAGCACCGGCGAAGGGGCCTATCTCAGCGACAGCGAATGGCAGCAGGTGGCCGAGTACAGCCTTGCGCAGATCGACAAACGGGTGCCCAGCATCGTCAGCGTGTCCGACCTGACTACCGCCGGTGCCGTGCGACGCGCCCGTTTTGCCCAGGCCCAGGGCGCCGACGCGGTGATGGTACTGCCGGCCGCCTACTGGAAACTCAGCGAAGCCGAGATCCTCCAGCACTACCGCGCCATCGGTGAGGCCATCGATATCCCGATCATGCTCTACAACAACCCGGCCACCAGCGGCACCGACATGTCGGTGGAGCTGATCCTGCGCATCGTCCGCGAAGTGGCCAACGTGACCATGGTCAAGGAAAGCACCGGCGACATCCAGCGCATGCACAAGCTGCATTTGCTGGGTGAAGGCCAGGTGCCGTTCTACAACGGCTGCAACCCGCTGGCGCTGGAAGCGTTCGTGGCCGGGGCAAAGGGCTGGTGCACGGCAGCGCCGAACCTGATTCCGGCACTGAACCAAGGTTTGTATCAGGCAGTGCTGAAGGGAGACCTGGCGCAGGCCAGGGCGCTGTTCTATCGGCAGCTGCCCTTGCTGGATTTCATTCTCAAAGGCGGGTTGCCGGCAACCATCAAGGCCGGGCTAGAAATGACCGGCCTGTCAGTGGGCGAACCGCGGCGACCCGTTTTCGGTCTGGACGCGCCAGGGAAAGCGACCTTGGCAGCATTGTTGGCAAAGCTGGCTGATTGAAAACCTGCACCGGCCTCTTCGCGGGTAAACCCGCTCCCACAGGATCCTGACAAGCTTCAAGGGCGGTGCAGTACCTGTGGGAGCGGGTTCACCCGCGAAGGGCTGGTGCAGGCAGTACAACTAGTTCAAGGCATCACCGGGGGCACGTATTGCAAGGTAGTGCCCAAGGCCCAGAGCAACACCAGCACCAACGGCACATGCACCAGCAACTGCACGAACGAGAAGCCTATCAGATCACGCGCCTTGAGCCCCAGCACGCCCAGCAGCGGCAGCATGTAGAACGGGTTGATCAGGTTCGGCAACGCCTCGGCAGCGTTGTAGATCTGCACCGCCCAGCCCAGGTGGTACTGCAGGTCGTTGGCCACCAGCATCACGTAAGGCGCTTCGATGATCCACTTGCCTCCCCCTGACGGGATGAAGAACCCCAGCACGGCAGAGTAAACGCCCATCAGCAGCGCGTAGGTGTCATGGGTGGCGATCTGGGTGAAGAACAGCGAAATGTGGTGAGCCAGGGTCTGTTCATCCACCCCCTTGACCTGGGTCAGGATCGCTGCGATCGAGCCGTACAGGGGGAACTGGATCAGCACCCCGGTGGTGGTCGGCACAGCGCGGGCCACGGCATCGAGGAAGCTGCGCGGTCGCCAGTGGAGCAAGGCACCGAGCATGATGAACAGCAGGTTATAGGTGTTCAGCCCGGAAATCGCCGTTATCGCCGGCTTGGTGGCGAACTCCTGGTACAGCCAGCCAGCGGCCAGGGCCACCAGCATCAGGATCAGGATCGGGCTGTGCTCCAGCCATTCACCGGGGCGGGTACGCTTGGCTGGCGCTGGCGCGGTAAAGCTGGGGTCGACGCCACAGGCTTCGGCGCTACGCGCACTGTTCGGGCCAGGCGCCGTGGCATAGGCGATCACCAGCGAGACGATCACCAGGGCTGCCAGCATCACGCCGGACTGCCAGAGAAAAATGGTCTCGGTGAACGGGATCACGCCCGTGATCGACAGGATCGATGGCGGCAGGCTGGCCGGGTTGGCCTGCAACTGCGCGGCCGAAGACGAAAGGCCCAGCGCCCAGACAGCGCCCAGGCCCAGGTAGGCGGCAGCACCTGCGGCGCGATAGTCCATCTTCAGCTCGGTACGACGGGCCAAGGCACGGACCAGCAGGCCGCCAAACACCAACGACAGCCCCCAGTTGAGCAGCGAGGCCAGCATCGAGATCAGCGCAACCCAGCACACCGCCGACCGGCCATTGCCGGGGATGCGCGCCAGCCGGTCGATCAGCCGGGCCGCCGGTGGCGAGCTGGCCACCACGTAGCCGCCGATGACCACGAAAGCCATTTGCATGGTGAACGGGATCAGGCTCCAGAAGCCATCGCCGAACGCTTTGGCAGTGTCGGTCGGCTTGCCGCCCATGGCCAGGGCGCCGATGCACACCAGCAACACGGCGAGGGCGGCGAATACCCAGGAGTCGGGGAACCAGCGTTCGGCCCAGTTGGAACAACGCAGGGCAAAGCGGGCGGAGCGGCTGTCTTGGATTTCAGCGGCCACGGTTACTTCCTTTTATTGGTCTTATCGGATTTTTCTGCATGAACGCAGAACCCCCTGTAGGAGCGGCCTTGTGTCGCGAACGGGCTGCGAAGCAGCCCCAGGATTTCAGCTTCACAGCCGAAATTGCCGGGGCCGCTCTGCGGCCCTTTCGCGACACGAGGCCGCTCCTACAGGGGGACAGTGTGATGCTTTAGAAGGTCATTTCCTTTACATCATCCGGCACGATCAGCTTGCCGGCGGTTTTCTCGATGATCTCCTCGACGCTCACCCCCGGCGCGGTCTCGCGCAGGATGAAGGCGCCGTCTTCGATTTCCAGGTAGGCCAGGTCGGTCAGGACCTTGCGGATGCAGCCGGCACCGGTCAGCGGCAGGCTGCAACGCGGCAGCAGCTTGGACTCGCCATCCTTGGAGGCGTGGGTCATGGTGACGATGATGTTCTCGGCACCGGCGACCAGGTCCATGGCGCCGCCCATGCCCTTGACCAGTTTGCCGGGGATCATCCACGAGGCGATGTTGCCTTCCACATCCACTTCGAAAGCGCCCAGTACAGTCAGGTCGACGTGGCCGCCACGGATCATGGCGAACGATTGCGCCGAGTCGAAGATCGACGCGCCACGTCGGGCGGTGACAGTCTGCTTGCCGGCGTTGATCATGTCGGCATCGAGGGTGCTTTCGGTGGGGAATTCGCCCATGCCGAGCAAGCCGTTTTCGGACTGCAACATCACGTCCATGTCGGCCGGTACATAGTTGGCCACCAGGGTCGGGATGCCGATGCCGAGGTTGACGTAGTAGCCGTCCTTCAGTTCACGGGCGACGCGTTGCGCCATCTGTTCGCGGGTCAGTGCCATGGTCAGGATCTCTTTGTTGTTCTGATGGACGGCGCTCAGGCCTTGACGGTGCGCTTTTCGATGCGTTTTTCGAAGGTGCCGACGATCACCCGGTCGACATAGATGCCCGGGGTATGGATTTCGCTGGGCAGCAGCACGCCAGGCTCGACGATTTCTTCCACTTCGACCACGGTGATCTTGCCAGCGGTGGCCGCCAGTGGGTTGAAGTTCTGCGCGGTGTTGCGGTACACCACGTTGCCGTAGTGGTCGGCCTTCCAGCCCTTGACGATGGCGAAGTCGCCGGTGATGGACTCTTCGAGGATGTACTTGCGGCCCTTGAACTCGCGCACTTCCTTGCCCTCGGCAACCGGGGTGCCGTAACCGGTCGCGGTAAAGAAGGCCGGGATGCCTGCACCGCCGGCGCGCATTTTCTCGGCCAGGGTGCCTTGCGGGGTCAGTTCGACTTCCAGCTCGCCACTGAGCAGCTGGCGTTCGAATTCGGCGTTCTCGCCAACGTAGGAGGCAATCATTTTGCGGATCTGCCGGTCTTCCAGCAGAACGCCCAGGCCGAAGCCGTCGACACCGCAGTTGTTGGAGACCACGGTCAGGCCCTTGACGCCAAGGCGCTTGATTTCGGCAATCAGGTTTTCGGGGATGCCGCACAGGCCGAAGCCGCCGGCCAGTACCGTCATGTTGTCGGTCAGGCCTGCCAGGGCCTCTTCATAGGTTGCTACGCGCTTGTCCAGTCCGGCCATGCTGATCCGCCTTTTGTAGTTGTTGAACCGACGAGGCTGTCGGTGAGCGTGTGAAGCCATCTTCACCGCTGGCGACTGATTTGTTAATTTTGTTTTCATCATCGATTGATAACTTTTCCAAAACAGCGCTCGAGACTGTCATGAACGTCAAGCAACTGCGTGCCTTCGTCACCGTAGCCAAGTACCAGAGCTTCGCCCAGGCCGGTGAACACTTGCATGTGTCGCAACCGGCCCTGAGCCTGACCATCAAGGCGCTGGAAGACAACCTCGGCGGCGCCCTGCTCACCCGCACCACCCGCAGCGTCAGCCTGACTGCCGAGGGCGAGGTGCTGCTGCCGCTGGCCCGGCGCCTGCTGGCCGACTGGGACGACACCGAAGAGATGCTGCGCCAGCGCTTCACCCTGCAGCTTGGCCGCGTCTCGGTGGCGGCGATGCCAGCCTTTGCCGGCAACCTGCTGCCGCAATCGCTCAAGGTGTTCCGCCAGCGTTATCCCAAGGTCAACGTCACGGTGCACGACGTGATCAACGAACAAGTGCTGGAACTGGTGCGCCATCGCCGCGTCGAACTGGGCATCGGTTTCGAGCCGGATAACAGCGAAGGCCTGAATTTCCACCCGCTATACATGGACCGCTTCGTCGCCGTGGTGCCGGCAGACTCGCCACTGGCTTTGCAGTCCGAGGTCACCTGGGCGCAGTTGCTGGCCGAAGACTTCATTGCCTTGCAACGCCCGTCGGCAGTGCGTCTGCTGCTGGAGCAGAATGTCGCGGCGCGCCACGGCAAGCTGGCGGTGGCCTTTGAAAGCCATCAGCTTTCGACCATCGGCCGCATGGTTGCCAGTGGCCTTGGCGTGAGCGCTGTGCCTGCGCTGTGCATCAACCAGATGCAGGAACTCGGCGCACGTTGCGTGACGCTGGTAGAACCCACGGTGGAACGGCGCATCAGCGTGATCGCCCTGGCCGACCACAAGCTTTCCACTGCAGCCCAGGCGCTGCTCGACGTATTGCTTTCCCATACCCAGACTCCGGAGGTGACATGCGTTACGTGAAACTGGCAGGTTGCAGCGTGCCGGCCATTGGCCAGGGCACCTGGTACATGGGCGAAGACCCGTCGCACAGGGCCGCCGAAGTGGCGGCCTTGCAACAAGGCATCGAACAGGGCCTGACTCTGATCGACACCGCCGAGATGTATGCCGAGGGCGGCGCCGAAGCCGTGGTCGGCCAAGCCATCGCCGGGCGCCGTGACCAGGTGTTTCTGGTCAGCAAGGTCTATCCGCACAACGCCAGCCGCCGCGGTGTGGCTGAAGCCTGCGAGCGCAGCCTGAAGCGCCTGGGCAGCGAAATGATCGACCTTTATCTACTGCACTGGCGCGGCCAGTATCCGCTGGAGGAAACGGTCGAGGCCTTCGAGCGCTTGCGCGAGCAAGGCAAGATCGGCCGCTGGGGGGTGTCCAACTTCGATGTCGACGACCTGCGCGAACTGCACAACCCGGATTGCGCCACCAATCAGGTGTTGTACAACCCGGCGCAGCGGGGCATCGAGTTCGACCTGTTGCCCTGGAGCCGCCAGCGCGGCTTGCCGACCATGGCCTATTGCCCGCTGGCCCAGGCCGGGCGGCTGTTGCAGCACCCGGTGCTGAGCGAAATCGCCGAGCGCCATGGCGCAACGCCGGCGCAGGTCAGCCTGGCCTGGGTGACGCGGGAGAATGACGTGATTGCCATTCCCAAGGCTGTATCTGCCGAGCATGTGCGGTTGAATGCGGCTGCCGGGGCGTTGACCCTGACCCTTGAAGACCTGCGGGCGATGGACCGGGCGTTTCCGGCACCGACGCGCAAGCATCATCTGGCGATGGTCTGACAGACCGGGTTGGTTTCTTCGCGGGTAAAACCGCTCCCACAGGTACGGCGCCGGCTTCGAAAACTGTGCTGACCCCGTGGGAGCGGGTTCACCCGCGAAGAGGCCAGTGAAGTCAGTGAAAATCTCGGCTCTTTACATCCAGCCCCTGCAACAAGGGGCTGATGTCCTCCAGCCGCCGGGCGATCAGATGCCGCACCCCGTTGTCCTGCTCCAGCCGCCCGCTCACCTTGAGCAGCTGCGACCCCACCAGCGCCCGCCGCTGCCGCTCGGCCAGGTCACGCCAGACCACCACGTTGACCATGCCGAACTCATCCTCCAGCGTAACGAATGTCACCCCGCTGGCGGTCTGCGGCCGCTGCCGCCCCACCACCAGCCCGGCCACGGCAATCGCATCGCCATGCTCAAGCCCCGCCAGCTCGCCGCAACTGCGACAGCCCAACGCCCGCAGCCGTGAGCGCAACAGCCTGAGCGGGTGCGGGCCCAAGGTGGTGCCCAAGGTGGTGTAGTCAGCAACCAGGTCTTCGCCGACCGTGGGTGCGGGCAATGCTACCTGTGCTTCCGGCACTGCCTGCACCTCGGCGAACAGCGGCAACTGCGCCTGCACCGCCGCCACCTGCCAGCGCGCCTGGTGACGGTCGCAGGCCAGGGCTCGCAGTGCCCCCGCATCGGCCAGCCGGGCGCGGGCACGGCTGTCGAGACCTGCGCGCAGGCACACGTCCTCGACATCCCGCCAGGGGCGTTGCGCCCTCGCCTGCTCCAGCCGGCGAGCATCCGCCTCGCTGAAACCACGGATCTGTCGCAGCCCAAGGCGAATGGCCAGGACCCCGTGCTGATCGGGCTCCAGCGTGCAGTCCCATTCGCTATGGAACACATCCACCGGACGTACTTCGATGCCTTGTCGCCGCGCCTCCTGCAGCAGCTGATCCGGGCTGTAGAAGCCCATCGGCCAACTGTTGACCAGGGCACAGGTGAAGATCGCCGGTTCATGGCACTTGAGCCAGCTGCTGGCATAGCACAGCAAGGCGAAGCTGGCCGCGTGCGATTCAGGGAAGCCGTAACTGCCAAAGCCTTTGATCTGTTCGAAGATGCGCTCGGCGAACGCCAGGTCGTAGCCGTTGCGCAGCATGCCCTCCACCAGCCGCTGGCGATGGGGCTCGAGCCCGCCATGGCGCTTCCAGGCCGCCATGCTGCGGCGCAGCTGGTCGGCCTCGCCGGGGCTGTAGTCGGCAGCGACCATGGCCAGCTCCATCACCTGCTCCTGAAACAACGGCACGCCCAGGGTGCGCTCGAAGACTTCCTTGAGCTTTGCCGAGGGGTAGGTCACCGGCTCCTGCTTGAGGCGCCGACGCAGGTAAGGGTGAACCATGTCACCCTGGATTGGGCCGGGGCGCACGATGGCGACCTCGATCACCAGGTCATAGAAGGTCTCGGGCTTGAGCCGCGGCAGCATGGCCATCTGTGCCCGTGACTCGATCTGGAACACGCCCATGGTTTCGGCGCGGCTGATCATCGCATAGGTCGCCGGGTCTTCGCCGGGGATGGTCGCCAGGGTCAGCTGCAGACTCCGATGCCGCTGCAGCAGGTCGAAACAGCGGCGCAAGGCGCTGAGCATGCCCAACGCCAGGACATCGACCTTGAGCAGACCGACCATGTCCAGGTCGTCCTTGTCCCACTGGATCACCGTGCGCTCGGCCATTGCGGCGTTCTCCACCGGCACCAGGTGGGCCAGCGGCTGTTCGGAAATGACGAAGCCACCGGGGTGCTGGGACAGGTGGCGTGGAAAGCCGATCAGTTCACCGGCCAGCACCAGAATGCGCCGCAGCGAAGGGCTGCCGGGCTCGAAACCGGCCTCGGCCAGCCGTTGCTCGTCCGGGATACGGTCGCTCCAGCGGCCGCAGCATTTGGCCAGGGCATCCACCTGGTCGGCCGGCAGGCCCAGCACCCTGGCCACATCGCGAACAGCACCGGCAGCATGGTAGGTATTGACCACCGCGGTCAGCGCAGCGCGATGCCGGCCGTAACGGCGGAATACGTACTGGATCACCTCTTCGCGCCGGTCATGTTCGAAGTCCACGTCGATATCGGGTGGCTCGTTGCGCTCGCGCGACAAGAAGCGTTCGAACAACAGCCGATGCTCCATTGGGTCAAGCTCGGTGATGCCCAATACGAAGCACACCACCGAGTTGGCTGCCGAGCCACGGCCCTGGCAGAGAATATGCTGGCTGCGGGCGAAGGCGACGATGTCGTGCACGGTCAGGAAATAGCTTTCGTAGCCCAGTTCCTCGATCAGCGTCAGTTCCTTGTCCAGCACCGCACGGACCTTGCTGCTCGGCCCTGACGGCCAGCGCTGCGGCAAGCCCCGCTCGCACAATGCGCGCAGCCAGCTGGCGGGTGTCTGGCCCTCGGGCACCAGTTCGCGTGGGTACTGGTAGCGCAGTTCGGCCAGGTCGAACTGGCAACGTTCGGCGATGGTCAGGCTCTCGGCCAGCAGATCTGCCGGGTACAGCTCACCCAGTTGCTCCAGCGAACGCAGGTGACGCTCGCCATTGGCGAACAGGTGGCGCCCGGCCTCGGCCACGTTGCAGTGATGGCGAATCGCGGTCATGCAGTCCTGCAGGGCGCGCCGGCCCCGCACGTGCATATGCACGTCACCACAGGCCACAGCGCGGACACCCAGCTGCGCCGCCCGTTCGCGCAAGCGGGCCAGGCGCCGGGCATCATCGCTGCCCCGGTGCAGGTGCACGCCCAGCCACAGGCGCTCGGCGAACATCTCGCACAGCCATATGCCCGTCGCCTGATCGTCGGCATCATCGGCGATCCACAGCGCCAGCAACCCTTCGTGATGAGGCTCAAGATCGTCAGCGAGCAATTGGTAGTCACCCTTTTCGGCCCGCCGTCGGGCACGGGTGATCAAGGCACAGAGGTTCTGGTAACCCGTGAGGTTCTGCGCCAGCAACACCAGTTTGGGGCCATCCTGCAGGCGCACTTCGCTGCCGACGATCAGGCGCATCTGCTGGTCTTTGGCTGCTTGCCAGGCGCGTACGATACCGGCCAGGGTGCACTCGTCGGTGATCGCCAGCGCCTGGTAACCCTGCTCGCGGGCGCGGCGGAACAGCTCTTCGGCGCTGGATGCACCGCGCTGAAAACTGAAGTTGGACAGGCAATGCAACTCGGCGTAGCCCGGAGCACTCATGCGAACCAGCCCTGCAGCCACAGCGGGCCGGGTTGAGCCAGGTCGCGATAGGCCCAGCCACGCAGGCCATCACGGGTTTCGATGCGGTAGTAGTCACGGCGCACGTCGCCACCGTCCCACCAACCTGACTCGATCCGTTCGGCCTGGCCCAGCAGCTTGTGGTCAGCCGTATCCAAGGCCTGCGGCGTGGGCAGCAACCAGCCTGGGCGGCTACCCGGCATCACCGGCAGGTGACCTTGGGCGCCCTGCTCCGCCTGCTGCCAGGCGCACTCGGGGCGGTGGTCAGCCTCGGCACGCAACCCGTTGACGGCCTCATCACCGAGGCGAGCGCGCAGGCGTTCGCGCAGTTGCTCCCAGGGCTGGGCCTGCTTGGCGCGGGGGTCGAACAGTGCCTGATGCTGGGGCACGAAGGCAGGCAGGTCATCGGCGACCAGCCGCAGGTTGCGCACCGGTGCCGGAATGCGCAGCGGCTCAAGGCGCCCGCGGGCCAGTTCGAACAGCAGGGCGGCATCCCGCTCAGCAGACAGCAGCCCAACGTGCAGCAGGGTGTCCGGCCCTTCGACGTGCTCCAGGTGCAGGCTGAAGCGCTGCACACCGCAGTCGCGCCCGGCGAGGAAGGCCGCCAGGTCATTGAGCATGCGCCGCAACGGGAACAGCAAGGCCTGATGTGATTCAACGTCGAAGTTGAGTTCCAGGCGCGATTCGAAGCGGTCTGGCGGCTGATAGAAGTCCAGCCCCATGGAACGCAGCCCAAGCAATCGGTCCAGGTGCAACTGCACATCGGCGCAAAACCGCCTGGCCAGCGCCTCGCGCGGCAAGGCCAGCACTTGGCCCAACTGGCGCAGGCCCATACGCGCAAAGGCCTGGGCAGCGTCCGCTGGCAACCCCACCCGGTCGACAGGCATGCGCGCCAGTGCCGACCGGGTTTGCTCGGCGCAGGTCAAAGCCAAGCCATCATGGCCGTTGGCAAGCATCCGAGCCGCGACCGGGTTGGTCGCGAGCACGATGCGCTGGCGCAAGCCCAGGGCAGTCAGCTCTTCGCGCAAGCGGGCTTCGAACAGTGGCCATGGGCCGAACAACTGCAAGCTGGAGCCGACTTCAAGCAGCAAGGCGCGTGGGTAATGCAGACTGACCTGGGCACTGAACCGGTAGGCCCAGGCCGCGAGCAATTGCTGCAACCGCTCGATCCGGGCCGGGTCGGCCTCGACACAATGGAAGCCATCGGCCAGGGCCCGCGCTGCCGTCAGCGCCTGCCCCGCCCGCAGGCCAAGCGCCGCCGCCGCCGGGTTGACGGCTTGCAGCAGGCGACGCTGCACAGGGCCGCCGATCAGCACCAGTGGCGTATCGGCGTCGTCCCGTTCACGCAGGATCGAGTCCAGCGCCAACTGGGGCAGGAGGATGCAGGCCCAGAGCATGGTGCATCAGCCCCGCCCTGGGCAGGCGATGGGCAGGGCCGGGGGCATGCCGCCACGGCACTTGAGTACACGCCATTGTGCCGGGCGCGTATCCACGGCAATACGCAGCGCAGCGGGCGACGGATTGTGCGCCGCCTGTTGCGGGCGACAGGCAAAGGCCAATGCCTGCCCTGTCTCGGCGGCCACCTGCAAGCGGCGCAAGGCGCGGTCATCGGCACGCTCCGGCCAGCACAGCACCGCCGCGCAGCTGCCGGAGCGCAAGCACTGTTCGGCCGCCCACAGGGCATCGGCCGGCCCGGCATCGACCTGCACCAGCCAGCGCAGGTCCACACCTGCTGCCTGCCAGGCCGGTGCATAGGGAATGAACGGCGGCGCCACCAACACCACCCGCCCGCCCTCAGCCGTCAGGCGTGACAGGGAGGGCCAGAGCAGCTGCAATTCACCACAGCCCGGGCTGGCCAGGAGCAGCTCGCTGAGGGCTGCGGCTGGCCAGCCGCCGTCCGGCAGGCACTGGTCGAGCAGCGCATGGCCGGTGGGCTGCAAACCGGCCGGGCGCACCTGGCCCTGCCGCCCACGCCAGACCTGGCGCTGGTCGAGCAGCCGATCGAGATCGACCACCGCGCCCATCAGTCGCGCCTCAGCAGGCCACAGAACACGCCTTCGATGAAGAATTCGCGCTCAGGCCCCACATCGATTGGTGCATAGGCTGGGTTGCGTGGCAACAACCGGTAACCGCCGGGCTGGCGTTGCAGGCGCTTGATGGTCACCTCGCCGTCCAGTCGCGCAACCACGATCTGGCCATCACGTGCCTCGCCCTGCTGGAGGATGCCGACCAGGTCACCGTCGAAGATGCCATCTTCGATCATCGAATCGCCGCGCACCTTGAGCAGGTAATCCGGGGTGCGGCGAAACAGGCTGGGGTCGAGCAGCAATTGTTCGTGAATGCCCAGGTCCGGGCCGATCGGCGCGCCGGCAGCCACTTGCCCGAGCACGGGAATTTCGAGGATTTCCGGCCGCCGCAAGGGCTCGGCCAGGCGAATGCCCCGCGCCTGGTTGGGGGTGACATCAATGAAGCCGGCCTGGCACAACGCAGTGATGTGCTTGCGCGCGACGCTACGCGAGGCGAAGCCGAAGCGGCTGGCGATATCGGCCAGGCTCGGTGGCTGGCCATGGTCGGCAATGCGCTCGCGAATGAAATCGAGGATTGCACGGCGTTTTGGGGTGAGATTGTCCATGGAGTACATTTGTACTCTTTTCAGTGTGCGCTGAACAGCCCCCTTTGTCGTCAGGTTTGGTTATCATCCCCTGGCGTTTGTTCTTGAATCCCTGGATACCTGATGCTGACTGCCCTGCTGTTCGATCTCGATGGCACCTTGACCGACACCGATACCCTGCACTTGCAAGCCTTCCGTCAACTGCTGCACGACCATGACGGCCGCGAGCTGACCCAGGAACAATTCGATGCCCAGGTCAGCGGCCGAGCCAATGGCGAACTGTTCGCCGAACTGTTTCCACTTGCTGGTGCGTCCGAGCGCAAGGCGCTGGCCGACCGCAAGGAAGCGCTTTTTCGCGACCTGTCCCCCGCGCTGCAACCCATGCCCGGCCTGCTGCGGCTGATGGACCATGCGCGGACCTGCAACATCGGCATGTGCGTGGTGACCAATGCGCCGCGGCTGAATGCCGAGCACATGCTCAAGGCCATGGGGCTTGGCGATCGCTTCGAGCATGTGCTGGTGGCCGAGGAGCTGGAGCGGGCGAAGCCTGACCCGCTGCCTTATCTGGCCGGGCTGCAGCGTCTGGAAGCGGTGGCGGGCGAGGCGCTGGCGTTCGAGGACTCGTTGCCGGGGGTTACGGCTGCGAGCGGGGCCGGGATCTTTACCGTGGGCGTTGCCACTACCCAGACGCCGGAGCGGCTGCTGGCTGCGGGGGCGAAACTGGTGGTGCAGGATTTCAATGACCCACAGCTGTGGGAATTGATCGAGACCATGCACGGGTGAGGGCCTCTAGGTGCCCGCCGGGAGGCATTCAGCGCCTGTGAGATCGAGCGCCGCCCGCGCGGCGCATCGCGGGCAAGCCCGCTCCCACATCTGTTTCGGGCCAGTTACTCCTGTGCCGCCAACAGGGACCGCCTTGTTGGCATGGCGATGCATCTCGGTGGAAGCTGACAGGGCATGGCGATGCATCTCGGTGGAAGCTGACAGGGTATGGCGATGCATCTCGGTGGGCGCTGATGCGACACAACCTGTCTCCAGTCATGCACCAAGGCGGTCCCTGTTGGCGGCACAGGAATGACTGGCCCGAAACAGATGTGGGAGCGGGCTTGCCCGCGATGCGCCGCGCGGGCGGCGCTCGATCTCACAGGCGCCGCAACCCTACCGCCCTACACCCGCAAACCACTCTTCGGCCCTGCTCCAGGCCTGTCGATCCACCTCCCCTTCGGATCGATCACTCACTGAATCCCTTCACGGAGTCAGCCCCATGAGCACCCCCGATCCCAAACACCCAATCGCCTCGCGCGAGCAATGGCTGGCCGCCCGCCGCCAGCTGTGGCTGCACGAAAAGGCCTTCACCCACCAGCGCGATGAACTGGCTGCTGCCCGTCGTGCCCTGCCCTGGGTCAAGGTCGGGCAGCCCTACCGTTTCCAAGGCCCGGACGGCGAACTGAGCCTGGCCGACCTGTTTGCCGGGCGCAGCCAGTTGCTGGTCTATCACTTCATGTTTGCCGAGGGCTGGAACGAAGGCTGCCCAGGCTGCTCGTTCCTCGCCGATCATTTCGACGGTGCCAACCTGCACCTGGCCCATCACGACGTCTCGCTGGTCGCCGTGTCGCGCGCGCCCTACGCCGAATTCCAGGCTTTCCGCCAGCGCATGGGCTGGCGATTCCCCTGGTATTCGTCGAACGGCAGCGGTTTCAACGAGGACTTCGGCGTCAGCGTCGGCACCGAGGGCCAACGCCAGTACAACTATGAGCCGTACACCGGCAACGAGGCCGAACTACCGGGCCTGAGTGCCTTCTACAAAGACCCGGACGGCGCGCTCTACCATACCTACTCCACCTACGCTCGCGGCCTGGACATCCTGGTCAACACCTACAACTTCCTCGACATCGCCCCACTGGGGCGCAACGAAGCCGGGACCATGGACTGGGTGCGGCATCATGATCGCTACGAAGGCCAGCACGGCAAACCCCATTGCTGCCATGAGTGAGCGGTCAGCCCCTCACACCCAGCATGCCCCGCTCCACGATGAAGTCGATCACCGCCTGCAAGCCTTCGCCCTTCTTCAGGTTGCTGAAGGTCCAGGGCCGCTGCGGGCGCATGCGCTGGGTATCACGCTCCATGACCTCCAGCGAGGCGCCGACGTAAGGCGCCAGGTCGGTCTTGTTGATCACCAGGAAATCCGACTTGGTGATGCCGGGCCCACCCTTGCGCGGGATCTTCTCGCCCTCGGCCACGTCGATGACATAAATGGTCAGGTCGGCCAGCTCCGGGCTGAAGGTGGCACTGAGGTTGTCGCCACCGCTCTCGACGAAGATGACTTCAAGGTTGCCGAACTTGCGCGCCAACGCTTCAACGGCAGCCAGGTTCATCGAGGCATCTTCGCGGATGGCGGTGTGCGGGCAGCCGCCGGTCTCGACGCCGACGATCCGATCAGGCTCCAGGGCGCCGGCTTCGGTGAGGATGCGCTGGTCTTCCTTGGTGTAGATGTCATTGGTGACCACGGCGATCTGGTAGTGATCGCGCATGGCCTTGCACAGGCATTCGAGCAGCGCGGTCTTGCCAGAGCCGACCGGGCCGCCGACACCGACGCGCAGGGGTTGCTGATAGCTTTGCATGTAGGCAGTCCTCAAGAACGGAACAAACGGGTGTATTGGGTTTCGTGACGCGAAGATGCGATTGCCAGCAGCGGCAGGCCGCCGCCGAGCTGGTCATCGGCCAAGGCCAGGGCCTGGTCCAGCACGCCGGGCAGTTCAGCACCCAGGTCGCGCAGCAGGGTCTGCGCCGCCTGCTGGCCGAACGGCACCAGCTTGACCCCGGCCATCACCGCGCCTTCGAGCCAGGCGAAGGCATGGCCGAGGGCGAGTTGACGCAACGGGATCTGCCAGTGCGCGGCGAGCCAGGCCATGCCGCCAAGCTGGCTGAGTTCAAGGCTGGCGCGCCAGGCCGGGTCCTGGCCCAGCTGCCAGCCGTCGAGCAGGCGCGCCAGGGCCGAGCCACGCTGCTGTTCTTCCAGGCGCAGCTCGGCAGTTTCGCGGTTGGCCAGCAGGAACCTGCTCCAGTGCGCAAAGGCCTCTGCATCGCCTGCCTCGCAGGCGCGATACAGGCGCGCCAGCACCGGCCAATCCAGACAAGCCAGGGTGTCGTGCAGCTGCTCCCGTTGCCAGGCGCTGAAGCTGGCAGTATCACGCACCCAGCCAGCCTCCACGGCCCACTCCAACCCTTGCGAGTAGGTGAAGCCACCCACCGGCAGGCCAGGGCTGGCCAGCTGCAGCAGACGCAGCAGTGCCAGGTCGCTGTTCATCAACCGGCCAGCACCAGCGCGGCGCCAGCCAGCATGCCGCCACCGAAGGCCTTCTGCAGGCCGCTATGACGACGCAGCAGGCATCCGACGCCGAAGCCGACGGCCAGCAGCAGGCCGCTGACCGTGACGAAGCCTGCGCTGAACATCCAGAAAGCGCTTGGCGTGGCTTCCACGCCGTGTGCCCAGCCGTGGAACAAGGCAAACACCGGCATGACCAGGGCCAGCAGCAACTGACGGCGCGGCAGCAGCACGGCAACGGCAGCCACCAGCACCGACACGGCAATCATGCTTTCCATGCCCAGCACATCGCCGAACAGGTGGCCGCACACGGCGCCAGCGAACATCGACGCCAGGGTGGCCAGTGGCAGGGCAAGGTTGCGCCGGGTCAGCGCAGCCAGCACTCCGGTGCCCAGCAGCATCAGCAGGTGGTCAAGACCGGTCAGCGGGTGCAGCAAGCCATCCTGCAGCGGGTTGCCGTCGTGACCAGGGTGGGCGAAAGCTGGCAATGCGACCATTAGCAGTGCAAGGGCGAAAGTCTTTTTCATGGTGGGCTCCTTGGATGAGGGATTCAGGGATGGGCTGGCAGGCGCACGAACGGATGGTCGTTGCCATGGCTGTGACTGTGGCTATGCGGTGCGCTCTGGTAGGCGCCGGCTTCAGGCTCGAACGGTGCCTGCTCGGCCAGCACCGTCAGGCCCAGGCCACGCAGCATCTCGTCGAGCACATGATCGTGCTGGTAACGCAGCAGGCCTGGCTCGATCTGCAAGGGCACATGGCGGTTACCCAGGTGATAGGCGGCACGGGCCAGCAGATGCGGGTCGTCGCAGCGCACCGTCGAAACCGCTTCAGGTGCAGCGAGGATGCGGATCACCTGGGTGCCTGCGGCATCGGCAAGCAGCTCGCCACCGCGCAGCAGGTGGCCACGTTCGAGCATCAGGCCGGCTTCGCGGCCGTCATCGAGGACCACGCGCAGGCGGCTCTTGATGCGGCTGTCGACGTCCAGGGTCACAGTACCGGTGACGCTCTCGGATGCCTCGATCCGACGGGTCAGGACAATCATCTTCACTCCTTCAGAACAGGAAATAACGCTGGGCCAGCGGCAGTTCGCTGGCCGGCTCGCACACCAGCAACTCGCCGTCGGCGCGTACCTGGTAGGTCTGCGAGTCGACTTCGATCACTGGCTGCAAGGTGTTGTGGACCATGTCGGCCTTGCGCACCCGCCGGCAGCCGTGGGCCACGCCGATCAGGCTCTGCAGCCCCAACTCCTGGTGCAGGCCACGGTCCATGGCGGCCTGGGGCAGGAAGGTCATGCGCGTGGCGTGACGGGCCGCACCCAGGCCACCGAACATCGGCCGGTAGTGCACTGGCTGCGGGGTTGGAATCGAACCGTTGATGTCGCCCATTGGCGCGGTGGCGATCATCCCGCCCTTGATCACCAAGGCCGGTTTGACCGCGAAGAACGCCGGTGACCAGAGCACCAGGTCGGCCAGCTTGCCCACTTCCACCGAACCGACTTCATGGGCGATGCCGTGGGTCAATGCCGGGTTGAGGGTGTACTTGGCGATGTAGCGCTTGACCCGGAAGTTGTCGCTGTAGCCGGTGTCTGGTGCCAGCGGGCCGCGACGCAGCTTCATCTGGTGCGCCACTTGCCAGGTGCGCAGCACCACTTCGCCGACCCGGCCCATGGCCTGGGAGTCGGACGAGGTCATGGCGAAGGCGCCCATGTCGTGGAGGATGTCCTCGGCGGCAATGGTCTCGCGGCGGATGCGCGACTCGGCGAAGGCCACGTCTTCGGCAATGCTCGGGTCCAGGTGGTGGCAGACCATGAGCATGTCGAGGTGCTCGTCGACGGTGTTGACCGTGTACGGCAGGGTCGGGTTGGTCGAGGACGGCAGCACGTTGGCCTGCCCCGCCGCACGGATGATGTCTGGCGCGTGGCCGCCGCCGGCACCTTCGGTATGGAAGGTATGGATGGTGCGGTCGCCGATGGCCGCCAGGGTGTCTTCGATGCAGCCCGACTCGTTCAAGGTGTCGGTATGGATCGCCACCTGGATGTCCATTTCTTCAGCCACGCCCAGGCAGCAGTCGATGGCGGCCGGGGTCGAGCCCCAGTCCTCGTGAAGCTTGAGGCCCACGGCACCGGCGGCGATCTGCTCGCGCAGCGCTTCGGGGCGCGAGGCGTTGCCCTTGCCCAGCAGGCCGATGTTGATCGGCAGGCAATCGGCGGCCTGGACCATCCGCGCCAGGTACCACGGCCCGGGCGTGCAGGTGGTGGCATTGGTGCCGGTGGCCGGGCCGGTGCCGCCGCCAATGAAGGTGGTGACGCCACTGGTCAGCGCCTCTTCGACCTGCTGCGGGCAGATGAAGTGAATGTGCGAATCGATGCCGCCGGCGGTGACGATCTTGCCCTCGGCGGCGATCACCTCGGTACCTGGGCCGACCGGCACGGTCACGCCCGGCTGCACGTCGGGATTGCCGGCCTTGCCGATGGCAGCGATGCGCCCGCGCTTGACGCCGATATCGGCCTTGACGATGCCCCAGTGATCAATGATCAGCGCATTGGTCAGCACCAGGTCCATGGCCTCGGCCGCGAGCATCTGGCCCTGGCCCATGCCGTCGCGGATGACCTTGCCGCCACCGAACTTGACCTCTTCGCCATAGACCGTAAAGTCCTTTTCGACCTCAACCCACAACGCGGTATCGGCCAGGCGAACGCGGTCGCCGACGGTGGGGCCGAACATGTCGGCATAGGCCCGACGGGAAATACGGCTCATGCCCTACCCTCCAGTGCGCCATTGACCTTGCCCTGGAAGCCGTACACTTCACGCTTGCCGCCGTAGGCCACCAGTTGCACGGTGCGCGCCTGGCCCGGCTCGAAGCGCACGGCGGTGCCAGCCGGTATATCGAGGCGAAAACCACGGGTCGGTTCACGCTCGAACACCAGCGCATCGTTGACCTCGTAGAAGTGGTAGTGCGAACCGACCTGCACCGGCCGGTCACCATGGTTGGCCACGCTGACGCTGACCGTGTCACGGCCGACGTTGAGTTCGATGTCGCCAGCGGCGACCTGAATTTCACCTGGGATCATGCTGAGCTCCTGCTCCAGGTCAGACGATAGGGTCGTGCACGGTCACCAGCTTGGTGCCGTCGGGGAAGGTCGCCTCGACCTGCACGTCATGGAGCATCTCGGCGACGCCCTCCATGACCTGCTCGCGGCCAATCACTTCGCGGCCCAGGCTCATCAGCTCGGCCACCGTGCGGCCATCGCGGGCGCCTTCGAGCACCGCAGCGCTGATCAACGCCACCGCCTCCGGGTAGTTGAGCTTCAGGCCACGGGCCAGCCGCCGTTCGGCCAGCAGCGCGGCGGTGAACAGCAGCAGTTTGTCTTTCTCTCTCGGGGTCAGCTCCATGGCGCTCTCTCAAGTGGCCCAGATGCGCGGCGGGCATGCGGCCAGGCCAAGAACGGCCGGGCGCAGGGCATGCCAGAGGCGCTGCAGGGTATGTTGCAGGTGTTGGTTGTCGTGATCGAGCAGGCGGATCACCAGCAGCGAACCGAGCAAGGTGGCGCCCGCGGGGGTTTCAAGTTCCTCGAGCAGCGCGCGCACCTGCTCCAGCACGGCCGGGGTTGCAGGCGCTGCGCAGAAGGTGGCGACCAGCGGGTGGCCGCCGACCTTGGCCAGTTGGCCGCCGGCGATGCGCAGGCGCTCGTGCAGGCCGGGGTCGCCTGGCAGCTCGATGCACAGGCGGCTGTCCAGTGCACCTTGCTCGAAACGCTCGTTCATCACGGGCCGGCCCAGGCACAGGGTTTCCCAGGCCAACAGCTTCGCCCCCGGTTCCAGGATGAAGCGGCTGTCGAGGCTGGCGCGGGCGCCGTTGAACAAGATGCTGTCCTGCGGCAGCCATTCCAGGGTGCTGCCGGCCTGCAGGTGGAAGCGCTGGGCCAGCCGCGCGGTGGGGCCGATGCTGCGGTAGAACTTGCTGGCACCTGGCATGGTCAGCAGCGCGTGGCTACCCGGCTCGAGGTGGATATCCAGCTCCAGCCGGTCACCTGCGACGATGCCGCCCGGCGGGTGCAACACATACACGTGGCACGGTCCACCCTCTGGGTAGAACGGGCGCTGCACCAAAAGCGGGCCGAAATGCCGGCGCGCACCAATGCGGGTCACCCCGTCGCGCTCGACAAAGCGCAGACGCAGGTGGGCGCTCCAGCCTGCATCTTGTTCAGCGAATTCCACCTGCTTTGCCAGAAACATCCTATAGCCCTTGAATTGCGCGGCCTGCCGGTTGATCGGAGCAACCGGCACCCTGCAGCGCGACGCTGGCAGGCTGACCACTCGATCAAATTTCGTTGGCTGGATATAGCAGGTTGCGGGCCAACTACGCAGGTGAATGAAGATGAAACCTTCATGGCAATGGCTCTGGCATGGGGCGTACAGCGCGACAGCGCACATTGCGGGGGCGGCACTTGGCCCTGTTTCGGTGCTGCGCTAAAGTCTTCGTTTGTCTTTGGCCAAGGACTCGCCATGTCACTCGCCCCCGCCATCCCGGTCCTGCGCATCTTCTCGGTCGACAAGGCCAAGGAGTTCTACCTCGACTTCATGGGCTTCAAGCTCGACTGGGAACACCGCTTCAGCCCGGACCTGCCGCTGTACGCGCAAATTCACCGCGACGGCCTGATCCTGCACCTGAGCGAACACCACGGCGATGCCTGCCCCGGCTCGACCGTGTTCGCCCGCACCGAAGACCTGCTGGCACTGGAGCGCGAACTGCTGGACAAGCAGTACGGCTATGCCCGCCCCCAGGCCGAACGGGTCGATTGGGGCCTGCAGATGCAGATCCGCGACCCGTTCGGCAACCTGTTGCGCTTCTGCCAGCAGATCGATGATGAGGATGCCCAGTGAAAGCCATGAGCAAGCGCGACCTGGCGCGACTGGAACGCGAGCTGGTCGCCTGCCTGACCGAAGCCTGCGAGACCGCAAAAGGCGAGATCGTCGGCTTCACCTGGCTGACCCATCAGCTGGACCCGGATGACTACCCGGCCAGCCTGCGCATTACCTGGGTATTCGAGCGTGAGGCCGATAAAGCAGCGGCGCTGGCGGGTAAGGCCAAGGCGCGCATGCTGGCGCTGACAGCCCAGGCACTCGATGCAGCCGGTGTGAAGCTGGACCACGTTGCCTGGCATGTGCGATTCGACAGTGAAGAGGCCTGTAATCGCAATCATGCCGGAGACTGGAACAGGCGCTTGCAGCAACGCTAAGGCTGGACGGGCCTTGTGTTGCCTGGGCCGGCCTCTTCGCGGGCAAGCCCGCTCCCACAGGGTTGGCGCAGCTCTCAAGACTTGCGCGATACCTGGACTGCCCCCTAAAAGTTGGACAGTTCTATGCTGCAGCCTGAGCCCTGTACTCAACAGGGCTCAGGCCATTGAGCTTCAGTTTGATGCGGTCATGGTTGTAGTAGCGGATGTACTCGTCCAGGCCCGCTTTCAACTCATCGACACTCTCAAAGCGCTTCAGGTAGAAAAATTCAGACTTGAGCGTACCGAAGAAGCTTTCCATGGCCGCGTTGTCCAGGCAATTGCCCTTGCGCGACATGCTCTGTTTCACGCCCCGCCCACGGAGTTTGTGACGATACTGAGCCTGCTGGTAATGCCATCCCTGATCTGAATGCAGCACAAGCTTCGGCTTCTCTCCCAAGCAGTCGAGGGCCTTGTCGAGCATGTTCCCAACCAGGCTGTAGCAAGGACGTTTGGCCGTTTCGTACGCCACGATTTCACCGTTGTACAAATCCATCACCGGCGAGAGATAGAGCTTCTGTTGCGCCACCTTGAATTCAGTCACGTCGGTCACCCACTTCTGATTAGGTCGTTGGGCAACAAAATTTCGCTCTAGCAAATTCGCCGCCACCTTGCCGACAACACCACGATAGGAACGGTATTTCTTAGGCCGTACCACTGACTTCAACCCTTGCTCAGCCATCAGTCGTTCAACGACCTTCTTGTTCACCAGCTTGTCCTTTCTTATCACGAGCGCAACGCGGCGATAGCCGTACAGCCCTTTGTGCTCGTGATAGACACGATGTACCAGTTCTTTGAGCGCCGCATGCCTGTCCGGCTTCTGCTGAGCCTTGAGCTGATAGTAGAAGGTGCTGCGCGCCAGCCCGACTACCCGCAGTAGGTCAGGCAAAGGAAATCTGCGCTTGAGTTTGGCGACGATTAAGACTTTTTCGTCCGTGTTCGCTCCTGTTCCTCCCGCATGGCCTTGAGCTCCTTTAGGACAGCGTTCTCCATGCGCAGGTACTCAAGCTCAGCCATCAGCTGCTCTCGAGGCTTTTGCGCATCGTCGGTATTGGTGGGCTTGGCTGGCTTGATTTTCTTCGACACGTTGATTGGCTTTCTTTGCTTGATGACAGTAGGCGAGACAGGACTGCCACTGTAGTACTGCCGCTGCCAAATGCCTATCTGAGATGATTGTCCCAGGTCAAAGTGCGCAGCAGTTTGGCGCAGGGAAAGGCGATGCTCATGCATGTAACTCAGCACCTGCCGCTTGAAGTCCTCGGTATAGCGCCGTGCATGCGAGCCTGGGCTGATGCTGCGTCTCAACTGGTAGCTGGCAACCCAGCGTCGCAGCAGGCTGAAATCGATGCCAAAGTTTCGAGCTACCGTACGGAAACCGTTGCTGCCATCCAAAGGCAGTGATTGCTGTGAGCTTGAACTGCTCAGTGTACTTAGCCATGAATCCCCCAAGGGTTGGATTGGTGTCCAACTTCTTGGGGGCAGTCCATACCTGTGGGAGCGGGCGCGCCCGCGAAGAGGCCGGTCCAGACAATCGAAACGTTCAGATAGTGGCCAATTCGTGACTGGCCGTTCCCGATCCGCAAGGTTTGTATTATCGTGGCGTGGTGCGCATATAACAGCAGCCCGAGCGATCGGGCACTTGCAAGACAATCGAGGGTGTCATGAGTAACGAAAGCATTAACTGGGACAAGCTGGGTTTCGACTACATCAAGACCGACAAGCGCTACCTGTCCGTGTGGCGCAATGGTGAGTGGGACAAAGGCACCCTGACCGAAGACAACGTGCTGCACATCAGTGAAGGCTCCACCGCCCTGCACTATGGCCAGCAGTGCTTCGAAGGCCTCAAGGCCTACCGTTGCAAGGACGGCTCGATCAACCTGTTCCGCCCAGACCAGAACGCAGCCCGCATGCAGCGTAGCTGCGCGCGCCTGCTGATGCCGCAGGTGCCGACCGATGTGTTCATCGAGGCGTGCAAGCAAGTGGTCAAGGCCAACGAGAAGTTCGTCCCGCCACACGGCAAAGGCGCCCTGTACCTGCGCCCGTTCGTGATCGGTACCGGCGACAACATCGGCGTGCGCACCGCCCCCGAGTTCATCTTCTCGGTCTTCGCCATCCCGGTTGGCTCGTACTTCAAGGGCGGCATGAAGCCGCACAACTTCCAGATTTCCAGCTTCGACCGTGCCGCCCCTCAGGGCACTGGCGCAGCCAAGGTCGGTGGCAACTACGCCGCCAGCCTGCAACCAGGCGCTGAAGCCAAGAAGGCCAACTTCGCCGACGCCATCTACCTCGATCCGCTGACCCATACCAAGATCGAGGAAGTCGGTTCGGCCAACTTCTTCGGCATCACCGCCAACAACGAATTCGTCACCCCGAAATCGGCCTCGGTACTGCCAGGCATCACCCGCCTGTCGCTGATGGAACTGGCACAAGCGCGCCTGGGCCTGACCGTGATCGAAGGCGACGTCGAGATCAACAAGCTCGACCGCTTCGTCGAAGCCGGCGCTTGCGGTACCGCTGCGGTGATCACCCCGATCGGTGGTATCGAGTACAACGGCAAGCTGCACGTGTTCCACGACCTGGAAAAAGTCGGCCCGGTCACCCAGAAGCTCTACAACGAGCTGACCGGTATCCAGAGCGGCGACGTCGAAGCGCCAGCCGGCTGGATCGTCAAGGTCGCCTGAGACGCTGCACCGCGCTGAGCGACGGGGCATGCCAGACACTGGCATGCCCCGTTTTGTTTTACCCGGCGTAGATGAATTTTTCTTAAATCGCCGTTTGGCTATTCTTTGGCACAATCAAGTCTCCAATAGACGCCCAGGAACGAGCATGCCACGCGTACTGACCATCGAAGACGACGCCGTCACCGGCCAGGAAATCGTCGCCGAACTCTCCAGCCACGGCCTGGAAGTGGATTGGGCCGACAACGGCCGCGAGGGCCTGGCCAAGGCGATCGCCGGCGGTTACGACCTGATCACCGTAGACCGGATGCTGCCCGAGGTCGATGGCCTGACGATCGTCACCACCCTGCGCAACCTGAAAATCACCACGCCGATCCTGATGATCAGCGCCCTGTCCGACGTGGATGAGCGCGTGCGCGGCCTGCGCGCCGGCGGCGACGACTACCTGACCAAGCCGTTCGCCTCCGACGAAATGGCGGCACGGGTCGAAGTACTGTTGCGCCGCAACAGTGTACCGATGACCCAGACCCGCCTGCAGGTCGCCGACCTGCAGCTGGACCTGATCAGCCACGAAGCCCGCCGCGGCGAGCAGACCCTCAACCTGCTACCCACCGAGTACAAACTGCTGGAATACCTGATGCGCCACAGCGGCCAGGTGATCACGCGGATGATGATCTTCGAGGAAGTCTGGGGTTACCACTTCGACCCGGGCACCAACTTGATCGACGTGCACATCGGGCGCCTGCGCAAGAAAATCGACTCCCCGGGCCAGTCGCCGCTGATCCGTACGGTACGGGGCTCGGGCTATGCCATTGCTGAACCCGTCTAAGGGCTGGAGCTCGTCCACCAGCCGCCTGCTGGCGCTGTACAGTTTCCTTTTCGTGGCCTGGAGCAGCATCCTCATGGGGGTGCTGTATTTCGAGGTGTCCAGCTACCTGAACAAGCTGACCCGCCACTCGATGCTGCAGCGCCAGCACCTGTTCGCACACATGAGCGGCAAGCAGCTCGACGATGCCCTGGTCGCCAGCCAGGCGTTCGAGGAACGCAGTTTCGATGCCTATGGCCTGTTCGATGCCCAGTTCAACCCGGTGGGCGGGCGGATTCGCGCGATCCCCCCGGACCTGGGCCTGGACGGCAAGGTGCACGAACTCAAGCGCTGCCTGGATGCCGATGACCCGCACATGCCACGTGACAGCTGCGATGCGGTGGCGATCAGGGTGCAAGATGGCCGTTGGCTGGTACTGTTCCGCGACAATGGCTCGTTGTTCGTGGTGACCCGCATCATCCTGCATGCCTTGCTGTGGGGCATCTCGCTGACCCTGATTCCGGGGTTCGCCGGCTGGTACCTGCTACGCCGCCGCCCGCTCAAGCGCATTCGTGCCATTCAGGCCCAGGCAGAGCTGATCGTTGCCGGCGACCTCACCCACCGCTTACCACTGTCAGCGCGCCGCGATGAGCTGGACATGCTGGCCGATATCGTCAACGCCATGCTCGACCGCATCGAGCGGCTGATGCATGAAGTCAAAGGCGTATGCGACAACATCGCCCACGACTTGCGCACTCCCCTGACCCGCTTGCGGGCCCAGCTTTACCGTATTCGTCAGCAAAGCGCGCACGATTCACCACAAGCCGAAGCGCTGGACCAGGCGATTGGTGAGACCGATACGTTGATGGCCCGCTTCCGTGGCCTGCTGCGCATCAGCGAGCTGGAAGACCGCCAGCGCCGCGCCGGCTTCGTTCAGCTTGATCCGCACGACTTGCTGGTGGAACTGCACGACTTCTACCTGCCGCTGGCCGAAGATGGCGGCATTCGCCTCAACCTGGAACAGCCGGCCCAGTTACCGGCGCTGCACGGTGATCGCGAGTTGCTGTTCGAAGCACTGGCCAACCTGGTGGGCAATGCCATCAAGTTCACGCCTGAAGACGGCCGGGTTGCCATCGAGGCGACTCAGGATGAGCTGGGCGTGCACATTGCCATCGAAGACAGCGGGCCGGGGATTCCCGAAGAGGAGCGCGCTGCGGTGCTGAAGCGGTTCTATCGCAGCGAGGAAGGCCACCGCCATTCCGGGTTCGGGCTGGGGTTGTCGATCGTTGCGGCGATCGTCGACCTGCACGGGTTCGGGCTGGAGATTGGCGAGAGCGAGCTGGGTGGGGCCAGGCTGGTATTGCACTGCCCATTGGCCGGTTTGGCCAAATAAAGCTGGGGCTGCTTTGCAGCCCTTTCGCGACACAAGGCCGCTCCTACAGGAGATCGTGTTCCCCTGTAGGAGCGGCCTTGTGTCGCGAAAGGGCCGCAAAGCGGCCCCAGTTGCGCCGATCAGTCAGCCAGGCGCCAGGTGGTGGCACCCTTGCTGTCTTCCAGCACCACACCCATGGCCGTGATCTGGTCACGGATACGGTCGGACTCAGCCCAGTTCTTGTCCGCACGCGCCTGCAGACGCGCCTGGATCAAGGCTTCCACCTCCGCCGCATCGACCTTGCCTTCGGCGCCGGCACGCAGGAAGTCATCGGCCTCCAGTTGCAGCACACCCAGCACATCGCCCAGCTCACGCAGGCGACCGGCCAGGCCCGCCGCCGCATCGACATCGCTGTCACGCAGGCGGTTGATCTCGCGCACCAGGTCAAACAGCACGGCGCAAGCTTCCGGGGTGCCGAAGTCGTCGTTCATCGCCACGCTGAAGCGCTCGACGAACGCCTCGCCACCCTTGGCGGCAACCCGCGGCAGGCCACGCAGCGCGTGGTAGAAGCGCTCCAGGGCGCCCTTGGCATCGCGCAGGCTGTCTTCGGAGTAGTTGATGGCGCTGCGGTAGTGGCTGGCCACCAGCAGGTAGCGCACCACCTCCGGGTGATACTTCTCGAGCACGTCGCGAATGGTGAAGAAGTTGTTCAACGACTTGGACATCTTCTCGCCATTGATACGGATCATGCCGCAGTGCATCCAGCTGTTGGCGTACTGCTTGCCAGTGGCTGCCTCGCTCTGCGCGATCTCGTTCTCGTGGTGCGGGAACTCCAGGTCGCTGCCACCGCCGTGGATGTCGAAGCTCTCACCCAGGCAGCAGGTGGACATCACCGAGCACTCGATGTGCCAGCCCGGACGGCCCGGGCCCCACGGCGAATCCCAGTACGGCTCGCCTGGCTTGACGCCTTTCCACAGGACAAAGTCCAGTGGGTCCTGCTTGGCCTCGTCGACCTCGATGCGGGCACCGATGCGCAGGTCTTCGATCTTCTTGCGCGACAGCTTGCCGTAGCCGGCGAACTTGCCGACCCGGTAGTACACGTCGCCGTTGCCGGGCGCGTAAGCGTAGCCCTTGTCGATCAAGGTCTGGATCATCGCGTGCATGCCGGCGATGTGGTCGGTGGCACGCGGCTCCAGGTCCGGCTTGAGGATGTTCAGGCGGCGCTCGTCTTCGTGCATCGCGTCGATCATGCGCGCGGTCAGGGCATCGAACGCCTCGCCGTTTTCGTTGGCGCGGTTGATGATCTTGTCGTCAATGTCGGTGATGTTGCGCACATAGGTCAGGTCGTAGCCGCTTTTACGCAGCCAGCGGGTCACCAGGTCGAACGCCACCATGCTGCGGCCATGGCCAAGGTGGCAGTAGTCGTACACGGTCATGCCGCACACGTACATGCGCACCTTGTTGCCATCGAGCGGCTTGAAGGCTTCCTTGGTCTTGCTCAGCGTGTTGTAGATGGTAAGCACGGCGGTTCCTTAGCTGCCCCAGGAGTCACGCAGGGTGACGGTGCGGTTGAACACCGGACGCCCCGGCTGGCTGTCCTTGAGGTCGGCGCAGAAGTAGCCTTCGCGCTCGAACTGGAAGCGGTCCTCAGGCTGCGCCTGGCCCAGCGATGGCTCGGCGCGGCAGCCCGTCAGCACTTGCAGCGAATCCGGGTTGATGTTGTCGAGGAAGCTGCCGCCGTCTTCGGTCTTTTCCGGGTTGGCGGAGCGGAACAGGCGGTCGTACAGGCGCACTTCGCACTCGACACTGCCTTCGGCCGGTACCCAATGGATCACGCCCTTGACCTTGCGGCCTTCCGGGTTCTTGCCCAGGGTGTCCGGGTCGTACGAGCAGCGCAGCTCGACGATGTTGCCGTCGGCATCCTTGATCGCCTCGTCGGCGCGGATCACGTAGCTGCCGCGCAGGCGCACTTCACCGGCGGGCTCCAGGCGCTTGTAGCCCTTCGGCGGCTCTTCCATGAAGTCGTCGCGGTCGATGTACAGCTCGCGGGCGAACGGCAGCACGCGCACGCCCATGTCTTCCTTCGGGTGGCGCGGCAGTTCAAGCTGCTCGACCTGGCCTTGCGGATAGTTGGTGATGACCACCTTCAGCGGGCGCAGCACACACATGGCGCGTGGCGCGGTGCGGTCGAGGTCGTCACGGATGCTGAATTCGAGCATCGACATGTCGACCACGCCGTCGGAACGGTTGGTACCGATCATTTCGCAGAAGTTGCGGATCGACGCCGGGGTGTAGCCGCGGCGGCGGAAGCCCGACAGGGTCGACATGCGCGGGTCGTCCCAGGCACTGACGTGCTTTTCGTCCACTAGTTGCTTGAGCTTGCGCTTGGAAGTGATGGTGTAGTTCAGGTTCAGGCGGCTGAACTCGTACTGGCGCGGGTGCGCCGGGACCGGCAGGTTGTCGAGGAACCAGTCGTACAGCGGGCGGTGGCCTTCGAACTCGAGGGTGCAGATCGAGTGGGTGATGCCTTCGATGGCGTCCGACTGCCCGTGGGTGAAGTCGTAGTTCGGGTAGATGCACCACTTGTCACCGGTCTGGTGGTGGTGGGCATGGCGGATGCGGTAGAGGATCGGGTCGCGCAGGTTCATGTTCGGCGAAGCCATGTCGATCTTGGCACGCAGCACGCGCTCGCCGTCCTTGAACTCGCCGGCCTTCATGCGTGCGAACAGGTCGAGGTTTTCCTCGACGCCGCGCTCGCGGAACGGGCTGTTCTTGCCGGGTTCGGTCAGGCTGCCACGGTATTCCTTGGCCTGATCAGGGGTCAGGTCGCAGACATAGGCCTTGCCACGCTTGATCAGTTCAACGGCCCAGTCGTGCAGCTGGTCGAAGTAGTCGGAGGCATAGCGCACCTCGCCGGCCCAGTCGAAGCCCAGCCATTTCACGTCGCGCTGGATGGCGTCGATGTATTCCTGGTCTTCCTTGGCCGGGTTGGTGTCGTCGAAGCGCAGGTGGCAGACGCCGCCGAACTCCTTGGCCAGGCCGAAGTTGACACAGATCGACTTGGCGTGGCCGATGTGCAGGTAGCCATTGGGCTCCGGCGGGAAGCGGGTGACGATGCTGCTGTGCTTGCCCGAGTCCAGGTCGGCCTGGATGATCGGCCGCAGGAAGTTCGCAGGGACAGCGGGGGCGCCTTTGGCAGCGGCGTTGGGCGCGTTGTCGGCAGTGGGCTTGCTCATAGGATCCTTGAATGCACGTGTCCGGCCTGGGTAGGCCGATTGAATCAAAGGGCCTATCATAGCCGAAGCAGTCAAGCTGCTGACAGCCGGGCACCGACAAACTGGCGCGATTTATCGCGATCCGTGCAAAATGGCCGCTGCGCGCCATGAACCATCAACATGTGTCGCGGTTGCCCGATCCTGCGTCAGGTGACTAAACGCGCCCTGCGCACCCTATTCCCGTATGCCTTGAAAGAGCGAATTTCAGCATGTCCAAAGTCAAACTGACCACCAACCACGGCGACATCGTTCTGCAACTGAACGCCGAAAAAGCGCCGCTGACCACCGAAAACTTCGTTCAGTACGTCAAGGACGGCCATTACAACGGCACCGTGTTCCACCGTGTGATCAAGGGCTTCATGATTCAGGGCGGCGGTTTCGAAGCCGGTATGAATCAGAAGAAGACCCGTGCCAGCATCCAGAACGAAGCCGACAACGGCCTGAAGAACACCAAGTACAGCATTGCCATGGCCCGCACCATGGAGCCGCACTCCGCCTCGGCGCAGTTCTTCATCAACGCCGCCGACAACGACTTCCTCAACCACAGCGGCAAGAACGTACAGGGTTGGGGCTACGCCGTGTTCGGCGAAGTGACCGAAGGCCGTGAAATCGTCGATGCGATCGAAAAAGTTGCCACCGGCTCCAAGGCTGGCCACCAGGACGTGCCGAAGGACGACGTGATCATCGAGAAAGCAGAGATCATTGAGTGATCCTGCTGATCTCCGATCTGCACCTGCAAGAAGAACGCCCGGACATCACCCGGGCGTTTCTTGATCTGCTCGACGGCCGCGCCCGTCACGCCAAGGCGTTGTACATCCTCGGTGATTTTTTTGAAGCGTGGATCGGCGACGACGCCATGACAGCGTTCCAGCAGTCGATCTGCCAGGCCTTGCGCCAGCTCAGCGACAGCGGCACGGCGATCTACCTGATGCATGGCAACCGTGACTTTCTGATTGGCCAGGACTTCTGCACGGCCGCTGGCTGCACACTGCTGGCCGACCCAAGCGTGATCGAGCTGGGCGGTGAACAGGTGCTGCTGATGCATGGCGACACCCTGTGCACCCGCGACCTGGGCTACATGAAGATGCGCCGTTACCTGCGCAACCCGGTGAGCCTGTGGATCCTTCGGCACCTGCCGCTGGCCACCCGCCAGAAACTGGCGCGCAAGCTACGCAGCGAAAGCCGTGCACAGGTGCGCATGAAGGCCACCGAGATCGTCGACGTCACGCCAGAAGAAGTGCCGAAAGTGATGGCCGCGCATGGCGTACGCACGCTGGTGCATGGCCACACCCACCGGCCGGCGATTCACAAGCTGGTGGTCGAAGGTGAACCGGCCCGGCGCATCGTGCTGGGGGATTGGGACCGTCGGGGCTGGACCTTGCAGGTCGATGGGCAAGGCTTCGCCCTGGAGCCATTCGAGTTCTCCTGAAAGTCCAATTCGCCCTTTTCGCGGGCTCGCCCGCTCCCACAGGGAAACCACTGGACTCAGGCCTGTGGAGTTTCCCGTGGAAGCGGGCGAGCCCGCGAACAGGCCGTTACAGGCCAAAGGCTCAAGGCCGGCTGGCCACCGCGGCTTTGTCCCGTTCACTGATCACATACTGACGATACTCCGGGTCCGCCTTGATCTGCGCCTCGGTAAACGGTATCGCTGCCAGCTGCTTGGCGGCAAACGCCTGGGTCTGGTCGCTGAAGTGCGCCGAGCCAGCTTCGCTGGATTGCGAAAAGGCCAGCAGCCCACGTGCCTGTGGCCCGTGCTCAGTGAAACTGACAAGCTGCAGATAGCTGGTACCGCTGACCACAAGGCGCTTGCCCGGCCCATGCGGCACGCTGAACATCGCGTTATAAACCCCAAGCTGCTGCGGGCCGCCCGGCACCGGCGTGCCATCGGCAGCCTGCTGGATCTGCCCCCATCGGCTACCCTCCTCGACTCCGGCGTCGGCCACTTGCTGCAGCGAACCCAAGGCCGCTTCACGCAACAGCTTGCGCACCAGCGCCTGCTCCACCGCCAGGCCCCGCGGGGTGTGCTGAGGGTCTGCCGGGTCGAAAGCCACGCGCCAACTTTGCGGATGCCTGGCCATGGCCTCGACCATGTTCTGGAAATGCACCAGGCCAACACCACTGTCCACACCGGCCTTGCCATCCCAGGCAGCGAGGCTGACACACACGGCCTGCACCTCGGCCTCAGCCATTTTGCACCACTGCAGCAGGTCGGGCAGTACCAGGCTGGCCAGGTAAACCTCGTCATCCAGCACCATGCGCTGCAAGTCGTCGACACCCAGCTTGGCGTTGCCTTGCAGGCGCTCAAGGGCAAAACGCCCGCGCATGCCCAGCGGCTGGTCACTGCGGCTGATCAATGGCGAGAAGCCGGTCAACGGCTGGGCCGGGTTGGCCATCCAGGCCGGGTCGTTGGAATTCTGCACAAAGTCGTTGCGCTCCAGGCTCGGCAGCATTCGCGCCGGGAAGATACCAGGCTGCGCGGCCTGGGCATCGACCTTCCACTGGCAGGCACTGCGCGACCCGTCCAGTACCACCAGAGGGCCTTGCGCCGCCGGATCGCTGCAGGCGCTGAGCAGTTGCTGATCGACAAAAGGCACTACCGACTGGTTCAGGTACAGCGCCTTGCCTGCGGCATCGACGGCGAGGGTGTTGACCCACGGGATGCCCTGCAACTGCTCGATGGAACCCTTGAGGGCCTCCAGGCTGTCGGCACGATTGATGCGGTACCACTGCTGCAGCACGCGCGTGTTGTCCAGGTTGGCATCGCGCAGGCTGTAGGCTGCCTGGGTGTCCCAGTCCAGTCGCCCCGGCCACTGCACAATCGGCCCGAAACGGGAGCTGTAGACCTGGCGCTCGATCTGGCTGAGGGTGCCATCGTCGGCCTTGACCCTGACGCTCACGGTTTGCCGTGTCATCGGGATGGACTTGCCATCCTGCAGGTAATGGGTCGGATCCTTGGGGTCCAACTGCAAGCGATACAGGGTGAAGTGCTTTGAGGTATCCACCGTGTGGGTCCAGGCCAGGTGGCGGTTGAAGCCGATGTTCACCACTGGCAGGCCAGGCAAAGCGGCCCCCATCACATCCAGCTTGCCTGGGATGGTCAGCTGCATCTGGTAAAAACGCATGCCACCCATCCACGGGAAGTGCGGGTTGGCCAGCAACAGGCCGCGGCCATTGGCCGAGCGTTGCGCCCCCACAGCCACCGCGTTGCTGCCGCGCTCGGAGGCGAAGCGCTGCTGCCGGGCCAGCGCCACGTCAAAGGCCGGGGTTGTTCGCTGGGCTGCCAGCCTGGGGGGCTGGGCACCCGCCAGCGCTTCGGCGAACTGGCCCACGCCCCCTTCAGCCAGCAGGCGACGGGTCAGTTTGACCAAGTCCTGGCTGGTGATCTGGCGTACCCACTGGCCGTCGCCGCATTGCGCAGGCAGGCCTTGCTTGCGCCGCTCGGCCAAGGCGCGGTTGAAGCCGCTGGCATAACCCTCCAGCAATTCGCGCACCTGTGCTGGCTGGGCCTGCATGAACCCAGTGACTGCCGCCGGCGTGTTGAGCCAGGTGTAGAACAGGTCACTGGCGAGGTTGTCGCGTTGTTCGAGGGTCTTGGCCTGAGCGCCGAAATAGCGCGAGCGCTCACCGTTGACCGTCAGCACTTCATTGGCCAGCAGGCACAGGTTGTCCTGGGCATAGGCATAGCCAATGCCATACCCCAGGCCGTGCTCATCCTTGGCGACGATATGCGGCACGCCAAAACTGGTGCGACGGATCTGCGCACTGGCATCAGCGCCGGTTTGCCGCGCCTGCACGGCTACGCTGGAGGCGACCAGGGCAGCCGCCAGGCTGGCAAAGGTCAAGGGACGCGAAATTGACAACACGGGCATTCCTCGGATTCAGGGATCATTCCCGATCAAACGAACGGCTGGATGAAAATTTTACGCGCAGTGGCGCCGCGAACCGTCTTCAAGAAACACCGGCAGAAAATTTTGCAGGCAGACGCTGCAGATTTGCCGTTCTCATTCGTCCTAATCAGTGAGCCAACCATATTTCGGGACAGTCCACGAAAAGGAGCATTCACATGTACGACCCGCAACCCTCATTGCAGACCGGGTGCATTCCGGGAAAGGCGGCCAACGGCGCGGCCGCCTGCGTGGATGAGCGTACCGGCAACGAGCAGATTCGCGAACTGCTGCGCAATTACGGCCTGCGCACCAGCCTCATTCGCCTGAAGGTGATCGATGCGCTGTACCACGCAGATCGCACCGGGCGCAGCATCGGCGTGCGCGGCGTGCATGCGCAACTGGAGCAACTGGACATCCCGTTGTCGTTTCTGAGCGTGCGCGAGGTGCTCAAACGGCTGTGCACAGAGGGTGTGATCAGCCTTGGCAGCGACAAGTGCTACAGCCTCAAGCCCGAAGCACGCGCCGTACTCGAACAGCCCTTGCCGCGCTGACTGCAGGCCGCCTGACGCTGCCGCCGGGCAGGCGTCAGGGCTTGACCTTGCGCCGCAGAATCCCGTTGATCACGACCACCACAACGGCAATCGCGATAGCCAGCATCTGGAAGGTCTGTTCACTGATCGTGCCTTGCTTCTGCAGATGCGACAGGCCCAGCATGAGGCCCAGCACCACCAGGATGATCAGAAGCGAATATTTGAGGCGCTGCACGTGGGTCATCGAAAAATCCTTCAACTTCGGGGGTATTTGCTCACAACGAGCGACGACAATGATACAACGTCAACGCCTTGCAGCGCTGTATTTCCTGCTTAGCATGGCAGGGCATGCCTGAAAGCATTGGGCTTCCTCAATCCACGCTGGAGGCACCATGCGCAGGTTCGCGCTGTTCATCATACTGCTCGCACCATCACTTCCCATTCAGGCCCTCGACACCGGCCAGGCACCGCCTGAGCAATTGCTCAAGCTAGGTAACCAACTGGCTGCGCATGCTGGCAGCAGCCAGTGGCAACAACTGTGGCAGAGAACCCGTGCAGCCGGGCACCTGCAAGCAAGGCCCGGCCACCCCTACTTCACCATCGCGCACCCATTGCTGCCCGGACTCGCTCGCCAGGCGCTGGCACAGGCGGATCAAGTCGAGCCCCAGGGCAAAACCGTCGCCCGCTATCGGCGGACTTTTCCCGACAGGGTCATCGGCATGCTCGATGACCAGCCATTGAACAGCCTCTGCCTGGACATCGACTGGCGCACCTTGCCCCGCGAGCAGTCAGGTAACGCCCACGCCTATCTTTCAGGTGCAAGCCTGCTGAACAGTTATCCGTGTGAATAAGGGTTCGGGCACTCACTAGCGCGATGGTAATGCAACCCAACGAATAATCGGGCCTGCAAAGCAGCGTCGACGTAACGTCCTACATCACGCGACATCGTTGCCTGCAAGCCCTGCTCACCAAAACTACAACTGCCAGCCCACTTGGCGCCTAGCGGCAACATTCGGCGCTCACCGAGAATTCCTCAATGCCAACGACGGCATCGCGCCCAATCCACCGCGAGGAAGTCTCCTATGGAACTGCCAGATCTCACATCCATCGACATCGGCCAGTTACCGCATTCGTTGCAGGCCTTGATCGAATGCATCGGCCTTGAAAACGCCTACCACTTGACCTGCGCCTACGGCGGCAGGCCCAAGTACATTCCCAAGCACCGAACGCGCACCAAACTCGCCGACGTGCTTCCGGCAGACGCACTCGAGGCCCTGATCAAGCGATTTGCCGGCGTGGCGCTGGAAATACCCAAGGCAGATCATTTCCTGCGGCAATTGCGCAATCTGCAAATCCAGAAAGAGAGCGCCGAAGGTTTGTCTCGCAGCCTGCTCGCCAACAAGTATGGGCTGAGCCTGCGACAGATTGGCAACATCCGGCGCCAGGAGCACTGCTCCCGCTGACTGTACCTATCGCGGCCTGAACGTGGCCGCCCCCTCAACCCTGATAAAAAGAGAAAACCCACATGTCTATCGATAACAGCCTCATCGGTTCTGTCATCAATGCCTTGCCCATGGACCGCATGATCGCTGCACCATTGCAAGCCATGGTGCAAGCGCAGGTCACCGCCAGCAAATCCTATGCAGACTTCCTCATGCAGGTCTGCGTACAAGATGGCAAAGCGGTTGCCATCCAGTTCGACTATGACGAAACCATCGTTGACGAGCAAGGCGAGTACAAAGGCGTCGTCAGCAAATCCATGAAGGTGCCGCTGCTGGCGGCCATCACCCACCCGAACATCACCATCGAAGAAGGTAACGTCGAGTTCGAACTGACCATCAGCCAGATGGCCGAGGACTTCAGTGAATCCAACAAAAGTGGCGAAGTGGCGGCCTCGCTGGGTTGGGGGCCTTTCAAACTGGACGTCAAAGGCAGTATCAGCAGCAAGTCGACGCAAACCCGCAAGACCGATACCCGTGCACGCTATGCATTCAATACCTCACTGCGGCGCCAGGATCCACCGGAGGCCATGATGCGGGTGATCGACTTCCTCACCGAAGCCGCCACCAAGCCGACAGTGACCCAGAATTCAACCCTGGAGAGCCAGGAGGAGATCTCGCAGGCCGATACCTTGAAAGACCCAACGCCTCCAGGCGCAGGTCCCAATAACGCGTGATGGTCACTCGCTGTTTGATCGGTTGCCCCGCGCCTGGCGGCGGGGCCTCTTCCACCCTCAGGAGCCAACCCTTTGGACACCCCCCCAGTGCCCATGACTGCAATCGACCTGCGGGATATCACCCGCGGTCTTCAAGAGGCCGCTGCGGCCACCAATAGCCTTATAGCCCAGCAGTACATCAACCTGTTCGACCAGTTCTTTGACTGTGACAGCCAGGCCTTGGGCAGCCCGATGAAAGCGAAGATGGTCGAAATCGCCATGGACGATCGACACATCATGCGCGTGCCTCTGTTCGCCCTGGTGGCACCCAAGGGCCTGAGCCTGGAGCGCATGCAGGTGGATCTGTCGGTGCGGGTCAACGCAACCGAAGGCCTGGGCGCCCTAAGCGAAGAATGCGCACAGGCCAGTGCCGCCAGTTTCAAGGTGACGATCGGCGCCCAGGGGCGCCAGGGTGAAACACGGGACCCTGACGAAGTGCAGATCCGCATGCAGTTTCATGCCAGCGAACCACCCGAGGCACTTAACCGCCTGATTGAGGAGTACACCAAGCTGATCACCCCCATACGCAAGCCCGACACGCCTGCACCCGCCGAAACCAACGAATTCATCGAGGCCGCCACCGTTCGCTGACGTTCTTCAGAAGTCTCGCTTGTAGAAGATATCCAGGGAGCTCGCCAGCCCGCTGGCAGCCTCCAGGTATACCTTCTTGCTCAACTTGTAACGCAGCGCAATGGTATTGGCCGGCTCGAACACCCCGACCCCGTAGCGCAAGCTCAGCTTCTCGGTCAGGTTGCCACTGGCCACTACGCTGGTGCTGTTACCGGAGCCTTCGGTATCCAACTGGAAGTCATCGATCCCGAGGCCCGAGGCCAGGCTGCCGGTAATCCCGGCACTGCCCGCCAGGCCCAGGCCCAATGCCGCTTCGGCAAGCATGTTGTTATCCTCGCCAGAAGTCCCAAGCGGACGCCCCAGCACCAGGTACGACAACGCCTGCTCCTGGCTCATGGCCGGTTCCGAGAACACCGTGGTGGTCGGCTGCTCGGCGCTGCCATTCAGGCGGATACCGGCAATCACATCGTCGACCTTGCGGATGGCCTCGATATCCAGATAAGGCTGGTCGATCGGCCCGGCAAAAAGCAACCGTGCGCGGCGAATGGTCAGGCGCTGGCCGTAGGCACGGTAGCGACCATCGGCCAGGCTCAGTTCGCCACGGGTGTCCATGTTGTCGCCAATATGCACGTGGCCAAGCAGGTTGGCAGTCAGGCCAAAGCCGCTGAATGACAGCGTGTCCTGCCCCACGACCACATCGATATCCATGGCCATCGCCATGGGCGGCTTGCCCTCTTCGGTCTGGTGGCCGACGATGACCGTGTCGTCCGAGACCTTGACAGTAGAAGGTGGCAACTCGCGCATAATGATCTTGCCCTTGGGCACCAGCACCTTGCCGGTCACCGCCAGCTTGTCATCGACCAGCCGCAGGTTCAGGTCCGGGGCAACTTCCAGTGTCGCGTAGGGCTCGACGGTCACGGGCAGTTGCTGGCCCTGCAGACGCAGGTCCATGCCCAGGGCCTGGCCCCAGGTCAGCTGGCCGTTGAGTTGGCCGCGCCCGGCATCGCCGCTGCGCCAGCCGCCGTTGATCTGCACCTGCTCGCCAGCGATCAGGGCCTGCAGCGACAGGTCCTGCAGGCTGACCGGCAGCTCGGCACCACTGACCTCGCCCCCGGTGAGCACCAGGTTGCCGTTGATTTGTGGTGCCAGCAAGGTGCCGGTCAAGCGGCCGCTGCCATTCAACTGCCCGGCCAGGCGTTCGACCATCGGCACGAACGGACGGGCAATCGACACATCCAGCCCGGTGAGACGGAAGTCACCAGACAGCGGCTTGTTCTTGCCCAGCGGATCGAGGCGCGTGTTCAGGCTCAGCTCACCCAGGCGCTCACCGCGAAAATCCAGGCGCGTATCGACCCGGCGTGGCGCCAGGGTGCTGTCCAGCCGCAGGGCCTGGTAAGGGAAGTCGATCCAGCGGCCGTTGTCGCGAACGCGCAACGTACCGCCACTGGCATCGACACGGATGTTGCCCTTCGGGCCGCTGGTGGGAATGTCCAGGTTCACGTCGGCATTGAGCATGCCTTGCCAGGCGAAGTCCTTCGGCAGCCATTGCGCCAGGCTATCCAGCGGGAACTGCTTGAGGTGGTAGCGTAGACGCGGCTCGGGCGCCAGCCGTTGGTCCTCGCCGCACAGGCTGGCCTGGCCTGAACGCCAGCAATGGGCGCCGAAATTCAATTGGCCACTGGCCAGCCGCTGCAGGCGCGCCGGTGACTGCAGCTGCCAGTCCTGGCCACCGGCCTGGATCCTGCCGCTGGCCAGGCGACCACGCCAGTCACCGTTGCTCAGCTGGCCATCCAGGCCCAGGTCGAGCTTGAGTTGCGGACCGTCCAGGGCCAGGGTCAGCGCCTGCTGGCGGATATCACCCTTGCCGTTGGCTTGCAAGGTGCCCAGTACGGTGTCCCCCAGGCGGATGCCGCTGGCCTTGAGGTCGATCACGCCCCGTTGGGCGCTGTCCAGACGCCCCTCCAGCTCGAGCCGCTGGAGGTGGTTTTCTTCCTGCGCCAGTTGCTGGCCCTGCAGGGTCAGGTTGCCTTGCGGTGTGTTCAGCGTGCCGCTGACGTCCAGGCGCCCTTTAACCCGCCCTTGCAACCTCGGCCATAGCTGGCCAAGCCGTGGCAGATCGAGGTCGACACGCCCGGCCATGCGCTGCTGCAGGCTACCGCTGCCGTTGATACGGTTATCGCCCAGTTGCACAGCCAGTGCGCCGAGCGTCCAGCTCTGCCCGGCCCCTTGGGCCTCGACCTTGAGCACCGCCGGCTGCCCGCGCAGGCGCCCCTTGAGGTCGAGCTGGGCATCCAGGCTGAGTTGTTCGCCCTTCATCTCACCCTTGCTGCGCAAAGGCCCGGCCAGGGTGCCCGGCAACTCGGCGAGCCAGTACGCGGGGTCCAGCGCTGACAATTGCAGGTCGACGTCCCAGGCCAGCATATCGGCAAAGCGCACGGCGACGCTGCCCGCCGCCTTGCCCTGCCCGGCGGTCAGCGCCAGCTGCGGCAGGCGCACCTGGCCCAGGTCACCTTGGAACGGGCTGGCCAGGGTAAATGCGCCTGCCGGGCCGTCGAGATCACCGTTGAAGGTGCCCTGGTAGTTGCCATCCTGGTATTGAACCTGGGCACTGAAACGCTTGAGGGTAACCTGCGGCGGCGTTTCCAGCGGGTATAGACGCAACCACGGAAAGTCCTGCCAATCCAGTTGAGCGTCGGCCTTCAGCGCCTGCTGCCAGTCAGCGCTGGCCTGCAGCTTGACGCGCTGGGTGTCGCTGGCTGTCAGGTCCAGGGCATCCAGCTTGGCACCCTTGGCGTCCACCTTGCCGGCCAGCGCCAGTGCGATCGGGGCCTGTTCGGCCGGCAAGCTGGCGCTACCAGACAGTTGATAGCCCTTGAGGAGGTCGCCCTGGGCATCCAGCACAAGCTGGTTGAATTGCAGCGTGTCGGGCAACGAGCCCATTGGTTTGAATGCGTCGGCGCGTATCTGCAGCTTCGCCGGCAAGTGTTCGGCCAGGGCCTGTAGCGTCCCGTTCAGGCGGGCATCCAGGTAGCCGCTGCTGGTGGCGTCGAGGGTAAGGGTTTTCTGCAATTCACCCTTGGCGGTCACGGCCAGTTGCCAGGCCTTGCCCTCCACCGCTGGCAACTGCACCTGGCCTTGAAGTTGTACCGGCCAATTTCCCTCAGGCTGCACATCGCCCTGCACGTGCACCCGCAAACCGTCACGTTGCAACTGCAGGCTGTCGATGCGCAGGCCACTCGCGGTCCAGTGCGCCGCCAGGTGCAGATCGCCAAGCAGATCACTGCCATCCAGGCGCAACTGCCCCACCTTCACCTCACCGACCTCGATCGCCAGCGGCAAGCGCAGGGCGGGTAACTGCAGCGGAGCACTTTCGGCCGTTTGATCGCCTGGCGCGAAGGCCATGTCGACCCGCTGAGCCTGTAGCTGGTCGATACACAGCGTGGCGCGCATGAGGCAAGCGGGAGACCAGCTCAGTAGCGGCGCTTGCAGCTGCACCGTGTTGCCGCCGTCGACCCAGCGCAACTGGCTGGCCTGCCAGGTGCCTGCCAAGCGGCCCTGGAATGCTTCGATCGTCAGCCCTGGCACTCTGCCGAGAACCCAGCGGCTGCCGCCTTCGGTACCCAGCAACAGCCCCAGGGCCAAGGCCACCAGCAGCACACTGCCGAGCACGCCCGGCAGAACGAATTTCAACACACGCATCACAGCTCGGGCCCCATGGAGAAGTGCAGGCGAATACCGCCGTCGTCATCGAGCGCCTTGGCCAGGTCCAGGCGCAGCGGCCCTACCGGCGAAACCCAGCGCACACCAAAACCTACCCCGGTCTTGAGGCTGGGCAGTTCCAGCGTATTGAACGCGTTGCCCTGATCGATGAAGGTTGCCACCCGCCATTTTTCGGCCAGCGAATACTGGTACTCGACGCTCCCCGCGACCAGGTAGCGCCCGCCAATGCGGTCACCGTCGCTGTTCTTCGGCGAGAGCGTCTGGTAGTCGTAGCCGCGCACGCTCTGGTCACCACCGGCGAAAAAGCGCAGCGACGGCGGAATGTTGTTCTTGTAGCCGTTGGTGGCACTGCCACCGAACTGCACCCGGCCGAGGAAACGGTGATTGTGGCCGAGCGTAGTCAGGCCTTTGAGCAGGACATTGCCGTGCAACAGGTTGGTGTCGGACACCAGCCCCTCCTTGGCCACCTGGGTATCGAACTGCAAGCGGTAGCCGTTGTGCGGGTCGATGCGGTTGTCACTGCGCAGGTAGGAAAAACTCACACCGGGCATCAGCAGGTTGCTAAGCCCCGAGTCATCGCCCAGACGATACTCTTCGCGCTGGTACTTGAGCGAGACCACCCGCTGCCAGCCGCTGGCCAGTTTGCTGTGCCACTCCGGGCCGACGGTCAGCAACTTGCTGAGGGTGTCGGTGCCGGCGATTTCCTCGTTCTGGTAACCACCTGCGAAGCGCAGCTTGTCGGTCAAGGGTGGATCGAGCGGCACGTCGTACCACAAGCCCACGTTCTGCCGCGGAGCCGAAAGCTCGGTTTCCCAGCCATAACTATGGCCTTGCGGATTGACCCAGTGCCGTGTCCAGTTGGCCTTGCCACGCGGCCCCACGTCAGTCGAGAAGCCCAGGCCCAGGCCCATGGTGCGCGGTTTGCGGGTATCGAGGCGCACCTCTACCGGGATGTCCTCGCCCACTGCCGCAGTGGGCGCGGCATCGACCCGCACGCCTTCGAAATAGCCACTCGATTGCAGGTCGTTGTTGAGTTGGGCAATCAGTTCGGAGTCGTAAGGCGTGCCGGGCTTGAACGAGACCATGCGCTGCAGCAGGTCTTCATCGAGCGGCGTGTCACCAGTGAATTTCACGGCGCCGAGGCGATAACGCGGACCACTCTGGTAAACCAGTTCGATATCGGCCACACCGGCCTGAGGGTCGACCGCCAGGCGCTGGCGCGTGAAGTGGCCACTGAAGAAGCCATAGCGCGAAGCCTGGTTCTGGATCAACCGCTTGGCATCTTCGTACACGCCATGGTTGAGCTGTTCACCCTCCCGCAGGGCCTTGCTGTCGGGTACGCGAAAACCTTTCATCTCGCTGGCCGGCCCTTCGATGCGCACCGTCACGTTGCGCAGGCGCACCGGCTCGCCGGGGGCGATCTCGATGATCAGTTGTGGGTGCTGGTCGGCCTTGGCTGGCGGCTTGACCTCGGTGTCGATCTGCGCCTGATAGTAGCCAAGGGCCTGCGCGGCCTTGCGCGCCTGCTCCTGGGCCCCGCGACTGAAACGCAGCAGCGCTTGCTCATCGCGGTCTCCGAGGCTACCGATATAGCCTTCGACATTGGCCTTGAGTTCCTTGTTGGCGGGCTTGACCTTCACCAGCAACTCGCTCTGGCCCCATGCAGCAACACTGGCAGCCCAGAAAACCAGGCCCCAGGTAAGTCTTCCTGAATACGTCATGCGGCGCATGCTACCAGAGCCAGGCGCTCAAGGGAGGCGCCTGGCGGCACAGTTCAAGCAATTGATGACATGGATGAGACTGGGTTGGGATGAAAGAACACCCTTTCCCGGACTGGCCCTACAGCTACCTCCCCTATCTCTTCATAGCCCTGGCGCGCGTAAAAGGCCAGGTAATGCTCGTTGCCAGAGTCCAGCACCACGCCTTGGGTGTTTGGGTCTTCCGCGCACCAATCGTGAACAGCTTGTAACAATTGCTCGCCATAGTGACAGCCTCGAAATTGCGGATGCACCCCCAGCAGCGGCAGCATGTGCACCTGCCCGCTCGGCAGGCAGCTGGCCAGCGCGGCCTGGTAATCCATGTAGCGTCGGGTACAGCGCTGGCCGGTGCCCAGCAGCATGCGCAAGCGCCAGGCCCAGCTGTCGGCCACACCCAGGCGACGTTGCGGCGGCACGATCAGGGCCATGGCGATCAGGCGGTCTTCCAGCAGCAGGCCGATGGCCGGCAGCTGCAGATAAAAATGTTGACGTACCCACTCGCGCACCATCACCCGCAACCGGCGCTCGTAGCCTGGGCGCTGGGCTTCGAAGATATAGGCAAAAGTCGGTTCGTGGCGGTAGGCGTTGTACAACAGCGAGCGTGCCTCACGGCTGTAGCCGTCATCGAGGGTGCAGATACGCGCCTGGGCGGCAGCTGTTTCGAGCATGGCGGGTCGTCCTCCTGGAAAGGGCATGTCAGTGCCTTGGAGGTGCTCCACTGCGCATCGTTCACCTCACCCAGCACGTTAGCAGTGCCAGGGCCTGGCCGCCATGCTGGTGATCATCGCCGATGTCGGCTAGCATCCGGCCTTTTACCAGGATTGTCTTTCCAATGAAGATCGTCTGTTTCAACATCAACGGCCTGCGGGCCCGCCCGCACCAGCTGGCGGCGCTGATCGAAAAGCACCAGCCGGACGTGATCGGCCTGCAGGAAACCAAGGTCAGCGACGATCAGTTCCCCCTGGCCGATGTCCAGGCGCTGGGCTACCACGTGCACTACCACGGCCAGAAGGGCCACTACGGGGTCGCCCTGCTCTCGCGCCAGGCGCCGCTGAGCCTGTCCAAGGGCTTTGCCACGGATGAAGAAGATGCGCAGCGCCGCTTCATCTGGGGCACCTTCGCCGATGCCGACGGTAACCCGATCACTGTCATGAACGGCTACTTCCCGCAAGGTGAAAGCCGTGATCACCCCACCAAGTTCCCGGCCAAGCAGCGCTTCTACAGCGATCTGCAAGCGTTGCTCGAAGCGCAGTTCAAGAACGACCAGCCGGTCTTGGTGATGGGCGACATGAACATCTCGCCCCAGGACTGCGACATCGGCATCGGCCCGGACAACGCCAAGCGCTGGCTGAAGACCGGCAAGTGCAGCTTCCTGCCGGAAGAGCGCGAGTGGATGGAACGCCTCAAGGGCTGGGGCCTGGTGGACAGCTTCCGCCACCTGCACCCGGACGTAGCCGACCGCTTCAGCTGGTTCGACTACCGCAGCCGCGGCTTCGAGGACGAACCCAAGCGCGGCCTGCGCATCGACCTGATCATGGCCTCCCAGGCCCTGGTGCCGCGGATCAAGGCGGCCGGCGTGGACTATGAGCTGCGCGGGATGGAAAAGCCTTCCGACCATGCGCCGATCTGGCTCGAATTGAGCTGACCTGATCCGACGCATTCGCGGGCACGCCCGCTCCCACAGGGAACCCACAACGCTCGAGCTTGTGGTAATCCTGTGGGAGCGGGCGTGCCCGCGAAGAGACACACACGATACCCGCTAGAGCCCCAGGCGCAACGCCTCCCCAACCCCTGCCCCACGCCCATCGTCCGCCGCGCTGACCAGGGCAAAGTTGTACGCCCCATGCGACCAGTATCGCGCCTCCAGTTGCCCATCGACCCGCTGCCCCTGCGGCATGCGTTCATAGCGGTCGCCCGGCGAGCGCAGGAACAGGCTGATGCGCTGGCCGTTACGATCCTGGAATACCAACAGCGCTGCCGGCCCCTGCTCGTTGCTGAGCAAGCGCGCGCCGACCGGCTCGAAGCCGTAACCCGCCAGGTCAGGGAGCTGGCCCACGCGGTTGAAATGCCGGCCCAGCCAGTCGCGCAATTGCGCCGGGTCACTGGCCTGGATATCCAGTGCCTCACTGCCGGCGAACAACCGATGGGCCTGCACCGCATCGGCCATCGGCAATACATGGCTGGCCAAGGTCACCTGGCGTGCCTGCCAGCCACCCAACCCGCCGACCCCCATGGCCAGCAACAGCACCGCCGCCGAAGCCAGCCGCCGCTGGCGACGCTGGCGCACCCGCTGCTGCACCTGACGCAGGTCGAGCGTGGCCGCCCCAGGCTGCTCGGCAAACCCTGCCAAGGCCGCACGCAGGCGCCGGGCATCGTTGCGCCAGGCCTCGACCCGCGCCGCTTCCTGCGGGTTGGCCGCCAGCCAGGCCTGCACCTCGGCACGGCGGGTGGGCTCCAGGCGGTCATCGATATAGGCGTGCAGTTCGTCTTCACCAGGAATCAGGCGTGTCATTTGAGTCTCCGCAAGGCCGGCGGCTGGGGGTTGCCTTCGGTCAGTTCACGCAAGGCAGCACGGGCACGCGACAGGCGCGACATCACCGTGCCAATAGGGATTTCCAGGGCTGCCGCCGCTTCCTTGTAACTGAGCCCCTCGATGCTCACCAGCAACAGCAAGGCCCGCTGTTCGGTCGAGAGCTGGGCGAAGGCCTGCAAGTCGGCCTGGGCCAGGACGATGTCCTCGGTGTTATCGCCGAGTGCTTCATGCTCCACCGCGCTGCGGCCGAACCATGACAGCCAGCGGGCATGCAAGCGCTCGCGGCGCTTGGCATCGAGAAACAGCCGATAAAGAATGGTAAACAGCCAGGCGCGCAGCGCCTCGGCTTCGCGTTGCTGGTCTCGGCGGCTCAAGGCGCGTTCGATGGTGGCCTGGACCAGATCATCGGCACTGCCGGGCTCACGGGTCAGCCACAGGGCAAAGCGGCGCAAGCGCTGCAACAGCTCACGCCATTGCTGTTCGTCCAGATCGTGCATGGTCAGGTACCGGGCGCTGGGGTTGTCAGTGTAGGGGCAGACGCCCGGCAAGAAAATTTATTCCCGCCCAGGGAATAAGTTTTTCCCCAGGCCGTCGTACCGCCACCTTCACTGAACCGGATGACCACCATGAACTCACCCTTGCAAGGCCCTGCCAAGGCGCTGCGCCTGGCCGGCATCGGCACCGTGCTGCTGGCGCTGGGCGCCGGCTTCGCCTATGCCGCAGGCTGGATAGGCGGGCCGCAGCTGACGCCACAACGCATCATCGATACCTTCGAAGCCCAGGCCGGGCACTACCCGGGGTATCGCAAGAACCACGCCAAGGGCCTGTGCGTCAGCGGCTACTTCGAGCCCAGTGGCCAGGCCGCGAGCTTGTCGACTGCACGGGCTTTCAGCCAGGCGCGAGTGCCGGTGATCGGCCGCTTCGCCATCGGCGGTGCCAACCCGTTCGCCCCGGACACCGGCATACCGGTGCGCAGCCTGGCAATCCAGTTGAGTACCGATGACGGCCAAGTCTGGCGTACCGGCATGAACAACCCGCCCGTGCTGGCGGTCAGCACACCGCAAGGCTTCTACGACCAGGTGCTGGCCGGCGCGCCAGATCCGGCCACTGGCAAGCCAGACCCGGCAAAGCTGCAGGCATTTTTCGCCGCCCACCCGGAGAGCGCGGCATTTCGCCAGTGGGCGGCAAGCTACAAACCCAGCGACAGCTTCGCCAGCACCCAGTACCACAGCATCAATGCCTTCCGCCTGATCGACGCCCACGGCACCGCGCACCCGGTACGCTGGCAGCTGGAACCGCAAACGCCATTCACCGCCCTGCCCGGCCAGGTCGACGACAAACAGTTCCTCCAGCACGACCTGCAACAGCGCCTGGCTCAAGGGCCATTGCGCTGGACCCTGCGCCTGGTGCTGGCAGACCAGGGCGATGCGGTGGACGACCCGGCTCGTCCCTGGCCGGCCGAACGCCGTCGCGTCGATGCCGGCAGCCTGGTGATCGAACAGGTCGACGCCCCCGAACAAGGCGCTTGCCGTGACCTGAACTTCGACCCATTGATCCTGCCCGGTGGCATCGAACCGTCCGCCGACCCAATCCTCGCCGCCCGTTCGGCGGCCTATTCGGAATCATTCAACCGCCGCAGCCGCGAGTCCCTCGGCGCAGGAGCAAAGCGATGAAACCTGAAGTCTTCCACCCGATGGCGCGCCTGGTGCACTGGCTGATGGCGATCCTGATCATCAGCATGCTGTTCATTGGCGTGAGCATGGTCGGCGACCTGTCACCGCGCCACCCGCTGCTGGTCGAATTGCACAAGGCCACAGGCCTGGCACTGCTGGTACTGGTGATCGTGCGCATCGGCCTGCGCCTGACCTTGCCACATCCGCCCTTGCCCACCGACCTGCCTGCCTTGCAACGTGTTGCCGCGGGCGCCTCGCACTTGCTGCTCTACGCCCTGATGCTGGCCATGCCGCTGCTGGGCTGGGCGATGCTGTCGGCGGGCGGCTACCCACGCCCCCTGCAACTGCCGGCGATCGCCCCGCACGACCTGCAGCTGTATGCCTTGCTGCGCCAGGCCCATGGCTGGGCAGGCTACCTGCTGTTCGCCACTGTACTGGTGCATCTGGGCGCGGCGCTGATGCATGCGTTGGTGCGTCGGGACGGCGTGTTGCGTAGCATGTGGCCAGGCCACGTGCGGCGCAGCGAATGACAGGCTGACGCCAGGCGGGCTCACGATGACTACTCTCACTCATCTCGACAGCTAGCTTGTCGACCTGCTCTGGACTGCCCGATGAACACCGCAAAGGACCCTGCCCTGCTTGCCCCTGCCAACGCCCTGGACATGCGCCCGCTGCTGCTGGCCAACATGGCCTGCACCATGTCGATGATGGCCTTCGTCGCGCTGATCGGGCCGATCTCGCGCTTGCTGGGCATGGCCACCTGGCAGGCCGGCGCGGCGGTGACGGTGGCCGGCGTGGTCTGGGTGCTGCTCGCGCGCCCTTGGGGGCGATTGTCCGACCGCCTGGGGCGTCGCCGCATCCTGCTGATGGGCAGCGCTGGCTTCACCCTGGCCTACTGGCTACTGTGCCTGTTCGTCGAAGGTGCGCTGCGCTGGTTGCCAGGGGCAAGCCTGGCCTTCGTCGGGCTGATGCTGGCGCGCGGTTGCATCGGCGCTTTCTACGCTGCCATACCGGTGGGCTGCAATGCACTGATCGCCGACCATGTCGAACCGCAGCGCCGGGCGCGGGCCATGGCTTCACTGGGCGCGGCGAATGCCGTCGGCCTGGTGGTGGGGCCGGCGCTGGCAGCCGTGCTGGCCCAGCACAGCCTCAGCCTGCCCTTTCACATCATGTCGTTGCTGCCGGCCAGCGCCTTCTTGGTGGTGTTGTTCAAGCTCAAACCACAGCCCCTTGCCCAAACCTATGCGCCCAGCCCGGTTCGGCTCAGCGACGCCCGCTTGCGCCGGCCACTGCTGGTGGCGTTCAGCGCCATGCTCAGCGTCACGGTTTCGCAGATCGTCGTCGGCTTCTTCGCCCTCGACCGCCTGCAACTGGCGCCGACCGATGCCGCACAGGCTGCCGGTGTCGCCCTGACCACCGTCGGGGTGGCGCTGATCCTGTCGCAGGTGCTGCTGCGCCAGCTGGAGTGGCCACCGTTGAAGATGATCCGGGTCGGTGCCAGCGTGTCGGGGCTGGGTTTCGCCGCTGGCGCGCTGGCCACCACGGCGCCCTGGCTGTGGAGCTGCTATTTTGTCGCTGCAGCCGGTATGGGCTTTGTATTCCCGGCGTTTTCCGCGCTGGCAGCCAATGCCATGCAGGCCTCGGAACAAGGTGCCACCGCCGGCTCGATTGGCGCAGCCCAAGGCATGGGGGCGGTGATCGGCCCGTTGGCCGGAACCCTGGTCTACGCCTTGGACCCACGCCTGCCGTTCCTGGCGGTGGCACTGCTGTTGCTACTGGTCGGGCTGTGGCCGCTGCCGCGTGACCAACGCGCCTGAAAGCACAGCGCGCAAGCGTGCAGAGTATGTTTTAATGCGTCGCTAATTATTTTAAACACCTCTGATTACAAGGCGGCTATGGACACGGGGACGCGACTCAAACTGGTGCGTGAACGCAACAATCTCTCCCAACGGGAACTGGCCCGCCGCAGCGGGTTGACCAATTCGACGATCTCGCAGATCGAACAGAACCGTGTCAGCCCGTCGGTCAGCTCCCTGAAAAAACTCCTCGAAGGGATCCCCATGACCCTGGCCGAGTTCTTCAGTTTCGACGAGCCGGTGCGCGAAGAGCGCTTCGTGTTCCGCGCCAGCGAGCAGCCGGACCTGGGCCGCAATGGCCTGCGCATGCTGCTGGTCGGTGCCAGCGTCGAGGCCCGCCAGATGCGCATGCTGCGTGAACTGTATGCCCCCGGCGCCGACTCCGGCGAGCCGATCGTGCATGCCGAAGGCGAAGAATGTGGCCTGGTTACCCGTGGCACCGTGGAGCTGTGGGTCGATGGCCAAGTGAGCATCCTCAACTCGGGCGATGGCTACTACATCCCTACTACCCTGCCGCACAGCTTCAAGAACATCGGCCCGGACGAGGCGGAAATCATCAGCGCCAACACCCCGGCGAATTTCTGAGCCCGCGATGGCCTCACCCATGGAGAGGCCATCCAGCCTCAACGGCTCAGCGCTTCTTCGACGAAATCCAGGCGATCCTGGCCGAAGAACATTTGCCCATCGACAAAGCAGGTCGGCGCACCAAACACACCCCGCGCAACCGCCTCCTCGGTCACCCGCTTGAGTTCGGCCTTTACCTCGCCATCGGCCGCCAGAGCATGAAACGCCTCAGGGTCGAAGCCAGACTGGTGCAGCGTTTCATTCAGTACCTGACCATCGCTCAAGTTGCGCTGATGCTGCCAAAGCCCCTTGAACAGCACGGCCAACAACGCGTCGAACTGCGCGGGCGCACGAAGCTGCATGCCGAGGGTGCCGCGCATCAGGGTCAGGGTGTTCACCGGGAACCCCGGCGGCAGCCCGAACGGCACGTCATAACGGCGGGCGTAACGGCCAAGATCGATGAACATGTAGCGGCCCTTGGCAGGGATCATCGCCGGTGATGCGTTGCCGGTGGCCTGGAACACCCCGCCCAGCAGCATGGGCCGGTAGATCAGGGTCGCGCCATGCCGGGCGCACAGCGCAGGCAGCTGGGTCCAGGCCAGATAACTGGCCGGGCTGCCCAGGTCGAAGTAGAACTCCACGGTCTTGCTCATAGGTCACGCTCCTTGCTCAGGCAGGCTTACCAGCGCTCCATCCACGGGCGCAGGTCCAGTTCGAAGGTCCAGGCATCCCGGGGCTGGGCATGCAGGAACCAGTAGCTGTCGGCGATGTGCGCCGGGTCGAGGATACCGTCCTGATCCTTCAGCGCGTAGCGTTCGGGGAACGTGTCACGAATGAACGCGGTGTCGATGGCCCCATCCACCACCACATGGGCCACGTGGATGTTGCGCGGGCCAAGCTCGCGCGCCATGCTCTGGGCCAAGGCACGCAGGCCATGCTTGGCCCCGGCGAAGGCGGCGAAACCGGCAGCGCCGCGAGTGCCTGCGGTGGCGCCGGTGAAGAGGATCGTGCCACGCTCACGGGTGACCATGCGCCGGGCCACGGCCTGGCCGGTGAGGAAGCCGGCGAAGCAGGCCATTTCCCAGATCTTGAAGTATTTGCGCGGGGTCTCCTCAAGGATGCTGCACGGCACATTGGCGCCGATATTGAAGACAAAAGCTTCAATCGGGCCAATATCACGTTCGATGGTTTCGATCAGCTCGGCAACTTCCTGCTCTTTGCGCGCATCCGAGCCGAAACCATGGGCTTGGCCCCCTTCAGCGCGGATCTCATCGATCAACGGCTGCAACTTATCGGCCTGGCGACGGGTAACACAGGCGACATAGCCCTCACGGGCAAAGCGCTTGGCGATTGCGCCACCGGTGGCGTCCCCGGCCCCGATCACCAGCACCACTTTTTGTTGTTCTAGCATGCCGGACTCCATTGGTGAATGATCGTTTAGTAAACGAACGCTATGTTATGATCGCCCCCATCGTCAAGCAGCGCGAAGAGGTCGTGCATGCGCTACTCCACCGAACACAAGCAGCAGACTCGCGACAAGCTGCTGGCCAGCAGCGGCGCGCTGGCCAAGCGTGGCGGCTTTTCCAGCACCGGCGTGGCCGGGTTGATGAAGGCCATCGGCCTGACCGGCGGTGCCTTCTACAACCATTTCCCGTCCAAGGACGACCTGTTCACCGAGGTGGTCCGCCAAGAGCTGTGCAACAGCCCGCTGGCCCGCCTGGCCAATCAGGGGGCCAGCCGCGAACGCCTGGCCCGTTGCCTGCAGCAGTACCTGAGCCTGGCCCACCTGCACAATGCCGAGGGCGGCTGCCCGCTGCCACCGCTGGGGGTGGAAATCGCCCGCGCCGAACGGCCTGTGCGCGAAGAGGCCGAGCACTGGCTGGTAGGTTTGCATGGGGCGTGGAGCGAAACCCTGGAAGACGCGGCGCTGGCCTGGGTGCTGATCAGCCAGTGTGTCGGCGCCCTGGTGGTTGGGCGCATGCTGGCCAGCGAGGAGGTGCAACAGCAGTTGCTCGATGCCAGCAAAGGCTTTGTCGACATGGCATTGAATGAAGGCCATTAACCTGCTGTTGGGGCTACTGCTGGCAGCGCCCGCCCTGGCCGAACAGGCCTGCCCGGCCGGGCAGTACCAGGTGTGCCTGATGGGCTGTTTCTGCGCGCCGATCGACCCTGGCCAGGCCGGGCAGATACTGCACGATGTCGAGGCCGTAGCGTCGAGCAGCCTGGCGTTTGCCTTGCAGCAGGCACGCGACGAGGCCACCGCCAGCGGCAGTCAACCGATCCCATTGCACATCCGCGCACAACTGGAGCCCTGGTATGATTTTGCCGTGCTCGATGCAGCGCGCTACCGGGTCGGTGATGAGCAGCAAGTCACGGCGGCCAACGCCATGCTGCAGAACCCGGACGTGAACGCGGTAACCCTGGTCGATACCATCATCTTCCGGCACGCCAGCGATGCCGAGGACAACGTGGCATTGTGGGCACACGAGCTGAAGCATGTGCAGCAGTACCAGCAGCTAGGCGTGAATGAGTTTGCCCGGCGCTACACACGCAACTATGAAGAGCTGGAAGGCCCGGCCTACAAGATCGAGGCCGAAGTCGGGAAGGCATTGCGCGAGCGCAGTGCCGGGCAAGCGAGATAGCCTGTTCCGGCCTCTTGGCGGGTGAACCCGCTCCCACAGATTCTGCACTGCTCTCAAGACTGGTACACATCCTGTGGGAGCGGGTTTACCCGCGAAGAGGCCAGTACAAGCATCATCTGGCGATCAGGACGAAGCGGTAGCCCCCTCACCCACCTGCTCCCGACTGGCATAGCGCTGTGCCAGTACCGCACACACCATCAACTGAATCTGGTGGAACAGCATCAGCGGCAGAATCATCGCGCCGATGCCGCTCCCCACGAACAGCACCTGGGCCATTGGCACCCCGGTGGCCAGGCTCTTCTTGGACCCGGCAAACAGGATGGTGATGCGGTCTTCCAGGTTGAAGCCCAGCAGCTTGCCCAGCATGCGCGTACCGAACAGCACCACCGCCAGCAGGATGCCGCAGACGGCGAACAGCCCGGCCAGGTGCTGCGGCGACACGGTGTTCCACAGGCCGGTGACCACGGCCTCGCTGAACGCGGTGTACACCACCAGCAGGATCGAACCCTGGTCGACGCTCTTCAGCCAGCGGGCATTCTTCTTGACCCACGCCCCGATCCAGCGGCGTGCAATCTGCCCGGCCACGAAAGGCACCAGCAACTGCAGCGTGATCTTCAACACGGCGTCCAGCCCCGAACCCGTATCGCCACTGGCGCCCAGCAGCATCATTACCAGCAGCGGGGTCAGGAAGATGCCGATCAGGCTGGACGCCGCCGCGCTGCAGATGGCAGCCGGCACGTTGCCGCGGGCCAGCGAGGTGAACGCGATCGCCGACTGCACGGTGGCTGGCAGCGCGCACAGGTACAGCACGCCCAGGTACAGTTCGTTGCCTACCAGCGGCACGAACAGCGGCTTGAACGCCAGGCCCAGCAGCGGGAACATCACGAAGGTACAGGAGAACACCAGCAGGTGCAGGCGCCAATGGCCAGCACCCGCGATGATTGCTTCGCGCGACAACTTCGCACCGTGCAGGAAGAACAGCAGGCCGATCGCCAGGTTGGTCAGCCAGCCGAAATACACCGCGCCTTCGCCCGAGCAAGGCAGCACGGTGGCGATCAGTACCACCCCGAGCAGGCACAGCGTGAAGTTGTCGAACAACATGCGCAAATACTTCATAACAGTTTCCATCTTGTCGTTGTGCAGGGCCTGACGATAAGGTCTTGGGTTTTTTCCCGCTAACGCCGGAACCCCCATTGGTGTCGCTCAACGGACACATCCACGAAAAGGACCCCTTTGCATGCCACGCGTACGTCTAGCTCCACTGCTGATGCTGTTCGGCCTTGCCTCGGCACACGCGGCCGAGCCGCTGCAGGCCCAGGTGGACGAGGTCATCCGGCCGCTGATGAAACAACAGGACATCGCCGGCATGGCCGTGGCGGTTTATGACAACGGCCAGGCCCACTACTTCAGCTATGGTGTGGCCAGCAAGGCCGACGGCAAGCCGGTGAGCGCCGACACCCTGTTCGAAATCGGGTCACTGAGCAAGACCTACACCGCCACCCTCGTGGCGCTGGCCAGTGCCGAAGGCAAGCTCGACCTGGACGCCCCTGCCCGGCGCTACGAGCCGGCCCTGACCGGTGCGCCGTTGGGCGAGGCCAGTGTGCTGGAGCTGGGTGCCTACAGCGCCGACTGCCTGCCACTGCAATTTCCCGATGAGGTGCAGACTGCAGAACAGGCACTGGCATTCCTGCGCAACTGGAAGGCCCGCAGCGAACCTGGCACTCAGCGCTGCTATTCCAACCCGAGCCTGGGGCTGTTCGGCGACCTCGCGGCACGCGCGCAACACACGCCATTCGCAGCCGTCATGACCCAGCACCTGCTACCGCAGATGGGCCTGCAGCACACCTACCTGCAGGTGCCAGAAGCGGCAAAGGCCTTGTATGCGCAGGGCTACGACGCGCAAAACCACCCGGTGCGCGTCAGCCCTGGTCCCTATGCCGACGAAGCCTATGGCATCAAGACCAGCGCCAGCGACCTGCTGCGCTACGTGCGCCTGCACATGCAGCCTGCGCAACTGCCGTCGGCGCTGCGCAACGCCATCGGCATCACCCAGGCGGGCTACTTCAGGGTTGGCAGCATGACCCAGGGCCTGGGCTGGGAGCGCTACCCTTACCCGGTCGCGCTGGACACGCTGGTCGATGGCAACAGCCCGCGCCTGATTCGTGAACCCCAGGCCACCCAGCGCCTGCAGCCGGCGCTTCCGGGCCTGCCTGCCGCCTGGTACAACAAGACCGGCTCCACCAACGGGTTCGGCGCCTACGCTGCCTTCATCCCGTCCCAAGGCAGGGCCATTGTCCTGCTTGCCAACCGCAACTACCCCAACGAAGCCCGAGTTCGGGCGGCCTTCCAGATCCTTTCCGGGCTCGACCGCTGAGTCACCGCCGAACTGATTGCCAGACAATATGACAAGAATGTAGTGAATAAAAATATTCACTACAAAACCATTGACGACGTTCGTCGGCCTTGTGCATGATGAGGCCGTCTCCCTGATCGGGAGCGGTGGCAAGGGTGTTCCAGACGGCTTGCGCGGTAACGCAGGCCGTCCGTGGAGAGGGAATCTGTCCAAAAGGCAGCGTGAGAAAGCCCCTGTTGCGATGCTGCTGTAGCAGCCTTGGTAGTGCGCTACAACCTGTGGCGCCAACTGTGACAATCAACAACAAATAGGTGATGGGGGCTTTATGATGAACTTGAACGACAATCCGACTATCGACCAACTGGCCCAGCTGTTCGCGGTACGCAAGGACAGCCTCGACGACCACCTGCTGTGGGTCAGCCAGACCGGCGAGGTGCGCATCGACCGCCTGCCGCCGAACACGGTCGAAGATGAATTCGAAGCGCACCTGCCCAGCATGCGCGCCCGCTTCAAGGTCTACCGCCGTGGCCAGGGCTACGTCGGCAAGAAGGCCGCCGCCGACACCGAGTTCGTCGGCCGCGTGCTACAGACCCTGCAACAAGAATGGCCCGCCGCCCGTGAGCGGCAGGCAGTCAAGGTGATCGATCCGCTGAACTGAGGGTTGGCCACCACTTAGCGAGCCCGGCCTGCATAGGCCGGGCTTTTTCATGCCCGCTGTCGGCGCTGCGGCATCGGTAACGCACCGATCGCCAGCGCCCGAGCCCGGTTAACCCCCCACACCAGCGCGCGGGTCATGGTTTCGCCGGGCCGCGCCGGGTAGTATTCCTCCAGCAGTGCCCTGCCGTCCTGCCCATAAAGCCCAAGGAACAGTTGTGTCGCGCCGAGCCGCGACAGGCGCACCTGGATATCCAGCGAAGTGCCGTCGCTGAGCACTTCGTCATGGCAGCGGCTATGCAGCTGCGCATCGGCCCACTGCCAATAGGTTTCGTCCCTGACTCGCATGGAAAATCAATCCTCCCTTTCCTGGATGCCGCGCCAGAAGACCACACCTGCGCCGCCGCCGCGAGAGCAACCCGCGGTTACCATGAGCGGGATCAAGCAACATCAACAAAAACCCCGCCGTTGGGCGGGGATCTGTGAGCAGGTTCACCTTTTGACTGGCCTATTTCCTGGCCGGCACCCGGGGTGTGAAGCGGCCCTTCTTGATGCGCTGCAGGTAGGCAGGCTTGAGGTCTTCCGACTCCTCCAGGGTCATGTGGATGAAGCCGAGGCGAAACGCCGCCTGGCCGCAACGCACCTGGCTATTGATCGGAAATGCATCGTTGCTGTCTTCGAAAAAGGACTCGCTCATGCCCCTATCTCCATTCAGTGGCGACCGCGTCAGCCAGCAATGGGCTGACCTGAAAAACGCGACCTGTGCCAGTGAGACTAGCCGGTCACAAGCGGACCGCTCGGACGAAACCTGCGGACCCGACCAGTGGCATTTAGCTACTTCAGCCGCACGGCAGTACCGGTGGCGAACACCACGACCATGCCGCCTTGCACCGACGGCATGCTGATCTCGAAGTCCACGCCTACCACCGCATCGGCTTGCAACTGCCGTGCCCGCGCCATGAGTTCTTCGGTGGCTTGCGCGCGGGCCTCACGCAGGGCGCTTTCCAGGGTCTGGGAACGGCCGCCGAAGACGTCGCGAACACGTGTGAAGAAATCGCGCACGAAGTTGATGCCCTGCACCGATTCGGAGCTGACCACGCCAAGGTACTCGGCGATCGGGCGGCCCTCGAGCTGGCTGGTGGTGGAGATGATCATGTTGCGCTCCTTGGCCTTGCAAAAAAGGCCAAGTCTAACAAAAGCGCCGGTGGCTTCCGCTATTGCGCACTGGCTGCCCGCAAACGCTGCCCCAGCCTGGGTCCGAACACATTGACCAGCAAACCAAGCATCACCAGCAATGCGCCCCAGCCCTGGGTGGCCGTCAGCCGCTCACCCAGCAACCAGGCTGACGAACTCAGGCCGATTACCGGCACCAGCAGCGAAAACGGCGCCACCTTGCCCGCAGGGTGGCGCGACAGCAGCTTGCCCCACAGGCTGTAACCGATCATGGTGGCGACGAAGGCCAGGTACGCCAGCGCCAGTACCGAGCTCCAGCCGATATTGGCCAGTGCATGACCAATCCGCTCCGGCCCTTCCAGCCACCACGACAACGCCAGGAACGGCAGCGGTGGAATCAGCCCGCCCCAGATCACCAGCGCCACCAGGTCGACCGAGCCAAAGCGGCGGGTAATGATGTTGCCCATGCCCCACATGGCCCCGCCACACAAGGTCAGCAGCAGCGCCACCAGCGGTACATGGCCGCTGTCCTCGCTACCGATCAGCGCCAGGCCGCTGGCCGCTACCAGCAACCCCAGCACACTCGCCAGGCGCAGCCGCTCCCCCAGGAACAGCGCGGCAAAACCGAGGGTGAAGAACGCCTGCGACTGCAGCACCAGCGACGCCAGGCCCGGTGGCATGCCGCTGTACATGGCCTGGAACAGGAAGGCGAACTGGCCCAGGGAGATGGTCGCGCCATAGGCGATCAGCCAGCCCCAAGGCAGCTTCGGCCGCTTGACCAGCAGCACAGCCGGAAACGCCACCAGCAGAAAACGCAATGCCCCGAGCAGCATCGGCGGCAAGCCATCGAGGCCGACCTTGATGACCACGAAATTGACTCCCCAGGCGACAATCACCACCAGGGCGATCAGTAGGTCCTTGAGCGGCATTGCAGCTTCCTTCTTCGGGCGTTCTAGACATATTTCGTAACAGCATAAGGCCATTTTCCGCCCACGGACCAGCACAGTTATGGCCAACCCTTGCGCTACAGATTGGCTGTTATGCCCAGCAGTCTTCACTTGACCCTACTTGTATAGACATGATGATATCGGGCAGACGCCATCCGCGCAGCGCGCCGACGATGGCCCTCCCCTGACACAAGAACAATGAAGTGGAGCCCTCAATGTCCCGCAAATCCGTGCTCGAACGGCGCTCTATCGACTACATCCCGGAAGCCGAGCGCCATGGCAAGCTGTACAGTCAGTTCACCCTCTGGCTCGGCGCCAACCTGCAAATCACCGCCATCGTCACCGGCGCCCTGGCCGTGGTGCTCGGCGGCGACGTGTTCTGGTCGCTGATCGGTCTGCTGCTGGGCCAGTTGATCGGCGGCGCGGTCATGGCCTTGCATGCCGCCCAGGGCCCGCGCCTTGGCCTGCCGCAGATGATCTCCAGCCGCGTGCAGTTCGGCGTGTATGGCGCGGCCATCCCGATGGTGCTGGTGTGCCTGATGTACCTGGGCTTCACCGCCACCGGCACGGTGCTGTCCGGGCAAGCCATTGGCCAGTTGCTGAGCGTCAGCGACAGCACCGGCATCCTCATCTTCGCCTCGGTGATCGTGCTCGCCACCCTGGCCGGCTACCGGGTAATCCACTGGATCGGCCGGGTCGCCAGCGTGCTGGGCGTCATTGCCTTCGTCTACCTGTTCAGCCGCATCCTGATGCTCGCCGACATCGGCCAGTTGCTGGAAAACCGTCACTTCAGCTGGGCCAGCTTCCTGCTCTCGGTGTCGCTGGCGGCCTCCTGGCAGATCGCCTTCGGCCCCTATGTGGCAGACTACTCGCGCTACCTGCCGAGCAGCACCTCGCCGGTGAAGACCTTCCTCGCCGCCGGCCTGGGTTCGGTCGTCGGCGCGCAGGCGTCGATGATTCTCGGCGTGTTTGCTGCGGCCATCGCCGGCGGGCAGTTCTCCGGGCGTGAAGTGGCCTACATCGTCGGCCTCGGCGGCGCCGGTACCACTGCGGCGTTGCTGTACTTCAGCATCGCCTTCGGCAAGGTGACCATCTCGACACTGAACTCCTATGGCAGCTTCATGTGCATCGCCACCATCATCAGCGGCTTCCGTGGCCACCTGGCGATCAGCCGCGTGCAACGCCTTGTGTTCGTGCTGGCCATTGTCGGTGCCGCCACGCTGGTCGCCCTGCTCGGCCAGCACTCGTTCCTTAGTGCGTTCAAATCGTTCATCCTGTTCCTGCTGACCTTCTTCGTGCCCTGGAGCGCGGTCAACCTGGTGGACTACTACTTCATCACCAAGGAGCGCTACGACATCCCGGCCCTGGCCGACCCGCAAGGCCGCTATGGCCGCTGGAACTGGCCTGGCATCAGTGTCTATACCCTTGGCGTGCTGGTGCAGATGCCGTTCATCGACACCAAGCTGTACACCGGCCCCATGGTCGCGCACCTGGGGGGTGTGGATGTGTCGTGGCTGATCGGGCTGGTAGTGCCGAGCGTGCTGTACTACTGCGTGGCGCGCCGACGAGCCGCCGAAGCCCCCGCCAGCATGATCGTGCCGCAGGCGCGCTGATGGCCGTGTCCTGAGTTTTCCTGCACCGGCCTCTTCGCGGCGGTTCGACGCGAAGAGGCCGGCCAGTCAGTCGCGATAGTCTGGAGCAATGCGCTCCAGCATCCGCAATAAAGCCGCCCACGCCAGCTGCAGCGCATCCGGGTCATTCAGCTCGCCCTGCCTCAACCCGCGCATCGGCTCATTGAACTGCCGCTCGGTATGCGCACACACCGCCTCCGGCGGCAACACCAGTTGCCCGGCACTCTGCGCCGCCAGCTGAATGTCGCACGCCTTCTCCAGGTAATACATGCGCAAGAACGCCTCGGCCACCGAGCGCCCGGTAGTCAGCAAGCCATGGTTGCGCAGGATCATCACCGGCTTGTCACCCAGGTCCGCCACCAGCCGTTGCTGCTCGTCCAGGTCGAGCGCGATACCTTCGTAGGTGTGGTAGGCGACCTTGCCATGGAACTCCATCGACATCTGGTTGACCGGCAGCAAGCCGCACTCCAGCGCCGCCACCGCGCAACCGGCGCGGGTATGGGTGTGCAGCACGCACTGGGCGTCTTCACGGGCGGCATGGATGGCACTGTGGATGACGAAGCCGGCCGGGTTGACCGGGTATTCGGTAGGCTCCACCGGCCGGCCTTGCAGGTCGATCTTCACCAGGCTCGAGGCGGTGATCTCGTCGAACAGCAGGCCGTAGGGGTTGATCAGGAAATGGTGTTCGGGGCCCGGCAAGCGCAGGGAGATATGGGTGAAAATCAGGTCCGACATGCGGAAATGGGCAATCAGGCGATAGCAGGCGGCCAGTTGCTGGCGCAGGGTATGTTCCGTGGCGGTCATTGTTGTTCTTCCTGTTGGAATCTGGGGCTGCAAAGCAGCCCCGATAAACTACGTCATTTGCTCGCCCAGGCATTGAAGCGTTGCTCCAGCTCCTCGCCGTGATCGACCCAGAACTCCACATTCATCGCCAAGGCGCCCTGCAGGTTCTCCGGCGAGGTCGGCACCCAACTGGCCAGCGCCGGGTCAAGCTTGGCCGCCGCCTTGGTATTGGTCGGCCCGTAGGGGATCTGCTCGACGTAACGCACCTGGGTATCCGGCTGGTTGGCATAGCTGATCAGGCGCTTGGCCTGGTCGACGTGCTTCGAGCCCTTGATGATCGCCCAGTAGTCCATGCCATACAGGCTGCCAGGCCAGACCACCGCCAGCGGGCTGCCGTGCTGGGCGGCCACGGCGATGCGGCCGCTGTAGGTCGAGGTCATCACCACATCACCCGCCGTCAGCCACTGCGCCGGTTGCGCGCCGGCCTCCCACCACTGGATGTACGGTTTGAGCTCGGTGAGCTTGGCAAAGGCACGCTCGACACCCGCCGGGGTCGACAGCACCTTGTACACGTCATCGACCTTGACCCCGTCGGCCAGCAAGGCGAACTCAAGGTTGTACACCGCGCGCTTGCGCAGGCCGCGTTTGCCCGGGTACTTCTGCACGTTCCAGAAATCGGCCCACGAGGTCGGTGCCTGGGCCAGCTTGTCGCGGTCGTAGGCGATTGCCACGCTCCACACCAGCGCCGCCGAGCCGCAGTCCTGGGCCGCCGCGGGGATCAGTTCGGCGGCATGCCCCAGGCGCTGCCAGTCGAGGTGCTCGTAGATGCCCTCGTCGCAGCCGCGCATCAGGTCTGGCCCCTCGATCTGCACCACGTCCCAGTCGACATTGCCGGTATCGGCCATCACCTGGATGCGCGCCATCTCGCCGTTGTATTCGCTCTGGATCAACTTACTGCCGTCCTGGGCGCTGAAAGGCTGGAAGATCGCCACATCCTGGGCTTTCTGACCGGCGCCGCCATAGCCGACCACGACCATCTGCGGCGCCGCTTGCGCACTGCCCAGGCCGAAGGCCAGGAGCGCTGCGCAAAGGCCGGTACTGCGAGGAAATGCCTGCATCGAGTTGCCTCCTGTCGGTGCCGTCCAGCGTTTAGCTCGAAGGCCCGTTTCTTGTTGTAGTGAGGTCACGCGCCACTGCCGTGGCTGGGAAAAAGCTAGTCGGGCACTAGTAAAAAAACAAGTTGATTTTTTACTGACGCTACACTTTCATGAGAAAAACAAGAACGACACCGCACCGGAGCCGCCCGCATGACGACCGCCTTCGCCCACCTGTTCGAACCCCTGCAGATCCGCGGCAAACGCCTGAAGAACCGCATCATGTCGACCGGCCACGACACTTGCCTGCCCACCGACAACCTGGTCAACGACAAGCTCATCGCCTACCAGCGCGCCCGTGCCGCCGGCGGGGTCGGCCTGATCGTGCTGCAGGTGGCCGGGGTGCATGACAGTGCCCGCTACACCTCGCACGTGCTGATGGCCACCGACGACGCCTGCATCGACGGCTACCGGCGCCTGGCCGAGGCCTGCCATGCCCACGGCACGGTGGTGCTGTCGCAACTGTTTCACCCGGGTCGGGAGATCATGGAGTCGGCGGATGGCCTGCTGGCAGTGGCCTATTCGGCCTCGTCGGTGCCCAACGAGCGCTTCCGGGTCATGCCGCGGGCGCTGGACCAGGCGATGATCGACGAAATCGTCCAGGGCTATGCCAGCGCCGCCCGGCGCCTGCACCAGGCCGGCCTGGACGGTGTCGAGGTAGTGGCTAGCCATGGCTACCTGCCGGCGCAGTTCCTCAACCCGCGGGTCAACCAGCGCACCGACGGCTACAACGGCGACCTGGAACAGCGCCTGCGCTTTCTGCGCGAGGTGCTGGCAGCGGTCAGGGCGGCCACCGACGAGCAGTTCATCGTCGGCCTGCGCATCAGCGCCGACGAACGCGACAGCGAAGGCCTCAGCGAGGACGAATCGCTCGCTGCCGCCCAGGCCCTGCAAGACCAGGTCGACTACCTGCACATCGTCGCCGGTACCTCGGCGTCGCTGGGCGGTGCCGTGCATATCGTGCCGCCCATGGCCATCGCCCCGGCCTACCTGGCGCGCGAGGCCGGCACCTTCAAGCAGCACCTGGACATCCCACTGTTCGTCACCGGGCGCATCAACCAGCCGCAGGAAGCCGAACTGATCCTGGCCCGTGGCCAGGCCGACGTGTGTGGCATGACCCGCGCCCTGATCTGCGACCCGCAGATGCCGGCCAAGACCGAGCGCGGCCAGGTCGAGGACGTGCGCGCCTGCATTGCCTGCAACCAGGCCTGCATCGGCCACTTCCACCGCGGCCTGCCGATCTCCTGTATCCAGCACCCGGAAACCGGGCGCGAGTTGCAGTACGAACACCCAGCCCCCGCTACTGCGCGCAAGCGCATCCTGGTAGCGGGCGGCGGCCCCGCTGGCATGAAAGCCGCAGCCGTGGCTGCGGCCCGCGGGCATGACGTCACGCTGTACGAAGCCAGTACACAACTCGGCGGCCAGATACAGCTTGCCCAGCTGCTGCCCCGGCGCAGCGAGTTCGGCGGCGCCAGCACCAACCTGCAGCGCGAGATGGAACTGGCTGAGGTTCGCGTAGTACGTAATACACGTGTTGATCGCGCATTGGTCGAACGTGAACGTCCCGACCTGGTGATTGCCGCTACCGGCGCCACGCCCTACTGGCCCTCGTTCGAACGTAGCGGCGAGCTGCAGGTGGTGGATGCCTGGCAGGTTCTGCGCAATGAAGTCGCTCTTGGCCCCTCGGTGCTGGTGATCGATTGGCGCTGCGACTGGATCGGCCCCGGCATCGCCGAGCGCCTGACTCGAGATGGCCACCAGGTGCAGCTGGCGGTGAACGGCACCCACTGCGGCGAAACCCTGCCGCTGTACGTGCGCGACCAGATGGCCGGCGAGCTGCACCGCCTGGGCATCCCGATCACACCTTATGCCCGCCTGTACGGGTGCGACGACAACACCGTCTACCTGCAGCACACCGCCAGCGGCCAACCAATGATCTTCGAAGGTATCGACACCCTGGTACTGTGCCTCGGCCACCAACCTCAGGACACCCTGGCAGCAGAACTGGCCGGCCTGGTGGAGGTGCGGCGCATCGGCGACTGCCTGGCCCCACGCACGGTCGAGGAGGCGATCCATGAAGGCCTGACAGTTGCCTGGGCGCTCTGAGCCTGTCCATACTGCGGCTTTCCCGATGGACCGAAGCGCATGAGCCAGCAACCCCAGTTTCCGCCCGCCGCCGAAGACGGCGGCAGCGCGCCGCAGTTCCTCGGTGGCCGCATCCGCGGCCTGCGCAAGCGCCGCGGCATGACCCTGGCGGAGCTGGCGGCGCACAGCGAGCTGACCGCCGGCTACATCAGCCAGCTGGAACGCAACCTGTCGTACCCGTCGATCCCGGCGCTGTTCAACATCGCCCGCAGCCTCGGGGTGACCATCCAGTGGTTCTTCGCCAGCGAAGCCACCACCGCCCCCGAAGACCAAGGTTACGTGGTGCGGCGCAACAGCCGGCTGAGCGTGCATTACGAGGACGGCATCGTCGACCAGCTGCTCACGCCGCAACCCAACCGCCAGCTGGAGATGCTGCACTCGCGTTTTCCACCAGGCACCTACAGCCAGCAGAGCTACAGCCATGAAGGTGACGAAGCGGGTTACGTGCTCTCGGGCAGTTTCGAGGTGTGGGTTGGCGAGCGTCACTTCCTGCTGGGCGAAGGCGACAGCTTCAGCTTCTCCAGTCAGGAGCCGCACCGCTATGGCAACCCTGGCGAGGTGGATGCCGTGATCATCTGGGTGATCACTCCGCCAACATTCTGAATCCGAGGACGCCATCACCACCAGGCGACGCCCGATACGATGACCGAGCCCAATCAGCAACTCGACCCACCGCTGCTCCCCGTCGACCACCCAAGGGTGCTGGTCTTCGTCGCCTATCCGCAGATGGGCCTGCTCGACCTCAGTGGCGCGCAGACCGTGTTCTGGGCCGCGACCAAGGCCATGGCCGAGCGCGGCCTGCCAGGCTACCGGCTGCACACCGCCAGCCTGGAAGGTGGCCTGCAGCAAACGGCCGAAGGCCTGGTTGTCGCCAGCGAGCGGCTGGACGATGTCATGACGCAAACCGTCGACACGCTGATCGTGCCCGGCGCCCCCGACATCATCCGCAGCCTCCCCGATCACGGCCCGCTGATCACCTGGTTGCGCCGTGCCAGCCACCACGCCAGGCGCACCGCTTCGGTCTGCAGCGGTACCTTCCTGCTGGCCAGTGCCGGCCTGCTCGATGGCCGGCGCGCCGCCACCCACTGGGCCATGTGCGAGGTATTGCGCCGCGACTTCCCGGCCGCGGAAGTGGACCCTGAATCGATCTTCGTCCAGCAGGGCAGCGTCTGGACCTCTGCCGGTGTGAGCGCGGGTATCGACATGGCCCTGGCCCTGGTCGAACTGGACTGCGGCCGCGACGTGGCGATGCAGGTGGCGCGCGAGCTGGTGGTGTTCCTCAAGCGCCCCGGCGGCCAGGCCCAGTTCAGCGAACTGCTCAAGTCCCAGGGCCAGGACGCGGGGGCGTTCGAGGCGCTGCACCTATGGCTCAACCAGCATCTGCACGACCCACGACTCAGCGTCGAGCACCTGGCCGAACAGGCGCACATGAGCCTGCGCAACTTCACCCGGGTATACAAGCAGAAAACCGGCCGCACCCCGGCCAAGGCCATCGAGGTGTTCCGCCTCGAAGCGGCGCGGCGGCTGCTGGAGAACAGTGACGGCCACATCGAGCAAGTTGCCCGCCAGTGCGGTTTCGGCAGCGAAGAGCGCATGCGCCTGGCCTTCCAGCGCCACCTGGCGGTGACCCCTCGCGACTACCGGGCGCGCTTTGCCCGCACGGTACCTTTGGCCGAAATTCAGGGTTCTCTGGCCTAGGGTGCGGCACCTGGCCGGTCGTAACATCGTTGACCGCAATGACGGTCTGTCTTGTCTACCGGTCTTTCCTCATGGACTACCCAGGAGCATAACGATGAAGAATATCCTGATCATTGGCGCCGGCTTTGCAGGCCTGTGGAGCGCCCTGAGCGCCATCCGGCAACTGGACCTGCACGGCCGCCGGGATGTCCAGGTGACACTGCTCGCCCCCCAGGCCGAACTGCATGTGCGCCCGCGCTTCTACGAACCTGAAGTGCATACCATGGCGGCACCGCTGCAGGAACTGTTCGATGCGGTGAACGTGCGCTTCGTCCACGGCACGGCCTTCGATGTCGATGAAGCCGAGCAGCGCGTACGCTACCGCACGTCATCCGGCACCGAATGCAACCTGCCCTACGACCGCCTGATCATGGCCTGCGGCAGCGTGCTCAATCGCCCGGACATGGTGGGTATCGAGCACGTCTTCGATGTCGACAGGATCGACAGCGCCGCGCGCCTCGAAACCCACCTCAAGTCCCTGGCCGACCTGCCCGAGAGCCCCGCACGCAACACCGTGGTGGTGGCCGGCGGCGGCTTTACCGGTATCGAGACCGCCACGGAACTGCCGACGCGCCTGCGCGCCATTCTCGGTGAGGACGCCAGGCTACGGGTGGTTGTGGTCGACCGCGGGGCGAAGATCGGCGCCGCGCTGGGTGACGGCATCCGCCCGGCCATCGAACAGGCCTGCGAGGCGCTGGGCATCGAGTGGATCTGCGGCACCACTGTCGCCTCGGTGGACCGTGACGGGGTGCTGCTGGACGACGGCCAGCGCATCGACGCCGCCACGGTCATCTGGACCGTGGGCTTCAAGGCCAACCCGCTGACCGAACAGATCAGCGGCGAGCGCGACCGCCAAGGCCGGCTGCATGTCGACGGCAACCTCAAGGTCATCGGCAATGACGCGGTCTACGCGGCCGGGGACGTGGCCTATGCCGCCTGCGACAACCAGGGCAACTTCGCGCTGATGTCGTGCCAGCATGCCATTCCGCTGGGGCGCTATGCCGGCAACAACGCAGCGGCCGAGCTGATCGGCGTGGCACCGATGACCTACAGCCAGCCCAAGTACGTGACCTGCCTCGACCTTGGCGCCTGGGGCGCGGTGTATACCGAGGGCTGGGAGCGCACCGTCTCGCCACCGACCGACAAGGCCGAGGCCAAGCTGCTGAAAGCGCAGATCAACTCGATCTGGATCTATCCGCCGATGGCGGACCGTACGGCGGCCCTGGCGGCGGCGGACCCGACCATTCCCGTAGCCTGACCCTGCGCATTCGCGGGTACGCCCCGCGAATGCCCCCACCCATTCCCCATGCAGCCCGTGCCCGCGCCCAATGCATTTGCGCTTTTCTCCGAACCCGTGGCATAGATGCAGGTCAACGTCTTTGGCTGACTGCATTCGCGACTTCCCAGGAGAACCCTGCATGAGCAAGCACCCTTACGTCCCGCCCAAGGTCTGGCGCAACGACGCGGCCTCCGGCGGCCAGTTCGCCAGCATCAACCGGCCGATCGCCGGGCCGACCCATGACAAGGACCTGCCTGTCGGCAAGCACCCGCTGCAGCTGTACTCCCTGGCCACCCCCAACGGTGTCAAGGTCACCATCCTGCTCGAAGAACTACTGGCCCTCGGCCACAGCGGCGCCGAATACGACGCCTGGCTGATCCGCATCGGCGACGGTGACCAGTTTTCCAGCGGCTTCGTCGAGGTCAACCCCAACTCGAAGATTCCCGCCCTGCTCGACCGCAGCGCTGAACCGCCGGTGCGGGTGTTCGAGTCCGGTTCGATCCTGCTGCACCTGGCGGAAAAGTTCGGCGCCTTCCTGCCCAAGGCACCCGCCGCACGCACCGAAACCCTCAACTGGCTGTTCTGGCAGATGGGCGCCGCGCCTTACCTGGGCGGCGGCTTCGGCCACTTCTATGTGTACGCGCCGGACAAGATCGAGTACGCGATCAACCGCTTCACCATGGAAGCCAAGCGCCAGCTCGACGTGCTGGAGCGCCGCCTGGCGGTAAGCCGCTACCTCGGCGGCGACGAATACAGCATCGCCGACATCGCCGTGTGGCCATGGTACGGCCAGCTGGTGCGCGGCAACCTGTATGGCGCGGCGGAATTCCTGGCGGTGGATGAATACCCACAGGTCAAGCGCTGGGCCGAGGAAATCGCCCAGCGCCCGGCCGTGCAGCGTGGCACCCGGGTCAACCGTACCTGGGGCGATGAAGCCAGCCAGGTGCCCGAGCGGCACTCGGCGGCCGACCTTGACTGAAGCTGTCGGGGGCCGCTGGGCGGCCCCGACAATGCCCCGTTGCAAAAAACCATTTCTGCCGCGCAAACCTCCCAGCCCTGATCCCTTCTTGTACACTCCTCGCACTAGCCCCAACCTGCACAAATTTTGGTGAAAGCATGATCGAGGTAACCGAGGTTTCCATTGCCGAGCTGCGCGACGCACTCGAAACGGGCCGCACGACGGCGGTCGAGCTGGTCAAGGCCTACCTGGCGCGCATCGACGCCTACGATGGAGCCGACACCGCCACCGCGTTGAACGCCGTGGTCGTACGCAACCCTGATGCGCTCAAGGAAGCCGAGGCCTCCGACGCCCGCCGCGCCAAGGGCCAGACCCTGAGCCCGCTGGACGGCATCCCCTACACCGCCAAGGACAGCTACCTGGTCAAGGGCCTGACCGCTGCCTCCGGCAGCCCCGCGTTCAAGGACCTGGTCGCCCAGCGCGACGCTTTCACCATCGAACGCCTGCGCGCCGCCGGTGCCGTGTGCCTGGGCAAGACCAACATGCCACCGATGGCCAATGCCGGCATGCAGCGTGGCGTCTACGGCCGCGCCGAAAGCCCGTACAACGCCAAGTACCTGACCGCACCGTTCGCCTCCGGCTCGTCGAACGGCGCCGGTACCGCCACCGCCGCCAGCTTCAGCGCCTTCGGCCTGGCCGAAGAAACCTGGTCGAGCGGCCGCGGCCCTGCCTCGAACAATGGCCTGTGCGCCTACACCCCGTCGCGTGGCGTGATCTCGGTACGTGGCAACTGGCCGCTGACTCCGACCATGGACGTGGTGGTGCCGTATGCCCGAACCATGGCCGACCTGCTGGAAATCCTCGACGTGGTGGTTGCCGACGATGCCGACAAACGCGGCGACCTGTGGCGCCTGCAGCCATGGGTACCGATCCCGGCTGCCTCTTCGGTGCGCCCGGCGTCCTACCTGGACCTGGCTGTCGATGCCAGCTCGCTCAAGGGTAAACGTTTTGGCGTACCGCGCATGTACATCAATGCCGACGCTGAAGCCGGCACCTCGGAGAAGCCGGGCATCGGTGGCCCGACCGGCCAGCGCATCGTCACCCGCGACAGCGTCATCGCCCTGTGGCAACAGGCTCGCCAGGCCCTGGAAGCGGCTGGCGCCGAAGTGCTGGAAGTGGACTTCCCGCTGGTGTCCAACTGCGAAGGCGACCGCCCGGGGGCGCCGACCGTCTACAACCGCGGCATCGTCAGCAAGGAATTCCTCCATGACGAGCTGTGGGAGCTGTCGGGCTGGGCCTTCGACGACTTCCTGCGGGCCAACGATGACCCCAAGCTCAACCGCCTGGCCGATGTCGACGGCCCGCAGATCTTCCCCCACGACCCGGGCACCCTGCCCAACCGTGAGGACGACCTGGCCGCGGGCATGGACGAATACGTCAACATGGCCAAGCGCGGCCTGAAGACCTGGGACCAGATCGAGACCCTGCCCGATGGCCTGCGCGGGCTGGAAAAGACCCGCAAGCTTGACCTCGAAGACTGGATGGACGCGCAGGGCCTGGACGCCGTGCTGTTCCCGACCGTGGCCGATGTCGGCCCGGCCGATGCCGACGTCAACCCGGCCTCGGCCGACATCGCCTGGAGCAACGGCATCTGGGTGGCCAACGGCAACCTGGCGATCCGCCACCTGGGCGTGCCGACCGTGACCGTGCCGATGGGTGTGATGGCTGATATCGGCATGCCGGTGGGCCTGACCTTTGCAGGCAAGGCCTATAGCGACAATGCGCTGCTGAGCTTTGCTGCGGCCTTTGAATCGACCGGTTCGCGCCGGATGGTACCGCCGCGTACCCCGCCGCTGGGCTGATCATCCTGGCCCCAGCGTCGCCTTGCCGATGCTGGGGCCAGCTGGTATGACAGGCTTCCTTTGTATTGCGCAGACCAGAAGGCTCACATGTCCCTGCATATCCAGACGCCCCTCCTTGAATCCCGCCCTCTGTCGCTTGCCGCCGGCCGCTCGGTCTGGCTGAAAATCGACGCCCTGCAGCCCTGTGGCTCGTTCAAGCTGCGCGGTGTCGGCCATGCCTGCGAGGTGCATCATGCCCGTGGCGCGCGCCATTTCGTCTCCTCGTCGGGCGGCAATGCCGGGCTGGCGGTGGCCTATGCCGGGCGCAAGCTGGGGGTGCCGGTGACCGTGGTGGTGCCCGAGTCCACCACCGAACGGGCCAAGGAGCTGCTGCGCCTGGAAGACGCCAAGGTGGTGGTGCATGGCAGCTCGTGGCAAGAAGCCAATGAACTGGCACTGACCCTGGTCGGTGCCGGCGATGCCTTCATCCACCCGTTCGACGACCCGCTGCTATGGGCCGGGCATGCCAGCCTGGTCGACGAAGTGGCGGCGGGCGGCTTGAAACCGGATGCGGTGGTCCTGTCGGTGGGCGGCGGCGGCCTGCTCAGTGGCGTGGTCGAAGGCTTGCAGCGTAACGGCTGGGGCGATGTGCCGGTGCTGGCGGTGGAAACCACCGGGGCCGCTTCGCTGCATGCGGCCATGCAGGCCGGGCACACAGTGGAACTGCCGGGCATCGCCTCGGTGGCCAGCTCGCTGGGCGCCAAGCGCGTGGCCGAACAGGCACTGTCCTGTACCCGGCAGCATCCGGTGCACTGTCATCTGGTCAGCGACCGGGCAGCACTGGAAGCCTGCGAGCGCTTCCTGCTGGACCATCGGGTACTGGTGGAGCCCGCGTGTGGCGCGGCATTGGCACTGGCTTACTCGGCAGAGGCGTTGGCTGGCTACCAGCATGTGCTGGTGGTGGTTTGTGGGGGAGCTACTGCAACGCTGGAGCAGATTCAGGCGTGGTTGAAGCAGGCGCAATGAACGGCGGTATGGCCGCCAGGTGCTCGCCGAGGCCTTTTCGGCGCCTGAGGGACCTAGCACCGCCCGCGATGCGCCGCTCGAGCGGCGCTCGGTCCCTCAGGCGCAAAAATGCCATGGCGAACACATGCCATCGGTCACGCTGTCATCAGGATGTTCATTTCCCCCTGTATTACTGAACCCGCCGCTGCCGAATCATTTCACCTGCAACAACCGCCACGCAGACGAAATACACCATCCGCCCTTTCGATCTGCGGCAAGTGAAGGCACAATGCGGATCTTTTTTTTGGCCGGCCTGGCCGGGGGCCTTTAAATGATCAAGACGCCGTACTACCTCATCGACAAAACCAAGCTCCTGCGCAACATGGAGAAGATCGCCTACGTGCGTGAAAACTCCGGTGCCAAGGCGCTGCTCGCCCTCAAGTGCTTCGCCACCTGGTCGGTGTTCGACCTGATGCAGCAGTACATGGATGGCACCACGTCGTCCTCGCTGTTCGAGCTCAAGCTCGGCCGCCAGAAGTTCGCCGGCGAAACCCACGCCTACAGCGTGGCCTGGGCCGATGACGAAATCGAGGAAATGCTCGAGAACTGCGACAAGATCATCTTCAACTCGATCGGCCAGCTGCAGCGTTTCGCCGAACAGTCCGAAGGCAAGGTCCGCGGCCTGCGCGTCAACCCGCAGGTGAGCAGCTCCGACTACCTGCTGGCCGACCCGGCCCGCCCGTTCAGCCGCCTCGGCGAGTGGGACCCGGTGAAGATCGAACAGGTGATCGAACAGATCTCCGGCTTCATGTTCCACAACAACTGCGAGAACGGTGACTTCGGCCTGTTCGACCAGATGCTGACACACATCGAAGAGCGCTTCGGCCACCTGCTGCACAAGGTCGAGTGGGTCAGCCTGGGTGGCGGCATCCATTTCACCGGTGAGGGGTATGCCCTGGATGCCTTCTGTGCACGCCTGAAAGCCTTCTCCGAGCGGTACGGCGTGCAGGTGTACCTGGAGCCGGGCGAAGCGGCCATCACCAACAGCGCCTCGCTGGAAGTGACCGTGCTCGACACCCTGTACAACGGCAAGAATCTGGCCGTGGTCGACAGCTCGATCGAAGCGCACCTGCTCGACCTGCTGATCTACCGCCTCAACGCCAAGATGGCCCCCAACGACGGCGAGCACACCTACATGGTCTGCGGCAAGTCGTGCCTGGCCGGTGACATCTTCGGCGAATACCAATTCGATCGTCCGCTGGCCATCGGCGACCGTCTGTCGTTCATCGACACCGCCGGCTACACCATGGTCAAGAAAAACTGGTTCAACGGCCTGAAGATGCCATCGATCGTGGTCAAGCAGCTCGACGGCAGCGTCGAGGTGGTGCGCGATTTCGGTTTCGAAGACTACGTTTCCAGCCTGTCGTAAGACCGGCTACCCAAGTAAGGAGCAACAGGTAAATTGAAGAAGAACGTTCTTATCATTGGTGCAGGAGGTGTCGCCAAGGTGGTGGCCCACAAGTGCGCGCAGCATAACGACGAACTGGGTCGTATCGCTATCGCGTCACGGAACATCTCCAAATGCCAGGCCATCATCGACAGCGTCAAGGCCAAGGGTAGCCTCAAGGTGCCCGCCGACATCCAGGCCTTCTCGCTCAACGCCCTCGATGTCGAGGCGACCAAGGCACTGATCCGCGAGACCGAATCGCAGATCGTGATCAACGTCGGTTCCGCCTTCCTCAACATGTCGGTGCTGCGTGCCTGCATCGATACCGGTGTCGCCTACCTGGACACCGCCATCCACGAAGAGCCGGGCAAGATCTGCGAGACCCCGCCGTGGTACGGCAACTACGAGTGGAAACACCTCGAAGAGTGCCAACAAAAGAACATTACCGCCATTCTCGGCGTCGGTTTCGACCCGGGTGTGGTGAACAGCTACGCAAAACTTGCGCAACAGCAATACTTCGACAGCATTGATTCGATCGACATTCTCGACGTCAACGCCGGTTCGCACGGCAAGTACTTTGCCACCAACTTCGACCCGGAAATCAACTTCCGCGAGTTTACCGGGCAAGTATGGAGCTGGCAGAACAGCCAGTGGACCAGCAACACCATGTTCGAAGTCAAGCGTACCGACGACCTGCCGGTGGTCGGTTCGCAGAACCTGTACCTGACCGGTCACGACGAAGTTCATTCGATCTCGAAGAACCTCAACGTACCGAACGTGCGTTTCTGGATGAGCTTCGGCGAGCACTACATCAATGTGTTCACCGTGCTGAAGAACCTCGGCCTGCTCTCCGAACAACCGGTGAAGACGGCCGAGGGCCTGGAAGTGGTCCCGCTGAAAGTGGTCAAGGCCGTACTGCCTGACCCGGCCTCGCTGGCCCCGGGCTACACCGGCAAGACCTGCATCGGTGACCTGGTGAAGGGCACCAAGGACGGTAAGCCGCGTGAAGTGTTCATCTACAACGTGGCCGACCACGAAGAAGCCTACGCCGAGACCGACAGCCAGGGTATCTCCTATACCGCCGGTGTACCGCCGGTGGCTGCGGCCCTGCTGGTCGCCCGTGGTGAGTGGGACGCCAAGCGCATGGTCAACGTCGAAGAGTTGCCAGCCGAGCCGTTCCTCAAGGCGCTGGACGTGATGGGCCTGCCGACCCGCGTGAAAGATGAAAATGGCGATCGTCCGTGGGACGCTGAAGCCTGAGCCGTAAACCAGAAGGGGCGCCAACATGGCGCCCCTTCTGCATTTGCAGGCCCGGCCTCTTCGCGGGCTCGCCCGCTCCCGCAGGTACTGCGCAGGCCTCGAATACTGCGCAGTACCTGTGGGAGCGGGCAAGCCCGCGAAGAGGCCGGCACAGGATTACATCTATTTCCTGGCCTCCAGAATCAGGTTGAACGGTGTCTGCGTAGCCCGCCGGAACTGCCTGAACCCTGCCTCCTCGAACACTGCCCGCAACCGCGCCTCCCCAGCCTGAGCCCCCAACCCCAGCCCCACTTCCTGGGACAACGAGTTAGGCGTGCAGATGAACGTCGACGCCGCATAGAACAACCGCCCGACCGGCGTCAGGTTGCCCTCCAGCGAGTCTTCGGCGTAGGGCTCCACCAGCATCACCGTGCCATCTGCCTTCAACGCCCGGTAGGCATGCTTCGCCGCGCCCACAGGGTCGCCCATGTCATGCAGGCAGTCGAAGAAGCACACCAGGTCGTGGTCATGCCCCGGGTAGTCCTTGGCCGATGCCTGCTGGAAGCTCACACGCTGCGCCAGCCCGGCCTCGCGCGCACGCTCGCTGGCCGTGGCAATGGAGGGGGCGTGATAGTCATAGCCCGTGAAGCTGGACGCCGGAAACGCCTGCGCCAGGACCAGGGTCGAAGCGCCATGGCCACAACCGACATCCGCCACCTTGGCCCCGGCCTGCAGCTTGGCCACCACGCCTTCAAGCGCCGGCAGCCAGTCCGCCACCAGAAAGGTGCGATAACCAGGCCTGAAGAAGCGTTCGGTGCCACTGAACATGCACGGGTGGTGGTCACCCCAGGCCAACCCGCCGTCGCCGCGCATGGCCGCCACCAGCTTGTCCTTGTCATGGAACAGTGCCGCGATCACCGCCGCGCCGCCAGCCATGTAGGCCGGCGAGTCTTCCAGGGCCAAGGCCATGGCCTGCTCTTCAGGCAGAACGAACGTGCCCTTGTCATGCACCATGTAGCCGGAGGCCGCCTGGGCGTTGAGCCATTCGCGCACCAGCCGTGGGTGGCAGCCGGTCTTTGCCGCCAGTGCCTCGGGGCTGGTCGGCTGGCTGTCGGCCATGGCCCGGTACAGCCCGAGTTCATCGCCGAGGATCACATTGGCCAGGGTCGCCGCAGCGCCCATGTCACCGACCAGCTTGCCCATGAATTCGTGAAGCCTTGCCTCATCCATGACCTGCCCTCCTCTAGAAGAAGGCCATCGCCTGCGAGGGACATCCGCTCCGGGAGGCGGTGGTCGGTTGAATGGTGTCGGCTCGCAACATCTAACCCAATCGCTGGAGAGCCGCCAAATAAGTCTAGAAGCAAAAGCCCGCAACTGGTTGAGCACCTGCGGGCCTCCGTTCAAGTAACAATTCCTAAACAACAATGTGACATTTTTTTTCAGCTTTCTAGCCAAGGATATGACGGGATCCCCCCGACATCTCCTGAAGCGTTGGTTCTGCCAGTCCAGATACAAACCATGGAGCTGTTGAATGAAGGTTACGGTTTTCGGTACCGGCTATGTCGGCCTCACCCAGGCGGTATGCCTGGCCCAGGTGGGGCACTCGGTACTATGCATGGATATCAACGCCGAGCGGGTGGCGGCGCTCAGCGAGGGACATTGCCCGATCTTCGAGCCCGGCCTTGCGCCTCTGCTGGAGAAGAACCTGGCCTGCGGCCGCCTGCGCTTCACCACCGATGCCGCTGAAGCGGCGCAGTACGCCAGGTTGCAGTTCATTGCCGTCGGTACCCCGCCCCAGGCCGATGGCAGCGCCGACATGCGCCATGTGTTCAGCGTCATCGACAGCATTCTCGAACATGCCGACGGCCCCAAGGTGATCGTCAACAAGTCCACCTCGCCGGTCGGCACGGTAGACCGTATCAAGGCGCGGATCAGCCAGGCGGTGGCCGACGCTGAACGCTACCAGGTGATCAGCAACCCCGAGTTTCTCAAGGAGGGCTCGGCGGTGGATGATTGCATGCGCCCGGACCGCATCATCATCGGCGGCGCCGAACCGGCCGAGGTCGAGTTGCTGCGCGAGCTGTATCAGCCATTCAGCCGCAACCGCGAGAAAATCATGCTCATGGACGCGCGCAGCGCCGAGCTGACCAAGTACGCTGCCAACTGCATGCTGGCGACCAAGATTTCCTTCATCAATGAAATGGCCAACCTGGCCGAGCACCTGGGTGCCGACATCGAAATGGTCCGCCGCGGTATCGGCTCGGACCCGCGCATCGGCTACGATTTCATCTACCCCGGCTGCGGCTTCGGCGGCTCGTGCTTCCCCAAGGACCTGCAGGCGCTGCGCAGGACTGCCGAGGCCGAGGGCTTCGACCCGCTGTTGCTCGGCGCAGTGGAGGCCGTCAACCAGCGACAGAAGAGCCGACTGTTCAGCAAGATCCAGCGCCACTACCCCGACGGCCTGCACGGCAAGGTCTTCGCCATGTGGGGGCTATCGTTCAAACCCAACACCGATGACATCCGCGAAGCCTCCAGCCTGGTGCTGCTCGAAGCCCTGTGGGCCGCCGGCGCCCGCGTGCAAGCCCACGACCCACAAGCCATGGAAGAGATCCAGCGGCTCTACGGCGCTCGCCCCGACCTGAAACTGGTGCCGTGCAAGGACGACGCCCTGCTGGGGGCCGATGCCCTGGTGATCGTCACCGAGTGGCAGGATTACCGGGTATTGAACCTGGACAAGGTCCCGCAGCAACTGGCTGACCGCGTGGTGTTCGACGGCCGCAACCTGTTCGAACCCGAGCACATGGCCGCCGCCGGCCTCACGTATTACGCTATTGGCCGTGGCCAGGTGAAACAAGCATGCCCGTACTGATCACCGGCGCCGCTGGATTCATTGGTTTCCACCTGGCTCGCCGCCTGTGCGAAGCCGGCATCGACGTGGTGGGCATCGATAACCTCAACGCCTACTACAGCGTCGAGCTCAAGCTGGCGCGCCTGCAACAGCTGCTCGCCTATTCCAGTTTCCGCTTCCAGACGGTCGACATCGCCAACGCCGCCGACATGCAGCAGCTGTTCGCCGGGCAGCCATTCAGCGAAGTGATCCACCTGGCGGCGCAGGCGGGCGTGCGCTACTCACTGGACAACCCGGCGGTGTATGGGCAATCCAACCTGACCGGTTTTCTCAACCTGCTCGAAGCCTGCCGCCAGCACCCGCCGCGCCACCTGATCTATGCCTCCAGCAGTTCGGTGTATGGCGCCAACACCAAACAGCCGTTCAGCGTCGAAGACCCGGTCGAGCAGCCGGTTTCGCTGTATGCCGCGAGCAAGCGCGCCAATGAGCTGATGGCCCACAGTTATGCGCACCTGTACCAGCTGCCGATCACCGGCCTGCGCTTTTTCACCGTCTATGGCCCGTGGGGCCGCCCCGACATGGCGCTGTTCAAGTTCACCCGGGCGATGCTCCAAGGCCAGCCGATCGAGATCTACAACCATGGCCAGATGGCGCGCGACTTCACCTACATCGACGACATCGTCGAAAGCATCCTGCGCCTGCGCCAGAAACCGCCTCAGCCTGATGCCGGGCAACCGCCCTGCCAACTGTTCAACATCGGCCGTGGCCAGCCGGTACGTCTGCTGGCGTTCGTCGAGTGCCTGGAGGACGCACTGGGCATCAAGGCCCGGCGCGAATACCTGCCGTTGCAGGCCGGTGACGTGCTGGAGACCTGGGCGGATGTGGACTCACTGACGCGCTGGATCGATTTTTCGCCGAGCACCCCACTGGAGCACGGCGTTGCCGCTTTCGTTGGGTGGTACCGGGACTTCTACCGGGTTTGACCACGCAATCCATGCAAGCACACAGGTAGCCTCGATGACTGATCCTCTTGACCTCTCGGTACTGATCCCCGCCAAGAATGAGGTCGACAACCTGCCGGCGCTGCTGGCGGAAATCCGCACGGCGCTGGCCGCCGAAAACTATGAAGTGCTGGTGGTCGACGACGGCAGCACTGACCAGACGCTCAACAGGCTGAAGCAGCTCAAGCAGCAAGGCTTTCCCCAGTTGCGCATCCTGCGCCACGACCGCTCGCTGGGCCAGAGCACCTCGATCTGGCACGCCGCCCAGGCTGCCCGCGGCCGCTGGCTGGCCACCCTGGACGGCGACGGGCAGAACGACCCGGCCGACATCCCCGGCATGCTCGCCCTGGTGCGCGGCAACCAAGACCTCGGCGGCGGCATCCAGCTGGTCGCCGGGCACCGCGTCAACCGCCGCGATACCGCCAGCAAGCGCTGGGCCTCGCGCTTCGCCAACGGCCTGCGCAGCCGCCTGCTCAAGGACGCCACGCCAGACACCGGCTGCGGCCTGAAACTGATCGACCGCGAAGCCTTCCTGCGCCTGCCCTATTTCGACCACATGCACCGCTACATCCCGGCGCTGATCCTGCGCCACAAGGGCCGCATGCTGGTGCACCCGGTGCACCATCGCCCGCGCCATGCCGGCGTGTCCAAGTACGGCAACCTGGACCGCGCCCTGGTCGGCATTCTCGACCTGGTCGGGGTCTGGTGGCTGATCCGCCGCACACGCCTCGACAGCCAACCCCAGGAGCTCGAAGGATGACCCGCGAAACCCTCTGGCTGATCGTCGGCTTCGCCGGCCAGGTCGTGTTCACCGGCCGCTTCGTGCTGCAGTGGCTGTACAGCGAATTCAAGAAACGCAGCGTGATCCCGGTGGGCTTCTGGTACCTGAGCATGCTCGGCAGCGCCCTGCTGCTGGTCTACGCCATCTACCGCGAGGACCCGGTATTCATCATCGGCCAGTCGTTCGGCCTGGTGGTCTACCTGCGCAACCTGCAGTTGATTGCCCGCCACAAAGAGCGGAAGGAATAGCCCTTGCCAAGGTTCCAGACACTGGGGGCCGAACGCCTGGCCCTGGTTGTACTCGCCGTGCTGCTGGTCGGTGCCGGTATTGGCTGGCGCCAGCCGATGAACGTCGATGAAGAGCGCTTCCTCGGCGTCGCCCTGGAAATGCTCCAGAGCGGCAACTGGTTCATCCCTCACCGCGCTGCGGAAATCTATGGCGACAAACCCCCGTTGTTCATGTGGACGGTAGCCCTGTTCAGTTACCTGACCGGCTCGCCCAAGGTCGCCCTCTACCTGCCAGGGCTGATGTCCGCGGTGACCATCACCCTGGTGCTGCATGACCTGGGCAGACGCCTGTGGACCCGGCGCATCGGCGTGATCGCCGCGCTGCTGTTCCTGGCGACCTACCAGAGCTACAGCATCCTGCGCACCGGGCAGATCGACAGCTACCTGTGCCTGTGGGTGGCGCTGGGCCTGTACGGCATGGTCCGCCATCTGTTGCTCGGGCCTGCCTGGGGCTGGTTCTACATGGCCTGTGCGGCCATGGGCCTGGGCATCATCAGCAAGGGCGTGGGGTTCGTACCCGCACTGATGCTGCTGCCTTATGCCTGGGCCGTGCGCAAAGGCTGGCGCGGCGTGGTGGCGTATCCCGGCCAGGGTTGGCGCTGGAGCCTGGGTTTCGTCTGGCTGCTGGCAGGCTGCGCGGTGTGGCTGCTACCGCTGCTGATATCGATCGCCCACGGCGGCGGTGCCGCGGAACTGGCCTACCTGAAGGAGATTCTCCTGCGCCAGACCGCTAACCGTTACGCCAATGCCTGGGACCATCGCGAGCCGTTCTGGTACTTCTTCGTCAAGGTCATCCCGCAATACTGGCTGCCCCTGATCCTGGCCTTGCCGTGGCTGGTCCCGGCCTGGCGCAGGCAGCTGCAAAAACGTGATGGGCGCTTCCTGCTGCTGCTCGGCTGGGTGGCCCTGGTGCTGCTGTTCTTCAGCCTGAGCAGCGGCAAGCGCAAGCTCTACATCTTCCCGGCCCTGCCCGGCCTGGTACTGGCCATCGCCCCGCTGGTGCCGTGGCTGCTCAAGCGCTGGTTGCAGCGCCGCCCCGGCTGGCGCAAGGCGTTCACGGCCATTGCCCTGGCGTGGTTCTGCCTGTGGTTCGCCCGCGGCTTCGTCGAGCCGCTCAAGGAGGGCCGCAACCCGCACGAAACCTTGATGGCCGACGCCGCCCGCGCCACCGGTGGCGCCGAACTGGTGCTGGTCAACTGGCGTGAAGGGCATTGGCTGTTCGCCCGGCAACCCCTGGTTCATTTCGGTTTCGCCAACCAGTCCAAGCCGGAAACCGCGGTGTATTGGTTACGCCAGAACCCCACGGCCTTCGCCCTGGTTCCGCAAACCGAACTGGGCCGCTGCTTCAACGCTGACAAGGCTCAACGGTTGGGCGACACCTCGCGCGCCGAGTGGTACGTGGTCGGTGCCGATGCCGACAACGGCCAATGCCAGCCAAACGTACCTGAACAGGTCTACCACTTCGCCTGGGCCAACACGCCCGCACACCTGCAAACAGCAGCACAGGGGGCCGGACAATGACGACTCAAACCCTGACAGCACCGCGCCGGCATGTGTGGCGACGTTTGAACCGCTGGGGCCAGATCGGCGCGGTCGGCGTCTTGGTGGCCATGGCACTGGTGGGCATCGAGGCCGCCCGCTCGTTCTGGCCTCTGCAACTCTACGCGCACCTGAGCAACCGCTTGACGGGCGACACCGCACCCGGCAAGAACGTCTGGCTGCCGGACTTCAAGGTCACGATCGACGCCAAAGTGGTGGACCCGAACCTGACCAACCTGTCCGGCCTCACCTTCGACTACGACCGCGACCGGCTACTGGCGATCACCAATGGTGTGCCCACGGAATTGCTGGAGTTGAGCAAGACCGGCGTCATCGTGGCGCGCTATCCCCTGGTGGACTTCGAAGACACCGAAGGCCTGGCCTACCTGGGCAATGGCCGCCTGGCCATCAGCGACGAGCAGAAGCAACGCCTGGACGTGATCACCCTGCCCGACCACCCGCAGCCGATCCACGCCAGCGAGGCTCAGTGGATCACCCTCGACATCAACCCGACCCTGCGCAACAAGGGCTTCGAGGGGGTGACCTACGACCGCCAGCATGACCGCCTCTTCGCCATCAAGGAGCGCGACCCACGACAGCTGTTCACAGTCACCGGCATGCTCGGCGCACTCAGCGGCGGGCCCTTGCAACTGACAGTCAGTGACCGCCGCGACTGGGTCAAGCGCAGCGTGTTCGCCACCGACCTGTCCGATGGCTACTACGACCCACGTACCGGCCACCTGCTGGTACTCAGCGACCAGTCGAAGAACATCACCGAGCTCGATGGAGATGGCCGCTTCGTCAGTATCCGTTCACTGCGTGCCTGGCTTGGCGGGCTGCACCGTGACGCGCCGCAGCCCGAAGGCATGACCATGGACAGCGCCGGCAACCTCTACGTCGTCAGCGAGCCCAACTTGTTCTACATGCTCAGCAAGCCCTGAAGCCGGCGCTGGCCCTTGCAAATGTACCGGTCTCGAAATACTGTATGAATATTCAGTATTTCGAGACATCCCCATGCAACTCATTGCCAAACTCGGCATTCTCGCCGATGCCGCCAAGTACGATGCCTCATGCGCCAGCAGCGGCGCGCCGAAACGCAGCTCGCGGGGCAGCGTCGGCATGGGCGCGACCGATGGCATGGGTATCTGCCACAGCTACACCCCCGATGGCCGCTGCGTATCGCTGCTCAAGGTGCTGCTGACCAACTTCTGCCTGTATGACTGCCAGTATTGCGTCAACCGCCGCTCCAGCAACGTCCCGCGGGCGCGCTTCAGCCCCGAGGAAGTGGTGCGCCTGACCCTGGATTTCTACCGGCGCAACTGCATCAGCGGCCTGTTCCTCAGCTCGGGCATCATCCGCTCGGCCGACTACACCATGGAACAGCTGATCCGTGTGGCGCGCCTGCTGCGCGAGGAACACCACTTCCGTGGCTACATTCACCTGAAGACCATCCCCGACGCCGACCCGCTGCTGATCGAAGAAGCCGGGCGCCTGGCCGACCGCCTCAGCGTCAACATTGAACTGCCTACCGACGCCAGCCTCAAGCGCCTGGCCCCGGAAAAGCAGGCACATACCATACGCCAGGCCATGGGCGTGATCCATCAGGGCCAGCAGGCCGTGGCCGGTGAACCGAAGGCACCCCGCTTCACCCCGGCCGGGCAGAGCACCCAGGTCATCGTCGGCGCCGACGCCACCGACGACAGCACCCTGTTGCGCAACGCCGAATCGCTGTATCAGGGCTACGGCCTCAAGCGCGTGTACTACTCGGCCTTCAGCCCGATCCCCGACAGCCCTGGCAGTGTGCCGCTGGCCGCCCCGCCACTGCTGCGCGAACACCGCCTGTACCAGGCCGACTTCCTGCTGCGCGGCTACGGTTACAAAGCCGGTGAGCTGCTCGGCCAGGCTGGCAACCTGGCGCTGGACATCGACCCCAAGCTGGCCTGGGCGCTGGCCAACCGCGAGCTGTTCCCGCTGGATGTGAACCGTGCCGAGCCTGCGCTGCTGGCGCGCATTCCCGGCATCGGCCTGCGCAGCGTGCAACGGCTGGTGGCGCTGCGTCGCGAGCGGCGCGTGCGCTACGACGACCTGATCCAGCTGCGCTGCGTGCTGGACAAGGCGCGGCCGTTCATCGTCACCAGCGATTACCGCCCCGCCGATGGCGAGCTGCGCAGTGGCTTGCTCAGGGCACGCCTGCGCGAACCCCAGGCGCCGCAGCAGATGGGGTTGTGGGGGTGATTGCGCTCGATTGCGATGACCTGTTCGCCACGTGGCGCAACCAGGCGCGTACCCTGCTGGGGCATGGCATCGACCCCGCCGACGTGACTTGGGCACAAGGCCCGATCCAGGACCTGCTGGCGCAGCCCACTCCCCTGCCCGAAGGCCCCGGCCCATTTCGTGCCAAGGTGCCGGCCGCATTGCTGACGCAACTCGAGCAGGCTGCCCGCTACCGCGGCGAACAACGCTGGAACCTGTTGTACGAGGTGCTCTGGCGCGTGGCCCATGGCGACCGTACCGCAATGCTGGCGGGTGACCGCCTGGGCAGTGAGTTGCAGCGGCGCATCAAGCAGGTCAGCCGCGAGGCGCACCACCTCCACGCATTCGTGCGTTTCGTGCCACTGCCCCAGATGCTGGCCGAGCGGTTGCAGCTGGACCTGGTGGCCTACCACGAACCCGCTCACGACATCCTGGAAAGCGCCAGCGCGCACTTCGCTGACCGCCTCGGGCGCCAGCGCTGGCTGATCGCAACCCAGCAGGATGGCATTCGCTTCGATGGTCAGGTATTCGATTATCGACGCCGCTGCCCGGACGATTGGCGGCAATGGGCGCACAATGCCGACGACCCCGGCGCTGAACTGTGGCGTACCTATTACCGGCATACTTTCAATCCTGCCCGGCTCAACCCTGACGCGCTGCGCCTGCACATGCCGGGTCGGTTCTGGCGGCACCTGCCGGAAGGCATGCTGATTCCGCAGCTGGAAGGCCTGGCACGACAAGGCAAGCAGCGCGACGGGCAGGCAATCGAAGTGGCCGGCCAGCGTGGCAAGAAGATCACCCGCAGCGGGTGATTTGTGAAAATTTTGTAATGGATCTGGCATACCACCTTCCCAAGGTGCGACACATCCTGACAAACTGACTGCTAATCATTCTCATAATTAGTTACGTTAGCCATACGCCAGGAGCCCATCCGTCATGCTTTCACCCCTCGCGCACACGCGCCCCCTCGCCGCCCGCAACCTGCTCGCCATGGCCGTATGCATGGCCACGGCCACGCCCACCCTGGCCGAAGACGCTCCGACCACGCTGGAGCTGGGCGCGACTGAAATCAGCTCGGACAGGCTAGGCAGCACCACCGAGGGCTCGGGCTCCTACACGACCGGCTCCATGTCTACCGCCACCAAGCTGCCGCTGAGCATGCGCGAAACGCCCCAGGCAGTAACCGTGATCACCCGCCAGCGCATGGACGACCAGGCCATGACCAGCATCAACGATGTGGTCAAGGCCACGCCTGGCCTGTTCCTCGACTACTCCAGCGGCCCGGGCCGGCAGAGCTACTCGGCACGCGGTTTCAACATCGATAACCTGATGTACGACGGCATCCCCAGTGGCTATACCGGCTGGGTCGTCGGGGCCCAGCCGAACCTGGCAATGTTCGACCGGGTCGAGGTGGTGCGCGGCGCCACCGGCCTGGTCACCGGTGCTGGCAACCCGTCGGCGGCGGTCAACCTGGTGCGCAAGCGCCCGCTGGCCGAGCAGAAGGTCACCCTGACCGGCGCCGCCGGCAGCTGGGACGACTACCGCGGCGAGGTCGATGCCTCCAGCCCGCTCAATGACAGCGGTACCCTGCGCGGGCGCGTGGTGGCGTCCTACCGTGACGCCAACAGCTACATCGATGATGTCGAAGAAGACCACGGCCTGTTCTATGCGGTGACCGAGGCAGACCTGTCCGATGACACCAGCCTGATGCTTGGTTTCTCGCACCAGACGGACAAGACCAATAATTTCTGGGGCGCCATGCCCACTGCGGTCGATGGTCACCACCTGGACTTCTCACGTTCCTACAACCCCGGCAGCGACTGGGAGAACAAGGACCAGCAGATCGATACCCTGTTCGCCGAACTGCGCCACTTACTGGCCAACGACTGGAAGCTGCAGGTCAATGCCAATTATGCGCAGCAGCAAGCTACCTTCACCGGGTCCTACCAGTCGCGCTGGGGCGGGCTGCAGGCGCCGATTGCGCGCACGGTCTACCAGTCCAGGCACCAGGAAAACCAGGCAGGCCTGGACGGCTTCGTCAGCGGCCCGTTCGAACTGCTTGACCGCAGCCATGAACTGGTGGTCGGCGCCAGCAAGCGCATCTACGACATGGACACCCGCAACTACAGCCCGTACGACACCAAATGGCCACTCAACGGCAGCAAGCCAAACTTCGTGCACACCGGAAACCAGCGCGAAGTGACCACCCAGGACGGCGTGTACATCACCACCCGCCTGAACCTGGCCGACCCGCTCAAGCTGATCCTCGGCGGGCGCCTGGACTGGTACGACTACGACAACCGCGATGGCGACGGCGACTACAAGGTCACCCGCAACGTCACCAAGTATGCAGGCCTGATCTACGACCTCGACGACCATCACTCGGTGTATGTCAGCTACAGCGACATCTTCACCCCGCAAAGCTCGAAGGACACTTCCGGTACCCCGGTAAAACCGATCGTAGGCAGGAACTACGAGGTCGGCATCAAGGGCGAATACTTCGGCGGCGCGCTCAATGCCAGCGTCGCGCTGTTCCGCATCGACCAGGAGAACCGTGCCACCCAGGTATACGTCGCGAACTGCCCGCAAACCTCCTGCTACGAGGCCTCGGGCGAGGTCCGCAGCCAGGGTATCGACATGGAGCTGCAAGGGGCGCTGACGCCTGACTGGCAGATCGGCGCGGGCTATACCTATGCGCGGGCGCACACCATCAAGGACGCGGCCAACCCTGCCAACGTCAACCAGCGTTTCGACACCGATACCCCGGAGCACATGTTCAAGCTGAACACCGTATACCACTTCCAGGGCCCGCTGGAGAAACTGCGCGTGGGTGGCAACATCTCGTGGCAGAGCCGTATCTACAACGATTTCACCGTGGCCGATGGCAGCGAGTACCGGCTGGTCCAGGGCGCCTATGCCGTCACCGACCTGATGGCGGGCTACCGGGTCAACCAGCACCTCGACCTGCAGCTCAATGCCAACAATGTGTTCGACCGCAAGTACTACTCGGCCGTTGCCAGTTCGGTGGACTACGCCGGCGACACCTGGGGCGCGCCGCGAAACCTGATGATGACGGCCAAGTACAGTTTCTAGCATTCAAGGCCGGGGCGCTGGCTTGTGGGCAGTCACTGCCTCTGCTCACGCTCAGCCAGCTTCTCCAGAAGCACCTTGGCCAGTGCTTTATCAGAGAACGGGTTCTGACCGGTGATCAGTTCTCGATCAACCTGAACATGCGGCTGCCAGGCCTGGGCATAGCTCATGGCACCACCCGCCCCGGCCATGGCCTTGGCCGGATAGAACTGCAAACGCTGCGGCGCGAGCGAGCGCTCGAAAACCTGCTCCTCAGGGTCAGAGAAAATCGTCATCCGATACCCCTGATACACCCAGTCACGGGCCGCAGGCTGATCGCCACGTGCCAAGGCAGCCTGGTAGCTGGCCGGGTCCTGTTGCGCGGCCAACAAGGCGATAGGCCCGTGGCAGATGGCTGCGGTCGGTTTGCCAGCCGCGTGGAAATGGCGCAGCAAGGTGCCTACGTCGGGGTCGTTGGCCAGGTCAATCAACGGCGCATGGCCACCGGGGATGAACAGACCGGCATAGCGCTCCAGCCCGCCTGCCAGCAGTTCCTTCACTGACAAGGTGTCGTCGATGCCTGGCAGGCCCTTCACGACTTGCTCGATGCGCCGCATTTCCGTTGCATCGCCAGCAAAGTACTGCGGATCGACCGAGCGCACATCGACGCTTGGCGCATTGCCTTTGGGGGTCACCAGCACCAGTTTGTAACCGGCCTTGAGCAATTGGTCGGCAGGTACGCCGAACTCGTTCAGGTAATAACCGGTGGGGTACTGCTTGCCGTCTTGCAACGGCAACTGGTGTTCACTGGATAACAGCACCACGATCTCGCCCTTGGGTGCGGCATAGCCAGTACTGGCGAGCAGAGCACCGGTCATTGCCAGCGCCAGGGTATTGAGCTTGTTCATCGGTTTCACCTGAATAGATATGGGAACTGGGCCCATCGTAATCAGGCCGCTAAAATTCGATAATTCGAAAGCTCTTATTTCTGTGATCCATAAAATGAATATCGCCAGCAAGGACCTCAACCTGCTGTACCTGTTCCACGTGCTCTACCAGGAACGCAACGCCACCCTCGCCGCGTCGCGCATGGCCCTGAGCCAACCGGCGCTCAGCCATAAGCTGAACAAGCTGCGGCACCAGTTTGGCGACCCGCTGTTCGTGCGTGCCCCCCGTGGCCTCGCCGCCACCCCGCGGGCGCATGAGCTGGCCCCCGAAGTACAGCGGTTGGTCGAAAGCCTGGCCGCGTTCTATGAACGGTGTGACGGCCAGGACTTTCTCGCCCGCCCGGCGCGCCTGCACCTGTACAGCACCGACTTCATGGAACAGACCCTGCTGCCAAGGTTGCTGCCGATCCTGCGCCGCCAGGCGCCGAACCTGGTGCTGATCACCCACAACACCGCTGGCCAGTTGCCGCGCGAGGCGCTGGAAAAAGGCACCTGCGACCTGGCCATCGCGGGCTTCTTCACCGACCTGCCAGATACCTTCCATCAGCAACGCCTGCTCAGTGAGGACTTCGTGGTGCTGGCGTCGCGCAACAACCCGCGCCTGCATGCAGGGCTCGATCTTGAGGCGTTTCTGGCCTGCGATCACCTGTTGACGACCCTCACCGGCGACCTTGACGGCCTGGTGGACCGTGCCCTGCGAGCGGCCGGGCGCAGCCGGCGAATCGTAGCTGGCTTGTCCAGTTTCATCGCCCCAACGCGACTGATACCGGGCACCGACCTGCTGCTCACCTGCCTGCGCTCGGTCGCCGAAGAGGCCGCCAAGCGGGAACCGGACCTGTGCCTGCACCCTTTGCCCCTGAACGTGCCGAAGATCGAACTCATGCAAATCTGGCATGAACGGACCCATGCCGACCCGCTGCGACAATGGTTTCGTCAACAACTGTGGGCCGTGGCGCAGCAATGACCGGCCTCAAGCCGAACGATCCGCCCACGATGCCGTCATAACCTTGGCCGGTGCCGCCACGCAAAGAGGACGCGAAATGACCCAGCCCGACCCGTCATACCTCCAATGGCTCGAAGACCGCTCGATGCTCAAGGCCTCGCAGGAGCGGGCCCGCCTGTACTCCGGCCAGTCACGCCTGTGGCAGAACCCCTACGCCGAAGCCCAGCCACGCCGCGCCACGGAAATCGCCTCGGTATGGCTGACCGTCTACCCCGACGCGATCATCGCCCCCGAAGGCTGCTCGGTGCTCGCCGCCCTCGGCCATGAAGCGCTGTGGAAACGCCTGTCGGAGATCGGCGTGCAAGGCATCCACACCGGCCCGATCAAGCAGTCTGGCGGGGTGCGCGGGCGTGACTTCACCCCGAGCATCGACGGTAACTTCGACCGCATCAGCTTTGACATCGACCCGCTCTACGGCACCGAGCAGGAGCTGGTGCAGATGAGCCGCCTGGCCGCCGCGCACAATGCCGTGACCATCGACGACCTGATCCCCTCGCACACCGGCAAGGGCGCGGACTTTCGCCTGGCCGAGCTGGCCCACGGTGCCTACCCCGGGCTCTACCACATGGTCGAGATCCGTGAGGAGGACTGGCCGCTGCTGCCCGAGGTGCCTGAGGGCCGCGATGCCGTGAACCTGTCGCCGGCGGTGTGCGACGAGCTCAAGGCGCGCCACTACATCGTCGGTCAGCTGCAGCGGGTGATCTTCTTCGAACCCGGTGTCAAGGAAACCGACTGGAGCGCCACCGCGCCCATCACCGGGGTCGACGGCAAGACCCGGCGCTGGGTGTACCTACATTACTTCAAGGAAGGCCAGCCATCCCTGAACTGGCTCGACCCCAGCTTCGCCGCCCAGCAGATGATCATCGGCGACGCCCTGCACGCGCTGGACTGCCTGGGTGCCCGCGGCCTGCGCCTGGATGCCAACGGCTTTCTCGGCGTGGAAACCCGCCCCAGCGGCAGTGCCTGGTCCGAGAGCCACCCGTTGTCGATCGTCGGCAACCAGCTGATCGGCGGCATGATCCGCAAGGCCGGCGGTTTCAGCTTCCAGGAGCTCAACCTGACCCTGGACGACATCGCGCAGATGTCCAAGGGCGGTGCCGACCTGTCCTACGACTTCATCACCCGCCCGGCCTACCAGCACGCCTTGCTGACCGGCGACACCGAATTCCTGCGCCTGATGCTCAAGGAAATGCACGCCTTCGGCATCGATCCGGCGTCGCTGATCCACGCCTTGCAGAACCACGACGAACTGACCGTCGAGCTGGTGCACTTCTGGACCCTGCATGCCCACGACATGTACCTGTACAAGGGCCAGACGCTGCCTGGCAGCATCCTGCGCGAGCACATCCGCGAGGAACTCTACGAACGCCTGTCCGGTGAGCATGCACCGTACAACCTGCGATTCGTCACCAACGGCATCGCCTGCACCACCGCCAGCCTGATCACTGCAGCATTGGGCATGCGCGACCTCGACCAGATCAGCCCGGCGGACATCGCACTGATCCAGAAGGTGCACCTGCTGCTGGTGATGTACAACGCCATGCAACCGGGCGTGGTCGCGCTGTCCGGCTGGGACATGGTCGGCGCCCTGCCGCTGCCGGCCGAGGCGGTGGCCGAGCGCATGGCCGACGGCGATACCCGCTGGATCCACCGTGGCGGCTACGACCTGGCCGGGCTCGCCCCGCAGGCAGAGACATCGGTGCGCGGCATGCCGCGCGCACGCTCGCTGTATGGCAGCCTCGACAGCCAGCTGGACGACCCCGCGTCGTTCGCCAGCCAGGTGAAGAAACTGCTGGCCGTGCGTCAGGCCTATGGCATCGCCACCAGCCGCCAGGTGCTGGTGCCCGAGGTCAGCAGCCCGGGGCTGCTGGTGATGGTGCATGAGCTGCCGGCCGGGCGTGGCATCCAGATCAGCGCGTTGAACTTCGGCCAGGCGGTGATTGCCGAGGAGCTGCAATTGACCGGCTTCACCCCGGGGCCGGTGGTGGACATGATCAACGAGACGGTCGAAGGCGACCTGACCGAGGATGGGCGGCTGACTGTCAACCTGGACCCTTATGAAGCGCTGTGCCTGAGGATCGTGAACAGCAGCGGGCATGTCTGAAGCCTGTACTGGCCTCTTCGCGGGTAAACCCGCTCCCACAGGATCGCCACAGTCTTCAAGCTTTGTGCAATACCTGTGGGAGCGGGTCTACCCGCGAAGAGGCCGGCACAGGCAGCTTGCATTTGCGGCGCCACGGGCATAGCTTCCTGATGTTTTCCCACTCTGTGCCCAGGAGCAACTTCATGTACACCGGCATCGTCCAGGCCGTCCGCCCTCTGCTTGATGTGACCACCTACCCGGGCCACAACCAGTTCACCATCGACCTTACCCCGGAACTGCTCGACGAGCTGAAGATCGGCGCCAGCGTCAGTGTCGAAGGTACCTGCCTGTCGGTCACCGAAATCGACGGCACCCAGGTCAAGTTCGACGCCATGACCGCCACGCTCGAACGCACCAACCTGCGCTGCTTCAAGGCTGGCCAGGGTGTCAATATCGAGCGCTCGGCGAAAATGAACGCCGAAGTGGGTGGCCACCTGATGGCCGGCCACATTGCCACCACCGCCGAGGTCGTCGAGCTGTCGATCAAGGAAACCGGCGCTTTCATCACCTTCCGCATGCCACCGCAGTGGGGCAAGTACGTTTTCCCGCGTGGCTTCATCGGGGTCAACGGTTGCAGCCTGACCGTCGCCGATGTCGAGGACAACGTGGTGACCATCAACCTGATCCCCGAGACCCTGCGCCAGACCACCTTCGCCCGCTACCAGGCCGGCGAGCTGCTGAATATCGAGGTGGACCACCAGACCATGGTGCTGGTGGATGTGGTGGAGCGCACCATCAAGAGCACCCTCGCCCGCGAATTGCCGCACTGAAGCCCGCACATGCTGCCCAACGCCCTCCCCGCGCGCACGGCCAGGCGCCTGCGCCTGCAGGTCCTGCGTGGCCGCGTCGGCCTTGGCCTGGTGGCCGGGTTATCGGTGCTGGCCGGCATGACGGATGCCATCGGCCTGCTGGCATTGGGCGATTTCGTCTCGTTCATGAGCGGCAACACCACGCGCCTGGCCGTGGCCATCAGTGACGCGGACCAGGCCATGGTGCTGCGCCTGAGCGGCGCCGTGCTGGGCTTCGTGGCCGGCAACGCGCTGGGTGTCATGCTGGCCCGTGGCTTCCGACGCCGAGCCTGGCCAGTGTTGCTGGTGGTCGCCACACTGCTTGCCTGCGCCGCAGCATGGCCGTTTGCGGCGACGTTCCCGGCGCTGCTGGCGGCCACCTTGGCCATGGGCATGATCAATGCGGTAGTGGAACAGGTGAATGGCCTGCCCATCGGCCTGACCTACGTCACCGGCGCACTGTCGCGCTTCGGCCGCGGCCTGGGCCGCTGGCTGCTGGGCGAGCGGCATAACGGCTGGCGGGTGCAGCTGGTGCCCTGGGCCGGCATGCTGCTCGGCGCTGCCCTGGGTGCCTGGTTGCAGCAGCGCCTGGGCCTGCAGGCGATGGCCGGCAGCGCCGCGCTGGCCTGCCTGCTGGCGCTGGTGTCGCGCTTCATTCCCCGCACCTGGCAGCGCGGCTACATGCCGCGCTGAGCCTCAGTCGATACGCGGGTGCTGCTGCGCCAGCACCTGGCGCTTGGCCTCCAGCTCGGCGATCTGCGCGTCGATATCTTCGATCTTCTGCTCGATGTTGTCGTGATGCTCCTGCAACAGTTCGCGCGCTTCTTCGATGTCCGACGCCGCAGGTGCTGCGCCACGCAGCGGCTTGTTGGCGGTTTCCTTCATGGTCACGCCGGTGACCAGGCCGACCACGGCGATCACCATCAGATAGTACGCCGGCATATACAGGTTGCCGCTGGTTTCCACCAACCAGGCGGCGAGGGTCGGGGTCAAGCCGGCGATCAGCACCGAGATGTTGAAGGCACTGGCCAGGGCGCTGTAGCGGATGTGCGTGGGGAACATCGCCGGCAAGGTCGAGGCCATCACGCCAATGAAGAAGTTCAGCAGCACGGCGATGATCAGCAGGCCGGAGAAGATCAGCCCCAGCGCGCCGCTGTTGATCAGCATGAACGCCGGGATGGCCAGGGCGAACAGCCCGACGCTGCCGACCACGATGAACGGGCGACGGCCATACTTGTCGCTCAGCAGGCCGATGATCGGCTGCACGAACAGCATGCCGACCATGATCGCGATGATGATCAGCACACCGTGGTCTTCGCTGTAGTGCAAGTTGTGCGACAAGTAGCTGGGCATGTAGGTGAGCAGCATGTAATAGGTGACGTTGGTGGCGATCACGACGCCGATGCAGGTAATCAGACTGCGCCAGTGCTTGGTGGCAACCTCCTTGAACGACACCTTCGGCCCCGAGGCCAGGCCTTCGCGGTCACCCTGCTCGAGTTTGTCCACGTGTTGCTGGAACGCCGGGGTTTCTTCCAGGGCGTGGCGCAGGTAGAGGCCGATGATGCCCAGCGGCAAGGCCAGGAAGAACGGCAGACGCCAGCCCCATTCGAGGAACTTCTCTTCGCCGAGCACAGTGGAGATCAGCACGACCACCCCCGCCCCGAGGACAAAGCCGGCAATCGAGCCAAAGTCCAGCCAGCTGCCGAGGAAGCCGCGCTTGCGGTCCGGGGCGTACTCGGCGACGAAAATCGATGCCCCGGTGTACTCCCCGCCCACCGAGAAGCCTTGGGCCATCTTCGCCAGCAACAACAAGATCGGCGCCCAGATGCCGATCGAGGCATAGGAAGGAATCAAGCCGATGGCAAAGGTGCTCAGCGACATGATCACGATGGTTGCGGCGAGGATCTTCTGTCGCCCGAAGCGGTCGCCCAGGGCGCCGAAGAACAGCCCGCCCAGCGGGCGAATCAGAAATGGCACCGAGAACGTGGCCAGTGCCGCGATCATCTGCACGCTGGGGTCGGCATTGGGGAAAAACACTTTGCCCAGTGCATAGGCGACGAAGCCGTAAACACCAAAGTCGAACCATTCCATGGCGTTGCCCAGCGCGGCGGCGGTGATGGCCTTGCGCATCTTGGCGTCGTCGACGATGGTGATGTCTTTCAAACCGATCGGCTTGACACTTTTCTTGCGAGATTTCATGCCCGTTTCCCTGTTGCTGATAGCTCTATGGGATCTGATCCAACGGGACACTAAATAATTCAGCGCTTACTGCTTTTTTCCTGCGCCAGCGCATTGCGCGCACTGCAAGCGCCGCTCGGAAGCGGCGCTTGCTGACGGTCAGATCCCGTCGCGAGCGAGGTCCATGGCGAAATAGGTCAGGATCAGGTCGGCACCGGCGCGCTTGATCGCACCGAGGCTTTCACGCACCACCCGGCCTTCGTCGATGGCACCGGCCAGGCCGCCGAACTTGATCATCGCGTATTCGCCGCTTACCTGGTAGGCCGCCAGCGGCAGGCGCGACGCAGCGCGGATATCGGCGATCACGTCGAGGTAGGCGCCGGCCGGCTTGACCATCAGCACATCGGCCCCTTCCTGCTCGTCGAGCAGCGACTCACGCACCGCCTCGCGGCGGTTCATCGGGTTCATCTGGTAGCTCTTGCGGTCGCCCTTGAGCGCGGTGCCGCCCGCTTCACGGAACGGCCCATACAGCGACGAAGCGAATTTGGTGGAATAGGCCATGATCGCGGTGTCGTGGAAACCGGCACCGTCCAGGGCGCTACGAATGGCCTGCACCTGGCCATCCATCGCCGCCGACGGGGCGATGAAGTCGGCACCGGCAGCGGCGGCGATGACCGCTTGCTTGCCCAGGTTGGCCAAGGTGGCGTCGTTGTCCACGCCATGGTCGTGCAGCACGCCGCAGTGGCCATGGCTGGTGTATTCGCAGAAGCAGGTGTCGGACATCACCACCATCTCCGGCACGGTGTCCTTGCAGATGCGCGACATGCGCGCAACCAGGCCGTTTTCGTTCCAGGTGTCGCTGCCGGTGGCGTCCAGGTTGTGCGACACGCCGAAGGTCATCACCGACTTGATGCCGGCGCGGGCATAGCGCTCGATTTCCTGGGCCAGGCGTTTTTCCGGGATGCGGTTGACACCCGGCATGCTGGTGATTGGCACGAAGTCATCGATGCCTTCTTCGACGAAGATCGGCAGGATCAGGTCTTCCAGGCGGAATTCGGTTTCCTGGAAGATCGTGCGCAGGGATTCGTTCTGGCGCAGGCGACGGGGACGAACGGACGGGAAACGGTTGGACATGACAGCTCCAGGGCATTTTTAACGGCGTATACCTTATGCCTGTCCGGCGCCAGTGAAAAGGCCGGATGACGAGATACTGCCTTGCGTCAATGGCAACAGCCGATTTTTGCCTGTGCGGCGAGGAAACGGCGGCACTAGTGTTGAAGCGCGTCTTGGCGCAACAAACGTGTACCGCCTTCGGTTTGAACTGCAATTTTTATCCGCTGCCCGTGCTCAGGCTGCTACAGCAATGGTTGACTCCCAGCGCTGATTGGGGCCCTCGGCAAGCAGGTGGGAAGAGCGAAATGCCTGGCAGCGCAGGAACGGTCAGACCCTTACTGCATCCACGGCGGTGTCGGCTCTTCAGCCTTGGCCGGCCCATGTTCGGCCTCATCCCGCGCCGCACGGCGGCGGGCTTCATCGCGCAGGGTGGCGTCGATCTCGCGCATCACTCCGGCCACGTCGGCGGCATGGTCGTCTTCCTCGAACTGCCCGCTCAGCGGGCTGTCCGGGCGCAATTCACCGGCTTCGTACAGCGCCCACATCTCATCGGCGTAGCGGGTGGCCTTGAGTTCCGGGGCAAAGCGCCCGAAGTAATGCGCCATGTTCGCCACGTCCCGCTGCAGCATGCTGAACGCATGGTTGTTGCCCGCCGCGTCCACCGCCTGTGGCAGGTCGATGATCACAGGGCCATCAGGGCCGAGCAGCACGTTGAATTCAGACAGGTCGCCATGCACCAGCCCGGCGCAGAGCATCAGCACGATCTGGCGGATGACGAAGGCATGATGCTCACGGGCCTCTTCGGCCTCCAGGTGCACGTCGTTCAAGCGGGGCGCGGCGTCGCCGTCGGCGTCGGTGACCAGTTCCATCAGCAGCACGCCGTCCTGGAAGTCGTACGGCTTGGGCACCCGAACGCCGGCATTGGCCAGGCGGAACAGCGCCGCCACCTCGGCGTTCTGCCAGGCGTCTTCGGCTTCTTTGCGGCCGTACTTGCTGCCCTTGGCCATGGCCCGGGCCTGGCGGCTGTTGCGGACCTTGCGGCCCTCCTGGTATTCGGCGGCCTGGCGGAAGCTGCGCTTGTTGGCCTCTTTGTAGACCTTGGCGCAGCGCACCTGGGCACCGCAGCGCACCACGTAGACGGCCGCTTCCTTGCCGCTCATCAAGGGCCGCAGTACTTCGTCGACCAGGCCGTCTTCGATCAGTGGTTCGATTCGTTTTGGTGTCTTCATCAGGCTGCGTTCGGGGGTCCTGGCTTGGAGGTTGGACATCCTCTCACAGGCAGTGATTGTCGTCAGCCCTGGTGTTTGTCGTTAGCCCTGGTGTTTGTCGTTAGCCCTGGTGTTTGTCCTTAGCCCTAGTGCCTGCCTTGAGAGGTTTGGCGCCTGGGAGATCGAGCGCCGCCCGCGCGGCGCATCGCGGGCAAGCCCGCTCCCACATCTGTTTCGGGCCAGTTACTCCTGTCCCGCCAACAGGATCCGCCTTGGTGCATGACTGAAGATCTGTGAAAAGCAGTTGCGCCAACCTCGATATCGGAAGGAACAAACAGGGCGGTCCCTGTTGGCTTCACAGGAGTGACTGGCCCGAAACAGATGTGGGAGCGGGCTTGCCCGCGATGCGCCGCGCGGGCGGCGCTCGATCTCCCAGGCGCCAAACCTCTCAAGGCAGACACCAGAAGCAACCACCACCTATCGGCTTATCCCCTCGCGGCTGTACACACCATCCACCAACCGCAACAAACCAAGCGGATTGCCATCCTGCAACGCCGCCGGCAACAAGCCATCCGGATAGTTCTGATAACACACCGGCCGCAAGAAACGATCAATGGCCAATGTCCCCACCGAGGTCCCCCGCGCATCGGACGTGGCCGGATACGGCCCGCCATGCACCATCGCATCGCTCACCTCGACCCCGGTCGGGTAACCGTTGACCAGCAGGCGGCCAGCCTTGCGTTCAAGCAACGGCACCAGTGCTGCGTACCGCTGCAGGTCCTGAGGTTCGGCAATCAGTGTGGCCCTCAGCTGGCCATGCAAGGCGCCCAGCGCACGGCGCAGTTCGTCTTCGTCGGCCACTTCGACCACCACCGTGGTCGGGCCGAAGACCTCTTCCTGCAACAGCTCATCACCGCTCAGCAGCAAGCTGACATCTGCCTGGAACAGCTGCGCCTGGGCCTGTTCACCGCCCTGCCCGGCCCCAGCCAGGTGGCGTACGCCCGGATGCTGGTGCAAGCGCGCTACACCGCTGGCATAGCTGCGCAGCGTGCCAGCATTGAGCATGGTCTGCCCTGGCTGATCGGCCATGCGTGCAGCCAGTGCAGCCACGAATGCCGAGAACGCTGGCCCCGCCATGCCGATAACCAGGCCCGGATTGGTGCAGAACTGCCCGCAACCCAGTACCACCGAAGCCGCCAGCTCGGCCGCCACCTGCTCGCCCCTGGCCTGTAACGCCGCCGGCAGTACCAGCACCGGGTTGATGCTGCTCATCTCGGCAAACACCGGGATCGGCTGCGGACGCGCTGCAGCCAGGTCGCACAAGGCCCGGCCCCCCTTGAGCGAGCCGGTGAAGCCCACCGCCTGGATCGCCGGGTGGCGCACCAGCGCTTCGCCTACGCCGGCGCCGTAGATCATGTTGAACACCCCGGCTGGCATGCCAGTAGCCTCGGCGGCCCGCTGGATCGCCTCGGCGACATACTCGGCAGTGGCCATGTGGCCACTGTGGGCCTTGACCACCACCGGGCAACCGGCAGCCAGCGCGGCAGCGGTATCGCCGCCTGCCGTGGAGAACGCCAGCGGGAAGTTGCTGGCGCCGAATACCGCCACCGGGCCGACACCGGTGCGGTACTGGCGCAGGTCAGGGCGCGGCAGCGGCTGGCGCTGGGGCTGGGCGCGGTCGATGCGGGCGCCCAGGTAGTCGCCACGGCGCAGCACCTGGGCGAACAGGCGCATCTGGTTGCTGGTGCGGCTGCGCTCGCCCTGGATGCGTGCGGCGGGCAAGGCGGTTTCGCGGCAGACCGTGTCGATGAAGGCCTCGCCAAGCGCATCCAGCTCCCCGGCAATGGCATCCAGAAACTGCGCACGGCGCTCTGGCGCCAAGCCGTTGTATTCGGCAAAAGCCTGCTCGGCGGCGCAGGCGGCGGCATCCACCTCGTCAGGCGTGGCCTGGGTGAAGACGACCGGCAGGGCCTCGCCCGTGCGGGCATCCAAACTCAGCAGGCGCACGCTGCCTGCGGCGCTGCGGGCGCCGCCGATGAAGTTGCTTCCTGACATGCTTGACTCCTGTGACAACGATTGAAGGCTCAAAGGCTTTTCACCAGGCCTGGGCGCACCGCGTGTTCAGAGGCAACGATGCCATTGCGCAGTGGCTCGCCGAAGGCGTCCAGGCTGACCTCGAAAGTGTCCCCCGGCCGGGCCTGGATACCGTCGGCGAACGACAGCGTGGCGGTGCCAAAATAATGCACATGGACATCGCCCGGGCGCAGGAACTGGCGGTACTTGAAGTGGTGGAACTCCAGGTTTTCGAAGCTGTGGCACATGTTCTGCTCACCGGACAGGAACGGCTTGCTCCACAGCTCCCGGCCGTCGCGCAAGATGCGGCTGCGGCCTTCCAGGTGCGCCGGCAGCGCGCCCAGGCGCAGTTCCGGGCCGAAGCTGCAGGCGCGCAACTTGGAATGCGCCAGGTACAGGTAGTTGCGCCGCTCCATTACGTGGTCGGACAACTCGTTGCCCAGCGCGTAACCCAGGCGGAACGGGGTGCCGCACTCGCCGATCACATACAGCCCGACCAGCTCCGGCTCCTCGCCGGCATCTTCGGCAAAGGCCGGCAGCGGCAAGTCGGCACCGGGGCGCACGACCATGGTGCCATCGCCCTTGTAGAACCACTCCGGTTGCACGCCCTGCTCGCCTGCGGGCGGCCGCCCGCTTTCAAGGCCCCACTGGAACATGCGCATGCTGTCGGTGACGGCACCCTCGGCCTGCTGCTGGTGCATCTTGTCGCGGGTGGCGGCGCTGCCCAGGTGAGTCAGGCCGGTGCCGGTGACCAGGCAGTGCGCCGGGTCTTCGTGGTCCAGAGGTGGCAGCACTCGGCCTTCGGCCAGGAGCGCCAGGTAGTCATGGCCCTCGCCCAGGCCCGCGGTTCGTACCTGGCTGACCAGGTCGCGGCCTGCCGCTATGGCCTGCAGCGCCAGTTGGCGGGTGCTGCTCACGCCGCTGATTTCCAGGGCGCGCTTGCCTTCCACCACGCCGACCCGGCGCTGGCCGGCGGCAGTTTCGAATTGGATCAGTCGCATGCTTGTGCTCGCTTGTCGGTTGCAATGTTCACGGATGCCTGGCGCTGGCGGCGCTCGAGGCGGTTATAGACGACACCGGTCAGCACCAGCCCGAACAGCATCATCACGGCCAGGAAGTACAGGCCCGAGGACAGCTGGCCGGTGTGTTCCTTGAGCGCGCCGATGCCGAACGGGCCGAGGTAGCCGCCGAGGTTGCCGATCGAGTTGATCAGGGCGATGCCGGCCGCCGCGCTGGCGCCGGAAAAGAAACGTCCAGGCAAGGTCCAGAAAATCGCCGTGCAAGAGAACAGCGCGAAAGCCACCAGGCACAACGCGGCCAGCTGCATCGCCGGCACGGTCAGCCAGGCGCTGAGAAACAGCCCCGTTGCGCCCAAGGCATACAGCAAGCCCAGGTGGCCATAGCGGTCGTTGAGACGGTCGGAGCTGCGCGGGATGATCAACAGGCCGATGATGCCGAACAGGTACGGCACTGCCGAAACGAAGCCAGTCACCAGGTCACTGCCACCGAACTGGTGGATCAGCGTCGGCAGCCACAGGCCCAAGCCATAGATGCTCAAGGTCACTGGCAGGTAGAACAGCGCCAGCAGCAGCACCCGGCCATCCTTCAGGGCGTGCAGCGGGTTGCCGTGGCGGGTCTGGCCGAACGCACGCTGGTCTTCGGCCAACTGCTCCTTGAGCCAGCTGCGCTGCGCATCATCCAGCCAGCGCACCTTGTCCGGGCCGTCCGGCAGCAGGCGCAGGGTCGGCCAGGCCAACAACACGGCGGGTGCGCCGATGCAGACGAACAGCCACTGCCAGCCATGCAGGCCCAGGTTGCCATCCAGGCCCAGCAAGGCGCCCGACAGTGGCCCGGTGATCAGCATCGCCAGCGGTTGCGACAGGATGAAGAAGCCAAGGATCTTGCCGCGATGGCGCACCGGGTACCAATGGGTGATGTAGTACAGCACGCCAGGGAAGAACCCTGCCTCCGCCGCGCCGAGCAGAAAGCGCATCACGTAGAAGCCGCTGGGCCCGGTGACGAACGCCATGCCGACGGTGATCGCACCCCAGGTCAGCAGGATGCGGGCAAACCAGCGCCGTGCGCCGAAGCGATCGAGCAGCAGGTTGCTGGGGACTTCGAACAGAAAATAGCCGATGAAGAACAGCCCGGCGCCCAGGCCGTAGGCCGCATCACCGAGGCCGATGTCGGCACCCATGTGCAGCTTGGCAAAGCCCACCGCCGAACGATCGACGTAGGCCACCAGGTAAAGCAGGACCAGAAAAGGGATGAGTTTCAGGGTGATCAGGCGGACGAGCCGCTGCTCCTGGATCATGGCGAGGTCTCCGATTGTTCTTGTAATGGGGACAGCACATGGCCGGGGTTTCATGGGCAGACCTCCGGCGCGGTGATATGAGCATATAGTATTACTATTTAAATCAACAAGCCTTCAAAATGATGATTTTTAGCGATAGAGTCGAAGCATAACGACAAATAGTAATACCAATAAGGTGTCCGTCATGTCTGATAGCAAACGCCCCCTGCGCTCCGCCCAATGGTTCGGCACCGCCGACAAGAACGGCTTCATGTACCGCAGCTGGATGAAGAACCAGGGCATTCCCGACCATGAGTTTCAGGGCAAGCCGATCATCGGCATCTGCAACACCTGGTCCGAGCTGACCCCGTGCAACGCGCACTTTCGCAAGATTGCCGAGCATGTGAAGAAAGGCGTGCTGGAGGCCGGCGGCTTCCCGGTGGAGTTCCCGGTGTTCTCCAGCGGCGAGTCCAACCTGCGCCCCACCGCGATGCTCACCCGCAACCTGGCGAGCATGGACGTGGAAGAAGCCATTCGTGGCAACCCGGTAGACGCCGTGGTGCTGCTGACTGGCTGCGACAAGACCACCCCGGCCCTGCTGATGGGCGCCGCCAGCTGCGACGTGCCGGCGATCGTGGTCACCGGCGGGCCGATGCTCAACGGCAAGCACAAGGGCCGCGACATCGGCGCCGGCACCATCGTCTGGCAAATGCACGAGGCCTACAAAGCCGGGCAGATCGACCTCAACGAGTTCCTTTCGGCCGAAGCTGGCATGTCGCGTTCGGCAGGCACCTGCAACACCATGGGCACCGCTTCGACCATGGCCTGCATGGCCGAGGCCCTGGGGACCTCGCTGCCGCACAATGCGGCGATCCCGGCGGTGGACTCGCGCCGTTACGTGCTCGCTCACCTGTCGGGCATGCGCATCGTCGAGATGGTCAACGAAGACCTGCGCCTGTCGAAGATTCTTACCCGCGAAGCCTTCGAGAATGCCATCCGCGTCAACGCCGCCATTGGTGGCTCGACCAATGCGGTGATCCACTTGAAAGCCATCGCCGGGCGCATCGGCGTCGACCTGCAACTGGAAGACTGGACCCGCGTCGGCCGCGGCACGCCGACCCTGGTCGATCTGCAGCCGTCCGGGCGCTTCCTGATGGAAGAGTTCTACTATGCCGGTGGCCTGCCTGCCGTGATCCGTCGCCTGGGCGAGCACAACCTGCTGCCCCACCCCAGCGCGCTGACCGCCAATGGCAAGAGCCTGTGGCACAACTGCCAGAGCGCACCGCTGTATGACGAAGCGGTCATCCGGCCGATCGACAAGCCGCTGGTGGCCGACGGCGGCATCTGCATCCTGCGCGGCAACCTCGCCCCCAAAGGCGCGGTGCTCAAGCCCTCGGCGGCAACCCCCGAACTGATGCGCCACCGTGGCCGTGCGGTGGTGTTCGAGAACTTCGAAGACTACAAGGCGCGCATCAACGACCCGGCGCTGGAGGTCGACGCCAGCTCGGTGCTGGTGATGAAGCATTGCGGCCCGAAGGGTTACCCGGGCATGGCCGAAGTCGGCAACATGGGCTTGCCAGCCAAGCTGCTGGCCCAGGGCGTGACCGACATGGTGCGCATCTCCGACGCGCGCATGAGCGGCACGGCGTATGGCACCGTGGTCCTGCATGTGGCGCCTGAAGCTGCGGCGGGTGGGCCGTTGGCGGCGGTACGCGAAGGTGACTGGATCGAGCTGGACTGTCATGAGGGCCGCCTGCACCTGGATATTTCCGAGGCGGAACTGGCCGGCCGCCTGGCAGATCTGCAGGTGCCGCAGCCGTTGATCAGCGGAGGCTATGCGAAGTTGTACATCGACCATGTGATGCAGGCCGATGAAGGTTGTGACTTCGACTTTCTGGTGGGCTGCCGAGGCTCTGCTGTGCCCAAGCACTCCCACTGAGCCTGCACTGGCACTGTGCGGGAGCGGGCATGCCCGCGAAGCAAGCAGCGCGGTGCGTGGCACCGGCTTTGCCGGTGTTCGCGGGCCTGCCCGCTGCCACAGGGGCCGGTACAGCTTGACTGATGCTATGATGCCCACCCCGCTCCGATGGACCGCCAGCACCCCACATGAACTACCGCCAGCCCACCACGCGCAAGAGCATGCACGCCACCCTGGTCCAGGACCTCGGCCTGCAGATCGTATCCGGCCAGCTCCAGCCGGGGCAGAAACTGCCCGCCGAAGCCAGCCTGTGCGAGGCCTATGCGATCAGCCGGCCGGTGTTCCGTGAAGCGATGCGCGCCCTCACCGCCAAGGGCCTGATCGAAGCCCGCCCCCGTGTCGGCACCTTGGTGCGCCCGCGCCACGCCTGGCACATGCTCGACCCCGACGTGCTGCACTGGCTGATGCAGGCTACGCCGCAGCAAGAGTTTTTCAACACCCTGTCCAGCGTGCGTTGGGTCATCGAACCTGCCGCCGCCGCACTGGCCGCGACCAATGCCAGCGCCGAGGATGTCGCCTCGATCAGCGAGGCCTATCAGCGCATGGAAGCCGCACGCACCCACGAAGAGCGCCTGCAGCCGGACCTGGACTTCCACGCGCGTATCGCCGACGCCACCCACAACGACCTGCTCGCCTACCTGTGCAACATGCTCTCGCTGGCCCTTCGCGAGTCGGTGCGCTACTCCAACCAGCGCCCCAACTTCGACGAACTGGCCCTGCCGCGGCACAAGGCGATCCTCACGGCTATCCAGAACGGTGACGCCCTCGGCGCCCGGCATGCTTCGCTGGTGCAACTGGAAGATGCCCGGGTTGCGTTGAGCAAGGTGCTCGGCCAGGACCCGATCGGCTAGGCCTCACCGCCGCTGCAAGCAAGCACTTCTGAGACCTCAGGCCACGGCTCGGCGCTGCATGATGAAGTACCGGGCCCGGTCGAACGCCCAGTTGTACACCACGGTGTAGGGCAAGATGATCACGAAGAAGCCCAGCTCGACCATGAACGCCTGCAGCAGCGAGATCTCCAGCATCCAGGCCGCCACCGGCAGGCACCAGACCACCAGGCCCGCCTCGAAGCCCAGACCATGGACGAGGCGCGCCGGGGCTTTCCACTGAATGCGAGGCGTCGCCACGAAGCGGTCGACGAGCGCGTTGTAGACCATGTTCCAGGCCATTGCGATCAGCGACAGCGTGACCGCCAGGGTACCGGCCGTGGCCAGCGACTTGCCCATGATCCACGAGAGCAAGGGCGCACACAGCAGCACGGCGAAGATTTCATAGCCGACGGCATGGACCATGCGTTCGGTGAAAGAGACTTTGTTCATGGCAGATTCCAACATGTGGTTACGTGGCCCCATTTTCTTTGATGGAACAGATGCTTGCGATATAGCTCCCATCAGTTTTATCAATACCAAAGCGCGCTGAGGGACCCGTAAGTGCAATGGCGTCGCCGCACCGCCCCCAAAGTTGTACAGCCTCAGGCACAGAAGCCCACAAAGACCTCGATATGGCTTTTTTGTCACCCGATTTGGCTGATACACCGCCTTACGTACGAAAAATAATTGTACAAACAGCTTTCCTTGTACAAGTATTGGGGCAATACTTCGTCTCAGGGAGCGTGCAAGCACCTCCAGGACATCGGCACGGAGCCATACCACCGCCCCACACGAGGTGCCAGCTTGTCTACAGAACTCATACCCGTCACGGCTCAGCGGCCCCACGGTTGCCGCAACTGCAAGGACAATCGCGGCTTTGATGTCGATTTCACCATGGCCTTTCAACCGATTGTAAATACCTTCAACAACACTGTATTCGGCTATGAATCTCTGGTGCGCGGCACAGACGGAGCGGGTGCCAAATCCATTTTGGACAAGGTCAATGAGTCTAATCGATACCGCTTCGATCAAGCATGCCGAGTCAAAGCCGTTGAATTAGCCGCAAAAGCCAGCGTTCAAAATTTTTTAAGCATCAATTTTTTACCCAACGCGGTCTATCAAGCAGACGCCTGCATACGCACCACACTGGAGGCCGCCGAGACATTCGGATTCCCGATTGATCGAATCATCTTCGAAGTCACTGAAGGCGAGAGCATCCGTGACAAATCTCATATCAAGAACATCATGAGCTCTTACAGGAAGCAGGGTTTCAAAACGGCTATCGATGATTTCGGCGCCGGCTACTCTGGACTCAACTTACTTGCCGATTTTCAGCCGGACATCATAAAAATCGACATGGATCTCATCCGAGGGATTCAGCACAGCAAAGCCAAAAGAGTGATAACCCATGGAATCGTAACGATATCCAAGGGGCTCGGCATCGAGGTCATCGCCGAAGGCGTAGAAACCTTGGAAGAATTGACGACACTGCAAGACATTGGCGTCAACTTATTTCAAGGGTACTTTTTCGCCAAGCCCGCGATCGAAACCCTCCCCCGTATTAGTTGGCCTTAGCCACGACATCGATGACACAGAAGCACCGAGCCCAAAATCAAAGCAGCACTAGGAAAGCTTATGTTTAATACTCGATTAAAGCTCGAACTTGAACATGCCTCATCGGCGTTAAGGTACACGGAGGCAAGAACGCGCGCCATCGACCTGTCCAACCTGGTGATGGCGCTTACACCGAACGGCACCATCATCAGCGCCAACCAGAACTTGCTACATGCGCTGGATTACCGTCAAGACGAACTGATTGGAAAGCATCACACCCTGCTCGCCCCGAAGGATGACACCCCTACAGGTATAAATAGCGACCTTTGGACAAAATTGCGCAGAGGTGAGTATGTTCGCGATCGGTTTGCGCTCTGTAATAAAGCGGGAACGAAAGTATGGATGGAAGCGAGCTACAATCCGATTCTCCGCTCAGATGGCGGCGTAGAAGAGATCCTGATGCTCGCGACCGTTGTAACAGACCGGGTAAAGATTGAGCAAGAGCAAAGGGGTGTAATAGACGCCATCCATCGCGCCATGGCCATTGTCTCGTTCGACCTGAACGGGCACCTCATTGAAGCCAATCAAAACTTTCTGCGCACATTCAAATATGAAGTAAAAGATATCCAGGGCAAGCATCACCGACTGTTTTGCACGCCGCAGGAAGCGGACTCGGCTGAATACCAACAATTCTGGAAACGGCTGAACGCAGGTGAGTTTTTCTCTGGCCGCTTCCAGCGAGTTGACCGGCACGGCAATACCGTCTGGCTGAGCGCGACTTACAACCCGGTCTTCGATACCGAGAACAGGCTGTACAAAATTGTCAAATTTGCTCGCGACATAACACCTCAAGTCAACCACCAACACGCTGAATCAGCGGCTGCCGCGCTGGCTTATGAAATCGCCCACAACACCGACCGCAGCGCTCACGAGGGCGCACTTATCGTTCGGCAAACCATCGCCACGGTGCGAGAAATTGCCGATGAGCTTTCCAAAGCCGGGGAGCAGATTCAGGCAGTCAACAGGCAATCCGAAGCCATCACCCGCATCATTCAAACCATACGCGAGGTTGCCGAGCAAACAAACCTCTTGGCCCTGAATGCAGCGATTGAAGCGGCCCGAGCGGGAGAGCACGGCAGGGGTTTTTCCGTGGTAGCAGACGAAGTTCGCAAGTTGGCAGTGCGTACCGCCCAAGCAACAACGGAGATCAAGGATGTGGTAAAGCGAAACCATGATCTCTCCCTCGTCGCTGTTCAGGGCATGCAGAAAAGTCTTGGTAAAGCCGACCTCGGCGTCGAAATGGTTGGCCAGGCGGGACAGGTGATCGAGGACATTCAAAGCGGAGCGCGCCAAGTCGTGGAGGCCGTCAAGCTGTTCAGCAACGCTGTGGAACACTCATGACAGCCCACGTCATAGCAACCCGGGGAAGGCAGCATCCAGCAGCCCTGGCTCCTTCAGGATCGCGGCACTGCTGACGATATCCGGGGCCAGCCATCGGTCCTGGACATAGGCCGGCACCCGCTCGCGCAGCAAGCGCCAGGCAACCTCCGTCCCTGCCCCAAAACGCTGCTCCTTGAGGAACTCGAATGCCTGGGCCGCCAACAGGTACTCGATGGCAAGGATCTGCGTGCAGTTCTCCAAGGCGCGGTGCAGCTTCAACCCGGCATTGGTGCCCATGCTCAAGTGATCCTCCTGCAGCCCGGAGGTGACGTAGTTGTCGATGACAGCCGGTTGCGCCAACTGGCGGTTTTCCGCACACAGGGAAGCGGCCACGTACTGGACAATCATCATGCCCGAATTCACCCCGGGCTGGCTGACCAGGAACGCCGGCAAGCCACTGACCAACGGGTTGATCAGGCGGTCGAGCCGGCGCTCGGCAATCGCCCCGATCTCGGCTACCGCGATGGCCAGCAAGTCAGCCGCCATGGCCACCGACTGGCCGTGCGGGTTCGCCTGGGAAACCACTCGATAGGACTCGGGCGTACCCAGCAACATCGGGTTATCGGTCGTGGAATTGAGTTCGGTTTCAATCTGCCGCGCAGCGTGGGCCAACTGATCGCGGGCGGCGCCATGAACCTGCGGGATCGAACGAATGCTCAAGGCATCCTGGGTGCGGATGCCATGGCTGCTGGCAATGACTTCGCTGCCGTCAAGCAGGCGGCGCAAGTTGCTGCCCACACGCTGCATGCCGGGGTGCGGTTTGAGCGCGATGACTTGCGCGTCGAACGCATCGAGTTGGCCACGCAGGGCTTCGAAGCTCATTGCACCGATCACGTCCGCCCATTGGCTCAACCGCGTGGCGTCATCCAGAGACAGGCAGCTCAGGCCGGTCATGCACGGGGTGCCGTTGACCAGGCACAGGCCATCCTTGGCGCCCAGCCTGACCGGCGCCAGGCCAACCTCGGCCAAGGCTTGCTGCGCAGGTACGATCTGACCGCGATAGCTGACCTGGCCGACGCCCAGCAAGCTGATGCTGATATGGGCCATGTGGGTCAGATATCCCACCGACCCCTGCTTCGGAACCTGTGGGGTAATGTGCTGATTGAGCAGTGTCAGCAGCGCCTCGACCACCTTGCGTTGCAGGCCGGAACGGCCCTGGCTGAAATTGATGACCGCCGCGCACATGATCGCCCGGGTCTGTTCATCCGACAGCGCTGCCCCCACGCCGCAGGCATGGCTGAGCAGGGTATTGCGCGACAACTGGCTGAGCTGTTCGTCTTGCAATGAGACATTGCACAAGGCGCCAAGCCCGGTGTTGACACCATAGGCGCGTTCACCGCTGGCAACGATGCGCTGGACAATCGCCTGGGCGTTGTCGATCCGCGCCCAGGCCGAGGGCGCCAGCTCGAGCCTGGCGCCATGCCGCGCCACGGCCACCACGTCCTGCCAGTGAACAGGCGCATCGGCGATGATGATTTTTTTGGCAAACGACATACACGCAATTCCTTAAAGCGAAGCTACGCGGCGCTGCACGAAACGATCGACGTATTCGTCCGCAGGCTGATAGAGGATTTCCTTCGGCGTGCCGACCTGGATCAGGCGACCGTCTTTGAGAATGGCAATCCGGTTGCCGATACGCACCGCTTCATCGAGGTCGTGAGTGATGAAGACGATGGTCTTGTGCAGGGTCTTCTGCAGCTCCAGCAGCTGGTCCTGCATTTCGGCGCGAATCAGCGGGTCGAGCGCACTGAAGGCTTCGTCCATGAGGATGATGTCAGTGTCGGCGGCCAAGGCACGGGCCAGGCCGACGCGCTGGCGCATCCCGCCCGACAACTGGTGCGGGTACGATTTTTCATACCCCTTCAAGCCCACGGTGTTGATCCAGTTCAGGGCTCGCTCAGTGCACGTGGCCTTGTTCTCGCCACGGACTTTCAGGCCATAGGCGACGTTGTCCAGCACGCTGCGGTGCGGCAGCAGGCCGAAGCTCTGGAACACCATGCTGATCTTGTGTCGGCGGAATTCCCGCAGGGCCGGCAGGTCGTATTGCAGGATGTCCTCGCCATCGACCAGGATCTGGCCACTGGTGGGGTCGATCAGGCGGTTGAAGTGGCGCACCAGGGTTGATTTGCCCGAGCCCGACAGCCCCATGATCACGAAGATCTCACCGCTGCCGATGGACAACGAAAGGTCGTTGACGCCAACCACACAGCCGGTTTCGGCCAGCACCTGGTCCTTGGCCTTCTTCTGGCGGATCAGTGCCAGGGCCTCCTCGGCGCGCGCCCCGAAAATCTTGAAGACGTTCTTCACTTCGATCTTGTTCATCATCTGCTTGGCGCTCATTTGCCCACCCCATGCCGTGGCCGGCCATAAGCCTGGGTAATACGGTCGATCACGACCGCCAGAATCACAATGGCCAGGCCCGCTTCCAGGCCACGGCCGACGTTGAGGGTCTGAATGCCGACCAGGACGTCTTCACCCAGGCCACGGGCCCCGATCATCGACGCGATGACCACCATCGACAGGGCCATCATGGTGGTCTGGTTGATACCTGCCATGATGCTCGGCAACGCCAGGGGCAGTTGCACGCCGAACAGCTGCTGCAGGCGATTGGCGCCGAAGGCATTGATTGCCTCCATCACTTCGCCATCCACCTGGCGAATCCCCAGATCGGTCAAGCGGATCAGTGGCGGGGCGGCATAGATGACGGTGGCAAAGATCGCTGGCACCTTGCCCAGGCCGAACAGCATCAGCACCGGGATCAGGTACACGAAGCTGGGCATGGTCTGCATGATGTCGAGCAGCGGCATCAACACCGCCCGCAGGCGGTCGTTGCGCGCCGACAGGATCCCCAGCGGAATGCCCACCAGCACCGAGATCAGCGTGGCCACCAGCATCAGCGCCAGGGTCTGCATCAGCTTGTCCCAGAGGCCTACCGCACCGACCAGGAACAGCAAGCCGACGATCACGGCGGTGGCCGCGACCTTGCGGGTGGCGTGCCAGGCAATACCCGCGACGATGGCCAGCACCAGCCACCAAGGGGTCGCGCGCAGCAGGCCTTCGAGGTTGACGATGGCCCACAACAGGGTGTCGGAGACGTGCCGGAACACATCGCCGTAGTTGCTTACCAGCGCATCGACCCAGCCATTGACCCAGTCGGCAATGGAGAACGTGAAGTTTTTGGGAAACATGGAATTGTCTCGAGCAAGTGCATGGAGCGGACCGACGTGGGTTTATCCGGCAAGCGCCGGACGCCCCCCGCTTTCAGAGTGCCGCATCGACCTTCTTGGCTGCGTCTTCGCTGACCCAGCTGTGCCAGACTTCGGGGTGTTCCTTGAGGAACAACCTGGCCAGCTCCGGCGACTCGATACGGTCTTTGCTCATGCGCGCCAGGTTCTGGTTCAGCAGGTCGATCGGCAGATTGACCTTTTCCAGTACCGCCACCAGTTCCGGCGCCTGCTCGTGGAAGGCCTTGGACACCCCCACCTTGATGGTCACGGATTTGTCCACGCCGGGCTTCTCGTCCAGCTTGACCAGGTCGGCCTGGCCCATCAACGGCGTCGGTGACCAGTAGTAGAACAGGATCGGCTCACCACGCTTGTAGCTCGACAGCACGGCGGCATCCAGCGCCGGGCCGGTGCCCGGGCGGAAGTTGGTATAGGTGTTCTCCAGGCCGTATTGCTTGAGCATTTCGCTGTTGTCCAGCTCACAGGTCCAGCCGGCCGGGCAATTGTAGAAGCGCCCCTTGTCCGGTTCTTCCGGGTCCTGGAAGACCTGAGCGTATTGCCCCAGGTCGGCGATGCGCTTGAGGTTGGGTGCCTTGGCTTCGAGTTTGCGCCTGGCATCGCCTTCGATCACATAACGCGGCACGTACCAGCCCTCGACCGCGCCTACCACCGGGGCGCCGACGCCGACGACCTTGCCGGCAGCCGCAGCCTTGTTCCATACCTCGCTGCGCCCTACCCATTCTTCGGCGAACACCTGGATATCGTTGCTGCTCAGGGCGTTCTCCATGGAGATGGAGTTACCCGGCAGGCTATCGGTATCGCAGCCGTAACCGTTTTTCAGCACGAACTGCATCACGTCGGTGAGCAGCATCCCGCTTTCCCAGTTCAAACCGGCGAATTTGACCGGTTTGCCAGACTCGCACCAGTTGGCGGCCTGGCTGCCGCCAGCGCACGCCAGCAACCCGAGAGAGAGTGTCGTGGTCAGCAGAGCCTTTGTAATTGTCATTGTGACGCTCCCAAACAAGAACATTGATTGCAGTATTCGAGGGCATCCGGCCCAAAGAGGGACGCCAGCCTGGCTGGCGTGCCGTCCTTGGTGAGCACTGCGCAGGAGAAATATTTCACAATGTAAAAAAAGGATAAAATAATAAGTGCTGATGCATCACAAAGGAAAAACCTATGAAGTTCACACTGCGCCAACTGCGCTATGCGCTCGCAGCGGCCAAGCATGGAAACCTGACGGCTGCGGCCATGGAACTGCATGTTTCACAACCCTCCATCTCGGCCGCCATCACCGAGCTGGAGGAGGTGCTGGGGCAATCGATCTTCATCCGCCAACGGGGCCTGGGCATATCGCTGACACCCTTCGGTCGCACAGTCATGGTCCAGGCCCGTCGCGTGCTGGCAGAGGCGCAGACCTTTGCCGAAATCAATGCCAATGCAGGTGAGTGCGTCGGCGAACTGGTGGTCGGCTGTTTCGAAGACCTGGCGCCCTATTGCCTGCCGCAAATCGTGCGGCGGATGCAGGAGTCCTGCCCAAGGGTCACGGTCGACATGCGCGATGGCAGCTTCGATTTCGTGGGCAAGCGGCTCAGTGAAGGGGCGATAGAACTGGCGATCACCTACGACCTGGGTTTGCCGCCGAACACCCACTGCACTCAGCTGTGTGAGCTGACCGCTCAGGTACTGCTGGCGGCCGATCACCCTTTGGCCAGGCAGCCGCGCGTCAGCCTCAAGGCATTGGCGCAATACACCCTGGTGGTCACCGATCAGGCGCAAAGTTGGCAGCATGTGCTGGACCTGTTCAGCTTCTACGACCTGTCACCGGCCGTTGTGCACCGTGTGCGCACCTTCGAGCTGCAGCGTAGCCTCGTCGCCAATGGCTTTGGCGTGGCGCTGATCTATACCCGGCCTTTTGGTGACCGCAGCTACGATGGGCAAGCGCTGGTCTGCCGGCCGACCGAGGAGAAGCTGCCCACCCACAGCATCGTTCTGGCGCATGACCAGCGCTATCCGCTGACGCCTTCGGCCGAGGCGTTCAAGGCGCTGGCGGTGGCCTGGTTCGCCGAGCGGCCGTCGTTTGCATCGGAGTGAATGCCAGGGAGCCGGGCCGCTCAGAAATCGCACAACAGTTCGGTAATCGCACAAATTCCTCTCCACCCTCTCTACTGTTTCACGCTATTGCGGCACGCTATGGGCAGTCAGCACACAACGCCAACGCGCTGCATGGCCCCACCGCGTCAACGCGGCAGGTCGACAATTCATACTCCAGGAAGAACCAGGAGCTCGCTGTGATCAATAAAACGTTTGAGTCCATCGCCAGCGCGGTGGAAGGGATTACCGACGGTTCGACCATCATGGTCGGTGGCTTCGGCACCGCCGGGATGCCGTCCGAACTCATTGATGGCCTGATCGCCACCGGTGCCCGCGACCTGACCATCATCAGCAACAACGCCGGCAACGGCGAGATCGGCCTGGCCGCTCTGCTGATGGCCGGCAGCGTGCGCAAGGTAATCTGCTCCTTCCCGCGCCAGTCCGACTCCTACGTGTTCGACGAACTGTACCGTGCCGGCAAGATCGAACTGGAAGTGGTGCCACAAGGCAACCTGGCGGAGCGCATCCGCGCCGCGGGTTCGGGCATCGGGGCGTTTTTCTCGCCGACCGGCTATGGCACCCTGCTCGCCGAAGGCAAGGAAACCCGTGAAATCGACGGCCGCATGTACGTGCTGGAAATGCCACTGCACGCCGACTTTGCACTGATCAAGGCGCACAAGGGTGACCGCTGGGGCAACCTGGTCTACCGCAAGGCCGCGCGCAACTTCGGCCCGATCATGGCCATGGCGGCCAAGACCGCCATCGCCCAGGTCGACCAGGTCGTCGAGCTCGGTGAACTGGACCCGGAGCACATCATCACCCCGGGTATTTTCGTCCAGCGCGTGGTCGCCGTTTCCGGCGCTGCCGCTTCTTCGATCGCCAACGCTGTCTGAGGCCTGCCATGACCATCACCAAAAAGCTCTCCCGAACCGAGATGGCCCAGCGCGTGGCCGCAGACATCCAGGAAGGCGCCTACGTCAACCTGGGCATCGGCGCACCGACCCTGGTGGCCAACTACCTGGGCGACAAGGAAGTGTTCCTGCACAGCGAGAACGGCCTGCTGGGCATGGGCCCGAGCCCTGCGCCAGGTGAAGAAGACGACGACCTGATCAACGCCGGCAAGCAACACGTGACCCTGCTCACCGGCGGTGCTTTCTTCCACCACGCCGACTCGTTCTCGATGATGCGTGGCGGCCACCTGGACATCGCCGTACTCGGCGCCTTCCAGGTGTCGGTCAAGGGCGACCTGGCCAACTGGCACACCGGCGCCGAAGGTTCGATCCCCGCCGTGGGCGGCGCGATGGACCTGGCCACGGGCGCCCGCCAGGTGTTCGTGATGATGGACCACCTGACCAAGACCGGCGAAAGCAAGCTGGTGCCCGAGTGCACCTACCCGCTGACCGGCATCGGTTGCGTCAGCCGTATCTACACCGACCTGGCCGTGCTGGAAGTGACTGCCGATGGCCTGAAAGTGGTAGAGATCTGCGCGGACATCGACTTCGACGAGCTGCAGAAGCTCAGTGGCGTGCCGCTGATTCAGTGATCTGCTGAACCTGACCGAACGGCTACAGCGGTCATTGCGCTAGTAGCCGCCCCGCGTCCAGCTGGCGATGTTTACTTCCCGGCTGCCGGCAAGCCATCTGCGGCCTTGCAGCCAAGGCTGCGCATCAGGTCACGGGTAGCGTCGAAGAAGATGTCGTTGAAGGCTTCGGCACACTCCGGGGTGAGCCGGCTGGATGGGCCGGAAAGGACCAGTGCGCCGACCAGCTCGTCGCCAGCGCCGTACACGGGAAAGGCGACCGATGCGGCATGCGGGTCTGTGGCTCCCATCGAGTAAAACGGCTTTTGCATGGCGATACCGCTGGCGAACGGCGCGCGCAACGCCTGGGCCCCAGCGGCGTCGTCCATCGGCCGCATGTCGCCGGGCTGGACGTGCATGCGCAGTCGATGGGGCGAATTGACGCGGTACTGACACATCCGGTACGCGCCGTGTCGCACGTAGAACGAGGCCGTCTCAGGCTGAAGCAACCGCCACTGCAAGCGCCAAGCAAGCCTGAGCCTCGGCGCTTTGATGCCTGCCTTGCGCAGGGAACGTGGGCATCGTCTTTTCGATCCTCAGGCAGGCATCCATCGCCCCACGGATTACAGCAAGCTCAGCGGGTACTCCACGATCAGCCGCACTTCATCCAGGTCGTTATCGAATGAAGTGGAACGGTGGGTGGCCTGGCGCAGGCGGAACGAGAGGTCCTTGGCCATGCCGGCCTGGATGACATAGCGGGCTTCCATATCCCGTTCCCAGTGCTTCTGGTCATCTCCCGCCCATCCCGCGAACGGGCCGTTCGGGTCCACCCGGGTACCGTCGATCTGATCGCCCTTCACATACCTGGCCATGAGCGTCAGCCCCGGTACACCGAAGGCCACCAGGTTCAGGTCGTATCTCAACTGCCAGGAGCGCTCGTTGGGGGCGTTGAAGTCCGAGTACTGGACCGAGTTGGCCAGCCAGATCGAATCACCACCGATGTAGTCGAAAAAGTCGTCGCCGCTGATCTTCTGGTACGCCACGCTGAGCTTGTGCGGACCCTGGCTGTAAGCACCCTTGAGCGAATATGCCGTATTGTCCAGTTGCCCAGCCAACGCAGCGCCCTGATCGCGGGTGTTGTAAGCGACCAGGTCGAAGCTCACGGACTGGGTTTCAGCCAGGGGCAGTGTGTAGTAGACGTTGGCGAAATACTGGCGCCAGAGCTCTTCGGCTTGGCTGGCGTAGGCCGCCAGGCTGAGCCTGTCGGTGACGTGGTAGGTGGCACCGATGAAATCAACGCTGCGCGCTTCCACACCTGCGTATTCGGTGGTCAGAGCGCCATCGGCGTTGCTCGAGTCACGTCGGTTGATCGAAGTGAAGTGCCCTCCTTCAACGGACAGCTTCTCGTACTCCTGGCTGGCCAGGTGAACGCCGGTCGCGGTCTCCGGCAGCAGACGCGAATCGCTGGTGGCAAACACCGGGGCGGTGGTGCGTTGCTCGCCATATTTCAAGGTAGTGGACGACACCCGCAGCTTCACCGCACCGCCCAATTCGCCGGTACTGTGTTCTATACGCCCCTCACTATCCACCGGCAGGATTCCGTTGCCGACGCTTCCGCGTCCACCATCAAGCTTGATGCCGCCATATGCATGCACATCGAAACCCAAGCCCAGCATGCCCGGGGTAAAACCCGACACATAGTGCGCCTGGATCCCCTGGTCCCATTCATTCCGGGTGTTGCGCCTGGCATTGCGATAGTCGCGGTGCATCCAGAAGTTGCGGTTGAGCAGGTTCAGCGTGCTGTCTTCGATCAAGCCTTTCGAGGCCTGCTGTTCGCCAGCACCTGCCCACTGGGCGTGAGTAGAGGCGAGGGCCACTGCGATCAGGGTCGCTTTCACGGTATTCATTGCTTGCTCCATTGTTCTTGTTATGGGGGTACGTGGCGGCTTGCACCGCCAGTCAGGACAGGCGCATCGGCCCTATGCCAATTGCTCCAGTGAAAATTCGGGTGGGCACGTCCCTTTGCTGATGACCGCCTCCAGGCACAGGGTGGTCGCCGACTCTGCCCAGCAAACGAAATAGCCCTTGGCTTTGGATTGCTTGAGCTTGAACAGCCACTTCAACTCTGCATCGTCGTGCAGGCTCTCCATGCTCGCTGGCAACTGGATGATCGAATAGAAGCCAGCCTTGGTTTGCGTCCGCTCCAGAACCTGGAACGCCGGCTGGGCGATGGCGAAGGCTTTCGGGCTTTGCGGTTGCAGCAATTTTTCCAGGGCGAACGCTTCCAACCTGCTGATTTTCATACAGGACTCTTGTGTGGGTTGACGGAGGGTCGATGCTGCGCCAGGCCAAGCGCGGCCAGGTTCAACTTACAGCGGTTGCAACCCGACGACCTTGGCCAGTACCTGCGCCACTTCGGCCCGGGTTACCGGGGCTCGTGGGTTGAAGCGGCCTTGCTCGGCCTGCAACCAGCCCTCACCCACGGTGAGGGTGGCCGCATCGGCATAGGCTTTGGCCAGGCCACCGATGTCCGACAACGCCGCAGTTCTGCTCAGGCGGATGCCCTGATAACGCTCTACCAGCGCCCGGCAGGCCAGCGCCCATTCCTTGCGGCTGACGAGCTGGTTGACAGAGAAGGGTTCGCTGCTGCTCATCCACCCGTTGGACAGCACCACGTCGAGTTGATCACGCAGCGGGTGTTCGGCGCCGACATCGGTCAACGCGGGCAACCGGTCCCGCCTGGGCTCCGCGGCCAGCGTCATCTGCAGGGCATTGGCCAGTTCCAGACGGGTGATGGGCCGCCCTGGTTCGAAGGCGTTGCCGGCGTTCAAGGTCATCAGTCCCCTGAAACTGACGGCGCGAATCGCATCGCCGCTGCTCCCCGAGCCGGCGTCGGTCGGCGCGCTGGTTGCGGGCTCGCCGAGGGTGGCATTGACCGGGCGGATATCCAGGCGCACGCCACCCACGCTGTACTGGGTCAGCGCATCGTGCACCTGGCTATAGGCGCTGAAGTCAGGCGTCTTGCTAAACTCGAAACGGTAGCCGTAGTGGTAGCCGTTGAGCGGGTTGTAGCGGGTCATCAGGCCCAGCTGCCGCGAGGCGGTATTATCCGCCAGACCATAGATCACCGCCCGGTCGATCGCCGAAACGCCCGAAAGGTCTGTAATCAGCTGATTGCCCGACAGGTATTCGCTACCGGCCTGAATGACTGCCTTGCCTGGGGCGGGCTGCACCTTGCCGCTGGCAAGGTCATAGCGATCGCCATGGCTGAGCATGGCCAAGCGCACATTGCTAAGCCGTGTGCCATACAGGCCGAAGGATTTCTCTGCCTGGCGGGTGTCCATCACGGTCAGATAGCCCTCGCCCAGCACCTGTACCTGCCCTTGAGGGTTGACCCACATCGCGGTGTTGGTGTCCAGGCCGAACCCGCGGTTGAGCGTGCCCCCGGTGAGGTAGGCTGCCATGCGCGCGACACGCCCGGTGCTGGTTTCCTCGATCTGATCGAGGTGCTGATCGATCACACCACCTTTGAACAGGCCGGCACCCTTGAGCAACGCCGTGCCGCGCTGGTCAGCTTTGCTGGCCACGCCGAAGTCCAGGGTATCCATCACGACGCCGAAGGCGGTTGGCATCCGTCCCCCCAGAACGCTGGCACCGGCGCTGGTGCCGCCGACCACGCCACCGCGGTCATAGACGCTGCGCACAGCCTGCATCAGCAGCGACGGGGAGCCATCGGCGTTGAACAGGGCGCGGGCGATCCGGGCCTGGTCGCCACCGACAAACCACACGCCGCTGGCACCGCGCAGCGGTTCGACCACTGCGGCATCGTTCATGGTTCGCTGGTAGTTGAGCTTGTCGACCCCCACGATACTGATGCGCTTCGCGGCAACCCCGAGGGCAACCAGTTCCGCCATGAAGCGATTGCTCGAGCTCAGGCTGCCGCTGGCCGTTGGGACGATGACGATGCGGGCGTCCTGACGACCACCGGCGAGTTCGATGAACTTGTCATAGACCGGAAGGTTGCTGGCACGCAGCATACCGCCCACGGCCAGCAAGTTGCCTTCAGCCAGGGCGGCCGGACTGGCACAGGAAAGCATCAGGGCGGCGATCATTGCCCCCGCGTTCAACGGTGTGTTCATGGATTGTCGCTCTTGTTATGGAAATTCGTGCGAGCCGGCTGGCAGCGCGCCATGGAACTATATTTTCCAGATTCTATTTTTTGAAAATTTATATATCAGCGCAGGCATGTCTTCAAGCGTTGCGCGCTGGCGTGCCCCCGACGCGTGCCAGGACAAAAACGTGAGAACGACCGGCAAGGCACGCGCTAGAGGCTTCTCGACCTGAAGAGGCAATAGAGAGGTAGATAATTTATTTTCACGAATGTAGATTTCTGAAAAAAATAATGTCATAAATCTGCACACCAACGGCCCAGGTAACGCCATCGCCCAGGCAACCTGCGCGCACACCCAATCCGCCCCAGCTAGGAGTCAACAAGATGAACAAGATCGTACTTCTCGGCGCGCTGGCACTCAGCGCCGTCAGTGGCATCACCGCCGCCAGCGACGATACCCTGCGCATCGGTATCGAAGCGGCCTATCCGCCCTTCGCCTTCAAGACCCCGGAAGGCAAGATCAGCGGTTTCGACTATGACATCGGCAATGCCCTGTGCGCAGAAATGAAGGTCAGATGCGAGTGGGTCGAGCAAGAGTTCGACGGGCTGATCCCTTCGCTGAAGGTGCGCAAGATCGATGCGGTACTGTCATCGATGTCGATTACCGAGGACCGTTTGAAGTCGGTGGACTTCAGCAAGAAGTACTATCAGACGCCTGGCAAGCTGGCGATGAAGGCCGGCAGCGTGGTGAACGATCCGTTGGTGGACCTCAAGGGCAAGAAGGTGGGCGTACAGCGCGCATCGACCTACGACCGATTCGCCTCTGACCAGTTCGAACCCGCCGGCATCGAGGTGGTGCGCTACGCCTCGCAGAACGAAGCCTTCCTCGACCTGGCCGCGGGCCGACTGGACGCGACACTGGCAGACATCGTGAACACCAGCGAAGGCTTCATCAAGACCCCCATCAGCAAAGGCTTCGCTTTGGTCGGCCCAGACTTCAACGACCCACGTTACTTCGGCAAGGGGGCAGGCATTGCCGTGCGCAAGGGTGACAGCGACCACGCCGCCCGCCTCAACGCAGCCATTGACGCGGTTCGCGCCAACGGCACCTATCAGCAGGTACAGGCGAAGTACTTTGCGTTCGACATCTACGGCAAGTAAGAGGCCCGACCATGCTCCACGGCTACGGCCCGACCATTCTCCAGGGGGCTTGGCTGACTCTGAGTCTGGCCCTGATTTCCATGACAGTGGCGATCGCCCTCGGCTTGCTGGGCGCGACATGCCGCCTGTCGCCCTTGAAGTGGCTGGCCGTGCTTGGCGAAAGCTACGCCACGGTCATCCGCGGCATACCTGACCTGGTACTGATCCTGCTGATCTTCTACGGCGGCCAGGACCTGATCAATCGTGTCGCGCCGCTGCTCGGTCATCCTCGCTACATCGATATCAACCCGTTCATCGCAGGGGTCTGCACGATGGGCTTCATCTTCGGTGCCTATCTTTCGGAAACGTTCCGCGGTGCTTTCATGGCCATCCCCAGAGGGCAGGCCGAAGCCGGCGCGGCCTATGGGATGACAGGCATGCAGGTCTTCAGGCGAGTGCTGCTGCCGCAGATGGTCCGCTTCGCCCTGCCCGGCTTCACCAACAATTGGCTGGTGCTGACCAAGGCCACGGCACTGATATCGCTGATTGGCCTGCAGGACATGATGTTCAAGGCCAAGAGCGCGGCCGACGCTACCCATGAACCATTCACCTTCTTCCTGACCGTTGCCGCGTTGTACCTGACGCTCACCAGCGTATCGCTGCTCATCCTGCGCCTGGTGGAAAAGCGCTACAGCGTCGGCACCCGTCTGGCCGAACTTTGAGGACGCTCCATGCTGGACTTCAAGCTGATCGCCGACAGCCTGCCGCTCTTTGCAGGCGGTGTGCTAGTGACCTTCAAACTGCTGCTGATTGCCCTCGCCGCAGGCCTGGCGCTGGCCATCCCGCTGGCGCTGTTGCGCGTATCGCGCCAGCCATGGCTCAGCGCCCCGGCATGGCTGTATACCTACGTCATTCGTGGCACCCCCATGCTGGTGCAGCTGTTTCTCATCTACTACGGCCTGGCGCAGTTCGAGGCAGTGCGCACCAGCGTGCTGTGGCCATACCTTTCCAGCGCCACCTTCTGCGCCTGCCTGGCGTTCGCCATCAACACCAGTGCCTACAGTGCCGAGATTCTCGCCGGCAGCCTGAGGGCCACACCGCCTGGCGAGATCGAAGCGGCCCATGCCATGGGCATGCCACGCATTACCCTGTACCGCCGGATCCTGCTGCCGTCTTCGCTGCGCCGTGCACTGCCGCAGTACAGCAATGAAGTCGTCATGATGTTGCACACAACCTCGCTCGCCTCGATCGTCACCTTGGTCGACATCACCGGTGTGGCCAGGACCGTCAGCTCGCGTTACTACATGCCGTTCGAGGCCTTCGTCACTGCCGGGCTGTTCTACCTGTGCCTGACCTTGATCCTGGTGCGCCTTTTCAAACTGGCAGAAGGCCGCTGGCTGGCCCACCTGGCCCCGCGCAAGAACTGAGAGATCTACATGGAACATATTCAACACACCCTGCCCTGGAGCAGCGCTGGCATGGAACGTCGGGTCTCGGTGTTCCGCTTTGGCAGTGGCTCGCGCAAGGCTTACATTCAGGCAGCCCTGCATGCCGATGAACTTCCCGGCATGCGCGTCGCAGCGGAGCTCAAGCAGCGCCTGCTCGAACTGGAACGCCAAGGCCGCCTGGCTGGCGTGATCGAGCTGGTGCCGGTAGCCAACCCGATCGGCCTGGGGCAGGTTTTTCAGGCCACTCACCAGGGGCGCTTCGACCTGGCCAGCGGGCACAACTTCAACCGCGACTTTCCTGCTTTGGCAGCACTGATCGCACCACAGCTCGAAGGCCGTCTGGGTAACGATGCGCGGCACAACATCGCGTTGGTTCGCCGCCTGATGCGTGAGGCCATCAGCGCGATGCCGCCCGCGGCCTCGGCACTCGAAGGCCTGCGCCGGATACTGCTGCTACAGGCCTGCGACGCAGACGTGGTGCTCGACCTGCATTGCGACTTTGAGTCGGTCGTGCTGCTGTACGCTCTGCCCCAGCTCTGGCCAGCCCTGAAACCGCTGGCTGCGCGCCTGGACGCGGGCGCGGTGTTGCTGGCCGAGGACAGCGGCGGCAGCTCGTTCGATGAAGCCTGTGCCCTGCCCTGGCTGCGCCTGGCAGAACAGTTCGGGCACGCCCGCATCCCACTGGCCTGTGTCGCCACCACGGTCGAACTGCGCGGCATGGCCGATACCGACCGCCCCCAGGTGCAGCACAGTGCCGAAGCCATATTGGGCTTTCTGGCCGATCAGGGTCTGCTCAGCGGCGATTGGCCCGCCGCGCCTTCGACATGCTGTGACGCCACCCCGTTCTCCGGCGCGCAGTACGCCTGTGCGCCGCACCCGGGCGTGGTGAGTTTCCTGCAGCCCCTGGGCAAGCGGGTCGCTGCAGGCGATCCCTTGTTCGAGGTGATCGACCCTATCAGCGACCAGCACTCCGTGGTACACGCCACCACCGCCGGAATCCTCTACGCCCGCGAGCGCTTGCGCTACGCCCAGCCCGGGCTGTGGCTGGCCAAGGTCGCCGGCGCACACCCGTTGCGCCATGGCCGCCTGCTTACCGACTGACAACAAGAGAGCCCCTGCCATGTACACCTTGCAAATCGAAGACCTGCATAAACGCTACGGTACCCACGACGTGCTCAAGGGCGTTTCCCTGAAAGCCAAGGCCGGTGATGTCACCAGCATCATCGGCTCCAGCGGCTCGGGCAAGAGCACCTTCCTGCGCTGCATCAACCTGCTGGAAGAACCACACGGCGGGCGCATCCTGCTCAACAACGAGGAGTTGCAACTGGCGCGGCACAGGTCCCGTGGTACTCTCAGCGCCACGGACAGCAGGCAGCTGCAACGCATGCGCTCACGCCTGTCGATGGTCTTCCAGCATTTCAATTTGTGGTCACATATGACAGCGCTGGAAAACGTCATGGAAGCGCCGGTGCACGTGCTGGGTGTGGGCAGGAAAGAAGCCCGCGAACGGGCCGAGCACTATCTGGCGAAAGTCGGCGTTGGCCATCGCCAAGCCGCCTACCCTGGCCACATGAGCGGTGGAGAGCAACAGCGTGTGGCGATCGCCCGCGCCCTGGCCATGGAGCCGGAGGTCATGCTGTTCGACGAACCGACGTCGGCGCTGGACCCGGAGCTGGTGGGCGAGGTGCTCAAGGTCATGCGCGACCTTGCCCGGGAAGGTCGCACCATGGTGGTGGTGACCCACGAGATGGGCTTTGCCCGGGAAGTGTCCAACCAGCTGCTGTTCCTTCACCAGGGCCGCGTGGAGGAAAGCGGCTGCCCGCGTGAACTGTTGGCCCGGCCCAGCTCCGAGCGCCTGCAGCAGTTTCTGGCCGGCAGCCTGAAGTAGGTTGTGGCATGCCGCCCTGCAGGGCGCTACATTCGCGCCCTCCTTGGGATACACTGCGGTCTTTGCCATGACCGCCTCGACCAGGCGCGTACGCCCATTCCTCCAACGTGCCGACCCCAATGCCGACATCTGCCAAGAACCTGACCATCTACGCTGCGCCGGTGATGCGCAAGCTGGCGGAGGCCGCCCCCCACCTGCAACCTTCGCTGCGCAAGGTGGCAGACTTCATCCTGCGTCATCCTTTGAAAGCGGCGACGCTGACCATCGAGGAGATGGCCGTTGAAACCTGCACCTCGGCGGCCGCCGTCAACCGCCTGGCCAAAGCCATCGACATGGGCGGCTATACCGGGCTGAAAGCCGAGCTGGTGAGCACCCTGCAACAGATGGTGTCGCCGGTGGACAAGCTGCGCAATGAACTGGCACAACGCCCGGACGGCACCTTTGGCCTGCACGAGCAGGTACAGATCGCCACCGGCAACCTGCACACCACCGGCAGCAACAACACCGCCGACACCTTCGAAGCGTTTGTCCGTTGCCTGACCCAAGCCCGCAAGATCTACATACTCGGCTTTGGCAACAGCGCATACATGGCCGGCCTCGCCGCAGCCAACCTGGTGCCATTCTGCGCCGATGCCACGGCGGTGAGCATGGAAGGTGGCAACGAGAACGCCGCTTACCGCCTGGCGTCCATCACCAGACAGGATGTATTGCTGTCGATTTCCCTGCCGCGCTACTCGCTCGACACGTTGCAGCTGTCGCGCTTTGCCAGCGAACGCGGGGCAACCGTGCTGGCGATAACCGATTCGCCCGCCTCGCCCTTGGCCAGCATCGCCGAGCATGTGCTGTTTGCCCCGGCCGACCACCCTGTGCTGATCAGTTCCAACGGCGCCGTACTGGCCCTTATCGAAGCACTGGTCGCCGGGGTGATGGCCCGCAACACTGAAGCGGTGCAATTGGCGTCCGAATTGACCGAAAGCGTAATGTCCTATCTGCACATGCCAGGCAAAGACAAACCCGTACGAAAACCGGCCAAAGGACGCAGCTGAGGGCAGCATCGCTGTACGATCGATTGCAGATCATGGGCGGCTGCGTCAGTCAGCGGTGAATGCTTGCGCAAGCCGATGCGGATCCAAGTCACCCAGGGCGCCGCACAGCTGCCTCGGCGCATGCTTGCCTTGCACATTGACAGGATCGATACTCATGGCCCTGCGTCCATAGCATTTATCGATATCCATGCGCTACTCACCTGAAGCCCTCGTCGCCTTCGTCGAGGCCGCCGCCCTTGGTTCGTTCTCCGCCGCTGCGCGCAAACTGCGCAAAAGCCAGTCGACCATCAGCATCGCCATCGCCAACTTCGAAGCCGACATCGGTTGCCCGCTGTTCGACCGCGCCGGCCGCCACCCCACGCTCAATGCCGCCGGCCATCAGGTACTGAAGCACGTCGAGGCGATCCTCGATGCCAGCGCCAAACTGGATGCCTTGGCCGTGCGCCTGGCTGACCAGGTCGAACCGCTGGTGTCAGTGGTGATGTCCGACAGTTACAGCGTCACCTTCCAGGGCGCGGCGATGGGCCGCTTCGCCGAGCATTACCCGCACACCGAACTGCGCTGCGGCCCCTCAGAAGACGCTGACGTGATCGACCTGGTGCAGCAAGGCCTGGCGCATATCGGCATCCTCGCCGCACAGGACCGTTACCCGGCCGATGTCAGCGTGGCACGCCTGCCCGAGCAGGCGGAATTCTGCTTGTATGCCAGCAGCGAACACCCGCTGGCGAAGCTGCCGGCGCTACAGCCAGAGCACCTGGAAAACGCGCGCCAGCTGTACATCAAGACCTACGCCGCAAGCCTGCCCCATGGCCACGGCCAGGCCTGGTCGGCACCGGACTACCTGACCTTGCTGGAGTTCGCCGTGCGCGGCTTCGGCTGGGCCGAACTGCCCAAGGCGCTGGTAGCGCGCTTCGGCAGTGGCCTGGTGGAGCTGCCCATGGCCGGCTACCCGCGGCGGGTGGCCATGGATGTGGCCTGGTCGCGCCAGCGGGCGCTGGGGCCCGCCGGGCAGTGGTTGGTGGGGCAACTGCTGGGGCGCTAGGCGCTCTCCCCGAAGACCAGGGCGCTGTTTCACGCTAGCTGGTATCAGTATTCGCGGTACTGATCTGCGGCGCGAGCCGTCAGGCAAGCCGTTCGACCTGCACCGGCGTGCGGCGCATCAATACCTTGCCGTTGCGCACCGACACCAGCGCATGGCCCTGGCTACGAACCATCTCGTAGTCATCCGGCGCCGACAGCAGCAGCAGGTTGGCCGGCCTCCCGACCTCGATGCCATAGCGCTCGCCGAGGTTGAGGGTGCGGGCGCTGTTGTCGGTGATCAGGTCCAGGCTGCGTTGCAGGTCTTCGTAGCCAAGCATGTGGCAGATGTGCAGCCCGGCTTCGAGAATGCGCAGGATATTGCCGTTGCCCAGCGGGTACCACGGGTCGACGATGGAGTCCTGGCCAAAGCACACGTTCATCCCGGCCCGGTCGATCTCGGCCACGCGGGTCAACCCGCGGCGCTTGGGGTAGCCGTCGAAGCGCCCTTGCAGGTGGATGCTTTCGGTGGGGCACGAGACGAAGTTGATCCCCGACATCTTCAGCAGGCGGAACAGCTTGTAGCAGTAGGCGTTGTCGTAGGAGCCCATGGCCACGGTGTGGCTGGCCGTGACCCGCGCGCCCATGCCGCGCACCCGTGCTTCTTCGGCCAGCACTTCGAGGAAGCGCGACTGCGGGTCGTCGGTCTCATCGCAATGCACGTCCACCAGGCAGCCGGTGCGCTCGGCCAGGTCCATGAGGAACTTGATCGACGCCACGCCTTGGTCGCGGGTGTTCTCGAAATGCGGAATGCCGCCAACCACATCGGCGCCCATGGCCACCGCTTCGGTCATCAGCGCCCGGCCATTGGCGTATGACTCGATGCCCTCCTGAGGGAACGCGACGATCTGCAGGTCGACCAGGTCGCGCACCTCGTCGCGCACCTCGACCATGGCCTTGAGTGCGGTCAGCTTGGGGTCGGTGACGTCGACATGGGTGCGCACGTGCTGGATGCCATGGTCCACCAGCATGCCGATGGTCTTCTTGGCGCGGGTCTTGATGTCGTCGTGGGTGGTGATTTCCTTGCGCTCGGCCCAGCGTTCGATGCCTTCGAACAAGGTGCCACTCATGTTCCACTTCGGCTCGCCCGCCGTGAGGGTGGCGTCGAGGTGGATGTGCGGCTCGACGAAGGGCGCCACTACCAGGTTCTGCCGAGCGTCCAGGTCAGCCGCGCTGGCCAGTACGGCCACGTCAGCCTGCGGCGCGATGGCGGCGATGCGCTCGCCGTCCAGCTCGATGCGGAACAGGCCGGGCTTGCCACGCAGGCGGGCATTGATGATGTTCATGGCGTTACTCCTTACCTTGGGCTTCGTTCAGGCGCCATACCAGCATGGCAACAGAAGCGTTCATCCGAAACAGCGGGTCGTCAAGGGACTGCCCGCTCAGTTGTTCGATGCGTTGAATACGTTGGTTGATGGTATTGCGATGCAGGCCCAGGCGCTGGGCGGCCTTGAGCCCGTTGCCGTTTTCCTTGAGCAGGGCGTCGAGGGTGTGCACCAGCACATGCGGCTGCTTGCGTGCAGGGGCGATCAGCGGGCCCAGGGTCTGGGCAACGAAGTCATCGATCAGCGACCGGTCGAAGATACCTTGCAGCAGGCGCAGCACGCCAAGCTCGCCGAAGTCGCAGAAGCCGTTGGCCGGGTGCAGCTGCTGCGCCACCTCCAGGGCCTGGCGCGCCTCGCTGAGCGCCTGCCGGTAGTGGGCGCAGTCGGCAGCCAGGCGCGACAGGCCCATATACAGTGCCAGTTCCCCCACCACCGCGGCCAGCTGCCGGTGCAGCGCGGCCAACGTCAACGGCAGGTCGGCGGCATCTGCCAGCAACAGCACCTGCAGGTCGCCCGGCAATTGTGCGGTGACGGTTCCCGGTCGCTCGCGGCACCAGGCTTCGAGCTGGTCTGCCAGAGCCTGACGGGTAGCCTGCCAGAGGCGCTCGCCCTGGGCCAGGCCATGGCGCTCGAACAGCTGCTCGACGTGTAGCAAGCGCAGCGCCACCACGCGACGCGGCTCATCCAGTGCCAGTTCAAGGTGCGCCGCACGCTGGCGGGCAATGGCCAGGCTCGGGTAGTCACCACTGAGCAACTGGCCGAGGATATCGTTGCGCGAGCGGCGCACCTGGTTCATCTGCACAAGGGCCGTGCCGATCAGGTGGGTGACGATCACCATCTTCAGGGCATAGGGTTGCTCGATCAACGGCAGGCCCAGTTGCTCGGCACGGGTAATCACTGCCGGCGGAATGGTCTGGATGAAGGTGCCGCCCGTGAGGATCACCATCCCGGCAATGCCCACCGCCTCGCCATCCTCGACCAGGCTCAGCAGATTGGCCTCGCCACGCGGGTGATTGATGCCGGTGACGAACACCAGTTCGCCGCCCATCACCCACTCGGCGATGCCTTCGTTCTCGGCCACGTAGGGCCAGCGCACCCGCCGCTGCAGGTTGCGCGCACCGGCACGCACGGTCATCTCCTGCAGGCCCGGCAGGTGCAGGATCTCGTTCAGCGCCAGGCTCACGGCTCGACGCCCGCCTGGCCCAGCGCCCGGCGCCGGCCGCTGACCTCAAGCAGGACGATGTAGCACAGGGCCGAGGCGCCAATGCCTACCAGCGGCGCGACCCAGGGCGAGGCGTAGGCCAGCAGCGCACCCAGCGCATAGGCCCCCAGGCCCAGGAGGTTGTAGCGCGGCAGCTGCACCGAGGCCAGCGCCGGGTACTTGCCGCGGTGGCGGTACCAGAAATCGGCCATGATCACCCCGCCCACGGGCGGAATGATCGAACCCAGCAACACCAGGAACGGGATCAGCATTTCATACATGCCACCGATCGCCAGCACGATGCCCACCGCCGCCGCCGCCAGCGTGGCGGAGCGTCGGCGCTCGCTGCGCAGCAGGTGACAGGCCGCTGCCGAGACGTTGTAGATGGTCGGCCCCTGGATGGTCCACAGGTTCAGGCAGAGCATCACCACGGCTGCGAACGACAGGCCTTGCAGCATCATCACTTCGACGATGTCGGCCTGCTGGTAGACCATCGCGCACCAGGCCCCGGCCACCACCATCAGGCCGTTGCCGAGCAGGAAGGCGACGATGCTGGCCACCACCGCCACCCGCCCGCTGCGCGACAGCCGGGTCCAGTTGGTGGCCTGGGTGGCCCCGCTGGCGAAGGTGCCGAAGACCATGGTCACCGCTGCCGAGAAGGTCATGGTTTCATGGGGCACCACCGCGGCCAGGCCGGCAAAGCCCCCGGCATCGGCGGTGGCGATGTACATCGACACCAGCAGCAGCGCGAACATCAGCGGTACCGACACCCGCGACAGCAGGTCCAGGCCCTTGAAGCCGATGATCGCGGTAATGCTGAAGCCCAGGCCGAACAGCACCATCAACGGTACGGTGAAGCCACCCGCCAGGCCCAGCAGCTTGACCAGCACGATCGCCACGGTCGCAGTGCCCCAGGCGTACCAGCCAAGCTCCGCAAAGCCCAGGAGGAAGTCGGAAAGCCGGCTGCCCGCCTCACCGAAACAGAAGCGCCCCATCAGCACGGTATTCAAGCCGCTGCGTGAGGCGATGAAGGCCAGGGCTGCGGCATACAGCGCCAGCAGCGTGTTGCCGATGGCGGCGACCCACAGCATGTCGACGAAATTGAAGGCCATGCCCAGCTTGCCACCGGCGAACATGGTGCCGGTGAAGAAGGTGAAGCTGAACAACACCATGGCAATGGGCAGCAGCCCCTTGCGCGAGGATGGCGGGGCTTCGCATAGCGGGAATTCGGTAGGTGAGCTCATGGCACGGTGCTCCGGGTTGTCGTTGCGACCAGGGGAGCAATATGCGGGCCGCTTTTGCCTTGCGCGAAAAACCGGAAATTTGCGGGCAATCGGCACAACCTTACCGGTGCACCCTGCACACTTTTTGCCTGATTGCTTGATCCAACCTGTGCGATCAGACCTGTATTGAGGCAGGCGCGCACCAAAGCGGAACAGCACCGGGTAGTTTTCACCCAGCCTGGCGCAGTGCGCGCACTGCCGTTCATTCGCTGGCGTTGACGTCTACCTCTTTCCAGCTGTCATCCGGGTCGAAGCGCTTCATGGCTTTGGCGATCTTGTCGCCCTGCGGCCCCAGGTCCTTCTCGAACACCTGGCCGTCGTGGCTGATCATGAAGCTCATGACACCGCTGTCGTTGTACTTCGCCGGCCAGGCGACCAGGGCGAAGCCGCGGCTCATCTGTTCGCTGGCCTGTTCGATAAGTTCATGTTGCGCTCCTGCTGGCAGGCACAGCGCCACGGCAGTGTTTTTCCAGCGTAGCGCAACGGCGCAAAGGCTCAACTAACCAATCATTATCAACCACCATTTGACATTCACTTTGCATCTACCTGCGGGGCCTCCCTTGCCGGATGAATCAACATGAGGATTGCGCGGCAGTGAAGGGTCATCGGTAGCGGTCCGCATCAGCGATGCGGTTATCGATTTGGTCAGGTTGAATCAGCGGTTGCAGCAAAAGGCAAATATCCAGACGGAAGTTCCTGCAGTGTTTTAGGAAGCGCTCAACCTTTCTGAGAATTGATTCCTCGTTAGTTCAGGCTCATCTTATGGTTAGGGCCGCTCTACGACCCATCGCCGCGGCAAGCCAGTTCCCTCGTACTTTTCGCAAGCTTCGGCATTCAAGAAACCAGTGGGACAGCATCCAGACGGAGGACTTGCAGCAACCTCAATAGTCACTATCGACAACACCAATTTCTACCCATCGCCATCAATCAATAACCTAGCCCCATCGATTCCCACCGCCCGAATCATGGAGCTTCCCCCGATGAACACCACGGCCCGCCTGCTGCTCGCTACCCTCTGCGCCACCGCTATCGCCGTGCTCACCGGTTGCGCCAGCCACCCGGAACTGCGCCCTTATACCGCCGAGGAAACCCGCCAGTTGCAACTCGAATCCATCCAGCGCCAAGGCCTGTCGCTGGACGAATACGAACTGCGCAAGCGTGTCATCGAGCGCTCCGCGAGCCAGCAAGTGGTCACCGATGTCGCCCAAACCCAGCCTGCAATCAAAGGCTGAGTTGAAAGAGCGGCTAACCGCACTATCATGGCCCTGCCCGGACTGATCGCCTTCAGTCCCTGTCACCGAGGCTGGCCAATGATCGATCACCTGGACCACCTGGTCCTCACCACCACCGATGTCCAAGCCTGCACCGATTTCTACACGCGGGTGCTGGGCATGCAGCTGGAAACCTTCGGCGATAAGCGCCTGGCACTGCGCTACGGCAACCAGAAAATCAATATCCATGTCCGCGGCCATGAGTTCGAGCCCAAGGCGCATCTGCCGGTACCCGGTGCGCTGGACCTGTGCTTCATCAGCAAGGTCAGCCTGGAACAGGTGATCGCTCACCTGCAGCAGATGCAATGGCCCATCATCGAAGGCCCCGTTGCACGCACTGGCGCAACCGGCCCGATCCGCTCGGTGTACGTCCGTGACCCTGACCTGAACCTGATCGAGATCGCCGAACCACTCGTGGTTTGAACGGCCCTTGACCAATGGTCGAGTAAAGGCCACCGCCGGTAGCCTCCTGGCGGCTGACGCAGGTATCCTCGACCGCTCAAGAGCAAGCCTTCCAGGACGGTGACCATGACCAGGCCCCTTCTCTTGCTGACTGTTGCCCTTCTCTCGAGCCCGGCACTGCACGCGCAACAGATTCAGCGTCAATTGGGCGATTTCGACTTCAAGCTCGGCACCACGCCCTCGCGCAGCATGGCCCAGGGGCTGATCTCGCCGAGCGCGGTGGGCGCCTTCCACGGCGGCCTCGACCTCAGCCACCCCAGCGGTTGGTATATCGGCCAGTACGCGCCGAGCATGGGCGTGACGCCCGACTCCACCCTGCGCCTGGACAGCTACACCGGCTACAAGCATCACTTCGACAGCACCCTGGGCTATGAAATGGGCCTGATCCACTACAGCCAGCCGAACATCGCAGGCCCCGACAGCTACGCCCTGTACGGCGGCATCTCGGTGCTGGGCAGCCGCTTTGGCGGCGCCTGGCGCGACAATCCGGACAACCGCACCGGCACGCTGTTCGCCGACTTCGGCCAGTTACCGCTGTTCGATGTCGACCTCACCGTCAAGCTCGCCCACCACCGCCTGGGCACGCCTTTCACGATTGGCGACGGCAGCCAGATCAGCGGGTTTTCCGACTGGTCGCTAGAGCTGTCGCGGCCATGGCTGGGCATCGACCTGAACCTGATCTACAGCAACTCCGACCTCAGCGGCAGCGGCTGCGACGCCTATGCCGGCATCAACACCTACTGCCAAAGCATGGTCACCCTGAAAGCCCAGCGCAGCTTCTTCTAACGCGGCCTTAGCGCTGGCCAGAGCCAGGATTTGTTACCTTGACCGGCGATGGCGGTAGTGCGGGCACTGATGGTGTTGACACGTCTGAGATAGAAATTCGTGTTTGTGAGTGTTTGAGAGGCTTTATCGAGATCTCACAACAGCTGATCATAGGTGAGTACCTGTTCCGGCCTTTCAACATCAGGAAAACCGCCATGCTTCCGGACCGCCTGAACGCCGACCTGGCGTTGCCCGCCGTCATGCACGGTGCCGACCTGCCGTGGCTGGCCAGCCCCCTGCCCGGCGTCGAGCGGCGCCCGCTGTTTCGCATCGGTGGCGAGAAGGCCCGTGCCACCAGCCTGGTGCGCTATGCCCCCGGCAGTCATTTCAACGCTCACCAGCATCCTGGCGGCGAGGAATTTGTGGTGCTGGAAGGTGTGTTTGAAGATGAGCGCGGCCAGTACCCTGCGGGCAGCTATGTGCGCAACCCGCCTGGTAGTGCTCACGCGCCACGGTCTGGAGAGGGCTGCACGATCTTTGTTCGCCTGCAGCAGTTTCATCGTGAAGATGGCCAACAGCTGGTCGCAACGTTATCGGCGCTGGGCGATCAACTGCTGTTCTCGAACGCCCATGAACAGGTGTATCTGAAGCACGTGCAACCCGGCGCCGCTGTCCATCTGAACAACCCGCGTGGGCTGGAATGTCTGCTTCTGCAAGGCAACCTGGACGGCGCGGACTTCAGCCTTCAGCCGCTGAGCTGGATGCGCCTGCCGGCAGGCACGCCCTTGCAGGCAAGCGCCGGCGCTCAGGGTGCTCGTTTCTGGATCAAGGACGCAGCACTCACCCTGGGCCTCTGATCTTGCGCTGTACGCCTCGCCCCCCTGCTCTTGCTCTTACTCTTGCTCTTGCTCTTGCTCTTGCTCTTGCTCTTGCTCTTGCTCTGCTTTTGCTTTGGCTTCTAAGCGCGCGATAGTTCAGGCGACGCAAATTGCGACTTCAGGAGGCCGAACGCAGGTCTTGCGGAGGGAGGTGACGGGCATGGATGCCCGTCAAGCGCTGGGCCCCAGGATGGGGCCTGCAGCGCGGTCCTCCCGGGAGCAAGGCCGGAGTGAGGGGACCCCGGAGCGTAGCGCAGGGGCCGGATGATGGGAGCGGGCGGCTTTGGTTACTTTGGCCAAGACCAAAGTAACCCGCCGTAAGGGCGGAAAGGTGACTGTGCGCCACCATCGCAAATGAATGCGCACCTGATCTGAAAGCCAAAAGCCAAAAGCAAAAAACCAAAAGCCAAAAGCCAAAAGCCAAAGCTCGACTGCGACGGTTTTGAATATTCCGAATCCATTCATTTGCGATGGCGACGCACAGTCACCTTTCCGCCCTTACGGCGGGTCACTTTTTGTCAAACGCGACAAAAAGTAACCAAAAAACGCTGGCTCCTATCATCCGGCCCCTGCGCTGCGCTCCGGGGTTCCCTCGCTCCGGCCTTGCTCCCGGGAGGACCGCGCTGAACGGCCCATCCTGGGCCGCAGCGCTTGACGGGCATCCATGCCCGTCACCTCCCTCCGCAAGGCCTGCGCTCGGCCTCCTGAAGTCGCAATCTGCGTCGCTTGAACTACCGCGCGCTTAGAAGCCAAAGCAAAAACAGAGCAAGAGCAAGAGCAAGAGCAAGGGCAAGAGCAAGAGCAAGAAGCGGCTAGCGCCGCTGACATCAGGCTTCTGGCATCAACGTCGCAATCAACGCTCGCACCGTCCCCGGCAGCGCATCCAGCTCCCGCACCAGGATGCTCCGCTCGCGCACCGCCCACGGCTCATCCAGGCTGATGGTCACCAGTTCCATGGTCTGGCTGTGCCGCAGCGCCGCCGACTCAGGGATGATGCCGATGCCCACCCCCGCCTCTACCAGCCGGCAGATCGCCTCGAAACTCGACAGCTGGATACGCAACGACAGGTTCAACCCCATGCGCTCCACATGGTCGCGCAGGAAGCTCAGCAAGGTACTGCCGTCGTGCAGACCGATGTGCTGGAAGTCCAGGGTCTGCTTCAGGGTCACCCGCTTGCGACCTGCCAGTTCATGACCCGCCGGGACGATCAGCACCAGGCGGTCGGTGCTGAAATGCATCACCTGCAAGCCGCTCGCCTCCACGGGCCCGGCGATGATACCCATGTCGCTGCTGCCATCGAGCACACCGCGCACGATATCCCGCGACAGGCGCTCCTGCAGGTCTACCGTCACGCCAGGGCGCTTGGCCAAGAAGCCGGCCAGCACTTCGGGCAAGAACTCGGTGACCGCAGTGGTGTTGGCGAAGATGCGAATATGCCCGGCAAGGTCGGTGCCGAACTGGGTGAACTCGGCTTTCAGGTAGTCGACCTGGCGCATGATCAGGCGGGCATGCATCAGCAGCTTGTGCCCCGCCGGGGTCAACTCGACACCACGACTGTCGCGGTACAGCAGACGTGTATCGAGCTGCGCCTCCAGCGCCTTGATCCGTGCGCTGGCGGCGGCCGGCGAGAGAAACGCCCGGCGTGCGCCCTGGGTCAGGCTCGGCGATTCGCCGATGTGGATGAAAAGCCGCAAGTCTGCCAGGTCGAAATGCATGGGGAGCTCCGGTCGAGGCGAAGGCGTTCAGCATACATGAACGCTGCCTTACACAAATGCAAATTCACAGAATGCCAAGCGCCTCGCATGATCGGCCCATAACAACAAATGCAGAGGCCCCTGGTTATGACTGCTCTCCACCCGCCCATCGACTACAGTGCCTGGATAGGCCGCACGGAAGAAGCCGTCGATGAGTTCAGCCGCAACCTGATCAAGCGCATCGCCGCCACCTTCGGCGAAACCGCCCCCGCCGTCGGCCAACCGCTGCCACCGCTGTGGATGTGGTGCTTCTTCCAGGAGCCAGTGGCCGAATCACAACTGGGCACAGACGGCCACCCGCTACGCGGCGGTTTCCTGCCCCCGGCCGATAACCGTAACCGCATGTGGGCCGGGGGCCGGGTCGAGTTCATCGCCCCGCTCACCGTCGGAGCCGAAGCCCATCGCCTGTCGACCATCCTGCACATCGAGGAGAAGCACGGCCGCACTGGCGCCCTGCTGTTCGTCACCGTGCGCCACGACTACTCGCAACACGGCCAGCTGTGCGTGCGCGAGGAACAGGACATCGTCTACCGCGAAGCCAACCCGCCCAAGCTTGAAAGCGCAGCAGCCGAGATGCCAGCCGACTGGAGCGAGGCGGTCACACCAACGCCGACCCTGCTGTTTCGCTATTCCGCCGTGACCTTCAACGGCCATCGCATCCACTACGACTTCCCCTACGTCAGCGCAACCGAAGGCTACGCCGGCCTGGTCGTACACGGGCCGATGATCGCCACCTTGAACCTGCGCGCCTTCATCCGCGCCAACCCTGGCAAACATGTGCGCCGCTTCGCCTACCGCGGCGTGCGCCCGCTGACCGTGCCGACCTCGTTCGAAGTGGCCGGGCGCATCAGCGCACCCGGCCAGGCTCAGCTGTGGGCCGGCAATGCCAACGGCGTGGCGCAGAGCGCCGACGTGCTTTTCGACTGAGACCAGACAGGGACCACCCCAATGCAGACGTACGACAGCGATGACCTCAACGCCATCCGGGAAGGCGTGCGCGCCCTGTGCGCCGAGTTCGACGCCAGCTACTGGCGCACGATCGATGAACACAAGGGCTTCCCCGAAGCCTTCGTCAAAGCCATGACCGACGCCGGCTGGCTGTCGGCCATGATCCCCGAAGCGTACGGCGGCTCGGGCCTGGGCCTGGCCGAAGCGTCGGTGATCCTCGAAGAGGTGAACGCGTGCGGTGGCAACTCCGGCACCGTGCACGGGCAGATGTACAACATGTTCACCCTGCTGCGCCACGGTAGCGAAGAACAGAAGCGCCACTACCTGCCCAAGCTCGCCAGCGGCGAACTGCGCCTGCAGTCGATGGGCGTGACCGAACCCACCACCGGTACCGACACCACCAAGATCAAGACCACTGCCGTGCGCCAGGGCGACAAGTACGTGATCAATGGCCAGAAGGTGTGGATATCGCGCATCCAGCATTCGGACCTGATGATCCTGCTGGCGCGTACCACGGCCTTGCCCCAGGTGCAGAAAAAGTCCGAGGGCATGTCGATCTTCCTCGTCGACCTGCGCGAGGCCATCGGTAACGGCCTGACCGTGCAACCGATCGCCAACATGGTCAACCACGAGACCAACGAGCTGTTCTTCGACAACCTCGAACTGCCGGCCAGCAGCCTGATCGGCGAGGAAGGCAAGGGTTTCCGCTACATCCTCGACGGCCTCAATGCCGAGCGCACCCTTATCGCCGCCGAGTGCATCGGCGATGGCCGCTGGTTCATCGAGAAGGCCAGCGCCTACGCCCGTGACCGCGTGGTGTTCGGCCGCCCGATCGGGCAGAACCAGGGCGTGCAATTCCCTATCGCCGAAGCCCATATCGAGATCGAGGCCGCCGACCTGATGCGCTGGCGCGCCTGCGCCGAGTACGACAGCGGGCAGAACGCCGGAGCCAGCGCCAACATGGCCAAGTACCTGGCGGCCAAAGCCTCGTGGGAGGCAGCCAATGCCTGCCTGCAGACCCACGGCGGCTTCGGCTTTGCCTGCGAATACGACGTCGAGCGCAAGTTCCGCGAAACCCGCCTGTACCAGGTGGCGCCGATCTCAACCAACCTGATCCTGTCCTACGTGGCCGAGCACCTGCTCGAGCTGCCACGCAGCTTCTGAGGGCACGCGCATGCAAGCTACCCAAGCCCTGGCGGGTTTCCTCGCCGACCTGCAGTACGCGCACATCCCCGGCCATGTGCTGGAGCGCACTGAAGACCTGTTTCTCGACTGGCTCGGCTCGGCCCTGGCCAGCCAGGGTGCGCACCCGATCCCGCTGTTCGAGCGTTACGCCGAGCTCATGGGCCCTACCCAAGGCAGCGCCCGCGTGCTGACCAGCGGGCGCAGTTCATCGCCCTACTTCGCCGCGCTGGTCAACGGCGCTGCCTCACACCTGGTAGAGCAGGACGACTTGCACAACCGTTCGGTGCTGCACCCGGCCACCGTGGTGTTCTCCGCCGTGCTGGCAGCGGCCCAGGACCTCGGCAAGTCGGGCCAGGAACTGCTGCTGGCCAGCGTCGCCGGCTATGAGGCGGGCATCCGCATCGGTGAGTTCCTCGGCCGTTCGCACTATCGCATTTTCCACACCACGGCCACCGTCGGCACCCTGGCCGCCGCCGTGGGCGTGGGCAAGCTGCTGGGCTTCGACAAGGCACAGTTCATCAACCTGCTCGGCAGCGCCGGCACCCAGGCGGCCGGGCTGTGGGAGTTCCTCCGCGATGCGGCCGACTCCAAGCAGCTGCACACCGCCAAGGCCGCCGCCGATGGCCTGCTCGCCGCCTACCTGACCGCCGATGGCCTGACCGGCGCGCGCAATATTCTCGAAGGTGACCAGGGCCTGGCTGCCGGGATGTCCAGTGACGCCGACCCGGCGCGCCTGAACGACCGCCTGGGCACGCGCTGGGCGCTGGCGGAAACCTCGTTCAAGTTCCACGCCTCGTGCCGTCATACCCACCCCGCCGCCGATGCGCTGCTGCTGTTGATGCAACGCGAGGGCTTGACCCATGAGCAGATCGCCACGGTGGTCACCCGTGTGCACCAAGGCGCCATCGATGTGCTCGGCCGGGTCGTCACACCCACTACCGTGCACCAGGCCAAGTTTTCCATGGGCACCGTGCTAGGCCTGATAGCCGTGCACGGCAGCGCGCAGCTCATCGAGTTCCGCGACCTGGCGCTGGGCGACCCTCAGGTCGCGCGCTTTCGCGAAAAAGTGCAGATGCAGCTGGACCCTGAAGTGGATGCCGCCTACCCGGCCCGCTGGCTGGGCCGGGTCGAGGTCACCTGCACCGATGGCCGCAGCTTCAGCGCCAGCATCGACGAGCCCAAGGGCGACCCCGGCAACACCCTTTCACGCCCGGAGCTGGAAGCCAAGTTCCTGCGCCTGCTGGCCTATTCAGGCGCCCGCAGCCCGGCCCAGGGCCAGGCCCTGATCGAGCAGGTCTGGCAACTGCGCGATGCGCGCTCGCTGGCCGCACTGCACTGATGACGAACAGGTGACCCCATGACCCAAACTGCACCCCGCCCGCTGGACGGCATCACCGTCGTCAGCCTGGAACATGCCATCGCCGCGCCCTTCTGCACTCGCCAGCTGGCCGACCTGGGCGCCCGCGTGATCAAGGTCGAACGCCCTGGCAGCGGCGACTTTGCCCGTGGCTACGACCAACGCGTCGACGGCCTGGCCTCGCACTTCGTGTGGACCAACCGCTCCAAGCAAAGCCTGACCCTCGACCTCAAGCAGCAAGCCGCCGACGGCATCCTCGATGCCCTGCTGGCCAAGGCCGACGTACTCGTGCAAAACCTCGCACCCGGCGCCGCCGCCCGCATGGGCCTGTCGTTCGACGCCTTGCACCCGCGCTTCCCACGGCTGATCGTCTGCGACATTTCCGGCTACGGCGCAGGCGGCCCGTATGAAAACAAGAAGGCCTACGACCTGCTGATCCAGAGCGAGGGCGGTTTTCTGTCGGTGACGGGTGGCCCCGGCGATGGGGAGATGGCCAAGGCCGGCTGCTCGATCGCCGACATCGCCGCCGGTATGTATGCCTACACCGGTGTGCTGTCGGCGCTGCTGCTGCGCGACAAGACCGGCCTGGGCAGCCGCGTCGACGTGTCGATGCTGGAGAGCCTGGTGGAATGGATGGGCTACCCGATGTATTACGCCTACAACGGCGCGCCGCCACCCCCGCGCGCGGGCGCATCGCACTCGACCATCTACCCCTACGGGCCGTTCCCCACCGGGGGTGGCGGCACGATCATGCTCGGCCTGCAGAACGAACGGGAATGGGCGCTGTTCTGCGAAAAAGTACTGCTCGACCCGGCGCTGGCCAGCGATGAGCGCTTCAACGCCAACTTCAAGCGCTCGGAGAACCGAGAGGTGCTGCGCCAGCTCATCGTCGAGCGCTTTGCCGCGCTGTCACTCGACGAGGTGGTGGCGCGCCTGGAGGAGGCGCAGATTGCCAATGCCCGGGTCAACGACATGCACGGCGTGTGGCAGCACCCACAACTGCAGGCGCGCGACAGCTGGCGTGAAGTGGACAGCCCGGCTGGCAAGCTGCCGTCGCTGCTGCCACCGGGGCGCAATGCCGCCTTCACCCCACGCATGGACGCCGTGCCGGCGCTGGGCCAGCACACCGCGGGCATCCTCGCCGAGCTGGGCCTGAGCGCCGAACAGCGCGCCAGCCTGGCCGCAGGAGGCGTGGTATGAACGCGGTACGCTCCGCCCTGTTCGTGCCCGGCAGCCGGCCTGAACGTTTCGCCAAGGCGCTGGCGGCGGGTGCCGATGTGGTGATCGTCGACTTCGAGGATGCCGTCGAGGAGCCGCTGAAACAGCAGGCCCGCGACCACCTGGCGGCGTTCCTGCAGGTCACGCCGCAGGCCTCTGTATGGGTGCGGGTAAATGCACCGCAGCATCGGCAGCACGCCAGCGACCTGGCCTTCTGCGCGCAGCAGCGCGGGGTCGCCGGGCTGCTGTTGCCCAAGGTGGAGAACGCGACTCAAGTCGCGCTGGCCTGGCGCGGCGGCAAGCCGGTATGGCCAATCATCGAGAGCGCCAAGGGCTTGCTGGCACTGGCACAGATTGCCGCAGCCGAAGGCGTCGAGCGCTTGTCATTCGGCAGCCTCGACCTGGCGCTGGACCTGGGCTTGAACACCGAGAGCGAGGCGGCCCGGCAGTTTCTCGACCAGGCGCGCATGGCGGTGCAGCTGCATTCGCGGGGGGCCGATCTGGCGCCGCCGCTGGATGGGGTGTTCCCGGCCATCGCCGATGCCGAGGGGCTGCAGCGGGCCGTGCGGCATGCCTATGACATGGGGTATGGCGGGGCGTTGTGCATACATCCTCAGCAGGTGGCGGTGATTCATGCAGCGCTGGCGCCCAGTGCCGAGGAGCTGGCGTGGGCGCGGCGGGTGCTGGCGGCGAGTGAAGTAGCCAATGGCGCCGGGGCCTTCCAGCTGGACGGGCAGATGGTCGATGCGCCGGTGGTGTTGCGCGCGCAGCGGTTGCTGGCTGGGCATCTCGACTGAACATTCCGGCCTCTTCGCGGGCACGCCCGCTCCCACAGGTACTGCGTAAACCTGTGGGAGCGGGCGTGCCCGCGAATGGGCCGGTACAAGTGACGGTGTTAAGCAAACCCGAACGCCGCCTTATACAAATGCTAATTCTCCACACGCAGCCCGTTGGTCCATCTTTACCCCACTCCTCCTACAACAATAAATCAGAGGTGACACCGATGTTGAAGCTGACCCAGGCGCTGTTCTGCGCCGCCGCAGTGTCCATGGCCGGCCTGGCCCAGGCCGCCGACCCCATCGTCATCAAGTTCGCCCACGTGGTGGCCGACAGCACGCCCAAGGGTCAGGGCGCGCTGATGTTCCAGAAAATGGTCGCCGCCGACCCGCAGCTCAAGGACAAGGTCAAGGTCGAGGTCTACCCCAACTCGTCGCTGTTCGGCGATGGCAAGGAAATGGAAGCCCTGCTGCTTGGCGACGTGCAGATGCTGGCACCGTCGCTGGCCAAGTTCGAGCACTACAACAAGCAGGTGCAGATCTTCGACCTGCCGTTCCTGTTCAATGACCTGGCCGCCGTCGACCGCTTTCAGCAAGGCCCGCAAGGCAAGGCGCTGCTGACCTCGATGGAAGACAAGGGAATCCGTGGCCTGGCCTATTGGCACAACGGCCTGAAACAACTGTCGGCGAACAAAAAGGTGATCCTGCCCAAGGACGCCCGCGGCCTGAAATTCCGCGTGCAGGCCTCCAGTGTGCTTGAAGAGCAGTTCAGGGCGATCCGCGCCAACCCGCGCAAGATGAGCTTCGCCGAGGTCTACCAGGGCCTGCAGACCGGCACCGTCAACGGCACCGAGAACACCTGGTCGAACTACGAGAGCCAGAAAGTCAACGAAGTGCAGCCCTTCTTCACCGAGACCAACCACGGCCTGATCGACTACATGGTGATCACCAACGCTAAATTCTGGAACAGCCTGCCTGAGGACGTGCGCGGCGAGCTGCAAGCGATCATGGACGAGGTCACCGTCGAGGTGAACAAGCAGGCCGAAGCGCTCAACCAGACGTCACGGCAGAAGATCATCGACGCCAAGACCAGCGAGATCGACCCGCTCACCGCCGAGCAACGCCAGCAATGGCGTGAGGCCATGCGCCCGGTGTGGGAGAAGTTCTCCGAGCAGATCGGCGCTGAGCTGATCAAGGCCGCAGACGACGCCAACAAGGCCTCCTGACCCTGCCTGCGCCCTACCCCGGCCGCCTGCCGTGCAGGTGGCCCGTCCTGTCTCTGTCTGGAGAATCCCTATGCAATCGCTCAGGCGTGTCTGGGAGCACTTCGAGGAAGGCATGATCGCTTTCCTCCTGGCGGCCATGACCTTGGTGACCTTCCTCTACGTGGCGCTGAACAACCTCTACACGATGTTCTACTCCCTCAGTGATCACTGGGCCTTCGCCAGCGACCTGCTGCTCGGCATCGGCGACCACCTGATGGCCTATGCCCAGGACATGACCTGGAGCATCGCCCTGACCAAGGCCCTGTTCGGCTGGCTGATCTTCTTCGGTATCTCCTATGGCGTGCGCACCGCCGGCCACCTGGGGGTCGACGTGCTGGTACGGCGCACCTCCAGGCCGGTGCAACGGGTGCTGGCGATGATCGCCTGCGCCTGCTGCCTGGCCTACGCCGGGTTGTTCCTGGTGGCCAGCATCAAGTGGGTCAGCGCAGTGCTGGTGGCCGGCATCGGCGCCGAAGACCTCGACCGCTATGGCATCAAGGTCGGCCATATCGCGCTAATCGTGCCGTTGGGCTTCGCCCTGGTGATTGTCCGCTACCTGGAAATCCTCTACCGCCTGTTCACCCATCGCCAGTACGGCCTGGGCCTGGCCGACGAGGCTGCCGAAGCCAGCAAGCTGGCCAACCCCGGTGAGGAGCACCACTGATGACGGTTATCTGCCTGTTCCTGCTGCTGTTCGTGTTCATGTTCCTCGGCGTGCCGATCGCCATCTCCCTGGGCCTGTCGGGGGCGCTGTCGATCCTGATGTTCAGCCAGGACTCGCTCAGCTCGCTGGCGATCAAGCTGTTCGAGACCTCCGACAGCTACACCTTCCTGGCCATCCCGTTCTTCCTGCTGTCGGGTGCGTTCATGACCACCGGCGGCGTGGCCCAACGCCTGATCGACTTTGCCAACGCCTGCGTCGGGCATATCCGCGGCGGCCTGGCGATTGCCGCAGTGCTGGCGTGCATGCTGTTCGCGGCGTTGTCGGGGTCGTCGCCGGCCACCGTGGCCGCCGTCGGCTCGATTGCCGTGGCCGGCATGGTGCGCTCCGGCTACCCGCGCGAGTTCGGTGCCGGCATCATCTGCAACGCCGGCACCCTGGGCATCCTGATCCCACCGTCGATCGTCATGGTGGTGTACTCGGCGGCCACCGAGACTTCGGTGGGCAAGCTGTTCATGGCCGGCGTGGTGCCAGGCATCTTGCTTGGCGTATCCCTGATGATCACCATCTACGTTGTCGCCCGCATCAAGAAACTGCCGGCACAACCGCGGGCCAGCTTCGCCGAATGGCTGAGCACCGCCCGGCGCGCATTCTGGGGCCTGTTGCTGCTGGTGATCATCCTCGGCGGCATCTACAGCGGCATGTTCACCCCCACCGAAGCGGCGGCCGTGGCGGCGGTGTACTCGGCGTTCATCGCGCTGTTCGTATACAAGGACATGCGCCTGCGTGACTGCCCGAAAGTGCTGCTGGAGTCGGGCCGGCTGACCATCATGCTGCTGTTCATCATCGCCAACGCCATGCTTTTCGCCCATGTGCTGACCACCGAGCAGATCCCCCAGCAGATCACCCAGTGGGTGATGTCCGAGGGGCTGACGCCGATCGGCTTCCTGATCATGGTCAACATCGTGCTGCTGGTGGCCGGCAGCTTCATGGAGCCATCGGCGATCATCCTGATCCTGGCGCCGATCTTCTTCCCGATCGCGATGAAACTGGGCATCGACCCGATTCACCTGGGCATCGTGATGGTGGTGAACATGGAGATCGGCCTGGTGCACCCACCGGTGGGGCTGAACCTGTTCGTCACCTCGGCCGTGACCGGGCTGACCCTGGGGCAGACGATTCGCGCGGCGCTGCCGTGGCTGTCGATTCTGCTGCTGTTCCTGGTGCTGGTGACCTATGTGCCGTTCATCTCGCTGGCGCTGCCGGAGTGGTTGGGCATGCCGTAGCCATCGACCTGAAATGCTGACCCTGTGGGAGCGGGCGTGCCCGCGAAGCAGGCACCGCGGTGTATGGCACCGGCTCTGCCGGTGTTCGCGGGCACGCCCGCTCCCACAGGGTTTGTGCAAGATTCAAAGGCCGAGTCAGATCCCCCCGCCCGCCAGCAACTGGCTCATCACCCCGGCCAGGTCCTTGACCATCACATCCGCCGTCTGCTTGTGCACGATGACAATCTCGTAGCTGTCCACCTCCGGCAACCCTTGTGCATGCCCCAGCACCCGGTGCTCACCGGTTGCCGCTCGCGGTGGCAGCAGGCTGATGCCCATGCCGTCGGCCACCGCCGCCTGGATGCCGCTGAGGCTGGAACTGGTGAAGCTGATGCGCCAGCGCCGGCCCATGCCTTCGATGGCACTGATCATGTCCTCGCGGTACAGCCCGCGTGGCGGGAAGGTCACCAGAGGAACCGGGTCAAGCTCGAACGCCGGCATGCGCGCACTGTCGATCCACTGCAGGCGCTCAGGCCAGCAGGCCACGCCCTCGCGGCTGTTGCGCCGCTGCTTGAGCAGGACCAGGTCGAGCTCGCCGTTGTCGTAGGCCTGGCTGAGGTCGCGACACAGGCCGCTGGTGACCTCCAGCTTGACCTGCGGGTGCAGGCGGCTGAATGCCGACAGCGCGTTGGTGGTGCGCCCGCCGACAAAATCCTCGGGTACCCCCAGACGCACGGTGACCCCGACCATTGCCCCAGCCAGGGCTTCGAGCATCTGGTCGTTCAGCGCCAGCATGTGCCGGGCATAACCGAGCAAGGTCTGCCCGGCGTCGGTCGGCAACACGTCACGGTTGCCGCGCACCAACAGGCGGTGGCCAACCATGTCTTCGAGGCGGCGCACCTTCTGGCTGATGGTCGACTGGGTCGAGTGCAGGCGTGCTGCGGCAGTGGTGAAACTGCCGCAATCGGCCACTAGGACAATGGCGCGCAACAGATCGAGGTCGAACAGGGCTCTATTCGATTTAACGCTGATGGACATCTTGGTATTCAACGGCTGCATGACAAGACTGACTTCTACCACGCCACTTCTGGCCCGGCAACGCGCTAGTCACCCAGCGCCACACCTTCTCGCCGTGGGTCGGCACCACCGTCCCAACCTTGGCCGCTGCGCTGGATGATCTGCAGGCCACTGGTCATGGTCATCGGCGTGACCTCGTGGCCCCACGCAGCCAACTGGCGGATCAACGCCGGGCTGAACAGCCCGGCTTCCACCTCAGTGCCGGCGTTGCGGCTGCCGAAGTTAGGCAGGCCGGCCGCCTGTTGCGGATCGAGATGCCAGTCCAGCAGGCCAATCAGCGCCTTGTTCACATAGCCGATGATCTGCGAACCGCCAGGCGAACCGAGGCTCGCCACCAGTTCGCCGGAGGCACGCGAGAACACCAGCGTTGGCGCCATCGCCGACAGCGGGCGCTTGCCAGGCTGCACCCGGTTGGCCACCGGCTTGCCATTCTCCGCAGGCAGGAACGAAAAGTCGGTCAGGTGGTTGTTCAGCAGGAAGCCATCGACCATGAGGTGCGAACCGAAGGCGGACTCCACCGACGTGGTCATGGCCAGGGCCTGCCCGCTGTCATCGACAGCAGACAGGTGCGAGGTGGAAATCCGCAGCGGCGAACGGTCGGGCGCCAGGGCCAGGTTGGCACCCTGCGGGGTGCCCGGACGGGCGCGCTTCATGCTGTATTCGCCGACCTGCCTGGCGCGCTCGGCGAGGTAGGCCGGGTCGAGCAATGACTTGACCGGCACCGGCACATAATCGCTGTCGGCCAGGTACTGGGCACGGTCGGCGTAGGCCAGGCGCTCGGCTTCAGCCATCAGGTGCACGGCCTGTGGCGTAGGTTCGAGCCCTGCTACGGACGGCACCTGGCGTGGCGGCTGCTGGGCCAGGTCGCGTTGCGCCGAGGCCTGCTGCAGGGCGTCGAGGATGCCCAGGGTCTGCAACACGGTCACCCCGCCGGACGACGGCGGCGGCATGCCGCAGATGTTCCAGGCCTTGTATGGGCCACAGACCGGCTCGCGCTCCTTGGCCTGGTAACGCTGCAAATCCTCGAGTGACAACTGCCCGGCATTTGCGTGGCGACGCACTTCGTCCACCATGGCCTGGGCAATCTCACCGCCATAGAAGGCATCGACGCCCTGCTCTGCAATGCGTTCGAAGGTTTGCGCGAGCGCCGGGTTGCGCAGGATTGTGCCGACGGCCAGCGGCTTGCCCTGATCATCCAGAAAGTACTTCGCCATGGCCGGCGAGCGGGCAATGAAGGGGTCGCTGGCCACCAGCGTATGCAGGCGTTCAGAGACCGCGAAACCATTGCGCGCCAGGGCGATGGCCGGCGCGAACAAGTCTTTCCACGGCAGTTTGCCATGCTGGCCATGGGCCAGTTTCAGCGCCCGCAGCACGCCCGGCACACCCACCGAGCGCCCGCCGATCTGCGCGGCACGAAACGGCATGGGCGAGCCATCCGCTTGCAGGAACAACGTTTCCGTCACCCCTGCCGGTGCGGCTTCGCGGCCGTCGAAGGCCTGCACACGCTGGCCATCCCAATAGAGGATGAACGCGCCGCCACCAATGCCGCTGGACTGCGGCTCGACCAAGGTCAGCACCATCTGCATGGCGATCGCCGCATCGATGGCGCTGCCACCGGCACGCAGCATCGCCCGCCCGGCTTCGCTGGCCAGCGGGTTGGCGGCCGCGACCATGTGCCGGCTGGCGTGCACCGGCTGCAGGCCGCTGCGGTAGCCGGACTCCAGCTCCGGTGGCGTGGGCAGCACCTGGTCGGCCCAGGTGCCGCCACTGGCCGTGGCCAGGCACAAGGTGGTGATCAGCGCAGTGGAAACTCTCATCGGCGTGCATCCTGCCTTTACCTATCAAGCGGGCCACTGTGGGTCATGCGCATTCTTAACTTCAAGCCCTGGGGTGATTTTTCTAGGATACAGGCAGATCATTCAGGAGCCCTCGCCATGCGCTTATCCCTTGCCGCCCTGGCACTCGCCCTTTGCACCAGCCTTGCCGCCCACGCCGAGACCACCGCCATGGACAAGCAGTTGCACGATGCCGCCGCAGACAATGACGTCACCCGCCTGCAACGGCTGCTCAAGCAGGGCGCCGGCGTGAACAGCCGCGATGGCCAGGGGCGCACCGCCTTGCTGGTGGCCACCCATGAGAACCAGGTCGCAGCAGCGAAAGCACTGATCGAGGCCGGTGCGGATGTGAACGCCAAGGACAACATCGACGACAGCCCGTACCTGTATGCCGGGGCGCGTGGCTTGAACGAAATCCTGCAGATGACGTTGAGCCATGGTGCCGACCTCAAGAGCACCAACCGGTACGGCGGCACCGCGTTGATACCGGCGGCCGAGCGCGGGCATGTGGACACCGTGCAGATGCTGATCGATGCGGGAGTGGACGTGAATCACCTGAACCGCCTGCACTGGACCGCGCTACTGGAAGCCGTGATCCTCGGCGATGGCGGCCCACGCCATGTCGAGATCGTCCGGCGCCTGCTGGCGGCGGGAGCGGATCGGCAGATTGCCGACAAGGATGGGGTGACCGCGCTGGAGCATGCGCGCCAGCGGGGCTATCAAGAAATGGTGCAGCTACTCAGCCACTGAGGCCTGCACAGTACCTGTGGGAGCGGGCGTGCCCGCGAAACAGACAGCGCGGAGTCTGGCACCGGCTTCGCCGGTGTTCGCGGGCTAGCCCGCACACAGGTTTCGCGTCGAACTCCAGACCTGGCGTCAGGCCACCTCTTCGTACGGCAAACCCACATAGTTCTCGGCAATATTCACCAGCCCGGCCGGTGATGTGAGGAAGTACTCGCGGTCGGCCTCCTGCATCTTCTGGTCCCAGGCATCCTTGTGCTCGCCAAAGTCATGCAGCAGCTGGGTCATGAACCAGCTGAATCGCTCGCCCTTCCAGACCCGGCGCAGGGCCAGCGGCGAATACTGCTCCAGCAGGTCGGTACGCCCCTCGCGGTACACCTTGACCAGGATCCGGTACAGGTAGTTGACGTCCGACGCCGCCAGGTTCAGGCCCTTGGCGCCAGTCGGCGGGACGATGTGCGCGGCATCGCCGACCAGGAACAGATGGCCGTACTGCATCGGTTCGACCACCAGGCTACGCAGTGGCGCGATACTCTTTTCCAGCGCAGGCCCGGTGACCAGCTGCTGTGCCACATCCTCGGGCAGGCGCGCCTTGAGCTCGTTCCAGAAGCGCTCGTCAGACCAGTCTTCCACCCGCTCGTCCAGCGGCACCTGCAGGTAGTAGCGACTGCGCGTCTGCGAGCGCTGGCTGCACAGCGAGAAACCACGCTGGTGGTGGGCATAGATCAGTTCATGGTTGACCGGTGGGGTATCGGACAGCATGCCCAACCAGCCGAACGGATAGACCCGCTCGTACTCCTTGAGGACGCCTGCGGGGATGCTCTTGCGCGAGACGCCGTGAAAACCATCGCAACCGGCGATGTAGTCGCACTCCAGGCGGTGGGCCTTGCCGTCCTTTTCAAAGGTCACGTAGGGCCGTTCGCCCTTGAGTTCGTGCGGCTGCACGTTGCTGGCCGAATAGATGATCGGCGCGCCGCTGGCGTCGCGAGCCTGCATCAGGTCGCGGGTGACTTCGGTCTGGCCGTAGACCATCACCGTCTTGCCGCCGGTCAGGCCCTTGAGGTCCAGGCGCTGGCGACGGCCCGCGACCAGCAACTCGACGCCCTCGTGCACCAGGCCTTCACGGTCCATGCGTTCAGCCACGCCGGCTTCGCGCAGCAGGTCGACGGTGCCTTGTTCAAGCACCCCCGCGCGAATGCGGCCGAGGACGTATTCAGGGGTCTGGCGTTCGAGGATGACGGTGTCGATGCCCGCCTTGTGCAGCAACTGGCCGAGCAGCAGGCCGGAAGGACCGGCGCCGATGATTGCAACCTGAGTGTTCATTGTTTTTATCTCGTGAGAGGGGGTGCCCTTGCATTTTTAATGGCAATAACCGGCAAATAGCTGTTATATCCGATGCAAAAAATGCACTTTTGATAAAACCGTTCGATTAACGGACAGGCGCTCAACCCATGAGATCCACCCTTCCTGGCGTGCCGCTGTTTCAGCTATATGGCGAAAACCAGCATTGGCCCGGTACCGACCTGCTGCACTGCGAGTCGATTCCCGCTCGCAGCCGCATGCATCACTGGGAAATCAAGCCGCACCAGCACGCCGAGCTGTTCCAGTTGTTGTACGTGCAGCGCGGCGAGGCGCAGGTGGAAATCGAGGGCGTGCGCAGCACCATCCTCGAAGCGGCGATCCAAGTGGTACCGCCGCTGACCGTGCATGGCTTTCGCTTCAGCGCCGATATCCAGGGCCATGTGCTGACCTTCGGCACCGCGCTGGTGGCCGACCTCGAACAGCGCCTGGGCGCACCGCTGGGGGTGCTGGCGAAAGCGGCGTGCTACCCGTTGGGCAAGGACCGCATCCAGCTGCGCGGCCTGATCGAAACGCTGCAGCAGGAATACCAGGGCAACGCGACTGCGCGGGCAACCATGCTCGACGCGCTGGTGACCGCGCTGATGGTGTGGATCAGCCGTCGCCAGCAACTGGGCCAGGCCCCACGCAACCGGGACGAGCGTGACCGGCAGCTGTTGGGGCAGTACCTGCGCCTGGTAGAAGCGCATTACCGCGAACACCTGTCGGTCGAGGAATTCGCCGCACGCTTGAACATCTCCAGCCTGCAGCTCAACCAACTGTGCCGGGCGCTGAGCGGGCAGACCGCGTTGCAGGTCATCCATCAACGCCTGTTGCTCGAGGCACGGCGCAACCTCATCTATACACGCATGAGCATCGGCCAGCTGTCAGACAGCCTGGGTTTCAGCGACCCGACCTACTTCGCCCGCTTCTTCAAGCGCATGAGCGGGCAGACGCCCAATGGTTACCGGCGTGCGGTACAGCCCGACTGATCTGCTTGACGTATACGTCAACCTGCCCTCAGGATACTGCCATACCCCACGCCGAGCCCAAGCATGAGCAGCCAGACCTACAGCATCTCCGACCTCTCCCGCGAACTGGACATCACCACCCGCGCCATCCGCTTCTACGAGGAACAGGGCCTGCTGAGCCCCGAGCGGCGTGGTCTGGAGCGCATCTATTCGGCCCGTGACAAGGTCAGCCTGAAGCTTATCCTGCGTGGCAAGCGCATCGGCTTCTCGCTGGCCGAATGCCGCGAGCTGATCGAGCTGTACGACCCCAGCAGCGGCAACCTCAAGCAGCTCCACAGCATGCTGGCGAAGATCGCCGAGCGTCGCGCCCAGCTCGAACAGCAGATGCTCGACATCCACCAGATGCAGCTGGAACTGGACACCGCCCAGGAGCGCTGCGAACAGGCCCTGGCCGCCACCCTGAACCACAACGACAAACGCTGACAGGAACCCCACCATGCCCATGCCCGCAACAGTCCGCCTGGTCGAAGTCGGCCCCCGCGACGGCCTGCAGAACGAAGCCCAGCCCATCAGCGTCGCCGACAAGGTGCGCCTGGTCGACGACCTGACCGACGCCGGGCTGGGCTATATCGAGGTCGGCAGCTTCGTTTCGCCCAAATGGGTGCCGCAGATGGCCGGTTCCGCCGAAGTGTTCGCCGGCATTCACCAACGTGCAGGTGTTACCTATGCCGCACTTGCCCCAAACCTGCGCGGCTTCGAAGACGCCCTGGCTGCCGGGGTGAAGGAAGTGGCGGTGTTCGCCGCTGCCTCCGAAGCCTTCTCCCAGCGCAACATCAACTGCTCGATCAGCGAAAGCCTGCAACGCTTCGAACCGATCATGGAGGCCGCGCGCAGCCACGGCGTGCGGGTGCGCGGTTACGTGTCCTGTGTGCTGGGCTGCCCTTATGAAGGCAAGGTCAGTGCCGAGCAAGTAGCCCCGGTCGCCAGAGCGCTGCACGACATGGGCTGCTACGAGGTATCGCTGGGTGACACCATTGGCACCGGCACGGCCGGTGACACCCGCCGGCTGTTCGAGGTGGTCTCGGCCGTGGTGCCCCGCGCGCAACTGGCTGGCCACTTCCATGACACCTATGGCCAGGCCCTGGCCAATGTGTACGCCAGCCTGCTCGAAGGCATCAGCGTGTTCGACAGCTCGGTGGCCGGGCTGGGGGGCTGCCCTTATGCCAAGGGCGCCACCGGCAACATCGCCACTGAGGATGTGCTGTACCTGTTGCAGGGGCTGGGCATCGAGACCTGTATCGACCTCGACCGGCTGATCGCCGCCGGGCAGCGCATAAGCGCGGTACTGGGCAGGGCCAACGGTTCGCGGGTGGCCCGTGCGCGCAGCGCAGCATGAGTTTCATGCAGATGTCACATGAGTGTGGGTGAGTGTTACCTCTCCCACAGGTTTCAGCAAAAAATCGGGTAACAGGGAAACAAATCGATAGATTGTCAGGCCGCGCGATTTCACCCTATCCGGTCAAATCATTGATTTTTAAGGATTTTTAAAAGTTGGCACGGCACCTGCTATAGCTTTGGTACAACAACAAGAAAAACGCGATACCAATAAAAACAACATGTAACGGCTCTGACATAACAAGAACAACACGGCAGAGGCGCAGCAAGCAGATTTTTTTGGAGTCGACAGGCTTTTCAGGGGTTCGCCCCGCGGACTGACACAGAACAATAAAACTACCTCAAGGTAGCGGCAGTCAGGCTCGGATCCAGCGGATGAAAGCAGGTCAGCGCTCAAAAAAATACGTTTGCTCTTGACCCGGATGGGGGTCGCACGCAACACCAAGGCTGGCCTACAAAAACAACAAAAGGCCGGCCTCAATAATAAGAAAAGAGCAAGCAACACGCTTTGAGGGGAGCTTCGGCTCCCCTCAGTGCTTCCTGCCCTCCTCTTTCTGCTTCTCTTCGTCCTGCCTCTCGACCTTCTCCACCAGCAACGGCATCGTGCCCAGTACCAACAGCGCCAGCACCGTGCTGATCAGTGCCGTGGCCTCTCGCCCCATGCCTGCGGCAGTACCGATTGCCGCCGTCATCCAGAGCCCAGCAGCGGTAGTCAGGCCTTTCACGTGGCTGGTGTCCTGGCCGTTACCCTTGAGGATGGTGCCCGCACCGAGAAAGCCGATGCCGGCGACGATACCCTGGATCACCCGGCTCAGCGCCTGCTCATCAGCACCCGCCATGCTCGGCGCGAGCACGAACAGCGCCGCGCCCAGGGAGACCAGCATGTGCGTGCGCACCCCGGCGGATTTGCCCCGGTGTTCGCGCTCGAAGCCCAGCACGGCGCCGAGCACGGCCGCCATCAGCAGGCGCACGAGGATCCGCACGACCTCGCGCTCATCGGTGATGTCGGCGAACTCGGACTGGATAGTTTGCCAGATGAATTCCATGAATCAGCTACCGGGCTGGTTGGTTATGGCCTTATGAAGTTGACCCTCGCACAGCCCGCAAAGTGCCCACCCGGCACCCCGATGCAGCAACCGTTCACCGCCTGCGGTCACAACCTGTAACCGCACCCCGGAGGACCACACCATGCCCATCGAAGTCGAAGAAAGCACTCAACGCTGCACCCTGATTGGCGACAAGCTGCGCATCGAAGGCAAAGGGCCCGAAATCGAGATCGTCACCGACGAGCAGCTGCGCATGTCCGTGGCCATTCTCGCCGGCGAGCGCTTCCCGATCACCGAAGCCGAAGCCGACGCGCTGACCGTGGCAGGTGCGGTAGATAGCCGCAGGCACCTCAAGGCCAGCACCCCAGGTTCTGTGATCTGAGGCATCGGACACACTTCGCAGCAATCTGATATGGTTTTTATTGCCTGACCTGAGCCTGTGCTGAAAACAGTTCGGGGGCCATAGTGCTCGTGCCTGATCGAGGCCGTGAGAGCACCAACGCCATGACCCAACGTATCCCTGCCATCCAGATTGCCGCCACCGGCATCCATACCCGCAGTTTCACCGGGCTGTACCGCACGCTGCGCATTGCCTTCGCTGGCGCGCTGTTCGTGCTGTTTTTTGGCACCGCCTGGCTCGACTGGGACGGCCGCCAGGCCGTGCTATGGGACTTGGCCGAGAGCAAGTTCCACATCTTCGGCGCTACCTTCTGGCCGCAGGATTTCATCCTCCTTTCGGCCCTGTTGATCATCTGTGCCTTCGGCCTGTTCGCCATCACGGTCTACGCCGGCCGGGTGTGGTGCGGTTACAGCTGCCCACAAAGCATCTGGACCTGGCTGTTCATGTGGTGCGAAAAGGTCACCGAAGGCGACCGCAACCAGCGCATCAAGCTGGCCGCCGCGCCCTGGAGCCTGAACAAACTGGCCCGGCGCACGCTCAAGCACAGCCTGTGGCTGGCCATCGGCGTGCTCACCGGGCTGACCTTCGTCGGTTACTTCACCCCGATCCGCGCCTTGGCCCATGAACTGCTCACCCTGCAACAGGGCGGCGTGGCGCTTTTCTGGGTGCTGTTCTTCACGGCGGCCACCTATATCAATGCCGGCTGGCTGCGCGAAGCGGTGTGCCTGCACATGTGCCCCTACGCACGCTTCCAGAGCGTGATGTTCGACAAGGACACCCTGGCCGTGGCGTACGACCCGCGTCGCGGCGAATCCCGTGGGCCACGCAGGAAAGGCAGTGATCCGCGCGCCCTGGGCCTGGGTGATTGCATCGATTGCACCTTGTGCGTGCAGGTGTGCCCCACGGGCATCGACATCCGCGATGGCCTGCAGATGGCCTGCATCGGTTGCGCCGCCTGTATCGATGCCTGCGACAACGTGATGGACAAGATGGGTTACGCCCGCGGCCTGATCGGTTACAAGTCCGAACATAGCCTGCAAGGCGGCACCACCCATTGGCTGCGCCCGCGGTTGCTGGGCTACGCCGCCGCCTTGCTGCTGATGGTCGGCGCCCTGGTTGCGGCCTTGCAGATGCGCCCGATGGTGTCGCTGGACGTGATCAAGGACCGGGGCCTGTTCCGCGAAAACGCCCAGGGCCAGATCGAGAACATCTACCTGCTCAAGATCATCAACAAGACCGCGCAGCCGCAGCGCTACCACCTGCGCCTGCTCGATGCCGAGGGCTTCGAACTGCATGGCGCCACCGAATTCAGTATCCCGGCCGGGGAAATGAGCGAGATGCCGGTGTCGGTGGCCATGCTGGCCGAGCGGCCGGCCAGCAGTTCTCAGGCACTGGCTTTCGAAATCCGCGACAGCGACCAGCCTGCCGTGCGCAGCGTGGCTCACAGCCGCTTCGTGGCACCACTGAACCGCTGATCCCTTACACTGACACTTCACCTTGCCTGCCGAGCCCCCATGAAACGCTACGAACGCTTCGCCGACGACATTGCCGAACTGATCCGCTCCGGGGTGCTCGGCCCAGGCCAGCGCGTACCTTCGGTGCGCTACGCCAGCCAGACCCACGGCGTCAGCCCGTCCACCGTGTTCCAGGCCTACTACCTGCTCGAGCGCCGTGGGCTGATCCGCGCACGGCCGCGCTCGGGCTACTTCGTCAACGCCCACGCCCCGCGCCAGTTCAGTGAACCCCAGGCGCTGGAGCCTATCAGCGAATCGACCGAGGTCGATGTCAGCGGCCTGGTGTTCTCCATCCTCGACTCGATCAAGGACCCCGGCACCGTACCGTTCGGCTCGGCTTTCCCCAGCCCCGAACTGTTCCCGCTGCAGCGCCTGTCACGCTCGCTGGCCAGTGCCAGCCGGGCCATGGACCCACGCATGGTGGTCACCGACCTGTCGCCGGGCAACCCGCAACTGCGCCGCCAGATTGCCTTGCGCTACATGGTCGGTGGGCTGATGCTGCCGATGGAAGAACTGCTGATCACCAATGGCGCGCTCGAAGCCTTGAACCTGTGCCTGCAGGCGGTCACCGAGCCCGGCGACCTGGTGGCGATCGAGGCGCCGGCCTTCTATGCCTGCCTGCAAGTGCTGGAGCGGCTCAAGCTCAAGGCCGTGGAAATCCCGGTGCACCCGCGCGAGGGCATGGACCTGGCCGTGCTGGCCCAGACCCTCGACAAGCACCCGGTCAAAGCGGTGTGGTGCATGACCAATTTCCAGAACCCGGTCGGCGCCAGCATGCCCGAAGCGAAGAAGCAGGCGCTGGTCGAGTTGCTGAGCCGCCACCAGGTGCCGCTGATCGAGGACGATGTCTACGCCGAACTGTATTACGCGCAGCAAGCTCCCAAACCGGCCAAGGCCTTCGACACCCAAGGCCTGGTGATGCATTGCGGCTCGTTCAGCAAAAGCCTGGCGCCGGGTTATCGCATCGGCTGGGTCGCGGCCGGGCGCTTCGCACAGAAGATCGAGCGACTGAAGCTGATGACCTCGTTGTGCGCCTCGATGCCGGCCCAGGCGGCCATCGCCGATTACCTGCAGCACGGCGGCTACGACCGTCACCTGCGCAAGCTGCGCTACGCCCTGGAGGGCCAGCAGGCCAACATGCTGGCAGCCATCGCCCGTCATTTCCCGGCGCAGACCCGCGTCAGCCAGCCCTCCGGCGGCTATTTCCTGTGGCTGGAGCTGCCCGAGCAGATGGATGCCCTGAAACTGTTCCACATGGCCCTGGCCCAAGGCATCAGCATCGCACCGGGGCCGATCTTTTCGCCAACCCGGCGCTTTGGCAACTGCATCCGCCTGAACTACGGTTCACCCTGGAACGAGGCCGCCGAACGGGCCATGGAAACCCTGGGGCGCATCATCCGCTCGTTCTGAAGGAAGGCCTGAAAAACTGCAGCTATAGTTGGGCGACCCACACGCTGGATCGCCACGGTGATGTCTGACGAATCGACGCCTTCCACCCAGCAACTGCAGGCACGTATCGACCAGGCCCAGGCCAACAGCAGGCTGCTGGGCGAACTGGTCGACCACAGTCAGGCCAACGTGTTCGCGGCTGATCGCAACCTTCGTCTGCTGGCGATCAACCGCACCGCGCAAGAGACCTTCAAGCGCCTGCGCGGCTTCGTGCCAAAGGTGGGCGACTATATCCCACAGTTCATTGCCAACCAGCCCGACATCGTCAAGTGGCTGGAGCCGGTATGGCCGCGCGTGCTGGCCGGCGAGGCGTTCACCGACATCATCGCCCTGGGCCCGCCCGACGCCCCGCGCCACTACGAGATCAGCTACAACGCCCTGCGCGACGCCCGGCAGCACATCCAGGGTGGTTACCTGTTCGCCTACGACATCAGCGCGCGCGTCGCCGAACAGGAGCGCGTGCGCAAGATCGAAGAAGCCCTGCGCCAATCGCAGAAAATGGAAGCCGTGGGCCAGCTGACTGGCGGCATTGCCCATGACTTCAACAACCTCCTCGGTGGCATCCTGGGTGCCCTGGAAATGGCCGAGCAACGCCAGGCTGAACAACGCTACCAGGACTCCGCCCGGCTACTGGGCCTCGCCCGGCAAAACGCTCAACGGGCAGCCTCGCTGGTTCAGCGGCTGCTGGCGTTTTCGCGCCAACAGACACTGATGCCGCAGGCGGTAGATGTGCAGCAGCTGGTGGCAGGCATGCATGAACTGATCGCCAGCTCGCTGGACGCGCGCATCACCTTCATTGACCAGACCCTGAGCAACCAGTGGCTGGTGCGCATCGACCCGCACCAGCTGGAGAACGCATTGCTCAATCTGTGCATCAATGCCCGTGATGCCATGCCTCAGGGGGGCACGCTGCGCATTGCCAGCGAAAACACCTGGCTCGATGATCTGCAGGCACGCGCAGTGGACCTGCCCAGCGGCGCCTACCTGCATCTGAGTGTCTGCGACACCGGCATTGGCATGTCCGCCGACGTCCTGCAAAGAGCGTTCGAGCCCTTCTTTACCACCAAACCACTGGGCCACGGTTCCGGCCTTGGCTTGTCGATCGTGTATGGTTTCGTGCGCCAGTCCGGCGGCCAGTTGCGCATTGTCAGCGAACCGGAGCAAGGCGCCTGCATCCACCTCTACCTGCCCCGGGCCGGCGGCGACGATGCCGGGCAACCCAGCGCGCAGCCGCGGGCGCCGGAGCAGCAGGTTCACGCAGCGCCCCGTGTAGTTCTGCTGGTGGAGGACCAGGACATTCTGCGCCTGCTGATCAGCGAGATGCTCGAAGAACAGGGGCATGACGTCCACGCCTGCAGCGACGGCCGCCGCGCACTGGAAACCCTGGAAAAAGGCTTGCGCCCTGACCTGCTGATCACCGATATCGGCTTGCCGGGCGGCATCGATGGCTACCAGGTCGCGGCGGCCTGCCAGCAACTGCCTGGCGCCGTCGACGTCCTGTATATCACTGGCTACGCCAGCAATCGGGTCGATGTCAGCCCGGGCAAGCATTGCGCGGTCATGTACAAACCGTTCGCGCTGGCCACCCTCAACCAGCAAGTCGAGCAGTTGCTGAAAAACCGGGGGTTGCCCCCTTAGGCCGCTATGCGGCGGCCTTGCGGGCAGGTAAAGTCTGGCCACTCATTTGTGCCGGACGTCGCCATGCCCCAACGCGAGCTGCTCGCACTGCGTCAGGAAGTCGAAACCCTGCGCCAACGTAACGCACAGCTGGAATCACAGCTGCTGCAGCACCACGAACATCAGGACGCAAGCATCTATCGCTTCCTGTTCGACACCATGGATGAAGGTTTTTGCGTCATCGAATTCTTCGACGGCCCCCATGGCCCGCTCAGCGACTATGTGCATATCCTCGCCAACGCCGCCTACGCCAAGCATGCCGGCATCCCCAACGTCGTCGGGCAGAAGCTGCGCGAGATGGTGCCCGACGAGGCGGACGACTGGGTCGCCCGCTACGGTGCGGTATTGCGCACGGGCGAACCGCTGCAGTTCGAGCAGGAGCTGGTCGCCACCGGCCGTGTGCTGTCGGTGATCACCTTCCGTGTGGAGCCTGCCGAGCGCCGCCAGGTCGCGGTGCTGTTCACTGACGTCACCGAGCGACGCAAGGCCGAAGTGGCCCTGCAGCGGCTGAACGCCGAACTCGAACAGCGGGTCAGCGCAGCCTTGGCCGAACGCCGCCGGTTTGCCGAACTGGTCGAGGACAGCCTGCTCAACGTGCATGTGGTCGATACCCAGCTGCGCTGGCTGGCAGTCAACCGCCAGGCCAAACATGACTTCCACGCCTTGTATGGCCACACACCCGAAGTCGGCGAACACCTGCCAGCGGTGCTGGCCAGCCACCCGGCGGACCATGACCTGATCATGCCGATGTGGCGCCGGGCGCTGGCGGGGGAGCGGTTCACCGAGATCGGCAGGTTCGGGCCACGCCACTATGAACTGCGTTTCAACGCCCTGCGTGAGCATGACGGCGGCGTGCAAGGCGCTTATCTGTTTGCCTACGACATCACTGACCGGGTTGAGGAGCAGCGGCGCCTGGCCGAGGCCGAGCAGGCGCTGCGCCAGGCGCAGAAAATGGAGGCCGTGGGCCAGCTCAGCGGTGGCATCGCCCATGACTTCAACAACCTGCTCGGCGGCATCATCAATGCCCAGGAGCTGATGCAGCAGCGCCTGGGCCAGCAGCGTTACGCAGAACTTGAGCCATTGCTGGCGCTGTCCAGCGGCTCGGCGCAAAAAGCCTCGGCCCTGGTCCACCGGTTGCTGGCCTTCTCCCGCCAGCAGACCCTGCAACCGCGGTCGACCGACGTCGCGGCGCTGGTTCTTGGCATGGAAGAACTGGTTCGCCGCACCATCGGCCCATCCATTCGCTTGCACAGCCGCTTCCTGGCTCGGCCATGGCCAACCTTCATCGACCCGCCACAGCTGGAAAGCGCCCTGCTCAACCTGTGCATCAACGCACGTGACGCCATGCCGGGCGGCGGTACCATCGACATCCAGGGCGACAATCTCACGCTCGACGACGAGCAGGCCCGGGCGCTGGAACTGGCCGCCGGGGAATACGTAAGGCTCAGTGTTGCCGACACCGGCTGCGGCATGACAGCAACCGTAGCGGCGCGCGCAATCGACCCATTCTTCTCGACCAAACCCATGGGCCATGGGACGGGCTTGGGGCTGTCGATGATCTATGGCTTCGTGCGCCAGTCGGGCGGCCAGCTACGCCTGACTTCCTCGCCTGGCCAGGGCACACGGGTCGACCTGTACCTGCCGCGTCACCCTGAACAGCCTGTTACTGCGGCCCGGCCGGCACAGCGCAAGACGCTGACAGGCAGCGATTCGGCTGGGCAACGCATCGTCCTGGTGGAAGACCAGGCGGCGCTGCGGCTGGTGGTCGGCGAAGTGCTGGAAGAACTGGGCTACCAGGTCGAAGCCTTCGCCAATGGCACTGCCGCGCTGGCGCATATGCAGCAGTGCGCGCAACCCGACCTGCTGCTGAGCGATATCGGCCTGCCCGACGGCCCCAATGGCCGCCAGGTGGCGGAGCGTTGCCGGCAACTGTATCCGGACCTCAAGGTGCTGTTCATCACCGGCTACGACGCGAGCGCGGCACTCAGCGATGGCCAGCTGCTGCAGGGCACCAGCGTGCTGACCAAACCCTTCGAGCTCGAAGCGCTGGCCGAACGGGTCCGTCAGTTGCTGGCGGGTGAGCTGCCCTGACGGGGCAGCGTTCAGCGCCCGCCGCCGAGGTCAATGAAGCTGCCGGTAGAATACGAGGCCTTTTCCGACAGCAACCAGAGGATCGCCTCGGCCACTTCTTCGGCGCGGCCGCCGCGGCCCATGGGCAGGCCGGGTTCGAGCTTGGTCACGCGGTCAGGGTCACCGGACAGGGCATGGAAACCGGTATGGATGTAGCCCGGTCGTACACCGTTGACCCGCACACCCTCGCCCGCCACTTCCTTGGCCAGGCCGATGGTGAAGGTATCCAGCGCGCCTTTGGAGGCGGCGTAGTCGACGTACTCGTTGGGTGAGCCCAGGCGCGCCGCGACCGAGGACACATTGACGATCGCCCCGCCCGCCCCCCCGTGGCGGCGGGCCATGCGCAGCAGGGCGTGCTTGGCACAGAGCATGGGGCCGACGACGTTGGTCTTCATCACCTTCAGCAGGCGGAACTCGGACATGGCCTCGACACGGCTTTGCTGGCCGATGGTGCCCGCGTTGTTGACCAAGGCAGTCACCGGGCCGAGTTCCTGGTCGACGCGGTGGAACAGCTGGATCACCTCGTCCTCGACGCTGGCGTCGGCGCGCACGGTGATGGCCTCGGCGCCGAGGGCGCGAACCTGGGCGAGGATACCCTCGGCGGCCTGGTCGTCGGCGTGGTAGTTGATGCAGATGCGATAGCCCTCGCGGGCGGCTTGCAGGGCGGTGGCGGCACCGATGCCACGGCTGGCACCCGTGATGACGATGACTTTGTGCATGGCGGTTGACGGATTGATAAGGGACGAAGGCCCGACAATAGGTGAAATAACCTGACAATGGAATGACCGTCACGTCTTGACAGGTTTTGACCCGCCCTCCGCGGGCCGGTTATGCCAAAAGTTGTGATACCTTGCTCCGCTTGTTTCGCCAATGAATATGACGTCGATGGAATTGACGAGCATTTTTACACCCCAGCACCGCCGTTTGATCAAGTTCACCAGCCCGGTCCAGGGCGATCAGGCGCTGTTGCTGGAGCACTTCAGTGCTGGTGACCTTTCTGGCTGGTGATATCGACCGCCCCGTGGTCACCTCGGCGCTGTACAACGCCGACCACACGCCGCCGCGGTTCAGCAAAGCCGCGGGCCTGCCAGGCAACCGTGCGCTCTCCGGCATTCAGACCCAGGAGCACAAGGCCGGGGTTTCAACGAGCTGTTATTCGATGACACACCGGGCGCCTTGCATGCCCGTGTCGGTACCACGCACCATGCCACGGCACTCAACCTGGGCAAGCTTACCGAGCCACGTATTGACGGGCAGGCCAAGGCCCGCGGCAATGGTGCCGAATTGCGCACCGACGCCGCGATTGCCCTGCGCGCCGCCCAAGGCCTGTTGCTGACCACCTATGCACGCCAGGACGCCACCGGTTCGCAGCTGGACCGCGAAGAACTGCTCAAGCTGCTGGCCGACTGTGGCGAGCTGTTCAAAAGCCTCGGGCAAACGGCCGCCGCACGAGGCGGCGCAGCGGTGGATAGCGAGGGCATCGACACCTTGAGCCAGGCCCTTAAACAGTGGCCAGCGCCCGACAGCGACAGCCCTGGCGAACCCGTCATGGCCGTTGCGGCTGAAGCAGGTATTGCCAGTGCCACACCACGCTCGCAACTGCACTATGCCGGCGCGAATCATGACACCACCGCCCAGGACCATCTGCAGTTGACCAGCGGCGCCGCCATGCGCCTGCAAGCCGGCAAAGGCATCAGTGCGTTCGCACAGGATGAAGGCATCAGCGCGATCGCCAATCGCGGCAAAGTGCTGGTCCAGGCCCAGGAAGACGACATCGCCGTCAATGCCCAAAAGAACCTGCACCTGTCGGCCGCCGAAGGCGAGGTAGTCATCACCGCACCCACCATTCGCCTGGTGGCCGATGACGGCAGTTACATCAAGATCGGCGGCGGTGTCGAAATCGGCAGCCAGGGCAAGGTGATCGTCCATGCCAGCGAGCATGACTGGGTCGGCCCCAAGGCCGACAGCGCCCAGGTGCCGGCATTTGCCCGCGATCCGGCGGCGCAACGCCTGGCCTTCCACTACCCCGGGTACGCCGACGACAGCGTGCGCATGGCCGTTGATCACGCCTACCAGATCAGGCTCGAAGACGGCAGACCGGCATGGTACTCCGCGACTTTAAACCCGTCATGGCCTGGGGCGTTGCCGTTATTGTCGGCTCGCTGCAGCTGATCTTTGGCAATGCCTTGGCAAGTGAGAAGGCAGCGTTTGCGAACTATCGAAACCAGATAGAGGCCCAAAACGGTGCTGAAGCAGGGCGTGATTCACGCTGATGAAACACCTGTGCAAATGGTTGCGCCGGGCGAGAAGAAAACCCATCGAGCCTATGTCTGAGCCTGCAGCACGACGCCGTTTTCGGCGCTCAGGACGGTGGTCTACGACTTCACAAGCCGTACTGGCGAACACGCGCGCAACTTCCAGGAAACTTACGCAGGGTGAGTCGAGCGGGCTTTTGCTCTTGCTCTTGCTCTTGCTCTTGCTCTTGCTCTTGCTTTTGCTCTTGCTTTTGCTCTTGCTTTTGCTCTTGCTTTTGCTCTTGCTTTTGCTCTTGCTTTTGCTCTTGCTTTTGCTCTTGCTTTTGCTCTTGCTTTTGCTCTTGCTTTAGCTCTTGCTTTTGCTCTGCTTCTAAGCGCGCGGTAGTTCAGCAAACGCCGAATGCGACTTCAGGAGGCCGAGTGCAGGCCTTGCGGAGGGAGGTGACGGGCATGGATGCCCGTCAAGCGCTGCGGCCCAGGATGGGCCGTTCAGCGCGGTCCTCCCGGGAGCAAGGCCGGAGCGAGGGAACCCCGGAGCGCAGCGCAGGGGCCGGATGATAGGAGCCAGCGTTTTTTGGTTACTTTTTGTCGCGTTTGACAAAAAGTGACCCGCCGTAAGGGCGGAAAGGTGACTGTGCGTCGCCATCGCAAATGAATGGATTCGGAATATTCAAAACCGTCGCAGTCGAGCTTTGGCTTTTGGCTTTTGGCTTTTGGCTTTCAAATCAGGTGCGCATTCATTTGCGATGGTGGCGCACAGTCACCTTTCCGCCCTTACGGCGGGTTACTTTGGTCTTGGCCAAAGTAACCAAAGCCGCCCGCTCCCATCATCCGGCCCCTGCGCTACGCTCCGGGGTCCCCTCACTCCGGCCTTGCTCCCGGGAGGACCGCGCTGCAGGCCCCATCCTGGGGCCCAGCGCTTGACGGGCATCCATGCCCGTCACCTCCCTCCGCAAGACCTGCGTTCGGCCTCCTGAAGTCGCAATTTGCGTCGCCTGAACTATCGCGCGCTTAGAAGCCAAAGCAAAAGCAGAGCAAGAGCAAGAGCAAGAGCAACAGCAACAGCAACAGCAACAGCAACAGCAACAGCAACAGCAACAGCAGCGTTACTGCCTCAATGGCCCGCCGAAGCCGGCCCCGCCTTCGCCGTAAACGGTGGCTTGGCCAACCACACCAGCAGGATCAACCCGGCAAACACCCAGGTCATCAAAGTGAAGTAATCCACCGTCGACATCATGTACGCCTGCGCATTGACGATCTGCTCCAACTGCGCATAGTGCTGCGCACTCGCCCCGCCCATCTGCTCCAGTGTATGCCGCGTCGCCGGATCGAACTGGCTGATATGCTCACTCAGGTACGCATGATGCTGATCCGCCCGACGAATCCAGATCCACGTCGTCAACGAAGCCGCAAAGCTCCCCCCCAACGTGCGCAGGAAGGTCGCCAGCCCCGAGCCATCGGCAATCTGATGCGGCGGCAGGTCCGACAGCAGAATGCTCAATGTCGGCATGAAGAACAGCGCCACACCAATCCCCATGAACAACTGCACCAGGGCGATGTGCTGGAAGTCCACCTCGCTGGTGAACCCGGCACGCATGAAGCAACTGGTGCCGATCGCCAGGAACGCCAGCCCCGCCAGCACCCGCAGGTCGAAGCGGTGCGCGTACTTGCCCACGAACGGCGACATGATCACCGGCAGCAAACCGATCGGCGCCACCGCCAGCCCCGCCCAGGTGGCGGTATAGCCCATCTGCGTCTGCAACCACTGCGGCAGGATCAGGTTGATGCCGAAGAACCCCGCATAACCACCAACCAGCACGATGGTGCCGACCCGGAAATTGCGATGCACGAACAGCCGCAGGTTGACCACCGGGTGGCGGTCGGTGAGCTCCCAGATGATGAAGATCGCCAGGAACACCACCGAAATCAGTGTGCCGACGATGATGAACGACGACTCGAACCAGTCCAGGTCATTGCCCTTGTCCAGCACCACCTGCAACGCACCGACGCCGACGATCAGCGTCAGCAGGCCGATGTAGTCCATCGGCTGGTGGCTGGTGACCACCGGCCGCGTGCGCATCTGCTGGCGCACCACGGCAGCGGCGAACAAGCCGATCGGCACGTTGATGAAGAAGATCCACGGCCAGCTGTAACTGTCGGTGATCCAGCCACCCAGTATCGGCCCGGCAATCGGCGCCACCACCGTGACCATCGCCAGTAACGCCAACGCCATGCCCCGTTTCGCCGGCGGGTAAACGGCAATCAGCAAGGTCTGGGTCATCGGGTACAACGGCCCGGCCACCACACCCTGCAAGACACGAAAGCCCACCAGTTCCGGCATCGACTGCGCGATGCCACAGAGGAACGACGCCAACACGAACAGCAGCGTGGCCCAGATGAACAGCTTCACCTCGCCAAAGCGCCGGCTCAGCCAGCCAGTCAGCGGCAAGGCAATGGCGTTGCTCACCGCAAACGAAGTGATCACCCAGGTGCCCTGCTCGTAGCTCACCCCCAGGTTGCCGGAAATGGTCGGCAGCGCCACGTTGGCGATGGTGGTGTCGAGCACCTGCATGAAGGTCGCCAGCGACAGGCCGATGGTGGTCAGCAGCAGGCTCGGCGGGGTGAACTGCGCCGGGGCGTTGTTGCTCATCGCTGGGCCGTCTTGCCGGTGGCGCTGTTCTCGTGGATCAGCCGGGCGATCAGGTCATCGGCCTCGACCAGCTGGCGGTCATACACCTGGGTGGTGTAGCTGGCCTGCTGCGGTGGTTGCTGGGCCAGGGTCGGGCCGCTCTGGTCGTGCAGGTCGACCTCGACCACGGTGGACAGGCCGATGCGCAGCGGGTGGTCCTTGAGCTGGTCGGGGCTGAGGTGAATACGTACCGGCACCCGCTGGACAATCTTGATCCAGTTGCCGGTGGCGTTCTGCGCCGGCAGCAGGGCGAAGGCGCTGCCGGTACCCGCGCCGAGGCTGTCGACCGTGCCGCTGTACTTGACTTCGCTGCCGTACAGGTCGGCGCTGACTTCCACCGGCTGGCCGATGCGCATGTCGCGCAGCTGGGTTTCCTTGAAGTTGGCGTCGATCCACACCTCGTTCAGCGGGATCACCGCCATGGTCGCGGTGCCGGGCTGCAGGCGCTGGCCAAGCTGCACGGTACGCTTGGCGACATAGCCGGTCACCGGCGCCACCAAGGTGGTGCGCGCGTGGTCGAGGTAGGCCTGGCGCAGATCGGCCGCGGCCGCCATCACCTCAGGGTGCGAGGACACCACGGTGTCATCGACCAGCGCGGTGCTGGTGTTGAGCTGCTGGCGTGCGCTGTTGACGGCGGCCTGGGCCACGGTCAGATCGTCCCGGGCATGGGAAATCTCTTCCGCGGCAATCGCGCCGCTGTCGGCCAGCACCTTGCGTCGGTTGTAGTTCTGCTGCGCCTTCTGCAGCTCGGCCTGGCGGGTTTCCAGCTGAGCCTTGAGCGAGTCGACGTTGCTGTACAGCCCGCGCACCTGGCGCACGCTGCGCGCCAGCTTGGCTTCGGCGGACTGCAGGGCCACTTCGCTGTCGGACGGGTCGAACTGCAACAGCACCTGGCCGGCATGCACCAGGTCGCCGTCATCGGCGCCGATGCTGGTGACAGTGCCGGTCACCAGCGGCGTGATCTCCACCACGTTGCCGTTGACGTAGGCGTCATCAGTGCTTTCGTGCCAGCGCCCGATCAGGCTGTACCAAGCCCAGGTGCCGGCGCCGGCGAGCAGTACCAGCAACAGCAGGCCAAGCAGCCAGGCCTTGCGCTTGCCCGACGCTGGCGCGTCGGCGGAGGGAGTTGTGGTGTCTGTGGGAGTGGCCATGACAATACCTTGGAAAATGTGTAACAGGGATCAACGATCGCCGAAGCGGCGGATCGTCAGAGGGTCGCCGGCACCTAGCAGCACCTTGGCCAGCAGACCTTCGAGAGACTTCAGTTCGTCCGGCTGCAACACGCCGACCAGTTCGTTCATCGCCGCCGCGCCGATCTCCGGCAGGCGGTCGGCCAGGCGCTGGCCATCGGCGGTCAGCCCCAGGCGCACCTGGCGCCGGTCATCAGGACAGCGGTTGCGCAAGATCAGGCCCTTCTGCTCGAGGCGGTCGAGCATGCGGGTCATCGAACCGCTGTCCAGGCCGAGGTAGCGGCACAGTTCGGCCGGGGTATCCACCTCGTACTGGGTGACAATGATCAGCACCTTGAACTGTGCGGCGGTGACGCCTTCCGATTCGAGGTGCCAGTCGAGAATGCGGTCCTTGAGGATCGCCGCCCGGCCCAGCAGCATGCCGATGGCGCAGGTCTGGAAGTTTTCCGGGGTGAAATGAGGCATCGGGGTCTGCTCGGGGAATTGTTTAAAAATATTACTGCCTAGGCAGTGAATGTCAAAGCTTTGATTAGGCTGCTATGCAAATATTCATGAAACAGCCGTTGTCGACGACTATGCAGCGGGCACGCAAGCCGTTTGCCGCGAAGCGTTCTCAAACGCCGGAAATCCCTTGCTCAACCGACGAAAAACACACATAATTGATAGTCATTCGCCATTACCTCGGTTCTCGGGAACCCCTGTGCAGGGGTAGAATGCGCAAAACCCGGAGCCATGATGAACCAAGACCGCCTCAATCCCAGCCCAGACGATCCGATCACCGATGCCGCTGCGCACTGGTGCATGCGTCTGCACGCCGACGATTGCACCCTGGTCGAACGTGAGGCCTTCTCCCGCTGGCTGGCGGCCGACCCGCGTCATGCCGAGGAATACCAGGCGATGCTGGAAATCTGGCAAACCGCCGACCTGTTGCCGCGCACCGCCACGGTCATCGATTTCAACCTGCCCGCGCAGCACCTGCCACGGTCACGCAACTGGCGGCCACTGGCCTCGGCAGCAGCGCTGGCCCTGCTGGTATTGCCGCTGGCCGGCTGGGTGGGTTGGGAGCAAGGCTGGTTGCCCAACCACTACCAGCACTTCGAAGCGGGCAACCAGATGAAGACCGTGCAGTTGAGCGACGGCAGCATGGTCGAGCTCAATCTCCACACGGAACTTACCTACCTCAACTACAAGGACCAGCGTCAGGTCACCCTCAAGCGTGGCGAAGCTTTCTTCAAGGTGCAGCACGACAGCAGCCACCCGTTCATCGTCCGCGCCGGTGGCGGCCAGGCCCGCGTCACCGGTACCCAGTTCAACGTCTGGAAGTACCAGGACCAGGTCAAGGTCACGCTGGTGCAGGGTTCGGTGCAGGTCAGCAGCGCGGGCAGTGCTGGCGGCTACCGCCTTGGCCCTGGCATGCAGGCCAGCTACCACACGGGTGATTTCGAACCGCAACTGGCCGAGAACAGCGACTACGACAACAGCCTGGCCTGGCGCAACGGCAAGCTGGTGCTCGACAATCTGAGCCTGGAGCAGGCCCTGCCGGTGATCAACCGCTACCTTGACGCCCCGCTGCTGCTGGCCGACCCCGGCACCGGGCGCATCCGCATCAGCGGCATCTACAACACCGGCGAGGTCGAGCGGCTGGTGGACAACCTGCCCAAGGTGTTGCCGGTCTACCTGACCCGCAGCAAGGACGGCAGCACCGTCCTCAACAGCATTTCCCCACCACCCGACAAGGGCTGACGCCTTACAGCGTCATGGCCGCCAGCCAGCCGAACGCCAGCAGCGGCAGGTTGTAGTGAAGGAAGGTGGGGACCACCGTGTCCCAGATGTGATGGTGCTGGCCATCCACATTCAGCCCGGAGGTCGGGCCAAGGGTCGAATCCGACGCTGGCGAGCCGGCATCGCCCAGGGCACCTGCAGTGCCGACGATGCATACCGTGGCCAATGGATCGAAGCCCAGCTGCACGCACAGCGGCACAAAGATCGCAGCCAGGATCGGCACCGTCGAGAACGACGAGCCGATGCCCATGGTCACCAGCAACCCCACCAGCAACATCAGCAAGGCGCCAATGCCCTTACTGTGGTCGACCCACTGCGCTGCGGCCTCGACCAGGCTTTTGACCTCGCCGGTGGCCTTCATCACATCGGCAAACCCGGACGCGGCGATCATGATGAAACCGATCATGGCCATCATCTTCATGCCCTCGGTAAACAGGTCGTCGGTGTCCTTCCAGCGCACGATCGCCGACAGCGAAAAGATCAGGAAGCCCACCATGGCGCCGATGATCATCGAGTCCAGCCACAGTTGCACGACGAATGCCGCAGCGATCGCCAGCCCCGCCACCAGCAGGGTGAGCGGGTTGTACTGCACGCTGACCTGCTCGACCTGCTCGATGCGCGCCAGGTCGTAGTCGCGCTTCTTGCGGTAGCTGATGAACACCGCCAGCAGCAAGCCGGCCAACATGCCAGCGGCCGGGATGGCCATGGCATGGGTGACGTTGACCCCGCTGACATCGACCCCGGCCCTGGCGACGTTGGCCAGCAGGATCTCGTTGAGGAAGATGTTGCCGAAGCCCACCGGCAGGAACATGTACGGCGTGATCAGGCCAAAGGTGATGACACAGGCGATCAGCCGACGGTCGATGCGCAGGCGCGTCAGCACATACAGCAGTGGCGGCACCAGCAGCGGGATGAAAGCGATGTGGATGGGCAGGATGTTCTGCGACGACACCGCCACCACCAGCATCAGGCCGATCAGCAGCCATTTGACCTTGCCGCCATTGGCATGGCCCTGGCGGTCGATCATGTTCAGGGCGCGGTCGGCCAGGGCATGTGCCAGGCCAGACTTGGCAATAGCCACGGCGAAGGCGCCGAGCAACGCGTAGGACAGCGCCACCGTGGCGCCGCCGCCGAGGCCACCGTTGAAGGCCTTGAGCGTGCCTTCGATGCCTAGCCCACCGACCAGGCCACCGGCCAGGGCGCCGATGATCAGGGCGATGACCACATGCACGCGGGACAGGCTGAGTATGAGCATGATGCCGACGGCGGCGATCACTGCATTCATGGTTTGGGGTTCCTCATAGCGGCAGACAAAAAGCGCGCACTCTGAATGACTGGGAGTTGGATGTCAAAAACGCCATAGGGCGGCTTATTTCGCTGCCATTTTAAATTGAATGTTTGAATAAAGAAAAAAGCGCCACGGCCGATACAGGGGGAGGCTCACAGGCGCCGAAAACCTCAAGCCAAACACCTCTGAGCCTCACCGCCAAACCCTTACTGCCAGAAAAAGGGACTCCCCATGCCTTTGCGACAACTTTCCATTCAGTGGAAGATCACCCTGCTCGCCGGTCTCTGCCTCGCCAGCATCGTCACCCTGCTCGTCGGCCTTTCGCTGTACCGCATGGACCACAGCTCGGACCTGGTCAAGGCCAGCAGCATGCAGATGCTCACCGAGGCCGCGCAGTCGCGTATCGAGTCGCAAGGCGAGGTTCAGGCTCTGAACATTCGCCGCCAGTTCATGGACGCCTACCAGTACGGTGCGGGGTTCTCTCGCCAGGTATTGTTCTTGCGTGAACAGGCGGAAAAACGCTTCCTCGATGCGTTCGACCTGCGCGAAGACATGACCCGCCAAGTGCGCGCCGCGCTGCAGGCCAACCCCGACCTGCTCGGCCTGTCGCTGGTGTTCGAGCCCAACGCACTGGACAACAAGGACAGCCTGTTCGCCGGCAAAGCCGAGCTGGGCAGCAACGAAACCGGGCGCTTCGCCCTGTACTGGTCGCAGCCACGCGCCGGCCAGCTGACCGCCATGGCCCTGCCCGAACACGACATGGCCAACACCGAGATCGGCCCCAGCGGCCAACCGGCCAACACCTGGTGGACCTGCCCGCGCAGCACCGGCAAGGTCTGCGTGGTAGAGCCGTACTTCTATGACATCGACGGTCAGCGCGTGCTGATGACCAGTATCGTCTTCCCGCTGGCGGTCAACGGCAAGATCATCGCCACCCTGTCCATCGACATCAACCTCAACAGCTTGCAGGCCTTGAGCCAGGACGCCAGCCGCAGCCTCTACGAGGGCCGCACCACGGTCGGTATCCTCAGCCCGGTCGGCCTGCTGGCCGGCTACAGCGCCGACGCCAGCAAGCTGGCCCAGCGCTTCGACCAGGTCGACCCGCGCCAGGGCGCCGAGCTGGTGCGAAAGCTGGCCACCGGCAAGCTGAACATCGTCCACGACCAGGCACGCCTGAAAGTGCTGGCCGCCTTCGAGCCGGTCCCCGGTGCTCAGCCCTGGGGCGTGCTGCTGGATGTGCCAGAAAGTGCCCTGACTGGCCCCGCCGAAGCACTCAAGCAAGAACTGGACATCCTGAACACCAGCGGTACCTTGCTCGAACTGGGCCTGGGCCTGGCCGCCGCGATCGCCGGCCTGCTGCTGGTCTGGCTGATGGCCCGGGGCGTGACCAAGCCGATCCTCGGCGTGGCCGCGATGCTCAAGGACATCGCCAGCGGTGAAGGCGACCTGACCCGCCGCCTGACCTACGACAAGCGCGACGAACTCGGCGAACTGGCCGGCTGGTTCAACCGTTTCCTCGACAAGCTGCAACCGACCATCGCCGAGGTGAAGCGCTCGGTGCAGGCCGCCCGTGGCACCGCCGACCAGTCGTCGGCCATCGCCAGCGAAACCAGCGCCGGCATGGAACAGCAGTACCGCCAGGTCGACCAGGTGGCCACTGCGTCCCATGAAATGAGCGCCACCGCCCAGGACGTCGCTCGCAGCGCCGCCCAGGCCGCGCAGGCTGCCCGCGAGGCCGACCAGGCCACCCGCGAGGGGCTGGCGGTGATCGACCGTACCACCACCAGCATCGATGCCCTGGCCGCCAACATGAGCGAAGCCATGGCCGAAGTCGAAGGCCTGGCGCAGAACAGCGAGAAAATCGGTTCGGTGCTGGAGGTGATCCGCTCGATCGCCGAGCAGACCAACCTGCTGGCGCTCAACGCCGCCATCGAAGCAGCCCGCGCCGGTGAAGCTGGCCGCGGCTTTGCCGTGGTCGCCGATGAAGTGCGCAACCTGGCCCAGCGCACCCAGGAGTCGGTGGAAGAAACCCGCCAGGTGATCGAGGCCCTGCAGACCGGCACCCGTGATGTGGTGGGCACCATGGACCAGAGCCACCGCCAGGCTCAAGGTGGCGTCGAGCAGGTTGGCCAGGCGGTCAGCGCACTGCAGCGCATCGGCCAGGCCGTCAGCGTGATCACCGACATGAACCTGCAGATCGCCTCGGCGGCCGAAGAACAAAGCGCAGTGGCCGAAGAGATCAACAGCAACGTGGCGACCATCCGCGATGTCACCGAATCGCTGTCGGGCCAGGCCAACGAGTCGGCGCGGGTCAGCCAGTCGCTGAACAGCCTGGCCAACCAGCAGCAGGCGCTGATGGACCAGTTCCGCGTCTAAAGGGCTAGCAGGCCGCTGCGCGGGGGGCGCAGCGGTGTCAGCTCCCGTCATGCCACCGCTCGTCATCAACCGCTGCGCTACGTGGCCGTGCGCCAGGCGTTACCGGAATGTCGGTGCGAGGCGCTTGCAGCCCCATCACGCAAACCTCCCTCCTGGGTGTTCGCCCCCCCCTCGTCTACACTTGCCCCAAACCCAAGGCGCGGCAAACCAAGAGGCCCTCATGAAGACAATCCCTGCGCTGTTGGCCGGCCTGCTACTCACCATCGGCCTGGCCAGCACCGACAGCGCCGCATCGGCAGAGCAAGCCAAACCCATCCACTTCGGCGCCATCGGCTGGGAAAGCGGCGCCCTGACCACGGAAATCCTGCGTCACATCGTCGAGCACGGCTACGGCTACCCCACCGACACCCTCCCCGGCAGCTCGGTGAGCATGGAGGTGGCACTGGCGCGCAACGACCTGCAGGTGATCGCCGAGGAATGGGCCGGGCGCAGCCCCGCCTGGGTCAAGGCCGAACAGGCCGGCCAGGTGTTCGCCCTGGGCGACACGGTGAAAAATGCCGAGGAAGGCTGGTGGGTACCGGCCTACGTGATCAAGGGTGACCCGGCCCGCAACCTCAAGCCTCTGGCCCCGGACCTGCGCAGCGTCGACGACCTCAAGCGCTACCCGCAGGTGTTCCGCGACCCCGAGCTGCCAGACAAAGGCCGTTTCCTCAACAGCCCCAGTGGCTGGACGTCCGAGACCGTCAACAGTCAGAAGCTCAAGGCCTATGGCCTGGATGGCCTGTACAACAACTTCCGCAGTGGCTCCGGCGCAGCGCTGGACGCCGAAATCAGCTCGGCCATCCGCCGCGGCCAGCCGGTACTGTTCTATTACTGGAGCCCCACCGCGCTGATTGGGCGCTACGACCTGGTGCGCCTGCAGGAACCGCCGTTCGATGCGAGCGCCTGGGCCACCCTGACCGATGCGAAAAACCCGAACCCGAAAGGCAGCCAGTCGTTGCCGGCGAAGCTGTCGATCGGTGTGTCCAAGGCCTTTCGCGATGGCTACCCGGACTTGGTAACGGTCTTCGAGAAGGTCGACCTGCCCATCGACGTCCTCAACAAGGCCCTGGCCGAGATGAACGAAAAGCGCCAGCCAGCAGCCGATGCCGCCAAGGCGTTCCTGCGCGCCAACCCGCAGGTGTGGAAGGCCTGGCTGCCCGCTGAGGTGGCCACCAAGGTCGAGGCGAGCCTGTGAGTGCTGGCTTTCCCGAAGCCCTGCAACTGTCTTTCGCCGACACCATCAACCGCTGGGTCGACTGGCTGGTGCTGCACTATGGCGACCACCTGCGCAGTGTCTCCGACCAATTGCTGCAGCTGCTGGTCGGCCTGGAGAACCTGCTGCGCCTGATACCCTGGTGGCTGCTGCTGTTGCTGGTCGGCCTGCTCGCCTGGCATGCCAGCCGCAGCCTGCTGCGCAGCGCAGTGCTGGTCGCACTGTTGGCGTTCATCGGCATGCTCGGGCTGTGGGACAAACTGCTGCAGACCTTGGCATTGGTGCTGGTCAGTACCGGCCTGTGCGTACTGGTTGGCGTGCCCCTGGGCATTTTGCTGGCCACCCGTCCATTGGCCCGGCGCCTGCTGTTGCCGGTGCTGGACGTGATGCAGACGCTACCGGCCTTCGTCTATTTGATCCCGGTGCTGATGCTGTTTGGCCTGGGCAAGGTACCTGCGGTGTTCGCCACCTTGATCTATGCCTTGCCACCGCTGGTGCGGCTGACCGAGCTGGGCCTGAGCCAGATCGACCCTTCACTGCTGCAGGCCGCCCACGGCCTCGGTGCCGGCCGCTGGCAGCGGCTGCGGCGCGTTGCCCTGCCGCTGGCGTTGCCGAGCATCATGGCCGGGCTCAACCAGTCGGTGATGATGGCCTTGTCGATGGTGGTGGTGGCCTCGATGATCGGTGCCCGTGGGCTTGGCGAGGATGTGTTGGCAGGCATCCAGACGCTCAATGTCGGCCAAGGCGTCGAAGCCGGGTTGGCCATCGTCGCGCTGGCGATGGTCATCGACCGGATCAGCCAGGCCTATGGGCGCAACGGCAAGTAATCGGCCACCCGCCATCCGCGATGGCTGCTGCGCCGCTCAATTGCATAAGAATATGAATTCTTATTCTTTTTTAACCACGCTCAATTTCGCTATAACGGTCCCAACTGTACAGCCGCCAACACCCGGCCAACTGTCTGCAGCGCAACACCCGATCAACACACAACGCCCACAAAGCAACAGCGGTAGCGTCTAAAGTTTCGCAACCTGTTGATCCATAAGGCATTGACAACTCGGCACGACGATTGCTCAAGCAAAGTCCCCCGCTCAACCAGAACCGGAGACCTGCCCATGAGCACCCCACTGAACGTCGTCGCCCTGTCTGGCGGTACCACCCGCCCCTCTCGCACCTTGGCCCTGACCGAGGCGATCCTCGCCGAACTCAGCCAACACCTGCACATCAAGCCACACCTGATCGAACTGGGTGACATCGCCCGGCCGCTGGGTGCCGCCCTGTGGCGCAGCGAACTGCCCGACACCGTGGAGCAACAGCTGCGTCTGGTGGAAAAGGCCGACCTGCTGGTGGTTGCCGCGCCGGTCTACCGCGGCAGCTTCCCCGGCCACTTCAAGCACCTGTTCGACCTGATCGGCCAGGACGCCCTGGTCGACACGCCTGTGCTGCTTGCTGCCACCGGGGGCAGCGAACGCCACGCGCTGGTCCTCGACCACCAACTGCGCCCGCTGTTCAGCTTCCTGCAGGCCCTGACCCTGCCGATCGGCGTGTATGCCAGCCAGGCCGAGCTTGCCGACTACAAGGTTTCCAGCGAAGCCCTTGGGGCGCGCATACGCCTGGCCGCCGAGCGCGCCGTGCCGCTGTTCGGGGCCCATCACGCGTTGCGTGAAAGCGCCTGAGGAGCCGTCATGAATGCACCTTTGAATGCGGCCCGTCCGGCACTGGCGGTGGCGCGCGACCTGGCCTTGCAGTTCGCCCAGACCGCAGTGGAGCGCGACGAACGCGGTGGCACGCCGAAGGCCGAACGCGATGCCCTGCGCAGCAGCGGGTTACTGTCGCTGGTCATTCCCCAGTCCTTCGGCGGCCAGGGCGCGAGCTGGCATGACACCTTCGAGGTGGTGCGCGAGTTCGCCCGGGTCGACAGCTCGCTTGCCCATGTGTTCGGCTTTCACCACTTGATGCTGGCCACCGTGCGCCTGTTCTCGCGCCCGGAGCAGTGGCAACCCTGGTTCGAGCAGACCGCACGCAAGCACTGGTTCTGGGGCAACGCCCTCAACCCGCTGGACACCCGCACCGTGGTCAGGCACCTCGACGGCTGGTGCGAGTTCTCCGGCAAGAAGAGCTTCTGCTCCGGCGCCAGCGACTCGGAAATGCTGATCGCCTCGGCGGTGGACGAACGCGCCGGGGGCAAGCTGCTCATTGCAGCGATCCCCAGCGGGCGCACCGGCATCACCCTGCACAACGACTGGAGCAACATCGGCCAGCGCCAGACCGACAGCGGCAGCGCCACCTTCGAACGGGTACGCGTCGAACACGCCGAGCTGCTGCTCGACCCCGGGCCGTTGAGCACGCCGTTCGCCGCCCTGCGTCCGCTGATCGCCCAGCTGCATTTTGCCAACCTGTTCCTCGGCATCGCCGAAGGCGCCTTCGACGAGGCGCGCCAGTACAGCCTCAAGGAAAGCCGGCCGTGGTTCCGCTCCACTGCAGCCCGCAGCGCCGAAGACCCGTACGTGCTGCACCACTACGGCGAGTTCTGGGTGGGCCTTGAGAGCGTGCGCCTGCTGATCGCCCGCGCCGCCCGCCAGCTCGATAGCGCCTGGGCCAAGGAGCAGGCGCTGAGCGCCGAGGAACGCGGCGACCTGGCACTGGCAATCGGCACTGCCAAGGTCGCGGCCACGCGCCACGGCCTGGACATCTGCAACCGCCTGTTCGAGGTGACCGGCGCACGCGCCACCCACGCCTCGCTGCGTTTCGACCGCCACTGGCGCAATCTGAGGACGCAAACCCTGCACGACCCGGTGGACTACCGCATCCACGAGCTCGGCGAGTGGGCCCTGTGCGGCAAGCGCCCCGCTCCATCCTTCTATTCCTAAGGATCGCTCATGCAACTGCTGACCCTCCCCCCGTCACCGACACTGGCTACCTCGATCAGGGCGACCGCACAGGTCTTCGAAGACCCCAGGTCGCAGGCGCTGCTCGCCCACCTGCAACAGGTCGCCCCCAGCGAGGCCAGCGTCCTGATCATTGGCGAAACCGGCACGGGTAAGGAGCTGGTCGCACGGCATATCCACAACCTCAGCGGCCGGCGCAACGGCCCGTTCATCGCGGTGAACTGCGGCGCATTCTCCGAGTCGCTGGTCGAAGCCGAGCTGTTCGGCCATGAAAAAGGTGCCTTTACCGGTGCCCTGGCAGCCAAGGCCGGCTGGTTCGAAGAGGCCAACGGCGGCACGCTGTTCCTCGACGAGATCGGTGACCTGCCGTTGCCGATCCAGGTCAAGCTGCTGCGCGTGCTGCAAGAGCGTGAAGTGGTGCGCCTGGGCTCGCGCAAGAGTATCCCGATCAATGTGCGGGTGCTGGCGGCGACCAACGTGCAACTGGAGAAGGCGATCAACGCCGGGCATTTCCGCGAAGACCTGTACTACCGGCTGAACGTGGTGACCCTGCAGTTGCACCCGCTGCGCGACCGGCCGGGGGACATCCTGCCACTGGCCCGGCACTTCATCAGAAGCTACAGCGAGCGGCTGGGCTACGGGCCGGTGGAGCTGAGCCCCAAAGCCCAGGCCAAGCTGGTCGAGTACAGCTGGCCAGGCAATATCCGCGAGCTGGAGAACGTCATCCACCACAGCCTGCTGACCTGCGGCGACGGCGTGGTGCAGGCGCAGGACTTGCGGTTGTCCAACCTGCGCCTGGAACGCCAGGAAGAAGAACCGGTCAACCCTGGCGTGGACGATCTGCTGCTGCAGGCGTTCAGCCGGTTGTATGAGGAACAGCCTGGCGATTTGTACGAGAAGGTCGAGAATGCCCTGCTGCGTTCGGCCTACCACTTCTGCCATTACAACCAGGTGCATACCGCGCAATTGCTCGGGTTGTCGCGCAATGTCACGCGCACGCGGTTGATTGCGATTGGCGAACTGGTGGTGAACAAACGTCGGGCACAGCAGCCACAGGTGCTGGATAACCGGGTGGTGCGGTTATCCATCTGAGTATTCCTGTACTGGCCTCTTCGCGGGCACGCCCGCTCCCACAGGATCACCACAGCGCCGAGACTTGTGCAATTGCTATGGGAGCGGGCGTGCCCGCGAAGAGGCCGGAGCAGGCTGAGGTGTTCAGCGCCTATCAGATCGAGCGCCGCCCGCGCGGCGCTCGATCTGATAGGCGCTGCAACCTTGTCGGCGAACACCTGGCAAGCCGGAAATCCGGCCAGGATCGCGGAAATAACTATCATTTTTGCCAGTTGTCTCCATATTCGTCCAGGCGCTTCATAGGACCTCATGCCGACCCTGTAAGGACGCCTATTATGCTGTTCACCGAAGCCAACTTCAGAAAGTTTTTCAAAAGCCAGGACACCATCACTATCAATGGAGTGACGGGGAAGTTCGTCGAGGCAACAGCGTCTGCTGTCAAAGTACAGGCCAATAAGGCGCTGGAAGTTGCCTACACCGACATCACTGCGGTGCCCCAGCTCAAGCAGAGGGTGCAGGAATTTACGACCCAGATCGAGGTCATCCTTGCGTCGGGGGCAGAGCGCGTTGAACAAAAGGACTGGAAATCCCTGACCCCTGCATCCGGCCCGGTGTTGGTTGATCTCATCTACGGAACCGGCGCATCTGCCTACGCGTACTGCATATACGGATATGTAACCATCAAACCCGTATTGGATGGGCATGAATTTGTATTCAGTCTGGATGCCAAACAATCCCAGGCTTTCGAGGCGCTCAAAAAACTGTATGACCCCTTGCAGAAATGGGGCGCATGGGATGGCCAGCACACGTGGCTCAGCCAAGTGAGCAATGTGTATCTGCTGAAGGCGTTGGTGGCCAAGCCATCATCAGCCGCCAACCCAGGGGTTGGAACCGGTTGGGTTCGCCATGCAACGATCGATGCTACGTTGGCGACCGGCACCTACCCTCGCTGGATCACTGTGCTCGACGACAGCACGGGCGCCTCCATGCCCGGCTCGCCCCTGATTTTCGACCTCACAGGCCATAACACCCCAGACAAATGGCCTGCATTCATCCGCGACCAACTTAACGCATCGCCTTTGCGCAATTATCTGCGCCTGGGCACCGATGACTCACCCGATGGCACGTTCGGCCCTGAAGACAGCGGCACATTCTGGCGCGCTGATGTGCCGTTGCGCATTGCGCTTGGGCATCTGACTGATGACCGGGCAAACCCCGTGCTGCATACCGCTGACGGGAAAGCCGCCAGCATTGCCCAGGTTCTTCAGGAGCGTGTTCAACCTCCACCTGGCGGCACTGGCACGCGGGTGGTGGAAATCTGTCTTCGTGATGGCCCCAGTAATGAGCCGATCAAATCTTGGCCCTGCGTTCTCGACTACACCACCGATGAAGACAACCTGCTCGGGCGTATCGATGCATTTGTGGAAAGCGTGAACGCTCACCTGCCTGTACAACCGTTCTTCCGCAAGACCGGCGACCAAAGCCGGGTTGAAGCACACAAGAAAGACTGGTCAGTAGACTTGCGCACCACCTTGAAGCTCAAGCTGACGGTGCGCCAGGCAACTTGGGTACGGCATGCAACGATCGATGCTACATTGGCGACCGGCACCTACCCTCGCTGGATCACTGTGCTCGACGACAGCACGGGCGCCTCCATACCCGGCTCGCCCCTGATTTTCGACCTCACAGGCCATAACACCCCAGACAAATGGCCTGCATTCATCCGCGACCAGCTTAACGCATCGCCTTTGCGCAATTATCTGCGCCTGGGCACCGATGACTCACCCGATGGCACGTTCGGCCCTGAAGACAGCGGCACATTCTGGCGCGCTGATGTGCCGTTGCGCATTGCGCTTGGGCATCTGACTGATGACCGGGCAAACCCCGTGCTGCATACCGCTGACGGGAAAGCCGCCAGCATTGCCCAGGTTCTTCAGGAGCGTGTTCAACCTCCACCTGGCGGCACGGGCACGCGGGTGGTGGAAATCTGTCTTCGTGATGGCCCCAGTAATGAGCCGATCAACTCTTGGCCCTGCGTTCTCGACTACACCACCGATGACGACAACCTGCTCGGGCGTATCGATGCATTTGTGGAAAGCGTGAACGCTCACCTGCCTGTACAACCGTTCTTCCGCAAGATCGGCGACCAACGCCGGGTTGAAGCACACAAGAAAGACTGGTCAGTAGACTTGCGCACCACCTTGAAGCTCAAGCTGACGGTGCACGAAATCGATGAGCCCAGGGAGGCAATGCGTGCCGTCTCGATACCCTACGCGATCACCACCCGAAATAACGGTTTTCTCCCCGACATGAGCGACTTTTCGCTTGAGCGGCTCGGCAGTATCGATACTGGCTGGAGCACCAGCAGCACGATCAAGGCCGGCCGTGCATTGGTCGAAGGCGAAGTGCTGAGCGCCTTTCTCATCGACCGGCTGAATGGCGACATACGCAAGATCGATTACACGGCGCAAAAGGGCGAGCTCTCCATCAGCCAGTGGCCAAAAGCCTTTGCCGACCATCTAGCGGCGGCCGGTGAACCGATCACCGCCGGTGGCTGGAGCGCTGACAACAACTTTTCAACGGCGAGCGAACCCCTTCGCCTGTGGAGCCCTTCACGCTATCGCGCCTTCAGCACCGCGCCGTTTGCCGCCAACATCGTACAGGCCCTGGCCTGCGACGAGTCGTTCAGCCCGAGGCAGGGCGACACGCTGTGCCTGCAAGTACGCGACCTGACGACCCAAGCGCTATACGAACATCACTTCTTTACCCCTACTGCCGCTCAGGCTGGCGAGCAGTGGTCCAAAGCGTTGTGCGAGCAGATCAACCGTGACAGCCGCCTGCTGCGGGCGGGCGTGCTCGAAGGGAGCAGAGTGACCCCTGCACCCAGCGGCAATGCCTTCTGGGTGCCGCAGTGCGCCGAGCTGAGCGTAACCCTTACCGAGGCGCGTTGGTGGCAGAGCCAGGCGGTTGAGGCCGAGCAACCGCTGGAGGACGGACAAACCCTGCAGGCCTGGGTTTACGACGCCTTCACCCATCGTTTGCTCGCTCAACATCAATGGACACCTGGCGAATCCCAACGCGCCGCAGGCAAATGGCCGGCAGCCTGGGCCAGGGCGCTGAACGCTTCGCCGGTCTCGCCCTACCTACGCGTGGCCACGTACGATCCACAGGCTGCTCGGGCTGACGAAGCGGACCAGCTGCGGCTCTGGCAGCGCGGTGACGCGCTGCGCATCTTCACCACACTGCCAGATGCAGCCGACCTGCTGCCAGGTGCCACCCTGCTGTCAGCCTGGAAGGCCGACCCGGAACATGCGGTGCTGGTGACCGTGCGCCACCCGTTCAGCCGCCAGCTGCTGCACCGTGCGTTGTTCAAACCTCAGGATGCTGATCAGGTCAACGACCGGACGTCGTGGCTAGAGGCATTGGCCGACTTCCTCAAAGCCCAGGCTTGGCCGGAGGTACAGATCGGTGCCAGTACCGAGCCGCTTCGCGTGCTTCGGTTCAGCGAGCTGCAGGTAACGGTGGACAACGTCGGCGACGGTAAAACCTGGAGCGATGGCGATTACGTCAACTACCTGCTCGAGACCGACGACTGGCCCGGCCGCATGCCCGTTGAACAAGCGCAGTTCAAGGTGGCATCAAAGGTTGCCAGCGTGCAGATCGACGTAACTGACTTGAACGGCGAGCTGGTATTCCGCCTTGACAGGACCGCGCATGACAAAGGCTACCGGGTTGCTGCCTGTGTGCCGCAGCGTAGTGAACACCCCATCTGGCCGGTGGACGTCAGCGACACCCAGGTTACCTGGGTGGGGCCGATCAAAAACGGCGTGTACGACCTGCACCTGACCTATCCGGAAAGCGCCCGGGACAGTACCGCACTGACCGTGGGCCATATCGGTGCCTTCCACCCCACCCACTTCTGGCACGGGACACAAGCAGTCGAGTTCACCCCTCCTGCCCCCATGAGGGAGTACGAGGAAATCAGTTTCCTGTGCGAAGACTACGGCAACACCAACCACTCCGAGGTGTTCGACACCAGCAACCAGGACCGCACCGGTGTGGACGAGCGCAGCGGGTTGTTCCATGCCCACTACCCAATCGCCACCCTGCAAGGCCTGCACGGCCTGGGGCCGGTATGCGACCTGACCCTGCACTACTCGGCGCTGCGAGCCAACGAAGCTGGCCTGGGCGATGGCTGGGCCTGGCGTTTCTCCAGGATCATCACCAGCTCCACACAGGTAGCCGACCACCGTGTGCTCACGCTGGCCGATGGCACGCCGGTGGTGTTCAGCGACGAGCAGTGGAAGCAATTGAGTGCAGGTGAGGCCGTCAAGACCCAGGCTTGCCGGGTGACGTGCAACAAAGATTACTCTGAGTTCACCGTCGAATTCCCGAGTGGGCGGAAGGAAATCCTCAGCAAACCGGCCGCGCCAGGCAGCGACACAATCGAGCCCAACGATGAGTTTCGCAAGAAAGTGCTCCAAATCTTGAAAGCGATCAAGGCCAAAAGCGTGCCGCAATACCCAACCTGGCCTGATGCCTGGACCCAGTGGATATTGTTGGTCATAAGCCCCATCGGCTACCACGCGGCTGCAGCGATCGATTACAGCGAGGCAGTCAGCGCCTGGGAGAGCCACGGCAAGACCAAAGACCTGGACCGGCGTATCGCCATGTATGAGCGGCCATTCGTACAACTGCTGCCTTCGCGCATCGTCTCGCAATACGGCGAAGCACTGGATTTGCAATGGAAGCGCCAGAACGGTCAGTTCCTGCTGATGAGCATAAAAAGTGGCGACACCGAGCTGTTCACCGCAACGTATGACGACCCGCAGGTCAAGGCCGGTAGCCAGGTGAAGATGCAGTTGTGGCCGGGAAGCGACGAAGCGTTCAGCGTAGAGCTGAAGCTTGAGCAATTCCTGCTGCGCACACTCAAGCGTGTGCAGGGCAAGAAAGTTCTGCAACAGGTCGATTGCGGCTATGACGACGACCCGACCCTGGACAGGGTACTGTGCCGCCTGCAGGAGCAGGACGGTTCCGTCGAATGCGTCCAATACGTGAAAAAGGACGCCACATTGAAAAGCTCGCCCGCCCTGCCCCGGGTGGTGTTGCATGCCCTGCTGCCGGGCGGTGGGCAGCAGAACCACATCCATCGTTACACCTATACCGGCAGCTTCCAGAACCCCGATGACCAACTGTTCATCACTGCCGTTGAATCCGGCCCACATGCTGAGATCCAGCATGACTTGCACGGCTATGGCCTGGATACAGCGGGCAACCGTACACCCCTGCTGCAAGGGGTCGGTTCAGCACACACCCATTGGCTGGACTTCGTCCTGCGCCATGAGCAGACCACCACCACCATCCGTTATACCGGCCTGGGCGATGAACTCGCAGCCGTGATCGAGAACATGGTCGTCAGGCTCAGTGCTTCACAGCTGGAGATCAGCGGTCCTTCACAGCTGCAGATCAGCGCCGACGCTCCACCCGTAGAGCGCCAACAGGCTGTGTTGCAATTGCTGTGGCGCTATTCCGGCAAGAACCGCAAGCGGCTCCAGGCGGCAATCGGGCACATGCTCAGCCTGGCGCCGAAGGCACAGCGCGAAAACCTGGGCAAAACGGTCGAGGCGACCACCATAGTGACCGATGGGCAGGGTAACCCGCTGCGCCTTTATACCAGTGGCTCGCATGGCGTTCACTACAGCTACTACGGTGACCAGACGCAAAACCAGATCACGCTGGCGGGTGTGGAAAAGCTGAGCAAAGTGCCGACACTGGAGTGCCCATTCGTTCCAGCCTATGCCAGCGCACCGCTGATGGCGGAGTACCAATGTGACGAGTATGGCAACCCTCAGGGCCTGAAACTCTACGGATATGAAAAGGTAACCCGTGCTGGCCACGATTATCTGGAACTGGCCGAGGTGGTGCTGGTGCACGGCATTCGCGGCACGCTGGTGAACGACACCCTGGGCGAGGACACCTCATGGCAGTTGAGCGGCAGCGAGGTGCTGTGGCACCAGGTCAGCAGCGCAACGACAATCCCCACCAGCAAGAAAACCGCCAGCAATGAAAGCAAGGTGCAGGAGTGGTCGATTACCAGCAAGCAGACCAGCCACCATGCAGACCAGTCCATGGAACTGATCCACGAGCAGAAGTTCGTCGACAACCCCAACGAAGGAGGTATCCGGATGACGGTCAGCACCACGACTGCAGCGGGGACTGCGCAGGTCAGCAAGGAGTTGCGCTCGCGCTACAGCAGGCGCGCCCTGCAAAAGGTCGAGAATGGCGTCGAGACCCATTGGCAACGTGATGCCTTGGGGCGGGTCACTCAGGAAACACGCTACGTGCTGGCCTCCGGTAGCACCGGCAAGGCAGACAAGCAGGACGCTGATGAGCGCATCGACTCGGCCTACAAAGACAATGGTAAACAGGTTGAACGGACGCATAAGGACAAAAGCCAGAGTCTCTCCTGTCTGGATGGCTTGCAACGGGCCTGGCGTAGTGCGTGGCGTAGAGCGGCCGACGAAAACTATGTAGCGGTGGATGAATGCTGCTATTCGGGCCTGGACGAGGCTGCCCTACTCGGGAGTTGGGCGTGGGATTACCTGCCGGGTGGGCAGGCGGTGCGCAAGGATAGGCCTTTACGCGGGCTGGCCGGGAGGCAGCCATGGCTGGAGCAAGAAGCCTTGGGGAGCCAAGATGATCAGGTTCCAGTCGACAAACAGGCAAATGTTTCCGATGTCTATTTGCAAACAGCAGATACGCTCAATGAGCGCGATGAACATACACTCACAACACACAGAAGCTATACAACATTTGTGGCATCAGTATGCAGGTTCCTTCAGCAGGTGGACTCCCAAAAACCACATCGCCGATCACCACTCAGACTCGAAAATGATTCTTATGACGTGAACACTATTGGCGTAGCTTATGTCAAAATCCGAGCAGCAGCTAGGGACGCGGGCTTAAGAATTACTGATGAATACCGACTAATGAAATACATCCAAAACCTCGCCAAACTCAAGGACTCGGAGGGTTTGACAGATGCAATAATGGTCCAAAATCACGAGTCTGAGACTGGACGCGTAGCGCTGCCCATTCCGCGGGACTTCAGCAAAGCCCCTCCCATCAAAAACATACGAGATGTATTCGCATGTTTTTCCCCTGGACCATATATTTCAGAAACAAACATCTCAACTAAGCTTGAAGAGATAGCTCTGGATCTACTATGGAAATCAACTTTTTCTCAAGTCTATTCAGTTGTATCTCTAGCCTCGGAAGACCAAGAGGTAAAAACAATCGAGCAACAGGGCTTGGGCCCTCTCTGCCTGTCGAAGCGAACAACCACCCGTACCGTCAGATCCAACGGCACTTTCGAACACTCGGTGCAATGGGCGGATCACGCCAGCACCCAGCACCTGCAACTCGACCAAAAATACGACGCCAACGGCCACATCACCCATCACGCCCGCACCGTGGGTAAGCAGACCCTTGCCTACTCACTCGAACGCGACCTTCTCGGCCGGGTAACCAAAGTCACCCGGCCGGATACCAGCACGATCGAGCGCACCTACCACGGCTTCAGCAACCAAGTCACCCGGCTGACCGTCGACGGCAATGTGATTGCCACCCAGACAGTCACCGATCCCGGCAAGCTGAAAACCCGAAAAGTAGGCAGCCGCGAATACGGGCTAAACGACCAGACCGTGACGCTGCCCGACAAAACCCAGCTGCAGACGCTGCGCGATGCCAAGGGCACACGCTTGGAGGCCAATGGCAGCGCACTGTTCAGCCAGACGAACAAGGACGGCGTGGCAAAACTAAAGGCCGAGCCCACCGAAACCGGCATCGGCTGGCAACACACCCTCATCAGCGCCCAGGTGCCCGGCCGCCGGCAGACCGTTGAAAGAACGCCACGCGGCACGCTGCTGGGCAACGAATGGCAAACGCTGCGCGGGCAGAGCATCGCTGCCCTGCGCGCAGACGGCCGCACCCAACGGGTGTTTCTCGACGGTGAAGGACGAATGCTGCGCAGCTGCCAGGAGCACGAGGATGTGCTGTACCGCTACGACGAGCTTGGCCGGTTGCAGGTGCGCCAGGTGCACGCACTGACCGGTGCCGGGCAGTGGCAGGTGCACAGTGAGCGGGACGGTTTCAACCGCGAAACCGAGCGCACCTTCCTGCGCAACGGCGCCCCTTGCTTCAGCCAGCGCATGGCCTGGCGTGGCGATGGCCGTCTGGAAAGCAAGGCAAGTTACCAGGACGGCAAGCTGCTGCGCACCGAACGTTTCACCTACGATCAGCTCGACCGCCTCGAAAGCTATACCTGCAATGCCAGGCAGGCGGCGCTCTGCCCTCACGATGGCAAAGGCACGCCGATCAAGGCCCAGACGTTCACCTGGGACAGCCTGGACAACCTGACCAGTTGCACCAGCACCCCGTTCAAGGGCGATGCGGTAACAGAAACCTTCAATTACGGTACAGCCACGGATCCGACCCGCCTGAGCGCAGTGAAAACCGGCCAGCAGACCCGCAGACTGAGCTGGAACAAAAACGGCCAATTGCAAGCCGATGGCCAACGCGCCCTGGCCTATACGGCCGCCGGCCAACTGAGCAGCGTCAAGGATGAAAGAGGCGCACTGCTCGCCCGCTATGAATACGACGGCCTGCAACGCCTGGCGGCGCAATACTGCGAACTGGACCAGACCACGCGCGAACTGCGTTATGACGGTGATGAGCTGATTGGCGAGGTGTGCTACGACAAAACTGGCAACGCTACCCGCAGCACCTGCATTTCGCCCGGCCTGGCGCAATATGACGACGACCAGGTGCGCTGGCTGATCGACGACCCGCAGGTGGGCATCGTCGGGCAGGTCTGCGATGGGCAGCTACAATTGGCGCCGCTGCTGCCGTTCGGCGAGGGCACTGCGCTCAAAGGGCTGGTCAGTGGCTACAACGGCATGCGCCGCGACCCGGTGACCGGCCAATACCATGCAGGCAACGGTTACCGCAGCTACGACCCGACCCTGCGCCGCTATGCCCAGCCCGACTGGCTGAGCCCGTTCGGTGAAGGGGGAATCAACGACTACGCCCACTGCCCCGACCCGGTAAACCTGCACGACCCCAGTGGCGCGATCATGCTCAGCCGTTGGGGCCAGGACCAGGAGGTGGCATATTACGAGCGGAAGCTGCGCGAGACCAAGCCCTTTGCGGTAGATGGCCGCTGGCGCGGCCTGGCCTTGTCGGCGGTGCTGACGGTAGTGGGCATCGCCGCCTCGATCATGACCGGTGGTGCGGCTTCGGTCTTGTTCATCGCCATGACAACCTGCGCGGTACTCTCGTTCGGCTTTGAGGTGGCTTCGGTACTAACGGCCAAGTCCAACCCCGAGCTGTCCAGGAAGCTTGGCTATGCCTCGCTGGCGTTCGCGGTCGCTTCGCTGTTTGAAACTGCGCTGGGGTTGATCAAGAAGATACCGGGCTGGATCAAACATGTAATGCACTCGGTGCGCCAGGCCGGCAAAACGCTGCGTCGGTTCATGGCCGGCACAAGGCTCGCGCGCAATGCCGTGAGCCCGGCTGCATACGCGATGCAGGAACTCGGCGCACTTGGCGGTATCGGCCGAGCGGCGGAACCTGCCAGGCGCGGCGTGCTGGCCACGCTCAAAGCAGGCGGTGGCTGGATGCTGGACTATCTGGGCGGGGCACAACCCATCCGCCTTGCCAATCCGCGCTATGCACGCATGGGGGCTTACGGCAGAGCCTTACGCGCGGCCCACCGGCTGAACAGCTTTGCGACCCGTTCACGCCTGGCGAGCAGCGCAGCGTGGATAACAGGCTACGCGGTCGATGGCTTTATCGCGTACAACTCCGGCGATACCTTCAAGACCATTGCAACCGGTGACACTTCCACCCCGATCTCGCCATGGGGGCGTTACTCCATTCCGCTGGAGGAACGCCATAGCTGGGACTACGGAGTAGATGGACATCTGTTGACTTGAGGTCAGGGCGTTTGCCGGTTGCTGAAATGGGCGATCGGCACCTGGCAAAAATGCCAGTTTCCATTTCTGTGTGATGGATCAAGACTGGCGCTTCACAAACGCGTTGCATCCTTGAGGAGCGAGAAGCATGAGTACGCAAAGGGTTGCGAAGGTGAAGATGTACAACACCACGCTGAAAGCAGGTTTCCTGGATCACGAGATCGAAGACGACGATGTCATCCTGGAGCGAGAGGCGGTGGGTTCTTTGAATTTGAAGAACGGCGACGAGGTGACGTTCGATGTTGAGAAACGGGGCGACAAGTATTATGCCAAGGACGTAAAGCTCAAGTGAAAGGCAGGGGCGGATAGCAAGCTTCACAACACCGGCTGTAGCCAATATCCGCCCCCAGCCCATCAATGCTGCGCGCAACAGCGGGTGGGACTGGTTTTCACCTTGGAAGAAGGTGGTCTTGCCGACGGTGCATTAGGTGTCGCCTGTGATCTTTGGTCAATCTCCCTGAAATCTCTATTGCCTGGTCGGGCCCTTTCGCGGGCACGCCCGCTCCCACAGGTATGCGCATGTGTCAAAGGCTGTGGTGATCCTGTGGAAGCGGGCGCGCCCGCGAAGAGGCCGGCTCAGAATCACGCCGTAATTCCTGTGGCGGCCCATTCGCGGGCACGCCCGCTCCCACAGGTACAGCGCATGTATCAAAGGCTGTGGTGATCCTGTGGGAGCGGGCGCGCCCGCGAAGAGGCCGGCTCAGAATTACGCCGTACGGGGCATCAGCTCGTAGGGATGCTTCCACCCCGGCACCGCCTGAATCCGCTGCTTCCAGGCCTCGATGTGGCTGAAATCGGTCAGCACGATCCCGGTATCCTCCGGCATGAACACATACCCCGCCAGCGACAGGTCGGCGATGGTCAGCCGCTCACCGACCATGAACGGCGCCTTCGCCAGGTGCGCATCGACAATCCGGTAAGCCGCCGTGGCCCGCTCGCGCAGAAAGCCGGTCACCTCGGTCTCACCGGTCTTCTTCAGGCACAGCAGAAAACGCAGCGCCGCGTAGTAGCTGGTGAACTTGTGGTTGTCGAACAGCATCCAGCGCCAGATCTCGCGCTTCTCGTTGTCGTCACGCGGGCCGAACTGGCCGGTGCGTTCGGCGAGGTATTCGAGAATCAGTGCCGACTGGGTCAGCCGTTGCCCGGCGTGCTCCAGCACGGGCACTTCGCCCTGCTCGTTGACCTGGTCGCGCCATTGCGGGTCGCGGGTCTGGCCGTTGAAGAAATCGACGAACACCGGTTGCCAGTCCTGGCCGGTGAGTTCGAGCATCAGCGCAGCCTTGTAGGCGTTGCCGGATTCGGCGAAGCAATGCAGCGTGTAGTCGGACATGGGCGGACCTTCAGTTTCCTTTGAGGGATCGGTTGGGTTCGTACAGATTACACAAAAATATGCTTAGATCTCCCGATCAACCCGCCAGGAAGGCCGGCAATGCCCTACCCCGATCTGCCCCGTACCCTGTCCACGCCCCGCACCCTGGTGGTCCGCCCCGCGCCGGCATTCGCCCAGCAACTGCGCCAGGCACTGCTCGACAGCTATGCACTGCACCAGCCATTCCTGGCCTGGGCCAAGCCCGACTGGACCTTGAAGGAAGTGCAGGAGACCCTGCAACTGAGCGCCGAGGAGTTTCTCGACCCGGCCAAGGAAAAGCGCTATTTCATCCTCGCTCCAGACAGCGGTGAAGTGATCGGCTGCATCGGCCTGCGCCCTGGCGATGACCAGTACGAAGTGGGCTATTGGGCGAGCCAGGCCAGCAGCGGCCAGGGCCTGATGCGTGAGGCGCTGACCTGCCTGCTGGACGCCGTCGATGCCCCGGTGTGGCTGACCACTGATATCGATAACCATGCCAGCCAGCGCCTGGCCGAAAGCGCCGGGTTCGTGCGGGCCGGCAGCCAGCTGACTGAATTTGACCCAAGCACGCCGAGGCCTGTGTACCGACGCGTGCCTGCGGAAAACCGATGAGCCGGCACCTCCATCGGCTGGAATAATTCGCCTCTATTTCTTGCGCTGCATCCACGCGGCCCCGAGGCCACTCAGGCAGATGATGGCAATGCCCAGCAAGCTCGCACTGTCGGGCACCTGCCCATAAATCAGCAGCCCCAGCAACCCGGCAAACACGATCTGGCAGTAGCTGAACGGCGCCAGCAGCGCTGGCGCTGCATGGCGGAAGGCCTGGGTCAGCAGCAGGTGCGCGCTCATGCCGAAACCGCCCAGGGCCAGCATCAGCAATGCATGGTCCCAACGCGGCACTTCCCAGAAGAACGGCACCAGCGCACTCATCACCAGGGTGTTGCACAGCCCGGCGTAGAAGTTGCTGGTGGTCGGGCTGTCGTAGGCCGCCAGGATACGCGTGAGCAGCTGATAGAAGCAGAAACCCAGCGCCGAACCGAACGGATAGAGGATCGCCGGGGTGAACATCGCGCCACCGGGGTGCACCACCACCAGCACACCGATGAAGCCCAGCACCACCGCCACCCACTGCCCAGGCGTCACCCGCTCCTTGAGCAAGGGCGCCGACAGCGCGGTGACCAGCACCGGGGCAAGGAAGTTGACCGAGGTCGCCTCGGCCAGCGGCAGGTATTGCAGGCCGGTGGTGAACAGCAGGCTGGTACTCAGCAGGCTCAGCGCCCGCAAGGTCTGCAGCACCGGACGGCGGGTGCGCAGCACATTCAGGCCCGACTTGGGCAGGAAGATCCCGGCCATCAGCAGCGTGTGCACCACGTAGCGGGCCCACACCACCATGACGATCGGGTACAGCCCACCGAGGAACTTGGACAAGGCATCGTGACTGGCGAACAGGAACGTCGCCACCACCACCAGGGCGATGCCGCGCAGGGGTTGGTTGACTCCGGACAGCGGTGTGCTGGAACTCATGGCGTTCTCGACGGCGGCGTGGCTGCATGCTGCGCCAGGGGAAGGTGCGACAGCACGGATTCTAGAAGAGATACGACAACTTAAGGAAGTTCAATTCCAGGCTTTACCTGGGACGTTCGCCATTCCGTTCGCTTATCGACCACTTTCTACACCCGCTGCATGGTCTGTGCCTGGCAAAGCGCGCACCATCGATGACGGACCCTCGACCTCGAACAAGGAGTTTTCATGCAACGGCTCACCACCCGCAACGGCCTCGACCTGCCCTGCATCGGCCTGGGCACCTGGCCAATGACCGGCGACGCCTGCACCCGCGCCGTGCACCAGGCGCTGGAGTTGGGTTACCGGCACATCGACACCGCCACTGCCTACGCCAACGAAGCCGCTGTCGGCCAGGCCCTGCGCGACAGCAGCGTGCCGCGTGAGCAGATCCACCTGACCACCAAAGTCTGGTGGGACCGCCTTGAGCCCAAGGCCATGCGCCAATCGCTGGAAGACAGCCTGCGGGCGCTGGGCACCGAGCAGGTCGACCTGTTCCACATCCACTGGCCCGCCAAGGACTGGGACCTGGCCCGTAGCATCGAAACCCTGGTGGCATTGCGCGACGAGGGCAAGGCGCGCAGCATCGGCGTGGCCAACTTCCCGCTCGGCCTGCTGCGCCGTGTGGTCGAGGAACTGGGCGCGCCACTGTCGGCGATCCAGGTCGAATACCACGTACTGCTCGACCAGCAACCACTGCTCGACTACGCCCGCCAGCATGACTTGGTGCTGACCGCCTACACCCCGCTGGCCCGTGGCCGCGCGGCGGAGCAGGCGGTGATCCGCGAGATTGCGCGCAAGCATGGCGTACTGCCGAGCCAGGTGGCGTTGAAGTGGTTGCTGGACCAGAACGGGGTGGCGGTGATTCCCAAGGCCAGCAGCCGGGACAACCAGCTGGCCAACCTGGCGGCACTGGAGGTGCGGCTGGATGATGCCGACCGCGCGCTGATTGCCGGGTTGCCGAAGGGGCAGCGGGTGGTCAGCCCGGAGTTTGCACCCGACTGGAACAGCTGAGTCCTGCCAGGGCCTCTTCGCGGGCACGCCCGCTCCCACAGGGTTCACCGCAGGCTTGAAGACTTGTGCAGAACCTGTGGGAGCGGGTTTACCCGCGAATGGGCCCTTGATCAGTTACACCGAAACCTGCTTCAAGCGCTCGCTGGCCGGCGCCGGCCGCCCGTACAGATAGCCCTGGAAGTGCGAGCACCCTTCCGCCCGCAGCCGCTGCATCTGCTCCTCCGACTCCACCCCTTCGGCCGTGGTCTTGATCATCAGGCTGTTGGACAGCTCGGTAATCGCGCGGATGATCGACATCGCCTCGCGGCTGTCGCACATGTCATGCACAAACGACTTGTCGATCTTGATCCGGTCGAACGGGAACGAACGCAGATAGCCCAGCGACGAATAGCCCGTACCAAAGTCATCCAGCGAGATCGACACGCCCAGGTCCTTCAGCGCCCGCAAGGTACGCACGTTTTCTTCGCTGTTGCCGAGCAGCACCGACTCGGTGATCTCCAGCTCCAGGCGCTGCGGTGCCAGGCCCGAGTCGGCCAGGGCCAGGGCCACGCTGTGGACCAGGTTGGCATTCTTGAACTGTACCGGCGACAGGTTCACCGACACGGTCTGCTCGGTTCCCCAGCTGGCCGCCTCCTGGCACGCCAGGTTTAGCGCCCGGGCGCCGAGCTCGTGGATCAACCCGGTTTCCTCGGCGATGGGGATGAAGTCCATCGGCATGACCATGCCCCGGGTCGGGTGCTCCCAGCGCAACAGCGCCTCGTAGCCGGTCACGCTGTTGGTCTGCTGATCCACCACCGGCTGGTAATGCAGGTGCAGCTGCCCCAGGTGCAGCGCCGTGCGCAGGTCGGTTTCCACCAGGCGGCGCTGACGGGCGGCGACATCCAGTTCCAGGTGGAAACACTCGTAACGGTTACGGCCGTTGCGTTTGGCCTCATACAGCGCCATGTCGGCATAGCCGAGCAGTTGTTCGGCCTGGTCGTTGTCGTCGGGGGCGATGGCGATGCCGATGCTCAGACCCACCGAGAACTGATGACCCTCGATCTGGAATGGCGGGCAGATCGCCTCGATCAGGCGCCTGGCCGTGTTACAGGCGGCTTCACGACTGTCCAGATGGGTCAGCACCACGGCGAACTCGTCACCGCCCAAGCGGGCCAGGGTGTCGTGCTCGCGCAGTTCGCGGCGCAGGCGCTTGCCGAGCGCGCGCAACAGCTTGTCACCGAAGGCATGGCCGAGGGAGTCGTTGATGTTCTTGAAGTTGTCCAGGTCCAGGCACAGTGCGGCAGTGAGCTTCTCGTTGTCGTGACCGCGCACCAGGGCCTGCCTGAGGCGCTCATGGAACAAGGTGCGGTTGGGCAGCCCGGTAAGGGCGTCGTGGTGCGCCATATGGTGGATCTGCGCGTGGGCGGCCAGCTCTTCGGTGGCATCTTCGGCCACGAACAGCACGTAATCTGCCTGGCCCTCACACTGTTGGCTGAGCAGCACGCGGCTGCGCAGGGTGCGCGGGCCACAGGCGGTGTCGACCCGGGTTTCGGCGGCAAAGCCCTTGCTGCTGCGCGCCCCACGGCTGAGCTGGGTTTCCAGGTAGTCCGCGGCGGCCGGTGCCAGGCACTCTGCGGGCGTGTGGCCGATCATTGGCTTGGCGCCGCCACCGAACAGGCGCTCGGCCTGTTGGTTGGCGAGCAGGATGCGCTGGCTTTCCAGGTCCTGGACGATGACGCTGGCAGGGATGTTGGCAATTACCGAGTCAAGGAACTGCGACAGGTTGGCCATTTCCTGGCTGTACTGCTCGGCCAGTTCCTTGGCTTGCAGCAGCTCCAGCTCCTGCTGGCGGCGCTCGGAAATGTCGCGGGTGACCTTGGCGAAACCGACCAGCTGGCCGTGGTCGTCACGTACCGCCTCGATCACCACATGGGCGTGGAAGGCCGTGCCGTCCTTGCGCAGGCGCGAACCGATCTCTTCGAAACGGCCGCTGCTGCGGGCCTGTTCCAGGTTCTGCTCAGGCAGGCCGGCCGTGCGCTGGTCTTCACTGTAGAACAACGAGTAATGCTGGCCGACGATCTCCTCGGCGCGGTAGCCCTTGGCGCGCTGTGCGCCGGGGTTCCAGTTGGCGACAATACCGTCGGGGGTGAGCAGGTAGATGGCATAGTCCACCACGCTCTGGATCAACAGCCGGTACATGATGTCGGGGCTTGCGACTAACGACATGAAATTTACCTGAACCTGCGACGCGCACGAAAGGAACCCCGCGCCAGGGCGGCCGGGTCTTGTAAGGCAGTGCTGGCATTATGCCTTGCGAGTGGATTTTGTGAAGTGGATCACAGAATTTTGCTGCCGGTCAGTGAAAGACGGACGTCACCTGGTAGGTGAGCAGGTCAGCCTCGTCGGCGGGGAAGATCTGTTGCACAGGCCGTTGCAGGTCGGCTACCACGGCCTTGCAGAACGCCACCGCGATCGGATCCAGGGCGTAGCAACGCAGCAGCCAGTCGCCGGGGCTGGCGAGGAACTGGTTGGCCACGGCACGGCCGATGCCCTGGCGCCGATAGCGCTTGAGGATGAACAGGTCGGCCAGCTCCAGCGCGTCGAAACCGGGCAGTTCGCTGCGCTCTACAAGCACGAAGCCGGCGATGAAACCGTCCGCCAGCACCAGGCTGGCGCTCCAGCCTGGGGACTGCCAGTAGCGCTGCAGGTGCTCTTCGTGAATGTAGAAACGGCCGTCCACTTCGACATCTTCCTGCTCCCAGTCGGAGGACTCATAGGCATAGAACTGGTAGAGGTTACGGATCAGTTCGGCCTGGTCGGGGGTGGTGGGCAGCAGTTCGATGGGCAGCATGGCTGGGTGGGCTCGGGGAAAAGGCCATTCTAAGGCTTTTGTAGTGCCTGTACTGGCCCTTTCGCGGGTAAACCCGCTCCCACAGGTTCTGCACAAGCCTTGAAGACTGTGGTGAACCCTGTGGGAGCGGGTTTACCCGCGAAGAGGCCGCCACAGGCTTATGCAATAGCCGCCACAGCCTCGATCTCCACCAGCATGCCATCCAGCGCCAGGCGCGGCACCGGTATCAGCGTACAGGTGGGCTTCATGTGCCCTCCCCAGGCGCGATCCGCCTCAGCCACCAACTGCGCCAGGCGTTGCTCGCTGTGATCGACAATCAGCAACGTCAGCTTGAACACTTGTGCCAATTCCGCTCCTTTCGAAGCCAGCGCAATCTGCAGATTGGCCAACGCCTGGCGGGCCTGCCGTGCAAATTCGGGCGAAAGCTGGCCATCGGCATCCTCCCCGCCCTGCCCGGCGATAAACAGCAGGCGGCTGCCGCTGGCGACCTCGGCGACGTGGGAATAGGCATTGGCGCTGGGGTCGTACAGGCCTTGCGGGTTGGACAATTGAAATGCGCGGGTCATGGGACGCTCCTTCGTATGAATGAGCGTCTGAGTCTGTGGGCTCGAGTTAGGTAGAGGTCAAGCTGTTGTAGGAGATTTCTTTATCGCCGCGCAGAACCTCAACGACGTGTATGTAGGACTGCGCCGCACAGTTCGCTAGATTGCAGTTCCCGGCACGGAGGCCAGCACTGCGGCGTAGCGCCGCTTCACTGAAGGAAAAGCCATGAGCAAGCCCTATGCGTTCCAACTCGCCTACACCATCAGCCCGGTGAACAATGATCATGAAGGTGACGCCGCAATAGCGCGAACCCACCTGCGCGAAGAGATGGGCTGGAAGACCTCCGGCAAAGTCGAAACGACGCTGCACGGTGAGGTTGTCCTGTCACCGGGTACGCCTGACGAAAAGCGCAAAGAAGCCAGCAAGGCGATTCGTACCCGCATCCGTGACGCGTTCAAGGCACTGGAGGTAGAGGACACGGTCAGCTTCGCCGGCAGCCTGATGGTCAGCGGCCTGGACCCGGCCATCAAAATCGGCATCACGCCCGACTGACGCCACCGGTATCAGGCGCCATGCGCCTGATACCGCCGCCGTCATTTCTCCTCCAGCACCGCCCTGCCCTTCACTGCCCGCGGCCCACGCCAGGCCCAGAACAGCAGCCCCGGGAACGGTGCATAGACCACGAACACAACCCACAGCATCTTGCGCTCTGCGCGCCGATCGCTGCCGATGATGTGCCAGATGGCAAAGATCTCGAGCAGGATGACCAAGGCCGCGACAATGATCCAGATCGTTCCGATTTCCATGAGCACTCTCCCGTTGGCATGTACTGGGTTGGGTTGCTGCCAGCGCTGAGGGTTCAGTCGGATTTGCTGCGAACGCCCAGTCCCGGCACCCCGTCCAGGGCCGCCTTGAGCGCCACGGCATCGGCAAAGGCCTGCTCGCTCACCAGCACCCCATCCTTCAAGCGCAGCCATGAAACCTGCCCCGCCTGCCCCGGATAGCGACTGGCAATACGGCCTTCGCGGTCGAGCAACACCCGGTAGCTGTAATCACGCATCGCCGGAATGGCGAACAGCTTGCTGATCAGCGCCGGCATGCGGTGAATATCGGCGACGAACACCGCATCGCGCGCCTCCAGGTAGCCCTTGGGCGCGTCGGCCAAAGCGGCCTTGACCAGCTTGGCACCCTCCATGTCGCGGGCCACCAGCAGTATGTGAGTGTCGGGTTTCAGGCTGTAAGGCTGATCGTACTGGTCAAGCAGCGTCCAGGGTGCCAACCGCTCGCCTGGCTCCAGGGCATGGGCCAGCAACGGCAGCAGACCGAACAGTAACGCAATGGCATATTTCATCGAAGTTCTCCAGAACAGAGGTGCCAGCATATTCCACTTGCCTCAACACGACCTGCACCACGACACGCGCGCGCCGGCGATTGTCTTTCCCGCACGCTGCCGCCACACTCTGCTGGCCAGCCAGGAAGCGGAGTCCAGAGTGCCCACCCCACGTCAGTTCAGCAAGAAGACCAGCACCAGCAACATGCTGCGGCTCAAGGCCAGCGCCGGTAGCCCCGAGGCCCCTTATCGCGTCGACTTCATCCTGCTCGAGCACTTTTCGATGGCCAGCTTCACCGTGGCCATGGACGTGCTGGTCACCGCCAACCTGCTGCGTGCCGACAGCTTTCGCTTCACCCCGCTGTCACTCAAGGGTGACCGGGTGCTCAGCGACCTGGGCCTGGAACTGGTGGCCAGCGAATTGTCCTCCAGCGACCTCAAGGCACTCGACCTGCTGATCGTCTGCAGCGGCCTGCGCACGCCGCTGAAATACCCCGAACTGGACCGCCTGCTGGAAGAATGCGCCGCCCACGGCATGGCCCTGGGCGGGCTGTGGAATGGCGCCTGGTTCCTCGGCCGCGCTGGTGTGCTCGATGATTACGGTTGCAGCATCCACCCCGAACAGCGCGCCAGCCTGTCCGAGCGCAGCCCGCAAACCCGCATCACCCCAGCCAGTTTCACCCTCGACCGCGACCGCCTCAGCGCCGCCAGCCCCAACGGCGCCATGGAGCTGATGCTCGGCCTGGTGCGCCGCCTGTACGGCGACGGCTTGGCCGAAGGGGTGGAAGAAATCCTGTCGTTCTCCGGCGCCCGCTACCGCCAGGTCGGCCCTGGGGCGAAGAAGTCGATGAGCTTGCACCTGCGCACCATTGTCGAGCTCATGGAGAACAACCTCGAGGAGACCCTGAGCCTGGACCAGCTGGCCGCCTACAGCGGTCGCTCGCGTCGGCAGATCGACCGCCTGTTCCAGGCCCAGCTCGGCACCTCGCCGCGGCGCTATTACATGGAACTGCGCATCACCAAAAGCCGCCGCCTGCTGCAGTACTCCGACCTGTCGGTGATGGAGGTGGCAGTGGCCTGCGGCTTCGTCTCGGTATCGCACTTCAGCAAATGCTACGCCGCCTACTTCGGCTACCCGCCGTCACGCGAGCAACGGCTGGGCGAGTGAGCGGATTCAGGCGCGGATGTAGCTGAGCACCACGTCGCAGATCATCTGCCGGTGGCGTTGCTTGACCTGCTCGTCGGCCAGGTCGATCTGGAAGATGTCACCGAAGGTGTGGCGGTTGGACACCCGGTAGAAGCAGAACGAACTCATCAGCATGTGCAGGTCGATGACCTCGATGCCTTCGCGGAACACGCCCTCTTTCACGCCACGCGCCAGGGTGCTGCCCAATGCCTGCAGCACCAGGCTGCTCATTTCGCGAATGGCCGGGGACTTCTTGACGTACTCGCCGTAATGGATGTTCTCGGTGCAGACCATGCGCACGAAATCGACGTTGCGGTCGTGGTGGTCGAAGGTGAACTCGGACAGCCGGCGAATCGCCTGCTCGGCCGGCAGCGACTCCAGGTCCAGGCTCTGCTCGGTCTTGCGGATGTCGCCGTACAGCTTGACCAGGCACTCGACGTACAGCTGCTCCTTGCTGCCGAAGTAGTAGTAGATCATGCGCTTGGAAGTGGCCGTGCGCTCGGCGATGGCATCCACGCGCGCGCCGGCCAGGCCCTGCTGGACGAACTCGTTGATGGCAGCCTGGAGGATGTCCTCGCGGGTTTTCTCGGGGTTGTTCTTGCGCGGTTGGCGCGTAGCCGAGGGTTCAGGCGGGCTGAGGGGGGCTACGGGGTCGGTCATGGGGGCTCACGGGGGTGATTATTGGAATTGGAGAGGGATTATCCGTGAGTGGGGGGATGCAGGGAAGCGGGCTGTTGGTCGAAGGGTCGCAGGTAGCAGGTGTGTGGCCTCTGGGGTATGCAATACCTTGTCGATGGCATCCATGCGCACGTACTGTTGAGCGGCAAGCATGAGGTTCTCCAACCCGCCGTTGCGTCGTTGGAACTAAGCCACAGTCGCTGCCCCCTAACCCTGTGCGATAAGCCCAATGTCATTCACAGGAAGGTTTGATCAATGAAACGTGAACAGATCGAAGGTGTTGCAGAAAAGGTCGCCGGCAAGGCGCAGAGCGCAGCCGGCAAGTGGCTGGAAGATCCGGCCCTGGAAGCGGAGGGAAATGCGCGCCAGGCATCGGGTCAGCTCACCAAGAGCTATGGCGATGCACTGGATAACGTTTCCACATTTGTAAGGGAGAAGCCGCTGACAGCGCTGGCTGTGGCAGCAGGGCTCGCGCTGGTTGTCAGTCGACTGTTGCGGCGCTGAATTGGCGCGCAAAGCGTTCGCCCATCATAGCGGGGCTTGCAGCGCCCATGAGACCGAGCACCGTCCGGCGGCTCGGGCTCATGGGCGCTGGCAGGCGCGGCCGGGCTGCCGTTTCGCTGAACGGCGGCAGCGTTCGGAACAGTAGCGCACCTGGTCCCAGCATCGCGCCCAACGCTTGCGCCAGCTGAACGGCAGGCCACAGGCGGGACATACCTTGCTCGGCAACGGCTTGCGCATACCCACGTGTCACGCAGTACTTGCCGGTCGATGGCCGGCACTGGACGATGGGCAGGGTTTGAGTACCACGGGCGGTGCACCGGGAGGGATTTCCATACAAGAGTAGTATTTTGTATAGATTTTTGAGGTTATTTCTGAAGCCTCCACTGCCCCTGGGGGTCATCACCCAGCCATGTGGCTGCGCTTTCGCAAAGAGAACTGAGTTCGCAAGCGGTCCGCATACGCTGTGGGAGCGGCTTTAGCCGCGAAGAATCCAACGCGGTGCATGACACCGGCTGCGCCGGTGTTCGTAGCTGAAGCCGCTGCCACATTCGCGGGCAAGCCCGCTCCACAGGATGGGGATCAGGCAAGCTCTATCACAACACCGGCTTGCGCGCCGCCCCGCTACGCCGCTTGGCCATCGCCGCCAGGCGCACCGCGACGTTCGCCGCGCCATACCCGGCATAGCCCCCCTTGCGCTGGATGATCTCGAAGAAGAATCGCTCCTCGAACGGCTCGGTATACACGTGGAACAGCTCGCCGCCCTGGGCATCACGGTCGTACAGAACGTTGTAGTACGCCAGTTCGCTGAGGAACTCGTCGTTGAAATCGAACCGCGCCGCGAGGTCGTCGTAGTAGTTCAACGGGATTTCCAGCAACGGCACCCCCGACTCCTTGGCCCGTGCCACTTCGGCGAAGATGTCCGCGCAGTCGAAGGCGATGTGGTGCACACCCGAACCGCGGTAACTGGACAGCGCATGGGCGATGGCGGTGTTGCGGTTCTCCGAGATGTTCAGCGGCAAACGCAGGCTGCCGCACTGGCTGCGCAAGGCGCGGCTCTTGACCAGGCCATACGGGTCGGGCAGCACCACTTCGTCGTCGGCAGCAAAGTCGAACAGGCTCTTGTAGAACAGCACCCAGCTGTCCAGCGACTCGGCCGGCAGCGCCAGGGCCATGTGGTCGATGCGCTGCAAACCGCCAGTGACAGTGGCGGCCGGGTCCAGGCGGAAGTCGGTGTCGTATAGCGACGGCCCTTCCTTGCCCTGCTCCACCAGGTAGATCAGGCTGCCGTCCGGCGCACGCACGGCTGGCACTTCGCATTCGTTGGGGCCGACCAGGCCACGGAATGGCTGGCCGCGGAAGTCGGTAGCGCGTTGCAGCGCGGCGTGCTCATCCTTCACCCGCAGGGCGGTGGCGCACAGCGACGGGCCGTGGGCCTCGAAGAAGTTGTGGCCAAACGAGTACGGCTCGGCGTTGAGCACGATGTTGATGTCGTTCTGGCGCAGCAGGCGCACCTCCTTGCTGCGGTGCTTGCCGGCTTCGGCAAAGCCCAGGCGCTTGAGCCAACTGCCCAGGCGCGCGCCGACGGCTTCGTCGACGGCAAACTCGAGGAACTCCACTCCGTCGTAGGCGCTGGCAGCCGGCGGGGTGAACAGCACGCCCGGCTCGAGAGTGGTGCCTTGCTGTTCCAGGCGCAGGCGGGTCTGCTCTTCGAGGTACAGCAGCGAGCGCAGGCCGTCGGCGGCATTCTGCCGTGGCGGTGCTGCACGGAAGCCATCGTTGAAGATTTCCAGCGACAGCGGGCCGCGGTAGCCGGTGGCCAGGATCGGCGCGAGGAAGCCGGCCAGGTCCATTTCACCCTGGCCCGGGAAGTTGCGGAAGTGGCGGCTCCACTCCAGCACGTCCATGTTCAGGATCGGCGCGTCGGCCATCTGCACGAAGAAGATCTTGTCGCCCGGGATGTCGCGGATCGCCGCCGGGTCACCTTTGAGCGACAGCGTGTGGAAGCTGTCGAGGATCACCCCCAGCGCCGGGTGGTCGGCCTGGCGCACCAGGTTCCACACTTGCTGGTAGGTATTGACGTGGCGGCCCCAGGCCAGGGCTTCGTAGCCGATCCGCAGGCCGCGCTTGCCGGCGTGCTCGGCGAGCAGGCGCAGGTCGTCCACCAGGATCTGTTCATCGCCAAGGGCATCCGCCTGGACGTTGCTGCACACCAGCACCAGGTCGGTGCCCAGCTCCTGCATCAGGTCGAACTTGCGCTCAGCGCGGTCGATGTTCTTCTGCAGGCGGTCGCGGCGGCAGCCTTCGAAGTCGCGAAATGGCTGGAACAGGGTGATGGCAATGCCGAGATCGGCGCACATCTGCCGCACTTCGCGCGGGCTGCCGGCGTAGTACAGCAGGTCGTTCTCGAAGATCTCGACGCCGTCGAAACCGGCGGCGGCGATGGCTTCGAGCTTTTCCGGCAGGGTGCCGCTCAAGGACACGGTGGCTATCGAACGCTGCATGAGGGAGTTCCTTGTTATTGGACGGACGACGAGCCGAGAACCCGTTGGGGTTTCTGGCACTGTTGATTATTCGCAGGTAAAGTCGGGCGGGCAATCTGTTTGTACGAAATGGTTAGTTTTGCGTTCGATTACCGCACAAAACCTATTTTGGCGAATTGATTCACTGCCGACCCTAAGCAAACATGGACCCAGACGCAGGCCCACCGACCGCCCTCTTCTGCCCTGAGGGTCGTCTGGCAGAACCTGCGCAGACAAGCCCAACGTCACAACATAATAAGTTCAATAAACCGGGTACCGACCTATGCACACCTCCATCGCCTTGCGATCCGCACCTGCTCGTTCGTATATCCTCTGCAGACACCGCCTGCGGTCAATCGCGCTATAACCGCCCTACTCCCGAAAAGCGATCGCACCCCTCTGGCCGCCCCTGAGCGACGCCAGCCGTGCGGCGACCTACAAGAACAACGGAGACAACGATGGCTCACTCAAGCTCTCAAGCCAAGAAAGCGACCGCCAGTGGATGGATTGGCTCGGCACTCGAATACTACGATTTCTTCATCTATGCCCAGGCAGCGGCGCTGATCTTCCCGCAGATCTTCTTCCCCAACACCGACCCGAAAATGGCCATCATCGCCTCGTTGGCCACCTACGGTGTGGGTTACCTGGCACGCCCTGTCGGTGCGTTCGTGCTCGGTCACTGGGGTGACACCCGCGGGCGCAAGAACGTGCTGCTGCTGTGCATGTTCCTGATGGGCCTGTCGACCATGGCCGTCGGCCTGCTGCCGACCTACCACGACATCGGCCTGCTGGCCCCGGCCTTGCTGGTGGTGCTGCGCCTGGTCCAGGGCTTTGCCGTGGCCGGGGAAATCTCCGGAGCCAGCTCGATGATCATGGAGCACGCTCCGTTCGGCCGACGCGGCTACTACGCCAGCTTCACCTTGCAGGGCGTGCAGGCCGGCCAGGTATTGGCGGCGGCGGTGTTCCTGCCGCTGGCCTACTTCATGCCGAGTGAGGCCTTCAACGACTGGGGCTGGCGCATTCCGTTCCTGTTGAGCGCCGTCGTCCTGATCGCGGGCTTCATCATCCGCCGGGAAGTGCACGAAACCCCGGCGTTCGTGAAGGAAGAGAAGCAGGACAAGGTGGCCAAATCGCCGATCAGCGAAGCCTTCCGACACAGCTGGAAGCACATGGTGCTGGTGATGTTCATGGCGCTGATGAACGTGATCCCGGTGGTTGCCACCATCTTCGGCGCCGCCTATGCGGTGCAGCCGGCCTACGGCATCGGCTTCGACAAAAGCGTGTACCTGTGGATCCCGGTGGTGGGCAACATCGTCGCGGTGCTGGTGATTCCGTTCGTGGGCAACCTGTCCGACAAGATCGGCCGCCGCCCGACCATGATCGCCGGCTGCCTGGGCTCTGGCCTGCTGGCCTTCGTCTACCTGTATGCGATCAGCATCCAGAACGTGCCACTGGCCTTTGCCACCTCGATCGTGATGTGGGGCATGGTCTACCAGGGCTACAACGCGGTGTTTCCAAGCTTCTACCCGGAGCTGTTCCACACCCGCTACCGCGTTTCGGCCATGGCCATCGCGCAGAACATCGGCACCATGCTCACCGCCATGCTGCCGGCGCTGTTCGCCCTGGTGGCGCCACCGGGTTCGGACAACATCCCGCTGGTGATCGGTGGCCTGGCCTTCTTCATTACCTGCGTGTGTGCACTGGCGGCCTACATTGCGCCGGAGACTCACCGTCTGGCGATGGAAGACCTGGGCAATCCGCTTGCCAAGCCGATGGAGAAAGAAGCTTTCGAGGCCAGCCGCAAGGGTAGCTTTCAGGCGGTGAGCCACTGAGAGATTGCAGGGGGCCGCTTTGCGGCCCTTTCGCGACACAAGGCCGCTCCTGCAAGGCAATCGCGAATCCCTGTAGGAGCGGCCTTGTGTCGCGAAAGGACCGCAAAGCGGTCCCAGGATTTCAGCCTTCAACCACCTCTTGCAGGTGACGCCAAAGCTTCTCGACATGCTCCCGCTCGGTCGGCAGTGCCCCCACCGAAACCCGCACCATCCACCGCCCTTCCAGCGTCGCCGGCGTCACATACGCCACCCCGGACGCGTTCAGCCGCTCAGCCCACGCCCTGGTATGGGTATCCAGCGCCTCCCCTTCCAGCCCCGCCGGCCGATGGCGAATGCACAAGGTCTGCAGTTGCACCGGTGCCAGCACTTCCCACTCCACCGCCGCTGCAACCTGCTCCGCCAGCCAGCGGGCATTCTCAAGGTCACGGCGCAAGCGCTGTTGCAAGGCCTCCACGCCTTCGCTGCGCAACATGAACCACAGTTTCAAGGCACGGAAGCGACGGCCCAGCGGGATCCCCCAGTCACGCAGGTTCTTCACCTCGCCATCCACCGCCGACTGCAAGTAGCTCGGGTTGGTGCTCATCACCCGGATCAGGTGCTGAGGATCACGCACGTAGTAGATCGAGCAATCGAATGCCACACCCAGCCATTTGTGCGCGTTGACCACTACGGAGTCGGCCAGCTCGATGCCATCCCACATCCAGCGGCATTCCGGGAGGATCATCGCCGAACCGGCCATGGCCGAGTCGACATGCAGCCACAGCCCGTTGGCCTGGGCGATTTCGCCGATCGGGCGCAGCGGGTCGAGGGCGGTGGTGGTGGTGGTGCCGGTAGTGGCGACCACCGCACAGGGCTGGTTGCCAGCGGCCAGGTCTTGCTCGATGGCAGCCTGCAGCGCCTGTGGGCGCATGGCGAATTTCTCGTCGGTCGCGATCAGGCGGATGTTGGCGCGGCCGAAGCCGGCCAGCAGTGCAGCCTTGTCCACCGAGCTGTGAGCATGGGCACTGACATACACGATCAATGGCTTGGCCTCGGCCTGCAGGCCGCCGCGGACCAGCGCGTAGTCGGTGGCACGCTCACGGGCGCTGATCAGCGCCACCAGGGTACTGGTGGACGCAGTGTCCTGGATCACCCCGCTCCACTGGGCCGACAGGCCGAGCAACTGACGCAGCCAGTCGAGGGTGGTTTCTTCGAGCTCGCTCAGCGCCGGGCTGGACTGCCACGACAGGCCGAGCACACCAAGGCCGGTACTGAGGAAGTCGCCAAGCACCGACGACAGGGTGCCGTTGGAGGGGAAATAACCGTAGAAGTCTGGGTGCTGCCAGTGCGACAGGCCGGGCATGACCAGTTGGTTGACGTCGTCGAGGATCGTCTCGAACGACTCGCCCTGCTGTGGCGCGGCCTGTGGCAGCTGCGCCTTGAGGTAGCCGGGCTCGACCTGGGCCATGACCGGGCGTTCGCCGACGGATTGGCGGTAGTCGGCGATCAGGTCGATCAGCTGGTGGCCGTACTGGCGGAATTGTTCTGGGGTCACGCGCGGGCTCTCCTGTGGGTGATCAGTCGCCTGCACTGGCCTCTTCGCGGGCTCGCCCGCTCCCACAAGGATTCACAGCCTTCAAGACTTGTGCTGTTCCTGTGGGAGCGGGCGTGCCCGCGAAGAGGCCAGTGCAGGCTATACAATGCCCCCAGTCTAGGCGCCTAGGCCTGCGCGAATAACCCCGCTTCGCGCATACCTGCTATGGCAATTGCGCAACCCCGCCCTGCACCCCGAACTGTGACTGGCGCCACAGCTCGAACACCCGGTTGCGCAACCAGCGGTGTTCGGCCGAGGCCTGCAAGCGCTGATGCCACACCACCCAATAGCGCTGGGTATGCTCGACAAACCCTAACGGCCGCCAGGCCAGCCCATGCAGGCGGCACAGCTGCCGGGCGATGTGCTCGGGCACCGTGGCCAGCGCCTGGCTGTTGCCGATCACCTGCACGGTCGCCGAGAAGAACGGTACTTCCAGGCTGATGCGCCGCTGCAAACCCTGAGCGCGCAAGTGGCGGTCGATAAAGCTGTCCTTGTCGCCGCCACCGGAAATGCGCACGTGCTTGCAGGCCAGGTAATCGTCCTGGCCAAGCACGTCCAGCGCGGCCAGCGGGTGGTCCTGGCGCATCAGGCACACTGCGCGGTCTTCGCCGAGCAGGCGACCGTGCAGGTTGGGCGGCGACTCGTCGAACAAGGTGGTGGCCAGGTCGATCTCGCCGCTGGCAAGCAAGGCGTATTGCCCGGCCTGCCAGGTGCGGTAGTCGATGGACACGCCAGGGGCTTCATGCTCCAAGGCAGCCACCAGCAGCGGCAGCATGTGCTCGGCTACGTAGTCGGAAGCGGCCAGGCAGAAGCGCCGCTCGCAGCGGGCCGGGTCGAAGGTGGCGGGTTGGCGCAGGGCCTGGAGTTCTTCGAGCACCTGGCGCAGGGGCTCGACCAGGGCTTCGGCGTATTGGCTGAGCACATAACCACGGCCCTGGCGCACCAGCAAGGGGTCGTCGAAGGCTTCGCGCAGGTGGGCCAGCTGGCGGCTCAAGGCCGATTGGCTGACGCCCAGGCGATCGGCGGCGTGGCTGAGGTTCTTCAGCTGCAGGAGGCAGTCGAGGGTGCGCAGGTGGGCGAGGCTGAGGGAGGCGAAGGTGGGGTTCATGCAGTTGCCCTTCTGTTGGTTTTGCCGGCCCATTCGCGGGCAAGCCCGCTCCCACAGGGACCTCACAATGCCAAGGCTTGTGATACTCCTGTGGGAGCGGGCTTGCCCGCGAATGGGCCGCAAAGCGGCCCCAGCTTTAGGCGGTAAGGCCTACATATACGTTCTGCACGTCATCGTTCTCGTCGATCGCCTCGAGGAACGCTTCAACCTCGGCCAGCGCTTCAGCACTCAGGCTGGCCGCGCTCACCGGGTTCTTCGGGGTATAACCGATCTTCGCCGAGGTAACGGTGAAGCCATGCTCAGGCAGGGCCTTCTGTACCGCATCCAGGTCGGTGGTGTCGGTGATGAACAAGGTTGACCCCTCTTCTTCACCTTCCTCAAAGTCTTGGGCACCGGCTTCGATGGCGGCCATTTCCGGGTCGGCATCGCCTTCCGGGGTGGCTTCGATCAGGCCGACGTGGTTGAAGTCCCAGGTCACCGAGCCGCTGGCGCCGAGCTGGCCCTTGCGGAACAGCACGCGGATCTGCGCCACGGTGCGGTTGACGTTGTCGGTCAGGCACTCGACGATCAGTGGCACCTGGTGCGGGGCGAAGCCTTCATAGCTGACGGCATGGTACTGCACGGCATCGCCGTCCAGGCCAGCGCCTTTCTTGATGGCACGCTCCAGGGTCTCACGGGTCATCGAGGCCTTCTTGGCCTGGGCGATGGCCAGGCGCAGGCGCGGGTTCATGTCCGGGTCGGCGCCGGACTTGGCCGCGATCTGGATTTCCTTGGCCAGCTTGCCCATGATCTTGCCCTTGGCATTGGCAGCTGTTTCTCTATGTTTGGCTTTCCACTGTGCGCCCATGTCGACTCTCTTTGTTCCAGCGGCCGGTTCAGGAAGCGACCGGCCAAAAGTGGGTGCAGTTTATACGCCCTCGGGCAGTGGATCGACAAGTAATCTCACGCTTCGTCGGCCTTGCGCGCTGCCCTTCAGGTCCGCAGTGGCTTGATCGCCATGCTGGTGTTGGGCACCACGTCGTTGGCCGCGGCGGTGCCGGCCGGGCGGCTGTTCCAGTGTGGCAGCAGCACCAGGGCCGAGAACAACGCGCAGCCGGCAAACACGATGAACACCGTGACGCTGTCGAAGTAGCCCGGCAGCAGGCCGCCGAGCACTGCACCCACCGAGCCGCAACCGTTGACGAAACCTGCTGCCGTGGCGCCGGCCTTGGCCGTGCCGAAGTCGATGGCCGCCGCGCCGCTGATCATCGAGTCGGGCCCGTACAGGGTCAGGCCCATGACGAACAGCAAGGCCACCACCATCGCGATACTGCCGCTGTGCATGGCTGCCATGAACGCTGCCAGGGTCACTGTCAGCAGCACCAGGCTGATCACGCAGGCCGGCATGCGCCGGGCGCCAAACAACTTGTCCGAAGCCAGGCCGATGATGATCGGGCCCAACAGCCCCGCCAGTTCGAAGGCAGTGGGGATGATCGCCGCGCCGACCTTGCCTACCGACGGCATCTGCTCGAAGACGATCACCGGCCCCCACAGCAGGATGGCGTAGCGCGCAGGCTTGAGCAGGAAGTACGCCAGGCCCAGGGTCAGCACCGTGCGGTTGCGCAGGATTTCGCGCAGCGGCGCCCACACGCTGCACAGGTTACCGGCCGGGGCCATGCTCTGCGGCTCGGGTTCGACCGCAGCAAGGCCGACGTCCTCCGGCTTGTTGCGCTGCAGGAAGAAGAACAGCACGGCCACCCCGGCTACCACCGCGGCGCTCGAGAAGAACGCCGCATGCCAGGTGCCGACCAGGGTATAGGCCCACCAGCCGGCGAACGGCGAAGCGACCAGGCCGCCGAAGGCGTAGCACGAACTCCACAGCCCCAGCACCCGGCCGCGCTGCGAAGCCGGGAAGAAGCTGCCGATGTTCTTGCACAGCCCGGCCCAGCCGGTGGATTGCGCCAGCCCCTGGACCAGCATGCACGTGGCGAAGACCGGGAAGGTCGCGAAGCTGCCCATCACCACGGCCGCCGCCGCCGAGATCAGCAGGCCACCGAGCACCACCACGCGCGGGCCGAAACGGTCGGCGAGCATGCCCCAGGTGAACTGGCCCACGGCATAGGCGGCCAGGTAGATTGCGTCGAGGTTGGCCATGGCGGCCTTGTCGAGCATGAACGTCGGGTCTTCACCGATGCCGAGCTTGGCCACCGAGAAAGCCTTGCGGGTGAAGTAGAAGGCGGCGTAGGCCAGCCAGGTGATCGCGAAAATCTGGATGCGCCAGCGTTTCAACGCAGCGAGTGCTTGATTCATTGATTCTGACCTCTTGCTCAAGTGTGCCGGCAGATTGTTAAAAAACGCCTGTCTTGTTGTTGTGTTGCGCACTGCATGACGAAGGCTCGTCATTTGGTCAGATGGCACCGATGTGCGGGCCATGCCCCGGCCATTGCTTGTGGCGTTGGCCTCGGGTTGAAACGTATGGAAACAGTTGCTGACTGATAAAGAAAATCGATTTATCGTATTTCACACATAAGCCCAGCTTGTTACTGGAGGCGGTATGTCGGTGTCTCACGCTCAACTCAAGGCCTTCCATGCAGTGGCCGTGCACGGCAGCTTTACCCGCGCCGCGCAAAAGCTGTTTCTGACCCAGCCGGCGGTGTCCGACCAGGTGCGCAAGCTCGAAGAGCGTTTCGGTGTGCTGCTGTTTCACCGCAACAAGCGCTCGGTGCAACTGACCGACCTGGGCGAGCGCCTGCTGGGCATCAGCCAGCGCCTGTTCGCCTGCGAGGCCGAGGCGCACGACCTGCTGCAGGACTCCCGCGCCCTGCACACCGGCAGCCTGGTGCTGGCAGTGGATGCGCCCGTGCACGTGCTGCCGCAGATCGCACGCTTTTGCCAGCGCTACCCGGGCATCCAGGTCAAGATCGAGACCGGCAACACCGATGAATCACTGGCCAGGCTGTTCAGCTACCAGGCCGACCTGGCGCTGCTCGGGCGCGATGTCGATGACGAGCGGCTTTACTGCGTGCCGCTGCGCCGCGACCCGATGGTGGCGTTCGTCTCGCACAACCACCCGTGGGCCAGCCGCGGCTCGATCACCCTGGCCGACCTTGACGACACACCGTTGGTGTTGCGCGAGCCGGGGTCGGTCACGCGGCAGACGCTGGAAGAGGAAATGCAGCGCGCAGGCTTGCGGATTCGCCCGGCGATCCAGGTGGAAGGCCGCGAAGCGGCGCGCGAGGCGGTGGTGGTGGGGATTGGCGTAGGGGTGGTGTCGGCGGCCGAGTTCGGCGCGGATGCGCGGGTGTGTGCGCTGCCGATTGTCGATTGCCAGCGGCACCTGACCGAGACCCTGGTGTGCCTGAGCGAACAGCGATCGCGGCGGGTGGTGGCCACCTTCCTGCAGATGGTTCAGGAGGAGTTGTAGCGTCTGTACCGGCCTCTTCGCGGCTAAAGCCGCTCCCACAGGTACCCCACCGCTTGCGAAATCTGTGCAACACCTGTGGGAGCGGCTTTAGCCGCGAAGAGGCCATCACAGGCAATACAACCATGCTGGGAATACCTCATTTCCAGGCCCACCCACCATCCTTTTCCGCCTGCTGGTCCTGTTCGGCGGCCTCCCACAGGTATCCCACCGCTTGCGAAATCTGTGTAAAAAACCTGTGGGAGCGGCTTTAGCCGCGAAGAGGCCATCACAGGCAATACAACTATGCTGGGAATACCTCATTCCCTGGCCCACCCACCATGCTTTTCCGCCTGGCCGCCGACGCCCTGGTCCTGCTGCACTTGGCCTTCATCCTGCTGGTGCTGTTCGGCGGCCTGCTGGTGCTCAGGTGGCGCCCCGCCCTGCTCCTGCACCTCCCCGCCCTGGCCTGGGGCCTGGCGGTGGAAGGCCTGCACCTGCAATGCCCGCTCACCGACTGGGAAAACCGCATGCGTCTGGCGGCCGGTGACGCGGGTTATCACGGCGGCTTCGTCGAACACTACATCTGGCCGCTGATCTACCCCGCCGGCCTGACCCCGCAGATCCAGCTGCTGCTGGGCGGCGTCGTGCTGGTGCTGAACCTGGCCATCTACGCCTGCGTCATCTGCCGCTGGCGTCGCCCTTAGCGGGTAGCGACGACAAACAGCCGCGGAAACGGCAGCAACACCTTGCCGTCGGTGGCTGGCGGGTAGTCATGCTGCATGGCCTGCAGGTACATCTGCAGGAAGCTCGCCTGTTCCTGTTCGTCCAGCTTGGCCAGATAAGGCCGCAGCGCCGATCCCTTGAACCATTCCACCACCGCTTCGGCGCCGCCGGTCAACGGGTGGTGATAGGTGGTGCGCCACACGTCCACCCGCGTGCACAGCGGGCTGAGCAGGTCGTAGTAGAACGCCGCGTTGTGCCGCGGTGGCAACTGGAAGTCAGCGAATTTCTCCGCCCACGGGCCCTCGCTGGCAATCTTGCGCAATTGCCGGTGAGCGGGCTCGTCGAGGTTGTCCGGGGTCTGCACCGCCAGGCTGCCGCCCTCGCTCAGCTGGCGCACCAGGTGCGGGTACAGCGAGCCATGGTCAGGCACCCATTGCAGCGAGGCATTGGCCAGGATCAGGTCTTGCGGCTCGGGGGCGGACCAGTCGCTGATATCGGCAATTTCGCAGCGTACCCGTGGAATGTGCAGGCGCTTGCGCTCGCGGGCCTTGTCGATCATGTCCTTGTCGCTGTCCAGTGCCGTTACCTGGGCGTCGGGGCAGCGCTGCAGCAGCACTTCGGTCGAGTTGCCGGGGCCACAGCCCAGGTCGGTGGCATGGCGTACCGGCCGCGGCGGCACGGCGGCCAGCAGGTCACGCACGGCGCGGGTGCGTTCGTCTTCGAAGAGGGAATACTGGGTGGCGGACCAGGCCATGGGCGGCTCCTTTTGGCGGACGATGCAATGAGCATACGCCATGTACCGAAGTGCATGCGCCTGAACTGTCGGTCTATGCTTGAAGTCATTTCCTTTATGCGCATGCCCATGAAGCTATCCATGGCCTTGGCCATTCTGGCGCTGATCGCCGCCGCCGCCCTGCTCGGTTCCCCCTGGATGAACCAGCGCTTTCACATGCCCGCGGACAAACACCAGGCCCAGCAACGCGAAACGGCCGGGTCCCCAAGGGAGCCGGCCGTTTCCAAGAGCAAGTGACGCTTAGTGCTGCTTGCCAGTACGGATCTGGTGCACCACGCCCATCGCCACCACGACAGCCGCGGCGATGCCGGTGGAAATCACCAGGATCTGATAATCAGGCATGAAGGCCATGGTCACCAATGCGGCGATGATGAAGCCGATCACCAGGTAGGTCAGCCACGGGAACAGCCACATCTGCAGGCGTACTTCCTTGCCTTCGGCGATCAGCTTGCGGCGCATGCGCAGCTGCGAGAAGGCGATCACCAGGTACACCAGCAGGGCAATCATGCCGGTGGTGTTCATCAGGGTTTCCAGCACGTCTTTCGGGCGCAGGGTCTCGCTGAAGTTGATCAGCGCGCAGACCACGGCCACGGCGCAGGAGCCGATGATCGCGTACACCGGTACACCCGTGCCGGCACGGGTGATCTTGAAGAATGACGGCGCGTCGCCACGCTGGGCCAGCGAGAACAGCATGCGCGAAGCGGTGTAGTGGCCAGAGATCAGGCAGCTGCTCACCGAGGTCAGCACCACGAAGTTCATCAGCAGTTCGGCGTGCGGCACGCCCAGCAGCTCCAAGGTACGGCGGTAGGCGCCATAGCCGGAAACGCCCAGTTGCGGGTCGTTCCACGGCACCAGGCAGACGATCAGGAAGATCGAGCCGACGTAGAACAGGCACACACGCCATACCACCGAGTTGGTGGCCTTGACGATCTGGGTAGCCGGGTCCTTGGCTTCGGAAGCGGCGATGGTGACGATTTCAGCGCCAAGGAAGGCGAACATCACCCCGAGCAAGGCTCCAATGACCGTGGTGATGCCGTTGGGCATGAAGCCTTCGGCGGTCAGGTGGGTCATGCCACGCACTTCACCGAACTGCCAGATGTTCATCACCGCGGCGGTGCACACCACCAGGAAGCAAACGATCGCCACCACCTTGATCAGCGCGAACCAGAATTCGAACTCACCGTAGTGCTTGACGTTGAAGAAGTTGACGGTGATCAGCAGCAGGGTCGTGGCCAGCACGAAGACGTTGACGCTGACGTCGGGGAAGAAACCGTGCAGGATCTTGCCCGCCACATAGGCTTCCCAGGCCATCAGGATGACCCAGTACCACCAGTACAGCCAGCCGATGGTGAAACCGGCCCAGCGGCCGATCGCGCGGTCGGCGTAGGTGGAGAACGAGCCGGTGTCCGGCGAGGAAGTCGCCATTTCACCCAGCATGCGCATGATCAGGACAACCAGGATGCCGCCGGCCAGATAGGCCAGCACTGCGGCCGGGCCGGCGCTGTGGATCACGCTGCCGGAGCCGACGAACAAGGCGCCGCCGATAACCCCGGCGATCGACATCATCGTCAGGTGGCGCGACTTGAGCGAGGCACTGAGCTTGCTCTCGTGCCCGCTTTTCGCGGTGGTGGTTGTGGATGTTGCGTCCATCAGTTGTGTACCCCGTGCTTCTTTTTATCCAAGGAAAACTGTGAAACCCCGATGGCTCTCGGTTTCACCTGTACATCAGTGCTAATGCGGGCAGGATGGTGTGCGCTAACACACGCAGGCCTTCCGTGGCGGCCTGCTGACGCGCCCCAGGGTTGGCACCTGAGGCGAACTGAACATGCTTTATGTGGCGATATCTGACACCTAATGTAAAAATGTCCGACGTAGAGAGCCATGCACAGTGGCATGAATCTCGCACTGCACTGTACAGGCCGCCAATGCAATACACCCGCTGGCGCTTGGCGTTACGCACTCCTGAAGGCCCCGAATGTTCGAATTACACCCAGACTCTTCCACGCCGCTGGTCAACCAGATCATCGACGGCCTGCGCGAGCTGATCGATAACCAGACCCTCAAGCCCGGCACCAAGGTCCCCTCGATCCGCGCCTTTGCCGCGAGCTATTCGGTGAGCACCTTTACCGTGGTCGAGGCCTACGACCGCCTGGTTGCCCAGGGGCTGCTGGTGAGCAAGGGCAATGCGGGGTTCTTCGTCAATCGTGCGGCGAACGAGCTGCTGGAAAGCCAAAACAGCGAAGCCGAGACCGGCCGCCCGACCTTCAACTCCGAGTGGTACCTGCAGCAGATCTTCGAGATTCGCCAACTGCCGTTCAAACCCGGCTGCGGCTGGCTACCTAATGACTGGATGTACGAAGAAGGCCTGCGCCGCGGCCTGCGCCAGGTCGCTGGCAGCCCGCTGGAATTGTCGGGCTACGGCGACCCGATGGGCTTGCCGGAGCTGCGTGCGCTGACCGCGCAGAACCTGCAACAGGAGCTGTCGATCGTCTGCAACCCGGCGCAGCTGATGCTGACCCACGGTGCCAGCCAGGCGCTGGACCTTGCCGTGCGCACCCTGGTGCGCCCCGGTGACGTGGTGCTGGTGGACGACCCCGGCTATCCCAACCTGATGAGTATCCTGCGGACCCAGGGCGCGACCTTGATCGGCGTGCCACGCACGCCCAACGGTTACGACCTCAATCACCTCGAACAATTGCTGGCGCACCATCGCCCTACCGCGTTCTTCACCCAGCCGCACCTGCACAGCCCGACCTGTTCACGCACCCCGCTGGCGCAGTTGCACCGCTTGCTGCAACTGGCCAGCCAGCACGGTTTCCGCCTGGTGGAGAACAACCTGTACGCCGACATGGTCGCCGAGCCACAGCCGTGCCTGGCCAGCCTCGACCATCTGCAGCAGGTGGTGTACGTGGGCAGTTACTCGAAAAGCATCTCGCCCAACGTGCGGGTCGGCTACCTGCTGGCCAACCCGGAGCTGTCGCAGAAACTGCTGCACCTGAAGATGCGCTCGGGACTGACCACTTCGCAGGTGATGGAGCGGGTGGTGTATGCGGCGATCATCGACGGACGCTGGCGCAAGCACCTCAAGCGCCTGCGCCAGCGCTTGGCCGAGGCGCATCAGGAAGTGGGCCGGCATCTGCATCGACTGGGCTTTGAACTGTTCACCGAGTCGGATGAAGGGATGTACATCTGGACCCGCCACCCGGCGATTCCGGACAGTGCGGCGTTGCTCGATGATGCCTTGGAGAAAGGCATCATGCTCGGGCCTGGGCAGTTGTTCATGGTCGATGCCAAGGCCACCGGGTGGATGCGCTTCAATGTGGCGTTCAGCACCGACCCGGCGATGTGGGAGTTGCTGGAGAAGGTGCTGGTGAAGCATGTGCGGCGGGGTGGGATTTAGGGGTTTTTGGGGGGCCGGGGTGTTCGCCCTCGGTGTTCGCCACAACATCTTCAGCGCCTATAAGATCGAGCGCCGCCCGCGCGGCGCATCGCGGGCAAGCCCGCTCCCACATCTGTTTCGGGCCAGTTATTCCTGTGCCGCCAACAGGATCCGCCTTGTTGGCATAGCGATACATCTCGGTGGGCGCTGATGCCGCTTCACCTGTCTCCAGGCATGCACCAAGGCGGTCCCTGTTGGCTTCATAGGAGAGACTGGCCCGAAACAAATGTGGGAGCGGGCTTGCCCGCGATGCGCCGCGCGGGCGGCGCTCGATCTTATAGGCGCTGAAGATCTCGCGGCATGCACCTGTTAGCCCTCGCGCGTTCAACTATGTCCAATCCGCCTCGTGCGCAAAGAACGCCTGCGCATTCGCCTCCAGGCTCTCCAGGTGATACCCCCCTTCCTGCACGATCAGGCAAGGCAACCGCAACGCCCGAATCCGCTCACCCAATTCAGCAAACCCTTCAGTCGTCACCGCCACCTTGCTCTGCGGATCCAGCTCGTAGATATCGAACCCAAGCGACAATACCAGCACCTCGGCGCCAAAGTCCTGCACCGCAGCCAGCGCAATTTCCAGCTGTCCCATGAAGTCCGCCTGGCTGGCGCCATGGGCCATCGGCAGGTTGAGGTTGTACCCCTCGCCCGCGCCACTGCCGCGTTCATCCTCGAACCCGGCCACACCCGGATAGAAGTTGGTCGGGTCACCATGGGTCGACACGTACAGCACGTCATTGCGCTCGTAGAAGATCTCCTGAATCCCCTGCCCGTGGTGCATGTCGGTATCGAGAATCGCCACCCGGCGGTAACGGCTGCGCAAGGCCTGGGCGGCCACGGCGGCATTGTTGATGTAGCAGAACCCACCGGCCGCATCGAACCGTGCGTGGTGCCCCGGCGGCCGGCACAGCGCGTAGGCTGCGGGCTCGCCATCAACAATGGCCTTGGCCCCGGCCACCGCGCTCTGCGCCGACCAGTACGCCGAACGCCAGGTGTTTTCACCCACCGGGCAGCTGCCATCGGCCAGGTAGCGCCCCGCCTGGGCTAGGATGCCGCGCAGGGCGTTGGGCTCGCGCACGAAGATGTTCGACATCACTTCGTCACCCCAGTCCTCAGGTACTTCCTTCCAGCGCGCATGGGCCTCTTCGAGGAACGCCAGGTAGGCCTCGCCATGCACCGCCTTGAGCGGCGCCAGGCCGGCATCGTCGGGCTGGCGGATGTCGAAGCCCAGGTCCTTGGCCGCCTGCAGCAGGCGCTGGGCGCGTTCGGGGACTTCCTGCGGGGTGCGCATGGCGCCACGCGAGTAGTAGCTGCGCGGATGGTGCAGCAGCTGTTCGGGGTGGAAGTAGCAACGCATCAGGCTTCTCCTTGTTCGACTTGGCCGGCGCGGGCCAGCACGGCGTTGAGCAATACGTCGACGCCCTGGCGGGCATCCTCGGGCAGCACGTCTTCGGCTTCGTTGTGGCTCAGGCCGCCGACGCAGGGGATGAACACCATCGCCGTCGGGCAGTAGCGGGCCAGCAGGATGGCGTCGTGGCCGGCGCCGCTGACGATGGACTGTTGCGCATAACCCAGGCCATCCACCGCCTGCTGCACGGCGGCCACGCAGGCGGCGTCGAACGGCGTGGCCGGGCTGACCCAGTGGCGCTCGATGCGCACCTGCAGGCCGCGCTGGCTGGCGATGGCCTGCAGCTTCTCGGTCAGGTCGCGCTCCATGGCCTCGATGGCTTCGTCACGGTGATGGCGCAGATCGACGGTGAAGCGCAGCACGCCGGGGATGGTGTTGCGCGAGGACTTGGCGATCGACAGTTCGCCCACGGTGGTCAGGCCTTCTGGCGCAAAATCCGCCGCCAGTTGCTCGACCGCCTGGATCATCCGCGCGGCGCCATACAGGGCGTCCTTGCGCAGCGGCATCGGTGTGGTGCCGGCGTGGGCGGCCATGCCTTCGACGGTCACGTCCAGCCAGCGAATCGCCTGGCCACCGCTGACCACGCCGATGGCCTTGGCGTTGTCTTCAAGGATCGGGCCTTGCTCGATATGCGCCTCGAAGTAGGCATCCACCTGGCCACCCAGCGGGCGCTGGCCGGCGTAGCCGGTGCGCCGCAGTTCGTCGGCGACACTGACGCCATCGGCATCACGGATGGCCAGGGCCTGGTCCAGCGCCAGGGTGCCGGTGAACACCGCCGAGCCGAACATGGCCGGGGTGAAGCGGGCGCCCTCTTCATTGGTCCAGACGGCGATCTCCAGCGGCTTGCGGGTCTGAATGTTCAGGTCGTTGAGGCGGCGCACCACCTCCAGGCCGGCCAGCACGCCATAGACGCCATCGAAGCGGCCGCCTTCGGGCTGAGTGTCGAGGTGGCTGCCCATCATCACCGGAGCAGCAGCCGGATCGCTACCGGCGCGGCGGGCGAACAGGTTGCCGATGGCATCCACGCTCAGCGTCAGGCCGGCCTCGCGGCACCAGTGGCTGAACAGTTCACGGCCGGCCTTGTCTTCGTCGCTCAGGGCCAGGCGGCAGCTGCCGCCGCGGGCGGTGGCGCCGATTTCGGCCATGGCCATCAGGCTCGCCCACAGGCGTTCGCCATTGCTTTTCAACATGTGCGGGTACTCCACAATCAGAGGAATCGATCAGGCCAGTTCCAGGCGCTGACTTCGGGCGTACTGGCGTGCCAGGGCCAGCACGCAGACCAGCGAAATGCTGGCGATGAGGCTGTAGAACGCCGCCATCGGCCACCATTGGCCGGTAAAGGTGTGGGCCAGCCAGGTGCCGATCAGCGGTGTCAGGCCGCCCGCGAGGGCGCCGCACACTTGGTAGGCCAGGGAAATCGCGGTGTAACGTACGCGGGTGTCGAACATGCCGCTGACGTAGCCCGCGATCACGGCGTAGAACGAGGCCATGCAGGCCGCCGCCAAGGCGATGCCGAGCACTATCATTGGGCCTTGGCCAGAGCTGACCAGCACGAACATCGGGTACGGCGAGCCCATCGCCAGCAGCGCGACCAAGGCCAGGAAGCGGGTGGCGCCGAGCTTTTCCGACAGCCACGCGGCCAGCGGCTGCACGCAGAACTGGATGATCGCCACGAAGAACAGGCATTCGAGGATCAGCGAGCGCTCCAGGTGCAGTTGCTGGGTGGTGTAGCTGATCATGAAGGTGTTGGTGAAATAGACCCCGGCAATGCCCAGGGTGTTGGCACCGATGCAAAGCAGCAGTGGGCGCCAGGCGGTGCGCAGCACTTCCAGTACCGGCGCCTGCTCCTTGCGCTGAGCCCTCGCCGCCTGCTCGCGGCTGGCGATGAATTCGGGCGACTCGTTGACCCCCAGGCGAATCGCCAGGCCCACCAGCAGCAACAACGCGCTGGCCAGGAACGGCACGCGCCAGCCCCAGCTCATCAGGTCTTCCTCGGGCAGACGGGTCACTGCGCCAAAGGCCAGCAGCGACAGGATCAGGCCCGCCGGGCTGCCCAGCTGGGCGAACGAGGCAAAGAAATTGCGCCGGCCCTTGGGCGCATGTTCACCGGCCATCAGCACCGCCCCGCCCCACTCGCCACCCACGGCGATGCCCTGGATCACCCGCAGGATGATCAGCAGCACCGGCGCGGCGACACCGATCTGCGCGTAGGTCGGCAGCAGGCCGATGCACACGGTGACGATGCCCATCATCAACAGGGTGATGACCAGCGACTTCTTGCGTCCGATGCGGTCACCCACATGGCCGAACACGATGCCGCCCAGCGGCCGGGCGAAAAAGCCCACGGCGAAGGTGCCGAAGGCGGCCATGGTGCTGAACAGGCTGTCGTCGGAGGGGAAGAACAAGGCACCGAACACCAAGGCGGCGGCGGTGGCATAGATGTAGAAGTCGTACCACTCGATCATGGTGCCGATGAACGCGGCGGCGGCGGCACGGCGCGGCTGGGGCGAAGCGATGGGCTTCATGGGGGCTCCTTTGCTTGTTTTTCTGGCAGGAGTTAAGGGTCACGGCGGCGCTCTGGTGGCGCATGGCCTTTTGATCGGTTTTTGGCTTCTTCGCGGGCTCGCCCGCTCCCACAGGGATTGCGCAAGGCCCGCAAACGCTTCAGTACCTGTGGGAGCGGGCAAGCCCGCGAAGAAGCCAGCACCGATACAACAAGCCTCAATGACTGCGATTTATCGTCCCCGGGCTATGATTAGTCAATTTTCTATTTATTATTCGCACTATTAGCCCTGCTTATCATCGAGCCAGCCATGTCCGACCGCCTGCTCAACGACCGCCTCGACTGGAACCTTCTGCGCACTTTCCGGGTAATCGGCCAGGAGTTGTCCATCAGCCGCGCCGCCGCGCGCCTGCACTTGACCCAACCGGCCGTGAGCCAGGCGCTCAAGCGCCTGGAGGAACAGCTTGGCCGCCAGCTGATTGCCCGCCGCGGGCCTCGCTTCGTGCTCACCGACATGGGCGAACAACTGTTCCAGCTGGCCGGTGAGGTGTATGGGCAGATGTCGCAGATCAGCGGCCTGCTGGAGCAGCCGGCGGATGAACTGGTGGGCAAGGTGCGCTTGCTGATGATCAGCCGCATCGTCAGCGAGCGGTTCGATGATCTGCTGGCGGACTTCCATCGCCAGCACCCACGGGTGGACCTGGAAATCGACGTGATGCGCAGCTCGGACATCGTCGCCGCCTTGCAGGAAAAGACTGCCACTGCGGGCCTGAGCCTCAACCGCCGGCCCCAGCCACGCCTGGAGCAGCGCCTGTTCCTGCGCCAGCGCTACGCGTTTTTCTGCGGCAAGCACCATGCCCTGTTCGGCCAGGCCGAGGGCGATCTGCAGCGGGAAAATTTCGTCAGCTTCACCAGCGACCAGATTGGCGGCATGTTGTCGCCGCTGACCATTTTCCGTGACCAGCAAGGGTTTTCCGGGCGGATCGTGGCGTCGTCGCCCAGTCTTGAAGAGGTGCGTCGGCTGGTGATCGCCGGGTTCGGCATCGGCTGCCTGCCCGAGCATGTGGTGGCGCCGGATGTGGCGGCGGGGCTGCTGTGGAAGCTGCCGCCTGCAGAAGGGATTGCCGATGTGGATATTCACCTGCTGTGGAACAGGGAACAGCGGTTGAGCCGGGCTGAAGAGGTGTTTATCGAGGCCTTGCAGGGCGGCCTTTTCGGCGCGGTCACCTAACGCGTTTTAGCGGCTCGGTAAACCTCGCTACGCTCACGTTTGCCAACCGACACCACCACTACAACGATCCGCTCATCTTCGACTCTGTACACCAGTCGATAACCTGAAGCTTTCAGCTTGATCTTGTAGTGGTTCGGCAGGTCACGCAGTGCATCGGCCTGGACCTTGGGGGACTGCAAGCGTTCGCCGAGCTTTTTCTTGATCTGCTCGCGCACGGTGTGCCCAAGCTTGCCCCACTCCTTCATCGCAGAAGGCAGAAACTCGAGCTTATAAATCATCCAGAGTTACCGGTACGCCCTTTTCACCCAGCCTCGACTTGGCCAGCTCGGTTAATTCAAGATCCTCCAGACGCTCCATCATGGCTTCGTACAGTTCGGCAGGCACCATGTAACCCATAACACGATTGTGATTGAGCACAGCGACGGGCATACCCGCAGCACCTGTCATCACCGCGGATGGGTTCTTTTTCAGCTCCGACACGCTTACGGCCACGTCAGCGAAAATATTCTGCATGAATTCAAACCTCAATAAAGAACGATATTTTGGTCTATTTACAGGACACAAACAAGTCTCAACTGTTCAGAGAGCTGTCGTCGGCGGGCTTGCTATGCGTTCCTACAGCCTTTGAAAAACACACTTGGATCCCATCCATTGACAGAGTATGCTCTTGAGATAGCTCTGTGCCATCACCCAGGCCGTCATACCTGGTCTTCAAGGACGAAACTCCCGTGCCCAGCCACCCGACCCGCCACACCATCGCCCGACAATGGCAGTTACTGAAACTGCTGCCTGACCGCCACCCCGGGATGAGCTCCACGCAATTGCAGGCCGCACTGGCCAGGGCCGGCCACAAGACCAGCAAGCGCACGGTCGAGCGCGACCTCAACGAGCTGGCAACGCTGTTCCCGCTGCACTGCAACAGCAAGGGCATGCCCTATGGCTGGTACTGGCAGCCAGGCCTGAGCCTGGATGAGGCCGAGCAACTGCAACCCGATCAACTCACCCCCTCGCAGCAGATCGAACTGCAGGCCTGGGTCGACGATGGCCTCGCGCGTCGCTTGGAAGACCAGCCGCTGTCCGAGGACATGCGCCTGGCCCCGCATGACAAAGGCGGTGCGATGCTCGCGGCCACAGTCGAAGACAGCCGTGCGCTGATGGGCTGGCTGCTGTCCCAGGCCGGCTCGATCCGGGTCAAGGCACCGGAAACATTGCGCGTGTCGATGGTCGAACAGCTGCGCCAGAGCCTGGCGTTGAACGACGATGGCTATTGACGCTGCCGCACATCGGTCCAGCGGCTCTCTGCTCGACATCTCCCACAACATGAGATGAGCCGCCTTACAGTGAGGTTCCTGCAGGATTACTAGCATCGGCACTCCCTTGATCAAGCGAGTGCCCCGACCATGCTTTCGACCCGCCCCCATCGCCCGGCATTGACGCTGCTGTGTGCAACCGTTCTTGCAAGCCCCGTGCTGTTCGCCATGCCCCTGACCCGCGACAACGGCGCAGCGGTCGGCGACAACCAGCACTCCCAGACTGCTGGCAACACTGGCCCGACCTTGCTGCAGGATGTGCAGCTGATCCAGAAGCTGCAACGCTTCGACCGCGAACGCATCCCCGAACGCGTGGTGCACGCCCGCGGCACCGGCGCCCATGGCGAATTCACCGCGTCCGAAGACCTGTCCGCGCTGACTTCGGCGCCGCTGTTCACGCCGGGCGAAAAAACCCCGGTATTCGTGCGTTTCTCGTCGGTTGTGCATGGCCTGCACTCGCCGGAAACCCTGCGCGACCCGCGAGGCTTTGCCACCCGGTTCTACACCACGACGGGCAATTGGGACCTGGTCGGCAACAACTTCCCAACGTTCTTCATCCGCGACGCCATCAAGTTCCCGGACATGGTCCACGCCTTCAAGCCCGACCCGCGCAACAACCTGGGCAACGACGCCCGGCGTTTCGACCTGCTCTCGCACATGCCGGAGGCTACCCGCACCCTGACCCTGCTGTACTCCAACGAAGGCACGCCAAAAAGCTATCGGCACATGGATGGAAACAGCGTGCACGCCTACAAGTTCGTCAACGCCAACGGTGAACCCACCTACGTGAAGTTCCGCTGGAAAAGCCTGCAAGGGCAGGAAAACCTCGACCCCAAGGCTGTCGAGCAGATCCAGGGCAAAAGCTTCAGTCACATGACCGAGGACCTGGTAGGTGCCATCGCCCGTGGCGACTATCCCAAATGGGACCTCTATATCCAGACACTACGTCCTGAGCAGCTGGCAGCCTTCGACTTCGACCCGCTGGACGCCACCAAGGTCTGGCCGGATGTGCCCGAGCGCCGGGTCGGGCAGATGGTGCTCAAGCGCAATGTCGACAACTTCTTCCAGGAAACCGAACAGGTCGCCTTGGCACCGTCCAACCTGATCCAGGGTATAGAGCCCTCCGAAGACCGCTTGCTGCAGGGCCGACTGTTCTCCTACGCCGACACCCAGATGTACCGAGTCGGCGCCAACGCCAGCAGCCTGCCGATCAACCAGCCGCGGGCGGCGGTCAACAATGGCAACCAGGATGGCGCACTCAACCCCAACCGCACCCGTGACATGGTCAACTACCAGCCCAGCCGCCTGCAGCCTCGCAGCACCACCGACTCGGCACGCTACAGTGAACTGGCCTTGAGCGGCCCCACCCAGCAACGGGGCATCACCCGGGAGCAGAACTTCAAGCAGGCCGGTGACCTTTACCGCGCCTATTCGAAAAGCGAGCAGCGCGACCTGGTCAACAGCTTCGGTCAGTCGCTGGCTGTCGCCGATGAGCAGAGCAAGCACATCATCCTGTCATTCCTGTACAAAGCCGATGCCGATTACGGGAGCAGGGTTACAAGAATTGCGGGAGGTGACCTGAAGCGGGTCAAGGCTCTGGCTGCCGAACTGCAGGATTGAAGTTTGCAAGCCCGGCCAGCCTCGCCCGATAGCTGCCCGGGCTCTGCCCCGTCCACTTCTTGAACGCCCGGTGAAATGCACTGGGCTCCTGGAAGCCCGCCTGCTCGGCAATCTCGGCGATGCTCAAGGTGCCTTCGCGCAAGCGCTCGAAGGCCATCGCCCGGCGCACTTCATCCTTGATCTGCTGGTACGAATGCCCTTCACGCTCCAGTTGGCGGCGGAAGGTGCTGGCACTGATCCCCTGCTGCTCGGCCATGGCTGCAAGCGTCGGCCATTGCCCATAGCGGCGTGCGCGCAAATGGCGATAGACCTCGGCCACCAGCCCGTTCTGATTGCGAAAACGGATGACCAGGCCCTGGGGCGCGCTGCGCAGGAAAGTCTTCAGGCCTGCCAGGTCCTGCACCACCGGCAAGCGCAACCAGGCGCTGTCGAACTCGACTTCGGTACGCCCGCTGCCCAGGCGCAAGTCCGGCCCCCACAGCAGCGGGTCGTCGTCCTGGGCCGGGCGCGCCACCGCCAGCTCCGTGCGGTCGATGGCGATGCGCCGCCCGGCCAGCCAGCACAGCAGGCCGATCACCAGCACCAGGTAAGTTTCCTCGGCATACACCTGGGTCAGCGGGTCGGCAATCGTCGACTGTACGCTGATGACCGCACGCCCACCGCGCAGCGTGAGATTGCCGCGCAGGTCACGCAGGAACAGGGCGAAACTGCTCATGCACTGGCGCAGCGCCTTCTCCAGGTTGGGTTCCTGGATCAAGCCACGGCAGATCAGGGCAAAACTGCCCAACGGCATGCCGTGGCTGTCGAGGCGGAAGAACTCGTCTTCCAGCAGCTCGATCAATTCCAGCCACAAACCGGCGAAAGCCTTGGCCGGCACCCTCGCCTGTGGCTGGCTGAGTACGGCCGGGTCGATGCCCACGCCGCGCAGCCGCGCCTCCAGCACGTCGGGCTGGCCGCGCAGGGCATGCAACATGGCATTGAGAAAGTACACCGCGACCGAATCGCTATCGCGCATGGCGGAATTCGCTGTCTATGCTGAGTGGCAAAAAATGCCAGGTTGACTGAACAGATCCGGCATAGGCTGCAACAGAGCCTTTGCCTAGACTCGAACCCACCTTGGGATCGCCGGCCATTCTCGCAGAGCCTGGCCCGCTCCCGCCATGCCTTCGCAATCGGAGCCTCTATGAGCAGCGCAGAAATCTACGTCGTCAGTGCCGTCCGTACCGCCATTGGTGGTTTCGGTGGTTCCCTCAAGGACCTGCCACTGGCCGACCTGGCCACCGCCGTGACCCGCGCCGCCATCGAGCGTGCGGGGGTGGCCGCCGACCAGATCGGCCACGTGGTGATGGCCAACGTGATCCCCACCGAACCACGCGATGCCTACCTGTCGCGGGTCGCAGCGATGAACGCTGGCATCCCCAAGGAAACCCCGGCCTTCAACGTCAACCGCCTGTGCGGTTCGGGCCTGCAGGCCATTGTCTCGGCCGCCCAGTGCCTGCTGCTCGGCGATGCCGACGTGGCCCTGGCCGCCGGCGCCGAGTCCATGAGCCGCGGCCCGTACCTGCTGCCCCAGGCGCGCTGGGGCGCGCGCATGGGTGACCTGCAAGGCATCGACTACACCGTCGGCGTGCTGCAGGACCCGTTCGAACACTTCCACATGGGCATCACCGCAGAAAACGTCGCCGCCCAGCAGGGCATCAGCCGCGAAATGCAGGACGAACTGGCCCTGACCAGCCAGCGCCGCGCCGCCCGCGCACAGGCCGAAGGCCGCTTCGACAGCCAGATCGTGCCGCTGGAGCTGAAAACCCGTAAAGGCACCGTGCAGTTCGCCGTCGACGAGCATGTCCGCGCCGATGTCACCGCTGAACAACTGGCCGGCATGAAGACCGTGTTCAAGAAGGACGGTACCGTCACCGCCGGCAACGCCAGCGGCATCAACGATGGCGCCGCCGGCCTGGTGCTGGCCACCGGTGACGCTGTGCGCCGCCTGGGCCTGAAGCCCCTGGCGCGCCTGGTGGCCTATGCCCACGCCGGCGTCGAGCCGGAGCTGATGGGCCTTGGCCCGATCCCGGCGACCCGCAAGGTGCTGGAAAAGGTCGGCCTGAACGTTGCCGACCTGGATGTGATCGAGTCCAACGAAGCCTTCGCTGCCCAGGCCTGCGCCGTGGCCCGCGAGCTCGGTTTCGACCCGGAGAAGGTCAACCCGAACGGCTCGGGCATCTCGCTCGGCCACCCGGTCGGTGCCACCGGCGCGATCATCGCCACCAAGGCCATCCATGAACTGCAGCGCATCCAGGGCCGCTACGCCCTGGCCACCATGTGCATCGGCGGCGGCCAGGGCATCGCCGTGGTCTTCGAGCGCGTCTGAGGGGCTGAACCATGACGATTGAACAGATTGCCGTAATCGGCGCCGGCACCATGGGCAATGGTATTGCCCAGGTGTGCGCGGTGGCCGGCTACCAGGTCCTGCTGGTGGACGTTTCCGACGCCGCGCTGGAGCGTGGCGTGGCCACCCTGAGCAAGAACCTGGAGCGCCAGGTCAGCAAGGGCACGCTCGAGGCCGAGCGCGCCGAGGCCGCGAAAACACGTATCCGCACCAGCACCGACTACGCCCAGTTGAGCCGCGCACAGCTGGTGATCGAGGCTGCCACCGAGAACCTGCAGCTCAAGCAACGCATCCTGCAGCAGGTAGCGTCCAACGTGGCCGCCGACTGCCTGATCGCTACCAACACCTCGTCGCTATCGGTGACTCAACTGGCGGCCAGCATCGACCACCCTGAGCGCTTCATCGGCGTGCACTTCTTCAACCCGGTGCCGATGATGGCCCTGGTCGAGATCATCCGCGGCCTGCAGACCAGCGACAACACCTACGCCCAGGCGCTGGTGGTCACCGAGAAGCTCGGCAAGACACCGATCACCGCCGGCAATCGCCCGGGGTTCGTGGTCAACCGCATCCTGGTACCGATGATCAACGAAGCGATCTTCGTGCGCCAGGAAGGCCTGGCCAGTGCCGCGGACATCGACACCGGCATGCGCCTGGGCTGCAACCAGCCGATCGGCCCGCTGGCCCTGGCCGACCTGATCGGCCTGGATACCCTGCTGGCGATCATGGAGGCCTTCCATGAAGGCTTCAACGACAGCAAATACCGCCCTGCCCCGCTGCTCAAGGAAATGGTCGCGGCCGGCTGGCTGGGGCGCAAGAGCGGCCGCGGCTTCTTTACCTACTGAGGAGCGCACGCCATGCCCCCGCTCAATGCCGCCATGCGCTGTGCCAACTTCGAAGAGCGACGCGACCGGGCCATGGCGCTGTTCGCCGAAAAGGGCTTTGGCCAGGTCAGCATGCGCGAACTGGCGGCGCATGTCGGCCTGACTGCCGGCTCGCTGTATCACCATTTCCCCAGCAAGCAGGACCTGCTGTTCGACCTGATCGAGGAGCTGTACGAGGAGCTGCAGGCGACCCTGGAGCAGGGTCGCCGAGCCATGGCCCGAGGCGGCTCGGCAATGGCCTGCCTGATTGCCGCGCACTGGCAGCTGCACGCCGAACGGCCGATGCAATTTCGCCTGGCGGAGCGGGACCTGTGCTGCCTGAGCGAAGCACAGCAGGCGCGCCTGGGGTTGCTGCGCAAGCGCTATGAGGCGGGGTTGCTGCGCCTGATCGCACCGCGGGCGACGTTGCAGGGCGAGGTATTGGTGGCAACCGCGCATGTCGTGGCGACACTGCTGAACCAGTTGCCGGGGATGCTCAAGGGCTTGCCAGAGGAACAGGGGCTGGGTTTGATGGAGAGCCTGCTGGTTGGCGGGATCGAGCGGACCCTGCGTTGAACCTGTACCGGCTTGTTCGCGGGTAAACCCGCTCCCACAGGTACTGCACCACCTTTGAAATCGGTGTAGGAGCGGGCCTGTTCCGCGAAGAGGCGGGAGCAGGCTAACGCAACAGGGCCTGGATCTGCTCGTGCAGGGTATCGAGGTCGAATGGCTTGGCCAGGATCGGCGCCTTGCGCGCGATCGGGCTGCCGGATTCGAGGATCTCGGCCGGGTAGCCACTGATGAAGATCACCTTCAGGTCTGGCCGCAGCTTCACCGCAGGTTCGGCGATGTCCACCCCGGAAATGCCACCCGGCAAGCGGAAGTCGGTCACCATCAGGTCCAGGTGCGGCTTGCTCGCCAGAATGGCGAACGCCTGTTCACCGTCCTCGGCCACCAGCACGTGGTAGCCCTCACCCGCCAGGTAGTCGTGCAGGATCATCCGGATTGCCGGTTCATCCTCGACCACCAACACTACATCTTGTGCATCTTCACTCATGTTAACGCCTTGAATGCTTGCCGTTGGCCAATGTGACCTCAGGCTTACGCGGAGGTTGCCCGCACCTGGTCGATTTGTTCTTTCACCCCTGCCAGCGGCAACAGCAGGGTGAACGTGGAGCCTTTGCCGACATCGCTTTGTACCTTGATCTGCCCGCCATGGGCCTGGACAATCTGCTCCGAGATATACAGGCCCAGCCCCAATCCATTGCTGGCTTGCTGGGTGGCCACACGCTCGAACTGCTGAAAGATCCGTTGCTGGTTGCTGGCGCTGATGCCGATGCCGTGATCGCGAACCTGCACCGCTGCCATGCCATCGCACTCGAACACCTGCACGTGGATGGGTCGTCGCTCGCCGTAACGCAAAGCATTCGACAACAGGTTGGCCACTACTTGCTCAATCCGGAATTCGTCCCACTCTCCCGTCAAGGGTTCACACTGCAGTAGCTCAATGGTGGTCTCCAGTGCCGTGGCCTGGGCCGAGAAGTTTTCTACCAGGCCGCGTACCAACTGGCTCAGGTCGAACGCCCTGGGCCGCAGCGACAGCTTGCCGGTGCGAATGCGCGATACGTCGAGCATGTCTTCGATCAGGCGGATCAGGCTGTTGATCTGGCGCTCGTCACGCTCGACCATGGCCTGCAGTTTGTCGGCGCTGAATGCCTCGAGATTGCCACGGGCCAGGTGCATCCTGCGCAGCTGGGTTTCCAGGATCAGGCCGTTGAGCGGCGTGCGCACCTCGTGGGCAACGATCGACATGAAGTCGTCGCGCATACGTACCGCATGCTCCAGCTCGCCTCGCGCCACCTGCAACTGGCCCAGCAGCAGTTCCTGCTCCTGGCGGCTGCGCTCGAGCGCCTGCAGCTGCCGGTCGAGCACCTTGCGCTGGCGGTACAGGTCGACGAATACCGACACCTTGCTCTTCACCGCCAGGGTATCGAGCGGCTTGTGCAGGAAGTCCACTGCACCGCTCTCGTAGCCTTTGAAGGCATAATTCATTTCACGCGCGGCAGCCGAGACGAAGACGATCGGGATGTTGCGGGTCTTTTCCGTGCCGCGCATCAGCTCGGCCAGCTCGAAGCCATTCATGCCGGGCATCTGCACGTCGAGAATGGCCAGGGCGAACTCGTGTTCGAGCATCAGCGACAAGGCCGCTTCCGCCGACAGTGCCTGGTACACCTCGCGGTCTTCGCCCTGGATCAGGGCGGCGAGCGCCAGCAGGTTTTCCGGCAGGTCATCGACGATCAGCAGTTTGGCAATGGTGTGGCTTAGCATGCGCTGGGTTCCAGGGTAGCGAGCAACTGCCCGATACCGCTCAGAGAAAGGATAAGGTCGGGCGTATGCCGGGCCAGTGCGGCCTCCGGCATCAGCGCCACCTGTGCATCGCGGGGATCCTGGACCACGGTCCGGCCGCCGCTGTTCTTGATGTAGGCAAGCCCTTCGGCGCCATCTTCGTTGGCCCCGGTCAGCAGCACGCCGAGTAATCCAGGGCCGTAGGCATCGGCCGCCGAGGTGAACAGGAAGTCGATGGCCGGGCGCGAAAAATGCACCGGGTCCTCCTGGCTCAGCGACAGGCTGAAGTCAGCTTCCACCGACAGGTGATAACTCGGCCCGGCCACGTAGATCTGCCCCGGGGCAATGACTTCCTTGTCGCAAGCCTCGCGTACCGGCCGCTGCAAGCGCCGCTGCAACACCTCGGCCAACTGGCTGTGCCGGTCGTCTGGCAGGTGCAGCACGCACAGCACCGGAATGGCAAAACCGGCCGGCAACGCACCGAGCACCGTGAACAGTGCCGTGACGCCGCCCGCCGAGGCGCCTATGACCACCGCGCGCACGCCGTTCATGATTTACGGTAGATCCGTTCGGGCTTGACCAGTGGCTCGAAGCGCTCGCTGTAGGCCGAAAAATCTACTGACTCCTTGCTGCCGAGCACCAGGAAACCACGGTGGCACAAGGACTCGTGGAACAACCCGAGGGCGCGGTCCTGCAGTTCCTTGTTGAAGTAGATCAGCACGTTGCGGCATGACACCAGCTGGGTCTCGGAAAACACGCTGTCGGTGGCCAGACTGTGGTCGGCGAAGGTCACGTTGTCACGCAGGCTGCTGTCCATGATGGCGTTGCCGTAGGCTGCGGTGTAGTACTCGGCAAAGTCCCGGCGGCCCCCGGCCAGGCGGTAGTTTTCTTCATACTCGCGCATGCTCTGCATCGAGTAGATGCCTTGCTTGGCGCGGTCCAGCGAATGCGGGTTGATGTCGGTAGCGTAAATGATGGTGCGTTCGAGCAGGCCCTCTTCACGCAGCAGGATGGCCATCGAGTACACCTCTTCACCGGTGCTGCAGCCTGCGATCCACACCTTGATCGACGGCCAGGTGCGCAGCAGCGGCACCACCTCCTGGCGCAGGGCCAGGAAGTGGCCAGGGTCGCGAAACATCTCGCTGACCGGGATCGTCAGGTACTGCAGCAACTGCATGAACATGCCCGGGTCGTGCAGCACCCGTTCCTGCAGCGCCGACACCGTGAGGCAGCCGAACTGGCGCAGGGCATGGAGGATCCGGCGCTTGATCGAAGCGCCGGAGTAGTTGCGGAAATCGTAGCTGTACTTGAGGTAGATCGCCTCGATCAGCAGCCGGATCTCGATGTCGGTGTTGCGTTCGCTAGTCAAATTCGCTCCAGTTGCGGCAGCCATACACGGATCAACGAGAACAGGCGGTCCAGGTCGATCGGTTTGGCCAGATAATCATTGGCGCCAGCCTGCAGGCAACGCTGCTGGTCATCCTTCATCGCCTTGGCGGTGACGGCGATGATCGGCAGCTTGCGCCAGCGCGGCTGCTGACGGATCAGGCGAGTGGCCTCGAAACCGTCCATCTCCGGCATCATCACGTCCATCAGCACCAGGTCGATGTCATCGTGCTGTTCCAGGCGCTCGATGGCTTCACGCCCGTTGCGGCCGATCTCGACCATGGCGCCCTTGTGCTCCAGGGCGCTGGTGAGGGCGAAGATGTTGCGCACATCGTCGTCAACCAGCAACACCTTGCGCCCCTCGAAGACCTTGTCGCGGCTGCGCGCGGTCTTGAGCATGCGCTGGCGCTCGTGGGACAGCTGCGATTCTACCTTGTGCAGGAACAGCGTCACTTCATCGAGCAAGCGCTCCGGCGAGCGCGCACCCTTGATGATGATCGAGCGCGAATACTTGAGCAGGTCGGCTTCTTCTTCGCGGGTGAGGTTGCGCCCGGTGTAGACGATCACCGGCGGGAACGAACGGATGTCCTCGGCAGTCATGCGCTTGAGCAGCTCGTTGCCGAGCATGTCGGGCAGCTTGAGGTCGATGATCATGCAGTCGTAGATGTTCTCGCGCAGCAGCGCCAGGGCATCCTGGGCCATGGCCACGGCGGTGATTTCGACATCCTCGTCGCCGATCAGGCGGGCAATGCTCTCGCGCTGCAGGTCGTCGTCCTCCACCAGCAGGATATGCTTGAGCTTCTGAGTCAACTTGGCTTCCAGGCGGGCGAACACTTCCTTGAGCTCTTCGCGGCTGGTCGGCTTGACCGCATAACCCACCGCGCCCATGTGCATGGCCGCCTCGACCCGGTCTTCGACCGAAATGATGTGCACCGGGATATGCCGCGTGGCGGCCTGTTCCTTGAGGCGCTGCAACACTGTCAACCCGGAATGGTCAGGCAGGCGCATGTCCAGCAGGATCGCGTCGGGGATGTACTGTTCGGCCAGCTCGAAGCCTTCATCGGCACACTGCGCGACCAGGCAGCTGTAACCCAGTTCGTGGGCAAGGTCGAAGAGAATGCGGGCGAAGTTCGGCTCGTCCTCGACCACCAGGATGCAGCGGTTGTCGAACGGTGCGCGTTCGCGGTCATCGCTGAAGGCCGGTGCCGGGCGCTTGGCCAGGGCCGGAGCGGCAACCGGCGGCGCCGGCGGCAGGCTGTCGACGGCCGGGCGCAAGCTCAACGGTTCGACCTCCTCGCTCTGCGACTCGTAGCGTTCCGGCATGATCAGGCTGAACACACTGCCGTGGCCCAGGCTGCTGTCGACGCTGATCTGCCCGCCCAGCAGATGCGCCAGGTCACGGGAGATCGACAGGCCCAGGCCGGTGCCACCATAACGGCGGTTGCTGGTGCCGTCGACCTGATGGAAGGCGCCGAAGATCGCTTGTTGCTGGTCGGCGGCGATGCCAATGCCGCTGTCGCGAACCGAGAAGATGATGCCGCTGCCAGCCTGATAGCCGATGTTCAGGCTGACCTGGCCACGCTCGGTGAACTTGATGGCGTTGGACAACAGGTTCTTGAGGATCTGCTCCAGGCGCTGGCGGTCGGTGAACAAGGTGGCCGGCACCTGCGCTTCGACCGTCACCTCGAAGCCCAGGCCCTTGTGCTCGGCCAGCGGCAGGAACATCCCGCGCAGGCCTTCGACCAGGCGTTCGAGCTGAGTGTTTTCCGGGCGCACTTCGAGCTTGCCGGCCTCGACCTTGGCGATGTCGAGGATGTCGTTGATCAGGTTCAGCAGGTCGTTGCCTGCCGAATAGATCGACTCGGCGAACTTGACCTGCTCTGCGCTGAGGTTGCCCTCGCCGTTCTCGGCCAGCAGCTTGGCCAGGATCAGCGAGCTGTTCAGCGGCGTGCGCAGTTCATGGGACATGTTGGCGAGGAATTCGGACTTGTACTTGCTCGAGCGCTGCAGGTCTTCGGCACGGGCCTTCAGCTCTTCCTGGGCCTGGCTGAGTTCCTCGTTCTTGCGGTCCAGCGCCTGGGTGCGGTCGGACAACTGCTCATTGGTCTGTTCGAGTTCGGCCTGCTGGGTTTCCAGATGGGCCTGCGACTCCTTGAGCACGCGCGATTGCTCTTCGAGCTCTTCGTTGGCGGTCTTGAGTTCTTCTTGCTGGACTTGCAGTTCCTCGTTGAGCTGCTGGGTTTCAGCCAGCACTTCCTGCAGACGCTGGCGGTAGCGAGCGCTTTCGATGGAGATACCGAGGTTGCCAGCCACGCGCTCCATCAGTTCGTCGTCACGCTCTTGCAAGGGGCGCAGGAAGCCGAGTTCGATCACGCCGTTGATCTGGCCGTCGTGAGTGGCCGGCATCAACAGCGCGCTGCGCGGCAGACCACTGCCAAGGCCGGAGCTGAGGTGGTAGTAATTTTCCGGCAAGTTGTCCAGGCGCAACAGCCGGCCTTCGCGCACGGCTCGGGCCAGCAAGCCGTCGTGGTCACCCAGCACCTGCTCGCGGGCCTGCTCCTCGGCCCCCAGGCCGTAGCTGGCCACGCGCACCAGGCGGCCGTGCTCGTCACGCACGTAAAGTGCACCGACCACACTGCCCAGGTAGCTGGCGAAGAAACGCAGGATGTTTTCGCCCAGCATCGGCAAGGTCAGCTGGCCCAGCACCTGCTCCGACAGCTGTGTCTGGCCACTGCGCAGCCAGGCCTGGTGCTCCAGGCGCTCGGCGAAGCGCTGCTGGGCCTGCAGGTTTTCGCTGTAGCTGTCCGACAGTGCCATCAGATCGCGACGGCCGAAGTAGGCGAGCAAGGCACTAAGGCCGACAATGAGCAGCACGAAGACGGAAATCGCCGTCACAGTGACTGCGCTGACCTTCTCGTTACGGGCCGTGCGCAACTGCTGCTCGGTGTCGATCAGGTTCTCGAACTGATTGCGTATTTCGTCGGTGATGCGCTTGCCGCGGCCATTGGCCACCGACTCACGGTAATCACCACCATTGCGACGCTGATTGATCATCTCGCTGCCGAAATCGTTCCAGGCGTTCTGCAACGCGATCAACCGGTCGATGCGGTCGACCTGCTGCGGGTTGTCCTCGACCATGCCGCGCAGGCTCTGCAGGCTGCCCAGGATGCGTGGCTTGGCTACCTCGTAGGGGTCGAGGAAGCGTTCGTCACCGGTGATCAGGAAACCGCGCATGCCGGTTTCCATGTCGATCGACAGCTTGACCGTCTCGTTGGCATTGCCAATCACCCGATCGGTGTGCTCGACCCATTGCATGGCCGAAAGCAGGTAGTTGATCACCGCGACAAAGGCCACGGCGCCGAGCAGACCCACCCCCAGGGGCAAGCCGATATTGCGGCTCAACAGCTTGCGGAAGCTCTGCTGGTCCATCGAGGCTGCTTGAATCATCTGATAACGCCCGCGCGAAAAAAGTCCATTGGAAAAGTGTGGCGGCTCAAGCCTGTAGTTGTCTGCCGCTGCGCTCACCGGTTAACAAGCGAGTCTAACCCGCTTGGGCCGCCTCGGCAGGGCATTTAGCCAGTATTTGAAGGCTGCGTGTAAGAATCGTTCCATCGATATGCAACAGTCCGGTATCCTCGGGAACTTCTGTCGCTGCCTGGCGCACAGAGTAGAGACATGCCTTTTTCAACAGGAAACCAACCATGCACCTTCTGGTAGTCGAAGACGACGACATCGTACGTATGCTGATGGTCGAAGTGCTCGACGAATTAGGCTACAGCACCATTGAAGCGGAAAATGCCACGGCGGCGCTGAAGGTGATCGAGGACGCAAGCCAGCAACTGGCCCTGCTGGTGACTGACGTCGGCCTGCCGGATATGCGCGGTGAAGCATTGGCAGCCGAGGCCCGTGCCATGCGGCCGGCGCTGCCGGTGCTGTTTGCCAGTGGCTATGCCGAGAGTTTCGACGTGCCGCAGGGCATGCACATGATCGGCAAGCCGTTCACCATCGACCAGCTCCGCGACAAGGTGGTGCAGATTCTCGGTACGCCTTGATGTCGGCGGCGCTTTCTTCGCGGGACAAGCCCACACACAGGTACGCTGCAAGGCTCGAGGCGTTAGCCGCGAAGAGGCCGGTACAAGCAACCCACCTCACAGCTCCCGCCGCAACAGGTAGGTATCCATGATCCACCCCTTGCGCGCCCGTTCCCGCTCACGCGTTTCCAGTATCCGCGCCTTCACGGCCAGCAAAGGCCCGGCGATCAGCACCTCATCCTCAGTGCCCAGGTAAGCGCCCCAGTAGATCACCAGCGCCGGATCCTCCAGCGCGGCAAATGCACATTGCCCGTCGAGCATCACCACCACATTGTCCACCTGCCCCTGCTCTGCCAGGCGTCGCCCTGGCAGTACGGTCAGCGGCTCGCCTATGCGGTTGAGCGGGACCTGGTGCCGCGCCGCCAGGGCCTGCACACTGCTGATCCCCGGAATCACCTGCAAGCGCAGCGCCACGCCGCGTTGGCGAACCAGGTCAAGCATGCGCAAGGTACTGTCGTAGAGCCCCGGCTCACCCCACAGCAAAAAGGCGCCAATATCCTTGGCGCCCATCTCTTCGCTGATCAACCGGGCATACAGCGTGGCGCGCTGGCGATGCCAGTCATGCACAGCGCTTGGGTAATCGTCCGCCTCGGCATCGCGCTGCGGGTCCGCCACCTGCACCAGGCGGTAGCCGCCCTCGGGCCGATAGCGCTCGAGGATCGCCTTGCGCATGCAGACCAGCTCACCCTTGCCGGGGCCCTTGTCGAGCACGAAGAACACGCTGGCGCGACGCAGTGCCTCGACCGCCTCGACGGTAACCTGCCGCGGGTCGCCTGGGCCGATGCCGATCAACAGAAGGTCTTTCATGACCGCGCCCAGCCTGTCTACTCAGAAGATAGAGAAGTTATAGCTGACGATCACCCGCGTCTCGTCCATGTCCCGCGCCCACCGCTCGTAGTTGCTGCGGTACGTGGAGTTACGCAGGCGCACACTGACATCCTTGAAGGTGCCGCTCTGCACCTGGTACTTGAGCTCGGTGTCACGTTCCCATTCCTTGCCTTCGGCAGTGCTGCCCGGGACCTTGATGTGGTCGCCATTGATGTAGCGGGTGAAGAAACTCAGGCCGGGCATGCCGAGGGCTTTGAAGTCATAGTCGTAACGCAGTTGCCAGGAACGCTCCTGGGCAGCGGCGAAGTCGTTGACCTGGGCGTAGTTGACCAGGTACGGGTTACTGCCATCGAGGTACGGCATGGCACTTTCGCCATACATGCGCTGCCAGCCGGCGCTGACCTTGTGCCCACCCAGGCTGTAACCGAGCATGCCGCTGAAGGCGCGGTGGTCGATCTCGCCAGCGCGGGCATTGCCAATGTCATCGCTCTTGATCAGCCGCAGGTCCGCCGACAGGCTGCCGACCGCGAGCGGCTGATTGGCGACCAGCCCAAGGAAATGCTGACGGTAGATATTATCCAGCTTGGCGACCTGATACTGGGCACTGAGCCGGTCGTTGAAGCGGTAGTCCAGGCCGGCCAGGTCAAAGTGGTCGGCTTCGATATCGCAGGCATAGCGTTTGTTCTTGCAATGCACGCGAATATCCTGGCGATCGGTGGAATCACGCGCCGTGTACTTGTCCAGGCGGGCCAGGGTGAACTTAAGGTCGTGCAGTTCTTCGGAGGTGAGCATCGCACCCTGGAACATAGTCGGCAGCAGGCGACCATCGTTGTACTTCAACAACGGCACGTCCGGCATCATCGAGCCATACTTCAGCACCGTGCTGGAAACCTTGACCTTGGCCGCCAGGCCCATCTTCGCGTATTGATCGGCGGAGTGCCGTGGATCGTGGCCGGATGAAGGCAACAAACCACTGTTACTGTCGGCCGGGCTGGAATCGAGCTTGATGCCTAACATACCCAATGCATCCACGCCAAAGCCGACGGGCCCTTGGGTATAACCCGACTGCACATTGAGAATGAAGCCTTGCGCCGACTCTTCGCGTTTTGACGCGCCTTGGCTGGAACTGCTGTGGCCGTCACGAAAATCCCGGTTGAAATAGACCGTGCGTGATTCAACCTTGGCACTAGCGTCTTCAAGAAAACCGGCGGCCTGGGCATGCGCACCGGTGCACAACAGGAACACGCCGGCAACACGGCGCCCGGGGGCGAGAGGGAGGGGGGAAAACATGCGAGGGAACATCCAGAGAAAGGCGAAAAAAACAAATCGTGACGCCTCTGCGCCACGCGAATGCGTCGCGGCCGAACATGCGTCGGCCATCATCTGAAATCATCGCCCGAACGCGCTGCAACGGGGTATTGGACCATGGTCTAGAACCCCACGTAGAGTCATCGAAAAAACGCCTGCATTACCGCCCGGAAAACTTCAAAAGTTCCCGATTACTTATAAAAAGTTTGCGGTTTACCGGATTCCTGCAAGTGTCTACACTCGATGTCAGCGAACAGTTTTACCCACCCGCGTGGCTGGCGTTTAATCCTTGTCAATGTTCGTCACGCCGTGCCACGAAGACGTACAGGAGTGATTACAGTGTCCAGACTTGCAGAGTTTCGTGCTGCCGAAAAAGCGCTCCAGGAACAAATGGCGCAACTGGAGGCGCTGAAAAAGGATGCCGGCCTCAAACGCGAAATCGAATTCGAGCAGAAACTAGTCGGCCTGATGAAAAGCTATGACAAAAGTCTGCGCGATATCATCGCCATCCTCGACCCGAAGGCGGTTACCCGTGGCACGGCCAGCGCACCGAAACAGCAGCGCCGCCCGCGCGTGGTAAAAGTCTATGAAAACCCGCACACCGGCGAGCTGATCGAGACCAAAGGTGGCAACCACCGCGGCCTCAAGGCGTGGAAAGAACAGTATGGGGCCGCTACCGTGGAAAGCTGGGTTCGCTGATGAAACGTCAACACCCACTTCACACTTTTTTCACAACGGCTGCAGCAGTATCGAGACAGCTAAAGGACTAGCGACCCCATCACGCGCCCGCACATGCGGGCCTCTAATCCCGGCGCCCTGCTCCCCTCGAGCAGGGCGCTTTTATTTGCGCAAACGCTTCACTGCCGTATCATGGCCTCCTGTCTGTTTCGCTGGCACCTGATTGCCAGCCCCGCCTCTGGAGTCCCCATGAGCCTGCACGATTTGCAAACCCTGCCTGGCGTCACCGCGCAGCCAGACGCCGCCACCGCCCAGTTCGTCTTCAACCACACCATGCTGCGGGTCAAGGACATCGAGAAATCGCTCGACTTCTACACCCGCGTGCTGGGCTTCCGCCTGGTCGACAAGCGTGACTTCCCTGAAGCGGCCTTCAGCCTGTACTTCCTGGCCCTGGTCGACCCGGCGCAAATCCCTGCCGACGACACCGCGCGCCACCAGTGGATGAAGTCGATCCCGGGCGTACTGGAACTGACCCACAACCACGGCACCGAAAACGACCCGGAATTCGCCTACCACAACGGCAACACCGACCCGCGCGGCTTTGGCCACATCTGCATTTCGGTGCCGGACGTGCGTGAAGCCTGCGCCCGTTTCGAAGCCCTCGACGTACCCTTCCAGAAGCGCCTGCAAGATGGCCGCATGAATCACCTGGCCTTCGTCAAGGACCCGGACGGTTATTGGGTGGAAGTGATCCAGCCGACCGAACTGAAGGGCTGATCGCCGTCAGCTCGCGCTCGTCGGGCCGGGAACTCCCGGCCCCTTGCTGTGGTATATGAAGGTAACTGCTTCACATGCCACAGCGAGGTAAGGACGATGCAATCTCTTCACTGTGAATATCGCGACCACACCATCACCGCCAGCGTGATGCCCCACCCCGACTCTCCCCTGCCCTATGCCGCCGGTTGCCTGATCACTGACCCACAGGGGCATACCAGCAAGCGCATGTCCATGCCCATGAAGTTCTTCTCGGACCTTGAGAATGCGCAGCATGTGTCGCTGGCCCATGGCCGGGCACTGGTGGACGAGCAGCTGGATAAAGGCCACAAAGCCTTCTGACGACTTGCGCGGTCCTTGTAGGAGCGGCCTCGTGTCGCGAAAGGGCCGCAAAGCGGCCCGGCGATTCCAGCATTTTCGCTGATACCCAGGGGCCGCTTAGCGGCCCTTTCGCGACACGAGGCCGCTCCTACAGGAGATCGGGGACATCAGGCATCCCGTGCATAGGCTACCGCTGCGTCAACCTGCTCGCGGGTTGGTCGCACCCCGGTGTACAGCACAAATTGCTCCAACGCCTGCAACGCGATCACTTCCAGCCCGGTGATCACCGGTTTGCCCAGTGCCTCGGCGCGCTGGATCAATGGCGTGCGCGCCGGCATCGCCACCACGTCGAACACCCGCTCGGCCGCCGCAATGGCATTCTCGCTGAACGCCAGCTGATCGGCCTCCGGCCCACCAGCCATGCCGATCGGCGTCACGTTCACCAGCATCGGCGGGCACAGGTCGCCCAGCTCGGCCACCCAGCGATAGCCGCAGACATCCGCCAGCTGCCGACCGGCCTGCTCGTTGCGGGCGACGATGAGGCCTTCGCGAAACCCGGCATCGCGCAAGGCACTGGCCACGGCCTTGGCCATGCCGCCACTGCCACGCAGGGCGAACGCGGTGGCGGGGTCGACCTGATGCTCGGCCAGCAGTTGCCGCACGGCCAGGTAATCGGTGTTATAGGCCTTCAGATGGCCGGCGTCGTTGACCAGGGTATTGACCGACTCGATCGCCGCAGCCGACGGGTCGATTTCATCGACCAGCGCCATGCACGCTTCCTTGTACGGCATCGACACGCCACAACCGCGGATGCCCAGGGCGCGGATGCCGGCGACGGCTGCCGGCAGGTCGTCGGTAGTCATGGCCTTGTAGTAGAAGTCCAGCCCAAGCTGTTGGTAAAGGTGATTATGAAAACGCACGCCGAAGGTGCCAGGCCGCCCGGCCAGGGAAATGCACAGTACGGTGTCTCTGCTGGGAGTTGCCGCCATGACCCGCTCCTTTTTGATGACTGAAACGTTCGTGCAGGGTACCAGACGCCACCACTGGTCGCCCCTTACATAACCTTTACCGTTCCCCTGTGCTCGGCTGACAGAGACCGGGCTCATACTATCAGGGCCCCGAGCGTGGGGTTACCTTGTGAGGAAGTCTCATGATCCGTCATCTCCCCGGAATCGCCCTGCTGGTCGGTGCCCTGGCCATCAGCGGGCAAGCCTCTGCCCACGGCGGCGGCGGCCATGGCTGGTATGGCCCAGGCCCACTGCTCGGCGCTGCCGTGGTCGGGGCCGTGGTCGGGGCGACGGTGTACGGTGGCCACGACCGCACCGTCTATGTCGAACGCCAGCCCGCCTACTATGGGCCACCGCCCGTCTATGTACAGGCCCCGCCGCAGCCAGTGTATTACCAACCGTACTACGTACCGGCGCCCCCACCGCCAGCGTACCGCCCTTACTACGGCCCGCCACCGGTGTATTACGGCCCGCCACGCTGGTGACCGTTGATAAAACTGATGAGCACTATTGAGCATGTTGATTTCAAACCGTGCCGGCGGCTGCGTAAGGTGGGCACATGTTTCACAGGAGGTCCCCATGGCCACTATTCAGATCATGTCCGTCGTCGGCACTGCTGTCCCCGTCACACTGCGTGAGCAAGGCCTGCTGGCCTGCTGGTACCTGGTAAGCAATGGCGAGGCCGTCAGCGGCCCGCTGGCTACTCGGGCCTCGGCGCTGGCCCTGGCTGAACAGCTCAAGGCCGACTGCCTGATCGCTTGACCGGATTTTGTTGCGCGTTGCTCCCAACGTCCCTTCCGACCCGCTACCTGGCGGGTCTTTTTTTGCCCCGGCGAACCGACGAATGGCGGCAGGAAAACCGATACAGCATGAAGGTTTTTTCATTTCGTGGGGTCGGCTCAACGAGCAATCGACAGCACTTCGGCCATACTCCACAGATGATTTTCACGTTTTGAAGAGTTTTCGAAAGTGAGGAAAGCCCGTATTTACGGGCCTTCCAGCCCTCCCCGTAACGCTCCATCCCCCTCCAAAACACAGCCATTGGTACAAAAATTGGTACGAGCCGGCTGTACGTCTATCCAGCACTTTATGGTAATGCAGCAGTAGCGTAAGAAACACCGCTCAGGCCGCGTAGTTCGCGGCCTATGCATCGACCCTGTCTAAAACACATCGCCGACTTTGGGCAGGTTTAGCCCAGCAAAACCGGAGTTCACCCGCTTAGTTTTAGACGGCAAGAATCCCTCCCTTGGCGCCCCGCCAACCACGATCCGTCCTGGGTCGTCCTTCCCCCACTCGTCCGCTGAATGATAGTGAAACAGGCCAAGGTGCCAGGCCTCCTCATGCTCGGTCAGCGCCCAATACCTTGCAGCCTCTGCAAACTCCAGCATTTCGACCAGGGTTTCGGCGTTTACCTCGCGTCGACGATGAGCGGCATAGGCCATCTCATCAAGAACGGCGGAACGCCCCTCAGGGTCCGTGACTAGGGCGAATTGGTCGTTCAGCTCATCCAGCCATGCTTGCGGTATCCCGACCATCATTCCTTCCTGCACCACCAGGACTGTGCGTACAGCACGCCGTCGATGTCCTCTACCCCGTTGATGTTCATTCCGAGCTGGGCCATACCATTGACCTTGGCATCGTGCAGCCGGGGGATGATGTCTGGTCCAGGGGTTGGGTTGAACACCCAGGCCTGCGTGGATACCCGGCCCAGTGGCTCGCTGTGGTGGTCACCAATATGGATGTCGGCGCGCAGGGGCTGGATCTTCCCGAGCTGCTTCGTGGGGATGGCCACGCCATTGACGCGGCGTCGGACGAGAAGGAAGTACATAGGGCACCAATACTGTATATCGATACAGTATCGTATAACCCAGATCGCGCTGGCGGCAATAACCGGCCGGCGGCATCAGTGGAGAGGCGGGAGTTTCTGGCCACGCGCTTTGGCCACCACACGCAGTTGGTAATCGCACACCACTTGGAATAGGGACTCGGCCAGGAGGTGCAGCCGCTCGACTTCCTCAGCGGGCTTCCCTTCATCCTGCGCCTGGTGATAAGCACGCATGGCATCCAGGGCCTCTTTCAACAGGGGTTCTCCTGCCTCAATCATCCCGATAAAGGTGCGCTTCTCCATTACCCGCTCCGATCAGTTGATCAGCGCATTATAGGACCTCTCGCACAGCTGGCCCGCTATTCGGGCTTGGTCATAAGCTTTCGCCAGCTCTCCCGCTCGAGCATCAGCCCGTGCGAACAGGTCGGAGAGCACCATGGCGGCGCGGGTGGCTGCCTGGCCTCGAGCGACAGCGGCGGTATCCGGGCCGGGGCAACTGACGGTGGCGGCGAGCTTTCCAGCTTCGTCGCGCAGCCGCTGGCCAGCAGCATCGGCGCCAGCAGCACCAGCATCAGCAATGGTTCTTTCTTCGTGGGCATGGGCTCTCGCCTCCTCCTGCGCCTGGGCGCGTCGTTTTTCTTCCTGGCGGGCCGTGCGCTCACCGATCACCTCGGCCAGCCGGTCGCCGCTGTCTCGTTCTGCTGATGCCTGGGCGGCATCGGCCCTCTCCACTGTCCTGCCGTGCTGGTACACGCCCCAGTAGGATGCGAGCAGCACCAGCAGGATCATCGATCTGATTGCCCACGATTTCATGCCAAGGCCCTCCGCACGCCCTCGTCGATGATTGCCGGCGGGTATGGGTTGCTGCCGTTCTCGTGGATGATGATGCTGACGACCATCCCGCGAAGGGTGGCCGGGTCTTTGATGTTGATCGGGTCGGTGGTACGCACGCCAATGCGCTTGGCCACGGCGGCTGCATAGGCCTGGGTGTCGTTCTCGTTGCTCGGCGCCCAGCGGTTGATGGTTTCCAGTACCGTATCGATCCCCTTCCCGCCCACGCCGGGCATACCGTCCTTGCCCCGGTAGTTGATCAGCAGCTTACCCAGGGCACGAATGCCGTTCTCGGGCGTGTCGAAGATGGCGAAGCGGCCACCAGGTTCCTTGCCGATCTGGCCCTGCCAGTCGTTGCGCGGGTTGAAGTCGATATTGCCAGGGTTGCGGTTGCGCACGCCCCGGGGCTGGGATTGGGTCATGGGTATTCTCCAGGCAAAAAAATACCGCCAGGCGGCGGTTGTGGGTTCGGTGCTGATCAGGCCGGCGGCGAGGGCCAGTCGATGGTTGCTGGGTAGCCCGCTTGCTCAGGCAGGCGGTTCAGCGCCACGCGGAATCGCTTCCATTCTTTCAGCAGCGCGATCTCTGCCTCGGTCGCCTCCTCCAGATCGACAGCATCTTGCAGCGGCGCAATGGCGGCGTCGGCGATCGCCCGCAGCCTGGCGACTTCCTCCTGTGCTTGCTGCAGCGGATCTGCCGGTATCGGCTCAGGCGGCAGTGGAACCGGCGCCTCTTCCACCGACACATGCAGGGTGATGCTGTGCAACAGGTCAGCTGGCTCGCCGTCCTTGGCCACGCTCACCAGCAGCACGTCGTCGGCAAAGGTGGTGGCCACCGAGGCGCCAGCGTCCATCTGGTTGATCACATACCCCCAGCCTTCCGGCGGCGGGCACATGCCCAACGTTCCGGCGACCAGGTACTGGCCGGGGCCTGGATGTTCGACAGTGATATCCGACTTGCCGAGCGACGTGATATCGAGGATCGAGCCGTCGCCCTTGATGTTGATTGCTGCTCTTGCCATGGTCAGATCGCCTTCAGAGTGCCGTCAGCGGCGCGAGTGGTGTTGTTGGAGTGGTAGATCATCGACCAACCAGTAGCCGCAGACTGATCGACAGCCACGGTCTTGAACGCGAGCCGATAGCCGTTCACTTCTTGAGCAAAGATGGTGGTCCACCGAGCGTCGACGCCTGCTCGGATATGCATAAGGTTCCAGTAGCCATCCCCACCTGGTGGCTGGTTCGACGGAACGGCCGCACTGCGGAACTCGGTATTGAGTACGTTATGCAGGTTCGTAATCTGGGGAGCCACGCCAAGCAGGCCGCCGGCTCCAACCCCCATGACTTGGCCAGCAGAGGTGCCGACGTTCTTCGTCGATGCGTCCCCGAGTTCAAGACCCGATCTGGCTGCCGCAGCTGTTGATCCACCTGTCCCCCCTCTGCCTACAGGGACGACCGAATCTGTCGCCACGGACCCAAGGCCAAGATTTGTCCTTGCGTCCGAGGCCGTGGTGCCGCCTGTCCCTCCCTTCGCAACTGGCAAGATGTCGTAGTTTCCCGTAGTACCAAGGGCGGCTAGCTTGTTGCCGTACTGGTTGACGATGGATCGTAATGCATCTGCCGAGTCTTTGACGTAGCCCTGCATCGGAGCTAGGCCATACCCACCAGCGGATACGGTCGCACCTTGATAGGCCGGCAGGATGCTCATCACTGTCGCGCTCGCGATGTTGGCGACCTCATACCAGCGACCGTCAGGCCCCTGGAACGCGTCCCCGACCCTGGCATTTGCAGCGAAGTCGGTGTTCGTGCCGACGACTGCTGTTTGTCCGGCCGTGATCGCGACCGTGCCTGATCTGTACCATGGCATAAACACACCTATTAATTAAATGGGAAAGGCAAAGTCGCAGTACTAATAACTAGCGCTTCAGGATATCTATCCGTTGGTATATCAAAATATCTATTCGCTGACGTATTGCTGGGATACATCGTTGTTCTGGCAGCGTCACATGCCATGAAATAGATTCCGCCATTTGCCCCATAAGCGCCATCCATGTGGGCTTGCATATATACAATAGCGGGAAACGGATTACCCGGCGCTGACATGGAATCCATCTTCCCTTGCCCGATAGACCTTGAAAAGGTTGTATTTACAGCAAGTTCACCTGAGCCGACCGGTATGAAAACCTTTGCCACACAATAATATGGACCACTGTTCACAAATCGTTCTGCGCTTTTCGCAGCTCCGGCAAATGGGACGCCATAGGTTGTTGTTCCACCTACCACAATTGGAGGTGGTGGAGCTGGAGCGGCGATCGATGCGATAACGTTCAAGGGATACTGCAATGAATTGAACGTGATGTTCCCGGACGTATCATAACACTTAAGCCCTGCACCACTGGCACCAGCTCTCATTGTGTCGAAATAGTAAAATTTAGTTGAAGGGCTAGCCGCAAGGTAATAAAACGTAGTGACATCCCCTGACTTCGACGACCCACAACTTATTCCAGAACCAACAATGAACACAATGGGCGCAACCGCCCCTACCACGCTAAACCCATGAATGGGGTCAGATGTTGAAGACTCCGCGTAGCTGCTGCCCTCGTTCGGGGGCAAGTTGAGCGAACGATAGTCAAGCCTTGGCCAGTTCAACTGGTATGACAGATAGCCGCTCTTGAGCAAACCGTATGTGATTTTCTCGGTGTCGAACAGGAGACTGCCGTCATCCTTGTAAACTTTCATTCCTGCTGACATTAGCGATATCCGTAGTGAATGCGACAATTCAGGGAGTAAAAACCCCAACCCGCGGGGTATGAGTACTGCCAGGACAGTGTTGCGCTGGACACCCCGACCGCCAGCGTCACACCAGGTCGTTTACCCAAGTACTTGTTCTGGGCAGAAAGCTCAGTGATGGCGTAGAAGAGCGTTTTCCCCACAGGTGCCAGTGGAATCGAGAGCGACCCGTTGGCCGCCCCCGTGTCCACGTAGCCGATCATCTGACTGATCGAGCTGGTCATGTCGAGCAGCAACAGGCCGCTCGGGTCATAGACCTTCAGCCCTGCCGTCATACGTTCACTCCCAAGTCGATCGCCAGATTGCCGTTGCTGTGATAGATGCGCAGCCGCTGGTTGTTGATCAGTAATCGACCCTGCCCTGCAACGCTGCCGTTGATTTCGAAGGCGCCATCCTTGCTCAAGATCCATCCCAGCTGACCAGCCACATAGTTGGTCGAGCTGATGTAGCTACCGATCTTGGCGTTGGTGATCGTGCCATCCTGGATGAACGTAGAGCCCAGAAAGTTCTGCCCGTTGGTAATGATGAATGGATAATCAAGAGCGCCTGGAGTGGTGGGGTTGGCGAAAGCGATCTGATTGGCGGTGAACAACAGCGTTGACTGGAGTCCACCGGGGCCGTTCTTGATACCTGCACCAATGCCCGCGTAGGCCAACTGTCCGCTCGCATTCAGCTGGAACTTCATGCTCCACATCAAACTGAGGTCGCCGGACAGATCAGCCGTAACCTTCGACGTTTCTTGAATGGCAGCCGTGTTCTGGCCAACGGTCACGCCCATCTGGGAAATCTTCAAAGCTGTCGCTTTTTCGTTCGTGGCGACAACGCTTTCAAGCTCAGTGAGATTTGCCTCATTTGTTCCGACGCGAGCGTCGAGTGCTGTCGTGCGCTGTGCCTGCGCAAAGTCAGCCTCAGCCCGGACCTTGACTTCCTGGGCATAGCTCGCTGTGCTGTCCCAGCCCTTCATAGCGTCCAGCAGGTCACCCTCACCATTGTCGTCGCGGGCCGAGGCTCGCAAAGCCTGGAGGCTTCCAGCAGTTGCCGTAACCTTCCCGTCTACTTCGGCGATATCAGCGGTGTTGGTCGCGACCTGTTGAGCCAGGCCGTTGGCGGCTTCAATGGACTGGCCCACGTCATCCCACAAGTTGGGATTCGGGGGCGCGCTCGCCCCGGTTGGGTCAGCAGGGATGTTCTGTTTGGCCTGGTAAATTCGTCCATCGCCAACAACCATCTGCCCCTTTTGGTACGGCTGCTCTTTGACGTAGGACTGAAGCCCACCGAGCGCGTCGATCTGATCCTGTAAGCCCGGGATCTGGGAAATTAGCTCCAGAATATCCTGACCCAATTCGCTTTCAGTGATACGCCCTCCCAGCAAGCTCAGCACAGGACCGGCGTCAGATCCTGATTGACCCAGCACGCCATTACCGACTGGGTACCAGGGGCCAATGTTTCCTGTCCGGTCGACGAGTCGCGCCCAGAAGAAGAACGATACCCCCGCAGCCAAGCCCTGCATCACGTACTCGGTCTGAGGGAAAGCCAGATCGGCCAACTTGGCAGCCGCCTCCAAGCTGTTAGTTGGGCCATACCAGATCTCAGTGCGCTGGGTATCCTCGGCCCCCGACGGTATTCCCCATTTCAAAGATATTCCTAAGGTCAGCGGTGTGGTCGTCAGGTGCGTCACTGCTGGCGGCGGCGTGGTCTTGCCTTCCACGTTGGTCAGCACCGACGTGGTCGGTATCGACGAAACATCCATGGCGCTGACCGCGCGCACGCGGGCCAGGTACTGGCCTGCATAGACGCCACGGATATCGACGGCCAGTTCGCCGGTTCTCGGCACTTTCACCCAGTCGCGAGAGCCCCAGCGCCATTCAACGTCATAGGCCACGGCTCCGGGGGCTGCATCCCATGAAATCGTCATGGTGGTGACAGCGATGCCCTGATCCACGGCGGAATGGCTGCTGATCAGCACCCGCGCCGGTGCATCCTGAACGCCTGGTGGCAGCACGCTGATTGGCCGGTCATCGATCACCGTACCGTAGTCAATGGCGTCGAACTTGCTCGGCTCATACTGGATGCATTCGAGCTGGAACTGATGCCACTCTGGCCGCGTGACGTTGCGGACATAGAACTGCATGAGCTTAAGGTCGTCGAAGTCCAGCACCCAGCCGCATTCGGCTTGTGGCACTTCGCTGAAATCCGCCATGACGGTGATCTGGCGGCCCAGCACTGAGCGAACCTGCCGTGCCTCGGACTTACCACTGGGCAAGTTGACCAGCAGGCGTGCGCCAGTTGGCACATCAATGTCACGGTCAACTGTCACGACGCGCCCAGCCACGGCGGCAATACGCCCACCATTGGCGCGGCCCGCTAGCATTGGATCGGAAAGGGTGATCACCTTCCCGGGCTTCGGGATGTAGCCATCCAGGCCGACGCGGAAGCTGGCACCGCGTAGTTGCAGTTGCTCAGTCATCAGCGCCCACTGGCCGGCGCGCTGGGCCTGGCCTCGAGAGGTGCAACCGACAGCTTCGACGGAGATTTCGCGCACGCCATACTCAGCGATGGCATCTTCATCGAAGACCGGCTCTTTGTCGGTGTCGTAACCGCGATCCGGGTCATCAAACGACACCATGGCCTGGCTGTGCCGTTCGCGCAGTTTGCTGCCCGTGTACTTCACCGCGCCGTCGTCGAGGATCTGCGACAGGGTGTAGTTGTACACCGGGTCCTGTGGCATATCGGCGTTGACGGTGATCTGGCTGCCGTCCCAGAAAGCCAGGCCGTGGAAGATGGCAGCCAGGTCTTGCAGCACCGCCCAGGCCTCGGCCTGCTTCTGTAGGTACAGGTTGCAGGTGAAGCGAGGCTCCTCGCCACCCTTCCCGTCCGGCACCATCTGGTCGCAATACTGCCCGATGCGGTAGAGCGACCAGCGATTGACCATGCTCGCGTCGATACGGTCGCCCAGGCCGTAATATGGGTGCAGGGCCAGGTCGTAGAACACCCAGGCCGGGTTATTGGTGTAGGCCTCCTTGTAGGTGCCGTCCCACACGCCATTCGTGGTGCCGGGGCCACCGGTGGCGTAGGTGCGGGTCTCCGGGTCGTAGTTCATCGGCACCCGCACGATCCGCCCGCGCATCAGCACGGCGATCTTGGCGATATCACCGCCGAACTGCTCGGCGTCGTACTCCACGCAGCTGACGGCGGTCAGCGGGTACTCCTGATCGCTGTCGACCACCTCGGCGATGGCCTCGACGTACATCCCATCCTGCACCAGCGAGCTATTTGCCTCCGGCGTGATCCGGCGTGCACGGATCGCCCAGCGCGAGCCCGCCGGCAGCTCGATGCGGTGCGAGCGTTCGTACTTGGTGACGTTCTTGCGATTGACCTCGGAGGCCAGCACCTGCTGATACGGGCCGTTGTCGGTGGACACGTCAACCGCATACTCGATGCGCACGCCATCGATGTTGCCGCCGGAGTCCTGGGACTGCAGCTGCGGCCACGAGAAGCGCAGGCGGACGGCATCCAGCATCGAGTTGGTGATGGTGTAGACGTAGGGCGTGGTGCTGAGCAGCTGCTGGCCGACCGCGATTTCGTTGCTCGACTCGCTGATGCCGGTCATGCGCTCCTGGTTCAGCTCGCCGGAGCGGAACTGCCATTTCACACCCGGATAGTTCACGGTGCCGTCTTCGGCCATCACTGGCGTGCCGTCCAACTTCACCGACCGCAGGTCGTTCACCGGGCCGATGATTGGCCCCCAACTCCACAGGTACACCATGCGCACCGTGGCGAGCGACGGCACGCTGTTGGAAGCGATGCTGGGCTGCTTCTGTTTGCTGCTGCCGCCTTTGCTGCCGACCACCTGGCGCCGCTTGTCTGCATCGCCGCGCCGGGGGGCGCGCTTCAGTGCTTGACCCATTCCACTCTCCAGAAACGAAAAAACCCGCCGAAGCGGGTCAGGTGATGCCGGCAATCACAGCCGGTCTTGCGTGTAGATCCCCCCGGATTCGACGGCGCCGCCTATCTCACGCTCGCCGTACAGCACCGGGTAGGGGTTGCCCTGGGCGATGGTGGTGACGGCGCTGCCGAAGCCGTAGCTGGGGTTGTTGCCATCCTCGTTGCGGTCCAGGCTGCCGGTCTTGGGTGTTGGCGACAGCATCTGCACGACGCCAGAGGCTGCCATGGCCGCGCCGCCGGCGATCATGGCGACGCCGTAGGCTGAGGTGGTGCCGAACGTGAAGTAGCCAGCGACGATCAGCACCACGCCGAGAATGGTCGTGAACAGGCCCGCCTGCTTGCTGCCCTGGATGATCGGCGCGATACGGATATCCCCGGCATCGGCGCCCTTCAGGTCCAGGTCATCGGCCGTCAGGTTGCGGGAGCCCGAGAAGACGGTGAACACCAGGCCGCGCTCCTCGCCGTTGGCCAGGAACTTCTCGAAGCCCGGGACCATGTTGCACAGGGCGTGGATGGCGTCCCGCGTGCTGCTCACGTCCAGGTCGAATTCCCGCCCGAAGTGTTTGCGCAGCACGCCATACAGCTTCACCTTGCGCTTCATGGGCGGTAGTCCTTGTGCCGCAGGATCAGCCGGCAGCGGCTGGCCATCGACCAGCCATAGACCTCGCGAGTCGAGGCCCGGCCGGCCATGTGGTGGTAGATGAAGGGCCCGCTGCCGCCAAGGCTGGTCGCCGGCTCGCTGACCAGGTCAGGCTGGCTGCCCAGGTAGATGGCCGCGTGGTTCGGGTGGAAGCACGGCCGGCCCGGGGACGGCACCATGAATACCAGCATGTCGCCACGCTGCGGCACGTCCACCTGGTAGAAGCCGGCGCCAGCGAAGTTCGCCTCGTACAGGCTCGGCCCATCCTCCTGCTCCCACCACAGGTCATCCCGCTCGAAGTTGGGCAGCACCAGGCCGGCCTCGCGGGCGTACCAGTCGCGGCAGGCGCCCCAGCAGTCGAGCAGGCCGTGGGCGAACTCGCGGCCCAGCAGCGGGGCCTGGTAGCCGGACGGCTTGAACCACTGCATATCGCCGCCGGGCCAGCCGACGATGCCCCACGGCACTTCATGGAGCTCGCAGCTGACCAGGTCAGCCATGCTCGGCATGGGCGCGGCGTCGGGGTGGCTGTGCACGATCGCCAGCAGCTCGCCCTGGTCTTCGGCGTTCGCCAGATCCTCGTGGTGCAGGCGGAAGTTCTCCCGCGGCGTCTTCGCCAGGTTGCGACAAGGCACGTAACTTCGGCCCTTGTCGGTCTTGATCAGCACCCCGCACGCTTCGGCCGGGTACTCGCGTTCGGCATGCTCGCGGATCGCGGCCTGCAGTGTCTGGTTGATGCGCATCGATTACCTCGAACTGGCGATCAGGCTCGCGCCCATGGAGCCGCCGAAGCGGCGGGTGTTGCCGCGGAGCTTGCAGCTCTTCCAGCGCCCCGGGCAGCGATCGAGCGCCGGGTTGTCGGTGGGCTCGTCCTGCTTGGTGTACATGGCCGCGCCGGTGTAGGCGCAGGCCTCGCCGCGGTACTGCCCTCGGCAGGCCCAGCGGCACAACTTGGTGATCTGCTGGCTCGGCAGCATGATGCCGCCCATATCCAGCGGGCTGGACAGCTGGAACGTCACCTGCTGGCGGTCTTCATCGGTCTTCTGCTCGATGTACCAGAGGTTTTCCCGCGCCTGGTTGGACGCCTCCGGGTTCCCATCGGGGAAGTTGGCCGCATCGAGGAAGTGCCGGAAGGTTTCGATGACCTTCACCTTGGAGCCGACCAGGTCCTTCAGGGCCAGGCACAGCGCGGTGACCGCGCCCCTCACCCCGTTGATTTCGTTGACCAGCTGCAGCGTCGGCGTGGCGGGCCGGCCGTCGCCACGGATGTCGAAGCCCTTGGCTTCCAGCTGCATCGCCGAGTACAGCTGGCCCTGCCAGATGATGTCGGCCTCTTGGGCGTGGCCGTGGAAGCGCATGATGTTGCCGCCCAGGCGCGTCGCGTCCACTTCGAACAGCCGGATCTGGTTGCCCGGCTCGAGCTTCTGGATATCGGATTCGAATGTCATGGGGCCTCAAAAAGAAAAACCCCGCAGTGCGGGGTCAGTAGGGGGTGAATGTCTGCTTCATGGTGAAGCTGATCTCGAAGAGCCCGGCGCCCTTCGGGTCGAGCTTGTAGCCGTTGGCCTTGTACCGGCCCTGCGTGCCGCCCGGCGGCGTCCAGAGGAAGGACTTGTAGCCTTCGTGCCGGTCGAGGAAGTCGCGCATCAGGCGCAGTTCTTCGCCGGCGTCAAGGCTGCCCACCGCCTTGTGCGACCACTCCTGGGTCTTGGTGTTGATCCCGGTACCGCCGGCCTGGGTGTAACCGTCACCGAAGTCGTTCTCCCACACCCGCTGCTTGATCTCGCCAGTCGCACCCACCCGGGTGCAGAAGCTGAACGTTTCCGCCATCACCGCCTCCAGAGAATGCCGCCCTGCTGGGTGGCCTTGTAGATCGCCTGCTCCATCTGCTCCTCCAGTCCCTTGGCCATCATTTCACCCTGCCGGCGCGCGGCGTCGTCGCTCATGCCGGGCTGCGCCTGGACAGTGACAGGGGCGTTGATGGTGACACCGCCACCCCCGCCGCCCGAGCCTGCGCCAGCATCGTTCGCGTTGCGCAGGTACTGAGTCAGGTCGCGGTTCTGGTTCGGGTTCAGCACCCGCTCTCCGCCGTCGAGCAGCCAGGTGCCCTCTCGCGGAATGTTGTCGAGGCCGTTGTGAGCCATACCCATGAGGGATGTGGATGCTACGCCGGCCACCATCGGCGCCGTGGCCATGGCTGCGGCCATCGCGGCACCAGGCGCCAAGGCCGGACCGACGATAGGGATCGCGGCAGTGGACGCATAGGCAGCGAGCTGGGCCTGGAACGAGGTCGCCTGCGCGTTGGCCACCATGCCCATAGCTGCAACCGACTGTGTGCTCTTACCGACCAGCAACTGCACTGCCTGGTACACCAGCCACTGCGCGGCCATGTCCGCCAGGGTATCGATCATCGACTTGGCGAAGCCGGTGACCATATCCATAAGTGCATCACCAGCATCCTCAGACCCCGTTGCCACATCACTCAAGAACGAACCGAGCTCGCTCCTAGCGCTGCCAAGAACCGAGGTAGTCGCATCTGCAGCAATGGCCGAATAGTTCGTCGCGGCATCCGCGAAGTTCTCCCAGGCACTGGTGACACCATCCATCCAGTTGCTCTGCGCTTCGTCGAGCCGGCTGTAGTAATCGTTCTGCAGCTCCAGGCGCTCGGCAAGGGCATCACTCAGCACCTGGGTTTCCTGGTCGTACAGGTCCTGGCTGATATCGCCGCTGTTGCGCTGCAGCACCAGCTCGCGCTGCTGGCGGTTGAAGTCTTCCTCGATCGCCAGGCGCTCTTTCAAGCGTTCCTTGTACTCATCGCCGCGGCCGGCGCCAGCAAGTTCCTGATCGAACCCGCTTTTCGCGGTCTGGTAGTCCTCGTTCACGCTGGAGCGGAAGGAGGCAAGCTTTTTGGCATCCTCCTCGGCCTGCTTCAGCTTCTTCAGCGCGTCGAGCTCAGCCGCCAGTCCTTCCAGGCGCTTGCGCTGCTGAGCGTTGATACCCTCCAGCTTGCCGGTGGAGACCTCGAAGGCCATCTTCTCCACTTCGGTGGCGTTCTTGCGCTTGTCGGTTGAGGTGTTGATCAGCTCGATCTGCCGCTGATACCCCTCCTCCATCTCCTCGAAGCGCCGGCTCAGCGCCTTGCTGTCCTTATCTCCAGCCTTCGATTCCTTCAGGGCCTTGTTTGCCTTGTCGATCGCGGCCGCGGCGTTCAGGGCCTTCTTCTCGTCGTCCGGCGAAAACTTCACTGCGCCGGCGGCGATCTGCGCCCGCAGCTTCTCGACCTCGGTCAGCTTGCCCGCGACAACTGCCTGTTTTTCGAGGTTCTTGAGGTAGGTGCTGCCCTCCTTGTCAGACGCCAGGCGGGAACTATTCAGCTCCTTCTGCACCGACTGGATGGCCAGCTTGAGCGCATCAGCCTTCTCCTTCGAGGCGTCGAGCGACGTTTCAAACGGCACATCGCTCTTGTCGTCGACGCCCTTCTGGAAGCGCTCCTGCAGCTTTTCGGTTTCCTTGAGTTCGGCCTGGAGCCCCTTCAGTCGATCCTGCAACTGGTCGTAGGACTGAGTGCTCAGGTTCTCCGGCAGCATCGACCTTGAGGCCTGGCGGATGCGGGTCGAGGCATCCTCGAAGGCGTTTGCCGCCTTGCCGGCGCCCTCCTCGGCTTTGTCGCCGAAGTCGATGAAGGACAGCGCCAGCGCGCCGACGGTCAGAATCAGGCCTGGCCATCCGGCGGCCATTCGCAATACCGCTGCGCCAGCTGTGCGCAGCGTAACGAGAGCAGCGCCCATTGTTGTAGCGGCCGAAAACCATGCCCCCATAGCCACAGTCGATGCCGTCTGGGCAACGGTAACCTGCGTGGTCGCCACGGCCAGTGCTTCCTTGGCCACCGTTTGCTGATTTATCGCCGCAGTGACCTGTGCGGATGTTGCCAGCGTTGTCGCTGCCAGCTTCGCCTCTGCCGCCGCAAGCTGATTGGTAATCGCAACCTCAGCCAGGCGCAACTCAGCCATCCTGGCCACCGCCTGCTGACGGCCAACGTCGGTTATCTGCGCCTGAAGCCTCTGAGCTTCCAGAACTTTCTCAGCAGCCAGTGCCGCCTGAACTGACTGCAGCCTCGATACATCCGAAACCAGGACCTGGCGGTCGGCGCTGACCCTGGCTTTAGCGCTGGCAACAGCTCTCGCCGCGGCCTCTACATCGGCAGCAGCCCCGATACGAACTGCCTCGGCCCTGCGGAGCTCGCCAGCAGCGGCAACCGAGGCCATGTAGGTCTGTTCCCTCGTGGCCTGCACATCAGCCACTTTGGCAGCAGTAGCATTAACGAAACCTGTAGCAACCCGCGCGAGGGCAACATAAAGCCCGGTTTTCAGCAGTTGTGTGTAGGTTTCAATGCCATGTGTATCCCAGGCCTTGGACAGTTCGAGGACCGTACTCACAAAGGTCTTGGTAACGCCCAGCGACTCATCAAGCGTGCCTATCACCTTCATGGCACTGTTTTCCATCACCTGGAAGGCACCGGAGATGGTGGTCTGCGAACGTGCGAACGAGTCGTCGATCGCCCTTGTCTGGTTGAGGATTGCAGCGAACACTTCCTTCGATGTCAGCTTGCCAGCCTCCCCCATCGAGCGAAGCGACTCACGGGCAACGCCAAGGCCGTCGGCAATCGCCTGGGCCAGGCCAGGAGCCTGCTCAAGGACGGAGTTTAACTCCTCCCCACGGAGTACCCCGGATGCAAATGCCTGACCCAGTTGCACCAAGGCGCCCTGGGCCGCTTCAGCAGAAATTCCGCTCGCAGACATCGCTTTACTGATGTTCTGCGTCACCTGGGCTATCTTTTCCTGGTTTGCGCCAAGCTGACCAGAAGACGCCGCGATTCGTTGATAGAGCTCCGCAGTTGCGTCCAGCGACGACTGCGAGTTCTGCGCGATCGAAAAAACTGCCTGAGATTGCTTGGAGAAGTCTTCGAAGGTGTCAGATACCTGCTTGATACGGTTTTGGACACCGACCCATGCCTGCGAGTACTCGACTACCTGTTGGGCCCCCAGATATGCAGCCGCCGCTCCAGCAATAGTCTTGAAAGACGCCATGACCGCCGCAGACGCTCGGTCAGCGTGCTGCTCAACCTGAGCCATGCTGCGCTGAGTTGATCTCGCTGCTTGATCCATGCCCTGCTGAAATCCGCCAATCCTGGCAATTAGATCGAGGGTCAGGGTGCCCAGGGAGCGACTCGCCATGCTTTCCTCCAGGCGAAAAAAAACCCGCCGAAGCGGGTTTCTATGTTGGTTTTTTTTACTGAGATAGCTTCCAGAGGATCAACAACACGGTAACGACAACGAGGATCCCAGCAATAGTTGAGCCAACTTGGTTCTTGTCGTTTTCGATCTTTGCAGCATCGGCAAAGAGTTTGTTGGAGTCCTGCTCCAGCTGGGATGCCCTGGCGTTAACCTCTTCCGTGTAGATGTTGAGGAAGCGCACTTTCTCTTCATCCGAAAGGTGTGCGATCAAGTCGGTCACCTCGTCCTGCTGGTCGAGCGCCTTCTGATGAACGTTACCGCCCTCTTGAGCAAACTCCAGAAGGATCTCACCTTTAATCCGTACGTAGTCTCGGATTTCTGCCCTGGTGGCGATAGCCGGATCCATGTTTAGCCTCCATGTTTTGGCTGCAATCTACCATCATGGAGGCCAGCATTCACACCCATTCCCTCATCGCCTGCTCTAGATCAGCACCCGGCCGGATGTGGTGTGGCAAGAAGTCGTAGAGGTCAGCCCTGCCGCCGCTGCCTCGGTTGACCTGCAGCGCGATCAGTCCGGCAGCAAGCTCGACCCGGCGAACCAGGTTGAGCGATCCATGCTTATCCCGGTAGGCGACCCAGGCCAGCACTTCCGCATAGGACAGCGTGGCCTTGGCCTCTGCGATCGTCGCGCCACCTATGCCGCTCAGCACCAGCTCATGCCACAGCTCGTCGGCCGGGGTCAGCTCTTTGCTGGAGGGTTGTTCACTTCGTTGACGGCATTGAGCAGGACGATGCCCAGGGCCGAGTCGAGGTTGACGGCATCATCGAACGGCAGCTCCTCGGTGCCGTCCTTGCCCAGCATGATCGAGGCGGCCAGGTAGCGGGCGTTCTTGAAGCGCTCGGCCTCGCCGCCGGCGAACATTGCCTCCATGACGCCGAAGGCGTGCCGGCGCACGTGCACGGTGAACTTGTCGGTGATGGGCTTGCCGTTCTTGTCGGCGTGCTTCCACTCGACTTCCTTCGGCACCAGGGCGTCGGCGATGACGCCCCCTTTCTTCTTCAGTTGCGCGAGATCCATGGTTACCCCTTAAGCGGTTTTCGGTACCCAGGCGGAGCCGCCCGAGCGCTGGATGGAAACCGCGGTGCTGACCACGGTGTTGGCGGCGAAGTCGAAGGGGAAGTCAGCGACATAGCCCTGGAACAAGAACCAGGTTCGACTCGCTGGCAACTCGAAGTCATCGCCGTCTGCGTTTACTGTCGGCAGCGCGGTCGGCTTACCTTCAGCATCCCGCGGGCCGTCGGACCAGCCCACTGCCCATTTCAAGGTGGTGTCACCATTTGCCTCGGACAGCTGATGCAGCCGGACATGGCTCGGGCTTTTCGGATCAGCGTTGATGGTCAACGAAGCCTGGCCCGGAGTACGAAGCCCCGGCTTGTAGGTGCGTTCGTCGGAGCTGAGGCAGGTATCCTCGATCTGCTCTTTGGGGGAGCCGCCGGGGTTGAAGGCGGTGGCGCACTCCACCTCCATCACGGTCATCGGGCCGGTACCAGTGGCAGGCGGTACCAGGGCAAAGACCTGGGTGCCTTGGGTCAAAATCGACATGGTGGTCTCCTGTCGGGTAAAAGAAAGCCCGCACTGGGCGGGCTCGGTTGGTTCATCGGGGGACTATCCAGTCCACGTCGAAACTTCGGTGGAAGTCCTTTGTATCCGGGTCGCGGTCAGTGGCTCCCCAGCGGACGACATAGGCGCGCGGCTCGATCGCTGCACACAGCGCCTTGGTGACGGCCAGCACCGGCGCGCCGGTTGCGGCATACACGTCCAACTGCAGGGTGAAGCCGTCGGCGTCAGGCCTGCCGGCCAGGTAGTTCTCAGGGCTGCCGGAAATCACGCTCCAGACGACATATGGCTTGAGCGGTTTTTCCGGGCCTTCCCCGAAGGAATACAGGCGGCAATCGATGCCTGAGCCGATGAGCGCGGCCACCCCGGGGTCTGCCGAGCAAACGGCGAAAATTGGCGCCTCCATGGGTTCCTCACAGTGCTGCGTCGATTTCCTGCCCGAACACCTGCACGAAGCGCTCGGTCACGGCGTTGACGTTCGTGGAGAACGCCGGCCGCATGAACGGGGCCGGCGGGTTGTGCTTGGTGCCGAATTCCAGGTAGCGCCAGTGGCGGGTGTCGCCGCCGGGGTTGCCGCTGGCGTCCTGGCTGTGTTGGTTGGAACTGGCGCCACCGCGAACACCGACCTTCATCACCACGCCGCCTTCGCGCCGCCCCTGGCGGGCAGATTCCTGGGTGATGATGTTTTTCCACACCTTCTCGGCGGTTTCCGGATCGTCGAGCGCCCGCGCCCGCGCCTTGGCGTCGTCCCTGACGATGTTCATGGCCTGCCGGGCAGCCTTGCGCAGGCCGCTTCGCCGCAGCTTGGGCGCCAGGCCGACCATCTTGTCAGTGGCAGCCTTCAGCCCCTGCAGGCGCACGGAGATCTCATCGGCCATCCTTCACCCCTTTTGAAACCAGGATCGTCAGGTACTCCAGACCGGAGTTGGGGTCAGCCAGCGGCGGCCCCTCGATGCTGTAAGCCTCGTTGCGGTAAACGATGCGCATGGTGGGCAGCACGCCGGCCCGGTACCGGATCACCATTCTCGCAGTCGCCTCAGACTGGGCGGCCTGAGCGGCCACCAAATCGCGGGCCGATAGCGGCTCGACACGCGCCGGACACTTAGGCCAGCGGGCCACCCACTGGGGTTCGCCGTACTCACCGGTCACCGGATCTCTGGGAGTGGTCATTTCCTCGATGTCGATGCGGTGCCGGAGCCTGCCGGCCTGCATCACACACCCATCCGGATGCGGTACGGCATCAGCAGGTGCTGGGACGCCAGAGGCAGCTCGACAGCGGTCGTCCCAGTGACCACTTCCTCACGGTTGGCGAACAGATGGCCCAGCTTGAGCAGACAGGCCGCCTGAATCGCAGGGTTGAGCACCATGCCGTAGGCGATGGCGTCGGCCTGATCGTAGGCGTCGGCCAGAGCCTGGCGGGCGTGCTCGAGCAGGCGGCAACGCAGGGTGTGATCCTGCTCGGCTTCCGCAGCAGCAACCGCCGCCGCGTTCGCCTCCCTGGCTTGCTGCATGGAAGCCGGCACGCCGGCGCGGGCCTGGTCGAGGGCCACCTGATCCAGGTAGAAGCGGCGATTGAGGAAACTCATCGCCGCATCTTCCGCTGCACCAAGCTGCGCCTCGACGAGCACCTGGTCTTCTGGCTCTGCCAGCAGGTGATGCATGGCCAGATCGATGGAGATCACGGGCATGGTTTACTCCTTCGACTGCTTCGATGCCGGCGGCTTAGCGGCCTTGTTGGCAGGCTCCGGGGCCTTCTTGTTTTCCGGCTCTTGGGCTTTCTTCAAGTCGTACTCCTCGATGAGGCCGTTGCGAAACAGGTCGCGGGCGCGCTGCTCGTCCACCGTGATGGTCGAGCCGCGCTTCGCGTAAACACCGTCGTTGTTGAAACCCTTGATGGTCTTGACACTGACTTCTGGCATGGCCTGCCGCGCCCCGTTGCCGAGGCGCGCTCCGGTGATGGTTACGGGGCGTCGAATTCGCCGTGAACGAACGACTCTTCGCGGTACACCGCCAGCGCCAGACGCTCCTCGGCGCGAATGGTGACCATGTTGGTGCGGAAGTTGTCGCCGTCTTCGGTGGAGACCTCGACAGCCGCTTCCTCGCGGTCGAACACCTGGGCAGCAATGTTCATCGCGCCGACCAGGAACTCGCCTTCCGGAACGGCATTGCTGTCCACCACCGGCAGTTTCCAGAGGCGCTGTACGCCGCCTTCCTGCACGTTCACCCAGATGTAGGAGCCGTTGGCGTCCTTGGTGAGCTCGATGTCGGCCCAGTCGACCGGGTTGAGCGCGATGGCCGAGGCGCGGTACTCGGCGACGCGAACCTGCAGGATGGCGCGGCGCAGGGTGTCGATCTTGGTATCGCCGGTTTTGCGCAGGGCGTTGTTGAACGCGGTCGCCTGTGGGATCAGGCCAAGCAGGTTCTGACCAGTGCCGTCGCCCGCCAGGATCTGCTCTTCTTCCTTGTACTTCAGGCCGTAGATGGCGCGGCCGTTGATGTAGCTCTGCAGCAGCGGAATGTCCGACAGCACCTGCTTGGAGGCCTTGAACCAGTGGGCGATGGTGCGAACCGGCGTGGTCTTGAGCTCGAAGGACAGGTCCGACTGGGCCTTCAGTGCGCCCTCGCCGGCCTGAGCGGCGGCCATGTTTTGGAAGCCGCTCTCGCGCACATACTCGATGGCGTTGGACGACGTGCGCCCCGGCATGATCAGGTCACGGATGGTGAACTGGCGTTCCGGCTCAGTGATGATCCCTGGCAGGCGGGTCGGCTGGATGGCAACGCCCACGCCGCCGGTGCCAGTGGTGGCGCTGGTGATGTTGGTCACAGCCTTGCGGCCGATACGCGCGATGCCGCGGCCACGGGTTTGCAGAGCCTTGAACTCTTCGGTTTCGGACAGCTCCTCGCCCACCGACTTCACGTCGACAGGATCGTTTGCCGCGAAGCGGCGGGCCATCTTCTGCTCGATTTCCTGCAGGCGATCTTGCAGGCCCAGGCCATCCTTCACCAGGCCGTCGAGCACGGTCTTGGTCTCTTCCAGGATGGTGCCGTGTTCCTTGATCTCGGCGGCCGCCTTGCTGGCGAAGGCCTTGATCTCCTGATCGCGCTCGTCGAGGAGGTCGTTGACCGCCTTCAGCTGGATCTTGTCGTCGGCGTGCTCCTTGCGCTGGAACTGGCGTTGTTCAGAGCGAGCCTGGTTGCTCATGGCGTTATGCATGATGAATCCTCAAAACGATGGGAGAGAAAGTGCCGGGCGCGACTTCAACGCCTCGACGATTTCGATTGCTGCCAGGTCGCCCTCGGACTCGCTCCGGAGCAGGTGCTGCAGGCCACGGTTGGCAATCACCGCGGACTGAGTTTTCGAGAAGCCTGCCTCGCGCAGGAGCAGCTCAAATTCAGGCATCGAAGGCAGGCCGCCATGGGCCAGCTTCGACTTGATGGTGTCGGTTCGCGCCTCGTCGTTGGCCGGCACGGTGACAATGGAGATCTCGATCAGGTCCAGCTTGGTCAGGGTGCGAATGCGGGTCTTCTCGTCGAAGCTCGATTCGCGGACGTAGTAGCCAATCGACAGGCCGGTGATGGAGCGCGTCTGCATGCCGCGATACGCGATACGTGCATAGGGCGCGTCCTCCAGCCAGAGCTCGCCGGCGCCGAACAGCCCTCGCTCGTCTTCCTTCAAGCTGCTGATGTCCCAGCTGCCGATCGGCTCACCGGTACGGTGCTGCCAGAGCACAGGGAAGGTCCGAGACTTGGCCTTGGCGTCCTCGATAGACTCGAGGAAGGCGCCAGGCGCGACCACCTCGTTGTAGCTGTCGACCACGCCGAACACTGATCCGTAGCCAGAAAAAAGGCCGTCGTCACCGACAGCCTTCACGTCATAGTCGAAAGAGCGGTACTTGACTGCCGCTGCTCGATCCTTGTGTCCCGCCTTAACGCCGGGCCCAGACCACCAGCTGGTGGGTGCGGTTTTCATTCAGATTTACCTCTTGGCTGGTCGTTGAGCCAGTCGAGCAACGCTGCCTTGGCCTGGTTGGCGCCACCGGGGTCTTGGCCCAGCTTGTCGATCGGCAGCATGTTGGATTGCACTGTGAGCTTCGCGGCGTTGCCGCCCTGCGGGGGCAGGTTCTCTTTGCGCCGGCAGTCGTCCCGGGTGTAGATCCCGTTCTGCGTCATCGAGCTGTAGAAAGCTGCCCGCGCCGCGCTGTCCATGCGCAGCAGACCTTCAGGGTTGAACTTCACGTAGAAGCGACGGCGCTCATCAGGGCGCAGCAGGCGCCGGTTGGCGCACATCTCGATGCGCTTGATCCAGGGCAGCAGCGTGAAGGACAGGAAGCCGATCATCTGCTGCTCCATGCCGGTGCCCCAGCTAGTGGAGTTCTGCGTGTGCCCGACCATCCACGGCGGCACCCGGAACCAGCGGCAAATTTCCTCCACGTTGAACGCCCTGGTCTGCAACATCTGGGCGTCTTCGGGCGTCATGGATACCTGCTGGTACTTCATGCCCGCCTCTAGAACCATGGTCTTGCCGTGGTTCGTCGCGCCGGAGAACTGCTTGATCATGTCCTCGCGGATGTCCTTCCGCTGGTCCGGCTTGAGGATCTGGTCAGTGGACAGCACTCCACCCAGCTTCATGCCGTTGGCAAACATCTTGGCTGCCGACTCATCAGCGGCCATGGCCGAGCCCAGCACCTGCCGTCCGTAGGCTAGCGGCGACAGGCCGCAAAGCGGGTCCACCCCGAAGGCTCGAACGTGAACCATCTGATCCTCGGTCAGCGTGTGAGGCTTGCCGAAGTTGTCGGTATAGCGGTACTCGATGGAGCCGTCCGCCAGGCGGCGCGGTGGTGACATGTTCTGCGGCAGCAGGAACTCCAGGCTCGTCAGAGTTCGGCCGCTCAGGTGAGGCTCGCAGAATGCGTTTCCCTGCAGCAGCAGGCTGGCCATGACGTTCTCCCAGAACTCCACCGGGGTCTGGTCAGCGTTTGGCTGCTGACTGATAACGGAGTTGACCGGGTGGGAGCTGGCCACCACCGGCGCGCCGTTCTTGTCCTCGTACAAGGCGATCGGCAGCGTCGCGATGGTTTCGGCGATCAAGCGCACGCATGCCCACACCGTCGAGAGCTGAAGCGCCGTTTGCTGGCTGACCACCTTCCCAGATGCCGAGTCGGTGCCGTAGTAGGTGTTCCAGAACGCGGAGTCGGTGAGGCCGATCTTGCGGCCAGCCCAGCCCGCCAGGCTCGATGCCACTCCCGGCTCGGCCGATTTCACCAGGGCCTGGCCGAGGATTTGCGTGAGTGATTTAGCCACCGATCAACCCCTTGCGAATGAAGCCCGCAGCGACCAGTAGCGAACCGGCAGCGGCCAGCAGCGCGTAACCCAGGCCGGCCAGCACGTATACGCCAGCAACGCCCAGCAGCAAGCCGCCGGCGGCAAGCACCAGAAAGATGATCAGGCCAGTTTTCATAGGTTGTTCCGTTAGCCAACCACGATCGGGCTGGCAAGAAAGTCATCGAAGTGGCCGGAGTCGTCGATGCCGAGCTTGATGGCCACGGCGCAGCCGGTGATCAAGCTCACCATGCCGTCGATCTTGTTCTCCGGGCGTTCCTTGTTGGGGTAGATGTTGTCCTTCACGTCCAGCTTCGCCACGACGTTCGAAGCCATCCAGGTCAGTACGGGGCAATCGCCGTGGGCCAGCTTTCGCTGCAGGACCAGAGCTTCTACCTCTTTCATGGGCTCGCTCAGGTTTTGCACCGTCTGGCGCAGCTCAACCATCGGCAGTCCCTCGGCATCCATCTCCTGGGCAAGCTGCGTGGCCTGCCATGGGTCGTAGGCATAGGCTCGAATGTCGAACCGGCCGGCAAACTCGCGCATGTCCTCCTTGATGACTTCGAAGTCGGTGACCTCGCCGTCGGTCAGGGTCAGCAACCCGAGTGCATCGAACTCGCGGTACCGCGCGGTGTTGCTGTCCAGTTCCTCAAGCACACGCGCCTCTGGCAGGTAGTACCTGGCATGGATGTGCCAGTACGGATCGTCGCCATGAGGCGGGAAGATCAGCAGGTTCGCCGCGATGTCGATCTTGCTAGCCAGGTCGAGGCTGCCGTAGCACGGGCGCCCCTCCAGGTCCGCAAGACTCTTCCTGGCCGGAGCCTCTTTCCAGCGCAGCATGTTGAGCCAGGCATTCTTGGCGCCAACCCACTCGTTCAGGTGCTTCGTGCGGAAGGTGGCCTGTTTTGTTGCCGACTGCATCGCGTCACGCTGGCGGGCCAGCAGGAAGTCCTCGCCGACCGAAATCCCGAAGTTCGGATTCGCCTTGCGCAGCGCCAGTTCGCTGGTCCAGTCGTCGCCCTGGTCGATGGTGTATAGCGCGGGCCAGAGATCCGGACGCTCAATGACGCCTTCCAGCATCCGCTCCGAGTCGCGGATCAACTGGTGGCAGGGGCCGCCGATGCTTGAGCCTGCGGTGGTGATCACCAGCATGATGGGCTGCTCGCGAGCGCCCATGCCTGTTTCCATGGTGTCGTATAGCGTCGAATCTTGGTGTTCGTGGTATTCGTCCACCACCGAGCACGACGGCGACGAACCATCCCCAGGTTTGCCAATGACTGGTTCGAAGCGCGAGCCGTCGGCGAGGACAACCATGTTGGAGGCATTCACGTCGACGCCGTAGTGCTCCCGCAGATCATCAGTCCGCTCGACCATCAGTTTCGCCGGCCTAAACACCTCCCACGCCTGCTTCTCGGTAGTAGCGCCCGAGTAGACCTCGGCGCCGAACTCTCCGTCGGCAACGAACATGTACAGGCCGACGCCACCACCGATGATGGACTTGCCGTTCTTCCTGGGAACGAACACCAGGATCGTGCGGTAACGCCGGGTGCCATCCTTCTTGCGGACCCAGCCGAACGGTACGCATACCGAGAAAAGCTGCCAGGGCTCCAGCTTTATCAACTGCTTCTTGCCACCCCATTTGCCCTTGGTGTGCGGCAGCAGCTGAAGGAACTTGGCGACCTTTTCCGCCTTGGCCGGATCGAATTTGTACGGGAAGTCCTTTCGCTTGGACGCGGCCAGGTCGTCGAGGTGACGCTGGGCCAGCAGCATGATCCATTTGCAAACGAGGATTTTCCCAGCGACGACATCCTTGGCGTACTTCTCAGCCGCCTTCATCAGCGGGAATTTCGTCTTTGCCATCACAGCTCCGCGAATGCATTGCCCTTCGGCTTTTCTGACTTACCCCCTCCGACTTTGGATCGGTCGGCCGGCGTCATGCCGAACTTGCCGAGCATGGTTTCCAGCCGCACCAGTTTGGCGGCGGGGAAATCGAGGGGGGCGTTGCGGAACTGAGCCAGCAGGTTGGCGGCCAGTTCCAGGCTGAGTCGGTCGGAGTTGGTGAGCACGTCCCGGGGGGCGTACTTCGCGATCTCCTTCCAGGCGTGGAGCACTGCTCCGTTGATGTGAGCCGGCGGTGCGGTCAGCTCACCCACCGGTTCAGCATCCTCGCGGCGTCGCTGTGGGTCTTTCTTGAACGCACCGGTCAGCTCAAGCACGTTGGTCGGCTTGCGCGGTCGGGCCATTTTGAAAACCTGAATTTTGCGGAAGTGGAAAAAAAGCTGAGGGCGCGGTGTCCGAGCGGAAAGGCCTGAACTTTTGACCCTCCCCCTCCCCGCCAACGATATTTCGTCTCATTTGAGCCGTTTTCGATCATTTTTTGATCGTTTTCGACTCCCGCTGCGTCTTCGCCTTGTGGCAGTCGCGGTTGATCGCCCGAAGGTTGTCGTCATCGTCGGTACCGCCGTGGGCCAGGGCCACGATGTGGTCAACCTCGTGCGCCTCACGGATGCGACCAAGCTGGACGCAGTCATCGCACCGGCAGAGGTACTGGTCTCGCTTCAGGATTCGTTCACGCTTGCGGCGCCAGGGGCGACCACCACGGCCCGACCCCTTACGGGTCGCCCAGGCCTTGGCCTGCTCAGCAGCCAGTTCTGCATGGCCATCGCAGTAGCCGTTGGCATTGCGGTGCAGAGCACGACAGCCCTGGGCCCGGCACGGCCGCTGAGGTCTCAACGGCATGGCGCGCCACTCAGGTAGGTCTGCGGTGGCGCATCAGGATCGGCACCGCCTTCATCCGCCAGGGCTTCGATCAGTGCTAGGTTCTGGCTTGCGATCGTCTCCAGCAGGCCGGCCTGCTTCTGCTGCTGCTCCAGAATCTGCTGGAGCAAAGAGATTACTTGCTCGTTCACGGGCCACCTTCATCCATTTATTGATCCATTCGCGCCGTGCGGCGCATCCACTGCAGCTCATCAGCCTTGGGCCTTACGCGACAGGAACAGGTCGGAGTAGCCGCGCAGCTTCTCCACTCCCATGAAGCCGACCATCCCGCCGGCGAAGGTGGCCATGCCCTGTGGCAGGCCCATCCATTCAAGTAGCGGCACCAGGGCCAGGGTGATGAGGCCGCACAGGGCGCCCTCCAAGAACATCTGTCGACGGGTGCCGCCGCCATACACCACCCGGAGGACGGCGATCGCAACGGACAAGCCGGCGGCACCAAGCTGGGGCTGATGGGCAATCACCCAGGTGAGCACAGCGGCCCACAGGCCAGGATCCTTCTCGGGCATGTTTGGCATCTCGGTTCCTCCCTTTTGGGGAGCGCAATAGGTTCGGCCCCAACAGCACTCCCAGCTCGGAGCGATGGGCGTGGTGGAGCCGAAAACGCAAAAGCCCCGGCGAATGCCGAGGCTCTTGAAGGAGGCTGCTGGTGATGGCGAGTTTGCTCTCGCGCACCTACCGCAAAGTAACATGAAAGATACGGGCGAGGACCGGGGATGTCAAGCGGCCTCGCGACGAATATCCAGCGCACCATCGACCCAGGCCACGCCGGCCTTCCACAGCTGCCGAGTCTTCTCCTCGCCGAAGCCAAGCTTCTTGCCCACATCCCGGAGCGCGGTGTCGCGGGAACTGTAGTACTTGATGATGACCTGGCCGCATTCGGGGTAGCGCTTGTTCAGGCGCCCGACCAGCCCATCGATGAACAGGGCATCGTCGTCGGTGATCATCGGATCGAGAATGGTGTTATCCCGCGATGCGCAGCACGACACGCCTGATCCCAGCACCACCCAGCGGCCCCAGTGCTCCAGCAGGTACTCGGCCGTTTTCTCTAAGTTGCTCATGTCCTTCCCCCTCAATCCCCGGTGTGGTTGGTGCCGCCGGCGCCGCGCCGGTTGCTTCCCTGATATGTCGCCTCAGGCCCGGATGCCTGAGGGTTCTTCAACTGCTCGATCTGCCGGAGCGCTGCCCGAAGCCTCATGCTGAGCTGGGTCACCAGTTCATCCAGGGCCAGAGCCTCGCCGGTCGCGGCCGCCACAAAGCCCGAGGCATGGCAGTGGTCGCATGGCAGTTCGTGAAACAAGCCCTTGGTGACCGCTCTCCCACGGCACAAAGGGCACTCGTCCAGCTCGATCACGGCCTTCTTGAAGGCTGGGCCGTGGCTTTTCCTCATGCAGGCACCTTGAACAAGTGACAAATCTCCTCAGCGTGAAGCTTCGGCGCCTCGTCGCCGCGCAGTGGGCGCAGGTGCTGCGGGTCACAGCCGGCCAAGTTGCTGATCACCTTGCCGCCCTCGGCGTTACGCACCAGGTCTTCGCCGGTGACGATCCAAAGGCCAGGGGCATCCGCGTCGAAGTAACCGTCCTGGCGGAACACGGAGCCGAACGGCGAAACGAACTCCACCAGCTCCACCGAACGACCGATGTTCTCGGTGACGCTGAAGGCTCCGGTGATCAGGGCGAGGTCGCCCGGCTTAAGGTTCTGGGTCATTTCAAATCCTCGCTTATGGTGGATACCGGAAGTCCGTCGAAACCCGCGCGCTCTGCGGTCTTCGAGAGAATCCATGAATCCATTGATCTATCACCGGTCAAGCCGTGAACCGACTCGAAACCCTTCTGGTCAAGGTGTGCGTGCCACTTCTCCAGTGCTTCGCGCTTGCGGGCCATGACGTCGGACTGGATGTACACCTTCACGTTGTGGCCCATGGCATGGTTGATCAGCAGCTCACCCACCAGGTGGTCAACGCCCAGATCCGCCCAGCCGGTGCGGGCCAGCTTGCGCAGGTCGTGACTGGTCCACTCGCCCTGGCCCATGACGGTGAACACGGCAGATGCCTTGGCCTCGCTCATGGGCTTGCCATTGCGGCCCGGGAACACGAACTCGCCCTCGTAGCCCTCTTTGATCTGGATCTCGCGATAGGCCATCAGCAGGAAGCGCACCTGGTCGGTCAGTGGCAGACGGTGCTGTACACCGGTTTTGGTGTGCTCGGCAGGAATGAACCACTCCCGTTCGGCCAGGCTGATATGGCTCCAGCGGGCCATGCGGGTTTCGCCCAACCGGGTTCCGTGGCACAGCATCATCAGGGCCAGCAGGCCATGCTGCGGGTTGTGGGTCAGGGTGCTCTTCATGCGCGCCATCAGGTCTTCAAGGTGCACACCACGGAGCCGAGACGGCTTGACCGTAACCTTGGCCTTGGAGAAGTCGCCGAAGCGGATGCCGGCCATGGGGTTGGAGCTGATCAGGCCCAGCTTGAAAGCCTGGCGGAAGGCCAGGGCCAGCAGCTGGAAAACCAACCGCACATAGTCGATCGACAGCAACTCTTGCAGTGGCCACATCAGCTCGCGGTCGAGCAGTGCCTTGTCGACCTGGGCCAGCGGGATCTGGCCGAGGCGCGGCACCAGGTGCTGCTTGATCGCCGATGCAGCCGTGCTCTTGCGCTTGGCCGACAGGTTGCGGTCGCGGGACATGCGCTCAGCGAACCAGGCCAGCAACTCGCCGGTCAGCACCCAGCTGGACAGGCTAGACCCCTCGCCCGCTTCCAGGCGCAGGCGGATATCCGGCAGCGCCGCGGCCACCCTGGCAGCGCTCAGCTCAGGGTATGAGCCGATCAGGTTCCACTTGCCCTTGTGAATCAGGTACCAAGACCCGCGCTCTCGGGAACGGTGAAACCGGAAGTACAGACCGTGGTTGCCCAGGGCGCGCAGGTCACGCACCTGGCCGGCGGCCTGCCGGCGAATTTCTGCATCGCTGATTTTCACAGCGGCGGTATTGGTCATGCTGCGACCTCCGTTTTGGGTAGGGCCATGTACGCCCTGAGGCACTCCATGGCGTCGAAATGCCCCCGGCACACAACGGCCAGGTAGCCTTGCTCGTTCAGGCGGCCAATGCAGGCCAGCTGCTCTAGCGACACCGGCGCAGGCTTCACCGTGGCCTTGAATTCAATGAACAGCCCGAAGTACCCGCCGCGCGCCATGGTCAGCTGCAGGTCAGGGATGCCGGCCTTGGTACCTTGAGCCTTGAGCCGGCCAGCCTCGGCCTTGCTCCGGAGCCCACCGTTCGGGGTGTGATGCAGGTGCGCGAACACATCGGGATAGCGCAGTTCGATCTCTTTCATCAGCGCGGCCTGCTCCTGCCCCTCGCGATCAACGCGTTTGGCTCTAGGCTTTTTGGGCTGCACCGGCTTCATGATCGCGGGCTTCACTGCGCTGCCTTCCCAAGCTGGCCCTGGATCTTTGCGAGGCCTTCAGGCGAGACGAACGCCCGGCCTCCGAGCATGATCATCGTGTCGCAGTGGACTTCCTTCGCACGCTGGCGGTAACGAAGGGCCGGAGCGTTCTTCCAGTGGCACCACTTCCGCTCTGTCTGCCAGCGAACGGTCTTCGCCTTGGGCAGGCACTCGCTGACATAGATCGGGATACCGCTGAACATCATGGCTGGACTGGTCATGCGGCCACCTTCCCTTCGCTCACGAGGATGTCGAGCGTTCGCACCACGCCTTCCAGGTGCATGAGCCGCAGCTCTTCGTGACTGAACGTGGTTTTACTGCGCGAATCGACGGCGTCATGACAGGCGCTGCAAGACCAGGCGCCTTGCAGGTCGTTCGGCTTGATGCCCACGCCGCAGGTGCCCGCCAGGCGGTAGTGCGCCAAGACCGTGGTCTCGGGATTGCCGTTGCACACTCCAGGAATGCGCACCTGGCACTCCCGGCCGCGCGCGGCTTTGGTCAATTTGGTCTGCCGCATCTTCACAGATCCTCCTTGCCACGCTGCGACTCCCAGGTGAACGGCAGAACGATCACCCCACCCTCGCGGAGTCGATCGGCAGAGCGCTCACCCATCGCCGCGGGCAGTTCCTTGACGCCCAAGTTGGAGATCACGATGGTGGGCAGCATCTTCTCGTAGCGGCCGTTGATGATCGAAAACAGGCGGCTCAGCTCGAATTCGCTTGGGGTCTCTTTGCTCGCCCCAACCTCATCCAGCACCAGAAGCGTGGGCTTGATCAGACCATCGAGAATGCTGCCCTCGGATTGGCCGGAACTCCCGTCGAACGTCGCACGGATGGACTGCAGGATGCCGCCAAGGGTGCGGTACACCGCCGTGTGGCCGGTTGAAGCCATGACTGCCTGGGCAATGGATACACCGAGGTGGGTTTTACCAGTGCCGGGGTTGCCAACCAGGATCATGCAACGCCCAGCCTCCAGGTTCTGCTCGAACTCTTCGGCGTACAGATGGCATCGGGCCTTGGCCTTGATCTGACCGGGGTTGTTGGCCTGGTAGGCCGCGAAGGTTTTGTCCTTGAACCGCTTCGGGATCAAAGCGTCACCAAGTTTCCAGGCCAGCTCATGACGCTGACGCTCGACCGCCAGCGCAGTTTCTTTCTGCGTTTGCAGCCGCTTGCACTCCGGGCATGGCGAACGAAACGTGCGGCTCAGGACATGGGTAACGGTGGCCAGATATTCACCGTGGTCTTCGCACATGGCCATCGAAGTGGTTTGCGGCGTAGCCATGCTGGACAAATGAACAACCTTCTCAGAACGCATAGGAACCATCCTCCCGAGGGATCAAGCCGTCGGTGTAATCGCGGCCAGCGAAGCCGTGGTGGTTAGATTTGGCAGGGGGAGCCTTGCGGCGGTTGTCGTTCACGCGGTTGATCACCCAATCGGCCTTGAATCCCTGCCAGCCGGCGGATAGGGCCTCGGTGATAGCGGTAACCGCCGTGATCCCGGCCTCGGCGCACTTGGCCAACTCTTCGTTCACGGTCGCCCAGACTGTTTCGGAAACAGCGGCGCGCTTGGCTTTGCGCAGAGCAAGCCAGTCGACCAGGAGTTGCTTGGGGACCTGATGCGGGTTGTCGGCCATCAGCTGGGTGAGGCCGAATGGCGTCTTGCGATCAGGTTTCGCCTCCGGCTCGGGATCTGACTCGACCAACCCTCTGGGGGGGCATGTAATATCTTCCGAAGGAAGATTTACATAGGGGGTTTCTTTCTTAGAATAAAGAAGGGACTCGTCGGTTTTGGTCTGTTTCGACTCTTCGCCGATTCGGACCACTTTAGCCGAGTCGGCTGTTTTGGTCTGATTCGGATCGATGACATAGACCCAGTCTTTCGGGTCATTCACACCGATGTCGCCACGGGCACCGCCCTCGCGGAACAGTACGCGCCGACGCAACAGGCTGGAAATGGCCTTCGACACGGTGTCAGGGTGAGCGTGAATCGCCTTCGCGATGTCGGTAGCCGGGATGCGCTGGGCGCCCGCACCGAAGTTGATGGTGGCCTTGGCCACGTACAGCACAATCTTCATCTCCCGAGCAGGGAGATCGATAGCCAGCAGGCCATCCATGAGCTGGTTGTCCATCCGGGTGAACCCCCTGGACTTGTCAAGTGGGACGATGTTTGTCATGCTTAAACCCGTTATGAAGCTGTAGAGAAAGCCGCCCTGCCAGGCGGTTTTTTTTCGTCTGCGATTTGGGTACTGGATGAATTCGCAGGTGTTTTGGTCATCTACTGGCGCAATGCCAGACCGCTGATAATTCACTCACTTGCAAAGAGTCTGTATCTCAGGCCGCTCGGTTCTCGGCCTCGACTTCCTGCTCGCGCTGCTCCAGTAGTTTTTCGATCGCCTTGCCCAGCTCGTACCGAACTGCGGCGCCGTTCGAAGCGCGAGAAATAGTGGGTTGAGTAGTGCGGCAACGCTTGGCCACGTCCGCCTGCGACAGCCCAAGCTGGAACAAACGGCTCAACATCTCTTGAACTGTCATGGGAATTTCCTATGAGTTTCTGCATGAGTGATCATACGAACAAGCATAGATCTATGCAATAGAATTACCTACATACGTCTACGCATATTGGGAATGGTTATGAGCGTTGCCGACCGGCTTCGGACCAAAATGAAAGAGCTGAACCTCAGCGAAAGCGAGCTAAGCAGGCAGTCCAAGGTTCCTCAGCCCACGATCAACCGAATCCTTTCGGGCGAAAGCTCAAGCCCGCGCCGCGGGACGATCGAGGGGCTTGGGAAAGCCCTCAGCGTGTCCCCTGATTGGCTGATGTTCGGCACCAACACCCCTGACGAGTCCAACATCACTGCTGCACTGCAACCCAATAGATCGTTTGCCTATCCAGAGATCAGCTGGGTGCAGGCTGGAAACGCAAGAGAGGCTGGTGAAGTGGGCAATATTTCCGCGTGCCCTAGGCATACGTCCGACGTGTGGGCGGGCGAGGATGCATTTTGGTTGCGGGTGGTTGGCAGCTCTATGACCAGCGCCAGCGGGCATTCCTTTCCGGAGGGCTTCTTGATCCTTGTGGCTCCTGACATTGAGCCCCGACCAGGTCAATTCGTGGTAGCCCGTATGATTGACACCAATGAAGCCACGTTCAAACAGCTAGTCAGGGATGCGGGGGAGCTCTTCCTCAAACCTCTGAATCCCGCCTATCCCATGAAGCCGATTGATGACGCCTGGGAAATCGTAGGAACGGTGGTCGACGGCAAAATGCCTAAGTCGATATTCATGGTCTGACCTCTCGCTGGCTTCAAAGCACGCCCGCCTATGCGGGCTTTTTTGTGCCTTGCATAAATTTATGCGGAATCGTATTGACTGGAATTATGAGGATTCGTATAGTTCATCCATCGAAACGCATAGCGCTCGATGAAACACCGCTCTTTAACAACCAGCAGATGAGCCACCAGGCGCCGAGTGAATCCGGCCGTTGAGCCCTGGTGGACAGTACGCAACACAGCAAGCTTCCTCGCTCGACATGTCGGCCCGCAGGTTTGCTGAGCAACACCGATTTCACTGGCTGGCCTTGGCGACAGGGCCAGACGGGAAATCAACCCCACGGAGCAACACCCCATGCTTGGAAAACTGTTCGGCAAGAAAGGTCGTGAAGCCCGCGCTGCGATGCAGGTGGTTCAGAACCGCGACCTGATGCAGGCGATCGTCTACGGCGCCTTCTACGTCGCAGCCGCCGACGGCGAGATCGGCGAGGACGAGATCAAGAAGACCGAGAAGCTGATCGCCAACACGCCTCAGCTCAAAGGCTTCGGGCCGGAGCTGTCCAACACCATGGACCGCGCCGAGAAGGACTTCCACGACGGCGGCCATCGCATCCTGCGCATGAACGCCGAGAAGGAACTGAAGGACCTGGCCCACTCGCCCGAGGAAGCGGCCATCGTTATCAACGTCATGCTGACCATCGCCGAAGCCTCGGGCGACATCGACGACAAGGAAATGGCCGTCCTTGAGAAGTCGGCGAAGCTGATGGGCCTCAGCCTGAAGGACTATCTGTGATCCGAATCGGATCGTTCGCGATCATGACCGTCGCCGTTGCGTGGCTGGTCATGCGCGGAATCGACTATGGGACCTGCGCCTGGTACGGCCATCAGACCGAGCGCGACACCCGCTACGCCGCATTCGTCGGCTGCATGGTAAAGACCAGCAGCGGATGGGTGCCCCGCAATGAACTGCGCACCCAGCAGTAGCACCGCGTCAGCCTGACGAAAACTGCCCGATCTACCTGGTTCCCCATCACCAGGCTGCATCGGTCGTGGCGCTCGCCCTCCCTTGATCCGGGAGGTTCACGGCAGCGAGTGTCACGACCAATGCAGCCCACCGAGGACACTTCATGGAAACGATCACTTGCGGCTCATGGATTGGCCAGCTCGGTAAGGCACTGGCTCCCCGTGAGCTCGAAGCACTGTTGTGGGTGGCTCAAGGCCTCACCACCAAAGAAATCGCCCGCCAAATGGCGGTCAGCCCAGGCACCGTTGCCAACCGCATCGAGAATGCCCTTTTCAAGCTGGAAGCCGGCCGCCGCATAGAGGCGGTCACCAAGGCCATGCGCCAACAGATCATCAGCCCGCTCTGCATCATGCTCGCCAGCCTCATCGCCATGCATGCAGTGATCGACGACGGCGACCCGATGCGGCGCGACCGCCGCGCCCCTGAGCGCCGCACCGCCCAAGTTCGAATCGTTCGCAAGGCCGAGGCCTTCGAATACCAAGCCTGACCCTACCGAGGATCCCCCCATGCAGACAGCAATGCACCCTGCTTTCGAGCAGAAGATTGCCGTGCTCGCGGCCCTGCTCGAGCGCAGCAAGTCAGTGAGGGCCGAGGCGCACGCCAAGGTCGGCCAGCCAGCTCCGCGCTACCAGGCTTCCGGCAAGGCTGGCACTTGGGATGTGGTCGAGATCGCCACCGGCGCGGTCCAGGGCTTTGCCTTCAGCTACCGGGCCGCGCTGCGGTTCGTGGATGCGATGGAGGCCGGTGCGGCGAGTAAGCGAGGTGGCCTGCAGTGAGCGAAGCACCGACCCAAGACCAGCGCGCAGCAGTGCTGACCCAGCTCAATGCGAGCATCGAGAGCTTCTTCGGCAATGGAGGATCGGTTCAAACGCTGCCAGGTGCTGGATACGTGCCGCCCCGGCCACGCCGTGAGCCAGAAACTAGAGCGGGAACCAACTTCATTGCTGAGCCGATCGGTAAAAGGGAAACGGCGCGCCAGAAACGCATCGCGGAAATTCGCGAGCTGGCAAAGACCATGACCTACAAAGAGGCCATGGCCCACACCGGCCACGCCCAATCGACTCTCGTCCGGGCTGCCAAACAAGGCAACTTCAAGTTTCAACGCGACCCGAATTACGGCATGAACAACCTGGGCAAGAAGTTCAGCGACCCAGTCGAAGACAGGGAAAAGGCTGAACGGATCATTGCCTGTCGCAATGTGGGGATGACCAGGGCGGACGTGGTCCGAACCTTGGAGATCTCCTACAAGCAGCTCGGCCGGATTCTTCGGGATTTCGGGATCGACTTCCCCACTACCGCAGAAAAACGAGCGAAACGCAGAGCATGAAACGCATCACCGCGCGCGTCCGGCACGGCCGGCGCCAGCAGCACATCAATCTGCCGCCCAGCGGCCTGGGAGGTACCGGCCATGGCCGAGGAGAAGACCGCAGCCGCGAAGCACTCAGCGGACTATCGCGACCGCGAGAAGAAGAAGGCCGAGAAGCTGGGTATCGAGAAGGTGTTCTTCAACATGCCAGCCGGGATCAAGTCGGCCATGGCTGCAGAGATCGAGCGCCACGGTTACGACCAGGTGCAGGAGCTGTGGCAGGACCTGGCTCTATCGTGGATTGCCCAAGAGCCAGAAGAGCGGGCGCGTCGACTTGAGCGACCTGACGCGCCAGCTTTTTACATCTCGCCAAAACTAGCGCGTCAGTTTGAGGAGGCCAGCTTGGCCGAGCTTAAGCGCGAGCCTGGTGACGATGTCTATCGAAACCAATTACCTGGCTGACGGTTTGTTGTTGGTGCAGAAGTCCACCCAGGCAAGCGATGCTGTGGTCGCCGCGTTGTAAAACTTCCAATACTCCTCGAACGCGCCTTCGGCGGAAAGTTCTGGGTCGTTTTCAAGAAGCTCTTTTGCTGCTCTCGAATTCTTGCCGACCTCGTCAGAGAAGGCACGGCACTTATCGTAATACTCGCGGTTGGTCATCAATGAAATTCTCTCGTGTGTCCGGCCCATGCCGGTCGCCCTTAATACCCCACCCCTAACTGAATTTCCACCATGCCGCATCCGGCCACGGAGGGCGGCGCATGCATGGAGAACGCCATGGCGAAGTTCTACTACCAGATCAAGGGACGCCGCCCGGCAAAAAGCGCATACGGCGAGGCTGAGTGGGCCTGGCCACCAGTGTTCAGCGGAATGGTCGAGGCGCCGGACCGAAAGGCGGCTAAGGCAGTGGTCGAGGAACAGTACGAACGCCAGTTCCCATCGCGTGTGCTGCGCAAGGACATGAACGCGCACGAGTATTTGCTGCACATCCAGCCGATCGACGAGAACGACAGCTACCTGCTGGGTCGCTTCGAGAACAGACCGTGCAAGGAGTGCGGCACCGTTTTCAAATTGATCGACAAGTACAACGACCCGCACACCGAAACGAAAAGCCACGACTACTGCACCGAGAAGTGCCAGGCGGCCGCAAAGTTTCGTGACCTTTCGGAGTTCCGCCTGGCCAGCGAAGGACGGTCGCCGCCAGTGATTTACCAAGTGCGGCAGAAGTCCAGCGGTCGGGTCTACGTCGGCCAGACTACCCAGCCGTTCACGCTGCGTTGGTGGCAACACCTGAGCAATCCAACCAGCTGCAAATTCCACGCAGCGCTCGGCGGCTCCGACATCACTGACTGGGAGTTCTCCGTGCTCGAGGTGATCGCCCACCCGGAGGGTTGCACCAATCGAGCGGCCTACATCACCCAGCGAGAAAGTCACTGGATCGAAAACCTGGCGGCGGTTGAGACAGGCTTCAACACTGTTCGCCCTGCCGGCGCCGCCGATCAGGCCCAGGTGCCGCTGCCTCTCGCCGATCCAGCCTGATCCTCCTGCGCTGCCCGTCAGCGCCTTCCCCTATTCAACGATAACGCCTCCCCGGCGAGGGCGGCGCCTGCACGCTAGGACAAAGACATGACCGAACAACAGCACGACGAAAGCAAGCTCGAGCGGGTCATCCGCAAGATCAAGCGCTGCCTGGCCCTTTCCAAAAGCTCGAACGAGAACGAGGCCGCGACAGCTATGCGCCAGGCCCAAGCGCTGATGCGCGAGTATCGCCTGAGCGAGCTGGATGTGCGCCTGAGCGATGTGGATGAGGTTCAGTCGGACAAATCCAGAGCGAACCGCCGGCCAACCTGGGATCGGCAACTGAGCGGGATCGTGGCCAGAGTGTTTGGTTGTCGACCTCTCTCGTATCGCCACTGGTGCGACACCTCCGGACGCATGGTGGAGCGGGCCTTGTTTGTCGGCGTCACGCCAGCACCCCAGATCGCGATGTACGCCTACGAAACCCTGCTTGCCAAGCTGACGCAGGCCCGGCGCGACTATGTGGCACGGGTACGATGCGGCAAGAGCCGCAGCGCCTACTCGCCAGAGACGGCCGGCGACCACTTCGCAATCGCCTGGGTTTCAGTGGTGCACGGCAAGCTCCATGAGCTGGTGCCTCGCGGCGAGGAAGATCAGGCCATAGAGCAATGCTCCAATGGGCGCGACCTCGTCGCCGTAGAGAGCCAGGACAATGCACTGATCGAGCAGTACCTGGCCGGCAAGGAGATCGGCAAGCAACGCAAGGCTCGCCCGATTGAACTCGACATGGCCGCCCAGATTGCAGGGATGCTGGCCGGCCAGAAAGTCAAATTGAACCCGGGCCTGGCCACAGGCGAAGAAGCACAGCTGCAGCTGTCAGGAGCGAGAGGCTAAACCATGCCCACAGAAAACCGATCCAGCAACACCGAGATGGTCAGCGAACTACTGCCCTGCCCCTTCTGCGCCCAGCAGGACTTCCTCATCGAGCGCCTAGACAGCGACGCTTCAGTGGTGATCTGCCAAGGCCTGACCGGTCCGCATGAGGCCTGCCTGGCCCGCGGCCCAGTGGGCGTAGCTCAGAGCGAAGGCGAGGAGCAGCCAGGTCGCGACAAGGCGGTCGAGCTTTGGAATTCGAGAGCCCCGCAGCCCCACGCCGAGCCGATAGCGTGGATGGTTGGTACTGCCTTCTGGTGGACCAAAGAAGAGGCTGAGCGGGATGCGGCGGCGATGGGCCTGCCGGTGGTTGGCCTGGGGCCGATGATAAGCGCAGTATCTGCCGAGCAGTACCAGGGCGAGCCGGCCGCCATAGTAGCTATCGGCGCAAACGACACGGCAGTAATTGAGTTTCTGTCGCATGACCTGAAAGTCGGGACCGAGCTCTACGCCCACGCCGATCCTGGCGAGGTTGAGCGTCTTTCCCAGATCATCCGCGACCTTAACGATGAGCGTGACGAGATTGGCGCCGAGGCTGGAAGACTTCGCACTCAGCTGGCCGAGCAGCGCGGGCTGCTAAAACAGGCCGACGAGTTCATGTACATCATGACCGGCCACGACAGCCATGGCCGCCTTGCCCATAAGTACGGCGAGAAGTGGTGGGACGCTATCGACAAGCTCCGCGGTAAGGTCTGCACCGCCATCTCCAGCGCAGCGGCGCAGGTGGAGTCGTGAAGACGCACTTCGCACCATTCACCGACCTGGAAGACCTTGAGCAAGCGCCGTGCGGCACCTGGCTAGGGGAATCCTCCGAGCTGTCGGGCGACTGGGCCATGGTCGATTGCCGACTGTGCCAGAAACGCAAGGAAAGGATCATCGCTGCCGCAGCTGATGAAGAGCGCTTCATAGTCGAGCAAATGGGAGACATGGCGGCCTTCATGCGCGTGGAAGACTCCCCCGCGAAAGAGCACATCTGTACCCCTACGCTGTAACCCCTCGCCCCTCTATTCACTGCCGCGATATGGGGCCAGATCGGAATGATATTGGCTGACGGAGGCTCTATTTCGGTAGGCTGAGCTAGCCTATGAGGCCAGGGAGACGTAACCACGGAGTGCTGATGGGTAGTAAAGATAAGCTGATCACCGTACCGCTCGACGTGCTGGAAGCAGCGCTGGAGGAACTACCGGAAGGAAGCGCAGCAGCGGTACGAATACTGAAAGCGCTAGAAGAAACACCGTCGAAGGAGCCAGTGGCGTACCTCGCCCAACGCCGAGACGGGAAGCAAGGCGGCAGGTTTTTTGCCACGCAGCCTGGGCGTCATTACGATCCCAAGTTCTATCGAGGTCCTATCCCAGTGTACGAAGGGCCTGTCAGGTGACGGGGCGGGTTGGTCCGTCGCTTCGGGCCAACCCTTGTAACATCTCACCCGGATGACACCGTCGTTCTCGCTGCAGACACACCGTCAACTGCGATTTTCCGCGCCCGCCCTACTCCCCAAGCCATCGCACGAGTCATCGACTCACCTGGTCGAGAATCGAAAGCCTCCTCATGGATGGCCATGCCGCTGGGTGCGTACACACCGATGAACATCTGGGTCATACCAGTTCGCGACAGGCGCACCTGCACGTCAATGAAGGTGCCGTCACTGAGCGTTTCGTCGTGAGTGCGATGGTGCAAGGTGGGGTCTGCCCAAGCCCAGAAAACATCCCCGCGAATTCTCATGCCGCCCTCCTACGACTTTAGTTGTAGTTAATGCTGTATTGCCACCATAGCTAACACCCATTTTTACGCAAACCTGCCGACCACGTCTGTGAGCTGAATCGGACAATCGGCAATCCCCTTCTCCCCTCTATTCACTGCCGCGATATGGCGGCCAGAGGATCAGCTGCGCACGCGCTTCACTGCGCCTGCAGCCATGAGGGCGGCGCCGGGTATCCAGAGGCCCGGCATTGAGGTGCCCAAGCCGACAGCAAGCAGCGCGATACCAACAGCAAACATAGCGTTCTCCTAAACAGAAAGATCCATTTCGAAACCCCGCCAATTTAAGCACAAGCAGGTCGCAGGAGCGGCCAAGGAATCGTCATGCCTGAAGAAATCAAGCTGATCCAGCCGGCGCCAGTCGTGCGCGACGAATACGGGATGTTCGAACATCCTGACCTGCCCGACTTCGACGAAGGCGACGGCGAGAAGTGCAAAGCCTGGATCGCGCAGCAGGGCCTGCAGCTCGTCATGGTCCATCTGGAGACGGACGCCCCGGAAGAGATCGCTGATCGCTACTTCCAGTCCGATGAGCCGCACTGCGGCTACTGGGAACCGGGCAAACCTGAAGGCGAAGGCTGGTTCTGCCTGGCCATCCACAACACCGACGACGGCCCTGTGTGCTGGTGGGCGCGCCGCGAGGTGAAGCCATGAGCCGCAGCGGATACAGCGACGACTGCAGTGGTTGGGGCCTCATCTGCTGGCGGGGCGCTGTCGCGGCAGCCATCCGGGGCAAGCGTGGCCAAGCCTTCTTGGTCGAGCTGCGCGACGCTTTGGACGCCATGCCCGACAAGCGCCTGGTCACCGACACCCTGGAGGCCGGCGGCGAGTTCTGCACCCTGGGCGCGCTCGGCGCCAAGCGCGGGCTCGACATGAGCCTGATCGACGCCCACGACCGCGAGAGCGTGGCACAGGCCTTCGGCATCGCTGAGGCTCTGGCGGCCGAGATCGTCTACGAGAACGACGAGAGCCCAGGCCAGTTTGTGCAGGACGATGTGGGTCGTTGGGTGTTGATTCGGGACACACCCGAAAGCCGATGGCAGCGCATGCGCAACTGGGTCGAATCCAACATTCAGCAGGTGCAGCCATGACCCGCCTCGCCCTCTGCCTCCTGCTGCTGGCCACCGGCGCCAGCGCAGAGCCCCTGCCATGGGGCGTCGAAACCTTCCACGACGACGAGCGTGGCGTCACCTGCTGGTACACCGCAACGGGGCTGAGCTGCATCCCTGACAGCCAGCTCAAGCGCAAGACCAGACAACAGGCCGGCTACGAGCGCCAGCTCTCCCCGCACGAAACACAACCCGAACCTACACCCGCACTGGCGCCTGGGCGCTGGATTGATGAGAGGTATGAGCTGTGAAAGCACTTTCAATTCGACAGCCATGGGCCTGGCTGATCATCAGCGGCGGTAAGGACATCGAGAATCGAACCTGGCACACGAAGTTTCGAGGTCGTTTCTTGGTACACGCCTCCACCGGCATGACCCGTCGTGAGTTTCTATCGGCCTTTGAGTTCATGGCCCGACAAGGGATCAAGCCGCCCTTCCCGGTGCCGCCTGACAATCTGTTGCGAGGCGGGATCATTGGCTCAGTCGAGCTTATCGACAGCGTCGATCACAGCGAATCGCCCTGGTACATGGGCGAGAAGGGGTTCGTGCTGCGCGATCCAAAGCCGCTCCCGTTTGTCCCGATGAAGGGGCGCCTAGGATTCTTTGATGTGCCCGACGAGGTGCTGGTATGACCGACCTGATCGAAGTGAAGACGGCCAGGCTGATCGGCGCGCAGCTGGACTGGGCGGTGGCCATGGCCGAAGGCTACAGGCAGGACACCGAGAATCACCTGACGATCATCAGCCCCCGGGGCGTCTTCACCAGTGTCAGCATCCGTGGGGCAGACGAGGGGTTCGGGTTCCGCCCATCCAGCAGCTGGGAGCATGGCGGGCCTCTGATCGACAAACACCACGGGAGCGCTCAGCACTCACCGGGCCTTGCTGGTGGCGTCTGCTACAGCGGCGGCCCGGCGGGCGCGGGCATCTTCTGCTACGGCCCCACAGCGCTGATCGCGTTCTGCAGGGGCTTCGTCAACTACAAGCTCGGCGATACCGTCCAGGTGCCCAAGGAGCTGATGCCATGAAAGCCCGCATGACCTACTGGAACGGCTTTTGGTGGTGCCGGCGGATGGGATGCACGGGCCAGGGCGCCACCATGAAAGAAGCTTGGGACGACATGTGGAAGCTGTACTTCGAAGCCGTCCTCCCGCCTCGCCCGCAGACCTTCCAGTCGCCGCGCGTCCGCTGCGGCTGATCCAAGCCTAACCCCTCCCTCCAATCACTCAAGCCCGCCAACATGCGCGGGCGAGGATGAACCGTGTCCGATATCACAGTGAAGTGCTCCCGGTGCCGAAACCAGCACAAGGAGAGCGAGCGCGTGCTTGCGCCCTGCAAGTGGCTCAAAGGCGCGAGCACCATGGTGTGTCCGCGCTGCAAGTGCACCAGCTACTACATCGTCAGCCCTGCGCCAGCAGCCTGACCACCAACCTGCCGCCACCGGCGGCGTGGAGACCATCATGCAAGACGAAGAACGCCAGCCGGTGGCCTATGTATCCGACAAGGTCCCGGAGGACAAAATGGCCGAGCTGGTCGGTACGACCAAGCGGGCCTTGGAAGGCAGGCGAAGCCGCGGTGTGATCCCTGAGGGGGTCTGGAAGAAGATCGACGGCCGGATTTTTTACAGCATCAGGAGATACGAAGCGTGGCTGGAAGGAAGCTGGGGCTACCCACTGGAGTCGAGTTCATCGGCAAATCAATCCGGATCCGTTTTACTTGGAACGGTGAGCGTCGATCCGAAACGCTCGCATATCCCCAAACCGCCAAGGGGATCAAGGCGGCAGCCGATCTACGCGCTCAAGTAGTCAGCCTGGCCAAGCACGGCGTGCTGGATGAAAAAAGGTACGCCGAGCTGTTCCCCGCCTCCAGCTACACAGCGCCAGCAAACGAGCTGATGTTTGGCGAGTACGCGCAGAGCTGGCTGAACAGCCTGGAGGTGGTGCACGACACCCGCGTCAACTACAAGGGATTGATGAACAACTACTGGATGCCCCATCTGGCGACGCTGCCTATGAAGGCGGTAACGCCGATGGTGCTGAGAGAGGTGGTCGCAAGGACCGAGTGGAAGAGCTCGACAGTCAAGCGCGCCGCGATTGCCCGGGTCAAGGCAATGTTTCGGGCTGCGGTGTATGACGAGGTAGTGGACAGGAACCCGGCGGCATCGATCCAATTGCCGCAGAAAAACAAAAAACAGGTTGATCCATTCACCGTCGAAGAGGCGGACGCCTTGATCGAATGGATGTACAAGAATTTCTCACGCTCTAGCCAGGTGTTCGCAGCCTTCTACGAGTTCGCCTTCTACACCGGCATGCGCACAGGGGAAATCATGGCGCTACGCTGGGATGAGGTCGATTTGGAGAAGAAGACAGCCCACATCTGCCGCATCGTGGTGGAAAAGCAGGTGGTTGAAAGGACGAAGACCAAGTACACCCGCACAGTGATGTTGAACAGCCGAGCGCTGGGTGCGCTGGCCAGGGCAAGGGAGATCGCGCACTACCGGTCCAAGCAGAAACGGCGTGTGTCGACCGAATCCCCATTTGTGTTCCAGCCGTCCGGGTCATCGCCACACATCTCGGTACCGGACACGGCGGGCAATCACTTCAACCAGGCAATCGAAGCAATGGGCTTCAGACACCGCCCCCAGTACAACTGCAGGCACACTTATGCCACGATGTGCCTCATGTCAGGGATGAACCCGGCCTTCATCGCCGGGCAGCTTGGGCACTCTGTCCAGGTGCTGCTGACAACCTATGCGAAGTGGTTGAATTCGGCCAACGATTGGTCCGAATTGGCGAAGCTGGAAAAGCAGGTAATTGGTACGAAATTGGTACAGGATTAAATTTCCTTCACGTTGCGCCCTTTGGATATAAGGCATTCGACAGCACTTCGGCCATACTCCACAATGCAGCGGTTTTTTGGGGGAAAACCCTTGCACAGCCAACGACATACCAACTTTTAGTGAGCCTCAACGTGAAAACATCCCTGTCCATCCTCAGCCTGCTGCTGTTGCTCACAGGTACTGCGACCCTTCCGTCGACCGCTGCTGCACAACCCCCGGCCCAGGTCCAGCGCGACCCGTCCAAGCTGCACCTGGCGTCTGGCAGCGCCCTGCTGATCGACCTGAACACCAACCAGGAACTGTATGCGAGCCACGCCGACCGCGTGGTGCCCATTGCCTCGGTGACCAAACTGATGACGGCGATGGTGGTGCTGGATGCCAAGCTGCCCATGGATGAGATGCTCACCATGACCATCGCCAACAACCCGGACATGAAAGGCGTGTATTCGCGCGTACGCCTGGGGAGCGAGCTGAATCGCCGGGAAACCCTGCTGATCACATTGATGTCGTCGGAAAACCGTGCCGCGACCACCCTGGCCAACCACTACCCAGGGGGCTACCCGGCCTTCATCAAGGCGATGAACGCCAAGGCCCGCAGCCTGGGCATGGCGCACACCCGCTATGTCGAACCTACCGGCCTGTCGACCCAGAACGTCTCCACCGCCCGTGACCTGTCCAAGCTGTTGATGGCCGCACGCAAGTACCCGATGCTGAGCGAGCTGTCGACCACCCGCGAGAAGACCGTGGCCTTCCGCAAGCCCAACTACACCTTGGGGTTCCGCAACACCGACCACCTGGTGAACAAGAGCAACTGGGACATCAAGCTGACCAAGACCGGTTTCACCAATGAAGCCGGCCATTGCCTGGTGCTGCTGACCAGGATGGACAACCGCCCGGTGGCCATGGTGATTCTCGATGCCTTCGGCAAGTACACCCACTTCGCCGACGCCACCCGCATGCGTCAGTGGCTGGAGACCGGCGCGACCAAGCCGGCACCGGCAGTGGCCATGCAATACAAGACCGACAAGCACGGCAAGGGGCGCCTGGCGTCGGAGTGACCTGTGGGAGCGGGCATGCCCGCGAACACCGGCGCAGCCGGTGCCATGTACCGCGTTGTATTCTTCGCGGGCGCTCCCGCTCCTACAGGATCGAGCCAGCCTTACGGCTGATCTCAGGCCTGGGTGTCGACCATCCCGCCGGCACTGCTGCCGCCTGACTTCTGCAACGCTTCCAGCAGTTGCGCGGTAGCCGTCATGATCTCGCCACTGAGGGTGGCGATGCTGGCCTGCTTGGCCGTGACTGCAGCCAACTTGCTGGTTTCGTCGGTTTTCTGCGCCATCAGGATGGCCAGCTGTTTCTGCTCGTCGGCCAACTGCTTCTGCAGTTTCTTGATCATCTCGCGCAACTGCTTGATGTGTGAGGGCTCGTCACTGCCACTGCTGCCTTGCGCACCCTCGGCACCTTTGGCCTGGCCATCGCCACGCAGCTTCGAGGTGTCGACCTGCAGCGTCGAGCTGCCCGATTCAGTCTTTTCCGTGTCGCTGGCCTGCGAAGCGCTGCCGGCCTGGGTCGAGGTGTTGCTGATGCTGACTGCCGCGATACCTACCATGTGTTTCTCCTTGCCTTGCAAAGGGTCCTTGAGTTGACCTGCGTATCGGCCGAAAGCGGCAAGCCTTTAGGCCCGGCTGGCCGCAGGCACGCTTGCGGGCAGTAAATTTACCCGACGCTGGCTCGTTCCACCCATGTACAAACGCCGGAGCCCCGGCATGCGCCCACATTCGACCCATTATGGAACCGCAGCCATGAGCCAGTCTGCACACCCGGACACTATCAAGGACCTGATCGGCGTAGGCTTCGGCCCGTCCAACCTGGCCCTGGCCATCGCCCTGGAAGAACTTGCCCAGAGCCAGGGCCACGCCCTCGATGCGCTGTTCATCGACAAGCAGAAGGAATACCGCTGGCACGGCGAAACCCTCGCCACCCAGAGCGAGTTGCAGATCTCGTTCCTCAAGGACCTGGTCTCGCTGCGCAACCCGACCAGCCCATACAGCTTCGTCAACTACCTGCACCAGAAGCAGCGCCTGGCCGACTTCATCAACCTGGGCACCTTCTACCCCTGCCGCCTGGAGTACAACGACTACCTGCGCTGGGCCGCAGAGCACTTCGCCACCCAGGCGGTGTATGGCGAAGAAGTGCTGCGCATCGAACCTGAAGTGAAGGCAGGCCGTGTCGAGCACCTGCGCCTGGTCTCACATGATGGCCAAGGCCGCGAATTCAGCCGAAGGACGCGCTCGGTGGTGGTGGGCAGCGGCGGTACACCGAAAATCCCCGAGAAATTCAGCGCGTTCAAGGATGATCCACGGGTTTTCCACCATTCCCAGTACCTCAGCAGCCTGAACAAGCTACCCTGCACGGCCGGCAAGCCGATGCGCATTGCCGTGATCGGCTCAGGCCAGAGCGCCGCCGAGGCCTTCATCGACCTCAATGACAGCTACCCGTCGGTCAAGGTCGACATGGTGCTGCGCGGCTCCGCCCTCAAGCCGGCCGACGACAGCCCGTTCGTCAACGAGATCTTCGCCCCCGACTACACCGACCTGGTCTACAACGAGCCGGCCGATCAACGCGCCAAGCTGCTCGGCGAATACCACAACACCAACTACTCGGTGGTCGACCTCGACCTGATCGAGCGCATCTACGGCATCCTCTACCGGCAGAAAGTCGCCCACCAGTTCCGCCACAACGTGCTGTGCCGCCGCCAGGTGGAAGCCGTGGTGGCGACCCGCGACGGCATTGAACTGACCCTGCGCGACCTGGCCACCGCCCAGCAGCAGACCCACCGCTACGACGCGGTAATACTCGCCACCGGCTACGAACGCCGCTCACACCGCGACCTCCTCGCCCCGCTGGCCGACTACCTGGAAGACTTCAGCGTCGATCGCAACTACCGGGTATTGGCCAGCCCCGACCTGCAGGCCTCGGTCTACCTGCAAGGCTTCTGCGAGAACAGCCATGGCCTCAGCGACACCTTGCTGTCGGTGCTGCCCTCCCGTGCCGCCGAGATCGGCCAGGCGCTGTACCACGATCTGGCGCGCCAGCAGGGCAAGGCACAACCTGCCGTTGTCCTGACCAGCGCCTGATTGGCGTAGCTACCACCCCGACAGGGCGCCACCAGCACCCTGTCGGCGCGCGCCCTCCGAAACATTTGCTTGCATTTAATTCTTCAGGATTTTCATTCTCATTCGTCTTTTGAACAACAGCCCTTTTTTGGTTGGGCCTGTGCTCGCCCCTTTTTTCAGAAGACTGACCGATGGCCAAATCACCGAAAAAATCCAAGTCCAGGCTGTGGTTCCTGGTCCACAGCTGGCTCGCCCTGCCGATCTGGTTCTTCGTGCTGATCGTCTGCTTTACCGGCATGCTGGCCGTGGTCAGCCAGGAAATCGTCTGGCTGGCCAACCCCGACGTGCGTGCCAGCAAGCCTGATGACAACGCCGAACGCCTGAGTTTCCAGCAAGTGCTCCATGCCCTGCACAAAGCCGAACCAGACATGGCCGTCAACTCGCTCAGCCAGCCCGATGGCGCGCACTTCGCGCTGACTGCGCAGGTCACTTACGCCGATGGCTCCAGCCCGATGCTCTACGTCAACCCCTATACCGGGGCCATTCAGGGCAAGATGCCGGACTTCAACTTCGAAGCCTTCACCCGGGCCCTGCACGGCTGGTGGCTGGTGCCGTTCACAAATGGCTTCAGCTGGGGCTGGTACCTGGTGTCGCTGCTCGGCCTGCCAATGCTCGCGTCGCTGGTAACGGGCCTGGTGGTGTACAAGAAATTCTGGAAAGGGTTCTTCAAGCCGGTACGCACCGGCCATGGCTCGCGCATCTTCTGGGGCGACCTGCACCGCCTGGCCGGGGTCTGGTCGATCTGGTTCATCGCTGTCATTTCCATTACCAGCATCTGGTTCCTGATCCGGGCGATCCTGTTCGACAACCAGATCACTATTTCCAGCGAGCCCATCGGGCCGGTGATCGCCCGCGAGCAGGTGCCACAGACCGTCGACGGCAGCCCGGCGCCACGCATCGACCTGGACGAGGCCGCACGCATTGCCGGCCTGGCCATCCCCAGCCTGGAGATCACCTCCGTCTCGCTGCCGGCTACCGCCTACAGCCACATCGAAATGGGCGGGCGTGGCTGGTACCCGCTGATGTTCCAGAGTGCCTCGGTCAACCCGTATACACGCCAGGTCGACAGCCAGTTCCTGCTCAGCGACCGCTCGGCCTTGGAGTTCGTCACCGAGTCCATGCGCCCGCTGCACACGGGCGACTTCGGTGGCCTGCCGATCAAGCTGATCTGGTTCTTCTTCGGCCTGATCCTGACCCTGATGGTGTTCAGCGGGCTGCTGATCTGGACCAAACGCACCGCCCAGGCCACCGCCGCCGCGCTCAAGCGCAGCGAGCGCACGGCGCACAGCACACGCCGCGAAACCACCCTGGAGGTGCGCCCATGAGCCGTGCCCTAACCCTGCCTGGCCGGCCACTCAAGCAATGGTGGCTGAAGTGGCGCTTTCACCTGAACATCCTGCTGATCCTCATTCCCCTGGGTTTCATGCCCAAGTACTTCGCCGACGTCAGGTTGTTCCGTGGTGACGCCGGGCTCGGTGCCAACCCGATCCACGGCATACAGGTCGGCCCGTACAGCCTGGACCTCGCCGAGCTGCGCAACGAAGCCCCGCGCGCCGATGGCCCCGCAGGCCACTTCAAGCTGTTCAACGCGGCGCTGTGCAAGGCCTGTGTGAATGACGTCAAGGCGGTCTACCTGCGCATCGGCAAGCCGCGCAGCCTGCGCGCCGCCGGCACCATTTTCTTCGGCGCGCCATACCGCATGGTCACCAACCTGCCCATACCGCCGCGCACCAGCGCCGACGCACAGGTCTGGATCACCCTCGAAGGCTGGGACGGCAGCCTGCACCAGGCCTCGGTCCCCCTGGCCAAGGCTTCGCCAGCCACCGTGGCCTGGCTCGAAAAACAAGGAGGCAAACCATGAAACACCTGATGCGCAGGCTCGCGCTGCCCTGGCTGGTACTGGCTGCATGCCCGGCCCTGGCCCACAACCCGATGTGCGAATGCGAGGAAGTGGCCGGTGGCCAGGTGAAATGCACCGGCGGGTTTTCCGATGGCAGCGGCGCGCCTGGGGTGACCCTTGACGTGATTGGCTACGACGAGCAGGTGCTGGTCGGTGGCAAGCTCGGTGACGATTCGAGCCTGACCTTCAAACGCCCCGACGGCGAGTTCTACGTGCTGTTCGACGCAGGGCCTGGCCACGTCGTGGAAGTCGACCACGCCGACATCGCGCAACCATGAGCCGCCCAACCATGAGCCAGGCCCATGTGGTGCGCCCGGCCGGCGCCGGGCACGAAACCCTCCATGTGCTGCTGGCCAGCCTGTTGATCGTTGCCCTCGCCGCCAGCGTCGTGCTGCTGCGCGGCGAGCGCGAGGACAAGCAGGCCATCGCCAGCCACCAGATCGACGCCCGCCGCGACCTGAGTGCTGCCGAACAAGGCATCTACACCGACCTGCGCGTGGCGTTCGACGAAATACAGCTGCTTCGACAGGAAAGCGCCGCCACGCCCAGCGTGGCGGCCCTGGCCGAGCAAGGCCTGCCACCGTTCGTGGCCGATGCCGGCAGCCTGCGCCGTGGCAACCACCAGTGGCAGTGGCTGGCGACTGGCGCCTACCTGGGCCGCAGCCAGGCGCCGCAGGTGGCCGGCAGTTTCCTGCTGATCCTGCCCGACGCTGACAGCACCGAGGTTGACGTGTGGCTGCGCCGCGACAGCACCGCCCTGCTCCCCGACGACCTCGGCCAGGCCGCACTGATCGCCGCCGGCTGGCAGCAGGTGGTCAGCCACTACGACGCCGGGGTCACCCGCGAACACCGTCATTGAACCCAAGGATTCCCCATGTTCCGCAAAGCCCTCGCCCTGCTCCTGGCCTGCGCCCTGCCGGCGCTGGCCCTGGCCGATACCGGCAAGCCCCTGCGCATCGGCATCACCCTGCACCCCTACTACAGCTACGTCAGCAACATCGTCGGCGACAAGGCCGAAGTGGTGCCGCTGATTCCGGCTGGTTTCAACCCGCATGCCTATGAACCCCGCGCCGAAGACATCAAGCGCATCGGCACGCTGGACGTGGTGGTGCTAAATGGCGTGGGCCATGACGACTTCGCCGACCGCATGATCGCCGCCAGCGAAAAGCCCGGCATCCAGACCATCGAAGCCAACCAGAACGTACCGCTGCTGGCCGCCACCGGGATCGCCGCGCGGGGCGCCGGCAAGGTGGTCAACCCGCATACCTTCCTGTCGATCAGCACCACCATCGCCCAGGTCAACAACATCGCCCGGGCGCTCGGCAAGCTCGACCCGGACAACGCCAGGCTCTACACGCAGAACGCCCGTGCCTATGCCAAGCGCCTGCGCGCCTTGCGTGCCGAAGCCCTGGCCAAGGTCAGCGAAGCCCCCAGCGCCACCTTCCGTGTGGCCACCATCCATGCCGCCTACGACTACCTGGTGCGTGACTTCGGCCTGGAAGTGACCGCCGTGGTCGAGCCCGCCCACGGCATCGAACCAAGCCCGGCGCAGCTGAAAAAGACCATCGACCAGCTCAAGGCGCTGGATGTGAAGGTGATTTTCTCGGAGATGGACTTCCCTTCGGCCTATGTCGAGACCATCCAGCGTGAAGCCGGCGTGCGCCTGTACCCGCTGACGCACATTTCCTATGGCGAATACACCCAGGACAAGTACGAAGTGGAAATGAAGCGCAACCTCGACACCGTGGTCCGCGCCATCCAGGAGAACCGCGCATGACCGCTGCCGCGCACCTCACCGCACCCGCCGGGCCGCGCATCGAGTTTGCCGGCATCGGCCTGACCCTGGGCCGCACGCGCATTCTCGACCAGGTGCAGTTCAGCGTGGCCGCCGGCAGCGTACACGCTATCGTCGGGCCAAACGGCGGCGGCAAGAGTTCGCTGATCAAGACCTTGCTTGGGCAGATGCCGCACCAGGGCCAGCTGACCCTGCACTGGCCAGGCGCGCAGCAAGTGATCGGCTATGTGCCGCAGGCGCTGGAGTTCGACCGCGGGCTGCCGATGACCGTGGACGACTTCATGGCTGCCCTGTGCCAACGGCGCCCGGCGTTCCTTGGCTTGTCGCGGCACGTGCAGCCTGCGATCGATGCGGCGCTGGCGCGGGTCGGCATGCTCGCCAAGCGCAAGCGGCGCATGGGCGCGTTGTCCGGTGGCGAGCGGCAGCGCGTGCTGCTCGCCCAGGGGTTGATACCGGAACCGCAGTTGCTGGTGCTCGACGAGCCGATGTCGGCGCTCGACGAAGCCGGCATCCAGGTGTTCGAACAACTGCTGCAAGGCTGGCGCCAGGCCGGCACCACCGTGTTGTGGATCGAGCATGATCTGGAGGCCGTGCTGCGCCTGGCCGACCGGGTCACCGGCCTGAACCGCCAGGTGCTGTTCGACGCCCCGCCGGCCCAGGCGCTGACGCCGGAGCGCCTGCTTGGCCTGTTCTCTGTCCACCCTCGCAGCGAGAGCCTTGCCTGATGAGCTTCGAAGCCTTCCGCCAGCTGGTCCAGGCCTGGGCCGACGCTGGCTACCTGCCGCAGGCGCTGGCCTACGGTTTCGTGATCAATGCCTTGTTGGCCGGCCTGATGATCGGCCCAGTGCTGGGCGGCCTCGGCACCCTGGTGGTGGTCAAGCGCTTTGCCTTCTTCTCGGAAGCGGTCGGCCATGCCGCGCTTACCGGGGTCGCCATCGGCATCCTGCTCGGCGAGCCCTATACCGGCCCCTATGGCAGCCTGTTCGGCTATTGCCTGCTGTTCGGCATCCTGCTCAACTTCCTGCGCAACCGCACCGGGCTGGCACCGGACACGCTGATCGGCGTGTTCCTTTCCGTGTCGCTGGCCCTTGGCGCCAGCCTGCTGCTGATGCTCGCCGGCAAGATCAACGTGCATATCCTCGAGAATGTGCTGTTCGGCTCGGTACTGACCGTCAGCTCCCAGGACCTGCTGGTGCTGGGCATCGTCGCGATGCTGGTGCTGGCACTGGCCCTGCCGCTGTACAACCGCATCATGCTGGCCAGCTTCAACCCGCAACTGGCGGCGGTGCGTGGGGTGGCGGTGAAGGTGCTGGACTACCTGTTCGTGGTGCTGGTGACTTTGGTCACAGTGGCTTCGGTGAAGGTGATCGGGGCGATTCTGGTCGGCGCCCTGCTGGTGATCCCGGCAGCAGCGGCGCGCCTGGTCAGCCAGTCGCTGAAGGGTTTTTTCTTCGTGGCGGTGCTGATTGCCAGCCTGAGCACGCTGCTCGGCATCCTGCTGCCCATCATGCTTGACCTGCCAGTGCCTTCGGGCGCCGCAATCATTCTGGTGGCAGGTATCTGCTTCGCCCTCGCCGCGCTGGCCCGCGCCCTCGTCCCACGTCTGCAAGGAAACCCGGCATGAAACTCAAACACCTGGCCCTGGCCATCGCCCTGGCCAGCCTGCCTGCGCTCGCCTCGGCCAGCCAAGTGCTGACCTCCCTACCCGTGACCCACAGCCTGGCCAGCGCCCTGCTCGACGGCACCCGCGTGCAGCTCACGCGCGCCGCGCCCGCCAACCTGCCGGCCAGCCGCCAGCCGTCGTACTTCAGCAGCCGTGGCAGTGCCAGCCTGGCCAAGGCCGCCCAGCAGGCCGACGCAGTGATCGGTGTGCGTTCGATCTGGCGTGACGACCCGCTCTACCCGCTGGCGCGACGCAGCAACATCCGTATCGTCGAGATCGATGCGGCGCGGCCGCTCGATGGCGCGCTGCCGGGCATCGCCGTGAGCGGCGATGACGCCCATGCCGCCTATCCCTGGCTGAACCCGACCAACCTGGGGCGCATGGCCGATATTCTGGCCAACGACCTGGAGCGCCTGGTGCCCGCCGACAAGCAGAGGATCCAGGGCAACCTGGCGAGGCTCAAGCGCCAGTTGCTGGAGCTGACTGCCAGCAGCCAGGTGCAGCTGGCCAAGGTCGACAACCTGAGCGTGGTCAGCCTGTCGGAGCGCCTGGGCTATCTGGCCAGCGGCTTGAACCTGGATGTGGTGGAACAGCCACTGCCAGCGGATGGGAAATGGGATGAGGCGGCGCTGAAAGCGCTGGGCGAGAACCTCACGGGGCAGGATGTGGCGCTGGTGCTGCACCATCGGCAGCCGGATGCAGCGGTGGCCAAGGTGATCGAGGCGGCCGGGGCAAGGTTGCTGGTGGTGGACAGTGACCCCGAAAATGCGCTGGCCGGGCTCAAGGCCAGTGTCGAGCAGGTGATCGGGGCACTGAGCGAAGGCGGATGAGGCCGTTACCGGTCAGGGCCGGCCCGCCTGCATCCCGGCCAGCAAAAAGCCCATGAAGCGGCGCACGTCCTGGCGATGCACCACCAGGTCCAGCAGAGCGCCGGGCATGAGGCGATATTTGTCAGCGCCGGGGTGGCGGTGGTGCTGGGTGTTGTGCTCAAGTGTATGGCCAGGGTGGTGCCACGTCGGGCCAACCCCTTTCCACACTGACCGCCAGGGCCGACCACCATGCGCATTGCCATTCCCGATGACTACCAGGACGTCATTCGCTCGCTCGAATGCTTCAAACGCCTCGCTGGGCATGACGTTCGCGTGTTTCACGACAAGCCACCGGCCTCCCTGGATGAGCTGGCCGCCCGCTTCGCCGATGCCGACGCCCTGGTCCTCACCCGCGAACGCACGCGCATCGATGCAGCCCTGCTCGACCGGCTGCCCAACCTCAAGCTGATCAGCCAGACCGGCAAGGTCGCCGGCCATCTGGACCTGGAAGCCTGCACCGCCCGCGGCATCGTCGTCAGCGAAGGCCGCGGCTCGCCGGTGGCGCCGGCGGAGCTTGCCTGGGCGCTGCTGCTCAACGCCCGGCGCCAGCTGGTGCCCGCGATCGAAGCGTTCAAGCAAGGCCACTGGCAGGTCAACCTGGGCCAGGCGGTGGCCGGGCAGCTGCTGGGCATCTGGGGCTACGGCAAGATCGGCCAGCGGCTCGCCCGCTACGCCCAGGCTTTCGACATGCCCGTGCTGGTGTGGGGCAGCGAAAGCAGCCGGGCGGCGGCCGAGGCCGATGGGCACCGGGCGGCGACATCGCGCGAGGCTTTTTTTGCCGAGGCGGACATTGTCAGCCTGAACCTGCGGCTGTCGGAGACAACGCGCCATCGGGTGACCTTCAGCGACCTGTCGCGGATGAAAGCGGATGCCTTGCTGCTGAATATCAGCCGCGCCGAGCTGATTGAACCCGGGGCCCTGCTGCAGGCGCTCGACGCCGGCAGGCCGGGCTTCGCTGCGGTGGATGTGTTCGAACAGGAGCCGATACTCGAGCCGAACCACCCCCTGCTCACCCACCCGCGGGTGCTGAGCACGCCGCACCTGGGCTATGTGGAGAAGAACGGCTACGAGCTGTATTTCGGCGATGCCTTCGACAACGTGGTGGCGTTTGCCCAAGGCGCGGCGCAGAACGTCGCCAATCCGCAGGCGCTGACTGTGCGGCGCTGACCTGCAGGCTCAGGGTTATGGCTTACGCCGGGTCAGGCAAGGCCATGTGCAACAAAGGAAACGGCCGGCCTTCGCCGTCCAGCGGCGAACGCCCGGTCTGCACGAAGCCGTAGTGAAGGTAGAACCCCACCGCCTGCGGATTCTGCTCGTTCACGTCGACACTCAAGGTACCGCGCGGGTTGCGGCAGAAGTCCAGCAACGCCCGGCCAATCCCCTGCCCACGCCGATCAGGGTCGACGAAGAGCATCTCCACATGGTGCTGGTTGAGCCCGATGAAGCCGAGCGGCTGGTCCTCGGTGTCGACGGCCAGCCACAGCTCGACGGCATGCAGGTAGACATCGCGCAGCTGCGGCAGCAAGGCGTCGATGTCGGACGCTTGTAAAAAGTGATGTGTGGCGCGCACGGCGCGCAGCCAGATGTCGAGCAGCCGAGGGTGATCGGCAGCGATAGCTTGGCGAATGATCATGAAATCATCCTGATTTTCTGATGACGGATTATCGGTGCGCCTTGGCCAGGCGCCCGTACTCATGTCGGCATCATGTATGCCCGCTTCGCGAATCAACGCCTGGGCGGTGCACGGCAGAACAGCCGGAAAGGAAGGAGGCGCCAATGCTACCCAGCCTGGCCGGCGAGGTAAAGGCACTTACGGCACCGTGGCCTGCTCCTGGGCCGTCGCAGCAAACGACACGTAGTACGCCAGGCCGACGAAGATCGCCCCGCCCACCGCATTGCCGAGGAACACCGCGAGCAGGTTCTCGGCCAGCGCGCCCCAGCTCAGGTAACCGGCAAAAATCGCCGCCGGGATCAGGAACATGTTGGCCACAACGTGCTGGAAGCCGATGGCGACGAAGGCCATGATCGGGAACCAGATGCCGAGGATCTTGCCGCTCATCTCACGGCTGGCAAAAGCCAGCCACACCGCCAGGCACACCAGCCAGTTGCAGCCGATACCCGAGACGAAGGCATGAACGAAGTCGGCGCTGGCCTTGCTGGTGGCGGCGGCCACGGTCTTGGTCAGGTAGGCGCCCTCGGTCAGGCCAAGCAGGTGGCCGAAGAAGTACGCCACGAACAGCGCGCCGAGCAAGTTGGCCAGGGTCACCAGCAACCAGTTGCGTGCCACCGCCGCCAGGCGAATGCGCCCGGCGAACATGGCCAGCGGCAGGCTCATCATGTTGCCGGTAAGCAGTTCGCCGCCCGCCAGGATCACCAGGATCAGGCCAATCGGGAACACAGCAGCACCCAGCAGGTTACCCAGCGAAGCCCATTGCCCGGGAATCATCGCGCTGACATGGATAGCCAGGATAAAGCCCATCGAGATGAATCCACCGGCAAGAAAGCCGAGGATGAGCAGTGCGCGGGTAGGCAAATGGGCTTTCTTGGTACCGGCCTCGATGACGAGTTCGGTGATTCGGGAGGGGGCATTGACAGACATTTCGGAAACTCGAACGCAGGGACGACAGGCATGCCCAGAGGCATGCCGGCAGTCAGGAATTTACGGGTGGCGAAGTGATGCGAGGTGCTTCAGGGGGAAGGCAAAACAGGTGGTCTCTGGCGCTGCAACGAAGAGCCGCGCACGTTACTGAGGCAGAATGTCGCAGTCAAATTGATAGGGTGGATGGCTTGATAGACCGGGTCGATGAGGGGGCTGGCGTGCCCCCCCTTCGGCATCTGACGCCCTCCCTGTGGGAGCGGGCGCGCCCGCGAACACCGGCAGAGCCGGTGCCATCCACCGAGTCGCCTCTTTCGCGGGCTCGCCCGCTCACAGGATACCGACCGCCACCGCAAGCGCTCAACGAGGTTCCGGGTGTTCGCTGGACACCGAGTTGTTGGCATCCACATCCTGCATGTCTTCCTCGACCGGGGCCTCGTCGTCCGCCGGCAGCGGAACTTCGACATCCTCGTTCGTGCGCGCAGTGCCATTCTCCCGCTGCTGCTGTGCGTCCTGATCGGAGCCTGGATTGCCTGGCGGCGGGTTCCAGTCTTCCGGTCGCCTCTGCGACCAGGCTTCACCCACATCCTGCTTTTTCGGGGTATCTGTCGTCATGGTGGGTCTCCGGTCTGCGGTGCAGCGGATCTGCACCTTTAACTCAGAAGAAATGCGAAGGGCTGGAGTGCCAGCGCCTCGACCAGTGGCGCAAAAAGCCAGCGCCTACGACCACTTGCGCAAATCAAGTACACTGGCCGCCGTCACGGAAGCCGACAGGACAAGGAATGCTCCGCTCTTTTACCGCACGATGCGATGTGCGCCGTGCATGGGTACGCTGGCTGCAAGCCGCAGCGCTGATGCACTTACTGATTGGCCTGGGCCTTACCTGGGCCGGCCATAGCGCGTTACTGGGCACATACCAACTGAGCATCGAGCAGGCGTTCTGGGGCCAGGCAGCGCCTGCGCCTGCCCGCGAGCAGCAGGTGTGGTGGCTCGCACTGTTCGGCGCCACCTTGCAAAGCTACTCGCTGTACATGCTCGGCCTGATCCAGCTGGGCGACCGCCTGCGCAGCCACAGCGCCTGGGCCTGGCTGGCATGCGGCATCGTGCTGTGGGCACCGCAGGACATGCTGGTGTCGTTGCAGGCCGGCATGTGGTCGCATCTGGTCATCGATGGCCTGGCCCTGCTCGCCCTGCTGCCACCGTTGCTGTGGCTGTATCGCTGCGACCGCCCCACCACCACTTTGAAAGGACTTGAACGTGGCTGAACTGCCGATCCTCACCTGGGCCCTCAACCTGCTGCTGATCCAAGGACTGCTGGGCGCGCTGGACACTATCTACCACCATGAACTGACCGTTGCCCTGCCCCAGCGCTACAGTGCGCGGCTGGAGCTGGCGATCCACGCAGTGCGCTCGTGCTGCTACGGCATCCTGTTCCTGGGTATCGCCCATGTAGCGTTCCAGGGCGTCTGGGCGATTATCGTGGCGGTGGTCTTCACCCTGGAGATCGGCCTGACCCTGTGGGATTTCGTGGTCGAGGACCGCAGCCGCAAGCTGCCGGCCATCGAGCGCATCATGCACACCGTGCTGGCGATCAACGCCGGCGCCTTCTTCGCGCTGTACGGCCTGCAGTTGCTGCAGTGGTCGAGCCTGCCCAGCGGCCTGGTGGCCATCGACCTCGGCTGGCGCGGCTGGCTGCTGACCCTGTTCGCCCTTGGCGTGACCGCGTCGGGGATTCGTGATGCGCTGGCGACGCTGCGCCTGCACCGCCAGGGGCCGCCGACCAACCCTTTCGCCGGCAGCGCCCACAAGCAGGTGCTGGTCACTGGCGGCACCGGCTTCATCGGCGAAACCCTGGTCAACCAGTTGCTCGATGCCGGTCACAGCGTCAGCGTTCTGGCCCGCGACCCGCTGCGCGCCGCCTACCTGTTCGACGGCCGCGCCCGCTGCCTGCGCAGCCTCGACAAACTCAGCCATGACGAGCGCTTCGACGTGGTCATCAACCTGGCTGGGGCACCCGTCGCCGGGCCACGCTGGACACCGCGCCGCCAGGCGCAGCTGCTGGCCAGCCGGGTCGGCACCACCGAGGCCTTGCTGCGCTGGACGCGACAGGCCCGGCACAAGCCGGCGCTATGGATCCAGGCCTCGGCCATCGGTTACTACGGTGTACGCGACGCTAGCCAGCCACTGGACGAAAGCGCCAGCAAAGGCGACGGCTTCATGGCCGAGCTGTGCGACCGCTGGGAAGCTTCCGCCAGCCCGGCCAGCGCCCTCGGCGTTCGCCAGGTGGTGCTGCGCCTGGGCGTGGTGTTCGGCCCTGGCGGTGCCCTGCCCCCCCTGCTGATGCCTTTCCGCCTGGGCCTGGGTGGGCGCATGGGCGATGGCCGGCAAATCATGAGCTGGGTACACCGTGACGACGTGCTGGCGGTGATGGCGCGCAGCATGGTCGACAGCGAGATGCAGGGCAACTACAACCTGGTCGCCCCCGAGCCGGTCAGCCAGGCCACCTTCGCCCAAGCTGTCGGCCGACTGCTCAAGCGCCCGGTGTGGCTGCATGTTCCGGCCGCACCGGTTCGGGCGCTTGCCGGGGAAATGGCCGAGCTGTTCTTCGACGGCCAGCGCGTGCTGCCGAGCCGCCTGGAGCAGGCCGGCTACCGCTTCCGGTACCCGACCCTGGACAGCGCCTTGCGCGACCTGGCCTGAGGAGCAGCGATGAGCAAGCCCCTGCTGTACCTGCTTGCCGGCAACGGCAGCGCCGCCGACTGGTGGGACGATGCCGTGCCGCACTTCCGGCACTACCGGGTGCAGGCCCTGGAGCTGCCCGGCTTCGGCGACAACTCCGCGCCGCCCTGCGCGGACCTGGACGAGTACGCGCAAGCCCTACTAAGCCTGAGCGAACGCGGACACGCCATCATGGCCGTTGGCGTCAGCGCGCTGATCGTACTGCATGCGCTGCAGCGCAGCCCCGGCCATTTCAGCCGCAGCGTGCTGCTGGCCCCGGTCGGCGCCTTCCTCTGGCAACGCCGCCTGCCCGCGCTGATGTCGCCGCTGCCTCTGCGCAAGGCCATCCACTGGCTGCTCAGCCATAAGCCGCACTGGTTCGCCACTAAGTTTTCCAGCCAGCGCTGGACGCCCGCACAGTACCGGCGCATGGGTGCCGGCTATGCCCGCTGCCGCGCCTTCGTGCCCTCCTGGGCACAACTGCGCGCCGATACCGCGCTGCCGCTACTGGAGTGGGTCACCGCCCCTGTCGAGCTGGTATGGGGCGACCACGACCGCCTGCTGGGGATCGCCCAGGCCGCCGCCTGGTCGGCGATCCTCGCCCGCGCCGACCTGCGCATCAGCCTGCAGCCCGGCTGGGGCCACTACCCGTGGATCGATGCACCAGCCGAATTTGCCGCCTGGCTGGAGTCGGGTACCCAAGGCTTCGTCGCCCATACCAAGGGTGGCCGCCTGCAACTGGCGGCGCTTGCAGGGCAAGCCGTGCCCGAAGCCCTCAGCCTCGACGATAGCAACGACCCGCGCCTGGCCAGGCTGCTTGCCTCGGCCCCGGATGCCCTGTGGGCCGTGCGTTCCTCCAGCTATGCCGAGGACCAGGCCGATGCCGCCAATGCCGGCCTGAGCACCACCTACCTGCGCGTGCCTGGACACGCCGTCGCCGACCGTGTCAGGGCACTGCGTGACGCCGGCGTCGAGGAAGTGGTGGTGCAGCGTTTCATCCAGCCGACGGTGTCCGGCATCGCCTTCGTGCGCCACCTCTCGGTGGAACTGGAGTGGCTCGAAGGCCATCTGGAAGCGCTGGCCGACGGCCAGGCCAGTCCCCGGCGCGCAACGCTGTCGCGCCTGGGCGCTGCCTGGCAAAGCGGCCACTTCGCCAACGTGCATGGCCTGACAGCAAACGCTCTCTGGGACTTCCTGCAAGGCGTGCTGAAAGTGTTCCACTACGTGCCAGGCGATATCGAATGGGCGTGGGACGGCCACCAACTGTGGCTGCTGCAGTATCGCCCGATCAGCGAGCACGGCTGGCGCCGCCACCTGACCTCGGCCAACATCGCCGAAATCCTGCCGCCGCAACCCAGCCGCTTCGTCGAATACGCCCAGCGCCGCGCCGCCGCCAGCATTCCGGCGATCATGGCGCGCTGGGACAGCCGGGTGCTGCAGAACAACGAACCCTTCACCGCCGTGTTTGGCGGTGCCTCCTACATCAACAACGACCTGTTCCTTGCCCGCCTGGCCGACTGGGGCATCTCCGCTGCCAGCTACGCGGGCGAAGTCGGCGGCGCCACCCCCGCCCTGCCCTGGCGCCCGCTGCGCTTGCTGTGCGCTGTGCCGCGCCTGTGGCGCATGCAGCTCGCTGCACGCAGCCACCTGCAAGCCCTGGCCCCGGGCCTGCAACGCTTCGACGCAGAACTGGCGCAACTGCAGGCCGCCGGCGCTGACGGCCAGCAACTGGCAGACTGGTTCAGCCGCTTCTATGTCTTCGTGGTGCAGGGCAACCTGTGCATCGCCACGGCCCTGGCCAGCAGCGGCGGTGCCTGGCTGGGCCAGCCAGCGACCGCCTACAACGATCTGCAGCACAGCCCCCACCGTCTGCCGTGGGAAACCGACCCCGGCACACCGCGGCCGGCGCCGACAGAACTGCCCCTGCAGCCGCTGCCCGCCTGGCCATCCGTCGTAACCTTGGCCCATCGCCTCGGCCTGCCCGGCTTGCGGGGTTACTACCTGCAAGTGCGCGAGTGGTACCGGGACAACCTGATGCGGATCTTCTTCCGCGTGCACCACGCCATGCCTGAGGCTCAGCGTGCCGATTGGTTCGGCCCGCATCCTGACGTGCGCACGCGCGACGGCAGCTTCTGGCAAGACGGCAGCCAGGGCAGCGAACAGGCCACCGGTTTCATGATCTACCCTGGCCAGGTGCAAGGCATCCTGGGCCAGGACATCCTCCTCGAGGACAGCCTCGACCCCGGCCGCCACGCCCACTATCAGGCCGCACGGGCCGTGATTGCGCGCATGGGTGGGCGGTTGTCCCATGGTTCGACCTTGCTGCGCGAACTGCGAAAACCCTCGGCAGTGCTGCCGCAGGTGAGCAGCGAATGGCTGGGGCGCGAAGTGCAGTATCGGGATGGGGAGCTGCGGCTGGTTGAGGGGCAACAAGAATGAACGACAAGGAACGTGTGACAACACTTATGAAAAGGATTGCCAAGTGCCTGGTGCTCACCCTGCCGCTGATGGTGAGTGGCTGCTGGAGTACGCTCACTCACCTCGATGGCGAACGCTGTGTGTATCCAGGCACACGCTTTGGTTGGAACTTTGCCACGCGCAACGGCCCCGGCGGCCTGGTGGGCCTGATCGACGTGCCCTTCTCCCTCGCGCTGGATACAGTGCTACTGCCTTATGACCTGACCGGTTTTCTCCCTGAGGACATGGGTGGAGATCGTCGGGAATGCGATCTGGATGGCTCGTTCAACGTGCTGGTGATGTAGCTCACTGCGCTCTGCACCTAGCGCTTGCCCAGCGCCAGCCGAGCCGCGAACAACATGAATACCAGGCCGGTCGCACGGTCCATCCACTGGATGACCTTGTCCCGTCGCAGCAGGCCCGCCAACGGCCGGGTCGCGCCAATCAGCAGCATCGCCCACAGCAGGCCTAGTACCACGTGAATGCTGACCAGGCCAAAGGTCCAGGCCACCAGAGGCTGGCCCTGGGGAATGAACTGGGGCAGGAACGACACATAGAAGATGCCGACCTTGGGATTGAGCAGGTTGCCCATCAAGCCCTTGAGAAACCAGCTGCCAGCACGCTGGCCATCTTCCCCGGCAGGTGCCAGCGATTGTCGTGGGCGCAAGAGCATGTTGAGGCCAAGCCAGGCCAGGTAGGCAGCCCCACAGTACTTGAGAATGTTGTAGGCAAGCTCCGATACCGCGATCAATGCGCCAAGGCCGAAAGCAACGGCTGCGCCCCACAGCAGGCAGCCAGCGTTGATGCCCAAAGCTGCGCGCACGCCCTCCTTGCGGCCCTCTACCGTAGCGGTCCTGAGAATCAGCGCCGTATCCAGGCCTGGGGTCAGGGTCAGCAGCGTGGCTGCCAGGGTAAATGCAATGAGATTGTCGGCAATCGGCATGCGAATTCGGGCCTTGATTGAACTCGGGCGCAGATTAGCATGGCGTTGGCCTATGATGGTGGCTGGTCCCCGCCTTTCTCAGGACAGCCCATGCCCTACCCCATCGAACAGAAACTCGTCGTCGGCGTCGCCTCCAGCGCCCTGTTCGACCTGACCGTCTCCGATAACATCTACCAGCGCGAGGGCGTCGAAGCGTATCGCCTGCACCAGGAAGAAAACCTCGACGTGCCCTTCCCCAAGGGCGTCGCCTTCCCGTTCATCCGCCGCTTCCTGAGCATCAACAAGGCCTTCCCCGAACAACTGCCGGTGGAAGTGGTGCTGCTCTCGCGCAATTCGCCGGAAACCGGTTTGCGGGTGTTCCGCTCGATCAACCATTACAACCTGGACATCACCCGCGCCGCGTTCATGTCCGGCCGTTCCCCCTACGAATACATCCCGGCGTTCAATGCCTCGCTGTTCCTCAGCGCCCATGAAGGCGACGTGCAGTGTGCAATCGACGCCGACTACCCGGCGGGCCTGGTGCTGCCGACGAAGATCTACGACGACGAGATCGATACCGAGCTGCGAGTGGCCTTCGACTTCGATGGCGTGATTGCCGATGACGAGGCGGAGAGCGTGTACAAGCAGCGCCTGAACCTGGATGAGTTCCAGGCCCATGAGCAAGATCGCAAGGCTATACCGCATCAGCCAGGGCCGCTGGCAGATCTGTACCGCAAGCTTTCATTGATTCGCAAACTCGAAGACCGCAAGTTGGCGCAGGACCCTGCGTACCAGCGCATCCTGCGCATCGCCATCGTCACGGCACGCAATGCGCCGGCCCATGAACGGGTGGTGACGACCCTGAAGAACTGGGGCGTTTCGCCGGATGAGTCGTTCTTCCTTGGCGGGATGGAGAAGGACCGGGTGCTGTCGATCCTCAAGCCGCACATGTTCTTCGACGACCAGCGCAGTCACCTGACTTCAGCGGCGGGGGATCTGCCGATGGTGCATGTGCCCTTCGGTGTGGCGAACAAAGAGAAGCAACAAAATAGTGCCGAACAACTGCCATCGGAGCGTCCAGCCACGCCGCCAGCCCATCTTCGCCCGGCGTGAACCGCGACCATGCACTCACGGCGACTGCCGAGGCATGCACTTCTCGACCAGCGTATCGCGGTTGGCATTATTGGGGAGCGTCTTCAAACGATCGGGCTGACAGTGTTCATCGGAGACCGCGTAGTGGGAGGAATCGTCGCCACAGGCCGCCAGCAAGATAGCGATGGCAATCACAAGAAGGGATTTGCGAATCATCTGCTCACTCACTCCATTGACGGGCGGAGGTTTGGCAAAAGGAAAGACGCCTGCCAAAAGCGTAGCGCGTCACAGGGCGAGTTCAATGCCAGACTGCTACTCAATTCACTCGCGTGAGGTGCCGCATGAGCCTGATACCCAACTTCAATGGCCAGGCCAATGTCCTGGTAGCCGGCGCAAGCCGTGGCATCGGCCTGGCGCTGTGTACGGCCTTGCTGGGGCGTGACGAGGTGGCCAGGCTATGGGCGGTCTCGCGCAACGCCAAGGGCAGCGACGACCTCGCCGCACTCGCCAGGCAATACGGCGAGCGCCTGGTGCTGATGGATTGCGACGCGCGTGACGAGCGAGCACTCGCGGCGCTGGCAGCAGAACTCGGGCGTACCTGCGAGCACCTGCACCTGGTCATCAGCACCTTGGGCATCCTCCATCAGGACGGCGCCAAGGCAGAGAAATCACTGGCACAGCTGGACCTGGCCGCCCTGCAGGCAAGCTTCGCGAGCAATGCTTTCGCACCGATCCTGCTGCTCAAGCACCTGCTGCCCTTGCTGCGCAAGGCGCCCTCCACCTTTGCCGCGCTGTCAGCCAGGGTGGGGTCGATCGGCGATAACCGCCTGGGTGGCTGGTACAGCTATCGAGCCAGCAAGGCCGCGCTAAACCAGTTGCTGCACACGGCGAGCATCGAACTGAGGCGCCTGAATCCGGCCTCCACCGTGCTGGCGTTGCATCCCGGGACCACGGACACAGCGCTGTCGCGGCCGTTTCAAGGGAATGTGCCAGCGGGCAAGCTGTTTGACCCTGCTTTCGCCGCGCAGTGTGTCATCGAGCAGGTCGGACGGTTGGGGCCTGCGGACAGCGGAGGGTTCTGGGCGTGGGATGGACGAGCCATTGAATGGTGATAGCCCCAGCGCCTAGCCCTCGCCAACCTCATCCATGAAATCTGCAAGAAATGCTTCAAGCCGCGCATGGCGTTCGGCAGCCAGTCGAGCGCCTTCACCGGTTGTGAAACCGGAGGCGAGTTTCAGCAGTTTGGTGTGGAAGTGCTCGATCGCATACACCGTATCCCGGTACTCCCTGCCCTGCGCAACGGGATTCTCGAAATCGTACAACCCAGACCCCATTCGCCCAGCCGTGTAAAAACACCGGGCAATGCCTACCGCACCCAAAGCGTCCAGCCGATCGCTGTCCCGAAGGATCCTGGCCTCAAGCGTCTGCGGCGCGAAACCTGCCGAATAGCTGTGGGTTTTGACGGCATGCGCCACCTGCTCGACGCGCTGCGAAGGCCAGCCCAGATCAGCCAGGATTGACGCCGCCTTGTCCGCCGACAGCGACGACGCCTGGTCACGCAGTGGCGAGTTCTTTTCTACCGCGACACAGTCATGCAGCACCGTCGCTGCAAGCAGCACTTGCAGATCACCGCCTTCCACCCGCTGTATCCGCTGCACGTTGACCCAAACGCGATGGATATGGGACAGGTCGTGGGAGCCATCTTGCTGGCTCGCTGGCAGGTATTTCAGCAACTCGGCGGCGAGATGCTGGAACGGGGTAAACACTTCACCAGTCATCTCAGTTTCTCCATCGGCTGATAGACCAGCCCGGCGAACTCGCCCACTTCCCCGGCCAAAACGAAACCGTAGCGCTGGTATGCAGGCACGGAGCTCAACGAAGCCCTGACGGTCAGGACCTGGCTCCTTACGTGCGCCAGGACCTCATTCATCAGGCGCGCCCCCACACCCCGGCGTTGCCATGCAGGCGCCACGAACAGCATCGCTACATGACGGCCTTGCTTGAGCTCAACCAGGCCACAGAGGTTGCCATCCACTTCGCAGACCAGGATCAGGTTATCGCCTTGCATGCGTTCGGCGAACGCTTGCTCGGCAGCAACCTTGGCGAACGTCTCCACCCCCTGCTCGGACAGCGAGGGTGCCACCGCCAGCGTGAATGCCTCCAGGCACAGGGCGCTGGCGATGGGTAAATCGGCGCAGGTCAGCTTGCGTATGTGCATGTCAAAAAAGTTATCCATAACCACCGTGCCTTCACGTGACATTCCATGGCAGACAGCCGAACCTTATCCGAACAACGTGTGCACAGCCATCTGACCATCCGCTTTCGACACATTGACCTGTCATCCACCTGAACCATACTGGCTCAGGTGCTGGCACCTGCCCCTTCCACACCCAGACGATCGAGACCTGTTCATGGCCCGCCTGTTCAACCCATCGCCAGGCCTGCGTGAGGTAGCGCCCAACCGCTGGGACTGGATCCTTCTGCCACTGGTGCTGGTGGTCCTGGTGCTGGCCGCCTACGGCGCCATGCAGATGAGCCGGCCGTTCGTGGTCGGCGAGGCGCTGCCGATTGCCCTCGACCCGGTCAACCTGCCCTACTACCTGATGCGCACCATCCTGCGGATGTTCATCGCGCTGGGTTTCTCGCTGCTGTTTGCCTTTGTCTTCGCTGCGCTGGCGGCCAAGTATCGCGCCGCCGAAAAAGCCATGATCCCGCTACTGGACGTACTCCAGTCGGTACCCATCCTGGGTTTCCAGGCCATCGCCATCGCGCCGTTCATCGCGCTGTTCCCGGGCAACCTGCTGGGGGTGGAATGCGCGGCGATCTTTGCCATCTTCACCTCCCAGGCGTGGAACATGGCGCTGAGCCTGTACCAGTCGTTGCGCACCGTGCCGCCGGAGCTGAACGAGGCTGCGCGGATCTTCCGTCTCTCGGCCTGGCAGCGCTTCTGGCGCCTGGAGCTGCCATTCGCGATGCCTGGCCTGCTGTGGAACATGATGATGTCGATGTCGGGTGGCTGGTTCTTCCTGGTCGCTGCCGAGGCCATCTCGGTGGCTGGGCAGGACATCAAGTTGCCCGGCATCGGCTCCTATATCGCCGTGGCCATCGACCAGCGCAACCTCGGTGCCATCGCCTGGGCCATCGGTGCGATGCTCACCGGCATCCTGCTCTACGACCAGCTGTTCTTCCGCCCGCTGCTGGCCTGGGCTGACCGCTTCCGCTTCGAAGACACCCAAGGCGACACCGCGCAACGCTCCTGGGTGCTTGACTGGGGGCGCCGCAGCCGCTGGCTGAGCGCCTTCAGTGCGCAACTGGCCAAGGGCGTGCAGAGAACCATGGGCTGGTTCGCCCAGCGCCACGACGGCACCGTGGCGCGGCGCCCGTGGCTGCGCCTGCCGGCCTGGTGGCCGCGCGCCTGGGACATCCTCCTGGTGCTGGCCTGCGCCTTTGCCTTTTTCCGCCTGGGGCTGTTCGTGCACCAGGACGTCGGCTGGGGCGAAGCCCTGCACGTGCTCGGCCTGGGCCTGATCACGCTGTGCCGGGTGATGCTGCTGATTGGCCTGGCCTCGCTGGTATGGGTGCCGCTGTCGATCTGGATCGGCCTGCGCCCGCGCTACTCGCAGAAGGTGCAGGCGCTGGCGCAGTTCCTCGCCGCCTTCCCGGTCAACCTGCTGTTCCCGCTGGTCGTCCTGCTGCTGGTGCATTTCCAGCTCAGCCCGAACATCTGGCTGAGCCCACTGATGGTGTTCGGCACCCAGTGGTACATCCTGTTCAACGTGGTGGCGGGGGCTGCGGCCATTCCCTATGAACTACGCCTGGCCGCCGACAACCTTGGCCTGCGCGGCTGGCTGAAATGGAAGCGCGTATACCTGCCAGCGGTGTTTCCCAGCTTCGTCACCGGCGCCATCACGGCCAGTGGCGGTTCGTGGAACGCCAGTATCGTCGCCGAGTACGTCAGCTGGGGCGACACTTCGCTGGTGGCCGACGGCTTGGGCAGCTACATCAAGCAGATGACCGATGCCGGCGACTTCCACCGCATTGCCCTGGGCATCGGCGTGATGTGCATCTATGTGATGCTGCTGAACCGCTTGTTCTGGCGCCGCCTGTACCTGCGCGCCGAAAGCCGTCGTTGAGGACCTGCCATGAAACAACCACCGCTGATCCAGCTCAAGGGCGTGAGCAAGGCCTTCCGGGCCGCCGACGGCACGCCGCGAACCATCCTCGAAGGCGTCGACTTGCAGCTGCGCGAGCGTGAAATCGTCGCCCTGCTCGGCCGCTCCGGTTCGGGCAAGTCGACCCTGCTGCGGATCATCGCCGGCCTGATCGGTGCCGACCGCGGCACCGTCACCTACCGCGGTCAGCCGATCCACGGCCCGCTGGGCGGTGTGGCCATGGTCTTCCAGACCTTCGCGCTGTTCCCCTGGCTGACCGTGCAGCAGAACGTCGAACTCGGCCTGGAGGCCCAAGGTGTGAGCCCGGCCGAACGCGAGCGCCTGGCCGACGCCGCGCTTGAACTGATCGGCCTGTCAGGCTTCGGCGGCGCCCTGCCACGCGAACTGTCCGGCGGCATGCGCCAGCGCGTGGGCATCGCCCGTGCCCTGGTGATGAACCCCGAAGTGCTGCTGATGGACGAGGCCTTCTCGGCACTTGACGTGCTCACCGGCGAAACCCTGCGCGACGATATGCTCGAGCTCTGGGAGGAACACCGCATCACCACCCGCAGCATTCTGGTGGTGTCGCACAATATCGAGGAGACGGTGATGATGGCCGACCGCATCCTCATCCTCTCCAGCGACCCGGGCCGGGTGCGCTCGGAACTGCACATCGACCTGCCGCGCCCGCGCAACGCTGACTCAGAAGAGGTCCGCGCGCTGATCGACGAGGTCTATGCGCTGATGACCCAGCGCCCCGAGGCCATCGCTGCCGCAGGCGCGCCACCGGCCGTGGAGCTCGGCTACCGGCTGCCCGACGCCGATATTGCACGGATGGAGAGCGTGCTCGAACTGATCGCCGGCGAACCGTTCAACGGCGAGGCCGACCTGCCGCACCTGGCCGAGGAAACCGAGCTGCCCGACGAAGTTCTGTTCCCGATCTACGAGGCACTCGGCCTGCTCGGCTTCGCCCAGGTGGTCGAGGGCGACATACGCCTCACACGCCACGGCCGCAATTACGTGACCGCCCGCCAGGCGCGGCGCCAGGACCTGTTCGCACGCCAGTGCAAGGGCCGCGTGTCGCTGATCGGCTACATCCTCGACAGCCTGCACCTGGAGCCTGCCGGCCTGCAGGAAAAAACCGTGCTCGACCGCCTGACGGAGTACATGGACGCCGAGGAAGCCGAGCGTGTGCTCAAGGTGGCCATCGAGTGGGGGCGCTATGCCGAGCTTTATGAGTACGACTTCCACACGCGCCGCCTGACCCTGGCCCGGGAAATCATCGATGAGCAGTGACTGTGCTGGCCGCTGGTCAGCGGTTTGCCAGAGACCCTGCTTTGCTGTCATAACCTGAGCGCTGCACAGCGCCTCACCACGCCAGCCGTATCCCGGCTGGCCCACTCAATGGGAGAAGACCATGAAGCTCTTTTACTCGCCGGGTGCCTGTTCACTCTCGCCGCATATCGTCCTCAACGAACTGGACCTGCCCTACACCGTCGAAAAGGTCGACCTCAAGACCCATACCACGGCCAGCGGCGCGGATTTCTACACGCTCAACGCCAAAGGCTATGTGCCAGCCCTGCAGCTGGATAACGGCGAGGTCCTCACCGAGGGCCCGGCCATCATCCAGTACCTTGCCGAGCACAAGCCCCAGGCCAACCTGCTACCGCCTGCTGGCACGCTGGAGCGCGCGCGGGTGCAGGAATGGCTGAACTTCATCGGTACCGAGCTGCACAAGACCCTCGCCGCGTTGTTCAACCCGAGCATCAGCCCGGAGGCCAAGAGCAAGACCATCGAAACCTTCGGCAAACGCCTGGGGTTCGTCGACAAGGCGTTGCAGGGCAAGGATTACCTGACCGGTAACGCTTTCAGCGTGGCCGATGCCTACCTGTTCACCATCGTCAACTGGGCGCCGATGCTGAAAATCGACCTCTCGCCCTGGCCAACGGTGGTGCAGTTCCAGCAGCGCGTCGCCAACCGCCCGGCCGTGCAGAAAACCCTGAAAGCCGAAGGCTTGATCTGACCCGCACCAGGTTCGAGCGGCCAGCCCTTCGCAGGCCTGCGCCGCTCGCCTGGCTGGCAAGGCTATCCCAGGACGATGTAGTCGTTGCGCTGCACGATCCCGGCATGCGGCCCTTCAACCAGGTGCACATAGCGGCCGCCCACTTCATCAATGGGCAAGCAGTCGTCAACGTCCAGCACCGCATCGGTGTGGGCCTGCGCCCAATGTGACAGGATCTGCCGCTTGCCTTTTGCCTTGGCCTCGCGTTTGTCCCTGGCCACGACCAACAGATAATGATGCGCTTCGCCGAACGTCTGCGACTCGTAGCCCCCCAGGTTGATGAAGTAAAGGCGCGGTGCATCGGGTAATGGCGCCAAGCTGCTCAATTCCACCCGCCAGCCCTCGACGCCATCGACAGCCATCCAGGCGTCGATATGCATGCCTTTAAGGCTGCCGAACCAACTGTCACGCAGTTGCGGGTAGGCTTGTTCAAGCGTATCGGCCACCACGAAAGCGACATCGTGCACCTCGATTCTTGCCCGAGGGTGTTTACCGCCAAGCAGCACTACGAAAAGCATTCATTACCCCTGTCATCGGCTTCTGCTCAGGATCGGCATCTGCAAATACCTTGTCATGTGAGGTAAGCCCAACACTGGCGAACCATCGACACGTCGATAGCATGGAGGTTATCAGGGTTTGTGCAGTAGTACTGGAAGGTCAAGGCTGCGCGTTGGCTTCTTCGCGGGCGCCCGCTGCCACCCGGATTGCTGTTCGGTTCAATGCCATGGCACGCATGATCAGCGCCAGGAACATGACGATGAAGGGTAGGTACAACGCCGGTAGCAGCACCGCATACGCCAGCGGAAACAGCGCCAGCAGCCCTCCGCCACCCAGCACCAGCCAGGTTTCGTTCGCGTCCCAGATGGGCAAGATCGACACCGCCATGGCGCGTCGTCGCCCGGCGCTGCGGGTCAGCCCCAAGAGAATACCGACGCCCAGATCCGTACCGTCGAGCAGCACGTAGCTGAGCACCGAAAACGCGAGAGCGGCAGCTGAAAGCAAAACGATCACGTCACCTTCGAGCATGGGCGCACCTCATGACCTGTCGATTTCATCCGCAAGGGTCGGCTGCGGTTCTGGCTCCCCTGCCTTGGCAGGATGACGCAGGATGCGCAGCAATACCCACAAGCCGATGCCGAACACCACCAGATAAAAAACCAGAATCACGCCGGTAGCGCCGACGGCCTGCTCCCTGGATACAGGCGATACACTGTCAGCCGTTCGCAGCACGTTGTAGACCGTAAAGGGTTGGCGGCCAACCTCGGTGACCACCCAGCCACTGATCATGGCGATGAAACCGGCCGGCGCCATCAGCACGCAGCAACGGTGCATCCAGCGCGCCGTGTACAAGCGCTGTCGATGGCGCAATACCAGGCTGGTGATGCCGAGGACGATCATCAGCAGCCCCAGGCCCACCATCAGGCGAAAGGCCCAGAACACAATCGCGACAGGCGGGATGTCCTGCGGCGCGAATTCCGTGAGCGGGGTGATCGAACTGCTCAGGTCATGGCGCAGATACAGCGATGCTACGCGTGGAATCGCCAACTCGAAATGATTGCGCCGCTCGGCCATGTCGGGTAGTGCAAACAACCGCAGCGGTTCACCTGCGCCAGGTGCAGGGCGCACCCATGCGCCCTCCATCGCAGCCACCTTCTGTGGCTGGAACCGCAGCGTGTTCTCGCCATGCAGATCGCCTGCCACAAGCTGAACAGGTGCGAGTACGGCAAGGGTCCACATCGCCATGCTGAACTGTAGCCTGGCATGACGGTTGGAGGGCTCGCGCAACAACTGCCATGCACTCGCGCCAGCGATGAGCAAGGCGGTGGCCAGGAAGGTGGCCAGCATCATATGGGCGAAGCGATAAGGGAAAGACGGGTTGAAAATGATCGCCCACCAATCCTGCGCGATAAACCGCCCATCCGGGCCAATGCCGAAACCGCGCGGTGTGTGCATCCAGGCGTTTGCCGACAGGATCCAGAACGCACTGATGATGGAGCCGACAGCCACCGCGCAGGTGGCAAAAAAATGCAGCTTGGGTCCCACCTTTTTCATGCCGAACAGCATGATCCCGAGGAAACCTGCCTCCAGGAAAAACGCCGCCATCACCTCGTAGAACATCAGCGGCCCGAGGATTTCCCCTGCCTGGGTGGAAAGCCGTGACCAGTTGAGACCCAACTGGTATTCGAGGATGAGGCCTGACGCCGTACCGATCGCGACGTTGAGCGCGAACAGCTTCAGCCAGTACCGGTAGATATCCAGATAGACCTGCTGCCGGCGCCACAGCCACAGCGCCTCCAGCACCAGCAGGAAATTCGCCAGACCAATGCTGAACGCCGCCAGCACGATATGAAAGCTGATGGTCACGGCGAACTGGGCCCGTGCGGCCATCAGCCCCCATTCGACACTCTCCATAGGGCTCCCTCTGCTCGACGACCCGCTACACGACCTGGTCAGTTGCGGGCACGGCATGCTCGAGATCATCGGCATCTGGCTGCGCAGCGATCAAGATCACGGGCACCGATTTCGCGGCCGGTACCTTGCTGCGTCTGGCGTGGTGCCATAGCGGGACGAGCGCATTGGACTCCGGGTAGTAAGACGCAGCGCACCCTTCCGGGATGTCGTAGGCGATGATCTGGAAAGGCCCTGCCTCACGCCGCACAGCCGGTTCAATGGCCGTGCGCAAGCGCACCCAGCCGCCCGGCACGAAGCCCAGGCGTACGATATCGTTGCGGTTGAGGAACACCACTTTGCGCGTGCCCTTCACGCCCCTGAAGCGATCATCGTAGCCGTACACCGTTGTGTTGAACTGGTCATTGCTGCGCAGCGTCATCAGTTGCAGGACATTGCGGCCCGCCTCCCCGGTCAGGACATCATCATCCTCGTCCAGCGATGCGGGCGTAATGAACCGGGCCTTGCCCGACGGCGTGGCCCATTGGCGCTGCGCCGCACCCAAGGGCCGATGAAACCCACCGGGCTCCCACATGCGTGTTTCAAAGTCATGGAAGATGTCCGGATAGACTTCGCTGATGGCCTGGCGAACGCGTGCGTAGTCCTGGCTCCAGTGCAGCCAGGGTATGGCGACGGCGTCGCCCAGCGTGGCGTCGGCCAAGGCGGCGACAATCGCCAGTTCCGAGCGCAACTGCTCCCCTGCCGGTTCTGCAGTGCCACGCCAGGCGTGAACGCAACCGGTACTGTCTTCAGTGGTGTACGTCTGCTCGATGCCACCCTGGCGGTCGATTTCGATCCTGCCCAGGCAGGGCAGCAGCCAGGTGTGTTCAGCGGGTACCAGGTGCGTGCGATTGAGCTTGGTGGCGATCTGCACGCTCAGACCAAGCCCCGCCCACGCAGGCTCCATTCGACTTGTGTCGGGCACCGCGCGCAGAAAGTTGCCGCCAAGCCCGATGAACCCCTTCACACTGCCATTGAGAATGCCCTCGCAGGCCTCGACCGTGGTCAGGCCTTTGTGCTCAGGGACCTTGAAGCCGAACAGTGCCTCGATCTTGTCCTTGGGCACCTTTGCCGGGTCTTCGGTGATCCCTACGGTGCGCTGGCCCTGCACATTGGAGTGCCCCCTAACCGGGCAGATACCGGCTCCCGGCTTGCCGATATTGCCGCGCAACAACAGCAAGTTGACCAGCATTTGCACGTTACCTACGCCGTGCCGGTGTTGGGTCATGCCCATGCCATAGACGATCATCACCTTCTCGCTGCGCGCATACACCGTGGCGGCGGCCTCCATCGCGCTGCGGCTCAGGCCGGACCGGTGCTCCAGCTCAGCCCATGCATAGCCCCGCACCTGTTCCATGAAGTCGACCAGGCCCTCGGTATGTTGCGCGAGGAAAGCGTGATCCAGCACTGGCGGCTCGCCGTTGATTTTCGACCGGTCCTCCATCTCCAGCAGGGCCTTGGCAATGCCCATGACGGCAGCGGTGTCGCCGCCGATGGCGACCTGGTGATATTGGGTGCTGATGGCCGTGGATTTCGGACCGAGCATTTCAGTGGGGGACTGGGGATTGACGAAGCGCTCCAGTCCCCGCTCCCGGATCGGGTTGAAGGTAATGATCGGAACGTTGCGCTTGCGCACCTCTTGAAGCGGATGAAGCATGCGTGGGCTGTTGCTGCCGACGTTCTGCCCGAAGAAAAAGATGCAATCGGTGTGTTCGAAATCGGCCAGTGTGACCGTGCCCACCGGCACGCCAATGCTTTCCTGCAAGCCCACCGACGTGCTTTCGTGGCACATGTTGGAACTGTCGGGAAGGTTGTTGGTGCCATAGGCACGGGCAAACAGCTGGTAGATGAATGATGTCTCGAGCGATGCGCGCCCTGACGCATAGAACACCACCTCGTCGGGGCTCAGCGCACGCAGTTGCGTGGCGATTGCCTCGGTAGCCTCCCCCCAGGTCGTCACCACATACCGATCGGTGTGCTTGTCATACCGCAGCGGATGGGTAAGACGGCCGTGCTGCTCCAGCTGGTAATCCGTCCAGCCACGCAATTCGCTGAGCGAATGCGCCGTGAAGAACTCGGGTGAGCTGCGCAACGCGGTCAATTCCCACGCCGTCGCCTTGGCGCCGTTTTCGCAAAATCCCAACGCGTGGGGATCGCCAGGCTTGGCCCATGCACAACTGACACAGGCGAAACCTTTGGGCTTGTTCTGTTTGGTCAACGCACGCGTGCCGTTGATCAGGGTCTGCTCGCGCCAGAGGATGTTCAGCACCGAATGGGCAGACCCCCAGCCTCCCGACGCAGAGGTATAAGGTCGAAAATGCGAAGTGCCGTGGATCATCCTCATGCCGACCTCGTCTCGTTATATGTATCTAAACGTTACGAGTACGACGCCTACCTTAAGTTCGGCGCTGCTGCCCGGTGGAATCCGCTTCTGCCCATGCCCCATTCGTCGATTGAACTGAGCGCGGCGCCGCTGAACGCTCTCCCAACAGATACCTATCACTGGATGCGAGGTACTGATCATGGCAAGTGCGAAAGAAAACCTGCTCGACTGGCTGCGTGACGCCCATGCAATGGAGCAACAGGCCGAGAGCATGCTAAAGGGACAGGCAGAGCGGCTGGAACATTACCCCGAGCTCAAAGGCCGCATCGTCAAACACATCGAAGAGACTCAAGGGCAGCAGCGCGTGCTGGTCGAATGCATCGAGCGCCTGGGCGGCAGCACCTCGACCTTGAAGGATCTGGCGGGCAAGCTCATGGCGTTCGGGCAGGCGGTCGGCGGGATGACCATGAGCGATGAAGTGGTCAAAGGGGCGATGGCAGGCTATGTGTTCGAAAACCTGGAGATTGCCTCCTACACGGTGCTCATAGAAGCCGCCGAAGCGGCCGGCGACAGCGCGACGGCGCAAGCCTGTCGTTCGATCCTCAAGGAAGAAGTCGCCATGGCCGAATGGCTCAAGGCGCATCTGCCGGAAGTAACCCGCGCATTCCTGGCCCGCTCGGCCGACCCTGATGCAGAAGCCAAGCGCTGAATACGCATCCCGCGCCGGACGAACTCCGGCGCGGGCATTTCTCATTGCTGCCCACTGTTCACTTTGCCGAGTTCCGCTCCGGTCAGAGGTTGCGCATCCGGGGCCGACTGGGTACGCAGCTTCATGGCTGCGAGGGTGTCTGCGCCGCGTTCATCTAGCTGGACACTGGCCGAGCCATCGCCACCATCCACAGCGGGACGCGGCTCATCGACGTAAATCCAGTCCTGCCCTTCATTCCAGGCCCCACGCATCTCCCCGCCCTGGGACAGGTTGAAATACGTGCGATTGAGCTCAGGGTCGCCGGGCAACTTGCCTTGCGGGAAGTTTGGCTGGATAGCGTGCAGTGCTTTTTCGAACGACATCTGGTGGGCGATCTCGCGGCTCATCAAGAAGCCCAGGGCATCCTTGATGCCGGGATCATCGGTGACATTGATCAGCCGTTCATAGACGATCTTGGCGCGCGCCTCGGCGGCAATGTTCGAGCGCAAGTCGGCCGTCGGTTCGCCAATGGTGTCGATATAGGCCGCGCTCCAAGGTACCCCGGCGGAATTGACCAACGGGGCACCGGCACCGTATAGCAGGCTGGTGACATGGGAGTCATTGCCGGCGCCGGTCAGCGAGCGGTACAGCTCGCCCTCGGCCTCCACGCCTTCGGCCAGGCTGCCCTTGGCGCCTTTGTTGAGCATCACCACAATCGAGCCGATGATCTCCAGGTGGCTGAGCTCTTCGGTGGCAATGTCGTAGAGCATGTCCTTGCGTCCTGCGTCATCCTCACTGACCGCCTGGGTGAAGTAGCGCATCGCGGCGGCCAGTTCGCCCTGCGGCCCGCCGAACTGTTCAAGGAGCAGATTAGCCAGGCCGGGGTTGGGTTGTGCCACGCGCACGGTGTATTGCAATCGCTTGTTATGCATGAACATAAGCAGGTCCTCATCAGTGCGCCGAGGGCAGCTGGGCTGCCCCCTGCACTTTCATGGATGATCAGCGGTTGTCATCACTCTTGCGACCGCCGCCGTGGCTGTGCTGGCCACCTACACGGCCGGCTTCGGAAGCCTTTTCGCGGTCATTGGCGAAATTGCCCCCTGACGCCTGGCCACCTTTATGGCCCGCTTCGGAGGCACGCTCAGGGTCGTTCTTGAAATTGCCTCCCGAGGCCTGCCCCCCTTTGTGGCCTGCTTCAGAGGCGCGTTCCGGATCGTTCTTGAAGTTGCCGCCTGACGCCTGGCCGCCTTTGTGCCCGGCTTCGGAAGCCTTTTCCCGGTCGTTGGCGAAATTGCCAGGATTGGTGTTTGCGTTGCCGCCTTGATTACCGCGGTTGTCCTGATTGCTAGCCATGATTGACACCTCATGTCGGTAGGTACACACAGGAAGATCTGTGTTTATCAGTGACCGGTACCAAGCGCCGCATCGTGCATTGAATTTCGAAAAGGCGGACGAAACGCGCTAATCAACGCACGCCTCTATTTTTGGCAAAAGGCTGCTGGTGCTTGGGTATTCGCAGTGCCGATAAAGGCGACTCTCAATGCCATGGCCACGACCAACTGCGGCATTACAGCCGACCATCAACCGGGGTGAACGGATGCGACTGCGCCACGATCAACCAGAAGGTTCGCGCCACTATCTATCTGCAAAGGGACATTCGACATGGCCAGCTACCTGTACTTGATCAGCTACATCCTCGACAACCAACCCGGCACGTGCGAGTTGCGCAGTGAGCAGGAAGACCTCAGTCGCGAAGCTGCCCGCGATTATCTGCAGGGCCTGCACCGCAACGAGGCGTCATCCTTCACTGATGTTCAGGTTCAGCGTCTTGAACATGACCATGAGCCCGGCACATCGCCAAGGCATTACCAGCAGCCGTGACGGGCTACCGGCACGGCCGTGATGTCCGAACGGATAGCTACGTTGAGATAGCTTCGTTGAGATAGCTTCGTTGTGACGTCGGTCTGAGCCAGGCTCACGCTGTTGTCCGTTGCGGACCGCCAGCCGTCGAGCCTGCCAGATACTCCACCAGCGTCGCAGCGCACGCCGAAATACCCTCCACCGGCACCATCTCGAAACCGTGGGTGTTTTCAGTGGGAATAGCGATGCAACCCGCCTGGGCATCAATGCCCGTGCTCAGCACCGCACTGGCGTCGGAGGCAAAATCCACCAGCAGTGCCGACTGCGGCGCATAACCTGCTCGCCGGCTGGCGGCGATCAACGCCTGAACGACGGTGCGGCTGTAGTAGCCCTTCTGGTCGCCGGTATTGATGATCGGGTTGACCGAGAGCTGCGTACCGTATTCTTCCAGCACCGGCCCCACCTCGACCGCGATGGTGGTTTCGCCTGGCAGCCTGGAAGCCGCGTACAGGGCGCCGGCATTGGACTCCTCCTCCAGGGTGGTCAGGACGAACCAGACGTCTTGCCGCAGCTGTTGCCTTCTCTGGTGCAGCAGCCGTGCGCAGTGGATCACCGCCGTCAACGGCGCCCGGTCATCGAGGAAATGAGCCGCGATACAGTCATTGACCCGGAAGGGTTTGCGCCAATGCTGGCTGAGCACCACACGCGTGCCAGGCCGCACGCCTGCTTGCTCCAGCTCGGCTTTTGAGGTGCGGGTAACGACGTAGACATCCTTCCACTGAACATTGCCTGCCAGCACATCTCGCCCGTTCGAAGTACGACCGCTGTTATGCATCGAGCCGTAAGACAGAACACCTGGCAGGGTCTTTTCATCGCCCAGGATATCGACAGGACAGACGCCAAAACTGATGGGCTGCGCCCCGCCCAGGGCCAGGACTTCCAAGGTGCCGTCAGCACGAACGTTCTTGACGATCATGGCGATCTCATCAAGGTGAGCCATGACCCGGATGGCTGCATCAGGGTCACAGGCACGAGACGCTCGAACGACCCCGATCACATTCCCGGCCCTGTCGACATAGGCCTCGTCGCACACGTCTTCCAACGCTCGCAGGCAGATGGCCCGAACTTCATCTTCCTGGCCGCCCGGGCCACGGGCGTTCAGCAACTCAGTCAGCAACGCTTCAATGTCCAACGGTCATCCTCCTCTGCTGATCGCTAGCGGTTGACCTGAACGTCGTACGCCACGTTCAGTTGCGTCCTGCCAGCGTGGCGAGCCAACGGGGATGACCAGTTTTTGAACTGACAAAGGCCGGGACGCTGATAAAACAGATTGCAGATACTGGCTGCCCAGGCTCTGCGGCGCGATTAACTCCAACTCGGGTCCTTTCATGCATTTCGTCCGGCAACGGCGAATTAGCGGGAGCATTGCCCCCTGCCGAAGCGTCGGAGTTGAACACAGACTTTCCTGTGTGCCACATGAGGTGAAAGATCATGGCTAACAATCAAAGCAACCGTGGGCATCAAGGCGGTACCGCACAGAACAACCCAGGCAATTTTGCCAATGACCGGGAGAAAGCATCCGAGGCAGGCCGCAAGGGCGGCCAGGCTTCCGGCGGCAACTTTGCCAACGACCGCGAACGCGCATCGGAGGCTGGCCGTAAAGGCGGACAGAACAGCCACGGCGGCGGTCGCAACAGCTAAGGGCATCGGCCTTTGCTGAATGTGCCGGGGCGAGGCATCGCCCCGGCATTTTTTTGCACCGCGCTCAGAGCGATTGGCCATCGTCGCCGATGTCTTCCTCAGCCTCTGCGGCATCGGTGGCATCGGCGTCATTCAGCGGCGGTGAAGTGGGTTTTTCCGGATCGTTGATGAAAGGCACACCACTTGGGCCGTGCTCTTCGAGCCCTTCAGTCTTGGGTTGCATGGCAAAGCCTCCAGGTCGGCATGGTGGGGATGAAACTCAGCGCTTCTGTCGCCCGTGGCCACGCGCCGTTTTCTGAGCAGTGGAGTCATGCGATGTACCGGTCGAGCCATCGGGCCGACGGGCATCGTTATCCCGCTCCTGTTCGCCACTAACCTTTGTTTGCGCGCCTGGCTGCTGCGGTTGGGCTTGTTTGGTCATGTCGCACTCCTCGTTTTTACTCATTACAAAAGGGAAGCCGGCGTGAGGCGCAAAGTTCAGGCGAGGTATGGGAACGGCGGATAAACGAACTTGGCGCGCAATCGGTATGTCCCACACAGAACACGAGCTCTCGCAGGCATGCCGATGGAAAGACAACCGATCGAGGGGATGCAATACGGTGCGCCTCAGCGGGACGAAGGGGGCTGGCTACCCCTGGAAGAATACGGCGCGCTGGGCGATGGACGCTCCGTTGCACTCATCGGCCTGGACGGCTCCATCGACTGGTGGTGCGTCCCCCATATGGACTCCCCGCCCCTGTTCGACAAGCTGCTGGCCCCGCAAACGGGCGGCTACTTCTCGATTACCCCCAGCGCGCCGTTCGTTGCCGAGCGCCGCTACCTGCCCGACAGCAATGTGCTCGAAACCACCTTCATCACCGATGAGGGTCGCGCCCGCCTTACCGAGTCCCTGAACAGCGGCCCTGCCGGCCGGTTGCCCTGGGCCGAACTGGCCAGGCGCATCGAAGGCATCGAAGGGCAGATGGACTTGCACATCGCCATCGATTTCGGCACCCAGGCCGATACGGTCAGCCCCTACCTGGCACCGAATGACAACGCATGCGTGTTCCATGCAGGCCGCATACTCGGCATGTTCCTGCATGATCACCAGGTACAGGTCAAGCGCAAGGACGACCTGGGCGTGCGGGCCTCGCTCAGCGTTGCCGCGGGGCAGCGCACAGTGGTCGCGATCATCGCCGGGCGTGATGAGCCACTGGTAGTACCGCCATTAGCCTTGATCGATGAACGCATCGATGGCTCGCACCGGGAGTGGTGCCAATGGTCCAGGAGCCTGGTCTACGATGGCCCGTACAAACCGCTGGTCGTGCGCAACGCGCTGGCACTCAAGCTGCTGCTGTCCTCGCCCAGTGGCTCGATCATGGCGGCAGCCACCTCATCGCTTCCTGAACGCATCGGTGGCAACAAGAACTACGACTACCGGTTCGCCTGGATCCGTGATGCCGGCTACACCATCGAAGCGTTTCTGAGCATCGGTGCGCAGCCAGAAGCCAAGGCCGCCTTCAGCTGGTTGCTGCGTCGGCTGGATGAACACGGGCCACGGGTGTTCTATACCCTGGACGGGGCAATCGGTGCTTGCGTGCGCCCGGTCGACCTCCCCGGCTACAAGCACTCGCCGCCCGTGGTCGGCAACGATGCCCGTGACCAGCTGCAACATGGCGTATTCGGCGATATTTTCGAAACTGCCCGCTGCTTCATCGACTGCGGCAACATTCTCGACTCGCCCAGCGCCATGATCCTGTCGGCACTGGCCGACCAGTGCGCCGACGGCTGGAGACAGCAAGACGCCGGTATCTGGGAACTGCCGGACAAGCAGCATTACACGATGTCCAAGATCAGCTGCTGGCAAGCCTTGAGCCGGGCCATCGAGCTGGCCGATGGCGGCCACCTGCCCACCACCTGCCGGGAACGCTGGGATCGCGAGCGGCAACGCGTTCAGGCATGGATTGAAGCCCACTGCTGGAGCGAGGCACATCAGGCGTACCTGTTCTACCCAGGCAGTGATCGGCTGGACGCTTCGCTGGCACTGGCGGTGCGCTTCGGTTACCCCAGCGTGGAACGGCTACGCAGCACCCTGGAGGCGGTACAGGAGGAGTTGGGTGCCGGCCCATTCCACTACCGCTACAGCCAGGCCAAGGAGGAGGAAGGTTGTTTTCTGGCCTGCACGTTCTGGGTGATCGAGGCCTGGGCCATCCTCGGCCAGCAAGCGCGAGCCGAGGCGGCCTATGGCAAAGCGTTGGGCGCACTGTCGCAGGGGGTGGGCATCTACTCGGAGATGGTCGACCCAAAGAATGGACAGTACCTAGGCAACCTGCCGCAGGGCCTGAGCCACCTGGCCGCGCTGCGGGCAGCGTTGGCCATCGGTGGCTATCGCCCTGAACGATGATGCCCTCGGCTCAAGCCGCTGGCTTGAGCACCACCTTCGTCCAGCCATCATCCCTTGCATCGAAATGCTGGTAGGCCTGCGGGCCTTCAGCAAGCCTCAGGCGGTGAGAAATAATCTGCGAGGGCTTGGCCCGCCCATGGTGGATAAGCGCTGCAAGACGGCGATTGTACGCCTTCACATTCGCCTGGCCGGTGCGGATCTGCTGGCCTTTGAACCAGAACGCGCCGAAATCGAAGGCCATCTTGCCCTCTTTCGCCAAGTCGTTTTTCGCACCAGGGTCTTGCGGCACGAACACGCCCACGACACCTATGCCACCGGTGGCCTTGGTCGAAGCGACCAGGTTGTTCATGGTGAGGTTGTTCACTTCATGCCCATGCTTGTCACAGCACTGATAGCCGACGCACTCGCACCCGCGGTCGGTGCCTCTGCCATGGGTCAGGTTGAGGATCTCTTCCACGGCCTTCTGCTCCACGGCGTTGATGGGGGTTGCCCCAAGCTGCGCGGCAAGCTGCAGGCGGTCTGGCTGGTTGTCGACCACGAACACCTGAGAGGCACCTTTGATGATGGCCGAATGCGCCGCCATCAGCCCGACAGGCCCGGCACCATAGATCGCGATGCTCTCGCCAGGCTGCAGGCCGGCCAGCTCTGTGGCATGCCAACCGGTGGGGAAAATATCGGAGAGCATGACGTAGTCATCTTCGCGCTCCTCGGCATCTTCCGGCAGGACCAGGCAATTGAAATCTCCATAGGGCACGCGCAGCAACTCTGCCTGGCCACCCTGATAAGGCCCCATGTCGGCGAAACCATAGGCAGCGCCGGCAGTGCCCGGATTGGCGGTCAGGCAAAATCCCGTGAGCCCTTTTTCACAGTTTTCGCAGAAGCCGCAGCCGATATTGAATGGCAGGCAAACGCGATCACCGACTTTGACCCGGTCGACCCCGGCGCCTACCTCGATCACCTCGCCGAGGTTTTCATGGCCGAATACCCGCCCGGTTTCGAATGACGTTCGCCCCTCATACATGTGGAGGTCGGAACCGCAAATGTTGGTGGTGGTAATGCGTACCAGCACGTCTGTTGGCTTCTCGATCATCGCGTCCTTCACATCCTTGACCGCGACGTCACGTGGGCCGTTGTACACGATGGCTTTCATAGGTTGAACTCCCGAATGTCAGAGGCGACCGAAAGGCGCCCTACCCTGTTGAGGTAACTGCTGAGGTTCAGGTGTTCAGTGCGCTGCGTGACAAGCCAGATCAGTGGCACTAATGGCTGTCGCCCTGGTTTCAGGGGGATGGCACGGGCTGCGCCCGTGTTCGCGGGAAAAAGCCGCTTCCACAGGGATCGCACATTTGAGCAGGCCCAGGCGCCATCCGGTTGGATGGCGCAGGGCCCAGCGCGAAGTGGCTCAGTCCGCAGTCGGTTCCACTGCGGTATCGGCGACAGGGGCCGGGGCCGGGGCCGGGGCAGCGGCTTTGGCTTTGGCGCGGTCCTTGCGGCCTTTGCCGCGCTGGCGTGCCGCCTGTTGCTTGGCGTACAGCGCCTGACCGGCGGTGACAACGCCTGCGGGCTGGCCATTCAAGTCCAGGCGCGAAGCACCTTCGACCATGCTTGCCCAGTAGCGGTTGCCGCGGCACCAGGTCGAGATGCCCAGCTTGAGCTGCTCAACCGTGATGCCGAGCAGCTCCAGGTGTTGCTCGGCATCCTTGAAGATGCCCTCCTTGAGCGGCACCTTGGGCGCCGGGTTGACCGGGAAAGCCAACGGGAAATGCTTCTGCAGTGGCCAGATCGCTTCCACCGCCGGGTCCTGCTCACGCGCCTTGGCCTGCGAGGCGGGCTTGCGCTTGGCAGGGCGCGGGGCGTCGGCCTTTGCCTGGTGCTCTTTTTCAGACCGCAGGCGGTCACGTAACTCAGCTAGTTGTTCAAAACCCATCGTATTTCACTGCTTCTACGTTGATTGCGTGGCGCAAGGATAAGCCATGCAGCGCCGGGTAGCAGCAGAAAGAGGATGAATCGCTGCGGATTTAGTCACCAGGCATGGCCAGACGCAGCGTCAAGCGCCACCCCGGAAGCAGCTGACGCCCCAGGCGGTGAGCTTGAAAGGCAAGTGATAGTGCGCCTGGGGATCACCGATCCCGAAGCGGTAGATGAGTTCGTCGATAAAGGGGATTTCAGGCAACGGCGTCCCCATTTCCCGATAAAACCGGGCCACCTGCAAACGCACTTCATAGACGCCGGCCCCGAACAGCGCGTTCATCTCCGCCAGCCCCGCCCATTGGCCGCGCGCATCGATGATGCCCTGCGCGATCGGCGCGCCGCCCGCGACGCCGATGCTCAGGCGCAGCCCTTGCGCGGCACGCCCGCTGGCAATGTCCACCACGTGCACGGAGACGCCGCCGTTCATGCCCAGAACCCCTGGTGGGCGGTCGCCGCCTCGTTCTCAAGCAGCGGGCCATGCACCTGCACCGTGCGCTGACCGCGGGCGAACACCTCGCGGCACGGCAGCGAAAACGTGGGGTTTTCCGGGTGCGCACCGGTCAGCCCGAGCAAAGCATGTTCCGACAAGGCATAGACCACCCGGCCAATGCCGGTCCAGTACACCGCGCCAGCACACATGCAGCAGGGCTCGGCGCTGGTGTACAAGGTGCAGCCTGCGAGTTGTTCCGGTGTCAGCAGCCTGGCGGCACGCGCCGCTGCGACCAACTCGGCATGCTGGGTCGGGTCGCCCTCCGGGGGCATGGAGTTGTTGCCGGCGCTGGCGATGATCTGCCCTTGCGCATCGGCCACCAGGGCAGCAAAGGGGTGTCGGCCGTCCTTGCGCGATTGCTCGGACAGGCGGATCGACTCGCGCAGCAGGGCCAGGTCCAACTCGGAAAGCTCGGCGCCGGAGCGGGTGAAAGTCATGGCGGTTACTCCTTGTACGGCAGGTGAAAGCGCGCCGGCTGGCGCGCATGAAAAGGCAGGCTCACTTGGCCAGGCGGGTATCGATGGCGTCCTGGCTGCGGGGTGCGGCTGCACGGTTGAGCAGCAGGTTGAGCAGAATCGCGCTGACCGCAGCCAGGAAGATCCCGCTTTCCAGCACCAGCTTCAGCGGGCCGCTGACATGCTCGAACAGCGCCGGCATCGACATCGGCAACACACCGATGCTGACCGAGACCGCCACCACCAGGCCGTTGCGGGTCCCTTCGAAACGGACACGGGCCAGTTCCTGGATGCCCGCCACCGTGGTCATGCCGAACATCACGATGGCGCAGCCACCGAGCACTGGCGTCGGCACACTGGCGATCAGCGCACCCAGCTTGGGGAACAGCCCCATCAACACCATGATGGCGCCCGCTGCGGCGACCACGAAGCGGCTCTTGACCCCGGAAAGCGCGATCAGGCCGGTGTTCTGCGTGAACGCGTTGTAAGGGAAGCTGTTGAACAGGCCACCCAGCATGGTCGACAGGCCATCGGCGCGAAACGCGTTGCCCAGGGTGTGCGGGTCGGTGGGCTTGCCGGTCAGCTTGCCGATGGCCAGGCAGTTGCCGGTGGTCTCGGCCATGATCACCAGCATCGCCAGCAGCATGATCAGCACGGGCGTGAAGGCGAACTGCGGCATGCCGAACGCCATCGGCGCGCTGAGCTCGAACCACGCGGCATCGCCCACTCGGCTGAAATCGGTCATGCCGCAGGCCGCAGCCAGCACGCTGCCGGCAATCAGCCCCAGGAGCACGCTGAGGTTGCCGATGAAGCCACGAAAACGGGCGTGGATCACCAGCGTCATCGCCACCGTCGCCACGCCCAGCATCAGGTTGGCCGGCTTGCCGAAGTCCGCAGTGCCTGGCTGCCCTCCTCCAAGCCAGATGGCCGCAGCCGGCATCAGCGAAATGCCGATGACGGTGATCAGGCTGCCGATCACCACTGGCGGGAAGAACCGCAGCAAGCGGCTGAACAGCGGCGCGATGGCGATGGTGAGCGCACCGGCGGCGATCACCGCACCGAATACGTGAGGTAGCCCGAACTCTTTGCCGATCATGATCATCGGCGCCAGGGCAATGAACGAGCAGCCCTGGATCAGTGGCAGGCGTGCGCCGAAACGCCACAGCCCGAGGGTTTGCAGCAAGGTGGCGACACCCGAGGTGAGCAGGTTGGCATTGATCAAGGTCACCACCTGGGCCTGGGTCAGCCCCAGGGCACTGCCCAGAATCAGTGGCACGGCGACGGCACCGGCGTACATCACCAGCACATGCTGCAGGCCGAAGCTGAACAGCTGCCGCGCAGGCAGTATTTCGTCCACGGGATGGATAACTGGTTGGCTCATGTCGTGAATCTCCTGAAGTGCGGCTCTTTTTATTGTTGAAGGCGCCCGGAGTGACATGCAGCGCAGAGAACGGGTGGCAGCTGCCGCCGATGTCGAGGTGGAGAATCCTGTGAAATCACCGATGGAGCAAATGATTAACCATCGTTACTATCGATGGATCGACCCGTGGACAGGATCAGGTGATGCGCTTTTCGCTGGAGCAGTTGCAGGTGTTCGTCAGCGCCGTTCAGGCCGGCTCGTTTTCTGCCGCAGCGCGACGACTGGGGCGCACCCAGTCGACGGTCAGCGCGGCCATCAGCAACCTGGAAACCGACCTGGGCGTGCAGCTGTTCGACCGCACCAGCCGCATCCCGGCCTTGACCGCGGCGGGCCATAAACTGCTACTGCGTGCCGAGGGCATCCTTGAGCGCTGCTACGCCCTGGAGGGCAGCGCCGACAGCCTGGCAGGCCAGGTGGAAGCCGCGCTGACCCTGGCGATCGAGGTGCCCTATGGCCCGCTGATAGCGCCCTTCAGAGGCTTCGACGAGGCGTTTCCGTTTGTCGACCTGGCGATCCGCCACCCGCTGCACGGCGACGTCAGCGAAATGATCCTGACCGGCGAGGCCGACCTCGGGGTGAGTTTCGCCCAGCCCGGCTACCCGCCGGAGCTGGCCTTCCAGCAGCTGGGCAAGCTGATCATGACCCACGTCTGCCACCCGCAATTCGCCTTGGCGCGGCAGGGACCGGTCAGTTTCGCCGACCTCAACGCCCATCGCCGGCTGGCGTTTTTCGCCCATGCCGACAAGCTGCCCAGCAGCGAATACCTGCGGGCCGGCCAACTATGGCGGGCGGAGAGTTACCTGGCATTGGTCGAGATGGTCCGCGGCGGGCTTGGCTGGGCAACCCTGCCGCGCCTGTTGGTGCAGCGCGAGCTGGAAAGCGGGCAGCTGGTGGAGCTGCAACTGGAGGCCTACCCCCACACCGACTGGCTGGTGGGGGTGGACCTGCTTTGGCATCGCAAGCGTCAGCCTGGCCCGGCGGCGCGTTACCTGCGTGAGTGCCTGCAACGCAGCAAGGTGTTCGAGCTGGACCGCATGGGCAAGTCGACCACCCTGTGACTGGCGCCGCTCAGGCTGCCTCCAGCTCCAGCTGCTTGCGCGGCTCGGCAGCCGAACGCTTGAGCATCGCGGCGGGGATCGCCAGGATCAGCAAACCGCTGACGAACAGGCACAGGCCCAACACGTAGGTGCCGTCGTTGATGTTACCGGTCAGGTTCTCCGCCATTGCCGTGATCATCGAGCCGGTGAAGCCCGACAGGTTGCCGATGGCATTGATCATGCCGATGCCCGCCGCCGCCGCGACACCGGACAACACCGTGCCCGGCAGGGTCCAGAAGATCGGCATCAGGCTCAGCACACCCGACGCGGCCACGGTCAGGAACAGGATCGACAGGGTGACGTCATGGGCGAACGCGGCGCTGAGGATCAGCCCGCAGCCGCCGATGAAAGCGGGGATCGCGGCATGCCAGCGGCGCTCGCCGGTGCGGTTGGAGTGGCGCGCATTGAGGAACATGGCCACGATCGCCACGCTGTAAGGGATGGCGGTCAGCAGGCCGATCTCCAGGCTGCTGGTCACGCCCGCGCTCTTGATGATCGACGGCATCCAGAACGCCAGGCCATAGAAGCCAGTATTGAAGGTCAGCAGGATCAACACCAGCAGCCACACCCGCGGGTTGAAGAACACCTCACCGAGCCGCGAGACCTTGCCGTCCGCTTCCTGTTGCAGGTTGGCCTTGAGCAACTGCTTCTGCGCAGCCGACAGCCAGGTGGCCTTGTCGATGTTGTCGCACAGGCAGGTGAACACCACCACGGCCATGATCACCGAAGGCACGCCCTCGACCAGCAGCATCCACTGCCAGCCGGCCAGGTCATGCCAGCCATCCAGGCGCGTCATCAGCCAGCCTGACAGCACCCCACCGAGGGTGAGGCTGACCGGCATCGCCATGAGGAAACCCGACATGACCCGGCTCTGCCGATGGGTCGGGAACCAGTAGTTGAGGTAAAGGATCACGCCGGGGAAGAAACCGGCCTCGCAGATGCCCAGCAAGAAGCGCAGCACGTAGAACATGGTGCTGGACTCGATGTGGAAGAACCCGGCCAACGGCTGGGTGAACGCCACCGCCATCGAGATGATCGCCCAGCTCAGCATGATCCGGGCGATCCAGAAGCGCGCGCCGTAGCGATGCAGCAGCAGGTTGCTCGGCACCTCGAACAGGAAGTAGCCCCAGAAGAACACGCTGGCACCCAGGGCGTAGACGGTGTTGCTGAACTGCAGGTCGTCGAGCATGCTCAGCTTGGCAAAGCCGATATTGACCCGGTCCAGGTAGGCGGCGATGTAACACAGCAGTAGGATCGGCAGGATACGCAGGATGACCTTGCGGTAGGTGCGGTCTTCGAACGCCTGATCGGCGGTGGGGGCGGTAGATGGATGAGCCATGGCCAAGCCTCGTGGCATGTCGTGCATGCCTGATTGTTGTTATTGGAAGCCCACCGCTGCAGGCGCAGCCGGTGGGTGATTATCAGCAGCGGTAATCAGCGAATCGGGTCACGGCTGGGCTGGCCGTCGACCAGGCGCAGCAAACCAAGCGGGTTGGCATCGCGCAGCGCCTCGGGCAGCAACGCGTCGGGGAAGTTCTGGTAGCACACCGGGCGCAGGAAACGGTCGATCGCCAGGGTGCCGACCGAGGTGCCACGGCTGTCGGAGGTGGCCGGGAACGGGCCGCCATGGACCATGGCATCGCATACCTCGACGCCGGTCGGGTAGCCGTTGACCAACACGCGGCCGGCCTTCTGTTCGAGCACTGCCACCAGCGGCGCGGCGTGCGCCAGGTCGTCCGGCTCGCCGATCAAGGTGGCGGTCAGTTGCCCGCCCAGCGCCTGCAGCGCGGCCAGCAACTGGGCCTGGTCGGCGAGTTCGACCAGCACGGTGGCCGGGCCGAAGATTTCCTCCTGCAGCAGCGCTTCGCCAGCCAGCAACAGCTGGGCATCCGCCTGGAACAGCTGCGGCCAGGCCTGGTTGCCCTGCTGCTCGGCGCCAGCCAGCAAGCGCACGCCGGCCTGCGCCTTGAGCGCGGCCACGCCGTGGGCATAGCTGGCCAGGGTGCCGGCGTTGAGCATGGTCTGTGGTGGCTGCTCGGCGATTTGCGCAGCCAGCTGCTCGACAAAGGCGCTGAAGGCTGGCGAGCGCACCCCCAGCACCAGGCCAGGGTTGGTACAGAACTGCCCGCAGCCGAGCACCATCGAAGCGACCAGCTCGCGGGCCACGGCCTCGCCGCGCACGGCCAGCGCCCCGGGCAGCACCAGCACCGGGTTGATGCTGCTCATTTCGGCGAACACCGGAATCGGCTGCGGCCGCGCCGCCGCCATGTCGCACAGGGCGCGGCCGCCCTTGAGCGAACCGGTGAAGCCCACGGCCTGGATGGCCGGGTGCTTGACCAGCGCCTCACCGACCCGGCCACCGTAGATCATGTTGAACACCCCGGCCGGCATGGCACAGCGCTCAGCGGCAGCGACGATCGCCTCAGCCACCCACTGGGCCGTGGCCATGTGGCCGCTGTGGGCCTTGAACACCACCGGGCAGCCGGCGGCCAGCGCCGCAGCGGTGTCGCCACCGGCCGTGGAAAACGCCAGGGGAAAGTTGCTGGCGCCGAACACTGCGACCGGCCCCAGGCCCATGCGGCACTGGCGGATATCCAGGCGCGGCAGCGGGGCACGCTGGGGCTGCGCACGGTCGATGCGCGCGCCGAGGAAGTCACCGCGGCGCAACACCGTGGCGAACAGCCTCAACTGGCCGCTGGTACGCGCCCGCTCACCCTGGATACGGGCGGGCGGCAAGGCCGTTTCCTGGCATACGGTAGCGATGAAGTCGTCACCCAGGACATCGAGGGCATCGGCGATGGCGTCGAGAAATTCGGCGCGGCGAGCGGCGGGCAAGGCCCGGTACACGGGGTAGGCAGCTGCAGCGGCCAGGGCAGCGGCATCAACTTCTTCGTCGCTGGCCTGGTAGAACGCGCCTGGCAGTGGCTGCCCGGTACGTGCATCGACACTGTACAAGGCCGCCTGACCGGTGGCGGGGCGAACCCCGCCGATGAATTGCTGGCCTGCGTGGGACGTCATGGATGATTCCTCGGCATTGCGAAAGACATGGGTCGCTAATCTAGGCGGCTGTGCGATGCTTTCCCAATGGCATTTATCGATCATCCGATAACGGTGCGTTATCGCTCCCCTTCCCCTCGGCCCGCGTGGGCCAGCAGGATCTCAGCGAACTCCAGCGCCGCGCCGCTCAACGGCTCGCCCTTGCGGGTGAGGATGCCGTAGTCCTGCGGCGCCAGGTGCAGCGGGGTGTCGAGGTTGACCAGCACCCCGCTGGCCAGGTGCGGCTCGACCATCGCCTGGGGCAACATGCCGATCATCGGCCCGCCCAGCAGCACCTTGAGGAAGGTCTGCATGGAGATGGTGTCGATGGTATTGCGCGGCACGGCCACGCCCGCCTCGGCGAAGGCCCGCTCCATGCGCCCGCGAATCGGGGTGCCCTTGGGGTAGAGAATCCACGGCCACTCCAGCAGCTGCGGCAAGGTCACCGGCCCGGCAGCGCTCAGCGGGTGCTGGTCGTTGACCACAAAGCAGAACGGTTCCGGTGCCAGCGGCTGGAAGTCGAAGCGCTGGTGCTGGGACGCGTCGGTGAAGCGCGCCACGGCCAGGTGCAGCTGCTTGTCTTCGAGCATGGCCATCAGGTGATCGCTGGTCTGCTCCACCACTTCGATCGACAGCAACGGCTTGCGCTGCTTGATGGCGACGATGGCATCGGGCAGCGCCACGGCGGTGGCGGCGAAAATGCCGCCTACCTTCAACTGCCCGTGACCGCCCTGGCGCAGGCTGTCGATCTGGTCGACGAAGTTGCGCGCATCGTTCAACGCCACCTGGGCATAGCGCAGCACCTGCTCGCCAAGCGCCGTTGGCGGCATGCTGCGCGGCAGCCGTTCGAACAGGGCGAAGCCGAGCAAGTGCTCGATTTCCTTGAGCATCTTGCTGATCGCCGGCTGGGTCAGGTTCATCTGCTGCGCCGCAACGTGCATGTTGTGCGTGCGCCCGAGGGTCTCGATCAGCAACAGGTGGCGGAACTTGAGCCAGTTGCAAACGTGGGAAAAGGAAAGGTCCGACATGCACGCCCCTGTCGCTGCGATAACCGCTTGTTATTGAATGGTGAGATTAAGCCATTGGAGTTTATCGCGCCGCTTGCCTAGCGTGCAGCTCTCACGTTCCGAGAGATTGCGATCCATGCCGATGACCCTCACCCCCGCCAATACGCTGCCTGCGGACGGCCTGACCGGCACCCTGATCGGCCGCGCCTGGACCCCGGGCGAACCTGGCGGCCCCTCGCCGATCACCGTGCGCCCGGACGGTGTGTTCGACCTGTCCGAGCGCTTTGCCACCCTGAGCCAGCTGCTGGAAAGCGACGACCCGTTGCACGCCGTGCGCAGCACCCCGGGCCGCTTCCTGGGCAGCCTCGAAGCGTTGCTGGCCAACAGCGGCGAAGCGTTCGACGCCCAGCAGCCCTACCTGCTCGCCCCGGTCGACCTGCAAGTGATCAAGGCGGCCGGGGTGACCTTCGCCGCCAGCATGATCGAGCGCGTCATCGAAGAGCAGGCAGCCGGTGATGCCAGCAAGGCGGAGGCGGTGCGTGCCACCGTGCATTCGGTGATCGGCGACAACCTCCGGGCAGTGCGCCCAGGCTCACCACAGGCGATGGCACTCAAGGCCCTGCTGATCGAGCAAGGCATGTGGTCGCAGTACCTTGAGGTGGGCATCGGTCCCGATGCCGAAGTGTTCACCAAGGCCCCGGTACTGGCGGCCGTCGGCAGCGGCAGCGCGATCGGCGTGCACCCCGGCTCGGCATGGAACAACCCCGAGCCCGAAGTGGTGCTGGCCGTGGACAGCCGCGGACGCATTCACGGCGCCACCTTGGGCAACGACGTCAACCTGCGCGATTTCGAAGGCCGCAGTGCGTTGCTGCTGAGCAAGGCCAAGGACAACAACGCCTCGTGCGCTGTCGGCCCGTTCATCCGCCTGTTCGACGACAGCTTCGACCTGGACGCGGTGCGCCACTGCGTGGTCGACCTGGAAGTCCAGGGCGAGGGCGGCTACCGCCTGGTCGGCAGCAGCTCGATGGACCAGATCAGCCGCGACCCTGAAGACCTGGTGCGCCAGACCCTCAACGCCAACCATCAATACCCCGACGGCTTCCTGCTGTTCCTTGGTACGCTGTTCGCCCCCATCGAAGACCGTGACCAGCCGGGCGCGGGATTCACCCACAAACCGGGTGACCGGGTGCGCATCGCCAGCCCCCTGCTCGGCCAGCTGCACAACCAGGTGACCACCAGCGACCAGGCTGCGCCGTGGACCTTCGGCCTTGGCGCGATGATGCGCAACCTGGCCGCCCGCGGCCTGCTGCAGCGCTAAAACAACAAGAGAGCATGACATGACCGATACCGCCAAACGCCCGCGCAGCCAGCAATGGTTCGACGACCCGAGCCACGCCGACATGACCGCGCTGTACGTGGAGCGTTACATGAACTACGGCCTGACCCGCGACGAACTGCAGTCGGGGCGGCCGATCATCGGCATCGCCCAGACCGGCAGCGACCTCACCCCGTGCAACCGCCACCACATCGAACTGGCCCAGCGGGTCAAGGCCGGGATCCGCGATGCCGGCGGCATCCCCATGGAATTCCCCGTCCACCCGATCGCCGAACAGAGCCGCCGCCCCACTGCCGCCCTGGACCGCAACCTGGCCTACCTGGGGCTGGTGGAGATCCTCCACGGCTACCCTCTGGACGGCGTGGTGCTGACCACTGGCTGTGACAAGACCACCCCCGCCTGCCTGATGGCCGCAGCCACCACCGACCTGCCGGCCATCGTGCTGTCGGGCGGGCCGATGCTCGACGGGCATCACAAAGGCCAGCTGATTGGCTCGGGCACGGTGCTGTGGCACGCCCGCAACCTGATGGCCGCAGGCGAAATCGACTATGAAGGCTTCATGGAAATGACCACCGCCGCCTCGCCGTCGGTGGGCCACTGCAACACCATGGGCACGGCGCTGTCGATGAACGCCCTGGCCGAGGCCCTGGGCATGTCGCTGCCGGGCTGCGCCAGCATCCCCGCGCCCTACCGCGAGCGCGGGCAGATGGCCTACGCCACCGGCAGGCGCATCTGCGAACTGGTGCTGCAGGATGTGCGCCCGTCGTCGATCATGACCCGCGAAGCCTTCGAAAACGCCATTGCCGTGGCTTCGGCACTGGGCGCCTCGAGCAACTGCCCGCCGCACCTGATCGCCATCGCCCGGCACATGGGCATCGAGCTGTCGCTGGACGACTGGCAGCGCATCGGCGAAGACGTACCGCTGCTGGTCAACTGCATGCCGGCCGGCAAATACCTGGGCGAAGGCTTCCACCGCGCTGGCGGCGTGCCGGCGGTGATGCATGAACTGCGCAAGGCGGGCCGCCTGCACGAGGCCTGTGCCACAGTCAGCGGCAAGACCATCGGCGAGGTGGTCAGCGATACGGTTACCAGCAACCGCGAGGTGATCCTGCCGTTCGACGCGCCGCTCAAGCACAATGCCGGGTTCATCGTGCTCAGCGGCAACTTCTTCGACAGCGCGATCATGAAGATGTCGGTGGTTGGCGAGGCCTTCCGCAAGACCTACCTGGCCGAACCTGGCAAGGAGAACAGCTTCGAGGCCCGCGCCATCGTGTTCGAAGGCCCGGAGGACTACCACGCGCGCATCGACGACCCATCGCTGGACATCGACGAGCGCTGCATCCTGGTGATCCGCGGCGCCGGTACCGTGGGTTACCCCGGCAGCGCCGAAGTGGTCAACATGGCGCCCCCGGCCGCGCTGATCAAGCAAGGCATCGATTCGCTGCCGTGCCTGGGCGACGGTCGCCAGAGCGGCACCTCGGCCAGCCCGTCGATCCTCAACATGTCACCGGAAGCGGCGGTCGGCGGCGGCCTGGCGCTGTTGCAGACCAACGACTGGCTGCGCGTGGACCTCAACCAGCGCCGCGTCGACCTGCTGGTGGACGATGAAGAAGTGGCACGCCGCCGCGCCGCCTGGAAGCCGAACATCCCGGCTTCGCAGACGCCCTGGCAGGAACTCTACCGCCAGCTGGTGGGGCAGTTGTCCACCGGCGGCTGCCTGGAGCCGGCGACGCTGCACATGCGCGTGATTGCCCGGGAAAGCGGGATGCCGCGGCATTCGCACTGAGCGTGAGGGCCGCGCATCAGGGTAGCCTGGCAATGACTTTGATCTCGAAGTCGAAGCCTGCCAGCCAGGTCACCCCGACCGCGGTGACCGTCGGGTAAGGGGCCTCGCCCCAGAACTCGGCGGCGACCGCCCAGAGGGTTTCGAAGGTGGTGTCGGGGTCGATCATGAACAGGGTGGTGTCGATCACATCGGCGAAGCTGCAGCCCGCCTCGGCCAGGATCGCGTTGAGGTTGGCAAACGCCAGGCGCACCTGCGCCGCCAGGTCGGGCTCCGCCGAGCCATCCTTGCGGCTGCCCACCTGGCCGGACACGAACAGCAAACCATTGGCGCGAATTGCTGGCGAGTAACGGTGCAGGTCATACAAGGCGTGGCGGTCAGGCGGGAAGACGGCATCGCGTTGAGGGGTCATGGCAAAACTCCGGGTGGGTTACGGTGCAGCCACTGTAGAAAGGCCGCCTGCGCGGATAAACGGGCAATACTGGTCATGACTGTTTGTATAATCCAAATAATCCCGACCTGATCGAGCCCTCAAATGGACCGTATCAATGCGATGCAGGCCTTCGCCCGCGTGGTGGAAACCGGCAGCTTCACCAAAGCCGCAGACACCCTGGGCATGAGCAAGACCAGCATGACCCAGCTGGTGCAGCAACTGGAGGCCCGGCTGCGCGTGCGCCTGCTCAACCGCACCACGCGCAAGGTCAATGTCACCGCCGATGGCGCTGCCTACTACGAACGCGTCGTGCGGCTGCTGGCAGATATCGACGATGCCGAGACCAGCTTGTCCAGCGCTTCGGCAGCGCCACGCGGGCGCTTGCGGGTCGATGTCCCCAGCCCGCTGGCGCGCCTGCTGCTGATTCCCGCCCTGCCCGCTTTTTATGCCCGCTACCCGGACATCCAGCTGACGTTGGGTGCAAGCGACCGCATCGTCGACATCATCGAAGAAAACGTCGACTGCGTGGTGCGCGGGGGCGAGATCACCGACCAGTCCCTGATGGCGCGACATGTGGCCGACCTGAAGCTCGGCGTCTACGCGACCCCGGGTTACCTGCAGGAGGTTGGCCGGCCCCTGCACCCACGGCAACTGGAAGAGGGCCGCCAGCGCACGGTCAGTTACCTGTGGTTTCGCACCGGCAAGGCGTTGCCACTGGTCATGCAGCGCGGCGAAGAGCGCGTCGAGGTCCAGGGCCGTTCGATGCTGACAGTCGACGACGGCAACGCCTACCTCGCGGCCGGCCTCGCAGGCCTGGGTGCGCTGTGGCTGCCGCATTACATGGCCAGGCCGCACCTGGCCAGCGGCGAACTGGTGGCGCTGTTCGAGGACTGGAAGATGGCGCCGATGCCGCTGTACCTGGCCTTCCCGCCCAACCGCCATGTCAGCGCCAAGCTGCGGGTATTCATCAACTGGGTCGTGGAACTGATGGCCGAGCACGCCGGGCCATGATCACCGGTGCCATTTGTGCATCCGCGTGTGATTTCTGCCGTGCGATCTGCGTCACAAGCGCAACCCCCTCGAGGTCGTCCGGGGACTGATAACAAGGCCTTCCATGCAAACGCTGTTGAACGAGTTTCTCGACGAAGTGCGCCCTTTGATCGGCAAGGGCAAAGTGGCTGACTACATCCCGGCGCTAGCCGACGTGCCTGCCAATCAGCTGGGCATCGCCGTATATGGCAACGACGGCAGTTACTACTGCGCAGGCGACGCCCTGGTGCCGTTCTCGGTGCAGAGTATTTCCAAGGTGTTCAGCCTGGTCCAGGCGATCGGCCACTCCGGCGAAGCCATCTGGGAGCGCCTGGGCCATGAGCCCTCCGGCCAGCCGTTCAACTCGCTGGTGCAGCTGGAGTTCGAGCGTGGCCGCCCGCGCAACCCGTTCATCAACGCGGGCGCGCTGGTGATCTGCGATATCAACCAGTCGCGCTTTGCCGCGCCGACCTTGTCGATGCGTGATTTCGTCCGCCGGCTGTCGGGCAACCCGCACATCGCCATCGATGCCAAGGTCGCCGATTCGGAGTACCAGTTCCGCGCGCGCAACGCCGCCATGGCTTACCTTATGCAGTCGTTCGGCAACTTCCATAATGAAGTCGAGACGGTGCTGCGCAGCTACTTCAGCTACTGCGCGCTGCAGATGAGCTGCCTGGACCTGGCGCGGGCCTTCTGCTTCCTGGCCAACGACGGGTTCTGCAAGCACAGCGGCGAGCAGATCCTCAGCCGGCGCCAGACCCAGCAGGTGAACTCGATCATGGCCACCAGCGGACTTTACGACGAGGCAGGCAACTTCGCCTACCGGGTCGGCTTGCCCGGCAAGAGCGGCGTGGGTGGCGGGATCGTGGCCATCGTACCGGGGCAATTCACCGTGTGCGTGTGGTCGCCGGAGCTGAATGCGGCGGGTAATTCACTGGCGGGGATGGCGGCACTGGAGCTGCTCAGCGCGCGGATCGGGTGGTCGGTGTTCTGACCCGTGCAGCGGGTTCGTCAAGCGTCAGACAGGATGACCTCGAATAGCGTCCCCTGCTCCGCTGTCGACATGACCTCGATCCTGCCGCCATGGCTGGCGACGATCTCCGCCGCGATGAACAGGCCCAGCCCAAGCCCGGCAGCTGAGCCCCGCTCGCCCTCCGCATAGCTGGAGTAGCGACCTTCGGGTTTGAACAGATAAGGCATCACGGCCTCGGGAATCGGCTCTCCCGAATTGTGCACGCGAATGCGTGGCACACCGGCCTCATGGGCCAGCGAGACACGGATGGGAAGCGTCGAATCGCCATGGCGCAGGGCATTGCCGATCAGGTTGGAGAACACCTGAGCCATGCGTTCCGGATCAAACTGGCCAGTAATCGGCGCGGCCTCCTCCAATACGATTGTCGCCTCAGGGGTGGCCGCACGCAGCTCCTGGATGACCGAACGACAGATCGCATTCAACTCCACCGGCTGCGGGTGCACCGGAATGCCCGTGCCCAAGTTGCAACGCGCCAGGTCCAGCAGGTCGTTGACCATGTTGTTGGCACGGCGGGCACTGTTACATACCTGAGAGGCCAGCAGCTTCACCTTCTCGTCTGAAGCGCCCTGGCGCAGGATGAGGTCGCCGGCCATGAGCACCGCGCCCAGCGGCGAGCGCAGATCATGACCCAGCACGGCCAGGACCATCTTGCGGGTAGATTCCACAGCGGCGCCGTAGGCTGCGATGGATTCGACCAGGGCCTGGTCTATCGCCTCGTTGAAGCGGATCATGTCCTGGACGTGATGCGCGTCCTGCAAAGTCTCTTGTGCCAGCCATAAAGAAAGCACGCTGGAGCGCAAGGCCCGGTACTCCGCGACCATCTGGTCCATGGAAAAACCGGCAATCAGGCGCGTCACCGCATGGGACTGAGCTGCCGTGTCGCTGGACTTTTGAGGGGCCCGGCCTTGCGCTTTCTCGGCCTGTTGATAGGCCGTCTGAGCGGTGCGCATGTCGGCGGCAACGGTACGCAGGATATTTTCCGAATGGTTTCTGAGGCCGACTGAATCCTGCTTGGGCAAAGCCGTCTCGACCGAGCGGGCAAAGTCTTCCCAGGCCAGGAGAATGCTCTCCATGTCGCTCTCGATGAAGTCATACAGTCTCATTGCGATCCTCGCCCATCACCCTGTTCAAACGTCCAACCAGACTAGCCCAGGAACTGCCACGGGCAAAGAAACCGCTTGAGCGCCTTCCGTCAGCTTTCGGAAACGCCTTGTTATAACCCGCATCTAGATGGCAAGGGACAGGGGGAAGCGATGAAAAGCCATGTACTGGTAGTGGAAGATGACGACATCCTGCGGTGGTTGATGAGCGAAGCAGTAACGCACTTCGGCCACCGCGTCACCGACTGCGCCAATGCCGATGACGCCTTGGCGGCCTTGGCGCGCCTGCCAAACCTGGCACTGGTGATTACCGATGTGCGCATGCCTGGGCACATGGATGGTCTGGGCCTGGCCAAAGCGATCTGGGCGGAACACCCCGAACTGCCTGTGATCATTGTCTCGGGCCATAGCGTCGTCCCCCCCGGCTTTCTCCCGGCCAATGCGCGCTTCATCCGCAAACCCTGCACACTGGACATCCTCAACAGCGCAATCGCAGAGCTGCTTCCCGCCCACTGATCTCCACTGCGGACACGATCCTTGTGGGAACGGGCTTGCCCGCGAACACGGGCGAAGCCCGTGCCATCCACCATGGTATCTTCCACCCGGCCAAACGCCGCGCCACAGTGCCTTTCAATCCAGGCCGCGCTTGATCTCGGCAATATGCTCGGGCCCGATGCCACAGCAGCCGCCGATCAGGCTCGCCCCACGCGCCCGCCAGTCGCGGGCCCACACCAGGTAGCCGGGCGGGTCGAGGTCTTCCCGCAGTTCATCCAGCCCATCGTTGGCCGTGGCTTGCTTCGGTTGCGGCGGCAAGGCATTGGCGTAGGCGCCGATGGCGATATCCGCCTGGCGAGCGTCGATCACCGAGCGCGCCACCTCCAGCGCCGCGCCGATGACTTCCGGCTGGCTGCAATTGAACAGCACCGCCGCAACACCTAGGCCGGCCACCGCCTCGATGGCATCGGCCACCGGCTCGCCGGAGCGCAGGCGCGGCACGCTGTCGACCTCTTCGTCCTGCAAGGTGAACGACACCCAGAATGGCTTGCCGTCCGCTGGCAAGTGGCTGTGGATAGCCCGCACCTCGGCAATCGTGCTCTGGGTTTCCGCCAGCCACAGGTCCACATGAAGGTGCCGAAGACCGCCACATCGACTACCCGTTCGAGGCCGTGCAGATCGCCCCCTACGACACCGACAACGTCGCCTTCCAGGACCTCGGCCTGGGCGCTGGCGTGCGCCTGGATGCCATCCTCACCAACCTGGTGACCGCCAAGCCGCGCCTGGACCAGGACAACCGCTTCAAGCTGGCCGGCGCCCCGCTGTATGAAGAGCCGAATTCGGTGGCCATCGAAAAAGGCGACCCGGAGTGGGACGCCAAGGTGCGCCAGGTGTTCGCCGAGCTGAAGGCTGACGGCACGCTGGCGCAGATCTCGCAGAAATGGATCGGCGCCGACATCAGCAAATGAGCACTTTCCCCCCTGCCCCCAAACCCGTGGCCCGCGCCACGGTTGCCGGCCTGTTCGGCTTCCGCACCCGGTTGTACCTGACCTGGCTGGCGCTGTTCGCCCTGTTCGTGGCGTTCTTCCTCAGCTTCGATCTGAAGTTCGCGATCATTGTCGAGAAATTCCCCAACCTCGCCGGTTTCAAGCTCGGGCCAAACGGCTTTTTACAAGGCGCAGCGCTGACCTTGTTCCTGTGCCTGTGCTCGATGGTGGTGTCGGTGGCATTCGGCTTTGCCGCCGCGCTGGCGCGCTTGTCGAACAGCGCGATGCTGGTGGGCATCGCCAGCTTCTACACCTCGTTCTTCCGCGGCACCCCGCTGCTGATCCAGATCCTCCTCATCTACCTGGGCCTGCCACAACTGGGCCTGGTGCCCGGCGCCATCAGCGCCGGCATCATCGCGCTGTCGTTGAACTACGGTGCGTACCTGAGCGAGATCTTCCGCGCCGGCATCCTCGGCGTCGCCCGCGGCCAGCGCGAAGCCGCCCTGGCACTGGGCCTGCGGCCGGTGCAGATCTTCACCAGCATCGTACTGCCCCTGGCCATGCGCGTGATCATCCCGCCCACGGCCAACCAGTTCATCTCGATGCTCAAGGACTCGTCGCTGATCTCGGTGATGGGGGTTTGGGAAGTGATGTTCCTGGCGCAGTCGTATGGCCGGTCGAGCTATCGGTACCTGGAGATGCTGACCACGGCGGCGGTGATCTACTGGGTGTTGTCGATCCTGCTGGAGCTGGTGCAGGCACGCCTTGAGCGACACTTCGGCAAAGCCTACCAGCGCTGACCTGCCCTGTGGGAGCGGCTTCAGCCGCGATGGGCCGCAAAGCGGCCCCAGCTACCGCAGCCCTCACTCAGCGCCTGGCGGAATCCCATCCTTGTTCTTGTCCTTGAGCCGCGCTTTTTCCTCTTCGGTCGAGTGAGCAGGCACATCGGATTGTTGCTGATCCTGTTTCTGGTCTGTCATGGCATAGCCCTCACAATTGATCCCTGAATTGTGAATGCGCGGACCAGATAATGGTTCCTCAATAAACCCACTGGATCAGGTCTCTTCCTGCTTGTAAATCCGCAACCCCCGCGCCTGATAGTTACTCAGCGCAGCAGGATGATCCAACGTGCAGGTATGCACCCAAACCCGCTCTGTACCCTGCCACGCCCACGCGGATTGAATAGCGTGACTCAACAGCGCCCCACCGAAGCCACACCCCAGGAACTGAGGCGCCAGCCCGAAGTAGCGGATTTCACTGTTCCGCCCATCCGGCCGGTAAAGCTCGTAATAGCCCGCTACCGCACCCCGGTGATAGGCAACCCAAGTACGGTGGCCTTCCTGCTCAACGAGCGCCTGCCAGTCTGACAGCGTCCACACATCAAGATCGCCCCATTCCCAAGCCGTGCCCACCAACTGGTAGAGAAACCGATTGAGTTCCGGCTGAGGCACTTCACATTCGATGATTTGAAGGTCATGAGGCTGAGGCTTTGCCTTCAGCTCGGAGGGCGAGGTCATTTCCAGGTAATACGTGATGCAAGACTGTTCCATTCAACGATCCTTACTGTTAATGGCAGGCGGACGGCTATGACCAGATCGTGGCCCTGCAGGAGCGAGTTCACTCGCGAAGAACCCAACACGGTCTATGGCAACGACTGCGCCAGTGTTCGCACTAAAGCCAGACGCATTGCATGAACATGAAATTCTGGCGTTTTGCCAGCTCTTTCAGCTACCCTGCGCGGCCAAATTGATTCAAATTGTAAGGGACTACGATGAAACACCTGCGCCAGCTGTTGGCGGCAGTGTTGCTCTGCGCAACCACTTTGCCCGCCATTGCCGCCAGCACCCCCGCGTCTGCGCCAACCACCAGCGAACAACCGCAGCAAACCGCCGAACAGTGGCTGGCCACGCTCAAGCCCCAGCACGGCAACATCACCCTGCCCAGCGGTATCGCCAGCCTGCAACTCAACAACGAGTTCTACTACCTGTCGCCGGCCGACACCGAGCGCCTGCTGACCGAAGGCTGGGGCAACCCACCGGGCTTCAAGACCCTCGGCATGATCATCCCGACCGCCGTCAACCCACTGGCGGACAACGGCTGGGGCGTGATCATCAGCTACAAGAACGATGGCCACATTTCCGACGATGACGCCGCCAAGATCGACTACGCCGAACTGCTTGAGCAGATGAAGGCCGAAGACGAGGAAGACAACAAGGAGCGCCGCAAGCAGGGCTATGCCGGCCTGACCCTGTTGGGCTGGGCCGAGCCACCGAGCTACGACCAGGCGACTCACAAGATGTACTGGGCGCGCGAGTTGAAGGCCGAAGACGCCGACCAGACCACGCTGAACTACAGCATCCGCGTGCTGGGCCGCGAAGGTGTGCTGGAGCTCAACGCCGTGGCGGCGATGGCCGACCTGCAGACCATCAAGCACGAAACGCCGAAGATCCTCGCCTTCACCAACTTTACCGACGGCAACCGCTACGCCGACTACGACGCCAAGACCGACAAGCTGGCGCCATACGGCCTAGCCGCCCTGGTCGCCGGAGGCATCGCCGCCAAGGCGGGGCTGTTTGCCAAGATTGGTGTTGCCTTGCTGGCGTTCAAGAAGTTCATCGTCTTGGGCTTGTTGGCTATTGCCGGCTTCTTCCGCAAGCTGTTCAAGCGCAAGCAAGCCTGACGCTGGCCTGGCTCACCCTTGCTGGGTGGGCCACGGCCGCGATTGTTCGAGTCGGTTTATGGGGCTGAGCAGTCACATATTGTTACGCCATCAGGCTAATAAAATGAGATTTAGCCCCTTCCTTGCAGGACCTTTCCCAAAGATATTGCCGACGCCCAATTTTCGTTGCACATGGTCAATGTGGATCCTAATCTCGGCCGGTCGCTGCCAATTTTGACCCCACTCCCGAAGCCGACCTGACCAGTGGTAACGCCGCCCCAGTTCAGCCACAGTCGGCCACTTAGTTCAACCTGGGACGCACCGGATGCTCACAACCCTCGCCATCGGCAACTACCGCTCGATCAACCACCTTGTGTTGCCGCTAGGCCAACTCAACCTGGTGACCGGTGCCAACGGCAGCGGCAAATCCAATCTCTACAAAGCCCTGCGCCTGCTCGCCGAAACCGCCCAGGGCGGCGTGATCGAAGCACTGGCCCGCGAAGGCGGACTGGATTCGACCTGGTGGGCCGGACCTGAGATGAGAGCGCGCATGAAGCGCAGTGAAGTGCCCATCCAAGGCCAGCATCCGAGCGACGTCAAACGCCTGCGCCTGGGTTTTGCCACTGAAGATTTCGGTTTTTCCATCTCCCTCGGCCTGCCGATTCCCCTGCCCTATCCCAGCGCCTTCATGCTCGACCCCGAGATCAAGAGTGAAGCCATCTGGGGCGCCGGTGCCTACCGGCCGGCTTCCTTGTTGGTGGAGCGCAGAAACGCCATGGTGCGTGCCCGCGAGGGCAAGAGCTGGACGGTGCTCGATCAACATGCCGACAGTTGTGAGAGCTTCTTCAACATCGTCGGCCGCCCACGGCAAGCACCGGAGATCGGCGAGCTACGAGCCTTCATCAACAGCTGGCGGTTCTACGACCACTTCCGCATCGACCGCGATGCGCCCTGCCGACAGCCTCAACTGGGCACCCGCTCGCCGGTGCTGCACCACGACGGCCGTAACCTCGCCTCGGCGCTGCAGACCATTATCGAGATCGGTGAAGTTGAAGACCTCGTAGCTGCACTGGAGGACGCATTCCCCGGCAGCCGCCTGGAGATCGATGCGCCACCGGGCGGCCTGTTCAGTGTGCGACTGCATCAGCATGGGCTGCTGCGCCCGTTGGGCGGCGCCGAGTTGTCGGACGGCACGCTGCGCTATCTGTTGCTGATGGCCGCGCTGCTGACGCCACGGCCGCCATCGCTGATGGTGCTCAACGAACCGGAAACCAGCCTGCATGCCGACCTGCTCCCGGCCCTGGCGCGGCTGATCATCCGCGCTTCGCAGCGTAGCCAGGTGTGGGTGGTGTCGCACAGCAGGCCACTGATCGAGGCGTTGACGGCGTGCGAGGGGTGCAATGTGCTGGAGTTGGAGAAGGTACAAGGCCAGACCCAGCTGCGCGGGGTTGGGCTGTTGGATGAACCGCTATGGCGCTGGATAGACTGATACATGAACGATGCGGGGCTGGGCCAGCGTTTCACTGGTAGTATGCGCCCCGGTTTTATTCCCCAGTCCGCAATCACAGTGCTGCGGCATCATTCGCCAATTTCATCTTTCGGGGTTACGGGTGTCGTTCATCAAGAAGCTTGTTGCTTTTGTCGTTCTGCTTGCTGGGTGCGGATATGTAGCCGTTGCATGGAATGAACATGCGGCATTCGAAAAAACCGGGGAAAGCCTGATCCGCCAACTGGGCTCACAAATCGTTACCGATCTTGGGCGGATGAACAGCCAATGCAGAGCCGTGGCCAGGATCGACTCCATCGCCATCGAGGCGGACGGGCTATTCGGGAAGAAGGGCTCGGCAGTGCTGTACATTTCCGGGAAGAACGACAGCGGTATTGCCATTGAATACGGTATGAAAACCGTGGGCGACAAGGTTTGGGTCCAACCTGTGAATCAAGTTTCCGCGCAGTTGTCAGTCATGCAATTTGGCTTGAAAAGCTGCAGCTAGAAAAGCGCATCAGGTGGCGATGAGGTATGCCGCCAGGCGCGGCGCTCGATCTCATAGGCGCTAAAGGAATGGAGGCAGGCACCTGCCAGCCCTGACACTCCCTCACATCTTGTTACGCCCTGTGGCTAATAAAATCAGATTTAGCCCCTTCCTTGTAGGACCTTTCCCAAAGATACTGCCGACGCCTGTTTTTCGTTGCATACGCTAATAGTGGACTCTAGTCTCGGGACGTCGTTGTCATGCAACGACCGGGTTTAGCCGCCCGATATCGTCGGACACCACAGCCATGCAATACCGAGTAATCGGCATTAGCGCCTTTATGGCGGCTGTGCGCGGGGCACCTTCGGGTGCGCCGGGTGCCTGACGTCCCGGTCGGCTAACCCGCGTACAGCTGCCACCTATTCGTTTAGCCGCGGTTGGTGGTTGCTCCATTACGACAGGAGCCACACCATGCTGAAGATCGTTCCCGATCCGCCCCACAATCTCCACTCCCTCGAAGACACGCTGATGATGGCCGCGGACTACGCGCTTTGCGCGGAAGTAGTCGCCCAGCAGGCAATGCTGATGCAGCCCAAGTCTCCCGTGTCGCTGTTGATCATGACGTCAATGCACGAACTCGAGACCCTGCGCAAATTGCTCGAATCGGCGCTGGTTCAAATCCAGAAACCAGCCGACCCGCAGACGCTGCATTAATACGCATCATGATCCTGCCTGGACTGACGGGTTCTCTTCAGGTCCCCAGCTTGCGAGCGATCGGGCCAGCCCAGGCAGCTACAACCTCAGGGAGATCAACCAATGGCCACAGAAGAAACCAAGTTCACAGTAGGCAAAACCACCTTCTTCCAAGGTGATAACCAGACCCATCCCCTCTTCCGCATCGAACCCGGCATCCCCTGCCAAAGCGCCCGCGAACAAGCCTCTGAACTGATGGGCTACGTCCGCGACCTGACCATCGACGGCCTGATGGAAGACAAACCCCAGCTGCTCTGGGCCTCGCACTACCTCAGCGCCCTGGCCAAGGCCCTGCTCGATGATGCCGAACTGGGCATGATGAAAGACTAAAGTCGTGCCACCCGACCCTGTGGGAGCCGCGCTTGCCGGCGGATTTTCTGCTGCAACTTTGTGCAGCTCCATAAGGGTCAGAGCTCGCAGATCACGGACACTGATGGGGCCTTTGCTGTCAATCACCTTGGCTAAGTCAGCCGGGGTAATCAACGAATAATCCAGAGCCCGTGCATCGCGGCGATAGACCTCGAGGTCATGCCTGAGCAGCAGCTCCCAAGCTGTTCCCTCCGCAGCGGCAACCAGCGATTTGAGGACACTTTCCGCCAGTCTCTCACCCGACAGCCTGATCGACTTCATCACCTTTGCGGTGTCGACCCTAATACGATCGTAGTGCCCTTCCATTGAAGGCGATCGGGCGATGAAAAACTGCATCAAGAGGGTGCTGATGCTGATCGTAGTAGAAGGCTCGGTACTGAAGCCTTTAAGAGGGTAGTCGTCGACGATCAAACGGTGGATCGTATGGTCATCGGCCACCTCCAATGCTCGGGTGAAGTCATCACTGAACAAGCCCGGCTCAATGCAAACACCGAAGTATGCCCACTGAAGTCGATCCGAGATGATGGTGGATAGAGCCTACCCTCATGGGCCAGCTCGGCCACGCGTAGGGCGCTGAGGGTGGTTTCCTTGGCGGGTTTGACCACGATCGAGCAACCGGCAGCCAGCGACGGGGCGATCTTCCAGGCCAGCATCAGCAGCGGGAAGTTCCAAGGCAGCACCAGGCCGACCACGCCGATGGCTTCGCGCACGACTATGGTCACAGCAGCGTGCAGCCTGACTCGCATGGAATGGGGCTTGGCCTACGTGCGGGCTTGGTTATCGTCACCGTGGCTCTATTGCTCGACCGGCTATCAAGAGGGCTGCTTAGCTGTCGGACCGGAACACAACTACACTAAGCCCTGGAAAAATGGCGCGCCGTTTTGGCCTGCCACGACTCCATGACAAAAGAGAAATATCCGTTGCATCCGACTCGTCGCTTCAGCAATGCCCTAAAATAGCCTTCACCACTGCTCGCCGACCCTGTGACGATTCAGCGTGTCGCTCCACCTATTGGGTTTGGGCTTGAAGTTCTGTCAAAGCTTTGCCTGCCTTGAAGCCAGCAGTCTCTGCAGTCTGTGCGTAGAGACTGTTCCCATGCGAATCAATGGCAACCACTGCCGGCCCCAGGCCGTTCACATTGATTCGAGAAAGCCGATAGTGCGTGACCATCTCCGGCCAGCCGACCTCGACAACCCGCTGAATCGCCCGGGACAGCAAGGTGCAGCCGCCACCCAGGAAAGACAGGTATACGCACCCGACCTTCCTCATTGCCTCGACGCTATGTTCATCCAGGCCACCTTTGCCGCCGACCACCCGAAGGCCGAAACCCTCGATCAAGGTTGGCATATACGGGTTGAACCGGGTGCTGGTCGTGGGGTTGATGTAGAGCATCTCGAAACGCTCGCCCTCCCCTTGGCTGTATCCCCCAAGATGAAAAAGCGCTTGGCCGCGCAACTCGACAGGGGGGGCCTCGCCGCTTTCCAGGCAGTGCATCAACCGCTGGTGCGTGGGCAGGCCGGCGGTGATCACCACGTCGCCGTCAACCACCACCAGGTCACCGGCACGAAGGGAACGGATAGCGTGTTCATCAAATGGCGCTTGAAGCCGCTTCATAGGGCGTTCCTCACTCGAAATAATCGACGCGGCCGTCCGGGTGGATCCGGGCGGAACGACGTCGGTTGATCCAGCAGTTGAAGCACACGGCCACCGGCGTGAAACCATGGCCGGACGCGTAATCCACGTGCACCGCCATGGCCGTGCTATCGCCCCCGGTGCCCATGGGGCCGAACCCCGTGGCATTGACGGCTTGGCGCAAGCGTTCTTCCATGTCCGCCAGCACTGGCTCGGGGTTGGATGTTCCGATCTGGCGCAGCATGGCCTGCTTGGCCAGTTTCGCGGCGTAGTCGAAGGTGCCGCCAATCCCGACACCGATCACCACCGGAGGACAGTGCTGAGGGCCAGCCTTGAGGACCACTTCCATGACATACCGCTCGATGTCTTCGAGGCTTGGAAAGGTGAAGATTTCCAGTGCTGCCCAGCGCCCGGAGCCCAGAGCCTTGGGTGAACAGGTGATCTCGACGTAATCAGCGTCATCGATCAGTTCGAAGGTGGTGATGGGCATGTCCTTGCCCGCGTAGCCACGCTCAAGGGTCAGCGGGTTGGTCACATGGGCCAGCATGGGTGGCTGGATGGTGGCGACGAGGTCGCTGAAACCATCGGTGATGGCCTGCTTCACCGGCCCATCGAAATTGACCTTGGTGCCAACCTTGACGAAATACACCGGCACGCCCGAGTCGGAACAGACAAAATGGTTTTCCTCTTCCGCCGCGCGAGCGCTGGCGATCATGATGTCCAAGGTCTGGCTTGCGGTCTGGTTGCGCTCCACGGCCTTCGCCTGGGCAAGTGCCCGCTTGGTGTCTTCAGGGATTTTCTTCAGCGAGCGCTCATAGAGTTCGGCAGTCACTTGGCGTAGCAAGTCCGACGAGATGGTACCCATTACAGGCTCCTCAGCATTTTTCTTGTAAGAAGCCAGGCAAGCCTGGCTTGAGGTGTTGCGTCAAACGCGTTCGAAAGCCAGCGCCAAGCCCTGGCCGACCCCAACGCACATCGTTGCCAGGCCGCGCCGGCCGCCCTGCTTTTCCAGGGCGTGAATGGCGGTCATCACCAACCGTGCACCGCTCATGCCCAAGGGGTGACCGAGGGCGATGGCACCGCCATGCGGGTTCAGGTGCAGGGCGTCGTCGGCGATGTTCAATGCCCTGGCCACGGCCAGGCTCTGGCTGGCGAACGCCTCGTTGAGCTCAATGACATCAAAGTCGCCAATGTTCAGTTCAAGCCGGGCCAGCAGTTTCTGCACGGCTGGCAGAGGCCCGATACCCATGACCCGTGGCGCCACCCCCGCGCTGGCCATGCCCAGCACCCGGGCACGTGGGGTGAGGCCATGGCGCTCGACCGCCGCTGCGCTGGCAAGGAACATGGCGGCTGCACCATCGTTCACACCCGAAGCATTGCCTGCGGTTACGGTGTTGCCCGCACCGTTCACCGGTTTCAACGCCGAAAGTGCCTGCAGGGTGGTTTCCGGGCGCAGGTGCTCGTCCTGGTCGACGATCCGTTCGCCCTTGCGCTCACGCACGACCACAGGAACGATTTCTTCAGCGAAGAAACCACTGCGCTGCGCCTGCGCCGCGCGGGCCTGGCTACGGTTGGAAAAGGCATCCTGGTCTGCACGGGAAATACCGTATTGCGCGGCAACGTTGTCCGCGGTCTGCGGCATGCTGTCGACGCCATACTGCTCGGCCATCGCCGGGTTGACGAAGCGCCAGCCGATGGTGGTGTCCTCGATGCTCAGCGCACGGGAATACGCCGCCTCAGCCTTGCCCATTACAAACGGTGCCCTGGACATCGACTCAACGCCACCGGCAATGGCCAAGGCCATTTCGCCGCAGGCAATTGCCCGGTAGGCCGTACCCACTGCGTCCAGCCCCGAGGCGCACAGGCGGTTCAAGGTCACCCCGGGCACAGATGCCGGCAACCCGGCCAGCAGCGCGGCCATGCGCGCCACATTGCGGTTGTCCTCACCCGCCTGGTTGGCACAGCCCAGGAACACTTCCTCGATGGCCGTCAGGTCGACCCCAGGGTTGCGGGCGATCAACGCCTTGAGTGGAACAGCGGCCAGGTCATCCGCCCGCACGCCCGCCAGGGCCCCAGCAAAACGCCCGATTGGCGTACGGACGGCATCGCATATGAAAACATCACGCATGTGCATCGTTCCTGTGCAGATCCTGAAGCGGATCAGTTGGCTTTGACGACGGGCTTGCCGGCTTCAGCCGGGGTGCCCAGCAGGATCATCGCGGCGCCGGTCAGCATCAGCACGCCATAGGCGGCCTGGGATGCGGCCATGCTGCCGGTCAGATCGATCAGTGCACCCACCAGCGCCGGCATGAACACGTTACCGACACCGGCCAGCGTGGTGACCAGGGCGATGCTGCCCGCTACTGCCTTGCCGGTCAGCAGGCTGCCGGGCAATGTCCAGAACGGACCGGTCGCACCCAGAACCGATGCGGTGGCGACGATCAGCAGAATCACCGAGACAGTGGTGCTGGGTTGCAGAATGGCCAGGGTCAACCAGCCAAGCGCCGAAATGCTCAAGCAGATCGCCACATGCCAGCGGCGCTCCATGACCTTGTCCGAATGCTTGCCCACCAGGTACTGCGCGATCACACCCACCATGAACGGCAGTGCCGACAGCAGGCCGACATGGAACAGGTCGGTGATGCCCGTTTTGCGAATGATGGTCGGCACCCAGAATGCAGCCGCCACTGCGCCACTGAAAACCGCCAGTGCGGTGAACGCCAGCACATACACACGTTTGTCCTTGAACGCGCCCCAGAGGGAATGGTGTTCGTTGGCATTGCTGGTGTCATCTGCCGCCAACTCGTCGAGGATGACCTGGCGCTCCTGCTCGGACAGCCACTTGGCTTCCTTGGGCGAGTTGTCCAGCAACAGGTAGGTGGCAACGCCCATCACGCAGGCCGGCAGGCCGGCGACCAGGAACAGGATCTGCCAACCCTTCAGGCCGAACAAACCGTCCAGGTGCTGCATGATGCCGCCCGCCAGTGGCCCGCCGATCATGCCGGAAATAGGGATCGCAGCCATGAACATCGCCGTTACGCTGGCTCGGCGGTTACGCGGCACCCACAGCGTGAGGAACAGCAACACCCCCGGGAAGAAGCCCGCTTCGGCCACACCCAGCGCAAAGCGCAGGATGTAGAACATGGTTTCGCTTTGCATCATGGAGAACGCCGCACAGGCGATACCCCACATGATCATGATGCGCAGCACCGTCTTGCGAAAACCGATGCGCTGCAGCATCAGGTTGCTAGGGATCTCGAACAGGATATAGCCGACGAAGAAAATGCCGGCGCCGATGCCGTACACCATTTCGCCGAAACCAAGGTCAGTCATGAAGCCGAGCTTGGCGAAGCCGATGACGTTGCGGTCAATCAGTGCCAAGACGTAGCAGATCATGAGCAGTGGCAGGATCTTCCATTTCACACGGGCGAACGTCCGCTGGGCGAACTGTTCGTCGGTGTAAGCCTGGACGGCATCTGCACTTTCGCGCGCTGTGATCATTGTGGGTTGCCCTGTTGTTGTTATCGGTTTTGCCGTCACATGAGCGTGCCGCTCAGTGTACGGCTATCAGCCAAGCCCTGGGCGCTTGCTGTGGTCCCATGAGACCGCTGCACGACCTAAAAGTCAATAGGTCATTTTTATAGCCTATTGACTTTTAGGTCGTCCTCGCCGGTAATTGTGGTGGGCTGACGCGATGCCAGCCGATAGAAACGCCCCCACATAGGACAGGTAACAATGACAACAAACCTGAACCGGCAACTGCTGACGCTGACCACACTTACCCTCGCCGTGTCGTCAGGCGTACAAGCCGCTTTTCTCGATGACAGCAAGACCTCGGTGGACTCCAGAACCTTCTATTTCCAGAACGATTACCGCGATGGCAGCGGCCAGAACCGCGTCGAAGAAAGTGCCCAGGGCCTGACCTTTCGCTTCCAGTCTGGCTACACCGAAGGCGACATTGGCCTGGGCCTGGATGCAGCACTGATGTACGGTTTCAAGCTCGACTCAGGTCCGCAGCGAAGCGGCTCTGGCCTGCTGCCGCGTAACGCCGAAAGCCGCCCGGGTGGCCCCAGCTATGCCCGCGAGTCACAGGACGAATACAGCAAACTGGCCCTCACCGCGAAGCTGAGGCTCTACCAGGACACGCAAGTGCTGGTCGGCACCATCAACCCGAGCCTGGGTGTATTGCAGCCAAGCACCACCCGGCTGTTCCCTCAGGACTTCCGCGGCACCCAGGTCACCAACACCTCGATCAGCGGGCTGACCCTGCGCGCCGGCAGGCTCGACCGCGCCCGCCACCGGGACTCCACCGATTACCAGGGCATCGGTATCGCCTACGCAAACGGGCAATACCCACGCACCGACAACCGCGACTTCAAATACGCCGCAGCGGACTACGCGTTGGGCAAGGATGTGGTGCTCAGTTACAACATCGGTGAGCTGGAAGACGTCTACCGCCAACACTTCGTCGGCATCAAAGGCAAGTTGCCGGCGGGGCCGGGGCGCCTGGTCAGCGACATCAGGCTGTTCGCTTCCCAGGAAGCTGGCGCTGGCGACGCCGGCACTATCGACAACCGGGTGTACAGCGGGCTGTTCGGCTACGAGTGGAACGGCCACACGCTGCAGGCGGGCTACCAGAAGGTCGATGGCAAAGGCGCATACCCGCAGCTGGAAAATACAGCCACCTACCTGCACACCGAAATGATGTTGACCAACTTCGCCAAGCAGAACCAGGCTTCATGGCTGGCGCGCTATGACTACAACTTCGCGGCTGCCGGCCTTCCCGGGCTGATGCTGACCGTGCGCTATGTGAAAAGTGACAACGCCCAGGTCGTCGGGGTGCAGCAGGATGGCCGCGAGCGGGAACTGGATACCGACATCGGCTACGTGGTGCAAAGCGGCACGTTCAAGGACCTCGCCGTGCGCTGGCGCCATGGCGTGCTGCGCAGCAATTACCAGCGCAACAGCGACCAGGACCGCCTGATCGTCGACTACAGCTTCAAGTTCTGATCCAGCTCATTCCACCCTCCCCCACGCCGGCCACGCTCTGGCGGGTGGGGTGCAGGGGCTTCTCCCCAACCGGAAGGTGTTCAATGAAACTGTCAAAATTAGTCGCCCCTCTGAGTGTCTTGTGCGCAATCGCGCTCGCCCCGGCCGCCTGGTCGCAGGGCAACATCGCCCACCGTACTATCCAGCATGCCGACGCCACCATCGCCTACTCGGTACAGGGCCAGGGGCCGCTGGTGATGATCCTGGCCTCCACTGGCCGCGGTAGCGCCGAATTCGCCCCATTGGCCGAGCAACTGGTGCGCCGCGGCTATCGCGTGGTCTTGCCCGAACCCAGGGGTGTGGCAGGCAGTAAAGGGCCGATGAAAAACGTGACGTTCCACGATTTCGGCGACGACTTCGCCAACGTGATCGCCGCCGAAGGCGGCCCGGCAATCGTTGCCGGGCATGCGTACGGCCAGTGGATCGCCAAGACCATCGCCAGCGACCACCCACAGGCTGTGCGCGGGATCGTGCTGCTTGCCGGTGGCGCACGCCAGTGGCCCAGCGAGCTGTCTGATGCCATCACCCGGATCAACGCCGAGCAAACCCCCGAGGATGAAAAACTCGCCGCGTTGCGCCTGGCCTTCTTCGCCGAAGGCAATGATCCGCGCCCCTGGCTGACCGGGTGGCACCCGCAGGTCACCCAAAGCCAGCGTGAGGCACGTGCCAATACCCCCAAGGAAAGCTACTGGGCAGGCGGCAGCGCCCCGATCCTGGACTTGCAGGCTGGCGCCGACCCCTTCCGGCCCGAGCGCTCGCGCATGGAAACCAAGGAGGAGTTCGGCGACCGGGTGACGATCAAGGTCATCCCACATGCAAGCCATGCGCTGCCGGCGGAGAAGCCTTTGGAAACCGCCGACGCCATTGCCGATTGGGCTGATGGCTTACCTCGGTAAGCGTGACGAAAAAAGGGAGATCATCACTGATCTCCCTTTGCGCCCCCCGCCTGATCAGCGCCCAACGAACACCGGGGCGCGCTTCTCCACTACAGCCCGGGTCGCTTCGCGGGCATCCTCGGTCGCCATCAGCCGGGTGCTGTAGCCCTGCTCGACCTGATAGCCGTCTTCTACCTGCATGAACTCGATCTCGTTGAGCGACGCCTTGCCCATGCGCAAGCCCAGCGGGCTCTTGCTCGCGATCAGCCGGGCCAGCTCCTGGGCCCGCGACATCAGGGCCTCAGGCGCCAGAACCTCCTCGACCAGGCCAATGCGCAGCGCCTCTGCGGCGTCGATCGGCAGCCCGGTGAAGAACATCTTGCGCAGGTTGCCCTGCCCGATCAAACGCCCAAGGTGCGCGCCGCCGCCACAACGGCCGACGTTGATTTCCGGCATGCTGAACTTTGCCCGTTCGCTGGCGAGGCGAATATCGCAGACTGCCGCCAGTACCGTTCCGGCGCCCAACGCAGGGCCGTTCACCGCTGCGATCACCGGTACGGCGCACTGGCGTACCGCCGCGAAACATTGCCGCACGACTGCCGCACGCGCAGGGTCTTCATCGACGGTCGCGGCAAGGAACTCGTGCAGGTCCAGGCCAGCACAGAAGGCCCGATCACCGGCAGCGGTGAAAATCACGCAGTTGACCGCCGGGTCGCTCCCCAGCCGGGTGAACAGTTCGCCGATAGCCTGGTAGTGGGCCAAGGTGATTGCGTTCACCGGTGCACGGTCCAGCGTGACTACCGCCACGCCCTCGTTGATCTCAAGCTTCAAATCTTGCATCACGCGCTTTCCTTACTGTCGAAACCGAAAAGGTGGGCAGGGTTGTCCACCAGGATCTGACGAATGATCGCTTCGTCCCCTACCCAGTTCATGAACACGTCCAGCAACTGGCCGACGTCCGGCGATTGTTCGGCCATGCGCACAAAAGGCCAGTCAGACCCCCACAGCAGCCTGTCAGGCCGCTTGTTTACCAGGGCCTGGTGGAATGGCTGCAGCTCGGCGTATGCAGGTGCCTGCCGGGACACCCGGCAAAGCGACAGCTTGGCCCACACCTGGCCGCTGTCGAGCAGGGCCAGAAACTGCTGGAACGCCGCGCCTTCCACGCCGGCCGCCACATCGAATTGCCCCATGTGGTCGAACACGATCGGCATGTCGAGATGCCTGACCGTTTCGAAGACACGCGGGCAGTCCTGGGCCTTGGCCCAGATGTGCGCGTGCCAGCCCCGTTGGCGCATGCGTGGCGCCAATTGGCACAGGGTATCTACGCCTATGCTGCCGGCGTAACGCTTGCCGCTGCTGGGGTCGAGCATCTCGATAAAGCGCAACCCGCGTACCCCCGCCTGATGCAAGGTGTCGAGGCTGGCGTCGCTGATGCTTGCATCGGCAACGGCGATGCCCCGTGCCCGGCCGGCCAGCTCACCCAGGGCATTGACCAGGGCGCGGGTATCGGTGCCGTAAGGTGCCGGCTGCACCAGCACGCCCCGGTCCAGGCCGACGCTGTCCAGCATCTGGCGATAGACCTTGGGCGCCGCCAATGGAATCGCATAGGTGGCCGGGCCGGTGGCAAAGGTGTCGAGCGGGCCGAAGACGTGGCTGTGCACGTCACAGGCACCCGCCGGCACGCTTCGAGCGGTGTGCGCCGGCATGCGCGGTTCAATGGTGTCCATCAACGCTCCCCCATCGCAGGGTGTGCGCCAGCCTGGAAAACCGCCGGCGCCGGCTCTGTCAAACGCGGTAAGCCGCACTGGGCATCGGTTGCCACTTGCAGGGGCGCCTTGACCTCATCGGGCAGCGGAATACGGTGCACGTTCAGGGTCATGGCAACCAGCGTGTAGTAGCCGATCACCGAAGACAATTCGACCACGCCCACCGTGCCCCAGCGCGCATGAATGCGCTCGTACACGTCTTCCTGAACATCGCCATGCAGCTGCATCTGCCGGGCGAAGGTATAAATGTCCCAGGCCTCCGAGTCGTCGAACACCGGCGCCTCCCCTGCTGCAATGGCGTCGATGATCGTGCTCTGCAACCCGGCCTTGGCTGCGTCGTCGGCGTGAATATGCCATTCAAGCTGGCCATTCCAGCGCCGCGCAGTGACCAGGATCGCCAGTTCACTCAAGCGTTTGGGCAACACCGTGTCGTAACGCAGTACTTCGCCCAGGCGCTGCCAGCGGTCAGCCAGCACCGGGTTATGCATGGCGGCCCGCAAAGGGCCCACAAGGCGCCCGCGGGGGCCACGGACAACGGCTTCATACACTTCAGCCTGCGCCTGGGACATGGTGCGGGCATCGAACAGCGGAATTCTGGCCATGACTCACTCCTGCGAGGCGGCGGTTGAAACAGGGATCGTGATGCCAAGCTCACGCAACACCTCAGCCGTGTGCTGGCCCAACAGCGGCGGTGCACGGTTGAAATCCAGGCTGGCATTGCGCATGCGAATCGGGCTTACCACTTGCGGTACCACGCCGGCCAGTGGGTGGGGCAGCTGGCGCAGCATTTCTCGGGCCTGAACCTGCTCGTCGGCGAACACCATGGGCACCGTGTTGATCGGCCCGCACGGCACTTTGGCGGCTTCCAGCGCGCTCAGCCATTCCTGCAGCGGGCGTTCGGCAAGCCGCTCGGCGATAAGGCGCAGCAAGGACGGCAGGTTGTCGACCCGGGCCTGGTTGGTGGCATACAGGGGGTCGTCGGCCAGTGCTGGCGCTGCAATCACTTCGCAGAAACGCCGGAACTGACCGTCGTTGCCTACCGCCAGCACGATGTGGCCATCGGCGCACTTGAAAACATCTTGTGGCTGGATGTTCGGGTGGCGATTGCCAGCGCGCTGCGGGGTCTTGCCCGATACCAGGTGGTTCATGGCCTGGTTCGCCAGCACCGCCGTCTGCACATCCAGCATGGCCAGGTCGATGTACTCGCCCTCACCGGTGCGCTCGCGGTGCGCCAGTGCAGCCAGCACCGCCACGGTGGCATACATGCCGGTCATGATGTCGACGATCGGGATACCGACCTTCTGTGGCCCACCGCCCGGCAGGTCGTCCCGCTCCCCGGTCACGCTCATCAAGCCGCCCATGGCCTGGATCATGAAATCGTAGGCGGCGTTGTCACGCTTGGGTCCGGTTTGCCCGAACCCGGTAATGGAGCAGTAGATGATATCCGGCTTTACCGCCTTGAGATCGTCGTAACCCAGCCCGTAGCGGCTCAAGGTACCGACCTTGAAGTTCTCCAGGACTATATCCGACGCGGCCGCCAGCTCCCTGACCACCTGCTGCCCGGCCGGGTCCGCCAGGTCGACGGTGACCGAGCGTTTGCCGCGGTTGACCGACAGGTAGTAGCCGGCTTCTTTCGTCGCGTTGCCTGCTTGGTCTTTGAGGAAGGGAGGCCCCCAGGTACGGGTGTCATCCCCGACCTCGGGGCGCTCGACTTTGATTACGTCAGCACCAAGGTCAGCCAGAACCTGTCCCGACCAGGGGCCTGCCATGATCCGGCTCAGATCGAGAACGCGGATATGTGAAAGTGGGCCTGCCATGTTATGGACTCCAGAGTTAGGTAGCGCTCGGCGCGTTGTCATCACGAATTGCGGTCGCGACCACGGCGGGGCGCGACTGGAACTGCTGATACCAGTGCGCCAGGGCCGGATGGCCAGGGCGCCAGGCAATGAATGACCAGCGAAAATCCAGCTGGCCAAGCGCACAACCGATGGCGATATGGCCTAGCCCGAAGGGTGCGGCTTCAAGCTCGGCAGCCTGGGCTTCCAGGGCGGCGAGCACGGCTTGGCATTTTGCGTTGAAGGCATTGAGAAAGGGGTCGTCGGCACAGTCGTGGGGCAAGCCACGGTCGATGTACCAGTTGCGCCACAGCAACAGCACATCGATGAATCCGTCGCCCAGCGCTTGCCAGGTCATGGCTTGCAGGTACCGGGCACGGTCGGCCGGGACCAGCCTGGTGCCATTGTGCAGGCCATCGAGAAAGTCACAGATGACACGCGAGTCGTAGAGCTTGCGGCCATCGGCCAGCACCAGCGTCGGAATCTTGTTCAGGGGGTTGTCGAGCATGACCTGCTCATTGAGCTGGTTCATGCCCACGACATTGCGCACGCAGGTGACGCGGTCGAGCAGACCCGTTTCGTGCAGTACGATCATCACCTTGCGTACGAACGGTGAGCGCGGCGACCAGTGCAGGGTCATCGCTTGGCTTGCCGGGTGGGGATTAGAGACAAAGGTCACTTTTGATCCTATGTGCTAACTTTATGACCTTTTCAGTATAGACCTATCTGAAAAGCGCTTGCCATCCCCCGTGCAATGATTTTTTCTCAGGCGTGCGCAGGCGCGCTCAACCGGCTGGATTCGCGCGCCTCGAAGCGCTGCTGCCATTGGGCAAGCTGGGGGTGGCTGGCATGCCACGGCACGTCGGCGAAGCGAACCGCCAGGTAGCCCAGGGCGCAGCCGATCGCGATATGGCCAATACCGTAGGCAACCGTATCCAGTTGCGCCACCTCATGCTCCAGCAATTGCAGGGTCGATGAGAGCTTGAGTGCGCTGGCGTGCAGGAAGTCCTGCTGCTGCTGGGCCTCGGGCCGCTCACGTTCATGTCGCCATGCAATCAGCGTGTCACACAAGCCATCGCCCAACGCCTGCCAGCGCAAGGCTTGCCAACGCCTGTCGGCCTGCTGCGGGTACAGCCCCGGGCCGTGCCCGAGGGTATCGAGGTATTCACAGATCACCACAGAATCGAACAACACCGAGCCGTTACCCAGCTCCAGTGTTGGAATGCGCATCAACGGGTTGATCGCCAGCAGCGCAGCATTGGGCACGTGCCGGGAGACCTTGGTGCGCACACAGCGCACCTGGCCTGCCAGCCGGTGTTCATGGATCACGCACATGACCTTGCGCACGAACGGCGACAGTGGCGACCAATGCAGCGTCATCCGGCCAGTCATACGCTGACCTTGACGTCGAGCCTGACCACGTCACCTCGGTATACCCCATCCCCGACGAACACCAACCGCCCCTGGTCATCGATGGCAGACCGGTAACAATAGGCAACCGGGGCATTGAGCGGAATCTCCAGCGCCTCTGCAGTCGCCAGGTCTGCCGTGCCAATGGTGATGGTCTGGTGCACTTCCTTCAGCGTCAGGCCGGGCAGGTCCTTGAGGATTCGCAAGGTCGTGTGGGTTTCAAGCAGTTTCGCCGGAATCTTGCGCACCAGCCGCGCATCGATGAATGCGTTACCGATGTAATACGGTTTGCCTTCGCGCAGGTGGCGGCGCCGCCAGCACCGGTACTCCGGTGCCATTTCACCGATCTTGTGCTGCACATTGACAGGCTGGGCCTTGACGTCGAAAGACAGCACCTCTGTCGTGACCCCTTCCGGTGACAGCAACAGCCCCGACCAGTCGGTGGGCACTTCACACCACATCTGCTCTTGTGGCTGCTGGATGACGAAGGTGCCCTTGGCACGGAAGCGCCGTATCAGCTTGTCCTCTTCGAGGATGTCCAGCGCTTGACGCACCGTTGCGCGAGCCACGCTGCACTCCGCGGCAAGGTCATCCACCGTGGGTATCTGCCCGCCTACCGGCCACAAGCCTTGCTCGATCCTGCGGCGGAACAACGTGGCCAGCTGGATGTAGCGGGCTACGCCACTGCGGCTGAAATCAATGCCTGACTTGCTGGCCAATGCATCTAGGTCTTTCATCAATTCGTCTCGTCTGTGAGCCCCGTGGGGCATGCCTTGATCGCGCGGCGGCAGTATCGCATAAACCATAGGTTTGCATTATTAGCCTTTAAGGTCCATTGGCATTTAATTCTATAGGTCATCCTATTGACCTTTAAGGCCTCGTGTACGTACAGTGTTGGCATCATTCGCACTGTCACACGGGTATCAGGCATGAGCACCGTACTGAGCAAAACAGCCAGCATTGGCATCATAGGGGCAGGCACGATGGGTGCGGGCATCGTCGCCGTGGCCTTGCGAGCCGGGCATGCCGTGTACCTGCACGACACGCGCCAGCAAGCGCTGACCCAGGGCGCCGAGAGCGTCACCGCCTCGCTGGATCGATGGGTCAAGCGCGGGCACCTGACTGCCCGGCAACGGGACGAATGCCTGGCCCGGCTGACCCTGGCAGCCGAGTTGAGCGAACTCTCGGCGTGCGCACTGGTGGTGGAAGCCATCATCGAAAACCTGGAAATCAAACAACAACTGTTCAGCGCCCTCGAAGCAGTGGTCGGCGAGCACACCATCCTCGCCAGCAACACCTCCTCCATTTCGATCACGGCGATCGCGGCAACCTTGCAAAGGCCGCAGCGCATGGTCGGCATGCATTTCTTCAACCCGGCAACGGTGCTGCCGCTGGTCGAGGTGGTCAAAGGCGAAGCCACCTGCGCAACCGTGGTAGCCCAGGTCAGTGAACTGGCCACCCTGTGGGGCAAATGCCCAGTCGAGTGCAAGTCAACGCCAGGCTTCATCGTCAACCGCGTGGCCCGCCCGTTCTACGGCGAAGCCCTGCTGGGCCTGGAAGACCAGGTGGCGCCTGTTGCGGTAATCGATGCCGCATTGCGCGATGCAGGCGGGTTTCGCATGGGGCCGCTGGAGCTGATGGACCTGATCGGCCACGACACCAATTTTGCGGTGACGCGAAGCATTTACGACGCTTTCTTCCAAGACCCTCGCTACCGCCCTTCGCTCACCCAGAAAGCACTGGTGGACGCAGGGTGGTTGGGCCGCAAGACCGGCCGCGGCTTCTACCGCTACGACCCGGGTTCGACGCCCGATGGCATCACCTATGAAGCCGCTTGCCCGCAACCGACGCTGGTCCAGCAATTTGGCGATTTTCCTGGGGCGCAGACCGTTCGGCACTTGGCCGAGGAACGTGGCTGCCATATCGAAAGGCACAACGGCGACGGCTACCTGATGGTCGACGGCGTGCAGCTACGCCCTTGCCTCGGGCTGACAGCCATCGCGCTGGCGACCGCCCAGGAACTGGACCAGGTCGTGCTGTTCGACGCCTCCACCCACCTTGAAGCAGCCTCCCTGGTCGTGCTTAGCGGCGCCGACACCTGCAGGCGCGCCTCCCTGGATAGCGTGGTTGGCTTTTTCCAGGCGCTGGGCAAGCAGGTGGTCATCATCGACGACGTGGCGGGCATGCTCGTGACACGCACGCTGTGCATGCTTGCCAACGAAGCGGCGCAGGCCGTCAGCCAAGGCATCGCAACCGCGCAGGCGGTCGACCTTGCCATGCTCAAGGGGGTCAACTACCCGGTGGGCCCGCTGGCCTGGGCCGACGCATTCGGCAACCACAACGTGGTCACCGTGCTGGACAACCTGGCCCGCGCCTGCCCCGATGGCCGCTACCGCGCCAATGCGCTGCTGCGCCGCAAGGCACTGACCAACACGCCCTGGAACCACGCTGAATAGAGCCCCAACATGCCTTCGACAAACCCCGTTCACCAGCAGATTCACACAGATGGCTACGCCATCATCACCCTCGACCGGCCAGAGCGGCGCAACGCCCTGAACCTGGAAATCAAACAGCTGCTGGCCGAGGCCGTAGAGGCACTGGCAGGCGACCCGCGCGTGCACGCCCTGGTCATCACCGGTGCAGGTGGCTATTTCGTCGCCGGCACAGATATCGCCGAGATGCGCGACATGACCCCCACTCAACACACGGCCCTGCAAACCGGACGCCTGTTCGAAGTCGTCGACCGCTGCGAAAAGCCGGTGATCGCCGCGGTCGAGGGCTACGCCCTGGGTGGCGGCTGTGAGTTGGCCCTGGCCTGCGACATCATCATTGCCTCGCGCACGGCGCGCCTCGGCCAACCGGAAATCAACGTTGGCATCATGCCAGGGGCAGGCGGCACCCAGCGCCTGCTGCGCACCATTGGCAAGTACCGCACGGCGTTGCTCACCCTCACAGGTGAACCCCTCAGCGCTGAACAGGCCTTCAATGCCGGCATGCTTTCCGAAGTGTGTGACGAAGGCGCTGCACTGCAGCGCGCATGTGCCATCGCCGCGCGTATCGCCGCTCAGCCGCCCTTGGCCGTGCGGGCGATCAAGGCACTGCTGGCCACCGGTGAAGACGCCCCCCTGCATAGCATGTTGAAGCTTGAAAGAAGCGCCTTCGTGCAACTGTTCGACAGCGAAGACCAGAAAGAAGGCATGACTGCCTTCCTGGAAAAGCGCAAGCCAACGTATCGCGGGCACTGATGCCTGCTGCGGCAGGGCGAAACCCACCTACAAGGACCATTGAACATGCCGACCATCGTCAATCTCGGGCCCATTCCCGACATGCTGGAGCGCCGCCTGCGAGCGCGCTTCGAGGTGTGCCCCATCGCGCAGGCCGAAGCGCCCGAGCAGATCGAAGTGGCCGTGACCACCAGCATGGTCGGTGCCAGTGCTCAGCAGATGGCCCTGTTGCCGCGTTTGCAACTGATTCTGTGCAACGGTGCCGGCCTGGACCGCATCGACTTGGCTGAAGCGGCAGCACGGCACATCGAGGTGTTCAATACCGCCGACGCGGTTACCACAGACACCGCTGATTACGCCGTGGCTTTGCTGTATGCAGCCAAGCGCAGGGTTACCCAGGCGGATCGCTTCGTCCGGGCCGGCCAGTGGGGCAAGGAAGCCTTCACACCCACCCGCCGCGTCAGCGGCAGCAAAGTCGGCATTGTGGGGTTGGGCAAGATAGGCACGCTGGTGGCCCAGCGCATGCAGGGGCTGGGGCTTGAGGTGGGCTACCACACGCCCAGGCCAAAACCGGCAGGCGGGCTTGCCTATTTCGATCACATCGAGCAACTGGCGGCCTGGTGTGATGTGCTGGTGCTGTGCTGCCCCGCAACCCCCGCCACCGACCGGCTGGTCGGTAGCCAGGTGCTGCAGGCGCTAGGCAGCGCCGGCACGCTGATCAATATCTCGCGAGGCTCCGTGGTCGCGGAAGATGACCTGATCCAGGCGTTGAGCCAAGGCATCATCGCAGCCGCGGCGCTGGATGTGTTCGCCGGCGAACCGGCACTCGACAGCCGCCTCGCTACCCTGCCCAACGTCATTCTCTCCCCGCATGCAGCTGCCATTACCGTTGAAACCAGGGCCGAGATGGCAGCGCTGCTGTACCAGCGCGCTGCCGCTCACTTCCGGGCCGGGCTCACGGGTTGATGTAGCTGGTTTTCACCTGGGTGAAGAACTCGGCCGCATAACGGCCTTGCTCCCTGGGCCCGTAGCTGGAGCCTTTGCGCCCGCCAAAGGGCGCATGGGGGTCGACCCCTGCGGTCGGCGCGTTGACCATGACCATGCCGGCTTGCAGCGCGCGCTTGAACCGCGCAGCCTGCTTGAGGGAGGTCGTGCACACCCCGGCCGACAAGCCATAAGGCGTTTCATTGGCCACGGCCAACGCCTGCTCGGCATCCGCCACCCGGATCACCGCCGCCACCGGGCCGAAAATCTCTTCCTGGCAGATACGCATGGCCGGCGAAGCGCCAACGAACAACGCGGGCGTCAGGTAGAAGCCGGGCTTGCCCTCGACCTCTGCAATGGCCTGGCCGCCGTACACCAGCTCAGCGCCTTCGCGCTGGCCCAGCTGGATATAGTCGACGTCCTGGGCGAGTTGCGCGGCATCCACCACCGGGCCAATCCGGGTTGCCGGGTTGCGCGCATCGCCCACCTGCAAGCCTGGCAGCTTCGCCAGCATCGCCGCCACAAAGCGGTCATGGACCTTGTCGGTCACGATCAGCCGTGACGATGCCGTGCAGCGTTGCCCGGTCGCGTGATACGCGCCGTCGAGGGCGCAGGCCACGGCCACCTCGATATCGGCATCATCCAGCACCACCAGTGGGTTCTTGCCGCCCATCTCCAGCTGGAAGCGCGCCATGCCACCTGGGCGGGCGACTGCTGCTTGCGCCACCTTGCGGCCAGTACCCTCCGAACCGGTAAAGCTGATGGCCGCCAACCTGGGGTCGTTCAGCAGCACATTACCGATCTCGCGGCTGCTGCCCATCACCAGGTTGAAGGCGCCGGCCGGCAGCCCAGCGCGGCTGATGATTTCAGCGAGCACCCAGGCACAACCAGGCACCAGTTCAGCGGGTTTGAACACCACGGTATTGCCGTAGGCCAAGGCTGGGGCGATCTTCCAGGCCGGAATCGCCAGCGGGAAATTCCACGGGGTGATCACCGTCACCACGCCTATTGGTTCACGGGTAATCTCCACCGTCATACCCGGGCGGGTGGAAGCCAGCAGCTCGCCTGGCAGGCGCAGGCACTCACCGGCAAAGAACTTGAAGATCTGCCCCGCACGCAGCACCTCGCCGCGGGCATCGGGCAAGGCCTTGCCCTCCTCCCGTGCCAGCAAGTCTGCCAACTCGTCACGGCGGGCCAGAATTTCGCTGCCGATGCTGTCGAGTGCATCGCTGCGCTGTTGTGGCCCCCATGCTGCCCACTGCGCCAGCGCCTGGCTGGCGGCGGCAAACGCCGCTTGTGCCTGGGCTTCGCTGGCGCGTGCGTAGTGCCCAATGATATCTCGGGTATCAGAGGGGTTGATGTTGGTCGAGACCGCCTGGCCCTCGACCCATTTTCCGTCGATGAAATTGCAATACATCGCTTTGGGCTACTCCCACATCCTAAAGACCGGCAGCGCTCACCCCGCGCGGCGCTGCCACTGGCACATCAGCCCCGTTCGCGGGCGCGCGCGAGGTTGTCCTTCAGTAACGACGGCACACGCTCGTCGAACCCCAGGGCCACACGGCGAACTTCCGGGCTGTCGGTGGGTTGATGGCCGACACCCAGCGCACTGGCGCGCGGTGCGTCGATGGCAATGACCTGCCCACGAATGCGGCCGATGCCGGTCACCTCGCACTCCACCACGTCGCCCGCGTCGATACTGCGCGAGTGGCACGGCGTGCCCATGAGAATGACGTCGCCCGCCTCCAGGGTGATATGCCGCGCCAGGTCGGCGATCACGTAATGCGGGCCCCAGATGGTTTCGTCACCGATGTGGGCCTGCTGGACCACCTGGCCGTTGACGTAGGTGCGCAGCGTCTGCTCGAACAGGTTCACCCCGCGCACGATGCCCGGGCCGATCGGCAGCAGCGTGTCGGCGCCTTTGACGCGCAGCATGCTGCCCTGGTCGGTGTCGCGGAAATCCTGCAGGCCCATGTCCAGCGCCGGGCAGAAACCTTCGATGTAGGCCCAGGCTTCATCGGGGGTGACGTTACGGCAGTTGCGCCCGATCACCACGGCGTACTCGCCCTCGTAGTTCAGGTACTGGCAGTCTGCGGGTTTGTGGATCTGCCCCTCATGCCCATTGAGCGACGTGCGCGGCTTGACGAAATACGTCGGGGTTTCGGTGGGCTTGGCCTTGTTGCGCGTTTCGAAACTCCGCGAGCTGTAGCTGATGTGCACAGCGATGATCTTGCCGGGGTTGACCGGCGGCAGGTAGGCCTGGCCTTCGGCAGCGATCACCCGACCATCGTCCAGGCGCAATTGCCCGGCCGCGTCACCTTCCTCGATCAGCGTGCCCCAGCACGCGGTGCCGCCCAACAACACCCGGCGTCGCTCGACACGGGGGCCACGCATGACTTCAGGCAAGGCCTGGAGTGGAAACTCGAAATCCATTTTTTCTAACCTCTTGAAATGTTCAGCGCTTGCCAGTGCGCACGAAAGCGACGACCACCAACCCGGCCATCAGCACGAAGCCGGCAATGATGTACATGGCGCTGGCGGTAGTACCGGTATTGGTCTTGACCCAGCCCACCAGGTACGGGCTGAAGAACCCTGCCAGGTTGCCGATGGAGTTGATCAGGGCGATCCCGGCAGCGGCAGCCACGCCGCCCAACATGCCCGTGGGCATGGACCAGAAGATCGGCGCCATGCTCTGCAAGCCCATGCTGGCCAGGGTCAGGGCGAACATCGCGGCCATGGTGTTGTGCTGGAACACCACCGCCAGGGCCAAGCCCAATGCCCCGGTGCTGGCAGCCGCGCAATAGTGCCAACGGCGCTCGGCGGTACGGTCGCTGTGGCGGCCGACCAGGATCATCGCAACCACGCCGAAGGCGTAGGGGATCGCCGACAACAAGCTGATGTGGGTGGTGCTTTCAACCCCGGTTGCCTTGATGATCGAAGGCAGCCAGAACCCAAACCCGTACTGCCCCATGGAGCTCCCGAAATAGACCAGCGCGAACATCCACACCAACGGGTGGCGTAGCACTGCCCCCAGTGACAGCTCGGTCTTCACCTTGCTTTCGCTGTCGATGCGCGCCTGCAGCAAGGTCTTCTGTTCGTCGGTCAACCACTTGGCGCTGCTGATACGATCGTCCAGGTAGAACAGCACCGCTACCCCCACGATCAGCGACGGTATCGACTCGACCACGAACAGCCACTGCCAGCCGGCCATACCGTAGCTGCCATCGAGCGAATCCATGATCCAGCCCGAGAACAGCCCGCCAAGCAGACCCGCCAGCGGTATCGCCGACATGAACAGCGCCATGATCCGGCTGCGGCGGTTAACCGGGTACCAGTAGGTGAGGTAAAGCACGATGCCGGGGAAGAACCCTGCTTCCGCGGCGCCCAACAGAAAGCGCAGTATGTAGAACGCGGTCTGATCATGGACCAACGCCATCGCACCGGTGAGCAACGCCCAACTGATCATGATGCGCGCGATCCAGCGGCGGGCGCCCACGCGGTGCATGATCAGGTTGCTCGGCAGCTCGAACAGGAAGTAGGCGAGAAAGAACACGCCTGCACCCAGGCCGTACACTGCCTCGCTGAACTGCAAGTCGTCCATCATCTGCAGCTTGGCGAAACTGACATTGATTCGGTCAAGGAACGCGATGACCAGGCACAGGCACAAGAAAGGAATCAGCCGCCGCGTCACCTGGGAATAGGTGGCTTCTTCAATGTCCAGCGCGGCCAGCGGTAGCGGGCCGGTAACGGCATTACCGTTCATGGGTTTGCCTCATCTTATTATTGTAGGGGTGGTTGGAAATCGGTCAGACGTCGAACCAGACGTGGATGTTGCCGGTACCGCGGGCGTTCTCGTATTCCGACAGCGCAGTACCCTTGCCCTGGAACTTGTCGCCACCCAATGCACCCAGCATCTGCAGGTAATGGGCACCGAACGCTTCCCACGGCTGGCGCCGGTAGTCCTCATCCCAGCGCGCCAGAATCTGGTCATGGCGCCCTTCGGCCATCAAGGCGATAGCGCCTTTGTCACTCTCCATGGCCGCCGCGGAAGACACGTTGCTTTCATGGAAAATGCGCGGGTTGTTGGGCTTCCAGTCGATGCCGTTGAACTTGTGGCTCAGCGCACCTGATGCCAGCAGCACCACGCGCAGGTCACTGCGCCGGATGGCCTCGCCCACCGCCTCGCCCGACTGCAGGAACTGCGGCCATTCGCAGTTCTGACAGGAGCTGACGGTGACCACGGGAATGTCCAGGGTTTCCAGGTGCAGCAGCTTGATGACGTTGATCGTCGCGTACTGGCGCTCCAGGTCTGGGTGGGCGATTGCCCGGTTGTAACCCCCCTGCTCGCGGGACACCTGCTCGATGGCTTGCGCCAGCGACGGGTAACCACGGTAGGCATAGGGCACCCCATGCAGGTACCACGGCATTTCATCTGAGGTGTAGCGCCCTTCATAGCGCGCACTGGCATCGACCAGGTGATAACCGGTGGTGAACCAGTGGCTGTCGAAGATCACTACCACATCGGGTTTGAGCGCCTGGATTTTTTCGCGTACACGCGCAAACCCGGCAATCAGGTCAGAGTCCTCCCCGGCGCCCATGGCGCGGCGGAACTCTTCACATTGCATCAGGCCCGGGTGGTGCGACACAATCGCCGCGCCGACTATTTGTCCCATTTTTTGTTTTCCTTGTTATCGCTGGCTGAAACTGGCGCGGAACGGCTTTTGCGGCACCACCACGTCTTTCACGTCGCAGAAGAACTCGAAGCTCCAGTCGCCCCCCTCGCGGCCGATGCCGCTGCGCTTGATGCCGCCAAACGGTGCGGCAAGGTCGCGGATACCGAAGCTGTTGACCCAGATGAAGCCGGTGCGCACCTGCTGCGCGACGGCCGTGGCGTGTACGGTTTCGCCATAGCACACCCCGCCGAGGCCGAAGTCCGTGCCGTTGGCCATGGCAACGGCTTGCGCGTCGTTGCTGAAGGTCTGCAGGGTCAGGACAGGACCGAACACCTCGTTCTGGACGATCTCGTCGGCCTGCTCGACGTTGCCGACCAGGGTCGGCTGCAGGTACTGGGCACCGTAGCTGTGCTTGTCACCGCCCCAGAGCACCTGCGCCCCGCTACTGACCGCACGCTCGATAAAGCCCTGGATACGCTCGACCTGGCGCGGGTGAATGACCGGCCCCACCTCGGTCGCCGGATCACGAGGGTCGCCCACCACCAGGTTTTCCACGTAACCACGCATGGCGGCGACGAAACGCTCGGCAACACGCTCATGCACCAGCAGCCGGGTACCCGCCAGGCAGACCTGCCCGGCATTGCGATACATCAGCGCTGCGGTGGCAGCAGCGTTATCCAGGTCGGCATCCTCGAGCACGATGAATGCGCTTTTGCCACCCAGTTCCAGGCTGCAGGGCACCAGGTTGGCAGCGGCAGCGCCGGCAATGACCTTGGCAGTGGGCACGCTGCCGGTGAACGAAATGCGCGCGATCCGCGGGTCGCTGACCAGCTTGGCCCCGGTTTTCGCCCCGGTCCCTTGCACGATATTGAGCACCCCGGCCGGCAAACCGGCGGCATGGGCGGCGTCAGCCAGCAACGAGCTGGTCAGGGGTGCCCACTCCGGCGGCTTGACGATGCAGGTGTTACCGGCTGCCAGCGCCGGCCCCAGCTTCCAGGTGGCCAGCATCAACGGCGAGTTCCACGGCGTGATGATCACGGCCACGCCGGCGGGGTCATGGTGGATGTGGTGGGTCGCCTGCTCAGTTTCCAGGCAGCGATCCTGCAGGGTGAGCGCGTGCTCGGCAAACCAGCTGATGTTCAGTTTGGCGCGGTTGATCACACCATGGCGCATGCGCGACAGCAGCACGCCGGCGTCGGTGCTTTCCAGCAGGCAAAAGGCGTCGGCGCGCTTGCCGATCTCTTCCGAAAAGCGGTCGAGGTACACCTTGCGCTGCGCCGCGCTGAGTGCACTCCACGACGTGAAGGCACGCTCGGCGGCCACGATCGCGGCCTCCACATGCTCCGCCTCGCCCTCGGCGATATGGCCCAGCACCTGCTGGTCGATGGGGCTGAAAAGCTCAAAGGTGGTCGCCGAGGCGATCCGCTGGCCGTCGATATAGTGGTCCGGGGAAACCTGTACACCGGCCACGTCAATAAGGGCAGATGGCATCGATAACTCCATTTTGTCGTTGTTGAAGGTCATCAAGCGCCTGGGGCTCAATAACCGGAGGAAGCAGGTGCGGCCTCGGAGGCGGGTGCCCGGACGCGCCCCAATAGCGTGCGTGCCGATTGCGCCAGCAGCGTGGCATCCACCCCTACGGCGACGAAGCGTGCGCCGCGCGCCGTGTAGCGCTGTGCCAAGGCAAGGTCGGTACTCAGTACGCCGGCCGCTTTTCCTGCAGCGTTCACCACGTCGATCGCCTGCTCGATGGCGGCGACCACCTCAGGGTGCCCCGGCTGCCCGATCAAGCCCATCGAAGCGCTCAGGTCGGCAGGCCCGAAGAACACGCCGTGCACCCCCTCTACCGCGGCGATCTGCTGCACGTTGGCCAACGCCTCTATGGTTTCCACCTGAACCAGCAAGCACACCCGCTCGTTCGCCTGGGTCAGGTACTGCGCATCGGCGCCCCACCGTGACGAACGGGCAAGGCCGCAGCCCACACCCCGCACGCCCTGCGGCGGGTAGCGCATGGCCCGCACCAGGTCGCGCGCTTGTTCGGCGTTTTCGACCATGGGCACCATCAGCGTCAGGGCACCGGTTTCCAGCACTTGCTTGATCAGGGCCGCATCCCCGTGCGGCAGGCGCACCACGGGGTGCCCGGGATAGGCTGCAAGGCTTTGCAGGGTCGCCAGAATCGTGCGCAGATCGTTAGGGCCATGCTCACCATCAATCAACAGCCAGTCGAACCCCGCGGTAGCGCAGACTTCAGCGCTGTAGGCATCGGCCAGGGCCAGCCACAACCCGACTTGCGCAGTGCCGAGGGCCAGCGCTTCGCGGAAGGAACGGGCGGTCATACGAACCTCAGCGAGATCGAACCGAGCGGGCCGTAGTCCGCATGGAAAGTGTCGCCAGGCGCACATGCGACCGGGCGCGTGAACGAGCCACCCAGGATGATCTGCCCGCTTTCAAGGCCTTCGCCATGCAGGGCAAAACGGTTGGCCAGCCACGCCACGCCATTGCCGGGGTGGTTGAGCACCGCCGCCCCCAGCCCCGACTCTTCGATGACCCCGTTCTTGAACAGCAACGCACCAGCCCAGCGCCAGTCCACCTGGTCGGGCCGCATCGGCCGGCCACCCAGGATGATCCCGGCGTTGGCTGCGTTGTCGGCGATGGTGTCGCGCACCTGGCGGGGCACCTTGCTATCGCGGTCGAACTGCTCGATTCGCGCATCGATCAGTTCAAGGGCAGGCATCACATAGTCAGTGGCGTTGAGCACATCGAGCAAGGTCACGTCAGGGCCACGCAGGGGGCGCGCAAGGATGAACGCCAGCTCGACCTCCAGGCGGGGCACGATGAACCGCGACGCCTGCACTTCAGAGCCGTCGGCCAACAGCATGTCATCGAGCAAGGTGCCGTAGTCGGGCTCGGTGATCTGTGCCGAGATCTGCATGGCCCGTGAAGTGAGGCCGATCTTGTGGCCAATGACCTTGCGCCCCTGGGCAAGCTGCAGCGCTATCCATTCGCGTTGAATGGCATAACTGTCGTGGATCGTCATATCAGGGAAGCGTTGGGAAAACTGCCGCACCTGTTGGCGCGAAACCTGCGCTTCGTGGAGTTCGGCAGCCAACGCCCGATGAGTTGATCGCTCAAGCACTGTGGGTGTCCCCCGGCCATGAGTGGCCTGTTGTCGTTGTGGATTGAGGGGATTCTTACGGATTGACTTAGCAATAAAAAGCAATGAAAGTTGCTGTTAAATCAACCTGGGCTTGATAATCATGGCTTTCTTGCGTTTCACCCTGCGCCAACTGGAAACCTTCGTCTGCGTGGCAGAACTGCGCAGCTTCGCCGGCGCCGCAGAGCGCCTGGGCATGACGCCGCAGGCCGTAAGCCAGCTCATCGCTGAGCTGGAAAAGGTGCTGTCGTTCCGCCTGTTCGATCGCTCCACCCGCAAGGTCAGCCTCTCTGCGGCAGGCAGTGACTTTTTTGCCTCGGTGCAAACCACCATGCGCCACGCGCGCGCCTGTGAAAGTACCGCTTCCGATGTGCGCAACCGGGCTGCGGGCGTGGTCCGGATCGGTGCGCCCCTGGTGCTGGCCAGTCGCGCGCTACCTGCTGCGATAAAGGCCTATGGCCTGACCCACCCCAAGGTCGTGGTGCGCATCCGCGACCTGCCGGTGGAGATGCTGGCCGATGCCGTCGCGGCAGGTGATGTGGACTTGGCGCTGGGCCCGGATCGCCCGGTTGGCACGGATGTTCGTCGCCAGGCCATGTTCGAGAGCCGCTGGGTGTTGTTCTGCTCGCCGGACCATGCGCTGGCCAGCAGGGCCAGGGTCACCTGGCACGATCTGCATGATATTCACCTGGTGGCGTCGGGCCGGGACCACGAACGCAGCGTACTGCCCATGCACGCTAACGCACCGGAGGCGCTGCGCATCAGCCCGGTAGAAATCGTGGACAACATCACCACGGCGCTGGGCATGGCCGAACAGGGGCTGGCAGCCACACTCGCCCCTGCCTATGTGGGTTGCCTGGCCAGGCACTACGGGCTCAAGACCTGCAACGTCGAGGACCCGGAGACCTTGCGTTCGGTGTGCCTGTATCAATCCACCGTGCGCAACCTTTCGCCCGCTGCCGACGGCTTCGCCGAATTCCTAGGCCTGTGGCTGAAAGAATGGGCCAGCCAGCTCTAAACCTGGGCGGGTACGCCGTGCTGCACCGCGTGGTGCCCCCGCAACAGCCACAACACCGCCCCAGCGGCTACCAGAATGCCAGGGGTTGCAGCCATCAGCACGGTGGCTGCGCCGCTGCCAGCGGCCAACATCTGCCCAGCCAGCAAAGGCCCGCTCATGGAGCCCAGCCGGCCGACCGCCACGGCAGCGCCTACGCCGGTGCCGCGAATGGCGGTTGGGTAGAACCGGGGCACTAGGGCGTACAGCACCAACTGCCCACCAATGGAGAAAAAGCCTGCGGTGAAACCTGCGACCAGCATGCCGGTGAGGTGCCCGGAAAGGCCTAGCCCGGCGAGCGCCACGAGAATGCCGCAGTACATCAGCACCACCAGCATCGCCACATTCCACCGGTCGAGCAGCCGCCCGAGCATCAGCGCACCCAACGTCCCGCCCACGTTCAGCACGATCTGCACGGTGGCTGCGTCGACCCGGCTGAAGCCCAGCCCCCTCAGCAGTGTGGGCAGCCAGTTCTGCAGGATGAACAGCACCATCAGCGTGAAAAAGAAGCCGACCCACAACAGCAGCGTAGGTGTGGCGGTGTCGCGCTGGAACAGGCCACGCCAATCGGCCTGCTGCCGCGCGCCGGCTGCTCGTTGCGCGCTGAATGCACGCGACTCAGGTAGCCACCGGTAGAGCAGCGGCATGATCAGCAATGGCCCGACACCGCCCACGATGAAGACTGTTTTCCAGCTCTCCTCGGTGCCGGTCAGGCCGATGCCGGCCGCCAGGGCGCCGCCCAGCGGCATGCCGCAGTACATCAGGCTGACGGCCGTGCCATGCAGGCGCTGTTCAACCGCTTCGGAGCACAATGCAATCAGGTTGGGCATGGCTGCGCCCAGCCCCAACCCGGTCAGGAACCTGGCGCTCAGCAGGGCCTCATAGTTCCAGGCAAGGGCAGTAGCCAGCGAGAACAGGCCGAACAGGCTCACTGCGGCCATCAGCACCCGCTTGCGGCCAACCCTGTCCGCTAGCCAGCCGCCCACCAGCGCGCCAGGTAGAAGCCCGATGATGCTTGCGCTGAACACCAGGCCCAGCGCACTTGAAGAAAGGCCGAAATGGGCCGCCAGTGACGGGCCGGCGATACCGGCAGATTGAATGTCCATGCCTTCGAGCAGCGCGACTATGAAACACAGCCCGATGGTCAACATGGAGGAGCGCGCAGTGCATGTCGTCGTGCTCATGGTGTCACCTTTTATTTGTATTGTGGGTGGTTACAGGTGCCTGGGCGTTGCAGGCAGCACCTAGAAACGAGGCAGGTCCGGGTGCGCCATTTGCCCTTCGTGGATATGCATGCCGCCAAGTTCCGCACAGCGATGCAGAGTGGGTATTGCCTTGCCGGGGTTCAGGATCGAATGCGGGTCGAACAGCGTGCGGATCTGCGCGAACACCTCCAGCTCGTGCGCACCAAACTGCCAGCACATGCCGTGAAGCTTCTCGGTACCGATACCATGCTCACCGCTTATCGAGCCGCCGGCCTCCAGCGCCAGCGCCATGATCCGGTCCGCCAGCGCCATTGCCCGCGCCTCCTCGCCCTGGTTGCGGCTGTCGTAGCGCAACACCGAATGGAGATTGCCGTCGCCGGCATGGAAACTCTGCACCACCTCGATCGCCGCCTCGGCGGCCATCTGGTTGATACGGTCCAGCACTTCACCCAGCAGCCGACGGGGTACTACGCAATCGGCCACATACACATCCCGGGCCGTTCTCAGCAAGGCCGGCAGGATGTTCTTGCGCGCCGCCCACAGTTCGAGCCGCTCATGCTGCTCATCTGCCTGGCGCAACTCCAGCAGTCCATGCTGCCGAAAGATCACCTGGATCTGTTCTGTCCAGGCGGCGATCTCGGCGGCCTGGCCATCCAGTTCGCAGAGCAGCGCGCCGCCTGCATCCGTACGCAGCTTCAGCCCCGGCGAGTAACTGTCGGCAGCGATCAAGGACGCGTTATCCATGATTTCCAGCCCGGCAGGCACAATCCCGGCCCCGATGATAGCGGTCACAGCGTTGCAGGTGTCTCTTGGCGTGGAAAAAAAGCCCAGCAAGACACGAATTTTCGACGGCACAGGTAGCAGGCGCAGGCGCGCCTCGGTAATCAGGCCCAGCAGCCCTTCCGACCCGGTCAGCAACGACAGAAAGTCAAAACCCGGGGTATCCAGCGCAGCACTGCCCAGGTCGAGCACCTGGCCTGCCCCGTCGACCATTCGCACGCCCAGAAGGTTGTTCACCGTGAGCCCGTACTTGACGCAGTGCACGCCGCCTGCATTCTCCGCCACATTGCCGCCAATCGTGCAGGCGCTCTGGCTGGACGGATCGGGGGCGAAAAACAGGCCATGGGGTTGCGCGTGCTCGGAAACCGCCACGTTACGTACGCCCGGCCCGGCCAGCGCCTGCCCGGCGGCAGCCAACACGGTGACAGCGCGAAGCCGGTTGAGGCCCAGCACGACACTGCCCGACACAGGCGTGGCCCCGCCAGAGAGACTGGTGCCGGCCCCCCGTGGCGTGACGGCTATGCGATGCTGCGCACAATAGCGCAGTACCTGGCAGACCTCGTCTTCATCAGCCGGCAGTACCACAGCCATGGGCCGCTCGCACAAATGAAACAGCGCATCGCACTCGTAAGGGACGAGCGCCGCCGGCTCATCGATCACCCAGCGATCGCCCACAATCGCCTTGAAGGCATCGACGGCACACTGGCGCGCACGGTTGTGTTCAGGCATGTGAGCATTCCTCGTCAGGTAGACGCTGCGCAAGCAACTCCAGCCAGTGGCCGACCTCGACCGGGCTGGCTTTCTGCAGGTGCAGGATGCAGCCCACGTTGGCCGACACCACCCGTGAGGGCTGGCCGGCGGCAAGGTGACCCAGCTTGCGCGTGAGCAGTTCTTCACTGCGGTCAGGCTGCAGCAGCGAATACGCGCCCGCAGAGCCGCAGCACATGTGCTCCTCTTGCACGGGTATCAATGTGTAGCCCGCCCGGCGCAGAATGGTTTCTACCTGCGCTTTGGCCCGCAGGCTGTTGCGTAAGCTGCACGGCACGTGAAAGGCCAACCGCTCCTCACCTGCTGCCAGCGGTTTCAGGGCAAGGGGTCGCTCAGCCCACAGCGCATTGAGGAACGTGCCAGGGTCCTGCACCAGTGCACTAACCCGCGCCGCCTTGGGCGCGTAGGCCGGGTCATCGCGCAGCAAGTGCCCATAGTCCTTGAGCTGCGCACCACAGCCGGTAGATGAAGAGAGGATCGCTTCCGCGCCCCGCTCTATCGCTGGCCACCAGGCATCGATATTGCGCCGCATGGCCGCTTTGGCGGCTTGCGGCGCATCCAGATGCTGGCTGAGTGCCCCGCAGCAGCCGCCGCCCGAAGCGTGCACCAGGGCAACGCCAAACCGGTCCAGCAACAGGGATAGCGCCGCGTCATGACCCGGCGTAAACACCGGCTGCACACAACCCTGCAGGCTCAGTACATGGCGCGCGTGCCTGGGCGCGAGCCCTGTTGCCAGTGCCGGGCGGTCGGGTACCAGGGCACGCAGGCGGCCTGGCAAACAGGGCTTCAACGCCCAGCCGATACGCGCCAGGGTGCCAAGGGCAGGCCTGCAGGTCATCACCGAACGAATGGCCATACGCTCGGCGCGCTGCCAGAAGGGCCGCGGCTGTTGCGCGTTGATCAGTTGCTGCCCCAAGTCGATCAGGTGGCCATACTGCACACCTGACGGGCAGGCAGTCTCGCACGCCTTGCAGTGCAGGCAGTTGTCCAGGTGCCCCCGCGTACCGGCCGTTGCCGTCCCGCCCTGAAGGGTGTCACGGATGAGGTAGATTCGGCCTCTTGGGCTATCGAGTTCGTTTTCCAGCATTTCATAGGTCGGGCAAACGGAAGCGCACAGTCCGCAATGCACGCAACTCTCGACCAGGGCCGCAGCCTGGATTGCGCTATCGCTGGCGATCAAACGTTCATGCAGGTCTACACGCATTGGGTATTCTCTTTGGCAGCGTCACGCAAAGCGCCGCGATCGAAGATCCGGCAGGGGTCGAAAATATCCGCCAGGCCATGGCTCAACTGGGTCATGCCGGCGGACAATCCGTGCCAGTCCCCGCCTGCAGGCGCACGCCAGGCCAGCGCATGCCCGCCATGGTTTTGGGCCCAGCCATGAAGGTGCTGATCGCCGCTGGGCAGCCAAGTCCAGCGCAGACCCCCTGCCCAATCGATCGCACCCGTCGCAGGGTGCAGCGGTGCATCCGGGCGCACGCTTGCCCTCCACAGCGTTTGCCCTGGCCTTGGTCGAAAAAAACCATGCTCACGATGAGCCACACTGCGCCAGAAGGCCGCCCCATCAGCCACTTCGGCATACTCACCTGCCAGGTTCGCCAAGGCGTGACGAACGCTGTAATCGCTACCGCTGTAGCGCAGGAACAGGCGGCCACCCACGTAAGCCGATGCGGAAAGCAGGCCAGGCCCCTGGCCGCCCGCCAGCATCGTGGCCAGCGCCGTTTGCGCGGTACAGGCCGTGGCCACCGTCACCTCTGCCGCAGGCCGCGGCATCACGCGCAGCGTCACCTCGAGCAGCGCCCCCAGCATGCCGCGGCTGCCGCCCGCCAGGCGCGCCACGTCGAACCCGGCGACGTTCTTGACCACCCGCCCGCCAAAACGCAGGTCCCTTCCCAGGCCATCGACCAGCCGTACCCCGATCAGGTGGTCACGCAGTGCCCCTGCATAGGGCCGCCGCGGGCCCGACCACCCCAGCGCCACCGCCCCGCCTATGCTGTTGGTCTGCTGCACCACTGGCTCGAAACCGAGCATCTGGCCGTGCTCGGCCAACACTTGCTGGAGCAGCGCGACCGGGGTGGCGCACCGAACGGTCACGACCAGGTCACTGGGGTCGTACTCAACGATGCCGGTGTGCCCCTGCATGGAAATCACGGCAGCCTCGGTGGCCGCGTGGCTGTGGGTGCCGGCGCCGCGAATCTGCAGCTTGGTGTGGTCTGCGCGCGCCCGGGCGAAGTGCTCACGCAGCCAGGGGACGGCATCGCGTGCATCGGGTAGACGATGGTCGCCTGCGCTAGGCGTTGAACCGAAGGCTGACATGTAAGGCAATCTCGTGTTTTTTATTGTGATTCGCTGGCCAACGCCAGGCTTTGGCAGACGTTAATGAAGGCCAGCGCGCAGGTCGACTGACTTATTTTCCCCAACGCATGAGCCGTAGCTCATGTGCTTTTGGCGCTGTATCGAACGCTTCATGCCGATACAATCCAGGCACCGGCAATTGCCGCAATCGCCCCCGGACCACAATGACTGATAGTGACAACAAAGCGCTGCTGGACAGGTTCTTCCGGTCATCGCTGAGCCTCAAGCAACTGCGCATACTGGTAGCGCTTGCCGACCTTGGGCAGGTGCGCAAGGTGGCTGAAGCCATGAACGTCAGCCAGTCTGCTGTTTCCAAGCAACTGGCGGAAATACAGGAAGGTATCGGGCACCCTGTGGTCACGCGGGTGGGCAATCGCCTGGCGCTGACACCGGTGGGGCTGGCCCTGATCAGCAGCGCCCGGGGCGTGCTTCATCATCTGGAACGGGCGCAGCATGAAATTCTTGCCCTGCGCGAGGGCAAAGGTGGGCACCTGGTGCTAGGCACTGTGTCATCGGTGTGTGCGACATTGGTGCCTGGCGCGCTCAACTACCTGTACGAGCATGCGCCCTCGGTGTCGATCAAAGTGGAAGAAAACACCGCCGACAAACTCATCCCGCAGCTGGTCGACCGTTCGATCGACATGGCCATTATCCGTATATGGCAACCCTTGGCAGTGGCGGGTATCTCCCAGCAAACCCTGATGCATGAAGCACTGGTCATCGTCGCCGGGCCTGATCACCCGCTCGCACGGCAGGGCGTGGTCGGCTGGGAGCAGACCGTCAAGTACCCCTGGATCGTGCCGAACGCTGGTTCACCCGCACGTGAAGCACTGGAGGCGATGCTGGCCATGCATGGCTTGAGGTTGCCTGGCGGGACCATAGACTCCATTTCCATGACGCTGATCGTCTCGCTGCTGGCCCACAGCCGGCACTTGTGCTTGCTGCCCGAGCACTTCGCCAGAAAACTGCAAGCCAGAAACGAGGCGAGTATTTTGCCAGTGAATACCGCAAACCTTCTGTCTGAAGTACGGGCAGTGTGGTTTACCGCCAACACCAACCCGGCACTCAACACCCTGCTGCGTTGCCTGGCGTACGCCTCAGCGTGATTCGATGGTGTGAGGGGGCGTGCTCGCCCCTCCCTACCCGGCTCACCAGAGCGCTATCTGGTACCCCAGGATCACCCGGTTCTCGTCAAGATCGGTGGTCAAGCCATTGCCCGAGCGGAACGACACATTCCGCCAACGCAGGCTCAAATCCTTCAATGGCCCCGACTGTATGACGTAGGCGATATCCATGTCGCGCTCCCACTCATGCCCGTCCGTCACGCCGCTGGCTTCGATACTGCGACCTTGTACGTAACGCGTCATGAAAGTAAGCCCGGGCACGCCCATGGCCGCAAAGTTGTAGGTGTAGCGCAACTGCCACGCGCGGGTGTTCTGTTTTGCAAAGGTATTGTGCGTGACCAGGTTGACCGAATAGGGGTCGGCACCTGCCAGGAACGGAAAGTTGCCGTCCCCAGACAATTTCTGCCAGCCAGCACTGAAGCCATGCCCTTGGGTATCCAGTGTGGCCATGCCATTGAGGAAGTCGTTGTCGATGTCGCCCCCTATGGCCCGGCCTTCATCGAGGCTATGGAAATAGCGCAGATCGGTCACAAGCTTTAGCCCAGGGGCTATTTCAGCCGTGTGATTCAGGCCCACGAAATGCTGTGCATAAGCGTCTTCCAGGCGCGCGTAGTAATAGCTCAGCGACAGGTCTTTGTTGACCGCGTAGGCCCCACCCGCGAAATCAAAGTCGCCAGCACTCAAGCCGTTGTATGCGTAGGCCATGTCCTTGTTACCGGTCGAATCGCGAAGGTTGACCCGGGTCAGCTGGCCAAGCGTCAGGCTAAGGTTGTCGACATCCTTGGATGTCAACATTGCCCCCGTGTAGCGCGTGGCCAACAGCCGGGTATCGTTGTACATGACCACAGGCAAGTTGGGCTGCAACGAACCGACCGACAGTTGCGACTTGCCTAGTCGCATCTTCGCGGTCACGCCGGCTTCAGACCATTCGTTCTCTGCTTTGCCATCACGCCCCAGCACCAACAGGTTGGTGCTGCTACCGCGTTGGCCTGCATCGAGTTTGACGCCCATTTGCGCAATAGCATCAACGCCGAACCCCACTACCCCGTCGGTGAAGCCCGAGTTCAAACGCAGCGTGAAACCCTGCCCCCAGTCGCGCATGGGCTCGGGGCTTCCCGAGTTGCGCAAATCACGGTTCATGTACATATTGCGGGCATCGATCACAGCGTGGCTGTCGCTGATAAAATCGGCCCTCGCACTATTGATGGTCAGTGAAGACGCACAGAGACAGATACTCAGTTTTGCAGTAACGCCAAGTTTTTTTTTCATTGTTTTTATTTGCAACATGACCCGCTGCTGGCAGGCGGGCTTGCCTGAGGAAGTAGCGCCTGGCCACGTCAGCACTGACCGATGAAGCCCAGGCAATCCAGCACCCTCAGGCTACCGAGACGCTCAACACGGCGTTAGCCGATTCCAGCAGAAGCTATCCAATTCAAGCGAATTTGTAGCTATCGCCTTGGGGTTGTGGATGGAAGCTCCCCGAAGCGCAGACGATAGTGTTCGCTGAATCGGCCGAGGTGGTTGAACCCCCAGGCCTCCGCGATCTCAGACACCAAACGATCAGCCCCGCTGCACAGCAACTCATTACGCGCAGCATCCAGGCGCAGCGCCTTGACGTACTGCATGGGTGACAGCTGAAGCGCGCGCTGGAAGCCTTCGCTCAGAGACCGAACGCTGACTCCCGCTGCGCGAGCAATATCTATCAGTTTGATATCCTCACGAAGGTGCTCTCGGATGTACCCCTCTGCGCGTTTCACATGGCGAGGCATCAAGGGTTGCGGACCGAATCCGTCCCCGGGATCGGCATGAAGTGCATGCATGAGTGTGAATAGCGCGCTCTGCTGAAGAAACTCCAGCGTGCGAACATCTGGCACAGGCTCAGGCCCGATCATGTAAGTCATCAACAAATTCAGGAAACCGATCCAACGCATCTGCGCCGTACCACCCGCTTGCAACATAGCATCGAATCGCAGCGGCTTTGCCGGTAAGCCCCCATGAAATTCCGCGCAAGCCGCCTCGATCAATGCAAGGGGAAATTGCACATGCAAGCGCCAACTGTCGGCACTGAAAGCCTTGTTGGTACGATCTTCCAGTGAATCAATCATCACAAGGCCCCCACCACCAGAGTACACACCTTTAGGGGTATGGATGGTCGCGCTTCCTTGTAACTGGGTACTGACCAGCAAAAATGACGTTGGGTCTTGGTCAAGAATTACAGGTACGCCAAATCGCAGACTCGCCACCTGCAAATCACCGATCGAACGGCGCTGCCACTGCATGGCGAAGGGGCCATCGGAGTTATGCACGGCAAGCCGGTTATCGCTGTAATTGGCTGCCAACACGTCTGAGGCCACGCGCGCATCGGAGGCTTCAATGTGATCTCCCGTCAAGCTCAACGCGGCTTGAGCATAGGTGCGTAACAGCGAAACAGCGTGGACAACGCCGCTGCAAGAGGCCAGGGTTGCCACGGTGCACCTCTCTTATTGTTGTGAATGTTTATTTTGTAAGCATTCAGCAGAGGCGAGTCAATCATTGGATATATAACCAACCATTTGTGGATCAATCCGCGTCAGACTCAAAACTCGCGGCACCGTAAATGCTCCGATCGTGTCCTAAGGGGTGGTGTAACTCATCCTGGTGTGCTTCCGAGCTTTCACCCTGCTTATGCTTGATCAGCAGAAAACCAAGATTGACCAAGTAAGGATTATTCCTTACCCCTTGATCAATACATCCGGGAGAACCCACATGCCTGCCATCCACGAAATCGCCACGCTGACCTCGAAGGGCCAGGTCACACTGCCCAAATCCGTTCGCCAGTTGCTGGGCATTGATACAGGCGGCAAGATCGCATTCGACGTACGCGGGGGCGAAATCGTGGTCAGCCGCGTAGAAACCACCCACGAAGACCCTGCCATCGGTGCGTTCCTGGGTTTGCTGGAGGCTGACATCCGAAGCGGACGCAACCTCACCACCCTACCGGAAGACTTGGCGCAAGCCATGCTCGCCAACGCAAACCACTGCGTAAACCTGGACGAAGATATCGATGGTGAGGTCGCGCTCTGATGCTGCGACATGGCTGGACACTGTTGTTCCATGAAGGTGTGACTTTACAGCTACGCAAATTGCAAGAAGCACTCACAAAGGCAAGCCAGCATTTCTAATACCACCGTCGCATGCAATCAAATCAGTAGCCCGCTTCGCAGTTCGGATCCTACGGAGCACTAAATCGTATCCCCTGACAACGCCAGCTTGAGACCGCTGAAATTCGGTGGGGTAAAAAGTGGGGTAAAAATGCGCTGGGAGAAAAAACGTTGGCCATAAAAAATCCAGTCACCGCTAAGTGACTGGATCCTTTGGAGTATTTTGGTCGGGACGGAGTGATTCGAACACTCGACCCCTTGCACCCCATAAAGGTAAATACCCATCCTATCTGATTCAACCTCATCCGAAGCATAATGCTCAAACCCCTGTTTTACTGGATTTTATCCATTCTACTGTCCAAAATAGCCCACAGCTGTTCGAGGAAAGCCGATCTCAATTGGCAACGAATTGGCAACCAGAGAATCTCAATTGGCAACCAATTGGCAACGGAAAAACTAACCAAATGGCCAAGATTACAGACCGACAAATGACCGCCAAACCCGGGGCCAGTGACAAGTGGCTCAGTGAAGTTGCCATCTGGGGGCATGGCAGCCTGGTCGCTCGCATCACCACCAGCGGAGAACGCCTCTTTTATTTCCGTTACGCGAACAGCATCGGTGAACGTATCACCTATCCCATCGGCACCTACAGCCGTGAGGGGCTTGAGGGAACCATGACCCTGGCCGAAGCTGGCCAACGTGCGAAGGAACTTGCTGGCCTGCACAAGGCAGGAGTTCGGGATATCCGGGAGCATTTTGAAGCTGAAGAGGCCGCGCGCGTGGCCACCCGGGACGCCGAGCTCGCTCGCCTAGCAGCAGAAAAAGCAGCCGCAGAAGCGGAGCAAGCCCGACAGGCCGCAAGAAAAAGCGTCTCCGAGCTATTCGAACACTGGGCCACCGTCGACCTAATCAACCGCAAGGATGGTGGAGCAGAGGTTCGCCGCATGTTTGAAAAGGACGTTTTGCCATTGTTAGGCAAAATAGCCGTAGCAGACGTAAAAAAAGGGCACATCACCGAAGTGACCGATGCCCTTCTCGCTCGCGGCGTCAACCGTATGGCCAAGCTGATCCTTAGCCTGATGCGACAAATGTTTCGGTTCGCAGTAGATCGAGACCTGATTGAGCACGATCCGACTGCCAGCATCCGTAAGGCCAAGATTGGCGGCAAGGAAGTCGAACGCGACCGAGTGCTGAGCGATGATGAGATCCGCGCCCTAGCCCTGCTCACTCCTGAAGCCGGCCTACTCCCGTCCACCGAAGCTGCAATCTGGGTTGCCCTCTCCACCTGCTGCCGCATTGGAGAACTGCTCAATGCACGCTGGGAGCACCTTGATCTCGCCAGAGGCATTTGGCTCATACCGGCAGAGAACAGCAAAAACGGAAAAGCCCACAGCATCACGCTCTCTTCATTTGCCATCCGGCAGTTCAAAAAAATCAGAGTACTTAACAGTCACTCCGCTTGGTGCTACCCCAACACGGAAGACAGCGGCCCGGTCTGTTCCAAGACCGTAACCAAGCAACTTGGCGACAGGCAGCGCCAGCCTGATCAGGGAGTGATGAGTAATCGTAGCGCCAAAGCACAAGCCCTCTTGTTGAGCGGAGGGAAATGGACCCCGCATGATCTGAGGCGCACCGGCGCCACTATCATGACTGCCTTGGGAGTACTTCCTGAAGTAGCAGAACGGTGCCTGAATCACACTGAAGAAAACAAGGTTAAACGCACCTATCAGCGTCATAGCTATACAAAAGAGATGGCTGACGCTTGGCACAAGCTTGGACTACATTTGGACCAAATGGTCTCAGAGACTCTCGTCACCGCATCTTTATAAGATATTGTTGCACCCGTATAGTCCACAGAACCTGCAAGAGACGACTTTAGCAACAGACGTTCGATCTCACCTCTCATGCTGGCCCCACTACACTGAGGCCCCATTCGAACAATGAGGAGTATAAGCTTGTCTTTCCGGAATGAGCGTGGACCAAAGCCAGATATGCGTACAGCGACGATATTACTCGCCCAAGCTGAAAACGTCGAAAAGCAGGTACGTGATCTGCAGAAGATCGCTTTGCCTGCACACCAACAACACGCGCAGTGGTTGTATGAAAGGATGGAAAGCCTAGAGATCCAACCTTCGCAAGATCAACAAATCGAGCTGACTATCCGACAAGGTAAACATGCGATTGACGAGCAATTATCCAAGCATTCCGAGATAGCTTTACGCCAAGCAGTCTATGTGAAATATATTTATAAAAATCATTTCATCCCAATAAGTTCCCTAGAAGCCGCTGCAACTGATCATATCCTGCAGAAGATGATCAATGCCCTGATGCTATCCAATCGCCACTTGGCGATGCTCGAAGCACTCAAAAATCTGGAAAGCAAGCACTACAGCAATCGAGCAAGCGCCGGGGGACAGGGCAAGAATCAGCAGCCCTCTAATAGCATGAAATCACTGCTTCTTGAATCCATGATCCGAGGCATGATATATAACGACCCTAAATTTAAAAAATTGGATAAAACCGTAGCTGCCGACGAAATGGCAACACGCATTTTCAAAGCCAACAAAGAATACCAAATGTTAGACATCACCAACCTCGAAGACTTAAAATTCCAGGTTCGCAATGTCCTGTTTGATATTACTCGCACTGTCACCCGAGGCAGTCAGCGACAAGCGGATCGAGAACAATTAGGATACTCGCTGCGCCATTCGTTTCCCAAGCAGGATACGGAAGAGTCACGCCAGATGGATCTAGATGCCGCACGCACCCTGGGGCGTATTGAAGGCGTGCGAGCAACATTAGCTCTGCAACTTAAACAGCGCTTTGGGGAATTGCCGAAATCAGCAATTGAAAAGCTGGAGGCTACAAACGACATGGATCAACTGCAAACCTGCGCAGAGCAGCTAGCAGAGGTCCGATCGCTGGATGACGTCATCCAGAAACTCCAGTGAACGAAATTCACCTATAATGAAACGCCATCCTAACGGGTGGCGCTCTCGACTTACACGAAACGGCAAAACTTACAACACACCTGCAAGAAACCGAGCCTTTCAGGCTAATCATCATAATCGAGACCTCAAAACAAACTTATACCTCGACATCTATCCTGATCTCGACACAACATCACGAAGGACCCATACACCCCTAAATTGAAGACTTGTAAGGAGAGATAATAGTCCTAGGAGAAAAGTTACTCATCGAATACTCAGGAAAAATATCGAGACATGTAACATTTCCAAGCTTTGACAGCAAAACCTTACCCTGCGTCGAGAGTACCTCAATGGCCGAATCTAACCGCTTTACTTTTCGTAACTTCCCAGGCCCCTTTTGCAGTATGATATTCTTTGCTACAAATCTATCACCTGCCTCACGCCTTACTTGTAGCCAGTCATCCAACTCTTGTGCGTCGATCTCTTCCTGAGGCAGCGATGTAAACAGACGCAGAAACTCGCCAGAGTACCAAAAGCACACATCAGCAGCAGCATCCAAGGTCTCCAGAGCTATATCACCACTCCCTCTCTCAAAGAAATGAAACAGGGCAGCCACCCTTGCAATATTGTCTGCCAACTTTGACGCATGATCACCCATACCAAAAAACCTTCCTCCCGGCCCAATACCCGACTCAATCGCATTGAAAATTTCTATCCATTTTTGAGCCGCCGCCTGAGAAAACCTAATCACTAACCTGGACCTAGCCGGATCCATCAAGAATCCAACACTTTCTTTAAGTATCTCCCCAATGCGCTCAGAGAATTTCTCGCAACAATTCCAAGTGACCACCCCTCCACCAATCAATCTAGTTCCCTGGGTCGATCTTGGATTGCAAACCAAAAACCTAGCCCACAAACCAGATCCCCGTGATATCTCTCCATTCTTTTCCATATAACTCAAGAAAGTTTTTTCTTGAACCATTATCGATACCGTCAGACGAGCTCTTAGCTCGTAGCTTTCAGACGATACTCGATCAACAGTTATTGCATCCCCACTCCACAAGGCATTCTGCTTCGACAAATCATTAAATGCCTTGCCACTCAACACTCCCCCACCCTCACTAGAAATTAGCCCTGCTGCAGGAATGTTCTGATATAACCCCAAAAACAAAGCCTCTGAGGTAGCATCTTCGTAGATTAACTTAAAACGTCTAGGCTTGACCGGCTCATTACCCATATGCGCCATAAATATCTGATATTCGTCACCTTCCTCTTCATCACCTGAACGAAGTATTTCCTTCAACATGGCCTTCCGGCGAGCCTCCCAGACTGACCATTTCGCATTCCATTCAGAAAGCTTCTTAAGATAAATCAAATCCTTTTCATCCTGAAAATTGCGAACTCCTCTAAGAAATATATTCTCCGCCGTAGACTTCCTCTCTCCAGAGTTCGCAATCGTCAGCAGCATCAGCGATGCTGGAACTATTTGTCCATTCGGCTTACAAACATCAATCAAACCTTGAGAAGCTGTAGCGATCGCCGTCAGAGCAGATGAAAAAACGAGTGCCCTCGGGGCCTTTATATGCCCTTCCGCCTCATCCACCGCACTCACTATCACCGGTAAAGACATATACCTTGGAAAGCCCCCCTCCAAAGCAGAGCCCCCCCAAGACCCAAAGCTAGAGAAACTCATAAATCAAACACCTTCAGAGATCACGACAAAATCTTCCTGGCCTCTTTGAGACCTAGATCCAATCCACCGATATATATCTTCCTCAACCCAACCCACCGCAAACCTCCCCAACTTAATTGGCTTTGGGAATGTACTATCGTATCTAGGCGACATTGGATTTAGTCGGTCATAAATTGTCGATCTACTCAGCCCAATGCACTCTCGCAACTGCCGAATGCGTAAAATTCTTAATGTTGATTTACCACTACTTTCGTTGCCCATCACCACGCCCTCTTCAGTTGCGAACTCAATAGGGAAGGACTCTACAGCCCGTGCCACTAGGAGTCGTCAGGGATGCTAAATGGGTTTTCCAAAGCTAAGCAGATGTATTGACATTTTAGAAACACTGCGATCTAGAAATTGTCATCCTAGTAGCTTGTCCCCACCCCACCGGATTTAGCCGGGACCACTGCAGCTGCTATTCCTGCTATTAGTAGCAGGAATAGCAGTCTTGCTTGCCGTTCAGATCCCTTCCGTCCTTCGGAACCCAGTCGCCCCATAGCCAGGAAAAACGTTGACTCTCAGTCAGAACGACTCAGGGGGCCACTGATTGCCGGTCGATCCACAACTGCAGTAAGGCTTTTCCAGGCCCAGTGGGATGACGTCGCCCCTGCTCCCAGTCCTGCAGCGTGCGAGCGCTGACCCCCAAATGCGCAGCGAGCTCTTGCTGGGTTAGCCTCAAGCGTTGGCGCAAGCAACATGCAAGCCTGATGATGCTTGAGTCTGGCGTGACTCCGTGACACATCTTTGGCCGTTTATGCGGGAAGATCTCCGAGACTTCGAAATTAGACGAAGCAGCTCCAGCTAAAGGTAATGTGTAATTTGACTCCGGCGCTGTATTTACCCTCGCATGCCATGGGAGAGGAGCAGCCCGGACAGATGGAGATGAACTCTCCGGTTCATACCGAAGCTCCTGGCACTGTTGTTCATACTCAGGATGTTCGGCAAGAAATTTACGACGCCAATAATCGCTGTAGCTCATACGAAAGACTCCTATCTAGTGAGTTATAGTGCGGCAATGCCGGACCATACAATAGGTAAATTGAACAGGTATGCCGCAGCACTCAGATTCGGCTGGTAGTGAACACAGCAAAGCCTTGCCCTAACTCTTGCGCCTTGCTGTACGTCTTGCACAAGTAGCTCATAGCGTAGACAACCGGCCTGAGCGAGTCAGGAAAGCGTCGATCCAAGCACTGGTAAACCCGCCCACTTAGTTTGTCTTGGCAGGCATGTACTAGCCCTGACATCTCGTATTCAGAACAACCAATTGCCCAGGCCCAAGCACGCACGACGCGATGAAACAAGTTGTTCCTACTATAAGTACCGTCGTCGCTAGGCCCGTAGTTACCTAGGCCCCCGATGGCGTCGTAGTTGAGCAGCAACATGACGTGGTAATGCGGTGCTTGACTGCTGTTACGCTCTCGACACCAGATGTAGCGGATATCAGTCGTGTACTTTGTACTCGCCCAGGTCAGCTCTTTACTTAGATGGTAGAAGAAGCGACTCATCACCTCATTGCTGACGAGCGCATCTGACGGCATCAGGCCGACGGGGTAACGCAAGTCTACCCTACAGACCAAGGTACGGGCCTGTACCGAGAGACAGCTTTGCAAAGTTTCAAGTCCACGCTCCAGGTAGTTTTCAATCAAAGGGCCGTGTGTCAGCTGCTGCTGCACAGCGAAACCACGATACTCGTTGCCGTAGTGTAGTTTGAGTTTAGTATTGATTGGGTGACGCTTCGGTTGATGATGAAACATAGTTAATTTCCTGTCGGCCGTATATGGAGGACTCACCGGCAGGCACACGGGACCAGGTGCACTCAAGCACCTTGTTTCGACTTATACGCCTGGACTATCAACACGTTGACTTGCAGTCAACACTGCACATTGTTCCTGCAATTTATGGCAGATCTGTATTGCAAACAAATAACATGATAGCGCTCTATTGGTGAACGATATCTATTACGGTAGAATCCATAGCAACCACATTAATTACTGGTTACTGCATCGATACTTATTAGACGCATACTACTTAAACCGTAACAGTAGCGATGCCGCACATGCAAAAAACCCAAGGAATAGACCTCATTAGAAACCCACCCCCAGGATAACAGCAAGAAAACTCAAACAATAAAACCCAAAAAGATTCCATTTTCATTAAAAGCAAAAGCCGTATGAGCCGACAGGCGTGTGCCGCCTGCAAAATTAAGTCATGTAGACACCTCATACCACCAACACGTAAAAACTTACGACACTGCCGTATTAATGTCACCACGAGGACTTTAAAGGGCAGTTATAAACGGCTCTGCCGTACATAGACGATCCGATACGAGCTGAATCAAAAAAATCTCAGATCTATATCACCTCTGTGAACGCCCCACAGTATCAAATGCCGTCGGGAATTTGGCGTGCCAGCTCTTGGCTAAGCACGCTCATCACTTGAGAGGATCTGGATATGTATACCCCTTGCCCAAGCTGCAATTCGGGACGAATCATCACGAAAAATATCGGTAAACAAACAGGCGGATTAATCGGTGCTGCAGGCGGTGCCGCCAGTGGTGCTGCCGGTGCCCTATCGGGCGCCGAAGCCGGCGCGCTACTGGGAGTTGTCGGTGGGCCGGTGGGCATTGCTATCGGCAGCATCGCCGGGGCGATTTTGGGTGGCCTGTTTGGCGGGGTCGCGGGCGGCATTGCCGGGGCCACGCTGGGTGAGCAGCTCGATGACAAGATCCTGGCTAATTATCAATGCCTGGTGTGTGGCTACAGCTTCAGCGTCAACCGTTAAGCCGTTGTGAACAGGCGTCGCTTGTTGATGAAACGACGCTATTTCCCACTTCTTCGTAAGGAATAATTCTCATGGCTCATCTCGTTGAACAAATGGCTTACGTTGGCGCTACCCCTTGGCATGGCCTGGGTAACCACCTGCCCCGCAAACAACCTATTGAGGTCTGGCAGCGTGAAGCCGGCATGGACTGGCAGATTCTGGAAAGCCCAGTCCACTTCAAGTCGGACGCGGTCGGCCACCTGGGTGCCATACACTCCTTCCCTAAGCAGAAGGTGCTCTACCGTTCCGACAGCAAGGCTCCTCTGTCGGTGGTCTCGCAGCGCTATCACACGGTGCAACCGCGAGAGGTTCTGGAGTTCTACCGCGATCTCACCGAAGTCTCCGGCTACGAGTTGGAAACGGCCGGCGTGCTCAAGGGCGGGCGCAAGTTCTGGGCACTGGCGCGTACCGGGCAAGGTACAGAGCTGAAGGACAACGACCAGGTCAACGGCTACCTCCTGCTGGCCACCTCCTGTGATGGCACCTTGGCCACCACAGCAACGCCAACCACCGTCCGCGTGGTGTGCAACAACACCCTGACCATCGCCCTGGATGGCAGCAGTCGCGCCATCAAAGTACCGCACAACACTCGCTTTGACCCAAAGACAGTGAAGAGGCAACTGGGCATCGCCGTCTCGCAATGGGACGAGTTTATGTACCGCATGCGCGCACTGTCCGAGCGCAAGGTGCAGTGGCATGAGGCATTGGGTTACTTCATGAACGTGATGTGTGAAACCAGCCCGACCGGCGCTCTGCCGGAGCAACTGCCCAACGAGCGCGCCCTACGCAAGGTCCAGGAACTGTACGAGGGCCGCGGTCGCGGCAGCCAACTGGACTCAGCACGCGGCACTGCTTGGGGCCTGCTCAATGCCGTGACCGAGTACGTCGACCACGAGCGCCGTGCCCGCAGTAACGAGTACCGCCTGGACTCGGCATGGTTCGGTCAGGGAGCACAGATCAAACAACGCGCCCTGGATGCCGCTCTGCAACTCGCCGCCTAACCCTTACTTACCTCACCCCTTGCGCCCGGTCAGCCATGTGCTGGTCGGGCGTTTTTATACCAGCAGGTAAAAACGATGAAAGCAACGTCATTGAATAGCAGCACCTGCCAGAAACGCCCCGCCCTGCGCCTGGTCAGCACCAAGGAGCTGCCCCGCGAGGACTGGTTGCAGATCCGCAAGCAAGGCATCGGCAGTTCGGATGCTGCCGCTGCGGTGGGTCTGAATCCCTACAAATCGCAGCTGGAGCTATGGCTGGAGAAGACCGGTCGCGATGCCAGCATGCCCAAGGTCGATCCTCACGATGAGGAAAGCCCGCTGTACTGGGGCAATGTGCTGGAGCCTATCGTGGCCTGGCATTACAGCAAGCGCAGCCTGCACAAGGTCCGACGGATCAACGCGGTGCTGCAGCATCCCGATCCGGCGCTGCCCTGGATGCTCGCCAATATCGACCGCGAGGTGATCGGTACCGACGATGTGCAGATCCTAGAGTGCAAGACTGCCGGCATAAACGGGGCACGCCTCTGGAAAGAGGGCGTGCCCGAATATGTGCAACTGCAAGTCATGCACCAGCTTGCAGTTACTGGCAAACATGCCGCTGATGTGGCGGTGCTGCTCGGTGGCCAGCATCTGGAAATCCATCGCATCACACGCGACGAGGAGCTGATTACGCGGCTGATTGACCTAGAACGGCTGTTCTGGGACTACGTCGTCAGTGACACCCCGCCACCGGCCGATGGCACAGCGTCTGCGGAAGCGGCTTTGCGCTGCCTCTATCCCGAGGATAACGGACAGACCCTGGACTTCAGCCAGCACACGGAACTGTCCAGCACCTTTCTTGAACTCAAATCTGTTCGTCAGAACATTGCTCAGCAAGAAACACGTGAGGCACAGCTTAAGCAAGTTCTGCAGCAGGCCTTGGGGGAAGCCACCCGTGCAGAGTTTGCCGAGGGCTACATCAGCTGGAAGCAGTCCAAGGACAGTATTGGTCTGGATGTCGAACAGATGCTCAAAGACAAGCCGTACCTGCAGGCCCGCTATCCCAAGACCAACGCAGGCAGCCGTCGCTTCCTGATCGGCTGAAACCGTCTGCTCACCCTAGCCACCGGACCGTTCACGTCCCGGTGGCTTTTTTATTTTCAGATCAAGGAGCACCACCATGCTCAAAGGTTTAGCCATCACTCCGCCGGTACTCGGGCGCATTTCCATCGGTAAGGTCGTCGAGAAAAACGGCAAGCGTCTGCCTGAGAAAGATGATCAGTTCACCATCACCTCGCAAGTCCAGAGCCGTGACGGCTGGTTAATGCATCCACTCAATGAGGAACTGCGCAATGGCCAGGATGGCAAGCTACGCAGCATTCCCATCCGATTGCTGTTCAACGAACCGGACCTCAACTTTCGCGCGGACTACAGCCTGTTCGACCGTACCACCGGCAGGCCGTTGTGCGTCGGCAACGGTGAAACGTGTAAGCGCTTGACCAAGGACGGCATCCAGTCGCTGCCCTGCCCTTCACCTGATGGCTGCTCACTGGCCCAAGGCAATGCCTGCAAGCCTTACGGTCGGCTGAACGTGGTGATTGGCGATGACGACCCACTGGGCAGTTTTGTGTTCCGCACCACCGGATTCAACAGCATTCGCACCCTAGCAGCGCGTCTGCATTACCTGCAAGCCATCTCTGGCAATCGCCTGGCCTGTCTGCCCCTGGAGCTGCGTCTGCGCGGTAAATCCACGCGGCAGAGCCATGGCACGCCGATCTTCTACGTCGATATCACAGTGCGCAGTGGACTGCCCCTAGAAGACGCCTTGCTCGCCGCCAAGCAACTGGGGGAAGCCCGACAAGCCTCGGGCTTTGACCAAAGCGCCTTGGACCACGCGGCCCGACAGGGTTTTAACAATGGAGCCTTTGAAGACAGCGAGGAGGACACCGGCGCCATTGTCGAAGAGTTCTTTCCCTCTACTGAAGACCCACCCAGCAACGCAGCCCCCCAGCTGACAGCGTCTTCAAAGCCCTCACTGGCTCAGAAGTTGGAGACTCAGTCTATCGGGCACAGCACGAGGCCTTCAGTCCAATAACGCTTTTTTCAACCTCCCCAGCATGCCTCGTCCAGGAGTACCGTCATGAAATATCACAAGCTCAAAGCCGGTGAAGCGAGCGGCACCTACGTCATGGAATCACCCGTCACCGAAGCCGACATCCTGCAGATGGCGCAACAACTGGCCATGAGTCGCCTATCTAAAGGCCGGGCCCTGACTGAGCCGAAGCAGGTCTTCAGCCACCTGCAAACACTGTTGCAGTACCATGAGTATGAGGTCTTCGCTCTGCTGCTGCTCGATTCCAAACACCGGATTATAGGCTTTAGAGAGCTGTTCAGAGGCACCCTGGATGGGGCTAGCGTGTACCCGCAAGAAGTGGTCAAGATCGCCTTGGAACACAACGCCGCGGCCCTCATTATGATTCACAATGATCCCTCCGGAGACCCGGAGCCCAGCCAAGCGGATCGCACGCTTACCACCGTCCTCAAAAACGCTTTAGACATGGTCGGCACCCGAATATTGGATCATGTGGTGGTGGGTCATAAAGGCTGCGTGTCATTGGTCGAACAGAGCTATCTATAGAAACCTTCTTTATCATTCTCCATTCATCCGATGGCCTGCACCAGACCTTGGTCGGTGTGGCCCATCGACATCAGTTGCTGCCGCTTCAGGAGAGGTGTCATAAGCATCATTCACCTTTCTTTTTTTTGCTATTTGCCTTGTCGGCATTCTAGCAGCCTGTGCTGCCGCCGGGCTTATAGGGGGGGTCATACTTCGCACTCTGCTACTGATTGCCCTGCTGCTAGCCCGCTGGATGTTCGGTAGGCTAGAGAAATGCCTGACAATGTCGCCTCAGTGCTGCACTTATCCTAACAGCAGACCTGGGCGGGAGATTTTCGCCGCCGCCCCGGTTTGTCCTTTATTTTACTAAGCTGAGTTCGGACTTTGGCTCATCTGGTGTGATCCAGCGGACTTCGATGCGGCGCTGCTGGGCGTCCTCCGGCGCGATACCGGGTATGGGCTGTGAGTCACCATAACCGGCCACCACCACACGTCTCGCCGTAGCAGGATCGAGATTACCAACGATCAGCTTGCGCGCTTCACGAGCACGAGCGGCGGAGAGAGTGAAGTTGTCGTCGTAGACCGTACAATTGGCTTCGAAGTTGGTCACTGGACGCAGCACCGGTAGGTTGTCGGTATGGCCTTCTATGTAGACCTGAGCACCACGGAACTGCGCCAGAAACTGCGTGACCGCCGCTTCGATGCTTTGGAAGGCTTCGCGGGACTGTTCAGTGATGCAGGCACTGCCGCGACCGAATACACCGTCGCGCAACGTCAGCTTCTGCGCCTCCAGGTCCAGTGCCACCAGGCCGGCACCGGCGGTGCCTTTGAGCGAGTCCTGCAAGGCCCCGAGCAAGTGCTCGACCTTCTGCCGCTGGCTGGCACTGCTCTGGGCCTGTTCCTGTTGGTACTTGAGGTCCGAGTAACTCTTCTGTAGCACCGCCATCACCAACAGCAACATGACCACTGCCATGACTCCGGCCATCAGGTCGGCAATTGACACCCATTCATTCGGTTTGTCTTTCATCGCCCGTCACCTCACAAGGCCGTTTCGATCTGCACCGCAGTCGGCTGCGCACGGTCGAGGACATGGAGCTGGGCAATGATCTCGCGAAGTGACTGGCTAATCTCACCGCCGGTGTGGCGCTGCTGGTTGTGCTGGACAACGTTGCTCAGCACTTCCAGGTTCTGATCGATCTCTTGCAGACTGCGACCGATCATGTCGACCCGCGCGGCCAGTGCATCCACAGCCGGTTGCAGCGGGCTGCTGTGTTGCATCGTCATCAGCTGTGCGACCAGCCCCTTGATTTCGCTGGCGGCCAGCTCGGCCTGTTGAGTGACCCCTTCGTAGCGACTGTCGAGGGCGACCATGCGCCGGCCGCTTTCGGAAACGGCCTTGAGGCCCGAGAGGATTTTTTCACGCAGGTCGCCCACCAGGTGGGTCATGCCTTCGACGTTGACTTGCAGGGTTTCACTGGAACCCTGGAAGCTGGCATGGGCATTACGTTGCAGGTTCAGCGATTCCTCGTTGGACTTCTTCATGCCCTCCATGGTCTGGCCTACGTTGTTCGACAGGCTGTTGACCGCCGAGGAAATGCCCAGCGTGGCTTCGGACAGGCTGGCGGACATCTGCGTCATGTTGTCGGTGAAGCTGCTGCCCATCAGGCCAATGGTCTCGCCCAGGTCTTGCTTGAGATGACCCAGCACGCCGGCGACACCCTCCTTGAAGTCAGCAATGGCTTGCTGCAGGTCACCTGCCGAGGCGCCGATGGTGCCCGCGGCGCTGGCCATCTGTTCAGCCGCGCCGGAAATGGCTGCAAGGTTGCGGCTGTTACTGTCGATCAAGTGTTCCATGGCCTGGCGCGTGGCTCGACCATCTTCAAGCTGTTGCTGGTTCTGCTCGCCGTGCTCCTGCAGTCGGGCATCGATGGCGCCCAGTGCAGTCAGCGTCTTCTCGCCGGTGCTGTTCAACGTGTGCAGCGCCGGGAGGGCACTTGCCAGTGTCTTGCCGCTCGCTTGCTGGGCCTGCAGGACGTCCTGCCGGACCTGGTTGCCGGCCTGGGCTTCCTGTACCAGGGCTTGCCTGGTCTGGTTGCCGGCCTGGGTTTCCTCTACCAGGGCCTGCCTGATCTGGTTTGCGGCCAACTGATCCTTCTGCAGTTTCTGCAGATTCTGATTGCCAGTCTGTTGCTCCTGCAGCAGCCCCTGCAACGTCTGGTTGCCGGCTTGCTGTTCCTCCAGCGACGCTTTCAGGGGCAGCAGCAAGGCGTCGATGCTGGAGCGGTTGTCCGCGAGCGCCTGCTGGGTCGTGGCGGCGTAGTGCTTGAACAGGCGTGCCTGCAGCTCCAGCAACTGCCGTTGACTCTCGTTCTGAGCGGCAAGGTTCTGATCAAGCCGGCCCAAGGTTTCGAGCAGCGTCGCCTGCGCTTGCTGGCGTTCGCCCTGGCGTTGCAGGCGGCTGCTGTCGAAGGCCTGCTTCATCTGCCCGACACACCAGCGCAGGCGCCGCTCTTCGTATCCGTTGCTGGCGGCATAGGCTTTGAGCAGCAGGAAGGCGAGGATGCCCCAGGTCGAGGTCTTAAACTTGGTACCCAGGCCTTCCATCATGCCCATGAGGTTGGTCATGGCATTGTCCATGCCGCCCCCGGCACTGGCTTCGACCAGAATCGTCGAGGCCTTGTTCAAAGCGATGCCCAGGCCCAGGAAGGTACCCAGCAGGCCGAGGATCAACAGGATCCCGGGCATGAACTCGATCATTTTTTCGCCGGGGCTGGCCACCGCGGCACTGATCTCGTTCACTGAGCCGTGCTCCACGTCCAGGTCGTCCTGGCCGCCGCCGTTCCACTTGCGTTCCCAGGTCTGTTCCCGTGCCCCGCGCTTCAACGCAATCACGGTCACCAGCGAAAGGATTCCGATCAGCCCGGCGAACAACAGTTGTAGCGGGTCTGCTGATGGCAGCAGAAAGGTGAGGATCTCCTGAAAATTCACGCTGCCACCTCGACCAGGCGGCTGGCACGTTCACGGCTGGCTTCTTCGAAGATGTTGGCGAAATCGATGATCAGGCTCTGTTCGTCTTCGGTCAGCTCTTCCCAGCGTTTGCCATGCTGGGCACAGTCGATGATGATCATGCCGACCTCCTGGCTGTCGGTCAGCAGGTACGCATCGTCGGCGAAGTCTTCGGGCGCTTTCTCGAGCACCTGCAGGAACCCCTCAGCGGCGTAGACATAGTTGCGCATTTCCTGGTTGCGCTTGCGCAGTTGATCCATCTGCGCCTTGAGGGCCGGCAGACGGGCCTGGATATCGGCCAGCGCGGCCTTCTCTTCGGCAGAAGGTTCGCCGAGGTTCTGGCTGATCTTCAGCTGGCGCTCCTGAACCTGCAGCTTGGCCACCGACTCACTGAGGGTTTTCCAGTCCTTCTCCTGCTGCTCCAGGTTGCAACCCCAGGCCATGATCAGCTCTTCGAACACGAACGGAATCAGCTTTTTGCCGAAACGTGCGGCGATCACTTCATCCAGGCGCACCGCCTGGGCATCGCTGACCTGAGGTTTGGCCTTGAGCAGCTCTGAGGCGATCTCGACCAGGAACAGATCGTCACGATTGATCGCGTCCAGGTCCTGGGCGTGAATCAGTCGCTGCTCAGTGTCCTTGAGCAGTTTTTGCGAGGCGCGCAGGCGCAGGTAGTGGTCGAAATCGCTGATGTTGTTGTTTTCCAGCACCTGCTTGATACGCGTGCTCAGCTGGGCGTACTGGGTGATCAGGGTTGCCAGGTCCAGGGCACGGCCAGCTTCGCCGCGCACGTCCTCGCGGGCTTCGCGCAGCACTTCCTCGTGGGTCGCCGCCTGCGCCATTTCTTCATCGTTCAAGACCACGTCGCGCAAGATTTTGGCCTTGGCGATGGCCCACTCGACGGCAGCCTTGACCTGCTTGGCCAGTGCGGTCTTTTCCCAGTTCAGCAACGCCTCCAGGGCCTTGTCGAAAGCCCGGATGGCCGTGGCCACCCAAGGGAAGGTCGGCAAGGCGACGGTTGCCCATTCGGCGGCGATCTTCAGCGCCGGCCTTACGACCGTGGCGATGAAGGGCTTGACCTTGTTCCACACCTCCTTGACCTTGCCGACAAAGGATTCGGCCTTGGTCGCCATCCAGTCCAGTGCATCCCTGGCCTTCTCACGTACGGTATCGTACGTGGTGCGCACCACCTCTACCGCCGCCGCACCGACGCTCTTGATGGCGCTCCAGCAATCCGAAAAAAAACCCATTGTTCAGTCCTCGTGATGTCGTCAGTCGATACCCAGCAGGGCCTTAGCCCGCTTGGCATCCTTGGTGGCGTGGGTGGTGTGGGTGGCGACCTGCCGCTGGGCGGTCTGTACTTCGTCGATGGCCAGCTGGATATGGGCCATCTGCAACTGGGCCGGGCTGCCTTGCTGCTCAGCCGTCAGCAAGGCCTTGGGCAGCGCCAGGCGCATGCAGGTGCGGATCTCTCGACCCGACAGCCCTTCCGATTGCATGGCCGCCTCGGTCAACAGCAGATCGCGCGGCGAGCCCAGGGGAATCTGCTCGACCAGAAAGCGCGACCACAGCTGCTCGCGGGCAGCCAGGTCGGGCAGACTGAACTCGATGTGATAGCCGATGCGACTGCGAAACGCTTCATCGTAGTTGCCGGCAAAATTGGTGGCGAAGACCACAATCCCTTCATACCGCTCGAGCTCGATCAGTAGTGTCGAGCGCATGGCATTGACCTCGTTGTCGACCCCCTGGGTGACCGAAGACAGGCGCTTGCCGAGCAAGGTATCGGCTTCATCGAAGAACAACAGCGCGCCGGTCTCGGTCGCCTGAGCGAACGCTGCCTGGATATTGCGCGCGGTGTCGCCCATGAACTTGCTTTCCAGTTCAGCAATTCCCAGCGCCATGAACGGCAACCCGAGCTGACCGGCCAGGGCCTCGGCGCACAGGGTTTTTCCGGTACCGGGCGGGCCATAGAAGTTGAGGATGGCGGTCATGCCCATCGGGTCGACGGCAGCGAAGCCCCAGTCCTGGTAGATCGTGCGATGAAAGCGCAGGCGCGCCAAACACTCGTCCAGTTGCAGACGTGTCCTGGCCGACAGCACCAGATCATCGTTCAACGTGAAACGTGTTGGCCTGAGCGTGAAGGTCGGGGCGTTAATAGCGGGATCGGCCACGCGTGGTGGCGCCGGATTCTGGCCAGGAGAGTTATCGTGCATGGAGTTAGCCTGTGAGACATGGGGACGCGTGGAGACAGTCGTTCTACCGACTGAAACCGCGCGCGGATGATGAACAGGTGATGAGCTGAACGCAGAAGGCACCAGAGGGCGGTCCGCTGGTGAGGCCGAAGGTATCCAGGGCTGATATCGGGCACTTGAAGCCGGAACCTTCGGCGGCCCAGGACATGACTACCAAAGCACCTCGCTGACGTATCCAATGCATGTTCATCCGTGAAGCTTTCAGACAGTACAGCGCTTTGACATCAAAGTGCTGGCGAGACTACTATGGTTAATAGCCATTTGCCACTACCACTTAGTTGTCACGTGGCAGAGGCTTGATAAGCTCCAACCACCTCATTACCTCGCATCTCTATCGTCAACATAACGGGCGATCGCTGCTCGACCAGCAATTGCTGCATCTTCCCGATATCGCTTTTTGCGCTCGCCATGAACACGGGCAGCGTCTCCTCCTCCCACTCCCTCAAGGACAAGCGGTTTGCCTGGATCGTGGACTGGGAGTCCAGGTAAGAGGAGAGTTTGTTGACTCGGTCCTCGACAGCGCCCTTGAAGGTGGACAAGTGCCCATGCGCCCCCAGGAAGTCAGCCGCCACCCTGTCGAGCGTCGCCTGACGCTGTTTAACCACGGCAGCTTCTCCAGGGAATGAGCCCAACAGCCGGCAGGCCACCAACCGGGTTCCCATACACAGCCTCCACTCCTCTGCTCGCTCATCGGATTCGCTCTGCATCTTTTTCAAGGCTGCCGTCAATCCCGCCGTGGTTTCGAAAAGACCCGGCGCTTTGTGCTCCACAGCTCGCTTGGCCAGCGCCACCAGCTCGCCCTCCAAGTGATCATGGATCGCGCCTAGATCCACTTCGATATCTTCCAGCTTCTGCCTGATCGCGGGGTTCAACTCGCCGGCCAGCACCAGAGGCGTGACTTGCCCGAGGTAGTTCAGCGCTCCTTTGACCTTGGACTTGCGCTCCTCGACCTGAAACCTGGCAATGCCCTCCACCCCCGCCTGGATCTCGCTGAGCTTGGCACTGATATCGGCCAAATGCTTTTGCGCCACGACAGCAGACGCGATCTGGAACATCGCAGCAGAGCTGACCAATTGCTTGAGCCGTTCAGGTTCGAACAAGGTCGCATGCTCGCGGATCCTTCCGCCCTGGATTGAGAAAGCGCGATAGCCGTCGCCATTGGCGACCGAGGCGAGAGGGCCATCGATGACCACCTGCATATAACGAGACTGAGCAACGTCTTTGGCGACAATCAGATTGGGCAGTGTTTGCAGCAATGGACCCAATCGGTCGATGCCCAAGCTGGCAGCATCGACCTTTTTGGCGCCAGCGGGAATGAGTTGCTCCGTCGCTAGCTGGACACTCATCAGGGGCTGCTCGGCAGATCGCCCGATCAACCAGGTCGCTTGCTCGCTATTGGCGGCGCTGGGTACTGGGAGGTTGTTTTCCATCACGGGCTCCAGATTCAGATTGGATTGATCATTGCGCCAACGCCGCACCACATTCGCCGCAGAATCGGGTGCCACGCGTACTGCCCGCCTTACAGGCGGAACAAGTGACCAGCGCGCTCTTCTGCCGGATGTAGGCGATCTGCACGACGCAAGGCACCGTTACCCGGTAGGCCTGGCTCGCCAGGGTGTGAGCCCCCGCAATACCCGTCAGTGCCACACCCACAGGACCAAATGCCAGCCCGGCTGCCCGTCCCGCGATGATATTGGCACCAGCAGCCAAAGCGCCGCCCATTGCCAACCGGGCGAACGCATTGTTTGCCAGAAGCGCGGCCTGTATGGCGGCAGGCCCACCGCGTCGTATGGCTGCCTGAATCGCGGCGAACGATACGCCTAGCACACCTGTCTCATTCTGGAAGCCCTTGGAGAAATCGGCCTGCTCTTGCGGCGACATTTTCTCCCAGGCCTGAGAGAGCAACTTCTCCAGCACCTTGAGCTCCAGGCTCGTCACCGGCTCGTCCTTACTGCTCGTCCCACCCACATGGCTAAGCACGTCGGCGACGATCTCGGCATAGGGCACACCGTTGCGACGGAAAAGGTTGACGATGCTATTGCCGCCATAATGCTGAAGCTCACGAATTAGCAGCAACAGTACGCCTCTGGAAAACTTGCTCTTCTTTTTCGCCGACTCAAGTGCTTCGCGCACTTCACTTGCCATCGACAACCGCCCCTTGCCCGAGTCGGTCAAGAAGTCGACTAAAGCGGACACATCAGCTGGATCCGCGTCACTGAGCAGCTGCAAAAGCTCAGTGTCCCCATTGATATCAATTTCGCTTTCCATCAACCACCCCTCGAAATCCGTCCAGGCAAGCCGCTGCCAGCAGTCATAGTTTCTCGGCACGCTATCGGCGCCACGCCGCAAAACTTTAGCCAATCACCCCTGTCAGTCGGGGCCTTCACGAGCGTTCGTTTCTAGCCGGCGCCCGGCTTGCCTGTTCATCGCAGCTTGCTGGGCAGCCTGGGCGCAGTACCTTGCAGGGCTCGCATGCGCTGCAGGAGGTGGGCATTGAGCCGTTGCTGGACGCGCAGGCTTCTCTTGAGCTCCCGGTTTTCACTTTCACAGATCCGTGCCCAGCGCATCGACTCCCGGCACTTTCCGACGGTCTGCCAGATCTCCTGCAACCGCAGGTACTGCACCAGCAGCGTCAGCAAGATCCCGCCCATCAGTACCAGCGCACCCACTGCCACCCAGTCATACATATCCATATCTCACCACCCCTTCATGTGGCCATTTGCAATCAACACCACAAAAACGATATGTCGCTTTTAACGACAGGTCTATAGTGTGGACTTGTACAGGTAAAGTATTCGCTCACACGGAGGCGCCATGAAACGCAAACAATCCATCTCGCAAGTCCGCTGGGACCTGGCACTTCGCTATCGCTTGATCGAGACCGTGGCCTGGTGGGAGGGCCGGTTGACCACGGGTCACTTGATGCAGAGCTTCGGTATCAGCCGCCAGCAAGCCTCGAAAGACATCAACACCTACATCACCGAGCATGCGTCAAGAAACTTGACATATGACAAGCAGATCAAGGGGTACGTGCCGACGCGCTCGTTCAAGCCGTGCTTCATCGACCGCAGTGCAAGCGCCTACCTCGACCTGCTTTCACAGAACAACGAGCGAGCGCCACACGTCGAAGGACTGAAGCTGGCGTATGCCCATACCCTCGTGCTTCAGGTGCCCGATCGCAGTGTTCAACCCGAGATTTTGCGGCCGCTGCTCAAAGCCTGTCGGGAAGGCCTGCGCCTTGAGATGGAGTACGTCTCGCTTGCCAATCCCAAGCCGGAAACGCGGATCATCGAGCCGCACACGCTGGTGTACACCGGAATGCGCTGGCATGTTCGCGCTTACTGCGAGAAGAATGGGGCCTATCGCGACTTCGTGCTCAGCCGTATGCGAGGAGAGCCCGGGCTGCTGGAGAGCAACGGAAATGACATCGCAAAGGACCAGGCCTGGAATACCGAAGTGTCAGTGATCATTGAACCGGACTCACGCCTGGGCGAGGCACAGAAGGCGATCATTCACCATGACTACGGCATGGAAGATGGTCGGCTGGAGATCGTGACCCGCCAGGCCCTGGTGAAGTACGTTTTGCAGCGGTATCAGATCGACCCCAAGAACCTGGACCCGAAACCGGAAGCCCAGCAGATCATGGTGAAGAATCTTGCTGAGCTCAAAGCCTGGTTATATGACTGAACCGAACAGCACGCTTCGCTCACTCGGCAGCCGTGGCAGCCCCCAGGTCATAACCGATCATGAACAGCGCCTGTTCGATGGCACGCAAGGTCTGGGCAGACGTCGCGCCAACGCGGAACGGGTTGCCGGCGTTGAGCACATGGCAGGCAACCTGGCTCAAAATCCAGCTAGCATTCATGTTCCAGCGCGCATGGTGCGAACCCGAGCGAAGCCGCTGGAACTGAAGCGTTCCGACGCTGGGGTTACGGTTCTTCGGGGTAACCGTATTAGCCCCCTCTTTTGCCGCTGCCCAAGGGAAATTCAGACCCGCCGGCACCTTGGTAAGCCCCTTCGCTTTGCAGTACTGCACGACCAGCATGCCCAGGCCCGCGGCCACGCGACTGTCGTAGATCACAAAATCAGGGCACACGAGCGAGTAGATCTTGGTCATCCCGGAGTTGAACCGCAGGGTTTTGGCGCGAAGGATCGGGGCATCGGGGTCCTTCTTGATCAACGCTGCTTTCACATCCTGCACCATGCGCCCCAGCCCAGCCTTGTTTTCCTTGAGCCACTGGGCGTTGCGTGCCGTGACACCGCCCCAGGCCATGACATCGAGTGCACTTTGCAGCATCAGATCATCGTCGCTGCCAGCGGCTAGCAGATCGCGGCGCAAAGCCTCCAGTGCATTCGAGTTACTGACCGAGTCCACGCCAGGATTGAACGAAAGACGGGCGTTGCCAGGATGATTCCAGGCGTAGGCCTGGTAGGCACCGTAGAGGCTGTCGCAGGACCATTCGTTGCCCGTGCGGCGATCGACGTACGCATGCTTGGCCAGGGTCGGGGAGTCCAGTTCGGTCGCGAGCCAGCCTATGAATTCAGGGACGTGAGGAAGGGTGGCGTGGGCTTGTTTGGCTTTCATCATTACTCCTGTGGGCTGGCGCTCAGCGCAGAATTGCGTGCCAGCGAGAAGAATGGTATCTATCGATACGACACTATTTTGTCCGTATTTTGCCCGCGAGGAAAATTCCATTGGCTGCCGCTAAATACACCGCACCCAATCGCGAGAAACGCCGCAAATTCATCAGGGATATTCTCCATCGTGCCGGGGGCGAACTGACGACCAAGAAGATTCATGCGGCCCTGGAAGCGTCCTATCCGCAGTACTGCAGCAGGACAACCCGCCGTGACCTTGAAGCCCTGGCCAGGCAGAAAGTGATAACGGAGGTCACGAAAGGGAGAAAAGACCTCAGGGCCCGCTACTGGAAGCTCAACGGCGCGAGCCTCGACCTTGTCCTTTCGCCTGCAGAGTCCATGACGCTCACCGCCATCTTCCAGCATGCAGAACGCTTCGGATTTAGTGCTGCGCTGGGCGAGTTGGCCACGTTGCGCAACTACGCCGCCGACTCGGTCGTTGCCGGCGCCAAACGCAACCTGCTGGCCGAAGGACGTATCAGGACAGGAACCCGGTTTACCGTGCTCAATCCGGGGGACTACAACACCGAACACCTCGAGACCATCCAAAATGCCATGAGGAATGACGAGTCTCTGGAGCTGGTGTACAGGCCACGAGAAGCCGGCGACGTAACCTGCACCTACCTGCTCAAGCCGTTGACGCTCTCCTACCAGGACTCGAACGTTTACCTGACGGCATACGTCGACAGCGAGGAGTGGCCAGAAAACAAAACGCCTGAAGCGGGAGCCCCTCGTGGCAAGTACAGCAGCAACGGGCCTGGCACTACCTGCGCACTCATGCTCCACCGCGTAGTCAGCGTCCGCACGACGGTGGCCAGCATCGCCGAACCACCGGGCTACGATCCCCAGTCAACGGAAGCACAGCGGGACCTGATGACGATCCATGGCGACGGGCCTGTCGACCTGAAACTCAGGTTGAGCCCCAATCTCCACAACCGGCTCACCGAGAACCCATTGTCTGTCAGTCAGGTCATGACGCTGGATGAACAGGGATGGATATTGGCGTGCCGGCTGGACGACACCCAAGGGCTACGCCTGTTCCTGCTCAGCAATGCGGCAGACATCGAGGTGCTGGCTCCCGCTCAACTACGTGCCGAGGTGTACAAGACACTGCGCAATGCACTGGGCCAATACGAACGCCCGGCGCACGAAAGCCACTCGCACTGATCAGTCGTCGCCGCCGATGTCCCCTTCCCGCCCCATCAGTACGTGTCCCAGCCTGTCGGCCTGGGACGCGACCTGATGGGCGATATACATCAGTTCTTCTTCATTGAGGTGTTGCACCGGGTGGCACGCGCGTACGCTCAGCTCCTCATCATGGTCGACATGAAAGTCCACAAGTTCAAAACGGGCGTTGCGACCCAGCGTGTGCTCCACCAGGGGGGACTGACTGAACCGTTTGAACGTGGCCAGTTTTCGGGTCCATTTACGGTTGACCACCTTGGCGCTGAACATCACGTACTGCCCCTTGAACCCCCATCGTACCAATTGGTATCGCCCCTCCAGCTTGAAACAGAACTCAAGCCGCCAGGTCGATAGACGCCGCACACTCATGCGCTCCGTGTCGTGTACCAGCCTGTCCACCATCTCGTGGACACGCAGCACAGTTTGCTCGGGGCATTTACTGGATGCAGGCCGCGTACCTGAGGCACGCTGATAGACGTCAAGAATTTCGTCGCCAATCAGCACACCGTCGCTGCCCGCGTAATTGTCGACGCTGTACTGCACCGCCAGTCGCCTTGAGCTGTCGGTGCCCGGAACCTGCGACAGGCGCCTGAACGGATCGGCCTGCAGTGCCTGAACAAAGCGCACACGCCCGATGGGGCTGTCGATATCGCCCGGGTCTTCGATCTCACCGGGCAAGGTCGCCGATACCAGCAATTCAGCCATGCCAACGGCGCTGCGCACCGTGACGCACGGCGCGCCAGCGTGTGGGGGCTTGCGACCCGTCGTGGACAAGTGCCAGCCATCGCCAGCCTCCCTCACGAACAGCTGCGGATCACCCGTCAGATCCCTGAGCGTGGCCCCCAACTGGTTTTTGACATGAGCCAGGCGCCGCTTCATAGCATCGGCCTGGTAGCTTATTGCCCGACTGCAGTCATCGCCCTGAATATCGTTGTCCGTGATCTCATAGTGGCTGGTCAGAAAATCAAGGATTTGCGGCTGCACGGGGGCCTGGTCCACCACCTCTTCATGCAGCTCCAGCTCGCGCTTGAAGCGCGGACCTTGTTGGCCCACGGCATGCAGCGTTTGAATGAAGGCGTTCATGTTGGCGGCAGCCTGACGCACTTGATAGAACTCCATGCTTTGACGGATGTGCGGAAAGCCGACCTGAATGAAATGCTCGGCATAACCGGCACCGGCCGAATGCATGCGTCGATGCGCCAGCGAGCCGACCCGGTCAACACGGCCGACCTTTTGCTCCAGGGCGATAGGGCTGGATGAAATACCGTAGTGGACGACGCTGTCGCAGAAGGTATGCAGGTCTTCACCTTCCTGAAAGACATCGGTAGATACCAGCACTCGGGGATAACCCGGCATGCGGAACAGGGCGGCAATCGCTGTACGGCTGCCGCTGTTTTCGCCGGTCGCACCGCGAATGGGTGATGTGGAACGGACCTGGCTGGCCAGGTACTTGGTCAGGCCGCTCACCGGCCTGGAGTACACCTCAGGAAAATTGAGCTTGATCAACAGGTCCAGGTTCTGGGCGGTGTCACGCAGTATCTGGTAACTGCTGAACGGGGTGTGGTCTGCCTGTTGGACCGTCAACAGCCCGGCCAGTGCCGCGATGAACGAACCATCTGCATCACCGTCCCGTTCCCTGCGAGCGTGCCTGAGTGAATACAGGTCGATGAAAGGATGATCCACACGGCATAGCACCCCCAGCAGTTCCTGGTGGGTACTCAGCCTGCGTAGTAGCCGGTCGACCTCACCACTGTTCAACGTGGCCAGTTGGGTGAATGTCTCGGCGCTCCATTGCGGCGCCAGGCCCCTGAGCTCGTCATGGCCTCGCAGGCTGTCCCAGAGCGTTGAACGCGCAAGCTCACGGGCAAGCCCTGAAGGCTCAGCCAGGTCGCACATGGCCTGAAACCCTTCGAACAGTACATTCAGCACGTGCCTTGCGACCGTCGCAGCCCCGTCCCCTCCCTCGGCGACGGCCCGCAGATACGCATACTGCGCCAGTCGATAACGCTGCCCAGGGCTGGCAACCGACTCGCTCTTGCCAATCACGCCCCAGTCGATAGTCAACGAGTTCACCACTGGCATGCCCGGCAGGGAGACCCAGTTCGTCTCGAACAAGCGGCTTTGCAACAGCGTGCTACGGAAGTAGGACGGCAACGGCCCCAGCCTCGTGTCACCGTCCAGCTCAGGATTCTGTCCTCGATAGAACCAGGTAAAGAAATTGTCGCTGCTGGCCGACGCTTCGAACCCGTCGGCGGCCTCATTCTCAATGAGCGAGTGACTGCGTTCGACTGTGCGCGCCCGGTATCGCTGGAAAATCCTGGCAACGGCATCATCGCCACCGATGTAGTCACCAATCCAGTGGTCGTAGGCTTCTTCGAGTTTGAACTTAAGCTCCGAGACGCTGCGTACACGGCGGACGAAAATCAATTGTTTCTTGCCTTCGACAAACGCCAACCGGTGTGTCTGCTGGCACACGCTGTCCATTTTGGGGTGCGGCGGCCTGCGCTTGAAGGACTTCTCGTAATCGTCCACCAGGTATTCGACGACACTGCGGTCTGCCGCGTCGCGTGACGAATCGCCTTCGCTCACGGCCTCAAGACCGTCGAACTCCACGGGCTGGTTCTTTTCGCCTGGCAGATAACTCTCGAACGAAGCCAGCATCCCCAGTTCAAAGCGATTCGAGCAATTCTCCTGCAGATGCTCGCTGACCTTCTTCTGCAACAGCGCGGCGAACAGCTTTTGCGCAACGGTCAACTTCACCTCCGCAGCCTCCCCGCTGCGATGCTCGCGGCGATACATGTTGCGCGTGTGGGCCACCTTGTCGAGGGTGAGGGTATTGAGGCGACGGACCAGCAAGCGACTGAGCGCCGCACGCATGTCGGGATCGGCCGGATCGCTCCCCTGAGGCAGGTCTGCCTGGCGATTGAAGCCGAACAATGCGAGCTGGTTACGCAACTGACCCAGGTCGCGATCGAATGGCGTCGCCGACAGCAGCAACAGTCGCTTGATCCGTCGGTTGTCGCCCAGCAAGGTCGCCAGCAAGCGGTTACGGTCGCTGCTTTCACGGCCGGCACGCAGGTTGTGCGCCTCGTCCACCACAACCAGGTCGAAGCGCGGCAGCATCTTGCCGAGCGCCTGCATCCAGACGTCCTTGACCTTGCGTTTGAGCTCAGCAGGCTTGCTGTTACCGCTCATAGCCCTCAGTTGCCTGACCAAAGGGGCCATCAGGTCCCGATACTGCGGCATTAACTCTTCAAACTGCCGGGTGCTGTTCAGCACCTGAGCAACCGTGTTGCCCAGCGCAAAGCTGAAAATCGATGTGCAGAGGAACATATCCCGCTCATTGCCACTGGCGACTGTCTGCACCAGCTCGGACAGGTTCCGACAGTCCTTGAAGGGCGTGACCGGACCGCCGCCCAGCCCTTTGACCGCCAGATCATCGAGCCGATAGTTGCTTTGCACGAACGCTCGATAATCCTTGATCCATTTGTCGCGAACGTTGTTTTTCGGCAACAGGTACAGCACCCGCAGACCAGGGTTAAAATGCCGCATCAAGGCAGCCACACCAAGGCCTATATAGGTCTTGCCCATACCGACCTCATCGGCAAGGTAGGCTACCCGGTGGTCCGCAAGCTTGTTGTACAAGGCGACGGCGCCCAGCAGCTGCTGCTCGGCCAGCCCCTGGAGGTCGCGGTTGTTGCCTGAAAAATCAATAACTGCCTCGGCCGTGGCCTTATTGATCCGCTGCATGGGAAACATCCTTCTTGCGTGAATTCGCAGCGCTCAAGGGACGCTGAAATTGAGCCCTGAACCAGTCAAGAAAACGCCTGCCTTCAGCCTCGTCGAGGTGACCCAGCAGCTCGTCGTTTTCCAGCTCGGTGATGACTGCCTCTACGCCCCTGACCAGGGTCACGCAACTGTGCCCCGGATACCGGTTCAACACGCTCTGCATGCTGACCAGCGTCAAATAGCGCACAACCAGCGTTTCCTCATCGCGGCCGCCATCCTTCACGCTGTCCAGCATGGCCTGCAAGGAATCGGGCTGACAGCCTGCGAGGTAATACGCCAGCTTTTTATGATTGCCCTCGGCCTCAGCCAGCGCCAGTGTGCGTTCCAGTTGCCAGAACGCACTGTTGACCTGTGAAAACTCTGAGAAAAAGCTCCTGCCCTCCCCCTCATCCACCATTTCCGACAACTGTTCATCCACCACGTCGTTGGCGCGACGCCTGCTGAGCAGCTGCCGGGCCAACTCGCCAAACTGGCTGATCTTCTTGCTCAAGCGCATCTCGATGAACAGACGCAGCAGGCTTTGCAGGTCCATGGCCGGCAAATGGCTGGGACGACGGTAGATGTTGTACTGCGAGACCATGAGCCAACGCTCCACGCGATCGGTGCCTGACTGCCAGCGTACGTTGAGCAGTGAAGAACGCTGCAGTTGCTCACGTAACGCCGGCAGCGGCTGCGCTATCTGCCCGGCCCGATCGAAACCCAGAGTGCCGATGCTGCATTGCGAACTGTCCAGAAGCACCAGATCGCCGCTGATCGACTGCTGAGCCGTAACCTCCAGCACCTGACTTTCCCAGTCGTAGGCCAGGCGCAAAACGGGCATCGTCAACCCGTCCAGTGGTTCGGCGGTTTGCAGGCCAGGGTCGGCCGCAAACCCCGAGAGACTGACCGGCGAAGGTGCCAGCAACGGCACAAGGTCCCGCCCCTGGAGCAGGAACCCTGACTCGACGTTTACCTGAAATGCCTTGTGGCTGAAATTCACCGAACCGACGAATTGCCAGGGCCGTTTGCCCAGCCCTTGAAAAATCTTGGCGTGAAGACGACGAAACGGCTTGTCGTGCACCTTGTGGCTGTTGTGCCAATGCCCGGCCCAGTCGCACCATTGATCCACGTGGAAGGCACTGAACACTGCCGGATCGACCAACGCACGCCGCTCTTCGTCATAGGGCAGCAACAGGCGCACTGTCGCAAACTCGCTCATCAGCTCTTGCGTACTGCCACAGGTGGGCGTCTCGCCGAAAAACGGGCTGATGATTTCCAGCGTGCCAGACGCTTTCGCAGCCGATGGCGCTCGCAGGTGCTGATGAATGAAGTCGAGAAATGCCAGGCGCTCAGGTGCCGCCCCTGAGAAATAAAAGCTGCAGTCAGGATCATCGGCACTCGGCGACCACCCTGCCTGCACCTCGACAATACCGTTTAGAGCCGGTGTCGGTGTGGCGGCCTGGAAGAATTGCAATGCACGACGCAGCGGCTCAAGGACATTGCCTGGAGCACGGGTCGCCCGAAGTTCGACAAAGTGGCCAACCTCGATGTTGTCCCACCACCCCGCCTTGGTCAGGTTGAATGACCCTGCCGCCAATACGATAACCGGCGCATCGTCATCCTCCCCCTGAACCACAAGGATCGCCAGCTTGGAATGTTGACAGCCATTGCCGACCCGTATGGGCAAGTAGTCGACTTCCAGGCGACTGCCGGCGGCAGGATTGAACACATCCACGTCATGGGCCACGGCGAAACGCCGGGCCTTGTCCTGCATCAAGGCCTGCAACTGGACATAGCGAATTTCATCCTGACTTGAGAGCGCTTGATCGCCCAGGAGCAAAGGAATGACTTCGAGCTCGAAAAAGTCCGGTTCAAAACTGTAGGTCGTGAAGAAGGCAAAGCGCACTTCACGCTCACCGATGCACTGGCGAAACGCGTCACTGATGGTATGTGCTTTCATGGGTGACCGGCCTTGGCAATGGCGAGGAAGGCGTGAAGGAAAAAGCTGTAGTCCCACGCCTGATGACAATGTGCAGCCAGATCCTCAGGCAGGCTGGCGCGATCGACAGGGACCCTGACCCTGAGCCTGTCGCCCTCCCAATGAAGCCAGGCCGCCCCTCCCCGTGCGCCCGTCACAGCCGAATTCTGCTCCATGAGCTGGTCGATGACCCGACCCGCATCGCCATCATTGGCGGCATCGGTCAAACACTGGAGAAAGCGGGCATGAGGTAGACCGGGCCGGTCCCAACCCGGGTGGATAAAGGGCGCACCAAGCCGCGAGCGCAGGTCTTTGACCAACTCACTGCGGGTTCGCCCGTTCTGCATTTGCAACCAGACGACCACGATGTTGGCGAAGACCAGAAGCGGTTGCAACGACAGGATCTGCCTCAGAACGTCCTGCACCTGCGCATCGACCTGCTTGGCGGCCACCGCCCAGCGAGCGAACAGTCGAGCCGATACAGGTTGCTCGGCGGACACTGGCAACCATTGCTGAACCGCCTCATACAACGCCAACTGCAAGGGCCGCGCGCCGGCATACCGCAGCAGCGCCGACACCAGTTGTTTACGCATGCCTTGATGATCGAGCAGGGCGGCAAAGCTACCAGCCAGTGGCGACAGCTGCGCTTTTCTTACCGTGCCCTGGCTCGCCAGTTCGCCGAATCGCTGCCACTGCGACAGGCCAAAGGTGTCTAGCAAGGCATCCGTCAGGGCGATCCCTGCGCCGGTCAAGCGCCTGTCGCTGCCCTTGATCAGGCCGGCCTCCTGCAATGCCGAGGAATACAGCCCCCACAATCCGTAGCTGAGTTGATTGCTGAGGATCTGGGCTTTCTTGTGCATGCCCAGCGCCATCGAGTCGCGCCTGAAATTGGCAACGGCTAGCTGGCGACCTAACAGGCTGGCCTGCACAGAGGCATCCAGTCGCAGGTAGGCAGCCAGTTGCTCGGCCCTGGCATAACGTTCCTGTATATCGTCAAGGGAGCGGGATCTGGAACCTTCATGGGCATAGCGGCAGGCCAGGAGAGCCACAATGAAATGGTCAGCACGACTGGTCACCGTGGTCAGGTTACCTACTAGCTTGCGGCCCACAGCGCTCCAGATGGACTCGATGGCCAAGGGGTCTCTGGATCCCTTTGGACGCAACCTGTCATCGAGCAGGGATAGAACGGTAAGCATCAACACACATCCTTGAGAAAGACACAACGCATGGCAATCATTGCATCTGATCCCGACAATCTACGTCGTGGTCTGCAACCATTGGACTGGCCAAATCAAAATTGCAGGCAATATGCCATCTTTACTCTCTGACGGCGATAGAGACGACACATTCTGACTACCATCTACACCAAGCTGACGGCTCTACAGCAAGAGGAGATCAGTATGGCCGCCCGTCTAAACCCTTTCGCAAACGGCAGCTACCGTGCGGTAGATACTTGCGCGCTGTCGATCAAGTGGAGTTTCCAGCTCTTGCTAGAGCTGGGTGGACATCGCACTTTCATCGGCCGACACGGTTTCAATGACGATGACCTGGCCCATGAACTGGGCCTCGCCCAATGGGTAGACGATGACCGTTACAACCCATCCCTAGCCCTGTCGACGCTACGAAAATGTGCCCGCAGCTTTCCGGAAGATCACCCAAGCACCCCGTACCCGGACAATCTTGCAGGCAACCTCGAAGCGTTGGGCGACTTGCTGGCGTTGCCCGACGCCGAGCTACAGGTGCTGGGCTTCTGCGTGCTGATGCACAGCGATCCGACGCTTAATGACGCTACCGACCAATTGGGCATGCTGGGATTCAACCGGGCATTGAAAGTGCTGTCCGTATTGCTGGCCCTGCCCCTATCACAGGTCGAGTCGTGCCTTGCGCATGACAGCACACTGATGCGCACTGGGCTGCTGGATATCAGCTCCAGCAACCGTGCGGCGATGGCGCTCAGTTCGATGCTATCGATCAGCAATCCGGACCTGCCAGGCTTGCTGCGTTTCAGCAAAGGGACGCCACTGGAGCTGTTTGCTTATGCATTCCGCGCCAGTCCGCCCGGCACCTTGAGCTGGGAGCACTACAGCCATATCAGGCAGCCACTGGTAATCGCCGAACGCTACCTGAGCAAATCCCTTGCCCAAGCGCGAGCCGGCGTGAACATACTGCTGTACGGCCCTCCCGGCACTGGCAAGACGCAACTGGCGCGCCTAATCGCCAGCCGGCTGGACAGCGCACTCTATGAAGTCGCTTGCACCAACAGCGACGGTGACCCCGTCTCGGCCAAGCAACGCCTGTGCTCCTTGCGCGCAGCCAACAGCGTGCTGCATTCCCAACGAGCCGTGCTGGTGCTCGACGAGATCGAAGACATCTTCCAGGTAGCGGAGGCAGCTGTCAGTAACCGCTCGCAAAAAGGTTGGATCAACCGCATGCTCGAAGAAAACGCTCTGCCGTGCTTCTGGCTGAGTAATAGCATCGAAGCGATCGATGCTGCCCACATACGGCGCTTCGATCTGGTAATTGAAGTGCCCAACCCACCCTTAGCGCAACGCAAGCAGATGCTGCGTGAATGTGGCGGTGGCAAGGTTAGCGACGCTTTGGTGGAGCAACTGTGCGCCCATGAGCAGATCACCCCGGCTGTACTAGAGCGCGCCGTGCGCGTTGGGCTTAGCGTGGCCCCGCGCGCCAGCAAGGTACTGGACAGTACTATTCGCTGCATCGTCGACGGCACGTTGAGGGCGCAGGGATTCGAAAAGCTGCAATGTACCGACCAGGGGCTGCCTACGTTCTACTCGCCAAAGTGGGTGAATGCCGACCAACCGCTAGACGGTTTGGTAGACGGCCTACGCGCCCATCCTCAGGCACGCCTATGCTTCTACGGCCCGCCCGGAACCGGCAAGACCGCGTTCGGCCAGTGGCTGGCGCAAGCGTTGGACAAGCCGCTGATGGTCAAGCGAGTATCCGACCTGGTGTCGCCCTACGTGGGCATGACCGAGCAGAATCTGGCGAGCACCTTCGAACGCGCCCGACAGGAAGATGCCGTCCTGCTACTAGACGAGGTTGACAGCTTTTTGCAGGACAGGCGCAAGGCTCGGCAAAGCTGGGAGGTCACCGCCGTCAATGAAATGCTCACGCAGATGGAAAGCTACCAGGGGCTGTTCATCGCCTCCACCAACCTGATCCGCGACCTGGACGAGGCGTCTCTGCGGCGCTTCGACCTAAAGGTGCATTTCGGCTACCTCAATACAGCCCAGGCCCAGGCCCTATTCGCCGCGCACCTCAAAGCGCTGTCGCTTAAGGACCCGCAACAAAGCGCAACTGGACGATTGCGCAACGAAGCATTCCTAACCCCTGGTGATTTTGCAGCGGTGGCACGACGTGCGCGTTTCAAACCGTTCGCCAATGCCGACGAACTGGCCGCCGCGCTGCTGGCCGAATGCCGCTTGAAGGCCACCGGCCAGCAACGCTCTATTGGCTTCCAGCAGTGGACGCACTAAAGGTCGTCCTCTCGACGCCGATAGGCAGATAACCTGTCATACTGCTAGCCAGTGGCCAGCCTTTACACAACAAGGATGCGTTTTGTGCCCTCTACCAAGACCCACAACGCCTTGAGCCGTCAATGGGAGCTGCTACAGCAACTTCCCAAACGCTCTCCCGGCATCACCGTGACTGAATTGCATACCCGCCTGACGGCTGCTGGCTACTCAATCAGCCGCCGCAGCGTCGAACGCGACCTGCATGACCTTTCTCTGGTGTTCCCGTTACAATGCAACGATGCAGGCACACCATTCGGTTGGTTCTGGAAGCCAGGTGTGAGTGTCGAGTTGCAGGGCATTACTCTGACTGAAGCGGTGAGCCTCACTCTGGTGGAGGATGCTGTTCGCCCGTTGCTACCGGGGAGTATGTTAAGCACGCTAGAACCACGCTTCGAGCACGCTCGGCAAAAGCTCAGAGGCCTCGGAGGCGATAACCCTGCCGCTCGCTGGCCCAACAAAGTGGCAAGTGTTCGACCTGACTTCAATCTCCGCGCCCCGCAGATCCAGCCAGAAACCCTAGAGGCCCTGCAGCACGCATTGATTAGCGAACAGCAGGTTCGGTGTCAGTACTACTCTGCGCACAGCGACAAGCAGAGCGAGTTGACCCTCAATCCGTTGGCCATCGTACAGCGCGGACTGGTCACCTACCTGATTGCAACCGCAGCCCCCTACACCGATGTCCGGCAATTCGCGGTACACCGCTTCCGCTCAGTGAAGGTGCTCGACTCGACCTGCCAAGGGCTGGAGTCCTTCGAGTTGCAAACCTACCTCGCCACCGACGCCTTGCACTTCGGCAAGCCGGAAAAAATCTGCCTCAAGGCCTGGGTGAGTGAGCAGCAAGCTCGTTTGATTCGGGAGACGCCTTTGAGCACAGATATGGTGCTTGAGCCGTTGGCTCAAGGCTTCCAGCTTCAAGCGACTGTAACTAATACCTGGCAACTGCACTGGTGGATTCTCTCACTAGGAGATTCATTCGTGGTACATGAGCCTGCAACACTTCGCCAACAAGTGTGCGACTCATTACGCCGCGCTGTCGCAGCGTATGAGCATGAGGATTGCTCACTGTAAGCAGTCGGCATAACTCGTCACGTGTTCAACCCAGCTCGAATGAAGTAACAACATCATGCTAAATTCTTCCATGCTGAATAGTATTGCCACCCAGCTACACAACCTGGCCGCGGGCGTTCAAGAGGCAACTATCGATGAGTCCTACCAGGTAAGCATTCCCTTTAGTGCAATCCACAATGGCAATCGCGCTACGTTGCTGGAGAAACTGAAATCCTTGTCCGCCCCCAAAGGGCGTTACATATATCAATTCACCGTCGAGCAAACTTTATCTGAAACTCTGCATCAAGCATTTAAGGCGGCAAAGTCAGCCGGGAGAAATGATCGGGCCTACTGCCGAGTAAATGCTGCCTCTGCATTGCTGTATGTTGGAAGCTCCACAGACCTGCACTCACGAATCAAGCAGCACTTGGGATTCGGCAACAAAGGCACCTATGCCATGCAGCTCTGCCACTGGTTGCCAGAACTAGAAGGAGCGTTGAACATTCAAGCATGGCGGTTCGCTCAGAATGTCGACAATAGCGTCATCCAAGCCATTGAGGATGGTTTATGGGCACTGAATAGGCCTATGTTCGGCAGGCAAGGTGCTCGCTAAGCTATCGGTCGGCTAGGAAACCTTTGCTCTTCGCTCATCTGGTCAAGTAAGCGCGGTAGAATTTCTGCCGCTCTACCGACCAGCCTAAACGCCTTCTCCTCTTCAAACGCCTCGGAGTCGAGATTGATATGCACAATCAAAGCACCGTGCTCTCTAGCGATTCTGGGAATTTCTGCCGCAGGTTGAACCAAGCCCGAAGTCCCGATTGAAAGCAGCAGATCACAATCTTTAGCAGCTGCTAGCGCTTTGCGCCAAGGCTGCTCCGGTAGTGACTCCCCAAACCAGACCACCCCAGGTCGGATTTTACCGTTGCAATGCTGACAGCGTGGTGGCTCGATCCTGCACATATTCTTAATTTCATGCTCAGCCTCTATATTCCATTTATAGGGGCGCGCACACGCAAAGCAACGTGGCGTGTTCAAGCTACCATGCAAATGAATGACCTCATGACAACCCGCCCGCTCATGTAAATCGTCAACATTCTGGGTAATTAGCGTCAGCTTGGGCAATTGATCAGAAAGTTTAGTTATAGCCAAATGGGCAGGATTAGGGATAGCGGCAAGTACCATCGCTCGTCGCCATTCGTACCACCCCCATACCAACGCAGGATCCATGCGAAAGGCATTGGCAGCCGCCAAAGCAGCGGGGTCAAATGATTCCCATAGACCGCTTAAGGCATCGCGAAATGTTGGTATGCCACTCTCTGCCGAGACACCCGCGCCTGTGAACACCACCACATGATGCGCGCGACGTAAACGCGCCCCAAGAAACTCAATCATAAGTCGCCCTTATCTCCACAACCTCGCGTACCACTCGGCCAGTATGCGGTCGATCGCGCTAGTTGCTTGCAAGCTCAACGCATCATGCCCACATCGCTCACACCAGTCTGCTGGGCTTAGGGCATCGCTCAGTGGCGCAACCGTCTTCTTCCAGCCACATTCGCAGCATACTAATGTAGAAGGTCTTAGTCTTACAGGCATAATCGGCCCTCTCAATTACGCTTGAAGTGAAATAGAATTTATAACTTTTAAACTACAGGAAGCAAAGCCCTCAAGATCTCCACCTGGCGCTGTAGTTGCTCTACGTGCGCTTGCTCCGCTCGCAGGGCTGATCTGAGCTCGCGGTTCTCCTCAATGTGGAAATAGGTACTCTGCCGCTGCTCCTGAATGTTAACCTGCCAGTGGTTAATCAAACTCGAGAGTTTAGTATACTGCAAATACTGAAATAACAGCAAAATCAAGATCAGACTTAGCAGCGCATACATGCTCCAAGCTCCAATGATCATGCCTTTAACCCCTAAACAATGCAGATTCGACTGCCTTTCGGTACCAGTAAGCAGCCTGTTCAAAATTCGGCGCCTGGCCCTTTGCACCAGTCTCGTACAGCCGCCCCAGCGCTTTGCCCGCCCAACTGATACCACGATCATATGCGTGTTCGTAATAGCAGGCCGCAAGGTCGTGATTAATAGCTATTCCTCGACCGTGCCAGGCTTGCTCAGCAAGATTGAACGCCGCCTCACCTGAACCCAACACATACGCAAGTCTAAGCAAACGTCGGGCAAGAACGTAATCGACAGACAGTCGACTACCATTCATCCAAAGCCACCCCAGATCATTGATCGCATCTGGATCAGAGGCTAGCGCATCATCACGCAGAGATTCATAGAGACAGCCCAGCAATGAGGGATCTTGGAAATTAGTCAGTGGACTGGCCACAACACCTATCATTTTATGGACCCCATCGATTCTCAGTCTTGGCCCCCTTAAAGAAGGCATCCCGATAATATCGACAACGCATGGAAATCGCCTCTCAACAAAGCGCACGCACTCTGCACGGGGCAGCAGCGCATCCAAAAATTTAAAGACCTTATCATCTGGGCTCATTCGGACAGCCTTCTATTTGATCGCTCGACAAGCCCATTCTCGAGACTCAAACGACATCTTGTGTCGTAATTGAACAACGACACATTCCGTCGTAAGCGATCCTCATTGTGAGGGCTCACCTTCAACCAGAGCAGAATCAATGAAAACGTACCGAGCCTTTATGCAACGTGTAGTTGCCACCGCCGGCCCGCAGGCCAATTTCACCATTACAGTTCAGGCAGTAACCTCTACCATGGCAAAGGTCACTGCCGAAGCCCAATACCCAGGTTACAAATGCCTAAATGCTCCTACTCAGGTGCGGTAAACGCTCCTCAGCCCGTCCTGCAACTGCAGCGCCAACCCGCTAGTACGCTGCACATTGCGGCTCACCGCCCCCTCGAACACCCCTGGGCTGGCCTCTATCAAGCTGAACCATTGCTTGGCCCGGGTGATGGCGGTGTACAGCAGCTCCTTAGTCAAGACCGGGTTCAGCGCATCGGGCAATACCAAGGCCGTGTGGTTGAACTCCGAACCCTGGGACTTGTGCACCGTCATGGCAAACACTGTCTCGACCTCCACCAGCCGGCTTGGCATCACGAAGCGGACTCCACCGTTGCCATCATTGCGCGGGAAGGCTACGCGCAACGCCCGCTCAGCGTTGGGACCTGGCACCCAGAGGGCGATGCCAATGTCACCGTTCATCAAGTTCAGGCTGTAGTCGTTGCGGGTGACCAGCACCGGTCGCCCCTCGTACCACCCCTGCTCGCCTGCCAGCAGTTCGCAGCGGTGCAGTTCTGCGGCAACCCGCTGGTTCAGCCCCTCAACCCCCCAAGGCCCACGGCGCAGCGCACAGAGCAGGCGGAACTCATCGAACGCGGACAATACGCTGCCAGCCCAGCTGGCCCACAGGCCACTGTCCCAGAGCGTATCACTTGCAGGGCGCAGGTCCCGTAGCTTCTCAAGGTAATGACGGTAACCCGGGGCATCGCCTTTGCCATTGATGATCACGTCAGTGAGCGCGGCATCATGCTCGCCACGCAGCTTGAGGTTGCACAACTGCGCGGAGGGCTGTTCCAGCAAGTTGCGGGCTTGAGCGACATCTTTTTCATTGACCAACTTCGCCAGGCGCCCGATCCCTTGCTGGGGATCGAAGCGCCGCGAGTAACGCAGCATGACGGTCTGCTGCGCCAGTGGGTCGCCCAGGCCGGCTGCCAGTTGCAAACCAGGCGCATTGAGCGCCTCGCCACTGTGGGTGTTCAGCCAGGCCGTCGTCTGCTCGCTGTAGCCGCCCTTTTCAGCCTCACGGCACAAGTCGCCCAACACCGAACCGGCATCCACCGACGCCAGCTGGTCCTTGTCACCCAACAGGATCAAGCGCGCCTGACGGGGCAAGGCATCCAGCAGACAGGCCATCATTTCCAGGTCGATCATCGACGCCTCGTCGACCACCAGCACATCCAATTCCAACGGCTTGTCACGCTGGTGAATGAAGTTACGCGAATCCGGTCGACTGCCGAGCAAGCGGTGCAAGGTTGAAACATCTGTCGGTATCGCCTCGCGCACCTTGGCGCTGACAGGCAATACACTTACAGCCTTGCCGATGGACTCGGACAAGCGCGCAGCCGCCTTGCCGGTGGGGGCGGCGAGGCGGATGCGCAGTGGTTTTCCTTCTTCCACCGCAGGGGCTTGCAGCAACCCCAGCAGGCGCACCACCGAGGTGGTCTTGCCCGTACCAGGACCACCAGTGATGACACTGAAATTGCCTCGCGCAGCCAGTGCGCACGCAATCTTTTGCCAGTCGCTGCAGCGTTCGCCGTTGATCTCAAAAGCATCTGGGAACAAGGCATCGAGCCGGCTGGCGAGTTTTTCCGGCGTAGCCGTGGCAATACTCAAGCGTGCGCTCAGGGCTTGGGCGATGCTGCGCTCGTAGTTCCAGTAACGACGCAAGTACAGGCGCTGTCCTGCCAATACCAACGGGCGCTCAGGGCTGAGCTGCTGCCCGTCCCGGTCCTCGACCAACGGGCTCGCGGCCAGCGCCCAGCGCCATTGTTCAACACGCAGGCCGAGCAACCATTGCGACGGTAGCTGGTTGCCCTCCTCTCCCTCAGGTGGCAACGACAACACAAAGTCTGGGGCATTCAGCGTTGCCGCCAGGTCCAGGCAGGAATGCCCGCGACCGAGTTGGTGGCTGGTCATCGCGGCGGCCAACAACACACAGGCCTGGGCCTGAGGATCTTGCTCAAGGATGAAGGTCACGAACGAGCGGTCCAACGCACGCAACCAGCCGCGGCCCACCCAGTTGTCCAGTTGCTGCAGCAGCGCAGTGTTGCTAGCCTCACCAATGAATACCGGTGCATGATCGACCGTGCGTTGACTGTTGCTGAGTTGCTTAAGGGTTTGGCTCATGCGCTGACCTCCGTGTGCTGCCCCATGAAAAGTTGGTCCAGCTGTTCTATCAGTTGCCGTGGCGGCCGCTCGAAGTGCACGCCATGGGTGAGCGCCTGATGCCCACGGATGAACAGGTACAACGCCCCGCCCATATGCTGCTCGTAGTCATAGCCTGGAAGACGCAGCTTAAGCTGACGATGCAAGGCCAGCAGGTACAGGCACAACTGCAGGTCGTAACGCTTGTCCAGCATCGTCGCGGCCATCGCCTCAGCGGCATAGGCATGGTCGTTGCTGCCCAGCCAGTTGGATTTGTAGTCCGCCACGTAGAAGCGGCCTTGGTGTTCGAACGTCAGGTCGATGAAGCCCTTAAACATGCCGTTCAACTCATTGGGGGCCAGCACAGGGCGCGGTGCACCAGCCAAGGTGTACCGGCGCACCAGCGCATCGAGGCGCTGGACGTTCACGTAGTGGCTGGAGAACCAGAACTCCATCTCGACCTGGTAGGTGCTCAGGGCCGAGAGTGTGCTCTGGGTACCGTTGAAGCGCAGCGGCGCATTCAGATAGCTGCCCAGCCAGGCGGACAATGGTTCGATCCAGTTCTCCCAGTCGCGCAGGTTGCAGCGCCGGGCCACGGTGTTGTGCAAAGCTTCGAGATCACCAGCAGCCTTGGCGAAGCCTTCCCGGCCGGCCCATTCGAACAACCCGTGCAAGAAGGTGCCCGGACCCGCCCCCCGAGGGAAACCGTGAATCCCGACCCCCACAGGCAAGCTTTCAGCGTCGCCCTCCTCCTGCAGATTGGCTTCGAGCGCGGTCGCCGGCTCAAGGCTGATAGCCGAGTCAGCTCCCATCAGCACATGACCGTCCGCAATGGCCAAGGCGGAGTAGCTGGCAATCCACCAGTTTGCCGCAAGCGTATGCACGGGACGCAAGGCCGGCCCGACACTGGGCAGAGCAGGCGCCACGTGGACACTGTCGGTTGCGGCGGGTGCGCTGCACACGGCAATGTCGTTGCAGCCGTATGCCAACGCCTCGACTACGCCAGCCAATTGGTCTGGTGCTATTGCGCCCTCGCCCGCCAGCAGGTAACCCAAACCCGCCTTGTTCAAGTCTGTCGACCTTCCTCCAGCCCTGGAGCCCTGAGGGGCAACGCAAATCCAGGTGGCATAACGGGCGCGGGTCAGGGCGACGTAGAGCAGGCGCATTTCCTCACCCATACGCTCATCGTTGGCAAACCCTTGTGCCGGCTTTGCCGAGTCCCCCTTGGCCAGCTCAATTACCAGGCCATCGTCGTCATGGAACATGGGCGGTGCCGTGCTGCGGCCATCGATCGCTCTGGCGCTACAGGCAAATGGCAACATCACCAACGGGTATTCCAGCCCCTTGGACTTGTGCACGGTAATAACCTTGATCAGGTCCGAATCGCTTTCCAGGCGCAGAATCTCTTCTTCACTCTGGCCATCTACCTGCTCGGCCAAGTGGCGGATCAGCGCATGCTCGCCATCGAGCTCGGCGGCGCTGCGCTGCAGCCACTCGGCCAAATGCAGCAGGTTGGTCAGGCGGCGCTCCCCTTGGTCTTCCAGCAGCAAGCGGGCCGGGACCTTGAAGGTGGCAAACAGCTTGCGCAGCATGGGCAGCACGCCTTGTTGCTGCCACAACGCACGAAAATCCCTGAATCGCAGGACTTGCTGCTCCCAGAACAATTCATCCTGGTTCAATAGCTCCAGCGTCTGCCATGGCAGGCCAACGCTGCGAGTCGCCAGCGCTGCGCGCAGCAAGCGGTCACTGGTGGGTTGCGCGCAGGCCCGCAGGATGTACAGCAGGTCCTGGGCCTCTTCGCTGGCAAACACCGAGTCCCTATCGGACAGGTAGACACTGGCCAGCTGCCGGTGCGCAAGCGCTTTACGAATGGCTTCGGCCTCCTTGCGATTGCGCACCAGAATGGCGATATCGGCAGGCCGCAAGGCGATGATTTCGCCATTGGCCGCCCGCAAGCCCGAACGTTCAGGGGCGGCGGGGTCGAGCCAGGCCTGAATCGCCGATGCCGATGCTTCGGCGGCCTCGCGCAGGTATGTGGCGTTATTGATCACGCCATCGGTTTGCAGTTGCCAGAAGGTCAAGGCAGGTTGGTCTTTACCCGCGATCTGCAGCACATCGTCGCGGCCATTGGCATTAACGCTGGTGAACGGCACTGGGTTGCCTTGGCCCTCTTCGGCGAACCGAAACGCACCGCGGGGGTGGCCTTCGGCGTAGCTGAAGCAGTGGTTGACCGCCTCTACCATGGCCTGGGTCGAACGGTAATTGGTACCCAGCGTGTAATGCCGGCCAACCGTGGCCTCACGCGCCTGCAGGTAGGTGTAGATATCTGCGCCACGGAAGGAATAGATCGCCTGTTTCGGGTCGCCGATCATGAACAGGCCACTGTCATCCAGGTTGTCGGGAATGCGGTAGATAGTATCGAAGATCCGGTACTGAACCGGGTCGGTGTCCTGGAATTCATCGATCAAAGCGACCGGGTACTGCTGGCGAATGGTCTCGGACAGCCGAGGGCCGGACGGCCCTTGCAAGGACTGGTCAAGGCGATTGAGCAGGTCGTCGAAACCAATTTCGGCACGGCGGCGTTTCTCTTCATCAAAACGCTCGCGCACTTCATGCAAGGCATGAAGCAGCAGTTGAGCGCGGATGTCGATTTTGGCATCTCGTTGTGCGATCCAGAGATCGATCGCCTTGAAAGCCGCATGCTCGGGCACTACGGCTTTGCCCTTCAGTTTGATACCAGACACCCCGAAAGCATGCACGTTGTGCGGTGCAGACTGCCCCCTGGCCCACTGCGCCAACGTGTTCAGAAGGCCGTTGAAGACGTCATCCCGATCGATTTTCTTGTAAGTCGTACCGCTCATGTGAGGGCGAATGCTGCGCAGCAGATCCTCAAGCTCGCCCTGATGCTCAAGCCAGAGCTTACGCGCGTTGTGCTCCAGTTCGGCGACCGTTTGGTACCACTCGCCTGGCTCCTTGAGCAATGCCTGCAACGAGCCGGGGGCTTCAAGTGGCGTTGCTTCGTATTGATAGCTGGCATCTCGGCGAGCCATCAGCACACCCAGGGCATTGCCCAAGTCTTGAGGGCTGCTGAAGCAATCACTGATCGCACGCGCCTGCTCGACAGGCAACTCATAGAAATGCCGACGCCAGTAGTCCCTGACCACCTCGGCCAGCAGTTCGCTCTGATCGGTTTCCAGTGTCTGGGTAAACAAGCTTCCACTATCGAAGGCATGTTCACGCAACATCCGATAGCACCAGCCATGGATGGTCGAGACCGCCGCTTCGTCCATCCACTCGCTCGCCAGTTGCAACCGGCGGGCGCACGCGGGCCACTGCTCAGTTGGGTATTCGGCACGCAGTTGCTGCAGAAGCTTGTCATGTTGTAGATCAGGCTCCAGAAAGCACTGCGCGGCTTCGGTCAGGCGGGCGCGAATACGGTCGCGCAGCTCCTGGGTAGCTGCGTCGGTGAACGTCACCACCAGGATCTGAGGCGGTGTCAGTGGGCCCTTGAACGCGGCTTCGCCGCCATGGCCAAGCACAAGGCGCACATAGAGCAAGGCGATGGTGAAGGTTTTGCCGGTGCCGGCACTCGCCTCGATCAAACGGCTGCCATGCAGGGGAAAGTCGAGGGGGTTGAGATTTACCGTTGTCATTGGTCGCTCCCTGCGCAGCTCGAAGTCAGGTGATTGAACAGGCCGCCATACAAACGTGTGGCCCAGAGGGGGAACTGGCCGCTAGCGCACAGTTGGTCGAAATCGACGTACGCGCGGCGCAAGGCAAACGAACTCTCAGCCTCTCCTGTGTGCTTGAAGCCACCTTCAAACGCCTCACGTGCTTTGTCGCGGGCTGTATCGCTGCCGTCCCCGCCGGCTGCAAGCCAGGCAAAGGCGCTTTTGCAAGCCACTGGCAGCGGTTCTCGCATGCCCGCCACCCAGGCGTCGAGCAGCGCGTGCAACTGTGCCTGAGCCTGTTGCACGGGCACGGGCCGGAACACCACATCCCCGTTCAAGCTGACCAGAATCGTCGTGCAGCCTTGCCCGCTCAACTGCAACGCCAGGTGCCGCAGCCAAGGGCGCACCAGGTTGTGCCAGCGCCAGCTGTCGTCGGTGCACAACTTCTTGCTGTCCAGTTGCAGATAGGCGCGCTCACCTAGGGCGTTGCGGCGAATACCGCCCAGCCAGTCACTCAACCCCGGGGTCGTCTCATCGGCGGCGATCATTGTGGCAGTCTGGCCTTCCTCGATTTCAGGCCACGCCTGCAATTGCGCGTGGTAGCGCGCCAGCATGTCCGGCATCGGTTCCACCAGGGCCGATGCGCTCAAACGGCCGAAACCGCCCAACGGCAACTTGCCTTCGCGCTGCAAACGCTGTACGTGCAGATCAAGCTCGGTCATCGTCTGCTCTGGGCAGTAATCTTCTTCGACCCAACGCTTGAGCGCTTGGCTCAGCCGATCCTGGTGCAGCCAGTTTTCAAGGCCATCGAGCTGGAAGGTTTCGTCATCGCGGCTGGTCAACTCGTCATTGTCAAAATTGACCTTGAGCCGCTGCTGGAAGAAGGCACCGACGGGATCACGCACAAACCCGGCCAGTTGCCGCAGGGTCAATGGCGTGTCTTGCGCGAGCGTTGGCAACAGCTCGACCGCCTGCTGTCCGTCTTGCGCGTCATGCACCTCACGCCACTCGTGGGAGTACGTGAACAAGCCATCAGGACCAGGCTGGTCGGCAAAATAGGCAGCGCTGAACGGTTGCAGCGGATGCTCCTGGGTCAGCGCATGCAGCAGTGAATCGGGCGTGGCCGAGCGCCAGCCGCTGGCCAGATGATCACGCAATTGGCCAATCAACACCGAAGGCACGCGCTCGCTGTTATCGCGGATGTTGCGACCTACCCAGCTCACGTACAGTTGCTCCCGGGCAGACAACAGCGCTTCGAGCAACAGGTAGCGGTCATCTTCACGCCGCGACCGATCACCGGGGCGATAGTCGTTGCGCATCAGGTCAAAATCGACGGGCGATTGCTGGCGCGGGTAATCACCATCGCTCATGCCCAGCAGGCACACCACCTTGAACGGGATCGCCCGCATCGGCATCAAGGTGCAGAAATTCACTGTACCGGCGAGGAAGCGCTGCGACAGGCCGCCCTCTTCAATGCCAGATAGCCAGGCTTCATGTATCACGCTCAACGGCAGCGCCTGCACAAACTGCGCAGCCTCGCACGTACGCAACCAGTCATCGAGCAGTTGGAGCAATTGGTTGACCAGCAGTTCCTCGGCATCGCCCACCGGGCGGAAGAACACCTTCAACAGCGATTGCAGGCGCTCGACCCAGAGCACCGGTGTGGCTGGCTGCTGCAGATCTTGGCGAGCAATTTCCAGGTGGTCGAGTAGGGTCAGCAACGGCCCGGCCAGGGCCGCTTCAAGCCCCGACACCTCATCGTAGGGCTCGATGCCATTCAGCTCCGGCCCGCGACCAGCCGCGTAGCCTAGCAGCATGCGACGCATCCCGAAGCGCCAGGTGTTCTGTTCCAGGCCTGCGGGCATGTCCAGGCTCTCACGCTGCTGCGCATCGAGCCCCCAGCGCACACCGGCACCGTCGATCCAACGCTGCAGGATCGGCACATCCGCTTCCTTGATGGCAAAACGCGCGCGCAGTGCCGGCACGTCCAGCAGGTCAAGAATATCGCTGGCGGCAAACCGGCTATGGGGCAGTTTGAGTAAGTGCTCGAGTGCAATCAGCAAAGGCTGGCGCCCACGTTGGCCCTGGTCGGCCACAGTAAAGGGCAAGTAACGCGGGTCGTGCCGTGGTACCTGGCCGAATACCGCCTCAATATGCGGGGCATATGCGTTGATGTCCGGCACCATCACGATCACATCACGCGGGCTTAGCTGGGGGTCGGCACTGAAACGCGCGAGCAACTGATCATGCAACACTTCCACTTCACGCTGCGCGCTGTGGACCACGTGAAAACGTATCGAGCGATCCTGTGCAGCATCGACAGGTCCCCAGGCTCCACGTGTTTCTGCCAGCGGGCGCAATTCAAGAATGTCGCTCTGCAACTGCCCCAGCAAGCTTGAGGGCGCAGGGTCGGTAAACAGATCGATCCGCCCTCCATTGAGGCCGTCGAACAGGTGCCGGTAGCTGCCGGGCTCATCATAGTGGTCGAGCAGGTTAATATAGTCGCGGCCTTGTTTGCCCCACGCAGCGAGCAAGGGCTGGCCGTGTTCATTCGCCGCCATGGGCGCATTGCGCAAGGGTTGACGGCGATAGCTGTGCGCCAAAAGCTCCTTATCGGCGACGATATCGCCCCAATGATGGCGACACGGGTTGTGGACGCACAGCAATACCTGGCTGTAGCGCGACAGCATGGCCAAGGCTTCGAGCACCTGCGCCGGCATCGACGAAATACCGAACACCACCACCCGCCGTGGCAATCCACTCGGCGCCTGTACGGCCTCACGCAGGTGCGCGACAAAGCGCTTGTGAACCCCCGCGCGACTATGCTCAAGCGCGCCCTCGCCAACATCCGCCAAGACTTCACGCCATAACTGAGCTTGCCAGAGATTGTCCGCATCCAGCTGCTTCACACCGCCCTTGATCGACTTGAGTTGATCCCGTCCGGCCGCCCAGTCCTCCAGCCAATCAGCGCGATAGACCTGATACTGGTCGAACAAATCTGCCAGCCGTTCGCACAGCTGATGGCGCTTGCGCTGATCGTCATCGTTTTCAAGGAACCGCTGCAGGCTGCTGAAATGAGGATTTCCCAGTAACTGAGGCAGCAAGCGCATCAGCCGCCAACTCAAAGCCGCCTTGTCCAGCGGTGAGGATTCCGGGGTCGTCTGCGCCCCCAAAACCGAGCGATATGCCTGCCACAGAAAACGTGACGGCAATTGAACATCCAAAGCCGCCGCAATACCGCACCCACCGTTGTGTGGATCCTCAGCCAATGCCAGCTTCAACCATTGCGCGATGCCGTTGCTGTGTACCAGTACAACCTCATTCTCTAGCGGTGCCAACGGGTAACGCTGCATCCAACCAACAGCCAGCTCACGTAGATCATCCAGGCGATTGCCGTGGATGATCATAAAGCCAGGCTTCAACGAGTCCGTATCCAGCATAACCGCTTCCCTCAGTTCTGAACGTTCGGCTTTTCAGTGGAGCATCAAAAAGCCATCACTGTATGCCAATAAGGGGGCGTGGTCCATGGTCTCCGCCTAACGCAGGAAGCGGTATTTGAGTACTTCGAGATCTTTGTCAAACCGTTAGGCAGGCCGCAGACACAGTAATAAGATTGAGCATTTAAGATTTGATAAAACGGCCTCTCAATGCGCCACCCGACTCAACGAACAGTATTCTAATAACTATCCTCATGCATAAATCGGTAAGTAATGGCCTTTGCAGCAAACACGCCGGATAACCTTACGGGCGTGCTTGAAGCTGTCGAGAGCATGCGTGAGGCCTTCAAGGGAGTGACTGCACTGGGAAAGTCGACTCGAAATTTGTAAAAATCAATTTTATGGATTAGGTGACTGATTATCGTATGGCGAAAGCAGCGAATTTTTAATACGGAGAATGCGTAGGCGCGCGCTCACAAAGTTATTCATAATGACCCAACATGCCATGTACACTTTCGTTTGTGCCTCTAGACGGGCTAGCTGAGGATACTGCTGCCACAGCGCTTTCTCATACTCATCCTCAACGCCACACCTCACCTATCAACTTGTATTGATCGAGCAAGACCAACTGTCCGAATGACTTCGCTAAGACGGATGATTCTCATATCAGGCGTTATCCCTTACCCTAAGAACTGCAAGTGAATTACGACAGAACTTCTGGAAGTCACTATCAACTGAGTACCGCTGTCCCAGCTCACGATCAATCTCTTTCTGGCTCAAGCACTCAGCAAATTTCAGCTCTTGTACAAAGGCCTCATCCAGCAGCACCGCCAAATCACGCGCATCACCCGCAAGAATCTCTCGAATAGCACTTACCAGCGCCTCGCCAGAACAGACGTGCCGAAAACTCAAGCACTCGTTGTCGGCGATGAGCTTATCTGCCTCATTAGCCAGCAGATCCTTCATTGCCGAATTCAGCAACTTGCCTGCGAAGTTCCACCAAATCGCATTACCATCGGCATCAAGGATCAGAGTACTTTTACCTGACTCCATCCAGCCATATTGGTCACGCAGATCGGCAAGCAGTGCCTGAGCTCTGGATGAAAGCCCCTCTGGAACAAGATCTGAAACCAACACATCTGCAATCGCACGACATAGCTCGTATCTCAGCGGCTGCGCATCGCTGACCCATTGCGACTTACCTCGCACCTCCGAAGGCTCGACAAAAGCCTTTTTCCGCGGCCAGTCGATATAGGTCGTCTGCCAGCTGCGCCCGCCAAGAGTAAGCAACGCCGGGCCATTATCACGGACAGCAAAGGTCAGTTGATGAACTTCCCCTAGCTCCTGCTTGCCCCAAAAAACCTTAACCATGGGAGGCGTCGTGAACACCGAGAAGAGCTCCATGAAGTTCTTCTCACCAAATGCCCTCTCTCCGGCCTTGCCAATCCCGATAAGCCCCTCATCAGAGTGCAATATTCCGGCCGCAAGCATGTAGCTGATAACGCCAGCACGGTCATCGGGCGTTACTCCGGCAAAACCCGGCATGCGGCACATCCACTGATCGACGTCGGCGACGATGATTCCTTTTTGCTGAAGCACCAATGCCATCGTTTGCTGGGCATAAATGTGCATTGGCCTCGCGGGCGGCTCGACAGGTTCGACATAGCCTTGCCGCCATAGTTGTAACAACGCCACAGCACGGAGAAATGCATCTTCCTTGGTAGTCAGAAACAGACAGTTTCGAGAGCTGCCCGCGCGCCGGCCGGTTCGACCAATACGCTGCAGGAACGAAGCCACCGTATACGGAGCATCGATCTGGATAACCCGATCAAGGTCGCCCACATCGATACCCAACTCCAACGTCGAAGTAGAAACGATTACGCAGTCATTGCCCTGGGAAAACGCTTCTTCAGCAGCTCTCCGCTCTTCCAAGCTCAAAGAGCTGTGGGAGATGTAGGTGGCAACACCTAGGCAACGTAACTCAACCGCAAGCTCCTCGACCTTGGAACGGCTATCCACAAAAACGAGGCGCTTCTCGCCTTTGTGCAATCTTGAAATCACAATTGCTGCGTTTTTCAGCGACCCGACCCAATCGACCTGGACGTCAGGAATCACATTATTCTCAGCAGGAGGGTTGATCACGCTCCTTCTTGCTGCACAGCTACCTGCCAGCCAGTCGCATAGAGCGTCAGGGTTACCCACGGTTGCAGAGAGCCCCAATCGCTGAATCTCTCGCCCGGCAAGAACGCTAATTCGCTCAAGGACAGACAACAAGTGCCAGCCACGGTCATCACCGGCAAAGGCATGTACCTCATCAATAATCACCGTCCGCACATTGGCAAACAGTTGTTGATGATCAACCTTGCTGGAGACCAGCATTACCTCTAGCGATTCAGGGGTTGTCAGCAGAATGTCTGGTGGCGAGGCCACAATCTTGGCCTTACGCGCAGCGCTGATGTCCCCATGCCACAGAGCAACGCTGCGCCCCAGGAGATGCCCGTAATAACTCAACCGCAGCTCAAGGTTATTGAGCAGCGCCTTGATCGGGCAGATATAGAGAACAGAAAGCCCTTCCCAGCTCTCACTGAGCATGCGTGAAAACACGGGAAAGCTTGCTGCCTCGGTTTTTCCGCCTGCCGTAGGAGCCAGTAAGATCGCGTGCTCGCCATCCAGAACGGGCTGAATAGTGGCCTCTTGCAAAGGCCGCAAACCATTCCAACCTAGAGAGTTGACGATGTGATGCTGCAAGGCTGGATGGAGCTTATCGAACTCACTCATGCAGCAAAGCTCCACTCAGGCGGATCAAAGATCGAGCTCAATATCGTCAACTGAGTTTGCCGCACTTGTGGCGCGCTCGACCGATGTCAGCTCGGTATCCGAGATGGTCAATGCGTAATGCTGCCTCGGATTGAAGTCTTCAAATTGGTCAATACGATCCAGAACCTCACCCACCAGCTTCTTAAGGAAGATCCGTGGTGCAATCCCAACTTTGCCACCCAGCTTTCCGGTGACTGCCCTTGACAGCTCAACGATGTAGTCATCGTCCGCCAGCCGAAGAATGCGGTCAGCCATAGCGCTGTTATCAGCATACAGGTTACGCACCTTGCGACCGACCTCCTCCAGTGACTCCTGACTGAAGCCACGAAGGCGGATTTGCACGGCGCGAGGATTATCGAACCGAGCATCAGTGGTGAAGTCCACAGCCAGGCGCTGGGCCAGAGGAGACAGACGTTGAACACCCATAGGGCCATCGTAGAAGGCTGGAGTACCCGTGATCACCAGATAGAGACCAGGGAATCGCCCAGAGTCTACTTCATCCATCAACTGACGCAGCGCATTCAGGCTCTTGTCGCGAACATCTCCGCGCATGCGCTGGAGGGTTTCAACCTCATCGAGCACAAGCAGCAGTCCTGGGTGCCCAGAATCTTTGAGGATGGTCAGCACACCTTGCAGGAAGCTCAACGCGCCGAAATGGTCGATGTCGCCCTTGATCATTGCATAGCGCTTAACCGCAGCAGAAATGTTCGGCTGACCTGCCATCCAAGCCAAAAGCCCGTTAGCAATCTCTTCCTCGCCTTCCAGTAGAGCTCTTCGATAGGCCCGCAAGGTAAGGGCAAACGCAGGTGCAGAGCGCACTACTTCACCCAAGCGCTTCTCCATCAGCAAATCAGTGGCATCAATCAACGCTTCTGAGTCATTGGGGTCGATGTCATGCTGGGCAAGCACATCCTCTTCCAGGGTGTAGAACCAGGCTTCGACAATATTCTGAAACGCGCCCGAGGGCATCTCCGGCGTGGTCAAACGCTCCATCAGGCGTCGGTAGACCGTCTCAAGGCGGTGCAGCGGCGTCTCAGTCTCGGAAATTTGTACCTCGGCGCAGGCAAAGCCGAGCCGATGGGCTTTCTCTCGCAGCCAGCGTGACGCAAAAGTTTTACCGCTGCCGTATTCGCCACGAATAGCCTTGAAAACAGCCCCGCCCCGACTGACCTTTTCCAGCTCTTCATCGAAGGCGCGCTCAAAGGGCAACAAACCAACAGCCAAGGCATCTAAACCATACTGCGGCACAGTTCCTCGCCGCAGAGCATCCAGAATATCCTGACGACGTTGTTGGCTAATCGACATGCCTACTACACCTTGTAGTTATTGAATTTCAAACTGCTTCTTCAGATCTGCAACGGTCAAACGCACTGTCTGGGAATCACGCTCGACTGAAAGGATTGGATAGCCATCCACATTGAGCAGTTTCTGCGCTCCTGCGAGGAACCCACGAATCCGCAGTTTCGGGATCTGTAACTCGGAACAAAGCACAGCCTCCATAACCTGCCAGCGGTGTTTCTCCATCAGCCTCAGCAACCCCTGCATTTGTTCATCACTGATCGCTGTACGGCCTGCCCTATCGCGAACCTGGCGATAAACAGGCGAACAGAGCAGCGCTCCAATCCAGTCGCTGGTGGTTGCCTGCGAGGCCTTATTACTCGCTGTGGTTAAAGGTGCTCCAAAGCCGAACATATCGTCGACAACCTCAGCCATAGCGTGCTTCTTGCCAACTACTTTCTTAGTGGGTGCATCGGCAGGCACACTGAACTGATCAGCCGCGCTCGGCGCCTCTCCCTGAATGGAATTTGTCGAATGCCACCAGGCTGGTAGGCGACGAGGCACCTCCCGCCAACCATCCATCGCCTGTCGCGTGGCGGCATTGATGTAAACCCCAAGCGGGATTACCACCTCCTGGAGTGAACCGCCACCATGGTAACCATGACTCTTGCTTCGGATATAGCGCAATCGTTCTGACCAGGGCAGGATTACCTGCTTATTGGTGGTCACGACACGCTCACCAGACAACAGGACTTCCAGCTCAGATGGAGCAATGCCAGGTGCAACTGGGTGATAGCGCTCGCCGTTTTCGGCGGCCGACTGCTGGTAAACCGAATCATGATCGAGCACGTGGCCGTGATCACTGGTAATGATCACCACACGTCCAGCCTCGCGAGCGGCCTCCATCACATGGCGCAGCAAGGCCACGGTTTCAAACGACCAGTCGACCTTTACTTGTGAGCTACTGGACAGCTGATCATCGATGGCATTGATCACCACCGCCAGAATTCGGTGCTCTGTACCCGCGATCACCCCTCGAACGCTACTTTGCAAACTGCCCGATCCAGACTGGGACAAATCCTGCTTATGGAACACTTGCGGTGGGAACTTGGTGGAAGCCAGTTTTTTCAGTTGCGGATGACTACTGAAAGCCTTCTTCTCGTCGTTGGCATTGCCTTCACACAGCGCCCCAGACAGTAGCGAACAACGGCTGACCTGAGTCACCGTGGGCAAGGCTGCAACCAGGCATGCATCGCCCTGTACGCCAGCAGGCTGTAGCTCCAACCAATGATTACGGGTGAGGTCTGCACTCAACTGCCGGTAGACGGCTTCGCTCATCCCATCCAGCACAAGCAAAAGCACTTGTCCCTGCTCAGCCAATGGTGCAACAAGATCATCCAGGGCGCGCTCGACGGGAATGAGTCGAGCAGGCAGATGATCACCACGAGCAATGCTTGCCAGCTGATGTCCAAATGCCTGGTTTTGCTGCTCCCTGTAACGCCCGACTTGCTTTGAGAGCTTCAGGTAAACCGCACTCAGGGACTCCTCAGCATCTCCCGCCCAAATCGCGGTTCGTGCCCAATCACAAAAACCACCGTGCTCGATGTAATCACCGATCAGGCTAACTACTGTCCCGTCCATGTTCGGCGCCAGCTTGAGCCAACGCAGCAGTCGCATGGCCATATTGGCCCGAGCAACCGTCTCGCTGTAGCGGTCCAAACCAGCCAGACGGTGCCCCTCTATCAGCAGCAGAGCGGACTCCGCAGGCATGGAGTCGCCACCATTCAGAGCTTGATCCAAAGCGGTGGCAAAAGTGCTAAAGCGAGCATGTAGACCGCAAGGTAACAGAGCAGAATGCTCGGCGGCAGCCTGCATATCTAAGCTCGCAAGAATCTGCTCTGCTTTCGACAAAAAACGCGCATAGCTAGGAAAACCGAGAGCACCTACCCATTGCCGGACCAGAGCAACTGCAATCTCGCCCAGTGGCTGCAGGGCTCGGAATTCGATCTTCTTCCCACCCAAAAAGCGCTCACGGAAGATCCCTCGACTGATATGCAACTGGCTTAAATCAAGCTCGGACAAGCGTTCAATGTCCGAGGAAAACAACACGGAGCACGCCAAGGCGACGGGGAGCAGATCACTCCCCTGATCATTCAGAAGCAGCGTCGATACCACATCATGAGTGTCGGGCAGGCCGCGGGCCAACCAATCTCCGAGGTTGTCTCGAATATCGCCTGGCAGAGCCGTAATCAGCGCACTCACATCACCCTTAGTGCTCCAACTCAATACCGACTGCAGATCCAACGTGGCTTCTTGGTAGTTCAGATTAGACATGGCGATAGCGCGCCAGGCCGTCTCCTCATCCAGAATCTCGCCGAAGCTGATTTTCCCCTGATAACGGTCAACACCATTGAGCATCGCCTCAGCTACCCAACGGCCATGTTTGCGCGTTAGACGAGGATCAATGTCCCTGACACGAATTAGTTGCTGCAGGGTCTTCCAAGGGCTTATCCGCTGCGGCTCGTTGCGCCAGATTCTCGCCAGCACGTCCATAGCCAGATCCGTCTCGGCAAAGCCCGACAGCAGCACAAGACGCTCTGAGGTGTCGTTTCGCTCCTGGAAATGCTTGACCAAGGCCTCACGCATCGCCAGCTCAGACACGCAGTAGACGGCCCTGACTCTTCGCCCTTCGACCACTTGCTCTACAGCCAAAGCAGTTAATGGGTTGTGCCACACTAATGCCACACAGTCAGCCTCAGCATCACGCTGAAAAACTGCCTGCAGTTGGGTCACCACCGGCATCGGCAATGTCGCGCTCGCCTGCATGATCAACATCACCTCAATCCTCGACACCATCCGTGCGCACAATGCTGTAACTCACATCCAGCACATAGCCGCCCTGCAATTTACTCTCAATCTCGGCGAACAAACTGCGCGCCTGCTTGCTGGTCAAGCCACTCTGCTGAACCTGCTCCAGCACCTTTCTGCCGCCGGCACCCTTACTACCGGTATCGGCAGGCGGCACATCCGGTGTGGTCGGCGGTATGACGTTGCGCGTCAGCTGCGACGTGGCATCAGCCTGCGCCTGGCGAAGTACTTGTGCCAACGCTGTAACCAACTCATCGGCGGCCAGTGCGGCACTGACACGTTGCTTAATCTGCAGCGCCTCAGCAGCCCCCGACTGCCACACGGTTTCCAGCAGTTGCCAGTTATTGTCCTGGATTGCCTGGGTCACGCTCGCAGCACTAACGATACTTTTGGCGAGAGCCATCGAGTTTGTGGGAGGCTGTATATCTGCCAGCGCAGCGATCAGCTCTGCCCCCTGCTTGCCCTGTAAGGTCTGCAACAAACTCACGGCATACTCAGCATTGCGCAGACGATTACATTGCGTCGCTTGGCTAACCCGGCTCAATGCGCTTCTGAGTTCAGTAACCAGTTCCTCGCAATGCCCAAATTGACGCTTAACCTCATCCTGCACATCTTTTTCCAGTGCATTCTGATGGTTGGCGGTGCGCAGCTTGTTAGGCGTCATGCCGAATATGGCAGAGGCGTTATCTACGCCAAGCTTCCAGATGTTTGGCTCAGCTAGATCCTGCTTGGTCAGCAGCAGGTTATCGGGCATGTCCTTGAGCGTCGGCTCATAATCCTGGCCATGCAGTGAGAAGGCATACTGGCCATGCTCGGCAAACACCATGATCAGCAGGTTCTGCACAATGTCTGGCAGACCTTTTGGTGTCGGCTGATCAATGGCCGATCTTAGTCGCTTCACCGTCACTGGATCCCCGGCGTACTCATCCTTAGCCAGCTCACGAGTCATGTGCCTTGACCAGTCATCTTTGAAAATGAAATGCCGCTCATGCATTTCACCCAGCTTCAATGGCTGAGCAATGGAACGCATGATCGAGCGCAACTGCGTATCGATATCGATGCGGCCATTACTGGCATGCACAGCCCGACGCAACTGCTCCATCACCTTCCCAAGGTCAGGGAGCCTGACCTCACCATCGAACTCAGGATGATCCGGATACTGGAAGCTCAGAGCCTGGTAAAGCAGGTGCTCGAAGGCCGCTCGCAAGTTACTACCGACCGGCAGCTGCGGAGTAAATCCAGGCTCTAGCGAATAGACCTGGCTCTCCAGTTGGACCGAATCATCCAACGAACCCGGCAGCGGCTGCGCAGCACCGAATGCGCCCATCAGATAATCACGGATACGCTGGCGCAACTGGCTACGCTGGTTATCGAGAAGCGTACGTGCCTGGCCCCTCTCAATAGGACTCAGATGCTTACTGAAGGAAGCGAAGCGATCATCGCTTTTCAGTACGTGTTCTAGGGTCACCAAGGTTCCCAGATCGCGCTGGGCCGACTGGCTGAAGAAATACGGCAACCAGCACAGGGTCTGTGTCGCATTACCAGTGGCTTCGTACTCCTGGATGCGTGCCCTATCGCTCGCGGGAGAGTGATTGCCCTGGTCAAATGGAAAGTCGACCAGCACCTTCCAATCATCACCACGCGCCTCAAAGGTGGTGAAGTCTGAAATCTCGCGAATGTTCTGGAACATAACCTCAACGGTACGACGAGTGCCGCGCCAGACGAAGGGATGTTCGATAAACAGCTGGTTGTCATCCTGAACACTGAACGCTTCGAACAGCAAATCCTTGATCAGCTTGCGACGCGCTCCGTCGTTGTCGTGGATCTTCGCCTGCTCAAGAATGCTTTCTGTATCCACGCCTGAAAGCTGAATCGCGATGACAGGGTTGGAGTCATCACTGATCTTGATCTCACCGACACGCCCCGCCCATTTTCGGCACTTCTGCAATACCGTCTGCGCTTCACGCCCAGGGATCGGTGATTTGATGGTGCCGTGGTTCAACGCAGCGAGCTTGTTGGCTGTGAGCTGCTTGAAGCACTCCACCTCAGGAACCAGCGCCGACAGCAACAACGTTTTGATCAGGCGCATGTCATTGGTAAATGCACGACGGCCGAGGTCATTGACCGGCAGCGCGAGCAACTGGTCCAGCTTGAGGTTGTGCTCCTCCTCCAACAATGGCACCAACTTGCGCTCGAACAGATGGCGAGCATTGTCGAAATGCATGCGCATCACTTCCGAGAACGGCTCAGCCTCGGAGGCAATCACGTCATACAAATCACCGACCGGTATGCATCCACCCAACTCCAGGGTTTCGCGCTGATCGACCAACAGCATCAGCATAACCTTGAGCGCAGTACGCTCGCGCTGAAGAGCGGAAGAAAGCGCCACCAGCGCCTGCACTAGAGCAGGACTGAAGGGATACAGCGAGCGGAACATCTCGCGGTCACCCTTGTTGGTTAGCAGGATTTCCTGCACCTCGCTGCGCAAACCGGCATCCATGGCCGCAAAGGCACTGTCGATTTCCGCCTTGGCAGCCGCATTGATCGGCTTGAGCAAGCGACGCTCGGCAATCACTGGCAGGTTGCGGTCTTCCAGAGTGATGGTGTGGAAACGACCATCCCAGTACTTAAGCGAGTCACTCAGTGCTTGCTGCTCCGCGCCGTTGTACTGATCTCCAACGAACTCACGCAGATCACGCTGACGGGCAATAAAGCTGGCCATGGGCAACGCACGCTGCTCACTGGCTTCAACCAGCTTCACCACTTTCTGAATGTTGTTGGCGATAAAGCGCTGGTCAGATAGGTGACTGGCCAGCCAGAGGATCAGCTCATCGAGGAACAAGATAATCGCGTCGTACCCGAGCGCTTTGGCATGCTCCGTCATGATGCGCAGACCTTCATCGAAATCGACGTAGCCGCCGTACTCGCTGTTGGCCATATCCGCCATGGAGCTGTAAAAGGTGCCGATCAGATCTCCAACCAAGCGAGCCTTATCGTCAGCACCGGCTTGGTCATTGAGCACTGCATCGAAACTGGCTGCATCCCAACCGGTCGAGAGATCTCCCCAGCCGTCGTCCTCTGCCGCTCCTGCCCCTTTATTCAGCGTGGCAAAGAAATTCTCATCGCCCATATTGCTGCGCAGTTGTCGCGCATCACGGAACAACCGGTCACTCATGTAGAAGCCGGGTACCGGTGCATCTGGATGACGGTGCTTGATATGCCGCGCGTAGCCACCCAGCACACCCGCCTCAATGCTGGCGGCACCGATCATGTGGTAGGGCACCAGCAGGATATTGGTTTGCTGCAGCCACTCATCATGCTTGGCTACAGCCGGCGCCAGCTCGTTGATCGCCCGGGCTTGGGGATTGCCCTGCAACAGCAGGTGCAGCACCGCCATAAAGTGCGACTTACCACTACCGAAGCTGCCGTGAAGGTACGCGCCTTTCTGACGGTTCTGATTGCGCTCTACGGTGCTCTTGATAAAGCTCAAGGCATCCTCGAACGACAGCCGCAGCTGCGGTGTCACCACATACTGCTCCAGCGTTTGACTGATAGCTGCATCAGCCAAACCACTGGACAGGTTAAGAACGAAATCACCCCGTTGAACCTTTTCTGGGATCTCGATCAGCTCTTTAATCAATGTCATGCGTCAAACCCCAGAATCAGTTCTGCTCGGCCACTTTCTTTTTTCGACCGCCACGCTTTCCAGCTACAGCTGCCGGCTGCCAACTCAAAAGGTCGGCTCGAGTAATTTCCAGATTGCGCAGTTCTTCGAGAAGGAAGCCCTCGTAGTAATCCCCCATGCGCTCGCCGAACTCTGGATCCACCTCGTTGTGCCACTGCTTCAACCAGGGGATCAACTCATCCAGCGCCACTAGCATGGGCTTCAGTCGCTCAGCTTCCCAACCCTCGCTTTCTTTGCGATCCAGATACCAAGCTGCAATGGCCTGAGCACGCTGCAAGTGGTTCAAGCCGGCCCAACCGATGACAAGCGTGGTATCGCCGTCTTTTTCACAGCCAGGTAATGAGAAGAAGCGCTCTTTAGGGACATCCAGTTTGCCGCGCAGCGGCCAATAACTGGGCTTACGGAAATCAGTGGACTTGTATTGCGGGGGCAACGGGACGGTGCCCACTCGCTCAGTCTTCTCTAGCTTTGCTTGAGCTAAAGCCAGGTCGTATTTAGCTTTCTCTTCAGAAATCAGGGCGTCTTCCTCAGGCAGCGGCTGATCAACTCCATATTTAACATCAATCGCATCCTCCAGACGTTGCTTCTCCCATACCTCCTGCCATGCCCTGAACTTATCCATTGCGACTGTTTTCAAACGAACCGCAGCCATTTGCGGCACATGCTCAGCATCTACTAAATCAGCGACAATCGATTGCAGATCAAAAAATTCGCCATAGCAAAAATCAGCAACACGACCCGCATTTTCGTCAGCCCGGATGACATCAGCCAATTGAGCGCACGTTTTTAGTTCACTCAATTTACAAGAATGCTCAAGTCGCTTCAGCATCCAATTTTTGCATGCCGTTTTTATTTCATCATTTTTCGCCACATGATTAAATAATCCTTGACGACCAATCCAGCGCCGCTTGTAATGCGAATCCTCGACAACACGAACCCACTGATTTGTATGGATGGCATCTATCCGTTGCCTCCATTTGCCTTGCATCTCTTCTGGCCAATTATGGGGAATACTATCTGGAACGGAAAAGCCTTCCTCACTTACCCCTGCGAGTATCTCAAAAGGCCTCTCACCAGCTTTAATATCAGAATCAAACCAAGCCTGAATATCAGCCAACAGTGAGTAGTCGCATAGCCCATAGGCATAATAAGAGCACCAGTCCAACTCCTCCTGTATAAGGACAAGCCTACTATTGAGCTTATTCCTCTCTGCCTGTGCATCAAGCCAGGAATGTTCAAGGTCAAGCCCCTGCTCAAGCGCCCGAGCTAAAACTTGATCCGCAGAAAGCTGCAAAATTCGGTTTGCCGCTTCATCTGCCTGGGCAGCCAGGCTAGAAACAGTCCTTCTAAATTCGGGCCTCTCAAATATTTCAGGTATAGGCAGCTTCTTTAAAGACGTGCTGGAGAACTGATAAGGAACCTTGGCCCTTGACTCAACACGAACACCATCACCGCCAGTCATCTGCTTCTGCTGGCTCACCTGCTTCATCCAGAAACATACCAAAGAGCTATTGAGGATACCCAGCAGAGAATAGTAGTCGTCCTTAACTGCTTTTTTACCAAGAGTAATTAAGGGTGACGTCTGCTGATAGACTTTACGACACTGACTTAGATAGAAGTGATTATGACTTGCAACCTCGGGATATGAGAGCGCCAAGTCAAATGAATAGTTATCCCTTGAAATATGACCATACTCACACCAATCTAAACCACGCTCAGCCTGACTCTTACGGAACCAAACCCTGTTATTGAGATTAGTCCTGATCGGCCAAAGAAAACTCCTAATAGAAGAGGGCACAGCCACCTTCAGATCTTCTCCACTATATGGGAATATGGCCAAATTCTTAGAGAAATCTGCCCAATCACGAATGGCGTCCGCATCCACCATCGTAACAAACTCAGCCTGATCTCCAACGAGACGCTCAATGACATGCTTTGAAAAGGAAAAAGCTTCATCTTCAAGTGTAACAGCTGCAATCCCAATATTGTTAGCGACTACACTTAAGCGCTGACTGTGTGTTTCATCAAGTAGCGCCTTTAGCTCACCAGCACCACCACCACCAATACTCCATGGATGCACACAAAACAAAGACCTATCAAGATCAGCCACACTGACATAATCATTTTCTCGGCCTGGCGTATTTACCATATCGGTAATAGAACACCACACCTCACCTTGGGACGCATCAACCGGGGTAGCAGGCTCACCTCTCTTACCCATAACCGCACGTACATGCTCAGCGCCAGGGGCACGATTGCGCGCGAAAAGAATTACAGTTGGCGTACCATGACCCGGTATGTAAGCACCGGCACTATCAATAACGTGCGTCACATCCTTCCGGTGCAGGTATTTTTCGACCAGCTCTCGACCAAACAATCTCTTCATGAAGCTATTGGCAGTTATCATTCCCACGAAGCCAGCAGGTCGACTACCTTCCGCAATAACTGTCAAATCAAAAAAACGCTCCGTAAACGGAACACCTAATGAGTACTTGCCTTTACAAGTTCGATATCTATCTCGATAAGCCTGATTCAAAGATTTATCGCGAACGACAATATAAGGTGGATTACCCACTACAACGTGGTAACGCTGCCCGAGAATTTTTTCGAGTCTCGCGGGATCTTCCACCTCATAAACGTGCTGATTTCCCTCATCCAACAATCCACCCTGGATACCCTGCCCCTGCCACTCAAATCGACGACCATGCAACAGTGAATCACCACACGCCAGATTGAAATGAAAGCTGGGCGCACCCTTCATCTTGCTGCTACCTGAAGCCTTCATGGCAGCCATCAGCAGACGGAAACGACAAATGGCAATGGCATAAGGGTTGATATCGGTGCCATGCACCACATCCAGTGAGCGCTGTGCCAGCTCACGGGTATTAGTTCCTGGCTCGCGCTTCAACCACTGATTGAACACCCGCTCGAAGGTCGTCAGCAAAAAGTGCCCTGAACCGCATGTAGGATCGATTAGGCGCAACCCCGATAGACCGAAAGTCTGAATCGCCGGCTCCAGGGTGTAATCGAGAATAAAGCTCTCAACAAATTCCGGAGTTTGCAGTAGCGCATAACGCTTGCGCACAGATTCAGAGAGATCCTGATAGAGGTCGCCAAGGAAGCGAGTATCCCATTCCCGGTCGGTAAAGTCGTGGAGGATCTCACCGCTGTCTGCATCGATCTTCTGGAAGAAATCGATCAGACGTTTGGCACCATCAGCCGAAACCGGAATCTGCCAGAGGGGGTTATGGCGATGATCCAAGAGCTCCGCGATCACCGGATATTTTTCCAGTTCCGCGAATAGATCCAGCAGGTAGTGACGCTCTTCAAAGGTCGGGTTCTCGTTGAAGTAAGCCACCATGCGCTCTTTAGCCTGCTGCAAGGCATTTCGCCCCTGCGCATCACTTACCGGGCCAGCCAACACTGGCTCGTTCAGTAAGCCGTTGTCTTCAAGAAAACGCACAAACACACAGCTCAATACCCAGGCCACTGCAGCCTGGGTTATTTGCGCTTCGCGCCAGGAAACGAAGTGCTCGGCGGTGCGTTCGGCCTCAACTGCCGCGCGATATTGGCTCTGTAAATGCTCACTGAGCTCCGCGTTGGACTCGCTGTAGGCGAGGATGTCCTTCTCAATATGCGGTAACAGGGACTGCAGGTTTTTCAGAAGATCGGCACGGTTAATCACAGGTAAATCCTTATGCATGTGGCCCAATACCTGAAGGTTCTGGGTCTGCTATCAATTTTTCTTAGGCAGTGGTTTTAACTGCCTGAGGCAGTGACTGGGAATCGTCAAGCCAGCTACTGGGAATATGGGCAAACTCTTTGCTACCTGCGCCTGTAGGCACCAATACGTCATCGATCATGGCCGCGGAACGCTGCGCATCCACGGCGATGAGCAGAACCAACCCAGGCAACGCAATGCCACTGCGACCGATAACGTTCATCAACTGTTGGCGCAGATCATTCAGCCATGTTGTCACCAGCTCATAGCGCGCCAGCAGCCCTGGCTCCGTCAGAAGCACTGGTTGACCGGCCTGCAGAATCTCCTCAGCCATGCCCGGTAACGCGCGCTGCACCAGGCGCTGCAGGTTCTGCCAATCACGTGAACTGTGCTCACAGGCGTCTGCCTTGAGCACCACTTGCCAATCCGGCGCTTTGGGCATACTGGCGCATACAGCTTGTACATGGCGAAGTAGCAGTTCATCAAAACTGATGCACTTAAACGGATAGTCTCGGCAGAGTTTTTCCTGCGCTTGCCACCACTGACGCGGCCTGACGGTCAGCGCCAAGAAGTGGGAGGCAGTCACTGCCTTCTCCAGCATCAAGCCCAGCTCTTTAACCGACTTGAGTGTGGTGGTGTCGTCTTCGCCTTGTTGAGTCTGGCTGTAGTGAGTAGACCCGGCTGATGCGAAGCTGGTCATCCCTGCGCTTGGCAGGCAGTAACCGCCCCTATCGCCGTTGGCAAACTCAAAGCTGCCATTCCACTGGAAACCGATATCGAGGGAGCGCACCAAATCATCCAGCTCGGGACGGCCAGGTAGCTCCTGCGCTGCGGGATAGCGGCCGGCTACGCGTGTCTGAACATCTTTGACGGTAAGCGCCTTGCTGCCCAATAGCGCACCCTGGGCCAACTCCAAAGCAAGCTTGGCGAGCATCTCTCGCGGATAGAATTCCACACGGCTGGATAGCGCTGCACTCTCGGATGCAGCTGCAGCCAAACGCAGAAGCCGGTGGTTGCTCAGACCTGCAAATGACTCTGGCGCTGGCACAGCCCGGATCTTCTCTAGCGTACGAACAGGAGCCAGCAGTGGCAGCTGGCGCGCACACTCATCTGCCAGGCTGCCAAGGTCGCAAGCGTAATCGGCCAGTTCCTCCCCTCGCCCCTGACGATTATCGGCAATCAGGAAGCGGTTACCGGAGCGACGCAAAAGCCAACGAGGCTCCTGTTTACTCAATTCCGTTTCCACGGCTGCCCGCACGACGGCATAGGCCCAGCGCTCACGCAGCGGGCTGTCTTGCACCGAGCCGCGACGAAGCAGGATTGCGTCAGCAACTTCGACCGCCGTCATTACGCCGCCGTTATCCTCCAGCAGGCCGACGATGTCTTCTCTCAAGTCCGTAATCGCTTTGGTCTTACCCCACTGGGTCAGAACCTTATCGACCAGCTCGCGCACCAGCAGAGTCTCAATGCCGAGGTGGCCGCTGATGGCTGCCGGCGTAGGCCAATGAACGTTGTGAGAGCCCTTGGGCGCATCCTCGTCCAGTCGACCCAGGTATTCGTTAAGAAAGCTCAAGCGAGTCTGATCGGTGGACTTTGGCAGAACCTGCTGGAACAGACGGTCGACACTTACAACGCTGGTATCACTGCTATCCAATTGCTGAACTTGTTGGCCGTCCAGAAGGCGCGCCTGAAGCTGACCTATGACATCGGAAAGCTCATTACGGGTCTTCACCCCCACTCCCGTCCAGACTCGAACGCGGGAGCGATTCAGTTTGATGAGGTCAGCAACGCTGTTGATGTTCCGGCGGCTGAGGGTGTCCAGCGCTTGTGGGCTCAGAGCCAACAGGCCAATCTGCGTATCCAGCTGAACCTCGCTGACGGGGCAAGTACGCTCCACAGGCTGCTGAGTCGTATGCAGAGACTCACTGCGCGCGTCATGGAATGTTTTGCGCCACTCACGCAGCATCTCCCCGGCACTGGCAAAGCGCTTGCGCACATCACGAACCAAGGCACGTTTGAAGAACTCAACCATGCGATCGCGAATGCTCGGATCGAAGACGGTTCGATCAACCTCCAGCTCACCTTCGAGTTGATGTGGCAGCCCTTCAGAGGACGTCCACCCGGGCAAAGCGCCTGCGGCCATCTCGTAAAGGGTCAGCGCAACGGAGAATCGCTCGGCATGGTCGTCCCAACGGCGGCGGCCAGGATCACGGATGAACGGATCCATGTAGGCCAGAGTGCCAGCACTGATATTGTCAGCACCGGCACTGGACAGGGAGAAGTCAAAAAGCATGAGGTGAAGAACGCTGCCTTGCATCACCAAGCCGATGTTCTCTGGCTTGATATCACGATGCACCAGCGCCTGGTCTTCTAGATGCACAACCGCACTGAGCAAGTCGTCACCGAAGCGCTCAAGCAACTCCAACTGCACAGCGCCGGCATGGCGGAGGCGCTGAGCCAGGGTGCCCTCGGTCGCATAGTCGAGTAGCAGAGCGGTATGGCCAACGACATCCAGGGTTTTGTAGTAAGGAACAATGGCCTGGTGCCGCAACCTGGCCAGCACTTCGCCCTCTCTCGTAAGACGGCTATTGTGGTCAGGTGTCGAAGCGATCTTCAGGACGCGAGACTGCCCCTGGTAATCAACCAGGAATACGACTGAGCACGCACCTTTGCCAAGTGACTGAATAACCTGGAAGCCTCCTGGCAGGAGGTCACCTTTACGGGCCTCCGTTGGGTTAGTTCGAAGCGTGCTTGGCTGGCTAAGCTCGTCCTCAAGGTCATCCAGTCGTTTGATGAACTCACTGACCGATTCCAACCGGCTGCCGACATCAGGGTGCGTGGCGTACTGCACCAGGTACTGCATAGCCTCGCTTGCACCGTTGATCTCATCGGTAACCTGCAGACCACTGCCTCGGCGCAGCTTGTCCAGTAACTCAATATCGGTTTGCGCGGGCTTCTTACCTGTAAATAAGTGGTAGGCGATCGCACCCAGGGAGAACACATCCAAGTGCACACCGTCTGCAGCACCAGTGTGCGCTTCCAGAGCGACATAAGGCCCGGCCTCTTCATGTACAAGGTTGCTCAGACGGGTTAGCGCACTGATGTTGCGCGATTCACTCTCGAATACTCGCTCGGCAGTGGCCCAGTTGCTGATTTTGGCACTGAACTTCTCCTCACCCAGCTGCTTGACCCAGATACACTGAGGACTTAGCCCACGGTGATAGAGCTTTTGCCCGTGCGCGTACTGCACAGCTTCTGCTATTAGGCGAAGCAGGTAAGTAGCCTCAACAATATCCAGGCGGCGATCCTTGCCCAGATGCATCAATAGATGGTCGAGACGAAACGCTTTGGGATCATGCTCATAGACCACAGCAGGACCGCTATCGTGCTGCTGAAATTCGTAAGCCCGTAAAATCCCTGGGTGCTCAATTCCCTCAAGCAAACGAAACTCAAGCTTTGCTGCTTTTTCGAGCCGAGAAACCTCTTCCTCGGGCTTATCCTGCGTCAGGTAAATGCGCACCTTGCGTTGCAGACCTAGGTCTGGATGCAAAGCCAGCCAATCCTGATATGTGTCTGACTCGTAGAGAAGGCTCTGGAGCTCATAGCTGCCGACGCGACGCATACGTACGGACTCTTTGATACCCGCCTCTTCGACAGCACGCGAGATGACCTTGGCCGCGTAGGCAGAAATCTGCCGATGCTTCCAGCTCTCATCGATAAGCGTGATTTCGCGGAGCAACTCTTGCCTGCTCACCACCCCTTGGCGCGCATTACCTTCTAGCTTGATGATCAAGTCCTCCGCAGAGAGGAACACCAAGGCATCGATAAAGGGGACTGTTTCCTTGCTTCGATGGAATGAAGGCTGCATCTTTAGCAGCGAAGCTAGTTTTTGCGCCTTACGTCGCGCGAGCAGGCGGGGGTTATCGAAGATCTTTTGCCCCCCCTTGGGCAGAGGCCTTTCCCAAACCCAGTTGGCTGCGTCACCAGCAATGACGCCCGGATGAGACTTGATCTCGATAAGGTACATACCCTTAGGCGTGAGCACCATGAGATCAACTTCGTTGATTGAGCCGTCCTGGGCGATGAACTCGAAATTGGCCCATGCACGATACGGATCGTGATCAGGGAGCAGTCGCTTGGCAAACTCCAGCGCTTCCCGCTCCCATGTGTAATCGGATTGGGTGATCTGCTTCCAAAGTTTGTCCATCAATGGTCATCCTTGCTCTTTAACTGGCGCGAACTGCGATCAAGAATTTTCAAACCAAACAGCCTCACGATACAGGACACCACAACGCACCTAAACCAATCACGTGGCATACCACCACAACAAGGCTACGCGCGATTCGAGCTCGACGGACAACCCCAACAGACGCCTGTGCTGGGCTAATGAACTTTGCGCGTCAGCTTCGACTCTTCAGATGCGCCATCCAATCTGCCAAGCCAATCTCAACTGGCAACCAATTGGCAACCAGAATAGCCATTTAAGAGGTGGCAAGCAAAAAAGGCGGAAATAAAAAAATCCAAGCACCCGTAAGTGCTTGGATTTCTTGGAGTATTTTGGTCGGGACGGAGTGATTCGAACACTCGACCCCTTGCACCCCATGCAAGTGCGCTACCGGGCTGCGCTACGCCCCGACTACATTCTCACAACCTCTGAGAACGATGAAGAATCTACCCTAACCTCCTGATAAATGAAACCTTTTTCTCAAAAAAATTTTCATCCATCAGAAACCAGCCTACTTCTTCAACACCACCAACACATCCTCCAACTCGACAATCATCTGCCGAATCAGCTGCTTGTACTGGCTCGATTCATCCTTCACCTCATCACTGGAGAGCCTTAACCGCGCCCCGCCAATGGTGAACCCCTGGTCATACAGCAGGGCGCGGATCTGGCGGATCATCAGCACATCCTGCCGCTGATAATACCGCCGGTTGCCCCGCCGCTTCACAGGGTTGAGCTGAGGAAACTCCTGCTCCCAATACCGCAGCACGTGTGGCTTTACGGCACACAACTCGCTTACTTCACCGATGGTGAAGTAGCGTTTGCCCGGTATGGGGGGCAGTTCGTCGTTATGGCTTGGTTCCAGCATAGGCCTCAACCCGGGCTTTCAACTTCTGCCCTGGACGAAAGGTGACGACGCGCCGTGCGGTGATCGGGATCTCTTCCCCGGTCTTGGGGTTGCGGCCCGGCCGCTGGCGTTTGTCGCGAAGGTCGAAGTTGCCGAAACCGGACAACTTGACCTGCTCGTTCTCTTCAAGTGCGTGCCGAATTTCTTCAAAAAACAGCTCGACCAACTCCTTGGCCTCACGCTTGTTAAGCCCCAGCTCCTCGTACAGCCTTTCGGCCATCTCAGCTTTCGTCAGAGCACCCATGCCGTTATTTCCTTAACGTGGTGTTCAACCTTTGTTCGAGCGAGGTGAGGATGTTTTGCAGGGTAGTGTTCACCTCATCGTCGTTAAGAGTGCGCGATGGATGCTGCCAGGTCAAGCCGACGGCAAGGCTTTTTCTATCAGGATCAATGCCTTTACCTTGGTAGACATCAAACAGCCTGAGGTCTGTGAGCCATTCGCCTGCATTGTCACGAATTACTTCAAGCACGTCTTGAGACGCCACATCACGTCCGGCGATCAAGGCCAGGTCGCGACGGGTTTCCGGGAACTTGGAGAGTTCGCTGAATTTCGGCAGCCGGCCTTCGACCACGTCACCCAGCACCAGCTCGAAGACGAACACCGGGCGGTCCAGGTCCAGGGCTTTGGCAAGCTCCGGGTGGAGGGCGCCGAGGTAGCCGACGTCCTTGCCGTCGCGCTGGATTACAGCGGTCTGGCCAGGGTGCAGGGCTGGGTGCTTGCCGGCGGCGAAGGTGAAGTCGCTCAGGGCGCCGCTGTAGCCCAGCAGGGCTTCGACGTCGGCCTTGACGTCGAAGAAGTCGACGGTGTCGCGGCCGTTGGCCCAGCCTTCTGGCAGGCGGCTACCGGTGACGACGCCGGCGATCATTGGCTGCTGCTGCAGGTTACCGAGCTGGCCGACGAAGCGCAGGCCGCTTTCGAACAGGCGTACGCGGTCTTGCTGGCGGTTGAGGTTGTGCTGCAGGGCCTTGACCAGGCCTGGCCACAACGAGGCGCGCATGGCGGCCATGTCGTTGGAGATCGGGTTGGCCAGCAGCAGCGGCTCGACGCCTGGGCTGAACAGCTCGAACAGCTTCGGGTCGATGAAGCTGTAGGTGATGGCTTCCTGATAGCCGCGGGCGACCAGCAGGCGGCGCAGGTTTGGCAGCTCGCCGCGGGTTTCTGGGCGGGCTTGCGGCGCGAGGCGGGCTTGCGGGTAGCGCACTGGCAGGTTGTTGTAACCGTACAGGCGGGCCAGCTCTTCGATCAGGTCGACTTCCAGGCTGATGTCGAAGCGATGGCTTGGGACTTGAACAGTCCACTGCCCTGCACCATCAGCTTTGGTAGCCAGGCCGAGGTTGTTGAGCAGCTGCTCGACCTGGGCCGGGTCCATCTCCATGCCGAGCATCTGGGTGATGCGGTCGGCGCGCAGGGTGACCGGGGCGACGTTTGGCAGGTGCTGTTCGCTGACGGCTTCGACGACCGGGCCGGCTTCGCCGCCGACGATGTCGAGGATAAGCTGGGTGGCGCGCTCCATGGCTTCGCGGGCCAGCTGCGAGTCGACGCCGCGCTCGTAGCGGTGCGAGGCATCGGTGTGCAGGCCGTAGGAACGGGCTTTACCGGCGACGGAGATCGGCTCGAAGAAGGCGCTTTCGAGGAACAGGTCGCGGGTTTTTTCAGTGTTCACACCGCTGTGCTCGCCACCCATGACGCCGGCGATGGCCAGGGCGCGGGTGTGGTCGGCGATCACCAGGGTGTCGGCACGCAGGGCTACTTCCTGGCCGTCGAGCAGGACCAGCTTCTCGCCCTCTTCGGCCATGCGCACGCGGATGCCGCCGTTGATTTCGGCGAGGTCGAAGGCGTGCATCGGCTGGCCGAGTTCGAGCATCACGTAGTTGGTGATGTCGACGGCGGCGTCGATGCTGCGCACGTCGCTGCGGCGCAGGCGCTCGACCATCCACAGCGGGGTCGGCTTGCTCAGGTCGACGTTGCGGATGACGCGGCCCAGGTAGCGTGGGCAGGCCGCCGGAGCGCTGACTTCGACCGGGCGCACTTCGTCATGGGCCGGGGCAACGGCGGGTACTACCGGGCGGGTGACCGGTACGTCGTACAGGGCGCTGACGTCGCGGGCCAGGCCTGCGATGGACAGGCAGTCACCGCGGTTCGGGGTCAGGCCGATTTCGATGCTGGCGTCGTCCAGGCTCAGGTACTGGCGGATGTCTTCGCCTACCGGGGCGTCGGCAGCCAGTTCCAGCAGGCCGTCGTTTTCTTCGCTGATCTGCAGCTCGGCGGCCGAGCAGAGCATGCCGAACGACTCGACGCCGCGCAGCTTGGCCTTCTTGATCTTGAAGTCGCCTGGCAGTTCGGCGCCGATCATGGCGAACGGGATCTTGATGCCTGGGCGGGCGTTAGGCGCGCCGCACACGACCTGGAAGGTCTCCTGGCCATTGCTCACCTGGCACACGCGCAGCTTGTCGGCGTCCGGGTGTTGTTCGGTGGCGAGGATCTCGCCCACGACGATGCCGCTGAACTGGCCGGCAGCGGGGGTCACGCTGTCGACTTCGAGGCCGGCCATGGACAGGCGGGCGACCAGTTCGTCACGGGAGACTTGCGGGTTTACCCAACCGCGCAGCCACTGTTCACTGAATTTCATGCTGTTCTCCTGAAAATGTGCGTCGATGGGGCCTAGCGGAATTGCGCCAGGAACCGCAGGTCGTTATCGAAGAACAGACGCAAATCGTTGACGCCATAGCGCAGCATGGCCAGGCGCTCGGCGCCCATGCCGAAGGCGAAGCCCTGGAATTCTTCAGGGTCGATGCCAGACATGCGCAGCACGTTCGGGTGCACCATGCCGCAGCCCATGACTTCCAGCCAGCCGGTCTGCTTGCACACGCGGCAGCCCTTGCCGGAACACATCACGCACTGGATGTCGACTTCGGCGGACGGCTCGGTGAAGGGGAAGAACGACGGGCGGAAGCGCACGGCCAGTTCTTTTTCGAAGAACACACGCAGGAATTCTTCGATGGTGCCCTTGAGGTCGGCAAAGTTGATGCCGCGGTCGATCAGCAGGCCTTCGACCTGGTGGAACATCGGCGAGTGGGTGATATCCGAGTCGCAGCGGTATACGCGGCCCGGGCAGACAATGCGGATCGGCGGCTGGGTGGACTCCATGGTCCGCACCTGCACCGGCGAGGTGTGGGTGCGCAGCAGCATGTTGGCATTGAAGTAGAAGGTGTCGTGCATCGCCCGGGCCGGGTGGTGGCCGGGGATGTTGAGCGCTTCGAAGTTGTGGTAATCGTCTTCGACCTCAGGGCCTTCGGCGATGCCATAGCCGATGTGGGTGAAGAACTGCTCGATGCGCTCGAGGGTACGGGTGATCGGGTGCAGCCCGCCGGTGGTCTGGCCACGGCCTGGCAGGGTCACGTCGATGCATTCGGCGGCCAGGCGAGCGCTGAGCTCGGCCTCTTCAAAGGCGGCCTTGCGTGCGTTGAGCACGACGGTGACGCGCTCTTTGGCGTCGTTGATCAGCGCGCCGACTTTCGGGCGCTCGTCGGCTGGCAGGTTGCCCAGGGTCTTCATCACCTGGGTCAGTTCGCCCTTCTTGCCGAGGTACTGAACCCGGATCTGTTCCAGGGTATTGATGTCTTCAGCGCGCTCGACGGCCTCTAGGGCTTGGGAGACCAGCGCATCCAGGTTTTCCATGTACAGACTCCAGATACGAAAATAGGGGAAGAGCTTTGAAGGCTCTTCCCCTATCGATGACGTTCAATGCCCGGCGCCGCTAGCGCCGCCGGGTGATTGTCGCGGGTACTTAAGCCAGAACGGCTTTAGCTTTCTCGACAATCGCAGCAAACGCCGCTTTTTCGTTCACTGCCAGATCGGCCAGAACCTTACGGTCGATTTCGATCGAAGCCTTTTTCAGGCCAGCAATCAGACGGCTGTAGGACAGACCGTTGGTGCGGGCACCGGCGTTGATACGAGCGATCCACAGTGCGCGGAACTGACGCTTCTTCTGACGACGGTCACGGTAGGCATATTGACCAGCCTTGATGACAGCCTGCTTGGCAACGCGGAATACGCGCGAGCGTGCACCGTAGTAGCCTTTAGCCAGTTTCAGAATTTTCTTGTGACGCTTACGAGCGATGACGCCACGCTTAACACGAGCCATGAGTAACTTCCTCTATCTAAACCAGAATTAACGTACGCGCAGCATGCGCTCGACTTTTGCCACGTCAGACGGGTGCAGCAGGCTGGCACCGCGCAGTTGACGCTTACGCTTGGTCGACATTTTGGTCAGGATGTGGCTCTTGAAAGCGTGCTTGTGCTTGAAGCCGGAAGCGGTCTTCAGGAAGCGCTTCGCAGCACCGCTCTTGGTTTTCATTTTTGGCATGTTGGAACTCCGCATTCGATAAAATTACACAATAATCATCAGGCCTGCCGTGCCCGGGAGATTACTTCTTCTTTTTGGGGGCGATGACCATCATAAGCTGGCGTCCTTCCATCTTAGGATGCTGCTCAACGGTGCCGTATTCGGCGAGGTCGGTTTCGACCCGCTTCAACAGCTCCATGCCCAGCTCCTGGTGGGCCATCTCACGGCCGCGGAATCTCAGAGAGATCTTGGCCTTGTCCCCATCGGTAAGGAAACGTACCAGGTTGCGTAGTTTTACCTGGTAATCCCCTTCTTCCGTCCCTGGACGAAACTTGATTTCTTTGATCTGGATCTGCTTCTGGTTTTTCTTGGCTTCGTTAGCCTGCTTCTTCTTCTCGAAGAGGTGCTTGCCGTAGTCCATCACCTTGCAGACAGGCGGTACCGCGTCTGCAGAGATTTCCACCAGATCCAGCTTCGCTTCTTCAGCGATACGAAGCGCTTCATCAATCGAGACGATGCCAACCTGCTCGCCATCAGCGCCAATTAACCGAACCTCGCGGGCCGAGATATTCTCGTTGATCGGGGCCTTCGGTACAGCACGCTTATCGTTTCTCATTTCACGCTTAATAGTCATTACTCCGATTCTTGGCGTCCACGCCGGGAAACCGCTTGTGTCAGAAGCTCAACGAACTGGGCGACGGGCATGGAGCCCAGGTCTGCGCCTTCGCGAGTACGCACAGCGACGGTTCGTGTTTCGACTTCACGGTCCCCTATAACCAAAAGGTACGGGACCTTGAGCAAAGTATGCTCGCGGATTTTAAAGCCGATCTTCTCATTTCTCAAGTCCGACTTGGCACGGAAACCGCTACCGTTCAGGGCATTTTCCACTTCGAGGGCGAAATCGGCCTGTTTGTCGGTGATGTTCATGATCACCGCCTGGGTCGGTGCCAGCCACGCCGGGAACACGCCAGCGTAGTGCTCGATCAGCATGCCGATGAAGCGCTCGAACGAACCGAGGATCGCGCGGTGCAGCATGACAGGGCGCACCCGGCTGTTATCTTCGGCGATATAGCTGGCATCCAGGCGTTCTGGCAGGTTCGGGTCGTACTGCAGGGTACCGCACTGCCAGTTACGGCCGAGGCAGTCGCGCAGGGTGAACTCGATCTTCGGGCCGTAGAAGGCGCCCTCGCCCGGCTGGTATTCCCACTCCAGGCCCGACTCGTTCAGGGCGTCGGCCAGTGCACCTTCGGCACGGTCCCACAGCTCTTCGGAGCCGACACGCTTGGCCGGGCGGGTGGACAGCTTCATGGCGATATCGGTGAAGCCGAAGTCCTTGTACACGTCCAGGGTCAGCTTGATGAAGTCGGCGGCTTCTTTCTTCACCTGCTCTTCGGTGCAGAAGATGTGCGCGTCGTCCTGCACGAAGCCACGCACGCGCATGATGCCGTGCAGGGCGCCGGATGGCTCGTTACGGTGGCAGGCACCGAACTCGGCCAGGCGCAGTGGCAGGTCGCGGTAGCTCTTCAGGCCCTGGTTGAACACCTGCACGTGGCACGGGCAGTTCATCGGCTTGACCGCGTAGTCACGGCTTTCCGACGAAGTGGTGAACATGTTTTCGGCGTAGTTCGACCAGTGGCCGGAACGCTCCCAGAGGATGCGGTCGACGACTTGCGGGGTCTTGATTTCCTGGTAGCCGTTGACGCGCTGAACCTGGCGCATGTACTGCTCGAGCACCTGGTACACGGTCCAGCCGTTGGCGTGCCAGAACACCATGCCCGGGGCTTCTTCCTGCAGGTGGAAGAGATCGAGCTGCTTGCCGATCTTGCGGTGGTCGCGCTTTTCGGCTTCTTCGATGCGCTGGATGTAGGCAGCCAGCTGCTTCTTGTCGGCCCAGGCGGTGCCGTAGACGCGTTGCAGCTGCTCGTTCTTGGCATCGCCGCGCCAGTAGGCGCCGGACAGCTTGGTCAGCTTGAATGCCTTGAGGAAGCGCGTGTTCGGCACGTGCGGACCACGGCACATGTCGACGTATTCTTCGTGGTAGTACAGGCCCATGGCCTGCTCGTCCGGCATGTCTTCGACCAGGCGCAGCTTGTAGTCTTCGCCACGGGCCTTGAACACTTCGATGACTTCGGCGCGCGGGGTCATCTTCTTGACCACGTCGTAGTCTTTTTCGATCAGCTCCATCATGCGCTTTTCGATGGCGGCCATGTCTTCAGGGGTGAAGGGGCGCTCGTAGGCGATGTCGTAATAGAAGCCTTCGTCGATCACCGGGCCGATCACCATCTTGGCAGTCGGGTACAGCTGTTTCACTGCGTGGCCGACCAGGTGGGCACACGAGTGGCGGATGATCTCCAGTCCCTCAGCATCTTTAGGGGTGATGATCTGCAGGGTGGCGTCGTGGTTGATCAGGTCGCAGGCATCGACCAGCTTGCCGTCGACCTTGCCGGCCACGGTGGCCTTGGCCAGGCCTGCGCCGATGGATGCGGCGACGTCGGCGACGGATACGGCGTGATCAAACGAACGTTGACTGCCATCGGGAAGAGTAATAACGGGCATGGCGCCTCCTCTCCTAGTGGTGACCCCTACCAAAGGTCACGTGGGTTGGGATGAGCCAGTACAAGATCCGACCTGCCTTCCCTTCAGGGAAGCCTGCCTCACAGTGGCAGAAGCCTTTCAGCTTGCCAGGGACGAACCAGAGTGACTGGAAAGAAATAGTTGCGAGCTGCCAGTGGCTAGCTGCAAGCCGAGCATGCTAGCACGCGGGTTGTGCGGCTCGTAGAAATATTTGGAAATTACGCCGCGCCGGTGAACTAACGCGGAAAAAGTCCTATCAGACCTTGGGAAGCAACCTACTCTTGATGAGACCTTAACCCAAGGAGTAACCGGTTATGCGAGTACCGTCTCTTCTGGCTCTGGCGGCTGCTGGCGCCCTGCTGCTGCCGATGGCTGCCAATGCTGGCAACTTCCCAGCCGGGAAGGAAGCCGGCTACATGGCCCAGTGCACCCAAGTCGCCAGCAGCCAAGGCGTCGACCCCGCCACCGCGAAAAAGCACTGCGACTGTGGTGCCCAGGCGATCAAAAAGAATTTCACCGACGCGGAAATTGCCGACTTGGACAGCAAGGATGGCGTCGATGCCAAGCTGATGCAGAAGGCGCAAACCGTGGTGAAACAGAGCTGCGCGCCGAAGAGCTGAAACCTTAAAGCCAGAGCAGGCCAGGCATTATTTGCCATGGATCAACATCCTGCGAAGGTAAAAGGCGCTAGATGCGCAGAAATGGACTATGATGTCCCCCGTGCTCCGTAGCCTCGGCCGCATTGCACCACTGAAAAATCTAAATGTTCTGGAGATTCACCTCATGTCCAATCGCCAACAAGGCACCGTCAAATGGTTCAATGATGAAAAAGGCTACGGCTTCATCACCCCAGCAGGCGGCGGCGACGACCTGTTCGTACACTTCAAAGCCATCGAATCCGACGGCTTCAAGAGCCTGAAAGAAGGCCAGACTGTTTCCTTCGTCGCCGAGCGCGGCCAGAAGGGCATGCAGGCTGCGCAGGTTCGTCCGGAGTAATTCGGGCAGCTGTAAAAAAACCCGCCACTTGTGGCGGGTTTTTTTATGGGCCTTTGCCGCAGCCCTGTGGGAGCGGGCGCGCCCGCGAAGCAGGCACCGCGGTCTTTGGCACCGGCTTTGCCGGTGTTCGCGGGCACGCCCGCTCCCACAAGGACAGCGCAGGCTCCAAGCCCTGGTCAGCCGCAGTTGACGCGGGTCACCACACCCTGCTCGTCCACGTTCAGGTTCAGGCGCTCGGAGCGGTATTCCAGGGTTACCACATCGTGCGGCTTGAGAATGCGCGCCATCTGCGACCCACTGGCCTTGCGCGCCTGCTCCAGCAGCTCGGCGCTGCCCGGCTTGCCAATGGCGAAGTCGGCACCGCTGGCCTCGCAGCGGCCATCGTTGCCGGCCGCCGCCTCAGGCGCCTTGCCACCCCCCGAGTTGCCGCCAGTGCTGCAACCCGCCAGGACAGCAGCCACCGCCAGGGTTGCCAGGAAAGCACGGGAACGGAACATGAATCCTCCTAAATCGATATGGGAACTGCCTGATCCGACAGCTCCGCCAAGAGTTTGTTGCAAAACCGGGAAAGTCTGCCTGATCTGACCTGCAGTGGCCAAAGGCAATCGTGACCGAATTTTACCGCGCAACTGACGAGTCGCTTGGTTGGCGCCGCAAAGTCATGATTTACTTTAGGAAGTGAAGGCACAGTGCCTTCTGCGAACGCCAGGATCCGGCGTTCGCTCCTCCGCCCCGGGCCCCCAGCGAGAGCCTTTCATGAGCAGCCACAGCATCGACGCCGATATCAAGGTCAAATGGGCCGAAGGCCAGAGCGCCTATAGCCCCAGCACGCCCGAAGAGTTGCTGTTGATCGCCATCGACCTGCTGGTGCGCGACCGCGGCGGCGAGGCGGCGCGCAGCTTCATCGACCAGGTGTTCGAGCGCTACGCGCCGCATGCGGCTATTGCAATCGAGCCAAGCGCGCGCTGAGCAGGTCGAAAAAGCCCTGGGCGTCAGCCTCGTTCACCCACATCACATTGGCCGGCTGCCTGAGCACGCCGTACCAGTCGGCGATGGTCTGGCCGAAGGTCGGGCCTTCGCGGCTGTCGACACTCAGGTGGATACGTCGGCCGCTGAACAGCGCGGGTTTCAGCAGATAGGCGATGACGCTGGCGTCATGCACCGGGCCACCGGGCATGCCGTACAGGTCCATGTCGTGCTTGATGTAGGCCTGCAGAATGTCCACCACCTTTTTGCTGGCCTGGTTGTTTACTGCCGCCAACTGCTTGAGGCGGGCGTCGCTGGTCAGGACTTTATGGGTCACGTCCAACGGCAGGTAGGTCAGCTGCACGCCACTGGCCAGCACCACTTCGGCGGCATGGGGGTCGGCGTAGAGGTTGAACTCCGCCGCCGGGGTGATGTTGCCGCCGTTGAAGTGAGCACCGCCCATGACCACCACTTCTTTGATGCCGTTGGCGATCTCGGGTTGCTGGATCAGCGCCAGGGCCAGGTTGGTCTGCGGGCCGAGCATGGCGAGGGTGATGCTGTGGGGCTTGGCGTTGCCCAAGGTGTCGACCAGGTATTGCACGGCATTGCCTTCGGCCAGGGGCTGTTTCGGCTCGTGCACCGGCACGCCGGTCAGGCCCTCTTCGCCGTGAACGTCGGCGGCATAGATGGGCGCACGCACCAGCGGCCGACCTGCCCCGGCATAGACCGGGATGTCTTCGCGGCCGGCCCATTCGCGGGCCAGGCGGGCGTTGCGTGAGGTCTTTTCCAGGCGCACGTTGCCAGCGACGGTGGTGATGGCGCGGATGTTGAGTTCTTCGGGCGAGGCCATGGCCAGGAACAGCGCGACCACGTCGTCGGCACCGGGGTCGGTGTCGATGATCAGGTCACGCGGGGCGGCCTGGAGGGTGGTGGTGGCGGCAGCGGCCATGAGGGTCAGTCCTTGTAGCAGAGGTTTGAGCATGGGGGCACTCCTGTTGCCATGAAATGGAACGCGATGCGCTTTTTTGTGGGAGCGGCCTTGCGTCGCGAAAGGGGTGCGCAGCACCCCCAGGATTTCAGCTTCGCCGCATAGATTGCCGGGGCCGCTTCGCGGCCCTTTCGCGACACAAGGCCGCTCCCACAATAAAAAGCGCACCGCGTTTCGCTTGTTAGAAGGTGACCCCGGAAATCAGGGCGATGTTGCTGTAGGGCTGGCATTCGCCGGTACGCACGATGGCCCGGGCGCTGCGCGACAGCAGCTTGAAATCCTCATGGCTGTGCCATTCGCGCTTGCCCAGCTTGCCCTTCAGGCGCTCGACCTCGACCAGCGCCGGCGGCACCACCTTTTGCATCTCTTCGGCCAGCACATGCCGCTCCACCTGCAGCTCGCTCAACACGGCGCGCAGCACGCTGGCAAAATCCGGGATCCCCGGCGTCAACGCCAGGTCGATCAGCTCGACACCTGGCGGCACCGGCAAGCCGGCATCGCCGATCACCAGGATGTCGCCATGCCCCATCCCGGCGATGGTCCGCGACAGGGCGACGTTGAGCAGCGGGGTCTTTTTCATGGGGTCAGCTCCGCCAGGCAGGGAATCGACGGCTGGGCACCGGCACGGGTGACAGACAAGGCTGCAGCGCGCTGGCCGAACGCGATCGCCTCGCCCTCCCCTTTGCCCTGCACCAGTGCAGCGGCAAAACCACCAATAAAGGTGTCGCCCGCCGCCGTGGTATCCAGCGGCTGCACCTTGGGCGCCGGGAAATGCTGGCTGCCGTCCCGGCTGACAAACAAGGCCCCTTGCGCGCCCAGGGTGATGATCACCTTGCCTGCGCCCAGCTGCAGCAGGCGCTCCCCTGCGCGGCGGGCACTGTCCAGGTCGTCGACCCGCTCGCCGGTCAAGGCTTCGGCCTCGCTTTCGTTGGGGGTGAGGTAGTCGATATGGGCAAACCAGTCCGCGGGCAGCGGGCCGGTGGCTGGCGCCGGGTTGAGGATCACTTGCTTGCCCAGCTCGCGGCCTCTGGCCAGGGCCCAGGCCACGGTCTCTACCGGCACTTCGAGCTGGCAGATGATCACCTCGGCGGCCTGCAGCAAGGCATCGAAACGCTGTACCGACTCCGGTGTCAGCAGCCCGTTGCCGCCCGGGACGATGACGATGCAATTCTGGCTGGCAGCATCCACGGTGATCAGCGCTACGCCACTGGATACGCCTGGGCAGACGCTGACCGCCTGGCAATCGATGCCTTCCACTTCCAGCGCCTGGCGCAACTGCTGGCCGTAGGCATCATCGCCGACATTGCCTATCATCGCCACGCTGCCGCCCAAGCGCGCTACCGCCACTGCCTGGTTGGCGCCCTTGCCACCGGGCACGGTAAAAAAATGTTCGCCGGCCAGTGTTTCGCCAGCGCGTGGCAGCCGCTGGGCGCGGACCACCAGGTCCATGTTGAGGCTGCCGACCACCACTACCTTGGCATGCATGGCAATTCCTTAGCGGTAATCATTGAACAGGTCCGGGCGCGGCCCGGTGGATTCGCGCAGCACGATGCGCGGCGAGACAATGCGCTGCTCGGCCCCATCGCGACGCGGCGTGGCGATGCGCGACAGCAGCAAGGCCGCTGCGCTCTCGCCAAGCTCGCGAATCGACTGGCCGACCGTGGTCAGCGGCGGGAATACATAGCGGCTCAGCTCGATGTCGTCGAAGCCGATCACCGACAACTCGCCCGGCACGTTGATGTTGCGTTCGGCTGCGGCGCGCAATACGCCGAAACCGATCATGTCGTTGCCGGCAAAAATTGCCGTCGGCCGCTTGCCATCGAGCAGCTGCGCGGCGGCAACATGGCCACCGGGGCTGGTGAAATCGCAATGCAGCACGCGGCCAGCCAGCACCTCGGCCTCGGCTTCGGCCATCGCCCGGTGGAAGCCGCGCAGGCGCAACTGGGTAACGCCGGTTTCGGCAGGGCCGCCGATGTAGGCGATGTCGCGATGGCCGAGCTCCAGCAGATGACGGGTTGCCAGGTAGGCACCCTGCTCGTGGTCGATGCGCACCAGGTCGGCGTCGACGCCTTCCAGCTCACGGTCGACGATGACCATCGGCGTGCGCACACAGGCCAGGCTCTGCAGCAGGTCGGCATCTTCGCCCACCGACGCCACTACCAGGCCGTCGATGCGCTTTTCCAGCAGCACCCGCAAGTAGCTGCGCTGCTTCTGCGGGTTGTCGTCGGAGTTGCACAGGATCACGCAATAACCATTGCGCTCGCAGGCGTCCTCGATGCCCCGGGCCAGCTCGGCGAAGTACGGGTTGACGCTGTTGGGCACCAGCAGGCCGATGGTGGCCGTGCTGCGCGCCTTGAGCGAACGCGCCACGGCGCTGGGCACGTAGTCGAGTTCAAGAATGGCTGCCTCGACCTTGAGCCGTACTTGCTCGCTGACCGGGCGGGTCTTGTTCAGCACATGTGACACGGTGGTGTAGGAAATGCCGGCGAGGGCCGCGACGTCTTTGATGGTTGCCATGTTGTCAGTTCCGCCGGCCTGAACGCCGGCTGCGATAAGTGTCGAGCACCACGGCGATGACGATCACCGCCCCGGTGATGATGCGTTTGGTCGGTTCCGATGCGCCGATCTGCGCAAGGCCTGCAGCCAGTACCGAAATGATCAGCACGCCGATGAAGGTACTGATGACCGAGCCGCGCCCGCCCATCAGGCTGGTGCCGCCGATCACCACGGCGGCGATCACCTGCAGCTCAAGGCCGGAACCGGCATTGGGGTCGGCGGCTTCCAGGCGCGAAATCTGGAACAGCGCGGCCAGGCCGGCGAGCAGCCCCATGAGGGCGAACACCAGCACCTTGTACGGGCGCGGGTCGATACCGGCCAGGCGCACGGCCTCTTCATTGGTACCGATGCCGATCAGGTAACGGCCGAATACCGTGCGGGTGAGCAGCAGCTGGGCCAGCACGATCACCAGCACGGCGATGATGAAGGACGGCGAGATGCCGAAGGCCACCGGGTTGGAGAACCAGGCGTAGGCGTCGCCGATATAGGCGGTGCGCGAGTCGGTGAACTGGTAGGCCAGGCCGCGGGCCATCTCCAGTACGCCGAGCGAGACGATGAACGACGGGATGCGCCAGGCCACGGTGACGCCACCGGTGATGCTGCCGGCCAGAGCGGCGACAGCCATGCCGAGCAGGGCTGCGGGCAGCACGCCCCAGCCCCAGCCGAGGATCGCCACGCTGACGGTGGAGGCCGCCAGGGCCAGTACCGAGCCGACCGACAGGTCGATGCCGCCGATGATCAGCACGAAGGTCATGCCCACGGCCAGCACCATCAGGTCGGGGATCTGGTTGGCCAGGGTGCTGAAGGTGGCGTACGACCAGAAGTGGCTGCTCAGGAACGAGAACAGCACGATCATCGCCAGCAAGGCGCCGGCCAGGCCCAGGTAGGTGCCCAGGCCGAAGTAGGTGGCGCTGCGGCGCACGGGGGCGCTGCCCGGGGTGTCTAGGGGTGTGGTCTTCATGCATCCATCCTGGGTGCTGCGTCATGCAGCAGGGCGTCACGTTTCTGGTAGCCGGCGAAGGCGGCAGCCAGGAGCTGGTCCTGGCTCCAGTGTTCGCGGTCGAAGGTATCGATCAGGCGGCCGGCGGAGAGCACGGCAATGCGGTCGCAGATCAGCATCAGTTCGCGCAGGTCGCTGGACACCACCACCAGGGCCTTGCCCTGGCGCGCCAGCTCGGCCAGCAGGCCATAGATGTCGAACTTGGCACCGACGTCGATGCCGCGGGTGGGCTCGTCGAACAGCAGCACCTGGCAGTCGCGCTCCAGCCAGCGGCCGATCACCACCTTCTGCTGGTTACCGCCAGACAGCTCGCCGACCGCCTGTGCCGGGCCGGCGCTGCGTATGCGCATGGCGCTGATCTGGCGCTCGGCCAGGGCCTTTTCCGCTTCGCCGTCGAGCACCCCGGCACGGGAAACGGCGGGCAGGTTGCCGAGGGCGATGTTGGCGCTGACCGATTGCGTCAGCAGCAGGCCTTCGCCTTTACGGTCCTCGGTGATCAGGGCAATACCGGCGTTTACCGCCGCCTTGGGGGAATCGATGGTCACCGCCTTGAGCGGCTGGCCGACCTGGATGCTGCCGCTGTCGGCGCGGTCGGCGCCATAGATCAGCCGCAGCAGCTCGGTGCGCCCGGCGCCGATCAGCCCGGAGATGCCGAAGATCTCCCCTGCCCTGACCTGCAGCGATACGTCGCGCACCTTGTTGCCGCGGCATAGCTTGTCGACCTTGAGCAACGGTGCGCCGATCGTGCGACGGCCAAGGTCGATATGCTCGCCCAGTTCGCGGCCGACCATCAGGTTGACCAGTTCGGCGCTGCTGTAGCGCTGGATCGGCTCGTCGCACACCAGTTGGCCGTCGCGCAGCACGACGATGCGCTGGGCCACGCGCTGCAACTCTTCAAGGCGATGCGAGATGTAGACGATGGCCACGCCGCGCTGGCGCAAGCGCTCGATCTGGGTGAACAGCAACTCCACCTCGCGGGCGGTGAGCATCGCCGTGGGCTCGTCGAAGATCAGCACATGGCAGTCGCCGATCAGGTTGCGGGCAATCTCGACCATCTGCTGGTGGCCAATACCCAGCTCGCCGACCGGGGTGTCCGGGTCGATGGCGTCCAGGCCGACCTGGGCCATGGCAGCCGTGGCCAGCTGGCGCAGGCGCTTGTGGCTGATCCAGCCGAAGCGGCTGGGCAGGTTGTCGAGGAACAGGTTTTCCGCCACGGTCAGGGTCGGCAGCAGGTTGAGCTCCTGCATGACCATGCGCACACCGAGGCGCTCGGCCTCGCTGCGGCTGGCCGGTGCGTAGGCCTGGCCGCGGTAGCTCATGTGCCCGCTGCTGGGTGTTTCCAGGCCGCAGATGAGCTTGGACAGCGTGCTCTTGCCTGCCCCGTTCTCGCCGGTCAGCGCCAGCACTTCGCCAGCGCGCAGGGCCAGGCTGACCTCGGCCAGCACCGGCTGCGCGTAGCGCTTGCCCAGGCCGCTGGCGGCAAGCACGACTTCATTGGCCGATGCTGGCATGGCCATCTCTCCTGCTGGGATCAGGGCTTGGTGATCAGTTCGACCGGGGTCTGGATGACGTTGTCGGCGTCCACGTCGGGCTTTTCACCCTTGAGCACCTTCAACGCCGCCTGGATGCCGAACACCGCCTGCTGGCTGGCGGCCTGGTCGAGGGTGGCGAGCACGCGGCCATCCTTGAGCATCGGCTTGATGGCGTTGATGTTGTCGTAGCCCACCACCTGCACCTGGCCGGTCTTGCCGGCGGCGCGCACGGCCGAGACCGCACCCAGGGCCATGCTGTCGTTGCCGGCCAGCAGCGCCTTGAGGTCGGGGTATTCGTTGAGCATGGAAGCGGCGACAGCGTTGCCCTTGTCGATTTCCCAGTTGCCGGACTGCACCGAGACGATCTTCATTCCGGCGGCATCCATGGCGTCCTTGAAGCCAGCGGTACGCTGCTGGGCATTGGTGGTGGTCGGCACGCCTTCGATGATGCCGACCTGGTCACCGGCCTTGAGCTTCTGCTGGGCCAGGTAGTCGCCGACCATACGTGCGCCTTTGCGGTTGTCAGGGCCGACGAAGGGCACGCTGATGCCTTTGCTCTTGAGCACGTCTGGATCGAGACGGTTGTCGATGTTGACGACAACGATCTTGGCCTCCGTCGCCTTTTTCAGCACAGGCACCAGGGCTTTGGAGTCAGCCGGGGCAATGACCAAGGCGTTGACGCCAGAGCTGATCATCTGCTCGACGATCTTGATCTGCTCGCCCGTGTCGGTTTCGTTCTTGATGCCATTGGTTACCAGGTCGAACTCGCCGGAGTGGGCTTTCTGGTAGTCCTTGGCGCCGTCTTCCATGGTGCGGAAGAACTCGTTGGCCAGCGACTTCATGACCAGCGCGACCTTAGGTTTTTCCTCTGCATGGGCGGCAGACAGCGGCATGGCGAGGGACAGCGAGGAGATGACGGCGAGCGCCAGCAGACGACCGGGGAACGGCAGCTTCATGGGAGATGACTCCGAATCTTGTGTTTTTTATCGGATCGCAAACGTTTGCGTTGGGTAACTATGGAAACAAGACCTGGTTTTGTCAAATCCGTTTCGCTGGCGGGCGCAAGCCGCAAGCGGTGCTGATTATCCGGAATTTTTCCGAAAAACCGAACACCTTTTCCTATGCTTGTTCGGGATTCCGAATGGAATACGCCGTTGTGGGAGCGGCCTTGCGTCGCGAAAGGGGTGCGAAGCGCCGCCCCAGAACTCTAGCTTCGCCGCAGAAATTGCCGGGGCCGCCTTGCGGCCCTTTCGCGACGCAAGGCCGCTCCCACAAGAGACCGCGGATAGCTGGTACGGAATCTGCCTGCCTACCTGCGCAACACAGCAATCACCTCATCAGGAAGAGAGAGAACAATAATTATGAATGCTGCACTGAAGTCTTTCGCCCCCAGCGCCCTGGCGCTGCTGCTGATCCTCCCTGCCACGGCCTCGGCAAAAGAAGCCGAAACCCAGCAGAAACTGGCCAATGTGGTCATCCTCGCCACCGGCGGCACCATTGCCGGGGCCGGCGCCAGCGCTGCCAACAGCGCCACTTACCAGGCCGCCAAGCTCGGCGTCGACAAGCTGATTGCCGGCGTGCCGGAACTGGCGGACCTGGCCAATGTGCGCGGCGAGCAGGTGATGCAGATCGCCTCCGAAAGCATCACCAACGACGACTTGCTGAAACTGGCCAAGCGCGTCGCTGAGCTTGCCGACAGCAGCGACGTGGACGGCATCGTCATCACCCACGGCACCGACACCCTCGAAGAGACGGCCTATTTCCTCAACCTGGTAGAGAAGACCGACAAGCCGATCGTGGTGGTCGGCTCAATGCGCCCGGGCACGGCAATGTCCGCCGACGGCATGCTCAACCTGTACAACGCCGTGGCAGTGGCCAGCGACAAGCAGTCGCGCGGCAAGGGCGTGCTGGTGACCATGAACGACGAGATCCAGTCCGGCCGCGACGTGAGCAAGTCGGTCAATATCAAGACCGAAGCGTTCAAGAGCGCCTGGGGCCCGATGGGCATGGTAGTGGAAGGCAAGTCGTACTGGTTCCGCCTGCCGGCCAAGCGCCACACCACCCAGTCGGAGTTCGACATCAAGCAGATCAGCAGCCTGCCGCAGGTAGACATTGCCTACAGCTACGGCAACGTGACCGACACGGCGTACAAGGCGCTGGCGCAGAGCGGCGCGAAAGCGATCATCCATGCCGGTACCGGCAATGGCTCGGTGTCGTCGCGGGTGGTGCCGGCGCTGCAGGAACTGCACAAGAACGGCGTGCAGATCATTCGCTCGTCCCACGTCAACCAGGGCGGCTTCGTGCTGCGCAATGCCGAACAGCCGGATGACAAGTACGACTGGGTGGTGGCCCATGACCTGAACCCGCAGAAAGCGCGGATCCTGGCGATGGTGGCGATGACCAAGACCCAAGACAGCAAGGAGCTGCAGCGGATTTTCTGGGAATACTGATTCTGCTATGACGCGGGCTGGTGCTGGATTCTTCGCGGGCACGCCCGCTCCCACAGGGATCGCATACCCCTGTAGGAGCGGGCGTGCTCGCGAAGAATCCAGCACCGATGCAGTTGCGAAATACTTTGCCTTGAAATACTGTACGCACATACAGCACAACAAGGAACCGCCTCCGTGGCCAACACCGCCGAAGCAACCGCAAGCAGCTACCAACAACTGGGCCTGCGTATCCAGAAGATCATCAACAATCCACTCGCCCAGCGCAGCCGCGCCGCGCTGATCTTCCGCCTGGAACACGAGTCGCCTGACGACTGGGAAACCCTGCTCGAGGAAATTGCCGAGAACGACAACGTCACCCTCGCCCACCGCGACGACGGCGGCGTGCAGATCTTCTGGACCGTACCGAAGGAAGACTGAGGCTCAGGCCAGCGCCTGCAGGTAGGCACTGGCCTCGCGGTAACGGGCCAGCCGCGCCAGGTCGGCAGGGCCAGGCACGGGAATACGCGACAGGTCACTGTTGTCGGCCAGGTCGGCCAGCTTGACGGTGCGCGCCAGCGGGTCACTGCCCAGACGCACCACGAAATCCTGATAGCTTTCGCCCTTGTTCCGGCTCAAAGCCAGCAAGGCGGCAAGAATTTTCAGGGGGAAGCCCTCACGGGCCAAATCGGAAAGGGTCAGCGACGTGTCTTCGATCACGTCATGCAGCACCGCGACAATGCGCTGTTCTGGCGTGCTGACCCGCATCATCACCCGCAACGGGTGGAGGATATAAGCGGCCCCACCCTTGTCGTATTGCCCTTCATGTGCCCTGGCGGCCACGGCAATGGCCCGCTCCAGCGTAGACATGAGGCCCTCCCCGTCTGGCTAGTCTCAGGGCAAGCATAGCCGGGTAAGACTACAGATTACAGTTAACGCTGCGCACCATGCTGGATGACGATCGAGTCGGTACCCAGCTTGGCCATGACCTCGGCCTTGCGCGCATCGGCTTCGGCCTTGCTCGGGAACGGCCCCATCAGCACCACCGGCTTGCCATCACGGTATTCGACCGAAGAAGGGATGCCTTTCTCGATCAGGCGTGCAGTCATGTCGGACAGCGCGCCCATGTTGGCGCCCTGGATCACTTCGACATCCCACCCCTCAGGGGCCGGTTGATCGGCCAGCGCCTCGGCACGGCGTTGCAGGTCGGCACCGCCGCAGTATTCACGGATGCGAAGGTTGTTGCCGCCATCGTCGACGATGATTTCGTATTGGCCCTCACCGCCCTTGATCGCCACATAGCTGCGGTAGGCCTCGTACTGGCCGGCATCGTCCTTGCCACGCACCTGGCCGCAGATGGTGCCCTTGGTGTCGATCCGCACGTTGCCGAACTTGGCGGTCTTGGGGTTGTGCAGGTGCTCGGCAACCTGTTTATGCACACCTTCGACCTCGTTCTCACAGCCCGCCAGGGCCAGCACTGCCAATACCACTGCCAGTTTGCGCACGCGTGTACCTCCAGATTCGAAGGGGCGGATTCTACCACGGCCACTCGGGGCACGGCCCGCGACCAAAGGTTACACGCTGCTTCGAGGGGGGGGATATTTTCGAGAGGGGCATGGAATGCAAGAAGGGCGCCCCTTGCGGGACGCCCTTCTTGATGCCCGGAAACCCGGGACTTTGTTTGGTAGGCACAATTGGACTCGAACCAACGACCCCCACCATGTCAAGGTGGTGCTCTAACCAACTGAGCTATGTGCCTGTCGTGTGGTGCGCATATTAGTGATCGATTGCGCGCCTGTAAAGCGTTTTTTTCAAAAAAATCAAAAACTTTCAGAACGCCGCAGGCGCTGGCAAGCGCCACGCCGAATAGGCCCATAATGCAAAAAGGGCGACCCCTGCGGGTCGCCCTTCTCGCTGCCCGCAGCGCGGGACTTTGTTTGGTAGGCACAATTGGACTCGAACCAACGACCCCCACCATGTCAAGGTGGTGCTCTAACCAACTGAGCTATGTGCCTGTCGTGTGGTGCGCATTCTACGCAATCCAAAAACCCTGTCAACACTTTTTTTCGCGCTAACTCACTGAATCTTAAACTGTTTATAGAGAACGGCGAGCCGCAGGCCCGTAAAGGAATTTCAACAGACGACTAGCGGGTGTTTATTATTATTGATAGCATCGGTACATTCGTTAAAAATATAAAACACGAGGTTCCTGCAGCATGGCTAACACCCCCTACCCCCAGTCCTACTACGCCGCCTCGGCCAACCCGGTGCCGCCACGTCCGGCGCTGCAGGGTGAGGTGGAAACCGATATCTGTATCATCGGTGCTGGCTACACCGGCCTGTCCAGCGCACTGTTCCTGCTGGAAAACGGCTTCAAGGTGAGCATCGTCGAAGCAGCCAAGGTCGGCTTCGGCGCATCGGGCCGCAACGGTGGTCAGATCGTCAACAGCTACAGCCGCGACATCGACGTCATCGAACGCACTGTCGGCCCTAAAGAAGCCCAGCTGCTCGGCAAGATGGCCTTCGAAGGCGGCCGCATCATTCGTGAGCGCGTGGCCAAGTACAACATCCAGTGCGACCTGAAGGACGGCGGTGTGTTCGCCGCGCTGACCGCCAAGCAGATGGGTCACCTGGAATCGCAAAAACGCCTGTGGGAACGCTTCGGCCACACTCAGCTGGAGCTGATGGACAAGAAGCGCATCCGTGAAGTGGTTGCCTGCGACAACTATGTCGGCGGCATGCTGGACATGAGCGGTGGTCACATCCACCCGCTGAACCTGGCCCTGGGCGAAGCCGCCGCAGTCGAGTCGCTGGGCGGTATCATTTACGAGCAGACCCCGGCCATCCGTATCGAGCGCGGCGCCAACCCGGTTGTGCATACCCCGCAAGGCAAGGTCCGCGCCAAGTTCATCATCGTTGCCGGCAACGCCTACCTGGGCAATCTGGTACCGGAACTGGCCGCCAAGTCGATGCCGTGCGGCACCCAGGTGATCACCACCGAGCCGCTGGGCGAAGAACTGGCCCGCACCCTGCTGCCGCAGGACTACTGCGTGGAAGACTGCAACTACCTGCTCGACTACTACCGCCTGACCAGCGACAAGCGCCTGATCTTCGGCGGTGGCGTGGTGTACGGTGCACGCGACCCGGCCAACATCGAAGCGATCATTCGTCCGAAGATGCTCAAGGCCTTCCCACAGCTGAAGAACGTCAAGATCGACTACGCCTGGACCGGCAACTTCCTGCTGACTCTGTCGCGCCTGCCTCAGGTCGGCCGTATCGGCGACAACATCTACTACTCGCAGGGTTGCTCGGGCCACGGCGTGACTTACACCCACCTGGCGGGCAAGGTACTGGCCGAAGCCCTGCGCGGCCAGGCCGAACGTTTCGACGCCTTCGCCGGCCTGCCACACTACCCGTTCCCGGGTGGCCAGATGCTGCGTGTGCCGTTCAGCGCCATGGGTGCCTGGTACTACAGCCTGCGCGATCGTCTGGGCTTCTGATGATGTAAGCAGGTCTGGCCTCTTCGCGGGCACGCCCGCCCACAGATACCGCACATGGTTTGAAACTCATGCAGTACCTGTGGGAGCGGGTTTACCCGCGAAAGGGCCGGAGCAGGTAACGCTATTTGTTCAGGCTGCGCACAGCCTGTTTTGCCGCCACTTCCTGGCCCGCCCGGGCCAGTTCATCGGCAGCCTGCAGCCAACGCTGACGGTCCACCTGGGCCGGCAGCTGGCGCGGTGGCTGCACCAGCACCGCCCAACTTCCCTCACTCGCCCACGCCGAAGCAAAGTCATCGAACGCCATCAACTGGCGCCGATGCATCCCCGAGCGCAGCAATACGCGCTTCTTGAAGCTGTCATAGCCGATCAGCACCGCGTAACGCGGCTCGCTCCACCACGCCGAACCTTCTCGGTAACGCAGCAATACCGGATTGCCAGCGGCCACCTGGGTCAGCAGGGCATCCAGTTGCTTGTCCAGCGGGTACACCAGCATGCCGTACTCGCGGGCGACCCGCGGGATGCTCGTTTCCAGCGCATCGGCCCCCTTGGGCAGGTTCAGCGGTTTGTCCAGCAGCCCCGGGGTGATCGGCGCACCTTGCTGGGAGAGCAGCGCGGCCAAGGCCATCGAGCCACTGTGGTTGGCATTGCCGCGGTAGAACGGCACGCTACTGATCTCGACCCGCTGCGGCATGCCCTTGAGGCTTGCGGGCGGTGCACTGGCGCAGCCGCCCAAGGTCGCGGCCACCAGGCAGGCGGCCAACAGTCGACGCGGGACGGTTGCCCAGCGCTTGCAGGAATGTTGCTCCATGGACACTCGCTTGTTTCGGTGCCAGGCAGGCAGCGCCCGGCTCTGGCCACCGATCATAGGGCGCCGCGTTGCGCGGGTATAGTCCGACAAGAGAGCGGAACCAATCGGCTTGAGCCATCGACCTTTGGTCAATGGAACGTCACGGCCGGGCAGCTAGACTAAAGCTGTGTCTGGAGGGCAAACCGCAGGTTGGCCCAAGAGAAGGAGGCACACATGAGCCTGACCATGGCAATCCTCATGCTGGTGAGTATGTGGCTGAGCGTCGCGGCCGCCATGCTGTGGGGTGTTCTGCGTATCGTGCGGCGTCATTCCCCGCATCACCACCTGCCACCGCAGGCCACGGCCAAGGCGCAACCTGTGCGCAGGGCGCGGCGGCATGCCAGGGCGCACTGAGGCTACTTCACCTGAATGCAAACGGGGCGCCAGGCGCCCCGTTGTGTTGTATCAGCCTTCGGCGGCTTCACGCTTGAGCCGCGCTCGGCGAGCCAGGATGTTGAGGATTTCGATCACCGTCGAGAAGGCCATCGCCGCGTACACATAGCCTTTCGGTACATGGGCGCCAAAACCTTCGGCGATCAGCGTCATGCCGATCATGATCAGGAAGCCCAGCGCCAGCATGACCACCGTCGGGTTGTCGTTGATGAAGTTGGCCAGCGGGTCGGCGGCCACCATCATGACGATGACTGCGGTGATCACGGCAATGATCATGATCGGCAGGTGCTCGGTCATGCCCACGGCGGTGATGATGCTGTCGACCGAGAAGACAATGTCCAGCAACAGGATCTGGAAGATCGCCGCGGCAAAGCCCAGGGTGACCGTGGAAGACACCTTGGCCTCTTCCTTGGCGCCGTGCGGGTCGACGTTCTCGTGGATCTCCTTGGTGGCCTTCCACAGCAGGAACAGGCCGCCAGCGATCAGGATCACGTCCTTCCACGAGAAGGCATTACCGAACACTTCGAACACCGGGTCGGTCAACTGCACGATCCAGGCCACGGTGCTGAGCAGGGCCAGACGCATGACCAACGCCATGCTGATACCGATACGGCGTGCCTTGGAACGGTATTCCACAGGCAGCTTGTTGGTCAGGATCGAGATGAAGATCAGGTTGTCGATACCCAGTACCACTTCCATGGCCACCAAGGTAGCCAGGGCGACCCAGGCGGTGGGGCTAGCGGCGAGTTCCAGCAAGTATTCCATTGTTCAAATCCTGAAGCGGCGGTTAGGGTCAGATTTCTTGGGTGTGGGTTTTCTTTTCGGCATCCTTGGGCTTCTGGCCCTGGTGACCGATGGCATCGCTCAACGCCTGCTGGGCGGCCTTGTTGGTGTCGTCGATGGCCTGCTTGGCCGACTTCGCTGCTTGGTCGAGCATTTGCTGGGCAGACTTCTCGGCCTGGTCGCAACCAGCCAGGCTGAACAGCGCCAGGGCCAGCACCAGCGGAGTGCCAATGGATTTGAGATGCAGCATGATTTCCTCGCTTGAAAAATCCCGCGGCGCGAAGCGCCTGATGGGGTCGCATTCTAAAAGACGGCAATAGTTCAGGAAAATTCGTATTTCCAGTGTGTATACTTCGGTTTTTTCGAATCGGAACCCGCGCGCGTGCTCAACTATCGGCAGCTCCATTACTTCTGGGCCGTGGCCAAGACTGGCAGCATCGCCCGTGCCAGCGAGCAGCTGAACCTGACGCCGCAGACCATCAGTGGGCAGATGAGCCTGTTCGAGCAGACCTACGGGCTGGAGCTGTTCCAGCGGGTCGGTCGACAACTGGAGCTGACCGAAACCGGCCGTCAGGCCCTGGTCTATGCCGAGCAGATGTTCCAGATTGGCGGGGAACTGGAGGCCATGCTCAGGGCCGGCCCGCAGGAGCAGATCCTGTTTCGCGTGGGGGTGGCCGACGTGGTGCCGAAGTCGATCGTCTACCGGCTGCTGGCCCCGACCATGGAGCTGGATGAAGTGCTGCGCATCAATTGCCGCGAAGACAAGCTCGAACGGCTATTGGCAGACTTGGCGATCCAGCGCCTGGACCTGGTGATTTCCGACAGCCCGATGCCCAGCCACCTGGATATCAAGGGTTATAGCCAGAAGCTCGGCGAGTGCGGCCTGAGCTTCTTCGCCACCCCGGCCCTGGCCAGCCGGCATGCAGGCCCCTTCCCCGCCTGCCTGCAGGATGCGCCGCTGCTGATTCCCGGGCCGGAAACCGTGGTGCGCAGCCGCCTGTTGCGCTGGCTGGGCGAGCAGCAGGTGCAGCCCAGGATCATTGGCGAGTTCGATGACAGTGCGCTGATGCAGGCATTCGGCCAGTCGGGCAGCGGGATATTCGTGGCGCCGAGCGTGATTGCCGAGGAGGTATGCCGGCAGTATGACGTCGCACTGATTGGCCAGACCGAAGCGGTGCATGAGTCGTTCTATGCCATTTCGGTGGAGCGCAAGGTCAAGCATCCGGGGATCGTGGCGATTACCGAGGGGGCACGGCGCGAACTGTTCCACTGGTAGTGGCGGCTCGCGAAAGGACCGGGCCTGAATGTGCTAGAGTCGCGCCCTTTGAAGATTTCGAGACTCCGCTGCACATGACGCCTGTTCTTCGCCTTGTAAACCGCACCAGCCTGGTGACCCAAATCGTCATCGGCCTTGTCGCCGGCATCGCCCTGGCCCTGCTGGCACCTGCCATCGCCCGTGACCTGGGCTTTCTCGGCAAAGTGTTCGTCAGCGCCCTGAAGGCTGTTGCGCCGGTGCTGGTGTTTATTCTGGTCATGGCGTCGATCGCCAACCACCGCCACGGCCAGGAAACCCACATCCGCCCGATCCTCTGGCTGTACCTGCTGGGCACCTTCGCGGCCGCGGTGGTGGCCGTGGTCGCCAGCATGCTGTTCCCGTCGCAACTGGCCCTGAGGACCAGCGAGGTGGCCCTGAGCGCGCCGGGCGGTATCAGCGAGGTGTTGCAGAACCTGCTGCTGAGCGCTGTCGACAACCCGATCAACGCCTTGCTCAACGCCAACTTCATCGGTGTGCTGACCTGGGCCATCGGCCTGGGCGTGGCCCTGCGCCACGCTGGCGATACCACCCGCACCGTGGTCGAGGACCTGTCCAACGGCGTGACCTTGATCGTGCGCGTGGTGATCCGCTTCGCCCCGCTGGGTATCTTCGGGCTGGTCAGCTCGACCCTGGCCCAGTCTGGCCTGGGCGCCCTGCTCGGCTACCTGCACCTGCTGGGTGTGCTGATCGGCTGCATGCTGTTCGTGGCGCTGGTGATGAACCCGCTGATCGTGTTCTGGAAAATCCGCCGCAATCCTTACCCGCTGACCTTGCTGTGCCTGCGCGAAAGCGGCATTACAGCGTTCTTCACCCGCAGTTCGGCAGCCAACATCCCGGTCAATCTGGCGCTGTCGGAGCGCCTGGGGCTGCATGAGGACACCTACTCGGTTTCGATCCCGCTGGGGGCGACCATCAACATGGCAGGCGCGGCAATCACCATCACCGTGCTGACCCTGGCGGCCGTGCATACCCTGGGGATTCCGGTCGACTTGCCGACGGCGGTGCTGCTGAGCCTGGTGGCGGCAATCTGCGCCTGCGGTGCCTCTGGGGTCGCGGGTGGTTCGCTGCTGCTGATTCCGCTGGCGTGCAGCCTGTTCGGCATCCCCAGCGAGATTGCCATGCAGGTGGTAGCGGTGGGCTTCATCATTGGCGTGCTGCAGGATTCGGCGGAGACGGCGCTGAATTCGTCGACCGATGTGTTGTTCACTGCAGCGGCTTGCCAGGCAGAAGAACGGCGCAGCATTTGAGATTGCCGGGGCCGCAAAGCGGTCCCAATTGCCTTACACCCCGGCTTTACCTACGCTAGTGGCCTTTCCCCAGCAATGAGACAGGGCCATGTCAGAACACGAAACCGCAGGCGAAGGCCGCCTCAGCAGCATCGAGATCCGCATTCTCGGCGCGCTCATCGAGAAGCAGGCCACCAGCCCGGAAAGCTACCCGCTGACCCTTAACGCCCTGGTCCTGGCCTGCAACCAGAAAACCAGCCGGGAACCGGTCATGAACCTGACCCCGGGCCAAGTCGGCCAGGCCCTGCGCGCCCTCGAGGGCCAGGGCATGGCACGCCTGCAGATGGGCAGCCGCGCCGACCGCTGGGAACATCGGCTGGACAAGGCCCTGGAACTGGTACCGGCGCAACTGGTGCTGATGGGCCTGATGTTCCTGCGGGGGCCGCAGACCCTCAACGAACTGCTGACCCGCAGCAACCGCCTGCACGACTTCGACGACACCGAGCAGATCCAGCACCAACTGGAGCGCCTGATTTCACGTGACCTGGCCTTGCACCTGCCACGCCAGGCCGGGCAGCGGGAAGACCGCTATACCCATGCCCTGGGTGACCCGGCAGAAATCGAGGCGATTCTGGCAGCGCGCCAGCAAGACGGTGGCGCTCGCAGCAGTGGCAGCAGCGTGTCGGAAGAGCGTATTGAAGCCCTGGAAGCAAGGATCGCGGCGCTGGAAGCACGACTGGCCGAGCTGGAAGGCTGAGCCGCCTAGGGTTCAGGGTCGGGGAAGTTGCGGCAGCTTTTGCGTTCGGCCAGTTCCCGGTCACTGGGGCGCTGGTCGACGAACACGGTGCGGCCGTCTGCGTAGATTTCGAGGTAGCCCCAGTGCAGGTCCTGCTCTTTCTGCCCTGGCTTGGGGGGGACTAGCCACCAGGGTTCGCGGCTGATCAGGGTCATGGTGAAGCTCCTGAGGGTGTCTGCGGTAAGCATAGACACCCTCAGGTTTTGCTTTGTCAGTGTCGGCCCTTTCGCGGCTAAAGCCGCTCCCACAGGTCAACCACAGGCCTGATGGGCAGTGATTTCCCTGTGAGAGCGGCTTTAGCCGCGAAGAGGCCAGTGCAGGCTTACGCCGGTGCCGAAGTGCGGATCAGGTGATCGAACGCCGCCAGCGATGCCTTGGCGCCCTCGCCCACCGCGATGACGATCTGCTTGTACGGCACGGTGGTCACGTCACCTGCGGCAAATACACCCGGCACGCTGGTCTGGCCCTTGGCGTCGACGATGATCTCGCCGCGTGGCGACAGCTCGACCGTGCCTTTGAGCCAATCGGTGTTCGGCAGCAGGCCGATCTGCACGAAGATGCCTTCCAGCGCCAGGTCATGCAGCTCATCGGTATTGCGGTCCTTGTAACGCAAACCCGTCACTTTTTCGCCATTGCCAACCACTTCGGTGGTCAGCGCGCTGGTGATCACCTTGACGTTCGGCAGGCTGTGCAGCTTGCGCTGCAGCACAGCATCAGCACGCAGCTGGCTGTCGAACTCGATCAGCGTCACCTGGGCGACGATACCGGCCAGGTCGATGGCCGCCTCCACGCCAGAGTTGCCGCCACCGATCACCGCCACGCGCTTGCCCTTGAACAGCGGGCCGTCGCAGTGCGGGCAGTAGGCCACGCCGCGGGCGCGGTATTCCTGCTCGCCCGGCACGTTCATTTCGCGCCAGCGGGCGCCCGTGGCGAGGATCACCGTCCTGGCCTTGAGCGAGGCACCGCCGGCCAGGCGCACTTCGTGCAGGCCGCCGTCGCTGGCCGGGATCAGCGCTTCGCCGCGCTGCAGGTTCATGATGTCGACGTCGTACTGCTTGACGTGCTCTTCCAGCGCCGTGGCCAGCTTCGGCCCTTCGGTTTCCTGCACCGAAATGAAGTTTTCGATGGCCAGGGTATCGAGCACCTGGCCGCCGAAACGCTCGGCAGCGACACCGGTGCGGATGCCTTTACGGGCGGCATAGATGGCCGCTGCGGCCCCCGCAGGGCCACCGCCGACCACCAGCACGTCGAAGGCGTCCTTGGCGTTGATCTTCTCGGCCTGGCGGGCACCGGCGTTGGTGTCGATCTTGCCGAGGATTTCTTCGAGGCCCATGCGGCCCTGGCCGAACACTTGGCCGTTCAGGTAGATACTCGGCACCGCCATGATCTTGCGCGACTCGACTTCATCCTGGAACAGCGCACCGTCGATGGCCACGTGGCGCACATTGGGGTTGAGCACGGCCATCAGGTTCAGCGCCTGGACCACGTCCGGGCAGTTCTGGCACGACAGCGAGAAGTAGGTTTCGAAGGTGAATTCGCCTTCCAGCGCCTGGATCTGCTCGATCACTTCGGCACTGGCCTTGGACGGGTGGCCGCCGACTTGCAGCAGCGCCAGCACCAGGGAGGTGAATTCGTGGCCCATGGGGATGCCGGCAAAGCGCAGGCTAATGTCGGCACCCGGGCGGTTCAGCGAGAACGAAGGGCGACGGGCATCGCTGCCGTCCGCGCTGAAGGTAATGAGGTTCGACAGGCCGGCGATTTCCACCAGCAGGTCGTGCAGTTCGCGGGACTTCGCGCCGTCGTCGAGGGAGGCAACGATCTCGATCGGCTGGGTGACCCGCTCCAGGTAGGTTTTCAGTTGCGATTTAAGCGTGGCGTCCAACATACGGGCGATTCCTTTTTTCAAAACTCAGATACAAAAACGCCCAGGCGAGGTCGCCCGGGCGCTTTTACGGGGCGGTAGGTGTTTCAGCTTTGGCGGCTGGCTACCGCCCGCGACGTGCACATCGGCTTAGATCTTGCCGACCAGGTCCAGCGACGGAGCCAGAGTGGCTTCGCCTTCTTTCCACTTGGCCGGGCAAACTTCGCCTGGGTGAGCGGCAACGTACTGGGCAGCCTTGACTTTGCGCAGCAGCTCGGCTGCGTCGCGGCCAACACCACCGTCGTTCAGTTCGACGATCTTGATCTGGCCTTCCGGGTTGATCACGAAAGTACCGCGATCGGCCAGGCCGGCTTCTTCGATCAGCACGTCGAAGTTGCGCGAGATGACGTGGGTCGGGTCACCGATCAGCGGGTACTGGATCTTGCCGATGGTTTCCGAAGTGTCGTGCCAGGCTTTGTGGGTGAAGTGGGTGTCGGTCGATACGCCGTAGATTTCCACGCCCAGCTTCTGGAACTCTGCGTAGTTGTCGGCGAGGTCACCCAGCTCGGTCGGGCAAACGAAGGTGAAGTCGGCCGGGTAGAAGAACACGACGGACCACTTGCCTTTCAGGTCGGCTTCGCTGACCTGAACGAACTCGCCCTTGTGGTAGGCGGTGGCGTTGAACGGTTTGACCTGGCTGTTGATGATAGGCATGAGAGACGCTCCTTCATGGGGTTGGAATCAGTTGATGGAAAGAATCCTAACTGCTGGCCCCGACAAAGGCTCATTGGCAAAGCTCATGCTTGTGATTGGTTTTGGCTATAACCGCAGATAATTAATAGAAGGGAATGGGCTGAGCAAAGGATTGCGCGGTATTCGAGGCCTCATCACCGGAGGGCGGTGACGAGGCCCGCCGCGTCAGCGGGTGACGGTGCGCATGGTGACGAACTCTTCAGCGGCAGTCGGATGCACGCCAATGGTGTCGTCGAACAACTGCTTGGTCGCTCCGGCCTTGAGGGCGATACCCAGGCCCTGGATGATCTCGCCGGCGTCCGGGCCGACCATGTGGCAGCCCAGCACCTTGTCGGTCTCGGCGTCGACCACCAGCTTCATCAGGGTCTTCTCCTGGATGTCGGTGAGGGTCAGCTTCATGGCGCGGAAGCGGCTCTCGAAGATCTGCACCTTGTGCCCGGCGGCCAGTGCCTGTTCCTCGGTGAGGCCGACAGTGCCGATCGGTGGCTGGCTGAACACCGCCGTCGGGATGTTCTGATAATCCACCTTGCGGTACTGCTCTGGCTTGAACAGGCGCCTGGCCACGGCCATGCCTTCGGCCAGGGCCACCGGGGTGAGCTGCACGCGGCCGATCACATCGCCAATGGCGAGGATCGACGGCGCGGTGGTCTGGTACTGCTCGTCGACGCGGATGAAGCCGCGGGCATCCAGTTCAACCCCGGTGTTCTCCAGGCCCAGGTTATCGAGCATCGGGCGGCGCCCGGTGGCGTAGAACACGCAATCGGTGACTAGCTCGCGGCCGTCCTTGAGGGTGGCTTTCAGGCTGCCGTCTTCAAGCTTGTCAATGCGCTGGATGTCGGCGTTGAACTGCAGGTTCATGCCGCGTTTTTCCAGCTCTTCCTTGAGGTGGGTACGCACCGAGCCGTCGAAGCCACGCAGGAACAGTTCACCGCGGTAGAGCAAGGTGGTGTCGGCGCCCAGGCCCTGGAAGATGCCGGCGAACTCGACGGCAATATAACCGCCGCCGACCACCAGCACGCGGCGCGGCAGCTCCTTGAGGTAGAACGCCTCGTTGGAGGTGATGGCCAGTTCCTTGCCCGGAATGTCCGGCACCTGCGGCCAGCCGCCGGTGGCAATCAGGATGTGCTCGGCGCTGAACCGCTGGCCGTCCACTTCCACCTCGTTGGCACCGGTGATGCGGGCATGGCCTTGCAGCAGGGTCACGCCACTGTTCACCAGCAGGTTGCGGTAGATGCCATTGAGGCGCTCGATCTCGCGGTTCTTGTTGGCGATCAGCGTGCCCCAGTCGAAATGGCCCTCTTCCAGGGTCCAGCCAAAACCGGCCGCCTGCTCCAGCTCATCGGCGACGTGGGCGCCGTATACCAGCAGTTTCTTCGGCACGCAGCCGACGTTGACGCAGGTGCCACCGAGGTAGCGGCTCTCGGCCACTGCCACTTTTGCACCAAAGCCCGCAGCGAAGCGCGCTGCGCGGACACCGCCGGAACCGGCGCCAATCACGAACAGATCAAAATCGTAGGCCATGTATTCACTCTCCTAGGCAGGCGCCCAGCATAACGCACTGGGGCCGCTTTGCGCCCCTTCGCGGGCTTGCCCGCTCCCACAGGTATCGGTGTGGGAGCGGGCAAGCCCGCGAAGGGGCGCGAAGCGGCCCCAGTAACCAGCAGCGGCTTAAATCAATATGCCTTGCCGGCCTTGTAGAAGTTCTCGAAGCAGAAGTTGGTCGCCTCGATGTAGCCTTCGGCGCCACCGCAGTCGAAACGCTTGCCCTTGAACTTGTAGGCAATCACGTTGCCTTCGGCGGCCTGTTTCATCAGCGCGTCGGTGATCTGGATCTCGCCACCTTTGCCTGGCTCGGTCTGTTCGATTTTCTCGAAGATGTCCGGGGTCAGGATGTAGCGACCGATGATCGCCAGGTTGGACGGGGCGTCTTCCGGCTTTGGCTTCTCGACCATGGAGTCGACGCGGAAAATGCCGTCCTTGATTTCTTCACCGGCGATGACGCCGTACTTGTTGGTTTCCTGCGGATCGACTTCCTGGATGGCAACGATCGAGCAGCGGTACTTCTTGTACAGCGCGACCATCTGCGCGAGCACGCCTTCGCCTTCCAGGTTGACGCACAGGTCATCCGCCAGAACCACGGCGAACGGTTCGTCACCGATAAGCGGGCGGCCGGTCAGGATGGCGTGGCCCAGGCCTTTCATTTCGGTCTGGCGGGTGTAGGAGAACGAGCATTCGTCGAGCAGGCGACGGATACCGACCAGGTATTTTTCCTTGTCGGTGCCCTTGATCTGGTTTTCCAGCTCGTAGCTGATGTCGAAGTGGTCTTCCAGTGCGCGCTTGCCGCGGCCGGTGACGATGGAAATCTCGTTCAGGCCAGCATCCAATGCTTCTTCAACGCCATACTGGATCAGTGGCTTGTTGACCACCGGCAGCATTTCCTTGGGCATGGCTTTGGTAGCTGGCAGGAAGCGGGTGCCGTAGCCGGCTGCCGGGAACAAGCATTTCTTGATCATAAACATCCTTAAACATAGGCGAAGCCTGTGGAATTCGGCGCAGTCTAATCAGGCGGCATGCAGCTTACAATGCCCTGCCTGCGACGACCGTTGCCATGATAGAGATAACCCAGTGTAGATAGTTCCAAAAAGTTCGTGAAAATCCCGTCATCCGGCCCTTGCGCGGCCCTTGCGTAAGCAGCCGAGAAAGGGCCGGTGCGACGCCCGCTCAGCTACCTGTGCCCTGCCCGATCAGCACCCCGTCGACCTGCTGGCCATAGAGGTTGACGCCGTCGTTGGCATGGAACTTCAGCCGGGTCTTTTCGACGGAACCCTCCACCAGGCGAGGGTCCTGGGGGCGCTCGTGGCGGTTGACCCAGGCAGCCACATCCCACGCCTGCTGATCGCTCAGGCTGCCCGGCTTACCCAGTGGCATGTTGTACTTGATGAACGAGGCTGCGGTATTGATCCGGTGCATGCCGGCGCCCCAGTTGTAGGAGTCCTTGCCCCAGAGCGGTGGCATCACATAGTCACCGGCGACCTTCTGCCCCTCGCCGTTGTCACCGTGACAGATAGCGCACTGATCACGGTAGACCTGCTGGCCGCGCTTGAAGTCGTAGCCACCTTTTGGCTGTGGCACCTCGGGGTAACCGCGACCGGCGATTTCCACGCCGGTGGGCGCCTTGGTCGAAAGCCAGTATGAATACACAGCCAGCGCCGTCATCTGCGGGCTGTCAGCTGCCGGCGGCTTGCCGTTCATGCTGAACTGGAAGCAGCCCTGGATACGCTCGGCGAAGGTGTTCACCTTGTCGTTCTTCTTGCGGTAGGCCGGGTACATCGGGTAAGCGCCCCACAACGGCGCGGAATGCGCCAGGCGGCCCTGATCGAGGTGGCAGTTGCTGCAGTTCATGCCATTGCCCACCGCCTCGGGCATCAACCGGCGGGTGTCGACGAACAGCGCGTGCCCCTCACGGACCATCTTGCCAAAGGCATTGTCGGGCAGCGCGCCTTCGGCGGGCGGTGCGAACCGTGGCGCCGCCTGGGCATCGGGGACTTTCAGCTGCGACTGGTCTTCCATGGCGATGGGGGCCTGGCTGGCAAAGGCACTGCCCGTGGCCAGCAGCAGTAAGGTTGGCAACAGGGTTTTCATGGCTTGGCCTCCGGGCTGGCGGGGTGGGCGAAGTACTCGGCAATTGCCTTGACCTCGGCGTCGGTCATGGCCTTGGCCACGCCTGCCATCAGCTGATTGGAGTCATTGCTACGGCTGCCGTCGCGCCAACCGTTGAGCTGCGCCATCAGGTACGCCGCAGGCTGCCCAGCCAGCGGCGGGAAATGCTCGCCAACCCCGCTGCCGCCTGGGCCATGGCACTGCACGCAGCCGGGTATCTGCCGGCTCCAGTCGCCGTAGAGGGCCAGGCGTTCAGTGGGGTTGGTCGCGATCTGCTGGCGACGCCAGTCCGGGGCAGGATCACTCGGCAGCGCGGCCAGGTACTGGCTGACGGCCTCGATCTCATCGATGCTCAGGGCTTTGGCCAACGGCGCCATGACCGGCTGATGGCGGCTGCCACTGCGCCAGTCGTGCAGCTGTTTGCTCAGGTAACCGGCCGGCAGGCCAGCCAGGCGGGGGAACCCTGCGGCGGCCATGCCCTTGCCGTCCGGCCCATGGCAGCCCAGGCAGGCCATGGCGGCGGGGTTGGCCCCGCCCTGGGTAAAGACTTTCTGGCCATCGGCGGCATGCGCCGCGGGCCAGGTCAGGATCAGCAGGCTGCCGATCACGACGCGACTCAACGGTGTCATCACGAATCTCCATTTCTTTTGTTATAAGCTTAGGCTTAAAAAACATAAGCAAATGGATACTAGCCCTGTAAGGGAATTCGCAACAACGCCCCAGCCGATCACCGGCTGGCAATTGGCCTGCTAAGCGCCGATCCGTTGAGCCAGATCAACTCCCCGAGATGCACTCGGTCGTTGCCTCGCGTACATCACCCGGGCGCAGCGGGAAGTTGTTCAGGCGTTCATGCAGCTTGATGCTGCTGCCGCTGCCCCGCTTGTGGATGTCGAGCAACGCTGCCGGCCCGGAACCTGCCGTAAGCTTTTGCGGCACGATCAGACGCAGGCCGTCGTCGCGCTGCTCCTCTACCAGAGGGTCACGGCTCTTGGCCAGGTGCGCCTTGATGCAATCGGCATATTCGCGCGGCGTCTTGCCGGACATCACATCCATGGTTTCATGGGATTGCTCAAGTTCCGACACACTGACACACCCTCCCAGCGCCAGAAAAAACGCCGCCACCATCCACTTCATTTGCCGCACCTCGAATGACAAGAGAGCGTAGGACAACAGCGAGGCAGTTTTGCTCCCCGCTTTGGCCGTTTTATCCGCCAGCTGCCATCAGGCGCGGCAGCGCAAGCCGACATCGTGGTATCTTTCGCCTTTGCTGAACCAATCCTTGCGGAGCACCACATGAAATTCGTACACCAGCGCGAGCACCTGAACGAGGACGACATCGTCGTCATCGAGTGCTCCCAGCGCTGCAACATCCGCCTGATGAACGACGCCAACTTCCGCAGCTTCAAGAACGGCGGCCGGCACACCTACCATGGTGGCCACTTCGATCGCTTCCCGGCCAAGATCACCGTGCCCAGCACCGGTTTCTGGAACATCACCATCGATACGGTGACCACCCGGCCGATCTCGGTCACGCGCAAGCCGACCCTGACCCACAAGATCAAGATCATCCGCCGCTCGTCGTCGAAACTCGGATAAGGCCCACCATGACCCAGAACATCAAATACGTCATCAAGTACAAGCTCGACGGCCAGCGCCGCTGGGACTTCGCGGTAATGGCCGACGCCTCGCACGAACAGGCCATGCAAGCCCTGCGCAAGATCCACGGCGAAGACGCCGAAAAGATCAGCGACATCCAGGTGAGCAAAGCACTGTAAGGCAGCGGCAACAAGGAGAAGCGCATGAGCAACTGGCCCGACCGTCGTATCCTCGATCTGCTGGGCATCGGGTTGCCCATTCTTCAAGCGCCAATGGCCGGTGCCACGGGTTCGGCCATGGCCATTGCCGTGGCCCGGGCGGGTGGCCTCGGTGCCCTGCCCTGCGCCATGCTCACGGGCGAGCAGGTGCGTAGCGAGATCGAGGCCTTCCGCACGGCCTGCCCTGGGCAGCCGCTGAACCTGAACTTCTTCTGCCACCAGCCGCCAGCGCCGGACCCCGAGCGCGACGCCCGCTGGAAACAGGCCCTGAAAGCGTACTACAGCGAAGTCGGTGCCGATTTCGATGCACCTACGCCCGTTTCCAATCGCGCCCCCTTTGATGAACAGAGCTGCCTGCTGGTCGAGCAACTGCGCCCGGAGGTGGTGAGTTTCCACTTCGGCTTGCCGCACTCGGCACTGCTGCAGCGGGTCAAAGCCACGGGTGCCAAGGTGCTGTCCAGCGCCACCACGGTGGAAGAAGCGCAGTGGCTCGAAGCCAATGGCTGCGATGCGATCATCGCCATGGGCTATGAAGCCGGCGGCCATCGCGGCATGTTCCTCAGCGACGATATCACCAGCCAGATCGGCACCTTCGCCCTGGTGCCGCAGATTGCCGATGCCGTGCGCCTGCCGGTGATCGCTGCCGGCGGCATTGGCGACCACCGCGGCCTGCTGGCAGCCCTGGCCTTGGGCGCCAGCGCGGTGCAGATCGGCACCGCCTACCTGTTCTGCCCGGAGGCCAAGGTCTCCCCTGCCCACCGCCGCGCACTGGACAGCGCAGCGGCCAGCGACACCGCGTTGACCAACCTGTTCACCGGGCGCCCGGCACGTGGCATCAACAACCGCATCATGCGAGAGCTGGGGCCGATGAGCGAACTGGCGCCGCGCTTCCCGCTGGCCGGTGGTGCATTGATGCCACTGCGGGCGATTACCGATGCGCAAGGCAACAGCGATTTCAGCAACCTGTGGTCAGGGCAGGCGTTACGCCTGGGCAGGCACATGCCGGCGGAGCAGTTGACTCGGGAGATTGCCGCAAAGGCGTTGGCGCAGATCAAGCAATAGGATGGTGAATCAGTGCCTGCTTCTTCGCGGGCATGCCCCCCACAGGTACAGTGCAGGCCTTGAGGCCTGTGATGATCCTGTGCGGGCGTGCCCGCGAAGAGGCCGGCACTATCAACCAAAATTCTCCCAGGCTATAACCCGCCTTCCAGCCCCTTCCCGGCAAATGGCCTATCGCTATATAGTTCACACCATAACGATAACCACTCCAAGGAAATGTCTTCATGCGTATCCGCCTGTCCCACTTGGCCGCCACCAGCCTGGCCAGCCTGGCCAGCCTGGTCACACTCAACAGCGCCTGGGCCGACGAGGTGCAGGTAGCTGTCGCGGCGAACTTCACCGCGCCGATCCAGGCCATCGCCAAGGACTTCGAAAAAGACACCGGCCACACGCTGGTCGCCGCCTATGGCGCCACCGGCCAGTTCTATGCGCAGATCAAGAACGGCGCGCCATTCGAAGTATTCCTCGCGGCCGATGACAGCACCCCGAAGAAGCTGGAAGAAGAGCAGCAAATCATCCCGGGCTCGCGCTTCACCTACGCCACCGGCACCCTGGCCCTGTGGTCGGCCAAGCCGGGCTACGTGGATGACAAGGGTGAGGTACTGAAGAACAACCAGTTCCAGCACCTGTCCATCGCCAACCCGAAAGCCGCCCCTTACGGCCTGGCTGCCACTCAGGTGCTGGACAAGCTGAAGTTGACCGAGGCCACCAAGGCCAAGATCGTCGAAGGCCAGAACATCACCCAGGCCTACCAGTTCGTCTCCACCGGCAACGCCGAACTGGGCTTCGTCGCCCTGTCGCAGATCTACAAGGACGGCAAGGTCGCAAGCGGTTCGGCCTGGATCGTCCCGGCCAACCTGCACGAGCCGATCCTGCAGGACGCGGTCATCCTCAACAAAGGCAAGGACAACCCGGCTGCCAAAGCCCTGGTCGACTACCTGAAAGGCCCGAAAGCCGCTGCGGTGATCAAGTCCTACGGTTATGAAATCTGATGCCGCTGGACGCCAGTGACTTCGGCGCGGTCTGGCTGACCCTCAAACTGGCCAGCCTGACCACGCTGATCCTGCTGATCGTTGGGACGCCCATCGCCTGGTGGCTGGCGCGCACGCGCTCGTGGCTGCGCGGGCCGGTGGGCGCGGTGGTGGCACTTCCCCTGGTGCTGCCGCCAACGGTCATCGGCTTCTACTTGCTGATCGCCCTCGGCCCGCATGGCTGGCTCGGCCAGGCTACCCAGGCATTGGGCCTGGGTACCGTGGTGTTCAGCTTCAGCGGCCTGGTGATCGGCTCGACGGTGTACTCCATGCCTTTCGTGGTGCAGCCGCTGCAAAATGCCTTCGGCGCCATCGGCCAGCGCCCGCTGGAAGTGGCCGCGACCCTGCGCGCCAGCCCTTGGGACACCTTTGTCCATGTGGTGCTGCCGCTGGCCCGTCCCGGCTTCATCACCGCCAGCATCCTCGGCTTTGCCCATACCGTGGGCGAGTTCGGCGTGGTGCTGATGATCGGTGGCAACATCCCTGACAAGACCCGCGTGGTGTCGGTGCAGATATTCGATCACGTCGAGGCCATGGAATATTCGCAAGCCCACTGGCTGGCCGGTGCCATGCTGGTGTTCTCGTTCCTGGTACTGCTCCTGCTCTACACCGGGCGCCGTAGCAAGGCTGGCTGGAGCTGAAATGAGCGGATCGATTGTGGCGCGGCTGAAGCTGGCGCGTGACGACTTCACCCTGGACGTCGACCTGAACCTGCCCGGTCGCGGCATCAGCGCGCTGTTCGGCCACTCGGGCTCAGGCAAGACATCATGCCTGCGCTGCCTGGCCGGGCTCGAGCGGGCAGCCAGTGCCTACATCGAGGTCAACGGCGAGGTATGGGAAGACAGTAGCCGCAACTACTTTTTGGCTGCGCACCTGCGCCCGGTGGGCTATGTGTTCCAGGAGGCCAGCCTGTTCCCGCATCTGTCGGTGCGCGGTAACCTGGAATTCGGCTGGCGGCGCATCGCCCCTGCCGAACGCAGGGTCAGCCTGGAACAGGCCCGCGAGTTGCTGGGCATTGGCCACCTGCTCGAACGCAAACCGGCCACCTTGTCAGGTGGCGAGGCGCAACGGGTCGGCATTGCCCGCGCCCTGCTCAGCAGCCCGCGGCTGCTGTTGATGGACGAACCGCTGGCCGCACTCGACGGGCCACGCAAGCGTGAGATCCTGCCGTACCTGGAACGCCTGCACGACGAGCTGGACATCCCGCTGGTGTACGTCAGTCATGCCCAGGACGAAGTGGCGCGCCTGGCCGACCACCTGGTGCTGCTGGAACAAGGCCGGGCCATGGCCAGCGGGCCGATCGGCGAGACCTTGGCCCGCCTCGACTTGTCACTGGCCCAAGGCGAGGATGCCGGGGTGGTCTTCGAGGGCATCGTGGTCGGCCACGATCCGCACTACGGCCTGCTCGACCTGCGCCTGCCCGGCCATGAAGCGCCGCTGCTGCGTATCGCCCACCCGGCGCACAGCATGGGCAGCACGTTGCGGATCAAGGTCCAGGCCAGGGACGTGAGCTTGGCACTGCGCGCCGACGGCACCTCGAGCATTCTCAACCGGCTAGCGGTGCGGGTGCGCGAAACGCGCCCGGCAGACAACCCGGCGCATGTGCTGGTGAGCCTGGACGCCGGCGGCAACGCCTTGCTGGCGCGCATCACCCGGTTCTCGGCGGACCAGCTCGGCCTGCATACCGGCCAGGCGCTGTTCGCGCAGATCAAGTCGGTGGCACTGCTGGGTTGAGCATCATCGAAGCGGCCGTTGTCCATTGATCAGTGACCTGATCGAGGCCCGCCGCCGATGCTCGACTGCCCCCTGCCAGCCAACCTGCATTATGTCGACGACAGCCAGCCGGGCCTGACCCGGCGCCGCTGGCGCGACCGTTTCATTTACCTCGATGCACAGGGGCAGCGCATCCGCGACGAACAAACCCTGGCGCGCATCGCCGCCCTGGTGATCCCACCGGCCTACACCGATGTATGGATCTGCGCCGACCCGCAAGGTCACCTGCAGGCCACCGGCCGCGATGCCCGCGGCCGCAAGCAGTACCGCTACCACGCCCAGTGGCGCGAAATGCGCGACCAGCACAAGTACGGGCGCATGCTGGCCTTTGCCCAGGCCCTGCCGAAACTGCGCGCACAACTGGAAACGCACCTGGCCCGGCCGGGCCTGCACCGGGAAAAGGTCATGGCGCTGGTGGTGAGCCTGCTCGATCACACGCTGATCCGCATCGGCAACGAGCGCTACCTGCGCGACAACCAGTCCTACGGCCTGACCACCCTGCGCAATCGCCACGTTCAGGTGCAGGGCAGCACCGTACGCTTCCAGTTCCGCGGCAAGCGTGGTGTCGAGCACAATGTCACGCTGCGCGACCGGCGCCTGGCCAACCTGCTCAAGCGCTGCATGGAACTGCCCGGGCAGGCGCTGTTCCAGTATCTGGACGAGAACGGCCAGCGGCACAGTATCGGCTCCAGCGAGGTCAACCAGTTTCTGCAGCAGCTCACTGGCGCCGACTTCACCGCCAAGGACTACCGCACCTGGGCCGGCAGCAGCCTGGCGCTGAGCCTGCTGCGGCCATTGGCTTGGGAGCCGGAGAGTGAAGCCAAGCGCCAGGTCGCGGCCATCGTCAAGCAGGTGGCCGCACGCCTGGGCAATACCCCAGCAGTGTGCAGGCGCTGCTATATCCACCCGGCCGTACTCGAACACTACGCCCTCGGGCGCCTCGCCGACCTGCCTGAGCGCCGCGTGCGCAAGGGGCTGGATGCAGAAGAAGTGGCCTTGCTGCTGTTTCTTCAGGCACTGGAGACAAAAGACGATGATTGAGCCGATCTATCCAGCCCATCATGCAGAGAAATTTCCCATAAAGCGCGAACCCCCCTATTCTTGCCGTCGAGCACCTCGTCGACCTGCCTTGCAGCATTTTCTTCGGCACCTGCAACTAAAGACACGCAACAGAATTTGTCTTCCGGGGAATTACTATCCGCCGAAAGCGTCTTTAATGAGAAGGAAGAGGGACCAGCTCCCACCGTTGCGGTCCAATGGCCCGACGGATTTCGACATTACCAAGGAGAACTACATGCTGATACTCACCCGTAAGGTTGGCGAAAGTATCGTCATCAACGATGACATCAAAGTCACCATTCTGGGCGTTAAAGGGATGCAGGTGAGGATTGGCATCGATGCACCAAAAGATGTCCAGGTGCACCGGGAAGAGATCTTCAAGCGCATCCAGGCCGGCAGCCCGGCTCCGGAAAAGCACGACGACCAACACTGACCCGAGCCTCGTTTCAAGCCGCACGGACGCGCTTGACCGACTGGCACAAGCCACAACCTGAACCTCAGGTGCCGAGCAGCTCGCGCACCTTGGCGATCATCTTGTCCATGTCGAACGGCTTGTCGAAGACCGCAGCGAACAGCCTTGGGTCGGCCTTGCTGGCCTGTGCGCTGCTCATGAGAATCACCGGCAAGTCATTGAGCCCCAGTTCGTCGCGGATGGCCCGCGCCAGTTCCCCGCCGTCGAGCACTGGCATCATGTAGTCGGTGATCACCAGCTCCACGCGCTTTTCCTGTAACGCCTCCAGCGCCTTGCGCCCATTGCTCGCCTTTTCCACCAAAAAACCTTCATCCTCCAGGGCAAAGCCGAGGATATCGGCGATCAGGTACTCGTCATCGACGATCAGGATGGTGTTCATCGGCAGGCTCCGTCAGCCAGCCCCTTGCGCGACCGGCGTACCCGAAAGCACGCCTGTGGCACCTTCGAACGCCTTGCGCAGATTGACACCTTGCGGGCCGATGCGCAGTTCGTGCAGCGCCGGATCGTGGTGGCTGTCGCGCACCTTCAAGATCGACAGCATGCGACGCAGCCGGGACTCCAGCTCGACGAAGCGCATCAGCATCAGGTTGTCGACGATGCTCGACAGGTCCGGCGCCGGGGCGGTGATTTCCGAACCGAAAATATCACGCATCTCCCAGGTCAGCATGACGCTGACATCCCGCGCCCGCAACTCACCCGCCAAAGCCCGGAAGAACGCGTTGAGCCGCGCCGGGTCGACCGCCAGGCGGCTGAACGCGCCCAGGCTGTCGATCAACACACGCTTGCTGCCGTGCTGCTCGACCTGCTTGAGCAGACGAGCCCCGACCTGGTCAAGCAGGCCTTCGGTGGTCGGTTGCCAGCTCAGGTGCAAGGCGCCGGAACGCTCGAGGGCGGCAAAGTCGTAGCCCAGCGCCGCAGCCTTCAGGCGTAGGCGGGCAGGCGTTTCGTAAAAACCGAAGTGCAGTGCCGGCTGCTCCACGCTGCCTGCGGCCAGAAAAGCCAGGCCAATCGAGGTTTTGCCAATCCCCGAGGGGCCCATCAGCAGGCTGACCGAGCCCAGCGTCAGCCCCCCGCCCAGCATTTCGTCCAACGTCTCGACACCTGTGGACACCCGGCTCAAGGAGGCAGAGCCCAGCTGGCTGGGGTGGCTGTAAAGCGATTCCAGGCGCGGGTAGAAGTGCATCCCGGCTTCATCGATCAGGCACTCGTGGCGCCCGGACAACGCCCCGCTGCCCCGCGTCTTGCGCAACTGCACGTGGCGCACGGCGCGGCTACCGACCAATTGCTCGCCCAACTCGATCACGCCATCGACCATGGTGTGTTCCGGGCTGTTGTCATCCAGCCGGGCACTGGTCAGCAGCAACACGGTACAGCCGGCGAAGGCCGCGTGCCCTTGCAGCTCCGAGACGAACTTCTTGGTATCCAGCGCCGTTTCCGCACGCACCCGGGCATTGAGCACGCCATCAACGATCAGCAGGCTCGCCTGCTGCTTGCCGATTTCCTGGCGCAGCAACCGGACCACCGCATCGAGCCCCTCCTGTTCGAGGGCGTCGAAGGCACTGACGTACTGGATCTGGTCACCCACCATGCCCGGGTCGAAGAATTCGAGCGTCGCCAGGTACTGGAACAAGCGCTCATGGGACTCGCTGAGCAACGTCGCCACCAGCACCTTGCCGCCGCCCCGTACGTGGCCGCAGGCCAACTGGTTGGCCAGGATGGTCTTGCCCGCACCGGGCGGGCCTTGAACGATGTATGAAGCGCCCGCAACCAGGCCGCCCTTGAGCAAGGCATCGAGCCCTTCGATCCCCGTGACCAGCCGTTTGAGTGCTTGAACCATGGTGGCTACCTGTCGGATTGTGCCCGCGCATCGGGCTGATAGGCCGGCAGATACAGGCGCATGCACGTGCCCTTGCCGAGCGTGCTGTCGACACGGATGGCGCCATTGCTCTGCTTGGCAAAACCGTAGACCTGGCTGAGGCCAAGGCCGGTGCCCTTGCCGAAAGCCTTGGTGGTGAAGAACGGCTCGAAGATACGCGGCAACACCAGCGGGTCGATACCCTCACCCGTGTCATTCACTTCGAAGCACACGAAGGTGCCATGCAGCCCTTCGACTTCCCCCGCCAGTTCGACCGTGAGCACCGCCAGGTCGATCGTGCCCCGCTCGCCGATCGCATCGCGTGCATTGAACAGCAGATTGAGCAGCACCATCTGCAGCTGGCCGGCATCCACCTCGATCAGCGGCAGGCCGGGCTGCAGGTATTCCTGCAACACGATCTCACGCGGCAGCGCATGCTCCAGCAGGCCACGCGTGGAATCCAGCAGCTTGGCCGGGGCGATCAGTGACACATCGAGTTGCCGGTGGCGGGCGAAACTGAGCAGCTGCTGGGTCAGCTCGGTGCCGCGCTGCCCGGCATCGAGGATATGTTCGAGCATGCGTTGCACCCGCGCCGGATCCTGGCTGGCCTGGGCCAGGCGCGCCGAGCTGATGATGATGGTCAGCAGATTGTTGAAGTCGTGCGCCAGGCCGCCAGTCAGCTGGCCCAGCGCTTCGAGCTTCTGCGCCTGGAACAACTGGGCCCGCACGGCGTCGAGCTGCAGCGCCGATTCGCGCCGGTCGGTGATATCACGGGTGACCTTGGCCAGGCCGATGATCTGCCCCTGCTCATCGCGGATCACATCGAGCGCAGCCAAGGCCCAGAATTGCGTGCCATCCTTGCGCACGCGCCAGCCCTCGTCCTGCGCCACGCCCTGCTCCAGGGCCATTTTCAGCAGGCGCTCCGGGCGCCCTTCGGTACAATCCTGAGGCGTGAAGAACAACGAGAAATGCCGGCCTATGACTTCTTCGGCGCGGTAACCCTTGATCCGCTGGGCGCCGGCATTCCAGGACACCACATGGCCGGTGGGGTCGAGCATGTAGATGGCGTAATCCACCACTGATTGCACCAGCTGCTCATAGCGGCTGGCGGGCATGACCGGGTTATCGATACAGTCGGCTGAAACCATGCATACTCCACAGGCACAGCAGGGGGCCTGATTAGCTTAGCCAAGCGTACCCTTCTGCAACAGCACGCGCTGTAACAGATTATCAGCGCTCGGGTTCGACCATGACCAGGCTGATGCGCCTCGGCATCGCCACTTTCAACAGCCACAGGCCCACCAGCAGGATCAGGCCGCCACCTGCCAGCGCCATCAAGCGCTGCGGTTGCTGCTGCTCGCCATCGAACCCCAGTAGCAGAAGGTAGCTACCGAGGGTGATCAGGCTGAGGTACAGAAAAGCGCCCACCAGCAACACCTGCGCGAACAGCAGGCGCCAGAACAACCGGGGACGAACAGCACGCCCGGAAAGAACCGAAGGAGTGGCGTGGAACATGGCGTCACACTCATTGGATCCAATGAACTGGGCAACAGCGGCGTAATGACAGCAAGGTGTCAATTGCCCTTTCGATCGACCCCTCATTCCTTTGATCATAGGCGCTGCGTTTGACTCAACTATAACAATGGGTTATAAAGCGCACTTGATTGTCAGGCCCTTCTGCCTAGAAGCGCGCCGGTCGTCATGACCCTTTCAAGCGTGCGAGTGTGGTGGAATTGGTATACACAGCAGACTTAAAATCTGCTGACTGTCAACACCTTTTATGTCATGCCATTGCACCCACATCAAGGGCTGTAGACCACGTACAACCAAGCTTCTAGCGTTTACCCTCATCCTCTATATCCTTCATTATTTTTGGTCTTTTTGAGAGCTTGGTAGCCATTTGGTAGCCGGCACTTAAAATTAAGCTCAGCTCTCGTAAGCTTTCCTCAGCTCTCGTAAGCCCAAAGCGCCTCCTCCTCGAAAAATTTTATGTTTTCTAAAATTTTTTCCATCATTAAATCGGCTACCAAACCCGCCCTCCAGGCACAAAAAAACCCAGATCGATCTGGGCTTCTTGCTAGCCAGAGCATCGTGCCATGGCCTGTATGAGCATCATGCTCGCGGTTCGGTAGCGGTCAGTCTCAAGACGGAGCCTTTCGACCTCCTCGGCTGGTCGCCCTTCATCCATCGCCTGCAGGTGGGCCCGGATGGCTTGGAGAGCCTGCAGCAATAGCGGCTCGCCGGCTTCTGCCATACCCAGGATCGTTCTTTTCACTGCGACCTCGCACTGGATCTGTGGGCCCGATGGATGCTCAGGTGCTCAAGCTCCTGCTGCCACACCGCCACGAACTTCTCGGAGCCGCGCAGGTAGGGCCCCTCTGCCAGGCGGGTAGAGCCAACACTTGCCGCTTGGAAGCGCTGCAGCCATGGCTCGGGGATGCTGTCCTCGACGACCAGCTGAACGCCGTTGTGGAGCTTCGTATTGATGACATCGACGAGCTCCTGGGCGGAGAGCTGATCACCACTCACGATGTCCTGCAGGCCCTGGTCAAGCTCGTCGAGTTCATCCAGCACCTTTTCAGCGCGAGCGTCTCCAGGCTGTAGATCGGCAAGTGCCCACAGCGCTCTGCGCCTCGCGGTCTCCAGGCTGCGCAGTCGATGATCAATCGTCACATCACTTCTCCCTGCCGCAGGTGGACGTCACAGGCCAAGTTCGACTTCTAACTGCGATCCCCGCAAGGTACGGGTGAGCTCGTCTCTCGGCAGTCTTGCCAGGATTCCATCGGCGAGGTCATTGGCGTGCCGGGCGTACAACGTGACAACACCGGGTACAGGCACGCGACCGGGAACGAGGGCCCCGACTCGCACCTGTGCAATTTTCAGTATATTCACGACATCTGCGTGTAGCGTTTCGGTCGACAGGTGCTCGACGGTCGGCCTTGCGGGAGCGCTCGCACCGTCCCACAGATCTACAATCGTTTCAAACAGCTTTTCGGGGCCGAAATACGCCAAGGCGATTTCCCACAGGCAGCCTTCCTGGGACAACTTCAGGCGGGCCCTAGTCATTGCAGAGGTTCCAACAGATGAGGCTCTTTCTGGATTGTGAGTTCACTCAGCTCACCGCGCAGGCAAAGCTGATCTCCCTGGCATTGGTCGCCGAGGATCGCCGGGAATTCTACGTGGAAGTGATGGACGCGTGGCGAGAAGAAGACTGCAGTGAGTTCGTGAAGGAGATCGTACTGCCGCAGCTCTGGGGAGGCGAGTACGCCATGCCGATTATCGAGGCCAGAGCGGCGCTCCTAGGGTTCCTGGCAACCTATGACGAAGAGCTCGAGATTGTCACTGACGCACCTGCCTACGACTGGGAGCTGTTCTGCGAGCTCGCCTATGACAATGGGAAATGGCCCCAGAACGTCAGAAATTTCCCCACCGATGCCACGACCCTAACTGAGACGAACGATGGGGAGGAATTGCCTCACCATGCCCTGCTCGACGCTAGGATCATTGCAAGCATGTTCACGGCTAGAGCGTAACCATCTCACGCTCGATGGATGGCCTGAGGTGCTCAGGCATGTTGTTGTGGACGTGCAAGTCGACCGGCACACCCAACATGGCCTGGAGCTCATCCTCGAGCTCGGCGATGTCGAACAAGGAAATCTTGCCAGCCATTGCTGGAGGAATGGTGGCGAGCAGATCGAGGTCACTCCCTTCGTGGTCATCGCCTCGAGCGGCGGAGCCGAAGAGTTTGGGCTCAATGAAGCCATAGGCCTCGATTAGGCGCCGGATGCCCCCTTCCTCGCCTCGTATCGCGTCACTGGGCTTCATACCTTTCTCCTTGAAGCACGGCCTCGCTGGTTATGACCTTGGCAGGCGCTTGTCGATTATCGCTGCAGCTAGCACCTAAACGGCATCTACACTCGTTTTTCGAGCCAGCGACCGAGGTCAAAACGATGCCCACACTTCCTCCGACTGATGCCAGTGACGAAGAATTGAGCGCCTTTGCCGAAGAGCGCTGTGAGGAGCTGAAGCCTTATGTGGCAGAGTTCATCCTGGAAAGGTTCACTTACAAGCCCAGGCATGTCCAGCAGCGGGTGTGGCGAACCTTCGCGACCGTGTCGGCCCTGAGCCTGCAGTTCGACATCTACATCCGTATATTTGTGAAACCAAAGAACTACTGGCCAAGGGAGTGCCTCGTCCTGGCTCGGATCGGCTTCACGAAGGAGCGTGTTGGGCATGGTCGAGCGCTGGTGCAGCGCCTGGTGGAGTTGGCTCCCTAATTCGGATATCGCTAACTTGGCCATCGAGTCTGCCAATGCCAACGCATCAGCGTTCGCCGAAAGGCTGGGATTCAGCCCACGCGACAATGGCCGTCACTGGATCGGTGCGGTCGACGACGTGCAGAAAGCCTTGAATAGCTGATAGATGGGACGCGGTCGGCCACCGTCTCAGTGGCCTTTCTCTGCCGGCCCGCCAAAGGCTTGAAGCTGATAAACAGTGACGGCTTGAAAACGATGCTCAGCCATCAACCTCAGACGCTCGAGCTCAATCCCCACGACCCCATCAGCGGCCTGATGGTAGACCTTCAGCGCCTCCACAGCCTCGGTGTACAACAGGTCATCGGGCATGAGCACCTTGCTCAGATCTCTTTTCACGATCTCTCCCTTTCGCCATGGCTAGCCCACTCGCTGTCATGCCAGCATGGCGCAAACCAAGCAACGTGAGGCAAGGAAGGATAGCTGCCCCACATTGCGGTGCCGTATTTCACCTGCGATTTGTGATAACACTCAGCGTGGTTGCGATGAACAAGAACGCGCTACTGGCAATGAAGGTAGCCTGATAACCCATCCCGTCGTACAGCACCCCGCCTGCAGTTGCACCAGCAGTGATCGCCAACTGAATAACCGCGACCATCAAGCCACCACCGGCTTCTGCATTGTGCGGCAGCGCTTTGGCCAACCAAGTGAACCATCCAACAGGCGCACAGGTCGCAACCAGCCCCCACAACCCCAACAATGCGGCGACCGGAACCACCCAGCTAGCAACCGCGATCACGGCAAATGCGGTGGCAGTCATGATCAACGGTATGCCTATCAAAATTCTATTCAGGTTTCGGCTAACGAAGGAGCCGACCAACATAGTGCCCACCAATCCTGCCACACCGATGATCAAGAGCAGGAGCGAGAGCGTGGGCACATCGACATGCGTGACCGTTTCCAGGAAGGGTCGCAGATATGTAAATAGTGTGAACTGACCCATGAAGAGAAACGCTACTGCAGCCATGCCGAGAGCGACTTTGCTGTCTCCCAGCAAACGCAAGGAGCCGGTGGCCGATACTTGAGTCCGCTCACTCGGCATGGCCGGGAGTGTGAATGCTTGCCAGATCAACGCCAATGCGGCCAATGGCACGACGCAAAAAAATGCCCCTCTCCAGCCAATCATGCCGCCTAGGTAGCTTCCAACTGGCGCTGCGATTGCCGTGGCCAACGCTGTACCGCCCTGCATAACGGCAATGGCCTTCGGAACGAGCGCTTCAGGTGCGATGCGCATCATTACTGCAGTGGACATCGACCAATAACCACCAATGGCAATCCCAAGCACGGCGCGCCCTACCATCAAGGTGAGATAGTTCGGAGCAAAGGCCACCATCCCACCCGAAACCAGCATGAGCACCGTTGTGGCCAGCAGGACAGGCTTGCGGTCGATCCCCTGAGTCACGGTGACCAGCAATAGGCTGGTGATCACAGCAAAGAATCCCGAGATGGAAATGGCCTGCCCAGCCTGGCCCTCTGTCAGAGACAACTCGGATGCAATCGGCGTGAGCAAGCTCACCGGGAGGAACTCAGACGCCACTAAAGCGAATGCGCAGAGTGACATCGCCAGAACAGCGCTCCAGACCTGACGACTTGAGTGTTGAAGGGATATTGCCGGGCTGCTCATGGTGGTTCTCGTTGTACCAATTTCAAAAGACGCGGGTGCCCAAGCCCAGCGTGCGTCAGCTGAGCCTGATAAACGACATCAGTTACTTGAGGTTTTCGCGGAAGAAAGTCGTCAGCTTGCTGAAGGGGATCAGCTCGACGCGGTCGTACAGATCCACATGGCCAGCACCTGGGACGATCACCAGTTCCTTGGGTTTACCGGCAAGGCGATACGCCTCTTCACTGAACTCACGGGAATGAGCCTCCTCTCCTGCGATAAACAACATCGGACGAGGCGAGATCGTCTCGATGTCATTGAACGGATAGAAGTTCATGAACCTGACATTGCTGGTCAGCGTGGGGTGCGTCGTCAGAAGCGGCGACATTCCTTTGGGGGTGAACTCCCCACGTGGTGTGCGGTAGAAGTCGTAAAACTCCTGCTCAATGGCGTTAGAGCTCTCGGTCAGCTGATGAACCGTGCCACTGGTGTACTGAGTTTCACCACCAGCAAACTCGACATCACGCTGTGCTGCTGCTTCGGCGATAGCCTTCTTGCGCTGCTCGACTGTGACACCATGCTTGAGTCCATTGCGGTTGGCGGCCCCCATGTCGTACATGCTGACCGTGGCAATCGCTTTCATGCGTGGATCAATTTTCGCAGCACTGATGGCGAAGCTGCCGCTTCCACAGATACCCAGCACGCCAATACGGCTCCGATCAACGAACCCTTGGGCACTGAGATAGTCGACCGCCGCACTGAAGTCTTCGGCATAGATGTCCGGCGACACCAGATTGCGTGGACGCCCGTCACTTTCACCCCAGAACGACAGATCGATGGCCAGGGTCACGAAGCCCTGCTCTGCCAGCTTTTGGGCATAAAGGTTCGAGCTTTGCTCCTTTACCGCACCCATCGGGTGTCCAACGATGATTGCGGGATGCTTAGCATTCACGCTCTGTTTTTTCGGCAGATACAGATTCCCGACAGTGGTCATCTGGAACTGGTTCTTGAAGGTGACGCGCTCGAGTGAAACCTGCTCACTCTGATAGAAATTGTTGGCCCCATGGGACATATCGGCGGCTCCCGCAGTGAGTGAACTGGCCATCAAGGCAAACGTAATGAACAAAGACTTCATGCACATCTTCCTGTCTGCTCGAAATGGAAGGGATGTGAGAGGACATCGCTCGCGGACGCTAGGGTCATCCCACCTGCCACCCATGTTCCTCGCGTGAACCAGCACGTCAGTAGAGCAAACCGTTAGTTTTCTTGCCCAATTGTCCAGACGTGACTGACTGGGCATGGACACTGAAAGCGACGCGCGAGTAGTGTTTTCGCTACACGCTGATCGGAACGCTCACCATGCCCGCAACCGCACTGCTGCCTTCACGCACGAACCCAATGGCCACACTGTGCAGGGTCATCGGTGCCCACACGCCCACCGCTGGAGATTTCGCGACGAGCATTGCAGGCCTAAGCGTCTATCGACGCAACGCACCGGCCCCACCGATTACGTGCATTGTCGAACCAAGCATTGTTTTGGTTGTGCAAGGGGCAAAGGAAATGGTTATCGGCGGTGACGTATTCCCATACGACACGACGCGTTTTCTGGTCACCTCGCTAAACATTCCCGCCAACTCGGCGGTGACTGTGGCCAGCGAGGAAGCACCCTGTCTTGGCTTGGTGTTCAAGCTCGATTTGCGCACACTGGCCGAATTGATCGCGCAAGATGGTCGCCTTCCTGTGAGCGGTCAGTCCTTTCATACCAGCGCTGGAGTTGGTGGACTGGGCCAGAAGCTGTTGGAAAGCTTCACCCGCCTGATTGAGCTGTTGGAGGAGCCCGATGCGATCCCGGTGCTCTGGCCCTTGATTCAGAGGGAGATCCATTATCGGTTGCTGCTAAGTGATCAAGCCCCTCTCCTTCGATATATCGCCTCCGTTGGCAGCAAGGGTCATCGAATCGCAAAGGCCATCGACTGGATGAAGCTTAACTACGCCGAGCCTCTGCGGGTGGACGAACTGGCCTCTCAGGTACAGATGGGCCTCTCGACATTCCATCAGCACTTCCGACAGCTCACCGCAATGAGTCCACTGCAATACCAGAAATGGTTGAGGTTGAACGAGGCAAAACGCTTGATGCTCAACGAACACCTCGATGCAGCGACCGCCGCATTCAAGGTCGGCTACGAAAGTCCATCGCAGTTCAGCCGTGAGTACGGGCGCCAGTTCGGCACGCCTCCAAAGCGCGATATTGCGGAGCTGCGTTTAGGTGCGGAGAGGTCAGCTGCCTCCACGCCTAACGTGCCCTGATCCTCAGCCTATAAGACGTCGCCCAACCCAGGATACAAGGAGATGCAATGAGAAGGCACACACCCCTCAGGGCTTTATGCCCGATAACCGAAAAGGCCGCTGTCTATCGATGGCCTGTTCTGCAGCACCTTGGTAGGGTAAGTGGACTACTGACACTTGTTTTAGCTCACACATTTCCGGCCAGTGCATCTGATTTCCAAACGGCGAAATCTGGCGAAGCGAAAGCTCAACAGGAGATACCCCACATGCAGATGTCAGTAGGCGAGCGGCATTACAAAATCAGGTTGGCTGACACTGAGGCAGCTCGTGCCTTCTCCGCGTTGATACCCCTGACGCTTGAAATGGCCGATCTCAACAGTAACGAAAAGTATGTCGATCTCGCGGTATCACTCCCCAAGGATGCGAGCGTTCCAGGAACGATCAAGGCAGGGGACGTCATGCTGTATGGATCAAAAACCCTGGTGGTCTTCTACAAGACATTCAAAACGTCCTACTCTTACACCCGTATCGGAAACATTGAAAACTCCGACGGCCTAATGCAGATGCTTGGCAGTGACGATATCCGAGTCGAATTTTCCCAGCACTGAAAGCCGGCTGGACATCTGACATCACGCAACCTCTTACTCGCTTCGGAGTGCTTCAAGAACAACCCTGAAAGCAGCGGTTTGCTGCCGGCGCGTGGGGTAGTAAAGGTGATAACCAGGGAAGAGCTCCGACCACTCAGCCAATACCTCTTCGAGGGCACCGCTGCCGATATGCTCCTGAGCGTGTACATCGGTCACCTGGGCCAAACCCACCCCTGCCAGACAGGCATCCAGTATTTGCAACGAACTGTTCATGATCAGGGGCCCTTGCACCCGGACGCGAAACTCGCTGCCATCGTGGGTGAACTCCCAAGGATACAGGCCGCCGTGCGTAGGCAACCGCAGGTTGATGCACCTGTGGGCCATCAACTCCTCGGGGCGGCGGGGTACTCCATACTGCTTCAAGTAGGCGGGTGAGGCTACGGTAACCATCCGCATGGGAGGCCCAATGGGCACAGCCACCATATCTGCATCGATGATGCCGCCCAGGCGTACACCCGCATCGAATCGCTCGGCAACGATGTCAGTCAGGCCGTAATCGGTCATCAATTCAATCGTGACATCCGGGTAGGACTCGATCACCGGCTGTAGTTTCGGCCATAGAACATGGCGGGCGGCGAACTCATCGGCTGTGATCCGCACCGTCCCTGAGGGGTGTTGCCCGAACTCGGTGAGGCCATTCAGGTGACCATCGATCTGATCCAATAGCGGCGCGATATCTTGAAGCAGTTTCTCCCCTGCCTCCGTTCGCGTGACACTCCTAGTGGTGCGGGTGAGAAGGCGAACACCGAGACGCTCCTCAAGACCCCTTACTGTCTGGCTCACGGCTGAAGGTGACACACCCAATCGTGCCGCTGCCCGGGTGAAATTATTTTCCCTGGCTACGGCCACAAAGACCACTAGATCGCTCAGATTGTCTGATTTCATTGTTAAGCTCAGCTTCAAACCGATTTCTTGATTTTGCCAATATTCGAATTAAAGCGCGGTCGCTACAGTTGTCTCAACTACATTTTTGGGAGGCTAAACAATATGGCAGACAACCACCTTTCCAGCGTGTCCATGCAAGTCCACCGTGCAGGCTCGGACAATGCGATCCAAGGGCCTGCTGAATGGTTCACGGGGCGAGTACGCATCGACCGCGTCTTCACAGCGCCTGCGCCCGCTCGAGTTGGCGTTGCAGTAGTTAACTTCGAGCCGGGTGCTCGTACCCACTGGCACACTCATCCTTTGGGCCAAGCCTTGCTGGTTACCGAGGGCGTGGGTTGGACGCAATGTGAAGATGGCCCGAAGACCGAGATTCGCGTAGGCGATCTGATCTGGTGCAACTGCGGACGCCGACACTGGCATGGCGCGACCGATACTACGGCTATGCAGCATGTCGCGATCAATGAATATATGGATGGCAAGGCCGTAGATTGGCTGGAGCCAGTGACTGACGTTGTCTTCCTGAGTGGCTCGGTGGAAAAAGGCTGAGCTGAGGTCTCGTGCTACCCAAGATCTCTGACCATGAGGGTATCCAACATGAATGCTCACCCCATTACAGCTGCGATATGCATCTCTGCTTTGCAACTCGCATCGAGCGAAGCAGCTGAAACCCCCTCACCCCGCCAACAGGAAATAACCAGAGCGGGTAAACAGGCCTCTATGGTTGGCCCCTCTCAATTCTTCACCGGTGCCGTGAGAATTGATCCGGTGTGGCCTGCGAACTCGGGTATTAGCGCCTCGGGTAGCTTCGTGACATTCGAGCCGGGGGCACGTTCCGCATGGCATACCCATCCTGCCGGCCAGCGGCTGGTGGTCACTTCGGGGGTTGGCCTGACTCAACAATGGGGCGGCCTTATCCAGGAACTTCGTCCTGGGGATGTCGTGTGGTGCCCGCCAGGCATTAAGCATTGGCATGGAGCTGCCCCCACAACGAGCATGACGCACCTGGCTGTTACAGCGACAGCTGAAGGTAATAATGTCCATTGGATGGAGAAAGTGACCGATGAACAATACAGCGGGCCGCGTGCTCAGTAAGTGTATCAATGCCGGAATAGCAACCACATTCATGATCGGACTAGGCGCTACAGAGATGGCCTCGTCTGATCCAATCGGAACGCGCAATGTCATGAGCCACCCCATTTCATCCCAATCAAATTCCAAGTTGCTGAGCGAGGAACAACAAGCGGTTGTCGTCGCAGCCGCGCTTGCTGCCATTGGTGACCTGCCCCGCTTGAACACTGTTCTGGATCAGGCATTGGATTTGAAACTGACCGTCAGCGAACTGCGTGAGGTACTTGTACAACTCTACGCCTATGCCGGCTTCCCCCGATCTCTGAACGCGCTGACGGAGCTGATGCAGGTGCTGGAATCACGCAAACAGCGCGGCATCGTTGACGATCCAGGTCTCGAACCTAGCCGTCCAATACCTCAAGGTGACGCCCTGCTGGCCGCAGGTACCGCTAACCAGACGAAGTTGTCGGGTTCACCGGTTGAGGGGCCCTTGTTCGATTTTGCCCCGATAGCTAACCAATACCTCCGCACTCACCTATTTGGTGACATATTCGAACGAGACACCTTGGATTGGAAGACGCGTGAGCTGGCCACAGTGGGAATGCTTTCCACGCTTGCGGGAGTCGAGCCACAGCTTCAGGCGCACATGCGAATCAGCACAAATACAGGAGTCACGATTTCGCAGCTACGCCATCTCTGTCAAACCTTGAGTGACCGTGTGGACACTCAGTCCGGTGATCGAGCCGCAAATGCTCTAGAAAAACACCTGGCAAGCACTGCCAAGGGATAATTAGCCGTTGACAGATGATCAACTGTGGCATGCTCTGGTTAATTGAAAGTGCCCTCCAGTTCCACGACGATCTGGAGCAGTGGCTCTGGGCCAAAGTGATCGACGGCAATCTCCCAAAGCTGGCGCTCCTGTTAGAGGGATAGGCGCACTCACGCTCGGCCAATCTTGATGGACTACCTACCCAGTCGCTGACCCAGGTTCTCTCCCCGATGGGGTCGGGATGGCAACACGTCTTCTCAGTCGAAGATATCCAGATACGCCGAGTATTTAAGCAACCCAGAAACGGCGCTTCAGCAATCAGGTAGGCCTCATATCGGAGCCGGCTCACGAGGTTTGGCCTTTACTGTGCTGCCGAAGTTCGCCAGGCGCGCCTTCCTCAAACAAGATAGTTTGCAGGTTGTGAAGTGTGGGAACCCTGTGGTGGACACGCTCTGGCTCATCTACTGATCAGAGTGGCCTCTGTCGTCCAGAACCAGGCGAGTCATTGATCAGATGCAACAAAACCTGAATGTAACCAATTGCCGCATTTGAGTTTCAAGATTCGGTTAAAAGCTCAGGCCCTTTGCAGCATCGACCAGTCCATTTAACCAATCCTGATGGCCGTTGATCATAGGGTTCGGCTGGGCCTTTGCAAGCTCCTGTGCAGGCTTTCCGTTCTGGGTCTCTTGGGTGAGTATCCGAACTCGGCCACCCTCTAAGTTTTCAATAAGCCACGCGTGGTGGACATCCAGCCTATCTTCGCCCTCCCCTGCCCAACCATGCCAAGCAATACGACCAGGATGATCCTCGGATGGGGCGTCGAACTCGTTGCACTGCGCCTCGACAGGAAAACCGAAGGTCTCAAAGTAGAACCGGACACCATTCATGAGCTCCGGGCCGGCATGATCGTAGATGCGGATGTTGGCAGAATTCGAGTAATAGGTCGGCCAGCACGAAGGACATGCCAACAGCGGCCAGATGTCCTCCGCTCTCAACCCAGCAACGATGACTTCATTCGAAGCGAAATTATCAGTGAAACCAGGTAGATAGCCTTCCGGCCAAATGATCTCATGCATGGTTAGGTTCCCTCTTGGAATGTGGATGGAGGGATGATCGATGCCGAGTTAAAATAACGCCAATCGTCATTTATTATCCCGGGCATCATGAAATCTGATATCAGAAATTTTGACCTCAATTTGCTCAAGGCGCTGGACGCGCTTTTGGACGAACGTAGTGTCACCAAGGCAGCTGATCGCTTGTCATTAACTCAACCTGCGGTAAGCGGCATGCTCAATCGCCTCAGGGATAGTTTTGACGACCCTCTATTCATCAGGGCACAACGCGGCATAGTGCCAACGCTGCGGGCTCAGCAGTTGGCCGCCCCGATCAAGCAGCTAATCAGTGACATGGAAGCTCTGCTGCAACAAGAGGCCTTCAATCCCACGACCAGCGGAATGTTCGTGACAGTCGCTGCGACTGACTACGCTCTTCGGGCGGTCGTAGTGCCCTTCCTGAGCGCACTCCGAGAGCAGGCTCCAAACATCCGGGTTGCAGTTCGTGCGGTAGACCTAGCCAGCTTGCCAACTCAATTGGAGCAGGGCGAGATCGACATAGCCCTAGTCACACCAGAGATGATCCCGCCAGGAGCGTTATCACAGCGCCTTTTCGATGAACGCTACGTTTGCCTGATGAGTGCAACCCATCCTGATGCCCAATCGGCCACGCTGTCACTTGATCGCTTCTGTGAGCTAGACCATGTGCTAGTTTCGCCAGCGGGAGGTTCTTTCAGCGGAGTAACTGATGAAGCGCTGTCAAAAATTAATCGCCGACGCAGAGTCTGCATCTCAGTCTCCAGCTTCCTCATACTCCCTGAGTTGCTCAGCACCTGTAATCTGATCGCTGTAGTACCAGAGCGGCTGACTCCAGCGGATGAAACACTTGTCGTGAGAGAGCCGCCAGTCGATATTCCTGGGTTTACCAAAGCTATGATTTGGCATGGGAGAACGGAGCGAGATGAAGGACAACGATGGATACGGTCATTCATGATTGAAGCATGCAGTAGCGAAGCCCTATGACTATGCTAGATATCCAGTATTTGACACACCAGCTAGGGGTGGCGTACAGCTCGCACGATGAAGTCTACAAATGCGCGCACCCGAGCTGACAGGTGCCGGTTCTGGGGATAAAGGATGGAGAACCGGCGAGTACGTCCGCCAGCACTGTGCAAAACCTCAACAAGTTCGCCCCGGTTGACGGCTGCTTGGGCGATGAAATGATAAATCTGAAATAGTCCCCCGCCTGCAATCGCCCAGTTGACACAGCCAAGCACGTCGTCATGAACCCGCTTCTGGCTTCGGAAGGTAAAGTCGATATCTTTGCCGGCCACGTCCCTGAAAATCCAGGGCATAGCCCGTCCAGTGCTTGGAAGCACGAACTGTAGACAGTCATGGTCATTCAGATCGGCTAGCGTCGACGGTGTTCCGCGCGCTTTTAAGTAGGAGGGGGCGGCAAAAACCCCCAGAGTGGCATCTTCAAGGATGTGCGCAATTAGCCTGGAGTCTTGCGGAATGCCCAACCTGATGGCCAGATCAAATCCCTCATCGACAAAGTCCACCACGCGATTCGAGATACTCAACTCGATCTCGACCTGGGGATACATGGCTTGAAATTCAGGCAGCAGAGGAAGCAGCCGGTAATGCGCATAGGGGGTTCCGACGCTAAGGCGTAGCACTCCACTGGGGACTTTTTGGTTTCCAGTAATTATTCGTTCCGCTTCCGCTATCTGCTCCAGCGCTTGCTGACACTGCTGCCGGTAAAGCTCGCCCTCAGTGGTCAGACGGATGTGTCGGGTTGTACGCGCAAAAAGCCGGACACCTAATCTCGCCTCCAGTCGGCTGATTGAGCGGCTGACCGATGCTGGCGTCAGCCCCAACACTTCGGCGGCGGCGGTGAAACTGCCGAGTTCCGCTGCTTTGCAGAACAGCTCGATGCTGCCCAGTTGGACGGGGTCAAAGGCCCTCATTTGTTCACCAGTGTAATTAATGAATTGCTTTCTAGCCAGTTTATCTGCATCAGCTCTATCAATACAGTTGGCTCACATAAGCGATCATTTTGGCCTTCAGCAAAAACTATCTTTTACCCACAGGAACGGACAGATCGTCATGAAATCACTGTGCAAATCACTATTACTCGGACTGGCATTTGCTATTTCTGCTACTTCTCATGCTGCGCCCAAAGGCGAGGTACTGGTGCTGCTCTCCAGTGAAACCGAATTGCCCCTTCAGGACGGCAAGACTTTGCCGACGGGTTACTACCTCAATGAATTCGGCGTTCCCGCTGATGCTCTGTTACGTGCCGGTTACCAGTTAACGGTAGCCACTCCGAAAGGAAACCAGCCCAAGGCAGATCCGCGTTCTATTGATCCGGTTTACTTCGCCGGCAAGGCTGGCGAAATGCGCCGTATACAGGGTGTCGTTGAGAGTCTAACCGCGCCCGATCACGTCAGGTCTCTGGCTGAAGTAATGAAATCTGGCCTAGGCCGCTATGACGGCGTTTTCATCCCGGGCGGGCACGCGCCGCTTATTGATCTCTCGAACAATCCAAAGGTCGGACAGCTGCTGCAGCATTTTCATGCGCAAGGCAAGCCGACTGCCGCAATCTGCCATGGCCCGATCGCGCTTCTGGCTGCTCAGGATGATCCAGGCAGCTATGAGCAGGCTCTGGTCAATAGCCGGCTGGATCAGGCCCGGAACTGGGCCTACAGCGGCTACCGCATGACGATCTTTTCAGATGCCGAAGAGAAGGTTTTTGAAGACTCGCTGAAAGGCGAAAAACTGCGCTACTACCCGGCAAAAGCGATGGCGCAGGCAGGTGGCCAGATGCAGTTTGCTGATGCATGGCAGCCCAAGGTTGTAGTGGATCGTGAGTTGATCACTGGCCAGAACCCCTTCTCCGACCATGCTCTAGCAACCGAGTTTATCAAATCACTGAACCAACATTGACCCCTAATTAATAGCCGAACAAAGGAAAACTTCATGGCTCCTAAAATTCTGATGATCGTGACTTCCAGCAGCCGTATGGGTAACACTGACAAGCCCACTGGCCTTTGGGCTGAAGAACTCGCCGTGCCCTACTACGCGCTAGTCGATGCAGGTGCGTCGGTAGTAATTGCCTCAACTGCCGGTGGTAAAGCGCCGATCGATGCCGGCAGTGTTAAAGCTAAAGGGGCGAACGATCCCGATGTTGAACGTATGTTGGCTGATGACTCGTTGCTGGCTCAGATCGAAAGGACATTCCCTGTCAGCGAGCTAAGAAGCGAAGATTTCGACGCCGTTTTCTTCCCGGGTGGCCACGGCACGATGTGGGATCTGCCTACCGATCAAAGTGTGAAGGTCGCGGTGGAGTCAGCTTTTGACAATGGCCGGCTCATTGCATCGGTATGCCACGGCGCTGCCGGTCTGGTTTCTGCGGTTCGAAGCGATGGGCTGCCGATGGTACATGGCAAGCGCGTCAATTCATTCACCGATGCCGAAGAGGTTGAGGTTGGCCTGGCAGGCGTGGTGCCCTTTATGCTGGAGACTCGATTGCGGGAACTGGGCGGTGTTTTTGAAGGCGGCGATAACTGGCAACCCTTCGCCATTCGTGATGGCCAGTTGATTACCGGCCAAAACCCGCAGTCCTCAGCGAAGGTTGCCGAGATTCTGATAGAGGCGCTTGGTATCAAGGCCTGATAGTCAGACGTATAGCTCATTAAAGCGCTGCTACTCACTGAGGTGGGCAGCCTATGCCTATCGGCTTAACGGTGATGTCAAGTTTGACTCAGACACACATGTCGACATAACCGCTTTGAAGGATACCGTAATGACCGTTCATGTTTTTGCCACTTTACAACCTAAGCCAGAGTACCGAATTAATGTAGAGAAAGCTCTGCAAGCACTGGTGAGAGCCACACGAACCGAGTCGGGAAATATTAGTTACGACCTCTTCGTTTCCGATACAGATAGCGGTTTCTATCTGATTGAAAGCTACAGGGACGAAGCTGCTTTTAAGGCTCACAAGCTGACGGAGCACTATCTTGGCTACCGTGAAAAAACTACCGACTGGCTCCTTGAGCCAACCATGGTGAAAGTTCTCTATCCGTTAAACGCGAATCATAATAAGTAAGAGCGGAAGCCGGTACATGCACAAAACCATTGTTCTGACTGCTTACCCCAGGGTTAGTCTGTCAATATTGTCCTGAAGGATAAATCTTCTTCACTACCTTGTCGGCTCTTGATGTGATCAAAGCCTAATTTATTAATCGCATGGTAGTACCTATCAGTCAAGGATTTTTATGTATAAGCCATCCAGAATGTATGTAGCACTGTCTCTTGTTGCGCTGATCTCTCATCCGGCATTCAGTGCTGAGGCCGGGGAGCCTTCGTCATTACCTGCAGCCCGATCTATAGGCGTGATCGAGCCAGTGGCGACTTTCTACGGCGCAATGCCGACCGGGGTCACTGTCAGCGAAACTGGTCGGGTTTTCGTTAATTTTCCGCGCTGGGGCGACGAAGTTCCGTACACAGTCGCTGAGTGGCGAAACGGCAAGTCGGTACCTTATCCTAATGCTCAGATTAATCGCCAAGACAATACCCACCCTTCCGAGCGATTCCTGAGTGTTCAAAGTGTCGTTGCCGATGGGCGCGGGCGTCTTTGGGTACTTGATACAGCTGCTCCTGAGTTCTCTCGTCCAGTTAGCGGTGGTGCCAAGCTAGTTGCTATTGATCTGGCTACCGACAAGGTGGTGAAAACTGTAATCTTCCCGTCGAATGTCATCGACGCTAGCACATATGTCAACGATGTACGACTCGATTTCCGCGTTGGGCGAGAAGGTGTTGCATATGTCACGGACTCATCACCGAGCGGCAAAGGCGGAATTATCGTTGTCGACCTTGCCACCGGGAAGGCGCTAAAACGATTGGTCGGCCATATTTCGACCTCGGCAGATGCAGAATTCGTGGCAATTGTTGAGGGTAAACAAATGCTTTTCCGAAATCCTGACGGTACTACTAAGCCTTTCACTATCGCGTCTGACGGTATCGCTCTTTCGCCAGATGGCACTACGCTCTATTACTCCCCGCTTACAAGCCGTCGTCTGTATAGCGTGCCTACAGCGCTCCTACGTGACCCTGCTGTTTCCGAGGAGAGACTAGCTGCTGCTGTAATCGACTTGGGTGACAAGGGTGCCTCGGATGGCTTGGAAGCTGACGCTGCCGGAAACATTTACGCAAGCGACTATGAGCATAATGCTATCCATCGTCTCGATTCCCATGGCCGCTGGAGCACCGTTGTACAAGATCCACGCGTGCTTTGGCCTGATACTTTGTCAATAGGCCCTGACGGCTACCTGTACTTCACTGCAAACCAGTTACATAGACAAGCTGGTTTCAATGAGGGTGTCGACGTACGCCAAAAACCTTATGTTATTTATCGTACTCCTGCAAAGAATGGCCCGGCTCCCACTCGCTAATCTTCCAACTTTCGAGATTCGTTGACGGTGAGGCCATGTACGGCACTCACCACTTCGGACGATCCGTAAGGGCCTCTAAGAGCAACGGGGGACAGCGCGCGGAGTGGCACTGGATTTGATAGCACAAGCTTCGGTAAAGCTCCTGCAGCACGGCATCATGTGCAGGCTTTACCAGGTAGTAGTTATCCGAAGATACTGCCGGGCGAGGTTGTTGACTCTCGTGCCCCCAAAATTCATTTTACCTCGGCCTCGATCGGATGGATCGTGGCCCATTCTTTGAAGTGCTCGATGAACGCTCGCACAGGTGGGGCCATATTCTCCCTAGAGGGGTACACAGCATAGACGCCTACATTCGGTTCCACATTCCAATCGGGCAACGCCTCGACCAACCTACCTGATACAAGATCGGGTTTGACATGCCAGTCTGCCAAGAGCGCGATGCCATGGCCATCCAACGCCATCTGCCTGACGACCTCCGCCTGGCTCGATTCGAATCGGCGTTTAATCTTGATCGATTGCTGACTACCACCTTTGGACAGTGACCAATTAACCTCTTTCCCCACAATGAGACCCTCCAAATTCGTAAGATCTCTGGGCAACCGTGGTACCCCGACCTTGTCCCAATACACGGGAGCAGCGCAGATGACTCGCCGCGAATCGCTTATACGCTGTGCAATCATGGAAGAATCCGCCAACACTCCATGACGGATGGCCAAATCAAAGCCCTTGGCAACAACATCGACGACCTGGTCGGTAGGGTGAAGATCTACTACAACCTTCGGATAGGCAGCTAGAAAGCTGCTCAGCACGCGAGCAAGGTAGCCCTGTGCGAATGTGGCAGAAGCTGTGATACGTAAAGATCCTGAGACGTCCTGTGCTTCAGAAAAAGTCCGCTCCGCCTCCATGACGCCATCCAGTATCTTCCTGGCAAACCGTTGGAGCTTTTCGGCATCAGCGGTTGGACTTAATTTCCGAGTCGTTCTGTTAAAAAGCCTTCGCCCTAGTCGATCCTCAAGGGCAAGCAATTTCTTGCTCCCGCCCGCCGCTGTGAGACCCAGTCGCTGCGCCGCCGCACGGATGGTTCCCTCCTCATAAACGGCAAGAAACAAGCGAAGCTCATCAAGGGAGTCGAGCATAAAAATTAACAACTTTTAAGACCGAATGAAGCAACAAGAATAGCATATTCGCGAATTTGCATTGCTGATAGATTTTGGGTTTTCAAGCGGAGCGATAATCGATGCAAGCAATTGTGATAAACCAGCACGGCCAGTCGGATGTATTTGAAGAAATCGAAACAGCTCCCCCTTCAGCACGCCCAGGCCACGTCGTCATTGATGTTATGGCCACCAGTGTCAACCCGGTTGATACCAAGATTCGCAGCGGGAGCGAAGGCACCGCAGGTCTCACCTTTCCAGCCATCCTGCACATGGACGTCGCCGGCATCATCAGCTCCGTGGGTGAAGGGGTTAGCCAATTCAAGGTAGGTGATGAGGTTTATGGATGCGTCGGAGGAATCGTGGGTATTCCTGGCGCCTTGGCGGAGAAAGTTGAAGCGGACGCAAGATTGATCGCTCTCAAGCCCGCCTCATTGCATTTTGCTGATGCGGCGAGTCTTCCGCTCGTGGCAATCACTGCCTGGGAAGCTTTGATTGATCGAGCCTACATCCAGCCGGATGATGCAGTCTTGGTTCATGGCGGAACGGGTGGCGTCGGCCACATCGGCATTCAGTTGGCAAAACTCATGGGAGCCCGTGTGGCCACTACGGTCTCGACTGTACAGAAAGCAGAGATTGCCCGCTCCCTGGGTGCCGACGATGTCGCTTTCTACCGGGAAGAATCGCCAGAAGAATACACCAGCCGTATTACCAACGGCTCTGGCTTTGACACCGTGTTCGATACGCTCGGCGGCGCCGTGCTCACAAACTCGCTGAAGGCTGCCAAGCTCAAGGGCCACGTAATATCCATCATCGGCTATGACACCTACGACCTCACAGATATGCATTTCAAGGCACTACGGCTGGACTTGGTCTTCATGGCGGTTTCAATCATCCATGATCTTGACCGTAGTCATCACGGCAAGATTCTTACAAAGCTGAGCAGTTTGGTGGATCGCGGCTTAGTCAAGCCCCTTGTAGACGAACGACATCCGTTCACAGCGGAAGGTGTAAAAGCAGCTCATGCACGCCTGGAGTCCGGAAAGGCTATAGGTAAAGTCGTCATCACTCGGTAAACCGGCTTCCCGCTTTGGAGAAAGATCATATGCCCAACAATTCACCCATTGTGATTATCGCTAGATTGAAAGCGGAAGAAGGTCTGGAGGAAGGCCTACTCACCGAGCTCCGCAGCTTGGTCGAGGCCTCTCAAAAAGAAGAGGGATGTATCCAGTACACCCTACATCGATCAGAGGATGTTCCTACCGATTTCATGATTTATGAGATCTGGAAAAGTCAGAAATCTTTGGATGAGCACAAGCTACAGCCGCACTACCTAAATTTCTCCTTAAAAGCTGCAAGTATGCTAGCCGAGCAACCGACCATCGATAAATTCGAGAAAGTCATTTAGCAGAAAAATCTAGAGCATCCTCCCTTGCGGATGATCATCACCAAATCCTCCGCAAGGGATTACCAGCAAAAATCAAGCGATGCAAAACAGGACACCCCAAGCCACGGCAACAGAACGGGATCAGTACCCTGCGTTCTAAAACCCTAAGTGCTTTGTTCCCGCTGCACGCCATGAGCGACCAGGCAGCGGATTAAAGCTTGACGGGCTCTCTAGTCTTCCAAAGCGATAGCAATACACCTCCAATGAGAAGTCCGATTGTAACGCTCAAAGAAATTTCAGCAGGCACTTTACCAACAATATCATGAAGGAAGATCTTCGCACCTATGAAAACAAGCACCAGAGCCAATGCATACTTAAGATAAGCAAAGCGACTTATCATTGCAGCCAGCGCAAAATACAGCGCCCGCAAACCGAGTATGGCAAAAATGTTTGAGGTGTAGACAATAAAGGGATCCTGCGTGATAGCAAAGATTGCAGGAACGCTATCAACAGCGAACACCAAGTCAGCACACTCTATAAGAATCAAAGCAAGAAACAGCGGCGTTACCCATAATACCTTTTTACCTGACGCATCGGGCAGGCGCACCAAGAAACTCTGCCCATGTAATTCTTTGCTTATGGGCAAATGACTGCGCAGATACTTAACGAAGCGGTTATTCTCGAGGTCAGGCGCATGATCGACACGGGCGAATAGCATCTTTACTCCAGTGAAAACCAAGAACGCACCGAAGAAATAAAGTATCCAACTGAACTGTGTAATGAGCGCGGCTCCCAGGCCTATCATAATGGCCCTCAAGACTATGACTCCCATAATCCCCCAGAACAGCACTCTATGCTGAAACTCTCTAGGGATGGCCAGGAAGCTAAATATTAATGCGATAACGAATACGTTATCCATCGACAGGGACTTCTCAATCAGGAAACCAGTCACATAGTCCATACTGGCGTCGCTGCCTTTCTGGAAGTAAACCCAAACAGCGAACAGTAGGCCCATGCTGATGTAGCCAGCTGATAGCAGTAGGCTCTCCTTGACGCCAATCTCTCGATTCCCTCGATGGAGAACCCCTAAGTCAAGCGCCAAAAGCGTTAACACGACAGCGAAAAAGGAAAGCCAAAGCCACAGATCGGTGCCAAGGACATCTTGAGAGAGATACGCATTTAGGGCAGACATGAGCCCCTCCTATATAGTCGTAGTTTAACAACTATGACTCCGACATGGCGGCTACTAACCGTCAGAGGGGCCCGGCGTCACACATTAAGATTTTATCCAATCAAACAAGCTTGCAAGAGGAAAAATTTTACTAATTATTTCTCCAGCATACTCGGCATTGGATCATCCCGAGCTGCCGAATTACACATCAAAGGACACTCATTGATGGGCTGCAAACCCGCCAAGAGCTAGACCGATTAGTTAGCAAGCGCCTCTGGCAAGCGAAAGCCCTAAAAGCCGTCACGCACAGGGCTGACCTAGTCTAGGTGGTACCGCCTCAAGGGTTGCCCAGCAGCTGCCATCGGGATAATGAGCTCAATCAAAAAAAGACAGTACAAGCGCACCAATTAGCAAACACACACTTGCGACTATGGTTAAACGTACTCGCATAGGCCAGTACCACCCAGGCAAAATATTGCCCAATTTGCGATCTTGCCACAGATGTCCAATGAAGCCGCAGGCTAATACCAAGCTGCCCCATGACACAGGTAACAACATGCTAACCCAACCGATGAGGGCTGGAATAACACTCCACACTAGCCTCTCCTGTCGTCCATTTGCAGACAACTCCTGTAACGTCATAGCGAACCCCCAATGCAAGGCCCCGACAAAACTCAGTATCACAGCCCCATAGCCCACCAAAGCAACAGATAGTGAATCTCGGTAATCAGTCGCTAAACAAATCAGCAGTGCCGCGCCAACGAACGGCAGCAAGCCACTATAGCCAAGGACTTTAAAACGACTTGGAGATAACGTATTGAAAACTGCACTCATGGGCACGTCCTTCCTATGCGGCTAGAGGTCATATTTCAAGTATTTCGCCCAATGAGGTTGAGGAATTCGTGCCGGGTAGTCGGGGAGTCTCGGAACTCACCTAGCATTACCGATGAAATCATTACTGAGTTCTGCTTTTCTACACCTCGCATCATCATGCACATGTGCTTGGCCTCGATAACGACGCCAACACCTGCCGCATCAGTCACTTCCTGCATGGCACATGCAATCTGTCTAGTCAAATTCTCTTGAATCTGCAAACGGCGGGCAAACATATCAACTAGACGCGCCACTTTGGAAAGCCCTAATACTCGTCCTGTTGGCAGATAGGCGACATGCGCCTTCCCAATAAAAGGCAACATGTGATGCTCGCACAATGAGTACAACTCAATATCGCGAACGACCACCATCTCATCATTCTGACTTTCGAACAAAGCGCCATTGACTATCTCAGCTAGGCTCTGGGTATAGCCATTGCATAGATATTGCATCGCTTTGGCAGCACGCTGGGGTGTGTCCAAGAGCCCTTCTCGCTGAGGGTTTTCACCAACGCCAACAAGGATTTCACGATAATGCTCGGCTAGCGAATGTGACATTTGGATTCCTCACCTTTGCAACGTTGCCTACCCTCGGGATGGGGTAACCAGGCCAAATTTGGTCTCAAACGACAGAAAAACCTGTACAAAACTGAAAGCAAAGGACGTAGCGGACGCCAAGCCAGTGGAGCGGCCCACATCCCAACACCGGCAGTACGCCAGCTCCAAAGGGTAGCGTCCAAGCCTGTTACCCAATGATCGTTCGCGAACCTTGCGTGCAAGCACGATCTCATTTGCTCAATCGACAGGCCAAGAGGTATGGGATCGAAGTCATCGCCATCGATATCGATCAGGATGAGCTTTGCTGCAGTTGAACGCCTGCGCAGGAAGGCCACCTCCCTGGCGCACAATGGGCAGGCACCGTCAAAGTAAAGGGTCAAAGGCCACTGGCAATACATGTACAACACCCCAATTTTGTACAGGTTTTGTATAAGTTAGCGGAACCCGCGAAATTAGCAATGGCCGTGATGAGGGATCACCTCGTAAAGCGCCCACTCACTGAAGGCTGGTGGGTTCAGTAGCTTCGGGCGGATGACGGGCTGCGGCTAGAGACGTCAAGCCATAGCCGGGATCGAAAGGTAGCTGCTCGGCTGACGGCGCGAGGAGCCTCGCTTTTGTGGCGTCGATTAGCACAGTGAATTTCTCAAATGGCTGCACGCCCCGACGGTGATTGAGTTGGGCGGCTCGCAGTAACTCTGGAGTAGCACATTTGGCGTGTGACGCTTATCGCCGAGCACCTATGAAAAGGTTTTACAGGTTGCGCTGATTCCGGCTTAATGCCGGCGCTCGCCAAGCGGAAAGGATCATGGTCTCGCGCTTCCGTAACCACCTGCTGTTGCTCGCCTGCTTTGCAGTGTTGTTCAACCTGCTGATGATGCCGCTCGACCGTAGTTTGCGTAACGCTCCAGTTGATGAGTCTCTGATCCTAGGCAGCTTCTGCAGCATTCATGGCCTGGAAAGCTTGCCTAAATCCTTGCTGGCACAGATTAAGGTTGACCAGACAGATCTGGCTGATAATGCTCTGGGCAGGGTACAAAGTGGTGACTGCTGTTGCTGCCATGCCGGCCAGGCCGGTGTATCCGGCGACTATTTCAAGCATCTGTTTCCACGCTTCTGGCCTGATACTTTACTTCTAGGCGATACCCCGCTCCTTGCGCTACCTCGCCATCAGCGGCCTAGTCTAAATCCTCGCGCCTCCCCCCTGGTTTAAGCAGTCACTCAATCCAGAACGTGCTCGCGTTTGAGCGAGTCCGGTCGTATTCGACTTTTACCAGGAACATACGTCATGCCTGCGTATTGCAATTCCGCACGCGCTATATTGCCCGTGCTCGCCATCACCAGCGCCTTTAGCGTCAGTCCACTTTCGACTGCAACTGCCGATACCCTGCCGCCCGAAAGCTCTACCCTGACTCTGGGTGCCGTGAACATTTCAGGATCTAGCACTGGCCCCCTGGCCACCAGCAGCGTACTCAGTTCAGTCGACATTCTCGGTGGCGACATCCTTGAAAAGATGCCCGTCACCTACAGCTGGGAGCTGTTCAACCGGGCACCTGGCGTGATGCTCACCGAGTTCAACCAAGGCACCACCTCCGGAAAAATCTCGTTTCGGGGATTCAATGGAGAGGGTGAGGTTAACGCAGTGAAGCTGCTGATTGACGGCATCCCGAGCAACACCAACGACGGCAACATGCCCTTCATCGATTCGGTGTTCCCCATGGACATCGACAGCATCGAAGTGGTGCGCGGCACCAGCGACCCGCGCTACGGCCTGAACAACATCGCCGGCAACGTCAACATCAATACTCGTACAGGCGGTAACTACAACAAGGCACGCCTGCGCTATGGCAGCTTCAATACCCGAGAAGTCCAAATGGCCAAGGGCATCGAGACCAGCAACTGGACGCAGAACTACTTCTTCGCTCGACAGCAGGTAGATGGCTATCGAGACCATGCTGACACCGAACGCTACAGCTTCGGTGGGAAGTGGTTTTACACCCCTGATGACAACGGCTATCGCTTGGGATTGATCGCTAGACACTACGAGGCCGAAGCAGATGAAGCTGGATACCTGACAGAAGACAATGCCCGGCATCACCCTCGCATGAGCAACCCGTATAACGCCACGGATAAGGGTACGCGGCGTATGAATCAGGTCAGCCTGCACTTCGACACTGATCTGGCTGACACGCTGTCCTGGTCAGCCAAGACCTATGTGAACACCTTCGATGACCGCCGCTGGACGCAATACTGGAGCACCAGCTCCCAGCAAGAGCGTGACGCCTACGAGACCCAGTACGGCGCTATCACCTCCTTGACTTGGCGACCCGAGGTTGACTGGTTGCACGCTTTCGCCCTAGAGGGTGGTAGCGATGTGCAGAAACAGGAAAATCGCAGCGAACGCTACAACACCATCAACCGGGGGCGGCAGAACCAGACTCGCGACCAGGATTTCGACTTCAATACCGTTGGGGCCTATATGCAGGCCGAAATCGAGCCCTTTGAGTCGCTGAAAATTGTCCCGGCCTACCGCGTCGACAAGATCAGCGGCGATTTCACCAACAAGCTCACCGGCCAAGATTACGACATCAACGACTATGGCCTGATCAAACAGCCGAAGCTCAGTGTCGTCTACTCACCCTGGAGGTTTGCGAGTTTTTATGCGAACTGGGGCCGAACATTCCAAGTAGGCACAGGTGCAGCTGCCTACAAGGTACCGCCGCGTAACGAAGACCTTGATCCATCAATCAACGAAGGCTGGGAGACCGGCATCAAGTTTACGCCAGTCAGCTGGGTGGACGGTCGCGTTGCCTACTGGCAACAAGATGCATCGGGTGAGGTCAGCCGACGTCTGAACGACCCCAGTGGCGACTCCGATAATGTGGGGGAAACACGACGGTGGGGCTATGACCTGCAGGTCAACCTCCACCCGGACGAACGCACTGAAATGTGGATGTCCTACTCCTGGCAGTATTCCAAAATCCTTGAGCCCAGCAGTGCGTTACCACAGAGCAAAGGCAGGGAGATCGACCATGTGCCGCATCATCTGTGGAACACAGGTATCAGCTACCAGGCTACCCCGATGCTTCAACTATCTGCGTGGGCAAACGGACAAACCAATTACTACCTAGAGCGAGAGAACACTAGAGGCACTTATGGTGGTTACGTACTCATGAACATCGGGGCCACCTATAAGTTGAGTGAGTCGATGAGCGTGGATCTTCAGTTGAAAAATCTAACCAATCGCTACTACGAGTACGCTTGGTATGACCCCGATGGCGCTAAAAACTCGCTACACTCGCCAGGCGATGGCCGGGCCCTGTATGCAGGGGTGACGCTCGATTTTTAACAATCAAAAACCTTCGGCCTGTACGAGTGGAGACTCTGTTTGATCGGTCAGCCCTGCGGGGAAACGCTCCGCTGGCCTCCTGTCGAATCCACTCAAAGGAGGCAGCACGGCAACGACGTGAAGTGCTAAAAACTTTACAGGCACTGGCCATGACAGATGGACATTCGCAGTCCGTCCATCTGTGATGGCGCACCTCAATTCAGTACCGTAAGAGGTACAGGTCTATTTCACCTCGTTAGCAAAACGCCCAACAGCTTCCACTACTTGCTTTGCTCCATTTTGAATCTCGAGGATAACCGTGCCCGCCTCGTTGGCGAGTACCAAGCCCTCCTCGGCTTTCGCACGACTGCTGAACATCTGGGCGACGGCCTTATCAGCGAGCTCCTGGTTTTGCTGAACAACGTTCACAATCTCTTCGGTCGCCGAGCTGGTGTGGCCTGCGAGCTTTCGGACTTCATCGGCAACCACAGCGAAGCCCCGTCCCTGCTCTCCGGCACGTGCCGCTTCAATCGCCGCATTCAAGGCAAGAAGGTTAGTCTGCGACGCAATTCCGCCAATGGTTTGAACGATTGAGCTGATCAACGCAGATTGCTTACCGAGCGCCTCGATGCTGTCGGTTGCGAGCGTCATTTGCTCAGCGATACTTCTCATCGTGCCTACCGTTCGCGTTACCACGACAGCGCCGTGCTCGGCACTTGAATCCGTTCGTTGCGAGACATCAAAAGCAACGCCGGCAGCATCTTTAACCTCTTGTTCTCTAGCTACCTGGTCGGTAACCACACTCGCAAATTTCACGACCTTAACTAGCTTGCCCTCGGTGTCATGCACAGGGTTGTAGGTTGCCTCCAGCCAAATATCGTTGCCACGCCCGTCGATTCGCTTGAAGCGATTCGCGACGTACTCTCCACGGTTGAGTGTCTTCCAGAAATTTACGTACTCATCGGATGCCGCTTCTTGCGCCGAACAGAACATGCGATGGTGTTTGCCTACGATCTGGCCCAGTGAGTAGCCCATGGCATCGAGGAACTGTTTGTTCGCCGTGATCACGGTGCCATCCAATTTAAATTCAATGACAGCGGTTGACCTAACCAGCGCTTCAATCAGAGCCTGATTCTCCTTGGCCTCCTCAACGGTACGAGTGATCTCACTGCCGTAGCCCTGAACATGAGCCAAGCTCCCGTCTTGGTTTCGAATAGGAAGCCAGTAGATTTTCAACCATGCAAGAGTACCGTCAGCCCGGAGGTAGCGATATTCGTCATTGACGGGTTCGAATCGCGCCACAGCTTGATTGAAGGCGTGGAAGCAAGGGAGATTTTTGACGTAAGGCGGAACGATCTCCGAAAGCGGACGGCCATGCAGACTGTCGCTCGAGTACCCCAGGGTTTCTAAGAAAATTCGATTGACTGCACAGATCCTGAACTGAGCATCAAGTCTTATGGAAAGCATCCCTCTGTCCATTTGCTCGACCTGCTGACGTAGCAGATGTAGCTCCGCACTCTGCTCCTGCAGCGTTTTTTTGAGTTTGCGGTTGAACAATTTTAGGCTCCACACGTGCTGAATCAGCAATTATCGACACAGGCCACCTTTTCTTGAGCGGCTAGTCAGTTTTTGATCGGGTTGGGAGGGTGGTGCGCAGACAGCTCTGTGATTTCCAGTCAAGGCACAAGGAGGGACTCTGGCTCTGACACCAGAGAGCCTCTAGAGGCGCAGTTGCCCTCACCGGGAGGAGGACTGATGTGAAGTGGAACCGCCGAAAATCGAAGATCTCGCTGCGATTGCAGATCAGGAAGGCAACGAAGGCTGAGTATCTTGGCTCAAGAAAATGGCCCAGGTTTCATATGTGTGTTGATGCCATTGGACAGCATCGTCCCAGAGGACACCGTTGATTTCGCCCCGAGAAATTAGGTGCCTGAGCCTGGAATTTGAAGCATCCAATTCGAGGAGATGCCTATGAGCGGTGTACCGAAAATCGTCGTTGCTTAGCATTGGGCTGATGTCCTGAAGGGCTGGCTCGAGGATACGTGCCAATGTCCCTGTGCATCATTATGACATCAAAGCAAATGGGTAGTTCTGATCTCATCGCACATCTTACGCTCCCTGCCGTGAAAGCAGCCGGCGAAGGCTATCTCAGGACGGATACCGAGCTATCCAGGAGACTTTTACCCAGAAGCGGCTGGTCGAGTAACCGCTCAGACTCCTTGATTCGCTGTCCGGTGGGCCATCGCAACACACGATGACAGAGCCTGTGTCATAGATTCCCCTAGCCCCGAGTCGAACGCCTCCTCAGTAGGCCACACCGGTAGTGACCATCCGAGGCTTGGCTATCCGATCATAGGATTTTCATATCAACGATCCCGAAAAGAAGCCCCATAGGCGGATGGCGGTAGCCGACTAGAGCCGTCAGTCCTCAGCCGAGATCGAAAAGTGCCGGTTTGCGGCTGAGTGCGATAGAGGCCTCGTTTTTGGAGCGCTGGCACGACCAGCTCGGCGAAATCCTCAAGCGTGCCTGGGCTTGTCAGCGGGTTAAGCATGTAGCCACTGGTGCCCGAGATGCGAGCATGCTCCTCGAGTCGATCAGCAATTTGTTCGGGCGTACCTACCAAGATCAGATCAGTACCTCGTGTGACGTTGGCAAAGCGCTGCCTCACATCACCCGCCGTCAGCGGCTTACCGCTTCCATCAGGACGCATCATGTAGGAAGTCAGGCCTTCAGTGTGAGTTGAGGGCACATCGCTATCCGCATAGCGGCTAGGGTCGATGCCTGTGTCACCTGCATAACTGAATAAGCTTGTGCTATCGCGCTATAAAAGCCATAGCCGACCGACTATCCAGATACGATCGGAATTGAACTCGCCAACTTGATCATATAGTCAGGAAAACTGAAGTCCAGGCTTTGCCATAACCCCGCAGCAGTTCTTGAAGCCACGCCAATCATCCAGGAGAATAGCGAGCACTTCCACCGATCAGTGCTGTATTGCCCCCTGATGATCAAGTGAATTTTTAGTACAGTTCACATGTCGTATGCGTGACGAGCTATCCACGATACGTTGAAGCGGCAAGTGGATTCAGATTTTTGTAACCGTAGCTATATGTTCGAGTGCTAGTATGAAAGACTTTCTTCCAGTAGAGGAGATACACCGCCCTAACGTCCTCATTGTGGAGGACGAACCAACGCTTCGGGAGTTACTGACACTACTGATGGAAGATTGGGGTGCTGCGGTTACAGCCGTAAGCACTGCCGATGAAGCCCGTGAGCAGCTAAGAAAACCAGGTTGGCGCTTAGTGCTCACTGATGTGCAGACGCCCGGCTCGCTCACCGGAGTGGACATTGCCTGGATTACCAACGAGGAACACCCTCAAGCCAAAATTATTGTCATGAGTGGATACTACGAGTTTGAAATCAAGTCTCTACCTGATCTCGCTATATTTCTGCCAAAGCCCTGACAGGTAACAAATTTAGAAGAATTAGTTTCGGTACACCTTGACACACCAAACAGATCGCACAACTTGGAAAATCCCCCAAAGCAACGCATGACAACGCACAAGAAAACAGAACCACAAACCATACTTACACCTACCCCCTTCGCAAAATCATGAAAAAGCATCCCTGCTAAAATAAATCCAAAAACAAATACAGACCTAGAGCTTAAAGCCTGAAGTCTTGGACTACACGATTTAAGCCGACAGCAAGGTTGGACACTTCCCCGCTAGCACTCGCCGTCTGGCTCGCACCCGCTGCGCTTTGAGTAGACAAATCACGAATACTTGTGAGGTTTCGATCAATCTCTCGTGCCACCTGCGCCTGCTCTTCTGAAGCAGTCGCAATCAAAATATTACGTTCGTTGATCATAGTGATTGACTGGGATATTTCCTCTAGCGACTCACTAGCCAGCTGTGCTACAGAGGTAGATTCATCAGCCATTTTCTGACTTTCGACCATAGCCTTAACAGCCTGAAGCGAATCGTCCTGGATAGAGCCAATCATTTGCTCAATTTCTTGAGTGGATTGTTGAGTACGATGGGCCAGAGCCCTAACCTCATCTGCAACTACTGCAAAGCCTCTACCTTGCTCCCCAGCCCTTGCGGCCTCAATTGCGGCATTCAACGCCAGTAAGTTGGTTTGTTCAGCGATGGCTCTAATCACTTCGATGACTTTACTGATGTCTTGAGCTCGCGAAGAAAGCGTTTGGATCTGCTCACCCGTAGACTCAACATAGGAGGATAGCGCTTGTATAGCTCCTAAAGTTCTCTTAACATTTTCGAGCCCAGATTTGGTGAGTTGTTGAGCTCGCCCGGATGCATCAGCGGCTTCCGCAGCATTGACGGCCACTTCATCAACTGCGGCACTCATCTCATTGACAGCGGTGGCAGCTTGGTTGACTTCATCGTTTTGCTTGACCAACCCTCGACTACTTTCTTCAGTGACCGCCGCCATTTCTTCAGCAGCCGAAGCAAGTTGCGTTGAGCTATCGGAAATATGGGTCAATGTGTCTTTTAAGTTGTTTTGCATTTGAGAGATAGCAGCCAGCATCGCAGCTGCCTCGTCTCGACCTGAAACCTTAAAAGTCTGCGATAGATCCTTATTCGCGATAACCTTAGCAATTGAAAGCGCTTCGTCCAGAGGCTGAGTTACACTTCGCACCAGCATGTAACCCAAAATAATTGTAAGCGTCACCACGGCCAGAAGCAGACCATAGATTGTGACTAATCCGCTATGATAGATTTCACCTGTTAACACCCCCGCTGCTTTTGCTCCTTGATCATTGTAATCCATCAAATCAGAAATTTGATCAACGAGACTATTGGTAAGGGGGCGGATAGTCGAACTAATCAACGCAGAAGCAGCCGTATTGTCACCAGAGAGGAGCATTGGCTCTAACTGGTTCAGGAAACCTTCATAACGATCAGCGCTCGCCCTGACCTTATCGTACAGTGACTGCTCTTCAGGACTCGCTACCACAGACTCATATTTTCTTATGAGGCTTGTGAATTCCCGCCGATAGTCCGGAAAAGTTTTCACTGTCTGATCACGAACTACAGGATCATTCGTAGTAGTTGCTCGAAGACTTTCCAACCTTAGCCTAAGAACGCTTGAGTTTATAAGCCCAGCTAGCCGAATGCTGGCCATCCAATTTGTTTCAACATCTTGCTCTGCTTGACGAAGCCTCTCCAGCTTATTAGCAGAGAGTAGCCCCATCATAACAACCACAGCGACAATAATTGCAAAAATAAGCGCCGCACGCGGCCCTATTTTAATATCACGAAACTTCATATAAACCTCTGTCCTACACACCAGTTTATGCTTATCGGCTGAATCGTTTAACTCTTTAGGCTTAAGGAAAAATTCTTGAGGATGAATAGTTCTCTTTCTCATCTTTGTAGCTGAGACTATCTATCCACGCATCTGAATGATCTTCTGGTCGGGCGCCGGCAAAATAACGTCATTTGGGGTCGTGGTCTCGAAATCTCCGTAGTCACGCAGTGATTTCCAGTGAGAACCGATAGCCGCTTAACGCCTGGGTCAAAGCACGGGGGTTGGGTATGGCCTAGCTATTGAGCGTGCCGTTGAGTGAGCCGTAGATCCTAGTGTTTAAACGCTTCCCGCAAGCTAGATAAGCTTAACGCCCTTACGCAATCTCTACTCACATCCAAAACGGCAAAAGGTTTGAATCGCCTCTGGTTTCGTAGACACCTTCAAACCTCATAATGAGGCCCAAATAGGAGGTGCCATGAGTCGTCAGCGTTACCCTGAAGAATTCAAGATCGAAGCGGTCAAACAAGTGACCGAGAAAGGCAAGCCTGTCGCCGATGTTGCCCAGCGTCTGGGCATGTCCGTTCACAGTCTCTACGCCTGGATCAAGCTCTACGGCAAACCCCAAGATCAGCGTCAGCAAGATGATGACCAGCAAGCCGAACTGCGCAAGCTGCGTGCTGAACTCAAGCGCGTGACAGAAGAGCGAGACATCTTAAAGAAGGCCGCCGCGTACTTTGCCAAGGAGTGCGGCTGAAGTACGCCTTCATCAAGAAGCACTCGACGGATTACCCGGTGCGGCGCCTTTGCCAAACCCTCAAGGTGCACCCCAGCGGCTACTACGCTTGGTTGGCCGAGCCTCAATCTGCCCGAGCAAAAGAAGATCAACGCCTGCTTGGCTTGATCAAGCATGCCTGGTTAGAAAGCGGAGGTGTGTATGGCTATCGCAAGATTCACGATGATCTGCGAGAGCTGGGAGAGATCTGTGGGCGAAATCGAGTCAGACGTTTGATGCAGGCAGAGGGGCTGCGTTCATAAACGGGTTATCGACGGCGCCCAGGGTTTTATGGCGGAAAGCCAACCGTCGCCTCGCCTAACCACCTTGCGCGGCAGTTCAAGGTCAGTGAGCCGAACAAGGTCTGGGTGACAGACATCACTTACATCCGCACCTATGAAGGATGGCTGTACCTGGCAGTAGTGCTGGATCTGTTTTCCCGCCAAGTGATTGGCTGGTCAATGAAGCCCAGGATGTGCAGCGACCTGGCGACCGACGCGATGTTGATGGCCGTGTGGCGCCGCAAGCCACAGCAGCAAGTGATGATTCATTCAGATCAGGGCAGTCAATTCAGTAGCTCAGATTGGCAAAGCTTCTTGAAGGCTAACAACGTGTGATTAGCAGCATGAGTCGGCGAGGAAACTGCCATGACAACGCCGTAGCCGAGAGCTTTTTCCAGCTTTTGAAGCGGGAGCGAATCCGGCGAAAGATCTACGCAACGCGTGACGAAGCCCGAAGTGATATTTTCGATTACATCGAGATGTTCTATAACCCAAAACGTCGACACAGCAGTGCTATGCAGCTGTCGCCAGTAGAGTATGAGAAACGCTATTTTCTGAGCTTGGAGAGTGTCTAGGAAACCTGGGGCGATTCAGTTTTAGCATGTAGTTCAAGCACAATGTCATTCGTCACAGCGATCAACGCTAGATCACCATACATAGGTCTGATGTAATTATCGTAGGTTTTCGTATAATCGCCAATAGTGCTTTTAGCAAGTTTAGTTTTATTAGCAATCATCGATTCAAACGCTTCATTAACAGTAATGCTTTCCCTCAGGCTCTTTTTATGCTCCTCAACCAAAATCACATCGAGGTTAGCGTAGGTCTTTTCGGCAACCTCCCTGATAACTGGTAGCTTCGTAGACTTGTAGTCGAAGACGTCAATCTTGCGCCGCTGATCTTTGCCGTTGACCTTTCGGATGACATAAAAGGTTTTTCCGCCGGCTTTAGTGACGCGTACAGCCAGGCCTTTTGTATGAGTGTCATAGACATAAATCTCAGACTTACCCTCCGGGCAAACCAGGTCTCTAAGCGCATCCTTAGTAAAAATGATCTTCAATGCCACGCCCACACTCCTTCCCAGCGTCTAAACCGTTGATTTCCGCATGATTTTCGTGTCTAATCGCCTGCTTCACATCGCGCCCCGATGGTGAAATTGGTAGACACATCGCACTTAAAATGCGCCGCCGTAAGGTGTGCCGGTTCGAGTCCGGCTCGGGGCACCACGAAACACCCCTTCCCTCGCAAGACCTGGCCATCAGCGCCACATTCCCACTGATCTGTCTCTCGTGCCTAAGCTATGTGGGCCTTCACATGCCTTGAGGCTGCCTAAAAAACAATCAATGCATCCGAGTCGAAAGGCTTGGTAGCTCTTGGTAGCTGGCTTGGTAGCTGCGCCGGCAGCTCAACTCAGCTCCCAATAGCTCTGCTCAGCTCTCACAAGCCCTAGGCAGCGGTGCAATACTCACCTCAAAGCCCTGATTCTCAAAGCTTTTAAGCTCAAGTAAGCCAAGCTCAGCTCTCGTAAGCTCTCAACAGCTCTCGTAAGCGGAATGAGGGGCAGAATGACTTAAAATCTGTCGGCGTGAGCCTTGCGGGTTCGAGTCCCGCCACTCGCACCAAATTCCTTTGAAAAGGCGCCCTTGCGGCGCCTTTTTGCTGCCCGGCAGCAATCCCCTGAGCAACTGCTAGAGTGGAGCTTGTCCCCCTTCGCCGGTATGCAACCATGCGCTACTCCCTGTTCGATGGTCAACGCGACATAATGCTGCTGATCGCTCGCGTGCTGCTCATGATCCTTTTCGTGCTGTCCGGCTGGGCCAAGCTCACAGGCTTTGAAGGCACGGTCGGCTACATGACCTCGCTGGGCGCCCCTGCGCCGATGCTCGCGGCAGCGGTTGCAGTGTTCATGGAGTTCATTGTCGGCATCCTGCTGATCCTGGGCTTCTACACTCGTCCGTTGGCCTTCCTGTTTGCCCTGTTCGTGCTGGGCACCGGGCTGCTTGGTCATCCCTTCTGGAACATGATCGACCCGAAGCGCGCCGCGAACATGACTCAGTTCCTGAAAAACCTCAGCATCTGCGGCGGCCTGCTGGCACTCGCAGTCAGCGGCCCAGGGCGCTACTCGGTCGACGGGCGCTGATTCAGTCGTCCAGGTCGTCGTGCCAGGCTGGGTGATCGCACGCTTCGTCATCGAGGTCATCCAGCAGCGCGTCGTCTTCCTCGACTTCGTCCTCGGCGCCTTGAGCGTCCGCTTCAGGGTCGTAGTCTTCATAGAGGAATTCATGATCGAGCAGATGATCATGTTCGGGTTCGTGCAGGTCGTCTTCGTCGCGCATGGTGCCTCCTGGAATGCTGGCACGCCTTATAGGCGCATCGTTCGCCGCGGTCAATGGCGTGCCATTAATGCTGACTTAATCAGCGGGCCTCAGCCTGAAAGCTCTCCCTTCAGAACGTTCGTTGCCCGCCTCGATGGCGGGCTTTTTTATGCGCATCGGGTGTCGACACACCGCCAACGTGAACTTCACGAGTTTATGACAAGCATTTTGACAATCTGACCCTGCTCCGTACTTTCTTTGGACCCGCCACTGGTTGGCGGGTTTTTCTTTTTCCGGGTATGTGAAATGTGTACCGAAAGTAGTCGCATCACTTGGCTGACCGCAGCAGTCGAAACCATCAACGCCCGAAAAAAATGAGTGAAGCCCGGCATTGAGCCGGGCCTTTACCAAGCTGCCAGCTGCAGGTCAGTGCCATTTGCTTACCCGTCATTTCGCTGTACACGCTTGCGGGGGTTGAAATAAGGTCACCCGAATGTACTGTACATGCATACAGTCATCGTGACTTCCAAATCATCCGCCTGCGCATTCACGAGTGCCCAGCCGGATGCGGAGGAACGCATCACGGTTGGATGGCAATCGTGCCAGGCCAATGATTTTATCGTCAGGAGTATTTATGACCGTAAATATCAGTAATCTAACGATCACTACCCCCATAGCCGTCTCTTCAACGAACCCCGTCGCGCTTGAACTCAACGGCGCTGTCGCCATCGCCGAGTTCCCGAGTGTGGTTAAAGTGCTCAGCGACGGGTCCGTCCAGTTCACAGCACCGACCAAAGGCGCTTCGAGCAAGAGCACCCATAGAACCCGTTGCGAGTGGTCAGAGACCCAGAACTGGACGCTGGCCAGCGCCCCAGACCACTGGAATCGCCAGACAATGACGTTGACCAAGGTCAACTTGGCGCAAAAGGTCGTCATCAGCCAGATGCACGTCAGGGGGGACGACAGTCCGCCAGTGAAGGTGTTCTGGAACAAGGGCAATATCACCATCGGCTTCCGGACGTCTTACAACCAGACCAACCCGGTGAACAGCACCCTCCTGCAGGGCGTGCCGCTCGGCACCAAATTCGATGTGATCATCCATGTCACCTCTGCCGGCATGGTCAAGGTGACCGCCAGATGCAACGGCGTCTCCAAGTCATCGAGCGAACTGCAACTCGATGATACCTGGGACACCCACTTGTTCGAGTTCCATGGTGGGGTCTACAACCAGGTCGACTACACCGATGCCACGCCGGCCGATGATGGTTCAGTGTGCATCATCAGCGACCTTTCGCTCAGCCATGGCTGAATGCCGGGCAAAATGAAAAACCCCACAGATTTTCATCTGCGGGGTTTTCGAATAGTGGAGGCCGAGGTCGGAATCGAACCGGCGTAGACGGATTTGCAATCCGATACAAGAATGACCGATTCATGCTGGCTAGGCGAAATAATTGGTTCCGAAACGAATCAGGATTTACCGGGCTGCAACCCGCATTCTACAAGGGTCGCCGGTTCAGTTTTGGAACCGATCTTGCGTTAGGTATGACCAGGACCAGGCTGCAATCACCGTCGGATCAGCTCTGGAAATTGCCGCTGAACGGCATCCTCAAGCAGGTCAAAATCTGTACAATTGCTCTCCCCAGCCTTCCCATATGCGACCTGTACGTTTAGACACCATTGCGAAAGCTTGCTGGGCTAGCTATACCCAATCCATACAGAACCGCCGTGAACCGGCCATCCTCCGGATTGTCGTATGGAATATACAATCCCAGCTTGCCCCGAGAGGGCCAGATACCGTGAAAGGCGTAGACTTTGCAGCACCAAAGCACTCCCCGTCTCACGACGAGGTGACCTTCGATCAGCGCAAGATGGAAAAAGCGCTGGAAGGTCCTTTCGTGTCCATGCCAGATGGATTGACGCGCGAAGAGTTCCGCAATTGGATGCGGGAGAACGCGCGTAAATGTCGTTCTCGGTAGATTTCAGCCCTCATTTTATCCAAAAGTACGACAGCATTTCCGAGATCGAACAGGATCTCATTGATGATTTTGTGTTTCATTTCAGAACACAAGGTCTCCAGGGCTTTAAGGGCAAGGTCGCTCCAACTGACAACGTGCCGCAAATTGATCCAGACCGTATAGATAAAATCTGGTGGGCCAAACGGCACCACCTTTTCCATGCCCACATCGGTTATCCGGCTTGGTGCCCATCGCGAAATCCGTGGGGGACCTACTTAACTTCGGATTTCCTTGTCCATTTCCAAAATCTCTCGCCGAAGCACATCGCACTGGTCGACTACGGTTCACACAACCCGTTCTTGATTCCAGAGCGAAAAGCGCTATTCAAACCGTAGTCGAGCAGGATGGCCTAGGCTTCCGATAATGCAGCAGTAGTGTGGAAAATCGACCTCAGGCCGCGTAGTTCGCGGCCTATGCATCGACCCTGTCTAAAACACATCGCCGACTTTGGGCAGGTTTAGCCCAGCGAAACCGGAGTTCACCCGCTTAGTTTTAGACTGCAAGAATCCCTCCCTTGGCGCCCCGCCAACCACGAACCGTCCTGGGTCGTCCTTCCCCCACTCGTCCGCTGAATGATAGTGAAACAGGCCAAGGTGCCAGGCCTCCTCATGCTCGGTCAGCGCCCAATACCTTGCAGCCTCTGCAAACTCCAGCATTTCGACCAGGGTTTCGGCGTTTACCTCGCGTCGACGATGAGCGGCATAGGCCATCTCATCAAGAACGGCGGAACGCCCCTCGGGGTCCGTGACTAGGGCGAATTGGTCGTTCAGCTCATCCAGCCATGCTTGCGGTATCCCGACCATCATTCCTTCCTGCACCACCAGGACTGCGCGTACAGCACGCCGTCGATGTCCTCAACCCCGTTGATGTTCATTCCGAGCTGGGCCATGCCATTGACCTTGGCATCGTGCAGCCGCGGAATGATGTCGGGTCCTGGCGTCGGATTGAACACCCAAGCCTGCGTGGCTACTCGGCCCAGTGGCTCGCTGTGGTGGTCACCAATATGGATGTCGGCGCGCAGGGGCTGGATCTTCCCGAGCTGCTTCGTGGGGATGGCCACGCCATTGACGCGGCGTCGGACGAGAAGGAAGTACATAGGGCACCAATACTGTATATCGATACAGTATCGTATAACCCAGATCGCGCTGGCGGCAATAACCGGCCGGCGGCATCAGTGGAGAGGCGGGAGTTTCTGCCCGCGAGCTTTGGCCACCACACGCAGTTGGTAATCGCACACCACTTGGAATAGGGACTCGGCCAGGAGGTGCAGCCGCTCGACTTCCTCAGCGGGCTTCCCTTCATCCTGCGCCTGGTGATAAGCACGCATGGCATCCAGGGCCTCTTTCAACAGGGGTTCTCCTGCCTCAATCATCCCGATAAAGGTGCGCTTCTCCATTACCCGCTCCGATCAGTTGATCAGCGCATTATAGGACCTCTCGCACAGCTGGCCCGCTATTCGGGCTTGGTCATAAGCTTTCGCCAACTCTCCCGCTCGATCATCAGCCCGTGCGAGCAGGTCGGAGAGCACCATGGCGGCGCGGGTGGCTGCCTGGCCTCGGGCGACAGCGGCGGTATTCGTGCTGGGGCAACTGACGGTGGCGGCGAGCTTTCCAGCTTCGACGCGCAGCCGCTGGCCAGCAGCATCGGCGCCAGCAGCGCCAGCATTAGCGATCGTTCGTTCTTCCTGGGCATGGGCTCTCGCCTCCTCGTGCGCCGTGGCGCGTCGTTGTTCTTCCTGGCGAGCCGCCCGCTCGCCGATAACTTCGGCCAGGCGGTCACCGCTGTCTCGTTTCGCTGATGCCTCGGCCGCCGCGGCTTTTTCCACGGAGCGTCCGTGCTGGTAGACGCCCCAGTACGAAGCCAGCAGCGCCAGCAACACAATTACCCTGATAGCCCACGACTTCATGCCAGAGCCCTCCGCACGCCCTCGTCGATCACCTGGTCGCTGTAAGGGTTGCCGCCGTTCTCGTGGACGATGATGCTGACGACCATCCCGCGAAGGGTGGCCGGGTCTTTGATGTCGATCGGGTCGGTGGTGCGCACGCCAATGCGCTTGGCCACGGCCGAGGCGTATGCCTGGGTGTCGTTCTCGTTGCTCGGCGCCCAGCGGTTGATGGTTTCCAGCACCGTGTCGATGCCCTTCCCGCCGACGCCGGGCATGCCGTCCTTGCCCCGGTAGTTGATCAGCAGCTTGCCCAGGGCACGAATGCCGTTCTCGGGCGTGTCGAAGATGGCGAAGCGGCCGCCAGGCTCCTTGCCGATCTGGCCCTGCCAGTCGTTGCGGGGGTTGAAATCGATGTTGCCGGGGTTGCGGTTGCGCACGCCCCGGGGTTGCGATTGGGTCATGGGTTTTCTCCAGGCAAAAAAATACCGCCAGGCGGCGGTCGGTGGGTTCGGTGCGGATCAGACCGGCGGCGAGGGCCAGTCGATGGTTGCTGGGTAGCCCGCTTGCTCAGGCAGGCGGTTCAGCGCCACGCGGAATCGCTTCCATTCTTTCAGCAGCGCGATCTCTGCCTCGGTCGCCTCCTCCAGATCGACAGCATCTTGCAGCGGCGCAATGGCGGCGTCGGCGATCGCCCGCAGCCTGGCGACTTCCTCCTGTGCTTGCTGCAGCGGATCTGCCGGTATCGGCTCAGGCGGCAGTGGAACCGGCGCCTCCTCCACCGACACATGCAGGGTGATGCTGTGCAACAGGTCAGCTGGCTCGCCGTCCTTGGCCACGCTCACCAGCAGCACGTCGTCGGCAAAGGTGGTGGCCACCGAGGCGCCAGCGTCCATCTGGTTGATCACATACCCCCAGCCTTCCGGCGGCGGGCACATGCCCAACGTTCCGGCGACCAGGTACTGGCCGGGGCCGGGATGTTCGACAGTGATATCCGACTTGCCGAGCGACGTGATATCGAGGATCGAGCCGTCGCCCTTGATGTTGATTGCTGCTCTTGCCATGGTCAGATCGCCTTCAGAGTGCCGTCAGCGGCGCGAGTGGTGTTGTTGGAGTGGTAGATCATCGACCAGGCAGTAGCCGCAGACTGATCGACAGCCACGGTCTTGAACGCGAGCCGATAGCCGTTCACTTCTTGAGCAAAGATGGTGGTCCACCGAGCGTCGACGCCTGCTCGGATATGCATAAGGTTCCAGTAGCCATCCCCACCTGGTGGCTGGTTCGACGGAACGGCCGCACTGCGGAACTCGGTATTAAGTACGTTGTGCAGGTTCGTGATTGAGGGAGCGGTACCGAGCAAGCCGCCTGCCCCGACGCCCATGACCTGTCCGGCACTGGTTCCGACGTTCTTGGTCGATGCGTCGCCGAGATTGCCGAGTAACTGATACACCTCGTCAAAGTTCTGGTTGACCTTGGTGTTTGCGCTTCGCGGTGTATCACCGCCCACGCCCGTAGGAGCCGTACCGAGGTTGATCGTCTGTTTAGCCATTTGAGATCCTATAAAGGTTTCATTGGGCGCGACGCGAACAGCGTTCGCCCATTCACGCTGACCGGGTTTATGCCGTCGAAATTCTCGCAATACATCTGCAGCACGCTTCGATTACCGGACAAGAACCCGCCAAAGTTCGCCCGGAGCGGCTGCGTTGTTTGCCCCACGTTGGTGCTTGAGAAAAGTGCGTTACCCAGGACATAGTCGTCATAGCTGCCTGTCCAGCCCATCTGCGCAGGCGAGGCGTAATAGCCGGCGCCGGTTATCGGTGTGCCGCCAGTTGAAAATGAGTTGATCGACGGCTGGCTATTGAGAAGCGACAAATTGGCGGAAGTGACAAAAAGCCGATTACCTGCAGCGTCCCGCACCGATTCCCCGTAGTCGCCCGCAGGCGTGTTAGGTGTCATGTAGCTCGCGCAGAACCACTTTATGGCCATCGGGTACCGGGCGATGTCGCCATGTGCCGCTATGGATGGGTAGGCCTTGATCCGAAACCCGGTCCAGTTACCTGGCGAACCTTTGACGTAGAAGCGGCCGATCATCATGTAATCAGCTGCATTGAAGAAAACCAGCGGCCGCTCGTATGTGGTAACCGGCTCGGGGAATGTCACCTCCCCCCACTGAATGAAACTACCCGAGCCTGGCCCTTGTTGCCCTAGGTTGAGCGCTCCGCTGGACCTGACGGTCAGCACCTTGTTGATCGCATCAATCTGCGTACGCACGCTGTTGTTGGCGGCGCGGATGCCATAGCTTCCTTGCGCCGCAAAAGGCTCCCCGCCTTGCGAGAGAATCATGACCTGCCATGTGCTGCTCATGGCTCTGCGTAGCTGAAGCTGCCCTTGTGAGTACCAGGCCTGCGGGCTGTATGTGTTCTCCCCCCCGTCGAACAGCGCGTCGACCACCACAAACGATGCCGCCTGAATCTCCGGTATCGCAATGTACTGGTCGAGCGCGCCATTACCCGTCACCTGCATCATTTTCAGCGATCGGATCGGGGTGATCGTCGTGTCCATGGTGATCACCCCGGCGCTGTCCTTCGTCCTGTGTCCGTACAGATCAGCCATCAGGTCAGCCTCCCCGCCGCTACGCGCTCTACGCCGTTGGCGTCGTACACGTACAGGCCGCCGTTGTTGATTAGCACACTGCCGCTGGCGTCCTGGCCGCGCAGTGTGAAAGTGCCGTTGACCATGTTCAGCTCGATCAGCGGTCGCCCCTGTGAATCCACGGCTTGCGATCGCAAGGTCATCCCGAGAATGATCTGCTGGATAAACGCCTGGTTGATCAGCGCGGTGTTGATGAACACTTGGCCGTTTTGCACCACCAGCGGCGCCACGACCTGTCCGCCAACCTCATCCACCACTGCAAAGCGCTGGGCGAATGCAAGGAACTCAGAAGTTTCCCCGTTGCTCCCAAGCGCGAGGCCGGCAGTTACCTTCCGACCACCGGCAATGGTTTGAGCCTTGATGGTCACCTGGGCATTCACTTTCCCATCCAGACCGACGACAGCCTGGCTCACTTGCTGCACCGCAGCGTTGGTCTCGCCCTGCTGGACCTGCACGGTGTCGATGCGCTTGGCCGTGGCAATGCCGTCCTCGATCCTCGCCGATTGCTCCGACCAAACGCCGACGTAGGTCTGTTCAGAGCCTGCAAAGCCTTCGGTGCTGCCGGCCATGGCCGGGTTCACCTGGGCATAGACGCCATCCAGCTTCTCGGATTCTGCCTTGACCTTGCCGTCGATCGTCTCGACGGTACTCTTCATGGTGCTGAGGCCATTGGCTGTGGCGTTCAGCCCGGTTACTGGGTCGTCGACCTCGGCACGTACAGCAGAGATCTGCTCAGCATTGGCTTCGATGCGGCCGTCCTGCTCCTCGATGCTCGCGGTGTTCCGCTCGACCTGTGCGGCCAGGCCATTGGCCGACTCCACCACTTGGCCGATATCCAGCCAGTAGGAAGGGTTCGGCGGCGCATTTTCTCCACCGGCCGCCGCTGGCACCGCCTGGATGGCTTGATACAGGCGCTGGCCAGCGCGAACAGCATCGTCCTCAAGGTAGGCCTTGTCCGGGTCATAAGCGAGCGCATCTACCAGGCCGTCGATCTCGTCACGCAGCTCACCAATGCGCTCGTTGACCGATCCAGGTCCATTGCCATCAATCAGGTCAATGCGCTCCTGCAGGCTCGGCCACAGTTGCCCCTCTTGGATCTTCCCTTCCAGCGCCGCGATCATGGTGCTGACATCCGTGGAGGTGGACGCGGCAATCTTCAGGAAAGCGCTCACGCCGTAGGCATTGCGCGAGCGGATGAAGTAGAAGTAGTTGGTGAAGAAGGCCAGGTCAGTGTGCACCAGGCTAAGACCCTGGCCCAGGTACGTTGCCTGATCTGCGGTGACCTGCGGGTCCAGGCTGAAGAAGTACTCGTAGGTGCCGCCGTTCAGCCCGTGCTGCACGTTACTGGGGAACAGCGTGATGGAGTCGATGGTGGACCGAACCGTGCACGCTTCAGGAATGGGCGGGCCATCGATGTTCACGGTGATGCTCGCCTCGCCGGAGCGGGTCAGCGGACCGAGAGCGGCCACGCTCATCGTGTAGTTGCCCGAAGACAGTCCGGCAATCAGCAGCTGCACAGTCGTTTCAGGCACCTGCTGGGCCTGCACTGCAGTGCTGCCCTGACGGATGGTGACCGCATAACCCGTGACAATACCCGCCGGCTGCGTCCAACTCAGCACGCCCTGGGTGACTTCGGCAGTCTCGTCTGGCACCCAGGCCAGATTGGTAGGACTGCCCAGGCCACCGGTGGGCAGGTTGATGAACCCGATCGGGTTGTACGGCTGGCCCACGGCATCGTCGAAGATCGCGGGCTCGTACTGGGAAACGGTCACCGTGCAACCATCGTCAGCGGCCATGTTCCAGTCGGTGACGATGAACTCCCCAATGATGTTCAAGGACGGCAGGTTGACGCGCACCACGCGCCCCGGCCGGCAGTTGTAGCCAGCAAAGTTCATTGGCAGCTGGAGCGAGCCGCCGGCACGCGCCCGGCGCAACTTGATATTGGCCAGGCGCTGCGCCTGGTAGGCATCGGTCACATACCCGAGCGACATCGATTCGGCTGCCTCGCCACCGTCCTCATCCACCCATTGCTGAATCCGCACTTCTGGAAAGTCGGTCTCGGCCCAGGTCTGCGAAGGATCGATGAACGTGCCGGTGACGATGTTGATCGCGGAGTCGTTGTTGACCTCCGTGGTGCCCGAGACCGTGCCGACGATCATGTCCTCGGTGATCTCGAAGTCATACGGCCCGTAGTAGGCACCGGCCTGCATCATCCACTTGCCACCGACGCGGATCAGCTGGCCGGCGCAGGACTCCTCCAGCTTCTGGATAACCTGCGTGCGCTGCTCGTCGGCGCCGATGACGCAGCCGGTACGGTAGCGAATGCCCGCAGTGCCGTCGGCGTTGGCCACGGCCTCGTCGCAGACGTTCGCGGCGCTGGCAAAGGTCTCGAAAACAATCTCGTCATCCGGCACTTTGCACCGGGCGCGCAGGAACCAGAGCATGTGCAGCGCCGTGTTGTCGCTGTAGCCGGTCATACCGGTGCGCGGGTCGTAGATATCGTTTCGACCGCGCACGACGAAGCGCACGTCAGGGATGCCCGACGGGAATTTCTCGGCATTGTGCTTGAGCGAGAGCCGAATGAACGACAGACCACGACCGATTTGAGTGTCGCGCCAGTCGCGGCAGTTCGCCCTCAGGAAGGCATTGACCTGGGATGGATCTACCAGCAGCTCGTAGGAGGCATATTCACCGTAGGCGGCGATTTCCTCTTCGCCCAGGTAGATGCCATCCAGACCCGCAATTGCACCCTCGCTGAGCACGTACACCAGGTGCACCCACTCGCCATCGGTCTGGTCGCCGGATTGCTCCTGGGCCCACACCAGCACGCCACCGGTGCTGGCCCTGCCAAGGATGTACCGCGCAGGGGCTTTCGACGAGCGCACGGTCTGGGCCGACGGCTCACTGCTGTAGCTGCCACTCTTAAGCGCGGCATCCTGCTGAGAGCCTACAAACAGGCCAACGGCCCCGCCGATAATGGCGAAGCCAACACCGCCAGTGACGAATCCCAGCGCTGCGCCGGCAGCGACCAGCGCGACCTTCCTGACTGCCTTGCTCATTCAACTCTCCAGACAACCAGGGGCTCGCAGGCGATACGCCCTGCCCCGTCTTCAGTCACCGACCAGAACTCACCGGCCCAGAACACCGCCACGCCACGCCCGTTTTCGCCGTCGTACATCGCCACATCGCCGCGCTGGATGAACGCCTGGTTGACGCGCTGAAAGCACGCGTCCCAGGCGCCATCGAGTGAGCCGTGAATCTTCTTCAGCAGGCGCTTTGCTCCGGTTTCCGTGGTGTAGCGGCCCCGGTACTGCTCGGCCGGGTCAATGCCGCATACAGCCAACGCGCAGTCGGCCGCGAACAGGCAGCAGTCAAATTCGCCCCATGAAAAAGGCCGCTCAGTGGCGGCCTTGATCGTGTGGGCAAGTTGGGTGGTCCAGTCTCGATTGCGCATGATCTACTCGTAGCTGAAGGAAGGTGCGTCCTTGCTGGCCCCCCAGTAGATGGGCCAGTCGGCCATCTGGGCGACGGCAAAGAAGAAGCGGTCATCCTGATGGCGGGCGCGGTGGTTCTCATCGGTCCAGCGCTCGGTGGCGATTCGACTCCACTCGGCCATGCGGTCGATGATCGGCACCCGAATGGCGTTACCGTCACTGCCGTTGCCGCTGTAGGCAAACTGGGCCGCGTCCATGCGCCCGCTGAACAGGATGTCGGCCGCGTACTCGCCGGCCTGGTTGATCACCACGAACAGCAGCTTGGCGTTTCGCCCGCGACAGCCCTTCAGGCTGGTCTCGCTGATGATTGTGGCGTCCAGTCCATTGAGGGTCAGCTCGACGCTCATCGGCGATCCCGAGCTACTGCTCTCCTGGGCCTGGCCAACTTCGCCGAACGTGCCGACGCCCTGATAGGTGATGCCGTCCAGCACCAGGTCACCGGTCCCGGTATGGGCGAACACCATGCCGTCGGGGAAATCCAGCTGACAGGCGTAGACCGCCATGAAGCGGCCCTGCCCGATGATGTCGACCACGCGCTGGCTGAATGGGAATGAACCCGCCATCAGAAAGCCTCCCTGAACTCAAGTGCGCCATTGGCCACCAGAGGACGCAGCGTCAACGAATGCGTGTCGCTGGTCCTGCGCATCTCGGCATACGGCGCCTTGTACTCGACGGCAGTGCCGGCGGCGATGGCCTTGCGGATTGGCTTGTTCACATTGATCACCACCTGGCCGGTACCGTCCGAGGAGGCATCGTCGATGACTTCGAACATGACCCCGCCGATGGTGATGTAGTCACCCATGGAGAACACCTTCTTGTTCGGTGTCACCCCGCCCAGCCGCATCGAAGAGGCCTGGGCAATGGCCGTGACCACCACGGGCGCGCCGATCGAATCGCTACGCGTGCGGGTGAACGCGGGCAAGTTGAAGGTGTTGAACATCCCCTGCAGGCGACCAATAAAGGCCGTCAAGATTCGCTCCTCATCCCGGGACAGCGCCGAGAACGTCAGCTGGCACTGCCAGTAGGCCCCCGGGTAACCCACGATCTGCTGGGCATTCGACAAGGTCGAGGTGAACGCCCGGTTGTTGTAGACGACGCCCCAGGTCATTTCACTCGGGCACAGGCCTTCCGGCCATGCGATTGCCATGTAGGATCTCCTGGTGATCGGTCTGGTTACTGCGCTGGGCCTTTGCGCAAGTCCTTGAGCACCATCTGATAGCCGAGCTGGGCGCCCTGACGTGCAGCTTCTTGGATTCGCGCCCGCAGCTCCACTACAGCAGCGTTATCGGTATTCTTCTGACGTTGAGCCATTCATGCTCTCCTGGCCGTGTATCAGCCCTTGCGCAGCTGCTGCCGCGCAGGACCGTTACTGCGGAAGTCCTTGAGGACCATCTGATAGCCGAGCTGGGCGCCCTGCCGAGCCGCTTCTTGAATCCGCGACAACGTTGCGTCGTCGGCAGAACCCTGCACCACGATGTGCTGCTGGATAGGCGGCATAGAGCTGCTGACGCCCTGGCCAATGCTGGACGCCTGAATGTCACTGAGGGTACGGTCAAGCTTGGCGCTCGTCCCGGCAGTGGTAACTCGCTCCCCCTTCTGGAGCAACCAGGTGCCTTCACGCGGCACGCTGTCGATACCGTCGTGCGCCATACCGACCAGGGCCAAGCTGCTGGCCAAGCCGGTGGTACTGGTGATGGCAGCAGAAGCCGGCGCGGCGTTGGCGCCGAAAGACGCCAGGGACGCCATCGCAGCCGCGGGAGCGTAGGCGGCAGCCATAGCAGTACCGGTCGCTGCAGCCAAGGCGGCGGACGAAGCCGCAGCCGCATCACCGATGGCCGCGTTGACAGCCATCTGCAAACCGACCTTCACGAGCATGTGCAACAGGTCATCCGCGATGCCCTCTGCGAAATCGCTGAAGTTGAACTCGCCGGTTTTTACGAACCCGACCAGCTCATCTTCCAAGCTGCCGAGCGCGTTGCTCGTCACGTCGTACATCTGCGATGACAAGTCGCGCGCGTGATCGGCATAGTCCTGCCAGGCGTCCTCCGCACCATCCAGCCAATTGGTCTGAAGCTCATCCTGCTTGCTGTAGTAGTCGACCTGCATAGACAGGCGCTCATCCAGCGAGGATTGCAGCAGTTCCGCCTCCCGCTTGAAAAGGCTCTCGCTGATGTCTCCAGAGTTGCGCTGGGCCTGGAGATCAGCGTATTTCTGGTCGAACTCCTGGCGTATCTCAAGAATGCCCTGCAGGCGTTCGCGGGTCTTGCTGCCCATGCCAGCGCCAACGAACTCCATGTTCAGGCCAGACTGAGCAGTCGCATTCGCTGCAGCCAGCGTTGAGGCGTAAGACGCCGCCTTGGCATTGTCTTCGTTGGCAAGTTTGAGCTGCTTGAGCTTGTCCAGCTCCTCGGCCAGACCCTTCAGCTTGTTCTGCTGTAGAGAGGTGATGCCCTTCAGCTTGCCCGACTCCACTTCGAACTGCAGCTTCGCTACTTCAGTTGCGTCTTTTCGTTTATCCACCTCGGTGTTGATGAGCGCTATCTCACGCTTGTAGCCTTCCTCAGCAGTATCAAACTGACCTTGCAGTTTTTTGCTCGCAGCTTCTGCCGCCTTCGCGGCAGCCTGTTGGTCTTTCGTAATAGCAGTGAAGCTTCCGGCGCCACCCTTGCGCATCTCGGCGAGTAAATCGGCCAGTTCCTTCACCTGATTGGTATTGCCACTGCTAGGATTTTCATCGAAGGAGGCCATCAGGTCGCCATAGCCGGTAGCAAGGTCGCCCATCTTCGCCTTGGCATCGCCAATGCTCTTGCCCATGGCATCGATGTTCTTGAAAGCATTGTAAATGCGCACCGGCGGCAGGTAGCGGTCCCACCACTTTGCCTCATCGCCGCCAACCATCGCATCATCTACATCAGACAGAGACTTCAGGCCGATGCCGAGCAGATGGATACCAGCCATAGTGCCGACAGCAAATTTACCCAAAGCGCGCAAGCTGGCCGCTAGATCATCTGAAACTCGCTTCGCCAGAACACCGTTGATGGTTGTATCGCTCAACCTCGTAGCAAAATTCGCGAGCGTAGGGAGCATCGCGCTGGTGATCTGGTTAGAAAGGCCACTTACAGACTGATCGACGAGCCACGTTGCAGCTTTCAGCTCTTGCGCGGCCCGAATGGTCTTGTCATCCATGATCGCGCCTGCAGCTTCGGCTGCATCACCAAATCGCTTGAATCCTTCCGAGTTATTCCTGAGTAGTGGCAACAGTAGAGTTGCATCGTTTGCAATCGCTTCAAGGTAGAAGGTCATGTCGGATTGACTTACCTTCGCTTTTTCGAGACTGGAAACATATAGCCCAAGAGCCTGGCTACCGCTTAAATTCCTGAACTGCTCCGCCGTCACACCAACTTTTGGAGCAATCTGCTCAAAAAAGTCGGCCATTTCGCCGCCGCCAGTATTTAGAAAATCACCAACCTTATCGTTTACGTCCTTCAGGATGTCGGAAAGTTTATCCTGCTCTATCCCTACCGTCTTTGCGCCGGCTGCCAACTTTTGAAAATCCGAAGTACTGACGTTGGCTACCGAGGCCAGGTTTGTAATTTCTGACGCTGAGTTTATTGCCGACACGGTGATGGCAGCGAGCGCAGTTACACCTGCAGCAACCCCAGCGCCGATTGCCGTACCGACTGCCTTTGCATTTTTCTCAACTTGCTTACGCCACCTCTCAGAGCTGCGTTCGGCCTTGTCCATACCAGCTACAAAACCACCAACTTGCGCTATCACATCAAGAGTCAACGTACCTAAAGATCTTGATGCCATAAAAACACTCCAAAAAAAACCCGCCGATTGGCGGGTGTGCGTTGTTAGCCCAAGAGCCGGGATTTCTCCCTTTCAAATTCTTCTTCTGTGAGATCTCCTTTCCTTTTTAATTCAGAGATCCGTTCAAGCTCTTCATATTTACTTGGACCCGAAGAGGCTGAATTTACAACATCATACCGCTTAGCACTGCCAACGAACGCCCAAACAAGACAAACTACCCAGACAATACCAGTCCAACCCAACAGAAGATTGATTAAGAAGATGGCCGTGTAGTTTTCATGACGACGATAGAATGCCACCATCATCGGCAGGATATAAATGAAGAATGAGGCTGCAGCTATGATCAAATAGCTGCCGTAGATGAGTTCCATGGCCACTCCCTTGGGTCGAAACCGATCAATCTACCACCTCGCCCGCCGATGGCCAAAAGTGATCACGTCCAAGTCGCCATTGCGAGTTCCAGGCTGGCCACCACCTGATCGCCATGCCTCATGAAATCATCGGGGGTGTACGGCTCTGGCCGGCGCTTACTGTCTCGCACCTGGTTGGCCAGCATCGAGGCCAACAGGGCGGCCCCTCGCTCGACACGCATGCCCACATTTAGTGAACCGCGCCGCCTCTGGTACTTCACCCAGGAATGGAACTCGCGCAGGCTCAGGTTTTCTTGCGCTTCCGCGATCGTGCGGCCGCCGACTCCGGCGAGGACGAGTTCGTGCCAGAGCTCGTCGAGGGCGGTGAGCTCGTCGTCTTTCCCAGGTTGTTCACCTCATGGATGGCGGTGAGCAGCGCTACGGTGAGGTTGCCGTCCAAGGCACCAAGGCGCTTGGTGCTCTTCGGGTCTTTCGCCAGCTCAGCCTTATCCAGAGGGCCATGGGTTATATCCAAGACCGAGAACACAGGCTGGCCTTCCTCGTTGCAGATCGCTGCGGCAATGCGGCCGGCGATGCTGTCTTGGTGGCCTGCAGCGGCAAGGACATCGCTGACGGCTGTCTGGTAGCCGAGTGGGCGCACAAACACTGTTCCGGTGAGCTGTTCGCCGCCTTGGCGCCAGGTGATTTCCTTTTCAACGGGTCGGCCAGTGAACGAGCCGACCTGCTGCAGCGTTTCAATATTGAGCTTCATGGGCCACCTCAAGCGGTCTTCTTGATCCAGGCGGAACCGCCCGAGCGCTGGATGGAAACCGCAGTGCTAACAACGGAGTTGGCGGCGAAGTCGAACGGGAAGTCCGCGACATAGCCTTGGAACACGAACCAGGTGCGGGACGTTGGCAGTTCGAAGTCATCACCTGCGGTGTTGAGTGTTGGCACAGCCGTCGGCTCACCATCGGCATCCAACGGCCCATCGGACCAACCCACCGCCCAGCGGATGGTGGTGTCACCGTCTGCCTCCGAGAGCTGGTGCAGCCGAATGTGGCTCGCGCTACTGGGGTCAGCGTTGATGGTCAGGGAAGCCTGGCCAGGCGTGCGCAGGCCAGGTTTGTAGGAGCGATCCTTTGCCTTCAGGCAGGTATCTTCGATCTGCTCTTTCGGCGAACCACCAGGGCTGAAGGCGGTGGCACACTCCACCTCCATCACGGTCATTGGGCCGGTGCCGGAGGCAGGCGGTACCAGGGCAAACACTTGGGTACCTTGGGTCAAAATCGACATGGTGGTCTCCTGTCGGGCAAAGAAAAGCCCGCGCTTGGCGGGCTGGTGTGATCTGTTTTCGGGTGGGAGTGGATGGAAATCCAGTACCGGGCAGTGTCGTAACCGTAGTAGCGTTGCGCCTCCAATAAACCGCCCCGGCCCGATGCCGGAAAGCCCAGGGACGGGGCATAACGACCTAGGAGGACAAATGAAGTACGCGTTGTCAGGGGTTACAATTGAGCAATCTCAAAACCCTACTAAGGTGTTGGTCAGCTTCAGGGAGCCGGCCACCGGCAATGACTTCAAGATTTGGGTGACCCCGAACAAGCCCATTATGGAACTCACCTTGAGTGAAATTCTTATGCAGGCTATCGGGTCGGTTCCCGGGAAGGAGGATCTGCAGCCTTAATGACGTTGGAGAGGCTGTCGATTCGAGCATATATCGCCGCTTCGGCAGCCATTCTCTCTGACACCTCTGCTACAAGCAGTGCTTCAAGCTCTTCCAGTTTCTCCCGAAGAACTATTTGTTGCTCTGAACATGAACAACTCATTTGACCTCCTGTGACTTGGCCGCATTAGTTATCTGCGGACTATCCAGTCCACGTCAAAGCTGGTTCGGAAATTCTTGGTGGTTTGGTCCCGCCCTTCGCCCCCCCACCGGGTGACGTTGGCACGCAGCTCAATGGCGTCGCGGATGGCGTCGCGCACCTGGCGAACCGAAGAACTTGTCGTGCCGTACACGTCAACCTGTAGTGTGAAACCGTCGGCGTCGGGACGGCCGGCCAGGTAATTCTCCGGTTCGCCATTGACCAACTGCCACACCGCGTAGGGCTTGGCCACATCCTGCGGGGCCTCGCCAAACGAGTAGAGCCGCAGATTCGCCCCGGCACCGAGCAGCGCCGTGACGCCCGCGGCCCGGGAGCAGATCTGAAAAATTGGTGGTGTCATGAGGATGCAGCCTTCTTCGCGGCGCGCCGGATGGCACGATCGATTGCCTTCTCGTACTCGGTGACAAACGTGTTGGTGACTTCGCTGATGCTGTTAGCCAGAGCAGACCGCATGAACGGATCGGCAGCCATGTTCTCGGTACCGAACTCAATCAGACGCCAGTGCGGCGTCGGTGAGTTCGGACTGAGGTCGCCGCCATCCTTGAGTACGGCGCCGTGCAGCACACCGATCCGGAACCCGAGGTTGCCGGTCTGCTTGAACAACCTTCCGTTCCAGCGCAGGGCGATGTTGTCGGCGATCGAGCGGCCGGTTTCCTTGTCGTCGATGCGCTCGGCGCCTTCCTTGGCTTTCTGCACCACAACCTGAGCGGCCTTCCGCAGCGCGGCCCGTCCACCCTTGCGCCGAACGTCATAGCTGACCGACTCCAGCTTCCCCAGCAGGCTATCCAAGCCGGTGATGCTGAACTCGACGCCGTCAGCCATCTTTCACCCCTTTCGATACGAGGATGGTCAGGTACTCCTGGCCGGACTTGTCGTCCTCCAGGGGTGGGCCTTCAATGCTGTAGATCTGTCCCCGATGGATAATTCGCATGGTGGACAGAACGTCAGGCCGGTACCGAATCACAACCCTGGCCGTGGCTTCCGACTGAGCTGCCTGGGCAGCGATGAGGTCTTTCGCGGAAAGAGGCTCAACCGAGGCCCAGGTATTGGCGAACGCCTGCCAATCCGGCTCACTAAACTCACCGGTGTCTGGATCGCGGACTGCGCTGAAGTGCTGTATCTCGATCGGGTGTCGGAGAGTGCCGGCCTTCATGGAGCCACCTCGTCTGGAGGCCCCCTCCAATCACGGGAGGACCAAAGCAATGAGTCGACGGCCATCGGCAGCTCTGTTGCGATGGTTCCTGTGACGATCGCCTCGCGGTTCGCATAGGAGTGGCCGATCAGCAGAAGAAGCGCGGCCTTAAAGCTGGCAGGGAAATCGGCCGCATCGAGCAGCTTTGGGCTATCGCAGTACCACAGCGCCCAGGCCAGAGCAGACTCCGCGTAAAGCTCAATCAAAGCGTCTTCAGCTGAATGATCGACACGCAGGTGCTGCTTGATCGTTTCGATCGGAAGGAGCTCAAGCGCTGTGACGGTCATTTTTTCTTGCCCGCCTTAGGCTCTGGCTCTGGCTCTGGCTCTGGCTCTGGCTCTGGCTCTGGCTCTGGCTCTGGCTCTGGCTCTGGCTCTGGCTCTGGCTCTGGCTCTGGCTGATGCTCGGGGTCGAGCACTTCCTCGGCAAGCCCCATCCCGATCAGAGCTTCTGCATACTCGTCCAACACGGTACGGGTTTCGTGCTGGTCGAAGTTACCGGCGTGATAGTGCGAGAACTGACGCAGTGCGCGAATTTTCTTCATGGTCATAGCGGGGCAGTTTCCTGCCCCGCTCCCTTGGCTGGATTATGGGGTTGGTACGGTGAAGGTGCCCTTGATGATCGCGCTGGTACGGTAATGGGCCAGCGCCAGGCGCTCTTCGCACAGAATGGTCAGCATGTTCTTCACGAAGTTGTCACGGTCTTCGCGGCTAATCTCGACAGTGGCATCCATGCGATCCCAGACTTGGGACGCCAGGTCGAAACCGCCGACGGTGAAGGTGCCGAGTGCTTGTGCCTTGGTGGCCACGACCGGCAGCCCCCACATAACCTTCGCGGCGAATGCCGCCGGACCGCCGAAGATGTACCGGCCTTCAGCATCCTTCAGCAGCGCGATGGCATGCCAGTCGCGCGGGTTCAGGATGATGCCCGACGCTTCGAATTCCGATTCGCTGGTCTGGAAGATGGCGTGAGCGATCTGGTCAGCGCGGGTGTCACCTGTGGCGTTCAGTGCGGTGTCGTAGGCGGTAGCGACTGTGTTCAACCCGGTGAGGTTGTCACCGGTGCCATCGCCATTCAGCAGCTGCCCTTCTTCGACCAGGGCCAGGCCGAACAGCAGGCGGTTGTTCACGTAGGACTCGAGCATCGGCGCATCGTCCATCACCTGGCGGGATGCCTGGATCCAGTGAGCGATGGTTTTGACGTTCGCGGTTTCCTTGGTGAAGGTCAGGTTGGACTCAGGCTTCAGGTTACCTTCAGCCACCGGCGCAGCACTGTTGGTGAACACGTTCTCGCGAACGTATTCCAGCGAGTTCGAGCTGATACGACCTTGAGCGAGCAGGTCTCGAATGGTCAGACGGCGGAGGCCTGGCATCAAGATGCCTGGGTTTACCTGCGGCTGGATCAGCGCGCCGGCAGAAGCAGCACCGCTGCCCAGCTGCTTGTCGAAGCTCTTCACATCCACCTTGCCCGAGGACTTACCATCCCAGGACTTTTTCAGGTCTTCAGCCGTCTGGGCCGCGAAGCTCTTCTTGGTGGACGGATCATCGACGGCGCCGCCAGCCAGCTTTTGCTCGATATCGAACAACCGCGTGCCGGCGGTCTTGAGCTCGTCCTGAACGGTGGTCAGGTCGATCTGAAGCTTCTTGCTGACCTCGCCATTCTGTTGGATCTCGGTTTTCTGGGCGTCGAACAGCTCCTGCATGCGGGTCTGCGCAGTCTCGATCGCCTTCTGGATTTGGGCCAGTTCGGACATAGGTGAATCCTCGGTTCAGATTTGGGGGAAGGTTTTCAGGCGCTCCAAGAGCGCGGCGATTTCAGTGGGGTCGCCGCTTTCGGACTCGCTCCGAACCGCGGACTTGATGCGGGCGATCAACGCCTGCGCTTCGGACTTGGAAAGGCCGGCGGATTCCCTCAACCAGCTCTCCGCATCGCGGATGCTTTCAATGGTGTCCATGCTCTTGAGCGTGGAAACGGTGGCCGCTTCGTTGGCCGGGAAGGTGCACACGCTGATCTCCGTCAGGCGCGATACCTTGCGGAAGGAGAAACCGGTGGCGATCGTGGACATATCGCCCTTGGCGATACTGCACCCGACCGACATACCCCCTACCGTCCCGTGCATCATTGCGGCTTTCAGGGCTTCGGACTGAGGGTTTCCGGGTGTTAGCTCGCCTCGAACGTGAAGACCGTGACTGTCTTCTGAGAGGTCGAGCCACTTACCCACCGGAATCTCATTGCGCTGGTGGTTGAAGAACATGGCCACAGCGCGGCTTTGATTCTTGAGCGCATCCGCGAAGGCGCCGGCCTCGATGACGTCGCCGTCGCTGTCGACCACGCCGAACACACTGGCATAGCCTTCGAACACGCCCTGGGCACCGCCATTGGCGAATTTGATTGCGGCCTGATCGAAGGCCAAGGTTTTGCAAACGCTGGGCATTTGCTGCCTCCAGAATGATCAAGCCCCGCTGGATGCGGGGCCTGGGTTGCCGAGTTGAGTGATGGGTATGTTTTGGGACTGCACGGTGGCTTCGTCCCCGCCAGGTAAGGGCGGCATGTTGTCCAGCCGGCGCAACTCGTTGCGAGTACGCAGCCCCTTGTCGGCCATCACGCCCATGAAGTTAGCGCGGGCCGTCGAGTCGCCGCGGAGTAGCCCATCGATGTTGTGCTCAGCATGGAAGCGACCGAGTTCGCCGGGCTTCAATAACCAGCGCTCGATCGCGTATTCCCAGCGGTTGAGGTATGGCGACAGGGTGTACTGCAAAAAACCCAGGTTCTGCTGCTCGATTCCCGACCCCCAGCTAGTGGACTTTTCCACATCGCCCACCAGGTGCGGCGGCACACCGAAGAATCGAGCCAGCTCGCTGACCTGAAACTTGCGAGCTGCCATCGTCTCCGCATCCTGGGGGCTGACCCCGATGGCCTGGGTGGTGAATCCACCTTCCAAAATCCACAGCCGCTTCTTGACGGGGCCGCCGGAAATCTCCTTGAAATTCTCTTCGACCTGGGCGCGCTGTTCCTTGTTGAGCACCTTCCCTTCGCCGGTCATCAGAAGTTGCGGCGACTTGGCACCGTTGGCATAGAAGTCCCGTTGCTGATCCTCCATCGCCACCGCGACCCCTGCTGTCTTCGCCGCGAAAGCGATAGGCGACAGGCCGACCAGCCCGTTGAACCCGAAACCTTTCAGGTGGAAGATTTCCGCGGGCTTGAAGTCTGCGTACTCGCTGTCTCGACGATATCGGTACACCACGCGCTTACCTTCAAGGCGGACATCCATGTTCACCGACATCAGGGGCATCATGCTGATCACGTCCCCGACGCTGTTGCGCTCAATCAGGGCATAAGCGTTGCCGTAGTAGCAGAGCTGCATGGTCATCGCTTCGCGGAACTCGACAGCAGTCATGTACTGGTTTGGGCTGTAGCGCAGCAGACGGGCCAGCGGGTTGTCGATGCCGACTTTTCTCCGGTCATCACCGGTAGTCTCGAAAACATCCAGCGGCAGGCCGGCCGTGACGGTGGAGATCAGGCGGACGCAGGCGAACACCGTGGAGATCTGCAAAGATCGCTCGTCGCTCACGACCGAATCGCCCACCACCCCAGAGGCGGACACTGGCCCGGTCTGCGAACCCTTCTCCGGCGAGACCAGGCGGCCGCCGACAAAGAAGCTCGCCATACGCGCCCAGAAGGGACTGCGCGTGCGCAGATCAATGCTGTAGTCGGTGTCTGCCATTACATGCTCATCGGTCTGGAAAGGAAGTCGTCGACAGAACCTTGGGTATCCGCATTCGCGAGCACCCGGCCTATCGTCATGATCAGCGCTACGGCGCCGTCGATCTTGTTGTCGTCGCCCTGCTTGATCGGGCGCACCACGTCATCGTTGCCCGGCAGGTACTTGCCGATAACATTGCCGATACACCAGGTCATGATCGGATTGCCGTCGTGATGGAACCTGCCGGCCTCGATCGCTGCCTCCAGCTCCTTCATGCCGTCGGACATGTTGGTGTAGTTCTGGGTGATGGTGATCGGGTTGAAACCCTCGTCGTCTAGGTCATGGCTCAGGCCCGTGGCGCCGTGCGGATCGATCGGGCATTCCCTGATCGGTGCCAGCTTATTGGCTTCCTTGGTGTCCTCGAGGATTTCGCGGTAGTCCACCTCGGCACCAGGTGTGGCGGTCAAGTGGCCGCTATTGACCCAGGCCTGGAAGCGCTCGGCCATGCGCTTGTTGTCCACGTCATTCGCAGTGTCCTCGGGAACCCAGAACGCCGGACCCACGCTGTAGTAATGGACCTTCCCATCGATTTCTCGCCAGAACAGCCTGGCCCTGGAGTTCATGTCGAGCTTTCGCGCCAGGTCGAACCCCGCCATCCACTCTTGCCCCTCGAACTGCTCAAGCGTGAGCGTCTTGTCCTCGCAGGCCTTCCAGCTTTCCATGTTGAAGAAGCCGGATTTGGCGCTCACCCACAGGTTCAAGTGCTTGGTCTTGAACGTGTTGGTGAAGCGCGCCGAGCGGATCGCCCGGGCCAGCTGGCTCTCCAGGTACTCCTGAAACACGGACACACCCATGCAGGGGTTGGCCTTGGCCAGATTCTTCGGGTCGGTCCAGTCGTCGCCCTCGTCAAGCGTCCAGATGTAGCCGAACAGCTCGTCGTCCGGGACGGTACTGTTGAGCATCTCGATGACCTGGCGGCGCTTGTCGTAGCACGGCCCCTCGATGTTCGCGCCGGCGGTGGTGATGATGAACATCAACGGCTGGCGGCGGGCGCCCATCCCGGTGAGCATCGTGTCGTACTGGGCGGCGCTGTCGTGCTCGTGGTATTCGTCGATGATCGCGCAGGACGGCGACGCACCATCACCTGGGTTGCCAATTAGCGGCTCGAATCGGCTGCCGTTCGACGGGATGTTCAAGTTCGAGGCGTTGACCTCGATGCCGGCTGCCTCGATCAGCATGGGTGACCGGCTGACCATCAGCCTTGCAGGCCGGAAAACCTCCCACGCCTGCTTCTCGGTGGTCGCACCGGAGTAGACCTCGGCGCCGAACTCGTTGTCGGCGGTGAACATGCTGATGCCGACGCCCGCGGCAATCACCGATTTGCCGTTCTTGCGCGGCACTTCCCAGTAGCTCTCGCGGAAGCGCCGGTACCCGCCCTTCTTCCGGACCCAGCCGAAGGTGCAGGCCAAGCCGAAAAGCTGCCAGGGTTCCAGGGTGATCAGTTGTCGCTTGAACGCCCATTCGCCCTTGGTGTGGGGCAGCAGCTGCATGAGGCGCAGCTTCTTCTCGGCCTTGGCCGGGTCGAACTTATACGGGTAATTCTTCGAGCGGCTGGACGACACATCCTCGAAGTGCCGCTCGATCGCCTGGTGGATGTAACGACATGCCGGAAACTTGCCCTTGAGGACAGACCTTGCCCACACCATTGCCTTGTCGACATTGGTGTACTTGGCTCTGGTCATCAGGAACTCAGTAGGGCTGCGAACTCGTTGGTAGATTTCTGCTTGTTGCCGCCAATGATCCGCGTGCGGCTGGCTGGGTCCAGGCCCAGCATCGACCCGAATGTCACGATCTGACGCATTGCTTCGTTTGCAGCGGTAAGCGCCGGGTTCTTCATAGGACTACCCTGCGACGACTCGACCACCGGGCCGAACTGGTCGACCGCCTCCTGAGCCATTCGCCAGTTGCTGTAGGCGGTGCAGAAAGCCTCAACGTTGTGCAGGTCAGTCAGTGCGATGACGTTCTCGCGCAGCAGTTCGGGTACCAGCATCTTCCACATCGTGGCCGCACGCTCGCTCAGCCAGTCCGGCGGATCCACATTGGTTACCGTGGCGAACTGCGGCTCAGCCTTGTTCAAGGCCCGTTTTCCGGGGTTGCCCGCTAGCTCTTTCTTGGCCGTCGGCTTGGGTTTGCGACCACGGCCGGCGACCTTGGCGGTGCCTCCCATCGCGCAACTCCTGAATTTTTAATTTCGCGGGTGTAAAAAAACGACTGAGGGCGCGGTGTCCGAGCGAAAGGGCCTGAACTTTTGACCCTCCCCCTCCCCGGAAACGAGATTTCGTATCATTTCCGCTGTTTTCGATCATTTTTTGCTCGTTTTCGACTCCCGCTGCGTCTTGGCCTTGTGGCAATCACGGTTGATCGCCCGCAGGTTGTGATCATCGTCGGTGCCGCCGTGGGCTACGGCCACGACGTGGTCAACCTCATGGGCTTCGCGGATGCGACCGAGCTGGGCGCAGTCATCACACCGACAGAGGTACTGATCTCGCTTCAGGATTCGCTCACGCTTGCGCCGCCACGGGCGACCACCACGGCCTGACCCCTTGCGTGTCGCCCAGGCCTTGGCCTGCTCGGCAGCCAGCTCGGCGTGTCCGTCACAGTATCCATTTGCGTTCCGGTGCAGCGTTCGACAGCCCTGAGCCCTGCACGGCCGTTGCGGTCTCAGCGGCATGGCGAACCGTCCAGATAGTGCATGCGTGGCAGTTCGTCTGGGTCGATGGCCGTATCGTCAGCCAGAGCTTCGATCAGGGCCAGATTCTGGCTTGCGATCGTCTCCAGCAGGCTGGTTTGTTTCTGCTCCTGCTCCAGAATCTGCTGGATCAAAGAGATTGCGTGCTCGTTCACGGGCGACCCTCATCCATTTGTTAATCCATTCACGCCGTGCGGCACAGCCTGAACATGTCGTCACAATCTTTTACACTCCAAGCCTCTGACAGAAATCGAGATTCTTTGCATGCCTAACAGACCGAGCTGGCTTACCGTGGGAGTACTTGGACTTGCTTTAACCGCAGCTACGCACCTTGGCACTGTTGCTTTCAAATTCGGCCAGCAAGACACTGCTCTAGCAGCCCAGGCTGCGAGGAATCAGGAACTGAGCGCCGAAAGGGATCGGCTTTACAATGTCATTGGGGATTGGAAAAAAGCCTACGAATCCCAGCAATCGTTGCTGCAAGCAGCTCAAGCCGACGTGGTTCGTCTAAAAAACGACCGGTGCAATCCTATCTACGATCAAGTCTACGATTTGAAGCAATCAATCAACTTCCCACGTCGTTACGGCTTCAATGATGCAGACGTTGCAAACTTTCACATCATGCTGCAGGAGTTCCAGAGGACCCTTCAGGCTTGCTATCAAGCGAAATGATCGGTCGCTCTGTGCTTAGTCAATCCGCACGATCTTGGCAACGTTGCCCTTGGCCCGGCACACCAGAACGGCGGCCAGCAGGTAGAACGCAGTGTTGAACCAGGACGCATCGGCGAACTCGTCGTGCATCACCATGCGGCCAACGAGGCTGACGCACTGCATGCCCGTCACAGCGCAGGCCGCCCACGCCATCAGCGAGATGCCCAGCTTGTAGCGGGCATCTGGATGCGGCCGGTAGCGCAGCCCGATCATTACGAAGATGACGGCGCACAAGGCGGCCTGGATAACGGCAACCATTCAACCCTCCTTCCTGGCGCGCAGGCGGAAGACCCATTGCAGCCAGCTAGGCATGCGACCGGTCTGCATCCACTCCAGCAAGCCAGAGAATGTGACGACGCAGAGCACGCCGCATACGAATGCGCTGAAGCCAGCGGTCTGGGTCCAGGCCCGGCCCATCAGCTCGGCCGCACCGAAGTAGCCGCCGATCCAGCCAGCCAGTAGGTAGCCGAGACGGCGCCAAGTGCTGATTTCCTTGGCGAACACCACGTAGAAGAAAGCCCCGCCGAACGCGCCGACCAGTGCGGCGAGATCCAGCTGAGGGAATGCAGCACCCAGGCCGACGCTGGCAAGTACGCCGGTCACTGCGAGGACGCCGGTACTTGGCTCGGCCATAAGCACTGCTCCATAAAAAAGCCCCGGCATTTGCCAGGGCTCAATAACGAAAAAGCCCAGCTACATGGCCGGGCTTTCTAAAAATCACTGGTCTAGGTCAGAGATCATTCCACTTTTCAATGTTGTGTTCCCACCCTTCCCTGTTGTCTTTCTCGTACTCGTCTTCCTCATCCTCGTCATCATCGAATGGAGACTCATAAAACGGGTCGACCGGCTCTTCGTCATCATCTTCAATCGCGAAGTCACCATCGTAGTGGGGCTCAGGATCGTGCTCGTGCTCGTGCTCGTGCTCGTGCTCGTGCTCGTCATCAATATAGTCGGTCACTATCGCACCTCAAATTGGCTCACTGGGCGACCGCTATATATAGGGGCGATGATTGTTAGTCAACAAAAAACCCGGCGCATCGGCCGGGTTTTTTACGTCAGTCCTCAACGTGCGCAGGAATGACAGGATGGGGATAATTTCGCTCAGTCGCTCACTGATGTCAACAGGCAATCATGCGGCCTCTTTCATCAGGAGACCCTCGGCCTCAAGGATTACCTTCACGTCAGCCAGCGCATCGTCCACCAATCCATCCAGCTTCTCGTTGATTTCAGCCCTCCAGCGACGGCGGGTCGACTCCGGGGCGGCGTCCAGATCCCAGGTGTTCATGTCGTAGAAGCTATCCGGCAAAATGATCACATCTTCTTCGACCGCATCGATCCGTTTCTTCGCTGCCTGGCCAGCGGCGACTGCGGCGTTCACTGCGGCCTCCCGGCGCCAAGGCGACGCATCCAGCGGGATATCTACCGAGACAGTTTGCGGCGCCTTGCGGCGTGCTCCCTTGAGCTTTGGGATTGCCCAGGCGGTCACTGCCTTGTAGATGAACAGTGTCGGCGCCGGGCTCGCGATGAGTGGCCGGATCAGCGTGATCGCCTGAACCTTCTTCGATTTGTTGGTGCTGTACTTGGCGACCAGTGCATCCCAATGCCTACCCTTCAGCATGTGGTGCAGGCGGGCCGACAGCCAGTAATCGATCTGGGTGCGGTCGATGCCGCCGGATCGCCCTCCCAATGAAGCCAGGCAGCCACCCTCCTCCTCTGCCGACTTGTACAGCTTCTGCCAGGCCTGGGCCTTCGCCGATCCCTTCTCGCCCGCCGCCAGAGCGGCAACTACTGCACCCGAAACGCTGCTGTAAACCATGGTCCTTTCCCCTCAATCCCCGGTGTAGTTGGTGCCGCCGGCGCCGCGCCGGTTGCTTCCTTGATATGTCGCCTCAGGCCCGGATGCCTGAGGGTTCTTCAACTGATCGATCTGCCGGAGCGCCGCCCGAAGCCTCATGCTGAGCTGGGTCACCAGTTCATCCAGGGCCAGGGCCTCGCCGGTTGCAGCCGCCACAAAGCCCGAGGCATGGCAGTGGCCGCATGGCAGTTCGTGAAACACACCCTGAGTGACCGCTCTCCCACGGCACAAAGGGCACTGAGCCAGATCGATCACAGCCTTCTTGAAGGCTGGGCCGTGGCTCTTCCTCATCGCCCACCCTCTTCGAGAGCCCAGCCAAGCTGTGCAGCAACGAGGACGATTGCCCGGCGGGTCGCCACGATTCTCGAAGGCTCAGACCTGAACTCCTGCATTACAGAATGGCCGTGGCCGGACACGCAGATCCATGACTCCTCGCTTTCGGAGGTCGTGTTCTGCTCAAGGTCAAGCCGGAGCCGGGACAAGAGACGGAATGCATCACCGTCGTCCCCCAGCGGGTCCCACGCGCCAGTGAGCCCACGCGTCGAGTCGTACCAGCCCACATCAATGCGACCGAAGGACGCCGGGACAACTCCAGCAGCCTTACCGGCCAATATCAGCAACTCCATCTCGCCGCGGATCTTGCGTTTCTGACCTTCCAGGCCGAAGAGGAAGGCGACGGCGCCGTGCTCGGAATTTCTCATTTCGAATCCTCGCTAATTACAAATTCGGCAAGGTGGCTGGAAGCCTTGTGTTCCGCTGGCTCGCCGGAATTCTGTGAAATTTCGGATAAGGCCTTGGTAAGGCCGTGAATGGCACCGAAGCCGATGCCGTCTAACCAGGCGTGCCACTTCTCCAGGGCCGCCCGGCGCTGCTGCATGGCTTGGGTGTGGATGTAGGTGCTGGCGATCTTGCCCAGCGTGTGGTTCAGCAGCATCTCGCCGATGTGGCCATCGATGCCGAGGTCGGTCCAGGTGGTGCGGGATACCTTGCGTAGGTCGTGACTGGTCCACTCGCCCTGCCCCAGTCGGGTAAACACCATGCTCGCCTGGGTTTCGCTCAGCGGCAGCCCGCGGCGGTTCGGGAAAAGGTACACGCCCTCGTAGCCCCGGGCCTGCTGATTCGCCCGATACCGGCCCAGCAGCGCCTTCACCTGGTCGGTCAGTGGCAAGCGGTGCTCGGTGCGGGTCTTGGTGTTGGCGGCGGGAATGAACCACTCGGCAGCGGCGAGGCTGATCTCGCTCCAGCGCGCCAGGCGGGTCTCGCCGATCCGGGTGCCGTGGGCCAGCATCATCAGGGCCAACATGGCGTCGCCCGCCTCATCCTCGAAGGCCTTGGCCAGCTGCTGCATCAGCTCCGGCAGTTGCACGTCCCGCAGGCGAGCCGCTTTGGGTAGGATCTTGGCTTTGGTGAAGTCGTTGAAGCGCATCCCGGCCATTGGGTTGCGGTCGATCAACCCCAGCTGCAAGGCCTGGCGGAAGGCAGTCAGCAGCAGCGCGAACATCTGTCGCAGGTAGGACAGCGACACTTCGGCCTGGCATGGCCACATCAGGTGCTTGTCCAGCGCATCAGCATTCACGCAGGCCACGGCCAAGTCATCCAGGCGCGGCTTCAGGTGCTGGGCGATGGCGGAGCGGGCGCCGGCCTTGCGCTTCGCCGACAGTGAGCGATCACGCGCCATACGGTCGCCATACCAGTCCAGCAGCTGCCCCACGGTGGCCATGCCCGACACCACCGGCGCTGTGGCCGGATCGCGCAGCAGGCGCTGACGCAGCGCGGGCAGCTCGGCAATCACCGCCGCCACGCTCAGCTCTGGCCAGCGGGCGACCGGCACCCAGTTCTTGCCGCGCACCAGGTGCCACGTGCCGCGCTCGCGGTTGCTCCAGAAGCGCAGGTACAGGCCAGGGTGACGCGGATCACGCAGGTCGCGCACTGACTTGTCGGCGGCCTGCCGGCGCACTTCGGCCTCGCTCAGCTTCACTTCCCGGGTCGCGCTCATGCAGCCACCGTGGCGGGCTGCAGCAGGTAGCCGCGAATGGCCTCGACCGCGTCGATGTTGCCCCGGCACACGATCGCCAGGTAGCCCTGGGCGGCCAGTGCCTGCAGGTAGGCGTCCTGGCTGGGCGAGACCGGAGCATCGAACGGCGGCATGGCCTTGAACTCGATGTAGAGACCGAAGTACCCACCGCGAGCCATCGGCAGCACCAGATCAGGAACACCGGCCTTCACGCCCTGCCCTTTCAGTTTGGCGGCCACGGCCTTGACCCGGTGTCCGCCGTTCGGGACGTGGTAGATCAGCTTGTAGGCCTGCGGGTAGCGCAGCTGCAATTCTTTCATCAGCGCAGCCTGCTCCTGCCCTTCCCTGTCGACGGGCTTGGCGCGAGCCGCTTTGGCCTTGAACGGGCGAAGGGCGGGAGCATTCATGCGACCAGCACCCCCTCGTTCAGCAGCAGCGCCTGGGTACGCATGACGCCCTCGGCGTGGTACCGGCGTGCGGTGTCTCGATCCACGGCTTGGCTGCGCCCATCACAGGCATCGTGGCAGGCGCTGCAGGACCAGGCGCCTTGCAGGTCGTGCGGCTTCTTGCCCACGCCACAAGTGCCAGCCAGGCGGTAATGCGCGAGTACGGTAGTCTGGGGGTTGCCGTTGCAGACGCCCGGGATGCGCACCTGGCACTCCCGGCCGCGCGCGGCCTTGGTCAGTTTGGTTTGACGCACGTTCAGGACTCCTTCTCGCCGCGGTGCGATTCCCACTCGAAGGGCACAATCACCCCTCCGCCCTCGCGAAGGCGGTCGTAGCAGCGCTCGCCCATGGCATGGCGCAGCTGGTCTCGGTCGAGGTTGGAAATCACCACCGTGGGGCGCATCTGCTCGTAGCGCCCGTTGATGATTGAAAACAGGGTGGTCAGCTCGAATTCACTCGGCTGTTCCTTACTCGCGCCGACCTCGTCCAGCACCAGCAGCGACGGCTCGATCAGGCTAGACAGGATGTCGGCCTCGGACTGCTCGCTATGGCGGTCGTAAGTGGCGCGGATGGACTGCAGGATCGCGCCCACCGTGCGATACACGGCCGTTGCCGACGTGTTGCGCATCAGCTCGTTGGCCATACCGGCGCCCAGGTGGGTCTTGCCGGTACCGACCTTGCCCAGCAGCATCAGGCAACGCCCGGTACGTTCGATCTCTTCGAACGCGGCCACGTAGCGCGTGCAATAGGCCAACGCCTTGCGCTGGCCTTCGTGCTCGACGCGGTAGTTTGCCAGGGTGCGCTCGGCGAAGCGCTTCGGTATCAGCGCTGAACCCAGCTTGCGGGTCATGGCCTCGCGCTTCAGGCGGGTTTCCTCGGCCTGCTGCTTGGCCTGGCGCTCGGCAATGGCGACCTTTTCGCACTCAGGGCAGCGGCCAACAATCTCGCGCCCCATCAGCATGGTCACCCGCTGTTCGAAGTCGCCGTGATGCTCGCAGTGCGCAGGCTGGACGCGGAAACCAGCGGCGTTTCGCACGTCGGACATGGTAATCACCGATTCAGATCGCATAGGTGCCGTCCCCACGCTCGGCCAAGCCGGCGGTGTAGTCGCGCTCGTTGAAGCCGTGGTGACGGCTATGGGGCTTGCCATGGGTTGGCAGCTGGGCACTGATGCGCTTGGCGATCCAGTCCACTTCGAAGCCCTGCCAGCCGTTCTCCACGGCGACAGCCAGGGCCTGAGCCGGCTGTACACCGTAGGCCTTGCACTGCTCGAGCTTGGAATTCAGGGTCGACCAGACGCGAGCGGTCAGAGGGGCGCGCTTGGCCTTTCGGACCGCCAGGTAGTCAGCGATCAGGGATTCGCTCAGGCTGTGGGGATTGTCAGCCAGCATCGCGGCCTTCCCGAACGGAGCCTTGCGCTCAGCCTTGGCCGCTCCGCTGGGGGGGCATGTAATCTCTTCCGAAGGAAGAGTTACATAGGGGGTTTGTTTCTTAGAATAAAGAAGGGAGTCGGCGGTTTTGGTCTGTTTCGACTCCTCGCCGATTCGGACCACTTCAGCCGAGTCGGCTGTTTTGGTCTGTTTCGGATCAACGTAGATCCAGTCCTTCGGGTCATTCACACCGATGTCACCCCGTGCACCGCCCTCGCGGAACAGGACACGGCGCCGCAGCAGGCTGGAAACAGCCTTGGACACGGTGTCAGGGTGAGCGTGGATGGCTTTCGCAATGTCGGTAGCTGGGATGCGCTGAGCACCCGCACCGAAGTTGATGGTGGCCTTGGCCACGTACAGCACAATCTTCATCTCCCGGGCTGGGAGATCGATAGCCAGCAGGCCATCCATGAGCTGGTTGTCCATCCGGGTGAACCCCCTGGACTTGTCAAGTGGGACGATGTTTGTCATGCTTCAACTCGTTCGAAAGTTGTAGAGAAAGCCGCCCCGCCAGGCGGTTTTTTTTCGTCTGCGATTCCGGTACTGGATGGATTCGCAGGTGTTTCGGTCATCTACTGGCTCATCGCCAGTTCACACATACTTCATCTCATCAGGCCGCCGACTTTCCGCAGTCTGGCGAAGGGAAGACATCGTCCAGGTCGCAGGCAGCGCCGAGAGAGTTCAGCGCCGCGACGATCTTCCTAGCCTCCTCAAGGCCTGGACTCCGTCGGCCAGCCTCATAATTGGCGAGGCGCGACTGGTTCCAGTTGAGAGCTCTCCGAAGCTTTGCCTGACTGATCTCCGCCCCCTCTCGGATCTTGCGAATGTTGTTCATAGGGGTTCCTCGTTGACTTGGCCTCAGGATAAACACGCATCGTGTTAATGGCAATCACAAAGAGTGAAAGCACGACATTTCATAACGTGATTAGAATCGCGACCATGAAAGAAACCCTCGGACAACGAATCAAACGTCACCGCAAGGCCGCGGGACTATCCCAGGCGGCGCTGGCATCTGCCTGCGGCTGGAAATCTCAATCGCGAGTTGGTAACTACGAAGCAGACAGCCGAGAGCCGTCGCTTGCCGACCTGCGGCTGATCGCTAAAGCGCTCCGTGTAGACGAATCGGAAATAATCCTGGATTACAAACCGAGCGCTCCTGAGCCCTCCCAGAATCCAATCCAGGCGAACGCAACGCTGCTGGGCCCCATTGAAGTCTGGGATGACGACACGCCATTGGATGAGGACGAGGTCTATGTGCCATACCTGAAAGAGGTTGAGCTTTCGGCAGGCCAAGGCCGCACCGTTGTTGAACAGTCTCACACCCGACGCCTACGGTTTGGCAAGCTCACCTTACGCCGCCAGAACGTTCAGCCAAGCGAGGCAGTGTGCGTCACCGTAGGCGGCAACAGTATGGAACCTGTGCTCCCCGACGGTAGCACTGTCGGCGTAGACCAGGGTGCTACGACCGTAGTCGACGGCAAAATGTACGCCATCAACCATGGCGGCCAGCTCCGGGTGAAAACTCTGTACAGACTTCCTGGTGGCGGCATTCGCATGCGGAGCTTTAACCGCGACGAGCATCCTGACGAGGAATACAGCGCAGAAGAGATGATCACCAAAGAAATCATCATTCTCGGAAAGGTCTTCTGGTCATCAGTCCTCTGGTAATCCCTCTCAATCCAACGTGAAGCCCGGCCATGCGCCGGGCTTTTTGTCGCCTACGATAAAAATAATCACATTTCGTGTTGACATGAATAAACACGTTGCGTGATATTAGCGGCACGCCGGATGAACACCGGCCTGGTCAACAGGCATTCACGAATGCCGCCGCTCTTTAAAAACCAGCAGACGAGCCACCAGGCGCCGAGTGAATCCGGCCGTTGAGCCCTGGTGGACAGTACGCAACACAGCAAGCTTCCTCGCTCGACATGTCGGCCCGCAGGTTTGCTGAGCAACACCGATTTCACTGGCTGGCCTTGGCGACAGGGCCAGACGGGAAATCAACCCCACGGAGCAACACCCCATGCTTGGAAAACTGTTCGGCAAGAAAGGTCGTGAAGCCCGCGCTGCTATGCAGGTGGTTCAGAACCGCGACCTGATGCAGGCGATCGTCTACGGCGCCTTCTACGTCGCCGCTGCCGATGGCGAGATCGGCGAAGACGAGATCAAGAAGACCGAAAAGCTGATCGCCAACACGCCTCAGCTCAAAGGCTTCGGGCCGGAGCTGTCCAACACCATGGACCGCGCCGAAAAAGACTTCCACGACGGCGGCCATCGCATCCTGCGCATGAACGCCGAGAAGGAGCTGAAGGACCTGGCCCACTCGCCGGAAGAAGCGGCCATCGTCATCAACGTCATGCTGACCATCGCCGAGGCCTCGGGCGACATCGACGACAAGGAAATGGCCGCACTTGAGAAGTCGGCGAAGCTGATGGGCCTGAGCCTCAAGGACTACCTGTGAAGCGAGTGATCGCTTCGGCGCTGATCTTGATCGGCGCAATCTGGCTGATTTTTCGCCTGATCGACTGGGGCGGCTGCGCCTGGTACGGCCACCAGACAGAGCGCGAGACACGCTATGCCGCCTTTGTCGGCTGCATGGTCAAGACCCACATCGGCTGGGTTCCTCGCGCTGAGCTGCGCACTCAGCAGTGACAACCAGCGCCACGTCAGCCTGACGATAACTGCCCGATCTACCTGGTTCCCCATCACCAGGCTGCATCGGCGTGTGATCTGAATGCGCAGGCTTGCGCACAACTGGAAGTGGTCAGCCCGTCAGGCGTTTGCCGGGGTAGCACCAGCGGCGGCCAGGTAAAGCTGAGTCGAAAGAATGACCCCGGCGCCGAGCCGGCCAGATCACACACCAATGCAGCCCACCGAGGACACTTCATGGAAACGATCACTTGCGGCTCATGGATTGGCCAGCTCGGCAAGGCGCTGGCTCCCCGTGAGCTCGAAGCACTGCTGTGGGTGGCTCAAGGCCTCACCACCAAAGAGATTGCTAAGCAGATGGCGATCAGCCCGGGCACCGTGGCCAACCGCATCGAGGACGCGGTGTTCAAGCTGGAGGCGAAGAAGCGCCTGGACGCCGTGGTGAAGGCTATGCACCAACAGATCATCAACCCTCTCTGCATCGCCCTCGCCTGCCTCATCGCCATGCATGCGGTGATCGACGACGGCGACCCGATGCGCCGCGACCGTCGCGCCCCTGAGCGCCGCACCGCCCAAGTTCGAATCGTTCGCAAGGCTGAGGCCTTCGAGCTCCACGCCTGACCCACCCGAGGATCAACCATGCAGACAACAATGCACCCGGCCTTCCAAGAGAAGGTGGACATGCTGACGGCGCTTCTTGCGCGAACCCAGGAAGCCCGCGACGAGGCATTTGCAAGGATCGGTAAGGGCGCCCCTCGCTATCAGGCCTCTGGCAAAGGGAAGATCTGGGACATTGTTGAGATCGCGACGGGCACCAAACAAGGCTTCGCCTTTACTTATGAGACCGCTCTCCGGTTTGTAGACGCGATGGAGGCCGGGGCAGCGAGCAAGGGAGGTGGACTGCAGTGAACAGCTCCCAACAACAGGACCAGCGCGAGGCAGTGCTGGCCCAGCTCAATGCGAGCATCGACAGCTTCTTTGGCAGCGGCGGTGTTGTCCAGGTGCTGCCCGGTACCGGTTACGTGCCGCCCAGGCCGCGCCGCGAAACTGTCAACGTTGAAGTCAGCGAGGCCGCCGAGAAGCAGGTGTCAGCGCGCCAGCAGCGCCTGGATGAGATCCGCGAGCTGGCAAAGACCATGACCTACAAAGAGGCCATGGCCCATACCGGACTTTCCCAATCAGCGCTTGTCAGGGCTGCGTCGCGTGGAAATTTCAAGTTCAAGCGCGACCCGAATTACGGCATGAGCAATTACGGCAAGAAGCTCAGCGACCCCGTCGAAGACAGGGAAAAGGCTGAGCGGATCATTGCCTATCGCAATGTGGGGATGACCAGGGCGGATGTAGTCCGGGCCTTGGAGATCTCCTACAAGCAGCTGGGAAGAATTATTAGGGAGTTCAAGATCGAGTTCCCAACTACCGCTGAGAAACGAGCGAAACGCAAAGCATGAAACGCATCACCGCGCGCGTCCGGCACGGCCGGCGCCAGCAGCACATCAATCTGCCGCCCAGCGGCCTGGGAGGTATCAGCAATGGCGAAGACGCCAACCCAGCGAAAGAAAGAACAGCGCGAGCGGGACAAGCTGACGAAAGAGGAGCGCGAAGCCCTCTTGCTGTCACGCCGCATTGTCACGGACCTCTATCACAACACGGACAACGCGCTTAAACGCTCGATGGCCCGCGCCGGTATCGAGGAAGAGCAGGACCTGATTTCACGCCTCATCCACGGCGCCGATCGCCTCACGGACAAGCAGCTCGAAAAGCTGATTCGTACAACGTGACATGTCGCCGTGACAGGCGATCCCGATAAAACAGACCCATTGCCACCATGCCGCACGCCGGCCACGGAGAATCACCCATGCCCATTCGCCACGCAGTGATGCACTTCATCGAAAAGAAGCCAGACGGCAGCCCAGCGGCCCTGCAAATGGCCAGCGCCAGCCTGCCGGAAAGCGGCGCCATCGAAAATCTGGTGCACGATGTCAACGACGGCTACAACGGCAAGACCGGCAAGGCCTGGGGCTTCTTCCACGGCGAATCCGGCGCCTTCCCCCTCAGCGGATGGCTGGCCAAGGTCGTCAGCGGCGACATGCAGTTCATCGACTTCACGCGCACCGCGGTTGAGCACCTGATGCGCCTCATGCAGGAATCCAACCTGGCTGTCGGCGGTCATGTTCTCTTCGCCCTGTACCAGCAAGGCATGACCGACTACCTGACCATCGCAATCCTGCGCCAGGCTGAGACGATCTCGGTTGCGGATGACCTCACCGTTTCCGTGTCGCGCCACCTGGACACCAGCGCCCTTCACTTCGCGGCCAGGATCAACCTCAGCGAGTGGAAGCACAACCCGGCGTCGCGCCAGTACATCTCGTTCATCAAGAGCAAGAACGGCCGCAAGGCTTCCGACTACTTCCGCGACTTCATCGGTTGCCAGGAGGGGATCGACAGCCCGGGCGAGACGCGCACGCTGCTTAAGGCTTTCGCCGACTTCGTGAAGGCTGAGGACTTGGCAGACGAGGCCGCCAGCGAGAGGAGCCACAACCTGGTGGCCTACGCCCAGGCACAAGGAAAACTCGGCGAGCCGGTCAGCTTGGACGAAATTTCCGAGCTGCTGAATGAGGAAAGCCCCAAGACCTTCGCCGACTTTATCCGGGCAGGTGAATACGGGATCTCCGAGAGCTTCGCAGCCGACAAGCGCACTCTCAATCAATACCGGCGCTACACCGGCCGCGCTGAAGGCATGTCGATCAGCTTCGAAGCGCACCTGCTTGGCAAGCGCGTCGAGTTCGACCAGGACAGCGCCAGCCTAACCATCAAGAACCTGCCGACGCAGCTGATCAGCCAGCTGAAACGCTCTGCCGCAGCCTGATCAAGGAGAAAGCCATGATCGATGCCACCGAGAAGCAGCTCGGCCTGCTCTGGCACACCCTGGGCCTTTGCGCTGAGCGATCAGATCGCCGCAGCATCAGCCGCAACCACTTCCTAACCAGCCCAGGCTACGACGACTCGAACAACCTGGATGTGCTGGTGGCTGCAGGCTTGATGACTCGCGGAAAGGCACCGGCCTTCTGCTCCGAGGACGAGGTGGTGTATCGCGCCACTGACGAGGGCAAACAGTTCGCCTTGGACAAGCTGCCACCGCCCCCTCCTCCGGCCAAGCGCACCAAGTTCGATGCCTACCTCGACGAGTGCGAGTGCTATGACGGCTTCGCTCACTTCCTCGGCATCAACATGCCGCAGTACCAGCAGCGCGGCGATTGGGGTGCACGGGAGTACCGGATGGTTCGCTACCCCCGCGGGAGCGCGTACCGGCAATACCGCCGCCATTACGACTTCGCGCGGTGGTCACCCTACGAGACGCTTGAGGTCGTGGGCGGATGGGCGCCGACCCTGAAGGAAGCCAAGGCAAGCTACAAGGTAGCCCTCAAGGAGTTCCGCGCCAAGCCCAAGATGCCGCTCAACGACTTCGATCGCCTTTACTCCGCCTGACCCTCCAGCGCTGCCCGCCAGCGCCTTCCCCTATTCAACGATAACGCCTCAAAACAGCGCTTTCAGAGCGCGGAAGACTAGATAGTGACAGCCGATCCAGTTGATGCTTTGGTGAGCAAACTTTTAAGTGCCCAACCTGAAACACCGACAACAGCAGCACCAAACGTCGTCAACAGAATCATTAGCATACCCCACAATCGGTCGTAATCAAGCTTTGACGCAACTAAGCAATCATTAAACTGCTTAACCAATAGCTCATGATCCTTCCGCAACATAGGAACTACTAGAGCTTTCTCGGGATCGCTAGCAATAGCGCTTTCCAAGAGTTTCAACCGGCGCGAGAGATCATCTAACTTTCCATCCATCACGGACAAATCCATATTTGGATAGCTTTTATCAGCAGATTCCCTCATAGCTGCCACAATTGAATTTACGGACTTTATCTCCGCATTCAGACTATCCAACTTCTCTTTCGCAGAAAAATCGAAGCTAACAGGACTGCTTAAGAAAGAAGCCCAATTTTTCGCTTCCTTTTTTGTGCCCACAAATTCCGTAAAAGTAACAACTGACGTAACTATTGAACCCACCATTACCGCTGCCAATAGGCTTGCTGAAAATGCTTTCACTGGTGATATTTTGACCTCGTAACTCATACTGTCTCCTGAAATTCTGAAGCCAATCATTGTCGCTGGGATTTTGCCAGCAAGGTCGTTGAGATTGCCATATGCCCACAGAAAACCGATCCAGCAACACCGAGATGGTCAGCGCCAGCGAAATGACCGAATGCCAGTTCCACACCAACTGCGGCGGTTGGTGCGAGACGCGTCGCGAGCTGGAGCACAACCTGTGCGAGCACTGTCTAGAATCGCATGACGAAGAGATGGCTGAGCCAGCGACAGCCCCACAGCCTACCCCAGAACCAGCGACACCATATGGCTGGCACGTTGAATGGGCCGACTCAGGCGATCACTACCTGTTCACTAAGGTAGAGAAGCGCATTGAAGCCCTGCGTCTTGATTCAGACGTCAAGGTCGTCCAGCTCTACACCCACGCCTACCCTGGCGAGGTTGAGCGGCTGTCACAGATCATTCGCGACCTCAACGATGAGCGTGATGAGATCGGTGCTGACGCCGGCAGGCTGCGCGCCCAGCTGGCCGAGCGGGATGCGCTGCTAAAAGAAGTGCTGATCAAAACTGACAAATGGATGCTGCCTGACCTGTACGAGCGCATTCGCCTGTCGTTCAAGTCCACCAGCGCAGAGCCGGAGTCAGCGTCGTGAAGACGCACTTCGCACCATTCGCCGACCTGGAAGACGTTGAGCAAGCGCCATGCGGCACCTGGCTGGGGGAATCCTCCGAGCTCTCACGCGACTGGGCCATGGTCGATTGCCGACTGTGCCGGAAGCGCAAGAGCAACATCACCAAGGCCGCAGCGGCCGAGGAACGCGCCATCATCGAGCAGATGGGCGACATGGTGGCCTTTATGCGCGCGGAAGACTCCGCCCCGCAAGAGAACATTTGTACTCCAAAGCTGTAACCCCTCTCCCCTCTATACACTCAGCGAGGGCTGAGCCGCTGACCTGCTATCCAGTCGTTGGCGCGCTGGAGCGCCCAGGCCATTGCAGCCGTCATCGTCTGCCCTTTGCAGTCTGGGTAGCTTTCTTCAAGAAGCATAAGCCCCTTCTGGCCATAGATGCCGAAGAAGAGCTGGGTAACGTTCTCTTTTGAGGTGCGCACCTGGATGTTGATGAGGGTGCCGCAGGAAAGGCGCTCATCGTAGTTGCGGAAGTGCAACTCCGGATCGGCCCACTCCCAATAAATTTTGCCTCGCTTGCGCATCCAACGGACCTTCAACTCAGATTCTTGACTGGTGAGACAGCATACAGAGCTGCTACATCGAATCCACTACCGAAGGTGAGCATTACGATTTTTTACAACTTCTGGTCACTTGGCAGCCTTGATAGGAACAATCGCTGTCCCTTCAGCCGCCACGCGGCGAGCGCGGCCCACGCCCCACGCCAGTGCCCTGGTCATTGACTCACCAGGTCGCGAATCGAACGCCTCCTCATGAATTGCGGCGCCGCTTGAAGCGTATACCCCGATAAACATTTGGGTCGCTCCTGTAGGTGACAGCCGGACCTGCACGTCGATGAAACTGCCATCGCTTAACGTTTCCTCGTGAGAACGCTGGTGGAGCGTAGGGTCGGCCCACGACCAGAAAACATCGCCACGGATTCGCATGTCGCACTCCTACGACTTTCGTTAATTTTGGGAGGGTGTAAATCCAAAAAATAGCGAAAGCGAAGCTGTTATCAACCGCAGCAGAGGATGTTGAGAACTGAATCGGACAAGCGGAGCCATCAGCTTGCGTCCGGTGGCTCTGGGACATGCATCGTAGCGGCAAACGCCATCCAATCTTCAAAGATACGTCGGTGCTCGTCGCAATCGGAGCGCCAGCTGGAGGAAGACGTCACACCATACACAACCTGACTCATAGTTCGAGCAGTGTATGTATCGAGCTCTCGAAGCAGTTCGTACGCACGAAACTGTTGATCCCTGCTGATAGAGCTCATGTGATCCACCACCGTTGATGAGGAGCGATGTACTCCTCGTGACCGGTGGACACCCCGCCACAGATTAAAGTCACCAGAATTTAAACTTTTTTCTCTAACTGCCGCGATATGGCGGCCAAGGCGAAGCTATGTCTCAAGCAAAGGAACGACCGATCCTGTTCAGCGGGCCTATGGTCCGCGCCATCCTGGAAGGCCGGAAGACGGTCACCCGCCGCGCGCTGAAGATTCAGCCCCGCACCCCTGGCGACATCGGGAGCTACGGCCGTGGCCAGCCATTCATTCGCCACCCGGACCCGACCAAGCGAAACCCTGGATGCCCTTATGGTCGGCCAGGTGATCGCCTGTGGGTGCGGGAAACCTGCTTCATCAACGACTACCGGGAGGCCAAAGTCCCCGTTGACGAGCGAGCCAGCGTTGATGTGGTTTACCGCGCCGATCCATTACCGGACTGGGAGGGTGAAGAGAGCCTGATTACCTGGCGGCCCAGCATTCACATGCCGCGCTGGGCCAGCCGCATCCTGCTGGAGCTTACCGACGTTCGCGTAGAACGACTGCAGGACATCAGCGACGACCAGGCCAAGGCCGAAGGCATGGTGTACACCGACTTCGGCATGCAAGAGCGGCCCGGCAAGGTCAGCGTGGACGGTGGCAAGACATACCACCCAGTGAAGCCACGGCAGGCTCCAGGCTGGCACTCTGGCGATGCAACCCACCCTGACCAATGCCTCGACCGAGCCAGATGGGCGTTCGCGAACCTCTGGGAAAAGATCAACGGCGAGTACAGCTGGGACGCCAACCCATGGGTCTGGGTCGTCGAGTTCAAGGTGATTAAACCGTGCGACTACCAGGGCAGGCACTTCGGCGCGCCGTATCCCGATGCTCAGTGCGTTTATGGCTTCCTGTGGGATGAGGACAGCTGCGATGTGCCAGGCGGCCCACTGCTAAGCGGCGGCGACATCCCCTGCCCGAAGTGCAATGCAGAAGCCTATGCCGACCACCAGCGGGAGATGAGCCAATGACCCGCCTCGCCCTCTGCCTCCTGCTGCTGGCCGCCGGCGCCAGCGCAACCGAGAACGTCATCGACGTGCAGCACGACAGCCAGCGCGGCGTCACCTGCTACCTGCTGAATGGGGTCGGCATCAGCTGCATCCCCGACAGCCAGCTGCAGGCCGGCAACCAGCGCCAGCTCTCCCCGCACGAAACACAACCCGAACCTACACCCGCACTGGCGCCTGGGCGCTGGATTGATGAGAGGTATGAGCTGTGAAAGCACTTTCAATTCGCCAGCCTTGGGCCTGGCTGATCATCAGCGGCGATAAGGACATCGAGAATCGAACCTGGCACACGAAGTTCCGAGGTCGTTTCTTGGTACACGCCGCCAACGGCATGACCCGTCGAGAGTTCCTTTCGGCGTTTGATTTCATGGCCAGCAGGGGGATCAAGCCGCCCTTCCCGGTGCCGCCTGACAACCTGTTGAGAGGCGGAATCATTGGCTCAGTCGAGCTTATCGACAGCGTCGATCACAGCGAATCGCCCTGGTACATGGGCGGGAAAGGGTTCGTGCTGCGCGATCCAAAGCCGCTCCCGTTTGTCCCGATGAAGGGGCGCCTAGGATTCTTTGATGTGCCCGCCGAGGTGCTGGTATGACCGACCTGATCGAAGTGAGGTCATCCAACCTGGTTGGCGTGGCGCTGGACTGGGCGGTGGGCATTGCTGATGGCCGAGAGCTGGAACTGCCGAGCGCGTTTCGTGGGCGCAAGTGTGTCGTGTGGTGCGATCCGTTCGTGATCAGGCGCGAAGGCCGTCCCGATTTCCACGACAAGACCCGCCGGCATTGGCGTCCCTCCACCGAATGGAGTGATGGCGGACCGCTTATCGACAAATACCAAGGCAGCGTGAGGCATGACAAGCACCTCAATGATGGGCCTTGCCGCTACGCCGGTGGCACTGGCATGGATTCGCCCTGGTCCTACGGGCCAACTCCACTGATCGCATTCTGCCGATCATTTGTCCTCGCCAAGCTCGGCGATACCGTCCAGGTGCCGAAGGAGCTGATGCCATGTTCCTGCCCCTGATGTACATGGCCTACCTGATCGACTTTGAAATCCGCCAACCGTCAGTAGGCTCTACCACCATCAATGAGGTGTCCTTATTTAAAAGTAAGATTTTACCGTTGGCTGAATCGACGACGAAGTGAACTTCCGCAAAGCCCTCTTTATAAGCCTTCATCATTTTCGCTCTATTATTATCCGCTAGCTCCTGTGCATATTCCTGAGCGTGAACAATTGGAAACCCGACCAATACTGAGTAGGACAGCACAGAAAATAGAGCCACATTAAAAACTTTGAATATTACATGCCCGCTAGATACTGGATGCATGCAGTTCGCAGCCGCAACCACTAGGCTCAGCAACGTCCAAGACATTACCCAGTAGCTTTTATAAACCGAACCCCACGCCCCATCAGAATACTCGTCGTAGACAATAATTACAGCAAACAGCACAAAGAATGGGTAGCAAACAATGCGAGCCATCCACAGCAAATGCTGCTCGGTTACTACTGGACTCTGGGTAACGACAACTAAAACCAGCAGCCCGATAGCGCCATATACTGCATTCCAAATCCCCCTAACCACAAACTCAATAAATGTGAAGCCGCTCAAAAACCAACGAGCATCGAAAAACTCTAAATAGGCCGAACTATAAAAATAGCCAGCGCAGAAGGCCACTCCCAAAAATAGAACAGAGCAACCCGCAAGCTTACCGAGAAAATCAATCAGATTAGAAAGTTCACCACTATTACCCATAACCATCCCTGAACTTTTTCATTGAGTCACGCTTATGATCATTGATGACGTCATGACTGACAAGATCACACTGCACGGCCTGGGCTTTGTTCAGGTTCAGCTGCAGGGCGATCAGCGCCTGCATGTGTGGCACCCCGAGCTGCCCCGCCGCAGCTGCTTTGAGCACTCGGCCATCCACGACCACCGCTTCAGCTTCGTCTCTCGCGTGCTGGTCGGCGAGCAGATCAACCATCGCTACGACCCTCTGCGCCATGCCGAAGGTGAGTACGTGTTGTACATCCATGAAGGGAAGCGCCAGGCAGGTGGTGGGCGTCCGTGGACGCCAGATGGCCGGGCCGACATGGTTCACCAAGGGACAGACCTGATCTATGCGGGCGGCGAGTATCGAACCACTGCCTATGACTATCACCGGACCGAGCCCGGCGGTGACGGCAGAGTCGCAACCATCATGCAAAAGCGCGACGAGTACCCACGCGGGGCTCACTCCACCTGCCGCTATGGCGTGCAACCGGACACCGACTTCGACCGTTACCAATGGCCCGCCGCCCGACTCTGGGAAGTCGTCCGCGACGTGCTGCTGACTTGACCACCAACCTGCCGCCGCCGGCGGCGTGGAGACCATCCCATGGAAACCGAGATCCTTTCGGACGAAGAGCTGGTGGTGATCACCGGCTACAAACCCCGGGCGTGGCAGCGCCGCTGGTTGAAAGAAAAAGGCTGGCATTTCGTCGAGAGTCGCGGCGGCCGGCCCCTTGTGGGTCGTCTGTACGCCCGCCACAAGCTCAGCGGCGTGGTGATCGACACCGTGCCGGTAGCTGCAGCCCCGCCCCCGGCGCCCGCCTGGACCCCTGATTTCTCCCGAGTAAAGTGAAATGCGACCCAGAAGTACCGAGAACCGCGACCTGCCGCCGGGCATGTACCGGCGCAAGCGCACCAGAAAGAACGGAAAAGTGTGGGTTGGGTACTACTACCGCGACCAGGCCGGCAAGGAAATCCCTCTCGGTACTGATCTGGTGCAGGCCAAGCTGAAGTGGGCCGATTTCGAAGCCAAGGCCACCCCGGCCGAGCTGACGACCATGAAGGGGATCTTCGACGAGTACCTGCTGAAGATCATTCCCGGCAAGGCCGCCAGGACCCAGAAGGACAATATCTACGAGCTGAAGCAGCTGCGCGCCGTATTCGACTCGGCGCCGATCGACGCCATCACGCCGGCGATGATCGCGCAGTACCGCGACTCGCGGTCGGCGAAGACCAGGGCGAACAGGGAAATAGCCCTTCTCTCCCACGTATTCAACACAGCAAGGGAATGGGGGCTCACCACCCGGGACAACCCATGCCTGGGCGTGAGGAAGAACAAGGAGAAACCGCGCGACTTCTACGCCAACGAAACAGTCTGGCAGGCGGTGTATGAGGAGGCTCCACCGGAGCTGAAGGATGCGATGGACTTGGCATACCTGACTGGCCAGCGGCCGTCGGACGTGCTGTCCATGCGGAAGGACGATATGGAAGGGATCTACCTGCTGGTCAGCCAAGGCAAGACCGGCAAGCGACTGAGGATCGTCCTGGAAGCGAATGGCGTGAGGAACAGCCTGGGCCTTCTGCTGGACCGCATCATTCGATACACCAGCCAGCACCTGTCGCCGTTCTTCATCGTCAACGAACACGGCAAACGCATGAGCTGGCCCATGCTGCGCAACCGGTGGGCGGAGGCTCGCGAAGCTGCCAGGGTGAAAGCCGAACTGGAGAAGAAGCCAGACCTGGCCAATCGAATCGCCCAGTTTCAATTCCGCGATATCCGACCGAAGGCGGCATCGGAAATCAACGATCTGAGCGATGCAAGCGTGCTGCTGGGCCACTCGAAAGAGGGAATCACCGAGCGCGTTTACCGCCGCGTCGGCGCCATCGCCAAGCCCTCGAAAGGCTGAAGTTTCGGAACTCCGTGCCTTTTGTTTCGGAACTCTTGGCTTTTTGGGCCCATAAAGAAAAACCCCGCAGACGTTAATCTGCGGGGCTTTCGAATGTGGAGGCCGAGGTCGGAATCGAACCGGCGTAGACGGATTTGCAATCCGGAGCATAACCACTTTGCTACTCGGCCTCAAAGTTCGGATCTAGCAGCTTGCGCTTCGCTATCTCCTTGAAACACCGCACCTTTTCAAGGTTTGCTGCGTTTCGATGGGCGCCATTATGTCCGCATTCTTTTCACCTTGCAACCCCCTGAACGAAAAAAAATTTCAACGGGTTCAAGGTGTTAGCGCAAGCGCCCAAGTTTACTCCATAAACCTACCACGGTGTTCTCAACCGTGCCGCTGGCGGCCATGCCGATTCGCTCCTGCAGGCTCTTGCGTTCGGCATAGTGCAGGTGGAACAGGCTGGCCGTGCGGGCGCGCTCACTGAGGTACTCGTCGCTGGTCTGCAGTGCATCGACCAGCTTGCGGTTCAATGCGGCAATGCCGAGCCAGACTTCACCGGTGGCGACCTCATCGATGTGCAACTGCGGGCGGTAGCGGGCCACGAAGTCCTTGAACAGCTGGTGGGTGATGTCCAGGTCTTCCTGGAACTTCTCCCGGCCTTTCTCGGTGTTCTCGCCAAACACGGTCAGGGTACGCTTGTACTCGCCGGCGGTCAGCACTTCAAAATCGATGTCGTGCTTCTTCAACAGGCGGTTGACGTTGGGCAACTGCGCCACCACACCGATCGAGCCCAGCACGGCGAAGGGCGCGCTGATGATCTTGTCGCCGATGCACGCCATCATGTAACCGCCGCTGGCCGCGACCTTGTCGATGCACACGGTGAGCGGGATGCCGGCCTGGCGGATGCGCGCCAGTTGCGAGGCCGCCAGGCCATAGCTGTGCACCAGGCCGCCGCCGCTTTCCAGGCGCAGCACCACTTCATCGCGAGGGTTGGCGAGGGTCAGCAGAGCGGTGATCTCGTTGCGCAGGCTCTCGGTGGCTGAGGCCTTGATGTCCCCGTCGAAGTCGAGCACGAACACCCGGCCCTTTTCATCAGCCTTGCCCTTCTTCTGCTGTTTTTCCGCCTTGGCCTGTTGCTTGCGCAGGGCCTTGAGCTGGGCTTTGTCAAGCAAGCCGCTTTCCAGGCGCTCGCGCAACTCCTTGTAGAATTCGTTGAGGCGGGTGACCTGCAACTGCCCACCGGCCTTGCGCCGCCCCTTGCCGCGCAAACCGGCAATGGCGGACAACACCACCAGGATGGCAATCACCAGGGTGGCGGTTTTGGCGAGAAAGCTTGCGTATTCGGCAAGAAACTCCACGTTGACTCCTTATGAACCTGCGCCCGATCGGCGCGAAACTGCTGCAAGCATACCGTTGCGCCCGTGCCCTCGCCAGCCGAGGTAAATGCTGGCAACACAGTTCAAACAACCTTTTCAAACGCTTGTATGTTTTTTCGTTGACAGCCTGTCTGGCGCATCCTAACCTCGCAGCAACCTTCAACGCCGGATACCGCAGTGGGCAATCTCTACCTGATCCGACATGGCCAGGCTTCCTTCGGTGCAGACGACTACGACGTCCTCTCCCCTGTCGGTGTGCGCCAGAGCCAGGCCCTGGGCGCACACCTCGCCCAGCTCGGCCTGCACCTGGACCGCTGCGTGGCGGGTGACCTGCGCCGGCAGCAGGACACTGCCCGGCACGCACTGCAGGCGATGAACGCCAGCGGTTGCCCGGTACCGGCCATTGAGACCGACCCTGCGTTCAATGAGTTCGACGCCGATGGGGTGATTCGTGCCCTGCTGCCCGGCCTGTTGACTGAGGAGCCGCATGCCCGGGAGATCCTGCGCAATGGTGCCCGCAACCGCAGCGAGTTCCAGCGCCTGTTCGCGCTGATGGTGCAGCGCTGGCACGCGGGCGAGCATGCCGATGACGGCCTGGAGACCTGGCAGGCCTTCACCGCACGGGTCGAAGCCGGCCTGCAGCGTGTGCTGGGCACTGCTGGCAGTGGCGAAAACATCGCCGTGTTCACATCCGGGGGCACCATCGCCGCCCTGCTTCACCTGGTTACCCGAATCACGCCCAGCCAGGCCTTTGCGCTGAACTGGCAGATCATCAACACGTCGCTCAGCCAGCTGAAATTCCGCGGCCGTGACGTGGCACTGGCTTCCTTCAACAGCCAAGCCCATGTGCAGCTGTTGAGGGCCCCGGAGCTCATCACCTACCGTTGAGCCCGGCCCGTTGTGTCCTTACGGACGCGAATATCACTTAACAAGGAAAACACCATGAGCGATGTAGCTAAAGCCGTCGAAGCGATGAAAGCAAAATTCAACCCAGCGGCTGCTGAAGGCCTGGACCTGGTGTTCGGCTTCAATATCACCGACGAAAACAAGCAATACGCGCTGATCGTCAAAGATGGCACCTGCGACATCCAGGAAGGTGAAAACCCGGATGCCAACTGCACCCTGGTGCTGGACAGCGAAACCCTGAAAGGCATCGTCAGCGGTGAAACCGACGGCATGCAGGCCTTCATGGGCGGCAAGCTGCGCGTCGAAGGCGACATGATGCTGTCGATGAAACTAAGCGAGCTGTTCCCTTCCTGAGTGCTGGGCACAACGCAGAATCAAAGAACCGAAGCCTGGCCGGCTTCGGTTTTTTTTTGCCTGGCATTCGGTGCAGTGATCGACCAGCAACACCCTCGCCTATATGGCGCCTGGCACGCTTGTTCCACTGCCGCCAGGCCATTAGATTAGCCAATAGTCCTTGCACCAGATAATAAGGAAATCGCATGACGCTCACCGACCAGTCCACCCAGGTACGCCCCGGCGAAGAACTCGACGCGGCCGTCATCGATCCTTATCTGAAGGGCCACATCGCCGGCCTCGAAGGCCTGCCGCGCATCAGCCAGTTCCCCGGGGGCGCGTCCAACCTCACCTACCTGGTCAGTTACCCGGGCCGTGAATTCGTGTTGCGCCGCCCGCCCTTCGGTCACAAGGCCAAGTCGGCCCATGACATGGGCCGCGAGTTCCGCATCCTCAACCAGCTCAACAGCGGATTCCCGTATTGCCCCAAGGCCTACGTCCATTGCACCGACGAGTCGCTGATCGGGGGAGAGTTCTACGTGATGGAACGGGTCAAGGGCGTGATCCTGCGCTCCGACATCCCCGCCGAGCTGGGCCTGGACGCCAGCCGCACCGAGGCCCTGTGCAAAAGTTTCATCGACCGCCTGGTCGAGTTGCATCAAGTGGATTACCAGGCCTGTGGCCTGGCCGACCTGGGCAAGCCGGAAGGATACGTGCAGCGCCAGATCGAGGGCTGGACCAGCCGCTACGAAAAAGCCCTGACACCCGATGCGCCACGCTGGGAGAACGTGATCGCCTGGCTGCACGAGAAGATGCCCGCCGACCACCCGCGCCCAGGCATCGTGCACAACGACTACCGCTTCGACAACGTCATCCTCGACGCCGACAACCCCATGCGCATCATCGGGGTGCTGGACTGGGAGATGGCCACCCTGGGTGATCCCTTGATGGACCTGGGCAACAGCCTGGCCTACTGGATCGAGGCCAGCGACCCGGCGCCGGTGCAACTGATGCGCCGCCAGCCAAGCAATGCCCCAGGCATGCTCACGCGCCGCCAGTTCGTCGACTACTACGCCGAGCGCGCCGGCATCCACCTGGACAACTTCGATTACTACTATTGCTACGGCCTGTTCCGCCTGGCCGGCATCGTCCAGCAGATCTACTACCGCTACTACCACGGCCAGACCCAGGACAAACGCTTCGCCCAGTTCATTCACATGAACCGGCTGCTGGAGCAGATGAGCCTGCAAGTCATCGGCAAGTCCACGCTCTGATGCCAGACAACAAGGAAAACAGCATGTCCAAGACCCAACTGTTCGACCTCGACGGCAAGATCGCTTTCGTCTCCGGTGCCAGCCGTGGCATCGGCGAGGCCATTGCCCATCTGCTGGCCCAGCAAGGCGCCCACGTGATCGTCTCCAGCCGCAAGCTGGAGGGTTGCCAGCAGGTGGCGGAGGCGATCATTGCAGCGGGTGGCAAGGCTACGCCGGTGGCCTGCCATATTGGTGAGCTGGAGCAGATCCAGCAGGTGTTCGCCGGCATCCGTGAACAGTTCGGGCGCCTGGACATCCTGGTCAACAATGCAGCCACCAACCCACAATTCTGCAACGTGCTCGACACCGACCCGAGTGCCTTCCAGAAGACCGTCGACGTAAATATCCGCGGCTACTTCTTCATGTCGGTGGAAGCCGGCAAGCTGATGCGTGAAAACGGTGGTGGCAGCATCATCAACGTCGCCTCGATCAACGGCGTTTCGCCGGGCCTGTTCCAGGGCATCTATTCGGTGACCAAGGCGGCGGTGATCAACATGACCAAAGTGTTCGCCAAGGAATGCGCGCAGTTCGGCATTCGTTGCAACGCCCTGCTGCCGGGCCTGACCGACACCAAGTTCGCCTCGGCCCTGGTGAAGAACGACGCCATCCTCAATGCCGCGCTGCAGCAGATCCCGCTCAAGCGCGTGGCCGACCCCAAGGAAATGGCCGGTGCCGTGCTGTACCTGGCCAGCGATGCTTCCAGCTACACCACCGGTACCGCGCTGAATGTCGACGGTGGTTTCCTGTCCTGATCATCGCTTGCCGGCCTCTTCGCCGGCTTGCCCGCTCTCACAGGTACTGCACAGCGCCTTGTGGGAGCGGGCAAGCCCACGAAGAGGCCGGTACTGCATCGCCGTTACAGACAGGTGGCCGCCGCCGCCCGACGCTGCAGGGCCACTCCGTCATTCTTCTGCGCATAGTAATCCACCCGCGTCCCACCCGCCTGCGGGTACACATCCACGAACGACTCCGCCTCGCGGGTATAAACCGTCAACCCACCCTGCTTGCGCGGTTCCAGGTAGCCGCTGGCGTCGTCGCCGAACACTTCCTCTTTCTGCCAGCTGAACTGGATGCACTGGGCCACCAGCTCCGGCGCCTTGCGCGAGTCAAGCTGGGCTGTCGGCTTGCCAGCGCGTGCCGCATCCATGGTCGCGCTCGCGCAACCGACCAACACCAGCGCCGCAGCCATCGGCAGAATTGCTCGCATGTTCCATCCTCGGGGCAAAAAAGAAAGCGACTCTAGCACCGCAAGTGAATTGTCCCAAGCGGGCCGCTGTCGCATCTGTTACATACCCCTCAAGGAGATTGCCATGAAAACCAACCACCTTCTGCCTGCACTACTGCTGGCCAGCCTGCCGATGATGACCCTGGCTGCCCCTTCGGCCGAAGAAAGCGTCAAGGCACCGGAAACCCATAACCGCGAACTCAAGGTCGGCGACAAGGCGCCCGACCAATACAAACGCGACGATGCGGCCCTGAGCGACTGGAAAGCCAAGGGCCTGCCCGCACCGGAAAAGGAAAGCCACTGGGTGCGCATGGGGGATCACTATGTGCTGGTTCAGACGACTAATGGCGTAGTGCTTGCCATCCACCCTGCCTCCTGAGCGCCATTCATCGCTTGCGCAGCAAAATCTTGCGGGTCAAGGAAACCAAATGGATCGATTCCAGTCTCAGTTAGTGTCCCGTAAACCTATGCGGATCAAGGACCTAAATCGAGATGACCCGCTTTGCAAGCTTTTCACTGATCGCCGCTATCCTGCTTTTGTCGGGCTGCTATCACCACCACTACCGTGATGACGGCGGCTGGCGCGACGACGACCGCGGCCACCGTCACCACCACCGGCACGATCGCGACGATGACGACGACCGCCAATGGCGCAGTGACCGTTACGATCGTTGAAGCGTCTTCCCTACCCTGGCCCGCCGCCCATCCGTGCGGCACCTTAACCTGATGATTCCTCTGAGGTTCCAATCATGCGTCTGACTCTACCTTCCCTCGCCCTTGGCCTGCTGCTGTGCCAGGGCGCTTTCGCCGGTGACGGTACTGCCGCCATTGGCGGTGGCCTGGGTGGTGTCCTGGGCAACGTTGTCGGTCAGCAGATGGGCGGCCGCACTGGCGCAGCCATCGGCGCCGGTCTCGGCGGTGCCGCCGGTAGTGCAGTAGCGGCGAAGAAAGGCAACCGTACCGAAGCCGCCATTGGCGGTGGCCTGGGCTCGGCCGGCGGCTCGCTGCTGGGTGGCGCAGTAGGTGGCAGGACCGGTTCTACCATCGGTGCAGGTCTGGGCGGCGCGGCCGGTGGCGCCTTGGGCAACCACCTGGGCGACAACGGTGGCAGCAGCAAGCACCGCCATCACCGTCGCCACTGAGTGACGTCAAGCGAAAGGGCCGCATCGTGCGGCCCTTTTCATTTACCCTTGGCTGCAAACCCTGCAGCACATCAACACCACCTTCACCGCAAGCTGCCACACTGACTGCTACTGTCTTTCGTGCCCCCTTGAGTGAAGGAACACCCTCGCCCCATGAACCAGGAATTGCTCTGGGTACTCGGCCTGCTGGCTGTCGTCGTCATCCTCTTCGTCATCAACCGCCCGCGCATGGACGTGGTCGCCCTGCTGGTGATCCTCGCCTTGCCACTGTCGGGCATCCTCACCGTGGAACAGGCCCTGGCCGGTTTCAGCGACCCCAACGTGGTACTGATCGCCGCCCTGTTCGTGATCGGCGAAGGGCTGGTACGCACCGGCATCGCCTACCGCATCGGTGAATGGATGAGCGAAAAGGCCGGTAACAGTGAGGCACGGCTGCTGGTCTTGCTGATGGTCTCGGTGGCCGGGCTGGGCTCGGTGATGAGTTCGACCGGCGTGGTGGCGATCTTCATCCCGGTAGTGCTCAGCATTGCCACGCGCCTGAAACTGTCGCCCAGCCGGTTGATGATGCCGCTGAGCTTCGCCGGCCTGATCAGCGGCATGCTCAGCCTGGTGGCCACGCCCCCCAACGTGGTGGTGCACAGCGAACTGGTACGCCATGGCGCGCCCGGCTTCAGCTTTTTCAGCTTCACCCCGTTCGGCCTGGTGGTGCTGGTGCTCGGCATCGGCTACATGCTGCTGACCCGCAACTGGCTCAATGGCGAAACGCGCAAGGACGGCCGCGTGGAAAGCCGCCGCACACTGCTTGACCTGGTGCTTGACTACAAGCTCAACGGCCGCGAACGGCGCCTGCGCATCCGCCCCAGGTCGCCACTGATCGGCCATACCCTGGGCGAGCTGGAACTGCGCACCAGGCATGGCGCCAACGTCATCGGCATCGAACGCCAGCACAAGTTCACCACCCGGGTGATCGCCGCCGACTCAGGCACCGTCCTGCAGCAAGGCGATGTGCTGCTGCTCGACCTGTTCGCCAAACGCGACGACCTGCGCACCCTGTGCCAGACCATGCAACTGGAACCGCTGCATTTCAAGGCCGCCTATTTCATCGACCAGTCGCAGGACCTGGGCATGGCGGAGGTGTCGCTGCCGCCGGGCTCGCAGCTGATCGGCAAGAGCATTCTGGAACTGGCCTTCCGCACCCGCTATGACCTCAATGTGGTTGGCCTGCGCCGCGAGCAGGCGGCCATTGAAGAACAACTGGTGGAAGAGAAGCTGCGCCTTGGCGACACGCTGCTGGTGGTCGGCCCATGGAAAGCCGTGCGCCAGCTGCAGAGCCAGCCAAAGGACTTTCTGGTGTTGAGCCTGCCGGCCGAGATCGATCAGGTGGCGCCAGCCCGCGCCCGTGCACCCCATGCCCTGGTCAGCCTGGCAGTGATGGTCGGGTTGATGGTCAGCGGCGCAGTACCCAATGTCATCGCCGCGCTGATCGGCTGCCTGCTGATGGGCGCCGGGCGCTGCATCGACATGAACAGCGCCTACCGGGCCATTCACTGGCAGAGCCTGGTGTTGATCGTCGGCATGCTGCCGTTCGCCCAGGCGCTGCAGAAAACCGGCGGCATCGACCTGGCCGTGGGTGGCCTGGTCAGCCTGCTGGGCGGTGCCGGGCCGCTGGCCATGCTGGCCTGCCTGTTCATGGTCACGGCCATCATCGGCCTGTTCATCTCCAACACCGCCACCGCCGTGCTGATGGCCCCGGTGGCGATCAGCACGGCCACTCAGCTGGGCCTGTCGCCCTACCCGTTCGCCATGACCGTCGCCCTGGCAGCATCGGCAGCATTCATGACGCCGGTGTCTTCACCCGTCAACACCCTGGTGCTCGGCCCGGGTCAGTACCGCTTTGCCGACTTCGTCAAAATCGGTGTGCCTTTCACCGTACTGGTTATGCTGGTCACGGTGCTGATGGTGCCCTGGTTCTTCGGTCTTTAGGCAACATGGCGAGGATTGGAGGCTATTTGACATCAACTTGCACGAACACGGCAGATTGACATCAAGCACCCGGTGCCAACACACTGACACGCCAATGCCCCAGGTGCTTATAGCCGTTGTCCTGGATTTCGTTTCCGCTTGTCGGTCGAGCCTATGGTTTTTCCAGCACAATCGCGTTTGTTGCCCTACCTTGCCCTGTTCGCCCTGACCTTCGCCCTGACCCTCGGCGGGATCCTGGCCCGGCCGATCGAATCATTATCACTGTTCTGGCCGGTCAATGCGGTGCTGGCCGGGGTGCTCTTGCGTTACCCGCGCCAGGCCAGCCTGGTGGGCTTTGGCCTGGTGTGGCTGGCCATGGTCGCCGCCGACCTGGCCTGTGGCAGTGCCTGGGCTCCCGCCCTGTGGTTCAACCTGTGCAACCTCGGCGTGGTGGTGACGGTGTGGTGGTTGCTTTCGCGCTTGCCCCGCCTGCATAGACGGATGCGTACCCCGCATGGCGTGCTCAGTGTTTTCGGCGCCTGCGCAGCGGGTGCCGTGGTGGCGGCCAGCATGGCCTGCGTAATGGCTACACCGTGGTTCGAGAAGTCGCTGGAGGCCACCTGGCTGGCCTGGTTCAGCGAACAGTTCTCGACCAGTGTGCTGGTGCTGCCGGTGCTGCTCACCGCCCATTCGACCCGTGTACTGATGCGCAGCGGCGCCCAGGCTATCCGCCTGGCGCCCTTGTTGGTGCTGCTGGCCTCACTGGCCTTGAGCATCGCCTTCGGCGGCCCTGGCGCCATTGCCTTTCCGATTGCCGCGCTACTGTGGTGTGCCTGGACGTACTCGCCTTTTCTGGTTTCGTTGCTGGCGCTTACCGCTGGCAGCACACTGATCGTGGCGGTGGCGCAGAACCTCATGCATTTCAGCGTGCCGCAGAGCGAGCCTGGGGTCACCACGCTGATGTCGGCGCGCCTGGGGATCGCCATGCTGGTCCTCGGCCCGCTGGTCGTCGCCTGCGTCAGCCAGGCCAACCGCAGCCTGCTGGCGCGCCTGGCGCACCAGGCCACCATCGACCACCTCACCGGCCTGCTCAGCCGCAGTGCCTTTACCCGGCGCGCCAATGCCCTGCTCGACAGCCGTCAGCAGCATGGGCTGCCGCTGACCTTGATGATGCTCGACATCGATCATTTCAAATCGATCAACGATTGCCATGGTCATGCGGTCGGTGACCAAGTCCTGCGCCAGTTCGCCAGTACCCTGCAGGAGCAGTTGCACGACGAAGCGCTGCTGGCTCGCCTGGGCGGTGAAGAGTTCGTGGTGGTGCTGCCGGGGCTACCACCGGAACAGGCCACGTTCACCGCCGAACGTCTGCGCCGCGCCGTGCAGGACCTGCATGCGGCTCAGGGCGATACGCGCTTGCAGATCACCGTCAGCATTGGCCTGGCTGGCTGCGCGGCGGACGAGAGCGCGCCGAGCCTGGACGACCTGCTGGCGCGCGCCGATCAGGCGCTGTACCGGGCCAAGGCGCATGGCCGCAATCGCGTCGAGCAGGCCGAGGCGCAGCGCCAGGTCATCTGAGTCAGTTCAGCAGGTCCCAGGACAGCTTGGCGATCAGTACGCACAGCAGGATCAGGAACAGCCCGCGCACAAAGCCCGCGCCCTTGCGCACCGCCAGCCAGGTCCCGGTCAGCGCACCGAGGATATTGCATGCAGCCATCGGCAGGGCGATGGCGTAAAGCACATTGCCCGACGGCACGAAGAACACCAGCGCTGCCAGGTTGGTGGCGATGTTGACCACTTTCGCCGATGCCGAGGCATGCAGGAAGTCGAGGGCAAAGAAGCGGATGAACAGGAAGATCAGGAAACTGCCGGTGCCCGGGCCGAACAAGCCGTCATAGAAGCCGATCGCACCGCCGATCAGCACCGCCAGGCACTGCTCCCGGCGGCCGATCCTGGCCGGCTTGTGCAAGGTGCCAAAGTCCTTCTTGCAAAAGGTGTAGATCGCCATCAGCACGATCAGCACCAGCACCGCCGGGCGCATCACGCTCGGCGGAACTCGCGAAACCGTGGCCGCTCCGGCAAACGACATGACAAAGGCACTGAGCGCTGCCGGCACGATCAATCCCCAGTCCAGGGTCACCTTGCGAATGAATGAGCGAGCCGCAAAGGCCGTGCCGCACACCGAGGCCAGCTTGTTGCTGCCCAGCAGCGCCGCCGGCTGCGCCGTGGGCAGCACGTTGAACAGCGCCGGGATCTGAATCAGCCCGCCGCCACCGACGGCGGCATCGATCAGGCCGGCAGCGAAAGCGAACAGAGAAAGTACGGCGATATCCATCATGGTGCGGTCCTGGCAGTGAAAACAGACCGCAAGGCTAATCAATCCAGCGCGCGTGTGTTGAAATGCCGCATTGCGAAAACTGCAATCAAGAGCACTCCATGGCATTGAACATGCTGCGCGAAATCCAGGCATTCGTCAGTGTTGCGCACAAGCGCAGCTTCGTCGCCGCCGCACGTACCCTGGGCCGTTCGCCCAGCGCAGTAACCCGCGCGGTGCAAACCCTGGAGGACAACAGCGGGTGCAAGCTGCTCAACCGGAACGCCAACGCGGTTACGCTAACCGAAGCCGGTGAACGCCTGCTGCCCCATGCCGAGCGCTTGCTGGATGTGCAACGCGACGCGGCCGATGAACTGGCTGCGCTCACAGGTACTGCGCAAGGCTGGGTGCGCTTTGCCGCGCCGCAACTGCTCGGCGAGCACGTATTGCCGGGTGTGCTGGCCAGTTTCAGCCAGCGCCATCCGCAAGTGACCCTCGACGTGCAATACGGCGATGCCGCCTTCGACCCGTTGCACGGCAAGTTCGATTTCGTGGTCCGCGGCGCCTTTGCGCAGTCCAGCGAACTGATTGGGTACCCACTGTGGCGCTATCACCGCCACTTGTATGCCAGCCCGGCCTACGTCGCCCGCGCCGGCATGCCGGAACGGCCCGAGCAGCTGGACCAGCATGCCCTGATCCTGCACACCGCGCCGCGCATCCTCAAAGCCTGGCATTTCTGCCGTGACGGCCAGATCACCAGCCTGCGCCCTCATCCGCGCTTGCGCCTGGGCTCTGGCGACGCGGTGTACCACAGCACCTTGGCCGGGGCCGGCATCGCACGCCTGGCAGACTGGGTGGCAGAAGCACAGGTGAAGGCGGGACGCCTGGTGCGGGTATGCGCGGATTACCGGCTGACCTCAAGCACCGGCCAGGACCCGCAGATGCACGCGGTGTACCCCTCTGGCGAGCTGCCAGCGCGCGTGCGTGAGTTGCTGCTGGCCTTGCGCCAGGCCGGCTCAGCCGCCTCTGAACGCACCAGGTAGAGGCTGCTCAATTTCTGCTCAATTTAACAGAGCCCGCAAATTACCTGGCCTGCAGAACTTTATCCACAGACCTACCCACGTTTTTTGTGGACAGATTTCCTCGGACAATTAAGGACTTATCGCACAGTGATCGCCGAGACAACGTCCAGCGGTGCAGCCGGGGGAGGACCATCAGGATCTGGCAGCAGTCTGGCCCGTCCAACGAGGCAGACGGGCCGAAAGGGGTGAGAAGAATCAGCTTGGCGGAATGGTGCCCAACAAGCCGATCAGAACGGTCAACAGCAGAAAGCCACCCAGAAACAGCGCGAGCTTGCCCATCGGAACCTCTTCATTGTGATAGCAGGGACGAACAGCATTGTGCGCGTCAGGCTGATACGGTTACAGATTCAGGTTCAAGGAAAAAAAGCAGATCAGATGACCCGCTCGCCTCCCACTCTGTCGCCTGTGCTAGGGTCAGATGCTCGCAGACAAAGGAGCCTCGCATGACTGCTATCGCCGCCAATGCCGCATTGTTGCTGATCGACCTGCAGGTCGGTATCCATCACCCACGCCTGGGCCGACGCAACAACCCTGAGGCCGAATTGCGCATGGGCGAACTGCTCGCGGCGTGGCGCCTGGGCGGGCGGCCCATCGTGCATGTGCGGCATGTGTCCCGCTCACCCGACTCGGTATTCTGGCCAGGCCAGGCGGGCTGTGAGTTCCAGCCGGCGTTTACACCACTGGCCAGCGAAACGGTGTTCGACAAGCATGTACCGGACGCTTTCGCCAACTCGGGCCTGGAGCGCTGGCTGCACGTTCGCGGCATCGGCGAACTGGTGATTGCCGGCGTCATCACCAACAACTCGGTGGAATCCACGGCGCGCTCGGCAGGCAATCTCGGTTTCGATGTCGTGGTCGTGGCAGACGCCTGCTTCACCTTCGACCAGCAAGACTGGCAAGGCCGGCTCTGGCCTGCCGAGGATGTGCATGCATTGTCGTTGAGCAACCTGGCCCTGGATTACGCCCGGATCCTGGAGAGCCACGCGGTCTGTACCGGCCTGTTGGGGGCGGCGTAGCCAAAAAACGCTCACAATGGACAGAACGCGCAGCCATTTACGCTGCGCGGCTACTTGTAACATTCAGTTTCATGTTGCCCGCCGACAGTAGCCAGCCCAACGCACCTGATCGAGGCTACTTCCGTGTTGCAACGTCTGTTCTGCTCCGTGTCCCTGCTCACCCTGGCCGTTTCCGCTGCGCATGCCGCCGACTCACTCGACACGCCGCGACTGGCCGGCATCGACAATTTCCGCGATATCGCCGGCACCACCAGCGCCTATACCACCCGCCATGATGGCGTCATGCGTAGCGGGGTGTTCTACCGCTCCAACGCCCTGACCCCTACGGCGGCCGACCTCGCAATCCTCAACGGCCTTGGCATCAGCAATGTCTACGACCTGCGCACCCCCAGCGAAATCGCCAGCACGCCCGACACCCTGCCAGCAGGCGCCAGCTACACCAACATCGACATAATCGGCAGCACCACCTCGGGCTCGAACATCACCAACATCTCGTTCACCAGCGCAGCCCAGGCGCGGGCGATGATGCAGGACACCAACCGCGCCTTCGTCAGCGATGCCGGCATGCGCGGGCAGTTCAGCGTGCTGTTCAACGAACTGGCCAACGCCGACGGTGCCGCGCTGTTCCACTGCACCGCAGGCAAGGACCGCACCGGCTGGACCGCGGCCGTGCTGCTGAGCATTGCCGGGGTCGACGAAGCGACCATCATGAACAACTACCTGGCCACCAACGACTACACCGCCACGCGCGTGGCGGCGACGCTGGCGACCATGCCGGCGAGCATGGCCGCCATCTACGCGCCGCTGCTCGGTGTCGAAGCCAGCTATCTGCAGGCTGGGCTGGATGAGGTCACCGCCGAGTACGGGACCATGGACAATTACCTCAAGGCAGGCCTTGGGCTGTCGCAAGAAACCCTCTATGTGCTGCGCGGCAAGATGGTGCGCTACGGCACGCTGCCAGGCGAAGCCGGCCTGCTGGGCAACGCAGCTGCCGGTGCACAGCTGCTGGGGCAGTTGCAGGACACCCCGTTGTCGGGCACCTACAGCGCCTACAACTACTACCTGCAGTCAGCCATCGACGCTGGCACGCTGGGGGGCGTCGAGTCGACCGTGGGGGGCCAGGTGCATGCCGACGCCGCCAGCTTCCTGCTGCGCCAGGGGGCGATGATCGACCGTGCGGCCGCGCCGTTTGCCGATGGCCCCGACCTCAAGGTCGGCCAGTCGCGCCTGTGGAGCACTGCGCTGACCGGCTACCTGGGCACCGACGGTTCCTCCCGCGCGGCCAGCAGCAACGAGCACAGCCAGGGGCTGATGGTCGGGCTGACCCAGCGCTTCTCCGAGCAGCTCAGCGCCCATGCCGGTTTCGGCTACAGCAATGGCAATGTCGGCGGGGCCGGTGGCGAGGCGGACACCGACCTGACCTTCCTCAGCCTGGGGGCGCGCTTTGCGCCCAATGGCCTGGAACGTGGCCTGTTCATCGACGCCGATGCCAGCGCCGGCTGGCTCGACTATTCCAGCAAGCGTGAGCTCGGTGGCGGCCTGGGCACGGCGAAGGGCGACAGCCATGGCACGCTGGCTGGCGGCAGCCTGACACTGGGCTATCGCCTGCCCACCGCCGCCCTGCTGCTGGAGCCGAGCCTGGGGCTGCGGGTCAGTCGCGTTGAGGTGGAGGGTTTCACCGAGAAAGGCAGCGAGCTGGCCCTGCAGGTCGATGACCTGAAACAAACCCGACGCACCGCCGTGGCCAACCTCCAGGCCTCGTTCGCGCCAGTCGCCATGGGCAGCTGGCAGCTGGTGCCAGGCGTCGAGGTGGGTTACGAGCATGTGCTGGGCGACCGCCAGGTCGACAGCGAAGGCCATTTGCTGGGGCTTGATATCGCGCAGCGGGCGGCCTTCGACAATCGCGACCAGTTCACCGGCGGCGTCAACCTGATGGCCAACCTTGGGGCGCTGAGTGTCGGGGCCGAGGTGGCAGCCATGGGTGGGGGTGACAGCCATGGGGTCAGTGGCAGCCTCAAGGCCAGCTACGCGTTCTTGATGCGCCGCGCGAAAAAAATCACCTCGAAGTGAGATAAATGCCTTCGCAAGCTATTGCACCATATGCAACGAAATTGCGATGCGACGCATTCCGATCACTCAATATGCTCAGCCATCCACGCAGGAGCCTGAGGGCGGCTTGCCTCCTCAAGAAAGGTCTCGGCCTGTGGCCAATCACGCAATGCTTGGCGGTACGCTAGAAGTTCATTGTATTGAGCTGCAGTCAGAGTGGTGGATCGACTCATGTCCAACTCATCACGATGGCGAGCGGTCAACCACTCGCTCTTGGGAAGTTGCCCGTCACGCCAGAGGCGCTCGTTGGCAATCAGCTCCTCGTACGGTATCTCGCGATCAGCCAAGCAAGGTTGGCCGTCTACTCCCAGCGCGATTTTCTTGCCTTGCTCTAGCCCTCTCTTAAGCGCTCCATACTCATCGGCGCTTAAAACTACTGCATCATCAGGGATGGTGGTATGCACAGTTGGCGAGTAGAAGCCACCTGTGGAGTCGCTGTAATACATTTTCATAATCAGTATCCGATGGAGATCCAGGTGATGCCGTAGTTTCCTGCGGGTTGGTTTGTCATGATTCGATAGGCCGTCGTGCTCGGGAAATGCCCCATGAATGTCGGTGCCGTGCTGGTCACTTGGGAGGTTTGTGACCACATCGGCCAAAGCCCAAGAGCCGCATTGGGAAAGGCTAAAGGCATGACGATGTCAGCACCTTCCGCGCCCCCTGGAACGGCGGCTGAGCCCCATTGCAAAATGACGCCCCCCAAAAATTCTGGGAACGCGACAAAGCCGGTGTTACCGAGGCTGATCAGGAAACCGAAGCGCAACTTTTTGGGGGTGACAATCGTATTGTCGTCGGTCCCCGCGTTAACCTGCCCTCTGGTCGCAATCTTTGCCCATCCGAATGCAAATTCGGTTGCTTGAGTAATGGCCTTAGCCAGTGCTTGAAAAACGCCCTTGGGTGTGACCCACTTACTATCGCTGACACCGGCCTCGACATCTTCTTGGCTGGCCTTATCAGCGCTTTTTACAGCATCGGTGATTCCGTAGCCTGCAAGCGTGGTAGGCACCTCTTTCAGGTAGCTGAATAAGGCGTTTGAGGTGTCCAGCGATGTCGATATTGTTTCCCAGTTAATCGGGTTAGGACCGGCGGATACCCGCAGCACGGACAATTTGTTGTTGGATAGCCCTACGCTGATAGCAGGCCGACCTACATCGTGTCGGACCCAGTTGGTCCCATCGAAGTAGCAGTTTTGCCCTAGGGACGTCTCAGCAGGGGACGTGACATGCGCGAAGTTGGCGCCATGCAGGTCGAGACTCCCATAAGGTAAAGGATTCAAGTTCGGAAGCGCATCGGTGATCCCGTAACCGGCCAACGAGGTGGGGTTGCTACCGCTGATGACCAACCCTTTTTCATTGAGGGTCACCTTGCTGTAGGCGCCGGCTGCAACTCCCGTATTAGGCAGCGTCAGGGTTATTTCAATGTCGCTGCTCCCATCGAAGCTTCCGTTTCCGCTGGCTGCTCCTTTGAATTTGAGCACGCGGGCCGTCTCCAGGCGAGCGGCTTTGCCTACAATGGTCACACCGTTCACCAGTTTCTGCAGCGCGTTGAACAGCCACCTCGTTCGGCTCGCAAGCTGTTTCCCTTGAAGGTTATCAATACCATCAGGACCGCCTAGCACTGGGTCAGACGTCTCCAACTGGTAAATGCCCGGTGTCCACTCATCCACTTCTGGTAGGTCTGCCATCAGCTACTCCCTCGGTTGTATTGGCCATTGCGTGATGCGCGACCGTTGTGGCGGATCGCGACTGCGGTGTAATCAAGTGAAACAAGGCGGCACCGTGCTGGAGCCCCCGATAAGAGCAAGCGCCGAACCAAAACGGCTTGGTCGTTTGTGATGGAGCGATTCAAAAACACTCGATAACAGGGCCAGGAACCAGGATCACCATGAACATGACTCCCATCTCTACGGATTGAACCGTTCCTGACTTGTCCGCTAAGCCCTTCTTGGATTGTGACTTCGCCAAAGCCCAAGAGCCGAATGACTTCGCGTACTGCCCAGGGCGTTCCTTTATACCGGTGCAGTTCAGCAGCGCCTTTGATCAGGTTGCGCCTGGCGTCCACAGACTCCGCCAACAGCCAGGCAGCCTCATCAAGCATGGAGAATTGATCTGCCAAAACTGGCAGAAGGGTCGGCTTAACAAGGTCCACCAGGTACACCAGCATTGCATCCAGGTCGACCTCGGCCATGGTCTCGTCAAGGAGTGCGGCGAGCAGCGCAAATCGCTCATCGCTCGCCAGGACTGGTGGTAGTTGCTGCTCAGCCAAAGGCCACCCCCGCAGGGATCAGCTGGATGTCTGTGCAGTTAGCCCATTCATTGCCCTGAAGCTCTTGCATAGCAGCGGGCAGCTCCAGATCGGCGCGATACACACCGGCAACCTGCAGGACAGCAGTCAACTGCTCACGCACCAGGTCGAGACCGAGCTTGGATCGTCTGTCGGCTGCATAGGCCTCGGCCGCGACCTGTGCTGCAGCCAAGGTCGTGCTCTGCTCAGCGGTATCGTAGAACGTCAGTCGGGCCTTGATGGTAAACGGGATCTCGACCGGCATTAGGGCATGCACGGTGTCACAGAGGGGGCGTACTTTTTCGCCACTCACACGAGCTTTCACCTGCTCCAGGAGATCGGCCGACGGTAATCCCGTGCTGGTGAGGGGATACAACGCGACATGGCCATCAAGCTGCCCTTCGTCAGGTCCATGGACGGCGACGTCAATGATTGACTGGTGCACAGCAAGCGCATGGTAGCGATAAGCACCGCGACTGCCGGCGTTACTGAATGCTTCTGGCGCCAGGATGATCCGCTCGCGGTAGCGGTCATCCTCTTCGTCTTCAGCGCCATCGGCGGTTATCGTGATGTTGCTGGCCACCAATCCTGCAGCGGGAGTGTTGCTGATGACGTTGATCTGGCCGAGAGCCCAGTCATTACCCTGTGTACCTGGAGTCAGGCAGGTTGCGGCAACATCTGCCTTGAGCTGCCCGGCAGCAATCGACACTTCCCGATCTGTCGTGAAGGTCAACTTGCCGTCTTGCGTGCTTACCCGTGTACCAGCACTGATGTACACCGGCTGAGTCGAGACTGTTGGCAGACTGAAGCGGATCTGGCAGCGAGCGGGTTGCGCCAACAGACGTGGGGTGGCAACCAGCTCGCCCAGATAGTCAAGGATCACTCCTCTGGCGAACCGGACGAGCAACTGCTCACCAGCGTTCTGGATCGACATATCCACGCGAGAGCGGGTATAGGCAATCAGATCGATGAACAGGCGCTCGATCTGCGCGGGATACAAGGTCTTGCCGGATTTCGCTTCATAGCGAGCGATGAGGTCTGCCTCCACCGCTGCCGGGTCAATCTTGACGAACTCAGGCTTAGGCAGCTCGCGCATATGGCACCTCGGTCGTCTGCGCCACACCGTCAGCGACACGCCAGACCACCCGCAAGGTTAGGTGCGCTTCCTCTATCAGCACCTGCACCTGGACAACTGCAACACGAGTCTCCCAGCGACGGATTGCCTCAACCGTCTCACGCACCAGGTACGGCGTAACACGGTCGTGCGGCCAGTCAATATAGAGGTGTAGGTCGCTGCCAAACTCGGGGCGATGGGCATCACTGCCCTTGGGCGTGGTCAGGATGATGCGAATGGCCTGGTCAATATCGTGCAGGCCCTGGACCACCTCACCGGCGGTGCCGAGCGCAGGTTGCCAGTGGGCGGCGGTAATGGCGGTGTAGGGAGTGGGCGTAGTCATGCGCCCATAATGGAAAAGCCAGGCGAGCCTGGCTTTTAATCGGGTTTAAAGAGGGTTGGGCTAATGGCTGTGGTGGTTTGAGTTGCCGCCTGCGTCCATTATTGTGCCGGTTGCACTGATGTTCCCCTCCACTTGCAGGTTGCCCTTGAGCGCAACCGTAGGAATCTCCAAACTCGCTGCAGGCGCCTTGACCACCACAGGTGCTCCCGCTTCAACCGTCACGTTCCGAGCGCACTTGACCAGCAGCGCACCTACGTTATCCACCGTCATCACTCCAGCATCACAGTCATAGGCCACAACGGTGCCATCGCGATAGCGGATGTACGCGGTGCTTTCATCGACGACTGGCGGTGGCTCGGCCGTTGAGTACACCCCGCCCAGGTACACCCCACCCACGCCGTCAGCATCGAGGAGGACAGCAACCTGTTCTCCAAGCTCGGGCATCAAGGGGCGGCTCTTCGTGCCCTGCGAGTTACGCTGCGGCACATTGAGCCAGTAGCTTTCGACGCCATCACGGTCATCCAGGCGCACCCGAATACGGCAGGTCAGGTAGTCGACGGCACTGACCTCGCCGTACTCCAACTCAATACCCATCAGGCGACTACCTCGCGCTGCGGCCCATAACTGGAGAGAGCCAGGTCAGGCTGAACGTTCTGCGTCGTCATGGAGATCGAGGATGCAGCCACACGGCAGGCCTCCTGGTCGACGGTATAGCCACCACTGCGTGTTACACGGTGGTGCGCAGCGGTGATCAGGTAGTCGCCACCCAGCTTGCCCGCCGCCACCAGGGTGACAACATTCCCGCTCACCAGCTCGGGGCGCCCCATAGCGGTCCAGCCGCCAGTGGTCCTTTCGCGGTTGGCCCTCGCCAGGTCTGCCTTGGCACGCGCCTTGGCCACCTCTGTCGAGGCCGCTCGTTTGCGCTGCTTTTGGGTGTCGGCGCTGGTTGTGGCCTTGCTGGAGCTACTGGGTACTGCCACGGCTTCACCGTTCTGGATGTCGTAGGAGATCAGCTGCTTCTTAGCAGGGTCTTTGTGCTTGACCTGAACCTTGTTTGGCACGGCTTTGATCTGATCACGCAGGTGCACGCTGGCGAGATTGCTCAAGGCCAAGCTTGCAACCGGAGCGCCTTTGGCTAAATCGCTGATGGCATGAAACACCAATCGCGCTCCCACCACCTTGAAGGCATAGTCGTACTCGCCTGCCAGGTTGCGCAGAAATGTCAGGTCCGATTCCTGCTGAGTAAGCCGATCCAGCTTGACCGGCTCAATGCGACCAACAAGCTCCAACCCCTGGCGTGCGGCTATTTGTTTGGCCACGGCATCCAGCGTCATGTTCTCGTAGGCCCGATGCTCTGTTGTACGCAGAGCGGACTGGATACCGGCACCCAAGGCACGGATGTTCACGGTCGAGGGCGGTGAATTCAGCTCGACTTCATCAATCTCGAAGTTGCCCAGGACGCGCAAGGCCTTGCCTTGCCAGCCCATGGAAAGGGTCAGCAGATCACCATGACCTGGGTACCAAGCATCGATCCATTTGCCGTCGACATCCTCCAGCTCGACATCCAAGCTGTCGGCCTGGCCGGTGAGGAAGTCAGAATAAGTCAGCGAAAGCAGGTGCTGGCTGATGTCATGCGTGATGTTGCGGTGCTGATAGCTCAGAACAAACCGCGCCTCGGGGACCTGCTCTGGAACTAGCGCATCCATGGTGGGAGATCCTCAGTCGCGGTTTCGGCATCGAGCATGGGGATGGCCAACGTCAGGCCGGCAGGCAGCGCGGCATCGAGCGGCACATGCGGATTGGCCTCGACGATGGGTTGATAGCGATGTGCATCGCCGTAATAGCGCCAGGCCAACTGGTCCCAGCGTTCTCCCTCCGTGGTGATGTGGGGAATAAACATCAGGCTCTCCTGGTCAGGACTTGGGCAGCTAGGCCGGCCAGCCGGGTTCGGGCGCCATCCATGGTCGCCAGCGCTTGATCCAGAGAGTCCCGCGATGTTGCGAAGCGCTCGACGATATTGCCGAGGTCAACCGGGTTCAGGCTGGATTGAGCACCGTTCACGCTGGCCAGTACATCGTCGCCCAGCCGGGCTAGATCTGCCCCGTCATCGAGCAGCCCAGCAACCGCAGTCAGGCTCTTCAGTGGCGCAATAGCCCGCGATGTCACACCCAGCAATTGAGGCACCTGGCCCAAGATCATCGAGGCATTTCCATTCTTGACCTGGTCATACACGTTGCGACCGGCCTGCAGAACGTTCGCGGCCGTCTTGGCATGGCCAATGATCATCTGCGTTGTGCTCGGCGACGGCAGGAATTTCGACAGTAGGCTTGGTTTGCCCGACACAGCTGCTGCTGTGCCGCTCAACGCTGGATTGAGGAGCCCAAGTGGTTGCGTAAGCTTACGCTTGAAGGCACCAGTGTATTCACGTAGCCGGAGCTGCACAGTTCCCGACGCCAACTGCCCAGTGCCAGTCATACGGCGATGCTGCAGGCTGAGATCGGCGACCACTTGCGGCCCAAAATAATCGCCGCTACCCAGCACCAGGGCGAGCGGCTCGTGCTTGGCTTTCGCCTCGCGCAGAGCCCTCCAGCGCGCATCCGGGTCGCCCAGGACAGGATGCAGCTCAATAGTTAGGTTGATCTCATCCAGGCCTTCACCAATCCACTCAAGCAGAGGCTTGCCCTGAATGCGGGCATGCTCCGCCCAATCGGCGGTACCGCGGTACTCCATACCAGTGATACCACCAGCAACAGTGAACTCAATGTCACCGAGGATCGCGAACATCAGGCGTTCCCTCCATAACTACGGCGCCGCTGATCATGCTGGAACCGCTCCATAAAGCGCTTGAACTCCTCGTAGCCGACGGCGAGCGCCGAGTCGATTTGTTGCCGGTTCGCTCCGGCCGGTACTTCTATATTCGGTGAGTAATGGACGACCATCTCACCAGAAGGCGCTGCCGGTCGTTCGCCTGCAGCACCAACTCTGCTGGCGATGGAGACTGCGTCCGGGCTCGGAGGTTGACGTTGCGGAATCGGAAGCTCGGATGCCTGCAGGGTGGTTGGCTTGGCAGGTGGCAGCAACCTTGGGGCAACCAGCTCGACCGGATCGGCGGGTGGCAATACCTTCGGCGCGACCAGTTCAACTGGCTTGGGAAGAGGCAACACCTTCGGTGCGGTCAGCTCGACTGGGCTGGCCGAAGGCATCATCTTCGGGAAAACCGGTTCAGCCGGCTTGATTGGCGCCACTACCTTTGGAGTGGCCATCTCCACGGCAGTTGCTCCGGCCATACCTAGAGCGGCATTGCGGACCAGGTCGGATTTAGCCGCAATACCGATTGCAGCACCTTCACTGATATTGGCGCCATAGCCCATGAAAACCCGACTGGGCGATTGGATACCGAGTGTCTCTGTAAACCAACTCTTGATCGATGTACCGACGCCAACGACCGATTCCTTGGCCGATGTCAGTGCATTGCTGATGCCATTCACCAGGCCACTGATGATCATGCCGCCGAAGTCGGTGAACTTCGCGGGCAGCTCAACACCGAAGTAGCTCATCACGCCGGCAAAGGCACGGTAGAACAGTCCCACTGGGCTGAAATTGAGGATCAGCCCAGTGATGCCCGACAGCCCACCATTGAAACCAGCACTGATCTCACCCCAGAGTCCACTGAAGAAGCCTTTGATTGGCTCCCAGTACCGATAGATCAGGTATGCGCTGATGGCAATGCCGGTCACCAGTAGGCCAATGGGGTTCATCAACAGAGCACGACCTAGCCATAGCACGGCCTGGCCCGCGAGTTTCAGGCCGAACAACAATGTGCTGCCCAGGACCTTGCCCAACATCAGGCCACCACGCGCCGCCATCATCAGTGGAGCACCAAACGCGGTGGCGATCCCGCGAGCAAATAGGCCCGTATATTTCCATACAGTCAGCGCGCCGCCGCCGACAGCTTTCAAGCCGGTGATGACCGGAGCGAACTTGCCCATCTGCCACATGGCGCGCAGCAGTGTCCATTTGGATGACAACGAGGTGATGGTTGTCGTCAGACCGACCAGCGGTGAGACGACCAGGTTGGCGCCGTATGCCAAACCAATGAAGGCCAGCTTGCCTGCCAAGAGGCCAGCGACCAGGCCAACGACACCTTTGATGATTGCTGGATTCTCGCTTGCCCAAGCTGAGAAGGACTGCATCACTGGAACGACTGCCTTGGTCACATCAACCAAGGCAGGGATCAATGCGCTACCAACAGATATACCGATGTCGGAGAGGTTTACCCCAAGCTGCTTCAGCTGCTCCTTGGGACTTTCCATTCGTTTCTTCCAATCAGCATCACCCACACCTTTATCGGCATCATCGATGCTGGTCTGCTGAATACTGGCTAGATCCTTGCGATTCGCCAGCGCAGGTCGAACAAACGAAAGTACCTGCATGTCAGCAAATAGGTCGCCCAACTTGTACGCTTCATTCAAGCGTTTCAGAGCGGTCTCTCGTTCGGCGTCATCCTTGATAGCCATGGCTTTCTGAAACTCGCCCGCAGCCTTAGGCCCCTTGCTTCCAACGTACTGGGTGATGATTTCAAGCATCGCCTGGACTGGCGTGAGCCCCTTGCCAACCAAGTTCTTCATCGAGCTCTGGAGGTCTATACCAGCGCCCTCAAAAGACTTGAGAGTGTCCTTGGCCGTCAGTTTCGAGAGGAAGTTCTTGAAGTTGTTAGCGGCTTCATCATTGGTACCAGCACCACGTCGAGCGATCTGCAGAGATGCGCCAATTTCGGCAACCGCGCGCTCACCGGTAATACCCAGCGCAGCAAATTGAGGAGTCAGCTGCGGCAGCCATCTAGCCATGTCCGCCAGCTCGAACTGACCTTGTTTACCTGCTGAGGCAAGCATGTTCATGGAGCGCTCAAAGCCAGCAGAACTAATACCAAGGTTGTCATTCAAGGCAATAGCTACTGAACCTAGGTCATCCATGCTGGCCCGCGTTGCTGTCGCAAACTTGGCCATCAACGGTGCATAGGCTTGAAGCTCCTTCGTTCCGGAGATGCCACCTGCAATCAGTACAGCAGTGCCCTTAGCCACCTCGGTTTGTGTCTGGTTCCACTTCAAAGCCGCGCCACGCATTACATCGCTCAGTCGCTTTTCTTCAGCCGCGTCGAATCCACCAGTAATGGCGATGTCGTTGGTCTGATCCTTGAAGTCGATGGCAGTACGCATCGACTGCACAATGGGAGCCCCTAGGGCGACGCCCGTCCCGACCGTCTCCATGGCCTGGCCACGTAGGTCGGCTCGAGCATTCTTCAGGGTTTCGCCACGGGCGATGCTGATATTGAGGCGCTCTTGTTTGAGCTTGAGCTGATCGATGGTGCGCCCGACTTGGTCGTACTGTCGGCGCATCCGCTCGATGCCGGTACCACCACGGGCCAGTGCAGCAGAAAGCTCAGTGCCGATTAGTTTTTGCTTGGCTGTCAGGCTATCCGTAGCTCGGCCGAGCTGTTGTACGGTGGATTTCGCCGACCCAAACGCGGCATGCAAGCTGCCTGAGACGGCAGCTCCGATCTTTAATCCAACCAGGACTTCATTGGCCATAGTTTGCTACGCTGCAAGAATGTTTGAAAAAGCCGCTCTACGCACAAGCAAAACCCTCTATGCACTGGCCATCGGCGTCGGTGTGATTTGGCTTGCCTGGCTGTGCTTTGCGAACTTCCCCCTGTGGGGAGCGGTGCTGGTGTTCTGCCTGGGGCTACCAGTACTGGCGCTGGCAGCCACCCCCATTGCGGCAGGTGGCGCTTTGTTGAGCGGACTGGTTGTTGGGCTGGTCGCTGTTATCGCTGGTTCATTCGCTCGGCGGCCTCGACGCGGCGGTTGATCTCCCGCTCACACACCTCGCACCAACGCCAATACTCATCCATCGACAGCTTTCGGATCTCCGACGGCTGCATTCTGAGCACCAGAAGTAGTGCTTCGTCCCAGGACTGTAGCGAGGTCTCCTCCGCCCACCATCTCGCGAAACAGCTCGCTGGCTCGCTTGGAGTCGGCAATGTCGAACTCCGCCAGATCCTCCAGGGTGATACCCAGCATTTTCGAGACCAGGTGATCTTCGATCAGAGCCTCATCACCACGAGCGTGTTGCTGAGCGTTGCCCAGGTCACGACGCTTCAGGCGCGTGATCGACATGCTGGACAGGCTCTGACCAGTAGCAGTTTTGATAGGGAACAGGAGAGTGAAACTGAGGGTAGCGGCCATCTGTAGCTCCAGGTTGACGGTCGTTTTCGGGAGACCTGAGCATCGCACCTGGTTCGGTGGCCGACTTTTAATCGGGTTTAAAGAAGAAACCCCGTACAAGGACGGGGCTTCTGGTGCAACGAGGTTAGCAAGGCCGATCCCTGGGCGACCAACCCGTTGATGCCAATGAGAGCGGTACCAAGAGTGTGCTCGGCAGCCTGACCGGCGAGGTGCTCTCGGTCGGCTCTCGCCCCGTGATAGCTCACTTCGGGCTGCCAGGCTAAATCACTGACCGATGTTCTTCCTGTACTTGGCCAACTGATCTTCCCCACCCACCTTGAAGATGTTGGCAAGGTAATCCAGCAGGACAATCTCCTGCCCGTCGAGCACCTGCCGCACGTAGGTCGCGGAGAAAGGCGACTCGAACTTGCTCGGATCGCGGGGCTTGAAGCTCCCCAGTTGGTACTCCTTAAACGTCACGGTCAGCAACGAAACCAGCGGCAGCTCATCGACCAGGCCGGTGTTGTTGAACACCTGGACGTTGGAGCGTAGCTGGAGCTGCACGGTCTTGAACGGCGTCGCCAAGCGCTTGGCGGCGTCATAGTAGAGGCTGTTCCAGACGATCTTTCCTTCGAGCTTGTCGATGCCGTCTGGCAGCTCGATCAGGCCGACCATGCCCAAGCCCTGAAAGTCGCTGGTTACAGTCTTCACCGAACCCAGGTCAACTTCCTCGCAGCGCCCGAAAAAGCTGTTGCCATCCAGATAGAGCGCCGCGTTGGTAATACGATGCGCAGTGAACCCAGCCATTTATGCAGCCCCCAGGTTGACCAGGTATTCCCCGGTGATTTCGGTCTCGAAGGTGCCGCGCTCGAATGGCAGTGGCACCGTGAGTTTGTAGTTGAACAGCAGGTGCCCCAGCTCGACCTCGGTTTGAGGGTTACGCGCAGGGTCGTACCAGCATTCGGCGCCGATCAAAGCCTGATCACCGATCAACTTCCGCAGGAACTGGTTCACGCTTTCGACAATGCTGTCGATCAAGGCGTCGGTGATTGGCACATCTACGAACTGGAGCGAGCTGTAACGGATCGATTCGTCGATGACGTCTTTGGTCCGGCGCACGTTCTCGAAGTTGCGCATGTGCGTAACGGTCGGCCAAGCCGCCGTTCGGTTGCCCCACAGACGCAGGCCGGTACCAAACGAATTGAAGACGGTGGTGATGCCGTTTTCATTGAGCAGGTTGACCTCGCTACTGGCATCGTCGATGCGAGCGGTCAACGGACGCTCCAAACCAATCACGCCCAGCAGTTCCTTGTTAGAGCTGCTCCACCAGTAACCGTTGTCGTTGTCGACCTTGGCACGCAACCCTGCAGCGCGAATCGATAGCGGCTGCAAGCGCTCACCGTTGACCGGGTCGGACACCTTGACATGCGGATAGCACAAGCGCACACGGTCGCTGCTGGTGTTGAAGTTGATGGTGCCGGCTGGGCCGCGCCCCGCGATTACCTGTTGCACAGTGGTGCCGATGGGCGCGTCGATGTAGGCAACTCCCCCCACCTTTACGGCAGCGACGATCAACTCGACGCTAACCGCTTCGAGCGTGCTGAAGCCTGGTGCGATGAAGATTTTTGGGAAGAACCCGAACTGGGTGTAGCTGTCCTGGAATGCCAGCAAACCACTACGTTGGCCCGCTAGGGAAACCGCACCGATGATATCGGCCGGTGTCACCAGGCTGGGATCGGCATAGGTGTAGCCCAGCTTGACCTGGGCATTAACCGGAATACCACCTGTGATGACCCGTTGAACCCGCCCAGTGAGCATATCAACGCTGTAATCAATGCCGATGGTATAGGTTGCGCTACCGTCTTCCGACTTCACCGTCAGTTCTTGCAGCGCGCCATGCTCCACCTGCAGTACGTCATTTGCGGCGAAGAGCCCAGGCTTGTCGGCAACGACACTCCGGTGCACAGCCGGGTCAAGCACGTTATAGACAAGGACGGTTCCCACACCGAAATCATAAATGCCGTCCAGGGCCTCGGGGATGCTGAAGCCAGGCAGGTGTGTCCCGAACTGAGCGGCGTCGATGTCGCTGAGCGACAACGTCAAGCTCTTCACTGGCCCAGTGGGTGCAGTGCCAATCAAGGCAATCACGGCCGACTTGACCACGCGGATCGCACGAGGGCCGCGCTCGACTTCTGTGGTTTCGATGCCGTGCAAATAGTTAGCTGGCATTGGCTTTGGCTCCTTTCTTTTCCGCACCTGGTGCAACAGCATCAGTCTTCGCGGCACTGGTGTCGGTCGACATCGGGGTCAGGTGCCGGAGTTCCAGCAGGACCTGGGTGTACTCGTGATCTGCGGGCAGATCGACCGATTTGCCTGGCAACAACTGCACATCGAGCAGCTGGCGATCAGGCCCAACGCGCAGGGACGCTGCGCTTTGTGGGCCGTTATAGCGATAGCGAGTCAGCTTCATGGAAAGCCCTCATGTTCTAAGGTGGTTCGGGTCAGCAATGGTTCATTACCTGGAGGCACGAGCTGGATCTGGGTGGCTCGGATGCTGTAGTCCTGGGCGTACTGCCAGACGCCTTGCACCTGCCCCAGGAATTGCTCGGCGACAGGTCGGAAGGCTTTGTCGCAGTGAGGTGGGTACCAGCCCGTCAGAACCTCGCGGATGCGGTCCAGGTAGCTGATCACCCCGTCCTTGCCGTTGAGCTGACGGAACACCAGCGTCAGACGGATGATGAGTTTGCGCTCCTGGAACACGGCGTCGGTTGCTTCCGACTCGCCAAACTGGCTGCGCCCGTAGGCCACCAGAATCGAGCCACGAGGATGGTTGAGGCGGTACTGGGCCGGTGCTTCAGGGAACAGCTCAGCCATCAGCTCGCGGCCAAAATGCTCCTGCAGGCGAGCCAGCAACGCCTCCATCAGTTGAACGGTCTGGCTCATGGGTAGCCCTTCCACATGTCATCGGTGAACTGCTTGCGCCGCGACCGCACACGCATCTCGCCCGGCTCCGGGGCGGCTTGGCCAGTGGGCATGCCCAAGGTGACCACACCGTCCCGAATGCTCTCCAGCAACTTGATGGTATCTTTGCGGCTGTCCTTCACCGCGTCGGGAACGATCCCCTCGGGGCGGCGCTGGTAGAGCCAGTGCCGAGTGAGGTAGACCACTGCATCCCGCAGGACGGTCGGCACCGGGTCGAGCGGCAGGACGTAGCGGCCTCGCAGGTAACCATCCACCAGCTCTTCGGCTTGGCGGACGCCGTCCTCGATCACGCTCTCATTGGGCTGCTCAGCGGCCGGGTCATCATTGGAGAGCTGGCGTAGCGTCAGCTCAGGGATGGAGTTGCCAATGTCCAAGCGGTTGCAGTAGCGCATGGTCAGATCCCGCGCACGATGCGGATCACGTCGCCATCCGCCGTGGCCGCATCCATGGCGTAGCCGTTGCCGATACCAGCGGCCTTGGTAATGGCCTTGCCGTTGGCGTCGGATTGCACCTCGGCGCCGGCCGCGATGGGTGCACCTGCGGTGACCAGGCAGATGCCGAGCACATTGATCGGCGCGACGCTGTCAGCCTCAGTGTCGGCGGCAACAGAACCGAGGGCCTTGGCGCCGGCCGCACACAGGCCGCCAGTGAAGCTGGCGAACAGGAAGCGTGGAAGATCTACCACGGCGACCACCGAGGTGGTGAGAACGGGTTGCTGGGTTTTCACTTGGCATCATCCTTCGGCCACTTGATGCAGCCGTTTTTGAACAGAGACTTGGAGTCGGTCTCGTTCAGTTCGATGGGATCACCTTCGCGGTACCACTTGTCGTTGTGGAGCACGTCGGTACGGTCGGTGACCACGAAGGTGAAGAGCGGCTCGGCATCTTCCGAATCGCTCTTCAGGCCTTCCTGGACGCTGTTCAGCGCCTGATCAGCAAGAGCTTTCGGTACCGGAGCTGGCTCAGCCTGGTTGTTACTTGGGGCCTGTTCAGTGCCGGTATCTTCAGCGCCCTGAGGACCTGCAGGCGTGATCAACTGCTGGGCATTGCCCGCACTGGCGGCTCCAGCCTGCTCAGCGGAGGCTTCCGGTACCGGTGGCGGCTCTGCCTGGTTGACGCCAGAGCCCTCGGGCTGGGCAGCGCTCTGGGAAGCGCCAGAAGATGCTGCCTGCTGAGCACTGTCCACGCTGTCGGCTCCAGCCTGAGGAGCAGCGGACTGCTCCTCAGGCTTGTCTTGGGTTTTACGAGCCATGGAGCACCTCAGGCGTTGGTGTCGGAGATGAGATAACCGGCATCGGCGCCGACGACCACCGGCTTGTAGATGTCGGTATTGCGGACGTAGCGCACCTTGCCGCCAGCGGTGTCGAAGGCATCGATCTCGGGCATGCCCTTCCGACGCAGGGTGTAGCCGAAGCTCGGCTCTTCGTAGTCGGACTGCGCGCCGGCCTGCGGCTTGGCCACGTAAGCCAGGGTCATGCTGTCAGTCCAGATGTCGGACGGCACACCGGTACCACCCAGGGCTTCGCCGATGTGGATGTTTTCGACGCCGAACAGCATCTTCAGGTGTTCGATGGTGATGAGCTTGGTTTCGTTGCTGCCCAGGGCGGCCTGCAGCTTCGAGTGGAACTTCAGAGACTGATAGACCGACGCCCCCATGGTGATGGTGTTGGGGCGTACGCCAATGCGACTGCGCACGACTTCCTTGCCGGTCTCGACCACGGCCACCGGATCACCACCGTTGTTGCTCCACTGACTGGCGCCGGCCAGTGTGACCTTGGCGCCGGCCTGATAGGTGTTGGGGTTCTGCGCGAGCTTGGCGCAGGTAACCTCGCGGCGCAGGTCGATGGCACTCACAACCCGGCGACTGGCGCGAGCTTCAGCATCGAACATGGATTCGTTCTGCTCGCGGTAGTCCACCGGATAGGCGATGTCATGTTCGCGCAACACTACGTCCAGGCCATCAACGTCGTCGGGGGTGATGATGTTGGACTGCGCTCGGATGGCACGCTCAGTGTCGACCACCACGAAAGCTTCCTTGCCGAACAACGGGATGACACCCGCTTCCTTGTCCATCAGTGCGATGGGGAACAGGGCCTCGCCAATGAACTGGGCATTGCGATAGCCACGGGCCAGGTTGGTCAGGACCGGGTCAACGACCCGCAGTTGCTTCAAACGATCAGCCATGATTGCTCCTGGGGATTAGACGAGTTGGCGGATGGCCGACTCATAGGGGATGTTCTTCTCGGCGGCCAAGGCGACTGCGCGCTGGTGCAGCTGCAAGCGGTCGGGATCGGTGTTCTTCTCGGCGAACTCCAGGTCTACGACCTGGCCGCGCTCGCCATGGCGTTCCTTACTGGCTTTCTCGGCGAAGTCGATCTGCTTGGGCAGGTCGGTGAAGATGGCCTTCAGACCGGCGACAACGGGTTGACGGGCATCGCCCTCACCGAATTCCACCGGTTTTTCACCCGACTCGGCGAAATCCAGGGCTGCCACCAAGGCTGCACTGTGCTTGGGCAGCAGCTTGCCCGCGCCGATCAGCTCTTCCGCGAATGCGACGTTGGCCGTGTGGATGGATGCCTGTCGAGATTGGCGCTTTTCTTCCTGGTGCTGGTTCACCACGCCCAAGAGGCGCTTGTTTTCCGCTTGCATGGCGGCGATTTCTTCGGGGGTCACGGTGGATTCCTCGACGGTTGGGGATTGAACGGGATCGGAAAAGGAAGGGCGAGGCTCATCCTCTTGGCGGGCGACCTCGGCAAGGCTGTTGATCTGCCAGTCGGGGATGATTTGGTCGGCGACATCCAGGCCGCGCTCGCCGATCATCCAGTCACGCAGGCGCCGCCAGAGCGAGGCGCTGGTTTCATGGCCGTAGTCGGCAAACTCGACAACACCTTCCTCGCCCTCGGCCAGTTCGATGGGCCGCAGCCCCTTCACAGAAGGTGGCTGGGCACCGAGGAAGCCGACATGGCGCAGGTAGTAAACGCCTGGTACCGGATTGCTCGGTGAGTTGGGGTGATAGAAAGAGGCGGAGATCTTCTTGAAGCTGCCCTTGCTCACCAGCTCGGCGAACGCCGGGTCAACCTGCGTTGGAGTCGCGATCAATCCTTCGGCGGATGCGCTGAGCGATTGCACCCAACCGGCAGCGGGGGCGTCATGCTTCGGGTGACCAATGACCAAGGGTGCTTCGTGCAGTGCCGGGTCATAGGCAAGCACGGTGGCTGCCAAGTCCGATTCGCTGAAATTGATGCTGTCGCCACTCATGGCGACGTGCTTGCCTGGCTTGAAGATGTGCAGTGGTTTCATGAGCTGGGCGCTGATCGAGTGGGGATGCGCACAGCGTGCCCGGACCTACGGCCGGGGACTTTTAATCGGGTTTAAAGAGTGTGAATGGGTCGGGGGCTGCTGAAGAGGAGAAGCGCAACGCGAGAGAGGCTCGGGGCTTAGCTTTATAAAGCCCCATAAAGCACTAGTTTGCGTTGTGAGGCGTTTGGAGGATGAACCGGAGCGCCGAATGCGTTGCGGCGCTCCTAGGGCTGTTACTGGCGGGCGGCCTTTTCCAGGTGGCCCAACGCAAGATCCAGGATGGATTCTTCGGCCTCGGGCTGCAGCTTACCCTCGGCATCCATCGGCAGATACGGTCGTGCCGGAATGTCGCCCCACAGGTTCGGAAACTCTTCCTGGCTACCGCCGAAGTGCATCATGGCGGCGTACACCTTGTTACTGCCAACCAGGGCGCTGCTGTCGGTTGCTTGCGTCGTGACCGATGCGGCCAAGCCTCCAGCACTCACCTGAAGCATCTGCCCAGGCCAGGTGCTGTTCGCCTCGCGCCGAGAAGTGGTGACCTCGGACAGCGTTTGCCATGGATCATCGCCCTGCGCCTCGGCCTCGAAGTTCTCCTCGGTGATGCTGGCGAAGTCTGCCGTGATACCGCGCATCAGTGGTGCCAGATCGCCGACGGCCCATTCAACTCGACGGAGTACTTCCTGGACTCGCTGATGATCCAGTTCGAGGGTGATCATATGGCCTCCTTACGTTTCAGTGCCTCGGCCAGACCTTCGCCTGGACTGTGATTAAAACCGGGGTCGGTGCGGAACTGGCGAACCTTACCGTTGGCATCAGGCACTCTGACAATGGTCACCTCTGCAGTGCGGATCTCTCCAGTACGTTTGTTGACACCAACTTCGACGGTCTCGGTGCGCACGTTACCGTTGCTGTAAACCAGTGTTAACTTGCGCCGCTTCATGGCTGCTTCAGATAGCGTGGTCACCCGACAGCGGCAGTTGAAACCGTTGGGTGGGAAGATGGTGAACCAGATCGGGTCGTCATGCCGATACACCACACCGTTGAGTGCGGCATGACTGGGGCGGGTCTTGCCATCCATCACTGCGATGTAGCGCCAGTACGGATGGGTCTCGACCGCTTCCTCCATGGAGGCCTTGCGGCCGGCCATATAGGCACTCTGCAGGTTGGTCTGGTAGATGGTCTTGAGGCGCCGTGGGCTGCCCAACTGGACCATCTCGGCGTTGCCCTCACTGTCGACCAGGACCTGCTTGCCCCACCAACCTTGTTGCTCCAGGACAGGCTGCAGCTCCTTGGTGAACTGCTGCAGGGTCTTACCTTCCTGCAGGGCGCTTTCCAGTGATTCGCGAATGTCCGACAGCAGATCCAGGCGCATAGCCTTCGCCACGGTAAATGCCTGGTCGTGGGCCGCATCGAGCATGTCCTGCCAATCCCAGGTAACCGCATAGCCCTTGCCCTTGAGGTAGGCAATGGCGGCGGCTGGCTCCAAGCCGAAGATCGCTTTGAGATCGGCCGGATTGACCGGCTGTGCATTGGCCACGGTCAATCCTCCCGGTCGGCTGCGGCGCTCAGGCGGCCCCAGAGGTTCGCCATGAAGATCAGCCTGGCCAGTGTCGCCTGCAAGGCGGTCGCGTCCAGGTCAGGGCTGACTTCAGCAAGGAGTCCCAACACCTCGGCTTCATCGCGGCCTTTCTGCAGGGCCTCAATCACAGGCAGCAATGCTTGCTCGGCCTGCTGCTGGAGATCCGCTGGGGCCAAGCCATCAATGGCCTGGTCCAAGGCGTACTGGTCCAGCACCGGGCGCACGCCAGGCTCAGCAAACTCAGCCGAGGCTTCAGCTGGAAGAGCGGACGGCGCCGGGGCGATCTCGATGTCACCATCCTGCAGGTTGTAGGTACGTTGCCAATAGGCTGTGGTGAATCTGACTCCAGACTCGGTCAGCGACTTGTCGCGCTCGGCCAGGGCCTTGTCGATCTGCTCCTGCTCCCATAGCTCGTAGACGGGAGCGTCGACACCTTCACCGAAGTTGAGATCAACCACCCGGCGAATGACCGCGTTGAGTGTGGCCGCGACAATGCTCGCGTCACCATCACGGATATCCTCGGTCACATCCAGGCCGGCCTGGGCGCTGGCCCGGTTCGCCTCTGCCTCGGTGGTCTGGTTCTGCCCCAGCAGCGCCACGTTGATTTCGCTGCGGCAGTACATCAGCAGTTCACGATAGACATCGGCGCTCCCGGTCTTGCCGGCCGCTTCCTTGATCTCGACGCTGGAGTCATTCGGTATGACCGCCACCGCATCCTGGACCATCCCTTCAAGGCTATCCAACAGGTCATCGGTTTCCTTGGTCGATGCCCCGCGCGGGTGCTTACCAATTAACCATGGGCTGCCGTACTTCTCGGTGAACTGGACCCAGAACTTCATGCCACCCTTCATGAACACCACGGGCCAGAAGCACATGGAGAGATCGGCGAAGCCATAAGGGTTGTTGTAGGTGGCGTCCTGGCGAGCCACGACGAAACGCTGCGGATCGCACAGCTCACCCTGGATGCCGGCATCGCGAGCACGGAAGCGCAGCTGGTTGTCCTGGTCGTACAAAAACCACTCGGCAGGCTTGCCCAGCAAATCCTCTGGCACCAGGTGCAGTCCTACGGGCTTCCACATTAGCTCCACCGGCTGAAACCCAAACAGCGCGGCATCGAGCAGCTCGCGGACAATACGGTCGAGATCAAGGTCGGCCAGCCAGTCCCGGATGAACCGTTCCACACGCACTGGGGCTTTGGCCCGCTTCAGATCGCGCTCCAGGGCCAGCACCGACGATTTACGGCGCCGGATATTCCCACCGACCAGGGCGGAACTGCGTAGGTCGCGATAGACCTTGATGTCCTTACCCTGGGCTTTGAGGATTGGGTCAGGGTTCGGCAGGTACATGCCCAGTGCCTGGGCATCGAAGCTGCGGCCACGGCTGGCAATATGGTCGGTGAGGCTCTTGTCACGCTTGGCCTCGGCGAAGGTGACGAACTCGGTGGGGCTGACCCACACGCCTTTGCTGCTCATGCGTACCCCTGAGTAATGCGGGCCATCGTTCTGCGACGGCGGGATTTGACGGTGACGGGACCCGAGGCTGCCTCCAAAGTGGCGAAGGTGGCCAGCACACCAGCGCCGGCGAAGTCGCCGTGGCGATAGAGTTCCGGGTCCTTGAGGTCTTGCTGACGGGCTTTAACGATCATCGGGATGCCATCCACGGTTTCGATAGCGCGGATGTCCTGCTGCAGCGAGTCATCTCTTGGCAGCGTGATCGTGCCGTCCTCGAACAGACCCACGAAGCGCGGCATCCAGGCGCCATACCAGGCACGTGACAGCTTCACCTGGTGGATGCGTTCGTGACCGAACTCATCGGCGGTATCTTCGGCGAGGGTTTCGCCGTTACCGGAGGCGTCCAGGGCAGCGCCGATGAAGTTCGGCAGTGCGCGCAGGATGGTGAACAGCACCTGCTGTTGCTGGCGGGTCGGAACCTTATGCATCTCCACGACGAAGGGCACATCGCGGTGACGCTGCTGGTCGACCGACATGGGACAGATGATCGAAAAGTCGCGATGACGGGCATAGTCCATGCCCAAGAACCAGCGCAGCTCCGGGTCGAGCTGCTGCAGCAGCGGCACCAAGTACGGCTCTATCCAAGCGTCAACATAAGCCTCGCGGCGGTAAACCGCTTGCTGGGTGAAACTCTCGTCCAGGGCCAGACGCAGTACCTGGCGGTCTGGACGCATGGCGTCCTCGATCCACACACCCGGTACGCACACGCCGTTGCCGTCACGGGGGATGGCATCCAGTTCCTCACGCATCTGCGCCTTGCGCGGGCCATAGGCGTTGCGAATGGACTTGTACCAAGCTTCCTTGCCTTCTGCCGTGGGTGCCTCGCCACGCATCATGCAGCGCCGTTCATACAACCCATTGGCCACTGCATCGTCGAAGGTGGCCTTGTAGACCACGGCGGCATCGCCATACCGGCCTTCCTGGATGTCGGTGATCATCTGGTTAAAGGCGTTGGCCTTGCCATTGTGGGTGCTGATGATGACGATGCGGCCGCCCCAGATCAGCAACGCGGTCGCCGCATCGAGCACGGCGGAGACGTTCCGATGATAGGCCGCCTCGTCGATGATCACCTTGCCCTGCAGGCCGCGCAGGTTCGCTGGGTTGCTCGATAGCGCGACGATCTTGAAGCCCGAGGCGTAGCGAATACGGTAGGCGTTGATCTGACGGGTGTTGCCCGATTCATCCTGGTCCTCGAACAGGAACTCCTCGATCTCACTGACACCCGACGCCTGAGCTTCGGCGATCACGCGGGAGAACTTGGCACAGTAGCCGATGAACTCCAGACCCTTTTCCTTGGTGTCACCGACGTAGAACACGTCCATGCCGCCTGCGCTCTTGCGCGAGGCGGCGGTGATCACCGAGTCCAGGGCTTCGGCAAAGGTGATGCCGGTACGGCGGCCTTTCTCGCACAGCTTGATCTGGGCGCTGATGGCCAGCCAGTCGGCCTGGTGCGCCATCAGCAGGCCTTCGGTGATCGGGTTGTAACCGTGCGGGATGGACCGAACAGACTCCGGCAGCTCGTCCCATTCGACAACGCGCAGCGTGCTGGTGCTGGGCTTCACGGCCGGCTGGCTCATACCTTCACCCCAAGGAACTTCTGTCGCCAGAACAGGGCCTGTTCTTCGTCCATGCCACCGCTGCGGACTTCCTTGTCCAGCTCGGCAGCTTGCTCCTGGAGCAGGCGTTCACGGGCCGCTTTCTCGATGGCCTGTCGCTCTTTAACGCTCAGGGTCCGGGCTTCCATGGTGGCCTTGGCGGCACGGGCCAAGGTGGCCACTTCCTTGATGGTGACGTCGTCGTTCTCATGAGCGCCCAGCGCAGCCTGGTAGGTCAGCGTCGAGATGGCCTCGACCAGCAAGGCGCCGGTCTTGTCGCTGGCATCCTCGCCGAGGGCGCCGACGAAGGCTTCAGCCTGCTCACGGGTCTGCCGTGCCTTCTCGGTGAGCTGCTCGAAGCCCACCTTGAAACGTCCCAGGGCGCTGCGGCTGGGTGCCTTTTCGTTGGGGAAGCGATGGCGGATGTCCTCCAGCATCTCATCCAAGGTCATCCGGTCTTCGCGCAGCAGCTTCTGGATGTACGCTTTGACCATCGGGGGCAGACGGTTGATGGAGGATTTACCCGCCATAGTCAGGCCCCCGGACGCTTGATGCCGGGAACACGCGCACGGCCAGCAGAAATGTCCTGGCCCCGCTCGGTCAGCGTGGCCACCAGCACCGGGCCGATATCATCCAGCGACACCGCACCTTGCTCGGAAAGCCACTGCAGCTCGGTCTTGACTTGGTCACGACTGACACTGTGACCGTAGCTGTCCAAGGCAGCATTTAGCACAGAACTGTTGGCGCGGTATGCCGGCATCTCCACCAGCAAGCGCAGGATCACCAGGCGCATATCCTGGCGCAGGAAGTCAGCGTACTGGCTCATGCTTTCTCTCGCAGCAGATAGTCATTGATGCGGTCCACCGCACGGGTCAAGCCCTGCATGGCGACCAGTTCAGCCCTGACAGCCTTCATGTCACCGAGTAGTTCAGTGATGGCCGCGTGATCGGGCAGATGGCGAATGCGCTCTTCCAGGGCAACGATACGGGTGCGCAGCTCCAGCATTTCCTGGGCGCTGGCGGCCTGGCGATTGGTCATCCAGGTGTAGATACCGATGACTGTGACCACCACCCATTGCACAGTCTGGAAACCGAAGTCGAGTTCGTTCAGGTTCATCGCAAGCCCCGCTTGGTCAGTTGCTCCAGGGTGGTTTTGCATTCAACACAGAGGTCGGTACCGGGCTCGGCCAGGCGGCGTGCCTCCGGGATCGCATCGCCGCACTCTTCACAGCGATAGGCGGACGGCCCCGAACGCTGCTGCAGACTGGATCGATGCGCGTGCAGCGCGGCTTCGGTGAAGTCGTTGTCTTGTGCCAAATCAGCTACATCCATATGCGGTCATTCCTTACGCTGAAACGCGACGAGTTGGGCACGAATTCCCAAAGCCCAACGACCGTAATCCTGGGCAAAGGCAAGGATGTCTGCAGGGGTGACCCCGCTTTCCAGTAGTTCTTCTGCAGTACCGGGGGTGGGCCAGGCGGCTCCATCAGCGATGGCGGCGTCGGGGCCTGGGGTGCTGGCTCGCACAGGGGAGCCTCCGAGGGCAAGGTTGAAGTCGCGCAGCCAGCCAGCAGTGAATACGCAACGAGGGATAGGAGTAGGCGTAGCAGCCGGCCCCGGCAGGTAGACGGTCGTGACATTGGGAATTCGCTCCTGGAGCTTTTTTTGGGCGTCGGTGAGCTGCTGCTTGGTCTGCTGCAGCTCCTGGTCAACCTGGTTTGCTCGGTTGATCTGCTGTTGCAGCTGCTCCAGGCGTTCCTTGTCCGCAGCAGCACGTTGGTCGGCGTGCTCGCTTTTCAGGTTGGCCAAGTCGGCTTTGCCGAGAGCCTCGGCGGTGCGATAACCGAAGCCGTAGCCAATACCGCCACCAGCAGCGCCACAGACCAGGCAAGCCAACAAGCCGACTACCAAGCCGGATGGTAAGGAAGTAGTCAGGCGCTCAAGCACGGCGTGCCCTCCGGCGATTGCGCGCCTTACGGGCCGCACGGCGCACGGCAGCGACTCCCGACTTGCCTGGACGGGACATGCGCAAGGGCGATGGTCCGTACCAGCTCGCCGCACCGGGCAGAAAACGCACGGTAGGCAGCAAGGTCAGCAGATGGGTGAACAGCCGAGTCAGCAGTCTCATGCCGTGCCCCCTTGCTCAGCGGGTTGTTTCACCAGGCGGGCGAGGAACAGAAGCACGGCCAGCACACTGTTGATCAGCGCATAGGTCGCCGGAGAAAGCTGCGCTTCCCACATGGGCAGGATGGTGGCCTGGATGAGGCCGAGCAGCGCGATGACGATGGCGAGCTGGACGCTGTGGAGTTTCCAGCAGCAATGGCAGTTGTCGATCAGCTTCATGCCTGCTCCCCGTGGTACGCATCGGGGATGATCCCTGCCAGGTGCAGGCCTTCATTGATCAACGAGTCGCCGTACCAGTTGCCCTCAGTCAACGGGCCAGAGCCGTTCTCATGCCGAATGATGGCCTCGACCAGCACCTTCATCGTGCCGTAGTCGTACACGTCGATACGGGCGTCAGGCGACACGCCCACGCGGCTGGCGACCTGGCGGATGTAGCTCTCGGTATTGTTCTCGCTGGGGGGAGCCCAGCGGCTGATGATCAGGCGGACGGTGCGCAGGCCATGCTTGTCCTGGTAGGTGATCAGGGTGCGAGCGATGGCCCGGATACCCCATTGCGGGCCGGTGAACTGGACGAATGAAGCATCATTTTGATTGGCCGACATGCCCTGCCAGCGGGTGCCTGGGGCATGGCGGATGTTGCCGGGGTTGTAATTGCGAATGCCGCGTGGAGAGTTGGGTCGCATGGCGCCTCCTGCTGGTTCGGCGCCACTGGATGTGGGCACCGGAAACGAACACGCCGCCATGATCGGCGGCGTGCAGCAGGAGTTCTTTTAATCAGGTTTAAAGAGATCTAACTACGTTATCCGCTAGTTACTTGGCCCGCAGACTCTAGGCAGCTCTTCCTATTTTCTTGGTACTGACCCAGGAACTCTTTAATCGCACCCGGAACAGGTTCTGAACCATCCTTCTGAGCAGCAAGCTGGGCCTGCCACCAGCTACGGGCATTGCCGCTAGCAATTCCACAGCTTCCAAGTTTGTCGTAAATCGTGGAGCCAAACTGCTCTTTTGCAGATGCGACCAAGTCCCCGAACAGACGACTGTGCGCACCCAGTGCCTGCAAGTCACCCTGAAGAATCACGCTAGGCCCCGCGAGCATAGTCTTATCCAGAGCTCCCATCAGCCGTGTGGCCGCGATCAAAGCATCAGGGCTGCTACTCGAAAAAATAGGGCCTTGGGCAACATTCGAGTCCGCCTTCACGTCCGAGGCGGCAACCTCAGGCACCTGCTTAGCATTAGGTTGAGGAGCAGTCTTGTGAGCAATGAAAAACGCGACAGCCGCAATAACCACCCCGCAGAAAAACACCTGCCAACGGTTTGGTATTTCCCCCGTTTTTTTGTCTTTGAAGAGTACTGGCTTAAACAAGCCTGCTATCGCGGCAACAAGAAAAATCACGCCCATAGCGAAGACAACACTAGACATCCCTATCTCCTTCAATCAGTAAGCCGGTATCGGACTAGAACCAGAATTTCCCAACGATAAGCCCGAAAACAAACAGGCCTGCGGCGTGCGCTCTGTGGATCAGTAAGAATTCACGTAGCGGCATACGTTGAGGCGTACTCATGGTCGCGTCAATTGAGAGCGAGGCTACCTGAAAGCCCTGAATGAACTCCAGCACCCGCTGCAGCTCTGCTCGCTTTAGCTTGTTGAGGTGTGTGCGACCGAACGTGACATCGCAGAAGTCATTGAGCTCAGCACCCGCATCTTTCTCCGTGGTCATACGGAGCACCTTGCCCACTAGGCGTCGCTTATCCTCTTCCTCCAACAAAGCATCAAGCCGGCACTGCAGCACATTGCGTGCTCGCTGGAAATGCTCTGTCGCGATATCCCCGATCTGCTTGACACCAAGCTCTGCAAATACCGCACGCCAAATGTCTTTGGAGTCGGCCCCAAGCTCGGTGCACCGAATTCCTAGATCGTATAACTCTTTTCTCTGAGCAGGAACAAGCGGCCGGAACTCGGCCCTTCCAGCCATGTTGATTTGAACGTCGTAATTATTGATGTGACCTTCGGTGTATTGCCCAACAGACTGGAATTCCTTGCTCACGGTTACTTCTTCCTCTTGCCCCCGACATTCAATGTCAGACCGGCTTGGTTCACGGAACCTTCAATATACTGGCCCACTTCTTTGAAGCTGCGAGTCATCGGCTTTTCACCGAGCAGTACACGCAATGCCGCTTCTCGCAAGGCCACTGGACTCTGACGATACCGCTCCAGCAATAGGGTCTCTTCTGCTGACAAAGGCACCTCTGCTCCTGGGGGTATATCCCCCAGCAGCACCCAAGTGGGCGCCGCCCCGAAGCTCTCGTGGAGTGCGAGCAAAGAGGAGCCATCAGGCAACGCTTCGCCGGCCTCCCAGCGAGTAATTGTCTTGCGGTTCACCCCAAGACACTCCGCGAAATCCCCAATCTTCATCGAGCCGCGAAGCTGAGCGATTCGATCACCCACGCCATTGGACATAAAAGCCTCTTGACCATGGGACATTAATGTCCCATTATCTAAACCACACCATCCCACCACGAATGGTCACTTAGTCGGCACCAAAAAAGGCGCCATAACCCCTCGAAAGGAGCTTCCCTCATGAAGCTACGTACCCCCGACCAGGCCCGTGCGGCCCTCAAGGCCAAGGGCATTTCGATCACCCAATGGGCAGTCGCCAACAAATTTTCCCCGAACCTCGTGTTCGAGGTGCTGGGCGGACGCAAAAAGTGCGTGCGCGGCCAGACTCATGAGATCGCGATCAAGCTGGGCCTGAAAGCGGGCGAGATCTGCACCGATCCGGCCAAGGCTCTGGAAGTCGCATGATGATCACATCAGCCCAGCCCTCCAGTTCATCGGCCAATTGCCGCTTCGCTACAGCATTCGTAGCAAAGAAAGTCGGGCTCTGCCGGAATTCGCGCCACTCCCTGGCCATAGCCAAAGGGTCAATCAGCTCTGATTGTACACAGATCCGTAATAGCGCTTCGATCACAAAGCTCTGCGCCTCTACTTGTGCTTGCAAACGCTGCAGCTCGTTGTCCATGGCTCAATTCCTACCCGTGAATGTACCTGATTTCATTGTGCATGGCGCAATGACATTACCAAGGATCAAACCCGGTTTTTGTTTGGAAGCCCGATCCGGGCTGGCTACGGGGCAATTCCAATGAGCCCTCGTCAGTGGAAGCGCGTACAGCCGAACAACCTTCGTGACGCTCTCAAGCTGTGCCAGCAGCACGCGAAGGAACGCTTCAACCACAGCATCGAGCGCATCGCCGCTCTGATGGGGCTGGAGGATCACTGGACTCTCTACAAGTGGATCGCCAACGGTCGTATGCCTGCCGTGCTGATCCCTGCCTATGAACAAGCATGCGGCATCAGTTTGGTCACACGCTGGCTGGCCAGCAGTGGGGGCAAGCTGCTGATCGATGTGCCCGCAGGCCGTACTGCCAGCGCACACGATATTCAGACGCTGCAGACAACCCTGCACGATGCTACCGGCCAGTTGATGGCCTTCTACTCAGACAATGTCGAAGCCGCCGCCGCCCTTGCAGCCATCCAGGCGGGCCTGGAAGAACTGGCATGGCATCGCGGAAATGTGCAGCAGCATGCCCAGCCGCAACTTGAACTGGGGGAGCAGCCATGAGCAAAGACGACAAGTACACCTCCGAGCAGGTGCAACGCGTTCTCCGAGTGATGCTGGCCCTGGCTGGCAATGAGTTCCGCGGCATGCTCCTGAAAGAGGTGGCCATCGCCGCCGATTGCACAAACGACAACGCCTTGCGTGCCCTTGAAAACCTCCGGACTGCCGGCCTGGCAGACCGCAGCCCTCACGATCATCACCGGTGGCAACTGGGTCCGCGCCTTGTCCAGGTGTCTTTCGCATTCGACGAAGCCCTGCGTAAAGCCCAAAGCGAACTCAACGAGCGCCGCCAGCGCTATACCCGCACCCCCAACTGACTTAAGGAAGTAGTACATGGCCCGTAAAGCGAGCACCACGGAGATTCAACCCATGGCCGAGATCAACCCACAAGCATTCCAAGAGGACGCCGCCGCGCTGACCGCCCTGGGTGACATTGCCCAAGGCATGCAAGACGAGCGTGACCTGGTGAACCAACTCCTTGGCCAGGCCCAAATGGCCGGTGCATTCGAGGACTTTTCCCGAACGGTTCGTGCTTCTAAGCTGGCCTTCGTCAAGGAAAACAAGCTGTACAAAGCTCTGAAGGGCAAGAAAAACCCGAACGGTTCGTACTTTTCGGGGACCTGGGAAGAGTTCTGCGAATTGCTGGGAATTTCCCATGACAAGGCGAACATGGACATTGCCAACCTCCGCACCTTTGGTGAAGAGGCTCTCGAATCCATGTCCCGTATGGGCATCGGCTACCGCGAACTCCGCCAGTACCGCAAGCTTCCCGAAGACCAGAAAACGGCTCTCCTCGAAGCGGCCAAGTCCGGCGACAAAGACGCATTCGTTGATCTGGCCGAAGAGCTGATCGCGAAAAACGCCAAGGATAAAGAGGCGCTCGCCCAGCAGCTTGACAACGTGAATGCCGACTATGAGGCGCAGAGCCAGGTCCTGGCTGACACATCGAGCAAGCTCCAGGACACCAAGCTGGAGCTGGAGAAATCCCGCCGGTTGGTCGCCGCCCGAACCGCCGATGAAAAGGTCGTTGCGATCCGTGAAGAGGCCACCAAGCTGGCCACCGAGGCAGAAGCCGCCGTCGTCTGCAAACTCCGCCCAGCCGTCGAAGCCCTGGTAGCGCACGCCGACGAAGACGGTGCGGACCATCGCGCAGTGATTGCGGGTCTACTCGCCCAGGTTGAGCGTGCCGTGTCCTCGATCCGCGTGGAGTACGGCATCCCTGCTACCCCTGATGCGGACGCAACCCCAGAGTGGATGCGCGAAGACGCTGACACCCAGGTTGCTCAAGCGCTGGCGGGAGCATAACCCATGAACGCCGTTGTGACCCAACGCCTCGTAGACCTGGCTCGTGCGGTGGAAGTTGCCCCGCATGGTCAGCGTACCGAGCTCTGCCGAACAGCGGCCGTTGAGCTGGGCCTGTCCCTGCCGACCATCTATCGAAAACTTCGGGAGGTCACTGTGAATGCCCCTCGCAAGCGCCGCACCGACGCCGGCCAGACCACCCTCAGCGAGCCAGAGGCCTACATGATCTCGGCACTGCTCCTGGAGTCGATCCGCGCCAACAACAAACAGCTCTCCACCGTTGAGCGTGCAGTGGAACGGCTACGTAGCAATGGCAAGATCCTGGCCGGTCGCGTCGACGAGAAGACCGGCGAGTTCGTACCGCTGTCGATCAGCTCTATCACCCGTGCACTGCGGACCTACCGCCTGCACCCGGATCAGCTGCTGCAACCGGAGCCAGCCGTTTCGCTGGCCAGCCGGCATCCGAATCACGTTTGGCAGATTGACGCGTCGATCTCCACCCAGTTCTACCTGGACGATGATGGCGCCAAGACCATGAGCCAGGCCGAGTTCTATGACGGCAAGCCCACAAACCTGAAAAAGATCGAACGCAAGCGACTGTGGCGGTATGTCATCACCGATCACACCAGCGGCACCATCTATGTGCAGTACGTGTTGGGCGCCGAGTCTGCGGAAAACCTGTGCAATGTGTTGATCTGCTGCATGCAGAAGCGCGGCGAAAACGATCCCTTCCATGGTGTGCCGTTTATCATCATGACGGACCCTGGCGCGGCCATGACTTCGGCGATCTTCCGCAACCTGTGCAAGGCGCTGAGCATCGAGCTGATCATCAACAAGGTGGGCAACGCTCGCGCCAAAGGGCAGGTTGAACAGGCCCACAACATTGTTGAGCGCGAGTTCGAGTCAGCCTTGAAGCTGCAGAAAGCCGAAACGCTGGAGCAGATCAACGGCTGGGCGGGACAGTGGATGCGCTACCACAACGCGACCGCCATCCATACGCGCCACCGCCGCACCCGTTACGGGCAGTGGCTGACCGTTCAAGCAGATCAACTGCGCCTGGCGCCATCGGTGGAGGTTTGCCGCGAGTTGGCAGTGACCGCGCCTGAGACCCGGAAGGTCAACGACTTCCTCCAGGTTTCCTATCGCGGCGGGCAATTCGATGTGTCCAGCATTCCACAGATCATGGTGGGCGATACCTTGCTGATCACCCGCAACCCGTGGCGCGATGAAGACAGCGCCCAGGTGGTAATGACGAACGAGGATGGCCGGGAGGTCTTCCATGTGGTTGAGCGAATCGCCATCGATGCCAACGGCTTCAAGGCGACCTCCGCAGTGATCGGCGAATCCTTCAAGTCCCAGGCCGATACCCCAGCGCAGAAGGCTCGCAAGACAATCGAACAGCTGGTTACCGGAACCGAATCGCAGGAAGACGCGGCTGCAGCCCGCAAGGCGCGGGCGTTGCCGTTCAACGGCGAGATCGATCCGCACAAGCACATCACCGATACGGTGCTGCCTACCTACATGCCACGGCGCGGCGTTGCTTCGCCCATCACCGCGCCAACCGTGGAGATTCAACCTCTCTCCCACGTGGAGGCCGCAAAACTGCTGCGTCTCCAGCTGGGAAGCACTTGGACTGCCGACTCGATGGCCTGGCTCAAGTCCAGCTACCCAAACGGCGTGCCGGAAGATCAGCTCGACGCCATCACCCAGCAACTGCGTGCGCCAGCCCGGCCTGGCCTGCGCGTAGTAGGAGGTAATGCCTGATGTTGAAGCTCAAGGACGTGCTCGCCGAGATCAAGGTTCCACAGGCCGAGCTGGCCCGTGCGGTCGATCTGAGCCAGGCCGCTATCGCCCAACTGATCAACCACAACCAGTGGCCCAAATCGCTGGATCGCAACGCGCTGCAGGGGCGAATTCAAACGTTCCTTGCCCAGCGCGGCGCCAATGTTGCAGCTATCGCTGCTGCCTTTAAAGAGACGGAGCCCCGGCGCGCCAACGCCGAGGCCCCTGCAACCCCACCCGAAAACGACCAAGTAAACGAACAGGAGTGCGAGCTCATGCTAATGGCCAAACAGGTGCTGACACCAGCCACACGGAAGCAATTCGGTCTTTTCCGCGATCCGCTCGATGAATTGCAAGAGGCTGACGATATGTACGTAAGCCCGGACATTCGCTACGTCCGTGAATCCATGTACCAGGTTGCCCGACATGATGGGTTTCTGGCGGTGATCGGCGAATCCGGCGCCGGCAAGAGCACGCTGCGCCGCGATCTGCACAACCGCCTTGAGGCTGAGAATGCCCCGGTGATGGTGATCGAGCCGTACATCCTCGCGATGGAAGACAACGACACCAAAGGCAAGACGCTGAAAAGTACCCATATCGCAGAAGCGATCATGGCCGCTGTTGCGCCCCTGGAGAAAACGAAATCCTCGCCTGAGGCGCGTTTCGCCCAGATGCACCGTGCGTTGAAAACCAGCCATGCCGCTGGCAATCGGCATCTGCTGATCATCGAAGAAGCACACTCGCTGCCGATACCGACGCTCAAGCAATTGAAGCGGCTGCGCGAGCTGGAGGTTGGCGGCTTTACCAAGCTGATCTCGATCATCCTGATCGGCCAGCCTGAACTGTTGCACAAGCTGAGCCCGCGCAATGGCGAAGTGCGAGAGGTTGCGCAACGGGTCGAGATTGTGGAGCTGTCTCCAATATCGGTCACCGCCGTCGAACAGCACCTGGCTTTCCGCTTCGGCCGGCTCCAAAAGCCGCTGCAGGAAGTCATCAGCCAATGTGGCATCCAGGCAATCATTCAACGCCTGAGCACCAGTGGCCGCGACAAGACCAGCCAGCTCTATCCGCTAGCCCTCAGCAACCTGGTGAAGGCCGCCATGAATCTGGCCACGCAGATCGGTGAGCCCTTGGTCACCGCCGATGTTGTTAAGGGGGTGTGAAATGGTAACCGTCAGCGCGATTACCCAGCAGTACCAACCGGTGAGCATTCTTGCCTCCGAGTTCCCGGTCAAGTTGTCGACGTTTAACCAGCTGGCCCGTGACATGCGCAGCAGCGGCATCCAAGTGGTAGGCCTGGAGCTGGCCGAAAACCGTATCAAGATCGATGCCGAGAGCGTTGAGCTGCTGTCGCGGCGCTTCGGTCACGAGCTGCGCTCCATTCGCTACTCCACCGTGGGGCGCCGTACCCGCTCCACCGTGACGATTCGTGGCGTAGATGTGGTTTGGTACAGCCTGGTGAAGGAGCAGGACCAATGAGCCGTCTCGTCCTCTGTCTCCTGTTGCTGGCCACCGGCACCAGCGCAGCACCATTGCCCCAAGAGAACGTCATCGACGTACAGCACGACAGCCAACGCGGCGTCACCTGCTACCTGCTGAATGGGGTCGGCATCAGCTGCATCCCCGACAGCCAGCTGCAGGCCGGCACCAAGCGCCAGCTCTCCCCACACGAGCAAGACGAAAACCACCCGACACCTGCAATGGCGCCTGGGCACTGGATTGAAGAGAGGTATCAGCTGTGACTGAACCCACACTGCCGGTGCCCAAGGACTTCTCCCAGCTCAGCCGCCAGGAACTCTGCGCATTGGCGGAGGAAGCCATAAACAAACTGTCCCGCCAGGATGAACAGATCTACCAGCTGAAGGCCTATCAGGTTCAGCACAACAACCTGCTGGTAAAGCTGCTGGACCTGTTTATCGCGGGGAACTACGCAAAGATTCACAGCGAATTGCGTTACCTCGCCGAGAAACTGCAGGAAAAACGCGCTGCTAAAGCACGGGGGAAGCGTTGATGACAGATCGACTGCTGAAGTGTCGCCGTTGCCGCTGGACTGGCGCCTTCACCGAACTCCGTCGCCGCCCGCATCCGAAAGATTCCTGGCGTAGCGACAACGTGTGCCCGCGCTGCGGCTGTAAAACCTTTTCCCCAGTTGAGGAGCCAACTCATGGCTGATATCCAACAATCTCAGGCGGTTGCTATTCCAGCCGGTTTCGTCATGAACGCTGCTGGCCATTTGGTGCCTGAGCACCAGGTGCGCGAGCACGACAAGCTGCGCGACGGTGTCGCTCGCGATCTAGGCAATGCCGCCGAGCATATCAACGCCTTGCTGGCCGATTTCAAGAAACAGGCGCTTGCCGACATTGCGGACCTGATCGCCGTGTCCTCCGAACGCTACGGCGTCCAGCTGGGTGGGCAGAAGGGCAACGTCTCGATCACCACCTATGACGGCCAGTACAAGATCGAGCGCGCCTACGCAGACCGCATCGTCTTCACCGAGGAGATCCTCGCCGCCCGCGAGCTGATCAATCAGTGCATCAGCACCTGGTCGGAGGGGGCGAACGACCACTTACGCGTATTGGTCGACCGTGCATTTCGGGCCAACCGTCAAGGCCAGCTCATGGTTAAAGATGTGCTCAGTCTGCTGCGAGTGGAGATCAATGACCCGGCCTGGAAGACCGCCATGCAGGCGCTGAAGGATTCCATCCAGGTGAACGGTACTGCCGTTTACATCCGGGTCTACAAGCGCCAGGGCAACACTGACCAGTACCTGCCGATCAACATGACTTTGGCAGGGGTGTAACGTGGACCAGGATCGTATCCTCGACAAGATCAAGAAATGCCTGGAGATGGCAAAGGGCAAGGGCTCCAACCCAAACGAAGCGGAAATTGCCCTGCGCCAAGCTCACAAGCTCATGGAAACCTACAACCTGGAAATGGGGGACGTTCTTGCCAGCATGGCCGGCGAGGCCAAGGTAGCAGCTGGATCGGAGAGTGAGCCCCCGGCGTGGCGTGTACGTTTGGCTCATGTCTGCGGCGAGGCATTCGGCGCCCACTTCATCATCAGTGCTCCCTGGTTTGAGCACGCTTCATTCATCTTTATCGGTTGCGGAGCGGCACCAGAACTGGCGGGGTACGCCTACCAGGTCTTGGAGCGCCAGCTGCAGAAGGCTCGACGGGACTACCTTGCCACACAGAAACGTTGCAAACGCTCCACCAAGGTTGCGCGGGGTGATGCCTTCGCCCACGGCTGGATTGATGCCGTGCTGGTAAAGGTAGAGCAGTTCGCTGGGGTCGAGGACAACATTGCCGAGGCTATCCAGGCCTATATGGCGAAGAACTACCCTAAGCTTGGTCAGGCCAAGATGAAACGCCGCAAGCTCAAGGCCCGCGACGAGGTGGCCGGTGACGCCGGATATGAGGCAGGTCGTTCTGCTCAACTGCATCACGCAGTTGGCCATCAGCCGGTCGCTCGGCTGACCCAGGGGGTGTGATATGTCACACGCCAATCCCTTCATGCAACCTGGTCGCCAGTACGGCGCGGTAGATGCCGAAAGCCGTCTGCGCGCCGTGGATAGCTTTGACGTAGACCAATGTCGTGCTGCGCTCGCGTTGCCGCACCTGCAGAAGGCTGTGGTGAAGAAGTTGCAGAGCCGCATTCGGCTCCTGGAGAAAAGCGTGGCCACGACCGGTACAGAGCGGGAGAGCAGCCAGTGAGTACCGCACCGTCCAATCCCAATCGGCTGCGTCTGATCAAGCTTATCCATGTTGCTCGTCGCGAACTCCAGATGGATGACGACACTTACCGCCTGATGTTGGCCGGCATGAAAGGGCTTGGCGGGGCGACCTCCAGTGCCAAATTGAGCGTTCCAAACCTCTACAGGGTTTTGGAAGAGCTCAAGAGCAAAGGCTTCATGGTTCGTCCAAATGCCAAGGAGAAAAGGACTCGGGCCGCCGACCCGTGGTCCCGCAAGATCCGCTCGCTCTGGCTGACTCTCCGAGACCTTGGAGTGCTGCGGGACGCCTCTGAGGATTCGCTGGTGAAGTTCGTCCAGGGCCGCACCGGCGCCCAGGCTTTGCAGTGGCTCACCTCGGAGCAGGCCAGTCTTGTGATCGAGGAGATGAAGAAATGGATTGCTCGAATCGAGCAGGAGGGAGCATGAAAGCAGAAGGCCGTAGCCCTGCCGGAGATCTGCTGGACGACTTGGCTGAGCAAGTCTCGGTCGCAGCCATGGAAGCGTTCGGCGTTTCTAAGGATGCGGCCAACGCCCTCGGCACCGATGTCGCCATGCGGATGGTTGAGCAATGGGGTGGACAGCAGCTGTACATGCCCAAGGGGGCGCGGATAGAAGCATCGCGCATGCACCAGCAGATCTATGAAGACTGGAAGGGCCAGAACCACCGGGAGCTGGCCCGCAAGTACGGGTTCTCTCTTCAGTTCATCTACCGGGTTATCAAGGTCCTGCGCAAGGCAGACCTGGATAGCCGTCAACGCGACATGTTCAGCCCGGTCGGTCACGACTGACCGGCATCCCACCGATTGCAGCATGACCAACGGAATTTGATTTCCCATCCCAGTATTGGTCAGTGTGGATCGGAGTATCCCACCTTTTTCTCACTGGTCCTGTTAGGTTTATCTCACACCCATTCACGTTCTGAAGATCATGGGGCCGCTGGACGGCCCCGACTATCGGCGCCGCAGATCGGCCGGGTTGATCCCGAAGGCAAGCTTGAAGTACTGGGCAAACCGCCCGGCATTGCTGAAACCATGGCGCAAGGCAACCTCCGCCACCGACCCGCCCTCCCCGCGCGCCAGCACCGCTCGCGCCTGCTCCAGCCGAACTTGCCGCTGATAGCCGACGATCGACGTGCCGGCAAAACGCCGGAAGCCCTCCTGCAACGCACGCAGGCTGACATTGGCCAACCCCGCCAGCTCGCTACCACTGACCTGCCTGGCCGGGTGTTCGCGCAGGTAGGCCATGGCCAGTTTCACATGCCGCGGCGCAATGGCTGGCACCGGGCTGCGCAACGCCTCGCTGTAGTTGTGTGGCCAGGTTTCCAGCAGCGCGTCGACCAGCATCTCCTGCAAGCGCACAGGCATCAGCAGGCCCGTGTTGATCAGTTGATCGAACTCGGTTCCGGTTGCCAGTTCGAGCAAGGCCCGGATGCCAGGCAGTGCGCAGTTGCCCAGGTCAACCTGTGGCGTAAAGCGAATCGGCGCAGGCAAGGGTTGTTCGAGCAGGGTCGACAGCCGTTCGGCGAACGCGCCACGGCGAATCGACATGCCGCATTGAGCATGCCCGTCGGTGATGCGCACCGAGCGGATGTCGAGTTTGTCCACCGCCAGGCCCACCTGAGCACCGCCGATCGACTCGCCGCGGTGGTCGAAAATGATCTTGCCCGCAGTGGGCAGCACAAAGGTGATTTCGTCCTGCGGTGCTGGCAGGACGAGGGTGAAGTCGCCCTGATAATGCATGCGTCGCACGCTCATGCCGTCGAAGCGGCCATAGACGCCACCGATGGCAATGCCATCGCCCAGCGGCGGCATGTCGGCATACAGGTTGCCGTAAAGCTGGGTGAACAAGGCGGCGAATTCGTCGCTGCGCATGTCGCTGGAGCGGAGCATGAACGGCTTGCGGGTCGTGCCGGGATACACCGTGTTGCACACCTTGTGCCACGAAAAGGGACCCGCACACTATCAACTTCGCATGACAGGCAGGTGACGCCGGCTAGCGGGTTCGCCTGAGTTTTTCTGCTTTCAAGCGCCGATAAAGGGCCATCATCGGCCGCAGCAGCGCCAGCCGGTCAAATATCGACAGGGCATGCAGGTCGGTGCGCGAAGGCCTCTGGTAGCCCAGGTTCCAGGTGAAGTAGTAGGCCTGGATGTTCTTGTCGGTGTGGATCAGCGTATTGAGGGCCGCGTCATAGTGCATCGGCCCACCGTCCGGGTGCCCGGGCGGGCGCTGCAGAACCTGCGCAAGAAAGTCACGCAGTTTGCCCACGCTCTTGCCATTCACCGCATAGAAGTGCGACAGGTGGATGGGACGATCAACCGGTGCCCAGCCGGGGTTATCGGAATTGCCCTCGCAGGAATGGCCGAGGTAGGCGATGTCCCAGTCCATGCCTTGCAGGGATTCGATGGCCTTTTTGCCAAACGGGCCGATGCGCCGAGAAAACTGGATGTCGTCTTCCATGATGAGGATGTTGTCGACATTCAGGCGCACGGCTTCTTCCAGTATCTGCATATGGCTCATGAAGCAGCCCCGGGCGCCGATGCTGGGGAAGCCCTGTTGGTCAGTGGGCGTCACAGCTGGGAAGAAGCCGATCTTTTCGTCATCGATCTGGAAGCCGTTGCGGGCGAATTCGGCCTCGGTTTCTTCGCGGCGGTCCGTTCTGGACGGGATGTTGATGATTCGGGTCCGATCAAAAAAGTCGATCACATTCATCGTTCAGGTCCTTGGCGCAGCCGATCAGAAGGCGAACAGATGGCTGATGAACTGGCCACAAAGGGCGCCAAACACCATGACTGGCAGCACCACCAGCTCCCGCTTGATGCTCAGCATGCCCAGCTGGTGGCTGACCTTGAAGATCAGGAACAGCGTGAAGAAGGTGTGCAGGGCCACGCCCCACAACGCATAGGTCACCCCGCCGATGGCCAGCAGCAACGGCATCAGGGTGAACAGCGCTACCACCCGAATGATGTTGTCCATGGCCATGTACTTGGTCAGCCCGAGGGCCATCCATATCTGTTGCGTCAGGCCGTAGCGCAAGGTGAACAGCGACAACGACAGGATCGCCATCATCTGCCCGGCCTCCTGATACCGGGCGTCATAAAGCCAGTGGATGATCAGCGGGCTGGCAGTGAACAGGAAGCCGCAGGTGAACAGGGTCAGCACATCGAAGATCAGCCTGAAACGGAAATACAGGTGGCGCAGGCGGTCCATGTCACCGGTCCTGGCCGCCTCGCTGAAGGCCGGCAAGGCCACTGCCCCGGCCAGCCGCTGCAGGCTGAGCTGGAAGGCTGCCAGAATGCCCACCGCAATCGAATACACCCCCAGCTGCGCCACCGTCATGCTGCCGCCGAACCAGATCCGGTCCCCCTGCATGGCAAGTACGCCGACCGCAGACGACAGGAACACCCAGCGGCCGTAGTTGACGATCTCGCGCAGCGCGGCCGGGTCCCATTGCGGGCGGTCCTTGTGGCCTGGGAAGATCAGGTGGCTGAGCACCGTGGTGACCAGGGTCGAGACCAGACCCGCAGCCACCAGCGCCCAGATGGACCGCGTGAGGTAGCCGATCACCAGCATCACCACCAGGCCGGCGATTTGCGATACCAGCTCGACCAGCACCACCTTTTTCTGCTGGAAGGTGCGGATGGCCACATCGATCTTGGTCGACTGGAAGGCAAAGATGATCGCGAAAAAGCCAGTGACAGCCAGCACCGCAGGCAACTCCGGGGCGGCGTAGGTGGAATGTGCCGGCCACATTGCAAAGTGCTGGGACACCCAGGAGGCCAACGCCACCAGTTGCATCACCACGAACAGCCCAAGGCCGCGAATGATCTGCAGCGACCAGATCGTGTTGAGGAACAGCGGCTCGTCGCCGCGGGGGCTCTGGATGATGTTCTGCCGCAGGCCGACATCGGACAGCAACAGCAGCAACACCGAAACCGTGGTGGCAATGGCCATGAGGCCGAACATCTCTGGCAACAGCAAGCGGGTGATGATCAGGTTGCCGCCCAGGCGTATGACTTGGGAGGCCACGATGGAGCCGATATTCAGCGCCCCAGCCAACAACACGCGTTTGCGAAGACTTTGCGAGGACGACAGATCGATCGTAGACATGGCACCCACTGACCCGGCTTTTAAGACGTTACTATAGTCTCAATCTGCCATGCTGCTAATGCGTGGCTGCCGATGGCGGCGATCCTGCCTTGGGCCAGGGTCAGGAACCTATCGGCTACACTGCCGGTCCTTGACGAGAGCGGACGGCCCCGCGCAATTTGGCTGCCGATAGCGCCCATGGCTTTCACGAGATTGCATCGTTGACCCCTTCAAAGCCCCTCGCCTCACATCACCGTGCCCTGGACTGGCTGAATTTCTTCCTGGCCGACGTACGCGACGGCCTGGGGCCGTACCTGGCCATCTACCTGCTTGCCGTGCACCAGTGGCAAGCAGCTAGCATCGGCCTGGTGATGAGCCTGGCGGGCATCGTCGCGCTGCTGGCGCAAACGCCGGCCGGAGCGTTGATCGACAGCACCAGGGCCAAGCGCGCGGTGGTGGTGATCGCCGCCCTGCTGGTGACCGGCAGTTGCCTGCTGCTACCGTGGATCTCGTCGTTCGCCGGGGTAGCCTTGACCCAGACGGTCGCGGCCCTGGCAGGCTCGGTGTTCGCGCCAGCGATTGCCGCCATATCGCTTGGCATCACCGGCCCGAAGGCATTCACCCGCCGGGTCGGGCGCAACGAAACGTTCAACCACGCCGGCAATGCCTGCTCGGCGCTGCTGGCCGGCGGCCTGGCGTACCTGTTCGGCCCGGTGGTGGTGTTCTACCTGATGGCGGTCATGACCGTGGCCAGCATCGTGGCCACGGTCCGGGTACCCGCTGCGGCCATCGACCACCAACTGGCTCGCGGCCTTGGCCATGGCCCGATGGCGGCTGACCACCCTGCCGGGCTGAAGCTGCTGCTGCACAACCGCACCCTGTTGATCTTCGCCGTGTGCTGCGCGCTGTTTCACCTTGCCAACGCAGCGATGCTGCCACTGGTGAGCCAGAAGCTGTCACAGATTGACCTGCGACTGGCCACCCCGCTCACCTCTGCCTGCATTGTCGCGGCGCAATTGGTGATGGTGCCGATGGCGCTGCTGGTCGGCGCCAAGGCCGAGCAATGGGGGCGCAAGCCGTTCCTGCTGGCAGGCTTTCTCATCCTGCCGATACGGGGTGCGCTTTACCTGGTTTCCGACAACCCGTTCTGGCTGGTAGGCGTGCAATTGCTCGACGGTATTGGCGCGGGCATCTTCGGCGCACTGTTGCCCATCGTGGTCAAGGACCTGACCGAAGGCAGCGGGCGCTTCAATGTCAGCCTCGGCGCGCTGACGGCGACGTTCGGGCTGGGCGCGGCGCTGAGCCCTGGAATCGCCGGGCTGGTGCTGCAGGCCGCTGGCTACGATGCAGCGTTTCTTGCCCTGGCGGCCATTGCCGCAGTCGCCTTCGTGCTGGTGCTGGTGGCATTGCCTGAAACCCGACCAGGCAGCTCACCGCTGCCCTCGACCACGCCTGTCGAGTCAACCTGAACTGCTCGCGAAGCGTGATTGCTGCAGGCAAGCACGCACACCCCCCCCAAAAGGACTAAGGCGCCAGACTCACGCCGTTACAACGCCCCTTCGTGGAGAAATCGCTGATCAGCCGTGCCTTGTCCACCCTCATCAGGATCGTGCAGCCACCCGGATGGGCCACGTCATCCCAGTAGTTGGTATGGACCATCACGTTGCCCTGCATTTCAGCGGTGCTGCCGACGACCTCCTGGCGTACGTAAGTGGTGTCGCGGTACCAACCCAGCTGCACCCCAGCTCCGCCAGGCAAAGGCTCCATGCGCCCGGGCGGGCCGAAGAAGTCAATCGCCTGCTTGGCGTCACGCCCCTGCCATTGATGGCTGGCACGCAGCTCCGGCAGGGTCGGGATACACCCGGTGAGCGTAAGCAGCATCAGGCCGAGCAACCGAATCCGGAGGGTCATCAAGGGCTTTTGCTCAGCATGTCGTCCAACTCTTGCACCGCCTGGCTGTTGGCTTGCACACCCACCAACTGGATGAACATGGCCTGGACAGTTGCGACCATCTGGGTGGGAGGCATCTTGCCAATCGACAGCATCTGATTGCGTGCTCGATTTTCAGGGGCGCAAACGAAGGCGAAGGTGCGCTTCAACCAGTAATCTTTCGGTGCGACCCAGTTGCGGGCATTGGTTTTTACATCCTTCACTGCGCCGTCGAAGCGCCGTATCGCCCGGGCGCTGTCCAGGCGTATCTGGCGCTGTTTACACTTCACCTGTACTTCATAAGCGACGAGGGTTGGATAGGCGGGGTCTTCGAACAGCTGCATGACCTGCGCCGATTGTACGCCACCCGCCTTTTGCAGGATGCCGGCACTGTCGGCAACGTACACTTCGTTGTGCAGACGCTCACCTTTGCCGTAGATGATCCAGTAGTCACCCGGCGCTTGAGCGGCCATGGCCGGGGCGCTGCAAGCCATGGCCAGGATGGCCAACCAGAGGCTTGAGGATAGAAATCTGTCTTTCATGGAAGTCCTGTCCCGATGTCTGTAATCCGGCACGGACTATACGAAAGCTGCCTCGCCAAGGTCGATTAGCACGCTTGTGCTAGTGGCCGAACGCCTGCAGCGCAGGCAATCCTGCATCCGGCGCGCATTCACTGACGGAGGGTGCAGTAACTTCGCGCCTGGAAAAGGCCGGATGACCTTGGATCGGCGCGGACTTGACAGAAACGAAAAAAGGCCCCGAAGGGCCTTCTTTACTTGCCTTACCGAAATACTTCGTCAAGGCCAATTTGGAGCGGGAAACGAGACTCGAACTCGCGACCCCGACCTTGGCAAGGTCGTGCTCTACCAACTGAGCTATTCCCGCGTCGTGATGGGTGCCATTCTAGCGATATCTAAAACGGCGTCAACCCCTTGATTCAAAAAAGTTTTATTTTTGCTCGGAGCCTTCGCGCAGGTGCGGCCAGGCAGCAAGCAGGTAGTGCACCATCGACCACAGGGTCAGCGCCGCCGCCACCAACAGCAGGCCGTAGCCCAACACGACCCAGAAGCTTACCACCGGCGGGTTGGCCAGCAGGATCACCAGCGCCAGCATCTGCGCCGCGGTCTTCCACTTGCCAAGGCTGGATACCGCCACATGCGCCCGCGCGCCCAGTTCGGCCATCCACTCGCGCAATGCCGAAACGACGATTTCACGGCCGATGATTACCGCTGCCGGCAGGGTCAGCCAGAAGTTGGCGTGCACCTGCACCAGCAACACCAGGGCCACGGCCACCATCAGCTTGTCGGCCACGGGGTCGAGGAAGGCGCCGAAGGGCGTGCTCTGCTGCAGGCGACGCGCCAGGTAGCCATCCAGCCAGTCGGTGGCGGCGGCGATGGCGAACACCGTGCTGGCGGCCATGTAGCTCCAGTGATAGGGCACATAGAACAGCAGGATGAAGATCGGGATGAGCAGGACGCGTAGAACGGTGAGCAGGTTTGGAATATTCATCGGTACGACTGGCTGCGGGTTGAACCCGGCATTCTACTCGCTATGCAGGCTGGCATAAATCGACTCGGCGAGCTTTTTACTGATGCCGGGCGCTTTGGCGATCTCATCGATGCTGGCGCGGTTGAGCTCCTGCAGGCCGCCGAAGTGTTTCAGCAAGTCGCGGCGGCGCTTGGGCCCTACCCCGGCGACGTCCTCCAGGCTCGATGTGCGGCGGGCCTTGCCGCGCCGGGCGCGGTGGCCGGTGATGGCGAAGCGGTGGGCTTCGTCGCGGATCTGCTGGATCAGGTGCAACGCCGGGTTGTCGCCCTTGAGGGTGAATTCATGGGTCACGTCGTTGAGGTACAGGGTCTCGAAGCCGGCCTTGCGGGTCACGCCCTTGGCCACGCCGAGCAGGGTCAGGTCGGTGAAGGCCAGCTCCTGCATCACTTCGCGCGCCATGTTCAGCTGGCCCTTGCCGCCGTCCACCAGCAGCACATCAGGCAATTTACCCTCGCCATCCTTGATCCGACCGTAACGGCGGGTCAGGGCCTGGTGCATGGCGGCGTAGTCATCGCCAGCGGTAACGCCTTCGATGTTGAAGCGACGGTAATCTGACTTGATCGGGCCCTCCGGGCCGAACACCACGCAGCTGGCGACCGTGGCTTCGCCGCTGGAGTGGCTGATGTCATAGCATTCCAGGCGTTGCGGTACCTCATCCAGGCCAAGCACTTCGGCCAGGGCCTCGAAGCGCGCGGCCATGTGCTGGCGGTTGGCCAGGCGAGCATTGAGTGCTTGTTCAGCGTTGGTCACCGCCAGTTGCTGCCAGCGTGCGCGGGTGCCGCGCACCCGGTGGCTGATGCTCAGCTCACGGCCGCGCAGGCTCTGCACGGCTTCGGTGATGGCCTCGAAGTCTTCGTGCACCACATTGACGATCAGCTCGCCGGGCAGCTCGCGCTCGGCGTTGCCCAGGTAGTACTGCGACAGGAACGCAGCCATGACTTCGGCTACCTCCTCCTCGATGCCCACCTGGGGGAAGAAGTTCTTGCTGCCCAGCACCCGGCCACCGCGCACGCTGATCAGGTGCACACAAGCACCGCCGGGGTTGACGAAGGCGGCCACCACATCGACATCGCCGGAGCCGCCTTCGATGTACTGCTGGTCCTGGACCCGGCGCAACAAGGCAATCTGGTCACGCAGCTCGGCGGCCTTCTCGAAATTGAGGGCCATTGCCGCCTTTTCCATGGCTTCGTTGAGTTCGTTGCCCAACTGCTGGCTGCGGCCTTCGAGGAACATCACCGAGTGGCGCACATCCTCGGCATACTCCTCTGGCGTGACCAGCTGGGTGCACGGGCCCTTGCAGCGCTTGATCTGGTACTGCAGGCATGGGCGGGTGCGGTTGGCGAAATAGCTGTCTTCGCACTGGCGCACGGAAAAGGCCTTCTGCAGCAGGCTGAGGCTCTCGCGAATGGCGCCCGCACTGGGGTACGGCCCGAAATACCGCCCCTTGGCTTTCTTCGCCCCGCGGTGGATGCCCAGCCTCGGGAATTCACCTTCCGACAGGAATACGTAGGGATAAGACTTATCGTCGCGCAACAGAATGTTGTACGGCGGGCGCCACTGCTTGATCAGGTTCTGCTCGAGCAGCAGCGCCTCGGTCTCGTTGGCGGTGATGGTGGTTTCGACCTGGGCGATGCGCGCCACCAGCGCAGCGGTTTTCGGCGCCAGGCCGGTCTTGCGGAAGTAGCTGGCCAGGCGTTTCTTGAGGTTCTTGGCCTTGCCCACATAGAGCAGCCGCGCCTCGGCGTCGAACATCCGGTATACGCCTGGGCGACCACTGCAGGTCGCCAGGAACGCGCTGGCATCAAAGACTTGTGACATGAAGGATTAGAGGCTTGCGTCAACCATACCGTGGCGAACGGCCAGCAAGGTCAATTCGACATCGCTGGTGACCGAGAGTTTTTCGAAGATCCGATAGCGGTAAGTATTGACGGTCTTGGGCGACAGGCACAACTTGTCGGAGATGATCTGCACTTTCTGGCAGCCGACAATCATCAGGGCGATCTGGATTTCCCGTTCCGACAACGCGTCGAACGGCGACGCTTGCGGCTGGAACGACTTCAGCGCCAGCTGCTGGGCAATCTGCGGGCTGATATAACGCTGGCCGGCAAAAGCCAGGCGGATGGCCTGGACCATTTCGTCGAGGCCGGCGCCCTTGGTCAGGTAACCGGCGGCGCCGGCCTGCATCAGGCGGGTGGGGAACGGGTCCTCTTCACACACGGTAACCGCCACCACCTTGATGTCGGGGTGACTGCGCAGCAGCTTGCGGGTGGCCTCCAGGCCGCCGATCCCGGGCATCTTCACGTCCATCAGGACGACGTCAGGTTTCAGTTCGCGGGCGAGTTTCAGCGCCGACTCGCCCGAATCCGCCTCACCCACCACCTGCAGGCCGTCGATATCAGCCAGCATGCGAGTAATACCGGTTCGAACCAGATCGTGATCGTCGACCACTAGAACCCTAATCAAGCAGACACCTCGTCAACAGGGCGATTGGATCCCGCCACCTTAACAAAATTTTTCACGGCGGACCTAGCGTAAAACTTCCTACAGAAACGTCTGACGCTCATGACGCGGCTGTCGTGCCACTTCCCCCGTACTGCCCTCACCCACCAGGCGCCCCAGCAGATGCCACAACGCCGCCTTGTCAGCCGCCGGCAACCGCCGGAACGCGCCCAGCAGACCGGTTTCATCTGCCGACAGGCTTTCCAGCGGCGCCGGAGTGCGCTCCCCGCTGAGCACATACAGCGCATCCACGCCCTTGGTCGCCAGCGCTGCCAGGTAATCCGCCCGTGGCGTGCGCTCGCCACTTTCGTATTTGCCCTGAGCGTTGGGTTCGACGCCGCCGATATCACCAAATACCCGCTGGGTCATGCCCAGCCGTTCACGTTCTTCTCGCAGCCGTGGGCCGATTCCTTTCATATGACGTTCTCCTTGTTCCTGTGCCGTCATGGGCTACCTGCTCACAATCCCGAGAGCAGTTGCAGACTGTGCGGTCACTATGCCCATCGCCGACCTTCGTCGCAAGCCAGTATTGCGCCACCACCGCGACCTGGAAGGCCTTGATTTACAGGGATCTTAGCCGTCCCAGCGGTGCAGTTCAGGCTGACCAAGCCAAGGGAGAAACCAGCAGAACGCCACGTCCTTGGCGTCACTTTATCGCCACTCAGGACGTTATCAATTTTTTGACGCCCAACTAACAACAACTTTAACGTATTGATTTTTAAGAGTTTTTAAACTTTAACAAGCAAGAATTAAATAAATTTCAAATAACCCAATATCAGCGCTTGCAATAAAAATAAAAACGCCCTTAGGCTGTAAAAAGACCACTAAGAAACAGCCTGCAACGCCATTTCGAGCGCGGCTTACTTCTGCGCGTCTGCCATTCGACAACTTCATGAACGATGTATCTCGGCCGGCTTTGCCGTGCCCCAGGGAGAGGGACGTATGAACATCAGTATCTTTGGACTTGGCTATGTAGGCGCAGTCTGCGCGGGGTGCCTGTCGGCCCGCGGCCATCACGTGCTGGGGGTGGACATTTCTCCGGCAAAAATCGAACTGATCAACCAGGGCAAATCGCCGATTGTCGAGCCAGGCCTGGAACAACTGCTGCAGGACGGTGTCAGCACAGGCCGCCTGCGCGGCACCACCGACGTGCAGGCAGCGATCCTCGCCAGCGACCTGTCGCTGCTGTGCGTCGGCACCCCGAGCAAGAAGAACGGCGACCTGGACCTGGTGTACATGGAGGCGGTCTGCCGGGAAATCGGCACCGCCCTGCGCGACAAGGCCAACCGCCACACCGTGGTGGTCCGCAGCACCGTGCTGCCAGGCACGGTAAAGAACGTGGTGGTCCCGATCCTGGAGCAATACTCGGGTAAAAAAGCCGGCGTCGACTTCGGCGTGGCGGTCAACCCGGAATTCCTCCGCGAAAGCACGGCCATCCAGGACTATGACTTCCCGGCCATGACGGTGATCGGCGAACTGGACAGCCAGTCGGGTGACCTGCTCGAGTCGCTGTACAACGGCCTTGAGGCACCGGTGATCCGCAAGTCGATCGAAGTCGCCGAGATGATCAAGTACACCTGCAACGTGTGGCACGCGACCAAGGTCACCTTCGCCAACGAGATCGGCAACATTGCCAAGGCTGCCGGCGTCGATGGCCGCGAGGTGATGGATGTGGTGTGCCAGGACCACAAGCTCAACCTGTCCCGCTACTACCTGCGCCCGGGCTTCGCTTTCGGCGGCTCGTGCCTACCCAAGGACGTGCGCGCCCTCACCTACCGCGCTGCCAGCCTGGATGTGAAGGCGCCGCTGCTCGACTCGCTGATGGCCAGCAATGCCTCGCAGGTGCAAAACGCCTTCGACCTCATCGAGCGCCAGGACAAACGCAAGATCGCCCTGCTGGGCCTGGCCTTCAAGGCCGGCACCGATGACCTGCGCGAAAGCCCGCTGGTGGAACTGGCCGAGCGCCTGATCGGCAAGGGCTACCAGTTGCACATCTTCGACGAGAACGTCGAATACGCCCGCGTGCACGGCGCCAACAAGGAGTACATCGAAGCGAAGATCCCCCATGTTTCGTCGCTGCTGCACAGCGACCTGCAGCAGGTGATCGATGACGCCGAGGTGATCGTCCTGGGCAACAACGACCCACGCTTTGCCAGCGCCCTGCAAAGCGGCCACGGCAAGCAGGTGATCGACCTGGTCGGCTTCATGCCCGGCCTGAGCGACAGCCACAGCCAAGGCATCTGCTGGTAACCGACCCGGCACCCACCGCGCACCACCTGCCATTGGCCCAGGCCTCGGCGGGGTGGCGCGCGGGCACCGCAAAAACAGGAGTCAAGCCGACATGGATCGACAGCAACCGCCCTTCGTGGCCCCCGGTTACCTGCGCGCAGGCGCCAGCTTCTTCGGCTGGGCGTGCCTCGCCGGGTTGATTGCGCTGGCGTCGGAAATGGTCGCGCCGCAGTACCTGGACCCGGACCACCACCTGTTCATCTTCATCATCGGCACGCTGGGCATGTGGCGCTACGGCAATGCCGTGGTCCACTACCTGCGCGGCATGTACTTCCTGCACTGGAAGTTTCCGCGCCTGCGTCGGCAGGTCGAGCGCCTGGGCGATGCTGCGCTGCCCTCGCACATGTTCATGGTGGTGACCAGCTTCCGCATCCCGACCACCACCACCTTCAAGGTCTACCAGTCGGTGTTCCAGGAAGTGCAACGGCTGAACGTGCCCTGCACGGTCATCGCGTCGATCGTCGAGAAAGGCGACGAGACCTTCATCAAGCAGATCATGCGCAACGAGGTCAAGGACCGTGACGACATCAAGCTGGTGATCGTCCGCGCCCGGGGCACCGGCAAGCGTGACGGCCTGGCCCATGCCTTCCGCGCGTTGTCGCGGCAGATGCCGCTGAGTGACGCCGTGGTCGGCGTGGTCGACGGCGACACCATGATGCTGCCTGGCTGTGTCGAGCGAGCGGTCAAGCTGTTCGCCGTGCTGCCAGACGTGGGCGGCCTGACCACCAACGAATTCTGCGAAGTCGAGGGCAGCCGCTGGATGCGCCAGTGGCACTCGATGCGCTTCGTCCAGCGCCACATCAACATGTGCTCGATGGCGCTGTCGCACCGGGTGCTGACCCTGACCGGGCGGCTGTCGTTCTTCCGCGCCGAAGTGATGACCGACCCCGAGTTCATCCGCGACGTCGAGGCCGACTTCCTCGAACACTGGCGCCTGGGCCGCTTCCAGTTCCTTACCGGGGACGACAAGTCGAGCTGGCTGAGCCTGATGCGCGCTGGCTGGAATACCTTCTACGTGCCCGACAGCCATACCCTGACCGTCGAGCATCCGCCCAGCGACAGCTTCTGGATCGCCACCCGCCAGCTGATGTTCCGCTGGTACGGCAATTCGCTGCGGCAGAACTTCCGCGCCACTGCCCTGCTCGGCCGGGCCCGCCTGGGGCTGTTCACCCTGTACGTGCTGCTCGACCAACGCGTGTCGATGTGGACCTGCCTGATGGGCCTGACCGCCTCGGTGGTGGCCGGCCTGGTGTTCGGTATCCAGTACCTGCTGGTGTACCTGTTCTGGGTGCTGATCTCGCGCAGCCTGGTGACTGTGCTGTTCGTCTTCGCCGGCCACCCGGTCAGCCCGATGTACCCCTTCGTTCTTTATTACAACCAGATCGTCGGTTCGCTGATGAAGGTCTACGCGATGTTCCACATGGACCAGCAAAGCTGGACGCGACAGAAGACCACCCTGGCCACTGGCAGCGTCGACTTCGACGCCAGCCTCAACCGCTGGTCCTCGAAGGCGATGCTGTGCTCGTCGATCGCGATCTTCTTCGGGGTCATCACCGTTCTCCTAGAACTCTCGCAACGTTAAGGAAAGGCGCCTGCACATGAGTACCACGAACATTCCCGCGGCCCCGGGCAAGACAGCGGCCAACATCGTCCACGAGGCGGTCGACGAGCGCCAGTACGTGCGCACCCGGATGAACGCACGGGTGCGCCTGGCCAGTGCCGGCCAGGCCCCGTTCGAAGTCGCCCTGCAGGATATTTCCCTGGGCGGGCTGGGCCTGATCCACGACGCGCCGCTGAACGTCGGCGCCCTGTACGACGCCTCGATCCGCTTGCGCCTGAACCAGGTCGACCTGAACATCGACAGCAAGATCCGCATCGTCTCCCAGCGTGGCAGCGAAGTGGGCGCGCAGTTCGTCGAACTCGATGCACAGAAGCGCGACATCCTGCGCTACCTGATCAGCGCCTATATGTCCGGCGAGATCGCCGACATCAACGGCCTGTTCAATGTCATGCAGCGCGAGAACTACATCAAGGAACGCAAGCACAAGTACGCCAGCGCACGCACCCCGGGCGCCCGCCTCAAGGCCCTGACCGGCACCTTGCTGTACACCGCCGCTGGCATCGCCGCGCTGGCCTTCGTCGGCTACAAGGGCTACCTGCTGTTCTTCCGCATCCCGGCGCTGCAGGCCCAGGTGGCGACCAACGCCCAGGTCATCAGCATGCCCGACAACGGCTATGTGAAGTACCTGCTGCCCGCCGGCGCCACCGAAGTGCAGGCCGGCCAGCCGCTGGCCAGCATCTCCACGCAGCTGGCCACCAGTTTCACCAGCCCGGCCGACATGAAGGCGGTCGCCGACCTGTCGCCGGGTGACCTGCAGACCCTGCTCGGCCGCGCCACCATCGAGACCGTGATCAACAGCCCGTGCGATTGCACGGTCTACTACCCGAACCAGCGCCTGGACGGCTACGGCTATAAAGAAGCCGCGCTGATGCACCTGCTGCCCAAGGACCAGGGCCTGTTCGTACGCGCCAATGTGCCGTTCGACAAGCTCGCCGATGTCGACCGGGTGAAGTCGGTGGACATGCAGGTGTTCGGCCTCGACCAGCACTACAGTGGCAAGGTGGTCGACGCACGGGTCGATGAGGTCAACCGCAACCTGGCGCTGACCATCCAGCCTGACAGCCCGTTGCCGGCGGCGGCCTACCAGAAAGCGGTAGCGGTCGACCTGTTCATGGGCCTGCCGTTCGGCGCAGCGCGCTAAACGGCCGAGGACGATGACGCCATGACCGCCAATATGCCCCCACGCCTGCTGCTGGCTGGCCTGGCCCTGGCCTGCGCCAGCTCGGCCAGCGCCGGGCAGAGCCTGGAGCAGATCCGTTACGCGCTGTACAAGGACCCGTCGGCCGAGGTCACCACCGACCTGCGCGAACTGGCTGCCCGTGGCGACCTGGCCAGTACCCTGCTGCTGGGTGATGTGCTGGCCGGGCGCGAAGATGCCAGCCGCGCAGAAGTGGTGGCGCTGTATCAGAAGGCCTTTGCCGACGGCCATGGCATGGTCCCGGCACTGGCTTCGCTGGCCCGCCTGATCGACCGCACCCCGAGCCTGCGCGAGACGCTGCGGCCGTGGATGGCCCAGGCACTGACGCGCTACCCGGCCAACCTCGACCCACGCAACACCAGCACCACGCTGGAAGTGTTCCTGACCTACCCGGAGCTGGTCGACACCGCCCAGGCGGCGCAGTTGCTGGCCCTGTACGAACAGGCCTGCCTGCTCAACTGCCGCCCCGAGCTGTACCACGCCGTGCTTGCCGAACGCCAGGGCGACCGTGCCGGCGCCGAGCGCTGGTATCGCCAGGCGGTGCGCGTGGACGTGCGCGCCCTGGACCGCTACTACGCGTTCCTCGGCGAACAGCAGGACCGCCTGTTCCCGCCCTTCGCCGACCAGCTCGAGCCTGAACGCGAGCAGTTGCCGGTGGAGATCATCCACCGCGTCGCCGCGCTGCTCGACAGCATCACCAGCGTGCAGCGCGCCGAACAGGAAGCCGACCGCTACGACAACCAGGCCAGCGCACCTGGCGCCGAAAAGCTGCCACCGACGCCCGAGCAACAGGCGCGAGAAAAGGCGCAGGACGACGCACTGAACCTGGCTACCGCCCGCGTCCAGCGCTGGCGCGATGTGGCCGTGGCCCGTGGCTTCGTGCCGGCCATGGTGTCCAAGGCCAACTACATGATCTCCAACCCGACCGAACACAACGCCGAGGAAACCCAGGCGCTGATCGACCAGGTGCGCGAGCGCGCACCCACCCGGGCCAAGGCCTTGCAGGCGCAGTTCTACATGGTCAACAACTGGCTGACCCTGGACCCGGACAAAGCCCGCGCCCTGATCGAGGAGCTGCGCGCCAGCGGCTACCCCGGTGCCGGCCTGCTGCTGGGTGAGTACTACAGCAAGGGCGTCGAAGACCAGCCTGACCAGGAAAAGGCCTTGGCGCTGTTCCAGGCCGAAGCCGACAAGGGCAACACCGCCGCCTGGTACCGCATGGCCACCCTGCACGCCTACGGCCGTGCCCTGTGCCACGACCCGGTCAAGGCCTACACCTATGCCCGCGTCGCCCTCGACCTGGGTGAACGCAGCGCGCGCAGCCTGATCAGGCGCCTGGAAAAGACCCTGCCAAAGGATGATATCGAGCGTGCCCTGGCCGCTCGCAACGGGCTGTTCAAGGAGGCCACCCTGTGAAAGCGCATCACCCCCTGTTCGGCGCCCTGCTGGCCCTGGTGCCGCTGCCGGCGGCGTTCGCCGCAGAAGAAATCACCGGCCCCGAGGCCGACAGCAATGAACCGGTGCGCGTCACGGCACTGGATGGCAGCGAGCCGGTGATCACCTCGGAAGTGTTCAACAAGCTCACCGTACAGACCGGCTACGGCCCTGAAGACTCCCAGGTCGGCAGCGACCGCGAGATGTTCTACAGCCTGCGTTACGAGCCGTCGTTCGCTTGGTATTCGCCGGAAAAGCGCTGGGCCAAATGGATGGTCTATGGCCGCCTGTGGTTGAACTATGACTCCAGCCAGTCGAGCAACCTGACCAACGAAGCGTCCAACGCCAACGAACGCGAGCAGCCCGAAGGCTGGTACGCCGAACTGCGCGAGTTGTACGTCAAGCGCAACCTGATCGGCGACGACCCACGCTTCTCTGCATCGTTCGGCCGCCAGCGCTTCTATGACGACTATGGCATCTGGTGGGATGACAGCCTCGAGTCGCTGCGTTTCAACTATCAGGACACCTTCAGCGAGGCGTTCTTCGCCGTCGGGCAGAAGTTCCATAACTACAACACCGACGTCAACCGCCTGGCCGACAGCGAGGAGCGCACCACCTACCTGATGGGCCAGTACGCCTACCGCTGGAGCCAGAACAACCAGGTCGGTGTGCGCCTGATGCACGAGAACGACCACAGCGGCCACGACGCCGACGACCGCTACGACTTCAAGGGCATGCGCTACGGGCTGTTCTTCAAGGGCGACAACCTCGCCTACCCGGTGCTCAGCGACTACCACCTGGAACTGGCGGCGCTGGACGGCAAGATGGACAACACCGACGGCAACGGCGTCACCAGCACCGGCCACAGCAGCAAGGGCTGGGCGGTCCTCGGCGAACTCGGCAAGCGCTTTGACGATCTGGCCTGGACCCCGCGCGTGGCGTTGCGAGGCGGCCTGACCGACAAGCCCAGCGACGAGAACGACGGCTTCCGCCTGAACGCCATCCAGTCCGACCGCATCACCCGCACCGGCTCCTACAGCACGCGCCTGACCAGCTCGTTCGTCGCCCTCGACCTGCGCAACCTGAGCTACTACGGCTTTGCCGTGGAGACCCGCCCCACCCCGCGCAGCGCGCTGGACCTGCGGGTGACCCAGCTGGACCTGCGCGATGCCGACGGCACCTTGCCGATCCGCATGAACGGCGACCAGCGTTCGCAGCGCAATCGCGCCATCAACCAGGGCAGCAATGGCAACGGGCGCAATGTCGGGCAGATGGTCGACCTCAACTACTACTGGAAGATGTTTCCGGTGGCTATCGATGGCAAGCACCTGGACGTCAACGCGCTGGTCAGTGCCAGTTACCTCAATGCCGGCAGTGCATTGCAAACCGGTGATGACTACCAGCTGAGCGTCGGCGTGGTGATCAGTTACTAAGGAAGGGCCGTGCCATGATCTTCGCCTCCAATGTGTTCCTGTTCCTGTATCTGCCGCTGTTCCTGGCCGTGTATTTCCTGGCCAAGGCGCAGTGGCGTTCGACGGTGATCGTGGCCGCCAGCTACATTTTCTACGCCTGGTGGCGGCCGGACTTCCTCCTGCTGTTCGTCGGCATCACCTATTGGAACTACTGGTTCGGCCTGCGCATCAAGGCACGCCTGGATGCCGGCGACAAGCGCCTGGCCCTGCGTCTGCTGTGGGTCGGAGTGGCCGGCAACCTGTCGACCCTGGGCTACTTCAAATACGCCAACTTCGGCGCCGAGGTGCTGGCCTTGCTGCTGGCGCCGCTGGGCATCAACACCTGGACGCTGGAAAACATCTTCCTGCCGCTGGGCATCTCGTTCTACGTGTTCCATGCCCTGAGCTACATCGTCGACATCTACCGCAAGGACGCCACGCCAACCCGCAACTTCATCGACTTCGCCGCTTTCGTCGCGCTGTTCCCGCACCTGGTGGCCGGGCCGATCCTGCGCTACAGCCAGCTGGCGCCGCAGCTGCGCGAGCGTAGCCATTCGCTGGAGCTGTTTTCGCTGGGCGTGTGCCGCTTCATGCTCGGCTTCATCATGAAGGTGCTGATCGCCGACCGCCTGGCCCCGATCAACGTGCTGTTCGTCAGCGAAGGCACGCTGCAGTTCAGCGATGCCTGGTTCGGCCTGGTGATATCCACCCTGCAGCTGTACTTCGACTTCGCCGGCTACAGCCACATGGCCCTGGGCCTGGCGCTGATGATGGGCTTTCGCTTCCCGGAGAACTTCAACCAGCCCTACGTGGCGCAGAGCATTACCGAGTTCTGGGCACGCTGGCACATGACCCTGGCGCATTTCCTGCGCGACTACGTATACATGCCGCTGGTGCGCAAGCGCGTGGCCGGCGCCTTGCCGGCGCTGATCTGGACCATGCTGCTGTCGGGCCTGTGGCACGGCGCGAGTTTCGCCTTCATCTGCTGGGGGCTGTTCTTCGGCGTGGGCATGGTCATCGAACGCAAGTTCAACCTGGCGACCAAGGTCACCACGCCCTACCACCCAGGCCGCAACCTGCGCACCGGGGTGCTGATCCTGCTGAGCATGCCGCTGTTCTTCACCATGGACCTGCGCCACAGCATCGACATCTACAAGGCACTGTTCGGCTTCAACGGCTTCGGCTCGCTGGAACTGTACGTGCTCGGTGCCTCGAAAATGGCCATGGCCTTTGCCCTGGTGGCGCTGGCCTGGCTGGTGCTGGCCGGGATCAACAACGTGCGTTTCTACGCCGGCAACAAGGAAGGTTATTTCATGCGCCACGTGGGCGCGCTGCACAGTGTGCTGCTGTGGGGCGGCTTTCTGCTGGCGCTCAGCAGCCTGGCGGCCAACTCGTTCTCACCCTTCCTGTATTTCCAGTTCTAGGAGCCTGCCATGTACCCGGTGATGAATTCGGCCAGCAAGGCCAATGGCATTCTGTTCGCGGTGGTGCTGGCGGCGATGTTCATCTATTCGCTGCCGCCGGTGTTCAGCTTTGCCCGCACCTCGACCGACACCTGGAACCTGTTCGTCGATGGCAAGCTGCTGCGTAAGTTCGAGCAGGCCTACGACAGGCGCTTCTTCCTGCGTGAGCCGTCGGTGGAACTGTGGGCCGATGCCCAGTTTTACTTGTTTGGCGAAGGCACCAAGGGTGTGGTGCTGGGCAAGGATGGCTGGCTCTACACCAACCAGGAATACCGCGTGCCCAACGACCTTGACGCCAACGTCGCCAGCCAACTGGAACAAATCGCCAAGGTCCGCACGCAACTGGCCGAACACGGCAAGCAGCTGGTGATCCTGCCGCTGCCGATGAAGCTGGATGTGTACGCGGCGCATGCCGAGCATGCCTTCGACCCACGGGTGACCAGCCTCTACGACCACTTCGTCGGTGAGCTGCAAAACCGCCATCTGGACGTGGTGCCGCTACGCGCCGCGTTCCTCGCCAACCTCGAAGGCCCGCCGCTGTTCCTCAAGTCCGACACCCACTGGAGCCCGGAAGGCGCGCGGCTGTCGGCCTACGAACTGGCACGCCAGCGCCCGCAACTGCTAGGCGACCAGGTGTACGTGTCGCGCAAGGCCGGTGAGAAGAGCATCAAGGGCGACCTGATGAACTACATCCAGTTCGACCATGCGCGCCTGGCGCCGCAGTTCGGCCCCAACCCGATCGCCTTGTACGAAACCCTCAAGGCCAAACAAGGCGCCGACGACCTGTTCGCCGAGGCAAACCAGAGCCTGCTGCTGGTCGGCACCAGCTACAGCAAGATCGACGACTGGAACTTTGTCGGCTTCCTCAAGGAGGCACTCAACCGCGACCTGTTGAGCATTGCCGTGGAAGCCCGCGGCCCGTTCGAGGCGATGAGCCAGTTCCTTGCCAGTGACGAGCTGGCCAACACGCAGATCGACACCGTGGTCTGGGAATTCCCCCTGCGCACCTTGCTCGCCCACCGCCCCGGCTCGCTCAGCCGCAGCGCTGCGCCCCAGCATTTCTGACGATTCAAGGAGAACCTGATGAAACTTGCCCCACTGTTCACCGCCATCGCCCTGGCCGCCGCCAGCCAGGCTGCCCTGGCCGCCGAAGGCAACGCCGACCTGTACGATGCCGTGGCCCCGGCCGACTCGGCGTTCGTCCGGGTGCTGAACCTGTCCGACCGCAACATCGACGTCACCCTCAGCGGCAAGGTCAACCCGCAACGGGTTGCCGCCGGCCAGCTCAGCGGCTACCGCTTCACCCCTGCCGGCCCGCACAAGATCGCCGTCGGCAGCCAGTCGATCGAACCGCAGCTAAAGGCCAACGCGGCCAGTACGGTGGTCTACGACGGCAAGCAGCTGAAACTGATCAGCGACAAGTATGTCAACGAGCCGAAGAAGGCGCAGATCGCCTTCTACAACCTGACCGCCAACCAGGCGACGCTGAAAACCTCCGATGGCAAGCATGACGTGGTCGAGGCCATTGGCAATGGCGAGACCGGCACGCGCATGGTCAACGAGATCAAGATCGACTTCGCCGCCTACCAGCAGGACACCAAGGTCGCCAGCTTCGACGAGCAGTTCCTCAAGAAGGGCCGCTCGTACAGCTATGTGCTGCTGCCCGGCAACCGCAGCATGACCATCGCCAACAGCATCGACCCGACCGAGTGATGAATGCCCTGCAAGGATGAATGGCACATGAAGACCCTTGTTCCTTTTGGCCTGAGCGCTGCCCTGGCCTTGTTCAGCCTGCCCGGCCAGGCCGCCCAGGTGGCCGGGCCTGGCTGCGAGAACCTGCAGTGCATGGTTTGCCCGGCCTTGAGCGACCCGCAACGCTATGCCGAGGGGCGCATGAAACTGATGCGCGAGATCGTGCCTGGCAAGGACCGCTGGCTGTTCCGCTCGGCCGTCGACCTGACCAATGACTTCGGCATCCCCGCGCCGATGCGCCCGGAGTTCGCCCGCCTGATGCAGGCGTTCGAGCGCCAGGGCATCCATGTGGCCATGGCGATCCAGCCCACCCGCGGGCTGATGCACCGCGACAAGCTGTTCGCCGACCAGTTGCACGGTTTCGACTATGCCCGCGCCAGCAACAACCTTGCCGCCTATCTCGGCCAGTTGCGCCAGGGCGGCGCGGTGGTGGCGCCGATGATGCAGCTGGTGCAGCAACCGCCGAAGGGCGAGTACTTCTTCCGCCGCGACCACCACTGGACACCCACCGGCGCCGAAGCCACGGCGAAACTGATGGCCGAGGAGATCCGCCGCCAGCCGTTCTATGCCGGGCTGACCAAGAAGGCGTACCGTACCGAGCCGGGCGTGATGGTGCCCAAGGACGGCACCATGAACCTGGCGCTGAGCAGCATCTGCGGCAACAACTATGGTTTCCAGTACGTGCGTGGCTACCAGACCATCCCGGTGGCCGCAGGCGCCGACGCGCTGTTCGACGAGGCACCGGACCCGGAAGTGATCCTGGTCGGCGACAGTAACGCCGCTGCCCGTGAGGACGAGAGCAAGCAGTTCAACTTCGACGGCTACCTGAAGCAGTACCTGAATGTCGACATCCTCAACTACGCCCTGCCTGGGGTGGGTGAAGATGGCTCGCTGCTGGAGTACCTGTTGTCCAGCGACTACAAGCCCAAGGCGCCGCCCAAGCTGATCGTCTGGGAGCTGCCGGCCAACTACCGGCTCGATTCGCCGCTGATGTATCGCCAGCTGGTGCCGGCAGTCCAGGGTGGGTGCTCGGCAAACAGGGAAGTACTTGGCTCGAAACTGCAGCGCCCGGCGTTGCAGGTGGGCGAGCGCATCGAGCTGCTGAGCAATGCCGGCAGCGGGCGCCAGGCGCTGTCGAAAGGCTTTCTCGACATTCGCCTGAGCGACAAGAACGTCAAGGACTTCTACATCATCGTCTATTACGACAATGGGGCGCGGGACAAGGTGTGGTTCCGCCGCGAGGCGGCGGTGACCGGTGGCCAGTACTACCTGGAGCTGAGCAAGGCACCGGAGTTTGCCGGGGCCAACCTGTTGTCGGTGTTCATGGAGCCGACCAAGGCCGGGACTGTGGCGACCGATGTGGAGACCCGGCTATGTCTGTAATACCGCTGATTGGGTCCGCGTTGCGGCCCTTCGCGGGCACGCCCGCCCCCACACCGACCAACTCAGCCTCACAAATCCCTGTGGGAGCGGGCATGCTCGCGAAGGGCTGCAAAGCAGCCCCGGTCCTGCTCATGATGTTTCTGATGAGCCCACTGACACAGGCGGCGCAATCCATCTGGCCCGCCCACAGCACTCCGCAGTCGGCCATGATCGCCGACTACCGCACCCTCTCCTGCACCAGGGAACCGCCCGCGCCCTACACCGGCAGCTTGCGCCTGGAAAGCAAGTACGACCAGCGCGACGCCAGCAAGTCGACCCTGCGCAGCAGCCCCGACGCCAACAGCGAGCAGATCGCCAAGCAGGTCAAGCAGTTCGTCGGTGGCCTGATCTACGCCAGCAAACGCTTCCAGGGCGCCAAGAAACCTCAGGACGCCAACATGGCCCTGGCCTGCCAGGACCAGTGGCTGCAACACTGGGCCGAAGCCGGCGCCCTGCTCAACCAGGATGCCAGCGGCACCGGCATGGCCGCGCGTAAATGGGCGCTGGCAGCCATGGCCGGTGCCGTGCTGCTGACCCAGTCGGCCGCCGACGGCAAGCTGCAACTGAACGAAACGCAGCGCAGCTGGTTCACCCGCCTCGGCGAGCAGGTGATCCGTGAGTACGACCCGCGCCGCAGCACCAGCGGTGTGTACTTCAACAACCACGACTACTGGGCAGCCTGGGCCGTGGCCGCCACCGGCATGCTGGTCGGCCGCGACGACTTCATCCAGTGGGCCGACGGCAACCTGCGCCGTGCCCTGGCCCAGGCCGTGCGCGCCAACAACGGTAACTACGCCTATCTGCCGCTGGAAGTGGCGCGCAGCAAGCTGGCGGCCAACTACAGCCAGTACGCCCTGGTGCCGCTGGTGCTGCTGGCCGAGTCGGCACGTGCCAATAACCTGCCGTGGAGCCACGACGACCAGCAGACCCTCGACCAGCTGGCCAGCTTCGCTGCCCGCACGGTGCTCGCCCCAGGTGAGCTGCCCGAACTCAAGGGCCAACCCCAGGCGGACGTGGCACCCTACAAACTGGCCTGGCTGATCCCGTTCCTGCAACGCAACCCCGGCCATGCACTGGCGCGCCAGCTGTACGACAGCGAAGACGGCGAGGTGGACAACTACAGCCAGCTCGGCGGCCCGATCAAAGCGTTCTACCCCCCATTGCCCGGATCAAGGAGCTGACCCATGGCTGCCCTCGCCCGCTTTTCCCTCACTTGCCTGGCCGCCTTGTGCCTGGCCGGCGCTGCCCACGCCGCCAGCCAAGCGCTGCCGGTCAACCAGACCATGGACACCCTGCCCGGTGAGCAACGCCAGCTCAAGGTCGAGCAGCTGCGCCAGCAGGTGCGCCAGGCCGTGGCCTTCCAGCAGGCCGAGCGGCCACGCCCGGCCGGGCGCGCCAGCGTCAGCCTGCAGCCAATGTTCTCGTCCCAGGCCGGCAGCTGGCCGTTCGAGCCATTCGTCAACAATGGCCTGTTCCGCGCCATCGCCGGCTACCAGGCGCACCACCCGCAAGTGGTGATGCTGCGCGGTGGCAGCATCACCCTGGCGCAGTTGCACGACGCCCTGAATGATCCACGCATCCTCAAGCGCTACAAGGACGGCTACCTGCTCAGCTACCCGCTGATGATCGCCAGCGATGCCGGACTGGTGCTCGAAGGCACCAGCCTGTACCTCTCGAGTTTCTCCGGCACGGCGCTGATCAACCAGGGCTGGCTCGGGCTCAACCAGTCCAGCCTGGAGAGCATGGCCGGCGACAAGCCGGGCAGCACCGACCGGGCCTGGCGGCCGTTCGTGGTGGCCTGGGCCGGCAGCCATACCCAGGTGATCGGCTCGACGCTCAAGCGCCTGGGCTACAACGCCAACCTCTCCCATGGCCTGACCACCGCCTTGAGCACCCAGCAGGCCGCCAGCACGCGCCCGGCCACGCTGATCATCCGCGACAGCCAGTTCAGCGAGATGTCCAGCGCGGTGGAGCTGCAACACAGCCAGGCGACCATCACCGGCAGCCAGTTCGGGCAGTCGCAGCAATACGCCATCGATGTGCAGAACAGCCAGGTCAGGCTGCAGGGCAACCAGCTGCGCGGCATCGACAACAACAGTGGCGTGCGCCTGCGTGGCCAGACCCGCGCCCTGGTCGAAGGCAACCTGATCCTCGGCGCGACCAAGGCCGCCATCGAAGTCAGCGAGCAACAAGGCGCAGTGCTGCTGGCCGGCAACCGCATCGGCGACAGCCGTGGCAACGGCATCCAGCTGCGCGACCTGGCACCCACTGCAACGGCACCGCTGGTGATCGACGACAACCTGCTGGCCAGCAGCCAGGGCAGCGCGGTGGATGCCAGCGAGGTGGGCGCGGTGGCGCTGCTCGACAACCGCATCGGTAATACCGCGGAATATGCCATCAGCCTGCGCAATGCCACGCCGCTGGCCGGGCCCTTGCTGCTCAGCGGCAATCGCCTGGGCCGGGTCGGCAAGGCGCTGGTGCGGGTCGAGGGTGTGCGGGATGTGGTGCTGGGGGGCAACAGCTTCGATGGCAAGCCGTTGCTGCAAAACCTGTTGATCGGCGATTTGTTGCCCTTGCAGGGGCAGTTGCTCGAGGCCACGGTTCGCCAGGGTGAGACTGTGCGTGTGAGGCAGCAGTGATCCAGCATCTGCTGTAACTGCACCGCCCTCTTCGCGGGCTCGCCCGCTCCCACAGGTACTCCACAACATTCAGAATTGTGGTGATCCTGTGGGAACGGGCGAGCCCGCGAAGAGGCCGGCACAGGTCAACCGATAACTCGCTGCATCCTCACAAAGCAATCATCCTCACCCATCTCGACAAACCCATGGCGCAGGTACAACTGCCGCGCCGGGTTGCTCCTGAACACCATCAACCTCAAGAGTGGCAAACGCCGCTGCGCCGCCCAGTCTGCCAGGGTTTCCAGCACCTGGCTTCCCACCCCGCGCCCACGCTGCTCCGGCACCAGGTGCAACTCACGAATGAACAATGCCTGCCGGTCCTGGCTGAGGCTGCAGAAACCCAGCACGACCTCCCCTTCCATCACCAGCCATTGCTCGCGCCAGCCCCAGGCTTCGTCGAAGGCCGCCTCGATCCACAACAGGTCGAACTCGCGGTAATAGGGCAACATCGCCCGTCGCGTCAGGTCCCGGGCAAACGTGCACCAGGCATCGCTCGCGGCGATCAGCTCAACGGGCATAGCACACCGGCGAGCTGCCCGGGCCGCGCCGCTCCAGTTCGTCTTCCAGCCAGGCCGCCAGCACCTGGGCATTGTTGTGCCCGGCGTCCTTGCCGGCATACAGCAAGGTCAGGTTGCCTTTGGCCGCGAGGTCCAGCAGCGGATACCAGTGTTCCGGGTGCGCCGCCAGTTCCTGCTGATAGCGCTGGGTGAAACCGGCGAAATCCACCTCGCCCTGGTGAAACGCCTTGCGCAAATCAGTGGATGGCGCTACTTCGCGAAACCACTCGCCATGCAGTTGGTCCTTGCGTTTATTGCGCGGCCACAGGCGGTCGACCAGCACGCGCCGGCCATCTTCCTCCTCTGGCGCGTCGTAGACGCGCTTGCAACGAATCATGGGGTTCTCCTGCCTTTACCGTCTGTCTTGAGCCTAGGTAAATCATTGACCGAGGTCACGTCCAGCCGGGGAATTGTTTCTATGCTCAGAGCCACCCTCGCCGACGCCAATCGGAGCTCCCATGGCAACCCCGTCCCTGGCCAGCCAGCCGCCACTGGTCCACAGCGATGCTCGCCCGCAGCTTTCACACAAACCCGGGCGCGCCACCCTCGTGCTGTTCTTCGGCCTGCTGCTGGCCGGCATCGCCTACACCGCCTGGAGCCTCAAGCAGGACGTGGCCGCCAGTGGGACGGCGATCACCACCGTCACGCCGTTTCTGCTGCTGGGCCTGGCGCTGCTGATTGCCCTGGGCTTCGAATTCGTCAACGGTTTCCATGACACCGCCAACGCGGTGGCCACGGTGATCTACACCCACTCGCTGCCGGCACCGGTGGCGGTGGTCTGGTCCGGCTTGTGCAACTTTCTAGGCGTGTTGCTTTCCAGTGGCGCGGTGGCCTTCGGCATCATCGCCCTGTTGCCGGCAGAGCTGATTCTACAGGTCGGTTCCTCGGCTGGCTTCGCCATGGTCTTTGCCTTGCTGCTGGCGGCGATCATCTGGAACCTCGGCACCTGGTGGCTGGGGTTGCCGGCGTCCTCCTCGCATACACTGATCGGCTCGATCATCGGCGTCGGCGTGGCCAACGCGCTGATGCATGGGCGTGATGGCACCAGCGGGGTCGACTGGGCGCAGGCCAGCAAGGTCGGCTATGCCCTGCTGTTCTCGCCGCTGATCGGCTTCGCCTGTGCCGCCGTGTTGCTGCTGGCGCTGCGCACGCTGGTCAAGCGCAAGGCGTTGTACCAGGCGCCGGAAGGCCGCACGCCGCCACCGTGGTGGATCCGCGGGGTGCTGATCCTGACGTGCACCGGGGTGTCGTTCGCCCACGGCTCCAACGACGGGCAGAAGGGCATGGGTCTGATCATGCTGATTCTGGTCGGCACCCTGCCGATGGCCTATGCCCTGAACAAGACCATGCCCAGCGAGCAGGCCCTGCAGTTCTCTGCCGTTGCCGAAGTCACCCGCCAGGCGCTGGTCCACACCGCGCCGGCGCCGGCCCCCGGCGACCCCCGCCAGGCATTGACCGCGTTCATTGCCGAGCCCAAGGCCACGCCCCAACTGGTACCGGCACTGGCCGCGCTCACCGGCCAGATCGGTGACCAGGTCAAAGGCTACGGTTCACTGAAGCGCGTGCCGGCCGAAGCCATGGCCAACGTGCGCAACGACATGTACCTGGCCAGCGAAACCATCCGCCTGATCGAAAAGAAACAGCTGGTGGCATTTGACGCCGACACCCACAGCCAGGTGCTGGCGTTCAAGACGCAACTGGACGACGCAACCCGCTACATCCCGCTGTGGGTCAAGGTGGCGGTGGCCATCGCCCTGGGCTTGGGGACGATGGTCGGCTGGAGACGTATCGTGGTGACGGTGGGCGAGAAGATCGGCAAGACCCACCTGAGCTATGCCCAGGGGGCTTCGGCGGAATTGGTCGCCATGTGCACCATTGGTGCGGCGGACATGTTCGGGCTGCCGGTGTCGACCACCCACGTGCTGAGTTCGGGGGTGGCCGGGACCATGGTCGCCAACGGCTCGGGGATTCAGAAGCGCACGCTGATCAACCTGCTGATGGCCTGGGTGCTGACGCTACCGGCGGCGATGCTGTTGGCCGGCAGCCTGTACTGGCTGCTGAACCAGATTTTCTAGACTGAAACACAGGACTTGTAGGAGCGGCCTCGTGTCGCGAAAGGGGTGCGAAGCAGCCCCAGCGATATGTGCATTCACACTGAAATCCTGGGGCCGCTTTGCGGCCCTTTCGCGACACAAGGCCGCTCCTACAAGGGCCGGTGTGAGCTGATCAGGCAGGGATTTTCAGGCCACGCTGCACGGCTGGCCGTTCAAGGAACTTCGCCAGCACCCGCTGCACTTCCTTGAATTCATCGAAGCCCACCAGCTCGCGGGCGTTGTAGCGTTCTACCAGGTTGCGCACCCAAGGGAAGATGGCAATATCGGCGATACTGTATTCGTCGACCATCCACTCACGCCCTTCCAAGTGGCGGTCCAGCACGCCCAGCAGGCGCTTCGATTCGTTGACGTAACGGTCCCGCGGGCGCTTGTCTTCGTATTCCTTGCCGGCAAAGAAATGGAAGAAGCCGACCTGACCGAACATCGGCCCGATGCCGCCCATCTGGAACATCAGCCACTGCAGGGTCTGGTAGCGCTGGGCCGGATCCTGGCTCAGCAACTTGCCGCTCTTTTCCGCCAGGTACTGCAGGATCGCCCCCGACTCGAACAGCGGCAACGGCTGGCCGCCTGGGCCGTTGGGGTCGAGGATCGCCGGGATCTTGTTGTTGGCACTGAGCGAAATGAACTCGGGGCTCAGCTGATCATCGTTGTCGAAGCTGACCTTGTGCGGCTCGTAGGCCAGGCCGATCTCCTCCAGCATGATCGACACCTTGACGCCGTTGGGCGTGGGCAGCGAGTACAGCTGCAGGCGCTCGGGATGTTTCGCGGGCCATTTACGGGTGATGGGGAAAGCGCTCAGATCGGTCATGGTCAACCTTGGGCTTGAGAGGGAACCGTCACTGTAGAGACATCCCGGCTGGCTGACCATCACCTGTCGTTTATCAGCTGGCCTGGCCGTGCGCCTTGAGCTTTTTTGTGTCTTCTAGACGCCTGTCTTGGGTTTTGTGGTGGTGCGGATATCGAGCGCCGCCCGCGCGGCGCATCGCGGGCAAGCCCGCTCCCACATTTGTTTCGGGCCAATCTCTCCTGTGAAGCCAACAGGGACCGCTTTGTTAGTATGGCGATGCATCTCGGTGGGCGCTGATGCCGCTCCACCTGTCTCCAGTCATGCACCAAGGCGGATCCTGTTGGCGGCACAGGAGTGACTGGCCCGAAACAGATGTGGGAGCGGGCTTGCCCGCGATGCGCCGCGCGGGCGGCGCTCGATCTCACAGACGCCACAAAACCCAAGGCGAACGCCCCGAATCAAAGCACCACCCTCAAGCGGTCTGGGCAACCACCTTGCCACCCTTCTGGGTCAGCGAGACCAGCAGGATGAACGCGGTCACACCGGCGGTCATCAACGTCTCATAGCGGTAGGCGTCGCTGAACAGCATGTAGCCCAGGACCATGACGATGGTGCCGATCACCAGCCAGGTCAGCCACGGGAACAGCCACATCTTCAGCTCCAGCGGCCGCCCTTCACGTTCGGCACGAGCGCGCATGCGCAGTTGCGACACGGCGATCACCAGGTATACCAGCAAGGCGATGGCGCCCGTGGTGGACAGCAGGAAGCCAAAGACCTTGCCCGGCAGTACATAGTTGACGAAGCAGCCGACGAAACCGGCCAGGGTCGAAAGGAGCACCGCCACGGTCGGCACGCCAGCACCGGAAATGCGCTTGGTCATGCTCAGCGCCTGGCCGCGGGCACCCAGCGAATAGAGCATCCGCGAAGCGGTATAAAGGCCGGAGTTCATGCAGCTGGTCACGGCCACCAGCACCACCAGGTCGACCAGCAGCTTGGCGCCCGGCACGTTGAGCACTTCCAGCACGCGCTGGAACGAGCCCACCGCTTTCAGGCCAGGGTCGTTCCAGGCTACCAGCGACACCACCAGGAAGATCGACGCCAGGTAGAAGATCGCGATGCGGTACACCACCAGGTTGGTGGCACGGCGGATCTTGTCTTTCGGGTTGGCGGTCTCGTCGGCGGCAATGGTGACGATCTCGGCGCCGAAGAACGAGAAGATGGTGATTAGCACGCCACCGAGCACGGTGCCGAAACCGTTGGGCATGAACCCACCGTTGTCCCACAGGCGGCTGATGCCGGAAACCTCGGCCAGCGGCCAGACGCCGAACACGGCCAGGCTGCAGACCGCGATGAAGGCGATGATGGCGACCACCTTGACCAGCGCGAACCAATATTCGAACGCACCGAAGTTCTTCACGCTGACCAAGTTGCTGCCCGACAGCACGACCATGATCAGGAAAGCGAACAGCCAGGATGGCACGCCCGGGAAGTAGGCATGCAGGATGTCTGCACCGGCGATGGCCTCGACCGGGATGATCAGCACCCAGAACCACCAGTACAACCAGCCGATGGTAAAGCCTGCCCAGGGGCCGATGGCCTCCGAGGCGTAAGTGGAGAACGAGCCGCTGTTGGGGTTGGCGATGGCCATTTCGCCCAGCATGCGCATCACCAGCAGCACCAGCAGGCCGGTCATGGCGTAGGAGATGAGAATGGCCGGGCCAGCCGTGGCGATGGCGTTGGAAGAACCGATGAACAGGCCGGCGCCGATGATGCCGGCAATGGAGATCATGGACACCTGACGCGAGGTCAGGCCGTGCTGCAAGGAACGCTGTTTGTTGTTGTGTAGCGAAGCCATGAAGAACCCTCGAATGGGTCGGCCGGCGTGCGGCTTGAGTGCCGTCGTCGGCTGAAAAGTTGGAGCAGAAGTCGGGTAGGTCGTATTGCTCGTTGTTGTTGTTTTATGTCGCCGGTCGCGCCGTTACCTCCTCTTCGCCGTACCGGTTGTAATCGTTGATCGAGGTCAGTATTAATCTATAGGGCGAGGTCAACAAACGACCTTTTCGAAGCACATGATTCCAATACGGAATGAACTTCATCTTTTTTTGCTCGGTACACGCCTGCCATGTCCAAACGCCTGATGCCCTCGACCACCGCCCTGCAGTGCTTCGAAGCCGCCGCCCGGCACCTGAGCTTCACCCGCGCGGCGCAGGAGCTGCACCTGACCCAGAGCGCTGTCAGCAAGCAGGTTGCGCAACTCGAGGACATGCTCTCGCATTCGCTGTTCCAGCGTATCCGCCGGCGCTTGCACCTGACCCCGGCCGGCGCGCTGTACCTCGCCGAAGTGAACAAGATCCTCAACCAGATCGACATCTCCAGCCGCTACATCCTCAGCTACGGCGACGAGACCGAGGTGCTGCGCATCGCCACCCAGCCAACCTTCGGTGCGCGCTGGCTGGTACCCAGGCTCAAGGGCTTCGGCGACCGCCACCCGCGCATCCACCTGGACATCCGCAACGAGCTGGAGCCGTTCGACCTGGTGCAGGCCAAGGCCGATATCGCCTTCTTCTTCGGCCAGGGCACCTGGCCGGGGGCCACCTGCATCGAGCTGTTCAGCGAGGAGGTGGTGCCGGTGTGCGCACCCGAGCTGCTGGCCCGGCACCGCTTCGACAGCGCCGAGGCACTCACCGAACACCGGCTGCTGCAGTGCGCATCACGGCCAGAGGCCTGGCATGAGTGGTTTTTGGGGTTGGGCTTGCACAGCCAGAACAGCTACCACGGGCCGCGCTTCGACACGTTCTACCTGTGCATCCGCGCGGCCATCGCCGGCTGTGGCATTGCCCTGATTCCGCGCTACCTGGTGGCTGAAGAACTGAGCGAAGGCAAGCTGGTGGTGGCCTGGGACCACCCGGTGGCGAGCAATGGCCGGCATTTCATCGCCCACGCCGAACACGCCGCCGAAGTGCCTAAGGTCAAGGCCTTCGTGCAGTGGATTCGTGAGCGGGTGGCCGAGGGGGATTGATGTCGCCTGTACCGGCCTCTTCGCGGGCGAGCCCGCCCCCACAGGTAATGCACAAGGCTTGAACCTTGCGCTGATCCTGTGGGAGCGGGCTTGCCCGCGAAGAGGTAAGTTCATGAATCTGAGGAATGACCGCAATCGAATAATTCGTTTGCGGAATAATACTGCGGCGCGCTTGGATATTAAGAAACTCGAACAAGGTCCGCGTGCCCATGAAACTGGAAAGTATCAGTCAATCCATTGCCATCGTTCATCCGATCACACTTTCCCATGGCCGTAATGCCGAAGTCTGGGATACTGACGGCAAACGCTACATCGACTTTGTCGGCGGTATCGGGGTGCTCAACCTGGGCCACTGCAACCCGGCGGTGGTCGAGGCGATCCAGGCCCAGGCCAGCCGCCTGACCCACTACGCGTTCAACGCCGCGCCCCATGGCCCGTACCTGGAGCTGATGGAGCGCCTGCGCCAGTTCGTCCCGGTCAGCTACCCGCTGGCCGGCATGCTCACCAACAGCGGTGCGGAAGCGGCGGAAAACGCCCTGAAGGTCGCCCGCGGTGCCACCGGCAAACGCGCCATCATCGCCTTCGACGGCGGCTTCCACGGCCGCACCCTGGCCACCCTGAACCTCAACGGTAAGGTCGCGCCGTACAAGCAGCGGGTCGGCGAACTGCCGGGGCCGGTGTACCACCTGCCCTACCCCAGCGCCGATACCGGCGTCACCTGCGAGCAGGCGCTCAAGGCCATGGACCGGCTGTTCAGCGTCGAGTTGGCGGTGGAAGACGTGGCGGCGTTCATCTTCGAGCCGGTGCAAGGCGAAGGTGGCTTCCTTGCCCTTGACCCAGCGTTTGCCCAGGCGCTGCGGCGCTTCTGTGACGAGCGCGGGATCCTGATCATCATCGACGAGATCCAATCCGGCTTCGGCCGTACCGGCCAGCGTTTCGCTTTCCCACGCTTAGGCATCGAACCGGATTTGCTGTTGCTGGCAAAGAGCATCGCCGGCGGCATGCCGCTGGGCGCAGTAGTCGGGCGTCAGGACTTGATGGCGGCACTGCCCAAGGGCGGCCTGGGCGGGACCTATTCGGGCAACCCGATCGCCTGCGCGGCGGCGCTGGCGAGCCTGGCACAGATGACCGACGACAACGTTGCCACTTGGGGTGAGCGCCAGGAACAAGCGATCGTTAGCCGCCACGCCCGCTGGAAGGCCTCGAACCTGAGCCCGTATATCGGCCGCCTGACCGGCACCGGCGCCATGCGTGGCATCGAGTTCGTCAATGCCGATGGCAGCCCGGCGCCAGCCCAGCTGGCCAAGGTGATGGAAGCGGCGCGGGCCAAGGGGCTGCTGCTGATGCCCAGCGGCAAGGCGCGGCACATCATTCGCCTGCTGGCGCCGCTGACCATCGAGGCCGAGGTGCTCGAGGAAGGGCTGGATATCCTCGAGCAGTGCCTGGCTGAACTGAGCTGAGGATTACAGGCCCAGTTCTTCAGGGGTGAGCATGTCGGACTCGAAGGCGATCCAGCCGCCTTCGAGTTCGGCGTGGCCGTTGACGATCGGGCCGTAGTAGGTCAGGCCATTCTCCAGGGTCACGCAGATGTGCGTGGCGGTTTTTTCGGGGGCCGCGAGCGTACCGACGAAATGCACCTTCTTCAGGGTTTCGGTCACCGCTTCCAGCCCGACGCGCATGCCCGGGTTTTCCGAGGCTTCGGTATCCCCCCCGCGGTCTTCGGCACTGATGGTCACGGTGGCGGTGTAAGGGTACTTGGTGCTCAAGCGGGGTTACCTCAAAAGGGTGTCTGGGTATATGGGCGCGTAGAGTACGGCAGGCGATCTCCGTTGTCTCTACCGGCCTCTTCGCGGGTAAACCCGCTCCCACAGGAATTTCACATTGCTCAAGGTGTGCACGGTACCTGTGGGCGAGCCCGCGAAGAGGCCAGGCCTGCAAAAGCTGCCCCGATCTGTTAGGGTGCCCGCCGATGCACGCCACACCACACGAGGACACCTGAGTGAGCGCCGAAGAACCCCTGATCGCCGACCTGTTCGAGGTCGACAAACGCCTGACCCTCAAGCCCGTCGTGGATTTCAACAGCTTCCTGCGCAACGCCTTTGGCGAAGGCCCGTGCCGCTGCCACCGCTGCGCCGAAGGCAGCGACCAAAGCAGCTACAGCCACGCCCACACGTTCACCTTCGAAGGCCGCCCGTGGCATCGCCGCTTCGCCAGCACCGCAGGCAGCGACGTCGCCCAGGTACTGAAAAAGGCCTGGCTGTCGTACACCAAGGCCGACCTCACCCTGCTCGGCGCGCTGGACCTCACCACCCTCAAGACATTCACTGAGGTCGCCCTGCACGAGCGCCTGCTGGCCCTGCTGCCGGCCAGCGGCCTGGCCCGCGAAATCGACGGCCAGTGGATGCTGCAAGCCCAGGCTGACTGACGGCCCGGCGGTCAGGCAGGATTCCCCCGCTCTGCTACCGTGGGGGAATCCGCCCATCTGCAGGTAGTCCGTCATGGCCCGTACAACGCCCATCGAGCTGTACCGCAATATCGGCATCGTCGCCCACGTGGACGCTGGCAAGACCACGACCACCGAGCGCATCCTGTTCTACACCGGGGTCAACCACAAGATGGGCGAGGTGCACGATGGCGCCGCGACCATGGACTGGATGGCCCAGGAACAGGAGCGCGGCATCACCATCACCTCGGCGGCGACCACGGCCTTCTGGCAGGGCTCGACCAAGCAGTTCGCCGACAAGTACCGCTTCAATATCATCGACACCCCCGGCCACGTCGACTTCACCATCGAGGTGGAGCGTTCACTGCGCGTACTGGATGGCGCGGTGGTGGTGTTCAGTGGCGCCGACGGCGTCGAGCCGCAGTCCGAGACGGTCTGGCGCCAGGCCAACAAGTACCACGTGCCGCGCCTGGCCTATATCAACAAGATGGACCGCCAGGGCGCCGACTTCCTGCGTGTGGTCAAACAGATCGACCAGCGCCTGGGCCACCACCCGGTGCCGATCCAGCTGGCCATCGGCAGCGAAGAGAACTTCATCGGCCAGATCGACCTGGTGAAGATGAAGGCGATCTACTGGAACGACAATGACCAGGGCACCAGCTACCGCGAAGAAGACATTCCCGCCGAACTGCAGGCGCTGGCCGACGAATGGCGCGCGCACATGATCGAGGCCGCGGCCGAAGCCAATGATGAACTGACCATGAAGTTTCTCGAGGGCGAGGAGCTGAGCGTCGATGAAATCAAGGCAGCCTTGCGCCAGCGCACCATCGCCAATGAAATCGTACCGACCATTCTCGGCTCGTCGTTCAAGAACAAGGGTGTGCCGCTGATGCTCGACGCGGTGATCGACTACCTGCCCGCGCCCTCGGAAATCCCGGCAATCAAGGGCACCGACCCGGACGACGAGGAAAAGCATCTGGAGCGTCACGCTGACGATAAAGAGCCCTTCTCCGCCCTCGCCTTCAAGATCGCCACCGACCCCTTCGTCGGTACCCTGACCTTCGCCCGGGTGTATTCCGGTGTGCTCAGTTCGGGCAACGCCGTGCTCAACTCGGTGAAAGGCAAGAAGGAACGCATCGGCCGCATGGTGCAGATGCACGCCAACCAGCGCGCCGAGATCAAGGACGTGTGCGCCGGCGACATCGCCGCGCTGATCGGCATGAAGGACGTCACCACCGGCGACACCCTGTGCGACATCGACAAGCCGATCATCCTCGAACGCATGGACTTCCCCGACCCGGTGATCTCGGTGGCGGTGGAGCCGAAGACCAAGGGCGACCAGGAGAAGATGGGCATCGCCCTTGGCAAGCTGGCCCAGGAAGACCCGTCGTTCCGTGTGCGCACCGATGAAGAAACCGGCCAGACCATCATTTCCGGCATGGGCGAACTGCACCTGGACATCATCGTCGACCGCATGAAACGCGAATTCAATGTCGACGCCAACATCGGCAAGCCGCAGGTGGCCTACCGCGAGAAGATCCGCAACACCTGCGAGATCGAGGGCCGCTTCGTTCGCCAGTCCGGCGGGCGCGGGCAGTATGGCCACTGCTGGATCCGCTTCGCCCCCGGCGATGAAGGCAAGGAAGGCCTGGAATTCATCAACGAGATTGTCGGCGGCGTGGTGCCGCGCGAGTACATCCCGGCGATCCAGAAAGGCATCGAGGAACAGATGAAGAACGGGGTACTGGCCGGCTACCCGCTGATCAACCTGAAGGCAGCGGTGTACGACGGCTCCTACCACGACGTCGACTCCAACGAGATGGCCTACAAGATCGCGGCGTCCATGGCCACCAAGCAGCTGTCGCAGAAAGGCGGTGCGGTGTTGCTGGAGCCGGTGATGAAAGTCGAGGTGGTGACACCGGAGGAGTATCAGGGCGATATCCTCGGCGACCTGAGCCGACGTCGGGGGATGATCCAGGATGGCGACGAGACCCCCGCCGGCAAGGTGATCCGCGCCGAAGTGCCGTTGGGCGAGATGTTCGGCTATGCCACCTCGATGCGCTCGATGACCCAGGGGAGAGCGAGCTTTTCGATGGAATTCACCCGCTATGCCGAGGCACCGGCTAGCATTGCCGATGCCATCGTCAAGAAAAACCGCGGGGAGTAAGCATTTTTCCTGTACCGGCCTCTTCGCGGGCGTGCCCGCGAAGAGGCCGGTACAGGCCACAACGATAGTCAGTGCTGCTCGCCAGCCCGCTTCAGCAGCTTCTTGCAACGCTCCGACAGATGCACCACCCGCAGATGCTTACCCGCCTTGGCATAACGCTCACGCAAGGTCTTCAACGCCGCAATCGCCGAATAATCGACAAAGCTCAGATGCTGGCAATCAAGGATGACCTTGGCCGGGTCATTGGCGGGGTCGAACTGGTTGAGAAACGGTGTGGTCGAGGCAAAGAACAACGTGCCATGCACCTGGTAATGCTTGCCCCCTTCCCCGTCCTCGTGGCTGTCGGCATACAGCTCACGGGCATGCTGCCAGGCAAAGTTGACCGCCGCGATGACAATGCCGAACAGCACCGCCACCGCCAGGTCGGTGAACACCGTCACCACGGTCACGGCGATGATCGCCAGCACGTCGCTCACCGGTACCTTGTGCAGCACCCGCAACGAGGCCCAGGCAAAGGTCTGCTGGGCCACCACGAACATCACCCCGACCAGCGCCGCCAGCGGAATGCGCTCGATCAGCGGCGACAGGAACAGTACGAACAGCAAGATCATCAGCCCCGCTACCACGCCTGACAACCGGCCACGGCCATTGGAGCTGAGGTTGATCACGGTCTGGCCGATCATTGCGCAGCCCCCCATGCCACCGCACAGGCCGGAGACCATGTTGGCCGCCCCCAACGCCACGCACTCGCGGTCCGGGTAGCCACGGCTCTCGGTGATCTCATCGGTGAGGTTGAGGGTCAGCAGGGTTTCCAGCAGGCCGACCATGGCCATCAGCACTGCGTAGGGGACGATGATTTTCGGGGTTTCCAGGTTCCAGGGCACCGCCGGCAGGGCCAGCTGCGGCAGGCCACCGGCAATATGCGCCATGTCACCGAGGGTGCGGGTCGGCAGGCCGAGCAGGTACACCAGCATGCCAACACCGAGAATCGCCACCAGCGCAGGCGGCACCGCACGGGTCAGTTTCGGCAACACATAGACCACCAGCATGGTCAGCGCCACCAGGCCGATCATCAGGTACAGCGGTGCGCCACTGAGCCAGTGCCCACCGTCCTTGAAGTGCTCGAGCTGGGCCAGGGCGATGACGATCGCCAGGCCGTTGACGAAGCCGAGCATCACCGGGTACGGCACCAGCCGCACCAGTTTGCCCAAACGCAGCAGGCCGAACAGGATCATCACCACCCCGCCCAGCAGGACGGTGGCCAGCAGGTATTGCACACCATGCTGCACCACCAGGGCGACGATCACCACCGCCATCGAGCCTGCGGCACCGGAGATCATCCCCGGGCGGCCACCGAACAGCGCCGTCAGGGTGCAGATGATGAAAGCGCCATACAGGCCCATCAATGGATTGAGGTGGGCCACCAGGGCGAAGGCGATGCACTCGGGCACCAAAGCGAACGAAGTGGTCAGGCCGGCGAGCAGGTCGGCACGTAGTCGGGCAGGTTTCATGGGCATCCTGTGGTGCGGTCCGGGCGGACGGTACGGAAAAACAAGGGGCGCGATGTTACGGAATTTGTCTGACAGCGGCCACCGCAGCGCCACGGCTTTTATCCTCAATTATCCGGCGGACAATATTTTATAGTTGGCCGGATAATTGAGGATAAAAGCCGTAGCCCGGCAGACTCCTGACAAATTTGCCATCATGTTGATTCCACCTGCGGAGATCATGGACATGCCGCTACGCCCCCTCTTCACTGCCCTGCTGCTGACTGCCAGCCTCACCGCCCAGGCCGCCACCGAAGTGGTGCCCCTGCAGCATCGCAGCAGCGCCGAACTGCTGCCCGCCGCACAGGCCTTCATTGGCCGCGACGGCACGGTGAGCGCTTTCGAGAACAAGCTGATCGTCAATGCCAGCCCCGAGCGCATCGATGACCTGCGCACGCTGCTGCAACAGTTGGACACCGCGCCCAAGCGCCTGCTGATCAGTGTCGACAACAACGACAGCAACTATCAGGACACCCGCGGCAACGGCCAGGTCATCCGCTACGGCACCAGTAACCGCGATGGCGGCTTGCAGCAAATTCAGGCCAGCGAAGGTCAGCCGGCATTGATCCAGATCGGCCAGAGCATCCCGATTACCAGCAGCAGCACCGACGGCTACGGGCGCATCCAGAGCAACACCGAATATCGCAATGTGACCCAGGGTTTCTACGTCACGCCGAGCTTGAGCGGAGATACGGTTCGTCTGCAAATTAGCAGCAATAATGACCGAGTGAGCCAGGAACGTGCCGATGTAGTGAAAGTGCAAAGTACCGACACGACAATCACCGGCAGGCTCGGTGAGTGGATCACCCTGGCCGGCTACAACCAGCAGAGCCAAGCCGACCGCAACCCTTCAAGCCGCACCTACAGCACGCAACGGGGTGAAAACATGACTTTGCGCGTCAAAGTCGACCTTCTGGACTGATCCCAGGCAATTCAAGGCCTCGACCAAAGGCCTTGAAACTGACCGCCAAGTCGCATTAGACCAAAGATGTAGTAATAGAAAAAAACCACTACAAAACATTTGACAGGGTCTTTTTGCCAAGGGCATGATGGCCTCGCTCCCGCTAATCAGGGGCCCTGGCAAGGGCCTTCGAGGCGCCCTCCTCCCACCCCTGGAGGCACCTCGTGTCTATACGGCCCACAAGGCGGTTCGACGGGATTGCGACTGCAACGAAGAAGTTGTCCCGAGGGACGGAAGCGCATCACCGCAGTTCTGGCAATCGCGTAGCACCGCAGCAAGGCAACCACGAGCCGACCTGCCGGAGCGCAACTGCGCCTGACCTGCATCTCCTTCCCCTTCGAGCCTTCGCGTTCGCCGCCGCATTCCCCCGCACAGGACAGCCGCCAGTCCCTGATGAGCCCCGAGCATCAGCACAATTAACCCAAGATCGATGCGACGAGGTTTATTTCCATGGCACTGACACGCGAACAGCAAATTGCAGCCCTCGAGAAAGACTGGGCCGAGAACCCGCGCTGGAAAGGCGTGACCCGTACCTACACCGCCGCCGATGTCGTTCGCCTGCGTGGCTCCCTGCAGCCGGAGCACACCCTGGCCCGCCTGGGTGCAGAAAAACTGTGGAAGCTGGTCACCGAAGGTGCCCACCCGTCCTTCCGCCCAGAAAAAGATTTCGTCAACTGCATGGGCGCCCTGACCGGCGGCCAGGCAGTGCAGCAGGTCAAGGCCGGCATCCAGGCCATTTACCTGTCTGGCTGGCAAGTGGCCGCCGACAACAACTCGGCCGAATCCATGTACCCAGACCAGTCGCTGTACCCGGTCGACTCGGTACCGACCGTGGTCAAGCGCATCAACAATGCATTCCGCCGCGCCGACCAGATCCAGTGGAAAGCCGGCAAGAACCCGGGCGATGAAGGCTACATCGACTACTTCGCGCCGATCGTGGCTGACGCGGAAGCCGGTTTCGGCGGCGTGCTGAACGCCTACGAGCTGATGAAGAACATGATCGAGGCAGGCGCCGCCGGCGTGCACTTCGAAGACCAGCTGGCCTCGGTGAAAAAATGCGGCCACATGGGTGGCAAGGTACTGGTACCGACCCAGGAAGCGGTGCAGAAGCTGGTGGCCGCACGCCTGGCTGCCGACGTATCGGGTGTACCGACCATCATCCTGGCCCGTACCGACGCCAACGCCGCCGACCTGCTGACCAGCGACTGCGACCCGTACGACCAGCCGTTCGTGATCGGCGAGCGTACCCGTGAAGGCTTCTACAAGGTGCGTGCCGGCCTTGACCAGGCCATCGCCCGCGGCCTGGCCTATGCCCCGTACGCCGACCTGATCTGGTGCGAGACCGCCAAGCCGGACCTGGACGAAGCCCGTCGCTTCGCCGAAGCGATCAAGAAGGAGTACCCGGACCAGATCCTGTCGTACAACTGCTCGCCTTCCTTCAACTGGAAGAAAAACCTGGACGACGCGACCATCGCCAAGTTCCAGCGCGAGCTGTCGGCCATGGGCTACAAGCACCAGTTCATCACCCTGGCCGGCATCCACAACATGTGGCACGGCATGTTCAACCTGGCGCACGATTACGCCCGCAACGACATGACCGCCTACGTGAAGCTGCAAGAGCAGGAATTTGCCGACGCCAACAAGGGCTACACCTTCGTGGCGCACCAGCAGGAAGTCGGCACCGGCTACTTCGACGACATGACTACCGTGATCCAGGGTGGCGCTTCGTCGGTGACTGCACTGACCGGTTCGACCGAGGAAGAGCAGTTCCACTGATCGTGGCTTGCTGACTGAGGCCCGGGGCTTGCGAAAGCCCCGGGCTTTTCATTTTCCTGTACTGGCCCTTTCGCGGGCACGCCCGCGAAAGGGCCAGTACAGGCTGAAGCAATTCCCAGGATCAGGGCTATGCTTGTGGCAGCCCAGCAGCAAGGACCGCCCATGCCCCGTCCAAGCCACCTGATGATGCTCGCCCTGGCCGCCGCCGCGCTCTATCTATATGCAGTGGCCAGCGACAACGCGCTGCTCGGCCTGCTGGCCAAGCCCATTCCAGTCATGGCACTGATTGCCTGGCTATACACAGCCCCCGCTACACCCTATCGCCGCCGGATCACCATCGGCCTGGCGTTCTCGGTACTGGGCGACATCCTCCTGGCCATCCCGGCCGACCTGTTCGTGTTCGGCCTGGCCGCGTTCCTTTGCGCTCACCTGGCCTACCTGCGCGCCTACTGCGGCAAGACCATCCGCCCCGCCCTGCCCGCACTGCTGCTAAGCGTCATCACCGGCGTCACCCTGTTCGGCGTACTGGCCAGCCACGGCCTTGGCCCGCTGCTGACTCCGGTCTCGGTCTATGCCCTGGCCATCAGCGCCATGCTCTGGCGCGCGCTTGCCTGCGGGGGTGTCGCCGCTTTGGGGGCCTGCCTGTTCGTCTTCTCCGACAGCCTGATCGGCATTGACCGCTTCGTCAGCCCGTTCGCTGCCGCGCCCTACTTGATCATCCTCGCCTACTGGCTGGGCCAGTGGGCGATCGCTTCGTCAGTCCGTCATGGCTCAAGCGCTGAAGTATTGACCCAGAGCGGTGCGCGCAGCACCGGAAGCTGCTAGAACACGAGTCTTTCGCATTTACAAGTAGGGTGAATCTGCAGATGAACTTTACAAGGCACAGAACAGCCAAATTCAAAGGCATCAGATCAAATGATATCAATTATCATTCCGAAGTTTGTAATTCGTTACCACTCGCAAGAAACATAATTAACAAAACCGCATGCAATGCCCGAATCTCATGGCTTTCAGCCAGTTAGGCGCGGGTTTTGTACTAAATCCTACGAATAAATTTGCAACGGAAATTTTACTTGCACCGGGTTTACCCATAAAATCAGCCCGATTGATTCAGCTGCGACATTTGGTCACTGCACCTGCGACACCACGTCGCCGCTCTACTTATTTCAGACTGCAGAGCTGGGTCTCTGTATAAGGATTTCTAGCATGTCCGATTCGGCAGGACTCATCGCCCACAACTGGGGCTTTGCCATCTTCCTCCTGGGTGTCGTCGGCCTGTGTGCCTTCATGCTCGGCCTGTCCAGCCTGCTCGGTAGCAAGGCCTGGGGCCGCGCCAAGAACGAACCTTTCGAATCCGGCATGCTGCCCGTCGGCAGCGCCCGCCTGCGCCTGTCCGCCAAATTCTATCTGGTCGCGATGCTGTTCGTGATCTTCGATATCGAAGCCCTTTTCCTGTATGCATGGTCTGTGTCCGTCCGCGAAAGTGGCTGGACCGGATTCGTCGAAGCACTCGTTTTCATAGCAATTCTGTTGGCTGGTCTTGTCTACCTATGGCGCGTCGGAGCTCTTGACTGGGCACCCGAAGGTCGCCGCAAGCGGCAAGCGAAGCTGAAACAATGAGGCTTTGGCAATGCAATACAATCTCACCAGAATCGATCCGGATGCGCCCAACGAGCAGTACCCGGTAGGTGATCGGGAAACCGTCACAGACCAGCTGCTCGAGGACCAGGTCCACAAGAACATCTTCATGGGCAAGCTTGAAGATGTGATGCGTGGCGCGGTCAACTGGGGTCGCAAGAACTCCCTCTGGCCGTACAACTTCGGCCTGTCCTGCTGCTACGTGGAAATGACCACGGCCTTCACGGCGCCCCACGACATCGCCCGCTTCGGCGCCGAAGTCATCCGGGCCTCGCCGCGTCAGGCCGACTTCATGGTCATCGCCGGTACCTGCTTCGTCAAAATGGCGCCGATCATCCAGCGCCTGTATGAGCAGATGCTCGAACCGAAGTGGGTCATCTCCATGGGTTCGTGCGCCAACTCCGGTGGCATGTACGACATCTACTCGGTCGTTCAGGGGGTCGACAAGTTCCTCCCCGTGGACGTCTACGTGCCTGGCTGCCCGCCGCGCCCCGAGGCTTTCCTGCAAGGCTTGATGCTGCTGCAGGAGTCGATTGGCCAAGAACGACGCCCGCTTTCCTGGGTGGTTGGTGATCAAGGCATCTACCGTGCCGAGATGCCAGCCCAGAAGGACCTGCGTCGTGAACAGCGCATTGCGGTTACCAACCTGCGCAGCCCCGACGAAGTCTGATCCAGCGACCTGCCGCCCGCTCCCGAAAGAGCCGGCGGCCTGGCTTCATTCTTAACGCTGACCCAAAGCGACCGAGACCATGACAGCGGACAACGCTATTTTCATTCCGCCTTACAAGGCAGACGACCAGGATGTGGTCGTCGAATTGCACAACCGTTTTGGCGCCGACGCATTCGTCGCCCAGGAAACCCGCACCGGCATGCCTGTGCTGTGGGTAAAGCGCGCCCAGCTCAAAGAAGTGCTGAGCTTCCTGCGCGGCGTCGCCAAGCCGTACAGCATGCTGTACGACCTGCACGGCGTCGACGAGCGCCTGCGCACCCAGCGCCGCGGCCTGCCCGCTGCCGACTTCAGCGTTTTCTACCACTTGCTGTCGATCGAACGTAACAGCGATGTGATGATCAAGGTGTCGCTCAGCGAAGGCGACCTGAACCTGCCGACCGTGACCGGCATCTGGCCCAACGCCAACTGGTACGAGCGCGAAGTCTGGGACATGTTCGGCATCGACTTTGCCGGCCACCCGCACCTGAGCCGCATCATGATGCCGCCGACCTGGGAAGGTCACCCGCTGCGCAAGGACTACCCTGCCCGCGCCACCGAGTTCGATCCCTACAGCCTGACCCTGGCCAAGCAGCAGCTTGAAGAGGAATCGGCGCGCTTCAACCCGGAAGCCTGGGGCATGAAGCGTCAGGGCGCCAACGAGGACTACATGTTCCTCAACCTCGGCCCGAACCACCCTTCGGCCCACGGTGCCTTCCGTATCGTCCTGCAGCTGGACGGTGAAGAGATCGTCGACTGCGTGCCGGACATCGGTTACCACCACCGTGGTGCCGAAAAAATGGCCGAGCGCCAGTCCTGGCACAGCTTCATTCCCTACACCGACCGTATCGACTACCTCGGCGGGGTGATGAACAACCTGCCGTACGTGCTCGCGGTCGAGAAGCTGGCCGGCATCAAGGTGCCACAGAAGGTCGACACCATCCGCGTGATGCTGGCCGAGTTCTTCCGTATCACCAGCCACCTGCTGTTCCTGGGTACCTACATCCAGGACGTCGGCGCCATGACCCCGGTGTTCTTCACCTTCACCGACCGCCAGCGCGCCTACACCGTGATCGAGGCGATCACCGGTTTCCGCCTGCACCCGGCCTGGTACCGCATCGGTGGCGTCGCCCACGACCTGCCACGCGGTTGGGACAAGCTGGTCAAGGACTTCGTCGAATGGCTGCCCAAGCGCCTCGACGAGTACGAGAAGGCCGCCCTGCGCAACAGTATCCTCAAGGGTCGTACCATTGGTGTTGCCGCGTACAACACCAAGGAAGCGCTGGCCTGGGGTACCACCGGTGCCGGCCTGCGTGCCACCGGCTGCGACTTCGACCTGCGCAAAGCGCGCCCGTACTCCGGCTACGAGAACTTCGAGTTCGAAGTACCGCTGGCCCACAACGGCGATGCCTACGATCGCTGCATGGTCCGTGTCGAGGAGATGCGCCAGAGTATCCGCATCATCGACCAGTGCCTGCGCAACATGCCGGAAGGCCCGTACAAGGCGGACCACCCGCTGACCACGCCGCCGCCGAAAGAGCGCACCCTGCAGCACATCGAAACCCTGATCACGCACTTCCTGCAGGTCTCGTGGGGCCCGGTCATGCCGGCCAACGAGTCGTTCCAGATGATCGAGGCGACCAAGGGCATCAACAGTTACTACCTGACGAGCGATGGCGGCACCATGAGCTACCGCACCCGGATCCGTACTCCGAGCTACCCGCACCTGCAGCAGATCCCTTCGGTGATCAAAGGCAGCATGGTCGCCGACCTGATTGCGTACCTGGGCAGTATCGACTTCGTTATGGCTGACGTGGACCGCTAAGCATGAACAGCACGCTTATCCAGACAGACCGTTTCGCCCTGAGCGAAACCGAGCGCTCGGCCATCGAGCACGAAATGCATCACTACGAGGACCCGCGCGCGGCGTCCATCGAAGCCCTGAAGATCGTCCAGAAGGAACGTGGCTGGGTGCCGGACGGCGCCATCCACGCCATCGGCGAAGTGCTGGGCATTCCCGCCAGCGACGTCGAGGGTGTGGCCACGTTCTACAGCCAGATCTTCCGCCAGCCGGTTGGCCGCCACATCATCCGCGTGTGCGACAGCATGGTCTGCTACATCGGTGGCCACGAATCGGTGGTCAGCCAGATCCAGAGCGAACTGGGCATCGGCCTCGGCCAGACTACCGCGGACGGGCGCTTCACCCTGCTGCCGGTGTGCTGCCTGGGCAACTGCGACAAGGCCCCGGCGCTGATGATCGACGACGACACCTTTGGTGACGTACAGCCGGCTGGCGTTTCCAAACTGCTGGAGGGTTACGTATGACCATTACTTCCTTCGGCCCGGCCAACCGCATCGCGCGCTCGGCCGAAACCCACCCGCTGACCTGGCGCCTGCGTGACGACGGCGAGCCAGTGTGGCTGGCCGAGTATGAGTCGAAGAACGGCTACGCTGCCGCGCGCAAGGCGCTGGCCGACATGTCGGCCGACGACATCGTGCAGAGCGTCAAGGACTCCGGCCTCAAGGGCCGCGGTGGCGCTGGCTTCCCCACTGGCGTGAAGTGGGGCCTGATGCCCAAAGACGAATCCATGAACATCCGCTACCTGCTGTGCAACGCGGACGAAATGGAACCGAACACCTGGAAGGACCGCATGCTGATGGAGCAACAGCCCCATCTGCTGGTCGAGGGCATGCTGATCAGCGCCCGCGCCCTGAAGGCCTACCGTGGCTACATCTTCCTGCGTGGCGAATACACCACCGCGGCGAAGAACCTCAACCGTGCCATCGACGAAGCCAAGGCCGCAGGCCTGCTGGGCAAGAACATCCTGGGTTCGGGCTTCGACTTCGAGCTGTTCGTGCACACCGGGGCCGGGCGCTACATCTGCGGTGAAGAAACCGCACTGATCAACTCCCTCGAAGGCCGCCGCGCCAACCCGCGCTCCAAGCCGCCCTTCCCGGCCGCCGTTGGCGTATGGGGCAAGCCGACGTGCGTGAACAACGTCGAGACCCTGTGCAACGTCCCGGCCATCGTCGCCAACGGCAACGACTGGTACAAGTCGCTGGCCCGTGAAGGCAGCGAAGACCACGGCACCAAGCTGATGGGCTTCTCCGGCAAGGTGAAGAACCCGGGCCTGTGGGAACTGCCGTTCGGCGTTACCGCCCGCGAGCTGTTCGAAGACTACGCTGGTGGCATGCGCGACGGCTACAAGCTCAAGTGCTGGCAGCCTGGCGGCGCCGGTACCGGCTTCCTGCTGCCCGAGCACCTCGACGCCCAGATGTATGCCGGTGGCATCGCCAAGGTCGGCACCCGTATGGGTACCGGCTTGGCCATGGCGGTCGACGACAGCATCAACATGGTCTCGCTGCTGCGCAACATGGAAGAGTTCTTTGCCCGCGAGTCGTGCGGCTGGTGCACCCCGTGCCGTGACGGCCTGCCGTGGAGCGTGAAGATGCTGCGCGCGCTGGAGAAAGGCCAGGGCCGCGCCGAAGACATCGAGACGCTGCTGGGCCTGGTCAACTTCCTCGGCCCGGGCCGTACCTTCTGTGCTCACGCACCGGGTGCCGTCGAGCCGTTGGGCAGTGCTATCAAATACTTCCGGTCCGAGTTCGAGGCTGGTGTCGCGCCAGCGTCCGCTGCAGACAGCCTGCGCCCTGACCTGGCCAAGCCGATCGTGGTCGGCGCATAACAAGATGACAAGGCGGGTGGCCCGTGCCGCTCGCCAGCTGACAGGCCCGAGTCGATCGTGGCGTGTCGCAAGCTCACCGATTTCCATTAGCCACGCCCGCTCACGCGGGCCAACGAAGAACTTTGAACAATGGCCACTATCCACGTAGACGGCAAAGCGCTCGAAGTCAACGGTGCAGACAACCTGTTACAGGCGTGTCTGTCGCTCGGCCTCGACATCCCTTATTTCTGCTGGCACCCGGCGCTTGGTAGCGTCGGCGCCTGTCGGCAGTGTGCGGTCAAGCAGTACACCGACGAGAACGACACCCGTGGTCGTATCGTCATGTCCTGCATGACCCCTGCCTCCGACGGCACCTGGATTTCCATCGACGATGACGAGTCCAAGGCGTTCCGCGCCAGCGTCGTCGAATGGCTGATGACCAACCACCCGCACGACTGCCCGGTGTGCGAGGAAGGCGGTCACTGCCACCTGCAAGACATGACGGTGATGACCGGCCACAACGAGCGCCGCTACCGTTTCACCAAGCGTACCCACCAGAACCAGGACCTTGGCCCGTTCATCGCCCATGAGATGAACCGCTGCATCGCCTGCTACCGCTGCGTGCGCTACTACAAGGACTATGCCGGTGGTACCGACCTGGGCGTGTACGGCGCCCACGACAACGTGTACTTCGGCCGCGTCGAAGACGGCGTGCTGGAAAGCGAGTTCTCCGGCAACCTGACCGAGGTCTGCCCGACCGGCGTGTTCACCGACAAGACCCACTCCGAGCGCTACAACCGCAAGTGGGACATGCAGTTCGCCCCAAGCATCTGCCATGGCTGCTCCAGCGGCTGCAACATCAGCCCGGGCGAGCGCTACGGCGAGCTGCGTCGCATCGAGAACCGCTTCAACGGTTCGGTCAACCAGTACTTCCTGTGCGACCGCGGCCGCTTCGGCTATGGCTATGTCAACCGCAAGGACCGCCCGCGCCAGCCACACCTGGCCGACGGCACCAAGCTGGGCCTGGACGCTGCGCTGGACAAGGCCGCCGACCTGCTGCGCGGCCGCACCATCGTCGGTATCGGCTCGCCACGCGCCAGCCTCGAAAGCAACTACGGCCTGCGTGAGCTGGTCGGCGCCGACTACTTCTACTCCGGCATGGAAGCAGGCGAACTGGCCCGCGTCCGCCTGGTCCTGGACGTGCTGAACAACAGCCCGCTGCCAGTACCGACCCTGCGCGACATCGAAGACCACGACGCCGTGTTCGTGCTCGGTGAAGACCTGACCCAGACCGCTGCCCGGGTTGCCCTGGCCGTACGCCAGGCCACCAAGGGCAAGGCCGAGGCCATGGCCGAAGCGATGAAGGTTCAACCGTGGCTCGACGCCGCCGTGAAGAACATCGGCCAGCACGCGCTGTACCCGCTGTTCATTGCCTCGCTGGCTGAAACCAAGCTGGACGACGTTGCCGAGGAATGCGTGCATGCCGCCCCGGCGGACCTGGCCCGCATCGGTTTCGCCGTGGCCCACGCCATCGATCCGAGCGCACCGGCAGTCGCCGGCCTGGACGACGAAGCCAAGGCCCTGGCCCAACGCATCGCCGATGCCTTGGTCGCCGCCAAGCGCCCACTGGTCGTGGCCGGTACTTCGCTGGCCGACCCGGCACTGATCGAAGCTGCCGCCAACATCGCCAAGGCCCTGAAGCTGCGCGAGAAGAACGGTTCGCTGAGCCTGGTGGTACCTGAGGCCAACAGCCTCGGTATGGCCATGATGGGTGGCGAGTCGGTCGATGCCGCACTGGATGCCGTCATCAGCGGCAAGGCCGACGCCATCGTCGTGCTGGAGAACGACTTGTACGCCCGCGTACCGGCCGCCAAGGTCGATGCTGCCCTGGCTGCGGCCAAGGTGGTGATCGTCGCCGACCACTCCAAGACCGCCACTGTCGACCGCGCCCACCTGGTGCTGCCGGCCGCATCCTTCGCCGAAGGCGACGGTACCCTGGTCAGCCAGGAAGGCCGCGCCCAGCGCTTCTTCCAGGTGTTCGACCCGCAGTACCTGGACAGCAGCATCCTGGTTCACGAAGGCTGGCGCTGGATGCACGCCCTGCGTGCCACCCTGCTCAACAAGCCGGTCGACTGGACCCAGCTGGACCACGTCACCAGTGCCTGCGCCGAAGCCGCCCCGCAACTGGCCGGCATCGTCAACGCCGCGCCGAGCGCCGCGTTCCGCATCAAGGGCATGAAGCTGGCCCGTGAGCCGCTGCGCTACTCCGGCCGTACTGCCATGCGCGCCAACATCAGCGTGCACGAGCCGCGTACCCCGCAGGACAAGGACACCGCGTTCGCCTTCTCCATGGAAGGCTATTCGGGTTCGGCCGAACCGCGTCAGCAGGTGCCGTTCGCCTGGTCGCCAGGCTGGAACTCGCCGCAAGCCTGGAACAAGTTTCAGGACGAGGTCGGCGGCCACCTGCGTGCCGGTGACCCGGGCGTGCGCCTGATCGAATCGCAAGGCGATCGCCTGAACTGGTTCACCGCCATCCCTGGCGCGTTCAACCCGGCCCGTGGGACCTGGACTGCGGTACCGTTCTTCCATCTGTTCGGCAGCGAAGAGAGTTCTTCGCGCGCAGCCCCGGTGCAAGAGCGCATCCCGTCCGCCTACGTGGCGCTGGCCAAGTCCGAAGCCGACCGCCTGGGGGTCAACGACGGCGCCCTGCTGAGCCTGAACGTCGCAGGCGTGGCTCTGCGCCTGCCGCTGCGCATCAATGAAGAACTGGGCGCTGGCCTGGTTGCCCTGCCCAAAGGCCTGGCCGGCATCCCGCCGGCCATCTTCGGTGCATCCGTCGAAGGTCTGCAGGAGGCAGCACAATGAGCTGGTTCACCCCCGAAGTGATCGATGTGATCCTCACCGTGGTCCGGGCTATCGTGGTCCTGCTCGCGGTGGTGGTGTGCGGCGCGCTGCTCAGCTTCGTCGAGCGCCGCCTGCTGGGCTGGTGGCAGGACCGTTACGGTCCGAACCGTGTCGGCCCGTTCGGCATGTTCCAGATCGCTGCCGACATGCTGAAGATGTTCTTCAAGGAAGACTGGAACCCGCCCTTCGTCGATCGCATGATCTTCACCCTGGCGCCAGTGGTGGCCATGAGCGCCCTGCTGATCGCCTTCTGCGTGATCCCGATCACCCCGCTGTGGGGCGTCGCCGACCTGAACATCGGCCTGCTGTTCTTCTTCGCCATGGCCGGCCTGTCGGTCTACGCGGTGCTGTTCGCCGGCTGGTCGTCGAACAACAAGTACGCCCTGCTGGGCAGCTTGCGTGCCTCGGCACAGACCGTGTCGTACGAGGTGTTCCTGGGCCTGGCGCTGATGGGCGTGGTGGTGCAGGTGGGCTCGTTCAACATGCGCGACATCGTTGAATACCAGGCTCAGAACCTGTGGTTCATCATTCCGCAGTTCTTCGGCTTCTGCACCTTCTTCATCGCTGGCGTCGCCGTGACCCACCGTCACCCGTTCGACCAGCCGGAAGCGGAACAGGAACTGGCCGACGGCTACCACATCGAGTATGCCGGCATGAAATGGGGCATGTTCTTCGTCGGTGAGTACATCGGCATCATCCTCATCTCGGCGCTGCTGGTGACCCTGTTCTTCGGCGGCTGGCACGGCCCGTTCGGCATCCTGCCGCAACTGTCGTTCCTGTGGTTCGCCCTGAAGACTGCGTTCTTCATCATGCTGTTCATCCTGCTGCGCGCTTCGATCCCGCGCCCACGCTATGACCAGGTGATGGACTTCAGCTGGAAGTTCTGCCTGCCGCTGACCCTGATCAATTTGCTGGTGACCGCTGCGATCGTGCTCTACAACACGCCAGCCGTCGCGGCCCAGTGAGGATTTGACCCATGTTCAAGTATATCGGCGACATCGTTAAGGGCACCGGCACCCAGCTGCGCAGCCTGGCAATGGTGTTCTCCCACGGGTTCCGCAAGCGCGACACCCTGCAGTACCCCGAAGAACCCGTGTACCTGCCGCCGCGCTACCGCGGCCGCATCGTCCTCACCCGCGACCCCGATGGCGAGGAGCGCTGCGTAGCGTGCAACCTCTGCGCGGTGGCCTGCCCGGTCGGCTGCATTTCGCTGCAGAAGGCCGAGACCGAGGACGGCCGCTGGTACCCGGAGTTCTTCCGCATCAACTTCTCGCGCTGCATCTTCTGTGGCCTGTGTGAAGAAGCGTGCCCGACCACCGCGATCCAGCTGACTCCGGATTTCGAAATGGCCGAGTTCAAGCGTCAGGACCTGGTGTACGAGAAAGAAGATCTGCTGATCTCCGGCCCCGGCAAGAACCCTGACTACAACTTCTACCGTGTTGCGGGTATGGCGATCGCTGGCAAGCCGAAGGGCGCTGCGCAGAACGAAGCCGAGCCGATCAACGTGAAGAGCTTGCTCCCATAAGGACAGAAAGATGGAATTCGCTTTCTACTTCGCATCCGGGATCGCCGTGGTCTCCACCCTCCGGGTGGTGACGGGCACCAACCCCGTGCACGCCCTGCTTTACCTGATCATCTCGCTGATCTCCGTCGCGATGATCTTCTTCGCCTTGGGCGCGCCGTTTGCCGGCGCCCTGGAAGTGATCGCCTACGCCGGCGCCATCATGGTGCTGTTCGTCTTCGTGGTGATGATGCTCAACCTCGGGCCAGCTTCGGTCGCCCAGGAACGGGGCTGGCTCAAGCCCGGCATCTGGGCCGGGCCGGTGATCCTGGCCGCCCTGCTGCTGCTGGAGCTGCTGTACGTGCTGTTCGTCGCGCCGAGCGGCGCGGCCATCAGCGGTACCACCGTCGGCGCGAAAGAAGTGGGTATCAGCCTGTTCGGCCCGTACCTGCTGGTGGTCGAACTGGCCTCGATGCTGCTGCTCGCTGCTGCCGTCACCGCCTTCCACCTGGGCCGCAACGAGGCGAAGGAGTAAATCATGGGTGCTATCCCTCTCGAACATGGTCTGGCAGTCGCCGGCATCCTGTTCTGCTTAGGTCTGGTTGGCCTGATGGTCCGCCGCAACATCCTCTTCGTGCTCATGAGCCTGGAAGTCATGATGAACGCCTCTGCCCTGGCGTTCATCGTCGCCGGTGCCCGTTGGGTCCAGCCCGACGGCCAGGTGATGTTCATTCTGGTGATCAGCCTGGCAGCCGCCGAGGCCAGCATTGGCCTGGCGATCCTGCTGCAGCTGTATCGCCGCTTCCACACTCTCGACATCGATGCTGCCAGTGAGATGCGCGGATGAACCTTCTCTTCCTGACTTTCGTCTTCCCCTTAGTCGGCTTCCTGCTGCTGTCGTTCTCGCGCGGGCGGTTCTCGGAGAACCTGTCCGCCCTGATCGGCGTCGGCTCGGTGGGCCTGTCGGCCGCCACCGCCGCCTACGTCATCTGGCAGTTCAACGTCGCCCCGCCTGAGGGTGGCGCCTACAGCCAGCTGCTCTGGCAGTGGATGTCGGTGGACGGCTTCGCGCCGAACTTCACCCTGTACCTGGACGGCCTGTCGGTCACCATGCTCGGCGTGGTCACCGGTGTCGGCTTCCTGATCCACCTGTTCGCCTCCTGGTACATGCGTGGCGAAGCCGGCTACTCGCGCTTCTTCTCGTACACCAACCTGTTCATCGCCAGCATGCTGTTCCTGATCCTCGGCGATAACCTGCTGTTCATCTACTTCGGCTGGGAAGGCGTGGGCCTGTGCTCGTACCTGTTGATCGGTTTCTACTACAGCAACCGCAACAACGGTAATGCGGCACTCAAGGCGTTCATCGTCACCCGTATCGGCGACGTGTTCATGGCCATCGGCCTGTTCATCCTGTTCGCCCAGCTGGGTACCCTGAACGTGCAGGAACTGCTGGTGCTGGCACCGCAGAAATTCCAGGCTGGCGACACCTGGATGGTCCTGGCGACCCTGATGCTGCTGGGTGGCGCGGTCGGTAAATCGGCCCAGCTGCCGCTGCAGACCTGGCTGGCCGACGCGATGGCGGGCCCGACCCCGGTTTCGGCACTGATCCACGCGGCAACCATGGTGACCGCGGGCGTGTACCTGATCGCCCGTACCAACGGTCTGTTCCTGCTGGCGCCGGACATCCTGCACCTGGTAGGCGTGGTAGGTGGCGTGACCCTGGTACTGGCCGGCTTCGCCGCGCTGGTGCAAACCGACATCAAGCGTATCCTCGCCTACTCGACCATGAGCCAGATCGGCTACATGTTCCTCGCCCTGGGCGTGGGCGCCTGGGACGCGGCGATCTTCCACCTGATGACCCACGCCTTCTTCAAGGCCCTGCTGTTCCTGGCCTCCGGTGCGGTAATCGTTGCCTGCCACCACGAGCAGAACATCTTCAAGATGGGCGGCCTGTGGAAGAAGCTGCCACTGGCCTATGCCAGCTTCGTGGTCGGTGGCGCTGCCCTGGCAGCCTTGCCGATCGTGACCGTGGGCTTCTACTCCAAGGACGAGATCCTCTGGGAAGCCTTCGCCAGCGGTAACACCGGCCTGCTGTACGCCGGCCTGGTCGGTGCGTTCATGACCTCGCTGTATACCTTCCGCCTGATCTTCATCGCCTTCCACGGTGAAGCCAAGACCGAAGCCCACGCTGGCCACGGCATCAGCCACTGGTTGCCGCTGGGCGTGCTGATCGTGCTGTCGACCTTCGTCGGCGCCTGGATCACCCCGCCGCTGGCCGGTGTACTGCCAGAAAGCGCCGGCCATGCCGGTGGCGAAGCCAAGCACGCGCTGGAGATCACCTCGGGTGCCATCGCCATCGCCGGCATCCTGCTGTCGGCCCTGCTGTTCCTGGGCAAGCGCAGCTTCGTCAGCGCGGTCGCCAACAGCGGCATCGGTCGGGTGCTGTCGGCCTGGTGGTTCGCTGCCTGGGGCTTCGACTGGATCTACGACAAGCTGTTCGTCAAACCTTACCTGCTGATCAGCCACGTCCTGCGCAAGGATCCGGTTGACCGCAGCATAGGCCTGATCCCGCGCCTGGCTCGCGGCGGTAACGTCGCCATGAGCAAGACCGAGACCGGCCAGCTGCGCTGGTACACCGCTTCGATCGCCGTTGGTGCAGTGCTGGTACTCGGCGCTGTGGTAGTGGCAGCGGTATGACCATGAACTTTGCGAACCTTGCGACTCTGCGAAAGGAAACCAACCCGTCATGATTTTGCCTTGGCTGATCCTGATCCCCTTCATCGGCGGCCTCCTGTGCTGGCTGGGTGAGCGCTTCGGCGCCACCCTGCCGCGCTGGATCGCGCTGCTGACCATGTCCCTGCTGCTCGGCATCGGCCTGTACCTGTGGGCCAACGGCGACTACACCCTGGCGCCCGCCCCGGGTGGCGAGCCTGCCTGGGCCCTGGAATACAAAGTCCAGTGGATCCAGCGCTTCGGCATCAGTATCCACCTGGCCCTCGATGGCCTGTCGCTGCTGATGATCCTGCTCACCGGCCTGCTCGGTGTGCTGTCGGTACTGTGCTCCTGGAAAGAGATCCAGCGCCACGTCGGCTTCTTCCACCTCAACCTGATGTGGATCCTCGGCGGCGTGGTCGGTGTGTTCCTGGCCCTGGACCTGTTCCTGTTCTTCTTCTTCTGGGAAATGATGCTGGTGCCGATGTACTTCCTCATCGCGCTCTGGGGTCACAGCTCGGCAGATGGCAAGAAGACCCGGATCTACGCGGCGACCAAGTTCTTCATCTTCACCCAGGCCAGTGGCCTGATCATGCTGGTGGCGATCCTGGGCCTGGTGCTGGTCAACTACAGCAACACCGGCGTGATCACCTTCAACTACAGCGACCTGCTCAAGGCCGAGCTGCCGGCCGGTACCGAGTACCTGCTGATGCTGGGCTTCTTCATCGCCTTCGCGGTGAAGCTGCCGGTGGTGCCGTTCCACTCCTGGCTGCCTGACGCTCACGCCCAGGCGCCGACCGCAGGTTCCGTAGACCTGGCCGGTATCTTGCTGAAGACCGCGGCCTATGGCCTGCTGCGCTTCGCCCTGCCGCTGTTCCCGAACGCCTCGGCCGAGTTTGCGCCGATCGCCATGACCCTGGGCCTGATCGGTATCTTCTACGGTGCCTTCCTGGCCTTCGCGCAGACCGACATCAAGCGCCTGATCGCCTTCTCCAGCGTTTCGCACATGGGCTTCGTGCTGATCGGTATCTACTCCGGCAGCCAGCAGGCCCTGCAAGGCGCGGTGATCCAGATGCTGGCCCACGGCCTGTCGGCTGCCGCGCTGTTCATCCTGTCCGGCCAGCTGTACGAGCGCCTGCACACCCGTGACATGCGCCAGATGGGCGGCCTGTGGCACCGCATTGCCTACCTGCCAGCCATCAGCCTGTTCTTCGCCGCCGCGTCGCTGGGCCTGCCAGGTACCGGTAACTTCGTCGGCGAGTTCCTGATCCTGATCGGCAGCTTCGTGCATGTACCGTGGATCACCGTGATCGCCACCACCGGCCTGGTATTCGGTTCGGTGTACTCGCTGATCATGATCCACCGCGCCTACTTCGGCCCGGCCAAGGCCGACACCGTGCTGGCCGGCATGGACGGTCGCGAGCTGGTCATGGTGCTGGGCCTGGCGGTACTGCTGATCCTGCTGGGCGTGTATCCGCAGCCGTTCCTCGATACCTCTGCCGCCACCATGTCCGGCGTGCAGCAGTGGCTCGGTTCCGCTTTCACTCAACTCGCTTCGGCCCGGTAAGAGCGCTATGGAATTCACCACTCAACACTTCATCGCATTGGCGCCGATGCTGATCACCACCATCACCACCGTGGTGGTGATGCTGGCGATCGCCTGGAAGCGCAACCACTCGCAGACCTTCCTGCTGTCTACCGTGGGCCTGAACCTGGCCCTGCTGTCGATCCTGCCGGCACTGAAAGTCGCGCCCTTGGCGGTGACCTCGCTGGTCACCATCGACAAGTTCGCCTGCCTGTACATGGCGATCATCCTGGTGGCCACGCTGGCTTGCGTCACCCTCGCCCACGCCTACCTCGGCGAAGGCTCCAAGGGGTTCCCGGGCAACCGTGAAGAGCTGTACCTGCTGCTGCTGATGTCTGCCCTCGGTGGCCTGGTGCTGGTCAGCGCCAACCACCTGGCCGGCCTGTTCATCGGCCTGGAGCTGCTGTCGGTACCGGTCTATGGCCTGGTGGCATACGCCTTCTTCAACAAGCGTTCGCTGGAAGCTGGCATCAAGTACATGGTGCTGTCGGCCGCAGGCTCCGCCTTCCTGCTGTTCGGCATGGCCCTGCTGTACGCCGACGCTGGCAGCCTGACCTTCGACCAGCTGGGCAAGGCCCTGGCCGCCACCAGCATGCCAAGCCTGCTGGCGCAGCTGGGCCTGGGCATGATGCTGGTCGGCCTGGCCTTCAAGCTGTCGCTGGTACCGTTCCACCTGTGGACCCCGGACGTGTACGAAGGCGCCCCGGCGCCGGTCGCCGCGTTCCTCGCCACCGCCAGCAAGGTTGCGGTATTCGCCGTGGTCGTGCGTCTGTTCATGCTCTCCCCTGCTGCTAGCAGCGGCGTGCTGAGCACCGTCCTGGCCGTGATCGCGGTAGCGTCGATCCTGATCGGTAACCTGCTGGCACTGACCCAGAGCAACCTCAAGCGCCTGCTCGGTTACTCGTCCATCGCCCACTTCGGCTACCTGGTCATCGCCCTGGTCGCCAGCAAGGGCCTGGCCCTGGAAGCCATGGGCGTGTACCTGGTCACCTACGTGATCACCAGCCTCGGTGCCTTCGGTGTCATCACCTTGATGTCGTCGCCTTACGCCGGCCGTGACGCCGACGCCCTGTACGAGTACCGCGGCCTGTTCTGGCGCCGCCCGTACCTGACCGCGGTGCTGACCGTGATGATGCTGTCGCTGGCGGGTATCCCGCTGACCGCTGGCTTCATCGGCAAGTTCTACATCATCGCCACCGGCGTTGAATCGCAGCTGTGGTGGCTGGTCGGTGCGCTGGTGATCGGTAGCGCCATCGGTGTCTACTACTATCTGCGCGTCATGGTCACCCTGTACCTGGTCGAGCCCAACCTGCGTCGCCACGACGCCCCGCTGAAGTGGGAACAGCGCACAGGTGGCGTGATGCTGCTGGCCATCGCCATCCTCGCCTTCGTCCTCGGTGTATACCCGCAGCCTCTGTTGGACATGGTCCAGCACGCCGGCCTGCAACTGCTGGGCTGATCACTCGGCAATACGCAAAACCCCGCCTCGGCGGGGTTTTTCTTTTTCAAAGGTTACACAACGAAAGCTGTGCTTCGTCTGACACTTGCAGCGTCAGAATCCCGCTTATCGATCTGGAACCCCTGAAATGCGCCCCACCCTCCCCCTTTCGCTGCTGGCCCTGCTGGTCACCAGCGCCGCCCAGGCCGCTGGCAATATCGAACTCGACCAAGTACTGATCGATGATCGGCAACAGACCGAACTGGAGACTGCCGCCGAGCGTCTGCGTGAGATCCCAGGCGCCAGCAACCTGGTCGACATGGACAAGGTGGGGCAAGGACGGGTGGCCAGCAATCAGGACGTGCTGGCCTATCAACCTGGCGTGTTCGCCCAGTCCGCGGGTAACGATGGCATCAAGTTGTCGATCCGCGGCTCGGGCATCAACCGTGCGCCTGGAGCCCATGGCTCCGGGGTCTACACGATGTTCGACGGCCTGCCGCTGACAGGCCCGGGCGGTACGCCCTACGAGCTGTTCGAACCCCTGTGGCTGAGCCGTGCCGAAGTACTGCGCGGGGCCAACGGTTTCGATCAAGGCTCGCTGGCCCTGGGCGGGGCCGTCAACTATGTGACCCATACCGGTTACGACGCCGCGCCGCTGCAGGTGCGATACGAGGTCGGCAGCCGAGGCTACCAGCACCGGCAGATCAGTTCCGGGCAAGTACTGGGCAACCTCGATTATTACGTGGCCCTGACCGACTCGGAGTACGACGGCTATCAGGACCACAGCAGCGGCAGCTCGAAAGGCATTGCCGCCAATGTCGGCTACCGCTTCAACCCGAACCTGGAAACGCGCTTCTACCTGCGCTACCGGGAAACCGAAAACGAACTGGCCGGGCGCCTGACCAAGGACCAGATCAGACATGACCCTCGCGCTGCCAACCCAGGCTATCTGTCGCGCAACGACAGCCGCCCGCAACCGGGCAGCACCTGGGTGGGCAACAAGACCACCTTCTTCCTCGACGACGATTCGCGGCTGGAGGCCGGGCTGGTCTATCACGACTACCCGATGGACCTGCGCGAGGGCGCCATGCGCCTGAAGGTGGCCTACACCGATGTCAGTGGCACGCTGAACTACTTCCGGCGTGACACCCTGCTTGGCCATGAGAGCAAGACCACCGTTGGCTGGCGCACCACCAAGCACCTGCCCAACAGTGGCGCCTCGCAGTTCTCCCGGGTCAATGACGTGGTCGGCGCGCGCACGCGTGACTTCACCTACCAGGGTTCGGACACCGTGCTGCACCTTGGCAATGATCTGGAACTGGTCCCCAACCTGTGGCTGACCACGGGACTTGCGGTGATCTATACCCGACGTGAAAGCGATGTGACTTACCCCGCCGATGGCGGCAAAGTCAGCCAGCATGACTGGGACTATGCCCCGCGTGTGGGCCTGCGTTACGACATTCGCCCGGACCTGCAGGTTTACGGCAATCTCAGCCGCTCGGTCGAACCGCCTCACCCATGGTCGCTGATCTGGAGCGCACCGACCAAGTTCCAGCCCATCGAGATGCAGAACCAGACCGCAACCACGCTGGAGCTCGGCGCCCGCGGTGAATCACTGCTCGGCCGCTGGGACCTGGCCTGGTACTACGCCCAGGTGCGTCACGAACTGCTGGCAGTGGAGCTGGCCCCAGGCATCACTGGCGAATACAACGCCAGCCCCACCGTACACCAAGGCGTCGAAGCCGGCCTGGACAGCCTCCTCTGGGAGCAACCCGGCACGGGCAAGCTGAGCCTGCGCCAGGCCTACACCTTCAGCGACTTCCACTACCGCGACGACGACAAATTCGGCGACAACCGCCTACCTGGCATCCCCATGCACTACTACCAGGCGGAACTGCGCTACGACTGGCCGAGCGGGTTCTACGCCGGGGTCAACACGCAGATGGCGTCGAAAGTCCAAGTCGACTACGCCAACAGCTACCACGCCGACGCCTACGCCTTGTTCGGCGCTCGCCTGGGCTGGGATTCGCCGAAGCAGGACTGGCAGACCTGGCTGGACCTGCGCAACCTGACCAACCAACGCTACGCGGCGACCGTGACGCCGGGGTACAACGATGCCGGCAAGGACGTTGCCCGCTCGACACCGGGCGAAGGCTTCGGCGTGTATGCCGGGGTTTCGTTCAGCTTCCGCTGATACCGTCTCAGGACGGTAACTGCACCTGCGGCTTGGCCGCAGCGAAGATCGCCCAGCTGGAAACGAACAACGCCGCAATCAACGGCCCGATCACGAAGCCGTTGAGCCCGAATACCGCGAGCCCGCCCAGGGTGGACACCAGGATCAGGTAATCGGGCATCCGCGTGTCCTTGCCCACCAGGATCGGCCGCAGCAGATTGTCCACCAGGCCGATCACCAGCACGCCGAACGCGGTCAGGATCAACCCTGGCAGAATCGCCCCAGTCAACAGGAAGTAGGCTGCCACCGGCGCCCAGACAATCCCCGCGCCGACCGCTGGCAATAGCGACAGGAATGCCATCAGTACTGCCCAGACCAACGCACTGGGGATATCCAGCACCCAGAAGATCAAACCACCCAGCGCACCCTGGGTGATGGCCACCAGCACATTGCCCTTGACCGTAGCCCTTACCACCCGGTTGAACTTCAACTGCAGCCGGCGCTTCTGGTGTTCCGGCAACGGCACGGCCAGGCGCACCCGGCGCGCCACGTCGGCCCCCTCGCGCAGGAAGAAGAACAACAGGTACATCATGATGCCGAAGCTCACCACAAACTCGAAGGTGCCCTGGCCAAAGTTGAATGCCTGGCTGGCCAGCACCTGGCTGCCCTGGGTGGCCCATTTGGTGATCTTGTCACGCAGCCCGTCCAGGTTGCCCATGCCCATGCGATCCAGACCGTGTTGGGCAAAGGCCGGGAGCATGTCCTTGCCGCGCTCGACGTAGCCGGCGATGTCCAGCTGCCCACTCTCGATTCGCTGGTACAGGGTGGCGCCTTCCTGCACCAGCAAGGCGCTGGTGATGATCACTGGCAGCACGGCCACCAGCAGGCACACCAGCACGGTACAGGCCGCCGCCAGATTGCGTCGGCGGCCGAAGCGGATCAGCAGGTGACGCTGCAACGGTGCGAACAGGATGCCGAGAATCACGGCCCAGAAGATGGCGCCGTAATACGGCAGCAGGATCCACACGAAGGCGATGGTCACCAGGGTCAGGAGTACGGCCAGGGCTTTGTTCTGCAGGGCGTCTTGGTTCATGGCAACTCCTCAGGGGTCATGGTCATTAGTGCACACCGCCTGGGCAAAAGTGCCACCCTGCCGTTGATTCAAATCAATACCACGGCCCCGGCCAGCCGCTAGCATCCGCGCCTTTGCCCCGGTGCGCCCATGACCCTACCTGCCAAGCCCGAACTACTTGCCCCCGCCGGCAGCCTCAAGACCATGCGCTATGCCTTCGCCTACGGTGCCGATGCGGTCTACGCCGGCCAGCCGCGTTACAGCCTGAGGGTGCGCAACAACGAATTCGACCACGCCAACCTGGCGCTGGGCATCAACGAAGCGCATGCCCAGGGCAAGCGTTTCTACGTGGTGGTCAACATCGCGCCGCACAATGCCAAGTTGAAGACCTTCCTCAAGGACCTGGCACCGGTGATCGAGATGGCGCCCGATGCGCTGATCATGTCCGACCCCGGGCTGATCATGCTGGTGCGCCAGCATTTTCCGCAGATGCCGGTGCACCTGTCGGTGCAGGCCAATACGGTCAACTGGGCCAGCGTGCAGTTCTGGCAGCAGATGGGCCTGAGCCGGGTGATCCTGTCGCGTGAACTGTCGCTGGAGGAGATCGAGGAAATCCGCCAGCAGGTACCGGCCATGGAGTTGGAAGTGTTCGTCCACGGCGCACTGTGCATGGCCTACTCCGGTCGCTGCCTGCTGTCCGGTTACCTGAACAAGCGCGATGCCAACCAGGGCACTTGCACCAATGCCTGCCGCTGGAAATACCAGGCCACCCCAGCCACGGAAAACGCCACCGGCGACATCGTCCGAGAGGTCGAGCCGACCCTGGGCCTGGGCGCGCCCACCCAGCAGGTGTTCCTGTTGCAGGAGAGCAATCGCCCAGGCAGCGAGATGCCCACCTTCGAGGACGAGCATGGCACCTACATCATGAATGCCAAGGACCTGCGCGCCATCCAGCACGTCGAGCGCCTGGCGGCCATGGGTGTGCACTCGCTGAAGATCGAAGGGCGGACCAAGAGTCACTTCTACTGCGCCCGGGCCGTGCAGTCCTACCGCAAGGCCATCGACGACGCGGCAGCCGGTAGGCCGTTCGACATGGCCTTGATGGACAACCTCGAATCGCTGGCCCAGCGCGGCTATACCGAAGGCTTCCTGCGCCGCCATGTACACGACGAATACCAGAACTACCTGCGCGGCAACTCGCTGTCTGAGCGCCAGCAGTTCGTCGGCGAGCTGACGGGCTTGCGCGTCGATGGCCTGGCCGAGGTCAAGGTCAAGAACCGCTTCGCTTTGGGTGACCACCTGGAGTTGATGACCCCGCGTGGCAACTACCACTTCGACCTGCACCGCCTGTTCGACCGCCAACAGCACGCCATCGATGTTGCGCCCGGCGACGGCCATGTGGTGTACCTGCCGATTCCCGAGCAGGTTGCGCTGGAGTACGGCCTGCTGATGCGCGACCTGGGCGATGCCGAACAGGCTGCCTGACAAGGCTGTAACCTGCGCCTCAGCCAGCTGACAGGCGCAACCGGCGAGGATCGTGTCTCCCCCGCACGAGACCACGCCATGTTGCGCAACCCTACCCGCCGCACCTTCGTCAAAGGCCTGGGCGCTGCCACCACACTGGCCGGCCTGGGCCTGTGGCGGCCGCTGGCCCAGGCCAGCGATGGCCGCGAACTGGCCGGCCAGCACTTCGAGCTGTTCATTGGCCAGACGCCGGTCAATATCACTGGCCGGCCACGCACCGCGCTGACCATCAATGGCAGCCTGCCCGGCCCGCTGCTGCGCTGGCGCGAAGGCGACACGGTGACCCTGCGCGTGCGCAACCGCCTCGACCAGGACACCTCGATCCACTGGCACGGCATCCTCCTGCCGGCCAACATGGATGGCGTACCGGGGCTGAGCTTCGCCGGCATCGCGCCGGGTGGCGATTACCTGTACCGGTTCACCCTGCGTCAGAGCGGCACCTACTGGTACCACAGCCATTCCGGCCTGCAGGAACAGGCTGGGGTGTATGGCGCGATCGTCATCGAACCCCGCGAGCCCGAGCCGCATGCCTACCAGCGCGACCATGTGCTGCTGTTCAGCGACTGGTCCGACCAACCACCCGAAGCGTTGCTGGCAACCCTGAAGAAACAGTCCGACGCCTTCAACTACCACAAGCGCACACTCGGCGACTTTGTCACCGATGTTGCCGACAACGGTTGGGGCGCTACCGTCGACGAACGCCTGGCCTGGGCGCGCATGCGCATGAGCCCGACCGATCTGGCCGACATCAGCGCCGCCAGCTACACCTACCTGCTCAACGGCCAACCCCCGGACGGCAACTTCACCTGCCTGTTCCAGCCCGGCGAAACCGTGCGCCTGCGCCTGATCAATGCGTCGGCCATGACCTATTTCGATTTCCGCATTCCGGGCCTCACGCTGACGGTGATCGCCGCCGACGGCCTGCCGGTGACGCCGGTGACCGTGGACGAGCTGCGCATCGCGGTGGCCGAAACCTACGACGTGCTGGTGACCGTCGGCGACCTGCCCGCCTACACCCTGTTCGCCCAGAGCATGGACCGCAGCGGTTACGCCCGCGGTACCCTGGCACGTGCCAACGGTCTGCAGGCAGCGGTGCCCGCGCCTGACCCGCGCCCCGTGCTGAGCATGGCCGACATGGGCCACGGCAACATGGCTGCGATGCATCACGGCAACATGGCCGGCATGGACCACGCCAGCATGAGCGGCATGCAAGGCCACCCCACCAGCGAGGCCGGTAACCCGTTGGTGGACATGCAGACCATGGCCCCGCGCGCCAACCTGGCCGACCCTGGCATCGGCCTGCGTGACAACGGCCGCCGGGTGCTGACCTATGCCGACCTGCGCAGCCCCTACCCTGACCCGGACGGCCGCGAACCTTCACGGGATATCGAACTGCACCTGACAGGGCACATGGAGCGCTTCGCCTGGTCGTTCGACGGGGTCAAGTTCAGCGATGCCGCGCCGTTGCGCCTGGCCTACGGCGAGCGGGTGCGCATCACCCTGGTCAACGACACGATGATGACCCACCCCATCCACCTGCACGGCATGTGGAGCGATCTGGAGGATGAACACGGGCGCTTCCTGGTGCGCAAGCACACCGTCGACATCCCGCCCGGCAGCCGCCGCAGCTACCGCGTAACTGCCGACGCCCTGGGCCGCTGGGCCTACCACTGCCACCTGCTCTACCACATGGAGACCGGCATGTTCCGCGAGGTACGGGTCGATGAATGAGATCAGCAACCGGCGCCTGGTCACGGGCGTCGCCCTGGCCGCGCTGCTGGCCAGCGAACGGGCCCCGGCCGCCAGCATGGAGCACATGGAACATGGCGTCATGCCGATGGACCACAGTCAAATGAACCACGGCACAGCCCCAAGCCAACCCCGCACACCGCTCCCCGTGCTGACCGACGCCGACCGCCAGGCCGCCTTCCCGCCCCTGCCTGGCCATCAGGTGCATGACCGCGCCGTCAACTGGGCGGTGATCGTCGATCAGCTGGAATACCAGGACTTCGAAAGCAGCAACGCCCTCAAGTGGAACGCCACGGCCTGGGTCGGTGGCGACATCGACCGCCTGTGGCTACGCACCGAGGGCGAACGGCAACAAGGCAATACCCATAAGGCAGAGTTGCAGGCGCTGTGGGGCCACGCGATCAGCCCCTGGTGGGAGTTGGTCGGCGGCCTGCGCCAGGACCTCAAGCCGGCCAGCGGGCAAACCTGGGCCGCCTTCGGCATCCAGGGCACCCCGCTGTATGGCCTGGAGCTGGAAGCCACCGCCTATGCCGGTGAGCGACAACAGAGCGCGCTGCGCCTGGAAGCTGCTTACGCTATCCTGCTGACCAACCGCTGGATCCTCGAGCCGAACCTGGAAGCCAACTTCTACGGCCGCAACGATACCGGCCACGAACAGGGCGCCGGGCTTGCCGACAGCGAGGTCGGCCTGCGCCTGCGCTACGAAATCAGCCGGGGCTTCGCGCCCTATGTCGGGGTAAGCTTCGAGCGCCTGCACGGCAACCGCGCCGACCAGGCCCGTGAAGACAGCGAAGACCTCGGCCAGACCCGTCTGGTGGCAGGCATACGCCTGCGTTTCTAAGGAGATGTTCCACCATGCTGCGTAAACACCTGATCACCTTCGGCCTGCTGGCCATCACCGGGCTTGCTCAGGCAGCCGAAACCATCGATGTCTATCGCGACCCCAACTGCGGCTGCTGCAAGGCCTGGATCAGCCACCTGCGCGACAACGGCTTCACCGTCAACGACCATGTCGAGCCGAACATGAGCGCCGTCAAACAGCGCCTGGGCGTGGCGCCGCGCCTGGCGTCGTGCCACACCGGGGTGATCGAGGGCAAGTTCGTCGAAGGCCATGTGCCCGCCGAACAGGTGCGCCTGCTGGCCCAGCGCAATGATCTCAAGGGCCTGGCCGTGCCAGGCATGCCCATGGGGTCGCCCGGCATGGAAATGGGTGACCACAAGGATGCCTACCAGGTCATCGGCGTGACCCAGGATGGCCAGGACACCGTGGTTGCCAGCTACTGATGCTGAGCCTTTGGGCGCTGTTTCTCAGCGCCTTCGGTGCCGCCACCCTGCTGCCGCTGCAATCGGAGGCAGTGCTGGTCGGCTTGTTGCTGCGTGAGCCCGACGCCTGGGTGACCTTGCTGCTGGTAGCCACCTTGGGCAATGTGCTCGGTTCGCTGGTCAACTGGCTGCTAGGCCGGGCCATCGAGCACCTGCGCGACCGGCGCTGGTTCCCGTTCAGCGCCAGCCAGCTGCAACGGGCGCAGCGGCGTTACCAGCGTTGGGGGCAATGGTCGCTGCTGCTGAGCTGGATGCCCGTGATCGGCGATCCGCTGACGCTGATTGCCGGCGTCATGCGTGAACCATTCTGGCGTTTTCTGCTGCTGGTGACCCTGGCCAAGGGCGGGCGCTATATCGTCGTGGCGATGATTACCCTGGGCTGGTTTCATGCCTGGTAACACCTTTAACGTTTAAGGTGGTCCACTGACTGCTAAAGTCGCCAATTCCTACATGGTCCTACACGGAGTGCCCCAATGCTGCGCGCAACCGCCCTGGCCCTGGCCTGCCTCGTCGGCGCCCCGGCCATCGCTGCCGAATCGCCCACCTACGGCAAACAGCTCGAAGGCTTCAGCTACCCCCACCCCCTCCGGCATTTCGACTTCCAGTCCCAGGGCCAGCACCTGCAGATGGGCTACATGGATGTGCCAGCACAGGGCCAGGTCAATGGCCGCAGCGTGGTGCTGATGCACGGCAAGAACTTCTGCGCCGCCACCTGGGAGACCACCATCGACGCCTTGAGCCAGGCTGGCTACCGGGTCATCGCGCCAGACCAGATCGGCTTCTGCACTTCAAGCAAGCCGGCGCAGTACCAGTACAGTTTCCAGCAGCTGGCAGTGAACACCCATGCCCTGCTCGAACAACTGGGCGTCAAGCAGGCCATCGTGCTCGGCCACTCCACCGGCGGCATGCTCGCCACTCGCTATGCGCTGATGTACCCGCAGCAGGTCGAGCGCCTGGCGATGGTCAACCCGATCGGCCTCGAGGACTGGAAAGCACTCGGGGTGCCCTACCGCACGGTGGACCAGTGGTATGCCCGCGAGCTCAAGCTCGATGCCGAAGGCGTGCGCGAGTATGAACGCAAGACCTACTACGCGGGGCGCTGGAAGCCTGAATACGAGCGCTGGGTACAGATGCTGGCGGGCCTTAACAAGGGGCCGGGGCATGAGGCGGTGGCGTGGAACTCGGCGCTGATCTACGACATGATCTTCACCCAGCCGGTGTATCACGAGTTCAAGGACCTGAAGATGCCGACCCTGCTGCTGATCGGCGACCAGGACACCACGGCGATCGGCAGCGACATCGCCCCGCCTGAAGTAAAGGCCAAGCTGGGCAAGTACAAGGAACTCGGGCCGCACGTGGCCAAGCTGATTCCACAAGGCGAGCTGGTGATCTTCGAGGGCATGGGGCATGCGCCGCAGATCGAGGAGCCGCGGCGCTTCAACCGGACGCTGGTGGAGTGGCTCGGGCGCTAACCCTTCCAGACCTGCGCTTCGCTCCAGCCGAGTTCGGCGAAGTCCAGGGCGCGCAGGTCGGCCTCCTCTTCACAGAAAAACTCATCCAGCTGCGGCGGCCGCACCGCTGTGTCACTGAGCATCGCATGCACCTGCCCACGGTGATGGATCTGGTGCTCGAACAAATGCGCCAGCAGGCGCAAGCGCTGTTCGCGCTGGATCCGCCCAGGCCGCACGATGCTCACGTAGCGCGCCAGCTGATCGTCCTGCAACTGCCTGCAATAGGCGATCAGCCGGTGGTCGGCCTGGGCCTGCTCGGCATGCAGGTCGGTACAGGTAGCAAACGGTTGCTCCGGCTCGAAAAAGCGCTCGCCGTCAGGGTTCGGCGTTTCACCGCGCTGTTCGCACTCGAGCATGTCCAGATAGAACCAGTCCACCGTCAGCAGATGGTTGAGGGTGGCCTTGATCGACGGGAAGAAACTGCAACGGGGGGCGACGAACTCGTCGTGGGTCAGTTGCAGGCAGGCTTTGTACAGGCGATGGTTGGCCCAGCCATTGTTGTAGGCCTGGGTCAGCAGATGATGCGACAGCGGCTGCATGATTCGGCTCCTTCAGACGAAGCGTTGCAGTTGCATCTCCCGTAACCGGCTCAGGGTGCGTTGGTACGGGAACGCCAGATACCCTTGAGTGTAGAGCGCATCGAGCGGCACCTGCGCCTCCAGGTACAGGGCCACACGCCGATCGTAGCATTCGTCGACCAAAGCAATGAAACGGCGCACGGCGTCATCCCTGGGTGACAGCATCGGCAATTCCCGGTCGCCTGCCACGACACGCGCGGCGCCATTCTTCGGTGCCGCGGGCAATGCGCCCGGCCCGCTGTTCACCGCCCAAGGCCGGAATACCCTCGACCAGGATCGCCGGAAACTGGTCGCACAAGGCCATGAACTCCATGGCGGCCAAGGGCCGTTCACAGAGTTCGGTAAAGTGGCACCAGACCGCCTGGTTGCTGCGCCGGATCACCTCGACCTGCCGCGAGCCAATCAACAAAGGCGCAGTGCTACCGGGTTCACCCGCGCTGAGCTGGAGGAAAACAGCTTCGAGCGCACCGCCTTTGCTCCCCGCTTCGGCCACCCAGTAACGCTGGCACTGTGCGCCGGGATGCAAGCGATGGTCCTGCTCGCCGGCCACCGACAGCACTTGCATGTGCCGCTCGATGGCGCTGATGGCCGGCAGGAAGCGCTCGCGATTGAAACCGTCGCGGTACAGCTGTTGCGGCGGCTGGTTGGAGGTAGCGACCACCGCCACGCCGTGGTCGAACAGCACTTGAAACAGCCGGCCGAGAATGATCGCATCGCCGATGTCGCTGACAAACAGCTCGTCGAAGCACAACACACGGATCTGCCCGGCCAGCTCCCGCGCCAATGCCTTCAAGGGGTCGGCAGTGCCGTTGAGCTGGAACAGGCGCTGGTGGACCCAGGCCATGAAGTGGTGAAAGTGCTGGCGCCGGGACGGGACGCTGAGGCAGCGGTGGAACAGGTCCATGAGCCAGGTCTTGCCGCGGCCGACCGGGCCCCAGAGGTACAGGCCCTGGGCAGCATGGCAACTTTCCAGGGCTTCGAAACAGCTTTGCAGGGCCGTGACCGCCTGGGCTTGAGCAGGGTCATGGGCGAAGCCCTGCTCGGCGAGCGCCTGGAGATAGAGAGACTGCGGATCGAGGGGCATATAGTCGGTGGCTTGGGCAGTTAGCCCTCTATTGTCTGCACTGGCCCCTTCCCACAAGGATCGCACCGCCCCTCAGGCTTGTGGTGAACCTGTGGGAGCGGGCTTGCCCGCGAAAGGGCCAGTGCAGGAAAAAGCGCCTTCAGCCCTCGCTCAGGCCCACCTTCAGCAGTGTGCCGTCCTTGGCATCGGTGAGAATGTACAGGTAACCGTCCGGCCCCACCCGCACATCACGAATGCGTGCCTTCAACGCTCCCAGCAAGCGTTCTTCGTGGACGATCTTGTCACCGTCGAGCTGCAGGCGGATCAATTCCTGAGCCGCCAGCGCGCCGACGAACAGGTTGTGATCCCAGGCCTTGAAAGTCGGGCTGTCATAGAACGCCATGCCGCTGATGCCAGGCGACTTCTCCCAGACATGGTGCGGGTCGACCATGCCGTCGACATGCTTGCCCTTGGCTTCAGGGATTGGCATGAGCGAATAGTTGATACCGTGCGTAGCGATCGGCCAGCCATAGTTCTTGCCTGGCTCCGGGATGTTGATCTCGTCGCCGCCACGCGGGCCGTGTTCATGGGTCCAGAGTTTGCCGGTCCACGGGTTGAGCGCTGCGCCCTGCTGGTTACGATGGCCAAACGACCAGATTTCCGGGCGCACATTCCGCTTGCCGACGAAGGGGTTGTCCTTTGGCACTTCGCCGTCCGGCAGGATCCGCACCACCTTGCCCTGCAGCTTGTCCAGGTCCTGCGCTGTCGGGCGCTGGTTGTTCTCGCCCAGGGCAATGAACAGGAAACCGTCGCGGTCGAATACCAGCCGCGCGCCAAAGTGATTGCCTTCGGAGAGCTTAGGTTGCTGGCGGAAGATCACAGTGAAGTCTTCCAGCCGTGCGCGGTCCTCGGACAGCTGGCCACGACCCACTGCCGTGCCGGCCTTGCCATCACTGCCCTCCTCGGCATACGACAGGTACACCGTGCGGTCCTTGGCAAACTCAGGCGACAGCACCACGTCAAGCAGGCCACCCTGGCCCTCGGCCCAGACCTTGGGCACGCCGCTGATGGGTGGGCCGACCTTGCCCTCGGCGCTTACCACCCGAAGATTGCCGGGGCGCTCGGTGACCAGCATGTCCTTGCCACCCGGCAGGAAAGCCAGCGCCCAGGGGTTGCGCAGGCCATCCGCCACGGTGCTGACGGTAAGTTGGCCCTCTTCGCTGGGAAATTGCTGCTCAGGGGCGGCGTGGGCCAGCAGTGGCAACAGCGCAGCAGCGGTCAAGGTGGTCAGCCAGTTGATTCGGGTCATGCAGGATTCCTTTCTGAGGCTCAGGCGATGGATCAGGGCACACGCTGGCTATCACGCGCTGGCCGCGTCGGCTCCAGATTGGGAGCCTGCTGCTGGCGGCGCAGGTTGTCGCCATTGCCGATGCCGCGGTTATCCAGGCTTGGCGTACGGTAGATGGGCTGGGTGGACGGGCCGCGAACGGGCGGTGTGGCCGGCATGCTGCCCTGGCGACTGTTGGGGTTGGCACGCTGGATCGGGCTGTTGTAGGGGTTGTTGTTGCCTGCTGCGAGCTGCAATGGCTGCGCAAACGCAGCCTGTAACGACAGGCCCAGCGTCAAGCCGAAGAACAAGGCTGGCACCCTGGGTTTCATGCTTCACCTCCTGTACGAAAAAGCGCGCCATGTGGGTTTGGATAGCCTAGGGCGCGAAGGGTTCGCGGCAAAAGTGTGAATGCGATTCCTGATGTTTCAGTATGGGCCTGATGGCACGGCGCATCAGGCCCGCCGATCACCGGGCGGCGCCGACCTTGTGCCGTGCCGCATACAGGCACAGCATCTCCATGGCCAGGGTAGCCCCGGCCAGCGCAGTGATATCGGCGTGGTCATAGGCTGGCGCCACTTCCACCAAGTCCATCCCTACCAGGTTGATACCGCGCAGGCCGCCGAGGATCTCCAGCGCCTGCAGCGTGCTCAACCCCCCGCATACCGGGGTGCCGGTGCCTGGCGCATAGGCTGGGTCCAGGCAATCGATGTCGAAGGTCAGGTACACCGGCCGGTCGCCGACCCGCTGGCGGATCGCCGCGATGATCGCCTCGGTGCCTTGGCGGTGAACCTGCCGGGCATCGAAGATGGCGAAGCCCTGGCTGTCGTCATTGGTGGTGCGCAGGCCGACCTGCACCGAGCAGGATGGATCGACCAGGCCCTCGCGGGCGGCATGCCAGAACATGGTGCCATGGTCGATGCGGCCCTCTTCGTCCGGCCAGGTGTCGCTGTGCGCATCGAAATGGATCAGCGCCAGCGGGCCGTGGCGGCGGGCATGGGCCTTGAGCAGCGGGTAGCTGATGAAATGGTCACCGCCCAAGGTGAGCATGGCGCAACCGGCTTCAAGTATGTGCTCGGCATGGGCCTGGATACTCTCCGGGACCGACTGCGGGGTGCCACTATCGAAAGCGCAGTCGCCGTAGTCGATCACTGCCAGATGGTCGAACGGGTCGAAGGCCCAGGGCCAGTGGCGCGCCCAGGCCTGCTGCACCGAGGCGGCACGGATTGCGCGCGGCCCGAAACGCGCCCCGGGGCGGTTGCTGGTGGCGTTGTCGAAAGGCACACCGCTGACCACCACATCCACTCCACGCAGGTCGCGACTGTAGCGACGACGAGAGAAACTGGTAATACCTGCGTAGGTACTTTCCGCTGCAGTACCGTACAGGCTGTCACGGGTCATGGCCTGGTCGTTGTTCTGGGCTTGTTCCACGGTTGGGCTCCTTTGTGTTTATCAGTCACTGGCGGCTACGGAAGGCGGTCCACAGCCGGTTGCGCTGACGCAGGTCGGACAGCGCCATGCTGCGGTCGGCATACAAGCGCTCACGCACATCGGCAGGCGGGTAGATATCCGGGTCATTGCGCACGGCGTCATCGACCAGAGCCGTCGCGGCCTGGTTGGCATTGGCAAAGAACAGCGTATTGGTGAGCGCAGCCACCGACTCAGGTTTCAACATGAACGCAATGAACGCCCGGGCAGCTTCCGGGTGTGGGGCGTCCTTGGGGATGACCAGGTTGTCCTGCCACACCAGCGTGCCTTCACGGGGAATGCGGTAGATCAGCTCGAACGGCTTGCCGGCGCGGCGCGCCTGGTCGGCGGCCATGGCCGCGTCGCCGTTGTAGGTCAGCGCCAGGCACACGCTGCCGTTGGCCAGGTCACTGATCTGTCGGCCATTGGCGACGTAGCTGATCGACGGCTGCAGCTGGTTGAGCAGGTCCTGCGCCGCCGCGAGGTCGGCCTTGTCTTGGCTGTAAGGGTCCTTGCCGAGGTAGTTGAGGGCGACACCGATCACTTCCTGTGGTGAGTCCGGCATGGCAATGCCACACGCCTTGAGGCGGCTGGCGTACTCGGGCTTGAACAGCAGGTCGAGGCTATCCAGCGGTACATCGCCCAGGCGCTGGCGCACCGCCTCGACATTCACCCCCAGGCCCAAGGTGCCCCAGGTATAGGGCACCGCGTAGCGGTTGCCTGGGTCGGTCTCGGCCAGCTTGGCCAGCAGGTCCTTGTCAAGGTTGGCGTAGCCGGGCATGCCTTGCGCATCGAGCGGTTGCAGGGCATTGGCCTTCAGCGCCCGGGCCAGCACGGTGGCTGATGGCACCACCACGTCGTAGCCGCTGCCGCCAGTGAGCAGCTTGGTTTCCAGGACTTCGGTGGTGTCAAAGGTGTCGTAACGCACCTTGTAGCCGGTTTCCTTTTCGAAGCGTTGAAGGGTTTGCGGCGCGACGTAGTCGGCCCAGCTGTAGAGGTTGACGACCTTTTCTTCGGCCTGCAGCGGCAGAGCCAGGATCAAGGATAACAGGCACAGCGATCGACGCATGACGGGAACCTCGGCAAGTGGGTGGATGCCGCCAGCATGCCATCCGGGTAACATTGCAAGAATGGCAAGCTTGCAAAGCTGACATTCATCAGGAGCAATGTGATGCTCGGACAACTGCACGACCCCGACCTGCACCTGCTGCGGCTGTTCGTCACTGTAGTAGAGGCAGGCGGCTTCAGTGCCGCCCAGGGCGTACTGGGGCTGAGTCAGCCCACCATCAGCCAGCGCATGGCGCAGTTGGAAACGCGCCTGGGTTACCGCCTGTGCAGCCGCGGCAAAGGCGGTTTTCGGCTGACCGACAAGGGCGAGTTGCTGCTGGAAGCGGCACGCGGGCTGTTGCTGAACGTCGAGTCGTTCCGTCAGCAGGCCAACGGCGTCGCCGGGCGCTTGCTGGGGACGGTGCGGGTGGGCATGGCCGAGCACCAGGATGCGGCCGTGAGCCTGCGCCTGGCCACGGCCATCTCACGCTTTCGCCGGCGCGAAGAAGCCGTGCAACTGGAGCTGATCAGCGCACCACCGGCGGAGCTTGAGCGACTGCTGCTGGAGCAACGGCTCGACGTTGCCATCAGCTATTTTTCCGGCAACCAGGCGGCGTTCGACTATCAGCCTTTGTTCGAAGAGCGCCAGCGCTTGTACTGCGGCAAAGGGCATGTGCTGTTCGACAAGGCCAAGGTGACGCACGAGCAGTTGCTGGAGGCGGACCAGGTGCGCCACCCGTACCGCTTTCTCAAAGGCGGCGAGCCGTTCCAGAGCCGACGCAGCATGGCGGTGGCGGAACAGATCGAGAGCGTGCTGACGCTGATACTTTCGGGGCGGCATATTGGCTACCTACCGTGTCATTGTGCAGCGAGCTGGGAAGACCAGGGGATGTTGCGGGCGCTGGATACGGAGCTGGATTTCGTGGTGCCGTTCACCTTGGCTCGGCATCGGGCACAGCGGCCTGGGGAGGCGCAGGCCGCATTTGTAGAGGATTTGCTGGTAGCGTTCTCCTGACATGGCCTGTTCGCGGGTAAACCCGCTCCTACACGTTCATCACAGCCTTCAAGACCTGTGCTGTACCTGTACAAGGAGCGGGTTTACCCGCGAAGAGGCCAAGTCAGGCGGCGACCTCTAGTAAGCCATGCTCCAGGTCAGGGTGTAGGTGCGGCCCCGGCCCTGGTAGTCATACAGATAGGCCGGCCCGTAGGTCGGCGAGTAGAACAGCGTCGCCCGCTGCCCCCACACGGTGCTGTACTGCTTGTCCAGCAGGTTCTGTATCCCCGCGCTGAAAGTGCCAAAACCGCTGTCCTGGCTGGCCAGCAAGTCAAAGGTGGTGTAGCCGTCGATTTCATGATCGGCATCGTCCTTCAAGCTGAAGGCGTGGTTGGCCTGCAGCCGCGCACTGCGGCCATCGCCCTTCCAGCCGACGAACGCGGTGGCCTTGGACAGCGAGGCATAGCGGGCATCGCGCTTGATCCAGTCGCCGTCGGCATCTTCTTCCTCGGAACGGGTCAGGTGCAGCGTTCCACCCGCCTCCCAGCCCGCCAGGAAATGCCGGGTCAATGCGCCCTCGAAGCCGAAATCGCGGCTTTTCTGATCCTCGACGTCGATGGTCAGCGTCTGCGAGTCGACGTTGATGATTTTGTCCGACCAGATGTAGTACAGCGCCGCCTGCGCGTCCCATTCGAGGTCGGCATAGCGCCAGCCCAGCTCGACCTGGCGGCTCTTGATGCCGGCCAGCGGGTTGTCCGCCACGCTCAGGCCAGGCTTGCCGTAGTACTTGGCCGGGTCTGGCAGGTCGAAACCTTCACCATAGTTGGTCCACAGCTGATGACCGTTCTTGAAGTCGTAGATGGCGCCGACGTTGTACAGGTTGACCTCATAGTCGTTACTACCACCGGGTACGCCCTTGAAGTCGCTGACATCCACATCCATCTGCTGGCGCCGGGCGCCGCCGGACAAGGTCAGGTTGTCGCTGGCATGCCAGTCGAGCTGGGCGTAGACCGAAACGCCGTCGACCCGATAGCTGGGGTAGCGCTCGGCCTTGCTTTGCTTGTCCAGGTCCAGCCCACCGCTCTGAGAGGACGTCAGCGCATCGAACGTGGTCTGGTCGGCGTTGAAACGCTCGCGATCCAGGTCGACGCCGTAGGTCAGCTTGAGGCTGTCCCATTGCTTGGCGAACAGCCCCTTGAGGCTGGTGACTTCGAAGTTCTGTTGCGAGGCAGCGAAGTACACGCCACGCGACCCGCTCGGAGTGGCACGGTTGTAGTACGGGAACGGATAGAAATTGTCGTCTTCCTTGCGGTACGAGGCCTGCAAGTAGAAGTCCTGGCCCAGCACGTCGGTGTGGTGGTAATTGGCGTTGAGCAACAGGCGCCGGGTGCGTGGCTCAAGGTCAGAGGAATAACCGCCGCGCAGTTCGGCGTCCTCCAGGTCCGAGGGGGCGTTGTAGTTGAGGTTGGGGAAGTAGATGCCGGTACTGCCGTGGTTGCCGGAATCGTAGTACTGGGCCAGCAGGTCCAGGCTTTGCTCGTCGGTGAGTTTCAGGCCGAGGGTGCCCAGCACATCGACAGTGCGGTTGTACTGCAGGTCGGTCTGGGTGTTATCGATGAAGATCTGCTCGCCTGCGCCATCGTAGAAGGCTTCGTTCTGCTCCCCGGAAATCCCCAGGCGCGCGTTGACCCGGTCGTTGCCGCCACTGATCGACTGGGCGAAACGAGTGGCCAAGTCATCACTGTTGTTGAAACCGCTGCTGGCACCGAGCTGGGTCTCGAAGCGTGCCGGGCCCGCTTCGCCCTTTTTAGTGACGATATTGATGATGCCGCCCGTTGCGCCACCGCCGTAGATGGCACTGGCGCCAGACAGCACCTCGACGCGTTCGACGTTGAACGGCGAAATGCTGTCGAACTGGCGCGACAGGCCGCGCGAGCTGTTCTGGCTGACACCGTCGATCATCACCAGCACATTGCGACCGCGCATGTTCTGGCCGTAGTTGGTGCGCCCTTCGGGCGCCAGGTCGAGGCCCGGCACCAGCTTGCCGATAGCCTCCTTGAGGCTGACGCCGCTGTCGATCTGTTCACGCAGCTGCTGTTGGTCAACCACCCACACCGTGCCGGGGATTTCGCTGATGGCGGTGCTGGTGCGCGAGGCAACACTGACTTCGATGGGCTTGAGGTTGACCGCCTGCGGCGCGGGCACGGTCTTGCGCAGGGTGACCGTGCCGGCATCGCTGAATTGCCAGGCCATGTCACTGCCTGCCAGCAGCAGCTGCAGCGCCTGCTCGATACTGTAGCTGCCCTGCAGTGCCGGGCTGTTCAGGCCGGCCACATCCCCGGTGGTGTACAGCAGGTGCAGGCCAGCCTGGTCGGCAAAGGCGGTCAGGGCCTGATCCAGCGTTTGTGCTGGCAGGTCCAGTTGAACCTGGCGCGCCTGAACCTGCGCTGCCACGTCTGTGGCGGCCCACGCCTGCAAGGGGCCGGCGAACATGGCCAGGGCACTGCAGGACATCAGGGCATGGTGAAGGCGACCGCCGCGACGGTAGTTGGGCTTGGGCAAGAGAGGCACGAATGAGCTTCCAGACAAGTCGTGAAAGAGAACGGGTTGCTGATCAGTCCCACTACGACGTTCTGGCTTGCACGAACTTGCAGCGCCAAATGAAAAAAATTTCGATTATTTTTTACAGGCTCAATGCACGACGGCCAGCCAGGGCAGATAGGTGACTTTCAGGCCATAACGCTGCTCCAGGGTGCGCAGCAGGGCCTGCGGCTCGTTCAAATCGAACACACCGCTGACTTCGAGAGCCGACAGCGTGTGGTCGGAGAGCAGAATGCGGCCATGCTGGTAGCGCTCGAGTTCGGCCAGTACCTGCCCAAGCGGTTTGCCATTGAAGATCAGCTTGCCACGCTGCCAGGCCGTCTGCGCGCTGGCGTCGACGGCGATGGCCAGGTTGTGCTCGCCAAGCCGGGCTGCCCCCTTGGCCAGCACAACCTGGCCGTCACGACGCACACTGAAGGTGGCCGCACTGCCCTGCACGGCCTCGACGGCGGTTTCGACGACGAAGGGCCGTGGGTCATCGGTGGTTTCGAACAGGGCCTCGCCAGCTTGCAGCGTCACCCGGCGTTCGTTGGCGCTGAAGGCCACACTGAGGGCGCTGGCGCTGTTGAGCAGTACCCGCGAACCGTCTGCGAGGGTGATGCTCTGCCGCTCGCCCATGCCCGTGTGATAGTCCGCCAGCCACACCGGCACCTGTTGCCAGCTGCCGTAACCTGCCACCAGCAGCACAAGCGAGGCAGCGATGCCTGCCGCCCAGTGACGCTTGCTGCTGCGCCCGGGCGCGGCTTCCAACGCTTGGGCAGCCTGTGTATTCCCCAGATCCTGCCACAGCGCTTCGGCCTCATGTGCCGCCTCGGCATGCGCCGGGCTGAGCTGGCACCAGCGCAGATAGCGTGCCCGATCGGTCGCACTGGCCCGCCCCGAGTGCAGCAGTACCTGCCAGTCGAGGGCATCGTCGGACAAGTCACTGATCGGCTGCGGAGCGTGCATGGTCGAAGTTTCAGTCATGGTTGTGCTTGAGCCAGTCGCGGCAATGGCGAAGGGCCTGGCCGATGTATTTTGCCACCATGCTCTCGGAAACGCCCAACCGTTGTGCGATCTGCGCCTGGGTCAGGCCTTCGACACGGTTCAGCAGCAACGCCTGGCGAGCATTGCTGGATAACTGCAGCAGTGCTTGGTCGAGTATCTGCAGGCGCTCCCGGGCCAACAGCGTCGCCTCAGGCGCCGGCGCCGGGCAGGCCACCTCTTCTGCGCCATCGCTGCCCTCATGGCTGGAGGCGATGCGCTGTTCGCGGCGCAGCGCATCGATGGCCAGATTGCCAGCCACGCGGAAGATGAAGCTGCGCGCATGCAGCACCGGCACCGCCTGCTCGTCGATCTTGACCAGTTTCAGGTAAGTCTCCTGCGCCACGTCGGCGGCACGCTGCCGATCACTCATGCGCCGGGTGAGGAACTGCAGCAGGTCGTCGTAGTGCTCCTGGAAACTTGCCAGCAGAGCGGACACGGGAGACGTCAGCATGGGGTAAAGCACTGCCAGTAGGAGAAATTATCGGGCGTTAATGAGAAACAGTATCTTTCATAACACCCTGTGCTTTCAACGCTGCCGTGCTTTTGCCACACTGCAGGCACCACTTCGTCGGTAAGGACCTTCCATGGCTGCCCATTTGCGCCGTTCCCTTCGCTTGCTGCTGGTGTTGCTGCTGGCGGGCGGGCTCAACGCCTGCGCACTGTTCCAGGCCCGCGACCCGCTTGCTATCAGCGTGATCGGCATCGAGCCGCTGCCAGGGCAGGAGCTGGAAATGCGCATGGCGGTGAAAATGAGAGTGCAGAACCCCAACGAGTCGCCCATCGACTATAACGGCGTTGCGTTGAACCTGGAGGTGAACGGCCAGCCGCTGGCGTCTGGGGTCAGTGATCAGCAAGGGCGCATCGGCCGTTATGACGAAGCCGTGATCGTGGTGCCAGTGAGCATTACGGCGTTCGCCTTCCTGCGCCAGGCCTATGGCCTGGGCAAGCTCGATACATTGCAAGGGATGCCTTACAAGCTGCGAGGCAAGCTGGCCAGCGGGCCGTTTGGCACCGTGCGCTTCACCGATGAGGGCAAGCTGGACCTGCCCAAGGAGGGCAGCCTGTATTGGTAGGGCGTGGGATCAGCGACTGGCGCTGGCGGCAGCCATCATCTTGTTGACCTCGCTGCGGACCATACTGGCGAATTCTGGCGGCGACATCGCGTCCAGCTCACCACGCACCCACTCAGCCCACTTGCCTTTGCGGCGCGGCTTTTCAGCGATCAGTCGCGCAGCTTCACCCTTGGCCTTGCCCAGGTTGTTCTGCCACAGCTCGAACAGCCGGGCCTTTTCCGCCTCGATCTGCGCCCGTTCCTCGAAGCTCATGTTGGCCAGATTGAAAGTCATGAAGGTACCTGCCGGTTGAAAATGGCCGCTATCTTACACTCAGGCGGCGCATCATCGGCAAAGCCTTCGCAACTTTCCCGCCGCGCAGGCATCCATTGTTCTAACAATCCCATCGACGAGGACGTGTTCATGGCCCGGAAAAACGCCGCACTGGCAGACAGTGATCAGATCAAGGACCAGGTGTTCAGTGAACTGCAGGCATTGATCGAAGAATCGGAAAAACTGCTCAACGACAGCGCCGCACTGGTTGGCGAAGAAGCCGAGACGCTGCGTGCCCAGGTCAGCCTGAAACTGCGCCAGGCTCGCCAGGCCGCCGGCCAGGTGCGCGCCAAGGCGCAACCGGTGGTGGACGCCACCCAGGACTACATCGGTGGCCATCCATGGCAGACCGTGGCAGTGTCTGCAGGCTTTGGCTTGGTGGTCGGCCTGCTGCTGGGGCGCCGCTACTGAGCGTCAGGCCGCTAGCGCCATCGGGATGCCGCTGTGAAAACGTAGCTCCTGGTCCGGTGACAGGATCAGTTCGGCTTCGGCTTCACGCACCAGGGTGACGCGGCGGGCAATATCCGCCTCGTCACCGTACTGCTGGGCCAGCTTCAGGTAACCCTGATAGTGGCGTGCTTCGCTTTTCAACAAGCCGTGATAGAAGGTGCCGAGCTCTTCATCGAGGTGCGGCACCAAGGCAGCAAAGCGTTCGCAACTACGGGCTTCGATGAATGCCCCGACCACCAGCGTATCCACCAGTTTCACCGGCTCGTGAGCGCGCACCAGACGGCGCAGGCCAGACGCATAGCGCCCTGCTGAAACCGGCCGCAATGGCACGCCACGACGCTTCATCAGCCGCAGTACCTGCTCGTGATGCACCAGCTCTTCGCGGGCCAGGCGCGACATCATGTTGATCAGGTCCAGGTGGGTGTTGTACTTGGCGATCAGGCTCAGGGCCGTGCTGGCCGCCTTGAACTCGCAATTCTTGTGATCGATCAGTAGGGTTTCCTGGTCGGCGAGTGCCGCTTCGATCCAGGCGTCTGGGGTCGGGCAGCCGAGAAAGGCATCGATTTCGGGGATCAGCGACATAAGCGAACAACCACACTGGACAGGCAAGACCGGCGATTATACCGAGGGCGGCGGGTATCACCAGTGACTATGCTTGATGTATATCAAACGGCGACGCGGGAAGCGCCGACTATAGTCAGGCATTGGTCGCAACCTTTGAACGGAGTTCACGCCCATGCAAGAGGTTCGCAGCATCCTCGTTGTCCTCGACCCCGAACATGCCCATAGCCGTGCACTGACCCGGGCCAAGCTGATTGCCAGCGTAACCGGTGCTCGCCTGCACCTGCTGATGTGTGACAAGAAGCATGACCACAGTGCGTTGCTCAGTTTGCTCAGCAGCCAATTGCATGATGCTGGCTATGACAATGTCAGCCATGAGCAGAACTGGCACGAGAACTTGCATGAATCGATCATCGCCGTGCAGCAGGCCGAGGGTTGCGAGCTGGTGATCAAAGAGCACCGGCCGGAAAGCCCGCTTAAGAAGGCCCTGCTGACGCCTACCGACTGGAAGCTGTTGCGCCAGTGCCCCTGTGCGGTACTGATGGTCAAGAGCGAACGACCCTGGACCGGTGGCGTGGTTCTGGCAGCGGTGGATGTCGGCAACCAGGACGAGGATCATCGTCGCCTGCATGCCAGCATTATCGACCACGGTTATGCGATTGCCGGGTTGGCCAAGGGCGACCTGCATGTCGTCAGTGCGCACCCCTCCCCCATGCTGTCGGCATCAGACCCGGTTTATCAGCTGAGTGAAACGATCGAGAAGCGCTATCGCGAGGCCTGCAGTGCGTTCCAGGCCGAATACGATATCAGTGAAGACCGCCTGCATGTCGCCGAAGGGCCAGCTGATGTGTTGATTCCCCATTTGCAGAAGCAGCTCGATGCCGTGGTCACGGTGATCGGCACTGTAGCCCGCACAGGGATTTCCGGGGCCCTCATCGGCAATACCGCAGAAGTAGTGCTCGATTCGCTGGAAAGCGATGTGCTGGTGCTCAAGAGCGAAGAAGCGACAGCACACCTGGCGGAACTGGCCCGGGGCTGAAAGTTTCCTGGGCCAGAAAGACAAAACCCCTACCTGCATGCGCAGATAGGGGTTTTGCGAAATGAATCTTGACGATGACCTACTCTCACATGGGGAAACCCCACACTACCATCGGCGATGCATCGTTTCACTACTGAGTTCGGGATGGGATCAGGTGGTTCCAATGCTCTATGGTCGTCAAGAAATTCTGTTGCCAGAATGTCTTTTGAACACTCTTGGCTAATTCGGATATGTGAATTTGTGATCTTGCGAACTTTCGGTTCGTATCATCTTCACCACCGCAATCTGCGCTAGCAAATTGCTTGGGTGTTATATGGTCAAGCCTCACGGGCAATTAGTATTGGTTAGCTCAACGCCTCACAGCGCTTACACACCCAACCTATCAACGTCGTAGTCTTCGACGGCCCTTCAGGGAACTCAAGGTTCCAGTGAGATCTCATCTTGAGGCAAGTTTCCCGCTTAGATGCTTTCAGCGGTTATCTCTTCCGAACATAGCTACCCGGCAATGCCACTGGCGTGACAACCGGAACACCAGAGGTTCGTCCACTCCGGTCCTCTCGTACTAGGAGCAGCCCCTCTCAAATCTCAAACGTCCACGGCAGATAGGGACCGAACTGTCTCACGACGTTCTAAACCCAGCTCGCGTACCACTTTAAATGGCGAACAGCCATACCCTTGGGACCGGCTTCAGCCCCAGGATGTGATGAGCCGACATCGAGGTGCCAAACACCGCCGTCGATATGAACTCTTGGGCGGTATCAGCCTGTTATCCCCGGAGTACCTTTTATCCGTTGAGCGATGGCCCTTCCATACAGAACCACCGGATCACTAAGACCTACTTTCGTACCTGCTCGACGTGTTTGTCTCGCAGTCAAGCGCGCTTTTGCCTTTATACTCTACGACCGATTTCCGACCGGTCTGAGCGCACCTTCGTACTCCTCCGTTACTCTTTGGGAGGAGACCGCCCCAGTCAAACTACCCACCATACACTGTCCTCGATCCGGATAACGGACCTGAGTTAGAACCTCAAAGTTGCCAGGGTGGTATTTCAAGGATGGCTCCATGAGAACTGGCGTCCCCACTTCAAAGCCTCCCACCTATCCTACACAAGCAAATTCAAAGTCCAGTGCAAAGCTATAGTAAAGGTTCACGGGGTCTTTCCGTCTAGCCGCGGATACACTGCATCTTCACAGCGATTTCAATTTCACTGAGTCTCGGGTGGAGACAGCGCCGCCATCGTTACGCCATTCGTGCAGGTCGGAACTTACCCGACAAGGAATTTCGCTACCTTAGGACCGTTATAGTTACGGCCGCCGTTTACCGGGGCTTCGATCAAGAGCTTCGCTTGCGCTAACCCCATCAATTAACCTTCCGGCACCGGGCAGGCGTCACACCCTATACGTCCACTTTCGTGTTTGCAGAGTGCTGTGTTTTTAATAAACAGTCGCAGCGGCCTGGTATCTTCGACCGGCATGGGCTTACGGAGCAAGTCCTTCACCCTCGCCGGCGCACCTTCTCCCGAAGTTACGGTGCCATTTTGCCTAGTTCCTTCACCCGAGTTCTCTCAAGCGCCTTGGTATTCTCTACCTAACCACCTGTGTCGGTTTGGGGTACGGTTCCCAGTTATCTGAAGCTTAGGAGCTTTTCTTGGAAGCATGGCATCAACCACTTCGCGCTCTAATGAGCACTCGTCATCAGCTCTCGGCCTTGAAATCCCGGATTTGCCTAAGATCTCAGCCTACCACCTTAAACTTGGACAACCAACGCCAAGCTGGCCTAGCCTTCTCCGTCCCTCCATCGCAATAACTGGAAGTACAGGAATATTAA
>NZ_JBQIHU010000001.1:3125000-5052500 GCF_052077595.1 Pseudomonas sp. SAR267 | reverse complement strand
CGCATTTCACCGCTACACAGGAAATTCCACCACCCTCTACCGTACTCTAGCCTGCCAGTTTTGGATGCAGTTCCCAGGTTGAGCCCGGGGCTTTCACATCCAACTTAACAAACCACCTACGCGCGCTTTACGCCCAGTAATTCCGATTAACGCTTGCACCCTCTGTATTACCGCGGCTGCTGGCACAGAGTTAGCCGGTGCTTATTCTGTCGGTAACGTCAAAACAGCAAGGTATTAGCTTACTGCCCTTCCTCCCAACTTAAAGTGCTTTACAATCCGAAGACCTTCTTCACACACGCGGCATGGCTGGATCAGGCTTTCGCCCATTGTCCAATATTCCCCACTGCTGCCTCCCGTAGGAGTCTGGACCGTGTCTCAGTTCCAGTGTGACTGATCATCCTCTCAGACCAGTTACGGATCGTCGCCTTGGTGAGCCATTACCCCACCAACTAGCTAATCCGACCTAGGCTCATCTGATAGCGCAAGGCCCGAAGGTCCCCTGCTTTCTCCCGTAGGACGTATGCGGTATTAGCGTTCCTTTCGAAACGTTGTCCCCCACTACCAGGCAGATTCCTAGGCATTACTCACCCGTCCGCCGCTGAATCAAGGAGCAAGCTCCCGTCATCCGCTCGACTTGCATGTGTTAGGCCTGCCGCCAGCGTTCAATCTGAGCCATGATCAAACTCTTCAGTTCAATACTGCTTGGGTTTTTAAGAAACCCTAAACTTGGCTCAGCAATCTCAAATGACTATGTGATTTCTCGCATGGCCACTTGTGATGCTGATAATCTTTGTGACTATCAGTCCGTACTCACAAGCACCCACACGAATTGCTTGATTCGATTTGTTAAAGAACGTTTGGTCAAGAGCGTTTCGTCTCAACCGAGGCGCGCATTCTACGCTTTCCTCAAAGTCTGTCAAGCGTTTATTTTGAAGTTTTTTGCGAGAAACTCGTTTAGCTTCAAACACTTGGCTCGCTGCGATCTCTCGTAGCGGGAGGCGAATAATACAGCGTTTAAAACCGCTGTCAACCTTCATCTCAACCGCCATCGATCATTCGACCGAAGCGCCTCCAACCTCACCTCAACTACCTAACTCATTGAATTTCAAGGAGTTTGTCGTTCCGATGTCGCTGGAAGTGGGGCGCATTATAAGGGGATTCGAAACCCCGTCAAGCTAAATTTCAAGAAAAGCCGATCCCCTATCCCCTTGCACCCCACCCAAGCAATTGCGCACTATATTGCACACCCCCGTACACCTCCCAAGGATAGCCGCGCAGAAATGAACACCCAGCCCCGCAGCCTGGCCGCCACTCTCTTCCCGATCGGCCTGCTGCTGATTGCCATGGCCTCGATCCAGTCCGGCGCCTCATTGGCCAAAAGCATGTTCCCTATCATTGGCGCTCAAGGCACCACCACCCTGCGCCTGATCTTCGCCAGCATCATCATGCTGCTGATCCTGCGGCCATGGCGGGTCCGCCTGACCGCCAACACCCTGCGCAACGTGGTCATCTACGGCATGTCACTGGGCGGCATGAACTTCCTCTTCTATATGTCCCTGCAGACCACACCGCTGGGCATCGCTGTCGCCCTGGAGTTCACCGGCCCCCTGGCAGTAGCGCTGTTTGCCTCGCGGCGTGCGCTGGACTTCGTGTGGATTGCCCTGGCCGTCGCGGGTCTGTTGTTGCTGCTGCCGGTCGGGCACGGTGGTCAGCCGTTGGACCTGCAGGGTGCGGCCTATGCACTGGGCGCGGGTGTGTGCTGGGCACTGTATATTCTGTTTGGCCAACGTGCCGGCGCCGAGCATGGTATCCAGAGTGCGGCCCTCGGCGTGGTGGTCGCAGCGCTGTTTGTCGCGCCTGTCGGCATCGTACATGCCGGTAGTGCGCTGCTCACCCCCGCCGTTATCCCTCTGGCACTGGGTGTCGCCGTGCTTTCGACCGCCCTGCCCTACAGCCTGGAAATGGTCGCCCTGACCCGCATGCCGGCCCGCACCTTCGGCACGCTGATGAGTATCGAACCGGCGATTGGCGCGCTGTCAGGCCTGCTGTTCCTCGGCGAGGTACTCAGCACCACCCAGTGGCTGGCCATTCTTGCGATCATCGCAGCCTCCGTAGGCGCGACATTGTCCATGCGCCGTGAGACAAGTCCTGCAGTTGCAGCAGACTGATTTGAGAAGCATTTTCATTTGAGACAAGATTAATGATTGTCCCCGCTCGCCTCGCTGATTAAGCTGTCACAAAATCATAATCTTTACGCTATCTACTTGAGCGGACACGGAAGCCGAGGAAGGTTCAGGAAGACCGAAGCGATAACGACTGGGCCAGACAGCTGATCGGCCCGTGCATTTAAGGACAGGAATGAAACGTATTTTGCTCATCCTGGCCGTCTTGGCCATGGCCGGATGCGCCGCAACGGCCAAAACTGAGGTCAAAAAGGGGAAGAAAGGCCTGCATATCAATTGCTCTGGCCTGTCTTCGTCATGGGACAAGTGCTACAGCAAAGCGGCCACTTCCTGCAGCGCTCGCGGTTACAAGGTGATCGCCCGCTCCGGAGACACCGACGAGGAGCCCGGGGACTACCTGTTCGGCATCAACCCCGCCGGCTACACCAGCCGCAGCATGATCGTCATCTGTAAATAGAAAAGGGCAGCCTGCGAGCTGCCCTTCTTTATATGTACCGATTGCCAGCATCCGTCAAAGCGGCGCCGTGCGCGCCTTCAGCCAATCCAGCGCAGCACCTTGCAGCAAAGGAGCCAAGCGCTCGTGTACCGTGGCGTGATACTGGTTCAGCCAATCCCGCTCTTGCGTGGTCAGCATTTCGGGAAGCAAGCAGCGCGTATCGATAGGGCACAGCGTCAGCGTCTCGAAGCAGAGGAACTCGCCGAACGCGCTATTGCCCGCCTCGCGGTTCGCCACCAGGTTCTCGATGCGCACACCCCAGGCGCCCGGCCGGTAGGTCCCCGGCTCGATCGAGCTGATCATGCCCACCTGCATTGCCGTCTGAGGCGAGGTTGCCGCCTGGTAGGCAATCACCTGGGGACCTTCGTGCACGTTCATGAAGTAGCCAACACCATGCCCGGTACCGTGCCCATAGTCCACCTGGTCTGCCCAGATCGGCGCCCGTGCAATGGCATCGAGCAACGGTGACAGGATGCCGCGCGGGAAGCTGGCTCGCGACAAGGCAATCATGCCCTTGAGCACGCGCGTGCAGTCCTGCTTTTGCATGACGCTTGGCGTGCCTACCGGAACCATCCGCGTGATGTCGGTGGTGCCCCCCAGATACTGCCCACCGGAATCGATCAGCAGCAGGCCATCACCTTCGATGGTCGCGTGGGATTCCTCGGTAGCGCGGTAATGCGGCATCGCGCCATTGCCGTTGAACGCGGCAATGGTCGAAAAGCTCAGCGAGACGAAACCTGGTCGGCGAGCGCGCGCAGCGCTCAACTGCTCATCGACCGTCAGTTCGGTGATGGCCTCCTGGCCCTGATGCGCCTCAAACCAGGCGAAGAATTCGCACAAGGCCGCGCCATCCTGCTCCATGACCTGGCGGATGTGCACCAGCTCTTCTTCACCTTTGCGTGATTTGCTCAGGGTGGTCGGGTTCAGCCCTTCGATCAGCTGAACCTGGGCATCCAGATGCTTCAGCAAGCCGCAAGTCACGCGAGCCGGGTCGACCAGCAGTCGGCTATGCGGGGCCAGTTCAGCCAGCGCCTGCGCAACCTTGCTGTAATCGCGCACCTCGATGCCGTCGACCTCAAGTACATGGCGCAAGTGCTCATCAAGCTTTCCGGTGCCGACGAACAGGATCGCCTGGCCCTTGCCAACCAGTGCAAAGGACACGAAGACCGGGTTGTAGGACACATCACTGCCGCGCAGGTTGAACAGCCAGGCGATGTCGTCCAGCGTCGCGATGAAGTGCCAATCAGCGCCCCTCTCCTGCAGCGTTGCCCGCAGTTGGCGAAGCTTCTCGGCCCGGCTGACCGTGGCATAGGGCGGCAGGTGCTGATAGATCGGGTTGGCAGGCAGCGCCGGGCGGCCCTCCCACACCTCGGCGAGCAAGTCCCGATCGGTTGCCAAGTGCGCCTCGCGGGCCTTGAGTCGCTCCTCGAGCTGGCGGGCCGAAGCCAGCGCCATGACTGCACCATCTACGGCTACAGTACCTTTGAGCCGAACATTGTCACCCAGCCATTCCAGCGCACCCGGCTTGCCCGGCAGAAGCTTCATCAAGACGATGCCGCTACCGGCCAGCTCCTTCTCGGCTTGCTCCCAGTAACGGCTGTCGACCCACACCCCCGCGAAGTCTGCGGTCACCACCAATGTACCTACCGAACCGTCAAAGCCCGACAGCCACCGACGCCCTTGCCAATAGCCCGGCAGATACTCGGAGAGGTGTGGGTCGGCCGACGGCACCAACAGGGCATCGACCCCCTCCCGGGCCATGACTGCGCGCACGCGCGCCAAGCGCTCCGGCACACTTTGCTCAATCGTGGTCTGAACGTTCATGCGCACTCCTGCGGTCACATCGTGGTTGTTCCAGGGGGAGAATAATGGAACAGCTGCCACAGTCCCGCAATCGCGGCGGCCGACTCACGGCACGCTATGCCCATCCCGCCACCTGCAGCCGGGCCGGGACCGTCAGTCACATCCAGCTGAACTTACCGATGGCAGTGGCTTCACAACCTGTACATTCACTGCACACAGGCAGATGCCCATGCCCAGTGCCCGCCAGCCGAAGACCGCCGTGGTATTGCTCGACACTCGCGAGCACACCCCGGAACATGAACATGCCGTGCACATGAAACTGGCGGACCGCCTGGCCCGGCTGCTGGGTTGTCATGCCGTACTGCCGGGCGTGCCCGCAAAGGACGACCCGCACTACTATTACCTGCCTACCGAAACCCTGGTCGGCCCTGAGCGTTATGCCGCCATGGGCATTCGCAGCGAGCACGACCTGTTCGGCGGACTGGTCAGCCACCCTTACATGGCTACCAAGGCCATTTCCCACCCGATACCGGCCGATGCCCAATTCCCACCGGGCTGGACCGATGCCTTCGCCCGCCAGGCAAGCGATGCATTACTTCGCGGCTACACCGTTTTCAGCAAGACCGATGCCCGGCGCGCCACCCAATTGCTGCTGCTTGATGGTCCAGTCCGGGTCAAGCCGGTGCTGGCGAGTGCGGGCCGGGGCCAGCACGTCATCTTCGAGGCGGATCAGCTGGAACCGCTGTTGAGCAACATCGATGAACGGGACCTTGCCCTGTGGGGCCTGGTGCTGGAAGAAGACCTGAGCAGTGTCGAGACCTTCAGTGTCGGTCAGGTCCGCGTCGGCGGCTTGACCTGCAGTTATCACGGCACCCAGCAGCTGACCCGGGACCACCAAGGTACCGAAGTCTACGGCGGCTCCGAACTGGTCGTGGTGCGCGGTGACTACCTGGCCCTGCTGCAACGGCCTCTGGAAGACCACCTGCGCCTGGCAATTACCCAGGCCATGGCCTACGAGCAAGCCGCCGAGCAGCACTTCCCGGGCTTCATCGCATCGCGGCGCAACTACGATATCGCTCGCGGCATTACGGCCGACGGCCATGTGCGCAGCGGCGTGCTCGAACAATCGTGGCGTCTAGGGGGAGCCAGCAGCGCAGAGCTCCTGGCACTGCAGGCATTTGCCGACGACCCGGCACTACAGCAGGTATGCGCCTCAACCCATGAAGTGTTCGGCACGCCAGACTTGCCCGCTGACGCCACCCTCTTCTATCAAGGAAACGACAGTGAACTCGGACAACTCAGCAAATACGCACGGATTCGCCGGCATGAGCATTCAGAGTGAAACCGTGGAACTGCAGGTCGAGGATGACAGCATCGTCGGCACGCTGGTCAGCCCCGGCAGCAAGATGCCCGGCATTCTCTTCGTCCACGGCTGGGGCGGCAGCCAGCAGCGCGACCTGGCACGCGCACGGCACATTACGGGCCTGGGCTGCGTGTGCATGACCTTCGACCTGCGCGGCCACGCGAAAACCGAAAGCCAGCGCCTGACCGTCACGCGCGAGCAGAATCTCCAGGACCTGCTGGCTGCCTACGATCGGCTGGTCAGTCATCCGGCGGTGGACAGCAGCGCGATCGCCATCATTGGCAGCAGCTACGGTGGCTATCTGGCCACCTTGCTGACCTTGCAGCGGCCAGTGAAATGGCTGGCGTTGCGCGTGCCAGCGATGTACTGGGATGACGAATGGAACATGTCCAAACAGGCGCTCGACCGCCAGCGCCTGAACGATTACCGCTTGCGCCTGCTCGGCCCCTCCGACAACCGTGCGCTGGCGGCCTGTGCCGAGTTTTCCGGTGATGTGCTGCTGGTCGAATCGGAGCAGGATGACTACGTGCCCCACGCCACACTGATGAGCTACCGCTCGGCATTCGTCAGCGCTCATTCGCTGACCCATCGCATCGTCGACGGTGCCGATCACGCCCTATCGAGTGAGCAAAGCCAGAAGGCTTATAGCTCGATCCTGGCCGCATGGGTCAGCGAGATGGTGATCGGCGCACGCCTGGACCGCTACCCGCACTACGCACCCTGGTACGCCTGAAGGTCGGCAACCTGGCAATGCAGCCCGCCATCGGCCCCGCGTATCAGGCTGCGCATCGCCTGATACGCGGAAAAGTTGACACCACGCGCCTGATGGCGCCTAAGCAGTTCGAAAAAGGGCTCCTCGGCAAACAACTCCGCCGCTACCACCCAAGCCTGGCGTGATTGCCATTGCAGGTTTTGCAAGACCCGGCTGCCATCGTCACTGGTCTGGATGCTGACGCTTTGCAAACCTTGGCATCGCGCAGCCAACTCCTCGCTGCGCGCAACCAATGCCTCAGCCAGTGCCACCTGGCGGGAAGCGGGCACTTCATATTCGATCATCTGGGTGAACCACAGGGAATGCGTGGTGGCCGTCATCGCGTGTCTCCTTGCTGCGAGCGCTTGATTCGGAATCGCCAGAAGGGTAAAACCTCCAGTTAACTCAAGGTCAAGCGTTTTTTCCCATGCCCAAGCCATCCCCCACTGCCCCGGAAAAGCTGCTCAGCGTCGGCCAGTTGGCCGCGCGTAGCGGCGTGGCAGTGACTGCATTGCATTTCTACGAAACCAAGGGCCTGATCCAGAGCACCCGTAATGCGGGCAACCAAAGGCGCTACCCAAGGGCAATGCTGCGCCGGGTCGCGGTGATCAAGATGGCCCAGCGCCTGGGCATCGCGCTGGCCGAGATTGCCTCGGCGCTGGCCACTCTGCCCAACGACCAAACTCCGACCGCCGAAGACTGGCGGCGCCTATCGGCACGCTGGCGTGAGGATCTGAACCACAGGATCGACGAAATGGTCAGGCTGCGCGACCAGCTCGACGGCTGCATCGGCTGCGGTTGCATGTCGCTGAAGGAATGCCCGCTGCGCAATCGCCAGGATCATCTGGCGGATGAGGGGCCGGGGCCGCATCTACCCTGAGCCAGGCAAGGCCAAGCGCTGCCGATACTCGCTGGGAGTCAGCCCGGTAATGCGTTGGAACACCTTGCGAAACGCCCCCGGGTCCTGATAACCGACCCCCCAGGCAATCTGCTCGACCGTGCGCCGGGTGAACTCCAGCATTCGGCAGGCACGCCCCACCCTTACTTGCTGGCAGTACTCGGTAGGCTTGAGGCCGGTGGCCGCACGAAAGCGCCGGAGGAATGTGCGCACCTCTAGCCCGGCACAAGTGGCCATGCCGGCGAGGTCGGCGTCTTGCGCACCCGCTGCCTGCAACCAGTGCTGAACTTTCAGCACCGCCTCGTCGCCATGGTCCAGGCGCGGGCTGAACAGCGCCCCCGGCAATGGCCTGCTGACCGGCTCGACGGACAGGTAGCGCGCCGTCTCCCAGGCCACCGACGCGCCGAGATAGCGCTCCAGCAGGCGCAACCCCAGTTCGGTCCATGCCATCAGGCCAGCAGAAGTGATGATGTCGCCGTCATCCAGCAGCGGCAGATTGGCCTCCACATGGACCTTGGGGTAACGCTCGGCAAGGGTTTGCGCGTAATTCCAGTGAGAACTGGCTGCCCGCCCATCGAGCAGGCCACTGGCGGCAATGAAGAACACGCCGATACACACTGACGCCATCACCGTGCCTTGGCCATGCCATTGGCACAACGGCTGCCGGTGACGTTCGAGCAGATCCGGGGGCGGGGTCGCCTCCAGGCTCGGCGGGATGATCAACACACGCAGCGGCTGGCTCGCCGCGCCAAGGCCGTCCTCAATGCGCTGCAACAGCCCTGCCTCATCGAGCTGCCAGTGGCTGACCCGGATCTGCGGCAGCCCGACGGCGCCCAGCTCGGCGACCATGCGATTGGCCACGCTGAACACGTCGCTCAGGCCGTGCAACGCCGCGCGCTGCGCGCCCGGGTAGTGCAGCAGGCCGATCTCCAGGTTGCCGGGGCTGTCAGTTTTTGCCGCCATTGTGTCGATCGCGCCAATCCTCAAGTCGATGCCCACAGCCTATAACTATCGTCATCCAACTACTACTGCCACAGGAGGCAGCATGAGCAAGCAGGCCCTGATCATCATCGACATCCAGAACGACTATTTCCCCGGCGGCAAATGGACCCTCGAGGGGGCCGACCAGGCAGCTGACAACGCCGCACGCCTGCTCGCTGCAGCGCGCGCCAAGGGCGATCTGGTGGTGCATGTGAAGCATGAGTTCGAAAGCGCCGATGCGCCCTTCTTCGCGCCAGGCTCCGAGGGCGCAGCCATCCACGACAAGGTGGCCCCTGCAGCGGGCGAGCCGGTCGTGCTCAAGCACAAGGTCAACGCGTTCCTCGGGACCGATCTCAAGCAGACGCTGGACCGGCATCAGGTCAAGGCTGTGACCATCGTCGGCAGCATGAGCCACATGTGCATCGATGCCGCCTCCCGCGCCGCCGCCGACTTCGGCTTCGACGTCACCGTGGCCCACGATGCCTGCGCCACCTTGCCGCTGGAGTTCGAGGGCAAGCAGGTACCGGCCACCCATGTGCACGACTCGGCCATGGCGGCGTTGGCGTTCGCCTATGCCAAGGTGGTGAAGACCGACGAATTGCTCAACGATTGACCTTCAAAGGCATCAGATCACCACGTTACGCACAAAGCGCACGGGCACTGTCCCATCATTGCGATAGGCATAGCGGCAGTTGCTGGGAAATACATGGAACTGCCCGACCTGCAGGCAGTGCTCGGCGCCCTCGATAATAAGCGTCAACTGGCCTTCGGCCACATAGATCTGCTCACTCCAGCCCTCGGCATCAGCTTCGCTGGTGTAGTACTCGCCAGACGCGAGGGTCCATTCCCAGATTTCCACTTCGCGCCGGGCACTGCTGCTGGCCAGCAGCACGGCCTTGCTCTGCGGGTGCTTGCCCGTCCAGGCCAGTTCGTCGATGCGGCTGGGGTCGCGCTGACCGGGGGCCTGGATCAGGGTGCTGAAGGCGACACCCAGGGCTTCGGCAATCAGGTCGAGGGTCGTCAGGCTGACATTCTTCTCGCCCGCCTCGATCGCCACGAGCATTCGCCGGCTGACCCCGGAACGTTCGGCCAGGGCGCTCTGGCTCAGCCCGGTCGCATTGCGCAGGCTGCGGACATTAAGGCTGACATGCTGCAGCACCGAGGCACGGTGCGTCGAATCTTTGTGCACTATATTGCTCACTGGTAGGGATTTGCGCAGTATACTGCCCACTTTGCGGCGATTGTGCGCCGCTCCCTCCGAGTGCGCAAGACCATGAGCCGACCGACCAGCAGCCCACAAACCGCAGTCTCTTTTCGCCTGAGCAAGGCCGAAATGGTGCTGGTGTTCATCACCATGCTGTGGGGCGGTACCTTCCTGCTGGTGCACAACGTCATGACCGTGAGCGGCCCGATGTTCTTCGTCGGCCTGCGCTTCGCCGCAGCGGCGCTGTTTGTCGGCCTGGCATCGGCGCGTGCATTGCCCGGCCTGACCTTCACCGAATTGAAAGCCGGCGTGCTGATCGGCGTCTCCATCATGCTGGGCTACGGCCTGCAGACCATGGGCTTGCAAACCATCAGCAGCAGCCAGTCGGCCTTCATCACCGCGCTTTATGTGCCGTTCGTGCCATTGCTCCAGTGGCTGGTGCTGGGCCGCCGTCCAGGGCTGATGCCGAGCATCGGCATCTGCCTGGCGTTCGTCGGCCTGATGCTGCTGGCCGGCCCCGAAGGCGGCGCGCTGCACTTCAGCGAAGGTGAAGTGGTGACCCTGGTGAGCGCCGTGGCCATCGCCGCCGAGATCATCCTGATCAGCCGCTTCGCCGGCCAGGTCGATGTGCGCCGGGTCACCGTGGTGCAGTTGGCGACCGCTTCGCTGCTGGCGTTCCTGATGATCGTGCCTACCCAGGAGCGTCTGCCCGACTTTTCCTGGTTGCTGTTGCTCAGCGCGTTGGGCCTTGGCGCCATGAGCGCGGTGATCCAGGTGGCGATGAACTGGGCACAGAAGTCGGTTTCACCCACCCGCGCCACGCTGATCTACGCGGGCGAGCCGGTGTGGGCCGGCATCGTTGGGCGCATCGCTGGCGAGCGCTTGCCAGGCATCGCACTGATCGGCGGGTTGCTGATCGTCATTGCCGTGGTGGTGAGCGAACTGAAGATCCGGCGCAGCCGGGAAGGCAGCGATGCCCTCGAGGCACCAGCCGCGCGCGAAACTGAAGCCGGCCTGTGAAGCGCCCGGCAGCGTCTATGCTTTGTAAAAAACTGTTATAAAAAAACAGCTTGTCACAGCGCTTTTGTAGGATTCTGCGACAGCTTGCGTGTTGGTGATCAACGGCCCGGCACGTATGATCCTTGCAAACCTTTCCAGAATAGAACGCTATGTCATTGATAGTGCTACTGCTTCTGCCGTTCCTGGGCAGTTGCCTGGCAGCTGCGCTGCCGCACAACGCACGTAACGCAGAGTCCATCCTGGCTGGGCTCGTGGCCCTGGTCGGCACCGTCCAGGTAGCACTGCTGTACCCTCAGGTTGTCGATGGCGGGGTTATTCGCGAAGAACTGCTGTGGCTGCCCAGCCTGGGGCTGAACCTGGTCCTGCGCATGGACGGTTTCGCCTGGCTGTTCTCATTGCTGGTACTGGGTATCGGCGCGCTGGTGTCGCTGTATGCCCGGTACTACATGTCGCCGCAAGACCCGGTGCCACGCTTCTTCGCCTTTTTCCTGGCATTCATGGGTGCCATGCTCGGCCTGGTAATCTCCGGCAACCTGATCCAGCTGGTGTTCTTCTGGGAACTGACCAGCCTGTTCTCGTTCCTGCTGATCGGTTACTGGCATCACCGCGCCGACGCCCGCCGCGGCGCCTACATGGCCTTGATGGTCACCGGGGCCGGTGGCCTATGCCTGCTGGTCGGGGCCCTGCTGCTCGGCCATGTGGTCGGCAGCTACGACCTGGACAAGGTCCTGGCTGCCGGCGAAACCATACGCCAGCACGCCCTGTACCCGGTGTTGCTGCCCCTTGTCCTGATCGGCGCATTGAGCAAGAGTGCGCAATTCCCCTTCCAGTTCTGGCTGCCCCATGCCATGGCAGCACCCACTCCGGTTTCCGCCTACCTGCACTCGGCGACCATGGTCAAGGCCGGCGTGTTCCTGCTGGCACGCCTCTGGCCAGTGCTGTCGGGCACCGAAGAATGGTTCTGGATAGTGGGCGGCGCGGGTGCCATTACCCTGCTGCTGGGCGCCTTCGCCGCAATGTTCCAGAACGACCTCAAGGGCCTGCTGGCCTATTCGACCATCAGCCACCTGGGCCTGATCACGCTGCTGCTGGGCCTCAACAGTCCGCTGGCAGCGGTCGCCGCCGTGTTCCACATTCTCAATCACGCTACCTTCAAGGCCTCGTTGTTCATGGCCGCCGGCATCATCGACCATGAAAGCGGCACCCGTGACATCCGCCGCCTGAGCGGCCTGGTCCGCCTGGTGCCCTATACCGCGACCCTGGCCATGGTGGCCAGCGCCTCGATGGCCGGCGTGCCGCTGATGAACGGCTTCCTGTCCAAGGAAATGTTCTTCGCCGAAACCGTGTTCATCAGCTCAACCGCGTGGGTCGAAGCAATGCTGCCGGTGATCGCCACCCTCGCCGGGACCTTCAGCGTCGCCTATGCCCTGCGCTTCACTGTCGATGTATTTTTCGGGCCTACGGCAGAAGACCTGCCACACACGCCGCACGAACCACCTCGCTGGATGCGCGCACCGGTCGAACTGCTGGTCCTCACCTGCCTGGTAGTGGGCATATTCCCGGCCCAGTCGGTCGGCCCGCTGCTGGCCGCCGCTGCACTGCCGGTGGTGGGTGGCACGCTGCCAGAATACAGCCTGGCCATCTGGCACGGCTGGAATGCCCCGCTGATCATGAGCCTGATGGCCATGTGCGGCGGTATCGTGCTCTACCTGCTGTTGCGCAACCAGCTGCGTCTCGGGCGCTTCCCGTATCCACCGCTGATCGAGCGCCTCAACGGCAAGCGCCTGTTCGAGCACGGTCAGGTCCGGCTGATGCTGCTGGCACGGCGCATCGAGCGGTTGCTGACCAGCCGCCGCCTGCAGTCGCAACTGTTCATGCTGGTACTGGCCGCCTTCATCGCCGGCCTCTCGCCGATGCTGTACAGCGGCCTGAGCTGGGGTGACCGGCCGAAGATTCCGGGCTCCGGGGTGTTCGTCGCATTGTGGCTGATCGCTATCGCCTGTGCCATCGGGGCTGCCTATCAGGCCAAGTACCATCGCTTGGCCGCGCTGATCATGGTCGGTGTCTGCGGCCTGATGACCTGCATCACCTTCGTCTGGTTCTCCGCCCCTGATCTGGCCCTGACCCAACTCGTGGTCGAAGTGGTCACCACGGTACTGATCCTGCTTGGCCTGCGCTGGTTGCCACGGCGCATCGAAGGTGTGTCGCCGCTACCTGGCAGCCTCGACCGTGCCCGTGCCCGCCGCCTGCGCGACCTGCTGCTGGCGATACTGGTCGGCGGCGGCATGGCCGTGTTGTCCTACTCCATGCTGACCCGGCCGACACCCAACGACATCTCTTCGTTCTACCTCAGCCGCGCCCTGCCACAAGGCGGTGGCACCAATGTGGTCAACGTGATGCTGGTGGATTTCCGCGGCTTCGACACCCTCGGCGAGATCACCGTACTGGTGGCCGTGGCGCTGACTGTGTTCGCCCTGCTGCGGCGCTTCCGCCCGCCGAAAGAGAGCATGCAGTTACCCGCGCAGCAGCGTCAGCTGGCGCCGGACGTGGTCACCGACCTGATCAACCCGCGGCATGCCACCGACACCGCTCTGGGGTTCATGATGGTGCCGGCGGTGCTTGTGCGCCTGCTGCTGCCGATCGCCCTGCTGGTATCGATGTACCTGTTCATGCGTGGCCATAACCAGCCGGGCGGCGGTTTCGTCGCTGGCCTGGTGATGTCGGTGGCGTTCATCCTTCAGTACATGGTGGCCGGCACCCAGTGGGTCGAGGCGCAAATGAGCCTGCGGCCGCTGCGCTGGATGGGCACCGGGCTACTCTGTGCAACCCTGACCGGGGCTGGCGCCATGCTGCTCGGCTATCCGTTCCTCACCACCCATACCGCCCACCTGCCCCTGCTCGGCGATGTGCACGTGGCCAGCGCGCTGTTCTTCGACATCGGCGTGTTCACCGTGGTGGTCGGCTCGACGCTGCTGATCCTCACCGCCCTCGCGCACCAGTCGGTGCGCGCCTACCGCCCGGGCAGCCCATCGAAGCCCAGCCAAGCAGGAGCCGCCTGATGGAAGAAGTCATCGCAGTCGCCATCGGTGTACTGGCCGCCTCGGGGGTGTGGTTGATCCTGCGCCCTCGGACCTACCAGGTGATCATGGGCCTGTGCCTGCTGTCGTATGGGGTCAACCTGTTCATCTTCAGCATGGGCAGCCTGTTCATCGGCAAGGAGCCGATCATCAAGGAAGGCGTGACTCAGGACCTGCTGCACTACACCGATCCGCTGCCACAGGCGCTGGTGCTCACGGCCATTGTCATCAGCTTTGCCATGACCGCGCTGTTCCTGGTAGTGCTGCTGGCATCGCGTGGCCTGACCGGCACCGACCATGTGGATGGCCGGGAGCGTGACGAATGAGTGGCATGAGTCAACTGATCGTCGCCCCTATCCTGCTACCGCTGCTGACTGCCGCAGTGATGCTGCTGCTTGGCGAAAAGCATCGGCGGATCAAGGCGCGCCTGAACCTGCTGTCCACTTTCACCGGCCTGGCCATCGCCGTGAGCCTGCTGCTATGGGTACGCACCCAGGGGCAGGCCGAATCGATCGGCGTCTACCTCCCAGGCAACTGGCCCGCGCCCTTTGGCATCGTGCTGGTGGTGGATCATCTTTGCGCACTGCTGCTGACCCTGACGGGTGTCATCGGCATCAGCGCCCTGCTGTTCGCCCGCGCCCGCTGGGATGGTGCCGGCGCCAGCTTCCACGCGTTGTTCCAGATTCAGCTGATGGGCCTGTATGGCGCCTTCCTCACCGCCGACCTGTTCAATCTGTTCGTGTTCTTCGAAGTCTTGCTGGCCGCCTCCTACGGCCTGCTACTGCATGGCTCGGGCCGTGCCCGGGTGCGTGCCGGGCTGCATTACATAGCCATAAACCTGTTCGCCTCATCGCTGTTCCTCGTCGGGGCGGCGATGCTGTATGGCGTGACCGGCACCCTCAACATGGCCGACCTCGCCCTGAAGATCCCTCTGGTGCCGGAAGCCGACCGTGGCCTGTTGCATGCAGGTGCAGCGATCCTGGCCATGGCCTTCCTGGCCAAGGCCGGCATCTGGCCGCTGAATTTCTGGCTGGTGCCCGCCTACGCCTCGGCCAGTGCGCCAGTCGCAGCGCTGTTTGCGATCATGACCAAGGTCGGCCTGTACGCCGTACTGCGCCTGTGGACCCTGCTGTTCTCCGGGCAGGCAGGGGCCTCGGCGCACTTTGGCGGGCAATGGCTGATCTACGGCGGCCTGGCGACCCTCGCCGTGGCAGCGGTGTCGATACTGGCCGCACAGCGCCTGGAGCGCATGGCCGCACTGAGCATCCTGGTTTCCGCCGGCACCTTGCTCGGCGCGGTCGGTTTCGCCCAGCCGGCGCTTACCGGCGCCGCGCTGTTCTATCTGGTCAACTCGACCCTGGCGCTGTGCGCGCTGTTCCTGCTGGCCGAACTGGTCGAGCGCTCGCGCTCGGCCAACGAAGCGCCACTGGATGAAGAAGAAGATGCCATGCCTTCACCGCTCGAGTCGCTGCACCCACCCAAGGGCATCAACCTCGACGACGAGCAGAAAGTGGTCATCGGCCAGATCATCCCCTGGACCATGGCCTTCCTTGGCCTGAGCTTCATCGCCTGCGCCCTGCTGATCATCGGCATGCCGCCGCTATCCGGGTTCGTTGCCAAGCTCAACCTGATCAGCGCGCTGTTCAATCCACAAGGCCTGGGCATGCCCGCCGAACAACCGCTATCGGTGGCAGGCTGGGGGCTGGTGGCCTTGCTCATTCTCTCGGGCATGGCCTCGCTGATCGCCTTTGGTCGGGTCGGCATCCAGCGTTTCTGGAAGCCCGAAGAGCGCCCATCGCCCGTACTGCGCCGCTACGAGTGCCTGCCGATCGTGATCCTGCTCGGCCTGTGCATCATCCTCAGTTTCAGGGCCGAACCGCTGCTGCGCTATACCCAGGACACGGCGGCCAGCCTGCAGGCACCGCAAGCCTACATCGAAGCGGTGATGGCGGCCCGGCCCATTCCCGGCCCGACCACACTCGACGTACAGGTGCAGCCATGAGCCGACTGTTCCCCGCACCTCTGCTGTCCATGGCCTTGTTCGTGCTGTGGCTGCTGTTGAACCTGTCGGTCAGTCCCGGCAACCTGTTGCTGGGCGCAACGCTTGGCGTGCTGGCCCCGCTGCTGATGGCACCGTTGCGCCCGCAGTACGCGCATGTGCGCAAACCCTGGGTGGTGGCAAAGCTGATTGGCCGGGTCGGCATCGATGTCATCCACTCTAACCTGCTGGTGGCCATCGGCGTGCTGCGCGCCGGGCAACGCCCACCTCGCTCGGCATTCGTGCACATCCCACTGGACCTGCGCGACGCCCACGGCCTCGCAGCACTGTCGATGATCACCACGGTCGTACCCGGCACCGTATGGTCGGAGCTGGCCCTGGACCGCAGCGTACTGCTGCTGCATGTGTTCGACCTCGACGACGAAGCCGACTTCATCGAGCACTTCAAGCTCACCTACGAACGCCCGCTGATGGAGATTTTCGAATGACAGGCCTGCTCGCCAACGCAGTCCTCGCCAGCCTGTTCATCTTCGCCCTGGCCATGGGCCTGGCGTTGGTCCGGCTGTTCCGCGGCCCCTCCGCACAGGACCGGGTGCTGGCACTGGACTACCTGTACATCCTGGGCATGCTGACGATGCTGGTGCTGGGGATCCGCTATGCCAGTGACACCTATTTCGAAGGTGCACTGCTGATTGCCCTGTTCGGCTTTGTCGGGTCGTTCGCCTTGGCCAAGTTCCTGTTGCGTGGTGAGGTGATCGAATGACTGAAACCCTTGAACTGCCGTTCTGGCTTGAGCTGGTGACTGCCGCCCTGCTGCTGATCGGCAGCCTCTTCGCGCTGATCGGCGCCATTGGCCTGCTGCGCCTGAAAGACTACTTCCAGCGCATGCACCCACCGGCCCTGGCATCGACCATCGGCGCCTGGTGCGTGGCCCTGGCATCGATCATCTACTTTTCCTGGCTCAAGGATAGCCCGGTGCTCCACGCCTGGCTGATTCCGATCCTGCTGTCGATCACCGTGCCGGTCACTACCCTGTTGCTGGCCAGGGCGGCGCTGTTCCGCAAACGCATGGCGAACGAAGCCGTACCGGAAGAAGTCAGCAGCGGCCGGGATCGCGGCAACTGAAGCGGCTGTGCTCAGCCTTGGGTCAGGCGCTGCAACTCGCGCCGTACCATGGCGGCATAAGGCGCAGGGCTCAGCTGATACAACTGGGCCGCCACCCAGGTCAGCCAGCCCAAGCCCATCGCCTCTCGTTGCGCCAGCAGGCGCCGGGCCTCGGCCATGGCTTGCGCCTGGTATTGCCGATGAAACTCGGCACGCGTTCCTGGCGCTTCGTCACCTTCGTTCATTCACTGGCCTTGAAGGTGGTCAGCTCGCCTTTGCGCCACTTCGCGACCTTGCCGGTCACCGCCTTGAGCAGCTTGCCCAGCCCTTCCTGAACCTGTTGTTGCGCGGCGAACACCAGCATCACACCGTGGCCCTCGCGGAATACGATGCCCTCACCTTCCGGCACCGAAACAAATGCGTAGTCGCCTACACCGTAGACATTCAGCTTGATGTCGCGAAAGCGCATTTCCAGCTTGCCGCCTTCGCGGCTAGGCAACACTGCGGCACGAAAGTGATCGCCGACCTTCAGTTCCAGGCGTTGCTTGTCATCGACTACCAAGGCGCTCTCGGTATCGATCTCGGCCATGTAAAGGCCTTCGGGGTTCTGTTCGGTGACATAGATGAAACGGCCCTGAAACAGCTTGGCCAATTTGCCGCGCAAATCGCCCAGGGCAAACAAGGCGTGGGTATCCAGTGTACTGACTGCCAATGAAGTAATCCTCAAACCGGTGACATCCGCCCTCACTCGGAGTCGGTGAGGCGCGGCCATTTCAATTCGATAGGCGAAAAGAATAATAAAGTGATGCGCGAAACGTCTGTGCCTGCTGGCGATGTAGCTCGCAGGAAACTTTACTCCGGCTTGCCAGACGTGGCCTCAAAACGGGCTTTCGGCATATTCCCTGTCAGGGAAGCGTAATGTCTGACAACAAACCCGCCAGAAAAGATGCAATAGATAACTGCAAGCCCCTTGGCACAACGGGCTCAGCTATCCAATCAACGCATTACCGGGGAATGAATATGCACGAAAACACCGAAATCCGTCGAGAGGTAAAGAGCATTTCTTACCACGCATACGTCAGCAACAGGCCACGCTACGTCGTCATACCCGCAGGTATCGAATTCTTCCACGTGACCGAAAGTGCCACTGGCAGGGTCAAGGGTTTTCGCCGCCTGCACCGCGATGCCTGCGCACTGGCCCGCAGCCTGGAAGCCTGAATGACCTCAGGCGGCGTGGCCATCCTGCATGATCTGCAACCAGGCGGCTTGGCATTCCATGGCCTCGCGACGGGTGGCGAACGCGGTACCACGGCGCTCGCCATTGACCAGGACCACCCAACACACCCGCTTGCCTCGTGCCTGCAAACCTGCTGGCACACCTGAACCGATCATCACGGCGACATCGACTCGGCTGTTCATCATTTCCTCCGGCACTTTGATAGCACCCTAACGATGAGGTCATGATACGCCCGCCGACTGCCCTGAAACAGCACATCCCGGTACAGCAGTGTTACGTTCCGAGCAACAAAACCCGCAAGCGCCTTCGACGCAAAAAACGCAAAAAGCCCCAGGGATTACTCCATGGGGCTGGCGCAAGGCGGCCGGTCAGACCTGACGCTGGTGGCGGTCGAGCTGCTCGTGGCGCTCCTGGGCTTCGATGCAATACTTGGTGGTCGGGCTGATGAGCAGGCGCTTCAGGCCAATCGGCTCACCGCTATCATCACACCAGCCGAAGCTTTCGTCGGCGATGCGGTCCAGCGCCATTTCCAGCTGCGGCAGCAAGCGCTGATCGCGGTCGATGGCGTTCACCAGCCAGCTGCGCTCTTCCTCGACCGATGCCACGTCGGCAGGGTCCGACGGGGTGTCCAGGCCTTCGATGGTGGCACGGCTCAGCTCGATGCGCTCATGGGTTTCGACTTTCATCGCCTGCAGCAGGCCAGCAAAGAAAGCCAGCTGGTCAGCGTTCATGTAGTCATCGGCCGACATGGCCAGCAACTGTTCCTTGGTCATCGAATTCTCTATGAAAAAATGTGCATTTGGGCGATTCGGGTGCCGCCGACGCCTTCACATCGGCAGCGGAATTCTTCAAGCGCCAACCGGCACTCTTTTACAGGGGGCGGCAGTCTAAGGCGCCAAGCCGTCATGAGCAACAGCAATCAGGGGAGAAACGCCCGAAATGGCTTGGAATCCGCCCGCTGGCACCCTTGCCCGACATAAATACGAACGCGCCACGGTATCCCGAGGGACGCCGTGGCGACATGAAGCTCAACCTTGCAGCAGGACGATGCCCCGCCTCAGTCAACGGTCTTTGAACTGTGCCTCGCGTTTGGCGATGAAAGCCGCCATCCCTTCTTTCTGGTCTTCGGTGGCAAACGCAGCATGGAACACTCGACGTTCGAAGCGCACGCCTTCACTGAGGGTGACCTCGAAAGCTCGGTTGACGCTTTCCTTGACCATCATGCTGACCGGCACCGATTTGCTGGCGATGGTCGCTGCCACCTTCAATGCCTCGTCCACCAACTCGGCCTGCGGCACGATACGCGCCACCAAGCCGGCACGCTCGGCTTCCTCAGCCCCCATCAGGCGGCCGGTCAGGCACAGTTCCATGGCCTTGGCCTTGCCCACAGCCCGGGTCAGGCGCTGGGTGCCACCCATGCCTGGCAGCACGCCGAGGTTGATTTCCGGCTGGCCGAACTTGGCGTTGTCGGCTGCCAGGATGAAGTCACACATCATCGCCAGCTCACAGCCACCGCCCAAGGCAAACCCCGACACGGCAGCGATGATCGGCTTGCGACGGTTGGCGATGCGGTCCGAATCGCTGAACAGGTCCTCGACGTAAATCTGCGGATACTGCAGCTCGGCCATTTCCTTGATGTCGGCGCCAGCGGCAAAGGCCTTGGCGGAACCTGTCAGCACCACGCAGCCGATGTTCGGGTCGCGCTCGAGCTGGTCCAGGGCCTGGTTGATCTCGCTGACGATCTGCGCGTTGAGTGCGTTCAGCGCCTGCGGGCGGTTGAGGGTGATCAGGCCGACTTTGCCGTGGATGTCCAACAGGATGGTTTCGAATGCCATGCAGTCTGCTCCTTCAAAGATTACGCGCAATGACCATGCGCTGAATGTCGCTGGTGCCTTCGTAGATCTGGCAGACCCGAACGTCGCGGTAAATCCGCTCCAGCGGGAAGTCACTCAGATAGCCATATCCGCCCAGGGTCTGCAAGGCATCCGAACAGACCTTTTCGGCCATTTCCGAGGCGAAAAGCTTGGCCATCGACGCTTCCACCAGCGCCGGGCGCCCGGCATCGCGCAGTGCGGCGGCATGCAGCACCATCTGCCGGGCCACGGCAATCCTGGTCGCCATGTCGGCCAGGCGGAAGGCCACCGCCTGGTGTTCGATCAGCGGTTTGCCGAAGCTCTGTCGCTCATTGGCGTAGTCGCGTGCCACTTCGAAGGCCGCACGGGCCATGCCCACTGCCTGCGAAGCGATACCGATACGGCCACCTTCGAGGTTGGCCAGCGCGATCCTGTAGCCCTCGCCTTCGGCGCCCAGGCGGTTGGCCACCGGCACGCGCACGTTGTCGAAGACGATCTGGCAGGTGTCGGAGGCGTGCTGGCCGAGCTTGTCTTCGACCCTCGCCACCTGGTAGCCCGGCGAATCGGTAGGCACGATGAAGGCACTGATGCCGCGCTTGCCGGCATCCGGATCGGTCACGGCGAAGACGATCACGACACCGGCATTCTGCCCCGAGGTAATGAACTGCTTGCTGCCGTTGAGCACATAGTGCTCCCCCTCAAGCCTTGCCCGGGCCTTCAGGCTGCTGGCGTCGGAACCGGCTTGCGGTTCGGTCAGGGCGAAAGCGCCGAGCATCGAACCCATGGCCAGGGGCCTGAGGAACTGCTCCTTCTGCTGTTCGTTGCCAAAGCGCAGGATCGGCACGCAACCCACCGAGTTGTGCACGCTCATGATGGTCGAGCAAGCGCCATCACCCGCAGCGATCTCTTCCAGCGCCATGGCATACGCCACGTAACCGGTGTCACTGCCGCCCCACTGCTCCGGCACCAGCATGCCGAACAGACCGAGCCCGGCCATTTCCTCGATGGCCTCTTTCGGGAAACGGTGTTCCTTGTCCCATTGCTCGGCGAACGGCTTGAGGCGCTCCTGGGCAAAGGCGCGTACCGCATCGGCGATCTGTTGTTGCTCGTCAGTTACCAGCATGATTCACCTCAGTACAGGCATTCGACGGCCATGGCCGTGGCCTCGCCACCGCCGATGCAGATGGCCGCCACGCCGCGACGCAGGTTGTTCTGGCGCAAGGCCGACAGCAGGGTCACCAGGATGCGCGCGCCCGAAGCACCGATCGGATGGCCCAGGGCGCAGGCGCCGCCGTGGATGTTGACCTTGTCGTGCGCCAGGTCGAGGTGCTTCATGGCCGCCAGGGTAACCACGGCGAATGCTTCGTTGATCTCGAACAGGTCGACATCAGCAAGGTTCCAGCCCGTGCGCTTCATCAGCTTGTCGATGGCACCGATCGGCGCTGTCGGGAACAGCGCGGGAGTATCGGCGAAGGCAGCATGGCCGTGGATCACCGCCAGCGGCTTGAGGCCCCGCTTTTCAGCTTCGCAGCGGCGCATCAGCACCAGGGCTGCGGCACCGTCGGAGATGGAACTGGAGTTGGCGGCAGTCACCGTGCCACCCTCGCGGAAGGCCGGCTTGAGCTGCGCAATCTTGTCCAGGCGCGCCTTGGGCGGCTGCTCGTCGTCCTTGATGACGCGTTTCTCTTTGCCCTCGGTGACCTCCACCGGCACGATCTCGGCGGCGAAACGGCCGTTCTCGATCGCATCCTGGGCGCGGGTCAGCGAGGCGATGGCGAACTGGTCCTGCGCTTCGCGGCTGAAGGCGTTGGCCTGGGCGCAATCCTCGGCGAAGGTGCCCATTAGACGCCCCTTGTCGTAGGCGTCCTCCAGGCCATCCATGAACATATGGTCGATGATCTTGCCGTGGCCCATGCGGTAGCCGCCACGGGCCTTGTCCAGCAGGTAAGGCGCGTTGGTCATGCTTTCCATGCCGCCGGCCACTACCACGTCGGCAGAACCTGCCAGCAGCAGGTCATGGGCCATGATCGCCGCCTGCATGCCCGAGCCGCACATCTTGTTCAGGGTGGTGCAGGTGGTGTGCTTGTCCAGCCCGGCACCAAGTGCCGCCTGGCGGGCCGGGGCCTGGCCGAGGCCTGCGGGCAACACGCAGCCGAACAGCACCTGCTCGACACTGGCGGCATCGATCCCGGCACGCTCGACGGCAGCACGGATAGCGGCGCTGCCTAGCTGTGGCGCGGTCAGGCTCTTGAGGTCGCCCTGCAGGCCGCCCATGGGCGTGCGCACGGCGCTGACGATAACGATCGGGTCATTGGCGAGGGTCATGATCGGTCTCCTTTCTTGGCAGCCATGCGCAGTGCGCCGTCGAGGCGGATCACCTCGCCGTTGAGCATGCTGTTCTCGATAATGTGGCGGGCCAGAGCGGCATATTCCTGCGGACGACCCAGGCGCGGCGGAAACGGCACGCCAGCCGCCAGCGAGGCACGTACTTCTTCGGTCATGCCAGCCATCATCGGCGTTTCGAAAATGCCGGGGGCGATGGTCATCACACGGATACCGAAGCGCGCCAGTTCGCGGGCCGCCGGCAAGGTCAGGCTGGCGATGGCACCCTTGGAGGCGGCATAGGCAGCCTGGCCAATCTGGCCATCATAGGCGGCGATGGACGCGGTGTTGATGATCACCCCGCGCTCACCGCTGTCGTCCGCCTGGCCTTCGGCCATGGCCGCTGCCGCCAGCCGCAGCAGGTTGAAGCTGCCGATCAGGTTGACATTGATGACCTTGATGAAGCTGGCCAGCCCGTGCGGCCCCTGCTTGCCCAACACCTTCTCGGCACCGACGATGCCGGCACAGTTGACCAGGCCGTGGAGGCTGCCAAAGGCACTGACAGCAGCCTCGACCGCCGTCTGCGCGGCCTGTTCGTCGCTGATGTCAGCCACCGCGAAGCGGGCGTTGTCACCCAGTTCACGGGCCTTGGCCTCGACAGCCTGGGCATTGAGGTCAACCAGCATGACCTTGGCACCGGCCTCGATCAGCATCTGCGCGGTGGCAGCGCCCAGCCCGGAGGCACCGCCGCTGACGATGAAGTGTTTGTTGGCTATCTGCATGATCTCGTTCCTTAGCAGGCGCTGACAGGGGTGGCCTGTTGCGCATGTTGTCTGGCCACTTCCTGATTGCGCAGGATGAAGCGTTGCAGCTTGCCGCTCGGGGTCTTGGGCAGCTCGCTGACGAATTCGATTTCTCGGGGGTAGGCATGTGCGTAGAGGCGCTGACGCACGTGCTGACGCAGGGTTTCTTCCAGCTCGGCGCAGCCCTGGTAACCGCTGGCCAACACGACGAAGGCCTTGATCAGCTCGGTGCGCTCGGGGTCCGGCTTGCCGATCACCGCAGCTTCGATCACCGCCGGGTGTTCGATCAGGGCGCTTTCGACGTCGAAAGGCCCCACGCGGTAACCGGACGTGGTGATCACATCATCACTACGGCCGACAAAGCTGATACTGCCGTCCGGATTGAGTTCGACGGTGTCACCACTGAGGTAGTACTTGCCGACGAAGGCCTTGGTCGGCACGCCGTGGTAGCCGCCAAACCAGCACAGCGGCGATTGCTCGCGGTCCACCGCCAGGATGCCCGGCTGGCCAGCCGGCAATTCGTTGCCCTGCTCGCCCAGTACGACAATACGGTGACCGGGGATGGCGAAGCCGGCCGACCCCGGGTGCACAGGGTGCTGCAGGCCATGATGGTTGCACAGCACCATACCCAGTTCGGTCTGGCCGTAATGGTCGTGGATGGTGACCCCCAGTTCGTCGGCGAACCAGCGGATCACTTCCGGGTTGAGCGGCTCGCCAGCGCTGCTGACAACGCGCAGACGGCCTTTGATCGGTGTCGAGAAGTCTTTGCCAGCGGCGATCAGCAAACGGTACGCCGTGGGTGAACCGGCCAGATTGGTGATACCCAGCTTGTCGATTACCCGCGCGCAACTGTCGACGCTGAACGGGCCATCATAGAAGGTGGTGGCGTGGCCCAGGGCCAAGGGCCCGGTGACCGCGTAGTACAGACCGTAAGCCCAGCCCGGATCGGCCAGGTTCCAGAAGTGATCGCCAGGGCGCAAGTCAACGGCATCGCGCATGTAGCCCTGGAAGGCGACGATGGCACGCAGCGGCACTTCCAACGGTTTGGCCGGGCCGGTGGTGCCGGAGGTGAACATCAGCAGGAACGGGTCGTCCCCACAGCGCATCACCGGTTCGCAAACTTCGTCTGCTGCCTCCAGACACTGCCGAAAATCCAGTTCGCCACTGCGGGCCTCGACAGTGATGATCGTCGGGCAACCGTGCACTTCATCGAGCTTGGGGCGGTTTTGGGCGTCGGTGACCACCACACGAGCATGAGACTGTTCCAGACGATGCTCGATGGCCTTGGGGCCAAAGGCGGTGAACAACGGCTGGTATACCGCACCCACGCGCCAAGTGGCGAGGATCGTCACCAGCAGTTCGGCGGTGCGCGGCATCAGGCCGGCGACCCGATCTCCAGAACCCACGCCCTGCGCCTTGAGCACATTGGCGAAGCGGGCAGCCTGGCTCTTGAGCTGGTCAAAGCTGTAACGGGCTCCGTTGCCATCACGGTCTTCGTAGACCAGCGCCAGTTTACCGCCACCGGTATGGCGGTCACAGCATTCGACACAGGCATTGAGGGCAGCGAGATCGCCATGCAGCGCAGCAGCAGAGGCCTGGGCATGGTCGAAGGCACGAGCGGCCTCAGCGTAATCGCGCATCGTCGGACTCCTGGATTGTTGTTTTTGGAGTTGAACCATCGGTCCGAAGATGTTCGCGCTGCTCAAGGGCTCCGGCAATGGCCAAAGCTGTCAATCGCGATGACCGGTTTGGCCGCAGGCCGGTTTACCCTTGACCCCGTTCGCGCCCGAGCAGCAACTGCCGCGTCAGCTCCAGCGCCAGCATCTGGCGCTCCGCAGCCCGTTCGATGTCGAGGTTGTCAAGGTGATGCTGGTACTCGATGGCCGGCAGTTGCCCCTGTTGGGCCGCGAGCACCGCCCGGCGTTCGCTGATGAGCATTTCGAGCGCCGCAAATGCCTGCGGGTGACGTGCCTCGATAAATCGCTCCCAGAACACCCGCTGGCAAAGGCTGCGGGCCATCGCCTCGGGGGTCTCTGCGGCGCGTACGGCGCCAACGGCTGCTTCCAGCTGAGCATCGGTTACATTCGCCGCATCGGCGTAGCGCATCGTCCAGGCCTGGCAGGGCAAGCCCAGGCGCTGCCGAAGGTGCACGCGGTAGTACAGCCCCACGGCGATCTGGTCGACCCGATCGCGAGCAGCCAGGCGCCGCATGATGTCTTGCCGTGCGAAAAGTTCGACACGGTCCAGGCGGAAAAGCCCCTGGCCCAGCTGCAACAAGTCATTGCCCCGTTCCGGCGTGGCATTGCGTTCAGCGGCATCCATCGCTACCCGTAACTGCAATTCACTGAAACGATCCGCGACACTGTTGGCACAGCTCAGGGCAATTGCGCCAGGCTGTAGACACGTTGCCGCAGCCCGACGTTGCCACTGAGCGCGTCGAGCAGCGACCATACCCGGTCGGCCAGGTTGGCACTGGGCTCGTCGAAATCGCCAGTGTCCTCCAAGCGCCCAAGCAAGTTGAACAACCCCTGGCTTTCAGGCATTGCCGCCAGCCTGTCCCACAGCGCTTGCCGGCCTTCACGCGCCACCTCGTCGACTGTTGCGAGCCAGTGCTGACGGGTCGCTGTAGGGTCGGCCAGGCGGCGTGGTTCCGGCAGATGAAAATGCTCCTCAATGGTGTCCAGCGCATAAAGCCGCTGGATCTCCACGATGCCCATACGGTTGCGTTCGACCAGAAACCCACGCCGATAGACATGCGGCATCGCAAGAATTTCATCAGGAACCGGCCCCAGCTGGTTGTCACGCAGGTCGATACGCTCCAGACCCTCGCACAACTCCAGGCCCGACGGCCATTCACCCAGTTGGCAATGGCGCAGATTCAACTCGACCAGGTGCGGCAACTGGTTGTAGCGCAAATAGTAAGCGCCCAACGGGTTGTAGCTGAGGTCCAGGTGCCTGAGCCGGGGCAGGCCGTTCATGGCATTGAGCGCGCCCTCGTCCAGGCGGATGCGGTTGTGCGCCAGACGTATACTGCGAAGTTTGACCAGATGAGCAATACCTACAGGCACCTTAAGCAGGCGGTTGTTGCTCAGGCTCAGCTCTTGGAGGTTACTGAAACAGCGCAGGAAGTCAGTAGGCACGCCTGAGATAGGCAGGTCACGCAGTATCAGCTCCCGGATCTGGGGAAAGTCGATATGCGCCGGCAGCTCCGGCAGGCTGCTCACGTTCAGGTTGATCAGGCTCAGACGCTGCCCTCCCCCTCACCACCCAGCGGTTCACCCTGCAGGCGCCAGGCCCGACGCAAGCGTTCGGCCACCTGCTGGCGCAAGGCCAGGCGCGCGGGGTCGAACTCGAAGCTGGTCCAGCGGTTGAGATGCTGTTCCAGCTGGGCGAAATCGTCCTCGAGTTCCAGCAATGCGTCATAGGCCGAACCGGGTGCTGCCAACAGGCGTGCCAGTTGCGTGTTGATGGCTGCGTCGTCTAGCCCGGGGTACAGGTTTCGCAAGCGATCACGCAAGACGCTCTGCTGGCTACGCCGCCGCGGCAGCCGACCACTTAGGGGGTAGCCCACACGGCCATCGGCCATCCGTCGCCCAGGGTTGAACCAGCGTGCCTGCTGCGGCCAGCCGAGCAAGCGCCCGATCTCGCCATGCGTTGCCGGCAACTGCTCGACCACCCGCTTGCGCAGTAAGGCAGCCGGCTCACCGTCGTCGATGCCCAGCTCTCGGTATTCTGCGGGGTTGACCAACGTCAGCAGCGCCTCGAACAGATCGGCCGACTCGGCAATCATGGTGCTGACGCCATCGGCCGTCTCTTCACGGAGCTGGAAATAGCCATCATTGCGCACCAATTTCCACACAGGCGCTGCGTCATGCGGGAGGTCGAGAGACGCCAAACAACGCCCGCCATACGGCTCACTCCAGAGTTGCAGATTGATCGCTGGCCAGGCATGCAGACGAGACAACAACGCCAGGACCAGCTCACCGGTTTCATTGCAGTAAGCACTCTGCAGGTACAATCCACAAACCGCTCGGTTCAGCCGTGCCAGACGCAATAGAGAGGCCCCCTGCTGCAGGCAGCGCAAGGGCAATTTGCCCTCGCTCAAGGCCAGGCTACGCTCGATAGCGCCGGTATCGGCCGACAGCACCCGTGCGTAACGCTCGGGAAGCTCCGGAAAGTCGTGTCTGATCACCCTCAGCAACGGGTCGTCACCAGGCTCGGTATGGTTCAGGTGGTCGAACAGGCGCTCCCGCAGACGAGGGGCGTGATCAAGCAGATACTCGCGCATGGGCTCGCCCATTGGCGGCACCCCCGGTTGTGCCAGGCACCATTGCAGCACTGGTATGTCGTCGGACGGTATCGCGCCGGCGTCCAACCTGGCGAAGAACCTTTCGATACGCGCATCGGCCTGAAAACGTTCGAGAGCATCACGCAGACTGACCGGGACGGCACGGTTTTCAACGTCCAAACCGCGCAATGCCTCGCCATCGACATCCGCCGCCAACAACACCTGCGTGGTGCGTGCCGCATCCAAGGGAGGGTCGTGCGGCCACAAATCAGCAATCAGGGTCTGCAGGTCGTCAATTTCCAGCGGCCGGGCATCATACAGCCGCCAACCACGCTCGCCATTGAACTCAAGCCTTGGCGCGTAACCTTCCGGGCGCTGCGAATGGCGCAACCGCCAAGGACCATCGGCTTTTGGCCGTTGAACCGGGAAGTAGCGCTGCCCTGCACGCAACCAGCGCTGTCCTTCCCCGTGATAAAGCCCGTCCGCTGCCAATTGCGGGTTCTCGGGCACTGCCGCGTAGGCTGCAAGGTCATTGAACCACAGCCGCGCCCCCCGCTCACCCACTGCCACCGGTTCGAGGGCTTCGACAAAATCACTGGCTACAACCCCCCGGGCCACAACGCTGACACCCGCGCCAACGGCAACCGTGACTGCGAGGTTTTCGGCAACCCCCAGCATGTGCTCCAGCGCTTCGTGCTGATGACCATGAAACCAGTCCGCAGCACCCTCGAATACTTCCGCCAGCGTTTGCACCACAAGTGCCCCCAGCAGTATCGCCCCGACCCCAGGAATGAACAGCCCGGCCAGGTTTGCCAGGCCAAGCCCGACACTGCGCCAGCGCTGGCGTCGCTGCTCCGAAGCCTGCTGATCGACCCGCGCGGTTGGCACCAACAATACGCGTGCGTCTTCCTTGACCCGCTGTACCTGCAGGGCAACCCACTGCGCGTACAGGTCACCGGAATGGGTTACCCCTTCCAGTTGCAGATCCGGTTGCGGATCACTAAGCCGTTTGCCGAGCGTGTCGAGAAATGCTGCGCGCTCGTTCACGCCCACCAATTGGCTGAAGTAGTTACGGTAGTCCGCCTTTTGCAAGGCGCTCACCAGGTGCGCATTCATCTGTGCAGTCGACGCAAAGTAGCGCAACGCCCTGGCGGGTTCGCTAGGCAGATACAGAATAACCCCCTGATCGTTGCCTGAGGCATCGCGCAACTGAATCAACAACGCGTCGGACAACGCGTGGCCCAGGACATTCAGCATCCCCGGATAACCCTGCAATCCGAGACTCGCTTCAGTTCCAGGCATCGCTACCGCCAGCAGGGCAATCTGCTGATGTACCGAAATGTCGCCCCGCAGCGCAGCAATATCCGTGGCCAGGACGAGGCCGGCACGTTTGTCCTGCTTCAGGATTTCGCAGGTCGTATCGGTAAATACCTCTTCCAGCAGACGCTGGTAAATGCCACCTGCATCCCGGCGGCGGCAGGCTTCCACCAACGCTTCGAGGTCTGCGGTCAGCGGTACGCTGCTGCCCGACACCACCAGGCCGGTGCCTACGTAGAAGGTTGCGCCCTCATCAAAGTTCTGCATGAACCGCAACACGGCCGGTTCACGCTGTTCAATCACTTGGTCGCTAGGCAAACCACCGCCCGGCGGTACACGGAAGTCGCGGCGTATCTCCAACCACTGCAGATTGTCCAGCACCGGCGCACCGGGCAACTGATCGACCAACTGCTGAAAATGCAACTCGGCGAAGCGCTGCAGAGGCACCAGGCGCCTGGTCGCACTGCGCACCCGCTCCTGGCTCTGCTGGTGGGCCTTGAACCGGTCGCGCAAGTGGTTGATCTGGGCAACCGACGCCCGCTTCAACCAATCGGGAACGCGCGCGGCGATAAAGTCGTGGGTGGCCTGTGCCATTTTGGTCTCAGCAGCGCTGCCGAGAAGTGCGCCATTGCGGTTGTAAGTCATCGGCCCGACTCCGTCAGAGGGCTGGCGGCAAGCGCCTGTTCGGTAAGTTGCAGGATCAATGCCTGGGTCGCTGCCTCACGCTCGCTGGCCAGTTGCTGCATCTGCCGCAAGTAGGCGCCATCGCCCAATTCACCTCGGCGAAGGTCCAGTGCCTCCAGGCGTTGCCAGAATGGTTGCTCCAGCGCGTCGAAGCGCTGCGCCTCGCGTTGGCGCAAGCACTCGCGCCAAAAGTCGCGCTCGCTCACATAAGCTGCCAGCCCACCCGCTTCGGCCCGGTACACGGCCAGTTCAGCGGCATTCAGGTCGGCCTGGGTGACCCTGGCGATGGTCGGGAAACGCATACTGCGTGGTTGCCCTGGCAGACCCAGCGGCCCCGCCAGGCCAATGCGATAGGCCAGGCTGATTTCTATCTCGTCAACCACCCGTCCGGCCTGCGACTCGCGCAGGACGTGGTCACGGGCCAGAGCCTCGACCCGGTCGAGGCGAAACAACTGCCGCCCCAGTTCCAGGCGCGCGTGGGTTTCGCTGCCAGGTGGCGCCGCTTGCAGGGCCCGGACAACCATCGAGCGCACCTCCAGGGTACTGAAGCAGTGCGCAATGCTGTCAACGCAGGTTCGCGGGTGGCTGGCCAGTTCGAACAGCTCGTGGCGCAAGCGGCTGTCCGCAGCCATGGCTTGCAGCATCTGCACCACGCGTCGGCGCAGATCTTCCCAGGCTCGGCTATAGTCGCTGCTATCGACCAACGCATCGAGCAGCATGAAGAAGTCCGTGCTGCCTGGCTCACCGGCCAATGCGCGCCATTGCGTGGCCAATTGCTCCTCAGCGTCCATCGACAAACCATCGCTCCAGGCACGCCAACCGCGCGCCGCCGACGCTGCCGCCGGATGCCTGGGCTCAGACTGCGCCAGCCGGGTGAAGTCATCTGCCGACAGCGGATTACCCTCGAGCCGCAGACGACGGCGGAACGCCTGCGTTTCCTGCAGCATGAACCTTGGCAGGGTGGCGATCTGGTTGTCGCGCAGGTCTGCCAGTTCGAGCAGGCTGCACCACTGAATGCCGCCCGGTATCGCGCGAAGCTCGGCCCGTCTGAGGTACAACCGACGCAGGCGTGCCAAGCTACTGATCTGCAGATCGATTAGTCGCAACGGGTTATCGCTCAGGTCCAGCACATCGAGTTGCGACAAGCCGCGCAAAACTTCGAGTCCACCGGCATTCATGCGTATACGGTTGTTCCGCAGGTCAAGGGACTGCAAGCGCGACAGGCTTTGCAGCTCTGCAGGCAGGCCGGTCAAGCGGTTGTTCGACAGGGTCAGCGAGCGAACTTCGCGGAATGCCGTCAGGAAGCCTGCAGGCAACGCCTCCAGGCTCATGCCGACCAGCAGCAGTTCGCTCACATGCCCGAAGCTGACGCCGGGGGGCAAGGTCGGCAAGCCTCCCGGCACCAGGCCAATCAAGCTCAGGCGAGCACTCGAGGGCACTCCGTCGTCATCCGGTAGTTGCTCGCCCTCCCGCCGCCAGCAACGGCGCAATTGGCTCGCAATACGCTGGCGGGCCTGCCGAGCCTGGCCTGGCACAGGGCTTTGCTCGATCCAGGTCTGCAGGCAGTCATGCAGGCGGCGATAGGCTTGCTCCTCGGCCAGTAGATGGCTGTATGGCGAGCCGGGCAGGCTCAGCAACCGTTGCAGATGCTGCTCCAGCTGAGCGTCATCGAAACTTGGGTAGAGGCCACGCAAGCGCCAACGCAGCAATGAGTGAGCAGGCATCCTGCCGCTGCTGCGCCCGCTGAGGGCATAGCCAATGCGCCCGTCTGCACGCCGCCTGGCCGGGTTCAGCCAGGGTTTGATCTCACTCATGCCCAACTGCCGCATCAGGGCTTCGCGCGTGGCCGGCAACCAGCCTTGCAAGTCAGCGACAAGCCGCCCACTGGCATCGGCGCCATCCCAGCCCAGGCGTTGTCGGTGCGCCTGGGGCAAACAGGCCAGCAGCACTTCGGCCAGGCCAGCAGGCGCTTCGGGTTGCACTGACGTCGGGTATCCATCGTTGCGATGGATCTCGAACTGGCCTTCCCGGTGCACCAGTACCAATGCTTCATCTCCGGGATACAGGCGTGCCAACAGGGGCCCGGCATCGCTACCCCGACGCAGCTCGAGGTTGGCCGATTGCGGCCAGGCGGCATACCGGCGCAGCAGGTCGAAGACCAGTTCCAGTGCGTCTTCACGATGGCTGCCGGGCAGGTAGAAGGCTTCGCGTACCCGTGTCAGCCGCGCCACCTGCAACAGCGCCCGGGCCTGTTCGGCCACGGCCAGCGGCAGCCTGGCATGCTCACTCATGATTGCGCGCTGCGCATCACTGGCCTCGTCGAGCACGCGCAAGGCATAAGCCTTGGGCAGCCCTGGGAAGTCGCGCATGATCACGCCAAGCAGCGCCTGGTCAGCGCCCACATCGTGATCAAGGTCAGCCAGCAGTCCTTCACGCATCCGGGCCTGCGCCTGGTCGATGGCGGTGAACTGCGCATCGAGCGGCAGTTCGCCCACGGCCAGTTTGTCTACACACCAAACGAACCAGACACGATCTTCATCGAGTATCTGGCCCAGGGCGACTCGGCCAAGAAACCGCTCGATGCGCTCGGCCCTGGCGAAGCGTTCGAGGGTATCGCGCAGCTGCACCGGCAAACGGCGGTTTTCCACCAGCAGCCCACGCAACTGCGCCTCGTCGACATCCGCCACCCGCAAGATCTGCTGCACACGTTCGCTGTCCAGCTGCGCAGCCTCGGGCCACAGGTAACCCAGCATGCGCTGCGCCCCTTGCCACTCCAGCGGTCGCTGGCGCCACAGTCGCCAGCCCCGCTCGCCGTTGTGACGCAACACGGGGTGCACACCGCCCTGGCGCTGCGGATGCTTGAGCTGCCAATGATGGCCAACCTGATGGACCTCATAGGTGACATGCTCATCCTGCCACCACCAACGCCCATCAGCGATCAACAGACCATTGTCCTGCCACACCCCGTTGGCCGGTGGCGTGCTTACCCGGTAGGCCCCCAGCTCGACCGACTGCAGCCGTGGCTTGCCTGCCCCGCCGATGACCGGTTCCATGCCGTCCACCAGCGCGCTGCGCGGGAAGCCCCGCGCCACGGCGTGCATGCCCAGGACCAAGGCAGCAGTGACGGCAACCGTTTCGGCAACCCCCAGCATGTGCTCAAGGGCCTCATGGTCGCGTCCCCGGGCCCAATCTGCCGCGCCTTCGAAGACCTCGGCCAGGGTCTGGCCAATCAATTGCGTGAACAGCAACGCCCCCACCGTCGGTACAAACAGGCCGAGCACATTGAGCATGACCACCCCGACCTGCTCCAACGCCTCGATGCGCGACTGGCTGCGCGCATGGTCGACATCGGCGGTGGGCACGGCCAACCAGCGGGCGTCATCCTTGATGCGTTGGCAATGATGCCGGGCCAGGCCGAGACAGACATCGCCATCAAGGCGCTCACCGCCTGCGTCGACATCGACCTGGCTATCCCCCAGGCGCTTGCTCAGGGTAGCGATGAAGGCCGCCCGCTCGGCCAAGGCAACCCGCTGCAACAGACGCTTGCGAAACGCCAGCTGACGCACGCAGGTGCCCAGGTGCGCGGCAAGCTCTTGCCAGTCATCGAAGCGTTGCAGTGGCTGCGGCTCGCCAGGTAGGTAGAGCAACACCGCGGCCACCCCTGGCAATGTGATCGGCCCGCCGCCCGGCGACCAGTCATCGCGGATCTCGATCGCCAGCGCGCCGCCGATACGACAGCCCATCAGCGTCAGGCCCATGGCCCGGTGCCGCCCTCGATCATGCTGCACCGGCAAGCCCTGCGCCCATGCGCGCAGGAAGCGCACGTCGGCTTCGGGCAACTGGCGGCGCAGCACGGCAATCTCCAGTGCCACCTGCAACGACAACTGCTGTTCACGTGCCTGTTGCTCGATCACCAGAGGCGTGAACACCTGCTCCAGGTGCTCCTGATACAGGCGGCCAACGTCCAGGTTGCGGCATTGCGTCACAATGTCTGATACCTGCGCTTTGACAGGGGTGTCAGAGTCGCTGTCGACCAGGGCCGTGCCCTCGTAAAATGACGCGCCCGCCTCGAAATTCTGCAACAGGCGTTGCAGCGCCGGTTGGCGTACCTGAAACGGTTCGCTTTCGGGCAGCGCCAGTGACGGGTCACTGAACGGCGGCGGCGCAAAGCGCATCCGGGTTTCCCGCCAGGTCAGCATGTGCAGGGGCCGGGCCTGGGGCAACAGCCCGGTGACCCTGCGCTCGAGCCAGCGCGTAGCAAACGCTTCAAGAGGCTCAAGCTGGTCAAGGACAACGCGCAGCGACTGCTGCACGGCATGCAGTGGCGCGAAGCGCTCGCGCAAGCGGTTGATGGCCTGGGGCGAAGCGGTTTTCAGCCAGTCAGGCAATTGCTCAGCAATGAAATCGTCAAGCGCGCTGGCCAGCTTGGCATCGTGGGAGACAGGTTGAACAACCATGGGAGATTCCGAAGTCGTGAATGTCCCCCCGACTCTAGGGCTCGCCGTCAATCACCCGCAGCAGGAAAACCCACCTCACCGGTCAGCTCTACTCCCAACACCAAGCTGCGGTAATGCCCTGGATTGCAACCGAACCATTTACGAAAAGCCTTGTAGAACGAACTGCCGTCGGCGAAGCCCAGGCGCGCGGCAATTTCCAGCATGCCCAGGCGCTCTTCGGCCAGCCAGGCGATGGCCAGTTCGCGTCGCACGCTGTCCTTGAGCCCTTGGTAGCTCTGGCCCTCTTCCGCCAGGCGCCGACGTAGGGTCGACGGAGACAGGCACAACTGCCGGGCCAGGCCCTCGGCATCCGGCCACAAGGCCGGGTCCAGGCGCAGCAGGTCATGGCGGATGCGCCGAGCCAGGCTGGCGGGATCGCGGTACTTGACCAAAATGTTGCCCGGCGCTTCTGCGAGAAAGCGTTGCAACTCCTCGGGCGTGCGCCGCAGCGGGATGTCCAGGCAGTCGGCGGCGATGATCATGCGCGAACGCGGGCGGCCGAATTGCAGGTTTCCCGAGAACATCACCCGGTAGTCGTCGCAGAACGGTGGTTCGCTGCAGCGCAGGTCGATGGCCAGGATCGGGATGCGCCGGCCGGCCAGCCAGCAGGCCACGCCGTGCACGATCATCCAGAAGGTAAAGTAGGTGAAGGCGCGGCGCGGTTCGTCACGCGGCTCATTGATGACAATTTCGGCCAAGCTCTGCTGACGTACCAGGCTGGGTTGCAGGTCTTCGAGCATCAGCGAGAGAAACTCCAGGGCCGTCTCCAGGCCAGCGCCGAGGGTGGCGTGGGCCATGCTCGCACGGCACATGAAAGCCAGGCTACCGCTGCGCAGGCCACGCGGGTCCATGGCGAAGAACTCGTCATTGCAGCGCCGCGCCAGCAGGCGCCAGAGCCGTGCGTAGGCTTCGGCAGAGACCCGTGCCTCGGGCAACTCCAGCTGGCCGCAGTCGATGCCTGCCCGGGCCAGCAGGCCGCTATCGGGCTGCCCTGCCGGGCAAGTCTGCAACAGGGCTTCGCGCACCAGTTGCATGGAGATCGTGTCTTTCTCGCTCATCGATTGTCCCGGTTGCACTGTGCTGGCCATCTTAGGCCCACAGGTGGAAAACACCAGCCCTGCTCACAGGCTGCCCGCCAGCCCGAGAAAAGCCTGGATCAGGCGCAACTCGCGGCGCCGCTCCAGGCAGCCGAGCATGTGCTGGTTGAGCAGACCCTGGCCAGCCAGCGGACGTGCCACCACCCGCGGGTCGTTGGCCACCTCGGTCGATGACACCACGCCGATGCCCAGTTCAGACGCCACCGCCTCGGTCACCGCCTCACGGCTGTCCAGCTCCAGCAGCACCCGGGGCTGCACACCCGCCGAGCCGCAGGCCTTGTCGAACGTGCGCCGGGTGGTGGAACTGGGCTCGCGCAGCACCATGATCTGCTGGTGCAACTCGGTCAGTGGCAGTTCCTGCCGGGCCTGCGCCCAGGCGTGGCCCGCAGGCAGCAAGGCACACAGGCGTGACTCACAGAGGTTCTGCAGGTGCAGGCCCTTGCGTGGTTCTATCTCGGTCAGCACGGCGACGTCGGCGTGCTCGCTGAGCAAGGCCGCCAGGGTTTCCTGGGCATTGCCCAGACGCAGGTTGACGGTGATGCCCGGATAGCGCTCGCGCAGCAGTGCCAGCATCGGCATGACCCGATGCGGACCATCGGCGGCCACTTCCAGGCGCCCGGTGAGCAATTGGCGGTTGGCCTCGAGCATGGCTTGTGCCTCTTCAGCCAACCCGAACATGGCGCGGGTGATCGCCGCCAGGCGGGTGCCTTCCTCGGTCAACTCCACGCGCCGCGCAGTGCGCCGCAGCAAGGTGATCTGGTAATGCTCCTCCAGCGCCTTGACGTGCCCGGTCACCGCCGGCTGGCTGATGAACAGGCGCGCGGCGGCGCGGGTGAAGCTGCCTTCACGGGCGACGGCATCGAAGGCACGCAGCTGGAAGAGGTTCATATCTATCGGCCTGACTTATAGCTCGGATAACGACAAACAATTTGATTGATGGCAGTGCGAATTGCAACCTAGGCCTCGTAGTTTCAGCCCACCGCTTGCGAGGAATAACGGAATGAGCAACGCCCCAATCTTGCTGACCCCTGGCCCACTGACCACTTCAATCCGCACCCGCCAAGCCATGCTGGTGGACTGGGGCTCGTGGGACCGCGACTTCAACCAGCTGACCGCCAGTGTCTGCGAGCAACTGCTGGCGATCATCGACGGCAGCGCCAGCCACCACTGCGTGCCCCTGCAAGGCAGCGGCACCTTCGCCGTGGAGGCGGCCATCGGCACCCTCGTGCCGCGTGACGGCAAGGTCCTGGTATTGATCAACGGCGCTTATGGTCAACGCCTGGCGAAGATCTGCAAAGTGCTGGGCCGCGCCTGCAGTACCTTCGAGACCGCCGAGGACCAACCGACCACCGCCGCCGATGTAGACCGCCTGCTCGCCGCCGACCCGGCTGTCACCCACGTGGCGCTGATCCACTGTGAAACCAGCACCGGTATCCTCAACCCCCTGGCGGAAATCGCCCAGGTGGTCAAAGGCCACGGCAAGCGCCTGATCATCGATGCCATGAGTTCGTTCGGCGCACTGCCCATCGATGCCCGTGAGATTCCTTTCGAAGCGCTGATCGCTGCGTCCGGCAAATGTCTCGAAGGCGTGCCCGGCATGGGCTTCGTGTTTGCCGAGAAACGCGCTCTGGCCGCCGCCGAAGGCAACGCCCACTCGCTGGCCATGGACCTGCACGACCAGCACGCCTACATGGCCAAGACCGGCCAGTGGCGCTTCACCCCGCCGACCCACGTGGTCGCCGCCCTGCACGAAGCGCTGCAACAGTACGGTGAGGAAGGCGGCCTGCCCGCCCGCCACCAGCGCTACGCCGACAACTGCAAGACCCTGCTCGCCGGCATGGCCGCCATCGGCCTGCGCAGCTTCCTGCCGGCCGAAATCCAGGCGCCGATCATCGTCACTTTCCATGCGCCGAACGATGCCCGCTACCAGTTCAAGGACTTCTACGAGCGGGTCAAGGCCAAGGGCTTCATCCTTTACCCGGGCAAACTGACCCAGGTCGAAACGTTCCGCGTCGGCTGCATCGGCGTGGTCGGTGCCGACGGCATGCAAGCTGCCGTCAATGCCGTGGCCGAAGTGCTGCGGGAAATGGAAGTGCTGGACATCTAACCCTTTGCCCACCCAATTTCAGGAACCCGCTCACATGAACTACAGCAATCCTACCCAGCTGCAAGCCGCCATCCTCGACTGGGCTGGCACCGTGGTCGACTTCGGCTCCTTCGCCCCGACCCAGATCTTCGTCGAAGCCTTCGCCGAGTTCGATGTGCAGGTCTCCATCGAGGAAGCCCGTGGCCCGATGGGGATGGGCAAGTGGGACCACATCCGCACCCTGTGCGATGTGCCAGAGATCGCCGAGCGCTACCGCAAGGTGTTCGGCCGCCCCCCGACCGACGATGACGTTACCGCCATCTACAACCGCTTCATGCCGCTCCAGATCGAGAAAATCGCCGTGCACTCGGCATTGATCCCCGGCGCCCTGGACACCCTCAACAGCCTGCGCCAGGGCGGCCTGAAGATCGGTTCGTGCTCGGGCTACCCGAAGGTGGTGATGGACAAAGTGGTGGAACTGGCGGCGCAGAACGGCTACGTCGCCGACCACGTGGTGGCCACCGACGAAACCCCGAATGGCCGCCCATGGCCAGCCCAGGCCCTGGCCAACGTGATTGCCCTGGGGATTGATGATGTGGCGGCGTGTGTGAAGGTCGACGACACCGTGCCGGGCATTCTCGAAGGCCGCCGTGCCGGCATGTGGACCGTTGCCCTGGTGTGCTCGGGCAACGCTCTGGGGCTGACCTGGGAGGGTTATCAGGCGTTGAGCACAGCAAGACTGGAGAGCGAGCGCAAGCGCATTCACCAACTGTTTGCCGGCTCGCGGCCCCACTACCTGATCGACACCATCAACGAACTGCCGGAGGTGGTAGCCGACATCAACCGCCGCCTGGCCAAGGGCGAGATGCCGCAGGCCTTCTGACAAATCGGTGTTTAGCCATTCGCGGGCAGGCCCGCTCCCAGGGTTATGCATTCCTCTGTGGGAGCGGGCGTGCCCGCGAATGCGTCAGTTCAGGCAACAATGATGGATCAGACCACCCGGTTCAACTTCACCCAGGAAGCGAACTTGTCGATGAAGCCCTGCAGGAATGGCCTGGTCTTGTCACTGAGCTTGCCCGCCTCATCGAACAGGCTCGCCGCCCCGCCGATATACGCCTCGGGCATCTGCATGCACGGCATGTCGAGGAACACCAGCGACTGGCGCACCGCATGATTGGCACCAAACCCGCCAATGGCCCCGGGCGACACACTGGCCACCGCCGTCGGCTTGCCGCTCCACGCGCTTTGCCCATACGGCCGCGAACCAACGTCGATGGCATTCTTCAAACAGCCCGGCACCGAACGGTTGTATTCCGGAGTGACGAACAGCACCGCATCGCTGCGGCGAATCTCATCGCGAAACCGCTTCCACGCCTCGGGCACGCCCTCGGCCTCGACGTCCTCGTTGTACAGCGGCAGGTCGCCGATCTCGACAATCTTCAGGGCAAGGCTGGACGGTGCCAGCTCCGAAAGTGCGCGGGCAACCTTGCGGTTGTAGGAGTCCTTGCGCAAGCTGCCGACGACAACCGCTACCGAATACACCTGGCTCATGGCGTTATCCATCCGTTGCTGGAGAAAGGGACGTCTGTAGTTATAGATGACCGTTCCTCGGCGGCCCGGATTTTTTTCCTGGCTTCGAAAACTTCCAGGTACCTTTTAGGGTCTATCCCTGCAGACATTTCCTACGTAATTCAGAGGTTTTCACCCAAATGGCAGCAGTAATGGTCGGCCAGTTCCACGCCCGTGACGCCGAAGGCCGTATCTACCCCGTGCACGAGTTCCAGGAGTCCACCCTCCAGGCAGACGGCAGCGCACTGGGTGCCCCGATCACCACCTACCGCCTGGCGATCGGCGATCGCGTCAACCACTTGGGTGAAAACCGCTTCGAACTGGCACAGACCGGCGTCGAGATCATTCGCATTCCTTGATGCAGTCGACCGTGTATCGGCCGCTCTCATTCTGCAGGCCATGCACATCAGCGACGAACCCCGGGAAACCGCTGTTGAACGCCCGGGCAAACGCCAGGTAGTCGAGGATCGAGCGGGTTGCTTCGGTAAACCGCTCGCCTGGCATGATCAGCGCGATCCCCGGTGGGTACGGCACCAGCATCACTGCTGCCACACGACCCAGCAAGGCCTCTATCGGCACTGCCTCTACCTCTGCGCGCACCATCTGGTCATAAGCCCGCGCCGGGCTTACGGCCACCTCCGGCAACCGCGTGAACAACCGCTTGAGCTGCTTGGCCGTGGCATTGGCGCGGTAGCAGTCATGCAGCTGGTCGCACAGGTCGCGCAGGCCCAGCCCCTGGTAACGAGCGGCATCGACCGCAACGATGCTCGGCAGGCAGCTACTCAGCGCTGTGTTGCCGTCGTAATGGCGTTTGAACTCCAGCAGCTCGGTGAGCAACGTGCTCCACTTGCCCTTGGTGATTCCCATCGAGAACAGCACCAGGAAGCTGTACAGACCGGTCTTCTCCACCACCAGCCCGCGCTCCCAAAGAAACTTGCTGACCACCGCCGCCGGAATACCGTGCTCGCCCAATACGCCGTCCGCGCTCAGCCCGGGCATCACCAAGGTCACCTTCAGCGGGTCGAGCAGCACATAGTCGTCCGCCACGTCGCCAAAACCATGCCACTCGGCGCCCGGTTGCAGCAGCCAGTCCTGCGCCGACAGGCGCTGGATGCCCTCTGCCGCTGGCGGCTGCCAGATGCTGAACCACCAGTCTTCGGCGGCGATGTGCTCACGCAGATTGGCCAGCGCACGGCGGAAACTCAAGGCTTCGTCGAACATCTCCTGCAGCAGCGAGTGGCCGGCCGGACCCTCCATCATGGCCGAAGCCACATCCAGCGAGGCGAGCATGCTGTATTGCGGCGAGGTGGAGATATGCATCATGAACGCTTCGTTGAAGCGGTCGCGATCCAGCTGACGCTGGGCACCATCTTGCACGTGAATCATCGAGGCCTGGCTGAAGGCGGCCAGCAGCTTGTGAGTGGAATGGGTACTGAACACCAGCGGGCTGCCCTCGCCGCACACAGTACCCATGGCGTAGCGGCCCTCGAAGAATGTGTGAAACGCCGCATAGGCGAACCAGGCCTCGTCGAAATGCAGCACCTCGACGCTGGCGCCCAGTGCCAGCTTGATCAACCCGGCGTTGTAACACAGCCCGTCGTAGGTGGAGTTGGTCACCACCGCCAGCTTGATCCGCGGCTCACGCCCCTTGGCCAGGGGATTGGCCAGCACCTTGGCCTTGATCGACTCGGGGCTGAACTCGCTGAGCGGTATCGGGCCAATGATGCCCAGCTCGTTGCGTTCGGGGCACAGGTAGAGGGGGATGGCGCCGGTCATGATGATGGCGTGGACCACCGACTTGTGGCAGTTGCGGTCCACCAGCACGAGGTCATCGCGGCCGACCATCGCGTGCCAGACAATCTTGTTGGCGGTGGAAGTGCCATTGATGACGAAGAACGTGTGGTCGGCACCAAAGTTGCGCGCGGCACGCGCCTCGGCCTCGGCCAAGGGGCCAGTGTGGTCGAGCAGCGAGCCCAGCTCCGGCACCGACACGGACAAGTCCGAGCGCAGGGTATTTTCGCCGAAGAACTGGTGGAATGCCTGGCCTACCGGGCTCTTGCGGTAGGCCACGCCGCCGCCGTGGCCGGGGGTGTGCCAGGAATAGTTGGATTGTGCGGTGTGCTGCACCAGGGCCTTGAAGAACGGCGGCAGCAGGCCATCAAGATAGTTGTGTGCGGCACGCGCCACCTGACGGGCGAGAAACGGCACAGTGTCTTCGAATAGGTAGAGAATGCCGCGCAGCTGGTTGAGTTCGCTCATGGCCTCGGCCGGCGCGTTTTCCAGGGTGACCTGTTCACCCAGGGCGAAGATCGGCAAGTCAGGCGCACGCAACCGGGCCAGGCGTATCAGCTCGGCCATGTTCTGCAGCAAGTGGGTATTGTCGCCGACGCCCTCGGCGGCGATCAGCATGCAGGCCAGACCATGGTGGGTGGTGGCGACCAGCCGCGCTTCGGTGTGATCGGCAGCCTTGATGATGGCGAAACCGTCCTGGCTCAGTTCCTCGGCGATGCCGCGGATGCGCTCGCCGGCAACGCTGTCGGCTTTGACCGCACGGTGGACGATGAGGATCGGGAACTTGAGGTCCTTGTACATCCGGCAACTACCTCCGCAGGACTTGGTGTCCTATTGAGGGTAGTAGGCCTTGTGCTGTCTGTGCCGGCCTGTTAGCTGGCAGGTGCCTCGGTCAGCGTCTGCCACAGCGAAGGCCCGCCCGCCGACTTGGCCACCGCCGCCAGCCGTTCGGCGTGGGCTTCCAGTTCTGCGGCATTGGCCATGATCACCCGCCCCGGTGCCCGCCCGACGATGCGGCGGATCTCGCTGCCGCCAGCGCCATGTCCATCACCGTCACTGTCAGCGCCATGCCCGGCCAGCGACAGGCTGGTCTGGCCGCCGGTCATCGCCAGATAGACATCGGCCAGCAATTCGGCGTCGAGCAATGCGCCGTGCAGTTCACGGCCGGAGTTGTCAATGTCGTAGCGTTTGCACAACGCATCGAGGCTGTTGCGCTGCCCCGGGTGGCGGGCACGGGCCAACAGCAGGGTGTCGAGGACGGTGCAATGGTTGGCGATGTCGGCGCGGTCGCTCTGCCCCAGCAGCGCGAACTCGTTGTTGATGAAACCGACGTCGAACGCGGCGTTGTGGATGACCAGCGTGGCGCCCTGGATGAATTCGAAGAACTCTTCGGCCACATCGGCGAAGCGCGGTTTGCCCACCAGGAACGCATCGGTGATGCCGTGGACGTTGATCGCGCCCTCGTCACTTTCGCGGTCGGGCTGCAGGTAGACGTGGAAGTGACGCCCGGTCAGGCGCCGGCCAATGACCTCGACACAGCCGATCTCGATGATGCGGTGGCCTTCAGTGACCGGCATACCGGTGGTTTCGGTATCGAGAATGACCAGGCGGTTATCTTGCTGCTGCTCCACGCGGGGCGCTCCAACTTGCATCAGTTACAAAGGCGGCGATTGTACCGCAGCTCAACGCTTGGCGCGCACTTCCTCGACGCCACGGTTGGCCAGCTGGTCGGCGCGTTCGTTGCCGGGGTGGCCGATATGCCCGCGCACCCACTTCCAGGTGACCTTGTGGCGGTTGACCTGCTCGTCGAGCAGTTGCCACAGGTCGGCGTTCTTCACCGGTTCCTTGGCCGCCGTCTTCCAGCCGCGCTTCTTCCAGTTGGCCATCCACTCGTTGATGCCCTTCATCACATACTGCGAGTCGGTGGTCAGCACCACTTCGCACTCACGCTTGAGCGCCATCAGCCCTTGGATCGCAGCCATCAGTTCCATGCGATTGTTGGTGGTTTCGCGTTCGCCGCCCCACAGTTCCTTTTCGACGCCCTTGAAGACCAGCAGGACGCCCCAGCCACCTGGGCCAGGGTTGCCCTTGCAGGCGCCATCGGTATACATCTCGACGCTATCGCTCATGTACCACTCATGTTCAGTGCTTTTCGGTATCCGGCCTGGCGGCGGTGCGGTTGACCTTGGCCAGTGGCAGCGGCAGCAGCTTGCCCATCGGTTCGCGGCGCACCTGGCGCAACGGCCTCAGGCCAACCACCATCTTGCGCGCCACCAGCAGGTAGACCCCGCCGCCGACACTCTGCCAGCCTCCCGCCATCCGTTCCCAGCCTGCCAGGCGTTGCTGCCAGGCCGGCGAAGTGAGCGGCGGACGATAGCACCCGAAGCGGCGTTTCTCCAGCGCGAAGCCCAGCAGGTTGAGCCAGTCGCCGACCCGTGACGGCGAGATGCAGCGGGCCTTGCGCAGGGCACCCTGGCTGAAGAAATGGCGCAGGCCCCAACCGCTCCAGGGGTTGATGCCGACAATGAGCAGGTGCCCACCGGGGCGCACCGCACTGGCCGCCTCGCGCAGCAGGCCGTGGGGCGAAAGGCTGAAATCCAGCCCATGTTGCAGCACCACCACGTCGGCGGCGTGCTCGCCCAATGGCCAGGCCTGCTCCTCGCAGACGATCTCTACCCCCGGCAACGGCGCGCCAAGGCGCACGTTGCGCTGCACCTGCGGCGCGCTGGGCGGCGCCTCGGCACAAGGGCCATAGTGCACGAGGTAGCCACCGAAGAAGCGCCCGAGCTCTTCTTCCAGCAGTTTTTCCTCTTCCTTCAGCATCAGCTGGCCGAGTGGGCCGTTGAACCACTCACGGGCCAGGCTGATCAGTTCGACCCATTCCGGGTCGGCCTGAGCAAAGGCTTGGTCGGTCATTGCGCTCTCCCTCGAAGGTTTCCGCACCGCGCCATCGTGGCTAAGATGCCTTCATGTGCCACCCATGGCGATACGGATCCGCACCATGATACAGATCGACGCTCTCCCCGCTTTCTCCGACAACTACATCTGGTTGTTACAGGATACTGCCAAACGCCGCTGCGCGGTGGTCGACCCGGGTGATGCCGGCCCGGTGGAAGCCTGGCTGGCTGCCAACCCCGGCTGGACGCTGGACACCATCATGGTGACCCACCACCACCACGACCATGTCGGGGGTGTCGAACGCCTCAAGCAACAGACCGGTGCCCGCGTCTGCGGCCCGGCCCACGAGCAGATCCCCGGCCGCGACCTGGCGCTGGACGAGGGCGACCAGGTCAGCGTCCTGGGCGTGGCCTTCCGGGTTCTGGCCGTGCCCGGCCACACCCTGGGGCATATCGCCTACTTCAGTGACCAGCCAGCGACACCCCTTCTGTTCTGTGGCGACACCTTGTTCGCCGCCGGTTGCGGGCGCATGTTCGAAGGCACTCCGGAGCAGATGCAGCCTGCCCTCGCCCGCCTGGCAGCGCTGCCGGAGCAGACCGAAGTCTACTGTGCCCATGAATACACCCTCAGCAACCTGCGCTTCGCCAAGGCGGTGGAACCTGCCAATCCCCACGTTCTGCAGCGTTTCGAAGACGTTACCCGGTTGCGCGCCGAAAATCGCATCAGCCTGCCTTCAACGATCGGCCTCGAGCGCCTGACCAACCCATTCCTGCGTACTGCTGAAACATTAGTTAAACAAAAAGCAGACGAATGGAAGGGACATTCAAACGACTCGCAGGTCACTGTTTTTGCTGCCTTGAGGTCTTGGAAGGACCGCTTCTGATAACCTCAAGATATATCGCAGAGGGTTCGCAACGGTTGACCCAGGCGGGAGCGGTTTCTAGAATCGCCGAAATTTTTCGCTCGGAAACCTGTGTCAGCCGATGTCTTCACGTAGCCGCAGAACCGCTCATTCAGTCGCCCTGACGCGCCTGGCCCAAATCAGTGCGCTGGCGCTGGCCGCCACACTGGTGGGTTGCCAGAGTACCCGTCAGCTCGATGAAGCCGACAGCGTTCGCGCGCACAACTACCAGGCCCGGATCAAGCACAAGCCCTCGCCGCTGGCGGTCAAGCCTGCCGAACCGCCGCAGGATGTGTGGGAGCGCATGCGTCAGGGTTTCGCCCTGCAGGACAACATCGACGTCAACCCGCGCATCGAGCAGCAACGCCTGTGGTTCGCCAGCAACCCGACGTTCCTCGAGAGCGCCGGCGAGCGTGGCAGCCTGTACCTGCACTACATCGTCGAACGCCTCGAAGAACGCGACATGCCGCTGGAGCTCGCACTGCTGCCGGCGATCGAGAGCGCCTACAACCCCATGGCCTACTCGCGCGCCAGTGCAGCGGGCATGTGGCAGTTCATGCCCGCCACCGGTCGTCATTTCAACCTGCGCCAGACCAACTTCTATGACGGCCGTCGCGACATCACCGCGTCGACCAACGCCGCGCTGGACTACCTGACCCGTCTGCACGACATGTTCAACGGTGACTGGCTGCTGGCACTGGCGGCCTACAACGCCGGCGAAGGCACCGTCAGCCGCGCCATCGAGCGCAACGAGAAGCTTGGCCTGCCCACCGATTACTGGAACCTGCCATTACCGCAGGAAACCCGTGACTACGTGCCCAAGCTGCTGGCACTGTCGCAAGTGGTCTCCACACCTGAAGCCTATGGCGTGAACCTTACGCCGATCGCCAACGAGCCCTACTTCGAAGCCGTGGCGATCAACGACCGCCTCGACCTGTCGCGGGTCGCCGCCTTCGCCAACATCGACGAAGACGAACTGATCCAGCTCAACCCGGCCTTCAAGAAACGCATGACAGTCGATGGCCCCAAGCAGCTGCTGGTTCCGACCGCCAAGGCGCAACTGCTCAGCGACAGCCTGTCCAACCTCAAGCCCGAGCAGCTGGTCAGCCTGCAACCGAACAAGGCCGTGTTCGCCGCCGCCGTGGCCGAAGCCAACGCACCTGCCGCGCGCAGCTACCGGGTCAAGCGTGGCGACAGCCTGAGCAGCATCGCCAAGGCCAATCGCGTTGCGGTCAAGGACATCCAGCGCTGGAACAAATTGCCGGGCAACCGTGTGAAAGCCGGCCAGGTCCTGGCCCTGCGCGGCGGCAGCGCCCCGAGCGCTGCGGGCAACCGCGTGGCAGCCTCGGGGCAGCGCTCCACCCAGTACAAGGTGCGCAAGGGTGATTCGCTGTATCTTGTAGCCAAACGTTTCAATGTCGAGATGCAGCACCTCAAGCGCTGGAACCCACGCAGCGGGCATGCACTCAAGCCAGGCCAGACGCTGACCGTCTACCTGTCCCATTAAGGCGAGGCTGGGGCTGCCGTGCAGCCCATTCGTGGGTAAACCCGCTCCCACAGGTGCAGCGCAGGATTCGAAGCCAGTGCAATATCTGGAGGAGCGGGTCTACTCGCGAATGGACCTGAAAAAAAGCCCACGGTAATTCCCCTACTCCTTCTCTTTTTCCATACCCGGCAAGCTGTTACTGTACCCCGACCAAAGCCCAACGCCTCTGGATCGGATGCCGACTTGATACGTCCCCTCCTGCTGTCACTCAGCCTGGCCTTGAGCTTCCCCGCCGTCGCGATGGTGAGCGAAAGCCACGGATACGCGCAGTTCGGCACGCTCAAGTACCCAGCCACATTCACCCACTTCGACTGGGTCAACCCGCAAGCGCCCAAGGGCGGCACCTTGCGGGCCATGGCATTCGGCACCTTCGATACGCTCAACCCCTATACCTTCAAGGGCACCAGCCCGGTCACCACGCCGAACTTCCTGCAATACGGGGTCAGCGAGCTGAACGAAACGCTGATGGTCGGCACCGGCCAGTACGACCCGTCCGGTGACGAGCCCACCTCCAGCTATGGCCTGATCGCCCGCTCGGTGGAGTACAGCGAGGACCGCAGCTGGGTGGTGTTCAACCTGCGCCCGGAAGCACGCTGGCATGACGGCGCGCCGATCACCGCAGCCGACGTGGCCTTCTCGTACCGCACCCTGCTCAAGCAAGGCCACCCGATCTACCGCACCAACCTGCAGGAAGTGCAGCGGGTCGATATCCTCGGCCCGCTGCGCATCCGCTTCGTCTTCAAGCGTGCCGGCAACCCGCTGTTGATTCTGCGCCTGGGTGAGATGCCGGTATTGCCCAGGCACTACTGGCAAAAGCGTGACTTCGAGGCCACGACCTTTGAGCCGCCGCTGGGCAGCGGGCCCTATCGCATCACCCAGGTCGAGCCTGGCCGCCGCCTGGTGTTCGAGCGGGTGAAGAACTACTGGGGCAAGGACTTGGCGGTAAACCGCGGCAAGTACAACTTCAACCACGTCGAATTCGAGTTCTACCGCGATGCCACCGTGGCCTTCGAAGCATTCAAGGCCGGTGAGTTCGACATCTATATCGAGCACCAGGCCAAGAACTGGGCCAACGGTTACAACTTCCCGGCTGTGCGCCGTGGCGAAGTGATCAAGGCGCAGATCCCGCACCGCATCCCCACCCAGACCCAAGGCCTGTTCATGAACAGCCGCCGGGCTGCCTTCAGCGACCCCAGGGTGCGCCAGGCTCTGGGCCTGATGCTCGACTTCGAGTGGACCAACCGTGCGCTGTTCAGCAGCGCCTACCGCCGCGCCACCAGCTACTACCCCAATAGCGAGTTCGCGGCCAGCGGCGTACCCACCGGTAAGGAATGGCTGCTGCTGGCGCCGTTCCGCGACCAGTTGCCCGACAAGCTGTTCACCCAGCCCTTTCAGGTCAGCCACACCGATGGGCGCGGCATCGGTCGCCAGACATTGCGCCAGGCCTTGGGCCTGCTGAACCAGGCCGGCTGGAAGCTCGACGGCCAGCGCCTGGTCAACGCCAAGGGCCAGCCATTGCGCATGGAATTGCTGCTGGTGAACCCGAGCCTCGAACGCATCCTGCAACCCTATGTCGAAAACCTGGCCAGCATCGGCATCGAGGCGCGCTTGCGCACCGTGGACCGTGCCCAGTACAAACAACGCCTGGACCAGTTCGACTTCGACATGATCCTGATGACCCTGAACCAGACCTTGAGCCCGGGCCTTGAACAGTGGCTGTACTTCCATTCCAGCCAGGCCTCGACCAAGGGCAGCAAGAACTATGCGGGGGTCAAGGACCCGGTGGTCGACCACCTGCTCGACACCCTGCTGGCAGCGCGCACCCGGGATGACCAGGTCGCCGCCGCCCGCGCCTTGGACCGCGTGCTGTCATGGCAGTACTACATGATTCCCAACTGGTACCTCGACAATCACCGCCTGGCCTACCGTAACCGGTTCGCCTTCGTCACCACGCCGCCCTATACCCTCGGGCTGAATACCTGGTGGCTAAAGTCTTCGGAGAAAGCCCAATGAAGCCGACGCATCGCCTGGCCTGCAGCCTGCTGTTCGCCTGCCTGAGCCTGCCCGCGCTGGCGGCGCCGCAACACGCGCTGACCCTCTACGACGAGCCGCCGAAATACCCGGCCGACTTCAAGCACTTCGACTACGTCAACCCCGACGCGCCCAAAGGCGGCACCTTCCGCCAGTCCAGCTTCGGTGGCTTCGACAGCCTCAACCCGTTCATCAACAAAGGCGTGTCAGCCGAAAACATCAGCATCATCTACGACACCCTGATGCGTCAGAGCCAGGACGAGCCGTTCACCGAGTACGGCCTGGTCGCCGGCAAGATCGAGAAAGCCCCGGACAATAGCTGGGTGCGTTTCTACCTGCGCCCCGAAGCGCGCTTCCACGATGGCCACCCGATGCGCGCCGAGGATGTGGTGTTCACCTTCAATGCCCTGATCAAGGATGGCGCCCCTCTCTACCGCCAATACTACGGCGACGTCGCCGAAGTGGTTGCCGAAGACCCGCTGCGGGTGCTGTTCAGGTTCAAGCACAACAATAACCGCGAGCTGCCGTTGATCCTCGGCCAGCTGCCAGTGCTGCCCAAGCACTGGTACGAAAACCGCGAATTCAACCGCGGCAACCTGGAAATCCCGCTGGGCAGCGGGCCGTACAAGGTTGCCGAGGTCAAGGCCGGGCGCAGCATCCGTTACGAGCGGGTAAAGGACTACTGGGCCAAGGACCTGCCGATCAACCGCGGTTTCTATAACTTCGACGCCATGACTTTCGACGCCTACCGCGACACCGCCGTCGCCCTGGAAGCTTTGAAAGCCGGTGCCTTCGACTATGCCCTGGAAGTCAGCGCAAAAAACTGGGCCAGCGCCTACAACGTGCCGGCCGTTCGTGAAGGCCGCCTGATCAAGGAAGAGCTGCCCAACGGTAACCCCACCGGGATGCAGGGCTTCGTCTTCAACATCCGTCGCCCGCTGTTCCAGGACGTGCGCGTGCGCGAGGCGCTGAGCCAGTTGCTGGACTACGAATGGACCAACAAGCAGTTGTTCAACGGCGCCTACACCCGCACCGGCAGCTTCTTCGAGAACTCGGAAATGGCTGCCCGCGGCCTGCCCAGCGCCAATGAGCTGAAGATCCTCGAGCCGCTGCGCGGCAAGGTTCCTGATCAGGTCTTCAGCGAGGCCTTCCACAACCCGGTCAGCGATGGCAGCGGCATGATCCGCGAGCAACAGCGCAAGGCCTACAAGCTGTTGCAGGAAGCCGGCTGGAAGATCGTCGACGACAAGATGGTCGACGCCCAGGGCAAGCCGGTGGTGATCGAGTTCCTGCTCGCGCAGACCGAGTTCGAGCGCATCCTGCTGCCATTCAAGCGTAACCTTGCCGACCTGGGCATCGACCTCAACATTCGCCGCGTCGATGTCTCGCAGTACATCACCCGCCTGCGCTCGCGTGACTACGACATGATCGTCAGCGGCTTCGCGCAGTCCAACTCGCCGGGCAACGAGCAGCGCGAATACTGGAGCAGCAGCGCCGCCGACAACCCGGGCAGCCGCAACTTCATCGGGCTGCGCGACCCGGCCATCGACCAACTGGTGGAACAGCTGATCAACGCCGATTCGCGCCAGAGCCTGATCGACCATTGCCGGGCGCTGGACCGCGTGTTGCTGTGGGGTTACTACGTGATCCCCAACTGGCACATCAAGACCTGGCGCGTGGCCTACTGGAACCACATCGGCCATCCCAAGGTTTCGCCCAAGTACGACGTCGGCATCGACACCTGGTGGATCAAGCCCAACGTCACCCCTGCCGTGGGCGAAACCCCTGTAGACGAGGCCAACTGACATGCTGGCCTATATCCTGCGTCGCCTGCTGCTGATCATTCCGACCCTGTTCGGCATCCTCATCATCAACTTCATCATCGTCCAGGCTGCCCCCGGCGGCCCGGTGGAACAGATGATCGCCAAGCTCGAAGGCTTCGAGGGCGCCACCAGCCGCATTGCCGGCGGCGGCGCCGAGGTCTCGGTGGCCGGTTCCAACTACCGCGGCGCCCAGGGCCTGGACCCGGCGCTGATCGCCGAAATCGAGCACATGTATGGCTTCGACAAATCGGCGCCCGAACGCTTGTGGATCATGATCAAGAACTACGCCACGCTGGACTTCGGTGACAGCTTCTTCCGCGACGCCAAGGTCATCGACCTGATCGCCGAGAAGATGCCGGTGTCGATCTCGCTGGGGCTGTGGAGCACGCTGATCATGTACCTGGTGTCGATTCCGCTGGGCATCGCCAAGGCGGTACGCCACGGCAGCCACTTCGACGTCTGGACCAGCTCGGCGATCATCGTCGGCTACGCCATCCCTGCGTTCCTGTTCGCCATCCTGCTGATCGTGCTGTTCGCCGGCGGCAGCTATTTCGACTGGTTCCCGCTGCGCGGCCTGACCTCCAACAATTTCGACGAGCTGTCCACCACCGGCAAGGTGCTCGACTACTTCTGGCACCTGGTGTTGCCGATCACCGCCCTGGTGATTGGCAACTTCGCCACCATGACCTTGCTGACCAAGAACAGCTTCCTCGACGAGATCAACAAGCAGTACGTGGTCACCGCCAAGGCCAAGGGCCTGAGCCGGCCACGCGTGCTGTACGGGCATGTGTTCCGCAACGCCATGCTGCTGGTGATCGCCGGCTTCCCATCGGCATTCATTGGCATCTTCTTCACTGGCTCTCTGCTGATCGAGGTGATCTTCAGCCTCGATGGCCTGGGCCTGATGAGTTTCGAAGCGGCGATCAACCGCGACTACCCGGTGGTCTTCGGCACCCTGTTCATCTTCACCCTGCTCGGGTTGGTGGTGAAACTGATCGGCGACCTGACCTATACCCTGGTCGACCCACGCATCGACTTTGCCAGCCGGGAGCACTGACATGGCCCTGTCCCCCCTCAACCGCCGGCGCTTCGAGCGCTTCAAGGCCAACCGCCGAGGCTGGTGGTCGCTGTGGCTTTTCCTGATCCTGTTCGGCCTGAGCCTGGGTGCCGAGTTGATCGCCAACGACAAACCGATTGCCGTGCGCTATGAAGGCTCGTGGTACTTCCCGGCGTTCAAGCGCTACCCGGAAACCACCTTTGGCGGTGAATTCCCGCTGGAGGCCAACTACAAGAGCCCGTACATCCGCGACCTGCTGCAGAAGAAGGACAGCCTGGTGGTCTGGGCGCCGATCCCGTTCAGTTACCAGAGCATCAACTACGACCTGCGCGTACCGGCCCCGGCGCCACCCTCGGCCGACAACTGGCTGGGCACCGACGACCAGGGCCGCGACGTGCTGGCGCGGGTGATCTACGGCTTCCGCGTGTCGGTGCTGTTCGCCATCACGCTGACGGTGTTGAGTTCCATCGTCGGCGTCATTGCCGGTGCCCTGCAGGGCTTCTACGGCGGCTGGGTCGACCTGGCCGGGCAGCGCTTCCTGGAAATCTGGTCCGGCCTGCCAGTGCTGTACCTGTTGATCATCCTCGCCAGCTTCGTGCAGCCCAACTTCTGGTGGTTGCTGGGCATCATGCTGTTGTTCTCGTGGATGAGCCTGGTGGACGTGGTACGTGCCGAGTTCCTGCGTGGGCGCAACCTGGAATACGTGCGCGCGGCCCGCGCCCTGGGGATGCGCAACGGCGCGATCATGTATCGGCACATCCTGCCCAACGCGATGATCTCGACCATGACCTTCATGCCGTTCATCCTCACTGGTGCCATCGGCACCCTGACCGCGCTGGACTTCCTCGGCTTCGGCCTGCCCCCTGGCGCGCCGTCGCTGGGTGAATTGGTAGCGCAAGGCAAGTCCAACCTGCAAGCCCCGTGGCTTGGCATCAGCGCCTTTGCCGTGCTGGCGATCATGCTCAGCCTGCTGGTGTTCATCGGCGAATCCGCCCGCGATGCCTTCGACCCGAGGAAGTGAAATGAGTGAACAGAACCTGATCGAAGTGCGTGACCTGGCCGTGGAGTTCGTCACCGGCGAACACGTCAACCGAGTGGTCGACGGCATCAGCTTCGACATCCGCAAGGGCGAGACCTTGGCCTTGGTCGGCGAAAGCGGCTCGGGCAAATCCGTCACCGCACACTCGATTCTGCGGCTGCTGCCCTACCCACTGGCGCGCCACCCCAGTGGCAGCATCCGCTATGAGGGCAAAGATCTGCTGCAGCAGAACGAAAAGGCCCTGCAGGGCATTCGCGGCAACCGCATCGCGATGATCTTCCAGGAGCCGATGACCTCGCTGAACCCGTTGCACTGCATCGAGAAACAGATCAATGAAATCCTCCTGCTGCACAAGGGCCTGACTGGCAAGCAAGCCACTGCGCGAACCCTGGAGCTGCTGGAAATGGTCGGCATCCCCGAACCGCGCAAGCGCCTGAAGGCCCTGCCCCATGAGCTGTCCGGCGGCCAGCGCCAGCGGGTGATGATCGCCATGGCCCTGGCCAACGAGCCCGAGCTGTTGATCGCCGATGAGCCGACCACGGCGCTGGATGTGACCGTGCAGTTGAAGATCCTCGACCTGCTGAAAAAGCTGCAGGCGAAGTTAGGCATGGCCCTGCTGCTGATCAGTCACGACCTCAACCTGGTGCGCCGCATCGCCCACCGTGTGTGCGTGATGCAGCGCGGGCAGATCGTCGAACAGGCCGAGTGCACCACGCTGTTCAGCGCACCGCAGCATCACTACACGCAGATGCTGATCAACGCCGAGCCCAGCGGGTTGCCGGCGCATAACCCGGTAGGGGCGCCGCTGCTGGAGGTGAATGACCTGAAGGTGTGGTTCCCGATCAAGAAGGGGTTGCTGCGCAAGACGGTGGACCATGTGAAGGCGGTGGACGGCATCAACTTCAGCCTGCCCCAGGGGCAGACGCTGGGCATAGTCGGCGAGTCCGGGTCGGGCAAATCGACACTGGGCCTGGCGATTCTGCGGTTGATCTCCAGCCAGGGTGGGATCCGCTTTCATGGGCAACAGCTCGAAGGGATGAACCAGAAGCAAGTGCGGCCGCTGCGGCGGGAAATGCAGGTGGTGTTTCAGGACCCCTTCGGCAGCCTGAGCCCGCGCATGTGCGTGGCGGATATCGTTGGCGAGGGCTTGCGGATACACAAGATCGGCACGCCGGCGGAGCAGGAGGCAGCGATCATTGCGGCGCTGGAGGAAGTGGGGCTGGACCCGCGCACCCGCCATCGCTACCCGCACGAGTTTTCCGGTGGCCAGCGCCAGCGCATCGCCATTGCCCGGGCGTTGGTGCTGAAGCCGGCACTGATTCTGCTGGATGAACCGACCTCGGCGCTTGACCGCACGGTGCAGCGGCAGGTGGTGGAGTTGCTGCGCAATCTGCAGGCCAAGTACAACCTGACTTACCTGTTCATCAGCCATGACCTGGCGGTGGTGAAAGCACTGAGTCACCAGTTGATGGTGATCAAGCATGGGCATGTGGTGGAACAAGGGGAAGCGCGGGAGATCTTCCACGCGCCGCAACATGTTTATACGAAACAATTGTTGGAGGCAGCGTTTTTAGGGGATGTCTGAAGGCGTAGATCCGGAATGGCATCGCTGCGGACGGGCCTCTTTGCGGGCATGCCCGCTCCCGCAGGGATAACCATTAGCCTGAAGGCTTGCGCAGTACCTGTGGGAGCGGGTTAACCCGCGAACACCGGCAAAGCCGGTGCCATCCACCGCGTCGCCTTCTTCGCGGGCTTGCCCGCTCCCACACGGAACCGCGTAGGCCCGGATTATCAGAAATCGATGGTGCCAGAGAACTTGACCAGACGCGGATCACCCTGGGTCAGGTAGCCACCGTTGGCCGAAGCCCAGTAGTTCTTGTCGGTCAGGTTCTCGACGTTGACCCGCAGGGTCAGGTCCTTCTCCGCCACTTTCAGCTTGTAGCGTGCGCCGGCATCGAAGCGGTTCCAGGTCGGCAGGCTGACGTTGTTCGCCGCATCGACGAACTGGCCACCGGTGCGCAGCATCCGCGCATTGAGCGCCAACCCCGGCACGCCCGGCACATCCCAGTCGACGCTGGCATTGAGCTGGAAGGTCGGCACGCCGATGGCGTGGTTGCCATCGTTGGTGCCATTGGCGGTGTTCTTCTGCTCCGAAGTCATACGCGTGCCACCGGCCATCAGGCGCAGGCCTTCGACGGGCTCGCCGAACAGGCTCAGTTCCAGGCCCTTGTTCACCTGTTCGCCATCGCGGATGAAGACGTCGTTCAAGGTGTAGCCGTCTGACGGTTTCTCGATACGGAACACGGCCAGGTTCGCGCCATAGGTCAGGCGGTCGAACTTGATGCCGGCCTCGAGCTGCTTGGTGCGGCCAGGCGGGAACATCTCGTTGGCGTTCGATACATTGCTCGGCGCTGTCGCGCCCTGGGCCAGGCCTTCGATGCGGTTGGCGTACAACGAGATACTGTCAGTGGCTTTGAACACGATGCCGTACACCGGTGTGGTGATCGACTTGTCGTAAGGGTCGCCGTTACGGCTGCCATCCGCGCTCGGGAGCCTGGAGGTGCCGTCATAGAAGTAGTTTTCCACGCGCAATTGCTGGCGACGCAAGCCGTAGGTCAGCAGCAGGCGGTCGTCGAACAGGCCGACCGTGTCGGAAATCGCAATGCTGCGCGCACGCGTCTTGCCGGTCACACCCGGGTCGCCCATGTCACCGCCCCAGCTGGTGACGTTGCCAGGTTTTGGCCGCTGCACCGTGTCGTAGATGTTGGTGCTGATCGGCAAGTAGAAGGTGTAGGCGTTTGCGGCCTGGGTCCACATCGTGTTGGCGCCCACGGCGATCTGGTGGCTGATCGGGCCGGTCTGCACGCGACCATTCAGGCCAGTACTGAAGCTGGTGTTGTCCTCAACATGAACGATATCGGAGGGGGTCATGGTGGCCGCGCCACTGTTGCCGACCAGCACCGGGGTGCCATAGGTGCCGTGCTCGCGGCTGTGGCGGGCACCGCCGGCAAGGTAGGCGGTCCAGCTGTCGTTCAGGTCCCATTCGCCACGGGCCATGCCGAAGGTGTCCTCCGATTCGCTGTAGCTCCAGCTCTGCCCGTAGTTGTGGTCGGCATCTGGCGCGGTCGGGGCCTTGGTCGTGGTACCGCCCAGGCGCACCGAGTTGCGCAAGTGGTTGATGCGCTGCTTCTGGTATCCGATGTCGGTCGATACGCGGAAGTTGTCACCGCGGTAGTCCAGGCCTGCGGTGAACAGTTTGGTGCGCTGGTCCTGGTCGTCGATGGCGGTTTCACCTTCGCGCTGGCTGAGGTTCAGCCGGGCGCCGAAGCGGTTGTCTTCACCAAAACGCTGGCCAATATCCAGGTGCTCGCCCATACGGCCATCAGCACTGATGTCCTGGGTGTAGCGACGGGTCGGCTCATCGCCCGCACGCTTGGGCTGCAGGTTGACGTTGCCGCCAAGGCCGGTGCCGGTCGGGCTCACGCCGTTGAGAAAGGCATTGGGCCCCTTGAACACTTCGACCCGCTCGACACCGTCAGTTGACATGATCTGACGCGGCAGGATGCCGTACAGGCCGTTGAAGGAAATGTCGTCCCCCGCCAGCGGCAGGCCGCGGATGATGAAGACCTTGGACTGGTTGCCGAAACCGAACGACTCGCGCACCGAAGGGTCGTTGGCCAATACGTCGCCGATGTCCTCAGCCTGCTGGTCTTCGATCAGCTTGGAGGTATAGCTGGTCATGGTGAACGGCACATCCATGTAGTCCTGGTTGCCCAACACACCCATCTGGCCACCGCGGGCGACCTGGCCGCCAGCGAACGCCTCGGGCAACGCGCCGGGTTGGGCTTTCAAGGCATTGGCATTGACGTCCGTCGCTTCCAGCTGGATCGGCTCGGCAGCTTGCGCCATCAGGTTTAAGGAACAGCAAATCGCCAACAATGTTGGGCGTGACGGAAAACGGGACGACATGGTGTAAGTCCTGATGGCATTGGATTGAGAAGACAAGAGCAAATGGTAATGCTTCCCAAATTCAAACATCAACCCTAGCTACAAGGCCAAGTGCCATCATCCATCAGAAATTCTGATCACGATCATCTTTCATCATCAGCCATATCGGGAATAGATTCTCTTCCGTCAACCCCGGCAACAACGGTAGAGCTCATGTCCAGCCCACAAAAAAAACCCGCCTCCCCTGCCCTCGACACGCTGATCCAGCGCTCCGCCCTGCCCAGCCCTGCGCTTAGCGAAGCTCAGGCGCATGCGCTGCTGCGGACGCATTACGGCCTGGATGGCGACTTGACGGCGCTGGGCAGCCAGCAGGACCTGAACTTGCGCGTGGACGCCGCGCAAGGCCGCTTCGTGCTCAAGGCCTGTCACGGCAGCTACGCCGAGGTCGAACTGCAGGCGCAGCACGCCGCCCTCGCCTACCTGCGCGAGCAGGGCGTGCCGGTGCCCGCCGTGCAAGCGGCACAAAATGGTGACACCTTGCTGGCAGTGGCCATCGACGGGCAACCCCTGCGGGTGCGCTTGCTCGACTACATTGACGGCCAGCCAGTGACGCGCCTCAAGCACATGCCGGCGCGCCTGATAGCTGAACTGGGCAGGCTGTGCGCACGGCTCGACAAGGCCTTGATCGACTTCGACCATCCGGGCCTGGAGCGTACCCTGCAATGGGACCCGCAGCATGCCCAGGCGCTGATCACGCACCTGCTGCCGGTACTGCACGACCCCACGCAACGCGCCCGCATCGAACAGGCCACGCGCCTGGCCAGCGAGCGCCTCGCGCCCTTGGCAGAGCGGCTGCCAACCCAGGCCGTGCACCTGGACATCACCGACGACAACACCGTGTGGGCCCGCGACGACCAGCGCCAATGGCAACTGCAAGGTGTCATCGACTTCGGCGACCTGTCGCGCACCTGGCGCATCGCCGACCTCTCGGTGACCTGCGCTGCACTGCTGCACCATGCCGAAGGCGACCCGCTGCGCATCCTGCCGGCAGTCAGCGCCTACCAGGCCCTCAACCCGCTGACCGAAGCAGAACTGCGTGCCCTGTGGCCGCTGGTGCTGAACCGTGCGGCGGTGCTGGTGCTGAGTAGCGCGCAGCAACTGGCCGTGGACCCGGACAATCACTACACCCGTGACAACGTCGCCCATGAATGGGAAATCTTCGATACCGCTACGGCCGTGCCATTCGCCTTGATGGAGGCGGCCATTCTCCAGGCGGCCGGCCTGCCAGTCGACGCAGCCGCGCTGACGGGCTGTGCGCCGCTGCTACCGGAGTTGGCCGGGCTGGCGGTCAAGCGCGTCGACCTGGGTGTGCTCAGCGCGCATTGCGAAGCCGGCAACTGGGAACAGCCGGGCTTCGACCAGCACCTGCTGAGCGCACAACCGGCGCCAGCCTGCAGCCTGCATGGCCAGTACCGGCTGTCACAGACCCATATCGATCGCCCCGAAGAACCGGCAACCTGCGCGTTGGGCGTAGAGCTGCATGTGCCCAATGGCAGTGCGGTCCAGGCGCCCGACGCGGGCATCTGGCACGGTGACGGCGACGGTCGCGGCTGCCTGCGCACGCCCCACTGGGCCTTGTGGTTGCAAGGCCTGGAAGATGCCCCGGCCGATGGCCAGGCGTTGGCAAAAGGGCAATCCCTGGGCAGCAGCTGCGGCTACCTCAGTGTCCAGCTGTGCCTGGACACCCGCACCCAGCCGCCATTCTTCGCCACACCGTCCCAGGCTGCCGCCTGGCTGGCCCTGTGCCCGTCGCCTGCCGCGCTGCTGGGCTTTGACTGCGATGCCGAACCTTTGCCCGACCCGCAGGCCCTGCTGGCCCGTCGCGACGCCAGCTTCGCCCGCTCGCAGAAGCACTACTACACACAGCCGCCGCAGATCGAACGCGGCTGGCGCAACTACCTGATCGACCTGCAGGGCCGGTCATACCTGGACATGCTCAACAACGTCGCCGTGCTGGGCCACGGCCACCCGCGCATGGTCGCCGAATCGGCGCGCCAGTGGTCACTGCTCAACACCAACTCACGCTTCCATTATGCCGCCATCACCGAGTTCTCCGAGCGCCTGCTCGCCCTCGCGCCCGAAGGCTTCGACCGGGTGTTCATGGTCAACAGCGGCACCGAGGCCAACGACCTGGCGATCCGCCTGGCCTGGGCCTACAGCGGTGGCCGTGACCTGCTCAGCGTGCTGGAGGCCTACCACGGCTGGTCGGTGGCCACCGATGCCATTTCCACCTCCATCGCCGACAACCCGCAGGCCCTGGAAACCCGCCCGGACTGGGTGCACCCGGTGGAGGCACCGAACACCTTCCGCGGCCGCTTCCGCGGTGCCGACACGGCCGCCGATTACCTGCGCGACGTCGACACCAAGCTGGCCGACCTCGATGCCCGCGGGCGCCAGCTGGCCGGCATCATCTGCGAGCCGGTGTACGGCAACGCCGGGGGGATTTCGCTGCCGGCCGGTTACCTGCGCGAGGCGTATGCCAAGGTCCGTGCCCGCGGCGGCGTGTGCATCGCCGACGAGGTGCAGGTCGGTTACGGGCGCCTGGGCGAGTACTTCTGGGGCTTCGAGGAACAGGGCGTGGTGCCTGACATCATCACCATGGCCAAGGGCATGGGCAACGGCCAGCCGCTGGGGGTAGTGATCACCCGCCGCGAGATCGCCGAGGCCCTGGAGGCCGAGGGTTACTTCTTCTCCTCGGCCGGTGGCAGCCCGGTCAGCTGCCGCATCGGCATGGCGGTGCTGGACGTGATGCAGGAGGAAGGCCTGTGGGACAACGCCCGCGACACTGGGCGCTATTTCAAGGCGCGCCTGCAGGCGCTGGTCGACAAGTACCCGCTGGCTGGCGCGGCCCATGGCTCGGGCTTCTACCTGGGGCTGGAGCTGGTGCGCAACCGTGAAACCCTGGAGCCGGCCACCGAGGAAACCATGCTGCTGTGCGACCGCCTGCGCGAACTGGGAATTTTCATGCAGCCGACCGGCGACTACCTGAACATCCTCAAGATCAAGCCGCCGATGTGCACCACGCGGGCGAGCGTCGACTACTTCGTCGACAGCATTGACCGGGTGCTTGGCGAAGGCTTGTAAGGGCTATCAACCGGGCCGGCGAGTGTTCATACTTTCCGGCCTCTTCCTCAGGTTTGCGGACATGGCCTTCAGCAGCGACTCCCTGGCAATTTTCCTCGCAGTGCTGGAAGCGGGTTCGTTCTCTGCCGCCGCGCGCAAACTGGGGCGGGTGCCGTCGGCCGTGAGCATGGCCATCGCGCAACTGGAGGCAGAGCTGGACTTGGCCCTGTTCGACCGCGCTACACGTAAAGCCCTGCCTACCAGTGCTGCCTTGGCGCTGGAGCCGCAAGCCAGGCAGGTCATCTGCCAGCTCAACCTGCTCGACGCCCAGGCCCTGCAGTTGCACCAAGGGCTGGAAAAGCGCCTGAGCATCGCCATGGCCCCGGAGCTGCAGACCGGCCGCTGGAGCCAGCCGCTGGAAACCCTGGCGAAGGAATTTCCCAGCCTGGAGATCGAAGTGCGCTCGGCGACCCAGACCGAAGCGGTGCGCTTGCTGCATGAAGGCAGCGTGCAACTGGCGCTGGTGTTCGAACGCCCGGGGATCGATGAGCGCGAGTCCTTTCTCGAAGCGGGCAGCCAGTTGCTGGTGGCTGTCGCTTCACCGCGTCATCCGGCTGGCAGCAACAGTGGCACGCCGCTGCCTGAAGAAGCGTTTGCCGAACAGCGGCAGATCATCGTGGCTTCGGGCAAGGCCACCGGCTCGGACCCGCGCATGGTGCTGTCGCGGCGGATATGGTTGACCGACAGCTACCTGGCAACGCTCGATCTGGTGCAGTCCGGCCTGGGTTGGGCGTATTTGCCGCAGCCGCTGGTGGAACCGTTGATTGCTTCGGGGGCACTCGCCGAGGTGCGGTTTGACAACATGGCCAGCCGCTTGCGGCTGTGGGTGGACATCATCTGGCTGAAGCCGCGGCCGTTGGGCCTGGGTGCAAGGCGCTATCTGGAAGTCATGCGCCAGCTGTTCGAAAAGGAACCCCCCAGGGCCTGAAACACACGATCCTTGTGGGAACGGGCGTGCCCGCGAAGCAAGCACCGCGGAGTATGGCACCGGCTTTGCCGGTGTTCGCGGGCATGCCCGCTCCCACAGGGTTCACATCAGGTCTGAGGTGCCACCAGCCGATACCCCACCCCCGCTTCGGTAATGATAAAGCGTGGCGCCGTCGGGTCATCGCCGAGCTTCTGCCGCAAATGCCCCACCACGATCCGCAGGTAATGGGTGTCGTCGACATGGGTCGGCCCCCAGATGTCCTTGAGCAATTGCTGCTGGGTAATCACCCGGCCCGGATGCCCGGCCAGTTGCGCCAGCAGGGCATACTCCTTGCGCGTCAGCGCGATCTCCACTCCCTCCAGGGTCACTTTGCGAAAGGCGAAATCCACCACCAGCGGCCCGAAGATTGCCATCACTTCGCTACCACCGGACTGCGGCACCTGACGCAACAACGCGCGCACCCGGGCCAGGAACTCCTGGATGCCGAAAGGCTTGGTCACGTAGTCATTGGCGCCGCCATCCAGCGCGTCGACCTTCTGCACCTCACTGGCCCGCACCGACAGCACCAGCACCGGCACCGCGCTCCACTCGCGCAACTCGCGCAGCACCTGCTGGCCGTCCATGTCGGGCAGGCCCAGGTCGAGCACCACCAGGTCGGGCTTGGCCAGCGCGGCCTGGGCCAGGCCTTCGCTGCCGGTGGCGGCTTCGATCACCTTGTAGCCTTGGGAACTGAGGCTGATGCGCAGGAACTTGCGGATCTGTGGTTCATCGTCGATGACCAACAGGGTGGCGGACTGGCTCATGGGGTTTCGCTTTCGGCTTCTGGTTGCTGGGGCAGCGGCAAGCATAGAGTGATGCAGGTGCCGTGGCCATCGATGCCTTCACCGACCAGGATCTGCCCGCCGTGAGCACCGATCATGCCCTGGCAGATCGCCAGCCCCAGGCCGGTGCCCTGCCCGCCGCGATCGCCGCGGGCAGCGGTGTAGAACATATCGAAGATCTTTTCGCGTTCGGCCAGCGGGATGCCGGGGCCTTGGTCGCTGACGGCAAAGTGCAGCTGCTCGTCGTGCACCGAAACCTGCAGCTCCAGGCGGCCTTGCGCAGGCGAGAAGCGTGCGGCGTTTTCCAGCACATTGATCAGCGCCTGCTCGATCAACGCGGCGTGCACGAACAGCAACGGCAGCTCGCCGGGCACCTCGGTGTGCACGTGCAACGGTGCCAGCACTGCGCGCAGCCGGTTGAGGGCACTGCCGACAATGTCGGCCGGCGCCACCCAGTCGCGGGCAAGCTTGAGACCGCCGTGGCCGAGGCGGGTCATGTCGAGCAGGTTCTGGATGTAACGGTCCAGGCGTTCGGCCTCGTTGCGCGTGCCTTCGAGCAGCCCGCGGCGATCTTCGACGGGGATCGCCTCACCCAGCGCCAGCAGGCTGTCGATACTGCCGCGCATGGCCGTCAGCGGGGTGCGCAGGTCGTGGGACACCGAGGCGAGCAAGGCACTGCGCAGCTGTTCGGTTTCGCCGTGCAGGCGGGCGGCTTCAAGCTGTTCGGCCAGCCTGGCACGGGCCAGGGCCTGGGCCAGGGGTTGGCCGAGGGCCATCAGCAGGCGCCGACGCTGGGCACTCAACGGCTCGCCGGAACGCGGCCGCACACCGAGCAGCGCCAGGGGCTGATCGTCAACCGCCAGCGGCCACCACCACCAGCGCCCGTTGGGCAAGGTATCACTGCCGTGGCCAGCGGCCTGGCCATGCTGCCAGGCCCACTCGGCGGCGGCACGCTCGGTGTCGCTCAAGGCCTGGGCTTCGCCGCTCGCCAGGTGCAGCAGCCCTTCGCTGTTGCGCTCCAGCAGGCACACCTGCACATCCTTCCAGCCATTGAGGTGGCGACCGGCAGCGTTGAACACCGCCTGGCGGTCGGTGGCCACGGTCAGTCGACGCGACAGGTCGAGCAGCTGGTTGGTCTGCGCCTGGGTTTCGCGCAGGGCCTGCAACTGGCTGCGCTGGCGGGCCGCGAGGTTGCCGGTGAGGGCTGCCATGAGCAGGAAGAACACTAGCGTCAGCACGTCTTCCTCGCGCTGGATGCTGAACGAGAAGTTCGGCGGAATGAACAGGAAGTCATAGGTCAGGAATGACAGCGCCGCGCAGGCCAGCGCCGGCCCCAGGCTGCTGCGCACCGCCACCAGCAGCACGGCAGCGAGGAACACCAGCGAGATGTTGGGCAACGCCAATACGCTCGACACGCCCCAGGCCAGGCCGGCTGCCAGCGCCGTGGCCAGCAGCGCCAGCAGGTAGTGGCGCCAGACCCAAACCCGGCTGACCGCCGTGCGCGCCGGCCGTGCCTGGCTGTCGCGGTCAAGCACGTTGATCTCCAGGCCGTGGCTTTCCCGCAGCAGTCGGGTGGCGACGCCGGCGCCGAACAGGCGCCTGCGCAGGCGGTCACGGGATTGCCCGACCAGCACCAGGCTGGCGCGACGCTCGGCGGCGTGCTGAATCAAGGTCCGCGCCACTTCGCCGGCACGCAGCAACACCACCTCGCCGCCCAGGCGCTCGGCCAGTTGCTGGGCCGCCTGCAGGCGCTGGCGGGCGGCTTCGTCGCGCAGCCGGCCGTTGTCGACGTGCACCAGGCTCCACGGCAGGTGGCGGCGCTGGGCAACACGGCTGGCGTGGCGCACCAGGCGCTCGGCCTGCTCATCGCCATCGACGCCCACCAGCAGGCGCCCACGCAAGGCCGGCGCCGCTTCGCCGCGCAGGCGATAACCATGGGCAAGGTCGGCGTCGACCTGGGCGGCGGCGGTCTGCATGGCCAGCTCGCGCAGGGCAGTAAGGTTGGTTTGCGAGAAGTACGCATCGATGGCGGCCCGTGCCTGCTCCGGCACGTACACCTTGCCTTCGCGCAGGCGTTCGAGCAGCTCGCGCGGCGGCAGGTCGATCAACACCAGCTCGAAGGCTTCCTGCAGCACCCAGTCCGGCAGCGTTTCGCGCACCTGCACCCCGGTGATGCCGCGAACTTTGTCGTTGAGGCTTTCCAGGTGCTGGACGTTGACCGTGGTGTACACGTCGATGCCGGCGGCGAGCAGCTCCTGCACGTCCTGCCAGCGCTTGGCGTGACGGCTGCCGGGGGCATTGGTGTGGGCCAGTTCGTCGACCAGGGCCAAGGTCGGGGCAGCCTTGAGCAGGCCGTCCAGGTCCATTTCCTCGAGGGTGACGCCACGGTATTCGCTGCGCAGCAGGGGTTGCTGGAGCAGGCCGCCGAGCAGCGCTTCGGTTTCGCTGCGGCCGTGGGTTTCGACTACCCCGGCCAACACTTGCACGCCCTGGCGTTGCTGGGCGTGGGCGGCCTGGAGCATGGCGAAGGTCTTGCCCACGCCGGGGGCGGCGCCGAGGAAGACCTTGAGCCGGCCGCGACCGCTGTGTGGGAGGGTGGCCAACAGCGCGTCTGCGCGGGTGGAGTCACTCATGTTTCATCCTTCAGAATCTGCGCTATTGCGTATTACCTGGGCCTGCTCTGCAGGCCTTCGCGGGCTTGCCCGCTCCCACAGGGATCACCACAGCTTTCATGCCAGTGGTATCCCTGTGGGAGCGGGCAAGCCCGCGAAGGGCCGCAGCGCGGCCCCGGTCAAAGATGTTCCAGTGCCTGGTTCAGGGCCAGCACATTGACCACCGGTGGCCCGATCAATGGGTGGAGGGTGGCCTCTTCCAGCAAGGCTTGCAAGCGCTCTACGGGCACCTGCCGCGCTGCCGCTACCCGAGGAATCTGATAGGCCACGGCTTGCGGTGGCAAGTGCGGGTCCAGACCGCTGCCCGAGGTGGTCAGCAACGCCTGCGGCACCGGCCCCAGCTGCGCCTGGTACAGCACCGCCGCATCGCCCTTGACCCGTTCGGCCAGCGCCGGGTTGCTCGGTGCCAGGTTGCTCGCGCCACTGGCGACGGTGGCAAAGGCACCGGCCGAAGGCCTTGAATGGAACCAGCCATCACCCTGGAAATCCTGGGCGATCAAGGCCGAACCCCGCACCTGCCCGAGCTCATCGCGCACCAGGCTGCCATTGGCCTGCTCGGGGAACGCCAGTTGCGCAACCCCGGTCACCGCCAGCGGGTAAAGGGCGCCGGTGACCACGGTCATCAGCAGGATCAGGCTCAGCGCCGGGCGTACGTAACGATTCATGATGGCCTCCTCAGACCAGGTGCAGGGCGGTGAGCAGCAGGTCGATCAGCTTGATCCCGGCAAACGGCACCAGGATGCCGCCCAGCCCATAGATCAGCAGGTTGCGCCGCAGCAGGTGCGCCGCGCTCGCCGCCTGCACGCGCACGCCGCGCAGGGCCAGCGGGATGAGCGCGATGATGATCAGCGCGTTGAACACGATCGCCGAGAGGATCGCACTCTGCGGGCTGGCCAGGTGCATCAGGTTGAGCACGCCAAGCTGCGGGTAGATGGCGGCGAACAGCGCCGGCAGGATGGCGAAGTACTTGGCCACGTCGTTGGCGATGGAGAAGGTGGTCAGCGCACCGCGGGTCACCAGCAGTTCCTTGCCCACCTGTACCACGTCCAGCAGCTTGGTCGGGTCGCTGTCCAGGTCGACCATGTTGGCCGCCTCGCGCGCGGCCTGGGTGCCATCGTTCATGGCCATGCCGACGTCGGCCTGGGCCAGCGCCGGGGCATCGTTGGCGCCGTCGCCGCACATCGCCACCAGGCGGCCATCGTTCTGCTCCTGGCGGATACGTGCCAGCTTCTTCTCCGGCGTGGCTTCGGCGAGCACGTCGTCCACCCCGGCCTCGGCCGCGATGGCGGCGGCGGTCAGCGGGTTGTCACCGGTCACCATCACGGTGCGGATGCCCAGCTTGCGCAGCTCGGCGAAACGTTCGCGGATGCCCGGCTTGACCACGTCCTTGAGGTGGATCACGCCGAGCAGGCGTTTGTCCACGCACACCAGCAGCGGGGTGCCACCGCTCTGGGCGATGCGCTCCACTTCACGGGCCAGGGCGGCAGGCAAGTCCAGGCGCTGCATGCCGACGAAGGCCAACACGGCATCCACGGCACCCTTGCGGTAGCGGCGCTGCTGGAAGTCGATGCCCGACAGGCGGGTTTCGGCACTGAAGGCGATGGCCTGGTACTGCCCGGCTGACGGTTCGACGAAGTCGTGCAACTGGCGCAGGTACTCGACGATCGACTTGCCTTCGGCCGTGTCGTCGGCCAGTGAAGCAAGCAAGGCCCCCTCCCCCAGTTCCTTGGCGGTCACGCCCGGGGCCGCATGCAGGGCGCTGCAGCGGCGGTTGCCGAAGGTAATGGTGCCGGTCTTGTCGAGCATCAACGTGTGCACGTCGCCGGCCGCCTCGACCGCGCGGCCGGAGCGGGCGATCACATTCAGGCGCACCAGGCGGTCCATGCCGGCGATGCCGATGGCCGAGAGCAGGCCGCCGATGGTGGTGGGGATCAGCGTCACCAGCAGCGCAGCGAGGAAGATCAGCGGCAGGCTGCCTCCAGCAAAGTGGGCGAACGGCTGCAGGGTCACCACCACGATCAGGAAGATCAGGGTCAGGCCGATCAGCAGGATGTCGAGGGCGATTTCGTTGGGGGTCTTCTGCCGTTTGGCGCCTTCGACCAGGGCAATCATGCGGTCCAGGGTCGACTCGCCAGGGTTGCTGGTGATGCGGATCAGCAGCCAGTCCGAGACCAGCCGGGTGTTGCCGGTCACGGCCGAGCGGTCGCCGCCGGATTCGCGGATGACCGGTGCGGATTCGCCGGTGATGGCCGCTTCGTTGACCGCCGCGATGCCTTCGAGTACCTCGCCGTCGCCAGGGATCATCTCGCCAGCCACCACCCGCACCACATCGTCCTTGCGCAGCGCCGTGGCGGCGACGCTTTCGAAACTGCCATCGCGCTTGCGGCGCTGTGCCGTCAGCCCCTGGCTACCCGCCTTGAGGCTGTCGGCGCGGGCTTTGCCACGGCCTTCGGCAAGGGCTTCGGCGAAGTTGGCGAACAGCACGGTGAACCACAGCCACAGGGCAATCTGCGCGGCGACGCCGCTGCTGACACCATTGTCAGGCGCGAAACACAATGCGGTGGTGAGGATGGCGGTCAGGGCGACCACCAACATCACCGGTGCCCGCTTCAGCTGGCGCGGGTCGAGTTTGACGAAGGCCTGCACCAGCGCCGGGCGCCACAGGGCCGCGAAACGGGTCTGATCCTTGGCGCTGTGTGAGGCTTTCACTTCAGGAATGGGCATGTTCATGGATGATTCCTCAGAAACCCAGGCTCAGTTGTTCGGCGATCGGCCCGAGGGCCAGGGTCGGCAGGAAGGTCAGGCCACCGACCAGCAGGATGGTCACCAGCAACAGGCAGGCGAACAGCGGGCCGTGGGTGGGGAAACTGTTGCTGCTCTGCGGCGCGCTCTTCTTCGCCGCCAGGCTGCCGGCCAGGGCCAGGATCGGCAGGATGTAGCCGAAGCGGCCGATCAGCATGGCCAGGCCGATCATCACGTTGTGGAACACCGTGTTGGCACCAAACCCGGCGAACGCCGAGCCGTTGTTGGCAGTGGCCGAGGTATAGGCGTAAAGCAGCTGGCTGAAGCCATGGGCGCCTGGGTTGCTGACCGCGCTGGCAGGCCCTGGCAGGCTGGCGGCGATGGCGGCGAACACCAGCACGCCGACCGGCATCACCAGCAAGGTAGCCACCAGCAGCTGCACTTCCCGCGCCTGCAGTTTCTTGCCCAGGTATTCTGGCGTCCGGCCGATCATCAACCCGGCCAGGAACACAGCGATCAGCACGAACAGCAGCATGCCGTAGAGCCCGGCACCGACACCGCCGAAGATCACTTCACCGACCATCATGTTGACCATCGCGACCATGCCGGTCAGCGGGTTGAGGCTGTCGTGCATGGCGTTGACCGAGCCATTGGAGGCCGCCGTGGTGGTCACCGTCCACAACACCGAGCCGGTGGTGCCGAAACGGCTTTCCTTGCCCTCCATGGGCGCGCTCTGCTGCACCTGGGCGCTCTCCAGCGCCGGGTTCGGCTGGTATTCCGACCACAGCGCCGTGGCGCCGCCAAGCAGGAACAGGCCAAGCATGCAGGCGATGATGGCGCGGCTCTGGCGCAGGTCCTTGACGTAGTGGCCGAAGGTGAACACCAGCGCCACCGGGATCAGGATGATCGAGGCTACCTCGAACAGGTTGCTCCAGGCCGTAGGGTTTTCGAATGGGTGTGCCGAGTTGACGCCGAAGAAGCCACCGCCATTGGTGCCCAGCTGCTTGATGGCGATCTGGCTGGCGGCCGGGCCCAATGGGATGGTCTGGTCAGCGCCTTGCAGGGTCACGGCGTGGGCATAGTCGGCGAAGGTCTGCGGCACGCCCTGCCACACCAATAGCAGCGCCAGCAGCAGGCACAGCGGCAGCAGGCCGTAGAGAGTGGCGCGGGTCATGTCGACCCAGAAGTTGCCCAGGTGGGTGGCGGAGCGCCGGGCGATGCCCCGGCACAGCGCAACCAGCACGGCCAGGCCAGTGGCGGCACTGACGAAGTTCTGCACGGTCAGGCCGAGCATCTGGCTCAGGTAGCTGACCGAAGCCTCACCGCTGTAGGCCTGCCAGTTGGTGTTGGTGACGAAGCTTGCCGCCGTGTTGAATGCCAGCGACCATTCCTGGCCGGGCAGGTGCTGCGGGTTGAGTGGCAGGTAGCCCTGCAGCAGGAGCACGCTGAACAGCAGCAGGAAACCTGCCAGGTTGAAGGCCAGCAGGGCCAGGGTGTACTGCTTCCAGTTCTGCTCTTGATCGGCGCGCACGCCGGCCAGGCGGTAACAGCCACGCTCCACAGGCCCAAGCACGGGGGTCAGCCAGGTGCGCTGCCCTTCCATGACCTTGTAATAAAAGCGCCCGAGCCAGGGTGCCGGCAACAGCACGATGGCGAAGAAGGCCAACAGCAAAAGGTAATCGTAACTGTGCATGGCCGCTCCCTAGCTGCGATCGGCGCGCAGCAGCGCTACCAGCAGGTAAACCGCCAAGGCCACTGCCAGCAGCAGTGACAACCCGTCGAGCATGTACATGAGTGAGACTCCCCCGTAGTGCGGCCTGGGCCGCTTTGAGGGAATTGTCCGAGGGAGGGGCGTAAAGGGGCGAGATCGGGGGGTGGGGATGGCAATAAAGAATGCGTAAAAATCAAAGTACAGGGTTTTCTGTGCCGGCCTCTTCGCGGGCTCGCCCGCTCCCACAGGGTTCGCGTAACCCTGGTGGGGGCATGCCTGCGAAGAGGCCCGTACAGGTTATTGCGGGGCTTGCGCAGAGTTACGGCTCCAGTCCAGCAGCAGGCTGTAGCCGACCGCCAGCAGGGTCGGCCCGATGAACAGGCCGATGAAGCCAAAGGCGATCAACCCGCCGAATACGCCGAGCAACACGATCACCAGCGGCAAGTTGCCGCCGCGGCTGATGAGGTACGGTTTGAGCACGTTGTCCACGCCGCTGATGACGAAGGTGCCCCAGATCCCCAGGAACACGGCCATGCCGTACTCGCCCTTCCACACCAGCCAGCCGGTCGCCGGGATCCAGGCCAGCGGTGGCCCCATCGGGATCAGGCTGAGCATGAAGGTTACCAGCCCCAGCACGATCGCCCCGGGTACCCCGGCGATCAGGAAGCCGATCAGTGCCAGCAGGGCTTGGGCCGCCGCCGTGCCGATCACGCCGTTGACCACCCGTTGCACAGTACCTGCCACCAGTTCCAGGTAGTAATCGGCCCGCTCGCCCACCAGCCGGTTCAGCAGCCGCAGCACGAAGGCCGACAGGCGTGGCCCGTCGCGGTAGAAGAAGAACACGAATACCAGGCTCAGGGTCAGCTCCAGCACACCGCTGCCGATCTGCGCACTGCGAGCCAGCAACCAGTTGCCGACCTGCCCCAGATACGGCTTGACTGACGCCAGCAAGGCCGCGCCCTGTTGATCGAGGGATTGCCACCAATTGGCCAGGCGGTCGCCGACCAAGGGAATACCGCCGAGCCAGTCAGGTGCATCGGGCAGGCCATCGACCTGCACGTCACGCACAAAAGCGGTGGCGTCGCGGATGTGGTCGGCCAGGTTGAAGCCCAGCCACACCAGCGGCAAGGCCACGATCAGGATCCAGGCCGTGGTCAACAGGCTGGCGGCCAGGGTTTCACGCCCGCCCAGCACACGCGTCAACAAGCGCATCAGGGGCCAGCTGGCGAAGGCCAGGATGGCGCCCCACAGCAACGCGGATATGAACGGCGCCATGACCCACAGGGCAGCGCCCAGCAGCGTCAGCAGCAAAATCTGGATCAGCAGGCGGTCATTGTTGGCCATGGCGGCGCTCACTCAACGGATCAGTTCCAGGTGCAGGCCGTCGGTGGCTGCGTTGCCGAGTTCGAGCCGGCCATCTCGCACGCCAGCCTTGACCAGTTGCTCGCGCCACGCCTCGGCCTGGGCGCCACTCAGGCTTGCCCGCAAGGTGCTGTCGAGGTTCAGGCTGCGCGCCAGCAAGGTCACCCAGCCTGCCTGTGGCGCGGCCAGGTCTGGGTAGTCAAGCTTGCCGGTGTCGCGCATTTCACGCAGCACCGTGGCGGCCGTGGGCAGTATCTCGCCCAGCGGGCTGCTGGCGACGAATTCTTCCACATGCAGGTAGGCACGGCGGTTGCCACGGGTGACGCTGTACAGCGCCACCAGGGTGTCGGCCTCTTCGGCCGAGCGACGCAGCAGGATGAACGCCTGCTGTTCGTCGCCGCCGTTCAGCCGCGCATTGGCGAACACGTCGTTGGCCCACAGGCTGCCTTCGCCGCAATCGCGGCCCTGGCACCAGAACAACGGATAACCGCCATCGTGCTGCAGCGCTTCACGGGCGCTGGTGAAGGCTTCGCGGGCGCTACGCTCGACCGGCAGTTCATAGGTGACCGAGCTGACCTGGCCACGGCTTTCGATCTTGTCTTCGACGCGCAGGCGGCCACTGATCTTGCGCAGCGGGCCCATGGGGTAGACGCGCTCCTGCTCCACGGCCGGGCGCTGGTCGACCACCTTGGCGTCCACGGGTACAGGCAGGCTGCCGGCCCACAGCAAGGGGCTGGCCAGTGCAAGGCAGGCGGCAACGGCGGCACGGATGGAAACGGGCGCGCTCATCGGCGAACCAGAGGGCGCAGCGCGCCGGGTTGAAGCTCCAGGATGTCTGGCAGTTGCATGGTTGTCTCCCTGTTCAACCCGCCAAGCCTCGACACTTGTCCGGTGCAAGTCAAGTAAAGCCAAAGAAGCGATTGAAACAGTCTGCGACAAGGGCCGCGCCCTGTTCGTCGTTCAGGTGCAGGTGATGCCCGCCGGGCAGCACCGTCTGCTCAAAGGGTAGCTGCTCCAGCAGTTCGCCGTGACGCACCAGCATGCCGTCGGCCGCCACCACCAGGCTCGCCGGGCAGCTCACCCGTCGCACGTAGGCCATGGCCTGGGCCTGGCTCAGGCGCACGGGCGATGGCAAGGTCAGGCGACTGTCGCTGCGCCAGCTGTAACCGCCGGGCACTGGCATCAGGCCGCGCTGGGCCAGCCGCTCGGCAGCATCGCGGCTGACCGCAACCATGCCTTTCATACGCGCCTGCACGCCCTCCTCCAGGGTCGGGTAAACCGACTTGCGCTTGCCATCGAGGCGCAGCTGGGCCTGCAGGGCCATGCCCAGGCGCTCGGCGGCATCCTGCTCGGCGCCGGTCGGGGGAATGACACCGTCGATCAATGCCAGGTGGCTGACCCGATCGGGCAAGGCACCGGCCAGCTGCACCGAGATGATCGCGCCCAACGAATGCCCGAGCAGGGCAAACCGTTGCCAGCCCAGCTGTTCGGCCACCCGCAACACATCGTGCGCGTAATCGGCCAAGGCGTAACCCGCGCCCAACGGGCGGTGCTCGGAATAACCGTGCCCGGCCAGGTCGAGGGCAACGATGCGCAGCCCCTTCAACTGCGGGGCCAGGCGGGAGAAGCTGTTGGCGTTGTCCAGCCAGCCGTGCAGAGCAAGCACCGGCAGCCCATCGGCCGGGCCGAACAGGTGCGCAGCCAGCTCGATATGGCCCAGGCTCAGGCGGATTTCCTCGACCTGCGCGCTCATGCCTGGCTCCAGCGGTCGAACAGGCCCTTGATCAGGCTGGCCGTGTCGGTCGGCCGTTCCAGCGGGAACATATGCCCGCCCGGCACACTGTGGTATTCGCCCCGAGCCATGCCGCGCACCGCCAGTGCATGGTGCCGGCGGATGACATTGCTGCGTTCGCCGCGCACCATCGCCAAGGGCACCTGCAACTGGCGCGCAGGCGCCGGGCTGGCGTGCGGGATGCTGCGGTAGATGCTGATCTCGGTGGCCGGGTCGAAGCGCAGGCGCAAGCCCTGCTCGGCCGGCTGCAGGCCATGCTCGAGGTAGGCCTCCAGGCAATCGGGGTCGAAGTGACGGAACAGCGATTTGCTGGCGAAGTAGTCACGTGCACTGTCACGGTCGGTGAAGGCTTCACGCCGCCCGAGGGTCCGGCCAGCGGGGGTGATGCGGTCGATGAAGCCAAAGCGCTTGGCGGTACGCAGCAGCCACTGGTCAGCTCGGGTCAATACCGGCGAGTCGAGCATCACCACGCCGCGGTACAGTTCAGGCCGGCGCAAGGCGGCGTGCAGGTGCAGCACGCCGCCCAGCGAATGGCCGACACCCCACACCGGCGCCGCCTGCTGCGCCAGGTGGTGCAGCAGTTCGTCAACCAGGTTCTGCCAGTTGTCGTTGACCGGAAATCGCGGGTCATGGGCATGTTGGGCCAGGTGACTGACCTGATAATCCGGCGCCAGGGCGGCGAACAGCTTGCCGTAGGTGGCCGAGGGAAAACCGTTGGCATGGGCGAAGAAGATCTGCTGCGACATGGCGCCTGGTCCGGACGGGATGATGGCCCATTGTCGGCATCGCACCGGTTCTCGGCAACGTCTGTATATGTCATCGCCAAGGGCAATCAGGTCATGCCGACTCGTCGAAACTCGCCAGCGAGCGGCGCAGACAGGCTTGCATGTAGGCGATCTGGCTTTCCAACGCCTCACGGGCCAGGCGTTGGTCATGGACATCCAGTTGCAGCCGGCGCAAGGCCAGGCAGCTGGTTTGCAGCAACTGGGACATGCGCATGCACGACTGTTGCAGTTCAAGCAGATCCTGTTCGAGTACCAGCTTGTCTTGAGCAGGGGGCACTGTCTGGCTACGGATTTTGCCCTGCAGGTGCCGGAGCTTGGCGTCGGCGGCCTCGCGCAACAGGGCGTGCCGGGCGAAATCGAGTGGTTTGTCACGCTGTACGGCTTCAATCGTGGGTTGCAGATCCAGAGAGCGCAGAAGCTCGTGCATCAAACCACTCATCCAAAGCTCCCTGCCCTGTCACCTGTTCAACAATCTGGTGCCAAGCATCCGCCGGCGGCACATGGCTGGCAACTGGCAAAAATGCCAGTTGCTTTCGCTCACTCAGGGCAATTGAGGGCGCGCAATGTCATCAGCCCTGCCAGCGGCCAGTCGCCTTCCAGTTCCGCCAGGCTGGCAGTGCTCATGGGCGCCGGCTGCTGCAGGTGGCCATGCTCGAGCATGCCCACCAGCGAACCTACCAATGGCTGGTGGCTGACCAGCAACACATGCTCCAGGCCCAGGCGCTCGATCTCGCCGATCACCAGCCGCACCTCGCTGTCAGGTGTCAGCCACGGCACGGTGCGCACGGCTTCAGCGAAGCCCAGGGTGTCATGCACCAAGGCCGCTGTCTGTTGTGCCCTGACATATGGGCTGGCAATGATCGCCTGCAACGGTTGGCCAAGCAGCCGGGCTGCACTGTGCAGTACCTGCTCGCGGCCATGGCCGGTCAGGCGCCGCTCGGCATCGGTATTGGCGCGTGGCTCGGCCTCACCGTGGCGCAGCACCCACAGCTTCACAGCTTGGGCTCCTCGTCACGCACCGGGTGCGGCGCCGGGGCCACGACGTGGGGCGCCTCGCCTTCCGGGGCACGTGCAGTCGGCCAATCGGCGAACGGCCAAGGCTTCTGGTCAGTTTGGAAGGTCCCGAAGCGGCCGATCTGCGCCAGGTACTGGCTAAGGCTGTCACCGAAGTTCATCAGGCTGGCGCTCGGTGCGCCATAGACCAGGCGGTAGATCAGCTGCACCAGTACCAGGCCGCCGAGCAGCAGCTCGGCCAGTTGCCAAACCACCAGGAACACCAGCATCCACAGCACCCGCAGGATGATCGACTCGCGCTGGGCGCGTTCGGGGGTATCGTTCATGTGCTGCTCCTTGGCTTAATTGAAACCACTGATGGAAATGAAATCGACGTCGGTCTTTGGTTCGGCGCGCATCAGGTGCTCGATCACCTGGTTCAGCGTGCGCCCCTCGAAGAGGATGGCGTGCAGGCCGGCCACCAGCGGCATGTAGACCTGCACCTCCTGGGCCTTGGCCTTGAGCACCTTGAGCGTATTGACCCCTTCGGCCACCTCGCCCAGGCGGCTGACGGCCTGCTCCAGGCTAAGGCCCTGGCCCAGGGCGTGACCGACCTGGTAGTTGCGGCTCTTGGGCGAGGAGCAGGTGACGATCAGGTCACCGACACCGGCCAGGCCAAGGAAAGTCATGGGGTTGGCGCCCTGGCTCACAGCGAAGCGGGTCATCTCGGCCAGGGCGCGGGTGATGAGCATGCTCTTGGTGTTTTCACCCATCCCCAAGGCCACGGCCATGCCAGCGATGATCGCGTAGACGTTCTTCAGCGCACCACCCAGCTCGACACCGAAGCGATCACTGCTGGCGTAGACCCTGAAGGTGCGCCCATGCAACACGGCCTGCACCTGCTGGCACAACTGCTCGTCTTCACTGGCGACCACGGTTGCGGTCAGGGCGTGTTCGGCGATCTCGCGGGCCAGGTTGGGGCCGGAAAGCACGCCGATGCGGGCCTCGGGGGCGATTTCCTCGAGGATCTGGCTCATCAGCTTGAAGCTCTGCGCCTCGATGCCTTTGGTCAGGCTGACCAGGTATTTGCCGCGCAGCAGCTCGGCATGGGGCGCCAGCACACTGCGCAGGGCACTCGACGGCAGCGCGACGAAGATCAGGTCGCTGGTTTGCAAGGTGGCCAGCAGGTCGTTGACCGGTTCGACACCGTCCTGCAGGCGGATACCCTTGAGGTAGCGCGGGTTCTCGCGGTTGACCCGCATCGCCTCGGCCTGCTCGGGGTCGCGCATCCATTGGCGCACCGGCACGCCATTTTCGGCCAACAGGTTCGCCACGGCGGTGCCGAAGCTGCCGCCTCCCAGAACTGCAACAGGTTGCTGTTCAGTCATAATCAATCCGTTAAAGCCATTAAGTTAGTGGCGACCTGAACATTATACGGGTCGCCTGCTACAGAACCAGTGGTGGGTCGAGAGGTGCCTGCCTTGAGTCTTTCAGCGCCTGTGAGATCGAGCGCCGCCCGCGCGGCGCATCGCGGGCAAGCCCGCTCCCACATCTGTTTCGGGCCAATCTCTCCTGTGAGGCCAACAGGGACCGCCCTGTTCGTTCCTCTCGATATGGTGGGGGGCACTACTGCTTTTCATTGATCTATTGTCATGCACCAAGGCGGATCCTGTTGGCGGGACAGGAGTAACTGGCCCGAAACAGATGTGGGAGCGGGCTTGCCCGCGATGCGCCGCGCGGGCGGCGCTCGATCTCACAGGCGCAGGAACCCTCAAGGCATGCACTCCTACAAGCGCTAAAACCCTCAAGTCATGCCCCCCCACCGCAAACACCATCCCAAGCCGGTATATCCTCGCAGCCCACTGGCAAAACCCTCCCGGTCAGTTACCATGCCTGTTTCAATCCTGAGACAAGGCAGTCCTGTGTTCCCCGGCCCGCCCCCTTACCCTCGCCTGCTGTTGCTGACTGCCTTGCTCGGCGGCTCGGCCATGGCCGATGACTTGTTCATCGACAACACCGACCTGCCGCAGGTTCTGACCGCCACGCGGCTGAAACAATCCCCTGCTGCGGTACCGGGCAGCATGACCGTGCTCGACAACGAGCTGATCCGCGCCAGCGGCGCCCGCGATATTCCCGAACTGCTGCGCCTGGTGCCGGGCATGATGGTCGGCTATGGCGCCGGCAACCAGCCGACCGTCAATTACCACGGCAGCAACGTCAACGATGCGCGACGCATGCAGGTACTGATCGACGGCCGCTCGGTGTACCGGGCCGGCCTGGCCACGGTGGACTGGAGCGACATCCCGGTCGCCATCGAGGACATCGAGCGCATCGAGGTGTTCCGCGGCCCCAACACCGTCAGCTACGGCGCCAACGCATTGATGGCGGTGGTGAACATCCTTACCCGCAACCCGGCCGACAGCCACGGCACGCGAATGAAACTGACCCGCGGCCAGGATGGCATCAACGACTATTACCTCAGCCATGGTTTCGGCTGGGACGGCGGCGACCTGCGCCTGTCGGTGTCCGGCCAGCAGGACGATGGCTTCGACGAGAACCAGTTCGGCCAGGATTACCGCGACAGCCGCCGCCTGAACCGCTTCAACCTCAGTGTCAGCCACGTTCTTGCGCCAGACCAGACCCTGGAGTGGCAACTGGCAGCCAAGGAAGGGAGCAACCAGCGGCCGTATACCTATCAGCCGGTCTTCCCCTACGTCACCCAGACCGGCAACAACGCCGACGTCAACGCCAAGGACTATGCCGGCTCGGTACGCTGGAACATCGACTTCAACCCCGAGCACAGCCTGTATGTGCAGGGCTCTGCCCAACAATTCGACCGCCAGCAGGTCTGGCGCGCCTGCGACGCGGCGCTGTCGTTCAGCCCCGAGCTGACCCGCTTGTGGCAGATGAACCCCGACTTCGCCGAAAAGGTCGCCCGCGGGGCGAACAACCCACCAAGCAGCAGCAACCCCGAAGAACAGGCGCTGGTCGATGCGATCAAGGACCAGTGGAACAACCAGGGCGGCAAGAATGTGGTCTGCGGCGATGTCGACCAGAGCACCCGTGAGACCCGGTACGACCTGGAAGTCCAGGACACGCTCAGCCTGACCGACAGCCTGCGCCTGCTGAGCGGCATGAACTACCGCTATGATCGCGCCGATTCGCAGACCTACTTCAACGGCAGTATCGACGACCAGACCTGGCGCCTGTTCGGCCAGTTGGAATGGCGCGCCGACGAGCACTGGATTGTTCAGGGCGGCGCGATGTTCGAGAACTCGCAACTGTCCGGCAGCTCGCTGACTCCGCGCATGGCGATCAACTACCTGATCACCCCGCGCCACGGCCTGCGTGCGGTGTACTCCGAAGCCGTGCGTTCGCCAGACATGTTCGAGAACAACGTCAACTGGAGCTACACGGTCAAGAACCTCAGCCCGGCCGCTTTCGGCCAGCGCAACGCCGAATACTTCGTCAAGACCCGCGGCCCGGGAGACCTTGAGCAGGAACGCATGCGCTCGCGCGAGCTGGGCTATAACGGTTACTTCAGCGACTTCGACCTGAACATGGATGTGAAGCTGTTCTACGACGAGATCACCGGAATGATCAGCGAACCCCTGAAGAACAACCAGTACATCGCCAGCAATGCCAACAAGGCCCGCTTCAGCGGTAGCGAGGCGCAACTCGACTGGCGCCTGGCACCACGTGACCGCCTGCGCCTGACCTATGCCTATGTCGATGCCTGGGCCAGCAACCCTGCCGACCGTCGCCTCAGCGCACGCAACAGTGGCTCGGCCGGGTGGATGCGCGAATGGGGCGAGGGTTGGTCAAGCGCACTGTTCTATTACGGCGACGACGCCCTCAACCAGTATCGCTACGAACGCATCGACCTGCGCGTGGCCAAGCGCTTCCGCATCCAGGGCAGCACCCTGGAGCTGGCCGCACTGTGGCAGCAACGCCTTGACGACCAGCCCACCACGGTAGAACAGAACCGTTATGACAGCCGCCACCGCCTGAGCGTCAGCGCGGAGCTGGAGTTCTGATGGCCCGGCTGCTGCGCCTGCTGCTGTTCTGCCTGTGGCCACTGGGTACGCTGTCCGCCAGCGAAATCCTGCTGGTCGGCAGCGAAGAGCAGCCCGGCGTGCGCAGCTTCGTCGAAGCCTTGCAAGGCCGCCGCGGCCACGACCTGGTGCGTTTCCAGAGCACCGCCGCGTTGCCCCGCCCCGCTCAGCTCAAGGCTGACGTGCGCCTGGTGCTGCTCGACGCCAGCGCGCTGGACTGGCGCCTGAGCGAAAGCAGCGGGCCGCCTGCGCTGGCCATGCGTATCAGCCGGGTACAGGCTGAACAACGCCTGGGAAAGTCGCGCCCTGCTTATCTGACCCTGCTGTGGAGCGACCCGCCGCTGGCGCGGCAACTGCGCCTGGCCCGCTACCTGTTGCCACAGGCCCAGCGCATCGGCGTACTGTACGGTGAGCACAGCCACTTCCTGCTTGACGAGCTACGCCAGGCGGCGCGCCCACTGGGCCTTGAGATCGTCGCCCAGGACTGGCCAGACCAGCGCGACAGCCGGCCCTTGCAACATCTGCTGGCCAACAGCGACGTACTGTTAGGCCTCGATGACCCCGACCTGTACAACTCCAAGACCGCGAAGAACCTGTTGCTCAGCAGCTACGGCCGGCAGATGGCACTGATCGGCCCGAACGCCGGCTTCGTTCGCGCCGGCGCCCTGGCCAGTACCTACAGCGACCAGGACGACTGGCTGGCCGTGCTCGACCAGTTGCTCGACCAGCCGCCAGCACGTTGGCCACGCAGCCTGTATCCGGCACGCTATGGGGTCAGCGGCAACCAGCAGGTAGCGCGTGCCCTGGGCCTTGAACCGATCGATCCGAACGCCACTGCCAAGGCCCTGGCCGAAGGAGAACCCACCCCATGAGCAAACGCCTCAGCTGGGATATCCACACCCGCACCCAGATCATCAGCCTAGGCCCGGCACTGCTGCTGACCCTGCTGTTGATCAGTTTTTTCACCTTCGTGCGGATCCAGGATCTGCGCCAGGAGCTGAACCACACCGGGCAGCTGATTGCCAACCAACTGGCCCCGGCATCCGAATACGGCGTCATCTCCGGTAACAATGAAGTCCTCGAAGGCCTGATGCGCGCCACCCTGAGCATCCCGCACGTGCGCTTCCTCGAGGTGCAGGACAGCCGTAACCACATCCTGGTGTACGTCGAGCAGCAGGACGAGAGCAACAACCGGGCGCAGCAGGTGGAAGTGTTCCAGGCACCGATCCGCCTCCAGCAAATCCGCCTGGACAGCGACTTCCTGCAACAGGGCAAGGCGCCGACACCGGCCATCGGTGACGACTACCTGGGACGGGTGATCGTCGGCATGTCGGACGATGCCTTCAGCCAGCGCCAACAGGAAATCGTGATCAAGGCCGGCATTCTCGCGCTGTTCGCCCTGCTGTTCACCTTTCTCCTCGCTCGCCGCCTGGCCATGAGCCTGGCCAAGCCGATCAGTGACATGGGCCATGCGGTCAAGGCCATCCAGCAGGGCGAATACAACGCTCCGCTGCCGGTCGTCGATGACAGCGAACTCGGCCACCTGGCGCGCCATATCAACAACCTCGCCAACGCCCTGGAGCAGGCCAGCGCCGAGCAGAAACGGGCCATCGCCCAGCTGATCCAGGCGCGCGAGGAAGCCGAGCAGGCCAACGGCGCCAAGTCGGAGTTCCTGGCAATGATGAGCCATGAACTGCGCACCCCCATGAACGGCGTGCTGGGAATGCTGCAACTGCTGGAGACCACCCAGCTGACCAGCGAGCAGGCCGACTACACCGCCGTGGCCAGCGAGTCCACCGGGCACCTGCTGAAGGTCATCAACGACATCCTCGATTTCTCGCGGATCGAACGCACTGCGCTGGAACTGGAACACATCGCGTTCAACCTGGGTGAGCTTATCACCAGCAGCGTGCAGTCGTTCCAGCACAGCGCACAGCAGCGCGGCCTGGAACTGCGCCTGCAACTGCCGGCCGACGGCGCACAGCCACACGTGATCGGCGACCCTACGCGCATCCGCCAGATCCTCCTCAACCTGATCGGCAACGCCTTGAAGTTCACCGAGCGCGGCCAGGTCCAGGTCGAAGCGCGCTGGCAGTTGCTGGATCGGCAATCACTGTGGTTCACCTGCAGCGTGCGTGACACCGGCATCGGCATCGACAGCGAACGCCTGGAAATGATGTTCGTTGCCTTCCAGCAGGCCGACAGTTCGATTTCTCGGCGCTATGGCGGCACCGGCCTGGGCCTGTCGATCGCCCGCACCCTGGCCGAACGCATGGGCGGCAAGCTGCGCGGTGAAAGCCGCGAGGGGTTGGGTTCGACCTTTACCCTGGAAATGCCGCTGCCGCTGGCCAGCAGCGTGCCGGCAACGCTGCCCGGCAACTCGGCGGCCAGCGCGCCACTTCAGGTCGGCAAGCGGATCCTGTTGGTGGAGGACAATCCGGTCAATCAGAGCGTCATCGAAGCCATGTTGCGCAGCCTGGGGATGGAGGTCAGCGTGGCTCACGACGGGCTTCAAGCGGTGGAGCTGGTCAGCCAGCAGCCGTTCGCCGCCGTGCTGATGGATTGCCGCCTGCCGCAACTCGATGGCTACGAAGCGACGCGGCGTATCCGCCTGTTGCCTGCTTGCGCGCAGTTACCGATCATCGCCTTGACCGCCAATGCCCTGCAGGGTGACCGCGAGCGCTGCATGGCCGCCGGCATGAATGATTACCTGAGCAAACCGTTCCGCCGCACCGAGTTGCAGCGGGTATTGCAGCGCTGGTTGCCTGGACGGACAGCTGCAACTGGCGATGCGACTGGCGATAAATGCTAAATTGCGGCAGTCTTAAGTACTGGACAGGACCTTGTTCGGACCTGAAAATAGCGTTTCAGTGCACACCTGTACTTCTTTCACCAGGTGCGCTGTGACTTTCACCACAACGCAATAGTCTACCTGTAGGCTGCCGTCCCAGAAGCAGAAGGGTCGGCCGGGAAGATTCATCCCCTGCCACAGGGGGTTATTGAGGAGCTCGCATGACCAAACAACACGCCTTTACTCGGGAAGACCTGCTGCGCTGCAGTCGCGGTGAGCTGTTCGGCCCAGGTAATGCGCAACTGCCCGCGCCGAACATGCTGATGGTCGATCGCATCACCCACATCAGCGAAGAAGGCGGCAAGTACGGCAAAGGTGAATTGGTCGCCGAGCTGGATATCAACCCGGACCTGTGGTTCTTCGCCTGCCACTTCGAAGGCGACCCGGTGATGCCGGGCTGCCTGGGCCTTGACGCCATGTGGCAGCTGGTCGGTTTCTTCCTCGGCTGGCAGGGCCTGCCGGGCCGTGGCCGTGCGCTGGGTTCGGGCGAAGTGAAGTTCTTCGGCCAGGTGCTGCCTGCCGCCAAGAAAGTCACCTACAACATCCACATCAAGCGCGTCCTGAAGGGCAAGCTGAACATGGCCATCGCCGATGGTTCGGTCAGCGTCGATGGCCGCGAGATCTACACCGCCGAGGCCCTGCGGGTCGGCGTGTTCACCTCCACTGACAATTTCTAAGGGTTATTCGCATGCGCCGCGTCGTTATCACTGGTCTGGGCATCGTATCGTGCCTGGGCAATGACAAAGCTACCGTCACCGAAAACCTGCGCAACAGCCGTCCGGGTATCCGTTACAACCCGGAATACAAGGAAATGGGGCTGCGTAGCCAGGTTTCCGGTTCCATCGACCTCAACCTCGAAGAACTGATCGACCGCAAGGTCTACCGCTTCGTCGGCCACGCCGCTGCCTACGCCTACCTGGCGATGCAGGACGCGATCAAGGACGCCGGCCTGACCGAAGAGCAGATTTCCAACCCGCGTACCGGCCTGGTAGCCGGCTCGGGCGGCGCCTCGACCCTGAACCAGATGGAAGCGCTGGATACCCTGCGCGAAAAAGGCGTCAAGCGTGTCGGTCCGTATCGCGTCACCCGGACCATGGGCAGCACCGTTTCGGCGTGCCTTGCGACCCCGTTCAAGATCAAGGGTATCAACTACTCGATCTCGTCGGCCTGTGCCACTTCCGCACACTGCATCGGCACCGCCCTGGAGCAGATCCAGTGGGGCAAGCAGGACATCGTCTTCGCCGGCGGCGGTGAAGAAGAGCACTGGAGCCAGTCGTTCCTGTTCGATGCCATGGGCGCCCTGTCGACCAAACGCAACGAAACCCCGGAACTGGCATCGCGCGCCTACGACGCCGACCGTGACGGCTTCGTCATCGCTGGCGGCGGCGGCATGGTAGTGGTCGAGGAACTGGAGCACGCCCTGGCCCGTGGCGCCAAGATCTACGCGGAAATCGTCGGCTATGGCGCCACTTCCGACGGCTACGACATGGTTGCACCAAGCGGCGAAGGCGCCATCCGCTGCATGCAGCAGGCGCTGTCCACCGTCGACACCCCGATCGACTACCTGAACACCCACGGCACCTCGACCCCGGTCGGTGACGTGGCAGAAATGAAGGGTGTTCGTGAAGTGTTCGGCGACAAGGCGCCGAAGATCAGCTCGACCAAGAGCCTGTCGGGCCACTCGCTGGGTGCCGCAGGCGTACACGAGGCGATCTACTGCCTGCTGATGATGGAAAACAACTTCATCGCCGGCTCCGCCAACATCGACGAGCTGGACCCTGAAGTCGCGGACCTGCCGATCGTGCGCAAGACCGAAGACGCCAAGCTCACCACCGTGATGAGCAACAGCTTCGGCTTCGGTGGCACCAACGCCACCCTGGTGCTCAAGCGCTGGGAAGGCAAGTAAGACGGTCCTGCAACACGTTAAACGCCCCGACTGGTTCGGGGCGTTTTCATTTGAGTAGTCTTCGCGGGCAGCAATTTCGCAGCTGCCAAGGCTTGCGCGCCCCCTGTGGGAGCGGGTTCACCGGCGATGAGGGCCGTACAGGCAACTACTGCTTCCCCTTGGGCAATACCGCCAGGAAGTTATCCCGAGCCACCTTGCTGGCCACGTCTTCAGGCAACGCATCCAGGAACGGCCTGAAGCCATGCATCTGCTCGCCAAGGCTGCCAAACCGCCCCACCACATCCGACCCCAGCATGAACCGGTCCGGATAGCGCTCGACCAGCGCCACCCACTCCTGGCGCGGTACGCCCTGCTCGTCCAGCAGATAGGGTTCCAGCACACTCCACGACAAGTCCACATACAAATTCGCATAGTCCGCCAGCAATCGCGTCAACACAGGCAAGAGAAAGTCCATCCGGGTCTGATGCCGATGGATCTCCGCACTGCTACCCGCATGCGCCCAGATGAAGCGGGTATGCGGATGATTACGCAAGGGCTCTTCGAGTTCGGCCAGGTACAGCGGATTGCGCTCGCGCTTGGAGGTGATGTTCGAATGCAGCAACACCGGCATATCGCGTTCGGCCGCCAGGTGATAGATACGGGTCATCGCTTCATTGTTGGCGCGCGGTGTATCGCCACTGGTCAGCGCGGTCAGGTCGTCATGCCGGGTGAACACCTCACCGATCCCCTGCCACAACCCCGGGTTCAGTTCGAGCATGCGCTCGATATGGCTGACGGCATTCTTGTCCACCGGGTTGAAACCGGTCAGAAACGGATGGAAACGCTTTCGCTGTTCGACCGGTAGTTTTTCCAGCGCCGCAGCCACATAGGTATCGGTCGCGCTGTACCAATAAGCATCGGCGTCGTCGCCCGCGTAATAGCGTGGTCGCTTTGGCTCATCTTCGTGCCATTTCTTGGCCACCGGAATGCCGGATATCATCGAATGCTCGACACCGGCATCATCCATGGCCTTGATCAGCGCCGACATGCCCTCGGTCTCCTGGAAGAAGTCCACATAGTGCAGATGGGCATCGCTGTAGCGATATTCACGGGCCTGGGCCGCCTGGCACAGCCAGCCTGACAACAGCATGCAGGCCAGCGCTCTGGCAATCATGGGCAACCTCCTTATCCGGGCATCAGCAGGGTAGACCGGATAGCCAGCGCAACGGTTCAGCATTGCTCGGCAAACCGCTATGCTTGGGGCAATTCCACCTCGCCCGGAGCCCGCCATGAGCAGCCCCCTGATCATCCGCCCACGCGCCGAATCGGTCGAGGGCCAGCCGATCCTGCGCCCGCTGCCCTCGGCCCAATGCCGCAGCGTCGGCCCCTTCGTGTTCTTCGACCATATGCTCGAAACCGACTATGCGCCGGGCCATGGCATGGATATCCGCCAGCACCCGCATATTGGCCTTTCTACCCTCACCTACCTGTTCGAAGGCGCGATCCTGCACAAGGACAGCCTGGGCTCGGAGCAGCGCGTGCTGCCTGGAGACGTAAGCTGGATGACCGCCGGCAAAGGGGTGGCGCATGTCGAGCGCACGCCTGCGGACGCCCTGGCCCATGGCTCACGCTTGCACGGGCTGCAGGTGTGGCTGGCCGCGCCAAAGGCGCTGGAACAGGGCGAGCCGAGCTACAGCCACCATCCGGCGGCGAGCCTGCCGGTCAGCGACAACCTGGGCGTGCGCATCTGCATGATTGCCGGCAGCGGGTTCTGCCTGAAATCACCAGTGCCGGTCCTCTCCCCTACCCTTTATGCGCATGTGCAGATGCAGCCGGCTACCACGCTGGTGGTGCCTGACGAACATGCACAACGTGCGCTGTATCTGCTCGACGGCGAGCTGTTCATGGACGGTGAACAGGTCGAGGCCTGTAGCCTGGTCGTGCTGCCGGAGGGCGAAGAGGTGACGTTGTATGCCGAGGAGGAATGCCAGCTGGTGCTGATTGGCGGGGAGCGGTTGGATGGGCCACGGCGGATGAACTGGAATTTTGTGGCCAGTGATGGGGAGCTGATCGAGCGGGCCAGGGCCAAATGGGCTGTCGGGGATTGGCCGACGGTGCCTGGGGAAACTTCAAGAATCGAGTTGCCGCGATAATCTGGGGCTGCTTTGCAGCCCTTTCGCGACACAAGGCCGCTCCTACAGGGGGACTGCGCAATTCTGTAGTAGCGGCCTTGTGTCGCGAAAGGGCCGCATAGCGGCCCCCTGCAGTATCAGCGCTGGAACACTTCGCTGAGCAGGTTGTGCATCGAGCGGAACGCCCGCTCCGAAGTGCGACGGTCGTACTGCATCTTGCCCGGGACATTGGCGTTCGGATCGGTGAACGAATGCACCGCGCCGCCGTAGCTCAGCAGCTGCCAGTCCACCTTCGCGGCGTTCATTTCGTCTTCGAACGCCGGCAGTTGCTCCTTCGGCACCAGCGGGTCGGAAGCACCGTGCAGTACCAGCACCGAACCCTTGATACGCTTGGCATCTTCCGGGTTCGGGGTGTCCAGTGTGCCATGGAACGACACCGCCGCTTTCAGGTCGGCCCCGGTACGGGCCAGCTCCAGGGCACAGCAGCCACCGAAGCAGAAGCCGAAGGTGGCCACCTTGCCCGGCTCCAGCAGGGCCTTGGATTGGCCCAGCAGTTGCGCCAGGGCTTCCTGCATGCGCTTGCGCAGCTCGCCACGGTCATTCTTCAGCGGCATCATCGCCGCCCCTGCCTCATCGGCATTGGACGGCCGGACCGACTGCCCATACAGGTCGGCAATCAGCACCACATAACCCTTCTCGGCCACTTCCTTGGCGATACGTTCCGCGCCTTCGCCGATGCCCATCCAGTTCGGCGCCATCACCAGGCCCGGGCGACCCCGTGCACCTGGCTCGTAGACCAGGCGGCTTTCATAGGTCTTGCCGGACAGGTGATAGACCAGTGATTCGACGATTACCTTGCTCATCAAGCACTCCTTAGGCACTGACTATAAAAAAGCCCGCCGAAGCGGGCTTTCCTGTGCATCAACTCAAGCAGACAGCTCGACCAGTAGCTTGTTCAGGCGACGAACGTAAGCTGCCGGATCCTTCAGGCTGTCACCGGCCGCCAGCGCGGCCTGATCGAAGAGGATGTGCGACAGTTCGGCAAAGCGGTCTTCGCTCTGCTCGTTGTCCAGCTTCTCGATCAGCGGATGAGTCGGGTTGAATTCGAAGATCGGCTTCGATTCCGGCACCTTCTGGCCGCTGGCTTCGAGAATCTGGCGCATTTGCAGGCCCAGGTCCTGTTCGCCAATGGCAAGGATCGCCGGCGAGTCAGTCAGGCGGTGCGAGACGCGCACTTCGGCGACGCTGTCACCCAAGGCACCTTTCAGACGCTCGACCAGGCCCTCCTTGTCCTTGGCCACTTCTTCCTGGGCCTTCTTGTCCTCTTCCGAGTCCAGCTTGCCCAGGTCGAGATCGCCACGGGCGACGTCGACGAATGCTTTGCCATCGAACTCGTTGAGGTAGCTCATCAGCCACTCGTCGATACGGTCGGTCAGCAGCAGGACCTCGATGCCTTTCTTGCGGAAGACTTCCAGGTGAGGGCTGTTCTTGACCTGAGCGTAGGATTCGCCGGTGAGGTAGTAGATCTTGTCCTGACCTTCCTTGGCGCGTGCCAGATAATCGGCCAGGGCAACGCTCTGCTCGCCGCTGTCGTCCTGGGTGGAGGCAAAACGCAGCAGGCCGGCGATCTTTTCCTTGTTGGCGAAGTCTTCAGCCGGGCCTTCCTTCAGCACCTGGCCGAAGTTCTTCCAGAAGCTCTTGTACTGCTCAGGCTCGTTCTTGGCCAACTTCTCCAGCATGTCAAGCACGCGCTTGGTCAGCGCGGTTTTCATCGAGTCGATGATCGGGTCTTTCTGCAAGATCTCGCGGGACACGTTCAGCGACAGGTCGTTGGAATCCACCACACCCTTGATGAAGCGCAGGTACAGCGGCAGGAACGACTCGGCCTGGTCCATGATGAACACGCGCTGGACGTACAGCTTCAGGCCACGTGGCGCTTCGCGCTGGTACAGGTCGAACGGCGCACGGGCCGGCACGTACAGCAGCGAGTTGTACTCAAGCTTGCCTTCGACCTTGTTGTGGCTCCAGGCCAGCGGGTTCTCGAAGTCATGGCCGATGTGCTTGTAGAACTCCTGGTATTCCTCGTCCTTCACCTCGGAGCGCGAACGGGTCCACAGGGCGCTGGCGCGGTTGACGGTTTCCCATTCCTGCGCTGGCTTTTCTTCGCCTTCAGCGGCTTGAGCCTGCTCCTTGGGCAGTTCGATCGGCAGGGCAATATGGTCGGAGTACTTCTTGACCACATTGCGCAGGCGCCAGCCATCGGCGAACTCCAGCTCGCCCTTCTTCAGGTGCAGGACGATACGCGTGCCGCGCTGCGGCTTGTCGATGGTGGCAACTTCGAATTCACCTTCGCCCTTCGACGACCAGTGCACGCCTTCAGCGGCTGGCAGGCCAGCGCGGCGGCTATATACATCGACCTTGTCGGCAACGATGAAGGCCGAGTAGAAGCCGACACCGAACTGACCGATCAGGTGCGAGTCCTTCTTCTGGTCCCCGGTGAGGTTCTTCATGAAGTCGGCGGTGCCGGACTTGGCAATGGTACCCAGGTGGGCGATGACATCCTCGCGGCTCATACCGATGCCGTTGTCCTCGAGGGTCACGGTACCGGCGTCCTTGTCGAAGCTCAGGCGGATCTTCAGGTCGGCATCGTTCTCGAGCAGCTCTGGCTTGGCCAGGGCCTCGAAGCGCAGCTTGTCGGCGGCGTCGGAGGCGTTGGAGATCAGCTCACGCAGGAAGATCTCCTTGTTCGAGTACAGCGAATGGATCATGAGGTGCAGCAGCTGCTTTACCTCGGTCTGGAAGCCCAGCGTTTCTTTTTGAGTCTCCACACTCATGGTCTTCAAAACTCCGATCTGATGGCAGTGGCGCCCCGCGGCCGATATGGCCAACGTTTACGGCGGATGTCATGCAGATGGGGGCTGCCCAGGCGATTTCAAGGGCTTTTCCGGTTCGATCTTGAAGTGCGCGCGGGCGGTGGCGATCGGTGACTGGCGGTCAGCCTGCCAGGCAGTGATGGCGACGTTGGTGACCCGCCGCCCCTGACGCCAGAGCTGGCACTGGGCGTAGGTGTCGCGCAAGTGACCGGCGCGCAGGTAGTCGATGGAAAAATCGATGATCTTCGGAATGCTCGCGCTTTCGCTGTAGATCAGTAGGTAGAGCGCTGCGGACAATTCCATGAACCCGGCGATCACGCCGCCATGGATGGCCGGCAGCAAGGGGTTGCCGATGTTGTCCTGGTTGGCCGGCAGGCGAAACAGCAGGTCATCGCCTTCGCGCTCGCACTCGATGCCAATCAGGCCTGCATAAGGGATCAAGGCCAGTAACGGGCGGTAATCACCGACAGCGTGGGCCGCATTCAACTGCTGACGAATGCTCTCAGGAATCATGCCCCGCCCTCCTTCAGGTTGTTGCCGAAACCGATGCCGCCTCTGATCTGCTGGCCCAGGCGCATGAAGGTGCCGACCACTTGGCAGATCGGCTGATCCGGGTCGTCCTGGTAGGCGCTACCGCGGGTGAAGATCACATCGCGGGTGACCCGGTAGCATTGTGCATGTCCATAAATGGGCTTACCCGCTTCGGCCGGGTGCATGTAGTCGATGCGCAGGTCGAGGGTCGGGCACACCTCGAAGCGCGGTAGCACGCACAGCGTGGCCATGCCGCAGGTGGTGTCCATCAGCGTGGTCAGGGCGCCGCCATGCACCGCGCCGGTCTGCGGGTTGCCGACAATCGACGCTGACCAAGGCAGCATCAGGGTCATGCCGTCGCGGTCGGCATGGGCCACACTCATCTGTAACAACTGGCAATGCTTCAATGCTGAAAGAAAGCGTTCAGCCATGGCCTGCAAGCTTGATTCGTTCATATGCAGCTCCCAGGATCGCTGCCGTTACGGCACAAAAACAGTAAAAAGTCCATATAGAACACGGCGTTATATATCTGTAAAAAACGTGGAACTTATTCCACACCGCCGAACTCGAAGGAACAACTCAGTTATTCACCAAGAGGAAACACCCCCATGCGTAAACCTTTTGCTTTTGCTCTGATGCTGGCTGCTGCCATGGGCCTGGCTGCTTGCGATAAAGCGAGCGAAGACAAAGCCCAGGACGCACAAGAACACCGTGAACAAGCCCAGGAAAAGATGGGTGATGCTCAGGATAAGATGAACGACGCTGCCAAGGAAAACGCCGAAGCCGCCAAAGATCAGGCCGAAGCCGAGCAGAAGGCCGCCGAAGAGGCTGCCCCGACTACTCCGGCACCGGCCACCGCGCCTGCCGAACCTGCCAAGCAGTAAACGACAGGTACAAAAAAACCCGACATTGTCGGGTTTTTTTGTACCTGCAACTTACGAGTTAATCGTTTCAGTCCTGGTACTGAGCACCTCTGTCTGAACACTTTCGGTGGGGGTGAACACCATGACGTCCAATACGTCGGAATGGAATTCTCGGCGATACAGAATCAGCACTACACCGACACTCACGATCATGAACAGCCACGGGCTGATAAACCACGTGAGCATGGCCATGCCGAAGTAATAAGAGCGCAGGCCAAAGTTGAACTGGTTGGCCGCCAGCGAAAGCACCCGCGCCGCACGCGAGGCAAACGCCTTGCGTTCCAGTTCGTTGACCTGGCGTTCACCAATCATTGGTGCGGACCCCACCAATACCGCGGCAAAGTTGTACTGGCGCATGCACCAGCTGAAGGTAAAGAAGGCGTAGACGAAGACCATTGCCAGGCACAGCAGCTTGATTTCCGACATACCCTGGGACGCCTGCTGCACCAGCGGCAGGTCTGCAAGCAGCGACAGGGCGCGATCCGAAGCACCTAGCACGGTGAGAATACCGGCAAGGATGATCAGGGTGCTGGAGGCGAAAAAGGAGGCGTTGCGCTCCAGGTTACCAATCACGCTGGCATCGGCGATGCGGTTGTCGCGCAGCAGCATACGGCGCATCCAGTCTTCCCGGTATAGATGCAGCACGCTGGCCAGGCAGGCAGTGTCTCGGCCTTTCCAGATGGCATAGCGGGTGTAGCCGCCCCAGCAGAGGGCGAACCAGCAGACGGCCAGGAGGTTGTGTAGATTGCTTTGGATGAAGTTCATGCAGGATTCCCGAGGGCCAGGTGCACAAAGGATAGTGACCGGGTTTCGACGCCCACGAGCGGCAAAAGGCACAACCTGAAACGAAAAAGCCCCGCATCCATACGGATACGGGGCTTGCGGGTTTCGACCCATGGCCAGCACCCTGCGGCTCGTGACCGGTGCTGCCCTCAGGCTTCAACCTATGCCATCAGGCCAAGGCTTCGCGCGGCTTGCCGAGCAGGCGGTCGCAGGCCACTGCGCCAACCAGGGTTACCACCGAAGGCACCAGCCAGGCCAGGCCTTGATCGCTCAGCGGCAAATGCGCCAGAACGTCTGGCAGCACATGGGCAATCTCGCTGCCCTTGATCGCGTCGACGATACCGAACACCAGCGATACCAGCATCACCGGGGCCAGGATGCGGGTCGGCGAATGCCACAGCTCCTTCACGAAGCTCAGCCCCACCACCACGATGCAGGGCGGATAGATGGCGGTCAGGACCGGGATCGAGAACATGATCAACTTGGTCAGGCCCAGGTTGGAGATCAGCAACGAGAAGCCTGCCAGGATCACCACCAGAGCACGGTACGACAGCGGCAGGACCTGGCTGAAGTACTCGGCACAGGCACAGGTCAGGCCGACCGCAGTCACCAGGCATGCCAACGCGATCAGCACGGCGAGGAAACCACTGCCCAGCGAGCCGAAGGTGTGCTGCACATAGGCATGCAGGACAGCGGCACCGTTGGTGGCACCGGCGGCAATCTCGTGGCTGCCGGCACCCAGGCGGAACAGGCTGATGTACACCAGCGCCAGGCCAACACCAGCGATCAGGCCGGCGATGATGGCATACCGGGTGATCAACTTCGGCGACTCGACACCGCGCGAGCGGATGGCATTGACGATGACGATACCGAATACCAGGGCGCCGAGGGTGTCCATGGTCAGGTAGCCATCGGAGAACCCTTTGGAGAACGCAGCGGCGGCATAGGCCGGCTGAGCTTCACCGATGGTTCCGGCCGGCAGCGCGAAGGCAGCGATGCCCAGCACCGCCAGGGCAATGATCTTCAGTGGCGCGAGGAAGCGACCGACGGTGTCGAGCAGTTTGCCCGGATACATGGACACAGCCAGTACCACGGCGAAGTACACCAGGCTATAGATGAACAGCGCGGTCGGGCTTTCACCGGTCAGCGGCGCCACACCCACTTCGAACGACACGGTCGCGGTTCGCGGCGTCGCGAACAGCGGGCCGACCGACAGGTAGCACACGGCCGCCAGCAGGCCACCGAAGAACTTGCCGATCGGGCTGCTCAGGGCATCCATGCCGCCGCCGACCTTGGCCAGGGCGACCACGGTGATGACCGGCAGGCCCACGGCGGTGACCAGGAAGCCCAGGGCCGCCATCCAAACGTGCGGGCCAGACTGCAGACCAACGATAGGCGGGAAGATGATGTTGCCAGCGCCTACGAAAAGCGCAAACGTCATAAAGCCAAGCGCCAGGATATCCTGGCCTTTGAGAACTTTCATTTAAGGTAGTACCACACTGCTGAAATCGGGATTCGAGAGGGGATTTCCCTTTGGATGAGGGGAAATGCTGCCCGGCTTGGTAGGCCAGACCCGTTTAGCGTGTCGTTCCCTTGTGGGGTACGGGCACAGAGTGAACGCGTAGATTAACCGTTTTACCCGGTAAACGCACTGATACAGTGCTGCTTGTCCGATGTGCGTACATGTTTGTCGTCTGTGTGACCGGAGACAGTAGGAATTATCACCATATTGAAACTTTCGTCCGCACGAAAATCCCTATCAAACACATCGAAAATTCTTTATTGCCTGTTCCGGCCTCTTCGCGGGTAAACCCGCGAAGGCGGCACAGGAAAAATCCAAACCCAAAAACGACAAAGGCCACCCGAAGGTGGCCTCTGTGCGCGTGGGGGGTGTAGCAGGTATTACTTCTTGACTTCCCAGCCGGTCAGCTCGGCCAGGGCCTTACCGATGTCAGCCAGGGAACGCACGGTCTTCACACCAGCGTCCTGCAGCGCGGCGAACTTCTCGTCCGCAGTGCCTTTGCCGCCGGAAATGATGGCGCCAGCGTGGCCCATGCGCTTGCCCGCCGGGGCAGTAACACCGGCGATGTAGGAAACGACTGGCTTGGTGACGTTGGCCTTGATGTAGGCTGCCGCTTCTTCTTCAGCCGAACCGCCGATTTCACCGATCATGACGATCGCTTCGGTCTTCGGGTCTTCCTGGAACAGCTTCAGGATGTCGATGAAGTTGGAGCCCGGGATCGGGTCGCCACCAATACCTACGCAGGTCGACTGGCCAAAGCCGGCGTCGGTGGTCTGCTTGACCGCTTCGTAGGTCAGGGTGCCGGAACGCGAAACGATACCGACCTTGCCTGGCAGGTGGATGTGGCCTGGCATGATGCCGATCTTGCACTCGCCCGGAGTGATCACGCCTGGGCAGTTAGGGCCGATCAGGGTCACGCCCAGCTCGTCGCACTTGACCTTGGCATCCAGCATGTCCAGGGTAGGAATGCCTTCGGTGATGCAGACGATCAGCTTGATGCCGCCGAAGGCTGCTTCCAGGATCGAGTCCTTGCAGAAAGGAGCCGGAACGTAGATGACCGAAGCGTCAGCGCCGGTAGCTTCCACGGCTTCCTTGACGGTGTTGAACACCGGCAGGCCCAGGTGGGTGGTGCCACCCTTGCCTGGCGTAACGCCGCCGACCATCTTGGTGCCATAGGCGATGGCCTGTTCGGAGTGGAAAGTACCCTGCGAGCCGGTGAAGCCCTGGCAGATGACTTTGGTATCTTTATTGATCAGGACGCTCATTACTTGCCCTCCGCAGCTTTGACAACTTGTTGAGCAGCGTCGGTCAGGCTGGTGGCCGCAATGATGTTCAAACCGCTTTCTGCCAGTACTTTAGCGCCCAGTTCGGCGTTGTTGCCTTCAAGGCGAACGACAACCGGAACTTTAACGCCGACTTCTTTCACTGCACCGATGATGCCTTCGGCAATCATGTCGCAGCGAACGATGCCGCCGAAGATGTTGACCAGAACGGCCGCGACGTTGGTGTCGGACAGAATGATCTTGAACGCTTCGGTAACGCGTTCTTTGGTAGCGCCGCCGCCCACGTCGAGGAAGTTGGCTGGCTTGCCGCCGTGCAGGTTGACGATGTCCATGGTACCCATGGCCAGGCCGGCACCGTTGACCATGCAGCCGATGTTGCCTTCGAGGGCAACGTAGTTCAGTTCGAACTTGGCAGCGTGGGCTTCACGGGCGTCGTCCTGCGACGGGTCGTGGAAAGTCTTCAGCTTGGGCTGACGGTACATGGCGTTGGCGTCGATGTTGATCTTGGCATCGAGGCAGTGCAGGTCGCCATCGGCCTTGATCACCAGCGGGTTCACTTCCAGCAGGGCCAGATCGTGATCCTTGAACAGCTTGGCCAGACCCACGAAGATCTTGGCGAACTGTTGAACTTGCTTGCCTTCCAAGCCCAGCTGGAACGCCAGCTCACGACCCTGGAACGGCTGAGCGCCAACCAGTGGGTCGATGGTAGCCTTGAGGATCTTCTCAGGCGTGTCGTGCGCCACTTTCTCGATGTCCACGCCACCCTCGGTGGAAGCCATGAACACGATACGGCGGCTCGAACGATCCACTACAGCGCCCAGGTACAGCTCTTTGGCGATGTCAGTGCAGGATTCGACCAGAATCTTGGAGACGGGTTGACCGTTGGCATCAGTCTGGTAGGTAACCAGATTCTTGCCCAACCACTGTGCAGCGAACGCCTTGGCGTCTTCCTTGCTGCGAACCAGCTTGACGCCGCCCGCCTTGCCGCGACCACCTGCGTGAACCTGGGCTTTGACTACCCACTCGTTCCCGCCGATCTTGTCGCAGGCTTCTGCTGCAGCTTCAGGGGTGTCGACTGCGAAACCCTTGGAAACTGGCAGGCCGTACTCAGCGAACAGCTGCTTACCCTGATACTCGTGAAGATTCATGCTTTTTACCGTCTTCGTTAGGTACTGCGCTTCGGCGCTGCGCCATTGCTGGCGCCGCACCACCTGTGACCATTGACCCCGGGTTTTCCCGTGTTGTCCGGTCCGGCGGACGTTCCGCGGTGAGTCATGCACGCAAGACTCACGACGGGCAGCCCGCCGTGGTTTCTTATAATTAACGCTTCTTACGGTTGGCCACGTGAATGGCGCCGCCATTCACTGCCAGCGCTGCTTCATGCAGCGCTTCGGACAGGGTTGGATGGCTGAAGACCATCATGCCCAGATCCTCGGCACTGGTGCCGAATTCCATTGCGATCGCGCCCTGCTGTACCAGTTCGGCAGCCGATGGGCCAATCACATGAACACCCAGGACGCGGTCGGTCTTGGCGTCAGCGATGACCTTGACGAAACCACCGGTATCGTTGGCTGCCATTGCACGGCCGCTGGCCGCGAACGGGAAGGTGCCTACGTTAACCTCAACACCCTCGGCCTTCAAGGCTTGTTCGGTCTTGCCGACCCAGGCGATTTCCGGGTGGGTGTAGATGACCGAAGGGATCAGGTCGTAGTTCATCTGAGCCTTGTGGCCCTTGATGCGCTCGACGACCATGATGCCCTCTTCCGAAGCCTTGTGGGCCAGCATCAGGCCACGCACCACGTCACCAATGGCGTAGACGCCCGGTACGCTGGTAGCGCAGTAGTCATCGACATAGATGTAGCCACGCTCATCGATGGTCACGCCGCTGTCTGCAGCCAGCAGATCGGTGGTCACCGGGCGACGGCCGACCGCGACGATCAGCTTGTCGAAGGTGATCTTCTGCTCGCCTTCGGCGTTGGTGTAGGTCACCTCGACTTCGTTGCCATTGACTTTCGAGCCGGTGACGCGAGCGCCCAGCTTGATGTCCAGGCCTTGCTTGGTCAGTGTCTTCTGGGCTTCTTTCGACACCGCGGTGTCGGCAGCCATCAGGAAGGTGTCCAGGGCTTCCAGGACGGTGACTTCAGCACCCAGGCGAGCCCATACCGAGCCCAGCTCCAGGCCGATCACACCAGCACCGATCACGCCCAGGCGCTTCGGTACGGCCTGGAATTCCAGGGCGCCGGTGGAGTCGACGATGACGTTCTGGTCGACCGGAGCCGGCGGAATGTCGATCGGACGCGAGCCGGAAGCCAGAATCACGTTCTCGGCTTCGATGACTTCAGTGGTGCCGTCAGCTTTGGTGACTTCGACCTTTTTGCCAGCCAGCAGCTTGCCGTGGCCCTGGATCGAGGTCACGCCATTGGCCTTGAACAGGGTGGCGACGCCACCGGTCAGGTTTTTCACGATGCCGGCCTTGCGACCCACCATCGCGGCGACGTCCATCTTCACTTCACCAGTGGAGATACCGTGGACGTTGAAGCTCTCTTTGGCTTCCTTGTACTTCCAGGAGCTGTCCAGCAGCGCCTTGGACGGAATGCAGCCTACGTTCAGGCAGGTGCCGCCCAGGGCCAGCTTGCCCTCGGCGTCGGTGTACTTCTCGATACAGGCAGTCTTCAGACCAAGTTGTGCAGCCTTGATGGCAGCAACATAGCCGCCAGGACCTGCACCGATTACCACTACGTCGAATTTCTGGGTCATAAAAGATTCCTTATCAGCTACAAGCTACAGGCCGCGGACCGCGCGGCGCGGCTTCTTGCGAAGCCAGGGCCGGCACGGTACGCAGCCAGAGGGTTAGATGTCCAGCAGCAGGCGAGACGGATCTTCCAGCAGGTTCTTGATGGTGACCAGGAAGGTTACCGCTTCCTTGCCATCGATCAGGCGGTGATCGTAGGACAGTGCCAGGTACATCATCGGGCGGATGACCACTTGGCCGTTGATGGCCATCGGGCGCTGGATGATGTTGTGCATGCCCAGGATGGCAGCCTGCGGCGGGTTGACGATCGGGGTCGACATCATCGAGCCGAAGGTACCGCCGTTGGTGATGGTGAAGGTACCACCGGTCATCTCTTCGATCGACAGCTTGCCGTCACGGGCCTTCTTGCCGAAGGTGGCGATGCCGTTTTCGATTTCAGCCAGGCTCATCGACTCGGCGTTACGCAGAACCGGAACCACCAGGCCACGATCGCTCGACACGGCAACGCCGACGTCGGCGAAGCCGTGGTAGACGATGTCGTTGCCGTCGATCGAGGCGTTGACCGCCGGGAAGCGCTTCAGGGCTTCGGTGGCGGCCTTGACGAAGAACGACATGAAGCCCAGGCGTACGCCGTTATGGGTCTTCTCGAACAGGTCCTTGTACTTCGAACGCAGGGCCATGACTTCGGTCATGTCGACTTCGTTGAAGGTGGTCAGCATGGCCATGTTCGACTGGGCTTCGACCAGACGCTCGGCGATCTTGGCGCGCAGACGGGTCATCGGCACGCGCTTCTTGGTGCGGTCGCCAGCGGCAACGACAACCGGGGCAGCAGCGGCGGCGGCGGCAGCCGGCTTGGCCGCCGGGGCCGGGGCCGACTTCTTGTTGGCGACGGCGGCGACAACGTCTTCCTTGGTGATGCGCCCGCCTTTGCCGGTGCCGGCAACGGTAGCCAGGTCGATAGCGTTTTCTTCGGCCAGCTTGCGTGCGGCAGGTGCAGCGATCGGGTCATCTTCGCCAGCATCGGCAGTAGCAGCGGCAGCCGGGGCAGCGGCGGCCGGAGCAGCTGCTGGGGCAGCGGCAGCAGCACCACCTTCAACGATCGAACCCAGCACTTCGTCGGACAGGACGGTGTCGCCCTCGCCCTTGACGATGGCGCCCAGCACGCCATCGGCGGTGGCCAGCACTTCCAGAACGACCTTGTCGGTCTCGATGTCGACGATCAGCTCGTCACGCTTGACGGCATCGCCCGGCTGCTTGTGCCAGGTGGCAACGGTGCCATCGGCAACCGATTCCGGGAAGGTTGGGGCTTTGATCTCGATAGCCATTATCTGTGTTTCCTTAAATTCGGTTTCAGGTGCGCGAAGGCATTAAACAGTGAAGGCATCTTGCAGCAGTTTTTCTTGCTGCTCGGCGTGCTTCGATGCGTAACCACAGGCTGGCGCGGCGGAAGCGTCGCGGCCGGCGTATTCCAGGACCAGTGCCTTGTTATGGCGGCCCAGGATACGGCGCATGTGGTGCTGACTGCTGTACCAGGCGCCCTGGTTCATCGGTTCTTCCTGGCACCAGACCGCATGCTTGAGGTTGGTGTATTGCGCCAGGATTTCGACCAGGTCGTCCTCAGGGAACGGATACAGCTGCTCCAGACGCAGGATCGCGATGTCTTCGCGGCCTTCGGCACGGCGTTTTTCCAGCAGGTCGTAGTACACCTTGCCGCCGCACAGGATCAGACGTTCGACCTTGGCCGGATCGAGGCTGTCGATCTCCGGGATCACGGTCTGGAACGAGCCTTCGGCCAGGTCTTCCAGGGTCGAGACGGCCAGCTTGTGGCGCAGCAGCGACTTCGGCGTCAGCACGATCAGCGGCTTGCGCAGCGGACGGATGACCTGACGACGCAGCAGGTGGTAGATCTGTGCCGGGGTGGTCGGTACGCAGACCTGGATGTTGTGCTCGGCGCACAGCTGCAGGTAACGCTCCAGACGCGCGGAGGAGTGCTCCGGCCCCTGCCCTTCATAACCGTGTGGCAGCAGCATGGTCAGACCGCACAGGCGGCCCCACTTGTGCTCGCCGCTGGTGATGAACTGGTCGATCACCACCTGGGCACCGTTGGCGAAGTCGCCGAACTGAGCTTCCCAGATCACCAGCGCGTTCGGCGTGGTGGTCGAGTAGCCGTATTCGAACGCCAATACCGCCTCTTCCGACAGGAAGGAGTCGTACAGTTCGAAACGCGGCTGGCCCGGGAACAGGTTCTTCAGCGGTACGTAGGTGCTCGCGTCCTTCTGGTTGTGCAGCACCGCATGACGGTGCGAGAAGGTGCCACGACCGATGTCCTGGCCGGTCATGCGGATCGGGTGACCTTCGAACTGCAGGGTGGCGTAGGCCATGGTCTCTGCATAACCCCAGTTGATCGGCAAGCCGCCGGCCTGCATCTTCTGGCGATCTTCGTAGATCTTCGCGACCTGACGCTGGACGACGAAGCCTTCCGGCAGTTCCAGCAGCTTGGCCGACAGGTCCTGCAGGGTCTTGAGGTCGAAGCGGGTATCGTGACGTGCAGTCCAGGCATGGCCCAGGTATGGACGCCAGTCGACGAACAGCTCGCGGTTCGGCTCCTTGACCAGGCTCTTCACCACGTGCAGGCCGTTGTCCAGGGCGTTGCGGTACTCGTCGATCTTGGCCTGAGCGCGCTCAGCGTCGATGCGACCGGCCTGGATCAGCGAATCGGCATACAGCTCACGGGTGGTGCGCTGCTTGGAGATCTGCTGGTACATCAGCGGCTGGGTGCCGTTCGGCTCGTCGGCCTCGTTGTGGCCGCGACGACGGTAGCAGACCAGGTCGATGACCACGTCACGCTTGAACTGCATGCGGTAATCGATAGCCAGCTGGGTCACGAACAGCACGGCTTCCGGATCGTCACCGTTAACGTGCAGGATCGGCGCCTGAATCATCTTGGCGACATCGGTTGCATACTCGGTGGAACGTGCGTCCAGCGGGTTGCTGATGGTGAAACCGACCTGGTTGTTGATCACGATGTGCACGGTACCGCCGGTCTTGAAACCGCGGGTCTGCGACATCTGGAAGGTTTCCATGACCACGCCCTGGCCAGCGAACGCAGCGTCGCCGTGGATCGAGATCGGCAGAACCTTGTCACCCACGGTGTCGTTGCGACGGTCCTGACGGGCGCGCACCGAACCCTCCACCACTGGCGAGACGATTTCCAGGTGGGACGGGTTGAACGCCATGGCCAGGTGCACTTCGCCACCCGGGGTCATCACGTTGGAGGAGAAGCCCTGGTGATACTTCACGTCACCGGAGCCCAGCTCGTTCATCTTCTTGCCTTCGAACTCGTCGAACAGCTCGCGCGGGTTCTTGCCGAAGGTGTTGACCAAAACGTTCAGACGGCCGCGGTGGGCCATGCCGATCACGACTTCCTTGGTGCCGTAGGAGCCGGAGCGCTGGATCATCTCGTCCAGCATCGGGATCAGGCTTTCGCCGCCCTCGAGGCCGAAACGCTTGGTGCCCGGATACTTGGTACCCAGGTACTTTTCGAGACCTTCACCGGCGGTCACGCGCTCGAGCAGGTGCGTCTGCACGTCGACCGAGAACTCCGGACGGCCGCGCACGCTTTCCAGACGCTGCTGGAACCAGCTGCGCTGCTCGGAATCGACGATGTGGGTGAACTCGGCGCCAATGGTGCGACAATATGTCTTCTGGAGCGCCTCGAAGATCTCGCGTAGGCTCGCCTCCTCTTTGCCGATGAACAGGTCGCCGGCACGGAAGGTCGTATCAAGATCGGCATTGGTCAAGCCGTAGTGATTGATCGACAGGTCTACAGGCGCAGGTCGCTGCCACAACCCCAACGGGTCGAGCTTGGCAGCCTGATGGCCGCGCATACGATAGGCCTGGATCAGTCGCAGAACTTCAACCTGCTTCTTCTCGTGTTCTGTGCTCACGCTCCCGGCGGAAACCGGTTGTGCGCGGCGCTGGTTCTTTGCCAGCAGTACGAAATGGTCGCGGATCGTCGAGTGCGATACATCGGTAGCGGTGCTGCCGTCGGCTGGCAACTTCTGGAAGTAAGTGCGCCACTCTTCTGGCACAGCGTTAGGGTCGTGCAGGTAGAGCTCGTAGAGCTCTTCCACATATGCAGCGTTACCACCTGAAAGGTGGGCGCTATCCCACATGCGCTGCATCACGCTTTCTTGCATGCTTGGTCACCCTCGGTTAGGGGACTGATCGGCGAGAGCCACAGCAAACCTGGAAAAGTCCAAATAAAGCGACTGAACCACGCCACTTGGATCCTGCTGATTTTCCGGGTACCAGCCCGGAAAGCCCCTGCTGGTCTCATATCTTCATAGGTATCGAGCGCGGGCTTTTTGGGTCCTTGCTCAGGTTTTACCTCAGTGCGGGCTCAGCGCCCGCACCTCGGCTTACTGCAGTTACAACGCTTTGTATCAGGTGCCGCTTTGCAGCAGCATGTTACGTACGTGACCGATTGCCTTGGTCGGGTTCAGACCCTTCGGGCAAACGTTGACGCAGTTCATGATCCCGCGGCAGCGGAATACGCTGAACGGGTCATCCAGGGACGCCAGGCGCTCCTGGGTCTTGGTGTCACGGCTGTCGGCCAGGAAACGGTAGGCCTGCAGCAGAGCGGCCGGGCCCAGGAACTTGTCCGGGTTCCACCAGAACGACGGGCAGGAGGTCGAGCAGCAGGCGCACAGGATGCACTCGTACAGACCGTCCAGCTTGTCACGGTCTTCCGGCGACTGCAGACGCTCGATGGCCGGAGCCGGCGTATCGTTCTGCAGGAACGGCTTCACCTTCTCGTATTGCTTGTAGAAGATGCTCATGTCGACCACCAGGTCACGAATGACCGGCAGGCCTGGCAGTGGACGCAGAACCAGCTTGTTGCCCTTGACCACGCCCGACAGCGGGGTGATGCAGGCCAGGCCGTTCTTGCCGTTCATGTTCATGCCATCGGAACCGCAAACGCCTTCGCGGCAGGAGCGACGGTACGAGAAGCCCTCGTCCTTTTCCTTGATCAGCGCCAGCACGTCCAGCACCATCAGGTCCTTGCCACCGGTATCGACGTCGAACGACTCCATCTTGGGCGCCGAGTCGGTGTCCGGGTTGTAACGATAAACTTCGACTTTCAACATAGCAGCCACCCTTAGTAAGTCCGGACTTTTGGTTCGAAGGCTGGAACAGTCTTCGGCGCAAAGTTGACACCACGCTTGGCGACGCGCTTCTCACCCGGGTAGTACAGGGTGTGGCACAGCCAGTTTTCGTCGTCACGGTCTTCGAAGTCTTCACGGGCGTGAGCGCCGCGGGACTCTTTACGGGCTTCGGCCGCAATGGCGGTAGCTTCGGCGACTTCCAGCAGGTTCTGCAGCTCCAGCGCTTCGATACGCGCGGTGTTGAAGGCCTGGGACTTGTCGTTGATCTTGACGTTGGCGATGCGCTCACGCAGGCCAGCCAGCTGCTCGATACCCTTTTGCATGTATTCGCCAGTACGGAATACACCGAAGTAGTTCTGCATGCAGCTCTGCAGCTCACGCTTCAGGCTGGCAACGTCTTCACCGGAAGTACGCTCGTTGAGCTTGTTCAGGCGGTTCAGGGCCACATCGATATCGGTATCGCTGGCGTCGCGGTATTCCACGCCTTCGCTCAGCGACTTCTCCAGGTGCAGGCCGGCGGCACGGCCGAACACCACCAGGTCGAGCAGCGAGTTGCCGCCCAGGCGGTTGGCACCGTGTACCGATACGCACGCCACTTCACCTACGGCGAACAGGCCTGGAATGATCTGGTCCTTGCCTTCGGCGTCCATGGTGATGGCCTGGCCATGAATGTTGGTGGCAACGCCGCCCATCATGTAGTGGCAGGTCGGAACGACCGGGACCGGCGCGACGACCGGGTCGACGTGGGCGAAGGTCTTGGACAGTTCGCAGATGCCTGGCAGGCGGCTGTGCAGCACTTCCTCGCCCAGGTGGTCCAGCTTCAGCAGTACGTGGTCCTTGTTCGGGCCCACACCGTTGCCGGCGATGATTTCCTTGACCATGGAACGGGCGACCACGTCGCGGCCGGCCAGGTCCTTCGCGTTCGGCGCGTAACGCTCCATGAAGCGCTCGCCGTGGGCGTTGATCAGGTAGCCACCTTCACCGCGGCAACCTTCGGTGACCAGTACACCGGCGCCGGCGATGCCGGTCGGGTGGAACTGCCACATTTCGATGTCCTGTACCGGTACGCCTGCACGCAGGGCCATGCCGATACCGTCACCGGTGTTGATCAGGGCGTTGGTGGTGGAGGCGTAGATACGGCCGGCACCGCCAGTGGCCAGTACGGTGGCCTTGGACTTGATGTACAGGGTTTCGCCGGTTTCGATGCAGATCGCGATCACACCCACGAATGCGCCGTCCTGGTTCTTCACCAGGTCAACGGCGTAGTACTCGTTGAGGAAGGTGGTGCCGGCCTTGAGGTTGCCCTGGTACAGGGTGTGCAGCAGCGCGTGACCGGTACGGTCGGATGCAGCACAGGTACGGGCGGCCTGGCCACCTTTACCGAAGTCCTTGGACTGGCCACCGAACGGGCGCTGGTAGATGCGGCCGGTTTCGGTACGGGAGAACGGCAGGCCCATGTGGTCCAGCTCGAAGACCGCAGCCGGGCCTTCCTGACACATGTATTCGATAGCGTCCTGGTCACCGATGTAGTCGGAACCCTTGACGGTATCGTACATGTGCCAGCGCCAGTCGTCGTTCGGGTCGGCCGAAGCGATGGCGCAGGTGATGCCGCCCTGGGCGGATACAGTGTGCGAACGGGTCGGGAAGACCTTGGTGACTACGGCAGTCTTGTGACCGCCCTGGGCCAGCTGCAGCGCTGCGCGCATGCCGGCACCGCCGCCACCGATGATGATGGCGTCGAAGGAAATGGTTGGAATGCTAGCCATGGATCAGATACCCCAGAGAATCTGCACACCCCAGACGAAGTAAGCGAACATCGCAACGCCGCATACCGCCTGGAACAGGAAACGAATCGCAGTCGCCGACTTGCCGAACGACATCGGCGTCAGGTAGTCGGTGGCGATGGTCCACATGCCGACCCAGGCGTGAGCGCCAAGGGCAACCAGGGCCAGCAGACTGAAGATCCGCATCGCGTTATTGGAGAACAGACCATGCCACTGGGTGTAGTCGATGCCTGGGTGGCAGACCACGTAGCCGATCAGGAAAATGAAGTAAGCCGCGAGAACGACCGCCGATACGCGCTGCGCCATCCAGTCATAGAGGCCCGAACGCGACAGGTTCGTGACATTGGTTACCATACCCAAACTCCCACCAGAACGATCAGCACCACGGAGATGACGATCACGATTTTCGAGCCCAGCTTGCCGCCTTCCAGCGTCTCACCGATGCCCATGTCCATGATCAGGTGGCGTACACCTGCCACGAGGTGATAAAGCAGGGCGGACAGCAGGCCCCAGGTCACGAACTTGGCCAGCGGGCTGGTCAGACACGCCTTCACCTCACCGAAGCCTTCCTCGGAACCCAGCGACTTGCCCAGTGCATAAAGCATGATGGCAAGGCCGAGGAACAGGATGACGCCGGAGATACGGTGCAGAATGGACGTGTACGCAGTGACAGGAAGCTTGATGGTCCTTAGGTCTAGGTTTACAGGTCGTTGGCTTTTCACGGCTTTTTTCACACTGAAGAGCCCCTAGCGAATCAGGGCAAAGTTGTTGGTAAGTGTACTGGTCAGGTACCCACCACCCAGGGAACGGCGACCCCAGCAGTTCGGGCTTGCAAGCCCATGGGAGTCGGGTGCCGAGTATAGACAGTTAGGCTGCTTATGACAACGTGACGGGGTAGCCCAAATAGCGGATTGCCTTTAGCGAACAAAAGGCGTAAATGGGCGAGAATTTCGTGAAAAATCAGGCCTCGAAGGCCGTTTCAACCAGCCTTTAGGCAAATTGACATTCGAATTTACTTCTCTATAGTGGTGCGGGCCCTGCGTGGGGGGCTGTCTGATGATTTCAAGCATTAATAGGAGGCCACATGGCTGACAAAAAAGCGCAGTTGGTCATCGAGGGCGCTGCCCCCGTCGAGCTGCCCATTTTAACCGGCACCGTTGGTCCTGATGTAATCGACGTCCGCGGGTTGGGGGCCACTGGTCACTTCACCTTCGATCCTGGTTTCATGGCGACTGCCTCGTGCGAGTCGAAGATCACCTATATCGACGGCGACAAGGGCGTGCTGCTGCACCGCGGCTACCCGATCGAACAGCTCGCCGAGCAATCGGATTACCTGGAAACCTGCTACCTGCTGCTCAACGGCGAATTGCCGAATGCCGAGCAGAAGGCCCAGTTCGTCAGCACCGTCAAGAACCACACCATGGTTCACGAACAGCTGAAGTCCTTCTTCAACGGTTTCCGCCGTGACGCACACCCGATGGCGGTGATGTGCGGCGTGGTCGGCGCCCTCTCGGCGTTCTACCACGACTCCCTGGACATCAATAACCCGCAACACCGCGAAATCTCCGCGGTGCGCCTGGTCGCCAAGATGCCGACCCTGGCCGCAATGGTTTACAAGTACTCCATGGGCCAGCCGATGATGTACCCGCGCAACGACTTGTCGTACGCGGAAAACTTCCTGCACATGATGTTCAACACTCCGTGCGAGATCAAACCGATCAGCCCGGTACTGGCCAAGGCAATGGACCGGATCTTCATCCTCCACGCCGACCACGAGCAGAACGCCTCCACCTCGACCGTGCGCCTGGCAGGCTCCTCGGGTGCCAACCCGTTCGCCTGTATCGCTGCCGGCATCGCAGCACTGTGGGGCCCGGCCCACGGCGGCGCGAACGAAGCGGTGCTGACCATGCTCGATGAAATTGGCGATGTCTCGAACATCGACAAGTACATCGCCAAGGCCAAGGACAAGAACGACCCATTCAAGCTGATGGGCTTCGGTCACCGCGTTTACAAGAACCGTGACCCGCGCGCCACCGTGATGAAGAAGACCTGTGACGAAGTCCTGGGCGAGCTGGGCATCAAGAACGATCCGCAGCTGGAACTGGCCATGCGCCTGGAAGAGATCGCCCTGACCGATCCGTACTTCATCGAGCGCTCGTTGTACCCGAACGTCGACTTCTACTCGGGCATCATCCTGAAGGCGATCGGCATTCCGACCAGCATGTTCACCGTGATCTTCGCCCTGGCACGCACCGTGGGCTGGATCTCGCACTGGAAAGAAATGCTCTCCAGCCCGTACAAGATCGGCCGCCCTCGCCAGCTCTACACCGGCGAACTGCAGCGCGACATCGTCGAGCTGAAAGACCGCAAGTAAGCCTTACCAGCCGAACGCAAAAGGCTGCCCTCGGGCAGCCTTTTTTATTGTTCAAAATCTGAACGCTTTCGCAGACTCTGTGGGAGCGGGCGAGCCCGCGAACACCGGCAAAGCCGGTGCGAAGCACTGCATCGCCTGTTTCGCGGGCACGCCCGCTCCCACATGAACCGCGCCAGGCTTCAGTTCTTCTCGGCCCGCTCGCGCAGCGCCTTGAGGGTATTGAACGGCGAATCGACCACGAACTTGTTGGCGATCATCGACGGCACGCTGCCGCCCGGCTCGGTGTGCACCTGGTAAGTCACTTCGGTACTGTCACCCTTGGGCACCAGCTTCCAGAAACCTTCCACCTTCGCCACCCGCACAAAGCCCTTTTCTTCCGGGATATACGTTGGCTCTTCTTTGAGGTTTCGCGTCAAGCTGCCATCCGCACCCTTGACCGTGGTCACGTGCAACACCGAGTCCCGGGGCGTCACCGGCCACGGCGTATTGAACTGGGTATAGGTCCAGCTCTGGTCGCCTTCGTGCTTGAGCAGCTTTTGTGACTTGCATTCGTGAATCCACGAGCAAGCCCCTGCCGCATCCTCCTGCAGCGCCTGCACCTTGGCCAATGGCGCCTTGATGACGGTCACGCCCTGGTAGGCCTTGTACTTGGAGCCCGGCACCTCACTGAGCGAGACCTTGATACCCTCCTCGTCCTTGGCCACCTGCCAGTTCTCGGCCCAGGCAGCCGGCGCCATCAGGACACCCATGCCACACAGCAGTGCAATACGCTTGAACGATCTCATCATGTTTATCCTTGTTGTCGAAGATCCAGCCTCTCACGCCGCCGTTATCTGCTCCCACCAGCCCAGAATCCTGATTGCCTCGTCGCGGTTACTGCCGCACACCTCGATATCGGCCTTGAACCCACCGCACACCGCCGGCCGCTCGGGCTTGCCGAACAGGTCACAAAGGTTTTCAGGCGTCAGGTGCAGGCAGCGCTCGCCCGCCGGCTTGCCCTGAGGCATGCGCGGCATCGCCGAGCTGATGGATGGGGCGATGCAGCAGGCACCACAACCCTCACGACACTTCATGGCTGAATCAGGACTCCCTGGAACAAAACGGGACGAACGTCCCTGGATAGTAACCGCTCAAACATACGTTTGAAATTGCTGGCCCGATGAAATCTGCCGTGACCCAGCAGTCAGTTGCGCCTGATCAATTGCGGAACTGGAAATCGATTGCCGCACCTTCCACATCGTGGCGACTATCGTTGCGCAGCTGCAGCTGCATCTCGTTGCTGATCAAACGGCCATTGAGCTGGAACGGACTGTCGCTGGATTCCGGTTTTTCCGCGAACATGGCGGGTAGCAACGGCTTGCGACGAGTCGTTGGATCGCCGACTTCAGGCTCGAGATTGTTGACCATGTCGGTCGGCAGGCTCAAGTCCAGCCTGGCCTTGGGCAACGGCTGCGTGACCGCCTTGCTGACCGGCTTGGCTTTGACTTTGGCCTTGCTGGCGGCCGGCTTGGCCTTTGCTGCCGGCTTCGCTGGCACCTTGCCTGCTGCCTTGCCATGCCCCGCCTGCACCTGGCCAGCAGGCTGGGCAGCCTGAACCACACCACAAGGCAGGTAGAACGGGGCAATACAGATAAGCAGGGCAGCGCTACGCAACAGGTTCATGGAGATCGACAGGCAGACGGGGCTGGAAAAGTGCGTATGCTCCCCGTTCCGCCCGCCGCTGGCAAGCCTACAAAAGTGAGGACTGCGATTCTCTGCATAATTGCTGGGCCAACAGGCCAAGCGTGATAACCGCTCGCTCGGCCTCCTTGTTCCATGGAATGCCACAGTTGAGCCGGATGCAATGGTTGAACTGTTCGGTGTTACTGAAGATCAACCCGGGCGCGATACTGATGCCCTGCTCCAGCGCACGCACATGCAACTCTTGGGTATTGACCCGCCCCGGCAGGCTGACCCAGAGGATGAAACCGCCGGTTGGCCGGGTCATCTGGGTGCCCTCCGGGAAGTGCTGCTGCACCGCCAGCTGGTAGGCGCTGAGGTTCTTGCGGTACTCCTGGCGGATATAGCGCAGGTGCCGGTCGTAGCCACCGTTCTCCAGGTACGCCGCCACGCCCATCTGCGTCACGCTGCACGCAGAATGAGTGGTGAAGGTCTGCAGGCGCTGGATTTCATCCTGGTAACGCCCTGCCACCATCCAGCCAACCCGCACCCCGGGCGAAAGGGTCTTGGAAAAGCTCGAGCAATAGATGACCCGGTCCAGCCGGTCGAAGGCCTTGAGCGCCTTGGTCTTGCCCTGCTCGAACATCAACTCGCCATAGATGTCGTCTTCGACGATCTGGATATCGAAGTCCGACGCCAGGCGCAGCAACTGTTTCTGTCGCTCCTCAGGCACCGTACCACCCAGCGGATTGCTGAGGCGCGTGGTGAGCACCAAGGCCTTGATCGACCACTGGTTGGCGGCCAACTGCAATGCTTCAAGGCTGATGCCAGTGGACGGGTCACTGGGGATTTCGATGACCTTCAGCCCCAGCAGGTCCGCCAACTGCAACAGCCCGTAATAGGTAGGCGACTCGGCTGCGATCAGGTCCCCCGGGCGGGTCAGTACCCGCAGCGACATCTGCAAGGCATCGACACAACCATGTGTGACGATCACCTCACGCGGGTCGACCAGCACACCGGCATCGCGCATGCGGATTGCGATCTGCCTGCGCAGTGGCTCGAAGCCAGGGCTGAACATATAGCTGAAGGCACGAGGGCTGTGAAAGCGGGTGACCTTGGCGATCTGCTGATGCAGCGCACGCACCGGCAGGTAGTCGACGTGCGGCACGGCGGCACCGAACGGGAACACACCATCGCGACGCGCCTCGGTCAGCACCTGCTGAATGATGCTGGCCCGGGTAACCAGCCCAGGGCGTTCGACGCGAGCGATATCCGGGGTCTGCGCAGTCAGGGCGGGGGTCTGGTGCACATAGTAGCCCGACTGCGGCCGGGCCCGGATCAAACCCTGATCCTCGAGATTGGCGTAGGCCTGCAACACCGTGGCATGGCTGACGTTGAGCTGGGCACTCATCTTGCGCACGGACGGTACGCGCTCACCTGGCTGATAGACACCGCGACGGATGTCATCGGCCAGTTGCTGGGCGATGCGCTGGTACAGCAGCAGGTTGGTCATGGCGGTATCTCGATGCGCAGGCGGCCTGTTGTTCTTGTACGACTTACTGACGGTAGAGCATACCGTAACAGTTGCAAAGTGTACTGGGACAGATGGCAAGTAAGTCAACAATACAGTGTGTGACCACCATCTAAATGATTAACCTCAGGACCGACCCGCACTCGCAAAAAGGGCCGCTAAGCGGCCCTTGGTGTTTCGAAGTCAGCGTGCTGGCGCAAGCCTGCCCTTATCGTCAGAGAAGACGATTTCCACCCGGCGGTTCTGCGCCCTGCCCCGCTCCGACGCATTGGCCTCGATCGGGTATTGGTCGCCATAACCTTCGACCTGCATGCGCTTCTCATCGATCCCCAGGTCGACCAGCATGTCAGCCACCGACTGGGCACGATCGCGCGACAGCTTGAGGTTGTCCTCAGGCGCGCCAGTGCTGTCGGTATAGCCTTCGATCCGCACCACGCGGCGCGGATTGAGCTGGAGGAACTGCACCAGCTTGAGCACGGTGCGGCTGGCCGAGTTCTTCAGGTCGGCACTGCCGGTATCGAACAGCACATCGCTCAGGGTCATCACCAGACCTCGGTCGGCCTGCTCCGAGGCCAATGCGGCAATCTGGTTCTCCACCCACTTGCCCTGCTGCTGCACACTGGCCAATTTGGCTTCTCGCAAGGCAAGCTGGAGACGCTGGCGCTCAAGGTCGAGCTTGGCCCGACGCTCCTCGCTCAGCGCCAGCTTGGCATGCTCGCTGGCGATCTCACTGTAGCGCTGGCTCAGGTAGGCATAGTGGCGCACGTCGCTGCCCGTACCAATGTAGCCGGAGAGGCGCTCGGCGCGGGACAGCGATTCACCGGCACGAAGCACGTCACGCGGGGCGCTGCGCAGTACGTCGGCATCGTCCTTGACCTTCTGGAAGGCCACCGTCGCATCATCCAGCGCCGCCCCACTGCGCTGGCTGGCACAGCCCTGCAAGCCAGCCGACAGCACCAGCAGTGCCAGTACGGCTTTCGCATTGAGGTTGATCATGGCTGCACCTCCAACTGCTTGCGCAAGCGCTTGACCCGCGACTGCAGCAACTGAAGCTGCTCCTCGCTCTTCTGGTTCAGCACCTGAGCCTCGGCCAGGCGGGCGTCCAGTTCGGCCTGCTCGGCACGCATGCGTGCGTCACGGTAGTCTTCGGTCAGCATGTTGGTCTTGGCCCGGGCGAACTTGTCTTCGGCCAGCTTGAGCGCCTCGACCTGGTCGCTGGCACCAACTGCCTTGGCCTGCTCCAGCGCCTGCTCGGTAATGCGCATCTGCTCATTGGGCGCCGGGTCGTTGGCGCAGCCTGCCAGGCCGAGCATGGCCACGGCCAGGATAAGGGATTGGGTTCTCACACACTCTTCCTAATGTTTTGGGGCGTCCGCCTGCACTTGCATCTGCGCTTTCCAGCGCTCGACATTACGCTGCAGCACGGCTTCGGACGCACCGGAGACCGGCAATTCTGTCAGTTTTTTCGCCAATTGCCCACGCAGCCACGCATCATTGCAAGCCGAATTATGCGACACGGCCAGGTACAGGCCTGGGCGGTCGACCGGCAAGCCGCGGGCGATGAGGTTATTGCTCATGCCCAGGCTCTGGGTCATTGCCATGCCCGAGTAGCGCCCGGCCAGCACATAATCGACCTGGCCCAGCACCAGTTTCTGGAAGGCCTGGGTGAGGTTCTGCGCCGGATCCAGCTTCAACTGGGCCTTGGCGAAAGCGGTGAATGCCGGCGTCAGGCGCGCGCGTTCGGAGAGGCTGCCCTGATACCTGGCCAGGTCTGCCGGGCCGTCGAACTCCAGCGTGGCATCGTGGCGGGTCCAAACCAGGTATTCATTGAGCTGCAACGGCGGATGGATGTAGTCCAGCGCAGTCAACTGCTCCACTTGCATGGGGGTGTCGAGCAGCAAATCCATGCGCCCGCTGCGCACCTCCTCCAGCGCCTGATCGCGCCGACCGGCACTGAGCACCTCGACTTTCACGCCCAATTCGCCGAGGACCTGGCGCAACAGGTCGACATTGGCGCCAACCAGGTGTTTCGGGTCGAGCGGGTCCTGCCAGGAATAGGGTGGTGCGTCCGGGCTGCCAGTGGCCACCAGGCGCTCGCATTTGCCTGCCGCCATCACCGTCGGCGACAGCAGCGCCACCATGCATGCCAGCACCCTGCCCGCTTCGCGCAATACCATCCTTCACTCCTTGCCCTGCAACAAAAAAGCCCGGCCCTCAGTGCGAGGGCCGGGCTTCTTTATAAGTGAAGCAGGCGGATCAGACCAGCTTTTCCAGCTCTGGAACGGCCTCGAAGAGGTCGGCAACCAGGCCGTAATCGGCCACCTGGAAGATCGGTGCTTCTTCATCCTTGTTGATCGCGACGATCACCTTGGAGTCCTTCATGCCCGCCAGGTGCTGGATCGCGCCGGAAATACCAACGGCGATGTACAGCTGAGGTGCGACGATCTTGCCGGTCTGGCCGACCTGCATGTCGTTCGGCACGAAGCCTGCGTCGACCGCGGCGCGCGAGGCACCGACAGCAGCGCCGAGCTTGTCGGCCAGGCTGTACAGGTGCTTGAAGTTGTCACCGTTGCCCATGCCACGGCCGCCGGACACGACGATCTTGGCAGCGGTCAGCTCTGGGCGGTCGGACTTGGCCAGCTCTTCGCCAACGAAGGCCGAGATACCCGCGTTGTGCGCAGCGCTGACAGCCTCCACGGCAGCCGAACCACCTTCGGCGGCCACGGCGTCGAAACCAGTGGTACGCACAGTGATGACCTTGATGGCGGCGCTCGATTGCACGGTGGCAATGGCGTTACCGGCGTAGATCGGGCGCTTGAAGGTATCGGCGGACTCGACCGAGATGATCTCGGAGATCTGGTCCACGTCCAGCAGCGCAGCGACGCGTGGCAGGATGTTCTTGCCATTGGTGGTGGCCGGAGCCAGTACGTGGCTGTAACCCTTGGCCAGCTCGACGATCAGCGGCGCGACGTTTTCCGGCAGCACATGGGCGTAGGCGGCGTTATCGGCAACCAGCACCTTGGCAACGCCAGCGATCTTGGCGGCGGCTTCGGCGACGCCACCAACATTTGCGCCCGCGACCAGTACATGGATATCACCACCGATCTTGGCGGCAGCGGCGACGGTGTTCAGGGTGGCCGGGGCTACGGCACCGTTCTCGTATTCAGCGACAACCAGGATAGTCATTTAGATTACCTTCGCTTCGTTCTTCAGCTTCTCGACCAGTTCGGCCACCGATTTGACCTTGATGCCAGCGCTGCGTGCAGCCGGCGCTTCGACTTTCAGGGTCTTGTTGGTGGAGGCGAGGGAAACGCCCAGCGCGTCTGGAGTGAGGGTTTCCAGCGGTTTCTTCTTGGCCTTCATGATGTTCGGCAGCGACGCGTAGCGTGGCTCGTTCAGGCGCAGGTCGGTGGTGACGATGGCCGGCAGGTTCAGCGAAACGGTCTGCAGGCCGCCGTCGATTTCGCGAGTGACGTTCAGCTTGTCGCCAGCGACTTCGACCTTGGAGGCGAAGGTGCCCTGGGCGAAGCCGGTCAGCGCGGCCAGCATCTGGCCGGTCTGGTTGTTGTCACTGTCGATGGCTTGCTTGCCGAGGATGACCAGCTGAGGCTGCTCCTTGTCGACAACGGCTTTCAGCGCCTTGGCCACGGCCAGGGAATTCAGCTCGTCAGCGGCTTCGACCAGGATGGCGCGATCGGCACCCAGGGCCAGGGCGGTACGCAGTTGCTCCTGGGCGGTGGTCGGGCCAACGGAAACCACGACGATCTCGGTCGCCACGCCCTTTTCCTTCAGGCGGACGGCTTCTTCGACGGCGATTTCGCAGAAGGGGTTCATGGACATCTTGACGTTAGCAAGGTCGACGCCGGAGTTGTCCGCCTTGACGCGAACCTTGACGTTGTAGTCGACCACTCGTTTGACAGCTACAAGAACCTTCATGGATTCCTCGTTACTCTCCGGTGAATAGATAGTCGCCTGGGGCAGAGCCCGGCGATGCGCGTGGGTACAAGGGCACCTCTGAAAACGTACCGGGAGGGGCAAACTTCATGCTGACCGAACAGTCTTGTCGCGACTGTTGCGGCAAATACCCACGGGTCATTTTCTGTGGTGGCGTGTAAACTCCACTACAAACCGGCCAAAGGCCGCAAAACCCTGCTCCACACCTGGTCTTTAGAGGTGTACCTGCGCCCGGCTGCAAGCCTACGGCGAACGTAAAACCGCTCGTATCTTGACCGCAACACCCAATCCGGTCAATACGGCAAATCGGTCACCTTCCAGCCGCGTTCCAGTGATTTTACTGGGCTCCGGCAAATTCAAACAAACGTTTGTATTGGACCCGCCAAGTGGTGTAGATATAATGCGCGCCAAGACAAAACGGTGTAGTCCGCCCTTTGCGTAGCTACAGTTTCGCGCCAGTGAAGCGCCGCTGCACGCAAGCATCCATAAGACAAAGCAACAGCACGAGCCTTGATGAGTAGGAGAGAACCTGTGGAACGCGAATACATGGAATTCGACGTGGTCATCGTCGGCGCAGGCCCTGCGGGCTTGTCCGCCGCCTGCCGCCTGAAGCAGAAGGCCGCCGAAGCCGGTAGCGAGATCAGCGTCTGCGTGGTGGAAAAAGGCTCCGAAGTAGGTGCTCATATTCTCTCAGGCGCGGTGTTCGAACCCCGCGCCCTGAACGAGCTGTTCCCCGACTGGAAGGAACTTGGCGCGCCGCTCAACACCGAAGTGAAGCGCGACGATATCTATGTGCTGAAAAGTGCCGACAGCTCGACCAAGGTCCCCGACCTGTTCGTGCCCAAGACCATGCACAACCACGGCAACTACATCATTTCCCTGGGCAACCTGTGCCGCTGGCTGGCCCAGCAGGCCGAAAACCTGGGCGTGGAAATCTACCCGGGCTTCGCCGCCCAGGAAGCGCTGTTCGACGAAAACGGCGTGGTTCGCGGCATCGTCACCGGCGACCTGGGTGTCGACCGCGAAGGCAATCCCAAGGACGGCCTGTATACCCCGGGCATGGAACTGCGTGCCAAGTACACCCTGTTCGCCGAAGGCTGCCGCGGCCATATCGGCAAGCAGCTGATCAAGCGCTTCAACCTCGACAGCGAAGCCGACGTCCAGCACTACGGCATCGGCCTGAAGGAAATCTGGGAAATCGACCCGGCCAAGCACGAGCAAGGCCTGGTGGTGCACACTGCTGGCTGGCCGCTGGACGTGACCAGCAAGGACAACACCGGCGGTTCGTTCCTCTATCACCTGGAAAACAACCAGGTGGTGGTCGGCCTCATCGTCGACCTCTCCTACGCCAACCCGTACCTGTCGCCATTCGATGAATTCCAGCGCCTCAAGCACCACCCGGTGATGAGCCAGTACCTCGAAGGCGGCAAGCGCATCAGCTATGGTGCCCGCGCCATCTGCAAGGGCGGCCTGAACTCGCTGCCGAAAATGGTCTTCAACGGCGGCGCGCTGATCGGTTGCGACCTCGGCACCCTGAACTTCTCCAAGATCAAGGGCAGCCATACCGCGATGAAGTCCGGCATGCTCGCCGCCGAGGCAGTGGCTGACGCACTGGCTGCCGGCCGCGAAGGTGGCGACCTGCTCGATGGCTATGTCAGCGCGTTCAAGGCCAGCTGGCTGTACGAAGAACTGTTCGCCAGCCGCAACTTCGGCCCGGCACTGCACAAGTTCGGCCCGCTGCTCGGTGGCGCCTTCAACTATGTCGACCAGAACTGGTTCAACGGCAAGCTGCCGTTCACCCTGCACGACACCAAGCCAGACTACGCCTGCCTCAAGCTCGCCGCCGAGTCGAAGAAGATCGACTACCCGAAACCGGACGGCAAGCTCAGCTTCGACAAGCTCAGCTCGGTATTCCTCTCCAGCACCAACCACGAAGAGGAGCAACCCTGCCACCTGAAGCTGACCGACCCGAACGTACCGATCGCCAGCAACCTGCCGCTGTACGACGAACCCGCCCAGCGTTACTGCCCGGCAGGCGTGTACGAAGTGGTCAGCCAGGAAGACGGCAGCAAGCGCTTCCAGATCAACGCGCAGAACTGCGTACACTGCAAGACCTGCGACATCAAGGACCCGGCCCAGAACATCACTTGGGTCACCCCTGAAGGCGCTGGTGGGCCGAACTACCCGAACATGTAAGGCCGCTGCTTGCAGCAACAAAAAAAGCCCCCGGCTTTCACGAGCCGGGGGCTTTTTGTTGCCTGGCACCATCAGGCAGTGCGCACTTCCTCAAACAGCTCTGGGTGGCGATCCAGCAGCTTGAGCAGTTTCACCAGCGCCACAGGTGGTGTGGTCTTGCCGTTTTCATAACGAGAGAAGGCATTGACCCCGCCACCGAAGATTTCACCCGCCTCACGCTGGTCGAGGTCGAACTTTCTACGCATGGATGCGATGAACGAGGGATCGACAACGGCTGCATTGACTCTTCGCTCGAAGGCCGACATCAAGTCGCTGATCCGCTGCGCTTCTTCCATGCTCAAGACGGCCTCACCACAGGCCGGACAGTAATCACCGAAAACATCGGGGATGACGGTCGATTCGCCTTTGTAGCGATAGGGCATGCCTTGGGACTGAGCAACCAGCTCCGCTCCTCCGCACAGAGGACATTTCATATCACAGCTCCTTGAAAGACACGATGAGCAGATCGTCAACCACCATCAACTTGAGGTAGACCCTGCCAACCGTTGTTTGAGCACGGTAGACGTCCTGCCAAACACGGTGATCGGTGTAAGTCGTCATGCTCTTGTAAAAATCACTGGGCAAAAGCTTTCGTACGATGCTTAGCATTTCATAGGGGCCTACCCCTAGCGCCTGCGCCCCGCGAGTGGCAGCGCGAGTAGTACGTACCTTGCCCGCGCTCAAAAGCGCCTGTACGTGCTCCAGCGGGCAATGAGGCGTTCTCTTTTCCATGAGAAATTAACCTTCCAGGTTAAATTTGGCTAATAGGTTATTCCAATAACCACCGCCTGGAAGTCTGCCTCAACGCCCCGCCACCCCTACTGACTCATTTGTCACCGCACATGATCGGCATAGGCTCGGCAGCAAATGCCAATGGCTCACGACGCCCGAAATACAAGGCAGTCAACAGCCCCACCGTGCCCATGATCAGACAGAAACCGACACACACCCACGGGCTCCACGGCATCAGTGCAATCAACGCCAGCGGCGTGGTGCTGGCCCACAGGGCATAAGCCACGTTGTACGTGAAGGAAATCCCTGAAACGCGGATTTCGGCCGGGAACAGCCCGACCATCACCGACGGCACCACGCCCACCACACCGCAGGCCAGCCCAGCCAGCGCATAGGCCAGCCAGGTCACGCCCCACTGCCCCACCAGGCTGGCGTACAGCGCACCGATGCCCAACGGCAGCAACACGCTGTAGATCATCAGTGCGCGCCAGGCGCCCAGACGGTCGACCAGCAGCCCGGCCAGCACACAGCCGATATTGAGGAAGACGATGCCCACGCTGCTCAAGGCGAAGGTATGCCCCGCCGTCATGCCGAAGCGTTGCTGCATGACTGTCGGGGTAATCACTACCAGTACCACTACCGCGGAGGTCAGTACGCAGGTCAGCAGTGCCGCCGGGATCAACGCCGAGCGGTGCTCGCCCAGCACCCGCCGCAGCGGAAACCTGACGGGTTGCTCCTGGCGCTCACGCAAGGCCAGGAACACCGGGGTCTCGCTGAGCCAGCGGCGCAGCCACACACCGATCACGCCAAACACCCCACCGAGCAGGAATGGGTAACGCCAGGCGTAATCGAGAATCTCCTGCGGCGTGAACACTTGCGCCAGCGCTGTCGCCGTCAGCGCCCCCAGCAGGTAGCCAAAGGTCAGCCCCGCCTGCAGGAAGCCCAACGCATAACCACGACGTGCGTTTGGCGCATGCTCGGCGACGAAGGTCCACGCGCTCGGCACCTCACCCCCTACGGCGGCACCCTGCAGGATGCGCAGCGCCAACAAAATCAGCGGCGCCGCATAGCCAATGTCGGCATAGGTCGGCATCACCCCGATCAGCAGGCATGGCAAGGCCATCATCAGGATGCTCAGGCTGAACACCCGCTTGCGCCCGAGATGGTCGGCGAAGTGGGCCATCAGGATGCCGCCCAACGGCCTTGCCAGGTAACCGGTGACGAAGATGCCGAAGCTCTGCAGCAAGCGCAGCCACTCGGGCATCTGAGGCGGGAAGAACAGCTGGCTGAGGGTCAGGGCAAAGAACACGAAGATGATGAAATCGTAGATTTCCAGTGCGCCGCCCAGTGCCGCCAGGCCCAGGGTCCGGTGGTCGCTACGGCTGAACCGGGGCGGGCGAGCGGTATCGATGGCAGTCATGGCAGGGGTCCGCAGATCGGCAAAGGGCAAGAGGATAGCAAATGCTCGCCGCCTTGCCCCAGCAACGCCATCAACGGCTGAACACGGTGTGGCCGAAGTTCCTCGGCTTGCGCGGCGGTACCGGGCCACCCTTGAGCCCGGAAGGCAGGGCAATCTTGCCGACCAGCACGGGGCTGTCGATGATTGCCATGAAGGATTGCAGTGCCTCGTTATCCGGTACCTGGGGCAGGCTCACACTGACGGCCTGGCGCTCGGTCTGCGGCACGACAGGCACTTTCAGGTGTTGCGAATGGTAAAGCAAGGCATGCTGAATCTGCGCATTGACCCGGCAGAACCGTGCCAGGTCGACGCCGGCATGGCTGGCCAGCTCGATATTGCCCAGCAGCAGGTTGAACGGTTGCAAGGCGCACTGCACCAGCCGCTGCAACTCTTCAAAGGACTCGACCGGGGCAATCCGGTAGTAGCCAAGGCCATTGAGCAGTTTTTCCAGCTGCAGGCGCTGGTGCGGGTGCTCGTCGGCTATCAGGATGCGCAGGGTCTTGTTTGTCATTGTCGGACCTGGGCCGTCAGGTGAATGAGGGACAGCTCCCTGACCGAACTGCGCCAGCAACAGGCAACCACCAGGGCTGCGCCTGGAGGGGTCAATCTAGATAGTTGTCGGGAAACGGGGAGAAATCAAGTGGCCATCACACAGAATTTTCACCTGCCCTTCACTGCGGATTCAGGACTCCCACAGCCGCATGCGCACACGGCAGTGCTTCATGGCGTTGACGATGTGCTTCTCCACCAGGCTGCGGGAAATACCCAGGCGCTCGGCAATCTGCTGGTGAGAAAGACCATCGAGCTTGCGCAACAGAAAGCACTCCCGGCACACACTGCTCAGCTCATCGAGGGCCTTTTGCATCATGGCCAGGCGCTGGTCGAGCTGCAGGTCCTGCTGCAATTCCGCGCTGAGGAAGCGCCCATCGGTATCCAGCGCATCCAGGGATTCGGCCTGACGCACCTGGTGGCGCCGGTGCCGGTCGATCACCAGGTTGAGCGCGGTTCGGTAAAGGAACGCTCGCGGATGCTCGATCTGCCCGCTGTCGGTACGTTCCAGCACTCGCAGATAGGCATCGTGGGCAACGTCCTCCGCTGCCTGGCGATTGCCCAGGCGCGCACTCAGGAAGCTCACCAGTTCGCGATAATAATGTTCCACAACAGCACCTGAAATCGTCCTTGCAACCCATGTGCGGGACTGAGTGATACCGGGCTGTGATAGTACAAATTATAACTATTCTCAGCAACACACCCTCCACCCTCTCGTTCAGGTTAAATCCACCCGGCCAGCCTTCGTTTATCTGGGACTTCGGTGCGTGCCACGATTGGCAGCGCGTGACCACTACCCTGGCTGGAAGTCCGCATGAGCCGTTTAACCTCCACCCGCCGCCAGTTGATTCTCGCTGGCCTGGGCCTGCTTGGCCTGGGCTGCCTGCTGGCCTGGCAAACCCTGCCCATGGGGGCGCAACCGCTCGCTACCGTCACGGTCACCCGGGCAGACATCGAAAGCAGCGTCACGGCTCTGGGCACCTTGCAGCCCCGGCGTTATGTAGATGTGGGCGCCCAGGCCTCGGGGCAGATCCGCACCTTGCACGTGGAAGCCGGCGACCCGGTGCGCAAGGGGCAGCTGCTGGTCGAAATCGACCCGTCCACCCAGCAGGCGCGGCTGGACGCCGGGCGCTTCTCGATCGACAACCTCAAGGCCCAGCTCGCCGAACAGCGAGCGCAGTTCGAGCTGGCCGACCGACAGCTCAAGCGCCAGCGCGAGCTTGCCGCCGCCGGCGCTACCCGCGATGAGGACATCCAGGCCGCTGTTGCCCAGCTCAAGGTCACCCAGGCGCGAATCGACATGTTTCAGGCACAGATCCGCCAGGCTCAGGCCAGCCTGCGCAGCGCCGAGGCGGAACTGGGCTACACGCGTATCTATGCGCCGATGGATGGCACGGTGGTCGCCGTCGACGCCCGCGAAGGCCAGACCCTCAACGCCCAGCAACAGACACCCTTGATCCTGCGCATCGCCAAGTTGTCGCCCATGACCGTGTGGGCGCAAGTCTCGGAAGCGGATATCGGCAAGGTAAAACCCGGCATGACCGCCTACTTCACCACGCTGTCCGGAGGCAGACGCCGCTGGAACAGCAAGGTGCGGCAAATCCTGCCGATCCCACCCAAACCACTGGAACAGACCAGTCAGGGTGGCGGCAGCCCGGTCAATGCTGCCAATCAAGTGGTGCAGTACACCGTGTTGCTCGATGTCGACAACCCGGATGGCGCGCTGATGGCCAACATGACCACCCAGGTATTCTTCGTCGCCGGCCAGGCCAGCCAGGTCCTGACCGTGCCACTGGCCGCGCTGGATGACAACGGCGGCCTGTCCATCGCGCGCGTGCTCGACCCGCACGGCAAGGTGGTGCAGCGCCAGGTGCGCACCGGTCTCAGCGACCGCCTGCGCGTTCAAGTGCTGGACGGGCTCAGCGAAGGTGAGCAACTGCTGATGGGCGCCCCCAGCGCCAGCGGAGGCTGAATGACTGCGCCGCTGATCGAGCTGGTCGATATCCGCAAATCCTACGGCGGCCAGGACAGCCCCAAGGTCGATGTGCTGCGCGGCATCAGCCTTAGCATCCAGCCCGGCGAGTTCGTCGCCATCGTGGGTGCGTCCGGGTCCGGGAAGTCGACCTTGATGAACATACTCGGCTGCCTCGATCGCCCGACGTCGGGCATTTACCGCTTCGCTGGCAAGCACGTGGCCGAGCTGGGCAACGACGAACTGGCCTGGTTGCGCCGCGAGGCGTTCGGCTTCGTGTTCCAGGGCTACCACCTGATCCCCTCCGGCTCGGCCCAAGAAAACGTCGAGATGCCGGCCATCTATGCCGGCACGCCCGCCAGCGAGCGGCACGCCCGTGCCGCCGCCCTGCTCGCCCGCCTGGGCCTGGCCAGCCGCAGCGCCAACCGCCCGCACCAGCTCTCGGGCGGCCAGCAGCAACGGGTGTCGATCGCCCGGGCACTGATGAACGGCGGCCATATCATCCTCGCCGACGAACCCACGGGGGCGCTCGACAGCCACAGCGGCACCGAAGTCATGGCGCTGCTCGACGAACTGGCCAGCCAGGGCCATGTGATCATCCTGATCACCCACGACCACAAGGTGGCGGCGCGTGCCCAGCGGGTGATCGAGATCCGCGACGGCCAGATGATCAGCGACAGCGCGACCGACCAGGCGCCTTGCCCTGCCCGCCAGACATTGCAAGCCGACGACCTGCGTCAGCGCCTCGACCGTGGCGCGACCCTGCGCGGGGCCTGGAAAGGCGAGGTGCTCGAAGCCTTGCAGGCTGCCTGGAGGGTCATGTGGGTGAATCGCTTTCGCACCGCCCTGACCCTGCTCGGTATCGTCATCGGGGTCGCGTCGGTGGTGGTCATGCTGGCCGTCGGCGAAGGCAGCAAGCGCCAGGTGATGGCGCAGATGGCCGCCTTCGGCTCGAACATCCTCTACCTCAACAGCAAGCCCGCCACACCGGGCGAACCTGCCGGCACGATTACCCTCGACGACGTCGCCGCCATTGGCCAGCTACCGCAGGTCCGGCAGATCATGCCGGTGCTGGGCGAAAAGGTGATGGTGCGCCATGGCAACAACAGCCAGCATTTCTACGTGGGCGGCAACAATAACCAGTTCCCGCTGATCTTCAACTGGCCGGCGGTGGCAGGGGCGTTCTTCACTGATGCCGACGAAGCCAGTGGCGCAGCGGTGGCTGTGATCGGTCAGAAAGTCCGGGAAAAAATGCTCGCGCCAGACCGCGACCCGCTTGGCCAGTACCTGCTGATAGGCAACGTGCCCTTCCAGGTCATTGGCATACTCGCCGGCAAAGGCGCGAGTTCCGGCGACCAGGATGCCGACGGACGCATCGTGGTGCCCTACTCGGCCGCGGCGATCCGCCTGTTCGGCCAGCGCGACCCCGACTACATCACCGTCGCCGCGGTCGACGCGGCGCGGGTCGATGAAACCGAGGCTGCCGTCGACCGCCTGCTGCGCCAGCGTCACCAGGGCCGTCACGATTTCGAACTGACCAACTCGGCCGCGCTGATCCAGGCCGAGGCACGTACCCAGAACAGCCTGTCGCTGATGCTCGGGGCGATTGCCGCGATTTCGCTGCTGGTCGGTGGCATCGGGGTGATGAACATCATGCTCATGACCGTGCGCGAACGCACCCGCGAGATCGGCATCCGCATGGCCACCGGCGCACGCCAGCACGACATCCTGCGCCAGTTCCTCAGCGAAGCGGTGATGCTGTCGATGGTCGGCGGCATGGCCGGCATCGGCCTGGCCCTGCTGATCGGCGGCGCCTTGATGCTGGGCCAGGTTGCCGTGGCCTTCACCCTGCCCGCCATGCTCGGTGCGTTCTCCTGCGCCGTTCTCACCGGCATCGTGTTCGGCTTCATGCCGGCCCGCAAAGCCGCCCGACTCGACCCTGTCAAAGCCCTCACCAGCGAATGACCCATGACCCTGCCAAGCCGCATCAGCCTGTTGTCCCTGTGCCTGGGCCTCGCCGCCTGCAGCCTGCCGCCCACGCCATCCAGCGGCATCGCTGCACCCACCGCCTGGCAAGGCGAAGCCCTCCAGCCTTCTGCCAGCCTGCCGTCGGCGCAGTGGTGGCAGGCCTTCGACAGCGCCGAACTGGACCGCCTGGTCGAACGCGCCCGGTCCAATGCCCATGACCTTGCCGCCGCCACCGCCCGCGTGCGCCAGGCCCAGGCCAAGGCGGTCATCGCCGGAGCGCCGCTATTGCCGGAGCTCAGCTTCGCCCTCGACGGCAGCCGCCAGCGCCTGTTGCATGGCGAGGGCTATGACCAGCTCGATGTCAGCAAGTACGAGCGAACCAGTACGTCGTTCGGCATGCAGTTGGTCGCCAGCTACGAGATCGACTTCTGGGGAGGCCTGCGCGCTGCACGTTCGAGCGCCCTGCACAGCCTCGACGCCAGCCGCTTCGATCGCCAGACGGTCGAACTGACACTGGTCAGCAGCGTGGCCAGCAGCTATCTGCAGGGCCTGGCCCTGGAAGAACAACTGCGCATTGCCCGCCTCAACCTGCGTAACGCCCGTGATGTCCTGGCGCTGGTCGAGGCACGTCAGCGCGCCGGCTCCGCGACACGCCTGGAACTGGCCCAGCAGCGCAGCCTGGTGGCCGCTCAGGCACGACAAGTGCCGCTGCTCGAACAGCAGTGGCAGGACAACCGCGTTACCCTGGCCACACTGCTGGGCGACCCGGTCCAGGCCCTGCCCACCACCGGAGAAGCGCTGGCAACCGTGAACTGGCCGCGCATTGGCAGCGGCGTACCCAGCGAACTGCTCGCCCGCCGCCCGGACATCGCCGCCGCCGAAGCACGCCTGGCCGCCGCCCACGCCAATGTGCAGGTGGCCAGGGTCGCCCTGCTGCCAAAAATGACCCTGGGCGCCAACATTGGCACCGGCGCACGCACCCTGCCCGAGGTCTTCGACAGCTCTTATTACACCCTGACCGCCGGCCTGGTCGCGCCGATCTTCAACAATGGCCGGCTGCGAGCGGGGCAACAGCTGGCCCAGGCCGAGCAGGACGAGCTGCTGGAAAGCTATCGCAGCAGCATCCTGGCCGGCTTCGCCGATGTCGAGAAGGCCCTCAATGCCATTCACGGCGTTGAACAACAGCGCCAGTGGCAGGACCAGGAAGTCGAACAGGCGCGCCTGGCCTTCGACCTGGCTCAACGGCGCTACGCGGCCGGCGCCGAGACCCTGCTGAGCGTGCTCGAAACCCAGCGCACGCTTTATCTCGCCCAGGACCAGCAAGCGCGGCTGCGCCTGGCTCGCCTGCAGGGCAGCGTGGCGTTGTACAAGGCACTAGGGGGTGGTTGGCAGTTGACGCATGGGGGAAAGGGCTGATTCACCCTGGGCATGAACAGGCCTGACAGGAGGGCCGCAACGCGGCCCTTCCGGGTTCACACAGCGGCGGCCACTGCCTCGGCAAAGCGCTGCGCCACCTCGTCAACCTGCTGGGCGCTGATGATCAGTGGCGGCAGGAAGCGCACCACGGCGCCATGGCGCCCGCCCAGCTCGAGGATCAGCCCACGCTTGAGGCATTCGCGCTGGACCTTCGGTGCCAGCACCCGATTGGCAGGAGAGTGGCCAAGCGTATCCGGCTGACCTTGAGGATCGACCAACTCCACCCCAAGCATCAGGCCACGGCCACGGATATCACCCAGTTGCGGATAATCCCGTTGCAGCCGCTGCAGATGCTCACGCAAACGCAGGCCCATGGCCTCGGCGTGTTCGGCCAGGCGGTGCTCGACCAGGTAGTTGATCACCGCCGAACCGGCGGCCATGGCCATCTGATTGCCGCGGAACGTGCCGGCATGGGCGCCTGGCTTCCAGGTATCCAGCCAGTCGCGGTACACCACCACCGCCAGCGGCAGGCTGCCACCAATGGCCTTGGACAGCGTGACCACATCCGGCACGATGCCGGCGTGCTCGAAGGCGAACATCCGCCCGGTTCGGGCGAAGCCGCTCTGGATCTCATCGACGATCAGCGCCACGCCAGCCTGTTCGGTGATACGCCGCACACCCTTGAGCCACTCGATGTCGGCCGGGATTACCCCGCCCTCACCTTGCACCACTTCAAGGATCACCGCCGCCGGCAGCGGCACACCGCTTTCCGGGTCCAGCAATAGGTTTTCCAGGTAATGCAGGTTGGCCTTGATCCCGGCTTCACCGCCCAGGCCGAACGGGCAACGGTAGTCGTAGGGGTAAGCCATGAACTGCACGCCATTGCTCAGCAGCGCGCCCAGTGGCTGCTTGGGACCGTGGCTGCCCATCAGGCTCAGCGCCCCTTGGCTCATGCCGTGATAGGCACCCTGGAAGGCCAGCACGATGCTGCGCCCGGTGGCACCGCGCACCAGCTTGAGCGCCGCTTCCACCGCGTCGGTGCCGGTCGGCCCGCAGAACTGCACCTTGGCCTCGCGACGCAAGGCCTCGGGCAGGATACCGAACAGGTCCTGGACAAAGCGGTCCTTGACCGGCGTGGTCAGGTCCAGGGTGTGCAGCGGCAGTTCGTCGGCCAGCACGCGCTGGATAGCCTCGATCACCACCGGGTGGTTGTGGCCCAGGGCCAGGGTGCCGGCGCCGGCCAGGCAGTCGATGAACTGGCGGCCTTCGACGTCCTCGACGTGGATGCCACGGGCGCGCTTGAGCGCCAGCGGGATGCGCCGGGGGTAGCTGCGGGCGTTGGATTCCTGTTGCTGCTGGCGCAGCAGCAGGGGCGAGTCACTGAATTCGTACAAAGGTTGCGGCGCGCTGGCCGGCGGGACCTGGGCAAGGCTGGTAGCGGTGGACATGGGTGAATCCTCGCAAGCAAGCGAATGGGCAGTTATCGCTTGGAAAACGCTTGAGTGCGGGGAGGATTTAGCGGTTGTTGCGGGATTTTGCTTTGCCTGTGCCGGCCCTTTCGCGGGGCAAGCCCGCTCCTACAGGCACTGTACAGGGCTGGAGGTGCGTGCCGTACCTGTAGGAGCGGGCTTGTCCCGCGAAAGGGCCGGCACAGGCAATGAGGATCAGTTGGCCGAACGCGCCGGCACCTGCAGCAGGACTCGCAAGCCATCTTGGCGACTGTCGAACCTGAGGCTGCCAGCACAGCGCTGCACGATCGCCTGAACGATCGCCAACCCCAGCCCACACCCCCCGCTCTGCCCGTTGCGCCAGAAGCGTTCGGTCAGGTGCTGCAGATCGCCATCGGCAATGCCCGGCCCATGGTCACGCACCATGAACCCCACCTGCCCGTCGGCCATCTGCACTTCCAGCTCTACCTCGGTGTCACCGCCATGGCGCAGGGCGTTGTCCAGCAGGTTGCGCAAGGCCGCCACCGCCAGCGGCGCAGGCATGCCCAGGTAGATCTGCGTAGCCTCCTGCGGCAGGTGCAATACGATGCGTCGATTGTCACCGCCACCCGCATCCTGCACCGCCTGGCGGGCGACCTGCTCGGCGCTGCACTGCACCCCGTCCTCGAACGACAGGCTGCCCTCGACCCGCGCCAGCATCAGTAGCTGCTCCAGGGTCCGGTGCATGCGGTCGGCGCCTTGCTCGGCATGCTCCAGCGCCTGCTCGCGCACCGCGCCGTCGGTCATGCGCGCCACCTGCAGGTGGGTCTTGATCGCCGTCAGCGGGCTGCGCAGCTCGTGGGCGGCATCGTCGGTCAGGCGCCGTTCGCGCTCGATGGTCTGGGCGATGCGCAGGAACAGCTGGTTCTGGGTGTCGAGCAAGGGTTGCAGCTCGCTGGGCAAGCCGGCCACCTGCAATGGCTCGACACTGTCGGCGCGCCGCCGGCGCAGGGCGTCGCGCATGCGATTGAGCGGCTCCAGGCCTTTGCCCAGGCCGATCCACAGCAGCCCGAGGCTGCCGAGCAAGGCCATCAGCACCGGCGCAGAGGCGGCCAGCAGGATCGACTGGTTCAACGCCTCGCGCTCCATGTGCCGGTCGGCGGTGGTGATGCGTACGTCACCGTGGTTGTAAGTGAAGGTGCGCCACGACGCACCGTCGATGGTCTGGTCACGAAAGCCGCTGCGCTGGTCGTCCATGGCGCCGTCATGCTTGTGGTTGCTGGCGAGGATCTCGCCGCGCAGGGAACTCACCTGGCAGGCCATGCCGTCGGGCACGCTCAACTGGTCGGCGGAAAAATGCGCATCTTCGCCCTTGGCCGCCAGCGGTTGCGGCAGCTGATCGACGAGGCCGGCGACCATGCGCGCCGAAGCCACCAGGCGCTGGTCGAGGGAGAACATCATCTGCTGGCGCAGGTCGCGCAGCATCCACGCGGCGGCCAGTGCCCAGATGATGATGAAGGCGGTGCCGAGGATAAGGCTGAGGCGTACCCGCAGGCTCATGAGGCGCTTCTCTCGGAGCGTTGCTCCGGCGCCTGTGCCGGCCCCAGGCGATAACCCAGGCCGCGCACGGTCTCGACGATACTGTTGCCGAGCTTGCGCCGCAGGTGATGGATATGCACGTTCAGCGCGTTGCTCTCGACTTCGTCGCTGAAGCCGTACACACAGTCCTTGAGCTGTTCGCTGGACAGCACCCGGCCGGGGTTCTGCATCAACGCCTGGAGCAGCGCCTGTTCGCGCCGCGACAGGTCAACCGGCTGGCCGGCAAGGGTGGCTTCGCAGCTGCTCGGGTCATAGTGAAGCGGGCCATGCTCTATCACGTTGACAGCCCGCCCCGCCACCCGACGCAACAGGGTGTGCAGGCGTGCAGCCAGTTCGCGCAGGTCGAAGGGTTTGAGCAGATAGTCGTCGGCACCGGCCTGCAGGCCGTCGACGCGGTCGGTGACGGCGTCACGGGCGGTCAGCACCAGCACGGGCAGGTCCACACCCTGCTGGCGCAGGCGACGCAGCAGTTTCAAGCCGTCTTCGTCGGGCAGGCCGAGGTCGAGGATCATCACGTCGAACTGCGCCGCTTGCAGCAACGCCCGAGCGCTGGCGGCGTTGGCCACGCGGTCGACGGTCAGGCCCTGGGCGGTGAGGCCGGCGCAGATGCCGCTGGCGATCAGGTCGTCGTCCTCGCAGAGCAGAACGTGCATGGTGGGGCTCCCGGAGTGGTGTGGGTGGGATTGCACTATGGGGGGATTAAGGGGGGATTATGGACCTTTTTTGCGTTCGCCTTGATGCTTTCAGCGCCTGTGATATCGAGCGCCGCACGGGCGGCGCTCGATATCACAGGCGCCAAATCCCCCCCGGCCGTACCCCCGCAGCAACACCTCCAATACACCCTGATCTTAGTGCAGGTGGACGAGGTTAATTCAAGTATTGGTCCTCAGTGGAAAAGCAGGATAGGAGGGCTCCGACAGGCTGCCGAAGAAATGGCCGAAATGGGAGGCACATTGGCGCCAAACAAGATATATGGTTTCGTCCCGGCGTTGATGCTGGGCGGGCCTGCGAGCCTGGCCAATCTCCAGCGGCTCAAGGCCGACGTGCATCTGATTCTGCTTTCCCAGCTTGCCGAACTGGAGCCTTGTGCATTCGATGATGAAGAAGATGAGTAGAACCAACGCTCATTGGCGCAGTGCATCGGGTGTATCGACATCCCGCAGCACACCGGCATCCTCGACTGCCAGCCTGACGCAACGGTCCGGATGGGCCCTCACGACCGAACGCGCCCCCTCATCGCCCGCCAGCCGCACCAGCTCGGGCCAGAAATCACGCCCGAACAGCACCGGATGGCCCTGCTGCCCGTCATGACAAGGCAGAACAATCGTCGACCCACCGGCCTCGCGTGCAAGCAAGCCCAGGGTCTCGGGCGCCACCCAGGGCATGTCACCCAGCAGAATCGCCACCGCCTGTGCCTCGCTGTCGACCAGCGAAGCGGCGCCAGCCGCCAGACTATGGCCCAAGCCCTGCGTGAAATCGGCACTGCCGATGACCCGGCACGCCGACGGCAGCCCCAGCTCCTCGCCCCGCTCGCCGTCACGCAACACCACCCGCACGTCATCGAACACCGCGCAGGCCCGCTCGACACTGTGCACCAGCAAGCTGCGACCATCGGCCATCAGCGCCCGCCGCTTGTCAGCACCGAAACGCACGCTGCTGCCAGCCGCCAACACCAGCGCCACCACACTCACAGCGCCGCCCGCCCGATGCCGTTGCGCAGGCGCAGGATATCGGCGAGCACCGCCAGGGCGATTTCGGCCGGGGTCTTGCTGCCCAGGTTGAGGCCGATTGGCGCGTGGATCCGCGCCAGCTCGTCGTAGCCCAGGCCGCCGATGCGGTGCAAGCGTTCGCGACGCTTGTCGGAGGTGGCCTTCGAGCCCATCACGCCGATGTAGAACGCTTCGGTACGCACTGCTTCCATCATGGCGAGGTCATCGATTTTCGGATCATGGGTCAATGCAACCACCGCCGTGTCGGCATGGCAACCGCCATTGGCGATGAACTCCGACGGCAGCTCGCGGCGCACCTCGATGCCGTCCAGCACCACGCCTTCGAGCACCTCATCACGCGGGTCGCAGAGGATGACTTCAAAGCCCATGCCTTTACCGAACTCGGCGCAGAAATGCGCGACGCTGGAGTAGCCAGCCAGCAGCAGGCGCTGGGCAGCGCCGACACGCAAGCGCACACGGCCGCTTTCGCGTTCCACACGCGGCCCCTGGCTGTGGTCGTCGACAACGATGCGCTCACCTTGCGGCAGGCTCACCTCACGCAACAACCGGCGCTGGCCGCGCAGCGCGCCTTCCAGCTCACGCAGGTGGGCCTGCACCTCACAGTCGGCCGACAGGTTCTCGACCAGCACCTCGAGCACGCCGCCACAAGGCAGGCGAATGCTCGAACGCGGGTCGCTGCCATCGCCATAGCGCACGATGGCAATCGGCTCGGGGAATTCGCCCCGTGCCACGCGTTCGAGGAAGTCATCTTCGACGCAACCACCCGACAGCGAACCCAGCCACTGGCCGCTGGCGTTGACCGCCAGCAGCGAGCCCGGCGCGCGCGGCGCCGAGCCGTAGGTGGCGAGCACCGTGCACAACCACACCCGCTGGCCATCGCACGACCATTGCAGCGCCTGGCTGATCACCTGGAGATCGAGATGCTGCACGGTTTATTCCGCCTTCAGCTCGGCGAGCTGCTGTACGGTCAGGTCGCCGGGCAATCCACCCCAGGCCTGGCGCAGGTAGTTGACCATGTCTGTCACCTGCTGGTCGTCGAGCTTGTCGGCGAAGCCCGGCATTGGCTGCATGCGTTCGAAACCAGTGAACTGTTGCTCACGGATGCCGTCGCGGATGGCCTTGACCAGATTGCGCGAGTCGCCCTGGCGCAGCACCGTGTTACCGCGCATGGCCACCGCGATGTGCGGCTTGCCCTCGCCTTCGACGCCGTGGCAACCGGCGCAGACGTTGAGGTATTGCTGCTGGCCGCGCTTGGCACTATCGCTCATCTGCTCCAGAGCAACCGGCTTGATCGCCTTGGCGGGCGGCGGCTGGTCGCCGAGCAGGTAGGTGGCCATGGCCGCCAGGTCGGCATCTTCCAGGTGCTGGGTGCTGTGGTGCACCACCGGGAACATCTCGTTGAACATGCTGCCCTGGGCACTGATGCCGTGCTTGAGGAAGGTGGTCAGGTCCGGCTGGGTCCAGCCGCGGTCGGCCAGGTCCTGAGCCAGCAGGCTCGGTGCCAGGTAGCCGCCGAGCAGGCCACCGCTCAGGCGCTGGTCCTGTTGCAGTGCACCGATAGGGTTGCGCGGCGTGTGGCACTCGCCACAGTGGCCCATGACCTCGACCATGTACTGCCCGCGCTGCCAGGCCGGGCTTTTGCCCTCGGTCGGCTGCAGCTGCACGCTCTTGCCATAGAGCATGTTCCAGCCGGTCAGCCCCAGGCGCACGTTGAACGGGAAGCTCAACGCCGTCTGCGGTGCCGGGCGGTTGATCGGCGGCACGGTCATCAGGTAGGCGAGGATCGCATCGGAATCCTCGCGCTTGATCAGGTGGTACGAGGTGTACGGCATCGCCGGGTAGAGGTTGGCGCCGTCCTTGCGCTTGCCCTCGGTGACGGCGGCGAAGAATTCGTCGGCCGTATAGTTGCCGATACCGTACTGCTTGTCCGGGGTGATGTTGCTGCCATAGATGGTGCCGAACGGCGAATGGATCGGCAGGCCACCGGCGAACGGGGCACCGCCTTCGGCCGTGTGGCAGGCCATGCAGTCGGCCGCACGGGCCAGGTATTCACCGCGCTTGACCTGCGACTCATCGGCCGCCTGGGCCAGCGAAACGACGGCAAGGCCCAGGGCCAGCGCGAGAGCGCTACGAACAAAGCCCATGCTCAACCCTCCTTGACCAGGCCGAGGTCATTGAGCACCGTGCGGGTGGCGTCGTAGTAACGCACGTACCCGGTGCAACGGCAGATGTGGTGGCCGAGGCTGGCTTCGATACGGTCTTCCACTTCACTCTTTTTCAATGGCTGGCGCTGGGCGGTTTCCACCAGCACCGTGGCGGCATTGACGAAGCCTGGCGCGCAGTAGCTGCACTGGAAGGCGAACAGGTCGACGAACTTCTGCTGGATCGGGTTCAGCGTCAGGTTGCCGGCCTCGTCCTGCTTGGCATGGCCTTCGATGGTGCGGACCTTCTTGCCCTCGAAGTAATGCGCGCCGGTGATGCAGGTGCGCACTTCTTCGCTGGTGCCGTCGGGGTTGTCGACGATCACCACGCAGGCATGGCAGATGCCCTGGCCGCAGCCCAGGCGCGAACCTGTGAGGTTCTGGTGTTCGTGCAGGTAGTCGATCATCGCCAGGTCATCAGGGACCTCGACCGGGCCGACCGGTTGACCGTTGAGGGTCAGTTGCAGTGGACGGTTAGCCATTGAGGGCCTCCTTGATACGGGCTGGGGTGATGGGGAGATCGCGCACGCGCTTGCCAATGGCATGCGCCACGGCGTTGCCGATGGCACCGACGACCGGGATCATCACCACTTCGGCAATGCCCTTGGACGGGTCGGTCGGTGACAGCGGCGGGAGGATTTCGCTGGTCTGCTTCCACACCGCCACATCGCGTGCGTGCGGCAGGCGGTAGCGGTTGAAGTTCCAGTCGCCCTCCCCGGGCCCGCCCTCGTACAACGGCATTTCTTCGGTCAGTGCATGGCCGATGCCCATGGCGATACCGCCTTCGAGCTGGCCCTTGACCAGTTCCGGCACCAGCACACGGCCGCACTCGACCCAGCTGTGGTGGTTGAGCACCTCAACCTCGTGGGTGCCCTTGTTGACCTTGACCTCGACGATGGTCGCCACCGGGCTGTAGTAGGTGACCATGGCGTTGTTCAGCTGGGTATCCGGGTAGGCGGCGTTCTGCCGGTCGAGCAGGTGGTAGCCATGGCTGCTCATCTGCGCTTTCTTGGCATTCACCGCGCCATCGCCGTACTTCACCGCCACGGCATCGAGCGGCAAGCGCTCGCGCACGCCGTCGATGACGAAGTCGGCCTCGGCCCAGCTCCAGCGGTTGAAACCGTGCACGCTGACGCCCGTGACCAGGCCCATCTGGTGAGCCTTCTGCGCCAACTGGGCGAACGGGATCGGCGCCAGGCCGTTGCCGGTCAGCTCACCGTTGACCCACACCGCGTTCTCGCGGCGCACCACCAGCGGGTTGGCCTGGCCGCCGTGCGGACCCTGGCTCCAGATGGCCATGGCTGCCGGCCACAGGCCGTGGTTGAACAGCACACGTGCCGCTTCGCGGGTGGCGTGGCTGAAGTAGAACGCCGAGTTGGTCGCCGACGACGGCGAGGCCAGCTTGCCGACCCAGCGCGGGTTGCGCAGTGCGGCGTCCTGCTCGGGCTGGCTGATCAGGTACGGGTTGCCGCTGGTGGTCAGCTGCAATTCCGGCCATTCGGTGACGGCGGTCTTCACCTCGTCGGCCGAGCGGCCGAGGAAATCGCTGACCACCAGCGCCTGGGACGTGGACATGCCAGTGCCCAGCTCGGTGCCGATGTGGCGCAGGCTGATGCGGCCATCCGCGGTGAACTCGACGCTGGCCATCGGCGCCTCGGAGCCGGTGCCGAAGTCCTTCTGGCAGATGGCGAAGCCGACGCCATACCAGTGGTCCGGGTCCTTGGCGTCCATCTGCTGCTTGCGCGCATCGCGGTTACGCCACCAGTCGTGCACGGCGGCTTTGTCGAGGATCTCGTACAAGCGCAGGGCTCCGGCCGGGACCGCACCCTGGGTGTTCTTCATGCCCGACTTCAGGGCGTTGGCGCGGCGCAGGTCGATGGCGTCTACACCCAGGCGACCGGCGATTTCATCCACCATCATCTCAGTGGCGGCCATGCTCTGCAGGGTGCCGTAACCGCGCATGGAGCCAGCCTCGACGCCGCGCGAGTAGTAGGCGGTCACCGACAGGTCGTTCTGCGGCATGTAGTAGATCGACTGCGCCGCGGTGGCGCCCACCGCAGCCACCGACGGGCTGTAGTTGATGCGCCCGCCGCCGTCGCAGCTCATGTCGGCGCGGAAGATCTTGAAGCTGTTGTCCTTCTTGTCCACGGCCAGCTGGTAGCGGATGTCGAAGGCATGGCGCTTGATGCCGCTCTGGAACTGCTCGTAGCGGTCGTTGGCCAGGCGGATCGGCACACCAGCGCCATACAGGGCCGCCACGGCCGCGTAGAAGACGAAGATGTTGTTGTCTTTCGAGCCGTAGCCCACGGTGTAGCCCGGGTGCATGTTCAGCGTGTTCAGGGCGAAGCGCGAGGGCTTGATCATGTGCACGCATTCCTGCGCCACTTCGAACGGGCACTGGGTGGCGACCACGAAGTGCAGCGTGCCGGTCGCCGGGTCGTACCAGCCGTTGCCGTTGTCCGGCTCCAGTGCGGCAGGCTCGATCGATGGCGTCTTGTAGCGCTCGTCGAACACCAGCCAGTCCTCAGGCGGATTATCCAGCTGTTCAGCCATGCGCTTGGCGTAGAAAAGGCCCTGCTCGGTCAGGTCGCCGTGCTGGTTGGGCTGCTTGGACCACACCGGTTTGCGGTTGAGGATGGTCGGGAACAGCATGGAATTCTTCAGGCTGGAGAATTCATCGTCGTCGAACGGCGTGGCGCCGCCCACCCGCACGAAGCGGAAGCTGCCATAGGGGTCACGCTGGTACAGCGGAGCCTGGGCGCCGTACTGGATCGCCTTGTCGTTGAACTGCAACTTGCGCTTGGCCTGGCGGAAGCGCTCGAAGTCATGCCAGATCAGGATCGCCACCGGGTGGCCGATGAACATCGGCACCTGGCCGGGCGGCAACAGTGGGTCGGGCGAATGGGCCTCGGGCCAGGCGATACCGTCCTGGGCCAGGTCGGCGGCGGTGACGATACGGTCCGGCTGCAGGTCGGCGCCGAGCAGGCTGAGGTCATGGCCGTCATAGATCCGGTCGACCTTGGTCACCTTGAGCAGCAGCGCGTGGCCTTGCCGGGTCGGCCAGCCGGGCATGTCCTTGGCGCGGATGTCGCGGGCGAAAACCTTGTTGCCGCAGACCTTGGAGAGTGCGTCGTTACGAAAACGCGCCTTGCCGTCATGGTTCATCCACTTTTGCGGCGAGGTGGTGACGCGCTCCTCCATCAGGGCGGCGAACGCCTGGCTGCCGAGCGGCGCCATGGTCACGCCGACACCAGCGATCAGGCCGCCTTGCAAGAAGGCGCGCCGGGAAATATCACGGTTGGACATGCTTGATCCTCTGGGCAGCAGGGGTTCTGCCCAACTTTTCTGATTCTAGTGCGGGGAACTCGGAGGGATGAGAACCTTGTCACGCAAGTCAGGAAAAACTGACTTATGCGTCAACTTTACACCAATGGGAGGGGGATAGGCAAAGTCAAGTTGACAGTATGTCGCGGTGTGTCTGGAGGCTGTGGTGGGGCTTACAGGTGCATGCCGGGAGATTTGTAGCGCCTATGAGATCGAGCGCCGCCCGCGCGGCGCATCGCGGGCAAGCCCGCTCCCACATCTGTTTCGGGCCAATCACTCCTATGAAGCCAACAGGGACCGCCTTGTTGGCATGTCGATGCATCTCGGTGGGCGCTGATGTCGCTCCACTTGTCTCCAGTCATGCACCAAGGCGGATCCTGTTGGCGGTACAGGAGTAACTGGCCCGAAACAGATGTGGGAGCGGGCTTGCCCGCGATGCGCCGCGCGGGCGGCGCTCGATCTCACAGGCGCCAATAATGCTGTGGCGAGCACCTTTCGGCCCTGACGCAATTCCAAATGGCCCAAACCGACCATCGCTACGGTTAACCTTGGGTTAATCGACCCCAGCCAGCATGGCCACCATTCCGTACTGCCAAGGCGAAGACATGCGCATCCTTCTGCTCTTCCTGACGTTCCTGCTGGCCGGCCCATTGCAGGCCAACCCGTTCGACGCCAAACCCGACTTCCTGCCGGTCAACCAGGCGTTCGTGCTGACTCACGACCGTCAGGCCGATGGCCAGATGCGCCTGTACTTCCAGATCAAGCAGGGTTACTACCTGTACCAGAAGCGCCTGAAGTTCGACGGCTTGCCTGCCGAACAACAGCCGCAACTCCCCCCCGCGCTGAATCACCATGACGAGTTCTTCGGTGACAGTGCGGTGTACCGCGACCAGCTCGAACTGCTGATTCCGGCCAACGCCCAGGGCCAGTTGCGCCTGGGCTGGCAGGGCTGTGCCGATGCCGGCCTGTGCTACCCACCGCAGACCACCGCCATCGACCTGGGCGGCAGCGCGCCGCCGGCCGCCGAACAAGCCAGCGACCAGGCACTGGCCAGCGGCCTGCAAAGCGCCAGCCTGGCCTGGAGCCTGCTGGCATTCTTCGGCCTCGGCCTGCTGCTGGCGTTCACCCCCTGCTCGCTGCCGATGCTGCCGATCCTCGCCGGCCTGGTCCTGGGCAACGGCGCCAGCGCCCGGCGCGGCTGGCTGCTGGCCGGGGTGTATGTGCTGAGCATGGCGCTGGTGTATGCGGCCCTGGGCGTGGTCGCGGCGCTGCTGGGGGCCAGCTTGCAGGCGTGGCTACAGCAACCTTGGCTGCTGGGCAGCCTGGCCGGCTTGTTCATCGTCCTCGCCCTGCCCATGTTCGGAGCCTTCGAGCTGCAACTGCCGGCCGCCCTGCGTGATCGCCTCGACCGCGCCGGCCAGGGCACCCGTGGTGGCAACCTGTACGGCGCAGCGCTGCTGGGCGCCCTCTCCGGCCTGCTGCTCGGCCCGTGCATGACCGCGCCGCTGGCCGGTGCGCTGCTGTTCATCGCGCAAAGCGGCGATGTGCTGCAAGGTGCGCTGGTGCTGTTCAGCCTCGGCCTGGGCATGGGCGTGCCACTGCTGTTGCTGGTGACCCTGGGCAACCGCTACCTGCCGCGCCCAGGGGCGTGGATGAACCGGGTCAAGGGCGTGTTCGGCTTCGTGTTCCTGGCCATGGCCCTCTACACCGTGCGCAGCCTGCTCGCCGCCCCGGTATTGCTGGCACTGAGCGGTGCCTGGCTGATTGCCCTGGGCTGGGCCATGTGGCCAGCCCTGCAGCGCTTGCCGGCGCTGCGTGCGGTACCGCTGCTGGGCGCCTTGTGGGGTGGCCTGCTACTGGTCGGCGCTGCTGCGGGGGGCGACGACCTGTGGCAACCGCTGCGGCCGTTCGCCGGCGGCAGCGCAGCCGCCACCGTACAAAAGGCCGACGCGCACTTCGTCACGGTCAGCAGCCCTGAAGCCCTGCAACGCGAGCTGGACGCCGCCAAGGCCCGCGGCCAGTGGGTCATGGTCGACTACTACGCCGACTGGTGCGTGTCGTGCAAGGTCATGGAGAAACAAGTGTTCAGCCGCCCCGACGTGCAAACCAGCCTGGCCGGCGTGCACCTGCTGCGCCTGGACGTGACCGCCGACTCCGCCGCCAGCCACGCCCTGTTGCAGCGCTACCAGGTGCCCGGCCCGCCCAGCATCATCTGGCTCGGCCCGGAAGGCGAAGAGCGCCGCGCACGGCGCATCACTGGTGAGGTGGATGCCGCCGCGTTCCTGCAACACTGGACCCAGACCCGGAGCCAAGGCTGATGCTGACGGTAACCCTCGGGCCGCTGACCATGGCCCTCAACCACCTGCTGATGCTCGCCGCCCTCGGCGTGGCCTGCCTGGTCGGCTGTTGGGTCGCCCGGCGTGGCGGCGAAAGCCCGGAATCGGCGCTGTTCAACCTGTTCCTGGTCGGCCTGCTGTGCGCCCGCCTGGGTTTCGTGCTGGCCTACTGGCCGATGTACCGCGATGACCTGGTGCAAGTCATCGATATCCGTGACGGCGGCTTCCTGCTCTGGTCGGGCCTGGTCGGCATCGTCCTCGCCACCCTCTGGCAGGGCTGGCGCCAGCCTGGCCTGCGGCGCCCGCTGGGCTGGGCACTGTTCAGCGGTGCGTTGTTCTGGGCCCTGACCAGCCTGGGCAGCCACCTGTACAGCAAGGGCACCGCTCTGCCCGACCTGAGCCTGCGCAACGCCACTGGCCAGTCGGTGGCCCTGCACAGTTACCGGGGCAAGCCGCTGGTGATCAATATCTGGGCCACCTGGTGCCCGCCATGCCGCCGGGAAATGCCAGTGCTGCAACAGGCTCAGGGCGAATACCCGCACGTGACCTTCATCTTCGTCAACCAGGGCGAGACACCGGAAAACGTCACGACCTTCCTCGCCACCACCGGGCTGAGCCTGACCCATGTGCTGTTCGACGGCACTGGCGTGCTGGCTCAGCGGGTCGGTTCGATGGCCCTGCCCACCACCCTGTTCTACGACGCCGACGGCCGCCTGATCGGCAGCCACCTCGGCGAGCTGTCGCGGGCCAGCCTGCGCCATGCCCTGGAACCTTTCGAGCGGGCCAAGGCGCCCGCCCCTGCCGCACAAGGAAACTGACATGCGATTGACTGCCCTGTTGCCCCTGTCCCTGGCCCTGCTGGCCGCCCCGCTGGTGCAGGCCGAAGACCTGCCCAAGGCGATCCAGCAACTGCAAGCCAAAGGCGCCGAGATCAAGGGCAGCTTCGATGCGCCCAACGGCCTGCGCGGCTATGCCGCCGAGTACCAGAACAACGCCTTGGCCCTGTACCTGACCCCGGACGGCAAGCATGTACTGGTCGGCAGCCTGTTCGACGAACAAGGCAAGGACCTCAGCGCCGAGCCCCTGCAAAAGCTGGTGTACGCGCCGATGAGCAAGGAGATCTGGGCGAAGATGGAGAAAACCGCCTGGATCGCCGACGGCAAGGACAGTGCGCCACGCAAGGTGTACCTGTTCAGCGACCCCAACTGCCCGTACTGCAACATGTTCTGGGAGCAGGCACGGCCGTGGGTCGACTCGGGCAAGGTGCAGTTGCGCCATATCATGGTCGGCATCATCCGCGAGGACAGTCCGGGCAAGTCGGCGGCATTGTTGGCAGCCAAGGACCCGGCCAAGGCCCTGCATGAGCACGAAAAAGCAGGCAAGGCGAGCAGCCTGAAGCCGCTGGACAAGGTGCCCGATGCCGTGCAACAGAAGCTGGCAGCGAACATGGCGCTGATGGAAGAGATGGGGCTGCAGGCGACCCCGGCGATTTTCTATCAGGATGAGCAGGGCAACCTGCAGAGCCAGCAAGGGGCACCGCGGCCGGAGTTGCTCGGCAAGATTCTCGGCAAGCGCTGATAGTGGCTTTGCCTGATCTAGCCCCTTCGCGGGCACGCCCGCTCCCACAGGTACATCACTGCTTTCAAGGCCGGTGACATCCCTGTGGGAGCGGGCGTGCCCGCGAAGAGGCCAGCACAGGCTAGCCAATCAACTTAAAGCCCTTCAAGCTCAGCCATCAGGTCGCTAAGCCGATCAGCCTTCGCCTCATCCACCACGCTCCCCTGCAACCCACGCACGTAATCGGCCAACGCCTCCACCGTGCTGCACTCGAACATCGCCCGCAGCGGCACGTTCAGCTGCAACTGCTTCTGCACCCGCGACGCGATCTGCGTGGCCAGCAGCGAATGCCCGCCCAGTTCGAAGAAGTTGTCATGCACCCCGACCCGCTCGGCCTTGAGTACATCGGCCCAGATAGCCGCCAGCACCGCTTCCAGCTCATCCCGCGGCGCCAGGTAGGCCTGGCTGTGCTGCCCGCCGATCTCGATGGCCGGCAATGCCTTGCGGTCAAGCTTGCCGTTGGCGTTGTGCGGCAGGCTGGCGAACCAGCCCCAGTGCAGCGGCACCATGTACTCGGGAAGCTGCGCACGCAAGCGCTGCTTGACCTGCTCCAGCAGCGCGGCATCGGCGGGTACACCCTGGTGTGCCACCAGGTAGCCAACCAGATGCTTGCCACTGGCACCCTCCTGCACCCCCACCGCCGCATCGCGTAGCTCGGCCTGCTCGTGGAGACGCGCCTCAATCTCGCCCAGTTCGATACGGTAGCCGCGAATCTTCACCTGATGGTCGATACGCCCGACATACTCGAACACCCCGTCCGGGCGCTGCCGCGCCAGATCACCGGTACGGTACAGGCGTTCGCCTGGCGCTCCGTGCGGGTGCGGGATGAACGCCAGTGCCGTGCGCACCGGGTCGCCGACATAGCCACGGCCGACGCCAGTACCTGCCACGCACAACTCACCCACCGCCCCCAGCGGTACCAGCGCCTGGTCCTCGCCATACAGGTACAGCCGGTTGTTGTCGGTCGGCGTGCCAATCGGCAGGTAGCTGCCACGGGTCGAGGCCATGTCGACGCGGAAGAAGGCCACGTCATCCGAGCACTCCGCCGGCCCGTAGGCATTGACCAGGCCGATCTGCGGATAGCGCAGCAGCCATTGCGCAGCCAGTTCCGGCGGCATCGCCTCGCCGGTCGGCAGCATCCAGCGCAGGCCATCGAGCGCCTGATGATCGTTGGCCAGCATGCCCTGGATCAGCGATGGCACGCTTTCCAGCACCGTGATACCGGTGGCCTGCACATGCGCCAGCAAACCTTGCGGGTCATGGGCGATGGCGTTCGGCACGATCTCCACCCGGGCGCCGAACAACGGCGCGGCAAGGAACTGCCAGACCGAAATGTCGAAGCTCTGCGAGGCGGTCTGGGCGATCACGTCATGCTCGCTCAAGGCCAGGTACGGCACCTTGCTCAGCTGGTTGTTGAGCATCCCGCGCTGCTCGACCATCACGCCCTTGGGCAGCCCGGTGGAGCCGGAGGTGTAGATCACGTAGGCCAGGTTGTCCGGCCCGCTGTGGATGCCTGGGTTATGGCTGGCGACGCTGCTGCCCTGCACCTCTTCCCACACCAGCAGCTGCGGCCGCGTCACACCCTCAAGTTGATCCAGCAACTGGCGCGCCTGCTCGGCGCAGGCTGCGCTGCACACCAGCACTGGCGTGCGGCTCAGTTCGACGATACGTTGCAGGCGCGCCGACGGCAGGCCTGGGTCCAGCGGCAGGTAGCCGGCGCCGGCCTTGAAGCTGCCGACGATCATGCCCAGCAGCGGCAAGCCCCGCTCGGCCAGCAGGGCAACCGGCTGGTCGATGGCCACGCCCGCACCAACCAGGGCATGGCCCAGGCGGTTGGCCGCGAGATTCAGCCCGGCGTAGTCATAAGACGCATCGAAGCAGCGGGCAACGGTGCGCTCAGGGTGGGCAGCCACCTGCGCTTCGAACAGTGCCACGTAGCTCTGCTCCAGCGGGTAGGCGTGCCCGGTGCGGTTGCAGTCGTCGAGCAGGAAGCGCTGCTCCTCCTCGCCCAGCAACGGCAATTCACTCACATCCCCTTCAAAGCCCTGCACCAGCGCCAACAGCAGGCGCTTGAACTCGGCCAGCAGGCGCTCGACGGTCGGGTAGTCGAAGTAGCGCTGGTCGAATGACAGGTGCAGGCCCAGGTCATCGCCCGGGTAGCACACCGCCGTCAACGGGAAGTTGGTGTGGGTGCGGCCCGAATCGGAGCTGGCGTTGAGGTGCTGGGCATGGTCGAGCACCGCCGTTTCCACCGGGGCGTTCTCGAACACGAACAAGCTGTTGAACAGCGGCTGGCCCTTGGGCAGTTCACTGCAGTCCTGGATCGTCACCAGCGGCAGGTACTCGTACTCGCGCAGCTCCATGTTGCGCTCCAGCACGCCCTGCAGCCACTGGCGCACGCTGCGGCGCTGGCCCGGCTCGGGCAGTTGCACGCGCAGGGCGATACTGTTGATGAACAGGCCGACCGTGCGCTGCATCTGCGGCAGGCTCACCGGGCGCCCAGCCACGGTAACGCCGAAGGCCACGTCGCGGTCACCGCTGTAGCGCGCCAACACCAGCGCCCAGGCCGCCTGGGCGAAGGTGTTGATGGTCAGCTGATGGGCCTGAGCCAGTTCGCGCAGGCGCACGCCATCACTCACCTCCAGGCGGGTGTAGCAGTCGCCCACCACCATGCCGTCACCGGCGTGGTCGTTGCGCAGCGGGCGGTCGCTGGGGAGGGCCGTGGCGCGCTCGAAGCCGGCCAGGTTGGCCTGCCACCAGTTGCGCGCTTCGTCCATGTCCTGGCGTTGCAGCCAGCCGATGTAGTCGCGGTAGCGCGGCGGCACCGGCAACTGGGCCTGGCGGCCTTCGCCGAGGGCCTGGTAGAGCACGAAGAAATCGTTCATCAGCAGCGAGCGGCACCAGGCATCGATGAGGATGTGGTGGTTGCTCATCATGAACCAGTAGCGCTGGTCATCGACCCGCACCAGGCGCAGGTGGAACGGCGCTTCCTGCAGCAGGGCAAAGCCCGCTTCCCGCTCCTGTTTGTGCAGGGCTTGCAGGCGCGCTTCCTGGGCCGCCTCATCAAGGCCGCGCCAGTCCTGATAGTCCACCGACGTGTTGCCCGGCTTGTGGATGATCTGCAGCATCGTCTCGCCAGCATTCCAGCTGAACGATGCACGCAGGGCTTCGTGACGCGCCACCACCGCCTGCCAGGCCTGGGCGAAACGTTGCGGGTCGAGGGCGCTGTTGATGCGGTAGCGGTCCTGCATGTAGTACAGGCCGGTGCCCGGTTCAAGCAGGGTGTGCAAGAGCATGCCCTCCTGCATCGGCGTCAGCGGGTAGACGTCTTCGATCTGCGCGGCGGGCACCGGCAGCGCGTCGATCTGCTGCTGGCTCAGGTGCGCCAACGGGAAGTCCGAGGGCGTAAAGCTGCCGTTGCCATCGGCCAGGCAGTGGCTGACCAGTGCCAGCAGCTCCTGGCGATAGGCCTCGGCCATCTGCGCGATGGTGCGCGCGTCGTAGCGTTCACGGCTGTAGGTCCAGCGCAGTTGCAAGGCACCGGCATAGACCTGGCCGTCGATGCTCAGCCAGTTCGGCAGCGGTGCATCCAGATCATGAGCAAGGCCTGCCGGTGCATCCAAAGGCTGGAACAAGGCGGCCTCGTCGAACTGCTGGTCGAACTGGCCCAGGTAATTGAAGGTGATGCGCGCCTGGGGCAGCGCCGCCATGCTTTCGCGGCTGACCTCATCGCCCAGATAGCGCAGCACGCCGTAGCCCAGCCCCTTGTGCGGCACCTGCCGCAGCTGTTCCTTGATGCACTTGATCGAGGTGGCACGCGCAGCATCATCTTCGCCGGCCTGCGGGTTCAGGCGCAGCGGGTAGGCGTTGGTGAACCAGCCGACGCTGCGGGTCAGGTCCATGTCCTCGAACAGGCCGTCACGGCCGTGGCCTTCGAGCTGCACCAGCACTTCCTGGTCACCGCTCCAGCGGCACAGGGTGCGGGCCAGCGCGGTCAGCAGCAGGTCGTTGACCTGGGTGTGGTAGGCCGCCGGTGCCTGTTGCAGCAACTGCCGGGTCTGTTCTGCGTCCAGGCCGATGGCCAGGGTGTCGGCATGCCGGTGCAGGTTGCCACCCTGCGGGTGATCGCACGGCAGCTCATGGCGCACGCTGCCAAGCTGGCCTTGCCACCAGTCCAGCTCGTCGCGCAGCGAATCGCTGCCGGCATAGCTGGCCAGGCGCGCAGCCCAGTCGGCCATGGCGTGGGTCTTGGCCGCCAGTGGCTGGCCGCGATACAGCGCCTGCAGGTCTTCGAGCAGCACACGCCAGGACACACCGTCGACCACCAGGTGGTGGATCGCCAGCAGCAGGCGCTGGGCGCCCTGCCCGTCACTGACCAGCAAGGCGCGCAACAGCGGGCCCCGTTCCAGGTCGAGGCTGCGCTGCACGTCGGTATACAGCGCCTGGCAGTCGGCGAAGTCGGCGACCGTGGCGGTCCACAGCAGCTGCTCGGCAGACACCGCCGCGAAGGCCGCCTGCCCCTGGGTGAAGCGCAGACGCAGGCTGTCGTGGTGCGCAACCAACGCAGCCAGGGCCTGCTCCAGGGTGTCGCGGTCCAAGGATTGGCGCGCCTCCAGCAGCACCGCCTGGTTCCAGTGCTGCGGCTGGGCGACGTCACTGTCGAAGAACCAGTGCTGAATCGGCGTGAGGCCGCTGCGCCCTTCGCGCGGGCCCTGCTCGATGCTGCTCGGCGCCGCACTGCGGCTGACCACGGCAGCCAGGGTCTGGATGGTCTGGTGCTGGAACAGGTCACGCGGGGTGAACTGCAGGCCCAGCTGGCGTGCACGGCTGACCACCTGAATCGACAGGATCGAGTCGCCACCCAGCTCGAAGAAGTTGTCCTGCACACCTACGCGGGACGTGTTGAGCACTTCGCGCCAGACGTGCGCCAGTTGCTCCTCCAGCTCATTGGCCGGCGCCTGGTAATGCTGGCGGGCCTGCTCCAGATCCGGCGCTGGCAATGCGTGACGGTCGAGCTTGCCGTTGCCCATCAGCGGCAGGCGCTCAAGCAGCACCAGGTGTGCGGGCACCATGTAATCCGGCAGGTGCTGACGCGCATCGGCCTTGACCGCTTCGCGCAGTCTGGCCTGCGCTTCGCTGTCGGCAGTGGCCTGCTTGCACACCAGGTAACCTACAAGCTGCTTGCCACCCGGCAGGTCGAGGGCCAGCACCACGGCCTCCTCGACATCGGTATGTTCCTGCAAGCGGCTTTCGATTTCGCCCAGCTCGATTCGGAAGCCGCGGATCTTCACCTGTTGGTCGGCACGGCCGACGTATTCCACCAGGCCATCGGCACGCAGGCGCACGAGGTCGCCGGTGCGGTACAGGCGCCCGCCATCGCGGCTGAACGGGTCGGCGACAAAGCGCTCGGCGCTGAGGCCCGGGCGGTCGTGGTAACCCTGGGCCAGGCCGGCACCGCCGACGTAAAGCTCGCCAATACCCCCTTGCGGCAGCAGGGCCAGGTCCTCGTCGAGGATGTAGGCGGTGCGGGCACCGATCACCCGGCCGATCGGCACGCTGCCAGCGTCGGCGGGCATCACCTCCGGCGCCAGGCAGGCCAGCGGCATGACCACGGTTTCGGTGGGGCCGTAAGCGTTGAAGAACTGCTGCGGGGCAAAGGCCTGGCGAATGCGTTGCAGGTGCTCGCCAGTCAGCGCTTCGCCGCCGGTGATCACCAGCCGCACCGGCAGTTGTTCACCCTGCCCGGCCAGGTGCTGGGCCAGTTGGCTGCCATAGCTCGGGGTGAAGCCGAGCACGCTCACCCGCTGCTCGCGCACCAACTGGCAGATGTCCTCGACGCCCCATTGGCCCTGGGCGCGCAGCACCACACGGGCGCCGCACAGCAGCGGCACAAGCAAGCGCTCGCTGGCCGCGTCGAAGTTGATCGAGTAGAAGTGCAGTTCGCAGTCATCGCTGCGCATGCCGAAGGCGTCGATCACCGCCTGGCAGTGCATGGCGATTTCGCCATGGCTGACCACCACGCCCTTGGGCTTGCCGGTGGAGCCGGAGGTGTAGATCAAATAGGCCTGATGCTGCGGCAGGTTTAAGTCATGCAGAGGCGCATCGCTGTAGGCCGAGAGGCTCGCGGCATCGTCCTCCAGGCTCCAGCGAGCTACCCCGCCGGGCAGTCCACCGAGGCTTTCGAGCAGTGCCCGCTGGCTTAGCAGCAGGCCGATGCGGCTGTCCTCGATCATGTAGCGCAGGCGGTCGAGCGGATATTCCGGGTCGAGCGGCACATAGGCGCCACCGGCCTTGAGAATGGCCAGCAGGCCGACCACCATCTCCAGCGAGCGCTCCAGCGCCAGGCCCACCCGCACCTGCGGGCCGACCCCGCGATCACGCAGGGCACGGGCCAGGCGATTGGCCTGTTGGTCGAGCTCAGCGTAGGTCATGTGCAGGCCGGCGAAGGTCAATGCAACCGCATCTGGCGTACGCGCAGCCTGGGCGGCGAACAAGCCGTGAATCGTCTGGTCGAGGGCGTAGTCCTGCTCGCCCTGCAACTGGCCAATCAGCATTTGCTGCTCGGCAGTGGCCAGCATCGGCAGCTCGCACAGGCGCTGTTGCGGGTTGTCGAGCAGGCCGACCAGCAGCTGCTGCCAGTGCTCGGCCATGCGTGCGATGCGCGGCTCGTCGAACAGGTCGCGGCTGTAGGTCAGGCAGCAGCCCAGGCGGCCGTCGAGGTCGGTGACCTCCAGGTACAGGTCGAACTTGGTGGCGCTGGCATCGTTGACCAGGTAATCCACCTGCATGCCCGCGAGTGTGCGGCTCTGCTGGAAGGCCCAGCGCTGCACGTTGCACATCACCTGGAACAGCGGGTTGTAGGCGCTACTGCGCGGCGGCTGCAGGGCCTCGACCAACTGGTCGAACGGCAGGTCCTGGTGCGACTGGCCTTCGATGGCGGCCTGGCGGACCTGCTCGAGCAAGGCGGCGGCGGTCATTTGCCCGTCCAGCTCGCAACGTAGCACCTGGGTATTGAGGAAAGCGCCGATCAGGCCTTCGCTTTCCGGGCGGATACGGTTTGCCACCGGCGCGCCGATGCGCAGGTCTCGCTGGCCGCTGTAGCGGTGCAGCAACGTGGCCAGGGTGGCGGTCATGGTCATGAACAGGGTCAGGCCACGCTGCTTGTTGAAGGCGTGCACGCGGGCGACCAGTGCCGGGTCGAGTTCGAAGCGGTAGAGCTCGCCACGGTGGCTCTGCACGGCAGGGCGCGGGCGGTCGGCGGGCAGCGCCAGTACCGGGTGCTCATCGCCGAGGCGGTCTTTCCAGTAGGCAAGCTGGCGTGCGCCTTCACCGCCTTCCAGCCATTGCCGCTGCCACACGCTGTAGTCCAGGTACTGCACCGGCAGCGGCACCAGTGGCGACTCGCGCTCATCGACGAAGGCTTCATAGAGCTCGCCCAGTTCGCGGGCGAAGATGTCCATGGCCCAGCCTTCGGTGACGATGTGGTGCAGGGTCAGCACGAAGTAGTGTTCACGGTCCTCGGTCTTGGCCAGACAGGCGCGCAGCAGCGGCCCGCGCTCCAGGTCGAATGGCTGGTGGGCCTGCTCGTCAGCCAGTTGTTGCAGGCGCTGCTGACGGATGTCGGCTGGCAAGGCCGTGAAGTCCTGCCAGTCCAGTTGCAGCCCGCTGTCGTCGGCCACGCACTGGTATGGCACGCCATCGATGCTGGGGAAGGTGGTGCGCAGGGTCTCGTGGCGCACGATCAGCGCCTGCAGGGCGCGTTCGAAGGCATCCACATGCAGCGCCCCGCGTAGACGCGCCATGCCGCCAACGTTGTAGGCCGGGCTGCCCGGCTCCATCTGCCAGAGGAACCACATGCGCTGCTGCGAGTAGGACAGCGGCACGGCCTGGCGGCGGTCGACCCGGGCGATTGCACCTTGCTGGTTGCGCGCACCGGCAGCGCGGACCTGGGCAATTACCTCGCAGAACGCAACCAGCTCGCTGGCCTCGAACAGCGTCTTGAGCGGCAGCTCGACATCACACACCTGACGGGTACGCGAGACGATCTGGGTGGCCAGCAGCGAATGGCCGCCGAGGGCGAAGAAATCGTCGTGCAGGCCGACCTGCGGCAGGTTAAGCACCTCGCGCCAGATGGCCGCTACCTGCTGCTGCAATGCGGTCTGCGGCTCGACATGGGCGCGCTGCTGCCAGACCGGTGCAGGCAGTGCCTTGCGGTCGACCTTGCCACTCGGGCCCAGCGGCAAGTGCTCCAGACCGATCAACTGAGCCGGCACCATGTATGCCGGCAATTGCCTTGCCAGTGTGGCCAGCAACACCTCGGCCGTTGCGTTTCCGCTGTAGTAACCCACCAGTTGCGCACCGACCGCGTCCTGCTGAATCAGCACCAGCGCCTGTTCGACACCCGCCTGAGCCAACAGGCACGCCTGCACTTCTTCAGGCTCGACGCGGAAGCCACGCACCTTGACCTGCTGATCGAGGCGACCGAGGTATTCCAGAGCCTCGCTTTGCACCTGCCAGCGGGCACGGTCACCGCTGCGGTACAGGCGCGCGCCGTTGCCGCCAGCCTGGGGCACGAAACGTTCGGCAGTCAGGCCCGGGCGGCCCAGGTAACCGCGGGCCAGGCCGGCACCGCCCAGATACAGCTCGCCCGGCACGCCAGGCGCAGCCAGTTCGAGTTCATCGTCCAGCACCCGACAGAGGACGTTACCCAGCGGGCGGCCGATCGGCGAACGCTCGCCATCGGCTGCCTGGCAATGCCAGTGTGTGACGTTGATGGCGGTTTCGGTCGGGCCGTAGCGATTGTGCAACTGCACCTGTGGCAACAGCTGCAGCACACGGTCACGCAACTGCGCAGGCAGCGCTTCACCACCGGAAAACACCCGGGGCAGGCTGTTGCAGCCGGCGGCCAGTGGCTCTTGCACGAACACCTGCAGCAGCGGCGGTACGAAGTGCAGCGTGGTCACGCCATGCTGCTGCACCAGCGTGGCAATGCGCTGCGGGTCGCGGTGCTCGGCAGGGCCGGCCAGGACCAGTTTGCAGCCAGTGATCAGCGGCCAGAAGCACTCCCACACCGAGACGTCGAAGCTGATCGGTGCCTTTTGCATCAGCACATCGCTTTCATCCAGCGCATAGCGGGCCTGCATCCACTGCAGGCGCTCGGCCAGCGCCGCATGGGTATTGCCCACGCCCTTCGGCTGGCCGGTAGAACCGGAGGTGTAGATCACGTAGGCCAGGTTGTCGCCATGCAAGTGCAGGCCCGGTGCCTGGCTGGGCCAGCTGTCGAGGTGCAGTTGATCAACGGCGATGGCGCTGACGCCATCGACCTGCGGCAACGTACCCAGCAGGCTGCTGTGGCTGAGCAGCAGGCTAGCCTGGCAATCGCCGAGCATGTAGGCCAGGCGCTCGGCCGGGTAGTCGACGTCCAGCGGCACATAGGCGCCGCCCGCCTTGAGGATCGCCAGCAGGCCGACCAGCAGCTGCGGCGAACGCTCCAGCGCGATGGCTACACACGTGTCGGGGCCGACGCCTTTGTCGCGCAGATAGTGCGCCAGCCGGTTGGCCTGCTGATGCAGTTCGGCATAGCCGAGGCTGCCACCGTCCCAGACCAGGGCGGTACGTTCCGGAGTCAGGCGCGCCTGCTCGTTGAGCTGCTCGACCAGCAAGCGCTGCGCGGCTGGCATAGGCGCCTCACCCCAGGCCAGCAGTTGTTCACGCCCCTGCTCGTCCAGCAGTTGCACATCGCCCAGCGGCAGTAGCGGTTGCGCGCAGACTTGCTCGAGCAGTGCCAGCAGGTGCTGGGCAAGACGCTTGACGGTGCTGACATCGAACAGCTCGGCAGCGTAGTCGAAGGCCAGGCTCAGGCGGCCCTGGTGGTCTTCTTCGCTGTGCAGTTGCAGGTCGAACTTGGCTTCGCGGCTGTGCCACGGCAGTTCTTCGGCGAGCAAACCCGGCAGGCGGCGCAACGCTGACAGGTCACGCTGCTGGTGGTTGAACATGACCTGGAACAGGCCCTGCTGGCGAGCGTCGGGCAGGGCTTCGAGCAATTGCTCGAACGGCAGGTCCTGGTTGGCCTGGGCGTCGAGGGTCGCGCCGCGCACCTGGGCCAGCAACCGGGCGAACGGCAGGCGGCCATCCAGCTGCGCACGCAGCACCAGGGTGTTGATGAAGAAGCCGACCATTCCTTGGGTTTCCTGGCGCGGGCGGTTGGCGTTGGGTACGCCGACGCGGATGTCGCCCTGGCCGGTATAGCGGTGCAGCAGCCCTTGCCAGGCGGCCAGCAGGACCATGAACAGGCTGGCCTGCTGTTCGCGGGCCAGGGCCTTGAGGGCGTCGGTCAGCCTGGCCGGCACTTTCACGCTCACGCGGGCAGCGCGGTTGTGCTGCTGGCTGGAGCGCGGCTGGTCCGGGTACAGGTCGAGCACTGGCAAGGCGTCGCCCAATGCGGCTTTCCAGTACGCCAGCTGACGTGCGCTTTCGCCCTCGGCCAGCCACTGCCGCTGCCAGCTGCCGTAGTCGGCGTAACCCAATGTCAGCGCCGGCAGCTGGGCGTCCAGGCCCTGGCAACGGGCGGCGTACAGTTTGGCGAATTCGTCGAGCAGGACATTCAGCGACCAGCCATCGGCGACGATGTGGTGCAAGGTCACCCACAGCTGATGGTCTTCGTCAGCAAGGCGCACCAGGGTCACGCGCAGCAATGGGCCTTGGGTCAGGTCGAATGGCTGCTGCGCCTCTTGCTCGCGGCGTGACACCACATGCTCGGGCGCCAGCCCTTCCAGGCCCAGGCGCCGAAGGGTGAACGGCTGCTCCGGCAGGACACGCTGCAAGGCCTGCCCGTCGGCTTCGCTGAACACTGTGCGCAGCGATTCGTGGCGCGCGACCAGCGCCTGGAACGCGGCTTCAAGTGCGGCTTCGTCCAGCTCGCCGCGCAGGTGCAGGCCGGCAGGAATGTTGTAGGCCGCAGACTGCGGCTCAAGCTGCCAGGTCAGCCACAGGCGGTTCTGTGCCAGCGACTGCGGCAAGGCCTGGCCACGCGCCAGCGCCGTGATAGCGGTGGGCCCACCAGCACCATCAGCCAGCATGGTGGCCACCTCAGCGCAGTACTCGGCCAGCGTTGGCGTCTCGAACAGGGTGCGCAGGCTCAGCGGGATACCTAGCTCCTCGGCCAGCCGTGCAGTGACCTGGGTGGCGGCGATGGAGTTGCCGCCCAGCAGCAAGAAGTGATCGTCAGCGGCAATCGCCTCGACCTTGAGTATTTCGCGCCAGATACCGGCGATACGTGCCTGCAGGTCATCGTCGCTTGCTGTGCCTGCAACCGGGGTGGCGGCCCGCGGGAAACGCGCATAGCAATCCAGGCTGCCATCATCCATGCGCAGGCGGCAGGCCGAACGCTGCAGCTTGCCGCTGGAGGTCTTCGGCAATGCACCCGGATTGAGCAGCAGGACCACGGCCGGCGCCTGGCGACAGGCATCGGCGACCACCTGGCGCAGGGCCTTGATCAGCGCCTCGGGTTTGACTGCCTTCTGCACGTTGCGGCTGATTTCCACCGCCACGCCGATGCCCTCCTCGCCCTGATCGTCGACCGCGAACACGGCTACCCGCCCCTTGCGCAGCCCTTCGACCTCGCGTTCCAGGGTCTTTTCCAGGTCTTGCGGGTAAAGGTTCTGGCCGCGAACTATCAGCATGTCCTTCAGACGCCCGGTGACGAATACTTCGCCGTCGCGCATGAAGCCCAGGTCGCCGGTGCGCAGCCAGGTCTGGCCGTCCATTTCGACGAAGGTGCGCGCAGTGGCTTCTGGGTTGCGCCAGTAACCCAGGGCGATGCTCGGGCCGCTGGCCCAGATTTCGCCTACCTGATTGTCGCCCAACACCTCCAGGCGCTGAGGCTCGACGATACGCACCGCATGGCCAGGCTGCGGGTAGCCGCAGCTCATCAGCACACTGCCCTGGCCGGCTTCGACACGGTTGGCAGCGAAGGCTTCGGCGTCCAGCTCCAGCGCACCGATGCCTTGGCCACGGCGGCTGCCGCTGACGAACAAGGTGGCTTCGGCCAGGCCATAGCTGGCAAAGAAGCTGCTCGGCTGGAAGCCGCAGGCGGCGAACGTGTCGGCAAAGGTGGCGAGGCTGTCCTGGCGAATCGGCTCGGAGCCGGAATAGGCCACGCGCCAGCGGCTCAGGTCGAGGCCTGCCAGGGCCGCCTCGCTGACCCGTTCGCTGCACAGCCGGTAGGCGAAATCCGGCCCGCCGCTGATGGTGCCGCCATACTCGCTGATCGCCTGCAGCCAGCGCAGCGGCCGAGCGAGGAAGTAGCCCGGCGACATCAGCACGCACGGCACGCCACTGAAGATCGGCTGCAGCAGCCCGCCGATCAAACCCATGTCGTGGTACAGCGGCAGCCAACTGACGATCACATCGTCCGGGTTGAGGTCGATGCCGAAGCCTGCGCGGATCAATTGCTCATTGGCCACCAAATTGCCGTGGCTGACCTGCACGCCCTTGGGCAGGGCGGTGGAACCGGAAGTGTACTGCAGGAAGGCGATGTCGCTCGCGCTCAATACCGGCGCGTACCATCGCTCGGCCAGCGCCGGGTCAAGCGCATCTACCGCGAGCAATTCCGGCGCGTTGTCGCCGCTCAGAGCTTCGAGATCCTGCAGGCTGCCGTGCAGCGCACCAACGGTCAGCAGCAGGCGCGGTTCGGCGTCGTCGATGATCGACAGCAGGCGCTCCTGGTGATGGCGGCGTGACGACTCCGGAGGATAGGCCGGCACGGCAATGACCCCGGCGTACAGGCAACCGAAGAACGCCGCCACGTAGTCCGGGCCACTGGGGAACAGCAGCACCGCCCGCTCGCCGACCCTGGCGCGGGCCTGCAGCGCCGCAGCGATGGTGCGCGCACGGGCATCCAGGTCGCGATAGCTGAGCACGGCCTGCTCGCCAGGGGCATCGGCCAGAAAGCGCAGGGCGATGCGGTCCGGGGTCTGCGCAGCGCGTTGCGCCAGGGCCTGGACCAGCGAGAGCGGGAGTTCGAAGGCGTCCGTCATGGGGGGTTCCTGCCAGTGTCTGGTTAAGTCGGGCTGGCTGCAGCGCACGAAGTTGGCGGGCAGCGGCCGGATGTACACAGGGGAACGGATGGGCGCGGCGGGAAATTAGCAGCGTCAGCGGGGGTACAAGGTGAACTGCATCACGTCGCTCGCTTTAGAACTGAAACGAATAGAAACTCATTAACTTTCGTATTTGACAATCATTATCATTATGAATAGCTTGTCGCACGTCGTAGGAAGCTTCCCCTCAAGGGGTGCTCCCTCCCCCCTTCGAGACAAGGTGATTTCCATGGCGGAACAACTATCCACAAGTAAGTGCGATTCACCATTACTCCAGGCATTCGTCGACAACCGCAGCATCCTGGTCAAGATTGCGGCGCGCATCACCGGCTGCCGCTCGCGCGCCGAGGACGTGGTGCAGGATGCCTTCTTCCGGCTCAGCGCCGCCCCGCAGATCACCTCGTCGTTCAAGGCGCAGCTCAGCTACCTGTTCCAGATCGTGCGCAACCTGGCCATCGACCACTACCGCAAGCAGGCGATGGAGCTGAAGTACTCCGGCAGCGAAGAGGAAGGCCTGAACGTGGTCATCCCGAACGCTTCGCCCGAAGCCACGCACATCAACCTGGCGGCGCTCGAACACATCGCCGAGGCACTCAACGAACTGCCCCAGCGCACCCGCTATGCCTTCGAGATGTACCGCCTGCACGGCGTGCCGCAGAAGGACATTGCCAAGGAACTGGGGGTTTCACCGACCCTGGTCAACTTCATGATCCGCGATGCCCTGGTGCACTGCCGCAAGACGGCCAGCCGGCAGGCCTGAGTACTGTTTGGGATTGCCGGGGGCGCTTCGCACCCCTTTCGCGACACAAGGCCGCTCCTACAGGAATCGCGCATTTCTGTAGGAGCGGCCTTGTGTCGCGAAAGGGCCGCAAAGCGGCCCCGGCGATCTCAAACCAGTTTGCAGCGATCGAAGAACCGCTCCCGCCCCAGAATCATCAGCGCCGCGCGCTTGTGCGGGAAGTCGAATTCCTTGTCGCAATGGAAGCACTGATCGTGCATGTAGCCGATCATCTTGCCGTTGTCGGCACGGGGCTCAGCCACCACCCGCTGGGTGCGCGGGTCGTCCAGGAACAGGTAGTGCACCAGCGCCGAAAGCCAGCTGGCGACCTTGTGCGGGCCCCGGTGCGCCTCTTCACCCACCAGCATGTGGATGCCACGGTCGTAATCATCGGCCGGATAGAACGGCGCAATGCGATCCTCCTTGGCCCAGTACGCTTCGAAGTAGGCGAACGGCTGGTCATCGAAGCAGCCGATCAGGGTCAGGGTATGCGGGTCGGCCTCAAGCTTCGTCAGGTATTCGCGGTGCTGCTCCAACGAGCCCGCCTCCTGCCAGAATTTTTCCACCCGCGGGTTGTTCTGCCAGCGGTTGAAGCGTTCGAGGTCCTGGTCGACTTCCAGGGTGCGCAACGACACCCAGGCACCCAGCCGCGCATCGAAGCGGCGATACACCTCGCCACGCGGCTTGGGTGCCCGGCGCGGGTGGCGCTTGCCGTTGCTGAACTGCATCTGCTGCGGGTAGACATCGCCGCTCGAACTACCCAGCCATGGCTGCGGCAACTGCCAGAACAAGGCGCGCTCGCACAAGTAGACGCCGGCGACTTCGCCGGCCACCAGCAAGCCGCTGGCCAAAGCTTGCGCAATACTCGTGGGCAAATGTACAGCCAGGCGCTGGCGAGCCGGATCGCGCGACAACAGCCAATAGCTGGCAGCCCATAACGCCTGCTGTGGGCGCTCCGGACACAGGCTCTGCACATGCACGTGCAGCGGATCACCCGGCTCCAGACGCAGCTGGATCAATGGGCGCCCTTCAAGGGACAGGCTCAACCGGCAGTCATCCTCCTCGGCATCGAGGCTGCGCCAGCGTGGGAGGTACAGGGGCTGCGAAGCGGCATCGAACGGCATGGTCTTGGCTCACGAAATAACGAAAGAAAGGCTCACTTGTCAGGACGTGGCCATGACCGGGGAATTTAGTCGTTCGGCGCGGCGACGGTGATCCGGTAGGGCAGGAAGATGCGCGTCAGTTCGCCGCTGTCGCGCAAACGACGCAGCAATTCGGCGAACTTCTGATCAGTGATCGGAGCACCAGGACGCAGCAACGCATAGTGGTGGTAGACCTGGTCGATGCGCTGGGAGGCGACCAGCTGGTCGAGGCTGTCGGGGTTGCGGGCCAGAAAGTCGCTCAGGTAGGAGCGTGTCACCAGGGCAATGTCGGAGCGGCCGGCCTGGACCATCAGCAGGTTGCTGTCGTGGGAATAGGTCAGCGTTGCGTTGTAGGCCTTGCGCAGATAGTTGGGGTCGGAATTGAAGTTGGCAAATGCGTAGTGATAGCCGTTGAACAGCGCCAGACGCTTGCCGCTCAGATTGTCGAAATAATGCTGGTCGCGGCCGTTGGTCTTCCTGGCGACGAACACTTCGGCATCCTCCAGGCCCATGTCCACCGTCTGGTGAGGGATCTGCTGCCAGCCCCATTCGGGGTTCTCGAAGATCGCCATGTCTGTGCGGCCTTGCTGGAAATCACCAAAGCGCCGCTGGATAGAGGTGGGCACCAGGACGAAGTGATAGTCCGGTTGCAAGCGGTTCAAGGCCTCCACCAGATGGGGCAGCAAGCCGGTATCGGCGCCTTGCTCGGGGCGCACGGTATAAGGCGGGAAATGCGCAGCGCCGATCTTCACCTCAATGGCATCGTCGGCCCACGCCGGCGCCGCCAGCCAAGCCGCAGCCAGCATCATCAAGGTGGAGAGCAACTTCAGGCCGGACGCTGGAGTCAAAACGGACGCTCATTACGGTTCATACCTAGGTTGCGCTTAAGCTAGGCGTTTTCCCGACGAGGCACAACTGCCGGTTATGCCAAAGTGAGGGCATTTTGCCAGGGGATGCCGTGTGGCCAGACATTGGCTACGCTGCTTTGGCACGTATGGCGAGGGAGCCTGGTATGGGCCACTGGTTGGTGATCGACCTGGAAGCCACCACCGATGACGGTGGCTGGCCGGTCACAGAGATGGAAATCATTGAAATCGGCGCCAGCCTGGTGACCCGCGAAGGCCGCGAAGTGGACCACTTCCAGCGCTTCGTGCGGCCCCGGCGTCGGCCGCAGCTGACACCGTTCTGCCGCGAGCTTACGCACATCAGCCAGGCCAGTGTCGACAGCGCCGCAGCATTCCCGGAGGTGTGGGAGCGTTTCGAGCGCTGGCTGGGGCACCACCGCGAGCAGTTGCAGGCCTGGGTCAGCTGGGGCGACTACGACCGCCAACAGCTGTTGCAGGAATGGCGCCAGCATGAGGTCGACAGCCTGCTGCGCGAGCTGCCGCACATCAACCTCAAGCAGCGCTTCGCCAAGGCTCGCCACCTGCAGCGCCCGGCCGGGCTCAATGGGGCGCTGCAACTGGCGGGCATGCACTTTTGCGGGCAGCAGCACCGGGCCCTGGAGGATGCCCGCAACACCGCACGCCTGCTGCCCTTGAGCCTGCCTGCGAACGGCACCTGAAAGCAGATGACGGGGCGAATGGGCTTGGGCATACTGGCCAGCCCTTTTTCACCCCCATTGTTCAGGAGTCGCCCATGTTCCAGGTCAACGAGTACTTCAACGGCACCGTCAAGTCGATCGCCTTCGCAGGCGAAGAAGGCCCTGCCACTGTGGGCGTGATGGCCCCGGGCGAATACGAGTTCGGCACCGCCAAGCGCGAGATCATGCATGTGGTGTCCGGCGCCCTGACCGTGAAACTGCCGGGTAGCGACAACTGGGAAACCTTCAACGCTGGCGACAAGTTCAACGTGCCGGCCGACAGCAAGTTCCAGCTGCAGGTGAAGGTAGATACCGCTTACCTGTGCGAGTACCGCGACTAATCTGCCCAAGCAGGGTGAGAGTGTTCAGGGTCAATCGGCCCTGCCGGCTTCAACCCCTGCTAACTATCTTCAGGTAAATCAGTTAAGCAATTTGGGGCTGCCTAGCGGCCCCAATGTGCCTTTACTGACTGGAATTACCCTTCAGGATGCCTTACATTCAAGCGCCAGCAAAAGCCTCACCAGCAAGACTCAGCGCCTCGGCCTGCGATTCCAACTGTTGATAAAATACCGCAACTCAACAAACCGACCGTGTGCGCCTGGACAAGCTGCACGTTTGCACATCCACTCGGGTTTTATGTTGGACTGGCAGGCACAGGGTATTCACGACGCAAAGAGCAGTTATATCGGTAATCACGAGAATATCTCTCTTCTGCTAAAAACTCTGCCTCATTGCACCTGGAGTACAATACCGACACCGAGCATCAAACCCTGCCCCACTTTACATTGGCGGAATCAACACCGCTCATCACCTTGGCGCATTTATCACTTATATTACGCGTTTTCGTCCTGAAACATCTGCAAGCCTGACGACCTAACCTCGACTAACAGGAACAGGGCTGTTTACAACGCAGCGAGCAGTTTTGTCGGTAATTACACGGCGATCTTTATCTATAAACATATTTTTCGTGATTGCATCAGGTGGATTGTACCGGCGCCGAACATTAAAGCCTCCACCCCATTGCGCGTTGGCGTAATCAACACCCCGCAGGACCTTGGCATACTTATTATCCGTATCTTCTCCTTTATAAACGGGCGCAGGTGGACCCTGTGGATTCAGGACAGGAGAGGTGTGGTAATAATCAGGATCATACCAGTCACTCACCCATTCAAATCCATTATCAGACATTGCATACAGCCCTAAAGGGTTGGGTGGAAAACGATCAACCGGGAGCGATGTCAAACTTTGAACTTTCCATCCCATAGCCTTGGAAAACTCCTCTCGATCTCTGATCGTAGAAATATTAATACCTCGTGGACCGCCACTCCCATCGCGATTGTAGAACTCATCAGTTACCTTATAAGTACCATCATCCGTGGCGACGGCAATAAATTGCCCTCTGCTCCGAGCGGCGTATTCCCACTGGGCTTCAGTGGGCAGTGAGAATGGAAGACCACTGACCACGCCAAGCCAATTGCAGTATTTTTCAGCCTCGTACCAGTCGATATGTGCAGGCAACTGCGGATGACTGCGCATGCGCTTGGAGTTTGTATACTCTGCAATTTTATCCTCCACACCATCAAAAGGCAGCTGATTTGCCAGCAGGTAAAAATCATACTCCTCATTCGTCACCTTGAACTTCGACATGGAAAAACTACTAAGCTTTACCTCATGAAGCGGCTTACTGTTCACATCAGCATCATATTGAATTTTTTCCAAACCATACTCAGCACCGAAATCCCCCATCAGGTATTTGCCACCTTCAACGTACACCAGCCGCTCGACTACCTTCTCAACAAAAGCCTCAACCCTTTCAGGATCCACTTGCGGAGCACTAGCTACATTGCTGCTGACTTCCTGGCCGCACCCACCAATAGCTGAAGCGACCAAAACTAGACTAATATTCAGATACGCCCTCATACTTCCCCCCACCTAAAATCAAATTCTCCGCAACCAGGGCCAAAACTACAGCGCTCAGGGAAGTTGGGGTTATCACCGTAATTCAGCCTGTAGTATTCGGTGTTATTCATAGTAAGCGCATACCCCCAACTGCTTCCCAACCTTATAACCTTTCGAATGGCGTATAATTCGTCCTTCGCCCTGCGAAGATCATCATCGCGATCGAACCCAATTTGCAGGAACTCTATCAAGCTCTGTTCTTGCCGTTTTTCTACAATTGCCTCATCTCCCTCGCCGGCTTGGCTACCACCATCAACTGTTACGCGGCACAGCACCTTTCGCCACTCGACAAGGGTTTGAATACTTCTCAAAACCCAAACCACCGCTTCTTTTCGCTGCTGAAAGAAATCAGGCACGAGATTCTCCCCCATATTATTCGGGTCCTGATAATCCAGCTTGCCATGCCTAGTCAGCAGATAAATCAAGATACCTTTAGATTCCGGAGTATAGGTAAGCAACTCAAAGCGACGAGAAATAGTATTTTTTGCCAACATATTTCTCCGACGAGATGCGGCAATCTGGCCTTTAGCACTTCCAGCAAATTCAATCAACGCATGTGATAAATCACCAGCCACCTTCGACAAGTCTTTACCAAACTGCGTATAGCGCGCGTAAAGTTCAAAACCCACACCAATGAGCCCAACCACACATGCCCTGCTATAGATAGCAAACGCGTCTTTATCGACAACAGAAAAGAACCCATAATCCAATCGATGAAGCTGATACACCAACCACGCCCCAAACTCCGCAATCGAATTAGTACCCACCTCAAAAATAAGCCCGCCCTTGGCCCCGTAGCCCCAACACAGGCTGGCAGCAACATGAAAGCAAAACTTGCCGTTAATGAACGTGCAGTGAAATTTTCCACTCGCGCCAACGCCTGCCAATCCGCCTATGTTCGGCGCAATCGTGCAAAAGTCCGTGAACTCGCCACTGGACATCAGCATGCCCGCGGTCCAGTACTCCGGGTCGATCGGCCCCGCCGGTTTCAACCACTGCAAGCTGCCTTTCAGGCTGCCCTCTGCCCGAGCCCCTGCAAATGCCTGACCGGTAAGCTTCAGTCCCTCGTCTTCGGCGTCCATCTGCTGGTGAAACACAGCTGCTTTGGTGCGCCGCGTTTCGAAGCGCGGCAGCCGCCCACCCGGTTGGCCGGCCAGCATCTGTTTGTCGCCTTTGACCACGACCTGCAACTGGCCTTCCAGCACTACCGAGCCGCCGATGAAGCCGGTCAGCTCCGGTTCGATCAACAGGCGCATCCGGCCCATGTCGAAGGTTTGGCCATCACCGTGGGCATAGGCCAGCGACCAGCCCAGGCGATCCGGTACGTAGGCCTGAGTGCCAACCGTTGCCGAGGCAATGGAGAAGCTGGCCTTGGCACCGACATTGACCGCTGCCTGGCCCTTGGCGGGGTCGAAATCGGCACTGGCGCCCACATTGGAAACCAGGCGCATGAACTGGGCACCGGCCGAAAAATCGATATTCTCGCTACCAAGCACCGCGCCGCTGGTCGTTGCACTTTCGTTCCAGCTTTCCGCCCAGTCGAACAGCGTGCGGTCGTTTTGCAAGTCCTCCGGGTTGAAGTCAGTACCGGCCCACTTCAGCACGTCGGCCAGCTCGAGCTTCAGCTTTGGCCACTCCAGGTTCTGCAACTGTTGCCGTAACAGCTGCGTGTCAATGCGGGTATTGCCGCGTTTGTCCTTGCGGATAAAACTTTGCTGGCCGGTTTTCTTGTCCTTGGCCTTGAGCGACTTGCTGCTCAGCTTTCCTCCCTGTTTGTTTTCGTCGTAATAACTCTTTTTGACATAGGCATAGCGAATGGGCTTCTTGCCCCGCTTGCCCTTGCTGTTCTGGCCTATGATCGGCAGCAGTTCGACCACATCCTCGTAGGCCATGCCGCTTTGCGAGAATGTGCCCAGCTTCTCGTGTATCGCCTTGCGGTGTTCATCCACATTGTCTTCGGCAGCGGCAATTGCGATTTCGTGTTGGTCCCGCGCCAGCGCCGAAAGGCCTTTCAGCGAACCGGCCATGTAGGCCTCAAGCACTTCCTGATACCTGGCTTGCGCCTCGTGGAAGTTGCTGATGCTGGCCTGCATGCCACGCCAGTGCGTTTCAAACCTGCCGGCCTCCATGCCGGCAAGGAATACCAGCTCTTCGGTGTCGGGGCGGAAGTAGCACTGCGCGGCTTTCTGGTAGGCAACCACTACAGTGCCCTCTCTACTGGTCACCCCTTCTGCGGGCGGTGCTTCTGCCTGGCTATCGTTGGTGGACTCCATGTTCACTCCATCCTCAGTTTGAGAGCCTGTGAATCAAGCTCGTAACGAGTAGCCCTCGCTACCATCTTCTGCCAACAGGCGGGGGCTGGTAGATGCAGTACTGCTTGCCACACCCGAGCAGGGCCAGGTGTGGTTCCAGGGTGGTTTCATCGCAGGAAGCGGACAGACGCATGAGCCCAGTTATCACCCCATACGAAGTCCGCAGAGGCATCACCATGGATGTGTTGGCTATGGTTGAAGATCAAGCGTACGGTTTCAGACATAACGACCCCTGAACGGAAACTGCATTTCCCAACTCATCTGCGACAACTTGGCGCCGAAAGGAGAAGAATTTCCGTTTACATTGGCCTGTAATTTGTTGATAGTCCATGCGAGGCAGGCGATTAGGAAGGTTCCCACATAGCAGGGTAGTTTTTCCTACAAGTAAGCCCGGATTTGATTAGATTCGGCGGCGATCAATGTACGAAATCCCACCGCTATTTTTGTAAAAAAGCCACAACCCGCTCCGCCGCCGCCTGCAAGTGCTGCTCATGGCTGAACCCCGAAGCCTTCAGCGGCTTCAGGTCATGATCCCCCGCCACCAGCCAGCTCACCTCGATCGCCGGTGACAGCGCATACCCCTGCACCGCCTCCCGATTGCCCAGCGCATCGCGCTCCCCCTGAACAATCAGCGTGCGTGTCTTCAGCTCGGCCAGGTGCTCGACCCGGGGCTTCTCCGGCTTGCCCACCGCATAGAACGGATACCCCAGGCACACCAGCGCATCCGCTTCCAGTTCGTCGGCCAGCAGACTGGCCATGCGCCCCCCCATCGACTTGCCGCCAATGGCCAACCTGCCCGCGACCAAAGGTCGCACCTGCCGGTACACCTCGCGCCAGCATTCCAGCAGCACCTTCTGCGGATTGGGCGGCCGTTTGCCGCCGCCGTTGCGCCGCTCGGCCATGTAGGGGAACTCGAAGCGAACCACCCCGACCCCAAGCGCCGCCAGCCTTTGCGCCATCTCAGTCATGAACTCGCTGTCCATCGGCGCACCTGCGCCATGGGCCAGGATCAGGCACGCGGACGCACGCCCTTCCCCCCCGTTTCGCGGAGGATCGCAGCGCAAGCCTGGGACATTTCCGACTTGCGCCCATTGATCCCCGTCAATACCGGCACTTTGCCCATTACTCATGCTTGCCTCGCTGTAAAGCCTGCCAATAACCGTGGATGGGAACCCATACATGAACACAACCAGCAGTACCGCCTATAACTACAAGGTGGTCCGCCAATTCGCCATCATGACGGTGGTGTGGGGAATAGTCGGGATGGGGCTCGGCGTCTTCATCGCCGCCCAGCTCGCCTGGCCTTCCCTCAACTTCGACCTCCCCTGGACCAGCTTCGGCCGCCTGCGACCGCTGCATACCAATGCGGTGATCTTTGCCTTCGGCGGCTGCGCGCTGTTCGCCACCTCCTATTATTCGGTGCAACGCACCTGCCAGACCACCCTGTTCGCGCCAAAACTGGCGGCGTTCAGCTTCTGGGGCTGGCAGCTGGTGATCCTGCTGGCGGCCATCACCCTGCCGCTGGGCTACACCAGCTCCAAGGAGTACGCCGAGCTGGAATGGCCGATCGACATCCTCATCACCGTCGTCTGGGTCAGCTACGCCATCGTGTTCTTCGGCACGCTGATGAAACGCACCACCAAGCACATCTACGTCGGCAACTGGTTCTTCGGCGCCTTCATCCTCACCGTGGCGCTGCTGCACATCGTCAACAACCTGGAACTGCCGGTCAGCCTGACCAAGTCGTACTCGGTCTACGCCGGTGCCACCGACGCCATGGTGCAATGGTGGTACGGCCACAACGCGGTAGGCTTCTTCCTCACCGCCGGCTTCCTCGGGATGATGTACTACTACGTGCCCAAGCAGGCCGAGCGCCCGGTGTATTCCTATCGCCTGTCGATCGTTCACTTCTGGGCACTGATCACCCTGTACATCTGGGCAGGCCCCCACCACCTGCACTACACCGCCCTGCCGGACTGGGCGCAGTCGCTGGGCATGGTGATGTCGCTGATCCTCCTGGCGCCGAGCTGGGGCGGCATGATCAACGGCATGATGACCCTGTCGGGGGCCTGGCACAAACTGCGCAGCGACCCGATCCTGCGTTTCCTGGTGGTGTCGCTGGCGTTCTACGGCATGTCCACCTTCGAAGGCCCGATGATGGCCATCAAGACGGTCAACGCCTTGTCCCACTACACCGACTGGACCATCGGCCACGTGCACGCCGGCGCTCTCGGCTGGGTGGCGATGATTTCGATCGGCGCGCTGTACCACACCATCCCGAAAGTGTTCGGCAAGCAGCAGATGCACAGCCTGGGCCTGATCAACGCGCACTTCTGGCTGGCGACCATCGGCACCGTGCTGTACATCGCCTCGATGTGGGTCAACGGCATCGCCCAAGGCCTGATGTGGCGCGCAGTCAACAGCGACGGCACGCTCACCTACTCGTTCGTGGAAACCCTGGTGGCCAGCCACCCAGGCTTCATCGTGCGCTTCGTCGGCGGCGCGATCTTCCTCAGCGGCATGTTCCTGATGGCCTGGAACACCTGGCGCACCGTGCGTTCGCCGGCGCTCGACGCCGCCCCTGCGAATGCCCAGCTGGCTTGAGGAGACCTGACTGATGAAACATGAAGTCATCGAGAAAAACGTAGGCCTCCTGGCCTTGCTGATGGTGTTTGCCGTGAGCATCGGCGGCCTGACCCAGATCGTCCCGCTGTTCTTCCAGGACGTGACCAACAAGCCGGTCGAAGGCATGAAGCCCTACACCGCACTGCAACTGGAAGGCCGCGACATCTACATCCGTGAAGGCTGCGTGGGCTGCCACTCGCAGATGATCCGCCCGTTCCGCGCCGAAACCGAACGCTACGGCCACTACTCGGTCGCTGGCGAAAGCGTGTGGGACCACCCGTTCCTGTGGGGCTCCAAGCGCACCGGCCCGGACCTGGCCCGCGTCGGTGGCCGCTACTCCGATGACTGGCACCGCGCGCACCTGTACAACCCGCGCAACGTGGTGCCGGAATCGAAGATGCCGTCCTACCCGTGGCTGGTCGCCGAAAAGGTCGACAACAGCCATACCGACACCAAGATGCGCACCCTGCGCACCCTGGGCGTGCCGTATACCGACGAGGACATTGCCGGCGCCCGTGACGCGGTCAAGGGCAAGACCGAGATGGACGCGCTGGTCGCCTACCTGCAGGTGCTTGGCACCGCCATCAAGAACAAGAGGTAAACCACCATGGAAATGGACATCGGCATGATCCGTGGCCTGGGCACCCTGGTGGTGATGATCGCCTTCATCGGCCTCTCACTGTGGGTGTTCAACCGACGCCGCGACCATGATTTCGCCGAAGCGCGCCTGCTGCCCTTCGTCGACGACCGCCTGCCCCCCGCCGGGCAGGAACCTGCTGCCATGACTGCGGCTGTGAGGAGCAAAGCGCAATGACCACCTTCTGGAGTACCTACATCAGCGTACTGACCATTGGTAGCCTGATCGGCCTGGCGTGGCTGTTGCTGTCGACCCGCAAGGGCCAGAGCAACAGCACCACCGACCAGACCATGGGGCATAGCTTCGACGGCATCGAGGAGTACGACAACCCGCTGCCCAAGTGGTGGTTCTGGCTGTTCGTCGGCACCCTGGTGTTCGGTGCCGGTTACCTGGTGCTGTACCCGGGCCTGGGCAACTGGAAAGGCATCCTGCCGGGCTACGAGAATGGCTGGACCGGTGCCAACGAGTGGCAGAAGGAGATGGAAAAGGCCGACGCCAAGTTCGGCCCGATCTTCGCCAAGTACGCGGCCATGCCGGTCGAGGAAGTTGCCAAGGACCCACAGGCGCTGAAAATGGGCAGCCGCCTGTTCGCCTCCAACTGCTCGGTGTGCCACGGCTCGGATGCCAAGGGCGCCTACGGCTTCCCCAACCTGACCGACAACGACTGGCGCTGGGGCGGCGAGCCGGAGACCATCAAGGCTTCGATCATGAATGGCCGCCATGGCGTGATGCCGGCGTGGGCCGAGGTGATCGGCGAACAGGGTGTGGCGGATGTCGCCGCCTTCGTGCTGACCAACCTCGACGGCCGCAGCCTCCCGGAAGGGGTCAAGGCCGACCCGGTCAAGGGCAAGGAAATCTTCGCCGGCAACTGCGTGGCCTGCCACGGGCCTGAAGGCAAAGGCACCCCAGCCATGGGCGCGCCGAACCTGACCCATCCGCAGGCGTTCATCTATGGATCGAGCTTTGCCCAGTTGCAGCAGACCATTCGCTATGGGCGCCAGGGGCAGATGCCGGCCCAGGCGGAGATCCAGGGCAATGACAAGGTGCATTTGCTGGCAGCCTATGTGTACAGCCTGTCGCAGAATCAAGCTTCGCCAGACCTGACAGCCAAGTAACACCCCTTCGCGGGCTCGTCCGCTCCCACAGGTTCTGCGCCACACTTGAAGGCAGCGCCGTACCTGTGGGAGCGGGCGAGCCCGCGAAGGGGCTGCACAGCAGGCCCTCTCCCCGCTCCACCCCTCCCTTGCACCCCCTCCGAACAGAACTAAGCTTGTTGCCACAGCGGCTTCGCTCCGAAAGGTCCGAAGCAGACGCGGCGCACAGCCTGATGCCGCCCGCAGAAAAAGCTTGACCAATCGATCAGAAAAAGGTGAAAAACGGTACACATTACAAATATTTATTTGTGTACAATCGTCCCGACCCTATCGCCGCGGGACACCGGCGAAAGGGCATGGACACGGGTCGGCGCATGGATCCTTGCGTTGCATAACCCACGCGGTTATCGATACTGGCGCCGATTTTTTCGACCAACAAGAACACCAAAACCGTGGAACCTTAGCATGAGCACAGCAATCAGTCCGACTGCTTATAACTATAAGGTCGTCCGCCAGTTCGCCATCATGACGGTGGTCTGGGGGATCCTTGGCATGGGCCTGGGCGTCTTCATCGCCTCGCAGCTGGTGTGGCCACAACTGAACCTGGACCTGCCCTGGACCAGCTTCGGCCGCCTGCGCCCGCTGCACACCAACCTGGTCATCTTCGCCTTCGGTGGCTGTGCGCTGTTCGGCACCAGTTACTACGTGGTGCAGCGGACCTGCCAGACCCGGCTGATCTCCGACAGCATGGCCGCCTTCACCTTCTGGGGTTGGCAGGCGGTGATCGTCGGCGCGCTGATCACCCTGCCGATGGGCTTCACCACCACCAAGGAATACGCCGAGCTCGAATGGCCGCTGGCGATCCTCCTGGCCATCGTCTGGGTCACCTACGGGCTGGTGTTCTTCGGCACCATCGTCAAGCGCAAGACCAAGCACATCTATGTCGGCAACTGGTTCTACGGCGCCTTCATCGTGGTCACCGCGATGCTGCACATCGTCAACCATGTCTCGCTGCCGGTGAGCCTGTTCAAGTCGTACTCGGCCTATGCCGGTGCCACCGACGCGATGATCCAGTGGTGGTACGGCCACAACGCGGTGGGCTTCTTCCTCACCACCGGCTTCCTCGGGATGATGTACTACTTCGTGCCCAAGCAGGCTGAACGGCCGATCTACTCCTATCGCCTGTCGATCGTCCACTTCTGGGCACTGATCACCCTGTACATCTGGGCGGGCCCGCACCACCTGCACTACACCGCGCTGCCGGACTGGGCGCAATCGCTGGGCATGGTGATGTCGATCATCCTGCTGGCACCGAGCTGGGGCGGCATGATCAACGGCATGATGACCCTGTCGGGCGCCTGGCACAAACTGCGCACCGACCCGATCCTGCGCTTTTTGGTGGTGTCGCTGGCGTTCTACGGCATGTCCACCTTCGAAGGCCCGATGATGGCCATCAAGACCGTCAACTCGCTGTCGCACTACACCGACTGGACCATCGGCCACGTGCATGCCGGTGCGCTCGGCTGGGTGGCGATGATCTCGATCGGCGCGGTCTACCACATGATCCCGAAACTCTACGGCCGCGAGCAGATGCACAGCGTCGGCCTGATCAACGCGCACTTCTGGCTGGCGACCATCGGTACCGTGCTGTACATCGCCTCGATGTGGGTCAACGGCATCACCCAGGGCCTGATGTGGCGCGCCATCAACGATGACGGCACGCTCACCTACTCGTTCGTCGAAGCCCTGCAGGCCAGCCACCCTGGCTATATCGTCCGTGCCCTGGGCGGTGCGTTCTTCGCCACCGGCATGCTGCTGATGGCCTACAACGTGTTGCGTACCGTACGTGCCGCCAACCCGGTACAGGCCGAGGAAGCCGCCAAGATCGTCGTCGTGGGAGCGCACTGATGAAGCATGAAGCCGTCGAGAAGAACATAGGCCTGCTGGCCTTCTTCATGGTCATCGCCGTGAGCGTCGGTGGCCTGACCCAGATCGTCCCGCTGTTTTTCCAGGACGTCACCAACAAGCCGGTCGAAGGCATGAAGCCGCGCACCGCGCTGGAAGTCGAAGGCCGCGACATCTACATCCGTGAAGGCTGCGTTGGCTGCCACTCGCAGATGATCCGCCCGTTCCGCGCCGAAACCGAACGCTATGGCCACTACTCGGTCGCTGGCGAAAGCGTCTGGGACCACCCGTTCCTGTGGGGTTCCAAGCGCACCGGCCCGGACCTGGCCCGCGTCGGTGGCCGCTACTCCGATGACTGGCACCGCGCGCACCTATACAACCCGCGCAACGTGGTGCCGGAATCGAAGATGCCGGCCTACCCGTGGCTGGTCGAGAACAAGCTCGATGGCAAGGACACCGCGAAGAAGCTGGAAGTGCTGCGTACCTTGGGCACGCCCTACAGCGACGCCGACATCGCCGGCGCCCGCGACGCGGTCAAGGGCAAGACCGAAATGGACGCATTGGTCGCGTACCTGCAGGGTCTTGGCACCATCATCAAAAGCAAACGGTGACGCTGATGGATATCGGGATGATTCGCGGCCTGGGCACCGTCGTGGTGATGGTGGCCTTCGTGGGCCTGGCGCTGTGGGTGTTCAACCCACGGCGCAAGAAGGACTTCGACGAAGCGACCCAGCTGCCCTTCGCGGATGATCCCGAGGCCAGCAAGCACGTCGAGCAAGCAAAAGCTTCTGGGAGCAAACAACAATGACAACCTTCTGGAGTCTGTACGTTACCGTCCTGACCCTGGGCACCATCTTCTCGCTGACCTGGCTGCTGCTGTCGACCCGCAAGGGCCAGCGCGAAGAGGTCACCGACGAAACCGTCGGGCATGCCTTCGATGGCATCGAGGAGTACGACAACCCGCTGCCGAAATGGTGGTTCTGGCTTTTCGTCGGCACCATCGTCTTCGCCCTCGGCTACCTGGTGCTGTACCCGGGCCTGGGCAACTGGAAAGGCATCCTGCCGGGCTATTCGTACCTGGACAACGACAAGCAGACCGAATTCTCCAACGGCCAGCCGGGGTGGACCGGCGTGCACGAGTGGGAAAAGGAAATGGCCAAGGCCAACGCACGCTTCGGGCCGATCTTCGCCAAGTTCGCGGCGATGCCGATCGAAGAGGTCGCCAAGGACCCGCAAGCGCTGAAGATGGGCGCACGCCTGTTCGCCTCGAACTGCTCGGTGTGCCACGGCTCCGATGCCAAGGGCGCCTATGGCTTCCCCAACCTGACCGACAACGACTGGCGCTGGGGCGGCGAGCCGGAAACCATCAAGACCACCATCATGGGCGGCCGCCACGGCGTGATGCCAGCCTGGGGTGACGTGCTGGGCGAACAGGGCGTTGCCGATGTCGCCGCGTTCGTCACCAGCAAGCTCGATGGCCGCAGCCTTCCGGAAGGCGCCAAGGCCGATGCCGACAACGGCCAGAAGCTGTTCGCCGCCAACTGCGTGGCCTGCCACGGGCCTGAGGGCAAGGGCACCCCGGCCATGGGCGCGCCGAACCTGACCCACCCGCAGGCGTTCATCTACGGTTCGAGCTTTGCCCAGCTGCAGCAGACCATTCGCTATGGCCGCCAGGGGCAGATGCCGGCGCAGGAACAGCTGCAGGGCAATGACAAGGTGCACTTGCTGGCAGCTTATGTGTACAGCCTGTCGCACCAGCCGGAGGCGGCTCAACAGGCCGAGTAAGGCAGGCCAGGCCAGTCCGCGGGCTTGCCCGCTCCCACAGGTACAGCACAAGCCTGCAGCTGCGTGCGATCCCTGTGGGAGCGGGCAAGCCCGCGAAGAGGCCGGCAAAAGCAGCACAAGATGACCTGGATCAATTGACACCCGCCCTATCACGATTCATACCACGAACCCAACGCGACTAAAGGTCGCAGCGCGATCCCATACCGCCACCAGCGGCGTATCATGGATCGCATAGCGCTAGCAGCATGCGCGAGACCGCGGCCGGCACGCACTGGCCGCGGCGTTTCTCCACTGCCGTGGGACTTGATGATGAGCAAGCAAATTCCGGTACATGACGTCACCCCGCCTGCCAACAAAGGGAAGGATTCCGTCGACCTCTACGCCTCTCGCGAAAAAATCTATACCCGCGCCTTCACCGGCATCTTCCGCAGGCTGCGGATGGTCGGCGGGGCCGTGCTGTTCCTGCTCTATTTCGGCACCGTGTGGTTGAACTGGGGTGGTCACCAGGCCGTGTGGTGGAACCTGCCGGAACGCAAGTTCTACATCTTCGGCGCCACCATCTGGCCCCAGGACTTCATCCTGCTGTCAGGCATTCTCATCGTCGCCGCCTTCGGCCTGTTCTTCATCACTGTATTCGCCGGCCGCGTGTGGTGCGGCTACACCTGCCCGCAAAGCGTGTGGACGTGGATCTTCATGTGGTGCGAAAAAGTCACCGAGGGTGACCGCAACCAGCGCATGAAGCTCGACCGCTCGCCCATGAGCGGCAACAAGTTCCTGCGCAAGTTCGCCAAGCACAGCCTGTGGCTGCTGATCGGCTTCGTCACCGGCATGACCTTCGTCGGCTACTTCTCGCCGATCCGCGAACTGCTCACCGAATTCTTCACCGGCGAAGCCGATGGCTGGGCCTACTTCTGGGTCGGCTTCTTCACCCTGGCCACCTACGGCAACGCCGGCTGGCTGCGCGAGCAGGTGTGCGTGTACATGTGCCCCTATGCGCGCTTCCAGAGCGTGATGTTCGACAAGGACACCCTGATCGTCTCCTACGACCCGCGCCGTGGCGAAACCCGCGGCCCGCGCAAGAAAGGCATCGACTACAAGGCCAAGGGCCTGGGCGACTGCATCGACTGCACCCTGTGCGTGCAGGTCTGCCCCACCGGCATCGACATCCGCGACGGCCTGCAGATCGAATGCATCGGCTGCGCGGCGTGCATCGATGCCTGCGACAGCATCATGGACAAGATGAACTACCCCAAAGGCCTGATCAGCTACACCACCGAGCACAACCTCTCGGGCCAGAAGACCCACCTGCTGCGCCCTCGCCTGATCGGCTATGCCGTGGTGCTGCTGGTGATGATCATTGCCCTGGGCACGGCTTTCGCCACCCGTTCGCTGGTCGGTTTCGACGTCAGCAAGGACCGCGTGCTGTACCGCGAGAACGGCCAAGGCCGGATCGAGAACGTATACAGCCTCAAGGTCATGAACAAGGACCAGCGCGACCACGTCTACGTGCTGGACGCCACCGGCCTGCCTGACCTGCGCCTGGAAGGCCAGCGCGAGATCCGCGTGGCCGCCGGCGATATCGTCAGCCTGCCGGTACAGCTGTCGATTGCGCCTGAGAAGCTGCCATCCACCACCAACGAAATCACCTTCATCCTCCACAGCGCCGACGACAGTGCTGCCAAGGTTGAAGCCAAGAGCCGCTTCATCGGCCCACAGATCCGCTGACAGAGAGAACACTGACAATGCCTGCCGCCACCGCCGCCAGCCCTTGGTACAAGCACCTCTGGCCCTGGATCATCATCGGCATCCTGACCACCTCGGTGTGCCTGAGCCTGACCATGGTCAGCATCGCCGTACGCAACCCGGACAACCTGGTCAACGACAACTACTACGAAGCGGGCAAAGGCATCAACCGTTCGCTGGACCGCGAGCTGCTGGCCCAGACCCTCAACCTCAAGGCCAGCGTGCACCTGGATGAGCTGACCGGCGAGGTGGAGGTGCGCCTGAGCGGCAACAGCGACCCGCAAAGCCTGGAGCTCAACCTGATTTCGCCGACCCAGCCGGACAAGGACCGCAAGGTGCTGCTCAGCAAGGTAGCGAGCGGGCGTTACGTAGGGCAGCTGGAAGACAAGGTCGACGGGCGGCGGTTCGTCGAATTGCTGGGCAGCCAGGATGAACATGTATGGCGGTTGTTCGAGGAAGAGAAGGTCGAGCATGGCGTGACCTTGCAGCTAGGCGATGAAGCGCTCCAGGGAGCCGAACACCAGCAATAGCCACATCATCATTCCCTGTGGGAGCGGGCTTGCCCGCGAATGCGCCAGACCTGAAAACATCATTGCCTGATCAACCGCATTCGCGGGCAAGCCCGCTCCCACAGGGTATATCATCTGCCCCACCAGCCGTGTTCGCCTTATGACCCAACCCACCCCCTGCTACCACTGCGCCCTGCCCGTCCCCGCCGGCAGCCGCTTCACCGCCGTGGTCCTCGGCGAGCCCCGGCAGTTCTGCTGCCCCGGCTGTCAGGCGGTGGCCGAGTCGATCGTCGCCAGCGGCCTTGCACACTATTACCAACACCGCAGCGACAGCAGCGCCAACCCCGAGGCACTGCCGAAGCAACTGCAAGATGAGCTGGCCCTGTACGACCGCAGCGATGTGCAGCAGCATTTCGTCCGCCATACGGGCGACCTGGCCGAGGCGACCTTGCTGGTCGAAGGCATCAGTTGCGCCGCCTGCGGCTGGCTGATCGAAAAGCACCTGCGCAATCTGCCCGGCGTCGCCGAAGCCCGCCTGAACCTGTCCAACCACCGCCTGCTGCTCAACTGGGACGACCACCAGCTGCCGCTGTCGCGGCTGCTCGCCGAACTGCGCCAGATCGGCTACGCCGCCCACCCGTACCAGCCCGACCAGGCCGCCGAACAGCTTGCCATGGACAACCGCAGCGCCCTGCGCCGGCTGGGCGTGGCCGGCCTGCTGTGGTTCCAGGCGATGATGGCAACCATGGCCACCTGGCCGGAGTTCAACATCGACCTGTCGCCGGAAATGCACACCATCCTGCGCTGGGTTGCACTGTTCCTCACCATTCCCATCGTGTTCTATAGCTGCGCGCCATTCTTCAAAGGCGCCGCGCGCGACCTGCGCACCCGCCACCTGACCATGGACGTGTCGGTGTCGCTGGCTATCGGCCTGGCCTTCGGCGCGGGTATCTGGACGGCCGTGACCGGCAGCGGCGAGTTGTATTTCGATACCGTCGGCATGTTCGCACTGTTCCTGCTTACCGGCCGCTACCTCGAGCGCCGCGCCCGCGAGCGCACGGCCGCAGCCACCGCGCAGCTGGTCAACCTGCTACCGGCCTCGTGCCTGCGCCTGGACAGCTGCGGGCAGGCCGAACGCATCCTGCTCGGCGAATTGCAGCATGGCGACACCGTGCAGGTGTTGCCCGGCGCAGTGATCCCGGCCGATGGGCGCATCGTCGCCGGCCGCTCAAGCGTCGACGAATCGCTGCTGACCGGCGAGTACCTGCCGCAACCACGGCGCGTCGGCGAGCGCGTCACCGGCGGCACGCTGAACGTCGAGAGCACACTGAACGTTGAGGTCGAAGCGCTAGGCCATGACTCGCGGCTGTCGGCCATCGTCCGCCTGCTTGAGCGTGCACAGACGGAAAAGCCACGGCTGGCGGAAATTGCCGACCGCGCCTCGCAGTATTTCCTGCTGTTCTCGCTGCTGGCCGCTGCAGCCATCGGCCTGTGGTGGTGGTACCTGGACCCGGGGCGGGCCTTCTGGATCGTCCTGGCCATGCTGGTGGCGACCTGCCCGTGCGCGCTCTCGCTGGCCACCCCGACCGCGCTTACTGCCGCCACCGGAACGCTGCACAAGCTCGGCCTGTTGGTAACCCGCGGCCATGTACTCGAGGGCCTGAACCAGATCGACACGGTGATTTTCGACAAGACTGGCACCCTGACCGAGGGCCGCCTGACCCTGCGCAGTATCCGCCCATTGGCAACGCTGCCGGCCGACCGTTGCCTGGCCCTTGCCGCCGCCCTCGAAAACCGCTCCGAGCACCCGATTGCGCGCGCCTTCGGCCGCACCGCCGCCGCCGCCGATGATGTGCAGACAGTTGCCGGGCTCGGCCTTGAAGGCCGGGTCGACGGCCAACCGTTGCGCATCGGCCAGGCCACGTTCGTCTGCGCCTTGAGCGGCGCCGAGATCCCCAGCGTGCCGGAACCGCGTGGCCAATGGCTGCTACTGGGCGACCGCCAAGGGCCACTCGCCTGGTTCGGCCTCGATGATCGCCTGCGCGAGGACGCCCCCGCCCTGCTCGCTGCCTGCCAGGCGAGAGGCTGGCGTACCCTGCTGCTGTCCGGTGACAGCTCGCCGATGGTTGCCGAGGTGGCCGCCCAATTGGGCATCGACCAGGCTATCGGTGGCCTGCGCCCGGATGACAAGCTCGATCGGCTCAAGGCACTGCAGGCCTCCGGGCGCAAGGTGCTGATGCTCGGTGACGGGGTCAACGACGTGCCGGTGCTGGCAGCTGCCGACATCAGCATCGCCATGGGCAGCGCCACGGACCTTGCCAAGACCTGCGCCGATGCGGTGCTGCTGTCCAACCGCCTGCAGGCACTGGTGCAGGCCTTCGACCTGGCCCGCCGAACCCGCCGCAACATCCTCGAGAACCTGCTCTGGGCAACCCTGTATAATGGCCTGATGTTGCCGTTCGCGGCGCTTGGCTGGATCACCCCGGTCTGGGCGGCCATCGGCATGTCGGTCAGTTCGCTGATCGTGGTGCTCAATGCCCTGCGCCTGACCCGCCTGCCGGCGGTGGCAGGCCTGGCGGCGAACGACACAGCCGCTTACGGAAGGAAGTCGCCATGCCCGCCCTCTATGTGATGATCCCTGCTGCCCTGCTGTTGGTTGGCGTGGCCGTCTACATCTTCTTCTGGGCGGTGGACAGCGGCCAGTACGACGACCTCGAAAGCCCGGCCCACAGCATCCTGTTCGATGAACAGGACCCGCGCCACCAGGCGGCCGTCAAACCCGAAGAAAGCGCAACGCCAGACGACAAGGAAACACCACCCCGTGCCTGACCTGCTTCCCCTGCTCGGCTCGGCACTGGTGCTCGGCCTGCTCGGCGGCGGGCACTGCCTGGGCATGTGCGGCGGCCTGATGGGCGCACTGACCCTGGCCATTCCCCCCGAGCAACGCGGCCGGCGCCTGCGCCTGCTGATGGCCTACAACCTGGGGCGTATCCTCAGCTATGCCTGCGCCGGCCTGCTGCTCGGCCTGGCTGGCTGGGCACTGGCCAGCAGCCCGGCGGCCATGGCCTTGCGCGTGGTGGCAGCGCTGCTGCTGATCGCCATGGGGCTGTACCTGGCCGGCTGGTGGAGCGGCCTGACCCGTATCGAAGCACTGGGCCGTGGGCTGTGGCGGCACATCCAGCCAGCTGCTTCGCGCCTGATGCCGGTCTCCAGCGTGCCCCGTGCACTGCTGTTGGGGGCACTGTGGGGCTGGTTGCCGTGCGGCTTGGTCTACAGCACCTTGCTGTGGGCGGCCAGCCAGGGCAACGCCGGCTACAGCGCAGCGTTGATGCTGGCATTCGGGCTGGGCACATGGCCCATCTTGCTCGCCACCGGCTTGGCGGCGGAGCGGGTAAACGCCGTGTTGAGACGGCGTAGTGTGCGCGTGGCCGGTGGTGTATTGGTGGTGCTGTTTGGTATCTGGACCTTGCCCGGCCCGCACCAGCATTTGCTCATGGGCCACTGATGGACGCTTGATACAAATCAACACACATTCCTACAGACAGCCATAGACTCCGGACACTGCTGCATCATCCGGGGACTCCCACATGCTCGCCGACCTAAGCTGGGATGCCGACCTGATCCGCCGCTACGATCTCGCCGGCCCACGCTACACCTCCTACCCGACCGCCGTGCAACTGCACAGCGAGGTAGGTTCGTTCGACCTGCTCCACGCCCTGCGCGAGAGCCGCCGGGCCGTGCGCCCGCTGTCGCTGTACGTGCACGTGCCGTTCTGCGCCAACATCTGCTATTACTGCGCCTGCAACAAGGTCATTACCAAGGACCGCGGCCGCGCTGCGCCTTACCTGCAACGCCTGGAGCAGGAGATCCAGCTGATCGCCTGCCACCTGGCCCCTAAACAGCGTGTTGAGCAGCTGCATTTCGGCGGCGGCACGCCGACCTTCCTCAGCCACGTCGAACTGCGCCAGCTGATGGCCACCCTGCGCCAGCACTTCAACCTGCTGGATGACGACTCCGGCGACTATGGCATCGAGATCGACCCGCGCGAAGCCGACTGGTCGACCATGGGCCTGCTCCGCGAACTGGGCTTCAACCGTGTCAGCCTTGGCGTGCAGGACCTCGACCCGGCCGTTCAGCGTGCGGTCAACCGCCTGCAGAGCCTGGAGCAGACCCGCACCCTGATCGAGGCCGCCCGCACCCTGCAGTTTCGCTCGGTCAACCTCGACCTGATCTACGGCTTGCCGAAACAAACCGTGGAAGGCTTCGCCCGCACCGTCGACGAGGTGATCCGCCTGCAACCCGACCGTCTTTCGGTGTTCAACTACGCCCACCTGCCCGAGCGCTTCATGCCGCAGCGGCGCATCGACGGCAACGACCTGCCGGCACCGTCAGTCAAACTCGAGATGCTGCGCAACACCATCGAACAGCTGACAGCCGCCGGCTACCGCTACATCGGCATGGACCACTTCGCCCTGCCCGACGACGAACTGGCGATTGCCCAGGAAGAAGGCACCCTGCAGCGCAACTTCCAGGGTTACACCACCCACGGTCATTGTGACCTGATCGGCCTGGGCGTTTCGGCGATCAGCCAGATTGGCGACCTTTACTGCCAGAACAGCAGCGACCTCAATACCTACCAGGACACCCTGTCCAATGCCCAGCTGGCTACCCAGCGCGGGTTGGTCTGCAACCACGACGACCGCCTGCGGCGGGCCGTGATCCAGCAGCTGATCTGCCATTTCGAACTGGACTTCGCACCGATCGAGGAAGCCTTTACCATCGATTTTCGCGGCTATTTCGACGACCTCTGGCCAGAACTGCAGGCTCTACAGCGCGATGGCCTGATCAGCCTGGACGACAAGGGCATCCGTATCCTTCCGGCCGGGCGCCTGCTGGCGCGCTCGGTGTGCATGGTGTTCGATGCCTACCTGGCGATGCACAACCGCCAGCGCTTCTCACGGGTAATCTGATCACGGAGTCAATCGACCACATGGACAAGCCCTCCAGGGCAGGCACACTATGGGCTGACAAGGACTCCCGGCAGTTTTCCGCCGGGGTTTCGCCAGTTCGCTTCAAAGTAGCGCAGGCTGGCCTACACCCTCGGTCGTGAGTTACCCTTACGACTTATGTGTGTTTTCCCACAAGGATCGATTCAAATGTCCGAGCCAGTCAAACTGCGCGCCCACAACCAGGCCCACTGCAAGGACTGCAGCCTGGCCCCCCTGTGCCTGCCTCTTTCGCTCAACCTCGAAGACATGGATGCACTGGATGAGATCGTCAAACGCGGACGCCCGCTGAAAAAAGGCGAGTTTCTGTTCCGCCAGGGTGACAATTTCGGCTCGGTTTATGCCGTACGCTCCGGCGCCCTCAAGACCTTCAGCCTGAGCGACAGCGGTGAAGAACAGATCACCGGTTTCCACCTGCCCAGCGAGCTGGTCGGCCTGTCCGGCATGGACACCGAGGCCTACCCGGTGTCGGCCCAGGCCCAGGAAACCACCTCGGTTTGCGAGATCCCCTTCGAGCGCCTCGATGAGCTCTCCGTTCAACTGCCGCAGCTGCGTCGCCAGCTGATGCGGGTGATGAGCCGTGAAATTCGCGACGACCAGCAGATGATGCTGTTGTTGTCGAAGAAGACCGCCGACGAACGCATCGCAACGTTCCTGGTCAACCTGTCCGCACGCTTCCGCGCCCGCGGGTACTCGGCCAACCAGTTCCGCCTGAGCATGTCGCGCAACGAAATCGGCAACTACCTCGGCCTGGCGGTGGAAACCGTGTCGCGGGTATTCACCCGCTTCCAGCAGAACGGCCTGATTCGCGCCGAAGGCAAGGAAGTGCACATCCTCGACCCGATCCAGCTGTGCGCGCTGGCCGGCGGTGCAATGGAGGCCTGAGACCAGCGTTTAGCGGGTATACTTGGGCATTCGTTTTCCCAGGATACCCGCAACAATGCACAGCGACGCCTTCGACCTCAAAGCCCTGATCCGCCCGGTAGTGGACTTCCCCAAGCCCGGCGTGATCTTTCGCGACATCACCCCGCTGTTCCAGTCGCCGCGCGGGCTGCGTTACGTGGCCGACCAGTTCATCGAGCGTTATGTCGAGGCTGAGTTCAGCCACATCGGCGCCATGGATGCACGCGGCTTCCTGATCGGCTCGATCATCGCCCACCAACTGAACAAGCCGCTGATCCTGTTCCGCAAACAGGGCAAGCTGCCGGCTGACGTATTGAGCGAGGGCTACCAGACCGAATACGGCGAAGCGTTCCTGGAAGTGCATGCCGACAGCCTGTGCGAAGGTGATTCGGTGCTGATCTTCGATGACCTGATTGCCACCGGCGGCACCCTGCTGGCGGCCGCCAACCTGGTGCGTCGTACCGGGGCGCAGGTGTTCGAGGCGGCGGCGATCATCGACCTGCCAGAGCTGGAGGGCTCGCGCCGGCTGCAGGCGGCCGGGGTGCCGACCTTCTGCCTGACCGAGTTTTCCCTGAGCGAATACTGAGGTTCTGATTTGGGGGCGCTTTGCGCCCCATTCGCGGGCTCGCCCGCTCCCACAGGATTACCGCAGGCCTGAGGGCAACACTGCACCTGTGGGAGCGGGCGTGCCCGCGAATGGGCTGCGACGCAGCCCCGCGAAATTACAGCGAAATCGGCTTGCGCCCGGCAAAGGCATGGGCCAGGGTGCCACCGTCTACCAGCTCCAGCTCCCCGCCCAGCGGCACACCATGAGCAATCCGTGACGCCACCAGCCCCTTCTCGTTCAGCAACTGGGCAATGTAATGCGCCGTCGCCTCACCTTCCACGGTCGGGTTGGTCGCCAGGATCACCTCGGTAAAGCTGCCCTGCTCTTCGATCCGCGCCATCAGCTGCGGCACTCCGATCGCCTCAGGCCCCAGGCCATCGAGCGGCGACAAATGCCCCTTGAGCACGAAGTAACGCCCGCGATAGCCGGTCTGCTCCACCGCATAGACATCCATCGGCCCCTCCACCACGCACAGCTGCGTGTCGTCACGGCGCGGGTCACTGCACTGCGGGCACAGCTCCTGCTCGGTCAGGGTGCGGCACTGGCGGCAATGCCCTACCCCTTCCATGGCCTGGCTCAACGCCTGGGCCAGGCGCAGGCCGCCGCTGCGGTCACGCTCGAGCAGCTGCAGGGCCATGCGCTGGGCGGTTTTCTGGCCGACGCCCGGGAGGGTGCGCAGGGCATCGATCAGTTGGCGGATCAGGGGGCTGAAGCTCATGGGAAATGCCTGATAAATCAATGAGAGGCGGTTTATACCCAGCGCAGGCATGGGGCGTCAAATCAGTAGACCCTTTGAGCGGGCCATTTGCACGGGCAAAAAAAAGCCGCCGCGGTTACCCAGCGGCGGCTCTGTGCAACGCGATGCCTTAGAATGGCATCTTGAAGCCCGGCGGCAGTTGCATGCCAGCAGTCATGCTGCCCATCTTGTCCTGGCTGTTTTGCTCGATCTTGCGCACGGCGTCGTTCAGCGCTGCGGCGATCAGGTCTTCCAGGACTTCCTTGTCGTCCTCGTCGGTCGACATCAGGCTCTGGTCGATGCTGACACGCTTGACGTCATGACGGCCGGTCATCACCACGCTCACCAGGCCACCACCGGACTGGCCGGTGACTTCGGCGTTGGCCAGCTCTTCCTGCATCTTCTGCATCTTTTCCTGCATCTGCTGGGCCTGCTTCATCAGGCCGGCCATGCCACCTTTCATCATGGGGTATACCTCGATTGGGTCATGTGATGCGGCCCGGCGAGGGGCCGGCCGCATGGTTATCGATTACTGGCCCTGGCTGACCAGGGCTTCTACAGGCTCAATAGTATCCTGTCGCACCGTGGCACCGAACTGCTTGATCATCTGCTGGATCAACGGATCCTGCTCAATCGACAGCACGGCGTCCTGCTGGCGCTCGGCACGCTTGCGCGAGGCCGCCTGGGCCGGGGTTTCCTGCTCGGGGCGGATCAGTTCGATCCGCAGGTTCAAGGTGCGCCCCAGATGCTGGTTGAGCGCCTCGTTCAACCGGCGTTGCTGGGTGGCATTGAACAGCGCACCCTGGCCAGGGTCCAGGTGCAGCAGCCAGTCGTCACCGTCGACAGCCATGAGCGTACAGTTTGCAGCGATGTTGCCTGTCATCCCGGACACAGGCAACTGTGGGAACAATTCCAGCCATTGCAGGGCCAGGCCGGTCGCCGGCCGGGCAGCTGGCAGCGGCTCGGGTGCGACTGCCGGGGTATCTTCCTGAACGTGTTCCGCCAGCTCGTCCAGGTAGCTGAAGCCTACCGGGTCACTTTCGCCACCGTAATAGTCCTCATCCATCGGCGGCTCGTCGTCACGCTCCATACCCGCCGAAGCGTAGGCGGATGGGTCGAACGGTGGCTCGTCGTACGAGGGCTGGGCGTTTTGCGCGGTAACTACCGGGGCTGGGGCCGGAGCGGCGACAGGGGCGGGCGGCGCAGCGGGCTCTTCCCAGGGTAGATCGATGACCTCCTCGACCGCCGGCGGCTCAGGCGCTACAACCTCAGGCTCAGGTTCAGGAGCCGGCTCCACGACCGGCGCGACTTCGGCCTGCGGGGCCGACGCCACGGGCGCAGGTTGCGCCGGCGCTACGGCAGGCGCCGCGACAGCAACGGCTGGCGCTGCCACCGTGGTTGCCGGATCAGCTGTGGCCTGGCTGATCCCCACTGGCTTTAGCACCGGCTTCGGCGCGTCGTCGCTATCTGCCGGGCGGAACGCCAGCATGCGTAGCAGGACCATTTCGAAACCGCCCCGCGGGTCCGGCGCCAACGGCAGGTCGCGACGGCCGATCAGGCCCATCTGATAGTAGAACTGCACATCTTCGGCCGGCAACGCCGAGGCCAGTGCCAGCACCCGCTCGCGATCGCCCTGGCCGTTATCCACCGCCTCGGGCAGCGCCTGGGCGATGGCAACGCGGTGCAGCACATTGAGCATTTCGGCGAGTACGCCGCCCCAGTCCGGCCCCTGTTCGGCAAGGTTGCGTACGGCTTCGAGCAGCGCACGCGCATCACCTTCGAGCAGCGCCTGCAGCACACCATAGACCTGGCCGTGATCGAGGCTGCCGAGCATGGCACGCACATCGGCCGCCAGCACCTTGCCTTCGCCAAAGGCAATGGCCTGGTCAGTCAGGCTCATGGCATCACGCATCGAGCCGTCGGCAGCACGGCCGAGCAACCACAGGGCATCTGGCTCGAACGGCACGTTCTCGGCCTGCAGCACATGGCTCAGGTGCTCGACCACCCGCTCCGGGCTCATGTTCTTCAACGAGAACTGCAGGCAGCGCGACAGAATGGTCGCAGGCAACTTCTGCGGGTCGGTGGTGGCAAGGATGAACTTGACGTAGGGCGGCGGCTCTTCCAGCGTCTTGAGCAAGGCGTTGAACGAGTGGGTGGAGAGCATGTGCACTTCGTCGATCAGGTAGACCTTGAAGCGACCACGGCTTGGCGCGTACTGCACGTTATCGAGCAGTTCGCGGGTATCTTCGACCTTGGTGCGGCTCGCGGCGTCGATCTCGATCAGGTCGACGAAGCGGCCCTCGTCGATCTCCCGGCATACCGAACACGTGCCGCAGGGCGTGGACGTGATACCGGTCTCGCAGTTGAGGCATTTGGCTATGATTCGTGCAATGGTGGTCTTGCCCACGCCCCGCGTGCCGGTGAACAGATAGGCGTGGTGCAGACGCTGGTTGTCCAAGGCATTGATCAAGGCCTTGAGCACATGGGCCTGGCCGACCATTTCGCGGAACGAGCGCGGACGCCATTTACGTGCAAGAACCTGATAACTCATCGAAAAACCATCGTAGCCTGATCGAGCGGAAGATCGCTAATGCTAGCGGAGCGGGGGCAAAATTGCACCCTGCGCGGCTCGTCTAAGCTAAGCACCTGGCGCACTGTTCAAGGAGGATATGCATTGCGACGACTGCTGGCTCTGCTCATGCTCTGGACCACGCACAGCCTGGCGGACTTGCCGGTGCTGCGTTTTTCCGTGGCCGAGAGCTGGAGTATGCCGTTGGTGCGGATCGAAGGCGACAAGCCGGTGGAGGGCCTGGTATTCGACCTGATCCAGGCATTGGCCCGGGAGGCCGGCGTGCGCCCCGAGTACCACGTGCTGGCCCGCTTGCGCATGCAACAGGCGATGGACGCGGGCGACATCGATGTGCGCTGCTATGTAAGCAGCCAGTGGTTCAATGATCGACCGGGCAATTTCGTCTGGAGCATTCCGCTGATTCATCAACGCGATGTGCTGGTCGGGCGCCCGGGCGACGCCGCCCCTGCCCGCCCCGAACAACTGCCGCCCCAGGCGATCGGCACGGTGCTGGGCTATGCCTACGGCACGCTGGAGCCATTGTTTGCCCAGGGGCGCCTGCAGCGGGAGGACAGCCGCAGCCAGCAACTGGCGCTGCAGAAGCTACAGGCTGGCCGGTATCAGCATGCGGTGAGCAATGAGCTGTCGGTGGCATGGTTCAACCAGGGCTTACCGCCCGGGCAGCGGCTGCAGGTGCAGGCAGTGCTGGAGGAACAGGCGCTGGGGTGCATGGTGAGGGATGATCCGGCGATACCGACCCAGGGGGTTTTACGGGCACTGGTACGGATGAAGGAGTCCGGGGAGATTGAGCGGATTGTGCGGCGGTATGGGGCGACAGGGTATTCAGGGGAAATTTCGGCGGTCCAGCCTTGAGTTTAGCCCGGACCGCTGGGCGCCTGCCTGGATAGAGCATCTGGGCCTCTAGGTGCCCGCCACAAAAGCTTCAGTGCCTGTGAGATCGAGCGCCGCCCGCGCGGCGCATCGCGGGCAAGCCCGCTCCCACATTTGTTTCGGGCCAGTCTCTCCTGTGCCGCCAACAGGGACCGCCTTGTTGGCATGGCGATGCATCTCGGTTGACGCTGATGCCGCTTCACCTATTTCCAGTCATGCGCATAACTGCTTATCATCGGTCTCCAGTTATGAACCAAGGCGGATCCTGTTGGCGGCACAGGAGTAACTGGCCCGAAACAGATGGACTGCCCCCAAGAAGTTGGACACCAATCCAACCCTTGGGGGATTCATGGCCAAGTACACTGAGCAGTTCAAGCTCACAGCAATCACTGCCTATTTGGATGGCAGCAACGGTTTCCGTACGGTAGCTCGAAACTTTGGCATCGATTTCAGCCTGCTGCGACGCTGGGTTGCCAGCTACCAGTTGAGACGCAGCATCAGCCCAGGCTCGCATGCACGGCGCTATACCGAGGACTTCAAGCGGCAGGTGCTGAGTTACATGCATGAGCATCGCCTTTCCCTGCGCCAAACTGCTGCGCACTTTGACCTGGGACAATCATCTCAGATAGGCATTTGGCAGCGGCAGTACTACAGTGGCAGTCCTGTCTCGCCTACTGTCATCAAGCAAAGAAAGCCAATCAACGTGTCGAAGAAAATCAAGCCAGCCAAGCCCACCAATACCGACGATGCGCAAAAGCCTCGAGAGCAGCTGATGGCTGAGCTTGAGTACCTGCGCATGGAGAACGCTGTCCTAAAGGAGCTCAAGGCCATGCGGGAGGAACAGGAGCGAACACGGACGAAAAAGTCTTAATCGTCGCCAAACTCAAGCGCAGATTTCCTTTGCCTGACCTACTGCGGGTAGTCGGGCTGGCGCGCAGCACCTTCTACTATCAGCTCAAGGCTCAGCAGAAGCCGGACAGGCATGCGGCGCTCAAAGAACTGGTACATCGTGTCTATCACGAGCACAAAGGGCTGTACGGCTATCGCCGCGTTGCGCTCGTGATAAGAAAGGACAAGCTGGTTAACAAGAAGGTCGTTGAACGACTGATGGCTGAGCAAGGGTTGAAGTCAGTGGTACGGCCTAAGAAATACCGTTCCTATCGTGGTGTTGTCGGCAAGGTGGCGGCGAATTTGCTGGAGCGAAATTTTGTTGCCCAACGACCTAATCAGAAGTGGGTGACCGACGTGACTGAATTCAAGGTGGCGCAACAGAAGCTCTATCTCTCGCCGGTGATGGATTTGTACAACGGTGAAATCGTGGCGTACGAAACGGCCAAACGTCCTTGCTACAGCCTGGTTGGGAACATGCTCGACAAGGCCCTCGACTGCTTGGGAGAGAAGCCGAAGCTTGTGCTGCATTCAGATCAGGGATGGCATTACCAGCAGGCTCAGTATCGTCACAAGCTCCGTGGGCGAGGCGTGAAACAGAGCATGTCGCGCAAGGGCAATTGCCTGGACAACGCGGCCATGGAAAGCTTCTTCGGTACGCTCAAATCTGAATTTTTCTACCTGAAGCGCTTTGAGAGTGTCGATGAGTTGAAAGCGGGCCTGGACGAGTACATCCGCTACTACAACCATGACCGCATCAAACTGAAGCTCAATGGCCTGAGCCCTGTTGAGTACAGGGCTCAGGCTGCAGCATAGAACTGTCCAACTTTTAGGGGGCAGTCCACAGATGTGGGAGCGGGCTTGCCCGCGATGCGCCGCGCGGGCGGCGCTCGATCTCACAGGCACTGAAGCTTTTGTGGCGGGCACATGGCGGCCCTGACGCGAAAGCCCGCCAAGCACTTGCCAGCCCTCACACGATCACTTCCGCTCCAAAGCCGCCACCAGCGCATCCGCCTGCCCACAGGCAATCTGCATCGCTCGCAGCCCCTGCTGGAGCAACTGTCGCGCCTCCTCACCCTCGATCCGTTCAAGCGCCCGGCGGCTATCGCTGTCGGCGAACATCAAATAATGGGAAACATTCATCAGCCCATATTCCATCGGAACGATTGCCTGGCTTCAGGTCAAGGGCCTGGGCGCGGGATTCACTTTGACCTTGATAGTTGCCGGCACATCGATCATGCGACACCTGTAGCCCAGTGATACCGAGGGGGATGAATCTGGATGCCGGGCCGAATGCAATTCTCCGACCCCGGAAATGGAGGCGGCCCCACCAGCCACACCCCGGCACTCGATGTTCCCGCTATGGCTGCTCCCTTCCGGGCCTGACCAGGTTAACGGGTAATCAATGCGGGGGGACCGATGGGGCCACCACTACGCGACTCGCCAAACAGCGAGCCGCGCCATTGTACCGGTCTGGGGCGAAGATACAACCTCTGTGGAAGAAAAAGTCATCATTTCTCAATGACTTGACCGACCAGAACTTGGCACGCGACTCGTGTAGGAGCGGCCTTGTGTCGCGAAAGGGCTGCGAAGCAGCCCCGGCAATATAGCGTCATGGCACCAATTGGGGCTGCTTTGCAGCCCTTTCGCGACACAAGGCCGCTCCTACAGGGACCGCAGAACGTCAGACAGTGATGCCGTGCTCTGCCAGGAAGGTTACAAAGGCCTCTTCATCCAGCACCTTCACCCCAAGCTCACTGGCCTTGGCCAGTTTGGAACCCGCACCAGGGCCAGCCACCACGCAGTGGGTCTTGCCCGACACCGAGCCGGCCACCTTGGCCCCCAGCCCTTCCAGCTTCTCCTTGGCGATGTCGCGACTGAAGCGCTCTAGAGAACCCGTCAGCACCCACGTCTGGCCAGCAAGCGGCAGGCCTTCGGCCACTTTCTTCTCGCTGCTCCAGTGCATGCCGAACGCCAACAGCTGGGCCTCGATATCACGGGCCAGCTTCTGATTAGCCTCGTCCTTGAAGAACTCGCGCACCGCTTCGGCCTGCTTCGCCGCCAGGGCCTGGCGCAGGTCGATGCCGTCAGCGGCGATGATCTTGTCCAGGCTATCGAGCTTGGCCACCAGCTTCTCGGCGCCGGTCGGGCCAACCGAGGCGATGTCCAGCTTGGCGATCATGCCGGCAAGGGTCGTGCTGGCGGCGAACTCGGCAGCTAGCTCACCCTCATCCTGCAGCTGCATGCCGCAGGCCAGCAACTGCTCGATGACCATGCGATTGTGTTCGTCCTCGAAGAAGTTGTGGATCTCGTAGGCGACTTCCAGGCCGATGTCCGGCAGGTAGGTCAGCACCTGCGGCAGCGCCTGCTGCACGCGGGCCAGGCTGCCCAGCGAGCGGGCCAGGACCTTGGCGGTCTCCTCGCCGACATCCGGAATGCCCAAGGCGTAGATGAAGCGCGCCAGGCTCGGGCGCTTGCTGGCTTCGATGGCGTCCAGCAGCTTCTTGCTGGAGACCTCGGCAAAGCCCTCGAGGCCGACGATCTGATCGAATTCCAGCCTGTACAAGTCTGCCGGCGAGCTGATCAGGCCTTCATCCACCAGCTGCTCGACGCTTTTCTCGCCCAGGCCATCGATGTCCATGGCGCGGCGCGAAACGTAATGAATGATCGCCTGCTTGAGCTGGGCGGCGCAGGCCAGGCGGCCGACGCAGCGATACACCGCACCTTCACTGGTGGTTTCCTTGCCCTTGCTGCGCTTGACCAGCTGAGTGCGCTCGACCTGCGAGCCACAGACCGGGCATTCGCTCGGCACCTGTACCGGGCGCGCATCTTCCGGACGGCGCTCGAGCACCACCTGCATGACCTGCGGGATCACGTCACCGGCACGGCGGATGATCACCGTGTCACCGATGCGCAGCCCCAGGCGGGCAATTTCGTCCATGTTGTGCAGGGTGGCGTTGGACACCGTCACACCGGCTACCTTGACCGGTTTCAGGCGCGCCACGGGCGTGACCGCGCCGGTACGGCCGACCTGGAACTCGACGTCGAGCACTTCGGTGAGTTCTTCCATGGCCGGGAACTTGTGGGCAATGGCCCAGCGTGGCTCACGCGCGCGGAAGCCCAGCTCGCGCTGGGCAGCCAGGCTGTTGACCTTGAATACCACGCCGTCGATTTCGTACGGCAGGCTGTTGCGGCGCTCGCCGATGTCGCGGTAGTAGGCCAGGCATTCTTCGATACCGGCCGCATGCCTGAGCTCGCGGCTGATCGGCAGGCCCCACTGCTTGAGCTGTTCAAGGATGGCGATGTGGCTCTCGCCGATGCTCGCGGAAACCTGCCCGACGCCGTAGCAGCAGAACTCCAGCGGGCGCCCGGCAGTGATTTTCGAATCGAGCTGGCGCAGGCTGCCGGCAGCGGCGTTGCGCGGGTTGGCGAAGGTCTTGCCGCCAGCTTGCGCCTGGGCAGCATTGAGGCGGTCAAAGCCAGCCTTGCTCATGTATACCTCGCCACGCACTTCGAGCACGGAAGGCCAGCCCTTGCCCTGCAGCCTGAGCGGAATGTTGCGCACGGTGCGCACGTTGGCGCTGATGTCCTCGCCGGTGGTGCCGTCACCACGGGTGGCACCCTGCACCAACTGGCCGTCACGGTAGAGCAGGCTCACCGCCAGGCCATCGAGCTTCGGCTCGCAACTGAAGTCCACCGTGCCGGGCTGGTCGAGCCCGTCCACCACGCGGCGACCGAACTCGCGCAGGTCGGCCTCTTCGAAAGCATTACCGAGGCTGAGCATCGGCACTTCGTGACGAACCTGGCTGAAGGCAGCCAGGGCGGCTCCACCGACACGTTGGGTAGGCGAGTCAGGGGTTACCAGATGCGGGTGCTCGGCCTCGAGCGCCTTGAGCTCATTGAACAGGCGGTCGTACTCGGCATCGGGCACGCTCGGCTCGTCGAGCACGTAGTAGCGATAGTTGTGCTGGTCCAGCTCGGCGCGCAGTTCGTGGATTCGGGTTTCGGCGGTCATTTTCAGGTTCTCTTGCAAAGCAAAAGAGCAGCCCAGGGCTGCTCTTGCACTTGAAACAGGGTGGGCGAGACCGAGGCCAGGCCTGCCCACTTGGGCATATCAGCGCTTCTGGGTCAGCGCACGGCGCTCGAATTCGACGATGCGCTGGCGGTAGTGCTCGATGGTCTGGGCGGTCAGCACGCTGCGTTGGTCGTCCTTCAGTTCGCCGTTGAGCTCGTGGGCCAGCTTGCGCGCTGCCGCCACCATCACGTCGAAGGCTTGCTTCGGATGACGCGGGCCTGGCAGGCCGAGGAAGAAGCTCACCGCACGGGTGCTGAAATGGTCGATGTCGTCCAGGTCGAAGATGCCCGGCTTGACCGCGTTGGCCATGGAGAACAGGACTTCACCATGACCGGCCATGCTTTCGTGACGATGGAAGATATCCATTTCGCCAAAACGCAGGCCGCTTTCAAGGATGTTCTGCAGCAGGGCCGGGCCTTTGAAACCACCTTCGTCGCGGGAAATCACGCTGATCACCAGCACTTCCTCGACCGGTGGCAGCTCCTTGGCTGCGTTGCCGGTGGCAGCGAAACCGTTGTTGCGGGTGGTGTCGGCGGCGAGATCTTCGTCGGCATCGGCGAACAGGTCGGGCTCGCGAGGTTCGGCGGCCAGGTTCAAGTCACCCTGCTGCTGCGCTTCTGTCACACGTTTGCCGCGCTTGCTGGCCTTGGCCGGCTTGGGCTCACGCTCACGCTCGCGTGCTGGCGCACTGACCGAAGGCAGGTCGGTTTCGTCCAGTTCAGGCTCCTTCTGGGTCTCCAGCACCCGCGACGGGCCGAGCACTTCGGCGCTGCCTTCTTCGTCCGGCAGGTTGGAATAACTGCGATCCAGACGGAATTTCAGCTTGCCTTTTCCGCCGCGCATGCGGCGCCAGCCGTCGAAAAGAATACCGGCGATGACAATGACGCCGATGACGATCAGCCACTCGCGCAGACCGATTTCCATGTAATCCCGTGCCTCTATAAAAATATGCTTGAAAACAAAGGGTTCAAAGCCCTTTAACACGTGGCGCCAACTCTATGTTCTGACAGGCGTTTTACCCACGCAAAAAACGAGTGACATTAAGCTAGCACGACCAAAGGCAACTTTACACCGTCTGTCGCACATGACAGGGGCATTTGCCTACAGATTTCGCCCTATCTTCGCTCATCAGGCGTCCACCATGGCCAGGGCCTCCTCCACATCAACTGCAACAAGACGTGAGCAACCGGGCTCGTGCATGGTCACCCCCATCAATTGATCCGCCATCTCCATGGCAATCTTGTTATGGGTGATGTAGATGAACTGCACGCTTTCACTCATTTCCTTGACCAGGCGGGCGTACCGCCCGACGTTGGCATCGTCCAGCGGCGCATCGACCTCGTCGAGCATGCAGAACGGTGCGGGGTTCAACTTGAAGATGGCAAACACCAGCGCCAATGCGGTCAGTGCCTTCTCGCCGCCGGACAGCAGATGGATGGTGCTGTTCTTCTTGCCCGGCGGGCGCGCCATGATCGTCACCCCTGTATCGAGTAGATCTTCGCCCGTCAGTTCCAGATAAGCGCTGCCACCACCGAAAACTTTTGGAAAAAGTGCCTGTAATCCAGCATTTATCTGATCAAAGGTATCCTTGAAGCGGTTGCGGGTTTCCTTGTCGATCTTGCGGATGACGTTTTCCAGGGTGTCCAGGGCCTCGACCAGATCGGCGTCCTGGGCGTCGAGGTAACGCTTGCGCTCGGACTGCTGCTCGTACTCCTCGATGGCCGCCAGGTTGATTGCACCCAGGCGCTGGATGCGGCTTTCCATCTGCTCCAGTTCCTGCTCGGTGCCCTGCTCGCTGGCATCGACCTCGACAGTGGCGAGCACACCCTGCAAATCGTAGCCGTCGGCCAGCAATTGTTCCTGCAAGGTCTTGCGGCGAATGTCCAGGCCCTGGTTTTCCAGGCGCATCTGCTCCAGTTGGCCGCGCAGCGACTGGGCTTGCTGCTCGGCCTGGGTGCGGCGCTTTTCGGCATCGCGCAGTGCGCGGTCGGCTTCATCCATGTGCAGGCGCGCCAGGCGCATTTCCTCATCGACGCTCATGCGTCGCTCCAGCAGCTCCTCGAGCTTCAGGCGCAGTTCTTCGAGCGGCGCCTGACCTTCTTCGAGGTTCAGGCTCAGCTGCTCCTGGCGCTCGCTCAGGCGCGCAGCTTGTTGCTCCAGGCGCTCCAGGGCCTGGCGGGTGGAGTCGTGCTGAGCGCGCAGCGAGCCCAGGCGCACGGCCAGCTGATGGGCGTGGTCCTTGTGTTGACGAGCTTCCTGGCGGATACGATCAAGGCCTTCGCGCAGGGTGTCACGGCGCGCCATCAGCTGTTCGCGCTGCTCGGTGTCCTGAGCCATCAGGTCCAGTGCTTCCTGCAGCACCAGGCGCGCCTCGCCCAACTGTTCTTGCTCCAGGGCACGCTGCTCCTGAAGCTCAATCAGCTCTTCCTGCAGGCGGCGACGGCGCAGCTCTACCTGCTCGGCGCGCGCACGGCCGGCAGAAAGGCTGGCCTTGAGCTCACCGTGCTGGCGGCTTTCTTCCTGGCTGCGCCGGCGCAGCTGCTCCCGCTGTTCTTCCAGGCCCAGCTGCTGCTCGCGGGCGGCCTCAAGCTGCTGCTCCAGCTGCTCCAGCGCGGCCTCAAGCTCCAGTTGCTGCTGCCCAAGGCGTTCGATTTCCTGGCCACGGGCCAGCACCCCTCCCTGCGCCTCGCCACCGCGGCTGACGCGCAGGAAATGGCGGCCAACCCAGTAGCCATCGCGGCTGACCAGGCTCTGCCCTTCGCCCAGTGCGGCGCGCCGCACCAAGGCCTCGGCGAGGTCTTCGACCGGCTGCACCCGGCCCAGCCACGGACTCAGATCGGTACTCCCCTCGACCTTGTCGAGCAAGCTGCCGGGGTGACGCTCACGACCATCAGCCGCCAGCAACAGGCGTAGCTCGCCCTGCTCCAGGCCGGCGAAGTCCAGCCCGGCAAAATCGTCCAGCAGCACAGCCTGCAAGTCGGCACCCAGCACGGTTTCCACTGCCAGCTCCCAACCCGGCTCCACGCGCAGTCCCTCAGCCAGGCGCGGGCGTTGCTGCAGGCCTTGCTCGCGCAACCAGTCGGCGGCACCGCCCCCCGGCTCCAGCGCGGCCTGCTGCAGCGCCTCCAACGAGGCCAGGCGACCGCCGAGGCGCTGCAGGTCGCCCTGCTGCTGTTGCTGGGCACTGGTCGCCTGCTGCAGTTGCTCACGCACGCTTTCCAGGCGCTCGACCACCTGCCCCTCCGATGACTGCAACTCTTCCATCAGCATCTCGCTGCTGGCCAGTTGCTCGGAGAGTTCGAGCAGGGAGGCATCCTGTGGTTGCGCCTCCAACTGCTCGCCCTCCTCGACCAGCTTGCGCTGGCGCTCGGCAATGCGTTCCAGGCTGGCCTCCAGCTGCAGCAGGCGCGCCTGCTGCACCTCGGCCTGGCGCCGCGGCTCGGCAGAGCGGGTATTGAAACTGTCCCATTGCTCTTGCCAGCCGTGCATGCCCAGCTCGGCCTCTTCGAGGGTGGCGGCAGCCTCTTCAGCGGCGGCCAGGGTCAACGCCTGCTCCGGTTCGAGCATGGCCAGCTCTTCACCCAGGGTGGCCAGCAGCGTGCGGTCATGACCCAGGTGCGACTCGGTTTCCTGGCGCGTGCGCTCGGCTTCCATGAGGTCGTCCTGCAACTGGCGCAGGCGCTGCTGACCGTGCTGGATACTCTGCTCTACCCGAGCGATGTCACCCGCCACCGAATAGAAGCGGCCCTGCACCTGGTTGAAGCGCTCGGACAATTCATGATGGCCATCGCGCAACCGCTCGATGCTGGCATCGGCATTGCGCTGCTCGGCAACCAGCGCCTCATGAGCGATATCCTGATCGCCGATCACGGTCTCGCGCTGGCGCACACGCTCGTCCAGGTCACGCCAGCGCAAGGCCGACAGGCGCGCCTTGAGCTGGCGTTCCTGGGCCTTGTATTCGCGATACTTCTCGGCGGCCTGGGCCTGGCGGTGCAGGCGCTCGAGCTGGCGCTCCAGCTCTTCGCGCAGGTCGGTCAGACGCGCCAGGTTCTCCTGGGTGCGGCGGATGCGGCTTTCGGTCTCGCGGCGGCGCTCTTTGTACTTGGAGATGCCGGCCGCCTCTTCGATGAAGTTGCGCAGCTCTTCGGGCTTGGCCTCGATCAGCTTGGAGATCATGCCCTGCTCGATGATCGAGTAGCTGCGCGGGCCCAGGCCGGTGCCGAGGAAAATGTCGGTGATGTCCCGACGGCGGCATTTGGTGCCGTTCAGGTAATAGCTGTTCTGCCCGTCGCGGGTGACCTTGCGGCGGATGGATATTTCGGCATAAGCGGCGTATTCACCCAGCAAGGTGGTTTCGCTGTTGTCGAACACCAGCTCGATACTGGCCTGGCTCACCGGTTTGCGGCTGGTGGAGCCGTTGAAGATGACGTCGGTCATCGACTCGCCACGCAGGTTCTTCGCCGAACTTTCGCCCATCACCCAACGCACTGCATCGATGATGTTGGACTTGCCGCAGCCGTTGGGGCCGACCACGGCCGCCATGTTGCTGGGGAAGTTGACCGTGGTCGGGTCGACGAACGACTTGAACCCGGCCAGGCGAATGCACTTCAGGCGCATCGGTCAGCCTCGGGCCAACGCCGCCAGCACCAATTCGCAGCTGCGCTGGCCATAGGCGGTGAGCACCTCGCGGATGCGCGGCAGGTCACGCGCCACCACGGCTTCGAGCAGGCGGGCGAACAGGTCGAGGTAGTCGTCCATGCTGGCCTGGCGCTGATCAAGGGCCAGGTAGTAGGCACGGCTCATGGCCGGCTGAAGGTTTTCTACGGTTTCCTGCAGATAGGGGTTGTCAGCAAAAGGATAGGCAGCGCGCATCACCGCGAAGCTCTCGGCGACGAACACCTTGATGTCCTGGCGCTCGCGAGCCTGTTGCAGGCGTTGCTGGATGTCCAGAAACGGGCGCAGGTCGGCTTCCAGGCGCCATTGCTGGGCAACAGCGTTGCCCAGCAAGATGTAGAACTCGCCCATCAAGGTGCACAGGCTGCGCACGCTGCGCTCGTCCAGCTCAGTGACATGAGCACCACGTCGCGGCAGGATCGCCACCAGATGGCGACGTTCGAGGATCAACAACGCTTCGCGCACCGAACCGCGGCTGACGCTCAGGGCCTGGGTGACCTTCTGCTCCTGGATACGCTCACCCGGCGCAAGTTCGCCGCGGATGATGCGTTCGGCCAGGTAGTCGGCAATCTGCTCGGAGAGGCTGTCCGGCGCCTTGAACGTCATGGTTTTCCTTCAAAATCATTGAACTGGGCACAAGGGAGCGATTGTAGCGCACTTGCCCAGCGCACGCGCAGAGGGGCGCGGCGCTTTATTTACCCTGCCAAACCGTCAGCCACACGGCGCGATCTATGCTTGTGATATGGGCGCTGCGTTCGGCTGGGCGTTGACATACGCAATTTCCTGACCTTTTAGTCAGAAAAATATTGACCACTGCGACAGGTCTGCTTATTGTCCGCTCAACAACAATAAAACCATTGCGAGGCCATCCCCGTGATCCAGTTTCTCGTCAACCAGGAGCTGCGTAGTGAGCATGCCCTGGACCCGAACATGACGGTGCTGCAGTACCTGCGTGAGCACTTGGGCAAACCCGGCACCAAGGAGGGCTGCGCCAGTGGCGACTGCGGCGCCTGCACCGTGGTGGTCGGCGAGCTTGTCCAGGATGAACAGGGCGAGGACAGCCTGCGCTACCGCAGCCTGAACTCCTGCCTGACGTTCGTTTCCTCCTTGCACGGCAAGCAACTGATCAGCGTCGAAGGCCTCAAGCACAACGGCCAACTGCACAGCGTGCAACAGGCCATGGCCGATTGCCATGGCTCGCAATGTGGCTTCTGCACCCCCGGTTTCGTCATGTCGTTGTTCGCCCTGCAGAAGAACAGCCAGGGCGCCAACCGGCATCAGGCCCAGGAAGCCCTGGCCGGCAACCTGTGTCGCTGCACCGGCTATCGGCCGATCCTCGACGCCGCCGAGCAAAGCTGCCGCCAGCCCTGCCGCGACCAGTTCGACGCCCAGCAAGAGCAGACCATCGCCCGTCTCAAGGCTATTGCGCCTACCCAGACCGGCGAACTCAACAGTGGCGACAAGCGCTGCCTGGTGCCGCTGACCGTGGCCGACCTGGCCGACCTGTACAGCTCGCACCCGGAAGCCCGCCTGCTGGCCGGTGGTACCGACCTGGCGCTGGAAGTCACCCAGTTCCACAAGACCTTGCCGGTGATGATCTATGTCGGCCACGTCGCCGAACTCAAGCGCATCGACAAGACCGCCAGCCACCTGGAAATCGGTGCCGCGACCCCGCTCACCGACTGCTACGGCGCACTCAACGAGGAATACCCGGACTTCGGCGACCTGCTGCACCGCTTCGCCTCGCTGCAGATCCGCAACCAGGGCACCCTCGGCGGCAACATCGGCAACGCCTCGCCGATCGGCGATTCGCCGCCCCTGCTGATCGCCCTGGATGCGCAGGTGGTGCTGCGCCAGGGCGAGCGCCAGCGGGTCATGCCGCTGGAAGACTACTTCATCGACTACCGCATCACGGCCCGCCAGGACAGTGAATTCATCGAGAAGATCATCGTGCCTCGCGCCAGCAACGACTGGGCCTTCCGCGCCTATAAAGTGTCCAAACGCCTGGACGACGACATTTCCGCCGTATGCGGCGCCTTCAACCTGAGCATCGAAGACGGTGTGGTCAGCGGCGTGCGCATTGCCTTCGGCGGCATGGCGGCCATCCCGAAGCGCGCCCGCGCCTGCGAAGCCGCCTTGCGCGGCAAGCCGTGGAACCAGGCCAGCGTCGAGCGCGCCTGCCAGGCCCTGGCTGAAGACTTCACCCCGCTCAGCGACTTCCGCGCCAGCAAGGAATACCGCCTGCTGACCGCGCAGAACCTGTTGCGCAAGTACTTCATCGAACAGCAAACGCCCTACATCGAGACCCGGGTGACCGACTATGTCTAACCATCACGCAGCCAAGAGCCAGGCCGAGATGGCCGAACTGTTCAGCCAGGACCTGACCACCGGGGTCGGCCGCAGCGTCAAGCACGACAGTGCCGACAAGCATGTGTCGGGCGAAGCGCTGTACATCGACGACCGCCTGGAATTCCCCAATCAATTGCACGTCTATGCGCGCACCGCAGACCGTGCCCATGCGCGCATCCTGCGCATCGACACCTCGCCGTGCTACGCCTTCGAAGGCGTGCGCATCGCCATTACCCACGAAGACATTCCAGGGCTGAAGGACATCGGCCCGGTGGTGGCCGGCGACCCGCTGCTGGCCATCGACAAGGTCGAGTTCTTCGGCCAGCCGGTACTCGCCGTGGCGGCCCGCGATCTCGACACTGCCCGCCGAGCGGCCATGGCCGCCATCGTCGAATACGAAGACCTGGAGCCGGTACTGGACGTGGTCGATGCCTTGCGCAAGAAACACTTCGTGCTCGATAGCCATACCCACCAGCGCGGCGATTCGGCCGCGGCCTTGGCCCGCGCCCCGCACCGCCTGCAAGGCACCCTGCACATCGGCGGCCAGGAGCACTTCTACCTGGAAACCCAGATTTCCTCGGTGATGCCCACCGAGGACGGCGGCATGATCGTCTACTGCTCTACGCAGAACCCCACCGAAGTGCAGAAGCTGGTCGCCGAAGTGCTCGACGTGCCGATGAACAAGGTAGTACTGGACATGCGCCGCATGGGCGGCGGCTTCGGCGGCAAGGAAACCCAGGCTGCCAGCCCGGCCTGCCTGTGCGCGGTGATCGCCCGCCTGACTGGTCAACCGACCAAGATGCGCCTGCCCCGGGTCGAAGACATGACCATGACCGGCAAGCGCCACCCGTTCTACGTGGAATACGACGTCGGCTTCGACGACGACGGCCGCCTGCACGGCATCAACCTCGATCTGGCGGGCAATTGCGGTTACTCGCCCGACCTGTCCGGTTCGATCGTCGACCGCGCCATGTTCCACTCCGACAACGCCTACTACCTGGGCGATGCCACCGTGCACGGCCACCGCTGCAAGACCAACACCGCCTCCAACACCGCCTACCGGGGCTTCGGTGGCCCGCAGGGGATGGTCGCCATCGAGCAGGTGATGGACCACATCGCCCGCCACCTCGGCCGCGACCCGCTGGCCGTGCGCAAGGCCAACTATTACGGCAAGACCGAGCGCAACGTCACCCACTACTACCAGACCGTCGAGCACAACATGCTCGAAGAGATGACTGCCGAACTCGAAGCCAGCAGCGACTACGCCGAGCGCCGCGAGTCGATCCGCCGCTTCAATGCCAACAGTCCGGTCCTGAAGAAGGGCCTGGCGCTGACCCCGGTCAAGTTCGGTATTTCCTTCACCGCCACGTTCCTCAACCAGGCCGGTGCGCTGATCCACGTCTATACCGACGGCAGCATTCACCTGAACCACGGTGGCACCGAGATGGGCCAGGGCCTTAACACCAAGGTGGCACAGGTGGTGGCGCAAGTGTTCCAGGTCGACTTCAGCCGCATCCAGATCACCGCCACCAATACCGACAAGGTACCCAATACCTCGCCAACCGCAGCTTCGAGTGGCGCCGACCTGAATGGCAAGGCCGCCCAGAACGCCGCCGAAATCCTCAAGAAGCGCCTCACCGAATTTGCTGCGCGGCACTACCAGGTGACCGAGGAAGATGTCGAGTTCCGCAACGGCCACGTCCGCGTGCGCGACCAGATCGTCAGCTTCGAGCAACTGGTGCAGCAGGCATACTTCGCCCAGGTATCGCTGTCGTCCACAGGCTTCTACCGCACGCCGAAGATCTACTACGACCGCAGCCAGGCACGCGGCCGGCCGTTCTACTACTTCGCCTTCGGCGCTGCCTGCGTGGAAGTGATCGTCGACACCCTGACCGGCGAGTACAAGATGCTGCGCGCCGACATCCTGCATGACGTGGGCGACTCGCTGAACCCAGCCATCGACATCGGCCAGGTCGAAGGCGGCTTCATCCAGGGCATGGGCTGGCTGACCACCGAAGAGCTGGTGTGGAACGCCAAGGGCAAGCTGATGACCAACGGCCCTGCCAGCTACAAGATCCCGGCAGTAGCCGACATGCCGCTGGACCTGCGGGTGAAACTGGTCGAAAACCGCAAGAACCCGGAAGACACCGTGTTCCATTCCAAGGCCGTGGGCGAGCCGCCGTTCATGCTCGGCATTGCCGCCTGGTGCGCGCTCAAGGACGCCGTGGCCAGCATTGCCGACTACCGTGTGCAGCCCCAGGTGGATGCGCCGGCGACGCCGGAGCGGGTGTTGTGGGGTTGTGAACAGATGCGCAAGGCGGTGGCCCAGCAGCAACCGACTGTACAGGAACTGGAAACCGTCACCCACTGACAACGCAAGGCCCTGTAGGAGCGGCCTTGTGTCGCGAAAGGGTCGCGAAGCGGCCCCAGGATCTGTGCAGCAATGAAGATAGCTGGGGCTGCTTCGCAGCCCTTTCGCGACACAAGGCCGCTCCTACAGGGACCGCGTCGCTCTTGAGAGAGGTTGAATCATGCACCAATGGATCAACGCCCTCGCCGACCACCAGTCTCGCGGCGAAGCCTGCGTGCTGGTGACCATTATCGAGGAGCGCGGCTCGACCCCGCGCAACGCCGGTTCGAAGATGGTCGTCAGCGCCACCGGCCTGTTCGACACCATCGGCGGCGGCCACCTGGAATACAAGGCCCTGCACATCGCCCGGCAGATGCTCGAGGAACACCGCTACACCCCGCACCTGGAGCGCTTCAGCCTCGGCGCCAGCCTCGGCCAGTGCTGTGGCGGTGCCACCGTGCTGCTGTTCGAGCCGATGGCTGCGGTGCAGGCGCACATCGCCGTGTTCGGTGCGGGCCATGTCGGCCGTGCTCTGGTACCCTTGCTCGCCGCGCTGCCCTGCCGGGTGCGCTGGATCGACTCGCGTGAACAGGAATTCCCCGAATTTATCCCCAACGGGGTGAGCAAGGTCGTCAGTGAAGAACCGGTCGACGAAGTCGCGGACCTGCCGCAGGGCAGCTACTGCATCGTCATGACCCACAATCACCAGCTCGACCTGGAACTGACCGCCGCCATTCTCAAGCGCAACGACTTCACCTGGTTCGGCCTGATCGGCTCGAAGACCAAGCGGGTCAAGTTCGAGCACCGCCTGCGCGAGCGCGGCTTTGATGATGCCGTGCTGGCACGCATGCGCTGCCCGATGGGCCTGCCCGAGGTCAAGGGCAAGCTGCCGATCGAGATTGCCGTGTCCATCGCTGGCGAAATCATTGCCACCTACAACGCCTGCTTCGGCCAGCACGACGCTGCCGCCAATGCCGGCCCCATTGCCCAGTTGCTGCCGCCCTCCCGGCGCAGCCAAGCCATTTGACGAGTGTGTTATGACCGTTACCCGCAAAGCCTACCGTGCCGCCATCCTGCACAGCATCGCCGACCCGGCCGAGGTAGGCCTGGACGCTTCCCATGAGTATTTCGAGGACGGCCTGCTGGTGATCGACGATGGCCGCATCAGCGCCGTCGGCCCAGCCAGCGAGCTGCTGCCGAGCCTGGCGGCCGACATTGAAGTGGTGCATTACCAGGATGCTCTGATCACCCCGGGTTTCATCGATACCCATATCCACTTCCCGCAGACCGGCATGATCGGCTCCTACGGCGAGCAACTGCTGGACTGGCTCAATACCTACACCTTCCCTTGCGAAAAACAGTTCGCCGACAAGGATCACGCCGACAAGGTGGCGAAGATCTTCCTCAAGGAGCTGCTGCGCAACGGCACCACCACTGCCCTGGTGTTTGGCAGCGTGCATCCGCAGTCGGTCAATGCCCTGTTCGAAGAAGCCGAACGCCTGGACCTGCGGATGATTGCCGGCAAGGTGATGATGGACCGCAACGCCCCGGACTACCTGACCGACACCGCCGAGTCCGGCTACATCGAGAGCAAGCAGCTGATCGAGCGCTGGCACGGCAAGGGCCGCCTGCACTATGCCGTGACCCCACGCTTCGCCCCGACCAGCACGCCGGAGCAGCTGACCCTGGCCGGCCAGTTGCTCAAGGAGTACCCGGGCCTGTACATGCACACCCACCTGTCCGAGAACCTCAAGGAAATCGACTGGGTGAAAGCGCTATTCCCCGAGCAGAACGGCTATCTGGACGTCTACGACCACTTCGAGCTGCTCAGCGAGCGCTCGGTGTTCGCCCATGGCGTGCACCTGTGCGACAGCGAATGCCAGCGCCTGGCCGAAACCGGTTCGGCCGTGGCTTTCTGTCCGACCTCCAACCTGTTCCTCGGCAGCGGCCTGTTCAACCTGCCCCAGGCTGAGCGTTTCAAGGTCAACGTGGGCCTGGGCACCGATGTTGGCGCCGGCACCAGCTTCTCGCTGCTAAACACCTTGAACGAGGCCTACAAAGTGATGCAGCTGCAAGGCGCGCGCCTGCACCCGTACAAATCGCTGTACCTGGCCACCCTCGGTGGCGCTCGCGCCTTGCGCCTGGACGACCGTATCGGCAGCCTGCGCCCAGGCAACGATGCCGACTTCGTGGTGCTCGACTACAAGGCCACGCCGCTGCTGGACTACCGCATTCAGCAGTCCAGCAGTATCGAGGAAACCCTGTTCGTGCTGACCACCCTGGGCGACGACCGCACCGTACGCGAAACCTACGCCGCCGGGCGTTGCGTGCATCAGCGCTAAGGCTCTTTCGCCAGGCCCCGGTACAGCGCGCCGCCGATCGCAGCCCCGATCAGCGGCGCCACCCAGAACAGCCACAGCTGCTGCAGGGCCCAACCACCGACGAACAAGGCCGGCCCCGTGCTGCGCGCGGGGTTGACCGAGGTATTGGTCACCGGGATCGAGATCAGGTGGATCAGGGTCAGGGCCAGGCCGATGGCAATCGGCGCGAAGCCTGCCGGGGCGCGCGCATCGGTGGCGCCCATGATCACCACCAGGAACATGGCGGTCATCACCACTTCACTGATGAAGCCCGCGCCCAGTGTGTAGCCGCCGGGCGAATGGTCGGCGTAACCGTTGGAGGCAAGGCCCGAGGACAGCTCGAAGCCGGCCTTGCCGCTGGCGATCAGATAGATGACGCCCGCAGCAAGGATGGCACCGATCACTTGGGCAATCACGTAGGGCAACAGCTCTTTGGCCGGGAAGCGGCCGCCGACCACCAGCCCGAACGAGACGGCGGGGTTGAGATGACAACCGGAGATATGACCGATGGGGAAGGCCATGGTCAGTACGGTGAGACCGAAGGCGAAGGCGACACCGAGCACACCGATGCCGACCGGAGAACTGGCTGCGAGTACGGCACTGCCACAACCACCCAGAACCAACCAGAAGGTGCCGACCAGTTCGGCCCCCATCCGTGTACCCAGAGACATGGTCATCGACCTATCCTCAAGAAGTGGAACGCAATGGATGCGCAAGCCCAACTGCTTGATGAAGGTTTGCTCACAAGAATTTAGCAGACGTTTGGTTTATGACCACTAACGACTGTCATTCGCAATCCTTGTGGGAGCGGGTTTACCCGCGAAACAGGCACCGCGGTGGATGGCACCGGCGTTGCCGGTGTTCGCGGCTGAAGCCGCTCCCACAGGGCAATGACGCAAGGCTTTGCAAACGATCAACCCTTAACGGACGCCTTGGGCTTTTTCAGCAGGTGCGAGAACACCGCATGCAGATCGTCCGAAGCGCTTTCCTCGTCCAGGTTCAGCTTGCTGTCGATATGGTCCATGTGGTGCATCATCAGGCTCACCGCTTGTTCGGCATCACGCGCCTCGATCGCATCGATCAGCTGCATGTGCTCGTCGTATGAGCAGTGTGAGCGCGTGCCGGTCTCATACTGGGCAATGATCAGTGAAGTCTGCGACACCAGGCTGCGCTGGAAGCTGACCAGCGGGGCGTTGCCTGCGGCCTCGGCCAGCTTCAGGTGGAACTCGCCGGAAAGCCTGATACCGGCACCGCGGTCGCCACGGGAGAAGCTGTCACGCTCCTCGCGCACCATCTGGCGCAGTTCGTTGAGCTGCTCCAGGGTGGCATGCTGCACCGCCAGCTCGGTGATGGCGCGTTCGACCATGCGCCGCGAGAAGAACACCTGGCGGGCCTCTTCCACCGTCGGGCTGGCCACCACGGCACCGCGGTTCGGCCGCAGCAGCACCACGCTTTCGTGGGCCAGGCGCGACAGGGCGCGGCGGATGATGGTGCGGCTGACGCCAAAGATCTCGCCCAGCGCTTCCTCGCTCAACTTGGTGCCCGGCGCCAATCGCTGCTCGAGGATCGCCTCGAAGATATGCGCGTAGACGATGTCGTCCTGGGTACCACTGCGGCCGGCCTTGCCAGTGCGCGCAGGTTTTTTCAGAGGTTGCAGCTGTTCGTTCATGGGCTCTCGAGGCACGAAGAGAAAGTATGGCGCCATTGTACACAGGCTGAGGCGATTCCGCAGGGGGCGTTTTGCCTATATAGCCGTTGTACGACGCATTGCGCGCACAAAACATAAAACATTATTTGTATTCTTTGTACACAAAAGCATAATCCACCGAGCAACTTCTTGACCCGTAAGTCAACAAAACGCGTCAGACGTCTGCCTTCCCTCGAGGAGCCACCAAGTGCATTGCTCAGGAACCTGGCTCCCACAACAACAAGAAAGACTTGAGGAGTACTCGCTGTGGAAAGCCGCAAATCCGAAGCCCCTACGCTGGATCTCGCGCCACCGCTCGAAACGAGTTGGCTGGAGCGGATTTTCAAACTCAAGCAACACGGCAGCACCGTCAAAACCGAACTGATCGCCGGGGTGACCACCTTCATCACCATGGCCTACATCATCTTCGTCAACCCCAACATCATGGCCGACGCCGGCATCGACCACGGTGCCGCCTTCGTCGCCACCTGCATCGCCGCCGCGCTGGGCTGCCTGCTGATGGGCCTGTACGCCAACTGGCCGGTGGGCCTGGCACCAGGCATGGGGCTCAACGCCTTCTTTACCTACACCGTGGTCGGCACCATGGGCTACAACTGGGAAACCGCGCTGGGGGCCGTGTTCGTCTCCGGTGTGCTGTTCATGTTCCTGACCTTGTCCCGCGTGCGCGAGTGGCTGCTCAACAGCATCCCGGTGAGCCTGCGCCATGCCATGGGGGCCGGCGTCGGGTTGTTTCTCGGGCTGATCGGCCTGAAGACGGCCGGCATCATCGTTGATAGCCCGGCCACCCTGATCAAGCTGGGCTCGCTGCATGAACCAGGGCCGCTGCTGGCCGCGCTGTGCTTCCTGCTGATTGCCATCCTCAGCTACAAGCGGGTATTCGGTGCGATCCTGATCAGCATCATCGGCGTCACCCTGGCGGGCTGGGGCCTGGGCCTGGTCAAGTTCGGCGGGGTGATGTCGATGCCGCCGAGCCTGGCACCGACCTGGATGGCCATGGACGTAGCCGGCGTGTTCAACGTCAGCATGATCAGCGTGGTGCTGGCTTTCCTGTTCGTGCACATGTTCGACACCGCCGGCACGTTGATGGGTGTGGCCCAGCGGGCCAACCTGGTGGCGCCGGACGGGCGCATCGAGAACCTGTCGCGGGCATTGAAGGCGGACAGTGCTTCGAGCGTGTTTGGCGCGGTGGTCGGCGTACCACCGGTAACGAGCTATGTAGAAAGCGCTGCTGGTGTGGCTGCGGGTGGCCGAACCGGCTTGACGGCTGTGGTGGTGGGCGTTCTGTTCGTGGCGGCGATGTTCTTCGCGCCACTGGCCGGCATGATCCCGGCTTACGCAACTGCCGGTGCGCTGATCTATGTGGCGATGCTGATGATGGGCAGCATGGCGCACATCCACTGGGACGAAGCCACCGACAGCATTCCGGCGATCGTCACGGTGATCATGATGCCGCTGACCTTCTCGGTCGCCGATGGTATTGCCCTGGGCTTCATCAGCTATGTGGCGTTGAAGGCAGGTACCGGCAAGTACAAGGAAATCTCCGCCAGCCTTTGGGTGCTGTGCGCGATCTTCATTGCCAAGTTCGTGTTCCTCTGACCGAGGGAGCCTGGCTTCAGATTTTCAGCAGTCCCGAGATCGAGCCCCGCCCGCGCGGCGCTCGATCTCATGAATACCGCAGAATCCGCGCCTGTCACCTTCCTGCAGACGAAAAAAAGCCCGCCAGTGTGAGAGCGGGCCAAAGGACCTACGAAGATTCTTCTAGCGACCAACTAGCTTCCGCGATAGGTCGAATAGCTGTACGGCGAGATCAGCAGCGGCACGTGGTAATGCTCCTGCTTTTCATCGATGCCGAAGCGCAGCACGACAACATCCAAAAACGCCGTATCCGGCAGCTGTACGCCGCGGGCACGGTAGTAGGCGCCAGCGCTGAACTGCAGCTGGTAGACGCCGGTACGGTAATCGTCCCCTTGCAGCAGCGGCGCGTCGACGCGGCCATCGCTGTTGGTCAAGGCAGTGTTCACCAGCTCCAGCTGCTGGCCTTCGACGCGGTACAGCTCGACCTTGATCGAGCTGCCTGGGCAGCCATGCGCGGCATCCAGTACGTGTGTGGTCAAACGTCCCATCTGCTTGTCGCCTCTTGTTCACTCTATGGGCAAAAAATACACAGCTGCCCCGGGATGGGGCCCGCACTGTGCGGGGAATGAAGGCCATTAAGACATTTCAGCGCCAGATTGTACACAATTTTTTGATCCATTCCGCCTCAGCCCCGGTAAACCGGCCATCAGTCGCAACTACAGGCACCGTGCAGAGCCCAACAGAATTAACTGACCAAACAGGCAGGTTTCTTGCAACGGATTCTCAAGCGACAAAAGGGAAGAAATGCGGAAAAACAGGCTTACAAAAGATTTCAGAAGTTGTATACAATCAGCCCATCCGGTGGTGCGACATCCCGACGCGGCCCGCCCACCCCGCACTAACACACAAGAAGGAAGACTGCAGTGAGCGCTGACTATCCTCGCGACCTGATCGGTTACGGCAACAACCCTCCTCACCCGCAATGGCCGGGCAACGCTCGCATCGCGCTGTCTTTCGTCCTCAACTACGAGGAAGGTGGCGAACGCAACATCCTGCACGGTGACAAAGAGTCCGAAGCCTTCCTCTCCGAGATGGTCGCTGCCCAGCCACTGCAGGGCCAGCGCAACATGAGCATGGAGTCGCTGTACGAGTATGGCAGCCGCGCCGGCGTCTGGCGCCTGCTCAAGCTGTTCAAGGACAGCGGTGTACCGCTGACCATCTTCGCCGTGGCCATGGCCGCCCAGCGCCATCCCGATGTGATCCGCGCCATGGCCGAAGCCGGCCACGAGATCTGCAGCCACGGCTACCGCTGGATCGACTACCAGAACATGGACGAGGCCCAGGAACGCGAGCATATGCTCGAAGCCATCCGCATCCTCACCGAAATCACCGGCGAGCGCCCTCTGGGCTGGTACACCGGGCGCACCGGCCCGAACACCCGCCGCCTGGTCATGGAGGAAGGTGGCTTCCTTTATGACAGCGACACCTATGACGACGACCTGCCGTACTGGGAGCCGAACAATCCGACCGGCAAGCCGCACCTGGTGATCCCGTACACCCTCGACACCAATGACATGCGCTTCACTCAGGTGCAGGGCTTCAACTGCGGCGAACAGTTCTTCCAGTACCTCAAAGACGCGTTCGACGTGCTGTACGCCGAAGGCGCCGAAGCGCCGAAGATGCTGTCCATCGGCCTGCACTGCCGGCTGGTCGGCCGCCCGGCGCGCCTGGCTGCACTCAAGCGCTTCGTCGACTACGCCAAGAGCCACGACCAGGTCTGGTTCGCCCGCCGCGTGGACATCGCCCGCCACTGGCACGCCACCCACCCGTACAAGAAAGAGAACGCCTGATGACCGCCTTCAAGACCCTCAAGCCATCCGCCCTGGACCGTGACGCCTTCGTCAAGGTGTTCGCCGACATCTACGAGTACTCGCCGTGGGTCGCCGAAAAAGCCTACGACCTGGGCCAGCTGGGCGAACTGGACGAGATCGAGGCGCTGCACCAGCGCATGAGCGACATCCTGCTCAGCGCCAACCATGCCGACCAGCTGGCGCTGATCAACGCTCACCCGGACCTGGCCGGCAAGGCCGCCATCCAGGGCGAGCTGACCGAATCGAGCACCAACGAGCAGGCCGGCGCCGGTATCCACCAGTGCACCGCCGAAGAGTTCGCCCGTTTCACCGAGCTGAATGACGCCTACAAAGCCAAGTTCCAGTTCCCGTTCATCATGGCGGTAAAAGGCAGCAACCGGCACCAGATCCTCGCCTCCTTCGAAAAACGCATCCATAACGATGCCGATGCCGAATTCAAGGAAGCCCTGGCGCAGATCAACCTGATCGCCCTGTTCCGCCTGTTGCAGCTGTAAGCAACAGCCGAACCTTATTCAGCACATCGAACAATAGAAGAGATATCCGCATGCGCACCCTGATGATCGAGCCCCTGACCAAAGAAGCCTTCGCCGAATTCGGAGACGTGATCGAAACCGATGGCAGCGATCACTTCATGATCAACAACGGCTCGACCATGCGCTTCCACAAGCTCGCCACGGTCGAGACCGCAGAGCCCGAAGACAAGGCGATCATCAGCATCTTCCGCGCCGACGCGCAGGACATGCCGCTGACCGTGCGCATGCTGGAACGCCATCCGCTGGGCAGCCAGGCTTTCATCCCGCTGCTCGGCAACCCCTTTCTGATCGTGGTCGCGCCCGTTGGCGATGCACCTGTATCAGGCTTGGTCCGTGCCTTCCGTAGTAACGGCAGGCAGGGCGTTAATTACCATCGCGGCGTCTGGCACCACCCGGTGCTGACGATCGAAAAGCGGGATGACTTCCTGGTGGTTGATCGCAGCGGTTCTGGCAATAACTGCGATGAGCATTACTTCACCGAGGAACAGATGCTGATCCTCAATCCCCACCAATAAGAAAAGGTCGGTCATCGTTCACGGTGATCGGCAGAGGTACATACTGTGGAAGCACACCTTCACGAATGGCTGAACCTGAGCATTCGCTGGGTTCACATGATCACCGGCGTGGCCTGGATCGGTGCATCGTTCTACTTCGTCTGGCTGGAGAACCACCTGAACCGAAGCAACCCGCGCGATGGGTTGTCGGGTGATCTCTGGGCGATTCACGGCGGTGGTATCTACCACCTGGAGAAATACAAGCTCGCCCCCCCGAAAATGCCCGAGAACCTGCACTGGTTCAAATGGGAAGCCTACTTCACCTGGATGTCCGGTATCGCCTTGCTGTGCGTGGTGTTCTACTGGAACCCGAGCCTGTACCTGCTGGCACCCGGCAGCACCCTGAGCGGTGCCGAAGGCGTGGCCATCGGTATCGGTTCGCTGGTCGCCGGCTGGTTCATCTACGACTTCCTGTGCGACTCGCCGCTGGGCAAGCACCCTGCCCTGCTCGGCGCCGTGCTGTTCGTCCTGATCATTGCTGCCTGCTTCGGCTTCAGCCTGGTGTTCAGCGGCCGTGGTGCGTACCTGCACACCGGCGCGATCATCGGCACCATCATGGTCGGCAACGTGTTCCGCATCATCATGCCGGCACAGCGCCAGCTGGTAGCGGCGATCGAGAACAACCAGACACCGGACCCGGTACTGCCGGCCAAGGGCCTGCTGCGCTCGCGTCACAACAACTACTTCACCCTGCCGGTGCTGTTCATCATGATCAGCAACCACTTCCCGAGCACCTACGGTAGCCAGTACAACTGGCTGATCCTGGCCGGTATCGCAGTAGCCGCGGTTCTGATCCGCCACTACTTCAACACCCGCCACGACAGCAACAAGTACGCCTGGACCCTGCCGGTCGGTGCCCTGGCGATGATCTGCCTGGCCTACGTCACCGGTCCCAAGCCGATGGCTGTCAGCCCTGAGCAGGCCGCAGCGAAGGTCGAGTACCAGCCACTGCCAGCCACCGCCGTCGGGGGCAAGACCGCAGCCGAACTGCGCGCTGAAGAAGCCGCCAAGGCCGCCGAAGCACCAGCCGCACCCGCCGAGGCCCCGGCCCAGGCAACGGCTCAAGCCGCCGGTGGCGACTTCGAGAAGATCCATAAAGTCATCCAGGAACGCTGCAGCGTGTGCCACTCGTCGAAACCGACCAGCCCACTGTTCAGCGCAGCACCGGCCGGCGTGATGTTCGACACCCCGCAGCAGATCCAGGCCCAGGCCGCGCGCATTCAGGCGCAAGCGGTCGCCAGCCAGATCATGCCGCTGGGCAACATCACCCAGATGACCGCCGAAGAGCGCAAGCTCGTCGGTGACTGGATCGCCAAAGGCGCCCAGGTCAACTGATCCATCGGGCACCCCGCTCTCGTTGTGGGAGTGGCTTGCCCGCGAAGAGGCCGGTAAATCCGGCCTCCGCTTCAAGACATACGCAACAAGCAAGCATCGAGCGTTCGACTGCTGGCGGGAAAACCGGGCTGCCTTGGCCCGCCGCTTGCGACCGGCGCTTGGATCCGAGAATAAAAACAAAACTCGAGGTGCTGCATGTCCGAGTCACGCAAGGCGTACATCCCAGTTGCGCCGCCGCGACAGCCTCTGCCCCTGTTCCAACTGATCCTGGTTGGCCTGCAACATGTGTTGCTGATGTACGGGGGGGCGATCGCCGTCCCTCTGATCATCGGCCAGGCCGCGGGTTTGTCCCGTGAAGAAGTCGCTTTCCTGATCAACGCCGACCTGTTGGTGGCCGGTGTCGCTACCATCATCCAGTCGTTCGGTATCGGCCCGGTCGGGATCCGCATGCCGGTGATGATGGGTGCCAGTTTTGCTGCCGTCGGCAGCATGGTGGCCATGGCCGGCATGCCGGGCGTAGGCCTGCAGGGGATCTTCGGCGCGACCATCGCTGCCGGGTTCTTCGGCATGCTGATCGCGCCGTTCATGTCCAAGGTCGTACGCTTCTTCCCGCCCCTGGTCACCGGTACGGTGATCACCTCGATTGGCCTGTCGCTGTTCCCCGTAGCGGTCAACTGGGCGGGTGGCGGCCAGGACGCCACCACCTTCGGTTCGCCGATCTACCTGCTGGTGGCTGGCCTGGTGCTGGCAGTCATCCTGTTGATCAACCGCTTCATGCGCGGCTTCTGGGTCAACGTGTCGGTGCTGGTGGGCATGGGCCTTGGCTACATCCTGGCCGGCTCCATCGGCATGGTCGACCTGTCGGGCCTGGGCGACACGCCGTGGCTGCAAGTGGTCACGCCACTGCACTTCGGCATGCCGACCTTCAGCCTGGCGCCGATCCTGTCGATGTGCCTGGTGGTGGTGATCATCTTCGTCGAGTCGACGGGCATGTTCCTCGCCCTGGGCAAGGTGACAGACCGCGAAGTGACACCAGGGATGTTGCGTCGCGGCCTGTTGTGCGATGCCGGTGCGTCGTTCGTCGCCGGCTTCTTCAACACCTTCACCCACTCATCGTTCGCCCAGAACATCGGCCTGGTGCAGATGACTGGCGTGCGTTGCCGTTACGTCACAGTAATGGCCGGTGCCCTGCTGATCATGCTCAGCCTGCTGCCCAAGGCGGCCTTCCTGATCGCCTCGATCCCGCCTGCGGTGCTGGGCGGCGCGTCCATCGCCATGTTCGGCATGGTCACCGCCACCGGGATCAAGATCCTCCAGGAAGCCGACATCGGCGACCGCCGCAACCAGTTGCTGGTGGCGGTGAGCGTCGGCTTTGGCCTGATCCCCGTGGTCAAGCCGGAGTTCTTCGCGCAAATGCCGCAGTGGATGGAACCCATCACCCACAGCGGGATCGCCATGGCCACGGTCAGTGCCCTGGTGCTCAACGTGCTGTTCAACATCCTGGGTGGTGCCGAGCGCGCCGTGCATAACGACGCCTGCCACCAGCATTGAGCCCTGAGCGGGGCGGCGCAGCGTGCCGCCCCTGCTCACATTCCGTAGTAACCGTTTCACCGTCGGCCCGCCGGAATGGGCCGCTCGGGGCGCCTGCGCGCCGAAAAAACCGCCAACAAAAACAATAAGTCCGGGAATCACAACATGAAGCGCATCGCATCAAGCCTGCTGCTGGGCAGCAGCCTGCTGGCCACCCTCCCCGCCCATGCAGGCGATTGGCTGCTGTGGCACGGCGAAAGCCTGACCTACCTGTATGGCAAGGATTTCAAGGTCAACCCGAGCATCCAGCAGACCGTCACCTTCGAGCATGCCAACAAATGGAAGTACGGCGACACGTTCATGTTCGTCGACAAGATCTTCTACAACGGCAAACCCGATCCCGGCAAAGGCGTGACCACCTACTACGGTGAGTTCAGCCCGCGCCTATCGTTCGGCAAGATCTTCGACCAGAAGCTCGCCTTTGGCCCGGTCAAGGACGTGCTGCTGGCCATGACCTACGAACGCGGCGAAGGCGACAACGAGGCCTACCTGATCGGCCCCGGCTTCGACCTGGACATTCCCGGCTTCAACTACTTCACCCTGAACTTCTATGTGCGCAACACCGAGGGCAGCCGCCCCGGTGACAACGTCTGGCAGATTACCCCCGGCTGGTCCTACACCATCCCTGTGGGCAAATCCGACATTCTGATCGACGGTTACATGGACTGGGTCACCGACAACGACCAGAACAAACGTGGCACCTACCATGCCAACCTGCACTTCAACCCGCAGGTCAAGTATGACCTGGGCAAGGCCCTGAATATCGGTGCCAAACAGCTCTACGTCGGCTTCGAATACAGCTACTGGAAAGACAAGTACGGCATCGACAGCCGCGGCAATCTGGACAGTAATCAAAGTGTCGCCAGCGCGCTGATCAAAGTACACTTCTGAAAATCTGACCAAACGCCCAAGTTTGAATCACCGTGCTCCAGGACGGAGCACTTGAGGCGCGGCGCGCAAGCCAGTAATCTGCGCGCCCCCTCGATCACGGCACAATGGATTCTGCCGGCGTTTACTGACCGCTCAGTCAATGAATTCGGGCGGTTGGCCGACGTGTTGCCAGCCTGAAATACCCATTTTCATCCGTTCAGAACGAGTCGAGCAGGAAGGTAGCAGCTAACCCCGAAAAGTTGGCGCAGCTCTTGCCAAACAGTTGTGGCCAATCGAAAAAAGCTGACTCAAAAGACAAAAAAGCGCCAACGAGCGCTGACAACAGATCAATCAAGGGAGCGACACTCGCAATGCGTACCATCAACAGCCTGATTCTCGCGGGCGGCCTGCTGGCCTGCGGCACCACCTTCGCCGGCGACCTGCTGCAGTGGCAGAACAACAGCCTGACCTACCTGTGGGGCAAGAACTTCAAGGTCAACCCAGAGATCCAGCAAACCTTCACCTTCGAACATGCCGATGGCTGGAAGTACGGCGACAATTTCTTCTTCGTCGACAAGATTTTCTACCAGGGCAAGAAGGACGCCAACAACGGCCCCAACAGCTACTACGGCGAATTCAGCCCGCGCCTGTCGTTTGGCAAGATTTTCGACCAGAAGCTTGAGTTTGGCCCGGTCAAGGACGTGCTGCTGGCCGCGACCTACGAGTTTGGCGAGGGTGACGTCGAGTCGTACCTGATCGGCCCGGGCTTCGACCTGAACATTCCTGGCTTCGACTACTTCCAGCTCAACTTCTACAACCGCATGCCTGAAGGCAGCCGCGCGGGTAACAATGTCTGGCAGATCACTCCGGTCTGGTCCTACACCATTCCGGTCGGTGACTCCGATGTGCTGATCGACGGCTTCATGGACTGGGTCGTTGACAACGACGAGAACCGTCACGGTACTTACCACGCCAACCTGCACTTCAACCCGCAAATCAAGTACGACCTGGGCAAGGCCCTGCACCTGGGCGAGAAGCAGCTGTATGTCGGTGTCGAGTACGATTACTGGAAAGACAAGTACGGCATCAAGGACAGTGATGGTTTCACCACCGACCAGAACACCATGAGTTTCCTGGTGAAAGTGCACTTCTGATCGGCTGAAACGTGACAGCGCCGTTACCTGGCGGCGCCGTCATAGTTCTCACTTGTAAGCTTTAACTTACAACATTTTCAGCGCTGTCTTACTTATAAATAGAAGTTGCCTTACAGGTCAGAAAAATGCTCGCCGGCAGCACGATTCCAAATACCAGCAATACCCACTCCACTTGGTGGTGCGGTATGACCCTTAAGATATCCAGCTCCAGCACTACCGACTTGATCGCCAAGACCAAGCCGAGCATCGCGCAACACTTCCAAAGCGCCTGAAAGTGCGCACCGCGCAGCACGAGGCCAAGCCCCAGAGCCCACCAGGCAAGCGCCGTGAGCAGGTACAGGGCCAAGTGACAGGCGTCGTGAGTCAGCACACCAAACATGTGTTTTCCTTCCGATCAAATCTGAAATCGCAAGTTAGGACTATAAAGCCATCGCCTTCGCACGAACGGCGAATTTTTGACAATATTTTTGCAACTTTTCTACTAGACTGTCGGCCTCGCACACCCAAGAAAGAAAACAGGCCAACTAGATGCGTACTCCCCTACCTGCGCCCTGGCGCTATCTGCTGTTGCTTTGCTCAACCTGGTTCGGCATCTTCCTGCTGACACGATTGTTATTGCTGTTCACTCATATGAATGAGTTCAGCGGCAACTATTTTTCGATCTTCTTTGACGGGGCGATCTACGACCTGAGCTTCCTCATCTACACGGCCTTGCCGCTGGGCCTGTACCTGGCGCTGTGCCCAAACAGATTGTGGCGCTCGCGTGCCCACCATTGGCTGCTTGGCGGCTTGCTGGTGGTCAGCCTGTTCGTGATGCTGTTCGTTGCCGTGGCCGAGTGGCTGTTCTGGGACGAATTCGGCGTACGCTTCAACTTCATCGCCGTCGACTACCTGGTCTATTCCAAGGAAGTGCTGGACAACATCCGCGAATCCTACCCACTGCCCGCATTGCTCAGCGGCATCGCGGTGGCTGCGGTCCTGCTTGCCCTGGTGTTGCGCAAGCCATTGGTCCAGGCCCTCGCCGGCCCTGCCGCCACCTCGCGTCAGCGCGTGTCCGGGCTGGCTGTGCTGGCCGTACTGGTCGGCCTGAACAGCGTAGTGATCGACCAGCAGTTCCCACGCGGCCAGGGCGGCAATGCCTATCAGCGCGAGCTGGCCAGCAACGGCCCGTACCAGTTCTTCGCCGCCTTCCGTAACAACGAACTGGACTACACCCAGTTCTACGCCAGCCTCGGCGCCGGCGAAGTCGGCGCGCAGATGCATCAGGAGCTGGCCGAACCCAATGCACAGTTCCAGGGCCAGGAACCCCAGGACATCCGCCGCCACATCAGTGCAAACGGTGAGCAGCGCACGCCCAACATCATCCTGGTGACCATCGAAAGCTTCAGCGCCAAGTACATGGGCAGTAACGGCGATGCGCGCAACCTCACGCCGAACCTCGATGCCCTGCGCCGCGAGAGCCTGTACTTCAACAATTTCTATGCCACCGGCACCCGTACCGACCGCGGCCTGGAAGCCATCACCCTGTCGATCCCGCCTACCCCGGGCCGCTCGATCGTCAAGCGCATCGGCCGCGAAAGCGGCTACGCCAGTCTCGGCCAGCAACTGACCGCCAAAGGCTATGACGCGGTATTCGTCTACGGCGGGCGCGGCTACTTCGACAACATGAATGCGTTTTTCAGCGGCAACGGCTACCGCATCGTCGACCAGAGCAGCGTCGATGAAAGCGAAATCAGTTTCAAGAATGCCTGGGGCATGGCCGACGAGGACCTGTACCGGCAGACCCTCAAGCTGGCCGATGCCGATTACGCCCGGCAGAAGCCGTTCTTCCTGCAGCTGATGACCACTTCGAACCACCGCCCCTACACCTACCCGGACGGCCGCATCGACATTCCGTCAGGCGACGGCCGCGAAGGCGCGGTGAAGTACACCGACCATGCCATCGCTCAGTTCCTCAAGGAAGCCAAGGGCAAGCCATGGTTCGACAACACCTTGTTCGTGTTTGTCGCCGACCACACGGCCGGCAGTGCCGGGGTCGAGGACCTGCCGGTTAACAACTACCAGATTCCGCTGTGGATCTACGCGCCAAAAATGATCGAGCCCCGCGAAGACAGCAAGCTGGCCAGCCAGATCGACCTGGCACCGACCCTGCTGGGCCTGCTCAACTTCGACTACACCTCGACCTTCTTCGGCCGCGACCTGCTCAAGAAAGACGACCTGCCGCCACGCGTGCTGATCGGCAACTACCAGCACCTGGGGCTGTTCGACGGCAACGACCTGGCCATTCTCAGCCCACGTGGCGGCATGCGTGTGCATGAGGATGCCCTGGGCAAGAGCCACGAAACCACGGTCGCCAGCGACAACCCGCTGATCCGCCGGGCGATCGCCTACTACCAGAGCGCGGCCTACGGCTTCAGCCAGGGCCTGCTGGCCTGGAAGCCCGAGCTGCAGGGCGCCACGACCGAAAACTGATCGCGATGCATGGCACCGGCTCCGCCGGTGTTCGCGGGCTTGCCCGCTCCCACAGGTTGAGCGCCAGCTTCAGGGCATGCGCGATTCCTGTGGGAGCGGGCGAGCCCGCGAACCGGGGCGAAGCCCCGGCCATACAGCCTTAGCGGACCGGGCGAACCATCCGCCACAGTTTCCCCGCAACCGCCACCACTGCCAGTACCACGGCCCCGGCCAGCACACCGGCCACGCCATTGAGCAGGCCGTTGGTCAGCGCCCCTCCGCGCCCTTCGCTGAACGCCTCTATTGCGTGATGCAGCGGCGCCACCCCATGTACCAGAATCCCGCCACCGACCAGGAACATCGCCGCGGTGCCGATCACCGACAGGCTTTTCATCATGTAGGGCGCGGCCCGCAGGATGCCGTTGCCGATCGAACGGGCCAGCGCTGAAGACTTCTGGGTCATCCACAGCCCCAGGTCGTCAAGCTTGACGATCCCCCCCACCAGGCCATACACACCGATGGTCATGACCACCGCGATGCCCGAGAGCACGATGATTTGCTGTGTCAGCGGCGTGTCGGCGACGATGCCCAGGGTAATGGCGATGATTTCGGCGGAGAGGATGAAGTCGGTACGCACCGCGCCCTTGACCTTGGCTTTCTCGAACGCTACGAGGTCGACAGCGGCATCGGCCACAGCCTCCTTGCGTGCCTCGTGATGCAGCTCGTCCTCTTCCTTGCTGTGCAGAAACTTGTGCGCCAGCTTCTCGAAGCCTTCGAAGCACAGGTAGGCGCCGCCAAGCATCAGCAGCGGCGTCACCGCCCAAGGGATGAACGCGCTGATCAACAGCGCCGCCGGCACCAGAATCGCCTTGTTCACCAACGAGCCCTTGGCCACCGCCCAAACCACCGGAAGCTCGCGATCGGCGCGCACACCGGTAACCTGCTGGGCATTGAGCGCCAGGTCGTCGCCCAGCACACCTGCGGTCTTTTTCGCCGCAACCTTGGTCATCACCGACACATCGTCGAGCACCGTGGCGATATCGTCGATCAGTACCAGTAAACTGCTTCCTGCCATGTCTGTTTGCATCCGAATGAGTCGATTTGCCGGATTCTAGCCCAAAGCCCCTGCCTTGAGCGCCCGTCGGGCGCGGTGCTACCATGCCCGATCCCTCTTAGAGGTGGCCAGACACGAGGAAGATCCCTGACCATGAGCACCATTCGCGAGCGCAACAAGGAGCTGATCCTGCGCGCAGCCAGTGAAGAATTCGCCGACAAGGGCTTCGCCGCCACCAAGACCAGTGACATCGCCGCCAAGGCCGGCCTGCCCAAGCCGAACGTGTATTACTACTTCAAATCCAAGGACAACCTCTACCGCGAGGTCCTGGAGAGCATCATCGCGCCGATCATGCAGGCATCGACGCCGTTCAATGCCGACGGTGATCCGAAAGAAGTATTGAGTGCTTACATCCGCTCGAAGATCCGCATTTCGCGTGACCTGCCCCATGCCTCGAAGGTGTTCGCCAGCGAAATCATGCATGGCGCACCGCACCTCTCGCCAAGCCAGGTGGAACAGCTGAACGAGCAAGCCCGGCACAACATCGAGTGCATCCAGCGCTGGATCGACCGCGGGCAGATCGCCCATGTCGATGCCCACCACCTGATGTTCAGCATCTGGGCGGCGACCCAGACCTATGCCGATTTCGATTGGCAGATTTCGGCGGTGACCGGCAAGGCCAGGCTGGCCGACAGCGATTACGATGCTGCGGCCGACACCATCATTCGCATGGTGCTCAAGGGCTGTGAGCCCGAGGCGGCCTGAGCCACCTATAAGCCATTCGCGGGCACGCCCGCTCCCACAGGGATAGCGCTGTACCTGTGGGAGCGGGCGTGCCCGCGAATAGGCCAGAACAGGCAGTAGAGAATTAAGCCGCTACACCCGCATCAGCCTTCAACCCCACCTCTTCGATCGCACTGATCGCACATTGCTCGTCGATATCCGACGTATCGCCGCTGATCCCCACAGCGCCCAACACCTTGCCATCCTGATCACGAATCAGCACGCCACCCGGCGCTGGCACCACCGGCCGCTCGCCCAGGCCGTTCAACGCCGCGAAAAACGCCGGCCGTTGCTGCGCATCCAGCGCCAGCAGGCGCGAGCCCTTGCCCAGGGCAATCGCACCCCAGGCCTTGCCGGTGGCCACTTCCGGGCGAATCAAGCTGGCGCCGTCCTCGCGCTGCAAGGCCAGCAAGTGCCCGCCGGCATCCAGCACGGCCACGGTCAGGGGTGCGGCATTGATCGCGCGGCCCGCCGCCAACGCGGCGTTCACCAGGCTGACAGCGACTTTCAGGTTCAAAGCGTTCATGGAAAGGTCCTCTTCTTGTTGTGAGAAGCCCTGAGGGCAGGTGAAAAATCGATGAACCAATAGAACACAACTGAATTAATTTTTGTATACAATAAATTGAAACGATCGTATGCGATACCGCAAACCACCGTTTTCACGGGCGCTCGAACGAAAGGGATCGTGTCCGACGAAAACCCGTTGACCTGAGCGGCCAGCCATGAATACACTCTGGCACAAAGCAAGTTGTATACAATTACAAAATCAATGAGGCACAAACCATGAGCAAAATGAGAGCAATCGATGCAGCCGTTCTGGTCATGCGCCGTGAAGGTGTAGATACCGCGTTCGGCATCCCGGGGGCTGCCATCAACCCGCTGTATTCGGCCCTGAAGAAAGTCGGTGGCATCGATCACGTCCTCGCTCGTCACGTCGAAGGCGCCTCGCACATGGCCGAGGGCTACACCCGGGCCAACCCAGGCAACATCGGCGTGTGCATCGGTACCTCCGGCCCAGCCGGCACCGACATGGTCACCGGCCTGTACAGCGCCTCGGCCGACTCCATCCCGATCCTTTGCATCACTGGCCAGGCACCCCGTGCCCGCCTGCACAAGGAAGACTTCCAGGCTGTCGATATCACCAATATCGTCAAGCCAGTCACCAAATGGGCCACCACCGTTCTGGAGCCGGGCCAAGTGCCCTACGCCTTCCCAGAAGGCCTTCTATGAAATGCGCACCGGCCGCCCAGGCCCGGTGCTGATCGACCTGCCGTTCGACGTGCAGATGGCCGAAATCGAATTCGACATCGACGCCTACGAGCCACTGGCAATCAACAAGCCGTCCGCCACCCGCGTACAGGCCGAAAAAGCCCTGGCCCTGCTCAATGACGCCGAGCGCCCGCTGCTGGTAGCCGGTGGCGGCATCATCAACGCCGACGCCAGCGACAAGCTGGTCGAGTTCGCCGAACTGACCGGCGTACCGGTAATCCCGACCCTGATGGGCTGGGGCACCATCCCGGACGACCACGCACAGATGGTCGGCATGGTCGGCCTGCAGACCTCGCACCGCTACGGCAACGCCACCCTGCTGAAATCCGACCTGGTGTTCGGTATCGGTAACCGCTGGGCCAACCGCCACACCGGTTCCGTCGACGTCTACACCGAAGGCCGCAAGTTCGTGCACGTGGACATCGAACCGACCCAGATCGGCCGCGTATTCACCCCGGACCTGGGTATCGTTTCCGACGCTGGCAAGGCGCTGGACGTGTTCCTCGAAGTGGCCCGCGAGTGGAAAGCCGCAGGCAAGCTGAAGTGCCGCAAGGCCTGGCTGGAAGATTGCCAGCAGCGCAAGGCGAGCCTGCAGCGCAAGACTCACTTCGACAACGTGCCGGTCAAGCCGCAGCGCGTGTACGAAGAGATGAACCAGGTGTTCGGCAAGGACACCTGCTATGTCAGCACCATCGGCCTGTCGCAGATCGCCGGTGCGCAGTTCCTGCACGTGTACAAGCCACGCCACTGGATCAACTGCGGCCAGGCCGGCCCGCTGGGCTGGACCATCCCAGCCGCGCTGGGTGTTGTCAAAGCCGATCCGAAGCGCAAGGTCGTCGCGCTGTCGGGTGACTACGACTTCCAGTTCATGATCGAAGAACTGGCCGTCGGTGCGCAGTTCAACCTGCCGTACGTCCACGTGCTGGTGAACAACGCCTACCTGGGCCTGATCCGTCAGGCACAGCGTGGCTTCGACATGGATTACTGTGTACAACTGGCGTTCGAGAACATCAACTCGACCGACGCTGCCACCTACGGTGTCGACCACGTTGCTGTGGTCGAAGGCCTGGGCTGCAAGGCCATCCGCGTGTTCGAGCCGGCCGAGATCGCCCCTGCCCTGCTCAAGGCACAGAAGATGGCAGAAGAGTTCCGCGTACCGGTCGTGGTCGAAGTGATCCTCGAACGTGTGACCAACATTTCCATGGGCACCGAGATCAACGCGGTCAACGAGTTCGAAGACCTGGCCCTGGTCGGTAACGACGCGCCAACCGCCATCTCGCTGCTGGACTGATCGCCTGACGCCCCCAGGCTTGCCCTGGGGGCCTTCATCGCAAGGAGACAACCCATGCCTCGCTTCGCTGCCAACCTGTCCATGCTGTTCACCGAACAGGACTTCCTGGCCCGCTTCAAGGCTGCCGCCGACGCTGGTTTCAGCGGTGTCGAATACCTCTTCCCATACGATTTCAGTGCTGCCGAAATCAAGCAGCAACTGGACGCCAATGGCCTGACTCAGGTGCTGTTCAACCTTCCTGCCGGCGATTGGTCGAAAGGTGAGCGCGGTATCACCTGCCACCCAGACCGCGTCGAAGAGTTCCGCGCCGGCGTAGACAAGGCCATCGAATACGCCAAGGTCCTGGGCAACACCCAGGTCAACGCCCTGGCCGGCATCCGTCCACAAGGCCTGCAGTGCGCCGACGTGCGCAAGACCTTCGTGGAAAACCTGCGCTACGCTGCCGACAAGCTCAAGGCTGCGGGGATCCGTCTGGTCATGGAAATGATCAACACCCGCGACATCCCTGGCTTCTACCTGAATACCACCAAACAGGCGCTGGAAATCCAGGCCGAAGTCGGCAGTGACAACCTGTTCCTGCAGTACGACATCTACCACATGCAGATCATGGAAGGAGACCTGGCTCGCACCATGGAAACCAACCTGAAACTGATCAACCACATCCAGCTGGCCGACAACCCGGGCCGCAACGAACCAGGCACTGGCGAGATCAACTATCGCTTCCTGTTCGAACACCTGGACCGCATCGGCTACCAGGGCTGGGTGGGCGCGGAATACAAGCCGCTGACCACCACCGAAGCGGGCCTGGGCTGGCTGAAGGCCCACAACGTCATTTAACGGCTGAATACAGATCTCTGTGGGAGCGGGCTTGCCCGCGAACACCGGCGAAGCCGGTGCCATCCACCGAGTTGTCTGCTTCGCGGGCAAGCCCGCTCCCACAGGGGGCCAATGCTTGCTTGAGATATCACAATTACAAAGAGGTAATTTCTCATGGCTAAAATCGGTTTCCTCGGCACTGGCATCATGGGCAAGCCCATGGCGCAGAACCTGCAGAAAGCAGGCCACAGCATCTTCGTTTCCACCCACCACGATGCGGCACCGGCCGACCTGATCGCCGCTGGCGCCGTGGCTCTGGCCAACCCGAAGGAAGTGGCCCAGGAAGCCGAGTTCATCATCATCATGGTGCCGGATACCCCACAGGTCGAAAGCGTCCTGTTCGGTGAAAACGGCGTCGCCGAAGGCGTGGGCCCGAACAAGGTGGTGATCGACATGAGCTCGATCTCCCCTACCGCCACCAAAGCCTTCGCCGAGAAGATCAAAGCCACTGGCGCTGCCTACCTGGACGCCCCGGTGTCCGGCGGTGAAGTCGGGGCCAAGGCCGCGACCCTGAGCATCATGGTCGGTGGCTGCCCGAAAGCCTTCGAGCGCGCCCAGCCGCTGTTCGAAGCCATGGGCAAGAACATCACCCGCGTCGGTGGCAACGGTGACGGCCAGACCGCCAAGGTTGCCAACCAGATCATCGTCGCCCTGAACATCCAGGCCGTTGCCGAAGCCCTGCTGTTCGCCGCCAAGAACGGCGCTGACCCAGCCAAGGTACGTGAAGCGCTGATGGGCGGCTTCGCGTCGTCGAAGATCCTTGAAGTGCACGCCGAGCGCATGATCAAAGGCACCTTCGACCCAGGCTTCCGCATCAACCTGCACCAGAAGGACCTTAACCTGGCCCTGCAAGGTGCCAAGGAACTGGGCATCAACCTGCCGAACACCTCCAATGCCCAGCAAGTGTTCAACACCTGCCAGGCCCTGGGCGGCGGCAACTGGGACCACTCGGCGCTGATCAAAGGCCTGGAGCACATGGCCAACTTCTCGATCCGCGACGATAAATAAGACCTTTCTGGCCTCTTCGCGGGCTCGCCCGCTCCCACAGGTACTGCGCAAGCCTGTGGGCCACGATATTCCTGTGGGAGCGGGCAAGCCCGCGAAGAAGCCAACACCTATGAACCTGCGACCACAGGTCCATAGGTGACCCCGAGCAACACCCGCCCCTGGTTCGGCCTGCACGGAGGCAGTTCCAGGGGCGTTTTCGATTCTGCAGAACAACAATAAATGGGAGCCTGCCATGTCGGTCGATCCGCAAAAACTTCTCCGCGACCTGTTCGACACAGCCATCGCCGCCGCCCACCCACGCCAGGTGCTCGAACCCTACCTGCCCGCCGACCGTAGCGGCCGGGTCATCGTCATCGGCGCCGGCAAGGCCGCAGCCGCCATGGCCGAAGTGGTCGAAAAAAGCTGGCAGGGCGAAGTCTCCGGGCTGGTCGTGACCCGCTATGGTCACGGCGCCAACTGCCAGAAGATCGAGGTGGTCGAAGCCGCTCACCCGGTCCCCGACGCCGCCGGCCTGGCCGTGGCCAAACGCGTGCTGGAGATGGTCTGCAACCTCAACGAAGAAGACCGCGTCATCTTCCTGCTGTCTGGCGGTGGGTCCGCCCTGCTGGCACTGCCAGCCGAAGGCCTGACCCTGGCGGACAAGCAACAGATCAACAAGGCGCTGCTCAAATCCGGCGCCACCATCGGCGAGATGAACTGCGTGCGCAAGCACCTCTCGGCGATCAAGGGCGGCCGCCTGGCCAAGGCCTGCTGGCCAGCCACCGTCTACACCTATGCCATTTCCGACGTGCCTGGCGACCTGGCCACCGTCATCGCCTCGGGCCCGACCGTGGCCGACCCGAGCACCTCGGCCGATGCCCTGGCAATCCTCAAGCGCTACAACATCGACGCGCCGAAAGCCGTCATCGACTGGCTCAACAACCCGGCCTCGGAAACCGTCAAGGCCGATGACCCGGCCCTGGCCCGCAGCCACTTCCAGCTGATCGCCAAACCGCAGCAATCGCTCGAAGCCGCGGCGGTCAAAGCCCGCCAGGCCGGCTTCAGCCCGCTGATCCTCGGTGACCTGGAAGGTGAATCGCGCGAAGTGGCCAAGGTGCACGCCGGCATTGCCCGGCAGATCGTGCTGCACGGCCAGCCGCTGAAGGCGCCCTGCGTGATCCTCTCGGGCGGTGAAACCACCGTCACCGTGCGCGGCAATGGCCGTGGCGGGCGTAATGCCGAGTTCCTGCTCAGCCTCACCGAAAGCCTCAAGGGCCTGCCCGGGGTGTATGCCCTGGCCGGTGACACCGACGGCATCGACGGTTCGGAAGAAAATGCCGGCGCCTTCATGACCCCGAGCAGCTACGCCCGCGCCGAAGCGCTGGGCCTGTCGGCCAGCGATGAGCTGGACAACAACAACGGCTATGGCTACTTCGCCGCGCTCGATGCCCTGATCGTCACCGAGCCGACCCGTACCAACGTCAACGACTTCCGCGCCATCCTGATCCTCGAGACTGCCCAATCATGACGCCTGATAAAAAAGTAAAGATCCTCGCCACCCTCGGCCCTGCGATCAAAGGCATCGACGACATCCGCCAGCTGGTCGAAGCCGGGGTGAACATCTTCCGCCTCAACTTCAGCCACGGTGAGCACGCCGACCACGCCCTGCGCTACCAGTGGATCCGCGAAGTCGAGCAGCAGCTGAACTACCCGCTGGGCATCCTCATGGACCTGCAAGGGCCAAAGCTGCGCGTCGGCCGCTTCGCCGAGGGCAAGGTCCAGCTGCAACGCGGCCAGGCCCTGCGCCTGGACCTGGACAAGACCCCGGGCGACAGCCGCCGGGTCAACCTGCCGCACCCCGAGATCATCGCGGCACTGGAGCCAGGCATGGACCTGCTGCTCGACGACGGCAAGCTGCGCCTGCGGGTGACCGCCAAGCACAATGACGCCATCGACACCGAAGTGCTGAACGGTGGCGAGCTGTCCGACCGCAAGGGCGTCAACGTGCCACAAGCGGTGCTCGACCTCTCCCCGCTCACCGAGAAAGACCGCCGCGACCTGGCTTTCGGCCTGGAGCTGGGTGTTGACTGGGTAGCCCTGTCGTTCGTGCAGCGCCCGGAAGACATCGTCGAAGCGCGCCAGCTGATCGGTGACCGCGCCTACCTGATGGCCAAGATCGAAAAACCATCGGCAGTCGAACAACTGCAAGCCATTGCGGAACTGGCCGATGCGATCATGGTGGCCCGTGGCGACCTGGGCGTGGAAGTGCCGGCCGAAAGCGTGCCGCAGATCCAGAAGCGCATCATCGGCACCTGCCGCCAGTTGGGCAAACCCGTGGTGGTGGCCACCCAGATGCTCGAATCGATGCGCTTCTCGCCAGCACCGACCCGTGCCGAAGTGACTGACGTGGCCAACGCCGTGGCCGAAGGCGCCGACGCGGTGATGCTGTCGGCCGAGACCGCCTCCGGTGACTACCCGCTGGAAGCCGTGCAGATGATGAGCAAGATCATCCGCCAGGTGGAGAACGGCCCGGATTACCAGGCCCAACTCGACGTCGGCCGGCCAAAGGCCGAGGCCACCGTGTCGGACGCCATCAGCTGCGCGATCCGCCGTATCAGCGGCATCCTGCCGGTGGCGGTGCTAGTCAACTACAGCGAGTCGGGTGCTTCGACCCTGCGTGCCGCCCGCGAGCGGCCACGGGCGCCGATCCTCAACCTGACGCCGAACCTGGCCACTGCCCGCCGCCTGAGCGTGGCCTGGGGTGTTCACTCGGTGGTCAACGACCGCCTGCGCCAGGTCGACGAGGTGGTCTCCACCGCACTGGAGATCGCCCAGGCGCAAGGCATGGCCAGCCGTGGCGACACGCTGCTGATCACCGCCGGCGTGCCTTTCGGCAAGCCGGGTTCGACTAATACCTTGCGGATCGAGACTCTGGTCTGAGATCGCCGGGGGCGCTTTGCGCCCCTTTCGCGACACAAGGCCGCTCCTACAAGAGACCGCGATCCCTTGTAGGAGCGGCCTTGTGTCGCGAAAGGAGGGCAACGCCCTCCCCATACACCGAACCTGCGGAAAACCGAGGCCCAAAGAGGCCCACCGCTTCCCCATCAACCTTGCTGACTGCCCATGTACACCAAGAATTTCGTCAACCCGTGCCCCGACTGGGCCACGGCGCTGCTCAACGGCTTCAGCCAGGTGCTGCTGCTGCGCAACCCCCTGTGCGGCCTGTGCTGCCTGCTGGCCATCCTGCTGACCGCCCCCGACCTGGTCGGCGGCGCCCTGCTGGGCGCCCTCGCCGGCCTGCTCACCGCCCAACGCCGCGGCTACGACCGCGCCGACCGCCAGGCCGGGCTGTACTGCTACAACGGCGTGCTGATCGGCATCCTGACCAGCGCCGTGCTGCCCTGGTCGGCGATCCTGCCGCCGCTGATCATTGCCGCCGGCGGCCTGTCCAGCATCATCACCCACCAGTGGCGCAAGCGCGGCGGCAAGCTGTTGGTTGCCTATACCGCGCCGTTCGTGCTGCTCGGCTGGGTTGCCCTGTTGTTCGCAAGCCCCGCGCCCAGCGGCTTCGTCGAAGCAGAACCGGCGTATGCCCTGGCGCGTGGCGTGGGGCAGATCTTTTTGCTCGACCAGCCGCTGGCCGGGTTGCTGATCATTATCGGGATGTTCATTGCCAACCCCTATGCCGCAATGTGGGCCGTGCTCGGTTCGGCCATTGGCGGCGGTGTGGCACTGCTCGCCGACCAGGCGCAAGCTGCTTGGCTGGGTTTGTTCGGCTTCAATGCCGCGTTGGCAGCGCTGGCGTTCAGCAGGCAAGGTGAAAAACCTTGGGTGACGTTGCTGGCAATCACCTTGGCCCTGCTACTGCAACCGCTGTTCAAGCTAATGCCGGTGGCCGGCCTGACCGCGCCCTTCGTTGTCGCTTGCTGGATCCTTGGCACCGTTCTGGCTCAGATAGAAGCACATCGCTCACATCGAGACGTGGCACAACGTAGCTGAAGACCACTTAGTTCGGCGGCATAGTTCTAGTGCGGACCATTGCAGCAACCGGATCTTCGGTGTAGGGGTTGTTCCGGCTACGCGGGGCAGGATGGGCAATCCCCCCCGCTTGGGCGCTCGCTTCTCCAAGGAAGAGGGTGTCTACAAGGTAGTCCGTATTGAACCGGATTTGTTCAAAGCCAGCGCTCAGAAGCCCATCGACTGCTCCTTGGGGAACTGTCGAGTGAGGAATATACAACTCGCCAGACCGATAAAAAGTCTCGGAGTTGAGGGAAACTGACAGGGCTGAACGATCTTCACGTTTTGCTCCGATGATCTTATTCCCCGCTCCCATGAACTCGAAACGTTCAAAGTTATCGCCATTCAGTCGATATACCCATCGCGTTTTCCTGAAATTATCGAATTTACCCAGTGGCTTGAGATAGCCTCGCAGCTGCGGCTTCGGCAGCTCGAAGTTTTGCAACAACTGGGTGAGACCCGTTTTGGTACCGATCCGGCCCGAAGGATCGTGCAAATTGACAGGATCGCCAGAACAGTACGCGTAAACATTAATTCCGCCCGCACCAAATGGGCTCAAGCTGTCGGGGCTGAGGAACCGCATGATGGCCGGGCTATACAACCTATGCCCATGGCCCAGTAGATAACCCCGCACTACAGGGTCGAACCATTGCCCCGCGAACCGCAGCGCACCGACGACCCACCGTGAGGGAAGCTGTCCATAGGGCGGGAACGACCATTCCCCCTGACGCAAACCGCGCTCGGCCACAATACTACCGAGACCATCCACCTGCAGAAGAACAATATCGCGGTCGCGGTGTGGCGAAGTCAGGATTTCAGGCATGGTATCGACTCCATTTTCAATTGGTCTGGCGCCAATGATGGCCCCTGCCATTGCAAAGGATAACTGTCAGTTTTATCAGGTCGGGCATCTGCCCCTTCCCGTTACCGACCAAGACGCTCTAGGCTTGCTATTTCCTGTTCGCGGAAGCTGAGTCCATGTCCACCCCGCAATCTCTTCGCGAAAGCCTCTACATCGTCGTCTTCCAGACCGACACCGTAGCCGGTCGGCGCTTCGACAAGATCCTGCTGCTGATCATCCTGGCCAGCCTGGTCACGGTGATCCTCGACAGCATCGACGAGGTCCACCAGGGCTACGCCGGCCTGCTGGCCGCCATCGAGTGGGGCTTCACCGCGATATTCCTGGCCGAATACCTCACCCGCCTGTACTGCTCGCCCAAGCCCTTGCGCTATGCCTTCAGCTTCTACGGCCTGGTCGACCTGCTGGCGATCGTGCCGGGGATCATCGCCCTGTATTACAGCGACGCCCAGTACCTGCTGATCATCCGGGTGATCCGGATGCTGCGGATCTTCCGCGTGCTCAAGCTCAGCCCCTACCTCAAGCAGGCGCACTACCTGATGGACGCGCTGCGTGGCAGCAAGCAGAAGATCATCGTGTTTCTGGTGACGGTATCCACGCTGGTGACGGTGTTCGGCACGCTGATGTATGTGATCGAAGGGCCGGAGCATGGCTTTACCAGCATCCCGAAAGGCATCTATTGGGCCATCGTCACGCTGACGACGGTGGGCTTTGGCGATATCGTGCCGAAGACGCCGCTGGGCCAGGTGCTGTCGTCTTTGGTGATGATCACCGGTTATTCGATCATTGCCGTGCCGACGGGAATCTTTACTGCAGAATTGGCCAATGCCATGCGCGGGGAGCAGTTGCAGCATGACTGCCCGACTTGCAGCAAGAAGACCCACGAACATGGCGCCGCTTTCTGCTCGCGCTGCGGTAACTTGCTGTTTCCCAAGCAATGATGCTGCCTGAACCGGCCTCTTCGCGGGCACGCCCGCTCCCACAGGGACCGCGCATAATTCAGGCCTGTGGTGATTATGTGGGAGCGGGCGTGCCCGCGAAGAGGCCAGTACAGACAGAGGCATAACCAAAGTGTTTTTTGTTATTTAGCCCGCATTAACCCACCCGCTATAGTCGCAGGCAAACTGCCATCGATAACAAGGACGCAACGTGAAAAAGCTCTTCACCGCCTCACTGCTCGCCGCCGGCCTGGCCCTCGGCAACCTGGCCCAGGCTGCCCCGACCCTGCTGAACGTTTCCTATGACGTGATGCGCGACTTCTACAAGGACTACAACCCGGCCTTCCAGAAGCACTGGGAAGCCGAGCACAACGAGAAGGTCAATGTGCAGATGTCCTTTGGCGGCTCGAGCAAGCAGGCGCGTGCGGTGATCGATGGCCTGCCGGCCGATGTAATCACCATGAACATGGCCACCGACATCAACGCCCTGGCCGACAATGGCAAGCTGGTGCCAGACAACTGGGTGACCCGCCTGCCGAACAACAGCGCGCCGTTCACCTCCGCCACCGTGTTCATCGTGCGCAAGGGCAACCCCAAGGCCTTGAAGGACTGGCCCGACTTGCTCAAGGACGGCGTGCAGGTGATCGTGCCCAACCCCAAGACCTCGGGTAACGGCCGCTACACCTACCTGTCGGCCTGGGGCTATGTGCTCAAGCAAGGTGGCGATGAAACCAAGGCCCGTGAATTCGTCGGCAAACTGTTCAAGCAGGCGCCAGTGCTCGACACCGGTGGCCGTGCCGCCACCACCACCTTCATGACCAACCAGATCGGCGACGTGCTGGTCACCTTCGAGAACGAAGCCGAGATGATCGCCCGCGAGTTTGGCCGCGATCAGTTCGAAGTGGTCTACCCGAGCGTGTCGGCCGAGGCCGAGCCGCCGGTGAGCGTGGTCGACAAAGTGGTGGCCAAAAAAGGCACCCAGGCCGTGGCAGAGGAATACCTGAAGTACCTGTGGTCGCCAGCGGCCCAGGAAATCGCCGCGCAAAACTACCTGCGCCCGCGTGATGCGACGGTACTGGCCAAATACACCGACCGCTTCCCGAAAGTCGACTTCCTGTCGGTGGAGAAGACCTTTGGTGACTGGCGCACCGTGCAGAAGACCCACTTCAATGACGGTGGCGTGTTTGACCAGATCTATACCAATCAGCAGTAATTGATGTAGGCCGGTACAGGCAAAATCAAACCTGGCGGAATATCAGGGCCTTCAGCCCCCCCGCCGGGTCTACATCCGGAAACTCCGGCGGATTCTCCAGGCGCTCGACGAAGGCCAGCGAAGGCGCCTGCTCCGCCATCCCCTCGATCAGAAACTCCGGCCCGATCCCCGGGTCATTGACGCAGGCCAGCACCGTTCCACCCTCACTCAGCAGTTCCGGCAAGCGCCGCAGGATCTTGGCGTAATCCTGGGTCAGCACGAAGCTGCCACGCTGGAAGGTCGGTGGGTCGATGATGATCAGGTCGTAAGGCCCGTACTTGCGCACCTTGCCCCAGGACTTGAACAGTTCATGCCCCAGGTAGGCGACCCGCGACGCATCGTGCCCGTTCAGGCGATGGTTATCGCGTCCCCGCGACAGCGCCGACTTGGCCATGTCCAGGTTCACCACCTGCTCGGCACCGCCAGCGATCGCCGCCACCGAGAAACCACAGGTGTAGGCGAACAGGTTGAGTACCCGCTTGCCCGCCGCCTGCTCGCGCACCCAGCGACGACCGTAGCGCATGTCGAGGAACAGGCCGTTGTTCTGCCGTACACCCAGGTCGAGCAGGTAGGTCAGGCCATCCTCGACCACCTCGCGCTGCTGACAGGGCTCGCCCAGCAACCACTGGCCCGGGCTGTCAGGCAGGTAACGGTGCTGGATGAGGATCGCCTGGCCAGTCCATTGCGGGCGTTCGGCCAGGTTGCGCAGCATGGCTTCCAGTTCCGCCAGCTGACCCTCTGGCGGTTCGCGGAACAGCGCCACCGACAGCACACCCTGCAGCCAGTCCACCGTGACCTGCTCCAGGCCCTCCCAGCAGCGGCCGCGGCCGTGGAACAAGCGGCGGGTTTCGGCAGGAGCAGGGTCAAGGGCAGCGAGCAGGTGCTGTTCGAGGGTGTGCATCGGCGAGGTCATGGCGGGTCGCAAGCAAGTGAAAAGGCCGCCATTCTACCCCTTGGCCGGTACTTGTGCAGATCGGAACCACCAGCCTTGCTGCATGCCTGCTGCCGCCAGCAGGATCAACACTACCCCCAGCCACTGCAACGGCGCCAGGCGGTGCCCGAAGGCCACCCAGTCAACCAGGATCGCAGCAATCGGGTAGATGAACGACAACGCACCGGTCAATGCCGTCGGCAGGCGCTGGATGGCGCTGTACAGCAGCACATACATCAACCCGGTGTGGACCATGCCCAGCGTGACCAGGCTGGCCAGCGCCGAGGGCTGGCCAGGCAGCCCGCCCAGGTTCACCCAAGGCGCCAGCAGCAGCACCCCGGTGGCGACCTGGATCAAAGCGATTAGGTGCGGCGGCGTACCTTTGAGCCGTTTGATGATCAGCGCGGCGATCGCGTACAGCAACGCCGCACCCAGCGCCAGGGCAATGCCCAACAGGTAGTCCTCGCCACTGGCCTGCCCCGCGCCATGGGCGCTGACGATCGCCAGCATGCCCAGGAATGCCACGCTCAGCCAGGTGACCTTGGCGGCGGTGATCTTCTCGCCCAGAAACAGCGCCGCCAGCCCCACCAGCATGAACGGCTGGACGTTGTACACCGCCGTGCCGATGGCAATCGAAGCCCGCGAGTAGGAGGCGAACAGCAGCACCCAGTTGCCGACGATGGCCACGCCACTGGCGATGGCCAGCAGGAATGCCGTCCGGGTAATCACGCCAGGCTTGAGAAAGCCGAATGCCGCGCAGGTCGCCAGCAAGGTGCCGGTCCCGAACACGCAGCGCCAGAACACCACTTCCAGCACCGGCTGCCCTGACACCAGCACGAACCAGCCGATGGTCCCGGAAATCAGCATGGCAGCGACCATTTCCAGCGAGCCGCGGCGTAATGAACTGTCCATCTCACACCTCCCTTGGATGATGGCCATAGTATGCGGAGGGTCACCGTGCACCTTCCAGCGGATATCCAAGGCGTATCAGCCTTTTCACCTTTACTATCAAGGCAACTTTCAAGATTTGCCTGACGAGGTACGCATGACCGACGCCATCGACCAGCTGCTGATCAACGCCTTGATGGAAGACTCCCGCCGCTCGCTCAAGGCGCTGGCGCAGATCAGCGGCCTTTCAGCCCCCAGCGTCAGCGAACGCCTTCGGCGCCTGGAGGAACGCGGTGTGTTGCGCGGCTACACGGTGGAGATCGATCCGCGCAGCTTCGGCTACCAGCTGCAGGCGATCGTGCGCATTCGCCCGCTGCCAGGGCAGTTGCAGGAAGTGGAGCGACAGATCATCGCCATCCCTGAGTTCACCGAATGCGACAAGGTCACGGGCGAGGACTGTTTCATCGCGCGGCTGCATGTGCGCTCGATGGAGCAACTCGACACTTTGCTCGACCGGATCAATGTGCTGGCCGAAACCAACACCGCAATCATCAAGAAAAGTCCGGTGAAGCGGCGGTTGCCGCCGATGGACTGAATGTATCCACTCACACGGCTAATTGGCTATTTTTTGTACACAAGAATGTCACCTTAGGTGCCATTTTTGTGTGCACTTTTCCAGATAATGCCCCAATACGTTACACATCTCGCGCCACTAATTCTGACCATATGATCAACTAATCATTCAACTAAAAAATTAAACCTGTTCAATTGGTCAACTTATATTCCCTTCATTTCATAAACTTAATTTTCAACTGCTTAGATTCAAATTAGTGGCTCCCGGAATTTCGTTTTTCTCTGGCATGGAACTCGCTTTTGTGTGTTCGTGTTTTGTATACAAATCATACGAAACATAAATACACAAGAACTCGCGAAGCCGGCCCAACGCCGGCCACCGCGCCCAGAACCCAGTGATGCCAAGCTGCACCGACGAGATGGCGAGCCCGTGCGCATGCCCGCTCATCGCAGTCCACGTGCATCAGGAGCCTGCCGGAATGAGTACCAGCCTCGACCTTGCCCCTGAACTATCCGTCGCCAGCACCAGCCCGTCTTCCACCATTGCAGGCGATATGCCGCCACTGGGCCTCAGCCCACGCCTGCATAACCGCGACCTCGCGCCCACCCGTATCGAAGGCCGCCGCTGGGGCCGCTACAGCATCTTTGCGCTGTGGACCAACGATGTGCACAACATTGCCAACTACTCCTTCGCCATGGGCTTGTTCGCCCTTGGCCTGGGTGGCTGGCAGATCCTGCTGTCGCTGGCAATCGGCGCGGCACTGGTGTACTTCTTCATGAACCTGTCCGGCTACATGGGGCAGAAGACCGGCGTGCCATTCCCGGTCATCAGCCGCATCGCCTTCGGCATCCATGGTGCACAGATTCCGGCGTTGATCCGCGCGGTGATCGCCATCGCCTGGTTCGGTATCCAGACCTACCTGGCATCGGTGGTACTGCGCGTGCTGCTCACCGCGGTGTGGCCGCAAGTGGCCGGCTACGACCACGACAGCATCCTCGGCCTGTCGAGCCTGGGCTGGGTGTGCTTCGTGGCGATCTGGCAGGTGCAGTTGGTGATCCTCGCCTACGGCATGGAGATGGTGCGCCGCTACGAGGCCTTCGCCGGCCCGGTGATCCTGCTGACCGTGGCCAGCCTGGCAGTGTTCATGTTCGTCCAGGCCGACGCACGCATCGCCTGGTCGGTGACCGAGCCGCTGTCCGGCTATGAGATGTGGCGCAACATCTTCGCCGGTGGCGCCCTGTGGCTGGCGATCTACGGCACCCTGGTGCTGAACTTTTGCGACTTCGCCCGCTCCTCGCCGTGCCGCAAGACCATCCGCGTCGGCAACTTCTGGGGCCTGCCGGTGAACATCCTGGTGTTCGCCATGATCACCGTGGTGCTGTGCGGTGCGCAGTTCCAGATCAACGGCCAGATCATCGACAGCCCGACCCAGATCGTCGCCAGCATCCCCAGCAAGCCATTCCTGGTGCTCGGCTGCCTGGCGTTCCTGATCGTCACCGTGGCGGTGAACATCATGGCCAATTTCGTCGCGCCCGCCTTCGTGCTCAGCAACCTGGCGCCACGCCACCTCAACTTCCGCCGCGCCGGCCTGATCAGCGCGACCCTGGCGGTGCTGATCCTGCCGTGGAACCTCTACAACAGCCCGCTGGTGATCGTGTACTTCCTGTCTGGCCTGGGCGCCCTGCTCGGCCCGCTGTACGGGGTGATCATGGCCGACTACTGGTTGCTGCGCAAAGGCCGGATCAACGTGCCGGAGCTGTACACCGAGAACCCGGCCGGCGCCTACCACTACAGCAAAGGCATCAACCTGCGTGCCGTGGCCGCCTTCGTACCGGCAGCACTGCTGGCCAGCATCCTGGCCTTGGTGCCGAACTTCCACGGCATTGCGCCGTTTTCCTGGCTGATCGGCGCCGGCATCGCGGCCGCGGTGTACCTGCTGATCGCCCCGCGTAACCGCCAATACCACGATATCAGCGGCGAGTGCATCGCCGTCGACCACAGCAGCCATTGATCAAGGAGGATTGCCCATGCGTATTCTGATTGCCAACGTCAATACCACCGAAGCCATCACCGAGGCCATTGCCGAACAGGCGCGCAGCGTCGCCGCGCCGGGCACGCAAATCATCGGCCTGACCCCTTGGTTCGGCGCCGAGTCGGTGGAGGGCAATTTCGAGAGCTACCTGGCCGCCATCGCCGTGATGGACCGCGTGCTGGCCTATGACGGCCCGTACGATGCGGTGATACAGGCCGGCTACGGCGAACATGGCCGCGAAGGCCTGCAGGAGCTGCTCGACGTGCCGGTAATCGATATCACCGATGCCGCCGCCAGTACCGCCATGTACCTGGGCCACGCCTATTCGGTAGTGACCACCCTGGACCGCACCGTGCCGCTGATCGAAGACCGCCTGAAGCTGTCCGGGCTGTATGACCGTTGTGCCTCGGTGCGCGCCAGTGGCCTGGCCGTGCTGGAGCTGGAAGCAGACCCGCAACGTGCCGTTGCGGCGATCGTCGAGCAGGCCGAACGTGCCGTGCGTGACGACAAGGCCGAGGTGATCTGCCTGGGCTGTGGCGGCATGGCCGGGCTGGATGAACAGATCCGCCAGCGCACCGGGGTGCCAGTGGTCGATGGGGTGAGCGCGGCGGTGACCATTGCCGAGTCGCTGGTGCGGATGGGGCTCAGCACGTCCAAGGTGCGAACCTATGCCACACCAAGGACGAAGAAAGTAGTGGGCTGGCCGATGAAGTTCGGACGCTAGACTGTACCGGCCTCTTCGCGGGCACGCCCGCGCCCACAGGGACTGCACAGCCCTCAAGACCTGTGCGATACCTGAGGGTTTACCCGCGAAGAGGCCGGACCAGTCAACACAGCATCCGGGCCAGTCGCTCCCCGCTGCCACACGCCAAAGTAAAGCCCAAGGCCCCATGCCCGAGGTTCAGCAACAGGTTGCGATAGGCTGAAGCCCCGACGATGGGCACCCCGGTCGGCGTCGCCGGCCGCATTCCCGCCCACTCCACCGCCTTGGTGTAGTCCGCTGCCTGTGGCAAGGTCTCCAGCGCCTGGCGCCGCATGCTGTCGAGCCGGCGCGCATCCACTGTTTCGTCATAGCCAACGATATCTACCATCGCCGCCACCCGCAGCCTCTGATCAAGCCGTGCATAGACGATCTTGCGCTCGTAATCCGTGATGCTGATCTCCGGCGCCCGGTGCACCGTGGCGATCGGTGCCGTCAGGCTGTAGCCCTTGAGCGGGTAGACCGGCAGCCGCAACCCAGGTAGCGCCAACCCGGCACTTCGATGGCCGGCGCACAGTACCAGGCGCTCGACGTCCACCTGCTCACGCCCCAGTTGCATTGCCACCACCTGGTCATCACGGCTGATCAGGCGGGTGACTGGGCTGCCGAGCAGGAACCGGCACTGCCCGGATGCGCGCAGACGCTCTGCCAGCCGCTCGCAGAAGCGATGACAGTCGGCGACTTCTTCATCCGCAGTCAGCACGGCGCCAACAAAGGGCGCGTCGGCCAACGCCGGCTCCAGCGCCCTGACCTCGCTGGCACCGAGCACCCGTTGACGATCGGGGTCGAGCAGATGGGCCCGGCCATGGGCGAACGCCCGCTCACTGCGAAATGCCACCAGCTTGCCGTTCTGCCGCCAGGCGAAGTCACTCAGCCCGTCGTCTTCACGCCAGCGTTCCAGGGTGGCCTGGCTGTGCAAGGCCAAGTCCAGCAGCTGCGCCGCGTTACGCCGATTGACACTGCTGCGGCAAGCCATCACGAACTGCAGCAACCAGCGCCATTGGGCAGGGTCCAGGCGCAAGCGCAGGCGCAGCGGCGAGTCGCCGCGCAAGAGCCAGCCAAGTGCCTGCCACGGGACACCGGCATCAGCCAACGGCGCTACATACCGATAGGAAAGCTGCCCGCCATTGGCGAAGCTGGTCGCCGAGGCCAACTGGTCTCGCGCCTCGACCAGCACCACCGACAAGCCTTCGCGCACCAGCGCATAAGCCGTCGCCAGGCCGACCACGCCACCGCCAATCACCGTCACCCGCTGGGTCATTGTTCATCCCTGTCTGACTGCCCTGCCACGACAGTAACAGCGGATCAGGTCGGGCAGCTATGGGCACCGCCATCCAGGCCCTGACGAACGTTACGGCTGAGCAGGCTGGCCTTGCCGTCGTGCCAGGTCAGAGTCAGGACGTAGAGGGTGTCGAAATCGTCGCCATTCCAGTCTTCGGTGATCACCCGCTCATCGCCCAACGCCTTGCCGGCCACGGTGTTGATCAACTCCGGCAGGTAGCCGTGGGACCAGGCGGTATAAACCGTGGCATTGCGGTACTTGTCGCTGAGCAGTTCATCGGCAAGTTCGTCGGTGTCGTTGGCAGCGAAGTCGATGTTGACTGGCAAACCCAGGCGGATGGCGCTCGGGGTGATGGTCATCAGCGGGCGAATGTAGCTGTAGCTCTGGTCCTGGCTGCCTTCCTCGACATGCCGCGAGGGGTTGGCCGCAAACACGTAATCCGCCTTGCCGAACCGCTCTGGCAACAAGGTGGCCAGGTCCAGCGCGCGGTTGAGCCCCTGGCAGTTCAATTGCCCCAGGCCTTCACCTGGCTTCTCGGCATGGCGCAGGAATACCAGCGTCTGGGTGCCATCGACCGGTTGCGCGCGGCTTTCGACCACTTCCAGTGCCAGCGGCACAGCGGCGGCGACGAGGGCCAGGCTGAGCATCAGGCGGCGGCGACGTCGAATGAAAGATGGCAACTTCATGAGGGCAGGCTCTTGTGGCAAAAGGTATCTGGGTACCCGCCACATTGCCCCGCGGCCCATGCCGCAGGGCATCCGTGTTGGTGATTGCCATCCCTGGCAACGAGCAGGACTCAGAGTGTCCTCAACCCGTTTGGTTCCTCCCTGAGTGTGGATGCCGTTCCCTAGGCAAGGATTACGTTAGAGCAGGCGTGTTGCGGAAATATGTACGCCTTGGGTTTTGCACCTCCCAGCCCCACCGCAATCAATCATCCCGCGTCAGCACTTCCAGCAACTCGATCTCGAAGGTCAGATCCGAATTCGGCGGTATCGCCCCCACGCTGCGCTCGCCATACCCTAGATGCGCCGGCACCTGAAGCTTGCGCTTGCCACCCACGCGCATGCCCATCAGGCCCTGGTCCCAGCCTTTGATGACACGCCCGGTACCAATCACGCACTGGAAGGGTTTGCCGCGCGACCACGACGAGTCGAACTCGCTGCCGTCGGCCAGCCAGCCGGTGTACTGGGTGGTGATCAGGGCGCCTTTGACGGCGGCCTTGCCGTCGCCTTCGACGAGGTCGATGATCTGCAGTTCACTGCTCATGCGCATGCTCCAACGCTGAAATTCAAGGGCGCCCTTTTCTCAGGAATGCACGTGTTTGGCAAGTTCGCATGAGCAATGGCTCAGCCAAGCTGCTCGAACGCTTGCTCGCCGGTCAGCTCCTTGGTCTGGTTGGCGAAGCAATACCAGGCGGGCTTCTGCTCGACGAAAATCTGCAAGTCGAAATCCCAGGCCTCGTCGCCATCGAGCAGGCCTACCGGGACCGCATAATGGTCCTTGTCCTTGAGGCGGTAATACAGGTGCGTGCCGCAACCGCTGCAAAAACCACGCTGGGCCCAGTCGGACGAGTCGTAGACCGCCGGTGGCCGCCCTTCGAAGACCGGCGCCTGGCTGCAATCCACGACCAGCAGCGGACCGCCGGTCCACTTGCGGCACATGCTGCAATGGCAAGCGCTGATGTGGGTATTGTCGACTGTGGCGCGCAGGCGGGTTTCACCGCACAGGCAGCTGCCGCTTTTTTCCAGGGCCATGATCGGGCTCCTTGCTGGCTGGGCCAGCAAGTATAGATCGGGCCCTGCCACACAGCCGCCAGCCCCACCGGTTCGATCAGATGAACACGCTGCCGCGCAGGTACAAGGCCGCACGCCCACTGATGATCACCCGGCCATTACCAGGAACGTCACAGTGCAATTGCCCCTTGCGCGCCCCGCCCTGCTCGCAGCTCAGCGACGACTTGCCCAGACGCTCGGCCCACAACGGTGCAAGCGAGGTATGCGCCGAGCCGGTTACCGGGTCTTCATTGACCCCGACCCGCGGGCCGAACCAGCGGGTGACGAAGTCGAAACCACGCCCAGCGGCCGTGACCGCGATGCCTCGCACGTCGAATGCCGACAGGGCGACGAAATCGGGCTTCAGCGGCGCGAGCAGCGCAGCGTCATCGACCACCACCACATAGTCGTCGGAGCGATACACCGCCTTGGCCGCACTCAGGCCAAGCGCCTCCAGCAACCCGGCTGGAACGTCCACGGCTTGCGGCTGCTTGGCCGGGAAGTCCATGGCCAGCAGGCCATCGGCGCTCCGGCTGACCCGCAGTTCGCCACTGCGGGTGTTGAAGCGCAGCACTTCGGCTTGCTCACCCAGCTGCTCGAACAGTACGTAGGCCGCGGCCAGTGTGGCATGGCCGCACAGGTCGACTTCGACGCTGGGGGTGAACCAGCGCAGGTCGAAGGTTGCGCCATTGCGTACGAAGTAGGCTGTTTCAGACAGGTTGTTTTCTTCGGCGATGCGTTGCAGCACATCGTCTGGCAACCAGCTTTGCAACGGGATCACCGCCGCCGGGTTGCCACCAAAGGGCTCGGCGGAAAAGGCATCGACCTGGAAAATTTCGAGTTGCATCAAACGCTCCTTGTGATCCGGCCATGCCGGGGTATTGAAGGGTTATGCGCGGACTGGCGTGAGTACCGGTTCGCCGGCAAAGAAGGCCTGCAGGTTGCGCAACACCAAGGTCACGGTGTCGCGTGCGGCCTCGGGCGACTGGCCGGCCACATGAGGCGTGAGCACGGTATTGCCGAGGGCCTTGAGGGCATCTGGCACGGCCGGCTCGTCATCGAACACATCGAGCGCGGCGCCCGCCAGGCGGCCTTGTTCAAGGGCTGATACCAGGGCCTGGGTGTCGACTACGCTGGCCCGGGCGATATTCACCAGATACCCCTGCGGGCCCAGCGCCTGGAGCACCGGGGCATCGACCAGATGGCGGGTGTTGGCGCCACCGGGGGTGGCCACGACCAGGATGTCGATGGCCTGCGCCAGGTGCAACGGGCTGTCGTACCAGGTGTAAGGGACGTCAGTACGTGGGGTGCGGCTGTGGTAGCTGATGGTCATGTCGAAGCCCAGGCTGGCGCGCCTGGCGATGGCCTGGCCCACCGCGCCGAGGCCCAGCAGGCCCAGGCGCTTGCCGCTGACCGAAGGGCTGATCACCCGGTTCCACTCGCCACGACGAGTGCTGGCGTCGGCGCGAGGAATATCGCGCAACAGCGCCAGCAGCATGGCCATGGTGTGGTCGGCAACAGCCGCGGCATTGGCGCCAGCGCCATTGGTGACGGTGATGCCACGGGCGGCAGCGGCGACCAGGTCGACCTGCTCGTAACCAGCACCGATCACGCAGATGATCTGCAGCTTGGGCAAGGCGGCGATTTCAGCGGCGGTCAGGCCCAACGGCCCGCGGGTCAGCACGGCGTCAATCTCGCCGGCATGGCGCTGGATGGCGTCGCTGCGCATCTGCGGGGACGGGGCACGAATCAGGCGGTAGCCGGCCTGTTCCAGCAACGGCAGATAATCGTCGACGGTTTCTACCAGTACCAGGACAGTCTTGCGCATGCCACCTCCTTCAATATCAGAGGGGCATTATGCGGAGTAACTGGCCGGTACAGTCAATGGGGAAAACAGCGGGGAACTGTACTGTATGGGTGGTCCGGGTCATAGGGCGTGTCAGGACTTCCATGTGCCTGCCACAACATTTTCAGCGCCTGTGAGATCGAGCGCCGGACCTCTAAAGGCGAACACCCGCAGCCCCCAGAAAACTACTGCCCGTAGGCGCGCCCCAATCCACCCGGCACACCACTGCTGTCAGTTGCCTGCCATGGCCCATCCGGGTTCAGCGACCAGCTCCAGCCATTGTCATAGCGGTAGTAGGTACGCTGCCGGTAAAAGACATTGGTCTTGTTCTCCAGCACATACACCCCGAGCTTCGGGTCCCAGTGGCTGGCGCCACCCGGCGGTGGTGCGAAGCTGGCGGAGGTCCGTGGCATCGGCTTGGGAATCGCCGCTGGCTTGCTCGGCTTCGACGGCTGGCCACCCGGCAGCGGCTTTACCGCTGGCCCCTGGTGCGGTGGCACAGTCTCGGCCGGCGGCGACGGCTGTTCGTACGGCTGCTGCACCGTACACGCGGACAAACCCAGGGCCAGGGTGATCAGGGTCAGGCGGACGGTGCTATGCATGGTGTTGTTCTCTTACTGGTCGGGGCTGTCGATGGTCAAGTGCTGGGTGGCCTGGGTGGTATTGGCCAGGGGTGCGCCCTGGCCGACCCATTCGCCGCGGGTCGGCTGGCCAGCGCGGGATACACGTGCGACCAGTTGGACTTCGGCGAACTGTGACAGTTTCATCTGCGGCAGCATAGCGTCAGCGTCGGACAATTCCACTTCCAGCGGCAATTGCGCCACGGTGACCCGCTTGGCCGCCAGCGGCATGGGCGGGCCGTTGCTGGCACGGGCGAAGATGAACACGGTGTCGTCAGGCTTGACCTTGTCCTTGAGCGCCGCCGCCAACTCCACCCGCACCTTCAACCGGGCTGGCGCTGTGGCCTGCGGTTTGCCGCCGGTGCTGCCCAGGCGCTCCGCCGCACGGTCGATGCCGCCTTGCAGTGCCGTCCGCGAGGCATCGCCCTCTGGCAGCTGCGCCAGCAGGCGGTTCCAGTAGTCGATGGCGGCCTGGTAGCGCTCGCCTTCGAAGGCGGCGATGCCCCGCAGGCCAAGGCTGGTGACTTCATTCGGGTCGGCCTTGAGTGCTTCGTCGGTCAGCGCCTGCACCTGCGGGCTCCATTTCTTGTCTGCCGCGAAATACAGTGCCTGGGCCCACTGGCCCAGCAGCTCGGGCTGGCGACCGGCCAGGGCGACAGCGCGCTCGTAGGCGCGTGCCGCGTCGGCCGGACGTTGCTGGGCCATATAGGCCCGGCCAAGGAAATACAGACCTTCGGCCGAATCCGGCTGGGCTTGCACGGCACGTTCGAGGCGCGTGGTCATTTCGTCCAGGGTCTTCGGTGCGGCGGCGAATTCCTGGGTCAGCTCGACCTTGTCCGCCGCACCGAAGTGCAGGTACAGCCCCAGTGCCAGCAAAGGCACCAGCACTGCCGCCAGCAATGGCAGGGCCCTGCCCTGGTGGCCCTGACGCACGGGTTCCGCACCCTCTGTGTCAGCCAGCAGCTCACGGGCCGCCTCATCGCGGCCCTTGGCCATCTGCCTGTCGTCAAGCACGCCGGCCGCCTGCTGGGCAGCCAGCTCTGCGACGCGTTCCTGATACAGCGCGACATTCAATGCGGTGCGGTCTTCTTCCTGCTGCTGGCGACGGACGCGCAGGATCGGGATCAGCAAAAAGCCGAGGGCGGCGAGCAGCAGCAGGCCCGCGCTAAGCCAGAATTCAGTCATGGGTCTGTTCTTTTTCCAGCAGTTTGGCGAGACGCTCGCGTTCTTCGACGGACAGTTCCTCGGCAGCCTGGGTCGCCGGGCCACGGCGACGGCGGACAATCACCGCCAGCACCACGAAACCACCGGCCAACAAGATGCCCGGGCCGAACCACAGCAGCCAGGTGCGGCCACTGAGCGCCGGCTTGTAGCGCACGAAGTCGCCATAGCGGTCGACCATGAAATCGACGATCTGCTGGTTGCTCTTGCCTTCGCCGAGCATGCGGAAGATCTCGCGGCGCAGGTCGGCGGCGATCGGTGCGTTGGAATCGGCGATGTCCTGGTTCTGGCACTTGGGGCAGCGCAGTTCCTTGGTCAGTTGCTGGTAACGTTCGCGCTCGGCGTCATCACGGAACTGGTAGGTATCGATAGCCGCCTTGGCCACACCGGCCAGGCTCATGCCCAGCACGGCGGCTGCCAGCCAGCGCCTCATGGCGTGGCCTCGTCGACCAGCCCCTGGTAAAGCGGCGCCAGCTGCTGGCGCCAGACGTCGGCGTCGACGATGCCGACGTGCTTGTAGCGGATGATGCCCTTGGCGTCGATGAGGAAGGTTTCCGGCGCACCGTACACGCCCAAATCCAGCCCCAGGCTGCCCTGCTCGTCACGGATATCCAGCTGGTAGGGGTTGTGGAACTCGGCCAGCCACTTCTGCGCGGCCGCGTTGTCATCCTTGTAGTTGATGCCGTGGATCACCACGCCCTGCTGGGCCAGCTGGTTGAGATACGGGTGCTCGATCTTGCACGACGGGCACCAGGTGGCCCACACGTTGACCAACGCCGGCCGGCCATGCAGGTCTGCCTGGGTCAGGTTGCGGTCACCCTGGGTCGACGCCAGGGCGAACGCCGGGAACGGTTTGCCGATCATTGCCGACGGCAGCTCGTCGGGCTTGAGGAACAGCCCCTTGTAGAGAAAAACCGCCATCAGCAGGAATACCGCCAGTGGCACGACCATGATCCAACGCTTCATGCAGCAGCTCCAGACACGCCCAGGGCTTCACGCACCCGGGTCTTGACCTTGACGCGGTAGCGCCGGTCGAAGGCCGCCAGCAACCCACCCAGGCCGGTCAGCAGACCGCCCAGCCAGATCCAGCGGACGTAAGGCTTGATGTGTACGCGCACTGCCCAGGCGCCGTTTTCCAGCGGCTCGCCCAAGGCAACGTACAGGTCACGGGTGAAGCCGGCATCGATGCCGGCCTCGGTCATCATCGACTGCTGCACGGTGTACAGGCGTTTCTCCGGGTGCAACGTCGTCACTTCACGGCCATCGCGGGTGACGACGATGGTGCCCTTGTCAGAAATGAAGTTCGGCCCTTCGAAGTGCTTGGCGCCCTCGAACAGGAAGTGATAACCACCCAGCTCGACGCTCTCGCCTGGCGCCATGCGCAGGTCACGCTCGGCGCTGTTGTTGCTCGACAGCACCACGCCCAGGGCACACACCGCCAGGCCCAGGTGCGCCAGCTGCATGCCCCAGTAGCTGCGGGTCAGGCCACGCACACCCTTGGCCAGGCCCTTGTGGCGGGTCTTGTCGACGATGTCGCGCAGCCCGCCCAGCACCACCCAGGCCGCCAGGGCGAAGGCGCTCAGGACCGGCCAGTCGAGATCGTCGACGATCAAGCCAGCGATCGGCGCCAGCAACGCGCTGCCGATCAACACCGGGGTCATCATGTTCGCCAGCCATTTGCCGGGGGTGTCCTTCCAGCGCACCACCACACCCACGCTCAGCACGCCCATCAGCAGCGCCATCAGCGGCAGGAACAGGGCATCGAAGTACGGTGGGCCGACCGACAGCTTGGCACCGGTCAGGGCATCGAGCACCAGCGGATACAAGGTGCCCAGCAGGATCATCGAAGCGGCCACCACCAGGATCAGGTTGTTGGCCAGCAGCAGCGTCTCGCGCGACCACAGGGCAAAGCCGACCTGGCTCTTGACCACCGGGGCGCGCAGGGCGAACAGGGTCAGCGAGCCACCGACCACGAACAGCAGGAAGATCAGGATGAACACGCCACGCGCAGGGTCGGCAGCGAACGCATGCACCGAGGTCAGCACCCCGGAACGCACCAGGAAGGTCCCCAGCAGGCTCAGCGAGAACGCGGCAATCGCCAGCAGCACGGTCCAGCTCTTGAACACCCCGCGTTTTTCCGTCACCGCCAGCGAGTGGATCAGCGCGGTACCCACCAGCCAGGGCATGAACGAGGCGTTCTCCACCGGGTCCCAGAACCACCAGCCACCCCAGCCCAGTTCGTAATAGGCCCACCACGAACCCAGGGTGATACCCACGCCCAGGAAGGCCCAGGCGACGATGGTCCAGGGCCGCGACCAGCGCGCCCAGGCTGCGTCCAGCCGCCCGCCGAGCAGCGCGGCAATGGCAAAGGCGAAGGCCACCGAGAAGCCCACATAACCCATGTACAGCATCGGCGGGTGGACGATCAAGCCGAAGTCCTGCAACAACGGGTTGAGGTCACGGCCATCGGTCGGCACCTGCGGCAGCAGGCGCTGGAACGGGTTGGAAGTGATGATCAGGAAGCTCAGGAAACCGACGCTGATCATGCCCATAACCGCCAGCACGCGGGCCAGCATCACCTGCGGCAACTGCCGCGAGAAGATTGACACGGCAAAGGTCCAGCCACCGAGGATCAGTGCCCACAGCAGCAGCGAGCCTTCGTGGGCACCCCACACCGCACTGAACTTGTAGTACCACGGCAAGGCGCTGTTGGAGTTGCTGGCCACGTAGGCGACCGAGAAGTTGTCGGTCATGAACGCATGGGTCAGGCAGGCAAAGGCAAAGGCCAGGAAGCTGAACTGGCCCCAGGCGGCCGGGCGGGCCAGGCTCATCCACAGGCTGTCACCACGCCAGGCACCGAGCAGCGGCACCGTGGCCTGCACGGCAGCAAAGCAGATTGCCAGAATCATCGCCAGCTGGCCGAGCTCGGGGATCACCAGTGCTGCATTCATGGCTTGGCCTCCGCACCGCTGGCCGCCTGGCCGCTTTCCTTCAAGGCCTTGGTGACCTCCGGTGGCATGTACTTCTCGTCGTGCTTGGCCAGCACTTCGTCGGCCACTACCACACCGTCGCCGTTGAGCTTGCCGAGGGCGACGATGCCCTGCCCTTCACGGAACAGGTCAGGCAGGATGCCGCGGTAAGTGATTGGCACCGACTTGTTGAAATCAGTGACCACGAAACGCACGTCGAGCGAATCGGAGGAACGCTGCACCGACCCCTTCTCGACCATGCCACCGGCACGAATGCGCGTGTCCAGCGGCGCTTCGCCGTTGGCGATCTGGGTCGGTGTGTAGAACAGGTTGATGTTCTGCTGCAGCGCGCTCAAGGCAAAGCCGACGGCAACCGCTACCCCGGCCAGCAGGCCGAGGATGATGAACAGGCGTTTCTTGCGCTGCGGATTCACTGGTTGTTCTCCCGGCGCAAACGGCGCGCCTCATCTTGCAGGTAGCGACGGCGGGCCAGCACCGGTGCAACGACATTCAGCGCCAGCACCGCCAGGCAGATGCCGTAGGCCGACCAGACGTACAGGGCATGGTGGCCCATGGCGAGAAAATCGCCGAAGGAAGCGAAATTCATCGCGTGGCCCTCCGTCCCAGGCTGTTCAACACTTCATCCTTGACCCAACTGGCGCGTGCCTCGCGCTTGAGCACTTCAAGGCGCATGCGCAGCAGCAGCACGGCACCGAAGAAACAGTAGAAGCCCAGCGCCGTGCATAGCAGCGGCAGCCACATCTCGGCCGGCATCGCCGGTTTTTCGGTGAGGGTGAAGGTCGCGCCCTGATGCAGCGTGTTCCACCACTCCACCGAATACTTGATGATCGGGATGTTGATCACGCCGACGATGGCCAGCACCGCGCAGGCCTTGGCCGCGCTGTCGCGGTTACTGATGGCCTGGCCCAGGGCAATGATGCCGAAGTACAGGAACAGCAGGATCAGCATCGACGTCAGCCGTGCATCCCAGACCCACCAGCTGCCCCAGGTCGGCTTGCCCCAGATGGCCCCGGTGACCAGCGCCACGGCGGTCATCCAGGCGCCGATGGGCGCTGCGCATTGCAGGGCGACATCGGCCAGCTTCATCTTCCACACCAGCCCCACCACACCGGCCACCGCCAGCAGCACATAGCAGGACTGCGCCAGCATCGCTGCCGGCACGTGGATATAGATGATGCGGAAGCTATTGCCCTGCTGGTAGTCCTCAGGGGCGAAGGCCAGGCCCCAGACCACGCCGGTCACCAGCAGCAGCACGGCGGAAACGGCCAGCCATGGCAGCATGCGGCCGCTGATGGCGTAGAACCATTTCGGCGAACCCAGTTTGTGGAACCACGTCCAGCTCATTTTCATCAGGTACATCCAGGGTATTAGCCGGGCTTGAGAGCCCGGGACTCGTTATTCGCCGACGCTGATCTTCAGCCCGGCGGCTATCGCAAAGGGTGCCAGGGTAACCGCCAGGGCTGTCAGGCTGGCGAGCCAGAGCAAATGACCGGTGGCAGGCATATTCTGCAATGCTGCCTGCAACGCGCCACTGCCCAGGATCAATACAGGGATATACAACGGCAGAATCAGCAGCGCCAGTAACAAACCACCGCGCTTGAGGCCGACCGTCAGCGCAGCGCCAACAGCGCCCAGCAGGCTCAACACCGGCGTGCCCAACAGCAGTGAACCGAGCAGCACCGGCAGGCAGTGGCTGGGCAAGCCCAGCATCAGCGCCAGCAACGGCGCCAACAATACCAGCGCCAGCCCGGAAAAGATCCAGTGTGCCAGGACCTTGGCCAGCACCAGCATGGCCAGCGGGTGCGGTGATAGCACCCACTGCTCCAGCGAACCGTCCTCGAAATCGCTGCGAAACAGGCCGTCCAGCGACAGCAGCACGGCGAGCAAGGCTGCGACCCAGACCAGGCCAGGCGACAAGGTTTGCAACAATTGGCTTTCCGGACCAACCGCCAGCGGGAACAGCGCCACGACGATGGCGAAGAACACCAGCGGGTTGGCCAGCTCCGCCGGGCGGCGGAACAGCAGGCGTGCTTCACGGCGCAGCAACAGGATGAATACGCTCATGCCGCCCATTGCCCCAGGTTGAGTTCCCGGTAGCCGGACGGCTTGCGTTCCAGGGTGTGGTGCGTTGTCAGCACCACCGTGCCGCCCTGTTCACAGTGAGCCGCCAGGTGCGCTTCGAGCTGGGCCACGCCCTGCTTGTCGAGGGCAGTGAAGGGTTCGTCGAGGATCCACAGTGGCGGGCTGCCCAGGTACAGCCGGGCCAGGGCCACGCGGCGCTGCTGACCAGCGGACAGGGTATGGCAGGGAACGTCTTCGAAACCGCGCAAGCCGACCGCTTCGAGTGCCGACCAGATGGCATCAGGGGTAGCCGGTTGGTGCAAGGCACAGAGCCAGGTGAGATTTTCCTCCGCCGTGAGCAGGTCCTTGATACCCGCAGCGTGGCCGACCCACAGCAGGATGCTGGCCAGGGCATGGCGCTGGTCGCCAAGCGGCTGGCCACCCAGCAGGATCTGCCCGGCAGTCGGCTGCATCAGCCCGGCCAACAGGCGCAGCAGGCTGGTCTTGCCACTGCCGTTGGGGCCGCTGATCTGCAGCATGTCGCCGGGGCGCAGCTGGAAATCGAGGTGCTCGAACAGCAGGCGCCAGTCGCGCTCGCAGGCCAGGCCCACGGCTTGGAGGTGAAGGGTCACGGGTTCGCCTTATCTATAGCTTCTCAAGTCGCCCACCTCGCTGCCGTTATACTGGCAGTGACAGGCGGCAGGCATTATTACATGTGCTGCCACGCTGCCAAGAGGGCGGGCTCCACAGGTTGTATACAATCATGACTGAAATCAATAGTCTCGGCGCACAAACCGCGATCAATCCGCAAGCGATCAAGGCCCAGCTGACCGGTGAACTGCTCAACCTGACCCAGGCGCAGCCGGGCCTGCTCAAGCCAGGCGAAACCGCTCAGGCCGAAGTGCTGACGATGCGCCAGAATGGCAGTACCTTCCAGCTGGTGCTGCAAGTGTTCCAGGGCAGTGGCAGCCGCACCCAGGTCCAGGCCACTGCCAACCAGCCGATCCCGCCAGGCAGCCAGTTAACCGTCAGCCAGCCGGAGAGCAATCGCCTGGCCGTCATGGTGCAACAAGCCAATGCCAGCAACATCGCCACCCTCACCCAACTGGACACCGGCAAGGTGCCGGTCGGTACCCTGCTGCAGGGCAAGGTCCTGACCAACCAGGCGCTGCCCCAGACCGTGGGTGAAGCGGCCACCTTCCGCTCGCTGGTCAGCCTGCTCAATACCGCTCAGGCCGGCGCTACGTTGGCCATCGACAGCCCGCGCCCGTTGCCGATCGGCAGCCTGCTCAGCGCCCTGGTGCAAGGCGACCAGTCGCTGCGGTTCGTGCCGCTCAGCGGGCGCCAGGAGCAATTGAACATCGCCCAGCAGTTGCTTGCCCAGCAAGGCCGCCAGGCTTCCTTGCCCGGCCTGCTAAGCGCGCTGCAGCAGATTGCCAACAGTCCGGTCAGCGACAGCGAGCTGCGCAACACCGCCAACAGCCTGCTGGCCAACCTGCCGGATGCCCGCCAACTCAGTGACGGCAAAGCCCTCGCCCAGGCCCTGAACAACAGTGGGGCGTTCCTGGAGGCCAAGCTGCTCGGCGGCCTTGGCGCCAACGTGGCCACCGACCTCAAAGCGCAGCTGGTCAGGCTGGTGGCACAGGCGTCGAGCAACGCCCCCAGCGGCCCGATGACCGCCTCCGCCACCCTGGCCCAAGCACTACCGGCCATGGCCCGCAGTGCCCTGGGCATGCTTGACCGGGTCAGCCCAAGGACACCGCCAGGGGCCTTTCCCCTGCCCTCGAGGCTGTTGCAGGCCATGGAAAACGAAGGCGACCTGCAACAGCTGCTGCGCCTGGCCGCCGCCGCGATCTCGCGCTTGCAGAGCCACGCCCTGAGCAGCCTGCAGCAATCCGGCACGCTGGAAAACGGCAACCTGCAGACCACCTGGCAGACAGAAGTACCGATCCGCCACGGCCAGGAGTTCATTCCCCTGCAAGTCAAACTGCAGCGCGAGGAAACCCCGGAACAGCAAGCCGAACGCCAGCAGCACGAACCGCACGACCCGCTGCAGGCGCTATGGCGGATCGAGATGGCATTCGACCTGGCACCCTTGGGGCCTTTGCAGGTGCAGGCGCAACTGCTCCAGGGGCGGCTGTCCGGCCAGCTCTGGGCCGAGCGTGAACAGACCGCACGACTGGTCGACAGCCAGCTCGGCAACCTGCGCGAACGCCTGTTGGCCCGCGGCCTCGACGTCGGCGACCTGGAATGCCACCCTGGCATTGCGCCACAGGGCCCGCGCACGCGGGTGGAGCAACGCTGGGTGGACGAAACCGCATGAGCAACAAGCAACCACGCCAGGCCATCGCCCTGAGCTACGACGGCCAGCAGGCTCCGACACTGACCGCCAAAGGTGATGACGAGCTGGCCGACGCGATCCTGGCCCTGGCCCGCGAATACGAAGTACCAATCTACGAGAACGCCGAACTCGTTCGCCTGCTGGCGCGCCTGGAGCTGGGCGAGCAGATCCCCGAAGCGTTGTACCTGACCATCGCCGAGATCATCGCCTTCGCCTGGCAATTGCGCGGCAAGGTGCCGCCAGGGTTCGACGATGCTCCCGTGCAACCGCGCGATATCTCACCCGCGATTCTCGGGCTGCCGCCAGCCGATAGCACTATCTAGCGCCCGGCACCGTCCGCGCTTCGCACACTGGGCCCTCTTCGATCATGAGGGCTTCATCATGCTTCCCCTACCTGCACCCCACCTCGACCTGGTGCGCCAGGCCTTGCACGACCTGCCGCGCCCTGACCAGCTGGCACGCAGCAAGCTGGCCGGCTGGCTCGCCACCCAAGGCTTCAGCGACTCTCCACTGGATGTCGATGTGGTGAGCCTCCACTACCAGAGCGAACCGCTCGGCGAGGGCCGCGCATACACCAGGCAGAACGCCGTGATCACCCAGCGCCTGAACCTGGTCGAGGCACTGTTGAACAACTGGCAGGGCGAGAGCGCCGAAGGCTATGGTGGCTTTCACTATGGTGATTGGGCAGGCCTGGCGCCCAGCACCGAGCTGCACATTGTCGAGCGACTGGAGCCACCTGGGCTATTTTCCAACGCCCCGTCGTATCTGGTGTTCAATGGGCTCTACCGGCGCACCCAACCGCCCCGCTACGCACCGGACACACGCCTGGCCATACGTGCGGAGGACTTCCAGATCTACATCTGGAGCCTGCATTTTCACAACGACTTCAAGGCCCAGCTCGACGCCTACTGGCTCAAGCGCCAGGCGCATTACCAGCGGGCCATCCGCATCGCCTTCATCGCCGCCTGCAATCAGCAAATCCTGCACGGCAGCCTGACCCCGGCCAGCCGCCTGATGATCTGGCGTGCCGCAGGGCTGGTGCCACGCGAGGACGTGCGCTCGAGCATGCTCAATATCTATGGCTACAGGTCATCGAGCATCGTCTTGCTCAGCCATGTATCGGCACCTGAGGTAGTGCTGTACATTCCCGGAAACGCGGCCCCCTTCCACGAGTTCGCCAACCTTGCCGCGCTGCAGCAGTGGATCGCCGCGCAGTGCCGGGACGAAGCGAGCCGGCTCGCCCTGCGCAGTCACTTCAACCGTGCCGACTGGCCGGACGGCCTGGACTTCAGCGGGCTGGACACGGCGCTCAAGGGGCTCGGCCTGTATCCCCGGCCGCACCGCCTGTCGGTCAACCATCCAGGGTTCACCACCAGTGGTGTGTGGACACCAGGCGAGGTCATCAACTATCGGCCCGACAAGTACAGCCCGCCGATCCAGGGCGAGCTCTTCGAGGCTTTGACCCTGCTGCAAAAGCAGCGCACCTACGCCGACGCCGACAGCCAGATCACCAGCAACCACGACATCAACAAGGCGCACTGGGCCGGTTACCTCGGCCTGGTCACCACCCTGCTCGCGCCGCTGGTCATCGTGCTGCCCGAACTGACCCCGCTGCTGGTCGTCGGCGGCCTTGCTCAGTTCGGTCTGGGTCTGGATGCCGCGATCAATGGCAAGAGCCTGCGGCAAAAAGAGCAAAGCGTCAGCACACAGGTATTCGGCCTGCTCAATGCGCTGCCTGCCGGCGGCAACCTGTTGGGGCGGCCGGCTGAGGTGTTTCGCTTCACCCGCCCGGGCTTTTTCAGCAGCCAGCGCCTTGGCGAACTGCTCGGCGCGCCAATCGGCGCTGCGCCACAAGTTCAAGCGGTGGAGCTCGAACCGGCCGAGTTGGCCTTTCGCGAGCAGGCGCACATTTCCTCGGGAGCCATCTCAGCGCTGGTCACCCGCATCGACGAGAACCTGGGTCATCGTTTCGCTGCCTGGATACAGCACAACGGCCAGGTAACCAGCGAATGGGTACACTACGAGTTCGCCAGTGACAGCTTCATCCGCTTGCGGGATATCAAACTGATCAACCCACCGCGCTGGATCATCGAGGCCGAAGGCGATCCGGCCCTCGTGCTGTCCACGCAACGGCGTATCGCCAGCGAGGCGCAGCGCAAGGCCACGTTGCATGCCCTGGGCATCAACCTGCAACTGCCGGTCGACTATGCGCCGTACGCGCAGCTCAAACGCACGCCGATTCCGCAAATCGTCAGCAGTGTCTGGTTGGGGGACAAGGTACTCGAAGGTGAGTTCCTGCAGGCACTGGTCCACAACGCCCACGCCTTGCGCGGTTCGCCCTATCGGTTTCAGATTTTCCTGTCACGGCAGAACCGCCCGGCCTACCTGACCAACCTGCGTCTATTACGCGAGCACCGAGTTGACCAGGCCCTGCTGATGCCATTGGAGGACCAGGACTTCTTCCAGGCATTTTCCCAATCGCCCTATTTCCCGCAGTATCAGGCAGCGCTCGATGGCAATGGCGGCGTGGCACGCAACTTCAGCTCGGCCTGCGACATCCTGCGCTACCGCTTGCTTTCACATTACGGGGGGCTGTACCTGGATGCCGATGATCGGCTGCTGCTGGCAACCGGGACCCGGACCGAGCTACCGCTGCAACGCCTTGAACTGAAGACCACCGCAGATGGCCTGCTGCTCTCACCTCCGGTGTCCAACGACCAGATGGGCATGTATATCAAGTACAACAGCAGCATGATCGGCAGCCACCCGGCCAACCCCACACTCGACGCAATATCCGAACGGATACTAGAGCGCTTTCACATGGCGCCCGACTTCTACCTGAGCCGTCCCGACCCCCTGTTGCAACCTTTGCCATTCCAGGCTTACGCCCGGCGGCTGAGCCTGATCAGCGGGCCAGGCGTGCTGAACGACGTCATCGACGATCAGTTGCCGTGGCTCAAGCAACTGCGCGAGCTGTGCAACCTCTTGGTGTCGCCCATCTACGACATCCATGCCACCCTCAATATCAACCTGTTCAATGCCGTGCTGCGTGAACACGTACCACTGGACCAGGTAGCCCAGATGGGCCAGGCGCACAGCTGGGCAGCACCCGGTAGCCGATGAGCAACGAGGCGATATCTGCTGGCGTTGGACCGCATTGCCAGGATTGGCGCGAACCAATCCTGGGTGCACTGACGGCATCCGAAACCCTTTGTCACCTTCACTCGCCGCGGTGCAGCTTGCTCATCAGCTCCGCCTCGGCCTGGGTCAGGCCACAGGTTTCGGTAAGCTCCGCCACGCTGGCACCCATGCCCACCAGCCTGGCGGCCTGGGTGAAGGTCACGCTGTTGGGGTCGCGCTGCTCCAGTTGCTGGAGCCTCTCGGGCAGCGGTGCCACGGTCGCGCGCAGTTCATGGAGTGCCTCACCCATGCGCACGGTGCCGTTCTGGTAGTCATCCAGGCGCTTGGCCAGGTCCTTGATGCGCTGGTCGCGCAGGGCATCGCCCACGGCCTGCTGCGCCGCCAGTTCGCGCTGGCGCTTGCTGTAGTTCAGGAAGAACCACAGGCTCAGGGCCCACAGCAACGCCAGCAAGATTACCGCCACCTCGAAGATCAACTCAGATGTTCTCCAGCTCGGACCACTCTTCCTCGGTCATCATCTTGTCCAGCTCGACCAGGATCAGCAGTTCGCCGTTCTTGTTGCACACGCCCTGGATGAACTTGGCCGACTCCTCGTTGCCCACGTTCGGCGCCGTTTCGATTTCCGACTGGCGCAGGTACACCACCTCGGCGACGCTGTCGACCAGGATGCCGACCACTTGCTTGTCAGCCTCGATGATGACGATACGGGTGTTATCGGTCACATCCGACGGCATCAGGCCAAAGCGCTGGCGGGTGTCGATTACCGTCACCACGTTGCCACGCAGGTTGATGATGCCCAGCACGTAGCTTGGCGCGCCCGGTACCGGAGCGATCTCGGTGTAGCGCAGCACCTCCTGCACCTGCATGACATTGATGCCGTAGGACTCGTTGTCCAGACGGAAGGTTACCCACTGCAGGATCGGATCTTCAGAACCTTGCGCAGACGACTTTTTCATTCCCCTAGCCCTCTAAATCCGCTGTTGGCGGTTGTGTTCGGTGTTATTTCTGTTTGCCATGCAACTGCTTGACCGCACCGCTGGCGATCAGCTCGGCCAGTTCGGCGACGTCGAGCAGTGCACACATGTGTTCGATGACCGTGCCGGCCAACCAGGGGCGCTGGCCACGCTGGCTGCGCCACTTGATCTCGGCCGGGTCCAGGCGCAGCGAGCGGCTGACCTGATGGACCGCCAGGCCCCATTCGTAGCCTTGGACGGAAATCACGTAGTTCAAGCCCTGGCGGAAGTCGTCGCGGTAGCGGTCGGGCATCACCCAGCGCGCGGTGTCCAGCACCTTGAGGTTGCCGGCCTGGCAGGTGAGGATGCCGAGGAACCAGTCCGGCTGACCGAACAGCGGCGTCAACTCCTGGCCCTCCAGACTGTAGATCGAGCCCAGGCATACCAGCGGCACTGCCAAGGTCAACCCGGCAACGTCGAACAGCAGGCACTCGAACGGCTCGGCCGCCCAGGCCGGGCGGCCATCGACGCTGGCCGGAGGTGTCGGTATGTCAGCCATACCGGCCGCTGGCAGGTGCACGTCCACCAGCGGTGCTACCGGCTCCGGCGTGGGCACTTCGGTCAGCACCGGGATGCTGGCTTCAGCCACCACTTGCGCCTCGACCACCGCCACCACAGGCTGCTCGACCGGCAGCACGGCGGGCAGCACCTTCACCTGCGGCTCGGCAAAAGGCTTGGCGGCAAGTGTCGGCGGATTCGCGTCGCGTGCCTGCTCTTCACGCACGGCGGCGGCGAACTCATCATCCGCTGCGGGCTGTGCAACCGAGCTTGGCAATTCGAGGATATCCTCGGCCTCGGTGGCCTCCTGCAGCAACCCATCAAGGTAGGACTGCAGGGCCAGTTGCGGCTTGGTGCCGACAGGTCGATTCATGAGGCCACCTGCGCGGCGGGCTTGTAGGTCAGCATATGTTTGAGCAGTGCCCGATAGGCGATCACGCCGCGGCTCTTGCCATCGAACTGCGACGGCGTGACGCCATTGCGGCTGGCATCGCGCAGGCGCGTGTCGACCGGGATGTAGCCCTGCCACACCTGATGCTCGTAGGTATCGCGCAGCACCTTCAGGGTGCCGAGCGAGGCCTGGGTGCGACGGTCGAACAGGGTCGGCACGATCTGGTACGGCAACGCCTGCTTGCGCGAACGGTTGACCATGGCCAAGGTGCCGATCATGCGTTCCAGGCCCTTCACTGCAAGAAACTCGGTTTGCACCGGAATCACCAGCTGCTGGCTCGCAGCCAGGGCGTTGACCATCAGCACGCCCAGCAATGGCGGGCTGTCGATCAGCGCAAAGTCGAAATCCTGCCACAACTGCGCCAGACTCTTGGCGATCACCAGCCCCAAGCCACTCTGCCCTGGCGACTGACGCTCCAGCACCGCCAGCGCCGTGCTCGAAGGCAGCAGCGAAATACGCTCATCGCTGGTCGGCAACAGCAACTGCCCCGGCAGGCCCTCGGGCACGCTGCCCTTGTGCAGGAACAGGTCGTAGCAGCTGTGCTCCAGGGCATCCGGGTTGTGCCCAAAATAGCTGGTCATCGAGCCATGCGGGTCGAGATCGACGACGACCACGCGCTTGCCCGCCTCGGCCAGCAGGCCGGCCAGGGCGATAGTGGTGGTGGTCTTGCCCACGCCACCTTTTTGATTGGCTACTGCCCAGACTCTCATAGGACAACTCTTGTCTCATTGGTGTCGCCGGCTGCCCCAGGGCATGCGGTGACGGAGAATTGACGGCTCATCTCGCCGTCGTCGCTGCTGGAGCTGGCGGTGCACTTTGTGTGCCAGCACGACGCAGCGCAGCATCCGCAGTGGCGTTGGCACTGCCCGAGCCGGTCAGGCTGCGGCGCACTTCGAGGTTACGGGAAATAACCAGCACCACCCGACGATTGCGTGCACGCCCTTCGGCGCTGTCGTTGCTGGCCACCGGTTGGTACTCGCCATAGCCCACCGAGGCCATGCGCGCCGGGTTGACCCCTTCCATGGCCAGCAGCCGCACGATGCTCGCTGCCCGCGCTGCCGACAGCTCCCAGTTGGTCGGGTACTGCGCCGTGCGGATCGGCAGGTTGTCGGTGAAGCCCTCGACATGCACCGGGTTGGCGAACGGCTTGAGGATCTTGCCGACCTTCTCGATGATGGCGAACGCCTGGTCGCTGGGCATGGCATCGCCACTGCCGAACAGCAGCGATGAATTAAGCTCGATCTCCACCCACAGCTCATTGCCGCGCACGGTCATCTGGTCGGACTTGATCAAATCGCCGAAGGCATCGCGCACATCGTCGCTGATGGTTTTCAAGGGGTCGACGCTGGTCTGCGCCAGGCCGGCATCGGTCTGCTCGCTGTCCTTGATCAGCGGCTGCGCCGGTTTCACGCTGAGCGGCTGTTCATCCCCGATCGGAATCGGCCTCATGCTGCGTTCAGGGTCGTTGAACACCCCGAGCAGCGCTTGCGAAATGACCTTGTACTTGCCCTCGTTGATCGAGGAGATCGAATACATGACCACGAAAAAGGCGAACAGCAAGGTGATGAAGTCGGCGTACGACACCAGCCAGCGTTCGTGATTCTCGTGCTCCTCGGTATGACGGCGACGGCGCATGGCTTACTCCATGAAGCCTTGTAGCTTCAGCTCGATCGAGCGCGGGTTTTCACCCTCGGCAATCGACAGCAGGCCTTCGAGCAGCATCTCGCGGTAGCGCGACTGGCGCAGGACGATGGCCTTGAGCTTGTTGGCGATCGGCAGCAGGATCAGGTTGGCACTGGCCACGCCGTAGATGGTGGCGACGAAGGCCACGGCGATGCCGTTGCCCAGCTGCGACGGGTCAGCCAGGTTGCCCATGACGTGGATCAGGCCCATGACCGCACCGATGATACCAATGGTCGGGGCATAGCCGCCCATGCTCTCGAACACCTTGGCGGCCTGGATATCACGGCTTTCCTGGGTCAGGAAGTCGACTTCGAGGATGCTGCGGATCGATTCCGGCTCGGCACCGTCGACCAACAATTGCAGGCCCTTGCGGGCGTATGGGTCAGGTTCGGCATCGGCCACGCCTTCCAGGCCGAGCAGGCCTTCCTTGCGCGCCGTCAGGCTCCAGTTGACCACACGGTCGATACCACCGGCGAGATCGACCCGCGGCGGGAAGAAAATCCAGCGCAAGATCTGCAAAGCGCGCTTGAATGCCGGCAACGGCGACTGCAGCAAGGCCGCCGCCAGGGTGCCACCGAGCACGATCAGGCCGGCCGGGCCATTGAGCAAGGCCCCCACGTGGCCACCTTCGAGGAAGTTGCCACCGACGATGGCGACAAACGCCAGGATCAGGCCAATCAGGCTGAGCACATCCATCAGACGCAAGCCTCGACCAGGTGTTTGCCGATTTCATCCAGGCTGTACACCGCGTCGGCCAGGTTGGCTTTGACGATGGCCATGGGCATGCCATAGATCACGCAACTGGCTTCATCCTGGGCCCACACGGTGCTGCCGCCCTGCTTGAGCAGGCGTGCGCCTTCACGGCCATCGGCGCCCATGCCGGTGAGCACCACCGACAGCACCTTGTCACCATAGGACTTGGCGGCCGAGCCGAAGGTAATGTCCACGCACGGCTTGTAGTTCAGGCGCTCGTCGCCTGGCAGGATCTTCACCGTGCCACGGCCGTCGATCATCATCTGCTTGCCGCCGGGGGCCAGCAGCGCCAGGCCCGGGCGCAGCACGTCGCCGTCCTCGGCTTCCTTGACGCTGATCTTGCACAGCTTGTCGAGGCGTTCGGCGAACGCCTTGGTGAAGGCAGCGGGCATGTGCTGGATCAGCACGATCGGCGCCGGGAAGCTGGCCGGCAACTGGGTCAGCACCCGCTGCAGGGCCACCGGGCCGCCAGTGGAAGTCCCGATCGCCACCAGCTTGTAAGGCTTGCGCTTGGGTGCCGGGGAATGTGATGCAGCCGGTGCCGGCGTCGGCACACGGGCAGGTGCAGCAGCACGCACCGGCGCGGCGCTGGCCAGACTGCTGGCGGGTGCATGGCTGCTGGCCGGCGCAGGTGCGCTGACCGGCGCGTGGCTGGCGTAGCTTCCAAAACGGCGGTTGCTGCGCGAGATGGTGTGCACCTTCTCGCACAGCAGCTGCTTGACCTTCTCTGGGTTGCGCGAGATGTCTTCGAAGTTCTTCGGCAGGTAATCCACTGCACCGGCATCCAGAGCGTCGAGGGTGACGCGGGCGCCTTCATGGGTCAGCGAGGAGAACATCAAAACGGGCGTCGGGCAGCGCTGCATGATATGCCGCACTGCAGTGATGCCATCCATCATGGGCATTTCGTAGTCCATGGTGATGACATCGGGCTTGAGCGCCAGTGCCTGGTCGATCGCTTCCCTGCCGTTGGTCGCGGTGCCAACCACCTGGATCGTCGGGTCCGCCGAGAGGATTTCCGAAACGCGGCGGCGGAAGAAACCGGAATCATCCACCACCAGGACCTTGACTGCCATAAACACTCCATTAGGCGGCGCAACCCGCCAGGGTGCGCCGCCGAAAATCAGATACGCCGTGCCGCGTAACGCTTGAGCATGCTCGGCACGTCGAGAATCAGCGCGATGCGGCCGTCACCGGTGATGGTGGCGCCAGACATGCCCGGGGTGCCCTGCAGCATCTTGCCCAGCGGCTTGATCACCACCTCTTCCTGGCCGACCAGCTGGTCGACCACGAAACCGATGCGCTGGGTGCCGACCGAGAGGATCACCACATGGCCCTCATGCTGCTCCTCGTGCACCTGGCCCTGAACCAGCCAGCGCTTGAGGTAGAACAGCGGCAGCGCCTTGTCGCGCACGATCACCACTTCCTGGCCGTCGACCACGTTGGTGCGCGACAGGTCGAGGTGGAAGATCTCGTTGACGTTGACCAGCGGGAAGGCGAACGCCTGGTTGCCCAGCATCACCATCAGGGTGGGCATGATCGCCAGGGTCAGCGGCACCTTGATGACGATCTTCGAACCCTGGCCCTTGGCCGAGAAAATGTTGATCGAGCCGTTGAGCTGGGAAATCTTGGTCTTCACCACGTCCATGCCGACGCCGCGGCCAGACACGTCGGAGATCTCGGTCTTGGTCGAGAAGCCCGGGGCGAAGATCAGGTTGTAGCAGTCCGACTCGCTGAGGCGGTCGGCAGCGTCCTTGTCCATCAGGCCCTTTTCCACGGCCTTGGCGCGCAGGATGCTCGGGTCCATGCCCTTGCCATCATCGGAGATCGACAGCAGGATGTGGTCACCTTCCTGCTCGGCCGAGAGCACCACGCGGCCGGTGCGGGCCTTGCCGGCGGCTTCACGCTCGTCCGGCATCTCGACACCGTGGTCGACGGCGTTGCGCACCAGGTGCACCAGCGGGTCGGCCAAGGCCTCGACGAGGTTCTTGTCGAGGTCGGTCTCTTCACCGACCAGCTCCAGGTTGATCTCTTTCTTCAACTGCCGAGCCAGGTCGCGGACCAGGCGCGGGAAGCGGCCGAACACCTTCTTGATCGGCTGCATGCGGGTTTTCATCACCGCGGTCTGCAGGTCGGCGGTGACCACATCGAGGTTGGACACCGCCTTGGACATGGCCTCGTCGCCGCTGTTCAGGCCCAGGCGCACCAGACGGTTACGCACCAGCACCAGTTCGCCGACCATGTTCATGATCTCGTCCAGGCGCGCAGTATCGACGCGCACGGTGGTTTCCGCTTCGCTGGCCGGCTTTTCCGCGGCCGGGGCCGGAGTACGGGCTGGCGCTGCTGGCCTGGCAGCCGCAGCCGGTGCAGCGGCTGCCGGTGCTGCTGCAGGCTTGGCGATCGGTTTGCTTTCGGCCACCGCCGCAACTGGCTCTGCCGCGGCAACCGGCGCTTCGCTGGCAGCGCTGTCACCGGTGAACTTGCCCTTGCCGTGCAACTGGTCGAGCAACGCTTCGAACTCGTGTTCGGTGATCTCGTCACTGCTGGCGGGTGCGACCACGTTTTGCGCAGTAGCGGCGGCAGCCGGCAAGGCGTCGGCCTGGAAGGTGCCTTTGCCATGCAACTGGTCGAGCAGCGACTCGAATTCTTCGTCGGTGATCTCGTCGCTCACCGGCGCACTGGCATCGCCCCCCGCTTCGGCGGCGGCGACTTCGGGCGAGAATTGGCCCTTGCCATGCAACTGGTCGAGCAACGATTCGAACTCGGCGTCGGTGATGTCGTCACCCGAGCCGCTCAGGGTCTCGCCCTGCATTTGCGCTTGGGCAGCGGCAGCTTCGGCCTTGACCGCATCGAGCGAGTCGAGCAGCTGTTCGAACTCGGTGTCGGTGATGTCCGCCTCGGCCGCCACAGGCTCGGGCGCTGCCTCGACCACCGGCGCAGGGGCATCGGCGCTGGCAGGCTCTGCCAGGCGCGACAGGGCCGCCAGCAGCTCCGGGGTGGCCGGTGTGACTGCACTGCGCTCACGCACCTGGCCGAACATGCTGTTGACCGTGTCCAGTGCTTCGAGCACCACGTCCATCAGTTCCGCGTCGACCCGGCGCTCACCTTTGCGCAGGATGTCGAACACGTTCTCGGCGATGTGGCAGCACTCCACCAGCTCATTCAGCTGAAGGAAGCCGGCGCCCCCTTTTACAGTGTGGAAACCGCGAAAGATCGCATTGAGCAGGTCGGCATCGTCAGGCCGGCTTTCCAGCTCGACCAGTTGCTCGGACAGTTGCTCAAGAATTTCGCCGGCTTCTACCAGGAAATCCTGAAGGATTTCTTCATCGGCGCCGAAGCTCATTAAACGTGCTCCTTAAAAACCCAGGCTGGACAGCAGATCGTCGACGTCGTCCTGACCGGACACAACGTCTTCACGCTTATCGGCATGAATCTGCGGACCTTCACCCCGAGTCGGATGTTTTTCTTGATCTTTTTCAGCGCGCAGCTGCTGGTGGTCATGTTCGATACCGGCAAAACGGTCGACCTGACTGGCCATCAGCACGAGCTTGAGCAGATTGCTTTCCACTTCGGTCACCAGCGCAGTGACGCGCTTGATCACCTGGCCGGTCAGGTCTTGGTAGTCCTGAGCCAGCAGTATGTCGTTGAGGTGGCCGGCGACCTTGCGGTTGCCCCCGGCGCTGTGCGTCAGGAAACTGTCGACACGCTTGACCAGTTCGCGAAACTCCGGCGCTGCGACTTCGCGGCGCATGAAGCGCTGCCAGTCGACGCTCAGCCCTTGCGCCTCGGCTGCCAGCTCGTTGAGCACCGGGGTGCTCTCCTCCACCAGATCCATGGTGCGGTTGGCCGCACCCTCGGTGAGCTTGACCACATAGGACAGGCGCTCGGTGGCATCGGTGATCTGCGAGACTTCCTCGGCCTGCGGCATGCGCGGGTCGATCTGGAAGCTGACGATCGCGCTGTGCAGCTCACGGGTGAGCTTGCCGACCTCCTGGTACAGGCCACGGTCTCGGGTCTGGTTGAGCTGGTGGATCAGTTGCACGGCATCGCCGAAGTGGCCTTTCTCCAGGCTCGAGACCAATTCTTGCGCGTGCTTCTTGAGGGTCGACTCGAACTCCCCCAATGACGTATTTGATGATTCCATGGCGCCCCCCTGACGTGACTCAGCCGTTGACGCGCTCGAAGATCTTCTCGATCTTTTCTTTCAGCACCTGGGCGGTGAACGGCTTGACCACGTAACCATTCACGCCGGCCTGGGCCGCTTCGATGATCTGGTCGCGCTTGGCTTCGGCGGTCACCATCAGTACCGGCATGGTTTTCAGCCGATCGTGGGCACGCACCTTGCGCAGCAGGTCGATACCGGACATGCCCGGCATGTTCCAGTCGGTCACCAGGAAGTCGTAGTGGCCGCTTTCGAGCATCGGCAGCGCGGTGGTGCCGTCGTCGGCTTCTTCGGTGTTGGTGAAGCCCAGGTCACGCAACAGGTTCTTGATGATCCGCCGCATCGTCGAAAAGTCGTCAACGATGAGGATTTTCATGTCTTTGTTCAAGTAGACCTCCAAGCAGTCTCAAACGCGCTCGGCCCCGAGCACGCGTATTCATTCAATTCGGTACAACGTGGAAAACGACTGCAACGACCCTCGGCTCAACGCGCCCGCCATTCCCCCAGGCGGCTGCGCAGGCGCGCGGCACACTGGCTGTGCAACTGACTGACACGCGATTCGCTGACCCCCAGCACCTCACCGATCTCCTTGAGGTTCAGCTCTTCGTCGTAGTAAAGCGCCAGCACCAGGCGCTCACGCTCCGGCAGGTTGGCGATCGCATCGGTCAGGGCAGCCTGGAAGCGCTCGTCCTCCAGATCGCGTGACGGCTCGACCTGGCTACTGGCGCCGTCCTCGTGCAGCCCTTCGTGCTCGCCGTCCTGCAGCAGGTCGTCGAAACTGAACAGGCGGCTGCCCAAGGTATCGTTCAAGATCCCGTAGTAATCATCGAGACTCAATTGGAGTTCGGCAGCAACTTCATGATCTTTAGCGTCGCGGCCAGTTCTTGCTTCCACGGCGCGCATCGCGTCACTGACCATGCGCGTATTGCGGTGCACCGAACGCGGTGCCCAATCGCCCTTGCGGACCTCGTCGAGCATCGCCCCGCGGATGCGGATACCCGCGTAGGTTTCAAAGCTGGCGCCCTTGCTGGCGTCGTATTTGTTGGCCACTTCCAGCAGGCCGATCATGCCAGCCTGGATCAGGTCTTCGACCTGGACATTGGCCGGCAGGCGCGCCAGCAAGTGGTAGGCAATGCGCTTGACCAGCGGCGCATAGCGCTCCACCAGCTCGAACTGGGCGTCTTTCGACGCTTTGCTGTACATCTTGAAGCCGCTCGCGTTCATAGCACGGGCCCTGCGCTGGTGGGTTGCACCAGGCGCTCGACGAAGAACTCAAGGTGGCCGCGCGGGTTGGCAGGCAGCGGCCAGCTGTCAACCTTCTGCGCAATGGCCTTGAATGCCAGGGCGCACTTGGAGCGGGGGAAGGCCTCGTACACCGCGCGCTGCTTCTGCACCGCCTTGCGCACGCTTTCGTCGTAAGGCACGGCACCGACGTATTGCAGGGCGACGTCGAGGAAGCGGTCGGTGACCTTGGTCAACTTGGCGAACAGGTTGCGCCCTTCCTGCGGGCTTTGCGCCATGTTGGCCAGCACGCGGAAACGGTTCATCCCGTAGTCACGGTTGAGCAGCTTGATCAGCGCGTAGGCGTCGGTGATCGAGGTCGGCTCGTCGCACACCACGAGCAGCACTTCCTGGGCGGCGCGCACGAAGCTGACTACCGAGTCACCAATGCCTGCAGCGGTGTCGATCACCAGCACATCGAGGTTGTCGCCGATCTCGCTGAAGGCCTGGATCAACCCGGCATGCTGCGCCGGGGCCAGGTGCACCATGCTCTGGGTGCCGGAGGCGGCCGGCACGATGCGCACACCGCCAGGCCCCTGCAACAGCACGTCGCGCAGCTCGCAGCGCCCTTCGATGACATCGGCCAGGGTGCGCTTCGGGGTGAGGCCCAGCAATACGTCGACATTGGCCAGGCCAAGGTCGGCGTCCAGCAACATCACCCGGCGGCCGAGTTCAGCCAGCGCCAGGGACAAGTTCACTGACACGTTAGTCTTGCCGACGCCACCTTTGCCACCGGTGACGGCGATCACCTGTACGGGATGCATGCTACCCATGTTCGTTGTTTACCTTGTCTCGCTTGGACCCAAGCCACACGCGGGGCAAGACTGCCAACCCCGAAATGTAGGTACTTTGCATACGCTTCATCCTCAACCCGCGCGCCGCGGGTTGTGGTAGAGATCAGCGAACATGTCGGCCATCGCCTCTTCGCTGGGCTCGTCCTGCAACTGCACATTGACCGCGCGGGTCACCAGTTGGTGCGGGCGTGGCAGGTGCAGGTCGTCAGGAATACGCGGGCCATCGGTGAGGTAGGCCACGGGCAGTTCATGACTGATGGCCAGGCTCAGCACATCGCCGAGGCTCGCCGTTTCATCGAGTTTGGTCAGGATGCAGCCGGCCAGGCCGCAGCGCTTGTAGCTATGGTAGGCGGCGGTCAGCACCTGCTTCTGGCTGGTGGTGGCCAGTACCAGGTAGTTCTTCGCGGCGATGCCACGCCCGGCCAGGGTTTCCAGTTGCATGCGCAGGGCCGGGTCGCTGGCCTGCAGGCCGGCGGTGTCGATCAGTACCACACGCTTGCGCAGCAGCGGTTCCAGCGCTGCTGCCAGCGATTGGCCAGGGTCGACGTAGGTCACCGGCACATTGAGGATGCGCCCCAGGGTCTTGAGCTGTTCCTGGGCACCGATGCGGAAGCTGTCCATGCTCACCAGGGCCAGGTTCTGCGGGCCGTACTTGAGCACATAGCGTGCCGCCAGCTTGGCCAGGGTGGTGGTCTTGCCCATGCCGGCAGGGCCGACCATGGCGATGACCCCGCCCTCTTCGATCGGCTCGATCTGCGGCACTTCGATCATCCGCGCCAGGTGCGCCAGCAGCATGCGCCAGGCCTGACGCGGCTCTTCGATCTCCTGGGTGAGGTCGAGCAGCTCGCGGGCGATCGGGCCGGACAGGCCGATGCGCTGTAGGCGACGCCACAGGTTGGCCTGAGCCGGTTTGCTGCCCTGCAGCTGGTTCCAGGCCAGCGAGCCGAGCTGCACTTCGAGCAGTTCGCGCAGGCCCGAGAGCTCCGAGCGCATGGCGTCGAACAGGCGCGGGTCGACCGGCGCCGGGGTGGGCGCGGCAGCGGGTGCCGGCGCCTCCACGTGCGGCTCGATCAACGGCTCGGCCGCGGTCAACGACTGGCCGGCGAACAATTGGCGGTTGCCTTCGCTGGCTTCGGCGCGGTTGTCCAGCTCGGCCTGGGCTGTGGCGATGCGCGACTGGGTCTTGCGCAGCTCTTCTTCCAGCGCGACGTTAGGCACGCGGGGGGCCAGCGCGGACAGCTTGTAGTCCAGCGCGGCGGTCAGCTCGACACCTCCGGCGATGCGGCGGTTGCCAATGATGGCGGCATCGGAGCCCAGCTCATCACGGACCAGCTTCATGGCCTGACGCATATCGGCGGCGAAAAAACGCTTGACTTGCATAACCCACTACCTCAGCCGTTGGGGCCCACTGTGGCAACGATGGTGACTTGCTTGTTATCCGGTATTTCCTGATACGCCAGAACATGCAAATTCGGTACAGCCAGGCGGCCGAAGCGCGACAGCATGGCACGGATCGGGCCAGCGACCAGGAGAATGGCCGGCTGGCCTTGCATCTCCTGGCGCTGGCAGGCGTCGATCAACGAGCGCTGCAGCTTTTCGGCCATGCTCGGCTCAAGAAGAACACCGTCTTCCTGGCCCTGCCCGGCCCTTTGCAAACTATTGAGCAAAATTTGTTCCAACCTTGGCTCAAGGGTGATCACGGGAAGCTCGGACTCAACGCCGACAATGCTTTGGACGATGGCGCGACACAATCCGACGCGCACTGCTGCCACCAGCGCGGCGGTATCTTGACTCTTGCTGGCATTGTTGGCGATGGCCTCGGCAATACTGCGGATGTCACGCACCGGCACTTGCTCGGACAACAATGCCTGCAGGACCTTGAGCAGCCCCGACAAGGAAATGACACCCGGCACCAACTCTTCCGCAAGTTTAGGCGATGCCTTGGACAAGACCTGCAACAGTTGCTGGACCTCCTCATGGCCGATCAGCTCGTGGCAGTGCTTCTGCAGGATCTGGTTGAGGTGGGTGGCCACCACGGTACTGGCGTCGACCACGGTGTACCCCAGCGATTGCGCCTGCGCGCGCTGGCCGATGTCGATCCATACCGCCTCAAGGCCGAATGCCGGGTCGCGCGCGGCGATACCGTTGAGCGTGCCGAACACCTGGCCGGGGTTGATCGCCAGTTCGCGGTCCGGATAGATCTCGGCCTCCGCCAGGATCACCCCCATCAGCGTCAGGCGATAAGCGCTGGGTTGCAGGTCGAGGTTATCGCGGATGTGTACGGTCGGCATGAGAAAACCCAGGTCCTGCGACAGTTTCTTGCGCACCCCCTTGATCCGCGCCAGCAGTTGCCCACCCTGGTTGCGGTCGACCAGCGGAATCAGGCGGTAGCCCACTTCCAGGCCGATCATGTCGATCGGCGTCACGTCGTCCCAGCCCAGCTCCTTGGTCTCCAGCGCGCGCTGCGGCGACGGCAGCAGGTCCTGCTGGCGCTGCGCCTCCTTCTGCGCCTCGAGTTTGGCCTTCTGCTGCTTTTTCCATACCAGGTAGGCGCCGCCACCGGCCAGCAGGCCGAGGCTGAGGAAGGCAATGTGTGGCATGCCCGGCACCAGGCCCATGATGATCATCAGCGCCGCCGACACCCCCAGCGCCTTGGGCGAATCGAACATCTGGCGGTTGATCAGCTTGCCCATGTCCTCGGAGCCGGAGGCACGGGTCACCATGATCGCGGCGGCGGTGGACAGCAGCAGTGATGGCAATTGCGCCACCAAACCGTCACCGATGGTCAGCAAGGCGTAGACCTTGCCCGCATCGCTGAACGACATGTTGTGTTGCAGCATACCGATCAGCATGCCGCCGATGAGGTTGATGAACAGGATCAGCAGGCCGGCGATGGCGTCACCACGGACGAACTTGCTGGCACCGTCCATCGAGCCGTAGAACTCGGCCTCCTGGGCCACCTCGGCACGACGCGCCTTGGCCTGGGCCTGGTCGATCAGGCCGGCATTGAGGTCGGCGTCGATGGCCATCTGCTTGCCCGGCATGGCGTCGAGGGTGAAGCGTGCGCTCACCTCGGAAATACGCCCGGCACCTTTGGTCACCACCACGAAGTTGATGATCATGAGGATGGCGAACACCACCGCACCCACGACGTAATTGCCGCCGATCACCACCTCACCAAAGGCCTGGATCACTTTACCGGCAGCGCCATGGCCCTCCTGGCCATGGAGCATCACCACCCGCGTGGAGGCCACGTTCAACGCCAGGCGCAGCAAGGTTGCCACCAGCAGGATGGTCGGGAACGCGGCGAAGTCCAGCGGGCGCAGGGCGTACACGCAGACCAGCAGGACCACGATCGACAGGGCGATGTTGAAGGTGAAGAACACGTCGAGCAGGAACGGCGGTATCGGCAACATCATCATTGCCAACATCACCAGCAGCAGCAACGGCACGCCCAGATTGCCCCGGCCGAGCCCGGCCAGGTTGTTGCGGGCGTTGCTGATTAACTGAGTGCGATCCACCGCGAGTCCTCTTGATGCAAAACTTTGACGCCCAAGGGGCGCTTGGGCGTGGCTTTGCAAGAAGCCTTCCAACTTTGCTCGGCTATGGATTTATGTTGCCTGAACAGGCCTCTTCGCGGGCACGCCCGCTTCCACAAGTACCGCGCACACTCAGCCCTTGTGATATTCCTGTGGGAGCGGGCATGCCCGCGAAGAGGCCGGTACAGGCTAGAATCAGTTGTCGCGACGAAGGTCCGGCGGAATCGGCAGGTCTGGCTTCAGCGGCTCTGGCCGCTTGCCCTTGCCGGAGCGGTATTGGCGAATCTGGAACACATAGGCCAGCACCTGCGCCACCGCCAGGTACAGCCCCGCCGGAATCTCCCCCTCGACCTCGGTGGAGTAGTAGATCGCCCGCGCCAGGGCCGGCGATTCGAGGATCTGCACCTTGTGCTCGACGCCGATCTCGCGAATCTTCAAGGCAATGAAGTCAGTTCCCTTGGCCACCAGCAACGGCGCTACCCCGCCCTTCTCCGGGTCGTACTGCAGGGCCACGGCATAGTGCGTCGGGTTGGTGATGATCACGTCGGCCTCGGGCACAGCCGCCATCATGCGCCGCTGCGACACCTCGCGCTGCAACTGGCGGATGCGCTGCTTGACCTCAGGCTTGCCTTCGCTGTCCTTGTACTCGTCCTTGACCTCCTGCTTGGTCATCTTCAGCTTCTTGTGCGTCTGCCAGAGCTGGAACGGCACGTCCGCCGCCGCGATCAACAGCAACCCGGCCGCCATCCACAAGGCACTCCAGCCGACCACCTGGACGCTGTGGATGATCGCCTGCTCCAGCGGCTCGTTGGCGATGGCCAACAACGCCTGGCGATCATTGCCCAGCACCACCAGCGCAACGATCAGGATCACGAAGAACTTGGCCATCGCCTTGAGCAACTCGGTCAGCGAGTTGAGCGAAAACATCCGCTTGATACCTGACAACGGGTTCATCCGGCTGAACTTGGGCTGCAACAGGCTTCCGGAAAAGATGAACCCGCCAAGGGCGATGGGTGACACGAAGGCGATCACGAACAGCAGCATGAGCACCGGCTGCACCGCCCATATGGCCATCTTGCCGGACGCCAGCAGGAACATGCCCATCGAGCGCTCGTCGGTCAGCACCTCCCGGGGCAGGGAAAAGTTCATCCGCATCAGCGTCATCAAGGTTTCCGCCAGGTTGCCGCCAAAGGCCAGCAGCGCGCCGGCACCGGCCAGGGTGGAGGCTACGGTGTTGAGCTCCTTGGAACGGGCAATCTCACCTTTCTCGCGCGCATCGCGCTTGCGTTTGTCGGTGGGGTCTTCCGTCTTGTCCTGCCCACTCTCGCTTTCAGCCATGCTCAGCGCGCCCTTGCCAGGTCACGCAGCCACTGCAACGCGTCACTGGCCAACGCCTGGTAGTGGGAGAGAATGTCGGCCAACCCGACCCAGAAGATGCCCATGCCCAGTACCAGCGTCAGTGGAAAACCGATGGAAAAGATGTTCAGCTGGGGCGCTGCGCGGGTCATCACGCCAAACGCGATGTTCACCACCAGCAGCGCAGTGATGGCCGGCAGGATCAACAGCAATCCGGCACCGAACACCCAGCTCAGGCGCCCGACCAGCTCCCAGAAGTGACTGACAACCAGGGCGTTGCCTACCGGCAAGGTGGTAAAGCTTTCGGTCAGCACTTCGAACGCCACCAGGTGGCCGTTCATCAGCAGGAAAAGCACGCTGACCAGCATGGTCATGAACTGGCTGATGACGGCCACGTTGACCCCGTTGGCCGGGTCGACCATGGAGGCAAAGGCCATGCCCATCTGCACGGCGACAATCTGCCCGGCGATGACGAAGACCTGGAACAGCAGCTGCAGGGAGAACCCGAACAACGCGCCAACGATCACCTGCTCGCCACACAGCAGCAGGCCGCGCAGGCTCAGCGGGTCGAATTCCGGCAGGGCCGGCAAGGCCGGCACGATCACCACGGTAATCGCCACCGCCACATACAGGCGAATGCGCGCCGGCAGCATGCGGGTGCCGAAGATCGGCATGGTCATCAGCACCGCCGTCACCCTGAACAGCGGCAGGATGAAGGTGGCGACCCAGGTGCCGATCTGCGCGTCGGTCAGCTCCAGCATGGCAGGCTCAACCGATCAGCTGCGGGATGCTGGTGTACAGGCCGGTGATGTACTCCATGAACTTCTGTACCAGCCATGGCCCGGCGACGATCAGCGTGACCAGCATCACCAGCAGGCGCGGCAAGAAGCTCAGGGTCTGTTCGTTGATCTGCGTGGCAGCCTGGAACATCGCCACGACCAGGCCAACCAGCAGACTCGGTATCACCAGGATGGCAACCATCAGGGTGGTCAGCCACAGTGCGTCACGGAACAGGTCGACAGCGACTTCAGGTGTCATGCGTAGGCTCTCCTGGCAGCGTCACACGCCGCCGAAACTGCCGGCCAAGGTGCCCATGATCAGCGCCCAGCCATCGACCAGGACAAACAGCATGATCTTGAACGGCAGCGAGATGATCAGCGGCGACAGCATCATCATGCCCATGGCCATCAGCACACTGGCCACGACCATGTCGATGATCAGGAACGGGATGAAGATCATGAAGCCGATCTGGAACGCGGTCTTCAATTCCGAGGTAACGAATGCCGGTACCAGGATCGTCAGCGGGACCTGGTCGGGGCCGGCGATGTCGGTGCGCTTGGACAGGCGCATGAACAGGTCGAGATCGCTTTGCCGGGTCTGCGCCAGCATGAAGTCCTTGAGCGGGCCCTGGGCCTTGTCGATGGCTTGCTGGGCGGTCATCTTCTCGCTCAGGTACGGCTGCAGGGCATCCTGGTTAACCCGGTCGAACACCGGCGCCATGATGAACATCGTCAGGAACAGGGCCATGCCGGTCAGCACTTGGTTCGACGGCGTCTGCTGCAGGCCCAGGGCCTGGCGCAGGATCGAGAACACGATGATGATGCGGGTGAAGCTGGTCATCAGGATGACGAACGCCGGGATGAAGCTCAGCGCCGTCATGATCAGCAGGATCTGCAGGCTGACCGAATACTCCTGCTGCCCGTCCGCAGTGTTGGACAGGGTGATGGCCGGGATCGACAGCGGGTCCGCGCCCTGGGCCAGCGGCGCTGCCAGCAGCAGGGCGATTGGCAACAAGGTGCTCAACAAAATGCGCAACGCGCCATTCATCACTTCTTGTCCTTCTGATCCTTGCCCATCAGCTCCATCAGCCGCTGGGCAAACTCTGGCGTCGCCTGGCGGGCGCTGACGGGCACTTCGACCGGTTCGGCCATGACATGCAGGGCTTCGATGCTGCCTGGCGTGTGACCGATGAGGATCTGCTCCTTGCCGACCTGCACCAGCAGCAGCCGGTCACGCGGGCCGATGGCGCGGCTGCCGACGATCTCGATCACCTGCCCGCCCTTGGGCGTGGCACCCTGCATGCGGCGCAGCGCCCAGGCCAGGAAGAAGATCAGCCCCACCACCAGCAACAGGCCGAACACCATCTGCGCCAGCTGCCCGCCCAAGCTGCCGGGCGCAGTGGCCGGCACCGCAGCCGGCGAGGCAGCAGGCGTGGCAGCGGCGATGGCCAGGTCGCTGACCAGCAGCGTGGCCAGGGCCAACACGGCCCGCATCGTGCGCTTCACTCAGCGCAGCTTCTTGATACGTTCGCTGGGGCTGATCACGTCAGTCAGGCGGATGCCGAACTTCTCGTTGACCACTACCACTTCACCGTGGGCGATCAGCGTGCCGTTGACCAGCACATCGAGCGGCTCACCGGCCAGCCGGTCAAGTTCGATCACCGAGCCCTGGTTGAGCTGCAGCAGGTTGCGGATGTTGATTTCGGTACTGCCCACTTCCATGGAAATGCTCACCGGAATATCCAGGATCACATCCAGGTTCGGGCCTTCGAGGCTGACGTTCTCGTTCGGCCGCGGCGAGCTGGCGAACTCCTCCATCGGCAGGCGACCGGCACTGGGCTTGCCGCTGTCAGCGGCGAGCAGTGCATCGATGTCGGACTGGCCGGCATCACCGGTTTCTTCCAGGGCCGCAGCCCACTCATCGGCCAAAGCCTGGTCTTCAGGGGAAGTGATCTCGTTTTCGTTAGCCATGATGTCCTCGACAGGCATTCAATTCGTTGAGAGCGATCGGCACGCGTTCAGCGGCGTTCGATCGGGTCGATGATCTGCAGGGCCAGGTTGCCCTTGTGCGAACCCAGGCGCGCCTTGAACGACGGCACGCCATTGGCGCGCAGCACCAGGTGCTCGGGCAGCTCGACCGGAATCACGTCGCCGGCCTGCATGTGCAGGATGTCGCGCAGCTTCAGCTGGCGGCGGGCAACCGTGGCGGTCAGCGGCACGGAGACATCCAGCACGTCCTCGCGCAGGGCCTTGACCCAGCGCTCGTCCTGGTCGTCGAGGTCGGACTGGAAGCCGGCGTCGAGCATTTCCCGCACCGGCTCGATCATCGAATACGGCATGGTTACATGCAGGTCACCGCCACCGCCGTCCAGTTCGATGTGGAAGGTCGACACCACCACCGCTTCGCTCGGGCCGACGATGTTGGCCATGGCCGGGTTGACCTCTGAGTTCATGTACTCGAAGTTGACCGGCATGATCGCCTGCCATGCCTCCTTGAGGTCGACGAAGCACTGGTCCAGCACCATGCGCACCACGCGCAACTCGGTGGGAGTGAATTCGCGGCCTTCGATCTTGGCGTGACGGCCGTCCCCGCCGAAGAAGTTGTCCACCAGCTTGAACACCAGCTTGGCGTCGAGTATGAACAGCGCGGTACCACGCAGTGGCTTGATCTTGACCAGGTTGAGGCTGGTCGGCACGTACAGCGAATGCACGTACTCGCCAAACTTCATCACCTGCACGCCGCCGACAGCCACGTCGGCCGAGCGGCGCAGCAGGTTGAACATGCTGATGCGGGTGTAGCGGGCGAAACGCTCGTTGATCATTTCCAGGGTCGGCATGCGACCCCGCACGATCCGATCCTGGCTGGTCAGGTCGTAGCTTTTGATGCTGCCAGGCTCGGCAGCGCTCTCGGTCTGTACCAGCCCATCGTCGACGCCATGCAACAGGGCATCGATCTCATCCTGGGACAGCAGGTCCTGTACGGCCATTGCGGACTCCTACTGCAATACGAAATTGGTGAACAGCAACTGGTCGACCACCGGCCTGCCGACTTCCTTCTGCGCCACTTCCTGAACCACTGCGGTGGCTTTCTGACGCAGCATCTCCTGGCCCACCGAACTGGCCGCCAGAGTGTCGAACCCCTGCCCGGAGAACATCATCACCAGGTTGTTGCGGATCACCGGCATGTGCACCGTGAGCGCGTCCAGGTCGGCCTGGCTACGGCCTTGCATCGTGATGCTCAGCTGCATGTAGCGCTGGCGGCCGTTCTGGTTGAAGTTGACCACGAAGGCTGGCGCCAGCGGCACGTAGATCGCTGGGGCCTTGGCGTTGGTGGCAGCTGCTTCCGGGGCGGGTGCCGATTCAGTCTTGTGCATGATGAACCAGGTGGCGCCCACCGACAGGCCGACTGCCAGCAACAGGGCCAGCACCAGCAGCAGGATCAGCTTGAGTTTGCCTTTTGCGGCGGGGTCTTTCACTGCGTCGCTCTTCGCCATGCCAATAATCCGTCGTCCATCGGGGTTTCAAAGAAGGATGACGTGGCTTGAGCAAGTGTTATGCCATGTTTGGCTTGAGAGGTGTGTCGCCTGTGAGATCGAGCGCCGCCCGCGCGGCGCATCGCGGGCAAGCCCGCTCCCACATCTGTTTCGGGCCAGTCATTCCTGTGCCGCCAACAGGGACCGCCTTGTTGGCATGTCGATGCATCTCGGTGGGCGCTGATGCCGCTCCACCTGTCTCCAGTCATGCACCAAGGCGGATCCTGTTGGCGGCACAGGAGATATTGGCCCGAAACAGATGTGGGAGCGGGCTTGCCCGCGATGCGCCGCGCGGGCGGCGCTCGATCTCAAAGGCGCTGAAAATCTCAAGGCAGACACATCAGGCGTAATAATCGACAGCACTGTCACCAATGACCACCTGCTGCTCGACAGCCCGGGAGACCTCGCCCGCCCCACTCTGTTCGCCCTCGCCGCCCTGAGCCCGGCGCGCAGCCACCCCGGACAGCTGCGAGCCGTCCTGCTGCGCCTGTTGCTGCTGCTGACGCGACTGGTCGGCAACGTTGACGTCCGGCTGCGCCAACCCCTGCTGGGCAAACAGCTCGCGCAGGCGATACACCTGGCTGTCCAGCGCATCGCGTACGCCGGCATGACCACTGACAAAGGTGATTTGCGTGGACTGGTCAGTCGCCACATTGACGCGAATATCGAGGCGGCCGAGCTCAGCCGGCTCCAGCTGAATATCCGCCGACTTGAGGTTCTGGCTGGACAGGTACATGACCCGGTTGACCAGGCCTTCGGCCCATGCACCCTGGTTCATGTGCAGCGGCTGATGCAACGGATTGGCATTGACCGGCACGGCATTGGCGGTCTTGGCAGTCACCGCCTGGGTCAGGCTGGCCAGGCGATTGGCAAAGTCATCGACGCGGGTGTCGCTGCTGGCGCTCTTGGTGTCCTTGAGCCCGTCTTCGAGCAAGGTACCGAAGGCCTTGTCGCCGGTCTCGGACTTGCCGGCCTCGCCCTCGACCTTGTCGATCAGGGTCGCCAATGGATTGACGGCCGCCTGATTGTCATCGGACTGGGTTTTGCCTGGCTCCGCAGCGTGCGTCGACGTCGTGCCTTTGGCCTGGGCGCTCTGCTCCAGGGCCAGACGCAACGTCGGCAGATTGGCCAACGGGTCGGCATCCGGGTCAAACGCATCGGTCTCGGGCTGTTCCGGCACTGGCTTGGCAACCTCGGCCACGGGCGGCTGCTGGATAGCCGCCTGCAACACCGGCGCCACGGCTTCAGCCTGAGCCTGCAGCAACTGCGCGCCGGGCTGCGCGTCGGTCACCTGGCCCGCCACCAGGCTGGCATCGAGCGACCCCACGTCACTGGGCACGGTAGCGTCGACAGTGGCAGGCGGCGCATCGTCTGCTGGCAATATGTTGCCGTCATCGGCAACCGCCGGTTTGTCGGCGGCCTCCTTCTTGCCGCCCTGGGCAACGTCAGGCTTGTCCTTCGCGACCGGCGGGGCCGCCTTGTCGTTGCGTGCAGGTGCCTTGTCACGCCCCTGCCCAGCCATGACCTGATCGAAGCCGGCGCCTTGCCCGCCCGCCGCCTGCAGCGGCTTGTCCACCCGCGAGGAGCCCGCGCTCGACGGCTTGCTCAGGGTGTTGGCTTGCAACAAAGGGTTGGATGCGACAGGCATTGAGCGGTCTCCGCGCCAGAAACTGGAATATCATCTGGACACTGAGAGGCAAAAGTCGCGCCAACTTTCCATCAACTCGCCGAAACGCGCTCACGCTCGCCACGATAGAAGCCTTTCACCTCCAGGTATTCCTGGTCGATCCGGTTGATCAGGTCTTCGATGCCATACAGCGGCCGCTCTTTGACCCGCTCCTCCAACTGCTGGCACAAGCGGGAAAGGCCAACGGCCCCCATGTTGCTGCTGCTGCCCTTGAAGCTGTGCGCGGCCATGCCGAGCTCATCGGCACTCTTGGCCTCATGCAGCTGGTTCAAACGCTGTTCGGAGTCTTCCAGGAAAGTGTCCAGCAACTGCAGGTAGCCATCTTCCATGACCTCCTGCAGGTCGCTGAGTACCTTGTGGTCAATATGCATGTCAGTCACTTGCTCACTCCTTGATCAAGCCGGATTATGCCTGAGCCGCCCTGCGGCCCTCCAGACACATCACCAATCAAACCGCACGCGGGCGCAGCGGCCACCTTCGCACCACTCGGCATGGCTGCCAAGCCGCCGCACCAGGTGTAGCCCGCGGCCACTCAACTCCTGCTCCACCGACGGACGCGACAGCACACGCTGCACATCGAACCCCGCGCCACTGTCGCGGACCTCGATGGTGAGACGCCCGCCCGACCCAGAGGGTTCAACCTTCAGGTCGATACGCACGAACCCGTCGGCCAGTGTCACCAGGCGCCGGGCGCGCTCCTCATAGTAGTCGGCAAAACCTTGCACATCCCGTTTGAGCTGCGAATCCAGGCCCAATACACCATGTTCCAGGGCATTGGTGAACAGCTCACTGAGCACGTTGTGCAAAGCGCCAGTGCGCGGCCGCAGGCCATGAATCTCCTGCAACAACTGCACCAGGTAAGGCACCGGGTTGAATCGCTTGAGGCTTTCACCGCGCAATTCGAACGCCAACGCCCAGTCCAGCGGACTGGAGCGCCCACTGTCGGAATACAGGGTCGGCGCGGGCACCCGGTCCTCGCCACTGAACATGCGTATGTCGCACAGGCTGATGTCATCCCGGGGGCTGCCGCCAAAACGCGCCAAGGCCTGCATTACCTCATCGAACAGCTGCGCCGGGTCACGATTGGCGGCCAGCACCTCGCGCAAGCGCTCCACACCGAACAGGCGCTCGTGCTCGTCTGCGGTATCGACCACGCCATCGGACAGCAACAACAGCCGCTCCCCCGCCGCCATCGGCAGCACTTCGGTGCTGTCATCGAAGCGCTCCGGCGCGAGGATGCCCAGCGGCAGATGACGCGACCCGAGCCTGCCGAGCACTTCGCCGTCTACCGACAGCCGGTAGCCATCCGGCATGCCGCCATTCCACACTTCCACCGCCCCGCGCTGCACACTCAGGTTGAGCAGCAGCGCACAGCAAAACATGTCCACCGGCAGGATGCGCTTGAGCTTGGCATTCATCTCGCGCAGCATCTGCGCCAAGCCATAGCCCTTCGCGGTCATCCCGTAGAACACTTCCGCCAGCGGCATTGCCCCCACTGCCGCCGGCAAGCCATGGCCGGTGAAATCCCCCAGCAGCACATGCATGTCACCGGCCGGGGTAAACGCAGCCAGCAGCAGGTCACCATTGAACAGCGCATAGGGAGACTGCAGGTAACGGATGTTCGGCGCCGTGATGCAGCCGGAATGCGCGACCTTGTCGAACACCGCCTTGGCCACCCGCTGCTCGTTGAGCAAGTGATGATGGTGGCGGGTGATCTGGTCACGCTGCTCGAGCACGGTCGCCTGCAAACGGCGCAGGCGGTCCATGGCGCGGATCTTGGCCGCGAGGATCACCGCACTGTAGGGCTTGGCCATGAAGTCGTCACCGCCGGCCTCCAGACATCGCACCAGGGCATCCTCTTCGCTCAGCGAGGTCAGGAAGATGATCGGCACCAGCGCCTCGCCGGCCAGTGTCTTGATCTGCCGCGCCGCCTCGAAACCATCCATCACCGGCATCAAGGCGTCGAGCAACACCAGTTGCGGACGCTGTTCGGCAAACAGCGCCACGGCCTGCTCGCCATTTTCCGCAGTGAACACCCGGTGGCCCTGGCGACGCACAATCTGCGCCAGCAACACGCGGTCTACCGCACTGTCCTCCGCCACCAGTACGGTCAACGCATGCTCGGCCGGCATCTGGGCACTCAACTGATATCGAACAGTTTTTCGAAATTGGAAATGGCCAGGATCTTGCGCACGTCGGAGTTGGCGTGCACCACGCGCACGTCCGAATCGTCACCCCCGGCATGGTCCCGCAACAGCAGCAGCATGCCCAGCGCAGAGCTGTCCAGGTAGGTAGCCTCCTTCAGGTCGACCACTACCGAATCAGGCTTGTTCTCTTGGCGCTCGTAGGCATCACGGAATTCCTGATGCTTGCCAAAATCGAAGCGCCCCTTGACCTTGATCGTGAGTTTTTTCTCGTCCTGCGAAAAATCAGTCTCGACTGCCATGCTAGCGATCCCTTCGATGATGGCGAATGCAACTCTTCAAGGTTTAGCAGCCCGATGCCGGAGTGGCAAGGTAGCCTGTGCCGGCCTCTTCGCGGGTAAACCCGCGAAGAGGCCGGCGCAGGTTACAGATGACCTTGCCTTGGCAAGCGCTGCGATAGCTCATCCAGCAAACGCTGCTCACGCTTGTCTTCGGCCCGCCGTGCCTCGTCCATGTAGCGCTGCACCAGCTTGCGTAGCCCTTCCACCCGGGCATAGGCTTGCTGCCAGGTGCCGCGGGCATTCTTCAGGTTGTTCTCATGCCAGGCCAGGCTCTGCCGCTGTTGGGTCATGGCCGTTTCCAGCTGGGCCAGGAAGCGCTGATAGTTCAGCAACCAGCTGCCATTCACGCCCTGCCCGCCACGATTGATCCACTGCGCCTGGTACCCTTCGCGGAACGATTCCAGCTCGGCCAGCTTGGCCTGGGCCTGGACCACCTGCTGCTGGAAGTGCCCCACCCGCTGGGCAGCCTTGCGCTCAGCCTCTTCGGCCATGTCGACCACCGGGGCCAGACGCGCAGCACGACCGGGCAGGCTCATGCGCTATCAGCCCTTGGCCGGCGGCGTGAAGATCGCCCCCAGCTCGTCGCGGCTCTGGCCCATGCTGACATTCTCGTCCAGGCCCTGGCGCTGGAAGTCCACCAGCTTGGGCTGCAAGGCAATGGCCAGGTCGGTTTCCGGATCGCCACCGGCGACATAGGCACCCACACTGATCAGGTCACGGCTCTGCGACAGGCGCGACCACAGCTGCTTGAATTTCTGGGCCTGGCGCAAGTGGTCGGCATCGACCACCTGCGGCATGACCCGGCTGATCGAGGCCTCGATGTCGATGGCCGGATAATGGCCTTCCTCGGCCAGGCGCCGGGACAGCACGAAGTGGCCGTCGAGCACACCCCGCGCCGAGTCGGCGATTGGATCCTGCTGGTCGTCACCCTCGGACAGCACGGTGTAGAACGCCGTGATCGAGCCGCCGCCGGGCTCGCCGTTACCCGCACGCTCGACCAGTTTGGGCAGCTTGGCGAACACCGACGGCGGATAGCCACGGGTGGCCGGCGGTTCGCCGATGGCCAGGGCAATTTCGCGCTGGGCCTGGGCGAAACGGGTCAGCGAGTCCATCAGCAGCAGGACGTTCTTGCCCTTGTCACGGAAGTACTCGGCAATGCGTGTGCAGTACATGGCGGCACGCAAACGCATCAGTGGCGCATCGTCAGCAGGCGATGCCACCACCACCGAGCGCTTGAGCCCTTCCTCGCCGAGGATGTGTTCGATGAACTCCTTGACCTCGCGCCCCCGCTCGCCAATCAGCCCGACCACGATGATGTCCGCCTCGGTGAAGCGGGTCATCATGCCCAGCAACACCGATTTACCCACGCCGGTACCGGCGAACAGGCCCAGGCGCTGGCCACGACCGACGGTGAGCAAGCCGTTGATGCTGCGAATGCCCACGTCCAGCGGCTTGCTGATCGGGTCACGGTTGAGTGGGTTGATGACCGGGCCGTCCATCGGCACCCAATCCTCGGCGCGCATGCCACCCTTGCCATCGAGGGCACGGCCGGCACCATCAAGCACCCGGCCGAGCATGCTCATGCCCATGGGCAGGCGGCCGCTGTCGTCCAGCGGCACCACGCGGGCACCCGGCGCGATGCCGGCAATGCTGCCCACCGGCATCAGGAACACCTTGTTGCCGGCAAAGCCCATCACCTCGGCTTCTACCTGCACCGGGTGGTAGCTGTCGTCGTTGATCACCAGGCAGCGCCCGCCCACCGCAGCGCGCAAACCTTCGGCTTCAAGGGTGAGGCCGACCATGCGCAACAGGCGGCCTTCGACCACCGGTTGCACCGGCAGCCCGATCGCCTCGGCGTAGCCACCCAGGCGCTTGCCGAAGCTGGTGCGGTCAAGGCGCATCGCGGGCGTCCAGTTCGATCGACAGGTCTGGTGTCGCCGGGTGCAGGGCCTGGTCGTGCAGTTGGTCGAACAGTTGCGCAACGGCTTTCTCGATGCGTGTTTCCATGGTCGCGTCGATGCGGCTGTGCAAGGTCTCGATACGGCAGCCGCCCGGCAGCAGAGCCTCGTCCTCGAGCAGCTTCCAGCGCTCCTCATGACGCTCGCGCAGCGCCTTGGCCTGCTCGAAGTCCTGCGGGTTGAGGTGAATGCGAATGTTGTCGGCGCCCATCGGCAGCAGCTTCAGCGCCTCGCGCAGCACTTGCGTGATCTGGCTGGAGTCGCTGCGCAGTTCGCGGCCGATCACCTGCCGCGCCATGTGCGCAACCAGATGCACCATGCTGCGTTCAATCTGCGTGTCCTGCTCGGCGATCGGCTCCAGCAAATGCCCCATCAGCTGCTCCAGGCTGGCCAGCTTGACGGCAAGCGCTTCCTCGGCCTCCTGGCGCACCTTCAGTTGCGTGCTGTGGAAGCCCTCGCGCTCGCCGGTGGCGAAGCCTTCGTTGTAGGCCTCCTGGCGGATCGCTTCGAGTTCTTCGAGGGTCAGTGGCTGGACTTCTTCCAGCGGTACTTCCTCGACTTCTTCCTCGACGACTTCCGGCTCTGGCTCGGGCTCCGGCTCAGGCTCCGGATCGAAGCTGGGCAACGCCCAGACATCGAACCCCTCGAGGTCGCGGGCGCGGATCAGGTCGCTGGGATGGGATTCTTTGGTGGGCATGTTCTCAGCTACTCATCAACGGTCCCTGTGGGAGCGGGCTTGCCCGCGAACACCGGCGAAGCCGGTGCCATACACCGCGCTGCCTGCTTCGCGGGCAAGCCCGCTCCCACGAGGAACCATGCTGCCTGCAGGATCAGATCATTTCCTCGGCACCCTTGCCGCCGAGTACGATCTCGCCGGCCTCGGCCATGCGGCGGGCGATGGTGAGGATTTCCTTCTGCGCCGTTTCCACGTCGCTCACGCGCACCGGGCCCTTGGCCTCGAGGTCGTCGCGCAGCAGCTCGGAGGCACGCTTGGACATGTTCTTGAAGATCTTGTCCTTGACCCGCTCGTCGGCACCCTTGAGCGACACCACCAGCACGTCGGAAGAGACCTCGCGCAGCAGTGCCTGGATGCCACGGTCGTCGACGTCGGCCAGGTTGTTGAAGACGAACATCAGGTCTTCGATCTGCTCCGACAGGTCGCTGTCGATCTCGCGGATCGCGTCCATCAGCGCACCTTCCACCGAACTGTCGAGGAAGTTCATGATGTCGGCGGCGCGCTTGATGCCACCCAGGGTGGTGCGCGCAGCGTTGGAATTGCCCGAGAACTGCTTCTCGAGGATCTGGTTCAGCTCCTTGAGCGCCGCCGGCTGCACGGTATTGAGCGACGATACGCGCAGGACGATGTCCAGGCGCACCTTGTGGTCGAAGTTGCTCAGCACTTCACCGGCCTGGTCGGGGTCGAGATAGGCGACCACGATGGCCTGGATTTGCGGGTGCTCGTAGCGGATCACATCGGCCACGGCACGCGGCTCCATCCACTTGAGGCTGTCCAGGCCGCTGGTGTTGCCACCGAGCAGGATGCGGTCGACCAGGCCGTTGGCCTTGTCCTCGCCCAGGGCCTGGTTGAGCATCTTGCGGATATAGGCGTCAGAGCCCACGCCCAGGCTGGTCTGGTCGCCGACGATCTCGACGAACTCGCTCATCACCTGCTCGACCTGCTCGCGGTGCACGGTGCCCATCTGCGCCATCGCCACACCGACCCGCTGCACTTCCTTCGGGCCCATGTGTCGCAGCACTTGTGCTGCATCGGTCTCACCGAGCGACAGCAGCAGGATGGCTGCCTTGTCGACACGGCTCAGCTTGGCGGTAATGGCTCGATTGTCACTCATCGGCGTTGATCCACTCTTTGACGACCTGGGCTACACGGCCCGGGTCTTCGGCCACCAGGCCTTTGATTGCGTTGAGCTGTGCTTCGTAACCCTCGGTCGGGCTCGGCAACAGAATGCTTGACGGGCCACCGAGGCTGACACGGTCGTTGGCCAGTTCGCCATCCAGACCGATCATCCCGCCCAGTTCCATGTCGCTGTCCGCAGCAGCCTGCTTGCCGCCACCGGTGATGTTGTTGAGCACAGGACGCAGCACGCCGAACACCAGCACCAGGATGAACAGCACGCCCAGCACCTGCTTGACGATGTCCCAGAACCACGGCTGCTGGTAGAACGCGATATCGGCGATCTCTTCGCCACGGTCGGCGGCGAACGGCACGTTGATCACGGTCACACTGTCGCCACGGCTGGCATCGAAGCCCACCGCGTCCTGCACCAGGCGCGTGAAGCGCGCCAGGTCTTCGGCTCCCCATGGCGCACGCGTGGTTTCGCCATTGGCACCGACCTTGACCTGGTCGTCGACCACCACCGCCACCGACAGGCGGGTCAGGCGACCCTGCTGCTGACGGGTGTGGCTGATCGAACGGTCCAGCTCGAAGTTCTTGGTGGTCTGCTCACGCTTGTCCGACGGGTACGGCGCCAGCATCGGCTGGCCGGTGGCCGGGTCCATGATCTGTTGACCGTTGGCATCCACCAGCGGCTGGCCAGGCTGGATGGCAGCGGCCGCCCCGGCTGTACCCCCGGTGGTTTGCGGCGCCGACGCCGGCCCTGGCGGCTGGTTGCTCAGCGCGCCCGGCACGCCCTGCGGGCCTTGGCTGCTGGCGCGCTGTTCATTGACTGCCTGCTCGCTGCGCAGCGCCGGCTGGTCCGGATTGAACTGTTCGGAGGTCGACTCGACCGCACTGAAGTCCAGGTCGGCGGAGACTTCGGCCTTGTAACGGTCATTGCCCAGCACCGGCTGCAGGATGTTGTGCACACGCTGGGTCAGCATGCCTTCCATGCGGCGGCTGTAGTCGAACTGCTTGCCGGCCATGGTCAGTGCGGTGTCCTGCAACTGCTCGGAGAGCAGGTTGCCGCGCTGGTCGACCACGGTCACTTGCGACTTGTCCAGCTCGGGCACACTGGTAGCGACCAGGTTGACGATAGCCATGACCTGGCCCGCTTCCAGCGAACGGCCCGGGTACAGCTCGACCAGCACCGAGGCGCTGGGCTTGCGCTCGTCACGCACGAATACCGAGCTTTTCGGGATCGCCAGGTGCACGCGGGCGGCCTTGACGTTGTTCAGGCTGGAAACGGTTCGCGCCAGTTCACCTTCCAGGCCGCGGCGATACCGGGTGGTTTCCATGAACTGGCTGGTGCCCAGCCCCTGCTCCTTGTCGAGCAGTTCGAAGCCGACAGTGCCATCGCTCGGCGCGACGCCGGCAGCCGCCAGCTTCAGGCGCGCACGGGAGAGGTCGTCGGCCTTGACCAGCAGAGCACCGGAGTTGGGCTCGACGTGATAGGGGATGTCTGCAGAGGCCAGGGTATCCATGACCTGCTTGGTGTCCATGCCAGCCAGGCTGCCGTACAGCGGCCGGTAATCCGGTTGTTGCGACCACAGCACCACGGCGAAGCCGATCGCCACGCTGGCTGCCAAACCGACCAGCAGGCCGACCTGACGCAGCATGGGCATCTGCGAGATGTTCTCCAGGAACGCCATGTTCAGGAACGGTGGCTTGGAACCTGGCGCACCGCTCTTGGCGGGGGCGTTTTCGACGACTGCTTCAGCCATGACTTACTTCCGCCCTCAAACCGGCATCTGCATGATGTCCTGGTACGCCTGGACCAGCTTGTTGCGTACCTGGGTCAATGCCTGCATGGACACACTGGCTTTCTGCGAGGCAATCATCACGTCGGTCAGGTCGACGCCGCTCTTGCCGATCTCGAAGGCATTGGCGAGCTGGGTCGACGCCTGCTGGGTCTCGTTGACCTTGCCGATGGCCTGGCCGAGCATGTCGGCAAAGGTGCTTTGGCCAGGCGCAAGCTCAGGGGCAGCGGTGGCTTTGGGCAACGACATGGCATCGGCCTGCATGGCCCGCATGTCCAACATCAGACGATTGAATTCAACACCTTGGCTCATGACCTTCTCTCTCCGGCGGCCGCATTTTTTTGACACTCATGCGGCGGATAGCGCTGAACTAGCAACTCATGTGCCAGCCCGCCCCGCAAACCTATAAATGACTGTTTCAGCCAAACAGGCTGGCTTCCACATCGAGCCCGGCATCCCGCATCTGCGCCAGCTTGTAGCGCAAGGTACGCGGGCTGATGCCCAGTTTTTCGGCAGCTTCCTTGCGCCGCCCACGCTCGGCGCGCAGGGTGTCGATGATCATCTGAAATTCATGGCGACGCATGTCGTCACCCAGGCCACCGGAGTCCAGCGCCACCTGTGCAGGCGATGGCGATTCAGCGGCGCCCACTGCAGCCGACAATGGAATGGCGCCTGCCAGACAGAAATCTGCCGCCTCGATCACCCCGCCCTGCTGCAGGATCAACGCCCGCTGCAGAGCATTGTCCAGCTCGCGCACGTTGCCCGGCCAGGCATGCGCCTGCAGGCAGGCACGCGCGCCGGCAGACAGCCGCACCGGCGCATGCTGCATCTTCGCCACGTGGCGAGCGAGCAAGCGCTCGGCCAGCGGCAGGATATCACCAGCACGCTCGCGCAGTGGCTGCCAGGCCAGCGGGAACACCGAAAGGCGGTAGTACAGGTCTTCGCGGAAGCGCCCCGCCGCCACTTCGCCCGCCATGTCGCGGTTGCTGGTAGCCAGCACGCGGATGTTCAGGGCGATCGGCTTGCGCCCACCGACCCGCTCCACCTCGCGCTCCTGCAGCACACGCAACAACTTGGCCTGCAGGCCAAGGGGCATCTCGGAAATCTCGTCGAGCAGCAAGGTGCCGCCCTCGGCCTGCTCGAACTTGCCGGCCTGGGCAGCGATGGCCCCTGTGAAGGCACCTTTCTCGTGGCCGAACAGCGTGGCCTCGAGCATGTTGTCCGGGATCGCCGCGCAGTTGATCGCAACGAAGGGCCGGGCCGCCCGCGGCGACTGCTGATGGATGTAGCGCGCCAATACTTCCTTGCCGGTGCCCGACTCGCCGGAAATGAGCACGGTCGAGTCGCTGCGGGCCACACGCGCTGCCAGCTCCAGCAACTGCCGGCTGGCGGCCTCGCACGCCACCGGCCCCTCGCTGTCGGCTGCAGTCAGGCGCCCGGCGGCATGCCGCTCGACCAGGCTCAGCAACGCCTTGGGCTCGAACGGCTTGACCAGGTAATCCGCAGCCCCCTCACGCATGGCCTGCACCGCGCGTTCGACGGCCGCGTGGGCGGTCATCAGCAACACCGGCAACTGTGGATGCTGCCGTCGCAGCCTGGCCAGCAACTGATGACCGTCCATGCCCGGCATGTTCACGTCGCTGACCACCAGGCTGTAAGCCTCGCCCGCCACCGCCTCCAGCGCCTCTTCGGCGCTGCCGACCGCATCGAAGGCAAACCCGCCGATTTCCAGGGTATCGCCCAGCGCCTGGCGCAAGACGCGGTCGTCCTCGACCAGCAGCACTTTGATTGCCATCACACGACCTCCGCTGCCTGCCCGCTTATCAACGGCAGCTCCACCTTTACACAGGTGCCACGCCCGACTTTCGAACGCAGCGCAAGCGTGCCCTGGTGCGCACGCACCACGGCGTTGACCACCGCCAAACCGAGCCCGGTACCGGTGGCCTTGGTGGTCAGGAACGGTTCACCCAGGCGCCCCAGCAGCTGCGCATCGATACCGCTGCCGGCATCGCTGACAGTCAAATGCAGGGTGTGCTGGCGACGGAACAGGTGCACCTTGAGCCGCGCCGGGCTGTCGCTGGCCTGTAAAGCGTTCTCGATCAGGTTGAGCAAGGCGCCTACCAGGGTGTCGCGATTGCACAGCAACTCACCCAGATGGCAGTCGCACTGCCAGCGCACCGCGTGCCCTTGCACATGGGCCTGGGCCGCTTGTTGCAGGGCCTGGAACAGGCCCTTCGGGGTCACCCGATCACCCAGTGGCAGCTCGCCGCGGGCAAACACCAGCATGTCACGCACCTGGTGCTCCAGTTCGTGCAAGCGCTCCTTGAGGCTACCGGCGAAGCGCTGGCGGGTTTCTGGCGCAAGTTCACGCTCGCTGTCGGCCAGATGGCTGGCATAGAGCATGGCCGCCGACAACGGCGTACGGATCTGATGCGCCAGCGAGGCGACCATGCGCCCCAGCGACGACAGGCGCTCATGGCGCGCCAGCTGATCCTGCAGGCGACGGGTTTCAGTCAGGTCGTTGAGCAACACCAGTTGGCCGGGCTCAGCGTCCAGCGAGCGAGTGGCAATGGACAGGCGCCGACCATCACGCAGCGAGACCTCATGGCCATCATCCTTGCGCGGGGCGAAGCTGCGGGCAATCACCTGGCGCCACAGCTGGCCGACCAGGGGCTCGCCGAGCAATTGACAGGCTGCCGGGTTGGCTTCTCGCACCAGGCCCTGGTCGTCGATCACGATCACCCCGCCCGGCAGCAGGTCGAGCAGGTTCTGCAGGCGGTTGGCCAGGCGTTCTTTCTCGTTCAGCTCGGCCATGCGCTGCTGGCCGACTACCGCCAGCTCGCCCTTGAGCTCGCTGACGCGGGCTTCGAGCATGCTGTAGGACTGGTTGAGCTGGGTAGACACCTGATCGAACAGGGCGAATGCCTGATCCAGCCCCTGTCGACTCTCCTGTTCGACCGGGGTACGCCCTTGCGGATCAGGGACTCGGGAAAAGTGGGCGGCCTGGGGCATCGTGCTCTCTCGCGTGGCTGACCGTCATAAAAACGGTGTGTTGCCAGCGGTGTAGCAATAGCCGTGCCGGGGATGGGGGATTGGCTGAGAGTGGATGGCTTGAGGACTGTGTTGGGGCGTAGATCGAGCGCCGCCCGCGCGGCGCATCGCGGGCAAGCCCGCTCCCACATTTGTTTCGGGCCAATCACTTCTGTGCCGCCAACAGGAGCCGCCTTTGTGCATGACTGGAAACAGATGGAGCGGCATCAGCGCCAACCGAGATGCATCGCCATGCCAACAAGGAGGTCCCTGTTGGCTTAGCAGGAGTGACTGGCCCGAAACAAATGTGGGAGCGGGCTTGCCCGCGATGCGCCGCGCGGGCGGCGCTCGATCTACACCCGAACATCCAACTCAAGCCATGCACCCAAAGCGAATCAGTCTTCCGCCTGATCCTCGCCGCCCTGGCGGCTCATGCCGTATTTGCGCATCTTCTCGACCAGGGTGGTGCGGCGAATGCGCAAACGTTCAGCCGCGCGAGCAACGATACCGTTGGCATCGTCCAGCGCCTGCTGGATCAGGCCCTGCTCGAGGCTACCGAGGTAATCCTTCAGGTCCAGGCCCTCCGGCGGCAACATCGCATGATTGCTGAAGTTCGGCGCATGGCCATTGATTGCCACGCGCTCTTCCAGGTCGCTGCGCAGGCTGTCGACCAGTTGCTCGTCCTCGTCATCGATGTAACGGAACTTCTTCGGCAGCTCCGACACCCCGATCACCCCATACGGATGCATGATCGCCATGCGCTCGACCAGGTTGGCCAGCTCCCGCACGTTGCCCGGCCAGCCATGCCGGCACAGCGACATGATCGAGGCGGAGTTGAAGCGGATCGAACCGCGCTTCTCGTGCTCCATGCGCGAGATCAGCTCGTTCATCAGCAACGGGATGTCTTCCACGCGCTCGCGCAGTGGCGCCATCTCGATCGGGAACACATTGAGGCGGTAGTACAGGTCTTCGCGGAACGTCCCACCCTCGATCATGGTTTCGAGGTTCTTGTGCGTCGCCGCAATGATGCGCACGTCGATGCTCTGGGTCTTGTTGCTGCCCACGCGCTCGAAGGTACGTTCCTGCAGCACACGCAGCAGCTTGACCTGCATCGGCAACGGCATGTCGCCGATCTCGTCGAGGAACAGCGTACCGCCATTGGCCAGCTCGAAGCGCCCGGCACGGCTGGTGATCGCGCCGGTGAAGGCGCCCTTCTCATGGCCGAACAGTTCGCTTTCCAGCAATTCGGCAGGGATCGCCCCGCAGTTGACCGGCACGAACGGCGCTTCGCGGCGCTTGGAGTGGTAGTGCAGGTTGCGCGCGACCACCTCCTTGCCAGTGCCGGACTCGCCAAGGATCAACACGCTGGCGTCGGTATCGGCCACCTGCTGCATCATCTGCCGCACGTGCTGGATGGCACGGCTGGTGCCGACCAGGCTGCGGAACAGGTTGGGCTCGCGCTGCCGACCGCGCTCCCGCGCCTGGTCGTACATCTCGCGATAGACCTGGGCGCGGTGCAGCGAATCGAGCAACTGGCTGTAGCTCGGCGGCATTTCAAGGTTGGACAGGACCCGACGGCGCAACTCTTCCGGGAACTCCACAGAAGAAATTTCACCAATCAGCAAAACCGGAAGGAACTCATCCCACCCAGCCACTGTCTTAAGCAGCCCAAGGACACTGCCCGGGGCATTGACGGTACCGATCAGCACGCAGAGCACTTCACGACTCGAAGACAGGCTCCCTACGACTTGCTGCCAGTCCTGGCTGGAGCAAGGGAGGTTTTCTTCGCCGAGAAAGTTCAGGACCACCGCCAGATCGCGGCGGCGTGCACTGTCGTCATCGATCAGGAGAATCTTGGTTTCACGCCACATGCAATAGCAACTTCCCTAGTCATATCGGCGCCCTTTTCAGGGCATGCTCGACATCTCCGACTGAATGGTCAGTGTTCGGACGTCTGGAATTCGAAAACAGCCACTAGTAAAGTCAAAAAAGCCGATGCAGTCAAATTAATGGCGCCCGGCTTTTTGCACATCTGTGGTCAGCTGAACAGATGGTATACCTTAGCGGCATTTTTCGCCTGACGGATTTGTGTCATCTCGTCGACTATTGATTGACGCTCACCACTTGCAACTTCAATCAGTTGCCGGTAAACGACCAGCAATTGCTCAAGACTGTCGCGAACGTCGGCTTCCTGGCCGTGCGCCTCGCCCAGCACATCGTTGATGCGCAGGCGGCAATCCAGATCCAGTTCACCCACCGCATCCCAGTCGCGCTTCTCCAGTGCCGTCAGCAACAACTGGCGGGTCTGTTCGATTCGGGCGATTACATCGCTCATGGCACCCTCCTCCTGGCTCAGGAAGCCGACGACTGCTCGCCGATGGCGTCCCAACCTTCCTTGACGGTAATCAGCAGCCGCGCCACTTCATCGATGATGGCCGGGTCGCTCTTGGCGTTGGCTTCGATCAGGCGGCGGCTCATGTAGGTGTACAGGCTGTCCAGTTCGGCCAGGCTGTCGGCGTGGTTTTCCAGATCCAGGCCCTCGCGCAGGCCGCCGATGATGTCGATGGCCTTGCCGATCAGGATGCCTTTCTGGGCGATATCGTTGCGCGCAATCGCACCCTTGGCCTGCGCCATGCGGTCCAGCCCGCCCTGCATGAGCATCTGCACCAGGCGGTGAGGACTGGCTTCGGATGTCTGGGCCACGCCGTTGACTTTCTGGTATTGCCGAAGGGCCAACATCGGGTTCATGGATCTACCTCGTTGCTGCAAAAAAGGTTGCTTGTACCCTGTGTATCGCCGAGACGTCAAAAAACTTTAGCGGCAAAACGAAAAGCCCGGCGCGCTTGCTGGCGCTGCCGGGCTTTTGTCGCTTTGCTGGTGTCTTCGCGTCGCGATGCCGATCAGGAGTTCTTCGCCTGGGCGTTCAGCGCATCGAACACCGACTTGATCTGATTGGCCTGGGCATTGAGCTTGGCCACCGCAGTGTCCATTGCCACGAACTTCTTGGTCAGCGACTCGGTCAGCGACTCGGTGCGACGGTCCAATGCCAACTGCTGGTCAGCCAGGTTCTTGGCGACCTTGTCCAGGCTGGCCTTGCGCGTGGCAAGGCTGCCATCGCTGGAGTTGTAGGGATCGATGGCCTTGTTCATGCGATCGAAGATGCCATTGGTGCCAGTGAACAACTCCTGCACTTGCGAACCCAGCTTCTTGTCGCTCATCGCAGCCGTGAACTTGGTGGAGTTGAACTCCAGGGTTCCATCCTTGGTGGTATTGATACCCAACTGGCTCAGAGTGGTCAGTTGGCTGCCCGCCCCCACTTCCGAGAGCACCTTGCGGATATCGTTGACCAAAGAACGGGTGGTAGGGTCGTTGGTCAGCGGGCCGAGCACCAGGTTGTCGTTGTCATCCTTGGAAGTCGAGGTCAGCGAAGTGATCGCCTTCTGCAAGGTGTTGTAGGCATCGACGAACGACTGGATCGACTTCTGCAGACCATCGTTGTCCGCCGACACCGTGACACTGGTCCCGGTGGTGCTGCCAGCCGGCGTGGTACCGGTGAGCTCCAGGGTCATGCCACTGATGGCATTGTCCACGGTGTTCTTGGCACTGGTCACCTTCAGCCCGTCGATGGTCAGCTCGGCATCCTGAGCCAGGGCGGTGATGTAGCCCGCGCCACCGGCCGCGGTCATCTGCGTGGTGCCATCGATCTCAAGCTCGGGGATCCCGGTGAGTGACAGGTCGGAGCCAGCACCAGTGGTGGTCGAGCTCAGCACCAGGCGCGCACCACCCTCGCCGTTGACGATGTTGGCCGAGATACCTTGGACGCCAAGCTCTTTGTTGATCTGGTCGCGCACGCTTTCCAGGGTCGCACCACTGGCAATGTCGAGCTTCCAGGTGTTGCCACCCTGGCTGACACTGAGCTGGCCGGCGCTGATGGCCGAGGTCGAGCCCCCGGCGAACGACTGGCTGGCCACCTTGGAGCCAGTGGCCAACTTGTTGACCATGATGTCGTAGCTACCGGCGACTGCCGTGTTGCCTGCGGTGACCTTGACCACCGACTCGTTGGCCGACTTCGCTGCATAAGCATTGAACGATGGCGCTTTCGGGTCGTTGAGCTTCTTCATCGCGTCCTGATACGCGGTGAGGGCACTGCGCAGCGAGCCCACACCCGAGATCATGGCCGAGTTGTTGCTGGTCTGCCGGGTGATCTGCGCCTTTTTGGCGGCAGTATCAGCGGTGACCAATGCATTGACCATGTCAGTGATGTTCAGACCAGTACCTTGACCGATACTGGAAACGAGTGTGCTCGCCATAACGTTATCCCTCTTTTCGAAGCGTCAGTCCTGCTCCTGCAAGACTGACATGAATCTCGCCTTCCGGCATTCGCCGCCGGTCAGGCCTTGGCGTCGAACAAAAGACTGTTTACATCGCTCAGGCTGTGGGCGATTCGCAGGGCCTCTTCCGAAGGCAACTGGCGAATCAGCTCTCCAGTCTCGCTGGCGATGACTTTGACCACGATCTTGCCGGATTCCTCATCAGTGGAGAACTCCAGGTTGCGTCGGGTCGAACTGAGAAACTTCTCGATTTCCGAAACGGCGTTTTTCACCTTTTCGGCATCGTGTGCCTGCTCGGCAGCCGTGACTGCCTTGTCCTCCAGCATACCACTGCCACGCGGCGCTTCAGCCGTGCGGGCAACCGGCTTGTCGGCGGCCGGTTCGGCCGGACGAGCAGTCGGGTAGGACAGGTTCAGCTTGACGCTCATGTCCATGACTTACCACCTCGCAATGAAAAGGCGGGGAAGCGCCTCAACGTGCACTCCCCCGCCGGTCGCCATCAGCGATTACTGAAGCAGTTTCAGTACAGCGGAAGGCAGCTGGTTGGCCTGGGCCAGAACCGAAGTCGAAGCTTGCTGCAGGGTCTGCTGCTTGGTCAGCTGAGCAGTTTCGGCAGCGAAGTCGGTGTCCTGAACACGGCTACGAGCGGCTTCGGCGTTCTCGTTGATGTTCTGCAGGTTGTTGACGGTAGAGGTCAGACGGTTCTGCGAAGCACCCAGGTCGGCACGGGTGGTGTTGATGGTCTGCAGAGCCTTGTCGATCGCGTCCAGCGCAGCGTTCATGCTGGCTTCAGCTTCGGCGCTGGTCGAACCGGTGATGGCGATGGCGGCCGAGTCGACGCTCAGGGTCTGGGCATCGAAACCGCTGTCCAGACGGATGCTGATCTGGTTGTTGGCACCGGAGTTGGAACCGACCTGGAAGGTCAGTACGCCAGCGCTGCCGTCCAGCAGGTTCTTGCCGTTCAGCTGGGTGGACTTGGCGATACGGCTCAGTTCGTCGGACATCTGGGCGAACTCTTTGTTCAGAGCGTCGCGGTCGTCCTTGCTGTTGGTGTCGTTACGCGACTGGACGGCCAGTTCACGCATACGCTGCAGGATGTTGGTCTGCTCTTGCATCGCGCCTTCAGCGGTCTGGGCAACCGAGATACCGTCGTTGGCGTTTTTGATTGCCATGGTCTGACCGCGGATCTGCGAGGTCATACGGGTAGCGATCTGCAGGCCGGCGGCGTCGTCTTTGGCGCTGTTGATTTTCAGGCCGGAAGACAGACGGGTCATCGAGGTGCTCAGAGCATCGGAAGCACGGTTCAGGTTTTTCTGAACGCCCAGAGAGGTGGTGTTGGTGTTAACGGTCAAAGCCATGACGAATTCCTCGTTGGATTGGGTACTACGGCTTCCGGCCTTGGCAATTCGCCGGGTGTGGCACAGAGAACCTTCGTAATAGTTATCTTCGTCAGGGCGGGTTTCTTTAGCGGATTTTCGAAAAAATTTGCTGGCATCCTGCCAGCTCAATGAAATCAAGGTCTTGACGCCAGAATGCAGGCACTGGCGGCAGCCACGCAGAAAAGAAAACGCCGCCTGGAAACGGCGGCGTCTGCTTCAGCACTGTTCGCTCAATCGCGGCGCTCGATGATTGCCGAGCCCCAGGACAGACCGACGCCGAAACCGCTCAGGGCCACGCGCTTGTGCTGGGAGCCGAGCACGTGCTTTTCCAGCAGCAGCGGAATGCTCGACGACACGGTATTGCCGGTCTCGACCATGTCCTTGACGAACTTCTGCTTGTGCTCGCCTTCGATGAAGCGCGCCGACACCGCATCGACGATCGCCGCGCTGCCCTGATGCAGGCAGTACAGGTCGATGTCGCCGGCCTCCAGCTCGCTGGTTTCGAGCAGTTGCTGCAGGTGCGCCGGTACCTTGACCAGGGCGAAGTTGTAGACCTGGCGACCATTCATGAAGAACTTGCCATCGGTGGTACGCAGATGCTCGGCACCACCACCGTCGCTGCCGAACAGCGACTTGCCCAGTTGCCAGGCTGCGCCCTCGCCCATCCAGGTGGCGGTGGCGGCATCACCGAACAGCATGGTGGTGTTGCGGTCCTCGGGGTCGACGATCTTCGAATAGGGGTCGGCGGTGATCAGCAGGCCGTTCTTCAGGCCAGCGGCTTCCATGAAGCCCTTCATGGCATACAAGCCATACACGTAGCCCGAGCAACCCAGGGAAATATCGAAAGCGGCGACGGCCGTCGACAGGCCCAGCTTGTGCTGGACGATCGCCGCAGTGTGCGGCAGCCCTTCGGCATCCCCGTTCTGGGTGACCACGATCACCGCATCGATGCTTGCCGGGTCCAGCGACGGATTGGCGGCGAACAGGTTGTTCACGGCCTCTACGCAGAGGTCGGAGGTTTCCTGCGCGGCTTCCTTGCGTGGCAAGAAGGTCGAACCGATCTTGCCAAAGATGAAATCCTGGTCCTTGCCGAATTTCGCGCCTTGGGCGTAGTTGTCCACGCCTTCGACCGGCACGTAACTGGCGATGCTTTTAATGCCAATCATATGGCTTCCCAATTCAGTAACAGCGAAATACCCGCCTGGGCCGAACGGCAAAACGCCAAGCGATACGGTTGATCCGATCCTTGGCGGTTTGTCCGGGGGCGACGCGGCGGTTCCCGGTTTCGACAATATACAGTGAAGATGCGCGTTCTGACTCTCAAGTCACGCTCTTTTTGTCGAATGGGCAAAGCGCCTGGCTGATGCAAACGAAAACGCCATGGGCGCGGGGGCGCCCATGGCGTTCATCGCTCAGCAGGCAGCGTTCAGCTGCACAGCGCCTGCCACTCCACCCGGCTGTGCGGATCCAGGGTGAACAACGCCGCGCAGCGGCTGTGGGCGGCGTTATAGAACGGATCCTGCGCATGCGCCGGGGCCACCAGTTGCTCCACGTCACCATGGCGCACCACCTGAGCCTGCGGGGTCCAGACCACCAGCAGGCCCGCCCCGGCAACCTGCAGGCACAGGTCCACCTGCGCGGCGCGGAGGGTGGCCAGCTGCTCATCCAGGCCATCCAGAGCGTGCAGCACCTGCGTGCGCACCATCAGGCAGCCGGAGACCGCCGCCACGTTGTGCTCCACCTGCAGGCGTTGCAAGTAACCCGGCGCATCCTTGGCCGCGCCCTGGAACGCCGGGCGGATGCCCGCCTGTCCCGCCAGCACCAGCCCGGCCTCGACCACCTTGCCATCGGCCCCCAGCAGCTTGCCGCCGACCACCCCGACCTCGGGGCGCTGAGCCTGGTTTAGCAGGCCTTCCAGCCAATTGGCGTTGAGCACCTCGGCCGCGCTGTCGAGCAGGACCAGGTACTCGCCCCGGGCCTCACGGCTGGCGAGGTTGAGCATGGCCACAGGCGCCAGCGGCTGTTCGCTGCGGACCACCCGCACGCGGCTGCCAGCGGCCGCCAGGCTGGCCAGCCACTCGCGCAGCGGTGGCGATTGGCTGGCGTTGTCGGCAATGACGATCTCGTGGTTCTGGTAACGGGTGCGCTGCAGGACGCTGACCAGGCAGCGCTGCAGCTCATCGGCATTGTCCTGGCAGTGCAACAGCACCGACACCACGGGGCGCTCAGGATGACGGTAGTCGATCTGGTGAGTTCCCGGATGCACCGAGCCGACGGTGGCGGTATAGCCGCGCTCGGCCAGGCGCCGGGTCAGCACCGCGCGCTCCTGGTCCTGGCTGTCGGCGCTTGGCGCGGCGCAGATCAGCAGCGGTTCGGCAAGGTGCGCCAGGCCGGCAAGGCCCTCATCGCCGATCAGACGCAGCAGCAGGTCGAACTCCAGTGCCAATGGATACTGGCTGTCGAACCCGCCGGCGGCCAGCACCAGATCACGACGCAGCAGCCAGTGCCGCGCCATCGCCCCTGGCACGCTCTGCAACAGGTCGAGGCTGGTACCCGGACGCAGCACTTCGCGCAGGCGGCCATCGGCCTGTACCTGCACCTCATCCATGGCCACCGCACGAATACCCTCCACCTCCAGCAGCTCCAGGCTGGCTCGCAGCAGCCCGCTGGCGGTAAAGCGATCGCCGGCCTCGGCGAGGATGACCCAGTCGCTGCCCAGCTCGGCAACCGCCTGGTTGATGATGCGCACGTGATCCTTGCCGTCGGCCTTGACGAAATGCACGGTCTGCCCTGCATGGGTGGCCATCGGCAGGTCGCCGCTGGTCAGCACCACGACCTTGAAATTACGGCATGGCCCGGCCATCAGGCTGTCGAAAGTAGCCTGCAGCTTGTCCATCTGCGCCTCCAGGTCGAGCAGCACGATGCCGAAGCTCGGCCCGCCGTTGGCGGCGGCCAGGCGTTGCCTGGCCAGGTTCAGCTGAGCGCCATCCGGGGCACGTGCCGCCAGCCAGGTCAGCAGCTGGCCGGACGGCAGCGCATCGAGCAACGCCTGGCTGTCGTAGCTCGGCAGGGCCTCCAGACGCGCCAGCCAAGGGCGCAAGGGCGCGGCCTCGGCCTCGTCACCGGCGGCCTCGAGCGAGGCCAGCAGACGCTGCACCACCACCCGGTTGAACGGGCTCAGCGCCAGCGCCTGCCAGAGCCGTGCGCGCAGCGTGCGGTCGTTGTCATTGTCGTTGACCTGCAGCAGCGCCTGCTGGCGCACCAGAATGGCCTCCAGCTCACGCAGCTGCAGGCGCCCGCACGGCATGGCATGGATAAGAAATTCCAGCTCTGCCAGCAGGTCGAACATCGGCTGGTTGTAGAACGGCATCTCGACGAACTGCTGCTTGCCGAAGATCCGCTGCGGCTCAGGGCTCGGCACATGCCAGCGCGAGGTGACGATCATGCAACCGTGCAGGGCACGGCCGCTGAGCAGGCCTTCGCTCATGGCCTGGAAACCGGCCAGGGCCACCTGCCTGGCCTGTTCGACGCCCAGCGCGCCGATTGCACTGGGAACCGAGGCGAGGAATTCGGCAAACTGCTCGCGCTCCTGGCAGCTGCGCTCATCGCGGTTGGCCAGCACGGTGAGCACATTGGTGTTGTGGTCCGAGCCGCCCAGGTTGGCCTCCCGCACCGCGTAGGGGATCGGCAGGATGCGCGCCTTGGCGTTGGCCAGCAGATAGAAGGTGTGGCCAATCTCCTGCCATTCGAAGCTGGTGCCCGGCGGCAACAGCGCATACCACTGCTGCAGCAGGTCGGTACGGGTGACCGCGTAGAACGGTGGCAGGAACTGGCCCATGAACTCGACCAGGCGCTGGGCCGGATCGTCGCTGCAATAATCCTCCTGCACACGCTTGTCCCGACGATAGAAATGCACCTCGGTACCGTGCGCCACGTACATCATGCCGTAACCATGGCAGACGCCGTAGTCCGGATTCTGCGTCAGAAACTCCACCGACTGCGCCATGGCATCGAACAACAGGAAATCGTCGTCCGCGGCAAAGGTCATGAACGGCGTGCGCACTTCGTTCACGCCATAGCTGAGCTTTTCCTGCAGGCCGCGGTAGGTGTACTGCGGCAGGTGGCGGTAATCCACCTGCGGGTAGTCCGCCTGCAGCGTGGCATCGGCCTGGTTCGACGAGTCGAGCACCAGGATGCTCGCCGGGAAGTCGCGGTAGTAATGCAAGGTCCGGCGCAGGAACGCCGGGCGGTTATGGGTGATCAACACCAGCGTGAAGCGCTCGCGCAGGCCGCTGTCGATGGGCGTGTTCTTTTCAAGCTGCATAAGGGTGTTCCTGGGGACCTTGAGGAAGAATCAGCGCACGCGGCGCAGATAGCCGTCCGGCGCGACGGTCAGCAACAGCTTGTCCTGCACCTGGCGGTCGATCTCGAAGTCGCTGTTCTCTTTCAGGTATTGCCACACGGCAGTCTTGGGGTTGTCGCCATGGCCCCAGGGGCGGTCCGGGAAGAAGTCGGCCGGCATGTCCTCGACCACGGTATCCATTACCACGCAATAGCTGTCCACCGATACCAGCGGCGCATAGGCCCGCAGCTCGTCGAGCACGTGCTGGTGGGTATGGTTGGAGTCGAGCACGACGATGACCTTCTTGCCTTCGGCCAACTGGCGCACCTTGGCGACCATCTCCGGCGCGATGCTCGAGCCTTCGAGCATGCTGATGCGGTGCGCCATCGGGTGCTCCTCGATAGCCTTGCGGTTGTGCGGACGGATGTCGACGTCGATGCCGAGCACCTCACCATGGCCCAGCAGCTGCAGCAGCGAGGCGTAGTAGATGATCGAACCGCCGTGGGCGATGCCGCACTCGATGATCAGGTCCGGCTTGATGCGCCACACCAGTTCCTGCATGGCGACCATGTCCTGCGGCAGCTGGATGATCGGCCGGCCCATCCACGAGAAGTGGTAGCTGTACTTGTGCTTGGCCGATTCGTTGAACAGGTCGCGTGCCAGGCCCTGGAGCTTCTGGTCCTGGCCCTGGGCGGCGATCTGCTCGTTGCACTCGGCGACGAAGGCCTGGTGGACGTTGGTATCAGTCATGGAGGCGGTCTCTGCAAAGGTCATTGGAACGCGGCGTCATCGACCGCGTGGTAGACGAAACGGTTGCCGGTGTCACGGCGGATCTCGTCCAGGTAGTTGGAATTCATCACGAACACCTGCGCACCATCGGGCATGCTGGCCAGCGCTTCTTCAGGCGAGGACACGCGCAGGCCGCTCAGCGGCAGATAGCGGCCTTGCTTGGCCGGGTTGATATCGATCACATGGTCGACCTGCACGCCAGCGCGCTGCAGGTACAGCGAATAGATCACCCCTTTGGACGAGGCGCCCCAGATCGCCGCGCCGCGCCCGGCGTGTTCGCGCACCAGGGCCTGGCCACGTTCGAGGCTGGCGCTGAAACCAGACGGCAGTTGCAGGCGCTGGCCATCGAAGGCTGGCTCGCGCAGGCTGGCCAGGTCGGCGACGATGTACAGGTACTGGCCGTTGAACAGGTGCCCGGATTCCAGCACCTTGCCGAAGCAGCGGCGCAGGTCGTCCAGGCGGAAGTAGTTGACGTGCTCGTAGAACAGGTCGAACCAGGCACGGTGCTCGAGGATCCAGTCCAGGCATGGCACTTCGATGTAGATCAGCCCGCCCTGGTTGGCGTCGGCGATAGCCCCGAGGAAGGCCAGCGGGTCGGCGATATGCTCCAGCACGTGACGCAGCACCACCGCATCGGCGGCCAGCCCCAGGGCGCGGGTGAACGGCGCCTTGATCACGTCCGGGTTGTCGCCCTCGTAGGCCGGGTCGATGCCGGTCACCTGGTGGCCACGCTGGCGCAGCAGTTCGAGAAAGTAGCCCTTGCCACACCCCACCTCGATCAGGCGCTGACCGGCGAAGTGCCGGGCCACCAGGCCCTCCACCGCGTCCAGGTGACGCTGGAACGCCGGCGACAGGGCCTGTTCGTTCTGGTAGTCGCTGTCGTAGCTGAGCAGGGAGGCGTCGAAGGCCTGGTTGTAGACCAGACCGGTACGCTCGTCCTGAACCAGGCACAGATCGCCGCTGGCGGATGCCTGCGCGCTGGCGGCATCGGCGAAGGTGCGATTCTGCAGTACGGGCAGGCCGACCGCACGATACAGTTCATAGGCCATCAGGTTCTCCTTGGGCAGCCAGCAGTTGCGTGAGTCGCTCGGTCACGGCCCAGAACGCCATCGGCTCGTGGCTTGGATAGGGGTAATGGCCGAGGTTGAGCGCCACCTTGGCGCCGCGCTCGCGCAGGCGCTGCTCGACCAGGCTGCGCACCGCCAGCGGCTGGCCGCTGGCACAGTTGACCACGCCGGAGAACGCCCGGCAGTGCAGCAGCCCGGCCAGCTGCCGCGCGGCCTCGGTGACGGGCTGGAAATCGCGCAGCTGCTCGCCGGCAGACATGTCGAAGGCCGTCGCACCGCTGTCGATGGCACGGTCGAGGGCGGCCAGCAGGCTGTTGGGGTTCTGCCCCTGGCCATGCAGGTAGAACAGCCGCGCCCATTGCAGAACAAACGGCGTGTGCAACTGCAACGCCTGGAGGAACTGATGCAGGCTGTGCTTGGCCAGCCCGTAGGGATTGCCCGGGCGAGCCGGGCACTGCTCGTCCAGCGGGCCATTCTGCATGCCGTACTCGAAGCAGGTGCCGGTGACCAGCACCTGGCGCACGCCAGCTTCGACCGCGTACTTGATGAAGCGGTAGTCGGCCATCAGGTTCTGCTCCAGATGGAACAACGCCTGATAGTTGGGCAACCCTGGCCAGGCCAGGTGGGCAAGCGCATCGATGCCCTCGACCCAGCGCCCCACCTGCTCGGCATCGGCCTGGTGCAGGTCGCCGCCGACGAACTGCACCTGGTCGAACCACGGCATGCTGCGTGCGCGCTGCACGTCGCGGGCAATGGCGCGCACCCGGCAGCCACGGGCCAGCAGTTCGGTAACCAGGTGGCGGCCAACGAACCCGGTGGCGCCTGTCACCAGCACATGCAGACCGGTCATAGCACGGTCAGCTCAGGCACGGCGATCACGAACTTGCCGCCCCACTCGCGGATGCCGGCCTGCTGCTCGCTGACCTCGCGCAGCAGGTTCCACGGCAGCACCAGCACATAGTCCGGCTGCTCCTCGGCCAGGCGCGCCGGCGCCACCACGGGTATACGGCTGCCCGGCAGGAACTTGCCCTGTTTGTGCGGGTTGGCATCGGCCACCCAAGCCAGCAGGTCAGCCTTGACGCCGGCATAGTTGAGCAAGGTGTTACCCTTGGCGGCCGCCCCATAGCCGACCACACGCTTGCCTGCGGCCTTGGCATCGAGCAGGAATCGCAACAGCTGCAGCTTGATGCGCTCGGCGGCCGGCGCCAGGCTCGAATAGAACCCGGCGCTGCGCACGCCCACATCCTCTTCCAGGGCCAGCAGGCTGGCGACGGCCGCTTGCGCAGGCCGGCGCTGGCCGTCGGCGCGCTGCACGAATACCCGCAGCGAACCGCCATGAGTAGGCAGTTCCTGCACGTCGAAAATCTCCAGGCCATTGCGCTGGCAAAGGCCCTGCACAGCGGTCAGGGACAGGTAGGAGTAATGCTCGTGGTACAGGGTGTCGAACTGGTGTTCGGCAATCAGCGACAGCAGGTGGGGGAATTCGAAGGTGGCGACGCCGGCTGGCTTGAGCAAGGTCGCGAAGCCCCCGAGGAAATCGTTGATGTCCGGCACATGGGCGAGCACGTTGTTGGCCGCCATCAGGTCGGCGCTCCAGCCTTCGGCGGCCAGCTGCGCGGCCACCTCACGGCCAAAGAACACTTCACGGATCTCCAGGCCCTTGGCCCGCGCCGCCGCAGCGGTGCTGCGGGTCGGCTCGACGCCCAGGCACGGGATGCCACGTGCCGCCACGTACTGCAGCAGATAACCGTCATTGGCAGCGATCTCGACCACGCGGCTATCCTGGCCCAGCGCGAAGCGCTCGACCATGCCCGCCACGTAGGTTTCGGCATGCGCCAGCCAGGAACTGGAGTAGGAGCTGAAATAAGCATAATCGGCGTCGAACAGCTGCTCGGCGCGCGTGTAGTCTTCGGTCTGCACCAGCCAGCACTGTTCGCACACCGCCACCTTCAGCGGCACCCACTGTTCAGCCTCGGCCAGTTGCTCGGGACGCAGGTAGGCGTTCGAAGGCGGCGAGGTTCCCAGGTCGATCAATGGCAGGTGCAAGGCGCTGCCACAACCACGGCAATTCATACGGTCACTCCGGTAAAGCAGTCGTCCAGCCAAGGATGCAGCTCATCCCGGGCCGAGAGGTTGATCACGGGCAACGGCCAGGCGATCGCCAGGCGCGGGTCGAACACCGACAGCCCGCCCTCATGCTCGGGGGCATAGTCGGCGCTGTGCAGGTACAGCAGCTCGGCATCGTCGCTCAGGGCCTGGAAGCCGTGGGCGAAGCCTGCCGGCACCAGCAGGCTGCTCGCGTCGCCGGCCTGCAGATGCTCGGCGTGCCAGTGCAGGAACGTCGGCGAATCGGCGCGCAGGTCGACTACCACGTCCCATACCTCACCGCGCATGCAGGTGATGTACTTGCTCTCCGGCTGCGGTCCGGCCTGGTAGTGCAGGCCACGCACACTGCCACGCTGGCGAGTCAGCGAACGGTTGATCTGGCGGATGTGGAACGGCGCGCCGAAGCGCTCCAGGCTGTCTTCGCAGTACAACCGCGAGAAGGCGCCACGGGCGTCTTCAGCGCGGCGGTGCTCGATACGGGCAAGGCCCGACAGCGGCAAGGCATGCAAGCTGTACTGACTCACAGCGACTCCTGGTAAAGGCTCAGCTGGGTCAGGCAGACCGCGCGCATGTCCATGCCCTTGCGCCAGGCCAGGTGCCAGTTCAGGGTTTGCTCCAGGCATTCGCCGAGTGTCCAGCGCGGGCGCCAGCCAAGCAGTTGGCGTGCGCGCGAGCTGTCCAGGCGCAGCAGCCCGGCTTCGTGCATCTCGCTTTTCTGCAGTTCCACCCCCGGCGCCTGCGGCCATTGCCCGGCGAGCAACTGTACGACCTCGCCGACACTGCACATGTCGTCGTCACCGGGGCCGAAATTCCACGCGCCGGCAAAGCGCGGGCCTTGCTGATACAGGCCAGCCGCCAGCGCCAGGTAGCCAGCCAGCGGCTCCAGGGCGTGCTGCCAGGGGCGTACCGCCTGGGGCAGGCGCAGCGTCACCGGCTCCCCCGCTGACCAGGCCTTGAGCACATCGGGGATCAGCCGCTCAGGGGAAAAGTCGCCCCCGCCCAGCACATTGCCGGCGCGGGCGGTGGCCAGGCTCAGGCCGTGCTCGGCATGCTTATCGAGTGGAAAGAACGATGCCGCGTAGGACTGGGCCAGCAGCTCGCAGCAGGCCTTGCTGCTGCTATAGGGGTCGTGCCCGCCCAACGCTTCGTTCTCGCGATAGGGCCAGGCCCATTCCTGGTTGGCGTAGACCTTGTCGGTGGTGACCACCACACAGGCACGCACGCCCCCGACCTGGCGGATCGCCTCCAGCAGGTTGAGCGTGCCCATGACATTGGTGGAGTAAGTCCCCAGCGGGTCCCGGTAGCCCTCCCGGACCAGCGGCTGGGCCGCCAGGTGCAGGACGATTTCCGGCTGCACCTCGGCGATCAGTTCCAGCAATACGCCGAGATCGCGTACGTCGCCACGGCGGTCATCGATGCCCTCGCCGACCCGGGCCAGTTCGAACAGGCTCGGCTCGGTCGCCGGATCCAGGGCGAAGCCGGTCACCTTGGCACCCAGGCTCTGCAGCCAGAGCACCAGCCAGCTGCCCTTGAAACCGGTGTGGCCCGTGACCAGGACGCGCTTGCCAGCCCAGAACGCAGGGCTCAGGCCCACTGCTTCCATGGTGCCTCCCCGCTGCTCCACAGCTGTTCGAGGTGATTCTTGTCGCGCAGGGTGTCCATCGGATGCCAGAAACCTTCATGGGCGAAGGCATGCAATTGCCCCTCGCTGGCCAACCGCGAAAGCGGCTCGGCTTCCCAGGAGGTGGCGTCGCCGTCGATATAGGGCAGCACCTCAGGGGACAGCACGAAGAACCCGCCGTTGATCCAGCCGCCATCGCCGCGTGGTTTTTCGGTAAAGCCCAGCACCTGGTCGCCGTCGCGCTGCAGGGCGCCATAACGCCCCGGCGGCTGCACGGCGGTGACCGTGGCGAACCGGCCGTGGGCATGGTGGAAGTCGACCAGCGCACCGATGTCGATGTCGGAAACCCCGTCGCCGTAGGTGAAGCAGAACGCCTTTTCACCTTCCAGGTAACGGGCCGCACGGCGCAGCCGGCCGCCGGTCATGGTTTCCTCGCCGGTGTCGACCAGTGTCACGCGCCATGGCTCGCTGTAGTTCTGATGGACATCCATGCGGTTGGCGCGCATGTCGAAGGTGACGTCGGAGGTGTGCAGGAAGTAGTTGGCGAAGAAATCCTTGATCGCGTAGCCCTTGTAGCCCAGGCAGATCACGAAGTCGTGGATACCGTGCGCCGAATACTGCTTCATGATGTGCCAAAGAATTGGCTTGCCACCGATTTCGATCATCGGTTTGGGCTTCAGATGCGACTCTTCGCTGATCCGCGTGCCGAGCCCACCCGCCAGAATGACTGCCTTCATCGATTTCCTCATGTACTTCGCGCCGCCGGCACCGCCAGGGCGAAGGATTTATGGCGATATCGAGGGCTACTGCAGGAAATGCGCCAATCTGGCTCCAGGCGAAACGCAATTTCTGTGGGAGCGGGTTTACCCGCGAATCAGCCTACGCGATGCCTGGCACCGCCTTTGCCGGTGTTCGCGGGTGAACCCTCTCCCACAGGGTTTGCGGATTGTTCGAGATGGATCTCAGTCGGCCAACCAGCCCCATTCCCAATGGCGCAGGTTGTCGTCGCGCAACACGAAGTCGCGCATCACCGCCTCACGCAGCTCGTCGCCCATGCGGTAGCTGGCTACCGGGTCGGCCAGGTGCGAACGGATCGCCCGCAGCCATTCCTCGGTGCCATTGCCATAGACCCGCGTGCAGGGCAGGTAGCCACGGTAGGCCTCGGTGTCGGTGCAGATGGTCGGATAGCCGCAGGCACCGTATTCCAGCAAGCGCAGATTGCTCTTGCAGTCGTTGAAGATGTGGAATTCCAGCGGCGCCAGGGCCAGGTCGAGGTTGAGGCTGGCCAGCTTGGCCGGGTAAAGCGCCAGCGGCACGCCCGGGTGGTATTCGTGGATATACGGCCTGAGCACATCCGGGCACATACCGAAGAACACCCACTCCACCTCGTCGGCCAGCTCGCGCACCACGTCGGCGATGATTTCCAGGTCGCCACTGTGGCTGGTGCCCCCTCCCCAGCCCACCCGCGGCTTGCTGGAGGTGCCCCGGCGACTGGGCGGCAGCTGCGTCCACAGGTGCGGGGCGAGCATGTTCGGTACCACGCGGATGTCGTGGTGCATGTCCGACAGCGCGTTGGCGAGCGCCTGGGTGGTCACCACGACACGGTCGCACAGGCTGATGCCGCGGCGCAGGTGCTGCTCGATGTCGGCCGGTTTGTTGCGCGCATGGGTGTTCTTCTTCGGCGCGCTGAGCACGTAGTCGTCGATCTCGAAGATGCGTCGGGCATTGGAAAAACGGGCGATGCGCTCGATGTCGCGGACCGAGTCATCGTTGTGCCGCAATTGCAGAATGATCACATCCGGGTCCATGCGTGCCAACTGGACCACGGTCGGCGATTCGTAGACTACCCGTCCGACCACACGCCCGGCCGCTTCCAGCTGCTTGAACGGCTGCTCGACACGGTAGTGGCCAACGGCGCTGTCGTTGATCGGCAAGCCCAGCACCGACGGCAGGGCACGGGCGCACAGCGGACTCCAGCTGCCGCGCAGGCTCGGTTCGAGGCTGAAGTCGGCGGCAGCCAGCCCAAGGTTCGGGTTGTAGGCCGGGTCACGGATCACCTTGCTCAGCCAGCGCTCGCAGAACACCTGTTGCTGTTCCAGCAGCACTTGCCGGTCGAGACCGTCGGACTCGGCCGGCACCTCGCGCTTGAGCAGGGTGGCATACGGCGTGCCCACCACCAGATAGCCCTGGGCGCCGGCACGCAGGCACAGGTCGAGCTCAGCCATGCCCTGGCCGAGCGGCTGCGCAGCCAAGCCACCGAGGTCGTCGAAGACGCGCTTGCGCACCATCAGGCAGGCACCGCCGACGGCGCTCCAGTTCTGTACCACCTGCAAACGCTGCAGGTAGCCGCGCGACTGCATATCCTCGCCGGCAAACGCCGGGCCGGCCACGCTGGACGCCCCCAGCACCCAGCCCGCCTCGACCACCCGCCCCTGGCCATCGACCAGCCGGGCACCGACCACCGCCACTTCCGGGCGCTGGGCGTGCTGCAGCATCTCGTCCAGCCAATGGCCGTCGAGCACCTGCACGCCAGGGTCGAGCAACAGCAGGTAGTCACCACGCGCCTGCGCGGCGGCAGCGTCAATCAACTGGATGCGGGAGTCGCCAGGGCTGCGGATCACTCGCAGCATGTCGGCACCCAGCTCGTCCATGGCCTGCAGCCAGGCTGCCATGTCACCCTCGGCGGCAGCCCCCGCCACCATGAGCACTTCGTATCGCCCCTGGGCGGTACGCTCGATCAGGCCTTCGACACACGACTGCAAGCTGACCAAGTCGCGGCCCACCGGGACGATGATCGAGGTCAAAGGGGTGTCGCCGTGCAGGTAGTGGACGCGATTGAGCAGCGCCAGGTCGTCGTGCCGGATGCTGTGCGCCACACCCAGGCGCCGCAGGTGTGCGGCAAGCACCGCCTCGCTCTGGGCGATCACCTCAGGCAGCGACAACCACTGCGCAAAGCTCAAGCTCGACTGCACCTGGATTTCGGCAATATGTTCGATGACCTGCGGGCCGCGGGTCTCGACCAGGCGCCAGAGCAGGTCATGCGGTGCCAGCTCGGTGAAGCCGGCATCGAAGCCGCCCAGGTCGACGATCGCCTCGCGGGCAAAGGCCAGGGTACGGCCAACGTAGGGGTAGCTGCGCAGCAGGTCGAGGTTGAAGTCCGGCTTGAAGACCGGCTCACCCGGCAAGCCATCCAGCCAGGCCCCTTCGTCACTGTAGGCACAGGCCAGGCTCGGGAACACGGCCGCACGCTCGGCCAGCAGCAACGTGGCCGACTCGCTCAGGCGGTCGCCAGCGCGCAGCAGGTAGACCCAGTCGGCATCCTGCAGCGAGGCCAGCAGCTGGTTGAGCTGCTGCGGCCAGTCGGCCTGCAGCGGTTGCTGCACCAGCGCTAGCGTGCTGACGGGCGCGGCATCGCTCAGGACCACACAGGCATGCACCGGGTACAGCTGCCGTGCCAGGCTTTGCAGGGTCTGCTCCAGCGCCCCGGCATCGCCTGCGACATCCAGCACCAGCGGCACGATGCGCGGTTGCTGCGGCCAGGCGGCGATCGCCTGCGGCAGCAGGCCGCGCTGCACGTCACTGAAGCGGCGCGCCGCCAGCCATTGCTGGTACAGCTCGGCATAGCTCTCGCAGTCACTGCCGACCCGGCCGCCCAGGCGGGTCTGCCAGTTGCTGATGATCCGCGCCACGCATAGTTCCTGCCACTGGCGCGGCTGCTCCTGCGCCTCGGTCAGCGGTACATAGCGCACCCAGCCGCTGGCCGGTGCCGCTTCACCGCTGCGTGCGGCGAGCATCTGCATCATCCAGCGCCACTCCTGCGGCGCCCCTTGCACCACCGCATCCTGCTTGCTCAGGCGCTGCGGATGCAGGCGCTCGATCAGGCCGGGCTCGCTGAGCATGATCATGTTGCCACGGCGCATCAGGCAGGCGAACAGCGCCAGGTCAAGCAGCGCGACAAAGCTCAGGCCATCGCCGGTCAGTGCCTGCAGCCACTGCAGGGCCTGCTCGCGGCGCATCAGCGCGGCCGAGAAGTTGCCGAGGAAGTTCACCGGCCGGCCGTCGAGCATCGCCAACATGTCTTCGCCCTTGAACAGGCTGTCGACGTTGGCGAAGCGCGCATTGGCAATGCGCATCGGCAGGATGAAATTGTTCTCGTCGCACAGCACGCGCTGGGACAGCACCAGGCCGACTTCCTCATGCTGCTGCAGGGCCTGGGCCTGGTGTGCCACGCATTGCGGGAACAGCCGGTCGTCGTCGCACAGCACCTTGACCAGCTCGCCACGGGCCAGCTCCACGCCGCGCAGCAGGTTGCCGACAAAGCCCAGGTGCCGGGCATTGCGCACATAGCGCACACGGGGCTCATCGTCGAGGGCGTTGACGATCGCCTCGATCTCCTCGCTTTCGCTGTCGTCGCAGACCAGCACCTCCAGTGCATCGTAGGTCTGGCCCAGTGCGCTTTGCAGGGCCATGGCGAAGAACCGCGAGCTGTAGGCGGGGATGACGATACTGACGAGAGGCTTTTCGTTCACGTTGACGACCTTGCAAAAAAAAGTGCGCCGCACCTGACGGTGACAGCGCACGATTGACTACGCACGCAGCGTTATCAGATGTAGTTGACCAGCGACAGGCCGGCGACCTTGGCGTATGCCTGCAGCGAGGCTTGCAGCATGTTGGTCTGCATGGTCAGGCGGATCATCACTTCGGCCGGATCGCTTTCGCGGATCGACGTCTGGGTCTTGGTGTTCTCCGCGCTCAGCGCCGAATTGGTCTCGGCCTGCACGTCCAGCGCCTGGCCCCGGCCACCGATCGAGGCGATCGACGAAGTCACCTGATTGGTGGCGCTGGCGATGTTGCCGATGGCCGAGTCCAGCGCTGCCTTGAAGGTTTGCGCAGCCGCCGGATCACCGTCGATCGGGGTGTTCAGCGCGGCGCGCAGCTGGCTGATGGTGTCGAGGATGTTCTGAGTCTGATGGGTGTCGACCTTGACCGAGAACGAGTCGCCGGCGCTCGGCGCCCCCGACAGCTCGAACTGCACGCCCATGGCCGTTGCGGTGGAACCGCTCAATGTACCCGTGGAGATCGGCTTGCTGTTGGCACTGACCGGTGCCGCATACAGCTCGAAATCGGTGGCGCTGGTGAACTTGAGTACCGCGCCTTCCGGGAACGCGGCCTTGTAGGCGGCCTGGTCGACCACGCTGGCGCCGGTAATCTGCGCCGACGAGGCGTTGCCCGGGCTGCGAGTGCCGCTGATCTGGTCAGGCTTGGAGGCAAGGCTGAAGGTGTGGCCGGCAATGGCCGCATCCGGGTCGGCGGAATCACCGGCCTTGAAGCTGATTTCCAGGCGCAGGTCGACACCGCGGAAGGTGATCTGGGTATTTTCGCCGTTGGGGTCGAACTTGCCACCCTGGGTCGCCTCAAGGGTGACATCGGTGCCGCTGGCGTCGGTGATCTTGAATTCGGTACTGCTGGTGAATTCGATGCTGTAAGGCTCGCCACTGCGGAAACGGTCGTTGTAGGTGGCGCTGCCGGAGACCTGGCCGTTGGACAGGCTGACGCGGCCATCATCGGTAGCCGGCGCGGTCAGCGTGGTCTGGCTGCGGCTGGTGTTCAGCGCCTGCTCGAAGGCGTCGTAGCCGGTCTCGTTGGCGGCCAGGCTGAGCATGTCGCCCACCTGCAGCTTCAGCTGCGACTGGTCGCCCTGGTAGGTGTAGGTACCATCAGCGTTGCGCACGTAGGGCTGGGTGTCACCCTTGGAGCCGGAGAAGATGTACTTGCCGTTCTCGTCCTTGCTGTTCATCAGGCTGAACAGCTGCTGCTCCAGCGAGTCCAGCTCGGCGGCGTTGGCCTTGCGATCGGCGTCGGCGAAACCGGCGTTACCGGAGCTGACCGCCAGTTCGTTGACCCGCTGCAGGATGGTGCCGATCGAGTTCAGGGTGCTTTCGGCGGTGCCCAGGGCATTGCGCACGTTGGTGGTGTTGCCGTTGTACTGGGCGAGCAGGTTCTGTTGCTGCTCAAGCTGCAGCAGACGCGCGGCGCCCACCGGGTCGTCCTTGGCTGAACGCACGCGAATATTGTCGCTGGCGTCCTGCTGGCTCTTCGCCGCATTGGCGAAGTTCTTCTGATAGTTGGACTGGGTGGTGTTGTAGAACTGCGAAGTAGAGATGCGTACGCTCACGATCTACGGCTCCTTAAAGACTGTTGATCAGGGTGGCGAAGGTTTCCTGGGCCGCCTTGATGATCTGCGACGACGCGGTGTAGTACTGCTGGAACTTGATCAGGTTGCCGGTTTCTTCATCGATCGATACCCCGGACAAGCCATTGCGCCCTTCCAGGGCCGAGGTGTGCAGCGCGTTGGTGGCGTCGCTGTCCATCTGTGCCTGGCCGGCCTTGCCGCCCACGTTTGACACCAGCTTGGCATAGGCATCGGTGAAGCTGATGCCCTTGCCGTCGGCACCGACTTCGACGGTACCCTTGGTCTGCAGGTCCAGCACCGATTGGGCGTTGCGATTGTCGGCCGAACCCGACGCGGTCATTGCCACGGTGAAGCTGTCACCGTTCTTCGGTGTGCCGGAGACGGTCATCTCGAAGCTGAAGGTCTTCTGCGTGGCGCCATCCATGATCGGGTTGCCACTGGCATCGACCATCGGCACCGACAACTGCAGCTTGTTGTCCTGGCCCGGCACGATGGTGCCGCTGCCAATGGCATTGCCCTTGGAGTCGTACATCGTGTACGCCTGCGGCGAGGCAGTGTCGTCACCGAACACCAGCTTGACCGGCGTCGAATACTTGATGCCGGTCTGCAGGTCGGCACGCTGGGCTGCATCGTAGATATCCAGCTCGGAAGTCAGGGTCGGCTGGGTGATGGCGCCGGTGCCCTTGTTGCCCGAACCACTGGTGCCGGTCAAAGGCGCGGCCATGGCCAGGCGCTTGGGATCGGTCAGGGTCGCTTCGATGTTGGCAGCAGCGTTGCGCGTCGGGGTGATCTTGAAGCTGTCACCCGCGCTCAGGGCGCCACCATTGAGCGCCAGGCTGAAACCATCGATGACCGGCGCCGGGTCGTCGTCCAGGCTGTAGGTGCCCATGTCGGTACCATCGGGCAACTTGCGCACGGTGTACTGTTTGTCGCTGGTGAAGGTGACCTGGTAATCGCTGGTGGTCAGCTTGCCGGTGTCCTTGATGGTGACATCGAGGTTGCCGGAGCCTGCGCTGTTGCCCGCCTTGGCGATACTGCGCTGGCTGATGGCTGCGGCGCTGTTGATGTCGGCAAACATCGCCGCACCAAACTCGCCATTCTTGTCGATCCCCTGCGCCAGCTGGCTGTTGATGGCATCGGCCACCACCAGGGCCACACGGCCAAGCTCATTCATCGCCGGGTCGAGGGTTTCCTTGCGGTAGCGGATCAGGCCGCCCAGCTCACCACCTGTGGTGCTGTTGGTGATGTCCATCTTGGTCGAGCCGCGATTGAGGATCAGGCTCATGCGGGTCGGGTCGGTGGCGCTCGGCTCGACGCCGATGGTCTGAGTGGTGTTGCCCAGCACCAGGGCCTGGCCGTTTTTCAGGTAGACGTCATAGTTGCCGTTCTTCTGCTCAACCACGTCGGCACCGATCAGCGCCGACAACTCGCGCACCGCGCCATCGCGCTGGTCGAGCAGGTCGTTGGGCTGGCCGTTGACCGCCGTCATCTTGGAGATCTGGCCGTTGAGGTCGGCAATCGACTTGGTCAATGCATTGACCTTGTCGGCGATCGACGCCATGTTGGAATTGATGTCGCTGTTCTGCTGGTTGAACTGGGACGACAGGGTATTGAAGCGCTTGGCCAGGGATTGAGCACTGGTCAGCAGCAGCTGGCGCGAGGCATCTTCGGTCGGTTTGGCCGAGGCGTCCTGCAACGCGGTGAAAAAGCTCTGCAGCGCGGCGGTGATGCCGGTGTCGCTGCTCGACAGGGCGGTGTCCAGCGGGGTGATCTGATTCAGGTACGAGGTGGCGTCGCTGCTCAGCGAGGTGGTGGTGCGCAGCTGGTTCTCGAGGAACGCGTTGTACACCCGACGCACGTCGGCCAGGGTGGTGCCGCTGCCGATGAACACCTGGCCGACCTGCTGGCCGCCCTTGGTCTTCTGCACGTTCTGCTGGCGCGAGTAGCTCTCGACATCGGCGTTGGCAATGTTGTTACCGAGGGTGTACATCCCCGACTGCGCGGCGCCAAGCCCCGACATACCAATATTGATCAGACTCGCCATGGTTCCATACCCTTAAAGTTTCGTTGTGGTACCGAGCATTGCGTAGCTCTCGTACGACTTCATCTGTCTTGCGATCTGCGAGATCTTGCTGGCGTAGTTCGGGTCGGTGGCGTAACCGGCCTTTTGCAGCTCTCGCACGAATTGTTCTGGGTTATCGGCCGACTTCACCGCATCTTGATAGCGCGAATTGCTCTGCAACAGGCTCACCAGGTCGTGGAAACTGTCCTGGTACGAGTCATAGGAACGGAACGCTGCGGTCTCCTTGACGAACTGGCCGTCGCGGAATTCGCTGGTGATCGCCCGCGCCGAATCACCTTGCCAGTTACTGCTGGCCTTGATGCCGAACAGGTTGTGGCTGCTGCTGCCATCGCTGTTGCGCATCACCGACTTGCCCCAACCGGTTTCCAGGGCGGCCTGGGCCACCAGGTAACGCGGATCGACACCAATGCGCTTGGCGGCCTGCTCGGCCATCGGCAGCATGGTGGCGACGAATTCGTCGCTGTCGGCAAAAGCTTTCTTCGGCGCCAGTGGCGGCTGCGCCACGGCACGGCCGGTGATGCGCAGGCCGTTGTCCGGGATGGCGATAGCCTTGGCCACCTGCTGCCCGTCACGGGCCGGCACGGCGGCGGTATGGGTGGTTGCGGCCGGGCTGGTGGCCGAAGGCACGATGCCGGCCAGCAGGCGATCGGTGAGCTTGCCCGGCAGCGCCAGGCGCCGCGAGTTGAGCGCGGCGACATCGTTGCGCGTGGCCGTGGACTGGGTAGCCTGCACCGGGTCGGCCACCTTGTTGCCCCACAGCGTCGGCGCGCTGCCGTCGACGCGTGGGAACGGGCTGGTGTTGACCGGGGTGCTCTTGTGCTTCGACAGCTGGCGCACCAGCACGTCCTGCAGGCCGATACCGCCACCCTCGCGGGACATGCTCACGGCCAGCTGCTGGTCGTACATGTCGCGGTACTGCTTGACCGTCTCGCTGTTCATCGGGTTGTCATCGGCCAGCACATCGCTGGCCTTGCGCGAGGCCTTGAGCATCTCGCTGATGAACAGCGACTCGAACTCCTGGGCTACCTTGCGCACGTTGGCATCGCTGTCGCGATCACCGTGCTTGAGCGAGCTCAGGCGATTGAGGTCGGTGTAGGCACCGCTGTCGGCGTGGCTGGAGACCAGGCTTTTCGAATTCATCCGCGGCGTCCTCAGATCACGATCAGGTCGGCCTGCAAGGCGCCGGCCTGTTTCAGTGCTTCGAGGATGGCCATCAGGTCGCCCGGTGCCGCGCCGACCTGGTTGACCGCGCGGACGATCTCATCCAGCGTGGTCCCCGGACCGAACTTGAACATCGGCTTGGCTTCCTGCTCGGCATTGACCCGCGAACGCGGAACCACCGCGGTCTGGCCGTTGGAGAACGGCCCCGGCTGGCTGACGATCGGGTCTTCGGTGATGGTCACGGTCAGGCTGCCGTGGGTCACCGCCGCCGGCGAGACCTTGACGTTCTGGCCGATGACGATGGTACCGGTACGCGAGTTGATGATGACCTTGGCCACCGCCTGGCCCGGGTCGATCTCGAGATTCTCGAGGATCGACAGGTAGTCGACCCGCTGGCTCGGGTCCATCGGCGCGGTGACCCGCACCGAGCCGCCATCAACGGCCTGGGCCACACCTGGGCCGAGCAGGTCGTTGACTTTGTCGACGATGCGCTTGGCGGTGGTGAAGTCAGGGCGGTTGAGGTTCAGGGTCAGGCTGTTGCCCTGGTTGAAGCCGCTCGGCACGGCACGTTCGACCGAGGCACCGCCAGGAATACGGCCGGCCGACGGAACGTTGACGGTGATCTTCGAGCCGTCACGGCCCTCGGCATCAAAGCCGCCGACCACCAGGTTGCCTTGCGCGATCGCGTAGACGTTGCCGTCGATCCCCTTGAGCGGAGTCATCAGCAGGCTGCCCCCGCGCAGGCTCTTGGAGTTGCCGATCGACGAAACGGTGATATCCACCACCTGGCCCGGCTTGGCGAACGCCGGCAGGTCGGCATGCACCGACACCGCCGCGACGTTCTTCAGCTGCACGTTGCCGGAGCCGGCCGGGACCTTGATGCCGAACTGCGACAGCATGTTGTTGAAGGTCTGCAGGGTGAACGGGGTCTGGGTGGTCTGGTCACCCGTGCCGTTGAGCCCCACCACCAGGCCATAGCCGATCAACTGGTTGGAACGCACGCCGGAGATGCTGGCAATGTCCTTGAGGCGTTCGGCATGGGCACCGAACGCGCAGGACAGGAGCAGGGTCGCGGCTATCAGCTGCCTAACGTTGAACATGTTCATCCGTACTCAGAAGGGCCAAAGCGGGCTCATGAAGAAGCGGTCCAGCCAGCCGGGCTGACTGGCATCGGCGAACGAACCGGTGCCCGAATAGGTGATGCGCGCATCGGCCACGCGGGTGGACGGCACGGTGTTGTCGGTGGCGATGTCGTCGGCACGGATCAGGCCGGCGATACGCACCAGCTCTTCACCGGTGTTGAGGGTCATCCACTTTTCACCGCGCACGGCGATGATGCCGTTGGGCAGCACCTCGGCCACGGTGACGGTGATCGAACCGGTCAGGGTGTTGCCCTGGGTGGCCTTGCTGTCGCCCTTGGTGGTGCGGTCACCGCTGTAGCCGGCTTCCAGCGACAGGTCGCCGCTGCCGAACGGGTTGTTGGTGTTCGGGTTGGAGCCGAACAGCGAGGTCAGGCCAATGTCGGCCTTGCTGTTCTTCTGGATCTGGGAACCTGCGTTCTTGCTCGCCGAGGTGCGTTCGTTGAGGGTGATGGTGATGATGTCACCCACGCGGAACGCCTTGCGGTCGGTGTACAGGCCCTGCTCGAAACCGGCCTGGTAGATCGAACCGTTGTTGGCTGCAGCCGGCAGCGGGGTACGCGGCAGAACCGGCGCGTAATACGGGTCGTTCGGCTTGGGCGTCGGCGCGACGCAACCAGCCAGCACAACCGCCCCCCCCAGGGCGAATACAGACAACAGACGCTTCATGACACTTACCTCACGGTGTAACGGGAGTAGAACCTGGACTTGGGCTTTTACAGCTGCTGAGTCACGAACGACAGCATCTGGTCGGCGGTGGAGATGACCTTGGAGTTCATCTCGTAGGCACGCTGGGTGGTGATCATGTTCACCAGCTCTTCCACGGTGCTGACGTTGGAGTTTTCCAGGGTCTGCTGCAGGGTGGTGCCGAAGCCGTTCAGGCCTGGAGTACCAACCTGTGGCGCGCCGCTGGCGGCGGTCTCCAGGAACAGGTTGTCGCCGATCGCCTGCAGGCCGGCCGGGTTGATGAAGTCGGCGGTCTGCAGGTTGCCGATCACCTGTGCAGCCGGGTTGCCGGCGGTGGTGATCGACACAGTGCCATCCTGGCCGACAGTGAAGGTCTGGGCATCGTTCGGCACCACGATCGCCGGTTCCAGGGCAAAACCCTGGGCGGTGACGATCTGGCCGTCGGAGTTCAGGTGGAAGGTACCGTCACGGGTGTACGAGACGGTGCCGTCCGGCTGCAGTACCTGGAAGAAGCCACGGCCATTGACCGCCATGTCCAGCGGGTTCTCGGTGGTCTGCAGGCTGCCGGTCTGGAAGTTCTTCTGGGTGCCGACGATGCGCACACCGGTACCGACCTGCAGGCCCGACGGCAGCTCGCTGTCCTGGGTCGACTGCGCGCCTGGCTGACGCTTGATCTGGTACAGCAGGTCGGCGAACTCGGCACGATCACGCTTGAAGCCGGTGGTCGAGACGTTGGCCAGGTTGTTGGAAATGACAGTCAGGTTGGTGTCCTGGGCGGACAGGCCGGTTTTAGCGACCCAAAGAGCCGGAAGCATCAGTATTCTCCTCGTGCGCCTGTTTTACGGCACCCGTTCACAGTTGGTTAGCCGATTTGCAAAACACGCGCCATGGCTTCATCGCCTTCCTTGGCCGCGTTCATCATTTTCACGTGCAGCTCGAACTGGCGGGACAACGCCAGCACCGAGGTCATTTCTTCAACGGCGTTGACGTTGCTGCCTTCGAGGAAGCCCGACACCACCCGCACATTGACGTCGGCAGCAGCCGGTTGGCCGTTCTGGGTGTGGATCAGCCCGTCCAGGCCCTTGGTCATGCTCTTGATGTCCGGGTTGACCAGCTTGATGCGATCGACCTCGGCCATCACCCGCGGGTCTTCACCCATCGAGCGGATGCTGATGGTACCGTCGGCACCCACTTCAACCTTCTGCTCAGGCGGAATGGCGATCGGGCCACCGTTGCCGATCACCGGCATGCCGTTGCCGGCACGCAGCACGCCGAGGGCGTCGATGTTCAGGCTGCCGGTGCGCACGTAGGCTTCGCTGCCATCCGGCGCCTGCACGGCAATGAAGCCCTGCCCGGACACGGCCACGTCCAGGTCACGCCCGGTCTCGACCATCGGCCCTTCGCTGAAATCGGTAGCCGGGCGTTCAGTCATGGCAAACGCCCGCGACGGAAAGCTGTCACCGAACACCGGCATCGAGCGCGCCTGCTCCAGGTCGCGCTGGAAACCATTGGTGGAAACGTTCGCCAGGTTGTTGGCGTGGGCCTTCTGCGCCAGCGCGTTCTGGCTGGCGCCGGTCATGGCCACGTAAAGCATCTTGTCCACAGTCATCCTCCGCTGCACTGACGATCGTTTGCCGCTCGCCGTTGCTGTGCAGGCTCTAAAGCAAGTTCCGAACCAACTTTTTCAAATGCTGAAAAAGCCCGTGAATACGGGCTTTTTCGGGGTTCTGCCACTCAGGCGCCGCCGGTTATCCGGCGCCGGATTGCCGATCGCGGCAATCCTGTACCGGCCCTTTCGCGGGCAAGCCCGCTCCCACAGGAATCGCGCCAGCTTTTAACATCTGAGCAAGACAGTTGCTTCCACAGGTACAGCACAGCCCCTGAAATCAGTGCAAACCCTGTGGGAGCGGGCGCGCCCGCGAAGAGGCCGGCACAGGCCAATCAAGGCTCGCGGCATCCGCCATTGCTGAATGGGCCGGCAAACTTCTTCCAGCCCTCCCCCGGCGGCCATTGCGAGCACACCAGCCGGCCATCCGCCTGGCTTTCCCAGCGCCACCACGGCGCGGTGCCGGCCTGGGCCTGATACAGGCAGAAAGCGGCAATCAATGCGACAACCAGCCTTTTCATATTCCCTCCCGCAAATACGACGAACCCCTTCACGGGAAAGGGGCTCGTCCAGACACGCTCAGCCAGCGACCATCAGGTCATCTGGATGATGGTCTGCATGATGGTGCTTTCGGTGGAGATGGTCTTGGCGTTCGCCTGGTAGTTGCTCTGCGCCTTGATCAACTCGACCAGCTCCTGGGTCAGGTTGACGTTGGAGTTTTCCAGCGAGTTGGACTCGACGCTGCCCAGGGTGCCGGTCTTCGGCGCATCGATGCCCGGGATGCCCGAGGAGTAGGTCTCGGTCCAGCGGGTGCCGCCAATCTGCTGCAGGCCCTGGTCGTTGGCGAAGCTGGCCAGTGCCACCTGACCGATGGCGCGCGACTGCTGGTTGCTGAAGCTGGCGAACATCACCCCCGTGGAGTCGATGCTCAGGCTCGACAGGATACCGGTGGCGTAACCATCCTGGGACTGCGACATGCGCGCGGTCTCGGTGTTGTACGAAGTGGTGCTGTTCATCGACATGCGCAAGCCGCTGGTGTTCTCGGTAGAACCGTTGGCGATCCAGTTGCCGCTGGCATCCTGGGTAGCCGGGATCCAGCCCTTGAGCGTGAAGGTGTTGTTGGTCACGCTCCATTCGGCGCCGGCCGGCACGCCGGTGGTGTCGGTGGCCATCGAGGCGACGCTGCCATCGCTGTTGAAGGCGATGGTGCCGGTCAGCGGGGCAGTGCTGGTCGGGTCCATCGGGTTGCGGCCGTCGACCAGGGTGTACATGGTCCACTGGTTCGTATCGGTCTTGCGATAGAACTGCTCCATGGTGTGCTCGTTGCCCTGGCTGTCGTAGATCTTGGTCGAGAACGACTTGGTGTACGACGTTTCGTCAGTCGGGTCGAAGACGATGTCACCGGCAACGGGCGGAACCGACGGCAACGGGATCGACTTGGCCGAGGAGTTCAGGTTGATGCCCTGGTCGATCAGGCTGGTAGCCTTGGGTTCCAGGGCCGAGGTATCGATCTTCAGGTCGGTCAGGACACCCTTCTTGATATTGCCGTTGGCATCAGCGGCATAGCCCTGCAGGCGCAGGCCATCGGAGGTAACGACATAGTTGTCCTTGCTGGTCTGGAAGGCACCGGCACGGGTGTAGACCATCGAGCCGTTGTCCGACAGCACGAAGTAACCCTGACCCTGGATACCCATGTCCAGCACGTTGCCGGTGTTGTTCACGTCACCCTGGGTGAACTGCTGGGAAACCGCAGCCAGGCGCACACCGTTGCCGACCTGGTTCTTGCCTACGCCCAGGCGGTTGGCGCCGGCATAGACGTCGGCGAACTCGGCACGCGACGACTTGAAACCGGTGGTGTTGACGTTGGCAATGTTGTTGCCGGTAACATCCAGCTGCTTGTTGGCAGCGTACAGACCGCTAAGGCCGATATTGAAAGACATGCTGTTGCTCCTTGTGCCGTTCCGGCCTCAGATTCCGATGGTTTGTACGTCGGACAGGGAAACCTTGCCGACCCCGGCGAGGTTGAGCACCATCTCGCCCGTGGTGTTGAAGCTGACGCTGGTGACCTTGGCCGGCAACAGGGTGTTCATCTGCACCGACTTGCCGTCCACCGTGGTGCTGGCCGTGAAGGTATAGGTACCCGGGTCGACCTTCTCGCCGCTCGCGTTGGTACAATCCCAGATGAAGTCGGCATAGCCGGCCTTCTGCTCACCCACTTCGATGGTCTTGACGGTGTTGCCGTCCTTGTCCTTGACGGTGATCTTCGCCCCGTCGATGGCCTGCGGCACGACGAACTGGCCATTGAAGCTTTCGGCGGTATCGACCACCGCCTTGTCGTTCTGCACGATCACCGAGCGACCAACCAGCGACGAGGCCTGCAGCGCCTGGGACGAGGCCATGGCGCTGGTGATGTTGGTGACCGACTCGTTCAGCGAGGTGATGCCTTCCAGGCTGCTGAACTGGGCCAGCTGGGCCACGAACTCGCCGTTGTCCTGCGGGTCGAGTGGGTTCTGGTGCTGCATCTGGGTCACCAGCAACTGCAGGAACGCATCCTTGCCCAGTGTGCTGTTGCCGGTCTGGGACGCGGTATCGGTGGTGGTCTTCTTGGTGCCAGTGTTGACACCGGACGCCGCGAGGACGTCGTTGAGATTGACACCGGTAGTGGAGGTATCGATGGCCATGGTCCGGCTTCCTTATCACTGACCCAGGGTCAGCACTTTCTGCATCATGTTCTTGGCGGTGTTCATCAGCTCGGCGTTGGTCTGGAACGCGCGGCTGGCGGAGATCATGTCAGCCATCTCCTCGACCACATTGACGTTCGGGTAGTAGACGTAGCCGTCCTTGTTCGCCGCCGGGTGATTCGGCTCGTAGCGCGCCTCCAGGTTGCTCTGGTCTTCGACGATGCCCTTGACCTGCACGCCCTGCCCCGCCTCGCCCTGATCCTCGAACAGCGACTGGCTGACGCCGCTTTGCGCGTTCTGGAAGGTGGTGGCGAACACCGGGTGGCGCGCACGGTAGGTCTGGTCGATGCTCGACGACACGGTCTCGGCGTTGGCGATGTTCGAGGCGACGGTGTTGAGGCGGGTGTTCTGCGCGCTCATGCCACTGCCGGCAATGTTGAAAACACTGGAAAGGGACATGAATTACTCTCCGCGCAGGGCCGAAACCAGCCCTTTGAATTTACTGTTGAGCAAGGTGAAGCTGGCCTGGAAACCGATGGCGTTCTCCGTGTAGTTCGATTGCTCGATCTGGGCGTCCACGGTGTTCTGGTCGATCGATGGCTGGGTCGGCACGCGGTACTGCAGGGTGTCGTCGGCCATTGCCAGGCCTTCGGCCTCGATGTGGCGGCTGTGGGTGCGGTCCATGGCGAAGCGGCCGCTTTGCTGCTTCTGGCTCTCGGCGGCGAGCACCGAGGAGAAGTCCATGTCACGCGCCTTGTAGTTGGGCGTATCGGCGTTGGCGATGTTGTTGGCCAGCACTTCGGCGCGCTGGGCGCGGAAGCCCAGTGCCTTTTCGTGAATGCCAAGCGCCTTGTCGAAACTGATGCTCATGTCGGGAAAACCTTCGAAGGTTGGCCGGAATTTCGTTGAGCAAGGTATAGCAAGGGCTGTGCCACATTCCCGAAAGCCCGGAAATGCTGGGGTGTGGCATTGAAGGCTGATGGCGTGATGCCAGAAAAGCGGCAAACTGCTTCCGCCTGGCGAAGCGAAAGCGGCAATTGCCGGGTGGCAAAAGCGGCAAATCAAAAAATTGACGTCAAACCGCGTTGCCTGCTTCGCGGGCTCGCCCGCTCCCACAAGTACTGCGCTATCCTGGAGACTTGTGATGACCCTGTGGGAGCGGGCATGCCCGCGAAGAGGCCGGCGCAGGCAAACAAAAAGGCCGGCAACTTGAGTTGCCGGCCTTTTCGCTTACTTGGCCTGGTAGATGATCCCCGGGCTGCACTGGACCATCTGGTAGTGGTCCGGTAACCCGTTCAGCGCCTCCGAGGCACCGAGGAACAGGTAGCCCCCAGGCTTCAGGGTGCTGTGGATACGCATCAGGATGTCCTTCTTCACCTGTGCCGAGAAGTAGATCAGCACATTGCGACAGAACACGATGTCGAACTTGCCCAGGCTCGCATAGCTGTCGAGCAGGTTGAACGAGCGGAACTCGACGCGGCTACGGATTGCCGGCTTGACCGCCCAGCGCCCCGGCCCCTTGGCGTCGAAGTAACGTTGCAGGCGCTCCTGGGACAGGCCACGGGCGATGGCCAGGCTGTCGTACTCACCGGTCTTGCAGTTGGTCAGCATCGAGCCGGACAGGTCGGTGGCCACGATCTGAGCCCCCATCTTCAACTGGCCCAGGTTGCTGCGCTCGAACTCGTCGATGGCCATCGAGATCGAGTACGGCTCCTGCCCCGAGGAGCAAGCCGCCGACCACATGCGCAGGCGCTGCCCGGGGTTGTTCCTGATGAACTCGGGAATGACCTTGTTCTTCAACACTTCGAACGGGTAGGTATCGCGAAACCACAGGGTTTCGTTGGTGGTCATCGCATCCACCACCTGTTCGCGCAGGCCACCCCGCGGCTGGGTCTGGATCCGCTGCACCAGCTCGCCCAGGCTCTTGATGCCCTGCTGTTCCATCAACTTGTTGAGACGGCTGGAAACCAGGTACTGCTTATTCTCGCCCAGCAGGATGCCACAGGCTTTTTCCAGGAAGACCCTGAACTGTTCGAACTCCAAATTACCCGCAGACACTACTGCCGCCTCTTTTAAATCACTGGTGCCGGAAACATGCCCCGGCTGCTTCAATTCGCTGCCTTGATCCGGTCGACCACGCGCTGGGCCAGGTCGTCCGGCTTGAACTTGGCCAGGAAATCATCCGCCCCGACCTTCTTGACCATCGCCTGGTTGAATACCCCGGACAGCGAAGTATGCAGGCAGATGTGCAATTTTTGCATGCTCGGATCGCTGCGGATCTCTGCGGTAAGCGTATAGCCATCCATTTCCGGCATTTCAATGTCGGAGATCATCATCAGGAACTCTTCTTCAGGCTTTTTGCCCTCCTCCACCAGCTTGCGCAGGTAGTCGAGCGCCTGTCGGCCATCGTTGAGCGCCACCACGTCCACCCCCACCGTCTGCAGGCAGCGGCTGACCTGCTTGCGCGCCACCGACGAATCGTCGACGGTCAGCACCCGCAGCAGCGTGGCCTTGTCCTGCACCTCGGCATCGACCACGCCGGCAGACACCGACTCGGAGGATGGCGCCACTTCGGCCAGCACCTTTTCCACATCGATGATCTCGACCATGCGGTTGTCGACCCGGGTGACGGCGGTCAGGTAGTGGTCGCGGCCCGTGCCCTTGGGTGGCGGATGGATCTCTTCCCAGTTCATGTTGACGATGCGCTCGACCGAGTGCACCAAAAAGCCCTGGGTCTTGGTGTTGTACTCGGTGATGATCACGAAGCTGTTGCGCGTGTCTTCCTGCAACCCCGGCAGGCCGGTCGCCATCGACAGGTCGAGGATCGGGATGGTCGCCCCGCGAATGTTGGCCACGCCGCGCACCACCGGGTGCGACTTGGGCAGCACGGTCAGCTCCGGACACTGCAGCACTTCGCGAACCTTGAACACGTTGATGCCGTACAGCTGCGCCCCGTTGAGACGGAACAGCAGCAATTCCAGGCGATTCTGCCCAACCAGCTGCGTACGCTGGTTGACTGAATCCATTACCCCCGCCATGCCTGACTCCTTATGCGTTCTGCCTTTTTGGTGCTACATGACCACCAAGTCGGCACGGGCTTTGCTTTTTTGAGCGCCATGTACACGAAAACGACAAATTTCCGACGACTGACGCGCCTGCTGAGCGGCACGCTCGCCGTGCTGTGCCTGCTGGCACCCGGCGTTCGCACGCTGGCGGATGCGGTTACCTTGCCTGAACAGCTTATCGGTGTCACCCAAGGGTTTCTTGAATTCAGTGTCGAGGATTACCTGGCCACCACCCAGACGCCCGGGCGCTACGAAATCCAGGTCAACCCGCTCGATCCGCGTCTGCGCATGCCACTGTGCAGCCAGCAGCTGGACGCCTCGCTGGAGAGCCCGGCGCAACCGCTTGGCCGGGTCACCGTGCGGGTCCGCTGTGACGGCAGCGCGCCGTGGACCATCTTCGTGCCGGCAACCGTGAAGCTGTTCCGCGATGTGGTGGTGGTGACCCGCCCGCTCAAGCGCGACAACGTCGTTGGCGAAGCTGACGTGGCCCTGCGCGAGCGTGACGTCGGCACGCTGCCCCAGGGCTTTCTCACCGACCTCGACCAGGCGGTAGGCATGAAGATGCTGCGCCCGACCGTACTCGACCAGGTCCTCACGCCGCAGCACCTGGAGCAAGCCGAAGTGGTGCGTAAAGGCGATCATGTGGTGATTACCGCGCGCAGCGGCACCTTGAGCGTGCGCATGCCTGGCGAAGCCTTGGCCAAGGGCGGCCAGGGCGAACAGATCCGCGTACGCAACCTCAATTCGCAGCGCGTGGTAAAAGCCCGTGTCACCGGCCCCGGGCAGGTCGAGGTCGCCATGTAGATTGCGCTGGCGGTGAGGAACCGCTTTTCCTAAACTGTGTCAGAACACGGGTTCGCGAGCTTGCTGACAGGCGGCTATGCATTTACGCCTAAAGTTTCTTTCGGGTTGGCCGAAAACAAGGCAAGCGTCCAAATACCCAGAGGTTTCTGATCATGGTCATCGACTTCAGTCGTTTGAATAATTCTCCGTCCATCACAGGCGGCGTTCGTGGCAACGCCACGTCCGGCAACGCCGATAAAACCGGCGAAACCCAAGAAGCGCCAAAAAGCGCCAGCGGAGAAGCGGTACACCTCAGCCAAGAGGCACAGCAGTTGCAAAAGGTCAGCGACAAGCTGCGCGACCAGCCCGTCGTCAACAGTGCCCGCGTGGCTCAGTTGAAGCAGGCGATCGCAGACGGCAGCTATCAGGTCGATGCCGGCCGCGTCGCCAGCAAACTGCTCGATTTCGAAGCCCAGCGCTGACCGTTCGGCGCGCTGACTTCACGGACGCTATGTAAAGCCAAGAGTTAGCCATGCACGACATCACTTTGCTGCAACTGATCGAAGACGACATCGCTCCGACCCAGGAACTGCTCGACCTGCTCCAGCAGGAGTCAGTGGCCTTGCACGGTCGCGACATGGCGCCGCTGGAGGGCATCCTCGCCCGCAAGCAGTCGCTGATCGTCCTGCTCGAGCAGCAAGGCACGCGCCGCAACAACCTGCTTGCCAGCCTTGGCCTGAGCGCCAACCGTGCCGGCGTGCAGGCATTGGCGGCACAATCGGACAACGGCGAGCTGATCATGCAGCAGCTCGATGTGCTGACCCAGCTGATGGATGCCTGCCAGAAGGTCAACGAGACCAATGGCCGGATCATCCAGGTGCAACAACACGTCACGGCCAACCAGATCAGAATCCTTCAGGGTGGCGAAGCACCGTCGCTCTATGACAGCCGTGGCGCCACTTCTCCACTTGCCAAGCCCCGGGCGCTCAGCCAAGTGTGATTACTTCTATCAAGGCACGGAACATACTGGCAAAATGCCGTTACTTGCGTGTGTCGTTTTTGCCTGGAGATTGAAAACCCGTGTTCAATGAAACCGATGCCCCGCAACCGCCGAAGGTGCTGAACACGCCCTTGGAGATCGCGGCCAACCTGCGCCAGCTGCAAGACAGCCATGATCCGCTGATCATCACTTTCCATGAGCGCAGCCAGCGGTTCCAGAGCTACGTGGTACACGTGGACCGTGACAGCAATATCCTCGCGCTGGACGAAATGATCCCGCGCGACGGCGAGAAATTCATCGAAAACGGCGAACCGTTTCGCGTCGAAGGCTTCCATGACGGTGTGCGCATCGCCTGGGAGTGCAATCATGAATTGAAGATCAGCGAAGTGGACGGCCACCGCTGCTACCGTGGCGCGATGCCCGAAGAGATGACCTACCACCAGCGTCGCAATGCCTTCCGCGCCGCGCTGAAGCTGTCGCAACTGGTCGACATCATTCTCGACGGCAGCTACCTCAAGGGTAACGGAGCCTTGCGCGGCAAGCTGCTGGACATCTCTGCCACCGGCTGCAAGCTGCGCTTCGAGGGCAATGTCGAGGACCGCCTGCAATTGGGCCAGGTATACGAGCGCTTCAAGGCCAGCAACCCGCTAGGCCTGGTAGACACCATGGTCGAGCTGCGCCACCTGCACTATGAAGAGCGGATCAACACCACCTTCGCCGGTGTGCGTTTCCATAACCTCAATGGCCAGGCACAGCGCAAGGTCGAAAGTTTTGTCTACCAGCTGCAGCGTGAGGCGCGGCGGTTCGACAAGGACGACTACTGAGTCGCCTGCCGATACGAGAACGCCACCCATTGGGTGGCGTTTCTGTTTCTATGTTTGCAGGACAGGCCTCTTCGCGGGCTCGCCCGCTCCCACAGGGACTGCACCGGTCTCGAAACCTTTGCAGTACCTGTGGGAGCAGGCAAGCCCGCGAAGAGGCCGGCACAGCAGGCTTAAACCGACTTGCTGACCTCATCCTCTGCCCGAGCCTCGGCAACCGGCTCGGCCTTCTGATCATCCTCTGTATCCTCAGCCGCCACCGGCGCCTGCATCACCTCCTGCACGGTCTGCTCATCCACCCGCGGGTCGAGCGCCGCCGACAGCGGCGAACCGGCCGCCGGCATCGCCACGTGCCCCAGCGGAGCATCCTGCACCTGGTGCAGCCCGGTGACCGCCTTCGGCCGGATGCGCCACACTAGTACCAAAGCGAAGAACGCGAAGAACGCATAGAGCATCTGCGCCCCCAGCACCTTCATCAGTACCCCCGCCGCCAGCGGCCCGATACAGGCACCGACGCCATAGGTGACCAGCAGCATGGCCGTCAGCGACACCCGCCGCTCGCTCTCCACATGGTCATTGGAAAACGCCACGGCCAGCGGGTACAGGCAGAACTGCAACAATGAAATCACGAAGCCTATGCTGAACAACACCTCCAGCGGCACACTCGGCAGCAATGCCAGCGGCACCGAAGCCAGCGCCAGGCCTATTGCAACGCTGCGGATCAGCACCGCCCGGTCGTAGCGGTCGGACAACCAGCCCAAGGGCCATTGCACCAGCAGCCCGGCAAAGATGCAGCAACCCATGAACAGACCGATCTGCTCGGTCGACAAGCCCTGGCTGGAGGCGTAGAGCGGCGCCAGGCCATAGAACGAACCGACGATCAGGCCTGACCCCAGCACCGTACTGAGCGACTGCGGTACCCGCTTGATGAAGAACTTGGGCTCCATCGGTGCCGGGCGCAGGGGTGCCGGGTGGATGCGCCGGGTCATCGCCACCGGCACCAGGCACAGGGCGAAGCACATGGCCACCAGCATCAACAGTTCCGGGCCCAGTTGCGGGTGCACCACCAGGATCAGCTGGCCAAGCACCAGGCCAAGGTAGGACGCGATCATGTAGCCACTGAACACCGCCCCTCGGTGCTTGGCCTCGGCCTGCTCATTGAGCCAGCTTTCGATGACCATGTACTGGCACATCATCCCCAGGCCGACGATCATCCGCAGCCCGACCCACACCGGCAACCAGCTGGTCATCCCATGCCCCAGCACGGCCGCGCAGACGATGCCAGCGCACGTGGCGTAGGCCCTGATGTGCCCTACCCGGCCGATCAGGCGGTGGCCGACCTTGCCGCCCACGGCCAGGCCGAAGTAGTTGGCGGCCATCAAGGCACCGACCCACAGGCTGTCGACATGATCGGCCGCCAGGCGCAGCGCCAGGTAGGTACTGAGCAGGCCCGAGCCGATCAACATCATCAAGGCGGCGAAATACAACGACTGAAAGGGCTTCCAGATGTTTCGCATACGTCCCGTCGAGCTCCGTGGTCAGGTGGCGTTGGCTTGCTGGCAAGCATAAAAGCAAAATGGCCACGGCGCAGTCCCCTGCCCGCCAAATAAGCGGACAGGGGCGCGTCCAGTGCCGATTGTGTCGCGATCAGGCCTGTGCTGCCAGCACGCGCCGTTCCCAGGGGGTGATCTCGTTGAAGAAGTCCGTCAGTTCCAGGGTCTTGCTGGCAATGTAGCCTTCGATGAACTCGCTGCCGAACAGTTCCCGCGCCAGGGCGCTGCGCTTGAGACGCTCAAGCGCCGCATGCAGGGTGCACGGCAGGCTCAGGGGTTCCGGCACCTCGAACTCGCCCTGGATCGCCGGGGCAGGCTGCAGGCGCTGCTCGATACCGTGCAGGCCGGCGGCCAGGCTGGCCGCAATGGCCAGGTAGGGGTTGGCGTCGGCACCCGGCAGGCGGTTCTCGACCCGCCGCGCCACCGGGGCACTGGCCGGAATGCGCAGGCCGGCCGCGCGGTTGTCCTCGGACCAGCAGGCATTGTTCGGCGAAGCGTAGGGATGGCAGAGCCGCTGGTAGGAGTTGACGTTGGGCGCGAACAGCGCGGTGAAGTCGGCCATGCACGCCTGCTGCCCACCAATGAAGTGGTAGAAGGCCTCGGTCGGCTGGCCTTGCTCGTCGCTGAACACATTACGCCCACTGGCGATCTCCACGACGCTCTGGTGAATGTGCATGGAGCTGCCCGGAGTGTGCGCCAATGGCTTGGCCATGCATACCACGCTCAGACCGTGCTTGAGTGCCACCTCCTTGAGCAGGTGCTTGAACAGGAAAGTCTGGTCGGCCAGCAACAGGGGGTCGCCGTGCAGTAAATTGATCTCGAACTGGCTCACGCCCATTTCGTGCATGAAGGTGTCACGCGGCAGGCCCAAGGCCGCCATGCACTGGTAGACCTCCTGGAAGAACGGACGCAGGCCGTTGTTGGAGCTGACGCTGAACGCCGAATGGCCAAGCTCGCGGCGGCCATCCTTGCCCATGGGTGGCAAGAAGGGTTGCTGCGGGTCGGTGTTGGGGGCGAAGACGAAGAACTCCAGCTCGGTCGCCACAACCGGTGCCAGGCCCAAGGCGGCGTAGCGGGCGATCACCGCCTTGAGCTGACCACGGGTGGACAGCGCCGAGGGCCGGCCATCCAGTTCATTGGCGTCACAGATGGCCAGCGCCAGCCCTTCTTCGCTCCAGGGTAGCCGGTGAATCTGCGAGGGCTCCGCCACCAGGGCCAGGTCGCCGTCATCGCTGCCATAGAAACGCGCCGGCGGGTAGCCGCCCATGATGCATTGCAGCATCACTCCCCGGGCCATCTGCAGGCGGCGGCCTTCGAGGAAGCCCTCGGCGGTCATTACTTTGCCGCGGGGAACGCCGTTGAGGTCGGGGGTGACGCATTCGATCTGGTCGATGCCCTGGAGGTGCTCGGCCAGCGAGCGGTGGGCGGCGGTGGTCATGACGCTTGTCCTTGTTGTTATAGGCTGACAACAACATAGGCTTGGGGTGTTTAAAATATCAAGCACCCCCTGTGTTGCCTGTTCCGGCCTCTTCGCGGGCTTGCCCGCTCCTACAGGGATCACACAATGCCTGAGGCTCGTGCTGTCCTGTGGGAGCGGGCGAGCCCGCGAAGAGGCCAGTAAAGGTGAAAATTATTCGCGCAAAGTCATGCCATTGGAAGGCAACGGTAACGCCGTCTTGTACCGCACCTGCTTGAGGGCAAAGCTCGAACGGATATTGGCCACCCCCGGCAACCGCGTCAGGTAATCGAGAAACCGCTCCAGCGCCTGGATGCTCGGCAACAGCACGCGCAACAGGTAATCCGGGTCTCCGGTCATCAGGTAGCACTCCATCACCTCGGGCCGTTCGGCGATCTCTTCCTCGAAGCGGTGCAACGCCTGCTCCACCTGCTTCTCCAGGCTGACATGAATGAACACATTCACATCCAGCCCCAGCACTTCCGGCGACAGCAAGGTCACCTGCTGGCGGATCACCCCCAACTCTTCCATGGCCTTGACCCGGTTGAAACAGGGCGTCGGCGACAGGTTCACCGAGCGCGCCAGTTCTGCGTTGGTGATGCGGGCATTGTCCTGGAGGCTGTTGAGAATGCCGATATCGGTACGATCGAGCTTGCGCATGAGACAAATTCACCGGTTTTTTGTGTTTATCCGGAATGTTTATCTCCACCGTCAGGCAAAGGCAATCAACTTGAGAGAAAAATTCTCCTGCCCTGCCACTAAGATGTAGATGACGCTGACCTACCAGTCACAAGCCGGTACTCAGCGGCGGCCGCTTCAGAGCTCACAAAAACAACATCCGAGCGAGCGTAAAAAGCATGAACGAGTACGCCCCCCTGCGTTTGCATGTGCCCGAGCCCACCGGCCGGCCAGGCTGCCAGACCGATTTCTCCTACCTGCGCCTGAACGACGCAGGGCAAGTCCGTAAACCGCCGATCGATGTCGACGCTGCCGACACTGCCGACCTGTCCTACAGCCTGGTCCGCGTGCTCGACGAGCAAGGCAACGCCCAAGGCCCATGGGCCGAGGACATCGACCCGCAAATCCTCCGCCAAGGCATGCGCGCAATGCTCAAGACGCGCATCTTCGACAGCCGCATGGTGGTTGCCCAGCGCCAGAAGAAGATGTCCTTCTACATGCAGAGCCTGGGCGAAGAAGCCATCGGCAGCGCCCAGGCGCTGGCGCTCAACCGCACCGACATGTGCTTCCCCACCTATCGCCAACAGAGCATCCTCATGGCCCGCGACGTGTCGCTGGTCGAGATGATCTGCCAACTGCTGTCCAACGAGCGCGACCCGCTCAAGGGCCGCCAGCTGCCCATCATGTACTCGGTGCGCGAAGCCGGTTTCTTCACCATCAGCGGCAACCTGGCGACCCAGTTCGTACAGGCGGTCGGCTGGGCCATGGCTTCGGCGATCAAGGGCGATACCAAGATCGCCTCGGCCTGGATCGGCGACGGCGCCACCGCCGAGTCGGACTTCCACACCGCCCTCACCTTCGCCCACGTCTACCGCGCCCCGGTGATCCTCAACGTGGTCAACAACCAGTGGGCGATCTCCACCTTCCAGGCCATCGCCGGTGGCGAGCAGACCACCTTTGCCGGCCGTGGCGTGGGTTGCGGCATCGCTTCGCTGCGGGTCGACGGCAACGATTTCGTCGCCGTCTACGCCGCCTCGCGCTGGGCCGCCGAACGCGCCCGCCGCGGCCTGGGCCCCTCGCTGATCGAGTGGGTCACCTACCGCGCCGGCCCGCACTCGACCTCGGACGACCCCTCCAAGTACCGCCCGGCCGATGACTGGAGCCACTTCCCGCTGGGCGACCCGATCGCCCGCCTGAAGCAGCACCTGATCAAGATCGGTCACTGGTCCGAGGAAGAACACCAGGCCACCACTGCCGAGTTCGAAGCCGCGGTCATCGCTGCGCAGAAGGAAGCGGAACAGTACGGCACCCTGGCCAACGGCCACATCCCGAGCGCGGCTTCGATGTTCGAGGACGTGTACAAGGAAATGCCTGACCACCTGCGCCGTCAGCGCCAGGAACTGGGGGTCTGAGATGAACGATCACAACAACAGCATCAACCCGGAAACCGCCATGGCCACCAGCACACTGACCATGATCCAGGCCCTGCGCTCAGCCATGGATGTCATGCTCGAGCGAGACGACAATGTGGTGATCTACGGCCAGGACGTCGGTTACTTCGGCGGCGTGTTCCGTTGCACCGAAGGCCTGCAGAACAAGTACGGCAAATCGCGGGTGTTCGACGCGCCGATCTCGGAAAGCGGTATCGTCGGCACTGCCGTGGGCATGGGTGCCTACGGCCTGCGCCCGGTGGTGGAAATCCAGTTCGCCGATTACTTCTACCCGGCCTCGGACCAGATCGTCTCGGAGATGGCCCGCCTGCGCTACCGTTCGGCCGGCGAGTTCATCGCCCCGCTGACCTTGCGCATGCCCTGCGGCGGCGGCATCTATGGCGGCCAGACCCACAGCCAGAGCCCGGAAGCGATGTTCACCCAGGTCTGCGGCCTGCGCACGGTGATGCCATCCAACCCGTATGACGCCAAAGGCCTGTTGATCGCCTCGATCGAATGCGACGACCCGGTGATCTTCCTCGAGCCAAAGCGCCTGTACAACGGCCCGTTCGACGGCCACCACGACCGCCCTGTCACGCCCTGGTCGAGGCACCCGCAAAGCGCCGTGCCGGACGGCTACTACACCGTGCCGCTGGACAAGGCGGCGATCACCCGCCCGGGCAACGATGTCACCGTGCTGACCTACGGCACCACGGTCTACGTGGCCCAGGTGGCCGCCGAGGAGACCGGCGTCGACGCCGAAGTGATCGACCTGCGCAGCCTCTGGCCGCTGGACCTGGAGACCATCGTCGCGTCGGTGAAGAAGACCGGCCGCTGCGTGGTCGTGCATGAAGCGACCCGCACCTGCGGCTTCGGCGCCGAACTGGTGTCGCTGGTGCAAGAGCACTGCTTCCATCACCTCGAAGCGCCGATCGAGCGCGTCACCGGCTGGGACACCCCCTACCCCCACGCACAGGAATGGGCCTACTTCCCAGGCCCTTCGCGGGTAGGCGCGGCATTGAAACGGGTCATGGAGGTCTGAATGGGCACGCACGTCATCAAGATGCCGGACATTGGCGAAGGCATCGCGCAGGTCGAGTTGGTGGAATGGTTCGTCAAGGTCGGCGACGTGATCGCCGAAGACCAAGTGGTGGCCGATGTCATGACGGACAAGGCCACCGTGGAAATCCCTTCGCCGGTCAGCGGCAAGGTGCTGGCCCTGGGTGGCCAGCCAGGTGAGGTGATGGCGGTCGGCAGCGAGCTGATCCGCATCGAAGTGGAAGGCAGCGGCAACCATGTGGATGTGCCGCAGGCCAAACCTGTGGAAGCGCACAGCGCGCCCGTGCCGCCTGTTGCCCCCAAGCCAGAAGCGAAAGTGCCGCAGCCGGCAGCCTTGCAGGCACCCGAGCAGCACGTTGAAGCAGCGATCGTGCCGCGCCAGCCGGGCGACAAGCCGCTGGCCTCGCCGGCGGTGCGCAAGCGCGCCCTGGATGCCGGTATCGAGCTGCGCTACGTGCATGGCAGCGGCCCGGCCGGGCGCATCCTGCACGAAGACCTCGACGCCTTCATGAGCAAGCCGCACAGCGCTGCCGGCCAGGCGCCGAGTGGCTATGCCAAGCGCACCGACAGCGAGCAGGTGCAGGTGATCGGCCTGCGCCGCAAGATCGCCCAGCGCATGCAGGACGCCAAGCGTCGCGTCGCGCACTTCAGCTACGTGGAAGAGATCGACGTCACCGCCGTGGAAGCCCTGCGCCAGCAGCTCAATGCCAAGCACGGCAACACGCGTGGCAAGCTCACCCTGCTGCCGTTCCTGGTCCGCGCCATGGTCGTGGCGTTGCGCGACTTCCCGCAGATCAACGCCACCTATGACGACGAAGCTCAGGTCATCACCCGCCATGGTGCTGTGCATGTGGGCATCGCCACTCAGGGCGACAACGGCCTGATGGTGCCGGTGCTGCGCCATGCCGAGGCTGGCAGCCTGTGGGCCAATGCCGGCGAAATCTCGCGCCTGGCCAACGCCGCACGCAGCAACAAGGCAAGCCGTGAAGAACTGAGCGGCTCGACCATCACCCTGACCAGCCTCGGCGCACTGGGCGGCATCGTCAGCACCCCGGTGGTCAACACCCCGGAAGTGGCGATCGTCGGCGTCAACCGCATCGTCGAGCGCCCGGTGGTGATCGACGGCCAGATCGTCGTGCGCAAGATGATGAACCTGTCCAGCTCGTTCGACCACCGGGTGGTCGATGGCATGGATGCCGCGCAGTTCATCCAGGCCGTGCGTGGCCTGCTTGAACAACCTGCCTGTCTGTTCCTGGAGTGAGCATGTCCCAGATCATCGACACCACCCTGCTGATCATCGGTGGCGGCCCCGGCGGCTATGTGGCCGCCATCCGCGCCGGGCAACTGGGCATCCCTACCGTGCTGGTCGAAGGCCAGGCCCTGGGCGGCACTTGCCTGAACATCGGCTGCATCCCGTCCAAGGCGCTGATCCACGTGGCCGAGCAGTTCCACCAGACCGCACGTTTCGCCGGGCAGTCGCCGCTGGGCATCAGCGTCGATAGCCCGCGCCTGGACCTCGGCCAGAGCGTGGCCTGGAAGGACGGCATCGTCGACCGCCTGACCACCGGCGTGGCCGCCTTGCTGAAAAAGCATGGGGTCAAGGTGATTCACGGTTGGGCGAAGATCCTCGACGGCAAACAGGTCGAGGTCGACGGCCAGCGCATCCAGTGCGAACACCTGCTGCTGGCCACCGGCTCGAACAGCGTCGAACTGCCGATGCTGCCGCTCGGCGGGCCGATCATCTCCTCCACCGAAGCCCTGGCGCCCAAGGCCCTGCCCAAGCACCTGGTGGTGGTGGGCGGCGGTTACATCGGCCTGGAGCTGGGCATCGCCTATCGCAAGCTGGGCGCGCAGGTCAGCGTGGTGGAAGCGCGTGAGCGCATTCTACCTACCTACGACAGCGAACTGACTGCGCCGGTGGCCGAATCGTTGAGGAAGCTGGGCATCGCCCTGCACCTGGGCCACAGCGTCGAAGGCTACGAAAACGGCTGCTTGCTGGCCAGCGATGGCCAGGGCGGGCAACTGCGCCTGGAGGCCGACCGGGTATTGGTGGCCGTCGGCCGGCGGCCACGGACCAAAGGCTTCAACCTGGAATGCCTGGACCTGAAAATGAACGGCGCCGCCATCGCCATCGACGAGCGCTGCCACACCAGCATGCGCAACGTCTGGGCCATCGGTGACGTGGCCGGCGAGCCGATGCTCGCCCACCGCGCCATGGCCCAAGGCGAGATGGTTGCCGAAATCATTGCCGGCAAGACCCGGCGTTTCGAACCTGCAGCGATTGCCGCGGTGTGCTTCACCGACCCGGAGGTCGTGGTGGCGGGCAAGACGCCGGAGCAAGCCAGCCAGCAGGGGCTGGACTGCATCGTCGCGCAGTTCCCGTTCGCCGCCAATGGCCGGGCCATGAGCCTGGAATCGAAAAGCGGTTTCGTACGGGTGGTGGCGCGGCGTGACAACCACCTGATCGTGGGCTGGCAGGCGGTTGGCGTGGCGGTTTCGGAACTGTCCACGGCGTTTGCCCAGTCGCTGGAGATGGGCGCACGGCTGGAAGATGTGGCCGGCACCATCCATGCTCACCCGACGCTGGGAGAGGCGGTGCAGGAAGCAGCACTGCGCGCGCTAGGCCACGCACTGCATATCTGACACTGAAGCGGCCCAGGCCGATTTGACCCGCTGCGCCCCTGGCGCCGCGGGTCTTTTTTATCCAGGCACTGCACGAACGCTGTGGAAGCGGGCGCGCCCGCGAACACGGGCGAAGCCCGTGCCATCCATCGCGGTGCCTGCTTCGCGGGCACGCCCGCTCCCACAGGGATTGCGCCAGCATTTGAGAATCAAGCGAGACAGACAATGACCGCGACTCACTCGGAAATCGTGTTCTTGCCCGCCTCCTTGGCCCGGTACAAGGCCTTGTCAGCCCGGGCCAGCAGCGCTTCCTGGCCTTCCCCTTCCTGCCATTGCACCACGCCATAACTCATGGTCAGCCGGTAATCACCCACCGGTTCAAGCCGCTCCATCGCCCGGCGCAACAGCCCCGCCAGGTCCAGTGCCTCGCCCAGCGTGGTCTGCGGCAGCACCATGACGAACTCGTCGCCGCCCCAGCGCGCCAGCAGGTCAAGTTCACGCAGGCTGGTGCTCAGGTTTTCGACGACGCGGATCAACGCCGCATCGCCACGGGCGTGGCCATAGCGGTCATTGATCGGCTTGAAATCATCCAGGTCCATGGCCACCAGCGCCAGCGGCTGGCGGAAGCGCTTGGCCCGCTCGCACTCCTGCTGCAGGGTCTTCTCCAACCGGTAGCGATTGGCTATCCGCGTCAGCGCGTCGCGCTCGGCCAAAATGCGGTTCTCGTCCAGCTGGCGCTGCAATTGCTGGTTGACCCACGACAGCTCGCGGGTGCGCTCGGCCACCTGGGTTTCCAGCGAATGATTCTTCTGCTCCAGCTGCGCCACCAGGCGCTTGCCCGCATCGATATTGCGGTGCGCGCCGAGCATGCGCGCCACCGAGCCATCCTCGTTGCGGTCGATGATATGGCCGCTGTCCTCGACCCACAGGTAGCTGCCATCGTGGCAGCGGCAGCGGTACTCGATGAGATAGCGCTCGTTGCGCTGGTTGATATAGGCCTCGAAGTGCGCCATCACCCGGGGGTAGTCCTCGGGGTGGATCACGCTTTCCCAGGTCAGTACGGTGTTGGCCATGGAATGGCTTTCGTAGCCGAGCATGGCGTACCAGCCAGGGTTGCGGTAGACGTAGCCGGTATTGGCATTCCAGTCCCAGATGCCATCGCTGATCAACGCGAAAAGGGTGGCCAGCTGCTGTTCACTGAAGCCGGCAGGTGCCGGCATCGCTTCCTGACTCATGGACGCTCTCCCTGGTGTCCAGCAACTGCGCCCCGATGAAGGGGCTGCCGACAGTGCTTGTGTTTGCCGCAGGCGGCAACTTGTTTCCTGTGACAGGCAAGCATATGCCTGGCGACCAACGATCGAAATAGCCTGAACGTCCTATTTTCGCGGCCTGCACGGCTGGCATGGGACTTGCCCTGCCTTTCTGGCTTTGCAACGTCCAAGGAGGAGAACATGTCAATCACCCTCAATGGCCTGGGTTGGCAGGCCACCGTGCACCAGCAGCAGCGCATCAACCACGACCAGGCGCAGGCCGAGCTGGTACCGTTCCGTGCGCCGCTGGCCACCAGCAATGCGTCTGCGCAGCAGAACAGCCAGGGCAGCACTTCGCAGCAGACTGCCGACGATGCCCGCGAAGAAGCCTTCGCCAAGCTCAAGGTGATGCTGCAGAACCCCGACCTCGCCGCCCGCCAGCAGGCCAGCGCCAGCACCCAGGCAACCAGCGATGCAGTGCAGGATTTCCGCGACTACATGGCCAAATCGCCGGAAGAGAAGATCAAGGAAAAGATCCTCCAGGAACTGGGCATGACCGAGGACGACTACAACGCCCTGCCACCTGAGCAACAGGCCAAGGTCGATGACCAGATCGCCCAGCGCATGAAGGAAGACATCGAGCTCAAGACCCAGGCCAAGGTGGCCGAGCAGACAGCGCAAACCGAGCAGGTCTGAAGCCTGGGTGTGGCCAGCGCAACGTTGGCCACTTCAGGCCAGCCGCTTCAAGGCCTCTTCCACCGCTGCCACGCGTGGGTTGCCCGTGGCACCCGGCAAGCGCCATGCCGCGATGGTCAACCCCAATGGCACCGAACGGGCCAAGGGGGCGACCAGTTCGCCGCTGTCGAGATACGGCTGGATCAGGCTCCTGCGCCCGATCAGCACACCGGCGCCCAGCAAGGCTTGCTGCACCGCGATCGAATAAAGGGAAAAACCCGGGCCTCGGGCCACGAAGTGCTGTTCAGGCATGATCGCCGCCGACCAGACATCCCAGTCCTGCCAACCGACATCCTTGATGCAGCGCGCATTGGCCAGGTCTGCCGGCGCGGTAATCTGCGCGGCCAGCGCGGGGCTGCACACCGGCAGGATATCTTCATCGGCCAGCTTGCACTGGCCACGCTCGACCTGCTCGACGTAGAACAGGCAAAGGTCGAACGGGCTGCGCTTGAGGTTGGGCGGTTCATCGACCGCCGTCACGGAGACCTCGATGGGGGCGAGCATTTCGGTCAGGCGCGGCAGCCGCGGCCCGATCCACAACTGGGCCAAAGCCGGCGAGGTGACGATATGCACCCGCTGCGGCGCGGCCAGCCGGCGCAAGGTACGGGCAGCCTCCTCCACCGCATCGAAGGCCTCGGTGAACTGCGTCTTCACGCTTTCGCCCAGCGGGGTCAGGCGTACGCCCTTGGCATGGCGCTCGAACAGAGCGGCGCCGTATTGGGCTTCCAGGGTCTTGATCAGCGCCGCAATCGCCCCGGGCGTTACCTTCAATTCGTGGGCAGCCCGGGCAAAGCCACCGAGCCGTGCCGAGGCTTCGAACGCGCGCAGGGCATTGAGCTGCAGGGTGTGCCGGGTGGGTGAATCGAGTGACATGGTTTCAGGCCTAGTTTTTTTAGGCCTAATATTCCAGAAATCTGCGTTGTGACCAAGCTGTGCGGGTTTTACCTTGAGCGAGCCTGATGAATTTCCAAGGAACTCCCATGCATTACAAAAGCGCGATGCACGCATTCACCGAGGGTGTCCGCGCAGTTCTGCCACTCATGACCGGCATGGTGCCGTTCGGTCTGATTACCGGGGTCACGGCCATCGGTATCGGCATGTCGCCGCTCGACGCCATGGGCATGACCCTGCTGTTCTATTCCGGCTCCGCGCAGATGGTGGTGCTGCAGCTGATGCAGAGCGGCGCGCTGCCACTGACCATGGTGGTGACTGCGTTGGTGATCAACCTGCGCTTCCTGATGTACAGCGCTGCCCTGGCCCCGCACCTGAGCGATCTGCCGCGGCGCAAGAGCTGGTCGTTGTCCTACCTGCTGTCCGACCAGTCGTTCGCCCTGTGCAGCCTGAAATTCGGTACCAACGGCCTCGGGCGATTTGCCTTCCCCTACTACCTGGGCACCGCCTTGCCGATGTGGTTCGGCTGGAACCTGGCGGTGCTGGCCGGGGTGTACTTGGGGACGGGCATTCCGGAGTCCTGGTCGCTGGGCTTTGCCATTCCGCTGTCGTTCCTGGCATTGCTGGTACCGGGTATCCGTAACCCGGCGATGCTGGGCGCTGCGGCGGTGGGTGGCGCGCTGGCGGTGCTGGCACACGACCAGCCCTACAACCTGGGCTTGCTGGTCGCCTCGCTGGGCGGCGTGCTCTGTGGGCTGTGCATCGAACAGCTGCGCAAGGGCGCAGCCGTGGCAACGGAGGCGCCATGACCGACATCAACCCATGGATCACCTTTGCCCTGATTGGCCTGGGCACCTTCGCGATACGGCTGTCGTTCATCGAGTTCTACGGTACGTTGCGCATTCCACCGATGTTGCGCCGTGCGCTGGTGTATGTGCCGGCCAGCGTGTTGGCGGCACTGGTGCTGCCGGCCGTGGTGTTCAAGGCCGGGCAGCCGGGTATCGACTGGAGCAACCCGCAGATACCGGCGGCTGTGGTGGCCGGATTGGTTGCCTGGCGTACGCGCAGTACGCTCCTGACCTTGGCGGTGGGTATGGGGGTGTTGTGGGGGTTGCGGTATTTGGGGGTGTGATTGGCCGAGGATGGCATCAGGGCCTCCATGTGCCTGCCACAACAGTTGTAGCGCCTGTGAGATCGAGCGCCGCCCGCGCGGCGCATCGCGGGCAAGTCGGATCGCCGCACCGCCGCTCCCACATCTGTTTCGGGCCAGTCCCTCCAGTGAAGCCAACAGGGACCGCCTTGGTGCATGACAGGAGACAGGTGGAGCCACCGAGATGTATCGCCATGCGAACAAGGCGGATCCTGTTGGCGGCACAGGAATAACTGGCCCGAAACAGATGTGGGAGCGGCGGTGCGGCGATCCGACTTGCCCGCGATGCGCCGCACGGGCGGCGCTCGATCTCACAGGCGCTACAACTGTTGTGGCAGGCACATGGAGGCCCTGATGCCCTCTTCAGGCGATCTCCCTCAATCCCCCACCAGCCTAAACCTGTTCCGCCCCCCTCGCTTGGCCTCATACATCGCCTTGTCCGCCAACGCCAAAGCCTCCTCGGCACTCTGCGGGTCATGCCCGGACAAGTTCAGATAAACTCCGATACTGGCCCCCACAACCACTTCAACCCCCTCCACCGCAACCGGCGCCGACAGCACATCGCACAGCTTGCGCGCGATATCCCGGGCTGACGCCTGATTGGCGACGGCCTGGGCGATCACCACGAACTCATCTCCGGCCAGCCTGGCCACCATGTCATCGGCACGCATGATCGCCAGCATGCGCCCCGCAGCAGCCTGCAGCACGGCATCGCCCGCTTCGTGGCCATGCTGGTCGTTGACTTGCTTGAAGCCATCCAGGTCGATGAAGAACAAGGCAAACGCCGCCCGCTGTTTCAAGGCGAAGTCCAGTTCCTCATGCAACGCCGCGCGGTTGGGGAGCCCGGTCAGCGGGTCGAGCGTGGCCTGGTCGAGCAGGGTCTTTTCCTTGCGCTTGCGTTCGGTCACATCCAGCGACATGACGAAAAAGCCCTCGACCTTGCCGTTGCGGATATCGGGCACATACGTCGCGTGCCAGATCCGCGGGTCGTCGAGGCTGTAACGCACGTTGTCAGCCTCCACCCGCTCGCCGGCCAGCGCTTTCTGGAAGCAAGGCAACAGCTGCTCATACACATCCGCCGGCAGCACATCCCGCACCTTGCGGCCTTTGAGCTGGGTCGGCTCGACGCCGAAAATCTGCCGGTACACGGCGTTGTTGAAGCGGTATTCGAGGTGGGTGCCGATATGCGCGATCAGCACCGGGATATTGTCGGCGATGGCTTGCAGGGTTTCCTGGCTGCGGGCCAGCTCTTCGGTGCGCTGCGCCACCTGCTGCTCCAGGGTCGCCTGGTAGCGTTGCAGTTGCTGCTGGCGGCGCCTGCGCTCGGTGATGTCGCGCACGAACACCACCAACTGCTCGGTAACGCCGCGCTCGTTGCGCAGCGCCGAAACACTCAGCTCGCTCCACAAGGCGCCATTGCCAGGGGTCACCAGCCGTACTTCGATGACCAGCGCATCCTGCTCACCGGCAACGATCCGCTGCCAGGGCTCGTCCAGCTTGGCCAGGTCCTGAGGGTCGATCAACTCACCCAAGCGGGTCAGCACCAGCCACTCCTTGGCCCTGCCCAGCAACTGGCAAAATTCCCGGTTGGGCTCAAGGATGCGCCCATCAAGGCCCACCAGCGCCTTGCTCGTTGGGCTGTTGGCGAACACCCGGTGAAAACGCGCCTCGGAAGAGGCCAGGGCGCCCTGCTCCGCGTGCTGCACCGCGCTGCCCGAGTCGATGGCCAGGCTACGGTGCAGCATCTCGCGCTCGACGATCCGCGCCAGGTCGCGCAAGTGCGCCAACTCGGTTTCCGACACCTGGCGGGGCCGGGTGTCCAGCACACAGAGAGTGCCCACGGTCAGCTCGCCGGCAAAGCGCAGCGGCACACCGGCGTAGAAGCGGATGCCTGGCCCACCGGTCACCAGCGGGTTGTTTTCGAAACGCGGATCGGCGCTGGCATCCGGGATCACCAGAACATCTTCGGCATGCAGGGCATGGGCACAGAACGCCACATCGCGCGTCGTCTCGGCGACATCGATGCCCTGGCGCGACTTGAACCACTGGCGGTTCATGTCGACCAGCGACACCAGGGCCATAGGCACCGCGAGCAGCACACTGGCCAACCGGGTAATTCGGTCGAAGGTTTCCTCGGCCGGGGTATCGAGAATGTTCAGGCTCTCGAGGAAACACAGGCGGGCTGCCTCGTTGAGAGGCGACGGGGCGATTTGCATGACAACGCGCTCGACTGGATCACGACCCGCAAACGATAGCGCCGCAGCGCTCAAGTGCAAGCCTTTCATCTCTCTTCTATCAAAGCGTTCAAGCCGTATAATCGCGTTTTTTTGTAAGCCTAAGACGTATTTCATGAAGAAACTGCTTTGCGCCGTCGCCCTCGCCTTCGCCGCCATCCCCGCCGCCTTCGCCACCCCGCCCGCCACCTTCACCGAAGCCAAGGTGGTCGCCAAACAGAAGATCTACCAGGACCAGGGCAACAGTGCCATGGGCGAGCTGTACTGTGGCTGCAAGTGGACCTGGGTGGGCAAGTCCGGCGGCCGGGTCGACCTGAAATCCTGTGGTTATGAAACCCGCAAGCTGCAGACCCGCGCCGAGCGTACCGAGTGGGAGCACATCGTCCCGGCCTGGACCTTCGGCCACCAGCGCCAGTGCTGGCAGAACGGCGGGCGCGAGCAGTGCGTCGACAGCGACCCGACCTTCCGCGCCATGGAGGCCGACCTGTTCAACCTCTACCCGTCCGTGGGCGAAGTGAACGGAGACCGCAGCAACTTCAACTACGGCATGGTCTCTGGCGTTGCGCCGCAGTACGGCCAGTGCACCACCAGGATCGACTTCCAGCAGAAAACCGCCGAGCCACGCGACGAGGTGAAGGGGCTGGTGGCACGCACCACGTTCTACATGTTCGATCGCTACAAGCTGAACATGTCGCGCCAGCAACAGCAGGTGCTCATGGCCTGGGACAAGCAGCACCCGGTGACAGCATGGGAAAAGCAGCGTGACCAGCGCATTGCCGCGATCATGGGGCACAACAACCCGTTCGTGACCGGTGAGCGCAAGTGGGCGCTCGGGTACACGCCGCAGGGCGCGGCTGTGGTGCCGGCTACGGCGGTGAAGGAGGCGGCCAAGCCGACGCTGGCCAGTACGGCGGCAAGTGGTGCGGTGGTGGGTAACCGCAATAGCCATGTGTATCACCTGGCCAGTGGGTGCCCGGGGTACAGCCAGGTTTCGCAGAAGAACCAGGTGGCGTTTGGTAGTGAGGCCGAGGCGCAGGCGGCGGGGTATCGCAAGGCGGGGAATTGCAAGTAAGGCGTGAGGGTTGTGTGAGGTTGTGTGAGGGCTGACAGGTGTTCGCCATGACAGGTTCAGCGCCTGTGAGATCGAGCGCCGCCCGCGCGGCGCATCGCGGGCAAGCCCGCTCCCACATCTGTTTCGGGCCAGTCACTCCTGTGAAGCCAACAGGGACCGCCTTGGTGCATGACTGGAGACCGATTAAAAGCAGTGGTGCATGGCTGGAGATTGATTAAAAGCAGTGGTGCATGGCTGGAGATTGATTAAAAGCAGTGGTGCATGGCTGGAGATTGATTAAAAGCAATGGTGCATGGCTGAAGGCTGATGATAAACAGTGATGCCCACCTTGATATTGAAGGGGACAAACAAGACGGTCCCTGTTGGCTTCACAGGAGAGATTGGCCCGAAACAGATGTGAGAGCGGGCTTGCCCGCGATGCGCCGCGCGGGCGGCGCTCGATTTCAAAGGCGCTGAAAATGTTGTGGCGAACACCTGTAAGCCACTACACAACTCTCCCGCGCAAAAGCCATATCACACCCCCTCCGGCAACTTCATATGCCGCGCATACCAAGGCCTGCGCGGCGTCCGCCGCAGCAGGTCGCCAACATCGCGCTCACCACTGAAGGCAATACGCAGCGCCAGCTTCATCGCTTCGACCTCCATCTCCCCCGCCCCGCCTCCGGCATCGGAAATCCCCCCACACCCATGGGTCATCGGCCCAAGCCAAGGGTCGCCAACCTGCACCCAACGCCCCGGCGCAAACCACGACACACCATTGACCTCACGCCGCTGCACTTCCCCCGGGTGGGCGCGCTCGTGGGCCCGGTACCAGTCCTCGATGCGGTCGTCGATCCAGCCATGGAAACGCCAGAACACCGGGTTCACATGGGAAGAGAACGGGTCGCCGAGGAAGTCGCTTTCCTCACGGAACCAGCGTGCCGCGTAGTCCGTCTGCTCGCGGTCACCCAGCACCGGCATGCCGTTGGACGGGTCGCGGGTGACCGTGGCCCAACGAATGTGCAGCCAGTCGTGAATGTTCATCTCCACTTCCGAACCGAACTGCCCCAGGGTCAGGCGGCTGAGGTAGTCCGGGTCCTGGTATTGCGATTCCCAGACCTGGAAATTGCTGAAGAAAGTCTCCGCCGCCTTGACGCCGTGCAGCCACTGGCTCAGCTCCTCGTCATCCGCTGCGATCCACGCCGGCGGCACCGAATTGCCGTCATGGTTCTCCTGATAACGGATGAAGCCCAGCCGGTCGCTTTCGACATAAGGTGACGGCAGCGGCAGCTTCGTCCAGTTCGGCAGGTCGGGCTGCAGCTTGCGGGCGTGCGCCAGCATGTGCCGGTGCATGAAGAAAAAGTCTTCACCCGAACCGTTGAGGTGCTTGCGCCGCCCGCGCGCGCCTCGCTCGGCGTCACGCGGGCCGGGCTGCCAGCCGGCGCCGCGCAGGCCGTCGCGCTTGTCTTCGTCGAGCCGATGCCACTTGTCTCGGGTGGCGTGCCACACCTGGTGGAACAGGCGGTGCTCGGGCGATACCAGCCAGGCCAACAGCGCTGGCGCCAACGGCGTGACCTGGCGTGCTTCGGGGAAGGCACGCTTGCTGGCGACGAAATGGTTGTCCGGTTCAGTGCTCAGCAGTGGCCGATCAATACGGCGGATACGCCCGCTCAGGGTGCCGGCTCCTGCTTCGCCCCAACTTGCCCAGACCTCGTCGAGGGTGGCTTCCAGTTCATGGCTGGGCGCCGAGCTATCCGCCGGTACCAGGCGCCAGCGGACCTTGCCCGCATCAGCGCTCACCAGCTCGCCCAGCACCCGATAGCGCGGTTCGTCAGCGCCGCGCAGGCGTTCACCGAGGTCAGCAAAACCGCGCAGCGAGCGCCCGGTCGGGCCGACATCGAGGAGCATCTGCACACCCTCAAGAGGCAGGCCATCGAGGCCAGCCTCGGTACCCGTAAAGCGCAGGTCCCAGATGCCGCGTAGCTTGTCAGCAGTGCGCACGCCCATACCTGCGGCGGCCTCTACCGTGGCTTCGCCGGGGGTCTCGACCTCATCTTTGTTGAGCTTTTCATCATGGTCGCGCGGCTGGCGTGCATACCACGCTGCCGAACCCGCCGCCCCGGCGACTGCCAGCCCCACCATGAACCCACGCCTGGAAAACCTCATCACCACATCCGTATCCGTGTCAGCCACGCCTATCGAGCTAGAACGAGACGCCGCCCGGCAAATTTACCGGCAGCACGTCGCTAAATTTCCCGCTGTCGCTCTCGTCCCTCCGTGACAGGCAAGCCCCGTGATCGCGGCTGCCGCAACCGCATCGACCCTGCAACCAACGGGATGGCAATGAACACGACACGCTTGCGCAAGGCCCCCTACCTCGCTGCCCTGGCGCTGATCCTCGCGCTTGCGGGCGCCGCGGCCTGGTACTTCTTCATCTACCTGCCGGCCGGTTACCCGCGTGAGGTGATGAAACATGCCGAAGAACTCCAGGAGCGCATCATCTCCTTCGACAGCCACATCACCGTGCCGCTGAACTTCGGCACCGAAGGCAAGGAGGCCGACAAGGATGGCAGCGGCCAGTTCGACCTGGTCAAGGCCGGCCGCGGTCGCCTCTCGGGCGCTGCGCTGACGATCTTCGGCTGGCCGGAAATCTGGAATGGCCCGAACGCCCCCCATCGCCCGACCGCCGCCTTCGTCGACGAAGCGCGCCAACAGCAGGAGATGCGCTACAAGATCCTCACCGGCATGGTCCGCGACTACCCCAACCAGGTTGCCATCGCCTACACCCCCGCCGACTTCCGCCGCCTGCATGGCGAAGGCAAGTTCGCGATCTTCCTCAGCATGCTCAATGCCTACCCGCTGGGCCGCGACCTCGATGCCCTGGACACCTGGGCCGCTCGCGGCATGCGCATGTTCGGCTTCAGCTACGTGGGCAACAACGCCTGGGCCGACTCCTCGCGCCCGCTGCCGTTCCTCAACGACACCCCCGATGCCCTCGGTGGCCTGTCGCCGCTGGGCGAGCAGGCAGTAGGCCGGCTCAACGACCTTGGCGTGATCATCGATGTGTCGCAGATGTCCACCCTGGCCCTGGAAGACGTTGCCCGCCTGAGCCGCGCGCCGATGGTCGCTTCCCACTCCGCACCGCGTGCGCTGGTGGACATTCCGCGCAACCTCAGCGACCACGAACTGCAAGCGATCAAGCACAGCGGCGGCGTGGTGCAGGTGGTGGGCTTCCCGGCCTACCTCAAGCCCCTGAGCCAGGGCACCCTGGACAAGCTCAATGCCCTGCGCAAGCGCTTCGACCTGCAGCCGCTCAATGGCCTGGCCAACGCCCTGATGCCGGGTGACGCGATCATCTCCATCTGGCCCGAGAAGAAGTTCGGCGAGTACGCCAGCGCGCTGTACGCCATCCTCGACGAAGAGCCCCGCGCCACGGTCAAGGACATGGTCGACGCCATCGACTACACGGTGCGCAAGATCGGCATCGATCATGTCGGCATCGCCTCCGACTTCAACGACGGTGGCGGCGTCACTGGCTGGATGAATGTCGGCGAGTCGCGCAATGTCACCGCCGAACTGATCCAGCGCGGCTACTCCGATGCTGATATCGCCAAGCTGTGGGGCGGCAACTTCCTGCGTGTGTGGGAAGAAGTACAGCGCCTGGCCAAGCCCGCTGCCAACACTCAAGCGGAGCGTGGCTGATGAACGACCGTCGCCGCTTTCTCAAGCAGGCCGGCCTGCTCGCCGCCGCCCTGCCCTTGACCGGCAACTTTGCCCAGACCGCACTGGCAGCCGCGCCTGCGGCAAAAACCGGCCAGGACAAATGGCAGGCCCTGCGCCAGCAGTTCGACCTGGACCCGGCCTACCTGCACTTCTGCAATTTCCTGCTGGCCTCGCACCCCCGCGTGGTCAGCGAGGCCATCGCCCGCTTCCGTGCGCGGCTGGACCAGAACCCGGGCGAAATGGTCGACTGGGACCGCGAAGAGCTCTGGGGCTATGAAAATGACGTGCGCGCCTGGGCCGGTCGCTACTTCGGCGTGCAACCAGGCCAGGTGGCCCTGACCGGCAGCACCACCGAAGGTTTGTCGATGATCTACGGCGGCCTGCAGGTGGCGCCGGGCAAGGAGATCCTGGTCAGCGCCCACGAGCACTATTCCACCAACACCCGCCTGGCCTACCGCGAGCAACTGATGGGTACCCATGTGCGCCGCGTGAAGCTGTTCAAGGAGCCGCAACTGGCCTCGGTGGACGAAATGCTCGGCAATATTCGCCGGGCCATCCGCCCGGAAACCCGCGTGCTGGGCATGACCTGGGTGCAGTCCGGCAGTGGCGTCAAGCTGCCGATCCGCGAAGTCGGCGAACTGGTGAAAACCCTCAACCAGAGCCGCGACGAGCAGGACCGGATCATCTACGTGGTCGACGGCGTGCACGGCTTCGGCATCGAAGACGTGACCTTCGCCGACTTCAATTGCGACTACTTCATCGCCGGCACCCACAAGTGGCTGTTCGGCCCACGCGGCACCGGCGTGATCATCGCCCGCGAAGAAAAGCCGCAGCCGTACCTGGTGCCCAGCCTGCCGACCTTCACCAAGGGTGAGAACTTCGGCACCTTGATGACCCCCGGTGGCTACCACGCCTTCGACCATCGCCTGGCCCTGGGCAAGGCGTTCGAACTGCACCTGCAACTGGGCAAGGCCGATGTCCAGGCCCGCGTGCACCAGCTCAACGACTACCTCAAGCAGCGCCTCGCCGAGCACGCCAAGGTGCAGCTGGTGACGCCACGCAGCAGCCAGCTGTCCGCAGGCTTCACCTTCTTCCGCGTCGAGAGTCGCGCGTGTGACGCCGTCGCCCGCCACCTGATGGCCAACAAGGTAATCAGCGACGCCGTGGACCGTGACGTCGGCCCGGTGGTGCGCCTGGCTCCGAGCCTGCTCAACGACGAAGCCGAGATCGACCGGGTGATGGCCATCCTCGCCCCGCAACTCGCCTGACCTTTTGCCTTTCAAGAGAACCGCCATGCACATGTTCAAGCCCCTGGCCCTGGTGGCCGCCCTGCTCGCCAGCGCCCCGGCCTTCGCCGCCGACGCGCACGCACCTGGCAAGACGTTCAAGGACTGCAAGGATTGCCCTCAGATGGTCGTGCTGCCGGCCGGCAGTTTCACCATGGGCGTACCCGATGACGAAGTCGGCCGCCAGCCCGACGAAGGCCCGATGCACACCGTGACCTTCGCCAAGCCCTTCGCCATCAGCCAGTTCCAGGTGCAGGCCAAGCAGCTGCAGGCCTGGCAGCGCGACGCCAAGGTCACCCTTCCCGACGGCGACGACCGCCCAGGCCGGCGTTGTACCAACGGCAAGCCCAGCTACCCGCAAGGCCCCGACCAGCCGGCGGTGTGCATCAGCTATGACGAGGTCAAGGCCTACGTCGCCTGGCTGTCGAAGAAGACCGGCAAGCACTACCGCATGCTCAGCGAAGCCGAGCGCGAATACGGTGCTCGCGCAGGCACCAGCGGCCCGTTCCCGTTCCCCTTCGATGAAGGCAAGGAATACAGCATCGCCAAGCATGCCAACACCTATGGCGCCGCCGACGGCTACAACTACACCTCGCCTGCCGGCAGCTTCCCGGCCAACGCCTTCGGTCTGTACGACATGCATGGCAACGTCTACGAGTGGGTTGCCGACTGCATGCATGACAGTTACGTCGGCGCCCCCAGCGACGGCAGCGCCTGGATGGAAGCGAGCTGCGAGTACAACCACATCCGTGGCAATGACTACAGCGAAGCGCCGGTGTTCTCCCGCTCCGGCAACCGCAACTACCGCGAACCCTACGTGCGCGGCGACTGGCTGGGCTTTCGGGTAGCGCGCGAGCTCTGAGCGACACCCCTCTGCGCACTACCTGACTGGCCCGGGCACGCGGCCTGGGCCGGCTAAATCACAGCCCCCCTCACACGTCTTTTCACTGGGCAACCCGCCCACACGGTGCTCGCCGCGCGCAGCGCCAGAACCGCATCCGCGTACCCACCAGGAACTCACCATGAACCGATCGACCCCTGGCGCACTCCGCGAACTCCTCGGCCTGCTCAAGCCTTACCGACTGATCGTCTCCCTGGCCGTCGTGCTGGGGATCGTCGGCGGCCTGTGCATCACCTTGCTGCTCGCCAACATCAACAACCTGCTGCATGCCCCCGGCACCATCACCTGGGGCGTGGTGCTTGCGTTCGCCGGCATCTGCCTGCTCGCCCTGTGCGCCTCCATCGCCTCGGACATCGGCACCAACCATGTCGGCCAGCATGTGATCGCCAAGCTGCGTCGCGACCTCGGCGAAAAGGTGCTGAGCGCCCCCATAGAACAGATTGAACGCTACCGCAGCCACCGCCTGATCCCGGTACTGACCCACGATGTCGACACCATCAGCGACTTCGCCTTCGCCTTCGCACCGCTGGCGATTTCCCTGTCGGTGACCCTGGGCTGCCTCGGCTACCTGGCCCAGTTGTCCTGGCCGATGTTCCTGATCACTGCCTGCGCCATCCTGATCGGCACCGCCGTGCAATACATCGCCCGCGTGCGCGGCATCCGCGGCTTCCATGCCGCCCGCGAGGCCGAAGACGAAATGCAGCGGCACTACAGCGGTGTCGCCTCCGGGGCCAAGGAGCTGCGCATCAGCCGCCCACGTCGCCAGCGCATGTTCGACGAGCGCATCAGCCGCACCGCCAATTTCATTCGCGACACTCATATCCGCTCGATCAACATCTTCGTGGTCGCCAAGAGCCTTGGCTCGATGCTGTTCTTCGTGGTCATCGGCCTGGTACTGGCCCTGCAACAAGCCGGGCTGATCACCGACCCCAAGGTCACCAGCGGTTTCGTACTGGTGCTGCTGTTCATGAAAGGGCCGCTGGAACACCTGGTCTCGACGCTGCCCATTGTCAGCCGCGCACAAATCGCCTTCCGCCGCATTGCCGAGCTGTCGACGCAGTTCTCGTCGCCCGAGCCGCACCTGCTGCTCGACGCCCCTGAAGTCCCTGACCGGCAGATCCGCAGCCTCGAACTGCGCAATGTGCGCTTCGCTTTCCCGCCGGTGGACGGTGCCGCGCCGTTCGCCCTGGGGCCGATCAACCTGCGCGTCGAGCAGGGCGACATCCTGTTCATCGTCGGTGAGAACGGCTGCGGCAAGACCACGCTGATCAAGCTGCTGCTGGGCCTGTACGCCCCCCATGACGGCGAGATCGTGCTCGATGGCGCACCTGTCACCGCCAGCAACCGCGACGACTACCGCCAGTTGTTCACTACGGTGTTCGCCGACTACTACCTGTTCGATGACCTGCTGCAGGACGGCCAGGCCTTGCCCGAGGATGCCGGCAAGTACCTGCAACGGCTGGAGATCGCCCACAAGGTGCAGATCCGCGATGGCGCCTTCACCACCACTGACCTGTCCACTGGCCAGCGCAAGCGCCTGGCGCTGGTCAACGCCTGGCTGGAGAAGCGCCCGGTGCTGGTGTTCGACGAATGGGCCGCCGACCAGGATCCGACCTTCCGGCGCATTTTCTACACCGAACTGCTGCCGGAACTGAAGCGCCTGGGCAAGACCATCATCGTCATCAGCCACGACGACCGCTACTTCGATGTGGCCGATCACCTGCTGCGCCTGCATGACGGCAAGCGGGTGGAACAAGAAATTGCAGAATTTTCACTGTGATCTTTCCGGTTCTGGGCGGCCGACACGTTACATAAATGCAAATAAATCTCATAAGTAATCTATCTGCTAACACTGAGTAGCCGCATGACCATTATCACGCTTACGCCGCTCGCCCGGGCGGTTCGCAGGAAGACACTGGCCATTCTCCCAACGTCGCTGCTGGCCTGTGTCCTGGCGGCGTCCATGGCAGCGCACGCCGAGCCGGTCGCGCTGGATATCCCTTCGCAAGGGCTGGTGGGGGCACTGACTACCCTGGCCAAGCAGGCCAATCTGCAGCTGCTGTACAGCCCGGACGCGGTGCACAACACCCCGGCACCGGCGGTCAGGGGCAACATGGAGCCCGAGCAGGCCCTGCGCCTGCTGCTGCGCGACAGCGGCCTGACCTACCAGCTCGATGGCCACACCATCACCTTGAGCGGGCCAGCAGACACTTCCGCCTTGAACCTGGAGCCGGTGAACATTTCCGGGCGCCAGTTCGATGCCACCACCGAGGACTCGGGGAGCTACACGTCCAATGCGGTGACCATCGGCAAGGGCACCCACCGCCTCAAGGACATCCCGCAGTCGGTCAGCGTGGTCACCCGCAAGGCGATGGACGACCAGCGCCTCGACACCCTCGACCAGGTGCTGGAGAAGACCACCGGCATCACCACCTACCAGAGCCCGTCTGGCGGCAAGTACATCTATTCGCGCGGCTTCGAGGTGGAGACCATCCAGTACGACGGCGTGCCGCTGGACCGCCGCTACTATGGCATCGGTAGCAGTTTCACCTCCGACACCCTGCTGTACGACCGCGTCGAGATCCTGCGCGGCGCCAACGGCCTGCTGCAAGGCAGCGGCAACCCCGGTGCGGCGATCAACCTGGTGCGCAAACGTCCGAAAGCCGAGCCGTCCCTGTCGATCACCGCCAGCGCCGGCTCCTGGGACACCTATCGCCAGACTCTCGACGCCAGCGGCCCGCTGACTGCCGATGGCCGGCTGCGCGGGCGCCTGGTCGCCGGCCATGAAGACCGCGACTACTTCTACGACACGGCAGAAAGCCGCAAGAACGTGCTGTACGGGATTCTTGAATACGACCTCAGCGACTCCACCACGGTCGCCGCCGGCGCCAGTGTCGAAGACCTGCACTCGACGCCCTACTTCGGCGGCCTGCCGCGCAACAAGGATGGCAGTGCGGTGAACGTCAGCCGCTCCACCTTCACCGGTGCCGACTGGAACAAGTGGAACAACAAGCAGACCACCTACTTTGCCGATATCACCCACGACTTCAACGAAGACTGGCGCTTGAAAGCCTCCGGCAGCTACATCCGCGAGACCAACGACATTTTCTACAGCTTCGGCCGTGGCGCCGTCGACCCGGCCACCGGCAGCGGCATGCAGTCGCGTGCCTACCTGTACGACTTCGAGAACATCAACCAGGGCGCCGATATCAACCTGACCGGCAAATGGCGCGCCTTCGGCCTGGAGCACGAGGTGGTGGTGGGTGCCAACGCCAGCGACCTGCGCACCGACGACCTGCAAGGCGGCCTGCTCAACCTCGGCCCGATGAACATCCACGACCCGGTCTCGCCTCGCGAACCCACCCTGGATGAAATGCTCAGCACCACCTATGCCGGTGTTTCCAAGGCCAAGATTCGCCAGAACGGCGTGTACGGCGTGATGCGCTACAAGCTGATCGACCCGCTGACCGTGGTGCTCGGCGCACGGGTCAGCAACTACAAGTACGACTATGAACTGACGCGCTTCACCACGGCATCGCCGGACCCGTCACATGCCAAGGAAACCGGCGAAGTCACCCCGTACGGCGGCCTGATCTACGCACTGAACGATCAATGGTCGGCCTACGTCAGCTATGCCGACATCTTCAAGCCGCAGACCGAACTGACCGAAGACCTCGCCCCACTCAAGCCGATCGAAGGCTCCAACTATGAGATCGGCCTGAAAGGCGAGCTGATGGATGGCCGGGTCAACACCAGCTTCGCGGTGTTCCGCGTCGACCAGAAAAACCGCGCCCAGTACGACTATTCGTCGGTGTGCGGACAGGACGGTGAAACCAACTGCTACGTGGCAGGCGGCAAGGTACGCGCCGAAGGCTTCGATGCGGAAATCAGCGGCGAAGTGCTGGCCGGCCTGCAATTGTTTGCCGGCTACACCTACACTTCGACAAAGTTTCTCAACGACCCGGGTGATGGCAGCTCGTCTTCCGGCGCCACCTTCAACAGCTACACGCCACGCCACCTGCTGCGCTTCTGGAGTGACTACAACCTGCCTGGCGAGCTGAACCAGTGGACCGTCGGTGCCGGTGCCAGCATCCAGAGCAAGAACCACAACACCAACCAGGGTGGCACGAACGGCATCGACAAGATCGAGCAGGCCGGCTACGCCATCTGGAACGCCCGCGTGGCGTACCAGATCAACCAGAACTTCAGCGTCGCACTTAACGGCAACAACCTGTTCGACAAGAAGTACTACTCCTCCATCGGCTGGTTGAACGCGAGCAACGTGTATGGCGAACCGCGCAACTACACCGTGACGCTCAAAGCCGATTTCTGAAGCTGACGGCAAGAAAAAGCCCCTTGGCGTGATGCGCCCAGGGGCCTTTTTTTATACGGTTGCGACATGACTTTCCGTGAGGAATTTAATGACTACTGAGATGCCGCCATAAAACTATTGCGAATCACCGCCGTTATCGTGAATCACCCAGCGAATCGGCATACTAAACAACAATAACCTCACCAGAATTCAAATAGATCGAATAGGACTCAAAGTCGCCATCGCAGTCGGCCTCAATTACAATTTTATCGCCCGAACTGAATGACACCTGAAGCGTAGACAGCTCGATTTTCTCAACCAAAACAACATCTCTCAACAAAAGATCCAACAAGGGCGCTATGGTAGAGGAGTTTGTGAACTCTCGCCTCCCCTGGACCTCACCAACTTGATACGCCAATCCTGCTTCAACACAGATGGAAATCTTATATGGCGTGACACCAGGGGCAGTTTGTGGACGTGAAAAATCCAGTCTTGTGACATGCACACCACAACAAACCATTTCCAAATAACATCCCGAAAGCAGCTGAAAATCAAAATCATCTGGTAATGCGTACATATTAATTCAATCCCTATTTTCAACGACGAATAGGTGGTAAAGCGTCTGGCGGAAGTGGAACATGTGTATCTCCCTGCCCTATACCCGGTTTACCTGTGGCCGGATTCATAGGTTGCTTGCCGGCGTTCTGCCAACGCCAGTATCCATTCTCATATCCTGGAACAGGTGATGAGCCAGGTGGCATAACCCTAATGTGCTCCCCTTTCGCAGGATCCGTACCAACCGGAAAGTAGATCTCACCACCATTTCGCCCCGGTCGACTGACCCACCCTGACGGAATTACCGGTGACTGTGGGGGATTTGATATTTCCTCTACCTTTTGTGGCGTTTTCGCCCCGCCTTTTGGACCAACGGAGCTACCACCCATGGTCGCACTCAACAACGTCGAGCCTAGCATGGAAAGGAACCGACTCCCATCGCCCCCTTCGAGCGCGCTCAGTTCACTGGCAATGATATTTTGCGCGTCTTGATTACTGCTGCTAATCACATAGCCGATGACAACTGATGCGCCCAATTCACCTCGAGCAGATGCTTCTTTAGCTAACGCTCTGAGTTTCGGATCGTCGGCACTGAGCTTCGCGGAAATAGCCTCGCACTGCCCAGGATTATTACGACACAGGTCGGCCAACCCTTTATTGCGAGTCTCATCCAGCCGTGCATATTTCTCTCTTACATCCCGGACGCACCCATCATCCTTACAGGCTTGTTCTTCCTCGCCCTGTTTCTGAACTTCTTCATGTGTAAGGTAATTGTATTGCGTCGAGTAGCTCGCCACCCACGCTCCCATCTGTGAGCTGTCGCCATCGCCGTTGACCGCAGCAGCAGCCAAAACACCCAACAATTGTGAGTTCATTATCAGCAACTGCTGCTTTTTCTCAGGCTGCATTTCGGCATAGTGCTGTGCAAGCGTATCCACTAGCGCCTCATTGAGCCCGGCTGCAACTGCGCCAGTTTTGAAATCGCCTCCAGCCGCCTCCGCTGCCAGCCCGCCCATCACTGCATGCAGCGTAACTTTGGCGGCGCCTCCCTCCTGTAGGTCGAAACGATTACCCAAGTCGCCAACCAAGTTGAACCCAGCAGCTGCGAATGTACTGGCGAGGCTGCTACGCAGCGCATCACTCAACGCACTGTCACCACCGAGGGCGCGGTCCAGCACGGTCGAAGTACCATTCTGAAGCAGCTGGTTGCCTGCAAAGCGACCAATGCCGTCCCAGGTGGATAGCCCTCCCGCTGGCAATACGGCGCCACTATTAGGCAGCGTGCTTGAAGTTCCCGTTTCGGTCGCTGTCCAGTCATCGAACACGCCGGTGGTCAAACCTGCGGTGAGCCCCGTAACCACATAGCCACGAAGCGCATCAGAGGACGTGACATCCTTAAGCACCAGGCTCAAGTTGCCACGGTTGTTGATCGCGCTGATGGTCGCCCCGCTTGCCGCACTGGCGGCGATCGAGGAAAGCGCCACATTCGCCCATCCTGCCGCAACGGTCGAGCCCGCTGCCGCGCCGCCGGCCACGGCACTGGCCGTCGCCGTGCCACTGGCCGCCATGGCAGTCCCGGAACCTGCGGTCGCACCTGCTGCGGACCCCAAGGCAGCACTGGCAGCACCTGCCGTGAGGTAGGTGACGATGATCGCGATGATCAATTGCGCCGCAACACCCAGCCCCGAGCTGCTGTATTTGAAGGAGTCGTGCACCTCCTTCACCTGACGCCAGTCAACATCACCCCGCGCCTCGGCCTCCTTGAGCCAAGCCAGCTGTGGGTCTTGCTGGACCATCAGATCGATGGTCTCGCTGACGCTATTCTGATCGACCTGCCTGATATCGATCTTCAAGCCATCGGCCGCCTTGATCAGCACGTCACCGCTGGCCAGCAACTGGCTCTGGCGCAGTGTCTCATCGGTGTTGCCTCGGCCTTTGGCGCTGTTCCAGGCAAGACTGGTCTTGCTCTTGACGTGACTTTCCTGGTGAAGGTCCTTGACCGCTTCGAAGGTGATTTCACCACCACTGCTCAGCACCAGGTCTGCGCCACTGTCGAGCTTGGCCGCCTGGTACAGCTGGTCGCCACCGCTGACCAGCATCAGGTCGCCACCTGTGCTGATCGCACTGCCAACGTTGGTGACCTGGGTGACTTCATCACGCTTGGTGTACTTGCTGCCGAAGCTGCCCTTCTTTTTCTTGTCGTACAGCGAGTAGTCCAGATCCTCCGCCGCCAGCAAGGCAAGCTGGCCGCCGGCCACCAGGTAGGCTTCATCGCCAGCACTGATGCGGCTGGCACTCAGGGCCAGGTCCTGGCCGGCGCTGATGGAGACATCGGCACCGGAGGTCAGCACGGTGGACACCTGGCTGACATGGTCTTCCTGGGTCTTGAGCTTCTTCGAGGTGTACGCCGAATGGGTCTCGTCTGCCGCCGACATCAAGGTCACGTCACCGCTGGCGCTGATATCGATGGCGCGCTGCGCCTCGATCTGGCTGGCCACTGCGGTGAGGTCGCGCCCCGCCACGGCGGTGAGGTCGCGCCCGGCACTGACGCTGGAGCCGTTCTGCGTCACCGTCTGGGTAGTGGTGCGCCCATAGGCGGCGCTGTCGATGGCCTCGGCGGAACCCAGCAGGATGTCGCGACCGGCCTCGATCGAGGTGTCGCGCCCGCTCTGCAGTACTCCGCCGGCGCTGACGAAATCTCGCCCGGCGTTGATGCTCAGGTCGTTGGCGGCCTCGATGCGCGCGGCGCTGTCGACGTAATCGGTACGCATGTGCAGGCGGGCGGCGTCGGTGACCTGGCTGGTCACCGAACGCTCGTTGATCACATCGCCCTTCAGGGTGGTCATGCTGATGTCGCGGCCGGAAATGATGCCACCGGCCTTGTTGACGATGTCGTTGCCAGCCAGCAGGTCGACCCGGTTGCCTGCCTGGATCAAGCCACTGTTGACGATGTCGTTGCCGGCTGCGGCCGACAGGTTGTTGCTGGCGCGCAGGGTGCCGACGTTGAGCAGGTCCTGCCCGGCCACCAGGTTGACGTCATTGCCCGCCATCAACGCGCCATTGGGCGCCAGGCGGTTGTTGGCATTGGCCATGTACAGCACCGGCACCAGCACCTTCTCGCCATTGACCGTGACCTCCTCCAGCCAGACGATATCGTGGGTCAGCGCCGCCACCTGCTCCGAGGTCAGGCCCACGCCGACCGCCAGGTTCAGCTGCTGCTTGCTGGCGATGGCGTTGTCCATCAGGTACTTGAACATCTGCTCGTCGCTGGTCTGGCCGGCCAGGAAGCGCTGCCCGGTGGCGGCCACCACGGCCTGCTGGAGCAGGCGCTGCTCGTAGAAGCCGTCGCCGAGGCGCTTGGCGCTTTCGTCAGGGTTGTAGCCCAGGCCTGCCAGCAGATAGTCGGAGCTCATGAACTGCTTGAGGTCAGTGAGCAGCGGGTTGGTCTCGACCAGGTACTTGTGCGGCTGGGACGTGACGGTGCGGTCCGGCAGGCCGGTGACCCGATTGATACTCTGCCCGGCCGCGGCCGTCGGTTGCGCGCTGCCTGGCGAGGTGACGGTCGAGCGGCCGTCGGCACTTGGCATGCCTGGGCGAACGGCTGCGGAAACTATCGCTTGGCTAGCCGGCGACAAGGGGTCCACAGTGGTCACCCGTGCAGGTTGCACAGTGGCCACACCGGTCAGCCCGTCGCGGGCCTGCGGCGCCAGGTCGGCGCGACCAGCGGACTGGCCGGCCACCGTGGTGTCGCGGCTGCCGGAAGCAAGCCCCGGCACGTTCGCCGGGCCTGTCGCAATGCCCGGCGTGCTAACGCCTACCTGGGTGTCGCGGTTCGTCTCGATACCGGCAAGGTCGACAGCCTGCCCGGTGGCGCTGAGTGAACCAGCGGCAGCGCCGGAAGGCGCCTGGCTGCCGAGGCCATCATTGCGGGTGACTTCACCCGCTTGGCTGCGGCCCGACTGCCAGTTGCCGTTGTTGACGCTGCCAACGGGAGACACATCGACCGCACTCGCGGTGGCGCGCACCGTACCGGCTTCGCGCGCAGCGACCGAGAGTTGCTGCGTGCTGGCCCAGAGCTGGGCGTTGTCACCGACTTGCAAGGTGCGCCCGGTGGTGCCCGGCAGCGCCTGCTCGCGCTGTGCCAGGTCAATGCTGGCAGCCCCCAGGGTCCAGTTGCCGGCGCCGCTGCCGGCCTGGCTGGCCTGCCCCGCACTGGCCGCCTGGTCGCTCAGGCGGAACAGGCCGTTGGGGTTGGTCGGCAGGCTGAAGCCCGGCAGGCTCAACGGGTTGATCTGCTGCTGGGCAAGGTTGGGCGGCAACTGCCGGTTCAGGACGATCACCGGCGCCATGCCCGTGCCCGTGGCACCGGTATTCAGGCCCCTTGCAGCCCCGCTGGTCGCTGGGCTGTAGGCCCGCTCGACGCCGTTGGAAATGTTGCTGGACGCGGTGATGCCAAGCGCGCCACCGGCTTGAACCACTGAAGGCAGGTAGTTGGAGCCGGCATTTTCCACGCGTTGTGTCAGGAACGGCGTTGCTGCCTGAATGGCCGCTGGAGCGCTGCTGGGCTGTCCACTTCCGTAGTTGGCCGGGAAAATGTACTGAGCGTATTTGTATTTACTGCTGCCGCTCGTTTCGGTGGTGTTCAGCCTAAAGCTGGCGAAATTCACCCACGAGATCGTGTTGCCATTGCCTACGGAGCGGCTCCCACTGTTGAGCGTCGCCATCGATTCGTGACCCGCTGCGTTCCAGAAGCGGATACCCCCCGTGTAGCCCGCGTCGTTGTCCGCATTGTAGTGGGCGATAAGCTTCCACAACCCCGAGCTGGGCTGGCCGATGTCGATGTACTTGAGCTCCGAGTAACCGTTCAGCGATGTCGCAGTATTGGCAAACGAGCCGGTATTGATCGTGATGTTACCGGCGGCGGAAACCGTGGAGTTGGAGTTGGCGAACACATCGCTGGCCACGTTCAGGTTACGCCCCGACACCAGGCTGGCCTGTTGCTCGACCGCCCCCACGGCCTCATAGGTATAGGTCTGCCCCCACACCAGGTGCGAGCTCGGCGAAATCTGTACGCTGCCATCCATGTAGCTGGAGCAGCTGTAGCAGCGCACGCCGATGTAACCGGACTGCACCGTCGGCGTGAGGCTGAAGTCGACGCGCTTGTTGCTGACGGTGCTGGCCGCGATGGTGAAGTCGCCAACGCTTTCCATCGTCCCGGAAATGTTTTCCAGCAGGGCCGAACGATTGCCCTGGGCGTCCCGGGCTACCCGGATCGCGCCCAGGCTGTAGATATCGCCCTGGCGGCTGGTCAGGCTCTGGGCGTACAGCGCCATGTCCGTGCCGCTGTAGATGAAACCGCCCTGGTTCGACAGATTGCCGGTGCTCAGGGTCAGGGCCTGGCCGCTGCCCAGCGAACCGTAGTTGTCGATGCCGCCCGCCTGGACCGCGAGACTGGACGCCGATGTCAGGCGCCCGGCATTGCTCAGCAGGCCACCGACATTGAGCGTGCCTGCAGCGCCGGAAGCGAGGCTGCCGCTGCCAGCCAGGCTCAGCTGGCCGAGGCCGGCGTTCATGGCGCCAAGGCTGCTGATGCGCCCGCTGACGTTCAGGCTGCCGGCAAGGCTGAGGTCGAGCCCGCCATCACTGGCGATCAACCCTGCCGTGCTCCAGTTGTTGCCGCTGCCGCTGAAACGTTCGGAGGCCAGCAGTTGCCCACCGGCGGTCTGGTTCAGTTCGCCGACGTTGACGGTCAGGCGCCCGGCCTGGATCACACTGCTGTTGGTCCAGCTGGCCGCTGTCAGGGTCAGCCCGCCACGGGTGACCAGGGTGCCGTCACTGTTGGTGATGTTGGCCGTGGCAATGTCGAAAATGCCGCTGCCGCCGTGCAGCACGGTGCCACCAAGGTTGCTCAGGCCGCTGGTGTTGAGGGTCAAGTCGGTGTTGGCCACCTCGACCCTGCCGTTGCGGTTGTCGAAGCCACCGCCAATCTGGAACTCGCTCTTGCCAGCCGTGCCCAGGGCCCGCAGCTGGCCACCCTGGTTGTCCACGGCGGCCGCTGACACCAGCAATTGCGTGTCGCTTTCGATTACCCCCGAACGGTTGACCAGGGTGTTACCGAGCGCCAGTTCGACGCGGTTACCCGCCAACTGCCCGGCACTGTTGTCCAGGCTGCTGCCATCGATCCGCACCAAGCCTTTGGCATACAGACCACCGCCAGCATTTACCAGGCCCGCGCTGCGGATGCGGGCATCGCCCGACTGGGCGGCAACCCGGCCGCCACTGTTGTCGACGTTGCCGGCCACCAGCAGCAATTGCTGGCCCTGCACCACACCGCCATTGCCGGCGATGTCGCGCCGGTTGTCGAGCAGGCCGCTGACGTTCACGTCCAGCAGCCCGGCAACGCTGGCCAGGATCCCACCCTGGTTACCCAGGCTGCCGGCCCGTTGCACCACCAAGTTGCCGCCCTGGGCCAGCAGCTTGCCGCCGCGGTTCTCCAGCGCCCCGGCGATGTCCAGCAGCACGCTGCTGCGCCCCTGCACTTCGCCCTGCTGGTTGAGCAGTTCGCCCGCCTGCAACGCGACATCGGCATTTTCGCTGTAGATCAGCCCCTGGCTGTCGTTGCGCAGGGTCGATGCGACATTGACCTTGACCTGCTCCTTGGCCGCCAAGGTACCCAGCTGGCCGTTGTCGAGGCTGCCGGCATTGAGCGTCAGCCCGCTGCGGCTGATGATCTTGCCGCCATGGTTGAGCACCTGCCGGGCCTGCACCAGCTGCAGCGCCTCGGCGCCGACCAGGGTGCCGCCGCTGTTGTCGAGGTTGCCACGCAGGTCGAGCAGCAGGCTGCCATTACCGGCGATGCGGCCACCACGGTTGTCCAGGTCACTGCCGTTGACACTCAGCAACTGCTGGGCATCGATGCTGCCGCCCAGGTTGGCCAGGGTGGCCGTGTTCAGTTGCAAGGCTGCGCCACTGGACAGCACACCGCCGCTGTTATCGAGGCTAGCCGCATCGACGTCCATGCGCCCCTGGCTTACCAGGGCACCGTCCCCGCCATTGAGCAAGGCACCGGTGAGTTGCACATCCAGGGCACCCTGGCGACTGGAGAGTGTGCCGAGGTTACGGTTGTCGAGGCTGCCGCCTTTGAGGCTCAGCCCCTGCCAACCGGACAACAGGCCGCCCTGGTTGTTGACGCTGGCGGCGGAAAGCACCAGCTGCCGTGCGCCAATCAGTTTGCCGCTGGCGTTGATCAGGTTACTGGCGGTCAGCGCCAGGTCCTGTGTGGCAGAGATCTCGCCCCCACTGTTGTCGACACTGTCGGCGTTGATGCTCACACCCGTCTGGCCGTTGATCAGGCCAGCCGCGCTGTTGTTCACGGCGCGCGATGTCAGCGACAGGCCTTGGCCCGCCAGAAGCGCCCCGCCCTGATTGCTCAGCCTGTCGCTGTTCAGGGTCAGCAGGCCTGCCGCGCTGATGAGGCCCTGCTGACCGTTGTCGAGCAGGCCACTGCTGCCCAGCAACAAGTCGCTGCGGCTGTTGAAGGTTCCCCCACGGTTGTCCACCGCGCCTGCGCTGACGCCCAGGCTGGCGGCACCGACCAGGCCCTTGAGGTTGCTCAGGGTCTGAGCGATGACCAGGTTCAGGCCCTGGCTGGCGAGTACACGACCGCCATCGTTGTCCAGGCTACGGGCAGCGAGGGTGAAGGCCTGGGCGCTGGAGATCTCGCCCGCGCGGTTACTGACATCGGCCAGGTTGCTCAGTTGCAATGGGCCGGCGCTGTTGATCAGGCCACCCTGGTTGTCCAGCTTGCCGCCCTGGAGGTCGAGGCTGAGGCTGGTATTGCCCGACAGTTTGCCACCCTGCTGATCGAGCCCGGTGACCGTGGCGGTCAGCGCGCCGAGGCTGCCGATGCTGCCACCGTTGATCACCTGCCCGGCGTTCAGGTCGAGGGTCTGCGCGCTGTTGAGCTTGCCGCCCCGATTGCTCACCGCACCGGTCCCCACACTGACCGCGCCTTTGGCACTGATGCTACCCTGGTCGTTGACCAGGCTGGCACTGCGCAGGTGCAGGCGAGCATCGGTAAGCAGTTCGCCGTCGCTGTTGTCGAGCGCCCCGGCCACGGTCAAAGTCAGATCGTCGGCACTGCCCAGGCTGCCGCCCTGGTTGTCGAGGCTGTTCGCGCTGACCACCAGCGTCGACTCACTGCTCAGCGTGCCCTGTCGGTTGCTCAGTTCGCCGCTGAAATTCAGCACCAGTGGCCGCTGCGAGAAGATCGCCCCACCGCTGTTGTCCAGGCTGGCACCGCTCAAGTCCACGGCCTGCCCGTGCAGTTGGCCACGGGTACGGTTGAGCACCTGCAGCATCGCCAGCGTCAGCTTGCCGCCTGCGAACAGAACACCATCGTCACTGTTGTCCAGATACTGCCCGGTGAGGGTGAGGTCGCTGTTGCTGGTCAGCTCGCCTGCACGGTTGTCCAGGGTGTCGACGGCGAGGTCCAGCGCCTGGGTAGCGCCGATCAACCCACTGCGGTTGTCCAGGCGGCTCGCGGCGACGCTGACGCGATCGGTGCCGACCAGTTGGCCACCCTGATTGTCGAGGGTACCGGCCTTCAGCTCGACCAGTGCCTTGCCGGCGATCTGGCCTTGGCCGTTGTCGAGGTTGTCGCTGTCGAGCGTGAGCACATTATCGGCAATCAGGGTGCCGCGGCGGTTCAGCAACGACTCGCCAGCATGGACTGACAACGCACCACGGGTGCTGATCAGGCCGTCGCTGTTGTCCAGGCGCTGGCTGCCCAGCGCCAGTTGCGCACCGCTGATGCGACCATTGCGATTGCCCAGCGCCTGGTCGACGCGCAAGGCCAAGTGCTGGTTGCTGACCAGCTTGCCATCACTGTTGTCGAAGCTGCGGGCGGCAAGGTCGAGCGCGCCCTGGCTGGAGATTTCGCCACCCTGATTGGTCACCGTACCCAGGTTCTTAAGGGTCAGGGTCGGAGCGTTGATCAAGCCACCATTGATCAGCGCGCCTTGGTTCAGGTCCAAGGTCAGTTGGCGATTGCTGAACAGCTCGCCCTGGTCCTGGACCAGGCCGGTGACGCGGGCGTCGAGCACGCCGTTGCTGGCTATGCGCCCACCATTACTGACCTGGCCGGCGTTCAGGATCAGGTCCGCACTGCTGAGGAGCCGGCCGCCCTGGTTGTTATCCAGGCGCCCGGTAACCACGGTGGTATTGCCCTGGCCTTTGATCAGGCCCTCGCTGTTGTCCAGGCTGGCACTGGTGAGGCTAAGCCCCTGCCCACTCTCCAGCACGCCGCCCTGGTTGAGCAACCCGGCCGCACCGTTCAGCACCAGCTGGCCGGCGCTTGAGATACTGCCCGCGCGGTTGTCCAGCAGCTGCCCGTCGAGACTCAGGGTGCCCTCGCTGCTGAGGTGACCCTGGCGGTTGTCGAGGCCAGCCTCAAGCGCCCCAGCCCCTTGTACGGCAAGGCGAACCTGCAACGATTGCTGCGCAGCGAGGGTACCCTGGGCGTTGTCCAGGCGGGCAGCGGCCAGGTTGATGTCGCGGGCGAACACCAGGCCACGGGCCTGGTTGACCAGCCGAGCCACGGTCATTTCCAGCGAAGTGCCCGCCAGCAGCTTGCCCGCGCTGTTGTCCAGTTGTGTGACGCCGAGCGTGACCTGCTGCTGGCTGGAGATTTCCCCGCTCTGGTTGTTCACCGACTGCACCTGCAGGCGCAGTGCCTTGCGGCTGCCGACCAAGCCACCCGCGCTGTTGTCCAGCTGGTCGCCGGTCAGGCTCAGTTCGCCCTCGGCCACCAGCTCGCCGCCCTGCTGCTCAAGCAAGCCAATACTCGCCAACAGGTCACCCTGGCTGGCGATACGCCCCTTGCCGTTGCCGACCGAATCGGCCCTGAGCCCCAGCCCACCGCTGGCGCTGACCAGGCCGCCCTGATTGAGCAGCTCACCGATATCGAGGTCCAGCGCCTGCACGCCGCTGATCAGGCCTGTGCGGTTGTCCAGCTGCGCCAGGTGCAACTGCATGTTCTGGTTGGCGCGCACGACCCCGCCACGGTTATCCAGCGACGTGCCCCTGAAGGTCAGGGCGTTCTGCCCGGCGAGCCGGCCGCCACGGTTGTCGAGGCGCTCGACTTGCAGCGCCATGGCGCCCTTGGCGAGCACGCTGCCACCGTTCTGGTTATCAAGCAGGCCTGAAACGCTCAGCCCCAGTCTGCCGTCGCTGACCAGGCTGCCATTGCCACTGTTGTCCAGGCTGCCGGCAGTGACCTGCAGCTCGCGCCCGGCACCCAAGGTACCGCCCTGGTTGGACAGTGCGCCGCCCACCTGCAGGTCGAGGGCAACATCGCCCATGACCTGGCCACGGTCGTTGCTCAGGGACTGGACTACGACCTTGTTGCCGCCAGCGGCGGAGATTTCGCCGGCCGCGTTGAGCAAGGCGCCGGTGATCGCTAGATCGAGGTTGGCGCCACTGCTTAACAGGCCATTGCTGTTGTCCAGGTTGGCGGCCTTGGCCGTCAGGCCGTTGGCGGTGATCTGGCCGCCGACGTTGAGCAACGCCTGACGGATGTCCAGATCGATGGCCTGGTCGCTGAGCAGGCCGCCGTCACTGTTGTCGAGGCTGTCGGCCAGCAGGCCGAAACCCCGCTCGCTGGAGATCTCGCCGCCTCGGTTGATGACTGTGGAAAGGTTGCGCAGCACCAATGGCCCCGGCGCGTTGATCAGGCCACCACTGTTGTTCAGCAGGCCCTGGTTCAGGTCCAGGGTCAGGGCGCTGTTGCTGTACAGCTCGCCGCCACCGCGTTGGTCCAGGCCGTGCAACGAAGCCATAAGCGTCTTGACGCTGGCAATCGTGCCGCCCAGGTTATCTACTTGCCCGGCTTTCAGGTCGAGCTGATCGAGGCTGATGAGGCGCCCGGCCTGGTTGTTGAAAGCACCAGTGCCCAACGTCATCGAGCCATTGGCGGCGATGCGCCCGGCCGTGTTGTCGAGGCTGAGGCTGGAAAGCGCCAGGGCACCGGCAGCAAGCAGCTCGCCCCCCTGGTTGCCGATGCCCTGTGCCGTAGTGAGGCGCAGGTCGGCATCGCTGCGAATCGCGCCCTGGCGGTTGTTCAGTTGCCCACTCGAACCACCACCCTGCAGCAGCAGTGAAACGCCGCTCTTGCCATACAGGCTGCCTTGGGCGCTGTTGTCCATCTGCCCGGCAACGAGGGTGACGGCCCGTTGACCGGAGATGATGCCCTTGGCCTGGTTGTCCAGACGCGACAGGGTCAGTTGCAGGTTGCCGTTGGCGACGACCTGGCCAGCGCCACTGTTGTCCAGGGACTCGCCGTTGATGTCCAGGTCGGCAACACTGGCGATCTGGCCCGCACGGTTGTCGAGCCGCTCGACCGAGAGTGTCATGCCGTTGCCGGCATTGAGCAGGCCGGCCTGACGGTTGTCCAGCGCGTGGCTTTGCACCCGCAATTGCCCGGTAGCGACCACGTTGCCAACGCGGTTATCGAACTGGCGGGCTTCGACGTCGATGTCATGCTTGCCGGTGATTCGCCCGGCAGCGTTGTTGAACAAGCTGTCGGCGCGCAATTGCAGGGCCCCGACGGCACCCAGCACTCCCCCCTGGTTCAGCAACTGCCCGCTAACGGCCAGCGCCATCGAGCCATCGCTGGCAGCACGCCCCTGACCGTTATCGAGGCTGGCTGCCTCCAGGCTCAGCGCTTCGCCGGCCAGCAACTGGCCTGTACGGTTGCTGACCGCACCGGTCTGGCGCAGGTTCAGGCGCGTGTCGGCCTGGACCAGGCCGGCGCTGTTGTTCAGCTCGACGCTGGTCAGCGCAACGTCGCCACCCAGAACGCGCCCTTGCTGGTTGTTCAGCAGGCTATCCACGGCCAGCTCAAGACCCTCGCGGGCCTCCAGGCTGCCTTCGCGGTTCACCAAGCTGCTCGCGCGAACATCCAGTGAAGCGGCCTTGACCTGCCCCAGGGTGTTGTCCAAGGCCTGGGCGATACGCAGGGTCAGGCCCTGCTCGCTGAGGACCTTGCCGCCGTTGAGCAGCTCGGTGGCGGCCAATTCGAAAGCCTGGCTACTGGAAATTTCGCCGCCCTGGTTGCTGACGCTGGCGAGCTGCTTCAGCAGCAACTGGCCTGGCGCGTTGATCAGCCCACCCTGGTTGTTCAAGTAGCCATTGTTCAAGTCGAGGGTGACACCCGCCTGACCATAGAGCCGGCCACCATCATGCTGGTCCAGGCTGGCGACCGAAGCCTCCAGCTGCCCGCTGCTATGAATGCTGCCACCCAGGCTGTTGTCGGTGACGCCCGCGCTGAGGAGCAGGCCGCCCGCGCTGTCGATCAGGCCGGCCTGGTTGAGCAGTTGGGCGCTGATGCGTGCGGCCAGGCGGCTGTCACTGCTGAGTTTGCCTGCGCGGTTATCCAGGCTGGCGGCGTCGAGTTCGGCCGCTTGCCTGGCGTAGAGCGCACCTTGGCGGTTATCCACGGCGCCGAGGCTGTTGAGGGTCAGCTGATGGTCGCTCTGGACTAGGCCTTGGCGGTTGTCCAGCGCGCCGACGCTGATCACCGCCTCACCGGCCAGCAGCTGGCCGCCCTGGTTGTCAACGCCACCCTCTGCTTGCAGCGCAAGCGCGCCACTGCTGCTGATGCTACCGGCCTGGTTGAACAAGGCACCCGCGCGGATATCCAGCCGGGCTGCCGAAACCAGGCCTTTGGTGTTTTCCAGTACACGGGCGATACGTAAGGTCAGCCCCTGCTCGCTGAGCAGCTTGCCACCGCCGTTGTCCAGTGCACCGGTGACCAGCAAGAAACCGAGGTTGCTGGAAATTTCGCCACCGCGGTTATCGACCGACGCGACATTGTTCAGCAGCAGGCGACCGGTTGCATTCAACCGCCCACCCTGATTGTCGAGGTGCCCCTGGTTCAGGTCGAGGGTGAGTGCGCCCTGGCTGAGCAATTGCCCGTCACCGTGCTGGTCAAGAGCGCCCAGCCTGGCATCGAGCTGTTCGCCACTGCTGACCAGGCCGCCGCTACTGTTATCCAATACCCCGGCTTGCAGGTCGAGGCTGCGCTCGCCGCGAAGCGTGCCGTTGGCGTTGCTCAGCGTGCCGTCGAGCATTAGCCCGAGATGGTTGCCTGCGAACACCGCACCCTGCTGGTTATCCAGTTGTGCGCCCCGCAGGGAAAGCTGGTCCCCGGCACTGAGATGACCTGTCCCGTTGTGCACCTCTCCTGCGCTGGTGAGTTTCAAATTTCGGTCTGCCTGGATTCGACCGTTGCGGTTGTCCAGCGTGGCAGCGGTAATCAGGCCTTCTGCGGCCTGCAGTTCGCCATCGGCGTTGCTCAGCGTACCCTCAACGGCCAGTGTCACGTCATCGCGTATGTTCAGCTTGCCTCGGCTGTTGCCGAGGCTACCCAGCTGTGCGTCCAGCCGCGCCGCAGAAACCAGCCCGGCCGCGTTGTCCATGGCCCTGGCGATACGCAGGGTCAGCAGTTGCTCGCCGAGCAATTTGCCGCCCCGGTTGTCCAGGCTGCTGGCCTCCACGGTGAAGGTTTGGCGGCTGGAGATCTCGCCGCCCTGGTTATCGACACTGTTCAGGTTGCGCAGCAGCAACTGCCCCGGGGCGTTGAGCAGGCCGCCTTGATTGTTCAAGTGACCGTGATTCAAGTCCAGGACCAGGTCGTTCTGGCTGTAGAGCTGCCCGCCACCGGCCTGCGCCAGCCCGCTGACGCTGGCTTGCACATTCTGGCCGTGGACACGCCCGGCGTTGCGGTTATCCAGGTGCGCGGCACGCAGTTGCAAAGTAGCCCCGGCGGCCAACTCGCCCTGCTGGTTGACCAGGTTGGCGCCGCTCAGTTGCAGATTGGCACCGGCGCTGAACAGGCCACTCTGGTTGAGCAGGTCGCCTGCCAAGGCCGCTGTCAGGTCGCCGCCGCTGGTGAGTTTGCCGAAACGGTTATCGAGCTCACCGGCGGTCAGCGCCACGTTTACGCCGCTGGCCAGGATGCCGCTACGGTTATCGACACGGGCGGCGTTCAGCTGCAAGCGGTCGGTGGCCTGGATCCGGCCGCCTTGGTTATCCAGCGCCCCCACGTCGAGGCCGAGGTTTGTGCCCACCACCTCACCGCCACGGTTATCCAGCCCAGCTGTGGCTACAAGGCCCAGGTCACCCTCGCTTTTGAGCTTGCCAGCGCGGTTGTCCAGTTGGGCGGCTCGCAGTTCGAAACTGCGCACGCTGGAGACTTCGCCGCCCTGGTTGTTCACCGAGGCGAGGTTGAGCAGTTGCAGCGAGCCCGGTGCGGTGACAAGGCCGCCCTGGTTGTTCCAGCTGCCATGGTTGAGGTCCAGGCTGACACCGGCCTGGCCGTGCAGGCGGCCGGCACTGTTGTCCAGGCTGCCGACCGCGATCCGCATGTCACCCTGCGCGGTCAGGTTGCCGTCGTGGTTGTTCAGGGCGCCACTGACACGGGCATCCAAGCCTGCCTGGCTACTGATCATGCCTTGCTGGTCGTTGAGCAAGCTGGCGGTGTCGAGCCACAAGCCACTGGCGGCGATCAGCCCCGCGCTGTTGCTGAGGGTGCGGGCAATGCTCAGGGTCAGGCTCTGGTCACTCAACAGTTTGCCAGCACCGTTGTCGAGGCTGCTTGCCCTGACGTTGAAGGCACGCTGGCTGGCGATTTCACCCTGACGGTTATCGACGTCATCGAGGTTGCTCAGGGTCAGCTGCCCGCTGGCGTTGATCACACCACCGCGGTTGTCCAACAGTCCGCGGCGCAGGTCGAGGCTTAGGTCACCCTCGCTGACCAGGCGCCCGCCGCCCTGCTGATCAAGGCTGCCGACGCTGGCCGTCAGGCGCTGTTTGCTGGTGAGCTGGCCAGCGCTGCGGTTGTCGAGCAGGCCTGCGGCATACAGGTCGAGCGCTTGCCCGGCTGCCACCAGGCCGGCGACATTGTCCAGCGTTGCCACGTGCAGGGTGACTTGCCCCAGGCCCGACAATTCGCCATTGCGGTTGATCAGGCTGGTGCTGCTGACACTTAATGCACCACTGCTGCTCAACAGCCCGCCCTGCCCGTTGAGCAGGCTCTGGCTGTTGACGCCAAGGTTGGCGCCAGCAAGCACACGCCCGTGGTTCTGGTTGTCGACCCGGGTGACCTCAAGCTGGGCATTGCGCCCGGCGCTCAGGGTGCCCCCCTGGTTGGCCAGTTCGCTGGCCGTGACCGCAACGTCCCGGCTGGCGACCAGGGTATGGCCAGTGTTGTCCAGCGACTGGGCACTAATGCGCACATCACCTTGGCTGTTGCGGCTGTTGTCGGCGTTGATCCCGGCTTCGATGACGCCCTGGTTGAGCACCCGCCCCGTGCTGTCGAGGCGCACGCTGTCACGCGCGGCCAGATTGCGCTGGGTGCGCAGCTCGCCCTGGGCGCTGATGGCCAGGTCCTTGCCCGCATACACCGTCCCCTGGGCATCGACACCCTGTGCCTTGGCAGCGAGCGAGCCGCCGGCGGACACCTGGCCGAGGTTCAACTGGCCATTGGCATCGATCTGGATATCACCCCCGGCAATCATGTCGCCAGCCAGTTTCACCCCTACGCCGGCCTCGGTGCCGACCAGGCGAATGGTATCGACGTACATGCCGCCAAGGGCCGATGAGTCGATCGCCAGCTGCGGCGCCGTGCTGCTATCGGCCGCCCGCGCGGTGGCCGTCAGCGTGCGGGCATCGACATCGTTGCGCCCGGCGACGATAGCCAGTTTCTTCGCCTGGATCTGCGCATTGACCTGCGCCGCCCGGGTGATGATTTCGAACTGGTCGACATTGCTCGCGTTGAGCCCCGCGCCCTGAATCGCGATAGCCCCCTGATCGACCTGGTAACGGCTCAGCTGACCGTTCTCGATCACCGGCTTGCCAGTACTCAGGGTCACTTTTGGGGTATTGATGAAGCCGCAGCCATCGCAGCTGATGCCATGGGGGTTGGCAACGATGACGTGCGCGGACTTGCCTGCCACTTCGGTGTAACCGCGCAGCTGACTGGGGTTGGCGCCATTGACCTCATTGAGGATGATATCGGCGGCACGACCGGACAGATTCGGGTTGCCGACGATGATGCCTCCCAGCTGGGTACTCTGCGTGCGCTCCGTCGCGTTATTGAGGATCAGGCCCTGGGTACCGACGTTGTAGTCCTTGAACTGGTTGTGCGACAGGCCGTTGCCATTGGGTGCGGCGATGTTGACGATCGGTACGCCATTGCCTGCCTGCGCCAGTCCGGTGCCTGGCGCGCTGACCGCGATACCTTCGGCCTGGGCCCACAGCGGCTGCCAGAACATGACGTTGGCCAGCAGCAACGCCAGCGCACGCTTAGGTATGCCACAGAACGTGTCGCGTGCTTGCACGGCGGCAGAGGGCAGGCGAACCAGGAAGGCGAATTGGCGTACGTCCATGTAACAACCTCAGGTCAGCAGCGGCGGTGCTTACAGCAGCAGGTCCAGCCGGAAGTAGATGGGTGACTCGTGCTCGGTGATCGCATCCGGGCGTTCGAGTGAATGGGCAAAGGTGACGCTGGCGGCCAGGTGCTGGCCGCGGGCGAACAGCTCCAGGGAATGGCTGGAGACGCGGCCGTGCTGGTCGCCACTGAAGCGGTCGTGGCGAATCACGCCTTGGTCGTAACCGACGCTGGCGCCATACTCGGCGAGCAGCGGGCGCAACCACTCAAGCTGTATCGGGCGGCTCCAGCGCAGGTCGTTGCGCCAATAGCCACCACTGTCACCGGTCAGGAACTGGTCCTTGTAGCCACGCACCGAAGACAGCCCGCCCAGGCTCATGCGCTGCGGGCTGAACAGCGGGTCCTCGCTGCGCTGCCCGGTGAACAGGCTGCTGAAGCTCAGGCGTTCATTCCACAATGCAAACGGCTGCAGGTAGCTGAGGGTGAGGGTGTATTTGCGGTAGCGCGCGTCTGGGTCGCCGGGGGCGTCCGTCTGCCGGGGCTGGGCACCGAAGGCACCGATGCCTTGCTGCATCCCCAGGTCGAGGTTGACGAACGCAGTCCCGATGCGCCGGCCATGGTTGATGCCGAACTGCGCTTCGCTGAGCCGGTTACTGCTGTTCTTCAGGCGGCTGTCTTCGATGAAGTTGTTCGAGCGCAAGTAGGCCAGGCCGGTATTCAATGCGGTCTTCGAAACGCTGTCTCGGTAGATCACCCGCTCGGCGCGAAACTGATGGTTCTGGGTATCACCGGTCTGTTTGAAGGCAAAGTTGTTGGCCATGGCCTGGGAACGGTAGGCGCTCTGGCTGTAGGCATAGTTGAAGTTCCACCAGCCCCAGGGCAGGTTGTAGTTGAGCATCTCGCTGTGGGAGGTGTGCTGATGGTCGCTCACGGCGTCATGGCCACCACGGACCAGCAACTGGTCGGCCAGGCCCAGCGGGCTGTCCCACTCCAGGCCATAACCCCATTGCTGTTCGCCGGTGGCGCGCTGCCCTTCGTTGTTACGTGACAGATTGGCGCGCCAAGGCTTGGCCGGGGTGTTACGTACATCGACGGTGCTGCCGCCTACGGTATTTCCAGGCATCAATTCCATCTTCGCCTGGTTGGACGGCAGGCGGTTGAGCTGATCGACCATCTGCTCGATGTCCCGCAGGTTGAGCCGCTCACCGACCGTGCCAAGAAAGGTCATGGCCAATTCGCGTGCCGAGAGCCCACTGCCATCGCTACTCTTCAGGCTTTCCAGGCGCCCTTCCACTACCTGTACTAGAAGGTGGCGGGTGGTCAGATCCTGTTGCGGCAGGTAGGCACGGCTGGTGACCTGGCCGATTGACAGATACTGATCGGTGATGGCCTTGAGCAAGGCGTTGAGCTGCACAACGCCCAGGCACTGGCCGACCCAAGGCTGTACCAGGCGCTCGCGCTCGGCCTGGGACAGGCTGTCGGCACCTTTGACCTGAATCGTATCGACGGGGAAACAGCGTGAATCAGCGGCCGCCGGCGCGGAGGGCTGCGACGTTTGGCGGCCTGGCAGGTCGCGCAGTTCATCGAGGCGACGCTGCTGCTCTTGCAGCAGACGGTCCTGACGATCGCGAATCAGATCTTGTTCGCCCGGCGTAGCCGCAAAGGTGCTTTCAGCTGCGCACAGCCCCAGGGCCATCAAGCACAACCTCATCGCGAGGTGGTGAAACCGCATGTAACTTCCTTGTATGTGTCATTTTGCCATCATTGATAGCGGATCTTAGGGAGATGGGAAAATGGCGTCAAGAAAATTGCATTCAGCGGTCGTGCCTGGGATAGCAGTGCGCAATACCACGTAACTTACTCAGACTTCTAAGAGTGCCGCCTGGCGTACGACGCCGATACTCTCCAGCTGCCCGGCCACCGTCTCGATCAACTGCGCATCCTGCGGCAGGTCAAAATGGCCACGATCGCTGTTCAGGTGCCGCAGCATCGTGCCGTAGTGAACATCAAGGCTCGCCTGCGCCGTCGCTTCGCGCCCTGCCGCCCACCAGCAGGTCGGCTTCATCCGAGTGACTGGCAAACCCTTCATGGCCATCGCGACCCGGTCCAGCTGCAGCGTGGTACGCACGAAGGCCACCCGCTCGCCAATGGCGAGATCGGCCACCACGGTTGCCGACAAGTTGCCCAGCACCGCCTCCATTGGCTCACTTGACAGCAGCCGCTCATCCTTTTCAGGCCCTTGCCATCCGCTACACAGCGCGCGGCTGGCGTCCTCATCGGCCCCCAGCGACAGCAGCAGGCTCAGCAAGCGCTCATCCCATTGCTGTTGTTGATCGGCCTGTGGCAAGTAGCTGTCCAGGAGCCCGACGAAGGCCACCACCTGCCCCTGGGCCTCCAGCTCGCTGGCCACCTGCAACGCCAAGGCGCCACCCAGCGACCAACCGAGCAGGAAATACGGCCCCTGCGGCTGCACGGCGCGGATGTAATCACAGTAGTCGGCGGCCATGGATTCGACATCCACGTCGACCCAGGCGGCATTGAACAGCATCCGGCACTGGATCCCATGCACCGCCCACTGCGGCTGCAGCCGCCTGGCCAGCGGCAGGTAATCGAACACCGAGCCATGCACGCCGTGCAGGCAGAACAGCGGTGTGGCGCCCTGCGCCGGGGTGTTCAGCAAGAGTACCGGGGCCTGGCTGGCAGCGCTTTGCAGGCGCCCGACCAATTCGCCAATACGCGGCGTGGTCATCAGATCGCGAAGGGTCATGGTGAAGCCGTCCAACGCTGCCAACCGCACCCGGCGCACCAGCTCCATGGCCAGCAGCGAGTTGCCGCCCAGTTCGAAGAAACTGTCATCGAGCCCGACCTCTTCCACTTCCAGCAGCTCACCCCAGAGCTTCGCCAGGCTCACTTCCAGCGGCGTGACCGGCGCCCGATAGTGCTCGGAACGGTCCAGCACCGGGGCTGGCAAGGCATGCCGGTCGAGCTTGCCGTTGGGGTTCAATGGCATGGCCGGCAGCACCAGCAAATGCGCGGGCACCATGTACTCGGGCAAGGCCTGGCGCAGCCGGGCGAGCACCTGGCCACGCAACGCGGCATCCCACTGCATCTCCGGCGCCAGCACCAGGTAGGCCGCCAGGCGCGAACCTCGCCCTTCGCCTGCCACGGCGACCACCGCCTCGCGCACTTCCCCCATGCCCATCAGGCACGATTCCACCTCGCCCAGTTCGATGCGGAAGCCACGCACCTTGACCTGGTGATCGACCCGGCCAAGGTATTCGACCACGCCATCTTGGCGCAGGCGCACCAGGTCGCCGGTTCGATAAAGGCGGCCACCCGGTGGCCCGAACGGGTCGGCGACGAAGCGCTCGGCGGTCAAGCCCGGGCGCTGGTGATAGCCGCGTGCCAGCCCCTCACCGCCGATATACAGCTCGCCGGGCACGCCCGCCGGCAACAGTTGCAGATCGCTGCCCAGCACATAGGCCGAGCGCGCACCGACCGGAGTGCCCACCGGCATGTACTGCGCATCGAAGCTGCTGTCCAGGTGGGCCGCCCACAGCAGCGGCGTAATCACGGTCTCGGTCGGGCCATAGCCATTGATGATGCGCGGCGGGCGCAACACCTGCTGGATTTGCTGGAAGGTGGCGCGGCTGGTGCCTTCCCCGCCCACGGTGTAGGAACGGATGGGCAAGCCTGCCCCATCATCGCCCAGATGCTCGGCCAATTGCTGCAGGTAGCTTGGGGTGAAGCAGGTGATGGTGATGCCATGCTCGGCAATCTCGCGTGCGCTGCGCTCGACATCCCAGGCATCGTTGTCGCGTAGCATCAGCATCGAACCGGAAACCAGCGGCACCAGCCAGCGCTCGTGGGCGCCGTCGAAGTTGATCGAGGCAAACTGCAGCTCGCGATCTTCAGGCGTCATGCCGTAGCGTTCGGCAATCGCCAGGCAGTGCATGGCCAGCGGGCCATGGGTGACCGCCACCCCCTTTGGCCGGCCGGTAGAGCCAGAGGTGTAGATCAGATAGGCCAGGTTGTCCGCTGCCACCGGGAAGTGGGCATCGTGCGCGGGGTAGCCTTGCAATTCGGCGCCATCAGCGCTCACCGACAAGACCTCGACGCCCGCCGGTAGCGGCAATTCGGCCAGCAGATGTGGCTGGACCAGCACCAGGGCAACGCCGCTGTCCTCGAGCATGTAGCGTAACCGCTCATGCGGGTGGGTCGGGTCCAGCGGCACATAGGCACCGCCCGCCTTGAGCACGGCCAGCAACCCGACCAGCATTTCGACGGAGCGCTCCAGCGCGATCCCCACGCGCACTTCCGGGCCTACGCCCGCTTCATGCAGGCGCGCCGCCAGCCGGTTGGCCCACTGGTTGAGCTGCTGGTAGTCAAGCTGCCTGCCTGCCACGATCAGGGCCGGGGCGGTCGGGCGCAGTTGGGCCTGTTGCTGGATCAGGCTATGCACGGTGCGCGTTTCGGCCGGCTGGCCGAGGCCTGGATTCAAGGCCACAAGCTGCCAATGGCGCTCGTCTTCGCTGAGCATGCACAACTCGGCGATCGGCTTGGCGGGCTCGGTGCTCATGCGCCGCAACAGGTTCTGCCAGTGCGCGAACATCTTCTCGGCGGTAGCGGTATCGAACAGGTCGGTGGCGTAGCTGAGGCTGGCACTGAGCTGGCCGCCATGCTCCTGGGTGTCCAGCGCCAGGTCGAACTTGGCCTGTGAGGTCGGTGCCGGCAGTAGGCTCAGCGACAGGCCGGCAAGCGCCGTGGCGCCCAGGCCATCGCCCATCACCTGGTGGTTGAACATGACCTGGAACAACGGGTTGTGGCTGAGGTCGCGGTGCGCCACCAGGCTATCGACCAGCGCTTCGAACGGCAGGTCCTGGTTGGACTGGGCGGCAAGCAAGGTGGTGCGGGTGTGCTGCAGTAACTGCGCGGTGCTCAGGTCATCTTCAAGCCGGCCGCGCAACACCAGGGTGTTGACGAAGAAGCCGGTCAGGGGCTCCACCTCCGGCCGGTTGCGCCCCGCCGACGGCATGCCTAAGCACACATCGCTCTGGCCGCTGTAGCGGCGCAGCAGCAGCTGAAACGACGCCAGCAGCACCATCGACAATGTGCAGCCGTGCGCCTGTGCCAGGGCCACCAGGCGTTGGCGCAACGGCGCGTCCAGCGTGCCGGTCACTGCCTGGCCACGCTGGCTGGGTACGCCCGGACGTGGCCGGTCGGTGGGCAGCTCCAGCACCGCAGGGGCATTGTTCAGCTGCTCGGTCCAGTAGGACAGCTGACGCGGCCCCTCGCCCGCCTCAAGCAGTTGGCGCTGCCAGGCGGCGAAGTCGGCGTACTGGATGGCCAATGCCGGGAGCCTGGCCTCGCGACCTTCGCAGGCAGCCTGATAGAGCTGGATCAGTTCGGCGATCATGACCTGCATTGACCAGCCATCGGAGACGATGTGGTGCTGGGTGATGACCAGCACCCGGTCCGCCGCACCGATTTCCAGCAGCAGCACCCGCAGCAACGGGCCACGCTGCAGGTCGAAGGGGCGCACCACTTCACGACTCACTGCCTCGGCAATGGCCAGGTCGTCGGCACCCGGCAAGGCCACGCGCTCGATGGCCACCGGGCCTGCTGGGTGGATTCGCTGCAGGGGCTCACCTGTACCTGCCTCGAAGGTAGTGCGCAGCGGCGGGTGCCGCGCCACCAGGGCATCGAAGCTGCTCTGCAACGCGGCAAGGTTCAGCGTGCCTTGCAGGCGCAGCGCTGCCGGCATGTTGTAGGCGGCACTCTGCGGGTCCAACTGCCAGAGGAACCACTGACGCTGCTGGGCATGGGAAAGGCGCGGCACTTCGCCTTCAGCCATTGGCACGATGGGCAACCGGCCCGGATCGACGCCTTTCTCCAGCAGGCGCTTGAACAGGGCCACGCGCTTGTCGTGGTTCAGCCCGCTGATCCGCTGGACCAGCTCATTGCCCTGTTGGGTCCCTTGCTTAAGCATCAAATGCCTCCAGTTCGTCCAAGGCGTCAAAAATGGCGTCGTAGTCTTGTTCAGCCGGGCTCGCGTTACGCGTCACCAGGGCGGCCAGGGCAGCGAGGTCGTCGGCGAGGTAGGCGTCCTGAATCGGCAATTCCACGGAAAACTCGGTCTTGAGTCGGGACACCAGGCGCACCAGCAGCAGCGAGTGCCCGCCCAGTTCGAAGAAGTTGTCAGTGAGGCCGACCCGCTCGACCTGCAGCACCTCCTGCCAGATCGCGGCCAGGCGTTGCTCCAGTTCGTTCTGCGGCGCCACGTACTCGCGCCGCGACTGGCCCAGCTCCGGTTTCGGCAGGGCCTTGCGGTCGAGCTTGCCGTTGGGCGACAACGGCATCTGTTCGAGCAAAACCCACTGCGCTGGCACCATGTAGTCCGGTAGTACAGCGGCCAGATGTGCCTTGATCGCCGCCAGGCTGTCGGCCTGCTCAGCTACCAGATACGCCACCAGCTGACCTTCGCCGGCTACCACCACGGCTTCGCGTACCGCCTCCAGCTCTTGCAGGCGGGCTTCGATCTCGCCCAGTTCGATGCGCAGGCCGCGGATCTTCACCTGGTGGTCGATGCGCCCGGCATACTCGATCACGCCATCTTCGCGCTGGCGTGCCAGGTCGCCGGTGCGGTACAGCCGCAGGCCTGCGCCGAACGGGCTGGTGACGAAGCGCTCGGCGGTCAGCGATGGGCGACGGTGGTAGCCACGGGCCAGGCCGATGCCGCCCAGGTACAGCTCGCCGGTCACGCCGGGGCTGACCGGGTTCAGTTCGCCGTCCAGCACGTAGGTCTGCAGGTTGGCGATCGGCTGACCGATCGGCACCGCATCCTTGCCTTCCTCGACGCAGGTCCAGTGGGTGACGTCGATGGCCGCTTCGGTCGGGCCGTACAGGTTGTACAGACCGCTCTGCGGCAGCAGCGCCAGGGTCTGGCGTTGCAGTTCCACCGGCAGTGCTTCGCCGGAGCAGATGATGCGTTGCAGCGAAGTGCAGCGGGCGGCGTTTTCGTCGCCGACGAAGGCTTGCAGCATCGACGGCACGAAGTGCAGCGTGCTGATCCGTTCGCGGGTGATCAGCTCGGCCAGGCGCGCCGGGTCGCGGTGGTCACCAGGCAGCGCCATGACCAAGCGTGCGCCTTCCATCAGCGGCCAGAAGAACTCCCACACCGAGACGTCGAAGCTGAATGGCGTTTTCTGCAGCACGCTGTCAGTGGCCGTGAGCTGATAGGCCTCCTGCATCCAGGCCAGGCGGTTGTGCAAGGCGATATGGCGGTTGCCGGCGCCCTTCGGCTTGCCGGTGGAGCCGGAGGTGTAGATGACGTAGGCCAGGTTTTCCGGGTGCAGTGCCACCTCCGGGTTGTGCGCGCCCAGCGCGTCCCAGGCTTCGGCTCGGTCCAGATCGAGCACCGCCAGCCCGGCCGGGATCGGCAGGCCATCGCGCAGGTGCGACTGGGTCAGCAGCAAAGTGATGCCGCTGTCTTCGAACATGTAGGCGAGGCGGTCCTGCGGGTATTCCGGGTCCAGCGGCACATAGGCGCCACCGGCCTTGAGGATCGCCAGCAGGCCGACGACCATTTCCACCGAGCGCTCGGCGGCGATGCCCACCAGCACGTCCGGGCCGACACCCTGACCGCGCAGATACTGCGCCAGGCGGTTGGCCTCGGCATTGAGTTCGGCATAGCTCAAGGTGCGGTCGGCGAAGGTCAGTGCCGGCGCTTGCGGTTGGCGGGCGGCTTGCTGTTCGAACAGCTGGTGTACATAAGGCGTGCCCGGGTAGTCCCGTGCCGTGTCATTCCAACCCTTCACGATTCGCGAATGAGCCTCTGCGTCGACCAGCCCGAAGCTGCCCAGCAAGGCGTGCGGCGCATTGGCGAAGCCTTGCAGCAAGTGGCGCAGCTCGGCCGCTATTTGCTGCACCTGCGCATCGCCTAAGACCTGGCGCTGGTAGGCGAAGGTCAGCTGCATCTGATCCCGCGCTTCGGCAATCAGGGTCAGCGGGTAGCCGCTGTATTCCTGATAGTCCAGGCCAGACAGACGCAACCCGGCACTGCTGTCGGACAGGCTCTGGGCCAGCGGGTAGTTCTCGAACACCAGCAGGCTGTCGAACAACGCCTCGCCATGGCGCCCGGCCGCTGCCTGGATGGCGTAAAGCGGCAGGTACTCGTACTCGCGCAGGCGCAGGTTGAGCGCCTGCACTTCACGCACCCAGTCGGCGACCGGCATCTGCCCTTGCGGCTCGGCGGCCACCGGCAGGGTGTTGATGAACAGGCCCAGTTGCTGCTCGATCCCCGGCAACTCCGCCGGGCGCCCGGACACGGTGGCGCCGAAGCACGGCCGCCGCTGGCCGGTGCGGCGCTGCAACAGCAGTGCCCAGGCAGCCTGCAGCACGCTGTTGAGGGTGACTTGCTGAGCCTGCGCAAAGTGCTTCAGTGCCTGGCTCAAGGCCTCGCCCAGCTCCAGCACTACGGCGCCCTGCCCGGCTTCACTGGCATCGCGTGTGCCGCCGAGCAGTGTCGGGCCGTCCAGGTCGAGCAGTTGGGCTTTCCAGAACGCATCGGCAGCGGCGCGATCCTGCTGCTGCAACCAGCCGAGGTAGTTGCTGCGGGTGGCCTGCGCCAGCGCGGCAGGCTGCCCCGAATAAGCCTGCATCACGGCGGCAAAGAGCAACGAATTGCTCCAGCCGTCCATCAGGATGTGGTGGCTGGTGTAGATCAGGTGATGGCGCTGCGGCCCGGTGCGCACCAGTACCAGGCGCAGCAGCGGCGCCTGGCCAAGGTCGAAGGCACGAGCCTGCTCGGCCTGCGCCAGCGCTTCCAGGCGGGCGCCGATATCGGCCTCGCCAGCCCAGTCGAAGCGTTCGACCGGCAGCTGGACGTGGCGCAGAACCACTTGGCGTGGCGCTTCCAGGCCCTGCTCCCAGGCAAACCCGGCACGCAGCGATTCGTGCTGGTCCAGCGCCTGCTGCCAGGCCTGGATGAAGCGCTCGGAATCAAGCTCGTCGAGGTCCAGACGCAGGCGGTTGACGTAGCTGCTGGCTTGGCCGTCGTACAGGCTGTGGAACAGCATGCCTTCCTGCATCGGTGCCAGCGGGTAGATGTTCTCGACCTGGCGCAGGTCGACCGGCAACGCATCAAGCTGCGCCTGGGTCAGGCCAGCCAGCGGGAAGTCAGCCGGGGTGGCGCCGCCGGCCTGGCGGTCGAGGCAGTGGGCGACCAGCGCGGCCAGCTCACCGGCGTAGTCATCGGCCAGGCTGGCGATCACCGGCTCGTCGAACATCGCCTGGCTGAAGGTGAAGCCCAGCTCCAGTTCGCCGCCCAGCACCTGGCCGTTGACGCTCAGCCAGTTGCCCAATGGCGCATCGGCCGCCTGGGTAGCGCCAACGCTTTCCAGGGCGGGCGCGAACAGCCGGTCTTCGCCGAAGCCCTGGTCGAACTGGCCGAGGTAGTTGAAGGTCACCCGCGCTTGCGGCAGCGCTTGCAACGCCGCCTGCTGCGCCGGGCTGCCGAGGTAACGCAGCACGCCATGGCCGATGCCGCGCCCGGGCACGCCACGCAATTGTTCCTTGATGGCCTTGAGCGAACCGCTCAGGTCGTCGGTCGGGGTCAGCGCCACCGGGAACAGGCTGGTGAACCAACCCACGGTGCGGCTCAGGTCCACGCCGTCGAACAGGTCCTCACGGCCGTGACCTTCCAGCTGGACCAGCGCACTGCCCTGCCCGGTCCAGCGGCACAGCACCCGCGCCAGGGCAGTCAGCAGCAGGTCGTTGACCTGTGTGCGATAGGCGGCTGGAGCCTGCTGCAGCAGGCTCTGCGTGGTGTCGGCATCCAGCCGGCAGCGCACGGTGCGTGCGTGACGCACCTGCAGCCCGGCGTCGCGGCGTGCTGCCGGCAGGTCGCCGGTCTGCCCCGCGAGAGTCACTTGCCAGTAGGCCAGCTCTGCATCACGGGCAGGCGCCTGGGCCCAGCCCACCAAGCGCTCGGCCCAGGCCTTGAATGCCATGCCCTTCTCCGCCAGTGCGGGTGTGCGCCCGGCCAACAGGGCGACGCAGGCCTGCTCCAGGTCTTCCAGCAGCACCCGCCAGGACACACCGTCGACCACGAGGTGATGAATCACCAGCAGCAGGCGCTGCCCACCGTCGGCAAGGTCGCACAGCACGGCGCGCAGCAGCGGCCCCTGGACGAGATCGAGACTGCCCTGCGCCTCTTCGGCGATGGCCAGCAGCTGCGCGGCATCGGCCGCCTGGCGGTGCCAGAGCAGCCCACCAGGCGCGCCGGTGCGGTGCTCGGCATGCCAGCTGCCGTCCACCTTGCTGAAGGCCAGGCGCAGTGCGTCGTGCTGGTTGACCAGCAACGCCAGGGCCTGTTCGACGATGCTCGCCGTCAGCGCCTGGCGTGGCTGCAGCATGACCGCCTGGTTGTAATGCCCAGGCTGATCCAGGCCCAGCTCGAAGAAGCGCGCCTGCACCGGCAGCAGCGGCATGCCACCACTGACCTGCGCAACAGCGGCAGGCTTGGCCGCTGCAGTAATCACCTTGGCGACCTGGGCCAGCTGGGCGATGGTCTGCTTCTCGAACAGCTGGCGCGGGCTCAGCCTGATGCCCTGGCGCTTGGCCCGGGCGATGATCTGCAGGCTGAGGATGGAGTCACCGCCGAGTTCGAAGAAGTTGTCTTCGACGCCGATGTCGTCACGCTTGAGCACCGCTTGCCAGATGGCCAGAAGTTGCTCTTCCAGCGGTGTGATGGCGGCGACATGGCGCTTGAGCTGCACCTGCGGCTGCGGCAGGGCGCGGCGGTCCAGCTTGCCGTTGGCGGTCAGCGGCAGGCGCCCCAGCAACAGCAGATGGGCCGGTACCAGGTAGTCCGGCAGCAGCGCCTGCAACTGCTCGCGCAGGGCCTCGACGCTCAGCTGAGGTGTGCCCGGCACACACCAGCCGACCAGTTGCAGCTGCGCGGCGTCATCCCCTTGCGGGACGGCCAGCACCACGGCGTCATGCACGCCCGCCAGGCCACGCAGCACGCGGCCGACCTCTCCTGGCTCGACACGATAGCCACGGATCTTCACCTGATCGTCGGCACGCCCGAGGAAGTGCAGCAAGCCCGCGCTGTCGCGACGCACGCGGTCACCGCTGCGGTACAGGCGCGTGCCCGGCGCGCCAAACGGGTCGGGCACGAAACGCTCGGCGGTCAGAGCCGCCTGGCCCAGGTAGCCTTGCGCCAGGCTGTCGCCGCCAATGTACAGCTCGCCAGCGACCCGCGCCGGCACCCCGTTGAGCACATCGTCCAGCACCCGCACGCTGGCCCCCGGCAGCACAGTGCCCAACGGCACCGCCTGGGTCACTGCACCTTGCAGCTCATGGGTCAGTACACCGACCGTGGTTTCGCTGGGGCCGTAATGGTTGATGAAGCGGCAGCCTGGCTTGAGCTCGCGCACTTTCTGGTACAACGCTGGTGAGCAGGCCTCGCCACCGACGATCAGCGCATGTTCGGGCAACACGTCGCCAGCATTGGCCGCCTGCAGCAAGCCGTTAAGGTGGCTGGGGACGATCTTCAGCACGCCGATGCGCTGCTCGGCCATGTAGGCGGCGAAGGCATCCGGGTCGAAGCCCAGCGTCTCTGGCAACACATGCAGCGTGCGCCCGGAGCACAGGGCGCCGAACACTACCGTGTGACCAAGGTCGGCGGCGATGGTGGAGACCAGCGCCATGCTCGCGTCCGTGGCCAGATCCAGGCGTTGCAGCAGGCCGTCGACATAGCTGGCCAGCGCGCCATGGCTGACCACCACCCCCTTCGGTTGGCCGGTGGAGCCGGAAGTGTGGATCACGTAGGCTGGCGCACCTGCCAGTGTCCCGGTTTCTGGCGCATCACCCGGCAGCGAGGCCCAGCGCTCTGGCGCATAGGGCTGTACCTGGCAACCAGACGCTGCCAACGCCTGCTGACGCAGTTCAGCAGCATCACACAGCAGTACCTGCGCGCCGCTGCGCTGCAGCATGCCTTGCAGGCGTTCGGCCGGCGCCTTGATGTCCAGCGGCAGGTACACGCCACCGGCCTTGAGAACGCCCAACAGGCACACCAGCCAGTCCAGCGAGCGCTCCATCAGCACCGCGACCGGTGCTCCCGTGGCGACCCCCAGGTCGCGCAGCTGATGGGCCAGGCGATTGGCTTGGCTGTCCAGTTCGGCATGGCTGAGCTGCTGCCCCGCACACGCGGCCGCGATGCCTTCGGGCTGGCGGCGCACCTGCTCGTCCCAACGCTGCAGAACCAGGGCCGGCTGCTCACGGTGGCTGGCAACCTCTGCGACAGGCGCCTTGACCAGGGTATGCAGCGGCGTGTCTGGCGCAGTCAGCAACGTGTCGAACAGCTCACGCAACGCAGCGATGAACCCTTCGATGGTGGAACGCTGGTAGAGATCGCTGGCATAGGTCATCTCGCCGTGCACCAGGCTGCCGTCGTCGGTGATGTCCAGGGCAAGGTCGAAGTGGGTGCCTTCCTTGCGCAGCGGATACTCGCTGACGGCCAGCCCTGGCAGTTGCAGCGCGGTCTGCTTCTGCACGCCGACGTTCTGGTTGAACTTGGCCTGGAACAACGGGTTGTGGCCAAGACTGCGCTCGGGCGCGAGCACTTCCACCAACTGCTCGAAGGGCAGCTCCTGATTGGCCTGGGCGGCCAAGTTCGCTTCGCGCACCTGCACCAGCAGTTCACTCAGCGACAGGCGCTCGTCGACCACGCAGCGCAACACTTGGGTGTTGACGAAGAAGCCGATCAGCCCTTCCACCTCTTCGCGCCCGCGGTTGGCGTTGGGCACGCCGATGCGGATGTCGCGCTGGCCGGAATGGCGCGAGAGGAACACGGCGTAACCGGTCAGCATCAGCATGAACAGCGTCACCCCCTGCGCCCGGGCTGCGTCGCGCAGGCGCTGTGACAGCGGCCCGCCGAAATCGAACTTGAGCGTCTCGCCCTGCAGGCTCTGCACCGGCGGGCGTGGGAAATCGGCCGCCACGTCGAGCAGCTGGTGTTCGTCGCCCAGCTGCTCGCGCCAGTGCTGCAACTGCCGCTCGCCCTCGCCCGCTTCCAACCAGCGACGCTGCCACACGGCATAGTCGGCATACTGCAACGGCAGCGCTGGCAAGCCCTGGGCGCCGCCCTGGTAGCACTGGACGAATTCGCGGACCATCACGTCCATCGACCAACCGTCGCAAACGATGTGATGCATGCACACCACCAGCACGTGTTCATCCTGGCCCAGGCGGAACAGGCTGGCCCGCAGCAGCGGGCCATTGAGCAGGTCGAACGGGCGACCGACTTCGTCTTCCACCTGGCGGGCCAGCTCGGCCTCGTCGGCCGTGCCGAGGTCGACATGTCGCAGGGCCAGGGGCTCGGCCGCGAGCACCCGTTGCAGCGGCTGTTCACCATCGACCTGGAACACGGTGCGCAGCGCTTCGTGGCGCTCGATCAGAGCGTCGAAGGCGCCCTGCAAACGGCTCTGGTCCAGCTCTCCCTCCAGACGCAGGCCGGCCGCCATGTTGTAGGCCGCGCTCTGCGGATCGAGCTGCCAGAGGAACAGCAGGCGCTGCTGGGCGTAGGACAGTGGAATGGCCTCAAGGCCATGGCGGCTGACCGGGACCGGCAGCAGGCCGAAGTCCTTGCCATCCTGGCGCAGCCTGGCGAGGAACTGGCGGCGTTGTTCGAGCGGCAACCCGATGAACTTCTCGGCGATACGCAGCGTCGTGTTGCGGGTCATGCTCAAACCTCCTCCAGTGAATTCATGAACGCTTCCATGTCAGCCCAGTCCTCGTCGGCGCTACCGCCCAGGGTCTCCAGCTCTTCGGCCAGCGCAGCCAGGTGTGGGCGTTCGAACAGGCTGCGCATGGGCAGCGCGACGCCCAGTTCGGACTTGATCCGGGCAATGACCTGGGCTGCCAGCAGCGAATGCCCGCCCAGGTCGAAGAAACTGTCGTCGAGGCCGACGCGGGGCACCTGCAAGACTTCCATCCAGATTGCCGCCAGGCGTTGCTGCGGCTCGCTGACTGGCGCACGGAAGCCGGCCTGCAACTGGCTCGGGTCTGGCGCGGGCAGGGCCTTGCGGTCGAGTTTGCCGCTAGGGGTCAGCGGCAGGCGGTCCAGCAGCACCAGATGCGACGGCACCATGTAGTCCGGCAGCGTCGCACGCAGGCCTTGGCGGATCGCCTGGCGCTGTGCCTCGGCATCGCTGCCGTCGGCGTCGGTGACCGCATAGGCCACCAGCTGCCGCCCACCTGCCATGTCCAGGGCCAGCACCGCCGCTTCGCGAACGCCGGGGCATTGCTGCAGGCGCATCTCGATCTCGCCAAGCTCGATACGGAAGCCGCGCACCTTCACCTGATCATCGACCCGGCCGATGTACTCGATGGCGCCATTGGCGTCGAAACGGGCACGGTCGCCCGTGCGGTACAAGCGTGTGCCGGGCATGTCGGGGTCGGGCAGGAAGCGTTCGGCGCTGAGTGCGGGCTGGCCGTGGTAACCGCGCGCCAGGCCCGGGCCACCGATATACAGCTCGCCAATGGCGCCAACCGGTACGGGCTGCATCTCGCCGTCGAGGATGCACAGGCGCCGGCCGGCCAGCCCCTGGCCGATGGGGATACCGCGCCAGGACACATCCCGCGAGGTAAGCGCCGTGCAGTCGTGGATGCTGGACACTACCGTGGCCTCGGTCGGGCCATAGGTATTGAGCAGGCGCACACCGGCCAGGCCGGCGCGGCGCCACAGGTCGAGCCCGTCCACCGCCATGGCTTCGCCGCCAACATGCACTTGGCGCAATGCGGCAAATGCCGGTGGCGTGTCGCGCGCGTAGTCCTGCACCAGCATGTGCCAGTAGGCAGCCGGCAGGTCGGCGACAGTGATGCCGTGCTGTTGCAGTGCGTGCAGGAAGCGGGTGCTGTCCCACAGGTGGCGGTCGCGCAGCACCACACAGGCACCGACGCACAGCGGTGGGTAGAACTGCTCGACGAAACCGTCGAAGCTGCAGGTGGCGAACTGCAGCACGCGATCATCGGCGGTCAGGCGCGAATAGTCGCTGGCCAGTTCGCAGAACTCGGCCAGCGCGCCGTGACTGATGGCGACGCCCTTGGGACGGCCGGTGGAGCCGGAGGTGTAGATCACATAGGCCAGGTTGCCCGGCTGCAGTGATACCTGTGGTGCATGCTCAGGTTGCTCGCCCTGTGCCTGGTCCAGGCACAGAACCTCGATACCCTCAGCCACTGGCAATTGGCTCAGCAGGGTCGATTGGGTCAACAGCAGACGCAGGCCGCTGTCGGCGAACATCTGGGCGATGCGTTCGCCGGGCGCTTGCGGGTCCAGCGGGACATAAGCACCGCCGGCCTTGAGCACCGCCAGCAGGGCAACCCCCATGTCCAGCGAACGCTCAAGCGCCACACCGACCAGTACCTCGGGGCCGACACCCGCCCGCACCAGGCACTGGGCCAGGCGGTTGCTGCGACGCTCCAGCTCGGCATAGCTCAGGCTGGCGCCCTGCCCTTCGCCAGCCAGCACCAGCGCGACCGCCTCGGGCGTACGCGCTGCCTGGGCCTGAAAGCGCTGGTGGGCCAACGCCGCTGCCTGAGGTGCAGGTGCTCGCAGTGCCCAAGCCTGCAGTTGGCGGGATTCAGCCGCATCGAGCAATTCCAGCTCGCCGATTCGACATTGCGGGTTGGCCAGCACGCTGCGCAGCAGGTTGCGCCAGTGGCCGGCCATGCGCTCGACGGTGGCGGCATCGAACAGATCCGTGGCGTAGGTGAAGGCCGCCAGCAGGCGTTCGCCTTCCTCGCGGGTTTCCAGCATCAGGTCGCTGGCAGCGGCATGGCTGCGGGCGCCGGCCACGCTCTGTTCGGCGTCCAGATGCGCCAGTTGCAAGCCGCAACCCAGGCGCATGCCCTGGATGTCGGTGACCAGCGGCTGATGGTTGTACATGACCTGGAACAACGCGTTGTGGCTCTGGCTGCGGTTGGGCTGCAGCGCCTCCAGTAGCGCATCGAATGGCAGCTCCTGGTGGGCCTGGGCGCCGAGGGCAGTCTGACGCAGCGCTGTCAGTAGCTGCTCGAACGTCTGCTGCCCATCCAGCTGACTGCGCAGCACCTGGGTATTGACGAAGAAGCCGATCAGTCCCTCGACCTCACCGCGGTTGCGGTTGGCGATCAGGCCTCCGACGCGGATATCACCCTGCCCGCTGTAGCGGTACAACAGGGTTTTGAAGGCTGCCAGCAGCACCACGAACAAGGTCGTACCCTGACGTTGGGCCAGCGCCTTCAGGCCGCTGCGCAGCTCGGCGTCGATGGCGAATTCAAGGCGCGCACCGGCATGGCTCGGCTGTGCCGGGCGTGGCCGGTCGGTGGGCAATTCCAGGGGTTCATGCTCCTCGCCCAGCTGAGCTCGCCAGTAGTCGAGCTGACGGGCCTGCTCACCGGCTTCCATCCAGCTGCGCTGCCACAGGGCGTAGTCACGGTAATGCACGGCCAGCGCCGGTAATTGGGCCTGGTTTCCGGCGCTGCGGGCGTCCAGGCAGCGCATGAACTCGTCGATCAGGATGTTCATCGACCAGCCGTCGGCAATGATGTGGTGCATGGTCAGCAGCAGCACATGTTCATCCGCAGCCAGTTGCAGCAGCGCGGCTCGCAGCAGCGGGCCTTGTCGCAAGTCGAACGGCTGGCCGGCTTCGCGGGCGACTTCTTCACGGGTTCGCTGCAGGCGCTGATCCGCATCAAGGGCGGACAGGTCGACATGGCGGACCTGCACCTGCGCACCGTCACCGACACGCTGCAACACCTGCCCGTCAACTTCCTCGAAGGTGGTACGCAGGCACTCGTGGCGCTGCACCAGGTCGGCAAAGGCCAGGTCAAGCGCCTGATGATCAAGCCTGCCGAGCAGGCGCACGGCCCCTGGCAGGTTGTAGGCAGCGCTGCCCGGCTCCAGCTGCCAGAGGAACCACATGCGCTGCTGGGCATAGGAGAGCTGGTCGCGGCCGGCGATGCCGCTGCAGTCGGGGATGGGGTAGCTGGTGAAATCGACCTGCTCGTCGCGCAGGGCGGCGAAGAAGACACGGCGTTTTTCCAGCGGCAGTTCAATGAAGCGGCGCGCCAGCTTCAGGGATTGATCGAGGGTGCTCATAGGTCGTCCGAACCGGTGATGGGAGCCGCCCTGGGCTCCGCGATACCTGTTGAACGAATGATTACGGCTCGCATTTAGGTGCTATATGTAAAACCCGCCGGTACGCCCGAAGGTGTGCCGGCGGACTCCGCCCTGCCGCCTGATTCAGCCCGCAGCGTGGCCTTCAGCCATGGCCACGATCACCTTGCGCTTGCCGGTGAAGGTGCTGCGGGCGTGGGCGGCGAGCATGTTGTCGAGCATCAGCACATCGCCTTCCTGCCACGGGAAAGCGATGGTGCACTCATCCAGCACACCGCGCACCTCGTCGAGGATCGAGTCTTCGATGGGCGAACCGTCGCCGTAGTAGACATTGCGTGGCAGGTCTTCCTCGTCGACGACCTCCAGCAGGCTCTCGCGCACCTCGGGCGGCAGGTTGGACACATGGAACAGGTGCGCCTGGTTGAACCACACATCCTCGCCGGTTCGCGGGTGGCGGGCCACGGCCTGACAGATCTGGCGGGTGCGCAACTCGCCGTCGTCCTTCCAGTCGCAGGTGATCGCATGGCGCTGACAGTAGGCTTCCACCACTGCCGGGTCGTCACTGTTGAACACCTGCTCCCAAGGCACATCCAGGCCATTGCCGAAGTTGCGCACATACATCAGCCCATGGCGGTTGAAACGTTCGTGGATGCGCGGGTCGATCCGGCGGAACACTTCGCGGCTGTCGGCGATGGGTGTTTCCCCTCCACTCTCGGCGGCGATCATGCTGTAGAACCAGATCTTCATCGGCCATTCACGGGTGTAGGCCTGTTCGTTGTGCAGCGGGATCTTCTGGTGCGGCGGGTACTCGGTGGAGGTGTACACGCCTTGGGTAACGTTGCTGCGCGGGGTAGAGCCGAATTCGTAATTGAGCAGCGGGTGGCCGAAGCCGCCGGCGAAGCTACGGAAAGCCTCGGCGCCGCCCACATTGAAGCCGCGAAAGAGGATGCCGCCGGCGTCGAGCAAGTGGCGGTCGACCAGCTCGCGGATCGGCTCCAGCGCCTCGTTGAGGTCCAGGCCGGCGTGGGGCGCCTCGACCAGCAAGGGCAGGCTGCGCTGGCCAGGCAGCAGAGGCCGGGCCAGCAGTTCCAGTATGGCGCTCATGATCTCCCCCTTGCGGCAACCGGCCGCAGCGGGCTGAGCAGCAATTGATAGGCAACAGGCAGCGCCTGGCTGGCCTTGAAGCAGGTGGCGGCAAGCATCCTTCGACCCTCGATGAAATGACAGCAAGCTCCGGTTCGGGCGCGCGCAGCGCACGTCGGCCTTGTGCAAAGGAAACGAGGGGAAGAGGGAGGGATTTAGCGTGGATGGCGTCCCCGGCAGGAATCGAACCTGCACCAGAGTCTTAGGAGGACCCCGTTCTATCCATTAAACTACAGGGACTGAAACCCGCCAGCCATGTGTGCTGCCTGAATGCAGCAACAGCGGGACGGCGAGCATGTTAACCAGCGCGCCACCGTTTGTCATGCCTGAATCGGGCTTTTTGCACGCAGGTTTTTTCTGAGTGCCGTTCAGGCAATCAATTTTTCCTGACGCAGCAGACCGAGCAGGGCCACAACTGCCGTTGCCAGGTCACCTGAATTGTCGAGGTGGTGGATCGACGGTGCAGCTTCCAATTTCAGCCGGGCATTGCGCGCCAGGCGCTGGTCGACCTGCCCCGGCGTTTCCCGCCCACGGGCGAGCAAGCGTTCACGCAGCACCTCGGGTTGCACTTCCAGGCACACGGCCAAAAGATCAGGGTAGCGCGTCTGCGCTTCAGGCAGATAAGCCCGCGAACCATTGACCAGCACCGAGTGCCCTTGCGCCAGCCACTGATCCACCTGGGCCGGGATCCCGTACTCCAGGCCATTGGCCCGCCAGTGCATGGCGAAGGCGCCCTCCTCGCGCATCTGCGCGAACCGCTCCGCGCTTACGCCATGGGCTGCTTCACCCTTGGCCTCGGCGGAACGCGTGATAACGCGACGGGCAATTTCCACCCCTGCGGCGGACAATTGCGCGCGAGAAGCATCGATCAGGGAATCTTTTCCCGAACCTGAGGGTCCTATCAGGAATATCAGGCGGCCTGAGGCTCCATCTCGGGCGCTTGCGTCATGTTGCATAGCCACTATTCTCTATGGAAGGAAACCCGCGCATTCTAGGTGTTTTCTGTGTCCTTTGCTGCGTTTTGCAGGTTTTTGGCGGCAAAAGGCTGACGGTGCGACGGGCCGGATGATGTAAAACTTTTCAAACCAGTACTCATTTCTGATAATTGGTACTGGCAAAAAGCCTTTATCCGGCTCACTATTTGTCACAGAATTGACGCCAAGGAAACGGCGACCATGAGGCAAGATGACCTTCCAAATATTCATGACGGTTGAACATTTTGTCGTCGCCACGGTCGTACTTCCACCCCGTGCGGCCAATTTGAGAACCGCTTCCCCTGAACCAGTAAATCCGGTCAATTTATATGCGCCCAATGAAACAGGCTATTTATTCGAGCCGCACCGCTGACAAGTTCGTCGTCCGCCTGCCAGACGGGATGCGTGAGCGCATTGCCGAGGTAGCGCGCAACCATCACCGCAGCATGAACTCCGAGATCATCGCGCGCCTGGAGCAGAGCCTTATCCAGGAAGGTGCGCTGGGCGACGAGCTGAGCATGCGCCTGGACAGCCCGGAGCTGTCGCTGCATGAGCGCGAGCTCCTGCAACGTTTCCGCCAGCTGTCACACCGCCAGCAGAATGCGCTGGTGGCCCTCATCGCTCACGATGTGGAAATGGCCGCCGACGCCTCCTGAGGCCGGCAGCGAGCAGACACGAAAAAGCCAGCGTATGCTGGCTTTTTTGGTTGCGTCTTAAAAGCGACACGGCCGCTCCTGCATGATCCGTCTCAGAGCAGGAACAGTGTCGCCAGGCCCAGGAAGATGAAGAAGCCGCCACTGTCGGTCACGGCGGTGATCATCACGCTCGAACCCATGGCCGGATCGCGCCCCAGGCGCGTCAGGGTCATGGGAATCAGCACGCCCATGAAGGCCGCCAGCAACAGGTTCAGCGTCATGGCGGCGGTCATCACCACGCCAAGAGACCAGCTGCCATAGAGCCAGAAGGCCACCGCGCCGATGACCCCACCCCAGACCAGGCCATTGAGCAGCCCCACCGCCAGCTCCTTGCGCATCAGCCGGCTGGTATTGCCCGGCGACACCTGGTCCAGCGCCATGGCACGGACGATCATGGTGATGGTCTGGTTGCCCGAGTTGCCACCAATACCGGCAACGATTGGCATCAGCGCAGCCAGCGCCACCAGCTTCTCGATCGATCCTTCGAACAAACCGATCACCCGTGAGGCGACAAAGGCGGTAATCAGGTTGATCGCCAGCCAGGCCCAACGGTTGCGCAGCGAACGCCAGACCGAGGCGAAGATGTCTTCCTCTTCACGCAAACCGGCCATGTTGAGGACTTCGCTTTCGCTCTCCTCACGGATCAGGTCGACCATTTCGTCAATCGTCAGACGGCCGATCAGACGATCACCCTTGTCGACCACTGGCGCCGAAACCAGGTCATAACGCTCGAAGGCCTGAGCCGCGTCGTAGGCATCTTCCTCAGGATGGAAAGACACGGGGTCGGTCGCCATGACCTCCGCCACTTTCTTCTCTGGGTCGTTGACCAACAGGCGCTTGATTGGCAATACGCCCTTGAGAATGCCTTCATAATCGACCACGAACAGCTTGTCGGTATGGTTGGGCAGCTCTTTCAGGCGGCGCAGGTAACGCAGCACCACTTCCAGGCTGACGTCTTCGCGGATGGTGACCATCTCGAAGTCCATCAGCGCACCGACCTGCTCCTCGTCGTAACTCAGTGCCGAGCGCACCCGCTCGCGCTGCTGGGCATCGAGGCTTTCCATCAGTTCGTGAACCACGTCACGCGGCAGCTCTGGCGCCAGGTCGGCCAGTTCGTCGGCGTCCATTTCCTTGGCGGCAGCCAGGATTTCGTGATCGTCCATGTCGGCGATCAGCGACTGACGAACAGAGTCGGAAACCTCGAGGAGGATGTCGCCGTCGCGGTCCGAGCGCACCAGCTGCCAGACCGTCAGACGGTCTTGCAAGGGCAAGGCTTCGAGGATGTAGGCGATGTCGGCAGGGTGCAGGTCGTCCAGCTTGCGCTGCAGGTCGACCAGATTCTGACGGTGGACGAGGTTTTCAACCAGGTCGTTGTGCTGACCTTCCTGACGGTGGGTCAGGTCTTCCACCACACGTTGGCGCTGCAGCAGTTCGACCACCTGGGCCAGGCGATCCTGCAGGCTCTCTTGAGCTTTCTTTACTTCTACTTCAGTCATAGGCGAACTCCACTCCCAGCAGCGGAGCACGCCGGGAGAATCAATCAGTCAGATCTAGCTGTAAGAAACTTGTTAGGGAGTAACTACTGGGTAAGTCCATGGTGGTTTTCCACAAGCCCCGGCGGGGCTGACGGGCGCAATCATACACTGCCTGAGCTGTCAGATCGCTTAAAATTTCGGCCAGAACAATCGTTTGCGAGATAAAGCTGGGACAACGCTCGATGCCACCTGTGCGACGGCATGCGCGTGATAAAGAACACATCTACCGCGCAAAAGTCAGTCGGGCTGGTTACTGTGCAGTCTAGTCAGGCATCACTGACAAAACAGTGAAAGAGAAAAACAAAAAGCCCGCTCAAGTGAGCGGGCTTCTTATCGTGTATGGCGGACTCAGCAGGATTCGAACCTGCGACCGCTCGGTTCGTAGCCGAGTACTCTATCCAGCTGAGCTATGAGTCCGTGGGTGGCAGTTTCAAACCAGATACCGCTGGTGAATGAAGCGACTTTGCAAGCAGAGCCACTTCAAAAGTGGCGGACTCAGCAGGATTCGAACCTGCGACCGCTCGGTTCGTAGCCGAGTACTCTATCCAGCTGAGCTATGAGTCCGTGGTTGGCAGTTTCAAACCAGATACCGCTGGCGCATGAAGCGACTTTGCAAGCAGAGCCACTTCAAAAAAGTGGCGGACTCAGCAGGATTCGAACCTGCGACCGCTCGGTTCGTAGCCGAGTACTCTATCCAGCTGAGCTATGAGTCCGCGTTTGGTAATTTTAGACCAGGTTACCACTGGTGATTTGAAGCAGCCTTGCATGCAAAGCCACTTCAAAAGTGGCGGACTCAGCAGGATTCGAACCTGCGACCGCTCGGTTCGTAGCCGAGTACTCTATCCAGCTGAGCTATGAGTCCGTGTCTTGCCGCGCATGATAGTTCGCTGAAACATTTTTGCAAGAACTTTTTCGTTTAACTTCAACGACTTAGCGTTCTTACCGTTTACAGCGCCCTACGCAAATAATGGCGGTGAAGGGGGGATTCGAACCCCCGATACCCTTATGAGGTATACTCCCTTAGCAGGGGAGCGCCTTCGGCCACTCGGCCACCTCACCGCAACACGAGGCGAATATTAAACAGGCTCTTCCTCGTTTGCAACCCTTTTTTTGAAAAAAACTTCAAAAAAATTAAAGGCTTGGCTCCTCGTCCTTCTCTTTCTTGATCCGCAGGTAGATTTCTTCGCGGTGAACGGCCACTTCTTTAGGGGCGCTGACACCAATACGCACCTGGTTGCCTTTCACGCCAAGCACCGTCACGGTGATCTCGCCGTCTCCAATGATCAGGCTCTCGGCGCACCGACGAGTCAGAATCAACATAGCTTTCTCCTTACGCAAAACATTCAGGGATTACAGTCTTGGGATGTCAGGCCTGAGCGCGGACGACGCACATGGCCTGGATGATCGCCCCGCTGGCAGGCCAACGCCTGCGTGGCGACCAGAAACGCGAAGGGCGCGGCCAAGCCGCGCCCTCCAGGCAAGGCGTTACTCGCCCTGTCGGGCCGGAGCGTCAAGTTCGAACGCGGTGTGCAGCGCGCGTACGGCCAGCTCCAGGTACTTCTCTTCAATGACCACCGAGACCTTGATTTCGGAGGTGGAGATCATCTGGATGTTGATGCTCTCCTTGGCCAGGGCTTCGAACATGCGGCTGGCAACGCCCGCGTGGGAGCGCATGCCAACGCCGACGATCGACACCTTGGCGATCTTGGTGTCGCCTATCACTTCACGGGCACCGATCTCACGCGCGGTGTTTTCCAGCACGCTGTAGGCCTTCTCGTACTCGTTGCGGTGCACGGTGAAGGTGAAGTCGGTGGTGTTATCGTGGGAAACGTTCTGCACGATCATGTCCACCTCGATGTTCGAAGCGCTGATCGGGCCGAGGATCTTGAAGGCAACGCCCGGGGTGTCCGGTACGCCACGAATGGTCAGCTTGGCCTCATCACGGTTGAAGGCGATACCGGAAATGATCGGCTGTTCCATGGATTCCTCTTCATCAATGGTAATGAGGGTACCTGGACCCTCCTTGAAGCTGTGCAGCACGCGCAGCGGAACGTTGTACTTGCCGGCGAACTCCACCGAGCGGATCTGCAACACCTTGGAACCAAGGCTGGCCATTTCCAGCATCTCTTCGAAGGTGATCTTCTCCAGGCGCTGCGCCTGCGGCACAACACGCGGGTCGGTGGTGTAGACGCCATCGACGTCGGTGTAGATCTGGCACTCGTCTGCCTTCAGCGCAGCCGCCAGGGCCACGCCGGTGGTGTCGGAGCCACCACGGCCGAGGGTGGTGATGCTGCCGTGCTCGTCGACACCCTGGAAACCGGCCACCACGACCACGCGGCCTTCCTTGAGGTCGGCACGGATCTTCTGGTCGTCGATCTGCAGGATGCGCGCCTTGTTGTGCGCGCTGTCGGTGAGGATGCGCACCTGGTTGCCGGTGTAGGACACCGCTGGCACACCACGCTTGATCAAGGCCATGGTCAACAGGGCAATGGTGACCTGCTCACCGGTCGACACGATCACATCCAGCTCACGCGGAACCGGCTGATCGGTGATCTGCTTGGCCAGATCGATCAGGCGATTGGTTTCACCGCTCATGGCCGACAGCACAACCACCAGGTCGTCGCCCGCTTCACGGTGTTTCTTGACCTTTTCGGCTACCTGCTCGATCCGCTCGATGGAACCGACAGAGGTGCCGCCAAATTTCTGTACGATCAACGCCATTTCAATGGTGCCTCAGCCCGTACCGGGCCTCAAAAAAACCATCCAACATGAAGGAGCAGATGACTAGACCACCCGCCCCTTCATCTCAAAGTCCCTGCTCTGCGAACGGCACGGCCAGCGCCAGCGCCTGGTCCAGCGCAGCGACGTCGACGCCACCACCCTGGGCCATGTCCGGACGGCCACCGCCCTTGCCACCCACTGCCGCAGCGGCTTGTTTCATCAGGTCACCAGCCTTGAGTTGGCTGGAGAGGTCCTTGGTCACGCCGGCCACCAGCACGACCTTGCCCTCATGCTCGCTGCCCAGCAGGATCACTGCGTGGCCGAGCTTGTTCTTCAGCTGATCGACCAGCGCCAGGAGTGCCTTGCCATCCTGCCCATCCAGGCGGGCGGCAAGCACCTTGACACCTTTGACCTCAACGGCCGCATTGGAGAGATCGTCCCCGGCGGCGCTGGCGGCCTTGGCCTGCAGCTGCTCGAGCTGCTTTTCCAGCTGGCGGTTGCGCTCGAGCACAGCCGACAGCTTGTCGATCAGGTTGTCACGGTTGCCCTTGACCAGCTGCGCGGCTTCCTTGACCTGCTCTTCGGCAGCGTTCAGGTAGTCCAGCGCAGCGGCACCGGTAACCGCTTCGATACGGCGCACACCCGAGGCCACGCCGCCTTCGCTGATGATCTTGAACAGGCTGATATCGCCGGTGCGCTTGGCGTGGATACCGCCGCACAGCTCGACGGAGAAATCGCCGCCCATGCTCAGAACGCGCACGGTGTCACCGTACTTCTCGCCGAACAGGGCCATGGCGCCCTTGGCCTTGGCGGTTTCGATATCGGTCAGCTCGGTTTCAACCGGGGTGTTCTTGCGCACTTCACGGTTGACGATGTCTTCCAGGGCCTTGATCTGCGCAGGCGATACCGCCTCGAAGTGGCTGAAGTCGAAACGCAGGCGCTGGCTGTCGACCAGCGAGCCCTTCTGCTGTACGTGCTCGCCCAGCACCTGGCGCAGCGCTTCGTGCAGCAGGTGAGTGGCCGAGTGGTTCAGCGAGGTGGCGTGCTGCACGTCGGCATCGACCTTGGCCTCGACAGGCGAGCCGATGACCAGCGCACCGCTGGCGACCACACCGTGGTGCAGGAAAGCACCGCCGGTCTTGGTGGTGTCGCGCACGTCGAAGCGTGCGGCGCCGGCCTGCAGGAAGCCGCTGTCGCCGACCTGGCCACCGGATTCGGCATAGAACGGGGTGCGGTCGAGCACCACGACGCCCTGCTCGCCTTCACCCAACTGGTCGACAGACTGGCCGTCCTTGTACAGGGCGATGATCTTGCCCTGGCCTTCGGTGGCGTCATAGCCGAGGAACTCGGTGGCGCTGTCGATCTTGACCAGGCTGTTGTAGTCCATGCCGAAGCTGCTGGCAGAGCGGGCACGCTCGCGCTGGGCTTCCATTTCACGCTCGAAGCCGGCTTCGTCGATGGTCAGCTCGCGCTCGCGAGCGATGTCGGCGGTCAGGTCCATCGGGAAACCGTAGGTGTCGTACAGCTTGAACACCACGTCGCCCGGGACCACGTCGCCCTTGAGCTGAGCCAGGTCCTGCTCGAGGATGCGCAGGCCCTGCTCCAGGGTCTTGGCGAACTGTTCTTCCTCGGCCTTGAGCACGCGCTCGATGTGCGCCTGCTGGCTCTTCAGCTCGGGGAAGGCCTCGCCCATCTCGGCGGCCAGCGCAGCGACGATCTGGTAGAAGAAGCTGCCCTTGGCGCCCAGCTTGTTGCCGTGACGGCAAGCGCGGCGAATGATGCGGCGCAGCACGTAGCCACGGCCTTCGTTGGACGGCAGTACGCCGTCGGCAATCAGGAAGCCGCAGGAACGGATGTGGTCGGCAACCACTTTCAGCGAAGCCTGGCCGTCGTTGCTGCAGCCGATGGCCTTGGCCGCGGCAGACAGCAGGTTCTGGAAGAGGTCGATCTCGTAGTTCGAGTGCACGTGCTGCATGACCGCACTGATGCGCTCCAGGCCCATGCCGGTATCCACCGACGGCGCTGGCAGCGGGTGCAGCACGCCGTCGGCGGTGCGGTTGAACTGCATGAAGACGTTGTTCCAGATCTCGATGTAGCGGTCGCCGTCTTCTTCCGGCGAGCCGGGTGGGCCACCCCAGATGTCGGCGCCGTGGTCGTAGAAGATCTCGGTGCAAGGGCCGCACGGGCCGGTGTCACCCATGGTCCAGAAGTTGTCGGAGGCGTATGGGGCGCCTTTGTTGTCGCCGATGCGCACCATGCGCTCGGCCGGCACGCCGACTTCCTTGGTCCAGATGTCGTAGGCTTCGTCATCGGAGGCGTAGACGGTGACCCAGAGCTTTTCCTTGGGCAGGTTCAGCCACTTGTCGGAGGTCAGGAAGGTCCAGGCGAAGGTGATCGCATCGCGCTTGAAATAGTCGCCGAAGCTGAAGTTGCCCAGCATTTCGAAGAAGGTGTGGTGACGCGCGGTGTAGCCGACGTTTTCCAGATCGTTGTGCTTGCCACCGGCACGCACGCACTTCTGGCTGCTGACAGCGCGGGTGTAGGCACGCTTCTCGGCACCGAGGAAGCAGTCCTTGAACTGGTTCATGCCAGCGTTGGTGAACAGCAGGGTCGGGTCGTTGTTCGGGATCAGCGAACTGGAGGCGACTCGGGTATGGCCCTGCTCTTCGAAGAAGCGGAGGAAGGCTTCACGGATTTCTGCGCTTTTCATAGGTTCTTCCACGGAAACGGCGGCCCTAGGGGGCAAACACGTCGACGAAACGACGGCAAAGGGCCGCATTATATCGGTCCTGCAAGCAAGGTGCAGTGTGTTTATGCGATAGAAAGCGTCGATTGGACGGCTTTCAAGGCGCTTGCAAACGAAAATGACATGCCCGGATGCTAAATGCAGCCTTTCGCCACTGGCAAGCCAATTACCGCGCAAGGGAAGGGAAAATGGAACAGGCGGTGAATTAAAAGGTTTTCATCAGCGATCGGATCCGACAACCTGCCGCCGTTTTCAGCGGCGGCCACGGCCTCAGCCCAGGCGCTGCCCCGAATCAGGCACGATCAGGATGCCGGCGCGCAGGCCATTCTTGACCCTGGGATTGGGAAAAATGATCCGCGCCCCCTCCTCCTCGACCACCCAGCGCATCTCCGCCAGGTCCTCGGCCAACAAGTACCCTTTGCTCAGCTCGGAGAAGTTTTCGATGTCCGCCGGCAGGTGCAGGTGGAAGTTGTCGCTGTGCTTGATGATCTCGCGGGCGACGCTGAACAGCTTGAGGCCGTCCAGCGAGCCGTCGATTTCAGGCTCGGTATCCTCGATGATATGAATCAACCGTTCTTCAAGCCTGTCGAGGTTGACGAGCTCGTTCTGCCCGAACGGCCGCGCCTTGCCCAGCTCCAGAGTGAACGCCTCGGCATCCAGTTGCTCGTAGGTGAAGGCACTGAAGGTGATGGATGACTTGCTTTGCAACAGCACCGCCTCCATGCCGGCAGCAGCCAGGCGGGCCAGCTCGCGACGGGAATGCTTGCGCCCCTCCTTGTAAGGGTAAAGGGCGAACTGCTCGATCTTCGAACCACGGATGGCGGTATGCAGGTCGTAATGCAGGCGGGTACGCCCAGGCTTGCTGAAGAACACCCGGGCGAACTGTTCCAGCTCGGCAGCACGCAATGCCTCGAACCCACTGGAGAGCTCATGACGACCGTTGAACAGCCGGTTGATATCCTGCTCGATAAAACGCTCGCCCTTGCGGATGGCGACCGGGTTGCCGAACAGGAACAGAATCCGTGCTCGCGGCTTGATCTTGCCATTGGCCACGCCATGCAGGAGCCTTTCGAGCAGTTCGATCGGTGCTGTTTCGTTACCGTGAATACCGGCCGACAGCAGCAGATCGAGCCCACAATCCTCGTTTTCGGGCGGACGCACTTCCAGTGCGCCCTCCCCCAACCAGCGCAAGCGCACGCCCTTGGTTGTCACTTGGGTCTTCTCGGCCGGTTCGTGATCGGTCAGGGTCAGCTCGAGCAATTTGCCAAGGGCGAGCATAGGCGCTTCCTTAGTGGTGGTGGCCGCAGTCAGGGCCATGGACATGATCGTCCTCTTCGCCGACTTCCGCCGGCTCCATTTCCAGCTGCAGGCTGACCAGGTTGGTGGCCATCGGACGCAGCAGCAGGTTGGCGTATTCGACATCGCCTTCCTCGACATCCACGCCGATCAGCAGCTGGCCACGGCCGTCCTGCTGGACCCACACTTCCTTGCCTTGCCAGACAATGGCAAAACGGGTGCAGGAGGTTTCCAGCTGGGTGCCGTCTACATCTTCGAGGATCAGGCGCAGGGCGTCGGTCATTGCAAATTCTCTCTTCAAGGTTGGCGTTGGAACGGGTACACCGAGCCCAACTTCAGGATCTGGGTCAATTCATCCAGCGCGGTGCGGCACTCCAGCAGCAGCTGCGGGTCGGCAAGGTCGGCTTCGCCAAGGCGATCGCGGTAGTGCTTGTCGACCCACTGCAGCAGAGTGTCGTACAGCGGGGCGGTCATGATAACGCCTGGATTGACCGCTGCCAGTTCCGATTCCTTCAATGCCACGCGCAACCGCAGGCAAGCCGGGCCACCGCCGTTCTGCATGCTCTGCTTGAGGTCGAACACCTTGACCTCCTTCACCGCACCGCCTTGGGCGGTCAACTGCCCCAGATAGGCCCAGACCCGCTCATTGTTGCGGCACTCTTCCGGCACCACCAGCAGCATCGAGCCATCGTCACGGCTGAGCAGCTGGCTGTTGAACAGGTAGGAGCGCACGGCATCTTCTACCGTCACCGCCGCACGCGGCACACGGATGGCCTGGAAGTTGCCACCCTTGCTGGCCAGTTTAGCCTGCAGCTGGCCAAGTACCGCGTCGGTCTCGAGGAAAGCGTCCTCATGATAGAAAAGCACTTCACCGTTACCGACCGAAATCACATCGTTGTGAAACACGCCCTGGTCGATCACCGCCGGGTTCTGTTGAGCGTAGACCACACCGTCCTCGTTCAGGCCGTGCAGCCGCGCCACAGCCTGGGAGGCCTCCAGCGTTTGCCGCGCCGGATACTTCTGCGGCGCGGGGTAGCGGCTATCGAAGGCACTGCGGCCATAGACGAAGAACTCCACCCCGGCTTCACCGTATTCGCGGCAGAAGCGCGTATGGTTGGCCGCGCCTTCATCGCCGAACTGCGCCACGGCGGGCAGCGCTTCGTGGTGGGCGAAGTGCTTGTCGTCGTTGAACATCGCCGCCAGCACACGGCTGGTGGTCGGGTGCTCGATACTGCGGTGGTACTTGCAGTTGAGGTTGGCAGCCGTGAAGTGCACGCGACCATCGGCCGTGTCGGCGCTCGGGCTGACGGTGGCGGCGTTGGCCACCCACATGCTTGAGGCCGAGCAGCTGGCGACCAGCAGTGGCATGGCCTCCTTGGCGGCACGCCGAATCACCTCGGCATCGCTGCCGCTGAAGCCCAGGCGGCGCAGGGCGGCCACGTCCGGGCGTTCCTGCGGCGCCAGCACGCCCTGCTTGAAGCCCAGGTCGGCCAGCGCTTTCATCTTGGCCAGGCCCTGGCGCGCCGCTTCCCGCGGGTTTGACCCTTGCTGGCTGTTGCTCTGCGAAGCCACGTTACCGTAGGACAGGCCGCCGTAGTTGTGGGTTGGCCCCACCAGGCCATCAAAATTCACTTCATAGGATTTCATCGGCTAGGCTCCGTGACCTGTTGTTATAGGGTGACGCCCGGCGTCAGGGTCGCCGGCAGGGCAAGGCTGGCGGTCTCCAGCGAAGCCACGGGGTAAGCGCAGTAATCGGCTGCGTAGTAGGCACTGGCGCGGTGGTTGCCACTGGCACCGACCCCACCGAATGGCGCACTGCTGGCGGCGCCGGTCAGCTGTTTGTTCCAGTTGACGATACCGGCGCGGCTGCGCAGCCAGAAATACTGGTAACGCGCCCGTGAATCGGACAGCAGGCCGGCGGCCAGCCCGTACTGGGTGTTGTTGGCCTCGTCGATGGCGGCATCGAAGTCGGCGTAGCGGATAACCTGCAGCAACGGGCCGAAGAACTCTTCGTCCGGGCGCTCGGCCAGCGCAGTCACATCCACGATACCCGGAGTGAGCAGCGCGGCGTGGGCCTGGGGCTGGGTCATTGCCAGCAGCTCCAGCGCACCTTTGGCCAGCAGTTCGGCCTGGGCCGTCATCAATGCCTGCGCGGCCTGCAACGAGATCACCGAGCCCATGAAAGGTGCCGGCTGTTGGTCGAAGGCGCCGACGGTAATGCTGCGGCACACCTCGACCAGCCTCGCGATCAGCGCATCGCCCCAGGCGCCCTGCGGCACCAGCAGACGGCGCGCACAGGTGCAGCGCTGGCCGGCAGAAATGAATGCCGACTGGATGATGGTGTACACCGCGGCATCAAGGTCCTTGACCTCATCCACCACCAGCGGGTTGTTACCGCCCATTTCCAGGGCGAGGATCTTCTCCGGCCTGCCGGCGAACTGCTGGTGCAGCAGGTTGCCGGTGCGGCTGGAGCCGGTGAAGAACAGGCCATCGATACCCGGGTTGGCGGCCAGCGCCACACCGGTTTCACGGGCGCCCTGCACCAGGTTGAGCACACCGGCCGGCAGGCCAGCGGCGATCCAGCAGTTGACCGTCAGTTCGGCGACCTTGGGGGTCAGCTCGCTGGGTTTGAACACCACGCAATTGCCCGCCAACAGTGCCGGCACGATGTGGCCATTGGGCAAATGGCCGGGGAAGTTGTACGGGCCGAACACCGCCACCACGCCGTGGGGCTTGTGCCGCAGCACGGCGGTGGCGTCGGCCAGCGGGCCACTCTTCTCGCCGGTACGTTCGCGGTAGCTCTGCACGGAGATCGCCACCTTGTTGACCATGCTGGTCACTTCCGTGGCCGATTCCCACAGCGGCTTGCCGGTTTCCTCACCGATGCAATGTGCCAATGCCTCGGCATGCTGCTTCAGCTGCTCGGCGAACTTCTCCAGCACCTCGATGCGGGCCTCCAGGCTCAGTTGCGCCCAGGCCGGGAACGCCTGGCGAGCCGCCTTGACGGCTGCGTCGACCTGGCCGGCATCGGCCCCCTGCCCTTGCCAGACGACCGCCTGGGTCACCGGGTTGAGCGACTGCAGGGCTTCGCCCTGGCCTGCCAGCCAGTTGCCTGCGATGTAATGCGTAGTCATTTACTGGGCCTCCCGGCTTGCCGACAGCGGCACGGCGCGTACGTTGTCGCCGGCGCCCATGCGCAGGCGCTTGGCGGTCAGCGGGTCGACCACCAGGGTGCCCGCGGCGAGGCGCGCGGGGGCTGCGGTGATGCGGCAGTCGTCGCGCTTGCGGTTGTGAATGATGTAAGGGGTCGCGTCATCACCCGGCGTGCCCACGGCCAGCACAAGGGTCTCGCTGTCGCGCACGGCGCGGATCTTCGACGTCTCGCATTCGATGGCCGGGCCGGCATCGAAGATATCGACATAGCCCTGGTAGCTGAAGCCTTCCTGCTTGAGCATCGCCAGCGCAGGTTCGGTGTCGGTGTGCACACGGCCGATGACATTGCGCGCAGCTTCGGACAGGAAGCAGGTGTACAGCGGGAACTTGGGCATCAGCTCGGCAATGAACGACTTGTTGCCCACGCCAGTGAGGTAGTCAGCCTGGCTGAATTCCATCTTGAAGAAGTGCCGGCCCAGGCTTTCCCAGAATGGCGAACGTCCTTGCTCGTCGGACATGCCGCGCATTTCAGCGATGATCTTGTTGCCGAACAGTTCAGGGAACTCGGCAATGAACAGCATGCGCGAACGCGACAGCAGGCGGCCGTTGAGCCCGGAGCGGTGATCGCTGCGCAGGAACAGCGAGCACAGCTCGGAGTTGCCGGTCAGGTCGTTGGCCAGGAACAGCGTGGGGATTTCGCGGTAGATCTTCAGCTCCTGGGAGGCGCTGACCGTGAGGCCGACCCGGTAGTTGTACCAAGGCTCACGCAGGCCCACGGCGCCGGCGACGGCGCTGATGCCAACCACCAGGCCCTCATCGTTCTCCAGCACGAACAGGTAGTCGGTGTCACCACGCTCGGCTTCGCCGCGGAAGCTCTTTTCGGCCCAGCCGACGCGGTGGCCAAGGCGCTCCTCGTTGGCCGGCAAGGTGGTCAGCCCGGTGGTGCCGGTGCTGCGGGCCAATTCGATCAGCGCGGGTAAATCGCTGCTGCGTACAGGACGAACGATCATGCTATCTCCTTGTGCGGTGGCCAGTGCCTGCCGCATGACTCTCTATACCTGCCGGTTCTCCCGGCTAGCGCACCGTGGCTCAGGCGGCGACCAGGCGCACGCTGGCGCCTTCCCCAACACCGAGGGCTTCGGCCGCCTGGCTGCTGAGGCTGACCGGCTTGCCCGGCACCCAGTCCAGCTCCAGCAGCACGGCGCGGTAATCCTGCAACTGGCCGTTGCACACCAGGTAAGGACGACCGCCCTTGACCGGGGTGTCGTCCACCTTGACCGGCACCACGCGGCTCTGGGCGATCGAGCGGATGCCCGAGGTACGCGCATGCAGCGTCGGGCCGCCGTCGAAGATATCGATGTAGTGCTCGGTCTCGAAGCCTTCGCGCATGAGGATGTCGAAGGTGATCTGTGCCCGTGGGTGCACCTGGCCCATCGCTTCCTGGGCGTCGTCGGGCAGCAGTGGCACGTAGATCGGGTAATGCGGCATCAGTTCGGCGAGGAAGGTGCGGCTCTTGAGGCCACACAGGCGCTCGGCGTGGGCATAGTTGAGGTCGAAGAAGTTGCGACCGATGGCATCCCAGAACGGCGATTCGCCTTGTTCGTCGCTGTAGCCGACGATCTCGGTAACCACCGAGTCGGCGAAGCGCTCCGGATGCGAGGCCATGAACAGCAGGCGGCCACGGGAGTTGAGCTCGGCCCAGCCACTGTTCACCAGTTCCGGCAACACATAGAAGCTGGTCAGCAGGCTGTTGCCGGTCAGGTCGTGGCACAACGAGAGGACGTGGATCTTGTTGTGAATCTTCAGTTCACGCGAAGCATGCACGAAGGTTTCGTTGCGGAAGCTGTAGAACGGCTCGGAATAGCCAGCCGAGGCGACGATGGCCGAACACCCCGAAAGCTTGCCCGTCTCGCTGTCCTCGAGCACGAAGAAGTAGCTTTCCTCACCGTTGAAGCTGACTTCAGCGGCGAAGGAGGTTTCCGAGGCGGCAATCTTGTCGCCCAGGCGGGCGGCATCGTCCGGCAGCGAGGTGACACCAACGGGGCTGTCGGCAGCCATGCGCTGCACTTCGTTCAGATCAGCCATTTGCGCGGGGCGCATCACCAGCATGGTGTCACTCCTTTGGAAAAACGGGCCATTCACGACGGCACGGAAAATCGGCGGGCGCATCAGCCCCCGCACTGGAATTCGAGGTTCACCGGCCCGAGGCCTCGAACGGCCCCGGCCGGTGAACGGACCGCAGGCCGATCAGCCTTGGGTCAGTTGCGCCACAGCGCGTTCGAAGCGATCGAGTCCTTCATCGATGTCGGCATCTTCGACCACCAGGCTTGGCGCGAAGCGGACCACATCCGGGCCGGCCTGCAACACCATCACGCCGTCTTTTTCAGCAGCGTTGAGCACGTCCTTGGCCTTGCCCTTCCAGGCTTCGGACAGCACGCAGCCGATCAGCAGGCCGACGCCCCGTACCTGGCTGAACAGACCGTACTGCTGGCCGATCTTTTCCAGGCGGGACTTGAAGCGCTCGTGCTTGGCCTTGATGCCCGCCAGGGTTTGCGGGGTATTGACCACGTCCAGCACCGCGCAGGCGACGGCGCAGCCCAGCGGGTTGCCGCCGTAGGTGGTGCCGTGGGTGCCGACCGCCAGGTGCTTGGCGATGTCGGTGGTGGTCAGCATGGCGCCGATCGGGAAACCGCCGCCCAGGCTCTTGGCACTGGTCAGAATGTCCGGGGTCACGCCGAAGTGCTGGTAAGCGTACAGCGAGCCGGTGCGACCAACGCCAGTCTGCACTTCGTCGAAGATCAGCAGGGCATTGTGCTCGTCGCACAGCTTGCGCGCGCCTTCCAGGTAAGCCTTGTCGGCCGGTACCACGCCACTTTCACCCTGGATCGGTTCGATCACCACGGCGCAGGTCTTGTCGGAAATCTGTGCCTTCAACGCTTCCAGGTCGTTGTAGGGCACATGGCTGATGCCGGTGATCTTCGGGCCGAAGCCGTCGGAGTACTTGGGCTGGCCACCGACGCTGACGGTGAACAGGGTGCGACCGTGGAAGCTGTTCACGGTAGAGATGATCTCGTGCTTCTCAGGGCCGAAGCGGTCGTGGGCGACGCGACGGGCCAGCTTGAAGGCGGCCTCGTTGGACTCGGCGCCGGAGTTGCAGAAGAACGCCCGGTCGGCAAAGGTGGCATCGACCAGCTTGTGCGCCAGGCGCAGGGCTGGTTCGTTGGTGAATACGTTGGATACGTGCCAGAGGGTGTTGGCCTGTTCGGTCAGGGCCTTGACCAGGGCCGGGTGGCAATGGCCCAGGGCGTTCACCGCGATGCCGCCGGCAAAGTCGATGAGTTCGCGGCCCGACTGGTCCCAGACGCGGGAACCCTCGCCTCGCACAGGAATGAAGGCCGCCGGAGAATAATTGGGGACCATGACCTGGTCGAAATCGGCACGTTGCACCGGGGCTTGCTCAACGGACATCTGAGTCTCCTGAAGAGGAACGCTGGCCTGGAAGTGGCGAGCGATGGGGGGATTGTAAGGACTGAACCGCGCCTGTCCTTGCGGCCAAGCGACAACTTGTTACAGCGCAAAACCCTGTTTTAGCCAGGCTTTCGGCAATGCGACAAACACTGTCGCAATCGCGCAGTGTACGGGAGAGAGAGGGCTGGGTGAACGGGTGTTCACAAGGGATTGGACGGCTGCAGGCGTATGCCGATAGTTTGGCGGCGCCTGTGAGATCGAGCGCCGCCCGCGCGGCGCATCGCGGGCAAGCCCGCTCCCACATCTGTTTCGGACCAGTCCCTCCTGTGAAGCCAACAGGGACCGCCTTGGTGCATGACAGGAGATTGATGGAAGGCAGCTGCGCAACCCTCGATATCGAAAGGAACAAACAAGGCGGATCCTGTTGGCAGCACAGGAGGGACTGGCCCGAAACAGATGTGGGAGCGGGCTTGCCCGCGATGCGCCGCGCGGGCGGCGCTCGATTTCGGCACCACCATCAAACCCAAGGCATGCGCCCGAAACACACCGACACCTCAGCCTTTTTCGGCCGGTGCCGAGCTCAATTCGAACGGGCTGCTGCTGCGCCGCTGGTTGCGATCCTCCCGCGGCGTGGCGCCGAAGAAGTTGCGATAGGCACTGGAGAAATGCGGCCCCGAGGAGAAGCCACAGGACAAGCCAATCTGGATGATCGACTTGCTGGTCTGCATCAGCATCTGCCGCGCCTTGTTCAGCCGCAGTTCCAGGTAATACTGGCTCGGCACGCGGTTCAAGTACTGCTTGAAAATCCGCTCCAGCTGCCGACGCGATACGCAGACATGCTGGGCGATTTCGTCGGTGGTCAGCGGTTCTTCGATGTTCGCTTCCATCAACAGCACGGCCTGGGTCAGCTTCGGATGGCTCGAGCCAAGGCGATTCTGCAGCGGAATGCGCTGGCGCTCGCCCCCTTCGCGAATGCGCTCGACCACCAGTTCCTCGGATACCGCCCCCGCAAGCTCCGCCCCATGATCGCGGGCCAGCACCGCCAGCAGCAGGTCGGTAACTGCCATGCCACCACAGGCGGTCAGGCGGTCACGATCCCAGTCGAACAAGTGGCTGGTAGCAATCACCTTGGGGAATCGTTCGGCAAAGTCGTCCTGCCAGCGCCAGTGCACCGCAGCGCGATAGCCGTCGAGCAGGCCGAGCATGGCCAGCGGGTAAACCCCGGCGGACAGGCCGCCAATCATGCAACCACTGCGCGCCAGCTGCTTGAGCGCCGCCGCAAGCGCCGAACCCACTGGCTGAGGCAGGTCGTCGGCCAGCAGAAAGAGCTTGTGGCAGCCCTCCAGGCGCCCGTTCCACGGCTCGCCCGGAAGGCGCCAGGCGCCCTCCCCGGCGGGCTCCGCCTGAAGGAAGGCGATCTCGTAGACGACCTCTGGGTGCACCCGCTGGGCCACCAGCAACACTTCCTCAGCCAGCGCCAGGGTCAAAGGCTTGGTGCTTGGCCAGATGAGAAAACCGATTCGCTGGGTGGTCATAGGGTGCGGTCCGAAACCTGGGTTCGTTCGAGTCTGTGGCGCCGGGTCACGCTGCGCTCGCTGCGCAGCATGCCCTATTCTGGTGCAAAGGTGCAGCCTTTACTTCAGGCTGCCGGAGAGGAACTGCTGGAGCCGCTCCGATTGCGGGTTAGCGAGCACTTCACGCGGGCAGCCGGTTTCTTCGACCAGGCCTTTGTGCAGGAACACCAGCTGGTTCGACACCTCGCGGGCAAAGCCCATTTCGTGGGTCACCACCACCATGGTGCGGCCTTCCTGGGCCAGTGCCTGCATCACCTTGAGCACGTCCCCCACCAGCTCCGGGTCGAGCGCCGAGGTTGGCTCGTCGAACAGCATGACCTCTGGCTCCATGGCCAGGGCCCGGGCAATCGCCACACGCTGCTGCTCGCCGCCGGACATATGGCCGGGGAAAGCGTCCTTGCGGTGCGCCACGCCGACCTTGGCCAGGTAGTGCTCGGCCTTCTCCAGGGCCTCCTTCTTATTCACACCCAGCACATGCACCGGCGCTTCGATGATGTTCTCCAGCGCAGTCATGTGCGACCACAGGTTGAAATGCTGAAACACCATCGACAGGCGCGAGCGCATGCGCTGCAGCTGGCGCGGGTCGGAGGCCTTGAGCGCGCCATCCTTGCCTGGTACCAGCTTGAGTTCTTCATTGTTGAGCAGGATCTTGCCTGCATGGGGCTGCTCGAGCAGGTTGATGCAGCGCAGGAAAGTCGACTTGCCCGAACCGCTGGAGCCGATGATGCTGATCACGTCGCCTGCCTTGGCCGCCAGGGACACGCCCTTGAGCACTTCATGGCTGCCGTAGCGCTTGTGCAGGTCTTGGACTTCGAGTTTATACATGCTGTCGGTTCTCACAGAGCGTTCAGTGCTTGCGCGGCGCCAGGTAGCCGAGCCAGCGGCGTTCGGCCATCTTGAACAGGCGCACGAGGATGAAGGTCAGGCACAGGTAGAACACGCCCGCCGTGATATAAGCCTCGAAAGGCAGGTAGTACTGGGCATTGACCGTGCGCGCGGCACCAGTGATGTCGATCAGGGTGACGATCGACGCCAGGCTGGTGGTCTGCAGCATCATGATCACTTCGTTGCTGTACTGCGGCAGGGCCCGGCGCAGGGCCGATGGCAGCAGGATGCGGCGGTACATCTTCATGCGCGACATGCCCATGGCCTTGGCCGCTTCGATCTCGCCATGGGGCGTGGCCTTGAGGCTGCCAGCGATGATTTCCGCAGTGTAGGCACTGGTGTTGATGGCGAAGGCCAGGCAGGCACAGAAGGTCGCGCTGGACAGCCACGGCCAGAAGATGCTTTCGCGCACCGTCTCGAACTGGGCCAGGCCATAGTAGATCAGGAACAGCTGCACCAGCATCGGCGTGCCGCGGATCACGTAGGTGTACAGCCAGGCGCTCAGGTTCACCAGCGGCTGCCTGGATACCCGCATCAGGCCCAGCGGGATCGCCGCCAGCAGCCCGAACAGCAGCGACAGCGCCAGCAGCTTGAGGGTGGTCAGCAGGCCGCCGAGATACAGCGGCATGGCTTCCCAGACGACGTTGTAGTCGAAAATCATAGTTCAGCCACCTTGACGCCAACCGAGTAGCGGCGCTCCAGATACTTCAGCGCCAGCAGCGAAATACTGGTGATCACCAGGTACAGCGCAGCCACGGCCAGGAAGAAGGTGAAAGGCTCGCGGGTGGCGTCGGCCGCCTGCTTGGCCTTGAACATCATGTCCTGCAGGCCGACCACCGAGATCAGTGCCGTGGCCTTGGTCAGCACCAGCCAGTTGTTGGTGAAGCCCGGGATGGCCAGGCGGATCATCTGTGGCACCTGGATGCGGAAGAACACCTGGCGCGCGCTCATGCCATAGGCCACGCCGGCTTCGGCCTGGCCCTTGGGGATACCGAGGAACGCACCCCGGAAGGTTTCCGACAGGTACGCACCGAAAATGAAGCCCAGCGTGCCGATACCGGCCACCAGCGGGTTCAGGTCGATGTAGTCGTCATAGCCGAGCAGCGGCGCCACCCGGTTGATGATGTCTTGGCCGCCGTAGAAGATCAGCAGGATCAGGACCAGGTCGGGGATGCCACGGATCACCGTGGAATACAGATCCCCCAGCCAGGCCAGCCAGCGCACCGGCGACAAGCGCAGCGCCACGCCGATCAGGCCGAGGACGATGGCCAGGGCCATCGACGACAAGGCGAGCTGTAGCGTCAGCCACGCCCCGTCGAGGATGACTGCCCCATAGCCTTTCAACATGATTGGGATTCCTCAGGGCTTGGGAATGAAAAATGGTGCAAACCTCAGAGCCTCTGCTGTTTGCACCATTGCACAGGTGAAACCCGACGTCTTAGTTCGAGTCTGGACCGTAGATGTCGAAGTTGAAGTACTTCTTCTCGATTTCTTTGTACTTGCCGTTGGCGCGGATGGCGTCGATGGCCTTGTTGATGCGCTCGCGGTTGGCGTCGTCGCCCTTGCGCACGGCGATGCCGACGCCGTCACCGAAGTACTTCACGTCGGTGAACGATGGGCCGACGAAGGCAAAGCCTTTGCCAGCATCGGTTTTCAGGAAGCCGTCTTCGAGCAGGGTGGCGTCGGCCACGGTACCGTCGAGGCGACCGGCGGCGACGTCCAGGTAGATTTCGTTCTGGGTGCCATAAGGCACGACAGTGGCACCCTTGGGAGCCAGCACTTCCTTGGCGAAGCGGTCGTGGATCGAGCCGCGCTGCACGCCGATTTTCTTGCCCTTGAGTTCGTCGAGGCTGTCGCTGACAGTGGTGCCTTCCTTCATGACCAGGCGCGCTGGAGTCAGGTAGTAGCGCTTGGTGAAGTCGACCGACTTCTTGCGGTCGTCGGTGATCGACATCGACGACAGGATGGCGTCGATCTTGCGCACCTTCAGTGCCGGGATCAGGCCGTCGAACTCTTGCTCGACCCAGGTGCACTTGGCCTTCATCTCTTCACAGAGGGCGTTGCCGATGTCGTAGTCGAAACCGGCGATGCTGCCGTCTGGCTGCTTGAAGGCGAATGGTGGGTAAGCGGCTTCGATGCCGATCTTCAACGGTTTTTCATCGGCCTGCGACACCAGGGAAAACACAGAAAGCGCCAGGGCGCCAAGCAGTGCGAGCTTCTTCATCAGGTAACTCCATCGGTACGGGGCAATACGAGGCAGGGGTAACAACTGCCCGATATGCGAATGGGTACAACGCGAGCCGCGCAGGTTTCGACCAAGGTCGCAGACCACGAGCGAGTGAGTGGCATTTTAACGACAGCCCGGTAGTCGATATTTCTTCAAAGCGACAACTACTTACAGAAGCGCTTGAAATCGCGGCGGGCGATGTTGACAGCTTTTGCAAAACATGCAAGAGCTCGAGAGAAATAACCTGTAAGCCAAGCAATTACCGGGCCTATTATTGGCAAACCCTTGCGATACGGCAAGTGCAGCGTTTCACCTTGCTCAGAACAGCCAGGCGAACGCACTGAAATGGCACGAACCTGTTTCCCTGCGCCCCGATCCTGTGCGAAATCGGTGACAGAAGAGTTACCGATGATTGTCGGGTAACAGTAAAGCAAAAACCCCGCCGGTTGCCCTGGCGGGGTTCAAGTAGGTCTCCCTCTTGAGGCAGCGGGTTCACCCGCGAAGACGTCGGCAGCGTTACCGGCCTCTTCGCGAGTGAACTCGCTCCCACAGGACAGGCGATCAGCCCTCAGGGCAGGGTCAGGCCGAAGCCAGGCTCATCGCTTTGTGAGTGTCGATCAGGTGTTGCACCACACTCGGGTCGGCCAGGGTCGAGATATCACCCAGAGCATCGTATTCGGCAGTGGCGATCTTGCGCAGAATACGCCGCATGATCTTGCCCGAGCGGGTTTTCGGCAGCCCCGGCGCCCACTGGATCACATCCGGCGAGGCAATCGGGCCGATCTCCTTGCGCACCCAGTTTTTCAGCTCCAGGCGCAGCTGCTCGCTCGGCTCGATGCCGGCATTGAGGGTGACATAGACATAGATGCCTTGCCCCTTGATGTCGTGGGGCACGCCAACCACTGCAGCTTCCGCCACCTTGGCATGGGCGACCATGGCGCTTTCGATCTCGGCGGTCCCCATGCGGTGGCCGGACACGTTGAGCACATCGTCCACGCGGCCGGTGATCCAGTAGTAGCCATCCTCGTCACGACGTGCGCCGTCACCGGTGAAGTACATGCCGCGGAAGGTCTTGAAGTAGGTGTCGACGAAACGGTCATGGTCACCGTACAGCGAACGCGACTGGCCCGGCCAGGAATCGAGGATCACCAGGTTGCCTTCGGCCGCCCCTTCGATCAGGTTGCCCAGGTTATCCACCAACGCCGGCACCACGCCGAAGAACGGACGGGTCGCCGAGCCCGGCTTGAGGGCCGTGGCCCCTGGCAGCGGGCTGATCAGCACGCCACCGGTCTCGGTTTGCCACCACGTATCGACGATCGGGCAGCGCTCCTTGCCAACCGTCTTGTAGTACCAGTTCCACGCCTCAGGGTTGATCGGTTCGCCCACCGAGCCCAGCAGGCGCAGGCTGGAACCGTCGGCGCCCGCTACGGCTGCCTGCCCTTCGGCCATCATGGCGCGGATCGCGGTCGGTGCGGTGTAGAGGATGTTGACCTTGTGCTTGTCGACGATCTTCGACACGCGGGTGATGTCCGGGTAGTTAGGCACTCCTTCGAACAGCAGCGTGGTGGCGCCGTTGGCCAGCGGGCCGTAGACAATGTAGCTGTGGCCTGTAACCCAGCCGACATCGGCAGTGCACCAGTAGACTTCGCCCGGGCGGTAGTCGAACACGCGCTCATGGGTCAGCGCCGCATAGACCAGGTAGCCACCGGTGGTGTGCAGCACGCCCTTCGGCTTGCCCGTGGAGCCGGAGGTATAGAGGATGAACAGCGGTTCCTCGGCGCCCATTTCCTTCGGTGCACAGTGGCTGGAAGCAACCTTCATCAGGTCTTCGAACCAGATGTCGCGGTGCTGGTGCCAGGCGATCTCGCCACCGGTGCGCTTGCACACGATGATTTTCTGCACGCTGTTGGTTTCCGGGTTGGTCAGCGCCAGGTCGACGTTGGCCTTGAGCGGGGTACGACGGCCACCACGCAGGCCCTCATCGGCGGTGATGACAACCTTCGACTTGCAGTCGATGATGCGGCCGGCCAGTGCTTCCGGGGAGAAGCCGCCGAACACCACCGAGTGGATCGCACCGATGCGGGCGCACGCCAGCATGGCGACCACGGCCTCGGGGATCATCGGCATGTAGATGGTCACCACATCGCCACGGTGCACGTCCTGACCGCGCAGGGCGTTGGCGAACTTGCAGACCTGCTCGTGCAGTTCACGGTAGGTGATGTTGCGGTGTTCGGAAGGGTCGTCGCCTTCCCAGATGATTGCCAGTTGGTCGCCGCGCTCTTCGAGGTGGCGGTCCAGGCAGTTGGAGGAGACGTTCAGAGTGCCGTCGGCAAACCACTTGATATCGACATGGTGGTCATCGAACGAGGTCTGCTTGACCTTGGTGAACGGCTTGATCCAGTCAAGACGCTGGGCCTGCTCACGCCAGAAGCCGTCCGGGTTGATCACCGATTGCTGGTACATGGCCTTGTAGGTGGCCTCGTCGGTCAGGGTAGTGGCCGCAACCTCGGGACGAACGGGATACAGTGGAGCCGCACTCATCTGTGTTACCTCGGTGTAATAGTTGTTTTTGTATGGAACCGTTTGTAACTGTACCAGAGCGGGAAAAACCATACGACGATGGTAGTAGCGCGACAGCGAAATCTTCATGCGAACGGCACAGAAGGCTCTAGCCCGCAGCTGTCGGCCCGGCAAGGGAAAAATGCGACAACGCCTCCCGGCGGATTGTTACAGATTATGGAAAAAGGCAAAAAAACTTTATCAAAACGCCATCTGTTTCCCTTAGTTGCCCAGGCATAAGATTCACCTCGCCAGCAACGGCAAGGCGATTAACTACTGGAAACAGCCCCCACGAAGGCAATCAGTTAATCCCTCTCTAATTCTGATAGTTGAACTTTGGCAGTACTCGCGGCGCCACAAGCGCCGCGTGCCCCCTCACGACCTTAGACAGGTAAAATGAAAATGAAAGCTTTACTGGTATTGGTACTTGGCGGTCTTTGCGGCGCGGCGATGGCCGGCGAAGCAAACAATGTCGAGCAGATTCCGGTTGAACAGTACAGTTACTCGCAGCACCTGGACATTGCCCGCGTCATCTCCATGAGCGAAGTGCCCAACGTGTGTGAAGTCGTGCCAGCCCGCATGACCTACGAGGACTCCAAGGGCCAGAAGCACATTCTCGAATACCGCGTGATGGGGAACGGCTGCTCCAACGGCTAAGCCTTGAGATTGGGGCCCCTGCGGGGCCCTTCGCGGGCAAGCCCGCGAAGAATATTGCACAAGATTAACAGGCTATTAATGATCCGGTTTAATCTGCGGACTTGCCCAATGAGTAATCCCTTAACTTATTGGCAATCGTAGTATGCGAAACCCCCAATCTTTTCCCTAAAGCCCGGCTACTTGGAAACTCCCCCATCAGACTTTCCAGTACGGCCTTTTCAAATCGTCCGACAATCTGCGCAAGATCCCCGTCCAGCGAAAACTCGCCCAACGGTTGCCGCACGCCGTAATCCGGCAAGCGAATGTGCTCGCCTTTCACCACCCCGCCTTCGCATAACGAAACCGCCTGGAACAGCACGTTCTCCAACTGCCGCACATTGCCCGGCCAGTGATACTGACTGAGCTTGTCCATGGCCGCCGGTGCCAGGCGTGGCATGGCGCAGCCGATCTGCCGGCTGGCCTGGTCGAGGAAATGCTGCACCAGCCCTTCCAGTCCATCCATGCACTCGCGCAGTGGCGGAATGTGCAGCGACAGGACGTTGAGCCGGTGATACAAGTCCTGGCGGAACTCGCCACGGGCACACAGCTCGGACAGGTCCACCTGGGTAGCACAGATCACCCGCACATCCAGGTACACCTCTTCGTCGCTGCCGACGCGACGGAAGCACCCGTCCTGGAGGAAGCGCAGCAGCTTGACCTGCAAGCGCGGGCTCATCTCCCCCACGCCATCGAGGAACAGGGTGCCGCCGGCGGTCAACTCCAGCAGCCCCAACTTGCCCTCGGCACGTGCCCCCTCGAAAGCCCCGGGGCCATAACCAAACAACTCGGTCTCGGCCATCGACTCGGGCAGGCCAGCGCAGTTGAGGGCCATCAAAGGCGCTTGGCCACGCGGACTGGCCAGGTGGCAGGCGCGGGCCAGCAATTCCTTGCCGGTGCCGGTCTCGCCTTCGATCAGCAGGGGCGCATCCAGCGGCGCCATGCGCCGCGCCTCACGCACCACCGCCGCCATTACCCGCGAACTCTGGAAGATGCTGTCGAAGCCGCGCAATTCCTGTTTGCGCACGTTGTAGATGCGCTCCCCGATGCGGTCGGCGCGGTGCAAGGTGAGCACGGCGCCGGCCAGGGCCTCGCTGTCGTCATGCTCGGACTGCAGCGGCGCAATATCGGCCAGGAACACGTCACCTTTGACCTTGATGCGCAGGCCATTGATGCGCGACTTGTTGGCACGCACCAGTTCAGGCAGGTCGAAATCCTCGACATAGCGCGCCAGCGGCATGCCCGGCACTTCGTCGACGCGAACCCCTAGCAACTGCGCCGCAGTGCGGTTGGCCGCCACGATGCTGCCACCCATGTCGACCGACAATACCGGGAAATCCAGCGCGCCAAGCAGTGCGTTGAGTTCCATATGCCGGCGCTCGCTGGGCATCAGGCCGACGCGCTTGACACCGAATACGCCAGCGATCGACTCGAACTTGGGCCGCAATGCCTGGAACTGCAGATTGATCAGGTTCGGGCAATGCAGGTAGATGGCGTTGCCATGGTCTCCACCCACCTCGCCGCGCAGCACGTTGATGCCGTATTCCACCAGCAGGTTGAGGATGTCGCGAAGAATGCCGATGCGGTTCTGGCAGTGCACTTTGATACGCATGGATGCTCTCGAAGCGGCGAGATTTTTCAACCTCGCTCACAAAATTCGTAAAGATAAGCTGACAAAAACCCCATCAAGGGCAGCTTGATGAGCCGGATTTTCCGGCATGCGCGGCATTTTGTAAAATAATCGTTACGCAACACAGGCCAAAGAGCCCCCGGCAGCAGCGTCGACCCTCGTGCAAATCACCCAGTGAAGGGATATTCCTAGGTCATGTCGTGGACATAACAAGAAAAGCCTCACCAGGAGAGCCACATGAAACAGACGCAATACGTGGCACGCGAGCCCGATGCGCATGGTTTTATCGACTACCCGCAGCAAGAGCATGCGGTATGGAACACCCTGATCACCCGCCAGCTGAACGTCATCGAAGGCCGCGCGTGCCAGGAATACCTGGACGGCATCGACCAGCTCAAACTGCCCGATGAGCGCATTCCGCAGCTGGGCGAAATCAACAAGGTGCTGGGTGCCACCACCGGCTGGCAGGTTGCCCGCGTACCGGCGCTGATTCCCTTCCAGACATTCTTCGAGCTGCTGGCAAGCAAGCGCTTCCCGGTCGCCACCTTTATCCGCACCCCGGAAGAACTGGATTACCTGCAAGAACCGGACATCTTCCACGAGATCTTCGGCCACTGCCCGCTGCTGACCAACCCGTTCTTCGCCGAATTCACTCACACCTACGGCAAGCTCGGCCTGGCCGCGACCAAGGAACAACGCGTCTACCTGGCGCGCCTGTACTGGATGACCATCGAGTTCGGCCTGATGGAAACCGCGCAGGGCCGCAAGATCTATGGCGGCGGCATCCTCTCCTCGCCGAAGGAGACCGTCTACAGTCTCTCTGGCGAGCCTGAGCACCAGGCCTTCGACCCGATCGAGTGCATGCGCACGCCGTACCGTATCGACATCCTGCAGCCGCTGTACTTCGTGCTGCCGAACATGAAGCGCCTGTTCGACCTGGCCCACGAAGACATCATGGCCATGGTCCAGCAAGCCATGCAGCTGGGGCTGCACGCACCGAAATTTCCACCCAAGGTCGCTGCCTGAGCGCCTTGCCGATAACAACTCGAAGCGGAAAACACACCCATGAATGCCTTGAACCAAGCCCACTGTGAAGCCTGCCGCGCTGATGCACCCAAGGTCACCGACGAGGAACTGGCGGTACTGATCCGCGAGATTCCGGACTGGAACATCGAAATCCGCGATGGCCACATGGAACTGGAGCGCGTATTCCTGTTCAAGAACTTCAAGCAGGCCCTGGCCTTCACCAATGCCGTGGGCGAAATCGCCGAAGCCGAAGGCCACCACCCTGGCCTGATGACCGAGTGGGGCAAGGTCACCGTGACCTGGTGGAGCCACTCGATCAAGGGCCTGCACCGCAATGACTTCATCATGTGCGCACGCACCGACAAGGTCGCCGAGACGGCTGAAGGCCGCAAGTAACCACCAACGACAGGGCCTGATGGCCCTGTTTTTTTGCCGCAATCCGTCCGGTATCCGCCCGCAAAACCGACAAGTGACGGGGAAAAATTACAAACTGTCATCCAGACTTGTGTATCCTGCCCACGCTTCATGAAGCTCCAAACGCGCCTGGCGCAGACTTTTCACTCACACTTGCGAGGAATGACGAGATGCATGAAATCCCGAATCTTCCCTTCCCAAGCCTGAACCCCGAAGAGCCATCCGTTACCGTCCACGCCGAACCGACGCCTGCCGTCGATCAGGATGGTGACGACCAATCCAGCGCTGACCAGGAATAAACCGCGCATCCCTCCGACTGTGTGAAAACGGCTGACCTGCGGGCTACCCCCGTCATCACGTTTTCACACCGTCACGAACCTCTGCCACGAAGATCCCATGCCTGACTCACCGCGCCCTCTTGCGGTCACCCTGCAAGTCGTTTCCATCGTCCTGTTCACCTTCATCGGCTACCTGAACATCGGCATCCCCCTCGCCGTACTGCCCGGCTATGTGCACAACGACCTCGGCTTCAGCGCCGTGATCGCAGGCCTGGTGATCAGCGTGCAGTACCTCGCCACCCTGCTCAGCCGCCCTACCGCCAGCCGTATCATCGACAACCATGGCAGCAAGAAGGCGGTCATGTATGGCCTGGCAGGCTGCGGCCTGAGCGGTGTGTTCATGCTGGCCTGTGCCTTCCTCACCCACCTGCCTTGGGTCAGCCTCGGCTGCCTGCTGGTCGGCCGGCTGGTGCTGGGCAGTGCGGAAAGCCTGGTGGGTTCCGGCTCGATCGGCTGGGGCATCGGCCGGGTCGGTGCCGAGCACACCGCCAAGGTCATTTCCTGGAACGGCATCGCCAGCTATGGCGCGCTGGCCATCGGTGCGCCACTGGGCGTGCTGATGGTCAAAAGCCTGGGGCTGTGGAGCATGGGAACGAGCATCCTCCTGCTGTGCGCCCTGGGCCTGCTGCTGGCCTGGCCGAAGCGCGCAGCGCCTGTGGTCAGCGGCAAGCGCCTGCCATTCATGCAGGTGCTGGGCAAGGTGTTCCCGCATGGCTCGGGGCTGGCGCTGGGCTCGATCGGCTTTGGCACCATCGCCACCTTCATCACCCTGTATTACGCCAGCCGCGGTTGGGCCAATGCGGCGCTGACCCTGAGCCTGTTCGGCGCCAGTTTCATCTGCGCGCGGTTGCTGTTCGGCAACCTGATCAACCGGATCGGTGGGTTCCGGGTGGCAATCGTTTGCCTTTCGGTGGAAACACTGGGGCTGTTGATGCTGTGGATGGCGCCCAATGCCGAGATGGCACTGGCGGGAGCAGCGCTGAGTGGCTTCGGCTTCTCGCTGGTGTTCCCGGCGCTGGGCGTGGAAGCGGTGAACCAGGTGTCGGCGGCCAACCGCGGGGCGGCGGTGGGGGCGTATTCGCTGTTCATCGACCTGTCGCTGGGGATTACCGGGCCGCTGGTGGGTGCAGTGGCATCGGGGTTCGGGTTTGCTTCGATGTTTCTGTTTGCCGCGGCGGCGGCGTGCTGTGGGCTGGTGTTGAGCCTTTATCTGTACCGGCGGGCCCGGCTGGAGCGCGGCTAGTAAAGCTGGGAGCGCTTTGCGCTCCTTTCGCGATACAAGGCCGCTCCTACAGGGGATCGCATTCTCTTGTAGGAGCGGCCTTGTGTCGCGAAAGGGCTGCATAGCAGCCCCCGGGGCCCTCAAGGTCAGCGCTTGGCGTACTGCAACACCACTTCCAGCGGGTGGCGCATCTGCCGCTCGGTCATGCGCTTGACCTGGCTGCGGCACGAGTAGCCGGTCGCCAGCGCCTCGCCTTCCTTGTCCAGCTTGGTCGCCCACGACTGCTCGAAGATGGTGCGTGAAGTCGCCTGGTTGCGCGCCTCGTGCCCGTAGGTACCGGACATGCCACAGCAGCCGGTCGCCTCGGTCACCAGCTTCAACCCCAGGCGGGCAAACACCTGCTCCCACTGCTTGGTACTGGCTGGCACGTTGGTCTTCTCGGTGCAGTGCGCCATCAGGCGGAAGTTGCCCGGCGCGGTCGGCGCCTGTTCCGGCAGCACATCCATCAGCCACTCCTGTGGCAGCTTCACCTGCGGGCACTCTTCCAGGCCCGGCACCTTCTGGTACTCCTGGCGGTAGACCAGGGTCATCGCCGGGTCCAGGCCCACCAGCGGCACGCCGCAGTCAGCCAAGGCCTTGAGCTGGGTCGCATTGCGGATCGCCGCCTTGGCGAAGGCGCCGAGGAAGCCCTGCACATGCAGCGGCTTGCCGTTGGCGCTGTACGGCGCCAGGAACACCCTGTGCCCCAAGCGATGGGCCAGCTCGATGAACGCGGCCAGCAGCGGCGTTTCGAAGTAGCGGGTGAAGGCATCCTGCACCAACACGATGCTGCGCTCGCGCTGGGCCGGGGTCAGCTCGCGCAGGGCCGGCACGCTGGCCACGCCGACGCGGCAGCGGGTCAGGGTCGACTGGAAGTTGAAGCGGCTGATCAGCGGGCTGTCGACCATGCCGACCTTGTCCGCCAGCAGCTTGCTGACCCACTTCGAGCCCATCACCGCGTTGTACAGGCCAGGCGCATGGGCCAGGTACGGAATGGTGAATTCCAGCGAGCCGATCAGGTAGTCACGCAGCGGGCGCTGGTAGCGGCCGTGGTATAGCTCGAGGAAGCGCGAGCGGAAGTCCGGCACGTTGACCTTGATCGGGCACTGCCCGGCGCAAGACTTGCAGGCCAGGCAGCCGGCCATGGCGTCATACACCTCATGGGAAAAGTCTTCCTGGCCCTGGTTGCGGGCGCGGTTGTTGCGCAGCCGCGCCGGCAGCCCCTTGAGCCACGACACCTTGTTGCGCGCCGCCGCCAGCACGTCGATGTTGGCCTCGCCCTGCAAGCGCAGCCATTCGCGCATCAGCGAGGCACGGCCCTTGGGCGAATGCTGGCGTTCGCGGGTGGCCTTCCACGACGGGCACATGGCGTCGTTGGGGTCGTAGTTGTAGCAGGCGCCGTTGCCGTTGCAGTGCACGGCGCTGGGGAAGTCCTGCCACACGCGCTCATCGATGGTGCGGTCGAGGTCGCCTCGCAGGGTCACGCCGTCGACCTTGGTCAGGCCTTCGGCGCTGTCTGGCGGGGTGCAGATCTTGCCAGGGTTGAGCTGATTGTGCGGGTCGAAGGCGCCCTTCAGACGCTGCAATGCAGGGTACAGTTCGCCGAAGTACTCCGGCACGTATTCCGAGCGCAGGCCCTTGCCGTGCTCCCCCCACAGCAGGCCGCCATAGCGTTTGGTCAGCGCGGCCACGGCGTCGGAGATCGGCTTGACCAGCGCAGCCTGGGCCGGATCTTTCATGTCCAGCGCCGGGCGCACGTGCAGTACGCCGGCATCGACATGGCCAAACATGCCATAGGCCAGGCCGTAGCCGTCGAGCAGCGCGCGGAAGTCAGCGATGTAGTCGGCCAGTTGCTCTGGCGGCACGGCGGTGTCTTCAACGAACGGTTGCGGGCGCACTTCACCTTCGACGTTGCCGAGCAGGCCCACCGAACGTTTGCGCATGGTGTAGACGCGGGTCACCGCTTCGGCGCCCTCGGCCAGGGTATGGCCCAGGCGCTCGACACTGGTATCGCGCTGCAGGTGGTCGATGAAAGCCTGGACCCGGGCATTGACCTCGGCCGGCTCGTCGCCACAGAACTCCACCAGGTTGATGCCCAGGGTCGGGCGCTCGGGGTCGGCCGGGAAGTACTCGGCAACGCTGTGCCAGACAATGTCCTTCATTGCCAGCATCAGCACCTTGGAGTCGACCGTCTCGATCGACAGCGGCTTGAGCGCCATCAGTGCATTGGCGTCGCGCAGGGCGTCCATGAAGCTGGTGTAGCGCACGTTGACCAGCACGGCATACTTCGGGATCGGCAGCACATTGAGCTTGGCTTCGATCACATAGCCCAGCGAGCCTTCGGCACCGCACAGCACACTGTTGAGGTTGAAGCGGCCTTGTTCGTCACGCAGGTGCGCGAGGTCGTAGCCGGTCAGACAGCGGTTGAGCTTGGGGAAAGTGGTCTCGATCAATTCGCTCTGGGTTTCCTGGATCTCCCGGGCAATGCGGTACACCTCACCAACCCGGCCAGGCGCGGCGCAGGCCTGCTCCAACCCAGCGTCGTCAATCGGCAGGCTGTGCAGGCGCTCGCCGCCGAGCAGCACAGTGTGCAGTTCCAGCACGTGGTCGCGGGTCTTGCCATAGGTGCAGCTGCCCTGGCCGCTGGCGTCGGTGTTGATCATGCCGCCGACAGTGGCGCGGTTGGAAGTCGACAGCTCAGGGGCGAAGAACAGGCCGTGGGGCTTGAGCGCGGCGTTGAGCTGGTCCTTGACGGTACCGGCCTGGACCCGCACCCAGCGCTCCTCGACGTTGATTTCGAGGATCTGGTTCATGTGCCGCGACAAATCGACGACGATACCGTCGGTCAGCGACTGGCCGTTGGTGCCAGTACCACCGCCACGTGGGGTCAGCTTGACCTGCTGGAAACGCGGCTCACCCATCAGGGTGGCGACACGCGCCACGTCATCGGCGTCCAGCGGGAACACCGCCGCCTGAGGCAGGCGCTGGTAGATCGAGTTGTCGGTGGCCAGCACCGTACGGGTGCCGTAGTCAGCGCTGATCTGGCCACGGAAGCCGCTGTTGCGCAGGGCTTCGAGGAATTCGGGGTAGTTGGCGCTCGGCGCAAGGGTCGACAGCTGGGCGATCATCGAAGGATGGCCTCTTGATAGTGGCTAATTCACGGGAATCCTGTCGCTCCGGCATGCATTGCTTCATGCAGGGATGACGTATAGACCAATGTTCCTGTAGTTTCGCTTCAGGGGCAAACGGATAATCCTGCCGCTATCAATGACTTTTATGAATGAATTACCGCCACCTGACTCCATCCATGTCGCTGCTGCTGGCTTTCGAGGCCGCGGCCCGGCATGAAAGCTACACCCGCGCCGCCGCCGAACTGTCGCTGACCCAGAGCGCGGTCAGCCGTCAGGTGCAGGCCCTGGAGCAGCAACTGGGCCTGACCCTGTTCCGCCGCGAGGGCCGCCAGGTGCAGCTGACCGACGTCGGCCGGCTGTACCAGCGCGAGCTGAGCGAGGCGCTGGGGCGCATACGCAGCGCCACCTTGCAGGCGCTGGCCTACCAGACCGGGGTCGGCACCCTGCGCCTGGCGACCCTGCCCACCTTCGGCTCGAAGTGGCTGCTGCCGCGCCTGCATGCGTTCTACAGCGCCCACCCGGGCATGCTGGTGCATATTCATTCACGCATCGAAGCGATCAACTTCGACACCAGCGAGATCGACGCCGCCATCGGTGTGGCCAGCCATGACCTGCCGGGCCTGATCTGCCATCGGCTGCATGCCGAGGAACTGGTGGTGATCCTGCCGCCTGAAGCGGGTGGCGACGCCCAAGGCTGGAGCCCGGCGCGGATCAGTGAAGAGGTACTGTTGAACGTCGCCAACAACCCGCACGCCTGGGGCGAGTGGTTTTCCCACCACGCCCTGCCGCACCGGGCGATGCGCCTGGGGCCGAGCTTCGAACTGACCTCGCACCTGATTCAGGCGGTGCGGGCCGGGATCGGCATCGGCCTGGTGCCGAGGATCCTGGTGGAGGAAGAGTTGGCCAAGGGCGAGTTGTTCAGCCCGGGGGCGACGTTTGCCAGCCAGCGCAGTTATTACCTGATCTATCCGCCCAGGAACGAGGCATTGCCATCCTTGAGGGCGTTTCGCAGTTGGCTGCTGGAACAGATCTGAAACCTGTGCCGGCCTCTTCGCGGGCAGGCCCGCTTCCACAGGTACTCCACAAGTCTCAGGCCTGTGGTGATCCTGTGGGAGCGGGCGCGCCCGCGAAGAGGCCGGTACAGGCAACAAAAACCCGACGCCAGTCACCTGACATCGGGTTTCTTCAACTAGCCAAAGATTTACTTGGCCACGGCACCGGCAGTGCCATTGGCCTGCGGCCGGCGCTTGCCCTTGGCCAGGTACGCCAGCAGTATCGCCGCCAGCCACACCGGGATCGCATACACCGACACCTGGATGCCTGGAATCATCAGCATGATGCCCAGGATCAGCACCACGAAGGCCAGCACCACATAGTTGCCGTACGGGTACCACAATGCCTTGAACAGCGGCTTCTGGCCAACACGGTCAAGGTGCTGGCGGAACTTCAGGTGCGAGTAGCTGATCATCGCCCAGTTGATCACCAAGGTCGCGACCACCAGCGACATCAGCAGCTCCAGCGCATTCTGCGGCATCAGGTAGTTGAGCAGCACAGCTATCAGGGTCACACCCGCCGACACCAGGATCGAACGCACCGGCACGCCGCGCTTGTCGACCTTGGCCAGCGAGGCCGGAGCATCACCCTGCTCGGCCATGCCCAGCAGCATGCGGGCGTTGCAGTAGGTACCGCTGTTGTAGACCGACAGCGCTGCGGTCAGCACCACGAAGTTCAGCAGGTTGGCCGCCACATCGCTGCCCAGCAGCGAGAACACCTGGACGAACGGGCTGCTGCCATAGCTGCCGCCGGACGCATCGATGCTGGAGACCAGGTTGTCCCATGGGGTCAGCGACAGCAGCACGACCAGAGCGCCGACATAGAAGATCAGGATGCGGTAGATGACCTGGTTGATCGCTTTCGGGATCACGGTCTTTGGCTTGTCGGCCTCGGCGGCGGTGAAACCGAGCATTTCCAGGCCACCGAACGAGAACATGATGAACGCCAGGGCCATCACCAGGCCGCTGACACCATGCGGGAAGAAGCCGCCGTGGCTCCACAGGTTGCTCACCGAGGCGTCAGGGCCGCCGTTGCCGCTGGTCAGCAGGTAGGCACCCAGGCCGATCATGCTGACGATGGCTACGACCTTGATGATGGCGAACCAGAATTCAGCCTCACCGAAGAACTTCACGTTCATCAGGTTGATGGCGTTGATCAGCACGAAGAATGCGGCTGCCGTGACCCAGGTCGGGATCTCCGGCCACCAGTAATGCACGTACTTGCCTACCGCCGACAGCTCCGACATGCCCACCAGGATGTACAGCACCCAGCAGTTCCAGCCCGACAGGAAACCGGCAAAGCCCCCCCAGTAGGTGTGTGCGAAGTGACTGAACGAGCCGGCCACCGGCTCTTCGACGATCATTTCGCCGAGTTGGCGCATGATCATGAAGGCGATGAAGCCGCATATCGCGTAACCGAGGATCATCGACGGGCCGGCTGATTTCATCACGCCTGCCGAGCCGAGGAACAGGCCGGTACCAATCGCGCCGCCGAGGGCGATCAACTGGATGTGGCGGTTCTTCAGGCCCCGCTTGAGCTCGCCTGAATGCATGTTTTGTCCACTCATGAACGAAGTCACCTGCATTGTTTTTATCTGTGACGGAATCGGACCCACCGCGCTCGTGGCGCAGCGGAATGGGCAAGGTGGTTACCTTGGGTTTCCTGCCAACGGATACCGCCGGGGCGGATCAGCCAGGTGTGGGCAGGAGTGCGCGGTACGCAAGAGGGTCACAGGTAAAACGCGGCGCACTGTATACCCCTGCAAACGCGCAGGCGTCAACGCGTTGCATCGTTTCCTTGGGAAAAAACGCAGCGATCCTGTGGTAGGAGCCTGAAAAGGCGAAGTGATCGGCGTACATGGCGCCTCCATTTGTTGTTCTGTCGGCCCGGCTCTGTGGACGGGCTTTTGCACATGGCAATGAGCGCTATATCACCGTGGTACGGGGGTTCGGGCAATATGGAGCAATGAGGAAGCTGGGGGTTTGCGGAGGGTGGCGCGGCAAGTTCTGTTTACACCAACAAGAAAAATCCGAATTGCGGGCTAATTTCAGCCCGTTCTGTATAAATTTCTTTACATGGTGGTTTGCAAACTTGCCAGTCGTCCGAAAATTTCTTTTTGTTCAATATCTTGGGGCCGCTTTGCGGCCCCAAATTCTCACAGGCATAAAAAAACCAGCCCGAAGGCTGGTTTCTCATGGCTGCAAAGAGCAATCAACCCCGCGGCTTGCCGCGACCACGGCCGGCCGGCTTATCACCGTCAGGCTTGCCTGGGCGCTTGCGCATCTCGCTCGGGCGTTCGGCCACGGCGCTGCCACGGCTGCCTTTGCGCGGTGCTTCGTCACGCGACTGACGTGCCGGACGCTCGGCCGCGGCCCCCTCATGGGCCGGGCGCAGGCTGCGCACGCGCTCGTTGCGCCCCAGCGGACGGCTCGACTTGCGCTGCAGGCGCTCCATCTTGTCCTTGGCCTTGAGGTTCAGGGTCGGCAGCGCTACTGGCTGCAGGCCCACTTCAGCGGCGAGGATGTCGATTTCGCCCTGGGTCATTTCACGCCAGCGGCCCATCGGCAGGTCGGAGTTGAGGAACACCGGGCCGAAGCGCACGCGCTTCAGGCGGCTGACCACCATGCCCTGGGATTCCCACAGGCGGCGCACTTCACGGTTACGGCCTTCCATCACCACGCAGTGGTACCAGTGGTTGAAGCCTTCGCCGCCTGGCGCCTTCTGGATGTCGGTGAACTTGGCCGGGCCGTCTTCGAGCATCACACCGGCCTTGAGACGATCGATCATTTCGTCATCGACCTCACCACGCACGCGCACGGCGTACTCGCGGTCCATCTCGTAGGACGGGTGCATCAGGCGGTTGGCCAGTTCGCCGTCGGTTGTGAACAGCAGCAGGCCTGTGGTGTTGATGTCGAGGCGGCCGATATTGATCCAGCGCCCTTCTTTTGGCCGCGGCAAGCGGTCGAACACGGTCGGGCGGCCTTCCGGGTCGTCACGGGTGCAGATCTCGCCGTCGGGCTTGTTGTACATGATTACCCGGCGCGTGGCCTCGGCGGCCTCTTCACGCTTGATCAGCTTGCCATCTACGGTAATGGCGTCGTGCAGGTCGACGCGCAGGCCGAGGGTGGCTTCGACGCCGTTGACCTTGATGCGGCCCTGACTGATCCAGGCTTCGACGTCACGGCGCGAGCCGACGCCAATGCGTGCCAGCACTTTCTGCAGCTTTTCGCCGGCTGGTGGGGTAATTTCGGTATTTTGCAGGTCTTGCTCACTCATCTGGGCACCTCCCGGTGTAGGAATGAAATAAGGGTCTTGGCAGCGAACGCGCCAAAGGGCCGCGCATCATACGCGGTTCGCTGAGGGAACGCACTGCAGGGTAGAGGGTTTTGTCGGCTTTGGCAGTGAATTCTGCCTAATGGTGATGAGTAGGCAGTACCGGCCTCTTCGCGGGTAAACCCGCTCCCACAGGTACCATGCCGCATTCAGCCACTGTGATTTCCCTGTGGGAGCGGGTTTACCCGCGAAGAGGCCGGCGCAGGCAGCAGAAGAGTCAGGGCTGCGACTTGCCCTCTTCCTCCCCCGAGGCCTCAGGCTCTTCCTCGCGCAGGTCGTCGAAGTCGGTCTTCAGCCCCTCCTCCATGGCATCGAGCTCCACCAGTAAACTGCGGAAACTGGTCTCTTCCTTGGGCTCAACCTGCACCTCTTCGTCACCCAGGCTGGCATCGGCCAGGGCCTGTATGTGCGCCGGCACCGGGGCATCATCCGGATCAAGCACCGGTTGAGGTTCCATCTCGCGCAGGTCGGCCAGCGCTGGCAGCTCGTCCAGGCTCTTGAGATTGAAGTGATCGAGAAATGCCTTGGTGGTGGCGAACATCGCCGGGCGCCCGGGTACCTCGCGGTAGCCGACCACGCGAATCCACTCGCGCTCCATCAGCGTCTTGATGATGTTGCTGTTGACCGCAACACCCCGCACATCCTCGATCTCGCCACGGGTGATCGGCTGGCGGTAGGCGATCAGCGCCATGGTTTCGAGCAACGCACGGGAATATCGCTGCGGGCGTTCTTCCCACAGCCTTCCGACCCAGGGCGCGAAGTCTTCACGAATCTGCAGGCGGTAACCGGTGGCCACCTCCTTGAGCTCGAACGCCCGCCCGGCGCAGGACTTGGCGAGCACTTCCAGGGCCTTCTTGAACACCTTCGGCTCGGGGCGCTCGGCCTCCTCGAACAGCTCGTAGAGGCGTTCGAGGGACTGCGGCTTGCCCGAAGCGAGCAGGAAGGCTTCGATCAGCGACGCCAGGTCGCGGGGTTCATTCAGGTTCATCAGGTTCTTCGACAGACTCGGGACGCAGCCGCACATGGATCGGCGCAAAGGGCGCATTCTGCACCAGTTCGACCAGCGATTCCTTCACCAGCTCGAGGATCGCCATGAAGGTCACCACCACGCCAAGCTTACCCTCGTCTGAGGAGAACAGCTCGGCAAACGGCACGAAAGCGCCACCTTTGAGGCGCTCCAGTACATCACTCATGCGCTCGCGGGTGGACAGCGTCTCGCGAGTGATCTGGTGGCTCTCGAACAGATCGTTGCGGCGCATGACTTCGGCCATGGACACCAGCAGCTCTTCCAGGCTGACCTGCGGCAGCAGCTTGCGCACCTTGGCCTGGGGGGCCTCCAGACGCGGCACGATGACCTCACGGCCCACCCGCGGCAACTCGTCGATGCCTTCGGCGGCAGCCTTGAAGCGCTCGTACTCCTGCAGGCGGCGGATCAGCTCGGCGCGCGGGTCGCCCTCCTCTTCCTCGACCTCGGCCGAGCGCGGCAACAGCATGCGCGACTTGATTTCGGCGAGCATCGCGGCCATGACCAGGTACTCGGCGGCCAGCTCCAGGCGCACGCTCTTCATCAGCTCGACATAGCCCATGTACTGGCGTGTGATCTCCGCCACGGGAATGTCGAGGATGTTGATGTTCTGCTTGCGGATCAGGTACAGCAGCAGGTCCAGCGGCCCCTCGAAGGCTTCGAGGATGACCTCCAGGGCATCCGGCGGGATGTACAGGTCCACCGGCATTTCGGTGAGTGCTTCGCCGTAGACCAGCGCCAGTTGCAACTGCTGGGGCGAAGCGGCCTGCTCGGCCGGCGCCTCGGCTACTTCCACCTGACTCACACGTTGACCATGAACGGCGTGGGGTCGCCGCAGCCTTCGCGGATCAGCTCAGGTTCGTCGCCGGACAGGTCGATGATGGTCGAGGCCTTGAGGTCGCCAAAGCCGCCGTCGATGACCAGGTCCACATGGTGCTCCAGGCGCTCGCGGATCTCGTAGGGATCGGTCATCGGTTCGGTGTCGCCCGGCAGGATAAGGCTCACGCTCATCAGCGGCTCGCCCAGCTCGGCCAACAGCGCCAGGGTGATGCCGTGGTCAGGCACGCGCAGGCCGATGGTGCGGCGCTTTTCATGCAGCAGCAGGCGCGGCACTTCGCGGGTACCGTTGAGAATGAAAGTGTAGGGCCCGGGCACATGGGCCTTGAGCAGGCGGAAGGTGCCGGTGTCGACCTTGGCGTACAGCCCCAGTTGCGACATGTCGCAGCACATCAGGGTGAAGTTGTGGGTCTTGTCCAGGCCGCGCAGGCGGCGCACGCGCTCGATCGCCGCCTTGTCGCCGATCTGGCAGCCCAGGGCGTAGGCCGAGTCGGTCGGGTAGACCACCACGCCGCCCTTGCGGATGATCTCCACCGCCTGGCGGATCAGGCGCGGTTGTGGGTTCTCCGGATGAATCTGGAAAAATTGGCTCACAAAGTCGTCCTGTTCATAGCGCCATAGGCTGTTCATGGCTGAATCGACGCCACAGAGGTGGCAAGTCCTCGGGCAATGGCCGGTAGGCACCGATCTCGCCCCAGGTGCCGGGGCCGTGGAAATCGCTGCCAGCGCTTGCCAGCAGGCCGAACTCACGGGTGAGGATGGACATCGTGCCCACCTGCTCGGCCGGCATCATCCCGTTGACCACTTCAAGCGCCTGCCCGCCTGCCTGAATATAGTCGGCAATCAGGCGCCTGCGCTTGCTGCGGGTCAGATCGTAATGCATGGGATGCGCAAGGCTCACCCAGGCGTTGGACTGGCGCAGGGTGGCGACAGTTTCATCGAGCGTCGGCCAGTGCTGCTTGACATCGCCCAGCTTGCCGGCCCCGAGCCACTTGCGGAAGGCCTCGGCGCGGTCCTTGACATGGCCGGCGCGCACCAGGAATTCGGCAAAGTGAGGCCGCGCCGGGGCGTTGCCGCTGTCGCCCAGCTCCTGCTGCACGGCCCGTGCGCCGTCGAGGGCGCCTGGCATGCCCTTGGCTGCCAACCGTTTGTCGATTTCCTCGGCGCGCAACCAGCGGCCGCGGTGCAAGGCCTCGATGGCCTGGAGCAGGGGCGGCGCTTCGAGCGGGAAGTTGTAGCCCAGCACGTGAATGGTCGCGCCACCCCAGGTGCACGACAGCTCAACGCCGCTGACCCAGTGCATGCCACGGGCGTGGCAGGCCTGGCGCGCCTCGGCCAGCCCTTCGAGGGTATCGTGGTCGGTCAGTGCCAGCGTTTGCACCCCGTGCTCATGGGCCCGGGCGACCAGGTCCGTAGGCGACAGGGCGCCGTCGGAGGCCGTGCTGTGACAGTGCAGATCAACATTCATGGAGGAGCGCTTTCGCTGGAATCGATGTTTGTTATTATGCCGTCACATCCCGATCCTGGCTGCCATTGTGAAACAATTCATCGATTTCATCCCGCTGCTGCTGTTCTTCATCGTCTACAAGCTCGACCCGCGCCCGGTGGAAGTCGCCGGTCACAACTTCGAATTCGGCGGCATCTACAGCGCCACGGCGATGCTGATCATCAGCTCGCTGGTGGTTTACGGTGCACTGTTCCTGCGCCAGCGCAAACTGGAAAAGGGCCAGTGGCTGACCTTGATCGCCTGCCTGGTGTTCGGTGGCCTGACCCTGACCTTTCACAGCGAAACCTTCCTCAAGTGGAAGGCGCCGGTGGTCAACTGGCTGTTTGCCCTGGGCTTCGCCGGTAGTCACTTCATCGGCGACCGGGTGCTGATCAAGCGCATCATGGGCCACGCCTTGACCCTGCCCGATGCCATCTGGTCGCGCCTGAACGTGGCCTGGGTCGCCTTCTTCGTGTTCTGCGGCGCCGCCAACCTGTTCGTTGCCTTTACCTTCCAGAACTTCTGGGTCGACTTCAAGGTGTTCGGCAGCCTGGGCATGACAGTGCTCTTCCTGGTGGCGCAGGGTGTGTACCTGTCGCGTCACCTGCACGACGACCCCTCCACCTCCAAACCCAAGGATTGACATGCTCTACGCCATCATCGCCAGCGACGTCGCGAACTCCCTGGAAAAACGCCTGGCCGCACGCCCGGCGCACATCGAGCGCCTGCAGCAGCTCAAGGCCGAAGGCCGCGTGGTACTGGCCGGCCCGCACCCGGCCATCGACAGCAACGACCCGGGTGAAGCCGGCTTCAGCGGCAGCCTGATCGTCGCCGAGTTCGACTCCCTGGCCGCCGCCCAGGCCTGGGCCGATGCCGACCCGTACATCGCCGCGGGCGTGTACGACAAGGTCATCGTCAAGCCGTTCAAGCAAGTCCTGCCTTGAGCTGCCACCGCGTCGCCGATCAAGCCGGCGACGCGGTCTCCCCCGCTCGAATTGCACGCTCGCCCTCAGTCTGCGGTATCTTTGCCACTGGCGGACACAGAAGACGCCGTCAATGGTTGAATTGAGTGAGTCATGAGCGAGCTGTTACTGATTGATGATGACCAGGAACTCTGCGAGCTGCTCGGCAGCTGGCTGACCCAGGAAGGGTTTGCGGTACGCGCCTGCCACGATGGCTTGAGCGCGCGCCAGGCCTTGGCCGAGCATGCCCCGGCGGCCGTGGTGCTGGATGTGATGCTGCCCGACGGCAGCGGCCTGGAGCTGCTCAAGCAACTGCGCAGCGAACATGCCGAACTGCCGGTGCTGATGCTGTCGGCCCGTGGCGAACCGCTGGACCGCATCCTCGGCCTGGAACTGGGCGCCGACGATTACCTGGCCAAGCCCTGCGACCCCCGAGAGCTCACCGCGCGCCTGCGCGCCGTGCTGCGCCGCAGCCACCCCACCGCCACCACCACCCAGCTGGAAATCGGTGACCTGGCGTTCAGCCCGGTGCGCGGCGTGGTCAGCATCGATGGCCGCGACATGAGCCTGACCCTGTCCGAAAGCCGCATCCTCGAAGCGCTGCTGCGCCAACCGGGCGAGCCGCTGGACAAGCAGGAACTGGCGCAGATCGCACTGGGGCGCAAGCTGACCCTGTATGACCGCAGCCTGGACATGCATGTCAGTAACCTGCGCAAGAAGATCGGCCCGCATGCCGATGGGCGGGCGCGGATCGTCGCGCTGCGTAGCCGCGGTTACTATTACTGCCTGTAAGCCTGCATGGGGCCGCCCGCGCCCCATCTTTACCCTGCCTTTACCGTGAGCTGACTGCGCTTGACCTTGATCTCCCTAGACTGAGCTCATCCGGTAACCACCGGCCCATGACAGGAGAGACACCATGCGCAAGACCCTTATCGCCCTGATGTTCGCCGCCGCCCTGCCGACCGTGGCCATGGCCATGCCTGACGGCGGCCCGCGTCACGACGGCCCGCATCATCGCGGTGATGCGCCTTTCGCCCAACTGGACCTGAGCCGCGACCAGCGCCAGCAGATCGGCAAGTTGATGGGCGAGCAGATGCACAACCGCCGCGAAATCACCGAGCGCTACCTGAACAAGCTGCCAGCCGCCGAGCAGAAGGCCATGAAAGACGAACTCAAGGCCAGCCATGACAAGACCGACAGCCAAGTCCGCGCGCTGCTCAAGCCTGACCAGCAGAAGAAGTTCGATGAACTGCAGAAGGAACGCGAAGCACGCAAGGCTGAATGGAAGGAATTCCAGGCCTGGAAAGCTGAAAAGGCTGGCAAGGCCCAGTAAGCTGTCAACCCGATGCCCGGCCCGCCCTCAAGCGGGCCGGGCTTTTCCCGTTTTCAGGAGGTGCTCTTGCGTTCTCTGTTCTGGCGCATCCTGGCCAGTTTCTGGCTGGCTATAACCCTGGTCGCGGGCCTGTCGATCCTGCTCGGCCACGTGCTTAACCAGGACGCCTGGATCCTCAGCCGTCACCCGGGCCTCAAGACCATGGCCAGCGATTGGGCCAAGCACTATGAGCAGGAAGGCCTGGAATCTGCCCAGGCCTTTTTGGAACGACGCAAGGAGCGCTACAAGATCGATGTGCAGGTGCTCGACGACAGCGGCGATGCCGTGGTGCCGGGTACCTTCCCGCGCCGCGCTGCGGCGTTCGAGGCGCGCCAGCACAATGACGAGCGCCACCTGCCGTGGCGGCGCCTGACCGAGGAATACACCAGCCCCGAAACCGGCAACACCTACCTGCTGATCTACCGCATCCCGCACCCGGAGCTGGACGCCTGGCACCGCGAGAGCCTGCTCTGGCCGTTGAGTGCGCTGGGCATCGCCTTGGTGGTGCTGACCTTGTTCAGCCTGCTGGTGACCCTGTCGATCACCCGCCCCCTGAACCGCCTGCGCGGCGCCGTGCACGACCTTGGCCAGGCCAGCTACCAACAGAACAGCCTGGCCCGCCTGGCCGCCCGGCGTGACGAGTTCGGCGTGCTGGCCAAAGACTTCAACAAGATGGGCGCGCGCCTGCAGAGCCTGATCGGCAGCCAGCGCCAACTGCTGCGTGACGTGTCCCACGAGCTGCGCTCGCCACTGGCGCGCCTGCGCATCGCCCTGGCCCTGGCCGAGCGCGCCGAAACCGAACAGCGCCAGGCCTTGTGGCCACGCCTGACCCGTGAATGCGACCGCCTGGAAGACCTGATCAGCGAAATCCTGACGCTGGCCCGGGTCGATGCCGAGCAGGCCCACGCCGAGCCTGTCGACCTCAACGCCTTGCTCGGCAGCGTGCGCAAGGACGCTCAGCTCAGCGCACCGGAGCAGGAGGTGAAACTGGAGGCGCAGCCGGGGCTGACGCTGCAAGGCTGGCCGACGCTGATCGAGCGTGCCGTGGACAACCTGGTGCGCAATGCCCTGCGCTTCAACCCGGAGGGCCAACCGATCGAGATCAGTGCGCAGCGCGAGCAGGACAAGATCGTGCTGAGCGTGCGCGACCATGGGCCAGGGGCGGCGCCGGAGCATCTGGCGCAGTTGGGTGAGCCGTTCTTCCGGGCGCCGGGGCAAGAGGCGGCGGGGCATGGGCTGGGGCTGGCCATTGCGCGCAAGGCGGCCGAGCGGCACGGCGGGAGTCTAGTGCTGGAGAATCACCCGCAGGGTGGGTTCGTGGCCCGGTTGGAGTTGCCTGAGAACATTGCTGCCAACTGACAGAATGCCGGGCTGCTTTGCAGCCCTTTCGCGACACAAGGCCGCTCCTACAGGGGATCGCGTTACCTGCAGGAGCGGCCTTGTGTCGCGAAAGGGCCGCAAAGCGGCCCCCTACGTTATTCGCCCCAGCCGCTGACGTAATCGGCGGTTTCCAGAATCGGCGCCGTGCGCGGCTCGGCCATCGGCGTGCCGACATACAGGTAACCGATCAGCTCCTCGTTCTCCGCCAGCCCCAAGCCCTTGTGCACATGCGCATCGAAGGCCATGTCGCCGGTACGCCACACCGCACCGATCCCCTGGGCATGCGCCGCAATCAGGATGCCATGGGCCGCGCAACCGGCCGCCAGGCGCTGCTCGGACTTGGGCACCTTGAAGTGATCCTGCAGCTTGGCGATCACCACGATCAGCAACGGCGCACGCAGCGGCATCGCGCGCGCCTTGTCCAGCGCAGCCTGGCTGGCGTCGCCCTTGTGCTGCAACGCTTCGGCAAACAGTTCACCGAGCTTGTCGCGGCCCTGGCCCTCGATGGTCAGAAAGCGCCACGGCCGCAGCTGGCCGTGGTCCGGTGCGCGCAAGGCGGCCTGGAACAGCGCCTCACGCTGGGCCTCGTTGGGCGCAGGGTCGGTCAGGCGTGGCACGGAAACACGGTTGAGCAATGCGTCGAGAGCCTCCATCGGCTACCCTCCTGGCAGGTAAATGTGCGGCCATTCTAGCGTTTACATCACCAGACCCATAGGTAGAATGGCGCCCTTCCGTTTCGAGTCAGAGCAGATCACATGGCGTTGCCGACCTTAAGGATCATTGGTTTCATCATCGGCATCTTCCTGATCACCCTGGCAGTCAGCATGGTCGTGCCCATGGCGACCCTGGTGGTGTTCGAACGCACCGGCGACATGCCGTCGTTCCTCTGGTCGAGCCTGATCACCTTCATCGCCGGCCTGGCCATGGTGCTGCAGGGGCGCCCCGAGCACGTCCACCTGCGCCCGCGCGACATGTACCTGCTCACCGTCAGCAGCTGGGTGGTGGTGTGCGTCTTCGCCGCACTGCCCTTTCTGCTGACCCAGCACATCAGCTACACCGACGCCTTCTTCGAGAGCATGTCCGGCATCACCGCCACCGGCGCGACGGTGCTCAGCGGGCTGGACAGCATGTCGCCGGGCATCCTGATGTGGCGCTCGATGCTGCACTGGCTCGGTGGCATCGGCTTCATCGCCATGGCGGTGGCGATCCTGCCGCTGCTGCGCATCGGTGGCATGCGCCTGTTCCAGACCGAATCGTCGGACCGTTCGGAAAAGGTCATGCCGCGCTCGCACATGGTCGCCAAATCGATCGTCGGCGTTTACGTCGGCTTCTCCATCTTTGGCGCACTGGCCTTCTGGTGGGCCGGCATGAGCCCGTTCGATGCCATCAACCACGCCATGTCTGCGATCTCCACTGGCGGTTTCTCCACCTCTGACCAGTCCCTGGCCAAGTGGGACATCCCCGCCGTGCACTGGGTCGCGGTGGTGGTAATGATCCTCGGCAGCCTGCCCTTCACGCTGTATGTGGCAACCCTGCGCGGCAACCGCAAGGCGCTGATACGCGACCAGCAGGTGCAGGGTTTGCTGGGCATGCTGGTGGTGACCTGGCTCGTGCTCGGCACCTGGTACTGGCACACCACCAACCTGCACTGGCTCGATGCCCTGCGCCACGTGGCACTGAACGTGACCTCGGTGGTCACCACCACTGGCTTCGCGCTGGGCGACTACAGCCTGTGGGGCAACTTCTCGCTGATGCTGTTCTTCTACCTGGGCTTCGTCGGTGGCTGCTCTGGCTCGACGGCCGGTGGCATCAAGATCTTCCGTTTCCAGGTCGCCTACATCCTGCTCAAGGCGAGCCTCAACCAGCTGATCCACCCGCGCGCGGTGATCAAGCAGAAATACAATGGCCATCGCCTGGACGAAGAGATCGTGCGCTCGATCCTGACCTTTTCGTTCTTCTTCGCCATCACCATCTGCGTAATGGCGCTGCTGCTGTCATTGCTGGGCGTGGACTGGATGACCGCGCTGACCGGTGCCGCCGGAACGGTGTCGGGCGTTGGCCCGGGCCTGGGCGAAGTGGTCGGTCCTTCGGGCAACTACTCGACGCTGCCGGATGCCGCCAAGTGGATTCTCGCTACCGGTATGCTGCTGGGCCGCCTGGAGATCATCACCGTGCTGGTGTTGTGCATGCCGGCGTTCTGGCGTCATTGACCTCGGCAGGCTCCGCACCCAGCCGGGCGCGGTATTCGCTGGGGGTCTCATCGAACCAGCGGCGGAATGCCCGGTAGAAGTTGCTCGGGTCGGCAAAGCCCAGCAGGTAGGCGGTTTCCAGCAGGGTCATGCCTGGCTGGGCCAGATACTGTTCGGCGAGTTCACGACGGGTATCGTCGAGCAACGCCTGGAAACTGGTGCCCTCTTCCTGCAAACGGCGCTGCAGGGTGCGCTGGGACAGGTGCAGGGCCTGGGCCAGGGTTTCACGCTTGGGTTCGCCCTGGGGCAGGATACGGCACAGCACCTGGCGCACCCTATGGGTCACGCGGCTTTCGGAAAAACGCGCCAGGTATTCGCCAGCAAAGCGGTCATGCAAGATGGCCATGGCTTCGTTGGCAGTGGGCAACGGCGCTTCCATGTCGGCCCGTTCGAATACCAGGGCATCGTGCGGAGCGCCGAATACCAGCGGGGAATGAAAGGCCACCTTGTACGGCTCGATATCCTTCGGCTGCGGCCCTTGCACCAGCACCCGCCGCGGCTGCACCGGCCGGCCACTGAGCCATTTGCACAAGGCCAGCGCGCAGGCCAGGGACGCTTCGGCGCTGTGGCGGGTGGGGGGCAGGTGATCACCATGCACGGTCAGAATCAGCGAATAGCCTTCAGGGCCAAGGGTGAAACTCAGGTCGGAGCTTTCGGCAATGATGCGTTGGTAACGCACCAGCCGCCCGAAGCCTTCGGCCAGTGTGCGGCTGGACATCAGTGCGTAACCCACCACATGGAACGAAGCCGGGCGCACCACCCGCGCCATGTTCAGGCCAATCGCCTCGTTGCCCGAAAGTTCGACCGCGAGCTGCCAGAGGCGGGTCATGGCGTCCTGCGGAAAACGTGCATCCGGATCGTCGAGTGCGGCGAAATCCAACCCCAGCTGCTTGAACATCGCCGGGCAATCGAGCCCTTCGAGCTCCAGCGCCTTCACAATCCCTGATGCCCAGCTGGCTGACGTGGTTCTCTCGCTCATGGCAGGCTTCTTGTGCTGACCGCTTCATGCGGTGACCTCAAGGATACTCATTTGGCGCCTATTGTCACTGGCCGGCCCCGCCAATGACTCTAGACTCGATTCAGGCTCCACGCCGTGTATCCTGTCCAGAAGTGATAATCCCGGAGCACTGCCCATGACCCGCACAGCGCAGTTTCGCAGTTTTGCCGAGTTCTATCCCTATTACCTGGGCGAGCACAGCAACCCCACCTGCCGGCGCCTGCACTTCGTCGGCACCAGCCTGGTGATTGCCTTGCTGGCCTACACCCTTGGCAGTGGCAAGTGGTTGTTGCTGCTGGCGGTACCGATCTGCGGCTACGGCTTCGCCTGGGTGGGGCATTTCTTTTTCGAGAAGAACCGGCCGGCGACCTTCAGTCACCCCTGGTACAGCCTGGTTGGCGACTTCGCCATGTTCCGCGACATCCTGCTCGGCAGGATCAGCCTCTAGCCTGGGGGCGCAGCCGGCTCATGCCGGCTCGCGCACCGCAGCAGCTTCCGCGGCCAGCCGCGCCTGGGCATCGGCCAGCCGATACAACGCGATGCTGCCATCCCAATGCTCGATCAGCGCCGTGCACGATTCCACCCAATCGCCGCAGTTGAGGTACTCCACCTCCCCCACCTGGCGGATCTCGGCATGGTGGATATGCCCGCACACCACCCCGTGAAAACCGCGACGGGTGCATTCATGGGCAATCGCATCCTCGAAGTCGCTGATGAAGTTCACCGCCCCCTTGACCTTGTGCTTCAGGTACGCCGACAGCGACCAGTAGCCATACCCATAGCGGGCACGCCAATGGTTGAGCCAGCGGTTGAGCACCAGGGTGAACTCGTAGGCACGGTCGCCAAGAAAAGCCAGCCAGCGGTGATAGCGGGTGATCACGTCGAACTGGTCGCCATGCACCACCAGCAGGCGACGGCCATCGGCGGTCAGGTGCTCGGCCTCGTCCACCAGCTGGATGTTGCCCAGCATCAGCTTCGAGTAACGGCGCAGGAATTCGTCATGGTTGCCGGTGACGTAGATCACCTCGGTGCCGCGCTTGCTCATGGTCAGCAAGCGGCGGATCACATTGGTATGGGCTTGCGGCCAATAGATGCCGCTGCGCAGCTTCCAGCCATCGATGATATCGCCTACCAGGTAGATACGGTCGGCCTGGTAACCCTTGAGGAACTGCGACAGGTGTTCGGCCTGGCAGTCTCGCGTGCCCAGGTGCACATCGGATATCCACAGCGTGCGCACGCGCTGCTTGCGTGACGGGCGAGAAAGTTCGACATGGGTCATGGCAGGCTCCGGCGCTGTTTGCTGGAGACTGGCAGGCACAGATGACAGGTTGGTGGCAGGGATGTGACGAGTGATGGTCTGCCAGGAATGCGGCACAATGGCTGGCAGCCCCACGAGGAAACCCCATGGCCGGCCCGATACTTTCCATGCGTCATTACCGCGATGAGCTGATCGCCCACAGTCACGAACACCCGCAGCTGGTGTTCGGCCTGCACGGTCGCCTGGACTTCGAGGTGCAGGGCCACAGCGCCAAGGTCGCCCGCCAGGGGCTGGTGGTGGTGCCCGCTGGCGCCCATCACACGTGCGGCAGTGACGTCGGCAGCGATTGCCTGGTGCTGGATGTACCGGACGAACGCTGGCTGCACGAGCAGTTGGGGGCGCATGCCGATGCCAGCCGGCGCCTGCTCGACCAGCCTGGCGCACGAGGGCTGAACGAGCGCCAGCAGCAACTGGTGGACTGGCTGGCGGCGAGCCCCATGGACGACCCGCTGATCGCCCGGCAAGGCGCGGTACTGTTGTTGGCCAGCCTCAATCCCAGCGCTTCGGCCATCGTCACGCCCAGCCATCGCCTGCCCTACGCCGCATTCGATGTGCATATCGAACAGCACGCAGCGTACCCCTTGCAGGTGGCCGACCTGGCGCGCATCGCCGGCTTGTCCAGTACCCGGCTGCATGCCCGGTTCAGCGCCGAATGTGGCATGACGCCAATGGACTACATTCGCCAGCGACGTCTGCTCAAGGCCAGGCGGCTGGTCACGCAGACCTTGCTACCGATGGGGGAGATTGCGGCGCAGGTGGGGTACAGCTCGCAGAGTGCATTTTCGGCGGCGATGCTGCGGGCGTTTGGTTGCTCGCCGCTGGCGCTGCGGCGAGCGCCTGGCGACAACTGACAGCAGGATGGCGACAGAACATGTTGGCCTGTAGCTTTACACTTTGCGGCACCGGCCCTTTCGCGGGTAAACCCGCTCCCACAGGGATCTTGCAGAATCTGAAACCAGTGCAGTACTTGTGGGAGCGGGTTTACCCGCGAAGAGGCCAGCAAAGCCAGTAAAGAATCAAAGGACTTGCAATGAACCACCGCACTGCCCTCGGCGCCCTGCACATCGGCGCGCTGTTCTTCGGCCTGACCGGGGTGTTCGGCAAACTGGCCACCAGTGCCAGCCCGACGATCATCGTCTTCGGCCGCGCCGCCTTTGCCGTGCTGGCCCTGGCATTGTTCGCCAGCCTCACCGGCCCCGGCTGGCGGCGCCTGAGTGGCCATGACATGCGCCGCCTGCTGCTCGGCGGCGTGCTGCTGGCAGGGCACTGGGTCAGCTTCTTCATCGCCGTGAAGGTTGGCGGCGTGGCCATCGCCACCCTGGGTTTCGCCAGCTTCCCGGCGTTCACCGTGATCCTCGAAGGCCTGCTGTTCCGCGAGCGCATCCGCCGCAACGAAGGTGCGCTGGTGGTGCTGGTCAGCATCGGCCTGATACTGGTCACCCCACAGTTCGACCTGGCCAGCCAGGCCACCGGTGGCCTGCTCTGGGCCTTGCTCTCCGGTTTGTTGTTCTCGCTGCTGTCACTGACCAACCGCGCCGGCTCCGGCCGTTTGCCGGCCGTGCAGGCAGCGCTGTGGCAAAACCTGGTGGTCGGCCTGTGCCTGCTGCCTTTCGCCGGCCCAGGCTTGAGCCACGTGGAACGCATGGACTGGTTGTGGATCGCCCTGCTCGGAATCTTCTGCACCGGCGTCGCCCACAGCCTGTTCGTGGCCAGCCTGGGGGTGATCAAGGCGCGCACCGCCGCCGTGGTCTTTGCCATGGAACCGGTCTACGGCATCGCCGTGGCCTGGGCGGTGTTCGCCGAAACGCCAACCCTGCGCATGCTGCTGGGCGGCATGCTGATCATTTTCGCCATCGTGCTGTCGAGCCGCATGGCCGCCGAGCAGCCGCCGCGGCACAAGGTCGCGGCCGAGGGCGCCTGATCAGCGATCGTTGTGGCCCAGGTCGCGCTGCGGGTCGATCTGGTCGCGCACGCGCTGCTTCAGCACCTTGGCCTCGGGGAAGCCACCGTCGGCCTTGCGCTCCCAGATCTGCACGCCATTGCAGGTGATGCGGAAGATGCCGCCGGTGCCGGGCTCCAGCGCTACCCGGCCAAGGTCGTCGCTGAAGGTGCTGAGCAGTTCCTGGGCCAGCCAGGCGGCGCGCAGCAGCCATTGGCATTGCGTGCAATAAGTGATGACGATTTCCGGCTTGTTGTCGGCCATGCTGAAGCATCTCCAGGTGAGGGGCCGCTTATACTAGCGGTCTTTAGCCTTCGGTTTGAGACTCACGATGCGCCGCCTGCTGCTCTGCTTTTTGCTGACGCTCACCACCCTCACCGTATTCGCCGCCGAGCCAGCCCGCCCCAAGGTCGGCCTGGTGCTGTCTGGCGGCGCGGCCCGTGGCCTGGCTCATATTGGCGTGCTCAAGGCACTGGAGGAACAGGGCGTGCGCATCGACGCCATCGCCGGTACCAGTATGGGCGCGGTGGTGGGCGGGCTGTATGCCTCCGGCTACAGCGTCGAAGAACTGGAGAAACTCGCCACCACGCTGGACTGGCAACAGGCGCTCTCCGATGCGCCACCCCGCAAGGACGTGCCGTTCCGGCGCAAGCAGGATGACCGCGACTTCCTGGTCAAGCAGAAGCTGAGTTTTCGCGACGACGGCAGCCTCGGCCTGCCGCTGGGGGTGATCCAGGGCCAGAACCTGGCGCTGCTGCTGGAAAGCAAGCTGGCCCACACTGCCGACACCCGCGACTTCGACAAGCTGCCAATCCCCTTCCGCGCCGTGGCCACCGACATCGCCAGCGGCGAAAAGGTGGTGTTCCGCCGCGGCCACCTGCCGCAGGTGATTCGCGCCAGCATGTCGATCCCGGCGGTATTTGCCCCGGTCGAACTCGACGGTCGCCTGCTGGTGGATGGCGGCATGGTCGACAACATCCCGCTCGACGTGGCCCGGGACATGGGCGTCGACCTGGCCATCGTGGTCGACATCGGCACCCCGCTGCGCGACCGCAAGCAACTGGCCACGGTGGTAGACGTGCTCAACCAGTCGATCACCCTCATGACCCGGCGCAACTCCGAGGAGCAGCTGGCCAGCCTGCACCGCGACGACATCCTCATACAGCCGCAGCTGGCGGCCTTTGGCGTCACCGATTTCGGCCGTGCCCACGACATGATCGACGCCGGCTACCGCGCGACTCGCCTGCTCGACACGCGCCTGGCCGCGTTGCGCCAACCGGAGCATGACGCCAGCCTGGCCGTGGCCCGCTCACCAGGCCAGCGCACACCGGTGATCACCGCGATCAGGATAGAGAACGACTCGAAAGTCAGCGATGACGTGATCCGTTACTACATCCGCCAACCCATCGGCGAGCCCCTGGCGCTCGACCGCCTGCAGACCGACATGGGCACCCTGTATGGCCTGGACTACTTCGACCGGGTGCAGTACCGCGTGGTGCACAAGGGCGATGACAACACCCTGGTGATCAATGCCCGTGGCAAGCGCGGCGGCACCGACTACCTGCGCCTGGGCCTGAACCTGTCCGACGACCTGCGCGGTGACAGTGCCTTCAACCTCGGTGCCAGCTACCGCATGAACGGCATCAACCGCTTGGGCGCGGAGTGGCTGACACGCGCCCAGATCGGCGACCAGCAGGAGCTTTACAGTGAGTTCTACCAGCCGCTGGACGTAGGCTCGCGCTACTTCGTCGCGCCTTACCTGGACCTTGGCTCGCAGAACATCGAAGCGACCCTGGACAACGACCCGATCGCCGAGTACCGCCTCGAGCGCTACGGTTTCGGCCTCAATGTGGGCCGCCAGATCGGCACCTCCGGCGAGGTGCGCCTGGGTGTCGGCAAGGCCTGGGGCGAGGCCGAAGTGCGTATCGGCGATCAGGACCTGCCCAGCGTCAGCTTCAACGAAGGCTTCTACGAGCTGAAGTATTCGTTCGACACCCTCGACAATGTGTACTTCCCGCACCGTGGCGAGGACATCGGCCTGACCTTCCGCAAGTACGACAAGTCGCTGGATTCGGACGAGAACTACCGGCAGTGGCTGCTGAACCTGGACAAGGCATTCAGTGTAGGCCCGAACACTTTCGTGCTGGGTGGGCGCTATGGACGCACACTGGACCCAACGGAGGTGGTGACGTCGAGCTTCGTGCTGGGTGGTGCGAGGGAGCTGTCGGGCTTCCGCCAGGACTCGGTGTCAGGGCAGAACGTCAGCCTGCTGCGGATGGTGTACTACCGGCGCCTGACCCCGCGGGCCTATCTGCCGCTGGACTTCCCGCTGTACATCGGTGGGTCGCTTGAGCGTGGGCGGGCGTGGAACAATGACAATGAGTTCGACAGCGGCTACATCAATGCGGCGAGCATCTTCTTGGGGCTGGAGACGCCGCTCGGGCCGTTGAACCTGAGTTATGGGGCCAACACGGCGAATGAGCAGGCGGTGTACCTGAACCTGGGGCACACCTTCTAGATGGCCGGGGCCGCTTTGCGGCCCTTTCGCGACACGAGGCCGCTCCTACAGAAACATGCGATCCCCTGTAGGAGCGGCCTCGTGTCGCGAAAGGGCTGCGAAGCAGCCCCAGAAAACTCAGGATTTTTCGAGGTTGGCGAGGATCTTGGCATGCACCCGCATGCACACTTCCAGATCAGCCTCATCGACGCCGGTGAAGAGCTCCAGGCGCAGGGCATTGGCAATGGTCTCGATCTGCTCGATCAGCGGTTTGGCCGGTGGGCACAGCAGGATCTTCTTCGCCCGCCGGTCCTCCAGCACCGCCTGGCGACGCACCAGCCCCTGGCTTTCCAGGCTGTCGAGCAGCCGCGCCAGGGTCGGGCCTTCGACGCCCACGCTCTGCGCCAGCTCACGCTGGGTGGGCGCTTGTTCGAAGCGAGCGAGGTGCAACAACACCAGCCAGCGGGCCTGGGACAGGTTGAGCCCGGCCAGGCGGCGGTCCAGCTCGGCACGCCAGCCGCGGGACATCTGCGCCAGCTGCATGCCGAAGCGGTGTTGGTTGTCGGTCAGGGGCATAAGCAACTCATAGACTAGAACTAATTATTAGTCAGCTAACCATGCTCCGGAGCATCAGGCAAGGCTGCCCGCCGCCGAAACTTCTGATAATCGTCAAAAAGGATGACAAACATCAGCAGTTGACGGAAATGCCGCCCTTTAAAGCTCGAACTCCGCTGCCAGTGCCGCACGCACGCAGTACAGCACGCCTTCCGGCACCCGAGCGCCGAACAACGGGGCAATCGCCGATACCGGCGGCAGCTCGCCTTCGCCGTCGAGGAAGGCGTCCTGCACCTCCATCATCAGGTCTTCCGGCAAGTCCAGGGCCTGCTCCAGGCTCAGCTCCTGGCGGCCAAGGGCCTCGGCCAGCAGGCTGTAGACGTTCTTCTCGCTGCAGTTGAGCTGCCCGGCGATCTGCGCCGGGGTCATGCCGGCGCGCGCCAGGCTGACCAGTTCGTGGCGCAGGTCGAGCACCACCTTCGGCGCCTCTTCGGTGCCACCAGCGCCGTTGAGCACTTCGAGGAAGGCCTGGCCATAGCGCTCCAGCTTGCGCGCACCGACGCCGCTGACCTGTGCCATGTCGCTGAGGCTGGTCGGCTGGCTGCGGAGCATTTCCAGCAGGGTGGAATCGGGGAAGATGACGTAGGGTGGCACGCTGTGCTCTTCGGCCAGCTTGCGCCGCAGGGTGCGCAGCGCCTCCCACAGTTCGCGCTCCTCGGTGCGCACCAGCTGGCTGGCCGGGCTGCCGCCGCTGGTCGACGTCTTGGCCACGGTCTGTGGCTTGAGGTCGCGACGCAGCTGCAGGTTAACCTCGCCGCGCAGCAGCGGCCGGCAGCTGTCGGACAGGCGCAAGCCACCGTAGCCTTCCAGGTCGATGTCGACCAGGCCGCGTGCCACCAGCTGACGGAACAACGAACGCCATTCGGCTTCGGCCAGGCCCTTGCCGACCCCGAACACCGAAAGCTTCTCATGGCCGAAATTGCGTACTTTCTCGGTGTCCTTGCCCAGCAGCACATCGACCAGATGGCCGACGCCGTAGCGCTGGCCGGTGCGGAACACGGCCGACAACGCCTGGCGGGCCGGCTCGGTGGCGTCCCAGGTCTGGATCTGGTCGACGCAGTTGTCGCAGTGGCCACAGGGTTGTTCGAGGGTTTCGTCGAAATAGGCCAGCAGTGCCTGGCGGCGGCAGCGGGTTTCTTCGCACAGGGCCAGCATGGCGTCGAGCTTGTGCTGTTCGATGCGCTTGTGGCGCTCGTCACCCTCGGAGTTCTGCAGCATCTGCTTGAGCATCACCATGTCCTGCAGGCCGTAGGCCATCCAGGCATCCGATGGCAGACCGTCGCGGCCGGCGCGGCCGGTTTCCTGGTAATAGGCCTCGAGCGACTTGGGCAAGTCGAGGTGGGCAACGAAGCGTACGTTGGGCTTGTCGATACCCATGCCGAAGGCAATGGTGGCGACCATGATCAGCCCTTCCTCGTTGAGGAAGCGATGCTGGTTGGCGGCGCGCGTCTCGGCGGCAAGGCCGGCGTGGTAGGGCAACGCCGGGAAACCCTGCTCGCAGAGGAACGCTGCGGTTTCATCGACCTTCTTGCGCGACAGGCAGTAGACGATGCCGGCGTTGCCTCGCCGCTCACCGAGGAAGGCCATCAACTGCTTGCGTGGCGCCTCCTTGGGCACGATGCGGTAGAAGATGTTCGGCCGGTCGAAGCTCGACAGGAAGCGCTCGGCGCCCTGCAGGTGCAGGCGCTGGACGATCTCCTCGCGGGTCCGCATGTCGGCGGTGGCGGTCAGGGCGATGCGCGGCACATGGGGGAACAGTTCGGCCAGTTGCCCGAGCTGCAGGTACTCCGGGCGGAAGTCATGGCCCCATTGCGAGACGCAGTGGGCTTCATCGATGGCGAACAGCGAAATGTCGAGGCCGCGCAGGAAGTCGAGCATGCGCGGCTGCACCAGGCGCTCCGGCGCCAGGTAGAGCATCTTCACTTCGCCGCGGCGCAGGCGCCCGGCCAGGTCCCGCTGCTGCTCCGGGCTCAGGGTGGAGTTGAGCGCCGCGGCGGCGACACCGAGTTCGTCGAGGGTGGCGACCTGGTCGTCCATCAGCGCGATCAGCGGCGACACCACCACCGTCAGGCCCGGGCGCAACAAGCCAGGCACCTGGAAGCACAGGGACTTGCCGCCGCCGGTGGGCATCAGCACCAAGGCATCGCCGCCATTGGCCACGCATTCGATGATCGCTGCCTGGCGCCCACGGAAACTGTCGTAACCGAAGATATCCTTGAGAACGCGCTGAGCCTGTTCGAGCATGTGCAACTCCACAAATCGCCGTACCATCCTGGACACAGGCTGGACGATAAACCCGCTCCGCACACGCCAAAAGCGTAAGCGGCTTTTGCCAGATGGCCGGGGAAAACCCGGCCCTGGATGAAAAACGGCGGAGTATACCGTAGTGACGGCCCGCACAGGATGCCCGGTGACAGACGTTCCCTTTGCCCCGCTGCCGCCGCATGGTGCTAGAATTCACTATCGTTTATTCCCCAAGGTAGCCCTGTAATGTCCTTCGCCGAGCAACTGACCCGCCTGCAAGCCTTCCTCGACGCCGATGAGCTGCACGAAGAAGCGCTGGACTACGTCGCCGCACACGGCTACCTGACCGCGCTGTCGATCTGCTCCGAGGACGTCCCCGAGCGTGAATGGATCGACGCGCTGTTTGCCGAAGAGCCCCATTACGCCAGCGATGCCCAGCGCACCGAGATCGAAGCGACGCTGGTGGCCCTCAAAGCCCACATCGCCCGCCAGCTGGCCAGCGACGAGGAATTCGACCTGCCCTGCGACCTGGACCTGACCGACGAGCCGGACGATTCCGACCTGCGTGGCTGGTGCATCGGCTTCATGGAGGGCGTGTTCCTGCGCGAAGAGGCCTGGTTCGAGGACGCCGAGGAAGAAGTCAGCGAGATGCTGCTGCCGATCATGGTCGGTTCCGGCCTGTTCGACGAACAGCCTGAGTTCGCCGACATCGCCAGCAATGCCAACCTGCAGGACGACATGATCGTGCAAATCCCGGAAGCGCTGAGCGCGCTGTTCCTGCTGCTGCACGCTCCAGACGAAAAGCCGGCGCTGCTCAAGCCACGTCACCATTGAGTCGGCCGTGCGCTACCTGCTGCTGGCCATCGGCTGGCTCAGTGTTGCGCTGGGGGTGCTGGGGATCTTCCTGCCGGTGTTGCCCACCACACCGTTCCTGCTGCTGGCGGCGGCCTGCTTCGCCCGCAGCTCGCCGCGCTTTCACGATTGGCTGGTCAACCACCCCAAGCTGGGACCGTGGATCCGTGACTACCTGAGCGGCGAAGGCATACCGCTCAAGGGCAAGGTCTACGCCATCGGCCTGATGTGGGCGAGCATCGGCCTGTCCTGTTACCTGGTGCCGCTGTTCTGGGCCAGGGCGTTCATGCTCACCAGTGCGGTGCTGGTGAGCCTGTATATCCTCAAGCAAAAGACCTTGCGCCGGCCGGGCTGAGCCCTGCTACCGCCTGTGCCCGCGAAGAGGCCGGCACAGGCAAATTAGACCGTATCCACCTTCAACGAATGATCATTGATCATCCCGTTGATGATGGTCGCAGTATCCTGCCCTGCCGAAATCACTCCGCCCGCCCCCGCGGTCACCCCGTAATGCTGGGCCAGGTCGACCCCTGCCAGGTCGATGGTCTGGGTCGGCGCCGCCCCTGCCACACTGCTCACTTCGATGGTCGAGACCACGCTGGTACCGCTGCCGCTGACCTTGAAGTGCAGGTAGTCATCCAGCGAGGCCGCCGTGGCATTCTCACCCTGCAGCAGTTGCGACAGGTCCAGGTGGTCGCTGCCCGGGGTGAAGTCGGTCACCGTGTCATGCCCAGTGTCGCCCTTCTGCCAGACGAAGGCGTCGTTGCCGTTGCCTCCGGTCATGATGTCGTCGCCTGGCCCGCCGATGAGGATGTCATTGCCATCGCCACCCTTGAGCACATCATTGCCCAGGCCACCGTTGAGCAAGTTGTCGCCGGCATCACCGATCAGGGTGTCGTTGTGGTCGGAGCCGATCAGGTTCTCGATGCCGATCAAGGTATCGATGCCGGCGGCACCGGTATCCTGCGGGCCAATATGGCTCAGGTCGACCGTCACCCCTCCAGTGGCCGAGGCATAACTGACGGTGTCGTTGCCCGCCCCGCCATCGAGCAGGTCGTTGCCAAGGCCGCCGATCAGCAGGTCATTGCCATTGCCGCCGTGCAGGGTGTCATTGCCCGAACCACCTACCAGCACATCATGGCCGTCACCACCATCGAGGAGGGTGTCGACGTTGCTTGCCATCAATACATCATTGCCTGCCGTTCCGTTCAGGGTAGTGCCGGCGTGGTAGGTGATATCCACCGCGCCAATAGCACTGCCGCCATGACCATCGCTGACCGTGTAACTGGCCTGATGCACTTCGTTCACGGCATTGCTGTAGTCGACCACCAGGCTCAGCTTGTAGTTTTCGGCGGCCTTGCTGTAGTCCGACGGGTTGGCCTGATTGACCACATGGATGCTGTACACCCCGTCATGGCTGGCAGTGAAGCTGCCACCATCGGCGATGGGCTGGTAGCTGCCATTGGCATCCTTCCACTCCAGGCTCAGGTTGCCGTCGGGGCGATCATGGTCCAACTGCAGGGTTTCGCCCTTGCGCAGGCTGACGGTGATCACGTCCTCGCCATTGGCGTTGCTGCTGCTGATGTTGCCGAGGTAGCCGAGCACCACGAGCGCCGCGGTCATGCTGCCGGCGGCAGTGATGAACGCACTGCGGTCCAGGGCCTTGAACTGGTTGTCGAGGGTATCGCCCTGGCCATCGAAGGTGATGGCAGGCACGCCATTGCCGAGCGTGAAGCCGGCTCCCTTGTCGGCAAAGTGGGTGTTGACGGTGATCGGCTCCGCGTTCAAGTGGTCGTTGTCCAGATCACTGTCATTGGCCAGCAGCACTTCGGACGGCAAGGTGATGCTGGAACCGGTGATGTTGGTGATGACATGGTCGGCCACCGCCACCGGTGCATGGTTGCCATTGATCATTATCAGCAGGTCAGCACTGCTGGTATCGCCGTCATTGTCGCTGACCATGAAGCCGATACGCTCGGGCGGGCTGCTGTCATTGCCATTGGGTGGCGTGTAGGTGAACTCGCCAGTGTCCATGTTCACCAGCAGGCTGCCGCCCAGGCTGGTCTTGATGGTGAGGGTGTTGCCCGTGGTGTCGAAGCTGGCGTTGTCGGCGCCACCGCTGGCCAGGTAACCGCCCTGCCCCGCATTGGCTTTCGGGTCATAGGTGTAGGTGGTGCCGTCCACCAGCAGGGCCTTGATGAAGCCGCCATCGGCACCGAAGGTGCCATCGCTTAGCAGGCTGCCGGTAATCGGCGAACCTTGTACGGTGCCCGACAGCACGCCATAAAGTTGGTTGAAGTCGTTGACGATCACCGCGTTGGTGTCGGTATGGCTGTTGCCGTCATAGGCCAACGGGTTCAGGTTGCCCGCGTTGACGTCCTGGCCCAGGCCAATGGCGTAGGATTTGATGCCATTGCTGTCGAGGAACGTCTCCCAGCTGGTTTCGCGGGGCGCGGTCATGGCATGCCCGGAGCTGGGCTCGCCATCGGAGAAGAAGTAGCTGACATTCTGTGCACCGGCCAGCTTGCCATTCTGGGCAAAGGCCGTCTGGGCAGCGGTGGCCGCGCTGTCGTAGTAGGTCGAACCGCCAGCATGCAAGCCGCTGACGATCGACTTGGCGACCTCGATGCTGACCCACTCCGCCGACTGAATGTGCGCCCCACCGCTGAAGGTGACGACCTGCACCTTGATGTCGCCCATGCCGTCGTACTTGTCGAGCAGCGCAGCGATGGCGTGTTTGGCCGCGTCCAGGCGGGTCAGGCCGGGTATGCCGGAAGCAGAATCCATGCTGCCGGACACATCGATCACCAACAGGATGTTGGAATCCAGCTTGCCCGGCGTGATGCTGCGTTCGGCGCAGACCGCATTGGGTACGTCGTCGACAACGGTGATGGCGATGTTGCTGGTGACGCTGTGGCCCAGCGCGTCGGTGGCCTTGTAGGTGAAGTAGTCGACTGCCGAATCGGCACCCGGGGTATGGGCCGGCGAAGTCAGCGTGTAGGTGTAGCTGCCGTCAGGGTTGACGCTGATCTGCCCGTACTGGCCGACAGCGTTGCCCACCAGGCTGTAGGTCAGCGCCCCCACGCCACCGGAAACCGACCCAACCAGCGAGCCGGATGCGGTTTCGCCGGTCGATGTCGGATCGCTGCCAACGGTGGTGCCCGCAGCCAGGTCGTTGCCATCCTTGTGCAGGTCGAGGGCTTTCTCGTACACCGTGACATCACGGTCCCCGCAGGCCACGAGGCTGGCATCGTGCACGTTGATGGTGATCGTCGTGGTGCTTTCGTCACCGTCGGCATCGCGAATGGTGTAGACGAAGGTGTCAACGGCATCCCGTGGCGACACCGCGTCCGGGTTGGAGTGGTAAACCGCGTTGCCCTTTTCATCGAGGGTCAGGTAGCCATACTGGCCATTGACCTGGGTGTTCAGCTGGCCGATGGCCGAGGTACTGGTGTCGTTACCGGCACGCACGCCAACCACGTAGTTGCCATCGCTGCGCACATCGGCCCCGACCACGTCGTTGTACATCACATTACCGCGCACCTCGTCACCCTTGTACACGCTGACAAAATCGCAATGGGCTTGGGGCACGTCGTCGACGATGGAGATGACGATGGTGCTGGTGGCCGAATGGCCATAGGCGTCCTGGACCTGGTAGGTAAAGGACTCCGTCACGGTGTTGGCGCCGTCGTTGGCATGGGTCGGCGAGTTGGCCGGTGAGGTCAGGGTATAGGTGTAGCTGCCGTCGGCATTCAGGTGAAGCTGGCCGTACTGCCCGACAGCATTACTGACCAGGCTGTAGGACAACGCGCCTAAACCACCACTGGCCAATCCGACCAAGCTGCCAGACGCGGTTTCGAGAGGTGATGTCGGGTCGCTGCCGGTAACGGTACCTGCGGCGAGATCGCTGCCGTCCTTGCTCAAGTCCAGCGCTTTTTCGAACACCGTGACGCCACCGTCCCTGCACACTTCGATACGCGGGTCATGCACGTTGATGGTGACCGTCGTGGTGCTTTCGTCACCGTCGGCATCGCGAATGGTGTAAACGAAAGTGTCCACTGCATCACGCGGCGACACCACGTCCGGGTTGGAGTGGTAAACCGCATTGCCCTTTTCATCGAGGGTCAGGTAGCCGTACTGGCCATTCACCTGGGTGTTCAGCTGGCCGATGGCCGAAGTGGATGTGTCGCTGCCAGCGCGCACACCGACCACATAGTTGCCATCGCTGCGCACATCAGCCCCGACCACATCGTTGTACATCAGGTTGCCGCGCACCTCGTCGCCCTTGTACACGCTGGTGTAATCGCTGTGGGCTTGCGGCACGTCGTCGACGATGGTGATGGCAATGGTGCTGGTGGTTGAATTGCCGACCGCGTCTTTCACCTGGTAGGTGAAGGTTTCGGTCACGCTGTTGGGGCCGTCATTGGTGTGGGTCGGCGAGTTGGCCGGTGAGGTCAGGGTGTAGGTGTAGGAGCCGTCGGCGTTCAGGTGAAGCTGACCGTACTGGCCCGTGGCATCGCTCACCAGGCTGTAGGTCAACGCACCGACACCGCCGCTGGCAGAGCCGACCAGGGTGCCGGAGGCGGTTTCGCGGCTCGAGTCCGGGTCGCTGCCGGTAACGCTGCCTGCGGCCAGGTCACCGCCATCCTGATGGGTATCCAGAGCGCTCTCGTGGACCGTTACCCCGCCCACGGGGCCGGCAACGAGCGAGCAGTCCTGCACATTGATCGTGATGGTCGTGGTGCTCTCGTCACCGTCAGTGTCGCGAATGGTGTAGACGAAAACGTCGCTGGCGCCTTGCGGCAGCACCGCATTCGGGTTGGCGTGATAGACCGCATTACCCGCCGCATCAATGGTCAAGGTGCCGTACTGGCCCAGGATCTCGGTGTTGAGATTGCCGATGGCCGATGTCGACGTATCGGAGCCGGCACGCGCACCGATCACGACATTGCTGGTGCCCGCCTGGTCCGCACCCAGTTTGTCGTTCCACAAGACATTGCCTGTGGCTGTCCCGCCTTCAACCACGCTGGTGCTATCCGCGCTCGCCTGCGGCACGTCATCGACGATGTTGACATCCAGGCTGCCGGTGGCGGTGCTGCCATCGACATCCTTGGCGACCACGTCGAAGTGTTCGCTGAGGCTGTTGGCACCGGCACCGTTGGGGTGGCTGCCGTTGTCGGTCAAGGTGTAGCTGTAGCTCACCACCCCGGTGGCAGAGTTGTAACCGGTGATGGTCAGGGTGTTGCCTTGCGCCGTGACCAGCGATTGCGGGAAGCCGACGGCCACGCCGTCAGTTACCACGGCGATGCCGCCCACGCTCAGGCTTTGCAGGCCATCCGGTGCAGTGACCTTGAACGTGCCTTGCTGGGTCAGCGCATTCGCATCCGGCGAGGTGCCGTCGCTCAGGTTCTTCTCGTAGACGGTCAGCTCGCCGTTCTGCAGGTCCAGGCCGTTGAGGGTCACCGGGTCGTTGAGGTTGCTGATGTTCAGCGTCAGGGTCGCCGTGCTGGTATCGCCGTCAGCGTCCTTGATCGTGTAGGTGAAATGCTCCACACCCTCGCCGCCACCGCCCAGGTTCTTGAAGTCCGGGGCGTTGGGGTTGAGCGTGTAGGTGTAGGATCCGTCTGCGGCCAGGACCAACGTGCCGTAGGTGCCGGTGTAAGTACCTGCGATCACAGGGCCGCCAACAACGCGGTCAGCGCCCTGGATATCGTTGCCCAACACGTTACCGGTCAGCTCGACGTGCTGTTCGGTTGCCGTCACCGCGTTGCTGTCGTCCACCGCTTTCGGCACGTCGTCGACGATGTTCACATCCAGGCTGCCGGTGGCGGTGCTGCCATCGACATCCTTGGCGACCACGTCGAAGTGTTCGCTGATGCTGTTGGAACCGGCACCGTTGGGGTGGCTGCCATTGTCGGTCAGGGTGTAGCTGTAGCTCACCACCCCGGTGGCAGAGTTGTAACCGGTGATGGTCAGGGTGTTGCCTTGCGCCGTGACCAGCGATTGTGGGAAGCCGACGGCCACGCCGCCGGTGACCACGGCGATACCGCCCACGCTCAGGCTTTGCAGGCCATCCGGTGCAGTGACCTTGAACGTGCCTTGCTGGGTCAGCGCATTCGCATCCGGCGAGGTGCCGTCGCTCAGGTTCTTCTCGTAGACGGTCAGCTCGCCGTTCTGCAGGTCCAGGCCGTTGAGGGTCACCGGGTCGTTGAGGTTGCTGATGTTCAGCGTCAGGGTCGCCGTGCTGGTATCGCCGTCAGCGTCCTTGATCGTGTAGGTGAAATGCTCCACACCCTCGCCGCCACCGCCCAGGTTCTTGAAGTCCGGGGCGTTGGGGTTGAGCGTGTAGGTGTAGGATCCGTCTGCGGCCAGGACCAACGTGCCGTAGGTGCCGGTGTAAGTACCGGCGATCACAGGGCCGCCAACAACGCGGTCAGCGCCCTGGATATCGTTGCCCAGCACGTTACCGGTCAGCTCGACGTGCTGTTCGGTTGCCGTCACCGCGTTGCTGTCATCGAATGCCTGCGGCGCATCATCATGGATGATCACATCGAGCGAGCCTTGGGCGACATCGCCGTCACTGTCACTGACGAGCACCTGCAAATGCTCGGTCAACGACTTGGCCCCATCGTTTTCGATATGTTGTCCGGATGCAGTGAGTGTATAGCTGTAACTTACCTGGCCAGTGTCAGGGTTGTAGCCAGTAATCGTCAGGATGTTACCTAGCCCGGTGGTGATCGACTGTCCAACGCCCGTCACCACACCGCCCGTCACCACATTGATGCCACCGACACTGAGATTGAACACGCCATCCTGTGCCACCACGGTAAAGCGGCCCTGTTGGGTCAGTGCCATCGCATCACTGGCAGAACCCAGTGGCAGATTCGCCTCGTTCAGGCTCAGTTCACCCGGGGCGATGTTCAGGCCCAGCAAGGTGACGGGATGATTTTCGTCTACTGACGGGATGGTCGGCTCCGTAGGTCCCGTGCCGCCATTGCCGTTGTCACCTGCCACGGGCCGACCGTTGAGCGTACTGCCATTGCTGGGGTCGAGGCCGCCTACTTCGCGGTTGGCAAGTTCGGGAAAACCATTGAAACCTGCCGTCGGGAAGCCCACCACCGGATCGACACGGGCGCCGACCTCATCAAGTATGACGAAACTGTGACCACCTCCCAGCGCCCCGGAAACACTAGGGCTGCCTGAGCCGGCGGCGGTTGCCTCGGCGCTCTGGGTCGGGTCGTCGCCTGCGGCAATCGCCTGCTGGATACGCTCCACATCAGTCAATTGTGCGTCGCTCGGCGCTACGTCGTGGGCCGGTGCATGGGGGGCCCGGTTGGCCAGCAGGTCTGGCGTCATCTCCAGGCTGCTGTCGCGGCCCAGGGTCAACTCGGCACCGTTCTGCAGGCGCACCGCCACGGCCCCTGCAGCCCCCGTCTCCAGCTGCTCGCCCACGAACAGGCGGTCACCTTCGATCAAAGGGCGCCGACTTCCATCGCTGGCGACTGCGAATACCTGGCCAATCACCTTGCTGACCACACCGACATACTTAGCCATGAGCGCACGCCTCCCCTTACTGGTGGGCTACATCAGCCAGTGACATTGCGCAGGCAGGTGCAGGCATGGGCTACGAAACCGTTCGACGGTAAGACTCGTACGCTCAGGCACTACTTTGGCGATAGTAATAATGTAAGTTGGCCATCAATTTCTGCCAATTTTTTGTCGCCAAATACTGCTTTCACCCAACCCCTCTACGTCCTTAGCTGCAAAAAATATGGAACTTGCCGCAGTGCTTGTACATCGCGCCCTGTAACGACTCGCGAATTCACTTGGATGAAACAATGTCTTGCTTTCCTTAGACCGCATAAGTTTTTTTTCGCATAACCATTATGAAAAAATCTTCTTAGATCGCCCGTCAAATGTTCTTAGCTCTGTTGTTACAAACATGAAACGGTTTGGATAATAAAATTCGTCATTTTTTTGGCGAAAAGCAGGAATTTATTGTGACCAGGGAGAAGTAGCCCCATGCGCGTTTTAACCCCCCTCGCCAGCGCCATGTTGATAGCCATGGCATGCACGAACGTCGAGGCGATGTCCCTCAACGAAGCCATCCAGAGTGCCGTGGATTACCACCCGCAGATCAGCTCCAATCGCAACAGCAAGCTTTCGGCCGATGAGGATGTCAAATTCGCCCGCGGTGGTTACTACCCGACCGTGGATCTGGTGGCAGGTTATGGGCGTCAGCGCTCGGACAACCTCAACACCCGTGGTATCAACCCGGACGGCACGACCAACCACAACAAGGAAACCCTCAACTACACACAGTCGGAACTGCGCCTGCGGCAAATGATCTTCGACGGTTTCAACACCGCCAATGAAGTGGGCCGCACCGAGGCGGTGGCGACCTCTCGCGCCTACTACACCCAGGCCATCGCCCAGGATGTCGCCTTGCGCACCGTGGAGGTGTACCTGGAAGTGCTCAAGCGCCGGGAGCTTGTGGACCTGGCCAAGAACAACCTGCAGGCGCACTTGCGCGTCAACGACCAGATCGGCCTGCGTAGCGAACGCGGTGTCGGCAGCACCGCCGACCTCGATCAGTCCCGCGCCCGTCGCGCCCTTGCAGAAAACAACCTGGACACTGCCGAAGTCGACCTCGCCGATGCCGAAGCCAACTTCTATAGTGTGGTCGGCCGGATGCCAGACGAACTGGAAGGGCCGCGCTCGATCAAGGTTGATGTGCCAGGCACGCTGGACGAAGCACGCGAAGCCATGCGCCAGAACAACCCTTACCTGAAGTCGGCCCAGGCCGACGTCAATGCCGCGGAACAGCAATACGAAGTCGCCAAGTCGCCGTTCTACCCGCGTCTGGACGCGGTGCTGGCCACCGGTGCCAACAACAACATCGGCGGCGAGCGAGGCCACAGCAACAACGACTGGCAGGCCGGCGTCGAGCTCAGTTACAACCTGTTCCGTGGCGGCAGTGACAAAGCCCGGCTGCAATCTGACGCGCACAAGATCAACCAGGCCCTGGACATCCGCAACAATGCCCTGCGCGAGCTGACCGAAAACCTCAGGTTGTCCTGGAACGCGATGAACAACGCCCGCAAGCAGACCCCGACCGCACGCGAATACGCCGAGACCACTCAGCGCGTGCGCGCCGCCTATCAGGACCAGTTCGGCCTCGGCCAGCGCACCCTGCTCGACGTGCTCGACAGCGAAAACGAGCTGTACAACGCCAACCGCCGTTACACCGAAGTGCGTTATACCGAAGAGTATTCGATGTACCGGGTACTGGCGACCATGGGTGAACTGCTCAGCAAGCAACGCATTTCGCTACCACCAGAGGCTATCGCCAACAACGACGTCCGGACCGAAGCCAGATTGCCCGACATGCGCTGAGCGTCGCCCGCACTGGCACGGATCGCCTGCACAGCAAAACCATCCACCTGGCGGGAGTAGGCCATCGTGACCAGTATGCAAAGTGCGCAACCGCGCCCGGATGTCGATGACCCGCTGCTCGATGGCCTGCTGATACTCTGCCGGCTGCATGGCCGCCCGGCCAGCCGCGCCAGCCTGTGCAGCGGCCTGCCATTGGCCCAGCAACGTCTGGGCGCGGACTTGCTGCCGCGGGCTGCGGCGCGTGCCGGGCTGCAAGCGCGGGTGCTGGAGCGGGCGCTGGATGATATCTCGGCGCTCAACCTGCCAGTGCTGCTGTTGCTCGACAATGGCCGCAGCGCGGTGTTGCAGCGCTGGGGCGATGACGGCCGAGCGCTGATCCTGCCCTGCGAAGCTGAAGGCGGCGAACAATGGGTCGAGCGCGAAGCACTGCAGCAGGCCTACAGCGGCCACGCCCTGTTCGCCCGCCCACGGCATACCCTCGAAGACGTGCGCTCACCGCTGTTGCCGCGGGTCAACGCCTGGTTCCGCGACACCCTGCGCCATTCCCGTTGGTTGTATGGCGACGCCCTGCTGGCCAGCCTCCTGATCAACCTGCTCGGCCTGATGGTGCCGCTGTTCGTGATGCAGACTTACGACCGCGTGGTCCCCAACCAGGCGCTGTCGACCTTGTGGGTGCTGGTCGCTGGCCTGTTCATCGGCACCGCCTTCGAGCTGGTGCTGCGCATGGTCCGCGCCCACTTGCTGGACCAGGCCGGCAAGAAGACCGACCTGATCCTCTCCGCTACCCTGTTCGAGCGCATCACCGGCATGGCGATGAAGGCCAAGCCCGCCACTATCGGTGGTTTCGCCCAAAGCATCCATGACTTTCAGGGCCTGCGTGAATTCCTCACCGCAGTCACCCTGACCAGCATCATCGACCTGCCCTTCGTGGCGCTGATGCTGCTGGTGATCGGCCTGCTCGGTGGCTGGCTGGTGCTGATCCCGCTGATCGCCTTCCCGCTGGCAGTAGGCTTTGCCCTGGCCATCCAGGCCCGCCTGCGCGACACCGTGCAAAAAAGCCTGAGCCTCGGCGCCGTGCGCCAGGCGCTGTTGATCGAAACCCTCGGCGGCCTGGAAACCCTCAAGGCCTGCGGCGCCGAAAGCGAACGCCAGTATCAGTGGGAGCACACCAACGCCGCCATCGCCCGCCTCGACGCCCACGCCCGCAACCTGTCGTCGCTGGCCAGCAACGGCACGCTGTTCATTCAGCAGTTCTGCGGCATGGCCACCATCGTTGCCGGGGTGTACAGCATCATCGCCGGCAACCTCAGCGTTGGCGCCCTGGTCGCCAGCTACATGCTCGGCAGCCGCGTCCTCGCCCCGCTCGGCCAGATAGCCGGGCTGATCACCCGCTACCAACAGGCGCAGCTGACCATGCGCAGCACCGACGCACTGATGGCCCTGCCCCAGGAACGTCAGCTCGATCAGCAGGCCCTGGAGCACACCACGCTCAAGGGCGGTCTGGCGCTGAGCCACATCACCTTCCGCTACCCGGGGCAAGTCAGCCCGGCACTGCACGATGTGAACCTGACCATCACCCCCGGCGAGCGCATCGGCATCATCGGCCGCAGCGGCTCGGGCAAGAGCACCCTCGGGCGCCTGCTGATGGGCTTCCATCACCCCGACGAAGGCCAGGTGCTGCTGGACAACCTTGACCTGCGCCAGCTGGACATCGCCGACCTGCGCAGCCAGATCGGCTACGTGGCCCACGACCTTTCACTGCTGGCCGGCAGCCTGCGCGACAACCTGACCCTCGGCGCCCGCCACATCAGCGATGCGCGCATGCTCGAAGTGGCCGAACTGACGGGCGTCAGCGAGCTGGCCCGGCAACACCCCAACGGTTTCGACCGCCCGGTAGGCGAGCGCGGCCAGTTGCTCTCCGGCGGCCAGCGCCAGGCTGTGCTGCTGGCTCGCGCACTGCTGCTGGAACCGCCGATCCTGATCCTCGACGAACCCACCAGCCACATGGACAACAGTAGCGAAGAGCAACTGCGCCAGCGCCTGCTGAGCTGGGTGCCAGGCAAGACCGTGCTGCTGGTCACCCATCGCACCGCGATGCTCAGCCTGGTGGAGCGGCTGGTGGTACTGGACAACGGCAAGATCGTCGCCGACGGGCCGAAGGATGCGGTTGTCGACGCCCTGCGCAAGGGCCGTATCGGCTCGGCCCTTTGACTCAAAATACTCAACCCTGTGGGAGCGGGCGCGCCCGCGAAGCAGACACCGCGGTGTGTGGCACCGGCTTTGCCGGTGTTCGCGGGCAAGCCCGCTCCCACAGGGACCGCGCCTTGCCACTGAGACAAGTGAGGTAGGCATGTCCTTGAGCCACAACATCCGTAGCAGCCATGGCGCCGACAAACGGGCCGAACGCGACTACATGCCGGAACTGGCCGGCGCCACCCTTCAGGACTCGCCACGCCTGTCGCGGCTGACAGTGTGGCTGGCCGCCGCGCTATTGCTGGTGGCGCTGGTCTGGGCCAGCCTGGCGGTGCTCGACGAAGTGACGGTCGGCGAAGGCAAGGCCATCCCGTCGAGCAAGGTGCAGGTGGTGCAGAACCTCGAAGGCGGCATCGTTACCGAGATTTTCGTGCGCGAAGGGCAGATGGTCGAAAAAGGCGCCACGTTGCTGCGCCTGGACGACACCCGCTTCAAGTCCAACAAAGGCGAAAGCGAGGCTGACCGTTATGCCCTGACCGCCCAGGTCGAGCGCCTGTCGGCGGAAGCCGAGGGCCGCCCGTTCGTGCTTTCGGATGAAGTACGTGCCAAGGCGCCGCAGGTCGCCGAAGACGAGATCGCCCTGTACGGTTCGCGCCAGCGGCGCCTGGCCAGCGAAAAACAGACCCTCAACGAACAACTGCGGCAGAAGAACCAGGAGCTGGCCGAGTTCCGTTCCAAGGTCGACCAGTACCGCTCGGCCGTAGCACTGCTGCAGCAGGAGACGGACATGTCAGCGCCGCTGGTGAGCAAGGGCGCCATCTCGCCGGTGGAGATCCTGCGCCTCAAGCAACGCACCGTGGAAGCCCGCGGCCAGCTCAATGCCACCAGCCTGGCCATTCCCCGCGCCGAGGCAGCGATCGCCGAGATCAAGAGCAAGATCGAGGAGTCTGATGCAAGCTTCCGCTCGGACGCAGCCAAAGAGCTGAATGACAAGCGCACCGAGCTGTCCAAGATCACCGCCACCAGCATCGCCATCGACGACCGGGTCAACCGCACCACAGTGGTGTCGCCCGTGCGCGGCATCGTCAAGTTGCTCAAGGTCAACACCATCGGCGGCGTGGTGCAGCCGGGCAGCGACCTGGTGGAGATCGTGCCGATCGAAGACAACCTGCTGATCGAGGCCAAGGTGCGCCCGCAAGACGTGGCCTTCCTGCACCCGGGGCAACCGGCGATGGTCAAGTTCAGTGCCTATGACTACACCATCTACGGCGGGCTCAAGGCCAAGCTGGAGCTGATCAGCGCCGACACCGTCACCGATGACAAGGGCAATGCGTTCTACCTGATCCAGGTGAGGACCGAGAAGAACCACCTGGGTGGGGACAACAAGCCATTGCTGATCATCCCCGGGATGGTGGCCACGGTGGATATCATCACCGGGCAGAAGAGTGTGCTGGATTATCTGCTCAAGCCGGTGCTCAAGGCACGGACCGAGGCGCTGCGGGAAAGATGAACAGCCTTTCAGGCCCTCTTCGCGGGCAAGCCCGCTCCCACAGGATCACCGCTGGCCGTGAAATCTGCGCAGTACTGTGGGAGCGGGCTTGCCCGCTAACAGGCCGGCACAGAAAAAGCATGACCTCAACCCTCACCCATGATTACGGGCAAATGTCTCGGCGCCCATGGCCTTGATCTGCCCTTCGATCAACGCCTCGAACGGCCGCAACAGGTCATCGAAATTCACGGGTTGTTCCAGCACGTTCAACGCCTGCACCACCGCCTCGAGGGTCGACACCGCCCCCGGCTCCGGTGCCTTGCGCAGGCGGTAGCGTGAAGGCGCCACCTCGGCCAAGGTCATGCGAGGCAGCGCGTCGAGCAGCGGATTCAGGTACAGCAGCTTGCGTGCCTTGCGCCAGGTGCCGTCGGGGACGATCAGCATCAATGGCCTGTCGTCCGTTTCGCCGTAGGCCGTCAGCGCTTGCGCCTGTTCGCCCGGGAACAGCAGCACAGGCCGATAGCCTGGGCTGGCCAACAGCTCGCCAAGGTCAGTGAACACTTCGCCGACCCGCAGTTCGGCATTGACCAGGCCCAGGGCGGCCAGGCGGGCGGTGTTCAAGGCGTGGGCGGTTTCACTGGGGTGCTGCAGCAGGACCACGCGGGTGCGGCTTTCCAGGCTGGGGATCAGTGGGCAAAGGCAATGGTCGAGCGGGCGCTGGCAGCGTTCGCAGCGGGGTCTGGGCATGGGGGTCTCCGTTGGCGGAGGGATTTTGCCACAGGCTGGAAGTTTGGGCCCGCTTTGCGGGCCCCAAAGCCTTCAGCGGTTGAACCGCTCTGCCAGGCTATGCAGATACTCGGCCATCCGTTCCAGGTCCTGACTGATCTCGGCCCCCTGTTTGGCCTGCCCCGCCGACTGGTCGCACAGTTGGGCAATGCGCACGATCTGTTGATTGATATCCTCGGCCACATGGCTCTGCTGTTCCGACGCCGTGGCCATCTGCTGGCTCATGCCGGTAATGCGGCTGACCGCCTGGGCAATGCCGGCCAGCGCCGTTTGCACCGCCTCGACACTTTGCACACTGTCGCGCGAGATCTGCTCGCCGCGGCTGGCAGTGCTCACTGCACGCTCGGCGCCAGCACGCAGCGAGGCGATGATCTGATGGATTTCGTCGGTGGAAGCACGTGTGCGCTGCGCCAGCGAACGCACCTCGTCGGCGACCACGGCAAAGCCCCTGCCCTGCTCGCCGGCGCGGGCTGCCTCGATCGCGGCGTTGAGCGCCAGCAGGTTGGTCTGCTCGGCAATCGAAGTGATCACATCGACCACACTGCCGATCGACTGGGTCTGCTCGGCCAGGGCGTTGACCGCCTGACCGATATCACTGACCGCCTCGTTCATGCTGCCCATGGCCTTCAGGCTCTGCTGCGCCAGCTCGCTGCCGTGCTGGGCCAGCTGGTCGGCGTCACCGGCAGCATGGGCCGTGCTTTGCACGTTGTGGGTGACCTCCTGGATGGTCGCGGCCATCTGGGCGATGGCCGTGGCCGACTGGTCGGTCTCGCTGCGCTGGCGATCGAGCATCTGCGCCTGGGCATCGGACAGGTCGGCCGACTGAGCGGCCCGCGACTTGACCCCCACACCGGCGTCCACCAGGCGAGTAAGCGCGGTTTGCAGGCGCGCTTCTTCGCTGATGATGGCCAGGTCGAGCTGGCCCAGCAGGCCAGGATTGTCACTGTAGGTCAGGGCCACCAGGGGGCTGGTGAACGCCTTCGGGTGCTCCGCAAGCGTGCGGCGGATCGTTTGGCCTTGCTGGCGCTCGATCAGGTACCAAGCCACCAGCAAGCTGGTCATCAGCACGCCCAGCGCCAGATATGGCGCCAGCCAGAGGTAGCCGGCAGCCGACAGCAGGCCGGCGCCGATCAACGGCCCGCCGTGGGCCACGCCACGCGCCAACCGGGCTGCCCAGGGCGCCGGCGACTTGCCCGCGCGCAGCCGCGCGTACAGGGCTTCGGCACGGCGGATCTGCTCGCGGGTCGGCACCGAACGCACCGACTCGTAGCCACTGATGCGACCATTTTCGTAGATCGCCGTGACATAGGCGCTGACCCAATAGTGATCGCCGTTCTTGGCGCGGTTCTTGACCACCCCCATCCAGGGTTTGCCTTGCTTGATGGTCTCCCACATGTGGCCGAATACGGCGGGGGGCATGTCAGGGTGACGCACCAGGTTATGTGGCTGGCCGACCAGTTCGTCGTAGGTAAAACCGCTGATCGCGACGAAGGCGTCATTGCAGTAGGTGATGCGGCTATTGAGGTCCGTGGTGGAGATCAGGCGCTGCTCGTGGGGAAAGGTTCTTTCGTGCTCAGTGACGGGCAAGTTCATGCGCATCTTGAACGGTCCTTCGAAGAGGGGGTATTGAGGGTGCAGCGCAACTAAATATCTAGCAGAGCGTGGAGGGGTTAGCGGCTAATTTGAAAATTTATTTAGCGCACTCAGTCGGATTGTCCTACGAAACATCCTTCAACCGACATTCAACTGGCTCTTGAGCAAGTCCCGGAATGTTTGAATCAGCGGCTCACGACTACGCCCCCTGCGCACGATCAGCGAGAATGGGGCCTGATACCCGAAAGTAGCTGGCGATAACACCCTCAGGTCGCCCTTGTCGACCCAAGCCTGGGCGTAGTGCTCGGGCAGGTAGCCGATGTAGGCGCCCGAGAGAATCAGGATCAGCTGCGCCTCCATGCTTTCCACCGTCGCCGCACTGTGCTTGAACCCGTGCCGGGCCAGTTCGGCCTGGCTCCAGTAGCCACGCCCCACCATGCGCTGCTGCGTCACCACCTGCTCGGGGATGCGCCGCTCGGCGAACAACGGGTGCCGGCTACTGCAATACAACCAATGCTGCTCGCGGTATAGCGGCAGATAAAGCAAGCCGCTCATGCGTGAAGAAAACGCACCAATGGCCAGGTCCAGACGATTGTCCTGCACACCGAGTTGCAATTCGTAGGGGCTGGACACCGACAGGTGCAGGTGGACCGCCGGGTGTTCCTGGCTATAGGCCCCGATGGCCTCGGCCAAGGGCAGCGCCTGGTCGCCAACGGTGGAGTCGATCACCCCCAGGTTGAGGGTGCCGCGCAGCTCGCCCTTGAGCGCTGCGGCGTACTGTTCGAAACCGTCCAGCTCGGCCAGCAGGCGCAGGGTCTCCTGATGGAACAGCTCGCCCTTGCTGGTCAGGCTGAAGCCGCCCCGGCCACGGTGGCACAGCACGATCCCCAGGGCGCCTTCGAGCTGGCTCATGTAGGTACTGATGGCCGAGGTCGACAGGTTGAGTTCGCGCTGGGCATTGGCGAACCCCTGGTGGCGCACCACGCTGACGAAAATGCGCAGCAGTTTCAGGTCGGGCAAGGTCGAGGCCATGGGCAACGGTTCCGCAGGGTATTTGCGCGCAGTCTAACCGCTCCGGCGCGCGATAGTTCAGAAATTCCTGAAGTAAGTATTTGCCGGTAGCGATTTTTCTCACTCACTACCTTGCGCAGACTTGGCCGAAATGGCCCTGCCCGCCGGCATATACAAAGCTGAAAGGCGTGCGGCGGCACAGGTTCGAACAAACAGAACAATCGACCGACTGATGAGGCCCACCGTGGACAAAGTTCTCCACCAACCACTGGGCGGCAACGAAATGCCGCGTTTCGGCGGCATCGCCACCATGCTCCGTCTCCCCCACCTGCAAAGCGCCGAAGGCCTTGACGCCGCGTTCATCGGCGTACCACTGGACATCGGTACCTCGCTGCGCTCCGGCACCCGTTTCGGCCCGCGGCAGATCCGCGCCGAATCGGTGATGATCCGCCCGTACAACATGGCCACCGGTGCCGCTCCGTTCGACTCGCTGTCGGTGGCCGACATCGGTGACGTGGCGATCAACACGTTCAACCTGCTCGACGCCGTGCGCATTATCGAACAGGCCTACGACGAGATCGTCGAACACAACGTCATCCCGTTGACCCTGGGGGGCGACCACACCATCACCCTGCCGATCCTGCGCGCCCTGCACAAGAAGCACGGCAAGATCGGCCTGGTGCACATCGATGCCCACGCCGACGTCAACGACCACATGTTTGGCGAGAAGATCGCCCACGGCACCACCTTCCGCCGCGCCGTGGAAGAAGGCCTGCTCGATTGCGACCGCGTGGTGCAGATCGGCCTGCGCGCCCAGGGCTATACCGCCGACGACTTCAACTGGAGCCGCCGCCAGGGCTTCCGCGTGGTGCAGGCCGAAGAGTGCTGGCACAAGTCGCTGGAACCGCTGATGGCCGAAGTGCGCGAAAAGGTCGGCGGTGGCCCGGTGTACCTCTCGTTCGACATCGACGGCATCGACCCGGCCTGGGCCCCTGGCACCGGCACCCCGGAAATCGGCGGCTTGACCACCATCCAGGCGATGGAGATCATTCGCGGCTGCCACGGCCTGGACCTGATCGGCTGTGACCTGGTCGAAGTCTCCCCGCCTTACGACACCACCGGCAACACCTCGCTGCTTGGCGCCAACCTGCTGTTCGAGATGCTCTGCGTACTGCCGGGCGTCGTGCGTCGCTGACCGCCGGCATTTGCAACACCCTTGTAGGAGCGGCCTTGTGTCGCGAAAGGGCCGCAAAGCGGCCCCCGGATTTGGCGGCACCGCATAGATTGCCGGGGCCGCTGCGCGGCCCTTTCGCGACGCAAGGCCGCTCCTACAGACCCCGGCAGGAGCCATGAGGGAGGGCCATAGAGGCCCGCCAACACAAGACAGGACCGCCGGGCGCCGTGAACCCGCCTTGCGGTCGATCTCGCCATAATAAAGATAATCGGGAGACCCCCAATGGCCTTGGACATCATTGTTGTAATGATCTATACCGTCGGCATGCTCGGGCTGGGCTGGTATGGCATGCGGCGCGCCAAAACCCACGAAGACTACCTCGTGGCCGGGCGCAACCTCGGCCCGACCCTGTACATGGGCACCATGGCCACCACCGTGCTCGGCGGCGCCTCCACCGTCGGCACCGTGCGCCTGGGCTACGTCCATGGCATCTCTGGCTTCTGGCTGTGTGCCGCCCTGGGCCTGGGCATCATCGCCCTCAACCTGTTCCTCGCCAAACCGTTGCTGCGCCTGAAGATCTTCACCGTCACCCAGGTGCTGGAACGACGCTACAACCCCATGGCCCGCCAGGCCAGCGCGGCGATCATGCTGGCCTATGCACTGATGATCGGCGTCACCTCGACCCTGGCCATGGCAACCGTGCTGCAAGTGCTGCTCGACCTGCCCTTCTGGGCGTCGCTGCTGCTCGGCGGCGGTGTAGTGGTTATCTATTCGACCATCGGTGGCATGTGGTCGCTGACCCTTACCGACATCGTCCAGTTCGTGATCAAGACCGTTGGCCTGATGTTCATCCTGCTGCCGATCTGCCTGTACAAGGCCGGTGGCTGGGATACCCTGGTGGCCAAGCTGCCGGCGGCCAGCTTCAGCTGGACCACCATCGGCTGGGACACCATCATCACCTACTTCCTGATCTACTTCTTCGGCATCCTGATTGGCCAGGACATCTGGCAGCGGGTATTCACTGCCCGTGACGAAAAGGTCTGCCAGCGCGCCGGCACCACCGCCGGTGTGTACTGCGTGCTGTACGGCCTGGCTTGCGCCCTGATCGGCATGTCCGCCCATGTGCTGATGCCGGACCTGGCCAACCCGAACAACGCCTTTGCCGAGATGATCAAGGGCCAGTTGCCGGAAGGCATTCGTGGCCTGCTGATGGCAGCCGCGCTGGCGGCCATGATGTCGACCGCCAGTGCCGGCTTGCTGGCAGCCTCGACCACCTTGACCGAAGACCTGCTGCCCAAGCTGCGTGGCGGCAAGCAGTCGAGCCTGGGCGTCAGCCGCCTGTTCACCCTGATTACCGGCCTGGTGGTGCTGGGTATCGCCATGGCGGTGAACGATGTGATCAGCGCCCTGACCCTGGCCTACAACCTGCTGGTCGGCGGCATGCTGATCCCGCTGATCGGGGCGATCTTCTGGAAGCGTGCAACCACTGCAGGCGCCATTGCCAGCATGTCGCTGGGCTTTGCCACCGCATTGTTCTTCATGTTCAAGGACGGGCTGGATGCCAACACGCCGATCTACTACAGCCTGGCGGTTGGCCTGGTGAGCTTCGTGCTGGTGAGCGTGCTGTCGCGCAAGCCGCTGGGTGAAGTGAAGCTGGCCTGATCGGTCAGCCTGCACCGGCTCTTCGCGGCGGTTCGGCGCCCCGATAAACCCGCTCCCACAGTGTCAGCACATCGTTGAGCCTTGTGCGATTCCTGTGGGAGCGGGTTCACCCGCGAAAGGGCCGGCCCAGGCAATGCAAATGCAGCAGAAACAAGAAGGCCGCAGCATCGGACAGATGCTGCGGCCTTTTGCAGTTCAGCGACGACGCGGCTGGCGCTTGCGCTGCTCTTCATCAGTCGGGATCGGCACCGGCTGCAAAGGTGGTGGAATCAGCCCCAAGGCGACGGCCAGGTCGTGGAGCCAGTTGAACATTTGGTTTTTCATAATGCCCCCTTGACGGGTCAGCCTCACGGCAAATTCAATCCTGCGATGTTTCATACAGATCATAGTCCGATGTCCTGTACTACGCATGCTCTTGTTCCTACAGATATGGGCTAGATTGACGCGGATCAAGCGGAAACGGCGTATTCCGACGACTGGTTAATCGTTTCGGTTTGTTGCAGATCGATCCAGGCCTGCAAATTCGCCCCGCGCATGCCCTGGCGCCACATCAACCAGGTTTCAGCGTGATCGAAGGGTGAATGCAACCGATGCGCGCTGACTCGATCACGCCCAGGCAGGCTGTCGAGCATCGATTGCGCCATCAAGGCCACGCCCGCACCCGCAATCACGCAGGCCAGCATGCTCTGGTACGACTCGATTTCCATCACCCGCCCCATCGGCGTGTGGTCATGGGCATACCAGGCCTCCAGGCGCATACGGTAGGAACAGCCCTGGCGGAAGGTGAACACCGCCTTGCCGGCCACGTCCCTGGCACTGCGCACCGCCGGGTGTTCCGGGCTGGTGATCAAGACCAGCACTTCATCGCACAGCGGCACACCATCAAGCCCGGCCAGGCTTGGCGGGCCGTCCACCAGTGCGGCATCCAGGCGATGGCTGAGCAGGCCTTCAAGCAGATCGCCGCTGGGGGCTGCCTGTACCTGCAGGTTCACCGCCGGGTATTGCTGGTGATAGCGCGCCAACAACGCCGGCAAGTGGATGGCGGCAGTGCTGTACATGGTGCCCAGCACGAAATCGCCGGCCGGCTGGCCGCCTTGCACCGCCGCCACGGCTTCATCACGCAGCGCCGACAGGCGGTTGGCATAATCCAGCAGCACCTTGCCAGCGGGCGACAGCTGCAAGCGCTGGCGTTCGCGCAGGAACAATTCCACCCCCAGTTGCTCTTCGAGCTGGCGCAGGCGCGTCGACAGGTTCGACGGCACCCGGTGCAGGCGCTCGGCGGCGCGGGTCACCGAACCTTCCTCGGCCACGGCCTGGAAGATGCGCAGTTGGCTGAACTCCATGACATTCTCCAAAACAGAACAACTTGATCATCATTATTCAATTTTATTGAAAGTCAATCCGCCCTAACCTGCCATCCATCGCATCGCTTCGCGCAGGAGAGTTCTCATGTCGCCGCTCGTACAACTGCTGGCCAGCGCCGTGGCCCTGATGATGGCCATGGGCATCGGCCGCTTCGCCCTCACCCCGCAACTGCCGCAACTGATCGCCGAAGGGCAGTTCGACCTGACCGCCGCCGGGCTGGTGGCGGCAGCCAACTACCTGGGTTACTTCCTCGGCGCCGTGGACGCCATGTATGCCCGTCGGCCCAACCAGGTGAAACTGCGCCTGCATGGTGGCCTGTGGCTGTGCGTGCTGCTGACCCTGGCCTCCTGGGCTGCCGACGGTTTCTGGAGCCACCTGCTGCTGCGCTTCGGCACCGGCGTGGCCAGCGCCTGGGTGCTGGTGATGATTACCAGCCTCAGCCAGCAAGTGGCCAATGCTCACAACCGCCAGCGCCTTGGCGCGATGGTGTTCGCCGGGCCTGGGGTCGGCATTGCGCTGACCGGCTTTCTGGCCTTGGCTGCGCATCTGCTGGGGCTCGGTTCGGCAGCACTGTGGCTGGTCTATGCCGTTGCGGCGCTGGTGATGCTGCTGGCCGTACGCTCCTGGCTGCCTCGCGCCCTGCAACCCGCCATGACGCCAGCCGCCCAGCAGCTCCCAAGCCGCAGCGTCGGTATCGGTCGCCTGGGCCTGGTTTATGCCCTGTATGGCGTGGGTTACATCCTGCCGGCCACCTTCCTGTCGCAGATGGCCAACCAGCAGTTTCGCGGCCACTGGATGGCCGACCTGTTCTGGCCGGCGTTCGGCCTGGCGGCGGCACTGGGTGTGGTGCTGGTGAGCCTGCGACGGGGACGCCGCACTTCGGCCTGGCTGACGGTCACCTTGTGGTTGCAAGGGTTGGGGGTACTAGCCTGCCTGATGGGAGGTGGCGTTGGCCTGGCCTTGGGCGTGGTGCTGTGCGGCGGGCCTTTCCTGGCGTGCATGCAACTGGTGATGCAACGCTCGCGGGAACTGGCTCCGCACGCCACACAGCGCAATGCCGGGCTACTGACCGCGTGCTTTGCCCTGGGGCAGTTGAGTGGGCCGTTGCTGGCGGCGTTGAGCAACCACTACAGCGGAAGTTTGCAGCCGGCGCTGGTGCTGGCTGCGATGGGCCTGGGGGTCGCGGGCGTACTGGTGCTGACCGGTGGCCGCAGCCTTCAAGATTGCCCGGCGGCGACTCGGGTAGCCTGAACTTTCAAGGCTTGCAGTACCGGCCCTTTCGCGGGCAGGCCCACTCCCAGAGGATCACTGTGGGAGCGGGCGTGCCCGCGAAAGGGCCGGTACTGGCAACCTTCACCCCACAAACTTACGCAGTTGCTGCTTCACCCAAGGCTCGGCACTCACGAGGATCACCCCCAGCAGTACCATGACCGCCCCAAGCACAAAATTCAGACTCAACGGCTCACCCAACAGCACCACGCCGAAGGTTACGCCGAACAATGGGGTGATGAACGAAAACACCGCCAGGTTGGAAGCCAGGTACTTGCGCAACAACCAGAACCAGGTCAGGTAACTGACGAACGACACCACGATCCCCTGGAACAGTACGCTGCCCACCGCCAGCGGCGTGAATGTCACATCGCCAATTTGCCCGCTGACCAGGGCGATCAGCAGCAACCCGGCAAACCCCACCGCCAGTTGGTAGAACAAGGTCAGAGTCGCGGGTGCTTCCGAAAGACGCGAGCCACGTACCACCACCGTGGTCGCACCCCAGGCCAGCCCGGCAAGTACGCCAAAGGCGTCTCCCAACAGCATCCGCCCATCCATTTCGGCGAACGACATGCCGCCGGCAAATGCCATCGCGATGCCGGCAAAGGCCAATAGAATCCCCAGCCACTGCAACAACCGCAGCCGCTCACTGGGCAGCATGAAGTGCAGGCCCAGCGCAGTGAACACGGGGGCGGTATAGAGGAACACCGACATGTGCGCTGCGGAGGTCAGCTTCAGGCCCTCGGCGATGAACAGGAACTCCAGGCCGAACAGCCCACCGGCCACGAGCCCCGCCCGCCAGGTGCTGCCCACCTGTTCCCAGCCACCGCGCCAGCAAATCATCAACCCCACCAGCACCGCGGCGATGCAGTTACGCAGCGCGGCCTGCATCACCGGCGCGATATCCACTGCTGCGGTCTTGATCAGCACCTGCTGGCAGCCCCAGATCAGGCACAGGCCCAGCATCACCTGGAAGGCAAAGGCGTCGGGGTTCTTGCGGGCCGCGCTCATGGGCGGGCCTTTTGGTTGGTCGAGGGCATCGGCAAGGGCTCGGCAGTGGGCAAAGGAATACCGATTATCGGGTTTCCCTGCCCGCCCTTGCCAGCCTCAAAGCGACCTCAAGCGATCTGTGCCTTGGCCGAAACGTGCTCGAAGGTGGTTTCATCCAGCGCATCTTCTTGTTCATCCAGCACTTGGCGCGGGTGCTCGAAGCCGGGGATGCTGCTGTCGATCAGGCTGAGCAAGCGCGAACCACGCTCGGTGAGCACGAAGTTTTCGCCATTGCCGCCGTCTTCCGGAGGCCGAGTCTCTATGAAACCGCGCTCGAACAGTAGCTTCTCGTATTCGCACGCACGGGTCTTCAAATGGTCCAGGTCACCCACCGGCTGGCCCTTGGCGGCCAGCGCCGCAGCGTGCTGCTCGGCATAGGGGCGTGGCGTGAAGCTGTGACCGGCGCCGTTCTGCACTTCGTGCAGCAAACGCTCGATCAGGTCCCAGTCGTAGGTGCTGCTCATGGAGATGGCCTCCTGCTGTGGACGAAGGGGGGATACACAGGTTGGGACCTGTTGGCAGGCGGGAGTGTTCCAAAAGTTATCCAGACACGAACGTTGCCGAATTGGACTACGGCTAAATCCGCAACTGGAACAGGCTGAAACAAGGTGGCTCACATCGTGTATCAGGTGGCAAAAGGTAGAAACTATTTGCTGTCGACATGGCTGCCAAACCACATCTGGCCCATTAATGCATCACCTCCCCTTCGGCACTGTTCATGGAGAAGGGGCGGACGTAACCATTGCGTACCTATCAGCGCTGGCGTTGTTGCGCCTGCATGTATTGGCGCAGCAGCTGGTTGATCCGGGTCTGATATCCGGCTCCCTGCTCCTTGAACCAGGCAAGAACATCAGAATCCAGGCGTATGGTAACCGTCTGCTTGGCTGGAACGCGCAATTCGGCTTCACGGAAAAAGTCTTCTCCCAGTTCGGGGATATCAGAGGTGTCGATGTCCCTGTCACTCTGTTGAGCCAAGCGACTCCAATCAGTTTTCGATGTTTTGGTCATAATTTTTGGCCTCCCATCTGGTGGCTTTTCGCGCAGAGATGATTCGAATGACATCACCCTGCCTTTCCGTGTAGACGACAACGCCTATCAGGCACTTCAACCAGCCAAGGCTGACCCAGCGCTCCTCATCGTGGCCCGGACAATCATCCCGGCGAATCAGCATCGGGTGATTGAACATATCCGGTACATCGCAGAAATCGATGCCGTGTTTGCGGATGTTGATCTGGTTCTTTGCTTCGTCCCACTCAAAGAACATGGGACGCTCCGTATTTACATCTGTACATACGATACCTCCTGTTTGATGGCGAGACTAGAGGGCAATTGCTCGCCCTTCAATAGCGCCAGGAGGCTTTGGGAACAGGACTACAGCATGAAGCGGAAGCTGCCTGAACAAGTGCCTGGCGAGGCTCCGCTACGACTTCAAACTGGGGCCGAGGGGGATCGCTGTACTAGTACTTCGGGGTTGTAGCCGTCGGTCGTTGGGGCTGAACCAACTCGCCGGCACGCGCCTCCACCGGGCAACACCACCGCCGGAGGTAGAAAGGATGAAACCGCTGCTGCGCATCGCCTGTGCCACCGCCCTGTGCTGCGCCCTGCCCGCCTGGGCCTGCACGCCGGAAGAGGCAACTCAGAAACGGGAGGAGCTGGCCGGACTGGTCAGTCAGCTGACCGAGCAGAACCCGCAGAAGGCCAAGGAGATCAATGACGAACTGCAGGGGATGGAGCTGGGGACGGCGAGCAAGGATTTGCCCGACAAGTGCCAGTTGATCGACAAGCGGATAAAGGAGCTGAAACAGGCGGAGAAAAAGGCTGAATAAGTATTGGCCTGTGCTGGCCTCTTCGCGATCCGACTTGCCCGCGAAGAGGCCAGCACCGCTATTGAGCCTTACTCAGCCGCCGGCTTGCGCTTCTTCAGAGGCGCCAGGCCATCGGCGCTGGCCAGCGGTGCATTCGGCCGCGGCTTGGCGGTCGGCTTGCGCTTGGCTGCGGCTTTCTTCTCGCCAGTCTTCTTGTCGACCTTCTTCTTCTTGGCACCCGCCGCCTTGCCCGAGGCCTTGACCTTCTTCGGCCCGCTGTAGGTGCCTTTGACTTCCTTGATCACCCGGCGCTCGAACTGCTGCTTGAGGTAGCGCTCGATGCTGGACATCAGGTTCCAGTCATTGTGGGTGATCAGCGAGATCGCCAGGCCCTCGCCACCGGCACGGCCGGTACGGCCCACACGGTGCACGTACTCGTCACCGCTGCGCGGCATGTCGAAGTTGATCACCAGGTCCAGGCCGTCGATGTCCAGGCCACGGGCCGCCACATCGGTGGCCACCAGTACCTTGGAGCTGCCCTGCTTGAAGCGCTCGATGGCCAGCTTGCGGTCCTTCTGGTCCTTCTCGCCGTGCAGCACGAAGGCCTTCACGTCCTTGGCCACCAGGTGACCATAGATGCGGTCGGCCAGGGCGCGGGTGTTGGTGAAGATGATCGCCTTGTCGAAGGTCTCGTTGGCCAGCAGCCACTGCACGATCTGCTCTTTATGCTGGTCGTGGTCGGCGGTGATGATCTGCTGGCGGGTGCCCTCTGCCAGCTGCGAGACGCTGTTGAGCATCAGGTGCTCAGGGTTTTTCAGGACCTTGCCGATAATGTCGCGCAGGGCCGCGCCGCCGGTAGTGGCGGAGAACAGCAGGGTCTGCTCGCGGTTCTCGCACTCCTTGCACAGGCGCTCCATGTCTTCGGCGAAGCCCATGTCGAGCATGCGGTCGGCTTCGTCGAGGATCATCACTTGCACGTGGGACAGGTCGAGGTTGCCGGCGTTGAGGTGCTCGAGCAGGCGGCCCGGGGTGCCGATCAGCACGTCCGGCACCTTGCGCAGCATGGCGGCCTGCTCCTTGAAGTCTTCACCGCCAGTGACCAGGCCGGCCTTGATGTAGGTGAACTGCGAGAACAGCTGCACTTGCTTGAGGGTCTGCTGGGCCAGCTCGCGGGTCGGCAGCAGGATCAGCGAGCGGATCTCGACGCGCCCGCCTTTCAGGTCGACCAGGCGGTTGAGCAGCGGCAGGACGAATGCCGCGGTCTTGCCGCTGCCGGTCTGCGCGGTCACGCGCAGGTCGCGCCCTTGCAGGGCCAGGGGGATGGCCGCGGCCTGCACCGGGGTTGGCTCGACAAATTTAAGCTCGGCCACGGCTTTAAGCAGGCGTTCATGCAGGGCGAATTGGGAGAACACGGAGGTAACCTCAGGCAAGTGCGGGAAATTCAGTTGCATAGGGTAACGTTTTCTGCCGCCTTAGCCGAATTTCTTTTGGCAACTTCGTCGGCTTCCGCGCTCTAATGGCGCTTCGTTTTGCTGCAATAGACCGGTTTACAAGCTCATGGACATCCAACGCATCTGGCGTGACAGCCTCGACCTGTGGGGCACCCTCGATCAACATCCGCTGCTTCACGCCTCTATCGGCCTGGCCGTACTGCTACTGGTTTCACTGGTGCTCGGGCGCCTGGCACGCTTCCTGGTGCTGCACGGCGCTCGCCTGCTGGCCCGGCAGACGGCACTCAAGTGGCTCGACGACCTGCGCCACAACAAAGTCTTCCATCGCCTGGCCCAGACCACCCCGTCACTGGTCATCCAGTTCGGCCTGAAACTGGTGCCGGAGCTGTCCGACACCGCCCAGCACTTCCTCGGCAACCTTGCCCTGGCCTTCACCCTGCTGTTCATGACCATGGCGCTGTCGTGCCTGCTCGATGCCCTGCTGGACATCTACGCCCGCACCGAACACGCCCGCACCCGCTCGATCAAGGGCTACGTGCAGTTGGCCAAGATGATGCTGTGGATCTTCGCCTCGATCGTCATCGTCGCCACCCTGATCGACCGCTCGCCGCTGTTGCTGCTGTCGGGCCTGGGTGCGATGTCGGCGGTGCTGCTGTTGGTGTACAAGGACACGCTGCTGTCGTTCGTCGCCAGCGTGCAACTGACCAGCAACGACATGCTGCACGTGGGCGACTGGATCGAAATGCCACAGGTCGGTGCCGATGGCGATGTCGTGGATATCACCCTGCACACGGTCAAGGTACAGAACTTCGACAAGACCATCGTCTCGATCCCGACCTGGCGCCTGATGAGCGAGTCGTTCCGCAACTACCGCGGCATGCAGCAGTCCGGTGGCCGGCGCATCAAGCGCAGCCTGTTCATCGACGCCGCAGGTGTGCGCTTCCTGACCCCGGACGAGGAACAGCGCCTGGGCCAGGTGAGCCTGCTGAGTGACTACCTGGCCGGCAAGCGCCAGGAACTGCTGGCCTGGAACGAAGCGCTGGGGCCGGTAGCGGAGCTGTCGGCCAACCGCCGCAGGCTGACCAACATCGGCACCTTCCGCGCCTTTGCCCTGGCCTACCTGAAGAAGCACCCCAACGTGCACCCGAACATGACCTGCATGGTGCGGCAGATGCAGACCACCGCCGAAGGCGTGCCGCTGGAGATCTACTGCTTTACCACCACCACGGTGTGGGCCGATTACGAGCGGATCCAGGGGGATATCTTCGATTACCTGCTGGCGGTGTTGCCGGAATTTGGCCTGAGCTTGTATCAGCAGCCGAGTGGCAATGACATGCGCGTGGGGCTGGCGGGGCGAGCGGCATCCGAGCCGATGCCGCGCCGCCTTGAAGAAATGAACGAGGCTTGAGATGGCCGGGGGCTGCGTTGCAGCCCCTTGACGCCTCAACGGCGAGTCAGAGGCCTAGCTTGCCAGAAGCGGCCTGCTTTCCCGGGCGTTTACCATGCAGTACAGCACACCAGCCAGGATCAAGCCCATCGCCCAACTGATATCCGCCCCCAGCCACTCGGCCACGAAGCCCGTGTAGAACGACAGCTTCATGAACGGGATGGTCCCGATGATCGATACGGCATACACCGCCAGGCTTCGACGATTGAAGCAGCCATAACGCCCCTTGGCGTCGTACAACGCCCCCACGTCATACTGGCCCCGGCACACCCAGTAGTAATCCACCAGGTTGATCGCGCTCCAGGGGATCAACAGGTACAGCTGGCCGATCAGGATGTCGGCGAAGAACGTATCGAAATTGTGTTGGGTCGCGATGGCAATCAGCGTTGCCGCAGCAGTCAGGCCCGCCATCACCAGTGCCTTGGCTGTCGCAGTCACGCGCCTGATGGTCTTGAAGGCACCGAAGATCGTGACCGAGGACATGTAGGCGCTGTAGAGGCACAAGACGTTGTACTGGATCACCCCCAGCGCAATCACGGCCAGTGCCAACGGCGCCCACGGGCCAAACAGCCCGGCAATGGCCGTCGCAGGGTCATGCCCCAGTGCCGAGGGTAATTGCACAGCCACCAGCGCGCCCAACGCCATCATGGCGAACGAGCCCAGCGCGCAACCGCAATAGGTGGCCCAGAACGTGGCACGCGGGTTGACGTTGGCCGGCAGGTAGCGCGAATAATCCGCCACATAGGGGCCATAGCCCAACGTCCAGGACGCGGCCTGGGCCACGATCAGGTTGAAGGCGGTGAATGAAAAACCGGTCGTCACTGCCGTCGTGCCTGTGGTGTCGCCGGGGTGCAGCAGGATCAGCACCAGGGCGCCGGCAAACACCAGTGTCGACAGCAGGCTCATCCACGCCCCGAGGCGGTGGATCAGTTCGTACCCGACAAAGCCGATGACGAAGGTCAGCACACCGACGACCACGATGGCCTGGTCGTCGCTCATCGGCACCAGTGCCTGCACGGCATTGCGCATCAGCACGCCACTGGCGGCGAGAAACAGTACGGCGGCCGTGACCATCACCAGCAAAGGCAGCGCCGCGCCATGTACACCGAACTGGGCCCGGCTCTGGATCATCTGTGGCACGCCCAGGTGCGGCCCCTGGGCAGAGTGCGCGGCCATGAACACGGTGCCGATCAGGTTGCCGACCAACAGGGCCAGCAAGGTCCAGGCAAAGCTCAGCCCCGAGGCAACGCCCAGGGTACCGACCATCAGTGCGGTTATCTGGAAGTTGGAGCTGAACCAGATGGTGAACAATCGTTTGGGCGTGCCATAACGCTCAGCGTGTGGGACGAATTCGATACTGCGCGTTTCTAGCTTCACGCCGGTCTCCCGATTTTTATTTTCATGATTATCGGGTAGGCGCCGGCCGGGCTTGAGTTTATTAACGAACGCGTCTTAGCTGGCAGCGCCATGCCTTGCTTGATAACGTCAGGCTACCCAACGGCCCGTGCTGGTTCAGATGAGCAAACTGGCATGAGAGAGTCGGGGCTGCTCTGCAGCCCATTCGCGGGTGAACCCGCGAAGAGGCCGGCAGCTACCCGGCATACCCCAGCAGGTACAGCAGCCCGGTCAGGGTCACCAACGACGCTACGGTCGACAACAGGATCGTCCGCGAAATCAGCCCCGCCTCGCGGTTGTAGTACTCCGCCAGCATGAACGGCCCGGTACCGGTCGGCAGCGCCGCCAGCAGCACCGCCGACGCCGCCCACATGGTCGGCAGGCTGAACACCTTGAACGCCAATACCCAGGTCAACGCCGGCTGACCAATCAGTTTCAGCGCCACCAGCGGCCACGGGCTTGCCTGCGAACCGGTGCGTTTCTCAGCCAGAAATGCCCCCAGCGAGATCAACGCGCAAGGTGTGGTCGCCAAGGCCAGCATGTCGAGAAAATGCATCACCGGCTCGGCCAGCCCCAGACCGCTCATGGCCCACCCTGCCCCCGCCAGCGGCGAGATCACCAGCGGATTCTTCGCCAGCGCCTTGCTCACCAGCAAAATGGCGCGGCCGATCTGCCGCTCCTCCTGCAGGCCGATCTCGATCAGCGTCAGGGAAATCGCGAACACCAGGCACACCACGATCAATGACGAGATCAGCGCCGGCTGCAGCCCCGGCTGGCCGAACAGCAGCAGGCACAGCGGGATACCGATGTAGCCGGTATTGGCATAACCGGCACTGAGCCCGTCGATGCTCGCCGCCACCAGGCCGTGGCCGCTGTGCAGGCGCCAGGCCAGGGTCACGACGAACATCGCCAGGGCGCCGGCGCCGAAGGCGACGATGAACCCCGGGTGCCAGATCTCGCTCCAGGTTGCCGTGGCGGTGACCTTGAACAGCAACGCCGGCAGGCACAGCCAGACCACCATCTTGTTGATCTCGGCGGCGGCCTTGTCACCGAGTTTGTCTGTCTTGCGGCACAGGAAGCCGACCAGGATCAGGGCGAAGATCGGCGCGACGATGACCAAGACGGTGTGCATGTCAGGCCTTGCCGGTCGCTGGCGCCGTCACGCGGTTGCCCAAGCGGCTCAGCCATACCGATGCGAGGATGATCGCGCCACCGAGCAGCAGCCGGCCAAGCGGTTCGTCGCGGTTCCATATCAGCAGGTTCAGTAACAGCCCCACCGGTACATGCAGGTTGTTCATCACCGCCAGCGTGGCGCCGGAGACCAGGCACGCGCCCTTGTTCCACCAATACAGGCCCAGGGCCGTCGGGCACAGGCCGAGGAACAGCAGCACCGCCCATTGCACGCTGGTGCTCGGCAGGTGCTGGGCGTTGCCGAACAGCAGGAACGCCGGCAGCACCACGATCAGCGCGCCCAGGTAGAAGTAGCCGAAGCGCTTGTAATGCGGCAGGTCGCTGGGGTGGCGGGCGACCAGGTGGCGGTACAGCACCTGGCCGGCAGCGTAGGTGAAGTTGGCCAGTTGCAGCAGCAGGAAGCCCATGAAGAAGTCGCCGCTGATGCTGTCGAAGCGGATCACCCCTGCCCCCGCCACCGCCACCAGGGCCGCGAGCAGCGCCCACGGGTTGAAGCGCCGGTTCAGGGCGTCTTCGATCAGGGTCACGTGTAGCGGCGTGAGGATGGTGAACAGCAGCACTTCGGGCACGCTCAGCACGCGGAAGCTCAGGTACAGGCAGACGTAGGTGATGCCGTATTGCAGCGCGCCGATCAGCAGCATCGAGCGCAGGAAGCGTGGCTCGACCTGGCGCCAGCGGGTCAGCGGCAGGAATACCAGGCCCGCCAGCACGACGCGCGCGAGCACGGCGAAGTAGCTGTCGACGTGGCCGGCCAGGTATTCGCCGATCACGTTGAAGGAAAACGCCTGGATCAGCGCGACGATTATCAGGTAGCCCATGGTTGCCTCTCGTGGATCAAGGGCGCGACCTTAGCGGGTTGCGCCCTTTGTGTTCAACCATGAGGAATGTGGGGGCTGTACCGGCCTCTTCGCGGGCACGCCCGCGAAGAGGCCGGTACAGGCGATGCAAGCATCCCAGGCATAAAAAAGCCCGGCCATCAGGCCGGGCAGGTACACCCAAGGAGCAAAACAGGTGTCAGGGATGGGAATTCGTTGAGCCTCAGGCTACCGCAGCCAGCTTGGCCTTGGCCTGGTTCAGGCCTTTTTCGTGGAACTCGCCGCTCATGTTCAGGCCTTCGGCATGGATGAAGTCGACATCGTGGATACCGATGAAGGCCATCACCTGGCGCAGGTACGGTTCCTGATGGTCGCTGGTGGCGCCGGCATGGATACCGCCACGGGCAGTCAGGACAATGGCGCGCTTGCCGGTGAGCAGGCCTTGCGGGCCGGTCGGGGTGTACTTGAAGGTGATGCCGGCACGCAGCACGTGGTCCAGCCAGGCCTTGAGGGTGCTGGGGATGGTGAAGTTGTACATCGGTGCAGCCATCACCAGCACGTCGGCCCCCAGCACTTCATCGGTCAGCACGTTGGAGCGGGCCAGGGCTTCCAGTTCGGCAGCGCTGCGCTGTTCTTCAGGCTTCATCCAGCCACCAAGCAGGTTGGCATCCAGGTGCGGCACCGGGTTCAGCGCCAGGTCACGTACGGTGATCTCGTCGGCCGGGTGCGCCGCTTGCCACTGCTGGATGAAGTCACGGGTCAGTTGACGGGAAACGGAATCCTGCTGGCGAGCGCTGCTTTCGATGATCAGTACGCGGGACATGGGTGCCTCCATCGGCAAAAAACGGTTGCGATTCGATGGAGGTGAGACTAAGGCTTGACCTATCGATAAAAAAGCGTAAAAAGTGGGTGCAATCTATCGATTAATCAGTTTTATTGCGCAGTGCAGTCCAGCGCGATGCGCAGCTTGATGATCTGCCGATTGAATTTGGCGGTTACATCGACATGCTTGCCAGCCGGCACGTTGACCCGGCGCACTCGCGGCGCCTCAGGCCCATTGCGGAAGGTCACCTTGCAAGCCGCCGGCACTTGCCCATAGTTGTTCAGGGTAATGGAGCCGATGTCGTAAGCCGTGTCGTAGGTGGTGTAGTCCAGCTTGACCCCGGTCAGTTCCTTCTCCACATCGATGGGGTAAGCCATGGCCCCGAGGGGCAGGCACATCAAAATTGCCGCACAACATTTCTTCATGGGGCGCTCTCCTTGAAAGAGCGCAGCTTAGGACAACAGGAGCCAAACATGAAAGCGCCGCGCGTGACCCTGGATCAGTGGCGGACCTTGCAGGCAGTGGTCGACCATGGCGGTTTTGCCCAGGCCGCCGAAGCCCTGCACCGCTCGCAGTCGTCGGTCAGCTACACCGTGGCGCGCATGCAGGAGCAACTGGGTGTGCCGCTGCTGCGCATCGATGGCCGCAAGGCGGTACTGACCGAGGCCGGCAACGTACTGCTGCGCCGTTCGCGGCACCTGGTCAAGCAGGCCAGCCAGCTGGAAGACCTGGCGCACCACATGGAGCAAGGCTGGGAAGCCGAAGTGCGCCTGGTGGTCGATGCCGCCTACCCCAGCGCCCGCCTGGTGCGCGCCCTGGCAGCGTTCATGCCGCAAAGCCGTGGTTGCCGGGTGCGCCTGCGTGAAGAAGTGCTGTCCGGCGTCGAGGAAGTCATGCACGAAGGCATCGCCGACCTTGCCATCAGCAGCTACAGCATTGGCGGCTACCTGGGCACTGAACTCAGTTCGGTGGAGTTCGTCGCCGTCGCCCACCCCGAACACAGCCTGCATCGCCTGGGCCGGGAGATCACCTTCCAGGATCTGGAAAGCCAGTTGCAGGTGGTGATCCGCGACTCCGGTCGCGCCCAGCCGCGCGACGTTGGCTGGCTCGGCGCCGAGCAGCGCTGGACAGTCGGCAGCCTGGGCACTGCCGCCACATTCGTCGGCAGCGGCCTGGGCTTTGCCTGGTTGCCGCGGCACATGATCGAGCGTGAACTGCACGACGGCGTGCTGAAGCCGCTGCCGCTCGATCAGGGTGGCAGCCGCCACCCACTGTTCTACCTTTATTCGAGCAAAGAGAAGACCCTGGGCCCGGCCACGCAGATTCTCATCGACCTGCTGCGTAACTTCGACACTGCGCCGCTGGACGTGCCCTTCGCAGCCCCCCCACAAGCCTGAGAGGACCGCGCCCATGGCCTATTTCGAACATGAAGGATGCTCGCTGCATTATCAGGAATATGGCCAGGGCGAGCCCTTGGTGCTCCTGCACGGCCTGGGCTCCAGCAGCCAGGACTGGGAACTGCAGGTGCCCGAGCTGAGCCGCCGCTACCGGGTGATCCTCATGGACATCCGCGGCCACGGCCGCTCCGACAAGCCACGCGACGGTTACCAGATCGCCACCTTCAGCGCAGACCTGCTGGCGCTGCTCGAGCACCTGCAGACTGGCCCGGTGCACTTCGTCGGGCTGTCCATGGGTGGCATGGTCGGGTTCCAGTTCGCCGTGGACCACCCGCAATGGCTGCGCAGCCTGTGCATCGTCAACAGTGCCCCCGAAGTCAAGCGCCGCACTCGCAGCGACTGGCTGTGGTGGCTCAAGCGCTGGGGCCTGGCGCGCATCCTCAGTGTCGAGACGGTCGGCCAAGGCCTGGCCGCACGCCTGTTCCCCAAGCCGGAGCAGGCCGAACTGCGCAAGAAGATGGCCGAACGCTGGGCACGCAACGACAAGCGTGCCTACCTCAAGAGCTTCGACGCCATCGTCGACTGGGGCGTGCAGGAACGCATCGGGCAGATCCACTGTCCCACGCTGGTGATTGCCGCCGACCACGATTACACCCCGATACACCTCAAGGAGCGCTACGTCGCCCTGATGCCCCACGCCAGGCTGGTGGTCATCGACGATTCCCGGCACGCTACACCCCTCGATCAACCCGAGGTCTTCAACCAGACCCTGCTGCAGTTCCTCGCAGCCGCTTCCACCTCTCAAGGATCATTGAGCCCATGCTGAAAAAACTCCTGCTCACCGCCTGCTCGGTCGCCTTCGCCACCAGCGTCATGGCTTCCGACAAGACCCCGCACGTACTGCTGGACACCAGCTTCGGCCAGGTTGAAATCGAGCTCAACGCCGAGAAGGCACCGATCAGTACCAAGAACTTCCTGCAGTACGTAGACAGCGGCTTCTACAACAACACCATCTTCCACCGCGTGATTCCGGGCTTCATGGTCCAGGGCGGCGGTTTTACCGAGCAGATGGTGCAGAAAGACACCAAGGACCCGATCAAGAACGAGGCCGGCAACGGCCTGCAGAACACGCGCGGCACCCTGGCCATGGCGCGCACGTCCAACCCGAACTCGGCCACCAGCCAGTTCTTCATCAACGTGGCCGACAACGACTTCCTCAACCCGGGCCGCGACGCCGGTTACGCCGTGTTCGGCAAAGTGACCAAGGGCATGGAGGTGGTCGACCAGATCGTCAACTCGCCAACGACCGTGAAGAAAGGCATGCGCGACGTGCCGACCGACCCGGTGTTCATCAAGTCCGCCAAACGCATCGACTGACCACAGGTTTCACAGGGACGTGAAACCTTCCGGGGTCGGGTAGCACAGGAGTCTTGTCACCCATGCTGTACCGCCGTTTCGAGCAACTGATCGATATCTTCCGCGACGCGCCCAGCGACTCGCCGCCCGGCAAGGTCTGGCCGTTCTACCTGTACTACCTGCGCCAGGTCTGGCCGAGCTTTCTCGCCCTGCTGGTGGTGGGCCTGTTCGCCTCGCTGATCGAGGTGGCGATGTTCAGCTACCTGAGCCGCATCATCGACCTGGCCCAGGGCACGCCCAACGCCAACTTCTTCAGCGAGCACAGCGGCGAGCTGATCTGGATGCTGGTGGTGATCCTGCTGCTGCGGCCGGTTTTCTTCGGCTTGCACGACCTGCTGGTGCACCAGACCATCAACCCGGGCATGACCAGCCTGATCCGCTGGCAGAACCACACCTATGTGCTCAAGCAGAGCCTGAACTTTTTCCAGAGCGACTTTGCCGGGCGCATTGCCCAACGCATCATGCAGACCGGCAACTCGCTGCGCGACTCGGCCGTGCAGGCCGTGGATGCCCTATGGCATGTGCTGATCTACGCGGTGACCTCGCTGGTGCTGTTCGCCGAGGCCGACTGGCGCCTGATGCTGCCGCTGCTGGTATGGATCGTCGGTTACATCGCCGCGCTGTACTACTTCGTGCCGCGGGTGAAAGAGCGCTCGGTGATCTCTTCCGATGCACGTTCCAAGCTGATGGGGCGCATCGTCGATGGCTACACCAACATCGCCACCCTCAAGCTGTTCGCCCACACCGACTACGAACAGCAATACGCGCGCGAAGCGATCCGTGAACAGACTGAAAAAACCCAGTTGGCGGCGCGCGTGGTCACCAGCATGGACGTGGTCATCACCACCCTCAATGGCTTGCTGGTCGTCACCACCACCGGCCTGGCCCTGTGGCTGTGGAGCCAGTCGCTGATCACTGTGGGTGCCATCGCCCTGGCGACCGGCCTGGTGATCCGCATCGTCAACATGTCGGGCTGGATCATGTGGGTGGTCAACGGCATCTTCGAGAACATCGGCATGGTCCAGGATGGCCTGCAGACCATCGCCCAGCCGGTCACGGTGACCGACAAGCCCCAGGCGCCGCCACTCAAGGTCAGCCGCGGCGCGGTGCGCTTCGACGACGTCGACTTCCACTATGGCAAGGCAGCCAATGTGATCGAAGGGCTCAACCTGGACATCCGCCCGGGCGAGAAGATCGGCCTGATCGGCCCGTCCGGCGCCGGCAAGTCGACCTTGGTCAACCTGCTGCTGCGCCTGTACGACGTGCAGGGCGGGCGCATCCTCATCGACGGCCAGGACATCGCCGAGGTCAGCCAGGCCAGCCTGCGTGCCCAGATCGGCATGATCACCCAGGACACCTCGCTGCTGCACCGTTCGATCCGTGACAACCTGCTGTATGGCCGCCCCGGCGCCAGTGAAGCGGCGCTGCACGAAGCCGTGCGCCGGGCGCGGGCCGACGAGTTCATTCCGCAGTTGTCGGATGCCCAGGGCCGCACTGGCTTCGATGCCCATGTCGGTGAGCGTGGCGTGAAACTGTCAGGTGGCCAGCGCCAGCGCATCGCGATTGCCCGGGTACTGCTGAAGAATGCACCGATCCTGATCATGGACGAAGCCACTTCGGCGCTGGACTCGGAGGTCGAGGCGGCCATCCAGGAAAGCCTGGAGACGCTGATGCAAGGCAAGACGGTGATCGCCATCGCTCACCGGCTGTCGACCATCGCCCGCATGGACCGCCTGGTGGTGCTGGACAAAGGGCGCATCGTCGAGAGTGGCAGCCACAGTGAGCTGCTGGAACAGCGGGGGTTGTATGCCCGCTTGTGGCATCACCAGACCGGGGGCTTTGTCGGGGTCGACTGAGTCCTGTTCCGGCCTCTTCGCGGGCACGCCCGCTGCCACAGGTACTGCACAGATTTTGAGAGCTGTGGTGATCCTGTGGGAGCGGGCGTGCCCGCGAAGAGGCCAGCGCAGGCGGCAGAATTCTCAATCCTTACGAAATGGCAGCATCGCCCTGGCGTCCTCGGCGTACCCCCTTACCCCTTCCCGCTCTTGCTGCAGAAAATCCTCCACCGCCCGCCGCAACCCCGGGTGCAGCAGGTAATGCCACGAACGCGTCAGCACCGGCTCGAACCCGCGAATCAGCTTGTGCTCCCCCTGCGCCCCGGCATCAAAGCGCTGCAACCCTTCGGCAATCGCAAAGTCCATGCCCTGGTAGAAGCAGGTCTCGAAATGCAAACGGTCGAACTCATCGATGCAGCCCCAATAACGGCCGAACAGGCTATCGCCGCCGACCAGGCTCAAGGCCATGGCCACATCACGCCCGCCCTGGCGCGCCATCACCACCCTTACCGCCTCGGGCATGCGTTCAGCCAGCAGGCTGAAGAACGCCCGGGTCAGATAGGGCGAACGCCCGCGCACCGCATAGGTATTGGCATAGCACAGGAACACAAAGTCCCACTGCGCCTCGTCCAGCTCGTCGCCGCGATACCAGCGAAAATCGATGCCCTGCCCCGCCACCTGCTCACGTTCCTTGCGCATCTGCTTGCGCTTGCGTGAGCTGAGGCTGTCGAGAAAATCCTGGAAATCGCGGTACCCGTGATTGCGCCAGTGAAACTGGCAGCCGAGGCGCTCCATCCAGCCCGGCAGGTCCGCCATCTGCGCATCCAGCTGTGGGTCGGTGAAATTGATGTGCGCCCCCGACAACCCGCCTTTGCCCAGATATTGCGGCAATGCCTGCAGCATCAGCAGGCCATCGGCAGCGTCGGCCGCCAGCAGGCGCGGGCCGCTGACCGGGCTGAACGGTACGGCACCGAGCAATTTGGGGTAGTAGGCGATGCCAGCACGCTCGCAGGCATCGGCCCAACCGTGGTCGAACACGTACTCGCCATACGAATGCCATTTGCGATAGGCCGGCAGCAGTGCACGCACCTGCCCGTCACGCTCCAGCACCAGGTGCTCGGCGGCCCAACCGGTGCTGCGGGCAACGCTGCCGCTGTCTTCCATGGCGCTGAGAAAGGCATGGCGCAGGAACGGTTGGCCAGGGGGTACCAAAGCATCCCAGGTCGCCGCTGGCAGGTCACGCAGGTGGGCAAGGCTGTAGAGACTGGTCACGTTTTCGACTCGCTGTGCAAGGCCATCAGTATCAGCCAACAGAGGCCCATCGCTCAAATCAGCATCGGCCCGTTTCGCCTTTCATTCTCAATTACTTAACAGCAGTGCCACTAATTGGACATTATTCTGTCATTCGCCCCCGCAATACTTGCGCCTGTTTTCCGGAACCCTAGAACCTGTCTAGTCAGGCCCTTTCCGAAGACATGCCAACATGGGGGTGGGCGCTGAGCCTCCCCGAATCTTTCAAGTAGGGAGAACCTTATGCGTCTTGTTTCTACACTTACCGGAGTGAGCCTCACCGGCATGATGCTGGCTCTGAGTACTCCGGCCAGTGCGGCCGTCGACGCCAAGCTGCTCGAAATGCTCCGCGCCAATGGCTCGATCAACCAGGCGCAGTACAACGAACTGCAGGGCGACCTGGCACAAGAAACCAAGGAAAAGGCCGACCAGAAAGCTCAGTCCGACCGTATGAGCTCTTTCGAACAAAAAGTGGCATGGGCCGCCAAGACCCAGATCAAAGGTGATGTACGCCTGCGTTACGAAGACGTCAACGTCGACAACCCGATCGCCCGCAGTGGCAACCAGGACCGTGAACGCGTCCGTGCCCGCGTCGGCTTCTACAGCGAGATCAACCCGCAGGTCGACGCCGGTGTGCGCGTGGCCACCGGCAGCAGCGCCGATGCCCGCTCGACCAACCAGAGCCTGGACAACTACTTCGAGAAGAAATCGCTGTGGGTCGACCTGGCCTACCTCGACTGGCACCCGACTGCCGTCCCTAACCTGCACCTGATCGGCGGCAAGATGATGCAGCCGTGGGTGAGCATGGGCGACATCATCTGGGACAGCGATATCAACCCGGAAGGCGTGGCCGTCACTTACAAGACCAACGCCGGCCCGGCCGAAGTCTTCGGCAGCATCGGCCACTACAACCTGAAGGACAACGTCGACGGCGACGGCGTGCAGTACAAGCACGACGCACAGCTGTACGCTGCCCAGCTGGGGACCAAGTTCAACGCGGCTGACGCCGTCAAGGTCACTGTCGGTGCCAGTATCTATGGCTACGACAACGACAAGGCCTCGGCAGCCCTGGCCTCGCTGGGCAACACCACCAACGAGTTCCAGCTCGTGGAAGGCTTCGGCCAGCTCGATTTCACCGGCTTCGCCATCCCGCTGTCGGCTTACGGCCAGTACGTGAAGAACACCGAAAGCACCGATGGCAAGGACACTGCCTGGCTGGCTGGCCTGAAGTCCAAGATCGGCGCCTGGAGCCTGGACTACAACTACCGCGACGTCCAGCGTAACGGCGTAGTCAGCCTGTTCACTGACTCCGACTTCGGTAACGGCTTCACCGGTTCCCGTGGTCACAAGTTCAAGGTCGGTTATGAAATCGACAAGAACTTCGGCGTCGGTGCGGCCTACATGATGGCCAAGACCGACTACTCCAACCTGCCGAACAGCGACGCCGACGTAGACACCCTGCAGGTGGACCTGGAAGCCAAGTTCTAAGCTGCAGACTCCTCTGCTTCACTCTGAGGCGGGAAATGCCGACCCCATCCGGCGTTTCCCGCCTTTTTTTGCCTGCCAGAAATGCATCCGGCCCCTTCGCGGGCACGCCCGCGAAGAGGCCGGCACAGTCTCCAAAATGACTCAGCGCTTGCGCAGAATCACACTACCAATCGAATAGCCCGCACCAAACGAGCTCAGCACGCCAAGGGACCCCTTGGCCAGATCATCCTGGTACAGGTGGAAGGCAATCACCGACCCCGCCGAACTGGTGTTGGCATAGCGGTCGAGAATCACCGGTGCCTCTTCCTCGCTCACCTCACGCCCCAGCAGTTTCTTGACGATCAGATGGTTCATGCTCAGGTTGGCCTGGTGCAGCCAGAAGCGCTTGACGTCGGACGGTTGCAGGTCGTTTTCGCCCAGGTGCTTGCCGATCAGCTCGGCGACCATCGGGCAGACTTCGCGGAACACCTTGCGGCCTTCCTGCACGAACAGTTTGTCCGGCGCACCGATCCCCTCTTCCGCTGCGCGGTTGAGGAAGCCGAAGTTGTTGCGGATGTTGTTGGAGAACGACGTCTGCAGCTTGGTGCCAACGATGTCGAACTGGTGCGCCGAAGTGGCCTGGTCGGCACGCTCGACCAGCACCGCCGTGGCGGCATCACCAAAGATGAAGTGGCTATCGCGGTCGCGGAAGTTCAAGTGGCCGGTGCAGATTTCCGGGCTGACCACCAGCAGTGCCCGCGCCTGGCCCAGTTGCACGCTGTTGGCAGCGGTCTGGATGCCGAAGGTGGCCGACGAGCAGGCCACGTTCATGTCGAAGGCGAAGCCGTCGATGCCCAGCGCCTGTTGCACTTCGATGGCGATGGCAGGGTATGGGCGCTGCAGGTTGGAGCAGGCGACGATCACGCCATCGACATCCGCCGGGGTACGACCCGCGCGCTCCAGGGCTTGGCGTGCAGCGGCCACGCCCATTTCGCAGAGGATCGACAGCTCATCATTTGAGCGCTCTGGCAGGCGCGGTTTCATGCGTTGCGGGTCGAGGATGCCGGCCTTGTCCATGACGAAACGGCTCTTGATGCCCGAGGCCTTTTCAATGAAGGCGGCGTCGGACAGGGGGGCTGCTTCGATTTCGCCACGCTCGATGGCGGCGGCGTTGTCCTGGTTGTACTGCTGCGACCAGGTATTGAAGGAGGCCACCAGTTCTTCGTTGGAAATGCTCTGGGCCGGGGTATACAGGCCGGTGCCGCTGATCACGACGTTATGCACGATCGGTCCTCTGCTCAAAGGCCATCGCCACGGGGCGCTGGCTGGGAATATGACAGAACAATGGCACTTTAGTACCAATTTCACGGCGAGGGCTGCGCCCTCGATCGCGGATAGATCCGCTCCCACAGAACGGTGTAGGAGCGGATTGATCCGCGATGGGCCGCAAAGCGGCCCCAAATTCGATCAAGTGTGCCACAAATCCAGGCAGTTAGCCTTCCACCTGGCCCCACTGCTTGCTCAATCTCTTGTCGGAAATCGGCACTTTGGTGCCCAGCTGCTGGGCAAACAGCGACACCCGATACTCCTCCAGCCACCAGCGGTACAAGGTCAGTTGCTCATCACGCTTGCCTTCCTGGGCATGCTTGTCGGCCCGCGCCTTGTATTGCGCCCACAAGTTGCCCAGCTCGCCGCTCCACACGCGGTCCTTCTGCACTTGGGCGCCCAGCTTCTCCAGGCGCAATTCCACCGCCTTGAGGTAGCGCGGCAATTCCTTGAACCAGGCTGCCGGGGTCTCGCGCACGAAGCCCGGATACACCAGATTGGCCAGTTGCTGCTTGATATCGTTCAGCGCCACGGCCTGGCTCAGGTCGATCTTGCCCTTGAAGCGCTTTTGCAAACCGTGCCACAGCTTCAGCACTTCCAGCGTCTGGCGGGCGAGCCGTTCGGCATGCTCGGCCCAGCTGCCGCGCTTGCGCTCGGCCAGCCCGGCCAGGGCTGCCCCGTCACGCGGTAACGTGGCTTCACCGTCGAGGATGCAGCTGTCCAGGCTTGCCAACAGAATGTCCTCCACCAGCGCTTCGATCCGGCCCAGTTCACGATACAGCAGGCCCAGCTCGGTCAGCCCCGGCAGCTTGCCGCGCAGGAACTTGGCAGGTTCTGCCAACTGCTGCAGCAACAGGCGCTGCAAGGCCCGACGGTGCTGGAACTCGGCTTCGGCCTGGGTCGAGAAACGGCCCTCACGCACAGTGCCGTTTTCTTCCACCAGCGCCGGGTACACGGTCATCGACAGGCCGGCGATCTTCTGCTGGGCGGTCTGCTTGACCTCGCTGAAGGCCTTGGCCTGCACCGGCTGCTCGCTCTTCTCGGTACGCGGCACGGCCAACGCGGCCTGGCTGGCGGCGGCAAAGCGCGCGGTCAGTTCGGCCAGGTCACGGCCTTCGCCAAGGAACTTGCCTTGGCCATCAACCACTTCGATGTTCATGCGCAGGTGCCCTTCGACCAGGTTGACCGACTCGGCCCAGGCCTCATCGGAAACCCGCGCGCCGGTCATGCGCAGCAACTCCTGGCCCAGCGCCTGGGGCAACGCGCCCTGGCCAAAGCTCATGCGCGCCAGCGAGGCCTTGACGAAGTCCGGCACCGGCACGAAGTTCTTGCGCAGCGCCTTGGGCAAGTTGCGCACCAGGGCTACGCACTTGGCCTCCAGCAAGCCCGGCACCAGCCACTCCAGGCGCTCGCCCGGCAGGTTCGGCAACAGCGGCGCCGGCACCCTGACGGTCACGCCGTCACGCGGGTGGCCCGGCTCGAAGTGGTAGGTCAGCGGCAGGCGCAGTTCACCCACTTGCAGGTTGTCTGGGTACTGCGCGGCGGTGACCTCGCTGGCCTCGCGGGCCAACACGTCTTCCTCGCGCATGATCAGCAGGTTCGGGTCCTTCTGGCTGGTCATGCGGTACCAGGCATCGAAGGTCGCGGTCTGATGGATCTCCGCCGGTAGACGTGCTTCGTAGAAGGCGTACAGGGTTTCCTCATCGGCGAGAATGTCACGCCGCCGGGCCTTGGCCTCCAGTTCGTCGAGCTCTTCGAGCAGGCGCTTGTTGGCGGCCAGGCATTTGGCCTTCGACTGGATTTCACCACCCACCAGGCCCTCGCGAATGAACAGCTCACGCGAGGTGACTGGGTCGATCGGGCCAAAATGCACCGGGCGCCGGCCCACCAGGATCAAGCCGTACAGGGTGATCTGCTCATAGGCCACCACTTGCCCACGCTTCTTTTCCCAGTGCGGCTCGAAGTGATTCTTCTTGATCAGGTGGGTTGCCAGCGGCTCGATCCAGTCAGGCTCGATCTTGGCGACCATGCGCGCATACAGCTTGGTGGTTTCCACCAGTTCGGCGGCCATCACCCACTGCGGGCGCTTGCGACCGATGCCAGAAGACGGATGCACCCAGAAGCGCCGCTGGCGGGCGCCCTGGTAATCGCCCTCTTCGGTCTTCTGGCCGATCTGGCTGAGCAGGCCACTGAGGATTGCCTTGTGCACCTTCTGGTAGTCGGACGGCTCTTTGTTGACCGTCAGTTGCAACTCGCGGCAGATCAGCGACAGCTGGCGATGGGCATCGCGCCACTCACGCAGGCGCAGGTAATTCAGGAAGTTCTTGCGGCACCAGTTGCGCAGCGGGCTGGCCGTCAGCGCCTGGCGCTGCTCTTCGAAACCGCGCCACAGGTTGACCAGCGCGGCGAAGTCGGTGTCGGCGTCCTTCCACTGGGCATGGGCCTGGTCGGCGGCCTGCTGGCGCTCCGGCGGGCGCTCGCGTGGGTCCTGCACCGAGAGTGCGCTGGTGACGATCAACACTTCCTGCAGGCTGCCCTGGCGGGCACCCTCGAGCAACATACGGCCCAGCCGCGGGTCGATCGGCAGGCGTGCCAGCTGCCGGCCGATCGGCGTCAGCTGGTTCTCCCGGTTGACCGCCGACAGCTCCTGCAACAGGTTGAAGCCATCGCTGATGGCCTTGCCATCGGGCGGCTCGATGAACGGGAAAGCGTCGATGGCGCCCAGGCGCAGGTGCAGCATCTGCAGGATCACCGCCGCCAGGTTGGTGCGCAGGATCTCGGGGTCAGTGAAGGCCGGGCGGCTGTTGAAATCTTCTTCGCTGTACAGCCGGATGCAGATGCCCGGCTCGACCCGGCCGCAGCGGCCCTTGCGCTGATTGGCGCTGGCCTGGGACACGGCCTCGATCGGCAGGCGCTGGACCTTGGCGCGGTAGCTGTAGCGGCTGATGCGCGCGGTACCGGTATCGATCACGTAACGGATACCGGGCACGGTCAGCGAGGTTTCCGCGACGTTGGTGGCGAGCACCACGCGGCGCCCGGTGTGCGACTGAAAGATGCGCTGCTGCTCGGCCGGCGACAGGCGCGCATACAGCGGCAGGATCTCGGTGTGGCGCAGTTGCGCCTTGCGCAGGATCTCTGCGGCATCGCGAATTTCCCGCTCGCCCGGGAGGAACACCAGCACATCGCCGGGGCCTTTGCCCACGCTGCGCTCGTGCTGCGCGATCTCGTCGAGGGACGCGAGAATCGCCTGGTCGACGGTCAGGTCGTCCTCGACCTGATTGCCTTCCTCGTCCTGCTCGCTGGTCAGCGGGCGGTACCAGGTTTCCACCGGGAAAGTACGGCCCGACACCTCGATGATCGGCGCATTGTCGAAGTGCTTGGAAAAGCGCTCCAGGTCAATGGTCGCCGAGGTGATGATCAGCTTCAGGTCCGGACGGCGATGCAGCAGGGTCTTCAGGTAGCCAAGCAGGAAATCGATGTTCAGGCTGCGCTCGTGGGCTTCGTCGACAATGATCGTGTCGTAGCGTTCGAGGAAGCGGTCGTGCTGGGTTTCGGCCAGGAGGATACCGTCGGTCATCAGCTTGACCAAGGTGTTGGCATCACTCTGGTCTTCGAAGCGCACCTGGTAGCCGACCAGCCCGCCCAATGGCGTGCCGAGTTCTTCGGCAACCCGCGCGGCGACGCTGCGCGCTGCAATTCGCCGCGGCTGGGTATGGGCGATCAGGCCATGGCTGCCGCGGCCCAGTTCCAGGCAGATCTTCGGCAACTGGGTGGTCTTTCCCGAACCGGTTTCGCCGGCGATCACCAGCACCTGGTTTTCGGCCAGGGCTTTCTTGATCTCGTCACGCTTGGCGGCAATCGGCAGGCTGTCGTCGTAGCGGATCTGCGGCACGCTGTTCTGGCGTGCGGTGACCTGGGCACAGGAGGCCTGGACCTTTTCCACCCACTGCGCCAGCTTGGCCTCGTCGGGGCGCTTGCGCAGCTCATGCAGTTGCCGGCGCAGGCGGTGGCGCTCGGCGATCATGGTGTGGTCGAGGTTTTGCAGCAGTTTGTCGATGGCTTGGTCAGTCATGGGGCTTTTTAGTGATGCAGGTGGGCCTGCTTTTTCATGATCGGCATTCGAAGGATGCGCGATTGTCGCAGATTTGCCGGCTCTCTGCTGCCTGTACCGGCCTCTTCGCGGGCAAGCCCGCGCCCACAGGGACCGCACCAATCCTGAATGCAGTGCAATACCTGTGGGAGCGGGCTTGCCCGCGAAGAAGCCACCACAATGTTTAGCCAGGTGCGATGTGAACGTTGCCATTCACTGCTTTAATCAACCCTACGCCGCATGTGAGTATCAAAGGCATGACTCCCGTCCAGACCATCGCCCCACCGTCGTCCCGCCCTTCGCTAGCGAAGGCCCGGTCCCGCGCCGGTGAAAATCCGCTGGTCCACATCATTCTCGCCTTCTGGGCCCTGTGGCATTGCCGGCATGCGCGCCCACCGGATGCTTCGCTCACGCCTGTGTGACCAAACCCGGCCGCCGTGCGGCCGTTTGTCTCCGCTGGACCGCGCCTGCGCGCGGGTCCCATGCGCCTGTGAGCGAATCCATCATGCACTTTGCACCTGTAGAGCACGCCAGCCGTTTCCTGGCCGAAAACCCAGATATCGAACTGTTCGAACTGTTCATCCTCGACGCCAACGGTGTGCCACGCGGCAAGCTGCTGCACCGCGAGGAACTGCTGGCGGTCTACCAGAGCGGCCGCCCGCTCCCCAGCACCATCCTCGGCCTGACCCTCAATGGCGATGACGTGGAAAACTCCGGCCTGGTCTGGGATGTCGGTGACATCGACTGCCGCGCCTACCCGTTGCAAGGCAGCTTGGTGCGCCTGCCTTGGCGCCGCGTGCCGACTGCCGCCGTGCAGGTCAGCATGCACCCCAGCGAAGGCCTGCCCGCCAGTGTCGCCGACCCGCGCCATGTATTGCTGCGTACCATCGAAGCGCTCAAGGCTGACGGTTACCACCCGGTAATGGCCTGCGAGCTGGAGTTCTACCTGCTCGACCAGCAGCGCGACGCCCAAGGCCGCCCGCAACCGGCACGGGACAACGACGGCGGCCGGCCGCGCACTACCCAGGTCTACGGCCTGCGTGAACTGGAACAGATCGAACCCTTCCTCGCCGACCTCTACGCTGCCTGCAAAGCCCAGGGCATTCCGGCGCGCACGGCGATTTCGGAATACGCCCCCGGCCAGGTGGAAATCACCCTGGAACATGGCGACGCCCTGGAGGCGATGGACCAGGCCGTGCGCTACAAGCGCCTGGTCAAGGGCGTGGCCCATGCCCACGGCATGCAGGCCTGCTTCATGGCCAAACCCTTCGCGCAACTGGCCGGCACCGGCATGCACATGCACCTGAGCCTGGCCGACAGCGCCGGCAACAACCTGTTCGCCAGCGATGACAAAGCCGGTACCCCACTGCTGCGCCAGGCAGTGGCCGGCATGCTCCACCACTTGCGTGACTCGCTGTTGCTGTTCTGCCCCAACGCCAACTCGTTCCGTCGTTTCCAGGCCAACAGCTACGCCCCGCTGGCACCGACCTGGGGTGTCGACAACCGCACGGTCAGCCTGCGTGTCCCCGGCGGACCGGCCAACAGCCGGCATGTCGAGCATCGCATCTGTGGCGCCGATGCCAACCCGTACCTGGCTGCCGCGGCGATTCTGGCTGCCAGCCATCGTGGCATCCGCGAGCAGCTTGACCCGGGCGCGCCGGTCGAAGGCAACGGCTATGCCCAGGCCACCGAGCACCTGCCCACCGACTGGCTGACAGCCCTCGATGCGCTGGAGCATTCGCACTGGGCGCGGGAAGCGCTCGGCGACGCGTTCCTCGGCGTCTACCTGAAGGTCAAGCGCGCCGAGTACCGCCAGTTCATGGCCGAAGTCAGCGAACAGGACTGGCGCTGGTACCTGCACCAGGCCTGAGCCCTACCCCATTCAGAACAAGGAACACCCATGAACGCAGTATTGAACACTGGCCCAGCCCAGCGTGCACCGTCCTATTACAGCGCCTCGCTGAACGACCACACCGAGTACCCGCAACTCAAGGGCACGGTGCAGGTCGACGTGGCAATCATCGGTGGTGGTTTCACGGGCTTGGCTACTGCGGTGGAGCTGGCCGAGCGCGGCCTGAAGGTGGCGATCGTCGAGACCAACCGGATTGGCTGGGGGGCCAGCGGTCGCAACGGCGGCCAGGTCACCGGCAGCCTGTCCGGTGACGAGGCCATGCGAACACAGATGCGCAACCACCTGGGCGCCGAAGTCGATGATTTCATCTGGCACCTGCGCTGGCGCGGGCACCAGGTCATCGAGCAGCGGGTCGAGCGTTATGGCATCGACTGCGACCTCAAGCGCGGCCATCTGCATGCGGCGATGAAACCTTCGCACATGGAGGAGCTGCGCAGCTTCCAGGCCGAAGCCGAACGCCGCGGCATGGGCGACCAGGTGCAACTGCTCGACCGCGACGGTGTCGCCCGGCACCTGCAGAGCCCGCTGTACCTGGGCGCGCTGAAGAACCTGCGCAACCTGCACCTGCACCCGCTCAACCTGTGCCTGGGCGAGGCGCGCGCGGCCCACGGCCTGGGCGCGCTGATCTTCGAAAACTCCGAAGTCCTGGACATCGTCCACGGGCCACGCCCAGCGGTCGTCACCGCCCACGGTCGGGTCGAAGCACGCCAGGTGATGCTGGCCGGCGACGTTTACCACCGGCTGGAAAAGCGCCAGCTCAAGGGCAAGATCTTCCCGGCCATGGGCGGTATCGTCACCACCGCCCCGCTAGGCGAACTGGCCGAGCAGATCAACCCGCAGGACCTGGCGGTGTACGACTGCCGCTTCGTGCTCGACTACTACCGCCTGACGGCCGACAAGCGCCTGCTGTTCGGTGGCGGAGCCAACTACTCAGGCAAGGATTCGCGCGATATCGAAGGCGAACTGCGCCCGTGCATCGAGCGCACCTTCCCGGCGCTCAAGGGTGTGCCGATAGAGTTCAAGTGGAGCTGTGCGATGGGCATCGTGGTCAACCGCATCCCGCAACTGGGCAAGCTGTCGGACAACGTATGGTACTGCCAGGGCTATTCCGGGCACGGCATCGCCACCAGCCACATCATGGGCGAGATCATGGCTGAGGCACTGACCGGAACGCTGGAGAAGTTCGACACCTTCGCGCAGTGCAAGCACGTGCGGGTACCGATGGGGGATTTGCTGGGCAATCCGCTGCTGGCGGCGGGGATGTGGTACTACCAGATGCTGGAAAAACTGCGCTGATTTCGCTGCCCTCTTCGCGGGCACGCCCGCTCCCACAGGTACTGCACGAGCCTGGAAGGTTGTGCTGTACCTGTGGGAGCGGGCGTGCCCGCGAAGAGGCCGGTCAAGCCAGCAAAGATTGAGAAGATCAGGCGATCTTCTTCAAGCCCTGCTTCTTCAGCTCTTCATCGCGCAGCTCACGGCGCAGGATCTTGCCGACGTTGGTGGTCGGCAGTGCATCGCGGAACTCGATGTAACGCGGCACCTTGTAACCGGTGACGTTGGCGCGCATGTGCTCCATCACCTGCTCCTTGGTCACGGTCATGCCCGGCTTGACCACGATGAACACCTTGATCACTTCACCCGACTTCTCGTCCGGCACACCGATGGCTGCGCACTGCAGCACGCCCGGCAAAGCGGCGAGCACGTCCTCCAGCTCGTTGGGGTACACGTTGAAGCCCGAGACCAGGATCATGTCCTTCTTGCGGTCGACGATGCGCATGTAACCATCGGGCTGGATCAGTGCGATATCACCGGTCTTCAACCAGCCATCGGCGTCGAGGATCTCGGTAGTGGCGTCTTCACGCTGCCAGTAGCCTTTCATGACCTGCGGGCCCTTGACGCACAGCTCGCCGGTTTCGCCCAGCGGCAGTTCGTTGCCGGCATCGTCGATGACCTTGCACAGGGTCGAGGGCACCGGGATGCCGATGGTGCCTACCTGGTTGGCCTCGGCCGGGTTCACCGCAGCCACCGGGCTGGTTTCGGTCATGCCGTAGCCTTCGCAGATGGCACAGCCGGTGACGCTCTTCCAGCGCTCGGCCACGCTCAGTTGCAAGGCCATGCCCCCGGACAGGGTGATTTTCAGCGCGGAGAAGTCCAGGGCACGGAATGCCTCGTTGTTGCACAGGGCCACGAACAGCGTGTTGAGGCCGACGAAACCGCTGAACTTCCACTTGCCCAGCTCCTTGACCATTGCCGGCAGGTCGCGTGGGTTGCTGATCAGCACGTTGTGGTTGCCGATCAGCATCATCGCCATGCAATGGAAGGTAAAGGCATAGATATGGTACAGCGGCAGCGGGGTGATGAGGATCTCGCAGCCTTCCTTCAGGTTGGCCCCCATCAGCGCCCGGCACTGCAACATGTTGGCCACCAGGTTGCGGTGGGTCAGCATCGCGCCCTTGGCCACGCCTGTGGTACCACCGGTGTACTGCAGTACGGCCACGTCGTTGGCCTGGGGGTTGGCTTCAGTGACCGGCTGGCCCTTGCCCAGTGCCAGCGTATCGTTGAAGCGCACGGCGTGCGGCAGGTTGTAGGCCGGCACCATCTTCTTCACGTACTTGATCACGCTGTTGATCAGCAGGCGCTTGAGCGGTGGCAGCAGGTCGGCTACTTCGGTGACGATGACATGCCTGACCTGGGTCTTGGGCACCACCTTCTCGGCGAGGTGCGCCATGTTGGCCAGGCACACCAGCGCCTTGGCACCGGAGTCGTTGAACTGGTGCTCCATCTCCCGCACGGTATACAGTGGGTTGGTGTTGACCACGATCAGGCCGGCGCGCATGGCACCGAATACCGCTACCGGGTATTGCAGGACATTGGGCAGCTGGACGGCAATGCGGTCACCCGGCTTGAGGTCGGTGTGCTGCTGCAGCCAGGCAGCGAAAGCGCCTGACAGCGCGTAGAGCTCGCCGTAGGTGATGGTTTTGCCCAGGTTGCTAAAGGCCGGTTTATTGGCAAAGCGTTGGCAGGATTGCTTGAGTACCGCCTGGATATTGGGGAATTCGTCAGGATTGATTTCCGCCGTAATCCCGGCTGGGTATTTATCCTTCCAAAAATTTTCGATCATGGAAGCCCACTCCTTCAGCAACAGCGAAGTTCGATTCACGCGTCTATGCGTTTATTATTGATATGAGATGGCGGTTCGTTGCAAACCGGATCATCTGAAAAGCGCGCCGAGAGTAACAGCTTTGACTGGGGTCGCCTAGAGGCCAAGAAAGGCCTCACGGTCACAAAAATGACTCAATGAAATATACGAGTCATTTTTAGAGTAATTGACCAAAATGTCGCAAATCGGGCTGTAAACTGCCTGCTAGAGCACCTGAAGCCTTCGCGGGCAAGCTCGCTTCCACAGGTACTACGCAAGCTTCGAGCATGCGCGGTGTCTGTGAGAGCGGACTCGCCCGCGAAGCAGCCAGCGCGGTCTCACGCGATGTCGCGCAACTCCCTGCGCAGGATCTTGCCCACGGGTGTCATGGGCAGCGACTCGCGCACCACGATGTGCTTGGGCACCTTGTAGCCGGTGAAGTTGGCTTTGCAATAGGCCTTGAGGTCGTCGACATTCACCCCACCTTCCCGCGCCACCACGAACAGCTTCACCGCCTCGCCTGAGCGCTCGTCCGGCACGCCGATGGCGGCGCAGCTGGCTACCTGCGGATGGGCCATCACCACATCCTCGATCTCGTTGGGGTACACATTGAAACCGGAGACGATGATCATGTCCTTCTTGCGGTCGACGATGCGGGTGAAGCCATCCGGGTCGATCACTGCGATATCGCCGGTCTTGAACCAACCCTCGGCATCCAGTGCCTGCGCCGTGGCCTCCGGCTGTTGCCAATAACCCTTCATCACCTGTGGCCCCTTGATGCACAACTCGCCGCGTTCGCCCAACGGCTGTTCGTTGCCGTCATCATCGATGACCTTGAACGCCGTGCCCGCCACCGGAATGCCCACGGTACCCAGCCGCGCCAACTGGCCATAGGGGTTGGTGCTGGCTACCGGTGAAGTCTCGGTCAGGCCATAACCCTCGACGATGCGGCAGCCTGTGAGTGTTTCCCAGCGTTCGGCAGTGGCCTTGACCAGCGCCGTGCCACCGGAGTTGGTGACCTTCAGGGCCGAAAAGTCCAGCTGACGGAAGCCCGGGTGGTCCATCAGCGCGACGAACAAGGTGTTCAACCCCAACAGCGCCGAAAACCGCCACTTGCCCAGCTCCTTGATGAAGCCGGGGATATCGCGCGGGTTGGTGATCAGCACGTTATGGTTGCCGGTGACCATCATGCACATGCAGTTCGCGGTGAAGGCATAGATGTGGTACAGCGGCAGCGGTGCGATCATCACTTCCTGGCCCTCCTTGATCAGCCGCTGCCCGTCCGGGCCGTGCTGGGAGAAGCAGGCCAGCACCTGCAGCATGTTGGCCACCAGGTTGCCGTGGGTGAGCATGGCGCCCTTGGCCAGGCCCGTGGTGCCGCCGGTGTATTGCAGCACGGCGATGTCATCGAGGATGAGCGGCACCGGCTTGTGCATCAGGCTGCGGCCCTGGCGCAATACCTGCTTGAACGGGACGGCCTGGGGCAGATGATAGGCCGGGACCATCTTCTTGACCTTGTCGACCACGGTATTGACCAGCCAGCCCTTGGCGACGGGGAGCAAGTCGCCCATTTTCGCCTCGATCAGGTACTCGATGCCGGTATCGGGCAGCACTTCCTGCACGCGCTTGCCGAACATGTTCAGGTACACCAGGGCGCGCGCGCCTGCATCCTTGAACTGGTGACGCATTTCGCGCTCGGTGTACAGCGGGTTGGTATTGACCACGATCAGCCCGGCGCGCAGGGCGCCGAACACGGCGATCGGGTATTGCAGGACGTTGGGCATCTGCACCGCGATGCGGTCACCGGGTTTGAGGTCGGTGTGCTGCTGCAGCCAGGCAGCGAAGGCTGCCGAATGGCGCTCGAGTTCGGCGTAGCTCAGGGTCACGCCGAGGTTGCTGAATGCCGGGCGCTCGGCAAAGCGCTTGCAGCTGCGCTCGAACACCTCGACGACCGAGGTGTATGCGTGGATGTCGATGGTGGAAGGCACGCCCTCGGGGCGTTTGTCATTCCAGAAGTCGGCTTGCATTTATTATTGTTCCTCTGCCTGAGCCCGCACGGATCCTTTGCCCTGTCTGCCAGATGGCAGACAGGCGTTGAACCGACGTTAGCAGGTAAGCCCGAGGCGGCATATACGCCAAGTGCCGCCATTAACATTGTGAATCTTATTTGTGCCCTTCCTGCAATTCGACGGGTTGTGCATACACTGTGCGGGTCACCTTCGCGCAAAGGACTCGCCATGCCCCATGACGCATTCTGGCTAGCTGCCAGCGAACATTGCAGGCTGTACGTGCACCAATGGCTGCCGGCCACACCGGTCAAGGCCGTCGTGCTGCTGGCGCATGGCATGGCCGAGCACGCCGGGCGCTACCAGCGCCTGGGCGAGGCCCTGTGCACTGCTGGCTACGCCCTGCTGGCAGCGGACATGCGCGGCCACGGGCGCACCGCCGAGCAGGGCAGCCTCGGCCTGTTCGCCCGGCAACATGGCTGGAATGCCGTGATCAACGACCTTGGCCTGCTGGCCCAGCACATCGGCCAGCAGTTCCCTTGCACACCGCTGTTCCTGTTCGGTCACAGCATGGGCAGCTACATCGCCCAGGCCTACCTCATGCACCACAGCGCCAGCCTGCAAGGGGCGATCCTCAGCGGCTCGAACTTCCAGCCCGCTGCGCTGTACCGGGTGGCGCGCCTGATTGCACGCGTGGAAGCCTGGCGCCAGGGGCCACTGGGCAAGAGCGCGTTGATCGAGTGGCTGTCGTTCGGCTCGTTCAACAACGCCTTCAAGCCCACCCGCACGGCGTTCGACTGGCTCAGCCGTGACCCGGACGAAGTGGACAAGTACGTCAACGATCCGCTGTGCGGCTTTCGCTGCAGCAACCAGCTGTGGCTCGACCTGCTACAGGGGCTGGCGCAGATCAGCCAGGCACACAACCTGGCGCAGATCGACCCGAACCTGCCCCTGCTGGTGATTGGCGGTGAATGTGATCCGGTGAGTGCTGGCAAGCGTCTAACCCATCTGGCCGACGCCCTGCGTGCGACCGGCAATAGACATGTACAGCTGCGCGTCTATCCTGATGCGCGGCACGAAGTACTCAACGAACTCAACCGCGACGAGGTCACCGCTGATATCCTCGCTTGGTTAGAGCAAGCGCTGGCCCTTGGCCGCCCTGCGCGCAGTGAATGATAGGCGCCCTCGCCCGCCCCTTAAGGAAGCCCAATGACCCAGGTCACCAACACGCCTTACGAAGCCCTTGAAGTCGGCCAGAAGGCCACCTATGAAAAATCCGTGGAAGAACGTGATATCCAGCTGTTCGCCGCCATGTCCGGTGACCACAACCCCGTGCACCTGGATGCCGAGTTCGCCGCCAAGAGCATGTTCAAGGAACGCATCGCCCACGGCATGTTCAGTGGCGCGCTGATCAGCGCTGCGGTGGCCTGCACCCTGCCGGGCCCTGGCACCATCTACCTGGGCCAGCAGATGAGCTTCCAGAAGCCCGTGAAGATCGGCGACACCCTGACCGTGCGCCTGGAAATCCTTGAGAAGCTGCCGAAGTTCAAGGTGCGTATCGCCACCAACGTCTACAACCAGAACGATGAGCTGGTGGTCGAGGGCGTGGCCGAAATCCTCGCGCCGCGCAAGCAGCAGACCGTCGAGCTGGTATCGCCGCCGAACTTCGTCGCCAGCTGAAATCGGCGTTGGATTCTTCGCGGGCACGCCCGCTCCCACAGGGTTCAGTAGAACCTGGCAGGCGCTGCAGCACCTGTGGGAGCGGGCGTGCCCGCGAATGGGCCGGCAAAGCCCCTACCTCAATCCGCGCAATCGCCTTTCGATATGCCGCCGCTCCGGCGCTTGGCTAGTCAACTCCAGCGCCCGCTGCCAGGCCGCTCGCGCCTCTTCGACATTCCCCAACTGCTGGTGCATCTCTGCCCGCGCCGCATGGGCCAGGTGATAGTCACGCAAATCACCCGCCGTCAGAATTGCCTCCACCGCGTCCAGGCCCGCCTGCGCACCGTCGCGTTTGGCCAGCGCCACCGCCCGATTGAGCGCCACCACGGCTGACGGCCAATGCCGTTGCAGCACATCATATAGCCCGACGATTTCTGCCCAATCGGTTTCTTCAGCCGTCACGGCCTCGGCATGCACGGCCGCGATCGCCGCCTGCACGGTATAGGCACCAAAAGCCCGGCTGGCCAATGCCAGGCGCACCAGCTCGCAGCCTTCGGCGATTTGCTCGCGGTCCCACAGGCTACGGTCTTGCTGGTCAAGCAGCACCAGATTGCCCTCGGCATCGCAGCGTGCCTGCTGCCGCGATGCCTGCAGCAGCATCAGCGCCAGCAACCCGACGGCCTCGGCGTCCGGTAGCAGTTGCACCAGCAAGCGGCCGAGGCGGATCGCCTCGTCACTCAGTTCCTGTTGCAGCACGGCCTCGCCCGAGGACGCCGAATAACCTTCGTTGAATACCAGGTAAACCACACGAAGCACGCTCTCCAGGCGCTCGGGCAGCTCATGCATTTCCGGGACCTTATAGGGAATGCCGGCATCACGAATCTTGGCCTTGGCGCGGACGATGCGCTGGGCGATGGTCGCAGGGCTTTGCAGGAAGGCGCGAGCGATTTGCTCGGTGGTCAGGTCGCAGACTTCACGCAGGGTCAGCGGTACCTGGGCATCGGCCGCCAAGGCCGGGTGGCAGCAGGTAAAAATCAACCGCAAGCGGTCATCGGCCAGCAGTTCCTCTTCACTGGGGTTTTGCCCCTGGCCTTCGATCAACATGATCAGGTCGGCCTGGGAGCGGTCGAAGCGGGCACGCCGGCGCAACGCGTCAATGGCCTTGAAACGCCCGGTCGAGACCAGCCAGGCCCGTGGATTGTCAGGGATGCCGTCACGCTGCCAGCGTTCGACGGCGACAAAGAAGGCATCGTGCAGGGCCTCCTCGGCCAGGTCGAAATCCCCCAGCAGGCGGATCAACGTCGCCAGGATGCGCCGTGAATCCCGCCGGTACACCGCTTCGACTTCAGCACGAACCTGCGCCGGCCCCGTCATCAGTCCGGCATCCGCTGGGTCACGACCTCCACCAGGCGGTCCAGGCTCTCTCCCCAGCCCTGATGGAAACCCATTTCTTCATGGGCGCGGCTGTCGGCAGCGTTCCAGTGCCAGGCACGTGCGGTATAGCGGGTCTTGCCGTGTTCTTCGTCAAAGCTGATCACCGCAGTCATGAAGGCTTTGTCCGACGGCACCCAACCTGGCGTGAAGGCATCGGTGAACACCAGCCGGCGCGGGGCGGCGATTTCCAGGAACACGCCCTGGGTAGGGTACTCGGAGCCATCCGGGGCACGCATGAGGGTACGGAAAAGGCCACCGACCCACAGCTGCATCTCGCATTGCGGGGTGGTCATCCCGTGGGGCCCCCACCACTGCATCAGCCATTCGGGCTCGGTCCAGGCACGGAACACCTTGGCCGGCGGGGCATCGATCAAGCGACTGATGGACAGCTCGTGCTGCGCAGGCGCGGGTTGGACAAGTGTCATTCTTGTTGTTCTCCGTTGCTGTCAGGGTTGCAGTTCACGCACTGGCCGCACTTCCACGCTGCCGACTCGCGCCGCCGGAATGCCCTTGGCGATGTTCAGCGCCTCGTTGAGGTCACGGGCATCGACCAGGTAAAAACCGGCAAGCTGCTCTTTGGTCTCGGCAAATGGGCCATCGGTGATGCTCATTCGCCCGGCACGAACACGCACGGTGGTGGCGGTCTGCACGGTTTTCAGCGCCTCGGCCGCAATGATGCGCCCGGAGCTTTGCAGGGCTTCGGCGTAAGCCATGCACTCGGCGTCTTTCGGGCTGTCGGGCAGGCTGTGCAGCAGCCCTTCGTCACAATAGACCAGGCACAGGTATTTCATGGTCGCCTCCAGGCGTTGGCAACGTGCATTTGGCGATAGCCGATCAAGGCTTGAGATCGAACAGTGCTTTCTGGGTCTGCATGTCGAACGGAGCCGACCAGTGCTCGTGAATCACTTGCCACTGGCCAGCGGCCTTGCGGTAACCGACGGTGGCACGCATGAAGCCGCACTGGCTCTCGTCATCCCCGGGGCCGCAACGGTTCAACCAGTGAGCCAGGCCCAGCTCGCCCTCGGCGTGCACGGTGAGTTGGGCAAGTTCGAAGACCATTGGCCCGGGGCACATGCTCATGCACATTTCCCAGTGCGCCTGGTAGGCGGTCTTACCCTTGAACTGCAGGGACTGGATGGCATCGAAAGCGACGATGTCGTCGGCGTAGGGCGCCGTGATGGCGGGGATATCACGGTCACGCACGGCTTGCATCCAGCGGTCGATAAGCTGACGGATTTCATTTTCGGCTGCCGTGTTCATCGGGTGTTCCTCCGATCGTTCATGAGCGTTCTGGCACAAGGATGTCTTGCACCTTCAGCTCATGGTCGAACGGTAGCCGGAGAAATCGACCGGCCACGGGATAATTTTGCTGGAGACAGGCATGTGTCCACAGCCAACAGGGTGAGTGATCAAGCCAGAGCTGCCTGCTCGAACACCTCATCCGCCCACTGATTGAGACTTTTGCCGGCAGCGCGGGCTGCAACACTGGCTGCCGCATGCACCTCTGGACGAATGCGCAGCATGACCTTGCCTGAAGCCGGTTTTTCCGGGGTAATGCCTTGCTCCGCGCAGTCGGCCAGATAATCCTCCAACGCCTCCCGGAAGGCTTCATGAAGCTCGGGCACCGAGCTTGCGTGAAAACTGATGATGTCGCGCATGCCCAGCACACGGCCAACAAAAATATCATCACGCTCATCGTATTCGATACGGGCGGCATAGCCCTTGTAGCGCATGCAACTCATAGGCTTACTCCTGCCCGCAGCAAAAATTCGCGGGCCTCTTCAATCTGATACCGTTTGGCTTCCTTGCCAGGATGGGGGCGATGGCACCTCCAGCTCTGGCCGCCAAGCACCAGCTTGACCCTGGAGCCTTGCCGCTCAAGCACCTGCCCACCCAGGTGAAGCACCAGGGCTTCGACCTCGGAAAACGCCAGAGAGGCCGTGGTGGGCGTTCTGAAGATAGCGTCGTAGATTTTTCGGTATCGAGTGTTCATCGAAAAATGCTATCAAATTAAGATAGCATTTATTCCCCGATATCCATTCAGGATTTTTCCGTACCTGCCAGCACCTGCGCATAACGCTCGCGGTCGACGTTGGCCCCGCTCAGCACCACGGCCACACGCTTGCCGGCCTGGCGCTGGCGCTCCTGCAGCAACGCGGCCAGCGCTGCGGCACCAGCGCCTTCGGCGGTATTGTGGGTGGTTTCGTGATAGATGCGCATGGCCGCTGCCACTTCACTGTCGGTCACCCGCACGATGCGTGCGGCATGTTCACGGACCAGGGCGAAGGCATCCGGGTGAGGTACCCGGCAGGCCATGCCATCAGCAAAGGTATCGGCCGTGGCCGTGGTGACGATGCGGCCCTGCTCGAAACTCTGCGCATAGGCATCGGCGGCACTGGAGACCACACCGACGATCTCGGTCCTGAGCCCCAGCAGGTTGCGCGCCTGGATCAGCCCGCAGATGCCCGAGCCCATGCCAATCGGCACGTACACGCAATCCAGCTCGCTCACCGCCTCGAACAGCTCCAGGGCATAGGTGGCCACACCGCGTACCAACTCTGGGTGGAACGAGGGCACCATGTCATAACCCAGCTCCTGCGCCAGGCGGGCTGCCTCTTCGCGGGCCACGTCGAAGTCGACACCGTGTTCCACCAACTCGGCGCCCAACGCACGCATGGCAGCGTTCTTCTCTTTCGAGTTGCCCTCAGGCACCACGATCACCAACGGCATGCCCGCCTGGCTCGCAGCCAGCGCCATGCTCTGGCCGTGGTTGCCGCGGGTGGCGGTAACCAGGCCCCGCGGTGGCTTGCCGGCGGCCAGTAGCGAACGCACATACACCAAGCCGCCGCGCACCTTGAAGGCACCCGTAAGGGCGTGGTTTTCGTGCTTGACCCACAGCTTGCAGCCGACTCGCTCGGCTAACAGCGGCCAGACGCGCTGTGGCGTCGGCTGGACGTGCTGGTGAACGAAATCGGCGGCTTCGCGCAGGGCGGCGAGGTCGAACATGGCGATCATCCTTATCGGTCGGTAAGGCACCGATCCTAATCGCCTTGGGCAGGTTTGGTAAATTGCTCAGGGCCCTGTCACCGACCAAGCGGCGACAGGGCCATCAGCGCATCAGCCTTGCTGGCAACCTTCGCCCATCGCCCGGTACTGAATGGTATGTACCTGGCCATGATGGTCTTCATAGGTCATGGTCGCAGGCACCACTTCGCAGACATTGGGGATGGTCGACAGGTTGATCACCCGCTTGATGTCAAGGTTCATGGAATAGTCGTACTGTTGGGCCACGGGCTCGCTGGAGACCGGCTTGGCCTCATCGGCGAGGGCGAACGAGGACATACCGACCAGTGCAAGAATCAGTAATGGTTTCATGAGGTTTGGCCTTTAGAGCTATCCAGCTGATCGAGTGACTTCTGATGCCGTCAATGGCGCGGAGAAGTTGTCATCAACTGCAAAGATGACACGAAGTACCGATCCCGCTTCGTCTACTGCGAGTGGGAATAGCTGAAATTCTACTCTCGAGCAAAAATAGTTGAATCCTGAACTCGGATATTCACCCTTGCGGGATTTGCAACAATCTGCGACAAAGCGCAACGGCTCGCTGACCTGGAACCCCTGGGTAGAGCCCATCGCTCCAGGTATCGCCATGACTGCCCTGCATTGCACCCGGCTTATCGGCCCCGAGCGTCGATTGCTCGAACATTTCTACAAGCACCAGGGTTCGCGCATGCGCGCAGCCAATGACGGTGAATCATGGGTGGCACGCAGTGATGGGATCATTGCCGGCCTCTGCCTCACTGCCGTCGCTGACGGCCACTGGCTCACCGGCTTGTTCGTCGCCCCGGACCACCGTAAGCGCGGGGTGGCGGCGCAACTGGTCGAGGCGGCGCTGGCCGGGCACAGCGGCCCGAGCTGGCTGTTTTGCCACCCCGACCTCACGGCTTACTACCAGCGCCTGGGCTTCAGCATCACTGCGCAACTGCCCGAAGCGCTGGCCTCGCGCCTGCAACGCTACCAGCGCAGCAAGGACTTGCTGGCCATGGTGCGCGCTCAGTCCTCGTGGTCATCCAGCCCCGGGAACAGCACATCGGTATAGCCGAACCGGGAAAAATCCTGAATACGCGAGGGGTACAGCCGGCCGATCAGGTGATCACACTCGTGCTGCACCACCCGCGCATGAAACCCATCGGCAAAACGGTTGATCGGAGTGCCCTGCGGGTCGATGCCCTCGTAGCTGATGTGCTTGAAGCGCGGCACCACCCCGCGCAGACCGGGCACCGACAGGCAGCCCTCCCACCCCTCCTCGATCTCGGTGGTCAGCGGGGTGATCACCGGGTTGAGCAGGATGGTCTGTGGTACCGGCTCGGCATCCGGATAACGCTCGCTGCGTTCGAAACCAAAGATCACCAGCTGCAGGTCGATGCCGATCTGCGGTGCAGCCAGCCCTACCCCACCCACGTGGTGCATGGTTTCGAACATGTCATCGATCAAATGCTGCAATTCGCTGCTGCCGATCAGATGTTCAGGCACCGGCGGCGCGATGCGAAGCAGGCGCTCGTCGCCCATCTTGAGAATGTCACGGATCATCGCGGGTTCGGCTCGGTCGGTTGGGGCTCGACCGGGTGTTCATGGCCGAGCACGGTGATGGTTTCCTGAGGTTTGGCGCCCTCGAATTCCTTCTCGCCCGGGTCCTTGCCTTCGCTGGACATGTGCTCGATCACCGCGTTCATTTCAGCGCCCAGCAGCAGTACGGCGGCAGATATGTAGAAATACAACAGCAGCACGATGATCGCACCGATGCTGCCATACATGGCGTTGTAGTCGGCAAAGGTCTTGACGTAGTAGGCAAAGCCCAGAGAGGCGATGATCCATACTACTACCGCCAGCACCGAGCCGGGGGTAATGAAGCGAAACTTCTGTTTGACGTCCGGCATCACGTAATAGATCAATGCCACCGCAATCATCATCAGGATGATGATCGCCGGCCAGCGCAGCACGGTCCACACGGTGACGATCACTTCCTGCAGGCCGACCTGAGCGGCAATCCACTCCATCACCTGCGGCCCCAGCACCATCAGCGCGGCTGCCGCCAGCAGCATGCCGGCAATACCGACGGTATAGATGATCGACAAGGGAATGCGTTTCCACACCGGGCGGCCCTCAGGCACGTCATAGGCGGCATTCATGGCGCTCATCATCAGGCGCACGCCGGCCGATGCAGTCCACAGCGCGATCACGATACCCACCGACAACAGCCCGCCCTTGGACTGCTGCAGCTGGTCGATGACCGGGTTCACCTGCTCCAGCGCCTGGGGCGGCAGTACCAGCTCTGATTGCAGGCGTAACCAGGAGAAGAAATCGGGAAGGTGCAGAAAACCGATCAGGGCAATCAGGAACAGCAGGAACGGGAACAGCGAAAACAGCATCTGGTAGGCCATTGCTGACGCATAGGTCGACATCTCGTCATCGAGGAACTCCTTGACGGTGCGTACCAGTACGCGGTGCACGGGCAGCCCGCGCAGGTCGGGGAAAATCATAGCGTCTCCTTTCGCCGCTTGATTCGTAAGTACAACGGGTAAGTCTAATAGACCGCGCCGGTGATGTACTGCTCCCGGCCATGCCAGAAGAAAATGCCTGTACCTGCACGGCCTCTTCGCGGGCGTGCCAGCGAAGAGGCCGGTGACAGCCATTTCAGATCAAGGCTTTTTCACCGCATCCTTCACATTGCCCTTGATCTGCTGTGCCTCGCCCTTGAGTTCCTGGGCCTTGCCCTCGGCCCGCAGCTTGTCGTTGTCGGTCACCTTGCCGACACCTTGCTTGACGTTACCGACCGCTTCGTTGACCAGGCCTTTGGCTTTGTCTTTGGTACCGCTCATGGCAAAACTCCTGCGAATGGAGACACGTGGACCGTGTCGACAGTCGGTGGACCTGACACCTTCTCCAAGAGTTTCAAACAATTTGCCCGGTTCAAGCCAAGCGGTGAATCTGCGGGCGAATATCGCACCGAATAGGGCCCGGCGCACTGCTCAAGGGCCGAAGGCTGGCTAGAATCGATGCCAACCTGCGTATAAGAACAACAGTTTCCGGATATTTGCCCCATGCGTTTGATGCCCCTGTTCGCGGCCATGCTGCCGTTGTTGCCCTTGCCTGCCCTGGCCGCCGCACCGGCCAGCGAAACCCTTAAAGTCGAGCGTTACGCCGACGATGGCCAACCTGGCACCCTGCGCTGGGCCATCGAGACCAGCAACCAGAACCCCGGCCAATACCGCATCGAGATCGCAGCCGTCGGCAAGCCGCCTTATGTAATTCGCCCGACCCGTGCGCTGCCGGAGATCAAGGGGCCGGTACAGATCACCGGCTTGCCCTGGGCCCGTGACGGCCAGTACATCGCCATCGACGGCTCGGGCTACATCAAGGACCAGGGCGTGCGCACCTGCCCAGGCGCCCTGCCCGGCCAGTTCGGCACCAACGTGCGCACCACCACCAACCCGGGGCTGGTGCTGCGCGACACCCAGGGCGTGCACCTGAGAGGCCTGGAGGTGCGCAACTTCTGCATCGGCATCCTGGTCAACCGCGCCAGCGGCAACGTCATCGAAGACAACCGCATCGTCGCCAACAAGGGCGGCGCCGGCATCATGCTCACCGGCGACGACGGTGCCGGCAACCCGACTGCCACCACCACGGTCAACAACAAAGTGCTGCGCAACCAGCTGATCGACAACGGCGATGGCCTGGAGCTGACCCGCGGCGCGGCGTTCAACCTGGTGGCCGACAACCTGTTCCGCTCGACCCCGGCCAACCCTGAGCCGTCACAGGGCATCGAGATCCTGTTGGGCAACGACAACAGCGTGGTGCGCAACCGCTTCGAAAACTACTCCGACGGCCTGCAGATCAACTGGGGCAAGCGCAACTACCTGGGCGCCAACACCTTCAGCGGTAACTCGATTGGCGTCAGTGTCACCGGCGACAGCAACATCCTCGACGGCAACCTGATCCACGGCAACCGCATCGGCGTAGCCTTGCGACCGGAACCGGACGTCACCACCACGCGCCTGAGCGGCAATCGCATCTGGGGTAACAGCCAGGACATCCGCCGCTGTGAAGCCGGTGGTTCCTGCGTGCCGAACCAGCGTACCGGCGCCATCGTCTTTGGCGTGCCGGCCCAGGCCCATGCGCTGTACGTGGGATCGCGCGGGGTCGGTGCGGATCTGCCGAAGAAGGACCAGGCGATCATTTGCGATGCCAAGGGCGAGCCCACGCCGTGCCAGCCGCTGCCCAACCACAACCAGCAGGCGCCACGGCTGATCGCCCTGGACGGCAATGTATTGCGCGGCGAGGTGCAGGGGCCGGTATCGAGCCTGCTGCGCATCGAGGTGTTTGGCAATGCCCGGGCGGATGGGACCGAGGCGGAGCGGTATCTGGGGGATGTGCTGGTGAACACTGATGAGCAGGGGCAGGCGCGGTTTGCCCAGGTTCTGGAGAACATCAGTGAGTTGAAGAGCTTCACTGCGACTGTCACTACGGCGGACGGGGCCACTTCAGAGTTGAGCCTGCCGGTTCGTCGCCAGGGCTGATGGCCCTTTCGCGGGCGAACCCGCTCCTACAGGGATACCGCTGCCTTCGAGGTATATGCTGAACCCGGGGCAGCGGGTTCAACTGCGAAGAGGGCCTCAAACCTTGCGAGGGCCGGTGGCACCCCTCACAATGCAGCCCTAATCAAGCGTCAACCCGCAGGAACCTGCATGAAACTCGACAAACCCACCGCCATCGCCCGCCGTAACCAGGCCTTGGCCAACCCGGTGCTGACCAGCGCCAACACCCTGTTCGCCATCCTCGACCGCAAGCGCAACCTGTGGTGGTTCGAGGTGCCGGTGGCATTGCTGCGCAAAGGCCAGCCCGACTGGGTCAACCTGCTGCTGCACACCCCGGAAAGCGACGAGCTGCAGCACCTGAAGGTGCCGGTCAACTTCCTTCGTGCTCACCAGGAGCAGATGGAAGTGCGCAACCCCGGCAAGCGCCGCTCGACCATCAGCCTGGCCCTGAGCGCCGACCGTGACTCGCTGCTGCGCGACACCCGCCCGGGTGGCGAGCAGCTGGACTTCCGGACCTTCGTGCAGGCCTGATCAGGCCTTTTCGATGCGATCGTCATGGATGACGATGCGCCCCTGCTTGAACAACCCACCAATGGCCTTCTTGAAGTTGCCCTTGCTGACGTTGAACATCTGGCTGACCAGTTCCGGAGCGCTCTTGTCGCTCACCGCCAGCACCCCGCCTTCGCTCTCCAGGCGCGCCATGATCCGGGCATGCAGGTCATCGCCCAAGGCCTTGCCGACTGGCTGCAGGCTCAGGGCGATCTTGCCGTCATGGCGCACTTCCTTGATGAAACCCTCCACATGCATGCCCGAGCGCAGGAACTTGAACACCTCGTTCTTGTGGATCAGGCCCCAATGGCGGTTGTTGATGATGGCCTTGAAGCCCATCGGCGTTTCGCCGGCCACCAGCAACTGGACGGGCTGGCCAACCTGATAGTCGGCCGGGGTGCGGTCGAGGTAGCGGTCCAGGCGCGAGGTGGCGGTAATGCGCCGGGTACGCTTGTCGAGATAGGCGTGCACCACGCAGTAGTCGCCGATCTTCAACTGGCGTGACTCTTCCGAATACGGCATCAGCAAGTCCTTGGACAGGCCCCAGTCGAGGAAGATGCCGGCACCGTTGATGTCCTTGACCTTGAGGCTGGCGAACTCGCCAACCTGCACCTTGGGCTTCTCGGTGGTGGCAATCAGCTGGTCTTCGCTGTCCAGGTAGATGAACACGTTCAGCCAGTCGTCGACCTCGGTTTCGGCGTCCTTCGGGATGTAGCGCCCGGGCAGCAGGATTTCGCCATCGGCGCCGCCGTCCAGGTACAGGCCGAATTCCACGTGTTTCACGATTTGCAAACTGTTGTAACGCCCAAGCAGAGCCATTTCTGATGTTCCTCAAGACAAGGCGGCTATTCTACACCTGAAGCCACTGCGCTGCCCGATCGCCGATGCGGCGGAACCGCGCTGGCGCCCATTGCGTCATACCCGTATCCGTCAGCACCAGGACCTGAACATGCCGGTACGCCTGTGCAAAGCCCTGCTCATCGCCATCGCCTGCGCCGTGGTGCTGGCGGCCTGTAGCCGCATCGACCTGGCGTATCGCAACCTCGACCACCTGGTGCCCTGGTCGCTGGGCGACTACCTGGCGATGAACCGCGAGCAGAAGGCATTGCTCGACGAACGGCTCAAGGAGCACCTCGCCTGGCACTGCAAGACCCAGCTGCCGGGCTACCTCGACTGGCTCGACCGGGTGCGCGACATGGTCGCCGGGGACCAGGTGACCGACCAGGCCCTGCAGCAACGCACTGTCGAGGCGCGCCAGGCAATCGGCCGGGTAGCGGAAGCGATCACCCCTTCGGCCACCGAACTGCTGCGCGGCATGAGCGACAAGCAGGTGGCCGAGATGCAGCAGGCCTTTAACGATGATATCCGCGAGCGGCAGAAGGAATACGTCGACACCCCGCTGCCCAGGCAGATAGCCCGCCGCAGCGAACGCATGGAAAAACGCCTGAACAACTGGTTTGGTGAGCTCAATCCCGCCCAACACCAGCGTGTCCAGGCCTGGTCGCAAGCACTGGGTGACCAGAACCGCCAGTGGATCGCCAACCGCCAACACTGGCAGCAACAGTTGATGCTGGCCATGAACCAGCGCAACGACGCCAGCTTCGCGCCGCGCCTGGCCACCTTGCTGCAACGCAAGGAAAGCCTGTGGACGCCGGAGTACCGGGCGGCCTATCAGAATACCGAGCAGCAGGCGCGTAGTTTGCTGGTTGACCTGATGCACTTGAGCACACCGGCGCAGCGGCAGTACCTGCAGGAACGGCTGGCGAAAGTCCGCACGGATTTCAGCGAGATGAAGTGCCTGAAAAGCTGAATGTGATCTGCACGGCCGGCCCCTTCGCGGGCAAGTCGGACCGCGAAGGGGCCGGCCCTGCAAAGCCAGGATCAGCGCCCCTTGCGCCGATAGGGAAACACATCGATCACCTTGCCTTCGCGGATCGCCGCCTGCAGCCCCTTCCAGTAGTCCGCGTCATACAACTCCCCATGCAAGCGGCTGAACAACCGGCGCTGGCCGATATCGGCAAACAGGAACGGCGGGAACTCTTCGGGGAACACATCGTGCGGCCCGATCGAGTACCACGGCTCGCCAGACATCTCATCCTCCGGGTAGCGCGGTGGCGGGATGTGCCTGAAGTTCACCTCGGTCAGGAAGCTGATTTCGTCGTAGTCGTAGAACACCACCCGCCCATGCCGGGTAACACCGAAGTTCTTCAGCAGCATGTCACCCGGGAAGATGTTCGCCGCCGCCAGTTGCTTGATGGCCAGCCCGTAGTCCTCGAGCGCTTCGAGCACCTGCCCTTCACTGGCATGCTCCAGGTACAGGTTGAGCGGGGTCATGCGCCGCTCGGTCCAGCAGTGGCGCACCAGCACCGTGTCGCCTTCAAGCGCCACGGTCGAGGGTGCCACTTCCAGCAGTTCGGCCAGGCATTCGGGCTCGAACTTGCCACGCGGGAAGCGGAAATCGGCGAATTCCTGGGTATCGGCCATGCGCCCGACCCGATCGACGCTTTTCACCAGCCGGTACTTGTCGATCACCGTGGCGCGATCCACGGTCTTCGATGGCGAGAAGCGGTCCTTGATGATCTTGAACACGGTATTGAAGCCCGGCAGGGTGAACACGCTCATGACCATGCCGCGCACCCCGGGGGCCATGACGAAGCGGTCGTCGCTGCTGGCCAGGTGGTTGATCAGGGCGCGGTAGAATTCTGACTTGCCCTGCTTGTAGAAGCCGATCGAGGTGTACAGCTCGGCAATGTGCTTGCCCGGCAGGATGCGCTTGAGGAAGTTGACGAACTCCGCCGGTACCGGCACATCGGCCATGAAGTACGAACGGGTGAACGAGAAAATGATCGACACCTCGGCCTCGTCGGTGATCAAGGCATCGGCCTCGATGCCATGGCCCTCACGGTGCAGCAGCGCGATCACCAGTGGCCACTGCTCGTCACTGTTGTACAGGCGGCCGACCAGGTAGGCGCCCTTGTTGCGGTACAGCACCGGTACGAACAGTTCCACGGCCAGCGCCGGGTCTTTGCACACCCAGTCTGGCAGGCATTCGCGCAGTTGCTCCTCGAGGCGTACGAGGTCGCCTTCCAGGTCACCGTAGGGGGCGTCGAACGGGTAATCGGCGAAGATGGCCCGCAGCAGGCTCTTCAGCCCGGCCCCGAGCGTGTAGGTGCGGGTCTGTGCCGCGCGCTCGTGGGCACGGATCGACGGCCGGGTGGTGTGGATGAACATGCAGCCGTCGCTGATCTGGTCGTGGCTGAACAGGCTGCAGAACAGCGAGTTGTACCAGGTCTCCGCCAGCTCGTCGTCCAGCCGCGGGTCGATCAGGCGGATGTAGGCGTTTTTTACCAGCGGCCACTGTTCCACATCCAGCAATATCGGCTCCGGGAAGCCCTGGCGCAGCCAGCCGTTGACCTCGGCGACCTTTTCTTCATAGAGGTTGATGCGCGCCGCCGAGGCCTGCTGGATGTCCTGCCAGCGCGCCTGCTCGAAGCGCTCGCGGGCGCCCAGGGTGATCTGCTGGAAGTGCTCGCGGTAGTTGTCGAAGCCGTCGAGGATTGTCCGGGCGATATCGGCTGCGGGCCAGGGCTGGGGCATGCGAGGAACCTCGGGTTGCTGAGATAAAGAGCTTAGCCTGTACCGGCCTCTTCGCGGGCTCGCCCGCTCCCACAGGATCTCCACATTGCAGAAGGCGGTGTTATCCCTGTGGGAGCGGGCGTGCCCGCGAAGAGGCCGGTACAGGTTTACAGCGCAAGAAAGCACAAGAATCCCTCCGCCCGCCTGGCGTACACTCGCGCCCTGCCCTGTACCCGGAGACCGCTGTGAGCCCCATCGCCCTAGCCCGCCTGCTGACCCTTGCCGCTGTCTGGGGGGCGAGCTTCCTGTTCATGCGCATCATCGCCCCGGACTTAGGCACCCTGCCCACGGCGTTCTTCCGCGTTGCCATCGCCTGCCTGGGCCTGATCGCCATCCTCGCCGCCACCCGGGTGCGCTGGAACTTCGATGGCAAGCTCGGCGCCTGCCTGGTGCTGGGCATGATCAACTCGGGGATACCCGCTACCTTCTATTCCGTGGCCGCACAAGTGCTGCCCGCTGGCTATTCGGCCATCTTCAACGCCACCACTCCGCTGATGGGGGTGTTGATCGGCGCGCTGTTCTTCCGCGAAGCCATGACCCTGCCCAAGCTGGGCGGCATTTTCCTCGGCCTGTTCGGGGTCGGCATCCTCAGCGGCGCCGGCCCGGTCGCCCTGGACATGGCCCTGGTGCAAGGCGCCCTGGCCTGCCTGGCTGCCACCACCTGCTACGGCTTCGCCGGTTTCCTCGCCCGGCGCTGGATCAGCGGCCTGGACAGCCGCCTGTCGGCCCTGGGCAGCATGCTCGGCGCCACCTTGATGCTGAGCCCGCTGTTCGCCTGGAGCGCCCTGACCCAGCCACCGGCGAGCTGGGGCGGCTGGCAGGTATGGCTGTCGCTGCTGGGCCTGGGCCTGCTGTGCACCGCCTTCGCCTACATCCTGTACTTCCGCCTGCTGGCCGAGATCGGGCCGGTCAAGGCCAGCACGGTGACCTTCCTCATCCCGGTGTTCGGTGTGCTGTGGGGCGCTTGGCTGCTGGACGAGCCGCTGTCGATGGCGCACCTGTACGGTGGCGTGTTGATTGGCGTGGCACTGTGGCTGGTGCTGCGCCCGGCGCGCACGTGAGGCGATGCGGACCATGAGCAACACAGTCAAGAAGGTGCTGTTCCGCCTGGAACAGGACGCAAGCGGTTACCCGCCAGCCTCGGTGGAAGGCTTGTGGACACGGTTGGTCGCAGGGGGCTATCGGGTCGACAGCATCCCCTTCCACGTCTATGGAATCGCCCCCGGCGACATCATCAGCATTCGCCACGAAGGTGACCAGGCCTGGTTCGACGCCTTGCAGCAAAGCGCCGGGGCGTCGGTGTTCCGGGTCGTCGTCAGGCCACCGGAAACCGTGGAGCAGGTGCACACGGCCCTGACCGAGTTCGGCTGCACCTGCGAGGTGGAAAAAGCGGTGAGGATGCTAGCCGTCGAAGTGCCGGAAAGCCAATCGGCCGACACCCTGCTCTATTACCTGCTGACCCAGCGCGAAGCCGGCACCCTGGACTTCGAGGAAGGCGTGTTGCGCCACGCCATCCCCGAAGAGTTCCGCTAGGCCTTACGCCTCGGCCAGCCGCGCCGCCGGCTTGCGGAACACGAACAGCAGGCCGACCACGATCAACCCCATGCCCAGCAGGCTCATGGGCGCCAGGCGGTTGCCGAAGATCAGCAAGTCCATCACCGCGGTCACGGCCGGCACCAGGTAGAACAGGCTGGTGACGTTGACCAGGTTACCCTTGGCGATCAGCCGATACAGCAGCAAGGTGGCCAGCAGCGACACCACCAGCCCCATCCACAGCAGCGCGCCGATAAAACCACCGGTCCAGTCGACCTGCAACGGTTGCAGCGGCGCGAACACCGCGCACAGGGCGAAACCGGCGAGGTACTGCAACGGCAGTGTGCCCATCGGGTTGTCGGTGATGCGCTTCTGCAGGATCGAACCAAAGGTCATGCTGGCCAGTGCCAGCAGGGCGAACAGCATGCCGAGCAGCGATACCCCGCCGAGGTTGATGCCCTGGTAGACCACCATGACCAGACCAGCAAGCCCCAGGCTCAGGCCGAACAGGCGACTCCAGGAGCGCTGGCGCTCCATCAGGACCACGGTGAGGATCGGTTGCACCCCCATCACCGTGGCCATCACGCCAGGGGTGACGTGGGTGTTGAGCGCCAGCAGGTAGAAGATCTGGTAGGCGCCGAGCAGCACGCAGCCGGTGCCCAAGGCACGCAGGATCGACCCCCGTGTTCGTGGCCAGCGCAGGCCAAGCAACGGGCCGATCAGCAGCAGGCCGGTCAAGGCCAGCGCCGAGCGCAGCAACAGGAAGGCGAAGGGGCTGGCATGGGCCAGGCCGAGTTTGGAAACGATCGCGCCACTGCTCCAGAGCAGGACGAACAGGCTGGTGGTGGCCGCCGAGGCCACGGATGCTTTGTTGAAGACAGACATGTATTGCCACCTGATAAGGCAAAGTAAGCCAGACGGCGGGCGTGAACTTCAGCGAGGGAAGGTGCCGACCGTGTTCAGTAGGTTGCGGGTGCGAAGGGGAGCGGCCAGAAGCCGATCAGCCCAGTACGACCACGCAAGGAGGCGGAGCTACGCCGCCTACGACGCCACTGACAGGTGGTGGGTAGTGACTGATCATGACCGGCTGCTGGCTGCCACGCACGACCATGCCCGCGACTGGCGCGATGGCAAAGCATGTGGTGGAAGGGATGGCTGGCATGATCGGGTCTTCGGGGAAGAGAAGTGTTTCGGAATATAGCGGTGAATTCAGGCTTGGGCAATAGCCTGTTCCGGCCTCTTCGCGGGCATGCCCCCACAGTATCTGGAACCTGCACAGTACTTGTGGGAGCGGGCATGCCCGCGAAGAGGCCGGCCCTGTAATCAGAACAACCAGCGGTACAGGAAATAAGCCACCACCACCGCCAGCACCGGCCGCAGGATGCGGTAGGCCTTGGGGTTGGCGCGCTTGAACTGCTTCATGCGGCTGCTGATCTTGTTGCTGAAACGCTTGCTCCAGGCATAGGCCTGGTTGATCCCGCCGACACGCTCGTCATCGGTGTTCTGCGGTGCGGTGGCGCGGCCGAGGAAGGCACTGACCTTGCGGTTGATGCGGGTCATCAACGGGCTGCTCAGCGGGCGCTCGATGTCGCAGAACAGGATCACCCGGGTCACGTCGGTTTCGTTCTTGACCCAGTGCACATACGTCTCGTCGAACATCACGTCTTCGCCGTCACGCCAGGCGTATTGCTCACCATCGACGTAGATGCGGCAGGCGTCGGAGTTGGGGGTCGACAGGCCCAGGTGGTAGCGCAGGGAGCCGGCAAAGGGGTCGCGATGCGGGTTCAGGTGGCTGCCACCGGGCAGCAGGGCGAACATCGCCCCCTTGACGTTGGGAATGCTACTGACCAGCTCGACGGTTTTCGGGCACAGGGCTTCGGCAGACGGCAGCGGCTTGTCGTACCACTTCAGGTAGAAGCGCTTCCAGCCCTTCTTGAAGAACGAACCGAAGCCGGCGTCGTTGTCCTTCTCGGCGGCACGGATGTACCCCTCGTCGAACAGGCGCATGGCCTCTTCGCGGATCACCTGCCAGTTGTCCTTGAGCACATCCAGCTCCGGGAAACGCTGGCGGTCCAGGTAGGGCTTGGACGGCACCCCGGAAAAAAGGTACATCAAGCTGTTATAAGGTGCGAACAGCGCCGAATGGTTGACGAACTGGCGCAGTACTGGCAGGCGCGCCTTGCCGCGCAGGTGCACGTACAGCACGCTGCCGAAGAACACCAGCAGCACACCTGCCTTGGCGAGGAAGGAAAAGGTCATGCAACACTCCTTGGAGTGGGAGCAGGCCAGCGCTGCCAGCTCCCAGAAAAATCATCCGGCCATCATAAACCCATCCCGCCCAGGTAAAAACAACCCGGGCGGGATCTCACTCATGAAGATTTTGCAATGAACCATGCCGCCGAATGTTGCGCCGGATCAGCGGCAGGGCCGATTACTGCTGGTTTTCCTGCTCGCTGAACAGGTCGCTGAACAGCATGCTGGACAGGTAGCGCTCGCCCGAGTCGGGCAGGATTACGACGATGGTCTTACCTTGCATCTCCGGTTTTTCGGCCAGACGCACCGCGGCTGCCATCGCCGCGCCACAGGAAATACCGCAGAGAATGCCTTCTTCCTGCATCAGGCGAATGGCCATGGCCTTGGACTCTTCATCGGTCACGGTCTCGACCTGGTCGACAATCGACAGGTCGAGGTTTTTCGGCACGAAACCGGCGCCGATGCCTTGGATCTTGTGCGGGCTGGGCTTGAGCTCTTCACCGGCCAGAGTCTGGCTGATCAGCGGCGAAGCCACCGGTTCGACCGCCACCGACAGGATCGACTTGCCCTGGGTGTGCTTGATGTAGCGCGACACGCCGGTAATGGTGCCGCCGGTACCCACGCCGGCAACCAGCACGTCGACAGCGCCGTCGGTGTCGTTCCAGATCTCCGGCCCGGTGGTCTTTTCGTGGATCGCCGGGTTGGCCGGGTTGTCGAACTGGCCCGGCAGGAAGTACCGGGCAGGGTCGGACGCCACGATTTCGTTGGCCTTCTCGATGGCGCCCTTCATGCCCTTGGCCGGCTCGGTCAGCACCAGCTCTGCACCCAGCGCCTTGAGCACCTTGCGGCGTTCCAGGCTCATCGAGGCTGGCATGGTCAAGATCAGCTTGTAGCCACGGGCGGCGGCGACGAACGCCAGGCCGATACCGGTGTTGCCCGAAGTCGGCTCGACGATGGTCATGCCCGGCTTGAGTTTGCCGCTGCTCTCGGCGTCCCAGACCATGTTCGCGCCGATCCGGCACTTGACCGAGTAGCCCGGGTTGCGCCCTTCGATCTTGGCCAGGATCGTCACCCCGCGCGGGGCGATGCGGTTGATCTGTACCAGCGGCGTATTGCCGATGGAATGGGCGTTGTCTGCGTAGATACGGCTCATGGCAGGGTCCTTGACATGAAAAGAGCAGGGAAAGACTTCAAGGGTAAGCCTGCCCCGGCACCCCGTAAAGCCCGTTCGAACCAAGCCAGGCGCGGCGTGGTCAACCGCTCGACCGGCTTTGGAGAACCCTGCGATGAAAGCTCGCTATCGCTGGCCGTTGATCGGCCTGGCCAGCTTGGTCGTGCTATTGGTGGCGCTGCATGTTGCCCTGCCCTATCTGGTGCGCGACTACCTCAACGACAAACTGGCCGACATGGGCGAATACCGTGGCCAGGTCACGGATGTCGACCTGGCCTGGTGGCGCGGGGCCTATCAGATCAACGGCCTGAAAATCGTCAAGACCAGCGGCAAGGTGCCGGTTCCGTTCCTGGAGGCACCGTTGATCGACCTGTCGGTGAGCTGGCATTCGCTGATCTACGACAAAGCCGTGGTGGCCAAGGTGGCGTTCGCCCGCCCCGTGCTCAACTTCGTCGATGGCGGCAGCAAACAGGCCTCGCAGACGGGCCAGGGCACCGATTGGCGCCAGCAGCTGGACAAGCTGCTGCCGATCACCCTGAACGAGGTGCACATCGAAAACGGCACCTTGACCTTTCGCAATTTCAACTCCAAGCCACGGGTCGACCTGAAAGCCACGCAGCTGAACGCCGATATCCGCAACCTGACCAATGTGCGCGACGAAAAAGGCCGACGCGATGCCAGTTTCGACGGGACTGCGCTGATAGCCGGAGACGCCAGGGTAGAAAGCCGCGCCACCTTCGACCCGTTCAGCGACTTCGATGATTTCGAATTCCGGCTGCGTGCCACCGGCATCGAATTGCGCCGCCTGAATGACTTCGCCAGCGCCTATGGCAAGTTCGATTTCAATGCCGGGCACGGGGATGTCGTGATCGAGGCCCAGGCCGAGAATGGCAGGCTCAATGGCTACATCAAGCCGCTGCTGCGCGATGTCGATGTATTCGACTGGCAGCAGGACGTGGAGGAAAAGGACAAAGGGTTTTTCCGCTCGGTCTGGGAAGCGGTGGTAGGTGCCACCGAGACCGTGCTGAAGAACCAGCCGAAAAATCAGTTCGCCACCCGCGTCGAGCTCAGCGGCAGTGTGCACCAGCAGAACATCAGTGGTTTCGAGGCGTTCTTGCAGATACTGCGCAACGGCTTCATCGAGGCGTTCAATGCACGCTATGAACAGCCAGCGCCCAAGTCTGACTGAAGGTTCGTGACGAGCCATTCAGAGACTGAATACCGGGTCTGCGTTTCCACCTGCCTGGGCCCGCGTTATAGTCGTTGGCAAACGATAGGCACCCTGCAGAGGACAGATCCCATGAAGTTCGAAGGCACCCGCGAATACGTCGCCACAGACGACCTGAAACTGGCGGTGAACGCGGCCATCACCCTCGAACGCCCGCTGCTGGTCAAGGGCGAGCCCGGCACCGGCAAGACCATGCTCGCCGAGCAACTCGCGGCCTCGTTCGGCGCACGCCTGATCACCTGGCACATCAAGTCCACCACCAAGGCCCACCAAGGCCTGTACGAGTACGACGCGGTCAGCCGCCTGCGCGACTCGCAGCTGGGTGTGGACAAGGTCCACGACGTGCGCAACTACCTGAAGAAAGGCAAGCTGTGGGAGGCCTTCGAGGCCGACGAGCGGGTAATCCTGCTGATCGACGAGATCGACAAGGCCGACATCGAGTTCCCCAACGACCTGCTGCAGGAACTCGACAAGATGGAGTTCTACGTCTACGAAATCGACGAGACCATCAAGGCCAAGCAGCGCCCGATCATCATCATCACCTCCAACAACGAAAAAGAGCTGCCCGACGCCTTCCTGCGCCGCTGCTTCTTCCACTACATCGCCTTCCCAGACCGCAGCACCCTGCAGCAGATCGTCGACGTGCACTACCCGAACATCAGCCAGTCGCTGGTCAGCGAGGCACTGGACGTGTTCTTCGATGTACGCAAGGTGCCGGGCTTGAAGAAAAAGCCCTCCACTTCCGAACTGGTCGACTGGCTCAAGCTGCTGATGGCCGACAACATCGGCGAAGCCGTGCTGCGCGAACGCGACCCGACCAAGGCCATCCCGCCGCTGGCCGGTGCCCTGGTGAAAAACGAGCAGGACGTGCAACTGCTCGAGCGCCTGGCCTTCATGAGCCGGCGCGGCAACCGCTGACAGGAGCCGGGCCATGCTGCTCAACCTGTTCAATGAAATGCGTGCAGCCAAGGTGCCGGTTTCGGTGCGCGAACTGCTCGACCTGCACCACGCCCTGCAAAAAGGCGTGGTGTTCGCCGACATGGACGCCTTCTACTACCTGGCCCGGGCCATCCTGGTAAAGGACGAACGCCACTTCGACAAGTTCGACCGCGCGTTCGCCGCTTACTTCAAAGGCCTGGAAAACCTCGACCGGCACATAGAGGCGCTGATCCCCGATGAATGGCTGCGCAAGGAATTCGAGCGCTCGCTGACCGACGAGGAACGTGCACAGATCCAGTCCCTGGGCGGCCTGGACAAGCTGATCGAGGAGTTCAAGAAGCGCCTCGAAGAGCAGAAGGAACGCCACGCCGGTGGCAACAAGTGGATCGGCACCGGTGGCACCAGCCCGTTCGGCTCGGGCGGGTTCAACCCCGAAGGCATCCGCGTCGGCGAGGCAGGCAAGCGCCAGGGCAAGGCCGTCAAGGTCTGGGACCAGCGCGAGTACAAGAACCTCGACGACCAGGTCGAACTGGGCACGCGCAACATCAAGCTGGCCCTGCGCCGCCTGCGCAAGTTCGCCCGCGAAGGCGCCGCCGAAGAACTCGACATCGACGGCACCATCGACCATACCGCGCGTGACGCCGGGCTGCTGAACATCCAGATGCGCCCGGAACGGCGCAACACGGTGAAACTGCTGTTGCTGTTCGACATCGGCGGTTCGATGGACGCGCATATCAAGGTCTGCGAAGAGCTGTTCTCGGCCTGCAAGACCGAGTTCAAGCACCTGGAGTACTACTACTTCCACAACTTCGTGTACGAGTCGGTATGGAAGAACAACCTGCGCCGCACCTCCGAGCGCTTCTCCACCTTCGACCTGCTGCACAAGTACGGCGACGACTACAAAGTGGTGTTCGTCGGTGATGCGGCCATGGCGCCGTACGAGATCACCCAACCGGGGGGCAGCGTCGAGCACTGGAACGAAGAAGCCGGGTATGTGTGGATGCAGCGCTTCATGGAGAAATTCAAGAAGATCATCTGGATCAACCCGTATCCGAAACAGGCCTGGGACTACACCGCATCGACCCACCTGGTGCGGGATCTGATCGAGGACAAGATGTATCCGCTGACCTTGCAGGGGTTGGAGGACGGGATGCGCTATTTGTCGAAATGAAACAGGCAAGCCTGTTGAACAACAGCAGGCTTGCTCATTAGTCAGCCAAACGCAGTGCGCTTATAACCTCAGAAAGCCAGGTAAACTCGGGATCCCCGCTATCGATAACTTCTTTTCCTTGAAGTGCGCCCAAGCGCCTCTCGGCAATTACTCGAAATCTCTCCACTCCAATTTCCATAGCACGTTTAGTTTCCTGATACTCCGGAATGCGCGACATCTGCTGATGAATTTCCATCCTGCGCCGGTAAAAAACTATATTATCCGCAATAAAGTCTGCATCTGACTTTAATAGCCCAACACTTGGCAACTTAGCAGACGAGGATGTTGAAGCCAAAAACGCATTGCGGGTAACCCTCTGAAGACCATCCAATGCTAAGGGTTCGCCACTCTTCAAAAAAGAGCCCATCTGTTTATTATCCATTTCATCAAGCTTCATCAGATACTTTTGCTTCAGATTCGTACCATATAGCTCCCTGCGATGCACATCGACAAACGTATTAGACCTGTACTTATAATGTGCAGATTTAAACATTCTACCCGAGGGATCGCTACGGTTCACGGGATCGCCACCACAATAGGAGTAACTATTGATACCGCCTCTCTCAAATGGACTCAGGCTATCCGGTGATTTAAATCGCTTGAGCGTTGGACTATAGGCCCGCACTCCATTTCCCAGCATATAACCGCCTATCAGCTCACACCAACGCTCAGCATTGAATGCAAGCAACAGTCGACCCACTTGGTTACGACGATAGCCAAAAGGGCAATATGCCAAACGCACATCATCTACCGTTCTCATCCGCACTCACCGGTGAAGTAACCGCCAATTTTCATGATGAGAAAGTAGAGGCAGCCCCACAACTGACAAAATTACCAGTTTCAAGTCGCTACCTGTCCTGGGAAATTGCTTACACCTTCCTTTAGCGGGCAACGCCGCGAAGCGGCTGGCAGGTTTAACACCAACGTTTCAGATATGCCTGCTGCTCCCGCCACGCCTCCCCCTGCACCACCGCCCTAAACCGCACCACCGCCCCCGGTATGCACTGCGCCAACTGCGCCAACGCCAACGGCGTCAACGCCCCCAGCCGCGGATAACCGCCAATGGTCTGCCGGTCGTTGAGCAACACGATCGGCTGCCCGTCCGGCGGCACCTGCACCGCACCCAGCGGAATCCCTTCGGAAATCATTGGCGCGCCCTGATAGATCAGCTCTGGCCCCAGCAAACGGATACCCATGCGGTCGGCGCGACTGTCCAGCGTCCAGTCACGGTTGAACGCCTCGAACAGGCTGGTCCCGCTGAAATCACCGATCTGTGCGCCCATCACCAGGTCGAGCACGGGCTTGGCCACATAGCTCGGGCGCATGTCGACCGGGACTTCGCGCAAGGCCGGCGAACCACCGGCAAAAGAGAGCACTTGCCCTTTCCCCAGCGCTGCCCCTCGCCCATCGATCCCCCCCAGTTCCTCGCGCACGACCGTGGCACAGCTACCCAGCACATCCTCACCGACAAACCCGCCCGGAGCTGCCAGATACGCCCGCACACCTTGCTTTGGCTGCTTCAGGGTCAAGCGCTGCCCCTTAGCCAGAACGAAGCTGCGCCACGGTAGCAGCGGCTGATCATCCACCTGTGCCTCCAGGTCAGCCCCGGCCAGCGCCAGCACACAATCCTGCTCGGCCACCAGCGCAAAGCCACCCAGCGCCACCTCGACTACCGGCGCCCCCAGCGGGTTGCCCAGCAGCCAGTTGGCCCAGTGCATCGCCACCCAGTCCAGCGCCCCGCCCTGGGTCACGCCCAGGTGACGCACGCCAAAACGCCCGGCATCCTGCATCTGGCACAGGGCAGTACTGGCTTCGATCTTCAACTGCTTCATCCTTGCGCCTCCACATCGCCGCCCAAGGCCAGGAACTCTTCACGCGACACAGCCACGAAGCGCACCCGGTCGCCCGGTTGCAGCAGGCTATAACCCTCGCGTTCGCGATCGAAAAGGCGCACCGGTGTGCGCCCGATCAGGTTCCAGCCGCCGGGCGATATCGCGGGGTAAGCCGCCGTCTGGCGTTCGGCAATGCCCACGCTGCCCGCCGCCACGCGCTTGCGCGGGGTGCTCAGCCGCGGGCTGGCCAGACGTTCGTCGACCAGCCCCATGAAGCCGAAACCGGGGGCGAAGCCCAGGGCGAACACCGGGTATTCGCGCTCACTGTGCAAGCGGATCACCTCGGCTTCGCTCAGTCCGCTGCGTGCTGCCAGCACGGGCAGTTCCGGGCCGACGCTGGCGTGGTACCACACCGGGATTTCATGGCGCCGGCCAGCGCTGCCGGTGTCCGGCTGCAAGCCCTCCAGCGCCTGGGTGATCAACGCCCGCGCCTCACCCGGTGGCAGATCGAACTGCACCATCAGCGTGGTGTAGGACGGCACCAGATCGACCAAGTGCTCGCCGAACGCCGCGCTCAGGCGCTGGCTGGCGGCAAGCATCCACGGCATGTTGGCTTCGTCGATACGGTCGAACAGGCGCACCATCAGGCTGTCGATGGCCACGACTTCGATACGCAGCTTCATCGCGCCTCCAGCGCATCGAGGGCCTGGCGAATCTGCCGCACGGCCGCCACCGAGCTGGCGTTGTCGCCATGCACGCAGAGGGTGCTTGCGGCCAACTGCAACGCGCTGCCATCATCCGCCACCAGGGTTTCACCGCGGGCCAGGCGCAGGGCCTGCTCGACCACCAGCGCCGGGTCATGGTGCACCGCGCCCGGCAGACGCCGTGAGACCAGGTGACCGCTGGCGGTGTAGGCGCGGTCGGCGAAGGCTTCGAACCACAGCGGTACGCCAATTTCATCGCCCAGGGCCTGGGCCCCGCGGTTGTCGGCAGTGGCCATGAGCATCAGCGGCAGGCCGCTGCCATAGGCCGCCACGGCTTCCAGCACGGTGCGCAGCTTGAGCGGGTCGGCCATCATGTCGTTGTACAACGCGCCGTGGGGCTTCACATAGGCCACGCGGCCGCCGAGCACCTTGCAGATGCCGTCCAGGGCACCGATCTGATAATGCAGCAGGTCGCGGATTTCTTCCGGGCTGCAGGCCATGGAGCGGCGGCCAAAGCCGACCAGGTCCGGATAGGCCGGGTGAGCGCCGATGGTCACGCCGTGCTCCAGCGCCATTGCCACGGTGCGGCGCATGATGCCCGGGTCGCCGGCGTGGTAGCCGCAGGCGATGTTGGCGCAGTCGATATAGGGCATCACCTCGGCATCCAGGCCCATGTGCCAGCTGCCGTAACTTTCGCCCATGTCGCAATTGAGTAGCAGGGGTTTCACCTGACGTGCTCCCGTGTCGATGTTCATAGGCCTACCTTAGCGCGCCTGGAGTTGTTTGCCGCGGGTTTCCGGCAGGCTCAGCGCCGCCACGATCACCACGCCATAAGACACCGCAGAGAACACGCCGATACCCAGGCCCAAAGGGATCTTTTCGCCGAGCAAGCCGATCAGCAGCGGGAACAGCGCAGCGATGATCTTGCCGACGTTGTAGCAGAAGCCCTGCCCCGAACCACGTACCCGAGTCGGGAACAGCTCTGTAAGAAACGCGCCCATGCCACTGAAGATGCCCGAGGCAAAGAAGCCCAATGGGAACCCGAGCCAGAGCATCACGCTGTCACTGACCGGCATCTGCGTATACAGCAGCACGATGATGAACGAGCCCACCGCGAACAGGATGAAGTTCTTCTTGCGCCCCAGCAGGTCGGACAGGTAGGCGCTGACCACATAACCGATGTAGGACCCGACGATCACCATCGCCAGGTAGCCGCCCGTGCCCAGCACGCTCAGGCCTCGCTCGTTCTTGAGGAACGTCGGCAGCCACGAGGTGATGGCGTAGTAGCCACCCAACGCGCCGGTGGTCAGCAGCGAGGCGCGCACGGTGGTCCAGAGCATGCCAGGGGCGAAGATTTCGTAGAAATGCGACGGCGCTTCAGCGGTTTCCCCGGCCTTGGCCTGGCGATACACCTCCGGGTCCTTGACCAGGCGGCGGACGAAGATCACAAAGATCGCTGGCACCAGTCCCAGCAGGAACAGCGCACGCCAGGCCTGCTCGGCCGGCAGCCAGGAGAATAGCAGCGCATACAGGACCGCCGTCAGCCCCCAGCCCAGGGCCCAGCCCGACTGCACCATGCCCACTGCCTTGCCACGGTCCTGGGCCCGGATGACCTCACCGATCAGCACGGCGCCGGCGGTCCACTCGCCACCGAAACCGAAGCCCATCAAGGTGCGGGCGATCAGCAACTGGTCGTAGTTCTGGGCAAAGCCGCAGAGGAAGGTGAAAAAGGCGAACCACAGCACCGTCAATTGCAAGGTGCGCACCCGGCCAATGCGGTCGGAGAGGATGCCGGCGACCCAGCCACCGATGGCCGAGGCAATCAGCGTGCTGGTGTGGATCAGCCCGGCTTCGGCAGTGCTGATGCCCCACAGCATGATCAGGGTCGGGATGACGAAACTGAGCATCTGGGTGTCCATGCCGTCCAGGCCATAGCCGATCTTGCAGCTCCAGAATGTACGCCGTTGCTGGGGGTCGATATCGCGGTACCAGGCGAACGGCCCGGTCGAAGGGGGGGATTGCACCTGTTGCTGCACGCCGCTTGGGTTCATGCTTGCCTCGGCTTGTTGGTATTGTTTTACGGGCGACGTCGGGCGTCGCGGCCTGGGCCTCATGTTCAGAGGCCGTGCGGCCTGAGTCCAACGAGAAAAACCGCCGGTCTGGAACAAGAAAAACTGATCATGAACCTTCGCTTCCTCGAAACCTTCGTCTGGGTCGCTCGGCTCAAGAGCTTCCGCCTGACCGCGGAGAAGCTGTTCACCACCCAGGCTTCGGTCTCCAGCCGCATCGCCGCGCTGGAGGCCGACCTTGGCGTGAAGCTGCTGCTGCGTGACTCCCGTGGTGTCAGCCTGACACCGGAAGGCAGCAAGGTGCTGGAGTACGCCGAGCGCATGCTCGACACGGCCAAGGCGATGAAGCAGTCGCTGGACAGCGATCGGGCGAAGGTCGGGCACATTCGCATCGGGGTGATGGACACGGTGATCCACACCTGGATGAGCGCGCTGGTAGCGGAATTGACCGAGCGCTACCCGCAGGTGGAGATCGAACTGGTCGCAGACACCGCGCTGAACCTGCGCGAGCAGTTGCAGAAGGGCTTTCTCGACGTGATCGTGCAGACCGACCTGCTGCGCGAGCAATCGATCCGTAGCCAGGACCTGGCGCGCTACCCGATGGGTTGGGTGGTGGCGGCAGGCTCCGTGTACCACCGCGATTTCGCCTCGCTGGCCGAGCTGGGGCGCGAGCGGATTGTCACCTTCTCGAAGAACTCACGGCCGCACCAGGAAGTGCTCAGCCTGCTGCAGGGCGCCGGGGCCGAAGCGCCGCGGTTGAACTGCGTGAACTCGGTGGCGGCTATTACCCGGTTGTTGCGTGATGGTTTCGGGATTGGCGCCTTGCCACCGGCCTTGGTGGATGCTGAGCTGAGCCGGGGTGAGCTGGTGCTGCTGGAAGGCCTGCAGCCACCGCCGAGCCTGGAACTGGTGGTGGCGTGGCAGACCGGGGTGGCGTTGGTGGATGAGGTGGTCGGCGTGTGCCGGCAGGTGCTGGAGCGGTATGCCCGGGATGTGGGTGGGCAGCGGATTGTGCTGGTTTCTCAGGGTTCGCCTTGAGCGTTGTAGCGCCTGGGAGATCGAGCGCCGCAAAACTCAAGGCGAAAACATCAGCGCCAGCTCTCTTTCACCGCCTTGCGCCGCCCACCCAGGATCACCCAGCCAATCCCCAGCAACAGGCTCTCGACCACGAAGGCCAGCACAAACCCGGCCCCGACGCCCCAGCCGATCGCTTCGGGCACCAGCAGAATCTGGTAGCTGTAGCCCTTGAGCGTCTCTTCACGCAGCTGCGGCTCCGGCTGCACCAGCACATGCCAGGTGCGGCTCACCCACGAGCCTTGCAGCGCCTGCCACTCGTCTTCCAGCAACTGGTTGCGGATCAGCAGGCTTTCGATGCTGTTGGCATCACTGAGGAACACCGGGTCGTCACTGGTCCGGTAATGCCGCACCAGCGCCTGCAGATCACCGTTGAAGAAGCGCTCGGCAGTCTGCCTGAAGCCATCCAGCGCCTGGCGTGACTCGAACAGATGCGCCTCGGCCCGCTGGCTGTAGTCCTTGACCAGCCCGGGCACCTGGATACCGGCCAGCAGGCCGAAGGTGAACAACAGCAACCGCAGGTAACTTCTGAACATGCAGCGTCCTTAGCTCTGGCCTTGCGAAACGCACTCGCCGTGCCGCCATAGCCCCCATTGGCCGGGCTCGTAGCGCCGCCAGGTCTCGTTCTCGGTCAAGGCCTCGGTGGCGATCACCGTGACTACGTCATTGGGCGTGGTTTCGGTGTGAAAATCGACGATCAGGTCGACATCCTTCAAGCGGGCGGCGCCAAAAGGCGCACGCCGGGTAATGTGTACCAGCTTGGTCGAACAGAAACAGAACAACCAGTCGCCGTCGCTGAGCAAGCAGTTGAACACGCCCTTGCCACGGTACCCGGCACAGGCTTCGACCAGCACCGGCAGCAGCTGTTCCACCTCGACCGGCTCGGGGAACGCCGCACGAATGCGGTTGAGCAAATCGCAGAAGGCCGCCTCGCTGTCCGTGTCGCCCACCGGGCGATAGAAGGTCGCTTCGCCCCTGAAGTCGCCCAGTTGGCCGTTGTGCGCGAAGCACCAGTTGCGGCCCCACATTTCACGCACGAACGGGTGCGTGTTGGACAGGCACACCCGGCCGACGTTGGCCTGGCGGATATGGCCGATCACCACTTCGCTTTTGATCGGGTAGCGCTGCACCAGGTTGGCCACCTCCGATTCACTGCTCGCGGCCGGGTCCTGGAACAGGCGCAGGCCGCGCCCTTCGTAGAAGCCGATGCCCCAGCCATCACGGTGCGGGCCGGTACGCCCGCCGCGCTGCATGAGCCCGGTGAAGCTGAAGACGATGTCGGTCGGGACGTTGGCACTCATGCCCAAAAGTTCGCACATGATGGTGGCTCCGCTTACAGGCGTGGCTCGACCCGGCCGCGGCCGCCGCCCGGCACGGCAGGTGGCGGGGCATCGCGGTAGCGATCATTGCGCTCGGCGGCCATGGGCGCCGCCGCGATGACCGCATTGTCCTCGGCCGCACGGCGCTGGGCGGCGGCTTCGGTCTGCGCGCGGCGCTCGCGGGCGCGTTTTTCCAGCGGCCAGCGGATCAGCACGAAGACAATGTACAAGGCAAAAGCGATCATGCCGTACATGGCGAAATCGGAAATCGCCCGCCAGGCGTTGTTGCCGACCTTGAACGCAAGGTCCAGGGCGGTGATGGCAATTGCCGGGGCGAAGCTGTCCTTGACCGGGTCGACGATGGTCGGGGTCAGCAGCAGCACCGCCAGGATCACCCGCAGCGGTTCACGCAGCCAGCGCCACATCCAGCCGGTGAGTTTGAAGCCCACCAGCAGGCAACCCAGGGCGGCGACAGCGTAGAGGCCCCAGGCGAAGGTGTAGTCGTTCTCGATCATGGTGTTCGTGCAAGCCAGGCAAAGAGATGCCTATGATAAACACTTTTCAGGGCGCAGACAGCGTCTCCCTGTCCCGGCCAAGAGATCCCCGATGCCAACCAAACCTCAGCCCCCCATTGCCCGCCAGGACCAGGCCACTGATCCCTACGCCTGGCTGCAACAGCGCGACACCCAGGAAGTGCTCGATTACCTGCAGGCGGAAAACGCCTATCAGGAAGCCTGCCTGGCCGACCAGGCAGCGTTGCGCGAGCAGTTGTTCGAAGAGATCAAGGGCCGCATTCTCGAAACCGACCTGTCGCTGCCCTCGCCCTGGGGCCCCTACCTCTACTACACCCGCACCACCGCAGGCGACGAGTACCCGCGCCACTACCGCTGCCCACGCCCGGCGGACGACTCCAACACGGTCGATGAAAGCCAGGAACAACTGCTGCTCGACCCCAATGCCCTGGCCAACGGCGGCTTCCTGTCGCTGGGCGCGTTCAGCGTCAGCCCGGACCACCGCCGACTGGCCTACAGCCTCGACACCAGCGGCGATGAAATCTACACGCTGTACGTCAAGGACCTGAGCAGCGGTCACCTGACCGCCCTGCCCTTCGCCGATTGTGACGGCAGCATGACCTGGGCCAACGACAGCCAGACGCTGTTCTTCGCCGAGCTGGACGATACCCATCGGCCCTGGCGCCTGCGCCGCCATACCCTCGGCGAAGCGGGTGCGAGCACGGTCTTCGAAGAGGCCGACGGTCGCTTCTTCCTGCACTGCTACCGCACCAGCTCCGAGCGCCAGCTGGTGCTGCTGCTCAACAGCAAGACCACCAGCGAGGCCTGGGTGCTCGACGCCGAAACGCCACACGCGCCGTTCACCTGCCTGGCGCCACGGGTGGAAGGCCACGAGTACTTCCCCGACCACGGCCAACTCGACGGCCAATGGCGCTGGTTCATCCGCACCAACCAGGACGGCATCAACTTCGCACTCTGCCATGCACCGGCCACCCCGGTGCCCAGCCGCGACCAGTGGCAGGTACTGGTGGCGCACCGCGACGACATCATGCTCGAAGGCCTGAGCCTGAATGCCGAGGCACTGACCCTGAGCCTGCGCGAAGGCGGCCTGCCGATCATCGAAGTGCGCCCGCAAGGGCTGGCCCCTTACCGGGTGGAGTTGCCCGATGCGGCCTACAGCCTGTACGTGCAGGACAGCCTGGAGTTCGCCAGCCGCCGCGTACGCCTGCGCTACGAAGCGCTCAACCGCCCGGCCCAGGTGCGCCAGCTGGAGTTGGCCACGGGCGCCCAGCAGGTGCTCAAGCAGACCCCGGTGCTCGGCCAGTTCGACGCCGACGACTACGTCAGCCAGCGCCTGTGGGCCACGGCGCCGGACGGCACCCAGGTACCGATCAGCCTGGTGCGCCGCCGCGAAGACCTGGGCAAGACCGTGCCGCTCTACCTGTATGGCTATGGCGCCTACGGCGAAAGCCTCGACCCGTGGTTCTCCCACGCCCGCCTGAGCCTGCTGCAACGCGGCGTGGCCTTCGCCATCGCCCACGTGCGCGGCGGCGGCGAGCTGGGAGAAGCCTGGTACCGCGCCGGCAAGCAGGCCCACAAGCACAACACCTTCAGCGACTTCATCGCCTGTGCCGAACACTTGATCGCCGAGGGTGTGACCGCCCCGCAGCGCCTGGCGATCAGCGGCGGCAGCGCCGGCGGCCTGCTGATCGGCGCCGTGCTCAACCTGCGCCCAGAGCTGTTCCGCTGCGCCATCGCCGAGGTACCGTTCGTCGACGTGCTCAACACCATGCTCGACCCCGAACTGCCGCTGACCGTCACCGAGTACGACGAATGGGGCAACCCCGAGGAGCCCGAGGTGTATGCGCGCATCAAGGCCTATGCGCCCTATGAGAATGTCCGCGCCCAGGCCTACCCGGCCATGCTGGTGGTGGCCGGCTACAACGACAGCCGCGTGCAGTACTGGGAGGCGGCCAAGTGGGTGGCGCGCTTGCGCACGCGCAAGACCGACGGCAACCTGCTGCTGCTCAAGACCGAGATGGGCGCCGGGCATGGCGGGATGAGCGGGCGGTACCAGGGGCTGCGTGATGTGGCGCTGGAATATGCGTTCGTGTTTGGCGAGTTGGGTATTGCTTGAGATTGCCGGGGGCGCTTTGCGCCCCTTTCGCGACACAAGGTCGCTTCTACAGGAGATCGCGTTCTCTTTGTAGGAGCGGCCTTGTGTCGCGAAAGGGCTGCAAAGCAGCCCCAGGATCGTACAGCGAACGTATTCCCATCAGTCAATCATCCTGCGCCGGCGGTTTCGCCGGTTCCTGGTGCAACCCAGGCAAGTCCTGGTCCTTGGGCGGCCCTGGCACCGGCATCGGCGGCAGCAGCGGCGCGCCTGGCTTGCTGTCGTAGGCCTTGGGCGGGATGCTCGGGGTGATCTGCGGGTAAGGCGTGGGCGTTGGCGTGCCCGGCGCTCCGGGTACCGGGGTGTTCAGCCGTGGGGGCGTGCCTGCCGCTTCAGCCCGGGGCATGGCGGCCATCAGCAGCGCGGCGAGGATCGCATGAAACATCAGCAACCTCCTGTCGGGAACCTCTCTACAGGCTACGCCGATATTCGAGTTTTCGCCTGTCCGCCTGCCCTGCAAGCGCGCTAGACTCAATGGCATAACCGTCATCTGCCTGATCAGAACAAAGGAAACACCATGAGTTCGGCTTCCACCTCCGCCGCCACCGCCCGCCTCGATCGCATCCTCGCCGACGCCAAGCGCGACAAGGAGATGGGCTACCGCGACAAAGCCCTGAAAATGTACCCGCACGTGTGCGGCCGCTGCGCCCGCGAATTTTCCGGCAAGCGCCTGAGCGAGCTGACCGTGCACCACCGCGACCACAATCACGACAACAACCCGCAGGACGGCTCCAACTGGGAGCTGCTGTGCCTGTACTGCCACGACAACGAGCACTCGCGCTATACCGACCAGCAGTACTTCAGCGAAGGCTCGACCAGCACCCCAAGCATCGCCAAGGCCACCCACAACCCGTTCGCCGGGCTGGCAGGCATGTTGAAAAAAGACTGACCGTCACACCAAACCCCGCTGCTGCCGGCAAGCCCGTATAATCGCGCTCTTTTTTTCGCGAAAGGCCCCGGCACGTGGCAAACAAACGGTACAGCTGCATCGGCCTGTTCAACCCAAAGTCCGCGGAGAACGTCGGTTCGGTGATGCGTGCAGCGGGTTGCTACGGCGTCAACTCGGTGTTCTACACTGGCAAGCGCTATGAGCGCGCGCGTGACTTCGTCACCGACACCAAGCGGGTGCACTATGACATTCCGCTGATCGGCATCGACGACCTGCAACGCATCATCCCCTTGGGTTGCACGCCGGTAGCGGTGGAGCTGGTGGACGGCGCACGGCCGCTACCTGAATACACCCACCCTGATCGGGCGATCTATATCTTCGGGCCTGAGGATGGCTCGTTGAGCGAAGCCGTGCGGGGCTGGTGCGAAGAGACCATCTACATCCCCACCGAAGGCTGCATGAACCTCGCCGCGACGGTGAATGTGGTGCTGTATGACCGCATGGCCAAAGGGCTCAATACCCGCTCAGGTCCCAAGTTCAAATAGCCGACTGCGTGTGCACGCTTGCGCGAGCCCGCTGGGCAAACCAAGTGAACGGTCGTTCACGGCTGCTGGTCAGCTGTTAACACTTCACACGGAGGGTTTGCCATGCTCGATATTCATTCCAGGGCTTCACGGGAACACAATGTCCAGGGGCTGGAACGCGCCGGCTCACTGGCAGGCGGCGCCTTGATGTTCACCAAGGGCATGCGCCACGGGGGCCTGATCGGGTTGCTGCAGATGGTGGCGGGTGGCCTGGCGGTAGCCCGGGGAGTCAGCGGCCATTGCGCGACCAAGGCCTGGTGGCAACGGCACCGCCAGGAATATCACCGCCTGCGTTCGGACATCGAGCGCAGTGCCGCGCACCTGAAGGAACTCAAGACCAGTGCCGAGGCGGCTACACAGGGGGTGACAGTGACCGGCAAGGACCCTTTGACGGGCAGCTGAGTCTTGTGACGCCTGCACCGGCGGCCCCTTCGCGACGGTTCGATGCGCCCGCTCCCACAAGTACAACGCTGCCGTGAGATCTGGCACTCTGTCAGTGGGAGCGGGCATGCCCGCGAAGAGGCCGCAACAGGCTAGCGCAGTGCCTTGCTTTGCAGCACCTCGGAGCGGCGCCCAAGCACATTCTCGCTGATCTGCACAAATTCTTCGGTGCTCACACTGGGCAGGCGCATCAGTGCGCGGGTGACATCGTCCAGCGACCGCTTGGCCTGGGTATGGATACGGATTTCCTTGTCCAGTGCCTGCAGCAGCATCACCCCCCGGGCAACCTGAGCCGGGCTGGCGTGCTCGGCACGCAGTTGGGAGACCTGGCCGCCCAGTTTCTGCAAACGTGCCTGGCCTACCTCATAACGGTCATCGCTGATGCCGCCGGCACGGCGCAGCAACTCGGTGGCGTAGTATTCGGTCAGGCCCTGGCCCAGCCAGTCGCTGTTGTCACGTACACGAATCTGCGCAAACAGCTGCACCAGTTCGCGCAACAACAGGCTGCTGCCATTCTCGCTGACCATTGGCCGACTGCTGTGCAAGTAGATGGAACCCTGCGCCGCCGTCGCTCCGCGCCACATGCCATCACGGGCACCCACCAGGAGCAGCTTGGCCGGGTTGCGCGGGAACACGGCCTGCAATTGCGGCCAGACGAAGGTCATCAGGGTCAGGCTGTCCATCCGTCGCATACCCTGCCCGACCGGCGCGGCAACGGTGACGTCGGTTTCGCCGAGGCGGGCGCGGCGGCTGCCAAGGTTCCCCGCAAGCATCCAGCCGGTCGGGCGGTCGAACAGTCGGGACACGTTGTCGATCCGGAACTTGTCCTTGCCGATGCGTGGCCAGGGCGTCTCGATGCTGTTCCAGCCTTCAGGCAAGTCGACCGTCAGGCGTGCCACCAGCTCGGTACCGTCCTGCTGATCGAGGTGCGCAGGCGGCACCAACTGGTCGCCGAGGAACAGCGCCCAATGCGGGGTGATGCGGGAGGAGTAGGCACCGCTGCGCAGCTTCTGGTCCAGTTTTACCCGGTAGCTGAGGCTGGTCTTGCCGTTCGCCGGGTGCCAAACGCCACGCTCGCCCTGCTGCTGCCACTGGCCATCGGCCTGGAAACCACTGTAGGCACCGGCCGTGCCCAGGTCGAAATCCAGGCTGCGCACGGCGCTGCCTTCGGCCAGGGTCAGGCGCACTTCGGCCTGGCCATTGGCAGGCAGCAGGCGTACCTGGTAATCGAGGTCGACCTTTTTTGCCCAGGCCGGCGAGCAGGCCACAAGCCCGAGGAGCAGCAACAACAGGCAACGCATACCGAAACTCCTTGTTCCTCAGAGGCGACGCGGGTGGCGCGTTCAGCTGGCGCGGAAAATCAGATGGTCTTCCCAGTCGTCTTCGTCGACATCATGTTCACTGAGCATACGCCCCGATTGCGATATGCGCTGTTCATGCACCTGTTTGTGGTCGCCGCACACCAGGTGATGCCAGTCGGGCAAGTCCTTGCCCTCGCTGACCAGGCGATACCCACAGGTGCTCGGCAGCCATTTGAACTGGTCGGCCTTGCCAGGGGTGAGCTGGATGCAATCGGGCACATGGGCGAAGCGATTGGGGTAGTCGCTGCACTGGCAAGTATCGAGGTCGAGCAGCTTGCAGGCGATGCGCGTGTAGTAGACGCTGTTGTCGTCTTCGTCCTCGAGCTTTTGCAGGCAGCACAGGCCGCAGCCGTCACACAGCGACTCCCACTCTTGCGGGCTGAGTTGTTCGAGGGTCTTGCGCCGCCAGAACGGCGCGCTGTCAGCGATCATCACAAGGGTTTCCTGCAGTCTTGTTCGGGCCGCGGGGCGCGGCGGCGCCAGTCTAGAGCCTGGCCTTCGGCAACGCCAGACCGCTTGTCAGTGCCAGGCGGACGCAGTAGCGTGCATGCTTTGCCATCCACTTGCAGGAGCCGCCATGAGCGCCACCCCCCGCATTGCCGATTACGCCATCAACGAGCAGTTCATCAACCGCTGGTCGCCGCGTGCCTTCACCGCCGAACCGATCAGCGAAGAGACCCTGTTGAGTTTCCTCGAAGCGGCACGCTGGGCGCCGTCGGCCTACAACTCGCAACCGTGGCGCTTCCTTTATGCGCGCCGCGACACGCCGAGCTGGGAGCGTTACCTGAACCTGCTGGTCCCGTTCAACCGCAGCTGGGCGCAGCAGGCTTCGGCGCTGGTGCTGATCATCTCCAAGACCACCTTCGCGGCGCCAGGCGCCAGCGAAGAAAAGCCGGCGCTGTGGCACACCTTCGATACCGGTTCGGCCTGGGGCCACCTTGCGTTGCAGGCCAGCATCAGCGGCTGGCACACCCACGGCATGGCCGGCTTCGACCAGGCACTGGCGCGCCAGGAGCTGAAGATTCCGGAAGGTTACGAACTGCATGCCATGGTGGCGATCGGCAAGCTGGGCGACAAGGCCAGCCTGGATGAAGCGCTGCAGGCGCGTGAAGTGCCGAGCCCGCGTCGGCCGCTGAGCGAGCTGGCGGCTGAGGGTGATTTCAGCCTGTAAGGCTTGTATCGCCTGTTCCGGGCTCTTCGCGGGCATGCCCGCTCCCACAGGGATAGTGCACAGCCTGAGGGCGGCGCCATACCTGTGGGAGCGGGCGAGCCCGCGAAGAGGCCGGCAAAGGTTAAAGAGGTCAGTAACCCCGGGCGAAGTCGACTTCGCCGCGCAACCCCTGCCCCTCGGCATACGCCCGCACATTCTCGGCAAACAACCGCACCATCGCCGCCGGCGAGGTGGGCGCTGAGCTGTGCCCGGTCAGCAACAAGCCCCAGGCGGTCCAGAACGGATGCCGTTGCGGCAGCGGCTCCTGCCGGCACACGTCGATCACCGCCCCGGCCAGATGCCCCTGTTTCAGTGCCTCGACCAGGTCGGCATCGACCACCGCCGCGCCGCGTCCGGCGTTGATGAACAGCGCCGTGGGCCGGAAGCACTGGAACAGCGCCGCGTCGTACAGGTCATGGGTTGCCGGCGTATCCGGCAACAGGTTGAGCACGTAGTCCACTTGCCCGACCATGCGCGGCAAATCCGCCAGCCCCGCCACTTCGACGAACGGCGCCTGCTCGCGGGCGCGGCTGGCGATACCGTACAGGGTCACGCCAAACGGCACGAGGAACTCGGCCACCCGCTGGCCGATATCGCCGGTCCCGACAATCAATACCTTACGCCCCTCCAGGCTGCGCCCCGGACGGTCATCCCAGCGCCGCTCGACCTGGCTGACCAGGCGCGACAACACTTCGCGCTCGTGGCCGAGCATATAGGTCAGCATGTATTCGGCCATCACCTGGCCGAAAATGCCTACGGCGCGGGTCAGGCGGTAGTCACGCGGCAACCCTTCGGCCAGCAACGGCGTGATGCCGGCCCAGGTGGACTGCATCCATTGCGGCTTGTGGCCCTGGCGCAACAGGCTCGCCAGCAGATCCGGCTGGCCCAGCCAGACCGGGCACTGCGGTGCCTGGCGGGCCAGTTCGGCAGAGTCGTTGCTGGTCAGCACTTCCAGTTCCGGCATCGCTTCGCGCAACAATTGGGCATAACGAGCATGATCATGCTCAGCGATCAGTACACGCATGATCAAACCGGGTCGTTGCGGCGCAGCAGTTCTTCGGGCAGGTGCTCGATGTATTCATCGTCCGGCGGTGGCATCTGCAGGTGGTAGCCCTGGTTGTCGAGGTTCTCCAGGACCTTGGCGATGTCTTCGCGGGCCAGCTTGCGCTCGGGGCTGAGAACCAGGTCGAAAGCATGCTTGGGCGTACCGAAGAACGGTAGCAGGGCTTCGGGCACGCGCTCCAGGCCATCGGCCTTGAGCACATACAGGTACATTTCGTTCTTGCGTGGGCTCTTGTAGATCGAGCAGATACGTTTCATTGCTTGTCTCCGGCACCTGCCAGGTCGTCCAGCAGGGCCTGGCCCATCCGCTCACGGCGCCAGCCGCGCAGCGAATCGGGCAGTTGATAAGGGCCGTTCGGGTAGCCACTCTTGAGCAGGGCTTCCAGGGTTTTCTTGCGCAGCATCAGCTCGGGGGCGATACCCAAGCGCTCGCCTTCGGCCTGGCCGATCGCACGCAGGCGCTTGAGGATACCGGCGGCTTCGATCGGCAGCGGCTCGGGGAGCGGCTGTGGCCATTGCTCGGACGGCAGGTTGCCGGCGCGCTTGATCAGCTCGAGCAGCAAGGCGCCGTCCTGGCGGATGGTGCGCGGGTGCATTTCTTCAATCTTGGCCAGGGCCGACAGGTTATCCGGCTGGCTCTTGGCCATGGGCCACAGCGAGTGTTCCTTGAGGATACGGTTGCGCGGTACATCACGGCTACGTGCTTCACGCTCGCGCCAGGCGCACAGTTCGCGCAGCACCGCCAGTTGCTGGCGGCTCAGCTTCCAGGCGAGCTTGACGTCGCGATACAAAGTCTCGGGTTCGACTTCACGGCGCAGCGCAGCCACCAGCTCGGCGCCGTCTTCCAGCACCCAGGCGTACTTGTCGCCGGAAAGGCGTGGCTGCAGGGCGGCGAACAGCTCGGCCAGGTGCACGGCATCTTCGGCGGCGTAGCTGACCTGGGTTTCCGACAGCGGGCGCTGCAACCAGTCAGAGCGGGTTTCGCCCTTGGGCAGCTCGATGCCCAGCACGTCCTGCACCAGGCGCGAATAGCCCATGGAGAAGCCCAGGTTCAGGTATCCGGCGGCCAGCTGAGTGTCGAATAACGGTTGCGGTAGCTTGCCAGTCAGGCGCAGCAGCACTTCGAGGTCTTCGCTGCAGGCGTGCAGCACCTTGACCACGTTGCTGTCGTCGAGCAGTTCGCCCAGCGGCTGCCAGTCGCCGATCAGCAGCGGGTCGATGAGGAAAGCCCGCTGCCCGTCGCCAACCTGGACCAGGCCGGCTCTCGGGTAGAAGGTGTCGACCCGCATGAACTCGGTGTCGAGAGCCACGAAGGGCAGTTCGCGCCACTTGCGGCAGTGTTCGGCCAGGGTCTGGTCGTCACGGATCCAGTGTATTTCGATGGCCACAAGGCTCTCCCACAAACATTGGCGCGCAGTATATACGGCGCGGGCCCTGCTGGTGAAACCTGCGCCATCCCTGGATTAGATGAACGGCCTCAACGCTGGGCTGCCAGCCACGGCCGGCAGCTGGCAAACACGTCCAGCGACTGCTGGTAGACCTCGGTGTGCACCTGTAGCAGGCCCAGCATCGAGTGGAACAGGTTGTCCTGCGACAACGGCGCATCGCTGAGCTTGGCCAGGCAATCGGTGTCGATGCCAAAGTCTTGCTTGTAGCTGTCGGAGAACCAGGTCAGCAGCGGCACATGCTTTTGTTGTTCCGGAGCAATGGCATAGGGGGTGCCGTGCAGGAACAGGTTGTACTCGCCCAGCGACTCGCCATGGTCGGACAGGTAGATCATCGCCGTGTCGACCTTGTCCTGCTTGCTGCGCAGGGTATCGATCAGCGAAGACAGCACTTTGTCAGTGTAGGCCAGGGTGTTGTCGTAGCCGTTGATGATCTCCTGCTCGCTGCACTGGTTCAGCGCGTTGCTCTGGCACACCGGGGTGAAGCGCTCGCCGTCTTGAGGGTAGCGCTTGAAGTATTCGGGGCCGTGGCTGCCCATCTGGTGCAGTACCAGCACGGTATCCTTGTCGAGGTTGTCGATCAGCTCGCCCAGGCCTTGCAGGAGGATTTCATCATGGCATTCGCCGCTGGCGCACAGCTGCGGATCCTTGAGGTTGCTGACGTCGATGAACTGCACGCGGTCGCAGGTGCCCTTGCAGCCCGACTGGTTGTCGCGCCACTGCACGGCCAGGCCGGCACGCTGGAGGATATCCAGCAGCCCCTCGCGGTTCTTCGCCACCCGGGCGTCGTATTCCTTGCGCTTCATGCCGGAGAACATGCACGGCACCGAGACGGCGGTTTCAGTCCCGCAGGAATGCACATCGGAGAAGCTCAGCAGGCCTTGCTCCCGGGCCAGGTTCGGGGTGGTATCGCGCGGATAGCCGAGCACGCCGAAGTGGTCGGCACGGGCGCTTTCGCCGACGACCAGCACGGTCAGCGATTTGCGCTCGTGCTTCTGCCAGGCCAAGTCGCGCTTGGCATCTTCGCCATAATTCTGGAATGGGCGCGCTGCAGTACCGACGCGCTCGTTGACATAACCGATGGTCGCGCCGACGACATTGCTCGGGGTGAGCATCAGGCGCAGTTCATGGTGGTTGCGAAACAGCGACGAAAGCCCTTGATAATTGACCAGTGCCACCGAGCCCAGCGCCACCACGCAGGCGCCGCTGACCACCAGTTTGCCGAGCAATTCGCGGTGCCACGGGCGGTAGGCGATCTTCGTCTTCCACAACATGACCGACGGCAATACACCAAGCAGCAGAATATAGGCAGCGAACTTGAAAGACATCAGGTCGCGCACTTCCGTAACGTTGGTTTCGGCCATGTTGCGGAACATGCCAGCGTCAATAAGCACGCCGTATTGGTTCATGAAGTAGGCAGCACTTGCACCACTGATGAACAACACGATCAATAACGGCTTCAATACATAACGGAAGGCGAACAGCGTCAACACCAGGTTGAACGCGAACAACATCAGCACGGCGAACGCCAGGCTCAGCCAAAGCCCCGTCATCCCGGCAGGCACCACCTCTTGCAGGTGCTCCCAGAGGAACATGTTGAGACCCACCAGCAGGTAAACGCTGGCCAACAGCGTGACCCATTCAGTCCGCAGGGATTTGAAGTTGAGCATCGGCATTCGCAATCGAGAGTAATTATCACCCACAGGCCGGATGGTACTGTGGGAAAGTCGGGCGAACTCTAGAAAGCGCACCATCAATTTTTCGTGAAAAAGACGGTAACAATTTCGTAAGCCGATGCATTTTTTTACATTAAATCAACTTCATTCAGCAGCCGTTCAGCCGTGCAGACGCGCCTTGGCATAAGGTTCGCGGTCAATGTCGAGCACTTCCACGCACAACTGAGTGTCCACTCCGGCCTTGGCCGGGATCGCTTCGCGCAACACCTCGAGCAAGCCGTTCGACAGTTGCTGCTTCACCTCGGGCGAGCGCCCGCTGAGGATGGCCAGGCGCACATGGGCGAACGCTCGCTCACCCGGCGCGGTACCCACCCGGTACTGACTGAAGGCCTCGGCCCGGCTCTTGATGTCGCCCTCGTCGGCAAACTGGCCGCTGCCCACCAGGGCGTGGTTCAGGCGCAGCAACAGCACATCGACATTGAGTTCGCGCAGGTTGTCGCTGTATTCCAGGTTCAGGTGAGGCATGGCGCAGGCTCCAGGCACAAAGGAAGGATGCGACAGCCTACCCCAGTCCCCCACCTGCGCAAAGGCGGCTATCCTCAAAGGTCAGGACCTTACCGACAACCCTGACAGAGGTGAAGAAATGCCAGTTCCGCATGATCTGCTCGCTGACCTGCACATTACCGCTGACGCATTCCAGGCGCTCATAGACAAGGACCAGGACCTTCACAAGCTGCACAAGGAATACAACACCAAGGACAAAGAGGTGCTGGCCGCCGAGGCCAATGGCACCAACGACGAAGCGGTCAACCGCCTGCGCAAGGAAAGGCTGCTGATCAAGGACAAGATCGAACGGATCATTCATCCGCCCAAGTCCTGATATTTCTCTATTGAACTCACCGGCCTCTTCGCGGCTGAAGCCGCTCCCACAGGGACCGCGCATAACCTGAGGGCTGCGCTGTACCTGTGGGAGCGGCTTCAGCCGCGAAGGGGCCGGTAACCCTCACACAGCCGCTGAAGCCTTCAGCGCGCCATCCAGGTCTTCGATCAGGTCGCGATAATCCTCGATCCCCACCGACAACCGCAGCAGGTTCTCGCTGATCCCCATCTCGCCCTTCTGCGCCGGGCTCAACGAGTTGTGCGACATGCTCCACGAGTGGTTGATCATGCTTTCCACCCCGCCCAGCGAGTCGGCCAGCACGAAGATCTCCAAGGCCTCGATCAACCGGTTGAGCGCCGCCCGGTCTGCACCTTTGACTTTCATCGCCACCACCGCCCCGCCACTGCGCATCTGCCGCTGGCACAGTGCGTGTTGCGGGTGGCTTTCAAGCCCCGGGTAGAACACCTGCTCGACCTGCGGGTGGGCTTCGAGGAAGCGCGCCACCTGCAGCGCGTTGGCGCACTGGCGCTCCATGCGCACATCCAGGGTCTTCAGCCCGCGCAGGGCCAGGTAGCAGTCGAACGGCCCCTGGATCGCCCCGACCGCCATGCTGATCTTGCGCAGCCGGGCCAGCAGCTCGTCATTGGCGGCGACCACCACGCCCCCGGTGAGATCGGAGTGGCCGCCGATGTACTTGCTCGCCGAGTGCATCACCAGGTCTACGCCGAGGGTGATCGGGCGCTGGTTCCACGGCGAGCAGAAGGTGTTGTCGATGCAGGTGAGGATGCCCCGGGCACGGGCCAGGTCGCACACTGCCTTGATGTCCACCAGGTGCAGCAACGGGTTGGTCGGGGACTCGATCCAGATCAGCTGGGTTTGCGGCTTGATTGCTGCAGCCACCGCCTCGACATCATTCAGGTCGACATACGTGGTGGTCAGGCCCGAGGTGCGCCCGCGGTAGTCTTCAAGGATGCGGAAGGTGCCGCCGTAAACACCATTCATCACCACCACGTGGGCGTCCTTGGGCAGCAGCTCGAGCACGGTGGCGGTGGCATTCACACCCGATGCACAGGCCACCGCACCGACGCCTTCCTCCAGCGCGGCAACACAGCTCTCATAGACATGCCGGGTCGGGTTGCCGACACGGCTGTAGGCGTATTCGGGATTATCGTCCAGGCTGCGCTTGATGTAGGAGCTGGCGGTATAGATGGGCGGGAAAATGGCGTTTGCGGCAACGCTGGACTGCTCGCCGGCGTGGATGGTACGGGTGGCGAAATTACGCGGCTTGTCAGACATGGTCAGGCCCATTGGCAGGATTCAAGCCTGCAACTATGGCAATTACCTGGCGTGGCGGCAATGCCCGCTCGGTGCAGGAAATTTTCCTAGGCCTGGGGTAATCTGGGGAAAATTTTTCTCGGTGAAGTTTTCCCGGCCATGGACACCTTCGATCAGCACATTCTCACCCTGTTGCAGCGCGACGCCTCGATCTCGCTCAAGGACCTGGCCGAGGCGGTCAACCTGTCGACCACACCGTGCTGGAAGCGGGTCAAACGCCTTGAAGAAGACGGCTACATCCTCGGCCGCGTCGCCCTGCTGGACCCGGTGCGCCTGGGGCTGGGGCTGACCGTGTTCGTCCAGCTCAAGACCCAGCGCCACGACAGCGCCTGGCTGGAGCAGTTCGCAGCGACGGTGCAGGGGTTCGAGGAGGTGATGGAGTTCTACCGGATGTCCGGGGACTGGGACTACATGCTGCGGGTGGTGGTGGGTGACATCGCGGCGTATGACCGCTTCTACAAAAAGCTGATTACCAGCACTGAGGGGCTGTCCAACATCACCTCCAGTTTTGCCATGGAGCAGATGAAGTACACCACGGCCTTGCCGGTGCACCGATCCTGAATCGGCGCTGGATGCTTCGCGGCTGAAGCCGCTCCCACAGGTACTCCACAGTCCTTGAAATCTGTGATGACCCTGTGGAAATGGCTTTAGCCGCGAAGAGGCCGGCCCAGGCAGCCCATCAGTCCGAAGCGAGCACCGCCTCGATCCGGTTCCCGGCCTTGGCTTTCTCCAGCTTGATCGCAATGAACTTGGAAGTCGGCGTATAAGTCCCTTCGCCATAACTCTCCAGCGGCACCAGCGGATTGGTCTCGGGATAATAGGCCGCTGCCTGCCCATCCGGAATGTCATAAGGCACCAACCGGAAGCCCGACACCCGTCGCTCGACACCATCCTCCCACAGCGACACCAGGTCCACGTGCTCGCCCGGCTCGAAGCCCAGCCGGCGGATGTCCGCCTCGCTGACAAACACCACTTCACGCAGGCCGAATACCCCGCGATAACGGTCATCCAGCCCGTACAACGTGGTGTTGTACTGGTCATGCGAGCGCAGGGTCTGCAGGATCAGGTCCGGCGTGTCACCCCGCGCCAGCACCTTGGCATTGACCAGTTCCTCCGGCAGCGCGTGGGGCATGAAGCGGGCCTTGCCGGTAGCCGTGCGGAAGTTGCGATCGGCCGCGTTGTTGCCCAGGTGGAACCCGCCCGGGTGCTGCAGGCGCTCGTTGAAGTCAGCGAAGCCCGGAATCACGTCGGCGATCATGCTGCGAATGCGGTTGTAGTCGGCAACCGCGTATTCCCAGTCGATCGGCTGGTTGCCCAAGGTGGCCTTGGCCATGCCGGCGATGATCCACGGCTCCGAACGCAGGTGCGGCGAACGCGCGCGCAGCTGGCCGTTGGAGAGGTGCACCATGCTGAACGTATCCTCCACCGTCACGCCTTGCGGCCCCTCGGCCTGCATGTCGATCTCGGTACGGCCCAGGCACGGCAGAATCAGCGCATCGCGCCCGGTCACCAAGTGCGAGCGGTTGAGCTTGGTGGAGATCTGCACGGTCAGCGCGCAATTGCGCAGTGCCGCGTGGGTGCGCGGGGTGTCCGGCGTGGCTTGGGCAAAGTTGCCGCCCAGGGCGATGAACACCTTGGCCAGCCCCTCTTCCATGGCCTTGATCGCCAGCACTGCGTTGTGCCCGTGGGCCCGGGGCACTCGGAACTTGAAGCGTTTTTCGATGGCATCGAGCAGCGCCGCCCTGGGCTTTTCGTCAATGCCCATGGTGCGGTCGCCCTGCACGTTGCTGTGGCCACGCACCGGCGACAGACCGGCACCGGGCTTGCCGACGTTGCCGCGCAGCAGTTGCAGGTTGACGATTTCCTGCACGGTCGGCACCGAATGACGATGCTGCGTAACACCCATGGCCCAGCACATGATCACTCGCTCGGCCTTGCGGTATATGCGCGCAGCGAGTTCGATCTCGGCCAGGGTCAGTCCCGATTGCTTGACGATGTGCTCCCAGGAGGTGGCATCCACGGCCGCCAGGTAGTCGTCGAGGCCACTGGTGTGCTCGGCGATGAAGGCATGGTCGAACACCGCGGGCTCGCCCTTGGCCTGGGCTTCGCGCTCCCATTGCAAGAGAAACTTAGCGATACCGCGCATGGCCGCCATGTCGCCCCCCAGGGCCGGTCGGAAGTAGGCACTGGTGGTCGGCTCGGAGCCGTTGCTGAGCATCTCGAAGGGGTGCTGCGGGTGCTGGAAGCGCTCCAGGCCGCGTTCCTTGAGCGGGTTGAAGCACACCACCTGGGCACCGCGCTTGACGGCTTCGCGCAGCGGCTCGAGCATGCGCGGGTGGTTGGTGCCAGGGTTCTGGCCGATGACGAAGATCGCGTCGGCCAGCTCCAGGTCGTGAAACACCACGGTGCCCTTGCCCACCCCGAGGGTTTCGGCCATGCCGGCGCCGCTGGCTTCGTGGCACATGTTCGAGCAGTCGGGGAAGTTGTTGGTGCCGTAGGCACGGACGAACAGCTGGTAGAGAAATGCCGCCTCGTTACTCGCCCGGCCCGAGGTATAGAACTCCGCCTGATCGGGCGAGTCGAGCGCGCGCAGGTGTTGGGCGATCAGCTCGAAGGCTTCTTGCCAGCTGGTTTCCACGTAGTGATCGGTTGCCGCGTCGTAGCGCATCGGATGGGTCAGGCGCCCCTGGTATTCAAGCCAGTAGTCGCTCTGTTCGAGCAACGCACTGACGCTGTAACGGGCAAAGAACGCAGGGTCCACTGAGCGGCCGGTGGCTTCCCAGTTCACTGCCTTGGCGCCGTTTTCGCAGAACTTGACCATGTCGCTTTCCGGCGACTCGCCCCAGGCACAGCCCGGGCAGTCGAAGCCACCGTTCTGGTTGGTCTTGAGCATGGCCCGCAGGTTCTTGAAGGCGTTGTCGCTGCCCAGCCAGCTCTTGGTCACGCTCTTCAGCGCGCCCCAGCCGGCGGCGGGGCCTTTGTAGTCCCTGATGTGTTGGTCCTGGCTCATGCGGTCAATCCTCACGCTTCGATACTTTCTTCCAGCGTATGGAGCCTGCGATAGAGCCGTCCAATCGATATGTTTTACCCCTTGATAAGCAATTTCGATCAGGGGCTGGCACCGCGCCGTGGCTTTCGCGGGCACGCCCGCTCCCACAGGTACATCACCGCACTCGAAATCTGCGCAATCCCTGTGCGGGCGTGCCCGCGAAGGCCTAGACGCAGTTACAACCCTTTAAAAATCGGGCCTGCAGCCGTGATAGAGGGCATTGATGAAATGGTCAGGGAAAGCGATTTGACGGGGCTGGCCACAGGCTATAGCTTGAGTCCTGTAGCCCCCATTTCCTTTCGAGCGCCAACGTGGAACAGAACAGCCGGGCCCTGATCGACGGCTTCAACCGGAAAATCGACTACCTGCGGATGTCGGTCACTGACCGCTGCGACTTCCGTTGCGTGTACTGCATGGCCGAAGACATGCAGTTCCTGCCACGCCAGCAGATCCTCAGCCTTGAAGAACTGTTCCAGGTGGCCGAGCGCTTCGTCGCCCTCGGCACCCGCAAAATCCGCCTGACCGGTGGCGAACCGCTGGTGCGCCAAGGCATCGTCGACCTGTGTGGGCGCATCGCCGCCCTGCCCGGCCTGCGTGAACTGTGCATGACCAGCAACGGCTCGCAGCTCGGGCGCCTGGCCCAGCCGCTGTTCGACGCCGGGCTCACCCGCCTGAACATCAGCCTCGACAGCCTCGACGCCGCGCGCTTCAAGCAGTTGACCCGTACCGGCGATCTCCACCAGGTAATCGCCGGCATCGATGCCGCACGCCAGGCCGGCTTCCAGCGCACCAAGCTCAACTGCGTGGTGCTCAAGGGCCGCAACGACCACGAACTGGTCGACCTGGTGCGCTTTGCCATCGACCGCGAGCTGGACATCACCTTCATCGAAGAGATGCCACTGGGGGTGATCAACGAACACGAACGCGGCGAGTCGTTCTGCTCCAGCGATGAAGTGCGCGATCGCCTGGCCGAGCACTTCAGCCTGATCGAATCCACCGAGTCCTCCCAGGGCCCGGCGCGCTACTGGCGCCTCGCCGAAGCCGCCCATACCCGGGTCGGTTTCATTTCACCGCACAGCCACAACTTCTGCGCCACCTGCAACCGGGTGCGCCTGACCGTCGAAGGCCGCCTGCTGCTGTGCCTGGGCAACGAACACTCGATGGACCTCAAGCAGGTCCTGCGCGCCCACCCCGGCGATGCGGCGCGGCTGGAGAAGGCCATCCGCGACTCGCTGCACCTCAAGCCCTACCGCCATCATTTCGAAGTCGGTGGCGAGGTGCAGATCCTGCGCTTCATGAACATGACCGGCGGCTGATCGGCCGCCTCTGGATTGCCATGATCGTCCACCCCCGCCCCGATGTGCTGCGCGTGCTGTTCACCCTCAAAGGCTCGATCGTCAAGCGCATTGCCCCGCGCTGCCTGATGGTCACCTTGCTGGCTGCGCTGATCGTGCTGGTCGAGCGGCACTTCCCGGCGTTTTTCTACCCGGTCAGCGCCACGCCGTTCACCCTGCTTGGCCTGTCGCTGTCGATCTTCATGAGTTTTCGCAACAACGCCTGCTATGACCGTTGGTGGGAAGGGCGCAAGGCCTGGGGCAGGCTGATCATCGAAACCCGTTCGTTCGTACGGGAGAGCGTGGTGATCGCCGATGAGCACCTGCGCGCCGAGCTGTTGCGCAGCCTGTGCGGCTTTGCCCATGGGCTGAATGCTCGGTTGCGCAACGAAAGCGAAGTGAACGCCACCCGCCCATGGCTGAACCAGGCTACCCAGGTGGCCGAGCACAACGTGTGCGATGGCATCCTGCGCGACATCGGCATGCACTGTTCACGGCTGGCAGCGCAAGGGCAGATCAGCGAATGGCGCTACACCCTGCTGGAGCAGCGCCTGGCCGGGCTGACCGAGGTGCAGGCCAGTTGTGAGCGGATCAAGGGCTCGCCGCTGCCATTCCCCTACACCTTGCTGCTGCACCGTACCATCTACATCTTCTGCCTGCTGCTGCCGTTCGCCCTGGCCGAGCCGCTGGGCTGGCTGGCGCCGCTGTTCACCACCATCGTCGGCTACACCTTTTTTGGCCTGGATGCGATCGGCAACGAGCTGGAGGACCCGTTCGGGCGCGATGAGAACGACCTGCCGATGGATGCCATGGTCAGGACCGTGGAGCGGGATGTGTTGGGGGCTCTGGGGGTCGAGCCGCTGCCGCCGGTGTTGCTGCCGGTGGACTATGTACTGAGCTGATGGCCTCTTCGCGGGCACGCCCGCTCCCACAGGTAAGGCGTGATCCCTGTGTGAGCGGGCGTGCCCGCGAAGAGTCCGGTGCAGCTAACCGCGGCTTTCGCAGGCTTCGACAGGTTTCAGATGCTTGACAAAATTACAGGGCCGGTGCCGCGCATCCAGTTGCTCCACCAGGATACCTTCCCAGGCAGTTCGGCAAGCGCCAGTCGAGCCGGGCAGGCAGCACACCAGGGTGCCGTTGGAAATCCCCGCCAGCGCCCTGCTCTGTACGGTCGAGCTGCCGATATCGAGAATGGACAAGGCGCGGAACAGTTCGCCAAAGCCATCGACGGTCCGCTCCAGCAGGCATTGTACTGCCTCCGGTGTGCTGTCACGCCCGGTAAAGCCAGTGCCGCCAGTGATCAGCACCACCTGCACGTCGTCGTCGGCGATCCAGCTCGCCACCTGGGCGCGGATCTTGTACAGGTCATCCTTGAGCAGCGCGCGTGCCACCAGGCGATGGCCGACCTCCACCGAGCGGCTGGCAAGCAGCTGGCCGGAGGTGTCGTTGTCATAGGTACGGGTGTCGCTGACGGTCAGCACTGCGATATTCAGCGGTACGAAAACCGCATCGGGTTGGACGCGCACGGTGAAGCTCCTCGAATGGCATTGTCGTCACGCTAGAGGCAAGCCAGAACAGCGTCCAATCGAAATGGCGAACCGGCCGATCAATGACATCTATCGCAGACGTGGGTTAAGGTCTGCACAACCAGACGCCAGGCACTCCCATGGACATCAAGCAGCTCAAGTTCCTCATCGCCCTCGACCAGACCCGCCACTTCGGCCAGGCTGCGGCGCTGTGCCATATCACTCAGCCGACCCTGTCGATGCGCCTGCGCAACCTGGAGGACGAACTGGACCTGGTGCTGGTCAAGCGCGGCCAGCGCTTCGAAGGCTTCACCGAGGCCGGCGAGCGCATCCTGGCCTGGGCCCGTACCCTGCTCGCCGCCCATGACGGCCTGCAAGCCGAGGCCGCCAGTTGCCGCGGCCAGGTGGTCGGCAGCCTGCGCCTGGGCACCGTGCCGCTGGCCAGCTTCAACCCCATGCACCTGCTGCTGCCGCTGCGCGAGAAGTACCCCGAGCTGCAATTCCAGCTCAGTTCGCACAGCACCGAGCAGATCATGGACGGCCTGAGCCGCAACCAGCTCGACCTGGGGATCTGCTACCTCGACCAGGTCAACGCCAACTTCTTCGAAGTGATCGAACTGGGTACCACCACCATGGGCCTGCTGTTCGACACCCAGCACTTCCAGTTCGACGCCGACAGCCTGCGTTGGGAGGAACTCGGCGACACCCCCCTGGGCCTGCTGAGCAAGGGCATGCACTACCGCCAGTCACTGGACCTGAGCCTGCGCAGCCGCGGCCTTGAAGCCAATGCCGTGCTGGAAAGCGACTCGACCTTCCAACTGGTGCAGGCCATAAACACCGGCGTGTGCTGCGCGATCATGCCGCTGGGCTGCGGCCTGGAAGACCTCAGCGAACACATGCGCATCATCCCCATCGCCGACGCCAGCATCCACAGCCCGGTCGGCCTGCTGCTGCGCCGCAGCGAACCGCGTTCGGCGATTGCCGAGCAGTGCTTTGCCGAGGCGCGAGCGCTGTTCAGCCAAGGGTTGCGTCATGACTGATCATTCAGAAACTTCCTACAACATTTAGGGACTGTTGTCGGGCGACACAGCTATTCAGCCTCTTCTATCATCGCCCCGCACCTGCGTGATGCGATCACTCACGGGTGCACGGTCCAGCCTCTTATTCACATGTCCAAGGATTTGACATGACGACATCTACTCCAGTCTCGACACCATTGGTATGGAGCGCCGAAGCCCTTGCACCATTGGGTGCCATAGGTATAGCGCTACTGATTTTCTGGCTGCTTTGGTTCATCTATAGCAGAGCCGGTTCGCTTTACTTCCTGCGTGACCTGATCTGGCGAAGCTTCGGTGGTAAAACTGAATTCGACAACCACTCTCCGCTGAACACGATGCGTAAAGAACTGCGTGAGATCGAGTTCTTCCGATACGAGTTCAACATACCCGCAAAAAACCTGCAGGAAGCTGACCTCGCCTATCGCTGGATTACCGCAAATGGCTTTACGCCGAGCGATATCGGCCGCAACCGTCGGTACATGGACTGGACAGATTTCAACGCCCCGAATTTCGCCACCCAACGCTTCTCGCGCAAAAAGTTCTGGTGGGGCTTCGGTTTTCTGATCGCCCTGCTTTGTGCAATAGCCCCCGTCCCACTCGCGACACAATCGAAGTACTTGATGGTGTCTTTGAAAGACGCGCCAGATACGCCGAGCTTTTACCTTTCGCAAGATGACATCAAATTTGAAATGTGGTGGCCGGAACGCCTCCTGACTGCGGATAAGTGCCGTTCAACGGAAACCAAACAACCCTTTTTTGTTGACATGCCAGAAGACAAACTGGACACCATTTGCTCTTTCTTCATGGACCCGAATTACACCTCCCATGTCGCGAAAGGCTTGAAGGAGCAGCGGTCGATTCTGAGCGGCTTCGCCCTGTTGTGTTTTGCTGGGTTGACCTTGGTAGTCCTGAAACTTGCACGCATGGAGCGGGCAAGGGCCCTTCACCGACAGTGGCAGCGCCGTCTGGCGGGCGCCGGCTCCAGCACTACACCTGCGCCGTCGCCTGGCGATACTGCCGCGGCGTGAAGCCTGTCAGCTGCTTGAACTGGCGGCTGAACGCGCTGTGGTCGGTGTAGCCGCAGCGCAACGCCACTTCGGTGATCGGCAAATCGGAATGCAGCAACCGGTGGGCGTGCTCCAGGCGTGCCTTGTGGATCATCTGCCGCGGCGTGAGGTGGAACACTCGCTTGCAATAGCGCTCCAGCTGCGCCACGGAAATCCCGGCGATGCGGGTCAACTCGCTCATGCTGATCGGCTGGTGAAAATGCTGGCGGATGTGCTCGTCCACAGCAGCCAGGCGCTGGTAGGCGGGGTGGGTATCGGCGGCTGACTGCAGGTCGACGGAGATGCCCACCAAACCGATGATCTCCCCGGCCGGGTTGCGCAGCGGGCGCTTGTGGGTCAGGCACCAGCCCGGTTCTCGGCTGCCGTACAGGTGCAGTTCGAGCTGGTCTTCCAGCACCAGCCCATCCTTGAGCACGCGGCGGTCCTGCTCGGTGTAGCCGGGGCCCAGTTGCGCCGGGAACACTTCGGCACTGGTCTTGCCCAGCAGCGGCTGCAGGCGCTTGAGACCGCAGCGCTGGACCAGGGTGGTATTGGCCAGCACATAGCGCGCGGCCGGGTCCTTGATGAAGATCGCGGCGTTGGGGATGGCGTCGAGGATCGGTAGCAGCAAAGAGACACCCGCCAGCAGCGCTTCTAGGGTGGTCGGGCGGTGCTGGTCGACGGACTGGTACAGGGTTGCCAGGGGGATATCGGTCATCTGTCGGCTCACTGCAGTTTATAGCGTTCAGGTCTGCATACGCTTTTTTGTAGGAGCGGCCTTGTGTCGCGAAAGGGCTGCGCAGCAGCCCCGGGATCTGCGCCCTCATGCAAAATTGCCGGGGCCGCTATGCGGCCCTTTCGCGACACAAGGCCGCTCCTACAGGGACGGCGCTTGCAACTGAGACCACTTCACAAAACCTTGTCCATTATGGCTTTCAGCCTATATCTGGGCACTTTCACCCCGCCACTGCTTTTTTGAAACTGTGCCGATTTCGTCATCCCTCCTGCAGAAAACCATCAAGAACCCCTGCCCCGTTCGGGTCCACTCTATGCCCCACGCAAGCCGCCCAAGACCTACAACAGCGCGGCCGTGGAAAGCCGCAACACGTGACATCAGACCTGCCTATCCAAAACCTACAAAAAGGCGCACCCATGTCAGGCAAATTCAAGAAGCAGCTGTCGTTGCTCGACCTCACCTTCATCGGCCTCGGTGCCATCTTCGGCTCCGGCTGGCTGTTCGCCGCCAGCCATGTTTCGGCCATCGCCGGCCCGGCCGGTATCCTCTCCTGGTTCCTCGGCGGTTTCGCCGTGCTGCTGCTGGGCATCGTCTACTGCGAACTCGGCGCCGCCCTGCCGCGTGCCGGTGGCGTGGTGCGCTACCCGGTGTACTCGCACGGCCCGCTGCTCGGCTACCTGATGGGCTTCATCACCTTGATCGCGTTCTCCAGCCTGATCGCCATCGAAGTGGTCGCCTCGCGCCAATACGCCGCAGCCTGGTTCCCCGGGCTGACCAAAGCCGGTTCCAGCGACCCCACGGTGCTCGGCTGGCTGGTGCAGTTCGCCTTGCTGGGGCTGTTCTTCTTCCTCAACTACCGCAGCGTGAAGACCTTCGCCAAGGCCAACAACCTGGTCAGCGTGTTCAAGTTCATCGTGCCGCTGCTGGTGATCGGCGTGCTGTTCACCTTCTTCAAGCCGGAGAACTTCGAGGTCCAGGGCTTCGCCCCGTTCGGCCTGTCCGGCGTGGAAATGGCGGTATCGGCGGGTGGCATCATCTTCGCTTACCTGGGGCTGACGCCGATCATCTCGGTGGCCAGCGAAGTGAAGAACCCCCAACGCACCATTCCCATCGCGCTGATCCTCTCGGTGCTGCTGTCCACCGCGATCTACGCCCTGCTGCAACTGGCCTTCCTCGGCAGCGTGCCGACCGAGATGCTGGCCAACGGCTGGGCCGGCGTGACCAAAGAACTGGCCCTGCCCTACCGTGACATCGCCTTGGCCCTGGGTGTGGGCTGGCTGGCCTACCTGGTGGTGGCCGACGCGGTGATCTCGCCCAGCGGCTGCGGCAACATCTACATGAACGCCACCCCGCGCGTGGTCTATGGCTGGGCGCAGACCGGCACCTTCTTCAAGTACTTCACCCGCATCGATGCCCAGTCCGGTATCCCGCGCCCGGCGCTGTGGCTGACCTTCGGCCTGTCGGTGTTCTGGACCCTGCCGTTCCCCTCCTGGGAAGCGCTGATCAACGTGGTGTCTGCCGCGCTGGTACTGAGCTACGCCGTAGCCCCGGTCACCGTTGCCGCCTTGCGCCGCAATGCGCCGGACATGCCGCGCCCGTTCCGGGTCAAAGGCATGGGCGTGCTGGGCCCGCTGTCGTTCATCATCGCCGCGCTGATCGTCTACTGGTCGGGCTGGAACACCGTGTCCTGGTTGCTGGCCTTGCAGATCGTGATGTTCGTGCTGTACCTGCTGTGCAGCCGCTTCGTGCCGACCCAGCACCTGTCGCTGGCCCAGCAAGTGCGTTCTTCGGCCTGGCTGATCGGCTTCTACGCCATGACCATCCTGCTGTCCTGGCTGGGCAGCTTCGGCGGCCTGGGCGTGCTCGGCCACCCAGTCGACACCGTGGCCGTGGCCGCCTGCGCCCTGGGCATCTACTACTGGGGCGCGGCCACTGGCGTACCGGCTCACCTGGTACGCCTGGAAGGCGAAGACGAAAGCGAAGCCTCCACTGAAACCTACAGCGCCCAGCCCGCCGTCGCCTCCTGATCCTCATAGCAATGGACAAGCCCATGAAACAGATTCACGTCATCGACTCGCATACCGGCGGCGAACCGACCCGCCTGGTGATGAAAGGCTTCCCGCAGTTGCAGGGGCGCAGCATGGCCGAGCAGCGCGACGAACTGCGCGAGCTGCACGATCAATGGCGCCGTGCCTGCCTGCTTGAGCCACGCGGCAACGATGTGCTGGTCGGCGCGCTGTACTGCCCACCGGTGTCGGCTGATGCCACCTGCGGGGTGATTTTCTTCAACAACGCCGGATACCTGAACATGTGTGGCCACGGCACCATCGGCCTGGTCGCCTCGCTGCAGCACCTGGGCCTGGTCGAACCCGGCGAGCACAAGATCGACACCCCGGTCGGCCAGGTCAGCGCCACCCTGCACGCCGATGGCGCCGTCACCGTCGGCAATGTGCCGTCCTATCGCTACCGCCAGCAGGTGGCGGTGGATGTACCTGGGCATGGCGTCGTGCGCGGCGATATCGCCTGGGGCGGCAACTGGTTCTTCCTGGTGTCCGAGCACGGCCAGCGCATTGAACTGGACAACCGCGAGGCCCTCACGGAGTACACCTGGGCCATGCTCAAGGCCCTCGAGGCCCAAGGCATCACTGGCGAAAACGGCGCGCTGATCGACCATGTCGAGCTGTTCGCCGACGACGCCAATGCCGACAGCCGCAACTTCGTCATGTGCCCCGGCAAGGCCTACGACCGCTCCCCCTGCGGCACCGGCACCAGCGCCAAGCTGGCGTGCCTGGCCGCCGACGGCAAGCTCGAAGAAGGCCAGACCTGGGTCCAGGCCAGCATCACCGGTAGCCAGTTCCACGGCCGCTTCGAGCGCGACGGCGAACGCATTCGCCCGTTCATCACCGGCCGCGCCTACATGACCGCCGACAGCACCCTGCTGATCGACGAACAGGATCCATTCGCCTGGGGCATCTGACCCGGCTTTTCAAAACAACCGAATATCGCCAGGAGTGACAACAATGACTGACAACATCTTCACCGGCACCATGCCTGCCCTGATGACCCCGTGCACCGCCGAGCGCAAGCCGGACTTCGACGCCCTGGTGCGCAAGGGCCGGGAGCTGATCGAGGCGGGCATGAGCGCGGTGGTGTATTGCGGCTCGATGGGTGACTGGCCACTGCTGACCGAAGCCGAGCGCCAGGAAGGCGTGGCCCGCCTGGTGGCCGCCGGTATTCCGACCATTGTCGGCACCGGTGCGGTCAACACGCGCGAGGCGGTGTCCCACGCTGCCCACGCGGCCAAGGTCGGTGCCGCCGGCCTGATGGTGATCCCTCGCGTGCTCAGCCGCGGTGCTTCGCTGATCGCCCAGAAACACCACTTCTCGGCCATTCTCGCTGCGGCGCCGAAGCTGCCGGCGGTGATCTACAACAGCCCCTACTACGGCTTCGCCACCCGCGCCGACCTGTTCTTCGAACTGCGCCGCGAATTCCCCAACCTGATTGGTTTCAAGGAGTTCGGCGGCGGCGCCGACCTGCGCTACGCCGCCGAGCACATCACCTCGAAGGATGACGATGTGACCCTGATGGTCGGTGTCGATACCCAGGTCGTGCATGGCTTCGTCAACTGCGCCGCCACCGGTGCCATTACCGGCATCGGCAACGCCCTGCCGCGTGAAGTGCTGCAGCTGGTGAGCCTGAGCAAGCAGGCCGCCAAAGGCGACGCCAAGGCCCGCCGCCTGGCGCGTGAACTGGAAGCGGCGCTGGCAGTGCTGTCGTCGTTCGATGAAGGCTGCGACCTGGTGCTGTACTACAAGCACCTGATGGTGCTCAACGGCGACACCGAGTACAGCCTGCACTTCAACGAAACCGACGTGCTCACCGATGCCCAGCGCAACTATGCCGAGCAGCAGTACGCGCTGTTCCGCAAGTGGTACGCCAGCTGGTCGGCCGAGCAGAACCTGGCCTGATCCCTGGGGCTGCTGCGCAGCCCTTTCGCGACACAAGGCCGCTCCCACATTGACCGGCGTACACAGGTCTTTTGTGGGAGCGGCCTTGTGTCGCGAAAGGGGCGCAAAGCGCCCCCCGATCCAGAAACTGATTCCGAAGGAGGCCCCATGACCCTGACAGGCAACTTGCTGATCGGCCAGCGCGCCGTTCCCGGCAGCCGCGACGCGATCCACGCCATCGACCCGGCCACCAACCAGGCCCTCGAACCCGCCTACGCCGGCGGAAGCGGCGAACACGTGGCCCAGGCCTGCGCACTGGCCTGGGCGGCGTTCGACGTCTACCGCGAAACCTCGCTGGAACAACGCGCACATTTTCTTGAAACCATCGCCAGTGAAATCGAAGCCATTGGCGATGCCCTGATCGATCGCGCCGTGGCCGAAAGCGGCCTGCCCAAGGCGCGCATCCAGGGCGAGCGTGGCCGCACTTGCACGCAACTGCGCACCTTCGCCCGGGTGGTCCGCAGCGGCGAATGGCTCGATGTGCGGGTCGACAACGCCCTGCCCGAACGCCAACCACTGCCACGCGCCGACCTGCGCCAACGCCAGGTGGCGCTGGGCCCGGTGGCGGTGTTTGGCGCCAGCAACTTCCCCTTGGCCTTCTCGGTAGCGGGTGGCGACACCGCATCGGCCCTGGCCGCCGGCTGCCCGGTGGTGGTCAAGGCCCACGCCGCGCACCCCGGCACCAGCGAACTGGTCGGCCGGGCCGTGGCCCGTGCCGTCAAGCAATGCGGCCTGCCTGAAGGAGTGTTCTCGTTGCTGTATGGCGCCGGTCATGAAGTCGGTATCGCCCTGGTCAGCGACCCGCACATCAAGGCGGTCGGCTTCACCGGGTCGCGCAGCGGCGGCACAGCCCTGTGCAAGGCAGCCCAAGCTCGCCCCGAGCCGATTCCGGTGTACGCCGAGATGAGTTCGATCAACCCGGTATTTCTTTTCGATGCCGCGTTGCAAGCCCGTGGCGAAGCACTGGCGCAAGGCTTCGTTGCCTCGCTGACCCAAGGCGCCGGGCAGTTCTGCACCAACCCTGGGCTGGTGATCGCCCGCCAGGGGGCGGCGCTGCAGCGCTTCATCGAGGCGGCCAGCGCGCAGGTTCGCCAGGCCGCCGCGCAGACCATGCTCACCCCAGGCATTGCCAGCGCATACGCTGCGGGCGTCGACACCCTGGCCAGCAACGTCAACGCTACGCTTGCCGCCAGCGGCCTGACGCAACAAGGGCCGAACCAGTGCCAGGCGCAGCTGTTCGTGACCCAGGCCGAAGCGTTTCTCGGCGACCCGGCATTGCAGGCCGAAGTGTTCGGCGCCGCTTCGCTGGTAGTGGCCTGCACCAGCGACGCGCAGGTGCGCCAGGTGGCCGAACAGCTTGAAGGCCAGCTGACCGCCACGCTGCATCTGGACGATGCCGACCTCGACAGTGCCCGCGCCCTGCTGCCGACCCTGGAGCGCAAGGCCGGGCGCATCCTGGTCAACGGCTGGCCGACCGGTGTCGAGGTGTGCGACGCGATGGTTCACGGCGGGCCGTTCCCTGCCACCTCAGATGCCCGTACCACCTCGGTCGGCACCGCAGCGATCCTGCGTTTCCTGCGCCCGGTGTGCTACCAGGACTTCCCCGATGCCCTGCTGCCGCAGGCGCTCAAGCACGGCAACCCGCTGCAATTGCGACGTTTGCTCGACGGCAAACGGGAAGCTTGAGCATGGTCGATACCGCCGAAAACGATATCGCCGTGGTGGGTGCCGGCATTGTCGGCGTCGCCTGCGCCCTGCAACTGGCCCGCCAGGGCCGTCGGGTGCTGCTGCTCGATCATCAGGCGCCGGGCCACGGTGCCTCCTTCGGCAACGCCGGGCATCTGGCCACCGAGCAGGTGTTCCCGATCGCCGACCTGTCGATCCTCAAGCGCCTGCCGCGCATGCTGCTCGACCCGATGGGCCCGCTGCGCCTGGACTGGAAGTACCTGCCCAAGGCCATGCCATGGTTCACCCGCCTGCTGCTGAACCTGCGCCCGGCGCCGTTCCAGCGCAGCGTGGCCGGCATCCGCGCACTGAACGAAGGTAGCCTGGGAGCCTGGCAGCGTTTGCTGGGCTCGATCGGGCGTAGCGAGTTGTTCAAGGAGGACGGCTCGCTGCTGGTGTTCGAGCGGCCCGAGTCGCGTGTCGCGCTGCAGGCCTTGCGCGCACGCATGCAGCAGCAGGACGTGCAGGTGGACCTGTGGTCAGCCGATCACCTGCGCGAGGCCGCGCCGCAATTGAACCCATCGCTGCTCGGCGGGCTGTTCTTCCCGCGTACCGGGCACTTCATCGACCCATACCGGGTGGTCTGCGCACTGTTCGAGGCCGCCAAGGCCAACGGCGTACGCTTCGTCCAGGCGCGGGTTACGGGAGGTCAACTGCACAGTGGCGGGGTCAACCTGGCCAGTGACCGGGGGACGTTCAAGGCGCGCCAGGTCCTGCTCAGCTGCGGCGCCCATTCAGCGCCATTGACGGTGGCGCTGACCGGCAAACGCGTACCGCTGGATACCGAGCGCGGCTATCACCTGATGCTGCCACAAGAACAGCAGCGGCTGCCGTTCGCGGTCACGTCGCTGGAGCGCAAGTTCATCATGACGCCCATGGCTGATGGGCTGCGCCTGGCTGGCACAGTGGAGTTCGCCGGGCTCGATGCGCCGCCCAGCATGCAGCGGGCGTGGCAGTTGCACCGGCTGAGCAAGGGGTTGTTTCAGCATGACTTGAGCACGGAAGGAGCGACGCCGTGGATGGGCTTCAGGCCCTCGTTGCCGGACTCGTTGCCGGTGATCGACCGCGTGTGTGACGGGCGAGTGCTGCTTGCCTTCGGGCATCAGCATCTGGGATTGACCCAGGCGGCGGTGACGGCGGAATGGGTGGGGCGGTTGGCGGCGCAATCGGCCGGGCCGGAGACAGCGGCTTACCGGTTGGATCGGTTCTAGCCTGGACCGGCCTCTTCGCGGGCACGCCCGCTCCCACAGGGACAGCGTTGCCTTCAGCCTTTACGCTGTACTTGTGGGAGCGGGTTTACCCGCGAATGGGCTGCAAAGCAGCCCCCCCTTCAAGACTCAGCGATAGCGCTCAAGCCAGTGTGCATAAGGTGCCGGCAAGGTCCAGGAGGCCTTGTCCACTCCCAACTCCTTGGCCGCGAAGTACGCCCAGTGCGGATCGGCCAGGTGCGCACGCCCTACCGATACCAGGTCCAACTGCTTGGCCTGCACCGCCTCTTCAGCCAGTTGCGGCGTGCCAAAGCCCCACGCCGAAGTCACTGGCAAGCCCGCCTCGCGACGCACACGTTCGGCAATCGGCCCCATGAATGCCGGGCCCCACGGAATGTTGGTATCGGGAATGGTGAAGCCGACGCTGACGCTCAGCAGATCCAGCCCGCCAGCCTTGAACCGGCGCGCCAGTTCGATCGACTCTTCCAGGGTCTGCTCATCGCGGCCGTCATACTCCAGCACACCAAAGCGAGCGGTCAGTGGCAGGTTCTCCGGCCATACCTCACGCACCGCTGCCAGGGTTTCCAGCAGAAAGCGACTGCGGTTTTCGAAGCTGCCACCGTAGGCATCGGTACGCTGGTTGGAATGCTCGGAGAAGAAGCTCTGCCCCAGATAGCCGTGGGCGAAGTGCAGCTCGATCCACTCGAAGCCGGCGTCGCGGGCACGGCGCGCGGCGTCGACGAAATCCTGTTTGACCCGGGCAATGTCGTCCAGGGTCATTTCGCGCGGGACTTTCGGCAGGTGCGCACCAAAGGCGATGGCCGACGGGGCGATAGTGTCCCAGCCACGGGCATCGTCGGCAGCAATGTGGTCATCGCCTTCCCACGGGCGGTTGGCGCTGGCCTTGCGCCCGGCGTGGGCAATCTGGATACCCGGCACCGAGCCTGCCGCCTTGATCGCCTGCACCACCGGCACGAACGCCTGGGCGTGGGCGTCGCTCCAGATCCCGGCGCAACCGGGGGTGATGCGCCCTTCCGGTGCCACGGCGGTGGCCTCCACTACCAGCAGGCCTGCACCGCCACGGGCGAGGCCGGCCAGGTGCACGTGGTGCCAGTCGTTGATCATGCCGTCCTCAGCCATGTACTGGCACATCGGCGGGATGGCGATGCGGTTGCGCAAAGTGACATCTTTCAGGGTGTAGGGTTGGAACAGGGCAGACATGGGCAAACTCCGAGTCGTCTGAATACGATAGTTCGATCATAATCGAACTATGGCAATTAATGAAACCCCCGTTATCATGTCGGCCATGCGAGCCTACCAACACCCCAATTCTGAAGACCTGACTCTCGAGCGTGTGCTCTATGCACTGAGCGACCCGGTGCGCCTGGGCATCGTCCGCCATCTGGCCGGCGTGGCCGAGGCCAGCTGTGGCGAACTCGATGGCGGGCGGCCGAAGTCGAGCATGTCGCACCATTTTCGCGTGTTGCGTGATGCGGGGTTGGTGCATACCCGCAACGTCGGCACCACCCACATGAATTCGCTGCGCAGCGAGATGCTGGCCGGGCGCTTTCCCGGCTTGCTGGACTGCATTCTGCGGCAGGTCTGATCGCTACCGTGCCGCCCCGGCACGCCGGCAAGGTCAGGCGCTGATGGCGTCAAAGCTGCGTATGGGGGTGGGCGCCGCACAGAACAGCGGAAACTCTTCTTCGATGATCCACGGCTCTTTCATGACCAGGTACACATCGAGAAAATCAGAGAAGCCAGGCCAGATGAACAGGTCATTGGCTTCGGCAACGGCACGCGACAGCACGCCGACGCCGCCAAAGCTCTTGATCATGGAAACACTGACGATCTCGCTGCCGGAATGGAACACGGTGGCGGCGTCCAGCATACCGGGCCGGCGCTCGGCGAAGCGGGAAAAGATCGAGGAATAAGGGCACTCGGGCAACGGCTTGATCACCGCGCAGGCAGGTGCACGGTCGTTACTGGATGACGAGGCGACGACTTCGATACGCAACCCCTTGAGCGGCAGCGAATGGTAGTTCTCAGGCACGCTGTCGCCCAGCACCACCACCATGTCGGCTTCGTCCTTGGCCAGCTTGGTCAGGTTGTCGGGCGATTCCGAGCAACTGAAGATCGGGTTGTAGCCTGCAAGCTTGCTGACCACCCCGCCCATGATCTGTTGGTTGATTTCCATGGACAACGTGCTGTTCAAGGCAACGCGCAGAGGCAGGCGCTGATTGCGGCTCTGGCGCAACTGATTGATCTTCAGTTGCATGCGCTCCGAAGAACGGACGATTTCCAGAACGTGCGGCAGGATGCCCACGCCCTCCTGGGTCAGCGATACCCCTTTGTTGGTGCGGTCGAACAACTTGAAGCCGCAATGATCCTCGAGCTTTTTCAACTGAGCGGCCAAGGCCTGGACCGTAACGTGAACCTGTTCGGCCGCATCGGTGATCGACCCCGTTCGAGCCACGTTCACGATGTTCTTTAGCACCTTGATGTCCATTCAATCTCCCTCCCCGATTTGCTGACGCAGTCCGGCAACAAAAGGCCAACAGGATAACGCACAAGGCCTTGCACTGTCTGCCCGCTTATGGTGCACGCGGCCCGGGTAGCAAGCAACGGTTGAGGCACCTGAAAAAAAAGTGAAGTTTCTCCGCGCAAGCCAACTGTTAGATTTTTGCCAGCTTTTGAATAAGAAGAGATGGCCATGCTGACACTGAACAGAAACATCGAAACTGCCCTGCGACAAAACAAGACGGTCAATGTCATGGGCAGCGATTATGCCTTGACCGGCGGCTTCAAGGAGTTCGTCGAGTTTTCCAAAAGTTGGGAAACCATGGGCGTCGACCGTTATTACGGTCAGGCCGACAAGGGCACGCGCTACCGCCGTTACAGTGATTTCGACTTCAACCCGGTCACCGGCGAACTGAACCAACTCAGCCACCGCGCCTACGAACAATCCGAGGCCCACAACGCCTACGTCGGCGGCATGGCGCGTCATTTCGATGACATCGGCGCCGATGTATTCAACTCACCGATCCTGCGGGCGCTGATTCGGCTGGATTTCGACGTGTACAAGGCCGTATTGCCGGAAGACCTGCATACCGTCAACTGGCAGTGCCAGGTGCATCAGATCCGTATCGAAATCAAACCCGGGGCGCAGATCGAAATCACACCTGAAGGTATTCACTGTGACGGTTACCCGTTCAGCGGCGTGCACTTCTGGGGCCGTCATAATGTCGAAGGTGCTACCAGCAAGATTTACGATAAACAGTCCAATGTTATCGATTCCGGCACCTACCTGAATATTCTCGACACTACTTACTTCCTCGACCGCGAACTTCAGCACTATGTAACGCCGGCCATCAACCCGAGCCATTCCGAAATGGGCTACCGGCAGATCATTGCCATTTCCTTCTCTCGACCGGGTAGCGAGCATGACATTATCGACTAGTTGCATCGGCACGGCGCCAAAACTGTTCCCGGCCGAACACATCAATGGCCTGAGCATCAAGAAAGCCACGCCCTTCCATGCGCGCAAGATCGTCGACTTCTTCCGCCGCTTCGAAGAGACCTCATTCTGCGACTGGCAGGACGAAGGGCTGCTCAAAGGTTTGCTCGGCACCGAGCACACCTATTGCTACGTGGCCGAGAACCAGACCGGGGCCATCGTCGGCGCGGTCGCGGGCGGACTGATGGGCACACGAGGCACCATCAATCACATGGCCGTGGAGCCGGACTATCGCCAGAGCAGGATCGGCACTTCATTGGCCAACTCGATTCTCAGTGATTTCCGCCAGCACGGCATTCGCCGGGTGTTCCTGTTCGTTGAGAATGACAACACCCAGGCACTGAGCTTCTGGCAGAAACAAGGCTTTCTGCAGACATGTGGTGAAATCACCTGCGAGGTCGACCTGTGACCTCGTCGGTGCTGCTATCCGCCACGCGCAAGGAAAGCCTGGTCGACGCCCTGCCGATCATTACCGGCTATTTCGTCGTCAGCTTCGTGTTTGGTGTCATGTGCATCAATGCCGGCCTGCCCTTGTGGCTGCCGGCCGCCATGTGCCTGTTCGTCTATGCCGGGGCGGCGCAGTTCGCCGCACTGGCCCTGATGACCACCAGCGCGCCGCTGATCACCATTGCCTTGTCGACCTTGCTGATCAATTCGCGGCACATGCTGATGGCGATGTACATGTCCAAACGCAGCTCACAACTGCCGATCAGCAAGCCACAGAAGCTGCTGTACGCTTTCGGCCTGACCGATGAGTCCTTTGCCTTTCATAGCCAACGCCTGGAAAACGGCAGGCCGACCTCGGCGGGCTATCTGTTGCAGTTCAATACCTACTGCCATGCCAGCTGGATCGCCGGCGCGGTGTTTGGCGCGGTGGCCTCGGATGCATTGAACCGGTTCTCCCAGTTCAAGCTGGACTATGCCCTGACGGCAATGATGATCTTCGTGCTGATATCGCTGTGCAGCAACCTCACCAAAGCGCTCATCGCCCTGGTGGTGATCGTCACCACCTGCCTGTTGAACATGTACGCACCGTCGCCCTTGAACGTATTCATCGCAACCGCCGTAGGCTGTGGAGCAGGGTTATGCCTGAAAAGAACTACCTGATCGCAGCGGTGATGCTGATGGCTGCCATCACCTATCTCACCCGTGCGACACCCTTTCTGCTGAAGATGGAGAAATCTCCCAAGCTGTTCAATGACGTCATTGAATACTTGCCGATGGCAATCATCGCCAGCATCACCGTACCCGCCCTGCTGGTGGCCAAGGATGGCTCATTGCTGGGCCTGAATGCCGACCTGCTGGCAGCGATCCCGGTGGTCATCGTCGCCTACTGGTCACGCAGCCTGATCTACAGTGTGTGTGCCGGTGTCGCCGGGCATGTGGCAATCACGCTCCTGGCATGAGGTGCGGTTGTGAAAAGGAAGCAGTTATGAGCCTTGCACGCCGGAAAGTCACGCTGACCAACCTGAGTGAATTTTCCCGCCTGATGCCCAAGGTTCCTCGTGACCAGGTGATTGAGGAAATGGCTGACCTGTCGCTGGAATGCTCGCTGACCTACGCCTTGGGCAAGACGTTCCTGCGCGATGGCTGGATTGCGGAATATCGCCATCTGCATGCGGCCGCGCACTTGAGCCCATGCACCGACCTGCTGCTTTTCGCCACCTCGGGAAGCTTGAATCTGGAGCTGGCCGACGGCTCGCAAATACACGTCATGCACGGCGATCAGGTGGTACTCAGGGCTGCCACCGAGGCGAAGGTCTTTCCCGTCAGTGCCGAGGGTGATGTGAGTTTCCTGGCATTGGCAATCGACCTCAACCTGGCGGAGGTGCTGCAGGACCTCGTCGTCGACAGCGACCTGCCGAAACGCCCATAAAAAAAGCCACGGGGGTCACCCGTGGCTTTCGCGAACCCACATCGCCGCCCGATCAGAGCGCCATGTCGTTTGCTGGCTTGCTTTCAACCGGTTGGCTCGGCGCAACGCTGGTGCCGACGCTCTCGTCGATCACCGGCGGTTTCTCCAGTTGCAGCACTTCAGCGGTGTAGTTCCACTCTTTCTGGGTAGCCGCTGCCGAATCGTTCAGCTTGGTACCGTAGCTCGGTACGATCTGCTTGATCTTGGCCTGCCACTCAGGGGTAGCGACTTTTTCCTTGAACACGGTTTCCAGCACGTTGAGCATGATTGGCGCAGCAGTCGAAGCACCTGGCGAGGCGCCCAGCAGGCCGGCAATGGTGCGGTCCTGGGAAGCCACCACTTCGGTACCCAGCTTCAGCACGCCGCCCTTCTCTTCGTCACGCTTGATGATCTGCACGCGCTGACCGGCCTGCCACAGTTTCCAGTCTTCCTTCTTGGCGTTCGGGAAGTAGGTGCGCAGCGCTTCGAAGCGGTCGTCATCCGACAGCATCAGCTGGCCAGCGAGGTACTCGACCAACGGGTACTGGTCGATACCGACCTTGGTCATCGGCTACACGTTGTGGGTGGTGGTGCTGCTCAGCAGGTCCAGGTACGAGCCGTTCTTCAGGAACTTGGTCGAGAAGGTGGCGAATGGGCCAAACAGGATCACGCGCTTGCCATCCAGCACGCGGGTGTCCAGGTGCGGTACCGACATGGGTGGCGCGCCGGTCGAGGCAATGCCGTAGGCCTTGGCCATGTGCTGCATGGCCACGGTCGGGTTCTCGGTCACCAGGAACGAACCGCCCACCGGGAAGCCTGCGTACTCCTTGGCTTCTGGAATACCGGACTTCTGCAGCAGCTTCAGTGCGCCGCCGCCAGCACCGATGAACAGGAACTTGGCGTCGGTGGCCGATTCGGTACCGTCCTTGAGGTTCTTGTACTCGACGTGCCAGGAGCCGTCTTCGTTGCGGGTGATGTCCTGCACTTCGCTGGACAGCTTCAGGTCGAAGCCTTTCTGGGTCTGCAGGTGGCCAACGAACTGGCGGGTGATTTCGCCGAAGTTGACGTCGGTGCCGATTGGCGTCCAGGTGACAGCCAGCTTCTGGTTCGGGTCACGGCCTTCCATCATCAGCGGGACCCACTTGGCGATCTGCGCGTGGTCCTCGGAGTACTGCATCGGGCGGAACAGCGGGCTGGCCTGCAGCGCGTCGTAACGCTTCTTGAGGAACTTGATGTTGTCATCACCCCAGACGAAGCTCATGTGCGGGGTGGTGTTGATGAACGAATGCGGGTTCTTCAGCACGCCCTGGCGAACCTGCCACGACCAGAACTGGCGGGAGATCTGGAAGGCTTCGTTGATTTCGATGGCCTTGGCGATGTTGACGTTGCCGTCTTTGTCTTCCGGGGTGTAGTTCAGCTCGGCCAGCGCGGAGTGGCCGGTACCGGCGTTGTTCCAGCCGTTGGAGCTTTCTTCGGCGACGCCGTCCAGGCGCTCGACCATTTCCATCGACCAGCTCGGCTCCAGCTCGTGCAGCCACACGGCCAGGGTGGAGCTCATGATGCCGCCGCCGACCAGCAGCACATCGACTTTCTTGGTTTCTGCGGCGTGCGCTTGCATGAAGCTCGCAGCGACAGCCAGACCCAGCAAGGTCTTGCCAGCTTTCTTGAACATTGATCAATTCCAGTCAGTAGAACGGAGGGTGGACCTGTGGCTGGCCCAGAGTGTTCCTTGTTCTTCAGCGCAGGCTTGTTGTTAATGATTGTTCAGCAGCCAGAGAACCAGAAAACGACTCAGGCTTTTGTCGAATTGACCGACCAGGCTGAATCGTTTCGCCGATTGTAACCGAAATGCCAGCACAAACAAATTGCCGCTGGGGGGTCAACGCGACGGGTTGTCTCAGTGATTTTCGCCCACCGCAAAAGCTTTCGGGCAACAAAAACCCCCGGCCATCTGCATGACCGGGGGCGTCGGATCAGGCCACTAGCGGCGAGATCTGGAGATCACCAGGCTTACTGCGGCTGAGGCAGTTTATCGATAGGGCCGCAGCCACCGATGACCTTGGAGATGGAAACCGAAGGGTGGAACAGGTAGTCGTACGAGCAGTTTTTCTGCTGGTTGTAGACTTGGCCAGTGCAGCCCGACAGCAGGGCAACGCCGGATACGACAGCAACGGCGACAGTGGCCTTGAACAGCTTTTTCATACTAAGTCCTTTAAATGCTTCATCTTCGACCATCTTTCTGATGGCGGCGGGATGATACAGAACCCAGGCATTGGATCCAAGTCGCAATTAGCCATCGACAACGGGTGCCTTATCCGGCAAATCACTTTTATCAACAGTCAATCCGTTTTCCCCCAAACAGCAAACGCCATTTCCCCAATAACGGCGATACACCACCCAAACGTGGGCAGTCCCGATAACGACCCAGCACACTGCCAATAAAATTTTTACAATTAGTAATAGTTTTTTCGGGGTTCACTGTTGCAAACCGGCACTGGCACAACACGTGCTTTGACCGATATGGCTCAAGGAACTCTCTGGCGAACATGTCCTGAACCGGCCAGTTCATCGCCGCCCGAGACCGATGGGCATTACCCTGCTCGAGCCGTTTATTCGATATCCTTATCGCTCCGTAGTTTTTGCACAGGCACTCGTGCAACACGAGCCCTCTAACGGTGGATCGAATGCTTGCAACGTGGCTGGAAGCATTTCGGAGACCATTATGAGCATATCTGCAGGACTCAAGACTTCGGCCGCAGCCCTCGCTCAAGCGCGGCTCAATACGCTGTTCGCTCAACCGGCACTGCTGGCAGGTGCAATGTTCGCCGCACTGGCATTGACTGTTGCTTCGCCCGGCGATGCCTGGGCCAAGGGCGGGACCGACAAACCGGTCAAGGGCACGACATCACCTTTCACAACGCCCACCCTTCCTGACCCGATCTTTGCCGACCCGCTGGCCATTCATGGCTTCGATATCACCGGCTTCATTCAGGACATGACCGTCGACAGCAGCAACAGCAACTGCCCGAATACCAGCAGCCCGGACCGGTTGGGCGGTACGGTTGTGGTCAACGGCACAACTATTACCGTGCCCTGCAACTCGGTCATCCAGATGCCCGCCAATACACTCACCTGGGCGGACTTCGTACACGGCGGCCCATTGGGCCTTAAACAACTACCGGCCACTTACCCATCGTTTGAAGTGCATGTTGTCGGCAATACCGTCGCCGGCAAACAAATTGCCGGGCTGATCTTTGTCTCCCAGCAATCGGCCCAGATCGGCAGTGGTTATATCAGCAGGATTGACCAGACCACCGGCAACATAGAAGTGACGAGTACCAACTCGCCGCAACCGACCATCTTGCAGATCAATGACCCCAACGGGCGTTTCGGTCGGGCCCAGAGCCCCGATCCTCGCTTTTCGGTAGATGACGCCAACCCGACCATTCACTCGGCCACGGGTTACCCGATGTGCGTGCCACGTACCGGTGATGACCCGCTGTGCCCTCAGAAAAACCGGCCGAAAGTGGTCACTCCAACCACAACCAACAACTGCCGCAACTTTGCCCAGGCCGGCGTAGCGTTGCCTGCATCCGGTGAACTGACACCACCGAAGGCTGGCCAGCTGTATTGCAGCCAGTTCGTCATGAAGCGCTTCAGTGACCCGACACGGACCGCAACCGACCCGGACCCGACGCAACAAGTACCCTTTGAAGTCGGCGACTTCATTACCTACTCCGGCACGCTGTTCAAATCGACTACGGCCGGTGTGCCGGACTTCATTTCCGCTCACACCATCGAGGCCAACCTCGGTATCTATACCCAACCGGGCTCTCAGCCCAGCTATCTGGCCATTGGCGAATTCGGCGTCGGCACTGCAGACCCGGCTGCGGTAGCAGTCAACGGTGCAGCCCAGGAAACCCAGGACCGGATCTTCCTCGAAGCCGAGACCACCGACGTCAAGACCCCGGTGGACATCTACCTGATCGATGTCGACCCAGCCACCGGTGTACAGCGCAACCGCTGGATCACGCCGTTTGAAATGACCGGGGAATGCGACCCTGCCGCCGTCCTGGCGCCCACCTGCGCCGGCGCCTCAGGCGGGATCACCACGCAAAACGTAGGCCCACAACCACAACGCGCACGGTTGCGTGCGTCCAAGGCGCCGACCGGCCTGCTCAGCCAGCCAACCCGTACCTTGCGGGTGGTCGCTCGTTCACTGTGTGTCCCCACCAACACCCTTGCGCAACCGGGTGTCGATAGCTGCCTGCAGAACGCCAGCCGGCTGACCGTCGCCAACGGCCTGACTGCCGGGCAGTACGTGGCACCGGTGTTCGAGTTCATCTTCCCGGAGAACGTCAAGCCTGGGGACGAGATCGTGCCCAACGACTTCTGGCACCTGCCGTTCCTGCGTAATGGCGAGGGCAGTACCACCCCAACAGGGGTTGGCGCGCTGGAGCCAACGCCTTGGTGAGTGTAAGTCGGCGCTGGATTTGGCACCGCTTAGCGGGCTGTTTGGCACCGGGCAGGCATAAAAAAGCCCTGAGATGCGAACCAAACAACGCATCTCAGGGCCAAACGTAGCACGCAATCGGAGAGAAAGTGCTACTTACCACTCACAACAGCTACAACGACTGACAGCAAACTCAACCAGTGACGCCAAATTACACCTAGCTCACAGCCAGCTGTATTTCGCCAAGCTGAAATCAATAGTCGAGCCATGGGCTAACGAGTACCTCTGCGCTTCCCGCCCATGGGTTGCCATCGTTTGCGTCTTTGACCACCAGGGTGCGAGCCTTGCCCTCAAGCTCAGATGGCACTACGAGAAGGCGTGGGATGACACCCAGCGGACGACCCTCATCACTTCTGTACCCGAGCATTGTCTTGCGCGCTGCTTCGTAGTTCTCAGGCGTCAAAGGGGCTTTGGAGCAGTATGCGAATTGCCAGAAGCCAAACCCTGCGTTTACACGAGCATCAACGCCGTAGCGGAATTCCCTTCGCATCCAGACTGCCTCATCATCTGCGCGAGTCATGGCGCGCAAGTCATACTTGCGACGGGTCTGGAATAGAAGAGGCTTCAGCGAACGGCTAACGTCCAGTAGATACCAAGCCGGGCCGCCCCCATCCTGGAAGTTGCTCACCTCTCGCTGGCTCTCCCCAACAGGGCCAACAGGGTGCGCGGTATCGAAAAACTTTTTACCGTCATAGCACAATTCCGAGGTTCCCTTTTTGAGCAGGTTATAAACCAACTCGTCCGGGTGCACCGTTGCAGCCCTGCCCATTTCCTCGAACAACGCACCGAAAACACCAAACTGGTCATCTTCGATGTCGTCACGCGGCACGACGATGGAGCTTTCGTAGGCCTTGTTCTGAATCACGTAACCGTGTGCCGAAATATCTTTGAGAACACGCTCACCGATCCATTCACGAAATGACGGAAACTGTCCAAGCCAGCCATAGGTATTGCTTGCAGTCGAGGACGGAACCTCAGTAGCAATTTGCTCCCAACTGGTTTGTGCCTTTTCCTTGCCTTGATTAAAGGCAGCTTTGAAGCCAGTGAAGAGACTATGAAGAGAGCTGTCAGTGATGATCATGGTTTTTCCTGTGATGTTACTTTGAGAGTTTCTGGAGGATTTCGCGAACATAGTAAGCGCAAAGGCCAAACTCCTTACCTAATTCGCGGTAAGTCGCCCCAGCTATTCGGCCAGCCAGTAGCTTTTCATTGCGGACTTTGCGTGCTTCGCGAAGCCCTGAGTGGCTGTTTCTGTATTTATCTGACAGCCGATTGAGCAATGCATAAATTTGCTGTTGCGACACTTCAAATCGGATAGCCAGTTCGCCTATCGTGGCCAATCCGGCTTCCCATGCTTCACAAATCTTCATGTCCCGATCATGGCGCGCACCGTCGAGCCCCATTGGGATATAGAAAAGTTGACCGCCAAGCGAATGCTTAATGGCTGTAGTGGCAATATTGGCGAACTGCTCCGGGCTCAAATTTGCCAAGTCGCTGGCTGCTGCCTTGGCAAAAATAGAGCGATAGATAAGGAGCAAGGTGCCTTTAAAGCCTAAAGCGGTCTCGCCAGCGTGGTTGTATTCAACGTTGCTTTCTGCGCGGGGCGCTTTACGGTCCTTTGAAAAGTAACGCACCTGGCCTCCAAGCGAGTCTCTAATGGCGCTGGTAGCGATACTTGCGAACTGCTCTGGGCTCAAGTCTGACAAGTCGCTGACCACAGCCCTGTCAAGCGCAGCGTGGTAGATGTCAAGCAAAGCACCTTTGAATTTTACGGTCATGCTATTTTCAGCTGATATCATTTTTTTGCTCTTGAACAGTCTGCGGCAGCCGCGCTGAGCTCCGCTGAGCCCTGATGATCGAATAAAACGTCTGAGAGGATATTTTGTGTTTTTTCACAATATCCGGAATCGTCATGCCGTCCCGGTAATCCTTGAAGATCTGTCTGTCCCGCTCCATCTTCTTAAGAGCGGTAGCACGGGGTAGGTAAACTGCTGTTCCACCCAGCACACGACACAGAGCCACTACCGAAGCGTTTGCAAGAGCAGCCGGTGAGGCGTCCTTCTCCATTTCTAGATCAATGGCGTGTTCGATTATCTCAATCATTTCAATCATAGACTGAGTGAGAATGCCTTGATCTTTAGCGGGGGTAGATGATGTGGAGCCACCTTGCATTGTGTCTGCCCTTCCAGAGTCGCTTGCGCTGATAGGAAATATTTAATCATTCCCCAGTAAAGGGTGTGTTTCTCCTCTATTAAAGAAGAAGCAACAAACTGGGCTATCACACAAAGAACTTCTAGGAACCATTTCGAGCCGTAGAAACCCAAAATAGTCAGGGAATCACAACCTGGGCGAGACGGGGCGACGGACTCAACCACAAACCACCGTTAGAGGCGCGTTAGATTTGCGTAGGTTAAACGAACGAAAGCCGTCAGCCCTAGGGCCGCGGCTATGGATCAGCACGTTTCTGAGGCGCCTAGAGGCGGTCGGGTCGTTTTGGTGGTATGGCTGTTGCAGTGCGTACCTGGTCAAGAGCTTGCTTAGTAGAGCACCAAAGGCGCCAGGAGGCGCCTTGTTTGATGGTGAGATGTAAGGTCAGTCAGCAGGATAAACCACTTTCCCTAAGTTAGCATCGTATACGACACCACCACGCTTTATCGCGGGCGGCCTCGGGCCTGTGTACTTAAGTGGAAGGAGTCGGTAATAAGCTGAGCGGTCGCCAGTCCCTGTCGAAATCAGTTCAACATAGCCAGCCTTGACAAGATGGCGGAGATAAGTGCGAGCGGTCCATAGAGAAACATTGAAATTGATTGAGCAGCTTTCCGCCAAGCCTTTGGCACTTGTGCTCCCCATAATACGAAGGCTTCTCCACATGGCTTCATTTCTAAGCCCGACCACATGCTCTGAACCACTTTTTGTTACGGTTGGTGCTTCTATACCTGTGTATTTGACTAGGCATAGTGTCTGGTCTGAGAAGGCATCCGGCCAGTCGATGATCTTCACATACCCTGCTTTTAGCAGCCCCTGTATGTAAGAACGCACGGTTGTATCATGTACGCCGGACTTGCGAGAAATCTTGTATCCCGTAAACGCGTCAGGTGTTTTGCAAATCTCTTCCCAGATCCGTTGGCGGTTGGATTTGCCCTGTATGCGTTCTACCTCTATTGGCTTTCTACCTTTCTTTGCCATCTTTAGTGCTCCGCAGCTGCATGAAGACTTATGAATCGTTAGCTAGCCGATTTTCTTGGGGGCAATGAACCCAATTTGTTCTAGCTGCTTGATGATTGAGTGCTCTCGAAATCTTAGATAACCTAGCTCCGCAAGCAGTTCTTTAACAGATCGGTCGGCTAGGTTTGCCTCTGGTCTATGAGTTACTGAGGCTTTTAGTGCGTCTCTAGCTTTTAATTCCTGGGCATAGCGCCCTAAGGCCGACTTTGAAATCTTTACGTCATAGACGCTTAGCAAGTGCCCTGAAATCCTGACTAAGCTGCCGTAGTCGCTTCCGCGCAGCATTGTATCTAGCTGGCCTCTCAACTTGTCACTTAACTTATTGACCGCTTTTCTTGGTGGCATAATTAACTACCTTGTCTAATTTTCTGGCCCTAATGAATACGCCCCCATTGAGGGGGCGATGAACATACATTAGGCAGGTTCAGAACAAGCTCTCATATGGCTAGCTGTTCGCAGAACGATACGCTGCCTCATAGAGCGACGAGGCATCATCGACCAGTAGCGCGGCAGCGCGTGCAAGGGCTGAAATTCCTGTCGCGTCGGCGTCGCTAATTTCGCAACGACCTATTGCTTTGAGCAGCTCAAGTACTGCGTACTGGCGTTCGCAAGCCCCTTCAAACAGCGCTGCTGCGGGAGCATCGGAACGCATGAAGAGTACGGAGTTTGCATCTGACTTTGAATCAATGGACAAGTACTTAGCCATTATGCACCTCAACTTCCGAGCAAGTTTCAAGGGCCCGTGCTTTTGCCATAGCTGCGTTGTAGCGGCGTAGACGTACGGAAAGGGAGGAGTCAGCGTGTAGAGCGGCTATCGCCATACGGCGAAGCGCTAAGGCGCGAAGTCTGGACGGAATGAGGGCGGTCATAATGGAGCTCCGTTTACTGATGGAGCTGCCGAATCGTCGCCAAACGATTGGTGGCAGCTGTGCGCAGGTTGGCGAACCGGGGTAAACGGAACCCGGCAGACCCGAAGGTCTCCCACGCACAGCGGCCATGACATATCGCGGGCACAAAAAAAGCGCCTGCTGTCTGGTTGGGCGCTGTTGCGCCGTCTACTAGTCGGGTCGCCAAACCCGGTCGCTGAATTGGCAGCGACGGAAGGAATCTAACGTCTAACGGTGCGCACGGCAAGGAAAATCTAACGGTCTTCGGTTTCTTTTTCTCCAGGCGCCATTCGACGGAAAGCAAATGCCCTAATCAGCGCTGCATCCCTTGAGGCACGGGGGCTTGCCGCCAGTTTTCTTGGTTTCTTTTTGGAAAAGTCGGGTAGTTCGTTTTCTATAAGCTGGAAAAAGAACCTGTGGCGAAGCGGTTTCGCAAGCGAATCGTAGTGTTTCCGGACCTTATAAGCACCTAGAGCGGGGAAACACTTGATGCCAAACACGACGCTAAATTCTGCGCTTTCGAGAACTTTTCTCGGTTTCTATCTTAGCGGCTATTTGGCCCCGGTTTGGCACCGCTAACGAGCCTGAAAGCCCCGGCCATCCTGGGTTACCCGTCCACTTCCGCCTTCTTCCCACCGTTTTCGCTTAGTGCCAAAGACAACGCCTCCTCACAGTGAGCTGAAACGAAGATAACAACGCCAGAAACGAAAAAGCCCCGCAGACGTTAATCTGCGGGGCTTCATCTTGTATGGCGGAGAGATAGGGATTTGAACCCTAGGTACTGTTGCCAGTACAACGGATTTCGAATCCGTCCCGTTCGACCACTCCGGCATCTCTCCAATGCCGCGCATCATACCAGCGTTTTCTTGAAACGCAAATCTTTTTTCCAAAAAAATCGCGTGGTATCAGACGCTTGCGTGAACGTGCGGGTTACAGCGGCACGCCCAGGCGCTTGGCAACTTCTTCGTAGGCCTCGATCACGTCGCCCAGCCCCTGACGGAAGCGGTCCTTGTCCATCTTCTTGCGGGTTTCCTTGTCCCACAGGCGGCAGCCGTCCGGGCTGAACTCGTCGCCCAGGACGATCTGGCCGTGGAACACACCGAATTCCAGCTTGAAGTCGACCAGCAGCAGGCCGGCGTCATCGAACAGCTTGCTCAGCACTTCGTTGACTTTCAGCGACAGCTTCTTCATCTCGACCAGCTGCTCGGCGGTACCCCAGCCGAAAGCGACACCGTGGGATTCGTTGATGAACGGGTCACCCTTCTCGTCGTTCTTCAGGAACAGTTCGAAGGTGGACGGCTCCAGCTTGATGCCCTCCTCCACGCCCAGGCGCTTGACCAGGCTGCCGGCGGCGTAGTTGCGCACCACGCACTCGACCGGGATCATGTCCAGCTTCTTCACCAGGCACTCGTTGTCGCCCAGCAGTTTGTCGAACTGGGTCGGCACGCCGGCTTCTTCGAGCTTCTGCATGATGAAGGCATTGAACTTGTTGTTCACCATGCCCTTGCGGTCGAGCTGCTCGATGCGCTTGCCATCGAACGCCGAAGTGTCGTTACGGAACAGCAGGATCAAGCGGTCGGCGTCGTCGGTCTTGTAAACCGATTTGGCCTTGCCGCGGTAGAGTTCGTCGCGTTTTTCCATGATTGGGCTCCGCTTGCTGAGGTGTTGGGCTAGGCGATTTCGCGCCAGTCGAGCCCGTGTTCCTGATTCGCCACCTGGAGCCAGTCCGGGTCGCACCCAAGGGTGTCGACGAAGCACTGACGGGCCAAGTGTGGCAGGTTGTTCTTGCTGCTGAGGTGGGCCAGCACCAGGTGCTGCAAGGTGTTCCAGCCCAACTCCTGCACCAGGCGCGCAGCCTGGTGATTGTTCAAATGTCCTTGCATGCCACCTACCCGCTGCTTCAGGAAGGCCGGGTAGTGACCGCGCGCGAGCAGCTCGCGGCAGTGGTTGGCTTCGATCAGCAGTGCGTCCAGGCCCCGGTAGCGCTCGAGCAGCAGCGCATCGTACGACCCCAGGTCGGTGAGCATGCCGAAACGCCGGCGGCCGTCGCTGAACACGTACTGCAACGGTTCGTAGGCGTCGTGCTCGACCCGTGCCGGGCTCACTTCCAGCCCACCGATCTGCAGCTGCTGGCCACACGCGAGAAAACCGGCCACCTCAACCGGCTTGCGCATGCCGCGCAATGTGCCTTGGCTGAGGTAGACCGGTACATTGTAGCGCCGCGACAGCAACCCCACCCCATGCACGTGGTCGGCATGTTCATGGGTGACCAGCACAGCGCTCAGTTGTGCCGCCGACACCCCGAGCAGCGCCAGGCGCCGCTCGGTTTCACGCAGGGAAAAGCCGCAATCGACCAGGATGAACGTGTCACCACTGGCGATCAGCGTGCCATTTCCCTGGCTGCCGCTTCCGAGTACCGCGAAGCGCACTTAGCCCAGGTGGTCCTGAATGGCGCTCAGCACGCGGCGGGCGACGTCGGCCGGGGCCACGGTGTTGATGTTCTTCTCGACGGTGACCTGCACGCTTTCGCCCACCTTGCTCAGGCGTACCTGATAACGCTCGGCGCGGGCTTCACGCTCTTCCTTGGTCGGAGCACTGCCGAACACACGGCTGAAGAAGCCAGGCTCGTTCTGCTTGTCGTCAGGCTTTTCCGACAGGTTGATGTAGTACAGGCCCAGGCTGCGGTTGATGTCCTCGACACGCCACTGGCCACCCTGCTCCAGGGCCCGGCCCACGCCAGACCAGGCACGGTCCAGGTCCGAGCCGAGGAACAGCACCGGGTTGCCGCTGCCGTCTTCGCTCAGGGTGACACGGCTAGGCGCGTCGAAGTCACGCGCAGCCAGCAGCGATACCGAACCGCCCTTCTCGGCGCTGCGGCTCATGCTGGCAAGCATTTCGTCGACCAGCAGCGCGTCGGCCCCGGTGTTGGCCGAAGTGGACGGGAACGCAGTGTCGGCGGTGCTGCCGGCCGGGCGCTCGACGCTGACGATGTACACCTCGGAGGTGTTGCGCTGCACGCCGGGCTCGATACGAACACGCACACGCACTTCGCTGTCGCCACTGCTGGCAGTGCTCGACAGACGCTGGCCGAGCGATGCCGACAGTTCGTCGAAACGCTGCCAGGTGGTGCTGAACTCACCGGTCTGCGGGCGCTCGTCAGCGATGCGGAAACCATTGTCCTCGAAGAACTGGTGCGCCACCGGCCATACTTCGGCCGGCGAATGCTGGGCCAGCACCCAGCGGCTGCTGCCGCTGCGTTGCAGGGTGTAGTCGCTGGCTTCGGCGCCAGCGGTGAGTGGCTGCGGGCGCGGCACTTCGAACTCGCCAGTGGCATGATCGTCGGCGACGTTGCGCGGGATCGGCAGCAACGGATCGAGGCGCTTGACGTTGCCGGCGTCTGGCGGCAACTGCATCGGCGCGGTCGGGTGCGCCTGCAGGTAATCGCTGCCGCGGTCGCGGAAATAGCCATCCTCGCCCCACAGCCAGCCACACCCACTGGTGCTGGAAATAATCAGGGCGAGTGCGGAAAGACCAGCCAGTCGCTTCATGCGGTGTACTTCCTCTTAAACCAGTACGCCGGACTGGCGCAAGGCAGTACGGACTTTTTCGTGGCAACCTTCGCTCAGCCAGGTCAGCGGCAGGCGAATGCCCTTGTGCATCAGGCCCATTTCCACCAGCGCCCACTTGACAGGGATCGGGTTGGCTTCGCAGAACAGGTCTTTGTGCAGCGGCATGAGTTTTTCGTTGATAGCGCGGGCCTTCTCGGCATTGCCCTCAAGGGCGGCCTCGCACAGGTCGGCCATGCCGCGCGGGGCGACGTTGGCGGTGACGGAAATGTTGCCCTTGCCGCCCATCAGGATCAGCTCGACGGCAGTCGGGTCATCGCCGGACAGGACGATGAAATCCTTGTCGACACCCTCGAGAATGGCCTTGGCACGGGCCAGGTCGCCGGTGGCTTCCTTGATGCCGATGATGTTCTTGACCTTCGACAGGCGGATCACGGTCTCGGCCTGCATGTCGCAGGAGGTGCGACCGGGCACGTTGTAGAGGATCTGCGGAATGTCGACGGCTTCGGCAATGTGCTTGAAGTGCTGGTACAGGCCTTCCTGGGTCGGCTTGTTGTAGTACGGCACGACCAGCAGGCAGGCGTCGGCGCCGGCATTCTTGGCGTTCTGGGTCAGGTGCACGGCTTCTGTGGTGGAGTTCGCACCGGTGCCGGCGATCACCGGGATCGGCTTGTTGCTGCGCTTGACGCGCTCGACCACGTGTTTGATGACCAGGATGTGCTCTTCGACATCGAGCGTGGCCGACTCACCGGTGGTGCCGACTGCGACGATCGCGTGGGTGCCGTTTTCCAGGTGGAAGTCTACAAGTTTGTCGAGGCTGACCCAGTCCAGACGCCCTTGTGCATCCATGGGTGTGACCAACGCCACCATACTGCCCGCAATCATGTAACTGCTCCTGCCGGAAAAAGAGAGCGGTAATGGTACTGGGGGCATCGGCCTTGCACAAGCGAAGCAGGCGGGCGGAGCATTCCCCTCGGCGCCTTATTTCGCTACCCTTGATCCTTTGATCGGTGCAGCGCGGCCCGCCGGGCCGCCGACCCTGCTCCCCGGCCAGCGTCCACGTCCTCGCATGCGAGCCCCGGGCCCTGCCGACAGGAGGCTTTCGCCCGTCCTGCACCGACCGCTCATCGCTTTAGGAATGCTGCATGTCCACCCCCACCGTCCGCGAACAATTCCTTGTCATCAGCGCCTTGGGCCCCAACCCAATGGAGCTGGCCAACGTCCTCAGCCGCGCCGCCTTCGAAAACCGCTGCGCGGTGGTCACATCGCGCCTGAGCCGCCACGGCGAGACCAGCGCCCTGGTGCTGCAGGTAGGCGGCAGCTGGGATGCCCTGGCACGCCTCGAAGCCATGCTCCCGGGCCTGGGCAAGAAACACGGCCTGACCCTCGACGTGGTGCGCAGCGCCGACCAGGAAGTGCGCCCGCAGGCCCTGCCCTATGTGGCCTACGTCAGCGCCGCCTATCGCCCGGACATCATCAACGAGCTGTGCCAGTTCTTCCTCGACCACCGCGTCGAGCTCGAAGCCATGACCTGCGATACCTACCTGGCGCCGCAGACTGGCAGCAGCATGCTCAACGCCCAGTTCACCGTGATCCTGCCGGCTGGCACGCAGATCAGCTGGCTGCGCGACCAGTTCCTGGACTTCGCCGATGCCCTGAACCTCGATGCGCTGATCGAGCCATGGCGTCCACAGAACCCCATGTAAGGAAACCGACCATGGCAGTAGCTCTCGACCAACCCGTCGCCGACTTCCAGGCCCAGGCCACCAGCGGCCAGACCGTCAGCCTTGCCGAGCTCAAGGGCCAGCAGGTCGTGGTGTACTTCTATCCAAAGGACAGCACCCCGGGCTGCACCACCGAAGGCCAGGGTTTCCGCGACCAGCATGATGCCTTTGCCGCCGCCAACACCGTGGTGTTCGGCGTGTCACGCGATGGCATCAAGTCGCATGAAAACTTCAAGGCCAAGCAAGGCTTCCCGTTCGAGCTGATCAGCGACAAGGACGAGGCCCTGTGCCAACTGTTCGACGTGATCAAGCTGAAGAAGCTGTATGGCAAGGAATACCTGGGCGTCGATCGCAGCACGTTCCTGATCGACAAGGATGGCGTACTGCGTCAGCAATGGCGTGGCGTGAAAGTACCGGGGCATGTGGATGCCGTGCTGGCAGCGGCCCAGGCCTTGAATAAAGCCTGAGTTTGACTGGGGCTGCTTTGCAGCCCTTCGCGGGCACGCCCGCTCCCACAAGGACTTGCACGATTCCTGTGGCAGCAACTGTCTTGCCCACATGTTGAAAGCTGGCGCCATTCCTGTGGGAGCGGGCGTGCCCGCGAAGGGCCGCAAAGCGGCCCCAGTTACATTCACAACATCGGCGAGACGCTCGGCTCCTGCCGAGGCCAGGCATCCAGCACAGCCTTGATCAAGGTCGCCAGCGGGATCGCAAAGAAGATCCCCCAGAAGCCCCACAGCCCGCCAAACAGCAGCACCGCGCAGATGATCGCCACCGGGTGCAGGCTCACCGCCTCGGAGAACAGCAGCGGCACCAGCACGTTGCCATCCAGCGCCTGGATGATCGCGTACACCGTCATCAGGAAAATGAACTGGTCGCCCCAGCCCCACTGGAACAGCGCGATCAACGTCACCGGCACGGTCACGACCACCGCGCCCACGTAGGGCACCACCACCGACAACCCCACCAGCAGCGCCAGCAACGCGGCGTAATTGAGCCCCAGGCTGATGAAGGCTATGTAGGTGGCGATCCCGCAGATCAGGATTTCGATGCCCTTGCCGCGAATGTAATTGGCGATCTGCCGGTTCATCTCGCTACCCACGCGGTTCAGCAGGGTGCGCTGACGCGGCAGGTAACCACTGACCCAGCGCCCGATCAGCTCGCGGTCCTTGAGGAAGAAGAACACCAGGATTGGCACCAGCACCAGGTAGATCATCGCGTTGACCAATAGCGGCAGGCTCGACAGCGAGAAGGTCAGCGCCCATTGCCCGAACTTGCCGATTTCGCCGCGCACCGACTCGATCGCATGCAACACCTGCTCGTCCGACACCAGGTGCGGATAACGCTCCGGCAGCAGGAGCAGCAGCGACTGCCATTTGCCGAGCATCCCCGGCAATTCGTTGAACAGCGTAATCAGCTGATGCCAGAGCAGCGGCACCAGCACCAGCATGAACACCGCCAGCGCCCCCATGAACAGGGCGAACACCAGCATCACCGCGAACCGGGTCGGCACCCGCATGCGCTCCAGGGCATTGACCAGGCCCTGCATCAGGAACGCCAGGACCATACCGGCCAGCACGGGCGCCAGCATGCCGCCGAGGGTGAGCACTGCGGTGAAGGCGAGGAACAGCAGGACCGCCAGCACCACCGCTTCCTCATCGGAGAAGTAGCGCTCTATCCAGTCGCGAAGCACTTTGAACATTGACGATCCTTCGGTTGGCTCAGGCCTTGCGGAGCCAGTAGGTATAGGTACCGGCCTCGGCCGTTTCTTGCAGCAGGGTATGACCGGCAAGCTTGGCGAAAGTGCGGAAGTCGCGCTGCGAACCTGCATCGGTGGCGACGACTTTGAGGATCGCACCGCTGGCCAGGCGATTGAGTTCCATCTTCGCCTTGAGCAGCGGCAACGGGCAGTTCAGCCCGCTGGCGTCGAGTTCGGCGTCGCAGGTCAGGGGGTCACTCATCGGGTGCGTCTCCAGGGCGAGGCAGAAAGTCTTGGGGAAAGCTCGGTAGCATACCGCCACTGGTCGGCTCCGCGCGACCCGGCTACAGTAAGGCTTTTCATCGACGCGAGCTTCTGCATGAATCTACTGCGCCCTACCCTGCTGGCGCTGGCCTGCCTCATGGCCCTTCCAGGCCACGCCGACGACCTGCCGTCACTGGGCGACGCCAGTTCCGCCATCGTTTCACCCAAGCAGGAGCACGACCTTGGCCGCGCCTGGCTGAGCCTGCTGCGCGGCCAGGTCAACCAACTCAACGACCCACAGCTCAAGGACTACGTCGAAACCACCGTCTACCGCCTGGCCGAAACCAGCCAGCTGCAGGACCGACGCCTGGAATTCATCCTCATCGACAGCCGCGAACTCAACGCCTTTGCCGCGCCGGGCGGCATCGTCGGCGTCAACGGCGGCTTGTTCCTCAATGCCCAGACCGAAGGCGAATATGCCTCGGTGCTGGCGCACGAACTCGCGCACTTGTCGCAACGCCACTTCGCCCGCGGTGTCGAGGCCCAGCAGCGCATGCAACTGCCGATGATGGCGGCCCTGCTGGCTGGCATCGTGCTGGCGGCGGGCGGCGCCGGTGATGCCGGCATCGGGATGATCGCCGGTACCCAGGCGGCGGCTCTCCAGGAACAACGGCGCTTCTCGCGGCAGAACGAACAGGAAGCCGACCGCGTGGGCATCCAGAACCTGGAAAGGGCCGGCTACGACCCGCGCAACATGCCGACCATGTTCGAGCGCCTGGCGCGCCAGTACCGCTACGATGCCAAGCCGCCAGAATTCCTGTTGACTCACCCGGTAACCGAATCGCGTATCGCCGACACCCGCAACCGCGCCGAGCAGGCGCCCAAAGGCGGCGTCGAGGACAGTCAACGCTACCAGCTGATCCGCGCCCGCGTGGCACTCACTTACGAGGGCACCCCAGGTCTGGCAGCCAAGCGCTTCCGCGCCCAGCTCGACGAAGATCCAAAACTCGATGCCGCCCGCTATGGCCTGGCCCTGGCGCAGATCAAGGGTGGCCAGCTCAACGAAGCGCGAGAAAACCTCAAGCCATTGCTGGCCAAAGCGCCCAACGACATTACCTACAATCTGGCGCAGATCGACCTGGATATCACCAACAACCGCCTGGCCGACGCACAGCAACGTGCCGAGCGCATGCAGGGGCTATACCCGGCCAACTACCCGCTGAAACAGGTACGTGCCGACCTGCTGGTGAAGCAGAACAAGCCCGCCGAGGCCGAGAAGGTGCTGGAAGACCTGCTCAAGAGCCGACCGGATGACCCGGACGTCTGGTACGACATGGCGGAAGTGCGCGGGTTGTCGGGCAATACCATCGGGCTGCATCGGGCGCGCGCCGAATACTTCACGCTGGTGGGGGATTTCGACCAGGCGGTACAGCAGCTGGACTACGCCAAGCGGCGGGCGGGCGGCAACTTCCCGCTGGCTTCGCAGATCGACCAGCGCCAGCGCGAAATCATGGAACAGAAGCGCATGGTTCAGGAAATGATGGGCCGCTGAGATCCTGGGGCCGCTTTGCGCCCCATTCGCGACACAAGGCCGCTTCTGCATGGGTACGCGATCGCCTGTAGGAGCGGCCTTGTGTCGCGAATGGGCCGCAAAGCGGCCCCAGCAATCTCAAGCGTTACCGGAGAGCTTCAGGCGAGCCGCCTGGGTAAAGTCGAGCATGCGGTTCAGCGGCTTGATGGCCTTCGGTACCAGCGCCGGGTCAACGAAGATCTCGTTGCTCCCGTGCCGCAGGCAATCCAGCACCCGCTCCAGGGTATTCATCGCCATCCACGGGCAATGCGCGCAGCTGCGGCAGGCCGCGCCGTTGCCGGCCGTCGGCGCTTCGACGAATTCCTTGTCAGGGCACAGCTGCTGCATCTTGTAGAAGATGCCGCGGTCAGTGGCGACGATGAAGGTCTTGTTCGGCAGGGTTTGCGCTGCCTTGATCAGCTGGCTGGTCGAGCCCACCGCGTCGGCCAGCTCGATAACGGCTTCCGGCGACTCCGGGTGTACCAGGATGGCGGCATCCGGGTACAGCGCCTTCATATCGGCCAGCTGGCGCGACTTGAACTCTTCGTGAACGATGCAGGCACCGTCCCACAGCAGCATGTCGGCACCGGTCTGCTTCTGGATGTAACGGCCAAGGTGCTGGTCCGGGCCCCAGATGATGGTCTCACCGTTATCCATCAGGCTTTCGACGATCTCCAGCGCGCAGCTGGAGGTCACCACCCAGTCCGCCCGTGCCTTCACCGCAGCAGAGGTATTCGCATAAACCACCACGGTACGCTCGGGGTGCTGGTCGCAGAAGGCCGAGAACTCTTCGACCGGGCAGCCCAGGTCGAGCGAACAGGTGGCCTCCAGGGTCGGCATCAACACGCGTTTTTCCGGGGTGAGGATCTTGGCGGTTTCGCCCATGAAGCGCACACCCGCGACGATCACCGTCTCGGCAGGGTGGTTCTTGCCGAAGCGGGCCATTTCCAGCGAGTCGGACACGCAACCGCCCGTCTCTTCAGCCAGCGCCTGGATGACCGGGTCGCAGTAATAGTGGGCTACCAGCACGGCGTTCTGGGCTTTCAGCTCGGCAGCGATGGCCGCACGGTATTCGGCCTCCTGCCCGGCGGTCAGCGGGTTGGGCTGCTTGGCGTCAAGGTGGGCCTGAACCAACAGGCGTTCGGAAATCTGGGTCATGATCGCTGGACCTGCAGGCGCGCGTGCGCGTCAAATCGAGTGTATCACCCGGCCCTGGCAGATCGGCTAGGGGTGCCGGACGGCAGGCGTGCCGCCACGGCCCTCTGCGGGCGCGGATTATTATCGGACGCCGAAGGCTACAGACAATCTGGGGAATTCAAAAGCGGTTTTTGTAATGCCTGTGCTGGCCTCTTCGCGGCTAAAGCCGCTCCCACAGACCTGTGCTGACCTCAGGCGCGAGGTGATCCCTGTGGGAGCGGCTTTAGCCGCGAAGAGGCCAGCACAGGCAGAACATCAGCCCTGCGGTTGCATGGCGGCAAAATGCGCCGCCAGCAACATGGCGAACGCTTCGACGGTCATCTTCTTGCCGTTGAAATCGACCATGCCATCGGCATAGTGCAGGCTCGACACCACATCGTTGCCCTGCACGGTGGCCAGGCCGCTCTGCAGCGCCATCATGCCGACCATCTCCCCGGCCTGGCCGGACTGCATGGCAATCGCCTGGGCATCGGTCTGCCCTTCCAGCAGCGCCTGCAAGGTCGCCAGGTCGCCGATCATCGGCTTGGACAAGGTCAGCTTGCTCTTCACTTCGGTGATCAGTTGCTTGCTCAGCTGGTCTGGCGGCAGGTCGAACGAAGCCGGGTTGGAAAAGTCCATCGACAGTTCGAAGCGGCTCTCGCCATTGGCAGTGCGCAACGCCAGGTTTTCGATCGCCAGCTTGGGCTTGGAGGCCAGCAACTGTTGCAGATCGCCGTGGAACCGGGCTTTTTCCGCCTCATCCATCTGGATTTCCGGCACCGGTTGACCGGCAGCCTGGGCCGCTTCGAACTCCGGCAGGTGGGCCTGGTACCACTTCGACAATGACTGCAAGGCCGGCGCATTGAGCGACTTGATGCTCACGCCCATCTGCACATTGCCGACCGCACGGCCATCCCAGGTGATATCAGCCACCCGATAATCCACGCGACCCGCCACGGTGTCGGGGCCATCCAGGGTCTGCTGGACAGTCTGCTGGAGCCCCTTGAGCACCAGTTCCTGCTGCTTGTCACCCAAGGTCGCCCTGGCCTGCGCCAACAGCATGTCGACCTCGCCGACGTATACGGCGTCGTGCTTGCTGGCCGTAAGGTTGCCGCCAACCTTCAGGCCCGAGAGTTCGAGGGTGGTTGGCGGCTGGTCGTCGCCGACCAGCTTCATCTCGAAGCGATCCGCGCTGCCGTGGAATTTCGACGCCTTGCCTTCCTGATCACCGCTGACCTCCAGGGTCATGCCGGAGAAGTCCAGGCTGCTGCCATTGGCCTCGGTGTGCTTGAGCGGTGCCACGGTGATGGTGCTGTCGACGTTGCCAGCAAAGCCCAGGCTGGTATGCGCGCGGATCGGCGATTGCTCGCCTGCCGCAGCGAACCACGGGGCAGTCAGGTCATCCTTCTGCAAGCTGCTGTTGCTGGCGGCCAGCACGGGCATCAGTTGCAGCGCCTTGACCCGCGACCATGGGAACGGGCCGTGTTCGATCTGGTCGGTCATGCCCAGGTCGAAGCTGAGCACTTCGCCATGGCCGAGGTTGATGTCCTTGGCCTTGAGCCGATACTGCGCCGTGCTGCTGAACAGATGCTGATCGAGGGATACCAGCTCAACCGTCATGCTGCCGCCATGATTGACCAGGGCTTTTTTGAGCTGTTCGTTGCTGCGGCTGACAGCGTTTTCCAGCTCCCCCGGCAGTTGCTTGCCGGTGTACCAGGCGCCAGCGGTGGTCACGACGGCGATGGCGATGGCCAGGCCGCAAAGAATGCCTACTGATTTCTTCATGAATAGAACCGATCGATGTCCATATGGGCAGATTCGCAGCCAATCGGCTGCGAGGGGTGCAAAAGGATATCATTGCCGCGCCAGACGAGTGACGGCCTCAAGGCAGAAAGGATGAATTTGCGAAGCGTCCGACAATCGTTCATTTTTACGAACATCGAGCTCGCTCGAAACCGCAAAAAAACGCGCAAAAATCGAACATTCAGGGTGTTTACCTAATAAATATTTCAATTTCGCAACATCTTGTCATGTTTAACTTGACGCCTCCCTACCAATCGTTTTTTATTTTCACCACCTCGCTCAGCGCCCGATCCACGAAGAAGAAAAAGTCGCGCCGTCATGATGCTCGGATGCCCCTGCCCGCACGCTTCAACCTCCTCGCCAAGGCACTGCAAGCCTGACGTCGGCGCCTAGCCCGCGCCTATCTCTGCTCCAAACAAAAAGGTGAACAACATGGAGCCACACCAGCATGCAGCATGACCACAACGCCACCGGCAACGGCCAATTCCGTAAATCCCTGCGCCTCTGGCACGTGGTCATCATCGGTCTGGCGTACCTCACGCCGATGACCGTGTTCGACACGTTCGGCATCGTGTCCGGCGTTACCAACGGCCACGTTCCCAGTGCCTATCTGCTGGCCCTGGCCGGCGTTCTGTTCACCGCTGTGAGCTACGGCACACTGGTACGCCGGTTCCCGCAGTCCGGCTCCGCCTATACCTACACCCAACGCGCCATCAACCCGCACGTTGGCTTCCTGGTCGGCTGGTCTTCGCTGCTGGACTACCTCTTGCTGCCCATGGTCAACGCCCTGCTGGCCAAGCTCTACCTTTCGGCGATGTTCCCTGAAGTGCCGGCGTGGATGTGGGTGGCCGGCTTCGTCACCCTGATCAGCCTGATCAACATGCGCAGTATCAATCTGGTCGCGCACTTCAACCTGTTGTTCGTGGTGGTGCAGCTGATGATCATGTCGGTGTTCATCTACCTGTGCATTCGCGGCCTGGGTCAGGGCGAGGGGCTGGGGAGCACCTGGAGCCTGATCCCGTTCGCCGACTCGCAGACGCAACTCAGCGCCCTGGCTGCCGGTGCAACCATCCTGTGCTTCTCGTTCCTGGGCTTCGACGCAGTGACCTGCCTGTCCGAAGAAACCAAGGAGCCAGGCAAGATCATCCCGCGGGCGATCTTCCTCACCGCCCTGATCGGTGGCGTGGTGTTCATCGCCGTGTCGTACTTCATGCAGGCCTACTTCCCGACCAACGCACGCTTCCACGACCCGGAAGCAGCATTGCCGGAAATCGCCTTGTATGTCGGTGGCAAGCTGTTCCAGTCGGTTTTCATCGCCTGCACGGTGATCAACACCATCGCCTCGGGCCTGGCTTCGCAGACCAGCGTATCGCGCCTGCTGTATGTGATGGGCCGCGACAATGTGATCCCGAGCGGCGTGTTCGCCCGCCTGCACCCGCGCTACAAGACGCCAATCGTGAACATCGCCGTGGTCGGCGTGATCGCCCTCTCGGCAATCTTCTTCGACCTGGTCACCGCCACCTCGATCATCAACTTCGGCGCCCTGGTCGCGTTCAGCTTCGTCAACTTGTCGGTGATCAGCCACTGCTACCTGCGCGAGGGCAATCGCCAGGGGCTGGCCAACAAGATGAAGTACCTGGTGCTGCCGACCATCGGCTTCTGCATCATCGCCAAGCTCTGGCTCGACCTCAACGAGAACTCGTTGATCTTCGGCGGCCTCTGGGCACTGGCGGGGCTGCTGCACCTGGCGTGGCTGACCAAGGCCTTCCGGGTCTCGCCACCGAACTACGTCGCTGATTGACTCCAGCCACCGACAACGCCCGCGCCTGAACGCGGGCGTTGTTGTTGCCCGATAAGGAAAGTCCTCATGCTGCTGCGTCGCCTGTCCATCCAGTGGAAAATCACCCTGCTCGCCGGCCTCTGCCTGCTGGTCATCGTCGCCTTGCTGGTCGCCAGCTCACTCGCCCAGTCGCGGCGCAGCGCAGCGCTGGTCAACCAGGCCAGTACCGAAATGCTCGAACACAGTGCGCGCCTGCGCCTGCAGGCCCACGCCGAAACCCAGGCGCTGCGCATTCAGCGCTACTTCATGGACGCCTACCAGTACGGTAACGGCTTCGCTCGCCTGGTACAGGTGCTCAAGGCCAAGGGCGGCACCGACCTGCGCGCCGAATTGACCCGCCAGGCCCATGCCAGCCTGGCCGGCAACCCGGACGTGATCGGCCTGTACCTGGTGTTCCAGCCCAATGCGCTCGACCATCTGGATAACCAGTTCATCGGCCAGGAGACCAGCGGCAGCAACGAAAGCGGGCGCTTCTCATTGTATTGGTCGCAACCTCGCCCAGGCACCCTGGACCTTGAGGCGATGCCCGAATCGATGCTGAACGACAATAGCCCTGGCACCAATGGCCTGGCCAGGAACCGCTGGCTGACCTGCCCGCAGGAAACCACCCGGGCCTGCGTGCTCGAACCCTACCTCGACGAGGTCAACGGCCACCAGGTGCTGATGACCAGCATCGCCCTGCCCCTGCTGGAAAACGGCAAGGTGGTGGGCGTGGTCGGTCTGGACATCGGCCTGGATAACCTCCAGCAACTGAGCCTGGATGGCCGCCAGGAGCTGTTCGATGGCCAGGGCCAGGTCAGCATCGTCAGCGCTGCCGGCCTGCTCGCCGGGCATAGCCGTGACGCCAGCAAGCTGGGCCAGCCGCTGGACAAAGAAGTGGACCAGGGCCTGCTGCGCGTCACCCGGCCGTTCGCGCCGATCCCCGACGCCACCCCGTGGCAGGTGCAACTGGAGCTGCCTGAGGCAGTGCTGCAAGCGCCGGCCCTGGCCCTCAACCAGCGCCTGGACGCTCATAACCAGAGCGCCAACCTGACCAGCCTGCTGATCGGCCTGGGCGCCGCCATCATCGGCCTGCTGCTGGTCTGGCTGACGGCGCGGGGCGTGACCCGGCCGATCCTCGCCGTGGCCGACCGGCTGAAAGACATCGCCAGTGGTGAAGGCGACCTGACCCGTCGCCTGGACTACGCCCGTCAGGACGAACTGGGCCAGCTGACAGGCTGGTTCAACCGCTTCCTCGACAAGCTCCAGCCGGTGATCGCCCAGGTCAAAGGCTCGCTGCTCGAAGCCCGCGGCACCGCCGACCAATCCGCCGCTATTGCCAGCCAGACCAGCAATGGCATGCAGCAACAGCAGCGGGAAATCGAACAGGTCGCCACCGCCGCCAACGAAATGAGCGCCACCGCCCAGGATGTCGCCCACAACGCGGCCCAGGCCGCCCAGGCTGCACGCGGCGCCGATCAGGCCAGCCGTGAAGGCTTGCAGTTGATCGCCAGCACCCGCCAGAGCATCGACCAACTGGCCATCGGCATGGACGCCGCCATGGGCGAGGCCCGAGCGCTGGAGCAGCGCAGCGAGCAGATCGGCTCGGTGCTTGAGGTGATCCGCGCAATTGCCGAGCAGACCAACCTGCTGGCCCTCAATGCCGCCATCGAAGCCGCTCGCGCAGGCGAGGCCGGGCGTGGCTTTGCCGTGGTCGCCGATGAAGTGCGCAGCCTGGCCCAGCGCACCCAGGTGTCGGTGGAAGAGATCCGCCAAGTGATCGAAGGGCTACAGCAAGGCACCCAGGACGTGGTTGGCGCCATGCATGAAGGCCAGCGCCAGGCTCAGGCCAGCGCCACGCGCATGGAGCAGGCGCTGCCCGCACTGGAGCGCATCGGCGAAGCCGTGGCGGTGATCAGCGACATGAACCTGCAGATTGCCTCGGCGGCCGAGGAGCAGAGCGCGGTGGCCGAGGAAGTGAACCGCAATGTGGCCGGGATTCGCGACGTGACCGAATCGCTCTCAGGCCAGGCGGATGAATCGGCACGCATCAGCCAGGCGCTAAATCGCCTGGCGAATCAACAGCAGGCATTGATGGAACAGTTTCGCGTCTAGCCTGTAAGGGCCTCTGCCCGCTCCCACAGGAATATCGCCCAGCGAGCTGCGCTGTATCTGTGGGAGCGGGTTCACCCGCGAAGGGGCCAGCACAGCCAACATAGAAACATCGCTATTTACCGAGCACACCCCATGCAAACCGCAACCCGTTCTTCCTTCTTCGATATCACCAGCGAACAGGGCCTGTTACGCACCTCGATCGCCGTTACCTTGTTCATCGCCACCATCGGTATCGGCTTCGGCCTGGCCTCCGGCTCTTTCTCGATCGTCTTCGACGGCGTCTATTCGCTGGTCGACGCCAGCATGAGCGGCCTGTCGCTGGTGGTGGTCAAACTGATCACCTCGCACGCCACCAGCCTGCAACTCTCGCGCAAGCTGCGCGAGCGCTTCACCATGGGCTTCTGGCACCTGGAGCCGATGGTCCTGGCACTCAATGGCATCCTGCTCAGCGGCGTCGCCATCTACGCGCTGATCAACGCAGTCAGCAGCCTGCTGCAAGGCGGCCGCCACCTGGAGTTCGGCATCGCCATGGTCTATGCGCTGCTGACCGTGGTCGCCTGCGCGACCATCGCCGTGGTGGAACATCGCGCCAACCGCAAGCTCAAGTCAGACTTCGTGCGCATGGACGTCAAAGGCTGGGTGATGTCGGCCAGCATCACCGCCGCCCTGTTGATTGCCTTCTGCTTTGGTTACGCCGTGCAGGGCACGAAATGGGAGTGGGTATCGCCGTACATCGACCCGGCGGTACTGGCACTGGTCTGCCTGGTGATCATTCCGCTGCCGCTGTCGGTGGTGCGTCAGGCGCTGTCAGAGATTTTTTTGGTGACACCGGGCGACCTCAAGCTGCATGTCGACACCATCGCCCGACAGTTCGTCGCCAGGCACGGCTTGAAGTCCTACAAGGCCTACGTGGCCAAGGTCGGGCGCTCACGCGAGATCGAACTCTATTTCATCGTGCCGGCGGACATGCCGCCGCGCTCGATCGCCGAGTGGGATGCCTTGCGCGACGAAGTCGGCGAGGCAGTCGGCGGCGAAGGCCCGGATCGCTGGATCACCGTGGTGTTCACCGGTGACCCGGCCTGGGCGGAGTAACCCCCGCGTCAATACTCGCGGCCGTCCAGCTGGCCGAGGTCAGCAGCTAGTTGCAGGCGCGCGGTGTACCAGTCGACCACCGACGCGACCCGCCGTTGCTGCGCGTTGGCCAGATCGTTCTGGGCATTGAGCAGCTCGATGATGCTGCCGACACCGGCCTTGTACCGCCCCAGCGCCACCCGGTGCGACTGACGGGCACTGGCGACCAGCCGGCGGCTGATGACCAGCGCCTGGGTGCGCGCCTCCAGGGATTGGCGGCTGCGCCAGACACTCAGGGCGATGGCCCGCTGCGCACCGTACAGGTCCTGCTCCCGCGCCGCCGCTTCCGCCTCGGCCGCCCGCGCCCGGCGGCGGGCCAGAAAGCCATCGAAGATCGGCACGCTGACCTGCACGCCCACGGTCCAGGTTTCGATCTGCTGCCGCGAGGCCACCTGTTCGACCGGCGTATCCTCATGCCGGTAGTCGCTGTACAGCGAGATAGTCGGCCGCCCCTGGGCCCGCTCCGCCTCGGCCTTGGCCAGGCTGGAGGCCCATTGGGCGCGAGCGCTGTCCACTGACGGGTGGGTCTGCCGGGCCTGCTCCATCAACGCATCGACACTTTGCATGAAGCGCGCTTCCTGGCCCTGCGGCTCGTCCAGTGCTTCCAGGCGCAGCGGCGCGGAAGGCGACAGGTTCAAAGCGCTGGCCAGCGCACCGCGGGCAATGGCCAGGTCACCTTCGGCCAACACCCGCTCCAACTGCGCCTGCTCGAAGGTGGTCTGTGCCTGCAAGCGATCAGCGCGCTCCCCTGCCCCGGCCTGGTGCTTAGCGGTGGTCACCCGCAAGCTGTCGGCCGCCAGCGCCTCGATGCTGCGCCGGGCTTCGAGCAAGGCAATGCTGGCCTGCACCTGGTAGAACGCCTTGCTGGTGCCGAGTACCACCTGCTGGATCTTTTCCACCCGACTGCTGCTGGCCGCATTGAGCAACTGGCGGGCGCTTTCCACCCTGGCGTCGCGCAGGCCGAAGTCGTACAGCACCCAGTTGAGGCTCAGCCCATAGCCGCTGGTCCGGGCGTCGAGGCTGGAGTTGGCTTCGGGAAAACCGTCATAGCGCGTTTTGCGGTTGGCCCGGCCACTGTTCGCCTGCCCCTGCAAGGTCGGCCAGTAGGCCGAGCGTTCGGCCTCCATGCTGGCCTGGTTGCTCAATTCCGTACGCCAGGCGGCCTGCAGCTCGGGGTCGGCGCACAAGGCCATGGCCACGGCGCGGGACAAGGACAGCGGCTGGTCGGCAGGCCATGGCCCGGGGCAGGCTTGCAGGGGCTGCGCGGCCTGGCCCTGAAGGCCGCACAGACAAAGCAGCATGGCCAGCATTGCGCGGCGCTTCATGATGCGCTCGTCAGCCGCCCGTCGAGCAGCGCCACCACCCGCTGGGCCGAGCGGATGGTATCCGGCCGATGGGCGACGATCACGCGGGTTATGTGCAGCGCTTCCAGCGCCTGGTTGACTGCCGCCTCGCGCTGGATGTCCAGGTGGCTGGTGGCTTCGTCGAGGAACAGCAGCTTCGGGCGGCGGTACAGCGCGCGGGCCAACAGGATACGCTGCTTCTGCCCGCCGGAGAGCACTGCACCCATGTCGCCGACCAGCGTGTTGTAGGCCATCGGCATGCGCGCGATGTCGTCATGCACGGCAGCCAGGCGTGCACACTGTTCGATCCAGGCCGGGTCGGCGTCGGTGGCGAAAAAGCTGATGTTGTCGGCGATCGAGCCGGCGAACAGCACGTCGTCCTGCAGCACCGTGGCGCTGATCCGGCGCAGCCGGCCTATCGAGCGGGCGTCGATGGGCTCGCCATCGAGCAGTACCTGCCCTTCCACCGGTACGAGGATGCCCAGCATCACGTTCAACAGCGTACTTTTGCCGCAACCTGAAGGGCCGACGATGGCCAGCGACTCACCCGGTTCGATGACCAGCGAAACGCCGTCCAGTACCCACGGCTCGTAGGCGTTATAGCGGAACCTCAGCTGACGCACTTCCAGGCGCGGCACCGGCCCTGCGTCTGCCTCCGGCAATGGCGGTGACTGCGGTTCGGCGGCCTCCAGCACAATGTCCGACAGGCGCTCACCATGCAGGCGCAGCATCACCACGTCGACCAGCTTGTCGATCAGCCCGGACACGCGGCTGTTGAACTGGTCCTTGTAGGCACTGAAAGCGATCAGCATGCCGGCGCTGAGCGCACCGTCCATCACCTGCCGGGCGCCCAGCCAGATCACCAGCAGGGTCACCAGGCCGAACAGCAAACCGTTGAAGGCGCGGTACAGCAGTTGCAGCTTCTGCGGCCGCAAACCGGCATTGATCTCGTCGATCAGCAGGCCACTCCAGGTCGTCGCGCGCTGCTCCTGATGAGCGAACAGCTTCAGCGTGCGCACGCCGCGCATGGTTTCGAGAAAATGGCTCTGCTGCCTGGCTGCATGCACCAGTTCATCTTCGCTGGCCCGTCGCAGCGGCCCGAACCAGGCCCAGCGCGCCAACCCGTAGAGCAGCATGGCAAACACCGCAATGAACGCCAACGGCGGGCTGTAGAGAAACATCAGGGCCAGCGTGACCACGGTCATCAGGCCATCGAGCAGGGCTTCGATGAACGAGGTGGTGAGGGTGCGCTGGATAGCCTTGAGCGAACTGAAGCGAGAAATGATATCGCCCAGATGGCGCCGCTCGAAGAACGCCACCGGCAGGCGTACCAGGTGGTTGAAGACATTGATCTGCCACTGGCTGCCAAGCAGCGTACCCAGGTACATCAAGGCCCACGAACGCCCCAGCGACAGCACCTGCTGGGCCAGCAGCATCAGGCCGAAGCCGATGGCCAGCACCGCCAGCAGGTCACGATCGGCGCTGACCAGCACTTTGTCGATCACCGTCTGCATGAAGAACGGCGCCAGCACCGTGCACAGCTCCAACGCCAGGCCCAGCGCCAATATCTGGGCGAATACGCCGCCAAATCCCTCGACCTTGCCCAGCAAGCGCCGCAGGGACAGCCGCGTCTTCACCACGCCTGGCTGGAAATCGCTGTGAGGCCATAGCTCCAGGGCGACGCCAGTGAAGGCCCTGGAGACCTCTTCGAGGCCAAGCTTGCACACCCCGCGCGCCGGGTCATGGATAACCACGCCCCGCGGGCCGACCTCCTTGAGCACCACGAAGTGATTGAACTCCCAGTGCAGTATGCACGGCAGACGCAATTGCGGCAGTGCCTCCAGCTCCAGACGCAGCGGTCGCGTGGCCAGGCCCAAGTGACCGGCCATGGCCATCAGTTGCTTGAGCGTGGCCCCCTTCATGGAAGGCGCGAGCTTCTGGCGCAGGCCCTGCATGTCATGCACCTGGCCGTGATAGGCGGCAACCATCGCCAGGCAGGCCTGGCCACATTCGGCAGCCTCGACCTGCAGCATCACAGGCAGCTTGCGGCCGATGCCAAAGCTAAGGGAATGGTAAAGGCTCACAAGCGTTTTCCTATGCCGCGCAGGGGCTCGAGCAACCATTCGTAGAGCGGCAACTCCTCCAGCATGATGTCCGCGTCCAGCTGCATGCCGGAGCGCAGGGGTTCTTCACCGCCGCGGGCGAACAGACTTTGCCGCTCCAGCGTGACCTTGACCCGATACAGCGGCCCTTGTTCGCGCAACGCCTCGGAGGGCACGCCAACGCTCATGACCTCGTCAGCCGGCATGGCGCTGCGGGAAACCGAGGCGACGGTACCGCGGGCCAGGCCAAAATGCTGGTAGGGGAAGGCCTGGTAGCGCAGCAGCACCGCATTCCCTGGCCGCACGAAGCCGGCCGAGCGGCTGGGCACATGGAGCTCCGCATAAAGGCGGCTGTCCTGCGGTACCAGGCTAAGCAGCGGGCGGCCGGTATCGGCGCGCGCCCCGTTGACCACGCCTAGCGCCGCCACCTCCCCGGCCACCGGGGCGGTGATCATCACTTGGCGCTTGACCTCGCTTTCCAGCAGGCTGCTCTGGCTCTCCAGCAGCCGGCGCTGCAGCTCCGCCATCTGCTTGGTCTGCTGGTAAGGCAATTCGGCAAGTTCGGCGCGCAACGCGGCGCTTTCGTTGCGCAGGGCCAGCAGCGAGCGGTTCAGTTCTTCAGCGCGCAGGCGCATTTCCAGCACGGCATCCTGGCGGGCCTGGAGCAGGTCACGGGAAACGAAGTCCTGACGTTGCAGCTCGGCGTAGCGTTCGGCGATCCCTTGGGCCAGCGCCAGGCGCTGGCGAGTCAGGGCAATCTGCGCGGAGACTTTTTCCTGTTCACCTTCCAGCATGCCGAGGCGACGGGTCTTGCCCTCACGTTCTTGCTGGTGGAGCACGCGGGTTTCGGCAATTTCGTCGGCCAGGCTGTTGTTGCGCCTGGCAAGCAGGCGACTGATGGCATCCTGGTTGGCAGCTGCCTCACCGTTGCGGGTGTCACTGGCCAGGGTCAACAGGACCTGTCCCGCCTTGACGTGCTCGCCATCGCTGATCTGAAGGTCCTGCACCACTCCAATCTGCGGGGCGAAGACCTTGATCACTCCGGCCTCGGGCACCAGCACGCCGCTCACGGCTTCACGCCGCGTGTAGCTGGCAAAGGTGATGAACAGGCCTACGGCAATGCAGAACAGCAGCGCACAGGCGCTGGCGATGCGCAAGGAGGGTGGCGATACCAATATCACGCTGCCCAGGTCGTTGCGGGCCCCTGATTGCAGTGCTTCCTTACGAAATAGCATTCCCTGGCCTACTACTGGCAGTTGCGAAATCGCCCGCAGCAAGTCCGGCATCGGGCCAGGCCAGACTAATCAAGCCAGTCACAACGGGCACTAGTACAGATGCACTAGTGCGCGACGCAGCGAGAACGGCATCACATTGTGGCACTAGGACACTAGGTCACCCGTGCTATTGCTTCAAGCGGCAGCCCCTTCACATGATTTGCCAGGTCCGGTAAACGCTTTGCCGGTGACGGAACAACACAACTTGAAGAGGACTCATCCGTGAATACCGAACTTGAAAACCTGCGCACACTCGACGATGACGAACTGGAACAGGTCAGTGGTGGCATTTCAGCTTTTGGCTACCACGCCGATGCCAGCGTCGTTAACTATGGCCAAGGCTCGATCTTGCATGTGAGCTGGGGCAGCAACGGCGGCAAGTACAACTTCTTCGAACTGAAGCTGTGCTGATTGGCCAGGCCCGCAGCCTTTGAGGGTGTGGGCCTTTGCCGTTCTACAAGGCCCAGAACGACAAAGCCCGCGACCATTGCTGGTTGCGGGCTTTGTGTTACTGCATAGGGTGGGTCGTATAGGATTCGACCCAACGCCGTGCACATCCTGAAGGGTTATGGGGACCGGCTTGTCATTGATAACACCGCAAGCCTGACACCACAGCCATCGGGCCAAGGTCCGACGAGCCAGCCGCCGCTTCGGCAAACCGTGCCTCATCCTCGCTGATTACCTCCAGATGATGACGTGCTCCGGTCAGGAGAATCGAGCCAATGAGATCAGCGTCATCTGCCGTTCGCTGAGCCAGGCCACATGGCCGGGGGCAAGGTTCACATCAACCTGCACGCCGACGAATTCAACGAGCTGATCGGGGACGAGTTCATCCCGATGGTGAACAAAGCGGCGGGGCGGGCATTCCGCTGTCCGCCATGGCCGCGTTCACCGGCCTGGTCGATGGCCTGGCTCGCCGTGATCTGCGGCGGTTCGGCGTGGGACGAGAGTCGAGCTACCTCTACCGCAAGGCCCGCGGAACGATCATCCCGCTGGCCATCTTTCCCTGGACGTTCTACCTGGCCCTCCCAATCAGCATCAGCGCGATGCTGGTTCTGCTCCCCTGCGCGGCTTATCCGTGAGCATTACCGCCGCGAGCTTCAAGAAGGATTTGTAAACATGATGCGTTCGGTGGCAACGGAGGTGTTTGAGCCATTTGACGACACCTGCAAAAACGAGTCCTTCTGAATAATGACGACCGGTGATTATCAACGACGCCTCCTGAAACAGTCGTTTTAAAATTCAAGTACTCTTACCCTTACAAAATGATGGCATTTACCCACTACGCCGCGTTAGGATCCACTCATTCCAGGGGCGCCCGCACACATGCCCCTGCGGCCCTACATACGCCACTGCCCGGTAACCAAGGAAGGATTACTCCCCACACGACCAGATCGTCGATGTCGGCTTTCCAGCCAAAGCGGTAACTAGCTTATTCATCTGTTTCGAAGTACGTATCGCCTGCCTCGCGCCTCGAGGCGGGTATTCCTAGTGCGCGCAGTACGAGTAAACGGAGACTTGAAAGCATGGATAACTTCCTGGGCGAAATCCGCCTGTTCAGTTGGACTGTCATTCCCAGGTACTGGCTGCCTTGCGATGGCCGATTGTTGCCGATCCAGACCTACGCAGCACTGTACTCGCTGCTGGGCGTACAGTACGGCGGCGACGGTAGGAACACCTTCGGCCTGCCCGACCTGCGCGGGCGGGTCGCCGTGGGCATCAATAATAATCCTGCGGCCGGCACTGTTCGCCCGATGGCCCAGATAGGTGGAGCAGAGGAGGTCATGGTGCCGGCCTCTGCACTCTTCGCCCACAGCCACACCGTTCAGGTGAGCAATAACAGCATGGGCAATAGCGGGCCGCAGGGCCGCTATCCGGGAACCAACGCCAACGCAAATTCCACCCCAGTGCAACCGACCTACGTCACCGCTGATAAAACCAAGCTGGTGGCCCTTAACTCCAATACCGTCGGCACTACGGCACAGACGCCGGTGCCCAACATGCAGCCCTCTCTCTGCCTGAGCTACTGCATCGCGACTCAGGGTGCCTACCCGATGCGCCAGTACTAAACGATCACAACCTTCAAAGGGGCAAGCCATGACTGACTACTTCATCGGGGAAATCCGGATGTTCGCGGGCGACTTCCCACCTGTCGACTGGGTTCCGTGTGACGGCAGGCTGCTGCAGATCAACGACTATCAGGCATTCTATTCGCTGGTCGGCACTACCTATGGCGGCGACGGCCGGCATACCTTCGGCGTTCCCGACCTGCGTGGCCGGGTCGCCGTTGGCACCGGCACGGGCATTGATGAGACGAAAAAAAGCCTGACACCTCGAACGATCGGACAAATTCCGGGCACCGAGCAAGTCGCCTTGACTACTTCCAATACTCCCGCCCATAGCCACGCGTTCTACGTCACCAATTCGCCTGCCGATAGCGCGGCGCCAGCCGACAACACGCAAAAGAATATCCGTACATTCGGTGCTTTCACCAAGGACGGCCAGGTCAGGGGCCTGTACAGCACCAGCACCACTGCGCCCGTGACGTTGAACCCGGGCGCGCTGGTAACGACAGGCGGCAAAGGCTTGTCCCACGACAATATGATGGCGTCACGCGCCATCAACTACATCATCGCTGTCGCTGGGCTCTACCCGAGCCAAGGCTGACGCCGCGCACTTGCCCGCACACTTCCAGGAAAATCGTTCATGGACGCATTCACCGGCGAAATCAGGCTCTTCCCCTACGCTTTCATTCCCAGCGGCTGGCTGCTGTGTGACGGATCGTCGCAAGCGGTCCAGTCATTCCCTGCGCTGTACTCGGTGATCGGCAACAAGTACGGCGGCGACACTACCAAGTTCAACCTGCCCGACCTCAACGGCCGGGTAGCCATGGGCATGGGCGCAAACCCGAGCCTGACCTCGCGCCCGCTCAACAGTGGCGTAGGTGCCGACGCAGTAACGCTGACCTATGACAACTTCGCCCCGCATACCCATACCCTCAATGCCCAGCCTGGCACTGATTTCGCCTCGGGCGTGGACATACCGACCAACCAGACCTACCTTGCGCAGCCGCGTAACACATTGTTGTACAGCGCAACCGCGGGCAACGCAGAGTTCACCCTGGCCGCCGAGACTATCGGCCAGAGCGGCAGCAACACTGGCGGCGGTCAGCGCTCGCTCATGCAGCCCTACCTGACCTTGGCCTATTGCATATGCCAAGACGGCATTTACCCGCAAAGACAATGAGTGGCGAGCTGCTGACCGAGTACCTCCAGCGCCATGCCTGCCTCGGTCTCGACCTGCGCCAGCAGGCCGAGACCGACGGCGGCCTGCTGCGAGCCCTGTTCGTTGCCCGGCGTGCGGCCGAGTTTGCCGCCGCACCGTGGAGCGATGCGCAGCGCGAGGCATTCCTGCATGCCCAGGCCGACCTGCAAGGCCGCCACTATGCCCAGCACTACCCGATGGCCCACTTCCTGATCATCGAACAGGCTGGCCAGGCGATTGGCCGGCTCTGCCTGAATGAAAGCGAAACTGACATGCGGGTGGTCGACATCGCACTGCTACCTGCCTGGCAGGGCCTGGGCATCGGCAGCGCCGTGCTGGACGCAGTACTGACACTGTGTGACGGCCTCTGCAAAGCGTGCACCCTCAGTGTTGACCTGACCAACCCGGCCCAGGCGCTTTACCTGCGCCTGGGCTTCGAGGTCTGTGCCGACCAGGGCCTGTACCTTCAGATGCGTCGACAACCCTCAACCGCACACCCTTGAGCGACCCACGCGACGGAACACGTACATGGACAGTTAGCCCTCCTGCCACTCATCGGCAACCAACGATCGCTGGCCATGCCAGCCTGATTCTCTCTAGGACCTCAGCCGATCGATGATCGGCCAACGGCAGGATGTCCCCATGACCCGCCCACGCGTGTTCCCCCGCCCCCGGCTGTATAGCCTGTTCTGCTTCCTGTGGCTGCTGGCCCTGGCGTCGCTCCTACCCGCCCAGGCCGGCGCTATGACCTTCTCTCCGCCTAGCGGCACGAACCTGGGCAGCTACGCGCCAGGCCAGAACCTGAGCATTGGCTTGAGCGTGAGCGGCGGGACCTTACCGATGACTGGGTGGTATGACTGTAACGCCGGCGGGACCAACTGCCTGCCCACCGGCCTGGTCATCGATGAGTCGGACAACAGCACCACCACGACCATCCACGGCATCACGAACGTAGCACCGGGCACCTACAACTTCAGTGTTCTGGTGTACGACCGCTTCACCATGGAAGTGGCGAACTACAGCATCACCATCACCGGCGCCGGCCCAAGCGTGACCGCTCTGTCCCCTTCATCGGGCAGTACCAGTGGCGCCAACAGCGTAATCATTACGGGTAGTGGATTCACAAGCGTTACGGGAGTGAAATTCGGTACCACACCGGCCACCGCGTTCACGGTCAACAGCAGCACCCAGATCACCGCGACAGCGCCCGGTCACACCGCTGGCGTCGTCGACGTGACGGTATCTACGGCAGGCGGCACCTCGCTAACCAGCAGTGCCAGCCAGTACACCTACCTCGCCCCCCCCACTGCCGGCGCTGTCAGCGCCACGGTGGCCGCCAACAGCACCAGCAACCCAATCACCCTGAACCTCAGCGGCGGTGCCGCCACCTCGGTGGCGGTTGCCAGCAATGCCAGCCACGGCACGGCAGTCGCCAGCGGCACTACCATCACCTACACGCCAACGGCCGGCTACTCGGGCGCCGATACCTTCACCTACACCGCCACCAACGCCTCTGGTACTTCGACGCCGGCCAGCGTGACCCTCACGGTGTCGAAGCCGACACTGGCGATCACCCCGGCCAGCCTGCCGAGCGGTACCGCCGGCAGTGCCTACAACCAGACCTTGGCCAGCGACGCCGGTACTGCGCCGTACACTTATGCGCTGGTCTCCGGCACGCTGCCGCCAGGAGTAACGTTCTCCAGTGCTGGCGTGTTCAGCGGCACCCCAAGCGGCAGCGGCACTTTTAACTTCAGCATCAGCAGCACCGACCAGTACGGTGCCACCGGCAGCAACAGCTACACCGTTACCATCGCTGCACCGAGCATCAGCCTGGCACCGGCGACCCTGCCCAATGGCAATTATGGTGCACCGTACAGCCAAGCCGTGAGCGCCAGCGGCGGTAACGGCAGCTACACCTACAGCGTCGTTGCGGGCAGCCTGCCGACTGGGCTGGCCCTGGCATCCGGCGGCGCCTTGGCCGGCACACCCAGCGCGCCAGGCTCTTACACCTTCACCCTGCAAGCCACCGATGGCAACCTGTTCAGTGGCCAACAGGCGTACACCATCGTCATCGCCAGCCCGACCCAGTCCCTAATACCGGCCAGCCTGCCCAATGGCAACGCTGGCAGCTCTTACAACCAGACCTTCACCGCCAGCGGGGGTATCGCGCCGTACAGCTACGCCATCACCAGCGGAGCTTTACCCAGTGGCCTCAGCCTTTCTTCCACCGGCACGCTGAGCGGTGTGCCTACCGCCTCCGGCTCCACCAGTTTCACGGTGCAAGCCAGCGATGCCAACCTGCAGACCATCTCAACTGCCTATACGCTCATCATCAATGCCCCCACTGTCAGTGTCGGCCCGACCACCCTCCCTGAGCCCGTGCTGGGTGTGGCCTACAGCCAGACGTTAAGCGCCAGTGGCGGTACGGCGCCTTACAGCTTCGCGGTCACCAGCGGCGCACTGCCCAGCGGCCTGAGCCTGAGCGCTGCCGGGGTGATCTCGGGTACGCCGACGAATACCACACCGGCTAACTTCACCATCACCGCTACCGACAGCCTCACCTTTACCGGCGCGCGGGCCTATAGCGTCACGATCGACACGCCCGCACCAGTGGCCGGCAACGTCAGCCTCACCGTGATGGCAAACACCATAAGCAACCCAATCACCCTGAACCTCAGTGGCGGTGCCGCCACCTCGGTGGCGGTTGCCAGCAATGCCAGCCACGGCACGGCAGTCGCCAGCGGCACTACCATCACCTACACGCCAACGGCCGGCTACTCGGGCGCCGATACTTTCACCTACACCGCCACCAACGCCTCTGGTACTTCGACGCCGGCCAGCGTGACCCTCACGGTATCGAAGCCGACACTGGCGATCACCCCGGCCAGCCTGCCGAGCGGTACCGCCGGCAGTGCCTACAACCAGACCTTGGCCAGCGACGCCGGTACTGCGCCGTACACTTATGCGCTGGTCTCCGGCACGCTGCCGCCAGGAGTAGCGTTCTCCAGTGCTGGCGTGTTCAGCGGCACCCCAAGCGGCAGCGGCACTTTTAACTTCAGCATCAGCAGCACCGACCAGTACGGTGCCACCGGCAGCAACAGCTACACGGTAAACATCGCTGCACCGAGCATCAGCCTGGCACCGGCGACCCTACCCAATGGCAACTATGGTGCACCCTACAGCCAAGCCGTGAGCGCCAGTGGCGGTACGGCGCCTTACAGCTTCGCGGTCACCAGCGGCGCACTGCCCAGCGGCCTGAGCCTGAGCGCTGCCGGGGTGATCTCGGGTACGCCGACGAATACTACACCGGCTAACTTCACCATCACCGCTACCGACAGCCTCACCTTTACCGGCGCGCGGGCCTACAGCGTCACGATCGACGCGCCCGCACCAGTGGCCGGCAACGTCAGCCTCATTGTCATGGCAAACAGCAGCAGCAACCCGGTCACCCTCGCCCTCAGTGGCGGCCCTGCCGCGTCGGTGGCGATTGCCAGCAACCCCAGCAACGGCGTGGCCAGCGTCACCGGCACCAGCATCACCTTCACCCCCAACTCCGGTTTCGCCGGTAGCGACAGTTTCAGTTACACCGCTACAGGTGCAGGCGGTACTTCGAGTGCCGCCACGGTATTGGTCACCGTGCAGGCGCCGAGCATTACGCTGACACCTGCCAACCTGCCTGGCGCCACGGTCAGCACAGCCTATTCACAGATCATCAGCGCCAGTGGTGGTAGTGCGCCGTACAGCTACAGCCTGAGCAGCGGCGCCCTGCCACAAGGCCTCTCGCTGTCCAACAGCGGCAACCTCAGCGGCACCCCTACCGCTTCCGGCAACGCTACCTTCACCGTGATGGCCACCGACAATACTGGCTTCACCGGTAACCAAGCCTACACCCTGACCGTCGCCAGCCAGGCGCCGGTGGCAGGCGCAGTCAGCGCTACGGTAACGGCGAACAGCTCGGCCAACCCGATCACCCTCAACCTCAGCGGCGACGCAGCCAGCAGCGTGGCGGTAAGCAGCAGGCCGAGTCATGGCACAACATCAGTCAGCGGCCTCACCATCAGCTATACGCCAACCGCCGGCTACTCCGGTAGCGACAGCTTCAGCTACACCGCCACCGGTGCGGGGGGCACCTCAGCGCCCGCCACCGTGACCCTCACCGTGTCCGCGCCGACGCTGACTATCAGTCCGGCCACCCCGGGTCTAGGCGATGCCACCCTGGGCACTGCCTACAGTGCCAACCTGGCCGCCAGCGGCGGCACCGCCCCCTACACCTACACCCTAGGCAGCGGCAGCCTGCCGGCAGGGCTGACCCTCGATGGGAGTACCGGGACCATCAGCGGTACACCGACCACCGTTGCCACCAGCACTTTCACCATCACCGCCAGCGACGCCCACGGCGCCACCGGCATTCGCAGCTACAACCTTCAGGTGCTGGCCCAGGCGATCGTGGTGCCGCCATCCAGTGAAACCCTGGCGGCTGGGCAGAGTGCCAATGTCAACCTGACCCGCGGCGCCAGCGGTGGCCCGTTCCTGCGCGCACGGTTGTTGAGCGTGACGCCGGCGTCGGCCGGCCGGGCCAGCATGAGTGGTCCGTTCACCCTGAACTTCGTCCCCGCGGCGGCGTTCGCCGGCACCGCAGTGGTGACCTTCAGCCTGCAGAACACGGGTGGCAGCCAAGCCAACAGCAGCGTCACCTTTACCATACAGGCACGCCCCGACCCCACCCGCGACCCCGAAGTGATTGGCCTGCTCAACGCCCAGTCGCGCGCCGCCGAGCGTTTTGCCAGCACTCAGATGGACAACTTCAACCGCCGGCTGGAGCAGTTGCACCGCCCCACCTGCGACCGTGATTCATTCAATGCCAGCGTGCGCCATGGCCGCGACGACGTTAGCCTGGGCGGGCTGGGCAAGGCCTTGCGCGACGAGCTTGAGGGCAACGGCGAGGGCGATGATGACGAGCAACGGCGCCAGGAGAAAGACAGCACGCGCGCCAGCTCCGGTGAATGCCGCGAAGAGGCCTTGGCGTTCTGGACCGATGGTTTCGTCAATACCGGTTCCAACCGTGCCCGGGGCGTCCAGGACAACAGCTTCACCACCTATGGCCTGAGCGCCGGCCTGGATTACCGGCTATCGCCACAGACAGTGGTCGGCGTTGGTTTCGGATACGGCAACGACCGCGCCGACATCGGCGAACATGACACCCGCAGCGAGGGCGATGCTCTGGGCCTGGCGGCCTACCTCAGCGTCAATCCCGTGTCCGAGATGTACGTCGATGCGCTGCTGGGATACAACCGGATCCGCTTTGATTCGCGACGCTATGTCACCGCCGACCCGTCCAACGGCTACGCCCACGGTTCGAGGGATGCCGACCAGCTGTTCGCCTCGCTCACTGCCAGCTACGAGTACCGCCACGGCGCCCTGTCGCTGGCACCTTATGCGCGCGTCAACGGCAGCTACACCCGACTCGATGCGTTCAGCGAGCGCGGCGGGGGCGTATATGGGTTGTCGTATGAAGAGCAGGACCTGCGCTATTTCACCTCGTTCCTGGGGCTGCGCTCGGGCTACGACATCCACACGGGCATCGGTGTGCTGACGCCACGGGTTGGCCTAGCCTGGGGCCACAACTTCAGCCGCAACGAGGATTACCGCATGCGCTACACCGACCAGGGTAGCGACGGACTGCTGTATCGACTCTCGCCCGATACGCTGGACAGCAACTTCATGGACCTGGATACCGGGCTAGATCTGAACCTTGGCCGCACATGGCGCCTGGGGCTGTCTTACAAAACCGCGCTGGGTACCAACGAGCGCAACGAGATGTTCCGCATCGGAGTAGACGCAAGGTTCTAAGAACGCTATGAAACTGAGGCCTGGTTGGGCGATGCCAGGTAACTCCGCGATGGGGCCGCCTTGCGGTCCCATTGTCTCGGCATCCTGCTGCCCATAGTCAGTCTTGCCAGAGCCCTGCAGTGAACAAGTACTTTCTCTATCAGGTGTCAGCGCGCCGCATTCTCTTCGGTTCGCTGTTCGCCATTACAGGCAGTTTCCTGACCGTTCCCACGGCCGAGGCTGAAAGGGCGTCCGAGCAAACCAGAGGTAGTGCTTACGCTAGCTTGACCAACGAAAAAGCCCGCGAACCAATGCAGGCTGCGGGCTATTTCATATGGACATCACGGTGAAGCGAGCCTAAGGTTCGCCTCAAACGGCTGCAAGACTAGAAACTGGCTCTGGCAAGCCCCCTCTCTAGTACTCACGAACCGCTTTGCATATGGTGGGTCGTGTAGGATTCGAACCTACGACCAATTGGTTAAAAGCCAACTGCTCTACCAACTGAGCTAACGACCCGCTGGTTGGCGCGTATAATACTGATTTCTAACGGGAAATCAATACCCGAGCCAACCTTTTGTCAGAAGTAGCGGGTTGGATCTGCTACGCCCGCCGCCTTGAAACCATCGGCACGCAGGCGGCAGCTGTCGCATTTGCCACAGGCTTGGCCTTCATCATTGGCCTGGTAGCAGGACACCGTCAGGCTGTAGTCCACGCCTCGGGCGATACCCGCCTGCACAATCTGCGCCTTGCTCATGTTCTGCAGCGGCGCCTGGATGCGGAAGCCCTGCCCTTCTACACCGGCCTTGGTGGCCAGGTTGGCCATGCGCTCGAACGCCTCGACGAACTCGGGGCGGCAATCCGGGTAGCCGGAGTAGTCCACTGCGTTGACGCCGATAAAGATGTCACGCGCCTCCAGCACTTCCGCCCACCCCAGTGCCAGCGACAGGAACACGGTGTTGCGGGCCGGCACGTAGGTGACGGGAATACCCTCGCCCGGAGACTCCGGCACATCGATGCTGCTGTCGGTCAGGGCCGAGCCACCGATACCATCGAGGTTGAGGCCAATGACCTTGTGTTCGACCACGCCCAGGTCACGGGCGACGCGGGCGGCGGCGTTCAGTTCGGCGCGATGGCGCTGGCCATAGTCGAAGCTCATGGTGTAGCAGCTGTAGCCTTCGGCCTTGGCCATGGCCACCACCGTGGCCGAATCGAGGCCGCCAGACAGCAGGATTACTGCGCGTTTATCAGTCATCTGTTTCACTCCTCAATCAACGTCCGGGTTCGTCGTTCCACAGCAGCTTGTGCAGCTGCATCTGGAAACGCACGGGCAGGTTGTCGGCGACGATCCAGTCGGCCAGGTCGGTCGCGCTCACCTGGTGATGGCTGGGCGAGAACAATACCTCGCCCGCGCGTTGGGCCAGGTTGTACTGGATCAGCTTGGACACTGCCCAGTCGTAGTCATCGCGGGAACAGATGACGAACTTGACCTGGTCGTTGCGGGTCAGCTGCTCGATGTTCTCGTAGCGGTTGCGGTGCGACTCTTCCGACCCTGGGGTCTTGAGGTCGACCACGCGGCTGACGCGCACATCGGTGCCCGAGATATCGAGGGCGCCGCTGGTCTCCAGCGACACTTCGTAGCCGGCATCGCACAGGCGCTGCAGCAGCGGCAAGGCGTTCGGCTGGGCCAACGGCTCGCCGCCAGTGACGCAGACGTAACGCGGCTTGAAGCCGGCCACCTGCTCAAGGATCGAATCGAGGGTGCGAATGGTGCCACCAGTGAAGGCGTAGGCGCTGTCGCAGTACTGGCAGCGCAGGGGGCAACCGGTCAGGCGCACGAATACCGTGGGCAGCCCAGCCGTTCGTGTTTCACCCTGCAAAGAGTAAAAGACTTCGGTGATGCGTAATGTGTCTTGCATGTTCGCCACGGGCGTGACAGCTAAACAGGCTGTCCGCCTCCGTCAGGCACTGTCGCGGACTCGACATGGCGTTATCCGCTACAGCGTGTTTATAAAAGGGCAGTGATTCTAACGAAAAAACCCGCAACAGGCGCGGGTTTCTTGCAAAGGTACAACTTAAAGCTTCTGCAGGTCGCGTTGCGCCAGTTGCGCGGCTGAGGTGCCGGGGTACTGGGTGATGACCTGTTGCAGGATGCCCTTGACCTTGTCGGTGTGGCCCATGCGGCGCTCGACGTCAGCCAGCTTGTACAGCGAATCTGGCACCTTGCTGTGCTTGGGGTACTTCTGGCTGACCTGGGCGAACGCCTGGCTGGCCGCTGGCAGGTCGCCCTTGGCCAGGTTCACCTCACCCAGCCAGTACTGGGCGTTGCCGGCGTACTGACTGTTCGGGTACTTGCGCAGGAAGGCGTTGAACGCCTGGCTGGCCTTGTCGAAGTCCTTCTGCTTGATCTGGTCGAAAGCGGCGTCGTAGTAGAGCTTTTCTTTCGCCGGATCACCGGGCTCGCTGCTGGCGGCCGGTTGTTGTGCAGCAGCGCCAGCGGCACCTGCTGCGGCACCGGCGGCGGCATTGGATGCACCACCGGTGGAGGAATTGTCTGGGGTCGCGGCAGGCGCGGCACCACTGTTGATACGACGATCAAGATCCTGGTAACGCTCCAGGTTTTCCTGCTTCATGCGCGACACATCGTTTTGCAACTCTTCGATGATGCCTTGCTGACGGGAAAGTTGATCCTGCATCTGTTGCAGCTGCATGAACAGCTGGCCCTGTGCCGAAGCAGGGGTCGAAGCCCCTGCGCCGACATAGGCGCCGCTCGTGCCATAACCGGAAGGTGGGTAAGCACCCCCGTTGTCATCAACTACAGGAACCGCAGCCCACGCCGAGAGCGGAAGGCTGAGTGCGAGGACGGTTACAGCACGACGGCACATACGCATAAGAACTTACTTACGCAGTTCTACGCGACGGTTCTGAGCCCAGGACTGCTCGTCGTTGCCGGTGGCAACTGGACGCTCTTCGCCGTAGGAAACCAGTTCCAGCTGAGCAGGGGAAACACCCTGCAGAACCAGGTAGCGCTGAACGGCTTTCGCACGACGCTCACCCAGAGCCATGTTGTACTCGCGGGTGCCGCGCTCGTCGGTGTTGCCTTCCAGGACAACGCGGTTGCCGTTGGCTTTCAGGTCCTTGGCGTGAACGTCCAGAGCGCGCATGGCTTCTGGCTTCAGGTCCGAGCTGTCGTATTCGAAGTAGAAGGTGGTGATTGCGCGCAGGGCAGCTTCTTCGCTCAGGGAGCCGTCAACTGCGCCAGTGTTGGCACCGTAGCCAGCGTTCGGGTCAACAGCGCCTTCACCAGCGTTGTCACCGCCTTTCGAGGAGCAACCTACAGCTACGGCCATGGCCAGAGCCAGCGCAGCAAATTTACCAAACTTCAGCATTTCCATCGTGAAACTCCTAATGAAACCCCAGTGTGTTAAGCAAAAACGTATTACGCCGCAATCAGTTCAGGTAAGGGGACCAGGACGGTTCTCTGACTTCGCCTTGAGCGGTAGGAAGTGGGAGCCTCACACGGCCGTTAAGCGACACGAGCATCAAGACTCCCCGGCCCTGCTGGCGGGTGGCGTAGATTAGCATGGTGCCGTTAGGCGCAACAGTGGGCGACTCATCAAGACTTGTTTCCGAGAGAATCTTTACACTTCCGCGCTGCAAGTCCTGTGCCGCCACCTTGAAGTTGGTAAAGCCTTGCTGACGATGGATCATCACCAAGGTCTTTTCGTCCGCCGACAGTTTCGGGTTGGCGTTGTAGTTGCCCACGAACGTTACACGCTCGGCACCACCACCGCTGACCGATTGCTTGTAGATCTGTGGCTTGCCACCGCGGTCGGAGGTGAAGTACAGGGTGTTGCCATCCTTGCCCCAGAACGGTTCGGTGTTGATGCCTGGGCCGGCGGTCACACGGCTGATCTGGCGCGAGGCCACGTTCATCACGTAGATGTCCGGGTTGCCGTCCTTGGACAGCACGAACGCCAGGCGCGAACCATCAGGCGACCAGGCAGGTGCACCGTTCAGGCCTTCGAAGTTGGTCACCTGCTCACGGCGACCGGTATCGATGTTCTGCACGAAAATCCGCGGGCGCTTCTGCTCGAACGACACATAGGCGATACGCTTGCCGTCCGGCGCGAAGCGTGGCGACAGGATCGGTTCACGCGACTGCAGCAGGGTTACGGCACGGGCACCGTCGTAGTCCGAACGCTGCAGGGTGTAGCGGGTGTTGTTGGTGGAGAAGCGCTCGGCCGTCACGTACAGCATGCGGGTAGAGAATGCACCCTTGATGCCGGTGAGCTTTTCGAAAGACTGGTCGGCAATGTAGTGCGCCATGTCGCGCAGCTGGTCGGTGCTGCCCGCCACGCTACCGGTCAGCACTTGCTGCTCGGTGGCGACGTTGAACAGCGCGTACTGCACCTGCAGGCGACCGCCCGAAGGCACGATGCTGCCAACCATCACGTACTGGGCACCCAGCGCTTTCCAGTCGCGGAAGATGACTTCGCTGGCCTGGGTAGGCTGGCTGATCATGTTCTGACGCGGGATCGGCGAGTAGTAGCCCGAATTGCGCAGGTCATTGCCAATGATGTCGGCGATGTCTTCCGGCAGCACACTGCCACCCTGCAGACCGAACGGCACTACCGCGATGGGCGTAGCCCGATCGCTGCCGCTGGTGACCAGGATGTTCTTTTCCTCTGCCATGGCCATGCCAGCCACGCAGCAGAGCATGACCAGCATTCCTCGAAGGAGTTTAATCACAACGCTAGATCCTCAGGTGTAAATGTCATCTTGAACGAACGATAACGATTGAAATCGCTCGGCTTCATACCCTGCATCTCGGTCAAGCGACCGATGTTCTTCACTGCTGCCACCGCCGAACTGTCGAACGGCCCATCGCCGCTGGACTTGATCACGCTGACACCGGTGACGGTGCCGTCCGGCAACATGTTGACCTGCAGGGTCACCGTCATGCCCTTACGCGCGGAAGGCGGACGTGCCCAGCCCTCGGCCGCGCGCATGCGGATCAGGTCGTCGAAGTCGCCGGCCACCTGGTCACCCTGCTCGTCAGCCAGGGCCTGCTGCCGCTCGGTGGTGTCGGACAACAGCTCGGCCAGTGCCTGAGCTTTCTTGTCTTCCGCCGACTTGCGGGCCGCTTCCTGTGCTTTCTTCTTCTGTGCATCTGCAGCGGCCTTCTTCTTGGCCTCTTCAGCTGCCTTTTTCTTTGCTTCCTCGGCCGCCGCTTTCTTCTTGGCGTCCTCGGCTGCTTTCTTCTTCGCCTCCTCGGCGGCCTGCTTCTTGGCCTCCTCGGCTGCTTTTTTCTTGGCTTCTTCCTCGGCCTGCTTCTTCGCCTCTTCCTCGGCCTTTTTCTTGGCGATGTCAGCCTGCTGCTTCTCAGCGGCCTTCTTCGCCTCTTCGGCTTTCTTGGACTCGGCGGCTTTCTTGGCTTCGGCAGCCTTCGCTGCCTCCTCGGCCTTCTTGGCTTCGGCGGCCTCGCGTGCTTCTTCAGCCTTTTGAGCGGCGTCGGCTTTCTTTTGTTCCGCGGCCTTGATGGCCTCCTGCTCGACCTTCTTCTGCTCCAGCTGCTCGACTTCGGTCTGGCGCGAGGCGGTTTTCTTCGCCTCCCCGGCAATCTTCTGATTGGTCTGGGTAGTCGCCTGACTCTTGGACTTGAGCTGATACAGGGTAGCCTGAACGATCGGCTTGGAAGGCGGCAGTTCAGGCGTCATGGCAAAGCTGACGAACAGCAGGGCGAACACCAGCACATGCAGGCCGATGGCCCAGACACTGGGCCAGAAGTAGCTTTCCGAGGCGGATGGCTCTCGCTGTTGCATCAGGGCGCCTCGGTAATCAGGCCAACGTTACCGACACCGGCCTTCTGCAACCCGCCCATGGCGCCCATGACGGCGCCGTAGTCGACAGCCTTGTCGCCTCGAATGAAGACCTGGGTCTGCTTGCCCTGATCGCGACCGGCGGCAATGATCTTGGTCACTGCGCTGGTCATGTCCGGCAAGGTCATGGCCTTGTCCATCTGCTTGTCGGTATCGACTTCGCTGCCGAGGTTCCAGTAGTAGGTCTTGTCGGCCTTGATGGAGATGGTGAGGATCTGGACGTTGTTGTCCTGCGGCAAGGCTTCGCTGGAAACCTTGGGCAGGTCGACCTTCACGCCCTGGTTGAGCATGGGCGCCGTCACCATGAAGATGACCAGCAGCACCAGCATCACGTCGATGTAGGGCACCACGTTCATCTCGGCGACGGGCTTGCGTTTGTGGCGAACTCGGGCCATGGGCTTCTACCTGATTACTCTTCGCTGGTGTGCACTTTGCGGTGCAGGATCGCCTGGAACTCGTCGGCGAAGGTGTAGTAACGGCCGATCAGCACTTCGCTGCGCGCCGCGAAACGGTTGTAGGCGATCACCGCAGGAATGGCCGCGAACAGGCCGATGGCGGTGGCGACCAGCGCTTCGGCGATACCCGGGGCAACAGTGGCCAGGGTGGCCTGCTGGGCACTGGCCAGGCCGCGGAACGAGTTCATGATGCCCCACACGGTACCGAACAGGCCGATGTACGGGCTGGTCGAACCTACGGTGGCGAGGAACGGCAGGCTCTGCTCGAGCTTTTCTTCTTCACGCGAGATGGCCACGCGCATGGCACGCGCCACGCCTTCCATGACCGCGTCCGGATCAACCCCCTGCTGCTGACGCAGGCGCGAGAACTCCTTGAAGCCGGCACGGAAGACTTGCTCCACACCGGAGTCCGGGTCCGGGTTGCTGCCCGCCTGACGATACAGCTTGGACAGGTCGATACCCGACCAGAAGCGCTCCTCGAAGGCATCCAGCGCACGGCGACCAGCGCGCAGCATGGTGCTGCGCTGGAAGATCATGATCCATGAGGTGACCGAGGCGGCCACCAGGGTCAGCATTACCAGCTGTACCACCACGCTGGCATTGCTGACCAGACTCCACATGGAGGTATGGTCGACGACGTTAGCTTCCACGCTTATTCTCCTGCGTTCGATTGATTACCCGAGCCGTCCGCCACAAAGGCGTCGCGCAGCTCCGGGGGTATGGCTCGGGGTTTGAAAGTGTCGGCGCGCACGGCGGCCACCAGGAACTGCCCTTCGCAGAGCAGCGTTTCATCTTTTTCCCGCCAGACCTGCTGCACGAAGCGCAGGCTGGCGCGATTGAGTTCAACTACTTGCGCGGTGACCCTCAGCTCGTCATCAAGGCGTGCCGGCGCGTGATAGCGGGCTTCGCTGGAATGAACCACGAACAGCAGGTTGTCCTCGGCCAACTGCGCCTGGGAAAAGCCCAGACGCCGCAGGCGCTCGGTGCGCGCGCGCTCCATGAATTTCAGGTAATTGACGTAATACACCACGCCACCGGCATCGGTATCTTCGTAATAGACGCGACAACGGTGTGCGAACGGTTCCAGGCCATTTTGCGCGCGCATACTCTAGTGCTTACTCCTCAGCTTGCCAATCCGCTGCGGCAACTGTTTTTGTTCATTAATGTCGAATTGCCAGCGCACCATCGGCATGCCAGCGGTAGGACCACGAAAAGCAGGTTTTGATCGGTCACTCATCGCCTGGCTCGGAAAATTCGGCTGGCCCGCCCAGGCTGCCAGGCACATTCAAGCCAAAGTGCAGGTAGGCATGCCGGGTTACCACGCGGCCGCGCGGGGTGCGCATGATATACCCCTGCTGGATCAGATAAGGTTCGAGCACATCCTCGATGGTATGCCGCTCCTCGCTGATGGCCGCAGCCAGGTTGTCCACACCCACCGGACCACCGTCGAACTTCTCGATCATGGTCAGCAGCAGGCGGCGGTCGGAATGGTCGAAACCACGCTCATCGACGTCCAGCAGGTTCAACGCCATGTCGGCAACAGCCTTGGTGATCTGGCCCTTGCCGCGCACCTCGGCGTAGTCGCGCACCCGGCGCAACAAACGGTTGGCGATACGTGGCGTGCCACGGGCACGCCGGGCGATCTCATAGGCACCGTGGTCCTCGATGGACAGGCCAAGGATGTTGGCCGAACGGCTGACGATGGTCGCCAGGTCCTTGTCGCTGTAGAACTCCAGGCGCTGGACGATACCGAAGCGGTCACGCAACGGATTGGTCAGCATCCCGGCCCGGGTGGTAGCGCCAACCAGGGTAAACGGCGGCAGGTCGAGCTTGATCGACCGGGCCGCAGGGCCTTCGCCGATCATGATGTCCAGCTGGAAGTCCTCCATCGCCGGGTACAGCACTTCCTCGACCACCGGTGACAGGCGGTGAATTTCATCGATGAACAGCACGTCATGCGGTTCGAGGTTGGTCAGCATCGCCGCCAGGTCACCCGGCCGCTCGAGGATCGGCCCCGAGGTGCTCTTGACCGATACGCCCATCTCCTGGGCGATGATATTGGCCAGGGTGGTCTTGCCCAGCCCGGGCGGGCCGAAGATCAGCGTATGGTCGAGCGATTCGCCGCGCCCACGGGCCGCCTGGATGAACAGCGCCATCTGCTCGCGCACCACCGGCTGGCCGATGTACTCGTCCAGGCGCAACGGGCGGATCGCTCGGTCCTGGACTTCTTCACGGTCGCGGCCACTGGCGGCGATCAGACGGTCGGCTTCGATCACTTGGTAATCATCCCTTTAAGGCTGCGACGAATGAGTTCCTCGCTGCTCAGGCCGGCCTTGTCCTTGATCGCGGCGATGGCCTTGCTCGCTTCCTGCGGTTTGTAGCCCAGAGACACCAGGGCACTGACCGCATCAGCCTCAGCGGAAGACTCGCTGGCCAGCGGCAGTGGGCCATCGGAGACCAGGGTGAACATGGCCGGAGAGGTTTCCCAGGCCTTGAAGCGGTCCTTCAGTTCAACCAACAGGCGCTCGGCAGTCTTCTTGCCAACGCCTGGCACGCGCACCAGAACCGCAGCATCCTGAGCTTGCACGCAGCGCACCAGCTCGTCCACTTCCAGGCCGGACATCAGCGCCAGCGCCAGCTTTGGGCCCACACCATTGAGGCGAATCAGCTCACGGAACAGCTCGCGCTCGCGCTTTTCGGCAAAGCCATACAGCAGGTGGGCGTCTTCACGCACCACCAGGTGGGTATGCACGGTCACCGACTCGCCAACCTTCGGCAGACGGTACAGGGTGGTCATCGGCACTTCCAGCTCGTAGCCTACGCCGTTGACGTCGATAATCAGGTGCGGCGGCTGTTTTTCCGCCAGGGTGCCGCGCAAACGTCCAATCACGTTCCGATCCTTCCTCTCGGGGAGCCGGTCGAAGACCGCTCAACCCTATCAGCAAATGCACCGGGAGAATGGTTCACCCGGACAAAATGTGTATCAGCGCATGAAGCGCTTACAGACGCAAGCGCCCGCCTCGCCGCCGCGCCGTGGCCAGGCCGTGGGGCACCAGGCTGGAGCGGGTATGGGCATGGCACATCGCGATGGCCAAGGCATCCGAAGCATCGATCTGTGGCTTTTGGGTCAGCTTGAGCAGATGCATGACCATCAACATCACCTGTTCTTTATTGGCCCCACCGCTGCCAGCGACGGCCTGCTTGACCTGGCTGGCGCTGTATTCGGCGATCTCCAGCCCGGCCTCGGTGGCAGCAACGATGGCCGCACCGCGAGCCTGGCCCAGCTTGAGCGCCGAATCGGCGTTGCGTGCCATGAATACCCGCTCGATGCCCATGGTCACCGGGCCGTGCTGGGCGATGATCTCGCTGACACCGCGAAAGACAATCTGCAACCGCTCAGGCAACTCGCCGCTGCCGGTGCGAATGCAGCCCGACGCCACGTACTCGCAACCACGGGCGGTCTGGCGGACCACACCGTAGCCGGTGATGCGCGAGCCGGGGTCGATACCAAGAATCAGAGTCATAGGGCCCGTCGATAACAATTGATGCATCAATGCAAACTGTAACGGCCCTTTCGCGGGTAAACCCGCTCCCACAGGTATGTGCAGTACCTGTGGGAGCGGGTTTACCCGCGAAAGGGCCGGTGCAAGCAACGAAAAGCTTACATGCCTGAATAGAACAGCCAGAACACCTTAGCCGAGTTTTTCCATGATCTCGTCGGAGATCTGCGCATTGGAGTAGACGTTCTGCACGTCATCCAGGTCTTCGAGCATGTCGATCAGCTTGAGCACTTTCTCGGCGCCCTCCTGGTCCAGTTCCGCGCTGGTGGTCGGCTGCATGACGATTTCCGCGTCGGCGGCCTTGAAGCCCGCCTCTTCCAGCGCGTTACGCACGGCATAGAAGTTGTTGAACGAGGTGAAAACGTCGAACGATCCGTCGTCGTGGGCCACCACGTCGTCGGCATCGGCCTCCATTGCGGCCTCCATCAGGGCATCTTCGTCGATGCCCGCAGCGAAGCTGATCTGGCCCTTGCGCTCGAACAGGTAGGCGACCGAGCCGTCGGTGCCGAGGTTGCCGCCACACTTGGTGAAGGCATGGCGCACGGCGGCAGCAGTCCGGTTGCGGTTGTCGGTCATGGCCTCGACCATGATCGCCACGCCACCCGGGCCGTACCCTTCGTAGCTGAGCTCCTCGACGTTGTCGCTTTCGTTGGTGCCGGCACCCCGGGCCACGGCGCGATCGATGATGTCCCGGCTCATGTTGGCGCCCAGAGCCTTGTCCAACGCCAGGCGCAACCGCGGGTTGGAGCCTGGGTCGGCACCGCCTTGCTTGGCAGCGACGGTCAGCTCACGGATCCACTTGGTGAAGATCTTGCCTCTCTTGGCATCCTGGCGCTCTTTGCGGTGCTTGATGTTCGCCCACTTGGAATGACCAGCCATAACGACTCCGAATCCTTGAAACAGAAACAGGTTCCGCCCCGAAGGGCGGAACGTGGGAATACTGCGCCGAAGCGCCGGGGCGCACCCGCCGGGATGCGCCCGGGGCCGATTACTCGACCTTGGTCTGCTCGCGCAGACGGATGTGCAGCTCGCGCAGGGCCTTGGCGTCGACCATGCCAGGCGCCTGGGTCATGACGCACGCGGCGCTCTGGGTTTTCGGGAAGGCGATCACTTCACGGATCGACTGGGCGCCGGTCATCAGCATGACCAGACGGTCCAGGCCAAAGGCCAGGCCGCCGTGAGGTGGCGCACCGAATTTCAGGGCGTCGAGCAGGAAGCCGAACTTCTCTTCCTGTTCCGCAGCATCGATGCCCAGCAGGCGGAACACCGCTTGCTGCATCTCCTTGCGGTGGATACGGATCGAACCGCCACCGAGCTCGGTACCGTTCAGCACCATGTCGTAGGCACGGGACAGCGCGGTGGCCGGGTTGGCCTCGAGTTCTTCCGGGGTGCACTTCGGCGCGGTGAACGGGTGGTGCAGCGCGGTGAAACTACCGTCTTCGTTCTCTTCGAACATCGGGAAGTCGACGACCCACATCGGCGCCCACTCGCAGGTCAGCAGCTCGAAGTCGTGACCCAGACGGATACGCAGCGCGCCCAGGGCTTCGCTGACGACCTTGAACTTGTCGGCACCGAAGAACACGATGTCACCGTCGACGGCACCAACGCGGTCGAGGATGTTGTTGAGGTTGGCCTCAGGGATGTTCTTGACGATCGGCGACTGCAGGCCTTCGACGCCCTTGGCGCGCTCGTTGACCTTGATGTAGGCCAGACCCTTGGCACCGTAGATGCCGACGAACTTGGTGTACTCGTCGATCTTGCTGCGCGGCATGCTAGCGCCGCCTGGCAGGCGCAGTGCGGTGACGCGGCACTTCGGATCGTTGGCCGGGCCGGCGAAGACCTTGAACTCGACATCCTTCAGTTGGTCGGCGACGTCGACCAGTTCCAGCGGGATACGCAGGTCAGGCTTGTCGGAACCGTAGCGGCGCATGGCCTCTTCGAAGGTCATGTGCGGGAACTCGCCGAACTCCAGATCCAGCACTTCCTTGAACAGCTTGCGGATCATGCTCTCGGTGAGGCCCATGATCTCGGCTTCATCGAGGAAGCTGGTCTCGATGTCGATCTGGGTGAATTCCGGCTGGCGGTCAGCACGCAGGTCTTCGTCGCGGAAGCACTTGGCGATCTGGTAGTAGCGGTCGAAACCGGCAACCATCAGCAGCTGCTTGAACAGCTGTGGCGACTGCGGCAAGGCAAAGAAGCTGCCTGCATGGGTGCGGCTCGGCACCAGGTAGTCACGTGCGCCTTCCGGAGTGGCACGGGTGAGGATCGGGGTTTCGACGTCGAGGAAGCCGTTTTCATCGAGGAACCGACGGATGCTGCTGGTGATGCGCGAACGCAGGCGCAGCTTGTCGGCCATTTCCGGGCGACGCAGGTCGATGAAGCGGTAGCGCAGGCGGGTTTCCTCGCCGACGTCGGAGTATTCGTTCAGCGGGAACGGCGGCGTTTCCGCTTCGTTGAGCACGTTCAGCTGGTAGCCGAGGATCTCGATGGCACCGGACGCCATGTTGGCGTTCACTGCGCCTTCCGGGCGCTTGCGCACCTTGCCGGTGATCTGCACGACGTACTCGCTGCGCACGCGGTCGGCGGCGGCGAAGGTTTCGGCGCGATCCGGGTCGAACACGACCTGGGCCATGCCTTCGCGGTCACGGATGTCGAGGAAGATCACCCCGCCGTGGTCCCGGCGACGATGGACCCAGCCGCAAAGGGTGACTTCCTGGCCGTCCAGGCTCTCGTTCAGTTGGCCGCAATAATGGCTGCGCATCATGATGGTGGTTTCGCTTCTCGTGATTCGTGTATTCGTTGGAGGCCTTGGCCGCCCGGAGGGCTAATACTGCAAGACCCGGCTACTGCAATTCAACTCAGTCGGCCTTGTCGCCGCCTGCCAGGTTCTTTTTTGCCCCGGTCTTGAAGTCGGTTTCGTACCAGCCGTTGCCACTCAGGCGGAAGCCAGGGACCGACAGCAGTTTCTTCAATGCCGGCGCCTGACAGGCCGGGCAGTCGGTCAGCGGCGCGGCGCTGATCTTCTGCAGCACCTCCATCCGGTGATCGCAGGAAGCACATTGATAGTCATAAAGGGGCATGAACGTCTCTCGTCAACCACAACGCTGGCTGCCGGGGCAGCAAAAAGCGGGATTATATATGGTTAACCGACACTGCGCAGCCCGCCGGGCGATCAGCGTGCACTCGGCGGATCACGCAACCAGGCGACACAAATCACCCGGATCAGCCCGCTGAAGTTACGCACCCCACCCTGACGCAGGTGCACTTCACGGTCGACATAAGACAGCACGGCGCTGACCGAGCACTGGTTCGCCGCGGCGATCTGCTCGAGGATACCCCAATACACCGTCTCCAGGCGCAGGCACGTGGAAAAACCGTTCAACCGCACCGAGCGCGATACCGGCTGCGTCTGCAACATGTCGAAATCGGCCTTGAACGGGTCGATGCACTGCTTGCCAGGCCAATGCCCCAACTTCACCGCACGCTTGACTGCTTGCATCGCACCACCTCCTCAGTTCATCAACTGGGGCTCAATGAAGCGCAGAGCGAGGCGCGCAAAGCAGCGGCAAAACCTTCCCGCACAAGCGAAAAAGCCCGACTGGAATGGATTCAGCCGGGCTTTCTGACAGGTCCTACACGATTAGCCGTTTATTTACCGTCGAGCAGCACCCGCAGCATCCAGGCGGTCTTTTCATGCACCTGCATGCGCTGGGTCAGCAGATCAGCAGTGGGTTCATCACTGACTTTGTCCACCACCGGGAAGATGCTGCGTGCAGTGCGCACCACGGCCTCTTGCCCCTGCACCAGCTGACGGATCATTTCATCGGCAGGCGGCACACCTTCCTCCTCCTTGATCGAGGAGTGCCGTGCGTAGAAGGCGTACGAACCTGGCGCCGGGAAGCCCAGTGCACGGATCCGCTCGGCGATCGAGTCGACCGCCAGCGCCAGTTCGTTGTACTGCTCTTCGAACATCAGGTGCAGGGTGCGGAACGATGGGCCGGTGACGTTCCAGTGGAAGTTATGGGTTTTCAGATAGAGCACATAGGTATCCGACAACAGGCGGGAAAGCCCATCGACGATGGACTTGCGATCTTCTTCACTGATACCGATATCGATTGCCATGAAGTACCCCTTTCCATAAGGCTTGATGATCAAGCAAATACTACACACTGTATCAATGCCTGGCGCAAGGCGCCCATGACACAGGGCAAACCATCGGTGCTTGCCGGCTGCGGTTTGAGAAGCCCCCGCCTTTGCTGTTAAATAGGCACGGTGCCACCCGTGCGGACTGTCATTGCCGGGTGCATAGGCTGGCCTCCACGTGTTCGCGCTTTACACCTCATGCGCACCGTGCCGCCAGCTCTTCCTGTGATCGGCCTTATCAACTGCGAGCCAACCCATGTTCAAGATCGTCCATCTGGTGACGGGCGTTGCGGCTTTGCTGCTATCGCTCATACCCAGCCTCAAACCCGACGCAATACCCTTCCTGCAGCAACCCGACGCGGTCTATCTGACCCTGCTGGGCCTGCTCAACCTGCTGCTGGCCCCGGTGGTGCCACTGTATTACCGCGGTGCGCGGCAACAGCTGCAATACCTGGCCTGCGCCCTGCTGGTGGTGGCCGTGGTCCTGCAGACCCTGACCCTGCTGGCACGCCCGGAAATGGGCAACCTGGCGGCGCTGGTCTGCGCCGCGCTGGCTGTCGCCATGCACCTGGTGGCCGGCTTCGCCCGCAGCAGCAAGAAAGCACGCGCCAGCCAAGGTGCGCCACTGGAAGCCGGCAAGCGTGATACCGGCACCGTTAAGTGGTTCAACACTTCCAAAGGCTTCGGGTTCATTTCCCGCGACACGGGCGACGACATCTTCGTGCACTTCCGCGCGATCCGCGGCGAGGGTCACCGCATCCTGGTCGAAGGCCAGCGCGTGGAGTTCTCGGTGATGCATCGCGACAAAGGCCTGCAGGCCGAAGACGTGGTCGCGGTTAACCGCCGCTGAGCCCGCACCGCCCTGGGGCAAGCCCAGGGCGGCCACTCATCAATAGTGAGGTGGCGGCGCCTCTTCCCCTTCGCTGCCAATCTGCCCGACCATCTCTTCATACCGCTTGATCAGCTCGGCCATCTGCAGTTGCAGACGCTCGATGACCCGCCCCTGCTCGACCACCACATCATTCAACGCCTGGATCGTGTCGTCCTGGAACGCCTGACGGGTTTCCAGCTCGATGATGCGCAACTCCGCCGACATGTCAGACCTCCTGATAATCATGGGTCAGGAGCGCACGCAGACGCTGACGAATGGCGTCCACCTGCTCCGGTGCATAGCCAACGGCCGAGACCTTGCCCCAGACCGGCGCAGGCCAGGCTGGATCGCCATGACGGCGCACGATCACATGCATGTGCATCTGGCTGACCACGTTACCCAAGGTGGCCACGTTCATCTTGTCGGCCGCGAACGCGTGCTTGAGCGTTTCGGCCAGGTAGGTGGTTTCTTTCCACAGCTGCGCCTGGTCTTCCTGGCTGAGGTCGAACAACTCGCTCACACCCTCACGCCTGGGCACCAGTATGAACCACGGGTAATTGGCATCTTTACTCAGCAGCAGGCGGCACAGCGGAAAGTCACCCAGCACCAGGGAACCCTGCTGCAAACGCGAATCCATATCAAACACGATCAATCTCCAAATAATAATCCGATGCGCCAAGGATACTCTGCTTCGCCCCGCCCGAGCATGCTGACAAACGCATGAATGCACGCTTTAAGCCCATGAATACTCACGACTTGCACAACTGCGGTAACACAGCGCTACTTTTCGCACCAAAATGAGGCCGCCCAAGTGTGCGGCACTACGCTTCTACCCACATCAACCACTCAGGATCAACAGTCGACGGTAACACATTGACTTTTATGGCAGGTTTTTCCTTCAACCTGCCGAATGAGACCGGCACACCATCAGACAACTCCCGCCCAGTAATTGCGGCACTTTCCGACCTTTGGCGGCCGGTTCTGTGAAAATTTCATGAACCGTTGTTAATTTTGAGCATGCTTGTTGCATTCTCTCCACGCCAAGTCGGCACGACACCTGCATTGACCAGGTGACGCGACAAATAACAACAGCGAGATTGGGCACACCAGGGAGTTTCCCAGCCAGAATCTGTAGTTACAGAATTCTTACGGCGATGGGACAGCGCTGGCGTTGTACGACCCGGTTAATCGGGGCGTGATTTGCGACATGGAAATACCTGAAAGCGACATGACCATAAAGTTCCCGCAAGGATAAATTTTGCCATATCGCCAAGAACAGTCAGCGTGCTATACATTTCCGCCGACATAACAAGAAAGAGCTGTTCCATATAACTAAAAGACTTGGACGCAGCGGTACTCTTCCTAAAAACCAAAGGAGCAAATCACGATGCGCGTGATGAAGTGGAGCATGATCGCCCTGGCCGTTGCGGCAGGGACCTCACAGATGGCAGTGGCCTCGTCCCAGGACGAGTCCAAGGGTTTCCTCGAAGACAGCAAGCTGAACGTCAAGACTCGCATGCTGTACTTTAGCCGTGACTTCCGTAACAACGAGCGTGACCCTGATACCGGCGCTCGTCAGAGCCGCGTTGAAGAAACCGGCCTCGGCTTCCTCGGCACTTATGAATCCGGCTTTACCCAAGGTACTGTCGGCGTGGGCGTTGACGCCATTGGCATGCTCGGCTTGAAACTCGACAGCGGCAAAGGCCGCGCCGGCACCGGCCTGTTCCCGCTTGATTCCGACGGCCGCGCGCAAGACGACTATTCCAAGGGCGGCGGTGCAGTCAAGTTCCGCATCTCCAACACCGTATTGAAAGTAGGTGACCAGTTCACCGCTCTGCCTGTGTTCGCCACCGACGACAGCCGCCTGCTGCCGGAAATGGCCGAAGGCGCCCTGATCACCAGCAACGAAATCAAAGGCCTGACCCTGAACGCGGGTCGTTTCACCGCACTTGACGCCCAGGCCGAGACCAACCACGACAGCCTGCACCTGACAAAGGCCGATGTTGTCGGTGGCACCTACGCCTTCACCGACAATCTGTCGACCAGCCTTTACTACTCCAAGGTCGAAGACTATTGGCGCAAGTACTACGCCAACGTGAACTGGGCGCTGCCAATCTCCGACAAGCAGGGCCTGGTGTTCGATTTCAACATCTATGACACCAAGAGTGATGGCTCGGCCAAATACAAGGCCTTCGATGGCGGCAAACTGGACAACCGTGCATTCAGCCTGTCCGGCGCCTACAACATCGGCGCCCACACCTTCACCCTGGCTTACCAGAAAGTCTCCGGCGACGGTGACTACGGCTACGGTGTAGACGGCGGCGGCACCATCTTCCTGGCCAACTCCGTTGCCCGTTCCGACTTCAACGCCGAAGACGAGAAATCCTGGCAGGCTCGCTACGACCTGAACTTCGCCGAATTCGGTATCCCGGGCCTGACCTTCATGACCCGTTATGTACGTGGTACCGACGCCAACGTGGCCGGCACCAGCAACGGCAAGGAATGGGAACGCGACGTAGACGTCAAGTACGTCCTGCAGGAAGGCCCGGCCAAGGACCTGAGCTTCCGCGTTCGTCAGGCCACCTACCGCTCCAGCGATGGCGTCTACTACGGTTCGAGCTCGATCGACGAACTGCGCCTGATCGTCGAGTACCCGCTGAGCATCCTGTAAGCCTGGCTTACAGTGCCCCGCACCTGAAAAAGCCCGGCACACTTGCCGGGCTTTTTCTTGGCTGACAACTGCCACGCCCTGGGGCATTCTGTACGCCTTCGTTTCGCCCCCGTACAATGCGGGGCTATTTCAACGTCTTAGGCAATCGACACGGCTAACCATGCGCACCAGTCAATATTTGCTCGCCACCCAGAAAGAAACCCCTGCCGACGCAGTGGTCATCAGCCATCAGCTCATGCTGCGTGCCGGCATGATTCGCAAACTGGCTTCCGGCCTGTACACCTGGCTGCCGATGGGCCTGCGGGTGATGCGCAAGGTCGAAAACGTTGTGCGCGAGGAAATGAACGCCGCCGGCGCCCTGGAAGTGTTGATGCCCAGCATCCAGCCTGCTGAACTGTGGCAGGAATCCGGCCGCTGGGAACAGTACGGTCCTGAGCTGCTGCGCCTGAAGGACCGTCATCAGCGCGAGTTCTGCGTCGGCCCGACCCACGAAGAAGTGATTACCGACCTGGCCCGCAACGAGCTGTCCAGCTATAAACAGCTGCCGCTCAACATGTACCAGATCCAGACCAAGTTCCGTGACGAGATTCGCCCACGCTTCGGCCTGATGCGCGGCCGCGAATTCATCATGAAGGATGCCTACTCCTTCCATGCCGACCAGGCTTCCCTGCAGGAAACCTACGACCGCATGCACCAGGCGTACACCAACGTCTTCACCCGTCTGGGCCTGGACTTCCGCCCGGTGCAGGCCGACACCGGCTCCATTGGTGGCAGCTACTCCCACGAATTCCACGTCCTGGCCGAGTCGGGCGAGGACGACGTGATCTTCAGTGACAGCTCCGATTACGCCGCCAACATCGAGAAGGCCGAAGCCATCCCGCGTGAAACCGTGCGTCCTGCTCCTACCGAGGAGCTGCGTCTGGTCGATACCCCGGATGCCAAGACCATTGCCCAGCTGGTTGAAAACCACGGCCTGCCGATCGAAAAAACCGTCAAGACCCTGATCGTGCGCGGCGCCGAAGAAGGCAAGCTGGTCGCCCTGATCGTCCGCGGCGACCACGAGCTCAACGAAATCAAGGCCGCCAAGCTGGAACAGGTTGCCGACCCGCTGGTCATGGCCACCGACGCCGAACTGCGCGAGGCCATCGGTGCCGGCGCCGGTTCGCTCGGCCCGTTGAACCTGCCGCTGGAAATCGTCATCGACCGCTCGGTCGCCCTGATGAGCGACTTTGCCATCGGCGCCAACATCGACGACAAGCACTACTTCGGCGTGAACTGGGAGCGTGACCTGCCGGTTCCACAAGTCGCCGACCTGCGCAATGTCGTCGAAGGTGACCCAAGCCCGGACGGCCAGGGTACCCTGGTCATCAAGCGCGGCATCGAAGTTGGCCATATCTTCCAGCTCGGCACCAAGTACAGCGAGGCGCTCAAGTGCCAGGTGCTGGGTGAAAACGGCAAGCCGGTGACCCTGTCCATGGGCTGCTACGGCATTGGCGTGTCCCGCGTGGTCGCTGCCGCCATCGAGCAGAGCTACGACGACAAAGGCATCATCTGGAACGACGCCCTGGCACCGTTCCAGATCGCCCTGGTGCCCCTGCGTTACGAAACCGAGGTAGTTCGCGAGGCAACCGACAAGCTGTACGCCGAACTGACTGCAGCCGGCTTCGAGGTGCTGCTGGACGACCGCGACAAGAAGACCAGCCCCGGCATCAAGTTCGCCGACATGGAGCTGATCGGCATTCCACACCGCATCGTCGTCAGCGATCGTGGCCTGGCCGACGGTAACCTGGAGTACAAGCACCGCACCGAGTCTGAGGCCCAACAGCTGCCGCTCAATGAAGTGCTGACCTTCCTGCAGGCCCGCGTTCGCCGCTGATAACCAATGCACGAGTAATCATGTCCAAGCGAAGTACCTTTACCCTGGGGGGCGCCGCATTGTGCGGCGCCTTGCTCGCCAGCGGTTGCGCCAACCAGATGTCCCAGCGCAGCGATCATGAGGAGCGTGTCGAGCGCAAGCTGCTCGAACACACCTTGCAGATCGATGTCGGCGAGCCGAAGGTGATGGAGCTTCCGCAACGGCGTGTGCGCATCCACGAGCAGAAGCGTTTCGAGGTCACCGAATACGAGGTCACCCGCCGCTACGACCGCTACACCCCATACCAACCGTGGCGGGAGATCTACGAGATCCCGCTGGGCGCGGTAGCCGTGGTGGCCGGTATAGGGGCTAACGTGGTCAACGTGTTCACCCTTGGCAACCTGCCGCAGAGCATCACCCACGACTGGCTCAGCTATGGCGTGGATGGCCTCAATCCGTTCATGAACACGCCGTCCAATGGCCGTGCCCAGCAGAACCTGGCGGGCATCAGCGAAGTGCAGAAGGACAAGCGCGAGGAGTTCACCAGCGTGCCCTGGAGCGAGCGGCTGGTTGAAGTCAAGGCAGGCAAGATGACCCACGAACTGACTACCGACAGGAACGGCGTCTTGCGCCTGAACCTGCTGGACAGCCCGTTCTCGGAACAGCACCTGAACCACGTCGGCACCTTGCACCTGCAAGCGGTCGACGAGGACAACGCGGTGCGTGGCGATGCCAGCCTGCTGGTCAGCGCCACCTTGCGCAACAAGCTGCGAGAGGCCCATGAGCTGATCTTCGATGACCTCGAGGATGATGATGTAGGCCAATGGGTACACCGGGTCAAGCGCTTGTCCGAGTTGGGCCTGGAAGAGGAAGCCAGCGAGATGGAGCAGAGCCTGATCGAGCTGACACGCAACGATCCGGAGCTGCAACAGGAATTCCTGTCGGCACTGACCAAGGCCACCGGCCGGTTGGTCGCTGATCCCGGCCTGTAGCACCGAGCGTGCTCGCGAAGGGCCGCAAAACGCGGCCCTAATACTCAGAGTTAAACAGCTCCAGCTGTTCATGCGCCCCGCGCAAGTCCTTCAGCCTCACCCCCACCCCCAGCAAACGCACCGGCTTGCCACCCCGGGCGAACGCCTGGCGTAGCAGCTGACGGTAGCTTTCCAGGTCCCTGCCCGCCCCTGCCTGCTCCATCGTCGTCTGGCTGAAGTCATGGAACTTGACCTTGACGAATGGCTTGTCCGGGCGGTAACTGCTGTCCATCCGGGCAATCCTCTGATCGAGGCTGTCAAGCAGCTCTGGCAACCGTTCAAGGCAACTGGCCAAGTCTGGCAGGTCGTTGTCATAGGTATTTTCCACACTCACCGACTGCCGGCGGCTATCGTTGTGAACCGCTCGCTCGTCAATCCCTCGCGCCAACCCCCAGAGCCGCTCGCCAAAACTGCCGAATTCACGCGCCAACGCCAGCCGCGACCATTCACGCAAGTCAAGACAGGTGTCGATCCCCAGGCGGTTCAACTTGTCGGCGGTCACTTTGCCCACGCCATGCAACTTGGCCACCGGTAATGCAGCCACAAAGGCCTCGACCTGCTCCGGGGTAATCACGAAGATGCCGTTGGGCTTTCGCCAATCGCTGGCGATCTTGGCCAGGAACTTGTTCGGCGCCACCCCCGCCGATACCGTGATATGCAGGGTGCGGGCAACCCGCCGGCGAATGTCCTCGGCGATTCGCGTAGCGCTTCCGGCATACCACTGGCTGTCGCTGACATCCAGATATGCCTCATCCAGCGACAACGGCTCGATCAGCTCGGTGTAGTCACGGAAGATGGCGTGAATCTCACGCGAAGCTTCCCGGTAAGCGTCGAAGCGCGGCTTGACGATTTCCAGGTCCGGGCAAAGCTTCAGGGCATGGCGGGACGACATGGCTGAACGCACGCCATAGGCGCGTGCTTCATAATTGCAGGTGGCGATCACCCCTCGACGGTCAGGAGCCCCCCCCACGGCCATGGGGCGACCGGCCAGGCGCGGGTCGTCACGCATCTCGATGGCGGCGTAAAAACAATCGCAGTCGATGTGGATGATCTTGCGCAAAGACATTGATGACGGCCACCACTGTAAATTCATACAGATAGTAGCGCATGCCGCTGGCGGTGAAACAGTCTGCGTCGATAATCGGCTTGCAAGGCCCGTCGCGCCTGACCCGCAGCCAGGCATAAACGCTAAGAGGTTGAACGAAAAAGAGTTTTCTATAATTTTGCTTGACACGGGCGAAGAAACCCGTAGAATTCGATCTCACAGGCGCGGGATGGAGCAGCCTGGTAGCTCGTCGGGCTCATAACCCGAAGGTCGTCGGTTCAAATCCGGCTCCCGCAACCAGATTCGAGAAAAGGCCACTGTTAACGCAGTGGCCTTTTTCTTTTGCCCCGATTTATTCGGCAAAAAAAAAATCAAGATAAATCAATAAGTAGCGCTTGACATCAAGTGCTTACGCTGTAGAATTCGATCCCACAGGCGCGGGATGGAGCAGCCTGGTAGCTCGTCGGGCTCATAACCCGAAGGTCGTCGGTTCAAATCCGGCTCCCGCAACCAGATTCAAGAGAAGGCCACTGTTAACGCAGTGGCCTTTTTCTTTGCCTCAGAAATCGGCACTTGACTTAAGCGTCCAGATCTATAAAATGCGCCCCTCTGACGCGGGATGGAGCAGCCTGGTAGCTCGTCGGGCTCATAACCCGAAGGTCGTCGGTTCAAATCCGGCTCCCGCAACCATATTCGTCAGAACAAACCCCGCCTGTGTAAAAGCAGCGCGGGGTTTGTTGCATTTCGTCGCCTGTTAAATCCTTGGCGTTCACCCAAACCCGCCCGTTTGAGGTGTCGACCTGAGGATGAACTATCTTTAACGCTGCCGGACGACTGAAAGTAACGTTGCCCGGAGTAATATCTGGATACGTTTACCAAAGGGACTTTCACTTGGCCGCTGCACACCCCCTCCTCGCGCACCACGCTCGAGGCATTTCATGACATCGCACACTCCCGAACCCCAGGTGCCGCTTGCTTCGGCACTGCCGACTGCTGCCCAGCGCCTGCCTTGGCTTGAGCGAATGAGCCGTTACCGCCAGCCGATTGGCCTGGGCGTGACCTTGCTACTGTTTGCCATGGCGCTGATCGCCTGTCGGCATCTGTTGAGCGAACTGGACATCTACGCCCTGCACGATGCCATGCTCGGCGTACCGGCAAAGTCGTTGATCGGCGCCCTGCTGGCCACGGTGGCAGGTTTCGTGATCCTGCTCGGCTACGAGTGGTCGGCCAGCCGTTACGCGGCCGTCAAGCTGCCTGCGCGATCCATGGTAATGGGTGGTTTCAGCGCCTTCGCCATCGGTAACGCGATCGGCCTGTCGATGCTTTCGGGTGGCTCGGTGCGTTACCGCCTGTATGCACGTCAGGGCCTGGGCGCCGCCGAAGTCGCACGCATGACTGTGTTCGCCAGCCTGTCCCTGGGGTGCGCGCTGCCACCGCTGGCGGCACTGGCCACCTTGAGCAACCTGCCGGCAGCGGCTACCGCCCTGCGCTTGCCTTCGACAGTATTGGCCGGCATCGCCATCGCTGTACTGGCGCTCACCGCCGTGCTGGTGATCGGGCTGTATCGCCGCCGCCTGCCAGAACAGCCGCTGGCTGATAACCTGCTGGTCCAGTTGGGCCGTCGCACCCTGCGCCTGCCCGGTGGCCGCCTGGCGGCCCTGCAATTGCTGATCACCGCGCTGGACGTGGCTGCTGCCGCCACAGTGCTGTACTTGCTGCTGCCGCAAGCCCCGCCCTTCGGTGCCTTCGTGCTGGTTTATCTGCTGGCCCTGGCGGCTGGCGTGCTCAGCCATGTACCGGGTGGCGTCGGGGTGTTCGAAGCCATCCTGCTCGCCGCCTTCGCCGACCAGCTTGGCGCTGCCCCTCTGGCTGCCGCCCTGCTCCTGTACCGACTGATCTACGTGGTGCTGCCACTGCTGCTGGCCTGTGTCCTGCTGCTGGCCAACGAAGCACGCCGCCTGCTGTTTGCCCAGCAAGCGATCAAGGCGGCATCGGGTCTCGGCGCACCGATCCTGGCGATTCTGGTGTTTCTCTCGGGCGTGGTGCTGCTGTTCTCCGGCGCCACGCCGGAAATCGATACACGCCTGGAGCACATGGGCTTCCTCGTACCCCACCGGCTGATCGATGCCTCGCACTTCGGCGCCAGCCTGATTGGCGTGTTGTGCCTGCTGCTGGCCCAGGGCCTGCGCCGGCGCCTGTCTGCCGCGTGGCTGCTGACTACCATTTTGTTGCTGGTGGGCGCACTGCTGTCGATCCTCAAAGGCTTCGACTGGGAAGAAGCCAGCCTGCTGACCCTGACCGCCGCACTGCTGGCTGTTTTCCGCCGTTCGTTCTACCGACCGAGCCGGCTGCTCGAACTGCCGTTCTCACCGGTGTACCTGGTGGCCAGCGCCTGCGTGGTAGGTGCATCGGTGTGGCTGCTGCTGTTTGCCTACCAGGATGTCCCCTATACCCACAAGCTGTGGTGGCAATTCACCCTCGACGCCGACGCCCCACGTGGCCTGCGTGCCGCCCTGGGCAGTGCGGTGCTGCTGGTGATCGTCGCCCTGACCTGGCTGCTGCGCACCGCTCGTCCGGTGATTCAATTGCCTGACGAGGCCGAGCTACAGCGCGCCAACCGCATCCTGCTGGCCTCCGACCAGCCCGACGGTGGCCTGGCATTGACCGGCGACAAGGCCTTGCTGTTCCACCCCAGCGACACTGCCTTCCTCATGTATGCCCGTCGCGGTCGCAGCCTGGTGGCGCTGTACGACCCGATCGGCCCCGCCCAGGAACGCGCCGAGATGATCTGGCAGTTCCGGGACCTGTGCGACCTGCACCACGCCCGCCCGGTGTTCTACCAGGTGCGCGCGGAAAACCTGCCGTTCTACATGGACATCGGCTTGACTGCCCTGAAGCTGGGCGAGGAAGCGCGGGTTGATCTGCGCCGCTTCGACCTCGAAGCCAAAGGCAAGGAAATGAAAGACCTGCGCTACACCTGGAACCGGGGCGGCCGGGATGGCCTGAGCCTGGAGATCCACGAACCTGGCCAGGCACCGCTGGCCGAACTCAAGGAGATCTCCGACGCCTGGCTCGGCGGCAAGAACGTTCGCGAGAAGGGCTTCTCGCTGGGGCGCTTCAGCCCCGAGTACCTACAGCACTTCCGTATCGCCCTGATTCGTTTCCAGGGCCGGCCGGTGGCCTTCGCCAACCTGCTGGAAACCCACAGCAACGAATTGGCCAGCCTCGACCTGATGCGCGCTCACCCCGAGGCACCGAAGCTGACCATGGAATTCATGATGATCGGCTTGATCCTGCATTACAAAAGCCATGACTACGGCCGCTTCAGCCTGGGCATGGTCCCGCTTTCCGGCCTGCAGCCGCGCCGCGGTGCACCCTTGACCCAGCGCCTGGGCTCGATGGTGTTCCGCCGTGGCGAACAGCTCTACAACTTCCAGGGCCTGCGGCGCTTCAAGGACAAGTTCCAGCCGGACTGGGAACCTCGTTACATGGCCGTACCAGCCGGGCTCGACCCACTGGTAGCACTGGCCGATACTGCCGCCCTGATTGCCGGCGGCCTGACTGGATTGGTGAAACGCTGATGATCCGACGCTATTGGCTGTACGTAGTGATTCCCCTGTTGCTGGCCGCCCTGGCTGGCGCTGCGGGCTTTTGGCTGTGGGCCCGCCCTGCCCCCGAGGCACGGCTGGAGCAGCTGACCCTGAATGACACCAGCATCATCCGCGTCACCCCGGGCGTGCATGCCAAGGCCCGAGTCGCCATCGGCGTGCCCCAGGACCAGGCCCTGAGCGACAAGCAGTTGCTGGACCTGAGCCAGGCTGGCGAGGCGCAGCTGGTTCAGGTGATCCTGCCGCCGAACGACTGCACCAGGCAGCAACAGGCCATGGACCAGGCGCTGACCCAGCTGTCAGACAAACCGACCCTGGTCGCCGGCATCGGCCCAGGTGCGGCCCAGGCATGGCGCTGGCTGGCCACCCAGAGTGACGACAAGGCACGGGCCATCTCGGTCGATTTCACCCTGGAACAGCCAGGCTGCAAGGTCGAGCTGCCGAAGTCGGCCGCCCACGGCCACTGGAACGTCGCCTGGAACGACAACCCGGACGACGCCAGTGCCGCCTTCGTGCGCGACCAAGCCAACGCTGAAACCAGCATCAGCGACTATGACATTCACCTGCCGCAGGTACTCAAGGCCCAGCTGACCCAGGCCCTGGTTGGCCGCGACGGCAACGCCCTGGCCATCCCGGTGGTGGAAGTCCCGGCCGGGCAAACCACCGACACCGTCACCCTCTTCCTGTCCGGTGACGGCGGCTGGCGCGACCTGGACCGCGACGTCGCCGGCGAGATGGCCAAGCTGGGCTACCCGGTGGTCGGTATCGACACCTTGCGCTACTACTGGCAACACAAGACCCCGGAGCAAAGCGCCGCCGACCTGTCGGAACTGATGCAGCACTACCGCCAGAAGTGGGGCACCAAGCGTTTCGTGCTGACCGGTTACTCGTTCGGTGCGGACGTGCTGCCGGCCATCTACAACCGCCTGCCGGCCGAAGACCAGCAGCGTATCGACGCAGTCGTGCTGCTGGCGTTCGCCCGTAGCGGCAGCTTCGAGATCGAAGTCGAAGGCTGGTTGGGCAAGGAAGGTCAGGAAGCGCCTACCGGGCCGGAAATGGCCAAACTACCGGCGTCCAAGGTGGTGTGCGTGTACGGCGTGGAAGAGACCGACGAAAGCGGTTGCACCGACAAGACTGCGGTGGGCGAGCGCATGAAGCTGCCAGGCGGCCACCACTTCGACGAGAACTACCCGGCGCTGGCCAAGCGCTTGATCGACGAGATAGAGACCCGTCAGGGCAAGTCCAGCGTCGCTGCACAGAACTGAAAATGATTGGGGCCGCTTTGCGGCCCTTCGCGGGCACGCCCGCTCCCACAGGATTGCGCTTTCCCTGCGGGAGCGGGCGTGCCCGCGAAGGGCTGCAAAGCAGCCCCAATAACTCAGATCTCGACCTGGGTACCCAGCTCAATCACCCGGTTCAGCGGCAAGTTGAAGAAGCGCAAGTTACCGTTGGCATTCTTCAGCAGGAACGCAAACAGGTTGCCCCGCCAGCGCGACATCCCCTCCAGACGCGACGCAATCACCGTTTCCCGGCTGAGGAAGTAGGTGGTGCGCATCGGGCTGAAGTCCAGTTCGTCCAGGTGACACAACCTCAATGCCGCCGGCACGTCCGGCTCGTCCATGAAGCCGAAGTGCAGCAACACGCGGAAGAAGCCATCACCGTAGGCCTCGACCTCGAAACGCTCGTGCTCCGGCACCCGAGGGCGATCTTCACTGACCACTGTCAGCAGCACCACCTGGCTGTGCAGCACCTGGTTATGCAGCATGTTGTGCAACAGCGCATGAGGCACCGCATCTGCACGCGCCGTCAGGAACACCGCCGTGCCTTCGACCCGATGCGGCGGCTGCACGCGGATGCTGCTGATGAACACCGGCAATGGCAGCCCGCCCTCGTCAATGCGCTCGACCAGGATCTGCTTGCCGCGCTTCCAGGTACTCATCAGCAGGTACAGCACCAGGCCTGCGAGTACCGGGAAGGCGCCGCCTTGAACGATCTTCGGTACGTTGGCGGCGAAGTACAAGCCATCGACCAACAGGAAACAGACCACCAGCGGCACCGCCAGCATCGGCGGCCACTTCCACAGCAGCAGCATCACCGCGGCCACCAGGATGGTGGTCATCAGCATGGTCCCAGTCACGGCCACACCGTAGGCCGCGGCCAGTGCGCCGGACGACTCGAAGCCGATCACCAGCAGCACCACGCCAACCATCAATGTCCAGTTAACTGCGCCGATGTAGATCTGCCCCTGCTCGTCGCTGGACGTGTGCTGGATCTGCATGCGGGGGATATAGCCAAGCTGGATGGCCTGACGGGTCAGCGAGAAGGCCCCCGAGATCACAGCCTGCGAGGCAATCACCGTGGCCATTGTCGCCAGCCCGACCATCGGCAGCAGGGCCCAGCCCGGCGCCAGCAGGTAGAACGGGTTGCGCGCCGCGTCCGGGTTCTGCAACAGCAGCGCGCCCTGGCCAAAATAGTTGAGTACCAGCGCCGGCAGCACCAGGGCAAACCAGGCACGGGCTATCGGTTTGCGGCCAAAGTGGCCCATGTCGGCGTACAGCGCCTCGGCGCCAGTCAGTGCCAGCACCACCGCACCGAGTATGGCCACCCCCATGCCGGGGTGAACGATGAAGAAATTGACCGCCCAGACCGGGTTGAACGCCTTGAGCACTTCCGGGCTCTGGCTGATGCCATGCACGCCCAGGACGGCCAGCGCCAGAAACCAGGTGACCATGATCGGGCCGAACAACTTGCCGATCTTCTCGGTGCCATGCTTCTGCGCCACGAACAGCGCCACCAGCACCACCAGCGAGATGGGCACCACCCAGTGGTCGATACCTTCGAACGCCAGGCCCATACCCTCCACCGCCGACAGCACCGACACGGCCGGGGTGATCATGCTGTCGCCGTAGAACAGCGAGGCGCCGATCAGCCCACAGATGAGCATCAGCGAACGCAACCGCGGGTACGCAGTCGTTGCCCTCAGGGCCAGGGCGGTGAGCGCCATGGTACCGCCCTCGCCCTGGTTGTCTGCGCGCAGGATGAACATCACGTACTTGAACGACACCACCCACAGCAGCGACCAGAGGATCAGCGAGAGGATCCCCAGCACACCGTCATGGTTGACCGGCACCCCATAGCCGCCAGTAAAGACCTCTTTCAGGGTATACAACGGGCTGGTACCGATATCGCCATACACCACCCCGACCGCTGCCACCAGCAGCCCCAGTGACCGTGTCGCGCCTTGCTTCCCCGCGTGCCCGCCTTCGGCGTGACTGCTTGCCTGAACCATCGAACACTCCCGCAGATGGCCTTGAAGGCCGGTAGAATTCACTCCTGCGTCAGGGACATGCAGTGCCCCCACGCAATGGCGCGAAGCATAGCGCAGCGTTCGTCGCTTTTCTGCTGGTCAAGCGACCGTGCGCTCGCTAGAATTGCGCACTTTTTGATCAGAGGCGCCAAAAGCGCCCGTCAAGATCGCCCCCTTCTGCTGCGGGCGAACTGCATTCAATACCGAGGTTAGTCATGTCCACCACTCCCGCCACCCCCAAGGTTGGTTTCGTCAGCCTGGGTTGCCCCAAGGCCCTGGTCGATTCCGAGCGCATCCTGACCCAGCTGCGCATGGAAGGCTATGAAGTCGTGCCCACCTACGAGGACGCCGATGTGGTGGTGGTCAACACCTGCGGCTTCATCGACAGCGCCAAGGCCGAGTCGCTTGAGGTGATCGGTGAAGCGATCAAGGAAAACGGCAAGGTCATCGTCACCGGCTGCATGGGTGTCGACGAAGGCAATATCCGTGACGTGCACCCAAGCGTGCTGTCGGTCACCGGCCCGCAGCAGTACGAGCAGGTGGTCAACGCCGTGCACGAAGTGGTGCCTCCCCGCCAGGACCACAACCCGCTGATTGACCTGGTGCCACCGCAGGGCGTCAAGCTGACCCCGCGCCACTACGCCTACCTGAAGATTTCCGAAGGCTGCAACCACAGCTGCAGCTTCTGCATCATCCCGTCGATGCGCGGCAAGCTGGTCAGCCGCCCGGTCGGTGAAGTGCTGAGCGAGGCCGAGCGCCTGGTCAAGGCCGGCGTCAAGGAAATCCTGGTCATTTCCCAGGACACCAGCGCCTACGGCGTCGACGTCAAGTACAAGACCGACTTCTGGAACGGCCGCCCGGTCAAGACCCGCATGCTCGAACTGTGCGAAGCGCTGAGCAGCCTGGGTGCCTGGGTACGCCTGCACTACGTCTACCCGTACCCGAATGTCGACGACGTGATCCCGTTGATGGCCGCCGGCAAGATCCTGCCGTACCTGGACATCCCGTTCCAGCACGCCAGCCCGAAAGTACTCAAGTCGATGAAGCGCCCAGCCTTCGAAGACCGGACCCTGGCACGCATCAAGAACTGGCGCGAGCAATGCCCCGAGCTGGTGATCCGCTCGACCTTCATCGTCGGCTTCCCTGGCGAAACCGAGGAAGACTTCCAGTACCTGCTGGACTGGCTCACCGAAGCCCAGCTCGATCGCGTCGGCTGCTTCCAGTACTCGCCAGTCGAAGGCGCCCCGGCCAACGACCTGGGCCTGGAAGAAGTGCCGGATGACATCAAGCAGGACCGTTGGGACCGCTTCATGGCTCACCAGCAGGCCATCAGCGCCGCTCGCCTGCAACTGCGCATCGGCAAGGAAATAGAAGTGCTGATCGACGAAGTCGAGGAACAGGGTTCGGTTGGCCGCAGCTTCTTCGATGCTCCGGAAATCGACGGCAGCGTGTTCATCGACGGTAACCATGGCTTCAAGCCGGGCGATAAAGTCCGGTGCCGCGTGGTGGATGCCGACGAATACGACATGTGGGCCGAGCCGGTTTAAAGCCGTCGGCGCATGGAAAACCCCTGCCGGGTATTCCCACTGTGGAAATACCCGGCAGGGGCTTTTTTCGTCAGAAGGTGTGAAAAACCATCATTCCAGCCTCTGCATCGGGGCTGGCATCGGAAAAACCCTTCACCGCATACAACTGCACTTTCCATTCCCGGTTGAGTTTGTGGGTGAGGAACAGTGTCAGTTCCTGAATTTCCGACCCCGTCGAGACGACCTTTTGCCGCCAGTCGTACGAGGCACCAGCCGACGAACTTTTCCCCACGGGAATGGCAAAGCCCAGGCTGGTGAATATCGGATCTTTGAAATCGCTGCCAGGCGGGTCACCGAACTTCTTCCAGCCGAGGGTCGCGAAGCCGGTGACCGGGCCGAATGCCTGGGCGATATCGACCTGGCCGGTGTAATCGTACTCCCCCGTGCCCAGGCACTGCTTTTCATCGGCAGTGGGAAATTTGACCTTGCCGATGAGGTCCAGCATCAGGCCACCGTCACGGCCATCGAGCAGCGCATAAGCCGCGCTGGCTACCGTGTCACCCAGCCCACTCTCCACCGCATGGCATCCACCGGGCAAGGGATCACCATTGGGCCCCACTTCAGGGTTGGTAATGCGTAGCCAGGGCACGGTGACTTTGTAAGTCATGGGGCCGGTTTCATACTTGCCGACCACAGGGACATACCAGATTTCCGAAGTGGTACCCGTGCCATAGTCGCCACTCGAATAGTCCATGCCAATCGAGGCGCTGAAGGTATCGGCCAGGGCCGAGGCACTGCTACAGAACAACAAACAGGCGAAAAGAGGGAGCGCGGGTCTCATTTGCACCTCGGTATTGCGTCGGGAAGTGTGAACGGACTAACCCAGCCTAGTTGCCTAATGCCCGGACCGCTCCGGATGCTCGACTTTTTCGACCTTCTCTGCCGTCTCAGGCCTTTCGACCTTTTCGACTTTTTCTACCGTTTCAGGCTTTTCGACCCGTTCGATCTTTTCTACCTTTTCGACTTTCTCGACTTTTTCAGGCTTCTCGACCCTATCTACTTTTTCAGGACGTTCGACTTTTTCCACTTTCTCGACTTTCTCGGGCTTTTCGACCTTCTCCACTCTTTCCAGCTTCTCGAGCTTTTCCACGCGATCGGAACTACCACTGTTGCTGGTCTCGCGTTGCTCCACGGTATCGACCTGTACCGACTTACCGGACTTGTCCTCAACGTCCATGCTGCCATGATCATTGGCGCCGCCACCGGCACTGCGCCCATCGTGGTCATCACCGCTTTGGCTGCGGATGCTGGAGGTCCCACGCTCACCCTGGCTGCTGTTGCCCGAACTGCCCGAGCTGCTTGTAACGTGCACGCTGTTACCCCCGGAATGCCCTGCGCCCGAATGCTCTGCGCGGTCGTCATCGAGCTCGACGCGGGATGCCCGCAGCTCGTGGGTAGCACTGAATACGCCGATTACTCGCACCCGTTGGTCGAGCGCGATGGACGCGGGCTGCTTGCCGACGACCACGGTATCCTGCCCCAGGGTCACGTTGATGCCGCCGACCACCAGCTGACGCGCCTGCGTGCGCTGCACCAGCCCTTCGATCACCATCGTCTGCCCCCGCCCGGCAAACGCCAGGCTCGGGTCAGGGCGCGTTTGCGCCACTTCCAGCTGGCTGCCGGTCCATTGGCCGCGCACCAGCATTTCCCGCGCCGGTGCCACAGGAATGCCCAATTTGAGCCCCTGAAGGCTTCCGGGGTGATCGATTGCGCCAATGGCACTGGCCTCGCTGAGCCCTGGCGCCCGCTCGATACGGCTAGCGACCACTTCGCCTGCAGCATCGCGCAGGCCGCTGACCCTGACCGGTTCGCCCGGTCGCAGCCCTTCTGCCACCCGCGCCCCGGCTGCCAGGCGCACGGGCTGGCCCATGACCCGCAGCGGCCCCGAAGCATTCGGCAGTGCCGTCAGCGGCCCCTCGTAAACGTTGAGGATCGCGATGCGCCCGGCTTGCAAGCCGCGCTGTGTGCCATACGCCTCCACCGCGACCACCTGGCCGATCGCCAGATGAGCGCTGCTGGCAGGGGCACCATTTTCACTGACAGGTACATCCTTGGCGTAGTGCACCTCCTGGCCATTGACGCAGATCGATGCGAACCCGGTGATGGTGCCGACGATACCAGTACCACCAGTGCCGCCCGGGCGCTCGATCGGCGCGCCTGTGCCCCCCGTGCCACCGGGGCGCTGCTGAAGCGGCGCACCCGTGCCACCCATACCACCGGTTCTGGCGCCGGTGCCGCCAACGCCCCCCGGCAACTGCATGCTCGCAGCACCCGCCATGCCCACTTCATCACGGCTGACGCACACTGGCGCTGCTACCACATTGGCAGGCGCCCCCAGGTCCAGCCCGAAAACAAGGACCAGTGCAACGAGATTGAGGCAGCGCACGAAAGGCGTCATGAGTCGGCGGCCTTCGACGAATCGGGGTCAGTGGCTTCAGAATAGAAATAGAGCCCGACGGTGATGCGCTGACGCTGCCCTTGGCTTGGCTCGTCGGTGCTTTCCAACTCGGCTGCCAGCCGGCTGAAGGCCAGCAGGGTTTGCATGCCATCCTGGCTGACGGCTTCGCGCAGCGTGTCGACGCTGGCCGGGGTCAGGGCGTCGTAGTGCACGCTGCGTTCGAAAAACGGCAGGCCTTCGCCACTGAGGTTGTGCACCGCTGCGCAGGCGTGATCGTGCAGGTTATGGCCAAAATATGCGGCTTTCTCATCGAAGCCCTTCTGCGGTACGAATGCCTGGGCCTCGAGGTGGACGCGGTCCTGATCATCGAGGCGGACGACGCCCAGGCGCAGCCATTCATCCAGCACTACCCGCCCACGGATATCCGTGCTGACCTTCGCCACCAAGGCGTCGAAAGAACAATCGCCGCCAACGCTGGCCAGCCTTGGCAGGGCCAACGCCTGGCCGGCCTGCGAGCAGAAGGGCGGGCTACGGGTCCATACATTCACCAATTGCGCACCTAAGGTGATGTTTTCCGGCAGCGCCGCGGCAGACGCGTCACTTTCACTTCGCAGCCGCCGCACATCCTTGCGATGCACCCCGGTCAGCAGGCTGATGCGACTGTCGGTCGGCACCTTGTCGTCCAGGCGAAACTCGCGATGCGCCACATCGACGAATACTTCCTTGAGCACGTCGGTGAACATCGTATAGGTCACCCCTTTGCGCAGCATCAGACGCACCAGAGGGCGCATGATCCTGCGCAGTGCACTCAACATGGATGGAGGGATAGAGGGCGATTGCATGGAGCGCATTCCTTGAACTGTGAACCCAGTATGCGGGAAAACATCCCACACGACTGTAACCACTTCTCACCGAGGATGAGAAAAAGCTGTCAGCGCTCACTGCAAACGCATGATGGGACCGGACCTGGGGCCGCACATACAAAACCCGTCCGTTGGGTCTTGTATGGGCTTTTCACTGCCAATCAGCTCCTGTCATCCCCGACTTCACCGCCGGCATGAGCACCGCGGTCATCAGCCTGTTCGCGACCCACATGGTTGCCGTTATCGTCACCAGGTTCACCACCAACGTGATTGCCACGATCGTCGCCAGGTTCACCGCCGACATGATTGCCATGATCGTCACCGGGCTCACCGCCAACGTGGTTGCCATGATCATCACCCGCTTCAGCATGGTTACTGCTGCGACCGGAATTTGCATTGCCATCGTGACCCTGGCCTGCGTCACCATGGCCACTGCCACTATTGCCGCCATGGCCGCCACCACCGCTGCCGCCGCCGTGACCACCGCCACCGCCACCGCCACCACTACCGCCGCCGCCGTGACCACCGCCACCGCCACCACTACCGCCGCCGCCGCCGTGACCGCCGCCACCGCCACCACTACCGCCGCCGCCGTGACCGCCGCCACCGCCACCACTACCGCCGCCGCCGTGACCACCGCCGCCACCGTGACCACCGCCGCCGCCGCCGCCGCCATCCTTGGCATATGCGCTGGAGCCATGAGAAATCGAATCTGGAATCAACACGATGGCCGTCGACAGCACGCCTGCAACGGCGACTGCCAGTAGAGCCCTTTTGAACAGCATGTGGATTTGCATTTTCCGTCTCCAGGTCTTCGCCATGAGAACGCTAATCAAGCGGGAATCTGTTGTAGGTAGTTTCTCTTCATCGCGTGGGATTTTTTCCCACGCATTATTAATAGACCTATCCCTCCCACGCTTCAAGCTGCGCACAACGCAGCTGACCAGTGGTTGGCCTGCTATGTTTTCCCTATCGCCTTGGAGGAATACCGGCATGCATTCGGCCCTCACGCTGCAGACACCCCGGTACAGCGACTACAGTGAGTTGGTGCAGATCTGGGAAGACTCGGTGCGCGCAACCCATGACTTCCTGCCAGAGGCCTATATCCTGTTGCTCCGCGAACAAGTGCTGCGCCGCTACCTTGATGCCGTGATGCTGATCTGCTGCAAGGATCGCCAGCGCATCTGCGGCTTCGCCGGCGTCGCCAATGGCTGCGTGCACATGTTGTTCGTCGCACCGAACTACCGGGGCAAGGGGGTTGGCAAACGCCTGCTGCGTTATGCGATCGACGAATTGAATGCCGAACGCCTGGACGTCAACGAACAGAACCCGCAAGCCCTGGGCTTCTATTTGCACGAAGGCTTCCAAGTGGTTGGCCGTTCGGAAACAGATGGCTTGGGGCAGCCCTATCCCCTGCTGCACATGAGGCTGATTCCTACAGTGTCCTAGTACGGCGTCCGAATATGCCGTGGTCTGCGTGCCAAATGGCGCATTTGACACACATTCCCATCATCAACCGCGCACAGGCAGGTACAATGTCAGTCTTTCCCTGCCTTGCGAATTGCCCCATGTCCGAACCCGTCCGCCTGTCCAAACGCCTCATCGAGCAGCTTGGTTGCTCCCGCCGTGAGGCCGAGCTTTACATCGAAGGAGGCTGGGTCACGGTCGATGGCGTGGTGGTGGAGCAGCCCCAGTTCAAGGTTGACAGCCAGCGGGTAGAACTGCTGCCTGGGGCACGCGCCGAGGCATTGGAGCCAGTCACGCTGCTGATGCATCAAGCAGCCGGTGTCGACAGCGAAACTGCCCGTGCCAGCATGAACATGGGCAACCTCAGCGAGGCTCACCGCGAAGGGGTACGGCCCCTGCACGGGCATTTCGCCCGGCTATCCTGCCTGGCGCCGCTGGAACGTGGCGCCAGCGGCCTGCAGGTGTTCACCCAGGACTGGCGGGTTACCCGCAAGATCGACGCCGACCTGCGCCGCATGGAGCAGGAATACATCATCGAAGTGCGCGGCGAGACCACACCCCAGGCCCTGGAGCGCCTGGCGCGCGGTGCGATGCGCAATGACCGGGAACTGCCCAAGGCCAAGGCCAGCTGGCAGAACGAGACCCACCTGCGCCTGGTGGTGAAAAACCCGCAACCCGGGCAGATCAGCGAGCTATGCGCCTACCTGCGCCTGGAGGTGCTGGGCATGCGTCGCATTCGCCTGGGCGGTGTGTCCATGGGCAAGCTGCCCGTGGGGCAGTGGCGTTACCTGGCAAACACCGAACGATTCTAAGCAATGCGCCACGCCCCGACGTGGCTACTGAACAGGATTTTGCAGCAATGAACCACAACGATGTCCTGCGCAGCTTGCGCTACATGCTCAAGGTGAACGACGCCAAGATGGCCGAAATCATCGCGCTGTCCGGCCTCGAAGTTAACCCGATCGTGCTCGCCACCTACTTGAAGAAGGAAGACGAAGCCGGTTTCGTGCGCTGCCCGGAACGGGTCATGGCGCACTTCCTTGACGGCCTGGTGATCCACCGCCGTGGCAAGGACGACAGTCGCCCGGCGCAGCCCGTCGAGTTGCCGGTGACCAACAACACCATCCTGAAAAAGCTGCGGGTAGCCTTCGAGCTCAAGGAAGAAGACCTTCACGCGATTCTCAAGGCGGTAAATTTCCCGGTGTCCAAGCCTGAGCTCAGCGCGCTGTTCCGCAAGGTCGGGCATGACAACTATCGCCCCTGCGGCGACCAGTTGCTGCGCAACTTCCTCAAGGGCCTGACCCTGCGCGTGCGCGGCTGAGTGGCCATGCAGCATACGGTTGCACCTGTCGGCATCGTCCGCTCCTGCTTCAAGGAGAAATTCGCCATCCCGCGCCAGCCACAACTGGCGCCAGCCGCCCGTGGGGTGCTGGAGCTGCTGCCGCCGTTCGACCAGGGCGATGCGGTGGCCGGGCTGGAGCAAGTCAGCCATGTCTGGTTGCTGTTCCTGTTCCACCAGGCACTGGAAGACAAGCCACGCCTGAAAGTGCGCCCGCCGCGCCTGGGCGGCAACAAGAGCATGGGCGTGTTCGCCACCCGCGCCACTCACCGCCCCAATGGCATTGGCCAGTCGGTGGTGCGCCTGGAGGGGGTGGAGCCAGGGCGTCTGCTGCTGTCCGGGATCGACCTGCTGGACGGCACGCCGGTACTGGATATCAAACCGTATGTGCCTTACGCCGACAGCGTTGCCGGGGCAACCAACCTGATGGCAAGTGACGCGCCGGTCGCGATTGCCGTTGGCTGGAGCGACACTGCCCTGCCCCAGGCCCACGCGCATGGGTTGCGCCTTGGCGAGCCGTTGGTGGAGCTGATCGAGCAATGCCTGGCGCAGGACCCGCGCCCGGCCTATCAAGTGCCGCCACCGGAGCGGGTGTACGGCGTGAAGCTCTGGGACGTGCAGGTCCGTTGGCATTACCCGCAACCGGGTGATATCCAGGTCCTGGAAGTCGTGCGCGAAGACTGAGGAGGCCCCGCCTTGCAGGCATAAAAAAACGCAGACCCGGGTCTGCGTTTTTTCGTTGCTTCGTTCGTCTTATTTCTCGACGAAGGCACGCTCGATCAGGTAGTCACCCGGCTCGCGCATACGTGGAGAAACCTTCAGGCCGAAGCTGTCGAGCACTTCGCTGGTCTCGTCGAGCATGCTCGGGCTGCCGCAGATCATCGCGCGGTCGTCCTCTGGGTTGATCGGTGGCAGGCCGATATCGGTGAACAGCTTGCCGCTGCGCATCAGGTCGGTCAGGCGGCCCTGGTTTTCGAACGGCTCGCGGGTCACGGTCGGGTAGTAGATCAGCTTCTCACGGACCGACTCACCGAAGAACTCGTTCTGCGGCAGGTGCTCGGTGATGAACTCGCGGTAGGCCACTTCGTTGACGTAACGCACCCCGTGAACCAGGATCACTTTTTCAAAGCGCTCGTAGGTTTCCGGGTCCTGGATCACGCTCATGAACGGCGCCAGGCCGGTGCCGGTGCTCAGCAGGTAGAGGTGCTTGCCCGGCTTCAGGTCGTCGAGCACCAGAGTGCCAGTCGGCTTCTTGCTGATGATGATCTCGTCGCCTTCCTTCAGGTGCTGCAACTGCGAGGTCAGCGGGCCGTCCGGGACCTTGATGCTGAAGAACTCCAGGTGCTCTTCCCAGTTCGGCGAAGCGATGGAATAGGCGCGCATGAGCGGACGGCCGTTGTCCTGTTGCAGGCCGATCATCACGAACTGACCGTTCTCGAAGCGCAGGCCCGGGTCGCGGGTGCACTTGAAGCTGAACAGGGTGTCGTTCCAGTGGTGCACACTGAGGACACGTTCGTGGTTCATGTTGCTCATCTAAGGGGCTCCTGAAGAAAAACGCAGCGCGCAAGACGCGCAGTTGCGCGATAGTTTAGGGGTAGCCACAATATCTGTTAACTGAATTATCAAGATATGTGTTATCGGTTATATAGATATGCGATTTACACTTCGTCAGCTTCAGGTATTTGTTGCCGTGGCCCAGCACCAGAGTGTGTCGCGGGCGGCCAGCGTGCTCGCGCTTTCACAATCGGCAGCAAGCACCTCCATTACCGAGCTTGAGCGGCAGTCGAGCTGCCAGCTTTTCGACCGAGCCGGCAAGCGCCTGGCGCTCAATGCCTTGGGCCATCAGTTGCTGCCCCAGGCCGTCGCGTTGCTTGACCAGGCCAAGGAGATCGAAGACTTGCTCAATGGCAAGTCCGGCTTCGGCTCGCTGGCGGTCGGCGCCACGCTGACCATCGGCAACTACCTGGCCACCCTGCTGATCGGCAGCTTCATGCAGATTCATCCGGAAAGCCAGGTGAAACTGCATGTGCAGAACACTGCACATATTGTGCACCAGGTCGCGCAATACGAAATTGACCTGGGTCTGATCGAAGGTGACTGCAACCATCCGGACCTTGAGGTACAGCCGTGGGTCGAGGACGAACTGGTGGTGTTCTGCGCACCGCAACATCCCTTGGCCAAGGCCGGCCGCGCCGATGTCGAAGCCCTGTCGCAGGAAGCCTGGATTTTGCGCGAGCAGGGCTCCGGCACACGCCTGACTTTCGACCAAGCCATGCGCCATCACCGTACCAGCCTGAACATTCGCCTGGAACTGGAACACACCGAGGCGATCAAGCGTGCCGTGGAGTCGGGGCTGGGTATCGGCTGCATTTCCCGCCTGGCCCTGCGCGATGCCTTCCGCCGCGGTAGCCTCGTGGCGGTCGAGACGCCGGAACTGGATTTGATGCGCCAGTTCTATTTCATCTGGCACAAGCAGAAATACCAGACCTCGGCGATGCGCGAATTCCTGGAATTGTGCCGCAGCTTCACCGCGGGCTTTACCCGCAGTGACGAGATCGTCTTGCCGCCAATCGCTTAGAGCAGAATCACGCCCCACACCAGTGCGACCATGGTCAGCGCCACCAACTGTGCGGCGCTGCCCATGTCCTTGGCGTTCTTCGACAACGGGTGGCGCTCCAGCGAGATGCGATCGATGGCGGCTTCCACTGCCGAGTTGAACAGTTCGACGATCAGACCGAGCAGGCATACGGCGATCATGATTGCCCGCTCGGCACGGCTGACCGGCAGCCAGAAAGCGATCGGGATCAGCAGCACGTTGAGCAGCACCAGCTGGCGGAAGGCGGCTTCGCCCTTGAAAGCGGCGCGCAGGCCGTCCAGTGAGTAGCCGGCGGCGTTGAAAATGCGTTTCAGGCCGGTCTGGCCTTTGAATGGCGATGTCATGTGAGTCACTTCACAGCGGAAAGGCCAGCAGACTAGTGCGGCGCGGGTCAAAAAAGCGTGAATCCGGGCACCCTCAGTTACTGGCAACCGATTCAAGTTGTTGCAGCAACAGCGCGGCCTGAGTGCGGGTGCGCACACCCAGCTTGCGGAAGATGGCCGTCACATGAGCCTTGATGGTCGCTTCCGACACGCTCAGCTCATAGGCGATCTGCTTGTTCAACAAGCCTTCGCAGACCATGGTGAGCACGCGGAACTGCTGTGGGGTGAGGCTGGCCAGGCCTTCGCTGGCGGCCTTGGCTTCCGCCGAAACATCGACCTTTTCGAAGGCTTGCGGTGGCCACCAGACCTCGCCATCAAGCACTTTTCTCACGGCATCCTGAATGACTTCAAGGCCGCTGGACTTCGGAATGAAGCCGCTGGCTCCGAACTCGCGGGATTTGACCACCACCGCGGCCTCTTCCTGCGCCGAGACCATTACCACCGGAATCTGCGGGTACTGGCCACGCAACAGCACCAGCCCGGAGAAGCCATAGGCACCGGGCATGTTCAGGTCCAGCAGGACCAGGTCCCAGTCGGCCTTTTCGCTCAGGCGGGTTTCCAGTTCGGCGATGCTCGCCACTTCAACCAGTCGCACCTCGGCGCCCAGGCCGAGGGTAACGGCCTGGCGCAGCGCGCTACGAAACAGTGGGTGGTCATCGGCAATCAGGATTTCGTATGTGGCCATCGATCTATGGATCCTGTTCTGTGCCAGGCGCATGCGGAGTAGTAAAGCGCCGGGCGGGGAATCGGCGCCAAGGATGCCGAGCACGGCCGGAAGTGGTCAAGCCGACTACCCTGCCGTCTCGCCTACCCTGGCTGCCAGCCCCGACATTATGAACCAAAGTGAGCCATATGCCCCTTGGACTATAGGAAGGTATGCAAACGCTGGTGGGTGTCGTCCTGATCATCCAGTGGCAGGCGACGCTTGCCGCTCAGGTAATGCAGGCTGAATACATCCAGGTAGGCGTCCAGCGCCTGGGACGCCTGGCTGTCACCCGCCAGGTCCAGGCACATGGCCGCGACTTCGGCGGTGCAGAAATGGTCGTCACGCTTGGACCGACGCAGGCGATAGCGCGACATCTGCTCGGCTTGCAGGCTCAGCACCGGGAAGCGATCAAGATACGGGCTCTTGCGGAACATCTTGCGGGCTTCGGTCCAGGTGGCATCGAGCAGGATGAACAACGGGCGCTTGCCCGGCTCGCGCACGACCTCGCTGACCACCCGCTCCCGGGCGACGAACTCGCCCGGAAAAACAATGTAGGGCTGCCACTGCGGATCGTCGAGCAACGCCAGCAGGCGCTCGTCCACCGAAGTGCGCAGCCAACCGAAGGCGCTTGTGTCTTCGATCAGGTCGGCGATCAGCCAGCCGGTGTTGGTTGGCTTCAACGGCTCGGTGTCATGCATGAGCAGACACACGCCTGAGTCGGCCTGCACCGTGGGCTTCCACGCACACAGGCAGTGGGTGGCAATTACACGGCAATCGGGGCAACGCTCGGCGCGTGAACCACGGGCAATAAAAGGCTTGTTGCTGCGTGCCAGGCGCTCGGCACGCAGGCGTGCTACCGCGTGGCTCATGCTGGCAAGCCTGTGGACGGGTTGTGACTGGACACTGCAGGGACTCGGAAGGTGCAAAACGCCAGTCTACCAGAGCAGGCGCCATTTGGCCGTGCAGCGGAGCCAACCGGTCCCTTATAATCGGCGGCACTGGCCACCATGAATTTGCCCGCGATGCAGCCGGCTTCATGGAACGCCCGCCGCCGGCGCATGTCAAAGCGCCAGTCATCGAACCAGGAGAGATTCATGCTGCGTCTTATCGTCCCGACCCTGAGCCTGTTGCTCGCCCTGCCGTTGGCAGCCCAAGCTGCCTCCAAGCAGGAGTTCGAGCTCAACAAGTTGCTGCAGAAGGTCGCCACGGAAAGCAGTGTCGGCACCCCACGCGCGATCAACGAAGACATTCTCGATCAGGGCTATACCGTTGAAGGCAAGGCGCTGATCAACCACCTCAGCGTCCGCGCCGAGCATGCCGCACGCATGCAGCAGAACCCGGAGCAAGTGCGCAGCCAGCTTGGTGACAGCGTTTGCCGCAACAGTGGTTTCCGTAACCTGATGTCCAAAGGGGCGGTGATGGTCTACCGCTTCAGCGTGTATAAGACCAACCAACCGGTCATGGACCAGGCCTTCGATGCGGCCAGCTGCACCGCTGGCAACAAGAAGAAGTGATTAGGTAACCCGCTCTCCCTCGGCGCGCCGCGACTCTTCGTCGGCGCGCATCTCCGCCAGTAACGCCTGCAGGTAGCGTGACTGGCACTCGAGCGCTGCCAGCCTGCGGCGGCACTCTGCTTCCAGGCTTACATGGTGATCCTGGGCTGCATTTTCCAGCTGCTGATAGAGCTGCCGGTCTACCTCGATGACCAAGCGATGCATACCGCCACCTCCTGCATCGACACGTTTCGCTTCTCCAGTTAACCAAACCCACCACAAGGCTGGTCGCAGGCCGACGAGTGGCCACGGTGATCCCGTCTGCACGATCAGGCGCAACGGTCTAGATTGATAGCGAGGACTCGCAAAACAACAAGATCCTGCACCAAGGCCTTGAAGGCCTACTGCAATGCTCGGGATGCACACTCGAGTCACGGCAGCCAGCGACACACGCAGTGTCGCGGCCGTGCCACACCATCGGCCCGGTCAGAGGTTTTGCTGCAGAAGGAGACGTTGAATGCCTTACCAATCCAATGAACACCTGTTCAATCACTTCAGGGACCATGGCATCGACCTGGGCAAGATCGACCAGCAGCTGCAACTGGTCGCCCCGGACAGCCCCAACCTGCCGCTGTACCGCGACATGATGCTCACTGTCTTGCGCATGGCCCATGACGACAGCGACCGCTGGAGCGCCAAGATCACCCTGCAGGCCTTGCGCGAACTGGACCACTCGTTTCGCATGCTTCAGCGCTACCGTGGGCGACGCAAGGTCACCGTGTTCGGCTCGGCACGCACCCCGGTGGAACACCCGATGTACGCCCTCGCCCGTGAGCTGGGGGCGACCCTTGCCCGCTCCGAACTGATGGTCATTACCGGGGCCGGCGGCGGCATCATGGCGGCGGCGCACGAAGGTGCCGGCAGTGACCATAGCCTGGGTTTCAACATCACCCTGCCCTTCGAGCAACACGCCAATCCCACGGTGGATGGCACCGACAAGCTACTGCCCTTCCACTTCTTCTTTATTCGCAAGTTGTTCTTCGTCAAGGAAGCCGATGCACTGGTGCTCTGCCCCGGCGGCTTCGGCACCCTGGATGAAGCGCTAGAAGTATTGACGCTGATCCAGACCGGCAAAAGCCCATTGGTGCCGGTGGTACTGCTGGACTCACCGGGCGGTACGTTCTGGCAGGACTGCCTGGCGTTCATCAGCCGTCAGCTCGAAGAAAACCGCTACATCCTGCCCAGTGACCTGAAGCTGCTGCGCCTGGTGCACAGTGCCGATGAGGCGGTGGAAGAAATCAACCAGTTCTACAGTAACTACCACTCCAGCCGCTGGCTGAAAAACCAGTTCGTGATCCGCATGCACCATCGGCTCAGCGAGGCTGCACTGCATGACATACAGGAGGGGTTTGCCGACCTGCGCCTGAGTGGCCGTTACCACCAGCACGCCGACAGCGGTGCCGAACACGAGGTGGGCAACTTCAGCCATCTGACGCGACTGACATTTGCCTTCAACGGGCGTGATCAGGGACGACTGCGCGAATTGGTCGACTTCATCAACTTGCCGGAAAACTGGGCCAAGCCGGAGCCAATGCATACCACCCAGCGGGCTCGGGAAGCGTTGAAGGTCAGCTGAAGAGCAATTGCAGGACAAAGCAAAATGGCCTCATCGCCGGCGTACCGGCGATGAGGCCATTTGACTAGTAATCATCCAGATCCCGGCCGCTGAGCAGCCTGCCGATCATGTCCATGGGGAAACCGCGGTAAGCAAGAAACCGGGTCTGCTGGGCACGAGTTCGGGGATCCTGGGGGCGTTGCCCAGCGAATTTGCGCTGCCAGGTATCTCGCAACAGTGCCGCCCAATCCACTTCGCTTTCACGCAGGGCCTGCTCGATATCACTGCGGTTCAGCCCGCGCTGGCCAAGCTCTTCGCGAATACGCGCAGGGCCATAACCGGCACCTGAACGGTATCGGATGAAACTCTCGAGGTAACGGGCTTCGCTAAGCAGCCCTTCTTCGGCGAGCCGATCGAGCGCGGGCTCGATCAGTTCATCCGGGGCACCGCGCTGACGCAACTTGCGTGTCAGCTCGAAGCGACCATGCTCGCGGCGTGCGAGCAGGTCCATGGCTGTCCGCCTGACGGCAACGGGGGTGTCGAGTACGGCGGACATACCAGCTGCTATCAATAACCGGCGTCGGCGTCAGCCATGTCGTCGGCATCGGCTTCAGCGGCAGCAGCCTTACCAGCTTCGGCAACGGCACCGGCCTTGAGCAGCTTCTCGCGAATCTGCTTCTCGATTTCGGCACCAATGGCCGGGTTCTCTGCCAGGTACTTGGCCGCGTTAGCCTTGCCCTGGCCGATCTTGTTGCCTTGGTAGGCGTACCAGGCACCGGACTTCTCTACCAGGCCTTGGGAAACACCCAGGTCGATGATCTCGCCGTTGCGATAGATACCCTTGCCGTAAAGGATCTGGAACTCGGCCTGACGGAACGGAGGCGAGACCTTGTTCTTAACGATCTTGACGCGGGTTTCGCTACCGACCACTTCATCGCCTTCCTTGACCGCGCCGGTGCGACGGATGTCCAGGCGCACCGAGGCGTAGAACTTCAGGGCGTTACCACCGGTGGTGGTTTCCGGGCTACCGAACATCACGCCGATCTTCATACGGATCTGGTTAATGAAGATGACCAGGCAGTTGGCGTTCTTGATGTTACCGGTGATCTTGCGCAGCGCCTGGGACATCAGACGGGCCTGCAGGCCGACGTGCATGTCGCCCATTTCGCCTTCGATCTCGGCCTTCGGCACCAATGCAGCCACGGAGTCGACGATGATCACGTCAACGGCATTGGAGCGCACCAGCATGTCGGTGATTTCCAGGGCCTGTTCGCCGGTGTCCGGCTGCGAGACCAGCAGGTCATCAACGTTGACGCCCAGCTTGCCGGCGTATTCAGGGTCAAGGGCGTGTTCGGCGTCGACGAAGGCACAGGTTGCGCCGTTCTTCTGGGCTTCGGCGATGACCGACAGGGTCAGCGTGGTTTTACCCGAGGACTCCGGGCCGTAGATTTCGACGATACGGCCTTTTGGCAGACCGCCGATGCCGAGCGCGATGTCCAGGCCCAGGGAGCCGGTGGAAATGGCCGGGATGCCTTGGCGCTCGTGGTCGCCCATGCGCATGACTGCGCCTTTGCCGAATTGGCGTTCGATTTGACCCAGGGCCGCAGCCAAGGCGCGCTTCTTGTTGTCGTCCATTGAAATCCTCACGTGTTCGACTTGGCCCTGACGGCCGGAATACCTGTATAAGTAGCCAGTATTATTCCACAGGCAAGCGCGCGCGCAAACCCCTGTCGTCGATTTACTCGGCACCAAGCTGTAACAAGCCGTCTAACGCAGCGATCACCGTCTGTCGGCGCACCGCTTCGCGGTCACCGTCGAAGTGCCGGCGCTCGCTGCTGACATGGCTACCATCGGCCCAGGCGAGCCACACGGTCCCCACCGGTTTGGCCGGCGAACCGCCGTCCGGCCCGGCCACGCCGCTGACCGCCACGGCAAAGCGTGCACCGCTGGCGGCCTGGGCACCGCGGGCCATGGCCTCGACCACCTCCTGGCTGACCGCGCCAACCTCGGCGAACAGCGCCTCGGGCACATTCAGCAGGCGGGTTTTCTGGGCATTGGAATAGGTCACGTAACCGACCTCGAACCAGGCCGAGCTGCCAGGTATACGGGTGATGGCCTCGGCGATGCCACCGCCGGTGCAGGATTCGGCGGTGGTCACTTGCGCGCTGAAGCGGCGCAGGTGTTCGCCAAGGCGAGTGGCGAGAACGGTGATCGGGTCCATGGGTGGGTCCTTGAAGGGCCTGAGGAGGATGGGGACACCGTAGCATTTGGGGAAAGGAATGGGGATGGTTGATGATTGATCGATGTCGGCTGAGTGCATGCCTTGAAAGCTTCAGCGCCTGTGAGATCGAGCGCCGCCCGCGCGGCGCATCGCGGGCAAGCCCGCTCCCACATCTGTTTCGGGCCAGTTACTCCTGTACCGCCAACAGGATCCGCCTTGGTGCATGACTGGAGACCGGTGGAGCGGCATCAGCGCCCACCGAGAAATATCGCCATGCCCCTGTTGGCTTCCGCCGATGCATCGCCATGCTCCTGTTGGCTTCCGCCGATGCATCGCCATGCCCTTATTGGCTTCCGCCGATGCATCGCCATGCCCCTATTGGCTTCCGCCGATGCATCGCCATGCCAACAAGGCGGTCCCTGTTGGCTTCACAGGAGTAACTGGCCCGAAACAGATGTGGGAGCGGGCTTGCCCGCGATGCGCCGCGCGGGCGGCGCTCGATCTCACAGGCGCTGGAGCTTTCAAGGCATGCATATCCACAGGCGCTGCAGAACCCAAGGCCTGAACTAAGGCCCCCCACGCACTTCCCGCACATAATCCTGACAAGCCCGCAACGCCATCAACCCCCGGTCCCCTTCATCGGTGATGGCGATAATTCGTCGAGCATGCGCCGGGTCAAGTCCGGCGCGTACGGTTGCATGATCCACGCCGCCGGCGCTGGCGGCGGCAGGCACTGCGCTGTAGATGGCGTCGCGCTCGACCAGGACCGACAAGCGCAGATCGGCAGTAGCAAGGCGATCACGCAGGCGTGCCTGAGACTGTTGCGCATCAGCAAGTTCCTTGAAATGACGGGTTTCACTTTCATCCAGGCGCTGCTCAAGTGCTTGGCGCTGCCCACGCTCGACGAGCAGCCGGTCAGCCTCGGCATCGGCCTGTGCTTGCGCCAGCTGCGCCAGTTGCCGCCCGTAGCGCCAGCCCTGCACCTGCCAGGCCAGCGCTACGCACAGCACCATCAGCAATGCACCAAGGCCAAGCTGCAACCGGCTCAACACAACACCTCCCGCGCCCGCGCCCAGAGCTTGAGACGATCCTCCAGCCCATTGAGCCCACCATTGATATGGCGCGTGATGCGGTTGAACTCACCGCGATCAGCCAAGGCATTGAGCCCCCGCGAATGCCAGAACCACGCCGCCGACTCGCAGGCCCAGCGCGGTTGTTCGAGCAACTGCGGTTGCGCCAGCAAGCGCTCGTCGCCGAACAGCGCACGGCTGCAGGCCTGATAGTTGTTGCGCCCTGTGACCTGGATCAGGCCGCGCCCGCAGTACAACTGGCCATCGCCATCGGCCTGCGGCGTGTTGCCCAGGCGCAAGGCCTGGCTGCCGGTGTCATAGCGCGCCAGGTAGCGGTCGTTGCCCAGCTCCTTCACATAGCGGAACTGGCCGGACTCATGGCCGACCTGGGCGATGAACGCTGCCACACGCTTGGGGTTGTCGATTTCCCAGCGCGGCAGGGTAACGTTCAGTGCCGAAAGAAAAACGCCCGCAACGGGGCGGGCGTTCGGCAAAATCTGTAGCAATTGCGTTTCAGTGAGCATGTCTGACACTCCTTCCCTGTATCGTCCTCAAGCCTTGATCGCAGCCTTGCGACGGGGCGCTGCGCCCTTGGCCTGTACCTTGCCCGCCTTGCCGCCATTACCCAGCAGCGTGGTGCGCCAGCCCGAGGCGGTGAACACCTGCTCCACCGAGTCGATCTGGTATGGCCCGTCGAGGCCATCGACAAAGCCCTGCAGGTCGATGCTGCGTTCGGCGAACAGGTCGGTGCGCCCAGGCAGGTCGAGGCGCACATGGGCGGTGCTGCGGTTGAAGCTGGCCAGCCGCGCCCTGGCCGCCTGCTCGGCGGCGGCGCGGTTGGGGTACAGGTGACGGTCGGTGTGCACCGGCCGCTGGCCGTCCGCAGCGCCGTCGTTGGCCAGTTCGACCGTCACCAGCTCACCGCTGGCACTGTCCTGGTGACGGGTGCGTACGGCCTTGCGGGCGGATTTGTCGTCCAGGCGGAAATACCACTGGCTGACATCGCTACGGGCGATAGCGACTACATCCAGGGGCTTGCCACTGGCGCTTTGCCCGCCCTGGCGCGGCAGCACCAACAGCTGGCCGTTGGCGAGCTTGGCGGTGCTGTCGTACTGCAGGGCCAGACGGGTGATGAAGTTGAAATCCGATTCGTTGTACTGATCGACTCGCGGCACCAGGGTGAGCACCGGGCAGATCGCCTGCCAGCCATTGCGCGCACCAATTTCAGCGACGATGCGCTGCAACGGCACGGCCTCCCAACTGCCGCTGCGGATGGTCCGGCCCGTGCCACGCAGGTCACTGGCCTTGCCTCGGATCACCAGGGTGTCAGGCGGGCCGGACAACTCGACCTCATCGACGGTGTAACGCCCCAGCCGGGTCAGCGGCTGGCCGGCGTACCCCAGATGCACCTCGATCAACGCGCCGCGCGCGGGCAGCGCCAAGGCGCCGTCACGGGCGTCGATGCGCAGTTCGAAGTCGTCCGACTCCATGCCCGGCTTGTCGGTGGTGCGCAGCAACAACAGGCGGTCGTTGATCAGCGCAGTGATGTCCTTGCCGTCGGCCTGGATGCGAAATTGCGGTTGCATGGCATCAATCCCACAGCTGCACGACGTTGGCCTGCGCCAGCGCCAACATCGGCAAACGAATCATCACCCCGCTGCGAAACGGCTGGGCCTCGTCGGCCAGCCCCTGATTGGCTTGCAGCACCGCTTCGACACTACCTTCGAGGTGCCCGTAATAGTGGTGGCAGAGGGTATCGAGCACATCGCCCTCAGACGTTTTGCAGGTCTTGTCCATAGCTGACGAACTCCAGTGAGAAGCCTTGTTTGCGGGGAATGCCGCCGGCCAGCAAGACGCCCTGGTCTTCCTCGATGCTGGTCAGGCACCAGGTACCGAGCACTTCGCCGTAACCGGTGGTCAGCGACAGCGGCAGCAACTGGCGGCCAATGCCGCGCAGGGCCTGCAACTGGCCGAGGCCACCTTTGAAACCGGGGAATATCGCGCCGTGGATGCTGATGGTTTCTTCACCCAGGCTGACCGCCTGCTGGGCGTTTTCCCGGCTCAGGCGCTCCTGCCCCGCCCAGCGAAAACGCGTTTGCCGGCGCAGCTGGTCGAAAGCGGCGGTGTCGAGGTTGAAGTAGTAAGGCGCGGCGTTGGCCTTCAAGGGTTGCAGCACCAGCAGGTGCGGGAACGGCTTGATCGCCTCGGCCGCCGGCGTGGCCTCGGGCGCGAAGCCAAAGGTCGACAGCACACCCTTGGCCACCGCCTTCACATCGCCGACCACTCGGCGAATGGCCGCCCCGGCCTTGCCCAGGTGCTCGGCAAAGGCATCGACCTGGTCACGCACCTTGCGCACCACCGCCAAGGTCTGGTCGTACTTGGCGACCACCTTTTCGACGCGCTGCTTGGCCGAGTCGATGGCGCGCATCGTGCGTTGCAGGCGCTTGCCGATTTCCTTGCCGATCCATGGCAGGGCTTCGAGTTCCGCGGCCGCCTCCTTGGCGTGGCCGACCGCCTGCTGCATCGGGTCGAGCATGGCGTCGGCACGCCGACGCCCCTCCTCGCCCGCCTTGACCAGTGCATGCAAGCCGCCTTGCAACTGTTCCAGGTAGGTCATGGGTCCTCCTCAGGGTTGGGGTTGATCGGCCATCTGCACCGAACGCGCCTGGCGCATCAGGTCTTCGAGCATGCGCCGGGCGATGGCTTCCAGTTGTTGCAGGGTGGTCGGGTCGTCGAGGCTGTTGTTGAAGGTCACCGGCATGTTGGCGGTGAAGGTGAATTGCTGGTTGATGGTGGGAGGGGCAACAGGCTGCGCGGTTTGCCCCGCCATGCCGATCGGCGGAGCGGATACGTCAGCGCGTTCCCTGGCTGTCTTGAGTTGACCTGCAGCGTCATTGCTCGAACCAGGCGCAGCGTTGCCGGTGATGGACGCCACCGTGCGGCCCAGCCAGCCACCTGCGGACTCACCGCCCATGCCGCCCAGCACACCACCGATCAGCCCACCGATCGCGGTGCCGATGACCGGCACCACCGAGCCAATCGCAGCACCCGCTGCCGCCCCTGCGAGCGTTCCACCCAAGCCTCCGGCAGCACTGCCGTACGCGTCCATCTTCTGAGCAGGCGTGCCGTCGCTGTTGTAGGTTTCCACCATCTGCAGCGACGCATCCACCAGCGCGGCACCGGGTACTTTCTTGAACAGCTTGCCAAAGCCGGGCAACCGAATGCCTGCACCTTTCTTCAGCAACGAGGGCAAGCTAAGGCCTACAGGCATTCCTGCCTCATCATCCTGCCCGGTGAGTTGTGGCGTTGCGGCTTCTTGAGCCTGCGGCTGCGCCTGAACTTGCGAGCCTTGGATAGCGCTTGCTGTTCGCGCGGCAGCCGGGTCAGGCGTAACTTCGGCATCCGGCTCAGCCTTGGCATCCTGGTTCACCCAGCCATACAGCTTGCCACCGACCAGCGAGCCGAAAGCGTCGCCCAGATAGGCGCCGGCTTCGGCGCCATGTTTTCTGGCCAGTCGACTTTTGGTCAGCCTGGCCAGTACGGCACCCAGAACACGACCGCCGACTTCGCCGACCGCAGCACCAACACCCTGTGCCTGTTCTTCACCACTCTCACCTTCGACCAGCGCCTTGCCGGCCTTGCCGATGGCATCGACACGGTGTTTCTGCCACTCCTTGCCGGCGACCCTGGCAATCCTTCGCTGAGTGTTACGGGGCTGACGACGCATGACTGCTCGAGCGCCGCGACGACTAGCCAGCGCTGTCAACCCGAGCCCTGCGGCGACCACCGCGCCTCTGGCCACAGCCAGTTGCGGTGGTTCCTGGTCTTGCTCAGCAGGCAATGCGCTTGCCGCTTGCGGGTCAGGACTGGCCGGTGCCGCACCCGTGTCCGGTTGGGCAACAGTAGCCTGGGTTACCCAGCCATACAGCTTGCCACCCACCCACTTGCCGAAAGCGTCGCCCAGATAGGCACCGGCTTCGGCGCCATGTTTTCTGGCCTGCCGGCTCTTGGTCAGCCTGGCCAGCACGGCACCCAGCACACGACCGCCGACTGCGCCGACCGCAGCACCAGCGCCCTGCGCCTTTTCCTCACCACTCTCGCCTTCAACCAGCGCCTTGCCGACCTTGCCGATGGCATCGACGCGGTGTGCCTGCCATTCCTTGCGGGCGACCCGGGCGATCCTTCGCTGGGTATTGCGAGGTTGGCGCCGAATGACTTCGTGAGCACCACGACGGCCGGCCAGTGCCGTCAATCCCAGCCCGGCGGCTACTGCAGCGCCTTTGACCAGAGACACCTTGGGATCAGCTGGGGCAGCTTTGCCCGGCGTCGCAGCATCTGACTGCGGGTCCGTTGCTTCACCCTTTTCCTCTCGCGCCACAGAAATCGACGCGCGAAAAATACTGAGGATCAAGCTTGCCTTGAACGGCTTCAACCGGGCCAATCCGGCAATCACCCGGTCCAGCATCAGGTAATGCTGACGTAAACGCTCGACGGCCTCGGTCTCATCGCCCAGCCGGGCGATCTGGTCTTCATGTTGCTGTTCCTGGTCCAACGCCAGCTGACGTTCGACCTGACGTACCTTGCCGAGCTCCAACCCCAGGCGGATCACCTCGCCGATGAGCCGGCCCAGCCGGGTGCCGTCGGCCTGCCTGCGCAGGCGTTCGACATCCCGGCGCAGCAGGTCGATGGCCTGGCCCAAGGGGTTGATGACGGTGACGCCGAGCCCGAGGGTGAACACCTGTGTGTTCGCCATAGGTTCCTCCTTGTCACGGCGCGAGCCACCAGACCATGTCGCCATACGACATGGTCATGATTTCGCTCGCGGAAAAGTTCAGCTCCTTGGCCAGCCGCCTGGCGGCGGCCTTCTGCCGGGCCGGGTCAAAGTTCGTCGTCCTGCACCAGGCGAAAATAGCCGCTCTGCAAACGGCTATAGTCCTTCAGGGCAAGGCCTTCGAGGTCCTTGATGCCGACTTCGGCCAGCGACGCGAACAGGTTCAGCTCGCGCTGCTCGTCATCCGCCGCGCCGCCGGCCTGGGCATTGCGGATATCGCGCACGGTCGGCGCCCGCAGCGACAGGCTGTCGACCTGCACGCCGTTGGCTTCGCTGGGGCGTGACAGGCGCACGGTGACACGGTCGGCACTGAGGGTCAGCCAGTGCGGCTGTTTTTTCGCTTGAGCCATGGTCGCCTCCTTACAGGCCAAGCGCAGCGCGCTGGGCGGCCAGTTGGTCGACGCCGTCGATCACGCGCTTCATGCCCAGCGCGTCGATCTCGTAGATCAGGCGGCCATCGACCTCGAGCTTGTAGTAGGTCAGGCCGACGCTGTGCTTGATCTCGGCCTTGTCGCCGGACTTCCAGTCGCCCATGTCGATTTCTTTGAGGGTGCCACGCAAGGTGACCACCACCGGGTTGATCTTGCCCTTGAGGCCCTTGAAGGCGCCGCGGAAGGTGCCGTTGAAACCACTGCCGTCGGCCAGGCCGAAGAATTTCAGCGCTTCACGGCGCACGCCTGTAGTGGTGAAGGCCGCTTCCTGTTTCTCCATGCCCAGGTCCATCTCGACCGGCATGTCCATGCCACCGGGGCGGTGTTCTTCCATCTTGAGGGTGAGTTTGGGCAGGGTCAGGCTGGGTACATCGCCCTGGAAGCTGACGCCATCGACGAACAGGTTCAGGTTGGCCAGGGTTTCGGGAATCATTGCCATGTAAGTGCGCTCCTTAAGCAGCGGAATCGAGGACTTCGGTCAGCCACTGGTTAGTGACTTCAACGCGGAAATTGGGGTTTTCGGCAGGCGGCACGTCGGTGAAGCGGATGTTCCAGTACACCTTGCCCTGCTCAAGCTGGCTGGCCGTGTTCAGCTCCGGGTCGGCGAAGACCTCGAAGTTGATGATCGCGCCCTGGTTCTTCAGGTCGCGCATGAAGGCCTGCAGGCCCTCGGTGACGTCCTTGACGTAGGTGGCAGTGATGGCGCGGTCGACGGCCCACTTGTGGCCGTAGAGGATCGCGTCCATGACGATATCCATGGTCCGCACACGGGTGACAAAGGCCCACTTCGGGTCGCTGGACAGGGTGCGGTTGCCCCACAGGCGGAAGCCGTCGTCGCGGATGATGGTGGCGATGTTGGCGTTGTTCAGCAGGTTGGCGCGGCAGCTGTCGTCGCCATCGAGGAACTCCACCGGGCGGACAGTGCCGGTAATGCCGACGAACTCCTTGTTCGACGGCGAGGCCCAGAAGCCGTATTCGCTGTCGGTCCAGGCGAACAGGCCGGCCACCCACGCCGAGCCTGGCGCGTCGACAGTCGCCTCTTCGCCGTTGTCCCAGTACTGCACACCCGGGTCGACCAGGAAGGCGCGCTTGGCGCCGAAGTTCTTGGCGTAGTCCAGGGCTGCCTCGTCGGTGGTGTTGGGGCCGTCGATGATGGCGATGCCACGCAGCTTGTCGGCCAGGGCTACCAGCGCGGTGCCGACCGCCTGGGTGGCGCTGTGGCGAGGTGCGGCAAGCAGACGCGGCTGGGCGTTGAAACGGCTCTTGCCGTCGAGTAGCGCCTGCAGGCCAGTGCGTTTGCCATCGGCCTGCACACTGCCAATGATTGCGGCGGTCTGCTCCGCGGCATCTTCCAGCTTGGCCACGCCACAGGCGACGATGACCGCCTTGGCGCGGGTGTAGATGGCGCGGCAGGCCTTGGTGATGGCGGCATTTTCGCCGAAGGCGGCGACAGCTTCACGCTCGCTGGTGATCAGCACGAGGTCGTTGGCCTTGGCTGTGACGCCAGCGCCTTCGGTGAAGGTGTCGACCAGGCCGATGATCGAGGCAGAAGGCAGCGCGATGCTGCGGGCGCCGGTGTCGACGTTGGTCACGGTGACGCCGTGGAAGAATCCACTCATGTAGGTTTACTCCAGGTTCAGGTACGAAAAGGCCCTGCGGGTGCAGGGCCGGGTAGAAAACTTGCAGATAGAAAAAAGCCCCGGGGAGACGGGGCTTTACTGAGCTTGTTGAACTAGCCAAACCGGTGGCTCTGGTCTCGATGAGGAATCAGGAAACATTGAAGAAGTTGGCCAATCACGGAGGCTCTGTCGATAGACGAGTAGTTCACTGTATTGCGCCGATGACAGCGAGCTGTTGATACTCATTGCCAGCTCGTCACGATGACGCATCACTAGCCACTCGCTAGTTTGCAGTTGATAGTCGCGCCACATGCGCATAGCTTGAATCAACTGACCTTCAGTCGTGCCCGAGGGAGGAGCATATCCGCCCTCGACAACTTCCCAACCGGGTCTTGTCTCAATCGAGCATTTTTCCCAGACAAGCTCGGAATGATAGCGGTCGAGCGGATTTATATCGGTAACTTCCATTACCCGACCGTTTGCAATTCGTGCCCACATTATCAATTCTCTTCAGTAAGTAATGAAGACACAGCCATCGGCGCCCGGCTGCGAAGCGATAACCGTACGACCGCCGCCGCCCATGCCCGGCTGTGTCGGTGTGGAAACGTCAGAGGCGGCGTAAATCGACTCCCCACCGCCGCCAGGCCCGCCCCACGCACCAGAGTTGTTCGTGTTGCGTACCGGCGGGGAGCCAGCCCCCAAGGAGGCATTGAAGTCGCCACCAACACCCATGCCGCCGCCTGCACCGTTAAATAGCGTTCCCCCCTCTCCCCCGGTTGCGGAACAGAACGAACCGAACGACGATGTACCTCCCCATGAGCCAGCCGTATTTACGACATTTACGGCTTTGCCGCCTGCAGCCACCGTTACAGTGATGCTTTCTCCAGGGGCAACAGCGCAGATGCGGCTGCAGATTCCTCCGCCACCGCCGCCACCCGCGCCAGTCTCAACAGGCCCGAACGCACCGCTGCCTCCCCCCCCGCGTATATCGACAAGCACTCGAGTTACATTGGCAGGTACTTTCCATTGGTAAGTACCTGCCTTGGCATAGAGCGCTCGACCGCGAAAAGGAAAGTTTGCGCTGGTAGCACTTGTTGCTCCGCCCGCAACGACCCCGTAAATACCGTCGGAAAGACACGCCAAAATCAATGGCGGGTCGAGATGCGTAACGGTCACCGCCGCATAAGACGTTGAACCAACGGCAACATACCCTTTGCCAGAGCGAGGCGCATTTATCGTTAGCGTTCCATTACCGGAGCCTACCGACACAATGAAAATCGACCCGCTTGTTACTCCCGAATCGGGAAGATTTAAGGTTCCTTCCCAACTCCCTACTCCGGCTATCGTGCAATACTTGCCAGCATGCGCCTGACTCAAGGTTTGCCCGTTAGATAATCCGACTACAGGGCCTGGCAAGTTAAAACCCAGCTGCCTGACGAACTCCGTTGTAGCCAATTGAGTACTATTGTCATCCCGAGCAGCGGTTGGAGCGCGGGGAAGCCCCGTAAACACTGGACTGGCCAGATTAGCCTTGAGACTAAGCGCGCTGTTAACTTGAGAGGTCGTCAGAACATCTGTGAGGCCGTAATCTGCTACCGTGCTTGGATTAGTAGCAGCAAACACACGACCATACTTATCGACCGTCACACTGCGATAAGTGCCCGCCGAAATTCCGCTGCGCCCGAATGCCATTTCGTACTGCTGGGCACTGACACCCAATGTAATCGGCCCGTCGCTGACTAGCTGCCAGGCGCTGTCGCTATTGGCTTCCCCCCTCTCCACCAATATCAAAAGTCCAGGGGTCACTTTTGCATCGGTGTCAGCGTCGCTGCTGCGACTCCACCCCCCCCGCAGCAGCCAGATAGATGCCATTGTCCTTAGCAGCCGCCTGGTTCTTGACCAAGACTCGCGCTCCCGCGACAAGCGCTACGCCATCTATAGTCTGCAACCCGCTCAAGGCAATGTTTGCCGTTGTCGCTACCAACACCGAATGCTTGAAATCCTGCTTCGCCAACTCTTCGGTCACCCATTCCCGAGTAGCCAGCACCACCGCCGGATCAATCTTCAACTGCACGTTACTGGCACTGCTCACCACCAGGTTCATCCGCACCACCTGGGTACGTCCCGAACCCTGGCTCAGTAACGGTTTATAGGTCGGCGCACAGTTGGCCACGGCCACCATGTCGCCATCGGCATCATAAAGCGCGATCTCGCGGATCCACTTGCCGCCGACATCCGCCGGAATGACCTGCTCGGCAATGATGATCGCGCTGTTCTTGTCATCCACCTTCAGCTGGTTCAACGGCGCGCGGCGCCATTCGTTGATCAGGCTGGTCTGGCTGGCGTTGGGGGTGGGGTCGGAGCCGTTGGCGTCGCCGACACCCATCCGGGTGATTTTCCAGGCAACGCCCAAGGCATCGGCATTGGCCTGTTTCGCCGCGCCCACATTGGTGAGGATGGCGTAGAACTGAGAAGTCTGGTCAACCATGTGCAATGTCCAAGGTATCGATTGTATGTTCGCGGCCGCCCCGCCCTACGACGCCAATGACCTCGATGTCACGTGGCGTCAGCGGGTAGATGTCCAGTTCGTCGCCGTCCTGGATTGCGCAGCCGACATGAAGGGCGCCTCGGCTCTCGAGGCTGATCACCAACCCGGTCAGGTGGCGGCTGACGGGCCGGGCGTCATCGATCAGCGATGACAGTTCCTGATAGGTGCTTTCACTGATGCCCGCATCGGAAACGCCGATCTTTAAGGCAAAGGTGCCCGCCTGTGCGGGGGGCGTGGTTTGCCACCACTCCTCCACCTCGATCAGGTAGCCGAACGGCTCCACCACACGCCTGAGCGCACCGAGGGTGCCTTTATGGGCGTGGACGAAGAACGCAGCGCGTATCACCGAACGCTTGATCTCGTCGCTCCAGCTGTCTTCCCAGCGATCCACCGACCAGGCCCAGGCCAGGTGATAAAGCAGGTGCGCGGGGCAGCTGTCGGGGCTGTAGAGCCGGCGCAGGCTGACTTTCAGGTCCTCATCGGCCGCCACTTCGATGGCTCGCTCCAGCGCTGTGCGATTGAGCGGCAACAAGCTCTGCATGTCAGCCACCCCGCTTGAGCGTGTAGCCCGCGCACCAGGCCGCCTGCGCCTTGCTTGGGCGGATGTCGGTCCATCCGCTCAACTCGACCCGGCTGACACCGTCGATATGCAGCTGGGCATCGATGCCCGAGCGGGCCACTTCCACGCCCAGGCGACGCCGTGGATTGATCCAGGCCTCGAGACGGCGCTGGCACTCGGTGAGGATCGCCTCGTACTCAGGACCGCTGTCGGCCAGGTACAGCACAGCATCGATGCGATAAGGCAGGATTTCGGCGCTGCGCACGTTGACCCGATCGGCGACCGGGCGGATGTCGTCGTCATTAAGGTAGCTGGCCACCTGCGCCAGCAGCTCGGCACTGGCCTGGCCATTGCCCTCCAGCCCCAGCACGGTGACATCCACCACCGCCGGCGACGGGCTTTCGGCGGTGGCGTCAGCCACCTGCCCCGAAGCGTTGCGGGCGTGCAGGATGTAACTGTTGCGTGGACCGGCCGTGGTCAGGCCTTCGTAGACCAGTTGAACCCGCTCACGCAGGGCATCGTCGGACTCCAGCAAGGCCTCGACGGGCGGCACGCTGGCCAGGTCCTCGGCCTGGATCACCAGGCGCTGCAGGCTGACGTTGGCCGCCAGTTGGTCCAGGTCACTGCCTTGGGCGTAGGCCAACAGCAACGCCTTGGCAGCGTCGTTGATACGGGCCCGGTTGAGCAGCTTGCGATAGGCGCCGACCTCGAGCAGTTTGGTGACCGGATCGCTCTCCAGGCTGGCGGTCCAGCCGTCGCCCAGGTATTCGCGAAAGGTCTGCAGATCGGCCTGATAGAGGGCTTCGTAGTCGAGGTCCTCCAACAGTTGCGGAGCTGGCAGTTGTGACAGGTCGACCTGGCTCATACACGCACCTCCAGCAACGCTTCATCGCCCAGGTAGCGCCCCTTCAAGGCCAGGCTGACCTGGCCATCGAGCACGGCGACGACCTTGACCCGATCCAGTTGCAAACGGGGCTCCCAACGGCCCAGTGCGCGAGCCACTTCGGCCTGCACGGCACTCTTCCAGCCCTCGTTGACCGGCAAGTCGACGAAACGCCGCAGCTGGCTGCCGTATTCAGGGCGCATGCGCCGGCTGCCCAGCGGCGTGGTCAGGATGTCTTCAATGGACTGGCGCAAATGATCGATGCCGGCCAGCGGCTGGCCGGTGCGGCGGTCCATGCCGATCATGGTGCACCGCCCTGTTCATGGGTATGCATGGCATTCTCCTGTTATGAAAAAGCCCGCATGCGCGGGCTTGATTCAATGTTTGTGGTTGGCCGTGTTGCCGGCGGTGTCGATGATCCGCCCACCGCCATTGATGTCGCCGCTCACCTGCAGTGGGCCGTCGACCGTGACATTGCCTGTGAGATGTATCGCTGCCGCCTGCAGGCTGATCGCCGCTTCACTGACCTGCACGGTGCTGGCGCCGACCTTGATCGTCGCGCTGCCGCCAGGTAGTTCGATGTCGTAGTGGCTGGCCTGCCAGTCGTAGCTGAGCGAACCGCCATCGGCGAAACGCCAGACCTCGACATGCGCGCGGGTGTCCGGCGCACTGCCGGCATTGCCATAAAGCCCTGGCAGGAAGGTGCCCTGGGCCGGCTCGCCGCTGGGGCTGAGCAACACGCCCTGCTCGCCCAGGCTGGGGGCTCGCCAGTGCCGCGCCTGGCCGGCCGCCTGGGCGTGCCAGCGCAGCCAGGCGCTGGTCCAGCCGCTGCCGTCCGACACCCGCACCCGGGCGGCGGCAAGGTCAACCGCCACCACCCGGCAGGGAATGACCAGGCAGGCCAGCATGCGGTCATGCATGGCGCTGACATAGCTCATGACAGCTCCTCGGGGGCGATGTACTGCGCTTCATTGCCCACGCCGACTTCCGGCGCGAAACCCAGCACCAGGCTACCGGGAGGCTGGTCCGGCCAGTTCCAGCGGGCCTCGCCAAGCAGCACCGGCTGGTCCCAGCGCACGGTCCAGGCGCTGCCCTCGAACTGCGCCTGCACGTTGCGGCTGGCCTCGACGAAGTCCAGTGCCCAATGCTGCTGGCGCAGCAGGTCCATCAGTTGTGCGGCGAGCAGGCTGCCCTGCAGGCGCGCTTGCGGGTTAGCACTGTCGGCGGTGATGTCCGCCTCGAAGGTGGCGATCAACACCGAGCGGCCATCACGCGGCGCTGCATCTGCCGTCATTTGCACGATGCCGTGGCGCAGTGCCGGTCGTTCCGGGGCATTTCCTACAGCTGTATAGGCATCGACCGATGCCAGTTCCGGCATTGCCTCACGAATGGTTGCGGTCACGGCCGCATGCAAAGTGGCCAGTTCGCTCATGCATATTCTCCTTATCGCTCGTCGGCCTGGGTGCTGTCGCGCAAGCCCAGGCGTCGAATCGCCCAGCGTTCGTACAGGCGCATGGCGACATCGGCGCCGCCAACCGCAGTCATGCAGCCCAATGCACTGGCCGCCCAGATCGACAGGCCGCCGGCATACAGCAGCATCACCGTCGACACGCCGCAGACCATGCAGGCCCCGGAGCGCAGCGCCAGCCGTCGCAGCAGCGACCAGCCCGTGGCACCGGCCTTGTCAGCCCGCCACATCTCTCCGCTGAGGCCCCCCAGCAATGCCAGGACGATTACCAGCCAGAGCGGCATTTCCAGCAACGCTTGTTGCTCGTTCGTCACTGTCCTGTCTCCTGTGTTATGCCTGTTGGCGGAGGCCAGCAGGCGGGTTGTGGGTACTCTGTCTCTTTCAAAAGCCTCGGCATTCCAAAAGGTCCGGCTCGCAGGCCTTTCAGTAATGCGTTGTCGAACCGCCGGACACGACTGGTGACGCCGCGCGGTTCCGCTACAAATTGGTGACTCCGACCGCGGCCGCCTGCCCGCCGGATAACTGTTCGTGGTGCTTTACGCTGCACACCCGGGCCAGTTGCCAACCCTCTGGACAGTTGAGGCCTGTCCATCGCTGCCTGTGTAACAACCGGTTTCCGTCCGGCTTGAGACACAGGCTATGCATTCATGCATATGCAGTCAATGCATTTCTTCACTTTTCTATGCATTGATTTTTGCTGATATGCATGCAGGCCATGCGCGGCCTGGTTTGTAGGGCTTTTCTGCAGACGAAAAAAAACCCGCCGAAGCGGGTTTGTTTGGCAGTGAGACTGTCAGCGAGCGTACATGCCCCACCAGAATACATGCCCAAGCAGGCTGATCTGCTCGTCCTGCATCTGCTGGAAGCTGTAGTCCTCGTCGGGATGCTCATCGCGGTTGAAACTGCGCAGGCGGATGCCGGTAGGCAGGCGGTAGACCTGCTTCACCCGCAGCTGGCCATTATGGTTGATGGCGTAGAGGTCACCATCGATGATGTCGCCAATCGAACATTTGCCGGTATTCACCCCGACCGTCGCCCCGTCCCGCAGCACAGGCAGCATGCTGTTGCCACGCACGGTCACACACTTGGCCTGGTCGAACTGCACGCCATTGTGACGCAGGCTGCGCTTGCCGAAACGCAGCCGCGCACGCTCGCTCTCTTCGATGACGAATCTTCCTGATCCTGCTGCCAATTCGACCTCACGAAGGAAAGGTACCGACACCTCGTCATCCTCGACGGGGGGTTCATCGTCCCACAGGCTGATGTCGCTGAGGTCCGCGTGGCCGTGGGCCGGCAGCGCGGCTTCGCGCGACTCGCCAAGCTCGGCACGACCGCGCAACTGTTCGGTGCTCACGCCGAAGTATTCGGCGATCTTCGACACGTGCTTGTCGGAAGGGTCGACGATCTTGCCGCCGAGAATCCGCGACAAGGTGGATTGAGGGACACCCGTGCGCCGGTACAGCTCCGTCGGGGACAGGCCGTGGCGGTCGAGCAGTTCTCTGAGTACGGAGGCTACGTTGCGTTTTTGCATAGCGTGCATAATGCAGGCATAAGGCAGTGAATGCAATGCAGCGTTCAGCACACCTCGAGGCTTTCACGAGCCATTGCCATGACCACTTGCTCGTCGGTCTCTGGCAGACGTGGCAAGCCCCGGGGCCAACCGGTCGACCAGTCGCAACCACCCAGCCGGCGCATGTCCTCGACCGCCGAGCGCCACCAGATCACCTTGCATGCCTGTTGATACTCGTCGTTGCCGATGAAACTGCCGTACAGCAGCTTGCGGCCGATGCCACGCATTTCTGGCGGTAGCCGCTTGAGACTCCACTTGGCGATAAGGCGATCGAACCACGAGGGTTCTGGCCTTTGCACCGGCACCTGCAACGCCAGCTCGAGCATGCGCGCATCGAAGCGATCACCATAGCGCGCGAAGAAGACTTCAAGAACGGCATGAATAAACGGCTTCATCGCGAAGTAGTGGCTGATGACGCCCCGCGCCTGGTTGATCTGCCTGCCATGTAGCTCGAATGAAAAGGCGATCTGCTCAATGGTATGCAGGGTAGCAGCATAAGGCGTCCAGGCGTCTATGCGATGCACGGCACGCTCGGCGATACCGGCGTTTTCCAGGGAAAAGCCCAGTACTCCGCTGTTACAAAGCCGCAAGTCGCTTGCCGGCGCGTCCCCGCAGTCGGTCAGCGCCTGGGTGAAACTTGCGTAGTAGTTGGCGCGTGAAGCCTCTAGCCAGCTCATCTCGATTTCATCCACCAGGAACTGGCGAGCATCGACCTGCCGGAACAACTGCATCGGTGACTGCAGGAACACCGTATCGGTATCGATGAAGATGGTCTTTTCTGCCCACGGCGCAGCATGGGCGATTGCGCATGCCTTGCGGCGGTGAATATAGCCACCGTCGCCGCTCCAGGCCTGGAGCTGTTCAGCCTCAAGAGTGATCACTTCCACCGGCCAGCCATCGAAGGCCTGTGGCTGGTCGGTCAGCACGCGAATGGTCGGCAGCTCCCCAGGCTTGTTGCGCGCCAGCGCAGTGAGGATGCTCAGCTTCGCCTCCAGCTGGTAGATCCGCCGCTCACCATAAAGTAGGTAGATCAGCTGCTGTTTGGCAAAAGAGACCGTGCTGGAAACATTCATCGTGAAATTCAGGAATCGCGCTGCAAAGGGGGGGCATTGTAGGGAAGTGCGCGGCGCTTAACCACACTGCTTGCCGCGCGCCTCGCCTGCAACTCGGCGAAAAAGCCTGTACCATTGCCGGTTTCACAATCGCCAACCAGATCACCCGCTGTAAGGCCCCGAATGTCTGATCTTTCCGCACACACACCGATGATGCAGCAGTACTGGAAGCTGAAAAACCAGCACCCGGACCAGCTGATGTTCTACCGCATGGGCGACTTCTACGAAATCTTCTACGAAGATGCGAAGAAAGCCGCGAAGCTGCTGGACATCACCCTGACCGCGCGCGGTCAGTCGGCCGGCCAGTCGATCCCCATGTGCGGGATTCCGTTCCATTCGCTGGAGGGCTATCTGGCCAAGCTGGTCAAGCTTGGCGAGTCGGTGGTGATCTGCGAGCAGATCGGCGACCCGGCCACCAGCAAGGGCCCGGTGGAACGCCAGGTGGTGCGTATCATCACCCCCGGCACGGTCAGTGACGAGGCCTTGCTCGACGAGCGCCGCGACAACCTGATTGCCGCCCTGCTCGGCGACGAACGCCTGTTCGGCCTGGCGGTACTGGACATCACCAGCGGCAACTTCAGCGTCCAAGAGATAAAAGGCTGGGAAAACCTGCTGGCCGAGCTCGAGCGCCTGAACCCGGTGGAGCTGCTGATCCCCGACGACTGGCCACGCGACCTGCCCGCCGAGAAGCGCCCGGGTGCCCGTCGCCGCGCGCCGTGGGACTTTGACCGCGATTCGGCGCGCAAAGCCTTGTGCCAGCAGTTCGCGACCAAGGATCTCAAGGGCTTTGGCTGTGACAAACTGACCCTGGCCATCGGTGCCGCCGGTTGCCTGCTGACCTACGCCAAGGAAACCCAGCGCACGGCCCTGCCGCACCTGCGCAGCCTGCGCCACGAGCGCCTGGACGACACGGTGATCCTCGACGGCGCCAGCCGCCGTAACCTGGAGCTGGACATCAACCTGGCCGGTGGCCGCGACAACACCCTGCAATCGGTGATCGACCGCTGCCAGACCGCCATGGCCAGCCGCCTCTTGACGCGTTGGCTGAACCGCCCGCTGCGCGACCTCAAAGTGCTGCAGGCACGCCAGGACTCGATCCGCTGCCTGCTCGACGGCTACCGCTTCGAAAAGCTGCAGCCGCAGCTCAAGGAAATCGGCGATATCGAGCGCATCCTCGCGCGTATCGGCCTGCGCAATGCCCGACCGCGAGACCTGGCGCGCCTGCGCGATGCTCTCGCTGCCTTGCCCGAACTGCAGAACGCCATGAGCGAACTGGAAGCACCGCACCTGGCACGCCTGGCCGCCATCACCGGCACCTACCCGGAGCTGGCCAGCCTGCTGGAGCGCGCGATCATCGACAACCCGCCAGCGGTCATCCGTGATGGCGGCGTGCTCAAGGCCGGCTACGACAGTGAGCTGGACGAGCTGCTGGCGATCAGCGAGAACGCCGGGCAGTTCCTCATCGACCTGGAAACCCGCGAGAAGGCCCGCACCGGCCTTGCCAACCTCAAGGTCGGCTACAACCGTGTGCACGGCTACTTCATCGAGCTGCCGACCAAGCAGGCCGAGCAGGCACCGGGCGACTACATCCGCCGCCAGACCCTCAAAGGCGCCGAGCGTTTCATCACGCCCGAACTCAAGGCCTTCGAGGACAAGGCGCTATCGGCCAAGAGCCGTGCCCTGGCGCGCGAAAAGATGCTCTACGACGCGCTGCTGGAAACCTTGATCAGCCACCTGGCTCCGCTACAGGACAGCGCCGCCGCGCTGGCCGAGGTCGACGTGCTGAGCAACCTTGCCGAACGTGCGCTGAACCTCGACCTGAACTGCCCGCGCTTCACCGACGAGCCGTGCCTGCGCATCGAGCAAGGCCGCCACCCGGTGGTCGAACAGGTGCTGACCACGCCGTTCGTGGCCAACGACCTGAGCCTGGACAACAGCACGCGCATGCTGATCATCACTGGCCCGAACATGGGTGGTAAGTCCACCTACATGCGCCAGACCGCCCTGATCGTGCTGATGGCGCACATCGGCAGTTTCGTTCCGGCCGCCAGCTGCGAGCTGTCACTGGTCGATCGCATTTTCACCCGTATCGGCTCCAGCGACGACCTGGCCGGTGGGCGTTCGACGTTCATGGTCGAGATGAGCGAAACCGCCAACATCCTGCACAACGCCACCGACCGCAGCCTGGTGCTGATGGACGAAGTCGGCCGCGGCACCAGCACCTTCGACGGCCTGTCGCTGGCTTGGGCTGCAGCCGAGCGCCTGGCCGAACTGCGTGCCTACACCCTGTTCGCCACCCACTACTTCGAACTGACCGTGCTGCCGGAGAGTGAACCGCTGGTGGCCAACGTGCACCTGAATGCCACCGAGCACAACGAGCGTATCGTCTTCCTGCACCACGTGCTGCCTGGCCCGGCCAGTCAGAGCTACGGCCTGGCCGTGGCGCAGCTGGCGGGCGTGCCGGCGCCAGTGATCCTGCGCGCACGCGAGCATTTGGGCCGGCTGGAAACCACCAGCCTGCCCCATGAAGCCCCGCTGAGCAAAAAGGCCAAGGACGAGCCGCAAGTCCCGCACCAGAGCGACCTGTTCGCCAGCCTGCCACACCCGGCCATCGAGAAGCTGGGCAAGCTGGACCTGGACGACATGACCCCGCGTCAAGCTATCGAAACGCTATATCAACTAAAGAACCTGTTATAACGGCGCCCACTACAAGCTGGTAGAATCCGCCGCGGTTTGCTGGTGCTGCAGGCTATTAGCCTGGCCTGCAGCCACATGCCCGTAAACCGCGCGGCCCTGAGAGGAAGGGCCGCCGCCGTCGCCTGAGGAGAGAACTAGAAATGACCTTCGTCGTCACCGACAACTGCATCAAATGCAAATACACCGACTGCGTGGAAGTCTGTCCGGTGGACTGCTTCTACGAAGGCCCGAACTTCCTGGTGATTCACCCGGACGAGTGCATTGACTGTGCACTGTGCGAGCCTGAATGCCCGGCCCAGGCGATCTTCTCTGAAGACGAGATCCCCGCAGGCATGGAAAATTTCATCGAGCTCAACGCCGAGCTGGCAGAAATCTGGCCAAACATCACCGAGCGTAAGGACGCCCTGCCCGACGCAGAAGAATGGGATGGCAAGCCTGGCAAGATCGACGCTCTGGAGCGCTAAGCGCCCGGACACGAAAAAGGCCCGCAATGGGCCTTTTTTCATTTTCTGCAGGCGAAAAAAAGGGGCGGTTTGACCCGCCCACATTTTTTCCGTAGTCCCTGCTTGTCCCAAACATCGTCCTGATGAAATCGCTTCTTGCGATGTCCTTGGCTTTCTTCCTGAAAGCCTGTGCATGTCCGTGTGCACAGTTCGAATACTAGCGAGTTCCCCAAGCCGGGCAACTGCCAGATATCTCAGGATATTACTGGGGACACATTTCCACATAGCCAAAAAATTCATGAATTTCAGATGGTTACGAAAAAACCTGATGTGAAAACGGCTTTGATTTACTGGCAGTTACACTGATGGCTTACATAAAGAGTAAGCAAAGGCTTACACGACATGCATCAAGGGTAGCGCCGTACATAGTGCTCGGCTCCGGATTACCGCCAGTCTGTCCCGGCCTCTTCGCGGGTAAACCCGCTCCCACAAAGGGAGTGCGAGACCTGAAGACTTTGCAAAACCAGTGGCAGCGGGTTTACCCGCAAAGAGGCCGGAACAGGCTGGCTCAATCTTGAATACAAAAACGCCCCGAGGTGATCGGGGCGCTTCAGATGCGGTGAAACCTGTCTTACTGGAACAGCGACTCGCTGGAAAGCCCGTTCTTCTCAAGGATCTCCCGCAGGCGCTTAAGCCCCTCCACCTGAATCTGCCGCACGCGTTCACGGGTCAGGCCGATCTCCAGGCCAACATCTTCGAGGGTGCTGCTCTCATGCCCACGCAGACCGAAGCGGCGCACCACCACCTCACGCTGCTTGTCGGTCAGCTCACCCAACCACTGATCGATGCTTTGCGACAGGTCGTCATCCTGCAGCAATTCGCACGGATCGGTCGGGCGGTCGTCGGTCAGCGTATCGAGCAGGGTCTTGTCCGAGTCCGGGCCGAGCGACACGTCCACCGAAGACACTCGCTCGTTCAGGCCCAGCATGCGCTTGACCTCGGCGACCGGCTTTTCCAGCAGAGTGGCGATTTCTTCGGGCGAAGGCTCGTGGTCGAGCTTCTGGGTCAGTTCCCGCGCGGCACGCAGGTAGACGTTGAGCTCCTTGACCACATGGATCGGCAGGCGGATGGTGCGGGTCTGGTTCATGATCGCCCGCTCGATGGTCTGACGGATCCACCAGGTCGCGTAGGTCGAAAAACGGAAGCCGCGTTCCGGGTCGAACTTCTCCACCGCGCGGATCAGGCCCAGGTTGCCCTCCTCGATCAGGTCGAGCAGTGACAGACCACGATTGACGTAACGGCGGGCGATTTTCACCACCAGGCGCAGGTTGCTTTCGATCATGCGCTTGCGGCCGGCAGGGTCACCCTTTTGCGACAGGCGCGCAAAGTGCACTTCTTCTTCCGGCGAAAGCAGAGGCGAGAATCCGATCTCGTTGAGATACAGCTGGGTGGCATCGAGCGCCCGGCTGTAATCGATGTACTTGTGTTGCTTGAGCGAAGAGCCCGATTTCGCTCTGGTCCGAACCGAAGGTACAGCAGGTTCGTCTGACACCACATCCGTTTCCAAAACGATGCCCGTCTCCATGAGGAGGACGTCATCGTCGATGTCAAACTCCGGCGCTTCTTTACTGAGAGCCATTGTTATAGTCCTTTGCTGAGTTCGAACTCAGACTCTTGCGGCGCCTGTCTCCCTGGCATCGCAGGAGCCTGTCCCCTCTACATCCAAGGAACAGGCCGGGGTACAACGATCAACGGCGAGGCAGGAACTGGAGCGGATCGACGGGTTTGCCCTGGCGGCGAATCTCGAAATGCAGCTTCACCCGATCTGTGCCCGTAGACCCCATTTCAGCAATCGACTGCCCTGCTTTGACCTGCTGCCCCTCCCGAACCAACAGCCTGCGGTTGTGACCGTAGGCACTGACGTAGGTGTCGCTGTGCTTGATGATGATCAGTTCGCCGTAGCCCCTCAAGCCACTCCCGGCGTAGACCACCGTACCATCAGACGCAGCAAAAACAGGCTGTCCCAAATCACCGGCGATATCAATGCCTTTATTCAAACTACCGTTTGAAGCAAATTTTCCAATCAGCACGCCATTGGCCGGCCACGTCCAGTTCCCCACCGCACGCTCTGCGGCGGGCACCGTGGTAACCACCGGAGCAGGCGTGGCGGGGGTTGTTGGCGTCGACTTTCCGCCGTTTCCAGCGGGGCTGATAGGTGTCCCGGCAGGGCGACGAATGACCGTTGTCCGGCTCGATGAGGACGGGCTGGAGACCACGGTACTGCTGCCGGAGGAGCCGCTGCTGAAACGAATGGCCTGGCCCGGGCGAATGGTGTAAGGCGCGGCAATGCCGTTACGTGCCGCCAGCTCCTTGTAGTCCCATCCATAACGGAAGGCGATGGAGAACAGCGTATCGCCAGGCTTGACCACGTACTGCCCCGACGTCACGGCCGGCCGCTTGGGCGCTGCAGCGTTTCGATCGACCACGCGCGCACCGCTGGAACTGCTGCTGGTGCTGGAGCAACCTGTCAGCAAGGTGCCCATGGCCAGTGCAATCAGCAGAAGCTTGAAAGCCGACCGATCCTTGCGCTGCCGAATGACTGTGTGCCCCACCCGCGCTCCCCTCATGGTGCCGAAAATCGATAAGACGAAAAGAAATGCAATATTGTTGCAATTATAACCAAGCCACACGACATTGGCAGGGCTCTGGCCCCGCCAGATAGACAGGGCCGTGCCGCAAGAATTCGTTGCTGCTGCAAATATTCCCGGCGCTTCAGGCCAGTGGGCCGTTGAGCAGCGGCACGAACCGGACCGCGCCCAGGACGCGACGGGAGAAACCGTGCTCTTCGCGCACGATCAGCATCAACTGCTGCACCTCACCGGCCTGGCCTACCGGGATCACCATGCGCCCGCCCGGCGCCAGCTGATCGAGTAGCGCCTGCGGCACTTCCGCCGCCACCGCCGTGACGATGATGCCATTGTAGGGCGCCAACGCCTGCCAGCCGTCACAGCCATCCCCCCAGCGAAACACCACGTTACGCAGGTTGAGTTCGACCAGGCGCTCCTTGGCTCGATCCTGCAGCACCTTGATCCGTTCCACCGAGAACACCCGCTCGACCAGCTGGGCCAGGATCGCGGTCTGATAGCCGGAACCGGTGCCGATCTCCAGCACCTTGTCTAACGGCCCGGCTTCCAGCAGCAGCTCGCTCATGTGCGCCACCATGAACGGCTGGGAGATGGTCTGGTTGTGCCCGATCGGCAGCGCCGTGTCTTCATATGCCCGATGCGCCAGCGCCTCGTCTACGAACAGATGGCGCGGGGTACGGCGAATCACCTCGAGCACCTTGGCGTTCGACACGCCTTCCTCGTAGAGGCGCTGGATCAGCCGCTCGCGGGTGCGCTGAGAGGTCATGCCGATACCGCCACGGCGCTGCAGATCGTCCTGTTCACGCATCAGAGCAGGCCCTCCAGCCAGCCGTCGAGCTGTTCGAAGGCATCGTTGAACGTGCGGTCCAGCTGCAAGGGCGTTATCGACACATAGCCTTGCATGACCGCATGGAAATCGGTGCCAGGCCCACCGTCCTCGGCATCGCCGGCCACGGCGATCCAGTAGCCTTCCTTGCCGCGCGGGTTGACGACCTTGGTCGGTGCCGCCGCCCGCGCCCGATGGCCGAGGCGGGTCAGCTGGATGCCGCGGATGTGCTCCAGCGGCAGATTGGGGATGTTGACGTTGAGCACGGTGCGCGGCGGCAATTGCAGGCGTGGCAGTGCCTCGACCAGGCGCCGGGCGATGTGGGCAGCAGTCGGCAGGTTGTCGGGCTGGCGCGACAACAGCGAGAACGCCAGCGAGGTACCGCCCAGGAAGCGGCCCTCCAGCGCGGCGGCCACCGTGCCGGAATAGATCACGTCATCACCCAGGTTGGCCCCCAGGTTGATGCCCGAAACCACCAGATCAACCGGCTCGGGCAACAACCCATTGAGCCCCAGGTGCACACAGTCGGTCGGCGTGCCGTTGAGGCTGATGAAGCCGTTGGACAGGGTCTGCGGGTGCAGCGGCCGGTCCAGCGTCAGCGAACTGCCGGCGCCGCTCTTGTCTTGATCCGGGGCGATCACCACGCACTCGGCATAATCCGCCAGCGCACCGTGGAGCGCGGCGAGGCCAGGTGCCGTAACACCGTCGTCATTCGAAATCAGAATACGCATGGGCTGTCCGTCTGCCCTGCCGGCACCAGATCGACGAGTTCGCGCACCACCACGGTGGCGAAGCATCCGGCCGGAAGGACGAATTCCAGTTGCAGGATATCAGGCTCGGGATAATGCCACGTCAGGCCGCCAATAGGGAGCCGCAGGATGCGCCGTTCGTGACTCATGCCCGCATATGCCAGCCATTGGCATAGCGCCAGGTGCTGCTCGCCGATCGCCGCTTCCCGCTCGAAAGTCGCACCGGTTGCGGGCGACGGCCCTTCTCCCCACATCGGGCCGGTGGGATGCAAGTCAAGTATTGCCAGGCGAGGATCAGAACACTCCTGCTCACCCGCCAGAAAGAAACTACGGCTGTCGGTGAATGCCAACAGATCCCCGACCTGAGCGCTTTGCCAGCTGCCATCGGCGACTCGCGCCGCCAGGACCTGGTTGAACACGTAGCTGCGTGCTGCCGAAAGCAGGCGTGAACGCACGTTGCGCTGCTCTGGCAGGGCCTTGCGCGATGCCCAGTCCTGAGCATCGTGGACATTGCCACCGCCGTAGCCGAAACGCTGGCTGCCAAAGTAGTTCGGTACGCCCTGCACCTTGAGCTGTTGCAGGCGTGCATCAAGGGCCTGGTGGTCGGCTGCCAGGGCGGTCAGGCGCAGGGTGAAGCCGTTCGCCGAATGAGCGCCGCGCTGCAGCTTGCGCTGGTGGCGCACTTGCTTCAATACGCGCAGGCTGTCGTCTTCGGCCCGCGACAGGTCCGGGTCGGCCTTGCCCGGCAGGTGCAGGCTGAACCACTGGCGGGTCAGGGCCTGGCGGTCCTTGAGGCCGGCATAGCTGATGGCACGCACCGGTACACCAGCAGCACGGGCCAGGCGGCGCGCGGCTTCTTCGGTGTTGAGGTCACGCTTCTCTACCCACAGCCACAGGTGCTCGCCCTGGCCGGACAGCGGTATGTCCAGCACCTCGTCGACCTGGAAGTCTTCGGCGACGGCTTTGAGCACTGCGCTGCCCAATGATTCACCCGACGCGCGCGGGCCCAGCAGGTCCAGTTCGGTCATGCTGGCAGCAGCAGGGCGACCGCATGCACGGCGATGCCCTCCTCGCGACCGGTGAAACCAAGCTTCTCGGTGGTGGTGGCCTTGACGTTGACCTGGTCGAGTTCGACCTGCAGGTCTTCGGCAATCAACTGGCGCATGGTTTCGATATGCGGAGCCATTTTCGGCGCCTGGGCGACGATGGTGGCGTCGACATTGCCGACCTTCCAGCCCTTGGCCTTGACGATAGCGACCACATGACGCAGCAACACGCGGCTGTCAGCGCCCTTGAATTGGGGGTCGGTATCCGGGAAGTGCTTGCCGATGTCGCCCAGCGCCGCAGCACCGAGCAAGGCATCGCTCAAGGCGTGCAGCAGCACGTCACCGTCGGAATGGGCCAGGAGGCCGTATTTGTGAGGGATACGCACCCCACCCAGGGTAATGAAATCACCGTCGCAGAAACGGTGCACATCGTAGCCGTGGCCAATACGCATAGAAAAACGCCCTGATTGAGTCAGGGCGTGATTCTACCTGCTTTGGCCGCTATTGGGGCCGTCATGTAGGAGCGGCCTTGCGTCGGGAAGGGCTGCGCAGCAGCCCCAGCGACTGAAGCGGTGGCGCCGAAATCCCGCGGCCGCTTTGCGGACCATTCGCGACACAAGGCCGCTCCTACAGCCGTCCGAGTGCCATCGCGTGATGGCGCAGGTGCTCATCGATGAAGCTGGCGATGAAGTAGTAGCTGTGGTCGTAACCAGGCTGCAGGCGCAGGGTCAGCGCATGTCCACCTTTGCGTGCAGCCTGCTCCAGCGTTTCAGGCTTGAGCTGCTTCTCGAGGAAGTCGTCACGGTCGCCCTGGTCCACCAGCAACGGCGGGCATTCGCCTGCAGCGGTTTCCGCCAGCAGCACACTGGCATCCCACTCGCGCCAGCGCGCACGATCTTCACCCAGGTAGCGGCTGAAGGCCTTTTCGCCCCATGGGCAATCCATCGGGTTGCTGATCGGCGAGAACGCCGACACCGAGCGATAGCGCCCTGGGTTGCGCAAGGCACACACCAGCGCGCCATGGCCACCCATGGAGTGGCCACTGATGCTGCGCTGGCCGGACGCCGGGAAGTGCGCCTCGATCAGTGCCGGCAGCTCCTGCACGACATAGTCGTGCATGCGGTAATGCTGCGCCCAAGGCTGCTGGGTGGCATTGAGGTAGAACCCTGCGCCGAGGCCGAAGTCCCAGGCGCCTTCAGGGTCGCTTGGCACCTGCTCGCCACGCGGGCTGGTGTCGGGGGCGACGATGATCAGGCCGAGCTCGGCAGCCAGGCGCTGGGCGCCGGCCTTCTGCATGAAGTTCTCGTCGGTGCAGGTGAGGCCGCTGAGCCAGTACAGCACCGGCAGCTTCTCGCCCTGCTCGGCCTGCGGCGGCAGGTAGACGGCGAACACCATGTCGCAGCCCAGCACCTTGGAGTGATGCCGGTAACGCTTGTGCCAGCCGCCGAAGCTCTTCTGGCAGGAGATGTTATCCAGGCTCATGGCTCACCTCAGAAGTGGATCACGCTGCGGATGCTCTTGCCTTCGTGCATCAGGTCGAATGCCTTGTTGATGTCTTCCAGGCCCATGGTGTGGGTGATGAAGGTGTCCAGCGGGATCTCGCCCTTCTCGGCCATGTCCACGTAGCTTGGCAGTTCGCTGCGACCACGTACGCCGCCAAATGCCGAACCACGCCAGACACGGCCCGTCACCAGCTGGAACGGACGGGTGGCGATTTCCTGGCCAGCACCGGCGACACCGATGATCACCGACTCGCCCCAGCCCTTGTGACAGCATTCCAGGGCCGCGCGCATCAGTTGCACATTGCCGATGCACTCGAAAGAGAAGTCCACGCCACCGTCGGTAAGGTCGACGATCACTTCCTGGATCGGGCGGTCGTAGTCTTTCGGGTTGATGCAGTCGGTGGCCCCCAGCTGGCGGGCGATCTCGAACTTGGCCGGGTTGATATCGATGGCGATGATGCGCGAGGCCTTGGCCTTGACTGCGCCGATCACTGCCGACAGGCCGATGCCGCCGAGGCCGAAGATGGCCACGGTGTCACCGGGCTTGACCTTGGCGGTGTTGAGCACGGCGCCGATCCCGGTGGTGACGCCGCAGCCGAGCAGGCAGACCTTCTCCAGCGGCGCTTCCTTCTGGATCCTGGCCACGGAAATTTCCGGAAGCACGGTGTACTCGGAGAAGGTCGAGGTGCCCATGTAGTGGAACAGCTGCTGGCCTTTGTACGAGAAGCGAGTGGTGCCGTCCGGCATCAAGCCCTTGCCCTGGGTGGCACGGATGGCCTGGCACAGGTTGGTCTTGCCCGAGAGGCAGAACTTGCACTTGCCGCATTCGGGCGTATACAGCGGGATCACGTGATCGCCCACCGCCACCGAGGTCACGCCCTCGCCCACTGCTTCGACGATCGCACCGCCTTCATGACCCAGGATCGACGGGAAGATGCCTTCCGGGTCAGCGCCGGACAAGGTATAGGCGTCGGTGTGGCAAACACCGCTGGCGACCACGCGCAGCAGCACTTCGCCGGCCTTGGGCATGGCCACGTCGACTTCGACGATTTCCAGGGGTTTCTTGGCCTCGAAGGCTACGGCAGCACGGGACTTGATCATCACAGGGTCTCCAGACAGAGGATCGGTTCAGTTCCGCAGTGTAATCCAGGCGCTTTTGGTGAATAATCCAGGTAAAGCCAAAACATTATTGCCATACAGGGATAATCCATGAGCAGCCGTTGGGAAGGCATCGACGAATTCGTCGCCGTGGCCGAGTCGGGCCAGTTCACGGCGGCAGCCGAGCGCCTGGGCGTGTCGTCGTCGCACATCAGCCGGCAGATCGCCCGCCTGGAAGAACGCCTGCAGACCCGCTTGCTGTACCGCAGTACTCGCCGGGTGGCCCTGAGTGAAGCCGGGCAGACCTTTTTGCAGCATTGCCAGCGCCTGCAGGACGGCCGCGAGGAAGCGCTGCGCGCCATGGGCGACTTGGCCAGCGAACCCAAGGGGCTGCTGCGCATGACCTGTGCGGTAGCCTATGGTGAGCGTTTTATCGTGCCGCTGGTGACGCGTTTCATGGCGCTGTACCCGCAGCTGCGGGTCGAAGTGGAACTGAGCAACCGTACCCTCGACCTGCTGCACGAAGGCATGGACCTGGCGATCCGCCTCGGCCGCCTGGCAGACTCACGGCTGGTGGCCACGCGCCTTGCACCGCGGCGCATGTACTTGTGCGCGTCGCCAGCGTACCTGGAGCGTTACGGGCGGCCGCACAGCCTGTCGGAACTGGCCCGGCACAATTGCCTGATCGGCAGTTCCGACCTGTGGGCCTTGCAGCAGGATGGCCGCGAGATCAGCCAGCGGGTGCAGGGCAACTGGCGCTGCAACAGCGGCCAGGCAGTGCTGGATGCGGCGCTGCTGGGGATGGGGTTGTGTCAGTTGCCGGACTACTACGTGCTTGAGCACTTGAACAGTGGCGCACTGGTATCGTTGCTGGAAGGGCATCAGCCGCCGAATACGGCGGTGTGGGCGCTGTATCCGCAGCAGCGGCATCTGTCACCGAAGGTCAGGCGGCTGGTGGATTATCTGAAGGAAGGGTTGGCGGGGTTACCGGAGTATCGGCATGGCTGATGTACTGGCTTTACCGCCCTCTTCGCGGGCACGCCCGCTCCCACAGGATCTGCACCGGTTCTGAACTCTGTGCAATCCCTGTGGGAGCGGGCGTGCCCGCGAAGAGGCCAGAACCGATCTGAAGATTCAGCGCCGCCCGGCCCAGCGCTGGCGCAGCCATTCCAGGTCTTCCGGCCGGGTGACCTTGATGTTGTCACTGCGCCCTTCGACCAGCCGCGGCGCCTGCCCCGACCATTCGATGGCCGACGCTTCATCGGTCACCACCACATCGGAAACCAGGCTCTCGGCCAGGGCCCGATGCAGCGCACCCAGGCGGAACATCTGCGGCGTATAGGCCTGCCAGATGGTGCTGCGGTCGACCGTCGCGGCCACCCGCCCATTGGCATCGGCACGCTTGAGGGTGTCGCGCGCCGGCACCGCCAGCAGCCCGCCTACCGGGTCGTCGGCCAGTTCCGACAGCAACTTGTCGAGGTCGCTGCGCGCCAGGTTCGGCCGCGCCGCATCGTGCACCAGCACCCAATCGTTGTCCGACGCCCCTTGGGCATGCAGCAGCAACAAGGCATTGAGCACCGAGTCGGCACGCTCGTCACCACCCGCCGCCCGCTGGATACGCGGGTCGCTGGCACAACGCAGGCCTGGCCAGTAAGGGTCGTCTTCGGCAATGCTGACCACCACGCCCTTGAGCGAGGGGTGGCCAAGAAAACAGTCGAGGCTGTGCTCGAGAAGGGTCTGCCCCGCCAGCTCCAGGTATTGCTTGGGGCGGTCGGCAGCCATGCGGGCACCGACGCCCGCTGCAGGAATCACGGCCCAGAAGGCCGGCAGTGTTTCAGTCATTTTTGCGGCAACTGGAAGAGGGTTTCGCCCTCTTTGACCATTCCCAGTTCATGACGAGCCCGCTCTTCGACGGTCTCCATACCTTTCTTCAACTCCATCACCTCGGCATCGAGCACACGGTTACGCTCCAGCAGCCGTTCGTTCTCGGCATGCTGTTCGTCGATCTGCTGCTTGAGCTCGGCCACTTGCGCCAGGCTGCCGTTACCCACCCAAAGGCGGTACTGCAGGCCACCGAGCAGCAGGAGCAGGACAAGGAACAACCAATAGGGACTGCGCATCAAGGTATCCAGGTTAAAGACCGCCGCACACGGGCGTCATATAGCACGAAGCCTGGCCGAGGCCAGGCTTCGTTGACAGAAACCCGCATGAAGCGTCAGATGATTACGTACGAAAGCTCAGTACGGAAGATCCGACAACCTCGGCAGCTGTCTTTTTACCATCTCTTGCTTAGCCGCGAAACTCGGCACGACCACGGTAAACCGCTTTGGCGCCCAGCTGCTCTTCGATGCGCAGCAGCTGGTTGTACTTCGAGACGCGGTCGGAACGGCACAGCGAGCCAGTCTTGATCTGGCCAGCAGCGGTACCCACGGCCAGGTCGGCAATGGTCGAGTCTTCGGTTTCACCGGAACGGTGCGAGATCACCGCGGTGTAGCCGGCAGCCTTGGCCATCTGGATGGCTTCCAGGGTTTCGGTCAGCGAGCCGATCTGGTTGAACTTGATCAGGATCGAGTTACCGATGCCCTTCTCGATGCCTTCCTTGAGGATCTTGGTGTTGGTCACGAACAGGTCGTCGCCGACCAGCTGGACCTTGGCACCGATCTTGTCGGTCAGGATCTTCCAGCCAGCCCAGTCGGACTCGTCCAGGCCGTCTTCGATCGAGATGATCGGGAAGCGCTCGGTCAGGCCTTTCAGGTACTCGGCGAACCCTTCGGCGTCGAACGACTTGCCTTCACCGGACAGGTTGTACTTGCCGTCTTCGTAGAATTCGGAAGCCGCGCAGTCCAGGGCCAGGGTCACGTCGGTGCCCAGCTTGTAGCCGGCTTTCTCGACCGCTTCGGCGATGGCAGCCAGTGCGTCTTCGTTGGACGCCAGGTTAGGGGCGAAACCACCTTCGTCACCCACGGCAGTGTTCAGGCCACGGGCCTTCAGCACGGCTTTGAGGTGGTGGAAGATTTCGGTACCCATGCGCAGGCCGTCGGAGAAGGTCTTGGCGCCAACCGGCTGAACCATGAACTCCTGGATGTCGACGTTGTTGTCGGCGTGTTCGCCACCGTTGATGATGTTCATCATCGGAACCGGCATCGAGTACTGGCCCGGGGTGCCGTTGAGGTTGGCGATGTGCGCGTACAGCGGCAGGTCCTGATCCTGTGCAGCGGCCTTGGCGGCAGCCAGGGACACGGCCAGAATGGCGTTGGCGCCCAGCTTGGCCTTGTTCTCGGTACCGTCCAGTTCGATCATGGCGCGGTCCAGGGCTTTCTGGTCGGAAGGATCCTTGCCCAGCAGCAGGTCACGGATCGGGCCGTTGATGTTGGCGACGGCCTTCAGCACGCCCTTGCCCAGGTAACGGCTCTTGTCGCCATCACGCAGCTCCAGCGCTTCGCGCGAGCCGGTGGAAGCACCGGACGGCGCGCAAGCGCTGCCGATGATGCCGTTGTCGAGCAGTACATCGGCTTCCACGGTGGGGTTGCCACGCGAATCGAGAACTTCACGACCTTTGATGTCGACGATTTTTGCCATTGTTGTAAGCACTCCAGAATTGACGAAAACAACGCAACTGTAGGGAATTCTTGCCTTGCACCAGGCGGGGACGTAGCAGGCAGGCCTGGCAGAAGCAACCCCTGACCGAGCGGTCAGGGGTAGATCGGGGCGTACTTTACCCGAGAAATGAGCCTTGCGCGGCTTTAACCGTCGGAAAACTCATCAAAGACCTGAAAAAATCAGGCCTTGTTCTTCTGCGCCAGGGCCGCCTTGACGAAGCCGCTGAACAGCGGGTGACCGTCACGCGGGGTGGAGGTGAACTCCGGGTGGAACTGGCAGGCAACGAACCATGGATGGTCCTTGGACTCGACCACTTCAACCAGCGCGCCGTCTTCGGAACGACCGGAAACCACCAGGCCAGCGTCCACCAGCTGTGGCAGCAGGTTGTTGTTGACCTCGTAACGGTGACGGTGACGCTCGGTGATCACATCCTTGCCGTAGCAGTCGTGTACCTTGGAGCCGGCAGCCAGTTGGCAATCCTGCGCGCCCAGGCGCATGGTGCCGCCCAGGTCGGAGGCTTCGGTACGGGTCTCGACGGCACCGGTGGCATCAGCCCACTCGGTGATCAGGCCGACCACGGGGTGGCCGCTGTTGCGGTCGAACTCGGTGGAGTTGGCGTCTTTCCAGCCCATCACGTTACGGGCGAACTCGATCACGGCTACCTGCATGCCCAGGCAGATCCCCAGGTACGGCACCTTGTTCTCACGGGCGTACTGCACGGCGGTGATCTTGCCTTCCACGCCGCGCAGGCCGAAACCACCCGGTACCAGGATGGCGTCGGCGCCTTCGAGCAGGCCGGTGCCCTGGTTCTCGATGTCTTCGGAATCGATGTAGCGCAGGTTGACCTTGGTACGGTTGGTGATGCCGGCGTGGCTCATCGCTTCGATCAGCGACTTGTACGCATCCAGCAGCTCCATGTACTTGCCGACCATGGCGATGGTGACTTCCTGCTCAGGGTTGAGCTTGGCATCAACCACCTTGTCCCACTCGGACAGGTCGGCGCTGTTGCACTGCAGGCCAAAGCGCTCGACGACGAAGTCGTCCAGGCCCTGGGCGTGCAGCACGCCTGGGATCTTGTAGATGGTGTCGACGTCTTCCAGCGAAATCACCGCACGCTCTTCGACGTTGGTGAAGAGGGCGATCTTGCGGCGCGACGATGCGTCGACCGGGTGGTCGGAACGGCAGATCAGCACGTCAGGCTGCAGGCCGATGGAGCGCAGCTCCTTGACCGAGTGCTGGGTCGGCTTGGTCTTGGTCTCGCCAGCGGTGGCAATGTACGGGACCAGGGTCAGGTGCATCAGCATGGCGCGCTTGGAACCCACTTCGACACGCAGCTGGCGGATCGCTTCGAGGAACGGTTGCGACTCGATATCACCCACGGTACCGCCGATTTCCACCAGGGCCACGTCGGCATCGCCGGCACCCTTGATGATGCGACGCTTGATTTCGTCGGTGATGTGCGGGATGACCTGGATGGTTGCGCCCAGGTAGTCACCACGGCGTTCTTTACGCAGCACGTGCTCGTAGATACGACCGGTGGTGAAGTTGTTGTTCTGGGTCATGGTCGTGCGGATGAACCGCTCGTAGTGGCCCAGGTCAAGGTCGGTTTCGGCGCCATCGTGGGTGACGAACACCTCACCATGCTGGAACGGGCTCATGGTGCCCGGGTCGACGTTGATGTACGGATCCAGCTTGAGCATGGTGACCTTCAGGCCCCGCGCTTCCAGGATGGCCGCCAGGGATGCCGAGGCAATGCCTTTCCCCAATGAAGAAACAACACCGCCCGTGACGAATATGTAGCGCGTCATGAAAAACCCTAGAAGTCTGCGTTAAGGCGGCCAGCGCCGCCGGAGAAAGCGAAGGAAGGCCGAAGCCCCCGATCACCTGCGTCAATCACAGTGCATCTCGAAAAACTGCCGCGTCTGTACAGACCAGGGGTATCCCCGGCATGGAGCTCGCTCGTCATTTCCAGAATCAGCCCAGCAAAAAACTGCTTGGTAATCGGCAACTGCTGTGTTTCCGGGGAAGCCACAGAAGTTGTATCAAGAAGGGAGGGTAGTCTACCGGAATGTACCCTTCAGCTCAAACCTTGCGCGTTCGTCGGCGGCTGCCAGTGAAGCTGGCAATCGGCCTGCGCCAGTGAAGGCAGATTGGCCACCGCCAGCAGGCGCTCGCCACAATATAGCAACGGCAGTCGCGGGCGCACGAAGTGCGGGACCTGCAGCTCGTTGAGCAGGCGCTTGAGGTCGCGCCGGCCGCGGCCGGGGATGTCCAGCACTTCGCCGCCCTGGCGGTAGGCGATACGCAGTTCGCCCAGCGGCGCGGTGACATCAAGACGCACACTGCCATTGCCCGGCAATGCCAGGACCGCTCCGGGGTCGGCCCAGGCGTACTCGCCCATGGGTTGCTGCAGCCAGTCACCACTCAACCACCAGATACGGCCATGACTACGCAGCAACCGACCGTCGGCCAGCCGCCAGACCGGCTGCGCATCTGCCGCAGCATCGCGCAGATCGGCCCAGCCGGCCCAATGACGGGTATCGGGCAAGCGGGTTCGCGGGCGTAACCAGTGCTGCAGGGCATTGCGCTGCCGAGCAGGCGACAAGCGGGTGAGCGCCGCCAGGTCGAGTGACGGCAAGGCTGCCCAGGCGGGTGCAGCGCCCTCCCCGGCCTCGGCCAGATCGCCCTGCGCCAGTTCGTCGAGCAGGCCCAGTGCCTCACCCAGATGCTCCGCACAACGGGTGAAGTTCTGGCTGGCCTGTGGCCAACGCTGGTGCAAATGCGGAAACACCTCTGCGCGCAGATAGTTGCGGTCGAAGGCGGTATCAACGTTCGTCGGGTCTTCGATCCACACCAGCTCATTGACGTGGGCGTAGTCATGCAGCTGCTGGCGCGCGGTGGCCAGCAGCGGCCGGACCAGGCTGCCCAGCCCTAGCCTGCGCTGCCCGGGCATCGCCGCCAGGCCACGCAGGCCGGCACCGCGCAGCAGGCGGAAGAGCAAGGTCTCGGCCTGGTCGTCGCGGTGCTGGGCAGTAAACAGGATGTCGCCAGGACCGAGGACTTTCCCCAAGGCGGCATAGCGGGCATCACGGGCGGCCTGTTCGAGGCTGGCGCCGGGGGTGACCTGGACGTGGATGACCTGTAGCTCGATACCGAGCTGGTCGCAGATGGACTGGCAGTGGGCAGGCCACGCGTCGGCGGCGGATTGCAGGCCGTGGTGGATGTGCAGGGCGCGTAGCGGGGGGGATGCGTGGTTGCGGGCGTGGTTGGCCAGCAGATGCAGGAGGACGGTGGAATCGAGGCCGCCAGAGAAGGCGATGTACCAGGCGGGGGCGTTGAGCCAAGGGGTGAGGTTGATCATCTGGGCCTCACTTGGCTTGAGATTGCCGGGGGTACTTTGCACCCCTTTCGCGACACAAGGCCGCTCCTACAGGCGATCGCGTACCCATGTAGGAGCGGCCTTGTGTCGCGAAAGGGCCGCGAAGCGGCCCCCCAGGGCATATCAGAGGCCGTAGCTCATCAGGCGCTCGTAACGACGGGCCAGCAGCGCATCGTTATCGAGCCTGCCGAGCATGTCCAGCTGCTGCACCAGGTCGGTGCGGATGCTTTCGGACATCTTGACCGGGTCGCGGTGGGCGCCGCCCAGCGGCTCCTGGATGACCTTGTCGACAATGTTCAGGCTCTTCAGGCGCTCAGCGGTGATGCCCATGGCTTCAGCGGCGTCGGCCGCCTTGTCTGCGGTCTTCCACAGGATCGAGGCGCAGCCTTCCGGCGAGATCACCGAGTAGGTGGAGTACTGCAGCATGTTCAGCTGGTCGCACACGCCAATGGCCAGTGCACCGCCGGAACCACCCTCACCGATCACCGTGGCGATGATCGGGGTCTTCAGGCGGGCCATGACGCGCAGGTTCCAGGCGATGGCCTCGCTCTGGTTGCGCTCTTCGGCGTCGATGCCCGGGTAGGCGCCCGGGGTGTCGATGAAGGTCAGGATCGGCATCTTGAAGCGCTCGGCCATTTCCATCAGGCGGCAGGCCTTGCGGTAGCCCTCCGGGCGCGGCATGCCGAAGTTGCGGCGCACCTTCTCGCGCACTTCGCGACCTTTCTGGTGGCCGATGACCATGACTGGCTTGCCGTCCAGACGCGCCGTACCACCGACGATCGCGGCGTCGTCGGAGAAGTGGCGGTCACCGTGCAGTTCTTCGAACTCGGTGAAGATGTGATCCAGGTAGTCCAGGGTGTATGGACGACGTGGATGACGGGCCAGGCGGGCGATCTGCCAGCTGGTCAGGTTGCCGAAGATGCTTTCGGTCAGGGTGTTGCTCTTGTCTTGCAGACGGGCAATTTCATCGCTGATGTTCAGCGAGTTGTCGTTGCCTACCAGGCGCAGGCCTTCGATCTTGGCTTGCAGGTCGGCAATCGGCTGTTCGAAATCGAGAAAATTCGGGTTCATAGTCATCCGTCTTGGGTCTACGGCCAGGCGGCCGGCCGGTTGATCCGTTTGGCGCCCTACCTTAAGGGATCAGGCGCATATAGGTCGAGATTAAATTTCGTCGATTCAACGATATTGCAGGAAGACGTTCTCACGCCCGAACTGGTCACGCAGCGCCTGAATCAGGCCATCAGCCGGGTCGATCTTCCACTGCTCGCCGAACTGCAACATGGCCTTGGCATCGCTGCCGGTGTACTCCAGCGTGATCGGGCAAGCCCCACGATGGCGGGTGATCAGTTCGCCCAGCCACTTCAGGCGGTCGCCCTTGAGCGCCTCGTGTGCCACTTTCAGGCGCAGGCTTTCGGCCAGCTTGGTGCGTGCGTCCTCCATGGTCATCACCTGCTTCACCCGCAGGCGCAGGCCGCCAGAGAAGTCATCGTTGCTGACCTCGCCCTCGACCACCACCATCGCATCCGTCTGGAGCAAGGACTGTGCCGCCATGTAGGCGTCGGCAAACAGCGAGGCCTCGATGCGCCCGGAACGGTCATCGAGGGTGACGAAGCCCATCTTGTCGCCTTTCTTGTTCTTCATCACCCGCAACGCAATGATCATCCCGGCGATGGTCTGGGTCTCGCGCGACGGCTTGAGGTCGATGATGCGCTGGCGAGCGAAACGGCGAATCTCGGTCTCGTATTCGTCGATCGGGTGGCCGGTAAGGTACAGGCCCAGCGTGTCCTTTTCGCCCTTCAGGCGTTCCTTGAGGGTCAGTTCGCGCACCTTGCGGTGGTTGGCGTAGACATCGACATCCGCCGCGTCGAACATGCCGCCGAACAGGTCGACGTGGCCGCTGTCAGCGGTATGCGCCGCCTGCTCGGCGGCCTTGATGGCTTCGCCCAGTGCCGACAGCAGGGTCGCGCGATTGCGGTCGATATTGGCCTGATAGGCCTTGATCTCGTCATGGAAATACGGGCCCAGGCGGTCCAGCGCACCACTGCGGATCAACGCATCGAGGGTGCGCTTGTTGACCCGCTTGAGGTCGATGCGCTCGCAGAAGTCGAACAGGTCCTTGAACGGGCCTCCCTGGGCACGCGCCTCGACGATGGCCTCCACCGGGCCTTCGCCGACGCCCTTGATCGCACCCAGGCCGTAGACGATGCGCCCGTCGTCGTTGACGGTGAACTTGAAGTCGGAGAAGTTCACGTCCGGCGCATCGAGGCGCAGTTTCATGCTGCGCACTTCCTCGACCAGCACCACCACCTTGTCGGTGTTGTGCATGTCCGCCGAGAGTACCGCAGCCATGAACGGCGCGGGGTAGTGGGTCTTCAGCCAGGCAGTCTGGTACGACACCAGGCCATAGGCAGCGGAGTGGGACTTGTTGAATCCGTACCCGGCGAACTTCTCTACCAGGTCGAAGATGTTACCGGCCAGATCCGCATCGATGTTGTTGGCCACGCAACCTTCGATGAAGCCGCCGCGCTGCTTGGCCATCTCCTCCGGCTTTTTCTTACCCATGGCTCGACGCAGCATGTCGGCGCCACCGAGGGTGTAGCCTGCCATCACCTGGGCAATCTGCATCACCTGTTCCTGATACAGAATGATGCCGTACGTCGGTGCCAGTACCGGCTTGAGGCCTTCGTACTGGTAGTCGGAATGCGGGTAGGCCAGCTCGGCGCGGCCGTGCTTGCGGTTGATGAAGTCGTCCACCATGCCGGACTGCAGCGGGCCCGGGCGGAACAGTGCCACCAATGCGATGAGGTCTTCCAGGCAGTCGGGCTTGAGCTTCTTGATCAGCTCCTTCATGCCGCGGGATTCGAGCTGGAACACCGCCGTGGTCTCGGCTTTCTGCAGCAGCTCGTAGGTCTTGCGGTCGTCCAGCGGGATGAAGTCGATATTGACGTTGGGCAGGTTCTTCTTGGCCTGCTCGCGGTTGATGATCTCCATCGCCCACTTGATGATGGTCAGCGTCCGCAGGCCGAGGAAGTCGAACTTCACCAGGCCGGCAGCCTCGACATCATCCTTGTCGAACTGAGTCACCAGGCCGCCGCCTTCTTCGTCACAAGCGATCGGCGAAAAGTCGGTGAGCTTGGTCGGGGCAATCACCACGCCACCGGCGTGCTTGCCGGTACCACGGGTGACACCTTCGAGCTTGAGCGCCATGTCCCAGATCTCGCGGGCATCCTCGTCGCCCTTGAGGAAGTCGCGCAGGATTTCTTCCTGCTCGTAGGCTTTCTCCAGGGTCATGCCCACTTCGAACGGAATCATCTTCGACAGGCGGTCGGCGAGGCCGTAGGACTTGCCCTGCACCCGCGCCACGTCGCGCACCACGGCCTTGGCGGCCATGGTACCGAAGGTGATGATCTGGCTCACGGCGTTGCGGCCGTAAGCTTCGGCCACGTAGTCGATCACCCGGTCACGGCCGTCCATGCAGAAGTCGACGTCGAAGTCGGGCATGGAAATACGTTCAGGGTTGAGGAAGCGCTCGAACAGCAGGTCGTAGGCCAGCGGGTCGAGGTCGGTGATCTTCAACACGTAGGCTACCAGCGAGCCGGCACCCGACCCCCGCCCCGGGCCAACCGGCACGTCGTTGTTCTTGGCCCACTTGATGAAGTCCATAACGATCAGGAAGTAACCGGGGAAGCCCATCTGGATGATGATGTCCAGTTCGAACTTCAGGCGGTCCAGGTAGACCTGGCGCTTCTCTTCGTAATTCGGTGTGGTCTCTTTCGGCCACAGCACCGCCAGGCGCTCTTCCAGGCCTTCGTAGGAGACGTGCCGCAGGTAATCGTCGATACCCATGCCGTTCGGCGTCGGGAAATCGGGCAGGAAATATTTGCCGAGCTGCACCTGGATGTTGCAGCGTTTGGCGATTTCGACAGTGTTGGCAAGGGCGTCGGGCAAGTCGCTGAACAGCTCGGCCATTTCCTCGGCCGATTTCAGGTACTGCTGGTCGCTGTAGATACGCGGCCGGCGCGGATCGTCGAGGGTCCAGCCCTCGCCGATGCAGACGCGGGTTTCGTGGGCGTCGAAGTCGGACTGCTTGATGAAGCGCACGTCGTTGGTGGCGACCAGTGGAGCGCCGAGTTGATCGGCCAGGGCCACGGCAGCGTGCACGTATTCTTCGTCGCCGGCACGATTGGTGCGTTGCACTTCGACATAGAAGCGCTCCGGGAACATGCCCATCCAGTCGCGCAGCAAGGCTTCGGCTTCATCCTGGCGACCACTCATCAGGGCCATGCCGATATCGCCTTCCTTGCCGGCTGACAGGGCAATCAGCCCCTCGCTCGCGGGCGCGATCCATTCACGCTGGAGGATGACCAAGCCGTTGCGCTGGCCCTCGGTCCAGCCACGGGAGATCAATTCGGTGAGGTTGCGATAGCCCTTGGGGTCCATGGCCAGGAAGCAGATACGCGACAGCGGTGCTTCCGGGTCGGTGCCGGCCAGCCACAGGTCGGCACCGCAAATCGGCTTGATCCCGGCGCCCATGGCGGTCTTGTAGAACTTGACCAGCGAGCACATGTTGCTCTGGTCGGTGATCGCCACCGCGGGCATGTTCATGCCCGCCAGCGCCTTGGCCAGCGGCTTGATCCGCACCAGGCCGTCGACCAGCGAGAATTCGGAGTGGACGCGCAGGTGAACGAAGGGAACCGACATGGATAGTCCTGTAGCAGTGCTGAACGACAAGGGCGGGATTGTAGCGTAATTGAGTGGGGAATTTGGGGCCGCGTTGCGGCCCCCTTTCATCAGATAAGAGAATCGATAATGCCTTCGCGGGCTTCCCAGGCGGCCCGCACCGGGGCGAACGAGCGCCGATGAATGGGCGTCGGGCCAAGGCGCTCGAGGGCTTCGAGGTGCACAGGCGTTGGATAGCCTTTATGCCCGCCAATGCCGTAACCCGGGTAGATCAGTTCGAATGCGCTCATCTCCCGGTCCCGGGTCACCTTGGCCAGGATCGATGCGGCAGCGATTGCCGGCACCTGGCTATCGCCTTTGACCACTGGCGACGCCGGCACCGCCAGCTTGGGGCAACGGTTACCGTCGATGAGTGCCAGCTTCGGCGTCACATGCAACCCTTCCACCGCGCGCTGCATGGCCAGCATGGTGGCATGGAGGATGTTCAAGCGGTCGATTTCCTCGACTTCGGCGCGGGCGATGCAGAAGCTCAAGGCTTTTTCGCAGATCTCGTCGAACAGCGCCTCGCGCTTGGCTTCGGTGAGTTTCTTCGAATCGTTCAGGCCAAGAATCGGCCGAGCCGGGTCGAGGATCACCGCCGCCGTGACCACCGCACCGCACAGCGGGCCGCGGCCAACTTCGTCGACGCCGGCGACCAGGTCTTCGACCAGGTTGAAGTCCAGTCCAATCTGCATGTCAGCGGTCCTTGAGCAGGGCCAGCACTGCGTCGGCAGCCTGGTTGGAGGCGTCGCGGCGCAGGGTGCGGTGAATCTCGTCGAAGCGTTCGGTCTGCTGGGCACCGTCGGTGACCAGCGGCGCCAGGGCCTGGGCCAGGGCTTCGCTGGTCGCGGCATCCTGCAGCAGCTCAGGCACCAGTTCACGCTGGGCCAGCAGGTTGGGCAGCGACACGTAGGGACTTTTCACCAGACGCTTGAGAATCCAGTAGGTCAACGGTGCCAGGCGGTAGGCTACAACCATCGGCCGCTTGTACAACAGCGCCTCCAGCGTGGCGGTACCCGAAGCGATCAACACCGCGTCGCAGGCAGCAAGGGCCCGGTGCGACTGGCCATCGAGCAAGGTCAACGGCAAATCGCGCCCTTCGAGCATCTGCTCGATCTGAGCACGACGCGCTGCGTTGGCGCAAGGCAGCACGAAGCGCACGCCAGGCACCCGTTCGCGCAGGCGCTGGGCGGCGTCGAGGAACAGCGCGCCCAGACGCCCGACCTCTCCACCACGGCTGCCCGGCATCAACGCCACCACCGGCCCTTCGGCGAGGCCCAGTTCGTTACGCGCAGCCTGACGGTCTGCCGCCAACGGAATGGTGTCGGCCAACGGATGGCCGACAAACCGCACCGGCACGCCCTGCTCTTCGTAGAAGCGTGCTTCGAAGGGCAACAGCGTGAGCATCAGGTCGCAACCTTCGCGAATCTTCAGCACGCGCTTCTGCCGCCACGCCCACACCGACGGGCTGACGTAATGTACGGTCTTGATCCCGGCCTGACGCAGTTTCAGTTCGATATTGAGAGTGAAATCGGGGGCATCGATGCCGATGAACACATCGGGCTTTTCGCCGATCAAGGTCTGGATCAGCAGCTTGCGTCGCTTGAGCAACTCACGCAGGCGCCCCAGCACTTCGACCAGGCCCATGACCGCCAGGCGTTCCATGGGGAAGTAAGACTGAAGGCCTTCGGCCTCCATCAACGGGCCGCCCACACCGATGAAACGCACATCGGGATGGCGCGCCTTGAGGGCGCGCATCAGACCAGAACCGAGGATATCGCCGCTGGCCTCACCTGCGACCAGGGCTACGCAAAGCTGCGCCATGTCAGCGGGTGATGCCGCGGGCAGAATTCACGATCGACTGGCGGAACAGCTCGACCTGTTCGTGCTTGGCGGCCAGTTCGTCCAGCTCTTTGATCGCCTCTTCCACGGTCAGACCCTGGCGGTAGACGATCTTGTATGAACGGCGCAAGGCATGGATGACCTCGTCGCTGAAACCACGGCGGCGCATGCCCTCGAAGTTCATGCTGCGGGCTTCGGCAGGGCTGCCGAACACCGTGACGAAGGCCGGCACATCCTTGCCGATCGCCGTGCCCATGCCAGAGAACGCATGGGCGCCGATGTGGCAGTATTGATGCACCAGGGTGAATCCGGACAGGATCGCCCAATCACCCACGTGTACATGCCCGGCCAGCGCGGTATTGTTGACCAGGATGCAGTGATTGCCGATGACGCTGTCATGGCCGATATGGGCATAGGCCATGATCAGGTTGTGATCGCCCAGGGTAGTTTCCGAACGGTCCTGGACCGTACCGCGATGAATGGTCACCCCCTCGCGGATCACATTGTGATCACCGATCACCAAGCGTGTCGGCTCACCCTTGTACTTGAGGTCAGGGGTGTCTTCACCAATCGAGGAAAACTGGTAGATCCGGTTGTGCTTGCCAATCCTGGTCGGCCCTTTAAGCACGACATGGGGGCCAATGACGGTGCCCTCGCCGATTTCGACGCCGGGGCCGACGATCGACCACGGGCCAACCTCGACGCCCTCGGCCAGCTTGGCCGAGGGATCGATGATCGCCCGCGGATCAATCGAACTCATAGGGAGCGTTCCGCACAGGTGATCTCAGCCGAGCACACCGGCTTGCCGTCGACCAGGGCGCGGCATTCGAACTTCCAGATCATGCTCTTGCGGCTGAGGAACTTGGCTTCCAGCACCAGCTGGTCGCCCGGCAGCACCGGCTGACGGAAACGCAGCTTGTCGGAACCGACGAAGTAGTACAGGGTGCCATCGGCCGGCTTGGCATCGAGCATCTTGAAACCAAGGATGCCGGCCGCCTGGGCCATGGCTTCGATGATCAGGACGCCCGGCATGATCGGATGTGCCGGAAAATGGCCATTGAAGAACGGCTCGTTGATGCTGACATTCTTGTAGGCACGAATGCTCTGGGCCTCGAAGTCCAGATCCGTCACGCGATCTACCAGCAGGAACGGGTAGCGGTGAGGCAGGTATTCGCGAATCTCGTTGATGTCCATCATTTCGGGGGGAAGCCTGTAATAAGAATAGGGAGCGCAGGTGCTGACCACACGCTCCTTTTGCAGTCCAAAGAGGAGCCAGCTAGCGACTGTTCACTCTTGCTCAGGAAATGGTATCAGCCTTCTGATGTCGGCTGGCCACCTGAGGTCACGGTATCGACACGTTTTTCCAGCTGCTGGAGCCGTTTGGCCATGTCATCGAGCTGGCGAATGCGCGCCGCGCTCTTACGCCAGTCAGCCAGGGGCTGCATGGCCGTGCCGGATGAATAGGAACCAGGTTCGGTGATCGAGCGGGTCACCATGGTCATTCCGGAAACAAATACGTTATCGCAGATATCGATATGCCCCACCAGGCCCACACCACCCGCCAGCATGCAATGCTTGCCGATGCGCGCACTGCCGGAGATGCCGACACAGGCAGCCATGGCCGTGTGATCACCGATCTGCACGTTGTGGGCGATCTGGATCTGGTTGTCGAGTTTTACCCCATCACCGATCCGGGTATCGGACAGCGCGCCTCGGTCTACGGCGGTGTTGACGCCGATCTCGACGTCATCGCCGATGGTGACCCCGCCAATCTGGGCGATCTTGCGCCAGATGCCCTTCTCGTTGGCGAAGCCGAAGCCCTCACCGCCGATCACTGCGCCCGACTGGATGACCACACGCTTGCCAATGGTCACGTCGTGGTAGAGCGTGACGCGCGGTGCTAGCCAGCCACCTTCGCCGACCACGCAACGCGCACCGATGAAGCAATGCGCCCCGATGCTGACGTTGGCGCCGATGCGCGCACCGCTTTCGATGACCGCGAACGGCCCGATACTGGCGCTCGCATCCACCTGGGCATCCTCCGCCACCACGGCGCTGGGATGAATACCCGCCACAGCCTTGGGTTTGGGGTCGAACAGGTGGGAGATACGCGCATAAGCCAGGTACGGGTCAGCCACGACCAGGGCATTGCCGGCGAAGCCTTCGGCGTCCGCAGCCTTGAGCAGCACCGCGGCGGCCTGGCAGTTGTCCAGGTATTTGCGGTATTGCGGGTTGGCGAGGAAGCTCAATTGACCGGGGCCAGCCTCCTGCAAGGTAGCCAGCCCGGTAATCTGCAGCGCTTCAGGGCCTTTCAGTGTGGCCCCGAGGGCCTCGGCCAGCTGGCCGAGCGTCATGGTCACGGTCATATCAACGCGCTTGGTTCATACGCTCGATGACTTGGCGGGTGATGTCGTACTGAGGTTTGACATCGATGACCGCGCCGCGCTCGAGAACCAGGTCGTAGCCGCCTTTCTTGATCACTTCCTCGACAGCGCCATCCAGCTTCGGCTTGAGCTGCTTGAGCATGTCGCGGTCAGCAACGGCCTTGGCCTCGTTCAGTTCCTTGGACTGGAACTGGAAGTCACGGGCTTTCTGCTTGAATTCGAGCTCCAGACGCTCACGCTCCTGCTGCTGCATCTTGTCGCCACCCTTGATCAGGCGGTCCTGGATGCCCTTGGCGCTGCTTTCCAGGCTCTTCAGCTTGGTCAGTTGCGGGCCGAACTTCTTCTCGGCGTCGACCGCGTACTTCTTGGCGGCATCGGATTCGAGCAGGGCCATCTGATAGTTCAGCACGGCGATCTTCATTTCGGCGAAAGCCGGGGTGGCGACCAGCGCCGCGGCCACTACGGCCAGTTGAGCCAATTTACGCACGATGCACTCCTGGAAAAACCGTTGTCGTTAAGCAAGGGCCGACCTTAGAAGGTCTGGCCCAGAGAGAATTGGAACACCTGGGTATCGGCATCGGTCGGCTTCTTCACCGGCATCGCCAGACTGAAGCTCAACGGGCCCAGGGCCGTGATCCAGGTGACACCCAGGCCGACCGAACTGGCCATGCCCGAGAAGCCCACCTTCTCGCAATCCGGCTTGCTGCCGCAGTTGGTGTCGAACACGTTACCCACGTCCCAGAATACCGAGGTACGCAGGGAACGCTGGTCCTTGACGAACGGCAGCGGGAACAGCAACTCGACACCACCTTGCACGAGCACGTTACCACCGAACGGCAATGGATCCTGATCCGGGTCGGCGATGGTACCAGGGTTGGTCCCCTTGCTCGGCGTACTGCGCGGGCCCAGCGTACTGTCTTTGAAACCACGCACGGAGTTGAAGCCACCCGCGTAGTAGTTTTCATAGAACGGCAGGCCCGAGGTGCTACCGTAGCCATCACCATAGCCCAGTTCGGTATGCAGGCGCAGGGTGTAATCGTTGGTAATCGGCTTGAACAGCTGGCCGCGGTAGTCGAGCTTGTAGAACGACAGGTCGCTGCCTGGAATGGTGCTCTCGAGCGTCAGGCTCTGGGAGTGACCACGGGTCGCCAGCACACCTTTGTTCAGGGTCGACTCGGACCAGCCGATCGAGGCCTTGAAGTTGGTGAAGTTGTCACCTTCCTGCTTGAGGAAGTCGAAGATCTCGTCAACGGTGTACTTACCGGTCTTGATCTTGTCCTGCTGAACGCTCAGGCCGTAGGTCAGACGCGAGGTTTCGCTGATCGGGTAACCGAGGCTGACACCGGCACCCAGGCTGTCCACCGCATAGCTGGCCACGTCGACGTCAAGGTCGCTGTAGTCGGTGCTGCGGTAGAAGGCGTTGTAGCCCAGGCTCACGCCGTCGGCAGTGAAGTAGGGATCAACGAAGCCGAAGTTGTAGCGGGTCTGGTACTCCGAACGGGTCAGGCCGATGGATACCTTGTTACCGGTACCGAGGAAGTTGCTCTGGCTGATCGAACCACCGAGGATCAGGCCGGCGCTCTGGGCGAAACCGACGCTGGCGGTGATCGAACCGGAGGCTTGCTCTTCGACGCTGTAGTTGACGTCGACCTGGTCGTCGGTGCCTGGCACCGCCGGGGTCTCGACGTTGACTTCCTTGAAGAAGCCCAGGCGCTCAAGACGGGTCTTGGACTGGTCGATCAGGTAAGTCGAAGCCCAGCCACCTTCCATCTGGCGCATTTCACGGCGCAGCACTTCGTCTTCGGTCTTGGTGTTGCCGCGGTAGTTGATGCGGTTGACGTAGGCACGCTTGCCCGGGTCGACCACGAACATGATGTCGACGGTGTGGTCCTGGTCGTTCGGCTGCGGCACGCCGTTGACGTTGGCGAAGGTGTAGCCTTCGTTGCCCAGGCGGCGGGTGATCAGCTCGGAGGTGGTGGTCATGACCTTGCGCGAGAACACCTGGCCCGGCTGCACCAGCAGCAGCGACTTGACCTGGTCTTCCGGCACCTTCAGGTCACCCGACAGCTTCACGTCGCGAACCGTGTACTTCTCGCCTTCGTTGACGTTTACGGTGATGTAGACGTGCTTCTTGTCCGGGGTGATCGACACCTGGGTGGAGGCGATGTCCATATTGATGTAGCCGCGGTCCAGGTAGTAGGAACGCAGGCGCTCCAGGTCACCGGAGAGCTTTTCGCGGGCGTACTTGTCGTCGTTCTTGAAGAACGATAGCCAGTTGGTGGTCTTCAGTTCGAACAGCTGCTGCAGCTCTTCATCGCTGAACACGGTGTTGCCAACGATGTTGATGTGCTGGATGGCGGCAACGGTACCTTCGTTGATCTTGATCTTCAGCGCCACACGGTTGCGCGGCTGCGGCACGACTTCGGCGTCGACCTCGGCCGAGTAGCGGCCCTGGGCCACGTACTGGCGCTGCAGCTCGTTGCGCACGCCTTCGAGGGTGGCGCGCTGGAAGATCTCGCCTTCGGCCAGGCCCGACTGCTTCAGGCCCTTCATCAGGTCTTCGGTGCTGATCGCCTTGTTGCCTTCGATCTCGATGCTGGACACCGACGGGCGCTCGACCACGTTGATGATCAGGACGTTGCCATCGCGGTTCAGCTGGATGTCCTGGAAGAAGCCGGTCTTGAACAGCGAACGGGTGGAATCCACCAGGCGGCGGTCGTCAGCCTGGTCGCCAACGTTGAGTGGCAAGGCGCCGAACACGCTGCCGGCGGACACCCGCTGCAGGCCGTTGACACGAATATCGGAGATAGTGAAGGACTCGGCGTGAACTTCAGCGATCATCAGTGCGGACATGACCGCAGTTAGCAGCAGACGTTTCATGAAGTCCTTTTATTCCAACTGGCAATAAACAACCCGCCGCATGGTGACGGCAGGTTCGCAATTGAGCGAAGCTTTTAAAGTCGACCCAGATCGTTGATCAGGGCGAGCAACATCACCCCTACGACCAAACTGATACCGATCTGGACCCCCCAACCTTGCACCCGTTCTGACAATGGACGACCGCGCGCCCACTCGACCAGGTAAAACAGCAAATGCCCCCCATCCAGTACTGGAATGGGCAGCAGGTTAAGAACCCCCAGGCTTATGCTCAGGTAGGCCAGGAAATTCAGGAAATCCCCCACGCCGGACTGGGCTGAAGCGCCCGCCACTTTAGCAATGGTTATCGGTCCGCTCAAGTTTTTTACCGAGAGCTCACCGAACAGCATTTTCTTCAGCGACTCGAGGGTCAGGACGCTCATGTTCCAAGTCCGCGAGAGCCCCTCGCCCACGGCATCCAGCGGGCCATAGCTGACTTCGCGAAGCATGCTGGCAGGCCATTCGGCGCCCTTCACACCCGCGCCGAGGTAGCCACCGGCCGCTTTACCTTCGCCTTTGTGAGCCAGCATGACCGGCACATCGAGGGCCGCGCCGTCGCGCTCGACTCGCAGCACCACCTGGGAATCAGGGCGCGCACGAACGCTGTCTACCACCTGCTGCCAATCACTGAGCGCCGCGCCGTCGAGGGCGAGCAATTTGTCGCCGGCCTTCAGGCCAGCGGCAGCAGCCGGGCCTTTCGGATCGATCTCGGCCAGTACGGGCGATACCGCCGGCCGCCATGGGCGCAGGCCCAGGGACTGAATAGGGTCCGGCTCGTCGACACCCTTGAGCCAATGCTCCAGCTTCACCTGCAGCTGGCGCTCGGCGGTGGCGCCATCGTCGCGCACCCCAACCTGCAGCGTGCCACTCTCACCCAGGCGGCGAACCAGCTGCAAATTGACTGCCGACCAACCGCTGGTCGCCTTGCCATCAATAGATACAATTTCCTGACCAGCAGCCAGGCCTGCCGATGCTGCCAGGCTCCCCGGCTCGACCGCACCGATCACCGGGCGGACCTGCTGGGTACCGAGCATGGCCAGCAGCCAGAAGAAGACGATGGCCAGGAGGAAATTGGCGACCGGGCCTGCGGCTACGATGGCGATGCGCTGACGCACCGACTTGCGATTGAACGCTTGATCGGCAAGCGCCGGAGGCACTTCGCCCTCACGCTCGTCGAGCATCTTGACGTAGCCACCCAGCGGAATCGCCGCCACCACGAACTCGGTGCCCTGGCGGTCATGCCAGCGCAGCAATGGCATGCCGAAGCCGACGGAGAAGCGCAGCACCTTGACCCCGCAACGCCGTGCGACCCAGAAGTGGCCAAACTCGTGGAATGTGACCAGTACACCCAGGGCCACCAGGGTGCCGACAATCATGTAGAGCGCAGTCATATCTATCTCCGAATGACGTTCAGCAGAACCCTGGTAGCGCGCCAGGCCTCAACGACCGTGACGCCTCAGCCACTCACGAGCCAGTTCTCGGGCACGCTGGTCGGCAGCGAAAACGGCCTCCAGCGATGGCAGCGGCACCACAGGTTCCTGATCAAGCACTTGCTCGATCATACCCGCGATCTCAGGGAAGCGGATACGCCGCTGGAGAAATGCCTCGACCGCGACCTCGTTGGCCGCGTTGAGCACCGCAGGCGCACTGTTACCGGCTTCGGCCGCCTCGCGCGCCAGGCGCAGGCAAGGGAAGCGTTGTTCGTCCGGCGCCTGGAAGTCCAGACGGGCGATGGCGAACAGGTCCAGCGGGGCAACCCCGGAATCGATACGCTCTGGCCAGGCCAAGGCATTCGCGATGGGGGTGCGCATGTCCGGATTGCCCAACTGGGCCAGCACCGAACCGTCGATGTAGTCGACCAGCGAATGGATCACGCTTTGCGGATGCACGACCACCTCGACCTTGGCCGGCGCCGCATCGAATAACCAGCAGGCCTCGATCAGCTCCAGGCCCTTGTTCATCATGCTGGCCGAGTCCACGGAAATCTTCCGCCCCATCGACCAGTTGGGATGAGCACAGGCCTGTTCCGGAGTGACATCGACCAAGGCCGCCTGCGGCGTCTCGCGGAACGGCCCACCCGAGGCGGTCAGCAGGATACGACGCACGCCGACCTGGCTCAGGCCGCGAGCATAATCGCCCGGCAGGCACTGGAAGATCGCATTGTGCTCGCTGTCGATCGGCAGCAGCACGGCGCCACTGCGCCGCACCGCGTCCATGAACAGCGCGCCGGACATCACCAGCGCCTCCTTGTTGGCCAGCAACACCTTCTTGCCCGCTTCAACGGCGGCCAGGGTCGGACGCAGGCCAGCGGCGCCAACGATGGCAGCCATCACCGCATCCACGTCAGGGGCTGCCGCGACCTCGCACAGACCCGCCTCCCCTACCAGCACCTGGGTAGCGCAGCCGGCACCCACCAGACCATCACGCAGGCGCGCAGCGCCTTCGTCATCGGGCACCACGGCATAGACCGGGTGGTGCCGAACGCACAGGGCCAGCAGCTCGTCGATGCGCGAATAGCCGCTGAGCGCGAACACCTGGTAGCGTTCGGGGTGCCGCGCAATCACATCAAGGGTATTGAGACCGATCGAGCCGGTCGCACCCAGCACAGTAATACGCTGCGTGCGACTCACATCACACCCCATTCGGCAGCCCACAGCAGCACGGCGAAGATCGGGATCGCTGCGGTCAGGCTGTCGATGCGATCCAGCACCCCACCATGGCCAGGCAGCAGGTTACTGCTGTCCTTGATGCCGGCCCGACGCTTGAACATGCTCTCGGTCAGGTCACCGATCACCGACGACATGACCACCAGCGCAGCACCCAGCAGGCCTAGCAGAAGCTGGCCGAAGCCCCAGTCACGGCTGATGCCCACCACCAGGGTGATCACCAGGCTGACCGCCATGCCACCATAGACACCTTCCCAGCTCTTGCCCGGGCTCACTTGCGGCGCCAGCTTGCGCTTGCCAAATGCACGACCGGAGAAATAGGCACCGACATCAGCTGCCCAGACCAGCACCATGACCGACAGGATCAGCCAGTTGCCGAGCTGCCAATGCTTGAGCAGGATCAGCCCTTGCCATGCCGGCAACAGGATCAGCAAGCCGATCAGCAGCTTGCAGGCTGCACTGGCCCACAGTTCGCTGCTGCGTGGATAGGTGAGCACCAACCAGGTGGCCAGCGCCCACCAGATGACCGAAGCGCCAAGCACCCATGGTGCCAGGTCCGGCATGAGATGGAGCAGCATCAGCGCTCCGGCGACCACAGCGGCGTAGGCGATGCGCAATGGCTGAGCCACTAGCCCGGCCAGACGCGCCCACTCCCAGGCACCGAGGGTCACCACGAAGCCGATGAACAGGGCGAAGTCCCCGCCGTTGAGCAGGAAGAAACCACCCAGCGCGACCGGCAACAGGATCAGCGCGGTAATGATGCGTTGTTTAAGCATTAAGCACGAGCTCCAGCCTCGACCTGCTCGCTGGTCTTACCGAAGCGGCGCTGGCGCGAAGCGAAATCGGCCAGGGCTTTGCGCATGGCCTCGTGTTTGAAATCCGGCCAGTAGAGGTCGGAGAAGTACAGTTCGGCATAGGCCAGTTGCCACAGCAGGAAGTTGCTGATGCGATGCTCGCCACCGGTACGGATGCACAGGTCGGGCAATGGCAGCTCGCCTGTGGCCAGGCAGGTCTGCAGCAGGCCAGGGGTGATGTCGTCCGGGCGCAGATGGCCGGCCTGAACCTCACGCGCCAGGCGTTGGGCGGCCTGGGCGATATCCCACTGGCCGCCGTAGTTGGCGGCGATCTGCAGAATGAAGCGGTTACTGCCCGCTGTCAGCGCCTCGGCTTCGCGCATGGCGGCCTGCAGCTCGGGGTGGAATCGCGAACGGTCACCGATGATGCGCAGGCTGATGTTGTTCTCGTTGAGGCGCCGGGCTTCACGGCGCAAGGCCGAGAAAAACAGCTCCATCAACGCACCGACCTCTTCGGCCGGGCGCTGCCAGTTTTCACTGGAGAAGGCGAACAGGGTCAGCACTTCGACCCCGGATTCGGCGCACACCTCGATGACTGCGCGCACCGCGTCGACGCCAGCCTTGTGCCCGGCGACGCCGGGCAGCAGGCGCTTCTTCGCCCAGCGGTTGTTGCCATCCATGATGATCGCGACATGACGCGGCACCGATGACGGTGCCGCCAACTTGGACTTTTCCATTAAAAAACCTCGGCCTTAAACGGCCATCAGGTCCTTTTCCTTGGCTTTGTAAGCGGCATCGACTTCAGCAATGAACTTGTCGGTCAGCTTCTGGATCTCGTCAGCGGCGCGACGCTCTTCGTCTTCGCTGATTTCCTTGTCCTTGGTCAGCTTCTTCAGATCACCCAGGGCATCGCGGCGCACGTTACGCACAGCCACCTTGGCATCTTCGGCAACGCTGCTGGCCTGCTTGGTGTAGCCCTTGCGGGTCTCTTCGGTCAGGGCCGGCATCGGTACACGGATGGTGGTACCGGCGCTGGAGGGGTTCAGGCCCAGGTCGGAGGTCAGGATGGCTTTCTCGATGGCAGCGCTGAGGTTCTTGTCGTGAGCGACGATCTTCAGGGTGCGGGCATCTTCGACGGTGATCGCAGCCACCTGGTTCAGCGGCATCTCGCTACCCCAGGCCGTGACCTTGACGCTGTCCAGGATGCTTGGGTGGGCGCGACCGGTACGGATCGCCGCCAGGTTGCGAGCCAGGGCTTCGATGGATTTGCCCATGCGCTCCTGCGCGTCTTTCTTGATGTCGTTGATCATGCTTGGCCTTCCTCGATCAGAGTACCTTCAGCGCCACCCACCACGATGTTCAGCAGGGCGCCAGGCTTGTTCATGTTGAATACCCGCAATGGCATCTTGTGGTCACGGCACAGGCAGATTGCGGTCAGGTCCATCACACCCAGCTTGCGATCCAGGACCTCGTCATAGGTCAGGTGATCGAACTTCTCGGCATGCGGATCCTTGAATGGGTCGGCAGTGTACACGCCATCGACCTTGGTCGCCTTCAGCACCACGTCGGCATCGATTTCGATGGCGCGCAGGCAGGCTGCTGAGTCGGTGGTGAAGAACGGGTTGCCGGTACCGGCAGAGAAAATTACCACATCCCCGGAGTTGAGGTGGCGAATAGCTTTGCGACGATCGTAATGATCGGTGACGCCAACCATGGAAATGGCCGACATGACCAGCGCCGGGATGTTCGAACGCTCCAGCGCATCGCGCATGGCCAGGCCGTTCATGACAGTGGCCAGCATCCCCATGTGGTCGCCGGTGACACGGTCCATGCCGGCTGCGCTGAGCGCTGCGCCGCGGAACAGGTTGCCACCACCGATCACCAGGCCGACCTGGACACCGATCCCCACCAGCTGGCCGACTTCAAGGGCCATGCGATCCAGCACCTTCGGATCGATGCCGAAGTCTTCCGAGCCCATCAGGGCCTCGCCGCTAAGTTTGAGCAAAATGCGTTTATAGCGAGGTTGGCGACCACTCACCTGCTGAGCCATTGCGAGTCTCTCCTGCGGCGTACTTTTAGAAAATTCGTGCGAGCCGTTTTCGGCTTGCTAACTGTAGCGTGGCACCGTTTTGGTGCCAGCGGCGTCGGGTCCTGTAAACCCTTCGCCGTTTTGACAAAGAGGCTGCGCGCGTGAGCGGGCAGCCTCTTTGGGGCGACAGACGGGGCTGTCTTACTGCTTGGCAGCAGCTACCTGAGCAGCAACTTCAGCAGCGAAATCGTCAACTGGCTTCTCGATGCCTTCGCCAACCTTGAAGTAGGTGAAGGAAACGATTTCAGCACCGGCTTTCTTGGCCAGCTCGCCAACCTTGACTTCTGGGTTCATGACGAAAGCTTGCTCTTTCAGCGAGGCTTCGGCCTTGAACTTGGTGATACGACCGTTGATCATGTTTTCAACGATGTTTTCCGGCTTGCCAGCGATCTTGTCGGCGTTCAGCTGCAGGAAGACGTTCTTCTCGCGCTCGATGGCTTCAGCGGAGATTTCCGACGAATCCAGGAACTCCGGGTTCGAAGCTGCAACGTGCATGGCGATGTTCTTGGCCAGCTCGACGTCGCCGCCTTTCAGAACAACGGCAGCGCCGATCTTGTTGCCGTGCAGGTAGGCACCGACAACATCACCTTCAACGCGCACCAGGCGACGGATGTTGACGTTCTCGCCGCACTTGGCGACCAGGGCTTCACGAGCTGCTTCACGCGAGGCAACCAGGGGAGCGGCGTCGGTCAGCTTCTGAGCGAAAGCTTCTTCCAGGCTTTCGGCCACGAAGTTCTTGAAGTCGTCTTGCAGGGCCAGGAAGTCGGTCTGCGAGTTCACTTCCAGCAGGACGGCGGCTTTGCCGTCGGTCTTGACGGCGATAGCGCCTTCAGCAGCGACGTTGCCAGCCTTCTTGGCGGCCTTGATGGCGCCCGAGGCACGCATGTCGTCAATGGCTTTTTCGATGTCGCCGCCGGCCTTTTCCAGGGCCTTCTTGCAATCCATCATGCCTTCGCCGGTACGCTCGCGCAGTTCTTTGACCAGCGCTGCAGTAATTGCTGCCATTTCAAAATCCTCTTGGAAAGTTTTTCAACCATTCCACCCGCTCGTCACGGGCGTTAAATTCTGCAAATCGCTGCCTTTATATCAGCTCGCCCATCATGCGGGGCCGTTGCTGACAGCAGGATTTCAAGGTGGCAAAAAGGGGGCAGAGCCCCCTTTTCGCGTGCCAAGTAGACGCTAGCGCCTATTACTCAGCAGCAGGTGCAGCCGCTTCTTCAGCGTAGACTTCAGTACCGCCGGCAACGTTGTTGCGGCCGCGGATGACGGCGTCAGCCATCGAAGTCATGTACAGCTCGATAGCGCGGATGGCGTCATCGTTACCTGGGATAACGAAGTCAACGCCTTCTGGGCTGCTGTTGGTATCGACAACGCCGATAACCGGGATGCCCAGCTTGTTGGCTTCGGTGATAGCAATGCGCTCGTGGTCAACGTCGATCACGAACAGGGCATCAGGCAGACCGCCCATGTCCTTGATACCACCCAGGCTGCGGTCCAGCTTTTCCAGATCGCGCGAACGCATCAGGGCTTCTTTCTTGGTCAGCTTGGCGAAGGTGCCATCTTCGGCCTGGGTTTCCAGGTCGCGCAGACGCTTGATCGAAGCACGGATGGTCTTGTAGTTGGTCAGCATGCCGCCCAACCAACGGTGATCAACGTATGGCGAACCTGCGCGAGCAGCTTGCTCGGCAACGATCTTGCCGGCGGAACGCTTGGTGCCGACGAACAGGATCTTGTTCTTGCCCTGGGCCAGGCGCTCTACGAACGACAGAGCGTCGTTGAACATCGGCAGGGTTTTTTCCAGGTTGATGATGTGAATCTTGTTACGCGCGCCGAAAATGTACTTGCCCATTTTCGGGTTCCAGTAACGGGTCTGGTGGCCGAAGTGCACACCGGCCTTCAGCATATCGCGCATGTTGACTTGGGACATGATAGTTCCTTGATAAGTCGGGTTGGGCCTCCACGTATCCCAATGACCAACCCACGCTTCCGGAGAATCGGGGCACCCAGGCCATCGTGTCGACACGTGTGTGGGTTTGGAGCTGACGGGGTCGTCCCCGAAAGCGGCGCATTTTATACCACAGACCGCGAGCGAACGGAACCCGGATCAGGTTGCGTCCGTCAGCAGTTTTTGCAGCACCCTGCCAAACAGGCCAGAATGCCTCCTTATAGACAGCAGCATGACCGCCTTTATCCCGACAGAATGCCGCCCTGCTCTGCTAGAATCCGGCCTTTCCCGTTTGTTCGCGCCGTCTGCGGCGCCGTAGAGAGCCTGTAATGACCGTCACCATCAAGACTGCAGAAGACATCGAGAAGATGCGCATCGCCGGCCGCCTGGCCGCCGAAGTGCTGGAAATGATCGAAGAACACGTCAAGCCCGGTGTCACCACCGAAGCGCTCGACCGCCTGTGCCACGACTACATCGTCAACGTCCAGCAGGCCATCCCGGCGCCCCTCAACTACAAGGGCTACCCGAAGTCGATCTGCACCTCGATCAACCATGTGGTCTGCCACGGCATCCCCAACGACAAGCCGCTCAAGGACGGGGACACGCTCAACATCGACGTTACCGTGATCAAGGACGGCTACCACGGCGACACCAGCCGCATGTTCCACGTCGGCACCGTGCCAGTCTGGGCCGAGCGCCTGTCCAAGGTCACCCAGGAATGCATGTACAAGGCCATCGAACTGGTCAAGCCGGGCTGCCGCCTGGGCGATATCGGTGAGGTGATCCAGAAGCACGCCGAGAAGAATGGTTTCTCGGTGGTGCGCGAGTTCTGCGGCCACGGCATCGGCAAGGTGTTCCATGAAGAGCCGCAGATCCTCCACTACGGCCGCGCTGGCACCGGCATGGAGCTCAAGGAAGGCATGACCTTCACCATCGAGCCGATGATCAACCAGGGCAAGGCCGACACCAAGGTGCTGGGCGACGGCTGGACGGCCATCACCAAGGACCGCAAGCTCTCGGCCCAGTGGGAACATACCCTGGTGGTGACGGCTACCGGTTACGAGATATTCACCCTGCGCAAGGACGACACCATCCCGCGCACCTCGGCCTGATACCCAAGGCAACCTAAAGACAGGAACGCGACGCGATGCCCCAGGTGGATCCCGAGCTGTTCGACCGTGGCCAGTTCCAGGCGGAACTGGCCCTCAAGGCGAGCCCCATCGCCGCCTTCAAGAAAGCCATCCGCCAGGCCGGCGAGGTGCTCGACAAGCGCTTTCGTTCGGGCTGCGAAATCCGCCCGCTGATCGAAGCCCGCGCCTGGCTCGTGGACAACATCCTGCAACAGGCCTGGAACCAGTTCGACTGGGGCGACCCGAGCGGTATCGCGCTGGTGGCGGTCGGCGGCTATGGCCGCGGCGAGCTGCACCCGCACTCGGACATCGACCTGCTGATCCTGCTCGGGGCCGCCGAGCATGAACAGTACCGCGAGGCCATCGAGCGCTTCCTCACCCTGCTCTGGGACATCGGTCTGGAGGTCGGACAGAGCGTGCGTACCGTCGACGAATGCGCCGAGCAGGCCCGCGCCGACCTGACGGTAATCACCAACCTGATGGAAAGCCGGACCATCGCCGGCCCCGAAGACTTGCGCCAGCGCATGCTCGAGGTGACCAGCACCGGCTACATGTGGCCGAGCAAGGATTTCTTCCTGGCCAAGCGTGCCGAACTCAAGGCCCGCCACCACAAGTACAACGACACCGAGTACAACCTCGAGCCCAACGTCAAGGGCTCGCCCGGTGGCTTGCGCGACATCCAGACGGTGCTCTGGGTCGCCCGCCGCCAGTACGGCACGCTGAACCTGCATGCCCTGGCCGGCGAAGGCTTCCTGCTGGAAAGCGAGAACGAACTGCTGGCCTCGTCCCAGGACTTCCTGTGGAAAGTGCGCTATGCCCTGCACATGCTCGCCGGTCGCGCCGAGGACCGCCTGCTGTTCGACCACCAGCGCAGCATCGCTGCACTGCTCGGCTACAGCGACGACAACCCCAAGCGCGCCATCGAACAGTTCATGCAGCAGTACTACCGGGTGGTGATGAGCATCAGCCAGCTGTGCGACCTGATCATCCAGCACTTCGAAGAAGTCATCCTCGCCGATGATGGCAGCGGCACCACCCACCCGCTGAACGCGCGCTTCCGCCTGCATGACGGTTACATCGAAGCGGTCAGGCCGAACGTGTTCAGGCGCACCCCGTTCGCCATGATGGAGATCTTCGTGCTGATGGCTCAGCATCCGGAGATCAAGGGCGTGCGTGCCGATACCGTGCGCCTGCTGCGCGAACATCGGCACCTGATCGATGACACCTTCCGCAACGATATCCGCAATACCAGCCTGTTCATCGAGCTGTTCAAGTGCGAAATCGGTATCCACCGCAACCTGCGGCGGATGAACCGCTACGGCATCCTTGGCCGCTACCTGCCGGAATTCGGCCTGATCGTCGGGCAAATGCAGCACGACCTGTTCCACATCTACACGGTCGATGCGCACACCCTCAACCTCATCAAGCACCTGCGCAAGCTGCAGTACACGCCGGTATCGGAGAAATTCCCCCTGGCCAGCAAGCTCATGGGCCGCCTGCCCAAGCCCGAGCTGATCTACCTGGCGGGCCTGTACCACGACATCGGCAAAGGTCGCCAGGGCGATCACTCCGAGATCGGTGCGGTGGATGCGCAGAAGTTCTGCGAACGCCACCAGTTGCCGGCCTGGGACAGCCGGTTGATCGTCTGGCTGGTGCAGAACCACCTGGTGATGTCGACCACCGCCCAGCGCAAGGACCTGTCCGACCCGCAGGTGATCAACGATTTCGCCTTGCATGTGGGCGACGAGACGCGTCTGGACTACCTGTATGTGCTGACCGTGGCCGACATCAACGCCACCAACCCCAGCCTGTGGAACTCCTGGCGCGCCAGCCTGCTGCGCCAGCTCTACACCGAGACCAAGCGCGCCCTGCGCCGTGGCCTGGAAAACCCGTTGGACCGTGAGGAACAGATCCGCCAGACCCAGTCGGCCGCGCTGGACATCCTGGTGCGCGAGGGTACCGACCCGGACGATGTCGAGCAGTTATGGTCGCAGCTGGGCGATGACTACTTCCTCAAGCACAACGCCGCCGATGTGGCCTGGCACAGCGACGCCATCCTGCAGCAACCGGCCGATGGCGGGCCGCTGGTGCTGATCAAGGAAACCACCCAGCGCGAGTTCGAAGGCGGTACGCAGATCTTCATCTACGCGCCCGACCAGCACGACTTCTTTGCCGTGACCGTGGCCGCCATGTCGCAGCTGAACCTGAACATCCATGACGCGCGGATCATCACTTCGAGCAGCCAGTTCACCCTCGACACCTACATCGTGCTCGACAACGACGGCGGCTCGATCGGCGACAACCCGCAGCGGGTCAAGCAGATCCGCGACGGCCTGACCGAAGCGCTGCGCAACCCCGAGGACTACCCGACCATCATCCAGCGCCGGGTGCCGCGTCAGCTCAAGCACTTCAACTTCCCGCCGCAGGTGACCATCCTCAACGACGCACAGCGCCCGGTGACCATCCTCGAGATCACCGCGCCAGACCGCCCCGGCCTGCTGGCACGGCTCGGGCGGATCTTCCTGGAATTCGACCTGTCGCTGCAGAACGCCAAGATCGCCACCCTCGGCGAGCGGGTGGAAGACGTATTCTTCATCACCGATGCCGACAACCAGCCGCTGTCCGACCCGCAGCTGTGCAGCCGCCTGCAGGAAGCCATCGTGCAGCAGCTGCAGGCCGGCCAGGCCAGTGATGCCAACCCGACCCGCGTGACTTTTTAACGATTAGACGATTGACGAGACCTCCTGCCGATGAACCATGCCTTGACCCAGCTTCAGCCCTACCCGTTCGAGAAACTGCGCGCCCTGCTGGGCACTGTGAAGCCGGCGGCGGACAAACGCGCCATTGCCCTGTCGATCGGTGAACCGAAGCATGAATCGCCGGCGTTCGTCGCCCAGGCCATGGCCGACAACCTCGACAAGCTGGCGGTGTACCCGAGCACCCTCGGCCTGCCGGTGTTGCGCCAGGCCATCGGCCACTGGTGCGAGCGCCGCTTCGGCGTGCCGGCCGGCTGGCTCGACGCCGACCGCCACATCCTGCCGGTCAATGGCACCCGTGAGGCGCTGTTCGCTTTCACCCAGGCCGTGGTCAACCGTGCCGATGACGGCCTGGTGGTCAGCCCCAACCCGTTCTACCAGATCTACGAAGGCGCCGCCCTGCTGGCCGGCGCCACCCCGCATTACCTGCCCTGCCTGGAAGACAACGGCTTCAACCCGGACTTCGACGCCGTGCCGGCCGAGGTGTGGAAGCGCTGCCAGATCCTGTTCCTGTGCTCGCCGGGCAACCCGACCGGTGCGCTGGTGCCGATGGACACCCTGAAGAAGCTGATCGCCCTGGCCGACGAGCACGACTTCGTGATTGCCGCCGACGAGTGCTACAGCGAGCTGTACTTCGACGAAGACGCGCCGCCGCCAGGCCTGCTGAGCGCTTGTGCCGAGCTGGGCCGCAGCGACTTCAAGCGCTGCGTGGTGTTCCACAGCCTGTCCAAGCGCTCCAACCTGCCAGGCCTGCGTTCGGGCTTTGTTGCCGGTGATGCGTCGATCATCAAACCGTTCCTGCTGTACCGCACCTACCACGGCTGCGCCATGCCCGTGCAGACCCAACTGGCCAGCGTCGCCGCCTGGCAGGACGAGGCCCATGTGCGCGAGAACCGTGACCAGTACCGTGCCAAATACGATGCCGTGCTGGATATCCTGCAGCCGGTGATGGACGTGCAGCGTCCGGATGGCAGTTTCTATCTCTGGGCCAAGGTGCCGGGCGGCGATGCCGAGTTCACCCGCGACCTGTTCGAGGCCGAGCATGTGACCGTGGTGCCGGGGTCGTACCTGTCGCGTGAAGTCGACGGTGTGAACCCGGGGGCCGGCCGCGTACGCATGGCACTGGTTGCACCGCTGGCCGAGTGCATCGAGGCGGCGGAGCGGATTCGCGCATTCCTGCAAAACCGCTGATTGGCCCGGGGGCGCTTTGCGCCCCATTCGCGGGTAAACCCGCTCCCACAGGTACAGCGCAAGCCGCGAATGCGGTGCATGATCTGTGGGAGCGGGTTCACACGCGAATGGCCCACAACAGGCCTACCTGACCTGCCCCAGGTTGGCCTCACTCAGATCCAGCTCCCCCAGCACCTGCCTGACCACCTCATCGCCCACCAGATGCTGGCGATGCAGGTTGTACAGTTCCAGCCGCTGTGCCCGCAGCGCGCGCAAGCGCAAACGCCGCTCCAGCAAGTCCATCTGTTCGGCCAGCGCCCGTGCCTCGGCCGTGTCGTTGTAGCTATCCAGCTCATCCCGATATTCGGCCATCAACCGCGCCTTGAGCTCCGTGGCCAGGGTTGCCTGTGCCGCATCCTGCGGCGCGCTGGCATCAATCACCTCTTCCGCCTCCAACGCATGGATCGCCGCCTCGGCCGTACGCCGCCAGGCCTCCTGCACTTCCTGATGCAGCCGTTCGTCCGGGCTCTTGGTGATACCCCGCAGGAGCAGCGGCAAGGCTATGCAGGCACTGATAAGCGACAGCAGGATCACCCCGGCGGCGATGAAGATCAGCAGGTCACGTTCAGGGAAGGCCTGGCCCGCGCCCATCAACAGCGGCACCGACATGACACCGGCCAGGGTCACTGCCCCGCGCACACCGCCCAGGGTCAGCAACCAGCAAGAGCGCATGGTTGGCATCAGCACCAGCGCCGGCCTGCCGCGCCAGCGACGAACCACACCGATCGCCCGCCAGATGCTCTGCACCCAGACGAAACGCAGCAGGATCAATGCGGCGAAGATCGCCAGCACGTCGAGGCAGCGCCAGGCCAGGGTCGGCCAGACGGTGGTCTCGTGGCTGACAACGGCCTTGATGATGTCCGGCAGTTGCAGGCCCAGCAACAGGAAGATCAGGCCGTTAAAGGCGAACTCCAGCAGCGACCAGACGCTGCGGTTGAGCAGACGGGTACTGGTCTGGCGCGGCAACAGGTCGAGCCAGCTCTGCATCATGCCGGCGGCCACCGCCGAAAGGATGCCCGATACGCCCAGGCGCTCGGCAAGCACATAGGCGGCAAAGGGCAGCAGCAGCATGAATACCACATGGGTGGCCGGGTCATCCCAGCCACGGGCGATCATCCAGGCGCGCAGGCGGCCGATCAGCCAACTCAGGGCGACACCCACCGCCAGGCCACCGAGGGCCACCAGCACGAAACTGAAGCTGGCGTCGGCCAGCGAAAACGCCCCGGTAATGGCGGCGGCCAGGGCGAACTTAAACGTCACCAGACCCGAGGCGTCGTTCATCAACGCCTCACCCTGCAGCATGTGCATCAGCGGGGTTGGCAGGCGATCCTGGGTAATCGCCGACACCGCCACAGCGTCGGTAGGCGACAGCACGGCGGCCAGGGCAAAGGCCACCGGCAACGGAATGCTCGGCAACAGCCAATGGATGAAGTAACCGGCACCGACCACGGTGAACAGCACCAACCCCACGGCCAGCGCCACTACCGGGCCGCGGATGCGCCACAACTCACGCTTGGGGATGCGCCAGCCATCGGCAAACAGCAGCGGCGGCAGGAACAGGAACAGGAACAATTCGGGGTCCAGGGCCACATGCAGGCCCAAGGTCGGCCAGGCCAGCAATGCGCCAGCGGCGATCTGCACCAAGGGCAACGGCAACGGGATCATGCGCCCGACCAGTTTCGACACGCTTACCAGCGTCAGCAGGATGAGGACGGTGTAGGCGGACTGCATCCGTGAAGGCTTCCTTTGTGAACCAAAAACGACAGCGGGGGCGAGAGATCGCCATTGAAACAATATGTTAGCGGGGTATCGCGAAACGAGGCCGCTGCACGATAGTCGCAGGTGACGGATGAATATGTAACACGATGATACCCAGTGCTTGTGGGTTGTGCAGGTTAGGGCCTGTATTGGCTTGGAGGTGCATGCCTTGAGAGTTTCTGCGCCTGTAAGATCGAGCGCCGCCCGCGCGGCGCATCGCGGGCAAGCCCGCTCCCACATCTGTTTCGGGCCAGTCCCTCCTATGCCGCCAACAGGATCCGCCTTGTTGGCATGGCGATACATCGCGGTGGGCGCTGATGTCGCTCCACCTGTCTTCAGACATGCACCAGGGCGGTCCCTGTTGGCTTCACAGGATGGACTGGCCCGAAACAGATGTGGGAGCGGGCTTGCCCGCGATGCGCCGCGCGGGCGGCGCTCGATCTCATAGGCGCCACAACTCCCAAGGCAAACACCTCTCACAAGCACTGAAAACCTCAAGACATGCACACCCCGTGGCGCTCATACAATCGTTCCCGCATAATCCCGCGACTGACATTCGGAAAGGGAGAGATTGGGGCAGCCTGTGGCCTCAATGTACACAATGACCTACACGCTCTACGGCATCAAAGCCTGTGACACCATGAAAAAAGCGCGCACCTGGCTTGAAGACAAAGCCATCGCCTACGAATTCCACGACTACAAGACTCAAGGCATCGACCGCGACAGCCTCAACCGCTGGTGCGACGAACACGGCTGGGAAGTCATCCTCAACCGTGCCGGCACCACCTTCCGCAAGCTCGACGACGCCAGCAAGGCCGACCTCGACCAGGCCAAGGCCGTCGAACTGATGCACGCCCAGCCGTCGATGATCAAGCGCCCGGTACTCGACCTTGGCGGTCGCACCCTGGTCGGCTTCAAGCCCGACCTGTACGCCGCCGCGCTGGCCTGAGCCCCTACCCTATTTCGCACGAGGTAATCACATGTCCAATACCCTGTTCAGCCTGGCCTTCGGTGTCGGCTCCCAGAACCGCCAGGGCACCTGGCTGGAAGTGTTCTACGCACAACCCCTGCTCAACCCGAGCGCCGAACTGGTTGCCGCAGTGGCGCCAATCCTCGGCTATGAAGGCGGCAACCAGGCTATCACCTTCAGCAACGCCCAGGCCGCTCAGCTGGCCGAAGCCGTCAAAGGCGTGGACGCCACCCAGGCCGCCCTGCTGACCCGCCTGGCCGAAAGCCACAAGCCGCTGGTCGCCACCCTGCTGGCCGAAGATGCCGCGCTGGCTTCGACCCCGGAGGCCTATCTCAAGCTGCACCTGCTGTCGCACCGCCTGGTCAAGCCGCACGGCCTGAGCCTGGCCGGCATCTTCCCGCTGCTGCCGAACGTGGCCTGGACCAACCAGGGCGCCGTAGACCTGAGCGAGCTGGCCGAGCTGCAACTGGAAGCGCGCCTGAAGGGCGAGCTGCTGGAAGTGTTCTCGGTGGACAAGTTCCCGAAAATGACCGACTACGTGGTCCCGGCCGGCGTGCGCATCGCCGACACCGCCCGCGTGCGCCTGGGCGCCTACATCGGCGAAGGCACCACCATCATGCACGAAGGCTTCGTCAACTTTAACGCGGGCACCGAAGGCCCGGGCATGATCGAAGGCCGTGTTTCCGCTGGCGTATTCGTCGGCAAGGGTTCGGACCTGGGCGGCGGCTGCTCGACCATGGGTACCTTGTCCGGTGGCGGCAACATCGTCATCAAGGTCGGCGAAGGCTGCCTGATCGGCGCCAACGCCGGTATCGGCATTCCGCTGGGCGACCGCAACACCGTCGAAGCCGGCCTGTACATCACCGCTGGCACCAAGGTGAACCTGCTGGATGAAAACAACGAGCTGGTGAAAGTGGTCAAGGCCCGCGACCTGGCCGGCCAGACCGACCTGCTGTTCCGCCGCAACTCGCTGAACGGCGCTGTGGAGTGCAAGACCCACAAGTCGGCCATCGAGCTGAACGAGGCGCTGCACGCCCACAACTGAGAACATTGAGAGTCGTGCAGGAGCGGCGGTGCGGCGATCCGACTTGCCCGCGATCAGCGGACTCTCAGCAGTTGTAATGTTAAGATCGGGTCTGGCACCTCGCCAGACCCGATTTTCATTCCAGGCCCCGCGAACATGTTCCAGCCCTCCCCCTGGCGCGCCGATTTCCCCGCCATCGCCGCCCTGCAACCGCAGCACCAGACCTACCTGGACAGCGCCGCTACCACCCAGAAGCCCCAGGCGTTGCTCGATGCCCTGAGCCATTACTACGGCCATGGCGCTGCCAACGTGCACCGTGCCCAGCACCTGCCAGGCGCGCTGGCAACCCAGGCTTTCGAGACCAGCCGCGACAAGGTGGCGACCTGGCTTAATGCTGCGGACTCACGGCAGATCGTGTTCACCCACGGCGCCACCTCGGCGCTGAACCTGCTGGCCTATGGCCTGGAACACCGCTTCGAAGCGGGCGACGAGATTGCCATCAGCGCCCTGGAGCACCACGCCAACCTGCTGCCCTGGCAACAACTGGCCCGGCGGCGCGACCTGCGCCTGGTGGTGTTGCCGCTGGACGGGCATGGCCGCATCGACCTGGAGCAGGCGCTGCAGCTGATCGGCCCGCGCACCCGTGTGCTCGCCGTCAGCCAGCTGTCCAACGTGCTCGGCACCTGGCAACCATTGCCTGCGCTGCTGGCCCATGCCCGCGCCAAGGGTGCGCTGACCGTTGTCGATGGCGCCCAGGGCGTCGTGCATGGCCGCCATGATGTGCAGCAGCTGGGCTGCGACTTCTACGTATTTTCCAGCCACAAGCTTTATGGGCCGGAGGGTGTCGGCGTCCTGTACGGCCGTACCCAGGCACTTGAACTGCTGCGCCACTGGCAGTTTGGCGGCGAAATGGTGCAAATGGCCGACTACCAGAGCGCAAGCTTTCGCCCCGCGCCACTGGGTTTCGAGGCCGGCACCCCGCCGATCGCCGGGGTCATCGGGCTGGGCGCGACGCTGGATTACCTGGCCAGCCTCGACACCCCTGCCGTCGAGGCTCACGAAGCCAGCCTGCACCAGCATCTGCTGCGAGGCCTGGCCGACCGCGACGGTGTGCGCGTCCTTGGCACACCTCAGACGGCCTTGGCCAGCTTCGTCATCGAAGGCGTACACAACGCCGACATCGCCCACCTGCTGACCGAGCAAGGCATTGCCGTGCGCGCCGGGCATCACTGCGCGATGCCGCTGCTCAAGGGGTTGGGGCTGGAGGGGGCCATTCGGGTGTCGCTGGGGCTGTACAACGACAGTGACGACCTGCAACGGTTCTTCGCAGCGCTGGACCAGAGCCTGGAGTTACTGCGATGAGTTTGCCCTTGCCAGCCCAGCAAGCGTTGGAAAGCTTCGAGCAGGCCCACGGCTGGGAACAGCGGGCGCGGCTGCTGATGCAATGGGGCGATCGGCTGGCGCCACTGAGCGAGGCGCAAAAGACCGACAGCAACCGGGTACATGGCTGTGAAAGCCTGGTATGGCTGGTTGCGGAACAGGTCGAGGGGCAGTGGCACTTCAAGGCGAGCAGTGATGCACGGTTGTTACGAGGGCTGCTGGCGCTGCTGCTGGTGCGGGTTCAGGGGTTGAACAGCGCGGAACTGGCCGAGCTGGACCTGCGTGAGTGGTTCACTCTGCTGGGGCTGGAGCGCCAGCTTTCGCCTTCGCGCAGCAACGGGCTGCATGCTGTGTTGCTGCGGATGGCGGAGTTGGCGTCCACCTGCTGAATCGGCGGCGCCTGCTTCGCGGGCACGCCCGCTCCCACAGGGACAGCGCCAGGCCCGAAGGCAACGCTCTACCTGTGGGAGCGGGCGTGCCCGCGAAGAAGCACATGCAGATTATTCAGGCTTGACCCGCTCCGAGGGCCGCCGCGCCCCCGCCACCAGTTTCTCGATGGCCTTGCTCGCCGCGACCATGCCGAACGTCGCGGTGACCATCATCACCGCACCAAAGCCCCCCGCGCAGTCCAGGCGCACGCCTTCGCCGACGAAGGTCTTCTGCAAGCAAACACTGCCATCACCCTTCGGATAACGCAGCTGCTCGCTGGAAAACACGCAAGGCACGCCATAGTTGCGGCTGGTATTGCGCGAGAAGTTGTAGTCCCGGCGCAGGGTCGAACGCACCCGCGAAGCCAGCGGGTCGTTGAAGGTCTTGTTGAGGTCGCCGACCTGGATCTGGGTCGGGTCGATCTGCCCGCCGGCCCCCCCGGTGGTGACAATGGCGATCTTGCGGCGTCGGCACCAGGCAATCAGCGCGGCCTTGGCCATCACGCTGTCGATGCAGTCGATCACTGCATCCATCTCCTCGGTAACGTACTCGGCCATGGTCTCGCGAGTGACAAAGTCCGCCACCGCGTGCACGGTAATCTTCGGGTTGATCGCCCGCAGGCGCTCGGCCATCACTTCGACCTTGGGCCGCCCGACCTGGCCTTCCAGCGCATGGGCCTGGCGGTTGGTATTGCTGACGCAGACATCGTCCAGGTCGAACAGGGTGATTTCGCCAACGCCACTGCGCGCCAGGGCCTCGGCCGCCCACGAGCCGACCCCGCCGATGCCGACCACTGCCACATGGGCATTGCCCAGGCGCTGCAGGCCCTGGTCGCCATACAACCGGGCAACGCCGGCAAAGCGTGGATCCTCAGTGCTCATGTTCCTACCTCAACGCTCGTACCCGAAAATGCGGCGCGCATTATAGGCCAGCGGCCGCTTGGACCTCCATCGTTAGGAAACACCCTGCCATTACTGCTTTAATGTCCTATCACTTGGACAGAATCGGATCACAATGTCATCTCGCAAATTCGGCCTCAACCTGGTGGTGGTCCTGGCCATCGCCGCGCTGTTCACCGGGTTCTGGGCACTCATCAACCGTCCGGTCTCCGCGCCTGCCTGGCCGGAACAGATCTCCGGCTTCTCGTACTCGCCCTTCCGCCTTGGGGAGAGCCCGCAAAAAGGTCAGTACCCCAGCGATGACGAGATGCGCCAGGACCTGGAGCAGCTGAACAAGCTCACCGACAACATCCGCATCTATACCGTCGAGGGCACTCAGGCCGAGATCCCCCGGCTGGCCGAGGAGTTCGGCCTGCGGGTGACCTTGGGCATCTGGATCAGCAAGGACCTGGAGCGCAACGAACGCGAGATCGAAAAAGGCATCGAGCTGGCCAACCACTCACGCAGTGTGGTGCGGGTGGTGGTCGGCAACGAAGCGCTGTTCCGCGAAGAAGTCACGCCCGAGGCGCTGATCCAGTACCTCGATCGCGTGCGCGCCGCCGTCAAGGTACCGGTCACCACCAGCGAGCAGTGGCACATCTGGAAGGAACACCCGGAACTGGCCAGCCACGTCGACCTGATCGCCGCGCACATCCTCCCGTACTGGGAGTTCGTGCCGATGAAAGACTCGGTGCAGTTCGTCCTCGACCGCGCCCGCGAGCTACGCCACCAGTTCTCGCACAAGCCGCTGCTGCTGTCGGAAGTCGGCTGGCCGAGCAACGGCCGCATGCGCGGCGGCGCCGACGCCACCCAGGCCGACCAGGCCATCTACCTGCGCACCCTGGTCAACACCCTGAACCGACGGGGCTACAACTACTTCGTCATCGAGGCCTACGACCAGCCGTGGAAGGCCAACGACGAAGGTTCGGTAGGCGCCTACTGGGGCGTGTACAACGCCGAGCGCCAGCAGAAGTTCAACTTCGAGGGGCCGGTGGTGGCGATCCCGCAGTGGCGGGCCCTGGCGGTCGCTTCGGTGGTCCTGGCGATGATCGCCCTGGCCGTGCTGCTGATCGACGGCTCGGCCTTGCGCCAGCGCGGCCGCACCTTCCTCACCTTCATCACCTTCCTGTGCGGGTCGGTGCTGGTGTGGATCGCCTATGACTACAGCCAGCAATACAGCACCTGGTTCAGCCTGACCGTCGGCGTGTTGCTGGCGCTCGGCGCGCTGGGCGTGTTCATCGTGTTGATGACCGAGGCCCACGAACTGGCCGAGGCCGTCTGGATCCACAAGCGCCGCCGCGAATTCCTGCCGGTGCAGGGCGACAGCGCCTACCGGCCCAAGGTGTCAGTGCATGTGCCGTGCTACAACGAGCCACCGGAGATGGTCAAGCAGACCCTCGACGCCCTCGCCGCGCTGGATTACCCGGACTATGAAGTGCTGGTGATCGACAACAACACCAAGGACCCGGCCGTATGGGAGCCACTCAAGGCCCACTGCGAGAAGCTTGGCGAGCGTTTCAAGTTCTTCCATGTCGCGCCCCTGGCCGGCTTCAAGGGCGGCGCGCTGAACTACCTGATCCCGCATACTGCCAAGGACGCTGAAGTGATCGCGGTAATCGACTCGGACTACTGCGTCGACCGTAACTGGCTCAAGCACATGGTGCCGCACTTCGCCGACCCGAAGATCGCTGTGGTGCAGTCGCCGCAGGACTACCGCGACCAGCACGAAAGCGCCTTCAAGAAGCTCTGCTACAGCGAATACAAAGGCTTCTTCCACATTGGCATGGTTACCCGCAACGACCGTGATGCGATCATTCAGCACGGCACCATGACCATGACCCGGCGCAGTGTGCTGGAAGCGCTGGGCTGGGCCGAGTGGTGCATCTGCGAAGACGCCGAGCTGGGCCTGCGGGTATTCGAGAAAGGCCTGTCGGCCGCCTACGCCCACAACAGCTACGGCAAAGGCCTGATGCCCGATACCTTCATCGACTTCAAGAAGCAGCGTTTCCGCTGGGCCTATGGCGCCATCCAGATCATCAAGCACCACGCCAGCGCCCTGCTGCGCGGCAAGGGCAGCGAGCTGACACGTGGCCAGCGCTATCACTTCCTGGCCGGCTGGCTGCCGTGGGTCGCCGACGGCATGAACATCTTCTTCACAGTCGGCGCGCTGTTGTGGTCGGCAGCGATGATCATCGTCCCGCACCGGGTCGACCCGCCGCTGATGATCTTTGCCATTCCGCCGCTGGCGCTGTTCTTCTTCAAGGTCGGCAAGATCATCTTCCTCTACCGCCGTGCGGTGGGGGTGAACCTCAAGGATGCCTTTGCTGCGGCACTGGCGGGGCTGGCGCTGTCGCATACCATTGCCAAGGCGGTGCTTTACGGCTTCTTCACCAGCAGCATGCCGTTCTTCCGCACACCGAAGAACGCCGACAGCCATGGCTTGCTGGTGGCGATTTCCGAAGCACGGGAAGAGCTGTTCATCATGTTGCTGCTGTGGGGCGCGGCACTGGGCATATTCCTGGTGCAGGGGCTGCCGAGTTCGGACATGCGCTTCTGGGTGGCGATGCTGCTGGTGCAGTCGTTGCCCTATGTGGCTGCACTGGTGATGGCGTTTCTGTCGTCGCTGCCCAAGCCTGCGCAGAAGGCCGCCGAGCCGCAGCAGGCTTGAGATCTTGGGGGCGCTTTGCGCCCCTTTCGCGACACAAGGCCGCTCCTACATGAGACCGCGTGCTTCTGTAGGAGCGGCCTTGTGTCGCGAAAGGGCCGCAAAGCGGCTCCATTGGCCTGACGGTTTGATATAAGATAACGCCCCTCAGATTTCCCCGCCTCGCCTTGCCCCGGAGTCCCCCATGACGGCCCCTGCCGAGCTCTCGCCCACCCTTCAACTGGCCTGCGACCTGATCCGTCGCCCCTCGGTCACCCCCGTCGACGCCGACTGCCAGGCGCAGATGATGAACCGCCTGGGCGCCGTGGGCTTCCAGCTGGAGCCGATGCGTTTCGAAGACGTCGATAACTTCTGGGCTACCCACGGTACCCAGGATGGCCCGGTGCTGTGCTTCGCCGGCCATACCGACGTGGTCCCCACCGGCCCGGTGCAGCAGTGGCAACATGAGCCATTCGAGGCGCTGATCGACGCCGACGGCATGCTCTGCGGCCGCGGCGCCGCCGACATGAAAGGCAGCCTGGCCTCGATGGTGATTGCCAGCGAGCGCTTCGTGCAGGACTACCCGAACCACCGCGGCAAGGTCGCCTTCCTGATCACCAGCGACGAGGAGGGCCCGGCGCACCACGGCACCAAGGCCGTGGTCGAGCGCCTGAAGGCACGCAACGAGCGCCTGGACTGGTGCATCGTCGGTGAGCCATCGAGCACCACCCTGCTCGGTGACGTGGTCAAGAACGGCCGTCGCGGCTCGCTCGGTGCCAAGCTGACCGTGCGCGGCAAGCAAGGCCATGTGGCCTACCCGCACCTGGCTCGCAACCCGATCCACCTGGCCGCCCCGGCCTTGGCGGAACTGGCAGCCGAGCACTGGGATGAAGGCAACGCGTTCTTCCCGCCGACCAGCTTCCAGATCTCCAACCTCAACGCCGGCACCGGCGCCACCAATGTGGTCCCGGGTGAGCTGACCGCACTGTTCAACTTCCGCTTCTCTACCGAGTCGACCGTCGAAGGGCTGCAGGCGCGGGTTTCGGCGATCCTCGACAAGCACGAGCTGGACTGGTCGGTCGACTGGGCGCTGTCGGGCCTGCCGTTCCTCACCGAGCCGGGCGAACTGCTCGACGCGGTGTCGGCCAGCATCAAGGGCGTCACTGGCCGCGACACCCAACCGTCGACCAGCGGCGGCACCTCCGATGGCCGCTTCATTGCCACCATGGGCACCCAAGTAGTCGAACTCGGCCCGGTCAACGCCACCATCCACCAGGTCGACGAGCGGATCCTGGCCAGCGACCTCGACCTGCTGACCGAAATCTACTACCAGACCCTGGTCCGGTTGCTCGCCTGATGCTCGCCTGCCCCCTCTGCCAGGCAGCCTTGTCGCGGCTCGACAATGGCGTGGTGTGCCCGGCCGGCCACCGCTTCGACCGCGCCCGCCAGGGTTACCTGAACCTGCTGCCGGTGCAGCACAAGAACAGCCGTGACCCAGGTGACAACCAGGCCATGGTCGAAGCCCGCCGCGACTTCCTCGACGGCGGCCACTATGCCCCGGTGGCCCAGCGCCTGGCCGAGCTTGCCGCCGAGCGCCAACCCGGCGCCTGGCTGGACATCGGTTGCGGGGAGGGTTACTACACCGCGCAGATCGCCCAGGCCCTGCCGAGCGCCGATGGCTATGCCCTGGACATCTCCCGCGAGGCGGTCAAGCGTGCCTGCCGCCGTGCGCCCGAGGTGACCTGGATGGTCGCCAGCATGGCTCGCGTGCCGCTGGCCGATGCCAGCTGCCAGTTCATCGCCAGCGTGTTCAGCCCGCTGGACTGGGACGAGGCCAAGCGCCTGCTCAGCCCCGGTGGCGGCCTGATGCGCGTGGGCCCGACCAGCGGCCACCTCATGGAGCTGCGCGAAGTGCTCTACGATGAAGTGCGCCCCTACGCCGACGACAAGCACCTGGCCCTGGTGCCCGAAGGCATGGCCCACGCCCACAGCGAAACCCTCGAGTTCCGCCTGAGCCTGGTCCAACCCAAGGCCCGTGCCGACCTGCTGGCGATGACCCCGCACGGCTGGCGCGCCAGCGCCGAAAAGCGCGCCCGGGTGATCGACCAGCCCGAGCCGTTCGAGGTGACGGTTTCCATGCGTTATGACTTTTTCGTGCGCCAACACTGAGCACACCCGGAGCCCTTATGCGCCAACCCGATATCGAGATCTACCTGAAGGACGCCGACGTCGACCACAAGCAGATTGCCGAATGGCTCAGCCAGGCAATCGGCCCATGCAGCGAATGGAAGCAGAAAGGTCAGACCTTCAAGTGCCAGGCAGGTAACATTCCGGTCACCTGGTTACCCAAGGCTGTAGGGAAATGGAACAGCCTCTACCTGGAAAGCGACCAGACCCCATGGGCCGATGACGTTGCCTGCGCCCGCGCCGCGTTCGCCGCGCTGAACGTCGAGGTGCGTTGCGCGCCGGGTGGCTGGGTCGAGGAAGATGGTGAGGACGATGCCGATCGCTGGGTCCGCATCAGCGCCGACGGTGAAGAGGAAATCACCTGGCGTACTTCTTGAGCTGCAAGAAAGGTTGCATCAGGCTGCAAGCACACGGTCGCTTGCAGCTTGAAGCCTACAGCTAGAGGCTCAGAGCCCGACTACGTCTTCGGCTTGCAGGCCTTTCTGGCCCTGCACGCAGGCGTATTCCACCCGCTGCCCTTCGACCAGGGTACGATGCCCCTCACCGCGGATCGCCCGATAGTGGACGAATACATCCGCACCACCTTCGCGCTGAATGAAGCCATAACCTTTGGCATCGTTGAACCACTTAACATTCCCAGTCTCACGAGACGACATCTGAACTACTCCGGATTTTTATTGTGAAGATCGCCTTGTAGACACAGGGTGTCCTCCCTATGTCGACGCCGCTTGCCGAAATATCCTGCAAGTGGCAGGCCGAGTATATGACAGAGAACAAAAAATTTTCATGACCGTCGCGCTATTTACCGAATTTTGCTGAACTTGCGCCGATACGGCAGACTAAACGACTGTCCATTCTCTGAAATTCATTCCCAGGGCACTCACCCCATGACCCGTTCCCCCCTGCGCCGCCTGATCTTCGGCGCCCTGCGTCGCCTGATGTACCTGTGGGTGCGCTCCGAGACCATCAACCAGTCGTCCCTGACCCTCAAGCTCGACCGCAGCCGCCCGGTGTTCTACGCCCTGCCGTCACCATCGCTCACCGACCTGGTGGTGCTCGACCGTGAATGCACCAAAGCGGGGCTGCCGCGCCCGGTGCTACCGGTGGCCGTCGGCTCGCTGCAGGAACCTGCCGCGTTCTTCTACCTGACGCCGGACCCGGACTGGCTCGGCCGCCACGACAAGCGCGGCGCACCGCCGACCCTGGAGCGCCTGGTCGCCGCCATCAGCCAGCACGCCGAGGAAGACGCACAGATCATTCCGGTCAGCGTGTTCTGGGGGCAGACGCCGGCCAGCGAGAACAGCCCGTGGAAATTGCTGTTCGCCGACAGCTGGGCCGTGACCGGGCGCCTGCGCCGGCTGTTGACCGTGCTGATCCTGGGGCGCAAGACCCGCGTGCAGTTCTCCGCGCCGATCCACCTGCGCGAACTGGTGCAGCACAACAAGGGGCACGAGCGTACCGTGCGCATGGCCCAGCGCCTGATGCGCGTGCACTTTCGCAACCTCAAGACCGCCGTAATCGGCCCCGACCTCTCGCACCGTCGCAACCTGGTCAAGGGCCTGGTGCATGCGCCCCTGGTCCGCCAGGCCATCGCCGACGAAGCCCAGCGCGAGAACATGCCCATGGCCAAGGCCGAAGCCCAGGCGCTGCGCTACGGCAACGAGATCGCCTCGGACTACACCTATACTGCGATCCGCTTCCTGGAAGTGGTGCTGAGCTGGTTCTGGAACAAGATCTACGACGGCATAAAGGTCAACCACATCGAGCAGGTGCAGGGTATCGCTCCGGGCCACGAAGTGATCTACGTGCCCTGCCACCGCAGCCACATCGACTACCTGCTGCTGTCCTACCTGCTGTTCCGCAATGGCCTGACGCCGCCGCACATCGCCGCAGGCATCAACCTCAACATGCCGGTGATCGGTGGCCTGCTGCGCCGCGGCGGGGCCTTCTTCATGCGCCGCACGTTCAAGGGCAACCCGCTGTACACCGCGGTGTTCAATGAATACCTGCACACCTTGTTCACCAAGGGTTTCCCGGTCGAATACTTCGTCGAAGGTGGCCGCTCACGCACCGGGCGCATGCTGCAGCCGCGTACCGGGATGCTGGCAATCACCCTGCGCAGCTTCCTGCGCTCTTCGCGCACACCGATCGTCTTCGTGCCGGTGTATATCGGCTACGAGCGGGTGCTCGAAGGCCGTACCTACCTCGGCGAACTGCGTGGCGCGAGCAAGAAGAAGGAGTCGATCTTCGACATTTTCAAGGTCTTCGGCGCATTGAAGCAGCGCTTCGGCCAGGTCTACGTCAACTTTGGCGAACCCATCCGCCTGGCCGGCTTCCTCGATGAGCAGCAGCCCGGCTGGCGCGAGCAGGAACTGGGACCGCAGTTCCGCCCGGCCTGGCTGAACGAAACCACCACCCGCCTGGGCGAAACCGTAGCCCGTCACCTCAACGAGGCGGCAGCGGTCAACCCGGTCAACCTGGTAGCCCTGGCCTTGCTCTCTACCAGCCGCCTGGCGCTGGACGAGCGTGCCCTGGCCCGTGTGCTCGACCTGTACCTGGCCTTGCTGCGCCGGGTGCCCTACTCCGCGCATACTACCCTGCCCGAAGGCGACGGCCAGGCGCTGATCGAGCACGTACGCGGCATGAACCTGCTGGCGGAGCAGAAGGACGCCCTGGGCCGCATCCTGTACCTGGATGAAGCCAACGCGGTGTTGATGACCTATTACCGCAACAATGTCCTGCACATCTTCGCCCTGCCCGCGCTGCTGGCGAGCTTCTTCCTCAGCAGCTCGCGCATGAGCCGCGAATTGCTCGGCCAGTACGTGCATGCGCTGTACCCGTACCTGCAGGCCGAGCTGTTCCTGCGCTGGAGCCCGGAGCAACTGGACGAGGTGATCGACCAGTGGCTGGCAGCGCTGGTCGAGCAAGGCCTGCTGCGCCAGGAGAACGACCTGTACCTGCGCCCGGCGCCGAGCTCACGCCAGTTCGTGCTGCTGACCCTGCTCGCCCGCACCATTACCCAGACGTTGCAGCGCTTCTACATGGCCACTTCGCTGCTGCTCAACAGCGGTCAGAACACCCTGAACGCCGAAGAGCTGGAAGACCTGTGCGTGATGATGGCCCAGCGCCTGTCGATCCTGCATGGCCTGAATGCGCCGGAGTTCTTCGACAAAACCTTGTTCCGCCACTTCATCCAGACCCTGCTCGAACAAGGTGTGCTACGCCCCGATGGCAACGGCAAGCTGGGTTATCACGACAGGCTCGGCGAACTGGCAGAAGGTGTGGCCAAGCGGGTGCTGTCGGCAGAGTTGCGCCTGTCGATTCGCCAGGTGGCGCTGCACCGTGACGAGCCGGCAGATATCGTCCAAGGGTAGATTTTCGCTCTGAATGGCTTCTTGAGGGAGGTTCAGTATCCGCGTGCTGGCCCTGTACTAATCTCAAGGAGTCTCTAGATGGCACAACTGAAATGGTTTGACGTTGAAATAGTGTCTAGCGGTAGCAACCAGCTTCCCCCTTCCGGCCTGGTAGAACTGAGCCTGGAAGACGTTTCGCTGGCAGATGCCCCTTCTGTCAGTATTGCCAAATTGCAGTTGCGGTGTGGCGGCGTGATGCCAATCAACATGCAACTGCCTTTCGACATGAGTCAGATCAGCCCCGCGCACAGCTATGCATTAGCCGCACGCATCCAGGCGGGTGACACATTGCTGTACATCAATACCCAGGCGCATTTCGTCGAACCGAATACCGCCCTCACCGCGCAACGCGTTACGGTCGACAAAGTCCAGGACATTGAGATCTGCGTCCAGCCCCCACGTGAGGGCAATGACCGCATGGATTGACCATGCAGGCAGGAAATCCGCTAAAGTCCCTGAGGTTGGCCACAAGCCAACTTCAAGGACACCGGAGATTCCATGAAAAAGCTCTTTATGCTGTGTTGCGCATCCCTGCTCGCAGCCTGTTCCAGCCATACCCCTTCCACCCAGGCTAGCCTGGATGGCGAAGTCTTCTACCTGCAGCGCATCGCCCTGCCGCCTGCCGCCACCTTGAGCGTCGAGTTGCAGGACGTTTCGCTGATGGACGCCCCCGCCGTGACCCTGGCCCGCCAGGCCGGCCCGGTCAAAGGCAACGTGCCGCTGCCGTTCCACCTCACCTACGACCCGGCCCAGGTCAAGCCCGGCCACCGCTATGCGGTCAGCGCGCGGATCGAGCTGGACGGCAAGCTGCTGTTCATCAACACCGAACACCACGGCGTCGCACTCGACGGCAGCGACCAGCAGCCGGTACGGGTCAAAGTCGACCCGGTGCGCTGAGCCCGCCCCACTTCATCGATAAGGAAATAACCATGATTCGCGCCTCCCTGCGCTTCTCTACCCTGTGCGCCGGCCTGCTGCTGTCGGCCAGCGCCCTGGCTCTGTCGCTTGGCGACCTGAGCCAGTCCGACGCCACCGGCGGCCTGAAGGACGCCCTCACCCAGGGTGCGCAGATTGCCGTCAAGCAGTTGAGCACGCCAGGTGGTTTCAGCAACAACCCCGATGTGCGCATCGAGCTGCCGGGCAACCTCGGCAAAGCTGCCAAGGCCATGAAGATGTTCGGCAAGGGTGACCAGGTCGATGCCCTGGAAACCAGCATGAACAAGGCTGCCGAAGCTGCCGTGCCGCAGGCTCAGGCGATTCTGGTGGATGCCGTGAAGAAGATGACCGTGACCGATGCCAAGGGCATCCTCAGCGGTGGTCAGGATTCGGCCACCCAATACCTGAACAAGAGCAGCCGCGAGCAGATCCGAGCCAAGTTCCTGCCGATCGTCAAGCAGGCTACCGACAAGGTCGGTGTCGCCCAGCAGTACAACGCTTTTGCCGGTCAGGCCAAGGGCCTGGGGTTGATCAAGGATGACGCCAACATCGAGAACTACGTGACCGAGAAGGCGCTGGATGGCCTGTTCGAGATGATTGCCAAGCAGGAAGAAAGCATTCGCCAGAACCCGGCACAGGCAGCCACCAGCCTGGCCAAGAAGGTCTTCGGCGCGCTCTGAGGCCTCTGGGGCTGCTTTGCAGCCCTTTCCGACCGGTCCGGCGTCCCGGCAAGGCCGCTCCTACAGGGAAACGCGATCACCTGTAGGAGCGGCCTTGTGTCGCGAATGGAGGGCGAAGCCCTCCCCTGCAATGTTCAGCCTTTCTTCACCCTGAACCACGCCGCATACAACGCCGGCAAGAACAGCAAAGTCAATGCCGTGGCCACGATCAACCCGCCCATGATCGCCACCGCCATCGGCCCGTAGAACACACTCCGCGACAACGGAATCATCGCCAGCACCGCCGCCAGCGCGGTCAACACGATCGGCCGGAAGCGCCGCACCGTGGCCTCGATGATCGCCTGCCAGCGGTCCAGCCCGGAAGCGATATCCTGCTCGATCTGGTCCACCAGGATCACCGAGTTGCGCATGATCATCCCCGCCAAGGCAATGGTGCCGAGCATGGCGACAAAGCCGAACGGCTGGCGGAACACCAGCAGGAACAAGGTCACGCCGATCAGCCCCAACGGCGCGGTGAGGAACACCATCACCGTGCGCGAGAAGCTGCGCAACTGGATCATCAGCAAGCTCAGCACCACCACGATGAACAGCGGCATGCCGGCATTCACCGACTTCTGCCCGCGCTCCGAGTCTTCTACCGTGCCGCCCACCTCCAGCAGATAGCCATCCGGCAGCTTGGCCCTGATCTCCTGCAAGGTCGGCAGGATCTGCTTCACCAGGGTCGCCGGCTGCTCCTTGTCATAGATGTCGGCACGCACGGTCACCGTCGGCAGGCGGTTGCGGTGCCAGATGATGCCCTCCTCGAAGCCATACTCCAAGGTCGCCACCTGCGACAGCGCCACGCTCTGGCCATTGCTGGTGGGCAGCGCCAGGCTGCCGAGGCTGCCCAGTTCGCCACGCTCCTGCTGGGTGCCGCGCAAGAGGATCTCGATCAGTTCGTTGTCCTCGCGGTACTGGCTGACCGTGGTGCCGGTCAGCGAGCTCTGCAAGAAGCTCGACAGCTGCGCAGTGCTTACGCCGAGGGCGCGGGCGCGGTCCTGGTCTATCTCCAGGAACACCGCCTTGCTCGGCTCCTCCCAGTCCAGGTGCACGTTGACCACATGCGGGTTCTCGCGCACCTTGTCGGCCACCTCGCGGGCCAGGGCACGGGCCTTCTCGATATGCTCGCCGGTGACCCGGAACTGCACCGGGTAGCCCACGGGCGGGCCGTTCTCCAGGCGCGTGACGCGAGCACGAAGGTCGGGGAACTGCTGGTCGACGGTGCCGATCAACCAGCTGCGCAGGCGCTCGCGGTCTTCCATCGACCTGGCCAGCACTACGAACTGGGCGAAGCTGGCGGCCGGCAGCTGCTGGTCCAGCGGCAGGTAGAAGCGTGGCGAACCGGTGCCCACGTAGGCGACGTAATTGTCGATGCCGTCCTGCTGCTTGAGCAGCGCTTCCAGTTGCTTGACCCGCTCGGCGGTATTGGCCAGCGAGGCGCCTTCGGCGAGCTTCAGGTCGACCATCAGCTCCGGTCGCCCTGAAGCCGGGAAGAACTGCTGCGGCACGAAACGGAACAGCACAATGCTGCCGACAAAGGCGGCGACGGTCAGCAGGATCACCGTCTTGCGCCGCCGTACGCACCACTCCACCACACGCCGTACGCGCTGGTAGAACGGCGTGCCGTAAGGGTCCTGCGCGTGCGCGCCGTTGCCATGGCGGGCAGCATGCAGCTTGGCCAAGTCCGGCAGCAGCCGTTCGCCCAGGTAAGGCACGAAGACCACCGCCGCGACCCACGAGGTCAACAGCGCGATGGTCACCACCTGGAAAATCGAGCGGGTATATTCGCCAGTGCTCGAAGCCGCCGTGGCGATCGGCAGGAAGCCCGCAGCCGTGATCAGCGTACCGGTGAGCATTGGGAACGCCGTGCTGGTCCAGGCGTAGCTGGCGGCCTTGAGGCGGTCGTAGCCCTGCTCCATCTTGATCGCCATCATCTCCACGGCGATGATCGCGTCGTCCACCAGCAGGCCCAGCGCCAGCACCAGCGCGCCGAGCGAGATCTTGTGCAGGCCGATGCCGAAGTAGTGCATGCTGGCGAACGTCATGGCCAGCACCAGCGGAATGGCCAAAGCCACCACCAGGCCGGTGCGCAGGCCGAGGGAGAAGAAACTCACCAGCAGCACGATCACCAACGCCTCGACCAGCACCTGGACGAACTCGCCTACCCCGGCCTTGACTGCCGCCGGCTGGTCGGAGACCTTGCGCAGCTCCATGCCCGCCGGAAGGTTGCGCGCCAGGCGTTCGAACTCGTCTTCAAGTGCCTTGCCGAGTACCAGAATGTCGCCGCCATCCTTCATCGACACCGCCAGGCCAATGGCGTCCTCGCCCATGAAGCGCATGCGCGGTGCGGGTGGGTCGTTGAAGCCACGGTGCACGTCGGCCACGTCGCCAATGCGGAAGGTGCGGTCGCCGACCCGGATGGGGAACTGGCGGATGTGGTCAACGCTGTCGAAGTGACCGCTCACCCGCAGTTGCAAGCGCTCACTGGAGGTCTCGAAAAAGCCCGCGGTACTGACCGCGTTCTGCTCGCGCAAGGCTTGCTGCACGGCCTCCAGTGGTACGCCCAGGGTAGCCAGCTTGAGGTTGGACAGCTCGATCCAGACTTTTTCGTCCTGCAGGCCGATCAGCTCGACCTTGCCCACGTCCCTGACCCGCTGCAGCTGGATCTGGATGCGGTCGGCGTAGTCCTTGAGCACCGCATAGTCGAAGCCGGCGCCAGTCAGCGCGTAGATATTGCCGAAGGTGGTACCGAACTCGTCGTTGAAGAACGGGCCCTGGATTTCCGGCGGCAAGGTGTGGCGGATGTCAGCCACCTTCTTGCGAATCTGGTACCACAGCTCGGGAATGTCCTTGGAGTGCAGCGAGTCGCGGGCCATGAAGGTCACCTGCGACTCACCCGGGCGCGAGAACGAGACGATCCTCTCGTACTCACCAGTCTCCATCAGCTTCTTCTCGATGCGCTCGGTGACCTGGCGCGAGACTTCCTCGGCTGTGGCGCCCGGCCACAGGGTACGAATGACCATGGCCTTGAAGGTGAACGGCGGGTCTTCACTCTGCCCCAGCTTGGTGTAGGACATGGCGCCAATGGCAGCCAGCAGAATCATCAGGAACAGCACAATCTGGCGGTTACGCAACGCCCATGCGGAAAGGTTGAAACCCATCGGGACTTACTCCTTGGCCGTCAGGTTCACCACACGGTTGGTGCGGTCCACCGGCCGCACCTCCTGCCCTTCGCGCAACACATGGCCACCGGCAGCGACCACCCAGTCGCCCGGCGCCAGGCCTTCGAGCACCGGCACGGTTTCACTGCCATAAGGCCCCAGGCGCACCACGGCGCGTTCCAGGCGGCTTTCCTTGTTGACGCGCCAGACATACGCCTGGCCGTTCTCGGCGGTGACGGCCGACAGCGGCACGGCAAGCGGAATCACTCCGTCATGGGCAATGAATACCCGCGCACTCTGGCCGAGTTCGGCCGGCACCTTGGCCGAGGTGAAGGCAATCCGTGCGGCGAAGGTCCTTGAACGCGGGTCGGCGGCAGGTGACAGCTCGCGAATGCGCCCCTGGAAGCGTTCGTTGGGGTGCGACCACAACTCGACGCTGACAGCCTGGCCCACGGCAAAACGGGAGAACTGCTGTTCCGGCAGGCCGATGGCAACTTCACGCTCACCGTCGGCGGCGAGCGTGAACACGGTCTGCCCAGCCGCGACCACCTGGCCGACCTCAACCTGACGTTTGGCGATGACACCGGCCTTCGGCGCACGCAGCACGGCGTAATCCGCCTGGTTGCCGGCCACGTCGAATTCGGCCTTGGCCTGCTTCAGGCGGGCAAGGCCTGCGCGGTATAGGTTTTCCGCGTTGTCGTACTGGGAATGGCTGACCATTTGCCGGTCGAGCAGCTTCTGGTAGCGGTCGCGCTCGGTGCGCACCAGCGCCAGGTTGGCCTCGGCCGCCGCCAGCTGGGCACGGTTGGCTTCCAGCTGCAGGCGCACGTCCTGTGGATCGAGTTCGGCCAACGGTTGCTCGGCCCTGACCCGCTGCCCTTCCTCCACCAGGCGCTTGCTGACCTTGCCGCCGATGCGGAAGGCCAGCTCCGGCTCGAAGCGCGCGCGCACTTCGCCGGGGTAACTGTCGGCAGCGGCTTCGGCCGGCTGCGGCTGCACCACCAGGGCCGGGCGCGGCACGGCGGGTGGAGCGGCTTCCTGACCGCAGGCGGCCAGCATCAGCGCGGCAGCGGCGGGCAGAACGAGGGAAAAGGCATGACGCAGCATGATGAATCCTTTCGCGAAGTGCACATCGAATATTTATACTGGCGAGTATATTAAATCAGGGAACCGAGGCCGGGAAGCTGCCGTCGGAAAGAAAAATCAACATTAACCAGGGTCGCCACCTGCAGCCGGGAGCCGTCCGAGCCGGTAAGATGGGCGCCCCCTCAAACGAATGCGGATTCCAATGTCCAACGACGCACCCAACGGCCCGGGCCGGCCCAAGGACCTGGCCAAGCGCGAGGCCATCCTCGAAGCGGCCAAGGCCCTGTTCCTCAGCCTTGGCTATGCCAACACCAGCATGGATGCGGTCGCTGCGGCGGCAGGTGTTTCAAAACTCACGGTCTACAGCCATTTCACCGACAAGCAGACGCTGTTCGGCTCCGCAGTCATGGCGACCTGCCAGAACCAGCTGCCTGACTTGCTTTTCGAGTACCCCGAAGGGGCGGCGGTGGAGGAAGTGTTGCTGACTATCGGTCGCAGCTTTCAGGCGCTGATCAGCAGCGACGAGGCGGTCAAGCTCTGCCGCCTGATCATGGCCCAGGGCAGCCAGGATCCGGGGTTTGGCGCGTACTTCTATGAAGCCGGGCCGAAGCGGCTGCTGATGGGGATGGAGGCACTCCTGCGCAAGATCGATGGGTCCGGGCTGCTGCGGATTGCCAATCCGTTGCAGGCGGCCGAGCACTTCTTCAGCCTGGTCAAGGGCGCGCCGGATTTCCGCTTGCTGCTGGGCTGTGCCGGGCCGCTGGAGGGCGATGAGGCCGAGGCCCATGTGCGCGAGGTGGTGGCATTGTTTATCCGGGCGTTCAAGGCCTGAGTCAGCCTGTGCTGGCCTCTTCGCGGCTAAAGCCGCTCCCACAGGGATATCACAGGTTCTGAAAACTGTGCGATACCTGTGGGAGCGGCTTTAGCCGGGAAGAGGCCGGCGCAGGTAATCAAGCTTTCAGGGCCTTCTTCGGGTAGATGTCATACCGGCTCGATTTGCCTTCCAGGCTATGGCTCGGCTTCGGCCCATCAATGATCGGCGCCTTGCGCGGCCGTTTCACCACCACCCGGTGGCTGGCCAGCGCCAGGGCGGCTTCGAGCAGGGCCGGGGCATCCAGGTCATCACCGACCAAGGGCCGGAACACACGCATTTCCTTCTTCACCAGCGCGCTCTTGTCACGGTGCGGGAACATCGGGTCAAGGTAGATCACCTGCGGCGCCTCGCCTTCCCAACTGCGCATGCGCTCGATGGCGTTGCCGGTCAGCAGGCGCATGCGCCCGACTATCGGCCCCACTTCTTCATCCACGCGGGCTCGCGCCAAGCCGTCTTCCAGCAATGCGGCAATCAGCGGCTGGCGTTCGATCAAGGTCATCTGGCAACCCAGGCTGGCCAGCACGAACGCATCCTTGCCCAGCCCCGCCGTGGCATCCAGCACCTGCGGCCGCACACCTTGGGCGATGCCCACTGCCTTGGCAATCATCTGCCCGTTGCCCCCGCCAAACTGGCGCCGGTGCGCGGCCTGGCCTTCGACGAAGTCCACCCGCACCGGCCCCGGAGCCTGCGGCCCCAACTGCTGGATCTGCAAGCCATCCATGCCTACCTGCACAGCAAACGCGGCCGTATCATCCTGCAGTGGCAGCGCCAGGCGCTCGGCCCATAGTGCGGCTTGCGCCTCGAACTCCGCCGTCAGCGCCTCGACCCGGATACCTGTGCCCTGCTCTTCCATCATTCACACCTAGAAATTGAACCCTGCCCCTCATGTATCGGCCGCCACGGCCGATACAGGCAATATTCCGCTATTCTGCCAGAGCACAGCGCGCACGACTGCCATGACAGATACTCTTCCCATCGGCTTGACCTACTTGTCGCCTGTCGGCAACTACGGTCGGCAGAATACCCAGGCACTCGGGGGCGTAAGCCACCTGTGGCAGGATTTCTTTGCCCGCGCCATGGCCGAGCAGCAAGCGGAAGAACCCGACAGCGTCAGCCAGGTCATGGTCCAGTACGACCAGGCCAGCGGCGAGCCGATCGGCGGGGCCAAGGCCCTGGCCCTGATCGAAACCCAGCGCACCTGCCCGGTACAGGACACCATCGTCGCACCGCCCGAGCCACTGTTCCTGCCCAAGGCGGAATTGCAGGCCAACCTGCTGGCGCCGGCGCCCGAGCCGTTCAGCGCCGCCGAGATGATCCAGCAACAGCGCCAGCTCGACCTCAACAACAGCTGGCTGCGCCCGGTGGTGATGAGCCAGGGCCACCCGCTCCCTGAACCAGGCCCGGGCCCTTCCCCGCGCCCGCTGCACCTGCCGATCGCCGAATTCGAAGTGAACCTGCTCGACCCTGCGCCAGAACCGTACGACGAAGCGACCATGGCCAAGCAGCAGCACGACCTTGAGTTCGACATGCACTGGGCGCGCCCGGTAGTGCTGAACAACGTTCGCGTCCAAGCCTGAGATCAGCGACAGACCTGCCAACGCCCCATGTCCAGATGAAAGTGATTGTGGTGGGCCGCGTTGTAGTCCGGTCCCAGCACGGTGTTGAAACTGTCGCAGGCCGCTTGCCGCACCTGCCTCAGAAATTCACCCTTCTGCCCGCCCGCCTGCCAGTCCCGCGCCAGCAAGACGCGCTGACCGTCTTGCAGACGAAAGCCGCTGATATCCAGCGCGTTGGCCGTAGCGTGCTGGCTCAGACGCCCTTGCTTGCGGTTGTAGACATTGCGGCAGGCAAAGCTGCCCAAGTGATCCACTTGCACCACAGGCTGGCCAAATACCCGCTGCGCAGCAGGCTGCAGCCCATGCCGCTCGAACAACGCATAGGCGACCGCCAACGGGCAACTGGCCAGAAAGCTGCTGCTCAAGCGAACGTCCCCTCGCTCGATACGCCACACATTCTGCAGCGGGCAGCTGGCCGATGGCGGGCTGTCGACCTGCGCCCGGTAACGCAGCCCGGACGTCTCCAGGGCCTGGCGGCACAAGCCTGGGTCGTTGCGCAGCCGCGACAGCTTGTAACTCGTCAGCCAGTTCGGCGGCTGGCGCACATCCAGCGCCGCCCACGGGTTCCAGGTGTCCGCAAGGCGCCAGCCGAATTGCCAGGCCAGGCCCGCCATCACCAACAGCAGGCCGCATAGCACCATCACGGCGCGCATGGCGCCTCAGCGACGGAACAGGTCGTTGAGCTGGGCGAACGGCAAGGCCTGCTCACCGTAACTGAATGTGCCCTGATCACGAATCTCCAGGGCGGCACGCTGCAACGCGCCGAGTGCTGCCCGGGCCAACGATGAACCGACACTGATACGGCGCACGCCCAAGTCCTGCAGCTGGTTGACGCTCAACGGCACGCCCGCCAGCCCCATCAGCACGTTGACTGGCTTCGGCGCCACGGCCTGCACCACCGCTCGCACCTCATCGACACTGCGCAATCCCGGCGCGTAGAGCACATCGGCACCCGCCTCGGCAAAGGCCTGCAGGCGCAGGATGGTATCGTCAAGGTCCATGCGCCCATGCAGCAGGTTTTCCGCACGGGCACACAGGGTGAAGGGGAATGGCAGGCTGCGCGCGGCCTGCACCGCAGCTCGGACCCTCGCTACAGCCAGCTCGAAGTCATAGATTGGCGCCTCTGGCCGGCCGCTGGCATCTTCGATCGAACCGCCGACCAGTCCGGTCCCAGCAGCACGCAGGAGGGTCTGGGCGCAGTCCTCCGGCAGGTCGCCAAAGCCATTCTCCAAGTCAGCAGCCACCGGCAAGGGCGTGGCATCGACGATCAGCCCGGCGTTAGCCAATGTCTCATCCAGGCTCAAGGCACCCTCGGCATCCGGTCGTCCGAGGCTGAAAGCCAGACCGGCACTGGTGGTGGCCAGCGCTTCGAAACCGAGGCTTGCCAACAGCTTGGCGGAGCCGGCGTCCCAGGGGTTGGGCATGACGAAGGCGCCATCACGCTCGTGCAGTGCCTTGAAGGCTTCGGCTCGCAGGGTCTGTACATCCATGATCACAACCTCCGGGGTCAGGGAAGGGTCAGAGTAGCCCCAGTTGTTCGACCTCAGGGGCGCGCGGCAATTCAGGTAATGCGGGCAAGCCTGGCAGACGCGCCATCAGTCGTTGGTGAAAACGCTGGGCCAGCGCGGCAGCCAGACGGTTGTCGGACGTATGCAGGAACACATAAGGACTGCGCCCCTCCTCGATCCAGGCGGCGACCTTGTCTACCCAGGGCGCGAGGAACGTGTCGTTGGCTTCAAGCTGCGGATGGCCGATGAAGCGCACCTGCGGGTACTGGCTGAAGGCTGCGGGACGCGGTGGCACCTTGGGCTTTTTCGACTGTGCATGCAGCACTGCCGGGTCACGCGAGGTGCAACTGAACAGGGCGCGGGGGTCAAGGCAGATGCGCTCGACGCCGCGTTCGTGGAGCAGGCGGTTGAGCAGCCGTTCTTCCTCGCCCTTGGCGAAAAACGCCGGGTGACGCACTTCCACCGCCACCGGCACAGCGATCTCGTCGAGGAAGTGGCACAGCTCGCCCAGTCGTGCGGGGCTGAACAGGGGCGGCAACTGCAGCCAGTACGGCGAGACCCGCTGGCCCAATGGCGCCATCAGGCGGGTGAAGTCAAAGGCAGACTCCAGCTGATCACGCAGGTCACCTGCGTGGCTGATATCACCAGGGAACTTGGCGGTGAAACGAAAGTGCGCGGGCATGACCTGCGCCCAGCGGGCGACAGTGCCGGGTGCCGGCCGGGCATAGAATGTGGTGTTGCCCTCGACGGCGTTGAATACCCGGCTGTAGTAGCCAAGCATTTCATGGGTGGTGGCGTCGGCGGGATACAGGTACTCGCGCCAGGCGTTCTCGCTCCAGGACGGGCAACCTACGAAATAAGGCAAAGGTGACGGACTCATCCGTCAAATGTACAGGTCGAGCCCCAGTACTTCCATGTCCCAGTCGGTAAAACCGGCCGTGCTGAGGTAACTGGCCAACGCGGTAGCAGTGCGCCGGTCACGGGCGCGGGGGAACACCATGTCCTGCTGACGAGCCGGCAAGCCCGCCGGACGACGACGCGCAGCAGCCTCCTGAGTGACTTCGCTCTCCTCGATCAGCTCGGCATCATCGACGCTCTCGTCGCGCACCGCTGCTTTGCGCGGCGCACGCTTGATCGGGTAGGACTGCGAGGAAAAACCGTCGATACGCATGGAGTGAGCACTCAGGACCAATGATGGCAATCTAGCAGCATCAGGATTGCGTCGCTAATGCTCGAGTGATAACTGGACCACAGATTGCGCCTAAAGGTTTTATCGCCAACCGCGATAACCGACGAACAGCACTCAGCGCGCCTTTGGCGTAGCCACATTATCGCGCAAGTAAACCGGTTGCGCCTGTTCGGCGGCGATTGCCTCGCCACGGCCCCAGGCGAAGCTGGCCAGGCTGAGAATATCCAAGGCACCTGGCAAAGCTGAAGCGTTCGTGGCGCTGGCCTGCACCGCCAGGCGTTCGGCATAGCTCCAGCCAGTACCGGCACCGAACCAGTCACCGCTGCTGCCTGCCGGCACGGCTACGCGCTCGGGCGGGAGCACGGCTTCCAGCCCTTGCAGGCGCATCTCGCCGGCTTCGGCCTTGTAGCAACCCCAATACACTTCATCCATGCGCGCGTCGATGGCCGCAGCCACCTGCTGCACGCCATGCTTGCGCAACGCGCCCTGAGCCAGCGCGGCCAGGTTGGACACCGGCAGCACCGGGCGCTCCAGCGCAAACGCCAGGCCCTGCACCACACCGATGGCGATGCGCACCCCGGTGAACGCGCCCGGGCCACGGCCGAAGGCGATGGCATCCAGAGCATTCAGCGCCACACCGGAGTCTGCCAGCAGCTGCTTGATCATCGGCAGCAGCTTCTGCGCATGCATGCGCGGGATCACCTCGTAATGGCTGGTTACCTTGCCGTCATGCAGCAGCGCAACGGAACAGGCTTCGGTGGCGGTATCCAGGGCCAGCAGGGTGGTCATCGAACAGGTATCCAGGTGCTAGGGGAAAAGAGCGGCAGTATAGAGCAGCTGCGGTCCCTGTGGGAGCGGCCTTGTGTCGCGAAAGGGCTGCGGAGCGGCCCCAGGATGTCAGCGACACGGCAAAAATCGAGGGGCTGCTCTGCAGCCCTTTCGCGACACAAGGCCGCTCCCACAAAAAAGCGGCCGCTGCGTCAGAAGGGATCAGCTCAGAGCTGCCAGCACCTTGGCGGTGATCGACTCGACCGAGCCGACGCCTTCGATGTGGCTGTACTTCGGCTTGCCAGCATTGGCTGCCGACAGCTTCTGGTAGAAGTCCACCAGCGGCTTGGTCTGGCTGTGGTAGACCGACAGGCGGTGACGCACGGTTTCTTCCTTGTCGTCGTCGCGCTGGATCAGGTCTTCGCCGGTGACATCGTCCTTGCCTTCCACTTTCGGCGGGTTGTACTGAATGTGGTAGGTGCGGCCCGAGGCCAGATGCACACGGCGGCCAGCCATGCGGCCGACGATTTCTTCGTCGTCGACAGCGATCTCGACCACGGCGTCGATATCCACGCCCGCGGCAACCATCGCTTCAGCCTGTGGAATGGTGCGGGGGAAGCCGTCGAACAGGCAGCCATTGGCGCAATCCGGCTGGGCGATGCGCTCCTTGACCAGGCTGATGATCAGCTCGTCGGACACCAGTTGACCGGCATCCATGACTTTCTTCAGTTCCAGGCCCAATGGGGTGCCGGCCTTGACGGCGGCACGCAGCATGTCACCGGTGGAGATCTGTGGAATACCGAACTTTTCGGTGATGAACTTTGCCTGAGTACCTTTACCGGCCCCGGGAGCTCCCAGCAGAATTACGCGCATCTCGTGCTCCTCAAATTTTTTTATGAAATTCAATGGATTCGGCAATCGAGGCCAAGTCCGGAAAATCGGGTATGACCATAAATCGGTCAAAAGGCTGCTCAAGATACACAGCGCCCGGCAGCCAGACAAGCGTCCCAAAGTTGCAGCATTGCGTCGTCCGTAACCAGAACGGAGGGTGGTTGCGCCCGGCGCAACCACCCTCCTCGCCCTGTTGTGGCTGCCCGCCGGTCAACCGGCAAGGGCCGCGACGGCAGGCCTTACCCGGTGTTGCGCAGCCCCGCGGCGATACCTGCCACGGTCACCAGCAGGGCCTGCTCCAACGGGCTGTCCAGAGCGGCTTCGCGGCTGCGTGAACGGGCCAGCAATTCGGCCTGCAGGCGGTGCAGCGGGTCCAGGTAGGTATTGCGCAAGCTGATGAATTCCAGGGTCTCGGGGCTGTGCGCCAGTAGCACCGGCTGGCCGGTCAGGCCCAGCACCACCTGGCACGACTGCGACAATAGGTCGCGCAAGTGTGCACCTAATGGAAGCAGGCCTGGTTGCACTAGACGTTGGTCGTAGGCCTCGGCGATTTGCGCGTCGGCCTTGGCCAGGACCATTTCCAGCATGTCGATGCGGGTGCGGAAGAATGGCCACTGCTCGCGCATCTGCGCCAGCAGCTCGCCCTGGCCTCGCGCCAGGGCATTGCTCAGGGCGGTTTCCCACCCCAGCCAGGCCGGCAGCATCAGGCGTGTCTGGGTCCAGCCGAAGATCCACGGGATCGCCCGCAGGCTTTCGATGCCACCGGCACGGCGCTTGGCCGGGCGGCTGCCCAGCGGCAGGCGACCCAGCTCCTGCTCGGGGGTGGACTGGCGGAAGTATTCAACGAAGTCCGGGTTTTCCCGCACCACGCCGCGGTAGGCCTTGAGGCCATCGGCTGCCAGCTGATCCATCAATGACCGCCAGGCGGGTTCTGGAGGCGGGGGTGGCAGCAAGGTGGCTTCGAGCACAGCAGCCAGGTACAGGTTGAGATTTTGCTCGGCGATGGCCGGCAAGCCGAACTTGAAGCGAATCATCTCGCCCTGTTCGGTGGTGCGGAACCGACCTGCCACCGAACCCGGAGGCTGCGACAGTATCGCCGCATGGGCCGGGCCACCACCACGGCCCACCGTACCACCACGGCCGTGGAACAGCAGCAGTTCGACCTGATGCTCGCGGCAGATGCGCACCAGGTTTTCCTGGGCACGGTACTGAGCCCAGGCCGCTGCCGTGGTGCCCGCGTCCTTGGCCGAGTCGGAATAGCCGATCATCACCTCCTGCGGCCCGCGCAGGCTGGCGCGGTAGCCCGGCAGGCCAAGCAGGCGCTGCATCACCGGCCCGGCGTTGTCCAGGTCCGCCAGGGTTTCGAACAGCGGCACCACGCGCATCGGCCGGGTAAGGCCGGCTTCCTTGAGCAGCAGTTGTACGGCCAGCACATCAGAGGCCGCACCCGCCATCGAGATCACGTAGGAGCCCAGCGAAGCGCCCGGCGCAGCGGCGATCTCACGGCAGGTTGCCAACACTTCAGCGGTCTCTGCCTGAGGCTTGAAGTGCGCGGGCAGCAACGGCCGGCGATTCTTAAGTTCCGCCTGGAGGAATGCGATGCGCTGCTCTTCGTCCCAGTCGGCATAGCTGCCCAGGCCAAGGTAATCGGTAATCTCCGCCAGCGCATCACGGTGCCGGGCGGCATCCTGGCGCACATCCAGGCGGCCGAGGAACAGGCCGAAGGTCACCGCCCGGCGCAGGCTGTCGAGCAGCGCGCCATCGGCGATCACCCCCATGCCGCATTCATGCAGCGACTGATAGCACAGCTCCAGCGGTGCGATCAGGTCGCGGTTATCCACCAGCACCTCGGCGCTGGCCGGCTGGTTGCTGGTCAATGCAAGCTGGGCCCAGGCGCGCGTCGCCCGCAGCCGTTCGCGCAACTGTTTGAGCAACGCCCGGTACGGCTCGGCACTGTCGCCCACACGTTCACGCAAGGCCTCACTGGCTTGTTGCATGGACAACTCGGCCGCCAGCGCATCGATATCACGCAGGAACAGGTCGGCGGCCATCCAGCGGGCCAGCAGCAATACCTCACGGGTCACGGCCGCCGTGACATTGGGGTTGCCGTCGCGGTCACCGCCCATCCACGAGGCGAAGCGAATCGGCGCAGCTTCCAGCGGCAGGTGCAGGCCGGTGGCGTCGAACAATGCCTTGTCGACCTTGCGCAAGTGGTTGGGGATGGCCTGCCACAGCGAATGCTCGATCACCGCGAAGCCCCATTTGGCCTCGTCTACCGGGGTGGGCCGGGCGCGGCGGATCTCTTCGGTGTGCCAGGCCTCGGCGATCAGCCTGCGCAGGCGCTCGCGCACCTGCCCACGCTCGGCGGGGGTCAGGTCGCGGTGGTCCTGGACGGCCAGCTGGCCGGCGATGGCATCGTATTTCTGGATCAACGTGCGCCGCGCCACTTCGGTCGGGTGTGCGGTCAGCACCAGCTGGATATCGAGCTTGGCGAGCTGCCGGGCCAGGGCGTCATCCTTGTGCCCGGCCTGCTTCAGGCGAGCCAGCAGCTCGGGCAAGACCCGCGCCTCGAACGGCTCTGGCTGACCGGCATCGCGACGGCGGATCAGCTGATATTGCTCGGCCATGTTGGCCAGGTTGAGGAACTGGTTGAAGGCTCGCGCCACGGGCAGCAGGTCTTCTTCGGCCAGGTCGGCCAAGGTCGAGCTCAGTTGCTCGCCAGCACCGCGGCGGTCGGCCTTGGCACTGTGGCGGATGTCCTCGATCTTCTGCAGGAACGCATCACCGTGCTGCTGGCGGATGGTCTCGCCGAGCAACTCCCCCAACACATGGACATCTTCACGCAGGCGCACATCGATATCAGTCATTGGCCCTCTCTTCGGCGCGGCTCGCCACGCTCTGCTCAGGAAACAGCACTGGCCCAAGAGTGCCCATTGCCGGGGCGCGATGGCAAGCCGCGATCGCGCAAAGCAAACTAAAGTTAAACCAGCGCAGTCCGATGCAATGCAGCCTTTTCTGGCGTTCACAGAGGTCATCATGAAAATCCGCGAACTCGCCCAGCACTGGGAACAGAATGCCGCCGGCACCCTGAGCCCCACCGGCCACGCCTTGCACTTGGACCTGGAGTCCGAGGCACGCCTGGCTGCCCTGATCGACATGTACCCCAAGCGCACCGCCGAGGAACTGCTCGGCGAACTGGTCGCCGCCGCGCTGGAAGAGCTGGAAGCCAGCTTCCCCTACGTGCAGGGCCAGAAGGTCATCGCCACTGACGAAGAGGGTGACCCGCTGTTCGAAGATATCGGCCCGACCCCGCGGTTTCTGGCCCTGTCACGGCGCCATTTGCACGACCTCAGCAATACCGGCGACGACACCGGCAACTGAGCGTGCAGCACCACGATCCGGGCCTGCAACAGGCCCGGAAACCACTCCAGCGATGAAAAGTTCCGGGTAAATCTCACTGACCGATCAGTCAGAAAAAAATGGCAAAACGGCGCATTTTTTTCGGAACCATTCAAAAAACGGTCAAGTCCCAGCCAATAGCCATCACGCTAAAACCCTGCACTCCTGCCATGTGCATCGTTGAGCGCAAGCGCAGGCACTGTCAGGGATTGAGCGATGGACTGCTACGGACATCGTCGTAATCAGGAGTGATCCAATGGAACTGACCACCATCAAGACCCGCACCCCGAACCTCTCATCTACTCACGTGCGCGGATTGAAGCTGGCCGCGCTGGCCCTGGGCAGTAGCCTGGTCCTGGCCGGCTGTGCAGGCAACCCGCCTACCGAGCAGTACGCTGTCACCCAGTCCGCGGTCAATTCGGCCGTCAGTGCCGGTGGCACCGAGTTCGCCGCCGTGGAAATGAAATCGGCCCAGGACAAGTTCAAGCAGGCCGAAATCGCCATGCACGACAAAAAGTACGATGAGGCCAAGCGCCTGGCCGAGCAGGCCGAATGGGATGCCCGCGTCGCTGAGCGCAAGGCCCAGGCAGCCAAGGCCCAGAAGGCCGTGCAGGATGCCCGCCAGGGCGTTCAGGACGTACGTCAGGAAGGCCTGCGCAGCGCCGAATGAGCGCCGCCACGCCAACCCCAGCCTTCGCAACTGATCAAAGGATGAACACTATGCGCAACTACGTCATGATTCCCGCCCTGCTGGCACTGAGCGTCGGCCTTGCCGCCTGTTCCCACGACCCGAACCCTAACCTGGAGTCGGCTCGCACCAACTTCTCTGCACTGCAGAGTGACCCGCAGGCAAGCAAGGTGGCCGCGCTCGAGACCAAGGATGCCCAGGACTGGCTGAACAAGTCCGACAAGGCCTTCATGGACCGTGAAGACAGCCAGAAGGTCGACCAGCTCGCCTACCTGACCAACCAGCGGATCGAGGTGGCCAAGCAGACCATCGCCCTGCGCACCGCCGAGAACGAGCTGAAGAACGCCTCGGCCCAGCGCGCCCAGGCCAAGCTCGATGCCCGCGACGCACAGATCGCCAAGCTGCAGCAAAGCCTGAATGCCAAGCAGACCGACCGCGGCACCCTGGTGACCTTTGGTGATGTGCTGTTCGACTTCAACAAGGCCACCCTGAAGAGCAACGCCTACCCGAACATCACCAAGCTGGCCCAGTTCCTTCAGGAAAACCCGGAGCGCAAGGTGATCGTCGAGGGCTACACCGACAGCGTCGGCTCGGCCAGCTACAACCAGGGCCTGTCCGAACGCCGCGCAGCCAGCGTTCGCGCGGCGCTGGTACGTGCAGGCGTGGACCCGGCGCGTGTCGTCGCCCAGGGGTATGGCAAGGAATACCCGGTGGCGGACAACGGCAGCAACTCGGGCCGTGCGCAGAACCGTCGGGTGGAGGTGACCATCTCCAACGACAACCAGCCGGTGGCACCCCGTTCGGTGAGCCAGATTCAGCAATAAGGCTGGCTAAAAAGAAACCCCGCCTTCATGGCGGGGTTTTTTCATGCTTGAACACCGAAAAAAGCACCTTTAAAAGCACTCTTTGAAATACTACACTTTCCGTGTCGATAACCAAATTTACGGGTTGATACAACGATGACCTATCCTGTTCTCGCTGATCTGGCAGCATCGATCACCGACCTTAAGAAAGACCCCATGGGTACTATCCGCGAAGCTGCCGGTGAAACCGTGGTCATCCTCAATCGCAACGAACCGGCGTTCTATGCCGTGCCGCCCGAGCGCTACGAAGCGATGATGGATCTGATCGACGACATGCAACTGGCCGAGCTTGTCCGGCAACGGCGTGGAGGGCCCACAGTAAGAGTGGATATTGATGAGCTCATCGCCGAAGCCGGAGGCAGCAAAAAGCTATGACCTTGAATTCGATGTAAGAGCAAGGAAGGAGTTCGCAAAGCTCGACGGCTCGTTGCAGCTACAGTTCGCAAGAAAACTCAAGGTGCGGCTGACACAGCCGAGGGTGGAGAAAGACAAACTCTCCGGCATGGCTGACTGTTACAAGATCGAACTGAGGTCCGCTGGCTATCGACTGGTCTACCGGGTAGTCGATCACCGCCTGGTTGTGATTGTCATTGCGATCGGCAAGCGAGAGCGAAGCGCAGCCTATGATGCAGCCCGCTCCCGCCTGACCTGAGGATCACTGCACCTGCTGCGGCGTCTCCTTGCCCATGCAGCGCACTGCACGCTTGCGGCTGTCTACCAGCACGCCAGTCAGGCCTTTCTGCTCGGTATCGAACAGCACCAGCACGCCATCCACGCATTGGGCCACCTGCGATGCCGGGTCCAGCGAGACCTTGTAGTCCTCGCCAGGAATCGTCTTGAGCATGGTGAAGTCCTGCAGCAGCAGCGCATCCTCTGGTTTGGCGAAATGCAGGTAGCCGTAGTACCAGAGGGTCCCCACCGTCACGACGATGCTGCCGACACCGGTCAGGATCAGCGGGATGGCGTTGCGTTCTTCACTCATTGGGCGTTCTTCTCGTCAGGGTAGTTGGGCACTTCGGCAAGCCGCCGCAGGCCGTTGAAATGGCTGGGGTCATCGAGGAAGCGCAGCATCACCTGGCGCCATACCGGGTCGGCGAAGGTCTGCACGTGGCCGCCACGGGTCAGTTGCAGCACGCGTGGCGCCGGTGCGTGCTGGTACAGGCGGATGCCGTTGTCCATCGGCACCAAGGTGTCGTCGATGCTGTGGAAGAACAGCTTTGGCGGGCTGCTCAGTTGCCCGATCGAATGGATTGCGCTGTCGCCATCCGGTACCAGCCAGGACAGCGGCACCTGCAGCGGCCACGTCAGCCACGAAGTGCCCAGGGCATAACGCCCTACCCCACGGTAGCTGGCCGGCACGCCGTCGAACACCAGGGCACCGAAGCGCTGGCGCTGCTCGGGGTGCTGCGCCAGGTAGTGGATCGCCATCGCTCCGCCGAGGCTCTGGCCGAGCAGTACCAGCGGCTTGCCCTTGACCTCGGGGGCCTGGGCCAGCCATGCCATTGCCGCGTCGATGTCCAGATAGACCTCAGGCAAGCTTGGCGAGCCCTCGGACAGGCCATAGCCACGGTAATCGATCATCAGTACCTGGTAGCCCTGCTCCGGTAGCCAGTAGCTGCCGCCAAGGTGGCCCGGCAGATTGCCACCGTTGCCGTGCAGATGCAGCACCGTCCCCTTGAGCTCTACCCCCGCCTTGGCCGGCAGCCACCAACCATGCAGGCGCAGGCCATCGGCGGTAGTGAGGCTGATATCGCGGTACTCCAGCTTGGCGCGTTGCGGAGTGAACGCTTCGCCGGGTTCGGGATAGAACAACAGGCTGCTGCAGCCGCACAGCCCCAGCAGGAGCATGCCCAGTACCAGCGGGCGGCAGCGTTCAGAGAATGTTCGCGTAGTCGGCTTCAATACGATCCAGGCTCAAGTGGTTGAGGAAGTTGGAGAAGCACATCCAGGCCGACAGCGCGTTGAGGTCGCGGAACTGCTCCGGCAAGTACTTGGGCGGCTCGACCAGCCCCTCCTCGACCAGTTGGCGCAAGGTGCGCATGTCTTCCAGGGTGGTCTTGCCGCAGAACAGCAGCGGTATCTGCTCGAGCTTGCCCTTCTTCACGGCCAACTGAATGTAGTTGTAAACCATGATGAAGCCCTTGAGGTAGGACAAGTCCTTGGTGAATGGCAGGCCATTGGGCACCGAACCCCGGAACACCCGGCTGGCGTTGCTGTAGCTCTGTCCCATCTCGAAGCCCTGCTCGCGGAAGAACTCGAACACTTGCAGGAAGTCGGCGCCCTCTTCGACCATGTGGATGGCGCGGGTGCGGTTGGTCAGCTTGCGCAGGCGGCTGGGGTAGGAAGCGAAGGCAATCACCTCCATGAGGATGGCCAGGCCTTCCTGGGTCACCGTCGACGAGGGCGGGCCCTTGGCCAGGAATGTGCAGATCGGCTGGTTCAAACCGTTGAGGGTGGTCCCCACATGCACCAGGCCCTCATGCACCTCCAGCGCACGCACGTCACGGTTGTTGAACATGGCATCGGCGCGCACCTTGATGTAGTCGGCACCGGCTGCGGCATCGGCGACGATACCGTCCGACTCGAAAACGCGGATGGTCTCCTCGGCCTCGCCGAACACCTTGTTCAGGCGGCGCTGGAGGATGTCCACGGCCTCCTTGGCAGTCAGGTTCTTCGGCTCGTCCTTGAGGTCGCCACGCCCGTCGATATTGTTCAGGTAGTCCGAAAGCATCAGCCCCAGGTCGGCCAGGGTCGGGTCACCGGCGTGGAAGGCGTCGGAGGCAGCGCCATACAGCTCCTGCGAGATCAGCCCGAAGTCTTCGGTACCCCGGGCTTCGAGCATGCGCACGACCATGCGGTATTCGCGGCACATGCGCTTCATGATCTGCCCGACCGGGTTGAACTGGCCCAGCTGGCGGATGATGTCGCGCTCGATGGCCTGGAACTCGGCCTTCACCGCGCTGGAGTCGAATGCCAGCGGGCGCGCCAGGTAGTACTCACGGTCAACGGCGGGCGGCTCCTTGCCCTTGGCCTTGAGGAAGCCCTGGCGGATGTTGTCGTCCCATTTCACGGCGTCCAGAACCCGGATCGGGGTCTGCGCCGCGACAATGCGGTCGGACAGCGCGCGGATGGTCTGCTGGTATTCGTCCACCGGGGACTCCTTTCTAGATCAAGATACAAGTCTTGCTTTGCCTGTGCCGGCCTCTTCGCGGGCAAGCCCGCCCCCACAGGGACCGCACTGGTTTCAGCCCCGGTGCAATACCTGTGGGAGCGGGCGCGCCCGCGAAGAGGCCAGCACAGGTGACTACTTGCTACTGCGCTGGAACCGCGCCACTTCGACGAACAGGTCGGAGTTGGCCGGGTCGTCGAGGTACGCCAGCACGCGTTGCGACGGGCTGTCGATCAGCACGCCCTGCTCGCTGTCTTGCGCAATCTGGGTACTGCGCCCGCTCAGTTCCTTTTTCTCGACCGCCTGCTGCACTTGCTCGACGTCGAGGTTATAGACCACCAGTTCCTTGCCATCGACGATGTCGAAACCGCCAATCAGGAAGTTGCCGCCCAGGCGCTTGGGCACGCCAGCCGACAAGTACCAGCGGTTGCCGTGGCGCGAGACGGTGAAGGTGTATTCCTCCGGCGCCTTGCCTTTGGCCGTGGCCACCGCCTTGTACGCATCACCGCCGCTGCGGCTGATGGTCAGCTTCAGCGGCTCGCCCCAGGCATCCTTGCTGCTCCACTTGCCGAGCAATGCCTTGGGCGCAGCCTGGTTGCTCGGCAGCGGCTCATGAAAGCTCACAAGGCAACCGCCCAGCAGGAGGAATGACAACGTCAACAACACCACACGCCAGGCTTTCATCAGGTTCTCCTTGAAAGTTCGGTCACTGCTCAGGCCGAGGCCAACACCAGGTGCAGGTAACGGGTAAGCATAGCGAGCATCTGCCCATCGGCTTGCGCATCGGCATCCTTGAGCAGGCCCTGATATTCCATCTGCTCGATAATCGCCGTCAACATTTGGGCGTCCTGTTCCGGTTGCTGCGAGCCGACCACCTGCAGCAGCTGGCGGGCGCCGTGCAGCAGGATCTGCTCGTGGGCACACACAAGTTCGGCCAGGCGCGGGCACAGCAAGGCCTCCTGGCGAAAGGCCTGCTCGGCCATCATGAAGTCGCGGCGGCTGAGCAGTTGACGCTGTACATAGTCGACGGTCATGCGGGCGATTTCATCAGCCAGCCGCGCCCGCGAATGCACACTGCCATCCCCCTGGGCGAGCAACTGGCGCAGCACCACCTCGGTGTTGGCCCAGAGCTTGGCCATGTAGGCGGCGCTGCGCTCGACATACTGGGCAAAGGTGTCGGTGAGCAGGTCTTCGATGTCCTTGAAGTAGTACGTGGTGGCCGATAGCGGCACTCCCGCCTCGGCGGCCACCGCACGGTGGCGCACGCCTCGCACGCCATCGCGCACGACGATGCGCATGGCGGCGTCGAGGATCAGCTGGCGGCGCTGTTCGCTGCCTTGACGGGCGGTCTTGCGACCCTGGTACTGCACGCTTTCGGCGACGGCGGTGGCGATGCCGGCGGCGCCTTGTTGGGCCATTGCGGGTGTCACAGTGGTTACCTCATGGACAGTGGTCGACCTGTACCGGCCTCTTCGCGGCTAAGCCGCTCCCATAGGGATTGCGCAGCTCTGAGGGCCTGTGCAGTACCTGTGGGAGCGGCTTTAGCCGCGAAGAGGCCGGTACAGGCAATACAAGTGTACAGGCAAGAAAAAGCCGCCCCGAAAGGCGGCTTGTTCAGATCACTCAGGCTTGTGGGCGCATGTGCGGGAACAGGATGACGTCGCGAATCGATGGCGAGTTGGTCAGCAGCATCACCAGGCGGTCGATACCGATGCCTTCACCGGCAGTCGGTGGCATGCCGTACTCCAGGGCGCGAACGAAGTCGGCGTCGTAGTGCATGGCTTCATCGTCACCTGCGTCCTTCTCTGCCACCTGGGCCAGGAAGCGCTCGGCCTGGTCTTCGGCATCGTTGAGCTCGGAGTAGGCGTTGGCGATTTCGCGGCCACCGATGAACAGCTCGAAGCGGTCGGTCACGGCCGGGTTGTCGTCGTTGCGGCGAGCCAGTGGCGACACTTCGAACGGGTACTCGGTGATGAAGTGCGGCTGCTCCAGCTTGTGCTCGACCAGCTCTTCGAAAATCATCACCTGCAGCTTGCCCAGGCCTTCGTGGCCCAGCACCTTGGCGCCGGCCTTCTTGGCGATGTCGCGAGCACGGTCGACATCCTGCAGGTCGGCAGCGGTCAGCTCGGGGTTGTACTTGAGGATCGAGTCGAATACCGACAGGCGAGCAAACGGCTCGCCGAAGTGGAACACCTTGTCGCCGTATGGCACGTCGGTGGTGCCCAGCACCAGTTGCGCCAGCTCGCGGAACAGTTCCTCGGTGAGGTCCATGTTGTCGCGGTAGTCGGCGTAGGCCTGGTAGAACTCGAGCATGGTGAATTCAGGGTTGTGACGAGTCGAAACGCCTTCGTTACGGAAGTTGCGGTTGATCTCGAACACTTTCTCGAAGCCGCCAACCACCAGGCGCTTGAGGTACAGCTCCGGCGCGATACGCAGGAACATGGCCATGTCCAGGGCGTTGTGGTGGGTTTCGAACGGCTTGGCCGCTGCACCACCCGGGATGGTCTGCAGCATCGGCGTCTCGACTTCGAGGAAGTCGCGCTCGATGAGGAACTTGCGGATATGCGAGATCACCTGCGAACGCACCCGGAAGGTGTGGCGGGTTTCTTCGTTGACCATCAGGTCAACGTAACGCTGGCGATAGCGCTGCTCGGTGTCGGTCAGGCCGTGGTGCTTGTCCGGCAGCGGGCGCAGCGACTTGGTCAGCAGGCGCACGTTGGTCATCTCGACGTACAGGTCGCCCTTGCCGGAACGGGCCAGGGTGCCTTCGGCGCTGATGATGTCGCCCAGGTCCCAGGTCTTGACGGCGGCCAGGGTTTCTTCGGGCAGTGTCTTGCGGTTGACGTAGACCTGGATACGGCCGGTCATGTCCTGGATGACCATGAACGAGCCACGGTTGAGCATGATGCGACCGGCAACCTTGACCGGGATCGCGGCTGCTTCCAGCTCTTCCTTGGTCTTGTCCGCGTACTGCTTCTGCAGATCGTTGCAGTAGCTGTCGCGGCGGAAGTCGTTGGGGAAGGCATTGCCCTTGGCACGCTCGGCGGCAAGTTTTTCCTTGCGCAGGGCGATCAGGGCGTTTTCTTCCTGTTGCAGGTCTTGCGATTCGGTCTTCAGGTCGCTCATGTCGTCATTCTTTCCATCAGGTATTCGTTGCCCTTTCCGGGCAGGGCACGCGCTACCGGCAAGTGGCCAGGTAGCGCGGCGGTGGTGTACGGCTTACAGCCCCTGCTTGAGGCTCGCTTCCAGATACTGGTCGAGGTCGCCATCCAGGACCTTCTGGCAGTCGCTGCGCTCGACGCCGGTACGCAGGTCCTTGATGCGCGAGTCATCCAGCACGTAGGAGCGGATCTGGTGGCCCCAGCCGATGTCCGACTTGCTGTCTTCCAACGCCTGCGAAGCGGCGTTGCGCTTTTGCATTTCCAGCTCGTACAACTTGGCCCGCAGCATTTTCATGGCGGTGTCCTTGTTGGCATGCTGGGAACGTTCGTTCTGGCAAGCCACCACGGTGTTGGTCGGTACGTGGGTGATACGCACCGCCGAGTCAGTGGTGTTGACGTGCTGACCACCAGCACCGGAGGAGCGGTAGGTGTCGATGCGCAGGTCGGACGGGTTGATCTCGATCTCGACCTTGTCGTCGATCTCGGGGGACACGAACACCGCCGAGAACGAGGTGTGGCGACGCGCGCCGGAGTCGAACGGGCTCTTGCGCACCAGGCGGTGCACGCCGATCTCGGTGCGCAGCCAGCCGAAGGCGTACTCACCCTTGATGTGCACGGTGGCGCCCTTGATGCCGGCGACTTCACCTTCGGACAGCTCGATGATGGTGGCGTCGAAGCCACGCTTGTCGGCCCAGCGCAGGTACATGCGCAGCAGGATGTTGGCCCAGTCCTGCGCCTCGGTGCCGCCGGAGCCGGCCTGGATGTCCAGGTAGGCGTTGTTCATGTCCATCTCGCCGCTGAACATGCGACGGAACTCAAGCTGGGCGAGGGACTCTTCCAGGGCCTGCAGCTCGGTCTCGACGTCGCTGACGGCGCCTTCATCACCTTCCTCGACAGCCATGTCGAGCAGGTCCTTGCAGTCGGCCAGGCCATTGGCCAGCTTGTCCAGGGTCTCGACGACCTGCGCCAGCATGGCGCGCTCGCGGCCCAGGGCCTGGGCGTACTCGGGCTTGTTCCAGACGGCTGCGTCTTCCAGCTCGCGGTTGACTTCGATCAGGCGGTCATGCTTGTGATCGTAGTCAAAGATACCCCCGAATGGACAGGGAACGCTCGGTGAGGTCCTTGATGGTGTTCAGGATTGGTTGGATTTCCATGGGCGGCTGGCTCTCGTGCGAATTCGGTGAAAAGCCCGCGAGTATAACCCATCCAAAGAGCGGCGGCAGCCCGTTGGGCAGCCGCATCGGCGTCAGGCAATGCCGACCTGGTTGCGCCCGTTGTTCTTGGCCTGGTACAGCCCCTTGTCCGCCGCCGAAATCAGCTGCCGGCAATGGCTGCCAATGGCCGGCGTCTGGGTCGCCAGGCCGATGCTCACGGTCAGCAGCGAGTCTGCCGTGGGCACACTGTGCGCAATGTTCAGGCCAAGCACGGTCTGGCGCAGCTTTTCGGCGATCAGGCGTGCACCGCCAGGCGAGGTGTTGGGCAACACCAGGGCGAACTCCTCGCCGCCGTAGCGCGCCGGCAGGTCGGTTGGCCGCGAGCAGGAGCCGCGAATGGCCTCGGCGACCTGGCGCAGCGCTTCGTCGCCGGCCAGGTGACCGAAGCTGTCGTTGAACACCTTGAAGTAATCGACATCGATCATCAGCAACGACAATTGCTGCTGCTCGCGCATGGCCCGGCGCCATTCCAGCTCCAGGTATTCGTCGAAGTGGCGGCGGTTGGACAGCCCGGTCAGGCCGTCGGAATTCATCAGCCGCTGCAGCATCAGGTTGGTGTCGAGCAGCTGCTGCTGGCTGACCCGCAGGGCGCGGTAGGCCTCGTCGCGTTGCAGCAGGGTCAGGTAGGAGCGCGAGTGGTAGCGGATACGCGCCACCAGCTCGATGTTGTCTGGCAACTTGACCAGATAATCGTTGGCGCCGGCGGCGAAGGCGGCGCTCTTGACCAGCGGATCTTCCTTGGTCGACAGGACGATGATCGGGATGTCCCGGGTGGCCGGGTTGTTGCGGTACTCGCGAACCAGGGTCAGGCCGTCCAGGCCGGGCATGATCAGGTCCTGAAGGATCACCGTGGGCTTGATGCGCACGGCCTGGGCTACCGCCTGATGCGGGTCGGCGCAGAAATGAAAATCGATGTTCTCTTCCACTGCCAGGCCACGACGCACCGCTTCACCGATCATCGCCTGGTCATCGACCAGCAGGACCATCGCCATGTTTTCATTGGGGGTCGTGAACCCTTCGATCGGTAGATCAGTCATTAGAATTCACCTGACCACGTCCGCTCACGCGGCGCGATTCTATACAAGTCGTCATTTTGCGAAGAGCTCCATCAAGCGCCCGGCGATGCGTTCCAACGGGCGGATTTCCACTGCGGCATCGATCGCCGCAGCGGCCTTGGGCATGCCGTACACCGCACTGCTGGCCTGGTCCTGGGCAATCGTCAGAAAGCCCTGCTGGCGCATCAATTTCAGGCCCTGGGCGCCGTCACGCCCCATGCCGGTAAGCAGCACCCCCACCGCATCGCCGATCCAGTAGCGCGCCACGCTCTCGAAGAACACGTCGATCGAAGGCCGGTAGATTTCGTTGACGGGCTCGGCAGTGTAGGCCAGCTGGCCGCCCTGGAGCAGACGGATATGGTGGTTGGTGCCGGCCAGCAGCACTTGCCCGGGCTGGGGCGGTTCGCCTTCGCGGGCCAGGCGCACGGGCAAGCCGCAGGCGCTGGCGAGCCATTCGGCCATGCCGGCAGCGAACACCTGGTCGACATGCTGAACCAGTACGATCGACGCCCCAAAACCGCGCGGCAGGCCTTTAAGCAGCACTTCGAGGGCGGCCGGGCCACCTGCGGAAGAGCCAATCGCAACCAGCCCACTGCGCTGGGAAGCCTCGCGCAGGGGGGCGGCGACCGACTTGCTCGCGCCGGGCCGCTGCTGGCCAATCAACCAGCCGATATTGAGGATCTTGCGCAGCAGCGGCGCCGCAGCCTCACGTGCGTCACCGGCTCCCAGTGCGGGGGTGTCGACCACATCCAGGGCGCCATGGCCCATGGCCTCGAACACCCGGTGCACGTTCTGCTTGCGGTCGACCGTGACAATGACGATGGCGCAGGGCGATTCGGCCATGATCCGCCGGGTCGCCTCGACGCCATCCATCACCGGCATGATCAGGTCCATGAGAATCAGGTCGGGAGTGTCCTCGGCGCATTTGCGCACGGCTTCAGCGCCATCGCTGGCCACCCAGATCACTTGGTGCGCCGGCTCGAAGGCCAGGGCCCGGCGCAACGCCTCTACCGCCATGGGCATATCGTTGACGATGGCGATCTTCATCCCTGAGCACCTCCGATCAGTTCCCCCACGGCATCCAGCAACGCATCGTCATGGAAGCTGGCTTTTGCCAGATAGTAGTCGGCCCCGGCATCAAGGCCACGCCGGCGATCTTCTTCACGGTCCTTGTACGACACCACCATCACCGGCAGTGACTGCAACCGTTGGTCGCGGCGCACCAAGGTGACCAGTTCGATGCCATCCATGCGCGGCATGTCGATATCGGTGATCAGCAGGTCGAAGTCTTCGCTGCGCAGCGCATTCCAGCCGTCCATGCCGTCCACCGCCACTGCGACGTCATAGCCACGGTTGCCCAGCAGCTTGCGCTGCAGCTCGCGCACGGTGAGCGAATCATCGACCACCAGGACGCGCTTGCGGCTGGCGCCTCGCGCCCCTTGTGCGCCGCGCTCGATACGCTCCAGCCGGCCGGTGCTGAGCAGCTTCTCGACCGAGCGCAGCAAGTCCTCGACATCGATGATCAGCACCACCGAGCCATCGTCCAGCAAGGCCCCTGCCGAGATGTCCTGGACCTTGCCCAGGCGCGGATCGAGCGGCATCACCACCAGCACCCGCTCACCGACCAGGCGCTCCACGGCGACCCCGTAAAGCTGCTCGCGCTCACGGATCACCACCACCCGCAGGCTGCTGGCCTCGCCCTGCCCCGCCGGCCGGTTGAGCAGCTGGCTGGCAGCCACCAGGCCGATATGCCGACCTTCGTGCCAGAAGTGCTGACGGCCCTCGATCTGTACGATGTCTTCGGTCGCCACTTCAAGGGTGCGCTCGATATGCGCCAGCGGGAACGCATAAGCCTCGCCACCGACTTCCACCACCAGGCTGCGCACCACCGACAGGGTCAACGGCACCTCCAGGTGGAAACGACAGCCCTGGCCGGGCAGCTGCGTCAGCTCGATCGAACCACGCAGGTCGCGGACCATGTGCTGCACCGCATCCAGGCCGACACCACGGCCAGACACTTCGGTGACCTTGTCGCGCAGACTGAAGCCCGGCAGGAACAGGAAGGTCAGCAACTCGGCTTCGCTCATCTGCGCTACGGTGTCGGCCGGCGACAGGCCGCGCTCGACGATGTTGCGCTTGAGGCGCTCAAGGTCAATGCCCGAGCCATCATCGCTCAGTTCAAGGATCAACAGCCCGGCTTGGTGCGAGGCGCGCAGGCGGATCGTACCTCCCTCCGGTTTGCCCGCCAGCAGGCGCCGCTCGGGCAGTTCAATGCCATGGTCGACGGCATTGCGCAGCAAATGGGTCAAAGGCGCTTCGAGTTTTTCCAGCACATCGCGATCGACCTGGGTTTTCTCGCCTTCGATGTGCAGATGCACCTGCTTGCCAAGCGAACGCCCGAGGTCACGAACCATGCGGGTCTGGCCGGTGAGTACGTCGGCGAACGGGCGCATGCGACAGGCCAATGCCGTGTCGTACAGCAACTGGGCTCGCTGGCTGGCCTGCCAGCCAAACTCGTCGAGGTCGGCGGCTTGCTGCTGCAGGATCTGCTGGGTTTCCAGCAACAGGCGCTGGGTCTGCGCCAGGGCATCCAGCACCTCGGGGCTCTGGCCACTGTCTTCAAGCTGCGTCTTCAAACCGTCGAGGGCACGCATGCCCTGGCCGTGCATGCGTTTGAGGCGCTGCAAGGTGGCCAGGTAGGGCTTCAGGCGCTGGGTCTCGACCAATGACTTGCTGGACAGGTCGAGCAGGCTGTTCAGACGGTCGGCGGTGACCCGCAAGACCCGCTCACCGCCCTCGCCTGCGCGCTTGCCGGCCTTGCGCGGCACGGCGGGTTCGACTTCGGCCGCGACGGCCGGCGCCATCGGCTCAAGCTCAGGCTCAGGCGGGGACGGCGGAGCCACGGCAAGCGCCGGTTCAAGCGCTCCCGCTGCCGGTACCGAGCCAGCGGGGTCGAGCAGGCCGGCCATCTGCACCAGGAACGCCGGCACCAATGCCTCGCCATTCGGATCGCCGGGGGTGGCGATGTGCATCAGCAAGTCGGTGCCGCGCAGCAGTGCATCGATGTGTTCGGCGCGCAACAGCAGCCGGCCTTCCTGCGCCGCCACCAGGCAGTCTTCCATGACATGGGCGACGCTCACCCCGGCATCGATGCCGACGATACGCGCGGCGCCCTTCAACGAATGCGCCGCCCGCATGCAGGCTTCCAGCTGGTCGGCCTGGGTCGGGTTGTGTTCCAGTGCCATCAGCCCGGTACTGAGCACCTGAGTCTGTGCCTCGGCCTCCAGGCTGAACAGTTCGAGCAGCGATGCGTCGCGCATTTGCTCTGGGGTCATGACAGGCTCCGCTGCACGGCAGACAGTAAATGGTGATCGTCCAGCACCCGCACACTGCGCCCCCGCCACTGCAACACCGCAGCGGTAAACGGTGCGGCATCCTCGGTGGCCCCCTGCAAAGCGGCATCGAGGCGATGAATGCCGTCGATTTCGTCCACCGCCATCACCACCGGCCCGCCCGACGCTGCCAGGATCAGCATGCGCGGCATCGCCCGACCGCTGCGCGGCTGCTCGGACAAGCGCTCCACACCCAGCAGGTCGGCCAGTGACAGGCAGGGCACCAACGCGCCGCGCACATTGGCGACCCCTTGCAGTACCCGCGAGCGTTGATGGGGCAACGAATGCACCGGTTGCAGGGGAGCGATCTCGGCCAGGCAGGCTGTGGCCAGGGCCAGCCACTCCTCGCCCAGGCGGAACAGCAGCAGCGAGCGCCCGGCCGAGGTCTCGACCGGGGCCGTCTCGTGCGCCAGGTCGGTTTCGATCAGCGCATAGCGATCGAGCAGGCGCGTGGCCGCCGCCGCATAGACTTCACAGTTACGACAATGGATGTGCCGTTCCAGCAACGGGCAATCCTTGCTGCCGTGGACACCGATACGGTTCCAGCAGTCGTCGATGCGCTCATCGTCTTTGGCCAGCAGCTCGACCGCGTGTTCGGCTTTCATCGTTCAGACTCCCGGCCAGCACGTGCGGCACGTTCCTGCAAGCGGCGGGCACCGGCTTCGTCCCCTTGGGCAGCCAGCAGCGTGGCCAGGTGCAACAATGCCTCGGGATGCTGCGGCTCCAGGTAAAGGGCCTTGCGGTAAAGGCTCAACGCCTGCTGCGCATCACCTTCGGTATCGCTCAGCAGCCCCAACCAGTAGTAGACCTGGGCTTTGGGGGCGAACAGGTGCAGGTAGCGCTGGCAACTGGCGCGGGCCTGGGCGCTGTCGCCGGCATTGGCCTGGCGCGCGATGTTGGCCAGCAACTCGCTTTCGCTCTCGCGCGGTTCAGCTGCGTGGGCGGCCGGTGGCACCACGCGCAAGGGCCGAGCCGATGGCACCGTCATGGGCCGCGGGCGGCTCGGTGCTGCCGCAGCTGGTAGCGGCCGTGGTGGCTGGGCAGGTGCAGCCGGCACATCGGCAGGCTGACGAACGTAGGCAAACGACTGGGCTATGCCCAGCGGGCGCATGCCCAACCGCGCCAGCAAGCTGCCTTCGGCAGGGCCGATGAACAGCACACCCTGCGGCTGCGCCAGGCGCTTGAGCACTTCGAACACTCGTTGCTGGGTCGGGACATCGAAATAGATCAGCAGGTTGCGGCAGAACACGAAATCATACTGACCATAGCGGCGGGCCAGCGCTGGGTCGAGCACGTTACCAACCTCCAGATTCACCTGCTGCAGTACCCGCTCGTTCAGCTTGTGGCCGTCATCATCCTCACGGAAATGCCGCTCGCGAAACCCAAGTTCAGCGCCGCGGAACGAGTTGCGCCCGTAGACGCCCTGTATGCCTTTGGCCACCGAGATAGGGCTGATATCGATACCGTCGATACGGAAATCGGCCGGGCTCATACCCGCATCGAGCAAGGCCATGGCCAGCGAATATGGCTCCTCACCGGTGGAGCAAGGCAGGCTGAGCAGGCGCAAGGGCCGCTCGCCGGCCAACTCGGCCAGGCGCTTCTGGGCCAGCCCGACCAGCGCGGTGAACGAGTCCGGATAACGGAAGAACCAGGTTTCCGGGACGATCACCGCCTCGATCAGCGCCAGTTGCTCATCCGGCGATTGCTGCAGGCGAACCCAGTAGTCACCCAGATCGGCGGCATTCAGGGCGACGCAACGCTGGCGCAGGGCCCGCTCCACCATCGGCACACCAACCGACTCGACATCCAGGCCGATACGTTCCTGCAGGAAGCGGAAGAAACGTTGCTCGCTCATGGCGTCACCTGTTCTGGCGCTTGCGGGAACAACAGTTCGCGCACGCGCTCTGTCAGCAGGTCATCGACTTCTATCCGTTGCAGCAAACCTTGGGCGTCCTCGCGGACCGGGCCCAAGTAGCGCGCTTCGCCGTTGTCCAGGCCATAGGGCTGGAACTCGTCCGGCATGCAACGCAGGGTTTCGGTCGCTTGTTCAAGGATCAGGCCCAGCACCTGGTCGCCACGATAGCGCACCAGCACCAGGCGCGTGCTGGTGCGCTCGGCTGCCGGCTGGCCAAAGCTCAGCGCGCCGAGGTCGACCACCGGCACCAGCACACCGCGATGCGCCAGGATGCCAGCAACCCAGGCCGGCGCCTGGGCAATCGGCTTGAGCGGCCGTCGTGGCAGCACCTCGATCACTTCGCGCACATCCAGGGCAAAGCGCTGCTGGTTGAGGCAAAACTGCAGATACAGGATGCCCTTGGCGCTGGCCGCAGCTGCCGGGGAGGAATGCAAACCGGTCATGGTGGTCAGACTTTGAAGCGCGATACACCACCGCGCAGGCCGGCGGCCACCTGGCTCAACTCATCGATGGCAAAGCTCGCCTGGCGCAGCGATTCCACCGTCTGAGTGCTGGCATCACTGAGCTGGGCCAGGGCCTGGTTGATCTGCTCGGCGCCAGTGGCCTGGGCCTGCATGCCCTCGTTGACCATCAGCACCCGCGGCGCCAAGGCCTGGACCTGGTGGATGATCTGGCTCAGTTGCTCGCCCACCTGCTGCACTTCGAACATGCCACGGCGCACTTCTTCGGAGAACTTGTCCATGCCCATCACCCCTGCCGATACCGCCGACTGGATCTCGCGGACCATCTGTTCGATGTCGTAGGTGGCCACGGCAGTCTGGTCGGCCAGGCGTCGCACCTCGGTGGCGACCACGGCAAAACCGCGGCCATATTCGCCGGCCTTTTCCGCCTCGATGGCGGCATTGAGCGAGAGCAGGTTGGTCTGGTCGGCCACCTTCACGATGGTCACTACCATCTGCGTGATGTTGCTGGCCTTTTCATTGAGGATGCCCAGCTTGGCGTTGACCAGGTCGGCGGCGCCCATCACCTGGTGCATGGTTTCTTCCATGCGCGCCAGGCCCTGCTGGCCGGAACCGGCCAGGCTCGAGGCCTGGTCGGCGGCAGAGGTGACCTCGGTCATGGTGCGCACCAGGTCGCGCGAAGTGGCAGCGATTTCACGCGAGGTGGCGCCGATTTCGGTGGTGGTGGCGGCCGTTTCGGTGGCGGTAGCCTGCTGTTGCTTGGAGGTGGCGGCGATCTCGGTGACCGACGTGGTCACCTGCACCGACGAGCGCTGCGCCTGGGCCACCAGGTTGGCCAGGGCTTCGGCCATTTCGTTGAAGCCGCTTTCGATGGCACCGAACTCATCCTTGCGGTCCAGGCTCAGGCGCATGCTGAGGTCGCCCGAACGCAGCTTGTCGAGGGCATGGACGATGCGTTGTACCGGTGCGGTGATGGCACGCATCAACAGCAGGCCGCAGATACCGGCGGCCACGATCGCCAACAGCAGCGAGACCATCATGCTGCCCTTGGCGGTGCTAACGGCCGTGACGATTTCACGGGTCGCTGCATCTGCAGACTCGCGGTTGTGTTCGATTACCGTGTTGAGGTGCTTGCGCCCTTCCACCCAGGCCGGGGTGAGCACATCCCTGATCAGCCGCTCGGCTTCGACGTAGTTCTGCTGGCGGTAAGCCTCAAGCACTTGGCCGATGATCTTGAGGTAGTTTTCTTCAAGTTTGATGAAGGTATCGAAGCGTTCCTGGTCATCGGTGTCCTGAATGGTGCCTTGGTAGTTCGCCATGAATTGCTTGAGGCGATCTTCGAAACTCTTGAACAGCTCCATGTCGGCCGTGGTGATTTCGCGGTGGCCGGACAGCCCCACCAACTGCTGGCTGGTGACGTAGCTGTCGACCCAGGCGCTGCGGATCATCGAGCTGTAGTAGAGCCCCGGAATGCTGTCTGTTCCCACCGCCTCCTCGGCACTTTCGATCGTCACCAGCCGCGAGTAGGCGGCTACGATCATCAGCAGCATGATGGCGATGATCACGGCGAAACTTGCCAGGATCCGTTGGCGCAAGGTCCAGTTCTTCACATTCAGCCCTCAGGAATTCACAACGAGCGGGAAAAATCGCCGAATTATAGCCCAGGGTTGCGACCCTATTGCGGCTGAAATGCGAGGTATTCAGGCCTCTATCCTGGTCGGCCTGGCTATTTTCCGCTTCATTGGCCTGCGGCAAGCCGTACCTGGCTCTCCAGTTCCTGGCGCAGGGCAGGGTCGAGACGCAACTGACGGGCCAGTTCGTCCAGGTAGGCGCGCTCCATGAAGTTTTCCTGATCGACCATCATCACACTGGCAAGGTACATCTCGGCCGCCATCTCCGGTGTTTGCGCCGCGCGGGCAACTTCGGCCGGGTCCAGCGGCTTGTTCAGCTCATCGTGCAGCCAGTGCTGCAGGTCGCGATCGCTGTCCAGGCGGGTGAACTCGCCTTCGATCAAAGCCCGCTCGCGGTCGTCGATATGGCCATCGGACTTGGCCGCCGCCACCAGGGCGCGCAGCACCGCCTGGCTGTGCTGCTCGGCCTGGGCCGGCGGCAGGCGGTCGAGGGTCTGCGGCTCGGCGCCCTGGCCTGCGCCCTGGCGTGCCTGCCAGTTGCCATAGGCCTTGTAGGCCAGCACGCCAAGTGCGGCCAGGCCGCCATAGGTGAGCACCTTGCCGCCATACTTGCGGGCCTTCTTGCTGCCCAGCAGCAGGCCCAGCGCCCCTGCCCCCAGGGCACCGCCTCCAGCACCGGAGAGCAGGCTGCCCAGCCCACCCCTGCCAGCCGAGGGCTTACCCGCAGCAGAAGGCTTGTTGAGCAGTTCCTGACCGGATTTGAGCAGTTGGTCGAGCAGGCCCCGGGTGTTCATGCGCACGTCTCCACGGTATGAGAAGGAGCGCCCAGAGTACGGCTTGCCACCCGGCACGCCACCCAGGGATTTGCTTCCGGATGTTGCATTAGCTGGCAAAAAGCCAACTAGACTCGTCATCGCCAACCACTTGCACAGGCGACTACGCTTATAACCGTTGCTTCACTGCTTTGACGACTGCCCCGACCAAAATCTCCAAAAAGAGGGAACACCATGTCAGTGCACAAGACCGCATTGCTCGGCGCCGCGACCGGCGCGCTGCTGGCCGGCGCCAGCCTGCAGGCCGCCGAGATGCCCAAGGCCCTGGGCGCCGGTGAGGGCCGGCTGGATATCGTCGCCTGGCCCGGCTACATCGAGCGCGGCGAAAGCGACAAGGCCTATGACTGGGTCACCGGTTTCGAAAAGGAAACCGGCTGCAAGGTCAGCGTCAAGACGGCGGCCACGTCCGATGAAATGGTCAGCCTGATGACCAAGGGTGGCTACGACCTGGTCACGGCTTCCGGTGACGCCTCGCTGCGCCTGATCGTCGGCAAGCGCGTGCAGCCGATCAACACGGCACTGATCCCCAACTGGAAGAACATCGACCCGCGCCTGCAGAACGGCGGCTGGTACGTGGTCGACAAACAGGTGTACGGCACGCCGTATCAGTGGGGCCCGAACGTGCTGCTGTACAACACCAACGTCTTCAAGCAGCCACCCACCAGCTGGAACGTGGTGTTCGAGTCGCAAGACCTGCCCGATGGCAAGCCGAACAAAGGCCGCGTGCAGGCGTATGACGGGCCGATCTACATCGCCGATGCGGCGCTTTACCTTAAATCGGCCAGACCCGAGCTGGGCATCAACGACCCGTACGAGCTCAATGAGGCGCAGTACAAGGCCGTGCTGGAACTGCTGCGCCAACAACAACCGCTGATCCACCGTTACTGGCACGACGCCACAGTGCAGATGAGCGACGTGAAGAACGAAGGCGTGGTCGCCTCCAGTTCGTGGGGCTACATGGTCAACGGCCTGAAGGCCGAGAACCAGCCTGTGGCCTCGACCATTCCGCAGGAAGGCGCCACCGGCTGGGCCGACACCACCATGCTGCACAGCGAGGCCAAGCACCCCAACTGCGCGTACAAGTGGATGGACTGGTCGCTGCAACCCAAGGTGCAGGGCGATGTAGCGGCCTGGTTCGGCTCCTTGCCGGCAGTCCCGGCAGCCTGCACCGGCAGTGAACTGCTGGGGGCTGAAGGGTGCAAGACCAACGGCTTCGACAACTTCGACAAGATCGCCTTCTGGAAAACTCCTCAGGCCCAAGGCGGCAAGTTCGTGCCGTACAGCCGCTGGACCCAGGATTACATCGCGATCATGGGCGGGCGCTAAAGCCGGTTGAGCCTGTACCGGCCTCTTCGCGGACACGCCCGCTCCCACAGGAACCGCGCCGTACCTGTGGGAGCGGACGCGCCGGCGAAGAGGCCAGTAGACGAGACAGAAATCGAACGGAGCCAAGGTAATGCCCCTAGCCGTCCAGTTCACCCAGGTTTCCCGCACCTTCGGCGAGGTCAAGGCCGTCGACCAGGTCAGCATCGACATCGATGACGGCGAATTTTTCTCGATGCTCGGCCCCTCCGGCTCGGGCAAGACCACCTGCCTGCGGCTGATCGCCGGCTTCGAACAACCCGACAGCGGGTCGATCCGCATCCATGGTGTCGAGGCCGCTGGCGTGCCACCCTACCAGCGCGACGTCAACACCGTGTTCCAGGACTACGCCCTGTTCCCGCACATGAACGTGCGCGACAACATCGCCTACGGCCTCAAGGTCAAGGGCGTGGCCAAGGGCGAGCGTCATGCCCGTGCCGAACAAGCGCTGGCCATGGTTGCCCTGGCCGGCTACGGCGAACGCAAACCGGCGCAACTCTCCGGCGGCCAGCGCCAGCGCGTTGCCCTGGCCCGCGCCCTGGTCAACCGGCCACGGGTACTGCTGCTCGATGAACCGCTGGGCGCGCTCGACCTGAAGCTGCGCGAACAGATGCAGGGCGAATTGAAGAAACTGCAGCGTCAGCTGGGCATCACCTTCATCTTCGTCACCCACGACCAGACCGAAGCACTGTCGATGTCGGACCGGGTGGCGGTGTTCAACCGCGGGCGCATCGAGCAGGTCGACACGCCGCGTAACCTGTACATGAAACCGGCGACCACCTTCGTCGCCGAATTCGTCGGCACCTCCAATGTCATACGGGGCGACCTCGCCGAACAGCTCAGTGGCAGTCGCTCACCGTTTTCCATTCGCCCGGAGCATATCCGCCTGGTGGAGCAGGCCGGCCAGGCGCATGACGTCCAGCTCAGTGGCCTGCTGCGCGATATCCAGTACCAGGGCAGCGCCACGCGCTATGAGGTGCAGCTGGACAACGGTCAGCTGCTGGCTGTGAGCCACGCCAACGACCGCTGGCAGGCGCTACCGCAGCCCTGGCAGGCCGGCCAGCAGGTGCAGGTGCGCTGGCCGCGCGAGGCGATGACCGCGCTGCAGGAAACTGTCCTGGCTGAGGCGCGCTGACATGCGCCATCTGTCCGACCTGCTGTACCGGCGCCCCAATCTCTACCTGGCACTGTTGCTGATCCCGCCGCTGACCTGGTTCGGCGCCATCTACCTGGGCTCGCTGCTAGGCCTGCTGTGGCAAGGGTTCTACACCTTCGACGACTTCACCATGGCGGTTACCCCTGAACTGACCCTGGGCAACTTCGCCGCGCTGTTCAACCCGTCGAACTTCGACATCATCCTGCGCACGCTGGCCATGGCCGTGGCGGTCTCGCTGGCCAGTGCGGTGCTGGCCTTCCCCATCGCCTACTACATGGCGCGCTACACCAGCGGCAAGACCAAGGCGTTCTTCTACATTGCGGTCATGATGCCGATGTGGGCCAGCTACATCGTCAAGACCTACGCCTGGACCCTGCTGCTGGCCAAGGGAGGAGTGGCCCAGTGGTTCATCCAGCAACTGCACCTGGGTGCGCTGCTGGAGGCCGTGCTGGCCGTACCCGGGGTTGGCGGCAGCACGTTGTCGACCTCGCACCTGGGGCGCTTCATGGTCTTCGTGTACATCTGGTTGCCGTTCATGATCCTGCCCATCCAGGCCTCGCTGGAGCGCCTGCCGCCCTCGTTGCTGCAGGCTTCGGCAGACCTTGGGGCCAGGCCCGGGCAAACGTTCCGGCAAGTGATCCTGCCGCTGTCGATCCCCGGCATCGCCGCCGGCTCGATCTTCACGTTCTCGCTGACGTTGGGCGACTTCATCGTGCCGCAGCTGGTCGGCCCACCGGGTTACTTCATCGGCAGCATGGTCTATGCCCAGCAAGGGGCGATCGGCAACATGCCGATGGCGGCAGCCTTCACCCTGGTGCCGATCGTGCTGATCGCGGTGTACCTGTCCATCGTCAAGCGGTTGGGGGCCTTCGATGCACTCTGAAAAAGCGTCTGTCGGCTTGCGCCTGGCGGCCTGGGGCGGGTTGCTGTTCTTGCACTTCCCGATCCTGATCATCTTCCTGTACGCCTTCAACACCGAGGATGCGGCGTTCAGCTTCCCGCCCAAGGGCTTCACCCTCAACTGGTTCAGCGTGGCCCTCGCCCGCCCCGACGTGCTCGATGCCATCAAGCTGTCACTGCAGGTGGCCTGCCTGGCCACGCTGATCGCGCTGGTGCTCGGCACCCTGGCCTCGGCGGCGCTGTACCGGCGCAGCTTCTTCGGCAAGGAGAGCATCTCGCTGATGCTGATCCTGCCCATCGCCCTGCCCGGGATCATCACGGGCATTGCCCTGCTCTCGGCATTCAAGAGCCTGGGTGTAGAACCCGGCGTGTTGACCATCGTCATAGGCCACGCCACGTTCTGCGTGGTGATCGTCTACAACAACGTGATCGCGCGCCTGCGGCGCACCTCGCAGAGCCTGATCGAGGCGTCCATGGACCTCGGTGCCGACGGCTGGCAGACCTTCCGCTACATCATCCTGCCCAACCTCGGCTCAGCCCTGCTGGCCGGGGGCATGCTGGCGTTCGCCCTGTCGTTCGACGAGATCATCGTCACCACCTTCACCGCCGGCCACGAGCGTACCTTGCCGATCTGGCTGCTCAACCAGCTCAGCCGCCCCCGCGACGTGCCGGTGACCAACGTGGTCGCCATGCTGGTGATGCTGGTGACCATGTTGCCGATCCTCGGCGCCTATTACCTGACCCGTGGCGGCGAAAGCGTCGCGGGCAGTGGCAAATGACCCTCAAGGAGTCCCTCATGCAAACCCGAATGCTGATCAACGGTAAGCTGGTCGCCGGCGAAGGCCCTGCCTGGACTGTACTCAATCCGGCCGAAGGCAGCGCCCTGGCGCAAATCAACGAAGCCACCGAGGCCCAGGTCGATACCGCCGTGCGCGCCGCCGACCAGGCTTTCGACAGCTGGTCCCAGACCAGCCCCAAGGAGCGCTCGCTGGTGCTGCTGGCGCTGGCCGACACCCTCGAAGCCCATGGCGATGAACTGGCCCGACTCGAGTCGCAGAACTGCGGCAAGCCGTTTACCGCGGCCCTGAATGATGAAATCCCGGCCATCGCCGACGTATTCCGCTATTTTGCCGGCGCCGCACGCTGCCTCGGCGGTTCGGCGGCGGGTGAATACCTGCCGGGCCATACCTCGATGATCCGCCGCGACCCGCTGGGCGTGGTGGCTTCGATTGCGCCGTGGAACTACCCGTTGATGATGCTGGCGTGGAAGGTCGCCCCGGCCTTGGCAGCGGGTAATACGGTAGTCATCAAACCCTCCGAGCTGACCCCGCTGACCGCCCTGCGCCTGGGCGAACTGGCCAAGGATCTGTTGCCGCCCGGTGTGCTCAACATCCTGTTCGGCCGTGGGCAGACGGTCGGCAACCCGCTGGTCACCCACCCCAAGGTGCGCATGGTCTCGCTGACCGGCTCCATTCCCACCGGCGCGCATATCATTGGCGCCACTGCCAGCAGTGTGAAACGCATGCATATGGAATTGGGCGGCAAGGCGCCGGTGCTGGTGTTCGATGATGCCGATATCGACGCAGCCATCGATGGCATCCGCACGTTCGGCTTCTACAACGCCGGCCAGGACTGCACGGCGGCCTGCCGCCTGTATGTGCAGGCGGGTATCTACGAGCGCTTCGTCGAGCGCCTGGGCAAGGCCGTTTCCAGCCTCAAGGCCGGCCTGCAGGACGCCGAGGACACCGAACTCGGCCCGCTGATCAGCGCCCAGCACCGCGACAAGGTGGCCGGCCTGGTCCAGCGGGCCATCGCCCAGCCGCATATCCGCCTGGTGACGGGCGGCAAGGTGATTGCGGGGGATGGCTTCTTCTTCGAACCGACCGTACTGGCCGACGCCTTGCAGGATGACGAGATTGTGCGCAACGAGGTGTTTGGCCCGGTGGTCTCGGTGACCCGCTTCAGCACCGAAGAGCAGGCGCTGGAATGGGCCAACGACTCCGATTACGGCCTGGCATCATCGGTGTGGACCCGCGACACCGGCCGCGCCCACCGCCTGGCGGCGCGCTTGCAGTATGGCTGCACCTGGGTCAACACCCACTTCATGCTGGTCAGTGAAATGCCCCATGGGGGACAGAAGCATTCGGGGTATGGCAAGGACATGTCGATGTATGGGCTGGAGGATTACACCTGTGTGCGGCATGTGATGATCAAGCATTGAACGTAATGCCTGGATTGAGGCGGGACCTCAATCCAGGAGCTTTCCTACATTGCGTTAAGCCCATCTCTTGCTTTCGTTATCTTGTGATCATCGAAAACCTACGATCTGGAAGCCAGAAGGCATGGAATATCTGGGACACAAGGCAGTAGTGAAATACAGCAAAGAGGGTCGGAGGTAAAACACAACCTCCGAAATCAACGCGACCACTGTGGGAGCGGCTTTAGCCGCGAACACCGGCAAAGCCGGTGCCAGCCACCGCGTTGCCTGCTTCGCGGCTAAAGCCGCTCCCACAGGAATCGCGGCGCGCCCTGGCGGACATTAGTTTCCTGTGCGACAGCGCAGCCTGCAGAGCTGGGTAATCTCCCACAGGAACCGCACTGAGTCGGCGGCCTTAATCAATCCCGCAAATCGGACTCGTGAATCGGGTTGGCGCGGCTGGTCGCACGTTGGTACTGCGCCGGCCAGGTGGCTTTATTACCCCCCAGATCATCATCGGCATGCAACGGCCAGTAAGGATCGCGCAGCAGCTCACGGGCCAGGAAGATCACGTCAGCCTGCCCGGTGCGCAGAATGTGCTCGGCCTGAGCCGGTTCGGTGATCATGCCGACAGTGCCGGTGGCGATCTCCGCTTCCTTGCGCACGCGCTCGGCGAAACGGGTTTGGTAACCGGGGCCAGTGGGGATTTCGGCGTTGACCGAGGTACCGCCGGAGGACACATCGATCAGGTCGACACCCAACACTCGCAGGCGACGAGCCAGTTCGACGGTTTCATCCGGGTTCCAGCCGTCCTCTACCCAGTCGGTCGCCGATACCCGCACGAACAGCGGCAATTCCGCCGGCCAGACCTCGCGCACCGCTTTCACCACCTCCAGGGTCAGGCGAATGCGGTTTTCGAAACAACTGCCGTAATCATCGCGGCGCTGGTTGCTCAGCGGCGAGAGGAACTGGTGCAGCAGATAACCATGGGCGGCGTGGATTTCGACCACTTTGAAACCGGCCTTGAGCGCCCGCTCGGTCGAGGCGACGAAGGCATTGATCACATCCTGGATCTCGTCCTTGCTCAACTCGCGAGGCGGTGTGTGTTGCGGGTCAAAGGCAATCTTCGACGGCCCCACGGGCTGCCAGCCGCCGTCTTCGAGCTTCACACTGCCCTGCTTGCCCAGCCAGGGCCGATAGGTACTGGCCTTGCGCCCGGCGTGTGCCAGCTGGATGCCGGGGACGGCGCCCTGAGCGGTGATGAAACGGGTGATGCGCTGCAACGGGACGATCTGGGCGTCGTTCCAAAGGCCGAGGTCTTCGGCTGTGATGCGGCCATCGGCAGTCACCGCGACGGCTTCGCTGATGACCAGGCCAGCGCCACCCACGGCGCGGCTGCCCAAGTGAACGAGATGCCAATCGTTGGCCAGGCCATCGATGGCGGAATACTGGCACATCGGCGAAACCGCGATGCGGTTGGGCAGCGTCAGCTGACGCAGGGTGTAAGGCTCGAGCAGCAGGCTCATGAGGGCACCTCCCAAGGACTCCAATGGTGATCCGGCCCGGACACTCAAGTGCACATCCCTGGCCCGGTGCCGGTCATTAATCAGACTAGACCAGATTGATGGGGGAGAAGGTTCACCGGGATTGCTTATTGGTCCGACGCATGCATCAGATACTTCCTACACATATGAACTAGCGGTGCCTGATTAAGGAAAATATCCTACAAGCCCTGTCGACTCGCGTCTGATTGTCCCTGGAAACACCGCCCTTTAGGCTTTTTCGGGTCGCTGATGTTTAGCGTCCGGGGGTGGAATCCTGGTCAATTACTGAGTTGCTGCCGTCATGGCAGTTGTGCGCGGGAGGCCGCAAAGCCTACCGGGTTTACTCGTAGCCTGGATTCCACACCGCGTACAACTGCCACCCTTCGTGTGGAATCGGAGAGGTTGGCCAATCGGTAACCCTACGAGTCGGTTCATATGAAAAAAATAGTCCCCGATCCACCCCGTCATTTCGACCTTCCCTCCGGCGAGACCCTCACCCATGCCATCAGCGAGGGCATCGTGCCCATCGACCACGTGGTGATGAACGTAACCCACTACCTGATGCTTGCCTATAACCATTGCCACCGAACCCTCGACGCCATTGAAGATGACCGCACCCGGGAATCGTTGGTGAACGGGCTGCGTGCGATGCAGATTGCCTGGGGCCAGGCGGATGCGCTGTCGCTGGCTCTGGAGCGGAGTACCGGCCTGCATTGAAGTTGGGTTTGCTGGCCTCTTCGCGGGCATGCCCGCTCCCACAGGTTGATCACAGGCATCGAGACTTGTGCAGTACCTGTGGGAGCGGGCGCGCCCGCGAAGAGGCCATGACAGGCAATCAAGAAATTTCAGGAGAGGAATCGATGAGCACAGACGACACCCAATTCACTGTCGGCAAAACCACCTTATTCCAAGGCGAACACCAGACCCATCCCCTGTTCCGCATCGAGCCAGGCATTCCCTGCCGGGATGCCCGCGAGCAGGCCTCGGAGTTGATGGGCTATGTAAGAGAGCTGACCATCATTGGCCTGATGGATGAAAAACCGATGATGATCTGGGCATCCCATTACCTGAGTGCCATGGCCAAGGCTCTCCTGGATGATGCCGAGTTAGGGATGGCACGTTAACTAACGTGTCAGGGCGGCTAGGTGTACGCCGAAAGGGTTGCGGCGCCTATGAGATCGAGCGCCGCGCGGGCGGCGCTCGATATGTGCCCCACCGCAAAAACCAAGGCAGGCACCTGGCGATAGACTCAGCGCGGCTCCATATGCGCAATCATCAACTGCACACTCTCATTCCCACGAAACTCGTTCACATCCAGCTTGTACGCCAGCTCCACCCAACGCACCGTCGGGTTCGGCCACACATCGCGGTCAATACCAAAGGCAATGCCATCCAGCCGCACCGATCCGCACTCGCTCTTGAGCACCACCTTCAAGTGCCGCTCACCGACCACACGCTGCTCCACCAACTGGAACACCCCATGGAACAGCGGCTCGGGGAAGTGCTGCCCCCAAGGCCCGGCATTGCGCAGGGCCTTGGCCAGGTCCAGGTGGAATTCCTCCACCGCCAGGCTGCCGTCCGAGAGCAAACGACCGGTCAGGTCCTCTTCACGCAACTGGCGCCGGACTTCTTCATCGAAGGCTTCGGCAAACGCCGGGAAGTTGCTTTCCGGCAGGGACAACCCCGCCGCCATGGCATGCCCGCCGAACTTGCTGATCAACTGCGGATGACGCGCTGCCACCGCATCCAGCGCGTCGCGAATGTGGAAGCCCGGCACCGAACGCGCCGAGCCCTTGAGCATGCCGTCGCCAGCATCGGCGAAGGCGATGGTCGGCCGGTGGTAACGCTCTTTCAGGCGCGAGGCGAGAATCCCGATCACGCCTTGGTGCCAATCGGCATCGAACAGGCACAAGCCATAAGGCATGGACTCGACCGGCAAATCCTTGAGCTGGGCCAAGGCCTCGCGCTGCATGCCCTGCTCGATCGACTTGCGGTCCTGGTTCAGGTCATCCAGCTGCTGGGCCATGTCCTGGGCCAGGGCTGCGTCTTCGCACAGCAGGCATTCGATGCCCAGGCTCATGTCGTCCAGGCGCCCGGCAGCATTGAGCCGTGGGCCGAGGATAAAGCCAAGGTCGGTGGAAGTGATGCGCCGGTGGTCGCGCCGTGCCACCTCCAGGATGGCCTTCAGGCCAGGCCGCGCGCGGCCGGCGCGAATGCGCTCCAGGCCCTGGTGGACGAGGATGCGGTTGTTGGCATCCAGCGGCACTACGTCGGCCACACTGCCCAGGGCGACCAGGTCGAGCAGCTCGCCGATGTTCGGCTGCGGCTGCGTTTCGTAACGCCCCATACTGCGCAACCGGGCGCGCAAGGCCATGAGCACGTAGAAGATCACCCCGACGCCGGCCAGCGACTTGCTCGGGAAGTCGCAGCCAGGCTGGTTCGGGTTGACGATGGCATCGGCATCCGGCAACTGCTGGCCCGGCAGGTGGTGGTCGGTGACCAGCACCTTGAGCCCGGCCGCCTTGGCAGCCGCAACACCCTCGACGCTGGAGATACCGTTGTCGACGGTCACCAACAGGTCCGGCTGACGCTCGAGCGCGACCTTGACGATCTCCGGGGTCAGGCCGTAGCCGTATTCGAAACGGTTGGGCACCAGGTAGTCGACGTGGGCCGCGCCCAGCAGACGCAGGCCAAGCACGCCGACGGTGCTGGCAGTGGCGCCGTCGGCGTCGAAGTCACCAACGATGAGGATACGCTGGCGCTGGTCGAGGGCTTCGACCAGCAGGTCCACCGCGGCCTCGATGCCCTTGAGCTGCTGATACGGCACCAGCCGCGCCAGGCTCTTGTCCAGTTCGGCCTCGGACTGCACGCCACGGGCGGCGTACAGGCGAGTCAGCAGGGGTGGCAGATTACCCAGCAATGGCAGGGTCGGGGGCAGCGGGCGGGGTTCGATACGCATGGTGTCTTCGGCAGTCAGGTGTCAGTCGGTTCAGCCACGCTCACCGAGCAGCCATTGCAGTTGCACTTCGTGCTGGCCACGGTCATCGGTGACGAACACCGTGCCTTCGCTGATCATCACATCCCATTTGATGGTGCGCGGCATGTCGGTGGCCAGGACTTCCAGCACTTCCTGCGGCACGGCGGCAATGCTCAGGTTCTTCAGGCCCTTGACTGCCCCCACCACCTTGCCTTCCCACACCCGCAGGCTGCCGTAGGCCAGCAGGCTGGTGCGTTCGGTACGGCGTGAGCACCAGGTCAGGCGGTCGGCATCCGGCTGGCCGACTTCGATCCAGTGCAGGATGCGGTCATCCAGGCTCTTTTCCCACAGCGCCGCTTCATCGACATCGGACAGGCCACGGCCGAACGACAGGTTCTCGTTGTACCACAGCGCATAGGCCAGCAGGCGCACGGCCATGCGCTCTTCGGTTTCCGAAGGGTGACGGGCAATGGTCTGGCGGACGTTTTCATATACGCCGCGATCGAGGTCGGTCAGATTCAGTTCGAATTTGTAGGTGGTGGACGGCTGGGCCATGGTCGAATGGGCTTCGTGCGTAAAGAAAAGGCCGCTAGTCTAACCGATCCTGCCTGCGCTTGCGCCGGGGCAGTATCGGCCGCTTCGGACCTATGCTAAAACCACGGCTCTGACCAGTTGCCACGGATGCCTAATGTCTACGCCCAGCAAACCCCTCGCCGGCTTGAAAGTCATCGAACTCGGCACCCTGATCGCCGGGCCGTTCGCCTCGCGGATCTGCGCCGAATTCGGCGCTGAAGTGATCAAGGTAGAGTCGCCGGACGGCGGCGACCCGCTGCGCAAGTGGCGCAAGCTGTACGAGGGCACATCACTGTGGTGGTTCGTGCAGGCGCGCAACAAACAGTCGCTGACGCTCAACCTCAAGCACCCCGAAGGCCGGGAGGTGCTCAAGCGCCTGCTCGGCGAGGCCGACATCCTGATCGAGAATTTCCGCCCAGGCGTGCTGGAGAAACTTGGCCTGGGCTGGGACGTGCTGCACGCCCTCAACCCGCGCCTGGTCATGGTGCGCCTGTCCGGCTTCGGCCAGACCGGGCCGATGAAGGATCAGCCGGGCTTCGGTGCGGTCGGTGAATCGATGGGCGGGTTGCGCTACATCACCGGCTTCGACGACCGCCCGCCCGTACGCACCGGGATCTCCATCGGTGATTCGATCGCTGCGCTGTGGGGCGTGATTGGCGCGCTGATGGCGCTGCGTCATCGCGAAGTCAATGGCGGCCAGGGCCAGGTGGTGGACGTGGCCCTGTACGAAGCGATCTTCGCCATGATGGAAAGCATGGTGCCGGAGTTCGACGTGTTCGGCTTCATCCGCGAGCGTACCGGCAACATCATGCCCGGCATCACGCCCTCTTCCATCCACACCAGCGCCGACGGCAAGCATGTGCAGATCGGCGCCAACGGTGACGCCATCTTCAAGCGCTTCATGCAGGCCATAGGCCGTGCCGACCTGGCCGACGACCCGAGCCTGGCCAGCAACGACGGCCGCGATGCCCGGCGCGACGAGCTGTACGGGGTGATCGACCGCTGGGCCAACAGCCTGCCGCTGGACCAGCTGATGCAGGTGCTCAACGACGCGCAAGTGCCGGCCAGCCGGATCTACTCGGCCGAGGACATGTTCAGCGACCCGCAGTACCTGGCCCGCGAGATGTTCCTGCAGGCGCGCCTGCCAGACGGAAAGCCGTTCAAGATGCCGGGTATCGTGCCCAAGCTTTCGGATACCCCGGGCTCTGCCGAATGGGTAGGTCCGACGTTGGGTGAACACACCGATAGCGTGCTGGCTGGCCTGGGCTACGACCAGGCGGCGATCGCCAGCCTGCGCCAGGCGGGCACGGTCTGAAGCGGCTGCCGATGCGTTCGCCAGCCCTGTTTTGCGCGCTGCTGCTTGCCCTGCTGGTAACGCCGGCACACGCCAAGGAACGCCTGCTGTGGCTGGTGCGCGACCTGCCGCCCTTCACCGTGTTCGAAGGCACGGAGAAAGGCCAGGGGGTTATCGACCAGATGCTGCCGCTGCTGATCGAGCAGATGCCCGAATACGAGCACAGCATCATCCGGGTAAACCGTGCGCGTGGGCTCCAGATGCTCCAGGACCCGTCCAGCTTCACCTGCGACCCGACGCTGCTGTGGACTGCAGAGCGGGCGAAGTTCGTGCACTTCTCGCAACCTATGCTTGGCGTGCTGAGTAGCGGCGTGGTGGTGCGCAAGAGTGGGCAGTCGCTGCTGGCACCCTACCTTGATGGCCAGCAGGTCGACCTCAAGGGCTTGCTCGGCAATACCTCGCTGAAGCTGGGCATCGTCGCCGAGCGCAGCTACAGCAGCCAGGTCGACGAAATCCTGCGACAGCTGCCCGACTCGGCGTTCAGCCGCCACTACGGCAACGATGCCACCGCCAACCTGTTGCAGATGCAACAGCTCGGGCGCCTGCAACTGGTGCTGGGCTACTGGCCTGAGTTGCGCTACCTGATTCAGCAACAAGGCGGCTCGCCGGCGGACTATCAGTTCCATCCGATCCAGGGTGTGACCCGCTATCAGGTTCTGCATGTAGGCTGCTCGGACACGCCACTGGGGCGCACCGCCATAAGCCACATCAACCAGTTGCTACCGGCCCTGCGCATGAATACCCTGCCCGCCCTGTACGCACACTGGCTCGACCCGGAGCTGCGCGCAGCCTATCTGGAAGAGAGCAAGCACTTTTTCGAAAGCCACTGAAAAACAGGCAAAAAGAAACCCCGGACGCTGGGGTGGACGCCCGGGGCCAATCGAAAGTCCTGATGGACTTTCCACGACAACCCGCCAGTGCCGGAGCTGTGCACTGGCCGGCTGCCCTTGATGTTTAGGATAACCCCTTCAGGCAAAGGTTCCCTGTGGCTGCTGGCGCTGTTGCAAGGCCGCGATCACACAAGGCTGCAAGCGCCCCTCGACAATCTGCAAGTCGCGGTGCAAGCCGTCTACCAGATCAATCAGCAGGCTTTGCTCCTGCAGTTGGCGTTGGCTGACGGTGCGCCGCAAGGCCGTGCCGCCGAGGCTGTTGTACACGGTCAATTGACGGTTGCCGTTGGCATCCGTGACACCCAGCATGGCCTGGTACGGCGTTAGTGCGTCGTTGAGCAGTCTGCAGATTCTTTCCATCCGGATCACTCGCATGTAATGGGACATGAAGGAACTGACCAGCACGCGTGGCGAAAAGTTCGTTGCCCCCGGCTGTTTCAGTGAGGATGCGCGGGCGACGTGACAGTTTGAATACGTTGCAGGGCCTGTTGCCAGCGCCCGACCGGCAGCGGCCAAGGGAGGTCAGCGAGGACCCACAGGCCCTGGCGTCGGGCTTCATGGGCGAGGTTCGGGGAACCTGCGTTGGCATGCCCGACAAACAGCACGGCACGAGTGCGACAGGCCCGTTCGAGCAAGGCCAGGCCATCGGTCACCGCATGCTCGAGAATAAGCAGGTCAGCGCGCGGTGGACGGGCCAGGCAACTGTCGAGGTCGGCCAGGTCGTGGGTGACGCGCACATTGAACAGGCCCATGGCGTTGCAGGCCTGGTGCAGGAGGATCTTGTGGGATGGGCGTGCCGGGTGAATCAACACGAAGGGCTGTCGCATGTGCCGCTCCTAGGGAAGGACCGGCCACTCTAGGCAAGGCTTTCAAAGCCTTACATAGGACAATTCTGCAAAAGGGGTAGGAAGTTTTTGAAATCCGGGGCTGCATTGCAGCCCCGAAAACCGTGCGATTACAAAGGCTTGCCGCGATTACCATGCTGGCTGACAAAGGCTTGAACAGCCTTCAGGTCATTGGCCAGGACGGTGCAGCGCTCTTCACGGCTGAACAGGTCGCTCAGGTGCGCCGGCAACTCCAGCGCCTTGCCAACACCGGCCTTCTCCACCGCCTCAGGGAACTTGACCGGGTGGGCGGTGCCCAGCACCACCATCGGCGTGTCCAGGCTGCGGCGGCACTCGCGGGCGGCCTTGACGCCGATCGCGGTGTGCGGGTCGAGCACCTCACCCGTGGCGGCAAACACCTCGGCGATGGTCTCGCAGGTCTGCTCGTCGCTGACTGCCAGCGAATCGAACAGCTTGCGTGCCTCGGTCCAGCGGTCCTGCTCGACGCTGAAGCCGCCGCCCTGCTTGAAGGTCGCCATCAGCTCGGCCAGCGCGGCGCCGTTGCGACCGTGCAGGTCGAACAGCAGGCGCTCGAAGTTGGACGACACCATGATGTCCATCGACGGCGACAAGGTCGCGTGCAGGGTTTCCTTGACGTACTGGTTGCCGCTCATGAAGCGGTGCAGGATGTCGTTGCGGTTGGTGGCGACGATCAGCTGGCTGACCGGCAGGCCCATGTTGCGCGCCAGATAACCGGCGAAGATATCGCCGAAGTTGCCGGTCGGCACCGAGAATGCCACCGAACGGGCCGGGCCGCCCAGCTGCAGGGCCGCATGGAAGTAATAGACGATCTGGGCCATGATCCGCGCCCAGTTGATCGAGTTGACCGCGACCAGGCGGGTGCCCTTGAGGAACGACTGGTCGGCGAAGCTGGCCTTGACCATTTCCTGGCAGTCGTCGAAGTTGCCTTCGATGGCGATGTTGTGGACGTTGTCGCCGAACAGGGTGGTCATCTGCCGACGCTGCACTTCCGACACACGCTGGTGCGGGTGCAGGATGAAGATGTCGACATTTTCGCAGCTGCGGCAGCCTTCGATGGCGGCCGAACCGGTGTCACCGCTGGTGGCGCCGATGATCACCACACGCTCGTTGCGCTTGGCCAGCACGTGGTCGAGCAGGCGACCGAGCAGTTGCAGGGCGAAGTCCTTGAAGGCCAGGGTCGGACCATGGAACAGCTCCAGGACCCACTCGTTGCTGTTCAGTTGACGCAGCGGGGCAACCGCAGCGTGGGCGAACTCGCCGTAGGTTTCTTCGAGGATCTTCTTGAAGTCGGCGTCGGCGATGCTGCCTTCGACGAACGGGCGCATCACCCGGAAGGCCAGCTCGTGATACGGCAGGCCGGCCCAGGAGGCGATTTCTTCCTGGGTGAAGCGAGGCAGGTTCTCAGGGACGTAAAGGCCGCCGTCGCTGGCCAGGCCAGCCAGCAGCACGTCTTCGAAATTCAGGGCCGGAGCCTGGCCGCGGGTACTGATATAGCGCATGGGTGCAAACCTTCGATGCTAGGGCCGCCCGAGCGGCCCGATTGGCAGATTAATTCAGCTGTTCGACGCGAATGCGTACAACCTTGCCGACCACGTCCTGCAGGGCTTCCAGCGCGACGATGGCGTCGTTGATGCGCTGCTCGACCACACCGTGGGTCAGCAGGATCATCGGCACCAGGCCGTCCTGCTCCTCGGCTTCCTTCTGCATGATCGACTCGATGTTGATGCCGCGCTCCGAGAGGATGCTCGCCACCTGGGCCAGCACGCCCGGATGGTCCTTGGCCTGGATGCGCAGGTAGTAGGCGCTTTCGCAGGCTTCGATCGGCAGGATCGGATGGGCCGACAACGAGTCTGGCTGGAAGGCCAGGTGCGGCACGCGGTTTTCCGGGTCGGAGGTCATGGCACGGACCACGTCGACCAGGTCACCTACCACCGACGACGCTGTTGGCTCCATGCCGGCGCCAGCGCCGTAGTACAGGGTCGAACCGGCGGCGTCGCCGTTGACCATGACTGCGTTCATCACGCCATTGACGTTGGCGATCAGGCGGTCGGCCGGGATCAGCGTCGGGTGCACGCGCAGCTCGATGCCTTCGGCGGTGCGACGGGCCACGCCCAGGTGCTTGATGCGGTAGCCCAGCGCTTCGGCGTAGTTCACGTCAGCGGTGGTCAGCTGGGTGATGCCTTCGGTGTAGGCCTTGTCGAACTGCAGCGGGATGCCAAAGGCGATGGACGCCAGGATGGTCAGCTTGTGCGCGGCATCGATGCCTTCGACGTCGAAGGTCGGGTCGGCTTCGGCATAGCCCAGCGCCTGGGCTTCGGCCAGCACGTCGGGGAAGGCGCGGCCTTTTTCACGCATTTCGGTGAGGATGAAGTTGCCGGTGCCGTTGATGATGCCGGCCAGCCAGTTGATGCGGTTGGCCGACAGACCTTCGCGGATCGCCTTGATCACCGGGATACCACCGGCCACTGCGGCTTCGAAGGCAACGATAACCCCCTTCTCGCGCGCCTTGGCAAAGATCTCGTTACCGTGCACGGCGATCAGCGCCTTGTTGGCGGTCACCACGTGCTTGCCATTCTCGATGGCCTTGAGCACCAGGTCACGCGCCACGGTGTAGCCACCGATCAGCTCGATGACAATGTCGATCTCCGGGTTGCTCGCAACGTCGAACACATCAGCGGTAATGGGGGTACCGGTAATCTGGCAGTTCGGGTTCTGCGAGCGCATGGCAATCTGTGCCACTTCAATACCGCGCCCGGCACGGCGGGCAATCTCCTCGGCGTTGCGCTGAAGTACATTGAAGGTTCCGCCACCGACGGTCCCCAACCCACAGATGCCTACTTTGACCGGTTTCACTGTGAACTCCCCATTGAACGGCCGGCGCCTTCACCGACCGTGAAACATGCCGTCACCCCATGACGACGGCGTATTGAATTGATTACTTGGCGGCCTGCTGCTGGCCATCCAGGGCCAGTTTGGCCACCTGCGGTGCGGGCTGGTAGCCCGGGATCACATGGCCGTTCTCGAGCACGATGGCCGGCGTGCCGTTGACGCCGATCTGCTGGCCCAGCTGGAACTGCTTGCTGACCGGGTTGGCGCACTTGGCGGCCTTGATTTCCTTGCCTTCGACCATCTTGTCCATCGCCGCGCGGCGATCGCTGGAGCACCAGACTGCCTGCAGCTGCTCGTCACCAGGCGAGCCGAGGCCCTGGCGCGGGAAGGCGACATAGCGCACTTCGATACCGCGGCGGTTGAGCTCGGGCACTTCGGCGTGCAGCTTGTGGCAATACGGGCAGGTGGTGTCGGTGAAGACGGTGATGTGCGACTTGGTCTCGCCCTTGGCAGGATAGACAACGGTCTCGGCGGCCGGAATGCCGTTGATGAGCTTGGCGACGCCCTGACGCTCGGTTTTCTCGGTCAGGTTGACCGGCTTGCCGTCCTGCAACTGGTACAGGTAGCCCTGCATGACGTACTGGCCGTCGGCGCTGGCATACAGCACACGGCCGCCCTGCAGCTTGACTTCATAGAGGCCATTGAGCGGGCTGCTGCCGACGCTTTCCACCGGTACTTCGAGTTCGAGGTTCTGCAACGACTTGCGGATAGCCTGCTCGGCGCTGGCATTGCTGTCAGCCGCGGCAACGGCAAAGGTACTGGCCAGCGCCAACACGGCGGCGGCGAAAATATGGGTCACGCGCATGGGGAACTCCTGGAGGCGGACAGGGGCCGGAGGGCGTCACCTGCAAAAAAAAATGCGGCGACCGTGCGGCCCTTGATGCAAACCGCCCAAGCCTACCACATCGCGCTGCGGATGAAGGGGCCTGCAAGGACCGGTCGGCGGAACATGAAAAACATTCATCCACGCGGATGGTGCTGGGCGTGCAACTGCTGCAGCCGCGCCTTGGCTACATGGGTATAGATTTGCGTGGTGGAGAGGTCGCTGTGGCCCAGCAGCATCTGCACCACACGCAGGTCGGCACCGTGGTTGAGCAGGTGGGTGGCGAAAGCATGGCGCAGGGTATGCGGCGACAGCGGCTTGTCGATGCAGGCCACCCGCGCCTGGTGCTTGATGCGGTGCCAGAAAGTCTGGCGAGTCATCTGCTCGCCGCGCTGACTGGGGAACAGTACGTCGCTGGGGCGGCCGTTCAGCAGTTCGGCGCGGCCATCACGCAGGTAGCGCTCCAGCCAGACCACCGCCTCCTCGCCCATTGGCACCAGGCGTTCCTTGCTGCCCTTGCCCATAACCCGCAGCACACCCTGGCGCAGGTTGACCTGGTCGAGGGTCAGGCTGACCAGTTCGCTAACGCGCAGGCCGCAGGCGTAAAGGACTTCGAGCATGGCGCGGTCGCGTTGACCGATGGCTTCGCCCAGGTCCGGGGCCTGCAGCAGGGCTTCGACGTCGGCTTCCGACAGTGATTTGGGCAAGGGCCGACCAAGTTGCGGCATGTCGACCTGCAGGGTCGGGTCGACGGCGACCAGCTTTTCCCGCAACAGGTAGCGGAAGAAGCCCCGCAGCCCGGAGAGAAAGCGCGCAGTGGAGCGAGGTTTGTAACCTTGGTCCAGGCGCCAGGCCAAGTGATCAAGGATCAGTTCGCGGCCGGCGTCGGGCAGCGCTACCGAATGCGCCTGGAGCCAGCCGTTGAACAGGGCAAGGTCGCTGCGGTAGGAGGTGCGGGTGTTGTCGGACAGGCCTTTTTCGAGCCACAGGGCGTCGAGGAACTGGTCGATCAGGGGGTGGTCTAGGGCGGGCATGCAGGGCTGCTGGGTGTTGAAGTTGGGCCTAGTGTTTCACAGCAGCTCATAGGTTGTCTGTACCGGCCCTTTCGCGGGCAAGCCCGCTCCCACAGGGTTCTCCACAGAATTTGAACACTGCGCTGTACCTGTGCGGGCTTGCCCGCGAAAGGGCCGGTACAGGAAAGCTCAGGCCTGGGGCAGGACCGGCACCGGGCGCTTGTCCTCGTCGATGGCGACAAAGCTGAACACCCCGTGGATCGCCCGCTCGCGGCCATCCAGGTACATGTTCTCAACGAACACATCGACCTGCACCTGCAAGCTGGTATTGCCCACCTTGACCACCGTGCCCACCAGTTCGACGATCGAACCTGCCGGGATCGGGTGCTTGAAGTCGATGCGGTCGGTGGACACGGTCACCAGCGGCAGCCGGCAGAAACGCGTTGCGGCGATGAACGACACTTCGTCCATCCAGGCCAGCGCCGTGCCGCCGAACAGTGTGTTGTGGTGGTTGGTGGTGTTGGGGAACACCGCTTTGGTCACGCGGGTCACCGACAGCTCGGTGCGGCGCTGGATTTCCTGGTCTCGGCTGCTCATATCCATCACGTTTACAGGTTTCAGAAAGCAAAAAAGCAGCCCGAAGGCTGCTTTTTTCTCGCTAGGCGGCCTTGGCCACCGGGCAAACTGTACTCAGGACAGTTTTTCCTTGATGCGAGCGGCTTTGCCGGACAGGTCGCGCAGGTAGTACAGCTTGGCTTTACGCACGTCACCACGACGTTTCACGGCCAGGCTGTCGATCTGCGGGCTGTAGGTCTGGAAGGTACGCTCAACGCCTACGCCGCTGGAGATCTTGCGCACGGTGAAGGCGCTGTTCAGACCGCGGTTACGCTTGGCGATAACAACGCCTTCGAACGCCTGCAGACGGGAACGATCACCTTCCTTCACTTTAACCTGGACGACGATGGTGTCGCCTGGTGCGAAGGTCGGGATTTCCTTGTTCATCTGCTCGGCTTCGAGCTGCTGGATGATCTTGTTGGTCATGCTGTGCTCCTAAGATGGATACTTGATCCACCATCGATACGTTTAACTATCGTCCCGCTCGCGGAGATATTCCTCGAGCAGCTTCTTCTCTTCTCCAGAAAGCGAGCGACTTTCCAGAAGATCGGCGCGTCGTTCGAAGGTCCTACCAAGGGACTGCTTCATCCGCCATCGCCGGATATGTGCATGGTTGCCGCTTAGCAACACGTCGGGAACACGCTGATCCGCATACACCTCAGGTCGGGTGTAGTGCGGGCAATCCAGCAGACCGTCGGTGAAAGAGTCTTCCTCCGCCGAGTCCACATGCCCTAAAGCTCCGGGCAGCAGCCGTGTAACCGCATCGATCAGTACCATGGCCGGCAGCTCGCCACCGGAAAGCACATAGTCACCAATCGACCACTCCTCATCGACATGAGCCTCGATAAAGCGCTCGTCGATGCCTTCATAACGACCGGCGATCAGGATCAACGATTCCTGTTCGGCCAGGCCTTTGACCGCCTGCTGAGTCAGCTTGCGGCCTTGTGGCGAAAGGTAGATCACCTTCGCCGCTGCTCCGGTCGCTTGCCTGGCGCTAACCAGGGCGTCTTCCAGAGGCTTGATTTTCATCACCATGCCCGGACCACCGCCAAACGGCCGATCATCCACGGTATGGTGGCGATCTGTGGTGTAGTCCCGCGGGTTCCAGCAAGTCACCTGAAGCAACCCCTGTTTCACCGCGCGGCTGGTAATGCCGTACTCCGTGATGGCCGAGAACATCTCGGGGAACAGCGTGATGACGTCTACGCGAAGGTTACCCATCGGTTAGAAGTCCGCGTCCCACTCAACCCGCATCACGCCCGCTTCCAGGTCGATATCGAGCACGCATTGCGCCGTGTAGGGCAACAGACGCTCGCGATCATCCAGGCTGCCTGCGCAGGGTTTGACCACCATTACATCGTTCGCACCGGTCTCCAACAGGTGATCGACCTTGCCGAACAGCTGTTCGTCCTGGTTGATGACCTTCAGACCCACCAACTGGTACCAGTAGTACTCGTCGGCAGCCAGGTTGGGCAAAAGGCTCCGCGCAATGCAGATTTCGTGACCACTCAGAAGACGGGCTTCATCACGATCATCGAGGCCTTTCAACTTCACGACCAGGCCCTTTTGGGAGCCACGACCGCTGACCAGCTCGACCTGCTTTACCTTGCCTTCGTGCCGAAGCGTCCAGCGCGGATAATCCAACAGGTTTTCAATCGGATCGGTAAAGGAATACACCTTCACCTCGCCGCGAACGCCGTGAACCGAAAAAATCTTGCCAACGACGATGAGGTCGTCAGCCTTTTCTGGCGTCGCGTTCATACTACTCAGGCAGCAGCCTTGGCAGCGTCCTTCAGCAGCTGAGCAACGCGCTCAGACGGCTGTGCACCCTGGCTCAGCCAGTAGTTGACGCGCTCTTGGTTGACCGACAGCTTGACTTCGGCGCCAGCAGCGATCGGGTTGAAGAAACCTACGCGCTCAACGAAACGGCCGTCACGGGCGTTACGCGAGTTGGTCACGGTCAGGTGGTAGAATGGGCGCTTTTTCGAGCCGCCACGGGCAAGACGAATGGTTACCATGTGAACATTGTTCCTATAGTCGGTGCTGCAAATCTGAATGCCAAATAGGCACACGGGTGCCCAAAAGGCCGCATATTCTCGGGGAATACACGGACATTTGCAAATGCCTTTTTCGGCAGAGCCCTGCCCTACCGCCCAGATTTGCCGGTTAAGCCACGGAATCCGAGGCCGTTGCCCCGCCAAAGCGGGGGTTCCGGGTGCCCGCCTCTTTAAAGGCAGGCACCCAAAATAAGGGGTTACAGCTTCGGCATGCCGCCGCCCGGCAGCATCCCGCCCAGGCCGCGCATCATCTTGGCCATGCCGCCCTTGGCGGAGAACTTCTTCATCATCTTCTGCATCTGCTTGTGCTGTTTGATCAGCCGGCCGATGTCCTGCACCTGGGTGCCAGAGCCGAGGGCGATGCGGCGCTTGCGCGAACCGCTGATCAGGTCAGGGTCGCGACGCTCGGCCGGGGTCATCGAGTTGATGATCGCTTCCATCTGCTTGAACTGCTTCTCGGCCGCGCCCTGGGCGTTGCCCATCTGCGACAGGTTGACCCCGCCGATGCTCGGCAGCTTGTCCATCAGGCCACCCAGGCCGCCCATGTTCTTCATCTGCTGCAGCTGGTCGCGGAAGTCTTCGAGGTCGAAGCCCTTGCCCTTTTTCAGCTTCTTGGCCAGCTTGTCGGCCTTGGCCTTGTCGATGGTCTGCTCGGCCTGCTCGATCAGGCTGAGCACGTCGCCCATGCCGAGGATGCGCGAAGCGACACGATCCGGGTGGAAGGGCTCGAGGGCCTCGGTCTTCTCGCCCATACCGATGAACTTGATCGGCTTGCCTGTGATGGCGCGCACCGACAGCGCGGCACCGCCACGGGCATCACCGTCGACCTTGGTCAGCACCACACCGGTCAGCGGCAGGGCCTCGCCGAACGCCTTGGCGGTGTTGGCAGCGTCCTGGCCGGTCATGGCGTCGACCACGAACAGGGTCTCGATCGGCTTGACTGCGGCATGCAGGGCCTTGATCTCGTCCATCATGTCGGCGTCGATGTGCAGGCGACCGGCGGTGTCGACGATGACCACGTCGATGAACTTTAGCTTGGCTTCGCGGATCGCAGCTTCGGCGATGGCCACCGGCTTCTGGCTGATGTCGGACGGGAAGAAGGTCACGCCGATGTCGCTGGCCAGGGTTTCCAGCTGCTTGATCGCCGCCGGGCGATAGACGTCGGCGGAAACCACCATCACGCTCTTCTTCTTGCGCTCCTTGAGAAAGCGCGCCAGCTTGCCGGCTGTGGTGGTCTTACCGGCACCCTGCAGGCCGGCCATCAGTACCACCGCTGGCGGTGCGGCGTTCAACGCGAGGTCTTCGTTGGCCGCGCCCATCAGGCTTTCCAGCTCGGCCTGGACGATCTTCACGAACGCCTGGCCCGGAGTCAGGCTGCGCGATACCTCGGTGCCGACCGCACGGTCCTTGACGCTGTTGACGAAATCCTTGACCACCGGCAGGGCAACGTCGGCCTCGAGCAGGGCCATGCGCACTTCGCGCAACGTGTCCTTGATGTTGTCTTCGGTCAGCTTGGCCTTGCCGGTGACATGGCGCAGCGTCTGTGACAGGCGGTCGGTCAGGTTTTCGAACATGGTGATCCTTTCAGGCCCAGTAAAAGCCGAGGTTTGTCAGGCGCCCGAGGGGAAATGCACACCCGTCAGGCACAGCAAGGCGGCGATTATAACGAAGTGCGGCGGCGGCGCACACCTTGGGAGATGGTCGGTGCCTGCTCCGGCCTCTTCGCGGGCGCGCCCGCTCCCACAGTGGGAGCCTGTGTTGTACCTGTGGGAGCGGGCATGCCCGCGAATGCCCCGACACAAGCCTTCAGTCTTCCTTGACCAGCGGAATCTATGCCAAACTCCGTCTCTTTCAGGGCTCTGCAACCAGGACTTATGGTTTCCTCACCCAGCCTCATCCCCAACCTGATCGCCGCCGTCTTATATATAGCTGCGGCCATCTATCAGGGCACCTACCTGGCCCAGGGCCGCAAGGCCGACAAACGCCTGCTCGGCCTGCTCGGCGCCCTCGCCGTGGTCGCCCAGGGTGGCGCACTGTTCTTCCAGCTGATCACCCCGCTGGGGCTGAGCCTGGACTTCTTCAGTGCTGCCAGCCTGATCGCCGTGGCGGTCATCGCCCTGACGCTGGTGGCCTGCCTGCGCATCCCGGTGGAAAACCTGCTGGTGCTGCTGTTCCCGCTCGGCGCCGTCACCGCCCTGCTGGCCCAGTTCGCCCCGCCCGGCACCGTGCCGCTGATCGACGAAGAGCCGGGCATCCTCGCGCACATCCTGCTGTCGATCCTGGCCTATGGTCTGTTCACCATCGCGGTGTTCCAGTCGCTGCTGTTGCTGCTGCAGGACCGCCAGCTGAAGAACAAGCACCCGTCCGGCCTGATCCGCAACTTCCCGCCGCTGCAAACCATGGAAAGCCTGCTGTTCGGCTTCCTCTGGGCGGGCTGGTGCCTGCTCTCGCTGTCGCTGATTTCCGGCTGGCTGTTCCTCGAAAACCTGTTTGCCCAGCATCTGGTGCACAAGACGCTGCTGGCCTGTGTGGCCTGGGTGGTGTTCAGCGTGCTGCTGTGGGGCCGCACCCGCCTGGGCTGGCGCGGGCACAAGGCGATCCGCTGGACCCTGGCGGGTTTCTGCCTGCTGATGCTGGCCTACTTCGGCAGCAAGCTGGTCCGCGAATTCATCCTGCATATCTGACGGCCGCCCATGGACACCCTGCCGTACGCACCGCTACTCGGCATTCTGGCACTGGCGCTACTGTGGTCGGCACTGTTCACCGCCGTCGACGCCGCCCGCCTGCAGCTCAATGGTTCACTGCGCAACGGCGATGACGCCCCGCCGCCGCTACCCGCCCAGGCCCTGGTGCTGTGCTCCAGCCTGGGCAAGCTGCTGGTGCTGGGCCTGGCGTGCCTGATCGGCCAACGCCAGAGCGGCGAACACGGCTTCTGGCTCGCGGGCCTGGGCGCGGTGGCAGCGCTGCTGGTGTTTGCCGAATTCCTGCCGCGGCGCCTGGCCCGGCGCAACCCGCAGGCCTTCATCAGCCTTGGCCTGAGCCTGCGCCCGTTTCCGCTGGCCCTGCTGCAACCTTTGGCCTGCCTGTTCGATGGCATCGCCAAGCTGATGCTGCGGCCGTTCCGCGCGCAGCCCACGGCAGTGGCCTTGCATCCGCAGGACGACGACGTCTTCGACGAAGACGATGAGCACGAGGCGCCGCGCCATGGCCTGCTGGACGGCTTGCAGTCGCTGGACAAGATCACCGTCAACGACATCCTGGTGCCACGCAACGAAGTCGATGGCATCAACCTCGACGACCCCATCACACAGATCATCGAGCAGCTGATCGTCAGCCGGCACACTCGCCTGCCGGTGTATCACAGCGACATCAATCAGGTCGAAGCGATCCTCAACACCAAGCTCATCAGCCACTTGCTGCCCAAGGCCGAGCTGACTCTGGAGCAACTGCTGGGCGCCTGCTACGAGCCCTACTTCGTGCCAGAAAGCACGCCGCTGCAGATGCAACTGCTGAACTTCCACAAGCAGCAGCGGCGCCTGGGCGTGGTGGTGGACGAGTATGGCGAGGTGCTGGGTATCGTCACCCTGGAAGACATCCTTGAAGAGATCGTCGGCGAGTTCGAGGACGAGCAGAGCCTGGACAACCCGCATGTGCACCCGCAGGCCGATGGCACCTTCGTCATCGAAGGCAACGCCTCGCTGCGTGAAATCAACCGTACCCTGGGCTGGCACCTGCCGTGTGACGGTGGCCCGAAAACCCTCAACGGGCTGGTCACCGAAGCCCTCGAAAGCATTCCGGAAAGCGCCGTTTGCCTGAAGATCGGCCGCTATCGCCTGGAAATCCTCGAAACAGAGGACAATTGTGCCAGCAAGGTACTGGTATGGACCGTGACCCGATAGCTATACTCGGGTCACGCTTACCCAGCCCCGCCGTTCCGCCCGCTACCCGCACCCGGCGCCACACGGCCAGTCCGCTGCACTGACACGCCCCGCGGTCCTGCTTCAACACCCCGAACAGTGCCCGCTCCCACCCCTACCCTCCTGGGCTGGTGCCAGTCGCGCGAACACAACAACAATACGCTCCGGCGTCCGCCAAGCCGTGCCTGCCTTCAAGGCCTGCACAGGCCGCAGACAATGCCATGGAGCGGACCAGACTGTTAGGGACCTACCAAATGACAACCAGCACCTATGCCGAGGCGCCTGCCGCGCCGGTCAACTCGCCAGCGCGGGTCGCCACTGCCAGTTTCATCGGCACCGCCATCGAGTTCTACGATTTCTACGTCTATGCCACCGCCGCCGCGCTGGTGATCGGCCCGGTGTTCTTCCCGTCCGGCTCGGGTACCGCGCAGATGCTCGCGGCCTTCATCACCTTCGGCATCGCCTTCCTTGCCCGCCCGCTGGGTTCGGCACTGTTCGGCCACTTCGGCGACCGCATCGGGCGCAAGTCGACCCTGGTCGCCTCGTTGCTGCTGATGGGCGTTTCGACCACGCTGATCGGCGTGCTGCCAGGCTATGACAGCATCGGCGTATGGGCGCCAATCCTGCTCTGCCTGCTGCGCTTCGGCCAAGGCCTGGGCCTGGGTGGCGAATGGGGCGGCGCGGCACTGCTGGCCACCGAGAACGCGCCGGAGGGCAAACGCGCCTGGTTCGGCATGTTCCCGCAACTTGGCCCGTCGATCGGCTTCCTTGCGGCCAACGGCCTGTTCCTGACCCTGGCCATGCTGCTCAGTGACGAGCAGTTCCGTGACTGGGGCTGGCGCATTCCGTTCCTGCTCAGTGCCGCCCTGGTGATGGTGGGGCTGTATGTGCGCCTGAAGCTTGAGGAAAGCCCGGTATTTGCCAAGGCGGTTGCACGTCACGAACGCGTGAAGATGCCGGTGGTGGACCTGTTCGGCAAATACTGGATGCCAACCCTGCTGGGCGCAGCCGCCATGGTGGTGTGCTATGCGCTGTTCTATATCTCGACGGTGTTCTCGCTCAGCTATGGCGTGACCACGCTGGGCTACAGCCGCGAGACCTTCCTCGGCCTGCTGTGCTTTGCCGTGGTGTTCATGGCCCTGGCCACACCGCTTTCGGCCTGGCTGAGCGACCGCTACGGGCGCAAGCCGGTGCTGATCGTCGGCGGCCTGCTGGCGGTGGCTTCGGGCTTCACCATGGAACCGCTGCTGACCTCGGGTTCGACCACGGGTGTGGCGCTGTTCCTGGCCATCGAGCTGTTCCTGATGGGCGTGACCTTTGCACCAATGGGGGCGCTGCTGCCTGAGCTGTTCCCGACCCACGTGCGTTACACCGGCGCTTCGGCGGCGTACAACCTGGGCGGCATCGTCGGGGCCTCGGCGGCACCGTTCTTTGCCCAGAAGCTGGTGAGCATGGGTGGGTTGAGCTGGGTGGGGGGCTATGTGTCAGCGGCGGCTGTGATCAGCCTGATTGCCGTGCTGTGCCTGAAGGAAACCCGCAATACCGAGCTGTAAGTGATTGGGGCCGCTTTGCGGCCCAAGCCCGCTCCCACAGGGATCGCATCTGCATTGGCTTGCGCGGTCTCCTGTGGGAGCGGGCTTGTCCCGCGAATGGGCTGCGCAGCAGCCCCGTACAATCTCGGATCAGAATTCGACCTTGACCGCCTGCGAAGCACGGGTCGCCTTGGCCCGCGCCGCTTCGACCGATTCATCACGTGCCAGGCACACACCCATGCGACGGGTGCCATTGATTTCCGGCTTGCCGAACAGGCGAATCGCCGTGTCAGGCTCGCTCAGGGCTGCGCCCAGATTTGCGAAGCTGGTCTGCTGCGACTGGCCTTCCGGCAGAATCACCGCCGAAGCCGATGGCCCGAACTGGCGCACTACCGGAATCGGCAAACCGAGAATGGCGCGGGCGTGCAGGGCGAACTGCGACAGGTCCTGGGAAATCAGGGTCACCAGGCCAGTGTCATGCGGGCGCGGCGAGACTTCGCTGAACCACACCTGGTCGCCCTTGACGAACAACTCCACGCCGAACAAGCCACGACCACCCAGTGCATCGGTGACCGCCTTGGCCACGCGCTGCGACTCGGCCAGGGCTTTCGCGCTCATGGCTTGCGGCTGCCAGGATTCCTGATAGTCGCCCTTCTCCTGACGGTGACCCACCGGTTCGAGGAAGGTGGTACCGCCGACATGGCGCACGGTCAGCAGGGTGATTTCATATTCGAAGTCGATGAAGCCCTCGATGATCACCCGGCCCTTGCCGGCACGGCCGCCTTCCTGGGCGTAGTCCCAGGACTTCTGCAGGTCGGCATCGCTGCGCAGCAGGCTCTGGCCCTTGCCCGAAGAGCTCATCACCGGCTTGACCACACAGGGGTAGCCGACGTCGGCCACGGCCTTGGCGTAGTCCTCGAAGGTGTCGGCGAAGTGGTACGGCGAGGTTGGCAGGTCCAGCTCTTCGGCCGCCAGGCGGCGAATGCCCTCACGGTTCATGGTCAGCTGGGTGGCGCGTGCGGTCGGCACCACGTTGAAGCCTTCGCTCTCCAGCTCGACCAGCGTGGCGGTGGCGATGGCCTCGATTTCCGGAACGATGTAGTGCGGTTTTTCCGCTTCGATGATTGCCCGCAGGGCAACGCCATCGAGCATGTTGACCACGTGGCTGCGGTGCGCCACCTGCATCGCCGGGGCATTGGCGTAGCGGTCGACGGCGATCACTTCGACGCCCAGGCGCTGCAGCTCGATCACCACTTCCTTGCCCAGCTCGCCACAGCCGCAGAGCAGCACACGGGTCGCGGTTGGCGACAATGGGGTTCCGATACGGGTCATTTCAGGTCCTCGAAGGCGTCCGGGGCCGCACCAGGCTTTGGCACGACCCGCTGAAAAAGGACCAATATTCTACACCATCAGCCCGCGACAGCGGCCCGCCGCGCACGAAATGCCATGGCCAGCCAGACGGCCGTGACACCGGCGAATTTAGACGCCATGGCGGTGCCGATCACCGCCGGTGTGAGCGCACCGATCATGCCGAAGAAGATGAAGGTATCCACCGGAATGCTCAGCGCCGAGCTCAGCCACAGGCGGTCACGCAGCGGCCGGCGAGTGATGCTGAACACCAGCCAGTCGATCAGCTCGGAGACGAAGAACGCGGTGGCGCTGGCCAAGGCAATGGCCGGCTCCGAGGTGGCGTACGACAGCACCAGGGCCAGCAGCATGGCAATCAGCGCGCCATGGCCAAAGCGGGTCTGCACCATGTCGCGCAGAATGAACACCAGGCCGCCCCAGCAGGACCAGATGATGTCCAGGTGCGGGGCGCTGGAGAAGGCGTAGTTGATCAGCACTACGCTACTGATATAGGCAATGAGATAGAACATGGGCAGGTTGTCTGTGGGCAAGCCTGACAGATTACCGCTGGCTTCTTCGCGGGTAAACCCGTTCCCACAGGGATCGCACCGCCCTCGAGAGCAACGCCGAACCTGTGGGAGCGGCGGTGCGCCGCTGCGCTTTACCCGCGAAGAAGCCAGCGCAAAATCACGCCCCGATAATCAATCCTGCAGCCACTGCCCGCTCATGGCACAGCTTGAGCACCGCCCGGCGCTCGGTATTGTCCATCCTTCCCCAGCGGCCGATCTCGGCCACGGTACGCTGGCAGCCGGTACAGATATCCTGCTCGTCCAGTGCGCAAATGCTCACGCACGGCGAAGCCACCGGCCGCTCTACGGCTACGTCACTCATCGTCAAGCACCAGCTCCCGCGCATAACGCTCGGCATTGTGTACATAGTGCGCAGCGCTGGCTTCGAGCATGCGCATCTGCTGCTCGGTCAGCTCGCGCACCACCTTGCCCGGCGAGCCCATCACCAGCGAGCCATCAGGAATTTCCTTGCCTTCCGGGATCAGCGCGTTGGCGCCGATGATGCAGTGCTTGCCGATACGCGCGCCGTTGAGGATGACGGCGTTGATGCCGATCAGGCTGTAATCGCCGACCGAGCAGCCATGCAGCATGGCGTTGTGGCCGATGGTCACGCCCTTGCCCAGGGTCAGCGGCGAGCCCATGTCGGTGTGCATCACCGTACCGTCCTGGACATTGCTGTCCTCGCCGATGTCGATCAGTTCGTTGTCCCCCCGCAGTACCGCACCGAACCACACGCTGGCACGGGCCTGCAGGCGCACCTTGCCGATCAGGGTGGCATTGGGTGCGGCCCAGCTGGTGGGGTGGCATTCGACCCGATGGTCGCCCAGGCGGTATTTCATGTTTGCTCCTCAGAGGTTCACGCAGACGGCGGGGTGTGCGCCGCTCAGATTTCGATGTAGCGCTCGGGGGGTTGATGCAGGCTGATACCGGCGTCATACAACAGGTTGACCAGCTCGACGATCATGATCGCCGACAACCCCCAGATCTTGTACTCGCCGTAGCGGTAGCTGGGCACGTACCAACTGCGCCCCTGGTAATCGATACGGTGGGTGTGGTCACGCGGGTCCTGGCGGAAGAATTCCAGCGGTACGCTGAAGACTGCCGCGATTTCAGCGTCATTGGCGCGGTATTCGACGAAATCCGGGATCAAGCCGACGAACGGGGTCACTTTCAGGCCGTGCAGGGAAATCAGCGGGCTGAGTGGGCCGATCACTTCCACCAGGCCGGGCGGCAAGCCGATTTCTTCTTCGGCTTCGCGCAGCGCGGTAAACACCAGGTCCGGGTCTTCCGGGTCACGGCGGCCACCAGGAAAGGCGACTTCACCGCCGTGGGTCGACAACCCCTTGGCACGCAGGGTCAAGACCAGCTCGGGCGCTTCGCTGCGGGTGATGGGCAAAAGTACCGCCGCCTCGGGGAACCGTCGGTCGGTTTCCAGTGAAGCGGGTTGGTGGTTGCTCATACGGCGAAGTAGCTCGTCCAGCATTGCGCACTCTCGTTTCCAAGGCCTGCCTTGCATGATGCACCAAAGCCGCGAAGCACCCAAGCCCCGTGCGCTTGCGGCAGCCCCGCCTGGCGCGCCAAGATAACCCCGTCAAGAGGGAAGAAAAGCATGAAATTTTGCAGCGCGTGCGGCCAGCCAGTCATTCAGCAGATTCCCGAGGGCGACAGCCGCCTGCGGTTCGTCTGCGAGTCTTGCCAGACTGTTCACTACCAGAACCCCAACATCGTCGCCGGGGTGTTGCCCACCTGGGGCAGCCAGGTGCTGCTGTGCCGTCGCGCCATCGAGCCGCGCCGCGGCTTCTGGACGCTACCGGCGGGCTTCATGGAAAACGGCGAGACACTCGACCAGGCCGCCCGTCGCGAAACCGACGAGGAAGCCTGCGCCCGGGTCGGCGACATGGCCCTGTACCAGCTGTTCGACCTGCCGCACATCAACCAGGTGCATGTGTTCTTCCGTGCCGAGCTGGCCGACCTGGATTTTGCCGTCGGCGTCGAAAGCCTGGAGGTGCGGTTGTTCGAGGAACACGAAATCCCGTGGGGCGAGCTGGCTTTCCGCACCGTCACTCGCACACTAGAATGCTATTATCGCGACCGCATCAGGCAGCACTACCCGATTGGCCATGAATACCTGCCGCCGATGAATGTTTCGCCCACCACTTAAGCTCGCAGGTACTGCTTCATGCGTTGGTTGTTCGCCCTTTTCTGCCTTTGCGTTACCACGGTGTCCCAGGCGGCCTTCACCGAAGTCATCATTCGCAAGCCGCAACCGCCAGTGCCGGCCCAGTCGCAATCCCAAGCGGCCATGCAGCCGCTGATCGACAAGGTGCTGGTGATCAAGTCCGAGCGCCGCCTGCAGCTGATCAGCCGCGGCGAACCGCTGAAGACCTACCGCATCTCCCTGGGTAAGCAGCCCAAGGGTGCCAAGGAACGCGAGGGCGACAAGAAGACCCCTGAAGGCCTGTACTGGCTGGACTGGCGCAAGGAAAGCGACCGCTTCAACCTGGCCATGCACATCACCTACCCGAACATCAGCGACGCCGCCCGCGCCAACCGCGAAGGCTGGAGCGCTGGCAGCATGATCATGATCCACGGCACGCCGATCGACGAGAACTACCCTGAGTGGTACTTCCACACCCTCGACTGGACTGACGGCTGCATCGCCATGCGCAACCGCGACATGCAGGAAGTCTGGGACCTGGTCCGCGACGGCACCCTGATCGAGATTCGCCCTTGATAGTCCTGCATTCAGATTGAGCTTGTAGGACGTTTCATACTTCAAATACACACCTGCCCTACATCCTGCTTAGGCCAGGGACTGCATCCAACCGACGGCTTGAGTTCTTAGCATCCACGCAAACGAGTACGTAACCCGTACGCCATTTGCGAGGGTGCCTGATGCAATGCCGACTCCTTCACGCCGCCAGCAGGCTGCTCGCCGGTTGCCTGGCTGGCATGCTGATCTCCCACACGGTCCTGGCTGACGACCCTGCCAGCCTGCAACTGCGCGACCAGCAGCAATCCCTGCGGCAGTTCGAACAGCAACAGCGGCTCAAGCGCTGGCAACAGCCGCCTGTACCCGAGCGCCATGAGCAGGCAACTGTCCAGTCGGTCGGCGATCAGTGCTGGGCCGTCTCCGGCGTGCGCATCATCGGCAACCGCCAACTTGCAGACCAGGCGCTCGAGCCCGCGCTACGCAAGTGGCTGCTGCCCTGCATGGGCATCAACGACATCAATAACCTGCTCAAGGGCATCACCCAGCTGTACGTCAGTGCGGGGTTCCCGACCAGCCGTCCCTACCTGCGCCGCCAGCCTGGCGATGACGCACCACTGGACATCGTCATCGTCGAAGGCTTCGTCGAATCCATCGAACTTTCCGGCCCCGCATTGCCGCTGTCGTTGCAGAGCGCCTTCCCTGGCGTAGTGGGCCAACCGCTGTACCTGCCCGACCTCGAACAAGGTCTCGACCAACTCAATCGCCTGCGTGCCTACGACCTAAGCATGGACCTGCTGCCCGGCGAATTGCATGGCGGTACCCAGGTTGTACTGCAACCGCACACGGTCGGCTCACGCTGGCACCTGGACAGCCGCCTGGATAACCGTGGCAGTGAGCTGACCGGCCGCCACCGCCTTAACCTGGGCCTCGGCCTGGACAGCCCGCTCGGGCTAAATGACGACCTGCGCGTGACATTGCTGTCCAGCGTCTTGCACGCCCCCGGCCAGGTGCAAGGCATCACGGTGTACTACAGCATCCCCTATGGCCCCTGGACCTTTGCCCTCAACGCCAGCCAACTGAGCTACGATGCGCCACTGCCGCACAGCCGGCAGAGCAGCGACGGCAGCAGCAGCTACCAAGGCCTGAGCATCGAGCGGGTGCTGTGGCGCAACCAGCAAGGCCTGCTCAGCGCCAGCACGCGGCTGGACCGCAAGCAACTGGTCAACCGCAGCGCCGGTGCCGTCGTCACCCAGCAGAGCCCAACCCTCACCAGCGTCGAGGCTGGCATCAACCTACTGTGGCTGGAAGGCGGTTTATGGAACGGGTACCTGGGCGTTGCCCAGGGCCTGGACTGGTTCGCTGCCGACGAGGGGCCATTGGGTGCCGAACGCCTGCGCCCGGACTTTCGCAAGTACCGCGCCAGCCTGCTGCACCTGCGCCAGGGCCCGCCTGGCACAGCTTGGCGCTGGCAAAGCGAGCTGGCCTTGCAGTACAGCGAACACGCGTTGCCGGCCATCGAGCAGTTACTGGTCAGCGACGACTCGAGCGTAAGGGGCTTTCGCCTGAGCACCTACTCCGGCGCCAGCGGCGCGACCTGGCGCAATACCTTGAGCCAGCCGCTACCGGCGAACTGGGCCCACCCCCTGCAGATACGCCCTTACCTCGGCCTGGATGTGGGCTGGACCCGGCCCGCCACGGGCAAGCCTTCGCAACGCCTGGCTGGCACAGCCGCCGGCATCGAACTGAGCCTGACAAACGCCCGGCTGCGGCTCGACTACCAACGCGCCCTCTACACCAGCGACCTGCCCCGCTCCCGTCTGGAGCCTGGCTTCTGGGTACTGGAGTGCACCCTGAGCATCTGATTCACCCACAACAAAGAGAACGAGAACATGCAGACACTCTCGCCGTTACCGTCTAGCCGCCCGGATACCTTGCGCTGGGCCATCTTCCTCGCATTGCTCAGCCCCGCAAGCGCTTTCGCGCAGGGTGGGCTGGAGGCCGCCAGCGGCCCGGCAGGCACCCCGATCATCAACAATGACCATGGCGTACCGGTGATCGACATCGTAGCGCCCAATGCCAGTGGCCTGTCGCACAACCAGTTTCTCGACTACAACGTTGCCCGCCCCGGTGTGGTATTGAACAACGCCCTGCAGCCAGGTCAGTCGCAACTGGCCGGCGCATTGGCCGCCAACCCGCAGTTCCGGGGCCAGGCAGCGTCGACCATTCTCAATGAAGTGGTCAGCCGCAACGCCTCGCTGATCGAAGGCCCGCAGGAAATCTTCGGCCGCCCTGCCGACTACATCCTCGCCAACCCCAACGGTATCACCCTCAATGGCGGCAGTTTCATCAACACCACCCGCGCAGGGTTCGTGGTCGGCACGCCCGAATTGCAGGAAGAACAGCTGCGCCATTTCAACTCACTGAATGCCAGCGGCACATTGCAAGTGCTTCAGGGCGGACAGAGCAATGCCGAGGGCGCGCTTGATCTGATTGCCCCGAAGGTGGACCAGCAAGGCCTGCTCATGGCCAAGGGTGACCTCAACGTGACCGTTGGCCGCAATCGCATCGCTCATGCCGACGGCCAGGTGCTCGAGCACCTGCCGGGCACCCCGTCGAGCATCGACGCCAAGCTGTTCGGTGCCATGCGCGCCGGGCGCATTCGCGTGGTGAGCACTGCCGAAGGTGCAGGCGTGCGCATGGGCTCGAAGGTAAAGGCCGACAACGGCATTGTCATTCACTCGGCCGGCTCATTGGACATCAGCGGCGAAGCCGCCAACCCTGCCGAACTAAACACTGAACAAGGCACCTTGCTTCTGACCGCCGCCGATGACCTGACATTGAGCGCTGTCGATGGCAAGGCCGAGCGCATCGAGGCCAAGGCCGGCAAGAAACTCACCCTGGACGCCAAGACCCGCGAAACCATCAACCACGACCGCGACAGCTGGAATAAGAAGTTTCTGTTCATCACCCGCGAAACCTATAGCCGTGAAAGCACTACCACCGAGCGCCAGCAACGGGGTGTGCAACTGCAGGGCAGCGACAGCATTGCCTTGCAGTCCGGCGCCGACATGCGACTGGTCGCCGCCGAGGTCAAGGCAGGGGGTGACATGACCCTCGACAGCGGTGCCAACCTGGACATCGCGGCCGGTATCGACAGCAAGCAATTCAAGCAACAGGTGCGTCACCGCAAGGACCTCTGGCGCGGCGACAGCGATACCGACCAGTACACCGAAACCGCTCGGCCCAGCTCGCTGAGCGCCCAGCGCATGACAGTCAACGCCAAGGACACACTCAAGGTCGAGGGCAGCAACCTGCATAGCCGCGGCGACATGGACCTCAATGCCAAGCAGGTCGAGGTCGGCACCACCACCCTGCAGCACCGCAGCAACGACGGCAACTACCGGGGCGACCTGGTCTCCGGCACCTTCTTCGGCAATCGCAAGGGCAACGACACCGAGGGCCAGAGCGTTGCCGGCAGCAGCGTCACTGCGGATGGCAAGCTGAATGGCCATGCCGACCAGGTCAGCATCAAGGGCAGCACCGTGTACGGTAAAAAAGATGCCGTGCTCTACAGCGAAAAGGGCGCGCTGGCGATCGAAGCGGACCATGGCAGTAGCCGGTCCACCGAGCGCAACAGCGACAGCAAGCTGTTCGGCCTGTTCGGCAATGATCAGCAGAGCACCAAACGTGAACAGCAAGTGCTGGTCAGCGATGTCAGTTCGTCCAGCAACCTGCGCCTGGCCAGTGCCGAAGAGATGCGCATCCAGGGCGCCAAGGTCGAGGCTGGCGCGCACTTGCAGGTCGAAGCCAAGGGCGATCTGCTGATCGGCAGTGCGCAAGCGGTCAAGGAAAGCGAAAGCCGTGATCAGCAATGGGGTTTGACTGCCAGTGCCCGGCAAACCCAGCAAGCCGAAGACGGCAAGCCGGAGTCTCGCCAGTATGCGGCGGGCGTGGCCTATGAAGTGACCACCGGCAGCGAAAATGTGCGCGAAACCGCCCAAGTCGCCAGCGAGCTGAAGGGGGCTACCGTTGGCCTGGGCAGCGGGGGGCACCTGCAAGTGAAGGGTTCCAAGGTCCAGGCCGCTGCGGGCGACCTCGATGTGAAGGCCAGGCAAGTGACGCTCGGCGCCACCGGCAATGAGCGCGAATCGACCACCAGCACTCGCCAGAGCGGCGGCGGTTTGACCGTCACCGGCGGCATCGATCGCCTGGGCAGCCTGTTCGAAGGCCATCACAACAGCACCGTGGTGACCGAGCGCGACAGCAAGGCCCAACGCAGCGAACTGCAGGCCAGTGGCAACGTGAGCGTCGATGCTGACGAGCTGGTGACCGAAGCGGCACGCGTCACTGCCGGAGATACCCTCAAAGTGAGCGCCAGGCGCATCGACAACCGTGCTGTGCTCGATACCTATGAACGCAAAGAACTTCGCAGCGAGTGGTCCGGCAGCCTCGGCGCCAGCGTCGAGTACCGTGACCTGACCCGGCCGATCGAGCGGCTGGTGCTGGGCGAGGAGGCCGCGCGCTTCCAGCAGGCATCGCCCGAAGACGCCATGGTGGCACCCAGCGTTGGTGCCGACATGACCCTCGAGCACCTCAAGCGCCTGGAAAACCAGCGTCGAGGCTTTGCTCAGGTCAGCGAGCTGTCTGGCGCACACGTCCAGGTCAAGGCCGAGGTCATCGATGACCAGGGTACCGCTTGGCGTGCCAACCGCGGCCAACTGCAGATCGATGCGCAACGGCACAGCATGCGCGCCGCCGAAAATACCCGGGAGGACAGCGTGGAGCGCCTGGCCTTTGGCGGTGACTTGCGCGTCGACACCAGCTCCGGCAGTGACCTGAACGCCCGCGGCGCGGGCAAGGGGGGTTCGCTGGGCAAGCAGGCAACGGCCAGCACCGCAGTTCCGGGCAGCCTTTATGGCCAACAGGGTATTCAGGTCCAGCTGGGTAGCGATGGTCGATATGAGGGGACCCGCATCGAGGGGGGCGAAGGCGAGGTGGTCATCCACAGTGAAGGCAACCTGTCGCTGCCCCAGGCCAACGACCGCACCGAGGAGATGACTCGCCAGCTCGACGGCAATGCGTGGGCCAAGGTCGGCAACCGCCCCGGCAGCACCGGCTTCGATGCCCGAGGCTACCTTGACCACGCGCAGCTGCAAGCCGTGCAAGCCAAGGCGCAAGTGGCACAGATCGACGCCAAGGGGGCAGTCCGCCTGAGCAGCGCGGGTGATCTGCTGTTGGAGGGCACCCGTATCGGCAGTCGGGAAGCCAAGGTGGGCGATATTCGCCTGCACAGCGATGGCTTGCTGCAGGTCAAGGCAGGCAGCGACACCCAGCGGGCCCACGGCGGCAAACTTGGCGGTGGCCTGGAGCTGGCAGCCAAGATGGGCGAGGCCAAAGGCGGCGGCATCGGTGGCCATTTCACCCATGGCAAGCAGGACGAAAACGCCCGTCAGGCCGTCGATGCCCAGTTCGCCAGTGCCGGCAAGCTGACCCTCAGCAGCGCGGCTCGCGAGGACATCGCCCTGCACCTGGAGGGCCTGCAGGCATCCGCCGAACAGATCGCGCTCAACGCGTCCAGCGGCGGCATGCTGATCGAAGCCTCCTCCAATCAGGAGCAGCGCAACAATCTCGAGATCACCGCCGGTGCCGGTTTCAACATGACCGCAGGCAGCACCGACACCCGTGGCCTGCATGGCCGGGCCAAGGTCGGGCTGGACAAGCGCGACAACCAGACCTGGAACGCCAGCAACCTGCGCGCCGAAACCATCGACCTGCAAGGCCGGGGTGATACCCGCATCGAAGGCGCCAGCCTGGAAGCCGGGCGCATCACCGGCGCGATCGTTGGCGACCTGCGCATCGCCAGCCGCAAGGACAGCGTCGACACCTTGACGGTGGAGGGCGATGCACGCTTGAGCCAGGAGAAAAACCCGCAGGGCTATGTCAACGCCGCCACCTCGCTGGCCGGGCCACTGGGTGGCAAGGTGAAGGAGAAAGCCGGGTCGGCCTTGAGCAAGGCCGACCCGGGCTTCTCGCCGACCTTGAGCCTTCAGGTGTCGCATGTGCAGCGTGACAGCGTGGGGCAGCAGGCGGTACTCAAGGGCAGCGACGGTATCGCGCTGAAAGTGGGCGGTGATGCCCAGCTGGTTGGCGCGCGGCTGCAGTCGGCCAAGGGCACGGTCGCGCTCGATGCCAGCTCGGTGAGCCGGGAAACCCTGAGTGGCAACGATTATCGTCGGGATGTGTCGGTCGATGCGTCCAATTCGCCGGTGGACCTGGGCACGGCGATTGCCGAGATGGCCAAGGGCAAAGGCGCGGCGGATGGCGAAAATGCGCTGGACCTGGGGCTGTTGCGGACCAGTGGGCATAGCCGCAGTGAGCAGTGGGTTTCCAGTGTGCAGGGGGGTAAGGCGGAGTAAGGGGTGAGGCACGGATGTGCCTGCCTTGGGATGTTCGGCGCCTGTGAGATCGAGCGCCGCCCGCGCGGCGCATCGCGGGCAAGCCCGCTCCCACATCTGTTTCGGGCCAGTTACTCCTGTACCGCCAACAGGATCCGCCTTGGTGCCTGCCTTGGGATGTTCGGCGCCTGTGAGATCGAGCGCCGCCCGCGCGGCGCATCGCGGGCAAGCCCGCTCCCACATCTGTGGACTGCCCCCAAGAAGTTGGACACCAATCCAACCCTTGGGGGATTCATGGCCAAGTACACTGAGCAGTTCAAGCTCACAGCAATCACTGCCTATTTGGATGGCAGCAACGGTTTCCGTACGGTAGCTCGAAACTTTGGCATCGATTTCAGCCTGTTGCGACGCTGGGTTGCCAGCTACCAGTTGAGACGCAGCATCAGCCCAGGCTCACATGCACGGCGCTATACCGAGGACTTCAAGCGGCAGGTGCTGAGTTACATGCATGAGCATCGCCTTTCCCTGCGCCAAACTGCTGCGCACTTTGACCTGGGACAATCATCTCAGATAGGCATTTGGCAGCGGCAGTACTACAGTGGCAGTCCTGTCTCGCCTACTGTCATCAAGCAAAGAAAGCCAATCAACGTGTCAAAAAAAATCAAGCCAGCCAAGCCCACCAATACCGACGATGCGCAAACGCCTCGAGAGCAGCTGATGGCTGAGCTTGAGTACCTGCGCATGGAGAACGCTGTCCTAAAGGAGCTCAAGGCCATGCGGGAGGAACAGGAGCGAACACGGACGAAAAAGTCTTAATCGTCGCCAAACTCAAGCGCAGATTTCCTTTGCCTGACCTACTGCGGGTAGTCGGGCTGGCGCGCAGCACCTTCTACTATCAGCTCAAGGCTCAGCAGAAGCCGGACAGGCATGCGGCGCTCAAAGAACTGGTACATCGTGTCTATCACGAGCACAAAGGGCTGTACGGCTATCGCCGCGTTGCGCTCGTGATAAGAAAGGACAAGCTGGTGAACAAGAAGGTCGTTGAACGACTGATGGCTGAGCAAGGGTTGAAGTCAGTGGTACGGCCTAAGAAATACCGTTCCTATCGTGGTGTTGTCGGCAAGGTGGCGGCGAATTTGCTAGAGCGAAATTTTGTTGCCCAACGACCTAATCAGAAGTGGGTGACCGACGTGACTGAATTCAAGGTGGCGCAACAGAAGCTCTATCTCTCGCCGGTTATGGATTTGTACAACGGTGAAATCGTGGCGTACGAAACGGCCAAACGTCCTTGCTACAGCCTGGTTGGGAACATGCTCGACAAGGCCCTCGACTGCTTGGGAGAGAAGCCGAAGCTTGTGCTGCATTCAGATCAGGGATGGCATTACCAGCAGGCTCAGTATCGTCACAAGCTCCGTGGGCGAGGCGTGAAACAGAGCATGTCGCGCAAGGGCAATTGCCTGGACAACGCGGCCATGGAAAGCTTCTTCGGTACGCTCAAGTCTGAATTTTTCTACCTGAAGCGCTTTGAGAGTGTCGATGAGTTGAAAGCGGGCCTGGACGAGTACATCCGCTACTACAACCATGACCGCATCAAACTGAAGCTCAATGGCCTGAGCCCTGTTGAGTACAGGGCTCAGGCTGCAGCATAGAACTGTCCAACTTTTAGGGGGCAGTCCATCTGTTTCGGGCCAGTTACTCCTGTACCGCCAACAGGATCCGCCTTGGTGCCTGCCTTGGGATGTTCGGCGCCTGTGAGATCGAGCGCCGCCCGCGCGGCGCATCGCGGGCAAGCCCGCTCCCACATTTGTTTCGGGCCAGTTACTCCTGTACCGCCAACAGGATCCGCCTTGGTGCATGACTGGAGACCGGTGGAGCGGCATCAGCGCCCACCGAGAAATATCGCCATGCCCCTATTGGCTTCCGCCGATGCATCGCCATGCCCCTATTGGCTTCCGCCGATGCATCGCCATGCCCCTATTGGCTTCCGCCGATGCATCGCCATGCCAACAAGGCGGTCCCTGTTGGCGGTACAGGAGTAACTGGCCCGAAACAGATGTGGGAGCGGGCTTGCCCGCGATGCGCCGCGCGGGCGGCGCTCGATCTCATAGGCGCTGCACCTGTCATGGCGAACACATGGTAGCCCTGACCCAATCCCCCGTCCTACCAACGCACCTCCCGCTGCCCCGTCAGCACTTGCGGCCCCAGCCACTGTGCGCCACGCAGCAACGGCATCAGCGCTGACCCATCCTGCAAATTGAACATCACTCGCGCCCTGCGCTTCTCCAGGTCCGCTTCCAGCTTCAACTCATGTTCCCCCTGCTGCACCAATAGCCCACGCAAGCGCCACCCAGCAGAGCAATCCATCTCCACCCAGCCCTGCCCCAACCCCAGCGACCACGGCTCACTCAAGGCCAGATCCGTCACGCTCACCCGCCCCTCGCTGCTTCGACACTGGCGCCCCGAACCCTGCATGCGCAGCGCGCCTTGCCACTGCCCGGCCAGGCGGTAATCCGTCAGCGCCGTCGCCTGAGGCGTCAAAGCGGCGGCCTCCAATTGCCAACGCCAGGGCCAGCCTTCGGCGCGCACCTGCCAGGCTTGGCCCTGGAAACCAATCTGTGCGTTGGCCTGCATGCGCCATGGCTGCAACGTCCAGCGCAGTGGCCCAACCGGCCCCAGTTGCTGGGCCTGGCCTTGCCACACGCTGCCGCTGACATCGAGTGCCGACAGGCCAACGCCGCGCGTCACCCAGGCAGCCGGTAACTCGACCAACAGGGTCAGCGTGAATACCAACCCGCACCACAGCAGCACGCGACGGCTCATGGTTGCATCACCAACTCAAACCGCAGTCCCTTGGCATCCTGCTCCAGCCCCCACTGCAATGGTTGCGCCCCTTCCGCACGCAGGCTCTGTAACCAACCCTGCAACACGCGCTCATCCGCCACCTGCCCCCGCAGTTGCCAGCTTTTGCCTTGCACATCCACATCGGCCAGTTCGATTTGCCGCGACTGGGCTGACTGCCGCAGGCGCTCCAGGCTCACGCCCGGGCCACCCTGCAAGCTTGCAGCCTGCATTGCCAACTCACGCCACTGGCTGAGCTGACGCCACTGCGCCAAGCCTTCGCGCACGACCAGGAAGGCCAACAGCAAGCCGATCAGCCCCCACGCGAACCACAGCCGATGCCGCTGTATCCAGTCCCGATTCATGAGGCCGCTCCCAGGTCGAACACCACCTGCCCGTTCTGTACCTGCACAGCAGCGCCAACTGCACTGGCCATCTCGGCCCATGGCGGCGCGGCGCCATCGCCGTCCAGGCGCAGGTGCCAGCGTTGCCCATCGAAACGCGCGGCCTGCAGCCGCCAGGTGGGATGCTGGCGCAACCAGGCTTGCAAACGTGCCTGCAGGTCTTCGAGTTGCCGTTCGCACACTTGCTGTTGCAGCTGGCTTTGCCGCAGGCGCTTGAGAGCCTGCGCCGCATGCCGGGGGCTGGCCTGTTCACCGGTGACCGCCATTACCTGCGCACGCCAGGTCTGCACCTGGCGCCATTGCTGGGTCAGCCACAGGCCGGCCCAAATGCAGGCCAACACCAGGCACGCCGCAAGCAGGCGCAGCTGCTGCCGCGACATTCCCGGCAGCGAGCGCGGGTGACGGGGTTGATCGAGCAGGCTGGGCAGGTTGTCGAGCGGTGCCAAGGCAGTTGGCCAAGGACCGGACATAACCCTCTGGGACAGACCCGACCAAGGTTGCCGAGGCAGCTCGCCAAAGGCAGTGGGCCAGGCCAACCAATGCTCCGGCCCGTCCTCCACCCGCCCTTTGCACAGCACTAATTCCGGCGTGCGCTGCCACTGCCAGGCACTGCCCGGCTCGGGCGTCGGCAGCAACTGGAACTCGGCCCAGCAGCAATCCACCTGCAGGCCCCATTCGGCACATTGCTCACGCCATGGCCCCAGCAACTGCCGCTCTACCGCCATCAGGCGTAACTGCCCCGCCTGACGCGAGAGGCAAGCACACAGGATTTCATCCGGGTTCTGCAGCAAGCGGTCTTCCAGCAAAAGCGGCCACTCGTCACGCTTGAGACCCGGCGGTGCCGCCAGTTGAAACTGGCTAGAGCATTCCCCGGGAACGATCAGCGCCACCCGTGCCTGCAAGTTCGCCGGGGGCTCACCCTGCCCTTGGCGATGGGCGCTACCCACCTCGACCAGCAACCAATCCCAGACCTCACCCGGGCGCAGCAACAACCAGGGTCGAACTGGCGCAGTTCGGCGCCATTCAAACTTCATGAGCGCCCCCAGGGGAGAACAAAGGTGCAGACATACGGTGCTCCATCACGCTGCAATTCCAGGCGCACGCCACGACCTGGGTGCGCGGGTTGGTCGGAGGGCCAGGGCAGCCAGCGGCCACCCTGGTGGTAAAGCACATTGATCGCGCTGACCTGCGGCAGTTGCTCGCGCAATTCCCAGCGCGGCTCGCTGGCGGCGTACAGATCCGCCGACGTTTCCAGCAGCAGGCGTTGGTCGCGCGCATCGAAACGCAGACGCTGGCGTTGCAGGCGCGAACCGCCCTCGGCCTCGGGCAAGGCGGCGGCGGCCACCCAAAGCAACTGCTGGCGGTCGGCCTGCCAGTCTAGCCAGCGACTGGCCAAGGGCAGGCGCTGCTCGTACAGCTGGCGCAGCACCGGGCTGTCGAAGCGCCGCTCCAGGGCCAGGCAGAACTCCAGCACGCTGGAGTCCTGCGTATTCACCTGCAACCGCTCGCGCACCTTGAGCCAGCCATTGACCAGCGCCGAGAGCATGACCCCGAGCAGCGCGGTCAGGGCCATGGCCACCATCAGTTCGATCAGGGTCAAACCTGCCTGGCGTCGCTTTGTGGACTGATACTCGCCCGCTGGGGGAGCTACGCGACCTTTGTCCGTCATGGCTGCTCCAGAAAAACGGTGTACTGGCCCAGCGGCAGGCGTTGGTCGCGGTCGGCATACAGCAGCAATTCACCCCGCCGCAAATCGCGCACACCGGTGCGGCGCAGCTGCATTTGCCAGTGGCAGGCCTGGCCACCTTGTTCAAGTACGCCATTGACCTGGTTGCTGGCTGGCCAGTATTGCTCGACGGTGAAGCGCGCCTGCAGCTCGCGGGCGCACAGCACGCCCAGACGATGCTGCTGCACGTTGCTCTGCACCGCCAGGCGCTGGCGCAACACCTGGCTGGTGATGACCGCCAGCACCGCGGCGATCGCCAGGGCCACGGTCACTTCCAGCAAGGTGAACCCGCGCTGCCGGCGTTTCATGGCGCCATCATCACGCGCAACTGGCCGTCGCGGCCCCACTCCCAACGCTGGCTGCCGCCGGCCCAGTGCCAGCTCACCGAACCCGGCTGCGCCCAGCCCTGCGGGGTGAACAGCACACGCGGCTGGGGGCTGGCCGGCCAGTCCGGGCGCAGGCCTTCTGGCCAGTCAGCCGGGGCGCCTGCCTCGACCACCCAGCCATCGCCATCACGGCGCACGAACTCAGGCCGCTGGCCGGTCCAACGCAGCCCGCGCAGCTGCCCGGCGTGCCGAGCCAGCGCGGCCTGGGTGCGGGTTTGCCAAGCCAGGCGCTGCAGAGCCTGATCGACGCTGGACTTGCTGCTGTCGAGCCAGGCCACCGCCATGCTGGTCATGAGCCCTGCGATGGCCAGCACCACAAGCAATTCGAGCAAACTGAAGCCGCGCTGGCCTGGCATACGTCAGAGCGCCCAGTTGCCCAGGTCGGCATCCTGGCCTTCGCCACCGGGCACGCCATCGGCCCCCAGCGAATACACATCGACCCGCCCATGTTCACCGGGCATGCGGTACTGGTACGGGGTGCCCCAAGGGTCTTCCGGCAGGCGGCGTACGTAACCGTCGCTACGCCAGCTGCGTGGCAGCGGTTCCTGGGTCGGCTTCTTTACCAGGGCGGCCAGGCCCTGTTCGTTGCTGGGGAAGCGCAGGTTGTCCAGGCGATACATGTCCAACGCCTGTTCCAAGGTCGCCAGGTCGGCCATGACCTTCTGTTTCATGGCCTTGTCCTGGTTGCCCAGCACGCTGGGCGCGACCACGGCGATCAGCAGGCCGATGATGAAGATCACCACCATGATTTCCATCAAGGTGAAGCCCCGCTGGCGGTTGCGTCGTTGCTGCATCGAAGTGCTCCTTGTGTTCACAATTGCAGGCCCTGGTTGAGTTGCATGATCGGTAACAGCACCGCCAGTACGATGAACAGCACCACGGCGCCCATCACCAGGATCATCAGCGGTTCGAAAAGCGCCATGGCGGTGTCCACCTGGCGGGCGAAGCCGCGCTCCTGGTCGTCGGCAACGCGTTCGAGCATGTCGGGCAAGGTACCGCTGGCCTCGCCACTGGCGACCATGTTCACCAGCAGCGGCGGAAACTGCTGGCTGACATCCAGGGCCCGGTGCAGGCTGGTGCCGCCCTGCACTTGCTGGCGCACCTGGTCCATGGCCAGGCGAATGCGCCGGTTGCCGACGGTCTCGGTTGCCACCTGCAGGGCTTCGAGCAGGGCCACGCCACTGCTGCAGAGGATCGCCAGGCTGCGTGCCAAGCGGGCGCTTTCCAGCACCTGCAGCAACACGCCGAGACGCGGCAGGCGTAGCAGCAGTTCATCACGGCGCAGGCACCAGTGCGGCTTGCGCAGCAGCCAGCTACCCAGCACGCCGGACAGCAGCGCCAGCCCCAGTAACCACGGGCCGGCATGCACCAGCCCCTGGCTCAGGCCGATCAGCAACGAAGTGATCAACGGCAGGCTTTGACCCGCGTGGGCGAACTGCTCGGTGAGTTTGGGCACGACGAAGGTCATCAGGCCAACCACCACCGCCAGCGACACGCCCATCAAGACGCAGGGGTAGATCAGCGCGGTGCGCGCCTTGTGTTGTTGGCGTTGCACCTGTTCGAGGTGATCGGCCAGGCGGGTCAGCACCTGGGCCAGGCGGCCAGAGCGCTCGCCGGCCTCGACCAGCGCGCAATACAAACCGGTGAACGGCGCGCCTTGCCGGGCGAGGCTGCGGGCCAGCCCGAGGCCTTCGGCGAGCGAGCCGCGCAGGGCCACCAGCACGGCATGCAGGGCCGGTTCGCGCAGCTGGCGTTCCAGCGTGGCCAGGGCATCGACCAGGGGGATGCCCGCGCCGGTCAGCGTCGCCAGCTGGCGCGTCAGCTCGCACAACTGCGCACGGCTCAGGCGCTGACGGCGCGGTTGCCGGCTGCCGGGCTCATGGCGTTGGAGCTGGCGCGGGAACAAGCCTTGCTCGCGCAGCAACTGGCGCGCATGGCGTTCGCTGTCGGCCTGCAGGCTGGCCTTGTGGGTCTTGCCGGCGAGGTCGACAGCCTGGTAACGGAAGGTCGGCATCGGTCAGCCCTGTACCACGCGCAGCACTTCGGCCAGGCTGGTTTCGCCGCGGGCCAGGCAGTCGCTGGCCATCGCCACCAGGCTTTGCCGGCGCTCGGCCAGGTAGCCCTGCATAGCCAGTTCGCTGGCGCCGTCGTACAGCAGGCCGACCAGGCCGGCGTCCAGCTCGATGAATTCGTAGAGCCCCAGGCGCCCGACATAACCACTGCCCTGGCACTGCGCGCAACCGACCGCGTGATAGCTGCTGTGCAGCGCTGCCAGCTCCGGCCAGAGGGCGCGTTCGGCCGCTTGCAATGGCTGCGCAACAGCGCACTGGCACAGGCGCCTGACCAGGCGCTGGGCCAGTACGCCGCGCAGGCACGAGGCGATCAGGAACGGTTCGATGCCCATGTCGCGCAGGCGCGTGACGGCGCCCACCGCGCTGTTGGTGTGCAGCGTCGACAGTACCAGGTGGCCGGTCAGGCTGGCCTGCACGGCGATCTGCGCGGTTTCCTGATCGCGGATCTCCCCGAGCATGATCACGTCCGGGTCCTGGCGCAGAATGGCCCGCAGGCCGCTGGCGAAGGTCAGCCCGGCGCGCGGGTTGATGGCGGTCTGGCCGATGCCGGCAATGGCGTATTCGACCGGGTCTTCGACGGTGAGGATATTGCGGCTGCCGTCGTTGAGGCTGTTGAGGCTGGCGTACAGCGTAGTGGTCTTGCCCGAGCCAGTCGGGCCGGTGGACAGTACGATGCCGTTGGGCCGCGCCAGGCAGCTGCGCAGGCCCTGCAGCACGGCGGCAGGCATGCCCAGGTTGGCCAGCGCCAGCAAGCTGGCCTGCTTGTCGAGCACCCGCATCACCACGCGCTCGCCGTGGATGCCGGGTAACGTCGATACCCGCACGTCCACTTCCCGGCCGGCTGCGCGCAAGGTGATGCGGCCATCCTGGGGCTGGCGCTTTTCGGCGATGTCCAGCCGCGCCATGACCTTGATCCGCGACACCAGCATCGCCGACAGTGCCCGCGGCGGGCGCAGCACCTCGCGCAGGTGGCCGTCGACGCGCAGGCGCACCACCAGGCTCTGTTCGAAGGTTTCGATATGGATATCCGACGCACGCAGGCGCAGCGCCTGGCCGAACAGGCCGTTGATCAGGCGGATCACCGGGGCTTCGTCATCGCTTTCGAGCAGGTCTTCGATGCGCGGCATTTCGCTCATCAGGCTGTCCAGGTCGACCTGTTCACCAATGCCTTCGATCAGCGCTTCGGTTGCCCCCGCGCCTGCCTCGTAGAGCTGGCCAAGACGCTCATCGAACGCCGCAGGCTCCAGGTACTCCAGCACCACCGGCCGGCCATGCACTCGCAGCAACTCCTGCAATTGGTCGCTGTCGGCATCGCGGCGCAACCACAGGCGCCAGCCTTGCTCGGCCGGCGCCATGGCCAGCCCGGCCTGGCGGGCCAGGCGATAAGGCAGCATCACCAGTTGCCACCTTCGAGGCGCGCGCGGCTGGCGGGGAACACCTGCAGCAACGGGGTCCCTTCGGCCAGGCCGGGCAACTGCAACGGCGTGGTCTGCTGCAGGGTGCGGTACTTGTCTTCACTGAGGCCGGCCAGGCTTGGTCCGTCACGGAGGATGCGCGGGCGGATGAACACCATCAGGTTCTGCTTGGTGTTCTTGCTGGCATCGGAACGGAACAGCCGCCCCAGATAAGGAATGTCACCGAGCAACGGCACACGCTGGTCACTGGTGCTGAGCTCGTCGCTGATCAGGCCGCCGAGGATGACCAGGCCATTGTCCTCGACCATGACCTTGGTCTTGATCTCGCGCTTGTTGGTGATCACGTCGCTGGCAGCGCGGGATTCGGCGATCGACGAAACTTCCTGAACGATGTCCAGGCGCACGCTGTTGTCGACGTTGATCTGTGGCTTGATGCGCAGCTTCACCCCCACTTCCTTGCGCTCGATGGTCTGGTAGGGGTTGGTGTTGTTCTGGGTCACCGAGCCGGTCACGAACGGCACCTCCTGGCCGACCAGGATCGACGCTTCGGCGTTGTCCAGGGTCAGCAGGGTGGGCGTCGACAGCAGGTTGAAGCCGCTCTTGCCCTTGAGTGCATTGATCAGCATGGCAAAGTTGAAACCGCCGCCGATGTGGCCGAAGCCGGCAGTGGCGCCCGTAGTGGAGGACAGCAGCTCGCCGAGTGCCTCGTTGTCACCACTGGCCGCCGCACCTGCGATGTTGGCGATGTTCACGCCGTTGCTGCCAAAGTTGACGATGCCGGCACCGAACTTCTCATCGGCGAACAGCCACTGCACACCCAGTTCCTGGGCACGGATGTCGGACACCTCGGCGATGATCGCCTCGACCACCACCTGGGCACGGCGGATGTCCAGCTGCTCGACGATGGAGCGATAGGCTGCCAGTTCGCTGTCGGGGCCGACCATGACCACGGCGTTGGTGCCCTCTTCGTATTCCAGGCGGATGCCGGAATCGCTGGCAGCCGCCATCACCGGCCGCGCCTTGCCCTCCCCTTCGCCAGCCGCTTCGCCGGGTACCGCGCCTTCCTGGCTAAGGCCACGCAGCACCTTGACCACTTCTGCGGCGTTGGCGTGGCGCAGGTACATGACCTGGGTGTTGCTGCTGTGCTGGTTGTCGCTGGGGCGGTCGAGCTGGCCGAGCAACGCCCGCACCCGGTCAGTGCTGCCACGTACCAGCAAGGCATTGCTGCGCGGGTCGGCGACCACTTGGGTGCTGTCGGCGCCCTGTTCGCGGGCCAGCAGGCGGGTGAGCAGCTGCGCGGTGTCGGCAGCGCTGGCGTGGCGCAATGGCATGACCTGCAGCGGCTCGTCGCTCACCTGGTCGAGCTGGCGCAGCAGGCTGTCGATACGTTCAAGGTTGCTGCGCCAGTCGGTCACCACCAACAGGTTGGCTGCCGGATACGGCGTGATCACCCCGACCCTGGGGTCGATCAGCGGCTTGAGGATGCCAAGCATCTGCTCGCTGGCGGCATTGCGCACATTGAACACCCGGGTGGCCACGCCGTCGCTGCCTGCGCTCGGTTTGCCAACGGGTTCGACCGGCACCGGCTCCAGGCGCGCAGCCTGGTCGGGGACGATCTTGACGCTGCCGTTGGGCAGGTCGACAGCCGCGTAGCCCTGGGCACGCAGCTGGGCGAGAAAGATGTCGTAGATGGCATCGGCGTCGTGGCGGTCGACGGTGCGCACGGTGACCTTGCCCTTGACCCGCGGGTCGACGATGAAGGTGGTGCCGGTGATGCGCGACACGCTGTCGATGAACTCGCCCAGCTCGGTGTCGACGAAGTTCACCTCGTACAGCGGTGTGCCGCTTTCATCGAAGGTTTCCGGCTCTTCTGCCCAGGCGAGAGACAGGCACAGGCTCAAGGCTGCGGCCATGCAGTATCTGGCAAACATCATTCATCCTTGCCGCTTGAAGCCGGTCACGACAGGGCGTGGCGGCCAGGGCAGGCGCTCGCGCCGCCCCTGGTTGTCGAAAATCAGGCCATCGGCATCGATGTCCTGCAATACGATGCCCGGTGCCAGGCGTTGACCGCGGCCGAGGGTGCGAACCTGCTGGCCATAGCGCACCACCACCACGCTGGCCGACAACGGCTGGGCCTTGAGGCCCCCGAGGTACTGCAACGGCAGGCGGGTGATGGCAATCGCGCCGTCATCGACCGCTGGCTGCCAGTGACCGATCAGCAGGCCAGGTAGCGGTGTGGTGGCGACCTGCGCCGGGCTGGCCGGTTGCGGCTGGCGGCTCAGTTGCAACACGCACTGGGCGGCCAGCCAGCCGGCCAGGGTCAGCAGGCCGCCAGTCATCAGGCGTGAAGCCCGGCTCACGAAACGGCCTGCCGCGGGTGCCAGCCTGGGTGACCCTGCACGTAGCGCACCTCGGGCAATGGCAACGACGCCAGTTGCCAATCGGCCTTCTGCCGCGCCAGCCAGGCCTCGACCCGCTGCCACAGCGGCTCGCCTGCCCGGGCTTCGAATTGCAGGCCAAAGGTGCGGCACAAGCCCTGCACCGCGTCGATACCGCTCACGCGCTTGCCTTGCGGGCTGTAGCTGACACGCCAGGCCTGGCCCTGCCAACGCGGCAGGTCCTGGCTGTTGTCGAGCAGCAAGGGGTCTCCGAACAGTTGCTCGGCTGCGTTCTCCAGCACTTGTTCAACTTGCCGGGCCGGGGCCTCGATGACGGGTGCCGGGTAGCCACCGGTCAGGCTGATCAAGTGCTCGCGAGTGATCGCCTCGCCTGCCGCCAGGGGGTAGTCGTAGCGCAGACCCGGCAGCAGCACAGGCAGGCTGCTGTCATCGGCCAAGGCTTGGTGCAGCAGGCGGTCCCAGCTACCGCCACGGGTATCGCGCCGCCACATGGCCTGCGGCGCACGCGCCAGTGGCTGGTCGAGCCACGCCGCGTGGCCGGCCCGTTGCTGGCGCAGCTCACCCTGCAATTGGCTGGCGCGCATCTGCGCTGCAGGCGACAGGTAGCGTGCAAACGCCGGGAAGAACTGCCCGTCGAACTGCCAATGCCCAGCCACCTGCTTGCAGCGCAGACGAAATGCGCCACTGCCGCGGCATCCGGCAAACAGCACAGGCACCCGACGGCCGCTGGCCTGGGTGGCTTGAACCGGTACCGGCCACAGGTCCTGACCACGGGCACAGAGCAGTACATCGGCTTCGGCCAGTCGCTCGGCCAGCCAAAGGCCCGGCCCGGTGCCGACATCGGCCATCGCCACCACCAGGTCGGCCTCGCGCCGCGCCTGCTCGAAGGTCGGCAGCAGTGACTGGTACCACTGTTTGAGCGAGCCCTTCTGGTCTTGTGCATAAGGGTCAGTGACACCGACCACGGCGATCCGGGCAGCGCCGCGCTCGAACACCTGCAGAGGCTCCAGGCCCAACGATTTGCGCTGCTCTTGTGCCAACCCGGCAGCAAGGGTGACAGCGCCAGACTGGCGGTAGAGCGCCGCGCTGCGCTGGGGCCAGAGCACGCGTTCATCGCTGCTGACCCGCGCTTCGCTGCCCAGCAACTGACTGCCCTGCACGCCGCTTTCGCCCTGGGTCAGGTAGGCCAGGCCGCTACCGTTCCAGCCCTGGCCGTTCTCCAGGGTCAGGCTGTTGCCCGGCCCGGCTTCGTTGCGCAATTGCTCCAGCAGCGCACCCAGCACCGCATAGCCGCCAAGCGTTGCGCCCGCCGCCTGGTTCGCATCGAGCAAGGGTGCCAGTTGCGGATGTGCCAGGCTGGCACTGGCACCGGTCATCCACGGTGCCCGGCCCAGCTGGCTGACCGGGCCCAGGCGCGTGGCTGGCACGACCGGCAAACCGGGCTGGCGGGCATCGAGGGTATCAGCGACGTACAACAGATCCACACTGGCGCTGCCGCCACGTTGGCCTGGCAATGCGGAACAGGCGCCGAGCAACGGCGCCAGCGCACCGACACCCATCCAGCTGATCAATTCGCGCCTGTTAACACTGCTCGCCATCGGGCCCGCCATCCTTATCCGAGTTCTCGTTGGGCCCCGGATGTTGCGGCGTTGGCATGACAGTTTGATGTCAAAAATCCGACAGACATTCCAAATTGATCTGTCTGATTTTGAAATAAGAACTTACAGTTTTAAAAACCCGTTCATATTTCTGCCAATGAATCATCACAGTAGCGCCCTAAAGTCGCGGTTTCCTCTAACTCAGCCACTACAAGGACATCCTGATGAGTCGAGATACCGGCGATAACCTGGACCGCAACCAGAGCGGCAACCTGCCGATGGCCAGCGTGATGGACGCTTACCTGAGCCGTCGTAGCGTGATGCGTGGCAGCCTGGGCGCCGCCATAGCCATGATCGCCGGTACCGGCCTGACTGGCTGTTTCGACAGTGGTGGCGGTTCCGATGACGATCCAGCACCGCAACCGCCGGTAACCGAGCCGACCGAACCGGAAGTCCCGAAACTGGCCCTGGGCTTCCAGTCCATCGCCGGCTCGCGCACCGACGCCTGCGTCGTCGCCGCCGGTTACAGCGCCTACGTGCTGGCGCCTTGGGGCACGCCGCTGAACAGCAACGCCAACCCGTGGAAAGCGGACGGCAGCAACACCTCGACCGACCAGGCCAACGCCATGGGCATGCACCACGACGGCATGCACTTCTTCCCGATCAACGGCAGCTCCGAAGACGGCCTGCTGGCGATCAACTTCGAGTACATCGACACCGCGGCCTTGCACCCCAACGGGCCGACTACCGATGCCAGTGGCAAGCGCCCGGCCGAAGAAGTGCGCAAGGAAATCAACGCCCACGGCGCCGGTGTGGTGCGCCTGCAGAAGGTCAACGGCCGCTGGCAGGTGGTCGACAACGACCCGCTCAACCGCCGCTTCACCACCGCTTCGCGCATGGAGCTGACCGGCCCGCTGCGGGGTACCGACCACGTCAAGACCAAGTACTCGGTCGATGGCACCCACTGCCGCGGCACCAACAACAACTGCGGCAATGGCTACACCCCGTGGGGCACCTACCTGACCTGCGAAGAGAACTGGCCGGGCATCTTCGTCAACAAAGGCACCCGCCCCGAAGACCAGCGCCGCATCGGCGTGGGCACCTCTAGTGGCCAGTACAAGTGGGAAAGCGCTGCCGGTGACAGCAGCGAAGTGGCCGATGAATTCGCCCGCTTCGACGTCACCGTCAAAGGTGCCAGCGCCACCGACGACTACCGCAACGAAGCCAGCACCTATGGCTACATCGTCGAGATCGACCCGTACAACAGCAGCACCCTGGCCACCAAGCGCACCGCCCTGGGCCGCTTCCGCCACGAAGGCTGCTGCCCGGGCCTGCCGGTGGTCGGCAAGCCGCTGGTCTGGTACATGGGCGACGACTCCAACAACGAATACCTGTACAAGTGGGTTTCCACCGCCGTCTGGGATGCCGCCGACGCCAACCCCGCCGACCGCCTGGCCACCGGGGCCAAGTACCTGGACCAGGGCAAGCTGTACGTTGCCCGCTTCAATGCCGACGGCACCGGCGTGTGGCTGCTGCTCGACGTGAACACCGCCACCACCGGCGGCAGCACCCTCGGTGCGCTGTACGGCGACCTTGCCGGCATCATTCTCAACACCCGGGGTGCCGGTGATGCAGTAGGCGCCACGCCCATGGACCGGCCGGAGTGGACCGCCGTCAACCCGCTCAACGGCGATGCCTACCTGACCCTGACCAACAACAGTGCGCGCACCCCGGAAAAGGTCGATGCAGCGAACCCGCGCGGCCCGAACCGCCACGGCCATATCATCCGCTGGCATGACAGCGACGACCAGCTGAGCTTCACCTGGGACATCTTCGTGTTCGGCGCCAACGCTGCAGGGACCGCCGACATCAACCGCTCCGGCCTGACCGAACTCAACCAGTTCGCCAGCCCGGACGGCATGAGCTTCGATAGCCGTGGCGTGCTGTGGTTCGAGACCGACAACGGCGAAACCACGCTCACCGACTACACCAACGACCAGCTGCTGGCGGTGATCCCCACCGACCTGGTCGATGCCAGCGGCAAGCAGGTGCCGATCAATGCCCAGAACCAGACGGCCCTGCGCCGCTTCTTCGTCGGGCCGAACGGTTGCGAGGTGACCGGCATCAGCTTCACGCCGGACAACAAGACGATGTTCATCAACATCCAGCACCCGGATAACTGGCCGTATACCGACAAGGCGACCGATGCGACTCCGGCAGGGACCAAGGTCAGGCCACGTGCGACGACGGTGGTGATCCAGCGGGATGATGGTGGGGAAATCGGTACTGCTTGATTCCATGCCGGTCAGCCAGCCTTGTGCTGGCTGTACCGGCCATTTCGCGGGCTTGCCCGCTCCCACAGGTGTTGCACATCCTTCAAGGTCTGCGGGGTTCCTGTGGGAGCGGGCAAGCCCGCGAAGAGGCCGGTACAGGTTACCAAGCCATCGGCTCCCGGCTGCGCACCCGCACTTGTTGCGCCGGCACCCGGGCATGCCACTGCACCACGCCTAACGCCTCCACCTGAAACTCACTGCGCATCACCCTGCCCTGTTCCTCGAACGACAGTTGCAACAGGTAATGCCCACTGTTGAGCAGCAACCCCTCGCTCAACCGCTCGAACGTCTCGTCATCCACCGCCCCCAGCGCCTGGCGCAACGCCGAGGCATCTTCATACCCCGACGCCGGCCGGCCACTGATGATGCGGCCAAGCAACGACCGCGGATAACGCCCCTCATACAGCGCATCGAGCAGCGGCAGGTGCTCCAACCCCAAGGCATTGGCATTCAGGCGCCAGCCTGTGGTCTGTGGCAAGGCACACAGCATCGGGTAACGACGCTGGCGGGTAGCATCCGGCTCCAGCAGCAGGTTCAGATCGCTGGTATCGAGCATCGGCTGGTTGGCGGCCAGCCGTGGCGGTTGCTGGCGCAGGTACTGGGCGCTTTCAGCGCCTTGCAGGCGGGCGTCGCTGTCACTGTCGAGCCAGTCGGCCAGCGCATCGACCAGGCGTTCGGCGGCCATGTCATCACCCAGCAGGTGCTTGAGCTGGCGCTCGGCACGCTCGCCATCGGCCCCCAGCAGCGCATTCACATTGAAGCAGGTGTGCTGATCACGCACCCGCAACTGCGCCTGCCCGGCACCGAAATCGTATTTCAGCGGTTGCCCGCGCAAGGCTTGCCAGAACAGCGGGCTAAGCCGCCAGGCAGGGTCACGCAGGGCCTGTTCGGCATACGCCAGGCCGGCCTGTTCCATCGCCCGCACCTGCACCCGCTGGCGCAACAGCTGCACCTCATCCACCTGACGGCGGCCATCCTCTACCAGCCAGGCCATGCCGGCGGCGAGCATGGCCAGCACCACCATCACCATCAGCAGTGCCGCACCCTGCTGTCGCTTGCCGTACATCTGCGCGCATCCTTTTCCTCGATGAAAGCGCCAGTCAACACGCGGGTTGTTGCAGCCAGGTTGCAATGGCCTTGCAGTCATATGGGCGTCATCTACACGCGGCAGGATTGGCCTTCATTTTCATGGCCTTACAGGAGTGGTCGAAATGGGTGGCATCGGAATCTGGCAACTGGTGATCGTACTGCTGATCGTGTTTTTGCTGTTTGGCACCAAGCGGCTCAAGGGCCTGGGCAGCGATGTCGGTGAAGCGATCCAGGGCTTTCGCAAGTCCATGGGCGGCGACCAGGACGTCAACGCGCCAGGCGCCACTCACATCCAACAGCAGCCACCGGTAACCGCTCAGGCCGCACAGCAGCCGCAAGCGGATCGCCAAGCCTGATGTTCGACATTGGCTTCAGCGAACTCTTGCTGGTAGGTATCGTCGCGCTGTTGGTGCTTGGCCCGGAGCGCCTGCCGGTCGCGGCACGTACCTTGGGCCGCGGGCTGGGCCAGGCACGCCGGGCAATGAACGGTTTGCGTGCACAGATGGAGCGGGAGATCGATATGCCCAGCCTGGACAGCGCCCCCTTGCAACGCCTGGAGCAGGAAATACGCCAGGGCATCAGCCTCAAGGCGGAACCGGCCAATGACAACGTCCCCGCCACCGTCGCCCGGGAGAACACGCCATGAGCATCGCCGTGGACCCAGCGGCACGCATGCCGTTGACCGAGCACCTGCGTGACCTGCGCAAACGCCTGGTGCGCTGCCTGTTGTTGCTGGCGGTGGTGTTCGCCGGCCTGTTCCCCTTCGCCCAGCAACTTTACACACTGATCTCCGAGCCGCTGCGCCGCTTCCTGCCGGAAGGCGCCAGCATGATCGCCACCAGCGTCACCTCGCCGTTCCTCACGCCATTCAAGCTGACGGCGATGTGTGCGCTGTTCGTCGCCATGCCGCTGTTGCTGCACCAGGCCTGGGGGTTTCTCGCCCCTGGCCTGTACCGCCGCGAGCGGCGCATCGCCCTGCCGTTGCTGGTGTCGAGCATCGTGCTGTTCTATGCCGGCATGGCCTTCGCGTTCTACCTGGTGTTCCCGATGATGTTCGGCTTCTTTGCCAGCGTGACGCCGGACGGCGTGGCGATGATGACCGACATCAGCCAGTACCTGGACTTCATCCTGGCGCTGTTCCTGGCGTTCGGCCTGGCCTTCGAGATCCCGGTGGCGACCTTCATCGTGGTCTGGGTGGGGTTGGCCGATGTGGCCACGTTACGGCACAGCAGGCCCTACGTGATCGTCGGCTGCTTTGTGGTGGGGATGATTCTGACGCCGCCGGATGTGTTTTCACAGACCCTGCTGGCGGTGCCGATGTGGGTGCTGTTCGAGGTGGGGTTACTGGCGTGCGGCGCTGTGCTCAAACATCCCGATACCCCTTGAGCCATGCATGAGAGAAATTCCTGCTGCATTAGCCATCGGCCAACCACTCAGCATGGCCATTCCCAACACTCTGTGAGAATGGCCATGACCACCGAAAACAGCGATAGCACCTCGACGCTCGTCAGCACCTACGCACTGGACCAGTTGAAGCGGTTCGCAGCGTCATCCAGCGAGCTTCTGTTTGCTCAGACGCTACTGCCCGTATTCGCCGCCAATACCCCCGTCGCATCGTTGCGCAGGCTCAAAGAGGCGCTCATGTCCGGAACCCTGGCCAACCCTGGGTATCGCGTGGCGAATCTCGAGGCGGCGATTACCACCTACGACAGTGAAACCCGCACTATCGTGGTCGATCGCACAACAGTTGAACAGGCACTGGAGCAAGCCGACGGCACGCCGGCGTTGCTCATTGCACTGATCGAAGGGTTTGGCTTGCACATAGACGCAGTCCTGCGCGAGGACTTTGAGGAACTGGAGGGTGCCGAGCCCGCCATGGAAGAGGTCCAGCCCGAATTTGCGAGTCGTTATGCAGCCATAATGACCTACTTCGACCGTGTTCCTGAAAACGGAGAAACGTTTGCCAATTACACCAGCGCTCAGTACGACGGCCCCCTTTCGCTGACGCTGCCGCCGCTTGAGGACGCTCCGGCACCGCCTGAGCAAGCACGGCGCCGCAAGCGCTTCGCCGCTGAAGCGGAAGACCTTGAGTCGCATGCACACGAGACCATAGGCAAAACGGCCCTGACCCGCGTCGGCTTCAACGACGACCAGTGCCTGGCCATCTACTTCGGTAACTGGCTGCGCGATTACTCACAGCTTATCGATCCCAAGGTCATTCGCAGGCCCGAAGCGACACCCAAATTCCCCGCCCTGTTCACCCGGCAGGCACTGACCAAGCTGGTCGACTGGATGGCACTGAAGAAGTTTCACAGTTTGCAAACCGACCCCCAAGGCCGCCAGGACTACACCGTCACACCTGAACTGCTCGGGGTTTACCGGCCTTCGCAACATATCGACAACCCGATCAACCTCGACGAAGATCCCCTCGATCCTCGTACCGTCGATGCAGAATTCGAGCCGCTGGTGTTTCGCGACGACCCGCTCAACAGCATCGACCCCGAGCATTGGACCATGAGCTACTTCAAGCCGGGGGTCAGCTACATGATGGACAGGCTGGATGCCGCAAAAACAGCGGGCATGACAGCCACTGGCATGCGTAACCTCGGTGAAGCACTGCATGTGCTCGAAGATTTGTTCGCCCATTCCAACTATGCCGAGCTGTGTTTGCGCAAAGCAGGGTATGCAGACGTTGCCACGTGGTCAGTCGACCTCATCGGCGCCAGGCACCCATGCCCGGTGGTAACCGGCCGATTCAGTGGGCTCGACGTCATTGGCAGCCTGGCCGAACCCTTGGCGAGAATACTCTTCCCCACCGAATCCCTTGCCTTCCGGCCAATAGATGAACATGAGCGCAGCGAAAACGAGCGGGCGCTGTTGATTTTGCTCGATGACACCAATGTTCCTGAAATCGCGCAAGCCTTCAAGTTCACCCTTGACCAACGTGACATCGCCGCGAAAAACCCGTTGTTCAACCAGGTACGAGCGGCCCTTTGGGTCCGCGACCTGCCACTCAATGCCATCAGTTATGCCAAGAATTGGCTCATGCAGAAGTTGGCGTCATGGGCAGGCGACCAGATGGGTACACTCCAGGTTGCGCTGGACAGTGACCCGAATGTCGATGAAAGCGCAATCGTCACCCACTCTCAGCTTGCCAAGGACCATGCGACCCATCCGCTGCATGACTTGGCTGCCCTGCTGGCGCACGACGCCGTCGAGCGAGTGGCAAGAGCGGTGAAGGAGTCCTGGGACGGGAACAACCAAAGGGTCCCTTCACATCTGGCAAGCAGTTACTTCGTTCACCCCAATGACACCGGTTGGCACGACTCGATAGTCAAGCAGTGGGCGCAAGCCAATCCGGACAAGATCGAGGAGGCCTGCAGCCCGACCCGCCTCATGCAGCGCCGTAGAGAAGAGCTTGAAGCTTCGCTCAGGCGTCTGCAATCGCTGGGTAATGATGACAACTACACGGTCATCAAATACTCCGAGACCCTCAGAACGCTTCTGCCCATCTCATAAACATTCAACCGCATGCCCAAAAAGCAAAAGGCCCTGACTGGATACTGTCAGGGCCTTTGCGGGGGTTCAGAAATCAGCTAACAAATACACCTCGTACGCGGGCGTCTCATACGGGTGAGCGTGCCTTAACGCAGCGACCACCGGGACGATCAGCTCGTCGGCGACCACCATCTCTACCTTCCATTCTTCGACAACCTCTACCCGCCCGGTTTGCCCGAGGAACGGCTGGCTGCCGTCCAACGGGCGAAACTGGCCCTGGCCAAGGGTTTGCCAGGCGCAGTGATCGTAGCCGCCGATTCGCCCGCCACCGGCGGCGAACACGGCGGCCTTGACCGCTTCAACGTGGCTGGCCGGGACGAAGAAGGCGAGCTTGTACACGCCTTAGTTCACCCACACCCGTGCATTGCGGAACATACGCATCAGCGCGGCGTCTTCCTGCCACTCATCCGGGCGCCAGGAGTTCTGCACGGCGCGGAACATACGCTCTGGGTGCGGCATCATGATGGTCACGCGGCCGTCGCGGCTGGTCAGGCCGGTGATACCACGCGGCGAGCCGTTCGGGTTGGCCGGGTAGGCTTCGGTGACCTTGCCGTGGTTGTCGACGTAGCGCAGCGCCACGCAGCCGGAAACGTCGGCTGCCAGCAGTGCCTCTTCGCTGGCGAACTCGGCATGGCCTTCACCATGGGCGATGGCGATCGGCATGCGCGAACCGGCCATGCCCTGCAGGAAGATCGAGTTGGACTTCTGCACCTCGACCATGGCCACGCGCGCCTCGAACTGCTCCGAGCGGTTGCGCACGAAGTGCGGCCAGTGCTCGGTGCCCGGGATCAGCTCGTGCAGGTTGGACATCATCTGGCAACCGTTGCACACGCCCAGGGCGAAGCTGTCGCTACGCTCGAAGAAGGCCTGGAAGGCATCGCGGGCGCGGCTGTTGAACAGCGCCGACTTGGCCCAGCCCTCACCAGCACCGAGCACGTCGCCGTAAGAGAAGCCACCGCAGGCGACCAGGCCCTTGAAGGCTTCGAAGTCGACCCGGCCAGCGAGGATGTCGCTCATGTGCACGTCGATCGCAGCAAAGCCTGCGCGGTCGAAGGCGGCAGCCATCTCGACCTGGCCGTTGACGCCCTGCTCGCGCAGGATCGCCACTTGCGGGCGCACGCCCTTCTTGATGTAGGGCGCGGCAACGTCGTCGTTGACGTCGTAGCCCAGCTTGACCGACAGGCCAGGGTTGTCTTCTTCCAGCAGCAGGTCGAATTCCTGGTCGGCGCAGTCGGCGTTGTCGCGCAGGCGCTGGATCTGGTAGCTGGTTTCAGCCCACTGGCGCTGCAGCATGCGCCGATCGTCGTCGAACAGCACTTCACCATTGAGGCTGATGGAGACTTCGCCGTTGTTGATCGGCTTGCCGATCACTGCGACGCACTCTTCGCCCAGGCCAGCAGCGCTGAACTGTGCCAGTACGTCCGGGGTGGCATCCTGGCGAACCTGGATGACCGCACCCAGCTCTTCGTTGAAGAGGATCGCGGCCACATCGGCCTTGCTGTCGGTCAGCGGGTCGAGTTGCAGGTCAAGGCCGCAATGGCCGGCGAAGGCCATTTCCAGCACGGTGGTCAGCAGGCCGCCGTCGGAACGGTCGTGGTAGGCCAGCAGGTGGCCGTCGGCGTTCAGGCCCTGGATCACGGCGAAGAACGCCTTGAGGTCTTCGGCGTCGTCGACGTCCGGTGCCTGGGCAGCGATCTTGCCGTAGGTCTGGGCCAGGATCGAGGCGCCCATGCGGTTCTTGCCGCGGCCCAGGTCGATCAGGATCAGGTCGGTCTCGCCCTTGTCCATGCGCAGTTGCGGGGTCAGGGTCTGGCGGATGTCGGTGACCGGGGCGAAGCCGGTGATGATCAGCGACATCGGCGAGGTGACGCTCTTCTCGACGCCCTCTTCGCTCCACTTGGTCTTCATCGACATCGAGTCTTTGCCGACCGGAATGGTAATGCCCAGCTCCGGGCACAGCTCCATGCCGACAGCCTTGACGGTGTCGTACAGGCGCGCGTCTTCACCTGGGTGGCCAGCGGCGGACATCCAGTTGGCCGACAGTTTGATGTCGGACAGCTTTTCAATGCGCGCAGCAGCCAGGTTGGTGATGGTCTCGCCGATTGCCATGCGCCCGGAAGCCGGGGCATCCAGCAGCGCCAGCGGGGTGCGCTCGCCCATGGCCATGGCTTCGCCGGTGTAGACGTCGAAGCTGGTGGCGGTGACCGCGCAGTCGGCTACCGGGACCTGCCACGGGCCGACCATCTGGTCGCGGGCAACCAGGCCGGTGATGGTGCGGTCGCCGATGGTGATCAGGAAGCTCTTGCTGGCCACGGCCGGGTGGCTGAGCACGCGCTGCACGGCAGCGTCCAGGTCCAGCTGGCTCGGGTCGAAATCATCGCCCAGTTCGGCTTCGCGGGTGACCGAGCGGTGCATGCGCGGCGGCTTGCCCAGCAGCACGTCGAGCGGCATGTCCACCGGGGTGTTGCCGAAGTGGCTGTCGCTGACGGTCAGGTGCGGCTCTTCAGTCGCTTCACCGACGACGGCGAACGGGCAACGCTCACGTTCGCAGATGGCCTGGAAGCGCTCGAAATCGACGGCGCTGACGGCCAGCACATAACGCTCTTGCGATTCGTTGCTCCAGATTTCGTGCGGGGCCATGCCCGGCTCGTCGTTGGGCACGTTGCGCAGTTCGAAGCGGCCGCCACGGCCACCGTCGTTGACCAGTTCAGGGAAGGCGTTGGAAATGCCACCGGCGCCCACGTCGTGGATGAAGGCGATCGGGTTCTTGTCGCCCAGCTGCCAGCAGCGGTCGATGACTTCCTGGCAACGGCGCTCCATTTCAGGGTTTTCGCGCTGCACCGAGGCGAAGTCCAGGTCTGCCGAGCTGGCACCGGTGGCCACCGACGAGGCGGCGCCGCCACCCAGGCCGATCAGCATGGCCGGGCCACCGAGCACGATCAGCTTGGCGCCGACGGTGATCTCGCCTTTCTGTACGTGGCCTTCACGGATGTTGCCCATGCCGCCGGCAAGCATGATCGGCTTGTGGTAGCCGCGCACTTCCTCGCCGTGCGGGGTGTCGATGGCTTGCTCGAAGGTACGGAAGTAGCCGGTCAGGGCCGGGCGACCGAATTCGTTGTTGAACGCGGCACCGCCCAGCGGGCCTTCGATCATGATGTCGAGGGCGTCGACGATGCGCTCAGGTTTGCCGTAGGCCTGCTCCCATGGCTGTTCAAAGCCCGGGATGCGCAGGTTGGACACGGTGAAGCCGGTCAGGCCGGCCTTTGGCTTGGCGCCACGGCCGGTCGCGCCTTCGTCGCGGATCTCGCCGCCGGAACCGGTGGAAGCGCCGGAGAACGGGGCGATGGCCGTCGGGTGGTTGTGCGTCTCGACCTTCATCAGGATGTGCACCGGCTCCTGCACCGCGCCATACTGGCGGGTTTCAGGGTTCGGGAAGAAGCGGCCGGCAACGCTGCCGACGATCACCGAGGCGTTGTCCTTGTAAGCCGACAGCACGCCTTCGTTGTGCATCTGATAGGTGTTCTTGATCATGCCGAACAGGCTCTTTTCCTGAGCCTGGCCGTCGATGTCCCAACTGGCGTTGAAGATCTTGTGGCGGCAGTGCTCGGAGTTGGCCTGGGCGAACATCATCAGTTCGATGTCGTTCGGGTTGCGCTTGAGCCCCTGGAAGGCGTTGACCAGGTAGTCGATCTCATCTTCGGCCAGGGCCAGGCCCAGGTCGATGTTGGCCTGGGCCAGGGCTGCGCGGCCACCGCCGAGGATGTCGACCGAGGTCATCGGCTTGGGCTGGGCGTGGCTGAACAGGTCGGCTGCCTGCTCCAGCTTGGCCAGCACGCGCTGGGTCATGCGGTCGTGCAGTTCGGCGGCGATCAGCCCGGCATCGGCCTCGCTCAGGTCGCCAGCCACGTAGTAGGCGATGCCGCGCTCCAGGCGCTGGATCGACTGCAGGCCGCAATTATGGGCGATGTCGCTGGCCTTGCTGGCCCAGGGCGAGATGGTGCCCAGGCGCGGCACGACCAGGAACAGGCGGCCTGTCGGCTCCTGTACCGGCACGCTCGGGCCGTATTTGAGCAGACGGCCCAGCACCTGCTGCTGGTCGGCGGTCAGCTCGCCGTCAACGTCGGCGAAGTGGGCAAATTCGGCATACAAACCAGTAACAGCGGGGACTTTCTGGCTCAGTTGCTCGAGTAATTTACCGTGGCGAAAGGCAGAAAGGGCAGGAGCGCCGCGCAGGATCAACATCGTCGGGACAGCCTCAGGAAGGGGTGTGCTTAGAGGCCGTGCATTCTAGCCTAATTCGATGGCTTTCGGCACCCGCTCTAAGCCATGGCTGCCGGGCGGCTGAACCGGACTTCGGGGTCAGATTTTGCGGCGCTTGCGGGGGGCCTGCTGGATGCTTGTCAGCTGCCTGCCGGGTGCCTGCCTTCTGATGTCTGGCGCCTGGTGGCCTTGATGCAATCCCACCCCACCACACAACCCGCTACCAGACAAGCTATCTGTTGTCGAGATATGGCTGTGCCGGTCCTTTGCGTATACTGCAACCTATGTTCGCCCACACTGCTTTGCGCCAGCGTTGCGCCAGATGGCTAATCGCAACCGGACTCTTTCTGCTGCTCGGTGCCTGCGTTGAAAAACCCAGCACCCTGGAGCGCGTGAAGGAGGACGGCGTGCTGCGCGTCATTACCCGCAACAGCCCGGCTACCTACTTCCAGGATCGCAACGGCGAAACCGGCTTCGAGTACGAACTGGTCCAGCATTTCGCCGACGACCTCGGCGTCAAGCTGCAGATCGAGACCGCCGACAACCTCGACGAACTCTACGATTCGCTCGGCAAACCCTCCGGCCCGGTGCTGGCGGCTGCCGGCCTGGTCAGCAGCGACCGGCGCAAGGCCCAGGTCAGGTACTCGCACCCTTACCTGGAAGTGACCCCGCAGGTCATCTACCGCAACGGCCGCCCGCGCCCCACCGACGCCAAGGGCCTGGTCGGCAAGAAGATCATGGTGCTCAAGGGCAGTAGCCATGCCGACCAGCTGGCCGAACTGAAAAAACAGTATCCGGGCCTGGACTACGAAGAATCCGACGCCGTCGAAGTGGTCGACCTGCTGCGCATGGTCGACGAAGGGCAGATCGACCTGACCCTGGTCGACTCCAATGAACTGGCGATGAACCAGGTGTACTTCCCCAACGTGCGGGTCGCCTTCGACCTGGGCGACACCCGAGACCAGCGCTGGGCGGTGGCGGCAGGTGATGACAACAGCTTGCTCAACGAGATCAACGAATTCCTCGACAAGGCGCAGAAGAACGGCACCCTGCAGCGCCTGAAAGACCGTTACTACGGCCATGTCGACGTGCTCGGCTACGTCGGCGCCTACACCTTCGCTCAGCACCTGCAGCAACGCCTGCCCAAGTACGAGAAACACTTCAAGAGCTACGCCAAGGTCGAACAGGTTGATTGGCGCCTGCTGGCCGCGATCGGCTACCAGGAATCGATGTGGCAGCCTGAAGTCACTTCCAAGACTGGTGTACGCGGCCTGATGATGCTGACCCAGCGCACGGCCCAGGCCATGGGCGTGTCCAACCGCCTGGACCCGAAGCAGAGCATCCAGGGTGGCGCCAAGTACTTCATGAAGATCAAGGAAGAACTCGACGACAGCATCCAGGAACCGGACCGCACCTGGTTCGCCCTGGCCGCCTACAACATCGGCACCGGCCACCTGGAAGACGCCCGCACCCTGGCCAAGCGCGAGAAGCTCAACCCGAACAAGTGGCTGGACGTGAAGAAGATGCTGCCGCGCCTGTCGCAGAAGCAGTGGTACCGGCAGACCAAGTATGGTTATGCCCGCGGTGGCGAGCCGGTGCACTTCGTCGCCAACATCCGCCGTTACTACGACATCCTCACCTGGGTGACCCAGCCGCAGCTTGAAGGCCAGGTGGCCGAAGGCAACCTGCATGTGCCCGGCGTGAACAAGGACAAGCCGGCGGATCAGTCGCCGCCAATGTAAGCCTGCCCCGGCCCCTTCGCGGGTAAACCCGCTCCAGCAGGTACACCACCGGCCTGAGGCGAGTGATGTTGGTGTGCCCGCGAAGAGGCCGGAACAGGCTAGCTCTTGGCTCGGCGGGCCTTGAAGAAGTCGCTGAGGATCTGCCCGCACTCCTGCGCCAGCACCCCGCCCTCCACCATCACCCGATGGTTGAGAAAGCCCTGCCCGAAGAACTGCCCCTGGCTCTGCACGATGCCCGCCTTGGGCTCCAGTGCGCCATACACCACCCTCATCACCCGTGAATGCACGATCAGCCCCGCGCACATGCTGCACGGCTCCAGGGTCACGTACAGCGTGCTGCCCGGCAGCCGGTAGTTACAGGCCGCCTTGGCAGCGGCGCGAATGGCGACCATTTCGGCATGGGCGCTGGGGTCGCTGTCGACGATCGGCCGGTTGAAGCCCTGGCCGATCACCTGCCCATGCTGCACCAGCACCGCGCCCACCGGCACCTCGCCCATGGCCGCGCCCTCGGCGGCCAAGGCCAGTGCCAGGCGCATGAATTCCTGATCGCGGCTGCGGTCGATGATCTGCGGACGCATCAAACCACCGCGATCGCGGCCATCAGGCCGGTTTCCATGTGGTCGATGACATGGCAGTGGAACATCCAGGTGCCTGGGTTATCCGCCACCAGTGCGACCTGGGCACGTTCGTTCTTGCCCAGCAGATAGGTGTCGGTGAAGTAAGGCTCGGGGATTTGCCGGCGATTGGAGCCGATCACCTTGAAACTCATGCCGTGCAGATGCACCGGGTGCTGGTACTGGGTCATGTTCTTCAGCTCGAAGATGTAGCTCTTGCCCTTCTTCAGCGTGGCGATCGGCCGGTCAGCGCAGGTCTTGTCGGTGATGTCCCAGGCCTGGCCGTTGATCTGCCACATGCTCGACGGTTTGTCTGGATTACTGTCAACCGAGACGCTCGCCGCCCATTCGAAATTGAAGTTGAGCTTCTCGGCATTCTCCAGGTCCGGCTCGGCGATAGGGTTTGCCGGCAGTGCCTTGGGCCATTCGCCGGGTACTTCGGTACTGGCCACCGAACGCAAGGTCCCCAGGCGCACGAAACCGTCGCGCAGGGAAACTTCCTCACCCGCTTCGGGGATGCGGATGGCCAGGCAGATGCGCATGCCAGGGCCGAGCCAGTACTCGTCCTCCAGTGGCCGTGGAGTCACCGGGTTGCCGTCGAGGGCATAGATTTTCGCTTCGCAGTTGCCCTTGAGATTGAGGCGGTAGGTCCAGGTGTTGTCCAGGTTCAGCACGCGCACGCGTACCACCTGCCCGGCCGGCAACTCCGTGACCGCGTCGGGCTGGCCATTGATGGTGATCAGTCGCCCGGCAGTGCCGTTGCGTGCGGCCTCGCGGGGGATGCTGAAGGGTAGCCAGCCGCCCTGCTCGTCGACGTGCCAGTTCTTCAGGCTGAGGGTGCGTTCGTGCCTGAACCCGGTCGGCTCGCGCTCCTCGACGATCAGGGGACCGACCAGACCGCGCCCAAGCTCTTCGGAACTGCTGACGTGGGGGTGGTACCAAAAGCTGCCGGCATCCGGCACGCGGAACTTGTAGTCGAAGTACTCGCCCGGCTTGACCGGCAACTGCGACACATAGGGCACGCCGTCCATTTCCAGCGGCAGGCGGATGCCGTGCCAATGGATAGTGGTTTCCACCGGCAGGTGGTTGATGAAGCGCACCCGCAGCCAAGTGCCCTGGCGCACCCGCAGCTCGGTACCCGGCGCCGAAGGGCCGAAGGCCCAGGCCTCAGTCTTGAAACCCGGCACCAGCTCGACGTCCAGCGGTGCGGCGATCAGTTCGTAGTCATGCCCGGCGTTATCGTCCTCGACCTTGCCCAGCCAGTAACGCGCCGCGCCACCGGCGCCCAGGCCAACCACAACCAGGCCGGTCAGGCCTTTGAGCATTTGTCGACGGGTGAAGGACATCGGTGCGGGTACCTCGCGTTCTGCGCAATCAAGCTGCCAGCATGGCTGACGATGAAGGGCGAATACGATACACCTGCAAATGGGAAATATTAAGTGAAGTCTCTCTATACCCTGATGGCAGGAGCCCCGCAGAGCTGGTTGAACCAGTGCCGGTCATGCTCAGAGGGGGCGCGCATGGCGGCCTGCAGCAGCGCGGCGTCAAGCATCACGTCCAGATTGTCGAGGCGCGCGGCAATCGGCGGGTGCGTGTCGAAGGGATGGGGCATGGTCAGCCCGAGCACGTCTTCGTCCAGGTGCAACGGGGTGCGCTGCAGGGACTGGGTCAGCGCCGCAAGCAGCCCTTCGCCGCCGCGCTCGAGCAACAAGGCATCGACCACCCTGCCCACGGCGATTGCCCGCAACAACGCTTGCACGAACAGCTTCGGGCCATTCACTTGCGCCCCTGCCCGATCAGCCAGCAACTCCTGCGCGCGCCCCCAGTGGTGAACCGCGATCTGGAAGTGGTGCAAGAACTGCCCGGCCATCCACACCACTGGCCGGGCCACCCAGTCGACGGCCCGCTCGGCGTCGACGATGGCCGAGAACTGCGCGCACATCAAGCTGAAGCGCGCATTGATTTCACTGCCCTGCTCCGTGTCGCGGCTACGGAAATGGCCGAGCTCATGACCAATCAGCGCGGCGGTCTCCTGCTGGCTCAGGACACCAAGACATGGCAATGACAGGTACAAGGTTCGCCCGCTGAGCACCGCGTGGTCGGGCTGCAGCACAATCGGCACGCTGGTGACGAAAAAGCCCTGGTCGATGCCGACCACGATATGGTCCGGCACTGGCGCGTGCAACTGCGCAGCCAGGCCTTCGACCCACTGCCACAGCGCCGGAGCCCCCTGTCGCTCAAGCTCCCGGCCGAGAAAGCTCGCGTTCGACAGCCCCGTCTGCGGCCACTGCTGGCGCATTCGCCAGAGGGTACGCAGGCAGACGACCAGCACCGAGGCCAACGGCAGCACCACGACCAGCACGGTCAAGCCACCCTGCGCAGCATGGCTCAAGCCGGCGCTGGTTTCATAGAGCAGTACAAGGCACAGCGAGCCTGCGAGCAGGCCCATGTAAGCGCTCAGCCAACGCCCCAGCACCCGCCAGCTGGCCGCCATGCGCTGATGCAGGTAATGCGCCGAGCGCAACGCGCGCCAGGCGTCGACCCTGAGCCTGAGCCAGGCGCCAATGCCGGCGACCAACGCGCCAAGTGCCAGCCAGCCGCCGACGCTGGCCATCCACTTGCGCATGCTCAACCAATGACGGTCGTTGTCGAGTTCGTCCAGCTGCCGCTGCAGCACCTCGCGCGTGTCGACGCGCCCGGCAAACTGCTTGCGTGCGGCCCAAGGCAGCGCCTGCAGCAGGGTATCGCTGGGTGCTGCCAGCCATTGCCGGGTGATGTGCGCCTGCTCTTGCGCCGTCTCGGCCCGCCAGTGCTGCACAGTGGCCCAGCCGAACAACGCCAGCGGCAAGAGCAGCATGACCAGCCCCCAACCCAGGCGTTTCATGGGGCCTTTACCCCCACGCGTGCCACGCCCGGAAACAGCTGTGCCAGGGTGTGCCTGGCCTGCGCGGCCTGCAGGTACGCATAGAGCAGGTCCACCAGCGCCTGCAGGTCAAGGCGACGCCCGTTCACTACCGGTGTGCACAGCCACAAACGCACGCGCAAGCCACCGGCTACAGTGATTGCGTCAGGCGAGGCCAGCCCTTTGAAACTGGTCGGAAGCAGCGCAGGGGCGAGGCTGGAGGCCGCCATCGTGAAAATCAGGCGGGTGCTGAAATAACCTTGCTCGACTTCGAAGCCGTCGAACGCATGCAGAGGCGTCGGTGCCTGGGCATTGGCAAAGCACAGGGTATCGGGTGTCACGCTCAATACCCGCTTGCCCTGCCGGCGGTACAGCGCGGCGGCGCAGGTCAGAGCGGCCAGGCCCACAGCGACCAGGCCAAGGCCGCAGCCCGAAAGCAGCCACAGCACGCCACCGCTGGCCTGAGGGCCAAACAGCAACGCCAGCCAGACCAGCCAGGCGCCCAGGGCGCAGAGCAACAGAGCGGTCATGGCGCACGCCAGCACCTTGCCATACGAACGCTCCAGCAGATCGAAGCTGTCGTGGGGGCCGTCGGCCTGTGCCTGCAGGTACGCCAGATGCGCTTCGCACTCGGCGTTATCCATCTGCCTGCATCAGCTCCAGTTGCCGCTGCGCGTGGGCCGCATCACGGTAGGCCGCCAGCATTGCGAGCACTTCCTCGTTGTCCAGCTTGCGACCATTACAGGCCAGGCCAGCGGACATGATACGGATTTGCGGTCGTGGTTTTTTCAGTGCCATCGCCTGATTGCCGAAGAACTGCAGCTTGACCACACGATGCTTCGGCAGCGCGGCTTCGCTGCTCATTTCCAGCGTCTGTACCATCACCAAGCCTTCATCCTTGACCGCGATGTCCTCGACTTCGGCCATATCGACCGGGGCATCCAGCGTATCGACGAACAGCTGCCGGCGAGTCAGGCGCATGAACACCTGGGTGCCGGCGTTGCGGTGCTGCCAGGTCACCGCGGCGGCAATGCAGACGATGAACACACCCGCGGCGACCGCCCCCATGCGTTGCAGATTGAAGGTGACGCCCAGAAGGATCAGGGCGCCCACCAGGAATATCGGCCCCCAGACCTTGTAACGGCGGGAATTGGTGAACTCGCTTTGCGGTGGCACGCGCTCGATCACCTGCTTGAGTTCGGCGATGACCCGGTCGCGCTGGGCAGCACGGGATTGCTCATAGTCTTCGCCGAGCGAGCCGGAGAGCTCTGCGAGCGGATCGGTAGGTTTATCCATGATCAATCTTCCCCCCTGTTCACTGCTGTTTGGCCAGGTAATCGGTCAGGAATGCCTGGGCATTGCCTTGACGCGAAAGCCCCTCGGAATAGCCAACCTGCACCGGTTGCGGCTCGCCAGGCAGGTACAGCTCACCGCCCCAGCCGCCCTGAACGACCAGTACCACGAACTTCTTGCCATCCACCGTCGTCGAGTAACGCGTGTCCTTTGCGGTCTTCTCGACCTGCATCTTCTGGATGCGCATGTCCCAGTCGTGATCAACGCCTTCGATCTGGACCAATGCTTCACTGGCAGCGCGCTCGCCAATGCGCAGCGTCCACACCTTGACGCCCTCCGTGCCCATGTAGGCAACAACCTGTTCGGCCACCACCGGCCGTTGTTCTGCATGGACCTGGCCCAGGCTGAAAACCACCAACGCCACCAGCAGGGCAGCCCATTTGCGATAAGCGAACATCTTTTTCAATCCTGTTGCGAAAACGATCGACCATTGAAAACAGCAGCGCCGACACTGCCAACCCCCGTGGCCGGTTCGCACAAAAGATGGCCTGCCCCGCACAATGGCTGTTGCCGAAAATGAGCACGCGTTACCATTTGCGCTCATGCCGCCGCCAACCAAGGATGCTTAGCGCTCATGCCATCGAACAGCCCCTACCTGGACACCGACTTCTGCTTTGACAGGCCAGGGTCGCTCGCCGAAGCCGGTGTCCTGGACAGCCGCAAGGCGCAGATACTGGGCAGCGCCACCGGGCACTATCGGGCGCAGACGGTACACGCAGGGTTGCAATACTTCGATTGCAACCTGCAATTCCCGGAGCCGCTGAAGATCGACAAGGTGCTGCCGCAGAGCCTGTGCATCGTGCAACTGTTCGATGGCGCCTGGCAGCACAAGGTCGATGGCACTCTGAACCGCTACACACCCGGCCAATTGCACCTGCTGGGCCTCGGCGAGAGCCTGGAGGCGCAGGACCAGTTGCCTGCCGCCAGCCACGCGCGCATGGCGGGCGTGCGTATTGCCGGTGACTACCTCCATGAGCTGGCCCAAGATGAAGCGCAGCTGATGCCCCTGCTGGCCTTGACGGCAGATGGCATGCGGTTCGATCAGTTGCCACACTGCCCGGCGGTGAGCCGCCTGCTGCAGCAGCTGTATCTGTCTCCTTACACTGGCGGGCTCCGGCGCCTGCATTGCGAAAGCCTGAGCCTGGCCATCGTGCTGGAGCTGGCCCGCTACCTGATCGGCCCTGCGCACGCCACGAACAATCCGGATCGCGGGCTACGGGACCTGGCCATCGAAGCGCGTCGCCTGCTCGACGCGCAGCTGAGCGCCCCGCCCACTGCCGCCAGCCTGGCGCGCCAGCTGGGCGTGGGCGAGACCACCTTGCGCCGGGCATTCCGCGATGAATTTGGCCGGCCTATGTTGCAGTATGTGCGGCAACAACGCCTGGAACTGGCCCGCAGCCTGCTGCTGGAGCGGCGCTGGCAGGTTTCGCAGGTGGCCTACCAGGTCGGCTATGCCAACCCCGCCAACTTCTGCCATGCCTACAAGGCCTATTTCGGCCACGCTCCGGGCAGTGAATAGATTCCCTGGCGCAAAAGAAAAGGGCCTGCAATGCAGGCCCTTCTCGGTCAGCGGCGGGTAGGGATCATTCCCACTCGATGGTCGCTGGCGGCTTGCTCGACACGTCGTAGGTTACGCGGGAGATACCGTCGATTTCGTTGATGATACGGCCGCTGACGGTTTCCAGCAGCTCGTAGGGCAGGTGTGCCCAACGTGCGGTCATGAAGTCCACGGTCTCGACGGCACGCAGTGCGACGACCCAGGCGTAACGACGGCCATCGCCAACGACACCCACCGACTTGACCGGCTGGAATACCACGAATGCCTGGCTGGTCTTGTGGTACCAGTCGGCCTTGCGCAGTTCTTCGATGAAGATGTGGTCGGCGCGACGCAGGATGTCGGCGTATTCCTTTTTCACTTCACCGAGGATACGCACGCCCAGGCCCGGGCCCGGGAACGGGTGGCGGTAGACCATGTCGTACGGCAGGCCCAGCTCCAGGCCGATCTTGCGCACTTCATCCTTGAACAGTTCACGCAGCGGCTCGACCAGCTTGAGGTTCATTTCCTCCGGCAGGCCACCGACGTTGTGGTGCGACTTGATCACGTGGGCCTTGCCGCTTTTGGCGCCGGCCGACTCGATCACGTCCGGGTAGATGGTGCCCTGGGCGAGGAACTGGATGTTCTCCAGCTTGCTGGCTTCGGCATCGAACACGTCGATGAACGTGCGGCCGATGATCTTGCGCTTCTTCTCAGGGTCCGCTTCGCCTTCCAGGTTGTCGAGGAACTGCTTTTCAGCGTCGGCGCGGATGACCTTGACGCCCATGTTCTCCTTGAACATGGCCATCACCTGGTCGCCTTCGTGCAGGCGCAGCAGGCCGTTGTCGACGAATACGCAGGTCAGCTGGTCGCCGATGGCACGGTGCAGCAGCGCAGCAACCACCGAGCTGTCTACGCCGCCGGACAGGCCCAGCAGGACGTTGGCCGAACCGACTTGCTCACGCACCTGGGCGATGGCGTCTTCGACGATGTTGGACGGGGTCCACAGGGCTTCACAGCCGCAGATGTCCTGCACGAAGCGCGACAGGATGCGACCGCCCTGCTTGGTGTGGGTCACTTCAGGGTGGAACTGCACGCCGTAGTAGCCACGGGCGTCGTCGAACATGCCGGCGATCGGGCAGCTCGGGGTGCTGGCCAGCACGTGGAAGTTGCCCGGCATCTGGGTGACCTTGTCGCCGTGGCTCATCCACACGTCCAGGCCCAGCACACCGTCATCGTCGACGTGGTCTTCGATGCCGTCGAGCAGGCGGCTCTTGCCGACCACGTCGACGCGGGCGTAACCGAACTCACGCAGGTCGGAACCTTCGACCTTGCCGCCCATCTGCTCGGCCATGGTCTGCATGCCGTAGCAAATGCCCAGTACCGGCACGTTCAGGTCGAACACCGCCTGCGGAGCGCGTGGGCTGTTGGCTTCGTGGACCGACTCGGGGCCGCCGGCGAGGATGATGCCGCGCGGGTTGAATTCGCGGATCGCTTCATCGTCCATGTCGAACGGGTGCAGCTCGCAGTACACGCCGATTTCGCGCACGCGGCGGGCGATCAGCTGGGTGTACTGGGAACCGAAATCGAGGATCAGGATACGGTGAGCGTGAATGTCGAGGGCCATGACTCAATCTCGTCAGTGGAAATCGGAAACGACGCGGGGCTGTTCGTGACAGCCCCGTTCGGTTATTGCTTGAAGCCTCAGCCTACGCGGTAGTTAGGGGCTTCTTTGGTGATCTGCACGTCGTGCACGTGGGACTCGGCCATGCCGGCACCGGTGATGCGCACGAACTCCGGCTTGGTGCGCATCTCTTCGATGGTCGCGCTGCCGGTGTAGCCCATGGACGAACGCAGGCCGCCCATCAGCTGGTGGATGATCGCAGCCAGGGCGCCCTTGTAAGGAACGCGGCCTTCGATGCCTTCCGGTACCAGCTTCTCGGCGCCGGCCGAGGAGTCCTGGAAGTAACGGTCGGACGAGCCTTGTGCCTGTGCCATGGCGCCCAGCGAGCCCATGCCGCGGTAGGCCTTGTAGGAACGGCCCTGGAACAGCTCGACTTCGCCCGGTGCTTCTTCGGTACCGGCGAACATCGAACCCATCATCACGCAGGAAGCACCGGCCACGATGGCCTTGGACAGGTCACCCGAGAAACGGATACCGCCGTCGGCGATCAGTGGCACGCCAGTGCCTTCCAGCGCAGCGGCGACGTTGGCGATGGCGCTGATCTGCGGCACGCCGACACCGGCAACGATACGGGTGGTGCAGATCGAGCCTGGGCCGATACCGACCTTCACAGCATCAGCGCCGGCTTCAGCCAGGGCCTTGGCCGCAGCGCCGGTGGCGATGTTGCCGCCGATCACCTGCACTTGCGGGTAGTTTTCCTTGACCCAGCGAACGCGGTCGATCACGCCTTTGGAGTGACCGTGGGCGGTGTCGACCACCACCACGTCAACGCCGGCAGCTACCAGGGCGGCAACGCGCTCGCCGGTGTCCTTGCCGGTGCCGACCGCAGCGCCAACGCGCAGGCGACCCTGGTCGTCCTTGCTGGCCAGCGGGTAGGCCTTGGCCTTTTCGATGTCCTTGACGGTCATCATGCCCTTGAGGTTGAACTTGTCGTCAACGATCAGGACCTTTTCCAGGCGGTGCTTGTGCAGCAGCTCGCGGACTTCGTTCTTGTCGGCGCCTTCGCGGACGGTGACCAGACGCTCTTTCGGCGTCATCACTTCGCGGACCTTGGCGTCCAGACGGGTTTCGAAGCGCACGTCACGGGAGGTGACGATGCCGACCAGGTCGCCGTTCGCCAGCACCGGAACGCCGGAGATGTTGTTCAGGCGGGTCAGGTCGAACAGGTCGCGCACGGTGGCGTCGGCGTCGATGGTGATCGGGTCCTTGACCACGCCAGCCTCGAACTTCTTGACCTTGCGCACTTCGCCGGCCTGCTGTTCGATGGTCATGTTCTTGTGGATGATGCCGATGCCGCCTTCCTGGGCCATGGCGATGGCCAGGCGCGCTTCGGTGACGGTATCCATGGCAGCGGAAACCAGCGGAATGTTCAGCTCGATGCCACGAGTCAAACGGGTCTTGAGACTGACTTCATTGGGCAGTACCTCGGAGTAGCCAGGTACAAGGAGGATATCGTCGAAGGTCAGGGCTTCTTGGCTGATACGCAGCATCGCGGGGGCTCCCGGGCGGGAAAAATGGAAGCGCGCCATTATACTCATCCACGGCGCGCCGCTCAATGCAAAATAAGGGCCTTCGGTCAGCCTTGTGGCACTTTTACCTGCACCACCGCCACCGGCTGGTCGAGCCAGTCGGCGAAGCTGTCGAGAAAGGCCTGGGTGAACCCGGCCTCGCCCCAGTTGTTGAAGATGAACCCAAGGTTGGAAAAGGCACATGGCTGCAGGTAAATGAAGCCATTGATGTCGTCTTCATGGCCGCACAGCGGGCAGGTGAAGTTGTCGCTCACCGCCGGCATCCACTCCTCCAGGCTTTCGAACAGCGGCTCGCCGACCTCGCGCCGGCACTCCGGGCAACCGGCCTCCTCAAGGAAGCCCTCGGTCGGGGTATAGATGCAACGCTTGAGCATCACTTCCAGGCCATTGACCTGCTCGCCGAACGGTAGCCTGTCAGGGTGCAGGGCGACCTTGCGCGCGCCCTCGGCCAAGGCATGGCCCATGCGGTTGCCGGTACGCCCGCAGGTGGTCAGTTGTTCTTCGACGATCTTCTCGCGCACCAGCCAGCGCAGGATGGCCCGCGAACGGGCTTCATGCGAAGGCACGGTGGACAGCTTGGGGACGATGATGCTCTGGGTGTTCATGAACGAAGCGGGCCTGCGGACTGCGGTAATCCTGCAATTCTACCGCTCAGCTGCTCAGGTAGCGACCGATCAGCGCCAGGCCGCTGGCCAGCACCAGCCAGGTGACCAGGCGCACGAAGGCTTCGCGGGACAGCTTCAGGGTCAGTCGACGGCCTGCCCAGAGGCCGATGAACATGACCGGCAACAGGCAGACGGCGAGCAGTAACAGGCTGGTGTCGGCGTAGACGCCGGCAATCAGGAACAACGACAGGCGCACGAGGGTGCTGCAGCTGATCAGCGCGCTCTGGGTCGCGCGTACCTGCTCTTTTATCTCCAGGCGGGCGCTCAGGTAGATCGCATAGAGGAAGCCGCCACTGCCGAACAAGGCGCCGAACAGCCCGCCAACCGTGCCCATGGGCACCGCCCAGAAGCCCGACAACCTGGCCGGCCGTACCTTTACCGCCAGGCCGTAGACCGCATACGCGGTGACGAACAGGCCCATCAGCAGCAACAGCAGGTCGGACTTCAGGTGCAGCAGGAACACCACGCCCAGGGTGCAGCCCACGGCCATGCACGGCAACAGCCGCAGCAGCTCGCCGCGCACCACATCGCGGCGTGATGGCAGCAGGTTGCCGAAGGCGGCGACGAAGTCGAGCAGCACCAACAGCGGGATGATTCGCGACAGGGGCATGAAATGGATCAGTATCGGGCCCGCCACCAATGCCGTGCCGAAACCGGCAATGCCGAAGACGATGTAAGCAGCGCCGACGCCGAGCAGGATGGGCAGCCAGTCAAGGCCGGAAAACGACAACTGGGCGAGCATGGCAGCAGTTCCTGGGAAGACAGACAAAGGTTAGCCAGCCACAAGCCATGCCGACTAATATGCCTTTAACTCCATACCTATCTCGAAAAGGCATGACATGACGTCGATCCGCCAGTTGCGTTACTTCGTGGAAATCGCCGAATGCGGCAGTTTCAGCGGTGCCGCCGAACGGCTGTACATCGCTCAGTCGGCGCTGAGCCGGCAGATCAAGGAGCTGGAGCAGCAACTGGGCACACCACTGTTCGAGCGTACCGCGCGCCTGCCGCGCCTGACATTGGCTGGCCAGGCCTTCCTGGAACGTGCGCGGCGCTTGCTGGCCGACCTGTCACAGGCTGAGCGGGTGACCCGCGACATTGGCGAAGGACTGCAAGGCAGCCTGCGCCTGAACCACTCCAGCACGGTACCGCTGACCGGCCCGCTGCTGGCCCGACTGGGCACTTACCTGCGGGGTAACCCAGGGATTGCGCTGGAGATCGCCCAGCAGTCTTCGGAGGCCCAGCTGGAGGACATCGCCGCCGGACGGCTGGATATCGGCCTGTTGCGCTTGCCGGTACTGCGCCAGCATGAAGGCGTGGTACTGCAGGAGCTGTTCAGCGAACCGTTGTTGCTGGCGGTTGCCGCCGGGCATCCGCTGGCCGGTGCAGCGCGAGTGAGGCTGGAGCAGCTGAGAGAAGAGCGCTTTATTTCCATTCCGCATCGCGATCGTGGCGGGCTGAGTTACCTGTCGGCCTCACTGTGCATGGACGCTGGCTTTTTCCCGCGAGCGGCGCAGGTGCTGTCGCGCAAGACCACGCAGTTGCAGCTGATCCAGGCGGGATTCGGGGTGGCGTTGTTGCCGGATTGCATGAGGGAAATTGCACCAGCCTCGGTCAGTTTCGTGGCGCTGGAGCGGGGATGCGAGAGTACCGTGGCGCTGGCCTGCCGACGCGATGCGGGACAGATGGTGCGCCAGTTCGTGGCAGCGATGCATGACTGACTGGTCCCATCGCCGGTGAGTTCCCCTGCAGTTACTGCGCTGGGCTGAGCCAATGCGAGGTGCTTGTGGGAGCGACCAGGCTGCCGATTGGGGCAAGACAGACAACCGGGGCCGATGTCCTTTATGATGCCCGCCATGATCAGAGACCCTTTCGAACGACTCGGCCTGGACCGTGAGGTCCTCACCGTCAGCCAGCTCAACGGCCGCGCCCGCGTGCTGCTGGAAGACGTGTTCCGCAGCGTCTGGGTGGAAGGCGAGATATCCAACCTCGCCCGCCCGGCCTCCGGCCACATGTACTTCACCCTCAAGGACAGCGGCGCCCAGGTGCGTTGCGCGCTGTTCCGGCAGAACGCTACCCGCGTGCGCCAGGCCCTGCGTGACGGCCTGGCGGTGCGTGTGCGCGGCAAGGTTTCGCTGTTCGAAGGGCGTGGCGACTACCAATTGATCCTCGATACCGTCGAACCGGCCGGTGATGGCGCCCTGCGCCTGGCCTTCGAGGCGCTGAAGGAAAAGCTCGGCGCCGAAGGGCTGTTCAGTGCCGAGCGCAAGAAGCCGCTGCCGGCCCATCCGCAGCGCATCGGCATCATCACCTCGCCCACTGGCGCGGTGATCCGCGACATCATCAGCGTGTTCGGCCGCCGGGCACCGCAGGTCGAGCTGAGCCTGATACCCACCGCCGTGCAGGGCCGCGAGGCGATCAACCAGATCGTCCGTGCCTTGCAGCAGGCCGACCGGCTGGGCTTCGACGCACTGATCCTGGCCCGCGGTGGCGGCTCGCTGGAAGACCTCTGGTGCTTCAACGAAGAAGCCGTGGCACGCGCCGTGGCCGCTTGCGTAACCCCCATCGTCAGCGCCGTCGGCCACGAAACCGATGTGTCGATAAGCGACTTCGTCGCCGACGTGCGCGCGCCGACGCCGTCGGCGGCCGCCGAACTGCTGGCCCCCGACAACAGCGGCCTGCAGCAGCGCCTCGACGGCCTGCAGCGGCGCCTGCTGCTGCGCATGCAAAACCGCCTGACCCACGACCGCCTGCGCCTTGACTCACTGACCCGGCGCCTGCACCACCCCGGCGAACGCCTGCGCCAGCAAGCGCAACGCCTGGATGACCTGGACATGCGCCTGCGCCGCGCCTTCAACCTCAACCTCAACCAGCGCCGCGAGCGCCTGGCGCGGCTCGATACGCGCCTGGCCGCGCAACACCCTGGGCGCACCCTGAAAATGCTGGAGCAACGCCTGGATAGCCTCGCCGAGCGCCTGCCACGGGCCATGCGCGAAGTGCTCAAGGACCGCCGCCAGCGCTTCCAGGCCCAACTGCAGACGCTGCAGGTGGTCAGCCCGCTGGCGACCCTGGCGCGTGGCTACAGCATCCTTCTCGACGAGCAGGGCCAGGCCATCCGCAGCGCCGCGCAGACCCGCAACGGCCAGCGCCTGACTGCCCGCCTGAACGAAGGCGAGTTGCAGGTCCGCGTCGAAGACAATCACCTGACCCCGGTCACCCTCTCCTTACTGGACTGACACATGCCCCGCCTGTTCGCGCCCCTGCTCGCCCTCTCCCTCATGCTGCTGGCCGCAGGCGCCCAGGCCAGCTACATCACCCGCACCCTGAACAAGCCCGTGCCGGGGGGCGTGGCGGTGGTCGACCTTGGCCCGGCGGCCACGGCGCCGAGCGCGCGCTTCGATGGCAAACCGGTGCTGGTGGTCAAGGAGCAGGACAACTGGCTGGCCATCGTCGGCATTCCGTTGACCCAGAAGCCCGGTACCGCCGTGTTGACCCAGGCCGGTCGCAGCCTGCCATTCAGCGTCGGCAGCAAGAAATACCCCGAACAGCACATCACCTTGAAGAACACCCGCCAGGTCAACCCGAACCCGGACGACCTTAAGCGCATCGACCGCGAGCTGGCTGAACAGATCAAGGCGTATCGCAGTTTCAGCCCGGTATTGCCGAGCAACCTGATCCTCGACAAACCGGTCAGCGGGCCGCTTTCGAGCAAGTTCGGCGTGCGTCGCTTCTTCAATGGCGAGGAACGCAACCCGCATGCCGGGCTGGACTTCGCCGTGCCGGCGGGAACACCGATCAAGACCCCCGCCAACGGCAAGGTGATCCTGGTGGGTGACTACTTCTTCAATGGCCGAACGGTGTTCGTCGACCATGGGCAAGGGTTCATCAGCATGTTCTGCCACATGTCGAAGATTGATGTTCAGCTTGGCCAGCAACTGCGCCGTGGCGACGTGGTCGGGCGCGTGGGCTCGACCGGGCGCGCCACCGGCCCGCACATGCACTGGAATGTCAGCCTGAACGATGCGCGGGTGGATCCGGCGATCTTCATTGGCGCGTTCCAGCCTTGAGCTCCGCGCCGCCTGCTTCGCGGGCATGCCCGCTCCCACAGGGTATCGCGCCGCTCCCGAAGGCTGCGCAATACCTGTGGGAGCGGGCGAGCCCGCGAAGGGGCCAGCACTGACACTCACACATTCCGCGTGTTGCGCCATGGAAAAATACTGCGCAAGCGTCAATAAGTACTCATAAACTTCCAGCTATAAAATCTCGCCATTGCGCTTTTTTTAAGCATTTCTCTCAATTTTTTTCCAACGCTTGCCATCCCCCAACCCACTGGTTAGGGTTGAGGGCATGAAAACCTTCAGCACCCTCATCCTGCTCCGACAACACCGCAGCCTCTGCCTGGTCAGCGCCCGACTACCAGGTTGATCGCATCGCCTCGCCTGTTCATCTCGTTATCGCTCGGCAGGCCCGATCTCGGCCGCACACAAAAGGATTGCTTCCATGACCATGCTCAAAGACCCATCGAAGAAATACCGCGCTTTCCCGACCATCGACCTGCCTGACCGTACCTGGCCGTCGAAGACCATCACCCAGGCGCCAATCTGGTGCAGTTCGGACCTGCGTGATGGCAACCAGTCGCTGATCGAGCCGATGGACTCGGAGAAGAAGCTGCGCTTCTGGAAGACCCTGGTGCAGGTCGGTGTGAAGGAAATCGAAGCCTCGTTCCCGTCGGCCTCGCAGACCGACTTCGACTTCGTGCGCATGCTCATCGAAGACGGCCACATCCCGGACGACACCACCATCCAGGTGCTCACCCAGGCCCGTGAAGACCTGATCGCCCGCACCTTCGAGTCGCTGCGCGGGGCGAAGAAGGCCATCGTCCACCTGTACAACGCCACCAGCCCGTCGTTCCGCCGCATCGTCTTCAACCAGGACAAGCAGGGCGTGAAGGACATCGCGGTGAACGCGGCCAAGCTGTTCGTCAAATATGCCGCCCAGCAGCCAGAAACCCAGTGGACCTTCCAATACTCGCCAGAAACCTTCAGCGCCACCGAGATGGAGTTCGCCAAGGAAGTCTGTGATGCGGTGATCGAGGTTTGGAACCCGACCCCCGAGCACAAGATCATCCTCAACCTGCCGGCCACCGTGGAAGTATCCACGCCGAACATCTACGCCGACCAGATCGAGTGGTTCTGCCGCAACGTCAGCCGGCGCGACAGCGTGATCATCAGCCTGCACTGCCACAACGACCGTGGCACCGGCATCGCCGCCACCGAGCTGGGCCTGATGGCCGGCGCCGACCGTGCCGAAGGCTGCCTGTTCGGCAACGGCGAACGTACCGGTAACGTTGACCTGGTGACCCTGGCGCTGAACCTCTACACCCAAGGCATCGACCCGCTGCTGGACTTCTCCGACATCGACGGCGTGCGCAAGGTGGTCGAAGAGTGCAACCAGCTGCCAGTACACCCACGCCACCCGTACGTCGGCGACCTGGTCCACACCGCATTCTCTGGCTCGCACCAGGACGCCATCCGCAAGGGCTTCGCCAAGCAGCAGGAAGGCGAGCTGTGGGAAGTGCCATACCTGCCGATCGACCCGGCCGACATCGGCCGCAGCTACGAGGCGGTGATCCGCGTCAACAGCCAGTCGGGCAAAGGCGGCATCACCTACCTGCTCGAGCAGGAATACGGCATCAGCCTGCCACGTCGCATGCAGATCGAGTTCAGCCAAGTGGTGCAAGGTGAAACCGACCGCCTGGGCCTGGAAATGACCGCCCAGCAGATCTACAGCCTGCTGCACAAGGAATACCTCCAGGCCAATGCCCCCTACGCACTGGTCAGCCACCGCCTGCAGGAAGAAAACGGCCACAGCGCAGTGGAAGTGGAAGTCGCCGGTGAAGGCGAAACCACCCTGCACTGGCGCGGCAAGGGCAACGGCGCCCTGGAAGCCCTGGTCGCCGGCTTGCCGGTATCGGTGGAGATCATGGACTACAACGAGCACGCCATCGGTGCCGGTACCAACGCCAAGGCGGCGGCCTACATCGAACTGCGCGTGGCCGGCGGCCGTCCGGTGCACGGCGTGGGTATCGACGAGAACATCACCACTGCCAGTTTCAAGGCCCTGTTCAGCGCACTGAACCGCTCGCTGAGCCAGCAGGAAGCCAAGGCCGCATAAGCAGCCCCCGGCAAACCAGGCCCGCATCCTCGATGCGGGCTTTTTTTTGCCTGTTTGCCAGCGTCCAGAGGCTGGCCACTGTTTTGCCTTGCGGTTTGGGTATACTGCGCCAGCCCTCTTCAACTCATGCAAGGAGCACCATGAGCCGCCGCCAGGAATGTACCCGATGAGCGTCCCGCTGAGCGAACAGATCGGGGCCATGGGCCTCGTCGACCAGCTGCGTCATCGCGAGATGGAAATCCAGGAACACCTGGACCTGCCCCGGCGTCGCGCCGAAGTGGCCGAGCGGATCCGCAGCTATTACCAGAACAATGGCATCGCCTTCGAAGACGCGACGATCGAAGAAGGCGTACGCCTGTTCTTCTCGCGCCGCCTGGTGTTCGAGGCCCCCACGCTGAACCTGGCCCAGCGCCTGCTGGTACGCCTGAACATGGCGCGCGGCACGCTGCTGAAGATCACCGCAATCGGCGCCGTGACAGTGGCCCTGCTGCTGGGCCTGAACTGGTCAGAGAACATCCGCGCGCAAAGAGAAACCGCGCAATTGGCAACGCACAGCCAGGCCCTGCTGCACCGGCAACAACATATGCTTGAGCGCCTGAAGGCAGTGACACTGCCCGCTGAGGATCGCCAGGCTCTGACGGGCTGGGCCGTACAGGCCGGGAAAGACATCGCCAGCCAGAAGTTCAAAGTGGCAGAAAACACGCTCGGTGTGCTGGATGACTACCTGGACTACGCCGCCGAGCCTCTGACCCTCTCACTGGTCGACCGCCCCGGCGTCAAGTCCGGCGTGGAACGCTGCTACGAAGCGGCCGGCTGCAGCGCGAACAGCCTGCGAGGCAAAAGCTGGTACCTGATCGTCGAGGCCCTGGACGCCACCGGCAAGCCAACCCAGGTGCCAGTGACCAGCGTCGAGGACGGCAAGACCCGCTGGGCCGACCAGTTCGGCGTGCGGGTCAGCCATGACGAGTACCAGAAGCTGCGCCAGGACAAGCTTGACGATGGCCATATCAGCCAACGGGTCATCGGCGACAAGCCCGCCAACACCCTGGCCCTGCGCTTTACCCAGCGCACCAGCTCAAACCCCGACATGATCCTGCAATGGTGACGCCATGACCCCGACCGCCCTCGCCAAAGCACTTGAGAAGAACTCGCGCCAGGCCGAAAAGCACCTGCGCCAGGCCGAGGAGGCCTTGTATGCCGAGGCCGACCAGGAAACCCGACTCGAACACCTGATCGCGTCGAAACTGAGCGAAATCGCCGGCCTGCACCTGGAAGCCAACCCCGCGCAAGACCAACACACCCGGCAACTGCTCGAACAGCGTGAGCTGGAGCGTACGGCACTCGGCCAGCAACTCGAGCAGGTCGAACGGTCCATCGCCAGCAGCCTGGCGAAACAGCAGGCAATACGCCAGAACCTCGGCCAGCTGGATGCCAAGGCCCAGGCCCTGCTGGAACAGGACCCGGCACATCGCCGTTTGCTCGAGCAGCTGGACGCCGCCGACCTGGCCGAACGGCAAGCCCAGGCCGGCTACACGGAAATCCGTGACGAATGCGCCAGCAAGCTGCAAGTCTACGCCACCCACCCCCTCTACTGCTTCCTCAAGGCACGCCAGTACGGTACCGAGCAGTACCGCCCCAAGCTTTTCCAGCGTGCACTGGACGACTACCTGGCCCGCAAGGTGGACTTTCGCGTCAACCACGCCAACGAGCAGATCCTCCTGGCCATGCAAGCCCGCAACGAGACCCTTGCCCAGACCCTCGGCGAGGCGCGCCAGCAGTTGCATGCACAACACCAGCAACAACTGGACAAGGCGCGCGAGAGCCTCGGCATGCAGGCGTCGATGACCCAGGAGCAAGACCTCGACACGTTGCTTGGCGAGGCCAAGGCCCAGGCCAGTGCGCTGCATGCGCAGCTGGCCGCCTTCAACGAGCAGCGTGACCCGCACCTGCAGCAGCTGCGCCAGGCGATCGCCAAGCGGCTCAAGGAGCGGCCTCTGGCCGAACTGATCGTCGAGGCAGCCAAGACCCCTGACCAGCGTGACGATGTACTGGTCGGCGATCTGCAATTGCTGCACGCCCGCCTGCGGGAACTGCAGCAGCGCCTGAGCGCCGCACGCGACGAGGCCGCCGACCAGCGCCGCCTCTACGAGCGCGCCAAGACCCTCGAGTACGCACTGCGTGACGACCATTACCGCGATCCGAGTAACGAATACGAGCTGCCCCAGCCAATCGAGCAGGTGCTGGCGGGCTATATGCAAGGCCAGTTCGACACGTACGCCGTGCAGAAGCTCCTCGACGAAAACCGCCAGTATGTGCCGCTGCACCGCCGCGGCGATGCCAGGAACCACCAGTGGGGCAGCGCATCGATTTATACCTCGGGCGACTTCGCTGGTTCGCGCAGCTCGTCCGGTAGTACTTTCCACACCTCGAGCAGTTCAGGTGGCGGGGGGTTCAAAACCACCCACAGCTCAGGTGGCGGCGGCTTCCGCACTACCGACAGTTTCTGACGCACTCCCCAGACAACCACTCAGGCAAGGACACCCATGAGCCAATACCTCCAACGCGCCCTCGACGGCCTGCGCCAACTCGGTATCTCCTTCAGCCAGCCGACCCAACCGGCCCCGGTGCTGGTACTGCTGGACAAGGTCGCGCACTACGACGAACAACGCGTCACCGGCATTGCCGCAGTGCTGCAACAGGCGACGCTGTTCAACCAGACCGTGCGCGAACAGATCGCCGGCATGGACATCTCGCACCGCTACATGAACATCACCGACAGCTTCACCTCGATCCGCGAGGATGCAGCCGCGATGGCCTCGTGGATGGACGACGGGCGCCTGGACACCGTCGAACGCCTGAAGATGGCCTGGATGAACATGCGCCGCGGCTCTATCCCGAGCCGTTTCGAGGACATCCGCAAACATTACCTGGACGTGTGCGAAGCCGCCAGTGACCAGATCACCCGGGAAGGCCTGATCCTTGAGTCGTACATGGACTTCCGCCTGGCCATGAAGACTGCCGAGGTCGACGCCCAGCAGGTGCTGACCCTCGCCGGGCAGTCGCTGCAGCAGCGCACCCAGGCCCTGGATGCCGCCAACGCCGCCGTGGCCGCCGCCGAAGGGCAGGAACCGGCCCAGCGCGCAGCCCTTGAGCTGGCCCGCGACGAGGCGGTACGCGCGCTGCAGAACGAAGACAAGAGCTACCAGATCGTCAAGGACATCGCCGACGACCTGCGGGTCGGCTACAACACCGCCGAAATGGTGTTCGCCCGCATCAGCCAGGTGCACGTGGTCAAGGAGCGCCAGTACCAGCGCATGATCTCGTTCTTCTCCACCAACGAAGTGGTGCTCACCAGCCTGGCCGTGTCGTTCACCGCCAACCAGGGCATGGCCGAGGCCACCCACACTCTCAACGCCACCACTGCCGGCATCAACAAGGGCCTCGAGGCCTTGGGCGAGCTGGGCAACAAGCAGCTCGGCGCAGCGATGAAAGCCAGCTATGGCTCGACCCTGCGGGTCGAATCGGTACGCGCGCTGGCCCAGGCCACCCTGGACTTCCAGAACGACATGAAAGGCCTGACCGAGACCTACCGTGCCGAGTCGACCAAGGCCGCGCAGGACATCGCCACGGCCGTCGAAGACGCCAAACGCGCCTTCTCCAACCTGCTGACCAAGGCCGCGCAGTGAAGCAAGGCTCGCTCAGCGAACAGATGGGGGCCATGGCCCTCGTCGATCAGCTGCGCCTGCAGCAACGGCAGGTGCAGGATCACCTGGACCTGCCGCGCCGTCGCGAAGAAGTGGCGCAACGTATCCGCACTTATTACCAGGCCCAGGGCATCGCCTGCGACGACGCTGTGATCGACCAGGGGGTACGGGCTTTCTTCGCCGAGCGCCTGGTGTTCAAGGCACCCGAGCTGTCTCGCCAGAGCCGCTCATGGTGCTGGCTGATCACGCGCCAGGGACGTATCGCGGTATTGCTGTTCCGTGCCTTGCTACTCATCGGCACCTTCGCCCTGGTGGCGAAGCTCGAAGCAGTGACCCGCTAGCGGGCGGCAAAAAAAAGGGGCGCCGACCAAGCGCCCCATAAGCCGTAAAGCACACAACAGATTCAGTTGGCGTCCAGCAGTGCCATCGCCTCGGCGCTGCACGCCTCGATACGCGCCCAGTCGCCGTTCTTGATCCAGCTGCTGTCGAGCATCCAGGTACCCCCCACGCACATCACATTGCCCAGTGCCATGTAATTGCGCACGTTGGCCGGGTTCACACCGCCAGTCGGGCAGAAACGAATGTCGCCGAACGGGCCGGCGAAGGCCTTGATCGCCGCCACACCGCCGCTGATTTCCGCCGGGAACAGCTTGAAGCGGCGATAGCCCAGGGCATAGCCCATCATGATCTCGGATGGCGTGCTGATGCCTGGCAGCAGCGGGATCTCGCTATCGACACCGGCTTCGAGAATGTCCTGGGTGATGCCCGGCGTGACGACGAACTGCGCGCCAGCGGCTTCCACCGCCGCGAACATGCTGCGATCGAGCACAGTGCCGGCGCCGACGCACAGCTCCGGGCGCTGCTCACGCAGCACCTGGATAGCCTTCAGGCCATGCTGCGAACGCAAGGTCACCTCCAGGGTGCGGATACCGCCCGCAGCCAGGGCGTCAGCCAATGGCAGGATGTCTTGCTCACGGGCAATGGTGATTACCGGGAGGATGCGCGCCTGTTCGCAGATGGCATCGATCCGGGCGGCTTTATCCGCCATCGAAAGCTTGGGCTGTGGGCGTTCAAGGGTGGTCATGACTGTGGATCCTTGGCTCATGGGCACCAGTAGATGTCCAGGGGGTCGTGAAGAAAGGCGCGAATCGGCATTTCGGAAAGGTCGTTGCCCGCCAGCGCGGCGCGCAGGGTAGCGAGTTTGCCCGGGCCTTGCACGGACAGCGCGATGAATGCCGCACTGGCCAGCAGCGAGCGCGTCATCGACAGGCGCTGGTGCGGCACGCTCGGGGCCAGCATCGGCAGGCAGCGGCGCTTGCTATTCAGCGCCAGGCCTTCGGCAAGGTTGGGGCTGTCGGGGAACAGCGAGGCGGTATGGCCATCGTCCCCCATGCCCAGCACCAGCACATCGATCGGCGGCAGTTCTGCCAGGGCCTGATCGGCGCTCACCGCGGCCGCCTCGAGGCTACCGGCCTGCCGATAGAGCCCGACGAAGCGGGCCTTGGCGGCAGCGCCCTTGAACAGGTGGCGGGCCAGCAGCCCGGCATTGCTGTCGGCGTGCTCCACCGGCACCCAGCGCTCGTCGGCCAGGCTGACGGTGACCTTGGTCCAGTCCAGCGGCTCAACGGCCAACCTTTCGAGGAAGGGCACCGGGCTGCGACCGCCAGACAACACCACGCAGGCTTGCCCCTTGGCGGCAATGGCTGCACGCAGGCGTTCGGCCACGTCATGGGCCAAGGTAGCGCAGAGCGCCTTGGCTTCAGGCAGGTCGTGCGCCCGCACCGCTGCAGGCAGTTTCAATTCAGATATCGCCATACCACGCCCTCCCATCACGCGTGATCAATGCAATCGAGCTCATCGGCCCCCAGGAACCCGCCGCGTAAGGCTTGGGCGCATCGCCCGCGTTACGCCAGCCGGCGATCAACTGGTCACACCACTTCCAGGCGTACTCGATCTCGTCCTTGCGCACGAACAGGTTCTGGTTGCCCCGCATCACTTCGAGCAGCAAGCGCTCGTAGGCATCCGGGATCCGCGAACTGCGCCAGGTATCGGAAAAATTCAGTTGCAGCGGGCCACTGCGCAGTTGCATGCCCTTGTCCAGGCCCTGCTCCTTGGTCATCACCCGCAAGGATATGCCTTCGTCCGGTTGCAGGCGGATGATCAGCTTGTTACCGATCTGCAAACGCTGTTCCGGGGCGAAGATGTAGTGCGGGGTTTCCTTGAAGTGGATGACGATCTGCGACAGCTTCTGCGGCATGCGCTTGCCGGTGCGCAGGTAGAACGGCACACCCGACCAGCGCCAGTTGCGGATGTCGGCACGCAGGGCGACGAAGGTTTCGGTGTCGCTCTGCGCGTTGGAGTTGTCTTCCTCCAGGTAGCCAGGCACCGGCTTGCCATCGCTGTAGCCGGCGATGTACTGGCCGCGCACCACGCGGGTGCTCAACCCTTCCCCGGTGATTGGCGCCAGCGCCTTGAGTACCTTGACCTTTTCGTCACGGATGCTGTCGGCCGACAACTCGCTGGGCGGGTCCATGGCAATCAGGCAGAGCAGCTGCAGCAAGTGGTTCTGGATCATGTCGCGCAGCTGGCCGGCCTTGTCGAAATAGCCCCAGCGGCCCTCGATGCCGACCTTCTCGGCCACGGTGATCTCCACATGGGAGATGGAGTTCTGGTTCCACTGGGTTTCGAACAGACTGTTGGCAAAACGCAGGGCGATCAGGTTCTGCACGGTCTCCTTGCCCAGGTAGTGGTCGATGCGATAGACGCGGCCTTCCGGGAAGAAGCGCGCCACGGCATCGTTGACCCGCCGCGACGACTCCAGGTCATGGCCGATGGGTTTCTCCAGCACCACCCGCGTGCGTGGCGCCAGGCCGGCCTTGTCGAGGTTCTCGCAGATCGCGCCGTAGACCGCCGCCGCGGTGGCGAAGTAGGCGATCAGCGGCTGCTCGCCGGTCAGTTGTTCGGCCAGGGCCTGGTAGCCTTCGGGCTGCAGGAAGTCCAGGTGCTGGTAGCGCAGGCGGCCAAGGAAGCGCGCCAATGCAGCGGGCTCGATGTCAGCCTCGGGCACATGCCGGCGCAGGTGCGCTTCGATGGTGTTCAGGTGATCTTCGGCACTTCCGGCCTCGCGGGCCAGCGCCAACAGACGGGTGTCGGCGTGCAGGAGGTTGGCACGGTCGAGCTGGTAGAGCGCAGGAAACAGCTTGCGCAAGGCCAGGTCGCCGAGTGCGCCAAACAGGGCAAAGGTGCAAGGTTCGACACTGATCGCAGCCATGATGTTGGTTCTTTCCTAAAGTTGGTCTAGGAATACCGCTTTCACACACGGTTTTCAAGGGATAATGTAGTAAAAACCACAACATTACACTCAAACGTTAGAGACAAGTGGTACGTCAATCGCGCCGACAGTACGATAGACGACCGTGCAAAAAGCCTGCTGCTCCCACAGCCGGCTGTCTTCCCGACCCAAGGACACACCCATGGACCGCGTGCGAAACCTCCTGGAACAGATCCAGGGACGCCTCGACGAGCTGAACAAGGCCGAACGCAAAGTCGCCGAAGTCATCCTGCTCAACCCGCAACAAGCCACCCGCTTCAGCATCGCCGCGCTGGCCCAGGCGGCCAAGGTCAGCGAACCGACCGTCAACCGCTTCTGCCGTTCGTTCGGCGTCAGCGGCTACCCGGAGCTCAAGCTGCAACTGGCGCAGAGCCTGGCCAGCGGTGCAGCTTACGTAAGCCGCGCAGTGGAAGCCGACGATGACCCGGCAGCCTACACCCAGAAGATCTTCGGCAGTGCCATCGCCTCGCTTGACAGCGCCTGCCAGCAACTGGACCCGCAACAGGTCAGCCGTGCCGTGGACATGATGATCCAGGCCCGGCAGATCCACTTCTTCGGCCTCGGCGCCTCGGCACCGGTGGCGCTCGATGCCCAGCACAAGTTCTTCCGCTTCAACCTCGCGGTATCGGCCCATGCCGATGTCCTGATGCAACGCATGCTGGCCTCGGTGGCACACACTGGCGACCTGTTCGTGATCATCTCCTACACCGGGCGCACCCGCGAACTGGTCGATGTGGCACGCCTGGCCCGGGAAAACGGCGCCTCGGTGCTCGGCCTGACGGCTGCCGGCTCGCCGCTGGCCCAGGCCTGCAGCCTGAGCCTGCACATTCCGCTGCCGGAGGACACTGACATCTACATGCCGATGACCTCGCGGATCATCCAGCTGACCGTGCTCGACGTGCTGGCTACCGGTATGACCCTGCGCCGCGGTGTGGACTTCCAGCCGCACCTGCGCAAGATCAAGGAAAGCCTCAACGCCAGCCGCTACCCGATCGAGGACGACGAACTCAACTGAGCCGGTGCGCCTGCAACCGCAGGTGTGCACGCTGCCCCGGTGCCAGGCTCAGGCCCTCACCACTGCCACTGGCCGCCTCGACACAGACGAAGCCCTGGCATTCACGGCCGCTGACGCCCATCAGCGGCCGGTTGCCCGGGTGCCAGACCACGGTGTCGTCGCTGTCGCCCGTATCAATGCACAGTTCACGCTCCCAGGCCGGGTCCTGCAGCTGCACCCTTGGCGTACCCGGGTAAACCTTCTGGCAGCCGCCCTTGAGCTTGAGCGCGCCGCCTTCACGGCAGGCCTGGCGACTCAGGCGGTCATAGCCTTCGATATCCTCAAGCCCAGACAGCGCTATCTCGGAAACGTCACTGATGCGCCAGTAGGCCAGCAGCGCATGACTCAGCTGGCAAGGTTCGCTGTCCTGATGCTCGGTGCTCAGGCTCAGTTCCATACGGCTGCCAAGCCTGGCGTGCAGGTCCACCTGCCAATCGCACAGGTCCAGCCGCCACTTCAGGCTGACGCCCTCCTCGTCTTCACGGCTGTCCACCAGTTTCCAGTCCAGCAAGCGCGCCCAGCCATGGGCAGGCCACAGGTCTTCACTGGGGTGACGGCCATACCAGGGCCAGCACACCGGCACTCCACCGCGAATCGCGCCCACTTGCGGCCATTGCTCGGCGCACCACAGCCAGGGCCGCTCGCCGCTCGGCTGGAAGTGCAGCAGTTGCGCGCCCTGGCGGCTGAACACCGCCTGGCAACGGGGATGGTCGATGATCAGCACATCGCGCTGCTGGTAACGCTCCCACTCGAACGTCGGCCGGGGCCGCTGCGAGGAAAAGAAGCGATGTAGCGGATGTTCGGGCATGGTTCCAAGCTCTTGTTGTTTGAGATAGCGCTGTCTCGGCCTGTTCCCGACAACCACTGCAAGCCAGTGGGTGCCGGGAGCCGAATTTGGATTGGCGTAAATTTACAACAAGTATGCTTAGAAAGACGACTGAATCTTCAAACCTGCGACCAGCGCGTTGTCCACTTCGTCCACAGCGCCCGGGCTCTTGATGTACTGCAGGTTGGGCCGTACGGTCAGCCAGTTGGTGACATGGAAGCCGTAGTAGAGCTCGGCGTTGTATTCGGTGCGCTGCAGCGGCACGAAGCCTGGGTTGTCGTAATCATCGATACCGCTCTGGGTGTTGAGCAGTTCGGCGCGCTTCTTGACGTCGTCATTTACGTGGATACGCGCCACGCCGAAACCGATATCGTCCTTGGGCCGAGCGTCGAAGGCACCTTTGTAGACCAGGCCGACCTGCTGGTAGTTGTCGACCACGTTGGTGGCCTTGTCATGCACGGTGAAGTTGGCGAACAGGCTCAGGCCACGGTTGATGTCGCCGCCATGGGCGGTGACCTGCTGCTGCGCCACTACCCACCAGCCGTGCTTGCTCGAGTGCGACTTGAAGGCCTCGCCGGTAACCGCCTGCGGGTTGCCGTTGACATCTTCGAACACGTCGTCGGCCTTGGCCGTGCTGTAGTAATAACCCAGGCGGTACTCGCCCGGCAGGCCATTGACCTTGGGTGACCAGACCATCTCCACCGGCAGGATCGCGCCTTTGGTGCCGCTGCCGCTGAGCTTGAAGCCGTTGCCGGTCTCCAGGTTGGACGGGTTCTGTTCGAAGGCACCGACCTGGACGAAAAATTCCGGGGTGATGTTGTACTTCACCCGTAGCGCCCACTGGCTGACTGGCCAGTTGTACCAGATACCGCCGACCCAGTTGCCCACTTGCGAACCGCAGAAGGCCAGGTTCTGGAAGTCGCAAGGGAAGCTGTTGAAGTCCTCGCCCTCACCGAAACGGCCAACTTTGACGTCCAGCGCGCCGTCGAAGTACTTCTGCTTGACCCACATCTGTGTAAGCCGCCAGGTCTGGCCACGGCCCCACACTTCCTGCACCGAGCTGAACTGCCCGGCACGCGGGTCGCTGATGCGGTCGTTGGACAGGTTGCGGCCACTGCGCTCAGTGATCGCCAGCTTGAATTCGGCATCGTGCCAGCCGAGGATCTTCTGCAGGTCCAGGTGTGCGCCAAGGGCGAACTGGTCGCTGTAGCGCGCGGTCTTGTCGTCGTTGTAGCCGCCATGCAGGTTGCCGGCCACCTCGCCGACATAGTCGAGGGTGAAGTCATAGCCCTTGTCCAGCAGCTCGGTGCGGGCGCCGCCCCAGTCGCCGGTCATCCATTTCGACTCGCTGGAGAATGCCTCGGCAGCCTGCACCCCGCTGCTGCCAACCACGGCGAGCAGGGCCAGTGAACCCAATGTGCTGATGCGATTGCGCTGTTCCATCCCTTTGCGTCCTCTTTTTTCTTATTGACGGTGTAGACGAGTTATCGGCCCTTGAAGTGAGCCACGTTGTCCTTTACGGCGGTATGACTGCTGGCCAGGTGCAAACGCTCGCCGCTGTCGGCGTCGAACAGCAGCACCCGAGCCGGGTCGAACTGCAGATCCAGGCTGTCGCCTACCCGGCAGGCAATGTCCGGCGCCAGGCGACAGCAGACCTTGGTCTGGTTGAAGGTAACGAACACCAGCAGGTCCGGCCCGGTGGGCTCGGTCACCTGCACTTCGGCGCGGATACCCGGCAGGCCATTGCCCTCGCCTGCGCCCAAGGCAATCTGTTCGGGGCGAATGCCGAGGATGATCTCGCGACCGTCGAGGTCATCATTGGCCGGCCCCAACGGCAGTTCGCAGCGGGCCTGGCCGCTGTCGAGCACCGCCAACAGGCGCCCGTCCTGTTTGGTCAGGCGTACCGGAATGAAGTTCATCGGCGGCGAACCGATGAAGCTGGCGACGAACTGGTTGGCCGGGTCGTTGTAGATCTGCTGTGGGGTGCCGAACTGCTGGATGATGCCGTCCTTCATCACCGCCACCTTGTCGCCCAGGGTCATGGCCTCGATCTGGTCGTGGGTGACATACACCGTGGTGGTCTTCAGGCGCTGGTGCATCAGTTTCATTTCAGTGCGCATCTCGACCCGCAGCTTGGCATCGAGGTTGGACAGCGGTTCGTCGAACAGGTAGATCTTCGGTCGCCGCGCCAGCGCCCGGCCCATGGCCACACGCTGTTGCTGGCCACCTGACAGTTGTGCCGGCTTGCGCGCGAGCAGGTGCTCGATCTGCAGCAACTTGGCCACCCGCGCCACCTCTTCGTCGATGGCGGCCTGCGGCATCTTGCGAATCTTCAGGCCGAATTCGATGTTCTCGCGCACGCTCATGGTCGGGTACAGCGCATAGGACTGGAACACCATGGCGATGTCGCGATCCTTGGGGCTCATGCCGCTGACGTCCTGATCATCGATGAGGATCGCCCCGCCGGTGATGTTTTCCAGGCCGGCGATGCAGTTCATCAGGGTCGACTTGCCGCAGCCAGAGGGGCCGACCAGGATCAGGAACTCGCCATCCTTGATCGACAGCTGGATGTCCTTGAGTGTGTCTGGCAGGCCGCTGCCGTAGGTCTTGTTCACATTGCGAAGTTCGAGCGTTGCCATGACTTACCCCTTGACCGCGCCGGCGGTGAGCCCGCGGACGAAATATTTGCCTGCCACCACGTAGACCAGCAGGGTTGGCAAGCCGGCGATCATCGCCGCCGCCATGTCGACGTTGTATTCCTTGGCCCCGGTGCTGGTGTTGACCAGGTTGTTCAGGGCCACGGTGATCGGTTGCGAGTCGCCACTGGAAAACACCACGCCGAACAGGAAGTCGTTCCAGATCTGGGTGAACTGCCAGATCAGGCAGACCATGATGATCGGTGTCGACATCGGCAGGATGATGCGGCGGAAGATGGTGAAGAAGCCGGCGCCGTCCAGGCGCGCAGCCTTGACCAGGGCATCGGGAATGCTCACGTAGAAATTGCGAAAGAACAGCGTGGTGAAAGCCAGGCCGTAGACCACGTGCACCAGCACCAGGCCGGTGGTAGTACTGGCCAGACCCAGCTTGCCGAGGGTGAACGAGGCCGGCAGCAGCACGGTCTGGAACGGCAGGAAGCAGCCGAACAGCAGCAAGCCGAAGAACAGTTGCGAACCGCGGAAGCGCCACATCGACAGTACATAGCCATTCAGTGCGCCGATGGTGGTGGAGATCAGCACCGCCGGTACGGTGATCATGATCGAGTTCCAGAAGTAGCCACTCACCGTACCCCAGGCCTTGACCCAGCCGATACCGGTGATCACGGCAGGCCAGCTCAGCAGGTTGCCGGTACTGATGTCTTCCGGCGATTTCAAGCTGGTGAGCAGCATTACCACCAATGGCACCAGGTACAACAGCACGGCGATCAGCAGCACCGCATGGATCGCGACGCGGCTCAGGCTGAGCGCTGGTTTTTCCGAAAGACTATGCATGGCGCTTGCTCCGCAGTTCCGAGTACAGGTACGGCACGAGGATCGCCAGGATCGCCCCAAGCATCAGGATGGCGCTGGCCGAGCCCATGCCCATCTGGCCGCGGCTGAAGGTGAAGGAGTACATGAACATCGCCGGGAGGTCGGAGGAATAACCCGGGCCACCAGCCGTCATCGCCGCCACCAGATCGAAACTCTTGATGGCGATGTGCGACAGAATCATCAGCGAGCTGAAGAACACCGGGCGCAGGCTGGGCAGTACCACGGTCCAGTAAATGCGCGGCAGGCTGGCGCCGTCGATCTGAGCGGCGCGGATGATCGACTGGTCGACCCCGCGCAGGCCGGCGAGGAACATCGCCATGATGAAGCCCGAGGCCTGCCACACGGCGGCGATCACCAGGCAGTACACCACCCGGTCAGGGTCGATCAGCCAGTCCAGGCGAAAGCCCTCCCAGCCCCAGTCGCGCAGCAGCTTGTCCAGGCCCATGCCGGGGTTGAGCAACCACTTCCAGGCGGTGCCGGTGACGATCATCGACAGCGCCATGGGGTACAGGTAGATGGTGCGGATGAAGCCTTCGCGACGGATGCGCTGGTCCAGCAATACCGCCAGCAGCACGCCAATGGCCAGGCTGATGGCGATGAACAAGCCACCGAACAACATCAGGTTCTTGCTCGCTACCCACCAGCGGTCGTTGTCGAACAGCCGGGCGTACTGCGCCAGGCCTGCCCACTTGTAGGTCGGCAGAAAGGTCGAGGTGGTGAAGGACAGGACGAAGGTCCACAGGATGTAGCCGTAGAAGCCCACCAGGACGATGAACATGCTCGGCGCCAGCACCAGTTTCGGAAGCCAGCGCTGCAGCGCGTCCAGGGGGGAGGCCCGCAGTTGGGCGGTTGTTGTTGTCATGGGTCACCTTTCAGGCGCTGCCACACTTCCTGTGGGAGCGGCCTTGCGTCGCGAAAGGGCTGCGTAGCAGCCCCGGGGGCCGGTTGAGCGAAGCCGTTATGAAAGGACTGCGCTGCCTGGTTTTGGGACCGCTCTGCGGTCCTTTCGCGACGCAAGGCCGCTCCCACAATTCAGGCCGCGCAAGCCTTGAAGTCGCTTACTTGGCCGCCTTGATCGCCGCCGCCAGCTTCTTCGCCGCATCGGCCGGGTCGGCCTTGGGGTCGTTGATGTAGTTGGTCACCACATCGAAGAATGCGCCCTGCACGGCCAGCGTGGTGGCCATGTTGTGCGCCATGCTCGGCTGCAGGCCGCCGCTCTTGGCGTCGGCGAGGAAGTCCTTGGCGGAGGTCTGGGCGCAGGCGTCGAAGCCGTACTTGCCCATGTCGGCAAGCATGTCGTTGCGCACCGGGATCGAGCCCTTGTTGATGCTGAAGACCTTCTGGAAGTCTTCACCCAACACCTTGCGGGCGATGTCCTGCTGCCCGGCGGCAGTGCCCTTGTCGTTCTGCTTGAACACCACCAGCGAGTCGATGTTGTACAGGAATGCCTTGTCCGTTCCGGGGAACGGCACGCACTGGTAATCCTTGCCGGCGGTCTTCTTCGCCAGGGTCCACTCGCTCTTGGCCCAGTCGCCCATGATCTGCATGCCGGCCTTGCCGTTGATGACCTTGGCCGCTTCGAGGTTCCAGTCCTGGCCCTTGCCGTCAGGGTCCATGTAGGTAGCGACTTTCTTGAGTTCGGCGAGCGACTTGACCATCTCGGGGCTGGTCAGGGCTTTCTCATCCAGATCGACCAATGCTTTCTTGTAACCCTCCACCCCCATCACCGCCAGCACCACGCTCTCGAAGACCGTGCTGTCCTGCCAGGGCTGACCGCCATGGGCGAGAGGAATGAAACCGGCAGCCTTGAGCTTGTCGGCAGCGGCGTAGAATTCGTCGAGGGTGGTCGGCGCCTTGTCGATGCCGGCCTTCCTGAAGACCTCTGGGTTGATCCACAACCAGTTGATGCGGTGGATGTTGACCGGTACCGCGACATAGTCACCGTCGTACTTCACGGTGTCGGCGACCTTCTTGTCGAGCAGCGAATCCCACTTTTCATCCTTGGCGACGTCCTTGAGCACATCGGCGTCGAGCAGGCCGGTGGCAGCCCAGTCCTGGATGTCCGGCCCCTTGATCTGCGCGACGCCAGGCGGATTGCCCGCCACTGCGCGGCTCTTGAGTACGGTCATGGCCGTGGCACCACCGCCACCGGCGACAGCGCCGTCCTTCCAGGTGAAGCCATCTTTCTCGACCTGGGCCTTGAGCACATCGACAGCAGCTTTTTCACCACCGGAGGTCCACCAGTGCACCACTTCGACGCTGCCTTTGGAATCGGCGGCAAGGGCACTGAGCGGCAGGAGCGAAGCGAGGGAGATCGCGGTTGCGAGGCGGAGGGACGAATTCATCGGAGTACCTTTCTTGTTGTTATGCCGGCAAGTCGATCGCTTGCATTGCATGGAGTCTAATCAGCGCGCCCGCCTCGTCAGGTAACGAAGCGATGCGCAAATGTCATCGTTTGGTTACATAACCAGCAACGGCAGTTGCCAGGCTTGGCGCCAAAGGCAGGCCCGGCAGCAGCACCGCCTGATAGGCGTGATACAGGTCCGGTTTGCCCGGCCATATGCTGCCGGCAGGGCGATTGTTCGCATCGAGTTCGTGGTGCCAGCTCCCGCCAGCACGGTCGATGAAATGGTTGTCGATGAAGCCCCAGAAACATTGGTACCACTGCTCGTAGCAAGCTTCGCCGGTTCTGCGCAACAGCGCGGCGGCAGCGGCGCATGCCTCGGCATGCACCCAGTGCAAGCGCTGCCTCACGACCGGCCGGTTATCCCAGTCCAGGGTGTAGACGAAGCCAGCTTGCCCATCGGCGTTCCAGGCGTGGCAGCAGGCACTGTCAAACAGGCCACGGGCGCAGGCCAGCAGCCAGTCGGGGGCGTGCAGCCCGGCCAGTTGCAGGCTGGCTTCCAGGTGCAGCAGTAGGCGCGCCCACTCCAGAGCGTGCCCGGGCGTGGTGCCATAAGGGCGGAAGTGGTCGGCCGGATGCTCAAGGTTGTAGTGCGGCACTGGCTGCCAGAGCGCGTCGAAATGCTCGATGACCCGGTAACCGTTGGCCGTGGCATGGGTGTGGATGATGCGCTCGGCAATGCGTAGCGCCCGTTGCAGCCACAGCGTGTTACCGGTGGCATCGGCCAAGGCCAGGAACGCCTCGGTGGCGTGCATGTTGCTGTTGGCGCCACGGTAGGCTTCCGGCAGCTGCCAGGCGCGGGAGAAGGTTTCACGCAGGGCGCCCTCCTGCTCACACCAGAAGTGCGCTTCGATTACTCCCACGACGCCCGCCAGCAACTGCTGAGCACCGGCAATGCCGGCCACCTTGGCGGAACTGGCGGCCAGCGCGACGAACGCATGCAGGTAGGCAGCCTTGCCACTGTCGTAGAGGCCTTCGGGGTGCGCGAACCAGCCATCGTAGCTGGCATCGCGCAGCACCCCGCGCAAGGCCGCAACGCCATGCTCGGCGTAGGCCAGGCAGCCTGGCACACCCTGGATATGCGCGAGGGCGAAGCAGTGGATCATGCGTGCGGTGTTCATGGTTTCGGCGGCGGCACCCGGCGCGAGGTTGCCCGACGCATCGAGGTTGCCGAAGCCGTCTGGCAACTTCGATGCCTTGGCGAAAGCCAGCAGGCGCTGCCCTTCGGCCATGAGCCAGGCAGCATGAACCGGTGAATCCAGCCAGCTGCCGAGAGGGAGATCGTTGTGCTTCATGGGCCAGTGCGTTCCTTGCGTATCGTCGGTGCAGTCTAGCCAGCCGTCCTGGCCGGGATGTCACGAAGGACCGTGGTTGTGTCACCAGTCGGTGACACGCCTCAATCCATGCCTCTTGGCAGATACAACGTCACCCGCAAACCGCCTTCGCGCAGGTTGAGCAGGCTCACCTCGCCGCCATGACTGTGGGCTATGTTGCGTGCGATACCCAGGCCCAGCCCATAACCCTGCTGTTTGCCAGCCAGGCGAAAATGCGGCTCGAACACCTGCTCCATCTGCTGCTGTGGCACGCCTGGACCCTGGTCATCCACCTGCAGGACGAAGCCCTCGGGGCTGTCGATGATGCGCAGGCGTGCCCGCTCGCCATACTTGATGGCATTGTCGATCAGGTTGCCGATGCAGCGGCGCAGGGCAAGTGGCTTGCCAGGGTACGGCGACACGGCTCGCCCCTCGAGGGTGATCCGGCCGTCCCCCAGGTACGGCTCGGCGAGCATCTCCAGTACCTGATTGAGGTCGATCGGCTCGATGTTCTCGTGGATGTCGGTGTCCTTTACACACTGCAGAGCCCCTTTGACCAGCAGCTCCAGCTCGTCGAGGTCCTGGCTGAACTTGGCCTGCAGACGCTCGTCCTCGAGCAACTCCACACGCAGGCGCAAACGCGTGATCGGCGTACGCAGGTCATGGGAAATGGCGCTGAACAACTGGGAACGCTCGGTCAGGTAACGGCTGATGCGCTCGCGCATGCTGTTGAACGCCCGCCCCACTTCGACCACTTCGCTGCCGCCGCCCTCGGCTACCGGCGCCACATCGGCGCCCAGTGACAACTCACGTGCAGCGCGTGCCAGGCGCTTGAGCGGCCAGCTCTGCCAGTGCACCAGCAAACCGATGAACAGCAGCAGCAAGGCGGTGGTCAGGACGATGAAGCCAATCTGCTGACGCGGCAGGCGTTCGGTTTCGAGGCTGGTATAGGGCTCGGGCAGCAAGGACGCGATGTACAGCCATTCGCCCTGGCCCAGGCGGATCTGGGTCACCAGCACCGGCGGGTTGAGCGGCTCCAGGGTCAGCGAGTAATGTGCCCACGAGCGCGGCAGTTCATCGAGCTTCAGGCCGCTGTTGAAGATGCGCAGGTCATCGGGGGCGACGAACTCGACAGAAATCTCCATCTGCTCGCCGAGACGTTCGTGCAGCACTTGCCGGAACACGTCGATCACCACCTGCTTGCGCGGCGTGATGGGCAATACCGGCATATCCAGTGGCTTGTCATTGAGCGACACGAAAAAACGCGTCCCGCCCATGCTGCGCAGTTGATCGAGCACCATTGGCCGATAGGCCACCGGCAGCGAGCGGAAGTAGCTGACGCTGGCGCTCATGGAGTGAGCCAGGCTCGAGGCACTGGCGCGCAGGCCCTGCAACTGGCTGGCACGCAACTGGGCGACCCAGATCAGGCTCGACAGGCCCTGTGCCAACAGCACCACAAGCAGGGTCAGCAGCAGCATGCGCCCCAGCAGCGAGCGCGGCAGCAGGCGCCAGCGCCGCTCAGGAAGCGCAGCAGACATGGGCCGCCAGCAGGTAACCGCTGCCACGCACGGTACGGATCAGCCGCGGTGGTTTGTCGGTGTCGCGCAAGCGCTGGCGCAGGCGGCTGACGGCCATGTCGACGATGCGGTCCAGCGGCATCGGCTCGCGGCCTCGGGTGGCGTTGCCGATGGTGTCGCGGTCCAGAATCTGCTGCGGATGATCGAGAAACAGCTTGAGCAGGGCGAAGTCGGCACCCGACAGCATCACCTCTTCACCATCGCGGTGGAACAAGCGATGGCTGATCGTATCCAGGCGCCAGTCATCGAAGGCCAGCACGGCACTGGCTGGCGCCGCCAGGCCGAATTCGCTGCGGCGCAGCAGGGCCTTGATGCGCGCCTGCAGTTCACGGGGGCTGAACGGCTTGCCCAGGTAATCATCGGCACCCAGTTCCAGGCCGATGACGCGGTCGGCTTCATCGGAGCTGGCGGTCAGCATGATGATCGGTACCCGCGACTGGCGTGGGTGTTGACGCACCCAGCGGCACAGGCTGAAGCCGTCTTCGTCAGGGAGCATGACGTCGAGGATCACCAGGTCGCAGGGGGTGTTTTCCAGGGCGCGGCGAAAGCCCTGGCCGTCAGCCTCAGCGTGGACCTGGAAGCCGGCGCGGCTCAGGTAGGTTTGCAGCAGTTCACGAATTTCCTGATCGTCATCGACCATCAGGATGGACTTTCCGGCAGTGCTCAAGGTATCCCGCCCTCATTGTTTGTCACAGGTCTTCGTTGCCTGCTATTGGGGCCGCTTCGCGCCCCTTCGCGGGCATGCCCGCTCCCACATGGTCTGGCGTAGAACCTGTGGAAGCGGGCGTGCCCGCGAAGGGGCGCAAAGCGGCCCCAGTCAGTGTTCCAGCGCCTGCTGTAATGCCACCCCCGCACCCAGCAGTCCAGAGAATTCTGCTGTCACCAGCCACACCGGCACACCCGCGAAGTAACCGCTCATGCAGCCCTTGTCGGCAAAGCTGGCGGCAAAACCACTGCGCAGGAACAGCTCGGCAAATCGCGGTATCACGCCGCCGACAATATAGACCCCACCACGCGCGCCCAGGGTCAGCACATTGTTACCAGCCACGCGCCCAAGGAACCGGCAGAACTGCTCGATCACCGCCAGCGCCCGTGGCTCGCCGCTCAACGCAGCATCGGTAATCTGCGCCGGGGATGTGTGTCGGGGCGTGTCGCCGTCCAGCGCGCACATGGCCTGATACAAGCGCACCAGGCCACCGCCGCTGAGTACGGTCTCGGCGCTGACGTGGCCGATCTGGCTGTGTATCTGCTGATGGATCGCCGCCTCCCGGGCATTGCCCACCGGCAGGTCGACATGCCCGCCCTCACCCGGCAACGCTTGCCAGTGCTGCTCGCCCAGGCGCAACAGGCTGCCGACGCCAAGACCAGTGCCCGGGCCAATCACCAGCGCCGGCCGCAGCGGGTCTGCCCGGCCTGCGCAGACCTCACGGTACTCACCGGGTTGCAGGCGGGTCATGCCCAACGCCTGAGCAGAAAAGTCGTTGATCAGCAGCAGCCGCTCGACCTGCAAGGTCTGGCAAAACGCCTTGTGGCTGAGCCGCCAATGGTTGTTGGTGAAGCGGAATTCATCGCCATCGACCGGCCCAGCCACCGCCAGGCACACCGCTGCCAGGCCGCCACGGGCGATGCCGTGGCTTTCCAGGTAAGCCTCGATGGCCTGCTCCGGGCTGGTGTAGTCGGCCGCGGCGAAGACCTTCACCTGGCACAGCTGGTTGTCACGCCACAACGCAAAACGGGCATTGGTGCCACCGATGTCGCCAACCAGCAGGTCCTTCATTTGAGGTTCTCCAGGGCCGAGGTGAAGGCACTCGCGCCCTGCTCTGCCGGGCTGAACGCCATGCGCATGAAACCGAACAGCTCACGGCCGCAGCCCAGGTCGTTGCCCTGGGGCGCGGGCGGCAGGTCACGGCTGGCCAGTTCTTCTGCCGATATCATCACCCGCAGCGTACCTTCGACGCCATCGACCCGCACGATATCACCATCGCGCACGCGTGCCAGCGGGCCACCATCGAACGCTTCGGGGCAGACGTGGATGGCCGCCGGGATCTTGCCCGAGGCCCCCGACATGCGGCCGTCGGTCACCAGCGCGACCTTGTAACCACGGTCCTGCAGCACGCCGAGGAACGGCGTCAGCTTGTGCAGTTCGGGCATGCCGTTGCAACGCGGCCCCTGGAAGCGCACCACGGCAACGAAATCACACTCCAGTTCACCGGCCTTGAAGGCATCGGCCAGCGACTGCTGGTCATGGAACACGCGAGCCGGTGCTTCGACTACCCGATGCTCAGGCGCAACGGCCGAGACCTTCATCACGCCACGGCCGAGGTTGCCTTCCATCACCCGCAGGCCACCTTCGGCCGAGAATGGCCGCGCCACCGGGCGCAGGATGCTCTCGTCCAGGCTCTGCTGCGGCCCTTCGCGCCATACCAGCTTGCCGTCGTCGAGGAACGGTTCCTGGGTGTAGCGGCGCAGGCCGTGGCCAGCCACGGTGTTGACGTCCTCGTGCAGCAGGCCGGCGTCGAGCAGCTCACGAATCAGGAAGGCCATGCCGCCAGCGGCCTGGAAGTGGTTGATGTCGGCCTTGCCGTTGGGGTAGACGTGGGACAGGGTCGGCACCACCTCGGAAAGGTCGGCCATGTCCTGCCAGGTCAGCTGGATGCCCGCCACCTGGGCGATTGCCGGTATGTGCAGGGTATGGTTGGTCGAGCCGCCGGTGGCGTGAAGGGCCACGATCGAGTTGACCAGTGCCTTCTCGTCGACGATCTCGCCCAGTGGCATGAAGCTGCCGCTGGCCTTGGTCATGCGCGTGACCTGTTGCGCCGCCTCGGCGGTAAGGGCATCGCGCAGCGGTGTGTACGGGTTGACGAACGAGGCGCCGGGCAGGTGCAGGCCCATGACCTCCATCACCAGCTGGTTGGTGTTGGCGGTGCCGTAGAAGGTACAGGTGCCGGGGCTGTGGTAGGACTTCATTTCCGACTCCAGCAGCTCCTCGCGGCTGGCCTTGCCTTCGGCATAGCGCTGACGCACGTCGGCCTTCTCTTTGTTGGAAATACCGGAAACCATCGGCCCACCCGGGACGAATATGGTGGGCAGGTGACCGAAGCGCAGCGCGCCCATCATCAGGCCAGGGACGATCTTGTCGCAGATGCCGAGCATCAGTGCAGCGTCGAACATGTTGTGCGACAGCGCTATCGCCGTGGACATGGCGATGACTTCGCGGCTGGCGATCGCCAGTTCCATGCCCGGCTCGCCCTGGGTCACGCCATCGCACATGGCCGGCACGCCGCCGGCGAACTGGCCGACCGAACCGACCTCGCGCAGGGCCTGCTTGATCTGATCAGGGAAATGCAGATACGGCTGGTGCGCCGAGAGCATGTCGTTGTACGACGAAACGATGGCGACGTTGGCCGCGTTCATCAACCGCAGGGTCTGCTTGTCCTCGGCACCGCAACCGGCCACGCCATGGGCGAAGTTGGCGCATTGCAGGCTGGCACGCATGGGCCCGTCACTGGCCGCGCCACGAATCAGCTGCAAGTAGCGTTCGCGGGTGGCACGGCTGCGTTCGATCAGCCGCTGGGTGACCTCAAGGATGCGCGGATGCATGTACTGGACTCCAGGCTAATTGTAAGGGCGGTTTACCGGGCGTTTCCCCTCCAAACGATTGCGGCCTAGGCTCAAGGCAGAGGGGCTCGCGATATCGGGGGAGGCACTGCGCACAACCACTCGTTGTATGTTTAAACAAAATACTGCCATCAAAAAGGCTTGTTTTCTATCGCCCAGTGAATAATCTTGTAATTCCAACAACAAAACCGTTTCAGTGAAGCTCCTTTTTGCCACAGGTTTCACTCGGACCGCCAGAGGTACTGCCATGACCCTACGTATCGCCATCAATGGATTCGGCCGCATCGGGCGCAATGTCCTGCGCGCACTGTATACCCAAGGCTACCGCCAGGACCTGCAGGTCGTCGCCATCAACGACCTGGGTGACAGCGCGATGAATGCCCACCTGCTCAAATATGACAGCGTGCACGGCACATTCGATGCGCAGGTCGAGGCCGACCATGAAAGCCTGACGGTCAATGGTGACCGTATCGCGGTCAGTGCCATCCGCAACCCGGCCGAACTGCCCTGGAAGGCCGAAGCGATCGACGTGGTGTTCGAATGCACCGGGCTGTTCACCGACCGCGCCAAGGCCGCCGCACACCTGGCGGCTGGCGCCGGCAAGGTGATCGTCTCGGCGCCGGGCAAGGGCGTCGATGCCACCGTGGTCTACGGGGTCAACCACGATATCCTGCGGGCTTCGCACCAGATAATCTCCAACGCGTCGTGCACCACCAACTGCCTGGCGCCGATCGCCCAGGTGCTGCACCGCGAGTTCGGCATCGAACAGGGGCTGATGACCACCATTCACGCCTACACCAACGATCAGGTGTTGACCGATGTCTATCACAGCGACCCATACCGTGCCCGTTCGGCCACCCAGTCGATGATACCGAGCAAGACCGGCGCCGCCGAGGCCGTGGGCCTGGTGCTGCCGGAGCTGGCCGGCAAGCTCACCGGCATGGCCGTGCGGGTGCCGGTGATCAACGTGTCGCTGGTCGACCTGACCGTAAACCTCAAGCGCGAAGCCACCGTCGAACAGGTCAACCAACTGTTCCTTGAAGCCAGCCGGCACTCCAAGGTGCTCGGCTACAATGCCCTGCCGCTGGTGTCGTGCGACTTCAACCATAACCCGCTGTCGTCGATCTTCGATGCCAACCATACCCGGGCCAACGGGCGGATGCTCAAGGTGCTGGCCTGGTATGACAACGTGTGAGGAGGTGTTGTGTTTGGCACTAAGAGAAAACAGGCGGGAAGAAACGGGAAGAAAGAGGAAAAGCCCGGATTCATTGGGCCAACGGAAAAGAAACGGTGCCAAAGTGGGGCCAAATAGCCGCTAAACGAGAAAACGAAAAAACGGCGCCAAACCGGAAAATTTGGCGCCGTGTTTGGCACTCAAAATCAAATCATCCAGCCACCAGCCCAGACCACCCTGCCTACAATCTCCAAGCTATCCAGGCGCTCAACCGGCACCCGCACTGGGTTGTAGGCAGTGTTGGCGCTGATCACCGACATGCTGCCGTCGAATTCGCGCTGTAGCCGTTTCGCATAGAGCAGGTCGTTTAAACGAATCACGTAAAACGCCTCTCCCTGGAAATGATTGCGACTCAGGTCAACCATGACAGTATCGCCTTCACTCAGCTCGGGCTCGTTTGAATCCCCGTCCACCCTAACAGCGGCTAGCTGCTTGGGTTCCAGCCCCTTTTTCCGCAGGCTGTAGCGCGTGAACGCCAGCATGGTCAGGATGCGCGCGCCCTCGTTCCAAGCTCCATGACCTTGGCTAATGTAAGCGTCATATAAGGGAATGTAGGCATAGTCCTCGTTCGGCTCGCTAAAAGCGCCTGTAGCGCCCTCTGCATCGGCGAGGCACATCTCTCCTTTACCTGTAGCGATCCAGTCCAAAGAGACACCACGGGCCGCAGCCAAAGCGGCTAGCGAGTCAAATGCGGGCATTCCTTCGCCTGCGATCCAGCGTGAGAGCGAAGACATGGCCACACCTGCGGTGAGAGCAGCCTGTTTTCGGGTCTCGTAAAGGTTCGCGACAGCCGCAATGCGGGTTTCTATTCCCGTATTCGCTAAAGAAACTTTCTTAGGGTCATCGCTCAACGGTTTCTAATCTCGTCTAAGTCACTGATTTCATTGGGTTTCGCAAAAAATCGAGCGCCACCCATCCGAAATACGCAATAAAAACTCCCAAATCCGGTTTACTGCTTCCCGTATACGGGGTTATATTGTTCGAAACCGGCCGTTAGCGGGCCGGGCAACCACCCCTAATTCGGGAATAACTCTCTCATGGACAGTCACAATATTCCGCTGGATCTGGATAGCCGCTGGGAATGGGTAAAGTACCAGCTGCGTATCCGAGGCACCTCTATCGCCGACCTCGCTCGCGATGCGGGACTCAACGAAAGCGCCTTCCGTAACGCCAAACGTCGTGCTTACCCGCGTGTTGAACGCGACATCGCAAATGCCTTGAGCATGCTCCCAGGCCAAATCTGGCCTGAGCGCTGGAATGCCGATGGCACCCCTCTGCGACTCCGCCCCAACCGTGCTGAGAGCAATGTCTCCCAGACCGGTAAGGATACCGGAGAATGTTCGAAAGGTAACAATAATCCAGCTGAGCGGGATGACCAGCAGCGTCGAGGACAAGGCGATGCGTAACTGGCTCACAGCTCAGGAACTCGCGGGGCTACCAGGCCTGCCTGGCACGGTTCCGGGCGTCCGGAAGATGGCCACACGTGAAAACTGGACGTCTCAAAAGCGCAGCGGCTCGAAAGCGATCGAATACGCCTATTCTGACCTTCCCGCCGAAACTCAAGCCGCTGTTCTGTCCCAGGCAATAGCAGATGTAAGCGAAGACGCTCATTTGCCTTCACCGGTCGTGCATGCTTTGCCGGCTGTAGTCGAGACTAAACCAGCGACCTCAACCGCCAAGTTGAATGATCGGCAGAAGGCTGTAATGGCCGCACGACTGGCGTTCGTTCGCGAGATCGAGAGGATGTCAGCAGTTGTCTCACAGAAGACCGCGATAGCGACTTTGGTTAAGCACGCGCAGGACGGGCATCTGTCGCCGTACCTACAGCAAAGAGTACAGCTTGCAAACGACCGAAAAACCGCAGAGCGCGGGCTCTCAGAACGCACGCTCAAGCGCTGGTTGGCCGCATGGCGTGCATCGGGCCAAGACGAGGCATCACTCGCACCTCTTCGCCAGAGGGCCTGCCTGCAAGTCCCAGAGTGGGTGCCATCGTTTCTTCGCTGCTATCAGAGGCCAACAAAGCCTAGCGTTGCAGCGAGCTATGCCGAATTTGCCGCGAGTTGGACTAAACCGCTTCCGAGCATTCACGCGGTGCAACGCTTCCTGAAAAAGCTGTCACCAGACGCGCTCAACATGGGGCGGATGGGGACTCAAGAGCTTAAGTCGTTACAGGCATTCAACCGCCGCTCTACCCAAAACATATTGCCTGGCGAGGTGTATACGGCAGACGGCCACAAGTTTGATGCCGAGGTAGTTAATCCGCTCACCGGTAAACCTTACCGGCCAGAGATCACGACGGTACTGGATGTGGCAACTCGTCGTGTAGTTGGGATATCCGTCGGTGAAGCTGAATCAGCCTTCGGCGTACTTGATGCGCTCCGTGATGCGGTTCAGAAATGCATGTTTGCAATTTTCTACGTGGACAACGGCTCTGGCTTTGATAACGACACTGTGCGGGAGGTAGTTGACCGTCTTGGCGGAACAATGAAGCACTCGCTGCCATACAACAGCCAGGCTCGCGGGCTTTCTGAGCGTGGTCACCAAACGATTTGGGTTCGCGCCGCAAAGAAGCTCACGTCGTATATCGGGGCCGACATGGATAAGCACGCCGGAACAAAAGTTCATCGCATAGGCAGGCGGGAGCTGAAGCAACACGGCAAATCGCGAGTGTTGCCAGAGTTTGGAGTTTTCATGGCAGGCGTTGAGCATGAAGTCGCTCACTACAACAGCACCCCCCATAGGGGTTTAGGGAAAATTCGTGACCAGGTAACAGGTGCTTTCAGGCACATGAGCCCTGATGAAGCCTGGTATGCGGCTATCGAGCAAGGCTGGGAGCCCCTGGTCGCCCCCTCGGAGCTGGTTGAGTCGTTGATGAGGCCGCAGACGATCAGGACTACCCGTCGAGGCGAAATTTCTTGGGCAGGTAATAACTACTTCATGGCTGATCTAACGGCCTTACACGGGCAAGAAATACGTGTGGCTTACGACGTTAGAGATGCTAGCAAGGTGTGGGCATACACCTTAGATGGCGAACTTATCGGCACGGCAATACTTGACGGGAACAGCTCCGACTATATGCCTAGAACGATGCTGGAAGCTGCAAGAGAGAAGCGGCAGCAAGGTCAGTTCAGCCGCGCAGTAAATAAGCTGGAGACTCTGACGGGGCAACGGGTGGAAATGATTGCTCCAACAGTTTCGCCGTCAGCAAACCTGCCGGTGGAGGCTCTGGAGGCAGCGCGAGAATACGCGGTGGCAATAGAGCAGAAGCAACCCAAATTCGATATCCCAAGGGATGACGTTGCGCGGTATCGGCTTTGGATTCAGCTGGATCAGCGCAAAGGCGCTGGAGAGGAACTCACCGCAGACGAAGCCAAGTGGCATGAGCGTTACCCAAACCACCCGGACTTCGTTGCGATGAAGCGAGTATTTCAACAGCAGGCGGGCTGAGAAGAGCCCGTATCAGGAAGCAGTCGGTGTGCGCCAACACGCCAGACTAATAGGAGAAACACAGTGAGTGTAACCAAAATCGTTCCGTTGACAAATGTCGGATTGCTGTCGGGCGCTATGAGCCGGGCGCAAGCTCGCCCAACTCATTTGCCTGGGCTGGTTGCGATGTATGGCCCTAGCGGGTACGGGAAAAGCCTCGCAGCTGCGTTCGCTGCAAACCAGCACCGTTGCTATTACACAGAGTGCCGCGACACCTGGAGCAAGAAAGCCTTCCTTTCTGCCGTTCTCCGCGAAATGAGCGTCTTGCCCGGACGTACTCTCTCGGAAATGGTCGATCAAATTGCCGTCCAATTGTCCACTTCGCGCCGGCCGCTGATCGTGGATGACGTTCAATATCTGCTGGACAAGGCTGCGGCCAACGTATTGACGGATATTTACAACGCCAGTGAAGGCACCATTGTACTTATTGGTGAGGAGCGTGTGCCGTCATCCCTTCAGCGGCTTGAGCGTTTGCATAACCGGGTATTGGAATGGGTCCCAGCCCAAGCAGCGACAATCGAAGATATCCGGAACCTTGCTCAAGCGAGTTATCCAGAGATCTCGTTCGGCGAGGATCTTCTGGAAGATCTCAGGACAGCTACAAAAGGCTGCCTGCGTCGAATCGCAGTGAATCTGCACCATGTCCAGTCCGAAGCGTCTGCTGCAATGCTCGATTCCATCGGCTTGACTGAGTGGGGGCAGCGAGGCTGGTTCACTGGCGAGGCTCCAGCTCGGAGGGCCTTGTAATGGCAGGCCGTAAAGCACACCTGGTCGTAACTGGAACGAAAGAGCCTCGTCAACGCATTTGGGAGTCCATCCGTGTACTTGGCGATGCGTTCTCAATTAACGATATTGCAAGGCGCAGCGGCCAGATGCCTGACGATATCAACCGCTATTTCAAAGCATTGGTAAAAGCAGGTGTCATCAAAGTTATCGAAAACCCACCAGGGAAAGTCGGTAGCGTCTTCGCGCTCGTCAAAGATGAGGGTGCAGACCATCCGCGGCTTAATGGTAAAGGTGAGCGCACTTATGCCCACCTTGCTACCGAAAACATCTGGCGGACTATCCGGATTCTGAACGGTAACCTAACCGCTGAGGGTGTGGCTCACGCCGCGTCAGCGGGTGGTGCCACTTTGACAGTCATCAAAGTTCGTCAATACATGAATGCCTTGGTTGAAGCTGGCTACTTGGAGAAAAGCCAAATTGACCTGGCAAAGCCGGAGATCTACCGGTTACTTCCGGGCAAGTACACCGGGCCGCGTCCGCCAGAGATTCGGAAGCTCGATTCGCTCCAAGTATATGACGCGAACTTGAATAAGTTTGTTTACACCAAGACCACTGGATCGTTCGGCGCTGATCGCAGCCTAGTAGAACCTGGGGTCGCGCTGCTGCGCACTCGGGACTTGCTGAGCGAATGGCTGGAGTTGGCTCAAAGTGGCAAAGCGGGCAAGCCATCTGCCGACCTGATGCAGCGGACTCAGCTTGAACTGGCTTCCACTGGGGAGTCGGGAGGCCTGCAATGAAACGGGCAGTGAATCTGTCGAGGTGGGGTGATGATCCGCCACTGTTCGTGCGGCTCCTGGCCAAAGAGGTAACGGCCACAAGCCGCACTCTCGCCGCAAGCCGCATCAACATGAGCCGCACGACGGTGAGCCTGGTACTCGAAAACAAGTACCCAAGTCCTACCACTGAACATGTAGAGCGCCGGGTGATGGAAGTTCTCGGCCGCATTGAGTGCCTTGCCACGGGTGAGTCAATGACGGTTGAAAAGTGCCAAGGGTTTTATCAGCGCCCAGCACCTACACATAACCCGCAGGCAATGCAGCACTGGCGAGTGTGCCAGCAGTGCCCCTTTAACCCAAACTGCTCAGGTGGTCGAAATGTCTCTGTGCATTAAAGATGGCGAAGTTGAAATCCGCTCCCCGGCCAAAGGGATGCATCGTCTGTATCGCGAAGGTAAGTGCGTGGGCTTTGCCGCGACGATTGCCCGGGCGATGGAGAAGGCGGGCGAGCTCCGAGCCTTTTTTCAACTCGATGAAAGTTCGGGTGAAAAATTGGCATTCGAACAGATTACCAAAGCAACCGTTAGTTCCGTAGTGGATGAATCCCCAGTGGTGGCGTCTAGTACGCGGGAAACGGCATGGCTGATCGAGGCGTATTGCTGGAATGGGGTCAAGTACGCCCCCGTCACAGTAGCCGCCCAGTTCGGTGAGGTGGGGGCCAAGACGTTGCTTGCGGACCTCAAGGGATATCACGCGAAGCAACCCGAGGCGACCGACCTCGACGCGCTGATGGCATGGCGTGCTGGCCACCCAATCGGTGGCAAGGCGGTATACGCGAGCTACTTCCGTGCCCGCGAAATCCCGGTTCTATTGGGGGTGCACTGATGCGCACTCGCTGCCCAAACTGTGGAACAACGCTTTCGCTTGATGCGCTGATCGCCCACGACGGTGCCCGTGATGCGCTGGGGGTTGCCTTCAAACTATCCGGCGCCCTCGGTCACTCACTGGTGCGTTACCTGGGACTGTTTCGCCCTGAAACCCGCGAGCTGACCATGGACCGCGTGGCCAAGCTGCTTACCGAACTGCTGCCGGATCTCCAGGCGCAGCGCATCGAGCGCAATGGCCAGGTGTTCGAAGCCACGCCCGAATGCTGGGCCTGGGCAATCGACCAGGCCCTGGCAGCGCGGGAGGCCGGTCGGCTGGCAACGCCACTCAAGGGGCATGGCTGGCTGTACCAGGTAATGAGCCAGTACCAGCCACAGGCCGTAGCGCCGGTTTTGGCACCAGAGGCGCGGCAACAGCCACGTCTCCCGAACCGCCCGCAGAGCCAGACGACCTCAGCGCTGGCGGCACTTCAGGAGCGAATGAATGGCTGAGAAATGGTTTGAGCGAGCCATTGTCGCGGGCTTTCAAGGGCTGATCACGCTGCGCCTGGACGGTGCCCCTCCCGCTGACGCGGTGAACTTGACGTTGGATATCTGGCTGGTCGCGCTCACGAAAAACCGCCAGTGGGACGAGGCGCAGGACGCGGAACGCATCAGGGAGACATTCGAGTCGTTGTTCGCCAGCTGCGAGAGGTGGCCATCGCCAGCGCGGTTCCTGCGCGACCTGAAGCCGCGCCGGCTGCCGCCCTTGCTGCCTAAGCCAACGCGAACCGAAAGCCAAGTGAAGAGTGGCAACGCGGCTCTAGACGGGATCGTCGGGGTGCTGAAGGGGCGCGTGCGAGCCCAGGCGGTCACCGCGCCGAAAACGGCCAAGCAGATCGAATACACCCGGCAGCGGGCGGGGCTGATCGCCGCGCAACTGCAAGACACCGAACCAATGAATATGGAGCAACAACAGTGATTAACAACGTTCCCGAAGGTTTTTTGAAAGACGCTAAAGGCCACCTGGTGCCGCTGGAGTTGGTGAAGCCAATCGACATGGCGCGCAACGACCTGGTGCTGGAGCTGGTGAAAAAGGCGCTGGTGGTATCGGACACGCTTGCTGCGTTCAAGGCCGATGCTTTCGGCGACATCAAAGCCTTCGTTGATATGTCGGCTGAGCAGTACAACGCCAGGGTCGGCGGCAAGAAGGGCAACATCACGCTGATGTCGTTCGATGGCCAATTCAAGGTCGTGCAAGCCGCCCAGGACAACATCCGCTTTGACGAGCGCCTGCAAGCCGCCCGCGCCTTGATTGATGAGTGCCTGACCGAATGGACCCAGGACGCTCAGCCCGAGGTGCGTGCCATCGTCAATGAAGCCTTCCGGGCTGACAAGCAAGGTGAAATCAGCACCGGCCGGGTGTTGGCATTGCGCCGCCTGGAGATCAATGACAAGCGTTGGCAGAACGCCATGAAGGCCATCGGCGACGCCGTCCAGGTCGTCGGCTCGAAGAGCTATATCCGCGTGTACCGCCGAGTCGGCGAGTCGGAGCAGTACGTGCCGATCCCACTCGACATCGCGAGCGCTGCGCTCGGCACTGCCACCCCCACCGTGCATTGATTCATCTGTGACCACCCCAAATTTCTGTGAGTAGTAAGAATGGCCAAGTTCATTTTCACCGTTGAAGACACCGATTCTGGCGTATCGGTTTGCATCGAAGGTCAGGGCACCCAGTCGGTGCTTAGCACCAAGGCAGGCATCGTGGCTCGTGGCATGGTTCAGCAAGCCAAGTTGATTGGCCGCATTGACGCCCCAATCGCCTTTGCCGCCTTCCTCAACAACTGCGACTGTGACGTCGGTTGCCCATGTGAGGTGTGCGAAGCGGTCCGCGAGAAATACACCACCAAACCGACCATCCACTAAGCGAAACCGCCCCGGCCTGGCCGGGGTTGGTCTGCCCGCCGTGGTGGCCGGGTACTGACGAGCAGCCAAGTAGAAGGACACTGTCATGATCGAGCAACGAGCCCCGTATCCCCGGTCGGCTAACAACGAAGACCAAATGAATTTGCCCGAGGGCAAGACTTGCGGCGACTGCGTGTACTGCCGTCGCTGCACCGCCATGTTCGGTCACATCCCAGCCGACGAGTCTTGCGATTGGAGCCCATCGCGCTTCCGCGAAGCTGTGCCAACTACCGTCATTCACTAAGCGAAACCATCCCGGCCCGGCCGGATGGCATACGTAGATAGGAAGCCTCATGGACCGTAACAAGGCCCTGGACAAGATCAAGAAATGCCTGAGGTTGGCCGGCAGTGCCAACCCACACGAAGCGGCGGCAGCGATGCGTCAGGCCAAAGCGCTGATGCAGGAGCACGGAATCGGCCAAGCCGATGTGAACATGGCCGATGTGATGGAGTGCAATGCCGTCGCCGGGTCGAAGAAGACCCCGGCCAAGTGGGAGGCGCAGCTGGCCAACACCGTTTCGAGGGCCTACGCCTGTAAGGTGCTGTTCGCCAGTGGGATCGGCCGCTGGAATTTCATCGGTGAGATGGCCGAGGTGGCCGGCTACACCATGACCGTGTTGCTTCGTCAGGTGCGCCAGGCGCGCCGCGACTTCACGCTGAACAAGCTCCAGCGGTGCAAACCGGCTACCAAGGTGCGGCGAGCTGATGTGTTCTGCGAGGCTTGGGTTCTTGCCGTGCATGAGCAGGTTGCGGCATTCGCAGGCGCCACGCTTTCTCCGGCTGTTGAGCAGTACCTGGCGCACCACTACCCCGACCTGGTGCAGCAGAAGCCTCGGGATCGCAATGCGACCACCCGGCGCAAGGCTGGTGTGCGAGCCATAAACGATGCCATGCATGGTTTGCTGGCTGCGGCGGATGTGCGGCTTAACCATGGCATGACCACAGCGGCGCCTTTGGCACTGGCGCAGGTGGCGTCATGAACCGGCGCAACCAGCAGCTCAGTAAGATCCACATTGCCAAGAAAGACCTCGGCCTCGATGACGACACCTACCGCGCCTTGCTGAGCCGGGTCACCGGCCAGTCATCTGCCAAAGACCTCAGCCCGCTCCAGGTGGCAAAGGTACTGCAAGAGTTCGAGCGGCTTGGCTGGAAGTCGAAGCAAGGCCGGGGCAAGCCCAAGTCTGCTGCGGACAAGGCAAAACTGGTCGGCAAGATCGAGGCCCAGCTGGCCGAGGCTGGTCGGCCGTGGGAGTACGGCGATGGCCTGGCCAAGCGGCTGTACCAGGTAGAGCGGCTAGAGTGGCTGGACGCCAAGCAGTTGGGAGGCGTCGTCGCTGCTCTTGCCAAGGACGCGAAACGACACGGGAGGCGACAATGAGCAACGGAGAGTTATTTGATAGTGGGGAGGTCGATAAGCTAGACCCAGACAAGGTACTGGCGCACATGGAGGATGCGGTGGTGCTTGCTCGGTGGCAGGGTACGCTTGTCGAGATGTCCAGCCTTGCCGAAAATCAGCTGCACCAGGAGCTGCCGGACAGGGCAGACGATGTGCCCAAGATCGCCCGCGCAGTGGTATACGCGATATGCCAAACGATGGGCGGTGCTGTCGTCTACATCCCGCGTGGCGATACATTACGCCGCGCCCTGCGAGACGCGGAGATCTTCAGCGAGTGGCGGGACAAGAACGTGCGGCCTGATGCACTGGCTCGAAAGTTTGATCTATCCAGCCAAGCGGTTTATGACATCATTGCCCGCCAACGGGTACTCCACCGGCAGCAAGAGCCGGACCTCTTCGGATACCAGGATGTGCCAAAGCGGTTGCACTGACCGCCACTTCAAGAAGCCCCGCACTGCGGGGCTTTTTGCTTAAACCCCCCGGAAATACAGCGCCCCTCCCACGCGAGCGAATCTAGCCAGGTCCCCTTCACCTGGCAGATTCGAACATGTCCCAGCACGAAACTTCTTCAGCGGAATATGCCCAGCGCGTCATTGACGAGCGCTGCGAGAAGACGCGCCAAAAGATGATCGATGACTGCCCGAGAGAGTGGCGAATCGACGTTATCGGTCGGGTCGCCATACATCGCCGGCAAGTTGCCCAGGACGCCTGCACAGGTGGCCAGCGCTACCGGTCAACCCCAGTCCGCCCTCCAAAACCAGGGCGCTACATCCCACCTGCCCAGCGCCGCAACGAGCCAGGCGCAGCCGCAAGCGCTATCGCCAACATCCGAGCCGCCCTCAATCCCACCAAGGAGGTTCGCCCATGAACCAACCTCACGGCCGCCTGCGTCTTCGGCGGCACTATCGAGCACCACGCTTAACCTTTTGGACCCTGATCACCATCGGCCTGCTGGTCGCGCTGTACCTCATCGCGCCGACCAAGATCGCAGTCGTGCTCTACAAAGCGGCGCTGGTCACTGGCGGCGGCGTGCTGGGGTACTGGATCGACCGCGCCCTGTTCCCGTATGCCCGACCTGACCAGGTTCGTGCAGCGCATCAGCCGTGGGCAGGCATCCGCCGCGCCCTGATCGTGCTGGCCTGCGTCCTCGGCCTGACACTGGGACTCTGACCATGAGGCGACTCTACCTCTCCAGTCTGATCCTCTTTGTTGTCCTGCCGGTTGCCGCGATCCTCAGCAACGTGGCCACGGCGCGAGCTGATGTGCCGACCGAGGCACAGCAGTACCGCCGTGATCTAACACGAATTGCCCAGGCCGAATGGGGGCTTGATGCCCCCGTGGCAACCTTCGCCGCTCAGGTGCATCAAGAGTCGCGCTGGCGGTTCAACGCCAAGTCCCCTGTCGGCGCGCAAGGCTTGGGCCAGGTGATGCCCTCGACCGCCGTGTGGCTTGCGGAACTGTTCCCCGACACCCTGGGCAACGTTGAGCCATATAACCCCACCTGGTCCCTCATGGCCCTAGTCAGCTACGACCGCTGGTTGGCTGACCGCATCAAGGGCCGCAACGCCTGCGAGCGTCACGCCATGGTGCTGTCCTCCTACAACGGCGGTCTGGGCTGGCTGATCCGTGATCGCAAGCTGGCAACGGCAAATGGCGCCGATCCGCTGGTCTGGTTCGGCTCCATTGAGCGGTTCAACGCGGGGCGCTCGGTCGCCGCATTCCGTGAAAACCGGGGCTATCCACGCCTCATCCTCAAGAACTTCGAAGCTCAATACATCGCCGCCGGTTGGGGCGAAGGGGTGTGCTCATGAATGCCATCAAGCCTTTGCTCATCTGGATTGCGGTCATCGCTGCTTCTGTTGGAGGCCTAGCCCTGACGTACAGCGATGGCTACGACCAAGGTTTCGCCTTGGCGAAAGCTCAGGGTGATGCAGCCCTGGACAAGCAGAAGGCCGAGCACGAAGCCGAATTGCGCCGCCTTGCCGAGGCCGCCACCACCGAGCTGAAGAAAGCCGCAGACGAGCTGATCGCCTCGCAGGCATACGGCAACCAACTGGCGGCGGATCTGATCGCCAAGCGGGACGAGCTGCGGACCGTCACTGAAAAACTCACCGGAGAAATTCAACGTGTCACGACCCTCTATCGCCACGCCCTCGATGCGCAGCCTGAACCGCTGCCTCCTGCTCTGTTCACTTTTGGCTTTGTCCGCGTGTGGAACAGCGCCCTCTTTGGCACCACAGCCGCAGTCGCAGTGCCTGCCCCCGGCTCAACCTCCAGCGGAGCTGATGCGAATTCCCCCGGAACCTCAGCCGCTGACGACCTGATCGCGGGTGTTAACCGCGCTGACCTTCTGACCAACCATGTGCGCAACAGCGAGGGCTATGCCTCCTGCCGCGCCCAGCTCTCGAAACTGATCGAATGGAATGCAAGCAATGGACGTAACTGATATCGCCACTGAGACGGAAGAGGCTTTCCGCGAACAGGCGCTGGCGGCGCGGGCGGCAGGCCGCTCGCACTACACCGGGCCTCGGATCACGCACTGCGAAAGCTGCGGCGACCAGATCCCGCCAGCGCGTAGCGAGATCTTGCCGGGCGTTGAGCTGTGCGTGAGCTGCCAGAAAGACCTCGAACGGATGGGCGGCCGATGAGCACCGTTGAGCTGCCGGTCTGGCAGTTGATCACCGCAGGTGTAGGCCTGCTGGGCGCAATGATGGCCCTCCTTAAGTTACTGCTCGCTGCCATCGAGCGCCGATTGGATCAGCGCTTTGCGCATATGGACGGCCGCTTCGAAGAGCTGGCCAAGGATTCTGACCGCCTGCGCCAAGTCGAACTCGGCCTAGAGAAGCTGCGCGGAGAAATGCCGCTGCACTACGTGCGCCGTGAGGACTGGGTACGTAATCAAGCCGTCATTGAATCCAAGATCGACGGCTTGGCCCTCAAATTCGAAAACGTGCAGCTCCGGGGAGCCCGCCCATGAATATTGATACTGCTAAGGTGCGCCGCGAGTCGATGCGCTGGTACATCCTGCTCACCCTCAACACCAGCCGTCCCGTTGATCCGCATGAGGCCGTGGTGCTCTCGACGGTCCAGGGCATGTACCGCGATGCCACGGCGCTGGAACTGCGCCGCGAACTGGACTACCTGGCCGACCGCAAGATGGTCACAGTGGAGAAGTCGCCGTCCGGGCCTTGGTCGGCGGGCATTACCTCCTTGGGCGTTGATATCGTTGAATACGCCGTTGAATGCCGGGCAGGCATCGCTCGGCCAGAGAAGTACTGGTAATGCCGCCGCGTAGCAAGGTCGCCACACTGCCGCCAGAGGTGAAAGCCTGGCTCGATCAGTCGCTGGTTGAATCGAGCTTCAGCGGCTACGAGCTGCTGTCTGCTGAGCTGGAGTCGCGCGGCTACTCCATTGGCAAAAGCGCGCTGCACCGCTATGGCAGCGAGTTCGAAGACAAGCTGGCCGCGCTGAAGATGTCCAGCGAGCAGGCCAAGGCCGTGGTCCAGGCCGCGCCCGATGACGAAGGGGCGGTCAACGAGGCGTTGATGCGCCTGGTTCAAGAGCACCTGTTCAAGCTGCTGATGGCGACCAATGACGAAAACCAGATCGACCTGCCCAAGGTGGCCAAGGCCGTTGCCGAGCTGGGCCGGGCGTCTGTCGTCCAGGCGAAATGGAAAACTGAGGTTCGTGCCAGGGCGGAAGCCGCTGCCAACCAGGTCGAGAAAATCGCCAAGAAAGGCGGCCTCAGCGCCAAGACCGTGGACGAGATTCGCCGCGAGATTCTGGGGGTGGCATCGTGAAGCTGATTCATCAATGGAGCGACGAAGACGGCATCTGGTTGGATGCCAATGAGCAGAGCCTGGTATCTGCCAGGGCTGCCGGCTGGAAGACCAGGACTGTTGTCGAGCTGGCCGACGCGCCGCTGCCTGAGTCGGTGCGCTGGTCGCTACTCAACCTCATCCGTGATGACGGCTACGCGGCGTCGTTCCAGTCGCTCGGGCAGTACCGGTCGGCGCTACTCCGTGCTGTCCGTGAGGATCTGGCGCGATGACCAACGCTCTTTCCCCGCTTACTCAAGCGCTCCGGTCAGAAGGCCTCGGGGAAACTCCCGTGGTCCTGCTGCCCTATCAGCAGAAATGGATCGGCATCCGTGCGCCGTTGAAGGTCGGCGAGAAGTCCAGGCGTATCGGCCTGACCTGGGCTGAGGCCGCTGATAACGTCCTGGTCGCTGCCGCTTCGAAGACCGCCAAGGGCCAAACCGTCTACTACCTGGGCTACAACCAGGACATGACAGTCGAGTACATCCAGGCCTGCGCGATGTGGGCGCGGGCCTTCGACTACGCGGCTGGCGAGATCGAGGAAGGTATCTGGCCAGACGAGGATAAAGAGAAGCACATCAAGACCTACACCATCGTGTTTCCCTCGGGGCACCGCATCGTGGCGCTCACCAGTCGCCCGAGCAACTTGCGGGGCCGTCAGGGCGTGGTGGTGATCGACGAGGCGGCGTTCCACCAGGATCTGGCCGAGCTGTTAAAAGCAGCGCTTGCCCTGTTGATCTGGGGTGGTGAGGTCCATGTGATCAGCACCCACGACGGCACAGAGAACGCTTTCAACGAGCTAATTGAAGAGATCCGCGCCGGTAAGCGTAAGGGCCATCTGTTCCGCTGTACCTTCAGCGAGGCGGTGGCCGAAGGCTTGTATCACCGGGTGTGCATGCGCCGTGGCATCCCTCATATAAAGGAGGAAGAGGACGCCTGGGTCGCGGATGTGTACAGCTTCTATGGCGACGCGGCTACGGAAGAGCTGGACTGCGTGCCCAGTCAGGGCGGCGGCGCCTACCTTTCGCTGGCCCTGGTCGAGAGCCGCACAAGTCGAGACTCCCCGGTGCTGCGCCTCAAGTTTCCGCAGGGGTATGAGACGGCCCCTGAGCATGTGCGCCTGGCTGAGTCGCTGGAGTGGTGCGAGCGCGAGCTGCTGCCGCTGCTGAAGGACTTGCCTACCGACGTACAGAGCTTCTATGGGATGGACTTCGCCCGATCGGGCGACCTGTCCGTCTTCTGGCCGCTACTCAAAGAGCAGAACCTGCGCAAGCGCACGCCGTTCGTGCTGGAAATGCGCAACGTACCGTTTAAGCAGCAAGAGCAGATCCTGTTCTACATCGTTCGGCGCCTGCCCAACTTCCTCAAGGGAGCGCACGACGCCCGAGGCAACGGCCAGCAGATCGCCGAGGCGGCCGCCGTTCAGTTCGGCTTCAACCGCATTGAGCAGGTCATGCTCACCGAGGGCTGGTATCGGGACAACATGCCGCCCTTCAAGGCCGCGCTGGAAGACGACACCCTCTACGACATCCCGGCCGACAAGGACGTGACCGGGGACATTCGGGCTTTCCGGGTGGTGAAAGGTGTAGCGCGCATCCCCGAGCAGCGCACCACCGAGAAAGGTGGCGACAAACGCCACGGCGACGCAGGCGTTGCCCTGGTCCTGGCTGACTTCGCCAGCCGGCAGGAAGTAGAGATTTTCGAATATCACCGCGTCACACCCGCCGCCCAGCATGACCGACAGGTGCAGCGCGGGGCCGGGTGGCGCTCTGGAAAAGGCATCTGGTAATGGCACGCTCCCCAATCGTCGACCAATACGGTCGCGCCATTGAATACGATCAACTCACCGAGGATGTGGCCGCGCCGCGTGTAACCGGAGTGCGCCATGTTTGGCACCCGTCTGTGGCGGGCGGTCTCACGCCGGGCCGTCTCGCGGCCTTGCTCCAGGCCGCTGCCGAGGGCGACGCCCGCGACTACCTGACCCTGGCCGAGGAAATGGAAGAGCGCGACCTTCACTACGCCTCGGTGCTGGGCACCCGCAAACTCGCCCTCGCGGGCCTCAACATCCGTATCGAGGCGGCCACCGACGACGCCGAGGATGTTCGCCGCGCCGACATCCTGCGGGAAGTGGTGGATTCCGCAGAGTTTGGTGAGATGCAGACAGACCTGACTGATGCACTGGGCAAGGGCTACGCCGTGTGCGAAATCATCTGGGACCGTAGCGGCAAAACGTGGATGCCTGAGCGCTTTGAGTGGCGCGACCCGCGCTTTTTCATGTTTGACCGCGAAACGGGGCAAGAGCTGCGTCTGCTCGATGACGCCGACATGGTCAATGGCATTGCACTGGCTCCATACAAGTTCGTTGTGCATCGCCCACGCCTGCGTGCCGGCCTGCCAATCCGTGGCGGCCTGGCCCGCCTGGCGGCGGTTGGCTACATGTGCAAGGCCTGGACCTGGAAGGACTGGATGGGCTTCGCCGACATCTACGGCATCCCCATGCGCGTGGGTCGCTATGGGCCGAACGCGAGCAAGGATGATATCGGCGTGCTGATGTCGGCGGTGGCGAACCTCGGCAGTGACGCGGCGGCCGTCATTCCCGACTCCATGCGCATCGACTTCACCCAGGCTGCCAATGTCAGTGGTGCTGGCGAGTTCTTCAAGGGACTGGCCGAGTGGTGGGACAAGCAGATGTCCAAGGCCATCGTCGGGCAGACCATGAGCGCCGACGATGGGGCCAGCCTCGCGCAAGCCAAAGTGCACAACGAGGTGCGCCTGGATCTGCTGGAGGCCGATGCCAAAGCCGAATCGAACACGCTGAACCGCATGTTCGTGCGGCCTTTCTGCGACTTGAATTTCGCACCAGGTCGGCGCTATCCCCGCCTGATCATTGATGTGCCGCAGCCTGAAAACCTTGAGCTGCTGATCAAGGCTGTGACGGCATTCGTACCACTTGGGTTGAAGATCGAGCAGTCGGTTATCCGCGACAAGTTCGGTCTGCCTGAGCCTGCCGAAGGTGCTGAGGTGCTTGGCGCTCCGGCAGCGGCAGAAGCTTCGGTGACCACTGCGCTCAACCGCGAGCGGCCAGCGGCTTCAGCTGCGGCACCGGACATCGTAGATAACCAGGTCAAGACAATGGCGGCGGCAGCCACTGCACCCATGGATGACCTGGTGGAAGCCATCAAGGAGCTGGTGGACTCGGTGACCAGTCTTGAGGAGTTGCGAGACCGACTCATTGAGGCCTATCCGGCCATGAGCGCCGACCAGATGGCCAGCGCAATGGCTGATGGAATGGTGGCCGCGAGCCTGGCCGGGCGTTATGACATTCTCATGGGGATTTAGTCTTGGTCCTCGACCAGCTTAATAAAGTCTTTCCACTTAAGCGTGATGCCGTTCTCGGCTCGGGTTTTACCCTTGCACCAGATCAGGCCGGACTTTTTGATGATGAGATCACCCAGAAACTCTTTCCCATCGGGTGAGTGAACTTGAAACTCAACACCACTGTTCTTCACGTCCATATCTACATCGAATGACTTGATCTTGACTTTCATTTTGCGGCTCCAGCGCGTACACCCAGGATGTGGTAAGCGTGCAAGAGTAAAGGTTTCGATATGAGTACCACCATAGGCTCGCTGCCCTTTCTGGAACAAATTGACTTCTTTAAAGGTAAGACCAACCTCCCTACCCGTACCTGGGCAGATGTATACGCCGCCGAACACGACTGGGCGTTTGTCGTGGCCGGGGCTACCAAGCGCGACCTGCTCCAGGACATGCGCGGCGCGGTAGAGAAAGCCATCTCGACGGGCAGCACCCTAGAGCAGTTCCGGAAGGACTTCGACAAGATCGTTGGCCAGCACGGCTGGCAGTACAACGGCGGCCAGGCCTGGCGCACGCAGACCATCTTTGAAACGAACCTGCGGCAGTCCTACAACGCCGGCCGCGAAGCGCAGATGGCTGATCCTGAGCTGCGTAAGAAGCGACCATACGGTCTCTACCGCCACGGCGACAGCGCCCACCCGCGACCACAGCACCTAGCCTGGAACGGCACGGTGCTGCCGCTCGATGATGCCTGGTGGTCGACGCACACCCCTCAGAACGGCTGGGGGTGCAAGTGCAAGAAGTTCATGATCAGCGATCGAGACGTTGAGCGCATGGGCCTCAAGGTCGGCCCGGCCCCAGTAGTCGAGTACGAAACCCGCATCATCGGCGTCAATAGCCCCAACGGGCCGCGCACCGTGCGGGTTCCCTTGGGCATCGATCCGGGGTTTGAGCATGCACCTGGTCAGTCGCGGCTGTCGTCTGCTGTACCGCCGCTGCGAGCCCATGACCCGCTGCCCGCGCCTGGTGAGCGTCCTAGCCCAGTGCCTAGCGCCGGTCTGCCGAACCGTCGCCCTCCAGGACCGTTGCCCGCGCCTCGGCCAGCTGCGACAAGCCGGCTCATGCCTGAAGACCTGGCCGATGACGAGTATGTCAGTCGGTTCCTGGGCGAGTTTGGCGCCACGCAGGACAGCCCCGCCGTGTTCCGTGATAAGACTGGTGACAGCGTGGTGATCGGGCGGGGTCTGTTCACCGATGCCAAATCAGGTGCATTAAAGGTCAGCGAGCGCGGCCGGGCTCGTGAGCTGTTGCTGCTGGCCGATGCGCTGCAAGAGCCGGACGAAATATGGGTCAGGCTCGAATGGCAGCATGAGCAGAGCAAGGCCGTGGTGCGTCGCCGCTATATCAGCCGCTTAGAGCTGGATGGAGAAGCGGTGCCCGCACTAGCCGTGTTCGAGGTCGGCGCAGATGGCTGGGATGGCATCACCACGCTTGCCCCGGCCGGCAGCGATCCGGACTACCTGGAGCAGCTGCGCGTCGGCGTCCGTCTCTATCGTCGCCTGGACGGCGACCAGTAACTGGAACAGGAGGTCTCATGGCAGGCGCAATGCTCGATGTAACAATTGATGCCTCGGTGGTTGGGCGCGAACTGGAGCAGTTGCTTGAGCGTCTGGGCTCGATGAGCACGCCACTCAACGACATTGCGGAATACCTGCACATGTCGGTTGATGCCCGAGCACGCCGCCAGGTTGCGCCGGACGGCTCGCCTTGGGCGCCGTTGTCACCACGCACCCTGGCTAAGAAAAAGAGAGGCAACAAGACCTTGCGGGAGTCCGGTGCGCTGCTCGATACGCTTCGGCACCAGGTGAGCAATGACGAACTCCAGTTCGGCACCGACCGCCCCTACGGTGCTATTCATCAGCTCGGCGGCAAGATCGAGCACGCCGCTCGATCCCAGCAGGTGTACTTCAAGGAAAAGGGTGGCGTCGTTGGCAATCGCTTCGTGAAGAAGCGGCACTCAAACTTCTCCCAATGGGTGACGCATGGCGCCCGAACGACCCAGATGCCAGCTCGCCCCTATCTCGGGTTGTCTCATGAAGACGAAACAGAGGTTATGGAGATCGTTGCAAGCTACTTAAAGGGTTGAGTGGCCTTTTAAAAACGCGCTGATTTGAGCGCGTTGGAGGCCCTAGGCGGTGCATCCGGTTGGAATTCGAACTGGAGCACCGTTAGATTACCGTTAGATTTGCTTCTGGCGTCATTCCCAGTCCTCAACCGCCATCTGGAATCTTCGAAAGGCTGGAAAACTTCAAAAAGTGATCCGCTCGCTACCCGAACAGAGGTAGCATTCCCCTCCCTCCCGCAGTACCTCTCAGCCGACCGAATCCTTGCGTCGAGCTTAAAAACACTCCCTCCCTCATGCCCCACACACTGGCGGCATGAAAACACTTCTCGCACTGAACACGGATCTTTCGGCGCTGCTCACCACTGAGGGCAAGGCGCCCGAATGGATCGAGCTGATTCCCACTGGCCCCATCATCGAGGGGCGAGACAAGCGCACCTGGCTGTTCGACGAGCTAGCTCAGCAGTGGGTGCTTGCCGCCTTCGCCGAGCGCGGTATCGACATGGTGATTGACTGGGAGCATGCCACCGAGGTGGCGGCACCTAAGGGTGAGCCTGCACCTGCTGCGGCTTGGATTGACCAGCTAGAGCTGCGCAGTGGTGCGCTGTGGGGCCACGTCGCCTGGACGCCTCGGGCCGGTGAACAGGTCGTAGCCCGTGAGTACCGCTTTGTTTCCCCCGTATTCGACTATGACGACGCCTCCCGGCGAATCGTTCGGATGGTCAGCGTCGGCCTGACGAATAAACCCAACCTGGTGCTTACCGCACTGAATCATGAGCAAACGGAGACTCCTAAATTGGCACTTCCCCTCGCACTCGCGGTATCCCTCGGACTGGACGCCGCAGCCACCGATGAGCAGGCCGTAGCCGCCGTCAACCAGCTGAAGGCCACCGCCACCGCTCGCAACAACGAGCAACCAAGCCTGGACAAGTTCGTCCCACGCCAGGACTACGACAAGGTTCTGTCCCGTGCGACCAACGCTGAGCAGGCGCTGGCAACCCGCAAGGCTGATGACCACAAGGCTGTGGTTGAAGCCGAGCTTGATGCCGCTCTGAAGGCCGGAAAGATCATCCCGGCCACCGTCGATTACTACCGCGCCTCCTGCTCTGAACAGGCTGGGCTCGACCGCTTCCGCGAGTTCGTAAAGGCCGCGCCCTCTGTCGCTGATCCGTCCAGCCTGGGCAGGCACAAGCCGGATGGCACCTCCACCGCCCTGAATGCCGAAGAAAAGCTGATCGCCGGCCTTATGGGCCAGACCGAAGAAGACTTCCTCAAGGGCCGCGCATAAGCGCATAGAAAGGACGAATCCTTATGTTGGTAACTCCACAAGCGCTGACCGCGCTCTTTACCTCCTACCGCAGCGAGTATCAGCGTGCCTTCGCCGACACTCCAACCGACTGGCAAAGCATCGCTACTGAAGTACCGTCGAGCAGTTCGAGCAATACCTACGGCTGGCTGGGTCAGTTCCCAACCTTCCGTGAATGGGTTGGTGAGCGAGTGCTGCGTGACATGGCCAGCCACGCCTACACCATCACCAACAAGAAATTCGAATCTTCGGTCAGCGTCCCGCGTGACGCCATCGAGGACGATGAAGTGGGCGTCTACGGGCCGCTGTTCCAGGAAATGGGTCGCGCTGCCAAGGCTCACCCGGATGAGCTGGTTTTCGCTCTGTTGAAAGCTGGCCTGACCACCGCCTGCTACGACGGCCAGAACTTCTTCGACACTGACCACCCGGTGTATCCGAACAGCGATGGGACCGGCACTGCGATCTCTGTCAGCAACTATCAGGACGGCACAGGCCCGGCCTGGTATCTGCTCGATGTCAGCCGCGCTATCAAACCGATCATTTTCCAAAAGCGCCGCAACTACGACCTCAAGGCCATGACCAAGCCCGATGACGAAGGTGTGTTCATGGAAGACGCCTACCGCTATGGCGTCGACGCTCGCGTCAACACTGGCTTTGGCCTCTGGCAGTTCGCTTACTGCTCCAAGGCGCCACTCAATGCCGAGAACTACGCGGCCGCACGCGCTGCAATGAAGGACTTCAAGGCCGATGGCGGTCGCCCGCTGGGCATCCGCCCAGGACTGCTGGTGGTGCCATCCAGTTTGGAAGGCGCCGCGCGCAAGCTGGTTGTCAAGGACGCTAATGCTGGCAACGAATGGGCCGGCAGCGCTGAAGTGCTGTCGCCGAGCTGGCTGGGGTAACCGTCATGGGGACAGTAATCAAAGCCAAGCGAGACGGTTACCGCCGTGCGGGGCTCGCCCACAAGGTGGCGGGCACGTTCTATCAGGACGGTGACCTGTCGGAGCAGCAACTGGCCGTACTGCGGGCCGATCCCCATCTGTTGGTGGTCGAGGGCGTGCTGGAGGACGCCTTGCAAGCCGACCAGGACAACGCCGAGCTGTTGCAGGAAATGGGCACCACCATCGCAGCCCTAGAGCACGACCTGGAGCAGACCCGCGTTCTCCTGGTGTCCACCTCTGCCGACCTGTCGGCGGCGCTCGCCCTTCAGCAGGCAGCGCCCGCCCTGGTCGTCGAAGAGGCCAAGCTCCTGGTTCAAGAAGATCCGACCAAGGAAGGCGTCATCTGCATCCTGGCTGACAACCTGGCCGCTCTCATCGCCGCACACCTTCAACCACAGAACAAGACGCCGGAGGCGCAGGTAGATGGTATCCAATCGACTCTCGGCACTTCCGTCGAGCCGCCGAGCGCGGCGCCGGTTCAGGCAGTGGTTGCGGCAACTGGTGATCAGTCAGCCGGCGTGAACCCCGAGAAGGCGACAGGCAAGCGCGGTAAGGCTGCTCAGAAGGACGCTGATTGATGAACCTCTCGCTGCCGAGCGCTACAGCGCTGATCACCCGCTTTGGCTCCAAGGAAATGGCGGACCTCGCGGTCCCCAAGACCAGCCGGCCCATTGACGGGCTGCTGCTGGAAGCGGCGGCCAAGGGTGAGCCGCTGGATGACTGGGATGCCGAGGATGTGGCATCGGCCGTCGCCGCGCTGGCAAGGATTGCCGACGCCGCCACACGCGCACGCAGCGAGGTTCAGTTCTACCTGCGTTATCGCCAGTCGGGGCAGGACGCCCCGGACTGGGTGGCCGATGACCTGCCTGAGCTGACCCGCTTCCACCTGTACGGCGAGGCAGCCAACGCTGAGTCGGCCGTGCGGCTGCGCTATCGCGACATCATCAAGCGGCTGGAAAGCCTGGCCACCGAGGATGAAAAGCGCGGTGCGGCCGAGTCCGGTCAGTCCGGTTTGCAGATCAGCCATCAGCCGCGGATGTTCAGCCGCACCACCATGCGGAGGCTGTGATGCTCGGTGAACTGGAGGATGCCGTTCAAGGCCGCCTGGCCGAGCTGAAGCAACGGCTGCCAAGGCTGCGCGTGGACAGCTACGGCGGGGAGCTCAGCGACGATGACTTGCTGGTGGACCTGCTGAAGCTCACCCCAAGCGTACTGATCACCACCCCAAAAGTGGTGTTCAAGCCCAAGGGTAACCGCCGCTATCTGGCCTCGGTGGTGTTCCGTCTGGTCATCGCCAGCACCTCTGTTCGTGGCGAGCGGGAGACGCGGCGCGGCTCCGTGCCCACCGATCCAGGCAGCTACTGGATTTGGGAAAGCTGCATGCGCCTGCTGACCAACTGGCAGCACAAGCCGGACGGCGCCCAGGTGAAGCCGACTGAGTTCGCCAACCTGGTCAATGGCAAGTTCCAAAGCAGCCACCTCTCGGTACTGGGGCAATCGTTCGCCGTCGAGCTGGATTGGGAAGTGCCCGAAGGTGAGCTGCCATGGCTGGAAGGCGTTGACCTGGCGTACCACGTTCCGGCAGGCAATCCGAACGCCACCGTTACTGACTCAATTGATGTGGGGGATTCGTAAATGCTCGTGATCGCAACGCAACACCCTGTCCCGGTCATGCCGGGCACTGCCAAGGATGGCAAGCAGTTCATTGAACCCGCCCCGGCCAAGCCGGTGCGCGTGGATGAAAACGCCTACTACCTGCGCCGCATTGCTGCTGGTGAGCTGGAGCGGGTGGAAGAAAAGGCCAGTGCCAAAGCGCCCGCTAAAAAAACCGAGGCTACAGAATGACCATTTCCTTTGACACCATCCCGGCGAGCATCCGCAAGCCCGGCGTCTACATGGAGTTCAATACCAGCCTGGCTGTGCGAACTCTGCCAACCAATGCCCAGCATATCTGCCTGGTGGTGCCGCTTGAGGCGGGGGCGACCGCCGCTGAAAATGAGCCGGCGCAGATCTACAGCGCCGTCGAAGCCAAGGCGGCTTTCGGCGCCGTAGCGGGCGAAATGGTTGCGGCGGCTATTGCCACCTACCGCTATGCCGCGATTTCCTGCGTTGGCGTGACAGTCAGTGGCGATACTGAGCCTGATATCTCGGCCGCGCTCGCTTCCACCGCCCAGGGCGGCTACACCATCCTGGTTCCAGCCTGGTTCAGCGAAGCTGCGATGACCGCCATCCGGACGCACATTGCCACCTGGACCAATTCCATCGAGCAGCAATCGATCATCGGTGTCGGTGCGGTGACTACCACCCTATCGGCGGCTACCGCGCTGGCCAGCGCCCTCAACTCAGGTGCGATCACCGTCGCGCTGCTGTCCGGCACCACCTCTTCCGCTCGCCAAGTGGCGGCGGCATACGCTGCCATCATCGCGTCGGAGGAAGATCCGGCCAGGCCGCTCAACACCCTGGTGCTGACCGGTATTTCTATCCCGCCAATCGCCAGCCGCCTGGGCCGTACCGAGCAGGAAACCTGCCTGGCCAACGGTATCACCCCACTGGAGGTAGGCGCCGGGAATGTCGTCCAGATCGTGCGGGCCATCACCACCTACACCAAGAGCGCTGCCGGTGCGACTGATGTGTCAATGCTCGATCTGACCACTATCCGCACTCTGTACTACGTGCGTCAGGCGTGCCGCGACCGCATCCGTTTGCGCTTCCCGCGCTCCAAGCTGAGCAGCAAGACCGCTGAAGCAGTGCGTGGTGAGCTGCTGGACGTGCTTAAGAAGTGCGAAGAGCTGGAGATCGTGGAGAACGTCGATGACAACGCGCCCGCATTGGTCGTCGAGCGCTCCGCTCAGGACGTAAACCGCCTCAACGGCGCCATTCCCGCCGATGTCGTCAATGGCCTGCATGTGTTTGCTGGCCGCATCGATCTGCTGCTGTAAGGAGCAAACCCCATGTCCGACAAATTCGTTGGGATGATCGTTCTCGAAATCAACGGGACCGATTACGAGGTCACCAGCTTTGAGCCGTCCCTCAAGACCGGTCGCAAGGTGGTCAAGACCATGAACCGCTCCGGGCGTGCCACGGGCACCGCCAAGGGCATTGAAGAGTATGAGCTGAAAGTCTCGGTGGCCATTCCGAAGACGGGCGAACCCGACTGGCGTGCCCTGATGGATGCCAAGTTGACCGTCTACCCACAGGACGGCGGCGGCAAGCGTGAGACCTGGACGGGTTGCAGCCTGATCGAGACTGGCAGCAAGTACCAGGTCGAAGGCGAAGCCACCCGCGACCTCACCATTGCCGCCCTGAACTACTACACGGAGTAAGCCATGACTGACCAAGACAAGCGCTGGGACGGCCTGACCATCAAGGGTGAGCTGCCGGTTGGCGTTTACTTCGCAGGTATTCGCCATAAGGCGTTCACCCTGCGTGCGGGTGTCACCGGCGACTTGATTGCCGCCCAAGAGCTGCACCCCGACGGCCCGTTGCAGTTGATCACGCTGGAGGTTTACCGCCGCCAGCTGCTGTCGCTGGGTGACATCGAGGCTCAGCACTTGACCACCGACCTGCTGCGTGACGGGCTGTTGGAGATGGACCTGGCTGCCATTGCGGATGCGGACCTTTCCCTGGAAAAAAAGCTGAAGCCGCAGAGCGCGGCCAGCAAGCCTGGCGGCGAATCGAGCACTACCTTGTCCGACACGGCTACCGGCTAGACGAAATCAACAACATGACCCGGCGCGAGGTCGAGGCGAGGCTAGACCTCCTGGCCGGCAAGACCAAGGGCACCCGGTACGTCAGCCGGCGCCTCGGCAAGCCCAAGCAATGACGAACAAAGGCTCGGTAACGGGCCTTTCTTCTACCTGAAAGGTTCCTCGGAGTACTCCCCATGTCAGATTTGCGCGTAGCGTTGCGCATCCAAGCCCATGCCGGGGACAGCCGGCGCGAAATCGGGCAACTGAACCGCGACCTGCACAACGCTGGCAAGCAAGGCGCCAAGTCGCTGGCCGACGAGAGCTGGAAGGTTTCGACGGCGATCACTCGCATTGGCACCACAGGTGCGGCCAGTTACAAGGTGGTCCGCGAAGCGGTGCGCGATACGGCCAAGGAAAGCCGAACCCTGGCCGCTGAGAGCAACAAGACCTCAGGCGAAATGCGCAAGGTCGGAGCCACGGGTGCGGCCAGCTATCGCGTGGTGCGTGAGTCCATGCGCGACACCGCCAAGGCTGGGGGCGCTGCGCAGCTCGTGCTGACCAAGACCTCGGCTGAGTTTAAGCAGATGTCGGAAGCCGCTCGAAAGGCGGCACGAGACGCCAAAGCGGGGCTCAACAGCACCGAGCGTCAAGGCGTCGAGCCGCTGAGGCAGAGCGTAGAAAAGACCGAACAATCGTTCCGGCGTATGGCCCAAAACGGCGGCCGCAACCTGCGTGGGCTGAAGGCCATCGCTGCCGGGGTGGGTCAAGAGTTCGACCGCATCAAGCGCTTCGGCAGCAGCGCCCAAGGCCAGTTGGCCGGGCTTGGTGTCGGGGTCGGCGTGGCGTCCGGCCTCAAGTCGAGCGCGGTACTGGACCGGCAGTTGATTCGCACCCAGCAAACGGCCGGGTTGAGCATTGGAGAGCGACAAGAGTGGCGCGGTGAGCAATGGCGGCTCGCTCAGAAGTATGGCGTGGAGCGTGAGCAGGTGCAGACTGGCTTTGACACGCTGATCGCCAGCGGCCTGTCGTATGACAAGGCCAAGCCAAGTGCGGACGCGATTGCCCAGGCCAGTGCCGTGACCGGCGCGGACAGTGGCGTGTTGGCCAGGGCGTTGGTCACCGGCTCCAGTGCGTTCGATATCGACCTCTCGAAGCCGAATGCCGCACTCGACATCCTGGAAAAGATGACGGTGGCGGGTCGCCTCGGTAACGCCGAGCTGGAGAACCTGTCGAGCATCTTCCCGAAGATTGGCCAGGACGCCAAGTCGGCCGGCATGAGCATGTCGCAGGCGCTGTCCTTCGTCGAAACGCTGTCCCTCATCGAGCTGGAGCCAGACCGGCTTGGCACCCTGGCGCAATCGACCTTGCGCGCATTCAACAACGGCAACTACCGCAAGGAAGTGACCAAGGCTACGGGCGTCGAGTTCTTCAACAAAGATAAAAGCATGCGCGATACCCAGGACATCTTCATGGACCTGCGGCGCAAATTTAAGGCGCTGAAGAGCGACAAGGACCGCGCCCGCTTCATGGATGTGGCCTTTGGCAAGATGGACCAGGACACACAGAAAGGCATCAAGGCTTTCTTGACCGGCGACAGGTTGGAGAACTTTGCGAAAAGTACCAGCGAAATCAAGGACGCCAAGCCCGTTTTCCAGAAAGACCTTGCTGATAACGTCGACAGCGCCACGGGCACAGCAGGCCGGCTCAAGGCGACTCTCGGTGCAGCGATTGACCGCATGTCGACGCCCTTGAACAAGGGGCTCGCGGACATGGGCAACTACCTGCTCAACGATCTGAACCTGTCCGGGGAGCAGATGCTGGGCGCCGGGCTGGCTGCGGGCGTTGGTGCCTACGCCACAGGGCGCGGTCTAAAAGCCGGTGGCAATGCCTTGCTCAACAAGTTCATCAGCGGGCCTGAGACCCTGAAGAACATAGCCGTGGGTAAGGTGCTCGAAGAAGCGGCAGGCGTCACCTCAGTGTTTGTCACCAACTGGCCGGTCGTTGGGCTTGGTGGCGTATCTGGGCCTGATATCTCATTGGGCCAAAAAACAGGCGGTGCCAAAGTGCCGCCGAGCGCTCCCGGTGATTTTTCCGCGCTGGCCGCACGTGGCGCGGGCGTGGCACAGGTGGCGGGTGTTTCCACGGTCGGTGTGCTCACCAGCGGCTCTACCGAGAACACTGACGAGGGCCGACTGCGTGCTGCTGAAAGCTCCAAGCTGCTCAGCGCTGATCAGCGCACTTACTACAGCGCGTTCTACCGCAACCGCATGAGCCTGGCTGAAGCGAACCCGGATGCCGCTGATAACTGGGTTTCCTCGGAATCGCAGAAGCTGACGCAGCAGCAGACGGGGCTCACCGCCGCAGGCATCAGCATCGGTAAGGGTGAATCATGGGCCAGGCGCATTGCTCTGGCGGGGCTTACTCAGCCCGCTGAAGGGCTGGCCCTGCTCCAAGGCACCCAGCCCGGTAGCAACACCGTCGGCGTCATGGCGGCTCAACCAGGACGGTCGCAAAGCTCCCCATCGGTATGGGCTGCGGCTGCCAGCCGGTTGGCAGCACCTGAGGGTTCTCCCGCTATGGCGGGCTGGGCTGAGCAGGCCTTGCAACGCCTCGGGCCATCCAGTGCCATGTTGCCGTCAGGCATGGGCGGCCAGGTCCAAGGTGCTGGAGGGCAAGACGCGGCATTGCTGCGTGAGCTGTCGGAGGTGCTGCGTCAGCAGATCAGCCAGATGCAGAGCCTGGTGGGGGTGCCCCTGGTTGTCGAGGTTAGAAGCGATAGCAGCAGCATTTACGCCGATGTGGAGCGTCGCATCGGCATTCAGTCGAGGCGTGGATAATGAGCTGGAGTGAAACCCTACTAGATGCCTCGTATCGGGGCGTGCCGCTGGGCGTCATGGCGGAGAGCATGGAGGGTGAGCGCGAGCTTGCTCAACACGGTGTTCCCTACCGCGACGGTGACGATGTAGAGGACCTGGGGCGCAAGGCGCGCCCGTTCTCTTTCACCGTCGTGGTGTTTGGCACCAACTACGAAATCGAGTTGCAGAAGCTGCTGGCAGCACTCGACACACCAGGGCCTGGCGAGTTGATTCACCCGATCTACGGGCGCTTGGATGTTCTAGCTCGCCGCTGGAAGGTGGATCACACCGCCGAACGTCCAGACTACGCGCAGGTAGAAATCCAGTTCCTGGAGCGCACGCCCTACGAGCCGTTCTTTGCCCGGCAATTTGAGTTCGTGGACGAAGGCGTGCTTACCGCAGAGGACGCACGGCGCTGGCAGAACGGGTTATTGGATCTGCTCGGCCAAGTAGACGCCCTGGTCGCTGCCGTACAGCAGTTGATCGGCGGCGGCTGGGTTGGGCTGCTGGAGAACCTGCTGGGGCTGCCAGGTATCGGCTTGAGGCTCCTGCAACTGCGAAGCCAGATACTGGGCATCGTCTCGGGCCTGGCCAGCTTGCTGGGCAAGAACGCAGGGGCGCAGTTTGATCCGCTACTAGACCTGCGCAGGACGCCAACCGAGATCCGTGCGGCGATCTCTGCGCAGATTGATCCGTCGCCTACTGACGGTGTCAGCAACAGTGCCTTCGCCATCGGCACAACCTCGCTCGACTCGGACACCTCAAGTTCGGGCAGCATCATCGAGCAGACCGAGGCAGCGCTGAAGTTGATCAATCAGCGGCTAGTTGCTCAGGACAACCTGTTGCTGGAGATACCCGGCGCTGAGTCCATTGAGGCGGCTCCTGCGCGAGTTGGGACCGCCATTGTGGCCGCAGCCAGGCTGGGACTGTCTCCGGCCGACGATGTGACGTCGGCCATACCGCTGGGCGGCCTTATCCTGGGCGGCGACTCTATGTTGTCGCCTACCAGTGCCGTAGCTTGGAACCTGGTGCTCCTGGTAATCACCGAGGCGGCGCTTAGCCAGGCGTCGGCGGTTATCGCTCTGCTCGATGGCGAACGCCAGGTGCCCACGCTGACCCCGGAGCAACTTGAAACCGTGGTGGCCAGCTCTCGCGGCCTCACGCAGGCCGCGATCTTGTTGCACCGACGTTTGCTTGGTGTGGAGGACGCACTGCGGGTCATCGAGCCACTACGGGCCATCGCCGGCATCGTCCAGGCAGCAGCCCGTCAGGTACTACAACTGCGCCCGCCGCTGCTACGTCGGACGGTGGCCAGCGAAACCAATCTGAGGCTCTTGGCGCATCAATGGTACGGCGATCATTCCAGGGCCTTGGAGATCCTGCGCTTGAATCCGGCACTGCGCAGCCCGCATGCCATCGCCGCTGGGGAGGTGCTGCGTGCCTATGCCCGTTGAGTCCCTTGAGCAGATCCGCTTGGCTATCGGTAGCCATGCTCATGAGCTGTGGGATGGCTGGTCGGTAGAGAGCGACCTGCTGACGCCCGCCGATGCGTTCGAACTTGAGCTGTACACCCGCGACCCTGGCCCAATACCCAGTCAGCTTCAGGAGGGTGCGCCATGCACCTTGAGTCTTGGCAACGACCGTGTGCTGAGCGGTGTTGTAGACGAGATCGAGCTGGATGTCTCGCGGCAGAACCGCACTATCCGCATCACCGGGCGCGACAATGCGGCGGTGCTCGTCGACTGCTCGACGCCCTTTGTATCAATGCGCGAAGTCGGCCTGGCCGACATCATCAAGGAAGTCGTCAAGCCGCTGGGTATCGCGCAAGTTGAGATCCGAGCGGCATCGAGCAAGACCCGTAAGCGGGTCCAGATCGAGCCAGGTCAAAGCGCATGGGAAGTGTTGCTCCAGGTCGCTGAGGCTAACGGCCTCTGGCCGTGGTTCGAGCCGGACGGGCGTCTGGTGGTCGGCGGGCCTGACTACTCGTCGGCGCCGGTGGCAACGTTGATCATGCGAAATGATGGTCAGGGCAACAATGTCGAGCGGCTTTCGGTGCGTCGGTCCATGCCTGGCCGCTACAGCCAGGTCACGGTGTTAGGGCAGCACGGCCAGTACGACAACGACGGTTACGACACCAGCCGGGCCAAGCTAAAAACGGTGGTGAGTGATGATGTGCTGGCCCGTCGTGGGATCTTCCGGCCCAAGGTGGTGATCGACAGCGCTTGTGAGAACCAGGACATGAGCCAGGCGCGGGCGCGAAAGCTGCTCGCGGACAGCCGCCTGGAGGGCCTAGAGATCAGGGCCGTGGTGATGGGGCATCGTGCTGGCAATGGCGCGGTGTGGACCCCAGGGCAGCGCGTGAACATCGTCAGCGAGCCCCACGGGTTGAACGCGACCTACTTCCTCATGGCCAGAACCCTGCGGCTCAAGCGCAGTGGGGGCGCCATTACCGAGCTGAGACTGCGAGAGGACAAAACGTGGGTGCTCGATGGGAATCCGACCAAGAAGGGTAAAAAGCGCAAGTCCAACGCGGACGCGGCCTTTATTCAGGAGCTGCACAAGTTATGAACCTCGTTAGGACGATCCGCAATCAGGCGCGACAAGTGCAGCAGAACGTTCGCCAGGCATTCCGGGCGGTGGCGGCGCGCAATAACCACTCCGGTGCGCAGATCGGTGTAGAAATGGAGGGGCTTGCCGGGGAGAAAGTCAGCGGTGAGCTGATGCAGCACTACGGCTTCGTCTCTGGCCCACTGCCCGGTGCCGAATACATCGTGATTCCCGTAGGGGGTAACTCCAAGCATTCGGTAGTAGTGGCGACTGCTGATGGCCGCTATCGACTGCAAGTTGTTGACGGGGAAGTCGCGCTCTACACCGACGAAGGGGACTATATCCACCTGAAGCGCGGTAAGTTGATCGAGGTGAAGACAGACACATTGATCGTTAATGCGTCAAAAAAGGTGGTGTTCGACACGCCCCTGGTCGAAGGGACAGGCCAGATCAAGGACGCGGTGAGGACTATGCAGGAAGACCGCGAACTCTATAACCAGCACGTCCACGGCAGCAGCCCTAAGCCTTCGCCGCTGCAATAGTGTGAGTGAAGGTTTACACCGACTGGAAAGACTCTTTCCGGTCGATGTAAGGAAAACTGCCTGCTATGGACGCAGGCATAAACCCAACCAATGGCGACGCAACCGGCAAGCGGATCAACACGCTTGCCAATGCCGTCTATCTCCGACTGATGACCCCGCTGGGCAGCTATTGGGCTGACCCTGAACTGGGTTCGCTGCTCTACACCCTGCGTCGTGAAAAGGATAAGTCCCGTGTCGGGCGCCTGGCCGCGCAATACGCTGAAAGCGCACTCAAGCCGATATGGAGTGATGGCCGAGCAACGTCCATCACTGTAAGTGTCGAGCAGCCCCACAACGGCTGGTTACTTCTGAGCGTGGATGTTGTTCAAGCGAATGGCCAGGCCCAGACGTTTACTTACAATGTCAGGGTGATTTGATGCCATTCCAGCCGCCAAGTTACGACAGCGTTCGTGATTCAATCTTACGCGATATTCGCAGCTTGCTGCCCGATGCCGATGTTGGTAGTGACTCCGATAACTTCATTCGCAGTGCGGCTGTTGCCGCTGCAATTGAGGGTTTGTATCAACATCAGGCCTGGATCTATCGGCAAATTTTCCCCGATACCGCTGATGAAGCTGAAATGCTGCACCATGCGGGTAACCGCAATATTCGGCAGCGTGCCGCAGTCGCGGCTACGGGCATGGTTCAGCTCAGCGGGACTGAAGGCGTCCCGCTGAACATTGGCAGCACGTTAAAACATGTGGCCAGTGGCGCTCTGCTGAGTACTTCAGAAGCTGCAACTATCGGTGCCTCGGGCAATGCTCAAGTGCATGTTACTGCGCAGACTGTAGGGTCTGATATGAACGGCCTGTCTGGTGCCGTCATGCTCACCAGTCCGCCGCTTGGTATTGATGCGATGGCGTCTATTAGCATGCCACTTGCGGGAGGCAGTGATATAGAGTCGACCGCATCGGTGCTGGTTCGCCTACTTGATCTGCTCCGCAATCCGCCAGCAGGTGGTGCTGAATATGATTACAGACGTTGGGCGTTGGAAGTTGACGGCGTCGCCTCAGTGACCATCCTGCCCAAGCGGCGCGGCCCAAATACAGTTGATGTCGTCATTACCGGACAAGACGGTGCACCTTCTGATCAGGTTGTCACAGCGTGCGCGACGTACATTGACAGCCTACGCCCTGTTACGGCGGAAGTATTTGTTTATGGCCCCCTAATCAAAACGCTCGATGCAAAGGCAAAGGTCGAGTTGGCAAGCGGCTATACCCTCGCAGATGTTCAGGCGGCCGCACAATCTGCATATAACGAGGAACTAACCGCCCTGAAACCCGACGTAGGCTTCAAGCGCAATCGCATTGGGGTGGTGCTGGGAAATCTTGCTGGCGTTGTTGATTATGAGCTGATTGAACCCCAGTCGAACATATCTGCCACTAATATAGACGGTGCGGTAGGCTGGATCAGGCCAGGCACGTTGAGTTTAGAGGAAATGACTTGAGCAACTTGCTTGCACAGCTCCGGTTAATGTTGCCGCCTGAGTCATACGACGGCGCTGCCCCTAATCTTTCGGCCCTTCTAACTGCCGAAGCTAACGCTCTAGCCCTGGCACAGAACAGCGGCGAGCGTGTGTATGACCAAACTTGGCCCGAGACAGGAGCGGCGCTTGATGAATGGGAGCGTGTTCTAGGGCTTCCGGATCATTGTGTAGTTGGCGAAAACTTGGCTGTCCGCCAGCGCATTGCCGCTGTAATGGCGAAGTTGAACGGCGTAGGCGGCCAATCAAAGGCATTCTTCATTCAACTTGCTGAAAGCCTTGGGTATGCCGTCACTATCACTGAGTTTAAGCCGGCCCGTGCAGGAATAGCGGTCGCAGGTGATGCCATTCATGGGCCCGGTTGGACATCAGCCTGGATGATCAACGCCGAGCCCGTAAACGTATTTGTTGCGCGAGCCGGTAGCGCCGCTGCCGGTGAGCCATTGGCTGTATGGGGCAACAAATTACTTGAGTGTCGAATTAGTGCAATGAAACCTGCCCATACAACTCTTCTTTTCAGCTATGGAGCTAAATAATGCAAAAGATCGGTGACAGCACCAATACCGCTGACAACTCTGGAGAATTCACTGAAGGTAGTGCGGCAGGTGGTATTAAAGCGACCCAGATCAGGGCGGATTGGCTGAACGCTGTTCAGCGCGAACTGCTTAACGTAATTGAAGCCGCTGGACTATCGGCAGATGTAAACAACGACAGTCAGTTGCTCCAGGCTGTTCGGGCCATCGCTGGTGCAGCGGCTGAATTCCCTAACATTGGCAAAAAGCCAACAACGTTGGGGGGGTACGGCATTACCGATGCCTACACTCAGGCGCAAGTGAACAATTTCCTGGCTGGCAAGGCGGCTAATGCCAACACATTGGCGGGTTATGGCATTACCGACGCCTACACGCAAGCACAAATGAATAACTTGCTTTCTGGCAAGGCGGCCAATGCCAACACACTGGCGGGTTATGGCATTACCGACGCCTACACGCAGGCTCAAGTGAACAACTTCCTGGCTGGCAAGGCGGCCAATGCCACTACGCTGGCTGGTTACGGCATTACCGACGCCTATACGCAGGCGCAAGTGAATAACTTCCTAGCTGGCAAGGCGGCCAATGCCACTACGCTGGCCGGTTACGGCATTACCGACGGAGTTCCGATTCGCAACCCTCTCTCCAACGGGTTAGATGTCTATGGCGGTGACCTAGCGTTTTTGACGGCCAATGCCGAGGCGTCGATTGCGCTTAACTGCTACTACACCGGGCAACAATGGCTACGTCGAGACGAGTCCAAAACCGCTATTTGTCTTGGAGTTTCCCGTTCTCAAGGGCTGTTCGTCGCCCGTGCTGAAGCGGGAACAGGCGCAATCAGTTGGGCGACAAGCGGCCTTCTCGATACCAGCTTGGCATTTACTAAGCCGCAAGTTACGGCGTTGTTGGCAGACAAGTTGAGGGCCGGAGACTTCGGCCTAGGCGGCTATGCGCCAATATTCCCAGGTAACGATCTGAACACTCAGTACGACGGTACTTCCTGGTTCCGAACTACCACAGGCTGCCTAAATGTGCCTCCAGGTGCGAATCCACAAGGCTCTCAAGTTCGGCATGAAGTGTGGGGGCTGGGGGTTGTACAGCAGACTTTCCGCGAGCATCTGACCGCACGCGAGTGGCATCGCGCCAGCGATTCATACGTGTTCGGTCCCTGGATCGAGGTCGTCACCAACATGGTGGGTGCCGTTCAGGCCTTTGCAACGACTGTAGCCCCTACTGGTTGGCTTGTTGCAGATGGTTCGCAAGTGCTGCGCGCCAACTATCCGGCTTTGCTGGCGGCCACAAACGGCGCCTTCGGTTGGGGCAACGGTTCCACGACGTTCAACCTGCCTGACATGCGAGCCGAAGTGATTCGAGGGCTGGACCTTGGTCGTGGCGTCAACCCTGGGCGTGCACTCGGCTCCATTGAGCTGGATGCGATGCAGGGGCACGGCCATGCAAACACCAACCAAATTAACGGGATGTCCGGAGGCTCGGGGGAGTTCCTGTCTCATAACAACGGTGTGACCAGCTCCAGCAGCACCTCTCGCATTCTCGGACCGGTTGATCTGGCTGGCTATGGGACCGTCCGCGTGGCGAGCGAAACGCGCATGCGCAACGTTGCGATGCTCTGGTGCATCAAGTACTGACCTAGGAGTGGCATATGCAAGCTAAGAAAGAGCTGGATCTAACGATTTACCACGCTCACCCGGTTACCGGTGAGTTCATCGGTGTGGGTGAGGCGCGAATAGACCCGCTGGATGACACTTTCCTGCTGATTCCTGCGCATGCCTGCCAGGTCAAGCCACCAGAAGTCAGCGCCCAGCAGGCTGCGGTTCTGGCGGATGGTGAGTGGTCGGTGAAGCCTGACTATCGGGGGTTGATCTACTCCACCAGCACGGGTGAGGCCCATCAGTACCACGACATTGGCGAACTGCCCGAAGGTTTCACCTCGGTGAAATGGCCTGGCGAGGACTTCGTATGGACTAGCGAAGGCTGGGAGCTTGATACGGTAGCGCGAGCAGCCCGAGAGGCTGAGCGAGAGCGCGCCTGGCGAAACGAAGAGGTAGACCGGGTCAAGTGGCTGCGCGAGCGCCACCGTGACGAGCAGGAGATGCAGGAGCCAACCACGCTGACAGCAGAGCAGTACGCCGAGGTGCTGAGTTACTTGCAGCTGCTGCGCAATTGGCCCCAGTCAGAGCTCTTCCCTGATTCGAGCCAGCGACCTGCGATCCCCGAGGGGGTCGCCCTGGCGCTGGCGACGGAAGACTGAGGCTAGTGCCAAAGAGCGTGCTTGGCGGTGCCAAATCCGCCGCGCGCCTACACAACGAGTGGGGGTTCTCCAACCGCATGCTGGATAACTGTCTGGCATTGGCCAACGCCCGCTGAGAAGCTCCTGACTCGAGGTTTTTGCCGCCTCTAAGACCGAGCGCCGCCCGCGCGGCGCATCGCGGGCAAGCCCGCTCCCACATCTATTTCGGGCCAATGTCTCCTGTGCCGCCAACAGGATCCGCCTTGGTGCATGACTGGAGACAGGTGGAGCGGCATCAGCGCCCACCGAGATGTATCGTCATGCCAACAAGGCGGTCCCTGTTGGCGGCACAGGAGTGACTGGCCCGAAACAGATGTGGGAGCGGGCTTGCCCGCGATGCGCCGCGCGGGCGGCGCTCGATCTCATAGGCGCTAAAAATCCCAAGGCAAACACCCCGGCCCCACACGATCTTTACCTTTTCCTAACAATTCCAGCCTTGACCTGACCATAAGATGATAAGCATTATCATTCACCTTTCGTCGGCCAGGTCCCCCCGTGAGTCAGTCCCGGTTCAACTCCGTCTTCCTCGTCCAGCGCCTTTCCCTGCTGCGCACCCTGCAACGCATGGTAGGCAACCCCAGCACCGCCGAGGACCTGCTGCAGGAAACCTACCTGCGGGTGGCGCGCGCCTTGGGCGAGCGGCCCATCGAACACCTCGAGCCCTTCGTGTTCCAGACTGCCCGCAACCTCGCCCTGGACCACCTGCGCACGCGGCGGGTGCAGGCGCGCATGCTGGTCGACGATGTGCCCGACGAGGTGCTGCATAATGTCGCCTCTCCGCTGGGCAGCAGCGAAGACGCCGCCCACGCCGAACAACTGCTCAAGCACCTGAGCGTCAGCCTCAACCAACTGACTGAGCGCCAGCAGCGCATCTTCATCCTCAGCCGCCTGCACGGCGCCAGCTACCTGGAGATTGCCGAGCAACTGCACGTCTCGGCCAGCACCGTTCAGAAGGAACTGAAACTGATCATGGCGATCTGCATGGGCGTGGCCGATCGGCTCAAATGAGCCGACCGCAGGCGTGCAGAATGTGGCGTAATCCTTGCCATGCTTCGCCCCAGCCTTGATCATTCGCAAAAATTGCCGCAAGGACCCACCGTGACCGACAGCCCCGTCACTCGCTCGTCAGCTACCGGGCCCGACGCCCGCGCCCGTGCGCTGGACGAGGCGCTGGACTGGCTCGTGCGCCTGCAATGCGCCAGCGAGGCCGACACCCTCGCCTTCGAACAATGGCTCAGCGCAGCACCGGAAAACGCCGAAGCCTACGTCGAGGCCGAAGCCTTGTGGAACGGCACCCCGCTGCGCCTGGCTGCCCTGCACCTGCACCAGCATCAACGCCGCTCGCTGCGCGGGCGCCTGCGGGCGCACTGGAAGCCACTGGCGACCGCCGCCGTGCTGCTGGTCGGGCTGTTCACGTTCGGCAACCTGCCGGTGCGCCTGCAGGCGGACCACCTGACCGTGGTCGGCGAGCGCCAGCGCCTGGAGCTGGATGACGGTGCCAAGGTCCTGCTCAACACCAATTCCGCCTTCGCCAGCGACCAGCAGGGCGGCCGCCAGGTCGCACGCCTGCTGCAAGGCGAGGCGTACTTCCAGGTGCCCGGTGACGCCAAGCTGCCGCTGGAAGTGCAGGCGGGGCCCGTGCGTGCGCACGTGCGCGACACCGATTTCGCCGTGCGCTACCTTGACGGCGAGGCTCAGGTTCGCGTGCAGCGCGGCGACGTCGACCTGCAAGCCGCCAGCGACCAGCGCATTCGCCTCAGTGCCGGCGACAGCATCAGTGTCGGCCCGCACGGTTTCGGCCAGCGCCAGCGCCCGGACATGCACAAGGACCTGGCCTGGGTCGACGGCCGCCTGGTGTTCGAGAACTGCCCGTTAAGCCAGGTACTGGCGGAAGTGCGGCGCTATTACCCCGGCTGGATCATCAACCGCAACGACCACCTCGGCGACATGGCGGTGACCGGCAACTACCGTCTCGACCAGCCGCTGGAAACGCTACGCGCCCTGGCCCATATCACTTCTGCGCAGCTGCACGAATTCCCCGCCGTCGTGATCATCAACTGACCGACAAGTTTTTTTACGCGATCGCGCAACCCCGCCCGTCTCGTTATAGCCAATGCAACTGATTCTTGTTTGAAAACAAGAACGGTCATCACCTATAGCAGTTCGCGCGTCAGGGAGCGCTTTCGATGTTCACAGGTCCATCTCGCCCGTCCACACGTCCTCGCCGTACCGGTCAGCTGTCGCTGCTGACCCTGGCGCTACTCGCCAGCGGAGCCTGCAGCCTGCCGGCGCTGGCCGCCGAACCGGCACAGGCCAGCAGCCCACGCATGGGCGATTACCGCTTCAACATTGCCCAGCAGCCTTTGGTCGAGGCGATCAATGCCTTCAGCAAGGTCACCGGCTGGCAGGTTGGCTTCAGCGCCGAATTGGCGGAAGGCGTGGCATCGCCGGGCGTGCAGGGGGCGCTGCCAGCGGAGGCCGCACTCAAGCGCCTGCTCCAGGGCACGGGCCTGAGCTTGCGCAAGATCAGCAACGGTAACGTGGTGCTCGAACGCCAGACGGCGGGCAACGTCATCGCCCTGCAGCAGATGACCGTCAGCGCCACCCGTAACGCCCAGGACGTGAGCCAGGTACCGAGCACCGTGACCGTGCAGACCCGCGAGCAACTGGACCGGCAAAACGTCAACAATATCCAAGAGCTGGTACGTTACGAACCGGGTGTGTCGGTAGGAGGCACAGGCCAGCGCAGTGGCCTGAACGGCTACAACATCCGCGGCATCGACGGCGAGCGCGTGCTCACCCAGATAGACGGCGTGTCGATCCCCGACAGCTTTTTCTACGGCCCCTACGCCCAGACCCAGCGCAATTACGTCGACCCCGAAATCGTCAAGCGCGTGGAAATCCTTCGCGGCCCGGCTTCTGTGCTGTACGGCAGCAACGCCATCGGCGGCGCGGTGAGCTACTTCACCCTCGACCCGGACGACATCATCAAGCCTGGCAAGGATGTGGGCGCGCGCCTGAAGACCGGCTACAGCTCGGCCGATGACAGCTGGCTGACCTCGGCAACGGTGGCAGGCCGCACGGGTGAGTTCGACGGCCTGCTGCACCTGAGCCAGCGCAACGGCCACGAGACCGAGTCCTACGGTAGCCACGGCGGCACCGGCCTGTCGCGCACCGAGGCCAACCCGGAAGACGTGCGTACCACCAATGTCCTGGCCAAGCTCGGCTGGAACTACGCCGACGATGCCCGCCTGGGGTTGACCTACGAGCGTTACAAGGATGACCGCGACCAGAACATCCTCAGCGCCGTCGGTGGCCCGTTCACCAACGGCACCGGCCTGGGCATGTACCGCAGCCGCACCGGCAACGACACCGTGACCCGCGAGCGCTTCGGCATCAACCATGAGTTCGGCCTGGATTCGTTGGTCGCCGACCACGTGAAATGGAGCCTGAACTACCAGATCGCCAAGACCGACCAGAGCACCGAGGAGGTCTACTTCCCGTTCAGCCGCACCGTGCTGCGCACCCGCGACACCACCTACAAGGACCGCCAGTGGGTGTTCGACGCCCAGCTGGACAAGGCCTTCAGCGTCGGCGCCACCGACCACCTGCTGACCTACGGCACCACCCTCAAGCACGAGAAAGTCACCGGTTCGCGCAGCGGCACCGGCACCTGCCTGGCAGTCGGTGGCACCTGCCGCGCCATCGGCCAGGTCAGCACCAGCGATGCCCAGGCGCTGGTCAGCGACTTCCCGGACCCGACCGTGAACACCTACAGCCTGTTCGTGCAGGATGAAATCCGCTGGAACAACTGGACCTTCATGCCCGGCGCGCGCTACGACTACACGCGCATGGAGCCGAAGTTCACCGAGGAGTTCCTGCGTGGCATCCAGGGCTCAGGCACCGCCCCGAGCAGCCTCGACGACTCGGACAAGAAATGGCACCGCGTCTCGCCCAAGTTCGGCCTGACCTACGCCTTCAACGACAACTACACCTGGTATGGCCAGTACGCCGAAGGCTTCCGCACCCCGACAGCCAAGTCGATGTACGGGCGCTTCGAAAACCCGACCTTGGGCTACAGCGTGCAGGGCAACCCCGGGCTCGAGCCGGAAAAGAGCAAGAGCTACGAAACAGGCCTGCGTGGCAACTTCGACGCCGGCAACTTCGACGTGGCGGTGTTCTACAACAAGTACCGCGACTTCATCGACGAAGATGCCGTGCAGTCGGCCAACCTGGAAACCACGTTCCAGGCCAACAACATCAAGCACGCCACCATCAAGGGCGCCGAGCTCAAGGGCCGCCTGAACCTCGACCACTTCGGTGCCCCGCAGGGCCTGTATACCCAGGCCTCGATCGCCTATGCCCGTGGCCGCAACGATGACAACGGTCAACCGCTGAACAGCGTCAACCCGCTGACCGGCGTGTTCGGTCTGGGCTACGAGCAGTCCAGCTATGGCGGCCTGCTGAGCTGGACCCTGGTCAAGCGCAAGACCCGCGTCGACGACACCACCTTCTTCGCGCCGGACGGTCAGAGCTCGCAGTTCCGTACCCCGGGCTACGGCGTGCTCGACCTGAGCGGCTTCTACAAAGTGACCGACGACGTTACCGTCAACGCCGGGCTGTACAACCTGACCGACAAGAAATACTGGCAATGGGATTCGGTGCGTGGCTACGACGGCCAGGGTGAAGCGGGCGTGACCCAGCCGGCCAACCTCGACCGCCTGACCATGCCGGGGCGCAATTTCGCCGTCAATGTGGTGTGGGATATCTGACTGTAGGAGCGGCCTTGCGTCGCGAAAGGGCCGCAAAGCGGCCCCAGGATATTGCAGCACTACTCAAATATCTGGGGCTGCTGCGCAGCCCTTTCGCGACACAAGGCCGCTCCTACAGAGCCAGCATCGCGAAACACCACAAAATCCCAGTTTTTTTACTGTACCCGCCCCGCTGTTTCGTCTTGTCACTAGACGCCCTCATTTACCAAGGACACACCCATGACCGACCGCCCAGCCCTGCGCTCGCAACGCCTGAACCAGGCCACTCACGCTCCGCACAGCGAGCTCGACGCCCTGGTCAAGTCCCACGCGCCATTCGACAGCCGCGAAAGCTTCGCCCGCTTCGTCGTCGCCCAATACCTGTTCCAGGCCGAACTGCAGGCCCTGTACAACGACCCAAAACTGAACGCCATCGTCCCCGATCTGGCCGAGCGCTGCCGCGCCGAACAGGCCCGCCTGGACCTCGCCGACCTGAACACCGATATCCCGGCCGCCCTGCCCGGCGCCCTGCACAATCCGACCCTGGGTGAAGCCATGGGCTGGATCTTCGTCTCGGAAGGCTCCAAACTTGGTGCTGCGTTTCTGATCAAGCGTGCCGCGGCCCTGCAACTGTCCGACAGTTTCGGCGCCCGTCACCTCGGCGAGCCGGCCGGTGGCCGTGCCGAAGGCTGGAAGCAGTTCACCCGCATCCTCGATGGCCTGGCGTTGTCGCCTGAGGAAGATGCCGCCGCCGAGCGCGCCGCAGTGGCCGCCTTCGAGCGCTTTACCGAACTGCTCAAGCATGCCTACGCCGCCGATGCCGCACTGGCCTGAGATGCATCAGCCGGCCACCTCCCCGGTGGCCGGACGTTCATGCAGTGAGACCATGACCCGACCCGCCCGCTCTAAACTGTCGCGCCTGCTGTACGGCATCCTGGCTTACGTAAGCCTGGGGATAGGCCTGGTCGCCATCGTCATCCCCGGCCTGCCGACCACCGAGTTCATCCTGCTGGCTGCCTGGGCGGCGACGCGCAGCTCGCCGCGCCTGTCCGCCTGGCTGGAGAACCACCGCCTGTTCGGGCCGATCCTGTACAACTGGCGCAATGGCAAGGTGATCCAGCGCCGTGCCAAGGTCAGTGCTACCGTCAGCATGCTGCTGTGCGCAGGCCTTATGCTGGTCTTCCTCGATCACCACTGGCCAGTGTTTCTGGCAATTGCCGGCATGACCCTGGGCAACCTGTGGATCTGGTCGCGACCGGAGCAGCCCTGCCCCGCTGCTTCACAGGCTCAACAGCCCTGAATACAGCAGGTAGGCAGCCAGTGCCGCCCCCGCCAGCACTGCCGCAAAAATCAGCTTTTCCCAGGCGGTGAACAGCGCCTGCCCTTGCTCGCGCTTGGCCCGGGCAAACAGGATGACCCCTGGGGCGTAGAGCAGCGCCGACAGCAGCAAGTACTTGAGGCCGCCCGCATACAACAGCCACACCGCGTAGAGCAACGCCAGCGCTGCCACCAGCAGGTCCTTGCGCCGCAGCCCTGCCTGCCCTTCGTAGCTTTCCCCGCGCCAGGCCAGCAGCACCGCGTACGCCGCCGACCACAGGTAGGGCACCAGAATCATCGATGACGCCAGGTAGATCAGGCTCGTGTAAGTCCCCGCTGAAACCAGCGTGATCAGCAGGAAGCCCTGGATCATGCAGTTGGTCAGCCACAGGGCATTGGCCGGCACGTGGTTGGCGTTTTCCTTGGCCAGGAAGCGCGGCATGGTCTTGTCGCGTGCGGTGGCGTAGAGGATCTCGGCACACAACAGTGCCCACGAGAGCAACGCCCCCAGCAACGACACGGCCAGGCCAAGGCTGATCAACAGGCCGCCCCAAGGGCCGACGATATGCTCCAGCACCGAGGCCAACGACGGATTCTGCAACCCGGCCAGCTCCGGCTGGGTCATTACGCCCAGCGAAAGCACGTTGACCAGCACCAGCAGCGCCAGCACGCCGAGAAAGCCGATCACCGTGGCCTTGCCGACGTCGGAACGGCGCTGAGCCCGCCCGGAATACACACTGGCACCTTCTATACCGATGAACACGAACACCGTGACCAGCATCATGTTGCGCACCTGGTCCAGCACATTGCCGAACTGTGGGTTGCTCATGCCCCAGATATCACGGGTAAAGATGTCCGCGCGGAAAGCAAAGGCGGCGATGACCACGAAGATCAGCAGCGGCACCACCTTGGCCACGGTGGTCACCTGGTTGATGAACGCCGCTTCCTTGATGCCTCGCAGCACCAGGAAATGCACTGCCCACAACAACAACGAGGCGCAGCCGATTGCAATCGGCGTATTGCCTTCGCCAAACACCGGAAAGTAGAAGCCCAGGGTGCTGAACAGCAGCACGAAGTAGCCGACGTTGCCCAGCCAGGCGCTGATCCAGTAACCCCAGGCCGAGGAGAACCCCATGTACTCGCCGAACCCGGCCTTGGCGTAGGCGTAGACCCCCGAATCCAGTTCGGGCTTGCGGTTGGCCAGGGTCTGGAACACGAACGCCAGTGCCAGCATCCCCACCGCAGTGATTGCCCAGCCGATCAGCACGGCTCCGACGTCGGCGCGTGCTGCCATGTTCTGCGGCAGCGAGAAGATGCCGCCGCCAATCATCGAGCCGACCACCAGTGCGATCAGTGCACCCAGACGCAGCTTTTGTCCCGGTTCGCTCATGGGGCTCCCTTTTTTCCGAGCTGTCATGCGTTTGCAACAGACATGGGCGCCATATAAAAGCGATTACTTATATGGCTAAAACCCTTACACCTATAGCACTCATAACCACAATGTCTATAAACCTGCGCCCTTAAAAACTAGCACCTGCCCAGCAACTAGCAAAGCATTTGATAAAACTCGATATTTTTGTGAAAAATTTGCGAAAGCGTTAAAAGCGGCTAGCTTCAACACTCGCAGGCTAAACAGAGCGTTTGCTCTAGTCGTACATGGAGGTGCCAGCTCGCAAGGCCTGCAGCATGGCTATCGGCACTTCCAGGAGCCGCGCGAAGGAAATTTCCTACCCTCGCGTAGCCAAGAACTGACACAAGTCAGGTCGTGGCCCCGGCGTCAGATTTATTCTGTCGTCAACTTTCTCCTGGCAGGAGTTGTTAAATGTCTGATTCATCCGGAAAACTAAAGCTCGGCGCGTTAGTTGCACTTGTAGTCGGCTCGATGATTGGCGGCGGGATCTTCTCGCTGCCGCAAAACATGGCCGCCAGTGCTGGCGTGGGTGCAGTCCTGATCGGCTGGGCAATCACCGCAGTCGGCATGCTGACCCTTGCGTTCGTGTTCCAGACCCTGGCCAACCGCAAGCCTGACCTGGATGGCGGTGTGTACGCCTATGCCAAGGCCGGCTTCGGCGATTACATGGGCTTCTCTTCAGCCTGGGGCTACTGGATCAGTGCCTGGCTGGGCAACGTCGGTTACTTCGTGCTGCTGTTCAGCACCCTGGGCTACTTCTTCCCGATCTTCGGCGAAGGCAACACCCCGGCGGCGATCATCGGCGCCTCGGTGCTGCTCTGGGCCGTTCACTTCCTGGTACTGCGTGGCATCAAGGAAGCGGCGTTCATCAACCTGGTCACCACCGTGGCCAAGGTCGTGCCCCTGGTGCTGTTCGCCCTGATCTGCCTGTTCGCCTTCAAACTCGACATCTTCACCGCCGATATCTGGGCCGTGGGCACGCCCGACCTGGGCGGCGTGATGAACCAGGTTCGCAACATGATGCTGGTCACCGTGTGGGTGTTCATCGGCATCGAGGGCGCAAGCATCTTCTCGTCCCGGGCGGAAAAACGCTCCGACGTGGGCAAGGCTACGGTCATCGGCTTCATCACCGTGTTGCTGTTCCTGGTGCTGGTCAACGTGCTGTCGCTGGGCATCATGACCCAACCGGAACTGGCCAAGCTGCAGAACCCGTCGATGGCCGCAGTGCTTGAACACGTGGTCGGCCACTGGGGCGCGGTGCTGATCAGCGTCGGCCTGATCATCTCGCTGCTCGGGGCCCTGCTCTCGTGGGTACTGCTGTGCGCCGAGATCATGTTCGCCGCTGCCAAGGACCACACCATGCCGGAGTTCCTGCGCCGCGAGAACGCCAACCATGTGCCGGCCAACGCCCTGTGGCTGACCAACGCCATGGTGCAGATATTCCTGGTCATCACCCTGTTCTCCAACAGTACCTACCTGTCGCTGATCTACCTCGCCACCTCGATGATCCTGGTGCCGTACCTGTGGTCGGCGGCTTATGCCTTCCTGCTGGCACTGCGCAGCGAAACCTATGAGCAGGCCCTTGCCGAGCGGCAGAAGGATCTGATCATCGGCGGCATCGCGCTGCTATACGCCGTCTGGCTGCTGTATGCCGGCGGCGTGAAATACCTGCTGCTCTCGGCCCTGCTCTACGCCCCTGGCGCGATCCTGTTCGCCAAGGCCAAGCGCGAGGTAGGCCAACCCATCTTCACCAACGTGGAAAAACTGATCTTCGCAGCCGTGGTCATCGGTGCCCTGGTGGCAGCCTTCGGCCTGTATGACGGCTTCCTGACCCTTTGACCCACGTCTTCGTTCAATTGGAGGAATGAAACCATGTCCGCTGAAAAACAGAAGTACGGTGTCCACTCCGAAGCCGGCAAGCTGCGCAAGGTAATGGTTTGCGCCCCCGGGCTGGCGCACAAGCGGCTGACGCCAAGCAACTGTGACGAGCTGCTGTTCGATGACGTGATCTGGGTCGATCAGGCCAAGCGTGACCATTTCGACTTCGTCACCAAGATGCGTGAACGCGGCGTCGATGTGTTGGAGATGCACAACCTGCTGACCGATATCGTCCAGCAACCCGAAGCCCTGAAATGGATCCTCGACCGCAAGATCACCGATGACACCGTTGGCGTGGGCCTGAACAACGAGGTGCGCAGCTGGCTCGAAGGCCAGGAGCCCCGCCACCTGGCCGAATTCCTGATCGGCGGCGTGGCCGGCCAGGACCTGCCACAGAGCGCAGGTGCCGACGTGGTCAAGATGTACAACGACTACCTGGGCCATTCCAGTTTCATCCTGCCTCCGCTGCCCAACACCCAGTTCACCCGTGATACCACCTGCTGGATCTACGGCGGGGTGACGCTCAACCCGATGTACTGGCCGGCGCGACGCCAGGAAACCCTGCTGACCACCGCCATCTACAAGTTCCACAAGGAATTCACCAACGCCGATTTCCAGGTGTGGTACGGCGATCCGGACAAGGACCACGGTCAATCCACCCTCGAAGGGGGGGACGTGATGCCGATCGGCAACGGCATCGTGCTGATCGGCATGGGCGAGCGCACCTCGCGCCAGGCCATTGGCCAACTGGCACGCAACCTGTTCGCCAAGGGCGCGGTGAAGGAAGTCATCGTCGCCGGCCTGCCGAAGTCGCGTGCCGCCATGCACCTGGACACCGTGTTCAGCTTCTGCGACCGCGACCTGGTCACGGTCTTCCCGGAAGTGGTGAAAGAGATCGTGCCGTTCATCATCCGCCCGGACGAAAGCAAGCCCTACGGCATGGACGTGCGGCGCATCGACAAGTCGTTCATCGAGGTGGTCGGCGAGCAACTTGGCGTCAAGCTGCGCGTGGTCGAGACCGGCGGCAACAGCTTCGCCGCGGAGCGCGAACAGTGGGATGACGGCAACAACGTGGTGGCCATCGAACCTGGCGTGGTTATCGGCTACGACCGCAACACCTACACCAACACCTTGCTGCGCAAGGCCGGCATCGAGGTCATCACCATCAGCGCCGGCGAACTGGGCCGGGGCCGTGGCGGCGGCCACTGCATGACCTGCCCGATCGTGCGCGACCCGATCGACTACTAACGCCCATTACCCCCGGCCGCCCTCACGAAGCGGCGGCCGGTGCGTTCACCAAACTCAAGGAGAAAAGTCATGGCGTTCAACATTCACAACCGCAACCTGCTCAGCCTCGAACACCACACCACCCGCGAGCTGAAATACCTGCTGGACCTGTCCCGCGACCTCAAGCGCGCCAAGTACACTGGCACCGAGCAGCAGCACCTGAAGGGCAACAACATCGCCCTGATCTTCGAGAAGACCTCCACCCGTACCCGCTGCGCCTTCGAAGTCGCCGCCTATGACCAGGGCGCCAACGTTACCTACATCGACCCCACCTCCTCGCAGATCGGCCACAAGGAAAGCATGAAGGACACCGCCCGCGTACTCGGGCGCATGTACGACGCCATCGAATACCGCGGCTTCAAGCAGGAAATCGTCGAAGAACTGGCCAAGTACGCTGGTGTGCCGGTGTTCAATGGCCTGACCGATGAATACCACCCGACCCAGATGATCGCCGACGTGCTGACCATGCGTGAGCACAGCGACAAGCCACTGCACGACATCAGCTACGCCTACCTGGGCGATGCCCGCAACAACATGGGTAATTCGCTGCTGTTGATCGGCGCCAAGCTTGGCATGGACGTGCGCATCGCCGCGCCCAAGGCGCTGTGGCCACATGAAGACCTGGTCGAGCGTTGCCACAAGTACGCCGAAGAGAGCGGCGCGCGCATTACCCTGACCGAAGATCCCAAGGCTGCGGTCAAGGGCGTCGACTTCATCCACACCGACGTCTGGGTGTCGATGGGCGAGCCGATCGAAGCCTGGGGCGAGCGCATCAAGCAGCTCAAGCCCTACCAGGTGAACAAGGAGCTGATGAAAGCCAGCGGCAACCCACGGACCAAGTTCATGCACTGCCTGCCGGCCTTCCACAACTCCGAGACCAAGGTCGGCAAGCAGATTGCCGAACAATATCCGGATCTGGCCAACGGCATCGAAGTGACCGATGACGTGTTCGAGTCGCCGGCGTGCATTGCCTTCGAGCAAGCGGAAAACCGCATGCACACCATCAAGGCGATCCTGGTTTCGACCCTGGCTGACCTGTAAGGGCTGACTCGCCAGGCCGGGCAACCCGGATCCCTGTAGGAGCGGGTTCACCCGCGAAGGCGCCAGCCCAGACAGCACCGCTGGTGCTGCTGACGCCTTCGCGGGTAGACCCGCTCCCACAGGGGGCGGTGTTCGCCCGCCGAGTAGCGCTCATTTCTTTAGATAAAGGACATTCCCCATGCGTATCGTTGTTGCACTGGGCGGCAACGCCCTCCTGCGCCGTGGCGAACCCATGACCGCTGACAACCAGCGCGCCAATATCCGCACGGCCACCGAACAGATCGCCAAGATCCATCCTGGCAACGAACTGGTCATCGCCCACGGCAACGGCCCGCAGGTCGGCCTGCTGGCCCTGCAAGGCCTGTCGTACAAGCCCGACGAGGCCTACCCGCTGGACGTGCTCGGCGCCGAGACCGAAGGCATGATCGGCTACATGATCGAACAGGAGCTGGGCAACCTGCTGGACTTCGAAGTGCCGTTCGCCACCCTCCTGACCCAAGTGGAAGTGGATGCCAACGACCCGGCCTTCAAGGACCCGAGCAAGTTCATCGGCCCGGTCTACAGCAAGGAAGAGGCCGAGCGCCTGGCCAAGGAAAAAGGCTGGGTGGTCAAGCCCGACGGCGACAAGTACCGCCGCGTGGTCGCCAGCCCGAAACCCAAGCGCATCTTTGAAATCCGCCCGATCAAGTGGCTGCTGGAAAAGAGCAGCATCGTGATCTGCGCCGGCGGTGGCGGCATCCCCACCATGTACGACGAGAACAAGAAGCTCAAAGGCATCGAGGCGGTGATCGACAAGGACCTGTGTTCGGCGCTGCTGGCCGAACAGCTGGAAGCCGACCTTCTGGTAATCGCCACCGACGTCGATGGCGCCTACATTGACTGGGGCAAGCCGACGCAGAAAGCCATCGCCCAGGCCCACCCCGACGAACTCGAACGCCTTGGCTTTGCGGCCGGCTCCATGGGGCCTAAAGTGCAGGCTGCCTGCGACTTTGCCCGCCACACTGGCAAAGTGGCGGTGATCAGCTCGCTGGAAAACATCGAGGGCATCGTCAAAGGCACCGCCGGCACCCGCGTGAGCACCGAAAAGCCAGGTATCAGCTACCGTTGATTGCAGTGGGCGGGCTTACGGGGCCCGCCATTCACCTTCCGGAGGAGTTTGCCATGGCCCAGTTCCACCCCGGTCATGTACATATCGAGCGCACTGCGCTGACCAAGAACGACCACAGTTACGATCTCAACATCGAGTACGAAGCGTTGTCAGATCCCAAGGAAGGCAGAGGCATCCAGTTCCGCATGCATGGCAGCATCGAGGGCAAGACCGTCGATGAAAAGTTCTTCCTGGCCAAGGACCAGGTGCTACCAAGCTTTCTCATGGTCGCCTCGCGCAAGGCCCAGTCCTATCTCGCGCCGCACCAGAAGTTCGAAACGCTGGGTTCGCCTCACAAGCTGTACGACGCCATGTTCGAAGACATTCGCCAGAAGCTGGACGTAAAATCGGGCGACCCGATCAAGCCTGAACACCTCGAATGAGGGCATGATCCTGGGGCCGCAAAGCGGCCCCGACGATGTTGAGGCATACTATCGCCTTCCCCGGCCACAACTCCCGCCCACCATGCGCATCCACGTCAGCTTCATCGACCGCGTCGGTATCACCCAGGAAGTCCTCGCCCTGCTCGGTGCCCGCAACCTCAACCTGGATGCCGTGGAAATGGTCCCGCCAAACGTCTACATCGACGCCCCGACCCTCAGCCCGGCGGTGCTCGAAGAGCTCCACGACGCACTGTTCGAAGTCCATGGAGTGCAGTCGGTGGACGTGGTCGACATCCTCCCCGGCCAGCGCCGCCACCTGCAGCTCGACGCCCTGCTCGCCGCCATGAGCGACCCGGTGCTGGCGGTCGACAGCGCAGGCAAGGTGCTGCTGGCCAACCCGGCGCTGATCGCCCTGTGCGGCCGCGAATCCGCCGGGCGCTCGGTGGGCGAACTGTTTGACGATGCCGACCTGCTGCAGGCCTTGCTGGACAACAACTTCCACCTGCCAATGCGCGAGATGCAGCTCAACGGCCAGAGCCTGTTGCTGGACGCCTCGCCGATCACCAACGCCGGAGGCCTGCTGACCCTCTACCCGCCCAACCGCATGGGCGAACGCCTGTCGGCCCTGCACCACGACCATGCCGAAGGCTTCGATGCGCTGCTGGGCGAATCCCCGGCGATCCGCACCCTCAAGGCCCGCGCCCTGCGCGTGGCGGCCCTCGATGCGCCGCTGCTGGTGCACGGCGAAACCGGTACCGGCAAGGAACTGGTGGCCCGCGCCTGCCATGCCATCAGCAGCCGTCAGGCAGCGCCATTCCTCGCACTGAACTGCGCCGCGCTGCCCGAAAGCCTGGCCGAGAGCGAACTGTTCGGCTACGCCCCAGGCGCCTTCACCGGTGCCCAGCGCGGCGGCAAGCCGGGGCTGATGGAACTGGCCAACCAAGGCACGGTGTTTCTCGACGAGATCGGCGAAATGTCGCCGTACCTGCAGGCCAAGCTGCTGCGCTTTCTCAGCGACGGCAGCTTCCGCCGGGTAGGTGGCGACCGCGAGGTGAAGGTGGACGTGCGCATCATCAGCGCCACCCACCGCGACCTCGAACGCATGGTCGCCGAAGGCACTTTCCGTGAAGACCTGTTCTACCGGCTGAATGTACTCAACCTGCAGGTACCGCCGCTGCGTGATCGTGGCCAGGACATCCTCATACTGGCGCATTACTTCATGCAGCAGGCCTGCACGCAGATTCAGCGCCCACCTTGCCGCCTCACCCCGGCCACCCATGCGGCGCTGCTGGCCAACCCTTGGCCAGGCAACGTGCGGCAACTGCAGAACGTGATTTTCCGCGCGGCGGCGATCTGCGAGAGCAATCTGGTGGATATCGGAGACCTGGACATCGCCGGCACTTCGGTGGCGCGTGGGCAGGATGGCGACGTGGCCAGCCTGGAGCAGGCGGTGGGCGATTTCGAGCGTGAACTGCTGCAGCGCTTGTATGCCAGCTACCCGTCCACCCGGCAGCTGGCCGGGCGGCTCCAGACTTCGCATACCGCGATTGCACAACGGTTGCGCAAGTACGGCATTGCAAGCAAGAGCTGAAATTTGGCTGACCGTATCGATTTCACTACATCGTAGCGTTTTCGATACAAGCTCTTCTAAGGGCGCGTTTACAAGGGCTTGATAGGCCAGCCGTTTTTGACCCAGCCTCATCTGTATCGTTTTCATTCCACGACAATGAAAACGGGCTTCAGATAAAATTGCAAGCTGTTGATTTGTAAGGTTTTTTCTGAGTGGCAGCATTTTTGCTATGGGAATCCTAACCAAGAGCGCGGACCCACCGCGCCCAACGCCCTGCTTCCCGAGGATTCCCCATGAGCGAGTTGCGTTTCACCGAAGATCACGAATGGCTGCGCGTCGAAGCCGACGGTAGCGTCACCGTGGGCATCACTGCCTACGCCCAGAACGCCCTTGGCGATGTGGTCTATGTGCAACTGCCCGAGCTGCAGCAGTACGAAAAAGGTGCCGAAGCCTCCACCGTCGAGTCGGTCAAAGCCGCCAGCGGCGTGTACATGCCCCTGGCTGGTGAAGTGGTCGCCGTCAACGAAGACCTCAACGACAGCCCCGAACTGGTCAACGAAGACCCGCTGGGCGAAGGCTGGTTCTTCCGCTTCATCCCCGCAAACATGAGCGAAGTAACAGCCCTGCTGGACCAGGACGCCTACGACCGCCTGATCAAAGCCAACGACGACGCCTGAGGAATCCGATCATGACTATCAACCTCGGCACCGCCAACGAATTCATCGCCCGTCACATCGGCCCGCGCGCCGCCGACGAGCAGGCCATGCTCGCCGCCCTGGGCTTCGACTCGCTGGAAGCCATGAGCGCCGCCGTCATCCCCGACAGCATCAAGGGCACCAGCGTGCTCGGCTCGGAAGACGGCCAGAGCGAGGCCGATGCCCTCGCAGCGCTGAAATCCATCGCCGGCAAGAATGAACTGTTCAAGAGCTACATCGGCCAGGGCTACTACAACACCCACACCCCGGCCCCGATCTTGCGCAACCTGCTGGAAAACCCAGCCTGGTACACCGCCTACACCCCGTACCAACCAGAAATTTCCCAAGGCCGCCTGGAAGCGCTGCTGAACTTCCAGACCCTGATCAGCGACCTCACCGGCCTGCCGATCGCCAACGCATCCTTGCTCGACGAAGCCACCGCCGCTGCCGAAGCCATGACCTTCTGCAAGCGCCTGTCGAAAAACAAGGCCAGCCACGCCTTCTTCGCCTCCGTGCACTGCCACCCGCAGACCCTCGACGTGCTGCGCACCCGTGCCGAGCCACTGGGCATCGAGATCGTGGTCGGCGACGAGCGTGAACTGGGCGATGTCAGTGCCTTCTTCGGCGCCCTGCTGCAATACCCGGCCAGCAACGGCGAAGTGTTCGACTACCGCGCAGTGGTCGAGCGTTTCCACGCCGCCAACGCCCTGGTCGCGGTTGCCGCCGACCTGCTGGCCCTGACCCTGCTGACCCCGCCAGGCGAATTCGACGCCGACGTGGCCATCGGCAGCGCCCAGCGCTTCGGCGTGCCACTGGGCTTCGGTGGCCCGCACGCGGCCTACTTCGCCACGCGTGATGCCTTCAAGCGCGACATGCCCGGCCGTCTGGTCGGTGTGTCGATCGACCGCTTCGGCAAGACCGCTCTGCGCCTGGCCATGCAAACCCGTGAACAGCACATCCGCCGCGAGAAGGCCACCAGCAACATCTGCACCGCCCAGGTGCTGCTGGCCAACATCGCCAGCATGTTCGCCGTGTACCACGGCCCGGCCGGCCTCAAGCGCATTGCCGAACGCACTCACGCGCTGACTTCGATTCTGGCTGCCGGCCTGAAAACCCTGGGCCTGGAAGTGGTGGGCGAAACCGCCTTCGATACCCTGACCCTGGCCACCGGCAGCGCCACTGCCAGCCTGCACGACAAGGCCCGCGCCCAGCGCATCAACCTGCGCCAGATCGACGCCGCTCACCTTGGCCTGTCACTCGACGAAACCAGCACCCAGGCCGACGTCGAGGCCCTCTGGCAACTGTTCGGCGCTGACCAGGCCCAGCCTGACTTCGCCGCCCTGGCCGCCAGCACCGGTTCGCGCCTGCCGGTCGCCCTGCTGCGCCAGTCGGCGATCCTCGAGCACCCGGTGTTCAACCGCTACCACAGCGAAACCGAGCTGATGCGCTACCTGCGCCGCCTGGCCGACAAGGACCTGGCGCTGGACCGCAGCATGATCCCGCTGGGCTCGTGCACCATGAAGCTCAACGCCGCCAGCGAAATGATCCCGGTGACCTGGGCCGAATTCGGCAACCTGCACCCGTTCGCCCCGGCCGCGCAGAGCCAGGGCTACCTGCAGATGACCAACGAGCTGGAAGCCATGCTCTGCGCCGCCACCGGCTACGACGCCGTGTCGCTGCAGCCCAACGCCGGCTCCCAGGGTGAGTACGCAGGCCTCTTGGCCATCCGTGCGTACCATCGCAGCCGTGGCGAAGGCCACCGCGACATCTGCCTGATCCCGTCTTCGGCCCACGGCACCAACCCGGCAACCGCGCACATGGCCGGCATGCGTGTGGTGGTCACCACCTGTGATGCCCGTGGCAACGTCGATGTCGAGGACCTGCGGGCCAAGGCCATCGAACACCGCGAGCGCCTGGCCGCGATCATGATCACCTACCCTTCGACCCATGGCGTGTTCGAGGAAGCGATCGGCGAAATCTGCGCGATCATTCACGACAATGGCGGCCAGGTTTACATCGACGGCGCCAACATGAATGCCATGGTCGGCCTCTGCGCGCCGGGCAAGTTCGGCGGCGACGTGTCGCACCTGAACCTGCACAAGACCTTCTGCATCCCGCACGGCGGTGGCGGTCCGGGCGTCGGCCCGATCGGCGTCAAGTCGCACCTGGCGCCATTCCTGCCAGGCCACGCTGCGCTTGAAAACACCGAAGGCGCGGTGTGCGCCGCGCCGTTCGGCAGCGCCAGCATCCTGCCAATCACCTGGATGTACATTCGCATGATGGGCGGTGCTGGCCTCAAGCGTGCTTCGCAAATGGCGATCCTCAACGCCAACTACATCGCCCGCCGCCTGGAAGAGCACTATCCTGTCCTGTACACCGGTGGCAACGGCCTGGTCGCCCACGAATGCATCCTCGACCTGCGCCCGCTCAAGGACACCAGCGGCATCAGCGTCGATGACGTGGCCAAGCGCCTGATCGACTTCGGTTTCCATGCACCGACCATGTCGTTCCCGGTGGCCGGCACGCTGATGATCGAACCGACCGAAAGCGAGTCCAAGCAAGAACTGGATCGCTTCTGCGATGCGATGATCCAGATTCGCGAAGAGATCCGTGCGGTGGAAAACGGCAGCCTGGACAAGGACGACAATCCGCTGAAGAACGCCCCGCACACCGCGGCCGAGCTGGTTGGCGAATGGGCCCACGGCTACAGCCGCGAGCAGGCGGTGTACCCACTGCCGAGCCTGGTGGAAGGCAAGTACTGGCCGCCGGTCGGTCGGGTCGACAACGTGTTCGGTGACCGCAACCTGGTCTGCGCCTGCCCGTCGATCGAGAGCTATCAGGACGCCTGAGGCGGCCTTTAGGAAGCTGGGGCCGCTTTGCGGCCCAATCGCGACGCAAGGCCGCTCCCACAGGGACCGCGCCGCTCTTTGTGGGAGCGGCCTTGTGTCGCGAAAGGGCTGCGTAGCAGCCCCAAAGATCTTCAGGAGGAACCACCATGTCACTGAGCGTCTTCGACCTGTTCAAGATCGGCATCGGCCCCTCCAGCTCCCACACGGTCGGCCCGATGCGCGCCGCTGCACGCTTTGCCGAAGGGCTGCGCCGCGATGGCCTGCTGGCCAGCACCGTTTGCGTCAAGGCCGAGCTGTATGGCTCGCTCGGCGCCACCGGTAAAGGCCACGGCAGCGACAAGGCGGTATTGCTCGGCCTGGAAGGCGAGCACCCAGATACCGTCGACACTGAATCCATCCCCGCCCGCCTGCAGGCCATCCGCACCAGCGGCCAGCTCAGCCTGCTGGGTGAGCAGACCATCGCCTTCGTTGAGAAGCAGCACCTGGCGATGATCCGCAAACCCTTGGCCTATCACCCCAACGGCATGATCTTTCGTGCTTTCGATGCCGCCGGCCTGCAAATCCGCAGCCGCGAATACTACTCGGTGGGCGGCGGCTTCGTGGTTGACGAAGACGCCGCCGGCCAGGACCGCATCGTCGAGGACAGCACCGTGCTGGCCTTGCCGTTCAAGACCGCCAAGGAGCTGCTCGGCCACTGCACCGCGCAGCACCTGTCGATCAGCCAGGTGATGCTGGCCAACGAAGCCGCCTGGCGCCCGGAAGCCGAGACCCGCGCCGGGCTGCTGCGCATCTGGCAAGTCATGCAGAACTGCGTCGAGGCCGGCTGCCGCCATGAGGGCATCCTGCCTGGCGGGCTCAAGGTCAAGCGCCGTGCTCCGGCGTTGTACCGGCAGCTTAGCCGCCACCCGGAAGCGAGCCTGCGCGATGCCCTGTCGGTACTCGACTGGGTCAACCTCTACGCCTTGGCAGTCAATGAGGAAAACGCCTACGGCGGGCGCGTGGTCACCGCACCGACCAATGGTGCAGCGGGTATCGTCCCTGCAGTTCTGCACTACTACATGCGCTTCGTCCCTGGCGCCAGCGAGGACGGCGTGGTGCGTTTTCTACTCACCGCTGCCGCGATCGGCATCCTCTACAAGGAAAACGCCTCGATTTCCGGCGCCGAGGTCGGCTGCCAGGGCGAGGTCGGCGTGGCCTGTTCGATGGCCGCAGGCGCCCTGTGCGAAGTGATGGGCGGTACCCCGCAACAAGTGGAAAACGCTGCTGAAATCGGCATGGAGCACAACCTGGGCCTGACCTGCGACCCGATCGGCGGCCTGGTTCAGGTGCCCTGCATCGAGCGCAATGCCATGGGCTCGGTTAAAGCCATCAATGCCGTGCGCCTGGCCCTGCGCGGCGACGGGCAGCACTACGTGTCGCTCGACAAGGTGATCCGCACCATGCGCCAGACCGGCGCCGACATGAAAAGCAAATACAAGGAGACCGCCCGCGGCGGTCTGGCCGTCAACATCATCGAATGTTGACCCGACAATAAACCAAGGAGTCATCGATGTCCGAAACACTGCAAAAGACCCCGCTGCACGCCCTGCACCTGGAACTGGGTGCCCGCATGGTGCCATTCGCCGGCTTCGACATGCCGGTGCAGTACCCGCTGGGCGTGCTCAAGGAGCACCTGCATACCCGCGAACAGGCCGGCCTGTTCGACGTCTCGCACATGGGCCAGATCATCCTGCGTGGCGCCGACGCGGCCAAGGCGCTGGAGTCGCTGGTACCGGTGGACATCATCGACCTGCCTGCAGGGATGCAGCGCTATGCCATGTTCACCAACGAGCAAGGCGGCATCCTCGACGATCTGATGGTCGCCAACCTCGGTGACGACACGCTGTTCCTGGTAGTGAATGCCGCTTGCAAGGATCAGGACCTGGCGCACCTGCAGAAACACATCGGCGCACGATGCGACGTGCAACCGCTGTTCGAGGCCCGCGCTCTGCTTGCCCTGCAGGGCCCGGCTGCGGTCAAGGTGCTGGAGCGCCTGGAGCCGGAAGTGGCTGGCATGACCTTCATGCAATTCCGTGCGGTGAAACTGCTGGGCGAAGACTGTTTCGTCAGCCGCTCGGGCTACACCGGCGAAGATGGCTACGAGATCTCGGTGCCGGTCGGCGCTGCCGAAGCCCTGGCGCGTCGCCTGCTGGCCGAACCCGAGGTACAGCCTATCGGCCTCGGTGCCCGCGACTCGTTGCGCCTGGAAGCCGGCCTGTGCCTTTATGGCCACGACATGAACACCGAGACCACCCCGGTTGAAGCCAGCCTGCTGTGGGCAATTTCCAAAGTACGCCGTGCCGATGGCGCACGTGCCGCCGGCTTCCCGGGTGACGAGGCCATATTTGCCCAGCAGCGCGATGGCGTGGCGCGTAAACGTGCGGGCTTGTTGCCGCAGGAACGTACGCCAGTACGTGAAGGCGCGGATATTGTCGATGCAAACGATAAACCCGTAGGCAAAGTATGCAGCGGCGGCTTTGGGCCAACACTCGGCGCCCCTGTAGCAATGGGTTATATCGATAGTGATCTGGCTGTAATCGACACCCCACTCTTTGCCGTGGTGCGCGGCAAGAAGGTTGCCTTGAAAGTCAGCAAAATGCCTTTCGTTGCACAGCGTTACTACCGTGGTTGAAGGTAGCGCCTGAGGTGTGCGGGCAGGTGCTACATATTCGATTTCGAACCTGCCCAATAACTTTTGAACATGGCGCCAGGCCAGGCGCCACGGCGTTTCCGACAAATTTGTCGGTTATCGGCAAAAGGCGAATTTTCTATACGACCAAGGGCTTGTTTTTTTCTCGGGAGTTGGCGTAGAGTCAGTGCACTGTGTTTGCATGGGTCGCAACAGTTCGTGACCTGGGCCAGTAGCCGAGATTTGCTACAACCCGTTCGACGTCTCTTACTTTCCTGCAACCCAGCCCAGTACTCTTTCACTCATATATAACGTGAAAGAAACTGTCATCAAAATTCAAGCTTCATAGGAAATAAGACAATGGCTGAGCGTCAGAACGGTACCGTCAAGTGGTTCAATGACGAGAAAGGTTACGGTTTCATCACCCCAGAAAGCGGTCCGGATCTGTTCGTGCACTTCCGCGCCATCGAAGGCAACGGCTTCAAGAGCCTGAAAGAAGGCCAGAAGGTTACCTTCGAAGCAGTCCAAGGCCAAAAAGGCATGCAGGCTGACAAGGTTCAGGTCGCCGGCTAAGCCGCCCCGACTTCGAAGAAAAGCCCCTGCCATGTGCAGGGGCTTTTTTTTGCCCGTAGAATAGCGGCTTCGCCATTCGGAGCTGTTTTGCATGTCCAAGCCTCTGCTCTCCCCCCAGGGTGATTTCCCACCGGTCGGCCTGGGCCGACGCCTGGCGGCGATGTTCTACGACTTCCTGCTGTGCACGGCGCTGCTGATCGTCACCGCCGGGGCTTACAAGTTGATCCAGATGGCGATCATCGGCGAAGCCCGCATGCGTGAACTGACCGAAGCCGGCGCACTGGATGGTGACCCACTGCTCTCGACCGTTCTGCTGTTCGCCCTGTTCGGCTTCTTTGCCAAGTTCTGGACCCATGGCGGCCAGACCTTGGGCATGCAGGTGTGGGGCGTGCGCGTGCAGAATGCCGATGGCAGCGCGATCAGCCTGTGGCAGGCACTGCTGCGCTTCGTGGTGTCGATTGCATCCTGGCTGTGCCTGGGGCTTGGGTTCTTCTGGTCGTTGATCGACAAGCGCAAACGCGGCTGGCACGACATCTACTCTGAAACCCAGCTGGTGCGGGTGCCGAAGCAGAAAAAGTAGACGCAAAAAAGCCGACCCTGAGGTCGGCTTTTCAGCTGTTGCAGACCGTCAACCGGCCCGACGCAACAACCACACGCCAGCCAGGGCACAGATGCCCGCCGGAATCACTACCGCCAGCAGCGGCGGGAAGCCGAACACCTGGCTCGACGGGCCCAGCAGGTCCTGGCCAATGCGGAAGGCGAAGCCCACCAGCACGCCGGTGAACACGCGTTGGCCGAGGGTGACCGAACGCAGCGGGCCGAAGATGAAGGAAATTGCCATCAATACCAGTGCTGCAGTCACCAGCGGCTGCATCACCTTGGTCCAGAACGCCAGCCAGTAACGGGCGTTGTTCAGGCCCTGGTCGGACAGGTAGTGGATGTAGTCCCACAACCCGGTAATCGACAACGACTCGGGGGCCATGATCACGGTATTGAGCAGTTGCGGCGTCAGCGAAACGTCCCAGCGCTCGGTCGGCGCCTTCACCACTTCGGTGTGGTCACCGCGGAAGAACGTGGTGCTGATGTCGCTGAGCGTCCAGTGATCATCGTTGTACTGAGCGCGACGGGCAAAACTCGACGTCTGGATCTTGCGCTCGTTGTCGAAGGTGTAGCGGGTCACGCCCAGCAGCAGGCCATTGGGCTGCACCGAGTTGATGTGCACGAACTCTTCGCCCTGGCGGTGCCACATGCCATGCCTGGAGCTTTGCGCTTCACCACCGCCCTGGGCCAGGGAGCGGTCGGCCTGGGCCTTGTTCTCGGTGACCGGGGCAACGTATTCACCAACCAGCACGCCGACCAGCATCAGCACCAGCATGGGCTTCATCACCGCCCAGACGATGCGGCCGATGGAGACACCGGCAGCGCGCATGATGGTCAGCTCGCTGTTGCTGGCCAGGCTGCCGAGGCCGATCAGGCAGCCGATCAGTGCCGCCATCGGCAGCATTTCGTACAGCCGACGAGGTGCCGTAAGCAGGACGAAATTGCCCGCGTCGAGCAAGGTGTAGGTATCGCTCAGTTCACCCATCTCGTCGATGAAGGCGAACAGCGAGGCCAGGCCGAGGATGATCCCCAGCACGGCCAGAATGGCCAGCAGCACGCTCGTGCCGATATAGCGGTCGAGTTTAGCCACGGGCCACCTCCGCGCGACGAGCAGCCATTTTCAGGCGCAGCGGTTCCCAATACATCAGGGCCAGGCCGATCATCAGGAACAGGCCATGCACCCACCAGATACCCAGGCCAATCGGCAGTTTGCCCTTCTCCAGGGCGCCGCGTACGGAAATCAGCATTGTCAGGTAGGCCATGTACAGAAGAATCGCCGGCAGCAGCTTGAGGAAGCGGCCCTGGCGCGGGTTGACCTTGGCCAGCGGGACCGCCATCAGGGCCACGATGAACACCAGGATCGGCAGCGAAAGGCGCCATTGCAGCTCGGCACGCTCACGCAGGTCGCTCTTGCCGAACAGCTCAAGGGTCGGGATCGCTTCGCGATCGGTCACGTCTTCGGCAACTTCCGGCTTTGGCAGCAAGACACCATAGGTGTCGTACTTGATGGCACGGTAATCGGCCTGGCCCGGGTTACCGTCGTAGCGGTAGCCGTTCTCCAGCACCAGGTAGCGATTGCCATCGGCCTGGATTTCCTGATGGCCTTTTTCGGCGACCAGCACCGACGGCGCACGGTCCTTGGTCTTGTCCTGGTTGAAGCGCTTCTCGGAAATGAACACCCCGCCCAGCTTGACGCGGTCGTCCGACAGCTGCTCGGTGTAGGTAACCCGCGAACCGTCGCGCAAGGTCTGGAAGCGGCCCGGCACCAAGGTGTCGAACTCGGTCATGGCATCTTGCTGGGCAACGATCTTCTGCACCTGGGCCACGCCCAGTGGTGACAGGCTCAGGCTCAGCCAGGCAACCAGCAGGGCGACCACTGCCGCCGGCGCCATGGTCAGGGCCAGCAAACGCTGCTGGCTCATGCCGGTCGCCGACAGCACGGTCATTTCGCTTTCCAGGTACAGCCGGCCGTAGGCCAGGAGAATGCCGAGGAACAAACCCAACGGCAAAATCAGCTGCAGGAAACCTGGCATGCGGAAGCCCATGATCAGGAACAGCACGCTTGGGTCGAGGATGCCCTGGGCCGCCTGGGCCAGGTACTTGATGAAGCGCCCGCTCATGATGATCACCAGCAGCACGGCGCTGACGGCGCTCAAGGTCACCAGGACCTCGCGGGACAGATAACGAAAGACGATCAAACCAGACACTCCTGGGTTGTCAGGGGCGGACTGCCAAACATTGGCCTGTGACAGCCAGGACCAAAGCCGGTTCGCCTAAGGCGAACCTCCATGTAAAGTGCGCGCATTATCCTGTGATTGGCCGCGCCTGTCACTTGGCTGCGCATGAAGGCCAACATCGGGGTTGTCAGCACGCTGGCGGGAGGCTCAAACTGGCAGCTTTTCCACTGGCCTGCGGCAACGCGGCCAGGCCCGTCCAGAGCGCGAAAACGCATAGCGCCAACTGCATAGATCATTCGGGGACCCTGACATGGAACTGGTTGTAAAAAGCGTAGCTGCTGCATCGGTAAAAACCGCCACTCTGGTCGTACCGGTGGGTGAAGGGCGCAAGCTCGGGGCCGTTGCCAAGGCCGTCGACCAAGCCAGCGAAGGCGCCATCAGCGCAGTACTCAAGCGTGGCGACCTGGCCGGCAAGCCTGGCCAGACCCTGTTGCTGCAGAGCGTGCCGGGCCTGAAGGCCGAGCGCGTGCTGCTGGTCGGCAGCGGCAAGGACGATGCCCTCGGCGACCGCGCATGGCGCAAGCTGGTCGCAAGTGTGGCCGGCGTGCTCAAGAGCCTCAACGGTGGCGATGCCGTGCTGGCCCTGGACGACATCGCGGTCAACAACCGTGACGCCTACTACGGCAAGTACCGCCTGCTGGCCGAGACCCTGCTCGACGGCGAATACGTGTTCGATCGTTTCAAGAGCCAGAAGGCCGAACCGCGCGCCCTGAAGAAAGTCACCCTGCTGGCCGACAAGGCCGGCCTGGCCGAGGTCGAGCGCGCCGTCAAGCACGCCAGCGCCATTGCCACCGGCATGGCCTTCACCCGCGACCTGGGCAACCTGCCGCCTAACCTGTGCCACCCCAGCTACCTGGCCGAGCAGGCCAAGGAACTGGGCAAGGCGCACAAGGGCCTGAAGGTCGAAGTGCTGGACGAGAAAAAGATCAAGGACCTGGGCATGGGCGCGTTCTATGCCGTGGGCCAGGGCAGCGACCAGCCACCACGCCTGATCGTGCTCAACTACCAGGGCGGCAAGAAGGCCGACAAGCCGTTCGTGCTGGTCGGCAAGGGCATCACCTTCGATACCGGCGGCATCAGCCTCAAGCCAGGCGCTGGCATGGATGAGATGAAATTCGACATGTGCGGCGCCGCCAGCGTGTTCGGCACCCTGCGCGCGGTCCTCGAACTGCAGCTGCCGATCAACCTGGTGTGCCTGCTGGCCTGCGCCGAGAACATGCCGAGCGGCGGTGCCACCCGTCCGGGCGACATCGTCACCACCATGAGTGGCCAGACCGTCGAAATCCTCAACACCGACGCCGAAGGCCGCCTGGTGCTGTGCGACACCCTCACCTATGCCGAGCGCTTCAAGCCACAGGCCGTGATCGACATCGCCACCCTGACCGGCGCCTGCATTGTCGCCCTGGGCAGCCACACTTCCGGTCTCATGGGCAACAACGACGACCTGGTCGGCCAGCTGCTCGACGCCGGCAAGCGTGCCGATGACCGTGCCTGGCAGCTGCCGCTGTTCGACGAGTACCAGGAGCAACTGGACAGCCCGTTCGCTGACATGGGCAACATCGGTGGGCCCAAGGCGGGCACCATCACCGCTGGCTGCTTCCTGTCGCGTTTCGCCAAGGCCTACAACTGGGCGCACCTGGACATCGCCGGCACGGCCTGGATCAGTGGCGGCAAGGACAAGGGCGCTACCGGTCGCCCGGTCCCGCTGCTGACCCAGTACCTGCTGGACCGCGCTGGCGCCTGATGCCGTGAAGCCGGCGGTGCCCGTGGCATCGCCGGCTGGCAGAGCACACCATGAGCAAAGTCGATTTCTATATCCTGCCCACCGACTCGCTGTCGGCACGGCTGGACTTCGCCTGCAAGCTGTGCGAAAAGGCCTGGCGCCTTGGCCACCGGGTCTACCTGCACTGCCAGGACGCCGAACAACGTACCGAACTGGATCAACGCCTGTGGCGCTTCAAGGGCGAAGCCTTCGTGCCCCACGACCTGGCCGAAGAACACACGGATGCCACGGTAGCCTTGGGCCTTGCCGACGATGCTGGCGAGCACCGTGACCTGCTGATCAACCTGGGTGCCGCTGTGCCGGGGTTCGTCGGCCAGTTCGAGCGGGTTGCCGAGATCGTGGTCGAGGAGCCCGGCATTCGCCAATCGGCCCGCGAGCGGTTCCGTTTCTACCGTGAACAGGGCTATGCTCTGCAAGACCACCGCTTACAGCGACTTTAACGACGATGGACAAGCCTTCCGCCCTACCCGATTCCGCTCATCTGCTGGATGATCTGGAATCGATTCGCCAGCTGCTCGGCGATGCCGACCTGCAGCCGCCGCTGCTGACCGAAACGGTCGAGCAGATTCCCCTGTTGCTCGACGTGCCTGCCGGTAACGCGGCGCCAGCGCCTGAAGCCGAGCCCGCAGCAGCCGAACCCGAGGATGATCCGCAGACCCGCCGCCAGGACACCCTGCTGCACCTGGAGAGCGAGTTGCGCGCCGCCGCGCAGATGATCATGCAGGACGTGATCAACGACTTCACCCCGCATATCGAGAACGAGATCAAGCGCCGGCTGGATGCGCGGATCGAACGGTTGATCAAGCGTTCCGAGTAAACCCTGAGGGCGCTTTGCGCCCTTTTCGCGACACAAGGCCGCTCCTACAGGAATTCACGCTCTTCTGTCCGCTCCTGTCGCCTAAACCCTGTGCCTTCGTTATACTTTTCGGCTTTCCCGAATAAATGCACAGGGTCCCGCCGCGCATGGATAAGACCTACCAGCCGCACGCCATCGAAACTTCCTGGTACAACACCTGGGAGTCCGAAAACTATTTCGCTCCACAAGGTGCAGGCGAGTCCTACACCATCATGATCCCGCCACCGAACGTGACGGGTAGCCTGCACATGGGCCACGGCTTCAACAACGCGATCATGGACGCGCTGATCCGTTTCCGCCGCATGCAAGGCCGCGACACCCTGTGGCAGCCAGGTACCGACCACGCCGGTATCGCCACGCAGATGCTGGTCGAACGCCAGCTCGAAGCCAAGGGCCAGAACCGTCACGACCTTGGCCGCGAGAAGTTCCTGGAGAAGGTCTGGGAATGGAAGGATCAGTCAGGTGGCAACATCAGCCGCCAGATCCGTCGCCTGGGTTCGTCGGTAGACTGGAGCCGCGAGCGCTTCACCATGGACGACGGCCTGTCCGAAGCAGTCAAGGAAGCCTTCGTGCGCCTGCATGAGGACGGCCTGATCTACCGCGGCAAGCGCCTGGTCAACTGGGACACCAAGCTGCACACGGCCATCTCCGACCTCGAGGTGGAAAACCACGACGAGAAGGGCCACCTGTGGAACTTGCGCTACCCGCTTGCCGATGGCGCCAAGACCGCTGAAGGCAAGGACTATCTGGTCGTCGCCACCACCCGCCCGGAGACTTTGCTGGGTGACGCCGCCGTTGCCGTCAACCCGACCGACGAGCGCTACCAGGCCCTGATCGGCAAGTTCGTCGAACTGCCGCTGGTTGGCCGCCGCATCCCGATTATCGCCGATGACTATTGCGACCCGGAGTTCGGCACCGGCTGCGTGAAGATCACCCCTGCCCACGACTTCAATGACTACGAAGTCGGCAAGCGCCACAACCTGCCGCTGCTGAACATTTTCGACAAGAACGCCCTGGTGCTGTCCGCCGCCCAGGCCTTCAACCTCGACGGCAGCGTCAACGAGCAGGTCGATACCAGCCTGCCGGCCCAGTACGCCGGCCTCGATCGCTTCGTCGCACGCAAGCAGATCGTGGCCGACCTGGATGCCCAGGGCCTGCTGGTGAGCATCGACGATCACGCCCTGAAAGTGCCGAAAGGCGACCGTTCGGGTACCGTCATCGAGCCATGGCTGACCGACCAGTGGTACGTTTCCACCAAGCCGCTGGCAGAGCCGGCCATCGAAGCCGTGGAAGATGGCCGCATCCAGTTCGTGCCCAAGCAGTACGAGAACATGTACTTCTCCTGGATGCGCGACATCCAGGACTGGTGCATCAGCCGCCAGCTGTGGTGGGGCCACCGCATTCCGGCCTGGTACGACGAGGCCGGCCAGGTCTATGTCGGCCGCAATGAAGAAGAGGTCCGCGCCAAGCACAACCTCGGCAGCGAAGTGAAACTGCGCCAGGACGACGACGTGCTCGACACCTGGTTCAGCTCGGGCCTGTGGACCTTCTCGACCCTGGGCTGGCCGGAGCAGACCGAGTTCCTGAAGAAGTTCCACAGCACTGACGTGCTGGTCACCGGCTTCGACATCATCTTCTTCTGGGTTGCGCGCATGATCATGCTGACCATGCACCTGATCAAGAACGAGGACGGCACCCCGCAGGTTCCGTTCAAGACCGTGTACGTGCACGGCCTGGTGCGCGATGGCCAGGGCCAGAAGATGTCCAAGTCCAAGGGCAACGTGCTCGACCCGCTGGACATCGTCGACGGTATCACCCTCGATGCCCTGCTGGAGAAACGCACCAGCGGCATGATGCAGCCCAAGCTGGCCGAAAAGATCGCCAAGCAGACCAAGGCCGAGTTCCCGGAGGGCATCGCCAGCTACGGCACCGACGCCCTGCGCTTCACCTTCTGCTCGCTGGCTTCGACCGGCCGCGACATCAAGTTCGACATGGGCCGCGTCGAAGGCTACCGCAACTTCTGCAACAAGATCTGGAACGCAGCCCGCTACGTGCTGGACAAGGGCGAGGACTGCGGCCAGAACGGCGAAGCCTGCGAGCTGTCGCTGGCTGACCGCTGGATCATCTCGCAATTGCAGCGCACCGAAGCCGAAGTGACCCGCCAGCTCGAGCAGTTCCGCTTCGACCTGGCCAGCCAGGCGCTATACGAGTTCATCTGGAACCAGTATTGCGACTGGTACCTGGAGCTGTCCAAGCCGGTACTGTGGGACGAAAACGCTCCGGTCGAACGCGCCCGTGGCACCCGTCGCACCCTGGTACGCGTGCTGGAAGTGGCACTGCGCCTTGCGCATCCGTTCATGCCGTTCATCACCGAAGAAATCTGGCAGCGCATCGCGCCGCTGGCCGGTGTCGAAGGCAAGACCATCATGCTGCAACCATGGCCGGTGGCCAATGAAAGCCGCATCGATGCTGCCGCCGAAGGTGATATCGAATGGCTCAAGGAGCTGATGGTCGGCCTGCGCAACATCCGCGCGGAGATGAACATTGGCCCGGGCAAGCCACTGCCGCTGTTCCTGAAGAACGCCAACGCCGATGACCAGCGTCGCCTGCAGGAAAACGAAGCCCTGCTGAAGAAGCTGGCCAAGGTCGAATCGTTCACCGTGCTCGGCGATGCCGACGAAGCACCGCTGTCGGCCACCGCACTGGTTGGTGACTTGCAGGTGCTGGTGCCGATGGCCGGCCTGATCGACAAGGACGCCGAGCTTGCTCGCCTGAGCAAGGAAATCCAGCGTCTGCAGGGTGAAGTCCAGCGCGTCGGCGGCAAACTGTCGAACGCCGCCTTCGTCGACAAGGCACCGCCTGCGGTGATCGAGAAGGAACGCGCCAAGCTGGCCGAGTCCGAACAGGCCCTGGCCAACTTCACCGAGCAGCATGCGCGGATTGCAGCGCTGTAACAATCTGATAGACCGCTGGGGCCGCTTTGCGGCCCTTTCGCGACACAAGGCCGCTCCTACAGGGACGGTGCCGGTTGGATAGGCGCCGCTCTCCTGTAGGAGCGGCCTTGTGTCGCGAAAGGGCTGCAAGGCAGCCCCATGGCCTGCAACACCGGATCCGACCATGACCGAAAAACCCACCCTGCACCCGCGCAACCGCCACCAGGGCCGCTACGACTTCCCCAGCCTGATCAAGGCCCACCCTGACCTGGCCCGCTTCACCATCACCAACCCCCACGGCAAACCCAGCATCGACTTCGCCAACCCGGAAGCCGTGCGCGTGTTCAACCGTGCCCTGCTCAAGGCGCAATACGGCATCCAGCACTGGGACATCCCGGCCGACTACCTGTGCCCGCCAATCCCCGGCCGCGCCGACTACATCCATGTGGCCGCCGACCTGCTGGCCGAGGACAATGCCGGCGAGGTCCCCGGAGGCGCCCAGGTTCGCGTGCTGGATATCGGCGTGGGCGCCAATTGCATCTACCCGCTACTCGGCCATAGCGATTACCGTTGGCGCTTAATTGGCTCGGACATCGACCCGGTAGCGCTGGCCTCGGCCAAGGCCATCGTCCAGGCCAACGGCTTGAGCAAAGGTATCAGCCTGCGCCAGCAAGCCAACCGCAAGCACATCCTCAGCGGCCTGCTGCAAGCGGATGAACGCTTCGACCTGACCCTGTGCAACCCGCCCTTCCACGCCTCGCGTGAAGAAGCCACCCGTGGTAGCCAGCGCAAGTGGAAGAACCTTGGCAAGCAGGACCCCAAGCGCAAGTTACCGGTGCTCAACTTCGGCGGGCAGAACAACGAACTGTGGTGTGAGGGCGGCGAGATTCGCTTCGTCACCCAGCTGGTCGACGAAAGCGCGCAGTACGCACGACAGGTACTGTGGTTCACCAGCCTGGTGTCCAAAGCCAGTAACCTGCCTGGCATCGAGGCAGCGCTGAAGAAGGTCGGCGCCAAGGCCGTGCGCATCGCCGAGATGGGCCAGGGCCAGAAGCAAAGCCGCATGGTCGCCTGGAGCTTCCACGACGACAGCGCACGCCACGCCTGGCACGCCAGGCGCAAATCGCAGGCATGAAAAAACCGCGCCCGGGCAAGCCGGGCGCGGTTTCGTCAATGCGTCAAAAGATCACTTGTTGACGGCGTCGGTCAGGCCTTTGGCCGGAACGAACTTGACGACTTTCTTGGCAGCGATTTCGATGGCAGCGCCAGTCGAAGGGTTGCGACCGGTACGGGCAGGACGCTCGGAGACTTTCAGCTTGCCGATGCCTGGCAGGGTGATTTCGGCGCCGTTTTCCAGTTGGTCGGCAACGATCTGGCCCAGCTGCTCCAGCGCGTTACGAGCGGTGGTTTTTGGCGCGTCGATGGCTTCAGCGATATCGGCAATCAGTTGGTCTTTGGTCAATGCCATGGTGGTGTTCCTTCCCTATCATTCAGTAGTTATGCGGCGTGCTACGACGTTATCGGGCCAGCCCCTGTGTTCTGGAGGGCCGCGCCAATCGCGAATGTAGATACGTAAATCGGCGTTTGGTTCGACACGGCATGAGCACGCTGCCAGCAATGCGCCACATGAGGGGCGCAAGACGGCGCAAAGCTACCACAGGAATGGATAAATATCCGCTACCCGCTTCGATTTAGTGCAGGTTTTTCGGGGGTTTAAGCCGAAAACCCGTGAATTTGGACAAAAAACGAACAACCGGCATTTCCGCCAACATCCGGCCACTGCAGCGCCTGTTCTCTGGGGTAAACTGGACAACTTTTGCAGCGCGGCCTGTGGCCGCCCCAGACTCACCGAGAATTCCATGCCAATCCGTCACTGCATCGTTCACCTGATCGACAAGAAGCCCGATGGCAGCCCCGCCGTGCTCCATGCACGGGATACCGAGCTGGGCGCATCGGACGCCATCGAAAACCTCCTGGCCGACCTCAACGAAAGCTACAACGCCAAGCAAGGCAAGGCCTGGGGCTTCTTCCACGGCGAGTCCGGCGCCTACCCACTGAGCGGCTGGTTGAAACAGTACCTGGAAGACGAAAAGGACTTCACCGCGTTCAGCCGGACGGCGGTCGAGCACCTGCAGAAACTGATGGAAGAGTCCAACCTCTCCACGGGCGGCCACATCCTGTTCGCCCACTACCAGCAAGGCATGACCGACTACCTGGCCATCGCCCTGCTGCACCACAGCGAGGGCGTGGCGGTCAACGCCGAGCTGGACGTGACGCCGTCGCGCCATCTCGACCTCGGCCAGCTGCACCTGGCAGCACGCATCAACCTGTCCGAGTGGAAGAACAACCAGAACTCCAAGCAATACATCTCGTTCATCAAGGGCAAGAACGGCAAGAAGGTGTCGGATTACTTCCGCGACTTCATCGGCTGCCAGGAAGGCGTCGACGGCCCGGGCGAAACACGCACCCTGCTCAAGGCCTTCAGCGACTTCGTGGAAAGCGAGGACCTGCCGGAAGAAGCCGCCCGCGAGAAGACCCAGACCCTGGTCGAATACGCCACCACCCAGACCAAGCTGGGCGAACCGGTGACCCTGGAAGAGCTGTCGAGCCTTATCGATGAAGACCGCCCGAAGGCGTTCTACGACCACATCCGCAACAAGGACTACGGCCTGTCGCCGGAAATCCCCGCTGACAAGCGCACCCTCAACCAATTCCGCCGCTTCACCGGGCGTGCCGAAGGCCTGTCGATCAGCTTCGAAGCGCACCTGCTGGGTGACAAGGTGGAGTATGACGAGGCCGCCGGCACCCTGATCATCAAAGGCCTGCCGACCACGCTGGTGGACCAGCTCAAGCGCCGCAAGGACTGATCAGCCGGCCACATAGGAGGCCACCAGCGCCTCCTTGGCCGACTTGCGCAACTTCTTCACCAGACGTTCCTGGCGCAGCGCCTCGCCTTTGTCCGGCCACTGCTCGACATAGACCAGCGCCTGCGCCGGGCTGGTCTTGAAATAGCGGGCACCCTGGCCCTTCTGGTGGGCAGCGAAACGCCGTTGCGGGTTATCGCTGATACCGCAGTACAGCGAGCCATTGGCCGCCCGCACCAGGTACACGTACCACGGTTTGCTCTGCGGGTTTTCGGCGACTTCATTGACGATGCTCATGGCCGACAGCTTAACCGCTCATCTTGCTTGCTGGAACGCTCGCAGCCCGTTGAAAGCCTGCTGGCGCACCTTGTTCTGCAGCATCGGCGACCAACCCAGCAACACCCCTGGCGCTCCTAGCGCCTGACGCGACCAGCGCCACAGGTCGAAGCTGTCGTCGTGCTGGCAGATCAGCCCATCGCGAATGACGAAGCGCGCCTGGATATCATTGACCACGGTACGGCCAGTCTGGCTGAACAAGTAAGTGGCCACCCAGTGCGCACAGCCGCTGCGCTCATCGGCACGGACTTGGTCGAAGGTCAGCGAGAAATCCTTGGCACGGGTGGTCAGCATGCGCCACATGTCACCCGCATCACGGCCGCGCAGGGTGCCGAACACCGGGTCGCTGAAGACGATGTCGTCGCTGTAGCAGGCCACCATCGCCTCGGCGTCCAGGCGCTGGAAGGCCTGATAGAAACGAGTAATCAGGTGGCGGTTGGCGTCAGTCATGGAAGCAGGTCCGTCCTGGGAATGGAAGCTGCACGATAATCTGCACCGCTTTCTTTCGCCAGTACCGGCCTCTTCGCGGGCACGCCCGCCCACAGGGCAGGCGCAAGTCTTGAAGCCTGTGATGACCCTGTGGGAGCGGGCGTGCCCGCGAAGAGGCCTGCGAGGCCACCCTTCATGTCAAACTTTTTCGCTGGTCACCCGCACATGCAAGGCCCGCCCGGCCCCCAAGCCAAACACGATGGCCCCCACACCCAACACCGCAAAGATCCAGCCCACCGCCGCCCAGCCTCCGGTCAGGTCATGCACCAGGCCGACCGCAAACGGGCCCATGGATGCCAGCGTATAACCCACGCCCTGAGCCATGCTCGACAGGTTCGCCGCCACATGGGCATCCTTCGAGCGCAGCACGATCAACGTCAGGGCCAAGGCGAAAGTACCGCCCTGCCCCAGCCCCAGCAGCACCGCCCAACCCCACAGCCCGTCGATGGGCGCATACAGACAACCGAACAGCCCCGCCAAGGTGACCAGCATGACCATCACGATGGCCAGCCGCTGGTCCTTGCCGCGGGTCGCCAACCAGGGGGCGCCCAGCGAGCTGACCAGCTGCACGATGACCGAGCCGGACAGTACCAGGCCCGCTTCGGTCGGGCTCAGGCCACGACCAATGAGGATCGACGGCAACCAGCCAAAGACAATGTACGCCAGCGACGACTGCAGCCCCATGTACAGAGTTACCTGCCACGCCAGCGGGTCACGCCACAGCCCGCTTACCCGGTAGGCGACCTTGTGCAGGCCGTGCCCCTGGCGGGCTTGCGGTGACCAGACGAGCATGGCCAGCAGCGCCGGTAGCATCCAGAAGCCCAGGCCAAGGGCCCAGCTGCCACCGAAGTGTTGCGTCAGCGGCACGGTAGCCCCTGCCGCCATAGCCGCGCCCAGGCACAGGGCCATGGTATACACCCCGGTCAAGGTGCCCGCGTGCTGCGGGAAATCGCGCTTGACGATACCGGGCAACAGCACACCGATGATACCGATGCTGGCCCCGGCCAGAATGCTGCCGACGAATACGCCGACCGCCCCCAGGGCACTGCGCACCACGATCCCCAGCGCCAGGGTCAACAGGATGCCGAGGATCACCCGCTCGCTGCCGAAGCGGCGCGCAAGGGCGGGTGCCAGCGGTGCAAACAGCCCGAGGCAGAGCACCGGCAAGGTGGTCAGCAGGCCGGCCTCGGAGGCACTCAGGCCCAGCCCTGCAGAGACCTGCCCGAGCACTGGCGCCATGCTCGACAATGCCGGGCGCAGGTTCAATGCCACCAGCACCAGGCCCAGCAGCAACAGCCACGGGCGCTTGAGCCTCGGCGGTTGCTGTTGCACCAGGGCATCGTCGGCCTCGGCGTCGATCAGTAGTTCTTCCAGTTCACCCTCGCGGGCAGGCGCGTCTCGGGTCAATGGTTCAGCCATGGCCTTCTCGTCTTCAAGATTCAATAAGCGTCCGGCTCAGGGCCTTGGCCCGCTCCGGGTCGCGTTGTTCGATGGCGTCGAGGATCTGCCCGTGCAGGTCGAAGGTCGCCTGGCTGCGTGGCACGGTCGCCATGTTGTGTTGCAGCGCTGCGGCCACCACACCGGAAAAGTAGCGATAAAGTTCGCTCAGTGCCGGGTTGTGCGCGGCGTCGATCAGGCGTTGGTGAAACACCAGGTCGCAGCTGACATAGGCATCGACATCCCCGTGAAAATGCCCGGCACTGCCCGCCAGTGCCGCGCGCAGGCCCTGCAGGTCCTCGTCGGTACGGCGCAACGCTGCCAGGCCGATAGCCTCGGATTCGAGGATGTGCCGGGTTTCGCGGGCCTGCTCCAGCGTGCAGCGCGACATGGCCAGCACGGCCTGTAGCGGGTCGTGGCAGGTGCGCAGGTAGCTGCCGTCACCTTGGCGGATTTCCACCAGGCCGCTGAATGCCAGCACGCGCATGGCTTCACGCACGGTATTGCGGCTGATACCCAGCTGCAGTGCCAGTTCCGGCTCGGTCGGCAGACGCTGGCCGACTTGCCAGTGGCCTTGCAGGATGCGCTCACGCATGCGTTCGACCGCCAGTTCGACCAGGGAGCGCTTGGTCAATTCGCTGCTCATTTCAATTCAACCAATCATCCGATGAATTCGCAGAGCTTAATGGAACGCGTTCCAGACATCAATTCAACTGGCATTTCTACCAGTTGCCAGCCGAGGGCCTGATTGCAACGCTTGGCTGACTTCCATCAAGGCACTGTTCATGTCCATCGTCAAAGTACTGCGCCTGTCTGCGCTGATTACCGCCGGACTGCTACTCGGCCTGCTGTTCAAAGGCTGCGACGCCAGACAAGCGCCATTGCAACCCAAGACGCTCATCATCGGGATGGACGGTGTACAGCTGCAGCGCTACGAAGAACTGGGCGACGAAACCAACCTGCGGCGCCTGTTCTACGGCAAAGCCTATGCCGGAGGTGTCACCGGCCGCGCCAGCGAACAAGCGACTGACAGTGGGCCCGGCTGGATAACCCTGCTCACCGGCGTATGGGCCAACAAGCATGGAGTGACCTCAAATGCCGAATCCTTGCGGGTCAACCCGCAGTTCCCAAGCCTGTTCAAACGGCTGCGTCATGCCCTGCCAAATGCCTACCTCGCCAGTGTCGTCAACTGGTCGCCGATCAACACGGCCTTCCTGCTGGAGGACGCGCAAGGCAACAATGTACGCGAAAGCGGCCTGAGCGATGAGCAAGTAACCGCCCGGACCCTGGACATCCTCGAACACACACCAGCCGACTTCACCTTCATTCAACTCGACGAGCCAGTTGAAGCTGGCCACACCAGTGGTTTCGGCTCGGCCTACCTGTTCGCACTGCGTGAAGCCGACGACAGACTGGGGCGGCTTTTGGACAAGGTCGAGGCGCGGGCGTACAAGAATCCGCAGGAGGACTGGCTGGTGATCGTCTGCAGCAGCGACGGCAGTGATTATCAGGATTCAAGCCACGGCGAAGTGACAGAACAGGAGAAGACGGCGCTCATTGCCAGCAACAAGCCCTGGAACGAGGAATGGATCCGTCCCGGCAGTGCAGATGACACCCCGCGTCATGGCTCTGCCGCGCTGACGTCGGTCGCCCCGACTGTGCTCAGGCACATGGGGCTAGACCTGCTGCCGCAATGGGAGCTCGATGGCACGCCACTCCCAGTCGTTAGCGGTGCACGCAACGCACGGGCTACTGAAGGCGATGCCAAGGCACGGTGATCACAGAGAAAAATCACCGCGTGTCGAGAAAGTGCTGCCCCACCAGCAGGAGCGGCGCACCCGCTCCTGCTGCTCACCGCAATCAGTCCAGCGCGTCGACCAACGCCTGGTTCATCTCTGGCGTGCCGATGGTGATACGCAGGAACTGGGCAATCCGCTCCTGCTTGAAGTGACGCACGATCACCCCTTGTTCACGCAGGCGCGCCGCCAACTGCGCGGCATCCTGCTGCGGGTGGCGGGCAAAGATGAAGTTGGCCGCCGATGGCAGCACCTCGAAGCCCTTTGCAACCAGCTGCTCGACCAATGTCTCACGGCTGTCAATCACCTTGCGGCGGGTTTCCTCGAAGTAGGCCTGATCTTCGAACGCCGCCGCTGCCCCGACGATGGCCATGCGGTCGAGCGGATAGGAGTTGAAGCTGTTCTTGATCCGCTCCAGCGCCTCGATCAGGTCCGGATGGCCGACGGCCAGGCCCACTCGGAGTCCAGCCAGCGAACGCGACTTGGACAAGGTCTGGGTGACCAGCAGGTTGTCGTAGCGATCGACCAGGCTGATGGCAGTCTCGCCGCCAAAGTCAATGTAAGCCTCATCCACCACCACCACCGAATCACGGTTGGCTTGCAGCAGCTGTTCGATCGCTTGCAGCGGCAGCAGGCAGCCGGTGGGTGCGTTAGGGTTGGGGAAGATGATCCCGGCATTGGGCTTGGCGTAATCGGCGACGCGGATCTGGAACTGCTCATCCAGCGCCACCTGCTCGAAGGCAATGCCGTAAAGGCCGCAATAGACCGGATAGAAGCTGTAGCTGACATCCGGGAACAGCAGTGGACCGCGATCGTGCTGGAACAGACCGTGGAAGATGTGGGCCAGCACCTCGTCCGAGCCGTTGCCGACGAAAACCTGGGCCGGGGTGACGCCGTAGTACTCGGCCACGGCCTGCTTGAGCCGGTCGCTGTTCGGGTCCGGATACAGACGCAGGTTATCGTTCAGCTCGCCGCGCATGGCCTCTAGCGCCCTGGGCGAGGGGCCATAAGGGTTCTCGTTGGTGTTCAGCTTGACCAGGCGGGCCAGCTTTGGCTGTTCGCCCGGCACGTAAGGCACCAGCGCCTTGACGAAGGGGCTCCAGAATCGACTCATGTTCAGTTCCCCTTGTCTTGGGTCAGGATACGGTATTCAGCGCTGCGGGCGTGGGCGGTCAGCGACTCGCCACGGGCCAGCACCGAGGCGGTGTGGCCAAGCTCGGATGCGCCCTGTTCGGAACAGAAGATGATCGACGAACGCTTCTGGAAGTCATACACCCCGAGCGGCGACGAGAAGCGTGCGGTGCCGGAAGTCGGCAACACGTGGTTGGGGCCGGCGCAGTAATCGCCCAGTGCTTCGCTGGTGTGGCGACCCATGAAGATCGCGCCCGCGTGGCGAATCTGAGGCAGCCAGGCCTGCGGGTCGGCAACCGACAGCTCCAGATGCTCGGGAGCGATGCGGTTGGCCACTTCGATGGCCTGCTGCATGTCGCGCACCTGGATCAGCGCCCCACGGCCGTTGACCGACTTTTCGATGATCTCGGCCCGTTCCATGGTCGGCAGCAGCTTGTCGATGCTGGCGGCCACGCGGTCGAGGAAAGCGGCATCCGGGCTGACCAGGATGGCCTGGGCGTCTTCGTCGTGCTCGGCCTGAGAGAACAGGTCCATGGCGATCCAGTCCGGGTCGGTCTGGCCGTCGCACACCACGAGGATTTCCGACGGGCCGGCGATCATGTCGATACCGACCTGGCCGAACACGTGGCGCTTGGCGGTAGCCACATAGATGTTGCCAGGGCCGACGATCTTGTCTACCTGCGGCACGCTTTCGGTGCCATAGGCCAGTGCGGCAACGGCCTGCGCTCCACCGACGGTGAACACGCGGTCGACGCCGGCGATGCAGGCAGCGGCCAGCACCAGTTCATTGACCTCGCCACGCGGGGTCGGCACCACCATCACCACTTCGGTGACGCCAGCGACCTTGGCCGGAATCGCGTTCATCAGCACCGACGAGGGGTACGACGCCTTGCCGCCGGGCACGTACAGGCCGGCACGGTCCAGCGGGGTGACCTTCTGGCCGAGCACGGTGCCGTCGGCTTCGGTGTACTGCCAGGAGTCCTGCTTCTGCCGTTCGTGGTACATGCGTACGCGATTGGCGGCCTTCTCCAGGGCTTCACGCTGGCTGTCGGTGATGCGGGTCAGGGCCAGTTCCAGGCGCTCGCGGCCAAGGATCAGGTCATCGATGCTTTTGGCGTCAACACCGTCGAAGCGCTGGGTGAATTCCACCAGCGCGGCGTCACCGCGCTCACGCACCGCCTTGATGATGTCGAGCACGCGCTGGTTGACCGCGTCATCGGACACACTTTCCCAGCTCAGCAGATGATCCAGATGTCGGGCGAAATCCGGATCAGCGGCGTTGAGACGGGCAATTGCAGTGGACACGGTCATGGCGAGGGCCTCGATTATTAGCGAATGCTCAGGCGCCCTAGGCTACCAGTCCATCCGCGCGGGCACCCGAGAAAAATGGCTATGACGCGGATAGACGGGCGCGACAGCCGAAGCCGCGCGCAGTAGGTAGAGAATTAGCCGCGGTGTCGCGATTCGACCGCTCCGCGCAGCGTGTCGATCAGGCTCTGGATGCGGGCGTGCTGCATCTTCATGGAAGCTTTGTTGACCACCAGGCGCGAGCTGATCGTGGCGATCAGTTCCTGAGGCTCCAGGCCGTTGGCGCGCAAGGTGTTGCCAGTGTCGACCACGTCGATGATCTTGTCGGCAAGATTGATCAGCGGTGCCAGCTCCATCGAACCATACAGCTTGATGATGTCGACCTGGCGGCCCTGCTCGGCGTAATAACGCTTGGCGACATTGACGAACTTGGTGGCGACGCGCAGGCGACCCTTCGGCTCGGGCGCACCGACCGCACCGGCGGTCATCAGCTTGCACTTGGCGATCTGCAGGTCCAGCGGCTCATACAGGCCCTGGCCGCCGTACTCCATCAGCACGTCCTTGCCAGCCACACCGAGGTCGGCGGCACCGTGCTCGACATAGGTCGGCACGTCGGTGGCACGCACGATCAGCAGGCGCACGTCGTCCTGCGTGGTGGGGATGATCAGCTTGCGGCTCTTGTCCGGGTTCTCGGTCGGCACGATACCGGCCTCGGCCAGCAACGGCAGGGTATCGTCGAGAATACGGCCTTTGGAAAGCGCGATGGTCAACATTGGAACGTCGGTCCTTAAGCGGCTACTGCCGGCCGGGCTGCGACAGCCCGACCGCATTCAATTCGTTGTGGGAGCGGGCTTGCCCGCGAACACCGGTAAAGCCGTTGCCATGCAACGCGGCGGCTTCTTCGCGGGACAAGCCCGCTCCCACATGCAGACTATCAGCCCGGTACGCGGCGGATCTTTGCGCCGAGCATCTGCAGTTTTTCTTCGATGCACTCGTAACCACGGTCGATGTGGTAGATGCGGTCGATCAGGGTATCGCCTTCGGCGACCAGCGCCGACAGTACCAGGCTGGCGGATGCCCGCAGGTCGGTGGCCATGACCGGAGCACCCTTGAGTGCCGGCACGCCGGTGACGATCGCGGTATTGCCTTCAACCTGGATCTGCGCGCCCATGCGGTGCATTTCGTACACGTGCATGAAGCGGTTTTCGAAGATCGTCTCGATGACCGCGCCGGTGCCTTCGGCGATGGCGTTCAGCGAGATGAACTGCGCCTGCATGTCGGTCGGGAAAGCCGGGTACGGCGCGGTACGCAGGTTGACGGCCTTCGGCCGCTTGCCGTGCATGTCCAGCTCGATCCAGTCTTCACCGGTGGTGAGGTCGGCGCCCGCTTCCTTCAGCTTCTCCAGCACGGCTTCGAGGATGGTCGGGTCGGTGTCCTTGACCTTGACGCGACCGCCGGTCACGGCAGCGGCGACCAGGTAGGTGCCAGTCTCGATACGGTCAGGCATGACGCGGTAATGTGCCGAAGCCAGGCGCTCGACGCCATCGATGGTGATGGTGTCGGTACCGGCGCCCTGGACCTTGCCGCCCATGGCGTTGATGAAGTTGGCCAGGTCGACCACTTCAGGCTCACGCGCGGCGTTTTGCAGCACGCTGCGGCCTTTGGCCAGGGCAGCAGCCATCATGATGTTCTCGGTACCGGTCACGCTGACGGTGTCGAAGAAGAAGTGCGCGCCGCGCAGGCCGCCTTCAGGCGCCTTGGCCTTGATGTAGCCGCCTTCGACTTCGATCTTCGCGCCCATGGCCTCGAGCCCGCGGATGTGCAGGTCGACCGGGCGCGAACCGATGGCACAGCCACCTGGCAGGGCCACTTCGGCTTCACCGAAACGCGCCACCATGGGGCCGAGCACCAGGATCGAGGCGCGCATGGTCTTGACCAGCTCGTAAGGGGCTACCAGGGTCTTGATGGTACGCGGGTCGATTTCCACCGCCAGCTTTTCGTCGATCACAGGCTCGATGCCCATGCGCCCGAACAGCTCGATCATGGTGGTGATGTCGTGCAGGTGAGGCAGGTTGCCCACGGTGACCGGGCCATCGGCAAGCAGGGTCGCTGCCAGGATCGGCAGGGCCGCGTTCTTCGCGCCGGAAATGCGGATCTCGCCGTCGAGACGAGCGCCGCCAGTAATAATCAGTTTGTCCATTGGTGTCTCGCCGCCACGTTGGCTCAGGTGCGCTCAGCCCAGGCTGCGCTGCTGAAAAATTTCATGGTTACCGCATGGATGCTGCCATTGGCGATCCACGGATTCAGGTGAGCATAGATCGCCTGCTGACGTTTGACCGGGCTCAGGCCAGCCAACTCGTCGCTGATCACGTTCAACTGGAAGTTGCAGCCTTCGCCTTCAACTTCGACCCGGGATCCCGGCAATTTCTCTTCAAGGAAGCTCTTAACTTCTACGGCCTGCATGCTCAACCTCAATCGGCGCCCGATGCGCACGGGTCGGCCATCATACAAAAAAGCCCCTCGCCTGCGAAGCCCAACGAAAGGGCGCGCGACCGAGGGGCCTCTCATCACTGCCAAGCCATCAGCTTGCCAGCACCTCATCGAGGTCATAAACCCCGGCGATTTCCCGCATGTCGTCAGGCATGCCACGCACCTCGACGGCCTTGCCGGCGGCCTGGGCGTCACGAATGAACGCCAGCAGCAGCGACAGGCCAACGCTGGTGGAGCGCACCACGGCCGAGCAGTCCAGCAGCAGACGCGCTTCACGGCAGGCGCCGATCAGCGCCTTACCCTGCTTGCGCAGGGCTGGCCCGCTGCGGTAATCCAGTTCACCGGCCAGGCACAGCACGCCAGGCTCGGCCATGGTTACAGCGGCCTCGCTCATTTGACGGTCTTCTCTGGCGAGTTGTCGGCAGCTTCCTTGGCCTTGGCCACTTCGCCGGCCCAGCCGTCGATGGTCTTGTCCAGATCGTTGCCATTACGCTGCATGGCATCGGCGAACTGGTCGCGGAACAGCTTGCCGATGTTGATGCCGTTGACGATGACGTTGCGTACCTTCCACTCGCCGCCAAGGTTCTCCAGGGTGTACTGCACCGGATAGACCGCCCCGTTGTTGCCGGTCACCTTCATGCCCACACTGGCGCGCTTGCCGTCATCAGCCTTGGCCGGGTCGACGCTGATGCCCTGGTTGTTGTACTCCAGCAGCGCGTTGCCATAGAACTGGAACAGGCTGCGCTTGAAGTTCTCCTGGAAGCGTTGAATCTGCGCAGGAGTGGCCTTGCGCGAGTACTTGACGGTCATGATGCTTTTCGAGATGCCTTCAGCATCCACTACCGGACCGAGAATGCGGTTGAGCGCATCGTAGAAGGCATTCGGGTTGGTCTTGTACTGCTCTTTGTTGGCCTTGAGGTCGCTGAGCAGCTCAGTGGTAGTGCTCTGGACCACCTCGTGCGGCGACTGCGCGGCCAGGGCCATCAGGGGGAAGGCCGCCAGCAGCACCAGCAGGCCACGTCGCAGGATCGAAATCATGGAAACTCCTTAATTAGCCGGTTGCGCTTCTTTTGGTTCCTTGCCAACGGAGTTGAGCAGGAACTTGCCAATCAGATCTTCCAGCACCAGCGCCGACTGTGTGTCATGGATGGTCGAGCCATCCTTGAGCACGTCTTCTTCACCGCCCACGCTGATACCGATGTACTTCTCGCCAAGCAAGCCGGCGGTCAGGATCGAAGCAGTGGAGTCGGTCGGCAGGTTGTTGACCGCCTTGTCCAGCTGCAGCGTCACACGACCGGTGTAGGAATCACGGTCCAGATCGATGGCGGTGACCTTGCCGATGGTGACACCGGCCATGGTCACTTTAGCTCTGACCGTCAAACCCGCGATATTGTCGAAGTACGCATAAACTTTATAGGTATCGCTGCTCGGGCTGGCCGACAGCCCGCTGACACGCAGGGCCAGCAGCAGCAGCGCCAGGATCCCGGCCAGGAGGAACAGGCCGACACCGATTTCCAGGGTGCGGTTTTGCATCAGAAATCTCCAAACATCAAGGCGGTCAAAATGAAGTCCAGACCCAGTACTGCCAATGAGGCATAGACCACGGTCTTGGTGGTGGCGCGGCTGATCCCCTCTGAGGTGGGTTCGCAGTCGTACCCCTGGAATACGGCAATCCAGGTCGTGACGAAGGCAAACACCAGGCTCTTGATCAGCCCGTTGAGCACGTCGTCGGTAAAGGAAACACTATTCTGCATGTTGCCCCAGAACGAGCCTTCGTAGACGCCCAGCCAGTCGACCGCGACCCACGAACCGCCCCAGATGCCGACCACGCTGAAGATCAGCGCCAGCAGCGGCAGCGAGATGAAACCGGCCCACAGGCGTGGCGCAACGATGTACTTGAGCGGGTCGACGCCGATCATTTCCAGGCTCGACAACTGCTCGGTGGACTTCATGTTGCCGATTTCGGCGGTCAGCGCGGAACCGGCGCGGCCAGCGAACAGCAGCGCAGTGACCACCGGGCCGAGCTCACGCAGCAGGGTCAGGGCGACCATCTGCCCGACCGCCTGCTCGGAACCGTACTTGGTCAGGATGCTGTAGCCCTGCAGGGCAAGCACCATGCCGATGAACACGCCGGAAACGACAATGATCGCCAGCGACAGCACACCCACCGAGTAGAGCTGCTTGGTCAGCAACTGGAAACCGCCACCAATGCCGCCACGGCCGATCAGTGCATGGAACAGGAACAGGCACGAGCGCCCGAGCACGGCCAACACGTCGATCGCCGAGCGCCCGAGCAGGCGGATACGTTCGAGTAAGGATTTTCTGCGCATCACCGCGCCCCCAGCAAATCGGCGCGGTAGTCAGGCGCGGGAAAGTGGAATGGCACCGGGCCGTCCGGGTCGCCTTTCATGAACTGGCGAATGCGCGGGTTGTCCGAGCCCATCAGCTCGTCGGGCGTCCCCTGGCCCAGCACCTGGCCATCACCGACCACATATATGTAGTCGGCGATACTGGCGGTTTCGGCCAGATCGTGGGAGACCACGATACTGGTAATACCCAAGGCATCATTGAGCAGACGGATCAAGCGCACGAGCACCCCCATGGCGATCGGGTCCTGGCCGACGAATGGTTCGTCGTACATGAGGATCTGCGGGTCCAGGGCAATCGCCCGGGCCAGCGCCACCCGACGCTTCATGCCACCGGACAATTCGTCCGGCATCAGGTCGATGGCACCGCGCAGGCCAACCGCCTGCAGCTTCATCAACACGATGTCACGGATCATTTCGTCCGAAAGCTGGGTATGCACGCGCAAAGGAAAGGCGACGTTCTCGAACACATCGAGATCGGTGAACAACGCACCACTCTGGAACAGTACGCCCATTTGCTTGCGGGCGTCGAACAGGTCGCTGCGCGAGAGGCTCGGCAGGTTCTGCCCGGCCACCCACACTTCTCCGCTCGACGGCCGCAGCTGCGCGCCCATCAGGCGCAGCAGCGTGGTCTTGCCGCAACCCGACGGCCCCATGATCCCGGTGACCTTGCCACGCGGGATACGGATGTCGACATTGCTGAAAATGCTGCGCGAACCGCGCTTGAAGGTGACTCCCTTCAACTCGACCGCGTAGGCGCTATCCACACTCATCTAGACTCCTTGCTGATGCAGCCTCGCACTTATTGACGCTGGCCCTCATCGTGAAGGCACAGCGCCCTTGGCAGGCCGAATAGCGGCGAACTATAGCACTGCTGACCTCACGCCCCCAAGGGCATGGAACAGGTCGTTCAGGCCAGCGACAGGCATTGATGGCATTTGAGAAAGCAATCGAAAGGATGAGGCTTTTTTGTATTGCGGCTATAATCGCCGCCTTTTAATCAGGCATTGCTTTTCGACATGAGCCAATCCAGCGAGCTGATCCACTCCGCCCAGCGCACCCTGCGCCTGGAACTCGAGGCCGTTCAAGGCCTGGTGGCCCGCATCGACGCCAATTTCGTCAAGGCCTGCGAGCTGATCCTGGCGAGCAAGGGCCGGGTCGTGGTGGTCGGCATGGGCAAATCGGGGCATATCGGCAACAAGATCGCCGCCACCCTGGCCAGCACCGGCACGCCAGCATTCTTCGTGCATCCGGCCGAAGCCAGCCATGGCGACATGGGCATGATCACCCGCGACGACGTCATCCTGGCCCTGTCCAACTCTGGCAGCACTGCCGAGATCGTGACGCTGCTGCCGCTGATCAAGCGCCTTGGGATCCAGCTGATCAGCATGACCGGCAACCCGGACTCGCCCCTGGCCCAGGCCGCCGAGGTCAATCTCGACGCCAGCGTCACTCAGGAAGCCTGCCCGCTGAACCTCGCCCCGACCTCCTCTACCACTGCCGCACTGGTACTGGGTGATGCGCTGGCCATCGCCCTGCTCGAAGCGCGCGGCTTCACCGCCGAGGACTTCGCCTTTTCGCACCCTGGCGGCGCCCTGGGTCGCCGCCTGCTGCTCAAGGTCGAGAATGTCATGCACGCCGGTGAGGAATTGCCCCAGGTACAGTGCGGCACGCTGCTCAAGGACGCGCTCCTTGAGATGTCCCGCAAAGGTTTGGGCATGACCGTGATCGTTGGCAGCGATGGCAAGTTGGCCGGGATCTTCACCGATGGCGACCTGCGCCGCAGCCTGGACCGCAACATTGATGTGCACACCACACTGATCGATCAGGTAATGACCGTGCATGGCAAGACGGCTCGCGCCGAGATGCTGGCGGCAGAGGCCCTGAAGATCATGGAGGACCACAAGATCAGCGCCTTGGTGGTCGTGGACAAGGACGAGCGCCCGACCGGCGCCCTGAACATGCACGACCTGCTGCGCGCCGGCGTGATGTAAAGGAGAACGAACCGATGACTGAAGATCTCATGCAACGCGGCAAGGCGATCAAACTGGCCGTTTTCGACGTCGACGGCGTACTGACCGATGGCCGCCTGTACTTTCTTGAAGATGGCAGCGAATTCAAGACCTTCAATACCCTGGATGGCCAAGGCATCAAGATGCTCATGGCCTCGGGCGTAACCACGGCGATCATCAGCGGACGCAAGACTCCGGTCGTCGAGCGCCGGGCGAAAAACCTCGGTATCCCTCATCTTTACCAGGGCCGTGAAGACAAATTGGTCGTACTCGACGGCCTGCTCGCCGAACTGGGCCTAAGCTATGAACAAGTCGCCTATCTGGGTGACGACCTGCCCGACCTGCCGGTAATCCGCCGGGTAGGCCTGGGGATGGCCGTAGCCAACGCCGCACCGTTCGTTCGCCAGCACGCCCACGGCGTAACCCTGGCACGCGGTGGCGAAGGTGCCGCACGCGAGTTCTGTGAACTGATCATGCACGCCCAGGGCACCCTGGACGCTGCCAACGCCAACTACCTTTAAGGCTGCCCATGTTCAGCAAGAAAGCCCGCAATATCGCGCTGCTCGCGGTTGTTGCCGCCCTGCTCGCGGCAATCGGCTACTGGAATGTCAGCCCTGAAAGCTTCCTCGACAAGCCAGTCGCCCAGGTCGACGAAAGTGCCATCGATTATTACGCGATCAACGCGCATAGCGTGCAGTTCATGCCTGATGGCAAGCTGCAATACGAGATGACCGCCGACAAGGTCGAGCACCTGAGGGCCAGTGAAGTCACCCTGCTGACCACCCCCGACCTGCACATGTACCGCGGCACCGAATACCCTTGGCATGTGCAGAGCGAACGCGCAGAGGTCAACCCGGATGGTACCGAGGTCGAGCTGATCGAGAAGGTCCGCGTGCAACGCATCGACGAAAAGCAGCGTGAATTGATCGTTACCAGCTCGCGCATGACCGTATTCCCGCAGAAGCAATATGCGCAGACCGAGCAAGCCGTTAGAATCGACGGCGCCGGTGGCACGACTACGGGTAAAGGAATGAAAGCGTATTTGAAAGAAGGCAAGATGGACTTGCTCTCTAACGTAAGAGGACAGTATGAGGCTCGTTAAAACCCTCCCCCTTTTGCTCAGCCTGAGCGCAGCACTGGGAAGCGCGAGCGCCTTCGCCCTGCCGACCGACCGTGACCAGCCTATCCGCATCCAGGCCGACAACGCGCACCTGGACGACAAGCAGGGCGTGGCCACCTATACCGGCGATGTGATCATCACCCAGGGCTCGATGATGATCAAAGGCAATACCGTGACCATGACCCGTGCCGCCAATGGCGACATCGATGTGGTGACGTCGGTGGGCAACCTGGCCTACTTCGAGCAACAGCAGAGCACGGCCAAGCCCGACAAGATGAAAGGCTGGGCGGTGACCATCCAGTACCAGGCGCAGAAAGACACGGTGATCCTCACCGACCGCGCCAAGGTCGAGAACGAAGGCAACACCACCGAAGGCGAGAAGATCGTCTACAACACCAAGACCCAGGTTGCGACCGCTGGTCGTGGCGGCAACGTGACTCAACCACGTCAGCGCATCGACATGGTGATCCAGCCGAAGAAGAAGGCCGAGTAAATGGCAACCCTCAAAGCCCAGCACCTGGCGAAGAGCTACAAGGGGCGGCAAGTCGTGCGTGATGTCAGCCTGTCGATCGACAGCGGGCAGATCGTCGGCCTGCTCGGCCCCAACGGCGCCGGCAAGACCACTTGCTTCTACATGATCGTTGGGCTGGTCCAGGCCGATCAGGGGCGCGTACTGATCGACAACCTCGATGTCAGTCACCAGCCCATGCACGGCCGCGCCCGCGCCGGTATCGGCTACCTGCCGCAGGAAGCCTCGATCTTCCGCAAGCTATCGGTAGCCGACAACATCATGGCCATTCTCGAGACCCGCAAGGACATCGACCGCGAAGGCCGGCGCAAAGAGCTGGAAAGCCTGCTGCAGGAGTTCCACATCAGCCATATCCGCGACAACCTCGGCATGAGCCTTTCCGGTGGTGAACGCCGCCGCGTCGAAATTGCCCGCGCCCTGGCGACCGCACCGAAGTTCATCCTGCTGGACGAACCGTTTGCCGGCGTCGACCCGATTTCCGTGGGCGACATCAAGCAGATCATCCATCACCTCAAGGCCAAGGGGATCGGTGTACTGATTACCGACCACAACGTCCGTGAAACCCTGGACATCTGCGAGACCGCCTACATCGTCAACGATGGCCGACTGATCGCTGAAGGGGACGCCGAGACCATCCTGGCCAACGACCTGGTCAAGGAAGTCTACCTGGGCCACGAGTTCCGGCTCTGACCCTCGGGACGTGCCTGGAGCACTGGCATTAATGCCCTGCAGGGGCTTAAGTTGTTACAGTGCTCTAGGCAAACGCTACAATTTGAGGCATAAATCTTGCTTGAATTTGGCGCTTTGGCGCCCTCGTGTAGTGGATGGCGCATGCGCGCCGGCGAACAAGGTATTAAGCCCCTGCCATGAAACCATCGCTCGTCCTAAAAATGGGCCAGCAACTGACGATGACCCCGCAGTTGCAACAGGCCATCCGCCTCCTTCAGCTTTCCACCCTGGACCTCCAGCAGGAAATCCAGGAAGCGCTGGAGTCCAACCCGATGCTCGAACGTCAGGAAGACGGCGACGACTTCGACAACAGCGATCCGATGGCGGACAACGTCGAGAACAAGCCGGCCGCCGAAGTCCCGGACAACAGCTTCCAGGAAAGCACCGCCAGTGCCGAAACCCTGGAAGACGGTGAGTGGAACGAGCGAATCCCCAACGAGCTTCCGGTCGATACCGCCTGGGAAGACATCTACCAGACCAGCGCCAGCAGCCTGCCCAGCAATGATGACGACGAGTGGGACTTCACCACCCGCACATCGGCCGGCGAAAGCCTGCAGAGCCACCTGCTGTGGCAGTTGAACCTGGCACCGATGTCCGATACCGACCGCCTGATCGCCGTCACCCTTATCGACAGCATCAACGGCCAGGGCTACCTCGAAGATACCCTGGAAGAAATCTGCGCAGGCTTCGACCCGGAGCTGGATATCGAGCTTGACGAGGTCGAGGCGGTGCTGCACCGCATCCAGCAGTTCGAGCCAGCCGGCGTCGGCGCCCGCAGCCTGGGCGAGTGCCTGTTGCTGCAATTGCGCCAGTTGCCCGCCAGCACGCCCTGGATGAGCGAGGCCCAGCGCCTGGTCACCGACTTCATCGACCTGCTCGGCAGCCGCGACTACAGCCAGCTGATGCGCCGCATGAAGCTCAAGGAAGACGAACTGCGCCAGGTGATCGAGCTGGTGCAGAGCCTCAACCCGCGGCCCGGTTCACAGATCGAGTCGAGCGAACCGGAATACGTGGTTCCCGACGTGATCGTGCGTAAGGACAGCGACCTCTGGCTGGTCGAGCTGAACCAGGAAGCGATCCCGCGCCTGAGGGTCAACCCGCAGTATGCCGGCTTCGTTCGCCGCGCCGATACCAGCGCCGACAACACCTTCATGCGCAACCAGTTGCAGGAGGCGCGCTGGTTCATCAAGAGCCTGCAAAGCCGCAACGAAACGCTGATGAAGGTCGCCACGCAGATCGTCGAACACCAGCGCGGCTTCCTCGACCACGGCGACGAAGCAATGAAGCCGCTGGTCCTGCATGACATCGCCGAAGCGGTGGGTATGCATGAGTCGACCATTTCGCGGGTGACCACACAGAAATACATGCACACCCCGCGTGGCATCTACGAACTGAAATACTTTTTCTCCAGCCACGTCAGCACCGCCGAGGGCGGAGAATGCTCGTCTACGGCGATCCGCGCGATCATCAAGAAACTGGTTGCTGCGGAAAATCAGAAAAAGCCATTGAGTGACAGCAAGATCGCTGGTTTACTGGAGGCACAAGGCATCCAGGTAGCCCGTCGCACCGTCGCCAAGTACCGCGAGTCCCTCGGCATCGCACCGTCGAGCGAGCGCAAGCGACTGATGTAGCCCCCGGATGTGCCACAGCGTTTGTGGGGCAGGTGCAATACCTGCCTCTTTATGCACGGGCAACAAAGGAGAAGCTGTATGCAAGTCAATATCAGTGGACAGCATGTAGAAGTCACCCAGCCACTGCGCGATTACGTGCTTGAAAAGCTCGCTCGGGTGGAAAGTCACTTCGACAAGATCACCAACGTGCAGGTCATCATGAAGGTCGAGAAGCTGCAGCAGAAGGTCGAGGCGACCCTGCAGATTCCCGGCGGTGAAGTGGTTGCCAACGCGGAACACGAAGACATGTATGCAGCGATCGACGCCTTGGCCGACAAGCTCGACCGCCAACTGAAAAAACACAAGGAAAAACAGCAAAGCCTGCTGCAAGGTGCAGCTGCGCGCTGATCCCTCTCATCCATGATCCGACTTGAAACCATCCTGACCCCCGGCCGTTCCCTGGTGAACGTGCCGGGCGGCAGTAAGAAGCGCGCCCTGGAAAAGGTCGCCAACCTGATTGCCGAGCAAGTACCTGAGCTTGCGATGCAAGACGTCTTTGAAAAGCTCATCGCTCGCGAAAAACTGGGCTCGACCGGCTTTGGCAATGGCATTGCCATCCCCCACTGCCGGCTTGAAGGCTGCGCTTCCCCGGTGAGTGCCCTGCTGCACCTGGATGCGCCGATCGACTACGACGCCATCGATGGTGCTCCGGTGGATCTGCTGTTCGTCCTGCTGGTACCAGAGGCGGCCACCGATGCCCATCTTGAACTGCTGCGCCAGATCGCCAGCATGCTCGATCGCAAGGAGGTCCGCGATAGACTGCGTGCCGCCGGTAGCAGCGAGGCACTGTACCAGGTTGTCCTGGACGCACAGAACGAGCACTGAACATGCGCCTGATCATCGTCAGCGGCCGGTCTGGCTCCGGCAAAAGCACCGCCCTCGATGTCCTGGAAGACAACGGCTTTTACGTCATCGACAACCTCCCGGCCGGGCTTCTGCCACAGCTGGCCGAGAACGCGTTGATCAATACTGAACTGCTGCAACCTAAAGTGGCGGTTTCGATCGATGCACGCAACCTGCCCAGCCACCTGTCGCGCTTCCCCGAGCTGTTGGAGGAGGCCCGTGGGCGCCACATTCAGTGCGATGTGCTGTTTCTCGATGCCGACGAAGACACGCTGCTCAAGCGCTTCTCGGAAACCCGCCGTCGCCATCCGCTGACCAACGCCGACCGTTCGTTGGCCGAAGCCATCCGCGTCGAAAGCGAACTGTTGGGGCCGATTGCCGACCTTGCCGACCTGAAAATCGATACCACCAGCCTCAACCTTTACCAGCTGCGCGATTCAATCAAGCTGCGCCTGCTCAACCAGCCTGAGCCTGGCACCGCCTTTCTGGTCGAGTCGTTCGGCTTCAAGCGCGGGATGCCGGTCGATGCCGACCTGGTGTTCGACGTACGCTGCCTGCCCAACCCCTACTGGAAACCGGAGCTGCGCGAACATTCCGGCCTGGAACAGCCAGTCATCGACTACCTTGCTGCACAGCCGGACGTCGAAGAGATGTTCAACGACATCTCGAGCTACCTGCTCAAATGGCTGCCACGCTTTGCCGCAAGCAACCGCGCCTATGTCACCATCGCCATTGGCTGCACTGGAGGCCATCATCGCTCGGTCTACATCACCGAGCGCCTCGGCCAGCTGTTGCAGCAATCCCTGAAAAACGTCCAGGTCCGCCACCGCGACCTCTAGCCCACAGGATCCACCGCACGATGCCCGCCCGCGAAATCACCATCATCAACAAGCTGGGCCTGCATGCCCGGGCGGCAGCCAAGTTCGTCGGCGTGGCCGGCAAATACCCCTGCCAGGTCCGCATCGGCCGCGCGCCCGACAAGCTGATCGACGGCAAGAGCATCATGGCGGTGATGATGCTGGCGGCAGGCAAGGGCACCCAGGTGCACCTGATGACCGAGGGCGAGCAGGATGACGAAGCCCTGGAAGCGCTGGTGGCGCTGATCAACAACTACTTCGACGAAGGTGAATGAAGGCCGCTGGGGCCCGGCCAGGCCGGAGGCGGCACCAATCAGCAATGCCTTGAACCGTGCCGCCCTGCCAGCACCAGCGCTATCACCAGTCCAGCCAGGCGATACCGCGGGCCAGCAGCAACGCCGTGCCGGCGATTGACAGCAAGCCGCCCAGCGCCAGCCGGAGGGCGTGTTCCCACAAGTCCAGGCCCAATGGCGATCAAATGCCACCAGCGGTGAGTTTTTCCGGGTCCAGCAGTGCTTCGAGCTGATCGCGCGACAGGTCGGTATGTTCCAGTGCTACATCGATGATCGGGCGGCCCTGCTGGTAAGCGGTCTTGGCGATTTCGGCGGCCTTGAGGTAGCCGATGATCGGGTTCAGCGCGGTGACGAGGATCGGGTTGCGCGCCAAGGCTTCCTTGAGCTTGCCCTCGTTTACCTTGAAGCTGGCAATCGCCTTGTCGGCCAGCAGGCGGCTGGCGTTGGCCATCAGCTCGATGCTCTCCAGCAAGTTGCGGGCGATCACCGGCAGCATCACGTTCAACTCGAAGTTGCCCGATTGCCCGGCCACAGCGATGGTGGCGTCATTACCAATGACCTGGGCGGCGACCATGGCAGTGGCTTCCGGGATGACCGGGTTGACCTTGCCCGGCATGATCGACGAACCCGGCTGCAGGCCCTGCAGCTCGATTTCGCCCAGGCCAGCCAAGGGGCCTGAGTTCATCCAGCGCAGGTCGTTGGCAATCTTCATCAGCGCCACGGCGGTGGTCTTGAGCTGGCCAGACAGCGCCACGGCGGTGTCCTGGGAGCCGATCAGCGCGAACAGGTTATGGCCAGGGGTGAACTCAACGTTGGTAAGCCCGCTCAGTTGGCGCGCAAAGCCGGCGGCGAACTGTGGGTGGGCGTTGATCCCGGTACCCACTGCGGTGCCACCCTGGGCCAATGCCTGCAGGCTCGGCAGGGTCGCTTCGAGATGTGCTCTGGCGCCATTGACCTGCGCAGCCCAGCCATCGAGCACCTGGCTCATGCGCACTGGCATGGCGTCCATCAGATGGGTGCGGCCGGTCTTTACATACTGATGCACCTGGCGTGACTTGGCCTCGATCACCTGAACGAGGTGGCTCAACGCCGGCAGCAGTTGCTCATGCAGCGCCAGCGCGGCGCTGACATGAATGGTGGTGGGGATGATGTCGTTGCTGCTCTGGCCACAGTTGACGTGATCATTGGCATTGACCGGCTCACCGAGCACCCGGCTGGCCAAGGTGGCGATCACCTCGTTCGCGTTCATGTTCGAGCTGGTCCCCGAGCCGGTCTGGAACACATCCACCGGAAAGTGCTGGATGAAATCTGCGCCCAGCAATTGCTCGACCGCCTCGACGATGGCCTGGCCCTGCCCTGGCGACAGCTGCTCCAGCTCGATGTTGGCCCGAGCCGCAGCGGCCTTGGCCAGCAACAAGGCGCGGATGAACTGGGCGGGCATGCGCTGGCCGCTGATCGGAAAGTTATCTACCGCGCGCTGGGTCTGCGCGCCATACAGGGCCCTGGCCGGCACCTGCAGCTCGCCCATGCTGTCACGCTCGATACGGGTATCACTCATGTTCAAATCCTTGCATCAGTTCATCGGGAGAAATCGACGGCAGCAGCCGGCAGTTGGCCAGCTGCAAGGCATAAGGCTGCCAGCGCAGGTTCCGCTCCTGGCGATCGAGGTTGCGCAGGTCCAGCAACGGTCGCCAGGCCTGGTCCAGGCACAGGCAGCGCCAATGCCACGGCAACATGCGGTCGCAGGCGGTATCCAGCAGCAGGCGGAAGGAGGTCAGCGCCACGGTCCATGGCGAAGTTTCGGTGCAGCACACCAGGTAACGGCCTTCGGCCAGGTAGTGCTCGATCAGGCGCGGCTCATCAGGTTCGAGGGCGCAGCGGATACGCCGGCTGAGCCAGCGCCAGTTTTCCAGGTAAGGCAGTTCGCGCAGGACGGGTTTCATGAACATCATCGCCAAGTTGCCAGATAATGATATTCATTATTGATTGATAAACAGAATCAATTCAAGCATCAGCCCAGCAAAGAAAAACCCGGCACGATGGCCGGGCTTAATTGACGCTGGGCATTCCTGCCCCGATGTCAGCTACCAGCGACCGTCATTCGCTCGATCAGGACCGACCCCGTGTGAATATTGCTACGGGTTTCGAGATCACAGCCAACTGCAACAATTTGCTGGAACATGTCTTTCATATTGCCGGCGATCGTCACTTCCTGTACGGCATGTTGAATCTCGCCGTTCTCGATCCAGAAGCCCGCCGCACCCCGCGAGTAGTCGCCAGTCACCATGTTCAGCCCATGGCCCATCAGCTCGGTCACCAGCAGGCCACGGCCCATGCGCCGGATCAGCGCCGCCTGGTCTTCGACGCCGTGAGTGACATACAGGTTGTGCACGCCCCCGGCGTTGGCAGTGCTTGGCAAGCCCAGCTTACGTCCGGAGTAGGTACCCAGCAGGTACGACACCAGCTCGCCTTTATCGACGAACGGCTTCGCGTAGGTCGCCAGGCCGTCACCGTCGAATGCGGCGCTGCCCAGCGCGCGAGGAATGTGGGGGCGCTCGTCGAGTGTCAGCCAGGACGGGAACAGGCGCTGTCCGATAGCGCCATCGAGGAACGACGACTTGCGGTACAGGTTGCCGCCCGAGATGGCCGACAGGAAACTGCCGAACAGGCCACCCGCCAGCTCGGCGGAAAACAGCACGGGCACTTCACAGGTCGGCACCGGCCGCGCACCAAGTCGGCTGGCTGCGCGCTGCGCGGCGCGCACGCCGATGCTGCGCGGGTCGGCCAGCATGTGGCCCTGGCGGTTCACGTCATACCAGTAGTCACGCTGCATCTGGCCTTCGCCTTCAGCGATCATCACGCAGCTCAGGCTGTGCCGGGTCGAGGCGTAGCCACCGATGAAGCCGTGGCTGTTGCCGTACACGCGGCAACCCTGGTGAGTGTTCAGGGTGGTGCCATCGGCATTGAGGATCCGCGTGTCAGCGTCGAATGCCGCCGCCTCGCAGGCCAGCGCCATCTCGATGGCCTTCTCCGGCTCGATGTCCCAGTCGTGATAGAGGTCGAGGTCGGAGATTTCGCGGGCCATCAGCGCGGCATCAGCCAGCCCTGAGCATTCGTCCTCGGAGGTGTGTTTGGCAATCGCCAGAGCAGCGGCCACGGTTTCCCGGATGGCATCCGGGCCACTGGCCGAAGTGCTGGCCGAGCCCTTGCGCTGGCCTACATAGAGGGTGATGCCGAAGCCCTGGTCGCGGTTGAATTCGACCGTCTCGACCTCGCGCTGACGCACCGTGGTGGACAGGCCCTGCTCCAGCGACACCGCCACTTCGCAGGCACTGGCGCCTTGCTTGCGTGCTTCTGCAATGATCGCCTCGACCTGCTCTTGCAACGCTGGCAGGTCCTTGGGGCCTACGCTCTGGACTGCACTCATGGTTTTCTCCACTCAAATTCTGCGTTCGGCGAGGGTCATTCTACGACCGGGCACGGACAAGCGGCCCCCGACTGGTTATCATGGCGGCGATTTCTAGCGGACTGCCACCATGGTTGATTCATACGACGACGCCTTCGACGGCGAAAAAAGCAAAACCCAGATCAAGCGCGAACTGCATGCGCTGGTCGAACTCGGCGAACGCCTGACCACGGTCAAGGCCGACACCCTGGCGCGCCTGCCGCTCACCGACGAGCTGCGCAAGGCCCTGGCCGACGCCAGCAAGCACACCGCCCACGGCGCACGCAAACGCCACATGTCGTTCGTCGGCAAGCTGATGCGCGACCAGGACCTGGACGCCATCCACGCCGTGCTCGAGCAGATCGACAGCTCCAGCCGCCAGTACAACGAGCGCTTCCACAACCTGGAACGCTGGCGCGACCGCCTGATCGACGGTAACGATGAAGACCTCGAGCGTTTCGTCAACGAATACCCCGAGACCGATCGCCAGCAACTGCGCTCGCTGATTCGTCATGCCCAGCACGAAAAGGCGCGGAACAAACCGCCTGCCGCTGCGCGCAAGGTGTTCAAATACATCCGCGATCTCGACGAGATGCAGCGCGGGCTGCGCTGACTGCCGACAGCGGGCTCCTGTAGGAGCGGCCTTGCGTCGCGAAAGGGTTGCGGAGCAGCCCCAGCCATTTCTGCTGTATCGCTGAAATCCCGGGGCCGCTCTGCGGCCCTTTCGCGACACGAGACCGCTCCTGCAGGCAGCCCGCATCCTCAAGCGCCAGTACCGCCCACGGTAATCGCATCGAGCTTCAAGGTCGGCTGCCCGACGCCTACCGGCACCGATTGGCCGTCTTTGCCACACGTCCCCACCCCACTGTCCAGCGCCAGGTCGTTACCGACCATCGACACCCGGCTCATGGCCTCCGGCCCGTTGCCGATCAGGGTCGCGCCTTTCACCGGGGCGGTGATCTTGCCGTCTTCGATCAGGTAGGCTTCGCTGGTCGAGAATACGAACTTGCCACTGGTGATATCGACCTGGCCACCACCGAGGTTGGCGCAGTAGATACCCTTCTTCACCGAAGCAATGATTTCTTGTGGATCGCTCTTGCCGGCCCGCATGTAGGTGTTGGTCATGCGCGGCATCGGCAGGTGCGCATAAGACTCGCGGCGACCGTTGCCGGTAACCGCCATGCCCATCAGGCGTGCATTGAGCTTGTCCTGCATGTAGCCCTTGAGGATGCCGTTCTCGATCAACGTGGTGCATTCGGTCGGCGTGCCTTCGTCATCGACACTCAATGAGCCGCGGCGCCCCTCGAGGGTGCCGTCGTCGACGATGGTGCACAGGGGCGAAGCCACCTTCTCGCCGATCCGCCCACTGAAGGCCGAGCTGCCTTTGCGGTTGAAGTCGCCTTCCAGGCCATGGCCGACCGCTTCATGCAGCAGCACGCCCGACCAGCCGGACCCCAGTACCACTGGCAAGGTACCGGCCGGGGCCGGGATGGCTTCGAGGTTCACCAGTGCCTGGCGCAGCGCTTCGCGGGCATAGCCCATGACGCGGTCTTCAGTGAAGAAGCGGTAGTCGGTACGCCCACCGCCCCCCTGCCCGCCACGCTCGCGGCGGCCATTCTGCTCGACGATGACGCTGACGTTGAAACGCACCAGCGGGCGCACATCAGCGGCCAGGCTACCGTCGGCGGCGGCAATCAGGATGCGCTCCCAGACGCCGGCCATGCTTACGCTGACCTGCTGGATTCGCGGATCGAGGGCACGGGTGGCCGCATCCACACGCTTGAGCAGCTCGACCTTCTCGGCACGGCTGAGCACATCCAGCGGATTGTCCGGCGCATATAGCGCCGTCACGTCCTGGCTGCGGAACGCCTGGACCGTGCCGTTCTGGCCGGCGCGGGAAATCGAGCGGGCCGCACGGGCCGCCGACGTCAGCGCTTCGAGGTTGATGGCATTGCTGTAGGCGAAGCCGGTCTTCTCACCGGACTGGGCACGCACACCGACACCCTGGTCCAGATTGAAGCTGCCTTCTTTGACGATGCCGTCCTCCAGTGCCCAGGTTTCCGAGATCTGCCCCTGGAAATACAGGTCCGCCGCATCGATGCCGGGGCCTGCCAGCTCGCCCAGCACGCTCTGCAGGCTGTCGAGGGTGAGTCCGCCCGGGGCCAGGAGTTGCTCGCTGACGGTGGATAACATCTGGCTCATAGTCACTCCGAGGTGTGCGCAGGCCGCAAGGCGTCCTGCGAGAAAAAGCGCCGGTGCGTGGTTACCGGCATGCGCGCCCGAATGGACGCCTGTTCATCAATGTCACGCTCGGCGAGCAAAACCGCTTCGCCTTGCGCCTGTTCTGCGACGATCCGCCCCCAAGGGTCGACGATCGCGGCGTGGCCGTGGGTTTCCCGCGGGCCTGGATGGGTACCGCCTTGAGCTGCCGCCAAAACATAGCACTGGGTTTCAATGGCCCGGGCGCGGATCAGAACTTCCCAATGCGCTGCGCCTGTGACCGCAGTAAAGGCAGCCGGTGCCGTGATCAACTCCGCGCCTGCGCTGCGCAAGGCGCTGTACAGCTCGGGGAAGCGCAGGTCGTAACACACGCTGAGCCCCAATCGGCCTAGCGGCGTATCGGCCACCACCACCTGCGCACCATGGGCATAGTCATCCGACTCGCGGTAGCGACCACGGTTGTCAGCCACATCCACGTCGAACAGATGCAGCTTGTCATAGCGCGCCACCACTTCGCCGTGTTCGTCGATGAGCAGCGAACAGGCATGGGCCTTGGCTTCAGGCTGGCCTTGTGGTGGCAGCGGCAAGGTACCGGCAACAATCCATAATCTGAGGTCACGTGCGGTACGTTTCAACCACGGCAGGATCGGGCCTTCGCCCATGGCTTCGGCGCGGCCGATGGCGGCGGCATCCTTGCGGCCCATTGCCGCGAAGTTTTCCGGCAGCACCGCCAACCGAGCGCCGCCCAGGGCTGCCTGTTCGAGCAAGGCGCCTGCACGCTGCAGGTTGGCCAGCACATCGTCCTGGCTGACCATCTGGATGACCGCTGCCTTCATGGGCACTCCTGCAATTATTTATCGAACGGTTTCACAAACGTGATTTTAGGCTCTTTCACCGGCCCTTCGACGCGATAGTGCACACTGGCAAAACGCGACACACGGTCGCCGATCAGCCGGTCGACCAGGAACAGCGCGCCCCCGACCGCAGGCGCACCGACAATCAACGCGGCCAGTGGCAGGTTGTTGGTCACCGGCAGGGTCACCTGCAGGTTGGCAGCGACCCGATCGCGCACCAGGTCGAGGGTGCCATCGAGCTCAAAGTTGCTCGACGGCCCGGTCACGCTGATTGGCTCGCGGGTCACGTAGACGCCGCTACTGGCCACCAGCAGGCCCTTGACCCGGTCATAGGCCAGGCCCTTGTCGAACAGGTCGGAGAAGTCCAGGCGCAGGCGCCGGCCAATCGAGTTGAAGTTAAGCAGGCCGAACACACGCAGGGCCTGGGCGCCACCTTCCACCTCGACGAACTGACCGCTGCGCAAGGCCGCATCCATGCTGCCAGAGAAGCGCTTGAGGCCGACCCAGGCGGGCGAACCCGGCCAACGGCCATCCACATCCAGGCGGAAATCGCGACTGGTCACGGTCGGGGCGAACCCCCAGGCCTTGAGCACATCGGCGAGGTTCTTGCCATCGAGCCGGCCTTTGTACCAGCTGCTGGTAGCCCCCGTTTCGCCCTCCCAACCACCGCTGCCATCGACATGCAAGCCTTTGAAGTCAAGGTCGATGTCTTGCGCAGCCACGCCCCGAGCGGTGGGGCGCAACTTCAGCGCGACATTGCCGAACAGGTCGTCGCCGCGGTACAGCTTTTCGATGCTCAGGTCCAGCGCCGGCACCTTGCGTGGGTCGAACGAGGCCAACGGGTCGGGGCCTTCTTCCGATTGGGTTTCAGCGGGGTCGGCGGGCGGTAGGCGCAGTGTCTGCAGGCGCACCACCATCGGTGCAGCCTTGGCATCTGGCAGGCGCGCGTTACCGATGACTTCCTTGCTGTCCAGGCGCAGGTCCCAGGCTGCGCCGCCCCGGGTCAGGCGCACGACGGCCTGGTTCAGGTTCATGCCGAAGGCCTTCAGCTGGCCGATGCTCAGGTCGACGCTCTGCAAGTTCTGCCGGGCATTACCACCGGGGTCGTCACCAGCAAAGCGAGCGGCCTGTTCCTGCCAGGGGCCCAGGTCCAGGCTTTCCAGCCGCCCCTTGACCCGCAGCCCCTGAGCCGCTGGCAGCTGCGCCTGCCCGGAGCCAAGCAACAGTTCGCCACGGCCCTGGCCCAGCTTGTCGGCCGGTGCGGCGTAGGCGAAACGGGCCAGGTCGGCGTAAGCCGCATCGAATCGCCGCTCAGGCCCTTGCAGGTTCATGCTGAAACGACTGTCGCGGGTCTCCGCCGCCGCCTTGCCGAACGGAGCCGGCAGGTCGATGGCCAAGCCCTTGAGCGAAGAGCTGACGCTCAAGCTGTTATCACGACTGCCCAAATTGACTTGCAACTGGTACGGCAGGTCGCCTGAAGCGGGCAAGGTCTGCCTGAACTGCAACCAGTCGGTCAGGGACTTCAGCGAAGCCTGGCCGCTGGCGCTGATGCGCGTCTGCATCTGCCCGGGCTGGCCCTCGGCGCTGATCTGCGCAGTGACCGGCTTGCCGAACACCTGCAGGCTGATGTTCTTGCCGCTCAGCCCCTTGTCGAAGTCAAAGCTGAAGTCACCCTTGAGGCGCGTCAGGTCCAGGCTGGGCGGGGTCACCTTCAAACGTGCATCGGCAGTGGCGAAGTCCACCAGCACTTTTGGCCGCTCGCCATGGGCCAAGGGTACGTCGAGCTTCACATTGCCCTTGAGAGGGCCCTCGCCTTCCCAGCCGGCGAAGATCTCGCCAGTCCCGATCGGGGCTTCCTTGAGGATTTTCAGACCATCGCCAAGGCTGCCGTCGAAATTGCCGTCGAGGTACAGATGGCTGTGCTGGCCGCTGTCGACATGGGGAATATTCACGCTGACGTCGCTGACCTTGGTGTCGAGCAGCAAGCCCTTGCTGGCCTTGATGCGCACGCCGCTGTCTTCGATCAGCACATCGCCGTCCACCTGCTGCACCTGCGGCCAGCCTGGCTGGAAGTCGAGTGCGGCGTCGTGAACCTTGAAGAACAGGCTGATGCTGCGAGCCTCCGGGGTGGCGCCGTGGTTCAACGAACCCTGGTACTGGAAGTAGCCCTCATCGACGTTGCCCTTGACGATGGCGCTGCGCAGCCATTCGTCGAGGGCCGGGCTCAGCACTTCGGGCAGGTACTTGGCGGTATAGCGGCCATCGCCTTCGGTCAGGCCGACCCGCAGGTCCATGTAGCTTTCGGTGCCTTCGTCGAACAGCAGGCGAATCAGGAAATCGCCAGCGATCTTGCCCTCCTCGCCCAGCACCTTGAGGTAGGGGGCGATGAGGGTGAAACCATGCTTGTCGAGCGCCCAGGTCAGGCGCGCATTGGCCTTCTGGTATTGCCAGGGTTTGGCGAAGATCGGGTACAGGTGCAGCATGAATGCGTCAGTATCCAGCCGCAGCTCGCCATGCCCGAGGTCGCCGCTGATGCTGCCGCTGACATTGCCAGCTGCCGGTGCGCCATGATAGGCATCGAAACCGACCCTCTCCAGGTTGGCGGCGAACTGCAGCCGCTGGTCGCCCTCGGCGTTTGGCCGTGCTTCCAGCCGAACGTTGCGCAGCGCCCCGGTGACGTTCAGCCCATCGACCACGGCCATGAGCTTGTCCGACAAGGGTGCCAGGGCATCGATCAGCGGGGTCAACGGGGTGAGGTCAAGGCGGTCGGCCTGCACCTGCCAGGTTTCGTCGGCCGGGTCGTCGCCCAGGCGCTGGTTCACTTGCAGGTGCGATTCCCAGCGGCTCTTGCCGATGCTCGCCGCGAGTGAATCCACCAGCACATCGAAACCCTGATCCCGGCGCTGGAACCAGGCGGTCAACGCGAGGTTGTCCAGGGCCACCGCCTTGCGCTCGGCGTAGGCACCGCGCAGTTGCGGTGCATTGAGGCGCACCACTGCCTGCTGCAACTGGCCCTTGCTCCAGTCGACCCAGAACTCGCCACCGGCCTTCAGCGCTTCCGCCCGCCACTGGCCCAGCAAAGCGGGAGGCAACCACCGCGCCCAGTCGCTTTGCGGCAGGCTCAGGTAAGCCTCGACCGCGCCATCGCGCCAGGCTTTGGCATTTGCCCGGCTGCGCAGATTGAGCGCCAGCGGCTGGCCGTCGGGCAAGGTCGCCCGCAGGTCGAGGGCCTGGCGTGAAGCCCCGGCTTGCAGGCCGACGCTGACATAGGTAAGGGTCAACGGGTCACGCTGCCAGGGCTGCAAGGTGACCTGGCTGTCGAACACATCGATGCGGCCCAATTGACGCAAGCGCTGCAGCAACTCGGCAGGATCCAGCGGCGCGTCATCCTTTTTTGGCAACCCTTCAAGGGCCCAGCCACCCTGCTCGTCCTCGCGCAGAATCAGTTGCAGGCCACCGAGTTCGATGCGCGCCAGGCGCACTTCGCGGGAGGTCAGGCTGGCCCACAGGTCCGGTACCACCTTGACGTCATCCAGGCGCAGGGCCGATGCGCCCTCGCCCAGTTGCAGGTCACGCACGCGCAACACCGGCGCCAGGCCGCTCCAGCGCCCTTCCAGCGCCCCGACATGCACGGGTAGACCAAGCGCCTGTTCAGCCTTGCTCTCGACATCGCCACGGTATTCGGCCACCAGCGGCACCAGCTCGCGACCGAGGCTGACATACAATGCCACCAGCACCGTGAGCAAGGCACAGATGCCCAGCCCCCAACGGGTCAAGGCGACAAGAACGCGGTTCAGACGTCCCATGGCCATGGCCCTCCAGGTCGTTTATCCATGATGGCCCGACGTGCCGGGCTTGCCAGCCAGCGCCATCCGGGGCGGGTATCAGAAAGCCTCAGAGCAGCACCACATCGTATTGTTCCTGCGAATACATCGACTCGACCTGAAAGCGAATGGTTCGGCCAATGAAGGTCTCCAGTTCGGCAACGTTGCCGGACTCTTCGTCCAGCAGGCGATCGACCACCTTCTGATTGGCCAGCACACGATAACCCTCAGCCTGGTAGGCACGGGCTTCGCGGAGGATCTCGCGGAAGATCTCGTAACAGATGGTCTCGGGAGTCTTCAGCTTGCCGCGCCCCTGACAGGCGATGCATGGCTCGCAGAGAACCTGTTCGAGGCTTTCACGGGTGCGCTTGCGGGTCATCTGCACCAGGCCCAGCTCGGTGATGCCGATGATGTTGGTCTTGGCATGATCCCGCTCCAGCTGCTTTTCCAGGGTGCGCAGCACCTGGCGCTGGTGCTCTTCGTCTTCCATGTCGATGAAGTCGATGATGATGATCCCGCCGATGTTGCGCAGGCGCAGCTGCCGAGCGATGGCCGTGGCGGCTTCGAGGTTGGTCTTGAAGATGGTTTCTTCCAGGTTGCGGTGGCCGACGAACGCACCGGTATTGACGTCAATGGTAGTCATCGCTTCGGCCGGGTCGACCACCAGGTAGCCGCCGGACTTGAGCGGCACCTTGCGCTCCAGGGCGCGCTGGATTTCGTCCTCGACCCCGTACAGGTCGAAGATTGGCCGCTCGCCTGGATAATGCTCCAGGCGATCAGCGATCTCCGGCATCAGCTCGGCGACGAACTGCGTGGTTTTCTGGAAGGTTTCCCGCGAATCGATACGAATCTTCTCGATCTTCGGGTTGACCAGGTCACGCAGCGTGCGCAAGGCCAGGCCGAGGTCTTCATAAATGACCGTGGGCGCGCCGCAGGTCTGGATCTGGCTGCCGATCTGCTCCCACAGGCGGCGCAGGTAACGGATGTCCTGGAGGATTTCTTCAGCCCGCGCCCCCTCGGCAGCGGTGCGCAGGATGAAGCCCCCTGCGTCCTTGATGTTCTCGCTGTCCATACAGTCGCTGACCACCTGCTTGAGGCGCTCGCGTTCGGCTTCGTCTTCGATCTTCAGCGAAATGCCGACATGGCTGCTGCGTGGCATGTACACCAGGTAACGCGAGGGGATCGACAGCTGCGTGGTCAGGCGCGCACCCTTGGTGCCGATCGGATCTTTGGTCACCTGCACCACCAGGGCCTGGCCCTCGTGCACCAGTGCGGTGATGTTCTCCACCGCCGAGCCTTCGCGCTGGGATATTTCCGACGCATGGATGAACGCCGCGCGCTCCAGGCCGATGTCGACGAAAGCCGCCTGCATGCCCGGCAGCACCCGCACGACCTTGCCCTTGTAGATATTGCCGACGATGCCGCGACGCTGGGTGCGCTCGACATGCACTTCCTGCAGCACCCCGTTTTCCACCACCGCCACGCGTGATTCCATCGGGGTGATGTTGATCAGGATCTCTTCACTCATGGCAGGCTCTCGTCAAAGGTCTCGGGTAATGATGGATCGCTATCGGATGTCTGGCTAGCGCTGTGCCGATACCCCATGTTGCTGCCAGCATGGGATCGAAAACGCCGCGAGCAAGCGGGCGGTTTCGAACAGCGGAAGGCCGACCACGGCCGAGTAGCTGCCCTCAAGCTGCTGCACGAAGACTGCACCCAACCCCTGAATCGCGTAGCCGCCTGCCTTGTCCAGTGGCTCGCCGGTTTCCCAGTAGCGCTGCGCTTCTTCAGGGCTGATTTCGCGAAAATACACATGGGTACCGACGCATGCTTCTTCCCAACGCGTTCCATCGGTCACGGCCACGGCCGTGATCACCTGATGGCGGTCGCCGGAAAGCTTGGCGAGCATGGCCAAGGCGTCGTCACGGTCACGCGGTTTACCGAGGATTTCTCCGAGAGAAGACACCACCGTGTCAGCCCCCAACACCACGCCTGGTCCGTCCAGCCTGGCGAAACCGGCGGCAGCCTTGGCACGCGCCAAGCGCAAGGCATAGTCTGGAATGCCTTCGCCGGGCAGTGGCGTTTCATCGATGGGCGCACTGACAACAGTGAACGGCACGCCGATCTGGCCGAGCAGTTCACGCCGGCGCGGTGAGCCGGAGGCGAGGTAGAGTGGTTTCATCTGGACATCTCCCTGTCAGTGGCAGCGCCGTCAGTTGATGCGCAAACGTCGGCGCAGGTCGCGCAGGGCGAAGCTGATCCATGGCCAGAGCAAGGCACTGATCACGGCTGGCCAGACCAGCGCCAGGGTTGGCAGGCGATTGCCGGTGAGCGCACTGAGCCACAGCTGGATCAGCTGGGCGATACCGAAGATCACCAGGATCACCAGGCTCTGCTGCCACAGCGGGAACATGCGCAGGCGCTGCTGCAGCGACAGCACGAGGAACGTGATGAGCGTGAGGATGAGCGCGTTCTGCCCCAGCAAGGTGCCGTACAGTACGTCCTCGGCCAGCCCCAGAATGAAAGCGGTGGTCATGCCAACCTTGCCTGGCACGTTCAAGGTCCAGAACGACACCAGCATCGCCAGCCACATGGGCCGGAACACTTCAAGGAACTGCGGCATGGGTGAAACGCTGAGCAGCAGGCCGATGGCGAACGTCAGCCAGATGACCCAACCGTGATTACGGCGCGACTTGGCCATCATTGTCTCCGGGGATGGGCGGGGGCCGCAGGCGCGGCGGCAGGGCTGCCGGGCGCTGCAGCCGGGGCCGCAGGCGCCTGACCCGTAGCGGCCGGCCCGGCTGGCTGTGCCGGGGCTGGGGCAACTGCCGGCTGCTCGGCATTGGCAGCAGGTTGGCCAGTGCCCTTGCGATCGGCCTCTTCCTGGGCGATGGCTGCTTCGGTGGCACGCTGCTCCGGTGTACGGCGGTCACTGAACACCAGCAACATGTAGCGGCTGCGGTTGAGCGCGGCGGTTGGAATGGCGCGGACGATGGCAAACGGCTGGCCGGAATCGTGGATCACTTCGTTGACCGTGGCCACCGGGTAGCCGGCCGGGAAACGCTGGCCCATGCCAGAGCTCACCAGCAGGTCACCTTCCTTGATGTCGGCGGTGTCGGCGACATGGCGCAACTCGAGACGCTCCGGGTTGCCGGTGCCGCTGGCGATGGCGCGCAGGCCGTTGCGGTTGACCTGCACCGGAATGCTGTGGGTCGTGTCGGTCAACAGCAGGACCCGCGAGGTATACGGCATCAGCTCGACCACCTGGCCCATCAGGCCACGGGCATCGAGTACCGGCTGCCCCAGGAATACACCATCGCGCTCACCCTTGTTGATCAGAATGCGGTGGGTGAACGGATTGGGGTCGACGCCGATCAGCTCGGCCACTTCGACCTTTTCGTTGACCAGCGCCGAGGAGTTGAGCAACTCACGCAACCGCACGTTCTGCTCCGTCAGGGCCGCCAGCTTCTGCAGGCGCCCTTGAAGCAGCAGGGCTTCGGTCTTGAGTTTTTCGTTTTCAGCGATCAGCTCGGTGCGGCTGCCGAACTGGCCGGCCACGCCTTGCCACATCCGCTGCGGCAGGTCGGTGATCCAGTACGATTCCATGAGCACCAGGCCCATCTGGCTGCGCACCGGCTTGAGCACGTCGAAACGCGCGTCGACAACCATCAGCGCGACCGACAGCACTACCAGTACCAGCAGGCGAACGCCCAGCGAAGGGCCCTTGGAGAAAAGCGGTTTAATGGGCCGTTCCTCGTGGACGACTCAGGAGGTCATTGGACATGGGACAACGCACCAGCCTGGTTGCGGGTTGACGGAAACGACGCCGCGATGGACGCCAGCCAGCGCATACAGGTAGCACTGCGCGTGCTACCTGTAAACCGGGCTTTCGAAAGCAGCGGGGGATCACTCGCTGGAGAGCAGGTCCATCGCGTGCTTGTCCATCATCTCCAGGGCGCGACCACCGCCACGGGCGACACAGGTCAGCGGGTCTTCGGCGACGATCACCGGCAGGCCGGTTTCCTGCGCCAGCAGTTTGTCGAGGTCACGCAGCAGCGCGCCACCACCGGTCAGCACCAGGCCGCGCTCGGCGATGTCGGAGGCCAGCTCCGGTGGCGACTGTTCCAGGGCGCTCTTGACCGCCTGGACGATGGTCGCCAGGGATTCCTGCAGGGCTTCCAGGACTTCGTTGGAGTTCAGGGTGAAGGCGCGTGGTACGCCCTCGGCCAGGTTGCGGCCGCGCACATCGACCTCGCGCACCTCGCCGCCCGGGTAGGCGGTGCCGATTTCCTGCTTGATACGCTCGGCGGTGGATTCGCCGATCAGGCTGCCGTAGTTGCGGCGCACATAGGTGACGATGGCTTCGTCGAAGCGGTCGCCGCCAACCCGGACGGACTCGGCATAGACCACGCCGTTCAGCGAGATCAGTGCGATTTCGGTGGTGCCGCCACCGATATCGACGACCATCGAGCCACGGGCTTCTTCGACCGGCAGGCCGGCACCGATGGCAGCGGCCATTGGCTCTTCGATCAGGAACACTTCACGGGCACCGGCACCCAGGGCCGACTCGCGAATGGCGCGGCGCTCTACCTGGGTCGATTTGCACGGCACGCAGATCAGCACGCGCGGGCTGGGCTGCAGGAAGCTGTTTTCGTGAACCTTGTTGATGAAGTACTGCAACATTTTTTCACAAACGCTGAAGTCGGCGATGACGCCGTCCTTCATCGGACGAATGGCAGCAATGTTGCCAGGCGTGCGGCCCAGCATGCGCTTGGCTTCGGTACCGACGGCGACGACGCTTTTCTGGTTGCCGTGGGTACGGATGGCAACAACCGAGGGCTCATTCAGGACGATACCGCGCTCACGCACGTAAATAAGGGTGTTGGCAGTCCCCAGGTCGATGGAAAGATCGCTGGAAAACATGCCACGCAGTTTCTTGAACATGGGAAAGTGACCCTGGGGAAAGCGTGGGTAAAAAAGTGCGGCAAACTCTAACAATGGCAGGGATTTTGGGCAAGGAGCCAATATGTTAAATTGGCTGTTTTTCCGAGCACGCCAGCAGATGATCGCGGCCGTTGGACCGCCAAAATGCTGACATGTTCCTCACCGCGGACCCTATTCGGTTCTTTGTTTCCCCTGGAGATCACCATGGCGCTTGAACGCAGCGACGTGGAAAAGATTGCCCATCTGGCCCGTCTGGGCCTGAATGAAGGCGAACTGCCACGCATTACTGACGCCCTGAACAGCATTCTCGGCCTGGTCGACCAGATGCAAGCGGTCGACACCAACGGCATCGAGCCCCTGGCCCACCCCCTGGAGGCCAGCCAGCGCCTGCGTCCCGACCAGGTCACCGAAAGCAACCAGCGCGACGCCTACCAGGCCATCGCGCCAATGACCGAAAGCGGTCTGTACCTGGTTCCGAAAGTCATCGAGTAAGGGATAGAGCCTGCCATGCATGAATTGACCCTGGCCGAGATCGCCCGCGGACTCGCCGACAAGTCGTTTTCCTCCGAAGAGCTGACCGGCGCCCTGCTGGCGCGCGTCAAGCAGATCGACCCACAGATCAACAGTTTCATCAGCGTCACCGAAGAGCTGGCCCTGGGCCAGGCGCGTGCTGCCGACGCCCGTCGCGCCGCTGGCGAGAACGGTGCACTGCTCGGCGCACCGATTGCCCACAAGGACCTGTTCTGCACCCTCGGCGTGCGCACCAGCTGCGGCTCGAAGATGCTCGACAACTTCAAGGCACCGTACGACGCGACCGTGGTCGCCAAGCTGGCCGAAGCCGGCATGGTCACCCTGGGCAAGACCAACATGGACGAGTTCGCCATGGGTTCGGCCAACGAATCCAGCCACTACGGCGCGGTGAAGAACCCGTGGAACCTCGAGCACGTACCCGGCGGTTCGTCGGGGGGCTCGGCCGCTGCCGTGGCCGCACGCCTGCTGCCGGCCACCACCGGCACCGACACCGGCGGCTCGATCCGCCAGCCGGCGGCACTGACCAACCTCACCGGCCTCAAGCCGACGTACGGTCGTGTATCGCGCTGGGGCATGATCGCCTACGCCTCGAGCCTCGACCAAGGTGGCCCGCTGGCACGTACCGCCGAAGACTGTGCCCTGCTGCTGCAAGGCATGGCCGGCTTCGATGCCAAGGACTCCACCAGCATCGACGAGCCTGTGCCGGACTACAGCGCCGCCCTCAACGGCTCGCTGCAGGGCCTGCGCATCGGCCTGCCGAAGGAGTACTTCGGTGCCGGCCTCGACCCGCGCATTGCCGAGCTGGTCCAGGCCAGCGTCAAGGAGCTGGAAAAGCTCGGTGCGGTGGTCAAGGAAATCAGCCTGCCGAACATGCAGCATGCCATTCCGGCGTACTACGTGATCGCACCAGCAGAAGCCTCCTCCAACCTGTCGCGCTTCGACGGTGTGCGCTTCGGCTACCGCTGCGAAGAGCCGAAAGACCTGACCGACCTGTACAAGCGTTCCCGTGGCGAAGGCTTCGGTACCGAAGTGCAGCGCCGCATCATGGTCGGCACCTACGCCCTGTCGGCCGGCTACTACGACGCTTACTACATCAAGGCGCAGCAGATCCGCCGCCTGATCAAGAACGACTTCATGGCCGCCTTCGCCGAGGTCGACCTGATCCTCGGCCCGACCACGCCGAACCCGGCCTGGAAGCTTGGCGCCAAGAGCAGCGACCCGGTCGCCGCCTACCTGGAAGACGTCTACACCATCACCGCCAACCTGGCGGGCCTGCCAGGCCTGTCGATGCCAGCCGGCTTCGTCGATGGCCTGCCGGTCGGCGTGCAGCTGCTGGCACCGTACTTCCAGGAAGGCCGCTTGCTCAACGTCGCGCACCGTTACCAGCAAGTCACCGACTGGCACACCCGCGCCCCTAACGGCTTCTGAGGAATTCACACATGCAATGGGAAGTTGTGATCGGGCTGGAGATTCATACCCAGCTGTCCACCCAGTCGAAGATCTTCTCCGGCAGCGCCACCACCTTCGGCTCCGAGCCGAACACCCAGGCCAGCCTGGTTGACCTGGGGATGCCAGGCGCACTGCCGGTGCTGAACCAGGAAGCCGTGCGCATGGCCTGCATGTTCGGCCTGGCGATCGATGCCGAAATCGGCAAGCGCAACGTATTCGCGCGCAAGAACTACTTCTACCCGGACCTGCCCAAGGGCTACCAGATCAGCCAGATGGACCTGCCGATCGTCGGCAAGGGCCACCTGGACATCGCCCTGGAAGACGGCACCATCAAGCGCATCGGCGTCACCCGTGCCCACCTTGAGGAAGATGCCGGCAAGAGCCTGCACGAAGACTTCAGCGGCTCTACCGGCATCGACCTGAACCGCGCCGGCACGCCACTGCTGGAAATCGTCTCCGAGCCGGACATGCGCAGCGCCAAGGAAGCCGTGGCCTACGTCAAGGCTATCCACGCGCTGGTGCGCTACCTGGGTATCTGCGACGGCAACATGGCCGAAGGCTCGCTGCGCTGTGACTGCAACGTGTCGATCCGCCCGAAAGGCCAGGCCGAATTCGGCACCCGCTGCGAGATCAAGAACGTCAACTCGTTCCGCTTCATCGAGCGCGCGATCAACAGCGAGATCCAGCGCCAGATCGACCTGATCGAGGACGGCGGCAAAGTGGTGCAGGAAACCCGCCTGTACGACCCGAACAAGGACGAGACCCGCTCCATGCGCAGCAAGGAGGAGGCCAACGACTACCGTTACTTCCCCGACCCGGACCTGCTGCCGGTGGTGATCGAGGACAGCTTCCTCGAAACCGTCCGCGCCGGCCTGCCGGAGCTGCCACCGCAAAAGGTCGAACGCTTCCAGAGCCAGTACGGCCTGTCGGCCTACGACGCAAACGTGCTGGCTTCCAGCCGCGAACAGGCGGATTACTTCGAAGAAGTGGCGAAGATCGGTGGCGACGCCAAGCTGGCCGCCAACTGGGTCATGGTCGAGCTGGGCAGCCTGCTGAACAAGCTGGGCATCGAGATCGACCAGGCGCCGGTCAGCGCCGCACACCTGGGTGGCATGCTGCTGCGCATTCGCGACAACACCATCAGCGGCAAGATTGCCAAGACCGTGTTCGAGGCAATGGCAGCGGGCGAAGGCGATGCCGACAGCATCATCGAAAGCAAGGGCCTCAAGCAGGTGACCGACACCGGTGCGATCGACAAGATGCTCGACGAAGTGCTCGCTTCCAACGCCGAACAGGTCGAACAATATCGTGCCGCTGACGAGGCCAAGCGCGGCAAGATGTTCGGCTTCTTCGTCGGCCAGGCGATGAAGGCCTCCAAAGGCAAGGCCAACCCGGGGCAGGTGAACCAATTGCTCAAGGCCAAGCTCGAAGGGTGATTGTTTTACCCCTCTGAATCTTGCGAGGGCTTCGCCCTCGTTCGCGGGCACGCCCGCTCCCACAGGTGCAGCGCCGCTATCACATGCGGCGATGTACCTGTGGGAGCGGGCGCGCCCGCGAATGGCCATATAGGAGAGCACCTGACTTGCTAAAACGTTCCCTCGGCACCCTGGCCCTGTTCTCCTTCCTGGCCGGCTGCGCCAGCCACGACATCGACCCCCGCGGTTACAACGAAACCGGCACCGCGTCCTACTACGGCTCGCGCCACCACGGCAAACGCACTGCCAGCGGCGAACCGTTCAACCAGCACGGCCTCACTGCCGCCCACCGCAGCCTGCCATTCGGCAGCCGTGTGCTGGTCACCAACCTGGCCAACGATCGCAGCGTGGTGGTCCGCATCAACGACCGCGGCCCGCATACCCGAGGCCGACTGATCGACCTGTCACGTGCTGCAGCAGAAAAAATCGGCATGCTCCGTAGCGGAACGGCGCGCGTCCGGGTACAAGGTCTGAGCGATTGACCTGCCACCTGCCCTGACTGGAGCCCCATCATTTTCGACCTGGCCACCCTCCCCACCTTCAGCCTGCTGCAAATGGGCGCTGCCCTGCTGCTGCTGATCGCCGGTGCCGAACTGCTGGTGCGTGCGGCGCTGCGCCTGGCCGAACGCCTGCGCGTGCGCCCCTTGATCATCGGCCTTAGCCTGGTGGCCTTCGGCAGTACCGCACCGCAGTTGACCGTGAGCCTGCAAGCCGCCTATCAAGGTGCGCCCGACGTGGCCGTGGGCAGCGTGATCGGCAGCAACATCTTCAACGTACTGGTCATCCTCGGCCTGGCCGCGCTGATCATTCCACTGCGGGTATCGCGCCAGCTGGTGCGCCTGGACATCCCGCTGATGATTGCCGCCAGCGCCCTGGTCTATGCGCTCTGTGGCAATGGCCACCTGGGCCGGGCCGAAGGGTTGCTGTTGCTGCTCGCCCTGGCGGGCTACCTGGCCATGCTCTGGCACCAATCGCGCCATTATGCTCGCACCTATCCGGCCCAGGATGCCAGCGCAGCGCGCGCTGGGCGCTTCTGGTCCGGGGCGCTGCTACAGGTGCTGTTCGGCCTTGGCCTGTTGAGCCTGGCCGGACACCTGCTGCTGGAGGCGGCCATTGAAGTGGCCACCGATCTCGGACTGTCCGAGCGGGTCATCGGCCTGACGGTGGTCGCCGTGTGTACATCCCTGCCCGAGCTTGCCGCCGCGCTGATTGCCGCCATTCGCGGCGAGCGGGAGATTGCCGTCGGCACGGTGATCGGCAGTAATCTGTTGAACTTGCTGGGTGTGCTCGGCCTGACCGCACTGATAACACCCGAGCCGCTGACCATCTCGCCCAATGCGCTGGCATTCGACCTGCCGGTGATGCTGGGTGTCGCGGCCCTGAGCCTGCCGGTGTTCTATTCGGGCTACCGGATCACCCGCAGCGAGGGGCTGGTATTCCTCTGCCTGTACCTGGTCTATGGCCTGCATGTGGCAGCCTTCACCATGGGCATGCCACTGGCCGGGCGGCTGGAGCGGTTGATGCTGTTCTATGTGCTGCCGGTGCTGGGCACGGTGTTGCTGTACACCACCGCCCGAGCCTGGCGCAGGCAGCACTGACAGGCCAGGCCTGCTTTGACTATCTTCCCTGCCGAGCCTTCTTCAACTTGAAGGCCACCCACAGCACTGCAATCCACGCAGGGATCAGCATCACCGAGATGCGGATCGGCGGGGTCAGGTACATCACCACCAGAATCAGCACGATGAACGCCAGGCACAGGTAGTTGGTCAGCGGGTGCCCCCAGCTCTGGTAGAACGGGTTGACCCCGGCCGCCAACTTGGCCTTGCGGAACTTCAGGTGGGTGATGCTGATGCTGGCCCAGTTGATCACCAGCGCCGACACCGCCAACGCCATCAGCAGGCCGAACGCCTCGCCAGGCATCAGGTAGTTGATCAGCACGCACATGCCGGTCGCAAAGGCTGAAACAGCCAATGCCGTCAGGGGCACGCCGCTGCGGCTGACCTTGAGCAACTGGCGCGGCGCATCACCTTGGCTGGCCAGGCCGAACAGCATGCGACTGTTGGCGTACACACAGCTGTTGTACACCGACAACGCAGCGGTCAACACCACGATGTTGAGGATGGTCGCCACCAGGTCGCTGTCCAGTTCGTGGAAGATCATCACGAACGGGCTGCCGCCTTGCACCACCTTCTGCCAAGGGTACAGCGACAGCAGCACGGCCAGGGCACCGATGTAGAAGATCAGGATGCGGTAGACCACCTGGTTGGTTGCCTTGGGGATGCTCTGGCGCGGGTTGTCGGCCTCGGCGGCGGTAATGCCGACCAGCTCCAGGCCACCGAAGGAGAACATGATCACCGCCAGCGCCATCACCAGCCCGGTCACACCATTGGGGAAGAACCCGCCGTACTGCCACAGGTTGGCCACGCTGGCATCCGGGCCGCCGTGGCCGCTGGCGAGCATCCAGGCGCCGAAACCGATCATGCTGACGATCGCTACCACCTTGACCAAGGCGAACCAGAACTCCATTTCGCCATAGACCTTCACCTGGGTGAGGTTGATCAGGTTGATCACCACGAAGAAGATCGCCGCCGTGGCCCAGGTCGGGAACGCCGGCCACCAGTACTGCACATAGATACCCACGGCCGTGAGCTCGGCCATGCCGACCAGCACGTAAACCACCCAATAGTTCCAACCGGAAACGAACCCGGCGAACTCGCTCCAGTATTGGTGGGCGAAGTGGCTGAAGCTGCCGGCGACAGGCTCCTCGACCACCATCTCTCCCAATTGGCGCATGATGAGGAAAGCCATCAGGCCGGCGATGGCGTAGCCCAGCAAAACGGCGGGACCCGCCAGCTGGATGGTCTGGGCGATGCCCAGAAACAGCCCGGTACCGACGGCGCCACCCAGCGCAATCAGCTGGATATGGCGATTCTTCAGCCCGCGCTTCAGCGGCTCGGGCGTGCTCTGGTCTTGCATGAAGTGTCCTTTGGCTCAGTGAGGCAGTGTTGTTGCTGTTGTTTTGCAGTCAAGGATCTAGATCCATCCGCCCCACTGCAAGATGAAAATACCAATATTGGTGGTGATCGCCGCCATTAACGTGGTTATCACGATGATCGAGGCCGCCAGTTCATGGTTGCCGTTGGCGGCGCGAGCCATGACGTAGCTGGCCGCCGCCGTCGGGCTGCCGATGTAGAGGAACAGGATGCCCAGCTCGGCCCCCCGGAAGCCGCACAACCAGGCACCCAAGGTGCCGATCAGCGGCAGCAGGACCATCTTCACCAGGCTCGCATCGATGGCCAGCCTGCCGCTGTCGCGCAGGGCCGCCAATGACAGGGTGCCACCGATGCAGATCAGCGCCAGCGGCAGGGTCATCTGCGCCAGGTAGTCGCCAGACGTCAGCAGCCAGTTCGGCAGCGGCACCTGGCCGTAGGCCAAGGGCGTGGCCACCAGCACACTGATGATCAGCGGATTGCTCAGGATGCTCTTGCAGATGCTCCACGGGTCGGACTTGAGGTCCGGGCTGTACACCGCCAGCACCACCGCCGACAGGGAGTTGTACATGAGGATCACCAGCCCGGCGAGCACCGCCCCCAGGGAGATGCCGTAATCGCCATAGAGGCTCGCAGCCAGGGCCAGGCCGATCACGCCGTTGTTGCCGCGGAACGCACCCTGGGTGTAGATGCCACGGTCGGCCAGAGGGCTGCGCCAGATGGCCATGCCCCAGGCCACGGCAAAGCCGACCAGGGTGGCGACCACGAAGTAGAGGATGACCCTGGGCTGTACCGCGGTGGCCAGGTCGGCGTGGTAGATGCCCAGGAACAGCAACGCTGGCATGCAGACGTTGAACACCAGCTGCGAGGCGACGCGGTTGAAGTTGTCGTCGATCAGGTGGATACGTTTGAGCAGCACGCCCATGAACAGCATGGCGAAGACGGGGGCCGTGATGTTCAGCGTCTGGATAAGAAGGGCGAGCATGCGCAAGCGGTCCTGATGGGGTTGCCGTTAGGCGGCTAATGATACGCCAACGCGTCAGGAATTGCGGGGATCGAGCAGGACTTTAAACATGTTTCTGACTGCACCTGCCTCTTCGCGGGCACGCCCCACAGGGGATATGCGACCCTTGTGGGAGCGGGCATGCCCGCGAAGAAGCCAACGCCGGATCAGCGCCGAACGGGGCGCTTCTGCAATTTGCGCTGCAGGGTGCGACGGTGCATGCCCAGCGCCCGCGCAGTAGCGGAGATATTGCCCTCGTGCTCATTCAGCACGCGCTGGATGTGCTCCCACTGCAGGCGGTCCACCGACATCGGGTTTTCCGGCACCAGCGAGTCCAGGTCGGCATGTTCCGACAGCAGTGCCGCCAGCACGTCGTCGGCGTCGGCCGGCTTGCACAGGTAGTTGCAGGCGCCGCGCTTGACCGCCTCGACGGCGGTGGCGATGCTCGAGTAACCGGTCAGGATCACCACGCGCATCTCCGGGTCCAGCTGCAGCAGCTTGGGCAGCAGCACCAGGCCCGAGTCGCCTTCCATCTTGAGGTCCAGCGTGGCGTAGTCCGGCAGGTCCTGCTGGGCCAGAAGCAGGCCTTCCTCGGCAGAGCTGGCAGTGCTCACACGGAAACCGCGGCGGCTCATGGCCCGGGCCATGACCCGAGTAAAGGTGGCGTCATCGTCCACCAGCAACAGGTGCGGCAGCTCTTCGCCTTCGACCTGGTTTTCTTCGCTCATCATTCATCTCCTCGCTTGCCATGGGGCAGGCGCAGTTCGGTCAGGGTGCCACCCTGTTCATGACTATAGAGTTTCACCGAACCGCCCGCACGGGTCACGCTGGCCTTGCTCAAGAACAGGCCCAGGCCGAAGCCTTTGCCTTTGGTGGTAATGAAGGGTTTGCCGATTGCTTCGGCGATGGCCGGCGGTACACCGGGGCCATGGTCGCGGATGCTGATCAGGATGTCCTGGGCGTCCCAGTCCAGGGTGACCTGCAGGTCATCGGGGCAGGCATCGGCGGCATTGTTCAACAGGTTCAGCAGCGCCTGGGTCAGGTCCGGTGGCGGCGTCAGGCGCGGTACCAGACCGTCGCGCAGGCGCTGGAAGCGGTAGCTGGCCTCCGGGCGCATCAGGTGCCAGCGGTTCAACGCTTCGTCGAGCCAGGCGGTGACGTCCTGTTCGACCACCGCCAGACGGCGGTTGGCCTCGGCGGCGCGCACCAGTTGCTGCAGGGTTTCCTTGCACAGCTTGACCTGGTCCTGAAGGATCTGCAGGTCTTCCTGAAGCAGTGGGTCGGTGTGGTCCTGGCGCATTTCATTGAGCAGCACGCTCATGGTCGCCAAGGGTGTGCCCAGTTCGTGGGCCGCGCCGGCAGCCTGGGTGGCCACGGCCAGCAACTGTTCGTCACGCAGGCTTTCTTCGCGGCGCTCGGAGCGCAGTTGCTCCTGACGGCGCAGTTCTTCGGCCATGCGCGCGGCAAAGAAGGTGATCACGGCGGCGGCCAGGGCGATACTCAGCCACATGCCGTAGACCTGCATCTTGTCCCGCGCCATCGGCAGCCCCTCGAGCGGGTAGAACTGCACCAGCAGCAGGCTGTAGGCGGTCAGGGCGATGCCCGAGAGGATCAGCGAATACAGCCACGGCAAGGTCACCGCAGCGATGGCCAGCGGCACCAGGTAATAGGACACGAACGGGTTGGTCGAGCCACCCGAGTAGTACAGCAAGGCACTGTGGATCAGCAGGTCGCAGGCCAGCTGCAAGGCATATTCGGTCTCGGTGACCGGCAGCGACAGGCGCAGGCGCAGGGCGGTGAAGGCGCAGAGCAGCGACGACAGGGCCAGGGTAGCAGCCAGCGAAAGCCACGGCAGCGACAGCAGGTCGGTCCAGTAGGCGACGCCCACGGAGCCTGCCTGGGCGGCCAGGACCAGAACGCGAATGACAGTCAGGCGCCAGAGGTTCTGGCGTGTTGCGGACAACGGTTGTGCGGCGGCGAGCATGCGCTCTCCCGATGTGTGCTCCAGTAAAATCGGCTGGAGTATACCGAAGCCGGGCGCCCCACTGCAGCGATGCGGCAAAGCGCCACACTTTGTCACATGTTCATGGTGGCACTTTTGAACCAGCTACACGGGTTCCGGTCTGATGGGCCATGCGTGGAAAAGGATGACCTCAACCCACGCCTATCATTGCCAAGGAGTAACACATGCACATTCCACGTCGCGGCGCGGCCCTGATCCTGTCCTTTGGCCTGCTCGCCAGCCTGCCGGCCCTGGCGGCCGACGAGCCGCGCTACAACCAGGTATCGCTGCGCGCCGAAGTCAGCAAGGAAGTGGCGCGCGACCTGATGGTCGTGACCCTCTACAGCGAAGCGCAGAATACCGACCCCGGCAAGCTCGCCAAGCAAATCACCGAAACCATGAACAAGGCCGTGCAGCAGGCGCGCCAGGTCAAGGACGTGAAAATCAGCCAGGGCAGCCGCAACAGCTACCCGGTGTATGACAGCAAGGGGCAGAAGATCACCGGCTGGCGTGAGCGCGCCGAGCTGCGCCTGGAAGGTGCCGATTTCCCGGCCCTGTCCCAGCTCACCGCCGACCTGCTGCAGGACCTGAAGATGGGCAGCATGGACTTTTCCATCGCCCCGGCCACGCGCAAGGCCAGCGAGGATGAACTGCTCAAGGATGCGGTCAATGCATTCAAGGCCCGCGCACAGCTGGCCACCGAGGCACTGGGCGGCAAGGGCTATAAAGTGGTCAGCCTGAATCTGAACAGCTCCGGTTACCCGCGCCCTTACCTGCGTAGCGCGCCAATGGCGATGATGGCCAAAGGTGCGGACGAGGCAGCGCCTGCGCCGGATATCGAGGCGGGTACCAGTGAAGTCAGCATGAATGCCGATGGCCTGATCGAAGTGCAGATGCAGTAAGAGACTGGCAAGACTCTGTGGGAGCGGGCGTGCCCGCGAAGAAGCCACCGCGGTGGATGGCACGGGCTTCGCCCGTGTTCGCGGGCAAGCCCGCTCCCACAGTGATCGCGTCAAATCATGAATTTGGGAATTTTCCTACGCACTATATAAGTGCGTCCTACATACTTTACGCCCCTGAAACATCCAGCAAAAAGCCATCATTTCGCCCGCGCAAACGTTCAACTTCGCTGAAAGTTATACGAATGCGACATCCATGTACGCTCGTACTACTTTTCTGACGCCAACTATCCTTCTCCCTGTTGCATTGGGAATACCCCCTGCATAAGTATCCGCAGGTCGGCTCACGAGGCCACCTCAACCCCAAAAATGACAACAATGAGGCCACCATGCTCAAACACGCAGTCATTCCGTTCCTGCTAGGTGCAGGCTTGCTCGCCGGTGCTCCATTGGCCCAGGCCGCGTCCAGCCTGGTGTTCTGCTCCGAAGGCAGCCCGGCCGGCTTCGACCCGGGGCAATACACCACAGGAACCGACTTCGACGCCTCGGCCGAGACCGTGTTCAACCGCCTGTCCCAGTTCGAACGCGGCGGTACCGCGGTAATCCCGGGCCTGGCGACCAGCTGGGACGTGGCCGACGAGGGCAAGACTTATACCTTCCACCTGCGCGAAGGGGTGAAGTTCCACACCACCGACTACTTCAAGCCGACCCGCGAATTCAACGCCGACGACGTGCTGTTCACCTTCAACCGCATGCTCGACAAGAATCACCCGTTCCGTAAGGCCTACCCCACCGAGTTCCCTTACTTCACCGACATGGGCATGGACAAGAACATCGCCAAGGTGGAGAAGCTTGACGATCACACGGTGAAGTTCACCCTCAATGAAGTGGACGCCGCGTTCATCCAGAACCTGGCCATGAGCTTCGCCTCCATCCAGTCCGCCGAGTACGCCGGGCAATTGCTCAAGGACGGCAAGGCCGCCGACATCAACCAGAAGCCGATCGGCACCGGCCCGTTCGTGTTCAGCAAGTACCAGAAGGACGCGCAGATCCGCTTCAAGGGCAACAGGGACTACTGGAAGCCCGAAGATGTGAAGATCGACAACCTGATCTTCGCCATCTCCACCGACGCCTCCGTGCGCATGCAGAAGCTGAAGAAGAACGAGTGCCAGGTTACCCTGTTCCCGCGGCCGGCCGACATCGAGCCGCTGAAGGCCGACAAGAACCTGCAGATGCCCCAGCAGGCCGGCTTCAACCTCGGCTACATCGCCTACAACGTGATGGACAAGATCAAGGGCAGCAACGAGCCTAACCCGATGGCCCGGCTGCAAGTCCGCCAGGCACTGGACATGGCCGTGGACAAGAAGAAGATCATCGAATCGGTCTACCAGGGCGCGGGCCAGCTGGCAGTCAACGCCATGCCGCCCACCCAGTGGTCGTATGACACCAGCATCAAGGACGCACCGTACGACCCCGAGAAGGCCAAACAACTGCTCAAGGAAGCCGGCATCAAGGAAGGCACCGAGATCACCCTGTGGGCCATGCCCGTGCAGCGCCCCTACAACCCCAACGCCAAGCTGATGGCCGAGATGCTGCAGTCCGACTGGGCCAAGATCGGTATCAAAGCGAAGATCGTCAGCTACGAGTGGGGCGAGTACATCAAGCGCTCCAAAGGCGGCGAACAGGGCGCCATGCTGATCGGCTGGAGCGGTGACAACGGTGACCCGGACAACTGGCTCGGCACCCTGTACGGCTGCGACGCCGTCGACGGCAACAACTTCTCCAAGTGGTGCTACAAGCCCTACGACGACCTGATCAAGCAGGCCAAGGCCACGTCTGACCAGGCCAAGCGCACCGAGCTGTACCAGAAGGCTCAGCACATCCTCAAGGAACAGGTGCCGATCACTCCGATCGCCCACTCCACGGTCTACCAACCGATGAGCGCCAAGGTGAAGGACTTCAAGATCAGCCCGTTCGGGTTGAACAGTTTCTACGGCGTCAGCGTGGATAAATAGGGTAGCTCCCCGCACCCGCCCTCGACGGCGGGTGCGCCTCACCACCAAGCATTTCGTGCCCCCTCCGACGCTACCCGCGACGGAGTCGGGAAACTGTTGCCGTCATTCGTACCCCGAAGCGGCTTGAACAGCTGGAAAAGGAATCGCCATGCGCCACGTCACTCGCCTTTCGACCCTGCTCGCCCTTGGCCTGCTGAGCCAGGCCCCTGCCCTTCAGGCCAAGAACCTGGTGTTCTGCTCCGAAGGCAGCCCGGCCGGCTTCGACACCGCCCAGTACACCAGCGCCACCGACAACGACGCCGCCGAGCCGATCTACAATCGCCTGGTGGAGTTCGAACGTGGCGGCACCGCCGTGCACCCGGCACTGGCGACCCAGTGGGAAGTTTCCGAAGACGGCCTGCGCTACACCTTCCACTTGCGCCCCGGCGTGAAGTTCCATGCCAACAAGGCCTTCACGCCGAGCCGTGATTTCAATGCCGATGACGTGCTGTTCACCTTCAACCGCATGCTCGACAGGGACCAGCCGTTCCGTAAGGCCTACCCCACCGAATTCCCATATTTCGTCAGCATGGGACTGGACAAGAACATCACCCGGGTCGAGAAGACCGACCCCATGACCGTGGTGTTCACCCTGAACAAGGTCGATGCCGCGTTCATCCAGAACCTGGCGATGAGCTTCGCCTCGATACTCTCGGCCGAGTACGCCGAAACGTTGCTGGCCAGCGGGCGCCCCAGCGACATCAACCAGCAACCGATCGGCACCGGGCCGTTCGTGTTCCAGCGTTACCAGAAGGATTCGCAGATACGCTTCAAGGGCAACCAGGAGTACTGGGCGCCTGATGAAGTGAAGATCGACAACCTGGTGTTCTCGATCAATACCGACCCGTCGGTGCGCATCCAGAAGCTACGCCGCAACGAATGCCAGGTCACCCTGCACCCGCGCCCGGCCGACCTGCCGGCGCTCAAGGCCGACGGCAAGCTGCAGGTCATGCAACAGCCCGGCTTCAACCTCGGCTATATCGCCTATAACACCCAGCACCCACCGTTCGACCGCCTCGAAGTGCGCCAGGCCATGGACATGGCGGTGAACAAGCAGGCCATCATCCAGGCGGTGTACCAGGACTCCGGCCAGTTGGCAGTCAATGCCATGCCGCCAACCCAGTGGTCCTACGACAACAGCCTCAAGGACGCGCCGTACGATCCGGAAAAAGCCAAGCAGTTACTGCATCAGGCAGGGGTCAAGCCCGGCACCGAGATCACCCTGTGGGCCATGCCGGTACAGCGCCCTTACAACCCCAACGCCAAGCTGATGGCCGAGATGCTCCAGGCCGACTGGGACAAGCTCGGCTTCAAGGTGCGCATCGTCAGTTACGAATGGGGCGAATACCTCAAGCGCATGAAGAGTGGCGAACACGACATCGCCCTGATCGGCTGGACGGGCGACAACGGAGACCCGGACAACTGGCTCGGCACCCTCTACAACTGCGACGCCATCGGCAGCAACAACTATTCGCTGTGGTGCGACCCGCAATACGACCGCCTGGTCAAGCAGGCCAAGCAGGTGACCGACCGCGAGCAACGCACGGCGCTTTATCAGCAGGCCCAGCAGCGCCTCAAACAGCAGGTGCCGATCACCCCGGTAGCGCATTCCACGGTGAACCAGCCGTTGAGCATCAAGGTGGCCGATTTCAAGGTCAGCCCGTTCGGGCGCAATGACTTTTCCGGTGTGAGTGTTGATTAGGCGTTAACCAGGGCCGGCCTCTTCGCGGGCTCGCCCGCTCCCACAGGAGCTCCTTAGGTTCGGAATTAGCGCCGTACCTGTGGGAGCGGGCGTGCCCGCGAAGAGGCCGGCACAGCCAACACAAATCCCCCGATTTTGCCCGGCAACCCCGGGCAACCCTGGCAACACCGCAGCAAGCAACCCGGCCCACAAGGCCAGGTGATAACTAAAAGAACAGAAAGGGAGCTTTAACTTTGAGACTATTCACCTTGACCGCTTTGGCCTTATCCATCGGCACCTTTTCCGCCGTGACAGAGGCCGACACCCAGAGCCAGGACTACATCCCGTTCAGCCTGAAATCCAGCAGCGAACAGGACCAGGCCAACGGCTTCATCGACGGCCAGAGCCTGTCCGGCAGCACCCGCAACTGGTATGCCCACGAACGTGCCACCCGCGCACCGCTTTGGAAGTACTACAAGGGCGACGGCACCCGCCACGACACCCACAGCCGCGACAACTGGGTGCAGGGCACCATCCTCAACTACAGCTCGGGCTTCACCCAGGGCACTGTCGGCTTTGCCGTCGAGGCCGCCGGCTACAACGCAATCGCCCTGCAACAGGGCCGCGCCGCGATCGCCGGCCCGAACAACCGGACGCTCACCCACAGCGACGGCGACCCGGTCGGCCAGTGGAGCAAGATGGGCCTGGCCAACGTCAAGGCGCGTGTCTCCAATACCACCCTCACCGTCGGCCGCCAGTCAGTGGACACGCCGATGATCGCCTACATCGGCAACCGTGCGTTGCCGTCGAGCTTCCAGGGCGCATTCCTGCACAGCGCCGAATTCGACAACCTGTCGCTCGACCTGGGTACCTTCGACCGCGTTTCGCCACGCACCGAACAGAGCCTGAGCAAGTTCCGCAGCGAATATGGCGCCACCGGCGTCGAGACCGACCGCGCCAGCACCGCCGGGGTCAATTACCAGCCGTTCAAGAGCCTGACCACCAGCCTGTACGCCACCAAGGTCGACGATTTCTGGAACCAGTACTACTTCGGCGCCAGCCATGTACTCGGCGACAACGCCGTGCTCGCCCTGACCACCGGCCTGAACTACTACAAGACGGTGGACGAAGGCAGCAAGAAGATGGGAGAGATCGACAACGACACCTACAGCCTGTCGTTCGGCCTGACCCACCAGGCGCACACCCTCACCGCGTCGTGGCAGCAAGTCAACGGCAACGAGTATTTCGACTACCTGCACGAAACCAACGGCATCTACCTGGCCAACTCGCTGCTGTCGGACTTCAACGGCCCCAACGAGAAATCCCTGCAGATCTCCTACGTGCTGAACATGGCGCCGTACGGCGTACCGGGCCTCAAGTTCAACCTGTACAACGCCCGTGGCTGGGGCATCGACGGCACCCATTACCGGGGCACCGCCTATGACGTCAACGGCCTGGATGGCGAAACCCACTACGAGTGGGGCATCGGCACCAGCTATGCCGTGCAGAGCGGGCCGTTCAAGGACACCAGCATCCGCGCCACCTACACCGCCCACCGCGCCAGCAAGGCGCAGGCCGATGGCAGCCTCGACGAGTTCCGCTTGGTGACCACCATTCCATTCAACATTCTTTGACCGATGGCGCCATGGCCCGCTTCAACCCGGGCCGTGGCGGCTACGCTGGAATCATTGCAAGCAGGGAGTTTCCATGACATCGCTACCGCTCCGCGCTGCCCTGGCAGCGGTCATCCTGGGCGCCGCCGGCAACCTCGCGGCCAAGCCGCTGGTGGTGTGCACCGAAGCCAGCCCGGAAGGCTTCGACATCGTCCAGTACACCACGGCAGTCACCGCCGATGCCTCGGCCGAGACGGTGTTCAACCGTCTGGTCGACTTCAAGCCTGGCACCACCGACATTCAGCCGGCCCTGGCCGAACGCTGGGACATTTCAGCGGACGGGCTGACCTACACCTTCCACCTGCGTGAAGGGGTGAAGTTCCACACCACCGACTACTTCAAGCCAACCCGCGAGTTCAACGCCGATGACGTGCTGTGGAGCCTGAATCGACAGCTCGACCCAACCCATCCGTGGCACGACAAGACCAGCGTCGGCTACCCGTACTTCGAGAGCATGGCCTTCAAGGAATTGCTCAAGTCGGTGACCAAGACCGACGACCACACCGTGGTGATCACCCTGACCCGCCCGGAAGCCCCCTTCCTGCGCGACATGGCCATGGCCTTCACCTCGATCTATTCCGCCGAATACGGTGACCAGTTGCTCAAGGCCGGCAAGACCGGCGACCTCAACAGCAAGCCGATCGGCACCGGCCCATTCATTTTCCAGCGTTACAACAAGGACGCCCAGGTCCGCTACAAGCCCAACCCGGACTATTTCCGCGGCAAGCCGCCGGCCGATGCGCTGGTGTTCGCCATCGCCACCGACAGCAACGTGCGCCTGCAGAAGCTGCGTGCCAACGAATGCCAGGTGGCGCTGTATCCCAAGCCCGATGACGTACCGCTGATCAAGAACGACCCGACACTCAAGGTCGACGAAATCGAAGCTTTGGTCACCGGCTACATTTCGATGAACACCGAACACAAGTACCTGAGCGACGTGCGTGTGCGCAAAGCCATCAACATGGCCTTCGACCGCCAGACCCACGTCGATCAGCTGTTCGGCAAGGGCAACGCACTGGTCGGCGTGAACCCCTACCCCCCCACCATGATCGGCTACAACACCGAGAACAAGAACCCGCCCCGCGACCTGGCCAAGGCCCGCCAGCTGCTCAAGGAGGCTGGCGTGCCGGAGGGCACGGTGATCACCCTGTTCACCCGCAACGGCGGCGGCCCGACCAACCCCAACCCGCGGCTTTCCGCGGAAATGCTCCAGGCAGACCTCAAACAGATCGGCCTGAAGCTGGACATCCGCGTGATGGAATGGGCCGAGATGCTGCGCCGCGCCAAGAAGGGTGAGGCGGACCTGGTCTCCACCGGCTGGGCCGGCGACAACGGCGACCCGGACAATTTCCTCAGCCCGCTGCTCAGTTGCGATGCCGCCAAAAGCGGCGAGAACTATGCACGCTGGTGCAACCCTAAGTTCCAGGAACTGATCACCCGCGCCCGCGAAGTGATCGACAACGACCAACGCGCCAGGCTCTATGCCGAGGCTTTGAAGGTGTACGATGACGATCAACCCTGGATCAGCATGGCCCATCCGAAGATGTTCACCGCCATGCGTGACAACGTGGAGGGCTATGTGATCAACCCTCTGACCAACAACAACTTCGCCACCACCCGGGTGAAGTAGAACAACAACGACCGCCGGGGCCCCACACGGGCACCGGCGGCACTGCCCTGACCGGCTGATGAGGTAACCCCGACAATGTTGAGTTTTATTGCCCGGCGCCTGGGCCTGCTGATACCGACCTTCTTCGGTATCACCTTGCTGACCTTCGCGCTCATACGCCTGATCCCCGGCGACCCGGTGGAAGTCATGATGGGCGAGCGCAGGGTCGACCCCGAAATGCACGCCCAGGCCATGGAGCGCCTGGGCCTGAACAAGCCACTGCCGGTCCAGTATCTGGACTATGTCGGCAAGCTGGCCCAGGGCGACCTCGGTGAATCGCTGCGCACCCGCGAGAGCGTGTGGACCGAGTTCCTCACCCTGTTCCCCGCCACCCTGGAGCTGGCCATGGCCGCCTTGCTGTTCGCCGGCATCGTCGGCCTGCTGGCCGGGGTGATCGCCGCGCTCAAGCGCGGTTCGCTGTTCGACCACGGGGTGATGGGGATCTCCCTGGCCGGCTATTCCATGCCGATCTTCTGGTGGGGCCTGATCCTGATCATGTTCTTCTCGGTGAGCCTGGGCTGGACCCCGGTGTCGGGGCGTATCGACCTGCTTTACGACATCGAGCCGAAGACCGGCTTCATGCTCATCGACACGCTGCTCAGCGACGAGGAAGGCGCGTTCAAGGACGCGGTGATGCACCTGATCCTGCCGGCCATCGTGCTCGGCACCATCCCCTTGGCGGTGATCGCCCGCATGACCCGCTCGTCGATGCTCGAAGTGCTGCGCGAGGACTACATCCGCACCGCCCGCGCCAAGGGCCTGTCGCCGGCCCGCGTGGTGTTCGTGCATGGCCTGCGCAACGCGCTGATCCCGGTGCTGACCGTGTTCGGCCTGCAGGTCGGCACGCTGCTGGCTGGCGCCGTGCTGACCGAAACCATCTTCTCCTGGCCGGGCATCGGCAAATGGCTGATCGAAGCCATCGGCGCCCGTGACTACCCCGTGGTCCAGAACGGCATCCTGTTGATTGCCTGCCTGGTGATCCTGGTCAACTTCGTCGTGGATATCCTCTACGGCCTGGCCAACCCACGCATCCGTCATCAGCGCTGAGGCCTTCCATGACTAGCCCGATTCCGAAATCCGTCGCACCGGCCAGCCCGGTGGACCAGAGCCTGCTCTACCCTTCACCGTACAAAGAATTCTGGCAGGCCTTCTCGCGCAACAGGGGCGCGGTAATGGGCCTGGCGTTCATGTGCCTGGTGGTGTTCTGCGCGTTGTTCGCACCGTGGGTCGCCCCCCATGACCCGAGCGAGCAGTACCGCGACTTCCTGTTGACCCCGCCGGTGTGGCTGGAGGGCGGCAGCTGGCAGTTCATCCTCGGCACCGACGAACTCGGCCGCGACCTGCTGTCACGGCTGATCCAGGGCGCGCGGCTGTCGCTGCTGATCGGCCTGTCGTCGGTGGTGATGTCGCTGATCCCGGGGATCCTGCTGGGCCTGCTGGCCGGGTTCTTCCCGCAGGTCCTCGGCCCGTCGATCATGCGCCTGATGGACGTGATGCTGGCCCTGCCGTCGCTGCTGCTGGCGGTGGCCATCGTCGCCATTCTCGGCCCAGGCCTGATCAACACGGTAATCGCCATCGCCATCGTGTCCTTGCCGTCCTACGTGCGCCTGACCCGCGCTGCGGTGATGGGCGAACTGAACCGCGACTACGTTACTGCCGCTCGCCTGGCCGGTGCCGGGCTGCCACGGTTGATGTTCGTCACCGTGCTGCCCAACTGCATGGCACCGCTGATCGTGCAGGCGACCCTGAGCTTCTCCTCGGCAATCCTCGACGCCGCCGCGCTGGGTTTCCTTGGCCTTGGCGTGCAACCGCCAACGCCCGAGTGGGGCACCATGCTGGCCTCGGCCCGTGACTACATCGAGCGCGCCTGGTGGGTGGTGAGCCTGCCGGGTCTGACCATTCTGCTCAGTGTGCTGGCAATCAACCTGATGGGCGACGGCCTGCGCGATGCGCTGGACCCGAAACTCAAGAACGCCGCCTGAGGAGAACGCCATGTCACTGTTGCAGATCAACAACCTGAACGTGCGCTTCGGCGACACCGATGCCGTCCCCGTGGTCGATGGCCTGGACCTGGCGGTGGACGCCGGTGAGATCCTGGCCATTGTCGGTGAGTCCGGCTCGGGCAAATCGGTCACCATGATGGCCCTGATGGGCCTGATCGACGCCCCTGGGCGCATCACCGCCGATTCGCTGACCTTCGACGGCACCGATATGCTCAAGCTCAGCGGTCGCCAGCGGCGCAAGGTGGTGGGCAAGGACATCGCCATGGTCTTCCAGGACCCGATGACCGCGCTCAACCCCAGCTATACCGTGGGCTACCAGATCGAGGAAGTCCTGCGCCAGCACCTCGGCCTGAAGGGCAAGGCTGCACGCCAGCGGGCCCTGGAGCTGTTGAAGAAAGTGGAAATCCCGGCTGCGGAAAGCCGCCTGGACGCCTACCCGCACCAGCTCTCCGGCGGCATGAGCCAGCGCGTGGCCATCGCCATGGCGATTGCCGGCGAACCCAAACTGCTGATCGCTGACGAACCGACCACCGCGCTGGACGTGACCATCCAGGCGCAGATCATGGAGCTGCTGGTCAACCTGCAGAAGGAGCGCAACATGGCGCTCATCCTGATCACCCACGACCTGGCCGTGGTTGCCGAAACTGCCAGGCGCGTGTGCGTGATGTACGCCGGCCAGGCCGTGGAAGTGGGCCAGGTACCGGAGCTGTTCGACGTGCCCGCCCACCCGTACAGCGAAGCGCTGCTGGCGGCGATCCCCGAGCACAGCGTCGGCGCCGAGCGCCTGGCCACCCTGCCCGGCATCGTTCCCGGCCGCTATGACCGCCCGGTTGGCTGCCTGTTGTCGCCGCGCTGCCCTTACGTGCAGGACAACTGCCGCCATCAGCGCCCACCTCTCGACCCGCAGGCCCACAGCCTGGTGCGTTGCTTCTACCCGCTGAACCAGGAGGTGGCGTGATGGCCGTCGTTCTCACTGCCCGGGAGCTGACCCGGCATTACGAAGTTTCCCGCGGGCTGTTCAAGGGCCACGCCCTGGTACGCGCGCTCAATGGCGTGTCGTTCGAGCTGGAGGCCGGCAAGACCCTGGCCGTGGTCGGTGAGTCCGGCTGCGGCAAGTCGACCCTGGCCCGCGCCCTGACACTGATCGAAGAACCCTCCTCCGGCTCGCTGCAGATCGCCGGCACCGAGGTGAAGGGCGCCAGCAAGTCCGAGCGCAAGCAACTGCGCCGCGACGTGCAGATGGTGTTCCAGAGCCCCTACGCTTCGCTGAACCCGCGGCAGAAGATCGGTGATCAGCTGGCCGAGCCGCTGTTGATCAACACCTCGCTGAGCAAAGCCGAGCGGCGGGAGAAAGTACAGAAGATGATGGAACAGGTCGGCCTGCGCCCGGAGCATTACCAGCGCTACCCACACATGTTCTCCGGTGGTCAGCGCCAGCGCATTGCCCTGGCCCGGGCGATGATGCTGCAACCAAAGGTGCTGGTGGCGGACGAGCCGACTTCGGCGCTGGACGTGTCGATCCAGGCCCAGGTGCTGAACCTGTTCATGGACCTGCAGAAAGAGTTCAACACCGCCTACGTGTTCATCTCGCACAACCTGGCGGTGGTGCGGCACGTGGCCGATCAGGTCCTGGTGATGTACTTGGGGCGCCCGGCAGAGATGGGGCCGAAGGAGGACATCTACGAGAAGCCGCTGCATCCGTATACCCAGGCACTGCTGTCGGCGACACCGGCGATTCACCCGGATCCGCTGAAGCCGAAGATCCGCATTGCCGGGGAGCTGCCCAACCCGCTCAATCCGCCGGACGGGTGTGCGTTCCACAAGCGGTGCCCGTATGCGACCGAGCGCTGTGCCAAGGAAGTGCCGGCGTTGCGGCAAGTGAGTACGCGACAAGTGGCCTGTCACTATGCGGAGCAGTTTCTCTAGATCGGTGTGAGCTTCTTCGCGGGCCAGCCCGCTCCCACAGGTACTGCACGAGGCTTGAGACTTGTGCAGGACCTGTGGGAGCGGGCTTGCCCGCGAAGGGCCGCAAAGCGGCCCCAACGATCTCAATGCATGAAGAACCAGATCAGGATAATCACCGGAATCGGCACCCCAATCATCCAAAGCAGTATCGAGCGCATGGCGTTTCTCCTTGTTCGAGGGTGAACAATTCCGTGCACCCGCCATGCCACTCGTATCAAAAAGTTACTTCATTTAAAAACAATGACTTATGCGCGTAGCCGCTTGACGAAACCGTGCAAATTGCCAGATGACGCCCCTTGCACGTGGGTGTTCTGCAATGCACTATCGAGCCCATGACCGCCCTCACTATCCCCGACGGCCCCGAGCAGGCCCCGCTCACCGCCGACACGGTGCTGCGCTACCACCTCTGCTGGAAGCACCGTGACCTCGACGGCGTGATCGCGCTCTACCACCCCGATATCCAGTATCACGACTTTTTCCAGAACCGCGTGCTCGGCTATGTCGAGCTGCGCGACTACGTGCGCGCCTGCCTGCCCCATGAAGCCGGCGAGGAAATCGTCCACAGCGACCGCATCCGCGTCGACGGCTGCACCGCGTTCATCCAGTATCAGGTCACGGTGCAAGGCGGCGAAGGCCTGGTGGCGTTCCAGTCCAGCGAAGCTATCACCGTCAAGGACGGCCTGATCTGGCGGGTCAACGAGTACGCCACCCTGGTCAGACAGAACAGCGTCGCCCGGGCCAGCAGCGGCCCACGCCCGGCCACCAGCCGGCTGGGCCTGTCACCTCGGCAGCTGTCGACCATGGCCCAGGACCTGGAACACTACTTCCAGCGCCAGCGCCCGTACCTCGACCCGGAACTGGGCCTGCAGCAAGTGGCTGATTCCAGCGGCTACAGCCGCAACCAGATTTCCTACCTGCTCAACCAGGTGCTCGGGCAAAGCTTCTACCGCTACGTCAACCAGGCACGCCTGCAACACCTGATGGCCAGCCTTGACGACGACAGTGTGGAAGCATCGATCGACGACCTGGCGTTCAATGCCGGTTTCAATTCGCTTTCGGCGTTCTACAAGTGCTTCCGCGAGCACACCGGCCTCACCCCCAAGGCCTATCTCAAGCAAATTTCCCTGCGTGCACGCACGTAAGACAGGCGCTGGTCGACACCACTAGCATCGCCCACAGACCTTGATGGATGTGGAGCAAAACCCGATGCAACCCCTGCGCACGCTCAGCCTGTGGATGGACCAGCTCGACGAGCCGCTGTGCGCGCGCCCGGCCTTGCGCCAAGACCTTGAAGTCGATGTGTGCATCATCGGTGCCGGCTACACCGGGCTGTGGACGGCCTATTACCTCAAGCGCCAGGCGCCGCAACTGAACATTGCGCTGATCGAGGCGAACATTGCCGGCTTCGGCGCCTCGGGGCGCAACGGTGGCTGGCTGATGGGCAACATGCTCGGCGAAGACCGCCTGCTGGCCACCCTGTCGCCGCAACAGCGCCGCGCCAGCATCGATTTGCTGCATGGCATCCCTGATGAAGTGCAAAACGTGCTGCAGCGCGAAGGCATCGATTGTGATTACCGCAAAGGCGGCGTGCTGTATTGCGCTGCGCGTTATCCAGAGCAGGAACGCAGCCTGCGCGCGTATCTCGACGACCTCTATCGCCAGGGCATGACCGAGGACGACTACCGCTGGCTGCGCCCCGAGCAGCTGGACGCGCAATTGCGGGTCAGCAATGCCTATGGCGCGATCTACAGCCCGCACACCGCGACCATCCACCCGGCCAAGCTGGCCCGTGGCCTGGCCCGGGCGGTGGAAGCGCTGGGCGTGACCATCTACGAGAACACCCCGGCCATCGACTGGCAGCCCGGCGAAGTGCGCTCGCCCCTGGCGCGCATCCGCTGCCAGTGGATGGTTCCGGCGGTTGAAGGCTACGCCGCCAGCCTACCGCCACTGGGCAGGCATCAGTTGCCGGTGCAGAGCCTGCTGGTGGCCACCGAGCCGCTGCCGGAGTCGACCTGGGAGCAGATCGGCCTGAGCCAGGGCCAGGCCTTCAGCGAGAGCAGCCGCCAGGTCACCTACGGCCAGCGCACCGCCGACAACCGCCTGGTGTTCGGCGCCCGCGGCGGCTACCGCTTCGGCGGCCGGCTGCGCGAAAACTTCAACCTTGACCAGCACGAGATCGAACTGCGTCGCTATCTGTTCAGCGAACTGTTCCCGCAGCTCAGGCACACACGCATCACCCACACCTGGGGCGGCAACCTGGGCATGGCGCGGCGCTTCCGCCCGCACATGCTCTGCGACCGCCAGCGCGGCATCGCCCTGGCCGGCGGCTACGGCGGCGAAGGTGTCGGCGCCACCAACCTTGGCGGGCGCACCTTGGCGGCGCTGATCCTCAACCAGCACAACGCGCTGACCGCGCAACCTTGGGTACTCGACAACCGCCCGCTTGCGAGCCTGGCCAGCTGGCCGCCGGAGCCCTGCCGCTGGCTCGGTTACAACGCAATCATCCAAAGCTTCGTCCACGAGGACCGGACCCTCGCCAACCCCTCCAGCGCGTCCTGGAGGCGGCGCCTGGCCAGCTCGTTAGCGGACTTCATGGAAGGCTTCATGCACTGACTTCCCTTTCCCCGACACAGGATCCACCGGTCATGAGCATCACCCACTTCAAACACACAGACAGCGCCGTGCTCGATAGCTCCAACCCGGTCGCGGTGCCGCTTGGCGAACCCGTTGCAGTGGCTTCGGTCACCTGCGTGGAGCGCAATGATGGCGTCGAAACCGGCATCTGGGAGTGCACCCCCGGACGCTGGCGCCGGCAGATCGTGCAGCAGGAGTTCTGCCATTTCATCAAGGGCCGCTGCACCTTCACCCCCGACGGTGGCGAAACCCTGGTCATAGAAGCCGGAGACGCACTCATGCTACCGGCCAACAGCACCGGCACCTGGGACATCCAGGAGACCGTGCGCAAGACCTACGTTCTCATTTTCTGATCCGCTGATCGCCTGCCTTCGATAACAACAGACAAAGCAAGGTATCCCGATATGCGCATGTTCCTGTTCGCCCCCCTGATGCTGGCCGCCAGCGTGGCCAGCGCCGCCGAAACGGTGAAGATCTACAACTGGTCCAGCTACGTCGCGCCCGACACGCTGAAAAACTTCCAGCAAGCCAGCGGCATCGTGCCGACCTACGACGTGTACGACAGCAACGAGACCCTCGACGGCAAGCTGATGACCGGCAACTCCGGCTACGATGTGGTGTTCCCGTCCAACCACTTCATGGCCCGGCAGATCCAGGGCAAGGCCCTGAAGCCGCTGGACAAGTCGCAGCTGCCCAACTGGCACAACCTCAACCCGGTGCTGATGAAGGCGCTGGAGGTCAACGACCCGGGTAACCAGTACGGCTTCCCGTACCTGTGGGGCAGCACCGGCATCGGCTACAACATCGACAAGGTCAAGGCAGTGCTCGGCGACAACGCGCCGGTGGATTCCTGGGACCTGATCTTCAAGCCCGAGTACATGAGCAAGCTGAAGAGCTGTGGCGTCGCAGTGCTGGACAACGGCCCCGAACTGCTGCCGATCGCCCTGCACTACCTGGGCCTGCCGCACCACAGCCAGAACCCGGCCGACTACGACAAGGCCAAGGCGCTGCTGATGCAGGTGCGGCCGTACATCAGCTACTTCCACTCATCGAAGTACACCGGTGACCTTGCCAATGGCGATATCTGCGTGGTGGTGGGTTTCTCGGGGGATGTGCTGCAGGCGAAGAACCGCGCCGAAGAGGCGAAGAACGGGGTGAAGGTGGGGTATTCGATCCCCAAGGAAGGTGCGCCGATGTGGTTCGACATGGTGGCCATGCCCGCCGATGCACCGGATGAGAAGGCCGGATACGCCTACATGAATTACCTGTTGCAGCCGGAGGTGATGGCCAACATCAGCAACCACGTGCAGTACGCCAACGGCAACCTCAAGGCAGACGGGCTGGTGGAGCCGGCGATGAAGGGTAATACGATGATTTACCCGAGCGAGGATGTGATGGGCAAGCTGTATGCCCTGGAGGCGATGCCGGCCAAGATCGACCGCATCAGGACCCGGATCTGGACCAGTATCAAGGCCGGTAACTGAATGGGGCCGCTTTACGGCCCTTCGCGGGCGCGCCCGCTCCCACAGGAAATCGCATAGTCCTGTGGGAGCGGGCGTGCCCGCGAAGGGCTGCAAAGCAGCCCCAATTCAATACTTAGTGATGCTCGCGAGTCGCGCGGAATTTGATGTCCGGCCAGCGCTCTTCCATCAGCGCCAGGTTGACCCGGGTCGGCGCCAGGTAGGTCAGGTGACCGCCACCGTCGATAGCCAGGTTTTCCATGGCCTTGTTCTGGAATTCCTCGAGCTTCTTCTTGTCGTCGCAGCCGATCCAGCGGGCCGACCAGACGGTGATCGGTTCGTAGGCGCACTCGACCTTGTACTCTTCCTTCAGGCGGCTGGCGACCACGTCGAACTGCAGCACACCGACCGCACCAAGGATGATGTCGTTGCTGCGCTCAGGGAAGAACACCTGGGTCGCGCCCTCTTCGGCCAACTGCTGCAGGCCTTGGCGCAGCTGCTTGGATTTCAGCGGATCCTTCAGGCGCACGCGGCGGAACAGCTCCGGCGCGAAGTGCGGGATACCGGTGAAGCCCAGCGCCTCGCCTTCGGTGAAGGTGTCGCCGATCTGGATGGTGCCGTGGTTGTGCAGGCCGATGATGTCGCCGGCATAGGCCTCTTCCAGTTGCTCACGCTCGGAGGAGAAGAAGGTCAGCGCGTCGCCGATACGCAGGTCCTTGTTGATACGCACGTGGCGCATCTTCATACCCTTCTCGTACTTGCCCGAGCAGATGCGCATGAAGGCAATACGGTCGCGGTGCTTCGGGTCCATGTTCGCCTGGATCTTGAACACGAAGCCGGTGAATTTCTCTTCCACAGGCTCGACGGTTCGCTCATGGGCCACGCGACCCAGCGGGCGCGGCGCCCAGTCGACGACGGCGTCGAGCACGTGGTCGACACCGAAGTTGCCCAGCGCGGTACCGAAGAACACCGGGGTCAGCTGACCGTTGATGAACTCTTCCTGGTTGAATTCATGGCAGGCACCCTGCACCAGCTCCAGTTGTTCCACGAACGAGTCGTACTGGTCGCCCAGGTGTGCGCGGGCCTCGTCGGAGTCCAGCTTCTGGATGATCTTGGCTTCGGTGCGCTCGTGGCCATGGCCCGGGGTGTAGACCACGATGTAGTCGCCGGTCAGGTGATACACACCCTTGAAGTCGCGGTAGCAACCGATCGGCCAGGTGATCGGCGCGGCCTTGATCTTCAGGACGGCTTCGATCTCGTCGAGCAGCTCGATCGGGTCACGGATGTCACGGTCGAGTTTGTTGATGAAGCTGACGATCGGCGTGTCGCGCAGGCGGCAGACGTCCATCAGGGCGATGGTCCGCGGCTCTACGCCTTTACCGCCGTCGAGCACCATCAGCGCCGAGTCCACCGCGGTCAGGGTGCGGTAGGTGTCTTCCGAGAAGTCTTCGTGGCCGGGGGTGTCGAGCAGGTTGATCATGTGCTCGCGGTACGGGAACTGCATCACCGAGGTAGTGATGGAGATGCCGCGCTGTTTCTCCATTTCCATCCAGTCGGAGGTGGCGTGGCGGTCGGACTTGCGCGACTTCACGGTACCGGCGACGGCAATGGCCTTGCCCATCAGCAGCAGCTTCTCGGTGATGGTGGTCTTACCGGCGTCGGGGTGGGAAATGATTGCGAAAGTGCGGCGCTTCGCGACTTCGGCGGCCTGGTTGGTCATGGGAAATCGCCTGACTGGGGGATTTAAAAGGGGCGATATCATACCTGAAGTTGGGCGGGGACCAAAATCCTGGCGCTTGCCGCTGGTCCTTCATTGCATTCGCGATCGAGCGCCGCCCGCGCGGCGCATCGCGAGCTACGCTCGCTCCTACGTCTGTTTCGGGCCAATGTCTCCTGTGGAATTTGCGCGCGGACGCCTTGGCGCATGACGCGATATCGCGTGGTACAAACAAGGCGGTCGCGCGCGTCCGTCACAGGCGGTACTGGCCGGAAACAAACGTAGGAGCGAGCGCAGCTCGCGATGCGCCGCGCGGGCGGCGCTCGATCTCGACACCCACGAAGATCCATCGCCCTGCACTTAGATGCCATCACTCGACTCATCCGAATCCCACAATGGGATCCTCATGCCCCCAGGAAAGCGTACTGCCAATTCTAGATTCGCCCCCAGTACCTCAAGGTGTCTGCGCAGCTTCGATATGGGCATGTCTTCAAGCTGTCCCTCGCCTACCAAATCTTCCTCAATGCCCAGTTGCCTTCGAAGCGCAACGAGAACGGCATCATCCATTTGATTCGCATCAGCCCCCATGCCTGACTCCCTCACGTGAAAAATTTCTCTCCGAATCCTGAGCTTGCGACAAACATCGCGATAGCAGGTAATTCAACGTCTTGAAGTAAGAATTGCGCTTATTTTTCGTGTGAAAAATCCATAGCCCCAGTGATTAACGCTGGCCAAATGCCGCCTCAGATGGGAACCTTTACCGCCACGGAGACGTCCATCCCCCTGCAACCCGCTTCGGTTGGGGGGCTAGTGTCATCAGCTTTTTCGGGCCCGACGGGGTTCGGCTCATGGCCTGATCGCAGCCTGCGGCTGCCTCACGCTGCTACTCGCGAACACACCCACCGCCGCCAACCAAGGTCGGCAATAAAAGAAGTGTGCTCGCCGACAACACAAGGAGTCCGCCTGTGGCTAAACGCTACGGAAAAGGGCTGTTGGGATGGGCCGCCGTGCTCGTCATCCTGGCCCTGCTGATCCACTGGATCGGTATCGACACGATCGCGCGTTATCGCGACGATCTTGGGTTCTACCTGCAAGCGCACCTGGTCCTGGTGCTGGCTTCGATGGCGGCGGCGCTGGCCGTGGGCATCCCTACCGGCATTGCGCTGAGTCGACCGCACCGGGTCGACAAAGCCGAGCGCTTCATGCAGTTCTTCAACGTTGGCAACACCATCCCCCCCCTGGCCGTTCTGGCCATCGCCCTGAGTATCCTGGGCATCGGCGCCGGGCCTGCGATCTTCGCGCTGTTCCTCGCCTCTCTCCTGCCTATCGTGCGCAACACCTACGAGGGCCTGAAAAACGTGCCCGCCTCGCTCAAGGAAGCCGCCACCGGCATCGGCATGACCCCACGCCAACAACTCTGGCAGGTGGAACTGCCCAACGCCGTGCCGATCATCGTCGGTGGCGTGCGTGTGGCCCTGGCGCTGAACGTCGGCACCGCACCGCTGGCGTTCCTGATCGGCGCCAACAGCCTGGGCAGCCTGATCTTTCCCGGCATCGCCCTGAACAACCAGCCACAACTGCTGCTCGGTGCCGCCTGCACCGCCTTGCTGGCGCTGGTGCTGGACGCTGCGGTGAGTTTCTCCAGCAAGCGCTGGCTGGAACGTGGCCTGGCTGGATAACACGAGGGAACCCATGACCAAGAGAATCGCCTTGCTGCTGGGCGCGGCCCTGTTGTTTGCAGGATTTGCCCAGGCAGCGGAAAAACCACTGATCCGCATCGGCGCGCGGGTGTTCACCGAACAGACCGTACTTGCCGAAATTACCGCGCAGTACCTGCGCGCCAATGGCTTCGACGTACGTGTCACCTCCGGCCTGGGCAGCAGCATCGCACGCCAGGCCCAGGAAACCGGCCAGCTCGACCTAATGTGGGAATACACCGGCGTGTCGCTGGTCTCGTACAACCACATCGACGAGCGCATGCCCAGTGCCGAAGCCACCTACGCCAAGGTCAAGGAACTGGACGCGAAGAAGGACCTGATCTGGCTGACCCCATCGAAGTTCAGCAACACCTACGCCCTGGGCTTGCCCAAGCAGGTGGCCGAGGCTTATCCACAGGTCAACACGATCAGCGATCTCAACCAGGTGCTGCGTGACGAAAGCCAGCGCAAGCACCTGGTGGCGCTGGACACCGAGTTCGCCAACCGTCCGGACGGGCTGGTCGGCCTCAAGGCGATGTACGACTTGCAAGTGGGCCGCGCCAACATCCGCCAGATGGATGCCGGGCTGGTCTACACCGCCATGCACAACAACCAGGTGTTCGCGGGCCTCGTGTACACCACCGACGGCCGCCTGAGCGCGTTCAACCTCAAGCTGCTGGAAGACGACAAGCACTACTTCCCCGACTACACCGCCGCCCCGGTGGTGCGCAAACAGGTGCTCGACGCCAACCCGAAACTGGCCGGCCTGCTCAAGCCGCTGGCCGAGCGACTGGATGACGAAACCATGCGCCAGCTCAATGCCAAGGTCGACGTCGAGCATCAGAGCCCGACCACGGTGGCCGCCGCCTTCCTGCGTGAGCACCCACTGCAAAGCGAGGTACAGCCATGAGCCTGCTCGACACATTCGCCCACCTCGATTGGGCCCAGGTGCTGCAGCTGACCTGGCAACACATCATGCTGGTTGGCATCGCCGTGGGCCTGGCGATCATCGTCGGCGTGCCGCTGGGTATCCTGATGACGCGCTTCCCGGCCGTCGCCGGCCCGCTGCAGGCCAGTGCCACAGTGCTGCTGACCATCCCGTCGATCGCCCTGTTCGGCCTGCTGCTGCCGTTCTACTCGAAGTTCGGCCAAGGCCTCGGGCCGCTGCCGGCGATCACCGCGGTGTTCCTCTATTCGCTGCTACCGATCCTGCGCAACACCTACCTGGCGCTGACCAACGTCGAGCCCGGCATCCGTGAAGCAGCGCGGGGCATCGGCATGACCTTCGGCCAGCGCCTGCGCATGGTCGAGCTGCCGATCGCGGTGCCGGTGATTCTCGCCGGCGTGCGCACCGCCGTGGTGATGAACATCGGCGTCATGACCATCGCCGCCAGCATCGGCGCTGGCGGCCTGGGCGTGCTCATCCTCACCTCCATCAGCCGCAGCGACATGTCGATGCTGCTGGTCGGTGCCGTTTTGGTCAGCCTGCTGGCGATCATCGCCGACCTGCTCCTGCAAACCCTGCAACGTGCCCTGACTCCAGAAGGACTGCGCTCATGATCGAACTCAAGAACCTCAGCAAAACCTTCACCGTCAACGGCAAGGACGTCAAAGCCGTCGACGCGGTCAGCCTTACCGTCAACGAAGGCGAAATCTGCGTGTTCCTCGGCCCTTCGGGCTGCGGCAAGAGCACCACGCTGAAGATGATCAACCGCCTGATCACGCCCACTTCCGGCCAGGTGTTCATCAATGGCGAAGACACCAGCGCGCTGGACGAAGTCACCCTGCGCCGGCACATCGGCTACGTGATCCAGCAGATTGGCCTGTTCCCCAACATGACCATCGAAGAGAACATCACCGTGGTCCCGCGTCTGCTCGGCTGGGACAAGCAGAAGTGCCACGAGCGCGCCCGCGAGCTGATGCACATGATCAAGCTCGAACCCAAGCAGTACCTGCAGCGCTACCCCCGCGAGCTGTCCGGTGGCCAGCAGCAGCGCATCGGCGTGATCCGGGCGCTGGCCGCAGAAGCGCCGGTGCTGCTGATGGACGAGCCGTTCGGCGCGGTCGACCCGATCAACCGCGAGATGATCCAGAACGAGTTCTTCGAGATGCAGCGGGCGCTGAACAAGACCGTGATCATGGTCAGCCATGACATCGACGAGGCGATCAAGCTGGGTGACAAGATCGCCATCTTCCGCGCTGGCAAGCTGCTGCAGCTGGACCATCCGGATACCTTGCTGGCGCACCCGGTGGATGACTTCGTGAGCAACTTCGTCGGCCAGGACAGCACGCTCAAGCGCCTGTTGCTGGTACGTGCCGAGGATGCAGCGGACAACGCGCCTTCGGTAAGCCCGCAGACGCCGGTGAGCGATGCGCTGGAGCTGCTCGATGAACACGACCGCCGCTACGTGGTGGTGACCGACGGGCAGAACAAGGCGCTGGGGTATGTGTGCCGGCGTGACATGCACCGCCAGCAAGGCACCTGTGGCGACTTCCTGCGGCCGTTCAATGCCACGGCGTCGCATGACGAGCACCTGCGCATCCTGTTGTCGCGGATGTACGAATTTAACCGGGCGTGGTTGCCGGTGCTGGATGCCGAGCAGGTGTTCCTGGGTGAGGTGACGCAGGAGTCGATTGCGGCTTACCTGAGCTCGGGGCGCTCGCGTGGGGCGAAGACCAGCATTGTTTCGCCGGCCGAGGCGGTGGCTTCGTAATCGCTGGGGGCGCTTGGCGCCCCTTTCGCGACACAAGGCCGCTCCTACAGGAAATCGCGTTCCTCTGTAGGAGCGGCCTTGTGTCGCGAAAGGGCCGCATAGCGGCCCCGGCGATCTTGGCTCAGAACCCTACACTGGCCTGCACATAGAAGGTCCGCGGCTCACCCACATAGATGCCGGCATTGTTGTCACTGGAGCGGGTGAAGTACTGCTTGTCGAACAGGTTCTTCACCCCCGCCGCCAGCTTCAGGTTGGACATCTGCGGCCCGAACGCGTATCCACCACGGGCATGCCAGGTCACATACCCCGGAATATCACCATACTGCCCATCGGCACTCGGCTCGGTGATGTAGTCGCCGTTGAAGCTGCCATCGGCATTGATCCCGGTCCCCGGCGCACGCTGCTTGGACTGGGCGTAGGCATCCAGATTCCAGGTCCAGCGGTTGATCGCATAGCGCACCCCGGCAGTGGCCACCTGACGTGAATAGAACGGCAGGTCACGGCCCTTGAAACCGGGAATATCCCCTTCATAGGTCGCGCGGGTATAGGTGTAGCCACCGCTCACCGACAGGCCCTCCAGACGCGGGTCCAACCCGGCCAGGTCATAGCGCACCGACGCCTCGATACCCTGGTGCTTGGTCGCCCCAAGGTTGGTCCATCCCACGTCGTTGCTGATGTACTGCAGTTCGTCGTCGAAGTCGATGTAGAACGCAGTCAGCTCACCGGCGAAGCCGCCGTTGTCATAACGGGTCCCCAACTCGTAGGTCTTGGCTTTTTCCGGCTCCAGGCCGTTGGCCGTGCTGTTGCCGGTGCCGCCCTGGCCCAGCTGGAAGTACTGCAGGCTGCCGAACGAGGTCTCGTAGTTGGCGAACACTTTCCACGCATCGGAGATGTGGTACATCACGCTCAGCGCCGGCAATGGCTCGTTGCTGGTGATGCTGCGGTTCCTTTCCGCTACCGGCTGGCCGTTGGCACCGAGCACCGGGCGGTCGCGCCAGTCGGTATTGATGTGCTCGAAGCGGATGCCAGGGGTAATGGTCCAGTTGCCGACATCGATCTTGTCATCGATATAGTAGGCACTGGCTTCGGTGCCACCGCTGCGGTCCTGGAACACGTGACCGTCGGAGGTCGGCGTGGGCGTCGGCACATTGTCGATCAGCGCCAGGCGGGTCGACTGCTCGCGCATGGCTTCTTTAAGGTAGCGATAGCCGACACTGACTTCCTGGGTGGTAGGGCCGGCGAAGAAGATCCGCGACACCCGTGGCTCGATGGCGAAGGTGTGGTAGTTGCGCGGGTAAGACGACAGGGTCTTCATGTCACGAGCGGCGATGGCGCTGCCACGGAAGCTGTCGGTGTAGTAGGTCAGCACTTCGAACTGGGTGGCATCGTCGAGCTGGCGCTGCCACTTGAACGACACGTCCTTGCGCCGGCCGGCGAAGTAATCGTAGTCGCGCAGCGACTGATACGGGTTGCTGTCGTACTGGGCCTGGGTCAGACCACCGGGCATGTCGGCACGGCCATCGTAGTAGTGGAAGTTGAGCCAGAACTCGTCGACGTCGGTCGGTGCCCAGTGGGTCTTGAGGATGACGTCGTCGATGTCGTTGCCGTTGTTGCTTTCCCGATAGCCGTTGCCGTTCACACCGGTATAGAGCAAAGCCACACCCATGCCATTGTCGGCGGTGCCGCCAACGAACGCCGACTCGGTGTGCTTCCAACCGCCATGCTGAGAGGTTTCCAACGTGGTGGACAGTTCAGCCGAGGCCTTTTCGGGAATCGCCCGGGTCACGAAGTTGATCACCCCACCGACGTTCTGCGGGCCATAACGAACAGAACCCGCACCGCGTACCACGTCGATGCTGTCGAGGTTGCCCGAGGAGATCGGTGCCATCGACAGCTGCGGCTGGCCATAGGGCGCAAAGGCTGCCGGAATGCCGTCGATCAGTACGGTCGAGCGCGGCGACAGGCGCGAGGTCAGGCCACGCACACCCACGTTCAGCGAAAGGTCACTGCCACCGGTGCCGTTGCTGTCCTGCACCTGCACCCCCGGGATGCCGCGCAGCACGTCACGCACGTTCATCGCGCCCTTCTCTTCCATCGCCTCGCGGCGAACCACGGTACGGGCGCCAGGGTGGTTCTGCACCACGGCCTGGTCGGCATCACCCAGCCAGTCACCGACCACCTTCACATCGGTAGGCGCCAGCTCCAGGCTGCCGGTGGTGAGCGTGCCGGCAGCCAGAGCCGGTTTCACCACTACCGTGTCTTCGGACTTCTCGTAGGTCAGGCCGCTACCCTGCAGCAGTTGCTGCAGGGCCTGCTCGGGCGCCAGGTTGCCGGACACCGCCGGGGCCTGCTTGCCGGCTACCAGTTCGGGGCTGAAGAACAGCTGCAGGTCAGTCTGCTGGCCCAACTGGCTCAGCGCCGAGGCCAACGGCTGCGCCTGGATCTGGATTGTGCGCTCGGCCTGTTCGGCCTGAACGTTCACGGTCACGGCGCTGACCGCCAAGGCCAGCGCCAGAGCGCTCAGGCGTGGAAACGGTTTGTTGTTGTTCACGTCGTCGAAACATCCTGAAGAAGGAATAAACGCCAACCGCGTGCGAATGTAAATGCTTGGCAGTTGCAGCTGGCGGGGAAGACGAACGAGCGGAAAAAAACCTGAATCTATTTCGCGATTATTTCGCGAGAGCCGTCTTCATGGGCCTTGACCGCCACCGGCAGGATGCTCGGCAAGGCGCGCAGCAGCGCGTCCGTGTCATCGGTGCTGAAGGTGCTGGAGAGGCGCAACTGGGCGACCTTGCCAGGTGCCACGCGCAGCGGTTGGGCACGGTAGCGCGATACTTCGGCCACGACCTCGGCGAGGGTAGCGTTGTCGAACACCAGCTTGCCCTGGCGCCAGGCGGTCAGTGCGCTGGCGTTGACTGCATAAGGAGCGGCGACCTTGCCGTGCGTGTCGATGTGGGAACCTTGGCCAGCACTCAGTTGCGCCAGCGAGGCATCGCTGCCCTGCACACGCACCGAGCCCTGCTCGACCGCCACCCGGGTAGCGGCCGGGTCCAGGCGCACATCGAAGCGGGTGCCGGTCACGGTCACGCTGCCCTGGGCGGTGTCGACCACGAACGGGCGGCTGCTGTCGTGGGCGACGATGAACATCGCCTCGCCTGCGTTCAACTGGATGTGCCGACGGCCTGGGCTGAAATCGACGCGCAGCTGGGTGGCGCCGTTGAGTTCGAGGTGCGAACCATCGGGCAACTCGACCTGGCGGCGCTCGCCAAAGGCCGTCTGCAGCTGATCCTGGTGATTGAGCTGCTGGTAGTGCCAGCCCGTCCAGCCCAGCCCCAACGCTACCACCGCCACACTCGCCGCCAGCGCCTGGCGCAACAAGCGCCGCTCTGGCAGCTGGCGTACCGGGTCCGGCTCGCACAGCGCTTCGAGGCGCTGGCGCGGGATCAGCTGCGCCGCGCTCCAGACCGTGGCCAGGGCACCGTACTCGGCACGGTGGCTGGGGTCGGCGGCCAGCCAGGCACGTAGCTGCTTGTGCAGCGCGGCGTCGCGCGGCGCGTCCTGCATGCGCACGAACCATGCGGCCGCCTGCTCACGGACGGTCTCGGAACCGTGCTGTTTCATGGGAAAGGTCTCCTGACTCATCGTGCTGACACATCCAGGTGCTCACGCAGATGTCGGAGCGTGCGAATCATATACTTTTCGACCATGTTCTTGGTCAAACCCATGCGCTCGGCAATCTCGGCCTGGCTCAGGCCTTCGAGCTTCTGCCAGATGAACACCCGGCGGCAGTTCAGCGGCAACTCGGCCAACGCCCGCTCGACGCTGTCGGCCAGTTCCAGGGCATGGACGTAGGCTTCCGGATCGTCGCTGGTAGCCACGCCTTCATCGAAGGCCTCCAGCGCCAGGCTCTGGCGCCGGTCTTCGCGACGGAAACCATCCACGGCGATGTTGCGGGCGGTCTGGTGCAGGTAGGCACGGGGCTGCCCGACCTGTTCGCGCGGGTTTTCCAGTACCCGGACAAAGGCATCGTGGGTGAGGTCCTCGGCCTGCTGACGACTGCGCAATTTGCGCGTCCAGGTGCCGATCAGCTCATGGTAGTGGTCGAGGAAGCCTTTGTGTCCGGACACGGTCGGGGTCGTCAGGGAGGCGGATAAGGGTGCGAATAGTAATGTTTCTCATCCATAACGGCAAATCTGCCCGACGGTAACAAAAAATTTATCGTGTTTTTCATGTACGGCAGTGCCAGGAAAATGTGGCCATAAATATGAACACCTGAGGCCTTTTCGCGGGCACGCCCGCTCCCACAGGAATCGCTTGATGCCTGTAAAAAGGGGCTTGCCTGCACAGGGGTCAAAACGCTCCATTCCACAATTTTTTACGCTTGAAACACCCAGGGGAACATCAGGTGGTCATGCGAGTCGGTTATTCATCGGGTAGGGCGCCGTTCCACGACGATCGCCCCCGGATTGCCTGTTGATTCTGCATTCTTCACGCCCTAAAGTGCGCGCCGAACGTCCATGCTGGAAACGATCCATCCGGCTCAAGTACTGAGTAGGCGAACCAAAGTGGGGATACGGAGGACGTTCAGTTTGCAGCCACTTAATCATTCAGTTTGCCCATGGAGTCCCTGAGCATGTCGATCCAGGTCGAAGACTATTTCGCGCGTGACACCTTCCAGAAAATGAAGGCGTTCGCCGACAAGCAGGAAACCCCGTTCGTACTCATCGACACCCAGATGATCAGCCAGGCCTATGACGACCTGCGTGCTGGTTTCGAATTCGCCAAGGTGTACTACGCGGTCAAGGCCAACCCGGCCGTCGAGATCATCGACCTGCTCAAGGAGAAAGGTTCGAGCTTCGACATCGCCTCGATCTACGAGCTGGACAAGGTCATGGGCCGTGGTGTCAGCGCCGACCGCATCAGCTACGGCAACACCATCAAAAAATCCAAGGACATCCGCTACTTCTACGAGAAGGGCGTGCGCCTGTACGCCACCGACTCGGAAGCCGACCTGCGCAACATCGCCAAGGCCGCACCGGGCTCGAAAGTGTACGTGCGTATCCTCACCGAGGGCTCGACCACGGCCGACTGGCCACTGTCGCGCAAATTCGGCTGCCAGACCGACATGGCCATGGACCTGCTGATCCTTGCCCGTGACCTGGGCCTGGTGCCTTACGGCATCTCCTTCCACGTCGGTTCGCAACAGCGCGACATCAGCGTGTGGGACGCGGCCATTGCCAAGGTCAAGGTCATCTTCGAGCGCCTGAAAGAAGAAGACGGCATCGAGCTGAAGCTGATCAACATGGGTGGCGGCTTCCCGGCCAACTACATCACCCGTACCAACAGCCTCGAGACCTACGCCGAAGAGATCATCCGCTTCCTGAAGGAAGACTTCGGTGACGACCTGCCAGAGATCATCCTCGAGCCAGGCCGTTCGCTGATCGCCAACGCCGGTATCCTGGTCAGCGAAGTGGTGCTGGTCGCTCGCAAGTCGCGCACCGCCGTCGAGCGCTGGATCTATACCGACGTGGGCAAGTTCTCCGGCCTGATCGAAACCATGGACGAAGCCATCAAGTTCCCGATCTGGACCGAAAAGAAAGGCGAAGCCGAAGAAGTGGTCATCGCTGGTCCGACCTGCGACAGCGCCGACATCATGTACGAGAACTACAAGTACGGCCTGCCGCTGAACCTGGCCATTGGTGACCGTCTGTACTGGCTGTCGACGGGTGCCTACACCACCAGCTACAGCGCAGTGGAATTCAACGGCTTCCCGCCGCTGAAGGCTTACTACCTGTAATGCAGAACGGGGCCGAAAGGCCCCGTTTTCATTTTGTGCTGTCCTGTGCCCGCGAAGAGGCCGGTACAGGCGAAATCAGGCCTGGCGCCGCTGCAGCTCTTCGGCATAGCTCCCGGCAAAGGCCATCAACATGGGTCCCGCCCCCTGCAAGGTCACCAGGGCACTGCGCAGGAAGTTCTCATTCCCCTCGACTCGCGCCCGCTCCAGCCAGGTCCCGGCCTCGGCCAGCTCACCTCGCTCGATCAGCACCATCGCCAGGCTGAACATCCCGCGAAAATCCCCCGCCTCGGCCGAACGCCGATACCAGCGCACCGCCCGCACCGGGCTCGGCGCCGTGGCGATACCATGCTCCAGGTAACGCCCATACAGGTTCATCGACTTGGCATGGCCCATCTGCGCCGCCTTTTCGTAACAGGTCAGCGCCTGGGCCTGGTTGGCCGGCAGGCCACGCCCGGTGGCCAGCAGGTTGCCCAGGTTGTACAGCCCCCAATCCAGCCCGGCATCGGCCGCCCGTGCATAGTGAATGGCCGACTGTGCCAGGTCCACCTCGCCACCCCAGCCATGCTCCAGGCAACGACCGAGCATGTTGTGCGCCATGGCGCTGCCGCCCTGCGCGGCAATGCCGAACCAGCGCCGGGCAACACCGGCATCCTGCTCGATGCCACGCCCGTCGAGCAGAATCTGCCCGAGCAGCAACTGCGCCTCGACCATGCCCTCCCCCGCTGCCGCCAGGATTGCCTGGGCCGCCTTGCCGGGGCTGTGTTCGAGCATGGCCTGCAGGCCGGCAGCATCCACCACTTCTTCACGACGCAGCTGATAGGACACGGCTCAGACCTCGGCCCAGCGGCGCAGCAGGTTGTGGTAGGTGCCGGTCAGTTGCAGCAAGGACGGGTGGTCCGGCACATCGGCGGTCAGTTGCTGGATGGCATTGTCCATCTCGAACAGCAACGCCCGCTGGCTGTCCTCGCGCACCAGGCTCTGGGTCCAGAAGAACGCCGCGTAGCGCACGCCACGGGTTACCGGGTTGACCTTGTGCAAGCTGGTGCCCGGGTACAGCACAAGGTCGCCGGCCGCCAGCTTCACCTGCTGCACGCCATAGGTGTCCTGTATCACCAGTTCACCGCCGTCGTAGCTGTCCGGTTCGCTGAGGAACAAGGTCGAGGACAGATCGGTGCGCACCCGTTCCGGGCTGCCCTTGGGCTGGCGCAGGGCGTTGTCGATGTGGAACCCGAAGTTGCCGCCTTCGCGGTAGCAGTTGATCAGCGGCGGAAACACCTTGTGCGGCAAGGCCGCCGACATGAAACGCGGGGTCTGCCACAAGCGGTCGATCAGGGCGCTGCCGATTTCCTTGGCCAGCGGGTGCCCTTCCGGCAGTTGCAGGTTGTGCTTGGCTTTAGCCGACTGGTAACCGGCCGTGACCTTGCCATCGGCCCAGTCGGTTTGCGCCAGTGCCTCGCGGATACGGGCCAGTTCATCGGCGTCGAACAACCCTGGGATATGAAGCAGCATGCGGCAGCACCGTCAAGATCTGTAAAGGCTCAATGATATTGATTCCCTTTTACGCAGCACAAGGCCTGACTGTGCCTTAGACGATTCAGTGTCCATAAATCGTAAAGAGAATATGTAAAGATTGTAAATTTATAGCGAATGGTAACGAGTCTCAATTGTGCCTTACAATCCCTTACATTAACATCCGCGGCCTTCACACCTTGGGGAAGGCCTACAACAATGCGTCACGTACCATCTGCAGTGAGTTCACCACGCCTGATCGTCACAGCCATCGGTGTCGCCTTCAGCGCTTGCGGCGCCTATGCCGCCGATCCGGCCGCCAGCACCGCCATCACCCTCGACGCCACCAGCGTCGATGGCAAGGCTGAGCCAGCCAGCACCGATTACAAGGTGGAAAAGGCCTCCTCGCAGAAGTACACCGCCCCGCTGGTAGACACCCCGCGCTCGGTCACCGTGATCCCGCAGCAAGTGATCAAGGACACCAACGCCCTGACCTTGCAGGACGCCCTGCGCACCGTGCCCGGCATCACCTTCGGTGCCGGCGAAGGCGGCAACCCGCAAGGCGACCGGCCGTTCATCCGCGGCTTCGACGCCCAGGGTGACACCTACCTGGACGGCGTGCGTGACACCGGCGCCCAGACCCGCGAAATCTTTGCCATCGAATCGGTCGAAGTGGCCAAGGGCCCGAACTCGGCCGTTGGCGGCCGCGGCGCTGCCGGCGGCACCATCAACCTGGTGAGCAAGCGCGCACACTTGGGCAACTCGCTCGACGGCGCCTGGACCTGGGGCAGCGACCAGACCCAGCGCTACACCTTCGATGGCAACTACCAGTTCAGCGATACCGTTGCCGGCCGCCTGAACCTGATGACCCACGAAAGCAACGTCGCCGGCCGTGACAAGGTCAATTACGACCGCTGGGGTATCGCCCCGTCGCTGGCCTTCGGCCTGGGCACCGCGACCCGCGTCAACCTCGATTACTACCACCTGGAAAGCGACGACCTGCCGGACTCGGGTATTCCGTACAGCATCCCGACCGCTGGCAGCGCCGCGCGTACCTCGGCTCACCCGAGCAAGCCGAACGACGGTGGCGACAGCGACAATTTCTACGGCCTGACCGACCGCGACTTCCGCAAGACCCGTGTCGACATCGCCACCTTCTCCATCGAGCACGACCTGACCGATGCGCTGACCATCAAGAACACCTTCCGTCACGGCAACAGCATGCAGGACTACATCCTGACCCAGCCCGACGACAGCAAGGGCAACGTCAACAACGGCAGCGTCTGGCGACGCGCCAATACCCGTGTTGGCAACACCTCCACGACCACCAACCAGACCGACCTGTTCGGTGAGTTCTACCTGGGTGGCCTGAAGAACAGCTTCTCCACCGGTATCGAGCTGAGCCGTGAAGAAAGCGAGCGTGAAACCTACAACGTCGACACTGACACCATCCCAGGTGGCGCCGCAAACACCAATTGCACCCCGGGCATGATCGGTGCTACCAGCGGCTACAACTGTACTTCGCTGAGCAATCCGAACCCGGATGATCCGTGGAACGGTGCAATCTCGCGCAACTACGCCGGTACCAACACCAAGAGCAACACCAGGGCCATCTACGTGTTCGATACCCTCGAACTGTCGCCACAGTGGCTGCTGAACATGGGCCTGCGCTACGACCACTTCGACACCCAGTACCGTGGCTACAACGCCGACGGCAGTACTGCGGTAAGTTCCAAGGGCATCGTCTCCAAGGGCAAGGACACCAGTGAGTTCGTCACCGGCCAGCTGGGCCTGGTGTGGAAGCCGGCCGACAACGGCAGCATCTACGTGTCCTACGCTACCTCGGCCACCCCGCCAGGCGCCTACCTCGGCGAAGGCATGGAAGGCAACCCGCTGGGCAACACCACCGACCGCAGCGGCAACCTGCTCTCCAGCGACATGGAGCCGGAAGAAACCACCAACTACGAAATCGGTACCAAGTGGGACCTGTTCAACGAGCGCCTGTCCCTGGCTGCGGCACTGTTCCGTACCGAGAAAGAAAACGCGCGCGTGCAGGTGAACACCACCACCTACGAAAACGTTGGCGAAACCCGCGTGCAGGGTATCGAGCTGTCCGCCAGCGGCAAGATCACCGACAAGTGGCAAGTGTTCGCCGGCTACACCTACATGGAAGCGCGCCAGATCGACGGCGGCCCGCTGGGCGCGGCCAACGACGGCAACCAGCTGCCGAACACGCCGAACAACAGCGCCAGCCTGTGGACAACTTATTCCATCACGCCGAAGCTGACCGTCGGTGGCGGTGCGTTCTATGTGGATGACGTGTACGGCAGCGTGGCCAACACCACCATGGTCGACAGCTATGTCCGCTACGACGCCATGGCCGCTTACAAGTTGACCAAGAACGTCGACCTGCAGCTGAACGTGCAGAACCTGACGGACAAGGTGTACTACGACAAGGCCTTCTCCACCCACTTCGCCAACCAGGCGGCCGGGCGGACTGCACTGTTGACCACCAGCGTCCACTTCTGACGAAACACCGCCGAGCCCCGTTCATACCTGTGAGCGGGGCTTTTGCGTATCAAGGCATAATGCCCGCGCTGCGGTCCGCGGCATCAAACAACACAAGGTGATGGATGTGGTGAAGAAAACGCTGTTCCAACTGCACTGGTTGTTTGGCATCACCGCCGGGCTGGTGCTGGCATTGATGGGCATCACCGGTGCGCTGTACTCGTTCCAGGAGGAGCTGTTGCGCACCTTCAACGCCGATGTGCTCAAGGTCGAGGTACGCGCCGAAGGCGTGCTGCCAATGGGCGAACTGGTGCGCCGCGTCGAGGCCGAGCAAGGCGACAAGGTGTCGATGCTGTCGGTCGACGTGCGCGAAGGCAACGCCGCGCGGGTGTTCTTCACCCCGCCACCGGGCGAGCGCCGCGGCGCGCTGCGCTATGCCGACCCGTATACCGGCGAACTCAAGGGTGATGCGGCCGGGCAAGGCTTCTTCAACCTGATGCTGACCCTGCACCGCTTCCTCGCCATGGGCGACACTGGCCGGCAGATTACCGGGGCCTGTACCCTGATGCTGGTGTTCTTCTGCCTGTCCGGCCTGTACCTGCGCTGGCCGCGCAAGGCGCTGAACTGGCGCACCTGGCTGGCCCTCGATTGGGCCAAGAAAGGCCGTGCCTTCAATTGGGACCTGCACGCCGTGGCCGGTACCTGGTGCCTGCTGTTCTACCTGCTGTTCGCGTTGACCGGGCTGTTCTGGTCCTACGAATGGTACCGCTCTGGCCTGAACAAACTGCTGGCTGACCAACCCGCTGCCGGGCAGCAACAAAAGCGTGGCGAAGGCCGTGGCCGCCATGGGCAGCCCAAGGTCGACAAGAACGCGCCGCCACTGGTGGTCGACTACGACGCCATCTGGGCCAACCTGAAGGACGCCGCCGGCCCAGGCCTGGCCATGTACAACCTGCGCCTGCCGCCGGCAGGTGGCCAGCCGGCCAACCTGTTCTACCTGCTCGAAGGCGCCGCCCACCCGCGCGCGTTCAACACCCTGGTGCTCGACCCGGCCACTGGCCAGGTGAAAAGCCACGACCGCTACAGCGACAAGTCATTCAAGGCCCAGCTGCTGCAGAGCGTCTACGCCTTGCACGTTGGTGAATACTTCGGCCTGCCGGGTCGCATCATCGTCACCCTGGCCAGCCTGACCATGCCGCTGTTCTTCGTCACCGGCTGGCTGCTGTACCTCGACCGCCGCCGCAAGAAGCGCCAGGTGCGCGCCGCCCGCAGCATCGTCGATGGCAACCAGGCCAGCGGCGACAGCTGGCTGATCGGCTTCGCCAGCCAGAGCGGCTTCGCCGAGCAACTGGCCTGGCAAAGTGCCGGGCAGTTGCAGGCAGCAGGTTTGCCGGTTCAGGTTCGAGCCCTTGGCGACCTGCGCGAAGAAGACCTGCGTCAGTCCCGCCGTGCGCTGTTCGTGGTCAGTACCTTCGGTGATGGCGAGGCGCCCGACAGTGCCCGTGGTTTCGAACGCAAGATCCTCGGCCAGCCGTGGGCACTGAACAATCTCAGCTATGCCCTGCTCGCCCTTGGCGACCGCCAGTATCCGCACTTCTGTGGCTTCGCCCGGCGCCTGCAGGCGTGGCTTGGCGAGCGCGGTGCCAGCAGCGCATTCAGCCCGGTCGAAGTGGACAACGCCGACCAGGCCGCACTGCAACAGTGGCAGCAGGAACTGGCGCAACTGACCGGTGCTCAACCGGTAAGCGCCTGGCAACCGCCAAGCTTCGGCAACTGGACCCTGGTGCAGCGCGATCTGCTCAACCCGGGCAGCCAAGGCCAGCCGGTCTACCTGCTGGGCTTGCAACCTGAAGAGCCCGCCCGCTGGGAAGCCGGTGACCTGGTGGAGATCCTGCCGCTCAATGGCCAGCCACGGATCGACGCGTTCCTTCACGGCATGGCATTGGACGCCATGGCCAGCGTACAGGTCGAGGGCCTGCAGCAGACCTTGAGCCAGGCATTGGCTGGCCGTCAGCTACCGAGCCGTCGCGATCACCTGCTTGGCCTGCATCCGCAGGCACTGGTCGATGCGCTGGTGCCGATCGGTAGCCGCGAGTACTCGATCGCGTCGATCGCCAGCGATGGCGTGCTGGAGCTGATCGTGCGCCAGGAGCGCCATGCCGAGGGCAACCTCGGCCTGGGCTCCGGCTGGCTGACCGAGTACTTGCCGCTGGGCGGCAGCTTGAGCCTGCGCCTGCGCCGCAACAGTGGCTTCCATCTACCCGAGATGCCAGCACCGATGATCCTGATCGGCAACGGCACCGGCCTGGCCGGCCTGCGCAGCCTGATGCGCGCGCGGATCAATGCTGGCGAGCAACGCAACTGGCTGCTGTTCGGCGAGCGCAACCGGGCACACGACCTGCTGTGTGGCGCAGAGCTGCAGGGCTGGGTCGAGAGTGGCGACCTGGCGCGGCTGGACTTGGTGTTTTCGCGGGATCAGGCCGAGAAAGTGTATGTGCAGGATGTGTTGCTGCAGCACGCCGAGGAATTCAAGCGCTGGGTGGCTGACGGGGCCTGCGTGTATGTCTGCGGTAGCCTGCAAGGCATGGCTGCCGGGGTTGATGCGGCGCTCAACGGTTTGCTGGGGGAAGCGGCTGTTCAGCAGCTGATCGAGGATGGGCGGTATCGGCGGGATGTGTACTAAACAGCAGCACTGATCTGTGTGGGAGCGGCCTTGTGTCGCGAAAGGGCCGCAAAGCGGCCCCATCAATATCTGCAGTTATGCTGAAATCCTGGGGCTGCTTCGCAGCCCTTTCGCGACACAAGGCCGCTCCCACAACGGGCCAGTCTGGCTTTAGTGCAACTCGAAGGTATCGGCATCCAGGTTGGCCGGGAACTTGGTGCGGTACGCGCCCAGCTCTGCAGCACTCAACACCGCAGTGAATACCCCGTCCGCCTCCCCTGCGCTGAGCAGGCTCTCACCCTGAAAGTCCAGCACCTGGCTGTCCCCGGAGTAGGCAAAGCCCTTGCCGTCGGTCCCCACCCGGTTCACCGCCGCCACGTAGCACAGGTTCTCGATGCCCCGCGCCGGCAACAGGCGGTTCCAGTGCTGGCGGCGTGCTGCAGGCCAGTTGGCGGTGTACAGCAGCAGGTCGGTGTCCTGGGCATCACAGCTCCACACCGGGAAGCGCAGGTCGTAGCAGATCAGCGGGCGCACCCGCCAGCCCTTGACCTCGAACTGCACTTGGCGCTCACCTGGTGTGTAGTGCTTGTGCTCGCCCGCCATGCGGAACAGGTGACGCTTGTCGTAATGCAGGATTTCGCCATCCGGCCGCGCCCACAGCAAGCGGTTGCGGTGGCTGCCGTCGGCGGCCTGGATGATCACGCTGCCGGTGATCACCGCGTCGATGCGTTTGGCCTGTGCCTTGAGCCACTTGTAGGTGGGGCCGTTCTCAGGCTCGCACAGGGTTTCCGACTGCATGGAAAAACCCGTGGTAAACATCTCGGGCAAGACCACCAGATCGCTGCCGCGGGCCTGCTCCAGCAGCACCTCGAAATGCGCGTAGTTGGCCTCACGGTCATGCCAGGCCAGCGTGGTCTGGACCAGGGCGACTTTCAGGTTGGGCAGTGCACTCAGATCGCGCATAGTTTTTCCGCTGCCTGACGCAGCGTCTCCTCACGTTTGGCAAAGCACAGGCGCACCAGGCGTTGCTCGGGGATGGGTTGCTGGTAGAACACCGACACCGGAATGGTCGCCACGCCGTGCTCACGGGTGAGCCACAGGGCCATGTCGACATCGTTCAGGTCCGGGCGGATCTGCGAATAGTCCACCAGCTGGAAATAGGTGCCTGCCGTGCGGGTAAAGCTGAAACGCGAGCCTTCGAGCAGGTCGCAGAACAGGTCGCGTTTGGCCTGGTAGAAGGCCGGCAATTCGTCGATGTGCTCCGGGTGCTCGGCCATGAAGTCGGCCAGTGCGCATTGCAGCGGTGTCACGCCGCAGAAATTGACGTATTGATGCACCTTGCGCAGTTCGGCGCTCAAGGCCGGCGGCGCAATCACGTAGCCGGTCTTCCAGCCGGTGACGTGGTAGGTCTTGCCAAACGAGCTGACCACGAACGCCCGTGAATACAGCTGCTCGTGGGCCAGCACGCTGGCATGGCGCACACCGTCGTAGACCAGGTGCTCATAGACTTCGTCGCTGACCAGATAGATGTCGCGATCGGCGATCAGACCGGCCAGTTGGTCAAGGTCTTCGCGACTGATCAGCGCGCCACTGGGGTTGTGCGGCGAATTGAGAATGACCATGCGCGTGCGTGGGCTCAAGGCATCGCTGAACTTCTGCCAGTCGATGCGGAAGTCACCGTCGCTCAGTTGCACATGCACGCAGCGCCCGCCCGCCAGTTCCACCGACGGCTCGTAGCTGTCGTAGCAAGGGTCGAAGACGATCACCTCGTCACCAGCGTGGATCAACGCCTGGATGGCGCAGAAAATCGCCTCGGTGGCGCCCGGGGTGATGGTCACCTCCTGATCGGCATCCACCTGCGCGCCGTACAGCCGCGCAACCTTGGCCGCCACCTGCTGGCGCAGGGCCGGCAGGCCGGTCATCGGCGAATACTGGTTATGCCCGGCGGCGACATGGCGGCCGACTGCATCGAGCAACGCCTGCGGGCCATTGAAGTCGGGGAAGCCTTGGGACAGGTTCAGCGCGCCGGTCTGCATGGCGAGCTGGGACATGGTGGTGAAGATGGTCGTGCCGACATTCGGCAGTTTGCTGCGGATCATGGAGCCCTCTTTCCTGGGGTGTATCCGGCACGGGGTGGAGTCCGAGCATAGCGGATCGAGCGGTCAGGAAAAAGGTTCAAACAACCCAGGGATTGCGCTGGATCAACGGGCCTCTTCGCGGGCTCGCCCGCTCCCACAGGTACTGCACACCGCTTGAGGTTTGTGCTGTACCTGTGGGAGCGGGCGAGCCCGCGAAGAAGCAGACGCGGAATCAGCGCTTGTCGCGGCGCTTCTTCTCGGCCTTCTTGTGGTGTGACATCAAGCGGCGCTTCTTGTTGACCTGGCGATCGGTGAGGGTGTTCTTCTTGCCCTCGTACGGGTTCTCACCGCCCTTGTACTCGATGCGGATCGGCGTACCGACCAGCTTCAGCACCCGACGGTAGGTGTTCTCCAGGTAACGCGAGTACGACTTCGGAATCTTGTCGGTCTGGTTGCCATGGATCACGATAAGCGGCGGGTTGGCACCACCGAGGTGGGCATAGCGCAGCTTGATGCGGCGACCGTTGACCAGCGGTGGCTGGTGCTCGCTCACGGCATCTTCGAGGATCTGCGTCAGGCGGCTGGTCGGCCAGCGGGTGACCGCCGACTTGAACGCGGCCTGTACCGACTTGTACAAGTGGCCGACGCCCGTGCCGTGCAGGGCCGAGATGAAGTGGATGTCGGCGAAGTCGACGAAGAACAGCCGGCGCTCCAGCTCAGTCTTCACGTAGTCGCGTTCACCCGACTCCATGCCATCCCACTTGTTGAGGGCGATGACAATGGCGCGGCCGGCTTCCAGGGCGAAGCCCAGCAGGTTGAGATCATGGTCGACCACACCTTCGCGGGCGTCCATGACAAAGATCACCACGTTGGCGTCCTTGATCGCCTGCAGGGTCTTCACCACCGAGAACTTTTCGACTTCCTCGTGGATCTTGCCGCGCTTGCGCACGCCAGCGGTGTCGATGAAGGTGTACTTCTCGTCATCACGCTCGAACGGGATGTAGATACTGTCGCGGGTCGTGCCCGGCTGGTCGTACACCACCACACGCTCTTCGCCGAGCATGCGGTTGACCAGGGTCGACTTGCCCACGTTCGGGCGGCCGATGATGGCGATCTTGATGCCATCTTTCTCGCTTGGGCCCGGGATGCGTACCGCTTCCTCGCCTTCGGCCACTTCAGCGTCCAGCGCTTCCTCGACCTGGTCACGCGGGATGTGGCCGAGCACAGCCTCCATCAGCGCGTTGATGCCACGGCCCTGGGAGCCGGCTACCGGAATGGCATTGCCCATGCCCAACGGCGAGAACTCGGCGCGAGCGACGTCGGCGTCGATGTTGTCGATCTTGTTGGCGACCAGGATGGCCGACTTGTTGCGCTTGCGCAGGTGCTCGGCAATCATCTGGTCGGCGGCGGTCATGCCGGCGCGAGCGTCGACCAGGAACAGCACGTAGTCGGCTTCCTCGATGGCCATCAGCGACTGCTCGGCCATCTTCTCGTCCATGCCCACTTCGTCCCCGGTGATACCGCCGGTGTCGATGAGGATGAAGGAACGACCCTGCCAGGTGGCATCACCGTACTGGCGATCACGGGTCAGGCCCGACAAGTCACCGACGATGGCATCGCGGGTCTTGGTCAGGCGGTTGAACATGGTGGATTTGCCGACGTTCGGGCGGCCCACCAGGGCGATTACGGGAACCATGCGGCTCTCCACTCTTGAATTCTTGAAAATGCAAAGGCCGCTGCAAGGCAGCGGCCGGAGTTCGGGCGGCGTGTCCTACGCCGCGGCCTGAAGCCGCCAAGGCTCCAAGCATAGCTTCAGCGGACGGTCAGTGCCTCGAGCTTGCCGCTGTTGCCGAAGACGTAGATGGTGTCGCCGACCACAAGTGGGCGGGCGCGCAGGCCATCGCTGTCGATACGCTCACGGCCGACAAAGCGGCCATCGACCTGGCTCAGCAGGTGCAAGTAACCCTCGAAGTCACCCACAGCCACGTAGCTGGAGAACACTTCAGGCGCGGTCAGCTGACGGCGGGCCATCGAATCGTTGGTCCACAGCGCGCTGGAGGAGCGCTCGTCGACACTTTCAACGGTACCGCTGGCTTCGCTGACATAGACGTTGCCGAAACCCTGGGCGACACCCACGTAGCTGGAAGCATCGCGCTGCCACAGCACACGGCCGCTTTCCAGGTCCAGGCCCGCCACGCGGCCCTGGTAAGTGCTGACGTACAGGGTACCACCGGACAGCAGCAGACCGCCGTCGATGTCGACCACGCGGTCCAGCTCGGAACGGCCCTGCGGGATGGCCACGCGGCTTTCCCACACTGGCACGCCGTTGTTGATGTCTACCGCCACCACCTTGCCCGTGGACAGGCCGGCCACGGCCAGACGGTTGGTGGCGATCGGCGCGCCGGTACCACGCAGGGTCAGCACGGCCGGGGTGTTTTCATAGATCCAGCGGCGGTCGCCAGTGGCGGCATCCAGGCCGATCAGGCGGTCGTCCTGGGTCTGTACCACCACAACGTCGCCGTTGTTGGCCGGTGGCGCCAGCACTTCACTGGTAACACGCGAGCGCCAGCGCTCTTCGCCCGTGCTGGAATCCAGCGCGATGACTTCACCCTTGAGGGTGCCGAGCATCACCAGGCCGTAGCCTACGCCGACAGCGCCGGAGACCGGCAGCTCGAGGTCCTTCTTCCACACCACGTCACCGGTGATGCGGTCGAGGGCGAAGACTTCGCCATTGACGTCGGAGGCGTAGATACGGTCGTTCTCGATTGCCGGAACCAGGGTGTTGTAGGTTTCACCCTGGCCGTCACCGATCGAACGGCTCCACTGCTTCTTCAGCACCACTTCCTCGGTGAACTTGGTCAGCTCGGCCGGAGGCAGTTCCTTCTTGCTGTTGCTGCTGCAACCTGCGGCCAGCACGGCCAGGGTCAGCACTGCTGCTTGTTTCCAACCGATCACTTACGCGTCCCCTTTGGCCAGGTCATCCAGCTTCAGTTGCAGGCCACCGACTGCTGCTTCATCAGACAGCGCGGCCTTGGCTTTCTCGTAGGCACTGTGGGCATCGTCGCCACGACCCAGTTGCACCAGCAGATCACCTTTCAGTTCCTCACGGCTGGCCAGGAATGCCTTGTCGGCGTCACCGTCGAGCAGCTTGAGGGCTTCTTCGGCCTTGTTCTGGGCGGCGAGCACGCGAGCCAGGCGCTGGCGCGAGATTTCGCCCAGGGTGACATCGGCCGGCTTGTCCAGCACGCTTTTCAGCTCGGCAGCCGCGTCGTCGAGCTTGCCGCTCTCGACCGCGACCTTGGCCACGAACAGGCTGCCGTACTGGGCGTACGCAGTACCGCCGAACTCGCTCTTGAGTTTGCCGGCCAGCTCCGCGACCTTGGTTGCGTCTGGCTGGCCATTCGGCGTCAGGCTGGTCTCAAGCAGGGCCTGATACAGCTGCGAGGCACCTTGCGACTGGTTGCTCTGGTACTTGTGCCAGGTATTCCAGCCCAACACCACCACGCCAGCCAGCAGGGCACCGGTCAGCAGCGGCTTGCCGTTGCGGTTCCACCAGTCCTTGACCCCTGCCAGTTCATCATCGGTACTCGACACCCCAATACTCCTTTTCGCCTATTCGCTTGTTGAACCGCGTTACGCCTGAGCGATCGCGGTTTCCAGGTGCTCAGCCAGAGCATCCCAGGCAATGTTCTGTTGTTCGCCCTGCCCACGCAGGGGCTTCAAGCCGATCTCTTGCTTGGCCAGTTCGTCGTCGCCGAGGATCAGGGCGAACAGTGCGCCGCTCTTGTCGGCTTTCTTGAACTGGCTCTTGAAGCTACCTCCGCCGGCGTTGACCGCCAGGCGCAGGGCCGGCAAGCGATCGCGCAGGCCTTCGGACAGGCGCAGGCCGGCCAGCTCCGCCTGCTCGCCGAAGGCGCACAGGTAGACGTCGATGGTGCGGTTGATCGACTCGGGGACCTTGCCAAGGGTTTCCAGCAGCAGGATCAGGCGCTCGATGCCCATGGCGAAACCAACGCCAGGGGTCGGCTTGCCGCCCATCTGCTCGACCAGGCCGTCGTAACGGCCACCGGCGCAGACGGTGCCCTGGGCACCGAGCTTGTCGGTGACCCACTCGAACACGGTCTTGCTGTAGTAGTCCAGGCCACGGACCAGCTTGGTGTTGATCACGAACGGAATGCCAGCGGCGTCGAGGCGTGCCTTGAGGCCCTCGAAGTGCACGCGGGAATCTTCGTCCAGATAATCTTCCAGCTTCGGTGCGCCGACCAGCACCGCCTGGGTACCCTGGTCCTTGCTGTCGAGGATACGCAGCGGGTTGCTCTTGAGGCGACGCTGGCTGTCTTCGTCGAGCTGCTCCAGGCGCGCCGAGAGGAACTCGACCAGCGCGTCACGGTAACGGGCTCGGGCTTCGCTGGTGCCCAGGCTGTTGAGTTCGAGCTTGACCGCATCCTGGATGCCCAGCAGGCCCCAAAGGCGCCAGGTCAGCATGATCAGCTCGGCGTCGATGTCCGGGCCGTCCAGGTTGAACACTTCCACACCGATCTGGTGGAACTGCCGATAGCGGCCCTTCTGCGGGCGCTCGTGGCGGAACATCTGGCCGATGTACCAGAGCTTCTGCACCTGGCCGTTGCCGGTGATGCCATGTTCCAGCACAGCCCGCACACAGGCGGCGGTGCCTTCTGGGCGCAGGGTGAGCGAATCGCCGTTGCGGTCCTCGAAGGTGTACATCTCTTTTTCGACGATGTCGGTGACTTCACCAATGGAGCGCTTGAACAGCTCGGTGAACTCGACGATCGGCGTGCGGATCTGGCTGTACCCATAGGTGTCCAGCAGGCCGGCGACGGTGCCTTCGAAGTAGCGCCAGAGTGGCGACTGCTCTGGCAGGATGTCGTTCATGCCACGGATGGCTTGCAGCGATTTGCTCACGAAAAGTCCTTACGAATCTGTGTGTCAGCTGCGGGCGATCAGCGCCGCGTCAGCCTCGACCTTTTCGGCCGCTTTCTGGCGGATGAGCTTTTCCAGCTCATCGACCAGGTTGTCATTGGTCAGCTTCTGCGCCGGCTTGCCGTCGATGTAGACCAGGTTCGGCGTACCACCGGTCAACCCCACGTGGGACTCCTTGGCTTCGCCAGGGCCGTTGACCACGCAACCGATCACCGCCACGTCCAGCGGCACCAGCAGGTCTTCCAGGCGCCCTTCGAGCTCGTTCATGGTCTTGACCACGTCGAAGTTCTGCCGCGAGCAGCTCGGGCAGGCGATGAAGTTGATGCCCCGCGAACGCAGGTGCAGCGACTTGAGGATGTCGTAGCCGACCTTCACTTCCTCGACCGGGTCGGCCGCCAGCGAGATACGAATGGTATCGCCGATGCCTTCGGCCAGCAGCATACCGAGGCCGACGGCAGATTTCACTGTCCCCGAGCGCAGGCCTCCGGCTTCGGTGATCCCCAGGTGCAGCGGCTGGATGATCTGCTTGGCCAACAGGCGATAGGCCTCGACGGCCATGAACACGTCGGAGGCCTTGACGCTGACCTTGAAGTCCTGGAAGTCCAGGCGATCGAGGTGCTCGACGTGACGCAGGGCCGACTCGACCAGCGCGGCCGGGGTCGGCTCACCGTACTTCTTCTGAAGGTCCTTCTCCAAAGAACCGGCGTTGACGCCGATGCGGATCGGGATACCACGGTCGCGGGCAGCGTCGACCACCGCGCGCACGCGGTCTTCACGGCCGATGTTGCCCGGGTTGATGCGCAGGCAGTCGACGCCAAGCTCGGCCACGCGCAGGGCGATCTTGTAGTCGAAATGGATATCGGCAACCAGCGGCACGCTGACCAGCTGCTTGATCTTGCCGAACGCCTCTGCGGCGTCCATGTCCGGTACCGAGACGCGGACGATGTCGACGCCGGCATCGACCAGGCGCTGGATCTGCGCCACGGTAGCCAACACATCGTTGGTGTCGGTGTTGGTCATGCTCTGCACCGCGATGGGGGCATCACCACCCACCGGCACATTGCCGACCCAGATTTTGCGGGATTCGCGACGTTTGATCGGAGATTCGCCGTGCATGACTTACTGTCCCAACTTTAGGCGAGCGGTCTCGCCACTGGTGAACGGGGCAACATCGACGGCCTGGCCGTTGTAGCTGACCTGGGCGCCACGGGCAAAGCCCAGGCGGACCGCGAACGGCGGCTTGCCGGTCAGCTCGAGGTTGTCCCCCTTGCGCTTGATGGCGCTGAACAGCACCTTGCCGTTGCCATCGGACACCTGGGTCCAGCAATCGGCGGTGAACTGGATTGCAACCTTGGCGCTGCCGGCCGGCACGGCCACAGGCGCGGCAGGCTCAGCGGCGGTGGCCGGCACGCTGGCGACTGGCGCGGCCGACGTTAACGGTGCCACCGGAGCCGCAGGGGCCGGGGCGGGCGCGGCAGCATGGACCGGTGCCTGCTGCACCTGAACAGGAGCAGGCGCGGGTGCAGGCGTAGCAGTCGCAGCCGGGGCGGCCTCGCTGGTGGTTTCGGCTGCCGCCTCGGCGGGGGCCTGCTCCAGCGCCAGCGGTGCGCTTTCAGGCTGCTGGCCCGCGGTCACTGCCTGGTCTTCAGGTTCGTCCAGCGGATGAATCTGGGTGGTGCCGTCGGCACTTTCGACTTCCACGTGCTCCAGCGCCATCTTGGCCAGGTCCTTGCCTTTCAAGCTGCCCTGATCCTGCCACCAGATGAAGCTGCCGCCGACCACTGCAACCAGAAGCAGCAAGGTGACGCCACGCATGATGTTGTGGGAAAGCCGCACCGGCTCTTCGATACGGCCCAGGGAGTGCACATCACTGCCCTTGGCATGAGTACCGGTGTACTGGTCGAAGGCCTCGACCAGCGGCGCCTGGTCCATGTCCATCAACTTGGCGTAGGCGCGGATGTAACCACGCGCGAAGGTATGCCCTGGCAGCTTGTCGAAGGCACCGGTTTCCACGTGGTTCAGCGAACTTACGGTGAGGTTGAGCTTGCGGGCCACCTCGGCTTGCGACCACTCCCGTTTCTCGCGGGCCTGGCGCAACAGCTCACCGGGGTTCTGGCCAGTCGCTGCTGCTACTTCGGGATGCGCGGCTTTCATCGTTGCTCCGACAGGTATTGCTGATATTCCGGCGTACCGGGATAAAGTCGTTGTAATTGCTGGCCCAGATCGGCCAGGGTGCCCTGCTCGCCGAATACCCGGGCAAGGCGGCTGCCCAGCAAAAGGCTACGGGCGTTGTGATCGCTCAATTGGCTGAAACGATCGTAGTAATCCCGGGCTGGCACATAATGCCTGTTTTCGAAGGACAACTCAGCCATTTCCAGCAGCGCTCTGGGCTGGCGTCGGTCGAGTTGCAGGGCCTTGGTCAGATACGCATGTGCCTGATCGCGCTTGTCGAGCTCCAGGGCCGTCAGGCCAAGGTTCTCGTACACCCGCGAACGCTCAGGATACAGGGTATCGGCACTGGCCAGGCGAAACATCTGCTCGGCTTCGGCGAAACGTTGCTGAGCATATAGGAAACTGCCGTAGTTGTTGCGAATTCGCGTATCACCCGGGCGGGCTGCAAGGGCTTTCTCGAAGTGCGCCTGGGCAAGAGCTGGCTCGCCTTCGGCCTGGAACACCAGGGACATGGCGGCGTGAGCGTCGGCATCCGCAGCATCCAGCGCCAAGGCCTTGGCCAAGGGGGCCTTGGCCTGCTGGGTCAAACCTTGTTGCAAATAACCCAGGCCAAGCTGCGTATAGGCATGCGCTGCCTCTGCCCGCCCCTGACGGTTGGCCAGGGGATCGCTCGCGCCGCCCGACACGCAGCCGGCGAGCAGCGAAAGCGCAAGGATCGACAGCGCGGCGCGCAGGCTCATGGCAAGGCCAGACTCAGTGACGCACGGCGCTGTCTTGCAGCTCGGCGTCAGCGGACAGCTGGCGGACGGCGATGTAACGCTCGCTGCGGCGGGTGCGGTCGTTGACCTGGCCGACCAGCTGACCACAGGCGGCGTCGATATCGTCGCCACGGGTGGTACGGGTGGTAACGTTGAAACCACCGTGGTGCAGCAGGTCCTGGAAGCGGCGGATGGCGTTGTTGCTCGGCCGCTCGTAACCCGAATGCGGGAACGGGTTGAATGGGATCAGGTTGATCTTGCACGGAACGTCGCGCAGCAGCTCGATCATCTGCGCCGCATGCTCGGGCTGGTCGTTGACGTCCTTGAGCAGGGTGTACTCGATGGTCAGCACGCGCTTGCCGCCCAAGGTCGACATGTAGCCCATGCACGACTCCAGCAGCATCTTCAGCGGGTACTTCTTGTTGATCGGCACCAGCTGGTTGCGCAGTTCATCGTTCGGCGCATGCAGCGACAGCGCCAGGGACACGTCGATGTGCTTGGCCAGTTCGTCGATCATCGGCACCACGCCCGAGGTGGACAGGGTGACGCGACGCTTGGAAATGCCATAGCCCAGGTCATCCATCATGATGTGCATGGCGGCAATGACGTTGTCGAAGTTCAGCAGGGGCTCGCCCATGCCCATCATGACCACGTTAGTAATTGCGCGGTCGATCTTGGCCGGGACGGTCCCGAAGGATTTGTTCGCAAGCCACACCTGGCCGATCACCTCGGCGGCGGTGAGGTTGCTGTTGAAGCCTTGCTTGCCGGTGGAGCAGAAACTGCAGTCCAGGGCGCAGCCGGCTTGCGACGAGACGCAGAGGGTACCGCGGTCGTCGGTAGGGATGTAGACGGTCTCGACGCAGCTGCCGGAGGCAACGCGGATCACCCATTTGCGGGTGCCGTCGGCGGAAATGTCTTCACTGACCACTTCCGGGGGGCGAATCTCGGCAACGGCCTCGAGCTTTTCGCGCAAGACCTTGCCTACGTTGGTCATGGCCGCAAAGTCGGACACGCCAAAATGGTGAATCCATTTCATCACCTGGCCGGCACGGAAGCGCTTCTCCCCTATCGAGTCGAAGAACTTTTCCATTTCCGGCTGGGTCAGCCCCAACAGGTTGATTTTGCCAGTAGATGTCGTCATGGATTCACCCTCACCCGTAAGCTTTCGCTTAGCGAGTGGTTACCTCGGTAGCAGCGAAGAAGTAAGCGATTTCGCGAGCAGCAGCAGCTTCGGAGTCCGAACCGTGAACGGCGTTGGCGTCGATCGATTCTGCGAAGTCAGCACGGATGGTGCCAGGAGCAGCTTCTTTCGGGTTGGTAGCGCCCATCAGCTCACGGTTCAGAGCGATGGCGTTTTCGCCTTCCAGAACCTGAACAACGACCGGACCGGAAGTCATGAAGGCAACCAGGTCAGCGAAGAAGCCGCGCTCTTTGTGCTCGGCGTAGAAGCCTTCGGCTTCGGCTTTGGACAGCTGCTTGATTTTCGAGGCAACGATTTTCAGGCCAGCTTCTTCGAAGCGGGTAGTGATCTTGCCGATGACGTTCTTGGCAACGGCGTCAGGCTTGATGATCGAGAAAGTACGTTGAACAGCCATGGAAAACTCCAGAATATTGAGTGTTACGAAAAATTAAACCCGCGAATTATACGCGGGTTCCAGGGGATTGCCTAACCTGCAGCGTCACGCTTAGTCGGCTTCTTCGATCCAGGCCGCCTGGATGGCCTCTAGCACTTTCTCACCGCCACGTGACGGATCGTCGCTGAACTCTGGCAGGGCCAGCACCCAGCGGTGCAGATCGACGAAATTCACATATCTAGGATCGACGTCCGGCTTGCTTTCCGCAAGCTGGATGGCGATCTCAAGTACATCAATCCATTTCAGGCTCATCGGGCAAACCTCAGTGCGGCGCTTCGGCAGCGTGGTTGAGCGAATACTTAGGAATCTCGATGGTGAGGTCATCCTCACCGACGATCACCTGGCAGGCCAGGCGCGACTGCGCCTCCAGACCCCAGGCCTTGTCCAGCATATCCTCTTCCAGCTCGTCGGCTTCCTCGAGCGAGTCGAAGCCTTCGCGCACGATGCAATGGCAGGTGGTGCAGGCGCACACGCCGCCGCACGCGCTTTCCATCTCGATGTGGTGCTCGTGGGCCAACTCCAGGATGTTGGTTCCTGGCTCTACCTCGACCACCAGCCCGTCCGGGCAGAACTTCTCGTGCGGCAGGAAAATCACCTGGGGCATCGGTTACTCCTCGATCTCATTCAGGTTGCGCCCGGCCAGTGCGGCTTTGACCGTCGAATCAAGGCGGCGGGCGGCAAAGGCATCGGTCACCTGCGACAGACGCTTGGTCTGCTGCTCGATGGCTGCGCCATCGGTGCCGCTGAGCAAATCACGCAATTCTTGCATCTGATACTCGATGGCGACCCGCTCGTCTTCGCTGAGCAGGCGGTCACCGTCGGCATCCAGGGCGCCCTGCACCGCTTCGAGCAGGCGTTCGCCGTCAACCTGATGCTCACGCAGCTGGCGCGCCTGCTTGTCGGAACCGGCGTGCTCGAAGGAATCCTTGAGCATGCGGGCGATCTCGCCGTCGGTCAGGCCGTAGGACGGCTTGACCTGAATGCTGGCCTCCACGCCCGAACCCAGTTCACGGGCAGCAACGCTGAGCAGGCCGTCGGCGTCGACCTGGAAGGTCACGCGTACCTTGGCGGCGCCAGCCACCATGGCTGGAATGCCGCGCAGCTCGAAGCGCGCCAGGGAGCGGCAATCGCTGATCAGCTCGCGCTCGCCCTGCAGAACATGGATCATCATGGCCGACTGGCCATCTTTGTACGTGGTGAATTCCTGGGCACGGGCCACCGGAATGGTGGTGTTGCGCGGGATCACCTTCTCCATCAGCCCGCCCATGGTCTCGAGACCCAGGGACAGCGGGATGACATCGAGCAGCAGCAGTTCGCCACCTTCGCGGCGGTTGCCGGCCAGGGTATCAGCCTGAATGGCGGCGCCGATGGCCACTACCTGGTCAGGGTCGATCGAAGTCAGCGGAGTGCGACCAAACAACGCACCGACAGCTTCCCGAACACGCGGCACGCGGGTCGAACCACCGACCATCACCACTGCGCCGACCTCCTCCAGCTCGATGCCACTGTCGCGCACGGCGCGGCGGCAGGCTTTCAGGCTGCGGGCAACCAGGGGCTCGATCATGGCTTCGAAGGCGGCGCGGCTCAGCTCGCCCGCCCAGGCGCCGTGGCTGACACGGACGGTGTCGGCATCGGTCAAGGCTTCCTTGGCTGCGCAGGCAGCCTGCAGCAGCTGACGCTGGGTGGCCGGATCGAGATCGGCGGACAGGCCGGCCTGCTCGATGATCCAGCCAGCAATGGCGTGGTCGAAGTCGTCGCCACCCAGCGCGGTATCGCCACCGGTGGCCAGCACTTCGAACACGCCGGCAGTCAGGCGCAGGATGGAAATATCGAAGGTGCCGCCACCCAGGTCATAGATGGCCACCAGGCCTTCGGCGTTCTGGTCCAGGCCATAGGCCACGGCCGCGGCGGTCGGCTCGTTGAGCAGGCGCAGCACGCTCAGGCCGGCCAGGCGTGCGGCATCCTTGGTAGCCTGGCGCTGGGCGTCGTCGAAATAGGCCGGCACCGTGATCACCGCGCCCACCAACTCGCCACCCAGGGTGGCTTCGGCACGCTCGCGCAGCACCTTGAGGATGTCGGCGGACACTTCCACCGGGCTTTTCGGCCCTTGGACGGTGTCGATGAACGGCATGTGCGACTCACCGCCGATAAAGCGGTACGGCAGTTGCTCACCAAGCTGCTTGACGTCTGCCAGGCCACGGCCCATCAGGCGCTTGACCGACAGCACGGTGTTCAACGGGTCGCTGGAAGCTGCTTCGCGCGCGGCCAGGCCGACTTCGCTGTGGCCAGCCAGGTATCGCACCGCCGAAGGCAGAATGACGTTGCCCTGCGCATCGGGCAGGGGCTCGCTGCGACCGCTGCGCACGGCAGCGACCAGTGAATTGGTGGTACCCAGGTCGATCCCCACCGCCAGGCGACGCTGGTGTGGCTGAGGGCTTTGACCGGGTTCGGCGATCTGCAGTAGGGCCATGCTTATCTGAATACCTTAGGCGTCATCACGGGCGACACCGGGTTAATCGTCGAGGCGCTCTTCCAGTTGGCGCACTTCTTGGGCGAGCTTGTCGAGGAACTGCATGCGGCGCATCAGGCGCTCGGCCTTGTCGCGCTCGGCAGGCAGGTCCCAGCAGGCGGCGAAATCCTCGTTGAGCGTGTCCTGGGCGACCTTCAGGCGCTTCTTGAACACCGCCACGCCATCGAGGTCGGCTTCGTCCTGCAGCTCTTCGAGCTCCTCGCGCCATTGCATCTGCTGCATCAGGAAATCAGGGTCATGGACCGTGACTTCCTGGGGCACTTCGTGGCCACCGATAGCCAGCAGGTAGCGGGCACGGCGCGGCGCACTGCGCAGGGTCTGGTAGGCGTCGTTGAGAGCCGCCGACTTTTCCAGCGCTACCCGCTGCTCGCGCTCGGAGGCGTCGGCGAAGCGGTCCGGATGGACCTCGCGCGCCAGCTCGCGGTAGCGAGTGGCCAGTTTGTCGAGGTCCAGGCGGAAGCTGGGTTGGAGGTCAAACAGAGCGAAATGACAAGGAGTACCCACGGCCAGCCTCAGACGTTGAAGCTTTCGCCGCAGCCACACTCACCGCGCACGTTGGGGTTGTTGAACTTGAAGCCTTCGTTCAACCCTTCCTTGACGAAGTCCAGCTCGGTGCCATCGAGGTAGACCAGGCTCTTGGGATCGATGATCACCTTGACGCCATGGTTCTCGAACACCTGGTCCTCTGCGGCCAGCTCGTCGACGAACTCCAGCACGTAGGCCAGGCCCGAGCAGCCGGTGGTGCGCACGCCCAGGCGAATGCCCTCACCCTTGCCGCGCCCGTCGAGGGAGCGGCGAATGTGGTTGGCGGCGGCTTCTGTCATGCTGATAGCCATCGGAACTCCTTGACTCTTACCTTGCTACGGGCGGCTTAGATCAAGCCTTTCTTCTGCTTGTAGTCGCGAACGGCTGCCTTGATGGCATCTTCGGCGAGTACCGAGCAGTGGATCTTCACTGGCGGCAACGCCAGTTCTTCCGCCAGCTGGGTGTTCTTGATGGTTTCGGCTTCGTCCAGGGTCTTGCCCTTCATCCACTCGGTGGCGAGGGAGCTGGAAGCGATGGCCGAACCGCAGCCGTAAGTCTTGAACTTGGCGTCTTCGATGATGCCTTGCTCGTTGACCTTGATCTGCAGACGCATCACGTCACCGCACGCAGGGGCGCCGACCATGCCGGTACCGACATCCGGGTCCTCGGCGTTCATCTTGCCGACGTTGCGTGGGTTTTCGTAGTGGTCGATGACCTTTTCACTGTATGCCATGGTGCAATTCCTTCCTCATCAGGGAGCCGCTCTTGCCGGCGACTGCTTAGTGGGCGGCCCACTCGATCTTGGAGATGTCAACGCCGTCTTTGTACATGTCCCACAGCGGCGACAGCTCACGCAGTTTGTTGACGGCCATGCAGACTTGCTGCGCGGCGTAGTCGACTTCTTCTTCGGTGGTGAAACGGCCGAAGGAGAAGCGGATCGAGCTGTGCGCCAGCTCGTCGTTGCGGCCCAGAGCGCGCAGTACATACGACGGCTCGAGCGAAGCGGAGGTACAGGCCGAACCGGACGATACGGCGATGTCCTTCAGGGACATCAGCAGCGACTCGCCTTCGACGTAGTTGAAGCTCAGGTTCAGGTTGTGCGGCACGCGGGCAGTCTTGCTGCCGTTGACGTACAGCTCTTCGAGGTCCGAGACCTGCTTGAAGAAGCGGTCGCTCAGGGCCTTGATGCGCACGTTCTCGGCGGCCATTTCCTGCTTGGCGATGGCGAAGGCCTCGCCCATGCCGACGATCTGGTGAGTCGGCAGGGTGCCCGAACGCATGCCGCGCTCATGGCCACCGCCGTGAATGATGGCTTCCAGACGCACGCGCGGCTTGCGGCTGACGTACAACGCGCCGATGCCTTTAGGGCCGTAGACCTTGTGCGCCGAGAACGACATCAGGTCGACCTTCAGCTTCTGCAGGTCGATTTCGACCTTGCCAGCGGACTGGGCGGCATCGACATGGAACAGCACGCCGCGTGAACGGGTCAGCTCACCGATGGCGGCGATGTCGTTGATCGAGCCGACTTCGTTGTTCACATGCATCAGCGAGACCAGGATGGTGTCGTCGCGCAGGGCGGCTTCGACCATGGCCGGGGTGACGATGCCGTCTTCGCCAGGTTCCAGGTAGGTGACTTCGAAACCTTCGCGCTCGAGCTGGCGAGCGGTATCCAGGACCGCCTTGTGCTCGATCTTGGAGGTGATGATGTGCTTGCCCTTGGTCTGATAGAAGTGCGCCACACCTTTCAGGGCGAGGTTGTCGGACTCGGTGGCACCGCTGGTCCAGACGATTTCGCGCGGGTCGGCGTTGATCAGCTCGGCAACCTGGCGGCGGCCGTTCTCGACCGCTTCCTCGGCCTTCCAGCCGAACACGTGGGAACGGGAGGCCGGGTTACCGAAGTTGCCGTCGACCAGCAGGCAGTCGGCCATCTTCTGGGCGACACGTGGGTCGACCGGCGTGGTAGCGGAGTAATCGAGGTAGATCGGCAACTTCATGGGTATCTCCTATCAGGCGGTGGCGTCGCTCGTCACTGTTAAGCGGTCAGTCGACGGCGGACGTCTCAATCTTGTCCAGCAGGGCGGTACGGCCTGCGACACGCCGCAGGTCCTGGCGCTGGGCGACTTCCTGCACCTCACGGCGCATGACAAGGTCAGCCAGGCTGATGCCACTGAGGAATTCGTGAATCTGCTGGCTGAGGTCGCACCACAGGTGGTGGGTCAGGCAGGTGTCACCGGCATGGCAATCCCCGAGGCCCTGGCAACGGGTGGCATCGACCGACTCGTTGACCGCGTCGATGACCTGGGCCACCTGGATGGTTTCCATGCCGCGCGACAGCTGGTAGCCACCGCCCGGACCGCGCACACTGGAAACCAGGCTGCTGCGGCGCAGCTTGGCGAACAGCTGTTCCAGATAAGAGAGGGAAATGCCCTGGCGCTCGGAAATGTCGGCCAAAGACACCGGCCCATGCTGCGCGTGCAATGCCAGGTCGAGCATGGCAGTGACGGCGTATCGGCCTTTGGTAGTCAGTCGCATGGCTAATGGGTACCACGGGAGTTACGGGATGTGTGCGAGTATGCGATTCCCGAGCATTTAAGTCAACTATTAGACCTACTGCTTTAGTCGGGTTTGCATCAGGGAGGCGGGCGCGAGTGTAGCAGCAATGGGGCGCGAGCACACGCCCCATATGTCAGAGTGACTTCACTGCGACGCAATCAATGCGACTGAGTGTCGCGCTGGGCCGCCTGGGTTTCGACCGCGAAGTCATCTTCCGGCAACTTCGGCAGCTCCTTGGCACAATAGTCACTGCCCATCTTGGTCAGCGCTCCACACATACCCTCCAGACGCTCGTCGACCGCCTGCAGATGATCAAGCATCTGGCCGATGGCACGGGCTACCGGGTCCGGCATGTCACCGCTGACGCCGTAGGCATCGAAGCCGATCTTCTCGGCTATGGCCTTGCGCCTGGCCTCGAGTTCGGTGTCCTCGCTGTTCCTGACGATGATCCGCCCCGGGATGCCAACCGCAGTAGCGCCGGCCGGAACCGCCTTGGTCACCACGGCATTGGAGCCGATCTTGGCCCCGGCACCGACAGTGAACGGGCCAAGCACCTTGGCACCCGCCCCTACCACCACACCGTTTTCCAGGGTCGGGTGACGCTTGCCTTTGTTCCAGCTGGTGCCGCCCAGGGTCACCCCCTGATAAAGAGTGACATCGTCGCCGATCTCGGCGGTTTCACCGATGACGATACCCATGCCGTGGTCGATGAAGAAGCGCCGACCGATGGTCGCGCCGGGATGGATCTCGATACCGGTCATCCAGCGACCGAAGTTCGACACCAGGCGCGCCAGCCACTTGAAGTCACGCTTCCACAAGGCATTGCCCAGGCGATGCAGCCAGATGGCGTGCATGCCCGGATAGCAGGTCAGCACCTCGAAGGCGTTGCGCGCCGCCGGGTCACGATGGAATACGCTCTGGATATCTTCACGCAGACGTTCGAACATCTGTCAGTCCTTCCGTTTATGCGGCTCACCCCGGGCGACCTTCTGGGTCTCGGTGAGGATGCCGCGCAAAATGCTCATTTCCGAACGATTTACCGAGCTGCGCCCGTACAGCCGGCGCAGGCGCGGCATCAGGTGCTTGGGCTTCTCGGGGTCGAGGAAGCCGATGTCCACCAGGGTTTTCTCCAGGTGTTCGTAGAACAGCTCCATTTCGTCCATGGTCGCCAGCTCGTTGCTGCGCAGCGAGTTGGCGTCGAACTTCTCGACCTTGGTAGGCGCGCCTTGCGCTGCCAGCCAGGCCATGCGCACCTCATAGGAGAGCACCTGGACTGCGGCGGCAAGGTTCAGCGAGCTGAAGTCGGGGTTCGAGGGAATGTGCACGTGGAAGTGACATCGCTGCAGTTCTTCGTTGGTCAGGCCGGCGTGCTCACGCCCGAACACCAGGGCGATCTCTTCACCACCGTTGGCGTGCTCCACGGCCTTGGCCCCGCATTCGCGCGGGTCGATCAATGGCCAGGGGATGCTGCGCTCACGAGCACTGGTGCCCATGACCAGATTGCACCCGACCAGCGCGTCCTCAAGGCTGTCGACCACCTGGGCATTGGCCAGGATATCGTCGGCGCCCGAAGCCCGCGCGGAGGCGTCGCCGGACGGGAACTCTTTTGGCTGCACCAGCACCAGACGCGACAAGCCCATGTTTTTCATGGCACGCGCAGCGCCGCCGATGTTGCCGGGGTGGCTGGTATTGACCAGAACAACACGAATATTTTGCAGCAAGGTGTTGTGCTCTCAGATGCAGGTTTGGGGGAAAACGATCTTACAGAACCGACCAGCGTAACGCCACGAAAGCAAATGTGACACTTCTGCCGCCAAACTTTTCTGCTAGAATGTTCGGCTTTCTTCTTTAACATCTCCAGGTGACCCGCCCATGCAGCCTATGCTGAATATCGCCCTGCGCGCCGCTCGCAGCGCCAGTGAACTGATTTTCCGCTCCATCGAACGCCTGGATAGCATCAAGGTCGACGAGAAAGAGGCCAAGGACTACGTCTCCGAAGTGGATCGTGCCGCCGAGCAGAGCATCGTCAACGCCCTGCGCAAGGCCTACCCGAACCACTCCATTCAAGGTGAAGAAACCGGCCTGCACGCCGGCACCGGCGAAGAAGGCAAGGACTATCTGTGGATCATCGATCCGCTGGACGGCACCACCAACTTCCTGCGTGGCATCCCGCACTTCGCTGTCAGCATCGCCTGCAAATACCGTGGCCGCCTCGAGCATGCCGTGATCGTCGACCCGGTTCGCCAGGAAGAATTCACCGCCAGCCGCGGCCGTGGCGCCCAGCTCAATGGCCGTCGCCTGCGCGTCAGCTCGCGCACCAGCCTGGACGGCGCCCTGCTGGGCACCGGCTTCCCGTTCCGTGACAACCAGATGGCTGACATGGACAACTACCTGGGCATGTTCCGCGCCCTGACTGGCCAGACCGCCGGCATCCGCCGCGCCGGCTCCGCCAGCCTGGACCTCGCCTACGTGGCCGCCGGCCGTTTCGACGCCTTCTGGGAGTCGGGCCTGTCCGAGTGGGACATGGCGGCAGGCGTGCTGCTGATCCAGGAAGCCGGTGGCCTGGTGAGCGACTTCAACGGTGGCCATGACTTCCTCGACAAGGGCCACATCGTTGCAGGCAACATCAAGTGCTTCAAGGCCGTACTGACCGCTATCCAGCCACACCTGCCAGAGAGCATGAAGCGCTAAGCGCGGATTGCAGGCATAAAAAAAGCACCCCTCGGGGTGCTTTTTTATGCCTTTGTCCCGCCATACGCGACCCTGTAGGAGCGGCCTTGTGTCGCGAAAGGGCTGCGAAGCAGCCCCGGCAATCTGTGATATGGCTAAGATCCCAGGGCCGCTACGCGCCCCTTTCGCGACACAAGGCCGCTCCTACAAAGAGCAGACCGCGCGCGCCTTACTGCCCGGCTTCGCTGAGGATCAGCTTGCCATTCTTGTCCAGCGGAATGGTCGAACCCGGCTCGCGGTCCATCTTCACCTTGCCCACCTGATCACCAATGGAATAGGTCACGTTGTAACCTACCACCTTCTCGCTGATGTCGTTGACCGTGTTGCAGCGGGTTTGCGTGGTGGTGTAGGTGTCACGCTGCTGCATGCCTTCCTGCACCTTGTTACCGGCATAACCACCACCGACCGCACCGGCCACGGTGGCGATCTTCTTGCCGGTGCCGCCGCCAATCTGGTTACCCAGCAGGCCGCCGGCAATGGCACCTACCACGGTACCGGCGATCTGGTGCTGGTCCTTGACCGGCGCCTGACGCGTAACGGCGACATCCTTGCAGACCTCGCGCGGGGTCTTGACCTGTTGCTTGATCGGTTGCACGTCGGTGACCTGAGCGTACTCAGGCCCCTTGTTCACCAAGCTGTAGGTGGCAACAGCACCTCCGGCAGTAACACCGACAGCACCCAGCACAGCGCCTACGAGCATTGATTTGTTCACATGAACCTCCTGTTGTACCTGCAGGACTAACCTGCTTTCTCCCAGCCTTGGAGCGAAAAAAAAGGCGCGAGTTCAACACTCGCGCCTCTTTGGTCGCCGAACGGCGTAGGACTAATCCTTAAGGACGGTCATCCACGCCTTCGTTTTTCGCAGGTGGAATCAGGTCTTCGCTGTTCAGGTTCAGCCAGATCAGTACCACGTTGGCGATGTAGATCGACGAATAGGTACCGGCCATGACACCGATGAACAGTGCCAGCGAGAAGCCGAACAGGTTGTCGCCGCCGAAGAACAGCAGCGCAGCGATCGCCAGCAAGGTCGACACCGAGGTAGCGATGGTGCGCAGCAGGGTCTGGGTGGTCGAGACGTTGATGTTCTCGATCAGCGAGGCCTTGCGCATCACACGGAAGTTCTCACGTACCCGGTCGAAGACGACGATGGTGTCGTTCAGCGAGTAGCCGATGATCGCCAGTACCGCCGCCAGCACCGTGAGGTCAAAGGTGATCTGGAAGAACGACAGGATACCCAGGGTCACCACCACGTCGTGGATCAGCGAGACGATCGCGCCCACAGCGAACTTCCACTGGAAGCGGAAGGCCAGGTAGATGAGGATGCCACCCAGTGCCAGGAGCATGCCGAGGCCGCCCTGGTCGCGCAGCTCTTCACCCACCTGCGGGCCGACGAACTCAACGCGCTTGATGGTGGCCGGGTTGTCGCCACCGACCTTCTGCAGTGCGGCAGCAACCTTGTTGCCCAGCTGCGGGTCATCACCCGGCATGCGCACCAGCAGGTCGGTGGTGGCGCCAAAGCTCTGCACCACGGCCTCGTGGAAGCCGGAGTCGACCAGCTCTGCACGTACCGCCTTGAGGTCGGCCGGGCGCTCGTAGGTCAGCTCGATCAGCGTACCGCCGGTGAAGTCCAGGCCGAAGTTCAGGCCCTTCTGCCACCAGCTGAACAGCGCCAGCACGGTGAGGAGCACGGTGACGGCGAACGCGACATTGCGCACGCCCATGAAGTTGATGGTTTTCATCGCAGCTCCCTCAAACCCACAGCTTCTTGATGTCACGCCCGCCGCAGGTCAGGTTGACCATTGCGCGGGTCACCATGACGGCGGTGAACATCGAGGTGAAAATCCCGAGGGACATGGTGACCGCGAAGCCCTTGACCGGGCCGGTACCCATGGCGAACAGGATGCCGCCGACCAGCAGGCTGGTCAGGTTGGCGTCGATGATCGCGGTATAGGCGCGGTTGAAACCTTCGTGAATGGCGCGCTGCACCGACATACCGGCACTCAGCTCCTCGCGGATACGCGAGAAGATCAGTACGTTGGCGTCCACCGCCATACCCATGGTCAACACGATACCGGCGATGCCTGGCAGGGTCAGGGTCGCGCCCAGCAGCGACATCAGCGCCAGCAGCAGGACCATGTTGCCCGCCAGGGCAACGGTGGCGATCACGCCGAAGCCGCGGTAGATGGCGATGATGAACAGCGAGACGAACAGCATGCCCCACAGCGACGCATCGATACCCTTGGTGATGTTGTCGGCACCCAGGCTTGGACCAATGGTACGTTCTTCGGCGAAGTACATCGGCGCAGCCAGACCACCGGCACGCAGGAGCAGGGCCAGTTCCGACGACTCACCCTGGCCGTTCAGGCCGGTGATACGGAACTGGCTACCCAGTGGCGACTGGATGGTCGCCAGGCTGATGATCTTTTTCTCTTCCTGGAAGCTCTGTACGGCAACGTCCTTCTCGACGCCATCGACAGTCTGCTTGACGTAGCGAGTGACCGGCTTCTGCTCGATGAAGATCACCGCCATGCTACGGCCAACGTTGCTGCGGGTGGCGCGGCTCATCAGCTCGCCACCGTGGCCATCCAGGCGAATGTTGACCTGCGGCCGGCCATGCTCGTCGAAGCTGGCCTGGGCATCGGTCACCTGGTCACCCGTGATGATCAGGCCGCGCTCGACAGCAGCGGAACGGTTGCCTTCACGGAACTCGAAGACCTCGGTAGTGGCCTTGGAAGCGCCCGGCTCGGCACCGAAGCGGAACTCCAGGTTGGCGGTTTTACCGAGGATACGCTTGGCTTCGGCGGTGTCCTGCACGCCCGGCAGCTCGACCACGATGCGGTTGGCGCCTTGGCGCTGCACCAGCGGCTCGGCCACGCCCAGCTCGTTCACACGGTTGCGGACGGTGGTCAGGTTCTGCTTGATCGAGTACTCGCGGATCTCGGCGACTTTCGCCTGGGTCAGCGCCAGACGCAGCACGGCGAGCTCGTTGCGCTCGGTGGTGGTCAGGTCGAAGTCGTTGAAATTCTTGCGGATCAGGGCGCGTGCCTGCTCGCGGGTAGCATCGTCAGCGAAGCCCAGCATTACGCCGCCATCCTGCTGCGGCAGGCTGCGGTAGCGGATGCGCTCTTTGCGCAGCAAGGTCTTGACCTCGCCTTCGTAGACTTTCATGCGGGCGCTCATCGCCTTGTCCATGTCCACTTCGAGCAGGAAGTGCACACCACCGGACAGGTCCAGGCCCAGCTTCATCGGGCTTGCACCCAGGTTGCGCAGCCATTGCGGGGTAGTCTGGGCCAGGTTCAGGGCCACGACATAATCATCGCCCAGTGCCTTGCGCACGACATCCTTGGCTGGCAGTTGATCTTCCTGGTTGGTCAGGCGAATCAGCCCACTGCCCTTCTCACCCAGGCTCGCGCCCTTGACGGTGATACCGGCATCGACCAGCGCCTTGCTGACGCGATCGAGGTCAGCCTGGTTGACCCGCAGCGCCGAGCTGGCACCGCTGATCTGCACCGCCGGATCATCCGGGTAGAGGTTGGGAGCGGAATAAATGAAACCGATCGCCAGTACCACCAGGATCAGTGCGTATTTCCACAGAGGGTATTTGTTCAGCATCACGCCGCCCGTTCAAGACGCGGGGCGCTTTGCGCGCCCCGACTGGAAAAATGAAACCGGTAACTCAGATAGCCTTGAGCGTACCTTTTGGCAGGGTGGCCGCGATGGCACCCTTCTGGAACTTCAGTTCGACGGTGTCGGAAACTTCCAGGACCACGAAGTCATCGGAAACCTTGACGATCTTGCCGGCGATACCGCCGTTGGTGACAACTTCATCACCTTTCTGCAAGTTGCTCAGCAGGTTCTTCTGCTCTTTGGCGCGCTTGGCCTGCGGGCGCCAGATCATCAAGTAGAAGATGACCAGGAAACCGACCAGGAAAATCCATTCGAAACCGGTGCCGGCTGGGCCAGCGGCGGGTGCTGCAGCGTCCGCGTAAGCGGCGGGGATCAAGAAGCTCATTGGGCACTCCTAATGTAATGTTCTAATAATGGATGCGAACAGTCAGTCCAAAGGCGGCACAGGCAGCCCGCGTTTGGCGTAGAAGGCGTCGACAAAGGCGGCCAATTTACCCTGTTGAATAGCCTCGCGTAAACCGGCCATCAAGCGCTGGTAATGGCGCAAGTTGTGGATGGTATTCAGCATGCTGCTCAGCATTTCGCCACACTTGTCCAGATGATGGAGATAAGCGCGGGAGAAGTTGGTGCAGGTGTAGCAGTCACAGGTCGGATCCAGCGGCGAATCATCATGGCGATGGAACGCGTTGCGGATCTTGATTACCCCTGTATCGACGAACAGATGGCCGTTGCGCGCGTTGCGCGTGGGCATCACGCAGTCGAACATGTCGACGCCGCGGCGCACACCCTCAACCAGATCTTCCGGTTTGCCTACCCCCATAAGGTAACGAGGTTTGTCAGCCGGCATCTGGCCCGGCAGGTAGTCGAGCACCTTGATCATTTCGTGCTTCGGCTCGCCAACCGACAGGCCACCAATGGCCAGGCCGTCGAAGCCGATGTTTTCCAGGGCTTCCAGCGAGCGCATGCGCAGGTCCTGGTACATGCCACCCTGAACGATACCGAACAGTGCCGCCGTGTTGTCGGCGTGGGCATTCTTCGAGCGTTGGGCCCAGCGCAGCGACAGTTCCATGGAGGTGCGCGCCACGTCGTGCTCGGCCGGGTACGGCGTGCACTCGTCGAAGATCATGACGATGTCCGAGCCCAGGTCACGCTGCACCTGCATGGACTCTTCCGGGCCCATGAACACCTTGGAGCCGTCGACGGGCGAGGCGAAGGTCACGCCTTCCTCCTTGATCTTGCGCATGGCGCCCAGGCTGAACACCTGGAAACCACCGGAATCGGTGAGGATAGGGCCTTTCCATTGCATGAAGTCATGCAGGCCGTTGTGCTTCTTGATCACCTCGGTACCCGGGCGCAGCCACAGGTGGAAGGTGTTGCCGAGGATGATTTCGGCGCCGATGGCCTCGATGTCACGCGGCAGCATGCCCTTGACCGTGCCATAGGTGCCCACCGGCATGAACGCCGGGGTCTCGACCGTGCCACGGGGGAAGGTCAGCCGGCCACGACGGGCCTTGCCGTCGGTGGCCAGCAGTTCGAACGACATTCGACAGGTGCGACTCATGCTTGATCCTCTGGGCCGCGTGGCGCCGGATTGCGGGTGATGAACATGGCATCACCGTAACTGAAGAAGCGGTAACCCTGGTCAACCGCCGCCGCGTAGGCAGCCATGGTTTCGGGGTAACCGGCGAAGGCCGAGACCAGCATCAACAGCGTGGACTCCGGCAGGTGGAAGTTGGTGACCAGGCAATCGACCACATGGAACGGCCGACCCGGGTAGATGAAGATGTCGGTATCACCGCTGAAGGCCTTGAGCACGCCATCGCGCGCTGCGCTCTCCAGCGAGCGCACGCTGGTGGTACCGACTGCGATCACCCGGCCGCCACGGGCGCGGCAGGCCTCGATGGCGTCGACCACGTCCTGGCTCACTTCGAGCCACTCTTTGTGCATGTGGTGGTCTTCGATCTTGTCGACCCGCACCGGCTGGAAGGTGCCGGCGCCCACGTGCAAGGTGACGAAGGCGCGCTCGACGCCCTTGGCGGCGATCTTTTCCAGCAGCGCTTCGTCGAAGTGCAGGCCCGCAGTCGGCGCGGCCACCGCACCGGCGCGTTCGGCGTACACGGTCTGGTAGCGCTCACGGTCGGCGCCTTCGTCGGGGCGGTCGATATAGGGCGGCAACGGCATGTGCCCGACGCGATCGAGCAGCGGCAGCACCTCTTCGGTGAAGCGCAGTTCGAACAGGGTGTCGTGGCGGGCGACCATCTCGGCCTCGCCACCGCCATCGATGAGGATCACTGCGCCTTCCTTCGGCGCCTTGCTGGCACGCACATGGGCCAGCACGCGGTGGCTGTCGAGTACACGCTCGACCAAGACTTCCAGCTTGCCGCCGGAGGCTTTCTGGCCAAACAACCGCGCCGGAATCACCCGGGTGTTGTTGAACACCATCAGGTCGCCCGGCCGCAGGTAGTCGAGCAGATCGGGGAATTGCTTGTGCGCCAACGCCCCGCTCGGGCCATCGAGGACCAGCAGACGGCTGCCATGGCGCTCGGCCAGAGGGTGGCGGGCGATCAGGGAATCGGGGAGTTCGAAGGAAAAATCGGCGACGCGCATGATGATGTTCGGGTTCGACAGGGCCGGGAAGTTTAGCCCAATGTGTGAAAATTGACCATGAAAGCCGATTGACCGACCACGAGCACCTCTCTATACTGCGCGCCACACGCCCTGATGGCGGAATTGGTAGACGCGGCGGATTCAAAATCCGTTTTCGAAAGGAGTGGGAGTTCGAGTCTCCCTCGGGGCACCATCATATAGTTCCAAGCGGTCCCTACCAGACCCGGAACACCAGAGAAACCGGCCACTGAGCCGGTTTTTTTGTGCCCACAGTTCCCAGTGGTTCCCTTGTAAGCCCAAAGTTATGTGAGTAGATTTGTGAGTAGACCGAGTTCGGTCCAGAAATCTACTCACACACTGACCGCATTCCGGCGTGCTCAGTGAACTGCAAGGGTATCGCCGTGGCGCTCACTGACACTGCCATCCGCACCGCCAAACCCCGCGATAAGCTGTACCGCCTGGCTGACGCTCACGGCTTATGCCTTGAGGTCACGACGACCGGCAGCAAGCTGTGGCGCGTCCGCTACCGATTTGAAGGCAAGGCGAAGATGCTGGCCGTGGGCGCTTATCCCTCGGTCACGCTCGCCAATGCCCGCGAACGCCGTGATGCCGCACAGAAGCTGCTGGCGCAGGGCGTAGACCCAAGCGCCTATAAACATCAGGAGAAGGTAGCGGCTGCGATCCAGGCCCTGACGGTCGAGTCGCTGGCGCGGGAGTGGTACGCCTACAACCACCCGCGATGGGCACCGGCCACCGCGTCGAAGGCATTGCAATACCTGGAGTCGGACATTTTCCCAGTGATCGGTAAGCGGCCTGCTGCCGAGGTCCAGCGCCCTGAGCTGGTAGACCTGGTGCGAAAGATCGAGCGGCGCGAGGCGTTCAACGTCGCCCGGAAAGTTCGCCAGTGGCTGAGCCAGATATTCCGCTTCGGCTTGGCCAAGGGCGTGGTGCCAGGCAATCCCGCCACGGATTTGGACGTGGTAGCCGCCCACGCCCCGCGCACTCGCCATCACCCCCACGTATCGGAAACCGAGCTGCCCGACCTGCTGGGGAAGCTGGAGGCGGCTCAGTGCGATATCACCAGCAAGATCGCAATTCGCCTGCTACTGCTGACAGCGGTGCGCCCCGGTGAACTACGACTGGCGCCCTGGGATGAGTTCGACCTAGATGCCGCTACCTGGACGATCCCAGCGGCACGGATGAAGGCACGGCGCCCTCACATCGTCCCGCTTCCACGCCAGGCAGTGGTGCTGCTGCGCACCCTGCATGAGCTGACCGGCACCTATCCCCTCGCCTTCCCTGGACGCAATGACCGGGCCAGACCAATGAGTGAGAACACGGTGAACAAGGCGCTTTCCTCGATGGGTTACGAGGGACGCCAGACTGGCCATGGCTTCCGTCACCTACTGAGCACCAGCCTCAACAGCCGAGGTTACAACCGCGATTGGATTGAGCGACAGCTTGCCCACGGCGATCAAGATTCGATCCGCGACACTTACAACCACGCGCACTACCTGGAGCAACGCCGGGAAATGATGCAAGCGTGGGCCGACTCGATAGACGCCCTGTGCGCTGGCGCCAACGTGGTGAGCATCAAACGAAAGGCGTAAAAATTTTGGCTGGCCTAGCTCGACGGAGCGAAAAGCGGACTTCCCACCCGCCTGACTGGCAGACCTATTCAGTAGTGGGAGCGCTTGGGAGGGTTACGTGATGAATGACAGGACAATATTTGGCATAGACAAAACCCAACTATTGAGACATCGCAGCACGGAAGATGAATTAGTAGAAAAGCACATTACTGACGTAATCCACCAACATCATACCCTCGGTGAAAGCCTGGCTCAGCTGGAAAATTTCGGCACTTGGACGATGAACCTCCAAGAAGCTGCTGAGCTAATCGCCTGCGACCAATGGGCTGCCGGGAATGTAAGCATCCCAGCGCTTGCCGAATATAACGGCCACCTACTCTCACGGGAGGTAGCCTCCCTGCTCGTGAACGTCACGGAGATATTCCTACCAAAATTGATTAACGCCGTAGAGATAGGGCGCCTTAAAGCCGCGAAAACTCTCCGTGATTTTGACGAGATAATTGTTCCAAACCTGACATTTATTGATTACAGCGAGCTATGTGAGTGGCTGACTGGAAGAGGATATACCCCTGGAGAGGCGTTTGAAGAGTGGTATGACCGAGCTATTAATATTTCGGATAGACTGATCGAAGAGGCAATCTGGCTACGAAGGGCCGCTAGAGACGAAATAAAAGCGATGCCTGTGACAATTGGCTACGCGAGTATTCAGGTCATTGACCCCGAAGCAGGCGTCGAGGCTTTAAGCAGCCAACTCAAAGCAGCTCTTTTAGAAAATCATCACTTACGAGAACGATTGGCGAAAGCTGAGTCAGCGCGACAAGAGACAGCACACAACACATCCAAGCGATCACATTGGCTTGCCACTGCCGCACTGATAAAACTAATGGAGTCGCCAGTTGATCGCCCAAGACCTCAAGGAATGAAACAGTCTGCCATCAAGTCAGCTATTCTGGAGCGTTTCTCTTTTCGTGGCTTGAAAGAGCGCAATCTTGACGAAATATTTGCTGCTGCAAACAAGGCAATAGCAGGAGAGGAATAACCTCCTCCAGCACGTTATAAAATCACCGCAGTTGCGGAACGTAAAACCGCAATTGCGGTTACACCTATAGTAATCCGCCCCAGCATGGAGCCATGTTCCCGACGCCACCCAAGGAGGCGCATGACATGGCAATGCAAACCAGCCCCACCCAGCTCCCCCGCCGCTTCATCAAGCTCCCCAAAGTTAAAGACCGCACCGGCCTTTCCACCACGGAGATTTACCGCCGCATTGCCGATGGGCGTTTCCCATCCCAAATCACGCTTGGCCCTAAATCCGTGGTATGGGACGAAAGCGAAATTATCGCTTGGATGGACGACCGCATCGCGGAAAGCCGAGAGGTGGCCTGAAATGAAAAAGGCCACGATCCCCGAAGAGAAACGCAGCCAGTCGCAAGGCGATATTACCACCAGCGCCAGCCCCGCCCAACTGTTGGAAACTGCCCCAACCAAGATTGCCCGCGTCCTGGTGTACGTCCGCCACTTCGGCACCCTCAACCGGTTCGAGGCGCCGCGCTGGGTAGGTGATACCTGCCTGAACTCGACCATTCCCGTGCTTGAGAGCAGTTACGGCCTGGTGTTCGAGCACATCCCCGAGAAGTCGCCCAACAACTGGGGCGAACCCTGCGACTGTACCCGTTACCGGCTGCTGGAAAGCTCGCATGAGCAAGCGGACAAGGTGCTGGCGCTGATGTTCAACCGGGCGGCGAAACGTCAGAAGGTGGCGGCATGACGGCCAAGATCAACAAGCTGGTGGGCGAAGATAATCCGGGAAAATCCCGCATTACCCTGACCCAGTACAAGGGCGAGCCGCGTGTGGATAGTCGCTTGCTCGCAAAGCAACTAGGCACGCAACACAAAAGCAGCATGGAGCTAATCGACAAGTACGCCGGAAAGATTCGCCGGTTCGGCCATCTTCCGTTTCAAACCGAAGTTGGTAAACGTGCCCAAGGTGGCGGGAAGGCCGAGCGCTTCGCCTTGCTGAATGAGGATCAAGCGTTTTTCCTGCTGGCGTTGTCCCGCAACACTGATCGCGTGGTTGATCTGAAAGCCGACCTCATCATGGCTTTCCGCGAAGCCCGGTATGGGTATGCCTGCCTCGCCCTGGAAGCTCGCAAGCAGGAAGCCAGCCAGAATGGCCGCCGCCTGGCCCGCTGGCGCTACGACAAGCCGGGCGCGTATCAGCACGTCGCTCATTTGCGCGAGCAACTGAAACTCCCGCTCGACCTGGAAGGGGGCTGCCAGTGATGCCCGTCACCCACCCAGCCCTGCCCTTGCCCAATCTGAAACAGGGGGTTGCATCCACTCCCACCCGCATGTATCGTCCGCCCGTCACGGTAAATCCCGTGGCCGGGCGTGGAAACCCGAACATCAAGTTGGCGCACAAGCGCCCCATGTCCATTGCTGGCGCTTTTTCTATGCCTGCAATGTCGCTTTATGGTGGTCGTGCGTGGGAGACCTTCGGGTCTGCCGGGTGCCAACTTGCCCGGTTTTCCACCCCGCGCACGGCTGCCACCCAATCCCGTGGAAAGGATCGTGGCAGCTCCACATCTCAAGTTGGAGCTACACACATGCAACACGCCCTCAATCCGTCTCGACTTCGTGCCGCTGCCCACCGCGCAATGGCAATCGCTGCCCTTCACGCTAATTCCAGCCTGGCTACCCGCCTCAAGCGCTATAACGAAGCCATGGCGAAAGCACGAGCCATTGAAGCTGTCGGGGGTGCCCAATGACTCTGGCTCATCGCAACGCCGAAGCGGTACAGGGCTTCATTCAATCTCAGGTCGTGATTACGATTCCCGGCCAGCAAGCGTTCCACCTTCCCCCAGTGGTTGGGGTAAGCCTTGCTGGCGATATCGCCACCATGGTGAAAACCGACTTCCCGAGCGCCTCAATCAGCATCCAGGGCCGTTGCCGCGAATCCCTGGCGGGCCTGGACGATGCCTTGCGTGTGTCGAACGAGGTTCGCGCCGCGCTGGAGGAATGCCAGCGCCAACCGCGCCCTGGTGCTGCGCTGGTGAAGCACTTCAAGGCCGCAGCCTGTGTCGGGGGCGTGTAACTATGACCACCCTGATTCAGAAGCCCGACGACACCCAAGACGACCTGCGCGACGTGCAAGGCGTGCTTGTGCTACTGGGCATGGCGCTAGCGCTGATCGCCGCACCTGCCACGCCGGTCATCGTCGCCCGCGTCACCGCCGTGATGGCGCAGCACACCGCCATGGCCTGGGCCGAAATGTTGGAAGGCGTGATCGCTGAGCAAGGGGGTGATCTGTGAAGACCGATACCACCCTGCGCATCACCCGCCGCCAGTATCGCCAGTTCGCAGAGCTGGCCAAGTCCAATGGGGTTGGCCTGACACTGGACACCTTCACCAACCTGGGCGGTATTTGGGGCGAATACAACTGCTGGGCGCAGCCGATCATTCGTGACGTGTCGAGCGAAAGCCGCCTGTGTGATGAGCGGATTGCTATCAAGCTGGCCACCAGTGTGAACGCTAGCGCTTTCCGTGGTGCTCACCGCCCTGAACTGGATTGGGCGGTGCTGGATGACAACGAGGTTTTCCCGTTCATCGTCAACCATGAAATTGGCCACCATATCGACAACTTCACGTATTGGGATATCGCCCTGATGCCTGATCTTGCGGCACGCGATGAATGCCACAAGGTAATCAATCGCGTGAATGAGATGTTGGCGGACCGCTATGCCTGGGAGCAGGTAAGGCCAGGGGAGCCACTACCTCTGAGCGAGACAGGCAAGCGCTTGCAGGAAGTAATGGCCGCCGACTTGGAACTGCTCAACAAGAACATGCCTCGCACCCGCAGGGCGCCAAAGGCGCTGCCGAGTGGGCAGTACACCTATGTGCCTGCCTCGATGCTGAAAACCGAGGAACTGGCAGCATTTGTCGGGCCGCATGTCTCACCTGCGCTGATTGAGCACACCCGAAACCGCCGCCGTATCCATCGCCGCGATTCTCGACTGAGGGCTTAAGCATGACCAATTTTCAACAGCGCCGCGCTGCGCTGAGGGATTCGTTCATCCCGAAGAAAGCCACCGAGCTGTTTTACGTGAGCCATCCGAAGGCCGAACGGGCCTTGCTGGGGCCGTTCTTGAGCCAGGCCGACGCCGAGTGCGGGCGCGTAGTTATGCGTAGTGCCGATGCCGTGGTGACTTCCAGCCTGGTCGATTCGCTAGACGAGCTGACCTACTGGCACGCGGTCAACAACGGACATGTCTGCCGGGCCTTTGCTGGCGCTGATCGCCAGGGGGTGAGCCATGGGTAAGGTAACGCCCATTCGCCGCAAGGGTGTCGGTGGCCCGCCGACTGCTGGCGCCCACATCGACAGCGCCAGCTATGCGCTACTGGTGGAAACGCTGGTGGGCTTCCTGGAGCTGCGCATTGCCGAGGGTGATGCTGGCCGTCACTGCCCTGAGCTGGAGCGTTTGACCAATCAACTGGAACGGCTGGCCAAGCGCTTCACCCCACCGCAGGGGGCCGCATGACTGATCCTGTGATCCTTTTCCGTGATGCGCTCCAGTCGGCCTATGGGCCGCTCGATTGGCTGCCTCTGGACGATGGCGACATTCACCGTTTCCACGTCCCCGGCGACAAGCCCGGCACGCTCAATGGATGGTACTGCCTGTTTGCCGATGGCATTGCCTCGGGCGCGTTCGGGAGCTGGAAGACGGGCGGCACCAACACCTGGTGTAGCCGTGAACCGGTGGACGCCCGCGAAGCCGAGCAGGTGCGCCAGCGCATCGAGCAGGCCCGGCGCCAGCGGGAGGCCGAACGGCAACGGCGCCAGCTCAAGGCGGCAACCCTAGCTCAACGCTGGTGGCGTGACGCTCGCCGTGCTGACCCGACCCACACCTACCTGGTCGCCAAGGGCATTCGTGCCCACGGCCTGCGCCAGCGTGGTGACGATCTGCTGGTGCCGCTGTATGCCGGGGGCGTGCTGGTCAACCTGCAACGGATCGCCCCTGACGGCGGCAAGCGGTTCCTGTATGGCGGTCGGATCACAGGCGCCTATTCGCCGCTGGGGCGCATCACGCCGGGCAAGCCACTGTGCATTTGTGAGGGGTGGGCCACGGGCGCCACGCTTCACGAGAGCGGCTATACCGTCGCCTGCGCGATGAACGCCGGGAACCTGAAACCGGTGGCGCTGGCGCTACGGGCCGACCACCCCGGCACCGAAATCATCATCGCCGGCGACGACGACCGCGAAACCGAGGCCGAGGGCAAGGGTAATCCGGGGCGCACCGCCGCCCATGACGCCGCAGCCGCATGTGGTGGCCTTGTGACCTTCCCCGAGTGGCCCGCCGATGCGCCGCTGACCCTTTCCGACTTCAACGATCTAGCCGCCTGGAGGTGCCACCATGCGTCCGCCTGAGAACAACGTTATCAACCTGCGCCCCGAGGCGCCCATGGTCGAACCAGATCGCCCTTGCTGGGGCGTGTATGAGCACTGGGTAACGAATGAGAAGGGCCGCAGGCTCAAGCCCGGCGTGTACTGGCACGGGTTCAAGCGCAGCGCCGCTGATGATGACAGCGACGACGATAAGACCGACCGCCCCATCACTGATGAATGGATCGCCACGCCCGTGACGGTGGTGGCACGCACCACCAATAGCGACGATGGCAGCGAGGGGCGTTTTCTGCGCCTGCACACGGACAACGGCGCCAAGGAATGGATCATTCCCATGGAGGTGTTCGGCGGGAGCGGTGAAGACGCCAGGCGGACACTGTTTGGCATGGGCGTGATTATCGCGCTCAAGAAGCGCGGCCAGTTCATGGAGTACCTGCTGGACCAGCGCCCCGCCGAAGTGTTCGCAACCACCTGCCGCCCCGGCTGGCATGAGTCGGGCGCCTTCGTGCTGCCTGGGCGCACCATCGGCAGTGACAAGGTGCGCTATCAGGCCAGCGGTAAGGGGCAAAACCTATTCAGCGTGCGCGGGAGCCTGGACGGCTGGAAGGCCGAGGTAGCGGCCAAGTGCGAGGGGAACCCTGTACTGACCCTGGCCATTGGCTGCGCCTTGGCTGGCCCGCTGCTGAGCCTGGTGGGCGTGCTGGGTGGCGGTGTTCACCTGGTGGGCGACAGCTCCAGCGGCAAGTCACTGGCGCAGCTGATCGGCTCATCGGTATGGGGCGACCCCGGCATATTCGCCGCCTCGTGGGATATGACCAAAGGCGGGTTGGAAATCGAAGCATCCAGCCGCAACGACACCATGTTGCCCCTGGACGAAATCAAACGGGCTGACCCCAAGCGCGTACAGGAAATGGCTTACTCGCTCGCCAACGGCCAGGGCAAGGGCACCATGACCCGTGACCGGGAGGCACGCGGAAAACTGAGCTGGCGTCTGCTGGCGCTTTCCAGTGGTGAGCGCTCCCTGTCTGAGCACGCGGCCATCAGCGGTAACGCCGCCCATGCTGGCGCTGAGCTGCGCATGGTGGACGTGAACGCCGGCACCCGCACACACCGCGCCTTCGATGAATTGCACGGCCTGGAGGGCGCTGACTTCCATCGCCAGCTCACCGTGGCTGTGGGAGCGAACCACGGGCACATCGGCCCGGCATTCGTGGAAAAGCTGCTGGCCAGCGACGACCGCCCCGGCCTGCTGGAAGACTTCGCCGGTATCCGCGCCCAGTTCGTCGAGGACAACGCTCAGGCCGGGCGGGTGGCGGATCGCTTCGCGGTGATCGCGCTGGCGGGGGAGATGGCCATTGCTTATGGCCTGCTGCCATGGACGCCGGGTAGCGCCCTGGCCGACTGCCAGTTGCTGTATGGCGAATGGCTGAGCCGGGTGGGTGGTGGCAATGCCGAGGATCGCCAGATACTGGCGGGCATCCTCGATTTCATCGACAAGCACGGCAGTAGCCGGTTTTCGGACGTGAACGACCAGATACCAGACATTAAGGTGTTCAACCGGGCCGGGTACTGGAAGCTATCCGGGGGCAGGCAGTTGTACCTGTTCAACAAGTCGGCATTGATCGAGGCAGCGCATGGGTACGGGCTGAGCCGCATCGTGAAAGCGCTGGATGGCGCCAGCGCGATTGCTGAGCGTGGAGCGGATCGGAAGCGGCACGCCAAGAAGTACCGCGTACCGGGTGGCGGTTCACCTTGGCTGTATGTGATCGACCCCGAGGCCCTGGATAGTGAAGGCGGCGCCGTATGACCGCCAACACCACAAGCCGAGATTGCCCATATTCACAGGAACCTAGATTTGGTGGGAACGGTGGGAACAGCCTTGAAATCCGGGGCTTCCAGCCGTTCCCACCTAATAAAAAGAGTGGGAACAAGTGGGAACACACAATCGCTTTCCAATATAAGAGCGCCTTGGCTCTGATCGTTTTGGTTATCACTGTTCCCACAAAAATCAGTGTGGGAACAAAATGGGAACAGAAAAACACCGCTGGAGGCCGCGAATTTACTGGGGCGTTCCCACTGTTCCCACTGTTCCCACACTTTTTGAATTCACAGGAACATTTGATTAGCAGCTATCAGGGCATGGTGACGCCATGAGCCTCCTTTCCGACCTGCTCAATCACATGCCGCCGAACGTGGCTGGCGCTGGCAAACCACCCATGGCGAAACGCACCCCGGATCGCCCGCGCCTGATGCTGGTCGAGCCTGCGCCATTGCCGCCCAGCCCGTACACCAACGCCGCCAATGCCACCCCTGAATGGCGCCTGGCCCGCGACCGGTACATCAGCCATGTCATGACCTGCCGGGGCTGCTATGCGCCCGCTGGTCGCCATTGCCTGATCGGTACTGAGTTGCGCACCACCTACGACAACACGCCCATGGAGGCCCACCCATGACGCTCACCCCAACCATGCGCCTGTGCGATATCGCCTTGAAGCCCGGCATCAGCGCCAGCACGCAACTCATCACCACGCGGCGTATCTGCCGCAACATCGCCCTCAACCTGGATTCGATCCATGCCGAGCGACGAGCCATGCGCCGCCAGGCGGGCAAGCTTAAAGCGTTCCTGCCGTTCACCCGGCAGGCCATTGCCGATCTGGAGCAGCAAGCGTGGGAGCACCGCGACGATGAGCGCAGCAAGGCGCTGGTGGCCTTGTCCGGGTTCGGGCGGCAGTTGCTGTTCGATGAGGCCGGGTTAGCCGGTGCCCTGGGGTTCGAGCGCCTGTGCGACCTGCTGAGCGTGAACACGGTGGAGCGAGAACAGGCCAGGCGGGAGGGCGTCACCAGCTTGGAAGGCCTGGCGTTCACCCATGCCCTGGAGAACAGCGCAGAACGCCGGGGGCAAGAATGGAATGACGCACCGCTGTTCAACGCCTGTCACGCGGCTATGGCGGACTTCATCAGGGACTGCCCCGATGGCGTGCTGCCTGACCCATTCGCACCTGGGGCGCCGTTCGGGCCGAAGCTGCCACCGAAACTGAGGGTGGTGTGAGCCATGATCGCGCCAGCAATGAAACAGGCGGATTCAGCCGCCAAGACGAAACAGCGGGTTTCAAACGAGCAGCGCCGGCAGGTGCTGGACCTGCGCCGCCGTCACTCGCTGCGTGAGGTGGCCGAGATTACCGGCCTGCCGCTGGGAACGGTGAAGACCCTGGTTTCACGCTCCGGGGCTTACCGCGACAACGAGCAGCACCGCGTCCTGTTCACCCTGCCGCCGATCAGCGCCAGCACCGAGACCCTGCCGAGCGTGCCCGAGCTGCCGCCGCAGGAAGTGGTCACCGGCGACAAGGAGGTGGATGCGGTGCTGTGGCTGCGCTCGATCATCAACACCGGTCAGGCCGTTCTGATTGACCGGGCCATGGAGGGCGTCAAGAAGATCAAAACGTCGCTCGATGTGCTGGAGAAGCGCTACACGGCTCACCTGATAGCCACCAACCCCGGCCACCCATTCGCCGCCATGTCGTCGTTCGGCTTCGCTGACCTGGAGGCGCTGGCCACTCGGGCTATCGAGCGGCACCGGCTGAGGCTGGAGGGTAACGCTCGCTTCGGTGATGCCTTGCTGGCTGACACCGAGGCGGAATCGTTCTGTATCGATGCGCTGCGCGGGCTGGAGGCTACCGGCCAACTCGGTGACTTTGACAAGAGCGAAGTGGCTGCCCGGTTCAACGCCCACCCTGAGCTGCTGCCACACACGCTGGCTGATTGCCTGTACGAGCTGGGCTACTGGGATCAGCTTTACCGGCTGCGCAACGCCGTGGATCGGGACGCCAGCGACGGACCAGCCGAGGCGACGGCACGGGAATGGTTTGTGTTCGGGCTGCTGGCGCAGATCAGACCCCGCGACAAGGCCGAAGCGCTGACGGTGTTCCGCTACCTGATCGCCAGCGAGCGCGACGACATGGCCGAGAGCGAGGCCATTGTTTTCAACCTGATCGGGTAGGCCGCGCCACGAAACACGACTGCGCGGAATCGTGGCGCGAGACAGGCCAAAACGTCTCACTCAGACCATATGGTCTGTCTCGCTGGGCGGCGCCAACCTTGATAATTGTTAACAGGCTGGAAGGTTGGCCAGCCCCGGCCCGGCACTAACATTTGCTAACAGGGCTGGCGCTTGGATGGCTGCGCCGGGCCGCCTCGATGTCAACATTTGTCAACATCCGGCCAGGTCGCCACTCGGGCAGAATGTCAGGTTTTGTCAGGTCGCTGGCGATGGCACGAAAGCCGGTATCCACTCTGGTATCCACGAAATGGGCAGCTCCAGCAGTCAGTGCCTGGCCTGTTTCGCGCAGCGCTTCACGCACCACCTTCACGCAAGCCCGGCGCGTGATCCTGTCGTGGTGCGCGGCCAGGTACGCACCGTTGGTACGCATTCTGGCGCTGGTGCTTGGCCAGTTCGCACCGGTGATTCGCACGCCAGGTTCGCAACCGCCTATGCGCGAACTGCGAACCTGGGTGGCCTGGTCTGTAGTTACCAGATCAGTAACCACGAAAAGTAACCACTTCGCATGGTTGCCAGCCGTTGGTTTCCACTCTGGTTTCCACGGTATTGCAGGCTTGCCAGTGGCAACCGCACTGCCGTGCCCACCGTGAACAACCACATAAAAACCACGAATCCCTCACCTAGCGCCAGCCGATTCAATCTCAGGTTTTCTCAGGTTCCACCGTGTAGGAAGCGACACACTGTGTAGGAATCAACACGGCAAGCTGGCCAGCAACCTTTACCGGGCCTTTACCGAATGTGAGACAGGCTGAGACGGAACCCGCACGGCCTGCCCGTCCGAGGCCATATGCCAGGCCGTTCCGGTAAAGGCTGGTGGTCGGCGCTGTCTCACATTGCTGGTGGTGCTAGGCGCTTCTTTGACCAAGCTTTGACGGAGTACGGGCCAGGCAGATGGCAGTGGCCCCTGTGGCCGGGCGTCAGAGGTTTGTCCGAGCTGGAGGCCGTCAAAGTCGAGGCCCTGGCCGTCTCATACCCCCGACAGACCCCTGACGGATTCTAGACAGGCACTAGACGGATCGGGAGGCGTGATATGGACCTGAGCCTAGCCGGGACGCTGCCTGCGGCTCAATTTAAGCCCTCACCCCGTCAAGAATTCGAGGCGGGGATTCTGGACAGGCTCTGGACGGATCGGCGCCAGCGCCAACGAGCGCAATGGCGGGGAGCCAGCGGTATACCTGGGAAGCAGGCGGTTGGCTATCGTCCGGCCAGCGCATCCCCGTCCAAAATGGCCGAGGCGGGGCGAAATTCTTGACAGGCCTTGACGGATTGGCGGGAGAGCACGCGCCAGCGCCAGGCTGTATGCCCCGTTCTGTAAGGGCTGGAGCAGTTCCAAGGGTGAGATTGGGGCGAGGCCCGTCAAGAATGATTCAGGGCGCCAGTATGGGGAAAACCCGCAGGCTTGCATGGGGAAAACCCTCAGACAGATCGGGGAAGCCCTGAGCACTGAAACTACCAGTTCCGGCAGTCTCGACTGATATTGGTAGGCTCGTGCCACGATGGCAGGCTGACGCTAGCAGCGTTACCTAGATATACGGATGACCTGCGCGAAAATTTATAACCCTGACAGCAGGCCGGAGCAGGTGGCCGGTCGTCACGGGCAAACTACCCGGATGCTGGGCAGTTATCAGATAATCAGGCGCCACCACATCGAGGGCCGCACCATGTCCGTTATCGACTGCGACTACCTACCCGACCCGGAACCGATCACCTTCCCGCCCGAGCTGGCGCTACTGATCGTGAGGAAGGCCGCCGCCATGGCCGAAGCATTCGAGAGCAAGGCACTCGACCAGATGACCATGGACGCCAGCCGGGCGCTTCGCGACGGAATGGAGCCGCGCAGGATCATCAGGCAGATGGGGCTGTAGATACCGGCGAGCTTTCCGGTATCTGTCCGGCGTCAGGGCCAGGTAAGGAAAAGTAAGCAAACCGACTGGGGTAGGCCTGGGTTCACTTTGATAACCGCCCGGCTCCCGATCCTCGATGGCTTGTACGCCTGGCCATGGTGAACGATCCGTTCACCCAGTGGCCTTACCGCAATCTTACCGTGACAGGTGCCGACACTACCTCCGAAACAGGGTGGCGATAACACCACCGATTTGTCCGATTAAGAGTCGCAAAAGGGGGCCACGCGAAGAAAAGTGAGTAGATTTGTGAGTAGATCAAAAACCAAAAATCACGAAAACCCCATAAACACTAGGCCAAAACCCATGTGTTTTAGTCCCCCTCGGGCACCAAGATCCGGAAAAAACCGACCTTATGGTCGGTTTTTTTGTGCCTGACGTTTCCCTTGACAGGGCCACGTGGCAGCGCCCGTCCAGCCCAGCTTCAGCAGGGACGACCGGCATCGATCCATGCCTTCACCTGCTTCATGCCCAATCTGTAACGGGCACAGTTGTGCAGCGCCAGAATATCCAGTTCGCCGCGTAGCAACGGCGCAAACTGCACTTTCTCTTCTGCAGGCAGTTCCAGCCCAGCCACCACCTGATCCACAGTCAAGCCCTCGCGCACGACCGCATTGATTGATTCGTTCAGCAGCTCTCGATAGCGCAGACGAACAGGGTCCGGCACCCCCATGGCTTCGAGCATCACGCCATATTTGCTGATCGAACGGCGATAAAGCCAGACGAACAGATCCGCGGCCATGGACATATTCCGCTGCTCGTAGACCCCCATCATTGCCAGCGCATAATCCTCTGGGTTCACATCCAGGAATGACAAGGGCGAGCAGTTGTAGAGCATCAACGGGATGTTCGCTGCCAACCGGCTCGTGCGTTTGTTTCCATCCTCGAACGGTTGCAGGTAGGCCAGGTTTATCCACAGGAAGAACGCGGCTTCGATCGGGTTCTTTATCTGCCTCGCCTTTTCCAGTATCTGCTCGAACATCTCCTCCATCAGCGAAGGCATCTGGGCCGGGAAATAGGTGGTGCCACTGATGTTCACCACTGTCTGGCGGATACTGCCCAAGGCAGCGCCATCTGCCAGCAGATCCTGCATCAGCAGAGCATGCAGGTTGCTGATAACCGCCGGATTGAGCCCGTATTCAGGCACCGCATCGACCATGAACTCGATGGCAGCCTTGTGGTTGAGCAGCATGACCGCATCCAGATCGCCGCCCGTCACACCACTTTCGAAAAGCCTTTCGGTGTCGAGCAGTGTGTAGCGGTTGCCTTCCAGACGCGACGAGGACCAGGAGAGATCTATCAGCAAAGGCTCCAGCACCTTGCGCGCATAAGTGCCCGCCGGCTGCTGCCCTCTCATTCTGCCTTCATGTTCCAGTGCGGCGGCCAGATTCTGGGGCAGCCACGTCGTCTGATTTGGTTGATAGCTGTCCACCAGATCACGCTGATACGTCACCACCTCGCGCATTGCCAATGGCCGAAGCAGCGATGCACGAAGTGCGCGGCTTTCCGAGGACCAGGGCAAGTCAGCGGTGATACTCGGTGCTTGCTCACTGTCGCTGGCAAGAGATACAGCAAACTTCAATCGGTATCGCGCTGTTCGCCCATCTTTTTCGCGCTCAACCTTACCCGCCTCCAGCAATACCTCCAGGTGGCGTTTGACAGTTGACCAACTCGCATCCAGGCGCTCGGCCAGCTCGCGAGAACTGAGTGCTTGATTGCCCTGCAAAGCGATCAGGATCTTGTTTGGCAAAGTCATGACTTCTCCGGATATAGCTCAATGCAGCTCAATATAGCTCAATGCAGCTCAATATAGCTCAATGCAGCTCAATGCAGCTCAATGCAGCTCAACCCAGCTCATCCGTGTTGACAAGCCAAAAGACCCGCCCTTTTGACGCCACCCCAACGACCTCGCGCCCTCCAGGCATCCAGCAAATCAATTGGCCGCCGCGTGAATGATGGCCATAAGCTGTCACTCGTCGGATATATGCCAAAAGTATTGCCTCTGTAATATCACTTGGCCATATTTGCTCACCCCTTTAAACCACCCCCGCGTGCCCCATGAACAAAACCGCGCCCTGTCTGGCAGCAATGATGCTGCTGAGTGGGTGCAATGGAATGCCAACCGCATACGTTTCAGACCCCGTCTACGACCAGGCTTTTGTCGTCACTTCCGGTGCCCCCCTGCCGATGCTGCTGATGGCCAGCGCCATCCAGTGGAACGAAGACTACGCCGTCACTGCCAAGCACACCCCGTTCCTGCGCAACGTGGTGCATGAGGGCCTGGGAGACGTGGTGTTTTTCAAGCACAAGGCCAGCAAGGTGCCGCAGTGGCGCCAGTTCGTGCCGGGCGAGTCGGTGACTGCGGTCGGCTTCAACAGCTTCATGATGCCGGTGCAAGGCAAGGGCCGTACGCTCGAATCGCTGGTACGCCTCGAAGGGACGCCGGGAAGTGTTTTCTACGCGGTGCATGACGGCCCAATCACCAAAGGCATGTCCGGAGGCCCGGTGTTCGCCGATGACGGCAAGGTGGTCGGGATGAACGTCGCCTTCATCGCCAAGGACGGGATCGATGCCCGCAACCGCCCGGACCTGGCCGGCAAGGCGAGGGTCAGTGTGTTCATGTCGTACAGCGAAATCGACAAGGAATGGCGCCGCTTCCAGTACCTGGCGCACAAAGGCAAGCCGCACGGCGCGCCTGCGGCGGTCAAAGGCTATGTCGCGGTGGCCAGCAAGCCTTGAGCCAGCGAAGGTCAGGCGGAACGTTCCGCCTGTTCATCTGCGCCGGCCAGCACGATGCAGTTGCGACCTGCGTGCTTGGCGGCGTAAAGCGCCATGTCGGCGGCATGCAGCCAGGCTTCGGCGTTGACCAGCTCAGCATCGAAGGGCGCGATGCCGATGCTCAGGGTCAATGACAACTGCGGCAAGGCAGGATCGTGGAAGGCTTCGATGGCCTGGCGCAGACGCTCCAGAATGGCGATGGCCTGCTCGGCGCTCGTATCGGGCAACATCACACAGAACTCATCGCCACCATAGCGCGCCGCCGGGTCGCTTTTGCGCAAATGCAGCGTCAAGCTGGCGCTGATCACTCGCAGTATGTTGTCGCCTACCAGGTGGCCATGGCGGTCGTTGATCTGCTTGAAGTGGTCGATGTCGAGCAGCGCCAGGTAGCTCTTGGCGCCGTTCGCCTGGCAGCGGCGGAACTCTCGCAGCAACATGCTTTGCCAGGCCCCGTGGTTGCTCAGCCCGGTCAGGCTGTCGGTCTGGCTGAGATGGGCCAGCGCACGCTTGTGCTGGGCCAGTTGCACGGTGACCTGGTAGCAGATCATGCCGATGGCCATGGGGTAGATCAGCAAGATGGGCAGACAGGCGAGCATCTGTGCCTGGGACGTCTGCGGGAACAGCGCCGGCGCGTATAGCCAGATGCCCAAGCCGATCCCCGCCAGTTGCGCCAACAAGGTCTTGAACAGCATGTGCCAGCCGCCAGCGGCGATCTTGTCCATTGCGATCATCGACAGGATGATCACGCTCGGCAAAGGGTTCAGGCCCATCACCCCGGCCCAGCAACCACCGGCAAAACCGTCGAAGATCAGGTTACGTTGTTCGGCCCTGAACGGGTGAAGCGAGACGCGCGAAATCAGGTAGGCCAGGTGTGGCCAGACGAAGCCATGCACCGCCAGCAAGCCCCACACCCACCCGCTCGGCTCCAGCGGGGCAATGCCGATCATCACGCAGAAAAAGCCCAGCCCCGTGCCGATGGCGCGGGGAACATGCATGCGTTTGGCGAAAGAGAGGCCCTTGCCCCTGCGCTCGTTCATGGCGGGCTCATCGAGAAATTGCTGTGCTTTCAATGCAACGGACAGGCTGCGCGGCGTAAAAGTGCCCAGCAGGTTGGCGAGCAAGGCATTGTGCCATCACTTAATTCAGAGCACCAAATCTGGCAGACGAAATGCCGATTATGATGGTGTGCCAGCACACTCATGCAAAAGGACCTGTCATGCAACTTGCCCACCGGCCCGTCCAACTCAGCGACATCCCGTCCATCTGCTGCTTCCCGCAAAACCCGGACGAGCTGTTCTACCTGTTTCCCAAGGCCACCTACCCGCTCACCCCCGCTCAATTGAGCGATGCCATCGCCCAGCGCAGCGGTTCGACCGTGGTCGAAGGCGATGGCCTGTTGCTCGGCTTCGCCAACTTCTACAAAGCCGAGCACGGTGGTATCTGCGCCCTCGGCAACGTGGTGGTCGCCCCCGCCGCTCGGGGCCAGGGTGTGGCGCGTTACTTGGTGCAATGCATGGTCGAGCTGGCCCGCGAGCAGTTCGCGGCGCGGGAGGTCTGGGTGTCGTGCTTCAACCACAACACCGCGGGTTTGCTGCTTTATCCACAGCTTGGCTTTGCACCGTTTGGCATTGAGGAGCGCCAGGCTCAGGATGGCAGGCGGGTGGCCTTGGTGCAGATGAAACAGCAACTGGGTTGATCACGGCATTACGTGCCCGGGCTCTGTCGACCTGCAGCCGCGCCCGGGCAAGCTCAGCAGAGTTGCCATAGCTCATCACCTGTATCAGGTAACTCCTTGATTGCTTCCTCGCAATCAAGGAGCGTGACCATATCGAAAGGAATTAGATTTCGCTTCATCAGAACCCCTGCACAAATACGCGAAATGAAGAAGCATCGACAATGCCAGCCCTTTTTTCGACACCCTAGTCAGCAGCATCCGAAAGCCGTGTAGTCCGCTTCCCGCTTTTGAACAACACGTTCAGTAACACCCCAGAACGAACATCACCGAACCATACCCTCCCCTCGACGTCCCATCCTGCATCCCCGGCTTTTCGAGGCACTCCGCGTGAAAGACGTCATCGCTCGCAAATACCGCCTGATCGTCAAGACCTTCGGCTACATCGGCTGGTCGCTGTTATGGCTGCTGCTCTGGGATGTGCTGGTCACCATCGACTTCATGCTGTTCTTCAACAGCAAGTTCACCCTGCCGCTGATCCCGCTGACCTTGCTGGGTTCGGCGCTGGTGGTGCTGGTGAGCTTTCGCAACAGCAGCGCCTACAACCGCTGGTGGGAAGCGCGGACCTTGTGGGGGGCGCTGGTGAACAGTTCGCGCAGCTTCGCCCGGCAGACACTGACGCTGATCGATGACACCGAAGATGGGCTGAACCCGATCAAGGCCACCTTGCTGCGTCGGCACATTGCCTATGTGAACTGCCTGGCGGCGCACCTGAAGGGTGAGGCCTGCCCGGACGAGCTGATGGCGTTCATCCCGCCGGGGGAGTTCGAGCGGCGTAACCGTTCGAACAACTTCGCCAACGATATTCTCAGCGGCTCGGCGGCGTTGGTGGCACGGGAATACCAGGCCGGGCGGCTGGACAGCATTCGCCTGGCACGGCTGGAGTCGACGCTGGTGGACCTGTCCAACGCCCAGGGTGGCATGGAGCGGATCGCCAATACGCCACTGCCCTACCCCTACGTGTACTTCCCAAGGCTTTTCATCACCCTGTTCTGCCTGATCGTGCCGGTGGGGCTGGTGGAGTCGCTGGGCTGGTTCACGCCGCTGGCATCGACGGTGGTCGGGTTCATGCTGCTGGCGATCGAGCGGATCGGGACGGATCTGCAGAGCCCGTTTCGCTTCAGCGAGCATCAGATTCAGATGGACACCATCTGCGAGACCATCGAGCGGAATCTGGAATCGATGCAGCGGGAAGCGCAGTGTGGGGAGTTGGCGCAGTAGGGGCCGCTTCGCGGCCCCGGCTATCGGTCAGGCCCGCACATACCGCTGGCGCAGCAGATCACTGAAGGCATCAACCAACAACACCAGCACCAGCATCGCCATGATCACCGTGCTGGCCTGGGCCTCCTGGAACAGGCTCAGGGTGGTATAGAGCATCTGCCCCAGCCCCCCGGCCCCGACAAAGCCCAGCACACTGGCCATGCGAATGTTGTTCTCCCAGCGGTACAGGCTGTAAGCGAGCAACTGCGGCCACAGGTTCGGCAAGGTCCCGAAACAGAACGCGGCCACCTGTCCCCCACCCTGCAGGCGAATCGCTGCGGCAGGTTCTGCCGGCGCATTCTCCAGCGCCTCGGCGAACAGGCGCCCCAACACCCCGGACGTGTGCAGCGCCAGGGCCAAGGTACCGGCATTGGGCCCCAGGCCCGCCGCCAGTACCGTCAAGGCGGCCCACACCAACTCCGGAATGGCGCGCAGGGCATTGAGCAGCAAGCGCGCCAGCGATTGCAGCGGCCAGCCGAAGCGCCCCGCCGCCGGCAAGGCCAACAGCATGCCAAGGGCCATCGCCAACAACGTACCCAGCCCAGACATGGCCAGGGTCTCCATGGCACCCCGCCCTACCGCCTGTAGATGTTCGCCAGACAAGTCCGGATGCAGGAAGCGGGCTGCATACTCGCCCATCTGCCCCAACCCGCCATCACCCACCAAGGCATGCAGGTCCAGTTGCAGATAACCGAACGACGCCACCACCGCCGCGACGATGGCAACGATCACCAGCAGGTTGATCACCCGGTTCATGCCAGCCTCCCGCGCAGGAAGCGGCTGAGCAGGTCAGCCAGCAGCACCAGGCCAAGAAACGCCAGCAGCATGCTCGCCACCTCGCCTCCGGCGAACATGCGCATCGACAGATCGATCTGCTGCCCCAGCCCGCCAGCACCAACAAAGCCCATCACCACCGAGGCACGCACGGCACACTCCCAGCGGTACACGGTATAGGACACCACCTCCGCCGACGCACTGGGCAGGATGCCGTAGAAAAACGCCGTCAACCGGCCACTGCCAGCCTGCAGCAAGGCATGTGCCGGGCGCTGGTCGACCGATTCGAAAATTTCCGCATAGACCTTGCCGAGCATGCCGCTGTAGGTAATCGCGATGGCCAGCACCCCGGCCGTCGGCCCCAGGCCCACGGCCCGCACGAACAGCAACGCCCAGACGATCTCCGGCACGCTACGCAGGAAAATCAGCAAACCGCGCACAGGCAAGCGCAACAGGCGCGACCACGGCCCGGCCCGGCCTCCCCGAGAGGCCGCACGCAGTGACAGCGCACGGCTGGCCAGCAGGCTGGTCGGGACCGCCAGCAGCAATGCCAAGGCCATGCCGGCTGTCGCCACGGCCAAGGTTTGCAAAGTGGAGTCGTACAGCAATTTGAGAAAATCGGCACTGTGGGCCGGTGGCCAGAAAGCGCTGGTGAAACTGGCGATCTGCTGCCGGTTCTCCGCCTGCAGCAAAACGCCAGGGTTCAGTTCGCTCAATTGCAGCCCAGGCCACAGCACGGCCAACGCCAGCAAGGTCAGCAACAGACGCGGCAACGCAGCCGGGTCGCGAGCGTCGGCCTTCAGCATCGTGGAATCTGCACGGTCAGGGTCGGCCCCATGGCTTGCGCTGGCGAGCCCAGTTGCTCGTTGGCGTACAGCGCATCCAGCAATTGCCCGGTCACCGCTTCGGCCGGGCAGTCGAACGCCACCTGCCCTTCACGAATACCGATCACCCGCGGAAAGTGTGCCAGCGCCAGGTCTACCGCATGCAGGCTGGCCACCAGGGTCAGGCCATTGGCCACGGCATGGCGATTGAGCAGCGCCAGGCTGTGATCGGCCAGCACCGGGTCCATGGCCGACACCGGCTCGTCGGTCAGCAGCACTTCCGGGCGCTGATACAACGCCCGGGCGATGCCGACCCGTTGCAACTGCCCGCCGGACAATTGCCCGCACTGGACGAACAGCTTGTCGGCCAGGCCCAGCTCGGCCAAGGCCTGGCGCACCCCCGGCACATCGGTCGGATACACCAGGTTGAGCAGGCCACGCAGCAGGCCCCACTGCCCCAGGCGCCCCGCCAGTACGGCTGTCACCACGCGCTGGCGGGGCGGCAGTGGCGGTGCCTGGTGCACCAGGCCAATCCGGGCACGCAGACGCTGCCGCGCCCTGGCAGACAGCGCCCAGGGCTGCTCACCGAACACTTCCAGTTGCCCGCTGCTGGGCTGCACGGCGGTAGCCATCAGGTGCAGCAGGCTGGACTTGCCGGCCCCCGAAGGGCCGATGATTGCCACCCGCTCACCCTTGGCGATGCTCAGGCTGACGGCATCGAGCGCGCGGACCTGGCCATGGCGCAGGCCGGCGCCGTGTACATGAATGGTCACTTGAGCAGGCCGGCCTCACGTGCGGCTTGCTCGGTGCCTGCGTAGTTCTCAGGCTTGGTCTCGATGAAGCGGCTGGCCGCCTGCAGGTCGAGGATCGCCTTGTGCTCCGGGTTGGCCGGGTCGAGGTCGAGGAACGCCTGCTTGATCTTTTCTTTCAGCGCCGGGTCCATGTTGCCGCGCACGGTCCAGTTGTAGTCGTAGTAGGCCGGCGTGGTGGCAAACACCTTGACCTTGCTGGTATCGACCTTGCCGGCATCGACCAGTTTCTGCCAGACGCTGGCGTTGAGCACGCCGCCGTCGACCTTGCCAGCCTGCACCCAGGCCACGGTCGCGTCGTGGGCACCGGAATAGGCCACACGGCTGAAGTAGCTCTCAGGCTTGATGTTGTCTTCCTTGAGCATGAAGTAGCGCGGCATCAGGCTGCCCGAGGTGGACGAGATCGAACCGAAGGCGAACGACTTGCCCTTGAGGTCGGCCAGGCTTTTCACGGCCGGGTTGGCGGTAATGAACTTGGAGGTGAACTGGGCGTCCTGCTCACGCTGCACCAGCGGCGTGGCGGTCGGGTCCTTCAGGTGCACCTGGACGAAGGTGAAACCACCCAGCCAGGCCATGTCCAGACGGTTGCTGGCCAGCGACTCGACCACCGCCGGGTAGTCCGCCACCGGTACGAACTTCACATCCATGCCCAGCTGCTTGGACAGGTACTTGCCCAGTGGCTCAAACTTGCGCAGCAGTTCGGTTGGCGCTTCGTCGGGAATGGCACTGACCCGCAGGGTATCGGCGGCCTGGGCGACTACGGCACAGCAGGACAGCACGAGGCCGGCGGCGAGCGCCAGGGGGCGTTTGAGCATGGGAGTTCTCCGGTTCAATAGCGGGGAAAGAGCCGGCAACGCGCCGGCGTTGGGAATTATAAGAGGCACAGGCGCAAAGGCCAGCTTTGCTACAATCGCGCAACAAATTGATCCCCTGAGGTGCATATGAGCGAGCCGATTCGCCTGACCCAGTACAGCCACGGTGCCGGCTGTGGCTGCAAGATCTCCCCCAAGGTGCTGGATGTGATCCTCGCCGAAAGCGGCACCCAGGCCCTGGACCCGAAGCTGTGGGTTGGCAATGCCTCGCGTGATGACGCCGCCGTGTACGCCCTGGACGATGAGCGCGGGGTGGTCTCGACCACCGACTTCTTCATGCCGATCGTCGACGACCCGTACGACTTCGGCCGCATCGCCGCGACCAACGCGATCAGCGATATCTATGCCATGGGTGGTGACCCGCTGATGGCCATCGCCATCCTCGGCTGGCCGGTCAATGTGCTGCCCCCGGAGGTCGCCCGCGAAGTGATCCGCGGCGGCCGCGCCGTGTGCGCCGAAGCCGGCATCCCGCTGGCCGGCGGCCACTCCATCGACGCGCCGGAGCCGATCTTTGGCCTGGCGGTCACCGGCGTGGTCAGCAAGCGCCACCTCAAGCGCAACGACACCGCCATCGCTGGCTGCCGCCTGTATCTGACCAAGCCACTGGGCATCGGCATCCTCACCACCGCCGAGAAGAAGGCCAAGCTGCGCGAGCAGGACCAGGGCCTGGCGCGCGACTGGATGTGCACGCTGAACACCCCGGGCAGCCGCTTCGGCAAGCTCGATGGGGTCAAGGCGATGACCGACGTCACCGGCTTCGGCCTGCTCGGCCACCTGGTGGAGCTGGCGGAAGGCAGCGGCCTGACGGCGGAGCTGGACTACGCCGCCGTGCCACGCCTGCCAAGCGTCGACCATTACCTGGCCGAGGGCTGCATTCCTGGCGGCACACTGCGCAACTACGACAGCTACGGGCACAAGCTCGGCGCGCTGACCGACGAGCAGAAGCATCTGCTGTGCGACCCGCAGACCAGCGGCGGCCTGCTGGTTGCCGTTACCCCTGAAGGCGAAGCCGAGTTCCTGGCAGTGGCAGGCGAACTGGGGTTGAACCTGTCGCCAATCGGCCTGCTGGTCGAGCGACAGAGCCACGCGGTCGAGGTGAAATGATGCGCCCCGACTGCACCGACTTCCGCCAGCTGTTTCTCGACGACGCGCCGATGATGGACATGCGCGCGCCGATCGAATTCGTCAAAGGTGCCTTCCCCGGCACCGTCAACCTGCCGCTGATGACGGACCAGGAGCGGCAGAAGGTCGGCACCTGCTACAAGCAGCAGGGCCAGGCCGCCGCCATCACCCTCGGCCACCAGCTCGTCAGCGGCGCGACCAAGCGCGAGCGCCTGCATGCCTGGGCCAGCTTTGCCAAGGCCCACCCTGATGGTTACCTGTACTGCGCCCGCGGTGGCCTGCGCTCGCTGATCGTGCAGCAATGGCTGCGCGACGAGGCCGGCATCGACTATCCGCGCATCAAGGGCGGCTACAAGGCCATGCGCACCTTCCTGCTGGAAACCACCCAGCAGGCCGTCGAGCAATGCGATTTCGTGCTGGTAGGCGGCCTCACCGGCACCGGCAAGACCGATGTGCTGCAGCAGCTGAACAACGTGCTCGACCTTGAAGGCCATGCAAACCACCGCGGTTCCAGCTTCGGCAAGCGCGCCACCGCCCAGCCGGCGCAGATCGACTTCGAGAACAAGCTGGCCATCGACGTGCTGAAGAAGCGCGCCCGTGGCATCGAACAGTTCGTGCTCGAAGATGAGGGCCGCATCGTCGGCAGTTGTTCGGTGCCGCTGGAGCTGTACCAGGGCATGCAGCAATACCCGATGGTGTGGCTGGAGGACAGTTTCGAGAATCGCGTGGAGCGCATCCTGCGCGATTACGTGATCAACCTGTGCGCCGAGTTCGTAGCCGTGCATGGCGAGGAAGACGGCCGCCTGAAATTTGCCGGGCGGATGATGCAAAGCATGAGCAACATCCATAAGCGGCTCGGCGGGGAACGCTTCCAGCGATTGTCAGCCATCTTGAGCGAGGCGCTGGACGAGCAGCTGCGCAGTGGCGCGGTGGACCTGCATCGGGGCTGGATCGAAGGGCTGCTCAAGGAATATTACGACCCGATGTACGCCTACCAACGTGAAGCCAAGGCCGAACGGATCGAGTTTGCCGGGGATGGGGTGGAAGTACGCGAATACCTCAAGGCCCGTGCCCAGCGTCAACACCGGCAGTGAACCTGACCCTGCGGGAGCGGGCTTGCCCGCGATTGGGCCAGCCCGGGCAACCTCACTGCCCGGGGCTGAGCACCCGCTCCAGCTCCGCCGCCCGCTCGCGGGTCATGTCCAGCACGCACATGCCGCCTTCCAGCTGCGCCATGGTTCCGCCACTGGCTTGCACATGGAACTTGCAGTTGGCGTCTCGATAGGCGATCCACTGGCGCTGCACATCGCGCAGGCTCTTCTGCTGCCCGGCGTCGAGCTTGGTCGCGAGTTGCTTGTAGACCCGGTTCAGGCGCTGGTCCTGCAGTTGGGTTTCCGCCTGAATGCAACTGCTCATGGCCACCGTGCTGGAAGCCTTGTCCATGCATTGGCTGTAGGCCGGCGAGTTGTCGTCGGCCTGCGCCAGCGGCGCCAAACAGGTCATGAGCAGCAGATATCGCGTGTTCATCGCAAATCCCCTCAAAGCGTTTGTACCGGCTCAGGCGGCATCAGCACCTTGCCCGGCTCGAATTGCAGCGCTGGCATCTGGGTGGCCGCATAAGCGGTCACGGCCAGCGCTGCGATCAGGGCGACATCCAGCCAGTTCCACCCCGGCACATCGTCACTGCTGCGCGCCGTGCAGCACTGCCATAGCTGGCCCAGACAAAACACGGTGATCGCTGCCAGCCACAGGTAGAAGCCCGCGCCGAAACCGGTGCGCTGGGTGAATTCATAGCTGATGTTGTCTGGCAGGCGCTCGATGCCGAAGCTGCTGGCCGCAAGGTACAACGCACCCAGCCCAAGCAGCAGCGCCAGCCGACGAAAGCGTCGATGGCAAAGGATGGCCACCGCCAGCAGCGGGTTGGCGAACCACTGGAACATGCCGAAGGGGATGCCCCAGGGGCCATACAGGAACATCTGCAGCGCCGGCATGTGCCGGCCGGCGCTCATATGGGCGCCGTCGAAGGCCAGGCTGAGCAGGTACAGGGCCAGGCTCAGGGCCAGGTAGCAGGCTGGCAACCGGGCGCCCAGGGTCATGCGACTGGTGGTTCCAGCAGCAGGCCGTAGATACCTGAGTCGGTCAGCTCGCCGGCCACGCACCAGCGCGCCCGCAACGTGCCCTCGAGCACGAAGCCCTGGCGTTCGAGGGTGCGGGCCGAGCCCTGGTTACGTGGGTCGATCTCGCCTTCGAGGCGGCGCATGTGCAGGGTATGGGCGATGTAGTCGATGAAGCAGGTCAGCGCTTCGTCCATGTAGCCCCTGCCCTGCACCGCGCTGGCCAGGCAATAGCCGATCTCGCCCCGGCGCGAGACTTCGTCGATGTTGAACAGCTGGACCATGCCAATCAGTTCGCCATTGTCCCGGCGGTACATGCCCAGCTTGAGTTGCTCGCCATTGGTATAGGCTTCGCGGTCGGCGGCCAGCGCGCTTTCGGCTTCGGCCAGGTCCTGCCAGGGGGCATGGTGCCAGTAACGCATGACCTCGGGGTCGGCCATGATCTTCAGCCACTGCGCGGCATCGGCGTGGCGCATGGGGCGCAGCTGCAGGCGCGGGCTGTCGAGGCACAGGTCGGTGGGGAAACTGCGGGGTGGGGTCACGCCGGATCTCCTGTCCATTGCTGGGGAGATGACAGTTTAACGTTATGTGGGGGTGGGCGGGTGTATGGCTTGAGTTCGGAGTGGCCGGGGCTGCATGTCTTGAGTTTGAGGTGATGCGGAAATCGAACGCCGCGCGGGCGGCGCTCGATCTCAAAGGCGCTGCATCTTTTTTGGCGAACCCACCTCAAGCCACCTCCGCCCCATCATCCGGCCAATGCGGTTCGTTGGCCCCAGGCGGGGTCAGCGGCGGCAGCCCATAGGCCGCCCGCGCATCGTCACAGCTGGGGTTATGCACCCCACCCTCCCACGACGCTTCGAATTCGCGGCACGGGCTGGAACGGTTGGCGTAGATGGTGCACGCCACCTGTTGGCCAATCTCACCCTGCAGGCTCACGCAGCGGCAAGGCTTGGCGTCGGTGCCGATCATCGCAACACGGGTGGGGTTGATCTGTACCACCAGGTCATCCGGCACAACACCGCCGGCAGACTGGCATTCGCCCCAGAAGAAGGACACACGGAAGTACCCGCAGCAGGCGCCGCAGTCAAGGCAAGGGTTATATTCGGACATGATGGCACGGAAGGAAGGTTGTTGTTATCGGGGCTGGGCCCGCGCGCCATTTGTAATCGAAGCCAGGTCGGCTGAGAAGAGGGGCACTGCAAAAATAGTTTGCCGTTGATCCGGCAGGCCCGAGCCCGCCGAAGCGGGCCCGGGTGGCGCGTTACTTCTGGGTCAATCCGTCAGCTCGGAACATCTGGCGGATGCCGCGGATCGCCTGGCGAATGCGGTCCTGGTTCTCGATCAGGGCGAAGCGCACATGGTCGTCACCATAGTCACCAAAACCGATGCCCGGCGACACACAGACCTTGGCTTCAGCCAGCAGCTTCTTGGCGAACTCCAGCGAACCCAGGTGCGCATACTGCTCTGGAATCTTCGCCCACACGTACATCGACGCCTTGGGGTTCTCGACCATCCAGCCCAGTTCGTGCAGGCCCTTGACCAGCAGGTTGCGGCGCTGGCGGTATTGCTCGGCGATATCGCGCACACACTGTTGGTCACCTTCCAGGGCGGCGATGGCCGCCACCTGCAGCGGGGTGAAGGTGCCGTAGTCGTGGTAGCTCTTGATTCGCGCCAGGGCGCTGACCAGCTCGGGATTACCGACCATGAAACCGATCCGCCAGCCGGCCATGTTGTAGCTCTTGGACAGCGTGAAGAACTCCACCGCGATGTCCTTGGCGCCCGGCACCTGCATGATCGACGGCGCTTTCCAGCCGTCATAGACGATGTCGGCGTAGGCCAGGTCGTGCACCACCAGCACGTCGTACTGCTTGGCCAGGGCCACCACGCGCTCGAAGAAGTCCAGTTCCACGCACTGGGCAGTGGGGTTGGACGGGAAGCCGAGGATCATCATCTTCGGCTTGGGGATCGACTCGCGAATCGCCCGCTCCAGTTCGTTGAAGAAATCCACTCCCGGCACCAGTGGCACCGAACGCACCTGGGCACCGGCGATCACGGCGCCGTAGATGTGGATCGGGTAGCTCGGGTTAGGCACCAGCACCGTGTCACCATGATCAAGGGTGCCGAGCATCAGGTGCGCCAGGCCCTCTTTCGAGCCGATGGTGACGATGGCTTCGCTTTCCGGATCGATATCGACCTCGTAGCGCTCCTTGTACCAGTTGGAGATAGCCCGGCGCAGGCGTGGAATGCCGCGGGAGGTGGAATAACCATGGGTGTCATCACGCTGGGCGACCTGTACCAGCTTCTCGACGATGTGCGGCGGGGTCGCACCGTCGGGGTTGCCCATGCTCAGGTCGATGATGTCCTCGCCACGGCGGCGGGCGGCCATCTTGAGTTCGGCAGTGATGTTGAAGACGTAAGGGGGGAGACGATCGATGCGCGCGAAACGGCGCGGCGAACCTGCATTGGCCATGGTTTCCTCGGGAGACGTAAGCGCCCGGAACCGTCCGAGCGACGCTGGCCGCTGCGGCGGCCTGGATCAGAAGATAGTGCCGAAACATGATCGCTGTAAAGGATAAATTCCTCTTTTTTTAAAGATTTTCAGATTTATTGTTTGAAAATTAGAGATTTATGTTTTCAGACCAGACCTCTTCGCCGGCACGCCCGCTCACACAGATACCGCGCTATCCCACGGCATGTGCATAACCCTGTGGGAGCGGGCGTGCCCGCGAAGAAGCCAACACAAAAATCACAGGCATAAAAAAACCCGGCACAGTGGCCGGGTTTTCGGTGAAGCACTCGCCTCGATCAGCGCGCGTAGGTCATCAGCACGTCCGCAGCGGTCTGGCTGTCCACACCCATCATCACGCTCAGGGCAGTGACGGTGAGAATGGAGAAGCCAAATACCTTGCGGGCCCACTTGCTGTCGTCCTCGGCCTTGTAGCCACCCCAGGCCATGTACAGCCAGTACAGGCCCATGGCTGCCGCCACGGCCAGGTAGCCGAGGCCGGCGTAACCGCCGAGGGTGAGCATCAAGGTGGCAAGCAGGAAAGCCAGCACGTACAGCACGATCTGCTTCTTCGCCGCGAGGATGCCGCGCGCCACCGGCAGGACCGGGATGTTGGCAGCGCTGTAATCCTTGAAGCGGAAGATCGCGATGGCAAAGCTGTGCGGCATCTGCCACAGGCTGAACATCACCAGCAGGGTCACTGCAGCCAGGTCGAAGCTGTTGCTCACGGCGCAGTAGCCGATCACCGGAGGCATGGCACCGGACAGGCTGCCGACCAAGGTGCCGTGCACCGATTTGCGCTTCAGCCAGAGGCTGTAGAAACCGACGTAGACGATGAAGCCAATCAGCGCGCAGAACGCCGACAGCGGGTTGGCCTGCACATACAGCAGGCTGAAGCCCGCCACCCCGAGCAGGGTGGCGTAGACCAGCGCGAGGGTCAGCGACATGCCGCCCTGCACCATGACGCGGTTCTTGGTACGTTCCATCTTGTGGTCGATGTCACGGTCGATGCAGTTGTTGAACACGCATCCGGACGCAACCACCAGCGAAGTACCGATCACCACCGCCAGGAACAGGGCGAAGTCCACATGGCCCTTCGAGGCAAGGAAGAAACCGCCTGCCACGGAAAGCACGTTACCGAAAATGATCCCCGGTTTGGTGATTTGGATAAAGTGCTTAACGGACATGCAGTCTTACCTCACTTGGCCATCATTTCGAAGTGGATGCTGAACATGATCCACAGCGACAGGCCGACCAGCAGAGCGATTACCAGGGTGGTGAACAGGAACGTCGACACGTTGGAACGTTGCTCTTTCGAGCGGTCCATGTGCAGGAAGTACACCAGGTGTACCACTACCTGAATCACAGCCATGGCCACGATGATCAGAACGGTCAGGTTCTTCGGCAGGCTTGGCGACATGGCCAGGCCAAACGGGATCGCGGTCAGGATGATCGACAGGATGAAGCCGATCATGTACGACTTGACGCTGCCGTGGTTACCTTCGTGATGAGTGTCGTGTGCGTTAGCCATTACAGAACTCCCAGCAGGTAGACGACGGTGAATACGCAGATCCAGACCACGTCCAGGAAGTGCCAGAACAGGCTCAGGCAGCTCATGCGGGTCTTGGCGGTCGGCGTGATGCCGTGCTTGTTGATCTGGTACATCATGATTGCCATCCAGATCAGGCCGGCGGTCACGTGCAGACCGTGGGTGCCTACCAGGGCGAAGAAGCCCGACAGGAAGCCACTGCGGGTCGGGCCGAAGCCCTCGCCGATCAGGTGATGGAACTCATAGATTTCCATCGCGATGAAGCCTGCACCGAACAGGAAGGTCACAGCCAACCAGCCCAGTACGCCAGCTTTCTTGCCGTCGAACATCTTCAGCATGGCGAAGCCGAAGGTGATCGAGGACAGCAGCAGGAACAGCGTTTCTACAGCTACGAAGTCGAGCTGGAAGATGTCGTGACCCGACGGGCCGCCGGCAAAACTGCCGGACAGCACCGCGTAGGTGGCGAAGAGCGACGCAAACAGGATGCAGTCGGTCATCAGGTACAGCCAGAAACCGAGGACGGTCATCTGGCCCGAGTCGTGGTGGTGGTCATCGTGAGCATGGTCATGACCATGCGCGCCACCGTGGATTACTTGACTGGACATTGATTACACCCGTTCAAACGATTCGACACGTGCGCCGGCAGGCAGAGCACCTGCTTTGGCCAGCGCTTTGAGACGCTCGCCTTCGATGCGCGCCACTTCTTCGGCCGGAACCATGTAGCCCTGGTCATCACGCGCAGCGTGGCGAACGAAGACCGCGATGGTTGCCAGCAGGCTCGCGCCAACCAGCCACCAGATGTGCCAGATGAAAGCGAAGCCGAAGACAGTCAGGAACATACCCATGAACAGACCGGTAGCGGTGTTGTTCGGCATGTGGATCGCTTCGTACTTGCCTGGCACCTTGTAGGCGACACCGGCTTCCTTGGCTTCGTTCCAGCAGTCCAGGCCAACTTTCTCTGGCATGTGGGCGAAGTTGTAGAACGGAGGTGGCGACGAAGTCGACCATTCCAGGGTACGGCCGCCCCATGGGTCGCCGGTCACGTCCAGGTTCTGCTCGCGATCGCGGATCGAAACGACGATCTGGATCAGCTGGCAGGCGATACCGAACAGGATCAGCACGGCGCCGACAACGGCTACGTACAGGTAGGGTTCCCACAGTGGGTTGTCGGAGTGGTTCAGACGACGGGTCATGCCCATGAAGCCCAGGGCGTACAGCGGCATGAACGCAACGTAGAAACCGGAGATCCAGAACCAGAATGCAGCCTTGCCCCACTTCTCGTTCAGCTTGAAGCCGAACGCTTTTGGCCACCAGTAGGCGAAGCCGGCGATGTAGCCGAATACCGCACCACCAATGATCACGTTGTGGAAGTGAGCGATAACGAACAGGCTGTTGTGCAGCACGAAGTCAGCACCTGGAACAGCCAGCAGAACGCCAGTCATACCACCGATCGAGAAGGTGATCATGAAGCCCAGGGTCCACAGCATCGGTGCGGTGAAGCGCACACGGCCCTGGTACATGGTGAACAGCCAGTTGAACAGCTTCACACCGGTCGGAATGGAGATCAGCATCGTCGCCAGGCCGAAGAAGGTGTTGACGCTGGCGCCGGCACCCATGGTGAAGAAGTGGTGCAGCCATACAGCGAAGCCCAGCACGGCGATGGCGCCCGATGCGTAGATCATCGAGTGGTGGCCGAACAGTCGCTTGCCGGAGAAGGTCGAAGTCACTTCCGAGAACACGCCGAAGGCCGGCAGGATCAGGATGTAAACCTCAGGGTGACCCCACGCCCAGAACAGGTTGACGTACATCATCGGGTTCCCACCAAGCTCGTTGGTGAAGATGTGGAAGTCCAGATAACGGTCAACGGTCAGCAGAGCGAGTGCAGCGGTCAGGATCGGGAACGAAGCCACGATCAGCACGTTGGCCCAGGTGCAGGTCCAGGTGAAGATCGGCATGTCCATCAGCTTCATGCCAGGTGCGCGCATCTTCATCACGGTGACGAGGAAGTTCACGCCGGTCAGTGTCGTACCCAGGCCTGAGAGCTGTAGCGCCCAGATGTAGTAGTCGACACCCACCCCAGGGCTGTACTGAATGCCCGCGAGCGGCGGATAGGCAACCCAGCCGGTCTTGGCGAATTCACCAACGCCCAGCGAGATGTTGACCAGCAGCACGCCTGCCAGCAGCAGGTAGAAGCTCAGGGAGTTCAGGAACGGGAAGGCAACGTCACGTGCACCGATCTGCAGAGGAACCGCCAGGTTCATCAGGCCGGTGAAGAACGGCATCGCCATGAAGATGATCATGATCACACCGTGAGCGGTGAAGATCTGGTCATAGTGTTCAGGCGGCAGGTAGCCTTCGGAGCCACCGGTAGCGGCAGCCAGCTGGGTACGCATCATGATGGCGTCGGCAAAGCCGCGCAGCAGCATGACCATCGCGACGACGATGTACATCACCCCGATTTTCTTGTGGTCGACGGTGGTCAACCACTCGGTCCACAAGTAGGTCCACTTGCGGAAATAGGTGATAGCACCAACGACAGCAATACCCCCGAGCGCGATCATGGCAAGCGTCACCATGACTATCGGCTCGTGGAAGGGTATCGCCTCCAGGGTTAATTTACCGAACATCTCTTACTCCTCTGCACCGGCAGCTGGTTGCATACTCGATTCCACACCCTTGGTTGTGGCCAGATCTTTGCTGCCTGCTTCTTCGTGGCTCGGACGACCGCGGTTCATGCCTTCGTACTTGTCGACGATGATCTGGAACTGGTCAGGCGAGGCCTCGCTGTACAGCGCGACTGGGTTGTTTTCGCTTGGTTTGGCCAAGGCGTCGTATTCGGCCTTGTCCAGCTTCTTCGGCGACTGCTTGACCTCGGCGACCCACTTGTCGAAGTCCTCCTGGGAGGTGGCAGTGGCCTTGAATTTCATGCCGGTGAAGCCAGCGCCGCTGTAGTTGGCACTGATACCGTCGAACTCGCCATTTTCGTTGGCGATCAGGTGCAGCTTGGTGGTCATGCCGGCCATGGCGTAGATCTGGCCGCCCAGGCCCGGGATGAAGAACGAGTTCATCACGGCGTCGGAAGTGACGCGGAAGTTGACCGGGGTGTTAGCCGGGAAGACGATCTTGTTGACCGTGGCGATGCCCTGTTCCGGGTAGATGAACAGCCATTTCCAGTCCAGCGCGACCACATCGATCTGAATCGGCTTCACGTCCGAATCAAGCGGACGGTAAGGGTCCAGCTTGTGGGTCGACTTGTAGGTGACGTAACCCAGGGCGATGATGATGATGATCGGGATGATCCACACCGCAGCTTCGATCTTGGTCGAGTGCGACCAGTCGGGGGTGTAGGTGGCAGCCTTGTTCGAAGCACGGTACTTCCAGGCGAATGCCACGGTCATGATGATGACCGGAATCACCACCAGCAGCATCAGGCCGGTTGCGATCAGGATCAGGTTCTTTTGCTCAATGCCGACCTGACCTTTCGGGTCGAGCAGGGTCCAGTTGCACCCACTGAGTAAAAGCATGCCTAAAAAGGGCAATATGCCAAACAGTCTGGGGTAACGCTTTTTACTCATCTCACGACCTCTAGATCAGCTTGCTTCAATGCAATTTGTGTTTTGGTAGCCAACACTTCGTCCTGCCAAGTGCGGCATTTCGCGCCCGTACTCGCTCCTGCCCGGGTCCGACTGCAGGACCTTGGCGCAAAGCGTGTTAGCGGTGCTTATGGTTTCGTAGGCAACAGGCCTGTACTTCAGACCAAGTCCATTTGGTGCGGGAAAACGTGGAGGGGGGTCCGCCCGGTATCGCCGTTGGGCGAAACTTGACGAAGTCAGCAAAAAGGAGCGCTGGGGCTTCCTTCAATCCTGCGACTCGCAAGCAGTGCCGAACGGAAATTGGGGGCGATTGTAGATAGGTCGCCAACCCTTGACTATGACTTATTGAGCAACAGTCTTTTACAGAATCTGCAACAATCCGCCCCGAAAAATCAACTTCGCGACAGTTTGTCGCACCCCGCTTGATAGCCCTCAAACCCGCGTTTCACAAGGCTTAGAGATTGATCTGGATCAAGCGGGAGAGAACATTTCGCTGTTCTCATCCGGTGCAAAAGACCACACCGAAATCGTGACTTATGTCTAAGACTGGCGCCGGTTGCGGTAGATGCCGAACGGAACCAGGATGGCCGTCAGCACGAATGCCACCAATGCCCACTGCGCCAGCGACAAACCGAGGATCGGCGGGTACGGCGTGCTGCAGAAGCCGTCGACCTGGAATGCCAGCGGCCAGAGCTTGGCCAGGGGCAGGTCGTCGACGATCGGCTGCAGGGTATCGATGCCGCAACTGACCATGGGGTTGGCGAGTATATACACATGGTTGCCAGCCGCAACGATTCCGCCAACGGCACTGAGCACCACCAGGCCCTCGAACAGGGTCAGGCTGCGGCGCCCGGGCATGGCGGCGGCAATGAACGCGAAGATGGCAATAAACAGCAAGGCATAGCGTTGCAGGATGCACAGCGGGCAAGGGGCCTCGCCCAGCACCACCTGCATGTACAGCGCACCGCCGATCAGGGCGAGGCAGATCACCCCCAGCAGTACCAGAAAGCGCCGTTCGCGATTCAGGCGCGATGTTTGTTCGTTCATTGCCGATTCCTTCGATGGATAGGGGGCAGCGTGGTCCGCCCGCCTGGCGCAATTCTACACGCAGGCAGGGCCTTTGGCGTGTCGAGGAGGCGGCAAGACAGCACTGCGCAGGGCTATCCGGAGATGCTCAGACCGGTTGCAGCAAGGTCGGTTCAACGTTGGCCGGTAAAAAAAGCGGCTGCCCGGGTGCCTTGCAGGGGGAAGCCCCTCGACACCCGGGAGTGAAGGATACAGTGATTAAAGGAGGATTAAAGATGAAAGGTGCCCGAGGCACCGTTCATCTTTCCTTATATATAGGCAGGAAGTATTGATCGGCCCTTTCGCGGGCACGCCCGCTCACAAAGTGACTGCGCAGATGCTGAAAGCTGCGAGTAACCTGTGGGAGCGGGCGTGCCCGCGAAGAGGCCGGTACAGTCAGTAGATCACTCCAGGGCCGACGCAGGCCCGAAGAACTCATAGCGGCTTTGCTGCTCCGGTACCCCCAGGCTCTTGAGCTGGCGCCTGACCGCCGCCATGAAGCCCTTGGGCCCGAGGAAATACGCATCCACATCACGCCCGTGCGGCAGCCACTCGGCCAGCAGCTCCTCGCTCAGCAAGCCCACGGCATCGGCGGCAGCGCCGCCTTCCGGTTCGGCATAGCAGTAGAAGCGTTTGAGCTGCGGATGACGCTCGGCCAGGCCGTCGACCCAGTCGCGGAAGGCATGCACGGCACCGTTGCGCACGCAGTGGATGAAATGCACCTCACGCGGTGTCTTCAGCGCCGCCTCAAGCATCGCCAACGTCGGGGTGATGCCCACCCCACCGCTGATCAGCACCAGCGGCCTGGCGCTGGCCGCCAGGGTGAAATCCCCTGCTGGCGGGAACAGCTGCAAGGTGTCGCCCACCGCCAGTACATCATGCAGATGGTTGGAGACCTTGCCGCCTTCCTCGCGCTTGACGCTGATGCGGTATTGCTGGCCGTCGCACAGGGCAGACAACGAATAATTGCGCCGCTGCTCGACACCGTCGATGAACAGTTGCAGGCCAATGTACTGGCCGGGTTCGGCCTTCAGTACCGGCTTGCCATCTACCGGGGCGAAGTAGAACGAGGTGATTTCGCTGCTTTCCTGCTCACGACGGACCAGGCGGAATTCGCGGCTGCCGCGCCAGCCGCCGGCAGCCTCTTCCTTCTGTTTGTAGAGGGTTTCCTCTGCGCCCATCAGGATGTCGGCCAGCTGGCCGTAGGCAGCAGCCCAGGCCGCGATGACTTCAGGCGTGGCGATGTCTTTGCCCAGCACTTCTTCGATGGCGCGCAGCAGGCAGCTGCCGACGATCGGGTAGTGCTCCGGCAAAATCTGCAGGGCAACGTGTTTGTTGATGATCTGGCCAACCAGGCCACCGAGCTGCTCCAACTGGTCGATGTGACGGGCATACATCAGCACGCCATTGGCCAGAGCGCGTGGCTGGTCGCCGCTGGCCTGGTGGGCCTGGTTGAACAGCGGGCGCACCTCTGGGTACTCGCTGAGCATCATTTTGTAAAAATGGGTGGTCAGCGCTTCACCACCGGTTTCCAGCAGAGGGACAGTGGCTTTGATGATTGCACGTTGTTCGGCATTGAGCATTTAGACGACTCCTGAGCCTGAGGCTTCACATGATTGCCTTTGCTGTTACAGCAATCGTGCCAACCTTTTCCGCCAATGAAATCAGGGCACTGGCAGCAATCATGTCAAAATGACCCGGTGTCACGTATAGTCAAATTGACTTACAGGAGTCCATATGACTACCAAGCCTTTGCTCACCACCTTGCTGCCCCTGGTCAGTGACCTGTCCCGCGACTTGCCCGACCAGGAGCGCTACCGCCGCCTGCTGCAGGCCATGCGCGGGCTGTTGCCCTGCGATGCTGCCGCGCTGTTACGCCTGGACGGCGAGTGGCTGGTGCCACTGGCCGTCGATGGACTGTCGCCCGATACCTTGGGCCGACGCTTCAAGGTCAGCGAGCACCCGCGTTTCCAGATCCTGCTCAGCCGACCGGAACCGACACGCTTTGCCAGCGACTCCGAGTTGCCCGACCCTTACGATGGCCTGGTCAACGCACCCCACGCCGACCTTGAAGTGCACGACTGCATGGGCTGCCCGCTGATGGTCGACGAGCGCCCCTGGGGCCTGGTGACCCTCGACGCGCTCACGCCCGGCCAGTTCCAGAGCCTGGAACTCGATGCCCTGCAGGCGTTCGCCAGCCTGGCCGCCGCCACGGTGACCGTGGCCGAACGCATCGAGCACCTGGCCCTGCGCGCCGAAGATGAGCACCATCGCGCCGAGATCTACCGCCAGGCCAGCGGCCAGGACAAGGAACTGATCGGTCAGAGCCCGGCGCACAAGCGCCTGCTGGAAGAAATCCGACTGGTGGGTGGCAGCGAACTGACCGTGCTGATCACCGGCGAAACCGGTGTGGGCAAGGAACTGGTCGCCATGGCCCTGCACCAGGCCAGCAACCGCGCCGACAAACCCTTGGTAAGCCTCAATTGTGCAGCCCTTCCTGACACGCTGGTGGAAAGCGAACTGTTCGGCCATGTGCGCGGTGCCTTCACCGGCGCCCACGGCGAGCGTCGTGGCAAGTTCGAACTGGCCAACGGCGGGACGCTGTTTCTCGATGAAGTGGGTGAGTTGCCGCTGACCGTGCAAGCCAAGCTGCTCCGCGTGCTGCAAAGCGGCCAACTGCAACGCCTGGGCTCGGACCGTGAACACCGCGTAGACGTACGCCTGATCGCTGCGACCAACCGCGACCTGGCCGCGGAGGTGCGCGCAGGCAACTACCGCGCCGACTTCTACCATCGCCTCAGCGTCTACCCGCTTCAGGTGCCGCCACTGCGTGAGCGCGGGCGCGATGTGCTGCTTCTTGCCGGCTACTTCCTCGAACAGAACCGATCACGCCTGGGTTTGAACAGTCTACGCCTCAGCAGTGAAGCGCAAGCAGCGTTGCTGGCGTATGACTGGCCGGGCAACGTGCGCGAACTCGAACACCTGATCGGCCGCTCGGCCCTGAAGGCCATGGGCCAACACCCGAAGCGCCCGCGCATTCTCACGCTCGAGGCCAGCGACCTCGACCTGCGCAGCGCCCAGCCGGCCATGGCCGGCACCCTTCCCCACGGCACGCCCACTGCCCTGCCACTCCCCGTCTGGGGCCTGCGCGAAGCTCTCGACGATTACCAGCGCCAGCTCATCGAGGCCTGCCTGCAACGGCATCAGGACAACTGGGCCGCTGCAGCCCGCGAGCTTGGCCTGGACCGTGCCAACCTGAGTCGCCTGGCCCGTCGGCTGGGGCTTCGCTGAGCCAACACACACTAAAGGACTATCCGCAAAGCCATCTGGTGGCAATCCGCTGGGCTGCTATATCTCCCTAATCGCCGGTTACGCGGCCGCTATTCGGCCAGGTTGTGCCAACCAAGGATCGCGAAGACGGTCCTGCGTACCGAAAACCAGCAGGGAGCACTCATGGACAACATCGTCGTCGCCGATAAGCAATCTGCCGTCGCCACCCAGAATGCCTGGGGCAATATCACCCTCAACAGCCCAGGCGTCGTGCAGATGCCCGTTGCTCCCGACCAGGTGGCGACCGTCACCCGGCGTGGCCAGGACCTGATCGTCACGCTCAAGAACGGAGAAAAGGTCACCATTGGCAACTTCTTCGCCGTGGACCAGGCAGGGGTTGGCAGTGACATGGTGTTCGTCGGCGAAGACGGCACCCTGTGGCACGCCAATTATGACGCGACCGCCTTCAGCGGCTTCACGTTCGATGAAGTGAACTCACTCGACGAACTGGTGGCCGGCATCGGCACCGCCGGTAACGAAACCTCGACCTTTGCGATTGCCGGGCTGAGCTTGCTTGGCGTCGGCGGGGTGGCAGCAGCGGCGAATGGTGGTGGCGGTGGTGGTGGTGGCGGTGGCAGCACGCCGGGCGACACTACGGCACCGGCAACCCCCATCGACCTGCTGGTTTCGCCCGATGGCCTGCGCCTGAGCGGGCGTGGTGAAGCGGGCGCCACGGTGAATGTATTCGATGCTGCCGGCAATCTGATTGGCAGCGGCACGGTGAATGCCGATGGCAGTTTCGATATCGCCCTGAACACCCCGCAGGCCAACGGCGAAAACCTGGCTGTCTCGCAGACCGATGCCGCAGGCAACACCTCGCAGGCTGGTACGGTGACAGCCCCGGACACCACCCCGCCTTCCGCACCGACGCAACTGACGATCGACCCGCAAGGCAATACCGTCACCGGCCGCGCCGAGCCAGGTTCGACCGTTCAGGTACGCGGTGCCGACGGCTCTGTGCTGGGAACTGCCGTGGCCGGCGCCGACGGCCAGTTCAGCGTCACCTTGCAACCGCCGCAGACCGATGGCCAGCCTTTGCAAGTCACGGTCACCGACCCTGCCGGCAATGTCTCCAGCGGCACCACCATCACCGCACCGAACGACGGCGTCGGCAGCGGCGGCGACACCACACCACCCGCGCCGGCCAGCAATGTGATCATCAGCGCCGATGGGCGCACCGTGTCGGGCCGTGGCGAAGTCGGTGCGACCGTCAACGTGCTGAACGACCAAGGTCAACTGATCGGCACCGGTACCGTGCAGCCCGATGGCAGCTTCACCCTGCAACTGACCTCGCCCGTGGTCGATGGCTCATCGCTGCAGGTCACCCTGACCGATGCCGCCGGCAACATTTCGACGCCAAGCCCCCTGACTGCCCCGGACCTGGTGGCGCCAACGCAACCCAGTGGGCTCAGCCTGGCCAACGGCGTAACCCTGACCGGCAGCGCCGAAGCGGGCGCACGGGTAGAAGTTCGCGATGCCAATGGCAACCTGATCGGCAGCGCCATCGTCCGGCCAGACGGCAGTTTCAGCCTCACCCTCGACCCTGCCCAGGCCAATGGCGAACACCTGGCCATCACCGTCACCGATGCTGCGGGCAACAGCTCGACGCCGCTTGATTACACTGCACCTGATATCACCCCACCGGCAATCATCAGTAACGTCATAGTCGGTGCTGGCAGCCTGGTCATCAGTGGCCGCGGCGAACCTGGCGCCACGGTGGAAGTGCGTGACACCAACGGCGCGGTGATCGGCACTGGTGTCGTCGCGGCCAACGGCACCTTCCTTGTCGACCTCAACGGCCCGGTCAGTGCCGCGGAAAGCATCGTGCTGGTGCAGACCGACGCCGCCGGCAACTCTTCGGTCGAGCTCACCGTTATCGTCCCTGCCACTGCAGTGCCGCAGAGCCCTGCCGGGCTGGTACTGGCCGCCGACGGCTCGTCCATCAGCGGCACCGCCCCGGTGGGCAGCCTGGTGGAAGTGCGCGATGCCAATGGCGCGGTGATCGGCAGCGTACAGGTGGGTAACGATGGCACCTTCACCATCACCCTCGCCCCGGCCCAAGCCAATGGCGAACTGCTCGACGTGGTGGCCATCGACGCTGACGGCAACAGTTCGTTGCCGAGCCAGATCAACGCCCCGGACATCACCCCGCCCAACCAGGCCAGTGACCTGAACCTGGCGGCCGACGGCATCACCCTCACCGGCCGCGGCGAGGTCGGCGCCACCGTGCAGGTCACCAATGCCCAGGGTACGGTGCTGGGCACCGCAACAGTCGGAGCCAACGGTTACTTCACCGTCACCCTGTCGCCCGCCCAGGTCAACGGCCAGGAGCTCGACGTGGTGCTGCGCGACGCCGCCGGCAACAGCTCCACCGCCTCCCTCACCGCGCCCGACCTGGATGGCCCGCTGCAACCCTCGGCGCTGGCCGTCGACGTCACCGGTTTGCATCTCACCGGTGCCGGCCAAGCGGGCTCGATCGTCACCGTGCGCGCCGCCGACGGTAGCGTGCTGGGCACGGCGGTCGTCGCCGCCAACGGGCAATTCGACGTCACCCTAAACGTGCCCCAGCGCAATGGTGAACAACTGAGCGTCGAAGCCACCGACACGCAGGGCAATAGTGCCGGCCCGGTCAGCTTCACCGCTCCCGACACCACGCCACCGCAAGCCGTGAGCAACCCCAGCATCGACGGCACGGGCAGCAGCGTCTCCGGCACTGGCGAGCCCGGCGCCACCGTTACCGTACGCGGCCCGAACGGCACTGTATTGGGCACTGCCCTGGTCAACGGCGACGGCAGTTTCCAGGTTACCCTGAGCCCCACCCAGACCAATGGCCAGGCCCTGACCGTCGAGCAACGCGACCCGACCGGCAACGTCTCGGCCGCCGTCGACCTGACGGCGCCGGACAGCCAGGCGCCGGCCATCACCACAGGCCTTGCGCTGTCGACCGACGGCACGGTGCTCACCGGCAGCGGCGAACCCGGCGCCCAGGTACGGGTGACCGGGGCTGGCGGCGCAGTGCTGGGCACCGCTACGGTCGAAGCCGACGGCAGCTTCCGTGTGGCCATCGACCCACCCCAACTCAATGGCCAGGTGCTGACGGTGATCCAGACCGATGGCGCTGGCAACCCCTCCCCCGCCGACACCTTGACCGCCAGTGACCGCGAAGCGCCTCTGCCCGCCCAAGGCCTCGGCCTCAGCGCCGATGGCATCACCCTCACTGGTCAGGGCGAAGCGGGCGCCACCGTAGAAGTCCGCGACGCCGGTGGGCAGCTGCTCGGTAGCGGCGTGGTCGACAACGACGGTACCTTCAGCGTTACCCTGACACCTGCGCAAACCAGCGGTGAAACCGTGTCGGTGGTGCTCATCGACGCCGCTGGCAACGCCTCGCCGTCGGCGCCGCTCACCGCCGACGACAGCAGCGCCCCCGCAGCCCCGGGCGGGCTGCTGGTCAGCGCCGACGGCAGCCTTGTTCAAGGCACCGGTGAGCCCGGCGCCACCGTTGAAGTGCGCAACAACGCCGGGCAGTTATTGGGCAGCGTGGTGGTATCCGCCAATGGCAGCTTCAGCGTTGCACTGAGCCCATTGCAGCTGGACGGCCAGACCCTCAACGTTACCCAGACCGACCCACAAGGCCATGCCTCCAGCGCCGCACAAGCGACTGCGCCAGACCTCACCCCGCCCGCACAACCCACGGACCTGGCGATCAGCGCCGATGGCCTGGCCCTGACCGGCAATGCGCCCGGCGCGGCTTCGGTCACCGTGATCAGCCCGACCGGCGTCGAAACCACAGTACTGGTCGACGCCGACGGCAGCTTCAGCGTGCCGTTGTTCCCGGCCTTGATCAACGGCGAGACGGTGACCGTGGTGGTCGCCGATGTCGCCGGCAACAGCACGGAGCCGACCAGCGTCACGGCCGCCGACACCTCACCACCGGCTCCCGCCACCGATATCGCGGTCAGCCCGGATGGCAGCATCATCAGCGGCACCGCCGAACCCGGTACCACGGTCATCGTGCGCAACGGCAGCACCGAACTGGGCACCGCCACGGTCAACCCGGATGGCACCTTCCAGGTTCAGGTCAATCCACCGCTGGTTGCCGGCGACAGCGTGCAACTCGTGGTCCACGACGCCGGCAACAATGAAACCTCGATCACCGTCAACGGACCGGACGGCAGCGAAGTCGCAGCGCCCACCAACCTGGCCATCAGCGACGATGGCTTCCTGCTCACCGGCCAAGGCACGGTCGGCTCGCTGATCACCGTCACCTCCGCCGGCACCACCCTGGGCACCGGCACGGTAGGCAGCGACGGCATCTTCCGCATCTTCTTCGCCAATGCCCAGCTCAATGCCCAGACCCTGCATGTCAGCGCCCGCGCATCGGCCAGCGGCGCCCCATCGTTGCCGGCGACCATCGTCGCAGCCGACACCACCCCGCCCGATGCGCCGACCCAGGTCGCCATCAACCGCAGCGGCACAACCTTGACCGGCCATGGTGAAGTCGGCGCGAGCGTGAGCGTGACCGACGCCAGCGGCACCGTGGTCGGCACCGGCACCGTCGGCAGCAATGGCCTGTTCTATATCAACCTGGTGCCGGCGCAGGTGAACGCGCAAAACCTCACCATCACCCAGGCCGACGCTGCGGGCAACGTGTCGCTAGCCGCCACACAGCAGGCACCTGACCTGCAAGCCCCGGACGTCGCCACCGGCCTCAGCCTGAACAGCGCCGCTACCGTGGTCAGCGGCCAGGGCGAAGCCGGTGCACTGGTGACCGTGCGCGACGCCAACGGCGCCGTGCTCGCCACCGGTACGGTAAACCAGAGCGGCCAGTTCCAGATCACCCTGCCCAGCGCACAGACCACCGGCAGCGCACTGCAGGTCACCCTCAGCGATGCCGCTGGCAACGTGTCCGGCCCGGCCAGCCTGGCGACCCCTGACCGCACGCCACCGGCGGCCGTTACCAACGCAACGCTCAGCAACGATGGCCGGCAGCTTTCCGGCAGCGGTGAAGTAGGCGCCACGGTACAGGTACGCGATGCCAGCGGTGCCGTGCTTGGCACTGCCATCGTGGGCGCCGACGGGCGCTTCACCGTTAACTTCGCCACCTCGCAGGCCACTGGCCAGGCACTCGGCGTGACCCAGCTGGATGCTGCGGGCAACACTTCGCCAGCGGTCACTGTCGTCACTACCGACCTGAGCGCCCCGGCAGCGTTGACCAACGTGGTGCTCAACAACAACGGCCTGACCCTCACCGGCCTGGGTGAAGCCGGCGCCTCGGTGACCGTGCGTGGCCCGGACGGCACCATCATCGGCACCGGTGTGGTGGCCGCCAACGGCAGCTTCACCCTCACCCTCACCAGCGCGCAGCTCAACGCCGAGCGCCTGAGCGTGACCCAGACCGACGCTGGCAACAACAGCTCTGCCGCCGTGACGGTGACAGCCCCCGACCACACTCCGCCTGCGGCGCCCACCGCCCTGGCCTTGGCTGGCAGCGGCCTGCAACTGAGCGGCAGTGCCGAATCCGGCAGCACGGTCACCGTGCGCGATGCGGCGGGCAATGTGCTGGGCACCACGGTGGCCGCCGCCAACGGCACCTTCCAGGTCACCCTGAGCAGCCCGCAGACCAACGGTCAGGCCCTCCAGGTGACCGCTACCGATGCCGCCGGCAACGTCTCGCCCGTGGCCGCCTACACCGCAGCCGACACAACGCCTCCAGCCGCTGTCGCCCATTTGGCCGTCTCGGCCGATGGTGCCACCCTGACCGGCACCGGCGAGGCCGGCGCCACGGTCACCGTGCGCGCACCGGACGGCACTGCGCTGGGCACGGCCCAGGTCGGCAGCGACGGCCGCTTCTCGGTCACCCTCGCCCCGGCGGCAACGGTGGGTGAGAACCTCGCGGTGGTGCAGGTTGACGCCGCCAACAACACCTCGCCGGTACAAAACGTCACGGCGCCGGGCAACACCGCACCCGATGTTCCCGGCAGCCTGGTGCTCTCCGCGGACGGCCTGGTGGTCACCGGTATCGCCACACCGGGCAGCACGGTCAGCGTGGTGGGCCCCAACGGTGTGCTGCTGGGCAGCGCCCCGGTCAACAACGACGGCACCTTCAGCGTCACCCTCGGCAGCGCCCAGGCCAACGGCGAGATCCTCCAGGTCAGCGCTACCGGCACGGCCGGCAGCACGTCGCTGCCGGCCGAGTTGCAGGCGCCGGACACCACTGCGCCGCAACCGCTGAGCAACCTGGCGCTGTCCAACGACGGCCTGGTGCTCACTGGCCACGGTGAGCCAGGTGCCACCGTGACCGTGCTCGGTATCGGCGGGGTCGGCCTGGGCACTGCCGTAGTGGGCGCCGACGGCAACTTCAGCGTCAACCTCTCCGCCGCCCAGCTCAACGGCGAACAACTCAGCGCCGCGCAGACTGACGTCGCCGGCAACGAGTCCAACAGCGTCAGCCTCACCGCACCGGACATCACTGCGCCGGCGGCGCCGGCCAATCTGGCATTCGCCAGTGGCGGCAGCCTGCTCAATGGTACCGGTGAAGCCAATACCGCAGTGAAAGTCATCGCGGCCGACGGCACTGTGCTGGGCACCGCCACGGTGATGACCAACGGCAGCTTCCAGGTCACCCTCAACCCGCCGCAGGCCAACGGCCAGGCCGTGCAGGTGGTGCTGACCGACGCCGCCGGCAACCAGTCCAGCGCCAGCCCCATCACCGCACCCGATAGCACACCGCCGACTGCGCCCAGCGAACTGGCCATCTCCAGCGACGGCGTGACCATCACCGGGCGTGGCGAAGCCGGGGCCACGGTGATCGTGACCAACCCGGCCGGCCAGCAGATCGGCACGGCCCTGGTCGACGCCAGCGGCCATTTCACCCTGACCCTCAACCCGGCCCTGGGCAACGCCGAGGTGCTGAGCTTCACCCAGACCGACGGCGCCGGTAACCTGTCGCCGGTCGCCACCTTGCAGACCCCGGACTTCACGCCGCCAGACGTGCTGACCAATGTGGTCATCAATGCCGACGGCAGCGTGGTCATTGGCCGCGGTGAGCCTGGCGCGACGGTCACCGTGAACAACGCAGCCGGCGTGCTGCTCGGCACTACCACGGTGCTCGCCGACGGCAGCTTCCGGGTCGAACTCAGCCCTGCACAGATCAACCAGCAGGTGCTGTCGGTACAGCAGGCCGACCCACCCGGCAACATCAGCGAGCCAGTCACGATCAACGCCCCGGACCTGACGCCGCCAGCCGCGGCGCTCGACCTGCGGCTCAACGCCGCTGGCGACCAGCTCGGCGGTACCGGTGAAGCGGGCAGCACCGTGCGTGTCTATGCCGGCACCACCGAAATCGGCACTGCCACGGTCGGGCCCAACGGCACCTTCGTGGTCAACCTCAGCACGCCCCAGCTCAACGGCCAGACCCTGCAGGTCACCCTGGCAGACGCCAGCGGCAACGTCTCACCGATCAGCACCGTGATTGCGCTCGATAGCACGCCCCCGGCCACCGTGGTGGCGAGCCTCAACGGCAGCGGCACCCAGCTGGTCGGTACCGGTGAGGCCGGGGCACGGGTCAGCGTGATGGACGGCCAGGGCAATATGCTCGGCCAGGGCACCATCGACCCCGACGGCACCTTCGTGCTCAACCTGACGTCAGCGCAAATCAACGGCCAGGTGCTCAGCGTCATTGCCCAGGATGCCACCGGCAATCCTTCCGCACCGCTGCAACTGACCGCACCTGACCTGACCCCACCAGCTCAGCCCGCCAACCTCACCCTGACCGGCAACGGTACGTTGCTCAGCGGCACCGCAGAGGTGGGCAGCGTCATCAGCGTGCGCGATCCGTCCGGCACGGTGGTCGGTACCGTCACCGTGCCGGTTGGCGGCAACTTCACCGTGACCCTGAATTCGGCGCAGAACAACGGCCAGCTGCTGACGGTGATCGCCACTGACAGCGCCGGCAACACGTCGACGCCCGCCCAGTACCAGACCGCCGACACCTCACCGCCTGCGGTCGTGACCAACCTCGCCATCAGCAACAACTACGACATCCTCACCGGGCGTGGCGAAGCCGGCGCCCGTGTGAGCGTCAGCTTTGGTGGCGTGGTCATTGGTACCGGCCTGGTCGACGCCGGCGGCAACTTCTCGATCAACCTGCAACCGGCCCCGGGTTCGGTAGCGTCCCTGGCCGTCACCCAGACCGACGCGGCCAACAACACCTCGGCCGTGGCGACCTTTGTGACCCCGCTGGTGCCGCCACCGGAGCCACCCGTCAGCGCGACACTGGCCGCCGACGGCCTGACCCTCACCGGGACGGCCGCCACCGGCACCTCGATCCGTGTCTACGACGCCGCCGGCAACCTCATCGGCAGCGGTCTGGCCAACATCGGCAACGGTGGTTTCTCCATCACCCTGAGCGCCGCCCAGCTCAACGGGCAGCATTTGTCGGTGACGTCGGTATCGCTGCTGGGGGGTGAGTCGCAACCGGTGTTCGTCACCGCGGCCGACATCACCGCGCCGGCCAACCCGGTGGTCAGCGCGCTGTCGGCCAACGGCCTGGTGCTGACCGGTACCGGTGAAGCCGGCGCCACGGTGACGGTGCGCGATGCTGCCGGCAACGTGCTCGGCAGTGGCCTGGTCAACGGCGCGGGAGCGTTCAGCATCAACCTCAGCAGCGCCCAGCTCAACGGCCAGGTACTGAGCCTGACCCAGGCAGACGCCGCGCTGAACGTCTCCGGCGCTACCAGCTACACCGCGCCGGATACACAGGCGCCGCTGGCACCCACCAACCTGGCGATCAATGGCGCAGGTACCGTGCTCACCGGTAACGGCGAGCCGGGCGCGACCGTCACCGTGCAAGGCCCCAGTGGCACCGTCGGTACCGCCATCGTGCAGGGCGATGGCACCTTCAGCGTCACCCTGACCAGCACCCAGAACAACGGCCAGGCCTTGGTCGTGCGGCAGACGGACGCCGGCAACAACGTATCCGGCAGCGCCGCCATCACCGCGCCCGACACCACTGCGCCGACCGCTCCAGTGGCGGCCATCAACGCCAACGGCACTTCCGTCAGCGGCTCCGGCGAAATCGGCAGCACGGTGACGGTTCGCAACAGCGCCGGTACCGTGCTCGGCACCGCCACGGTGGGCAGCAACGGCCTGTACGTGGTCAGCCTGAACACGGCGCAGGTCAACTTCCAGGCGCTGACCGTCACCCTCACCGATGCCGCGGGCAACACCTCCACCGCCACAGCACTGACCGCCCCGGACCTGACCCCACCGGCCAACGCCAGCAACCTGGTGATCAGCGCCGACGGCACCACCCTCACCGGTACCGGCGAGGCCGGCGCCACGGTGACCGTGCGCAGCGCCAGCGGGACCGTGCTGCAAACCGCCGTGGTGCAGGCCAACGGCACCTTCACCGTGACCCTGAGCCCAGCCCAGGACAACGGCCAGGTGTTGTCGGTGACCTTGACCGACCCACGCAGCAACGTCTCCGGCAACGTCAACATCACCGCACCGGACGTCGATGCCAACGCCCCGGTTGTCGCCAGCAACAACCTGGCCACCGCCACCGTCAACCTCGCGCCGGTGACCGCCACCACCACCTACACCGACAGCTTCACTACCTTGCTGTCGGGCTTCAGCAAGACCTACACCTGGACAGTGGCGGCTGGCACCACGGCCGATCCGACCCTGACGCTGACCACCAACAGCGTGCTGGCGCTGCTCAACAACTCCACCTTCACCCTGCAGGTGAAGGACGCCAGCGGCGCCTGGGTGACCATCGCCACCGGCAACACCCAGGGGCTGCTCGACCTGATCGTGCTGCCGCTGGGGCTGCAGGTCGACATCGGCAAGCTGCAGGCCGGCGACTACCGGCTGACCGTGGCCAGCGGCGGCATCGGCCTGGTGACCCAGGTCACCACCAGCCTGGACATCGACGCCACCAGCCTGACCCAGTTCACCGGCACCGGCACCGCCACCTCGGGCAACGTCATCACCGACCCGGGCACCAATGGCGCGGTCGACTCCCTCGGCCCGGACAGCGGCGCCGTGCTGAAGATCCTGGTCAACGGCAGCTACGTGACCGCCGCCAGTGGCGCAGGCACCACGGTGCAGGGCCAGTACGGCACCTTGGTGATCCATGCCGACGGCAGCTACACCTACACCCCCAACGGCAGCCCGTCGAGCGTCGGCAAGGTGGACGTGTTCAGCTACGAGCTGGTGCACCCGAACGGGCTGACCTCCGCGGCCAACCTCTACGTGCGCATCGACAGCCCGCAGGCCACGGAAACCTGGAACGACAGCAACCTCAGCGCGCCGGCCACGGTGGTGGATGCGGTCAATGACGTCGACAGCAGCAACATCACGCTGGCCAACCGGGTTGACAGCAGCAGCGCCACCCTTGGCTCGCTGACCCTGCCGCTGATCGGCTCGCGCTCGGCCACCTACACCACCACGGTGGCCGCCGACACCACGGCCAACCTGCAAGTGGTGGTCAACTCCGCCAACCTGTTGAGCCTGCTCAACGGCACCACCATCCAACTGCTCAAGCTCAACACCACCACCGGCCAGTATGTGGTGGTGCAGACGGTTGGCGGCAGTTCGCTGGTCAGCCTGCTTGGCGGCGGCGCAGGTTATACCTTCCAGAACCAGGGCGCCGGTACCTACCATATCGTGGTCAGTGCCGGCGGCATCGGCCTGGCCAGTTCGATCACCACCAGCCTCAATACCACCACCACGCACCTCACCGAGTTCGTGGTCAGCAGCGCCACGGTGGCCAGCGGCAACCTGATCACCGACCCGGCCGGTACCGACAACCTGGGTTCGGCATTGACCGTGCTGAGCGTACTGACGGCCGCCGGCACCTATGCCATCCCCGGCTACAACGGCGTCAGCGTCGCCGGTACCTACGGCACGCTGCTGGTGCATGCAGACGGCAGCTACACCTACACCCTCAACAGCGGGCTGACCTCGGCAGTGATCGGCCAGCACGACACCTTCACCTATGAACTGACCCACCCTAACGGCACCACCGATACCGCCACGCTGACCGTCAACCTGGACAACGCCGCCAGCGTCACCACCTTCTCGGCACTGGTGGCCGACACCAGCGACAGCAGCGGCGCGGTGGCCAGCGTTGCGGCCGCTGCATCCAGTGAAGTGCTCGCCGGCACCGATGGCAACGACCACCTGGTCGGCAGCCAGGGCGGGCACATCAGCCTGGAAGGCGGCGCAGGCAACGACACCCTCGAAGTGGTCGACCAGAACTTCGCCAGCGTCGATGGCGGCAGCGGTACCGACACCCTGCTGTGGGGCGGCGGCGACGCCAGCATCGACCTCGGCAACCTGGCCAGCCGTATCCACAACATCGAGGTGATCGACCTCAACGACACCAGTGCAGTGGCGCTGACCCTCAACCTGGCGGACGTGGTGGCAATCACCGAAGCCGGCAACAACACGCTGATCATCAAGGGGGATGACAAGGATTCGGTGCACATGACGGACAACTGGACCCTGGTCGGGAACCAGACCGCCGACGGCATCGACTATAACCAATACACGGCCCAGGAAGATCCGAGCCATCACCTGTGGGTGCAGAACAGCATCCATGTCGTTTGAGGCCGCTGCAATCCGCCGGGCACATCGCCCGGCGGCAAGGACGAACAGCAGTAAGGGAATTTCGTGAAGCGACGCAGTCCGCTGTCACCGCTGTGGCTGGGGGCCTTCGGGCTCCTGGCGTTGAACCTGAATCCGGTTGCCCGGGCAGCCGACGACATAGACCCCAGACTGCGCACCATCGGGCCGTCACTGATGCGCGATGCGCCCGATGCCATCCCCGCCCGCCCGCCTTCCGGCCAGGCCGCCAGCAACGGCGACCGCCTGGGGCTGGCCGAGGCCGTGCTGACCGCGGCGCAGTGGCACCCGAGCATCGCCGAAGCGGTCGGTAACCTGTACAAGCAGGGCGAAGGCATCAACGTCGCCCGTGCCGGTTACTACCCGCAAATCTCCGGTGGCCTGCGCACCGGCTATGACACTGGCTACGGCGGCGACCGCAACAGCCAGGCATTGAGCCTGTCCTTGAAGCAGATGCTTTACGACTTCGGCAAGGTCGACAATGCCGTCAGCGCCGCCCAGGCCGCCGCCACCCGGGCCCAGGCCAATATCCTGCTGGTGGTTGACGACCTCGCCCGCGACACCGCCTACGCCTGGATCGAAACCCGCCGCTACGAACAATTGATGGCCATCGCCCGTGACCAGATCCGCGGCGTCGGCGACATTGCCGGCATGGCCCGCCAGCGCAGCGACATGGGCGCCAGCACCCGCTCCGATGTGGTCCAGGCCGAGTCGCGGGTCGAGGGCGCCCGCGCCACCCTCGAGGAATACCAGTCGCAGTACGAACGCTGGCGTTCGACCCTGGCCGAACTGCTCGGCCGCGTAGCACCACCGGCCCTGGCCGAGCAAACGCCACCGGAGCTGAACCAGGCGTGCAAGCGTTCTTCAGGCAGTAGTGATCGGCTGCCAGCCGTACTGATGGCCCTGGCCTTGCGCGCCCAGTCCCAGGCCGAACTGGCCCAGGCCAAGGCCGAAGCCTACCCCACCCTGTCGCTGCAACCGCAGGTCAACCACTACCTGGACAACGACTACAACCGCGACAACCGAAGCCTCGACCGCACCCAGGCGGGCATCTACCTGAACGTCGAGGTGCCCATCTACCAGGGGGGCGCGATCAGCGCCCGCAGCCGCGCCGCCGGCCATGCCCTGAGCGCCGCCGACTCCGCCGAAGACGCGGCGCGCCTGCAGGCCCGCCGCGGCCTGGCCGAGGCCATGGCGCAGACCTCTGGCCTGAGCCGGCGCCTGACTTCGCTGGAGGCCCGCCAGGCCAGCATCCAGGAAGCCCGCGAACTGTATGGCAGGCAGTACCTGGACCTGGGCACCCGCCCCCTGCTCGACCTGCTCAACGCCGAGCAGGAGATCTACCAGTCACGCTTCGAACTCGCCGGCACCCGCTCCGACCTGCTGCGCCTGGATGTCGACTGCCTGTACAACTCCGGCGCCCTGCGTACCGCCTTCGGGCTGGAAGGGCGCAACCTGCAAGGGGTGGAAATCGAGCCATGAACGACACCGTCAAGCTGACCCAGGCCGGTCAGGCGCAGAATCCGCAAGCGGCTGCGCCGCATCGCCCTGATCTCGGCCCCTGGCTGGAAGTGATGCTGCAGGTTGCTCATCACTATCGCCTGGACGTCTCGCCCCAGCGCATCCGCCTGGCGGCGGCCGAGGATGCGCGCCCGCTGGATGAGATTCTCCGGCACATGGCGCGCCAGGCCGGGCTGACCTTGCGCTTCGTGCGCTACGACGCCAAGGCCCTGCGCCAGTGGCGCACGCCGCTGGTGCTGGAGCTGGACGATGGCCAGTTGGCCACGGTCGAGGCAGTGACCGAGGAAAACGAGCTGGCGGTGGTGTTCGCCGGCGACCAGCGCCTGACTTCGCGCCTGCCCCGGGAAGCGCTCGACGGGCGCATCAACCGCGTGGCCTTGATGCGCCCGGCACGGCCGCTGCGCGATGTGCGCACCGACGACTACACCGCGCCCTACGATCGGCACTGGTTCACCCGCATCGTGCTGCGCGACCTGCGCCCGTACGGCCAGGTGATGGTCGCCTCGTTGGTGGCCAACGTGCTGGCCCTGGCCGGCGTGCTGTTTTCGATGCAAGTGTACGACCGGGTGATCCCCGCCGAGTCCCTGCCAACCCTGTACGTGCTGTTCGGCGGCGTAGTGCTGGCGCTGGTGTTCGACTTCAGCATGCGCCTGCTGCGGCTGAAGGTCACCGACCTGCTGGGCAAGCGTGCCGACCTGCGGGTATCCGACCTGGTCTACGGCCATGCGCTGCGCCTGCGCAATTCGGCACGGCCGAAATCCACCGGCTCGTTCATCTCGCAGCTGCGCGAGCTGGAGTCGATCCGTGACCTGATCACCTCGAGCACCGCCACCGCGTTGGCCGACCTGCCGTTCTTCCTGCTGTTCCTGCTGGTGTTCTGGCTGATCGGCGGAGTGCTGGTGTTCATCCCGCTGGTGGCGCTGCTGGCCATGGTCATCCCGGGGCTGCTGGCGCAGCGGCGCCTGGCGGCACTGGCCAATGCTTCGATGCGCGAGTCGTCGCTGCGCAACGCCATGCTGGTGGAAAGCATCCAGGGCCTGGACGAAATCAAGGCGCTACAGGCCGAGGCGCGCTTCGAGCGCCAGTGGAACCAGTACAACGCCGCCTGCGCGCACACCAGCCTGCACCTGCGCACCCTGACCAACGGCCTGGTCACCTGGACCCAGAACGTCCAGGGCGCGGTGTTTGCCGTGGTCATCGTGATCGGTGCGCCGATGGTGATCGCCGGCGACCTCACCACCGGTAGCCTGGTGGCCGCCTCGATGCTGTCGTCACGGATGATGGCGCCGCTGGCGCAGCTGACCCATGTGCTGACCCGCTGGCAACAGGCCAAGGTGGCCTTGCAGGGCCTGGACAAGCTGATGCAGTCGCCGGTCGACCATCCGGAAGGCGAGGCTCGCGTGCACCTGCCGGCGATCCGTGGCGAATATGTGCTGCGCCAGGCCACCTTCCGCTACAGCCCGGAAGCACCACCGGTTCTGAGCATCGGCCAGCTCGACATCCAGCCTGGCGAACGCATCGCCGTGCTCGGGCGCAACGGCGCCGGCAAATCGACCCTGTTGCAGGCGCTGGGCGGCGCCATGGACCTGAGCCAGGGCGAAGTCAGCCTCGATGGCATCGCCATGGCGCACCTCGACCCGGCCGACCTGCGCCGTGACGTCGGCCTGCTGGCCCAGTATGCCCGGCTGTTCCACGGCACCCTGCGGGAAAACCTCACCCTCGGCGCCGGCCAGGCCAGCGACCAGGAGTTGGTCGCCGCGCTGGCGGCCACCGGTGCGCTGGAGTTCGTCCGCCACCTGCCCAAGGGCCTCGACCATCTGATCCTCGAAGGCGGCCAAGGCCTGTCCGGAGGGCAGCGCCAAGCCCTGGTGCTGGCGCGCTTGCTGGTTCGCCAACCGCAGGTACTGCTGCTCGACGAGCCCACCGCTTCGCTCGACGACGTCACCGAACGCAAGTTGCTGGATAACCTCGACCGCTTCTGCCAGGGCCGCACCCTGGTGATCGCCACCCATCGCCTCAGCGTGCTGCAGCGTGTGGAGCGCATCATCGTGCTCGACGGCGGGCGCATCGTCATCGACGACAAACGCGACGCCGCCCTGGCCAAGCTACAAGGAGCTCAGGCATGAGCAACCACCCACTCCCCGCCTCGTACCTGGACGGCCAAGACGACCAGGCGGTGCTGCGCGCCGGGCGTATCATCACAATCTGCGCACTTATGCTCGCTGCGTTCCTGGCCTGGGCGGCCTGGTTCGAGGTGACCGAAGTGTCCACTGGCACCGGCAAGGTTATCCCCAGTTCACGCGAACAGGTGATCCAGTCGTTCGAAGGCGGCATCGTCGCCGAGATGAACGTGGCCGAAGGCGACCTGGTGGAACGCGGCCAGGTGCTCGCCCAGCTCGACCCGACCAAGACCGCCTCCAGTGTTGGCGAAAGCGAAGCCAAGTACCGTGCCGCCAAGGCCAGCGTGGCGCGCTTGCGTGCCGAGGTCACCGGCAAGCCACTGAGCTTCCCGGAAAGCCTGCGCGATTCGCCCGACCTGATCGACGCCGAGACGGCGCTGTACGAAACCCGCCGCCGTGGCCTGGAGCAGACCCTGGCCGGCATCGAAGATTCGCTGCGGTTGGTGCGCGCGGAGCTGAAGATCACCGAGAACCTGGCCAAGATGGGCGCCTCCAGCCGGGTCGAGGTGATCCGCCTGAACCGCCAGCGCTCGGAACTGGAACTCAAGGCCAACGAGGCCCGCTCCGAGTACCTGGTGCGCGCCCGCGAGGAGCTGGCCAAGGCCAGTGCCGAGGCCGACAGCCTGTCGGAAGTGATCCGCGGGCGCAGCGATTCGCTGACGCGCCTGACCTTGCGTTCGCCGGTGCGCGGCATCGTCAAGGATATCGAGGTCAACACCCTGGGCGGCGTGGTACAACCTGGCGGGCAGGTGATGAAGATCGTGCCGATGGATGAGCGCTTGCTGATCGAAACCCGCATCGCGCCACGGGACATCGCCTTCATCCACCCCGACCAGGCGGCCAAGGTCAAGATCAGTGCCTACGACTACTCGGTGTATGGCGGGCTGGACGGCAAGGTCGTGGGGATATCGCCGGATACCCTGCAGGACGAGGTGAAACCGGAAATCTATTACTACCGGGTATTCATCCGCACCGAACAGGACAGCCTGACCAACAAGGCCGGCAAGCACTTCGCGATCGTGCCGGGGATGATCGCCACGGTGGATATCCGCACTGGCGAGAAGACCATCCTCGATTACCTGATCAAACCGCTGAACCGCGCCCGCGAAGCCCTGCGCGAACGCTGACCTCAACAGCAGCAAAGCCCCCTGTGGGAGCGGACAAGCCCGCGAACACCGGCGCAGCCGGTGCCATGCACCGCGGTGCCTGCTTCGCGGGCGCGCCCGCTCCCACAGGATCCTGCAGCCTTGGCAATTGGGCACTAAAGAGCCGCGAGATCAGGCCGATAACCCGGCATCCCCCGTTTCCCACGAAGGTCACCATGGCCACGCAAAATGCCCGCGCAGACTCGCTGTCGCTGCTGCTGTTCACCCTGCGCAGCGGCAAGCTGATGGCAATCAACCTGCTCAAGGTCAGCGAGATCATTCCCTGCCCGCCACTGACCAAGCTGCCCGAATCGCACCCGCACGTGAAGGGCGTGGCGACCCTGCGCGGCAACTCGCTGTCGGTGATCGACCTGTCCCGGGCCATCGGCGAACGGCCACTGGAAGACCCTCAGGGCGGCTGCCTGATCGTCACCGAGATCAGCCGCTCGCGCCAAGGTCTGCACGTGCAAGCGGTAAGCCGCATCGTCCATTGCCTGAGCACCGACATCAAGGCGCCACCCTTTGGCTCGGGCAACCGGTCGTTCATCACGGGCGTGACCCGGGTCGACAACACCCTGGTGCAGGTGCTGGACATCGAGAAGGTCATCCACGGCATCGCCCCGCCCGAGCCGGAGCCACAGCCGGGCGAGCTGAGCGAGGAAGACGCCAGCCTGTTGGCCGCCGCCAACATCCTGGTGGTCGACGACAGCCAGGTGGCGCTGCAGCAGTCGCTGCACACCTTGCGCAACCTCGGCATCGACTGCCATACCGCGCGCAGTGCCAAGGATGCGATGAACGTGCTGCTGGAGCTGCAGGGCACCGCGCAAGAGATCAACATCATCGTCTCGGACATCGAAATGTCCGAGATGGACGGCTACGCCTTCACCCGTACCCTGCGCGAGACCCCGGACTTCCAGCACCTCTACGTGCTGCTGCACACCTCGCTGGACAGCGCCATGAGCAGCGAGAAAGCCAAGCTGGCCGGGGCCAATGCCATCCTCACCAAGTTCTCCTCGCCCGACCTGACCGACTGCCTGGTGACGGCGGCGCGGACTGTGGTGTTTGCCGAGCGCTGAAGCTCGTGTTGTCATATTCAGCGACAAACTCCCTGGCTTGCCGCCAGGGATGACTCGGGCATAATTCGCGCCCCTCGGACCCATTGCCGGAATCGCGTATGAAGTTTTTCAACTCTTTTCTGATCGCCTGCGCCCTGTTCAGCGGTGTCGCCCAGGCCTCCAGCAGCCAGGCCTGGAACGACCAGCGCCAGCAGATGCTCAAGGCCTGCCTGAAGGCCAGCCAGTTCAAGGATGCCCACGCTCGCGGCAAGCCAGCCGAGTTCGATGACCAGGTCGGTTTCAGCGCCCTGCTGATCGAAGGGGTCTATCCACAGAAGCACATGCAGCAACGCACCGGCACCGAGCTGTGCCTGTACGACCGCAAGCAGCAGCAGGCCTACGTCAGCGAATGGAACCCGGACGCCAAGTGAACGACGGCCTGCGTTTTGCCTGTACCGGTTGTGGCAAGTGCTGCACCGGCCACCATGTGCCATTGACCCTGGACGAAGCGGGCCAGTGGGCTGCTGCGGGTGGCCAGGTGATCGTCTTGATCGAAGGCTTTGTTACCGATGGGCCGGGTATGCCGGCGGACCAGCGCGAGCATGTGCTGCGTCGCTCGTATCCGGTGCCCTGCGGGGGCAGTGAGGTGCGCGTTTCGGTAACTTTTGCTGCATTCAACCCGGGGCGCTGTCGCAACCTCGACGACAACGACCTGTGCAGCATCTATGAAAGCCGACCGCTGGTCTGCCGCATCTACCCGGTGGAAATCAATCCGCATATTCCACTGCGGCCGGAGAACAAGGACTGCCCGCCCGAGGCTTGGCAGCAAGGGCCCGAGCTGATTCACGGTTCACTGCCGGTGGACCCGACGCTGCTGGCGCTGGTGCAGGCTTCGCGGCAGGCGGATCGTGATGATATCGCGGCCAAGGTGGCTATCTGCGAGGCACTGGGGATGACCACCAGCGCGCTCAAGGGCAATGGGTTTACTGCTTATTTGCCGGACATGAGCGCGTTTGCCGCTGCTCTCGCGCAGGCGTCATCAGGGAGCGGGGCTGAGTGGATGCTGCATGTGGAGCAGCCTGAGCTGGTGAATGACTTGCAGGTTCGGGGGTTGCGGACCACTGCTGAAGCGCCGGTCTACTACGCCTTCATTGGGTTTTAGGTAAGCAGGTCCGGCCTCTTCGCGGGCACGCCCGCTCCCACAGGATCACCACAAACCCACGGCCTTGCGCGATACCTGTGGGAGCGGGCGTGCCCGCGAAGGGCCGCAAAGCGGCCCCACTAACGTTCAGGCGCTGCGATTCAAGCCCATTTCCATATCATTGATCGGTGCCTTGGCCATGGCACTGAGAATCCGCGCCGTACTGCCTGCTATCAGGTTCAGAATCTTCCTACAGCGGGTGGCAGGATCGCGTTAGGGCCACGAGGTGCTTGCCACAACATCTTCAGCGCCTATGAGATCGAGCGCCGCCCGCGCGGCGCATCGCGGGCAAGCCCGCTCCCACATCTGTTTCGGGCCAGTCACTCCTGTGAAGCCAACAGGGACCGCCTTGGTGCATGACTGGAGACAGGTGGAGCAGCATCTGTGCCCACCGAGATGCATCGCCGGACCCTGTCGGCTTCCACCGAGATGCATCGCCATACAAACAAGGCGGTCCCTGTTGGCGGCACAGGAGTAACTGGCCCGAAACAGATGTGGGAGCGGGCTTGCCCGCGATGCGCCGCGCGGGCGGCGCTCGATTTCAGCATCACCACAGCACTCTAGGCAGGCACCCTAAAAGCCCACAATTACCTCAAGGCATGCACCCCAAAGCCCACAACTACCCTCAAGGCATGCACCCCAAAGCCCACAATTACCTCAAGCCATGCACCCCAAAGCCCAAAATTACCTCAAGCCATGCACCCCAAAGCCCAAAATCACCTCAAGCCATGCCCCCCAAAGCCCACAACAACCTCCAGCCAGGCACCCGCAAGCCCAACACAGAACCCAACCTGTCACTGCTGTCAGCCAGCTGTCACGCTGCCGACCCGGTCACAGCGCTATAAACTCCAATACACACCTCCCTTCCCCACCCCTTGGCCAAGGTGCCCGCGCCGATGCGACGTCCTTCCCGTTCCATCCTTCTCGCCGCGTTGGCGCTGCTCGCCGTGGTGGCCGTGGGTACCTGGTATGGCCAGCGCCAGCAAAGCACCACCACGCATGCGCCAACGGCGATCCCGGTGCGGGTGGTCAGCGTCGCTCAACAAGACGTGCCGCGCTACGCCAGCGCCATCGGCTCGGTGCTGTCGCTGCACAGCGTTGAAGTGCGGCCACAAGTCGAAGGCGTACTGACCCAGGTGCTGGTCAAGGAAGGCCAATGGGTAAAGGAAGGCGACCTGCTCGCCACCCTGGATGACCGCGCAATCCGCGCCACGCTCGACCAGGCCCGTGCCCAGCTCGGCCAGAGCCAGGCGCAGATCCAGGTGGCCGGTGTCGACCTCAAGCGCTACCGCCTGCTCAGCACCGACGATGGTGTGTCCAAGCAGACCCTCGACCAGCAACAAGCACTGGTCAACCAGCTGCAGGCCACGGTCAAAGGCAACCAGGCGGCCATCGCCAATGCCGAGGTGCAGCTGTCATACACGCAGATCCGCTCTCCGGTGACCGGGCGTGTCGGCATCCGCAACGTCGACCCCGGCAACCTGGTGCGCACCACGGATACCCAAGGCCTGTTCAGCGTCACCCAGATCGACCCGATCGCCGTCGAGTTCGCCCTGCCGCAACAGATGCTGCCGACCCTGCAGGCCCTGCTCAAGGCGCCAACCCCGGCGCTGGTCGAGGCATACATGGATGCCGATGGCGAACGCAATCTGCTCGGCGAAGGCCACCTGGCGCTGATCGACAACCAGATCTCGGCCAACACCGGCACGGTGCGGGTCAAGGCCGAATTCGACAACAAGGACGGCCACCTGTGGCCGGGGCAACTGGTCACCATCCGCCTGCGCACGGCGGTCGAGGAAAACGCCCTGGTGGTGCCGCCGCCGGTAGTGCAGCGGGGTGTCGACGGGCACTTCGTCTACCGCCTGGACGGTGACAAGGTCACCGCCGTGCCGGTCAAGGTGGTGTACCAGGACAGCAGCCTGAACATCATCGCCGGGGTCAAGCCGGGCGAGCGCCTGGTGCTCGACGGCCAGTCCCGGCTCAAGCCCGGTTCGCGGGTCGAGGTGACTCCGGACGCCCCACCACCGGCGGAAATGGCTGAGCGCAGGAGCCAGCCATGAATACCCGCAACGGTATTTCCGCCTGGTGCATCGACCACCCGATCGCCACCCTGCTGCTGACCTTCGCCCTCGTGCTGCTGGGCGCCATCGCCTTCCCGCGGCTGCCGGTGGCACCGCTGCCCGAAGCGGACTTCCCGACCATCCAGGTCACCACCCAGCTGCCCGGGGCCAGCCCGGAAACCATGGCATCGTCGGTGGCCACGCCACTGGAAGTGCAGTTCAGTGCCATCCCCGGCATGACCCAGATGACCAGCAGCAGCGCGCTGGGCTCGACCACGCTGATCCTGCAGTTCACCCTCGACAAGAACATCGACACCGCCGCCCAGGAAGTCCAGGCGGCGATCAACACCGCCACCGCCCGCCTGCCCCAGGACCTGCCCAACCCGCCGACCTGGCGCAAGGTCAACCCAGCCGACAGCCCGGTCCTGGTGCTCACCGTCAGCTCCGCGCAGATGCCCGGCAATGACCTCAGCGACTATGCAGAAACCCTGCTGGCGCGCCAGCTCAGCCAGATCGAAGGGGTAGGCCTGATCAACATAACCGGCCAGCTGCGCCCGGCCATCCGCGTGCAAGCCCAGCCGGAAAAACTCGCCGCCATCGGCCTGACCCTCGCCGATGTGCGCCTGGCCATCCAGCAGACCAGCCTGAACCTGGCCAAGGGCGCGTTGTACGGCGAGCACAGCGTCTCGACCCTCGCCGCCAACGACCAGCTGTTCCACCCTGAGGACTACGCCCAACTCATCGTTTCGTACCGCGACGGTGCACCGGTGCACCTCAAGGACGTGGCCAAGGTCATCAATGGCGCCGAAAACGCTTACGTCAAAGCCTGGTCCGGCGACCAGCCGGGGCTCAACCTGGTGGTGTTCCGCCAGCCCGGGGCGAATATCGTCGACACCGTCGACCGGGTGCTGGCGGCGCTGCCCAAGCTGCAGGAAATGCTCCCGGCCTCCATCGAAGTGTCGGTGCTGCAGGACCGCACCCAGACCATCCGCGCCTCGTTGCACGAGGTGGAACTGACCCTGATGATCGCCGTAGCCCTGGTGATCGGGGTGATGGCGCTGTTCCTGCGCCAGTGGTCGGCGACCCTGGTGGTGTCCAGCGTGCTCGGCGTGTCGCTGATCGCCAGTTGCGCACTGATGTATGTGCTGGGCTTCAGCCTCAACAACCTCACCTTGGTGGCCATCGTCATCTCGGTGGGCTTCGTGGTGGACGATGCCATCGTCGTGGTGGAGAACATCCACCGACACCTGGAGGCCGGTGACGACAGCCGCACGGCTGCGCTCAAGGGTGCGGGGGAAATCGGCTTCACCGTGGTGTCGATCAGCTTCTCACTGATCGCGGCGTTCATCCCGCTGCTGTTCATGGGCGGCGTGGTCGGCCGGCTGTTCAAGGAGTTCGCCCTGACGGCCACCTCGACCATCCTGATCTCGGTGATGGTGTCGCTGACCCTGGCGCCCACCTTATGCGCGCTGTTCATGCGCCGCCCGCCCGGCGAGCACCACGGTGGCTTCGGCGAGCGCCTGGTGAAGTGGTACGAAAAAGGCCTGGACCGTGCCCTCGCCCACCAGCGCCTGACCCTTGCCGTGTTCGGCGTGACCCTGGCCCTGGCGGTGGTCGGTTATGTCGGCATCCCCAAGGGTTTCTTCCCGCTGCAAGATACCGGTTTCATCCTTGGCACCACCGAGGCGGCGGCGGACGTGTCGTACCCGTCGATGGTCGAGAAGCACCTGGCGCTGGCGAAGATCATCGGTGACGACCCGGCAGTGCAGGCATACTCGCATTCGGTGGGGGTTACCGGCAGCAACCAGACCATCGCCAATGGCCGTTTCTGGATCGCCCTCAAGCCACGCGGTGAGCGTGACGTGTCGGCCAGCGAGCTGATCGACCGCCTGCGGCCGAAACTGGCGCAGGTACCGGGCATCGTCCTGTACATGCGCGCCGGCCAGGACATCAACCTCAGTTCCGGCCCGTCGCGCACCCAGTACCAGTACGTGCTCAAGAGCAACGACGGCGTGGCCCTGAACCTTTGGACCCAGCGCCTGACCGACCGCCTGCGGGAAAACCCGGTGTTCCGCGACCTGTCCAATGACTTGCAACTAGGCGCCAGCGTCACCCGCATCGACATCGACCGCCAGGCCGCGGCGCGCTTCGGCCTGACCACCACGGATGTCGACCAGGCGCTGTACGATGCCTTCGGTCAGCGGCAGATCAGCGAATTCCAGACCGAGACCAACCAGTACAAAGTGATCCTCGAACTGGACGCCAAGCAGCGCGGCAAGGCCGAGAGCCTGAACTTCTTCTACCTGCGCTCGCCGCTGACCAACCAGATGGTGCCGCTTTCGGCCCTGGCGCATGTCGCGCCACCCAGTACCGGCCCGCTGTCGATCAGCCACGACGGCCTGTTCCCGGCCGCCAACCTGTCGTTCAACCTGGCCCCCGGCGTGGCCTTGGGCGATGCGGTGACGATCCTCGAACGCACCCAGCGCGAACTGGGCATGCCCGACTCGATCAGTGGCAATTTCCAGGGCGCGGCCCAGGCCTTCCAGAGTTCGCTGGCAAGCCAACCCTGGCTGATTCTCGCCGCGCTGGTGGCGGTGTACATCATCCTCGGCGTGCTCTACGAGAGCTTCGTCCATCCCCTGACCATCATTTCCACCCTGCCCTCGGCCGGGCTCGGGGCGTTGATACTGCTCTGGGCCATGGGCCAGGATTTCAGCATCATGGGCCTGATCGGCGTGGTGCTGCTGATCGGTATCGTCAAGAAGAACGGCATCCTGCTCATCGACTTCGCCCTCGAAGCCCAGCGCCACCAGGGCATGACACCCGAGCGGGCGATACACCAGGCGTGCCTGACGCGCTTCCGGCCGATCATCATGACCACCCTCGCCGCCTTGCTCGGCGCGGTGCCGCTGATGCTCGGCTTTGGCGCCGGCGCCGAGCTGCGCCAACCACTGGGCATCGCCGTGGTCGGCGGTTTGCTGGTGAGCCAGGCGCTGACACTGTTTACCACCCCGGTCATATACTTGGCCCTGGAGCGCCTGTTCCATCGCCGCCAGGCCGCCCGTGCGGCGGCGCCAAGTGCCAGCTAGGACAAGACCATGCGTGTGCTGATCATCGAAGACGAAGAAAAAACCGCCGACTACTTGCACCGCGGCCTGACCGAGCAGGGCTTTACCGTCGACCTTGCGCGCGATGGCATCGACGGCTTGCACCTGGCCCTTGAAGGCGACTACGCAGTGATCGTGCTCGACGTGATGCTGCCGGGCCTGGACGGCTACGGCGTACTGCGCGCACTAAGGGCGCGCAAGCAGACGCCGGTGATCATGCTCACCGCCCGCGAGCGCGTCGAAGATCGCATCCATGGCCTGCGCGAAGGCGCAGACGATTACCTGGGCAAGCCGTTCTCGTTCCTTGAACTGGTCGCCCGGCTGCAGGCATTGACGCGCCGCAGCAGCACCCACGAACCGTTGCAGATCCAGGTCGGCGACCTGTGGATCGACCTGATGGCGCGCAAGGCCAGCCGCGCCGGCCAGCGCCTGGAACTCACCGCCAAGGAATTCTCGCTGCTCAGTGTGCTGGCCCGACGCCAGGGCGAAATCCTTTCCAAGACTGCTATTGCCGAGCTGGTCTGGGACATCAACTTCGACAGCGACGCCAATGTCGTCGAGGTGGCGATCAAGCGCCTGCGCGCCAAGCTCGACGGGCCGTTCGACAACAAACTGCTGCACACCATCCGAGGCATGGGCTATGTCCTGGAAAACCGCGCCGCTTAACTCCATCGCCCTGCGCCTGTCGGCACTGTTCATCCTGGTGGCGCTCGGGGTGTTCGTGCTGATCGGCTCGGCGCTGTACCGCCAGGTCGACCGCAGCCTGGACCTGCTGCCGGCCGCCGAACTGGATGCGCGTTTCAGCGTGCTCGAGTCCACCCTCAACCGCTTCGGCACACCTGAGCACTGGGCCAAGATCAACAACAAGCTCAACCTGCTCAGCGAGGAGGACAAGCGCATCCGCTTCTGGGTGGTCAGCAGCAACCCGGCCTACGAATATGGCCGCCCCAGCGAACTGGTCCGTGCCTTTGCCGAAGGCCCGCCGGGGATGCGCGAGCTGCACCTGCCCGAACGCCCTTACCCGTACAAGGTGCTGGTCAGCGAACTCCCGGCCCTGGGCGAGCGCCCGGCGCTGCGATTTCTGATCGGCATCGACACCGAGACGTTCTGGCAGGCCCAGCACAGCCTGCTGGTGGCCATCGTCGGCCTGGCAGTGCTCGGTGTGCTGCTGGCTTCGGTGCTGGGTTACTGGGTGGCGCGCATCGGCCTGCGACCGCTGCTGGCGTTGTCGGTCGAGGCCCAGGCACTGGCACCGCCGCGCCTGGATGGCCGCTTGCAGACGCACAACCTGGCACCGGAACTGGCGCAGTTCGCCGGTGCCTTCAATGCTGCGCTGGACCGGGTCAGCCAGGCCTATTCGCGGCTCGAAGCCTTCAACGCCGACGTCGCCCACGAGCTGCGCTCGCCGCTGACCAACCTGATCGGCCAGACCCAGGTCGCGCTCACCCGCGGGCGCAGTGCGGAGCATTACTTCGAAGTGCTGCAATCGAACCTGGAAGAGCTGGAGCGCCTGCGCAGCATCATCAACGACATGCTGTTCCTCGCCAGCGCCGACCAGGGCAGCAAGGCCACCGCCCTGACCCAAGCCTCGCTGGCCGAGGAAGTGGCCACCACCCTCGATTACCTCGACTACATCCTCGAAGACGCCCAGGTCAGCGTCACCGTCAGCGGCGACGCCTATGCGCCCATCGAAAAGGCCCAGCTGCGCCGGGCGTTGATCAACCTGCTGAACAACGCAGTGCAGCACACGGCGCCGCACCAGGTCATTCGCGTGCATATCGAGGCTGGGGCGGAACAGGTCTGCATTGCCGTGAGCAACCCAGGGCCGGCCATCGACGATGCGCACCTGCCTTTGCTGTTCGAGCGGTTTTACCGGGTGGATGCGGCGCGCAGCAACAGTGGCGGTGGCAACCATGGATTGGGGTTGGCGATCGTCAAGGCGATTGCGTTGATGCATGGCGGGGAGGTGTTCGTGCGCAGCGGTGACGGCGCCAACACCTTTGGCATGCTCCTGCCGATCCTGAAGCCTGCGCGACCAGTGTAGGAGCGGCCTTGTGTCGCGAAAGTGCTGCGAAGCGGCCCCAGATTTTCTGCTATGGCGTAGATTGCTGGGACTGCTTCGCAGCCCTTTCGCGACACAAGGCCGCTCCTACAAAAAACGCGCAAGCTGTCTAGTACGGTGGTTTGCGGCCAAAGTCCTATTGCCTTTTTCGCCATCATTACCTTTTGCGCAACAGTGCTTATCGCCAATGACGCTGTTTCCGCAGCACTTTAAGGACTAACTTTACCCCCGTCCTCATAGCACTTGCCCCGCAAGAAGGTAGTTTCAAACATGTCCAACAGTATGGGTATTGCCAGCGTTTTCGTTCTGTCTTCCCTGTTGTTGTCGCCCCTGGCCATGGCCGAAGAATCCCCGGCTTTCGTTGCTCGCACTGCAGAACTTGCCGCTGTTCACCAAGACTCCCGCGAAGCCCTGGCACACAAGGCCGACGCCGGAAAAGACGCAGAACAGACAGCTGCTAAAGTTTCCAGCGACGCCAATGCCGATAGCTGATCGCGCGTCGCACCCGCTCCCGTTTTCCCTTGGCTACGCCATGGGCACCGTTGGTGCCGATATGTTAGCCTTTTAAAGCCGCTGCCGATTAGCGGCTTTTTTTATGTGCGCTAACTCTCAGCCCCGCTGTAACGTACCCCTATAAAAAGATGCACATTCAAAAATAAAAACTGCCCCACCGCCAGACCAAAGGAGCTAGTACCGGTGCCTTCCGCGTTTCGCTTTACCCCGCTGTTCATTGCGTTGACTGCAACGATCCCTTTCGCCGCCCAGGCAGATGAAGACAAGGCTGATGGCTTCATCCAAGGTTCGTCCTTCAACCTGCATTTTCGTAATGCCTACTTCAACCGCGACAACCACAACGCCGACGTGCGCGACACCCGCGAGTGGGGCCAGGGCGCGGTAGCGCGTTTCGAATCCGGTTACACCCCGGGCGTGGTCGGCTTCGGCCTCGACGCCCATGCCATGCTGGGCCTGAAGCTCGACGGCGGTGGCGGCCATGCCGGCACCAGCATCCTGCCCGAGCACATCAAGGACAATGGTGAACTGGGCGCTGCCCCGCACTCGTTCTCCACCGCCGGTGCAGCGGTCAAGCTCAAGGCATTCGACACCGAGCTGAAAGCCGGTGACCTGTTCATCACCAACCCGGTGATCGCGGGCGGTGAAACCCGCATGCTGCCGCAGACCTTCCGCGGCGTGAGCCTGACCAACCACAGCATCGATGGCCTGCTGCTCGAAGGCGGCCAGGTCAGCTTCACCCACCCGTACAACCAGAGCGGCCACCGTCGTATCGACACCTATTACGGCGCCCTGGACGAACACGACAAGAGCAAACACCTGAACTGGGCGGGCGCGTCGTGGAGCGGTACCGAGAACATCACCACCAACCTGTACGCGGCCGAGCTGAAGGATATCTGGAACCAGTACTACGCCGACTTCGACTACACCTACGTGGTCAACGACCTGGTCAGCCTCAACCCAGGCGTGCACTTCTATCACACCCAGGACACCGGCCAGGCGCTGCTGGGCAAGATCGACAACAACACCTACAGCGTGCACTTCACGGTCAACGCCGGTTACCACAGCGTCACTGCCGCCTACCAGCGGGTCAACGGCAACACGCCGTTCGACTACATCAACCTGGGCGACAGCGTGTACCTGGACAACTCGCGCATGTATTCGGACTTCAACGCCCCTAACGAGCGGTCGTGGAAGCTGCAGTACGACTACAATTTCGCCGGTATCGGCATCCCGGGCCTGAGCACTTCGCTGTCGTACTCGCGCGGTGAGGCAGACCTGACCAAGGCCACCCAGGACACCAGCCACTACGACTACTACCGCGCCGATGGCAAGAACGCCATGCACTGGGAGCGGGACCTGGATGTGAAGTATGTGTTCCAGGAAGGCGACCTGAAGGATCTGGCGGTGCAGCTGCGCTACGCCACCCACCGGGGTAGCCAGGGCTATGCATCGATCGACAGCAATAGCGACAACGATGAACTGCGGGTGATCGTCGATTACCCACTGAACATTTTCTGATCTGAGGCCGCTGGCGAGGGCTTTGCCCTCGTTTCGCGACACAAGGCCGCTCCTACAGCGGCCTGGTGTCGCGATTAGGCTCAAAGCTGCCCCACAAGCATTTCCGTCGGACAAATCTTGTCCGACAATCCACGCTTCCCTAGAATGTCGCCCGCCGCAAATGGCCCTGCCTCAGCAGTAGCGCGCATGCCCACTCGATCACCGCGTTTCGCTTTCTACAGGTCGCACCCCGAGCTGATCCTCAACCTGGGCAGTTGCCTTGCCGTGCTCGCCATCGTGGCCATCGTCGGCTACTTGCTGGCTCGCGAGCGCGATAACGTCGAGCAATCGGCGATACGCTCCTCCAGCAACATCGTGCAGTTGATCGAAAGCGATATCCTGCGCAACGTCGAACTCTACGATCAGTCCCTGCGCGGACTGATCTGGGCCGTGCGACACCCGGAGCTATTGAAGGTTGCCCCCGAACTGCGCCAGCAGATCCTGTTCAATCAGACCTTCGCCGCCCCGGTGCGAGGTGACATCCTCTGGCTGAATGCCAAAGGCGATGTGGTAGGTGACTCGATCAGCATCAAACCACGCCAGGCCAACTTCGCCGACACACCGGCGTTCCAGGCTCATCGCGACAACCCGCGCCTCGGCCTGTTCATCAGCCCACCCTTCAAGGCAAGGCTGGGCGACCTCGACTGGTGCATCAGTTTCAGCCGGCGCATCTCTGCGGATGACGGTTCCTTTGCAGGGTTGGCCGCAGGCGCGTTGCGCCTGTCCTATTTCAATCAGCTGTTCCAACGCCTGGACATCGGTGATGAGAGCAGCATCAACCTGCTCAATACCGACGGCCAGTTGCTCGCCCGCCAGCCAACCCGGGACAAGGACCCGCTGATTGGCACCAACTTCGGCGACCGGCCCAACTTCAAACGCATCCTGGGCGAACGCAGCGGCAGCTTCACCGCCAGGTCCAGCATATATGGCACCCAGCGCATCTATACCTTCGCCCGGGTTGCCGACCTTCCCCTGATCGTGCTGGTGGTGCATTCGGCCGAGGAAGTGTTCCAGTCGTGGCGACGTACCGCCATTGTTGTCAGCGTCGCAACCGGCGTGCTGTGTATCGGCATTCTCTGGCTGAGCCTGCTGCTGGGCCGCGAACTACGCCGGCGCCACGAAGCCGAACTAGGCCTGGCAACACTCGCCGCCACCGACAGCCTGACCGGCCTGGCCAACCGTCGCCGGCTGGATCAAGTGCTGCGGCAGGAATGGTCACGTGCCGTGCGCAACCGCAAACCGTTGGCACTGCTGATGGTGGATATCGATCATTTCAAGGCATTCAACCAGCGGCACGGCCACGCCGGAGGCGACCACGCGTTGCGCGAGGTGGCCCATACGCTGCAACAGTGCATCCGCCGACCTGCTGACCTGGCAGCACGTTACGGCGGAGAGGAATTCCAGGTGGTCTTGCCTGAAACCGCACTGAGCGGCGCATTGCTGCTGGCTGAAAGCATCCGCGCGCGCGTGCAAGGATTAGCGCCATTCGGCGACGACGAGCGCTCGGTTACCGTCAGCATTGGGGTCAGTGTCTTCACCCCAGGCACCCAGCAGGACCTGGCGCAGGTGCTGGGTGCTGCGGATGAAGCCCTCTACCGGGCCAAGGCCAATGGCCGTAACCGCGTAGAGGGGCCACTCGATTAGGAGCGTGCGCGGGCCGCGTTACGCAGCGCCTTCACCTGGTCATGGTTGCGCTGTACGCCCTGCAGTTGCTTTTCCACCAGCGCGTAGCTCTGATCGCTGGACTGGCGGCCCAGCTTGACCAGTTTCTCACGGGCTTCCTTGTAGGCCTTGAGGGCATGGTCTTCGCCGCGCTCGACTTCATTGAGCACCGCTTCCTCATCCTTGCCGGTGACCATCGACTTGAGATTGACCCAGCCACGGTGCAAATCACCGCTGATGCTGGTGGAGGTTTCCGGGTCACCGCCCAGGCGGCGCACTTCGCTCTGCAGTTCGGCAGCAGCATTGGCGCACTCACCGGCACGCTGGACGAAGAACGCCTTGAGTTCAGGGTTCTTCACATCATCGGCCGAGGCCTTGAAGCCCTTTTCGCCATCCTTGCTGTACTCGATCAGGTCGTTGAGCACGTCGATCACGTCTTTGTTGGGGTTGCTCATGGCACAAACTCCTTGGCAGGTGATAGTCACCATTACCAGAGCAGCCTTCATGCCAAGCTAAGCAATGCAATTAAATCGTTTTAAATCAGTAACTTAAAAAATAGATAACCGAACAGCGAAACGGCGTTATGCATGATTGCCGCTTGGGTAGTCGTGCAGATTGCAGTATGGTCGCCGCACATTCACAGCCAGGCTTCGTCGATGAAACCGGAAATGCTCGAACTGCTGGTTACCCGCAGCATGCCTTTTGGCAAATACCAGGGACGGATTATTGCCGACCTGCCAGGGGATTACTTGGCCTGGTTCGCACGCAAAGGGTTTCCTGCAGGGGAACTGGGTGGGTTACTGGCCTTGATGCACGAGGTCGACCACAACGGCTTGGCCGATCTGCTGGTGCCGTTGCGGCAGAAGCATTGCCGGTAGCCTGTGCTGGCCCCTTCGCGGGCATGCCCGCTCCCACAGGAATTCTACTGATCCGTGGATCATGCGATCCCTGTGGGAGCGGGCGTGCCCGCGAAGAGGCCGGCACTGGCAACAGAATGCTCTAGCCTTTCACCGGCGCCACAGCCAACTCCGCCCGCTCGCTCTTCTTGATCACTGCATACACCACTGCCGTCACCAGGCTCCCCGCCACAATCGCCAGCAGATACAAAAGCGCATGGTTGATCGCATTGGGGATCAGCAACACGAACAGCCCGCCATGCGGTGCCATCAGCTTGCAGCCGAAGTACATCGACAGCGCGCCGGTCAATGCACCACCGGCAATGCTCGCCGGGATCACCCGCAGCGGGTCCTTGGCGGCGAACGGGATCGCACCTTCGGAGATGAAGCACAGCCCGAGCGCCAGCGCCGCTTTGCCCGCCTCACGCTCGCTCTGGGCGAACTTGCGGCGGGCGAGGAAGGTGGCGATGCCCAGGCCGATCGGCGGGACCATGCCGGCGGCCATGGTCGCCGCCATCGGCGCATAGCTCGAAGAGGCCAGCAGCCCCACCGAGAAGGCATAGGCGGCTTTGTTGATCGGCCCACCGAGGTCCACGCACATCATGCCACCCAGCAGCAACCCGAGCAGGATGGCGTTGGTGGTGCCCATGCTGTCGAGGAAGTGCGTCAACCCTTCGAGCATCGCCGCCACTGGCTGGCCGACCACATAGATCATCACCAGGCCAGTGAACAGGCTGGCCAGCAGCGGGATGATCAGGATCGGCTTGAGTGCCTCCAGGCTGCTCGGCAGGCGCGCCCAGCGGGCGATGGCCTTGGCGCTGTAGCCGGCGAGAAAGCCGGCGACGATGCCGCCAATGAAACCGGCACCCAAGGTGCTGGCCAGCAGCCCGCCGATCATGCCCGGCGCCAGGCCCGGGCGGTCGGCGATGGACCAGGCGATGTACCCCGCAAGCAGCGGCACCATCAACTTGAATGCCGCCTCGCCTCCGATCTGCATCAGCGCGGCCGGCAGGGTGCCCGGCTGCTTGTAGGCCTCGATGCCGAACACGAATGACAGGGCAATCAGCAAGCCACCCGCCACCACCATCGGCAGCATGAACGAGACACCGGTGAGCAAATGCTTGTAGACGCCGTTTTTCTCAGCCTGGGCCGGGGCCGCTGCTGCTGCATCCCCAACACTTTCAACCTTGGCTTCTACCAAGGCCTTTTCCAGGGTCGCATGCGCCTGCTTGAGAGCGATACCGGTGCCGCAACGGTAGATACGCTTGCCTGCAAAGCGTGCCGTCGGCACCTCGATGTCCGCCGCCAGCAGCACCACATCGGCCTGCGCGATGGCCTGGGCCGACAGCGGGTTGCGCGCACCGACCGAGCCTTGGGTCTCGACAGCAAGCTGGTAACCGCGTTGTTGCGCAGCCTGTTGCAAGGCTTCGGCAGCCATGAAGGTATGTGCGACGCCGGTCGGGCAGGCGGTCACCGCAACAATCCGTACAGCCGCTGAAGGGGCGACGCTAACCGGTTGCTCGGCCAGCACCGCGGCCTTGCCTGCCGCCTCCTCGAGAAAGCCCTCGCGGTCGGCCAGGGCCTGGGCCGGGGTACTCTGGTATACGCGCTTGCCGCTGAAACGCGCGAGGTCGACCGGGCCGGTGCTAACCACCAGCACCCAATCGGCCTCGGCGATCTGCGCAGGCGTCAGTTGGCGTTCAGGATGTTCGGCATCCTGCACTTCGACACTGGTGCTCCAGCCGCGGCGCTGGGCGGCAGCCGCCAGCAGGCGGGCACTGAGCACGCTGGACACCTGCCCATTGGGGCAGGCGGTGACGATGGCGATGTTCATCGGCAACCCTCTTGTTGTTCTGTCAGTTGCACGGCGGCTTCAAGGCGCACCAGCTGCTCGTGGTCGCAGATGCCGAAGCCGACCTGGGTCACCGCCTGTGCGGCGATGGCGGTGGCGCGGCGCAAGGTCTGCTGCGGGCTTTCCGCCGCCAGCAGGCCATGGACCATGCCCGCGACCAGCGAATCTCCCGCGCCCACGGTACTGGCTACCCGCACCTGCGGCGGCCGCGCCTGCAGCGCTTGGCCAGCGGTGAACCAGCTCACTCCCTGCTCGCCCGCCGACACCACCACATGCTCGACACCGCTGGCCAGCAGTTGCTGGGCCGCGGCACGTTGCTCGGCGGCGGTTTGCACGGCCAGACCGAGCACTTCGCCCAACTCTTCGGTATTGGGTTTGACCAGCCAGGGGGCACTCTGCAGGCCAGCACGCAATGCCTCGCCACTGCTGTCGAGCGCCACCTTCAGCCCTTGCTGCCGCAGTTGTTCAAGCAGCTGGCGGAACCACTCGGGGCTGATCCCGCGCGGCAGGCTGCCGGCGACCACCACCGCGTCGTGCCCGGGCGCTACCTGCTGCAAGCGGCGCAACAACTCGGCGCGGTCGGCATCGTCGACATCCGGCCCCTGGCCGTTGATGTCGGTGACCCGGCCATCGGCTTCGACCAGCTTGAGGTTGCTGCGGGTTTCACCGCCCACCCGCACGAAGCAGTCGGCAAACCCGCGCCGGGCGATCAGCGCTTCGAACGGTTGCAGGTTGTCGCGGCCCAGAAAGCCCCCGACGGTAACGCTGTGGCCCAGATCAGCCAGCACCTGGGCCACGTTCAGGCCTTTGCCTGCAGCGTGGCTTTGCTGGGCCTGGGCACGGTTGACATGGCCTGGGCGCAAGGCGTCGAGGCTGACGGTAATGTCCAGCGCCGGGTTCAGGGTCAGGGTGAGAATCTTGGCCATCAGTAACGCTCCACCAGCGCGCGAACCGCCGCAGCGCTGTCCTGTTGCAAGGCCTCGCGCGCCAGGGCGCGGGCCGTTTGGTGATCCACCTGGCGCACCAGGGCTTTGACTTCGGCGATGCTGCGGGCAGCCACGCTCAGCTCGTCGACATCCAGGCCCAGCAGCACGGCAACCGCTTGCGGGTCGGCAGCCAGTTCGCCGCAGACGCCCACCCACTTGCCTTCGGCGTGGGCGGCACGCACGGTCATGTCGATCAGGCTCAGCACCGCCGGGTGCAGCCCGTCGGCCTGGGCAGAAAGGCTCGGATGGCCACGGTCGATAGCCAGGGTGTACTGGGTCAGGTCGTTGGTACCGATACTGAAAAAGTCCACTTCACGGGCCAGCTGCGGCGCCAGCAAGGCGGCGGACGGCACCTCGACCATGATCCCGACCTGCAGGTCGGCGACCGGGATTTCCAGGCGCAGGCGCTCGACCATCGCACGCGCTTCGCGCCATTCGTGGATCTGCCCGACCATGGGAAACATGATGCGCAAGGGACGCTGATCGGCGGCGCGCAGCAACGCGCGCAGCTGGTCTTCCATGATCTGCGGGCGTTGCAAAGTCAGGCGCACGCCGCGCACGCCGAGGAACGGGTTTTCCTCGGCATCGATCGGCCAGTACGGCAGTGGCTTGTCGCCCCCCACATCGAGCGTGCGCACGACCAGTGGCCGGCCGCCGAGGCCATCGAGCACGCGGCGGTATTCCGCTTCCTGGGTAGCCACGTCGGGGGCCTGCGAATGGGCCATGAAGATCAGCTCGGTACGCAGCAGGCCAACGCCTTCGGCGCCTTGGTCCACCACCTTGTCGATGCCACTGCTCTCGCCGATATTGGCGAACACTTCGACGGCATGGCCATCGCGGGTTACCGCCGGCTCATGGCGTTGGGCCCAGGCGGCTTGCAAGCGTTGTTCGCGCAGGTCACGCTCGGCCAGGGCGCGCTGCAGCTGGTCGGCGGGCGGGGCGATGCTGACCCTGCCACGCTGGCCGTCGAGCAACAACGGCGTGCCGGACGCGAGCAGCAGGATCGCCGGGCCCGCGCCGACCACCGCCGGGATACCCAGGGCACGGGCCACGATCGCGCTGTGCGCGGTGGCGCCGCCGTAGGCGGTAACGATGCCAGCGACACGGGCCGGGTCCAGGCGGGCGACATCGGATGGGCCAACCTCGCCCATCACCAGCACATAGGGTTGCTCAGGCTCGGCCTGGGCCTGCACGCCGCACAGCTGGGCCAGCACCCGGCGGCCAATGTCGCGCAGGTCGGCAGCACGCTCGGCCAGCAGGGCATCGTGCAGCGCTTCCTGCTGGCGCGCTGCCGCTTCGATCACCGCCATCCAGGCGGCGGCCGCACTCTCGCCCTGTGCCAGGCGAGCGTCGACATCGTCGCTCAGGGCCGGGTCGGCGAGCATTTCCTGATGGGTGACGAATATCTCGCCAATCGACGGGTCGCTGCGCTGCACCAGCGCCTGCAACTCGCCGTTCACGGCCTCCAGTGCATCGCGGAGTTTCAAGCGCTCCTGGGCGGGCGACTCGCCACGCAGTGGGTAGTCGATATCCCGTTCGACGCAGACATGCGCCGGCCCGCAGGCAATCCCGGGGGATGCACTGACCCCCTGGACGCAGCTGCCGGCAGCAGGCGCCTGAAGCGGTGCGGCCGCATTGGCGACGACTGGGCTGGGGGTTGGCAGCAGCGGCTCAACCGCTTCGCCCAGGCCCTGTTCGATCGCGGCCAGCAGCACTGGCAAGGCATCCGCGGCGATCGACGGTTCAGCGGTCAACTCCAGTTCCTGACCGCGGCGGGCGCCGAGGCTGAGCAGTTTGCTCAGGCTCTTGATCGACACCGCCGGCTGCGCGCTGTCGAGCACACGCACACGGATATCGCCTTCGAAGCCCTTGGCCAGCTGCGCCAACACCTTCGCCGGGCGAGCGTGCAGCCCATGCGGGTTGGCCAGCACGATCCGCACACTGGGCCAGTCAGCCGGAGCCTCGCCGCCCAGCACCTCCAGTACGGCGCGGCTGCTGGTGGCCTGGTAGAGGGTTTGCCCACGGCCTTCGATCAGCACTTCGCACAGGCGCTCAAGCAGCGCCTGATGGGCCGCGCCGAGGCTGGCCAGGCAGAACAGGCCATTGAGCGGCTGGTCGCGATAACGCAGGGGCTGCTGCGGGGTGATGAAGGCAAGGCCCGGTTGACGCACCTGGCGCTCGCTGTGCAGCCACCACAAGCCCTCACCCAGTGGCAGGGGGTCGGCCTGTTGCAGCACGGCAGCGAAGCCGCTGTCGACACAACCGGCGCGCTGCAGCAGACGCGCACCGCGCCAGGCCAGCTCGTCGAAATCTTCGGCCGGCAGGTTCAGGCCGACCAGCTGCGCATCCAGCGCCAGTTCCTGCGGCGCACCTTGCAACAGTTTGAGCAACGCCTCGGCAGAGCTGGCCCGGCGCAACGCCTCGGCCAGGTCGGTTTCACCGAGGGCACGGGTCAACAGCTGCAGCAGGCGCAGATGTTCGTCGGAACGGGCGGCAATGCCGATGGCCAGGTAGACGATCTGGCCATCCCCCCAGTCCACACCTTCAGGGAACTGCAGCAGGCGCACGCCGGTGGCGAACACCAGCTCGCGCGTTTGCGGGGTGCCATGCGGGATGGCGATGCCCTGGCCAAGAAACGTCGAGCCTTGCGCTTCGCGCGCCTGCAGGCCGTCGAGATAACCGTCGGCAACCAGGCCGTCGGCAACCAGCTGCTCCGCCAGCAGGCGCAGCGCCGCTGACTTGTCGGCGGCCTTCTGGCCCATGGCTATCTGCTCTTTGGCGAGCTCGAGCATGACCTTCTCCTTTTGCAGCCCCGGCTTGGTTTTGATGCCGGGTACTGAGGTATTGTTGTGATATTCACGGAATCAGCCAGTTCGACGGCCTTGCAAGGCCGACAGTCGAGGCAGAAAAATCAATAGCTGAAACGTTTAATCTGACCAAGCGGCCACGTTACTCGATAATCTTCCGAGGAAAAAGCCCCATCCTGTCGGACAATTGCGACAATGGTCGTCTGCGCGTGGCGGCCAACCCGGGTCAAACTACCCGGTCCTGGTTCCGTAGCCAGTCCCGGTAATAACAAGGAAAATTCGGTGAAACTCAGCGATATCGCCCGTCTGGCCGGTGTGTCAGTGACCACTGCCAGTTATGTCATCAATGGCAAGGCCGAACAGCAGCGCATCAGCAACAGCACTGTCGATCGGGTGCGTGCGGTGGTCGAGGCCCATGGCTTCACGCCCAACCCGCAAGCAGCCGGCCTGCGCAGCCGCCACACCCGTACCCTGGGCTTCATTCTCCCGGATCTGGAGAACCCCAGCTATGCCCGCATCGCCAAACAGTTGGAACAAGGCGCCCGCGCCCGGGGCTACCAGCTGCTGATCGCCAGCAGCGACGACCAGCCCGACAGCGAGCGCCAGCTGCAGCAGCTGTTCCGCGCCCGCCGTTGCGATGCCCTGTTCGTCGCCAGCTGCCTGCCGCCAGAGGACGACAGCTACCGTGAGCTGCAGGACAAAGGCCTGCCAGTGATCGCCATCGACCGGCGCCTGGACCCGGCGCACTTCTGCTCGGTGATCAGCGACGACCGCGATGCCAGCCGCCAACTGGCCGACAGCCTGCTGGCCACCGCGCCGAAAAGCATTGCACTGATCGGTGCCCGCCCTGAGCTGTCGGTCAGCCAGGCCCGCGCCGGTGGTTTCGACGAAGCGATGCAAGGGTTTGCCGGGGTGATCCGCCGCTATCAGGGCGAGGGGTTCAGCCGTGAATGCGGCCAACGCCTGATGCAGCAGCTGATCGACGAGCATGGCGGCCTTCCGGACGCCCTGGTAACGACCTCGTATGTGCTGCTGCAAGGGGTGTTCGACACCTTGCAGACGCGCCCGGCCGATTCGCGCCAGCTGCACCTGGGCACTTTCGGCGACAACCAGTTGCTCGACTTCCTGCCGCTGCCGGTCAACGCCATGGCCCAGCAGCACGGCCTGATCGCCGCCACCGCACTGGAGCTGGCCCTGGCCGCCATCGAGGAAAAGCGCTACGAGCCAGGCGTGCACGCCATTGGCCGAACCTTCAAGCAACGCATCAGCGCGGCCTGACCATGCGCCTGATCGACACCCACACCCACCTGGACTTCCCCGACTTCGACGCCGACCGCCCGCGCCTGCTGGCCAATGCGGCGGCGCGCGGGGTGGAGCGCATGGTGGTGTTGGGGGTGTACCAGGCGAATTTCCAGCGGGTGTGGGACCTGGCCTGTGCCGAAGACGGCGTGCATGCGGCCCTGGGGTTGCACCCGGTCTACCTGGAGCAGCACCGGCCGGAGCACCTGACGCAACTGCGCGAGTGGCTGCAGCGCCTGCATGGCGACCCACGGCTGTGCGCGGTTGGCGAGTTCGGCCTGGACTACTACCTCGAAGCGTTGGACAAGCAACGCCAACAGGCGCTGTTCGAAGCCCAGCTGCAGATGGCCTGCGACTTCGCACTACCTGCCCTGCTGCATGTGCGCCGCAGCCATGCCCAGGTGATCGCCACGCTCAAGCGCTACAAGCCGGCGCGTGCAGGGGTGATCCATGCCTTTGCCGGCAGTTACGAAGAGGCGCGCGAGTACATCAAGCTGGGCTTCCGGCTTGGCCTGGGCGGCGCAGCGACCTGGCCGCAGGCGTTGCGCCTGCACAGGACCCTGCCGCGCCTGCCGCTGGACAGCATCGTGCTGGAGACCGATTCGCCCGACATGGCCCCGGCGATGTTTGCCGGCCAGCGCAACAGCCCGGAGCATCTGCCCGAGATTGCCGAAGCGCTGGCCGAGCTTATGGGCATCGAGGCTGAGACACTGGCTGAGGTCAGCAGCAGGAATGCCTGTGAGCTTTTTGGCTGGTAGCACTGGCCTCTTCGCGGGTAAACCCGCTCCCACAGGTATTTCACTGAGCCTGGGTGTTGCGGGTCCCTGTGGGAGCGGGTTTACCCCCGAAGGGGCCAGAGCAGGCAACACATGAGTCGGCCCTAGACCCTGAAGGCCCCGATCAAACGCTTCAATTCCACTACCTGCGACGAAAGCACCCGGCTGGCATCCTCGGCCTGGCAAGCGCCTTGAGTCGTATCCTGCGACGCCCGGTTGATCGCGACGATGTTGCGGTCGATGTCATGGGCGACCGCCGTCTGCTGCTCCACCGCCGCGGCGATCTGTTGGTTCTGCTCGACAATGCCTCCCACTGCCCCAAGGATGTTGCCCAACGCCTGCTGGACCTGGCGTGCTTCATCCACAGTACCCGCAGCCATCTCATGGCTGCTGTGCATCGCCCGCACCGCCTGCTCCACGCCATCGCGCAGACGCTGAATCATCTGCGCGATCTGCGCGGTGGAGTCCTGGGTACGCCGGGCCAAGGTACGTACTTCATCGGCCACCACAGCAAATCCCCGGCCCTGCTCACCGGCCCGCGCCGCTTCGATGGCGGCGTTCAACGCCAGCAGGTTGGTCTGCTCGGCAATGCTGCGAATCACCTCCAGCACCTGGCCAATGGCCTGGCTGTCATCGGCCAGCCGATTGATTGCCAGCACGGTCTGGTCGATTTCCTCGGCGAGGCGACCGATGCTCTGTTGCTGGCTGGCCACCAAGGTACGGCCGCTGACGCTTTCCAGATTGACCTGCTGGGCGCCGTTGGCCGCCAGCGCGGCACTGCGCGCCACCTCTTGCGCGGTGGCGCTCATCTGGTTCATCGCCGTGGCCACCTGTTCGATCTGTTCACGCTGGCCACTGACCGCCTGATTGCTCCGCGCCGACACCGCCAGCACCTGCCCGGCCTGCTCTTCGACGGCCACCACGGTGCGCCCGACCTGGTCGATCAGGCTGCGGATACGCCGCACGGTTTCGCTGAAACCCTGGCCCAGTTCACCCAGTTCATCACGGCTGTGCGCCTGGAAGCTGACCGTCATGTCGCCCGCCGCCACTTTGTCCATGGCCCCCCCAGGCGGCGCAGGGTTGCCCGGGTCGAGACATAAAAACCGCCGTACAAATACAGGATCAACACGAAAACACCGGCCAGGACCGCGCCCAGGGCAAGCATGCGCAAGCGTTGCTCGGCCAAGCGTTGCTGAAGCTGCGCCTGCAGATGCCCGAGTACGGCATCATTCAGGCGATACGTCTGTGTCATCAGCTCGCTGACCTGCTGATAGAACCCCGGCCATGGGGCATCGAGGGTCTGCGCCACGACCACTTGCTCTTCGAACAACGCCGCGGCCTGTTTGAGTGTCGCCTGGCTGGCTTGCGCTGCGACCTTTAAAGCCGCTGTAGCGCCGGGGTCCGTGGCCAGGGCGTCGTTCAGGCGCAGGGCATAATCTGCCGCAAGACGCTCCAGGCGTTGCAGCACATCTTCGAAACGGGCGCTGCCCGAGGAATCGATGAACCCCCTTCCCAGCGCAATGGCGCCGAGGGCCCTGCCCTCTCCGAGCGTCTGGGTAACCTGCGCCGTGGCGCCCCCGAGCAGTTCGCTCAACTGGCGTACCGAAGCCTGGCGGTCCTGGCTCAAGCCAGCCTGGCTGGCCACCTGCTTGCCCAGCAGCTGGCCCTGGGCCTGCAGCTTGTCGAACAGGGCCGCCTTGCTCTGCAACGAAGACTCTGACCGGGCGGCGACAAATGCCGCAGTCAACTCTTCGAGCTTGTCTGGCGGCACCGCCTCATCGCCTTGCAGCCTGTGCAACTGTGCCTGGAGCTGGTCCTGCAGCGCTGCGATTTGCGTTTCTACATCCCCGGCCTGGCCCGACTGGCCGAGCACGGCATTGATCTGCAACAGGTTGCCCAGCGCTTCCAGGTCGGCGCGCAGGGACAGGCTGTCCGCCAGCGGGGCAATGCCCTGCAACTCGACGCGGGTGGCATGGAACTGATGGTAGGCATCGCGCACCAGATAAAAGCTGGTGGCCAGCATGGGCAGGAAGAACAGGACGCTGATGAGGCTGAACTTCTGGCCGAAGCTCAGCCGATTCATCAATGCGATGGCCGGGTAGAGCAGACGCTTCACGGGCACCTCCATGGATTCTTGTTGTTCTGCAGAGATAGCACTCGGCCACCTGTATAACGCAGATCGAATCGGAGGTTTGTAACTTAAGGTTAATCAACAGCTAGCAGCGCCCTCTTTGTAGGAGCGGCCTTGTGTCGCGAAAGGGCCGCAACGCGGCCCCTGCAATTTGTGCGTTGACGCTGAAAACCTGGGGCTGCTTTGCAGCCCTTTCGCGACACAAGGCCGCTCCTACACCAGCACTGTCCACAGGGCAAACCCTGCATACCACAACACCGCGCAGCGCAGCAGCAAGTCCCACAGGCTGTCCAGCCGCCCCAGGCCGCGTTGTGGGTCTTGTTCCCTGGGGTTGTCATCGGCAACGTCATCGGCGATGCGCCCGACCCTGGCCACCAGGTGCCCGGCGCTGATGTGCCAGTTGAGCAACTCGTGCAGCATCACCCGCATCACCGCAACGAAGTTGCCGACCAGCGCGAAGCTCAGGGTCAGCACGCGTACCGGCAGCCAGTCCATGATGTGCCGCAACTGTTCGGCACGGGCCTTGAGCGCAGGCTGGCGGCTATGCTCGCCCGTCAACGCCAGCAGGCGGTAGGCCAGGGCCGCGCCTGGGCCAAGCACGAAGTACCAGAAGATCACCGCGAAAAAGCTCTGGTAGGCCTGCCACAACAGGTAACCCTGCACACGGACCAGCAAGCTGTGCGGCTCGTCGGCCGCCAGGCCCAGGTCACGTTCGGCCACATGCAGCGCGGCCTGGTCGTCGCCACGCCGCCAGGCATCGCGAAACGGCCCCAGGGAACCCTTGGCATCGCCACGCCCCAGGCTATAGATCAGCACCAGCAGGTGCACCGGCAGGGCCAGCAAGCCATAGGCCACAGGGTCCAGCACGTGCAGCAACAGCACCAGCAGCGCCACCGGTGCCAGCACCAGGACCGCCAGCGTCCACCCGGGATGCACCTTGCCGCTGCGCTCCAGGCGCACCAGCTCGCCCAGGAAGAACCCGTCCCGTTGCACCTGATGGCGCAGGGCAGAAAACTTCTCTATCCACAGCGCCAGTAACAGCACCAGAAAGCTCATGCGTCGTCCTCGTTGTCCTTCACCGCCTTGCGGTAACGCGCCCAGTCGAACGCCGGGCCGGGGTCGGTCTTGCGCACCGGAGCGATATCGCAGTGGCCCTGGATACGGTCAAGGTCGATCACCGGCCAGGCGGCCTGGATCTGCCGGGTCAGATGCTTCAGCACCGCATACTGGGCATCTGTATAGGGCAGGTCGTCGGTACCTTCCAGCTCGATACCGATGGAAAAGTCGTTGCAGCCCTCACGCCCGTCGAAACTGGATACACCGGCATGCCAGGCGCGGTCGAGCAGCGACACGAACTGAGTCACCGCACCGTCGCGTTCGACGAACAGGTGCGCCGACACCGTCAGGTGGCTGATGCTGGCGAAGTACGGGTGTTCATCAGGATCCAGGCGGTTCTGGAAGAATTGCTGCACCTTGCCGCTACCGAAGCAGGCTGGCGGCAGGCTGATGTTGTGGATCACCAGCAGGGAAATCGCTTCACCCTCCGGGCGGGCATTGAAGTTCGGTGAAGGGCAGTGAGTGATTCCGATTCCGTGGAACCAGCCAGTGGCACGGTCCAATTGCATGGGGCAGATCCTGAAAAGCGCCGGTACAGAGCCGCAGTATGCCCTGCGCATGGGCCGCAGTGCATGTGAATGATTGTAATGCCGTCGGCTCAATTCACCTGTTGCTGACGCAGGCCTTCGAGTACGGTTTCCAGGGCCCGCTCGAACAGCAGGCCATCATCCAGCAACCGCGCCTCGCCTCGGCGCAGGGCTTGCGCCAGGCCGACCGTGTTCCATTCGCGCACCTTCATCCCGGTGCGGTTGGCGAAGACCAGCCGGTCGCTGCTGTCGATGCGCGCCACCAGCTTGCAGCGCAGCGGCTCGTCGTCATCGAGCATTTCCACCCAGGTACCGATCCGCAGGCGCTGCACCAGGCGCAGCTCTGGCGCTTGCTCATCGCGTTGAAGCAGCGGTGCGCAGACGGACTCCTCGGCGATGGCCAGCACGATGTCCTCGGCCACCAGCACTTCAGCCAGTTCACCACTGCCGGCTGGCTGGTCGGCCCCCGCGCAGGCACGCAAGTGCAGTTGCTCCAGTTGCAGGAAGAACTCGCGGGTGGCAGCCGAGTCCAGCGCCACGCTGGCCAGGCCGTCACGCAGGGCCTTGAGCAGGCCAGGCACTTGCTGCAACAACACCTGCGGCTGCTGATGCGGGGCGATGCTGGCAAGCAAGGTATCCATTGTCTCCAGCCCCTGCTGCCAGGCTGGGGACGCTTGGCCCTGCTTGAGCCAGGCCATCAACAGTACCTGGCTCCAGGCGTGCACCAGCATGTGCACCACCCCCTGCGGCAGGGTGCGCCCGCGCAGACGCTGGTTGAGCGCTTGCTGCACTTGCTGACGTGCCTGCAAGGCACGGGCGCGTCCTTCTTCAGCATCGCGTGTGCGCTGCTCGAGCAGCTCGTTGCGCCGGCGCTCGTCCTGGCTGAAGGCGAGGAAATCATCGAGCAGCTCGGCGAACAGCATGGTGTCTTCGGTGAAATCGTTGAGCAAGCGCTGGACGATGCGCTCCACGCGCAGATGCAAGCTATCGCGCATGCCTTCGCTGCCGGTTTCCCAGCCGATCGCAGCAGCGGCGATTTCGTTGAGCAGGCGCCGCGCCGGGTGGCTGGCGCGGCTGAACAGGCTTTTGTCCAGCAGCGCTACCTTGAGCAGCGGAATATGCAAGCGAACGATCAGTGCGCGCAGGCTCTGCGGCAGGTTGTCGTCGGCAGCGATGCAGGCGAACAGCAGGCCGACCAGGTTGATCGTGTCCTCGTCGGCGCAGGCGATGCGCCGGCGGGTGCCACTGCGCACGCTGACCCGCAGCAGCAGCTGTTCAAGCTGCTGGTCCAGGTCGAAGTCGTCATCGTCGGTCGTTGCCGGCACGTAGTGCTGCAGGTGCGAAAGCAGGCGCAGCAGGTCGGCAGTACTGATCGGCTGGGCGGCGGTGGCGGCTTGCAGGCGAGGAGCAACACGGCCTCTGCAGGGGGCCAGCAGCCCTTCCAGCGACCGCATGAAAGCCTGCCCGGCACTGTCAGCGCCCATCGCATCGGCCTCGAGGTTGGCCGACACGCGTCGTGTACCCAGGCGGCGGTCCTCGGCGCGCCGCCGCGGTGCCGCCTGCAGCTCGGGCATCACGCCCGCAGCGGCCAGCAACTGGTTGGCTTCTGCATAAAGCACGTCGACGTCACGCAGCACATAACGCTCGAACAGCTTCAGGAGAATCAGCTTGACCCGCAGGCCGACGCCCAAGTTGCGCCCGGCATCGAGGAAGTAACCACACAGTGCAGCAGGCCCGAACGGGTTCTGCTGTTCGTCGAAGCTGCGCAAGAGCAGGCATTGCAAACGCTGGCCCAATTGCTCGAGGGCGACGCCGTCGCGCGACAGCACGCGGGCAACCATGCCATCGACAGCAGCGGTACGCTCCTTTTGCGCTTTGGTTTTCGCCGCCATCTGGCCCAGCGGGTCGAACTGGCCGATCCGGGCGAAGGTGTCGTAGAAGATGTCGAGAAAGCCGCGTTCGATGTGCTTGCGCTTCAGGCGCAGGTCGCGCATGGCCTCGAAGTAGAGGTTCTGGTCGAACCGGTCCACCGCCCGATCGGCCATTTCGAACAGCGTATCGTCGGCATTGTCGAACAGCGCCTGCAAGCCCTGACGCATTTGCAGCGCGGCCTTGTCACGCACCTGCAGGAGCAACACCGGGAGGCAAGGCAAAGGCGTGCGAGCGCCCCGATCGATGGCGGCCGAGAGGGGCACCACCTTGCCTTCTTTTTGCATCCCGGACTCCTTGCTGGGTGACGTAATCGATACGGCGAGAAATCGTCAAAGCTATGACGCCAAATGTTGGGCGCCATTATCGATAAAAATGCCGAAAGCTGCCAGCACTCTTCACTGGCCGATTAATGACCGCGGTTTCAGGCAAATGCTCACGCGGCCTGACCAAAGGTCGCCCGCACGGCAGTTGTACACGGCGCCGCCCCCCTGCCCTATAATCGCCGGCACCTAGCTTGTGGAGCCGACCATGCCGAACCTACGCCTTGCCGACCTGACCGCCGAGATCGAAGCCAATGTGCGCCGCGCACTGCTGGAAGACATCGGCAGTGGCGACATTACCGCGCAGCTGATCCCGGCCGAGCGCCTGGCCAAGGCCACCATCATCACCCGCGAAGACTGCGTGATCGCCGGCACCGCCTGGGTCGATGCCGTGTTCCGTCAGCTCGACCCGCGCGTGGCGGTGCACTGGCAGGTTGCCGATGGCGAGCGCGCCACCGCCAATCAGCCGCTGTTCCACCTCGAGGGCCCCGCACGTTCGCTGCTCAGCGGCGAGCGCAGCGCGCTGAACTTCCTGCAGCTGCTGTCGGGTGTGGCCACTCGCGCGCGCTTGCTCGCCGACCTGGTCGAAGGCACCCAGGTGCAGCTGCTCGACACCCGCAAGACCCTGCCGGGCCTGCGCCTGGCGCAGAAGTACGCGGTCACCTGCGGCGGTTGCCACAACCATCGCATCGGCCTGTACGATGCCTTCCTGATCAAGGAAAACCACATTGCCGCCAGCGGTGGCGTGGCCGAAGCCGTGGCCGCAGCGCACCGCATCGCCCCCGGCAAGCCGGTGGAAATCGAAGTGGAAAGCCTGGATGAACTGCGCCAGGCGCTGAATGCGGGCGCGGACATCATCATGCTCGACGAGCTGACTCTGGACGAGATGCGCGAGGCTGTGCGTATCACCGCGGGCAAGGCCAAGCTGGAAGCCAGTGGCGGGGTCAACGAAACCACCCTGCGGGTGATTGCCGAGACCGGCGTCGACTACATCTCGATTGGCGCCATGACCAAGGATGTGAAGGCCGTGGACTTGTCGATGCGACTGAGCCTGTGAGCGAATCGCAGGCATGAAAAAACCGGCCAATTGGCCGGTTTTTTGTGGGGGCGCTTTGCGCCCCTGGCGATATCAGCTTAGAACGAGGCGTTGGCCAGGCCGTCCAGGTAACGCTCGACGTCCAGTGCCGCCATGCAGCCAGCGCCAGCCGAGGTGATGGCCTGACGGTAAACGTGGTCGGCCACGTCGCCCGCAGCGAATACACCTTCGACGTTGGTGGCGGTGGCGTTGCCTTCACGGCCGCCGTTGACCACCAGGTAGCCGTCCTTGAGGGTCAGCTGGCCTTCGAACAGCGAGGTGTTCGGGGTGTGGCCAATGGCGATGAACACGCCGTCGACCTTGATTTCGTCGCTGCTGCCGTCGTTGTTCTTCAGGCGCGCACCGGTCACACCCATGTTGTCACCCAGCACTTCATCCAGGGTGGCGTTGAGCTTGAGCTCGATCTTGCCTTCGGCGACACGGGCGTTGAGCTTGTCGACCAGGATCTTCTCGGCGCGGAAGGTTTCACGGCGGTGCACCAAGGTCACCTTGCTGGCGATGTTGGCCAGGTACAGGGCTTCTTCCACGGCAGTGTTGCCGCCGCCGACCACGGCGACCGGCTTGTTGCGGTAGAAGAAACCGTCGCAGGTGGCGCAGGCCGAAACGCCCTTGCCCATGAACGCTTCTTCCGACGGCAGGCCCAGGTAACGGGCGCTGGCGCCAGTGGCGATGATCAGTGCATCGCAGGTGTACTGGCCGCTGTCACCCACCAGGGTGAACGGCTTTTTGGCCAGGTCGACGGCATTGATGTGGTCGAAGACGATCTCGGTCTCGAAACGCTCGGCATGTTCCTGCATGCGCTGCATCAGGGCCGGGCCGGTCAGGCCATGGGGGTCACCCGGCCAGTTGTCGACTTCGGTGGTGGTGGTCAGCTGGCCACCCGCCTGCATGCCGGTGATCAGCAGTGGCTTGAGGTTGGCGCGGGCGGCGTAGACCGCAGCGCTGTAACCGGCAGGGCCGGAACCGAGGATGATGACGCGCGAATGACGTACTTCAGACATGTCGAACTCCTGTCGGGCGGGCCACAAGGGCCGCCAGCTGGAAATTAAAAAGGACCCACGCAGCACTTGGGGAAGGCTACAACGCGCAGGCCCGGAAAGCGGAAAGTTGAGCGCACTGTAGCGAGGTGGCAGAGAGTAAGGAAATATCCTTCGACAATCCACCTCATAGGCATCCTCTATCTGGCAAATTCAGCTCGGCCAACGGCACTGCCCCATTTGTTACAGCCGGTTTCTTCATGTGCGCCTGCCTTTCGTCGGCGCGGCAAACTCGGTAAGGTCAGCGCGTTTTCCCTTCTCTGCGGAGTGTCCCGATGCAAGCCCATGTCCTCTCCGGCCCCCAGTACCTGCGCGAAGGCCTGAAACTGGTGCTGAGCCCCAACCTGCGGATGTTCGTGCTGCTGCCGCTGGCGATCAACCTGCTGCTGTTTGGCGGCCTGATCTACTTCGCCGGCCACGAGTTCAGCCTGTGGCTCGACGCCCTGATGCCGACCCTGCCAAGCTGGCTGAGCTTCCTTTCCTACATTCTATGGCCACTGTTCGTCGCCTTGCTGGTGCTGATGGTGTTCTTCACCTTCACCCTGGTGGCCAACGTGATCGCTGCGCCGTTCAATGGCTTTCTCGCGGAAAAGGTCGAAGTGGTGGTGCGCGGCCAGGACCCGTTTCCGGCGTTCAGCTGGGGTGAGCTGGTGGCCATGGTGCCACGCACCTTCGGCCGCGAGATGCGCAAGCTCGGCTATTTCCTGCCACGGGCCATTGGTCTGTTCATCCTGTCGCTGATCCCGGTGGTCAACGTGATCGCCGCACCGCTGTGGCTGGTGTTCGGCGTGTGGATGATGGCCATCCAGTACATCGACTACCCGGCGGACAACAACAAGATGAGCTGGCAGGACATGCTCGCCTGGCTGCGGCAGAAACGCTGGCAGTCGATGGGGTTTGGCGGGATTACCTACCTGGCGTTGCTCATTCCGGGGGTGAACGTGCTGATGATGCCGGCGGCAGTGGCGGGGGCTACGTTGTTCTGGGTGCGCGAGCGCAACTAATCGAGCGAGGGGCTGCCGACAGCCCCTTACACAGCGTTCTATTCAAATCAGAAGTTCGAAAACTGGGCATCACGACTTCCACATGCCCAGGGCCCATGAAATGCAGCCGTGTAAACAGGCCAGGCGGTATATAAATATGAAGATACATTCAAGCGCATGCTGAAAATGGATCCGAACGTCTGATCTAAAAACTTTCGACATAAGGCTCTGCTTGTTACTTCAATCAGCAGCCACTTTATTTAGGCGTTGATCCTGTCGGCGGTAGTGCGTAGCAGATATGTAACACCTGCATCAGCTCTGTTCGAACTCCAATGTGCCCAAGGCCGCACCGTCGTGGCCTTCAAACCACTGGAGATCAAAGATGGAATTCACAGACGTCAAATCGAAAGACTTCATTGAACTTGCAGCAATCCCAGAACAAGATCAGGTCAAAAAAATCGCCGAGCAGCGAGTAAAGTGGCGGCTGCGTGAGGCTCTGCAAGCCAATGGCATTCATGAGCCAATCGAGAACTTGCACTGCGTCACCGTGCAAACCTACTGCGACACGCCCCACTACGACCTATCACTGGTGGACCGTCTGGTCGATGCAGTAGTGGATAATAAAGCCCCCATTATCGGCCCTGGCGAATGTATCTACACCAATCGTCTTGGGGCTTGGAAGGATGTTCGTGAGGACTTCGATCGGGCAGCTGTCCAAAACGCAGTCTCGACCGTCTACCAGCACATCAAGCAAACCGAACAGGCCGATTGACCTTCACCCTGAGCAAAGGGCCAGCCTGGGCCCTTTGCCCTCTTGAGCCGTTATCAGTGGCTCAGCTGGCTGGAAAACTGCCCCACCGCATCCACCACCTTCTTCGCCCCCTCCTGGATCTCGACGATCACCCCACCGGTATCCGCGGCCAACGCCAGCCCCTGTTCGGCCTGGCGCTTGCTGGTGTCGATGATGTCTACCGCCGCCTGGGCGAGCTGTTCGTTCTGCTGCACCACCTTGGCGATCTCTTCGGTGGCGCTGCTGGTGCGCGACGCCAGCTGACGCACTTCGTCGGCGACCACAGCGAAGCCACGGCCCTGCTCGCCGGCACGGGCGGCTTCGATGGCGGCGTTGAGCGCCAGCAGGTTGGTCTGCCCGGCGATGTCGCTGATGGTCTTGATGATGGCGCCAATCACCTTGGACTGCCGGTCCAGAGCCTGGATGCCGTCGGCTGCATCCTGCATGGAGCCTTCCAGCCCACGCATCACGTCGACGGTCTGAGTCACCACATCGGTGGCTTTGCGGGCGCTGTTGTCGGTTTCCAGGGAGGTGTTGTAGGCAATGTCGGCAGCCTGGGCTACGGCCAGCTCCTGATTGACCTGTTCGGTGATCACGGTGGCGAACTTGACCACCTTGTACAGCACGTCATGGGCATCGAAGATCGGGTTGTAGGAAGCCTCCAGCCAGATGGTGCGCCCATGGGCGTCGATCCGCTTGAAGCGATCGGCCACGTACTCGCCCCGGCGTAGCCTGTCCCAGAACGCCTGGTAAGCTGTCGAATTGACTTCAGCCGGCTCACAGAACATGCGGTGATGCTTGCCACGCACCTGCTCGAGGCTGTAGCCCACCGTCTGCAGGAAGCGGTCGTTGGCGGTCAACACCTCGCCGTCGAGGTTGAACTCGATCACCGCGGTGGAGCGCATCAGCGCCTTGATCAGGCTCTCGTGCTCACGCGAGGTCTCGATGGTGCGGGTCAGGTCGCTGGAGTGCATGGAAAAATGCCTGATCCGCCCGTCGACAGTCTTTACCGGCTGCAGGATGGAGCGCAGCCAGGCTTCTTCACCATTGCCGCGCAGCAGGCGGAACGCGCCATTGAGGTGCTCGCCACGGGTAATGGCGTTTTTCATGCGCTGGTAGAAGTCGAGCTTCTTCACGTGGGTCGGCACGATCTCTTCAATGTTGCGCCCAATCAATTGCTCGGCACGGTAGAGCATCTCGCTCTCGAAATTGCCGTTGACCTGCTCGATGCGCCCCTGGGGGTCGAGCTGCAGCACCAGCATCTCGCTGTCGAGGCTGCTTTTGACCTGCTCGACGGCCATCAGCTCTTCGCGCAGTTGCTGGATTTCTTTCTTGAGCTTGCTGTTGAACATCACCGCACTCCCGGAGCGCATCAGACCGATTCGGATGCATCTTCATCGGCTGCGCCGCGAGCGGCTTGAGCGCGCTGCAAAGAAATATTCACACACGACAAACAGCCGAAAATCGGCCGTCATCTGCGCGTCACAAGGCTGTCATGTGAGCGCAATGCAGCAGGCGGACACTTTTTCTCATGAATACACCTGCCCTACGCATTTGCCTTGTCAGCGAAACCTTCCCACCCGAAATCAACGGCGTGGCCAATACCCTTGGCCGCCTCAGCGAAGGTTTGCGACAGCGTGGCCACCAGGTGGAGATCGTGCGCCCACGGCAAGCCAACGAGGTACAGGCGGATGATGACCAGGGGCTATTGCTCTGCCGAGGCTGGGCATTGCCCGGATACCCCGGCCTGCAGTGGGGCGAAGTGTCGATGCACAAGCTGCTGCGCCGCTGGCGCCGGCAACGTCCGGACGTGCTGTACATCGCTACCGAAGGGCCATTGGGCCTCAGCGCCCTGCGCGCCGCGCGGCGCCTGGACGTTGCCGTGGTCAGCGGCTTTCACACCAATTTCCCGCAGTATTCCGGGCAATACGGCCTAGGCCTGCTGGCGCGCCTGCTGACCCACTACCTGCGCTGGTTCCATCGGCGCACCGCCGCCACCCTGGTGCCCAGCGTGAGCCAGCGCCTGGAGCTGGAACGCCGTGGGTTCGAGCGCCTGGCCCTGATGGCCCGGGGCGTGGATGCCGGCCTGTTCAACCCGGCCAAGCGCAGCCAGGCGCTACGGGACAACTGGGGGCTCGACGCGGACGACATCGCTGTGCTGCACGTCGGGCGACTGGCAGCGGAAAAGAACCTGACACTGTTGCAGCCCTGCCTGCAAGCCTTGCAGAACACTCACCCACAGCGGCGCCTGCGCCTGGTGGTGGTGGGTGATGGCCCGCAGCGGGCGGCCCTCGAGCAGCAGATGCCCGATGCGGTGTTCTGCGGCGCCCAGCGCGGCGAAGCGTTGGCCGAACATTACGCCAGCGGCGACCTGTTCCTGTTCCCGAGCCTGACCGAAACCTTTGGCAATGTGGTGCTCGAAGCCATGGCTTCGGGCCTGGCCGTGGTCGCCTACGATGAGGCCGCCGCAGCCCAGCACATCCGCCATGGCCACAGCGGCGCGCTGGCCATGCCTGGCGACCAGTGCGCATTCATCGACGCCGCCTGCTGGCTGCTGGAAGAAAACGAAACCCTGCGCCGAGTGCGCCTGAACGCACGTCAGCACGCCAGCCGCCAAGGCTGGCCGGCGATCGTCGAGCAGTTCGAGTCGCACCTGTTCAATGCCTGTCACACGGCACCTGCCGGCAGCCAGCCGGCAGGCGTCGCGCTGGCGATCAAGCCAAGGTCGTCAACGCCTCGCGGCTGAACGGCAGCACATCCGCTTCACGCCCTTCGCGTACCTTCTGCGCCCATTCGGCATCCACCAGCAGGGCACGGCCAACCGCCACAAGGTCGAACTCTTCATCGCCCAGACGGCGCAGCAAGCCTTCCAGGCTGGCCGGTTTGGCCACCTTGTCGGTAGCGACCATGAACTGCAGGAACTCACCATCGAGCCCTACGCTGCCGACGGTGATGGTCGGTTTGCCCGTGAGCGTGCGGGTCCAGCCGGCCAGGTTCAGCTCGGAGCCTTCGAACTCTGGCTCCCAGAAGCGTCGGGTCGAGCAGTGGAAAATATCCACACCGGCCGCCGACAGCGGTTCAAGGAACGCCGCCAGTGCTTGCGGGGTTTCCACCAAGCGTGCGCTGTAGTCCTGCTGCTTCCACTGCGAGAAACGGAAGATGATCGGGAAGTCCGGCCCCACGGCAGCGCGCACGGCCTGGATCAGCTCGATGGCGAAGCGCGAACGGGCGGCCAGGTCACCGCCATATTCGTCGCTGCGACGGTTGCTGGCGTCCCAGAAGAACTGGTCGATGAGGTAGCCGTGGGCGCCATGGATCTCCACGCCATCCATGCCGATGGCCTTGGCATCGCGGGCCGCCTGGGCGAACGCGGCGATTACCTCGCGAATATCGTCACGGGTCATGCCATGCACCAGCACCTGGCCGTCCTTGACCTTCTCGCTCGGCCCGTACCCTGGCACGTTGGCGTCCGGCTCGGTGCCCAGGCGGCGTACCATGCCCACATGCCACAGCTGCGGCACGATACGGCCCCCTTCGGCATGAACGGCGTCGACCACCTGCTTCCAGCCTGCCAGGGCATCCTCACCGTGGAAGCGCGGCACATTGGGGTAACCGTTGGCTGCCCTGTGCCCGACCGTGGTGCCCTCGGTGATGATCAGCCCCACGCCTGCTGCGGCACGACGCCGGTAGTACTCGACCACGCCAGCGTGCGGCACGCCGCCGGGGCAGAAGGTACGGGTCATGGGCGCCATGACGACACGGCTCGGCAACTCGAGCGCGCCGAGGGTGAAGGGTTGGAACAAGGGGTTGCTGGACATGGGGCGCTTCCGTCTGCGGGAGGAGATGCGCCTGAGGTTAGGGGCAGCGCGGAGCTTGGCCCAGCATTATTGATCTGGGTGATTCTGGGCTATCGCCGGGGGTGCTTTACCCCCGGCAGACAGGTCACTTCAGTGCATTCTCGATGGCCTGCACCACCGTTGGATCATCCGGTGCGGTACGCGGCGCAAAACGCGCCAGCACCCGCCCATCCTTGCCCACCAGGAATTTCTCGAAGTTCCAGGTGATGTCACCCGGGAATTCCGCCCCCTCGCCCGCCAGCAAACGGTACAGCTGATGGCGGTCATGGCCGTTGACCTCAAGCTTGGCACCCAGCGGGAAACTCACGCCGTAGTTCAGCCTGCAGAACTCCTGGATTTCCTTTTCGCTGCCCGGCTCCTGGCCGGCGAACTGGTTGCAAGGAAGGCCCAGGACATTGAAGCCCCTGCCCTTGAACTGCTGCTGCAGCTTTTCCAGCGAGGCGTATTGCGGCGTCAGGCCACACTTGGAAGCGACATTGACCACCAGCACTACCTGGCCCTTGAACGGCGCCAGGGGCAGGTCCTCGCCGTTCAGCGCCTTCAACGTCAGGTCGTGAAATGCACTCATGATGATCCCCTTCAGGTTGCCGGTTGCCGCAGGAGGCGAACAGCGCCCACTAAAAAGGCGTTCTTGCAAGCCGCGCACCTCCCGTTGGGGAGGCATGCCGGCTTGTCCGAGCGCCTGGCGACTTTCTGAGCTTAGCGCAGAAAATCAGTGGTGATGGCCACCTTCACCGTGGATGTGACGGTGAGCGATTTCTTCTTCGCTGGCGTCACGCACGTCGACAACCTTGACCTTGAAGTTCAGGCGCTGGCCAGCCAGTGGGTGGTTGCCGTCGACAGTGATGTCGTCGCCGTCGATGTCGCGGATGGTGACGATCTGCATCTGGCCGTCCGGCGCCGAAGCGTGGAACTGCATGCCGACCTCCAGTTGGTCGACACCTTCGAACAGGCTGCGGTTCAGGGTGCTCACCAGCTCGGCCAGGTATTCGCCGTAGGCGTCTTCCGGCTCGATGGCAACGTCCAGCTCGTCACCGGCTTGCTTGCCTTCCAGGGCTTTTTCCAGGCCTGGAATGATGTTGGCGGCACCGTGCAGGTAAACCAGCGGCGCACCGCCGGCGGAGCTGTCGATGGTCTCCCCGGCGTCGTTGGTCAGGGTATAGTCGATGGAGACAGCCTTGTTGGCGGCGATCAGCATGGGGCAAGACCTTTTGCAAAAGTATGTAGAGCGGACAAGTGTAACCAAGGCATCGCCCGATTGCGACCGCAGCGCAGACGAGGGGCGACCCATCAGTCGGATCACCGGCTTCCACCAGGACGAGGAAAGCCACTGGGTAGTCGAGCTGTCTTGCGGCCATACCCAGCACCTGCGCCACCAGCCACCGTGGCAGGCACGCCCGTGGGTGCTCGACGCCGCGCAGCGTGCCGAGCGCATCGGCCAGCCATTCGCTTGCGGCTGGTGCGCACAGGGGGTCGATAGCGCTACCCTTGGCCGTTGATTCCTTGCACCGCTTATTTCGAGAAGCACGCATGCAGACATTTTTCATTGCGCCGACCGACTTTGGTGTCGGCCTGACCTCCATCAGCCTGGGCCTGGTCCGCACTCTGGAGCGCGCCGGCCTCAAGGTCGGCTTCTTCAAGCCGATCGCCCAGCCTCACCCCGGCGACACGGGCCCCGAGCGCTCCACCGAACTGGTCGCCCGTACCCACGGCATCAAGCCTCCGGTACCACTGAGCCTGGCCCATGTCGAGCGCATGCTCGGCGAGGGCCAGCTGGACGAGTTGCTCGAAGAAATCATCCGCCTGTACCAGCAGGCCTGCATTGGCAACGACGTGGTGGTGGTCGAGGGCATGGTGCCGACGCGCCATGCCAGCTATGCGGCGCGGGTCAACCTGCACCTGGCCAAGAGCCTCGATGCCGAAGTGATCCTGGTCTCGGCACCGGAAAACGAAGTGCTCAGCGAATTGTCCGGGCGGGTCGAACTGCAGGCCCAACTGTTCGGTGGCCCACGCGACCCGAAAGTACTGGGGGTGATCCTCAACAAGGTACGCACCGACGAGAGCATGGCCGACTTCGCCACCCGCCTGCGCGAACACTCGCCGCTGCTGCGTGGCAACGACTTCCGCCTGCTCGGCTGCATTCCCTACCAGCCTGAGCTGAACGCCCCGCGCACCCGCGACGTGGCCGAGCTGCTTGGTGCCCAGGTACTCAATGCCGGCGACTATGAGCAGCGGCGGATGAACAAGATCATCATCTGCGCCCGCACCGTGGCCAATACCGTACCGCTGCTGACACCGGGCACCCTGGTGGTGACCCCGGGCGATCGCGACGACATCATCCTGGCGGTGAGCCTGGCCGCGATCAACGGCGTACCCCTGGCCGGCCTGCTGCTGACCAGTGACAGCAAGCCCGATGCGCGCATCCTCGGCCTGTGCCGTGGCGCCCTGCAGGCCGGCTTGCCGATTCTGTCGGTCAGCACCGGCTCCTACGACACTGCCAACCTGCTCAACTCGCTGAACCGCGAAATCCCGGTGGACGACCGTGACCGCGCCGAATTCATCACCGACTTCGTTGCCAGCCACCTGGACGCCGCCTGGCTGCACCAGCGCTGCGGTACGCCACGGGAAATGCGCCTGTCGCCCGCGGTGTTCCGCTACCAGCTGATCCAGCGGGCGCAACAGGCCAACAAGCGCATCGTCCTGCCGGAGGGCGCCGAGCCGCTGCTGGTGCAGGCTGCAGCGATCTGCCAGGCGCGCGGCATCGCCCGTTGCGTGCTGCTGGCCAAGCCTGAGGCAGTCGAAGCCGTGGCCCGTGCCCAGGGCATCACCCTGCCGGCGGACCTGGAGATACTCGACCCCGAGCTGATTCGCGGGCGCTATGTCGAGCCAATGGTCAACCTGCGCAAGAGCAAGAACCTCAATGCGCCCATGGCTGAACAGCAGCTGGAAGACCCGGTGGTGGTCGGCACCATGATGCTGGCCCTGGACGAGGTCGATGGCCTGGTCTCGGGGCTGGTGCACTCCACCGCCAACACCATTCGCCCTGCCCTGCAGCTGATCAAGACCGCACCCGGCGCCAGCCTGGTGTCGTCGGTGTTCTTCATGCTGTTCCCCGAGCAGGTGCTGGTGTACGGCGACTGCGTGATGAACCCGCACCCCAGCGCCAGCGAACTGGCCGAGATCGCCCGGCAGAGCGCCGAATCGGCACAGGCCTTCGGTATCGCACCGCGGGTAGCGATGATCAGCTACTCCAGTGATTCGGCCAGTGACGAGGAAGTGGAGAAAGTGCGCGAAGCCACGCGCCTGGCGCAGGCGGCGGAGCAGGGGCTGCTGATCGACGGGCCGCTGCAGTACGACGCCGCCGCCAATCCGCAAGTCGCTCTGCAGCTGGCCCCTCACAGCCAGGTGGCCGGGCGGGCGACGGTGTTCGTGTTCCCTGACCTGAACACCGGCAATACCACCCACAAGGCGGTGCAGCGCAGCACTGACGGGGTCAGCCTGGGGCCGATGCTGCAGGGGCTGCGCAAGCCGGTGAACGACTTGCCACGCGGGGCGCAGGTGGACGATATCGTGCATACCATCGCCCTGACGGCGATTCAGGCCAGCAGCATCCGCTGAAACGCAAAAGGGCAGACCGTCACCGGCCTGCCCTTGTTGTATTGCGCCGTACCGAACGGCTTATGGGTACTGCTGAACCTGGCCCTGCTGCTGGTCATACTGCTGACCCGGAATAGGCTTCAGGTTGACCTCCACACGGCGGTTCTGTGCACGGCCATTGGCGTCGGCGTTGCTGGCAATCGGCTGGTCCGGCCCCATGCCACGCACCGTTACGCGCGACGCATCCACGCCTTGCGAGGTCAGGTAGGTGCTGACTGCCTGGGCGCGGCGCTGCGACAGGTCCATGTTGTGCTGGCGGCTGCCGGTGCTGTCGGTGAAGCCCACCACTTCGATGGTGTTCTGATTGAACGACTTGAACGAGTTGGCCAGGTTGTTCAGCGGGTTGTAGAAGCTCGGCGAAATGTTGGCCGAATCGGTAGCGAAGGTGATGTTGCCCGGCATGATCAGCTTGATCTGGTCACCCTGGCGTTGAACCTCGACGCCCGTGTTGGCCATCTTCGCGCGCAGCTCGGCTTCCTGCTTGTCCGCGTAGTAGCCGTAACCGGCAGCGGCGGCACCGACTGCGGCGGCGCCGATCAGCGCACCCTTGCCACGGTTGTTGTGGTCGATGGCGGCACCGGCAATGGCGCCGGCCAGCGCGCCCAGGCCGCCATACTTGGCGGTCTTGCTCATCCCCGTGGACTCGCCCTGAGCCTGGCCTTGGCTGTCATAAGGATTCTGCCCGGCGCAACCGGTCATCAGGGCTGCAGCGGTTGCGACGATAATCAGACGACGCATGGTGAACATGGACAAGCTCCTACAAAAATTCGTGTGTGCGGCGGATCGCAGAGGGATCTGTGCCAGGCTTCGATCGCCAGGATACGGAAAAATTCCATGAAAGGCTTTTCATCCGGGCTCAAGCCCGTACGAACGGGTTCTCACGCATCTCGTCGCCCAGGCGGGTATCCGGCCCGTGGCCTGTGACCACAACGGCATCTTCGTCCAGGCGATACAGCCGATCCTGGATCGAACGCACGATGGCCCGCTGGTCGCCGCCCCACAGGTCGGTTCTGCCGATGCCACGGCGGAACAGAGTGTCACCGGCGATCAGCAGCTTGGCGTCGGCGAACCAGAAACTCATCGAACCTGGGGTGTGGCCAGGCGTGTGCAGGGCTACACCGCAACCGCAGGCGAGTTCTTCGTCATCGCCGAGCCAACGGTCTGGCGACGGCACCGGGGTGTAGGGCACGCCAAACATCTGGCATTGCATTTCCAGGTTGTCCCACAGCGGCTGGTCCTGCTTGTGCAGGTGCAGCGTGGCGCCGGTGAGCTCCTTGAGCTTGCCAGAAGCGAGGAAATGGTCGAAGTGCGCGTGGGTGTGGATGATGCTCACCAAGGTCAGACCATGGGCCTGCAGGCGGGCGAGGATCTTGTCTGCGTCACCACCCGGGTCGACGACGATAGCCTTCTTGCTGACAGGGTCGCCGATCAGGGTGCAGTTGCACTGCAGGGGGCCTACAGGAAAGGTTTCGCGGATCAGCGTGGCGGGGGCAATGTTCATGAGGGGCTCCTGACTACTGTCCGGGATGGTAGCGTGGTCTGAAGTGCCTGTCTTGGAAGCTGAAGGTTGTGCCAGACACATGGCGGCCCTGACGCTACGGCAAATACAACCTGAACAACCCTCCCCCAAGCACCCCACCATTGGCAATATCGATCCGCCCGCGCACGCCGTTACGCTCATGCAACGCCGCAATCCGCGCCGCGAAGTACAGCCCAAGCCCGGTGCTGCCGCTCTGCGAGTCGATACCCTGCACATAATCCTGCTGACGCTCGAGCATTCGCGCCGGGTAGCCCGGGCCGTCGTCGTTGACGCTGATGACCAGTTGCTCGCTTTCCTCGCCAATGCTGATCAACAGTGTATGGCCGGCATAGCGGGTGGCGTTGGTAATCACGTTGGCGATCACCGAAGCCACCAGCTCGCGGTCGAAGAAGCCCAGCGGGTTGTCGGTTTCGACACGCCAGGTGGCGAGGATGTCGTTGTGCTGGAGCACTTCCTGGTGGGCGGCCAGCTGGGCCTCGATGAAATCATCCAGCTCATGGTAATCCGGGCATACCGGCAGCTGGTTCACCCCCAGTTTGTAAAGCCCCAGCAACTGCACGAGCATGCCGTTGAGGTGACGGAACTCATGCTCGATCACGCCCTGCTCGGTACCGCTGCGCCATTCTTCAGGCAACCGCGCCATCCACTGGTCATGGGACTGGATCAGCGCCGACAGTGAGTTTTTCAGGTCATGCACGGTGGAGGCGATCACCGTGGAGAAATCCAGCCCCTGGTTATCCTGGCTCATGCACCGAAGACCTTGATGTGCAGTTTGCGGTAGCGGTCGTAGCGACTGTCACTGGTCGGGATGCCGGCCACCCGGGTCAGGCAATCGCGGCATTCCTGCTGGATCGCCGGCGGTGTCACCTCGCCACCGATGCGCAGCAGGGCCTGCGCAGTGTTGAGCGCAATACTGATGTTCTTCGGCTGCAGCGAAAGCGCTTTGCGGAACATCTGCAAGGCTTCGTTGAGTTGCCCGGCCTGGTAGCTGCGCACGCCCTGGCGGTTGAGGTCGACCGCTTCGGTGACCGCACCCAGCACGGCCGGGTCGTCGGTCAGCTTGGCCACGCTTTGCATGACCTTGGGATCGTCGCCGTAGGTTTCCACGCAGCCTTTGAGGATGCTGCCGCCGGCTGCTTCCTGGCCGAGTGCCTGCAGTTGCCGGGCCACGGTCAAGGCCGCCTCGACCGAGAAGAACTGGTCCATCTTCTCCAGCCGCTGCATGGCTTGTTCGGTGAGCTTGGCCGCTGTCTCAGGGTCGCCCGCCTGCTGCAGGCTGGCGGCCTTCATCAGCCGGGCACGCACTTGCAAGCCCTGGTCTTCGAGGTTGTCCTTGGCCACTTCACTGAGCACCGTGTTGATCTCGACCCGGGCACGCGCATCCAGGCCAAAGCCGGCGTTCTTGCTCATCAACGCCTGGACCAGGCCAAGGTTGCTTTCGGCATCCTTGTAGCGCGAACTCTGGCCCTGATTCACCGCATGACGGAACGCTTTGGAGGCGCTTTCGAAATCTTCGTTATCCAACGCCAACTTGCCCAGCGCAGCCTGCCGTCGCACCGCCAGGGGCGATAGGCGGACCGCTTCTTCGAGCATGCTCTGGGCGCGCTTGGTTTCGCCTTGGGCAACCAGCACTTCGGCCATGCCATCGTACAGCCCGGGCATGATCGGGAATGCCTTGAGCGCCTGTTCGTAGACGCCCTGGGCCTGGGCATTCTGCCCGCGCTTGTGCATCAGGCTGCCGAGTGCCGCATACACCCATGGTTGCGGGCGGCTGGCGAGGATGCTCTTGAGAAACTTCTCCAGCTCATCGAAGCGGTTGAGGTCACGCAGCGCGTCGGCACGATAGCGCAGGCACAACGGGGCAAAACGCGGGTCCTTCTTGCACAGCTCGGCACACGCCGCCAGCACTTCGGCCGGGCGACCACGGTCGAGGGCTTGCAGGATCGGCTTGAGCAGCGTCTTGCGCTGGGTCAGCTTGTCCAGGCGCTGGGCCAGGCCCACGCGGTTGAACGGCTTGGTCAGGTAGGCATCAGGCTCGTGCTCCAGGGCACTGAGCACGATGGCCTGGCTGCTTTCGGCCGTGACCATGATGAACACGCATTCATGGCTAATCAGCTTGTCGAGGATCAGGTCCTCGAGGACCTGCTGGCCGTTCTTCTTGCCGTCACCGAGGTGGAAGTCCTGAAGGATATAGTCGTAGCGCTTCTGCCCGCACATGCGCAGGGCCTGCTCGCCGCTGTCAGCGGTATCCACATCGCGCACGCCCAGTTCGCGCAGCATGGAACGGGTCGACGTGCGAAAGTCAGTGAAGTCGTCGACGATCAGAAAGCTCTTTTGCCCGTACTGCAGCATCAACACGACCTGTATTGGGAAGATGGGTGGATGGCGCGAAGCGATGCATACCGCCGAAACCTGTATCGGCAGCCAGCCAGGAAAGATGAGGGTGGAGAACGCAGCGTACGCACGCCATCACGGGATAATGGCCTAGCGCCATTATTTTACCTTTACGACCAGCTTCAGGCCAGCAAGCCCAACGCCTTGGCCCGGGCCACGGCTTGGGTACGACGCTCCACACCCAGCTTGCTGTTGATATGACTGGCGTGGGTCTTGACGGTATGCAGGGAAATGAACAGCCGCTCACTGATCTGCTGGTTGGAACAACCTTGGGCGATCAGTTCGAGTACCGCCAGCTCGCGACCACTCAAGGCCTCTGCGGCGTTGCTTGTGGGCACCGCAGGTTCGGGCAGGCGCCCCAGCAATTCAGCCTGGGCCTGGCAGGCTGGCTGTGCAAGAAGTTGTTCGCGCAGCCAGCCAGGATGCAATTCGAGCAGCCGCTGGAAGGGCTGCACCACCCCACCCCGAGCGGCGCTCAACGCCCTGGGCAGCAGCCGCGCTGCCTGTGCTTCACGCCCCTCGCTCAACAACAGGTCGATCCATTGGCAAAGGGCATGCAGGGTGAGCATCATCCCGCCACTGGCCTGACCGCGTTCGGCCAGGGCGCACAGCCGCGCCACGGCATCGTCGCTGCGCTGCTGCACCCGCTCGAGCAAAGCCTGCTGCAGTTCGATATGCAGCGGCAGCAAGGGGTGGAACTCGGGCGCTGCCGCAGGGTGCTCGCCGCCATAGGTCTGCCCCAGGCGCAGCAACCACGACTCGGCCAAATCGATACGCCCTTGCGCGAGCCACAGTTCGCACTTCACCAGGGTGATCATCGCCAGGTAGAAAATCGGCGGTACATCCCAGATGTGCATCAAGCGCTCCGCCTCGGCCAGTTCGGCGAAGGCCTCGGCATACTGGCCCTCACGGCCATCCAGCGAGGCGATCACGCAATGGCCGATCAGCACGCTGATGTCACGGCAGGCGCGCGCCTCGCCAAGCCCTGCACGCAAGCGCGCGCGCCCTTGCGTGGGATGCAGGCGCGCCACCAGCAGGTAGCCCTCGTACAAGGTCAGCCTCGCCCGCACCGCGTACAACCGCTGGGCCGACAGCCCCTGCAGGCGCTGCAAACCCTGGCGCACCTCATCGAGCGCGCGCAACACCTCGCCGCGGGCATGCAGCACCCGGGCTCGATCGTAATGCGCCAGCGCCTCGAACAACGGGTTGCCCACGCGCTGCGCCAGCTCCAGCGCTTCGCGGTTCCAGCCGCGTGCACGCCAGAAGTCGCCGTCGGCAATGGCCAGGTTGGACAGCGTCGACAGGCATACCAGGCGTTGCCCGTAGCGCTTGCACGGCAGGCTCTGCAGCGCCTCGCCGCAATAGGCCAAGGTCCGATCGCGGTCACCCCGACCGCGGGCGATGACGCCGCTCAGGGCCAGCCACTGCGCCAGCATGGACTTCTGTGCAGTGGCCGAAGGCGCGGGCAGGAAGCGGCTGAGGTAACTTGCCAGTTCTTGCGCTGCATCGAGCTGGCAGGCCAGGCCAAGCGCCCAGCTGTACAGCACGATCAACCGCGGCGTGCTGATCAGCAGGCTGTCGGGGAGGTCCATCTTCCAGCGCAACAGCATGCCCACATTCTGCTCGGCCAGCAGTTGCTCTTCGGACAGGCTCTGCACCAGGTCAGCCGCAACGTCGAGATGGCCGGCGCGTAACGCCTGTTCCACCGCCTCGTCGAGCAACCCCTGGGCCTGGAACCAGCGGCAGGCGCGCAGGTGCAGGCGCGCCTGCGGTTCGCTGGACTGGCGACTGCGCAGCAAGTCAGAGAACAGGTGATGGTACCGATACCAATGACCATGCTCGTCCAGCGGCACCAGGAATACCTGGTGCGCCTGCAGATAACGCAGTATCGCGTCGCTGTCGTGGCGCTCACGCAGCGCATCGCACAGCGCCGCGCAGAAACGCTCCTGGCAGGCCGTGTCGAACAGGAACGCCTGCACGTCCGCCGGCAGCATCTCGATGACTTCTTCCAGCAGGTAGTCACGAATCAACCCTTCTCCACCATGCAGGGCCTGGGGCAAGGCATGCTCGTCACCAGCCTCGCTGGCTGCCAACTGCCAGAAGCGCAGCCCCGCCACCCAGCCATCGCTGCGCTGAATCAGGTTATCCAGCGCCTGACCGCGCAGCCCGGTGGGTTGGCGGCCAATCACTGCCAATGATTCATCCGGCGTCAGGCGCAGATCCTGCTCGCTAAGTTCGACCAGTTGCCGTGACAGGCGCAGCCGCGCCAGGTGCCAGTCCGGCCGCTGGCGGCTGGTAACCAGCAGTACCAAGCCGGCAGGCAAGTGATTGAGGAAGAACTGCAGGCAGCGATCGAGAACCGGCCCCTGGGCCAGGTGGTAGTCGTCCAGCACCAGCAGCAAAGGGGTATCGGCCTGGAGGTAGAGCGCCAACTCGTCCAGCAAGCTGTCGAGCCACTCTTCGAACGCAAAGGGTTGGTGGCGCTGACGCATCTTCAGCAGGCCCATGGCCTGCCCGCCCAGTGCCGGACAGTACTGCTGCAAGCCTTCGAGCAGGCGCTCGAGGAAACGGCCGGGGTCGGCGTCCCTCTGGCTCAGGCCGAGCCAGAGACTGCGCCAATGGGCGGGCAGTGACTCGCAGAACTCGATGGCCAGGGAGCTTTTGCCAAAGCCGGCGGGGGCATTGACCAGCAACAAGCGCCCGCCAAGGCCGCCCTGCAAGCGCTGGCACAGGCGTGCACGCGGCACGTGGCCGTCGGGCTGCGGCGGCCGGAAGAAGCGCCCGTCCAGCAGGCCCAGGGCCTGGCTGGCGAATCCATGCGTACGGGACAGGTCTGTCATGGCCGGCTCGTTCTGTTGGGAAGACTACGGCGGTACGGATGCTTGCGAGACTAGCGGGTAATGCAACGCATTTGAAGACGATGGGAGCCATTGCCTCGGAAAAGACTGCGACAAAAAGCAACATGGCTGATGGACAGCGGCTGGCGTGGGGCTTTGGCGAGGTATTCATCGGCCTTATCGGCAGGCCAGACAGAAACGCCCCGGCAAGCCGGGGCGTTCTGGGAGGGTCACACGGAGTTGCAGGTTTTCAGCTCAGCGGATACCCGACTGGCGCAGGGCGGCTGGCTGGAAATCGGCCTTGCTGGCACTGAAGCCGAAGTCGTAGGCACGCTTCTCTTCGTTCTTCATGCCCAGGGCCAGGTAGCGGCCCGACTGCAAGTCGTAGATGGCTTCAAGGGTGTACCACGGCACCTGCACGTTGTAGTACGGCTGGGCATGGGCCTCGGACACGCGCCACAGTTGGCCACGGCCGTCGTACTGGTCGATCACAGCCGCTTGCCAGGTGTCTTCGTCGATGTAGAAGTCACGCTTGGCGTAGATGTGCCGCTGGCCGGGCTTTAGGGTCGCAACCACATGCCAGACCCGGCGCAGCTCGTAGCGGGTCAGGTCCTGATTGATGTGCCCGGCTTTGAGGATGTCGGCGTACTTGAGCTTGGGGTCGTCCAGCTTGAAGGCGTTGGAAGCGATGTACATCTCCTTCTTGCCTTCGAGCTTCCAGTCGTAGCGGTCCGGTGCGCCGTTGTACATGTCCAGGTTGTCCGAGGTGCGCAGGCCATCGGCCGCGGTACCCGGGCCGTCGTACGACACCTGCGGTGCCTGGCGCACCCGGCGCTGGCCGGCGTTGTAGATCCAGGCCTTGCGCGGTTCCTTGACCTGGTCGAGGGTCTCGTGCACCAGCAGCACGGTGCCGGCCAGGCGCGCCGGAGCCGTCACCTCCTGCTTGAAGTAGAACAGGATGTTGCCTGGGTTGTTCGGGTCGTAGTCCTTCATCTTGTCGCGGAAAACGAACTGGTCGGCGAAATACACCAGGCTGTAGGAGCCGTTCTGCTGTGGGGTTGCCTGGGTCACCAGGCGGCTGACGCTGCCGCCGCGGTAGCGGGTGATATGGTTCCAGATCACTTCCAGGCCGCTTTTCGGGATCGGGAAGGGCACGGCGGTCTGGAAGTTGTTCAGGCCGTTGCCGCCTTCGACCAACGTCGTCGCGGTGGCGTTCTTCTTGATGGCGGCGAAGACATCGTCAGGTACCGTGGCACCACGGTGGGTCTTGAACACCGGAATCTTGAAGGTATCCGGGTAGCGCTTGAGCATCGCCAACTGGCCCGGCGAAAGCTTGTCCTTGTACTGCTCGGCATTCTGCGCGGTGATGGTGAACAGCGGTTTGTCGCTGCCGTACGGGTCAGACAGGAAACCCTTGCCATCGACGCTGCCTGCGGTCTTCGACAGCGGCTCCCATGGCCCGATCGAACCATCGGCGTTACCGGCTTTTTCCGCGCCCATCGGGGTCAGGGTGCTGCCAAGCTTTGCCGCTTCATCGGCGGATACCGCAGCCATTACGCTGGTCGCCAGCAGGGACAGGCCCAGTACACCGGCTTGCAACAGACTTCTGGTCTTGTTCATCTCGTGTCGTCCTGCATCAGTATTCTTAGAAGTTCACGCCGAAGCTGAGGGCGACGAAGTCGCGATCATCCACAGTGCTGTACTTGCCGTCGAAGAAGTTGGTGTATGACAGGCTGGCGGTGTAGGTATTCTGGTACTCGGCATCCAGGCCAAGGCTGACCGCCTTGCGTCCTTCCTCGAAGTTGCCGCCAGGGCCTGGCGAATAACCGGAAACGTCATGGGACCAGGCCACGTTAGGCTTGAGGTTGACCCCGGCAAACACGTCGTTGTAGTCCCAGATGACCCGGGCGCGGTAACCCCATGAGGTGCTGGTGGTGTAGCCGTCGTTCTCGCACTTGCGGTTGAGGTTGGCCGTCGAGGCACCGGCGCCGGCGCCGGCTATGGTGCTGGCATTGAGCGCCTGGCAGGTGTCGGCACCGCCGGTAGCTGGCAGCGGGCCAGGGCCGAACACGGGGTCACGGCCGTAGCGAGTATCGTGGGCATTCTCCAGGCCACCCACATGGGTTACACCAAGCTCACCGACCACGGTCATGCGGCTGGCGCCCATCACCTGGTCGAAGAAGTGGGTCAGGGTGGTCTGGAACTGGGTGACTTCCTTGCGGCGGTAGCCGTGCAGGTCTTGGCCCGGGGTGCCGGTGAGCAGCGAAGCGTTGGTCAGCGCGCCCCCCAGTGGCCGCACACCGGCAAAGAGGATGTCGGTGGTGTTCAGCTGCACCGGCGCGTTGGGCCGGTAGCTGACTTCACCGCTCCACGCGGTACCGGTAGGCAGGGTGGTGGAGAAGCTCAGGCCGTACAGGCGGATGTCCTCGGGGTACTCGACGAAGTACTTCGAGTTGCCCGCAACGATCAGCGGCGCCAGTGCGCGCAGCTGCGCCGGCAGCCCGGCAATGCCCTGGAACACCGACGGCGAAGCGCCGGTTGCGCTGAATATCGGCGCACGGCTGTGGTAGTTCATGAAGTAGGCACCGAACTCGGTGTCCAGCGGCTCGAACATGTAGCGCATGGCCACCCCGAACTGGCCGCTGTCGCGGGCATCGCGGTCGGCGCCACGGGCCACCATCACGCCCTCCTGGTTGATATTCACGCCACGGGTGGCCAGGAACTGCTGGGCGGCGGCCGGTACCGTGCGGCTGCTGTTGAGCACACGCAGGTTGTCGGTACAGCCGTCGGCGATGATGTCAGGCTGGGAGAAAAAGGTGCCGCAGTTGTCGACGACGGTCTGGTCCCACTCGATCTGATAGAAGGCTTCGGCCGACAGATTGTCGGTCAGGCTCTGCGAGATGTAGAACATGTTGACCGGAATCAGGCCCTCCTTGATTTCGGCACCGGGGCGACGGAAGGCCGCCACGTCGATCGGGTTGATCGAGTTGATACCGCCACCGATGAAGGTGCTCTCACCCCAGCTCACCACCTGCTTGCCTAAACGTACCGAGCCCGGCTGATCGCCGATCGAGTAGTTGTGGTACACGAAGGCATCGAGCAGCTGCGTACCCGACGACTTGGCGCCTTCCTTGCGGCCCGAGTCACTGATGTCCTTGAACTCGCGGCTTTCGTCCTTGAGCTCGAAGTCGTACCAGTATTTGCCGCGCACAAACACGCCGGTGTCGCCGTACTTGAGTTCGAGGTCATGGATGCCTTTGAAGATCTTCGAGAAGGTTTCGCCCTTCTTGAAGTTCAGGTGGCCGTCGTCGGAGGTCTGCGACAGGCCCTTGCCACCGTTGTTCACCCCGATCAGGTTCTTGTTGGGGTTGGCGGTGGACCAGCTGGCGCCGACGGAGAGCGACGAGTCGAACTGGCCTTCGATTTCACCAATGTTGAAACTGACAGCGAAAGCAGGACTTGCGAGCGTGGAAGCAAGGCTGACGGCCAAGGGCAACCTGGCCCGGCGCCAGAACGGATTTGCAGATTTCATCGACGCTACTCCATGTACTTTATTGTTATGGCAGTGAGTCCTTTCAGAAACGGCCCGAGCGACCGGTGAGCAGGTTTCCCCTGCAGCGGCACGTCTTGCGCGTGCCGCCCTCCCCCATTCCTGAAAATCCCCTGGGCCCGACTATAGCCAGCAGGCTCAGGTGCTTGATCCCTCTAAAGTGTGATTTGCGCACCTGCTGCCAAATCGGCCCGGCGTTTCCCGGGCAGCGCATCGGCCGTGCTGAAGCATGGCCGAAATTTTACGTTTGGCAAGGGCTCAGCCTCTCTAGCATGCGGGTCGCGCAACGTGATGTGCGACCCGGAGCGGGCTTACAAGGTAGACAGGAAGGTGCTGTTACTGGCCTGCCACTGGACGATGTCCTGGCGGATACGCTTCTTGTCTAGCTTGCCGACACTGGTCTTGGGAATTTCAGTAACAACAGCGATCTGGCTGGGAATCGCCCACTTGTTGATGTGGCCTTCCTCGACGAAAGGCTTCAGATGCTCCTTCAGGGTTTTGGCGTCGATCGCCTTGTCCTCACGCACCACCAGCAGGGCAAACGGGCGCTCGCCCCATTGCGGGTCGGCTACGCCTACCACCGCCACTTCACGCACGGCCGGATGACGGCTGATCAAGTCCTCCAGGTCGAGCGAAGAGATCCATTCGCCGCCGGTCTTGATCACATCCTTGATGCGGTCGCGGATATCGATGTAGCCCATGCCGTCGAGGGTGGCGACGTCACCGGTGTGCAGCCAGCCACCCTGCCACAGCTCCTCGCTCTTTTCCGGCTCCTTGAAATAGCCCATGGTCAGCCATGGCGCACGCAGCACCAGCTCACCCTGGGTCTCGCCATCGGCCGGCAGGAAATTGCCCTCGCCATCTACGATTGCCGCTTCCACCAACGGCACCGGTACACCGGCCTTGATGCGGTAGGTAACGCGTTCATCCTCGCTGCCGGCCTGCAACTCGTCATTCAGGTGCGCGGCAGATATCAGCGGGCAGGTTTCGGACATGCCATAAGCGGCAGTCAGCTGGATGCCACGGGCCAGCGCCGCCTTGTACAGCGAACTGTTCAGGGCGCTGCCGCCGATGATGATCTTCCAGCCGCCGAAATCCTGGCCCTGGGCGTTCGGGCAGTTGAGCAGCATCTGCAGGATGGTCGGCACACAGTGCGAGAAGGTGACCTTCTCTTCGCGCCACAGCTTGACCAGCATGTCCGGCTCATAACGGCCCGGGTAGACCTGCTTCATGCCGAGCATGGTGGCCGCGTAGGGGATGCCCCAGGCATGCACGTGGAACATCGGCGTGATGGGCATGTACACGTCATTGCTGCCGAGCAGGCGCACGCTGTCGATACTGCCGGTCACCGCCGCTTCGGCCAGGGTATGCAACACCAGCTGGCGGTGCGTGAAGTAGACGCCCTTGGGGTTGCCCGTGGTACCGGTGGTGTAGAAGGTGGTGGCCACCGAATTCTCGTCGAAATCCGGGAAGTCGTAACGCGGGCTGGCGGCCGCGAGCAATTGCTCGTATTCACCGACGAGGTTGGGCAAGTCGGCAGTCTTGTCCGGGCCATCGGTGATCAGTAAGGTCTTGTCGACCGTGGTCAGTTGCCCGGCGACGGCCTGATAAAGGCCGACGAAGTCGCTGTTGACCAGTACGAAACGGTCTTCAGCGTGGTTCATGGTGTAGAGGATCTGCTCGGGCGAAAGGCGCACGTTGATGGTGTGCACCACTGCGCCGATCATCGGGATGGCGAACATGCATTCCAGGTAACGGTGGCTGTCCCAGTCCATCACCGCCACGGTGTCACCGGCCTTGACCCCGGCGTCGGTCAGCACATTGGCGAGGCGGGCGATGCGTTCGTTGAGCTGCGGATAAGTCAGGCGCAGCTGGTCGCGATAGACGATCTCGCGGGTCTTCTCGTAGCGGCTGCCGGACATCAGCAGGCGCTTGATCAACAGAGGGAAGCTATAGGCGCCCTCGGCGGGCTTGATGATGCGGGTCTGCAACATGGTGATCCCTTTTCTGAAAAAGCATGCCGAACAAGTCTGGATCTACTGTAGTTGCTCAATGTGACGGTCAAATCAGCCGAAGGAATGATTTGGCGGCGCCAGGTATGAGTGGCATTGTGCGCAGTGATGGACCAACCCCTGCCCTGCTACCGGAGCTCCTGTGATGCCCAGCTTGCGCCGCGCCGTGTTTCTCGATCACCAATCCCTGGACCTTGGCGACCTTGACCTGTCGCCGTTGCAGCAACAGTTCGACGAATTCGAACTGTTCGCCGCCACCCGCCCGGAGCAGGTCGTCGAACGCCTGCAGGGCGCTGTCGCGGTGGTCAGCAACAAGGTCATGCTCGATGCCGCCACGCTGGCCGCCAACCCGCAGCTGAAGCTGATCCTGGTAGCCGCGACCGGCACCAACAATGTCGACCTCGCAGCTGCCCGCGCCCAGGGCATCACGGTCTGCAACTGCCAGGGCTATGGCACCCCCTCGGTGGCCCAGCACACCATCGCCCTGCTGCTGGCCCTGGCCACACGCCTGTGCGACTACAACCAGGCGGTGGCCGACGGCGAGTGGGCCAAGGCCAGCCAGTTCTGCCTGCTGGATTTCCCGATCATCGAGCTGGAAGGCAAGACCCTCGGCCTGCTAGGCCATGGCGAACTGGGCGGCGCGGTGGCACGACTCGCCGAAGCCTTCGGCATGCGCGTGCTGAGCGGGCACATCCCTGGCCGCCCGGCCCGTGACGATCGCCTGGCGCTGGATGAACTGCTGCCACAGGTCGACGCGTTGACCCTGCACTGCCCGCTGAACGAGCACACCCGGCACATGATCGGTGCCCACGAACTGGCGCTGCTGAAAAAGGGCGCTCTGGTGGTCAACACCGCCCGCGGTGGCCTGATCGACGAGCAGGCCTTGGCCGACGCATTGCGCAGCGGCCACCTCGGCGGCGCGGCCACCGATGTGCTGAGCGTCGAGCCGCCGGTCAATGGCAACCCGCTGCTGGAGAAGGGCATCCCACGCTTGCTGATCACTCCACACAGCGCCTGGGGCGCGGTGGAGTCGCGCCAGCGCATCGTCGGCCAGCTCAGCGAAAACGCCAGGGCCTATTTCGAAGGCCAGCCGCGCCGTGTGGTCAGCTGAGCTCCAGCTCAGTCCCGCGCCCGGCTCTGTTACACTGCGCCACTTTTTCAGGAGGCGTCGTCCATGGACCCGCGCAGTGAAGTATTGCTCCGCCAGGCAGAGCTGTTCCAGGGCCCGCTGCTGCTCGCCGGCGCCCCCGCCGACGGCCTGCTCGGGCAGCTGCCCCAAGCCCTTGGCTGGACCTGGCATGCAGGCGACCAGGCCATGCTCGACAGCCGCTTCGCGGGGCGCAGCCACTACGGCGTCGATGTGCCGTCGGTAGCCTTCGAGACGGCGGTGCTGTTCCTGCCCAAGTCCCGCGAGCTGGCGGCCTACCTGCTCAACGCCCTGGCTGCGCGCCTGGCAGGCGGTGAGCTGTACCTGGTGGGTGAAAAACGCGGTGGCATCGAAGGCGCGGCCAAACAACTGCAGGCGTTCGGCAAGCCGCGCAAGCTGGACAGCGCGCGGCATTGCCAACTGTGGCAGGTGACCGTGGAAAACGCGCCGCAAGCCAAACCGCTGGAGAGCCTGGCCGAACGCTTCACCCTCGATCTCGAAGACGGCCCACTGCAGGTGGTGAGCCTGCCGGGGGTATTCAGCCACGGCCGCCTTGACCGCGGCACTGCCCTGCTACTCAAGTATCTGGACAATCTGCCCATCGGCCATGTGCTCGATTTTGGCTGCGGCGCTGGCGTGCTGGGTGCCACGGTCAAACGGCGTTATCCACAAAGCCGGGTCACGCTGCTGGATGTAGATGCCTTCGCCGTGGCAGCCAGCCGCCTGACCCTGGCGGCCAACTGCCTTGAGGGCGAAGTCATCAGCGGCGATGGCATCGATGCCGCACCTGCCGACCTGAGCCTGATCCTGAGCAACCCACCGTTCCATACCGGGGTCCACACGAACTACCAGGCATCGGAAAACTTGCTGAAAAAATCCGGCGAACATCTGAGAAAAGGTGGCGAAATGCGCCTCGTGGCAAACAGCTTCCTGCGCTATCAGCCGCTCATCGAAGGTGCCTTGGGCAATTGCCAGACCTGCGCCGAGGCCGATGGCTTCCGCATCTATCGGGCAACACGCGGTTAAAAACAGGGCTTGCCGAAACGGTTTCGGCTAGGCAGAATCCGCACCGTCCTAGGGGAGTAGTCTCCCGCGAGCGCCCTGCTCGCCCGGTACGCGTCAACATACTTGGCCCACAGGCCATGGCGCGTGCGACCCAGCGGCCTGCACAGACAGGTCCTCGGTTTGACAAGACCTATGACACGCACACCTTACCCGGGGCGGGGAGGCTGTACGTGTCATAGCCGTGTCGGCCCGCCCCCGTAGGAAACCTGATGCTGGAATCTCTGTTGGTCCCCACCGCAATCGTTGCCTTGGCCGAAATTGGCGACAAGACGCAACTGCTCGCGCTCATCCTTGCCGCCCGCTTCCGCAAGCCTTGGCCGATCATCGCCGGCATCATCGCGGCTACCTTGGCCAACCATGCCGCGGCCGGCGCCGTGGGGGCCTGGGTCGGCAGCTTCTTCAGCGAGTCGGTACTGCACTGGGTTCTTGCCGCGAGCTTCACCGCCACCGCGCTGTGGACCCTGGTGCCGGACAAGATGGACGATGACGAGAATCCGGCCCGCCGCTTCGGCCCGTTCCTGACCACACTGATCGCGTTCTTCCTGGCCGAAATCGGTGACAAGACCCAAGTGGCCACGGTGATGCTGGCTGCGCAGTATCCGCACCTGATCCTGGTCATCGTCGGGACGACCTTGGGCATGCTGATCGCCAACGTGCCGGTGGTGCTGGCGGGTAATTTCGCCGCGGAGAAACTCCCTCTGACGCTGATTCGTCGCCTGGCGGCTACTGCGTTCTTCGTGCTGGCCATCGTTGCCGTGTACTCGGCGATGAAGACCAGTGGCTGGGTGGGCTGAGCTGAAAAGCAGGGGCCGCTGTGCGGCCCCTTGTGGTTTTACTTCTTCGCGGCCTCGTACAACGGCATCACTTTTGGAATCGCCGCTTGCAACGAGGCGATCCGGCTGCTCGAAGCCGGGTGAGTACTCATGAACTCAGGTGGCGCCCCCTCCGAGGCCTTGCTCATCTTGTTCCACAAGGTGATCGCGGCATTCGGGTCGTAACCGGCACGCGCCGACAACTCCAGGCCGATCAGGTCGGCCTCGTTCTCGTTGGCGCGGCTGTTCGGCAGGGTCATGGAATAGTTCACCACGGCGTCGGCCAACGCCATGCTGTCCTGGCCAAGGCCAAGCAAGGCGCCCGCACCCTGGCGCGCCATCTGCACGCCGTAGGCCTTGGACATCGCTTCGCGGCTATGCTCGCGCAAGGCATGGGCGATTTCGTGGCCGACCACTGCGGCGATTTCCGCATCGGTGAGCTTGAGCTGATCGATCAGCCCGGTGTAGACGATGATCTTGCCGCCCGGCCCGCAGTTGGCATTGAGCTCGTCACTCTTGATGACGTTGACTTCCCAGTTCCACTGAGCCGCATCCGGGCGGAACTTGGGCGCCTGGGCAATCAGCCGGCTGGCGATGGCCTGCACACGCTTGGCATCGTTGCTGGACTTGTCCAGCACGCCCTTGCTCGACGCCTCGCCGAGGGTCTGCTGGTAGGACTGGGCGTACATCTGGTTGACCTCATCGGTCGAAAGCATGCTGAACATGTACTGCTGGCGGTCGACGCCGACAGCACCGCCACTGGTGGTATTCACCGCCTGGCAGCCGGCCAGCAGGATGCCAGCACTCAATAGGCTGACGACAAAAGACTTACGCATGAAAACACTCCCTTTTGACATGCGCCGTATCCTAGGCTGAGTCGCTTGTACCCGCCATAGCCGCAGGGAAGATTTTACCTAAGCCGGTGTCAGGCACTCAGGCGCGTCCAGTTTCGGGTCGTTGACGAAGTTTGCCAGGGCCCGCTCGCGCAGCATCGCCGGCGGGCTGGCGAGCAGCTCGTGCAAGCGTGGCAACGGTGTGTCCGGGTCCAGCCAGGCAGCCTGGCCGGCCTGGTCGAGGATCAGGGGTCGGCGCTGGTTCATTGCGGCCTGGGTCACTACCGCGCAACTCAACCACACCTGGTCATGTACCGGGTAGGCCTCCCAGACGGCAGCAAAATACAGCGATGCGCCCTCCCCCGGCGTCAGCCAGTAAGGCCGTTTGCGCACCGTACCGCGCCACTCATAGAAACCGTTGGCGGGCATCAGGCAACGGCGCAGGCGAAATGCTTCGCGGAACATCGGCTGCTCGGCCAAGGTCTCGGCCCGGGCATGAGCGGGGGTGCGTGAGAGGTCGGTGAGCCATGCAGGGGTCAGCCCCCAACGCGCCTTTGCCAACTGCTGCTGGCCGTCGAGCAGGCGCTGGATCAGCACCGAAGCGCCAGGCGCGATATTCCATTGGGCCGGCTGGCCGGCAGGGAAACCCGGCAGGCTGGCCAGCGCCTGAGGCCAGCGAAACAGGGCGTAACGTCCACACATGGGCGATTTCAGAACCTAGCAGATCAAGGTACCGGGATGACTCTCCGGCTCGTCACCGGCAAGCGGCTCGGCACCATTGTACGCATCGATCAGTTGCCGTGCGTATTCGGCCTGTTCGTCGGGCACCGCAAGCCCGAGCAGCCCCTGCAACGGCAACTCACCCGCGCCGCCCATCAGGTCGCGACCGGCGAGGTGCGCTTCGATGCCCTCGCTGGCCAGCATGCACACCAGCATTTCAGCTTCCATCAGGTTTTCCGGTTCGTAGATCCGCCGCATCAGTCGTTCTCACCGTAGACATCCAGCATCCATTCCTCGCCATGAACCTGCAGCACGAAGCGGATAGGCTTGCAGCACACCTGGCAGTCCTCGATGTACTCCTGGTCGCCCCCGGACAGGTCCACGGTCGTTTCGACTTCTTCACCACAATAAGGACAATCGTAGAACGCTTGTTCGAGCATCGCGGCCTCCGGGGTGACTTGTGCGTATAATTGTCGGTCTGTTTACAGGGCTTGAGTGTGCCCGAGCCGTTTTTTCGGGCCCCACCCCTTACCTTATTACCCTAGCCGTTTCCAACAAGAGAGCATGATGGGCGAATTCGATGCCATCCGACCGTACGACGATGCTGAGGTCCCTGCCGTTCTGGCACGCCTGCTCAGCGACCCGGCATTCCTCGATATCCTCACCCACTTCAAATTCCCGCGCGCAGCCGGCGCCCTCGGCTGGCTGCTCAAGCCGCTGATCGCCCGCCGCCTGCGCAAGGAGTTCGCCGGCGTCACCTGCGTATCGACCCTGCAGGACAAAGTCGAGTATTACGTCGACCAGACCATCGAACGCGCCACCGACGGCGTCACCTACTCCGGCGTCGAACAGCTCAAGTCGGGCACGGCCTATCTATTCCTGGCCAACCACCGCGACATCGTCATGGACCCGGCCTTCGTCAACTACGCGGTCTACCACGCCGGCCTGCCGACGCCGCGCATCGCCATCGGCGACAACCTGCTGCAAAAGCCGTTCGTCAGCGACATGATGCGCCTGAACAAGAGCTTCATCGTGCACCGCTCGATCAGTGGCCGCCGGGAAAAGCTTGCGGCCTACCAGTTGCTCTCGGCCTATATCAACCATTCGATTCGCAATGACGGCACGTCGATCTGGATCGCCCAGGCCGAAGGCCGCGCCAAGGACGGTGACGACCGGACCGATTCGGCAATCCTCAAGATGTTCCACATGAGTCGCAAGGACGAGCCGTTCGGTGCAGTGATCCAGAGCCTGAACCTGATCCCGGTGTCGATCAGCTACGAGTACGACCCCTGCGACCAGGCCAAGGCCCGCGAGCTGTACATCCGCGCCACCACCGGCACGTACCAGAAGGCCCCCGGCGAAGACGACAACAGCATCGCCAAGGGCATCACCGGCTACAAGGGCCGGGTGCACATCAACTTCGCCCCGCCAGTGACCGAGTACTACGAGGACACCAAGCAGCTGGCACAGGAAACCGACCGGCAGATCCTCGGCGGTTACCGCCTGTTCCCGGTGCATTACCTGGCGTATGCGATGTGGAGCGGAAAGGACGAGGCACTGCAGGTGCCGAGCGCCGAGAAGGTGTTCCCGGCAGAGGAGCTGGCCAAGGCCAGGGAAGAGTGGCAACGGCGGCTGGACGCCTGCCCCGAGGAACAGCGGCCTTACCTGGTGTTGCAGTATGCGACGCCAGTGCGCAACCAGTATCAGGTCAAGCAGCAGGCGCCTGTTGCCTGACCCGAGCGGGGCCGCCTGGCGGCCCCGGTACGTTCAGATCCAGGTGCTGAACCAGGACAGCAGCAGCGCCATGGCCAGGCAGGAAAAACCCAGGATGTAGTAGTAGCGTGGCACGCGCTGGGCAAACACATCCGCCGACCCCTCCTCCACCGCCAGACGCTCGCGGGTAATCGCCTCACGCCGCCGTGCGCTCTGCAGCAGCAACCCGCCTGGGCAGGTCAGCAAGAGCGCCAGCAGATTGATCAGCTTGGTAGGGTGGGCGGAAAGAAAGCCCCAGAGCACTTGCAACGACATCACGCAACCTCGGTCATAGCCACAGCGAAGCCCGGCATTCTACCGAAGTCCGACCCGGCCGCCCGTGCTTGGCGACAAAGTGTCACTTGATTTCATCCTGTCACATGCTCGTCATCAGGACAGGCCACGCTATCGGCCTTTTCCCGTACCGGAGCTTGTTGATGCTGCACGCCGAAAACCAGGATCGCCTCTATCACGTGACTCAGAGCGATGAGCAGCAGGCGTTGATCGATGGTTTCGCCATCAATGTCCAGGACCGCCAGTGGCTGATCTACTGCGCGCTGGGCGGGCATGTGCACGAGGACCTGCCGGAGGTGGATGCGAGCACCGGCATCAGCTTGCTGGATTTCCATATAGCAGCCGCTTGAACCTGTTCCGGCCTCTTCGCGGGCACGCCCGCTCCCACAGGTAAGGCGCTGTACTTGAGATCAGTGAAATCCCTGGGATAGCGGGCATGCCCGCGAAGAGGCAGGCACAGGCAACAAAAAACCCGCTACCTGGCACTCAGGTAGCGGGTTTTCAGGTTTGCAGCGTAAGGCTTATTCGCCCAGCACCTGACCGATGGTCGGGTCCTTGAACAGGCGGGTCAGCGCATCGCTCAGCACATCGCCCACCAGCTGGGTGTTGGTGTCCTGGTTCGGCGCCATGCCGAAGCGCTGGTCCAGCGAAGCACCGTAACGGCCGCTGTAGCGGCGGCTGGCATTCTGCACATCGGCACGGAAGGTGGCACCGATGGTGGCTTCGGTCACGTACAGGTTGTCTTTAGGGGACTGATACTTCAGTTCGGCCAGGGTCACGGTCAGCTGTGGTGCGTTATAGGCATTCGGCGTCGGGGTGAAGCCGAGCAGGCGCACGGCGGCTTCGGCCTGGGCCTGCAGCTTGGGCACGACATCATTGCCACTGACGCTGATGGTGCTGGTTTCGGGGTACATGCCGCCCCGGGTGCCCAGGGACTGCGAAGCACGCCCATCGACCACCTTGACCACTACCGGCTGGCCGTGGCCGACCGGTGCGAGCTGAGCCTTGAGCGTGGGTTGCGGGCTGAGTTGTTGCGGGCTGTGGGCACAACCGACCAGGCTGAGGCTGGCTACGGCAATCAAACCGAACAACAGACGTTGCAACATGCGCGTTTCTCCAGAAAATACGGCGAAGGCCCACAGTATACCCAGCCAGGCACAGACCAGTCATCGGTCCGACCCGCTTGTCACAATCGTTTCATGGCCGCGCCCTTATCCTTGCGCCAAGCCCAAACGAACAGGACGTACCGCCATGGCCTCGCTCTGGACACTGCTCTGCCAACGCCCGCGTCACAACGCCTATGCTCGCCTGGACGGCGAAGGCATATGCCTGGCCTTCAAGCAGTGCAGCCAGGCACCGAGCGGTAGTGGATGGGTGCAGATCAGCGAAATACAGCTCGCCTGGCTGGGCCGCGAATTGCCCGCCGAAGCCCGGGCTTGCGCCCGCGCAAGCCGCCGTTGGCACCAGCGCATCCTCGCAGCCTGACAAACGCTGCAATAAAAACCACGAATTACGACCTTTCTGCCCGCGACATCGTTATAATCTCCCCCCGATTATAAGGACGTCTCCTGATCGGGCCCCGCATCTGTCGATTGACCTCGACACCTACACCCGCTTCGCCCACAGAGAGCCTTCCACTCAGGTCTTGCATCGGCTGTCGTGCCTGCTTTTCCGGCCCTTCGCACTGCATGAACCTGTGGGTTGCCATCGCGCAGTCCCCTTTTGAGGTTCACGTCTCCAAAAGAGCGTGAAAAAACGGTTTTTCACAACTTCACGAGAGTGTGGCGAGCAAATGAACAGTCTGGCATGTGCAAAAGCGGCAGATGAGTCCCGAACAGCCCTGAACAGGCGGCAGAAGCGCTCATTCCGGATGAGTGTCTGAGGTCGTTCCATAGCGCACGCACGACACCTTGACCATAAGTCGAATTGCCGCACCCGTGGCAGACAGCGTTCAATAACTGAACCCGAAGACTGGTTGGCGGTGTCCGCGGAAGTTGCAAGAACTGCGAAGAGTCGGACATGGCGATCCTGGCAACCCCAGTGGTCCTATGCTGTCAATTAGGTAGCTGTAGATTGTGGAGACGCGTTAAATGGCGCAGAACGAATCGGTTGATGTGGTATTGGTAGGCGCGGGCATCATGAGTGCCACCCTGGCCGTACTGCTCAAGGAGCTTGACCCGACCCTGAAGCTTGAGGTCGTCGAGGCAATGGACTCCGGAGCCGCGGAAAGCTCCAACCCCTGGAACAACGCAGGCACCGGCCACGCCGGCCTGTGCGAGCTGAACTACACGCCTCAGGCTGCCGACGGCAGCATCGACATCAAGAAGGCCGTGCACATCAACGCCCAGTTCGAGGTCTCGCGCCAGTTCTGGGCCTACCTGAGCAAGAAGAGCACCTTCGGCTCGGCACGTGCATTCATCAACCCGGTCCCGCACCTGAGCTACGTCGAAGGTGACAAGGGTGTGTCCTTCCTGAAGAAGCGCTTCGAGCTGCTCAAGCAGCACCACGCCTTCGCCGAGATGCAATACACCGAAGACAAGAGCGTGATGAAGGAGTGGATGCCGCTGATGATGCCAGGCCGCCCGGCCGACCAGCACATCGCCGCAACCCGCGTTGCCAAAGGCACCGACGTCAATTTCGGGGCACTGACCAACAAGCTGCTGAAGATTCTGGGTGACAGCGCCGATGCGCAGGTCAAGTACAGCAAGAAAGTCGTCGGCCTGCGCCGTAACGGCAGCGGCTGGACCGTCAGCATCAAGGACGTCATCAGCGGCGGCGCCCGTGAAGTCGACGCCCGCTTCGTGTTCCTCGGCGCTGGCGGCGCGGCCCTGCCGCTGCTGCAAATGTCCGGCATCCCGGAAAGCAAAGGCTTCGGCGGCTTCCCGGTCAGCGGCCAGTGGCTGCGTTGCGACAACCCGGAAATCGTCAAGCAGCACCAGGCCAAGGTGTACAGCCAGGCTGCGGTCGGCGCACCGCCAATGTCGGTGCCACACCTGGACACCCGCGTGGTAGACGGCAAGACTTCGCTGCTGTTCGGCCCTTACGCCGGCTTCACCACCAAGTTCCTCAAGCACGGCTCGCTCATGGACCTGCCGCTGTCGGTGCGCATGGGCAACATCGGCCCGATGCTGGCCGTAGCCCGTGACAACATGGACTTGACCAAATACCTGGTCAGCGAAGTGATGCAGTCGATGGAACAGCGCCTGGAATCCCTGCGCCGCTTCTACCCGCAGGCCAGAGCCGAAGACTGGCGCCTGGAAGTGGCCGGCCAGCGCGTGCAGATCATCAAGAAGGACCCGAAGAAAGGCGGCATCCTGCAGTTCGGTACCGAGCTGGTCTCGGCACAGGACGGCAGCCTGGCTGCGCTGCTCGGCGCCTCGCCAGGTGCTTCGGTAACCGTGTCGATCATGCTCGAACTGATCGAGCGCTGCTTCCCCGAGCAGGCCAAAGGTGCCTGGGCTGCCAAGCTCAAGGAAATCTTCCCGGCTCGCGAGAAGGCACTGGCCACCGATGCCGCGCTGTACCGCAAGATCAGTGCCGACAACGATGTGGCGCTGGAACTGGTGGAAGACAGCCCAGCCAAGCACTATGCCTGAGCCGGCCTGAAACGAAAAAACGCCCCTCGGGGCGTTTTTTTGTGCCTGGAATCTCTATCAGCCGCGGGCCTTGGCGATGATCTCGACGTACTCCGGCGCATTACGCTGGTCGGCGATCACCTCGACGAAGGTCTTGCCGTGCTCGTCCTTGCCATCCAGGTCCAGGCCAGCCTCGACGAAGAAGCCTACGAAGCGCTCGAAGTCATCGACACGCAGGCCGCGGTAGCCTTTGATCAGCTTGTGGTGCGAAGGCGAGGTCACGCCATCGGCCGGCTCAAACTGTAGGAACGACTTGATGTAGTCGTCGCTGATTTCGTCACCAATCACCTGCTTCTTGTCTTTGCGCATTGCCGGCTCCAACTGACCATCATGGAATTTCGAAGGCCGGCAGTTTACCCCCCACAGCCAGCGCGCCTCAACGCGAACGTACGGTACCGGTGTGCAGGTCGGCCCAGATGTGGCCATTGGCGTAGGTCAGGAACTGCACATAGACGGTCTCGTTACGCAGCAGGTCCATGATCACCCGGTAATCGCCGACCGGGTAATTCAGGCTCAAGGTTCGCGACTTTTCGTCGAACACTGGCTTCTTCAGGCTTTTGCCCGCCTCGCCATCGAAGTTGAGCAACACCTGGCTGATGGTCGCGCCCTTGTTCAGCGGTTTGCCCTTCAGGCGCATCTGCAGCGAAGCCGTGATCGGGATCGGCTGCTGGTCGGACTGGCGCTGTGCCCCCACCACTACCGAGTAGTCGGTTACTTGCAGCAACTGCTGGCCGGTCGGCGCTTCCTGGCGCAGGGACTGGTCATCGGGGGGGAGGAACTGGCTGTGCAGCGGCGCGGCGGCGAGAGGCAGGCTCACCGCCAGCAGCAGGGGAAGAATCGCACGCATGTGAGGCTCCTTGGCATGAAGGCGCACTCTAGCACGCAGGCAACAGCAGAACTCAATCGAACTGCGCGAGCATCCAGGCTTGGTATTCAGCCGCGCCGGGTTCACCTTCACGTGGCGCCCAGGCGGCATGCTCACCCTCGACCAACTGGCGGTAAGGGCCGGCCTTGCATTCGAACATGATGGTGTTGGGGTCGAGCGCCACAAGACCATGGTAGACGCCCGGCGGCAGATCTACCCCCATGCACTCGCCGCCCGCTTCGAGGATGCGGGTGCCAGTCAGCGCGCCCTGCTCATCGAACAGCAACAGACCGAGGCGGCCTTTGAGCACCAGCATGGTTTCAGCCTTGTCGTCGCTCAGGTGCCGGTGCGGCGCGATGTAGGTCGAGGGTTGCAAGCCGATCGCCAGGCGGTGGCAAGGGTCTGCCATCTCATGGAAGTTGTGATGGTGCCGCAGGCGCGGCGCATCGGCGGCTTTTTGCGCCAGCCCGGTAAGCAACGTTTGGTCGATGAATGCAGGCTGGCTCATGGTTACAGTCCCTTGACCGCGAAAATGCCGTTAGCGTTACGCCAGTAGCCTTTATAGTCCATTCCGTAACCAAAGATATAGCGATCAATGCACGGCAGGCCGGCATAACTGGCTTTCAAGCCTGGGCTGGCCTTGCGGTCGTGGTCCTTGTCGATCAGCACCGCAGTGTGCACCGCGCGCGCGCCGGCATGTTTGCAGAATTCGATGATGGCGCTGAGGGTGTGGCCTTCATCGAGGATGTCGTCGACGATCAGCACGTCGCGGTCGATGAACGACACTTCCGGCTTGGCCTTCCAGAACAACTCGCCACCACTGGTCTGGTTACGGTAACGGGTGGCATGGATGTACGAGACCTCCAGCGGGAACTGCAGGTGGGTCAGCAGTTTGCCAGCAAAGATCAGGCCGCCGTTCATCACGCAGAACACCACTGGGTTGGTGTCGTGCAGGTCCTTGCAGATCTGCTCGCCGACCTTGGCGATGGCCGCTTCGACTTCAGCTTCGTTGTAAAGGCAGTCTGCCTCGCGCATGACTTGACGGATGTGCTCGAGATCGGCGGACATGGCGCTCTCCAGGGGGGCATTTTGGAAAAGCGGGCAAAGGTACGCATCCGCTCGTCACAGATCAAGCATTTATGGACTAACGTGCAAAAGGACTACACGACAGCAAAGGCTGAATAGATTAATCTAGCGCGGTTTTTTTGCCCGCCTTTCGGAGCCCCCTATGCCTACTCGTGAGATCCGCCATCCGCTGATCCGCCACAAGCTCGGCCTGATGCGCCGTGCCGACATCAGCACCAAGAATTTTCGCGAACTCGCCCAGGAAGTCGGCGCCCTCCTGACCTACGAAGCCACCCAGGACCTGCCCCTCGAAAGCTATGAGATCGACGGCTGGTGCGGCAAGGTACAAGTTGAAAAAATCGCCGGCAAGAAGATCACCGTGGTACCGATCCTGCGCGCCGGCATCGGCATGCTCGACGGCGTACTCAGCCTGATCCCGGGCGCCAAGGTCAGCGCCGTGGGTGTTGCCCGCAACGAAGAAACCCTCGAAGCACACACCTACCTGGAAAAGCTCGCGCCAGACATCAACCAGCGCCTGGCCCTGATCATCGACCCGATGCTCGCCACCGGCGGTTCGATGGTGGCCACCATCGACCTGCTGAAAAAGGCCGGTTGCAAGGAGATCCGCGCCATGGTGCTGGTCGCCGCGCCAGAAGGTATCGAAGTGGTGGAGAAAGCCCACCCGGACGTCCAGATCTACACCGCTTCGATCGACCAGCGCCTCAACGAGCATGGTTACATCGTCCCAGGCCTGGGCGATGCCGGTGACAAGATCTTCGGCACCAAGCAGAAGGACGCCTGACCATGCAGGACGGCTTCAACGACCCGCTCTGGCGCCAGGTCGTCTCGGGCGCGCAGATGCTCTTCGTGGCATTCGGCGCGCTGGTGCTGATGCCGCTGATCACCGGCCTCGACCCCAACGTGGCATTGTTCACCGCCGGCATCGGTACCCTGCTGTTCCAACTGGTCACCGGCCGCCAGGTACCGGTATTCCTGGCATCGAGCTTTGCCTTCATCACCCCGATCATCCTCGCCAAGGGCCAGTTCGGCCTGGCCGAGACCATGGGCGGCGTGATGGCCGCAGGCTTCGTGTACACCTTCATGGGCTTGATGGTGAAGATCAAGGGCACCGGTTTCATCGACCGCATGCTGCCGCCGGTCGTCATCGGCCCGGTGATCATTTCCATCGGTCTGGCCATGGCCCCGATCGCCGCCAACATGGCGATGGGCAAGGCCGGTGACGGCAGCGTGCTGCTGCCATACAAGACCGCGATGCTGATCTCCATGCCTGCGCTGCTGACGACCCTGATCGTCGCGGTGTTCGGCAAGGGCATCTTCCGCCTGGTACCGATCATTGCCGGCGTGCTGGTGGGCTTTGCCCTGTCGTTCGCCTTTGGCGTGGTCGACACCGCCAAGATCGCCGCCGCACCTTGGCTGGAAATCCCCAACTTCACCGCACCGGCGTTCAACTGGCAGGCAATTCTGTTCATCGTGCCGGTCGCCCTGGCGCCGGCGATCGAGCACATTGGCGGGGTGATTGCAGTCGGCAGTGTGACCGGCCGCGACTACCTGAAGAAACCCGGCCTGCACCGCACCCTGCTGGGTGACGGCCTGGCCACCACCGCTGCCGGCCTGTTCGGCGGCCCGCCCAACACCACCTACGCCGAAGTGACCGGTGCGGTGATGCTGACCAAGAACTACAACCCGAAGATCATGACCTGGGCGGCAGTCTTTGCCATCACCCTGGCTTTCATCGGCAAGTTCGGCGCGCTGCTGCAGAGCATCCCGGTGCCGGTCATGGGCGGCATTCTGTGCCTGCTGTTCGGTTCGATCGCGGCGGTGGGCATGAACACCATGATCCGCCACAAGATCGACCTGGCCGAAGCGCGCAACCTGGTGATCGTTTCAGTGACCCTGGTGTTCGGCATCGGCGGCGTGCTGATCGGCAGTGGCGACGGCCCGGATGACTGGGGCCTGAAGGGTATTGCGCTGTGTGCCCTCGTGGCCATCGCCCTGAACCTGATCCTGCCGGGCAATGACGGCTGGAAGCACAAGAAGCTGGATGATCAATTGCCTTGATCCGGCCTTGACCTGACCTGGCCTCTTCGCGGGTAAACCCGCTCCCACAGGTTCACCACTGCCCTGATGCATGTGCAGTACCTGTGGGAGCGGGTTACCCGCGAAGAGGCCGGATCAGACTTAGCACCACTCAGGCCTTTTCACACATCCCCGCCAGCACCTTCACCCACTCCGGGTGATCATTCAGGCACGGCACCAGCACCAGCTCCCTGCCGCCCGCTTCGACAAACTGCTCGCTGCCACGCATGCCGATCTCTTCCAGCGTCTCGATGCAATCGGCAACGAACGCCGGGCACATCACCAGCAGCTTCTTCACCCCGGCTTTGGCCAGCTCGTCCAGGCGCGCCTCGGTGTAAGGCTCGATCCACTTGTCACGCCCCAACCGCGACTGGAACGACACCGACCACTTGCCATCCGCAATGCCCATCTTCGCCGCGAAGGCCTTGGCCGTAGCCAGGCACTGCCCGCGGTAACACACGGCACGCACTTCGGCGCTGGCATCGCGGCAGCAGTCGGCTGAACGCAGATCGTGCTTGCCGGCCGGGTACAGCTTCTTCAGGTGCCGCTCCGGCAAGCCATGGAAACTCAGCAACAGATGGTCGAAGTCCTGCTCGAGGTAAGGCCGGGCGCTGGCGACCAACGCGTTGATGTACTCAGGATGGTCGTAGAACGGCTTCAGCACGCGCAACTGCAACGGCAGCTGGCGCTCGGCCAACGTCTGCTTTGCCTGTTCCACCACCGTGGTGACCGTGCTGTCGGCGAACTGCGGATAAAGCGGCGCCAAGGTCACTTTACGCACACCTTGTGCAGCCAGACGCGCCAGCACCTCGGGCAACGCCGGCTCACCGTAGCGCATGGCGATTTCCACCGGCCCGTGTGGCCAGTGTTCGACCATCGCCGCCTGCAGGCGACGGGTCAGGACCACCAGTGGCGAGCCTTCATCCCACCAGATAGAGGCGTAGGCGTGCGCCGACTGCTCCGGGCGCTTGATCAGGATCAGCGACACCAGCAGGCGTCGCACCGGCCAGGGCAAGTCGATCACGTAGGGGTCCATGAGGAACTGGTTGAGGTAGCGGCGCACATCGGCCACCGAGGTGGAGGCCGGCGAACCCAGGTTAACCAGCAGTAAAGCGTGATCGGTCATGCAGCGTCCTTTGTCAGAGGCGGCTGGACAAGTTGCCCAGGGCCGATTGCAGATCGTTGAAGCGGAAAGTGAAGCCTGCCGCCAGCAAGCGCACCGGGCGCGCTCGCTGACCGCCGAGCAGCAAGGTCGACAGCTCGCCGAGACCGGCCTTGAGCAGCAAGCCGGGCATCGGCATGAATGCAGGCCGATGCAGCGTGCGCCCCAGGGCCTTGGCGAAATCGCGGTTGCGCACCGGCTCTGGTGCGCAGGCATTATAGGGACCGCTGGTATCCTTGTGCTGCAAGAGAAAATCTATCAGGGCGATCTGGTCGTCGATATGCACCCACGGCATCCACTGCCGGCCATTCCCCAACGGCCCGCCCAGCCCCAGCTTGAACGGCAAGCGCAGGCGCGAGAGGAAACCACCGTCGCTAGCCAGTACCAGCCCGGTGCGCACCAGCACCACGCGAATGCCAAGCTGCTGTGCGCGCTGGGCGGTTTCTTCCCAGGCGATGCACAGCTGGCTGGCGAAGTCCTCGCGAACCGGCGCAGAGGCCTCGGTCAGTTCGCGTTCGCCGCCATCGCCATACCAGCCTACGGCGGAACCGGAAATCAGCACCTCCGGGCGCTGTTCACGGTTGCCCAGCCAGGCCAGCAGCTGCTCGGTGAGGGTGATGCGGCTGGCCCACAGCAGGTTGCGGCGCGCGGCCGACCAGGGCCGATCGGCGATCGGCGCACCGGCCAGATTGACCACTGCATCCACCTGCTCATCAGGGCCCAGATCCTCCAGCCGGCCAATGCCGCGCACCCCGCTGCCACACAATCGCGAGACGTGTTCAGGGCGCCGGCTCCACACGGTCAGGCGATGCCCCTTGCCCAGCCAGTACTGGCAAAGGTGCTGGCCGATCAACCCGGTACCACCTGTCAGCAATATATGCATGCCTGTGTCCTCGCAGCGTGCGGCCATGGTCTATTTTTAAGAACAAGGCACTTTTCCAGACCTATCGCTCTCGGATAACCCTAGGCCAAGTTGCCTATGAAGCGGAATAACCTTATACAGAAATTGTACATTGTACAGGTTTGCCTGACAGCGTAGTCTGCCTACAGCAAGGTTCGAAGAGGCCATCATGACAGTACCTATTGCCATCATCGGTGCCGGCATCGCCGGCCTGTCCGCCGCCCAGGCCCTGCAGAAGGCCGGGCAGTCCGTTCACTTGTTCGACAAAGGCCATGGCAGCGGCGGGCGCATGGCCAGCAAGCGCAGCGAAGCCGGCGCACTGGACCTGGGTGCGCAGTATTTCACCGCCCGTGACCGGCGCTTCGTCGAGCAGGTGCAGCAGTGGGTGGCTGCCGGCTGGGCCGCGCAGTGGAAGCCCCAGCTGTACAACTACCGGGACGGTGAACTGACCCCCTCTCCCGACGAACAGACCCGTTGGGTAGGCGTGCCCCGCATGAGCGCCATCACCCGCGGCCTGCTCAAGGACGTCACGGTGAACTTCGGCTGCCGTATCGCCGAAGTGTTCCGCGGCAAGCAATTTTGGCACCTGCAGGACACCGAAGGTTGCAGCCATGGCCCGTTCAGCCGCGTGGTGATCGCCGTACCCGCGCCCCAGGCCACCCAATTGCTGGCCGCCACGCCGAAGCTCGCGGCCGTGGCAGCCGGGGTGCAGATGGAACCGACCTGGGCCGTCGCCCTGGCCTTCCAGGCAGCGCTGGATACGCCGATGCAAGGCTGCTTCGTGCAAGGGAGCGCACTCGACTGGCTGGCCCGTAACCGCAGCAAACCCGGCCGCGAAGAACATCTCGATACCTGGGTGCTGCATGCCACATCCGACTGGAGCAGGCAGCACATCGACCTGGCCAAGGAAGAAGTGATCGAGCACCTGCGGGGTGAATTCGCCGAGCTGATCGGCTGCGTGGTCCCGGCCCCGAGCTTCGCCCTGGCCCACCGCTGGCTGTATGCGCGGCCAACCAGCAATCACGAATGGGGTGCGCTGGCCGATGCCGACCAAGGCCTCTATGCCTGTGGCGACTGGTGCCTGTCAGGCCGTGTCGAAGGCGCCTGGCTCAGTGGCCAGGAAGCTGCGCGGCGGCTGTTGGAGCACCTGGACTAACGTCGCGCGGCAGCGCTATACAAAAATACTAGTTTGCATAACTTCCCGGCTGTGCTGGAATAAACTTGTACGCGATAGATTCTTTGTACAAGTTTTCGGAGACAGCCATGCCAGATCCTGCACCCGCATCTAAGCCCCGCATTGCCATCAGCGCCTGCCTGACCGGCCATAGCGTGCGCTACAACGGCGGGCACAAGGCTTCCGACCTGTGCCGTGAACAACTGCAAGCGCACTTCGATTGGCTGCCGGTATGCCCTGAAGTCGCCATCGGCCTGGGCGTGCCACGCGACCCGATCCGCCTGGTCGGCGACCCCTCGCAACCCGCCGTGGTCGGCACGCGCAACCCGGAGACCGACCTGACCGCTCCCCTGCGCAACTATGGCGAACAGATGGCCAATGAGCTCGATGACATCTGTGGCTACATCTTCATGCAGAAGTCACCCTCATGCGGCCTGGAGCGGGTCAAGGTCTATCAGGAAAACGGCTATCCTGCGCCGCAAGGCGGCATGGGGGCCTATGCCGCTGCCTTCTGCGCCCGTCGCCCGGACCTGCCGGTCGAGGAGGAAGGACGCCTGCACGATCCGGTGCTGCGCGAAAATTTCATCAGCCGCGTCTACGCCTACGCCGACTGGCAGCAATTGCTGGCGCAAGGGTTGAGCCGTGGCGCCCTGGTGCGTTTCCATTCACGCTACAAGTACCTGCTGATGGCCAACAATCCCCAGGCCTACCGCCAGCTCGGCCGCCTGCTGGGCAGCATGAGTCGGGAGGATGACCCCGAGCAGATCGGGGCTCGCTACTTCAGCCAGCTGATGCAAGCGCTACGGCGTTGCGCCAGCCGGGGTACCCACGGCAATGTCCTGCAGCACCTGAGCGGCTACTTCAAGGACTCGCTGACACAGCAGGACAAAGCTGAGCTGCAGCACCTCATCGGTCAGTACCAGCAAGGTGAAGTACCGCTGGTGGTGCCACTGACGCTGCTCAAGCATCACCTGCGCAAGCATCCCGATCCTTACCTGCAACAGCAGACTTACCTGCAGCCCCACCCTGACAGCCTGGGGCTGCGCAATGCTGTCTGAAACGCTCGTGCCGATTGGCGAGCTGGCCCGGCGCACCGGCGTCAACCCGGTCACCTTGCGCGCCTGGGAGCGTCGCTATGGCTTGCTGAAGCCGCAACGCACCGCCAAAGGGCATCGCTTGTATGGGCAAGACCAGCTCGAACGGGTTCAGGCGATACTCGGCTGGCTTGAACGTGGTGCTTCGGTCGGTCAGGTTCGTGAGCTGCTCGATCAACCGGTGAAGCGTGCGCCGATGGGCGACTGGCAGCCGCGCCAGCTGCAGTTGATCGAAGCCATTGCCCACCTTTCCCAACGCAGTCTCGACCAGCAACTGAACCAGGTGATGGCGTTATACCCCGCCGTGACGCTGTGCGAACAGTTGCTGCTGCCACTGCTGGCATCCCTCGCGGTGCGCTGGCGCAGCCACTTCAACGCGCGCCTCGAACAGGTGTTTTTCCATACCTGGCTACGCAGCAAGCTAGGGGCTCGGGTGTATCACGACAATCAATCGTTGCAGGGGCCGGCCGTGCTGCTCTGCGAAGACAGCGAGCGCCCGTTCGACCCAAGCCTGTGGCTGTGCGCCTGGCTGCTAAGCAGCAACGGCATCCCCGTAGAGGTGTTTGAACAACCGGTGGGCGGCGCGCAGCTACAACGTGCCGTGACCACCCTGCAACCTTGGGCCGTGCTGATGCACCTTGGCCCACGCATCGATGCCAGCACCTTGCAGCGGACCTTGCAGGGCATCGGTGTGACCAAGCTGCTGGGCGGCGCCACCCTCGCCCTGCACCAAGCCGAGCTGCACGCTTTCGATCTGCCCGACCTTTTCCTGTTCGATACCCCGCAGGCGGCATTGCGTGTGCTGCAAGGCAATGTGCGCCAGCCTGTAGAGACGAGTGCCCCATGCAACTGATCTGGCTGCGCAGCGACCTGCGCATCGACGACAACTCCGCCCTCAGCGTCGCCTGCGAACGCGGCCCGACCGTGGCCTTGTGGCTGGCCAGCCCCGGCCAATGGCAGGCCCACGACGACGCTGCCTGCAAGGTCGACTTCTGGCTGCGCAACCTGCGCCAGCTGCGCCAGGCACTGGAGCAACTGAACATTCCACTGCTGGTGCGCAAGATCGACACGTGGGACCAGGCGCCGGCAACCCTGCTCGACGTGTGCCGGCGGCACAACATCGAAGCGGTGCACTGGAACGACGAATACGGCATCAACGAGGAGCAGCGTGATGCAGCCACGCGCAAGCTGCTGGAGGATGCCGGTGTGCGCGCTTACAGCTACCTGGACCAGCTGTTCTTCCGCCCGGGCACCATCGTGACTCGCAACGGTGACTACTTCCAAGTCTTTTCCCAGTTCAAAAAGGTCTGCCTGGAACACCTGCACCGCAGCCTGCCGACACTGGCCCCGCGGGTGAAGCGCCAGCAGCCACTGGATATCGCCAGCGACCCGATCCCGCGGCATATCGATGGCTTCGACAAGCCCGCCGTTGCGCTGAGTGATTACTGGCCCGCCGGTGAAGACCAGGCGCAGGCGCGGCTTGCCCGCTTCATCGATGAAACGGTCGAAGACTATGCGCACCTGCGCGACCTCCCGGCCAAACCTGGCACCAGCCAACTTTCTGCCTACCTGGCTGCTGGCGTGATCTCGCCCCGCCAATGCCTGCACGCAGCGCTGGCCAGCAACCGCGGCGAGCTCGACAGTGGCAGCAGCGGCGTGCAGACGTGGATCAACGAATTACTCTGGCGCGAGTTCTACAAGCACATCCTGACGGGTTACCCACAGGTCTCCAGGCATCGTGCCTTCCGCCCCCAGACCGAAGCCCTGCCCTGGCGCGATGCGCCAGACGATTTCAAGGCCTGGCAGGAGGGGCGTACCGGCTTCCCGATCATTGACGCGGCCATGCGCCAACTGCTGCACACCGGCTGGATGCACAACCGCCTGCGCATGATCGTCGCGATGTTCCTGAGCAAGAACCTGCTGATCGACTGGCGCCTGGGCGAACGGCACTTCATGCGCCATCTGATAGACGGTGATCTGGCCGCCAACAATGGCGGCTGGCAATGGAGTGCCTCCACCGGCACCGACGCAGTGCCCTATTTCCGCATCTTCAACCCGGTTTCCCAGTCGCAGCGGTTCGACCCCGAAGGCCGCTTCATTCGCTACTGGCTACCGGAATTGCGCGGGCTGGACGAAAAATCCATCCACCAGCCAGTGAAGTCAGCCGATCTTTTTGCTAATAATTCGTATCACAGTCCGATTGTCGATCTCGGCAGCAGTCGCCAGCGTGCACTGGAAGCCTTCAAGGGCCTACCACGCCGGCAGGATCAGAGGGCAGCATCTTGAATTACTCGCGTAGTTTCTGGGTTACGGGGGCCAGCAACGGACTGGGTCTGGCCTTGGTGGAGCGGTTGCTCGAGCAAGGGCACCGGGTTGCCGCAAGTGGCAAAGGAAGCGAGGAACTGGACGCACTGGCCGTGCGCCATGGTGGCCGGCTGTTGCGCCTGCCTTGGCAACTGCATGAAGACGGCACGGCCGCCAGGGCGGCAGAACAGATATGCCATGCCTGGTGTTCGCTGGACGTATTGATCATCAACGGTGGGGCCAGTGATTACCTGGCCGAAGACGTGGCGGACAGCGATGTGTTCGAGGCCATCGTCACTGACAACCAGCTGGCTGGCGAGCATTGCCTGGCCAGTGCACAGCCGTTGCTGGCAAAGGGGCATCAGCCGCAGGTCATGGCGATTTTCAGTCGCTATTCGGCCTTGCAGCTCTACTCACCGACCCAGGTTTCGGCGGGCTGGAACAATCTGCCGCAGTGGTCGCGAGAACAGCGCCAGGCGTTGAAAGGGCTGGGGGTTGACCTGACCGTGGTGGCACCGCAGTCGCTGAAGACGCCGGTGACCTCCGTGCAGGCCGTCCCGGATGCCTGGACGCCGCACAGTGCGGCAGATGAACTGATCGCTCGTCTGGCGTTGCGTGAACCGGAGTTGGTGCTGGAAGTGCTGGACATCAGCAGCCTGTGGCCGTTATCTCGCTAAGTTGCGGGTTCTCAGGCCCGGCCTCATCGCGGCTCAACCCACGAAGAGGCCGGCACAGGCTCAGAGCGCCATGCGGTAATGCAGGCTGTAGCTCTCGACACCATCGTTAGGGGTCTGGATCCCCGCATTGGAATAGTGAATCGCCCTTACCCCGACCTCATGCCCACCGGCAAAACGCAGGCCGAAGCCAATTCGGTCTTCGAACTGGAACGCCGAACCTAACTTGTTGCTCTCGAGTTCGGTATGGGCAAATGCCGCCACACCAATCCCCGCTTCGATATACGGCTTTACCGAATTACCGGCGAATTCGTAAACGAACACGGGCGCAAACGAAAGGCTGTGGTTGCTCGACGTCTCGTCACCCTCCCAATAGGTGTAGGCGCCGTCCCAATAGCCAGTCAGCCGGCCGACGCTGGTCTGCCACCAGCTCGCATCCCAGTTGGACTGCAGGCCCAGTCGGTAAACCATGGTGGAATCACCGGTCTGTCCCACCGAAAACGATACATCGGCTGCTTGCGCTGCCACCACATGCCCCAGGGTAAACGCGGCAGCGGCCGCCAAACCGATCAGCTTCCTCATGAAAAACATCCTTTCCTGATGCTGTTATTAGTGTTCGCCTTGTGTCAGGCAAATCGGTAGAAATCGGCAAGGCAACGATAGTTCAGCTGTTTTCACATTTTTTTTACAACTGAAAGCGTTGCACAACGTCCGACTTGTGCCACAGCACTGGCAGGATGTTTCTCAGGGCCTGCGGTTCGCCGCTGGTCCAGAATGCCGCATCACGCGCCGGCCCCGCTGCCAGAAGATCGCGTGCGGCCAGCAGGCGTTGCAACTGGCGCGCCACGGCGGCTCCGGTATCGATGATGGCCACATCGGCGGGCACCATCTGTGCCAGCAGCGAACGCAGGAACGGGTAATGGGTGCAGCCGAGGATCAAGGTATCGCAGCCAGCGGTGAGCAGCGGCTGCACATAACCCAGCAGCAACTGGCGCAGCTGCGGGCTGCCGAGGTCACCGGTTTCGATCAGCTCGACCAGTCCCGGGCAGGGTTGGGTGACCACTTGCACGTCGTTGGCGAAACGGTCGAGCAAGGCGGCAAACTTGGCACTCTGCAAGGTGCCGGTGGTGGCCAGCACGCCGACCACGCCCGAGCGGGTGGCGGCGGCAGCAGGCTTGACCGCCGGCTCCATGCCGACCAAGGGCCAGTCGGGGTACAGCTCGCGCAGGTCGCCGACCGCAGCCACGGTCGCGGTATTGCAGGCCAGGACCATTGCCTTGGCACCTTGCGCCTGGAAGAACTCGGCGATGCGCCGGCAGCGCTGGCGAATGTAGTCCGCAGACTTTTCGCCATAAGGCACATGACCGCAATCGCCCACATAGAGCAGCGACTCATTGGGCAACAGGCGCTGGATTTCGGCGAGCACCGACAAACCGCCGACCCCCGAGTCCATCACGCCGACCGGCGCCGAGCGATCAGCCATCGCGCTTGCCACACACGGCACAAGCCGGGTCTCGCTTGACCCGCAACTCACGCAGGCGCGTGCCGAGGGCGTCGATCAACAGCAGGCGGCCTATCAGCGGTTCACCGAAGCCGGCCAGCAGTTTCATCGCTTCCAGCGCCTGCAGGCTTCCCACCAGTCCAACCAGCGGGCCGATCACGCCGGCTTCGCTGCAGGTCAGCTCATCTTCGCTGCCGTGGCCGTACAGGCAGTGGTAGCAAGGGCTGTAGTCACGACGCGGGTCGAACACCGACAACTGGCCTTCCAGTCGGATCGCCGCGCCACTCACCAGGGGTTTACCCGCTGCGAAGCAGGCCGCATTGACCGCCTCGCGGGTGCCGAAGTTGTCAGAGCAGTCCAGCACCAGGTCGACCGCAGCCACAGCAGCGGCCAGGGAGTCTTGGTCCAGTGCCTGGCGGTGGGCGACCAGCGCGATCTCGGGGTTGATCGCCTGCAGCCGCTGCAGCGCCGAATCCACTTTGCTCATGCCGACGCTGTCGCTGTCATGGATGACCTGGCGTTGCAGGTTGGTCAGGTCGACGGTGTCGAAATCGGCCAGGTGCAGCTCACCTACGCCCGCAGCCGCCAGGTACAGCGCCACTGGCGAGCCGAGGCCACCGAGACCGACGATCAATGCCTTGCTGCGCTTGAGCCGCAGTTGGCCATCGATGTCCACCTGGGCCAGCAGGATCTGCCGGCTGTAACGCAACAGCTCCTGATCGCTCAACATGGCAGACGCCCCAGTGAAATACGCTCATGGCCGCCCAGGTCCTTGCGGCTGGCCACCTCGGTGAAGCCTTGTGCGGCCAACAGGGCACGCACGTCCGTCGCCTGGTCGTAACCGTGCTCGAGCAGCAGCCAGCCACCCGGCACCAGGTGCTCAGGCGCCTGGGCGACGATCACCCGCAGGTCATCAAGGCCATCGCTACCAGCCACCAGCGCACTGCTGGGCTCGAAACGCACGTCGCCCTCGACCAGGTGCGGGTCTTCAGCGCGGATGTATGGCGGGTTGCTGAGAATCAGGTCGAAACGTTGCCCGGCGAGGCTGCCAAACCAGTGGCTGACCAGCACCCGGACGTTACTCAGGCCCAGGCGCTGGCGATTGCGCTCGGCCAAGGCCACGGCCTCTTCGACGCGGTCCACCGCCGTTACCTGCCAGGCCGGGCAATCGCTGGCCAGGGCCAGGGCGATGGCGCCAGTGCCGGTGCCCAGGTCGAGGACCTTGGCAGGCGATGCGGGCTGCAGCTCCAGGGCGGTTTCGACCAGCAGCTCGGTATCCGGGCGTGGAATCAGCGTATGCGGCGCCACTTCAAGGTCGAGCTTCCAGAAGCCCTGCTGCCCGAGGATGTAGGCCACCGGCTCGCCGGCCCGGCGGCGCTGCAGGTAGCTGGCGTAGGTCTCGGCATCTTCGCTGCTGACGATGCGCTCGGGCCAGGTGTGCAGGAAGCTGCGCGACTTGCCGATGGCAGCGGCGAGCAGCAGTTCGGCGTCCAGGCGTTCGCTGGGCGAGTCCGGCAGCTGCGCGTTGCGCAGGAGGCTGGCAATGATGGTCATCAGTCCCCCAGGGCAGCCAGCTGGTCGGCCTGGTATTCGGCCAACAGCGGTTCGATGACGGCCTCCACGCCACCGGCAAGGATGTCGTCGAGGGAGTACAGGGTCAGGTTGATGCGGTGATCGGTCACCCGTCCCTGTGGGTAATTGTAGGTACGGATGCGTTCGGAGCGGTCACCGGAGCCGACCAGCAACTTGCGCTCGCTGGCGATGGCGTTCTGCGCGGCACTGGTCTGCATGTCATTGAGCTTGGCCGACAGCCAGGACATGGCGCGGGCGCGGTTCTTGTGTTGCGAACGCTCTTCCTGGCACTCGACCACGATGCCGGTGGGCAAGTGGGTGATGCGGATCGCCGAGTCGGTCTTGTTCACATGCTGACCACCGGCACCCGAGGCACGGTAGGTATCTACACGCAGGTCGGCCGGGTTGATCTCGATTGCCGCTTGCTCGTCAGGCTCGGGCAGCACGGCAACGGTGCAGGCCGAGGTGTGGATACGGCCCTGGGATTCGGTTTCCGGCACCCGCTGAACACGGTGCGCGCCAGACTCGAACTTGAGCTTGCCGTACACGTTGTCGCCTTCGACACGGGCGATGATCTCTTTGTAACCGCCGTGCTCGCCTTCGTTCTCGGAGAGAATCTCCAGGCGCCAGCCGCGCTTCTCGGCGTAGCGCGAGTACATGCGGAACAGGTCGCCAGAGAAGATCGCCGCTTCGTCACCGCCAGTACCGGCACGGATCTCGAGGAATACGTTGCGGCCATCGTTGGGATCCTTGGGTAGCAGCATGCGCTGCAGGTTGGACTCCAGTTCGACCAGCTGCTCCTTGGCTTCGCGCACTTCTTCAACGGCCATTTCGCGCAGGTCGGGGTCAGCGTCCTTGAGCAGCGCCTGGGCGCCTTCAAGGTCGTCCTGCACCTTGCGCCATTCTTTGTAGGCGGCATGAACCGGCTCGACTTCGGCATATTCGCGGGAATAGGCGCGGAAGCGGGTCTGGTCGGAAATCACTTCGGCGTCACCGAGCAGCGCGGTGAGTTCCTCGAAGCGGTCCTGGAGAATCTCCAGTTTGTTCAGCAGCGACGCTTTCATTGCGGGGATTTGTCCGTCGAGCCCTCGTTGAGGGCAAAGAGTTCCTGGGCCATGGCCAGCGCATCGAGGCGGCCCTCGGCCGAGAGCTTTTTCAGCTGCACGCTAGGGGCATGCAGGAGTTTGTTGGTCAGGCCCCGGGCCAGTTGCGCCAATACTTCTTCGGGGTTGCCGCCATTGGCCAGCAGGCGCTGGGCCTTTTGCAGTTCTTCGTCGCGCAGGCGCTCGCTTTGCTGGCGGTAGGCGCGCAGCACATCGACCGCGGCCAGTTCGCGCAGGCGCAGCATGAAATCTTCGGCGCCCACCGAAACCAGCTCTTCGGCGGCCTGGGCTGCACCCTGGCGGCTCTTGAGGTTTTCCGCGACCACCTCGTGCAGGTCATCTACGGTGTACAGGTAGACGTCGTCGAGTTCGCCCACTTGCGGCTCGATGTCACGCGGGACGGCGATATCGACCATGAAGATCGGTTTGTGCCGGCGCTGCTTCAGCGCGCTTTCCACCGCGCCCTTGCCGAGGATCGGCAACTGGCTGGCTGTGGAGCTGATGACGATATCGCTGTTGGCCAGCTCCTGCGGGATGTCGGCCAGCAGCACGGCATGGGCACCGAACTGCTCGGCGAGGATGCTCGCCCGCTCCAGGGTGCGGTTGGCCACGACGATGCGGCGCACACCTTGTTCATGCAGGTGACGGGCGACCAGGGTGATGGTTTCGCCGGCACCGATCAGCAGGGCCTGGCTGCGGCCCAGGTCGCTGAAGATCTGCTTGGCCAGGCTGACCGCAGCGAAGGCCACGGAAACCGGGTTTTCGCCGATCGCGGTGTCGGTGCGCACCTGCTTGGCGGCGCTGAAGGTAGCCTGGAACAGGCGCCCGAGCAGCGGGCCGATGGTGCCGGCCTCACGCGCCACCGCATAGGCGGACTTCATCTGACCGAGGATCTGCGGTTCGCCGAGCACCAGCGAATCGAGCCCGGAGGCGACCCGCATCATGTGCTTCACCGCATCGTGCTCTTCGTGGACGTAGGCGCTGGCGCGCAGTTCGTCCAGGCTCAGCCGGTGATACTCGGCCAGCCATTGCAGAACGGCGTCGGCGGACAGGTGGTCCTGCTCTATATAAAGCTCGCTACGGTTGCAGGTCGACAGGATCGCCGCCTCACGGCTGGCGGTCAGTCGGCAGAGCTGCTGCAGGGCGTCGACCAGCTGCTCTGGGGTAAACGCCACGCGCTCGCGTACGTCTACCGAGGCAGTCTTATGGTTGATACCAAGTGCAAGAAAGGCCATGCAAGGTCGCTGGTTGTGACGAGAAGCCGATAATTGTCCTCTTTCGCAGGTTTTAGAACAACCACCGTTCGCTATTGTCGTGATAGGGCGGACCAACCTGGCCCCAGGGAGCCCTGTCCACGCCCCGCCCGAAAAAACCCCACCGCCAAGGCAAGCGCAAAATCTGTGGGAGCGGGCATGCCCGCGAAAAGGCCAGAGCAGGAGAAGCGAATCCCCCAGTCGCCTCCCCTCGTGACACTCTCCGCTCCGAGCGTCCATAAGTCACAAGGGAATATTTCCTACAATTAGCACCTGTCAATGAAACTTCCCGACACATCTAAGGCAAAGTTATCCACAATCTTGTAGTCCATTTCCCAAATGGATGTCCCTCTATTGCCTTCCCGATATCGGTGCCTAGCCTGCCAATCACTGACCGGGCCAAGTCCGAAATTTCGGGGTATGCGGATAAGGTTGCCGGGGTGGGCAAAGCTGCGCGCCTGATCAAGAATGGCAGCTATATCGGTGTAGCACTCGGAGTGGGAGCTACGGGACTCGAGATTCAGAAGGCCTGTACCTTGGGGAGAGAGGAGGAATGCAGCAGAGCGCAGTTCGTCGAGACTGCATCTTTGGTTGGTGGTTTAGCAGGTGCTAGCGCTGGAGCATATGCTGGCGCATATATTGGCCCAGCGGTGTGCGCAGTTCTGGGCGTCGCCAGTGGTGGGACAGGCACACTTGCTTGCGCAGTTGCGGGAGGAGCTATAGGAGGAAAATCTGCTGGTGATTACGCTGGAGAAAAGGGCAAATCCTTCGGTGAATTTCTATATCGGGAAAGCCTGAAGTGAATACGACCTGGGAACCGGGAATAGTGGGGATTTCAATCATTGTCCCCATGGCACTCACATTCATTACCCAGTGCTACGTTGCTCAAAAATACACCGAGCTTTTTGAGTCTTTTCTATCAAATTGCAAATACGTCATAGATAACAGAAAAATCTACAGGTTCGCGGGCCTGCCAGGAAAGCTGATACGCACTGGTTCCATATCGGTAGTATTGGCAACCCCCAAATTGTTCATATGGCGAGGACTCGCTAACGCAGAGGAGGTCAAGGCTTTCCCCCGAAAGCATCGACGCATTCTTCTTTGCCTGCTGGCCTTGCATCTGACGCTGCTCTCTGCGCTCGTGCTCTCCCACTTCCTGTTTCCCGTTAAATAGCCGAATCAACGGAGCGATCTACACCACCGAACCTCTCACCTACCCCGCTGTCCGACCTAGCACCACCCAAGCTGTAAACCACGACCTTCGCAGGTGGGTTTGCCCTCGCGCTTGTGTCATCATGCTCCGACCGCCGGTTAGTCTTTTTAAGCCTCTCTATGAACAGACCCTACGCACTGCTGCTTGCCTTCGCCCTGCTCCAGGGCTGCCAGAGCCTGGCCCCGCAAAAGGCCGAGCCTCCCGCCGCCGAGGCCGAGGCGAAGAAGCCCGTGGTGTATGGGTCGTTCACGCAAGACACTCTTTATAGCCTGCTGGTGGCCGAACTGGCCGGCCAGCGCAACCGCTTCGACATCGCCCTGGCCAACTACGCCGACCAGGCCGAGAAGACCCAGGACCCGGGCGTTTCCGAGCGCGCGTACCGGATTGCCGAGTACCTCGGCGCCGACGAGCCGGCGCTGGACAGCGCACTGATCTGGGCCAAGAACGACCCGGACAACCTCGACGCCCAGCGCGCCGCCGCCATTCAGCTGGCCCGCGCCGGCCGCTACGACGACTCCATGACCTATATGGAGAAGGTGCTGCAAGGCCAGGGTGACACCCACTTCGACTTCCTTGCCCTGTCCGCCGCCGAAACCGACCAGAGCACCCGCGACGGCCTGATGCAGAGCTTCGATCGCCTGCTGGTCAAATACCCGGACAACAGCCAGTTGGTGTTCGGCAAGGCGCTGCTGCTGAACCAGGACGGCAAGGCCCAGCAAGCCCTCGACCTGCTCGAAGCGCACCCGGCGCAGAATGGCGAAATCGCCCCGATCCTGTTGCGCGCCCGCCTGCTCCAGGCTCTGGACCGTGGGCCGGAAGCGCTGCCGTTGCTGCGCGGGGCAATCCGTGACAACCCCGATGACAAGCGCCTGCGCCTGACCTATGCGCGCACCCTGGTCGAACAGGACCGCATGGCCGACGCCAAGGCCGAATTCCTCAGCCTGGTCCAGCAGTACCCGGATGATGACGAAGCGCGTTACTCCCTGGCCTTGGTGTGCCTGGAGATGAAGGACTGGGATGAAGCCGAGGTCTACCTGCGCGAGCTGATCGAGCGTGACAGCAACGTCGACGCCGCCCGCCTCAACCTGGGCCGCATCGCCGAAGAGCGCCATGACCCGGCCGGCGCCCTGCGCGAATACGCCCTGGTCGGCAACGGCCCGGATTACCTGCCGGCGCAACTGCGCCAAGCCGACATCCTGATCGCCAACGGCCGCGGCACCGAGGCTTCGCGCCTGCTCGCCGAGGCCCGCGAGGCGCAGCCGGACTACGCGGTGCAGCTGTACCTGATCGAATCGGAAAGCTACAGCAACAACAACAAGGACGCCCAGGCCGACCAGGTGCTGCAGCAAGCCCTCAAGCGCTACCCGGACGACCTCAACCTCCTTTATACCCGCGCCATGCTCGCCGAAAAGCGCAATGACCTTCCGCTGATGGAAAAAGACCTGCGCGCCATCATCGCCCGCGAGCCGGACAACGCCATGGCGCTGAACGCCCTCGGCTACACCCTGGCCGACCGCACCACCCGCTACGACGAAGCGAAGGCACTGATCGACAAGGCCCACCAGCTGACCCCGGACGACCCAGCCGTGCTCGACAGCATGGGCTGGATCAACTATCGCCTGGGCCACCTCGAAGAGGCTGAAGACTACCTGCGCCAGGCCTTTGCTCGCTTCCCCGACCACGAAGTGGCCGCTCACCTGGGCGAAGTCCTGTGGGCCAACGGCAAGCGCCGCGAAGCCCGCCAGGTCTGGGCCAAGGGCTTCGAAGCCCAGGCCGACAGCCCCATCCTGCGCAAGACCCTCCTGCGCCTGACCGGATCCGAGACTCTTTAACGCCATGTTTCTGCGCCATTGCATCACCTTCACCCTGATCGCCCTGCTGGCCGGCTGTGCCGGCTTCGGTAGCCGTGAGGCCTTGCAGGGCCACGGCGACCCACAGCAGTGGCGCGCCCACAAAGAGCAGCTGAGCAGCCTCGACGGCTGGCAGATCAACGGCAAGGTCGGCATCCGCGCCCCGCGCGACTCCGGCAGCGGCACGCTGTTCTGGCTGCAACGCCAGGATTACTACGACATCCGCCTGGCCGGCCCGCTCGGCCGTGGCGCAGCTCGCCTGACTGGCCGCCCGGGTGGCGTGGTGCTGGAAGTGGCCAACCAGGGCCGCTATGAAGCCGGCAGCCCCGAAGCCCTGCTGGAAGAACAGCTCGGTTGGCAGCTGCCGGTCTCGCACCTGGTCTGGTGGGTACGCGGCCTGCCCGCCCCCGACAGCAAGAGCAAGCTGACCCTGGATGGCGACAGCCGCCTGGCCAGCCTCGACCAGGATGGCTGGCAGGTTCAGTACCTGAGCTATACCGAGCAGAACGGCTACTGGCTGCCGGAACGCATGAAGCTGCATGGCAAAGACCTCGACGTGACCCTGGTGGTCAAGGACTGGCAACCGCGCCAGCTGGGGCACTGATCCATGCACACGCTCACCCTGCCCGCCCCGGCCAAGCTCAACCTGTGGCTGCACATCATCGGTCGCCGCGCCGACGGTTACCACGAGCTGGAAACCGTGTTCCAGTTTCTCGACCATGGCGACGAGCTGAGCTTCGCCCTGCGCGAAGACGGCGTGATCCGCCTGCATACCGAAATCGAAGGCGTGCCCCACGACAGCAACCTGATCGTGCGCGCCGCGCGTAAATTGCAGGAACAGTCCGGCACCCGGCTGGGTGCCGATATCTGGCTGACCAAGGTACTGCCCATGGGCGGCGGTATCGGCGGCGGCAGCTCGGATGCGGCGACCACGCTGCTGGCGCTGGCCCACCTGTGGCAGCTGGACTGGGACGAAGACCGCCTGGCCGCGCTGGGCTTGAGCCTGGGCGCCGATGTGCCGGTGTTCGTCCGTGGCCATGCCGCCTTTGCCCAGGGCGTCGGTGAGCAACTGACCCCGGTCGACCCGGAAGAGCCGTGGTATGTCGTCCTGGTGCCGCAAGTGTCTGTCAGCACAGTAGAAATTTTTTCACATCCACAGTTGACACGTGATTCCCTCCCCCTTAAGATGCGCCCCGTTCCCAAGGGAAACAGTCGAAATGACTGCCAACCGGTGGTAGAGCAGAATTATCCGGAAGTTCGCAACGCGCTGAATTCACTGGGTAAATTCACAGAGGCTCGACTAACCGGCACTGGAAGTTGTGTGTTTGGGGCCTTCCCAAGCAAAGCCGAAGCTGATAAAGTTCTGGCCCTTCTTTCAGCGACCCAAACAGGGTTTGTGGCGAAAGGAAGCAATATTTCGATGTTGCATCGCAAGCTGCAAAGTCTGGTCAAGAAGTCGAGCGCATAAGCGTTCGCAGCAACAGATACAGGGGCGTCGCCAAGCGGTAAGGCAGCAGGTTTTGATCCTGCCATGCGTTGGTTCGAATCCAGCCGCCCCTGCCATTTTCCTTATACTCATCCAGGTATACCCTCAGCCTTCAGGTACTGCGCGTGTCCAAGATGATGGTCTTTACGGGGAACGCTAACCCCGATCTGGCTCGGCGTGTCGTACGTCAGCTGCATATCCCTCTCGGTGACGTCTCTGTCGGTAAATTCTCCGACGGTGAGATCAGCACTGAGATCAATGAAAATGTCCGCGGTAAAGACGTCTTCATTATTCAGCCGACCTGTGCCCCGACCAACGATAACCTGATGGAACTGGTAGTGATGGCCGACGCCTTCCGCCGCTCCTCAGCATCCCGAATCACCGCCGTGATTCCGTACTTCGGATATGCCCGCCAGGACCGCCGTCCGCGTTCGGCACGTGTAGCCATCAGCGCCAAAGTCGTTGCTGACATGCTCACTGTCGTGGGTATCGACCGTGTTCTCACCGTCGACCTGCACGCTGACCAGATCCAAGGCTTCTTCGATATCCCGGTCGACAACATCTACGGCTCGCCCGTACTGGTCGACGACATCGAAGACCAGCGTTTCGAGAACCTGATGATCGTTTCCCCGGACATCGGTGGCGTTGTGCGCGCACGCGCCGTTGCCAAGTCCCTGGGCGTCGACCTCGGTATCATCGACAAACGCCGTGAAAAGGCTAACCACTCCGAGGTCATGCACATCATCGGCGACGTCGAAGGGCGCACCTGCATCCTGGTAGACGACATGGTCGACACCGCCGGCACCCTGTGCCACGCGGCCAAAGCCCTGAAAGAGCACGGCGCTGCCAAGGTTTACGCCTACTGCACGCACCCTGTCCTGTCGGGCCGCGCGATCGAGAACATCGAGAAGTCGGTACTGGACGAGCTGGTGGTGACCAACACCGTTCCGCTGTCTGCCGCTGCTCAAGCCTGTGACCGTATCCGCCAGCTGGATATCGCACCGGTTGTCGCTGAAGCGGTCCGTCGCATCAGCAACGAAGAATCGATCAGCGCGATGTTCCGCTAAGCGGAACGCGTGTTGATGTGAAGCGCCCCGCCCCAGCATGTGTTGGGGCGGGGCTTTTTTGCCATCCCCGTCTGGCGCTGGTCGCAAACGCCATTCGGGAGGCTATTTTGGAGAAGCAAAATGACTGATTTCATCCTGAACGCCCAAGCGCGTACTGACCTGGGGAAAGGTGCGAGCCGCCGCCTGCGTCACTCCGCCAGCATCCCTGCCGTTGTATACGGTGGCGATAAAGAAGCTCAATCCCTGACCATCGTGGCCAAGGAAATCGCCAAGCTGTTCGAAAACGAAGCTGCCTTCAGCCACGTTATCGAACTGAACGTCGACGGCGCCAAGCAGAACGTCATCGTCAAGGCCATGCAGCGCCACCCAGCCAAAGGCTTCATCATGCACGCCGACTTCGTTCGCGTCGTTGCCGGCCAGAAGCTGACCGCTGTTGTTCCAGTGCACTTCATCAACGAAGAAGCACCGGTCAAGAAAGGCGGCGAGATCTCGCACGTCGAATCGCAGATCGAAGTTTCCTGCGAAGCCAAGGACCTGCCAGAGTTCATCGAAGTCGACCTGGCCAACGCCGAAATCGGCACCATCATCCACCTGTCGGACCTGAAAGCTCCGAAAGGCGTAGAGTTCGTTGCTCTGGCCCACGGTGATGACAAAGCTGTTGCCAACGTTCACGCTCCGCGCGTTTCCGCCGAAGCTGCTGAAGAAGGCGCTGCCGAGTAATCCACTCGCGCGCCGGTGTTGATCGGGTTACAGTGCGCCCCGCGCCCTGTAACCCACCAACTCCAAGGAAGAGCCCCTGACGTGACCGCCATCCAGTTGATCGTTGGCCTGGGTAACCCCGGCCCCGAATACGAACAGACCCGGCATAACGCAGGGGCTCTTTTCGTTGAACGCATTGCCAGCGCCCAGCGTGTATCGCTGACCGCTGACAAGAAGTATTTCGGCCTGACGGCTAAGTTCAGCCATCAAGGCAACGACGTTCGTCTGTTGATCCCCACCACCTACATGAACCGCAGCGGCCAGGCCGTGGCGGCATTGGCCAATTTCTTCCGCATCAAGCCGGAAGCGATCCTGGTGGCACACGACGAACTCGACTTGCCTCCGGGCGTTGCCAAGCTCAAGCGCGGCGGCGGCCATGGGGGGCACAACGGCCTGCGCGACATCATCGCGCAGCTCGGCAACCAGAACGACTTCCACCGCCTGCGGCTTGGCATTGGCCACCCGGGCGACGCCAAACTGGTCTCCAACTTCGTCCTGGGCCGCGCGCCGCGCGCCGAGCAGGAGAAGCTCGACGCCAGCATCGATTTTGCCCTCGGCGTGCTGCCGGACGTGCTGGCTGGCGACTTCGCCAAGGCCATGCGCGAGCTGCACAGCCAGAAGGCCTGATTTCCTAGAGAGGGGAATACCCATGGGTTTCAATTGCGGCATCGTCGGCCTGCCCAACGTCGGCAAGTCCACCCTGTTCAACGCCCTGACCAAGTCTGGCATCGCGGCGGAGAACTTCCCTTTCTGCACCATCGAGCCGAACAGCGGCATCGTGCCGATGCCCGATGCGCGCCTGGCGGCGCTGGCGGAAATCGTCAAGCCTAACCGCATCCTGCCGACCACCATGGAGTTCGTCGACATTGCAGGCCTGGTGGCCGGTGCGTCGAAAGGTGAAGGCCTGGGCAACAAGTTCCTCGCCAACATCCGCGAGACCGACGCCATCGCCCACGTGGTGCGCTGCTTCGAAGACGAGAACGTGATCCACGTTTCCAACAGCGTCGACCCCAAGCGCGACATCGAGATCATTGACCTCGAACTGATCTTCGCCGACCTCGACAGCTGCGAGAAGCAACTGCAGAAAGTTGCTCGCAACGCCAAGGGCGGCGACAAGGACGCCCTGGCGCAAAAGGCGATCCTGGAGAAGCTGATCCCGCACTTCACCGAAGGCAAACCAGCGCGCAGCCTGATGAAGCACATGGCTGACGACGAGAAGGCCATGATCCGTGGCTTCCACCTGCTGACCAGCAAGCCGGTGATGTACATCGCCAACGTCGCCGAAGACGGCTTCGACAACAACCCGCACCTGGACGTGGTCAAGGCCATCGCCGAGGAAGAAGGCGCGGTCGTGGTGCCGGTGTGCAACAAGATCGAGGCGGAAATCGCCGAGCTGGAAGACGGCGAAGAGAAGGACATGTTCCTCGAGGCCCTGGGCCTGGAAGAGCCTGGCCTGAACCGCGTGATCCGCGCCGGTTACGAGCTGCTCAACCTGCAGACCTACTTCACTGCCGGCGTGCAGGAAGTGCGCGCCTGGACCGTACGCGTCGGCGCCACCGCCCCGCAGGCCGCTGGAGTGATCCACACCGACTTCGAAAAAGGCTTCATCCGCGCCGAAGTGGTCGCCTATGACGCCTTCATCCAGTTCAAGGGTGAAAGCGGTGCCAAGGAAGCCGGTAAATGGCGCCTGGAAGGCAAGGACTACATCGTCAAAGACGGCGACGTGATGCACTTCCGCTTCAACGTCTAAACAGCAACTTGTATTTCACCGGACCTTACCGGACACAGAACCCCTTGAGGAATGAAGCCTCAAGGGGTTTTTCTTTTCCGAAAAGGTCCGACAAGAATCTATACGATCCACATATTTACCGGGTACGCTACCGGGTATCGAAAAATTCACCCACCCATATAACCGGGTATAACAGGATTGAGCAGCCATGCCGCTTACCGATACCGAGTGCCGTACCGCCAAGCCCAAGGAAAAGCCCTACAAGCTCACAGATGGCAATGGCCTTTACCTTGAGGTGAAGCCTAACGGGGTTAAGGCATGGCGCTATCGGTTCGAGCTGAACGACGGAACCGGCAGGAAGGAAAGCGTGTTCGCGATTGGGGGCTATGTAATCGCGCCCAAAGGGGAATCACCCGAGCACGCCGAAGAGCGCCGCAAAGGGCGCCGCTTCACTCTTGCGGAGGCACGCGATGAGCGCGTGAAAGCCCGCGCCCTAGTCATACAGGGCATCAATCCCGCGCACCACCGGCAACAGGAGCGGGTGAAGCGCGACCACGAGAAGGCCATTACGTTTGAAGCCGTCGCCAAAGAGTGGCTTTCACTGAAGGACTGGGAGGAGATCACCAAGTCCAGACGACTCAACATGCTTGAACGCGTCGTTTTTCCCAAAATAGGCGATCTGCCGATTAAGGCCATCACCCCCGTGCACATTCTGGAAGTGCTCAGAGCAGCTACTCAAGACAATGGCCCATCTGTTGCCCAGGAAGCCAAGCGGAGCATGTCCGGAGTTTTCGAGCTGGCAATTTCCACGCTGCGAGCCAGCACCGACCCGGTACACCCCGTTCGAAAAGCCCTGCCAGCTAACAAGACTCAGCACAAACGCCCTCTCTCCACCGAAGAAATTGGCCAACTGTTACGCGATGTCGAATCTCACGGCGGGCGCCATGAGACCCTCTGCGCTTTCCAGCTCATGTGGCTGACTCTTTGCCGCCCCAATGAAGCTGTAGAGGCTCAATGGGCAGAGTTTGACCTGGAGAAGGCGCTTTGGCGCATTCCCGCCGAACGGATGAAAAAGCGCAAAGATCACACAGTGCCACTGCCGCGACAGGCAGTCGAAATACTGCGAGGCCTGCATTCCATAACAGGAAAATACACCCACGTATTTCCTCACCGCGACGTACGCACCCGCCCAATGGTTGCGGCCTCATTCCGCCAGATGCTCAACACACTAGGCTGGGGAGGTAAATACAGCCCGCATGCCACGAGGACAACGGGCAGCACCAGACTCAATGAGATGGGCTATTCAGCAGACTGGATCGAAAGACAGCTCGCCCATACCGAGCAAAACGCTGTCCGCCGCACCTACAACCATGCCGAGTATTTGAGTGATCGAGCCATGATGATGCAGAGATGGGCGGACATGCTGGACAGCTGGAAAAAGGAAAACCCTTAGACTGACTTGAAAGACACGTCCGTGACCACTTTTACACCTTCGGGCTTTTTAACCATATCAGAATCATCAACATCGAGCCCCTCATTGCCTAAGGTAAAGGACACAACCCAAACAAACTGGCCGAACTCCGACTCAGCTGTGAAGGTTACTGACCACTCCTCCGAGCCATCTTTATTTTTCAGGCCTGATTGCTTTTTCTGATCCCCCTGGGACAGTTTGCTGGCAGAAATTTGATGCGGAACGCGGTTTACCTCAAAAACGAGCTGACCTACTGGCTTAACTTGCATATTTCCTCCCATGTCGAAGCAGAGGACTATAAACGAGCCGCTTAACAGGCACTACTGAGTTGAGCGCAGACGCCCGATGATGGCCGGGTGGAGCGAGCACATCCAGCAAGCAGCTGCCGGCAACCTTGCGATGTCGGCTATCAAGGAAAAGCGGGACAGAAAGGTCGTTTCGATACACTGATGGATGGTCTGCTGCCGACCAGAGCGCATAACCGCCCAGACATAAAATCGGGTATCCGGATTAAGTGGTTGATGGGCCTTCCAGCCCCATCCAACCCTTAGTCCTTCCAGAAGGTTGATAGATCGACACCGAAGTTCTTCTCAGGCTCGGGGAGTCCCATGTTGTAGGTCATGGTGGCTCTGCCCAGAAACGGGGATTCCTTGACTTGTGGCGCCTTCTTCTTGTGCTTGGTGGTATAGAGCATCCGGGCTCGCATTACCTCGAACGAATAGCCCCGGCCATCACGGTTTTTGTCCTTGGCTAGGCGGTTTATCGACTACGTGAAAGCGTTGGTGATCGGGATGTCGGTCTCAAAGTAGGTCAGCATCTCTTCACGCCAGCCACTGACGGCGCTGACGAGATCCTTCCAAACCTCCTTCTGCCCCTGAGGGATGTTGTCAATCCAGGTGGCGAGAGCCTGTTCGGCACCACGCCGATTGGTACAGTCCCAGATATGGTAGAAGCGCTCCTTGCGCTCGTAAGCCGCCAAGAGCTGGGGGGAATGCTCCTGTCCAGGTCTCCATGATGAGCCGTTCGCGGTCTGAAACGTCGTGAGCGCGCTTCAGCAGGATTTTCCGGTCACCTTTGAGGGTCCGGCGCTGATTGGGCTTCAACTCCTTCCTTAGGCCTTTGCGGATCTTCTCTAAGGCCTCGTTGGCCATGCGCACGACGTGGAACTTATCGACCACGATACGGGCCTGTGGCAGCACCGTCTGGAAGGCGCGGCGGTAGGGCTTCCACATGTCCATGCTGACGATCTCGACCTGGTGGCGGTTGGCCATGCTCATGAGGCGTCTTGTCACCCTCTCTTGCTGACGACCGGGTAGCAGGTCCAGCAGGGTGCGCTCTTCCAGATTGGTTAGGATGCAGCAGAGCCCTTGGCAGCAGTCGTGCATCAGGAACGTACAGCTGGCTCATGAAGGCGTGCCGCCTTATCAAGGCCCAGGACGCGCCTATTCCGGAAGTCAAGCATGCGATAGCGAAGACGCTAGGCGATTCAGCGGCGGCGGCTGCCTGGTTGATGTCGTATTTCCGCCCAAATAAAGAGGGCGACACCGAGGAAGATCCATACGTCCGCTAGGTTGAACGATGGCCAGTGCCACTGGGCATAGTGAAAATCGAGAAAATCCTCTACGTAGCCTAACCGCAAGCGATCTGCGACATTGCCCAACGCGCCGCCGAGGATCGCACTGAGGGCGAGCCGATAACTCAGTACGCGTGGTGAACGCCAAAGCCAGTACACCAGTAATATCGAGATAACCAGGGCCAGTCCGATGAAAAGCGGCTGCTGCCAACCGCCGACATCCGCGAGAAAGCTGAAGGCCGCCCCCGTATTGTGGCGGTGGACCCAATTGAAGAAGGGTGCGGCAGGCACGCTTTCACCATGCGCTAGCATGGTGCTGGCAAGGTACTTGCTCGCCTGATCGACAAACAGTAACAGGAGCGAGAGCCACAGCCAGCGCATCGCCTTTCCCGGCTCGTGGGCTTTCTCTGCGAGCCGACTGCCATAAGTAGACATATCCCCTTCCTCCTGACCCAATCTAGAATTTGCTCGCTGCTAAATAACAAGCGTCATGTACCCAACCGATGATGCCGACGAATTCGACGGAGCAGGAGCAGGCCGAGTCCGAGTGCGGTCAGGCCAAGGACAGGCCAATCCCGCCAGCGCACATAAGGGGGCGCGCCAGTTCGCGGTGTCACTTCGGCGCTGAGGGTGGCCACTTCGAACTGCGGAGCACGCTTGAGCACTTTGCCCTCATGATTGATGGCTGCTGTGATACCGGTGTTCGTGGCTCGAAGAAGGTCACGTCCGGTTTCGATGGCACGCATGCGTGCCATCTGGAAATGCTGGAGGGGGCCGAGCGAGCTGCCGAACCAGGCATCGTTGCTGACATTCACCAGTAACTGCGCTTCGGGCAGAAGCTCAGTGACTTCGGCACCAAAGACCGCCTCGTAGCAGATGAGTGCCCCTACGGGCACCCCTGCTGCATTCAGGACGTGCGCTTCCCGTCCCGGTGTGAAGTCGGACATGGGCGCCCCGAGCACGTCGAGGGCCGACCCCAAAAGATCCCGAAACGGAACATATTCACCGAAGGGCACCAGGTGGCGTTTAGTAGTAGAAGCCTGAGGGATCGGAGAGGCTTACCACGGCGTTGTAGGTACGGCCCTCCGCCTCGCGTACCGGGACGCCAATCATTAACGATGTGCCTGCCTGATCGGCTAACGCCTCAAGCTCAGCAAGATATGCTTTGGCCTGGTCATGCCACATCGGGATTGCCGCTTCTGGCCAGATCACGATATCGGCTCCGAGATGCTGCGCGGTAAGCGCCTGATAGCGCTCAAGTGTGATGTCCCGGTATCTCGGGTCCCATTTCTTGTCTTGCGCGATGTTTCCTTGCAAGAGGACGACATCGATCGGGTCAGCGGCTGGCTGCGTCCATTCACGATCCAGCAGTTGCAAGCCGGCGAGGGTAGCGACTAACACGGCACCGACTACCGCAGCACGGCGCAGGCTTGGCCCCTGGACAACCCAGGCAAGCCCGCCAGCGAGAAGTGCCACCAGTAAACTCACGCCAAGCACGCCAAAGACGGGAGCGATAGTGGCAAGTGTGGTGTCGGTCTGGCTGTAGCCAATGAAGAGCCAGGGAAAGCCGGTCAAGAACCAGGTGCGCATCCATTCACTCAGCACCCATGCCGCAGGTAGCCCTAGCCAGAGTGCCATTGCATCCATCTCAGGGCGCAGGCAGCGCACGAGGTACGCGACGCCCCATGGAAAGAGGGCGAGCAGCGAGACAAAGGCCGCCGTGACTAACACCGCCACCACGGGGCCATTGCCGTACTGGCTAATGCTGATAAAGACCCAGGAGACACCCACGCCGAAGTAGCCAAGGCCAAAGAGGTAGGCCGACCACAGCGCCTGACGCCTTGAAGACTGCGCGGTCAGGACAAAAAATGTTGCCAGAGCGATCACCGCAAGCCATGCCCAGCCCACAGGGGCAAAGGCAAGCGGCATGGCGCCTCCAGCAAGTAGAGCCATCCCCCCTGTCAGAAGCGGCTTATAGCGCACGCCCGTGTATAGGCTAGAGGGTAGCGCGCACTTATCACCCAATGCTCTCTCGCCTCCGAATCCAGGATCAACCCTGTGGCTCATGCTTTCTTGCTCCGCTTAATCAAGCTGCGTCAATTCATTCGGCCGGCTGGCCAGGGTGGCAAAGTGAATGTTTCTGGACTCGACTAGGTGCGCCGTAAGCTGGGAGCTGCTTCGTATTCGGCCAGCACGACAGTGGCTGTGTTGGGGAGCAGTACGTTAGCTTTGCGATACCACCCCTTCCAAGCCCGCTGATACCAGAACGAACAGGACGAAGCCGCCTATGAAAGCCAGCGGTGAGATGTGCGTATCGTCACCGCTCTCGTGAGCCTCGGAGACCATATCTTCGATGGCAGCGACCGTGAGAAGGCCTGCCGTGAACGTCAGTGCCGCTAGCTTAAATGCCTCCGGCTGGTTCCTGAGTACGAAGTAAGCAAAGACGGCTGCCGAGAGCACAGGAATCGCGAAGGAAGCAGAGAGCAGTATCCGCTTGCTACGAGGGATTCCTTTATCTTTCATGGTGGCGATCGTCGCAAAGCCCTCAGGAACATCGGCGAGAACCTGACCCGCCGCCAGGATTATCGCGACCGACGGTGAGACCGCCGACCCCGCCCCGATCAGGAGGCCATCGCTGAACAGGTCGATGGATACGGCGATATAGATCATCCAGACACTCGTCTGACCGCCTTCTCCCTGCTGGCCTTGTCGCTTCTGGAGACTCTCAACGAGCTTCTCGATACCTACGTAAGCAATGCCGCCCAGCGCGAAAGCGAGGGCGATTACCCAGGCTGAGAGGTTCTCTAGCACGCGCGGCATGATTTCAACCGCCACCACCGCAATGACGAGGCCGGCAGCGCCGTGAAGGGCGTAATTGAGACGGCGCCCGGTAGTTCGGGAGGCCTCCGCAGCGAGCCCACCACTAAAATTGCCTAAGGCGGGCAACAGCGCCAGGCCGAGTACCAGCCAGATACTATCCATCATCTTCCTTCCTTGGTTGATTCCTAGATACGCTACCTTGCTGGCTCCGAGCCTTCGCGCTATATGCTGTCGTTCAGGCCTAGCGCGCTTGTACAGCCACTTCGATCAAGTGTCCCAGGCATCGATAGCTGCGTACCGTGCAGCCTCACCCCTTGAGCGCCAGGATGCGCCGAGCGCCGTTGAGGACGATCAGGCCCACGATGGTACCGATAATCAGGTCAGGGTAGCTGGACCCCGTCCAGGCGACCAAGGCACCGGCGGCGATGACGCCCATGTTGATCACCACATCATTGGCCGAGAATATCCAGCTTGCCTTCATATGCGCGCCGCCTTCGCGGTGCTTGGATATCAACAGCAGGCAACCGGTATTGGCGATCAACGCGACGAAGGCGATCGCCATCATCATCAGCGATTCAGGCTCACTACCGAAAACAAAGCGTCGCACCACCTCGACGAGTACGCCGATAGCCAAAATCAGTTGCAGTACCCCTGCCAGATGCGCGGCACGTACCTGCATTTTCGCACTGCGCCCTACGGCATAGAGAGCCAGGCCATAGACGGCTGCATCGGCAAACATATCCAGGGAATCAGCGATCAGGCCGGTAGACTGGGCGATCAGGCCAGCAGTCATTTCCACCACGAACATGATCGCATTGATACCGAGCAACACGCGCAGAGTGCCTGACTCCTGCGTAGCAGAGACTGCCGAGCTCTCAGCGGCCTTGATCGTCTCTGGGTCGGCAATGACGGTTTCCTGAAGAGAGGCGCCTAGCCCCAAGGTCGCCAGTTTCGCGGTAATGGGCTCAGCCTCGCCGTCATGCACGACCTCCAATCGGCGGTTCGACAAGTCGAAGGACAGCGTTCGAATCTCATCAAAGCCGTTCAGCGCCAAGCGGATCATCCGTTCTTCTGAGGGACAATCCATCTTCGGCACAGCATACACGCTGACCCATTCCCCTGACGCTTCGGAGGAGACCGGCATATCGGTATCCGCTGCAGGCGTTGCATCGCAGCTACATGGGCCACCACAGGCTTTACTCACGATACGGCTCCAGTTAACCAACATAGATTGCTAGTATTAAAAACTATATAGCTACTATAAGGTCAATGGGACAGATGATCCGTTGAGGAGTAAGCCTGATGCGCATTGGTCAGTTAGCCCAGATAGCGGGTATCGACACGCAGACGATCCGCTTCTATGAGCAGCAGGGCCTGTTGCCGCCGCCTGATCGGCAGGACAACGGTTACCGTGTCTATACCGAGAAGCATGGTGAGGGGCTGGCCTTCATCCGTCGCTGCAGAATCCTGGGCCTGTCACTGGCTGAGATTCACGAACTACAGAGCTATGAGGACGACCCTCATCAGCCTTGTACCGCCGTCAACGCCTTGCTCGATGATCACATCTCTCATGTGCGGTCGCAGATAACCGCTCTGCAAGCGCTTGAGAAACAACTCGTTTCACTGAGAGCGAGTTGCAACGATGACCGGGAAGTTGAGGCGTGTGGGGTTCTTGCTGGAATTAGCGAAGGAAACATGCACCAGCAGTAGGTGAAGCATCAACCAGATAATCCGATGAGATGCCGGTCTGTCTCACTCTCATGCAAAGGTAAGATCAACCATTTAATCCGCTTACCCTGATTTTTCCATGTAGTGGTCAACCCATCCCGGACAGTGGGTTAAGTTTTTCTTCGGCAACGGCGGGCGGCAGCCCGTCGTTGAATTGATGCGGCCTGACCCAGTTGTAACGATGCATCAGATAGTGACTGATGTCCCGTTGCGCCTCCTGGGCTTTCAGGTAACCGGTCGGCGGAACCCACTCCGACTTCAGACTGCGGAATAACCGTTCCATTGGCGAATTGTCCCAGCAGTTACCTCGACGGCTCATGCTCTGTTCCATCCGATATCGCCACAACCGCTGTCGAAACAGGCGGCTGGCGTACTGACTACCCTGATCTGAATGAAACAGCACCTGCTGCGGTTTGCCTCGTTGCTCGTAGGCCATATCCAGCGCCTTGATGACCAGCTCCGTATCCGGCTTGGCGGAGAATGCCCAGCCAATTACTCGTCGTGCATGCAGATCCAGCACCACCGCTAAGTAATTCCAGCGGCCTTGCGCCCAGATGTAGGTGATGTCGCCGCACCACACCTGATTGGGGCGCTCAGTGGTGAACTCGCGGTTCAGCCGGTTCGGGATATCTGGTCGTTCAACCGTGGCCTGCTTGTACGCGTGCGAGCCTGGTTGTTTGCTGACCAAGCCCAACTCGCGCATCAACCGACGCACGCGAAAGCGGCCAATGCTTACGCCATCTTCACGCAGCATGCCCAGAATGCTTCGGCTACCAGCCGATCCTCGACTCTGGTTGAACAGCTGGTTGACCTGGCTGCGCAGTGCAACGCGGCGCGCATCAACACGGCAGCGCCGTAGGCGATAGGCGTAGTAGCAAGACCGCACCACGTCGAACGCTGAACAGACCACTTCCACCGACTCCCGCTCACTCAACTGGTCTATCAGCGCGTACGATTGAACTCGTCCGACATCAAGAGAGCGGTAGCCTTTTTTAGGATCGCTTTCTCCCGTTCCAGTCGGTCGATCCTGGCTTCCAGCTCCTGGATTTTCTGCTGTTCGGGAGTCAATGCTTTGCTCTTCGGGGTAACGCCCTGGCGCTCCTCTTGGAGCTGTTTCACCCAGCGACGAAGCGCCGATTCAACCAGCCCCAGCGAGCGGGCTGCATCGATATGGCTGTAGCCCTGATCGAGCACCAGACCAGCGGCCTCTCGTTTGAACTCGGACGTAAAAGAACGACGTTGCTTGGTCATCAGACACCTCTCTATGGCGAGCATTCTCGCCCTAAATGGGTGTCCGGGATTAGTAGACCACTACACCATCATGCATCCTAGCCCGCCCCACCTAAGCCGCACAGGTATCGCCATGGTGCTTGTGCCTACTCCCCGAGAATGGTCTCATTGCGGAGAATTCGTACGGCGACCGTATCTTCATACCCATGAGGGTCGGAGCAAATACCTCTCACCTCTATACATATCGACATCATCCCGATGCCCAGGCGTAAGGTCACAATCCAAGTAGTGCTTACACTGAGCCTGGCATTGCTGCTGGTCATGGGTTGGCATATGTCTTCCCTGTTGGTTGGTGCAGAGCCGCAAGCGGGATTCAAGAGCGAAGCCGCGCACAGTAGCTTGCTCACAGAGGCAGCCCCCTCTTGCGTCTTTTGTGCAGGTCACCAGCACTCGCCGATGACTGCCGACCATGTGCACGAGACCCCTTACCTTGGGCCGCTGCTTATCCTGCCAGCACAGGCAGAAAGCAACATCCTGACTACCCTGCCGGATGAAGCCGCACCAACTCGCCTGGTCTACTTGATTGAGCGCCCTCCGCGATCCAGCCGCGTGATCTAAGCACAGCCGCACTGCGGCTAAAGACCACTGCAATCCAGGATCAACTTATGCAATCGCTTTCTCCGCGCGAGCCAGGGGCGTTGTTTGCGCACCTGCGCCGCCCGATGCGCTTATTACTGCTCGCTATCGTGCTGATGCTCATGGGCATGGCAGATGCACTGGCTCAAGACGTCACCACGAACGATATCGCGTCGACGGTAGTTCCCGTGCCACCCACCTCTGTAGAGGGTAGATATCAACCATGATGGAAACAGAGACAAACACTCGCTTTCCCAGCCCCTGGAGCCTGTTGCTTATGGCCTGGGGTATTGCGTTGGTTTCGACCTTAGCCGCCTTGTTCATCGGCGAGGTCATGGGCAAAACGCCCTGCGTGCTCTGCTGGTTCCAGCGCGCATTCATGTTTCCACTGGTCGTGATTCTGGCCGTTGGTTGCTACACCTCGGATTTCGGGGTCTGGCGTTATGCGTTGCCGGTTACCGTCGTGGGCTGGCTCATCGCGCTCTACCACAGCCTGCTCTACTTTGGGGCCATACCGGAGAGCATCAAGCCCTGCGGGGCAGGCCCGTCCTGCTCCAGCGCTGACATGACGATTTTCGGCAGCGTCCCTCTGCCACTGCTTTCGCTGGTCGCATTCACCCTTATCGCTGTTCTTCTTGTTCTCATCCGTCGGAGGTCTTCCCTATGAGCAGACGTGCAATCGTCCTCGTCATCAGCATTCTTACTGCGCTCGGCTTCACTGCTGCGGCATTCTTTTATGATCGATATTCGGTAAGTGAAGAGACCCCGCCAGTTGCTCCAGTGGCTAGCTCGTTGGTGCGCTTCCATTCGCCCGTTATCGGCACCGCCAATGCGCCCGTAACCATCGTTGAGTTCTTCGATCCGTCCTGCGAGGCCTGCCGCGCCTTCTTTCCAGTAGTGAAACAGATCCTGGCTGACAACCCGAATGATGTGCGCCTGGTGCTGCGTTACGTCCTCTTCCATGAAGGCTCTGAAACAGCAGCAAGAATCCTCGAAACTGCACGCAAGCAGGGGGTCTTCGAGCCTGTTCTGGAAGCACTCATGGTGGCGCAACCGCAATGGCACAGTGACCCACTGGTGCAGAAGGCCTGGGAAGCTGCTGAAGCGGCAGGCTTGGATGTGGAAAAGGCCCGTGCGGAGATGATGGCTGGCGATATCACCGAGGCCCTGAAAAGGGACTCTCAGGATGCCCAGGCTGCTGGCGTGCGCCAGACGCCCACGTTCTTTGTGAATGGCAAGCCGCTATTGAGTTTCGGCGCGCAGCCACTGATTGATCTGGTCAAAGCTGAAGTCGAACAAAGCAAATAAGCGCTAACCGTCTGCATACAGCTGAGCCAGACTCACCACCTGCCATGTAGCGTGCCTCGCATGGCAGGTGGTGGCGCATGTTTAGTGGCGGTGGCTTTTCCCAACATGAGTGTGGCCATCATCCGGAAGCGCACTGACACCGCCAGTGGTGTTCAGGCGCTGGAGGATTCCACACTCGTCTACGCCGCGCTCAGAGGCGCAACGGTGTCGTAACTCAACCAGCTGTTGTTGCAGGGCCAGCAGGCTGGTCACGCGCGCTTGCACATGCTCAATGTGCTCATCCACTAAGCTATTCACACCCTCACAGTTCCCCTCTGGCCGATCCATCAGCGCCAACAAGCTTCTGATCTCGTCCAGGGTCATGTCCAGTGTTCGGCAGTTACGGATGAACGTAAGTCGCTCAAGGTGCTCACTGCTGTACAGGCGGTAATTACCCTCGCTGCGGGCCGGAGCGGGCAACAGCCCCTCGCGCTCGTAATAGCGAACCGTTTCAACTTGGCAATCGGCAAGCTTGGCCAGCTCTCCAATCTTCATGAGTTACCTCTTCAGCAAACGCTTGACCCTGTAGTGGCTTCAGGGTGTTCACTCTGCACAACTGTTCAACGAGGATACCTTCATGGCTGGCTGCTGCGGTGACGAATACAAACCTGAAGCGGTTTCAAAGGATGTCTGCTGTGACTCCAACGAAGCAAGCAAGTGCTCTGCCACAGCGGCTACAGCAGTAAATGCCGTAACCGGCTCCAGGCTCAGCAGCTTCCGCATTGCGCAAATGGACTGCCCTACTGAGCAGACGCTGATTCAGGACAAACTGAGCAAGCTCGCAGGCATAGATAAGCTCGACTTCAACCTGATCAATCGGATTCTTGGGGTATGGCACAGCTTGCCGTCGACCGCGCCTATCGAAGCGGCAATCTCGTCCCTGGGTATGCAAGCAGAGCCGCTATCTGCTGAAGGGCAAGCCCGCATCAAAATCGAACAGATGGACTGCCCAACGGAAGAAAAGCTAATCCGCGACAAGCTGACCTCGCTACCCGGCATCAGTGCGTTGGAGTTCAACCTGCTTCAGCGCGTACTGACGCTCAGCCACTCAGCAGAAGCACTGCCAGCAGCACTGGCAGCTATTCGCGAGCTTGGTTTCACGCCAGTGGTTGAGGGTTCCGCAACAGCAAAAGAAGAAACGCAAAGCACCCCGCGCAAGAAGGCCTGGTGGCCCTTGGCGCTATCGGGCGTGGCCGCCGTATCGGCGGAAGTGATCCACTTTGCCGAGCTTGCGCCAGATTGGGCTGTGGCTGGCATGGCGCTGCTCGCCATTCTGCTGTGCGGCCTGACGACCTATAAAAAGGGCTGGATCGCGCTGAAGAACCGTAACCTGAACATCAATGCGCTGATGAGTATCGCGGTGACCGGTGCGGTGCTGATTGGACAATGGCCAGAAGCGGCCATGGTCATGTTCCTCTTTTCTGTCGCCGAGTTGATCGAAGCGAAGTCGCTGGATCGGGCGCGCAATGCCATACGCGGCCTGATGGATCTGACGCCGGAGCGCGCCACGGTGCAGCAGATCGATGGCACATGGCTTGAAGTTGACGTTAAAACCATCGCCGTAGGCGCATTGGTCAGGGTAAGACCGGGCGAACGAATCGGTCTCGATGGCGAGGTAACTTCCGGGAATTCCACCATCAACCAAGCGCCCATCACAGGGGAAAGCCTGCCTGTAGAGAAAACCATCGGCGATCCGGTTTTTGCAGGAACCATCAACGAAGCCGGCTCCTTGGAATACCGCGTCCTGGCCGCCGCAGCCAACACCACGCTGGCACGTATCATTCACGCGGTCGAAGAGGCGCAGGGTTCACGTGCGCCGACCCAGCGCTTTGTCGATCAGTTCGCCAAGGTATACACCCCTGTCGTATTCCTATTCGCCCTGGCTATCGCCATTGTGCCGCCACTCTTCATGGCCGAGCCCTGGTACGACTGGATCTACCGTGCCTTGGTGCTGCTGGTGGTCGCTTGCCCTTGCGCCTTGGTCATCTCGACGCCCGTCACCATTGTCAGTGGCCTGGCAGCGGCGGCGCGTAAAGGCATTTTGGTCAAAGGCGGCGTCTATCTGGAAATCGGTGGCAAGCTTGGCGTCCTGGCACTCGACAAAACCGGAACCATTACTCATGGCAAGCCGGTACAGACCGATTACATGCCGTTGGTTGAACAGGACTCAGAACTCTACCGTACTCATGCTGCCAGTCTCGCCAGTCGCTCTGACCACCCGGTTTCGCAGGCAATAGCCAAGCATGCCACTGAGAATGGCCTGACGTTTGCTGCCGTTGAGGGATTCGAAGCCCTACTGGGTCGAGGTGTTCGAGGCACCATCGAAGGCATAGATTTCCACCTGGGTAACCACCGTCTGGTGGAAGAGCTTGGCCTCTGCTCACCCGAGCTGGAAGCGACGCTGGAGCGTCTCGAACGCCAAGGTAAAACAGTGGTGGTGCTGTGCAATCCGCAGCGTGCCATTGCCCTGTTCGCCGTTGCCGATACCGTCAAGGACTCCAGCCGCCAGGCAATTGAGGAACTTCACGCGCTTGGCGTGAAGACCACAATGCTGACCGGCGATAACCCGCACACCGCAGATGCGATTGCACAGCAGGTAGGCATCGACGAGGCACGCGGCAATCTCCTGCCAGTCGACAAATTGCAGGCCGTTGAAGCATTGCAAGCGCGCGGCTACGTTGTTGGGATGGTCGGCGATGGCATCAACGATGCGCCGGCGCTGGCGAAGTCTGAAATCGGTTTCGCCATGGCCGCCGCAGGCACAGACACTGCCATCGAAACTGCGGATGTGGCCTTGATGGATGACGACCTGCGCAAGATCCCGGCCTTCATCCGCCTGTCTCAACAGACCGCCGCCATCCTCAAGCAGAACATCGTGCTGGCGTTAGGGATCAAGGCCCTGTTTCTCGCCATTACCTTAACGGGGCAGGCGACGATGTGGATGGCCGTCTTTGCAGACATGGGAGTCAGTCTGCTGGTGGTGTTCAACGGCCTGCGCCTGCTTAAAAAGTAGGGTTGGAGGATTGAAGATGAAAGCAGCATTGCAACTCGCAATTGAACAAGCCTTTCAGCAGGCCCGGCAGGCCATGCAGGAACAGCGCAGTACAGATGCCTTTCAATGGCTGGAGCGCGCGCACATCCTGACTCAGCGCCAACCTTTGCTGCATGCCAGGTCACACTGGCTGATGCTCACGCTCGGCTGGCAAATTGGCGATTATCGCGAGGTGGCCGGGCAAATACCGCGCATTTTCGCGGCCTTGTTGTTCTCCAAAATCTGGGTGCCCCTCGGCAATACAGGCCGCTCCTGAATCAGTGCGTTCAAGCCCATGCCGGTTCCTGAAGAACTCCAGACCTTGCTTGCGAGTGACGAGCAAAACCTGTCCAGTCGGTAATTGCGCCCATGCAAGTCGATCTCGCCACCCAGCTGCCGTGCCCACTCGCAAAGGTGATCGCCCAGGTGCGCAAACCACGCCTGTTGCGTCAGGTTGCTTCACCCTTATTGAGTTTCAGCCCGCTGGATCCGGCTGAGTTTCCTGATACCTGGAGCGAGGGCACCTACTGGGTCAAGCTGAAGCTATTCGGCGTACTTCCCATTGGCCGTCAGGCAATTGTGACTACCTACCCGCAGACGGAAAACGCTCAGGCCTTCATGCTCAGAGACAACGGCTACAGCCCGCTGATCAATAAGTGGGATCACCTGATTACGGCACAAGAAGTGAGTGGCGGAACGCTTTACCGAGATCGCGTGACTATCGATGCCGGCATCCTCACCCCGTTCGTGTGGCTTTTTGCGCGCCTGTTTTACGCCCATCGTCAGCGCCGCTGGGCAGTCCTGGCGGCAAATGGCTTTAACTACTGAAGCACGACATGCCCAGGCAGGCTGCTCATCCAGAAGGCAGTCCATCTTGGCCACTGAAAATTCGCTCACGCAGGCAACCTCCTTGGTCGGAGCAGCTTCAATACAACCTGTAGCAGGTACGGGATCAACTTTTGACCTGCATCAGGCTACACCCGTCTTCGAGGTCTATATTGACTACTGGTGACTCACCCCACGACCCACTTTCACCTGCAAGGAACTGAGCAATGAAAGCACCAAAACTCGCCACCTTCGCTTTGGCGGCTGCGCTTTTTCCGGCCTTAACCTTTGCGCAGCAGGACTCCAGTACCACCAGCCAGGCTCAACAGCAGCCAATGAGCGTTGAGCAATTTGATCAAGAGATGGCGAAGGCACAAGAAAACCTGAAGAGAATGCAGGAGCAAATGAGCCAAATTCAGAAAGCAAGCGACCCTGCACAGCGTCAGAAACTGATGCAAGAGCACCAAACCATGATGCAGCAAGGAATGCACATGATGAACGGAATGCGTGGCGGCGGAATGATGGGGTGCTGCGGAGGGGGCATGCAGGGCGGCCATATGATGGGTGACGGTCAGATGATGGGCGGGGGCCACATGATGGGTAACGGTAAGATGATGGGTGGGGGCCACATGATGGGCTGGGATCAAATGGGCAGCCACTACTCCCAGATGACGCCTGAGCAGATGAAGCAGCATCAATACATGATGGACAGGTACATGGGCATGCAACAGATGATGATGGATCAGATGATGCAGCATCAGCAGCATATGGGCATGCCACAGCGCTGAGACTTCACACTTATTCCACGGGCAGCATGCTGTTCCCGTACGGTATGAATACTCTCATGCGCCAGCCCAACTCACGCTAGGGGCGTTGGGCTCCCCCGATTCAATTTTTGGCTCACCTGAAGATTCAGCGCTAAAGCTCCTGTGAATGGTGACTTTTTTGTGCGCTCCGTCGACGCATCAACCAATAGGGGGCACGAATACGTCAACTCTGTATCAGCGGACACCTACATGTCTGGCTGGCTAATGGCTGCTTTTGGCCGACTCCAGCCAGTTCGCACTCAGTTAGCGCTGCTGAAAAGCAGCCATTCGATTCAAAAAAATCTCAGCAACACATTACCGCAATGACATCAGCACCAAGGAGGTTCGCCCCATGTCATTGCAGTGCCCCCGCTGTCACTCCCCCAAAGTCGCTTCTTTCCATCACGCCATGAAAGCTGGCGCGGCCATCGGCGCTGTCGGTGGTCTCGCACGAGGCATCAGTGCTGCTCTGGCAGGCGGCAAGGCCGGCGCAGCGCTTGGCGTAATCGCCGGCCCTGTCGGCATCACCCTCGGTTCGGTCTCCGGCGCCATTCTCGGCGGTCTGGCCGGAGGCGTCGGTGGTTGTGCGATTGGCGCGCAGCTCGGCGAGTCGCTCGACCGCCATGTACTGGCCCACAACCTCTGCCTGCTCTGCGGTCACCGCTTCAACCTACCGGCCTGATCCGGCCCTTCCTTATCTCTCATTGATTGCCGGTGCTGCGCTCTGCGCGGCGCTTTATGCCGGCCTGCACTCAAAGGAAATTCGTCATGGCTCATCAAATCGAACAAATGGCCTACGTTGGCGCTACTCCGTGGCACGGCCTGGGCAACAACCTGCCGCAGAAACAACCCATCGAAGTCTGGCAACGCGAAGCCGGCATGGACTGGCAGATTCTGGAAAGCCCCGTGCACTTCAAGTCGGACGCCATCGGCCATCTGGGCGCGATCCATTCGTTCCCGGAGCAGAAAGTGCTCTACCGCTCGGACAGCAAGGCACCGCTGTCGGTGGTCTCGCAGCGCTACCACACCGTTCAGCCCAAGGATGTGCTGGAGTTTTACCGGGATCTGACCGAGGTCTCCGGCTACGAGCTGGAAACCGCTGGCGTGCTCAAGGGCGGGCGCAAGTTCTGGGCGCTGGCGCGTACCGGACAGGGCGCTGCACTCAAGGGTAACGACCAGGTGAATGGCTATTTGCTGCTGGCCACTTCCTGCGACGGCACCCTGGCCACTACAGCAACGCCTACCACCATCCGCGTAGTCTGCAACAACACGCTGACCATCGCCATGGACGGCACCAGCCGTGCGATCAAGGTGCCGCACAGCACCCGCTTCGACGGCGACCTGGTGAAGAAGCAGCTTGGCATCGCCGTCTCGCAATGGGACGACTTCATGTACCGCATGCGCCACCTGGCTGAACGCAAAGTGCAGTGGCATGAGGCCTTGGGCTTTTTCATGAACGTGATGTGCGACACCAGCCCGACCGGCGCACTGCCGGAGCAACTGCCCAACGAGCGCGCACTGCGCAAGGTGCAGGAGCTGTACGAAGGCCGAGGTCGCGGCAGCCAGCTGGACTCGGCACGCGGCACGGCCTGGGGCCTGCTCAATGCCGTGACCGAGTACGTCGATCACGAGCGCCGGGCACGCAGCACGGAGTATCGCCTCGACTCCGCCTGGTTCGGCCAGGGCGCACAGATCAAGCAACGCGCCCTGGATACAGCTCTGCAACTGGTCGCCTGACCATTTACCCCCCCCATAACGCCCGACCCGCTTCGTTGCAGGTCGGGCGTTTCTATTTCTGCAAGGTGAACGCTATGAAAGCCACTTCATTGAATCGCAGCACCAGCAAAACCCGTCCGGCTCTGCGCCTGGTCAGCACCAAGGAGCTGCCGCGCGAGGACTGGCTGCAGATCCGCAAGCAAGGTATCGGTAGTTCGGACGCTGCGGCAGCAGTCGGTCTGAACCCGTACAAGTCGCAACTGGAGCTGTGGATGGAAAAGACGGGGCGTGATGCCGGCATGCCGAAGGCTGATCCTCAGGATGAGGAAAGCCCGATGTACTGGGGCAATGTGCTGGAGCCTATCGTGGCCTGGCATTACAGCAAGCGCACTAGGAATAAGGTACGGCGCATCAACGCCGTGCTGCAGCACGCGGATCCGGAGCTGCCCTGGATGCTGGCCAACATCGACCGCGAGGTGATCGGGGCTGACGATGTACAGATCCTCGAATGCAAGACAGCCGGCATAAACGGGGCACGCCTCTGGAAAGAGGGCGTGCCTGAGTATGTGCAGTTGCAGGTGATGCACCAGCTCGCCGTCACCGGCAAGCAGGCGGCGGATGTGGCCGTGCTGCTGGGTGGCCAGACGCTGGAGATCCACCGTATCGAACGGGACGAGCAGATGATCGCTCGCCTGATCGAGCTGGAGCGCAAATTCTGGCACTACGTTGAGACGGATACGCCACCGCCGGCTGACGGCACGGCTTCGGCCGAGTCGGCGCTGCGCTGCCTCTACCCGGAGGACAACGGCCAGGTCGTCGACTTCAGCCAGCATGCGGGGCTTTCTGCTGCGTACATCGAGCTGAAAGCCGTGCGTCAGTCGATTGCCGACAAAGAGAAGCGCGAGGCTGAACTGAAGCAGATCCTGCAGCAAGCCATGGGCGATGCTAGTCGGGCGGAGTTCTCCAGCGGCTACGTCTCCTGGCGCAAGGCCAAGGACAGCATCGGTCTCGATGTCGTGCAGTTGCTCCAAGACAAGCCCTACCTGCAGGCCAAGTACCCACTGCTGAAACCGGGTGCACGGCGCTTCCTGGTCGGCTGAAACCCAACACTTCCATCCCTTCCCTCCCTTGGCCAGACCATGCAGTTCGCACTGCGTGGCTGGCCTTTTTTCATTTCCAGGAGACTCACCATGCTCAAAGGTCTGGCTATCACCCCGCCGGTACTCGGGCGGATTTCCATCGGCAAGGTCATCGAGAAGAACGGCAAGCGCCTGCCGGAGAAAGATGACCAGTTCACTATCACGTCCCAGGTGCAAGGCAAGGATGGCTGGCTGCTGCACCCGCTCAATGACGAACTGCGTCAGGGCAAGGACGACAAGCTGCGCAGCATTCCGGTACGCCTGCTGTTCAACGAGCCGGAGCTGAATTTCCGAGCCGACTACACGCTGTTCGACCGACAATCCGGACGCCCCGTCTGCGTCGGCAATGGCGAGACCTGCAAGCGGGTCACTCAGGATGGTATGCAGTCGTTGCCTTGCCCGTCGCCGGATGCCTGCCCACTGGCGAAAGGTAGTGCCTGCAAGCCCTATGGCCGGCTGAATGTAGTCATTGGCGATGAGGATCCGCTGGGCAGCTTTGTCTTCCGCACCACCGGCTTCAACAGCATCCGCACCCTGGCCGCTCGCTTGCACTACTTCCAGGCCATTTCGGGCAACCGCCTGGCATGCCTACCGCTGGAACTGCGCCTGCGTGGCAAGTCCACTCGCCAGAGCCATGGCACGCCGATCTTCTACGCCGACCTGACAGTACGCGGTGGCATGGACATGGCTGAAGCGCTGGTGACCGCCAGTGAACTCGATTCGCGGCGGCAAGCTGCAGGCTTCGATCAAGCCGCCTTGGATGAGGCAGCACGACGCGGCTTTGGCAACGGAGCATTCGAAGACAGCGAGGAGGATGTCAGCGCCATCGTGGAAGAGTTCTACCCCGAGGGTGAAGCCCCTGCTGCAGCAACAATTTCGCAACTCAACCCCACCAAACCCAGCCTGACTGAAAAGCTCGATGCACAAGCTGCTCGTCAAACCCCACCCACAGACCGAGACCAAGGAGGCCGCCATGCGCCTGCACAAGCTGAAAGCCAGTGACACGACCGGCACCTACCTGGTCGAGTCGCCGGTGACGGAAAACGACATCCTGCTGATGGCCAGGCAACTGGCCAGTCTGCGCCTGCGCAAGGGACGTGCACTGACCTCGCCTAAGGAGGCGTTCAGTCACCTGCAGACGCTGCTGGCTGATTATGAGCACGAGGTTTTTGCACTGCTCATGCTCGACAGCCGACACCGGGTGATTGCGTTCGAGGAAGTGTTTCGCGGAACCCTGGATGGAGCCAGCGTCTACCCACGGGAAATCGTGAAGATCGCCTTGGAACACAACGCAGCGGCAATCATCCTGGTACACAACCACCCCTCAGGTGATCCCGAGCCCAGCCAGGCGGATCGCAATCTCACCACGAAACTGCAGGACGCACTGAATCTGGTCGGAGTCAGAACGCTCGATCACGTTGTGGTAGGCCAGGAGGATTGTGTGTCGTTGGCTGAGCGCGGCTACCTGTAAGGAGGTGCCAATGAAACTGCTGCTACGGACTGTTGCCTCGGCATTCATGTTTGCCGGGATCTTGGCCGGTTGTCTGGCGATATTGCTGCTGATGATTCTGATGGTGCGCTTTCCACCATTGCTGATTGCCGTGGTGTTGGCGTGCTGGATCTACCGGAAGCAGAAAGTAAGAATGAACCCTTGAACAGTGAGCCAGCGTGGGTAGTCGAAAGACTGCCTGCAATGGCTCCCTCTTTTTTCTTTTTCCCTGGTAGCTAACGCTTACCTGCTGCCTTGTAAGCTGCACTTCGTTCACGCTTGCCCACTGCGACCACAATCACAACCACCCGATCATCATCAATGGCTACCTGGGGGATCGCGGCCTGTCGCTGCGCCAGGGCACTATCGTCGATGCCACACTGATCCACGCGCCCAGCTCGACCAAGAACCAGGACGGCAAGCGCGACCCGGAAATGCACCAGAGCAAGAAAGGGAACCAGTATTACTTTGGCATGAAGGCGCACATCGGCGTAGATGATGAGTCGGGGCTGGTACACAGCGTGGTAGGCACGGCAGCCAACGTGGCGGATATCACCCAGGTCGACAAACTGCTGCACGGTGACGAGAACGTCGTCTGCGCCGATGCCGGCTACACCGGCGTCGAAAAGCGCCCCGAACATGCTGGCCGCGAAGTGATCTGGCAGGTCGCAGCACGCCGCAGCACCTACAAGAAGCTCGATAAACGCAGCGCCCTGTACAAAGCCAAGCGCAAGATCGAGAAGGCCAAGTCACAAGTGCGAGCGAAGGTCGAGCACCCGTTTCGAGTGATCAAGCGCCAGTTCGGTTACGTGAAGGTGCGCTTCCGTGGCCTGGCCAAGAACACCGCTCAGCTGGTGACGCTGTTCGCGCTGTCGAACCTATGGATGGCGCGCCGACATTTGCTGACTACCGCAGGAAAGGTGCACCTGTAATGCGGAAAATGGCTGCTGCGAGGTGCTCGCGGCGGCCAAAAACGAAGAACTGAGCGGGTTACCTGGTCGATTTTGATCGACGGCCCGCTTTCAAAAGCAGCGAGGGCTGAAGTCGACCGGAAATACAGGGTTACTTCAGACCTTCCCTAGACACTCTATTTGATCCAAATCAACGAAGTGCTGTTATCGTCAAAAGGAGCATTCATGGCTCGGGGGCAATCTGCTATCGTCGGCCTATTGCCCCGCCTGGTGAATTGCTGTGCGTCGGATTGGATTGATCCTGCTAATGATTGCTAGCCTCGTGCTGCCGACCTTCGGCGGTGTGGCTTTCAGCATGCCGGCACAACCTTGCCCGATGCAGAGCGCCGATCATCAGGGCCATGCAATGGCCGATGCTCCGTGCTGCGAGCAAATGGACAAGTCTGATGGGGTGGCCAAGAAGTCCCCTTGCAAACCCGGCCAGGAATGCAAGACCGGAGGACTTCTCCAGACCACCGTGATCAAGAGCATATCCCCTCTCCCCTCACGCCCCGAGATATTGCTGACCCAGTCGGTGATTAAGCGAGAGCCCGCAGGACTCTGGCGCCCTCCTCGTTTCGTCTAATGCAGTGATCATCCCGCGCCTTACAGTCAGGCGCATCGTCGCGGTCACGTTTCGTAGTCGCGACTTCGATCAATCGCATTGGAGGCGAAAGCATGTCCGCTTTCCTTTTTCCACGCCGTGGCTTTCTCGGTGTGTTGGCTGCCGCATTCTGGGCAGCTCCCTGGCTTGCCGCGCAGGCGCAGCCCCTAACTTTCGAACGAGCCCAAGCTCTGGCCGAGCAGAGTGCCCCTGAGAACCTCGCGCGCCAGGCGCAGGTGGCATCGGCACAGCAGGCTGTCGAGCCCGCAGACGCCCTGCCCGATCCCAAGCTGATTCTAGGCATCGACAACCTGCCGATCGAAGGCCCTGACCGTTACACGCTTAATCGTGACTCCATGACCATGCGCCGCATTGGGTTCATGCAGGAAGTCCCCAACAGTGACAAGCGTCAGGCTCGGCGCCAGTTGGCCGAGGCTTCAGTAGGCCGAGCCGAGGCCGAGCAGCGTGCCATGCAGTTGGAGATCAAGCGCCAGACGGCAGTGAGCTGGCTAGATGTGTACTACGCCGAACGCAGTGTTGGCCTCTTCGATCAACTGGACCGTCAGATCGAGATGCTCCGCTCGACCGTGCAATCGCTGATTGCCGGCGGTAGTGCTCAGCCTGGCGAGCTGTTGCAGGCCGACCAGGAAGCTTTGGCGTTACAAGATCGGCGAGATGAACTGAATCGCGATGTGGCAGTAGCTCGTGCCAAGCTGCGCCGCTGGATAGGCAACGAGGCTGACCAGCCTTTGCAAGGAGGTGTTCCCAGTCTGAACCTGGTGGCACCGCACCTGCAGCAACGCATTGCCTCACACCCTGAGTTGCGCGCTGCCTCCGCCCGAGTCGGCGAGGCTAGCGCCGAGCTGAACGAGGCCATCGCCGAGAAGACCCCCGACTGGGGTGTTGAGTTTGCCTACAACAATCGCGACAACCAGTTCGGCGATATGGTGATGGTGCAATTTACCTTCGACCTGCCGTTGTTCGTAGGCACACGTCAGGGGCCCAAGATCAACGCCAGACAACAAAGCGTGTCGCAGATGGAAGCCGAGCAGGAAGCATTACTGCGCGCCCATCAGGCTGAGCTGGAAGGCGGTATTGCCGAGCTTGAGCAACTGCGCAGGACCTTGTCACGCACCGAAAAAACCTTGATCCCGCTTGCAAGCAAACGTGCCGATCTCGAACTGGCCGCCTACCAAGCCGGTAACAGCCAGCTCACATCCGTTATTACTGCCCAGCGCGACCTGATTGATGCGCAACTGCGGCAGATTGAACAACAGCGCAAGTTGAGCCAGCTCTCCGCAAGCCTGTACTACGCCTATGTGGAGGGCCTGAAATGAAGATATCGACATTTGGTTTTGCGGTCGCCGTGCTGACCGTGGGCATTGGCGCGGCGGGCGGTGGCTACTGGCTGGCCCAGCGGCAAGCCAAACACGAGCTACTGCCTAGCTCCGCACCGACGGACGAGCGCAAGGTGCTCTATTGGTACGACCCGATGCAGCCTGAGCAGCGCTTCGATAAACCGGGCAAGTCACCTTTCATGGATATGGAGCTTGTCCCTAAATACGCAGGATCCGAGCAAGATCCGTCTGTCCTGAGCGTCCCCGCTCAAGCCGTGCAGAACCTCGGAATGCGGACCTCGACGGTGATCCGCGGTGTACTGCCCTCGGATATCGAGGTGGTCGGCTCCCTGGCCTATAACCAGCGAGAGGTAGCGAACCTCCAGGCCCGCGCTGGCGGATTCGTCGAGCGGGTTTACGGGCGTGCCCCTGGCGATGTACTGCCAGCTGGAACACCCCTGGTCGACCTGCTGATTCCCGAGTGGTCCGCCGCGCAGTTGGAGTTCCTCGCGGTACTGCGTACCGGTGACGCCCGCTTGATCACTGCGGCCCAAGAGCGCCTCCGCCTGCTCGGCATGCCACAAGCGTTGATAGAGCAGGTTCGCCGCAGCGGCAAACCGCGGGCAGTGCAAACCCTCACCACACCTATCAGCGGCGAGCTCCAAGCCTTGCAGGTACGCGCCGGGATGACCGTTGAAGCCGGGCAGGATCTGGCGTTGATCAACGGGCTGTCCAGTGTCTGGCTCGATGCGGCGATACCCGAGGCCATGGCCGGAAGTATCCAGGTCGGGGACGAGATCCGCGCCAACCTGACGGCCTTTCCTGATCGACCGCTGCTGGGCCGCGTCATAGCCTTGCTGCCGAGTGCCGATCCGCAAACGCGCACGCTCACGGTACGCAGCGAGCTACCCAACCCTGCCGGTAAGTTGCGCCCCGGCATGTTCGCCGCCGTACGCCTGAACAGTGCCGTCGAACAATCCACGCTTCTTGTGCCGAGTGAAGCCGTGATTCGCACCGGGAAGCGTGCATTGGTGATGCTGGCCGAAGGCGACGGACGCTACCGTCCCCAGGAAATCACCTTGGGCCGCGAGGCCGATGGGCGTCTGGAGGTGTTTTCCGGTCTTGAGGAAGGTCAGGCGGTCGTTACCTCCGGCCAGTTCCTCATCGATTCGGAAGCCAGCCTGCAGGGCATCCTGGCCGGCAATGCAGAACAGGACAGCACGGAGGGGCTGCATGTGTCTCACGGCGTTATTCGCGCACTGGACGGGAAACAAGTCACCCTGGAGCATGGCCCCTTCGAGAGCCTGAATATGCCAGGTATGACCATGGCTTTTCCTCTGGTCAGCTCCGAAGTAGCTGTGGGACTTAAGCCAGGAGATCACGTACGCATCGCCGCACGTCAGACAAACTCCGGCCTGCTGATCGAGCAGCTCCGCAAGGAAGGAGACCAGCCATGATCGCGCGCCTGATCCATTGGTCGATCGGCAACCGCTTCCTGGTACTGCTGGCCACCCTGTTCATCACCGCCCTGGGCCTCTGGTCGCTGCGCAACACGCCGTTGGATGCACTGCCGGACCTATCTGACACCCAGGTCATCATCAGAACCAGCTTTCCCGGACAGGCACCGCAGATCGTCGAGAACCAGGTGACCTACCCACTGGCCACAACCATGCTCTCGGTACCGGGGGCGAAGACGGTGCGCGGCTACTCGTTCTTCGGCGACTCCTTCGTCTACGTGCTGTTCGAGGACGACACCGACCTCTACTGGGCGCGCTCGCGGGTGCTGGAGTACCTCAACCAGGCGCAGGAACGCCTGCCCGAGGGTGTTACCACCACCCTTGGGCCGGATGCCACCGGCGTGGGCTGGATCTACCAGTACGCCTTGGTCGACCGCAGCGGCCAGCATGATCTTGCCCAGCTGCGGGCACTGCAGGACTGGTTCCTCAAGTACGAACTCAAGAGCCTGCCCAACGTAGCCGAAGTGGCCACCCTCGGCGGCATGGTCAAGCAATACCAAGTGCTGCTCGATCCGCAGAAGCTGGTGGCTTATGGGGTAACTCAGCAGGAGGTCGAAGCGGCGCTGAAGAGCGCCAATCAGGAAACCGGCGGCGCCATCCTGGAGCTGGCAGAGCGCGAGTACATGGTGCGGGCTTCAGGCTATCTAGAGAGCCTGGCGGATTTCCGCAATGTGCCGCTGCGGGCTTCGGCCAGCGGAGTTCCGGTGCTGCTGGGTCAGGTGGCCACCATTCAGCTGGGGCCAGAGATGCGTCGTGGCATTGCCGAGCTGGATGGCCAGGGTGAAGTGGTAGGCGGCGTGGTCATCTTGCGCTCCGGAAAGAATGCCCGCGATACCATCGCCGCGGTGAAGACCAAGCTGGACAGCCTGAAGGGCAGCTTGCCGGCCGGCGTCGAGGTGGTCACCACCTATGACCGTTCTCAATTGATCGACCGCGCCATCGATAACCTCAGCTACAAGCTGCTGGAAGAGTTCGCGGTGGTTGCCCTGGTTTGCCTGATCTTCCTCTGGCACCTGCGCTCGTCGCTGGTCGCGATCATCACCCTGCCCCTGGGCATCCTGATGGCCTTCATCGTCATGCGCTACCAGGGCGTCAATGCCAACATCATGTCGCTCGGCGGGATCGCAATCGCCATCGGCGCCATGGTCGATGCCGCCGTGGTGATGATCGAGAACGCGCACAAGCACATCGAGGCCTGGAAGGCTCGACACCCCGGTGAACCGCTTCAGGGCGAGGCGCACTGGCGGGTGATCGGCGAAGCTGCGGCCGAGGTCGGGCCGGCGCTGTTCTTCAGCCTTTTGATCATCACCCTGTCTTTCCTCCCGGTCTTCACCCTGGAGGCCCAGGAGGGTCGCCTGTTTGGCCCGCTGGCATTCACCAAGACCTATGCCATGGCTGCCGCTGCTGGCCTCTCGATCACCTTGGTACCGGTGCTGATGGGCTATTGGATTCGTGGGCATATCCCCAGCGAACAACAGAACCCCTTGAATCGTTGGCTGATCGGTGCATACCGGCCGGTGCTGGAGTGGGTGCTGGCTTGGCCTAAGGTGACCCTAGCGCTGGCCTTGCTAGTGTTTTTGTCCAGTCTCTGGCCCCTCAGCAGACTCGGAGGAGAGTTTCTACCGCCGATGGACGAGGGCGACTTGTTGTACATGCCATCAGCCCTGCCCGGCTTGCCGGCCAGCAAGGCCACCCAGCTGCTGCAGCAAACCAACCGGATGATCCTCACGGTGCCCGAAGTGGCACGGGTATTCGGCAAGGCCGGGCGAGCAGAGACCGCCACCGATCCAGCACCGCTGGAAATGTTCGAGACCACGGTGCAGTTCAAACCACGCGATCAATGGCGCGCGGGGATGACACCCGAAAAGCTGATCGAGGAACTGGATCGCGCGGTAAAAGTTCCGGGGCTGTCCAATATCTGGGTGCCGCCCATCCGCAACCGCATCGACATGCTGGCGACGGGGATCAAGAGCCCCATTGGGGTGAAAGTATCCGGAACCTCCTTGGTCGACATCGAGCGCATAACGCGCGATATCGAGGCCGTGGCCAAAGAGGTGCCTGGGGTGAGTTCGGCCTTGGCAGAACGCCTTACTGGCGGCCGTTACGTGGACATCCAGATCGATCGACTGGCCGCGGCGCGCTATGGCCTGAGCATCGCCGATGTGCAGGCGGTGGTATCGGGCGCCATCGGCGGCAGCAATATTGGTGAGACGGTTGAAGGACTGGCCCGCTTCCCGATCAACCTGCGCTATCCCAAGGAGTGGCGAGACAGTCCGCAGGCACTACGGCGTATGCCGATCCTCACGCAAGCCGGCCAGCAGATCACCTTGGGCACCGTCGCCCAGGTTAGTCTGACCGAAGGGCCGCCAATGCTGCGCAGCGAGAACGGGCGTCTGTCCGGTTGGGTCTATGTCGATGTCCGTGGGCGCGACCTGGCATCGACCGTGCGCGAGTTGCAGCAACGCGTAGCTGAGCAGGTACAACTCGATGCTGGCATGACCGTCTCCTACTCCGGTCAGTTCGAGTTCCTGGAGCGCGCCAATGCACGGCTGGCCTGGGTGGTACCGGCGACCTTGTTGATCATCTTCGTGCTGCTTTACCTGACCTTCAGCCGCTTCGGTGAGGCCCTACTGATCATGGCAACCCTGCCCTTCGCCCTATCGGGCGGCATCTGGCTGCTCTACTGGTTCGGCTTCAACCTGTCGGTTGCCACTGGGGTCGGCTTTATCGCCTTGGCCGGCGTCTCGGCGGAATTTGGGGTGATCATGCTGCTGTACCTGAAGAATGCCTGGCATGCACGTATGGATGCCGGGCGCAGCGGTGACCCGGCACTACTGGAGGCAATTCGTGAAGGCGCAGTGCTGCGCGTGCGGCCCAAGGTGATGACGGTGGCCGTGATCATCGCCGGCCTGTTGCCAATCCTCTGGGGCGGAGGTGCCGGATCTGAAGTGATGAAGCGCATCGCCGCGCCCATGGTCGGCGGCATGATTACCGCGCCGCTGATGTCCATGTTGGTTTTGCCGGCCGCGTACTGGCTGATGCGAAGGCAGCGTACACAGAAGGTTCGCGCACCGCAGGAGCTATAGCTTTACAAACCCGGGCAAGCCACGCGCCAAGCTGACTCGCCCGGGTAACGCGGCAGGAAGCATTACGGCGATGTAACTTTGACTTCATTTTTATGACAGGTTGAGCGGATATATTTTAATCACCACCTTGAAGGAGTGATTAAACATGAAAAGCCTCAAAGTTATTGCAGCCCTTGCCGCTATGGTTGTTTCCTCTGCCACTCTGGCAGAAGGCGGCGCTGATCGTGTTTATGGTCGGATGATTCAGGCCAATGAGCAGGCCATGCAAGAGTATGCTGCCGCTAACGGAAAGAATCCGCCTGAAGTTATTCATTACCGCTACGGCATGAAGCTCGATATCGCCAGGGTCGTGGCCACTACCTCAACGGACTCTAGCTGCAATGTGATGCCAGCCCAGATGACCTACGAGGACTCCAACGGCGATCTGAATATTCTTGAATACCGTGCAGCCGGAACAGGTTGCCGGAACCAAAACTAATAAATGACATCGCGCTGACTGAAAAGTAATTTTCAAGTCACCCTGACGTTATTTGGCATGTGGAAATATGTCCAAGGCGCGCCTGGTTATGCCCGGCGCGCTTGGCACATATATGCGACCACACAATGACAACTGCCAATAACATCAGGAGCATTTATGAATAACAGAACCCTGTTAGGACTTTCTCTACTCGCTCTGAGCATCAGTACCGGGCAAGCTGCAATGGCCGCCGACGAGAAAGGCGAGGGATTTATCGAAGGCAGCAGCCTGACCATCCTCAATCGAAATCTCTACTTCAACCGTGACTTCCGCAAAGGCCAGTCCAGCAGCTCGGGTAATGGCTATTCGGAAGAGTGGGCGCATGGCGTGATAGGCAGATTCGAGTCTGGTTTCACCGAGGGCACCATAGGCTTTGGTGTCGATGCCTTTGCCATGCTAGGGCTCAAGCTTGACACCGGCGACGGCCGTTCTGGAGCAGGCGGCTCAGTCGACGTGATGCCTTACAACAGCCTCGGGCAGGCTGAGGACAACTACTCCAAACTGGGGGGCGCGGTGAAAACTCGGTTCATGGATACCGAGATCAAGGTAGGCGACGTCTTTCCCGTCAGCCCGGTCGTCCAATACGGTGATGCACGGCTTTTACCGGAGAGTTTCCGAGGTGTCACCGTGGTCAACAGCAGCGTGGAAGGACTGTCGCTTCAGGGCGGTCGCCTCCACTCGATGAGCCAACCCAATACCAGCAGCATGCGCGACGGCTTCGCTACCTTCTACGCGGGCGAAGTGGACTCGCCATGGATCGCCTATTTCGGTGGTGATTACACGCTTAATGACAACATCGGCTTTAGTCTCTACACCAGCCGCCTCAAGGATGCCTGGAATCAATATTACGCGGGCACCACGCTGAGCTACCCGCTTGCGGACGATGTCGCCTTGATCGGCGGGCTGAACTACTACAAGGCGGTCGATGAAGGGAGGCAGCTCCTCGGGAGCTTCGATAACAACATCTGGAGCGGCAAGGTCGGCATCCAATTCGGCGCTCATACAGTGCTGGTGGGTCTCCAGCGCAACAATGGCGATGATGACTTCGACTACTTGCGCCAATCGGACTCCATCTACCTCGACAACTCCATCCAGTACAGCGACTTCAACTCGCCGAAGGAGAAGTCATGGCAAGTGCGCTATGACCTGGATATGGAGCCTTTCGGTGTGCCTGGATTGAGCTTCATGACTCGATATGCCCAGGGCTGGGATGCCGACTACAGCAACGCCAACGAAGTCTATATGCGCCGTGATGACAACGGCGATCCGTTGACCAACCAGAAGCGCTGGGAGCGGGACATTGAGGCCAAGTACGTTGTGCAGACTGGATCACTGAAGGATATGTCTTTCCGTGTTCGCCAAATGACCACTCGCGCGACCGATTACGAGTCGGATCTGGATGAAGTCCGCCTGATTGTCGAGTACCCGCTGGAAGTTCTCTAACCCTGGCAAGCGGGCGGGTTGATTGCCCGCTCGCGCCTTGGTCCTGCTGTCCCCTCGTAGTGCTCCTTTGGTTTGGAGACAGCCCTTGGCGCCCTCGGGCGCCTTTTTTACTTAGGTTAAAGGGCGTATGAAAAAGAGTCGGCCACTACACACAAGCGGCCGTGCTGGCAGGCAGTACTACTGAGCGGGATATTCTGCAACGACCTGATCAGACCCCGCCTTGGTCAAGCCAATGACCTGGTAGGCATGCTGTACGCCATCGACTTCCATACCGGGGGAGCCCGCCGGCATCCCGGGAACAGCGATGCCCACGAGATCATCGCGCTTGGTGAGCTCGATGACCTGAGCCGCCGGCACATGACCTTCGACGAACTTGCCGTCAATCACCGCGGTGTGACAAGACGCCAACCGCGGCGCAACGCCCAGACTTTGCTTCACTGCCGACATGTTGCTTTCGACATGGTCGACGACTTTGAAGCCATTCGCTTCGAGGTGTGAAATCCACTTCTTGCAACATCCGCAATTGGCATCACGATGGACATCAATCGTCAGGGCATCAGCTGCTTGAACTGCAGATGTGACGGAGAGAGCGGCCAGCAAGGCCAGATATTTAGCTTTCATGCACGTGCTCTTTGCCATCGGCGTGGGTGTGGGTCTTGGGCGAGGCGTTCGGAGCCTGCTCGGCGTGATGATCACCTCCGTTGGACGACGCCTCATCCCCAGCATGGTGGTCATCGCCACTCATATCCGAATGGTGACCTGCCTTAGGTGCGGAGCCACCCTCGCTATCCGTAGCCGCGGCATCGTGATGACCAGGCTCTCCAGCATCACCTGATCCATGATGGTCATCGCCACCGCCACTATTGTCATGATGGCCAGGCTTGTTGTCGCCGTGCTGTCCTTCATGGTTATGCATCTGCGTTTCCCCACCACCGTGCTGATGGCCGCCACTGGATGCGACGAGTGTTTGGTATTGCTTGGCATCCATCGTCGGCAGTTGGTTGAGGAAGGCAACCATGCCCCAGATGTACTCGTCTCCCATGCTCTTGCCCCACGCAGGCATACCCGTTGCCTTGATGCCATGCTTGATCACCCAGAACGCTGCTGACGGATTGCCATCGACACCGATCTTGGCGAGGTTGGGGGGCGCAGGATAAAGCGATTGGCTTAGCTCGGTCTCCGCCACACCTGGCGCCAAATGACAGCCGATACACATGGAGTTGTAGTTGCCCGCACCGGCGCGAATAAGAGCTTGATCATCCAGGTTGGGAACCTCGATGTCCCGCGAACGGACTTCGATAGAGCGGTCACGGGCCATCGTGAGAAACGCATGCACTGCAGGAAAATGGGGATCGTCGGCCCCCACGTTGACCACGCCAAAGTAGGCGCCGGCCAGGACAGCTGTGCTACCGACCACGCCGGCCGCCACCAAAGTTTTAATTGTTCTTTTCATGTCAGGTTCTCAAAACCACATCCGGATACCGGCGACAAAACGCGCCTCGTCTACATCACCGCCCTCGTCGCGCACCATGTCTGCCGTGTTGCCATAGGAGCGGCTCCAGGAAACCCCGATATAGGGGGCAAACTGCCTGACAATCTCGTAACGCAGACGCAAGCCGAGCTCGGTATTGGCCAACCCAGACCCCACACCTCGCTCAGGATCGTTCTTGCCGTAGAAGTTCATTTCGGCAGTTGGCTGGAGAATCAGCCGGTTGGTCAGCAGAATGTCGTACTCGCCCTCCAGTCGGGCAGCAGTTTGGCCATTCTCGCCGACGAAGGCCGTGGCTTCGGCCTCAAAGGCGTAAAGCGCCATGCCCTGGATACCGAAGGCGGCCCAAGTCTGCGGCGACTCCGGTTTGAAGTCCTGGCGAACGCCCGCGACGACATCCCACCAAGGGCCGATCGAGCGGCCGTACAGCAGCTGTAATTCAGCATCCTCGGTCACGCCGTTGGTACGCTCGCCTTCGGAGCGGAACCAGACCCGGTTGATATCACCGCCTACCCAGCCCGACGCATCCCAGGCCAGGGTGCTGCCCTCATCTGCGTCCTGGTATTCGAGCTGATCGAGCAGGAAAAAACTGTTGATGGCGCTGTCGTGAACCTTGTGGCCAGGTAATGGCGGGAAAGCCGCTTGGCGATCAGCATCCGTCAGAACGGGAATCGGCGTACGGCTGGTGGTTCTCGGGGCTTCAGCGGAGCCATGGTTCATCTTTGAATGATCCATGCCCTCCATCTGTCCTTGCATGGCGCCATGCCCCATCTTGCTGTGATCCATAGCCTGGGCCTTCTCTTGGCTCTGGCCGTGGCCCATCTGGCTATGATCCATGCTGCCCGAAGCACCCTGCATGGCGCCGTGATCCATCTTGCTGTGGTCCATGGCTGGAGCCTTTTCTTGGCTCTGGCTCTGGCTGTGGCCCATCTGGCTATGATCCATGCTGCCCGAAGCACCCTGCATGGCACCATGGTCCATCTTGCTGTGATCCATGCCCTCCATCTGCGCTTTGGTAGCGCCGTGGCTCATCTGGCTATGGTCCATCGACATGGTGCCGTGCCCCATTGCCGAATGATCCATTTCTTCCGCAGCCAAAGTAACGCCGCCGCTGAACGCACTCAGCGACACAGCCAGCGCCAAGAGAGATGGACGTGAAAACCTAGTGGTCATGGTTCGAACCTGCTTCGGCTTCGGTGCCGCCATGCTTATCCATCATGTTTTCGTGATTCATGCCGTCATGCTTCATGTCTCCGTGATCCATGGCGCCATGATCCATATGCTGGCCAGCCGCCTTATCCTTCGACTGATCTGCGTGATTGCCACTGGCGGTCTTGGGCACAGCCGACTCGGCAGCATGTTGTTCGTGCTCACTGTGCCCCTCACCTGCCAACGAAACCGGTGCGTGCAGGGCAGCCAATAGGCTGAACATGACTGCGCTGCCAGCCAGGGCATTTCGCTTCATAAAAGTGCTCATCAGAAATCTCCTTTACTCATCCACACGAACTTCACGGAACATGCCCATTTCCATGTGGAGCAACAGGTGGCAGTGATAGGCCCAACGACCCAACGCATCGGCAGTCACTCGATAGCTGCGCTTGGAACCTGGCGGCATGTCGATGGTGTGTTTACGCACCAGGAAATTGCCGTTCGCATCCTCCAGGTCGCTCCACATGCCATGAAGATGGATCGGATGAGTCATCATGGTGTCGTTGACCAGCGTGATGCGAACACGCTCGCCGTACTTGAGGCGCAGAGGCTCGGCGTCAGAGAACTTGATGCCATCGAAGGACCAGGAGAATTTCTCCATGTGCCCGGTAAGGTGCAGCTCGATGGTGCGACTTGGTTCGCGACCATCCGGGTCGAGGAAGGTGCTGCGCAGGTCAGAGTACGTGAGGACGCGTCGGCCGTTGTCTCGCAAACCAATACCTGGGTCGTCCAACTTATGCGTTGGTGTCATGGTTTGCATATCGACCAGCGGGTTGTTGGTCTCTGAGGCTGGGTGTGCCTGCATGGCACCTGCCATGCCTGCCATGCCCGAATGATCCATTCCAGCCATCTGGCTGTGATCCATGCCGGCCATGCCACCCTGCATGCTCCCATGATCCATGCCCGCCATACTGCCGTGGTCCATTCCGGCCATGTTCCCGTGATCCATACCGCCCATGCTGCCGTGATCCATACCCATGTCGCCCATGGCAATCAGCGGACGCGGGTCGGGGCTGGGTACTGGTGCACTCAACCCCTCCTGTACAGCAAGGGTGCCGCGCGCATAGCCAGTGCGATCCATGGATTGTGCAAACACGGTATACGCCTGTTCGCTGTCTGGTTCGACGATCACGTCGTAGGTCTCGGCCACGGCGATACGGAACTCGTCGACGCTGACCGGTTTGACGTGCAGACCATCGGCCGCAACCACAGTCATCTTCAGGCCCGGGATGCGCACATCGAAATAGGTCATCGCCGAGGCGTTGATGAAGCGCAGGCGGATCTTTTCGCCTGGTTTGAATATGCCGGTCCAGTTGCCATTGGGTGCCTGGCCATTCATCAGGTAGGTGTAGGTGTAGCCACTGACGTCAGCGAGATCCGTCGGGCTCATCTTCATCTCGGCCCACATCTTGCGATCGGCTACGGCGGCGGACCAACCCATCTCGCTTACGTCATCGATGAAGTCACCAACGGTGCGTTTGTGCTGGTTGTAGTAGTCCGACTGTTTCTTGAGCTTGGCCAGTACCCGCGTTGGATTTTCATCCGTCCAGTCGCTCAGCAACACGACGTAATCACGGTCGTAACTGAAGGGCTCGGGCTCCTTGGCATCGATGACCAGCGCGCCGTATACGCCGACCTGCTCCTGCAGCCCCGAGTGACTGTGATACCAGTAGGTACCGTTCTGGTTGACCTTGAACTTGTACTCATACATGCCGTCAGGAGCGATGCCATGGAAGCTCAGGCCAGGAACACCATCCATGTTCGCCGGCAGGATGATGCCGTGCCAATGGATGGAGGTGTCCTCCTTGAGGCGGTTGCGCACGCGCAATGTGACGGTATCGCCTTCGCGCCAACGAAGAATCGGCCCAGGGAGCGAGCCGTTGATGGTCATGGCCGTGCGCGCTGCGCCGGTGATGTTCACCGGGGTTTCACCGATGAATAGGTCGAATTCGTTACCAGTCAGTACGTTGGGCTGGCCGGGGCTGTTCACCGCCCAGACCGGCGTGCGCCACAGGCCAAGTCCGCCGATAATACCGGTGGCTGCCAGGCCTTTGACGAAGGTGCGCCTTGTGGTTTTGCTTTGCATGCCGTTTTGTCCAATCCGTCAAATGAGCCGGTGATGGTGTGCCCGGTCTCGGGTTCATGGCTGCTTCAATGTCGGGGATTTACCCCTCAACTTTCCACGTCGGTGCATTGCACAAGCCTTACCGACGATGAGCAGTATGAAATTGCCATATCCCAACCATCCGGGTGATTACATTTCTGTAAGGTAGATGACTTCAGCAGTTGGTGTGCTCTGCTTGCTCGGTTGGACTGCTGGCTACAGGAGCCTCAACTTTCTGCTGCTGGGCCACCCGGTAGGCCTCCAGAGACGTCTGGCGTGCCTGCTCCATGCGCGCGAAGGTTCGGTCAGCACCACCTTCAGCCATTGCCAAGCTGGAGATGCTCAGAGCAGTAACTACAAGCAGAGCTTTGATCGATTTCATTTTGGGTATTCCTCGTAAGTTAAGTGGTCCCTGCAACTGCAGAGGCCGAGCTTTAGGCTCGATGTCACGTTAACTAAGAGGGCCTGTCAGCAACCTGAGCCGAACATTACAGTTCTGTCAGGTTGCTATTTCTTTCTTGTAGCCCATCCAGAAGGCTCGGTACTGTCTTTCATGCCCTCATAAAGCCTTGCGAATTTCTTGAGAGGGCATGCTCGGCAGCGATGCCTAAGCTACTCAGGGTCATTCGCACCCGCGGATAAGACCACCAACAATTAAGAGAGATTGTCACTATGTCGAATAAATCCAACGTCGCTACCGGTGCCGCTCTGGCTCTCGTGGCCGCCAGCCTGTTTGCTACCCTGCCTGTCCAGGCCGCCCAGGACACCAAAGCAGCTGAAGTGAAGTGCTTCGGCGTCAACGGTTGCAAGGGCCAGAACGACTGCATGACCGCCAAAAATGCCTGCAAAGGCCAGGGAGAATGCAAAGGCCAGGGCTTCAAGCTGATGACTCAGGCCAAGTGCGATGAGGCCGGTGGCAAGACCAGCGAATAATGCCGTTGCGGGGAGTGCCTGCCACTCCCCTGCTGGAGTCTTGAATGAGTAAGCGCAAAACACTGGGTTTCGGTCTTGGCCTTCGCAGTGAGTATTACCAGCAGATTCTTGAACAGCGACCTGCGGTCGACTGGTTTGAGATCATTTCCGAGAATTACCTGGTGGGCGGTGGCAAGGCCCTCTACTTTCTCGATGCGATTGGCGAGCAATACCCGTTGGTGATGCACGGAGTATCGCTGTCGATCGGCGGTTCGCATAACCTGGACATGGGCTACCTACGACAGCTCAAGCAACTGGCGGACCGGATACAGCCCCAGTGGGTTTCCGACCACTTGTGCTGGAGTCGCGGCAACGCCCATCAACTCCACGACCTGCTGCCGCTGCCGTTTACCCAAGAAAGCCTGCTGCATGTCGCCGCGCGGGTGCGTCTAGTGCAGGATGTTCTGGAACGTCCCATTGTGCTGGAGAACGTTTCTTCTTACGTGCAGTGGAAGACGTCCAGCATGAGCGAATCGCAGTTTCTCTCGGAACTGAGTTTCCTGACCGGTTGCGAATTGCTCCTTGACGTGAACAACGTCTACGTCAGCGCACGAAATCAGGATTTCGACCCATGGCAGTTCATCTTGGAATTGCCGCACGAGCGGATTCGTCAAATTCATCTGGCCGGGCACAGCGATTACAGGCAGTACCTCATCGACACCCATGACCAGCCCATCGCTGATCCGGTTTGGTCTCTCTACAGCAAGACTTTGAGCTACTTGGGCCCGACATCGACCTTGATCGAGCGGGATGACCAGTTTCCGCCGCTGGAAGAGCTGTTGTCCGAATTAGCACATGCCCGTGCTATCGCCAAATCTGTGATATCGGGGGCCACCCCTTGAGCCTGATCGCCCTACAGACTGCATTTGAAACTTACCTGACAGGTGACAGTGCCCTGCCCTCCAACGAGCTTTTGGAGCAGATCCGAGGTAGCACAGCGCTGAGTGCTCTCGAAGGCCTGCAGATCTACCACAACGCTTACCGTTCGCGCCTGCTTGCGGTCTTGCGAGAAGACTTCCCTGCCCTGCTTCACTGGATCGGCAACGAATCATTCGAGCAGCTCGCACTGGTCTACTTGGCCGCCTGGCCACCACGACATTTCAGCATTCGCTGGCTGGGCGAGAAGCTGCCCGAGTTCATTAGCAGCTACGTCGAAGAACCCCAACTATCGCCGATGCGCGAACTCGCGGAGCTTGAGTGGGCTTTTACACTGGCTTTCGATGCTCAGGACGTCGAAGTGCTTTCACTGCAGGCCATCAGTGATTTTTCGGCTGAAGACTGGATTTCACTCAGGGTTTCCCTGACTGCATCTGCCCGGTGGTTGCAGCTGCAGTACAACACGCTGGAGTTGTGGAAAGCCGCCAAGTCCGGCAGCTTGCTGCCTGATATTACCCGCCTGCCAACGAACCTAGCCTGTCTTGTTTGGCGTCATGAACTCGTCTGCCAGTACCGGAGCCTGGAGCCAGCGGAGGCTTCGGCATTGCAGTTTCTCATCGAGGGCGGATCGTTCGCTGAACTCTGCGAGTCGTTGAGCGCCACGCATGGCGAGCAAGCTCCCTTGCAAGCCGCGACCTGGTTGAAGTTGTGGGTCAACGACGGTTTGCTAAAGCGCGGCCAGCTATTACACGAATGACCCGGAACCTTTAGGCTAGCGCTCTCTCTTTGGCCACTCCGAGCGCTTCTATGACTCACCGCATCATTCATTTCAAACAGCAAAGCCTTGCTTGACCCGGAGACCTATCAGGCAATGCTGGCCGACGGCGTTGGTCACTGGGAGCGGCTTGCAGGAGAAGTCGTCGGCATAGAAGACGAAAAAAGCCACGAGTTCGCTGCATTGAAAAGCCTGTTCAAGCGCAAGCGGTACTCCTATGACACGCTGGAAATGCGCGAGCCAGGCGATCACTCAAACTGGCTTCGCGGCCGAGATGGTTCAGAAGGTATGACCAACGAGGTCACCAGTATCCCAGGGCTAAAAGAGCTCTCAGAACTGGAGATTTAGTGGGATAGCAGGTCAGCGCTCAAGCGCTGACCTGGGCCGAATAGCCAAGCTCCTGGATGAGTTCGCGGATCGATTCGGCACTTTCTGTGCTCTCAACGGTGACCTTGCCGGCCGCTCGATCCACTTCTACTCGTGCATCCTGATCCAGAGCTTGAATGGCCTTCGTGATTTTGCTCACGCAACTGCCACAGCCCATCCCCGCAACACTCAGACTAAACATGTCTTTCACCTCATTTCGTCCGCGGCTCAAGTTACCGCACGGACAGCATCGACCTTGACACGATGGCAAGGTCAAGCCCGTAAGCGCTACAAAAGGATCAGCCGCTTACCACGGGCGTAAGGATGGGGGTTGGTGAACACACCACGACATGCCTTGCGCCCCTCGTCAGTGCGACGTATAGATTCTGGGGGGTCATAAGCTCAGGATGCAGGACAACCGAGACATCCGCCTCCAGCCCCTTGAGAAGTAATGTGCTGCCTACAGAGCGTCTTGCGATCGGTCGGGCAAGGTGTCTATTGCGCTCTCGCGCTTGAATGGCTGCACTCAGAAAGTCGGCAGCACCTCCCACCACCGCTTGCATTGCAGACCGGCAGCAGTACAGAACCTCCGGTCGGTATACACGTGCCCCGTGCTGCTCAGCGAGCGTATCGATCACACGGAGCGCTTGCCCCAATGTTGGCGCTGCTACGAAATCGATCGCCGCAGCCTCGGCCGCGGTCGGAGACGTTCGGGCCCTTCCTGCACGCAGCGACTCCACGCGCGTTCGCAGGTTTGCTGCACCTACCCCCGTCATTACGCTGGAAGCAAACTCCACAAGTTGTGCCAGAGCATTGGCACCCTGCAAGTCAAAGTTCCTGGCGAAGTTGACGAGATCTCTCAGGTCGACGGCTTCTACGGCCATGGCACCGGGTGTCTGGCTCGTGAGCTGATGGCGACCTTGCACGTTGATGGAGTCCCCGATGATGAGGACGCTGCCCCGAGCGTTGGGTGGCTCGGTTCTAGCGGCCACCAGCCGCTGCTGGACTTCTGTCCCGGCGTTGAGCTGCACCCAGCGCACTTCTGCCGGAGCCGTGCGCAGATCCACCGGCTGGCCAACTTGAAGTTGCTGCCGTATGGCGAGCAGCCACTGCCCGAGGTTCTCAGCTCCAGCCAGCCGCCAGCGCCACGGTATCCTCAACTCTCCCGCTGCGGGAAACAGGGGTTGCACCTCATTCGCCCAATGCACCAGTCGATTGCCACGGAAGCTGAATATGGCTTGCATCGGGTCACCGAGCACGCAGGTCGGAAGCACCTGGGCCAAACCAGACACGATGGCGTGCTGGACGACGTTGCAGTCTTGGTACTCGTCGACAAGCAACCGTGCATAGGTGGCGCGAAGGGGCTGAGCGAGGTGACCGGCCTGCAACAACTGCATGGCGGCCTCCCGAATTGCCGGGTAGTCAGTATTGGGTTGATGCAGCTGTAGGATCTGCGGGTTATGGCCGCTTCGCGCTGGGAACTTAGCGATCAGGCGCATCGAGAATCCGTCAATGGTGGAGACTCGATATGCGGAGTTAGGAACACCGGCTCGTCTCAGGCGCGCCCGTAAGGCCGCAACGCCGGCGTTCGTATGTGTCAAGACGAGGATGGGTTTGCTCTGCGTATGCGCGATGAGCGTCTCGGCAATCAATTGCGTTTTTCCACAACCTGCGGGGGCTGTTATGGAGCCACGCTCGATAGCGAAAAGATCAATCTCAGGGGGCACTTGTAAACGTCCAGAGCTGATTCGTGACTGCCATGAAGCCCGGTTCGGCGTTCTGTAAAGACGGACCGACGATGTCCCTTGCAACCTCCTGATAGGTTGTCAGCGACTTGAACCAGCCGCTGTTGCGGATACGGGATGCGGTTCCCAGCAGCTCTCGTCTCTCAGGTGAGTACCCATCCACGAGTCGCTCGGCTCGGATATCGTTCAGCGTCACGCGGCCTTGGGACTTCGTCTGAATGTGTGCGTTCATCAGCTCTGCACCCACTATTGTTTCGGCTTTCGCCAGAAGTGCATCGAGTGCTTGCTCACTGAGATGGCGGAAGATCTCGTCCTCCAACGTGAGGCCTGGTCGCCATGTAAGAATTTGCCCGCCGGCGGCCAAGAATGCTTCAGCGAGCCCCGCGGTCGAAGGCTTGTCGGCATCTACAAAAACCATCACGCGGTAACCCAAGTTCAGAAGTGCTGTTCCCCGGATAAGACTGTTATCGGGGCTTCCCCCGCCGGCGTCCACATACGCGCCGCCATGGGCCAGGAATGAGGTAGCGCCAAGACTGACCCACCATTGGTCAAGGCCACGCGCGAAGCCAACCTCGCTGGCCCCCTCGCAAACGATGATGGATTTGGCGAGGAATGCTTCGGGGTCCTTCCGAAGGGTACTTTGTACCTCGTTGGCTTCCCCAGCTGGCATAACACTGTGGCGCTGAGGTGCTGACCGAACAACGAATAACTGGCTGCCGGACAGCTCGCGCAGCGCGACCGGCGAGTGCGTCGTCATGAACACTTGCAACGGAGCGGCAGCGTCCTTTGCACCCAGCGAGTCCAGGAATCGCATGAGCCGATGAGGTTCAAGCCCGTATTCCACCTCATCAACCAGGGCAATTGGCGCGGCGCTGGCCGCAGCCCTTTGAAGCCCTGCCACTAGCAAGCGTGACGAGCCCGTGCCAAGGGAGCGCAGCGGAATACCTGTTTCACTGTGCAGCGCGATCGCCCCCTCGCCAATCGACACAGAATGTGCGTCAAGGAGCGCCTGAGGCATAGCCCCGACCGAAACGCCAAGATGCTGTGCTGTGCGTTGCACGACCTCAAGCGTCTGGGTCAGATGTTCGGCTGCTTGATTGCCAAAGTTCGCTCTTGCTTGCCTAGCGGCGCGCGCCAGTTCAGCACCAAGCTCGGCGCGCTCATCGGTAAGTCGATTGAGCACTGAGCCACGACTCCACGACAGGTTCGAGCTCGCAAAGCTGCCGATACGGGCGGGCGCTAGTGCCGCTCGTTCTTTCCAGGGAAGAGTGCGTTCAAGTTGCTGCTGCTCCGCGCGCTCGGAGAAAAGTGTCCAAACAGGCTCCAAATCGGCACCAACTTGCAGACGCAAGGTGATGACGGTCTCCAGCCCCGCTCGCGGTTCGTCTTCGACTTCCCCCGTACCGGGATGGAATCCACGCAAGAACTCGCCGTAGACATCGATATCCATCAGCGATAACGGCAGATCGCCAAGCGCCACGCTGATGGTGATGGGTACATCGACGTTTAATGCGAAGAAGTCCATGTCGCCGAACGTGCCGCCTCGGCGGGCGCCGACGCAAAGGTCAATCGCGTCCAGGATGCTGGACTTCCCACTGTCACCCGGACCAATGAGGCAGTTAATTCCGGGGGCCGGCACCCAGTCGAGCGCCTGGATAGACCGGAAGTTGCTAATTTGCAGTCGGCGAATGCGGGCCACGGAGAATCCTCATGGGGTAACGACTGTCAGTCTCCTACTCGCAGCGGGAACGATCCATAGAACGTCCCCTCGTCATCAGGTGATGCGACTGATAGGTCAAGTTGCAAGCTACCGTACGGTATTTTCCGGTCAGATGCGCATTTAAAAAATCGCCCTGCAGGTAGGCACATCGTCTTGTCTAGCAGACTAGCCAACGTCCGTTGCTTTCAACCTAAGCGCATTGAAAACCACCGAGGCTGAACTGACGCTCATTGCCAGAGCAGCGATCAAGGGCGACAGAAGATGTCCTGTCAGCGGATACAGCAGCCCGGCCGCTAGCGGGATTCCCATCGCGTTGTAGAGGAATGCAAAGGCAAGGTTCTGCCTCATGTTCTTCACCGTGGCCACCGACAAGGTGCGCGCCCGCAGGATGCCCATCAGGTCTCCCTTGACCAGGGTCACTTGGGCGCTGTTCATCGCCACGTCGGTGCCCGTGCCCATAGCGATGCCTACGTCGGCCCTGGCCAAGGCCGGCGCATCGTTGATGCCGTCGCCCGCCATGGCAACACGCCGGCCATAGCTCTGCAGTTCGGCGACTAATTTCTCCTTGTCCTGCGGTTTCACCTCGCCATGCACCTCCTCGATGCCTAACTGCTTCGCCACGGCTCTTGCTGTGGTGAGGCCATCGCCAGTGGCCATGATGACCTTCACGTCAGCGTTCTGGAGTTGAGCAACAGCCTGTTGGGAGGTCGGTTTGATTGGATCGGAAACGGCCAGGAGACCCGCCAGGCGACCATCGACGGCCAGATAGATGATGCTGATGCCCTCCAGGCGCAGTTGCTCTGCACGGTTACGCAGCGGAGTAATATCGACGCCCGCCTCCTCCATCAACGCTGTGTTCCCAAGCTGCAGTTGATGGCCATCGACCTGTCCGCGTACACCAATACCTGAGCCAGATTCGAAGGTCTCCGGTTTCACCAGGGCAAGACCCTGTTCACGCGCATGATCGACAATGGCATGCGCCAGCGGATGCTCGCTGCCCTGGTCGAGGCTTGCGGCCAAGCGCAGAACCTTGACCGAGTCGAACGGCCCGGTTCCCTCTGCACTATGAAAGGCCGGCCGCCCCTGCGTCAGTGTCCCGGTCTTGTCGACGATCAAGGTGTCGATTTTGCAGAGGTTCTCGATAGCGCTGGCATCGCGGAACAACACACCGCTGCTGGCGGCCTTGCCGGTCGCGACCATGACCGACATCGGCGTTGCCAAGCCCAGGGCGCATGGGCAGGCAATGATCAGTACGGCCACAGCGTTGATCAGGCCAAATACCCAACCTGATTCCGGCCCGAACACCCCCCAGCCAAAAAATGTCAGGATCGCGATCAGGATCACCCCCACCACGAAATACCCTGCCACGGCATCGGCCATACGCTGCATGGGCGCCTTGGAACGCTGGGCCTTAGCCACCATCTGGACGATCTGCGACAACATGGTTTCGGCGCCCACCTTCTGCGCTTCCATCACCAGGCTGCCGTGGGTGTTCAGGGTGGCACCGATGAGGGTATCCCCTGCCCGCTTGGTGACGGGCACCGGCTCGCCGGTGAGCATCGACTCGTCGACAGCGCTCTCGCCCTCCAGCACGGTGCCATCCACCGGGACTTTTTCGCCCGGCCGGACACGCAAGTGGTCACCCAGATGGACGTGGGTCAGCGGAATATCTTCTTCCTGGCCGTCAGGCCTGATGCGCCGGGCAGTCTTGGGGGCCAATCCCAGCAGTGACTTAATGGCGGCAGAGGTCTGCGAGCGGGCTTTGAGTTCGAGCATCTGGCCCAACAGCGTGAGCGAGATGATCACCGCGGCGGCCTCGAAGTAGACGCCGATGCGTCCATCCTGAACGAAGGCCGCCGGGAACCACTGCGGCACCAGGGTGGCTGCCACGCTGTAGAGGTAGGCGGCTGCAGTTCCTAATCCGATCAGGGTCCACATATTAGGGCTGCGTTGCCGGATGGAGTCTATTCCGCGAGTGAAAAATACCCAGCCACCCCAAAGCGTCACGGGCGTTGCCAGAACCAGCTCAACCCAGTTCTGGGATGTTCCATGGAACAGCTGCAAGGAATGACCAGCCATCGCCAGCACGGTCACGATGACGGTCAATGGCAGAGTCCACCAGAACCGTCGCGAAAAGTCTTTCAGCTCCGGATTTTCTTCGTCCTCCAGCTCTGGAATGACGGGTTCGAGCGTCATCCCACAGATCGGGCAGTTGCCAGGGCTCGGTTGGCGAATCTCGGGATGCATCGGGCAGGTGTATTCAGCCCCCAGTCCTGCCTGAGTTGAGTACTCTGGCGGAGCGGCATGCTGGTGGTGCCCGGCATGCGATTGATGGCTCATGTACTGATGAGGGGCTGCCTGGAACTTCTCCTGGCATTTTGTACTGCAGAACCGATAGGCCCTTCCCTCAAAGTTCTCCTGGTAAGGACTATCAGATTTGACCTCCATGCCACACACCGGATCGCGTGGGCTCTCTGGATGGCCGTGCGAGTGATGTGCATGGCCCTGGTCATGATGGCAGGAGGTCTTTTGCATTCGAGTTACTTCCTATCCTCGTCCTTGGAAACTGCGGCTCCGCTGGAGTGGGAGTGCCCGCCATGATTGTGGCCAAACAGATGCATCAGCGGGCATAGCAGCAGGATGAGGTATGGCAAAGCCTGCGAAAGATGACCGTAATGCTCGCGCGCGACATAGAAGATGCCGATTACGGCCAGCATGATCAGTGCGATGCCAATCTTGCTCTTCCAAAAAGGTGGTTCCGTAGTGCCAGTGTGGTGCGTGTGATCCATGACAATAGCCTCGGTTCAATGACCATAGAATCAGCATAGGTTGCTCTGGCCAGGCAGAGTTGACGCGTATCAATGGAGTTCAGCGTACGGTCACCTTACCGACCATTCCCGACTGATAATGTCCAGGAACATTGCAGGCGAACTCCAGATCAGTAGCGTCGGAGAAGGTCCAGATCAGCTCTTCGCGTGCACCTGGCTCGACCAGAACGCTGTTGGGATCGTCGTGCTCCATGCCGACCATCTTCATGCCGCCCATGGCGTGGTCCATTTTGCTCATGTCATGCGCTGCAGTCGGGGACAGCGTGCCGTTCTGAAACATCGCAGCCATCTCTTTCTGATGCGCAGCATGGGATGCCGCTTTGCCAAGGTTGAACTCGTGCAGCAGGGCTCCCTCGTTCAGCAGTACGAAGCGAACCGTCTCGCCCGCCTTGATTTCCATTGCCTTGGGTTCAAAGAAGATGTCCCCCATCCGTACCTCGATGGTGCGATCTACTGCCTGACTATCTCCCGACTGGCCGATGCTGTCTTTGTTGTGGCCCGGGCTGGCCATCGCGTTGGCTGCGCTGAATAGCAAACCCACGGTGGTGATCAAAGAAAGGGATTTGAGGGGTAGGCGTTTCATGGTTAGACCTCGCTGGGATGCTGGAAATCTCATGCTATTACTCGCTTGCTGCCAGGCCGCTGCCCCCAAATCTACAACTGCGTCAGCTGGGAAAAAGCACGGCGCCATAGAGGCGCCGCTAGGCCAAAGGAGCAATCACGAAAGGCCTGGAAGATGGGGGAAATCTTTACTGATGGCATTCCTTATCGGCCATCATCAACTTGTGCTCTCGAATCATTTGACCCAGCACGTCGTCTACCAACTTGTCATGCTTTTCCATCCAGGCCAGATGCTCTTCGGCAGACATGTTCGGCGCGGGATGCTCGTTGTGCAGCTGGCTCATGATGTCTTCGAGCATGTTCATATGCGCCTTCATGTGCACATGCCGCTCGCCGACCGGGGCCTTCTCCGCCTGGTTCAGCACGACTTCTGCTTTGTCGCGCATCTGCTGGATGCGCTCGAATACACGGTCGCTGCCCCCCTCGGCCCAAGCCATAGAAGAGAGCAGTAGCGAGCCAACCAGAAGCAAAGGTTTCAGCGATTTCATGGGACAGTCTCCATCAGTGCAAACTATGGCCGGCACCTCTGCTTTTGGTCTGTCGAGGGCCGAGAGCACAACCTAGTGCTCATGCTTGCACCTTAGACAAGCCACCCTGTCAGCGAGCTGAAGCCAGAATTACATTTTCGTAAGCTTCTGGTTGGGGCCGCGGTTTGCCTGCAAACTCAGGCCACCCGATATTTGGAGTCTGCTCGCATGAAACTACTGGTAGCTGAAGATGAACCCAAAACCGGTGCATACCTGCAGCAAGGCCTCAGTGAAGCGGGCTTCAATGTCGACCGGGTTATGACCGGTACAGATGCTCTACAGCACGCTCTGAGTGAGTCCTATGACCTCCTGATCCTGGATGTGATGATGCCTGGGCTGGACGGGTGGGAAGTGCTGCGCATGGTGCGCGCCGCAGGAAAAGACGTCCCCGTATTGTTCTTGACGGCACGCGATGGTGTGGAGGACCGCGTTAAAGGGTTGGAGCTGGGCGCGGACGACTACCTGATCAAGCCATTTGCTTTCTCAGAACTTCTGGCCAGGGTCAGAACGCTGCTGCGTAGAGGCAATGGCTCACCCACGCAAACAACGATGAAAATTGCCGATTTGGAAGTCGATCTGATGAAGCGTCGCGCCATCCGCGGCGGTAAACGAATTGACCTGACCGCGAAGGAGTTTTCACTGCTGGAACTGCTACTGCGCCGGCGCGGCGAGGTGCTCCCGAAGTCGCTGATTGCCTCTCAGGTTTGGGACATGAATTTCGACAGCGACACCAATGTCATTGAGGTTGCGGTACGCCGGCTACGCGCAAAAATCGATGACGATTTCGATCTCAAGCTGATTCATACCGCCCGCGGCATGGGATACATGATGGATGCTCCGGAGTGAATATGAAGCACCTTTCGCTGACCGCACGCATGAGCCTGATGTTCATGTCCGCGGTAATTGCAGTCCTGACGGTAGCAGGGCTGAGTTTCAATATGCTCAGCCAGCACCACTTCAAGATGCTGGATCGGCAGGCCCTGGTGGAGAAACTCGAATCCGCCAAAAATATCCTCAACAATGCTCGCGGTGAAGCGAGCCTTTCGGAAGAATTACCGCAGTTGCGAGCTTTGCTGGGAGCCCATCAGGATCTGGCCGCCACTATCCTGGCCAGTGACGGTTCTGTACTGTTTTCCGACCCCAGAGCAGTCGAAGTACCTGAGCGTTTCAGACGTGCAAATGAGCAGAGCATGTGGGAGTGGCAGAACGGCCAACACATGTACCGTGGCATGACGGAGCAAATCTCGGTAGCCGATCAGGCTGAGCCGCTCACTGCGTTGCTGATTCTTGACGTCACCAATCACACACACTTTTTCGACACGCTGCAACGATGGTTTTGGATTGGATTGGTCATCAGCGCCCTGTTCAGTGCCGCACTCGGCTGGGTGGTTGCTCGCAGCGGCCTTAGGCCTCTGCGGCAAGTCACTCATGTGGCCTCCGGGATGTCCGCTCGCTCGTTACAGGAGCGAATCCCTCTCGAACCAGTGCCGCGGGAACTTCAGCAACTGGTTCTCTCCTTCAATGCGATGTTGGCTCGGCTAGAGGATGCCTTCGTTAGGCTCTCCAATTTTTCGGCCGACATTGCCCACGAGCTACGAACTCCAGTCAGCAATCTGATGACCCACACCGAGGTCGTGCTGAGTAAAAAACGCGATATCAATGCCTATGAGGAGAATCTGTACTCCAACCTGGAGGACTTGAAGCGCATGTCTCGGATGATTGATGACATGCTGTTCTTGGCCAAGGCTGATAATGGCCTGATCATCCCCGAGCAGGCCAGGATCGAACTGGCTGACGTAGTCTTCAAGCTGTTTGACTACTACCACCTTCTGGCCGAAGAGCGCGGCATTGAGCTATCGCTCACAGGCAAAGGCCAAGTGCTGGGAGATCGGCTGATGCTTGATCGCGCGCTATCCAACTTGCTGTCCAATGCGCTGCGCTACACGCCGGCGGGACAGACAATTTCGGTTCTGATCCGCGAGACAGAGGACTCCACTACCTTCAGTATCGAGAACCCAGGGGACACAATCAGCTCAGAGCATCTAGAGAAGCTCTTCGACCGTTTTTACCGGGTTGACCCCGCTCGGCGGGAGGGCAGCCCGAGCAACGCCGGGCTCGGGCTTGCAATCACCCGATCCATCATTGAGGCTCACAAAGGCCGCATCTGGTGCACCTCAGCGGCTAGCCTCACGGGCTTTCACATCGAATTGCCCCATCCCAGATAATGCCGGTCTGGCGGTAAGTAGGCTACAGCTAACCGCTAGCCCAACTTGACAGGGTGGGTGCAGGTGCAACTCGACTGAGCGCAGATTGCATTCGCCATCCAGATAGGTAACGAGCGGTGAGCTGACAAAGCGTCATGCCGGCGGTGACCGGATCATGGCGCAAGTCCTGGCTGCCGTACCGGTCGCCGGACTCGATGCCGTGCTGGTAGCCGTTGAGCTGGTACTGGAGAGCGGCAGCCTGAGCGCCGAACACATCCTCAATGTCGTGGCACGGCTGACAGCATCCGAACCACCACCCAGCGTCGAAACCCACTTGTCGCTCGAGGAAGCCCCCGTCGCTAACACGGCGCGCTACGACCGCCTGCGTGGCCAGGCCGAGGGGGTCGGTCATGCGTGATTTGATGGCGGAACTCAAGGAGCTGCGCCTGCACGGCATGGCCACGGCCTGGGCGGAGTTAACTGCACAGGGTGAGTCGAACACAGCCTCGTCCAAGTGGCTGCTCGAACACCTGCTGAAACAAGAGCACACAGATCGCGCCATGCGCTCGGTGAGCCACCAGATGAACATGGCCAAGCTGCCGATGCACCGCGATCTGGCCGGCTTCGACTTCAGCGCCTCCAGCGCCGACGCTCGCTTGATCAGCGAGCTGGCCAATCTGAGCTTTACCGACACCGCGCAGAACGTGGTGCTGATCGGCGGCCCAGGCACCGGTAAAACCCACCTGGCCACCGCACTGGCCGTGTCCGGCATCACCCGGCATGGCAAGCGCGTGCGCTTCTACTCCACGGTCGATCTGGTCAATCTGCTGGAGCGCGAAAAACACGACGGCAAAGCCGGGCGGATCGCCCAGGCACTGCTGCGCATGGATCTGGTCATCCTCGACGAACTGGGTTATCTGCCGTTCAGCCAGGCTGGCGGTGCGTTGCTGTTTCACCTGCTGTCCAAGCTGTACGAACACACCAGCGTGGTGATCACCACCAACCTGAGCTTCGCCGAATGGTCGAGCGTGTTCGGCGACGCCAAGATGACCACCGCCCTGCTGGATCGGCTGACCCACCACTGCCACATCGTCGAAACCGGTAACGAGTCCTATCGCCTGCAACACAGTAGCTTGGCGGCCCAGGCCAAGATCAAATCACGGGAGCGAAAGCGTAAGGGCGGCCAGGAACCGGAGGACGATGAGCCGTTCTGATTTCATGGTGACGACGGCCTGCTGCATGGCTGCATGTGGCAGGTCTTCAACAGCTGAACTGGGACAGCGAGGGAGTGGGGGCAACAGCAGCTGCGCTGGTAGACTTATCCACAGTTGCTGGTAACAAAATCAGCAATCCGCCCTGGGTCAAATTTCAATCGGCAGGGTGGGTCAATTTTCCATCAGCGCCAACAGTCAGGAAACTGCGGGTAGTCGCAGGCGACCGTCTCGCCGCTTTCCAGCTCCTCAGCTTCCAGCGTCTCGCCATCGGTAGCGAGCACATATTTAGCCTTGGCACGGGCCGTCGCGGGGCTGGCCTTCAGTGCCGCCAGGGTTTCGGTGACCTTGCCTGGCTCACACACAGCCAAATGGATATTGCTGGTCTGCAGTACGCCGCCCAGATCGGACTTATTGGTTGCACCCGAACGCAGGCGCTTGAGGGTGGTTTCCTTGTTACCGAAAGCCTGCAGGAAGGCATAAGGGAACTCGACCCGGTCAAACGGCTGGCTGGCCAGGTCGGTGATGGCTTGTTCGATTTCTACGGCGTTCATATAGGGCTGTTCCGATCACTGCTGCCAAGGCGGCACAGGGGGCCTTTAGGCCCACCATCCATGCAAAGTGCATGGATGATAAAGGAACGAGCATTGGCATGTGAAAATGATCCTGTGCCCCATGGAAGCTATCAAAAACTGCTGAGGACGTGGAACGCTGCAGCCAGGACGCATCGCCAAGCCAGTCGAGTGGGCTATGCGAAGAAAACTGCTATCCCCCGCCTACACCACTCGCTGGTCTGAGTTAATGGTCGCAAAGGCGAACTAGCCACTACCCTCGGCTAGTGCCGAATCCTCGCTGACGATCCCCGTAGGACTTGGTCGCTTTCTTACACAGGTAGCTGGCCCGGTGGAACAGATCCGGTAGCTCATCAACAAGAACCTTGTGTTCTGACCATGCAACCTTCCGCATACGGGGATGCCGATCTATCCGATACGTTGGATTGTCGGGGATATGTACCAGCCCGTCGACCTCATGCTTCGACAACCGCAGTGCACTGGCCCATGACTCTTCTATCCGGCTGATCATGTTGACCCTCTCTGAGCGCAGCAGCCCCAGGGTGTAATAGGCATCGCGGTTCAACAGGATCAGCAGGTGATAATGCTGCCGGCCTGCCTGACCTATTTCTCTCGACCAGACGTACCGTACTTTGCAGCCACGCGAATAGCCACGATCAGCCACTCGTTCCTGGTGGTACTGGATCTTCTTCGTAAACGATTCGAAGAATCGGCTGATGACCTGGTTCGTATAGGCGTAGTCAGGTAGCAGGACGCCTTGAGGCAAGTGGAGGTCAACTCTGAAGGCTAAGACCCTCGGATACTCAGCTAATGCCAGGTCTATGGTGCGCTTGAGATCGGACAGGTGCTCACGAATGAAAGGCCCCTTGTCACGCATCAAGCGGAAGCCCTCAAAGGTGTCGTCGTAGTGCAGATGCAGATTGGTATTGGCTGGATGACGGAGTGGGTAGCGTTGGGCGGTGTCGGTATCGTTGAGCATGGTTATGACCTCTCATGGTTGAGTTTCATAAGCCATGCCTGCGGAGTTTTAATTTACTGGATACATTTCCCTGCCTGATCACCCTCGACTGGATGCTCGGTGACGAAGCTCATCCGCGATGAATGGGTAGCTGGTCTCCCGTGGTGAACTGATCGTGTTGCTTGGTGGTTGGTAGATCCCCCGGATAATTGCCCCTTCAGATAGTGCTTCAGTGCCAGATGATTAAGCCCCTCCAGGTACATGGGATCTGGTCGGTGAAGCTTGCTACTGCACGGTTAATGAGGCAAGAACCCTTCGGGTAGGAATAGCTAGTAAAAGCATACTACCCACACCGCAACTGACAGCTCCGGCTGGCTCGGAAAAATCCACACTGCGCACCAAGCCGCAACGGCATTTTTTGCTGAAGACGTATTCCGGACATAAACCAGACCAAAAGCCCATGGAGACCGATGCCTAGCCAGAGTCTGCCGGATCGATGGGGAGCAACATTGCTCCGGCTTTCTGAAGATCGCCGAGCAGCCAGAATCAGGCAGCCGGCATAAGCGCCATGACCAGCTCCGACTGGTCATGGCACAGGTGGTCAGTTCTAGCTAGCCATGCTCAGGTGGCCGGTGGGACGTACTGCAGTACCCTCGGCTTGGTCACGCTCCTCGATCCGAGCCAGGATCCAATCGTGCACCTCGCTATCGACCCAGCCGACGCAGCGGTCGCCCAGCGATACCGGTTTCGGGAAGGTGCCTTCCGAGATGTACTTGTACAGGGTCGACCGAGACAGGCCGGTCGAGTCGATGACTTCTTTCAGACGGATGATTCGCATGAGCAGGCTCCTCTGTGGCTCAGAGGATTTGCGAGGGCCGTATAAAAAAACTGCCTGTTACCCAGCAGCTCGTGCCGGCGTGAGCAACCCTGACTTTTCGCGCAGCTCCAGCGGAATATCCACCTCCCTCAACACGCTTTTCACCACAGGATCATCGCACCCCTTGGTGACCATCCAATGCTTGGCCAGACCTTCGTCCGAGGCTCTTTCAGTCAACAGAGCGATGCAACGGTGGCCAGTCGACACATGCGCCGGGACCAAGATGTAGCTAACCCTGGCCAGATCAATGCTGGATACCTGCGAAAAACGTTGGACCACCTCTCTGGCCAGCTCAAGGACTTGGTGGTGGAGGAAGTCGAAAATCTCCTCGTGGTCCAGAATCGCTTTGTCCTTGGGATCAAGCATCGGCAGGCGAAAGAATGCTGCCACTTGCTCCTTCACCGTCGAGTCCACACCGCGCACCTTTCCCCATCCGGCGGAATCAGCCTGAACCCAGTGGCGCGACAGAAAGCCCAATACGCAGTCACAAATAAAAAGCTCAAGCTGATCAAACGCATGATCTGGCGCTCGCCTGAAGAGACGAACCACGCTGCGAGGTGCCAAATATTCCCCTCGCCTTAGGAAGGAGTTGCGATCAAGTCTGACGCCAGCCAAAAACTTGTAGTCGATGTCTTGATCGGCGGCCTTCTTATGCACCACGACGGAAACAACGTCGTCAGCAGGTGAAAGCTGAAGGTGGTTCAGATTAAGCCAATAAACGCTCCTGAGCTTCTCAGCGAAAATCGGACTCGCCAACCCAGGTATGTGTCTACGAATGAATCCCAGCTCCGTAAGCCTGCGCAAGCGCTGCTTGAGAGAGGCCGCATCCATTCCCGTCAGCAAGCAGAGCTCCTTGCTACTCAGCCCCCTGGCAACCCCAAACGGATCTGCATGGCTTAGCAATATCATGAGCAGCAAACGATTCGCCAAGCTGAGCTTCCCCTGCCGCACTGGAGCAACTCGCTTCTCGTCTCGCGAGCGTGTGTTGAGCTCCTTCGCAGTCGGCGCATCGTCCTTCCAGCCAGACCAGATGGCCCTGATGCGCTCGCCACCCAAGACATGCTTGACCAAACCGGGGTGGTTCAGCGTCCTTTCCTCGACATCCCGCAGAGCCGACTGGATAGCTTTGCTCATCTCGTAGGTACACCTTGGCCGCCCCTTCCCTTCGGGCTGAGTAACGACTCGCAGTACCCCCACATCAACCAGTTGGGCAACCGCTTTTGAAACGGCTTGCACCGGAAGCCGCAGGTCTTCAGCCAATTGCTTCTGCGAACGAGGCTTAGGCGTCACGGAGCCATAGTGCTTCCAGAATGCAATGAGCAGAAATTTAGCATCTGGATCACCCGGCCTTAGCTTCGCATCAAGAAGCCTGGTAAGCATAGAACCTCCAATTTTTAACTCGTAAATATACCCTATATACACGATATCTTAGTTACAGTAACGGCTCATATAACAACACGTAACGTTTTACTCACATATCAGTATCAAAGCTGATAACGGTTGCGTAACGAAACAGTAACGGTATAAATCTTTCCCGAAGGATTGGCTTTGACTCATAGCCCAAATGGCCCGCCTGGAGGATGAGATGTCAGAAAATGAGAAACCACTGAAGTGGCTGCGCAAGCAGGATGGTGAGTGGGAATGGGCAGCCGATTACCTCAGGCACCGGCTCGATGCCGAGTACATGAGGAGGCTCAAGGGCGATGCGTTTACCCGGTTTGCGACCTACGAGAACGTCGTTGCTGCTATCAGGCAGATCCAAGAGGACAGGCTGGACCTGATCATAAGACTACAGGGAGCTATACGGCAGCGTCGCTACCGCTCTGACAGCAATGGTCGAAAACCTCGGACATTCAGCCTCAGCAAACAAACCCTTACCAAGCTGAGCTCAATCGCAAAGCGACATGACACTGACGAGACCGCAGTAATCACTGCGCTTATAGAAAGAGAAGGACTGGCCGCCGAGGCCGAGAGGGATTACAAAAAGCTGCTCAAGGAATCAGTCGCGCGCGAGCAAAAGAACGCAGCCCAGACAGTTGCGACCATGACCGCTCAACGGGACGAGGCGTTGAAATACGCCGAGCGGTATCTGAGGCTTTTAGTTCAATGGGAGCTAATGTGGCCTGACGAAACGCCACCCACCGCAAGCGATGAGGATGTGTCGAAGCTTGTGGAGTCCAAAATGAAAGACCTAAAGGACAAGCTAGCCTACATTGCCTTCAGAGACGCAGTGACAACTGACCGAGGGCATGACGAGCGCTAATCATCTCACCTCGCACTGAAGCAGGCACGAAGCACAAAACCGGGTACAAAACCGGGTACATAATTTTCAGAAATTGAAACTCCCTCAGGACTGGTGGCCGCCTCAGGCCTGACTTAGTGGATAACGTCTAAACGGCAGTCTGCAGCACTGAAAACCCCTTGAGGCCCATGGTTTCAAGGGGTTTTGTCTTTGAGCTTCTCCTGCACGATTGCCGGGGCTGCTTTGCAGCCCTTTCGCGACACAAGGCCGCTCCTACAGATACAGCGAAATCTGGATAATTGCGCTGTACTTGTAGGAGCGGCCTTGTGTCGCGAAAGGGCCGCAGAGCGGCCCCAACTTTCTGCATCTAAGCAGAGTATCTAAAGGACCACCTAGCGCTTCATGCGCCCTCCTCCCAGGAGCCTCGACCATGCATGAAACGCCTCCCCGCTCGGGCTTCGACTGGCAGCGCTGGCTCCCCGGCCTGGCCACCCTGCTGCACTACCAGCCCGCCTGGCTACCCAAGGACATCGCCGCCGGCCTGGTGCTGACCACCATGCTGGTGCCGGTCGGCATCGCCTACGCCGAAGCTTCCGGGGTACCGGGCATCTACGGCCTGTACGCTACCATCATCCCGCTGCTGGCCTACGCCCTGTTCGGCCCCAGCCGCATCCTGGTGCTCGGCCCGGACTCGGCACTGGCCGCACCAATCCTGGCGGTGGTCGTGCAGTACGCCGCCAGCGACCCGCAGCGCGCCATCGCCATCGCCAGCCTGATGGCCCTGGTGGCCGGCGCCTTCTGCATGATCGCCGGGCTGCTGCGCCTGGGCTTCATCACCGAGCTGCTGTCCAAGCCGATCCGCTACGGCTACATGAACGGTATTGCGCTCACCGTGCTGATCAGCCAGTTGCCCAAGTTGTTTGGCATCAAAGTCGACAGCCAGGGACCGTTGCGCGACCTCTGGCACCTTGGCCAGGCACTGCTCGCCGGCCAAGGGCACTGGCCGAGCTTCATGGTCGGCGCAGGCAGCCTGGTGCTGATCCTGCTGCTCAAGCCTTTCAAGCGCATCCCTGGAATCCTCATCGCCGTGGTGCTGGCAACCTTGGCCGTGAGCCTGTTCAACCTTGCTCAGATGGGCGTCAAGATACTCGGCCCGTTACCTCAGGGCCTGCCGCGCTTCGCTTTACCGTGGGTAAGCGACATCGACCTGGTCGAAGTGGTGCTGGGCGGGATTGCCGTTGCCCTGGTGTCGTTTGCCGACACCAGCGTGCTGTCGCGCTCCTATGCCGCGCGGCTCAAGACACCGGTCAACCCCAACCAGGAGATGTTCGGCCTGGGCGTTGCCAACCTGGCCTCCGGCCTGTTCCAGGGCATCCCCATCAGCAGCAGCTCGTCACGTACCCCGGTGGCCGAGGCAGCGGGCTCGAAAACCCAGCTGACCGGCATCATCGGCGCGCTGGCGGTGACCCTGTTGCTGCTGGTCGCCCCCAACCTGATGCAGCACCTGCCCAACAGCGCCTTGGCTGCCGTGGTCATCGCCGCCGCTTTGGGGCTGTTCGAGTTCGCCGACCTCAAGCGCATCTTCCGCATGCAGCAATGGGAGTTCTGGCTGTCGTTCACCTGCTTCGTCGGCGTCGCGGTGTTCGGTGCCATCCCGGGTATCTGCATTGCCGTGGCGATCTCGGTGATCGAATTCCTGTGGGACGGCTGGAGGCCGCATTTCGCCGTGCTCGGGCGGGTCGATGGCACCCGCGGCTACCACGACGTGAAACGTTATCCACAGGCCCGGCGGATTCCCGGGCTGGTGCTGCTGCGCTGGGATGCGCCGCTGTTCTTCGCCAACGCCGAGCAGTTCCAGGGTACGGTGCTGGCGGCGGTGGACGAATCGCCGACTCCGGTGCAGCGGCTGGTGATTGCAGCGGAACCTGTGACCAGCATCGATATCACTTCGGCAGACATGCTCGCCGAGCTGGATCGGGCGCTGGAAGCTCGGGGGGTGGAGCTGCAGTTTGCCGAGATGAAAGACCCGGTGAAAGACAAGATGAAGCGCTTCGAGTTGTTCGAGCATATGGGGGAGCGGGCGTTTCACCCTACGGTCGGGGCGGCGGTGGATGCCTACCTGGCAGATACCGGGATTGACTGGAAGCCCTGAGTTGCCTGTACCGGCCTCTTCGCGGGCTTGCCCGCTCCCACAGGGTGTGTGTGATCCCATCAGCGACGCTGTACCTGTGGGAGCGGGCGTGCCCGCGAATAGGCCGGTGCAGGGGGGCTAGGCAGCCCGAACCCGGCGCCGGTCGATCCAGATCAGCATGGCACTGGCATACAGCGACACCGCCACGAACAGCGCCATGCGCACGGCAAACGCCTTGTACACATCCTGCCCGCCAGCACTGTCCTGCACCGACTGCCCGAGCAGGATCAGCATGGTCGTCAGGCAGCTCACCCAGTACGCCGGGCTCTGCCGGGTCTGCACCGCACGGTAAAGCCTGCGCGCCTGCCAGAGGACGAACAGCAGCACCCATAGAAAGAACATCCACAGGTGAACGAACAGGCTCAACGCGCCCCACACCAGCATTGCCAGTAGCCCAGCCAGCAAGGTCGAGCCGATCAGCTCGCGGCTGGCATGCCGCGCCCGCGTCTCCCCGGCCTGCTGCCCCAGGCTCACCGCCTTCATGATCAGCGGCATGAACTGATCCGGGGCGATCAACGCCAGCAGAAACGCCGGCATCACGATAAGCGTGGCGCGCAGGGCAACCCAGCCGACATCCGCGCTGTCCAGCAAGGGCGGCGACGGCTGCACAGGCGCGCCGGGCGGCTCAGGAAACAGCACATGGGCCAACGCGCTCCCCAACACCGCCAATAGCATGCCCTTGGCCAACGCCTCGACCACCGACAGCGCCAGGGTAAAATCGCTGGTGCCAGCCGCCGCGATCATGGTCAGGCCGATCACCAGCAGGTTGGCCAGCAGGCCATTGCCGCCCTTGAGCGCGTAGCGCAAGACCAGGAACACCCCCACGCCGACCAGCAGCACCCCGCTCACCGGAGCATGGCGCAACAGCGGAATCAGCAACAGGCCGCTGCCGCAACTGAGCAATACCAGGATCGCCAGTGCCGGCGCCGCCTTGAACGGCAGCGGCTCGCTGCGCATGGCCAGCAACAGCACCGCAAACACCGGCGCCAGGATCGGCACCGGCAGGCCCAGGCCAAAGCTGGTCGCCAGGCACAGCGCCACTCCCCAGGCCAGGCGCAGCGCGCGCAGGCGGCGCAGCTCAATAGGCATACGACAGCCAGCTCATCAGCCACATGAACACGCGACCCAGCAGGTTCAGCGGGTTGCCTTCGCTGGGCAGGGCCATGACTTCGGCCTGGCCACCCACACGCAATCCGGACTTGTCTTTGAGCTGATCACGGTCGAGTTCGACGATCACCGGGAAGCGCTGCGCCGAACGCAGCCAGTCGCGGCTGTTCTGCACTGTTGGCAAGGCCCCAGGGGGCGCAGGCTGGCCGACGCTCACGCCATAGCCAATGCTGCGGATCTGCCCCTTCAACACGGTGCCGGGCAAGGCATCGAGTACCACCAGCACCGGCGCGCCGGGGCGCAGGCGACCGAGGTTGTTCTCGGTCATGTCGGCACTGATCCACACGTCGTGGATGGTGATCAGGGTCATCATCGGGCTGCCGGCACCCACGTAGTGGCCCACGTCGGTGCGCAGGTCGGTAATCAAACCGTTGGCGTCGGCGCGCACCACGGTGCGGGCCAGGTCCAGGCGCGCCTTTTCCACGTTGGCCGCGGCGCTGCGCAGTTGAGCGTTATCGGCGTCGGCCCCGCCCTGCTGCTCGCGGGCCCGTTCGACCTCGGCGCGGGCGGCTGCCACCTGGCTGATGGCCTGGTCACGGGTGGCCTGCGCACCTTCCAGACGACGCACCGATACCGTGCCCGGGTCTTCATCGATCAAGCGCTTGAGCCGCTCGGCATCCTGGCGCGCCTTGCGTTCGTTGGCCTGGGCCGCCACCAGCGCGGCCTGGGCCGAGTCGATGCCGGCGGTACTGGCGCCGATCTGCCGGCGCACGGTGTCCAGGTCGGCTTCAGCGCGGGCCAGGGCGATGCGGTACTGTTCCTGGTCGAGTTCGAACAGCACATCGCCCTGGCGCACTTCCTGGTTGTTGCCCACCGCCACGCGCTTGATCTGCCCGGCCACTTCGGCGGCCACCGGTACCACGTAGGCCTGCAGCCGGGCTTGTTGGGTGTAGGGCGTGAAACGGTCGGCCAGCAGGTACCAGACCAGGCTGACAGCGATCAGGATCAACACCCAGCGCATGCCGCGATCGGGGGCTGGCGGCTTCTGCGCAGAATCACTCATTTCGGCTCACCTTGTGCGGGGTCGGCGGGGGCCGGCTCGTCGAGCAGGTCGCCCCAATCGGTACGGTTTTGCATCTTCTGGCGGGTAACAGGGTCGATCGGTTTGCGGTTGTTGTCCCAGCCGCCGCCCAGTGCCTTGTACAAACTCACCAGGCTGCTCACCGCATTGCCACGGCTGACCAGGTAGCCGTCCTGCTGCTGCAACAGCAGCTGCTGGGCGTCGAGCACGCGCTGGAAGTCGGCAAAGCCTTCCTGGTACTGCGAACTGGCCAGGGTCAGCGAACGCTGGGCGGCCTGCGAGGCATCCTGGCGAATGCTGGCGCTTTGCAGCGAGCGCACCAGGCCGTTGGCAGCATCGTCGGCCTCGTGCGCCGCTTCGCGCACGCTCTGGTGATACAGCTCGATCAATTGCTGCAGGCGGGCGTCTTCGACCCGCACGGCATTCTTGCGCCGGCCGTAGTCGAACGGGTTCCAGATCAGGCTCGGCCCCGCCGCCAGGTCGAAAGTGTTGGGCAGGCGGCTGGTCGACAGGAAGGTCCAGCCAATGCTGCCCAGCAGGCTCAGCTGTGGATAAAGCTCTGCTTCGGCCACGCCCACCAGCGCCGATTGCGCCGCCACTGCCTGTTCAGCGACGCGGATGTCCGGGCGCCGCTGCAGCAGGCTGGCCGGCACGTCCTGCAGCACCGCGCGGTCCGGCAGCGGCAACTGTCCGTGGCGCGCCTGCAGCTCGGGCAGCGGCCCCGGTGGCCGGCCGAGCAGCGAACAGAGCACGTTGCGCAAGGCGTTGAGCTGGTTCTCGAACTCGGGAATGGTGGCCAGGGTCGCCAGGTACTGGGTACGCGCCTGCTGCCAGTCGAGTTCGTCGTTCTCGCCGTGGCGAAACAGCCGTTCGGTGATCTGCAGGCTGCGCTCCTGGCGTTTGGCGTTTTCCTGAGCAATATCCAGCCGCGCCTCGGCGGTACGCAGGGCAAAGTAGGTGTCGGCCACCTGCGCCCGCATCAGCAGCATGGCATCGGCGTAGTTGGCCTGGGAGGCGAAGTAGACCGCATCGGCACTCTCGATGGCGCGGCTGAAACGGCCCCAGAAGTCGATCTCCCAGCCGATGTCGAAGCCCACGCTGGACTGCCAGAACACCGAGTCACGGGCGGTGAAGGTGCCGGACTGGTCTTGCTTCAGGTACAGGCTCTGCGCGTTCAATTGCTGCAGCTGTGGATAACGCCCGGTCTGCACGATGGCCAGCTGCGCCCGCGCCTCGGCAATGCGCAAGCCAGCCACTCGCAGGTTGGTATTGTTGGCGTCGGCTTCGGCGATCAGCCCTTCGAGTGTAGGGTCGGCGAACACCCGCCACCACTGGCGCAGGTCCGGTGCTGGCGCAAAGCGCCCGGCCTGCTCCAGCAGGGGCGTGTTCCAGCTGTCCAGCCATGGGTCCTGGGGCTTTTCGAAGTCCGGGCCGACCTGGGTACAGCCGGCCAGAATCATCAGCAGCCCCAGGCCATAGCAGCGCTTGGGCATGGCTCAGGCCGCAGGCGGGGTCGGTTGCTCCGGCACCTGCAGCGCCACCCATTGCCAGAACAGTACATAGGTCACGCCGAGGATCACCGGGCCGATGAACAGGCCGATGATGCCCTTGACCACCATGCCGCCCAGGGCACCGATCAGCACCACCGGCATCGGTACATCCACCCCACGCCCCAGCAGCAGCGGCTTGAGCACGTTGTCGGCAAGCCCGGCAACGAAGGTATAGACGGCAAAGATGATGGTCGCGGCAGTGAAACCCTCGACGTTGAACACATAGATGATCACCGGCACCGTGACCAGCGTTGCGGGTGCCTGGGCAATCCCCAGCATGAGGATGACGATCGCCAGCATGCCCGCCCCAGGCACACCCTTGACCACGAAACCGACGCCAATCAGCAACATCTGGATGAAGGCGATGCCGATCACGCCCTGGGCCACGGCACGAATGGTTGCGGTGCACAGCTGGGCCAGCGGCTTGCCGCGCTCCTCGCCGGATACCCGCATGGCGATGCGCTGCGAGGCGACTTCACCGCGCTCGCCAAAGGCCATGATCACGCCAGAAATGATGATCGCACCGACGAACAGCAAAAATGCACCACCGACACTGGCCGCGGCGCCCAGCACTGTAAGCCCGGCACCCTTGAGCTGTGGCATCCACTGGTTGAGCACGCTGGCCATGTTTTGCGACGCCGACAGCCACAGTGCATACAGCCTGGGCCCGATCAGCGGCCAGGTCGCTACCGACTCGGGCGGGGCCGGCACGCTCCAGGTACCACTCTTGAGCAGGGTCACCAGGCTGTCCACCGAATCGCCGATGGACATCACCACCAGGTAGATCGGGACCAGCAGCACGATCAGCACCAGCAACACCACCAGCGTTGCCACGTAGCCATCCTTGATGCCGGTGCCGCGCCTGATTCGCAAGTACAACGGATACAGCGTGACCGCCAGAATCACCGACCACAGCATCAGTTCCAGGAACGGCTGGAAAACCTGGAAGGAGAACATCACCAGGGCGGCCACCAGGCCCGCCTTGATCAGCACGTCGAGCAGGCCCCGCGACAGGGCGCTGTCCAGCTTCAGACTCGGCTGCATGTTTCACCTCCGGACAGTAGGTGCGCCCGCGAGGCGCGATTCAGTGGCTCGTCTCGCCGACCGGGCAGTCTCCGTCAGGCAACCGCCGCGCCAGAGCCATCATCACCAGGGGCACCACCGCCATCGACATGGTGATGGCAAGCACCAGCAAGTCGTGTACCTGTTGTGTCAGTACTTGATGCTCCAGCGCCAGCTTGAACACCACGAAGGCAAACTCACCGCCAGACGCCAGCACGATCGCCAGGCACAACGCCTCGGCGCGGTTGAGGCCGCCCGCCGTTTGCCCGAGGACGAGCAGCAGGGGCAACTTGACCACCACCAGCAGCAGCGTCAGCCCCAGGACGATCAGGGGCATGCCGAACAGCAGGCGCAAGTCGGCGCTCATGCCGACGCCGACGAAGAACAGCCCCAACAGCAGGCCCTTGAGCGGCTCGATCTGGGTTTCCAATTCGTGGCGAAAGGGCGACTCGGCCATGATCACGCCGGCCAGGAAAGCCCCCAGGGCCATGGACACCCCTACGTGCTCCATCAACCAGGCCGTGCCCAGCACCACCAGCAACGCGGTGGCGGTAGACAGTTCGGGCAAGCCGGAACCGACAGTCCATCTGAAGACGGGGCTCAACAGATAGCGGCCGAAGACGATCAGCACGCCAATGCCGGCCGCCACGGCCAGCAGCGGCCAGGAACCTTCGTCGGCAGTGCTGACATCACCACCGAGCAAAGGCACCACGGCAATCAGCGGAATGGCAGCAATGTCCTGGAACAGCAGGATCGCGACGGCCAGGCGACCGTGCGGCTTGCCCAGGTCCTTGCGCTCGGCCAGCACCTGCAGGCCAAACGCCGTCGACGACAGCGCCAGCCCCAGACCGAGCACGATCGCCGCCGCCTTCGATTGGCCAAACAGGAAATACGCCAGCAGGCCGAGCACCACCGCCGTCAAACCCACTTGCAGCGAGCCGATGCCGAACAATGCCTTGCGCATGGTCCACAGGCGGCGCGGCGACAGCTCCAGACCAATGACGAACAGCAGCATCACCACGCCCATCTCCGACAGGCGGGCAACGTTGTCGGGGTTGCCCAGCAGGCTCAGCACTGAAGGCCCGATCAGGATGCCGGCCAGCAGATAGCCGGGCACGGCCCCCATCTTCAAACGCTGCGCCAGTGGTACCAGCAGCACCACGGCCAGAAGAAACACTACCGTCGCCTGCAGCAGGCTGCCGTCATGTGGCATGGATTCGCACTCTTGCCAGCCCCTTTGGAAGAGATCAGAAATGTTCTTCGACCACCTTGAAGGGATAGGGCACGGCCTTGTATTTGCCGATCTTGCCGCGCTTGGGCAGCTTCACCACCTCATCGCGGGTGATGTCCTTGTAGGGGATGCGCGTCAGCAGGTGGCTGATGATGTTCAGCCGGGCACGCCGCTTGTCGTTGGAATACGCCATGAACCACGGCGCCCAGGATGAATCGGAAGCCGCGAACATGTCGTCGCGTGCACGGGTGTAGTCGTCCCAGCGGGTGTACGACTTGAGGTCCATGGGCGACAGCTTCCACAGCTTGCGCCCGTCATTGATACGGTCCTGCAGGCGCCTGGTCTGCTCTTCGGCGCTGACTTCGAGCCAGTACTTGATGAGGATGATCCCCGATTCGACCATCATCTTCTCGAACAGCGGCACCACGGTGAGGAACTTGGTGCTCTGCTCTTCGCTGCAGAATCCCATTACCCGTTCGACACCGGCGCGGTTGTACCAGCTGCGGTCGAAAATCACCACTTCGCCGGCGGCCGGCAGGTGGGGCAGGTAGCGCTGCACGTACATCTGGGTCTTTTCCCGCTCGGTCGGTGCCGGTAACGCCACCACGCGGAACACCCGCGGGCTGACCCGTTCGGTGATGGCCTTGATGGTGCCGCCTTTGCCGGCACCATCACGGCCCTCGAACACGATGCATACCTTCAAGCTCTTGGCCACCACCCATTCCTGCAGTTTCACCAGCTCCACGTGAAGCTTCCTGAGCGCTTGCTCATACGCTTTGCCGCCCAGTTTTTCTGGCTGCTCGTTCGAATCTTTCTTCCTGGACGGTTTGGCCATGGCGCTCTCCTGAGGGCGAATGAAGAGTCAGTATGGTCGATTCATGGCACTTTTCCGCTTCGCTTGTCAGGCAACAGGCGGCGCCTGAGCAGCCCTTATTTCGCCAGCTTGTTGTAGCTGGTCATCAGGTTGCGATAGTCCGGGATGTGGTTGGAGAACAATGTGCCCAGGCCTTCGATATCGTTGCGCCAGTCACGGTGCAGCTCGCAGGCGACGCCGAACCAGGTCATCAGCTGGGCACCGGCTGCCTCCATGCGCCGCCAGGCCGAATCTCGGGTCAGCTCGTTGAAGGTACCGGAGGCATCGGTGACCACGAACACCTCGAAGCCCTCCTCCAGCGCCGACAATGCGGGGAAAGCCACGCAGACCTCGGTGACCACCCCGGCGATCAGCAGCTGCTTCTTGCCGGTGGCTTTCACGGCCTTGACGAAGTCTTCGTTGTCCCAGGCGTTGATGTTGCCGGGGCGGGCGATATAAGGGGCGTCGGGGAACTGCTCCTTGAGTTCGGGCACCAGCGGGCCATTGGGGCCGGTTTCGAAGCTGGTGGTGAGAATGGTCGGCAGCTTGAAGTACCTGGCCAGGTCGGCGAGGGCCAGCACGTTGTTCTTGAAGCGGTCGGGCTCGATGTCGCGCACCAGTGAAAGCAGGCCAGCCTGGTGATCGACCAGCAGGACGGCGGCGTTGTTCTTGTCCAGACGCTTGTATTGGAAGGCCATGACGGAACTCCTTGCATCGTAGGTTTGGAGTTTCAGCGTAGGCAAGGATGGGGGGCAGGAGGGACCGTCAGTCGGTTCGCTTGGGGGCTACTTGATCGGTAGCCATCACTTCACAAATTCCTGAACTGATTATTTCTCCGCCGCGATTTTTCCCCTCAGCCGCCCCCACCAGAATCGCTTCACCACAATCACAATAACCGTGAGGCCACTCCCGTGGACCAGACACTCCAGGTACGGCAAGCTGCCGCCGACCTCGTCGCGGCCTTTGCCAGCAACGACACCGCTCGCTACTTCGCCTGTTTCAGCGAAGACGCCAGCTTCCTCTTCCACACCTTGCCGCAACCGCTGCTGTCACGTCGTGCCTATGAGGACCTCTGGGCCCAGTGGCAGGCCGAGGGTTTTGCCGTGCTCGGCTGTGAGTCACGCAACGTGCAAGTGAGCCTGCAAGGCGACGTGGCAATCTTCATGCATGACGTGGCCACTCACATCCGCCTTGCCGGTGAGGAGCACCAGCTGGCCGAACGCGAGACCATCGTCTTCCGCCGTCACGGCGAGCAATGGCTGGCGTGCCACGAACACCTGTCGGTCGTCACCGCCTCCTGATCCGCACTTACGCGGCCTTGCCGCACTGCCATCGCACCCACAAGAGGGCCCGCGCACCGCGATGGGCCTACAACTACCGCGCTGGAGCATCACCATGAGCCACTCGACCGGTATCGAGACCAATGGCGTCGAGCAGATCCCCGACGATCAACGCGACGCCTCCCCGCTGGACCTGTTCCGCCTGATCTTCGGCGGTGCCAATACATTCGCGACTGCCGTACTGGGCAGCTTCCCGGTGCTGTTCGGGCTATCGTTCCAGGCCGGCGTCTGGGCGATCCTGCTGGGCGTCGGCGTGGGCGCGCTGATCCTCGCGCCGATGGGCCTGTTCGGTGCCCTCAACGGTACCAACAACGCGGTGTCGTCGGGCGCGCACTTTGGCGTGCACGGGCGCATCGTCGGCTCGTTCCTGTCACTGCTCACCGCAGTGGCGTTCTTTTCGCTGTCGGTGTGGAGCTCGGGTGATGCCTTGGTTGGCGGCGCCAAGCGCCTGGCCGGGCTGCCGGAGACCGACCTGACCCTGGGCCTGGCCTATGGCCTGTTCGCGGTGCTGGTGCTGGTGGTGTGCATCTTTGGCTTCCGCTTCATGCTGTGGGTCAACAAGATTGCCGTGTGGGCTTCGAGCCTGCTGTTCCTGCTGGGCATCTTCGCCTTCGCCGGGCCGTTCGATGCGGGCTTCGCCGGTAGCGTCAACCTCAGCCAGCCGGGCTTTTGGGCGGCATTCGTCGGCGCGGCGATCCTGGCCATGAGCAACCCGGTGTCGTTCGGAGCCTTCCTCGGTGACTGGTCGCGCTACATCCCGCGACAGACGCCAAAATCCCGCATCATGCTGGCCGTGATCGCCGCCCAGGTGGCAACGCTGATCCCCTTCCTGTTCGGCCTGTGCACTGCCACCCTGGTGGCCAGCCAGGCGCCTGACTACATCTCCGCCAACAACTACGTCGGCGGCCTGCTGGCCGTGGCGCCGAGCTGGTTCTTCCTGCCGGTGTGCCTGATAGCGGTGATCGGCGGCATGTCCACCGGCACCACCGCGCTGTATGGCACCGGCCTGGACATGTCCAGCGTGTTCCCGCGCCTGCTCAGCCGCGCCGGCGCCACCTTGTTGATCGGTGTACTGGCCATCGGTTTCATCTTCATCGGCCGCTTCACGTTCAACCTGGTGCAGAGCGTGTCGACCTTCGCCGTGCTGATCATCACCTGCACCAGCCCATGGATGGTGATCATGATCCTTGGCCTGATCACCCGCCGCGGCTTCTACCACGCAGATGACCTACAGGTGTTTACCCGCGGCCAGCGTGGCGGCCACTACTGGTTCCTGCATGGCTGGAACTGGCGCGGCATGGGCGCATGGATCCCCAGCGCGGTGGTCGGCCTGTGCTTCGTCAACCTGCCAGGGCAGTTCGTCGGCCCGCTCGGCGACCTGGCCGGTGGCATCGACCTGAGCCTGCCGGTCACCCTGGGCCTGGCCGGCCTGCTGTACCTGCTGCTGCTCAACCTGTTCCCTGAACCTGCTGGCGTGTATGGCCCCAACGGCCCGCGCTGGGTACGCTGCAAAAGCGCCCCGCACACGCCGGTGACCACTGCCGAAATGGCCTGACTGGATACCGACCATGACTACCTCCCACTACATTGCCGGCCGCTGGGTCGAAGGCCAGGGCAGCGACTGCATCAGCGTCAGCGAGCCTGCGCTGGGCTTGCCCTTCGCCGAACTGATGGCTGCCAGCGTGGCCCAGGTCGACCAAGCCGTGGCCGCCGCCCGTGACGCCCTGCCTGCCTGGAAAAAGGTCAGCGCCAGCACGCGCGCGGCCTTCCTGCGCGGCTTTGCCGAACAGCTCGGCCAGCGTCGCGAAGCACTGATCACGTTGCAGATGCGCAACAACGGCAAGCCGCGGCACGAGGCCGAAATCGACCTGGATGATGCGGTCGCCACCTTCGCCTACTACGCCGAGCTGGCCGAACAACTGCCCTCGAAGAACCGTGACGTGCCATTGGCGGCAGCGGGCTTCACCGCCCGCACCCGCCTGGAGCCGGTGGGCGTGGTCGGCCTGATCGTGCCGTGGAACTTCCCGCTGGTGACCAGCGCCTGGAAGCTCGCCCCGGCCCTGGCAGCCGGTTGCACCGTGATGCTCAAGCCGTCGGAAGTCACCCCGCTGATCGAGCAGACCTACGGCCAGATCGCCGACACCCTGGGCCTGCCGGCCGGGGTGCTGAACATCGTCAACGGCAAGGCCGAGACTGGCGCTGCGCTGAGCAGCCACAACGGCCTCGACAAGCTGTCGTTCACCGGCAGCAACAGCGTCGGCAGCCAGGTGATGCGCAGCGCTTCGGCGCAGTGCCGGCCAGTGACCCTGGAGCTCGGTGGCAAATCGGCGATCGTGGTGTTCGACGATTGCGACCCGGACCAGGCGGTGGAGTGGATCGTTGCCGGTATCACCTGGAACGCCGGGCAGATGTGCTCGGCCACCTCGCGCCTGCTGGTGCAGGACGGCATTGCCGACACACTGCTGCCGCGCCTGCAGGCCGCACTGCAAAAGCTGCGGGTCGGTAACCCGCTGACCGAAGAAGTCGACATGGGGCCGCTGACCAGCCAGGCGCAGTGGTTGAAGGTTGCCAGCTACTTCGCGACAGCGCGTGAAGAAGGCCTGCAGTGCCTGGCTGGCGGGCAGGCGCTGGACCGTGAGGGCTGGTTCGTGAGCCCGACGCTGTACACCGATGTGCCGAAGGACAGCCGCCTGTGGACTGAAGAGATCTTCGGTCCGGTGCTGTGCGCACGTCGCTTCGCCACGGAAGAACAAGCCATTGCCGAGGCCAACGACAGCCGCTTCGGGCTGGTCGCCACGGTCTGCTCCGCCGACCTTGAGCGCGCTGAGCGCGTGGCCGATGCGCTGGAGGTCGGGCATGTGTGGATCAACTCGGTGCAGGCGGTGTTCGTCGAGACGTCGTGGGGCGGCACCAAGGGCAGCGGGATTGGGCGGGAGCTGGGGCCTTGGGGGTTGTCGGGTTACCAGTCGGTGAAGCATGTGACTCGGTGTTTGGGGTGATGGCCTAGAGGGCCTGACACAAGATTTTCAGCGCCTGTGAAATCGAGCGCCGCCCGCGCGGCGCATCGCGGGCAAGCCCGCTCCCACATTTGTTTCGGGCCAGTTACTCCTGTCCCGCCAACAGGACCCGCCTTGGTGCATGACATTAGATCGATGAAAAGCAGTTGCGCCCACCTCAATATCGAAGGGAACAAACAAGGCGGTCCCTGTTGGCTTCATAGGAGAGATTGGCCCGAAGCAGATGTGGGAGCGGGCTTGCCCGCGATGCGCCGCGCGGGCGGCGCTCGATCTCACAGGCGCTGAACTTTTCATGGCGAACACATGGTGGCCCTCCCCCAATCCCCAGCCATGCATCCCCAAACATTCCCGCGTAAGAAGGAAGCTGCTGGCAAGGCCAACGCGCTGGCACTAAAAATCCTCAGGAGGATGAAACGGGGCTGCTTTGCAGCCCTTCGCGGGCTCGCCCGCTCCCACAGAGGGCCCTGCTGACTCGAAGAGTCATGTGCAGTTCTGTGAGAGCGGCGATCCAACTTGCCCCGCAAAGGCCCTTACACCGACTCGTCGGCCGGACGCGAGCCTTCCTGCAGCAGCACCATGCTCTGCGGCGACGACAGGGCAATGCCTTCATCGCGCAAACGGCCAAGAATGGTGAACAGCAAGTCGCTGCGGGTTCCCGACACCTGCCGTGGCCCCGCCACATAACCACTCACACCAATGACCATGCCCGCAGAGGTCAGGTCCTTGAAGGTCACCGAGCAGGCAGGCGCATCGAGGATTGCCTCATGCTCACGATAGGCCGCCAGCAGCAGATCACGTACAAGGTTGGCATCGGTCTCCAGCGGCAAGGTCAGGGTGATCCCCACCACGCCCAGGGCATTGCCCATGGTCACGTTGCGCACGTTCTGCGAGATGAACTGCGAGTTGGGCACGATCACCGTGGAACGGTCAGACATCTGGATCTCGGTGGCGCGCACGTTGATCCGGCGGATATCGCCTTCGACCCCGGCCAGGCTCACCCAGTCGCCCACCTTGACCGGGCGTTCGGTGAGCAGGATCAGGCCGGAGATGAAGTTCTGCACGATCTGCTGCAAGCCGAAGCCGATACCGACCGACAGCGCACTGACCACCCAGGTCAGGCTGGTCAGGTTGATGTGCAAGGTCGACATCACCAGCATGGCCAGGAATATGAAGCCGAGGTAACCGACCAAGGTCACCAGCGAGGCGCGCATGCCGGCGTCCATGTCGGTTTCCGGCAGCAGTCGCTCGCTCAGCCAGCGCTTCACTACGCGGATGGCGAACAGGCCGCCGAAGAAGATCAGCACCGCCAGCAGGATGTCCTGCGGCACGATGTTGAGGTTGCCGAGCAACTTGCCACCGGTGCCGTCCCAGTCACCCAGGCTCAGCAACAGCTCGCCGGGGCTGGTGCCCGACGGCATCAACGCCAGCAAGATGGCCAGGAACAGCAGCACCGTACGGCTGATACCGACCAGGATGGTGCTGGCCTGGGCCTGGTGGCGTGGCGCCAGGCCCAAGGTCGAGGCGAGAGCCAGACCGCCCGGTTGGCGGGGCGACAGCAGGGCTTCGCAGAGGTCGCTGAGGAACGTGGTGAGCAGGTAGGCACACACCGCCACCACGCTGATCCACAGCAGCTTGGCCGTGAGGAAATAGGCCAGGGTCAGGTAGCCAGCGAGCAGTGCCAGCACGATCAGCCCGACCCACACCACGGTCACGAACGGGATCAGCCCGGCCCAGCCCGTCGGGCGCTCCAGGTTGTGCTTTCTCAGGGTGCGGCGGTAGCGCAGCAGCGCCACCGTGAAGATCACTCCCACCACCAGCGCGGTCAGGCCATTGGTGGCCACGGTCAGCGCCAGGCTGGTGCCGATCACGCTGTTGATGCGCTCCATGGTCAACATGACCATCAGCGCCAGCGCCAGCAGCTTGGGGAACCAGCCCAGCGCGCTGGCCACTTCGTCGTGAATCGGCGGCAGCCGCCAGGACGGACGCTGCAGCATCAGCATGGCGCGGCCCAGGCCAGTGATGAAGGCGCTGAACACCACCAGGGTGAGGAAGTGATTGGTCAGGCTGGCGACGTCGGAGCCAAGCTCCGAGCTGCTTTCCAGGCCCCAGCGCAGCAGCGAAACGGAACCGGAGATGGTGCCCAGGGTAGCCAGGCTCACGCTCAGGGCCAGGGCGCTGCGCCGCAAGCGGCCTTCTGGCAGGCGGTGCACCATGATGCTGGCCAGCATACGCTCCAACAGCCCGCGCACCACAGTCCATACCAGGATCGCCGCCACCAGGCTGCTGATGAAGAACCAGCGATGTTCGGCACTCAAGGCACTGCCGACAGCATCGGTGGCCTCCTCGCGCAGATCGCGCAAGCGCGCTACGTCGTCCGAGGTGGGGCGGATAAGGCTCTGCCAGAACGCCGGGCTCAACGGCGTCGTGGCTCGGCTGAGGATTTGCGAGTTGAACTGGCTACGGCGCAGGTTGACGATTTGCGTGGACAGGTCGCGGGCCGATTGAGTCAACTTGGCCGCCTGTTCCTGCTCGGCAACCAACGCCTTTTTCTCGTTAGCCAGCTGCTGGCGCTGACGGGACAGCACTTCGGCTTCTTCCGGCTGCACCGGGCCGAGCACCTTGAGCTTGTCGTCGAGCTTTTCCACATCTGCGGTGCGCAAGGCACTCAACGCTTCGGCCTGGCGTTGTACCTGCACGGCGGACAGGCGCAACTGCGACAGCAGGTCATCGTTGGCATTGCTGGTAACGCCCTGGCGGATCTGGTCGAGCCGATCGCTCAGTTGCTCATAGCTGGCATTTTCGTCCAGCACCGGTACTTCCGCCGCTGCCAGGCTGGAAACCGGCGTGGCCGGTGCCGACCAGGCCGGCGTGGTCAGCGACAGCAGCAGCGCCATTACGCCTAGGTAGAATCGGGCAAGGCTGACACGCCTCATCGAATGTTCCTCTTTACACATCGAACTGGCGGGGGATTCTACGCGGCTTCCGGCAATCAGGAGAGTGCCGTTTCTCGCGCCAGCAGTTGCCGTTTGCGCTCAACCCCCCAACGATAGCCGCTGATGTCACCGTCACGGCGAACCACACGGTGGCAAGGGATGGCTACGGCGATGTGATTGGCCGCACAGGCCATGGCCACGGCCCGCACAGCCTTGGGTGCGCCGATGCGTTCGGCGATCTCGGTATAGCTGACCCGGCCGCCCACCGGCACCTCGCGCAAGGCCTGCCAGACCCGCTCCTGAAAGGCGGTACCTTGCACATCCAGGGGCAGCCCCAGCCCCAGCGCCGGCGCTTCGACAAAGCCGACCACTTCGGCGACCAGCCGCTCGTAGCCGGAATCGCCACCGATGAGGCGGGCTTTGGGGAACTGATTTTCCAACTGCTCGAGCAACGCCTCGGGGTCATCACCCAGCAGGATCGCGCAAATGCCCTTCTCGCTCTGGGCCACCAGAATCGCCCCAAGGGAGCACTGACCGATGGCGAAGTGGATAGTCGCTCCGGCGCCGCCTGCCCGGTACTCGCGGGGGCGCATGCCCAGGCGCTGGCCAGCGCTTTCGTAGAAACGGCTGTTGGAGTTGTAGCCGGCGTCGTAGATCGCATCGGTCACCGTACGTTGCCCATCGCCCAGCCGCTCGCGCAGGCGCCTGGCGCGGAAGGCGCTGGCATAGGCCTTGGGGGTGAGGCCGGTTTCGGCCTTGAACAGACGGTGCAGATGGAAGGGGCTTACGGCCAGTTGCGCGCCGAGCTGGTCGAGGCCGGGCGGGGTATCGCTGCTTTCCAACAGGCGGCAGGCGCGGGCAATCAGGTCAGCGCGGCGGCTTTCGCCCGGCTTGGCCATGCAGCGGCGGCAGGCACGGTAGCCGGCGGCTTCGGCGCTGGCGGCATCATTGAAGAACTCGACGTTGTCGCGCTTGGCCATGCGCGATCTGCAGCCGGGGTGGCAGTACACGCCAGTGGTGCGCACGGCGTAGACGAAGTGGCCGGCGGCAGAGGGGTCACGGGACTCGACGGCTTGCCAGCGCTGGGTGTCAGTGGTGAAGGCATTCATCCGGTCAACCTCGGCTATCTGTCTGGTCTGTTCCGGCCTCTTCGCGGGCACGCCCGCTCCCACAGGGATCGCGCCATGCCCGAGTCCAACGCAGTACCTGTGCGGGCGTGCCCGCGAAAGGGCCGGCAAAGCCACTGCAAAAACATCAGGCCCGCCACAAGTACCAGGCCGCCACAGTCCTGTATGGGCTCCAGCCACCACCCAGTGAGCGCATCTGCGCCGGGGTCGGTGCCTTTTCCAGCCCCTTGAGCCGACGATACCCCTCGCGCACGCCAAAATCGTCAACCGGCAGGATATCCGAGCGCTCCAGGCTGTAGATCAACAGCATCTCCACGGTCCAGCGCCCGACGCCACGCAAAGCGATGAGCCGCTGGATCAATGCATCGTCCGATAAGCCCAAGGCCTCCTCACGACTGGGCACCACGCCCTCCAGGCTGGCCTGGGCGATACCCTGGATGGTCGCCAGCTTGCTCGCCGAAAAGCCGCAACCGCGCATCATCTCGGGGCTGACCGCCAGCAATTGTTCCGGCGCCGGAAACGCCTGCCCGGGAAACAGCGCCAGCAACCTCCCGAGGATCGCCTCGGCCGCCCGCGCATGCAACTGCTGATAGGCAATCGCCCGCACCAACGCTTCATAAGGTTCGCGCCCTGGCGTTGCCTGGTGCAGGCAGGGCCCGGTCACCTCGATATGCCGCGCCCAGTCAGGGTCCAGCGCTGCCAGGTAGTCGGTGGCTTCACGGTAGGCGGCGGGAGAAAGGTCGGCGAGAATCATCCGTAGCTCCTGTGGCTTCAAGGCAGGTCCAGCTTAGCCCAGCCGCTGATCGGGCAAACGCCGGATCTTGCGCCACCAATTCTTCACTCAGCAACGGCGCGCAACTTTCCCACCCGGCGGTACGATTGCCGGGCACAGCACACGAACAGCCCTGCCATCAGTGCCAGTGCCATCGGCAGCCCATGCGGCGCCACATCCATCGCCGCCCCGCTCACCAGCGGCCCGACCAGGCTGCCGACGCCCCACAACAGGCCCACGCTGGCATTTGCCGTGACCAGGTCCTGCCCTTTGAAGCGTTGCCCGATCAGCACCAGCGCCAGGGTGTAGATACCGCCCGCCACCGCGCCCAGCAGCACCAGCATCGGCCACAGCAGCCAAGTCACCTGCAGCAGCCATGGCAGGGCGATGCCGATGGCCATCGCCACCAGCCCGCACACCAGGTGCAGCCCGGTGCGCTCGACGCGGTCGGCCAGCCAGCCCAACGGCAGCTGGAACACCATGTCGCCGGCAAACACCACGGTCACCATCAGCGCCGCCACAGCCACGGCAAAACCATGGCTGCTGGCGTACACCGGCAACAGCGACAGCACCACGGCATCGAAGAACGAGAAGAACAGCACCGCCACGCACAGCGCCGGCGCCACACGGAAGAAGCCGGCCAGGCCGAAGCTCTTCTCGCCCTCGTCGCCATGTTCGACATGGTCGTTGGGCACGGTCAGCAAAATGCACAGCAAGGCCAGGCCATAGCCAATGGTGACCACGCCAATGATCCAGGGGCTATCGGCGCCAATCAACGCGATCAGTGCCGGGCCAAGTACCTGGAAACCGGTGAAGCTGGTGGCGTACAGGGCCATGATCTTGCCGCGGTTGTGGTCCGGGCACAGCTCGTTGACCCAGGACTCGCCGAGGATGATCGCGATGCCCATGCCAATGCCCAGGCCCAGGCGCAGCACGGCCAGCAGCCACAGCGTATCGAACGCCGAATCAAGCAGGGCGATGCTCACGGTGCACAGGCTGAAGCACAGCAGGTAGATGGTGCGCCGGGTCAGGTGCCGGCAGCAGGCATCGACCATGAACGCCGAAAGCATCATGCCCGCAGCCGGGATGGCCGAGATGATGCCGATTTCCAAGGTTCCGGCCCCGGCCTCGTGCAGGCGCAACGACACCAGCGGCAAGCTGGCCCCCAGGCTGAAGCCCACTACCGATACGGCGAACAGAAGGCCCGCCAGCAAACGCATGTTCATGTACCACTCCAGGCAAAACTGAAAAGACGTGCAGATACAGGCGCCCATACGCTCGCCGGGAAGGCGGACGACGCAGAGGCGCTGGGTGTCAGTTCAGGGCTGGATGTGGCGAGAAGGTGAAGGCGAACAGCACACTGCGGCGACGCTTGAGCACCGTATCGCTCGGCCACGCACGACGCATGGCCTGGAGGGCAGGCTGGCGGGCGTGTGGGAGGGATTGGGTACGGCGCATTGCTGTGGCTACTACGCAGGTGTTGAAAAGAGAGGCGGCACTCTAGGCCAAGCCTGACCTTATCGTCAATTGCCCGGGGGCCTCTGCGAGGCCCTTTCGCGACACAAGGCCGCTCCCACATGGATAGTGTCAGCCTGGCGATGTGCAATCCCTGTGGGAGCGGCCTTGTGTCGCGAAAGGGCTGCAAAGCAGCCCCGGCGATGTCAGCGCTTACCGGTATTTGGCAGAAACACCGCCAACAAGCCGAACAATGGCAAGAACGAGCACAACCCATACACATACTCGATCCCGCGCAAATCAGCAAGGTACCCCAAAAGCGCCGCACCAATGCCACCAAAGCCGAACATCAACCCGAAGAACACCCCGGCAATCATGCCCACGCTGCCCGGCACCAGCTCCTGGGCATACACCACGATCGCGGAAAACGCCGAGGCCAGGATGAAACCGATCACCACGCTGAGCACCGTGGTCCAGAACAGGTCGGCATACGGCAGCGCCAGGGTGAACGGCGCCACGCCAAGAATCGAGAACCAGATCACCGCCTTGCGCCCGATGCGGTCACCGATCGGCCCGCCGAAGAAAGTCCCCGCCGCCACCGCGCCAAGGAACAAGAACAGGTGCAGCTGCTAGCTGGCCACCGACAGGCTGAACTTCTCGATCAGGTAGAAGGTGAAGTAACTGGTGAAGCTGGCCATGTAGAAGTACTTGGAAAACACCAGCAGCCCGAGCACCACCAGCGCCGCGATCACCCGCCCGCGAGAGATGCCGTGGGTGGCCTGCACCGCCTTGCGCGCCTTGGCCTGGTTCAGGTGCTCCTTGTACCAGCGGCGCAGCATCAGGGTCACGGCAAAGAAGAACAGCGCCGCCACGCCGAACCAGGCCACATGGGTCTGGCCGAACGGAATCACGATCGCCGCCGCCAGCAACGGGCCGAAGGCAGAACCGGTGTTACCGCCAACCTGGAAAGTCGACTGCGCCAGGCCGAAACGGCCACCCGAGGCCAGCCGCGCGATCCGCGAGGTCTCCGGGTGGAAGGTCGACGAACCGATGCCGACCAGTGCCGAAGCCAGCAGAATCATCGGGAAGCTGCCGACGAAGGCCAGCATGACGATCCCCACCAAAGTGCACAGGGTGCCCAGCGGCAACAGGTTTGGCGTCGGCCTGCGGTCGGTGAAGAAGCCGACCCACGGTTGCAGCAGCGAGGCGGTGATCTGGAAGGTCAAGGTGATCATGCCGATCTGGGCGAAGCTCAGGTCGTAGTTGGCCTTGAGCATCGGGTAGATCGCCGGCAGCACCGACTGAATGAGGTCGTTGACCAGGTGCGCCAGGGCGCAGAAGGCGATGATGCGCATCACCAGCGGATTGGCTTGGTTTGCCGAACCGGTGCTGGCGGTGGGGGTGCTGCTGATGGCCATGAGCTTGAATTCCGTCCGCAGGTTTGGGATCCGATTATCGGGAAACAAATAGATACATAGCTACCTTTTTGTTTAACCCGCTACGCTTACTTGTAAATGGTTCTCAATATATTTAGCATCTTCAACCTTCCCCCGTAATCGTTGGGCGAAACCGCCCTCACGCGAGCACACCGACCCATGAGCCCGATGCCCGCCACGCAGATTCAGGCCGATCCTCAGCAGGAAGCGCTGGAGTGGTTTTCCCGCCTGCGCCAGCCCGGCTGTGATGAAGGCGAACGCCAGGCATTCGGCCGTTGGTGCCAGGAGCCGCGTAATGCGCACGCCTACGCCGAACTGGAAGCGTGCTGGCAGCAACTTCAGGTGCCCCCCGCCCGGCCACGGCCGCGTTTGCTCAAGGTCCGCCGTAGCTACCTGGGCAAGGTATTGGCCGTGCTGTTCCTGCTGTTGCTCGGCGCTGTTGCCTATCTTTACTGGCCGCTGATGCAACGCCTGGCCAGCGAACTGGCTACTGATGTGGGTGAGCGGCGCAGCGTGCGCCTGGCTGACGGTTCAACGTTGCACCTGGACAGCGCCAGCGCGGTGAACGTCGACCTGCGCGGGCGCACGCGCCAATTGCACCTGGTGCAAGGCCAGGTGTACCTGGAGGTGATGCTCGATGGCCGCGCCATGGAGCTTCAAGTAGACGATACCCGTATCCAGGTTTACGGCACCCGCCTGATGGTGGCGCGCCATGCCGATCAAGATGAACTGGTGGTGCTCAATGGCAAGGCCATGGTCATCCAGGGCGGCGACCAGCGCATGGTGTCGGCAGGAGAACGAGTGACCTTCAGCGAGGCACGGATCAACCCGGTACAGAAAGCCGACGTGAAGACGGCGGATGCCTGGCGCAGCGGCCACCTCCGCGCCAGCGACATGCCCCTGGGGCAGGTCATTGAGCGCCTGGCCAGCTATCAGGGCCGCCGGGTCTGGCTGATGGATGAGCAGACCGCCTATCGACGGGTAAGTGGCGACTTCAACCTCGACCGCCCAAGCGAAACCCTGGCGGCACTGGCTGCCGAGCAGCATTTGCAGCTGTACGGGGTGCTCGGGCAGTGGCTGATCGTTCGCTGAAACCGGGGTAGGTCGCTAAGTTTTTGAAAGGTGTGCAATTTTTTTTGAAATGAGTGTTGACACAGGTCCATCACAAGGGAATAATGCGCCCCATCGGCTACATAGCTCAGTTGGTTAGAGCATAGCATTCATAATGCTGGGGTCCGGGGTTCAAGTCCCTGTGTAGCCACCAAACAAGTCAAAGGGCTTACCGCAAGGTAGGCCCTTTTTCTTTGCCTGCAAAAAAGTCCCGCCTTATCAACGCACCCCGGCGACCGCCACGGCCAACCCCAGGCCGATCAGCGCAACACCGATCATGCGGTCTACCAGACGCTGCCTTGCGATCATCAGCGCACGCAACCCCGCACGGGAAAAGAACAACGCCACCAGGCTGAACCAGGCCCAGTGAGCGAACGACATGAATGCCCCGTAGGCGAAATCCACGCCCAATGAACTGCCCGGCCGCACCACCTGGGTGTAGGCACTGACGACGAAGAGCATGGTCTTGGGGTTGAGGGCATTGGTCATGAACCCTGTGCGCAACGCAGCCAGCACGCCGGATTGCGCCACCTCCCCTTCCAGGCTGACACGACCGGTATTGGTCAACGACTGATAGCCCAGGTAGATCAGATAGCCCGCACCGAGCACTTTCATGGTCAGAAACAGCGCCGGGCTCTGGCTGATGACCACGGCGATCCCCAGCACGGTGTACAGCACATGCACCTGCACACCCAGGGCAATCCCCACTGCAGCGGCCAGCCCAGCCTTGCGGCCCTGGGCGTAACTGCTGCGAGTGACCAGGGCGAAGTCGGCGCCGGGGCTGATGACGGCCAAGATAGTGAACAGGGCGACAGCAATGAGTTCGGTCAAAGGGAAAGGCCTCGATAGACGATGAGAAAGCACAGATGCATCTATTATCGAGAGCTGCCTGGCGGGAAAAAAACGATTTAAAGTGAAGCAGATCTGATAATTTTCCTGACAGATATCCAAAGCCCGTTCCGGCCTCTTCGCGGGCATGCCCGCTCCCACAGGGTCCTCAGCAAGCCTGAGGGTTGTGCTGTACATGTGCGGGCGTGCCCGCGAAGAGGCCGGCACAGGCAAACAGGGACCCCATGAAACTGCCAGCCCTCAGTGCCTTCCGCTACTTCGACGTTGCCGCCGAAACGGAAAGCTTCGTCCGCGCCGCCGAGCGCCTGCATGTCACCCACGGCGCCGTCAGCCGTCAGGTACGCCTGCTCGAGGAAAGCCTGGGCATCGACCTGTTCGAACGGCGCAACCGGGCGATCTTCCTCACCCCCGCCGGCCGGGCACTGCACGGCACCACCCAGGCGATCTTCGAACAGCTCGAAGGCGCGGTGCAGCGCCTGCAACAGCAGGAACGCGACAACGTGCTGGTGCTGTCCTGCGAGCCGACCATCGCCATGCGCTGGCTGATCCCGCGCCTGCCACGCTTCCATGCCGCGCACCCGGACCTGCAACTGCATCTGGTAGCTGCCGGCGGCCCGGTGGACTTTGCCCGGAGCGGAGTCGACCTGGCGCTACGCCGGGATGACTTCCATTGGCCACCGGCGCTGCACAGCATGAAAATCTGCGACGAGTGGATTGGCCCGGTCAGCCGCACCAACAGCGACAACCTGGACGGCCAACGCCTGCTGCACAGCAGCACCCGCCCCAACGCCTGGCCCACCTGGCTACGCCTGGGCGAGCGGCAGGCAGCCCACAGCGAGCGCAGCGACTTCGAACACTTCTACCTGTCGCTACAGGCCGCCAGCGCCGGCCTGGGCCTGGCCATCGCCTCGGCATTGATGGTGCGTGACGAACTCGACAGCGGCCAACTGCACGCCCCGTTCGGCTTCCTGCGCGATGGTTCTGCCTATTACCTGCTCAGCCCGCAGCCACTGAGCGATGGTGGCAAGCGCCAACGTTTCGCCGAATGGGTCATGAATGAATGCCAGGCCTGCCTCACTCACCTGGGCTTGCTGCAGAACGACGAGCTTGAACCGCCATCACCACCCCAGGTGCGATAACCCGCAGTATCGATGTGGATACGCCCACTCGGGTAGCGCCCCAGGCCCATGTTCCAGGCCTGGCCATGCTGCTGCCAGAAGCGGCACAGCGGATTGGGGTCGGCCCAGGCCGGCAGCAGGATATCGACCGCAAAAGCGCGGGTATGGGCACTGCTCACGGCACCGCCTGCGCAGCGATTGAGATCCGGATTGCGATAGCCCGACACCACTTCGAACTGGCGCAAGATACCTTGCCCGCCGAGGGTATTGACCAACGCCAACGTGGAACGCACTGCCGGCCAGTTACTGGCAGGCGGCACCGCAAACGGCGAGGCATGGCACTGCTTCCAGTCCGACGCCGAACGCAACAGCTGATGAATGGGCACGACACCATAGAGGCGCGCATCCACCAGCATCTCGCGAAACGGCCGGGTTTGATGATCACCGGCCCACTGCGCGAACATCCACACGTCGCGCTCGTCTGCCAGCAGCCCTGTGCTCGACAGCACACCTGCAGCCAATAGCAGCCTGCTCGCTCTTCTCATTCCCATGCTCCCTGCCCCAGTATGAGCGCGGCCGTCAAATCGGGCGGCCACTGACAAGGAGTTAAGCATGCACAAGACTGCCGCAACGAGCCTCGCCGCCCTCGCCTTCAGCGGCCTGGCAATGGCGGATGCGCGCATCGACCTGGGCGACGCCCAGCGCGTTACCCGCCTGTTCGCCTTCCCCAACAATTGCCACGTGATCTGCTACCGCGACTGGACGCTGGAACAGACTGTCGAGCACTACCTGACCCAGAGCGTACGCCGTGACGGCCACGCCAACGCGCAGGTGCACGTCAGCCGTGACCACGACCGGCTGCACGCCACCATCAGCGACGTGCCCGCCAATTATGCCGAGCCCCTGCGCAAGCTGCTCGACAGTGGCGAGCTGGCCTATAAGGGCGCGACCCAGCTGAACAAGGATGGCAAATGGTCCTACGACTGGTACCTGTTCCTGCCGCTGGGCATGGCCCTGCAGAATCGCCGCAGCATCGAGCTGCTGCACTTCCCGCCAGACTATTCACTGACCCAGGCGCAGGACTACCTGCGTTCCAACACGACCGACCGCTGGGCCGAACTGCTGACCTTCAACGGCGTCGACGCCGGCCAGACCCCGGCCTACCAGACCATCATCGACATCGCCCCGATCGCCGCGCCGGCCAGCGCGGGAGCGGCCCTGACGGACACCTATGGTTACTTCAAGGACTACCAGCTGCGCATGGTCAAGGAAATGACCCTGCAACAGGGCACCCGGCCACTGCCCATGGTCGCCTTCGGCGCACCAGTGCGCAGCTGGGTCCAGCAGCAATACGGGCCGCAGGTGGATGTACTGGGCCTGGTCAGCATCAGCCCTCAACCCGGTGCGCGCGTGCCGGTACTGGGTGCCAACCACCCAAGCGCGATCTGGTATGCGGCAAACAAGGACAGCCATGGCGGCAATCAGGATGCGGCCGATGCCGCAGGGCTGAAGATGATGGGCCAGGATTTGACGGCGGCCTGCTGGCAGGCCGGGATGGGCCGTAATCCCGCAGCTGAACCGAAGATGACCCTGGATGCCTGCGCGACCAAGTGGCAGGTAACGCAGAAAAAGCAGACCTGTGAGCTGTTCTTCCGCACCGTGCGCAAGTACACACCAGAGCAGGCAGCCGCGAAGTGCAATACCGGGGAGATGACCCGAAGCCTGCGGGACCTGCGCAAGCCGGTCGAGGTTGTGCCGCGGGAACTGTGATCGACTTTCCGGCCTCTTCGCGGGCTCGCCCGCTCCCACAGGAACCCTGCACATTTCGAATGTTGCGCAGTACCTGTGAGAGCGGGCTGGCCCGCTAAGAGGCCGGCACAGGCTTGCTCAGTCTTCGAGCAAGGTGCAGGCCATCACCAACGCATCTTCACGTCCACCCGCGACCGGGTAGTAATCGCGGCGACGGCCGATCTCATTGAAGCCATAGCGCTCGTACAAGCGATAGGCTGACTGATTACTCGCCCGTACCTCGAGGAAGCACTCACGACCATTGAGCTGGTAGGCCCGCGCCATCAGGTGTTCTAGCAGCTTCAGCCCCAGCCCACGCCCCTGGTTCTCGGGTTTGACGGTAATGTTGAGCAGATGCGCCTCATCAATGATCACATTGATCACCCCATGCCCCACCTGCTGCTGCCCGTCGAACATCAGCCACACTTCGTAGGACTTGAGCGCGTCCTGGAAAATCCCGCGGGTCCAGGGATGACTGAACGCGGCATATTCGATCTTAAGCACGGCATCCAGATCCGCCTCGGTCATCAGGCGGAAACTGATCGAGTCACTCATTCAACGCTCTTCCAGCGCGCCATCAGCTGGCGCATCGCTTGCCAGACGTCCGCCTTGCGCTGCGGCTCGTCCATCAACAGTTCAAGGCCTGGCAACGCCCAGGCATCACCCAGGCCATCGACCTTCAGTACTTGGTAATAAGCCGCCTCGTCGGCGCTGGCCGCGTAACGCATGGCCGGCAAGCCGATCAGCCACAGCACGCTGCAAGGGCTTTGTTCCAGGCGCGCCTGAATGAAGCCCCGGACAAAATCCCGTGCAGCATCCGGGCCCTGGTCCATGTTGCCGCGCACCAGCAGCGGCCAGCGCACCGGCTCGCCGATGATCTGCGGCGCATCGGGCAGGCCGGCGGCACGCAGCATGTCCTTGAGCAACAGATAGGATGGGTCGCGGCTCTGGAAAGGCTGACCGGTAGCCAGTTCGACCAGCAGCAGGCAGCTGCCGGCACGCAGCAACTGCAGCGAGAAGCGCGGTGGTGGCACCGGGGCCGGACGTGGCGCAGGGGCCTCTTCCTCGGCTTCGACTGGCCTGGCAGCGGCCTTGGGCGTGCTGCCCGGGCGCGGAATCTCGATTTTCGGGCGCTCGCCGGAGCGGGCCTGGGGCGCGGCCGGGGCCTCGCTGGAGGCCGGCGCAGAGGGCCGAACCTCGAAGTCGATTTCCTCTACCGGCACCTGCGGCAACAGCAGCTCGGCTCGCGATGGCGCGGCGAACGGCAATTCGGCACGCGGCAGCCAATGCACCACTTGCATGGCGGAAAGGTAGGCGCGGCGGCGGGGTTCGGTCAGCAAGGCTCGGGGGTCCGGGGTTCAAAACGTCGCACATTCTAACGCTGTTGGCCGGGCTGTGCTGCAACTGGTCGGCGGAAATTTGCTGCAGTGCCGGCCTCTTCGCGGGTGAACCCGCTCCCACAAGGGACGGTGAAAGCCTTACAGGGGGAACGGTTATCTCTCATTACAGACCAAGGGGTGAAATCCTCCCCCTCGGATGAAGTACAATCGCCCCCTTTTTACTTGGCAACGAGTAGACGCCAATGATCGAACCCAAGCGCGTCCTGCGCGCCCTAGCCGAACACTGGGCCCTGATCGAGCCGCTGTGCGAGCGTTTCGACCAGGGCACCCTGAGCCTGGTGGAGCTGCGCCAGCAACTGAGCCGCCAGCAGGTGGAAAGCACACCGCAGGACATCACCCAGCTGCTCGACGTGTGGATCCGCCTGGACATCCTGGTGCCCGTGGCCAAAAGCCCGAACCGCTTCGAGCTCAATGCCCAGATCCACGACTTCCTTGCCTACCTGCGCCGCGAGCACCGGCTGGGCCTGTGCCTGGAGATCGAGGCCTACCTGCGTCACCTGGAGCGCCTGGCCGGGCATATCCAGGATGCCTTCGACAACCGCGACAGCGACGACCTGGCGCGCCAGCTGCGCCTGCTCGACATGCGCGTGCGCGACGTGCTGAAGAAGCTCGACAACGACGAGCAGGCGCTGGTCGCCGTGGCCGAGCGGGCCAAGACCAGCAATCGCCAGATCCCGCTGCGCCAGCGCTACGCCGAAGTTCTGGCGACCTGGGACGAATACGTCGAGCCGATGATCCAGCTGGTGAACGCCGACGGCGCGTTCGAGCAAGGCGTGCGCAAGGTCGAAACCGTGCTGCTGAAGCTGCTCGGCGAGCAGGCGCGCCTGGGTCATCTGGTCGACGATGACATGCTGCTGCGCACCCACGCGCGCATCCTGGAAATGCAGACCAGCGCCCAGCTGACCCTGCGCCACGCCCGCGAACTGCTGCTGCCGCTGCGTGAAGAAGCGCGCCGGCACAACGCCGTGACCCGCGGCGCCGCACTGGCGCTGTCGGTGATCCGGCGCAAGGGCATCGATGCCGTGCCGCAAGCCGCCATGCCACTGTTCACCCGCCCGCAGAGCACCTTCCTCGGCAGTGCCAGCCAGGTCGAGGCCTACGTCTATGCCCTGGCCCGCTTCGAGCCGAAGCCGGCCAAGTTCCCCAAGGCGCACAAGACCCAGAAAGGCCCGCTGCCGCGTGCGCCACGCACGGTCAAAGAGATGCTCGAGCGCTGCGAAGACGCCCTGCCGCTGCCCGACCTGATGGTCTGGTTGCTTGATCAGGAACCCGAAGGCGCCACCGACGAACTGCTGTACTGGTTCTCGCGCCTGTCGCGGGAGAAGCGCTTCAAGCGCGAACGCCTGGAACGGCGCGAGTACACCACCCACGAACACCTGGTCAGCCTGCGCTCGTTCGCCCTGACCTCCAGCCGCGAAGCGCAACCTGAAACCCACGCGAGCCCAGCCAATGCATCTTGATCTTTCCGAACTGTCCCAGCTCGCGCCGATCTTCCGCGAGCTGTTCAAGGGCTTCCACGTCAGCCGCCGCGACCCTGAAATGTACGCCCAGCTGTCGAATTTCCAGGACCAGTACCGCACCCTGTTCAAGGCCCTGGGCTTCGAGCTGGTGTGCGACACCCGCGGCTTCTACTACTTCGTCCCCGAGCAGGCCGCCGCGCAGGTCAACAAGACTGCCCAGCGCCTGTCACTGTTCACCTTCATCATCGTCGAGCACCTGGCCGACCAGGGCCGCGACCCGATGGCCGTGCTCGACGGCGGCAGCATCGGCCGCGACGAGCTGCCCTCGCTGCTGGACAAGTACCGCGATTTGTTCCTGCAGGCCGAAGTGCAGACCGTCGACGAACTGGAAGAAAAGATCATGCGCCGCATGACCCAGCTCGGCTTCGCCCACGAAGAAGGCGGCATCTACCGCTTCCTGCCGCCGATGCACCGCTTCCTCGACGTGTGCCTGTCGGTGCAGCAGGACCGCGACCTGGCCGCCAGCCTGCACAGCGACCTGCCCTTGCCGGTGCCGGTACTGGTCGAGGAAGAAAGCCCGGAACAACTCAACCGCACCGACGACCCGCTCGACCTCACCCCGTTCGATGGCGAGGAAAGCGAAGAGGACGCCCTAGCCCGGGCCATCCGCGAAGAGCAACAGGAGATTGACGCATGAGCCAGGAACGCTACGGCATCCGCCGCTTTGCACTGCTCAACACCGCCGGCTACAGCCTCGGGCTGTTCCCGCTGGAGCACCCGCTGTCGGTGTATGGTGCCAACAACCTGGGTAAATCGGCGTCGATCAACGCCCTGCAGTTCCCGATCCTGGCACGCATGTCCGACATGAGCTTCGGCAAGTACAGCCTGGAGCAGTCGCGCCGGTTCTACTTCGCCAGCGACACCTCGTACATCCTCTGCGAACTGAACCTGCCCCACGGCACGCACGTGATCGGCGTGGTCGGCCGCGGCCCCGGCGGCGGTTTCGGCCATCAGTTCTTTGCCTACAAAGGCGAGCTGGACCTGGCTCACTACCAGAAGAACGACACCTGCCTGCGCCAGAAAGAGCTGTTCACCAACCTCGAGCGCCTGGGCCTGAAGGCCTATGAGCTCAAGCCCGACGAACTGCGCCGGCTGCTGGTCGGCGGCCACACTTCGTGCCCGCTGGACCTGACCCTGATCCCGCTGCGCTCCACCAGCGAGCAGAGCCTGAAAACCTTCCGCGCACTGTTCATCAATCTGCTGCACATGCGCGAGATCACAGCGGCCAAGCTCAAGCAGCTGTTCCTCGACGCCTTCGAGCACAGCCTGCGCTCGGGCAGCGTCGACTACATCGCCGCCTGTGAAGAAGCCTTCCGCGACGTGCGCCGCATGGAGCAGGACTACAACGCCCTGGTCGCAGCCGGCCCGCTGGTCGAGGCCCTGGCCGGTGGCGTGGCCCAGCGCGACATCCTGCGCGGCAAGCTGCACCGCCTTTCGCCGCTGCTCGACAACCTGCTGGGCACCTGGCAGGAGTACGCCATGGCGCGCAAGGAAGAGCTGGTGATCCAGGCCGAGCACTACCGTGGCGAGCAGGACCGCCTGCAGAACGACCAGCGTGGCGGCACCCAGGAGCTGATGCGCCTGGAGCGTGAAATCACCGGCATCCAGCGCTGGCTCGGCGAGCTGTCGGTGCTCAAGCACCGCTTCGCCCTGGTCGATGACGTCAAGGTGCTGGAACAGGGCCTGTTGGCCGCCAAGGACGCCCACGACGAACTGGCCGGCGCCCTGGCGCAGTCGCGCCAGTTCAGCGCCGAAGACCTCGACGAGCGCGTGCGCGACCTGGAAAAACGCCTCAAGCAGGTCAAGCAGCAGCTCGACCACGCCGACAACAACAGCTACGCCCGCCTGCGCGAAGAATTCTCGCAGCAGGACGTCGACCGCCTGATGCGCCTGTTCAACGGCGCGCTGTTCAGCTTGCCGCTGGGCGAGCGCGGCATCGAACTGGACGACAGCGACCTGTGGGTGAAGTCCCTGGAAGCCGTGCTCGACAGCTTCAAGGGCGAGCGCTTCGAGGCCCCTGGCCTGTCCATCGACCTCTCCAACATCGACCCGCCAGCGCTGCAGGCCTTGGCCGACCGCGCCGCCCTGCGCGACCAGAAGGAGCGCCTGGAAAAAGAGCTCAAGCAGCTCAAGACCCAGCAACAGGTCGCCGCCGACCGTACCGCCTCCAAGGCGCAGACAGAAGCCCTGTACCAGGAAGTGCTGGACGCCCAGAAGGCCCTGGAAGACTACCGCCGCAGCGAAACCCTGAGTGCCGAAGAGCCCGAGAAGCTGGAGCAACTGGCACAGCTGGAAGCCGCCCAGGACGAGCTCAAGCGCTCCAGCGACGCCTTCACCGAGCGCGTCCAGCAGCTGTCGGCCAAGCTGCAGCTGGTCGGCCGCCAGATCGGCGACCTGGAATCCAAGCAGCGCACCCTGGAAGACGCCTTGCGCCGCCGTCAGCTGCTGCCGGCCGACCTGCCCTACGGTACGCCGTTCATGGAAGAAGTCGACGACTCCATGGAAAACCTGCTGCCGATGCTCAACGACTATCAGGACAGCTGGCAGGCCCTGCAACGCGTCGACAACCAGATCGAGGCGCTATATGCCCAGGTGCGCCTCAAGGGCGTGGCCAAGTTCGACAGCGAAGACGACATGGAGCGCCGCCTGCAGCTGCTGGTGAACGCCTACGCGCACCGCACCGACGAAGCCCTGACCCTGGCCAAGGCGCGCCGCGCCGCAGTCACCGACATCGCCCGGACCCTGCGCAACATCCGCAGCGACTACGACAGCCTCGAGCACCAGCTGGCCCTGTTCAACCGCGAGATCAACAAACGCCAGGTCTCCAACCTGGAAAGCTTCCGCGTAGTGCTGGCGCCGAACAAGGAAGCGCTCAAGCACATCGACCAGATCATCCACAGCGCCGGCCAGTACGAGGAAGGCGAGACCCTGTCGGTGTTCGACCTGACCCAGAGCGCCGAGCAGGACAACAAGAACGAAGAGGCCAAGGAGTACCTGGCGCGGCTGGTGGCTGCAAACCATAACCAGCTGGGCCTGAAGGACCTGTTCGAGCTTGCGTTCGAGATCACCAAGGTCAACGGCCAACCGATCATCCACGCCGACATCGACGGCGCGGCATCCAACGGCACCACCATGACCATCAAGGCGCTGACCAACATGTACCTGTTGCTGCACCTGATGGACCGTGACCTGGCCGGGCGCATTCGCCTGCCGTACTACCTCGACGAGGCGGCGGACATCGACGAACGCAACCAGGCGGCACTGCTGGAAACCAGCCTGCAACTGGGCTTCGTGCCGATTCTGGCGAGCGTGAAGCCGCAGGTGTCGGCGCGCGTGGCGATCGACCTGGAAGGTGGCAGCGGGCCGAATGGCATCTACATCGACGAGGCGGACTGGAAGTACATCAGCCGGCTGGATGAGGTGAAGGCTATCGTGCGCGAGGATCAGTCTGAGGAGTTGGCCTGAGGAATCTGGGGCCGCTTTGCGGCCCTTTCGCGACACAAGGCCGCTCCCACAAAGGTCCTGCGTACACCGGCCAATGTGGGAGCGGCCTTGTGTCGCGAAAGGAGGCCAAAGGCCTCCCGGCGATCTACCAGGCTATCAATGAGCCCAAGGCAGGATCGGGATCGCCGTCACCGCATTCTGCGGGCTGCCTTCGATCATGCGGTCGCTGTACACCAGATAAACCAGCGTATTGCGCTTCTTGTCGAGGAAGCGCACCACCTGCATGGTCTTGAATACCAGCGAGGTGCGCTCCTTGAACACCTCCTCACCGTCTTTCAGTTCACCCTTGAAGTTGATCGGCCCTACCTGACGGCAGGCAATCGAAGCCTCCGCCCGATCTTCCGCCAAGCCCAAACCACCCTTCACGCCGCCAGTCTTGGCCCGCGACAGGTAGCAGGTCACACCCTCGACCTTGGGATCATCGAACGCCTCGACCACGATGCGATCATTCGGCCCAAGGAACTTGAACACGGTGGACACCTGGCCGATCTCCTCGGCCCCGGCCAGCACCGGCAGGGTAAGGACCGCCATCGCGATTACCCGCTTGAGCAGCTTCATACCAGCACCAGGTTGTCGCGGTGCACCAGCTCCGGCTCGGCGATGTAGCCCAGCAAGGCCTCGATCTGATCGGACGGCTGGCCGATGATCTTGTGTGCCTCCAGCGCGCTGTAGTTGGCCAGGCCACGGGCCACTTCGACGCCATCCGGGCCTACGCAGACCACCATCTCGCCACGGCGGAAACTGCCCTGCACCGTCTTCACGCCGACCGGCAGCAGGCTCTTGTTCGCCTCGCGCAACGCCTGCACGGCACCTGCGTCGAGCACCAGGGTGCCGCGGGTCTGCAGGTGGCCAGCCAGCCACTGCTTGCGTGCCGCCAGCATGCCGCGCTCGGGCGACAGCAGCGTACCCAGGCGCTCACCGGCTTTCAGGCGATCCAGCACTCGCTCGATGCGGCCACCGATGATGATCGTGTGGGCGCCGGAACGGGCTGCCAGGCGTGCGGCACGCAGCTTGGTCTGCATGCCGCCCCGGCCCAGCGCACCACCGGTACCACCGGCCACGGCGTCGAGCGACGGGTCGTCGGCACGGGCTTCGTAGATCAGCTGGGCTTCGGGGTTGTTGCGCGGGTCGGCGTCGAACATGCCGTCGCGGTCGGTGAGGATCACCAGCAGGTCGGCTTCCACCAGGTTGGCCACCAGCGCGGCCAAGGTGTCGTTATCGCCGAAGCGGATCTCGTCAGTGACCACGGTGTCGTTTTCGTTGATCACCGGTACCACGCCCAGGTCAACCAGGGTACGCAGGGTACTGCGGGCGTTCAGGTAACGCTTGCGGTCGGACAGGTCGTCGTGGGTCAGGAGGATCTGCGCGGTGTGTTTGCCGTGCTCGCCGAAGCTCGTTTCCCAGGCCTGCACCAGGCGCATCTGGCCAATCGAGGCAGCGGCCTGCAACTCGTTCATTGCACTCGGTCGCGAAGTCCAGCCCAGCTGGCTCATGCCGGCAGCCACGGCCCCGGAGGAGACCAGTACCAACTCCACGCCTGCTTCACGCAGCGCGACCATCTGCTCGACCCATACGGCCATGGCGCCGCGGTCGAGACCCTTGCCATCAGCGGTCAGCAGGGCACTGCCAATCTTCACGACCCAGCGCTTGGCGCCCGTCACCTTGCTTCGCATCTTCTTCCAACCTATGCCGAATCTATAGATACCGTGGATACAAAAACGCCGCTCCCGAGAGCGGCGTTTAGTGTACTGCAACCGATCAGTCGCGCACGTAAATGATTTCCGGGCCGTCTTCGTCGTCCTCGAAATCATCGTCCCAGGCATCGTCGTCGTCGCCGATGTCGTGCACGCTCTTGACGCCGGTACGACGCAGGGTACGGGCGTCGTCCAGGGCCTGCAGCTGGGCGCGGGCTTCGTCTTCGATACGTTGATCCAGTTCGGCCAGTTCCTCGGCGTAGGCCGGGTCGTTGGCCAGGCGGTCGGCGCGGTCTTCGATGTAGCGCATCAGGTCGTGACTGAGCTGCTCGGTACCTTGCTTGGAGATTGCCGAGATCACATAGACCGGGCCCTCCCACTGGAGGCGCTCGATCACTTCCTTGACCCGCTCTTCGCGCTCGTCTTCCATCAGCATGTCGGACTTGTTCAGTACCAGCCAGCGCTCGCGGTCGGTCAGCGACGGGCTGAAGCGGGTCAGCTCGTTGATGATGACTTCAGCGGCATCGGCCGGGCTGCTGCCGTCCAGCGGCGCCAGGTCGACCAGGTGCAGCAGCACGCGGGTACGCGCCAGGTGCTTGAGGAAGCGGATACCCAGGCCGGCACCGTCGGAAGCACCTTCGATCAGGCCGGGGATGTCGGCGATGACGAAGCTCTTCCAGCGGTCGACGCTGACCACGCCCAGGTTCGGTACCAGGGTCGTGAACGGATAGTCGGCGACCTTAGGCTTGGCGGCCGAAACCGAGCGGATGAAGGTGCTCTTGCCCGCGTTCGGCAGGCCGAGCAGACCGACGTCGGCCAGGACCTTCAGCTCCATCTTCAGGTCGCGCTGTTCACCTGGCTTGCCCGGTGTGGTCTGGCGCGGCGCACGGTTGGTACTGGACTTGAAGCGGGTGTTACCCAGGCCGTGCCAGCCGCCCTGGGCGACCATCAGCTTCTGGCCTGGAGTGACCAGGTCACCGATCACTTCCTGGGTCGAGGCATCGATCACGGTGGTGCCGACTGGCACACGCAGGAACAGGTCCTCGCCCTTCTTGCCGGTGCAATCGGTGCTGCCGCCATTGGAACCGCGCTGGGCTTCGTGGTGACGGGTGTAGCGGTAGTCGACCAGGGTGTTGAGGTTTTCGTCGGCAACCATGTACACCGAGCCACCGTCACCACCGTCGCCGCCGTTGGGGCCGCCGTTCTCGATGAACTTCTCGCGGCGGAAGCTCATGCAACCGTTACCGCCGTCACCGGCCTTGACCCGGATGGATACTTCGTCAACAAACTTCATTCAAAACCGCCTCTCGCCTGCGGGCGAGTTGAATACTGAAAAACCTGAGGCTCTTGCAAAAATGAGCGCGGCGGCCCCGTACGACCGTAGAAACCCACGCCGGCAGCCCATACAAACAGCTTTGCAAGAGGCTCACCACAAACGAAAAAGCCCCGTCGCGTGACGGGGCTTCTGGAGCGACGTCGCGATTAAGCGGCGACGATGCTCACGTAACGGCGCATGAACTCGCCTTTCTTCTCGAACTTGATCACGCCTTCGATCTTGGCGAACAAGGTGTGGTCCTTGCCCATGCCAACGCCGTAGCCAGCGTGGAATTCGGTGCCGCGCTGACGGACGATGATGTTGCCTGGTTTGATAACCTGGCCGCCATACATCTTCACGCCAAGGCGTTTCGATTCTGAGTCGCGACCGTTACGAGTACTACCACCAGCCTTCTTGTGAGCCATGGTTCAATTCTCCAAATAAATTCAGGGGACCGAGGCGATTAAGCCTGGATACCGGTGATTTTGATCTCGGTGAACCACTGGCGGTGGCCCATACGCTTCATGTGGTGCTTACGACGACGGAACTTGATGATACGAACCTTGTCGTGACGGCCTTGCGAAACGACTTCGGCAACCACTTTAGCGCCGGCGACGACTGGTGCGCCGATGGTGACTTCTTCACCGTTGGCAACCAGCAGGACGCGGTCGAAAGTCACGGATTCGCCAGTGGCGACTTCCAGCTTTTCGATCTTGAGGAATTCACCTTCAGCGACTTTGTACTGCTTGCCGCCGGTAACGATTACTGCGTAAGACATGGTATTTCTCCGATAATCCTGCTCACCCAGCGCTTTATATGATGAGTATTGGCTGGCATGGCTGCATGGGGCTGGAACGGCCCTGTGCAATTGCGTAAGGCAGGTGCTGCCCAGGAAGTTAGGGTGCGCGATTGTACGCAACCCCGGTTTTGCTTGCAAGTCCCGCCCCCGGCCAGCGGGCACCGCGCCTTGACACACCGGGACCCGCGACCTAGCATGCCGCGCAACCTCACTGGAGCAGCCGATGCAACCCCAAACCTTCTACCGCGCGGTGGCTGAAGATTTCAGCGCCGTCGACGAGATCATCAAGAAGCAGCTGACCTCGCGCGTGCCGCTGGTATCGAAGATCGGCGACTATATCACGTCGGCCGGTGGCAAGCGCCTGCGTCCACTGCTGGTCCTGCTGTGCGGCAAGGCCCTGGGCCGTGAAGGCGCCGACCTGCGCCTGCTGGCCGCGACCATCGAGTTCCTGCACACCGCCACCTTGCTGCACGACGATGTGGTCGACATGTCCGGCATGCGCCGTGGCCGCTCCACCGCCAACGCCCTGTGGGGCAACGCGCCGAGCGTCCTGGTAGGCGATTTCCTCTATTCGCGTTCGTTCGAGATGATGGTCGAACTGGGCTCGATGCCGGTCATGCAGATCCTCTCCAAGGCCACCCGGGTAATCGCCGAGGGCGAAGTGCTGCAGTTGTCGCGGGTACGCGATGCCAGCACCACCGAAGAGGTCTACATGGACGTCATCCGCGGCAAGACCGCCATGCTGTTCGAAGCCTCGACCCACAGCGCCGCGGCACTGGCCGAAGCCAGCGAAGCGCAGCGCGAAGCCCTGCGCACCTTTGGTGACCACCTGGGCGTGGCTTTCCAGCTGGTCGACGACCTGCTCGACTACGAAGGCGATGCCGAAGCCCTGGGCAAGAACGTCGGCGACGACCTGGCAGAAGGCAAGCCGACCCTGCCGCTGATCTACACCATGCGCGAAGGGACGCCGGAGCAGGCGGCACTGGTGCGCAAGGCGATCCAGAAGGGCGGCCTGGAAGATCTGGAGCAGATTCGCGAGGCCGTCAACGCCTCTGGCGCACTGAAGTACACCGCCGAACTGGCACGGGACTACGTCAAGCGTGCCATCGAGTGCCTGGAAGTGCTGCCAGCCAGCGAATACCGGGATGCGCTGGTTGAACTGAGTGAGTTTGCCGTCGCGCGAACCCACTGACAGACCGAGTCGCCTTCATTCGCGGGTAAACCCGCTCCCACAGATTGTGCAAACGCTGTGGGGGCGGGTTTACCCGCGATGCATTTGTCCGGACAAAATTACTTCTGCCGCTAGACCTTATACAATATGGGCCTTTAACCGTCTGTCTGTTTAAGGAACCGAAGTGAGCACCCTGCCTCCCTGCCCTAAATGCAACTCCGAATACACCTACGAGGATGGCAGCCAGCTGATCTGCCCTGAGTGCGCCCACGAGTGGTCGGCCAGCGGTGAAGCCGAGGCGGCCAGCGATGACGTAGTGAAGAAGGATTCGGTCGGCAACGTCCTGCAGGACGGCGATACCGTTACCGTGATCAAGGACCTCAAGGTCAAGGGCTCGTCCCTGGTGGTCAAGGTCGGCACCAAGGTGAAGAACATCCGCCTGTGCGATGGCGACCACGACATCGACTGCAAGATTGATGGCATCGGTGCAATGAAGCTCAAGTCGGAATTCGTGCGCAAGGTCTGATTACAAAATCTGCCAATTGGCGCTTGCCATTCAGATAATAAGAATTATTCTCATTGGAGCCGTTTTCCAAGGAGAATCTCCATGACTTATCTGATCGACGCCTGGCTGGACCGCCCCCACCCCTATCTGCGCATCCTCCATCGGGAAACCGGTGAGGTGTGCGCAGTGCTCGAAGAAGAAGCACTGGACGAGCTGCGCGACCAGGGTGACCTGGACTTCAGCGGGCTGAACTCGAGCGAGCCGATCGTGCTCAAGGAATTGGTGCGGAATTTGTTTCTGTTCTGCTATGCGCGGGCGTTGCGCCCCGGGGGGACAGACTGGAACTGAGGCTGGCAGGCCCGGCCTCTTCGCGGGTGAACCCGCTCCCACAGAACTCTGTGCAGTGCCCTGTGGGAGCGGGTTTACCCGCAAATGGCCTCAAGCAGATCTTACAGAACGTCGAGCAGCTCGACGTCGAACACCAGTACGCTGTGCGGCGGGATGCTGCCAACGCCTTGCGCGCCGTAGGCCAGCTCGCTCGGCACGTACAGGCGCCATTTGCTGCCCGCGTTCATCAGCTGCAGGGCTTCGGTCCAGCCAGCGATCACGCCGCCAACCGGGAATTCGGCAGGCTGGCCACGATCGTAGGAGCTGTCGAACACAGTGCCGTCGATCAGGGTGCCGTGGTAATGGGTGCGGACGTTGCTTTCGCGGGTCGGCTTGGCGCCTTCACCTGCGGTCAGCACTTCGAACTGCAGGCCCGAAGCCAGGGTGGTGATGCCGTCACGCTTGGCGTTTTCGACCAGGAAAGCCTTGCCAGCGGCTGCGGCGGCTTCAGCCTTGGCGGCAGCTTCGGCTTGCATCAGCTCACGAATGACCTTGAAGCTGGCCGACAGGTCGGCTTCGTTGACACGGCTTTCGGCGCCGTTGAAAGCATCGGTCAGGCCGGCCAGGATGGCTTCCAGGCTCACGCCTGGCGGCGGGTTGTCACGCAGCTGGCCGCCCAGTTGACGGCCGATGCCGTAGCTGACGCGCGTTTCGTCGGTGGACAGGTTGAGTTCGGACATGGTCATGCTCCACTGCAGGGCGCAGTGCAGCCGCGCCCTTGATGAAAAGGGCGAGCAGCCTAGCACACTGGGCAGCCGCGAGCAGCTACCAGGCCGAACGCTGGGAAATCGGCACCTTCAAATCTTCTTCGGGGTGCATGCCCATGCCACACATCTCGTCCTGCACCGACCAGTGCACAAGGTTCATCGACACCATCGGGATGGTCTGCAACAACTTGCGCGCATCCTCCACCGAGTGCACGCGCAAGCGCTCACCGCGGGTATCGGACAGGGGATGGGGATGGCCTTTGATCCGCGCTTCGATCAGGTAGTCGCCGCCCTCGATGGCAATGAGGTTCAGTTCGTCGACATGGCCGGCCCTGGCCTCGGTGTTGAGCTGATGCAGGTTCATGAGAGCACCTCGCTATGGGAACCACGCATGAGTGCTCATTTTTTGTACGAATCTAATGATTGCACAAGGCATTACTGACGCCGCTCGTCAGTTGGTTTGATCCTCTGTGGGAGCGGCCTTGCGTCGCGAAAGGGCCGCAAAGCGGCCCCAGCAATCTATGCACCAACGCTGATATCTGGGGCCGCGCTGCGGCCCTTTCGCGACGCAAGGCCGCTCCCACAATGACCGCGACAGCTGTCAGTGCTTGGTCAGCTTGTCCAGGTAGCCCATGCAGAACGCCGAGACCACGAAGGTCATGTGGATGATCACGTACCACATCAGGTAGTCGGTGGAGATATTCTGCGCATCCATGAACACCCGCAGCAGGTGGATCGAAGAAATCGCCACGATCGAGGCGGCTACTTTCATCTTCAGCGACGAAGAATCCATCTTGCCCAACCAGTTGAGCTTTTCTTTGCTCTCGTCGATGTCCAGCTGCGACACGAAGTTCTCGTAGCCGGAAATCATCACCATTACCAACAGGCCGCCAACCAGCGACATGTCGATCAGCGACAGGATGACCAGAATCAGGTCGGCTTCACTGAGGGCAAAGACGTTGGGCAGGACGTGGACAACTTCCTGGAAGAACTTCAGCGCCAGGGCCAGCAGGCCGAGGGACAGCCCGAAGTAGATGGGAGCGAGCAGCCAGCGCGAGGCATACATCGCGTTTTCGAGAATACGTTCCATGGAGAATTTGGGACTCGTCAGGTGACTGGAAATTCGGCCGGGAGTATAGCCAGCCACCTGTGACAGCAAAAGCCTGCGGCCTGATGCCGCACCGCTGGCAAAGAGTGCTCAGGTTTCAGGATGAAACTGGTAGTCCCCCAGATTGCGGCAGCGTTCGCCATTGATCCGGCGCAGCTGAGCCTGCAGGTGCAGGCACCAGATCTGTGGATCGTCGGCCACCTGATACCCATGCAGCGTCAAGCTGTCGACGATGGCGCTGAGCACGGACTCGGCCACTACCGGCCCATGGAACGGCCCCTGGGCTTTGATTGCCGAGGGTTGTTCACCGGCCATGCCGGCGGCAAACAGCAGCGTCCACATGCCGTTGTCACCGGCCAGTGGGCGGATGCTGCATTCAATGCGGGTCACCAGGCCCAGGCACTGGCGAGTAAGGCTGAGGTTGCGCATGGCCGCGTCCCCTCCAATGAGCCCTGTTCAGCCTGAAAACCAGGCTGTTTCCATCCTGAACCCTGATACCGTCCTTAAGTTCCAGCATAGAAGAATGGCACAGAAAGATGGAAAACCGGCGCTGAACGGTAGCACTTGGCCGCCAGCGCCGATTTTTTGACTCAGGCCGGCTTGGCTTGGGCAATCACCTCTTCCAGCCGTTCCTTTTCTGCCTTCTCGATCTCTTCCTCGCTGATCATCTCGGCGATCTCGCGCAAGCGTTCCACCACCCGGGCGTTGACGCTGCCTTCGGTAAAGACGCCTTTATCGTTGAGTTCGCCAGCTTCTTCGCCCACCAGCAGGCTCAACGCTTCATCAGCCTGGCTGACTGCATAGACGTGGAACATGCCGTTCTCGACCGCCTGCAACACGCGCTCGTCGAGCATCAGCGTGGCGACGTTGGCGCGCGGAATGATCACCCCCTGCTCGCCCGTCAGGCCACGTGCCTCGCAGAGGCGGAAGAAGCCTTCGATCTTCTCGTTGACCCCACCCACCGCCTGCACTTCACCGAACTGGTTGATCGAACCGGTGATGGCGAAGCACTGCTTGAGCGGCGTGCGCGACAACGCCGAGATCAGTGTGCAAGCCTCACCCAGCGAGGCGCTGTCGCCATCGACATAGCCGTAGGACTGCTCCAGGGCGATGCTGGCGGAAATCGCCAGGGGGAATTCCTGGGCATAGCGGCTGCCCAGGTAGCCCGTAAGGATCATTACGCCCTTGGAGTGGATCGGCTGGCCGAGGTTGACCTCACGTTCGATGTCGACGATGCCGCTGCCGCCCGGGTAGACGGTGGCGGAAATGCGCGCTGGCATGCCGAAAGCCGAATCGCCGACTTCGAGCACGGTCAGGCCGTTGCACTTGCCGATCGCCGCGCCTTCCGTGTCGATCAGGATGATGCCTGCGAGCATGTCATCGAGCACCCGCTGCGAGACACGCCCGGTACGGGTGGCCTTGGCCTTGAGCGCCCGCTCGATGTGCCCGGCGTCGGTCATTTCGTCACTGGCCAGCTGACGGATGAAATCCGCCTCGCTGACCAGCTGGAACAGGTCGCCAATGCGTGCCGACAGGCGCGACTGGTTTTCCGCCAGGCGAGCGCTGTAAGTAGCCAGGCGCGCCACCGCATCGCTGGTCAGCGGTGCCATGCCTTCTTCGTTGGTGCGGGTGCGCAGCAGCTGGGCGAACTGCTCGAGGTTCTCGTCGACCATCGGCATGTCTTCGTCGAAGTCGACCAGCACACGGAACATCTCCTGGAAGTCCGGGTCGTGGTCCTGCAGCGCGTAGTACAGCTGGCGCGAACCGATGATCACCAGCTTGATGTTCAGCGGAATCATCTGCGGCGTCAGGCTGACCGTGGCTACGCGGCCCAGCTCGCCCAACGGCGACTCCATCTTCAGCTTGCGCGACTGCAGGGCGCGCTTGAGGGCGTCCCAGACGAACGGCTCGCCCAGCATCTTCTCCGCTTCGAGAATCAGGAAGCCGCCGTTGGCGCGGTGCAGCGCGCCAGGGCGCAGCTGCCGGTAAGAGGTGTACAGCGCCCCTTGATCGGTGCTGTATTCGATGCGCCCGAACAGGTTGTCGTAGGTCGGGTGCGGCTCGAATACCACCGGTGCACCACCGTCAGCGTGGTGGCCGACCACCAGGCTTGGCGCGTACTGTTCTTCAAGCAGCTTGCGCGCAGCAGCATCGGTCTTGCTGTCTTCAACCAGCTGCTCGACCACGGTGCGCAGCAGGTTCAACTGCACGGACTGCAGGTAAGCGCAGACCGCCGCGTTCTCCGCGTACTTTTCCGACAGCGGCGCCAGCAGCGGCTGCAGGGCCAAGGTGATGGTTTCTTCGTTGAGCTGACGCAGCTGGTTGTTCGACTCACGCTTCCATTGCGGCAGGCTGGCCAGCTCCTCGTTGAGGCGCTCCTCGAGCAGGGCGATGTCCTCGTGGAATCGCTCGCGAACCTCTTCGGGCAACTGGGCGAATTCGGCTTCGTCCAGCGCCTTGCCGTCGGCCATCGGGGTGAAGGCCACGTTGCTGGCATCGCGGTACAGGGCCACGTCCTTTTCCAGCGAGGCGCGCTCGATCACGTCCAGTGCACGGTCATAACGCTGGTTGAAGGCGCGGTCGATGGCGCCCTTCTTTTGCTGGTACGACGGGTGCTCGAACACCGCCGGGAAGGTCGCCAGCAAGTTGTCGATCAAGCCGCCCATGTCGTTGATGAACTCGGCAGCGCTGCCGGAAGGCAGCTCCAGGGCGCGTGGCTCGCGGGTGTCATCGAAATGGTTGACGTAAAGCCAGTCGGACGGGGTCTGCTGACGCTTGCCCTCGGCCTTGAGGTAGCGTTTGACGAACGAGAAGCGGCCGGTGCCCGGCTCGCCCATCACATAGACGTTGTAACCCGGGCGCGGCATGGCCACGCCGAACTGCAGGGCCTCGACAGCACGCTCCTGGCCCAGGACTCCGCGAAACGGCTCCAGATCGTCGGTATTGGTAAAGGCAAACTGCTCGGGGGAGAAACGCCGGGTCAGGGCTTCAGGCGCGAGACGCAGGCGCGCAGCGACAGGATCGGGCATTGGGTTTCCTTACTTCGGCGGGGCAGATACGCAGCATTCTGGCGCTGCCCGCGCGCGCCTTGCAAGGTTCCTCGGGACTTTATGTCGCAGCGGTGATGATGTCATCTGCGAGCAAATTTTTCGCAATCAACAACGCAACCTTTAGATCCTGCCTAAACTCCAAGCTGCGCGGGTGGGTGAAATGCTTTCCCGACCTGGCAACCGAGTTGCCAGAAACCCTGACCCTTGGTTAAGACAAATAGAGAACAATGCTATGAAACGGATTCTTCTGGGTACTCTGTTCACCGTGGTTTCGCTCAACGCGCTTGCCGAAGCGCCGGGTGGCCCGAACTGCGGCTGGGGCAACATGCTGTTCGAAGGCCAGCGCGGCACGCCGGCCCACTTCCTGGCTTCCACCACCAACGGTACCTCCGGCAACGCCACCTTCGGCATGACCTCCGGCACCAACGGCTGCTCGACCAAGGCCTCGCTGACCTATGGCGGCAAGTCCTGGTTCGCCATGAACGGCATGATGAACGAGCTGTCCGAAGACATGGCCATGGGCCAGGGCGAAGCCCTGACCACCTACGCCGTGGTCCTGGGCGTCGCTCCGGAAGATCGTGGCTACTTCGCCTCGGTCACCCACCAGCACTTCAATCAGATCTTCAGCAGCGCCGACGTGACTGCCGAGACTGTCCACAGCAATACCCTGGCCGTTCTGAAGAACGACCCACGCCTGGCCAAATACGCCACCGAGGCCTGAGTGCAGCTACCCCCGCCCCGGCCTCCGGGGCGGGTTTCGCCTTTCTTCGGCATCGTTAAGAAGTAGTTGCCCGACATGCTCAAACGCCTCGCATTCCTGGCGCTGTGTGCCTGCGCCCCTGTACATGCCATGCCCGTGCTGGACTCAGGCCGTATCCAGCAACTGGCCAACACCCCTTACTGGATTGCCCTGGGCCACTATGAAACCGCCAAGCTCGGCGGCTGGCGCAGCTATGTGGACGATGATGCCTTCTTCCTCGCCGAGGACGGCGCGCACCATCCGGACCAGGAGCTCAAGGCCACGGTTGCAGCGCTGTACGCCCCAGCCAGCCTGGGCGACAAGCACGCCCAATGCGTATTCCCCGCGCGCACCCGTTGGCTGCGTGAACAGCTGGACCTCAAAGACCTGCCGCAACCGGACTGCCAGGAATTCAAGACCTGGTACCAGTCGATCGACCCGCACAGCGCGGCGCTGATTTTCCCGGCGGCCTACCTCAACAGCCCGTCGTCGATGTTCGGCCACACCTTGCTGCGCATCGACCAGTCCAACACCCGCAGCGACGACACCACGCTGCTGAGCTACGCAATCAACTTCGGCGCCTACATCGAAGGCAGCGACAACAGCATCCTGTATGCCTGGAAGGGCCTGATGGGTGGCTACCCAGGCCTGTTCGCGCTGATGCCCTACCAGGAAAAGCTCTCCGAATACCGCAGCCTGGAGAACCGCGACCTGTGGGAATACCAGCTGGACCTGACGCCCGAAGAAACCGGGCGCATGGTCGAGCACGTCTGGGAGCTGAAGCAGATCCAGTTCGACTACTTCTTCTTCGACGAAAACTGCTCCTACCGCCTGCTGGAGCTGTTGCAGGTGGCCCGGCCAAGCCTGGACCTGACCTCGCAATTCCCGCTCACTGCCATCCCGACGGACACGGTGAAAGCGGTGAAGCAGTCCGGCCTGGTCGCCAGCGAAACCTACCGCCCGTCACGCGAACGCGAACTGCTGGCCCGGGCCGAGCCGCTGGACCATGACGAGAAGCGCCAGGTGCTGGCCGTCAGCGCCGATACCGCGCAGTTGCAAAGCCCTGAATTCAGAGCCCTGCCCCGCGAGCGCCAGGCACTGGTGCAGGATGCGGCTTACCGCCTGGAGCGCTACCGGGCCAACGGCCAAGCGCGAGACCCTGGGCAGGCCAAGCGCAGCTTCGAGCTTCTGCGGGCAATCAACAGCAACCCGCCGCCGCCGTTGCAGATCGAGCGCCCTGGCCTGCCAGAGGACGGCCATGACTCGCGGACCTGGCAACTGGGGGTGGGCACCCGAGAGGACCGCGCCTACGCCGAATACGGCCTGCGCATGGCCTACCACGACCTCAACGACAACGCCTACGGCTTCCCGTTGGGGGCGCAAATCGAAATTCTGCAACTGAAAGTGCGCCAGTACGAAGGCAACGACTGGCAGGTACAGCGCCTGGACCTGGCCACCATCCGCTCGCTGACGCCACGCAACGAGCTGCTAAAGCCATGGTCCTGGCAAGTCGCTGGCGGCCTGGAACGGGTGCCGGGCAAGCATGACGACGAGGTGCTGGTGAGCCATGTGAACGGCGGCGCCGGGGGTACCTGGCAGCTGGCCGATGGCTTGCTGGGCTTCGCCCTGGGCACGTTGCGAATCGAGCACCACAACGACTTCGCCCAGTTCGTCGCCCCGGCGACGGGGTTCAATGGCGGGCTGCTGTGGCGCAACGGGCTGGGCAACATGACGCTGGAAGCCAAGGGTGATTACTTCACCAATGGCGAGGTACGGCGCAGTGTGAGCCTGAACCAGCAGTGGGAGATCAGCCAGAACCTGGGGGTGCGGTTGAGTGCTTCGCGGGAGTTCAGCCACTTGGCGACGGCGCAGAATGAAGTGATGCTGGAGCTGAAGTGGTATCACTATTGAGGCCGCTTTGCGGCCTTTCGCGGGCTTGCCCGCTCCCACGGATACGCCAACGCCCTTCGGGCATGTGCAGTTGCTGTGGGAACGGGCGCGCCAGCGAAAGGGCCACCAGCCTCGATAACCGCAATGTGAACCAACCGACTCTTTGACACTGTTTTGACACCTGCCCGACAAATCGCCACCTAGACTTTGCGGTATATCCCAAAGGGTCCAGGTGGTCATGTCGCGGTACTGGTTCGGCTTGTGCGTTGCGTTGTTGCTGGCGGGTTGCGAAACCACCCATGATCAGATGGTCAACCACGGTTATCCCCCCGCCTACGCCGACGGCTACCAGGACGGTTGCAGCAGCGGCCGCCAGGCGGCCGGGCTGATGGTGGGCGACTTCAAGAAGGACGTACCGCGCTACTTGCACGAGCGCCACTACGAGACCGGCTGGGACGATGGGTTCCGTCAATGCCAGGCGATGCAGGACAGCGAGGAGCAGCGCCAGTACCACGAGCGCTTCTGGGACGAACGTGATCGCCAGTGGCAGCAGGAGAAAGACCGGGGCGCCGCCCGTGCCTACCGCCACGACTGAGTCGCAAATGGACATCCATTGAAACCGTCGGCCTGCCATGCTGGTCTCCAGCACAAGGAGGCCATTGCATGAGCCGAGCATTCGTCAACGAAGACCAAGCCGCTGCCCAGGCCGATCAGCCGGTGGAGCGGCGCGTCAGCGACCAACCCAATTACGTCACTGCCAATGGCCTGCGCCAGCTGCAACAACGCGTGCGTGAACTGAATGCCTTGCGCAGCGCGTTGCAGGCGCAGGGCGAGCGCGGTGACCAGCAGCGCCTGGCCGATACCGAGCGGGATTTGCGCTATTTCAGCGCGCGGGCGCAGAGCGCCCAGGTAGTGCCGGAGGCGACTTCGCGCAGCAAAGTGCAGATTGGCAGCCGGGTCCGGTTCGTCGATGAACAGGAACAGGAGCACGTAGTGCAACTGGTGGGCGAGGACGAGGCAGATGCCGCCCGCGGGATGATCAACTGGTGATCACCGCTGGGGCGGGCATTGCTTGGGGCCGGGCCTGGGGATGAAGTGCTGTGGCGGCGACCGGCGGGCGATCAAACGATCGAGGTGGTCGAGATCGAGACTTGACGCCTGGGGGTCGCTCTGCCCCCCTGGAAGCTGGAGTCAGACCACGCCTTGCGCCAGCATGGCATCGGCGACCTTGACGAAACCGGCGATGTTGGCGCCCTTCACATAATTGACCGTGCCGTCGGCTTCTTCACCGTAATGCACGCAGGCATGGTGAATCGACTGCATGATGTTGTGCAGTTTGCTGTCCACTTCACCCGCCGTCCACAGCAGGCGCATGGCGTTCTGCGACATCTCCAGGCCCGATACGGCTACGCCGCCGGCGTTGGATGCCTTGCCCGGTGCGTACAGGATCCCGGCCTCGATGAACAGGTCGACCGCCGCCAGGGTAGTCGGCATGTTGGCGCCTTCGGCCACGCAGATGCAGCCGTTGCGCAGCAGGGTGCGGGCGTCTTCGATGTCCAGCTCGTTCTGCGTGGCGCATGGCAGGGCGATGTCACACGGCAGGCTCCACGGGGTCTGGCCCTTGCGGAACTCCAGGCCAAACTGTTCAGCCAGCTCGCTGATGCGGCCGCGCTTGACGTTCTTCAGCGTCATCAGCGCGTCCCACTGGGCATCGGTCAGGCCAGATTCGGCGTACAGGGTGCCTTCGGAGTCGGACAGCGAAATCACCTTGCCGCCAAGGTCCATGACCTTGCGGGCAGCGTACTGGGCGACGTTGCCGGAACCGGAAATGGCCACGCGACGGCCATCGATGCGCAGGTTCTGGCGCTTGAGCATTTCTTCAGCGAAGTACACGCAGCCGTAGCCAGTGGCTTCGGGGCGGATCAGGCTGCCGCCGTAGGTCATGCCCTTGCCGGTCAGCACCGACGTGAACTGGTTGGCCAGGCGCTTGTACTGGCCGAACATGAAGCCGATCTCGCGGGCGCCCACGCCAATGTCACCAGCCGGCACGTCGCAATCAGCACCGATGTGGCGGTACAGCTCGCTCATGAAGGCCTGGCAGAAGCGCATGACTTCGGCATCGCTCTTGCCTTTCGGGTCGAAGTCCGAACCGCCCTTGCCGCCGCCCATGGGCAGCGAGGTGAGGGAATTCTTGAACACCTGTTCGAAGGCCAGGAACTTGAGCACGCTCAGGTTCACCGACGGGTGGAAGCGCAGGCCGCCCTTGTAGGGGCCGATGGCGCTGCTCATCTGGATGCGGTAACCGCGGTTGACCTGCACCTTGCCCTGGTCATCGACCCACGACACGCGGAACAGCACGGCGCGCTCCGGCTCGACCATGCGTTCGAGGATGCCGGACTGCAGGTAGTGCGGGTTAGCTTCGAGGAACGGCCACAAGGTACGCAGCACTTCTTCGACGGCCTGGTGGAATTCCGGTTGGCCCGGGTCGCGTTGCTGCAGGCGTGCGAGGAAATTGTCGACAGATTCGATCATGGTAGACATCTCACCAAGAGGATTGGACTTATTGGTTTTTTCTGGAATGTACCAAGAAGCAATCGCACTGGAATAGGGCGAAATGTCGTGTTTCTGAAATTATTTGGTGCGTTTTATATAAGTGTATACAAAATCGCCTTCCGCGCCGCCTACTTCGCGGGCGCGCCCGCTCCCACAGGAACCTCGCAAACCTCAAGACCGGCGCTGTACCTGTGGGAGCGGGCATGCCCGCGAATGAAGCCAACACCACTTTCCAGACAGGCACAAAAATGGGGCCACGATGGGCCCCATTTCTGTGCATCAAGAAACCGGCTTACTGGGCCAGCTTCTTGTGCCGTACACGGTGCGGCTGGGCAGCAGCATCGCCCAGGCGCTTCTTGCGGTCGGCTTCGTACTCGGTGTAGTTACCCTCGAAGAACACCACGTTCGAGTCGTCTTCGTACGCCAGGATGTGAGTGGCAACACGGTCCAGGAACCAGCGGTCGTGGGAAATCACGATGGCGGCGCCCGGGAAGTCCAGCAGGGCTTCTTCCAGGGAACGCAGGGTTTCGACGTCGAGGTCGTTGGACGGTTCGTCGAGCAGCAGGACGTTGCCGCCCTCCTTCAGGGTCAGCGCCAGGTGCAGACGGCCACGCTCACCACCGGACAGGTCCTTGACGAACTTCTGCTGGTCACCACCCTTGAAGTTGAAGCGGCCAACGTAGGTACGCGACGGGATCTCGTAGTTGCCGATGCGGATCTGGTCGGAACCGTCGGAGATCTGCTGGAACACGGTCTTGGAACCGTCGAGGTCTTCACGGCTCTGGTCCACGCAGGCCAGCTGCACGGTTTCGCCGATCTCGATGCTGCCCGAGTCCGGTTGCTCCTTGCCCATCAGCATGCGGAACAGGGTCGACTTACCGGCACCGTTACCGCCGATCACGCCGACGATGGCGCCTTTGGGCATCGAGAACGACAGGTTGTCGATCAGCACCCGGTCGCCGTAGCCTTTGGTGACGTTCTTGAACTCGATGACCTTGTCGCCCAGGCGCGGACCGGCCGGGATGTAGATCTCGTTGGTTTCACTGCGCTTCTGGAATTCCTGCGACTGCATCTCTTCGAAGCGCTGCAGACGGGCCTTGGATTTCGACTGGCGGGCCTTGGCGCCTTTGCGCACCCACTCCAGTTCCTCTTTCATGGCCTTCTCGTGGGCGCTCTGCTGCTTGGATTCCTGCGCCAGACGCTCCGACTTGGCTTCCAGCCAGCCCGAGTAGTTGCCTTCGTACGGGATACCGGCGCCGCGGTCCAGTTCGAGGATCCAGCCGGCGACGTTGTCGAGGAAGTAACGGTCGTGGGTAATCGCTACCACGGTGCCCGGGAAGTCGTGCAGGAAGCGCTCCAGCCAGGCTACCGAATCGGCATCCAGGTGGTTGGTCGGTTCGTCGAGCAGCAGCATGTCGGGGGCCGACAGCAGCAGGCGGCACAGGGCCACGCGGCGCTTCTCGCCACCGGACAGGTGCTCGATGCGAGCATCCCAGGCCGGCAGGCGCAGGGCGTCGGCGGCGACGTCCAGCTGGCGCTCGAGGTTGTGGCCGTCGGCAGCCTGCAGGATGGCTTCGAGCTTGGCCTGTTCGGCAGCCAGCTTGTCGAAGTCGGCATCAGGTTCGGCGTAGGCCGCGTAGACCTCGTCCAGGCGAGCCTGGGCGTCCTTGATCACACTGACCGCTTCCTCGACCACTTCGCGCACGGACTTGTTCGGGTCCAGTTGCGGCTCCTGCGGCAGGTAACCCACGTTGATGTCGGGCATCGGACGGGCTTCGCCGTCGAATTCCTTGTCGACGCCCGCCATGATCCGCAACAGGGTCGACTTACCGGCGCCGTTCAGGCCGAGCACGCCGATCTTGGCGCCTGGGAAGAACGACAGGGAAATATTCTTGAGAATTTCCCGCTTCGGCGGCACGACCTTGCTCAGCCGATGCATGGTGTAGACGTATTGAGCCAAAACCAAGCCCTCTAAATAGGTAAAGACATCGACGATCGCCCCGGCACTGCGGCCAGGGGGATGTGTTTACGGGTTTCATTGAACAAAGTCGACCATTCTACGCCAACGCGCGGCGTTGCACAGGGTGGTCGGATGGTGGGGTGGGATCGTTGTGATCCTGCCGGGCATTCTTTGTCTGTGCCGGCCCTTTCGCGGCTAAAGCCGCTCCCACAGGTACTGCATGAAATTCAAGCCTTGAGCAATCCTTGGCTCACACAGCTACTGCATGAGATTCAAGCCTTGAGCAATCCTGTGGCTCCTACAGGTACTGCACAGGATTCAAGCCTTGTGCAGTACCTGTGGGAGCGGCTTTAGCCGCGAAGAGGCCGGCACAGCAGCCCGAAATGGGTCAGACGTGACGCTGCTTGCCAGCCTTGCCCCGTGGCAGGCGGCAACGGTCGCTCTGCTCGGCCAGGCGCGCAGCATAAGCGGCTTTGACGCTGAAGCCACCGCTGCGGGCTGGCTGTTCGACAACCTTGGCCGGCTGGGCTGCAACAGGCGTGCTGACGACCTTGCCAGCCGGCTTGGCTACGCCAGCCACCGGTGCCTTTTCAGCGGGTGCTGCGGCCGCCTTGGCGGTCTTGCGCAGCTCAGCCAGCGATGGCGTCTTGTTTTTCGTGGCCGCAGCCGCATCTGGTTTGACCAGCGAACGCTGGCACGATTTGCAGGATACGTCCGCGGTCACGGCAGTGCTGACAAGGGTCTGACTGCTGCGCCCACAGGCGGAATCGAGGCCATTGGTGGAAAAGTGAGTAACCAAAACCGAACATCTCCGATGCGTTGTCATTGAAGCGGGCGGCATTCTCGCACAGGATGCAGGGTCTTGCCGAACGGGTCAGCATCACCACCACCATTGGCTTCGGACAATCGGGCTGGCACATTGCCATAATCACAGGCATGCTAGCCCGTTCGCATGTCCGGCTTTATAGTGCGCGGCCGCGGTCCAGGCCTGTGCAGTACCGGCATACACCGTGCATGTCCATCCCTGCCATCGCCAGCCCAATCGCAGGACCAACGCTTGACCAATCTCAATCATCCGACTCTGCTGCGCCCCACTTCGCCGGCCCCAGTCGCTTCGCTACGGGGTTCGGTCAAGGGTGCGTTGGCGCTGCTGGCCCTGATTCTGCTGGGCTTGCTGCTATGGCAACTGGTCTCCCAGTTTCGCCACACCCAGGCCGACCAGCGCCAGCTGAACCTCAACGCGAGCGCCGAACTCGCCGACCACCTGAGCCTGAACATGGCCCTCAAGGCCCAGCAGGCCATCAACGTGGTCCAGCCCTACGTCAAGGCACCGGCGCCGGCCGCCCTGCCGAGCCTGCTGGAGACCTTGCGTGAACGCCTGCCCGCCCTGCGTGACCTGGCCTGGCTGGACCAGGCCGGGGAACTGCACGGTGACAGCCTGGTCGACAGCCCTGACCGTCAGTCGATTGACGAGCTGGTCGGGCTGAACCAGGGGCGCAACTACTTTTTTACCAACTCGGCAGACAACCGCACCCTCTACCTGCTGTTGCGCCAGTCGGCGGAGCAGGACCGCGGCTACTGGCTATTGCGCCTGTCACCGGACTATTACCAGACACTCACCGAACACCTCGACGGCCCGGGCCACCCGCTCTGGCTGCTGGAAAACAGCCGCAGTGGCGAGGTGCTGGAACGCCACGCTCCGGCGCAGACCAGCGGTGAGCCGCTGCAAAGCGTGATGCTCGCCTTCATCGACAACAGCACCTGGCAATTGCGTGGCCTGTTCGACGCTGGCCTGGCCCAGCAGAAGCTGCTGCCGGCGCTGATCGGCAAATGCCTGCTGGCGCTGTTCTGCGCCCTGCTGCCGGTACTGGCGCTGTTCAACATGCGCCGACGCCAGCGCGCCCTGCAGGAAGACCGCCGGCGCTACCAGGAAATCTTCGAAGGCACCGGCGTGGCCTTGTGCGTGCTCGACCTGTCGAGCCTGCCCGGCCAGCTCGACCGCTATCACCTGCGCAACCTGGCCGGGCTCAAGCAGAGCCTGGCGCTGGACTCGAACCTGCGCCGCTCGCTGCTGCTGGAGCTGAAGATCACCGAGATCAACCAGGTGGCGCGCCAGCTCCTCAATGTCGAGTGCCACCAAGGCGCCTGGCAACGACTGATCGATGGTAGCGGCGACGGCCGCGACAGCGTCGGCATGCAGCTGATCGACGCGCTGATCGAACAGCGCCCGACGCTGGAGCTGGAAGTGCGCCTGCCCGCACCGCTGGGTGGCGAATTGCACCTGTGGCTGATGGCGCGCCTGCCGCAGCAGCGTCGCGATTACCAGGCGGTGATCCTCAGCATCAGCGACATTACCAGCCGCAAGCAGGTGGAGCTGTCGCTGCTGGAACGTGAAAGCTTCTGGTCCGACGTCGTGCGTACCGTGCCCGACCAGCTGTACGTGCAGGACGTGCTCAGCCAGCGAATGATCTTCAGCAACCGCCACCTCGGCCAGACCCTCGGCTACGACCGCACCGAGCTGGCGCAGATGGGCGACCGCTTCTGGGAACTGTTGCTGCACCACGAAGATGCCGCGCACTACCAGGCTTTGCGCCAGCAACAGCGCGACAGTGCCCATAGCCAGTCACTGCACACTCAGTTGCGCTTCCGCCACCGCGATGGCGGCTGGCGCTGCTATGAAATCCGCGAACAGGTACTGACCCGCGACGACGATGGCCTGGTCACACGCATCATCGGCGTGGGCAAGGATGTCACCGTACAGATCGAGGCCAGCCAGTCGCTGCGTGACAGCGAGCAGCGCTACCGCATGCTCGCCGAAAGCATCAGCGACGTGATCTTCTCCACCGACAGCCGCCTGCAGCTCAACTACGTCAGCCCCTCGGTGCAGGCCGTGCTGGGATACCAGGCCGAGTGGATCTTCGACAACGGCTGGCAGTCGATCATCGCCAACCCGTCCCAGCTCACCGGCATCTACAGCCTGATGGAGCGCGTCAGCAAGGCCATGGGCGACAGCGAGCAACTGGCCCAACTGCGCAGCCAGCTGCCGACGCAACTGTTCCTGTTCGACTGCCTGCGCGCCGATGGCCGCAAGATCCCCATCGAACTGCGCCTGGTGCTGGTGTGGGACGACCAGCAGCGCTTCGAAGGCGTGCTCGGCGTAGGCCGCGACATCAGCCAGCAGCGCCGTGCGGAAAAAGACCTGCGCATGGCGGCGACGGTATTCGAGCATTCCACCTCGGCCATCCTCATCACCGACCCGGCCGGCTATATCGTTCAGGCCAACGAAGCCTTCAGCCGGGTCAGCGGCTACGCGGTCGGCGACGTGCTCGACCAGCTGCCGAGCATGCTGGTCGTCGAGGATCAACAGGAAAGCCACCTGCGCTACGTGCTCAAGCAACTGCACCAGCGCGGCAGCTGGGAAGGCGAAGTGTGGCTCAAGCGCCGCGACGGCGACCATTACCCGGCCTGGGTCGGCATCACCGCCGTGCTCGACGACGAAGGCGACCTGGCCCGCTATGTGTGCTTCTTCACCGACATCAGCGAGCGCAAGGCCAGCGAACAGCGCATCCACCGCCTGGCCTACTACGACGCCCTCACCCACCTGCCCAACCGCACGCTGTTCCAGGACCGCCTGCACACCGCGCTGCAGCAGGCCGAGCGGCAGAAGTCATGGGTGGTGCTGATGTTCCTCGACCTGGACCGCTTCAAGCCGATCAACGACTCCCTCGGCCACGCTGCAGGCGATCGTATGCTCAAGGACATGGCCCTGCGCCTGCTGGCCTGCGTCGACGATGACGATACCGTGGCGCGCATGGGTGGCGACGAATTCACGTTGCTGCTGCAGCCGCGGGCCACCCGCGAGATGGCCCTGAACCGCGCCATCCACGTGGCCGAGAATATTCTTGGCAGCCTGGTGCGGCCATTCGTGCTGGAGGGTCGCGAGTTCTTCGTCACCGCCAGTATCGGCATCGCCCTCAGCCCGCAGGACGGTAACGAGCTGAGCCAGTTGATGAAGAACGCCGACACCGCCATGTACCACGCCAAGGAGCGCGGCAAGAACAACTTCCAGTTCTACCAGACCGAGATGAACGCCAGCGCCCTTGAGCGCCTGGAACTGGAAAGCGACCTGCGCCACGCGCTGGAGCAGAACGAATTCATCCTCTACTACCAGCCGCAGTTCAGCGGCGACGGCAAGCGTCTGACAGGTGCCGAAGCCCTGCTGCGCTGGCGCCACCCGACCCGCGGGCTGGTGCCGCCGGGCGACTTCATCCCGGTGATCGAAGAACTGGGCCTGGTAGTGGATGTCGGCGACTGGGTGCTACGCGAGGCCAGCCGCCAGCTCAAGGCCTGGCACAAGAACAAGGTGCGCGTGCCGAAGGTATCGGTGAACATCTCGGCGCGGCAGTTCTCTGACGGCCAGCTAGGCACGCGGATCGCCACCATCCTCGAAGAAACCGGCCTGCCGCCGGCGTGCCTGGAGCTGGAGCTGACCGAGAGCATCCTGATGCGCGAGGTCAATGAGGCGCTGCAGATTCTCGCCAGCCTGAAAAACCTCGGCCTGAGCATCGCGGTCGACGACTTCGGCACCGGTTACTCGTCGCTGAACTACCTCAAGCAGTTCCCCATCGACGTGCTGAAAATCGACCGCACCTTCGTCGACGGCCTGCCCGAGGGCGAGCAGGACGCGCAGATCGCCCGGGCGATCATCGCCATGGCCCACAGCCTCAACCTGGCGGTGATCGCCGAGGGCGTGGAGACCCATGAGCAGCTGGAATTCCTGCGCGAGCATGGCTGCGACGAGGTGCAGGGCTACCTGTTCGGGCGGCCGATGCCGGCCAACCAGTTCGAAGCGCAGTTCGCCAACGCCGCCCTGTTCATGTTCCAGTGAGCCTTCGCCCCTTGGACGCGACATGGTACCTGTGGGAGCGGGCTTGTCGGACCGCCGCACCGCCGCGAAGCAGGCACCGCGCTGGATGGCACCGGCTTCGCCGGTGTACGCGGGCAAGCCCGCTCCCACAGGGGGTGCGTCACGGCTGAAAATCGTGCCGGAAAAACGGACCTGAAAGTCAACTCCAGCCCAGACACGGCGCGGGATGCAACATGAAGCCCATTGGTCCGCGACTTGATGCCGGTTCATATGCCAGGCGCGGATCAATCGGTTAGAATGCCCCCCCAAATTACCCCGATCCTTGAGGACCGCCATGTTCAGCCGTGATTTGACCATTGCCAAGTACGACGCCGAGCTCTTCGAAGCCATGCAGCAAGAAGCCCTGCGCCAGGAAGAGCATATCGAGCTGATCGCTTCGGAAAACTACACCAGCCCGGCAGTCATGGAAGCTCAGGGCTCGGTCCTGACCAACAAGTACGCCGAAGGCTACCCAGGCAAGCGCTACTACGGCGGCTGCGAGTACGTCGACGTGGTCGAGCAACTGGCCATCGACCGTGCCAAGGAGCTGTTCGGCGCCGACTACGCCAACGTCCAGCCGCACGCTGGCTCGCAAGCCAACGCGGCGGTCTACCTGGCCCTGCTGTCGGCCGGTGACACCATTCTGGGCATGAGCCTGGCCCACGGTGGCCACCTGACCCACGGTGCTTCGGTAAGCTCGTCGGGCAAGCTGTACAACGCCATCCAATACGGCATCGACAGCAACGGCCTGATCGACTACGACGAAGTCGAGCGCCTGGCTGTCGAGCACAAGCCGAAGATGATCGTTGCCGGCTTCTCGGCGTACTCGCAGGTCCTGGACTTCGCCCGCTTCCGCGCCATTGCCGACAAGGTCGGTGCCTACCTGTTCGTCGACATGGCCCACGTTGCCGGCCTGGTTGCCGCTGGCGTGTACCCGAACCCTGTGCCGTTTGCCGACGTGGTCACCACCACCACCCACAAGACCCTGCGCGGTCCACGTGGCGGCCTGATCCTGGCCCGCGCCAACGCCGACATCGAGAAGAAGCTGAACTCCGCCGTCTTCCCAGGTGCCCAGGGCGGCCCGCTGGAGCACGTGATCGCGGCCAAGGCCATCTGCTTCAAGGAAGCGCTGCAGCCTGAGTTCAAGGCTTACCAGCAGCAGGTCGTGAAGAACGCCCAAGCCATGGCCGAAGTGTTCATCGAGCGTGGTTTCGACGTCGTTTCCGGCGGCACCCAGAACCACCTGTTCCTGCTGTCGCTGATCAAGCAGGAGATCTCCGGTAAAGATGCAGACGCTGCCCTGGGCAAAGCCTTCATCACCGTCAACAAGAACTCGGTACCGAACGACCCACGTTCCCCGTTCGTCACCTCGGGCCTGCGTTTCGGCACCCCAGCCGTCACCACCCGTGGTTTCAAGGAAACCGAGTGCCGCGAACTGGCCGGCTGGATCTGCGACATCCTCGCTGACCTGAACAACGAAGCGGTGATCGACGCCGTACGCGAGAAGGTCAAGGCCATCTGCAAGAAGCTGCCGGTTTACGGCAACTGATTGGCGCAAGCCTGATGTGAAGAAGCCCGGCCCGGTGCCGGGCTTTTTCATGCATGCGATCCGGCCCGGGAACAGCTTCCGGATAGGTTGAACGAACCAGGCTGCCTAACCTGCCGCCTCCTTTGAAACTGACGGGAGGCCACCCATGGCAGACCACGCAGCACTGTCCTTCACCGCAACGTTGCAGTTCGCTGAAGCCCCCATCAATGTACTGGGCGACATGACCACCGGGCCCGTGACGCTGGTGAGCCCGCATCAGGCGCCGGGTTACGTCGTTGAAGGCGCCACGGCCCTCGGCATGTTGAACGGCACCGACACGGATTGGCATCACGGCCGGGAGACCGGGCTGATCACCTTCGAACCAGCCGCCCAGCCAGCTGCGTTGCTGCTGTACTTCCGCCATAGCGAAGCGGGTTATCGCCTCTATCTGCGCAACGGCCCCCACTCCGGCGAAGGTGTGTTCACCACCGCCGATGGCCTGGTCAACGTACAGCCGATCAAGGCAAAAGACCCAAGCCTGTGGACGCTGACCGATGCACAGACGGGTGCGGCGTTCGACCTGACACCGCTTGAAGTGGGCCGCAGGGAAGTCCAGCTGGCAAGCACGCAAGGACACCCGCTGGAATTGCACAGTCTGTACCCGGTAGGCGGGTTTCTGGCCTGCTACCCGGCGGCGCAGCAAGGGACCTTGAGCCTGATCATTCAGGAGCGCGGTGTCGACTGGCTCAAGCCGACCTGATCTGCCCCGCTCACGTCTTCAGGACTGGCACAATCCCTGTGGGGGCGAGTGAACCTGAGCCCCTTCAGGCTCATTCAGCTCATGCAGCCCCCGCCGTCACGTATTAACCTGTGCCACCCAAGCGCAACCAGACACAGGCCCGGCTTTGACCAGAGAGCAACTCGAAACCCAGCAGATCCCGATCTACTTCGCCGCCGTGCTCGCCGCCCTGGCCTTCGGCCTGCTGCCCAGCGACACCGCACGGCACCTTGAAGCCCTGGTCACGCCCGCCATCGCCATCCTGATGTACGCGATGTTCCTGCAAATCCCTTTCCTCGACCTGCGCCAAGGCCTGGGCAACCGCCGCTTCATGGCCGCCCTGCTGCTCGCCAATTTCATCCTGGTACCTTTGCTGGTGTGGGCCCTCACCCGCGGCGTTGCCGATCATCCGGCGATCCTCATCGGCGCGCTACTGGTACTGCTCACACCCTGCATCGACTATGTGGTGGTGTTTACCCACATCGGCAAAGGCGACTCGCGCCTGACCCTCGCCGCCACGCCCGTGCTGCTGCTGGTGCAATTGGTGCTGCTGCCGGTGTACCTGGCGCTGATCCTCGGCGACAACAGCGAGGTAACAATCAGCATTGCCCCGTTCGTGGAAGCCTTCGTGCTGTTGATCATGCTGCCGATGATCCTCGCCGTGTTCACCAGCGCCGGCGCCCGCCGCTCCCGCGCTGTATCGGCGTGGAACGACGCCTGGGCGTGGATGCCGGTGCCAGCGATGGCGTTGGTATTGGTGGCGGTGATCGGGTCGCAGATTACCGTGGTGCTTCGGGACTTCGATCGGTTGCTGCCGGTGATTCCGGTGTACGTCGGCTTCATGCTGCTGGCACCGCTGCTCGGGCTCGTTTCGGCGCGGTTGTTGCGCCTGCCGGTGGCCGAGGCACGCTCGGTCACCTTCAGCGCCTCGACGCGGAACTCGCTGGTGGTGTTGCCATTGGCGCTGGCGTTGCCAGAGGACCTGCGCGGGTTGGCGGCGGCGGCGGTGATCACCCAGACGCTGTTGGAATTGGTGAGCGAGCTGGTTTACATCAGGCTGATTCCGCTGCTTGTACGGCGCTGACACGTCTTGTGGGAGCCAGCTTGTTCGCGAAGGGCTGCAAAGCAGCCCTCGACAAACGCTGTTTCAATGATCGGCTACGGTGCCTTCATAGCATCGGTAGTCGCCTTGATAATCTCTTTGGCCGCTTCAACGCTAATCGGTAGAGGCGCCTGTGCATCATCTTGCTCAGGCTTTGGCCGATGATGGAAATAGCGCAGCAAGGCAATCAGCAACAAGGTCGGCACGGTGGAAAGTGCCACGATGATCGGGATATCACCCGTGGAGTGAGGCTTCACGGAGGTGAAGAAATACCACGTGCCTACCGTCAGCCGAATATTCCCAAGAAACACGAAGCCAAGCAGCGCAATGTAGAAAGTGATGACCAGCGCCACAGTGACATTGGTCAGGCGCTTCTCCCAGCGAAAACGCCAAGACTCTCGTTTAAGGTAGTCACTGACCAGACCTACGTTATCCGCCTCTCCCTGAGACAGGTCATCACTCGTGCCTGTCATAGGAACCCGATTGCCTTAAGCCGGAACTCCATCGCAGCGGTCGAGACACCAAAAGCCCTGGCCAGGCGAGCAAGGTCAGTAATCCTCTGCTCAAGCACCAGGTGTTTGACCAAGGCTGCAGGCATCAGCAACGCAGCAGCGAACCGATTGGCCGCGACCTCTTTAGGGTCCCTCGTTCTCGCACTGAATTGTTCCGTGGTATCACGTGGAGCGTCCAGATCACCGTGCACGTGATGGCCTATTTCATGAGCGATCGTGAACCGCTGACGAACAGGCGCATCCGTGGAGTTGTAAGTGATCAGCGGCTTCCCGTCACGATAGGAATAATGGCCGCTCTCGTTAGGGCGCCAGTTCTCCTGATCGAACGGGGTCAACGACTTGACCTCGATGCCCATCGCCTCAGCTATCGATTGAGGGTTGACCGGCAGTCGCCCGTCCCAATGCGCTTGCAGGACGTCGTTTGCAGTACGGTACTCCATTCGGCCTCCTGAGAAAGGTTGGGGTTGTTGGTCAAAAGTGAGGGGCGATTTTGCACAAGTCAAGGGTAGCGGTCAAATTTAGGTTGACACGCGATATTGCATTCGTTCTACCGCTGAAGCTGTAGGTAAGAAAAAAGGAAATACGGAGAGCGAAAGTGCCTACGCATCCGCGTGAAAGGACCCTACAGTACGTGATGCACAGGCACTTGGTATCCCTGCTGCCTATATCGCCTTCATCTCCGCAATATCCCGCGCCACCTGATCCGCCGAGTGATCAAACATCGCCTGCTCCTGCGTATCCAGCGGCAGCTCGATCACCCGGGCAATCCCCTTACCAGCCAGCACGCAAGGAACGCCCATGGCGATGTCGGTGCGCCCGTATTCCCCTTCAAGAATCGCAACTGCCGGCAAAATGCGGTTACGCCCATTGGCGATCGCATCCACCATCTGCGCAATGGCCACACCCGGCGCATCACAGGCGCTGCCGACCTTCTTCAGGCCCAGGATCTCGCCACCACCCTTGCGTGTGCGTTCGACGATCCGCTCGATCTGCTCCTCGGACAGGAAGTGCGACAGCGGCACCGAGCCGATCTGGCAGTAGCGCATAAGCGGCACCATGCTGTCGCCATGCCCGCCCAGCACCAGCGCCGTGATGTCCCGGGCGGAAAACCCCGTTTGCTCGGCAATGAAGCACTTCATGCGCGCGGTATCCAGCACCCCCGCCTGGCCGAACACCCTGCCACGCCCGAGCTTGCTGAGCGACCAGGCGCGATAGGTCAGCACATCGACCGGGTTCGACACCACCAGCACCGTCGCTGCCGGCGCATAGCGATTGATGTCGTGCATGATGCCGTCGAGGATCGGCAGGTTGATGCTCAGCACGTCCTGCCGCGACTGGCCAGGCTTGCGCGGCACGCCTGCGGTAATCACCACCAGCTCCGAGTCCTGCAGCATTTCGGCCGTGGCGCCACCCTGCACCTTGGTATCGGAACCTGACTCAACGGCTGCCTGCCAGATGTCCAGCGCCTTGCCCTGGGCCAGCTCACCCTGCACGTCGAGCAACATCAGTTCACGGCAATACTCTTCCCGGGCGATGATCTGCGCCGCCGCCTCACCCACGATCCCCGCGCCCACGATTGATAACTTGTTCACCTGACACCTCCCAGCGGCGCGCACCACCCGGAGCGCGCCTGCGTATACAGAGAAGTATTGCCTGCCAAGGCGAAAAGACCATGGGACGCGACCGCCTGCTATTGACAGCCTCCCACGGTCCCGGAAATACTTTGTAATGATTCATATAGATGACCAAATAACAAGGTGAATCGCTCCATGACCGCACTGCCCAGCCCTACGCGTTTGCCCGGCGCCACACCGCCGTGCGCCAACCCCATTCCTCCGAAGTTCGAAGTCTGCGCATCCAGTCGGCCATCTGCCCGCGACCGATAACGGCTCGCTACCGCCCGCAGAACCCGCTGGCAAGCCTGCAATGCCTGAGCGCCGCTAGTGCGCCAGCCCAACCGAGATTCCCTGAATGACTCCCTTAGATATACAGCTGTTGCTGACCGCGTTGGTCAGTGTCCTGGTGCTGGTTGCGCTTATCGTCTCGCGCCTCAAGATGCACCCGCTGCTGGCCTTGCTGGTGGTGTCCATTGGCGTCGGCTTTGCCACCCGCATGGAGCCCGGCAGCATCGTCTCCCACCTGCTCACTGGCGCTGGCAAGACTCTGGGTGCGGTGGGGGTGGTGATCGCGCTGGGCGCGATGCTCGGCAAGATTCTGGCTGACGCTGGCGTCACTGAGCAGGTCGCCGACGTCATCCTCAAGCGCACCTCGGACCGGATGATTCCTTGGGCGATGATGCTGGTAGCCTTTGTCATCGGCATCCCGATGTTCTTCGAAGTGGGTCTGGTGATCATGCTCCCGTTGATCTTCAGCGTGGCGCGCAAGCTGGAGGGCCAGGCCCGCTTCAAAGGTTCGGCGTATGTATATGTCGGTGTGCCGGTGATTGCCGCGCTGGCCGCCATGCACGGCATGGTGCCGCCGCACCCAGGCCCCTTGACTGCCATCGCCGTACTCAAGACCTCGGTCGGGCCGACCATGCTCTATGGCTTCCTGGCCGCGATCCCGGCCATGATCCTGGGCGGCCCACTGTATGGCCTGTTCATTGCGCCGCGCATGAGCACCCGGCCCGATCAGGCATTGCTGGACCAGTTCACACTGGCTGAAAAAGCCGACGGCCAACCCCGCCCCGGCGTTGTGGTCGGCATGCTGGCGGCGTTGCTGCCGGCGATCCTGATGCTGGTGCATGCCGTGGCAGAAATGCTGCTGCCCAAAGGCAATGCGCTGCTGGAACTGGCCAGCTTCCTGGGCAACCCGCTGATCGCCATGCTGCTGGGCGTGCTGTTCGCCGGCGCGAGCCTGGTGCTGGCGCGTGGCGGCGATGCCGAACAGCTGCGCGATGCGCTGGGCAAAAGCCTCAAGCCGATTGCCTCGATCATCATGATCATTGCCGGGGGCGGGGCCTTCCAGGAGATGCTGACCAGCGCCAAGGTCGGCGATGCCATCGTGCACCTGACCCAGCAATCTGCCTTCCCGCCGTTGATCCTGGGGTGGCTGATCGCGATGCTGTTGTCGGTGTCTACCGGCTCCGCCACGGTCGGTATCGTGGGCGCTGCCGGCTTGCTGGCGCCGCTGGCAGGTGCTGATCCGAGCCTGAACCTGCCGTTGCTGGCCCTGTCGATCGGCTGCGGTTCGCTGTTCTTCAACTACGCCAACCATGCGGGCTTCTGGATGGTGAAGGAGTCGTTTGGCATGACCATGGGTGAGGCCACCAAGACCATCTCGGTGGTGCAGTCCATCGTGGCGGTGGTCGGCTTGATCGTGGTGTTGATGCTGAATGCGGCGATTAGGGTGAACTGAGCCGGGAAAACCGGCCCAGTTCATCAACTGCCTCAGCGTTTTTCTGCGACCAGGGTGTAGCACATGGGTATCTGTGCCGCGCCCTGCTCATAGACGTCGTACACCTCCTCCCGATTGGAATGCGGGTATTCGTCGAACGCACGAAGGCTCAAGCCTGCGCCAGCAACGCTCATGAGCACCTCGCTTAGCGGGTGGAGCTGCCAGTAGGACTGCAACTCGTTTGGCTCGCCCTTGCCTTCGTAAACAATGGCGCCCGTTTCGACCAGCGGTTCGGCCAGGAAATAGGACGTGCTGATGCGCCAAGGGTCGCTGGCTTCGGGGTCGAGCATTTCCAGGAAAGGGTGTGTTTCGTAGATCACCAGGGTGCCGCCCGGTTTCAGCGTTCTGGCGACGTGGGTGAAGAACAGCGCGAGGTTGGGCATCCAGTTCAGGACACCGATGGTGATCAAGGCGATATCGAAGCGCTGGTCGAGGCTTGCCGGTAGTTCGTGGATGTCTGACTCGATGAAGACGGGCGAATAGGGGGACCTTTCGGCCAGCTCGTGCGCTTGCTTCAGAAACTCCGAAGACTGATCGACGCCCACCACTTCCGATGCGCCAAGGGCAAACAGCGATATCGCTTCGCGGCCATTGTTGCAGCCCAGCTGGATAACGGCCTTTCCCGTTATGCCTACCTGTTTCAACTGGTCGGTCAGGGTTGAATCCAGGCAGGAAAAGTCTTTGTGAGCCACAGCATCGATCAGTGGGGGCCAGGACGCGCTTTGCCGATGGAAATCTGCAGATGCATTCCAGGCATCACGATTGCTGGCGATTACATCCCTGTGAGAAACCATCTTGAACCTCATCTTTGGTTGTTGAGGCTTGTGACGTTAGCAGCTGCGCCCGGTTAACGGCCTTTCCAAAATGGCTGGCGTACGAAAAGCCTACCGCCTCTCGCGAACATCATAATTCCGTGATCGAGTTGTCCCGGGACACGGGACGGCTAGATAGAGGTTCTCATGAAAGGTCAAGACATCGGCTTACTGCTCAAGCTGGTTTGCCTCCAGCGACATGAGTCGCGGGACAACGCCAAGGCACTGCTCGATGATGCCGAACTGGGCATGATGAAAGATTGAAGTCGAGCCACCCGCCCCTGTGGGGGCCGCGCTTGTCGTGGCGATGAACCGCGGCGATGGGCCGCAAAGCGGCCCCAACAACCCAAGCACCCGCGCAGACTTGCAAGAGAATTCATCTATGTTGGAAGACGACCTCCCACGCCAGCTGTGCAGTCACTCAAGGTTGCTTTCATACCGCAGCCATCCTGCAACCCCTGCTGCTCCACCCACGCGGTCTTTAGGATGATTCCGTCCTTCACTGACAGGCACTTGCGGGAAGTCGAATGGGCTCATCCCCTCAATACAAGCCACGTTGACCCCGTACTGGTCCGGCACAGAGCGACGCTGGTGGAAGGTATAGATCCCACACTTCGAGCAGAAGTAGTGCTTGGCTTCACGTGTGTTGAATTGATAAAGGGTCAGCGCTTCTTCGCCTTGGGTGACGGTGATGTCGTTCAGGTTGGCTGATACCGCCACGGCGCCACGCATGCGGCAGAGCGAGCAGTTGCACCTACGCGCTGTACGCAGCCCGTCGGTCAAGCGCAGTGAAAATCTCACTGTTCCGCAATGGCAGGCTGCTTGATAAACAGGGCGATCATCGTTTTTTTCATCAGTCATAGCGGTTCTCTAGTCTGAGAAGCCAATCTGGATATTCACGGGGCAAGGCCAAATGGGTGTCTATTAGCCTGAATGAAACGATCAATGCCTCGCCCCAAACCTTATGCGAGATAACCCTGCAACAATCGCCGCACATTTTCCACTAGCGCAGACTCCCCCTTACGCGGTGGAAGCAGCGAGAACCTGGCTTGCGCCAATGCCGGCAAGCCAGTCCTGTAAGGCTCCACGCCATGGGGGACAGCACTCGCGTTAAGGCATGCAATTCCAAGCCCTGCCTTCAATGCCGATTGCAACCCCGCCACCCCTGAAGTCGAGTAAACGATCTCGTATTCGACATGGGCGCGCTCCAGCACCTGGCAGCTGTACTCCGACAATCCGCACCCGCTGATCGCGAGCAATGGCAGCGGCTGCCCAGGCTCTGGAACCCAACCGGCAGCGGCTACCCATTGCAGTGGCTCCTCCCTTACTTCAAACATGGTGGATGAAGACACGCGCTCGTTGAAACGCATGGCCAAGCCAATGTCCAGGTGGTCATTTGCCCGATCAATTTCCAGGCTCTTTTTCATCACCACATGAAGTCGAAGCCGTGGATGCCATTCACGAAGTTTTTTCAGCAGCCCAGCAATGTCGTCGGGGCGAAAGTAATCAGTGATCGCTAACCGTATCTCCCCTTCGAACTGTTCGCCTCGAACGTCGGACAGCGCCCGCTCGCCCAGGGTGATGATCTGCCTGGCGTGGCGCAAAAGTCGTTCACCAGCAGCTGTTGGGCGAACGCCTTGCTTGCCGCGAATGAGCAACTCCACACCGATGGCATCTTCCAGCTTACGCAGCTGTTCGCTGATGGCGGAGGTCGAGCGAAACAAGCTCGGAGCGGCTGCCGAGATACTGCCGGCCTCACAAACTGCCAAGTAGACGTGGAGCTGCGCAATGTCGAAGTGGTACATGCAGGTTCCGGGTAAACAGGAAGATGAGCACTGATTTTCCCGCTTTTTAGGAACATGTTCAAAGGCTAAGTTACAGGCACATTCACTGACGAGGATGACTCAAATGCCTGGTATCACCCTGACCCTGTCCGGCGCGCCGAATGCTGCGTTGGCGTCCGACCTCAGCCACGAGCTGACTGAACTGACCGCACGCGTTCTGGACAAGCAGCCATCACAAACCATGGTGATCGTTCGGTTCGTCGACCCTGGCTTGTGGTTTATCGAGAATGAATCGCTTGAGAGCTTGGGGCGCAATAGCTTTCGCCTGGAGGTCACGATCACCGACGAGACGACGACAGTGGAGCAGAAACGGCGGTATCAGCGTGAGACGTATGATTTGCTTTCGGGACGCATCGGTAATGTGCACCCTCATTCGAACGTACACATCATAGACGTGCGCGCTACGGCTTATGGCTATGGCGGGGTGCCGCAAAGCGCGAAGCTGTGGAGCTGAGACAGGTAACTCGGCCTGGCGTTATCGAACCAGCGCCAGCCGCAAGCCAAGCCCCACCAGTACCGCGCCCATTGCAGCATCGATCGGCCGACGCACCTTTGTGTAAAGCACCTGCACCCGAGCCGTGGAAAACATCAATGCCAGCATGGAAAACCAGGCAAACGCAACAAGCGTGACCACCACCACGGCAGCAGCCATCACCCAGCCTGGGGCATGTGTCGGCAGCACGGTGATGAAAAAGCTGCCGAAGAACGCCGCGGCCTTGGGGTTTGTAACGGACACCAGCAAGCCGACGCGGGGGGCTGCTGTGGTGGTGTTTTGCGTCGTGCTGATTTCGAGGGCTGCATAAGGCCGCCGAGCGCCAAGCAGCATTTTGATGCCCATATAGATCAGATACCCCGCGCCCACTACCCGAATCGCGTCATACAACCACGCCACTGTGCTCAGCAAGACACCCAGTCCGACAATCGCCAGCACCGCCCAGATGGCGATGCCTGCGCTGGTGCCCACTGCAACACCCATTCCTCGGCTGCGGCTCACCAAGGCGTTGGAAGTGACGGCGATGAAATCGGGGCCTGGGCTTACGCAAGCCAGGAGCATGACGGCGCCAATGGTCAAAAGCTGGGGAACGTAGTCCACGTGATGTCTCCAGTTACTTCGTTGTCTATCGAGCTACGTCGTAATGCACCGACAGCAGGCCTTTCTTCTCTTTGAGCTTGAGCACCTTGATCGGCCCGACCATGCCCGTTGAGGTGACATGCGTGCCGCCGCAACCGTGCATCGGCAAGGTGCCGAAGCGCACTGAGCGGACACCGTCCTGATCGATCAACTCACGCGGCACGTCACGCTCGATCAGCGCGTTTACCTCTGCCTCGATGCCTTCGACCGTCAGCGGTTCGCAACCGCCCTGGCGCTCGAAAACCACTCGGCACTCCCCAGGCCAGTGGTGGCCTTTGCTGGGAAGCCAACCCAAGTTCTGCCCGATACCGGCAATCAGGTGGCCGGCCGAATGCAGGCGAGCATGCAACGCACGCACTTCTGGCGAGATGGCAATCCTGACGCTGCCAACGGGCACGGGTTGCCCGAGGACATGCGCCACATCGCCGTCGATATTGAGCACTTCCTCTACCCGGATACCCGCGATGGTTCCCTGATCCGCCAGCTGCCCGCCGCCCTGGGGGTGAAAGAGGGTCTCGGCCAAGTCGACCCGGAACCGCCCATCCTCCATCGGCGTGCAACGCACCACGTGCGTGCTCAAGGTCAGTTCATCGCTGGTGTAGTAAGCCCGTTGCGTCATCGATCGAAATCCTTGTTTCTTTCCGGGGCAGCGCCCGCTCAAGACTCAAGGCTAAAGGGCGAGGACTTCGCGCACTTGTAAAAAATTGATGGGGCAACAGCGATCAGTAACGAGACGGTGCAACGCCAAAGGCTTGCCTGAAGGCCCGATTGAAGTGGCTCTGATCGTAGAAACCCACCTCTTGCGCGACCCTGGTCAATTCCCACTGGGTATGGCTCAGCAGCACACAGGCGCGCTCCAGGCGCAAACGTACCAGCCAGGCATGTGGCGTCATGCCGACTGTTTGCTTGAACAACTTGAGGAACTGAAAACGCTCCAGGTCGCACAACGCAGCCAGTGCTTCGAGCGTTATCTTGTCGGCGAGGTGTTCGTTGCAGTAGTCCCGCACACACCGCCACTGCACGTTCGAAAGCGTGCCCTTTACGAACTGCGGCTTGACCATCCGCACTTGGGCGAACAGCCGCCCGAGCAGCATGAGCCATTGAGCATCGACGAACAGCGGGTCGGTGGGCAGCCCTGCTGCGAGCGCGTCGTGCAGCCGGGAAAGCTGGATGGCGAGGCTGGCATCCTGCAACAGCGCGCCACCCAGGGCGGAAAACTGGTCACGGCCCGTCAGCTCTTGCGTAACGCTGCGCAACAGGTCGGCGGACACACGGAACGTCTTTAGCGTGTAGGCGTCGTCGCCTGCACTGATGCCATCGTGGATTTCGCCGGGTGGCATCAACTGGATGGTGCCCGGCGACAGCAACGCCGTTTCACCGTTGAGTACCTGGCGCTGCACGCCGTCGGTGACCAAGCCGACGTGGAAATCCAGATGGTAGTGACGCCCGAAACGAAAGCTCGAGAAACGCGCCTCGCTCAGCACCAGCCCGGGGATATCGCTGTTGCGTTTGTAATCAACGTGGTCTGCCATCGACCGCCTCCTGCCACACCGGAGGGAATCATCTCATACCTGATCTTGTGGGGCTGGCGTGGTTGCCGGGTCGAGGGCTTGGCGAGGCTGCGCCAGCGCTTGGCTGGCGGCAGCGGTGCCTTGATCAGGCAGCTGGATCATTCAGGTTGCCGGGGTCGATCATCTTTGAGCACTGTTCACTGGCCAGCCGGCTGATGATCCGGATCGCCTGGTGGATACCTGCTGTGTTACGAAAGCTCAGGTGAGGGTTGTGTTCGCACTCCAGCACTTCATCGTGCTGGACCAAGGCTTCGCCGAGCAGTTCGAGGGTCCAGGCGTAGCTTTGGATGGTCGATAAGCGTTCCTGGTCAGTCATGGGGCACCTGCCTGGGTTGGGAGGTGGGGCGAGCCAGATTGCAGATCGGGTAGAAGCGGTGAGGTTTGGGAGCCGGCGCGGGGCGGCGGCGGAGAACGGATGCGAGGATCCTGGATAGACTTCGGATGAGCATGCATGAGGTCCTTTTCGGTTGAAGCACCACGCTGACCGTCGCCAAACGGTTAGGGTGGCAGCTGTACGCAGGTTGGCGAACCGAGGAAAAGGAACTCGGCAGACCCGAAGGTCTCCCACGCACAGCCGCCATTACACGAAACTGCGGACGCAAAAAAAGCGCCTGCAATCGTGGTCGGGGCGCCGTTGCGCCTTTTCGTACGGGTCGCCAAACCCGGTCGCGGAATTGGCCGCGACTGGGGCAATTTATCGCCATGAGGCTGCTTTCGCAAGCGCCTGGGAAATTCAGGAAGGCAACGCATGTTGTAGGAATAATGTGAGCGGCTAGAAGCTGCCAATTACTGGTAAGCCATGCTCCAAAATGCGCGTTTGCTGTACTCGCCAAACATTCACCAAGATTTGCCCTGTAAGGTCAGACCACCCATTTTCGGCAATTTTTTTAGTATCCGGAAAGTGCGCGACTTTTTTCAAAACACAAAAAAAGCCTGCATCGCTGCAAGCCTTGATATCTGGTGCGGAGACAGGAGTCGTATCAGAACATAAAGGTCTGAATTTCATGGCTATTATTCTTCAGGATACGGTGCGTTATCTCTAAAATTATCCTCAGTCTGTCTATCGGCGCGGACTACGAAAAACTGGCGAGATTAGGGAAAGTGCTAGAGGGTTCTGCCCCCATGCGCCAACGCCTCCTCTGATGCTTCTAGCGGGTGGCAGATATCGAGCATAGCTGCCCTTCCTGAGAGCCAGAAGCCGGTCGGGATGCATAGAGTGGGCAGGTAGACAGCCTGCTGGCGAAATAGTAGCGTTCGGATTTGCCCCACCGCGTATGTCATCAGGCGGAGGCAATCATTCAGGTCCATATGGATCGGTAAACGTCAGGTCGCACTTGAGGTTCATAAGTGGCAGTCAAGTCAAAACGAGTCGCAGCCATCGAACCGGAAGAAGCCGTACGCGTTGGGAGCGTACGGACTTTTCTGGATGCACTGGAGAAGCTCCAAAAACCTAGTGGCACGACCTTCTTCTATCGTGGCCATTCGAGCTTCACTTATCTACTTCAGCCCAGTATTTATCGTGAAGCTAGATGGATCAACAACGAAGACATCATGTTCAAGGAGCTTATTCTCAGATGCCCGAACGAATTCACCTCACTAGCGTCCACCTTTCAAACTCTTGTTAAGATGCAGCACTACGGGCTTCCAACAAGACTGCTTGATTTAACAGCGAATCCCCTTATCGCACTCTATTTCGCATGCGACCCTGCTGATCCGCCAAGTGAAAGCGGAGAGGTACTCGCTTTTGGGGTACCTACTGGTGAGGTGAAGTACTATGACAGTGATACAGCAAGCGTAATTTCGAATATTGCTCGCAGACCTATTTCTTTCGAAGTGCCATCGGAAGATTTGACAAAGACCAAGTTCAATCAAGAACCAACCATTCGCTATCTCCTGCACGAGATAAAACAAGAAAAGCCATATTTTGAACCAGAAATCGTGCGAGAGCACCTCGAATCGGTTGTCTGCGTTAGGCCTAAGCTTGAGAACCCTCGCATAATTAGACAGGATGGAGCATTCTTTCTATTTGGCGTTTCTGGGTCGAAATCAAATGCTGCATCGGTCCCGAAACGCTACATCGCGAGCTCGTCATCAAAACGAATACTGATCATCGGTTCTGAGAAGCGGCGTATACGTAGTCAACTGGAGTCGCTGGGTATCTCCCAAGGTACTGTGTATCCAGAAATTGATCGTGTAGCTGAATTTCTCAAACATCACTACGCGCCTGCGGGCGAAGGCTAGCAATGCGCTCAATATCGTTCGCTCAGCTCAGAGGCCTAACTAAGGCTACCGGATGCAAGTACGGCGGATATGCTTCCCTATTGGTTTAATTATTAGGCCCATTAAACATGCATCAATCATTAGCAACATGGCAGTTATTTGAAGATCTAGCTCGCAGCATCTTGGAAGCTAATAATTTTGATGTCACGCGCAATAGACTTAGAGGAGATCAGGGATTTGATCTGCTCGCCAACTTGGGAAATGAGAGCTGGGCAATTGAGGTTAAATACTATCGCACGGCACGAGCTCAGCCAGCTCTTATCGATGCTGCTGCTGCCCGCCTAGAAATTAATGGCATCACTGCGCAGGCAGGGAAAGGAATGCTGATAGTTTCCTGCTTTCTACCAGGAAAACTAAGAGAGGCGCTTGAACAGAAGTATAGCATCACATTTGTAGATCAAGTTGACCTAAGAAATTGGTGTGCAGCGCGCCCCGATCTCGCAGAGAAATTGGATTCTCTATTAGAAGCTAACCCAAGCGAACCTCAGGCAACACATCCAACACGTAACGACCCTACACAAGGAAGTAAACTCCTCAAAGGTATGCCGCTCCAACCTCGCGACACAAGAGGAACTGAGCTATGTAACGAGCTAAAAAATATTAAAAAAGGCAAGGCGGCTTGGGCAAAGTACGAGAAGGTGTGCGAGAAAATACTGAAGTACCTTTTCCCGAACGATCTTCATGGCTGGCATTCTCAAATGCGTACTGATGATGGACTCAATCGTTTTGACTATATTTGCCGCGTGAGACCAACCACCGAGTTCTGGAAATTTGTCATTGATCATCTTGATAGTCGCTACGTACTTTTTGAGTTCAAGAACTACACGCAAGAAATTAAACAAGGTCAAATTTTAACGACTGAGAAGTATCTCCTAGAACGTGGTCTCCGGCGCATGGCAATCATTATGACCAGATTAGGCGCAGACGAACACGCGATTGCAATGACGCAGGGAGCTATGCGCGAGCATGGAAAGCTGATGCTCATCGTAGACGACGAAAAAATATGCAAGATGCTCCACATGAAAGAGCGTGGCGAGGATCCCACAGATTGTCTTTTTGAAATTGCCGACAATTTCCTGCTGACACTACCTAGATAAATAGTTACAACCCCATCTACCTGATCAGCTTTATGTCAGCTGAACTCATAAGCTGGCATCCACAATAGGGCGAAACGGCCACTCATGAACGGCAGCTAATGACCCGAAGTGACCCTTTAACCTGGGGTAGAGACCGGTTCCCTTTGGGTCTATTAGCAAAACCGCGCACCAAACTCACAAACCATGCCTATCAATAATCTCCAACCTCAAAAAGTTGAGCCAAGCCAAACTTACCCATTATAAAATATGGCCCAAATGCTGGAGCTCCCAAGAATTTAACTTACTCTTCAAAAATGAAAAATCTATACCTTCTATTTTTTTAGCGGGTTCCACCTCTCCGTAAAGCCTGGAAACTCGAATAGCTGTTTCTCTGGGCACGCCTCGGCTCATAAGATATTTAGATATTGGGGAATAAACCCCCAACTCAATCGCAGAAATAATACTGGAATCTGAGCTCCGAATATCAGCCAGAGGCTTTAGCAGCATAGGCAAGCCAAAACTCACATACTTGGTTAACTTCTCAATCTCAGAATCAATTTTTTCATCAAGTCCCTCCCCGCCGCGCCCAAAACGATTAATTAAAATATCAATCATCGGCATCTCTCTCGCCCAACTCTCAGCGCTTTTCGCAATCCCAAAAAGATATTTATCATCAAGGCCTAACTTTAAATACCTACCGTAATAGAAAGGAAACTCATTACGCATCAAAAAAATCCAATCAAGCAATGACTGGCAAAGATTTCTCTCAAACACATTAGTTGGGAATTTATTTTTTGCCTCTCCGTACACCCGATAAAGTCTATCCAAGTCCAAAGGATCCCAATACCGGTTAGCCATCACAACTTTTTTATCAACCCTCATTGCTGCCATCTCCGCAAGGGAGCTAGCAAGCAGAGATTTATCTATATACAGGCCGACATTTTTTAGCCGCGACTCACCTTCAAGACCGTATCTAAATAACACTTGCCTTATATATATAACCAGGCTTTTTGGCGCAGCCCCATCTACTATGGAGCGCCCAGCCAATGCAGATTCTACTTGCTCCGCATTTCTGTCATATATATCTTGATACCCAGTGGATATTTCCTTATGTTTATCTGGAAACATTGCACCGCGCTCATCTCCTTCATCCTCTGCAGAAAATGCCTCCTCGTCCAGCACCACAGTGCGCCCGATAAAGTCGGTGAGAAGACGCCCAGCACGACCCCGCAAGTTGGCAAACTCGTAAGCAGACAGTGTAGCTTCTTTCCCTCCTTGCCTTTTCGTATAAAGGTTTGGATTCCGAATCACAACATTTTTTGCTGGAAGATTAACTCCTTGCATGAGAGTAGTTGTACAAAACAGCGTATCAATCCAACACTTTGAGACTGCGTACTCAATACTTTTCCTAGCATGCATCGGAGTTTTACCGGTATGGTAAGCCGCTCCACTTTCAATAATACTTGCAAGTTCGTATTTCGGATGTACAGAATCCCTTAGATACTGAGCCAGGCCAGCACACTCACTTGCCACATCAAACTTAGACTCAGCTTTAGATTCTGCATAAGCGTGAGCAGACTTACGAGCCTGATTAGAGGTTGGGGAAAACACAATATTCACATCACCTGCTAGTCGATCAAGCACGTAATGAAGATATTCATTAAATTTTTTTGTGTATTGAACCTGGCCCAGCCCTTGTATCGAGCAATAATTTTCAACCTCTAACTGAATAGGGTTCTCAAAAATTGTCGAGTATTGATTAAGAAAAAATTTGTTGTCTTTTTTTAAGATCGAATACGTCAAGCTAAGTACTGGCGGAGCATCCGTTGTCTTTTCACTAGAGATTTCCCCAAACACTCTAAAACCTAGATTTCCAATATTACGCAACCGCGGCCCACTGAGAATTATTTTCCCCACATCAATATCATTACGAACATCCGTCAATATGTCGTATAAGATTTTGGGGCGATTCTCACTATCACTACCAACCTTCTCAAGATTTTGAACCTCATCAACGACCAATAGGTCGAGATGCTCAACACCCTGATCTGAAAACAACACTATGGCGCGCTCTTGGGTGACGACGTAAATAAAATTATCTACATTTTCCTCAAATGAACTCAACACATCGATATCAAGAAATCCATGCTCACGAAGAAGCTTTGTCAGGTCAGACATAACTTGACCAATCAGACTTAGTGTTGGCACAACATAAACCACTCGACTCCCGCCTTTCGAAATCAAATCTATAATCTTTAAGTAGATCAGAAACGATTTTCCAGCCGAAGTTGGAGCAGAAATCCCAATCAAGTTGCTTTCATCGATAACTTTCCAGAGTTCCGCCTGAAACCCGGTCAATGTATATACCCGATCAGCAACCAAAACTTGATTCTTAAGATCATGAGCAACTATCCTAATCTTATCAAAATAGCTAGAGATTGGAGAGTATACCCCTTCTTCCCTTAATGACTTATCCAACATCAGATTGCTTGGAGAGAAGCCCATTGTAGATAAAATTGGAGCTAGGATTTGCCGGAGACCGTCCCTCCTTGAATTTCCGGCATGAGTCCAAAGCAACGCGACAATCATAATCGCCATTTGATTATTAAAATCGCTGCATTCCCTGTTAGAGATCCCCTTCAACAAATTAAGCGACTTTAAAAGCAACTCATATGGAAGCTCAGAACAATCACCCGAAACAAATCCCAACTTAACAGCAAAATCTCTTAACTCGAACTCTAATAGCGCTCTTAGTATATCCCTTTCGCTCATGACATTGCCTCAAAATTCACTCAACAGGGCTTCCAATCCCCAAACGGGAAATACCACATAATTTATTCTATCTATCACTGAATTTCTTATGCCATCATAAACATCATCAGCGACACCAGCCCATCGTTCAACGATGCACCGCTCTATGTTTTCTTTTATTTCCTGCTCTGAAGAAGCGTCAATATCTTTGTTTTCTTCGTATGCGACCATACAAACTAGTTCGAAGCGCACACCAGATAGATTTCCATCTTTCAAGTCCGTAGCTACTTGCTGAAGCTCCGGATCTATAAAATCATCCAACTGATAAAGAATCAGTTCATCCTCGATATTGTTGAATGAGGTCATGATGCTTTCAATAGAAGCTTTCAGCGCAGAATTAAACTTATACTTCGATTCATAGCACTTGGACTCCCCGAGCACGAAAAGCCGCACATCACCTGATTCTTGATAGTGAATAGCATCTGCACCATGACGCTCCACTGCCGGATTAGTTGTCAGTTGCATTTTTCGAAGCAGAGGCGGAGCACTAAAAAAATGTTGGATAAAATTAAAAAGCAGCAGTTCGCCAAACTGCCCTTGAGGACATCCCTTCCGAAACTTTTGGTCTGCCACCTGCTGCAAATAGCTTTGAGTATTCATTGCGTCACCGCCACGCTTTGATAACTCATCTGAAAATAGCTGGTTGTATTTTCGCTTCGAATACACCCAGTTCATTGCGGTGCTTTTCATCTCCCTAATAAAACTTTTCTGCATACTTTTTAGGTCGACATACTTTATCGCAACTCCACGATGCGAAGCCGCTCGAGGCTTCCCAATAGTTTGTTGAAACCAGAACATCTGATTCATAAGTGAATCTGTGTTTGATAATAAGTGGCTGTACTTCATATCTATAGAGCTAGCCTCAATATCAACTAAAACAGAAAACTAGCGACTTAAACAAACCCCATGATGCCGCCAATATGATTTATTATCTTTCCTTTTTCAGAGCAGTTTTTCTGCCGAAAAAAATCCCTCAACTGATTAAATAGCGCAATTATAGAAGCGAATCCGTTAACCATGACCAAAGCGATTCCGCCGCTGATCCATGAAACGAGTTTGTTTAGTGCATAGCCGCACTGCTGGAGGGCCGTGGGCGATACACCAAGGAGAGAGAGCGGTCCAAGCATTTCAAGCATCCCTGCTGCTAATGATGGCTCGATGCTACCCTTCGCCCCATCGTGGGGCAAGGAGCGTGCCCTGGTACTTACTTTCGTCCCGCGCCTCATTGCCCCTCGGGACGTCTCTTAGGCTACGAGTAGCCGCTAGCCAGCGCTTTCAGTAAGCGCAATCTTTGCTCGGAGGAAGTTCACTATCCGCCCGAGCCCATCGAGGGTCAGATCTCCGCTCCGATGCTAAACACCCATGATTTTTCTAAACGACGGACGAGCAATCGCACAGTTAGAGAATAGTAGTACCGAGTCGCCCCACTACTGCGGCCCAAGCAGTGTTCTAGAAACCATGCCACATGCTTTCGTTGCCAAGCCCATGGCCGGCCTCCTACATAGGCAGCGACCACATCGATCCGACCGTGCCCCAGCTCATAGCTGATTTGCCTCCGGGCCTCGCGGTCAAGGTGCTGATTTAGCTCGCAGCGTTGCCCGCCGTTGATAGGCGCCCGGTGCTGAGTGATTTGCTCATAGCGCTCACATGCGTACGCCGCGCGGAGCTCATGGAAGCCTCTGAGATTGTGTGCATGCAGGATGTCCCGGGCAGGGCGGACGATTTTCTGCAAAACATTCAGGAAGCTTTCGCTTGGCGCAATCAGATTGCGGCTACCGGCAGGCGACACCTGCCGTGCAAAACTAAGTGCACCTCGAACATGTTCGTCCACCGCAATCCAACGCGGCGCCGAGGCACCGGCGCGACCGCCTTTGGTGCCATCCTGAATGTTGATCCTGCCTAGGTCGTTAGCCTCACGGCTTAGCCTTGGCAGGTCAGCCAAGATGGCCTCACGCAAGCGCATGCCGGTGGCTCGCGCCAACAGAACAATTGCGGCGGCCCGTTGCTGATGATCGCGGCAAAGCGCACCGACGATCAGCTTAACCTGTTCGGGGTCTTGGCCCTGCGGCACCGACTGGCGAACTCCGGTGCGCTGCATACCCAACGCCTTGCTCGGACTTAGCAATTTGACGTATTGATCACCGCGAAGCGCTGCCATGGTCCTGTTAACGCTGGAGAGGCGGTTTTGTGCGGTGCTGACGGCGAGATCACCGCGCCTAACCATGTCGCGCAGATACACCGCGTAGTCGGCCAACACCTTTCGATCAATCTGCCGCGCATCATTGATACCGGGCCACTGTTCGGAGCGGCACCATCTGACGAATGCCTGCCACCGATCACAGTGTGCCTTCACCGTGCCGTAGTGGCCGCCGCCGAACATGTCTTTCAACATCTGCGGCCCTGCATAGCTCAGTTGCCTGCCGTAGCCGAAATTACGGCCATCGCGTCTACCCACCAATGCCATGTCGAATCACCTCATCGCCTGGTCTCCGATCCTCGCCCCACGTCATCCCGCCAAGAATGTTGAGTGTTATCAGGGATCAAGGCCCCTGCGACCTGTGAGGGTGTCCACTGACGCGGGACTGGCGGCTCCTTACGACCAGGAGCAAGGGCATCTCATGATCTGGCCTCCTGAGCACCGTTACCGGTGGGCGGGTAGAGACTGCACTGGCTGACGAGACCAGCGCCGCGAGATCCTGAGCCACGAGCAAGCAGCACTGCGATGACCGGGGCATGCCTGACTGTCAGTCAGGTGCAGTCCATTCCTTGGTCTGCGGCACCATCATCTACAGCGCTGTTGCTGGTGACATCGGCGTTTGTCACGCCGATTGTCACGAGGGGGATTGCCGCAAAGCCATGTGCGATCAGGGCTGCAGCAGTGGTAGAAGTGCCCGTCTCTTTCCACAGCAAGAGACGGGCACAGGTTGGCGCAATAGTCGGCCAAGCGGATAGGTTGCTGCAGGGCAGCGAGTTACGGTGTATCTGGCGCACGAGCGCCATATGTGTAAGAGCATCCATCACATGGGTAGTGACCGGGCGAGCTGCCGGATGCGAATCGCCCTTGGGGAGAACCACCGCGAGAGCGGCGTGACCTTGAAGGCTCGGGTCACCTGGGGTGCTGTCAACGACAGCCTTTGCACTGCCTTTTCTACGCCCGCAATCCGAGAGGGTCAAGCGACTCGCCCACTGGATTCTGCGGTTGAAAATGGCATTGGCCGTGTACGGAATCCCGTGGTTTCCAGTGGCAGATTGGGTGCTTTTGATTTTTTAGGTGAGGTCCATCCAAACAGGGCGGCTTTGCAGCCCTGTTTGGATGGACCCGCATGGAAAGCGGATCATCGAAACTTCAAAACCGTGCGCTCACTCGACTGCGCCACGCCTTGCTCTGAGGCTTGAAACGTTTGCCCCGGTCTGATTCGCGAACTCATGCGGCGAGATATGCTCCTGCCGGTTCGCTTCGAGGTAACGGCTCCACCAGCTCATGATCATTCGCCGTTCCTCCAGGAACTCAGCCTTGTGGATATACGCCGCCCGAACGTTGTTGCGCTCCCTGTGGCTCATCTGCCGCTCGATAGCCGTCTCTGACCACAGCCCGGATTCGACCAAGGCACTGCACGCCATGGACCGGAAGCCATGCCCGCAGATTTCGGTCTTGGTGTCATAGCCCATGTTCCGCAGAGCACTGTTGACCGTGTTCTCGGACATTGGCTTCCACGAGCGAGCATCACTGGTGAACACCAGATCGAAGTACCCCGTGATCGCATGAATCTGTTCGAGCAACGCCACCGCTTGCGGTGACAGAGGGACAAGATGAATGTCACCTGCCATCTTCGTCCCCCTTGTCGAATACGGTACGCCGTCCAACGGGGGCCGCGTATCAGGTATCTCCCACATACCGCGCTTCAGGTCGAACTCACTCCAACGTGCGAAGCGCAATTCGCTGGAGCGTACGAACACATGTAGGGACAGCATGACGGTCAGCCGAGTGAGCGTGCGACCCTTGTAGTTCTCGATGCGGTCCATCAACTCTGGCAGACGTGAGAGAGGGAGTGCAGGCCGATGCGTAACCCTTGGCGCGCTGATGAAGCCCTCAAGGTCATATGCAGGGTTCACCGTGATCAACCGTAGTCGCTTCGCCTCACGCATGATGCTCTGTAGGTAGTTTTGTACCCTTAAGGCCACATCAATCGTGCCGCGTTTCTTGATCGCCTCAAGCGGTTGCATGAGGTCAAAGGTATCCAGATCAACGATGGCGCGTGCACCTAGCAGCGGGAATACGTGAGTCTTCAAACGACTCAACACGGTCCTCGAATGGCCAGGCGCCCACTTCACGGACATTTCCTTATGCCAGTCCAAGGCAACGCGCTCAAAGGTGTGCCCTCTGACAACCGCCTCGGCCTTGGCCTGCTGCTTGGACGCAATCGGATCAATGCCTTCCGCCAGCATCCGTTTAGTCTCCAGACGCTTCTGTCGAGCATCTGCGAGACCGATGACGGGGTAGTTGCCAAACGATGTCAGCCCCTCTCGCCCATCCGGTTTCACATACCGGAAGCGCCAGCCTTTGCGGCCATTGGGGTAAACGAGGAGGTAAAGACCGTCACCGTCGAAAAGCTTGTAGGGGCGGTCAGTAGGTTTGGCCGAGCGGCATGCTGTGTCGGTCAGGGGAGCAGTAGTACGAGCCATAAGGGTAAACCCCTTTATCGAATCGACTTTATCCCAAACGTTACCCCTAAATCGGCTGGCAGCTGTCGGAATCCGACGGAACGCCATAACGAAAAAACCCGCCAGAAGTCGGGTTTTACGGGGGTTCCAGAGATTTTGTAGCCTTCGCTGGAACCTGAACTGGTGCCGGAGACAGGAATCGAACCTGCGACCTTCGCGTTACGAGTGCGCTGCTCTACCGACTGAGCTACACCGGCATGTAGCGCAACGTACCACTGCCGCACCTGCCGCGTAAACCCCTGTTTCCCCGGCCTTATTCCCCTTTCCTCAGAGCGCTTTGCAGCCCTTCGGCGCGAGGTCTTCCTCGATATCGGTCGTACAGGTCCAGCCAGTTGGCGAACGCGTCAGGGCAAGGCTCTTGCCAACCACATTGGTCGGCGCATCAACCAGGGTGCATGCAATCGTGCCGATCCCGTCAGACGCCTTGCTGCTGACCGCAATTGCACAGTTCGCCGTAGCCGGCTGCCCACCCAACTCGGCCACACTCGCCACATCCTTGCCTTCATTCAAGCGCAGCTCCATCGCCGTCTTCAGCGCGCTGATCTCCAGCAACCCGGCCGCAGCCTTCGTGCGGGACTGGTGGTTGGTATACATCGGGATGGCAATGGTCGCCAGAATGCCGATGATCGCGACGACGATCATCAGTTCGATCAGGGTGATACCGCGTTGCCCTTTCATGAACGGTTTCCTTTTTCATACGGGTATTCGTGGAGGTCAGGTTCGCCCCCAGCTGGCAGCGGCGCAGTAGGCCTGAACAGACACCTTTTGTCACCCCTGCCTGCCAGGGCGTCATCTTCGCTGAACTACTCTAGTGAGCATCACGGACGCACGCCCGCTCATGGACGCGCCAAGCTGTTTCCAGGCTTGTCGCACGAGCCGAAAAGGACCTCTGCAATGAACCCATCTACACACCTCTACACCTGGCGCGGCACGGATGCCAATGGCGCCGCGGTCAGCGGCCAGGTCAGCGGGCGCAGCCCGGCCTATGCGCGGGCCGGCTTGCAGCGCCAGGGCATCCGCGTGGTCAGCCTGCGGCAGGCTGGCGGGTTGGAATGGCGTTTGCCGAAGGCGCGCGAAAAGACCGACCCGGCGGGGTTCAGTCGGCAGCTGGCGACCTTGCTCAAGGCTGGGGTTCCACTGTTGCAGGCCTTCGAGGTAATGGGGCGCAGCGGCTGCAGTGCGGGCCAGGCAGCGTTACTAGATAAATTGAAACGGGATGTGGCCTCGGGCCTGGGGCTGGCGGATGCGCTGCAGCGCCATCCGGCATGGTTCGATGGGTTGTACTGCAACCTGATTCGTGTGGGCGAGCAGTCCGGTACGCTTGATCGGCAGCTGGAACAACTGGCGGGGATGCTGGAGCAACGCCAGGTGCTGCGTAAGCGAGTGCGCAAGGCGATGCTCTATCCGTTGCTGCTGTTGCTGACCGGGCTGGGGGTTTCGGCGGTGTTGTTGCTGGAGGTGATTCCTCGTTTCGAGAGCCTGTTCGCCGGTTTCGATGCCGCGCTGCCGGCCTTCACCCAGTGGGTGATCGACTTGTCCACAGGGCTGGGGCGCTATGCGCCGCTGCTGTTGATAACCACGCTTGGCCTGGGATTCGCCGTGACCCGGCTGTATCAGAAGCATGCGCCAGCCCGCTTGTGGATAACTGCACAAGCTTTGCGCCTGCCTGTGTTCGGCAGGCTGTTGAGCCAGGCGGCCCTGGCGCGCTTCGCTCGCACCCTGGCCACGTCCTATGCTGCGGGGGTGCCGTTGCTGGATGCGCTGGTCACCGTGGCCAAGGCCTGCGGCGATACCCTGCACGAGCAGGCGGTGCAGCGCGTGCGCCAGGGCATGGCCAACGGGCAGGCACTGAACCAGGCAATGGGTAATGAACCGCTGTTTCCGCCATTGTTGGTACAACTCACCGCCATCGGTGAATCCAGCGGCACGCTGGACCAGATGCTGGATAAGTCCGCCAGCCATTACGAGGAACAGGTCAGCCAGACGCTGGACCAGTTGACCAGCCTGCTGGAGCCGGCCATCGTGCTGATCCTGGGCTTGCTGGTCGGTGGCCTGGTGGTGGCGATGTACCTGCCGATCTTCCAGTTGGGTAGCTTGATCTGAACATGACTTCATGGACTTTGCTGGCCGAGCAGCCGGCCTACTTCATCACCCTGGCGGCTGTGCTCGGCCTGCTGATGGGCAGCTTCCTCAACGTGGTGGTGCATCGCCTGCCAATCATGCTCGAGCGCCAGTGGCAGCGCGAGGCACAGGAAGTGCTGGGCCTGCCGACCACCGAGCACGAGCGTTTCAATCTGTCCCTCCCCGCCTCCCACTGCCCGCATTGCCACCACGCGATCCGCGCCTGGGAGAACATTCCCGTTCTGAGCTACCTGGCATTGCGCGGACGCTGCTCGGCCTGCAAGCAGCCGATCGGTGCGCGTTATCCATTGGTCGAGTTGGCGTGTGCGCTGTTATCGGTGGTGGTGGCCTGGCACTCCGGCGCTGGTGTCCAGGCGCTGACCCTGCTGCCGTTGACCTGGAGCCTGCTGGCACTGAGCCTGATCGACCATGACCAGCAGATTCTGCCCGATGTCATCGTGCTGCCGACGCTGTGGCTGGGCTTGATCGTCAATGCCTTCGATACCGTGGTGCCACTGCCCGATGCGCTGTGGGGCGCGGTGGCCGGGTACCTGAGCCTGTGGCTGGTGTACTGGGTGTTCAAGCTGATCACCGGCAAGGAAGGCATGGGCTATGGCGACTTCAAGCTGCTGGCGCTGATCGGCGCCTGGGGCGGCTGGCAGGTATTGCCGTTGACCTTGCTGCTGTCATCGGTAATCGGCGTGGTGGCGGGCCTGTGCCTGCTACGCGTGCGCGAACAATCCGTCGGCACGGCCATACCATTTGGCCCTTATCTGGCCATTGCGGGGTGGATTGCTGTGCTCTGGGGTGATGAAATGTACGCCTTCTACCTGCAACTGTTTGGAATGTGATGACCACCAAGGCCTTCACCCCCTGGATTCTCGGGCTGACCGGCGGCATCGGCAGCGGCAAGAGTGCCGCCGCCGAGCGCTTCGTCGAACTTGGCGTGCACCTGGTCGACGCCGACCAGGCGGCGCGCTGGGTGGTCGAACCTGGTCGCCCGGCACTGGCCAGCATCGTCGAGCGCTTCGGCACCGGTGTGCTGCTGGACGATGGCCAGCTGGACCGCGCAGCGTTGCGCCAGCTGATCTTCGCTGACCCGGCCCAGCGCAAGTGGCTGGAACAACTGCTGCACCCGCTGATCGGCCAGGAGATCTTCAGTTACCTGGCGAAGGCCGAGTCGCCCTATGCGGTGTACGTGTCGCCGTTGCTGATCGAGTCGGGCCAGCACCAGAAGGTCCAGCGCGTGCTGGTGATCGATGTGCCGCAGGAGCTGCAGGTGGCGCGCACCCTGGCGCGTGACAACACCAGCCCTGAGCAGGTACAGGCCATTCTCAAGGCCCAGCTGGCCCGTGAGGAGCGCCTGGGCCATGCCGACGATGTGGTGGTCAATGATGGCAATCTCGCCGCACTGCACGAGCAGATTGACCGCCTGCACCATTTTTACCTGACTTTACGAGGAGGCCAGCCATGAGCCAGCCATTGACCGTCGATTGCCCGACCTGTGGCGCACCTGTGGAATGGAACGAGAAGAATGCATACCGGCCGTTCTGTTCCGACCGCTGCAAGCTGATCGATCTGGGCGCCTGGGCGGCCGAGGAGCACAAGATTCCGGTAGCGCCGGATGCAGAGGATGAGCTGTTTTCGGGGGAGCTGGAGCCGCGGCATTAAACTGAAACCTAGGCTGCCTGTGCCGGCCTCTTCGCGGGTGAACCCACTCCTACAGGTCCGTCACAGATCTGCAAGCCGTGATACCCCCTGTGGGAGCGGGTTTACCCGCGAAGAGGCCAGTACAGCCAATACATAAATCAGCGCTCATCATCCTTCCACGGCGCCTGCAGATACCGGGTGCGGTTGAACGTCTCCAGCCATTCCGGGCAGAACACCACCAGCGCACTGATCACCATGCCGTTGATGAACGCCTCCGGGAACATCATCAACCACAGGTAGCCGATAAAATCGCTGAGCCACTCCGGCATCGCAAAGCGACCATCCAGCCATAACACCGCCAACGCCACCGGCACGCAAATCAGCACGGTCAGCGCAGCGGGAAAGAACCCCGAACAGAAGATATAAACGAACAGGTTTCGCGGCTGCGCCCGCTCGACCAGGATGGCGCACACTTCGGTGATCAGCACCGGCAAGCCCACCAGCAGCAAACCGTTGACCCCAAGCGCCGCAAAGTCTTGCCGCCCCAGCGCCAGCAACCCCAACTGGGCGAGGAAACCGCCCAGAACGGCCAGTGGCCAGTCCAGCAGCAAGGTCACCGCCGTCATGCCGATGAAGTGGTAAGACACACCCGTGTCGAAATCGCGCCGGACCAGCCACAGCGCGAACAGGCAGAACACCGTGCCAAACAAAAGGTGCTGACGGCGCCGGTCGGTCACCAGTTCCACCCAGCGTGTACGGCTGGCAGCCCAGATCAGCAAGGGCACGTAACCGAGCCAAGCCACGGCAAGGCTGGTTGTGGATAAAACCTGCGCGCTGATCACCTGGAACATATCCCTTTCGGCCATGTGGACAAGCTGAGTCTACACCCTGCCCCGTTTCCTACGCACAAACAGCATCTTACCGTCATCGATTAACGGCTAAGCTTGTTCCCATGGATGACTCAGATTACCTGCGCCTGCTTACCATCCAGGCCGAACAAGCCAATGCCTTTCTCTCCAACGCCCGCAAGTGGGAGCGGGAGCGGTGGGTGTGCCAGCGCCTGCTGCAAGGGCTGAACATCCCCTACCGCAGCGAGGACTTCACCCCGGCCGGCCAGGAGCCACCGGATGTGCTGTTCCGCGATGCGGCATTCGAGGTGTTCTTCGTGCTCGACGAAGGCCGCCGCCTCAACGACGAGTGGCGAGAGGAGCTGCAACGCCGGCGCAGTGCCTTTTCCCTGGCCCAGCTGGTGCGCCGCGAAGCCCGCCCCCGGCGCATCGCCGCCGCCGAGCTGCTCGGGCGCCTGGCGCCGACCCTGCGCAAGAAAGCGCACAACTACCGTGAGCGCGGGCTGGACTTGAGCGAGCTGGACATCATTGCCTTTGCCAGCCTCAAGCGCGAAGTGCTCGACCTCAATACCCATTTCCCACCGCCCACCGAATACTTGCGCCAGGGCTGGCGCTCGCTGTCGCTGGTCGGGCCGACATTCGCCCGCGTGCTGTTCGCCCACCCCGACGCGCCGGACTTTCTGCGTGGCAACCTGGGGCGCAGCATCGTCTTCGACGTGGGCATCAGTCTTTGATCCACTGCCGAGAGTCTTTGCGATGGCGTAAACTCGGCGCCAGGGATAGAAAGCATTATCATTTGTTTGACGCGCTTGCATGAACGCTGTGGCGTTCGTGCAGTCACAAACGTCTATCTACGAGGCCCACCATGACCAGCCGCCTGAACCCGGAAGATCAGCGTCGTGTCGATGAGTATCTGCAAGCCCCCCAGCATCAAGTCGAGCGCCGGCCTTTCCGGCCCTGGCTGCTCCTTGTGCTGGTATTGGCCGTGACCATCGGGTTGGGTCTTGTCAGCCGCCTGCTGAGTGGACTGGTGCTATGAGCTGCCTTGCGCTCGCCCTCCCCTCACGCAGTCTGCGGCCGGCCCTTGTGGCCACGAATTCCGTAAACCTTATGAGATATTTCCATGACTCATCGCATCGTGATTGTCGGCGGCGGCGCCGGCGGCCTGGAACTGGCGACCCGCCTGGGTAAAAGCCTGGGCAAGCGCAAACAGGCCGAGATCACCCTGGTCGACGCCAACCTTACGCACATCTGGAAACCCCTGCTGCACGAAGTGGCCGCCGGCTCGCTGAACTCCTCGGAAGATGAACTGAACTACGTGGCCCAGGCCAAGTGGAACCACTTCAACTTCCAGCTGGGCCGGATGAGTGGCCTGGACCGGGAAGGCAAGCAGATTCAACTCGCCGCCACCCTCGATGACGAGGGCCGCGAGTTGCTGCCTGCGCGAATCCTGGGCTACGACACCTTGGTCATCGCCGTGGGTTCGAATACCAATGACTTCGGCACCCTGGGCGCGGCGCAGCACTGCCTGTTCCTCGACACCCGCAAGCAGGCCGAGCGCTTCCATCAGCAGCTGCTGAACCACTACCTGCGTGCCCATGCCGGTGACGTGGCCAGCGAGCAGATCAGTGTGGCCATCGTCGGCGCTGGTGCCACCGGTGTGGAACTGGCCGCAGAGCTGCACCACGCGGCCCACGAACTGGCGGCCTATGGTCTGGACCGCATTCAGCCCAAGGACATGCACATCACCCTGATTGAGGCCGGCCCGCGCGTGCTGCCTGCACTGCCGGAGCGTATCAGCGTGCCGGTGCACAAGACCCTGGAGAAACTCGGGGTGAAAGTGATGACTAACGCGGCGGTCAGTGAAGTGACCGAGGATGGCCTGAAGACCAAAGACGGTGAAGTGATCCAGGCCAGCCTCAAGGTGTGGGCAGCAGGTATCCGTGCGCCGGGTTTCCTCAAGGACATCGATGGCCTGGAAACCAACCGCATCAACCAGCTGGTAGTGCGCCCGACCCTGCAGACCACCCGCGATGACAACATCTTCGCCTTCGGTGACTGTGCCGCGTGCCCGCAACCGGGCAGCGACCGCAACGTGCCACCACGGGCCCAGGCCGCGCATCAGCAGGCTTCGATGCTGGCGCAGAGCCTGAAGGCGCGGCTGGAGAACAAGGCGCTGCCAACCTACGCGTACAAGGACTACGGTTCGCTGGTGTCACTGTCGCGCTTCTCGGCGGTGGGCAACCTGATGGGTAACCTGATGGGCAGCGTGAAGCTGGAGGGCTGGCTGGCGCGGATGTTCTACGTGTCGCTGTACCGTATGCACCAGATGGCGTTGTACGGATTCTTCCGCACGGCGTTGATGATGCTGGGCAGCAAGATTGGCCGTGGCACGGAGCCGCGATTGAAGCTGCACTGAGATTGCTGGGGGCGCTTTGCGCCCCTTTCGCGACACAAGGCCGCTCCTACAGAAAACCGCGTTCCCTTGTAGGAGCGGCCTTGTGTCGCGAAAGGCCTGCGAAGCAGGCCCAAGGATCTGGCAGGATAAATTCGAGGCAAAGAAAAAGGGCATCTCGTTCGAGATGCCCTTTTTGCATGGTGGGTCGTGTAGGATTCGAACCTACGACCAATTGGTTAAAAGCCAACTGCTCTACCAACTGAGCTAACGACCCAAAAATGGTCGGGGTGAGGGGATTCGAACTCCTGACATCCTGCTCCCAAAGCAGGCGCGCTACCGGACTGCGCTACACCCCGAGGTCTTACTTAAAAAAAAGGGCACCTCAATCGAGATGCCCCTTTTTACATGGTGGGTCGTGTAGGATTCGAACCTACGACCAATTGGTTAAAAGCCAACTGCTCTACCAACTGAGCTAACGACCCGGAAAATGGTCGGGGTGAGGGGATTCGAACTCCTGACATCCTGCTCCCAAAGCAGGCGCGCTACCGGACTGCGCTACACCCCGAGATTGGCTCCGCGACCTGGACTCGAACCAGGGACCCAATGATTAACAGTCATTTGCTCTACCGACTGAGCTATCGCGGAACTGAACTTCGGTACATCTTTACAGCTTCGAAGTCTGTGTTAGCTTCGAACCCTTTAGCTACTTCGCTTTCGCGTTGTCGCTGCTGAGGTCGGCTATTCTACATTCTTCGTTTTGCTTGTCAACCACTTTTTTTCATTCAACTTACTGATTTGTAAGTTATTTTGCGGTCACCGATGTTGCTGGTGATTCGCTTAGTGCCTGACAACGCGGCGTATATTAGGGGCACTCGATTTTTGATGCAAGCAGAAATTTCAAAAATTTCAGCAGGTTACCCTGAGAACTGGAAAACCCCCGGATTTGCTGGGCCTGAGTCGGCCTCTTCGCGGGCAAGCCCGCGAAGAGGCCGGCACAGGTAAATGGGCAAAAAAAGCCCCGCCGAAGCGGGGCTTGTGCAAGACAGCAATCAGGCAAAGACGATTTCGTCGCCTTCCACCTTCGCGGTAATCGCCGTACCCGGGAGGAACTTGCCAGCCAGGATCAACTGCGCCAACGGGTTTTCGATCCAGCGCTGGATTGCCCGCTTCAGCGGCCGTGCGCCATACACAGGGTCGTAACCCACGGCGATCAGCTTGTCCAGGGCCTCCGGGCTCAGGCTCAGCGACAGCTCGCGTTCGAGCAGTCGGCTGCGCAGGCGGCCAAGCTGGATCTCGGTGATACCGGCGATCTGCTCGCGGCCCAGTGGCTCGAACACCACCACTTCGTCGATCCGGTTGATGAACTCCGGACGGAAGTGCGAACCCACCGCGTCCATCACCGCCGCACGCTGCGCCTCACGGTCCCCCACCAGCTCCTGAATCTGTGCCGAGCCCAGGTTGGAGGTCATCACGATCACCGTGTTGCGGAAGTCCACCGTGCGGCCATGGCTGTCAGTCAGGCGGCCGTCTTCCAGCACTTGCAGCAACACGTTGAACACATCCGGGTGCGCCTTTTCCACCTCATCCAGCAGCACCACCGAATACGGCTTGCGGCGCACGGCCTCAGTCAGGTAACCGCCCTCTTCATAACCGACATAGCCTGGCGGAGCGCCGATCAGGCGAGCCACGGAGTGTTTCTCCATGAACTCGGACATGTCGATGCGCACCATGGCCTCTTCGGTGTCGAACAGGAACTCGGCCAGCGCCTTGCACAGTTCGGTCTTGCCCACACCGGTCGGGCCGAGGAACATGAACGACCCACTGGGTCGGTTCGGGTCGGACAGCCCGGCACGGGAACGGCGCACGGCGTTGGCAACCGCGGTCACCGCCTCGCCCTGGCCGATCACCCGCTGGTGCAGCAGCTCTTCCATCTTCAGCAGCTTCTCGCGCTCGCCTTCGAGCATCTTCGCCACCGGGATGCCGGTCCACTTGGACACCACTTCGGCAATTTCTTCCTCGGTGACCTTGTTGCGCAGCAACTGGTTCTCGGTCTTGCCGTGCTGGTCGACCATCTGCAGGCTGCGCTCCAGGTCGGGGATCACCCCGTATTGCAGCTCGGCCATGCGGCTCAGGTCGCCTTTACGACGGGCGGTTTCCAGTTCCTGACGGGCCTGCTCGATCTTTTGCTGGATCTGCGCCGAGCCCTGAACCTCGGCTTTCTCCGACGCCCAGATCTCCTCCAGGTCGGAATACTCCCGCTCCAGCCGCTCGATTTCCTCGGTCAGCTTCTCAAGGCGCTTCTTGGCCGCCTCGTCTTCTTCCTTCTTCAGCGCCTGGGACTCCACCTTCAGCTGGATCAGGCGACGGTCGAGGCGGTCGAGCACTTCCGGCTTGGAGTCGATTTCCATACGGATGCGGCTGGCCGCTTCGTCGATCAGGTCGATTGCCTTGTCTGGCAGCTGGCGGTCGGTGATGTAGCGGTGGCTGAGCTTGGCCGCAGCGATGATCGCGCCATCGGTGATGGCCACCTTGTGGTGCACTTCATAACGCTCTTTCAGGCCACGCAGGATGGCGATGGTATCTTCCTCGCTCGGCTCTTCCACCAGCACCTTCTGGAAACGCCGCTCCAGCGCCGCGTCCTTCTCGATGAACTGGCGATATTCGTTGAGCGTGGTGGCGCCAACGCAGTGCAGTTCGCCACGGGCCAGGGCCGGCTTGAGCATGTTGCCAGCGTCCATGGCGCCCTCGCCTTTACCGGCGCCGACCATGGTGTGCAGTTCGTCGATGAACAGGATGATCTGGCCTTCCTGCTTGGACAGCTCGTTGAGCAGGCCTTTGAGGCGCTCTTCGAACTCACCACGGTATTTGGCACCGGCGATCAGCGCGCCCATGTCCAGCGCCAGCAGGCGTTTGCCTTTCAGGCCATCGGGCACTTCACCATTGATGATGCGCTGGGCCAGGCCTTCGGCGATGGCGGTCTTGCCCACGCCAGGCTCACCGATCAGCACCGGGTTGTTCTTGGTTCGCCGCTGCAGCACCTGCACGGTGCGGCGGATTTCATCGTCACGGCCAATCACCGGGTCAAGCTTGCCTTCTTCGGCGCGCTTGGTCAGGTCGACGGTGTACTTGTCCAGGGCCTGGCGTGACTCCTCGGCGTTGGCGTCATTCACCGCCGCACCGCCGCGAAGGTTGTTGATGGCGTTTTCCAGAGCCTTCTTGCTCACGCCTTGGCTGAGCAGCAGCTTGCCGAGCTTGCTGTTCTCGTCCATGGCGGCGAGCAGTACCAGTTCGCTGGAAATGAACTGGTCGCCCTTCTGCTGGGCCAGGCGATCAGCCTGGTTGAGCAGGCGCGCCAGGTCCTGCGACATGTTCACATCGCCGGTAGGATTCTGGATTTTCGGCAACTGGTCGAGTTCTTTCACCAATGCCTGGCGCAGGTGGTTGATGTCGAAGCCGACCTGCATCAGCAGCGGCTTGATCGAGCCCCCCTGCTGCTCGAGCAGCGCCTGCAACAGGTGCACGGGCTCGATGGCAGGGTGGTCCATGCCAACGGCCAGGGACTGGGCATCGGATATTGCAAGCTGGAGCTTGCTGGTCAAACGGTCTATTCGCATGGGGTACCTTCCTTTAAAGGGCAGGTCGGAGCGATGGACAGCGCCTGTTTATGAAGAAACCTGCCTGAGATGCCTTAATAGATAAGGGTGATTCTGGAGGATTCAAGCTTAGCGGGGTTGACCGGCGTCAAACTGATGGATTAGCGCTGGGGCATTCGCGGGCACGCCCACCCACCAGTAAAGCACCGCTTTCAAGGCCGGTGAGTTCCCTGTGGGAACGGGCTTGCCCGCAAAGAGGCCAGTACAGGCTAGCGCGGAGCCAGCCAGACCAGCGAGGCGAAGCGCCCGCCCTGCGGGGTACGTCGGTAGGAGAAGAAGCGCCCATCACTGACCGTGCAGTAGCCACCGCCATAAACAGCCGTCACCCCACGCGCCGCCAGGCGAATGCGCGCCAGCTCATAGATGTCGGCCAGCAACTTGCCCGGCCGTTCGCCATCGACGAAGGCTCTGGCCGCTTCTGGATGCACGGCGGTAAATGCATCACGCACCTCCAGCCCCACTTCGAAAGCCTTGGGGCCGATGGCCGGCCCAAGCCACACCAGCACCTCTTCAGGTGCCACGGCCAGGCGATCGAGGGTCGCCTCAAGCACGCCGCCCGCCAACCCGCGCCAGCCAGCATGGGCTGCCGCCACGCGAGTACCGGCGCGATCACAGAACAGCGCCGGCAGGCAATCGGCCGTCATCACGGTGCAGGCGATACCTGGCTGGTCAGTCCAGCTGGCATCGGCTTCGGCCACCACGGCCGGGTCGGCATCCGCCACCCCTTGGCCATGCACCTGCTTGAGCCACGCTGGCTGGATAGCGAAGGTGTCACTCAGGCGACGACGGTTCTCGGCAACCGCGACCGGGTCATCGCCCACGTGATCGCCGAGATTGAAGGATTCGTAGGGCGGCAGGCTGATACCGCCCTCGCGGGTAGTGACGCAGGCACGAACCGAGGCCGGGGCTGGCCAGTCGGGAATCAACAGCGACTGCGTCAGGCTGCTCATCCGATAAAGCTCTCGCGGTCCTGGTTGAGCAGCGACAGCAACCAGACGAAGTCGTCCGGCAGCGGCGACTCCCACTTCATGATTTCACCGGTGATCGGGTGGGCCAGCGCGAGGAAACGCGCATGCAGGGCCTGACGCGGGAAGGTCTTCACCGCCTCGACCATGGTTGGGCTGGCAGCTGGCGGAATGCGGAAGCGCCCGCCGTAGGTCTGGTCACCGACCAGCGGAAAACCGACATGGGCCATGTGCACGCGAATCTGGTGGGTACGGCCGGTTTCCAGCTTCACGCGCACGTGGGTGTGCGAGCGGAAGCGCTTGAGCACACGATAGTGGCTGACCGCCGGCTTGCCGCCGTCGGTTACCGCCATGCGCTGGCGCATGCCGCCGTGGCGACCGATGGGCGCATCGATCTTGCCGCCAGCGGTCACTACACCAATCACGATGCACTCGTAGATGCGGCTGACTTTACGCGCTTGCATCTGTTCGACCAGCTTGGTCTGCGCCTGCAAAGTCTTGGCTACCACCATCAGACCCGTGGTGTCTTTATCCAGGCGGTGAACGATACCGGCGCGCGGCACGTTGACGATGTCCGGCACATGGTGCAGCAGCGCGTTGAGCAAGGTACCACTGGCATGCCCGGCAGCCGGGTGCACGACCAGCCCGGCAGGCTTGTTGATCACCATGATATGGTCGTCTTCGTAGACGATATCGAGTTCGATATCTTCTGCGATCCACTCACCCTGGGCCTCTTGCTCGGCCTCCAGGATAAGTTGCGAACCACCGTGGACCGGGTCCCGAGGGCGCACGACGGCGCCATCGACCGTCAGGCGGCCTTCTTTGATCCACGAAGTAAGCCGCGAACGCGAATACTCGGCGAACAATTGGGCGGCGACCTGGTCGAGGCGTTGGCCGCCCAGTTCGGACGGGACCTCTGCGCTAAGTTGAATGATCTCGGACATGCTCGATTCGGCGGGCGCACAGCCTTTGGTTTCGGCTGCGAGCTTGTGGTTAAATACGGCTTCTTTTGTCCCGGGGTTGGCCGGGGCGCTCATCATAACAGGACGGCACCGCCCAAGACAGCGGCCGTCAAAGGGACGCAAGCCGCCATGCAAGTGAAACACCTGCTGCTGATCGCCATCCTCGGGCTCACCGCGGCCTGTTCCTCCAATAAGGAAGTCATTGACGAGAACCTCAGTGAGGCCGAGCTCTATCAACAGGCTCAGGCTGACCTGGACAACTCCAGCTATACCAGCGCCGTGAACAAGCTCAAGGCGTTGGAGTCGCGCTATCCGTTCGGCCGCTACGCCGACCAGGCGCAGCTCGAGCTGATCTACGCCAACTACAAGAACTCCGAGCCTGAGGCTGCCAAATCGGCCGCCGAGCGCTTCATCCGCCTGCACCCGCAGCACCCGAACGTCGACTACGCCTACTACCTCAAGGGCCTGACCTCGTTCGACCAGGACCGTGGCCTGCTGGCGCGCTTCCTGCCTCTGGACATGACCAAGCGTGACCCGGGTGCCGCCCGCGACTCGTACAACGAGTTCGCCCAGCTGACCAGCCGCTTCCCCAACAGCCGCTACTCGCCGGACGCCAAGCAGCGCATGATCTACCTGCGCAACCTGCTGGCTTCCTACGAAATCCACGTGGCCGACTACTACCTGGGCCGCCAGGCTTACGTGGCCGCCGCCAACCGTGGCCGCTACGTGGTCGAGAACTTCCAGGAAACGCCATCGGTCGGCGACGGCCTGGCGATCATGGTCGAGTCGTACCAGAAGATGCACCTGGACGACCTGGCTGCCACCAGCCTGGAAACCCTCAAGCTCAACTACCCCGACCATCCGAGCCTGGTCGATGGCCAGTTCCAGCCCAAGCAGACCGAGTCTGACGGCCGCGGCTGGCTGTCCAAGGCCACCCTGGGCCTGATCGAGACCGACACCCCGCTGCCGCCGGGTGAAACCCGCGCCAACCAGGACGTGGTCAAGCAGTTCCAGGACGCGCGCGACGAGATGCCGCAAGAACTGCTGCCAAAGGACGAGAACGGCGACCCGATCGTGCCAGCAGGTCCGAAGGAAGCTGAAAAAGACCGCTCGTGGTTCAGCTACATGACCTTTGGTCTGTTCGACTGATCCACGTGACATGAGAAAGGGAGGCTCGAGGCCTCCCTTTTTTTATGCCCGCGTCCTAGACTGTCGGCTTCTCCAACCAACAAGCTGGACACCATGGTTCGCCTACTCTTCTGGATCGCCCTGATCGCCGCCGCGTTCTGGCTGTGGCGCAAGTTCAAAGTCAGTCAGCAGTCGCACTCCGAGCCCAAGCTCGACGCGCCGCTGAAGATGGTGCGCTGCGCCCACTGCGGCGTGCACCTGCCCAACGACCGGGCGCTGCAGCAGGGGAATGACTGGTATTGCAGCCAGGCGCACTTGCAGCAGGGGCCTGGTCAATCGCGGTGATCTGTTAGTTTGGTGAAATAGGGGCTGCTTTGCAGCCCTATCGCGACACAAGGCCGCTCCTACCAGAGACCGCAATCCCTGTAGGAGCGGCCTTGTGTCGCGAAAGGCCCGCAAAGCGGGCCCGGCAATCTCAGCCCAAACGCCCCTCTAGCGCATACGGCGCCGGATCGATGATCGGCTCGGCCCCGGTCAACAGGTCGGTGAACAACTGACACGAAGCCGGCGCCAGCACCAACCCGTTGCGGTAATGCCCGCAGTTCAGCCACAGACCGTCATGCCCCGGCACCGGCCCGATGTAGGGAATGCCTTCCGGCGACCCCGGCCGCAGTCCAGCCCAATGCCCCACCACCGTGGCATCCTTGAGCGCTGGCAGCAACTCGATAGCCGAAGCCTTCAGGCTTGCCAGCGCGTCCTCGGTCGGTGTCTTGTCGTATCCGGCATGTTCCAGCGTACTGCCCACCAGGATGTGCCCATCACGACGCGGGATCGCATAGCGCCCTTTGGCCAGCACCATGCTCGGCAGGAAGTCTTCGGCGCACTTGAACAGGATCATCTGGCCCTTCACCGGCTCGACCGGCAGCTTGAGCCCCAACGTGCCCAAAAGGTCACCGCTCCAGGCGCCTGCGCTAAGCACCACTTCATCTGCCCTGAGCACACCGTCAGCGGTCTGTACGCCAGTCACGCGTCCGTTCTCATGAACGAAGCCGCTGACCTGACAGTGCTCGCGCAGGGTCACGTTAGGCAGTGCCAGTAATGCCGCCTTGAGCGACTTCACCAAACGAGGATTGCGCACGTTGGCCACACCGGCCATGAAGATGGCGTGCTTGAAGCCCGGGCCAAGCACCGGCACCGCATCATAGGCAGCGGAAATATCCACAGCACTAAGTGGCCGCCGTTCGCGCTCGGCCCATGCCAGCGCCTCGGCTTCGTCGTCCAGGTCGAGCCAGTACAGCCCGGTGGTGTGCACCTCGGGGTCGAGACCGGTGCTGGCGAACAGGCGTTCGCCCAACTGTGGATAGAAATCCTGCGACCAATGCGCCAGGGCGGTCACCGCCGGGCTGTAGCGCCAGGGGTACAACGGCGAGACGATACCGCCGCCGGCCCAGGACGACTCGCGGCCCACCTCGCCCTGATCACACAACACCACCTGGCCTACCTTCGCCGCCAGGTTGAACGCGGTCAGCAGGCCGATCACCCCGCCGCCGACCACCACTACTTGCTTGCTCATCTGTAGATCCAACACCTGAAGTAATTCCGCGATGCCTGGGCACCATTCAACCTTCAGCTTCCCCAGCAGCGTTCACCGCTAACCGCTGCACCCGGATTGCTCTGCACGCCGGCCTGGTCGAGCTGGAAGTCGCCACAGCGATCATCGGCCATCGGGCCATCGGGCAGCCGGCGGGCGGTCAGCGTGAAGGTGTCGCTGTCGCGCTGGGCCTGCAGGCGGTAATGACGGTTGCCAGCGGGCAATTGCGGGTCACCCTCGGCGTACTGCCCGGTGCGCACGCGGTGGCCCTCCAGGCGCAAGGCGGCGACATGCAGCAGGCCAACCACTTCGCTGCGTGCGGCTCGCCTGAGCTGGTCGCTGTAACTGGGGTAGGCAATGGCTGCCAGAATGCCGGTCACGGCCAGGACAATCAACAACTCGATCAGGCTCATACCTTGCTGCATGTCAGTCTTGCCTCAGTCTCTGCCGCCAGAGGATCCGCTGCGGGGCCTGTGGTTGAGCGATCGGTATGGCGTAGACGGCTTCCAGCACCTGACGGGCTGCCAATTGCTGGCTGACGGCTGTTACTCGGTACAAGGTGACCCGTTCGCCGTTTGGCATGTGGGCGGCGCGGGTTGTTGTCCCCAGGTTCTGCAACTGGAAATAGCCGTCTTTGCCACGCTGCCACTGACCGTGCAGGTCATGGGGACGGGGTGGTGGCGGGCAGGCCTTGCATGACACTGGTTGCGCCTGCTGCAGTTGTTCAACACCGGCCTGCAACATGGCTTGCGCCTGCGCGAATGCCAGCAGGCCGTCGCGCATGGCACCGGTCAGGCGCGTTTCGACCAGCGCATCGCGCAGGGCTGAAGCCGCGAGCAAGCCCAGAAGAAGGCTGAGCACCAGCGCCAGCAGCAACACCATGCCACGTTGGCGGTTCATGGCATGGGCACCGGGTTGCGCAGTGCCACGCTCAGTTCATGGCGCTGTTCGAGCATCAAGGTCGGCTCATACAACGTCAGTTGCATGTCTATACGTTGCCCTTCCGAAGACTCGACTCGCTCTATCCGCCACTCACGCACATGATCGACCATGGGCTGTGGATTTCTGTTGTGACGTTTTAGCTTCAAGGTGCTGCCATCCAGCAGGTAGCGATGGTGACTGACCGGGATCGCCATGAGCTTCAATGGGTTCTCGGGGCGCTTGCTGTGTACGCTCACCTTCTCGATACAGTCGGTGAGTATCGTCCAGTCCGGCAAGCCGGCATGCCCTGAGGGTTCCGCGACGACCAAGCCAAGGCTGGCTGGGCCGACTTCCACGGGTTGGTTGAAGAGTTGCCGCGCAGCCGGGTCCTGAAAATCGGCCGGTTCTAGCCGCAAGCAGCCGAACATTCCGGCCATGCGGATATCCTGAGCCATGCGCAGCAACGCCAGGCGGGCATCATCCTGCAAGCGCAGCGCTGCCCCCTGCAGGCGCCAGCTCTGGTGGGCGGAAACCAACAGCTGACCGGCCGCCACGACCACCATCAGCCCGATTGCCAGGGCCAGCGTCACTTCGAGCAAACCGAAACCGCTTTGCCGGCACCTCATCGGGGGCTTCGCTCTTGTTCGCTGTACTGCGCCAGCACCGCCTGCGCATCACGGCGAGCACTGTCCGTAGCCTGCAATGCTTTCAGTTGCAAACCTGCCGCGGCGAACATGCCAACGGCCACCACAAGCACCGCGAGCAACACCTCGATCAGCGTCATTCCCCACTGTTTGTTGTGCATCCCTTCACCTCCTGCGACTTCTCCTGCAATTGCCTTGAACTTGCTCGACTGGACCTCATGTCCAACGACCGTGAAGCTATAGCCAAGCACTTCCAGGGAGGAATGCACGGTGAGGCAACGTGGTGTAACACTGATTCAAACAATGTTTGCACTGGCCATGGCCGCCTTGCTGACGCAACTCGGCATGCCGGCCTACGCCAGGCTGAGCAATGACCTACACAGAGCTGCGGCAGCGCGAGACCTGGCCCAGGCGCTGCGCAGCGCGCGCAGCCACGCCTTGCTGCAAAGCCAGCCTGTGATTGTGCGATCGTTGGAAAATGATTGGGGCAAAGGCTGGATTGTGCAGTTGGAGCACAATCAACAAACGCTACGCGAACACCGGCTGCCACGTTCGATGCGGATCATCGAAAACACCAAGGGACAGGTGAAATTCAGTGCGCTGGGAATGCCAGTGGGGCAATTGGGCGCCACGCTGGAAGTGTGTGAGAGTTCCCCGGCGAGCAACAAGTACCAGGTAGTGATATCCAGCGAAGGCAGAGTCGACCTGCGCACAGTCGAGGTAGCAAACCCCTTGTGCGCAGGCCGCTGACTCAGATCAGCGAGCGAACACGCAGCTCCTTGGGCATGGAGAACGTGATGTTCTCCGGCCGCCCATCCAGCTCTTCGGCGCCGGTAGCGCCCCAGGCCTTGAGCTGTTCGATCACGCCCTGCACCAACACTTCGGGGGCCGAAGCACCGGCAGTGATGCCCACCCGTTGCGCCTTTTCAAACCAGGCACGCTGCATGTCCTCAGCGCCATCAATCAGGTATGCCGGGGTGCCCATACGCTCGGCCAGCTCGCGCAGGCGGTTGGAGTTGGAGCTGTTGGGGCTGCCAACCACCAGCAGCACATCACTTTCGCTGGCCAGCTGCTTGACGGCATCCTGGCGGTTTTGCGTGGCGTAGCAGATGTCGTCCTTGCGCGGGCCGCCGATGTTCGGGAAGCGTGCTCGCAGGGCATCGATGACGCGGCTGGTGTCGTCCATCGACAGCGTGGTCTGGGTAACGAAGGCCAGGTGGTCCGGGTCTCTCACCTGCAGCTGGGCAACATCGTCTTCGTCTTCGACGAGGTAGATGGCGCCGCCGTTGCTGGCATCGTATTGCCCCATGGTGCCTTCGACTTCCGGGTGCCCCTCGTGGCCGATGAGAATGCACTCACGACCATCGCGGCTGTACTTGGCCACTTCGATGTGCACCTTGGTGACCAGCGGGCAGGTCGCGTCGAACACCTTCAGGCCACGGCCGGCGGCTTCCTGGCGGACGGCCTGGGACACGCCGTGGGCGCTGAAGATGACGATGACGTCGTCCGGCACCTGGTCCAGCTCTTCAACGAAGATGGCCCCACGATTGCGCAGGTCTTCTACCACGAACTTGTTATGCACCACTTCGTGACGCACATAGATCGGCGGGCCGAAGACTTCCAGCGCACGGTTGACGATTTCGATCGCCCGGTCGACCCCCGCGCAGAAGCCGCGCGGGTTGGCGAGTTTGATTTGCATGCTCGGCTCCAGGCTTACAGGGCCTTGACCTCGAGGATCTCCACCTCGAAGGTCAAGGTCTTGCCGGCCAGTGGGTGATTGAAGTCGATGGTCACCTGATTGTCATCGAACGCTTTGACCACACCCGGCAGCTCGGTGTTGGCGGCATCGTTGAAGATGATCAGCAGCCCTTCGGACAACTCCATGCCCTCGAACTGGGACCGCTGCATGACTTGCACGTTCTGCGGGTTGGGCTGGCCGAAGGCGTTCTCCGGGGCCACCACCACCGTGCGCTTGTCGCCGGCCTTGAAGCCGAACAGGGCGCTCTCGAAGCCCGGCAGCAGGTTGCCGTCGCCGACCTTGAAGGTGGCCGGCGCCTTATCGAACGTGCTGTCGACGGTGTCGCCGTTTTCCAGGTGCAGCGCGAAGTGCAGGGTGACTTCGGTGTTCTGGCCGATACGGGTGTCAGTCATGGACCGGATCCTCGGACTTCTTGCTCTTGAACATATCCAGCGCCAGCATCACCGCACCAACGGTGATGGCGCTATCGGCCAGGTTGAAGGCCGGGAAGTAATGGCGGTTCTGCCAGTGCACCAGGATGAAGTCGACCACATGGCCGAGCACGATGCGGTCGTACAGGTTGCCGATCGCACCGCCCAGCACCAATGCCAGCGCCACCGCCAGCCAGGTCTCGCCGCGCCCCAGGCGCTTGAGCCATACCACCAGCACCGCACTGACCACCACGGCGATCAGGGCGAACAGCCAGCGCTGCCAGCCAGCGCCATCGGCGAGGAAGCTGAAGGCGGCACCGGTGTTGTAGGCCAGGGTCCAGCTGAAGTAGTCCGGGATGACGACGATCTGCTGGTACATGGTCAGGGCGTTGTTGAAGTACAGCTTTGTGGCCTGGTCGAGGACCAGGACCAGCAAGCTGAGCCACAGCCATGCAAGGCGCCCGAAGCGCCCTGCTGCAGGGTTAGGCATAGTGGCGCACCTCACCCGAGCCGGTCAGGTTGTCGACGCAACGGCCACAGATTTCCGGGTGTTCCGGGTGGCTGCCGACGTCGGCGCGGAAGTGCCAGCAACGGCCGCACTTGACGTGACCGGACTTGACCACCTGCAGCTTGAGGCCTTCGACTTCGGTGGCCACGGCTTCGGCCGGCGCCTGGGCGAACGGCACTACGCTGGCGGCGGAAGTGATCAGCACGAAGCGCAGTTCGTCGCCCAGCTTGCTCAGGTCGACGCTCAGGCCTTCCTCGGCGAACAGGGTGACTTCGGCCTGCAGGTTGCCGCCGATGACCTTGGCGGTACGCTGGTTTTCCAGCTCCTTGTTGACCGCGGCCTTGACAGCCATCACACGGTCCCAGTAAGCGCGGTCCAGCTCGGTGCCTTCCGGCAGCTCGCTCAGGCCCTGGTACCAGCCATTGAGCATCACCGACTCGTTGCGCTCGCCCGGCAGGTACTGCCAGATTTCATCGGCGGTGAACGCCAGGATCGGCGCGATCCAGCGCACCAGTGCCTCGCTGATGTGGAACAGCGCGGTCTGGCAGGAACGGCGGGCGACACTGTTGGCGCCGGTGGTGTATTGGCGGTCCTTGATGATGTCGAGGTAGAAGCCGCCCAGCTCCTGTACGCAGAAGTTGTGGATCTTCGAATAGACGTTCCAGAAGCGGTATTCGCCGTAGTGCTCTTCCAGCTCGCGCTGCAGCAGCAGGGTGCGGTCCACCGCCCAGCGGTCCAGGGCGATCATTTCTTCCGGCTTCAGCAGGTCACGGGCCGGGTCGAAGCCAGACAGGTTGGAGAGCAAGAAGCGCGCGGTGTTGCGGATACGGCGGTAGGCATCGGCGCTGCGCTGCAGGATCTGCTCGGAAACCGCCATCTCGCCCGAGTAGTCGGTCGCCGAAACCCACAGGCGCAGGATGTCAGCACCCAGGGTGTTGTTGACCTTCTCCGGTTCGATGGTGTTGCCCAGCGACTTGGACATCTTGCGGCCGCTTTCGTCCACGGTGAAACCGTGGGTCAGCAGCTCGCGATACGGCGCGTGGCCGTCGATGGCGCAACCGGTCAGCAACGACGAGTGGAACCAGCCGCGATGCTGGTCGGAACCTTCCAGGTACAGATCGGCGCGCGGGCCGGTGGCGTGGCCGATGTCATGGGAACCACGCAGCACGTGCCAGTGGGTGGTACCGGAGTCGAACCAGACGTCCAGGGTATCGGAGATCTTGTCGTACTGGCCGGCTTCGTCACCCAGCAGTTCGGCGGCATCGAGCTTGAACCAGGCTTCGATGCCCTCTTGCTCGACGCGCTTGGCTACCGCTTCCATCAGCTCGACGGTGCGTGGGTGCAGCTCGCCGGTCTGCTTGTGCAGGAAGAACGGGATCGGTACGCCCCAGTTGCGCTGACGCGAAATGCACCAGTCCGGGCGGTTGGCGATCATCGAGTGCAGGCGCGCCTGGCCCCAGGCCGGGACGAACCTGGTGTCTTCGATGGCTTTCAGTGCACGCTCGCGCAGTGGCTCGCCAGTGGTCGGCTGCTTGTCCATGCCGACGAACCACTGCGCAGTGGCGCGGTAGATCAGCGGAGTCTTGTGGCGCCAGCAGTGCATGTAGCTGTGGCTGATGGTTTCGGTGTGCATCAGCGCACCGACTTCGCTCAGCTTGTCGACGATAGCCGGGTTGGCCTTCCAGATGAACTGGCCGCCAAAGAACGGCAGCGATTCGACGTACACGCCATTGCTCTGCACCGGAGTGAAGATGTCGTCGTTGACCATGCCGTAGCGCTTGCAAGTGACGAAGTCGTCTTCACCGTAGGCTGGCGAGGAGTGAACCACGCCGGTGCCGGCACCCAGCTCGACGTAGTCAGCCAGGTAGACTGGCGACAGGCGGTCATAGAACGGGTGGCGGAAGTTGATCAGTTCCAGTGCCGAGCCCTGCGCGGTGGCGATCACCGAGCCTTCCAGGTTGTAGCGCTTGAGGCACGACTCGACCAGCTCTTCGGCCAGCACCAGCAGGCGCTCGCCGGTGTCGACCAGGGCGTACTTGAACTCCGGGTGGATGTTCAGCGCCTGGTTGGCCGGGATGGTCCAGGGGGTGGTGGTCCAGATCACGATGGCGGCTGGCTTGGCCAGCGACGCCAGGCCGAAGGCGGCAGCCAGCTTGGCCTCGTCGGCGACCGGGAAGGCCACGTCGATGGTCTGGGACTTCTTGTCGGCGTATTCGACTTCGGCTTCAGCCAGGGCCGAACCGCAGTCGAAGCACCAGTTCACAGGCTTGAGGCCCTTGAACACGAAGCCTTGCTTGACCATTTCAGCCAGGGCGCGGATTTCACCGGCCTCGTTGACGAAGTTCATGGTCTTGTACGGGTTGTCCCAGTCACCCAGCACGCCCAGGCGGATGAACTCGGCCTTTTGCCCTTCGATCTGCTCGGCGGCGTACTCGCGGCACAGCTCGCGGGTACGGTCGGCAGTCAGGTGCTTGCCGTGGGTGACCTCGACCTTGTGTTCGATCGGCAGGCCATGGCAGTCCCAACCCGGCACATACGGCGCATCGAAGCCGGACAGGGTCTTGGAGCGGACAATCATGTCCTTGAGGATCTTGTTCAGCGCATGACCGATGTGAATCTTGCCGTTGGCATAGGGCGGGCCGTCGTGCAGGACGAACTTTGGACGATCCTTGCCAATTTCGCGCAGCTTCTGGTACAGGCCAATGCTGTCCCAGCGCTGCAGGATCTGCGGTTCGCGCTGAGGCAGGCCGGCCTTCATGGGGAAGGCGGTGTCCGGAAGGTTTAGCGTGGCTTTGTAGTCGGTCATTTCAGGCTCTTCGTTAGCGGTTGAGCGTGCCAATGTGCACGTGCGGCGGCGATATCCGCATCGATCGCCGACTTCAGCGCCTCCAGGGAGGCGAATCGCTGCTCTTCGCGCAGCTTGTGGTGGAATTCCACCGTCAGGCGCCGGCCATAGAGATCGCCGGCATAATCCAGTAGATGAATCTCGAGGTGCGGGCGGCCGTCACCAGCCACCGTGGGGCGCACGCCAATGTTGCCTACACCTGGCCAGGCCTTGCCGTCGATTTCGATACTGGCCAGGTAGACCCCGGACAGCGGCACGCGGCGGCGTTTGAGCTGGATGTTGGCGGTTGGCGTGCCCAGCTGGCGAGCCAGCTTCTGGCCATGCAGCACACGGCCGCTGATACGGTATGGTCGGCCCAGCAGGTGCTCGGCCAGCTCGAAGTTGCCCGCAGAAAGCGCCTTGCGCACTTCGGTGCTGCTGACCCGGAGGCCGTCCTGAATCACTGTGTTGGCCGCTTCGACGGTAAACCCGTACTGCTTGCCGGCAGCGACCAGGAAGGCGAAATCACCGGCACGATCACAGCCGAAACGGAAGTCGTCGCCTACTTCGAGGTGGCGCACACCCAGGCCGTCGACCAGGATTGCCTTGACGAACGCATCGGCGCTGAGCTGGCTCAGACGCTGGTTGAACGCCAGGCACAGCACCCGGTCGATGCCTTCGTCGGCCAGCAGCTCGACCTTGTCGCGCAGGCGCGCCAGGCGGGCGGGTGCGGTGTCCGGGGCAAAGTACTCGCGCGGCTGCGGCTCGAAGATCACCACGCAAGTCGGCAGGCCCAGCGCCTGGCCGCGCTCGCGCAGGCGCGCCAGGATCGCCTGGTGGCCGCGGTGAACCCCGTCGAAGTTGCCAATGGTGGCGACACAGCCCCGGTGCTCGGGGCGCAGGTTGTGAAGACCTCGAACCAGCTGCATAACGCGCTTCTTGCTCATAAAGTGGCCGATTATAACCACACCCGGGCGCTGGTGACAGGCAGCAGCGCCAAGGGGTGGCGTTGAATGTGAAAAACCGACGTCTGACCCGCCATCTACCTCAATGCAGGGCCTTGCGGGCAAAATGCCGAGGCCGGAAACCACACAGGTACAGGCAACCGAAATAGGTCAGCACACCCGCCGCGATCAGCGCGCCCAGGCGCAGGAACCGCTCGAGCATGTTGCCCTGTTCCCAGGCCGGCAGGTAATGCATGCCCAGCAGCAACACCGCTGCCATGAGGGTGACTGCCAGCACCAGCTTGAACAGGAACAGCGCCCAGCCCGGTTGCGGCTGGAACAACTGCTGGCTGCGCAGCTTCCAGAACAGCAGGCCCGCATTCAGGCAGGCGCCCAGGCTGATCGCCAGGGCCAGGCCGGCGTGCTGCAGCGGGCCGATGAGTGCCAGGTTGAACAGCTGGGTGCAGACCAGGGTGAAGATGGCGATCTTCACCGGCGTACGAATATTCTGCTGCGCATAGAAGCCCGGTGCCAGTACCTTGACCAGAATGATCGCCAACAGGCCGACCGAATAGGCGATCAGCGCGCGCTGGGTCATGGCCGCGTCGGTGGCGGTGAACTTGCCATACTGGAACAGCGCCACGGTCAGCGGTTCGGCCAGGATCGCCAGGGCCAGGGTGCACGGCAGCACCAGAAGAAAGCACAGGCGCAGGCCCCAGTCCATGATCCGCGAATACTCCTCGCGGTCCTTGTTGGCGTAGGTCTTGGCCAGGGTCGGCAGCAGGATGGTGCCCAAGGCCACGCCCAGCACGCCCGAAGGCAGTTCCATGAGGCGGTCGGCGTAATACATCCATGACACCGAGCCGGCCACCAGGAAGGAAGCGAAGATCGTGTTGATGATCAGCGAGATCTGGCTCACCGAGACCCCGAGGATCGCCGGCAGCATCTGCTTGAGCACGCGCCACACGCCAGCATCGCGCAGGTTGAGGCGCGGCAGCACGAGCATGCCGATCTTCTTCAGCGCCGGCAGCTGGTACAGCAACTGTGCCAGGCCTCCGGCCAGCACGCCCCAGGCCAGGGCCATGATCGGCGGGTTGAAGTAAGGCGTGAGCAACACGGCAAAGATGATCATCGCCACGTTCAGCAAGGTCGGGGTGAACGCCGGAACGGAAAAGCGGTTCCAGGTGTTGAGGATCGCACCGGCCAGCGACGACAGCGAGATCAGCAATATATAAGGGAACGTCACCCGCAACAGGTCCGTGGTCAGCGCGTACTTCTCGGGGCTGTCGACGAAACCCGGGGCCGTAGCCCAGACCACCCAGGGTGCAGCGAGGATGCCGACCGCCGTGACCAGCGCCAGCACCAGGGTCAGCAGGCCGCTGACGTAGGCGATGAAGGTCCGCGTCGCCTCCTCGCCCTGTTGGGTCTTGTATTCGGCCAGAATCGGCACGAACGCCTGGGAGAATGCCCCTTCGGCAAAAATCCGCCTTAGCAGGTTAGGCAGCTTGAAGGCGATGAAGAAGGCGTCGGTGGCGATACCGGCACCGAAGACACGGGCCAGGATGGTGTCGCGCACGAAGCCCAGCACCCGCGAAATCATGGTGATGGAGCTGACTGCAGCGAGGGATTTGAGCAGATTCATCGAAAAGATTCACGCCAGGGACAGAGGGCGCTGCCAGACAGCGTCCGAATGTGCGATACTCCCGCGCCTTCGCAGGGGAGCCAAAAATTCCCGAGTTTACAGGTAGCACGGCAGAAAGGAACATTTCCCGCCTGTTGCTGCACCACTCGGCGGAACCCTGCAGGTGGCCTTGACATCCGGTCGACTCATCGGCATGATTCGCGGCCTATTTTGTTTGCTATTTACCTAAAGTCTTTCGAGGAGCTCGACGGTGGCCAACACACCTTCCGCCAAGAAACGTGCAAAACAGGCTGAGAAGCGTCGCAGCCACAACGCTAGCCTGCGTTCCATGGTCCGCACCTACATCAAGAATGTAGTTAAAGCCATCGACGCAAAAGACGCCGAAAAAGCGCAAGCCGCTTACGTTCTGGCTGTGCCTGTAATCGACCGTATGGCCGATAAAGGCATCATCCACAAGAACAAAGCTGCTCGCCACAAAGGCCGTCTGAATGGCCACATCAAGGCACTGAAAGAAGCTGCAGCTGCCTAAGCGACGTTCTAGTCGAAAAAACCGGCCCCAGGGCCGGTTTTTTTATGCGTGCGATTCAGGCCATGTCCAGCCCTTGCGGGAGCGGGCTTGCCCGCTCCCCTGGCGCTAGCTTACTTCGCGATCTGGATCTTCGGCGCCCACTGCAGCCAGGCGTCCTCTGGCTGGTCGAACAAGGCGAAGGTCTGCTGCGGCCGGGCCGGGTTACCCATCTGCTCGCCCTCGGGCGTGGCAAAGGCAATGCCGCCATCGATGAGTGTCTGCAGCGACTCGGTACGCACCGTGGCGCCCTTGAACAAGCCCCAGTCAAAACCGAAGCCACTGCTGTTCCAGAACCGGCTACCACTGCGCACCAGGGCGGCGTAGCGCGGCTCGATCAGAATGTGGATCAACACACGGTCCGCAGTCTGGCCCAGCTCGAAACCAGTGACCTTGCCCACCGCCACCTCGCGATAGGTGACCGGCACGCCCGGCTTGATCGAACCACGGCGCGGCGCGCTCAAGGTCAACGGCAGGCCGACTTCCTCCCCTGCAACTTCAGGCGCCTCGGCCAGCGCCATGAAATCACGCTGCGGCCCCTTGTCCTTCACCGCTGGCTGCACTTCGATGTACTGGCCGCCAATCAAGGTATCGAGGTTCTCGGTACGCACCAACCCAAGTTCCGGCTTGACCACCCAGAACTGCGTGCCTGCCCGGGCAATGCGATCCGCCGCTTCAGTGATGCGCGCCCGCAGTACAACAGCTTGCAAGTCCTTGGTCAGGTCCACGCTTTCGACACTGCCGACATCCAGGCCACGGAAGCGAATTGGCGTACCTGGCTTGAGGCCATCGGCCCGATCTACGCGAATAGTCACCAGGGTGCCGGTGCGGTTTACCGCCTCCTGGCTCTCCAGCAGACGGAAGCGCGGAATACGGCGCTTAAGCGCAACATTGGGGGTTGGCGTATCAAAGGCGATACCACCTGCCATGAGCGTCTGCAACGACTCACTCTTGATCTTGATGCCAGACAGCCCGCCCGTCAGGGTGATACCGCTGACGTTCCAGAAGCGCGAGGAGCCGTTGACCAGGTTTTCGTACTCCTTCTCGATGTGCACACCAATCAGGATACGGTTGCTGTTGCGGGCAAACTGGTAGCTCTGCACGCTGCCCACCTTGACTTGGCGATACATCACCGGGCTGCCGATCTCGAGCGAACCCAGGGTATCGGCGAACAGCACCAGGTGCAGGCCTGGGGCCTTCAGGTCCAGCGGCGGCGCCTTGGCCCTGGCCTCGAATTCGCGCTGCGGCTTGGCGCCCTTCTCGCCGGGGCGGATGGCGATGTAGTTACCTTTGACCAACGCTTCCAGGCCGGTGATGCCAGCCAGGGAAATGGACGGCTTGACCACCCAGAACTGCGTACCTTCGACCAGATAGTCCTCAGTCAGCGGGTCGAGCGTCAGCTCGGCAGTGGCGCTGGACAGGTTGTCTTCCATCTTCAGGGTTTTCAACGAACCGACCTGGATACCCTTGTACATGACCGGCGTACGTCCGGCCTGGAGGCCTTCATAGTCGCTCAGCTTCACCTTGACGCGGATACCCGCCTGGGCCGCGTCGAAGTCTTCATACAAGCGGAATGGCAGGCTCGGGTCAGTCGGCGGGCTGTCCTTGCGGTATTCCGGCGTGGCGAAGGCGATGCCGCCGGCAACGATGCTCGACAGCGACTCACTGCGCACTTTCACGCCCGACAGATCAGCGTCGATACTGATGCCGCTGGCATTCCAGAAACGCGTGTGCTTGCGCACCAGGCTGGCATAGGCCGGCTCGATGAAGACCTTGACCTCGACCGTGCTCTGGTCGTCAGACAGGCGGTAGCTTTTCACCCGGCCAACCTGGATCTGCTTGTAGAACACCGGGCTGTCCCGATTGAGCGAACCCAGGCGCTCGGCCTTGAGGGTCAGGTGCAGGCCTGGCTCGCTGTCGGACAGCGGTGGCGCGACCTTCAGTGCGGTAAAGCGCTTGGTCCGTTCGCCTTCCCCCGGGCTGACAGCGATGTAGTTGCCGGATACCAGCGTTTCCAGGCCCGAGATACCGGCCAGGCTGACACTTGGCTTGACCAGCCAGAACCGCGTGCCCTTGGTCAGGTGCGGCTCGGCAGCCTTGTTCATTTCGATGGTGGCGATTACCCCCTGGTTCTCGCCCTTCGCATCCAGCACAAGTTTCGTGACCTTGCCGACGGACATGCCCTTGTAGATCACCTCGGTCTTGTTGGCGACGATGCCTTCGCCAGTCTCGAAACGCACCTCGATCTCAACGCCAGCATCGCGGTAGGCCTGCCAGGCCAGCCAGCCACCAATCATCAGCGCGATCAGCGGCAGGATCCAGATGGCCGACCAGTTCGAGGCAGGGCGGGTTTTAGCCGTTGGCATGTCACTCATGGTCGTCATCCGACTCCGTGTTATCCCAGATCAGTCGGGGATCGAAAGTTAAAGCAGCAAGCATCGTGAGGATCACCACAGTTGCGAAGGCGACAGCGCCCAGGTTGGCTTCGACACTGGCAATACGACCGAAATTCACCACTGCCACCAGAATGGCAATGACGAAGATGTCCAGCATTGACCAGCGCCCTATGAATTCGATGAAGCGGTACATGAGGATCCGTTGCCTTGCCGACAGCGGCTGGCGGCGCTGGACCGAATACAACAACAGACCGATGCCCACCAGCTTGAAGGTAGGCACCAGAATGCTGGCAATGAACACGACGGCGGCGATTGGCAACATGCCGTGCTTGAGCAAGGTGATGACGCCAGACATGATGGTGTCGCCGCTACCCTGCCCCAAGGTGCTGACCGTCATGATCGGCAACAAGTTGGCCGGGATATATAGAATCGAGGCAGTGATCAGCAGGGCCCAGGTACGGATGATGCTGTTGGGGCGCCGCGCGTGCACGACAGCACCGCAGCGTGTACAGGTTTGCGAATCGCTCTCGGCATCCCGACGGTTAAGCTCATGACATTCATTGCAGACCAGGATGCCTGCATCAATCGCCCGCATGGAGGTCCTCCCCTGACAACGCACTCCAGATCTGGTGTGGCGACATCACCACTTCGAGCCAGACCTGGACCAGCAACAGACTGATGAAGCAGAACAGACCAAGGCCAACGGTCAGTTCGGCCAGATCCACGAGTTTGACGATTGCCACCAGCACGCCCATGAAATAGACCTCAAGCATGCCCCAGTCACGCAGGTGGTGATAAAAGCGGTAGAACACCAGCCCGTAATCACGCCCCACATTGAGGCGAATGCTCAACAACACGGCCAGCTGGCACAGCAGCTTGAGCAGCGGAATAGCCATGCTACAAAGGAACACCACCACGGCAACGCCGCGCATCTCTGAGTTGTAAAGGCCCAGCACACCACTCCAGACGGTATCGTCCGAAGTCTGGCCGAGCAGGTGCAACTGCATGATTGGCAGGAAGTTGGCCGGTATGAACAACAGCAAGGCCGTCAACACCAAGGCCAGGCTGCGGTTGACCACATTGTGCCTATGGGCGTACAGCTCGTAGCCACAACGCGGGCATTGGGCTTTTTCGCCATGCTGCAGCACCGGCTTGCGCATCAGCAGGTCGCACTCGTGACAGGCGACCAGTTGATCCAATGGCAACTGCTCTAGGGCTTGGGTTTGGACGGGATCGGGCATCTCGAGATTCTGAGTAGGTACGTCGGCTCTATTCTAGTGTTCCTAGCTCGAAATGTGGGAGACGACTAATGCCTGGCGCGCGCCCGGAAATGATCCAGAAAGACAAAACCCCTACCTGCATGCGCAGATAGGGGTTTTGCGAAATGAATCTTGACGATGACCTACTCTCACATGGGGAAACCCCACACTACCATCGGCGATGCATCGTTTCACTACTGAGTTCGGGATGGGATCAGGTGGTTCCAATGCTCTATGGTCGTCAAGAAATTCTGTTGCCAGAATGTCTTTTGAACACTCTTGGCTAATTCGGATATGTGAATTTGTGGTCTTGCGAACTTTCGGTTCGTGTCATCTTCACCACCGCAATCTGCGCTAGCAAATTGCTTGGGTGTTATATGGTCAAGCCTCACGGGCAATTAGTATTGGTTAGCTCAACGCCTCACAGCGCTTACACACCCAACCTATCAACGTCGTAGTCTTCGACGGCCCTTCAGGGAACTCAAGGTTCCAGTGAGATCTCATCTTGAGGCAAGTTTCCCGCTTAGATGCTTTCAGCGGTTATCTCTTCCGAACATAGCTACCCGGCAATGCCACTGGCGTGACAACCGGAACACCAGAGGTTCGTCCACTCCGGTCCTCTCGTACTAGGAGCAGCCCCTCTCAAATCTCAAACGTCCACGGCAGATAGGGACCGAACTGTCTCACGACGTTCTAAACCCAGCTCGCGTACCACTTTAAATGGCGAACAGCCATACCCTTGGGACCGGCTTCAGCCCCAGGATGTGATGAGCCGACATCGAGGTGCCAAACACCGCCGTCGATATGAACTCTTGGGCGGTATCAGCCTGTTATCCCCGGAGTACCTTTTATCCGTTGAGCGATGGCCCTTCCATACAGAACCACCGGATCACTAAGACCTACTTTCGTACCTGCTCGACGTGTTTGTCTCGCAGTCAAGCGCGCTTTTGCCTTTATACTCTACGACCGATTTCCGACCGGTCTGAGCGCACCTTCGTACTCCTCCGTTACTCTTTGGGAGGAGACCGCCCCAGTCAAACTACCCACCATACACTGTCCTCGATCCGGATAACGGACCTGAGTTAGAACCTCAAAGTTGCCAGGGTGGTATTTCAAGGATGGCTCCATGAGAACTGGCGTCCCCACTTCAAAGCCTCCCACCTATCCTACACAAGCAAATTCAAAGTCCAGTGCAAAGCTATAGTAAAGGTTCACGGGGTCTTTCCGTCTAGCCGCGGATACACTGCATCTTCACAGCGATTTCAATTTCACTGAGTCTCGGGTGGAGACAGCGCCGCCATCGTTACGCCATTCGTGCAGGTCGGAACTTACCCGACAAGGAATTTCGCTACCTTAGGACCGTTATAGTTACGGCCGCCGTTTACCGGGGCTTCGATCAAGAGCTTCGCTTGCGCTAACCCCATCAATTAACCTTCCGGCACCGGGCAGGCGTCACACCCTATACGTCCACTTTCGTGTTTGCAGAGTGCTGTGTTTTTAATAAACAGTCGCAGCGGCCTGGTATCTTCGACCGGCATGGGCTTACGGAGCAAGTCCTTCACCCTCGCCGGCGCACCTTCTCCCGAAGTTACGGTGCCATTTTGCCTAGTTCCTTCACCCGAGTTCTCTCAAGCGCCTTGGTATTCTCTACCTAACCACCTGTGTCGGTTTGGGGTACGGTTCCCAGTTATCTGAAGCTTAGGAGCTTTTCTTGGAAGCATGGCATCAACCACTTCGCGCTCTAATGAGCACTCGTCATCAGCTCTCGGCCTTGAGATCCCGGATTTGCCTAAGATCTCAGCCTACCACCTTAAACTTGGACAACCAACGCCAAGCTGGCCTAGCCTTCTCCGTCCCTCCATCGCAATAACTGGAAGTACAGGAATATTAACCTGTTTTCCATCGACTACGCTTTTCAGCCTCGCCTTAGGGACCGACTAACCCTGCGTCGATTAACGTTGCGCAGGAAACCTTGGTCTTTCGGCGTGCGAGTTTTTCACTCGCATTGTCGTTACTCATGTCAGCATTCGCACTTCTGATACCTCCAGCAAGCTTCTCAACTCACCTTCACAGGCTTACAGAACGCTCCTCTACCGCATCACCAGAAGGTGATACCCGTAGCTTCGGTGCATGGTTTGAGCCCCGTTACATCTTCCGCGCAGGCCGACTCGACTAGTGAGCTATTACGCTTTCTTTAAAGGGTGGCTGCTTCTAAGCCAACCTCCTAGCTGTCTAAGCCTTCCCACATCGTTTCCCACTTAACCATGACTTTGGGACCTTAGCTGACGGTCTGGGTTGTTTCCCTTTTCACGACGGACGTTAGCACCCGCCGTGTGTCTCCCATGCTCGGCACTTGTAGGTATTCGGAGTTTGCATCGGTTTGGTAAGTCGGGATGACCCCCTAGCCGAAACAGTGCTCTACCCCCTACAGTGATACATGAGGCGCTACCTAAATAGCTTTCGAGGAGAACCAGCTATCTCCGAGCTTGATTAGCCTTTCACTCCGATCCACAGGTCATCCGCTAACTTTTCAACGGTAGTCGGTTCGGTCCTCCAGTCAGTGTTACCTAACCTTCAACCTGCCCATGGATAGATCGCCCGGTTTCGGGTCTATACCCAGCGACTAAACGCCCTATTAAGACTCGCTTTCGCTACGCCTCCCCTATTCGGTTAAGCTCGCCACTGAATATAAGTCGCTGACCCATTATACAAAAGGTACGCAGTCACCTAACAAAGTAGGCTCCCACTGCTTGTACGCATACGGTTTCAGGTTCTATTTCACTCCCCTCTCCGGGGTTCTTTTCGCCTTTCCCTCACGGTACTGGTTCACTATCGGTCAGTCAGTAGTATTTAGCCTTGGAGGATGGTCCCCCCATGTTCAGACAAAGTTTCTCGTGCTCCGTCCTACTCGATTTCATTGACAAGAGATTTTCGTGTACGGGGCTATCACCCACTATGGCCGCACTTTCCAGAGCGTTCCACTAATCTCAAATCAACTTAAGGGCTGGTCCCCGTTCGCTCGCCACTACTAAGGGAATCTCGGTTGATTTCTTTTCCTCAGGGTACTTAGATGTTTCAGTTCCCCTGGTTCGCCTCTTGTACCTATGTATTCAGTACAAGATACTCAGCTTGTGCTGAGTGGGTTCCCCCATTCAGAGATCTCTGGATCACAGTCTGTTTGCCGACTCCCCAAAGCTTATCGCAGGCTACCACGTCTTTCATCGCCTCTGACTGCCAAGGCATCCACCGTATGCGCTTCTTCACTTGACCATATAACCCCAAGCAATCTGGTTATACTGTGAAGACGACATTCGCCGAAAATTCGCATGTTGCGCTTTCGCGCAGAACTCACAAATTTTACCTTAGCCTGATCCACCAGCAGTGAAACTGGTGTTCAGTCTATATCTATCACATATCCGAATTTTTAAAGAACGATCTGACAAAAGTCAGAAATCAGCATTCACAGGGAATACTCATTACTGAGTTCTGATCAGCAAATGAATCAAGCAATTCGTGTGGGAGCTCATCAGCAGGCTGATGTCGTCGATTAAGGAGGTGATCCAGCCGCAGGTTCCCCTACGGCTACCTTGTTACGACTTCACCCCAGTCATGAATCACACCGTGGTAACCGTCCTCCCGAAGGTTAGACTAGCTACTTCTGGTGCAACCCACTCCCATGGTGTGACGGGCGGTGTGTACAAGGCCCGGGAACGTATTCACCGCGACATTCTGATTCGCGATTACTAGCGATTCCGACTTCACGCAGTCGAGTTGCAGACTGCGATCCGGACTACGATCGGTTTTGTGAGATTAGCTCCACCTCGCGGCTTGGCAACCCTCTGTACCGACCATTGTAGCACGTGTGTAGCCCAGGCCGTAAGGGCCATGATGACTTGACGTCATCCCCACCTTCCTCCGGTTTGTCACCGGCAGTCTCCTTAGAGTGCCCACCATAACGTGCTGGTAACTAAGGACAAGGGTTGCGCTCGTTACGGGACTTAACCCAACATCTCACGACACGAGCTGACGACAGCCATGCAGCACCTGTGTCAGAGTTCCCGAAGGCACCAATCCATCTCTGGAAAGTTCTCTGCATGTCAAGGCCTGGTAAGGTTCTTCGCGTTGCTTCGAATTAAACCACATGCTCCACCGCTTGTGCGGGCCCCCGTCAATTCATTTGAGTTTTAACCTTGCGGCCGTACTCCCCAGGCGGTCAACTTAATGCGTTAGCTGCGCCACTAAAATCTCAAGGATTCCAACGGCTAGTTGACATCGTTTACGGCGTGGACTACCAGGGTATCTAATCCTGTTTGCTCCCCACGCTTTCGCACCTCAGTGTCAGTATCAGTCCAGGTGGTCGCCTTCGCCACTGGTGTTCCTTCCTATATCTACGCATTTCACCGCTACACAGGAAATTCCACCACCCTCTACCGTACTCTAGCCTGCCAGTTTTGGATGCAGTTCCCAGGTTGAGCCCGGGGCTTTCACATCCAACTTAACAAACCACCTACGCGCGCTTTACGCCCAGTAATTCCGATTAACGCTTGCACCCTCTGTATTACCGCGGCTGCTGGCACAGAGTTAGCCGGTGCTTATTCTGTCGGTAACGTCAAAACAGCAAGGTATTAGCTTACTGCCCTTCCTCCCAACTTAAAGTGCTTTACAATCCGAAGACCTTCTTCACACACGCGGCATGGCTGGATCAGGCTTTCGCCCATTGTCCAATATTCCCCACTGCTGCCTCCCGTAGGAGTCTGGACCGTGTCTCAGTTCCAGTGTGACTGATCATCCTCTCAGACCAGTTACGGATCGTCGCCTTGGTGAGCCATTACCCCACCAACTAGCTAATCCGACCTAGGCTCATCTGATAGCGCAAGGCCCGAAGGTCCCCTGCTTTCTCCCGTAGGACGTATGCGGTATTAGCGTTCCTTTCGAAACGTTGTCCCCCACTACCAGGCAGATTCCTAGGCATTACTCACCCGTCCGCCGCTGAATCAAGGAGCAAGCTCCCGTCATCCGCTCGACTTGCATGTGTTAGGCCTGCCGCCAGCGTTCAATCTGAGCCATGATCAAACTCTTCAGTTCAATACTGCTTGGGTTTTTAAGAAACCCTAAACTTGGCTCAGCAATCTCAAATGACTATGTGATTTCTCGCATGGCCACTTGTGATGCTGATAATCTTTGTGACTATCAGTCCGTACTCACAAGCACCCACACGAATTGCTTGATTCGATTTGTTAAAGAGCGTTTGGTCAAGAGCGTTTCGTCTCAACCGAGGCGCGCATTCTACGCTTTCCTCAGAGCCTGTCAAGCGTTTATTTTGAAGTTTTTTGCGAGAAACTCGTTTAGCTTCAAACACTTGGCTCGCTGCGATCTCTCGTAACGGGAGGCGAATAATACAGCGTTTAAAAACGCTGTCAACCTTCATCTCAACCGCCATCGATCATTCGACCGAAGCGCCTCCAACCCCGCCTGAACTACCTAACTCGTTGAATTTCAAGGAGTTTGTCGTTCCGATGTCGCTGGAAGTGGGGCGCATTATAAGGGGATTCGAAACCCCGTCAACCTTTAATTTCAAGAAACTTTAATATCGCTGAAAAGCAAAGCGGGGAGGCCTGTCGGCCTCCCCGCTTAACATCATCCCTTACAAGCTAGGGAAGGCAAACTGCGACGCCTCATGGCTGGCGCGCTGCGGCCAACGCTGGGTGATCGCCTTGCGGCGGGTATAGAAGCGCACACCGTCCGGGCCATAGGCATGCAGGTCACCAAACAGCGAGCGCTTCCAGCCACCAAAGCTGTGATAGGCAACCGGCACCGGCAGCGGTACGTTGACCCCGACCATGCCCACTTCGATTTCGTCGCAGAACAGGCGCGCCGCTTCACCGTCACGGGTGAAGATGCAGGTACCGTTGCCGTATTCGTGATCGTTGATCAGCTGCATGGCCTGCTCGAGGCTGTTCACGCGCACCACGCACAGCACCGGGCCGAAGATCTCTTCCTTATAGATGCGCATCTGCGGTGTCACGTTGTCGAACAGCGTGCCGCCAACGAAATAGCCATCTTCATTACCTGCCACGCGCAAGCCTCGGCCATCCACCACCAACCTGGCGCCAGCGGCAACGCCATCGTCGATATAACCGACAACCTTGTCACGGGCTGCAGCGGTCACCAGCGGGCCCATGTCCAGGCCACAGGAAGTGCCAGCACCAATCTTCAGCGCCTTGATCTGCGGCTCCAGCTTGGCGATCAGTGCATCGGCAACCTGATCACCCACGCACACTGCCACCGAAATAGCCATGCAGCGCTCGCCGCACGAACCGTAGGCAGCGCCCATCAGCGCGCTGACTGCGTTGTCCAGGTCGGCATCGGGCATCAACACCGCGTGGTTCTTCGCACCGCCCAGGGCCTGTACGCGCTTGCCACGCTTGGTGCCTTCGGCATAGATGTATTCGGCGATCGGAGTCGAACCGACGAAACTCAGCGCTTTCACTTCCGGCGCTTCGATCAGTGCATCGACCGCTTCCTTGTCACCATGCACCACATTGAGAATGCCCTTGGGCAGGCCAGCCTCCAGCAGCAACTGAGCGATGAACAGGGTCGAGCTCGGGTCACGCTCGGATGGTTTGAGAATGAAGGCGTTACCGCAGGCAATGGCCAGTGGGTACATCCACAGCGGCACCATGGCCGGGAAGTTGAATGGCGTGATGCCAGCGACCACACCCAGTGGCTGGAAGTCGGACCAGGCATCGATGTTCGGGCCGACGTTGCGGCTGTACTCGCCTTTCAGCACTTCCGGCGCAGCACAGGCGAACTCGACGTTCTCGATGCCACGCTTCAGTTCGCCGGCCGCATCCTCCAGGGTCTTGCCGTGCTCTTCGCTGATCATCTGCGAGATGCGGGCTTCGTTTTGCTCCAGCAGTTGCTTGAAGCGGAACATCACCTGGGCGCGCTTGGCCGGTGGGGTGTTGCGCCAGGCGGGGAAGGCAGCCTTGGCCGACTCAATGGCTTCCTGCACGGTCGCGCGGCTAGCCAGTTCGACCTTGCGCACCGCCTGACCGGTAGACGGGTTGAAGACATCGGCGGTGCGCTCACCTTTGGTAACCAGCTCGCCGTGAATCAGGTGCTGAACAATGCTCATGCAAAACTCCAGGTAAAGAAGGTTGAGGCAGGCGCGTGATGGTTCACGCGCCCTACGTCAAAAGCGGAAAGATCAGTCGATCTGGTTCAGGGTTTCGCCGACCGCGTCGAACAGGCGGTCCAGTTCCTGCGGCTGGGTATTGAAGGTTGGGCCGAACTGCAGGGTGTCGCCACCGAAGCGCACATAGAAGCCGGCTTGCCACAGCTTCATGGCGGCTTCGTACGGACGCACGATGGCATCGCCATCGCGGGCGGCGATCTGGATCGCGCCGGCCAGGCCGTAGTTACGGATGTCGACGATGTTCTTGGTGCCCTTCACGCCATGCAGCAGCTTCTCGAAGTGCGGCGCCAGCTCGGCAGCCGACTGCACCAGGCTCTCCTTCTGCAGCAGATCGAGCGCGGCGAGACCGGCGGCGCAGGCTACCGGGTGCGCCGAGTAGGTGTAGCCGTGGGGGAATTCCACTGCATATTCCGGCGTCGGCTGGTTCATGAAGGTCTGGTAGATCTCACGCGTGGCGATGACCGCCCCCATGGGGATGGCACCGTTGGTGACCTGTTTGGCGATGCACATCAGGTCAGGGGTGACACCAAAGGCCTCGGAGCCGGTCATGGCGCCCATGCGGCCAAAGCCTGTGATCACTTCGTCGAAGATCAGCAGGATGTTGTGCTGGGAGCAGATTTCACGCAGGCGCTTCAGGTAACCCTTCGGCGGCGGCAGCACGCCAGCGGAACCTGCCAAAGGCTCGACGATCACCGCTGCGATGTTCGAGGCATCGTGCAGCTCGATCAGCTTGAGCATTTCATCTGCCAGGGCGATACCGCCCTCTTCCGGCAGGCCTTTGGAGAAGGCGTTGACTGGCAGCACGGTATGAGGCAGGTGGTCGACGTCCAGCAACTGGCCGAACATCTTGCGGTTACCGTTGACGCCACCCAGGCTGGTGCCGGCAATGTTCACCCCGTGATAACCACGGGCACGGCCGATGATCTTGGTCTTGGTGGCCTGGCCTTTCAGGCGCCAGTAGGCACGCACCATCTTCAGCGCAGTGTCGCAGCACTCGGAGCCGGAGTTGGTATAGAAGACGTGGTTCAAGTCGCCCGGGGTCAGCTCGGCGATCTTCTCGGCCAGCTGGAAGGACAGCGGGTGGCCGAACTGGAACGCCGGGGAATAATCGAGGGTACCGACCTGGCGTGCGACCGCTTCGGTGATTTCCTTGCGGGTATGCCCGGCGCCACAGGTCCACAGGCCAGACAGGGCGTCGAAGACCTTGCGCCCCTTGTCATCGACCAGGTAGTTGCCTTGGGCCGCCACGATCAGGCGCGGGTCGCGCTGGAAGTTACGGTTGGCGGTGTAGGGCATCCAGTGGGCATCCAGCTTCAGCTGGCTGGCGATCCCCGCGGTTGCGGTTTCAGGCATGTTCATCGGCGGTTCCTCGGAAGACGATTAGGCAACGATGGATGTTGTTGCAGCTAAATTCGCACGCGGATAAAGTCTGAAAAAGCCTACATTTCTAATCTTCAGGTAGCGCAAGACTAAACATATGAGCAGACGACCCGACCCTCTCGCACAAGTGAGCGATTTCGACATCCGCCTGCTGAAAATCTACCGAAGCGTGGTTGAATGTGGCGGTTTCTCGGCTGCGGAGAACGTGCTGGGGATTGGCCGTTCAGCCATCAGCCAGCAAATGAACGATCTCGAACAGCGCCTGGGTCTGCGCTTGTGCCAGCGTGGTCGTGCCGGTTTCTCGCTGACCGAGGAAGGCCGCGAGGTCTATCACTCGGCATTGCAGTTGCTCAGTGCACTGGAAACTTTCCGTACCGAGGTCAACGGCCTGCACCAGCACTTGCGCGGTGAGCTGAACATCGGCCTTACCGACAACCTGGTCACCCTGCCGCATATGCGCATCACCCATGCCTTGGCCGAACTGAAGGACCGCGGCCCGGATGTGCGCATCCAGATCCGCATGATCGCCCCCAGCCAGGTGGAGCAAGGGGTACTGGACGGCAGCCTGCACGTCGGTGTGGTCCCCCAGACCAGCCCTCTGTCCGGCCTGGAATACCAACCGCTGTACAGCGAACGGTCACAACTGTACTGCGCAGTTGGCCACCCGTTATTCTACGCCGACAACCAGCAGATCGACGATGACCGCCTCAACAGCCAGGAAGCGATCGCGCCAACCTTCCGCCTGCCTGCGGAAATCCAGGCGCACTACCAGGCGCTCAACTGCACTGCCAGTGCCTCGGACCGCGAAGGCATGGCGTTCCTGATCCTCACCGGCCGCTATATTGGCTACCTGCCCGACCACTACGCCACGTTCTGGGTCCAACAAGGCCGCCTGCGTGCACTGAAGCCTGCGCAACGCTTCTATGACCTGAGCCTGAGCTGGGTGACGCGCAAAGGGAGGCGACCGAACCTGGTACTGGAAAGCTTCCTGGAAAGCCTGGCTGCGACACGTTGATGCCAGCTTCTGACGCTAAGGCTTGTCACGCCAGCACAGGCAGGTAATCTTGTCCGACATTCGTTGCCACAGACCTGTCCGGAATCGTCCATGAGCCTAGAAGTCCCTGCGCATCGCCTCGCCGCCTCTGGCAAGCCCGCCGGCCGCATCCGCCAGAAGAACGAACAGGCCATCATCCAGGCCGCCGAAGACGAATTCGCCCGCCATGGGTTCAAAGGCACCAGCATGAACACCATCGCGCTGAAAGCCGGCTTGCCCAAGGCCAACCTGCATTACTACTTCACCAACAAGCTCGGCCTCTACATCGCCGTGCTGAGCAACATCATCGAGCTGTGGGACAGCACCTTCAATGCCCTGAGCGTCGATGACGACCCAGGCGAAGCGCTGAGCCAATACATCCGCACCAAGATGGAGTTCTCCCGGCGCAACCCGCAGGCCTCGCGCATCTTCGCGATGGAGGTGATCAGCGGCGGCACCTGCCTGACCGAGTATTTCAGCGCCGACTACCGCGAATGGTTCCGCGGGCGGGCCGCCGTGTTCCAGGCCTGGATGGACGCCGGCAAGATGGACCCGGTCGACCCGGTGCATCTGATCTTCCTGCTCTGGGGCAGCACCCAGCACTATGCCGACTTCGCCACCCAGATCTGCCAGGTTACCGGCCGCAGCCGCCTGACCAAGCAAGACATGGAAGATGCCAGCAACAACCTTATCCACATCATTCTCAAGGGGTGCGGCATAAAGCCGAGTGCCTGACGTTCATCTATGCCTTCTACCCTGCTCGACCTCTGCGAATTTCGCGAGGAAATCCGCAAGAGCCGCTTCATCACCCTGGCCAGCCCGATCAACAGTGCCGCCGAGGCGATGAGCTTCATCGAGCGTCACAGTGACTTGGCCGCCACCCACAACTGCTGGGCATGGAAAATCGGCGGGCAATACCGCAGCAATGACGATGGCGAACCGGGCGGCACTGCCGGAAGGCCGATCCTGGCGGCCATCGAAGCACAGGACTGCGACCAGGTGGTGGTGCTGGTGATTCGCTGGTACGGCGGTATTCAGCTGGGCACCGGCGGGCTGGCGCGTGCCTACGGCGGTGGCGCCAACAAGTGCCTGCAGCAAGCCCCCAAGCGCCTGCTGGTCCAGCGCAGCGAGTACACCTGCAGTTGTACCTTCAGCGAACTGGCCCTGGTGAAACTGCGCCTGGCAGAAGTGGATGGCCTGGTGCTCGACGAGCAATTCACCGCCAATGGCGTCGACCTGCATATCGCTGTGGGCGAAGCGTACCTGGCCATATTGCAACAGCAACTGGCGGACCTGAGCCGGGGCCGGATTCTCCTCGAGACACACTGAGGTTTGCCCACATCTACTGTGGGCCGGCCTGTGGATAAGCTTGGGGCACTCCGCTACAGGCCAAGCGCTGCAAGGCCTCAAGGCCATTGATCATATTTTGATCACTGTTTGATGACAGCAGTAAGCGACTGAGTCTTCAGAAGTTATCCCCAATGTGTCTGGCAGATTGCACAACCCCGGTCGTGGCGCTTGCACACATTTACTGTGGACGAGCCTGTGGATAACCCGTTAGCCAACAAGCCAGGCACCCGCCCGCTCAAGGCCAGACACACTTGTACATTTTTTAGCCAATCGTGAAGCAGGCGAGGCATACGTCCGAACTCTGAAGTATGCTCAATTCCTTTTCCTACACCGATAAAGGAATGTTCCTATGGCATCCTCCAGAACTGCCCTCATCATCGGCGCTTCCCGCGGTCTCGGCCTGGGCCTGGTACAACGCCTGCACGAAGACGGCTGGAACATTGTTGCAACCGTGCGTAACCCTCAACAGCCAGGCGCCCTGGCCGATGTTCCCGGCGTGCGCATCGAGCAACTGGAAATGAACGACACCCCCCAGCTCGATGGCCTCCAGCAACGCCTGCAAGGCCAGATGTTCGACCTGGTCTTCGTCAACGCCGGGGTAATGGGCCCCCTGCCGCAAGACGTGGAGACCGTAAACGCTCAGGCCATTGGCGATCTGTTCATGACCAACGCCGTGGCCCCGATCCGCGTCGCCCGGCGCCTGGCAGGCCAGGTACGCGAAGGCAGCGGTGTGCTCGCGTTCATGAGCTCGATCCTCGGCAGCGTGACCATCCCCGACGGTGGCGAGATCTGCCTGTACAAGGCCAGCAAGGCCGCGCTCAATTCGATGATCAACAGTTTCGTGGTCGATCTGCAGCGCCCCGACCTGTGCGTACTGGCCATGCATCCTGGCTGGGTGAAGACCGACATGGGCGGCGAAAACGCCGAGATCGACGTGCGCACCAGCACCCGTGGCATGCTCGAACAGATCAAGGCGCAAAGCGGACACGGTGGCCTGCGCTTCATCAACTACAAAGGCGAATCACTCACCTGGTGAGGTGAATACCGACCGGCCGGGCGCAATGCCCGGCCAGGCCCTGTAGAATGGCGGCAACCGTACCTGATTCGAGACTCCCTCCTTATGTATGACTGGCTGAATGCCCTGCCCAAGGCAGAACTGCACCTGCACCTTGAAGGCTCGCTGGAACCCGAGCTGTTGTTCGCCCTGGCCGAGCGCAACAAGATCGCCTTGCCCTGGAACGACGTGGAAACCCTTCGTGGCGCCTATGCGTTCAATAACCTCCAAGAGTTTCTCGACCTGTATTACCAAGGCGCAGACGTGCTGCGCACCGAACAGGACTTCTACGACCTGACCTGGGCTTACCTGCAACGCTGCAAGGCGCAGAATGTGGTCCATACCGAACCGTTCTTCGATCCACAGACCCACACCGACCGTGGCATCCCGTTCGAGGTCGTGCTCAACGGCATCAACCAGGCGTTGAAAGACGGTCGCGAACAACTGGGTATCAGCAGCGGCCTGATTTTGAGCTTCCTGCGCCACCTGAGCGAAGACGAAGCGCAAAAAACCCTCGACCAGGCGCTGCCCTTCCGCGACGCGTTCATCGCCGTCGGCCTGGACAGTTCGGAAATGGGCCACCCACCCAGCAAGTTCCAGCGGGTGTTCGACCGCGCCCGCAGCGAAGGCTTCGTGGCCGTGGCCCACGCCGGTGAGGAAGGCCCACCCGAGTACATCTGGGAAGCCCTCGACCTGCTGAAGATCAAGCGTATCGACCACGGTGTGCGCGCCATCGAAGACGAACGCCTGATGCAACGCATCATCGACGAGCAGATCCCGCTCACCGTCTGCCCGTTGTCGAACACCAAGCTCTGCGTGTTCGACCACATGAGCCAGCACAACATCCTCGACATGCTGGAACGAGGCGTGAAGGTGACAGTGAACTCGGACGACCCGGCCTACTTTGGCGGTTATGTCACCGAAAACTACCACGCCCTGCACACCCACTTGGGCATGACCGAAGACCAGGCCCGCCGACTGGCGCAAAACAGCCTGGATGCTCGCCTGGTCTGAAGCCGTCAACCGACCTGCAAGGTGGTCACGCGGGCTATACGGTTGATCTGCTGCACACCCTCGGCAGAAATCTGCAGTACCCGCGTGCCCTCAGGTTCGCGTATCCAGCCAGACTGCAGAAACAGTTTGAGCAACGCCTGACCAAGGCTACCGCCCAAGTGTGGCCCTTGGTCGGTCCATTCATTGCAGTGGCAGATCACACAGTGCCGCCGCGATGCCAGCGCATCGATGTAGACGCCCATGGCAGCCAGCTGCGTTCGCCCCTCCTCACTGACCATCAGTTCCCGCTCGCTGCCCTCCAGCCAGCCCGCCACCACCAGCCGGTGATACAACTCACCCGCCAGCTCGCCGCCCAGGTGTTCGCCACAGCGACGTGCCCTGCGCATCGACATCGGCAGCTGCAGCACCCCCGTGCGCGGCCCCTTTGTCGACGCCAGCTGGACGCTGGCCAGCGCTTCGACAGCAACGCCCACCTGAGGTGTGGCGAGCCTGAAGTAGCGCTTGCGCCCGCGCGCCTCAAGCCTTAGCAGGCCGGCCGAAGACAGCAACGAAAGGTGGGCACAGGCCGACGACGCGCTCAGGCCGGCCATCATCGCCAGTTCATCTGTCGGCCGCGGTGTGCCATCGATTAGCGCCCACAACATCGCGCTACGCTTGGGGTCGGCCATCAGGCCGGCAATCTGACTGATACTACTGACTGCATTCATGTCCCTGTATCTCCCCGCATGATCACGTCCGGTTTCAGAGGCCAGCATTGGTTACGCTGGTCGCCTCTCAAGCAAACTGCCAAGGGCCAGTATAAGCCGCGCCTGTGCCGCTCCCCGCAGGCCCGCGCATGCTCAAGCGGGCTCATTCAGCGTTGGGTGGGGCCACCCTTTCGCGCGCCAGAATCGGCACAACCTGGAAGAGAAAGGAAAATAAAGGGCATGAGGAAGGATGGCCCAGAGTGAGTAGCGACTCTGCTGACAGCTCACTTCCTCAAGTAGCGCAAATCAAATCGAAGCTTCCACATCAATCCAGGCATATCCGCTGGAAACGTCGCACAGGCCATAGCGAATGGCGCCCGGACCGCCAGTCAGGACACTCACCCTAGCCATGGCGCCAGCAGACTGCGGCGCTACACTTGATCCGCTCTCCCCCAATCGAAGGTATGCCACGATGAAGATTGTCGTCAGTGCGTCGAATCGCAACCCCAACTGCCCCTGGCAGGTAAGGCTCGACCAGCATGTGGTGAGTTTTCGCAGCGAGGCAGAAGCACGTGCCTTCGTCGCCACCCTGCAAACCCGCCTGCAGGCACCTCACCCGCTCATGCTGGACGCGTGGCCTGCAAACGCCGGGTCAACAGCGCGACACTGACCACGAGTGCCCCGCACAGGCTGATCACCAACGTCATCGGCACGGCACTGCCATCATGCAGCACGCCGACCAGCGAGGCCGCAGCGGCCGCGACGCTGAATTGCAGGCAGCCCATCAGCGCCGAAGCACTGCCTGCCCGTGCGCCCTGGCCACTCATGGCGCAGGCCGACGCATTGGGGATGATGCACCCCAGGCTGGCAATGCAGACGAACAGCGGTACCAGCAATGGCCACAACTGCGCCGGGCGCAAGGCTGCCACGCCAAGCAATACCAGGCCTGCTGCCAAGTACAGCCAGACCGCCCGCACCAACAGGAATGCCGGGCCTCGCTTGGCCAGCAAGCGCGCGTTGACCTGGGCGACCAGAATGAAGCCGGCCGCGTTGGTACCGAACAGCCAGCCATAATGCTCTGCGGGTACGCCATAGAGCTTGATGAATACGAACGGTGAACCGGCGATGTAGGCAAACATCCCGGCAATGGCGATACCGCCGGTCAAGGCATGGCCGATGAACACCCGGTCAGTCAATAACCGCAGGTACTGACGCAATGCTCCCGATAGCGGCTGGCGCGGCATGCTGGCCGGCAGGCTTTCCGGCAGGCCCAGGCTTACCGCCAGCAGGCTGGCCGCGCTGAACAGGCTCAGCGCCAGGAATATCGACTGCCAACCGGCCAGGTTCACCAGGACCCCGCCCAGCATCGGCGCAAGGATGGGGGCCAGGCCCATCACCAGCATCAACTGCGAGAACACCTTGGCCGACGCCACCGGGTCGCACTTGTCGCTGACGATGGCCCGCGACAGGACCATGCCAGCGCAGCCGCCCAGCGCCTGGACAAAGCGTGCAACGATCAAGGTGTCGAGGTTGGGGGCGTAAGCACAGGCCAGTGAGGCCAGGGTGAACAGCGCCACCCCGAACAACAGCGGCTTGCGCCGGCCGAAGCGGTCCGCCACCGGCCCGTAGGCGAGCTGGCCGATCGACAGGCCGAGGAAATAGGCCGCCAGGGTGGCCTGTACATGTTTTTCGTCGGTGGCGAACGCCTGCGCCATGGCCGGGAAGGCGGGCAGGTAGAAGTCGATCGCCAAGGGCCCGAACGCACTCAGTGCGCCCAGGATCAGCACCATTCGCAGGTTCATCAGGAATCCATAGCAGGCTAAGCAAGCTGCCAAGTCTACCTGCAGTGGCCACCCTCAGCATGAAAACATTTGCAACAAAACAGGGCCGCAGTGCGGCACCTCGGTTCAGGCCACTTCAGCTTGGTAGCCTTCCTCTCGAATAGCCGCCAATACTTGCTCCGCGCCCAGCGAGCTTTGCACCCGCACTTGCTGGCCAGGCAGATCGACTTCCACGGTAGCCTGCGCATCCTTTTCCTGTACTGCACGAGTCACGGCTTTCACGCAATGGCCACAGGTCATGCCTTGAACATTGAACACTTGCATGGGGACTACCTCCTTCAGGGTTTTCCCCAGTTTCAAGCTTGCCATCGGGGCAAGGTCAAGTTCTGCGTGAAACGGCCGGGCTGGAAATCCGCGCGGACCTCGGCCAAGCTGCGCCTTTGATGATTGTGCAAGCAGGAGATTCTTCATGTTCAGGACAGCAGTGGGCGTTGTCGGGCTGTTGGCCGCACTGATGGCGGTGCCGCCGGCCAGCGCCGAGGGCAACTCGGACTACAGCGTGCTGATCATTTCCCGGGAACGCCTGGAAGTGGCCACCAGCTGCGAAATCGGCGTGTATCTCAACGATCAGCTCTCCGGGCGGGTCTTCCAGGAGCAGTCAACGTCCTTCAACCTGCCGCCCGGCCCGATTGATGTTCGCCTGCGCCTGTTGCCCGGGCAGATGCCGGGGTGTGCCCCGGGTATCGAGGACCAACGCAGCACGCGGCTCAACCTGCAAGCAGGCCAGATCAGCAAGTACCGCATCGCCATGGGCCCACAGGGTCTTGAACTGAAGCGAGCCGGCCTGGGCTATTGACCTTCCCCGCGTGGCAAGGTTGATGCTGACGCTCTAGCCCTGCCAAGGAGGAGAGCCATGCCCGCATCCAACACTTTCAACCTGCCGATTTCCGGCATGACCTGCGCCAGCTGTGCGGGCCGTGTCGAGCGCGCCCTGCGAAAGGTCAGCGGCGCCGATCAGGTCAGCGTCAACCTCGCCACTGAACAGGCCAGGGTCCAGGCCCCGGCAGGTAGCCTGCCAGCCTTGGTTGAAGCCGTGCGCGGCGCCGGCTATGGCGTGCCGACCCGGACCGTGGAGCTGCAGATCGGCGGCATGACCTGTGCCAGCTGCGTCGGCCGCGTGGAGCGCGCCCTCGGCAAATTGCCGGAGGTTGAACAGGTCAGCGTCAACCTGGCCAGCGAGCGTGCCCACCTTGAAGTGCTGCAGGCGCTCGATGACGCGCTGCTGATTGCCGCTGTCGAAAAAGCCGGTTACAGCGCCAGCCTGCCGCAAGCGGCCAAGGATGATCAGCAGGATGCCCAACGACGCCTGCGCAATGAACGCCTGGCTGTCGCTGCCGCGCTGTTGCTGGCCCTGCCATTGGTGCTGCCGATGCTGGTGCAGCCCTTCGGCCTGCACTGGATGCTGCCCGCCTGGGCGCAGTTCGCGCTGGCCACCCCGGTGCAGTTCATTCTCGGTGCACGCTTCTACAAAGCCGCCTACAAAGCCGTGCGTGCTGGAGCAGGCAACATGGACCTGCTGGTCGCCCTGGGCACCAGCGCGGGTTATGGCCTGAGCCTGTACCAATGGGCCAAGGCCCCGGCCGGAATGGCCCCGCACCTTTACTTCGAAGCTTCGGCGGTAGTCATCGCCCTGGTGCTGCTGGGCAAGTACCTCGAAAGCCGGGCCAAGCGCCAGACGGCCAGTGCCATTCGCGCCCTCGAAGCCCTGCGCCCGGAGCGGGCCGTGCGCGTCATCGACGGCCGCGAAGAAGACGTGGCAATCGCCCAACTGCGCCTCGGCGACCTGGTTCTGGTTAAACCTGGCGAACGCTTCCCGGTCGACGGTGCGGTGGAGGAAGGCAGCAGCCACGCCGACGAAGCATTGATCAGCGGTGAGAGCCTGCCGGTCCCCAAGCAACCTGGCGACAGCGTCACCGGCGGTGCCATCAACGGCGAAGGCCGGTTGCTGGTGCGGACCCAGGCGCTGGGCACGGAAACCGTGCTGGCCCGGATCATCCGCCTGGTCGAAGACGCACAGGCCGCCAAGGCGCCGATCCAGAAGCTGGTCGACCGGGTCAGCCAAGTGTTCGTGCCTGCCGTGCTGGTGCTGGCACTGCTTACCTTGACTGGCTGGTGGCTGGCCGGTGCACCGCTGGAGACCGCGCTGATCAATGCGGTCGCCGTACTGGTGATCGCCTGCCCGTGCGCCCTGGGCCTGGCCACACCGGCAGCGATCATGGCCGGCACCGGTGTCGCCGCCCGCCATGGCATCCTGATCAAGGACGCCGAAGCCTTGGAGCGTGCCCATGCGGTCAATCGCGTGGTGTTCGACAAGACCGGCACCCTCACTTCCGGCAGCCCGCGCGTAGTCCACAGCCAGGCGCTGGTCGCTGACGGCGCCGACCTGCATCGCCTCGCCGGCGCCCTGCAGCGCGGTAGCGAGCACCCGCTGGCCAAGGCCGTGCTGGATGCCTGCGCCGAGCAAGGCCTGGAGGTCCCCGCCGTGACTGACAGCCAGTCACTCACCGGCCGCGGCATCGCTGGCCGCGTGGAAGGCCGCGAACTGGCGTTGGGCAACCGTCGCCTGCTTGACGAAAGCAACCTGCAACCCGGCGAGCTGGCCGCCAAGGCTCAAGCCTGGGAGGCCGAAGGCCGCACCCTGTCGTGGCTCATCGAGCGGGGTGCAGCACCTCGCGTGCTCGGCCTGTTCGCCTTTGGCGATAGCCTCAAACCGGGTGCCGAGCAGGCCATCGCTGCCCTGCACGCCCGCCACATCAGCAGCCACCTGCTGACCGGCGACAACCGCGGCAGCGCCAAGGTGGTGGCCGATGCCCTTGGCATCGACGACGTGCATGCCGAAGTGCTGCCGGCCGACAAGGCCGCCACCGTGGCCGCCCTGAAAAAAAACGGTGTGGTGGCGATGGTCGGCGACGGCATCAACGATGCCCCGGCCCTGGCCGCTGCCGATATCGGCATCGCCATGGGCGGTGGCACTGACGTGGCCATGCAGGCTGCCGGTATCACCCTGATGCGCGGTGACCCACGGCTGGTGCCCGCCGCGCTGGAGATCAGCCGCAAGACCTATGCAAAAATCCGTCAGAATCTGTTCTGGGCCTTCATCTACAACCTGATCGGCATTCCCCTGGCCGCGCTTGGCTATCTCAACCCGGTACTGGCCGGCGCCGCCATGGCGTTATCCAGCGTCAGCGTGGTCAGCAATGCCCTGTGGTTGAAGACCTGGAAACCCACCAGCACCTCGCAGGAGGCCCGATGAACATTGGCCAGGCAGCCCGCCGCAGCGGGCTCAGCACCAAGATGATCCGCTATTACGAATCCATCGGCCTGCTCAAGCCGGCCACCCGCAGCGACAGCGGCTACCGCTTGTACCAGGCCGAAGACTTGCACAGCCTGGCCTTCATCAAGCGCTCCCGTGACCTCGGGTTTTCCCTGGAAGAAGTAGGCAAGCTGCTGACCTTGTGGCAGGACCGCGGCCGTGCCAGCGCCGACGTCAAGGCGCTGGCCATGCAGCACATCGATGAGCTGAACCGGCGCATCGAAGAGCTGGTGAGCCTGCGTGACACCCTGGGCGATCTGGTTGCCCACTGCCATGGGGATGACCGCCCGGACTGCCCGATTCTGAAGGACCTGGCCAATGGCGCAGGATGCTGCCAATGAAAGCATGCAGCGCGCTGAGATCGGCACGCCGCACACCTTTGGTATGCCATATTAGCCCAAAGCCGACCGAATAGTCGCCAAATGCGACTTCGCCCAATAAATACGGGCACTTTCACTAAAAATTCCCCGGACCCTGCCGATGCACTGGCTACCTGCCTCGCGTGCAAAAAAACAAACCCCGGGAGCGTCGATGAACATCAAACAGAAACTGACATGGGCCTTCGCGATCATCGCGGGCTTGCCCATCGTCCTCGTAGCCACCTTGGTGGTCATCAACCTGCGCGGCGAAGCGCGTGACGGTTTCCTCGACAGCAGCAGCCGGGAAATCCGCCAGGTCAGCAACGCGATGAACATCTTCTTCCAGGGCATCGACCAGAACGTCGCCTACCTGGCCTCGCAACCGATGGTGGCGTTCACGGGCAACAACCTGAACAAGTTCATGAGCGCCAATCCGTCCTACGAATTGGGCGATCAGGACAAGCAGCTGCTGGAATTTTTCACCCGCCTGGCAGAGTCCCACCCAGGCTATGCCTACATTTCCTACGGCGTGAGTGATGGTGGCTACGTTGGCTGGCCCGCCGGGCAGAAGTTCGTCAACTATGACCCGCGCCCACGCCCGTGGTACCAGTTGGCCATGGCCAACCCCGGTAAGACCGTACGCACCGGCGCCTATTACTGGGCTGCCGACGATGCCGTGCTGATCAGCACCGTGCGCACCGTGGCCAACCAGCTCGGCAACGCCGGGGGCGTGGTCAACATCGATGTGTCGCTCAAAGGCCTTACCGAGATCGTCAAGCAGATCAAGCTGGGCGAAAGCGGCTACCTGATGCTGGTGGAAAACAACGGCAACGTGATGGTCGACCCACGCGATGCCAGCCACAACTTCAAGCAGCTGGCGAGCTTCGGTGATGGCTACGCCGAACTGGCCAAGGCCGGCAAGGGCTTGGTTGAGGTCCAGATCAATGGCGAGCGCTACATGGCCAACGTCTACCCTGACGAGAAGCTGGGCTGGACCTTCATCGGCCTCATCCAGCAAAGCGAAGTGATGCAGACCACCACTCGCCTGACCTGGCTGATCGGCGTGATCGCACTGGTGTTGGCGGCCCTGTTCGCCGTGGTCGGCGCAGCCTTTGCCAAACTCATCGTGCGCCCGATCAACAGCGTCACCAGCGGCCTTGAAGACATTGCCCAGGGCGAAGGCGACCTGACCCGCAACCTCGACGTGCGCGGGCGCGACGAAACCGCGCAACTGGCCAACTGGTTCAACCAGTTCTTGGGCGCCATCCGCAGCCTCATCCAGCATATCGGCTCGGCCGCCAGCAAGATCCTCAGCACCTCCAGCAGCTCCACCCGGGTTTCCAGCGACATGGCCGAGGCTGCCGGGCGCCAGCGAGAAGCGGTGGACATGGTCTCCACCGCGTTCCACGAAATGGTCGCCACGGCCAATGAAGTCGCCCGCTCCTGCAGCCAGGCCGCGCAATCGGCCGACAGCGGCCAGCAGCAGGCCCGCGAAGGCCAGCAACAGATCGACGCGGCCGTCAGCAGCGTCGACCGCCTGAGCCAGGAGATCGAGCAGTCGGCCCAGTCGATCCAGCAACTGGAGCGCGACAGCAACGCCATCCAGTCGATCCTCGGCACCATTCGCTCGATTGCCGAGCAGACCAACCTGCTGGCGCTCAACGCAGCCATCGAAGCGGCCCGCGCCGGCGAGCAGGGCCGAGGCTTTGCCGTGGTGGCCGACGAGGTTCGGGCACTGGCCAAGCGCACGGCCGACTCCACGGCGGAAATCGATGGTTTGCTGGGTAACCTGGCCAGCCGCACTGCGGAAGTGGCCGAGCAGATGCATGCCAGCCTGGAAGTGTCGCAGCAGTCGGTCAGCCGCATTGGCCTGGCCCGTGACAGTTTCGGGCAGATCCGCGAGTCGGTGGACATCATTCGCGACATGAACACGCAGATCGCCACGGCGGCGGAAGAACAGCACCAGGTGGCCGAGGACATCAACCGCCATATCAGCCAGATTCATGGCGATGCGCAGCTGGTGGCGGAACTGGCCCAGGCGGCGCGTCAGGACTCCGAGAGCCTGGCCGGGCTGTCCAATGAACTGGACTCGCTGGTGCGTCGCTTCCGCACCTGATTTCTCCAGTACCGGCCCTTTCGCGGGTGAACCCGCGTAAGGGCCAGTGCAGGCAATATCAAAGCTTCAATTCCCCAGGTGTCGCCCCGAACAACTGCTTGAAGGCCGCAATGTACGCCGAGGTCGAATCATAGCCACAACCCAGCGCCGCCTCGGTCACGCTCTCCCCTGCCTCCAGCAACGCCAGCGACGACAGTAGCCGCATCCGCTGGCGCCAGTTGCGAAAACTCAACCCGGTCTCGCGCTGGAACAGCCGCATCAAAGTCTTTTCCGAACATCCCAACTGCACCGCCCACTGCTGCAAGGTCTGCATCTGGTCCGGCGCGGCGATCAGCCCGTTGCACAGCGCCAGCAAGCCGGGGTGCCGCGGCAACGGCAGCGAGAAACCCACCTCGGGCAAGGTGCGCAACTGGTCGAGCAACACGGCGACCAGGCGGCCTTCGGCACTGTCACCCTCGGCATATTCAGCCGGGAACAGGCAAAACTGCTTGATCAACTCCCGCGCCAGCGCTGTCACTTCCAGGACCCGGCAGTGCGCCGGCGCCCAGGGGCAGGCATCACGGCGGATGTAAAGGCTGCGCATTTCAGCCTGCCCGGAGGTAACCACTTCATGTTCGGCATCGGCCGGTATCCACACGCCCCACTGCGGTGGGGCGAAGTAGCTGCCATCGTCGGTATACACCCCCAATACTCCGCTGATGGCGTAGGAAAACTGCACCCAGTCATGGCTGTGGCGAGTGGTCCAGGACCCCGCGCCAAGGCTTTCCGCACGGGCATAAAGTGGCCGAGGCAACTGCTCCAGGGCAGGAATGGCACGCGGATGTCCGATCGTCTGCATAGCGAATTCTTGTAGTTCTGAGCAGACAAGCCTAACAGAGATCAGCACCGCCCTTCGGTCAACGCTCGACGATCACCGTCACTCCTTGCCCGCCCGCAGCGCAGATGGATATCAAGCCACGTCCCTTCCCCGCCTTTGCCAGTAATTTCGCCAGGTTGGCCAAAATACGCCCACCGGTCGCCGCGAACGGGTGGCCTGCCGCCAACGAGCTGCCTTTGACGTTGAGCTTGCTGCGATCGATGGCGCCAAGCGCTTCCTCAAGCCCCAACTGCTCCCGGCAGTACTCGGCATCCTCCCAGGCCTTGAGGGTGCACAGCACCTGGGCCGCAAAGGCTTCGTGGATTTCGTAGTAGTCGAAGTCCTGCAAGGTCAGGCCATTGCGTGCCAGCAGGCGCGGCACTGCGTACACCGGCGCCATCAACAGCCCTTCGCGGCCAGTGACGAAGTCCACCGCAGCGGTTTCGCCATCGACCAAATAGGCCAGAACTGGCAGGCCCTGTTGTTGAGCCCATTGCTCGCTGCCAAGCAGCACCACCGAGGCGCCATCGGTCAGCGGCGTGGAGTTGCCCGGCGTCAACGTGCCCAGCCCACTGCGGTCGAACGACGGCTTGAGCTTGGTCAGCTGCTCCAGGGTCAGGTCAGCACGCAGGTTGTTGTCACGCGAGAGGCCCAGGAAGGGCGTCACCAGGTCATTCTGCCAGCCTTCACTGTACGAGGCCGCCAATCGCTGGTGGCTGTGCAGGGTCAGCGCATCCTGGTCGGCGCGATCGATCCCCCAGGTTTGCGCCATGCGTTCGCAATGCTCGCCCATCGACAGGCCGGTACGCGGTTCGCCATTGCGCGGCAGTTCAGGTTTCAGGTGGCCCGGGCGCAATTGCAGGAACGGCTTGAGCCGCTCAGCCAAGGTCTTGCCGCGATTGGCTTGCAGGAGGATGCGCCGCAGCCCCTCATTGACGCCGATCGGGGCATCTGACGTGGTGTCCACGCCACCGGCGATACCGCTGTCGATCTGCCCGAGGGCAATCTTGTTGGCCACCAGCAGCGCCGCTTCCAGGCCGGTGCCACAGGCCTGCTGGATATCGTAGGCCGGCGTCTGCGGCGACAGGCGCGAACCGAGTACGCACTCCCGGGTCAGGCTCATGTCCCGCGAGTGCTTGAGTACCGCACCGGCCACCACTTCGCCCAGGCGCAGCCCGTGCAGGCGATAACGCTCGATCAGGCCCTCCAGGGCTGCGGTCAGCATCGCCTGGTTGCTGGCGGTGGCGTAGGCGCCGTTGGAGCGGGCGAAAGGGATACGGTTGCCGCCCAGGATCGCGACCCGGCGAGTTGAACGCATGCGTTTGCTCCTCCTGCAACAATTTGATCCGTACAGCCTAGGTGTTTTTGCCGCATTCGAACGACCTTGCCACAAACTTGGTCCACACTTGCAAGCTTGCCTTCTGGAGACCCGCACATGAGCGATCGCTATCTCGGCTTTGCCAACTCCCAGCTCGGGCGCCGCCTCGTCGATGCCCTTGGCCTGCCGCGCCCAGCGCCGCTGGAGCGCTGGCAGGCGGGCCGCCTGCGTCCGGTGGAGGGCGCGCTGGTGCTGGGTGGCGGGCCACAGGCGAATCAGGTCGAGGCCATTGCCCCGCGCCTGACCGAAACGCTGTTCAGCTTCAATGGCGACGGCTTGCAGGCCCCCGCTTGGGTCGCCGGCCTGGGGCCGAAGCTCAAGGCCGTGGTGTTCGACGCCAGCCATCTGTCCGACAGCGACCAGTTGAAACAATTGCGCGAATTCTTCCAGCCCCTGCTGCGCAGCCTCGCCCCGTGTGCCCACGTGGTGATCCTTGGACGTGCGCCTGAATCCCTTGACGACCCGATGGCCAGCGTCGCCCAGCGCGCCCTGGAAGGCTTCTGCCGTTCGCTGGCCAAAGAGCTGCGCAACGGCGCTACGGCGCAGTTGCTGTATGTGGCGACGGGCGCTGAAGCTCAGCTCGAAGGGGCCTTGCGCTTCTTCCTGTCACCCAAGAGCGCCTTTGTTTCCGGCCAGGTCCTGCGCCTGCAGGCCTGCGCAACCCAGGTCGAAGACTGGACCCGCCCGCTCGGTGGCCGTCGCGCGCTGGTCACGGGCGCTGCACGCGGCATCGGCGCCGCCATCGCCGAAACCCTCGCGCGTGATGGCGCCGAGGTGATGCTGCTCGACGTGCCCCAGGCCCAGCAGGAGCTCGACGCCCTCGCCGCACGCCTGGGTGGCAAGGCCTTGGGCCTGGACATTTGCGCCAGCGATGCCGCCGCGAAACTGCTCGAAGCCCTGCCCGAGGGCATCGATATCGTCGTGCACAACGCCGGCATTACCCGCGACAAGACCCTGGCCAACATGACCCCGGAGTACTGGGACGCGGTACTGGCAGTCAACCTCAAGGCCCCGCAGGTACTGACCCAAGCCTTGTATGACGGGGGTGCGCTGGGCGACAACGCACGTATTACCCTGCTGGCGTCGGTCAGCGGTATCGCCGGCAACCGCGGCCAGGCCAACTATGCCGCGAGCAAGGCCGGCCTGATCGGCTTCGCCGAGGCCTGGGCAGCGAAGCTTGCCGAGCGCGGCGGCAGCATCAATGCGGTGGCGCCTGGGTTCATCGAAACCCACATGACCGCCGCCATGCCCATTGGCCTGCGCGAGGCCGGGCGGCGCCTGAGTTCACTGGGCCAGGGCGGGCGCCCGCAGGACGTCGCCGAAGCCATCGCCTGGCTTAGCCAGCCAGGCTCTGGCGCGGTCAACGGCCAAGTGCTGCGCGTCTGCGGCCAGGCCTTGATGGGGGCCTGAACATGAGCCGCCAATGGCAAGACCTGCACAGCCCGGACTCACGCGCCAGCCTCTACCTGCGCGCCGCCAGTAAACGCAAGATCAGCGGCGCTACCCTGCCCGCCGGCGGTCTGCGCAGCTTTATCCGAGTGCAGCCCGGCAACCTGGCGGCCTATCGTCGGCTCTGCCATTTCACCGACGATGGCCGCCTGCCTGGCACCTACCCACACATAATGGCGTTCACCCTTCAGCTGCAACTGCTGACCGCCCACGACTTCCCTTTTCCGTTGCTCGGGCTGGTGCACCTGCACAACCGCATCGACGTGCTCCGCCCGCTGGGTGGCATCGACGGGCTGCGCTTTGCGGTGTACGCCGACAATCTGCAAGCCCATGCCAAGGGCGGCACCTTTGACCTGGTCACCGAAGCCGAGGATGGCTTGGGCCTGCTGTGGCGCGAAACCAGCCGTATGCTGGTGCGTGGCCTGAAGCTGGAGGAGCCGTTCGGCGAAAGCCAGTTAACCGAGCCCGCGGCGCTGCCGGAGGTCACCCGCTGGTATGCCGACAGTGATATCGGCCGGCGCTACGCCAAGGTCTGTGGTGACTACAACCCGATTCACCTGAGTGCCGTCAGCGCTCGCCTGTTCGGCTTCCCCGAGGCCATCGCCCATGGCATGTGGAGCAATGCCATGGCGTTGGCAGCCCTGCGCACGCATATGCCCAACAGTGGTTATCGCTTCGCGGTGGACTTCCGCAAACCGGTGCGCTTGCCATCGGAGGTTGTCCTGAGCGCCAGCGAAGCGGGGCCGGCGGGTGAATTGAGGCTGGACGGACAGGGTGGGGTGCTGCACATGGTCGGGCGCTGGGCCGTGCTCTAGCGCCCTGATTGCACTTGCTTTGCATCGGGCCTGGGCAGAAGCTATGCGGCATTAGGAGACCCAGATGAACCTGCAAGAACTCACCGAACGCCTGCATCGGATCCGCGACAACAATGACTGGCGCAGCTTCCACAGCCCGAAAAACCTTGCCATGGCGGCCAGCGTGGAAATGGCCGAGCTGGTGGAAATCTTCCAGTGGCTGAGCGAGGACCAATCGCGCCAGCTGCCCGCCCAGCAGCTGGCCCACGCCGGCCAGGAAGTCGGCGACGTGGTGCTCTACCTGTTGCTGCTGTGCAGCGAGCTGGGCCTGGACATGGAGCAGGTGGTGCGCGCCAAGCTGGCCGACAGCGAGAGGCGTTTCGCACGATGAATGACCGTCACTTCGACCAACTGGCCACACGCTTTGCTGAAAAGATCTATGGCGGTGCCAAAGGTGCCATTCGCCTAGCCGTGCTCCAGGCCGACCTGGCCGACGCGCTGCCCGACCGACCGTTGCGGGTGCTCGACATCGGCGCAGGCCTCGGTCACATGGCCTTGTGGCTGGCCCAGCGCGGGCACGATGTAACGCTGGCCGAACCCGCCGCGCCGATGTTGGAGGGCGCCCGGGCACGCTTCGCAGAAGCGGGCCAATCGGCAACCTTCATCCAGGCGCCCTGGCAAGAGCTGCTTGGCCAGCTCACCGAGCCTTATGACCTGGTGCTCTGCCACGCTGTGCTGGAATGGCTGGCCGAACCGCAGAGCATCCTGCCGGTGCTGCACCAGCTGACCAGCCCGGAGGGCTGGCTGTCGCTTGCGTTCTACAACCGCGATGCGCTGGTCTACCGCAACTTGCTCAAGGGCCATTTCCGCAAGTTGCGCAGCAACCGCCTGGAAGGTGAAAAGCAAAGCCTGACCCCGCAAAAACCGCTTGATCCACGGGAACTGAAGGCGCAACTTGAGGGGGTGTGGCACGTTGAAAGCGAGAGCGGCGTGCGCGTCTTCCATGACTACATGCCCAAGGAATTCCAGGACAAGGCCGAGTTGCTCGACCTGCTGGAAATGGAACTGGCCCACCGCCGTCACCCAAGTTTTGCCGGGCTTGGCCGCTACCTGCACTGGGTGTGCCGCCCCCGCTGATTGCGCCCTCCGGGAGGGATACATGCCGTACCGTCAGATGTGCCTGGCCCTGCTGCCGCTCGCCCTGGCCGCCTGTCAGGCCAGCAACCCCTACGTGGCCAGCAGCCGTCCGCTGCCGCCAGCCCCTGCGCAAGCGGCCAACTCCTTCGACGCCAGTGCCTACCCGGCGCCAACGCGTGACTATGGCCACTACCGCAGCTGGAGCTGGCGCGACGGCCAGCTGCCAAGCGGCAATGCCGACGCCGACCCGGCACAAATCGCCGACGCCGTCAGTGGTGCCCTCGACCAACATGGCCTGCGTCCTGCTCGCGGCGCCACCGGCGACCTGCTGGTGAGCGCCGACATGCGCCTGGAACGGCGCCTGCGCCAGGTGCGCGACTATGACTACTACGACCCGTATTACGGCCCGTACCCCTACGGCAGTGTCGGTTTCGGCGGCTACCGCAATGGTTACGGCGCCTACGGCAGCGTGCCGGTCGTACGCACCTACGAAGTGGAGGTGATGGTGGTGCGCATCGACCTGTTCGATGCCCGCAACGGCCAGCCGGTGTGGAGCGCCAGCGCTGAAAGCGGCAGCGACAAAGGCTCGCCGCGCGATCGCGAGACCGCCCTGCGCGAATCGGTTCACAAGGCGCTCAGCGGCTATCCTCCCAGTTAATGCCTAACGGAGAACCACCATGTTGCGCCGCCTCGTTCTACTGTCATTCGCGCTGCTGCTGGCCGCCTGCTCCAGCAACAACGTTCAGCAGGATTTCGATGCCAGCCGCGATTTCGCTGCCTACCGCAGCTGGGCATGGCAGGAACCGGGCCTGCAGTATCGCCCGGATGATCCACGCATCAAGAGCGACCTGACCGAACAACGCATCCGTGCCGCGGTCACCGACCAGCTTGACCAGCGTGGTCTGCGCCCAGCCCAGGGTAATGCCCGGCCTGACGTCACCGTCCGTGCCTACCTGATCGTCGAACAACGCCAGCAGCAGATCACCACCAACTATGGCGGGGCTTGGGGCGGCTACTGGAACGGCTATTGGGGCGGGCCGATGTACAACGAAACCCGCAGTGTCGATTACAAGGTGGCTACCATCCAGATCGACATGTTCGATGGCCGTGACGGCAAGCTGGTCTGGCGCGGCAGTGCCGAACAGATCATGAACAACTATCCGCCTAGCCCCGACGAGCGTAACAGCGCCATTCAGAAGACCGTTGCCCAGGTGCTCGGCAACTACCCTCCGGGCCGGGTCAAGTAAGCCAATCGCAGGGGGCCGCTTCGCGGCCCTTTTCGCGACACCGGACCGCACCTGCAACGACCTTTTTGCCGGTCGACCATGCCCGTTCGTCAGATCGCGTCTACCCTGATTAGGAAACCTGACTGATCGGGTAGCAGTGTTCAACGAATGGGAAAGGCGGCCTGCCGATGCAAAGCATTGTTCTTTTGATGTGGCTTGCCTTGTGCACCGAACAAGATATCCGCGAACGCCAGATCGCCAATATGCTGACCCTGGGTTTCGCCGCTGGCGCACTGGTCTGGCTGTTTGCCACGGGCCACTCATGGATCGGCGCCGATGCCAGCGACGCCGGCTGGGCCCTGGCCATTGTCATGCTGCTGACGCTGCCAGGCTACATGCTGGGCCGCTTCGGCGCCGACGACGTCAAGCTGATGGGGGCGCTGGCGCTTGCTACCAGCCCGCAATACGTGCTCGGCACCTTCATCGGAGCCGGGGTCAGCGTGGTGCTCTGGTTGCTGACCCGCAGGCGCCTTTGGACGCTGCTCAACCCCAGGGTGAAGAAGCGCCTGGCCACACTCACTGAACAAATGGGCGACAAACAAGCATTCGTGCCCTACGTGCTGGCAGGCTTTTTATTGACTGCCGTATGGATCCAATGAGCATTCAAACGGTCCGATCACTTGTACAAGACTTGTACAGAATCGCAGGCAGCGTCTATTTTTTAAGCTGCCAGTGCGTCTGGCTCGGGAGCCAGGGTCATTTACGAACAGGGAGTTGATCGTGACCAAGTCATTGAGTGATGTGAAAGTTCTGGTAGTGGATGACCAGCCGCTGATCGTCGAACAATTGTGTGAATTCCTTCTGTCCGAGGGCCACCCTTGCGTTGCGGCCCACTCCACCAACGAAGCCATCGAACGGTTCATCGCCGACGACACGATTGGCCTGGTGTTGTGCGACCTGCACATGCCCAAACGCGATGGCATCGAGCTCATGCAGGCACTGAAGGACATTGCCGGGCGCCAGCGCATGTTCGAAGCCATCATGCTTACCGGGCGCGCCGACAAGCAGGACGTGATCCGCGCCCTGCGTGAAGGTTTCGCCGATTACTACCAGAAGCCCATGAACTTCGACGAACTGCTCGAGGGCGTGCGCCGCCAGGAACAAGTGCTACGGGAGCGCAGATCCAATCTCCAGGACCTGGGCAACCTCAACCAGCGCCTGCAGGACCTGGCCGGTTCCATAGACGAGCTGTATCAGGACCTGGAAAAAGCCCGAGGCCAGGGCGTTCACCGTCGCGCCACCGATGTCGTGGAAGAGTCCGAAGGCGATCTGCCGGCAGCGTTCGAGAAGCTGTCTCCGCGGCAACTGGAGGTCGCCCGGCTGGTAAGCAAGGGCAAGACCAACTACCAGATTGCCTGCGAACTGGGGATCACCGAGAACACTGTGAAGCTGTATGTGTCGCAAGTGTTGCGTTTGACCCACATGCACAACCGCACCCAATTGGCGTTGGCGTTGACGCCAAGTTCGTCTCCTGTGCACCAGCGGTTTACCACGCACTAAGAGCCTCCCAGGCGTTCCATGAGGCCGGTATCGCCTGGATTCACTCCAACCGGTAGTTGAAGCTCACCGTCCAGCGTGGGCTTCTGCTCATGCTGTCCAAGGCCACATCGGCCAGTGGCTTGGCCACCTCCAGCGCCACATTGCCGTACCGCCCCTCCCCCAGCCGCACACCCAACGCCACGGAACGCATCCTGGCATCTTCGAGTGGTCCGCCGTTGTACCAGGCCTGCGCAGCATCCAGCAGCACATACGGCTGCATCAGCCGCACCCAGCCAGCGCCACGCGTAAAGCTGTAGTTCAGCTCGTAGGCGACACCCCAGCCCTTGTCACCCGCCGCCTGATCCTGCGGATAGCCATAGCCGAAATGCTGCCCGCCGAAGACCGCATGCTCGCTGTCGGGCAGCCGGTCATCGGTCCAGTACAAGGCGCCTGACAGCACGCCCTGCCAGCGTTGCGACAGCGGGTCGCTCTGCAACCCGGCCACGCGAAAGCGCAGGAAGTCCATGTCGTAATCCGCATCGGTGCGAGCGCCCAGGTAATCCAGCCCCTGATACACCCCGGCGCTGACCCAGCGAAACCGCCCGGCCTCGACCTTGCGCCAGTCGCCTTCGAACGACAGCGCACGTACAGAGGTGTCGATGCGTGCCCGGCCACCGTTGAGCGCTTCGTCATGCTCACTGACCGCATACACATGCCCTGTCATCGCCAGCCATTCATCGGCCGTGACGATCACCGGTTGGCCAAGCCCGATTGCATAACGCTCGCTTTCTATCCGCCGGAAGAATTGCGAACCATGCACCGCACGCACAGGTGTGCCCGGCTCGCTGCGGTAGCGAGCGGCTGAAAGCAGCAGCTGGCTGCCTTGTGCATCCAAGTGCTGGCTGTAATCCAGGCGCTGGTAATGGCTGTGGTCATCACCCGGTGGCAGCAACACGCTGGCCGTCAACTGCTCGGCAAAACGCGTCTGGGCATTGCTGGACACCTTGAACAACCCCTGCGGGCCATCGCGGCTGCCATCGCTGAACGCCACTGCCATATCGAGGGTCTTGCGCCAGGCCCGCACGGTAAGCTGCGCGGCCCCATCACTGTGCTCCGCCCGATCCAGGTCAGCCTGCAAGGTCACACCGGGTATGCGCTGGGCCAGGCCGATGAAGCGGTCGAGCGTCGCCCGGGTCAGAGGGCGTTCCGCCCGCAAGTGCTCCAGCAGCGCCTCGAGGTAGGCGCCAGCGGGCCCGACATCGCCTTGCCGTCGAACGTCGTGGACATACCCCTCGACCAGCACGACCTGCACGCGACCATCGGCAAAATCCTGATCCGGCAGGTAGGCCTGCGATAGCAGGTAGCCGTCGCGCTGGTAGCGCTGGGTCAGGCGCTCGGTGAACTGCTGCAGCTCGCCAACACTCACTTCACGGCCAATCAAGGGTTGGTAATGCTCGCGCAATTCGCTCAACGGGTAGACTGTCCCGCCCTCGAAGCGCACCTTGTGCAGCACGAAACGCGTCGCCCGTGGCGGCGTCCCGGTGGGGATCATGGGCGGCGCCAGGTGCAGGTCCGCAGCACGGGGGCGGTAGGCATCGATCGGCAGGTTCGCGCTGGGCAGGCGGCGCTCGTATTCATGGCCGTCGAGAAACACCGGCAATGGCTCGGCAAGCAGCAGACTGGCCCAGGGCGACAGCAGCAGGGGCATCAGCAGAAGACGCATAGGTCGCTCCACAATCCCTTGGGTACCGGGGCGTCGCCGGCCTCACCCGTCACGTGCAAGCGTAGGTGCTGCCCTTGTAAACGTCGAACCCTACTCGTTGACCTGGAACGCCACCCGCGCGGTTTCTCCACTTTCGTCCAAGGCACTGATCTCGAACTGCCCGGCCTGGTCGAACCGCACCAGCATGCTGCCCTGCCCTTCGCTTTCACCCAGCGGCTGGCCGTTGAGGAACCACCAGCGCCGCCCGCCACCGCCGAGGGCAGACACATGCAACTGCAAGGGTTCGCTGCTGGTGGCTGGGCGCCGCAGGTGGTCGCCGGGGCGCACGCCGACGATCGACAGCGGCGGCGCGCTGGCCGGTACCTGTGGCGGGCAGCTCGGGTCCACCGCCGGCAGCCGCGCTGCACGCCGCTCGACGCGTGGCAACCAAGGTTCAAGGGGCGCTGGCCACAAAGCGATGTCGAGCGCCTTGGCCCCGGGGCAACTGCCGTCCACGCGCAGGCCCTGGGCATTGACCCAGATGCTTTCGCGCAGCCCCAGGCCAAGCGGCTGGTCGGCGGCCTGCAAGGTGGGAGGCGTGGTGCCATCGAGGGTCCAGGCAAAGCGCTGGCGCCGGCAGTTCGGGTCCTGCCGGTTCATGGGCTGGCCCAGCGGCCAGCAGATGGCAGCCACACCAACACTGTCCGGCACGCGTTCCACTGGCAGCCGGATGCCTCGCTGGCTGTCGCGGTTGCTCAGCAGGTCATGCACTTGCAGCATCAGCGGGGCCGCCGAGGCCAGGCCGAACTGCCCGGGCACGGGCGTGCCATCGGGCCGACCGATCCAGACACCGATCAGGTAGCGCGGCCCGACGCCGATCGACCAGGCATCGCGGAAGCCATAGCTGGTGCCGGTCTTCCAGGCCAATTGCGGCCGCTGTACCAGTTCGGCATGCGGGTCACGGTCGGGCCGCGCCTGGCCACTGAGGATGCGCCGGATGATCCAGGCCGCGCCTGGCGACATCAACTGGCGCTCCAGCAATGGATCCTGCGGTTGCAGGCGTACCTGCGCACTGTTGCCACCCCGGGCCAGTGCCGCATAACCGCCTACCAGGTCCTCCAGACGGCTGCCGGCACCGCCCAGAATCAATGCCAGGTTGGGCTCGGCCAATGGCGGCAGCGCCAACGGCACGCCGGCCATGCGTAACTGCGCGGCAAAGCGCTTGGGGCCATAGGCTTCGAGCAATTGCACCGCTGGCAAGTTGAGCGACAGCGCCAGCGCTGAACTGGCGGAGACCGGGCCGCTGAAGCCCATCGAGAAATTGCCGGGGCGATAGTCGCCGTAGCGCCGCGGCACATCCTGCAACAGCGATTCGGAGTGAATCAGGCCATCATCCATGGCCAGACCGTAAAGAAACGGCTTGAGCGTCGAGCCGGGCGAGCGTAATGAGCGGACCATGTCGACATGGCCAAAACGGCGCTCGTCGTTCAGGTCGATCGAGCCCAGGTAAGCGCGTACCGCCATGGTCTGGGCCTCGACCACCAGAATCGCCGCCGAGGTGCGCTCCGGCAAGCGCGCCCGCCAACCCAGCAACAGGTCTTCCAGGCGTCGTTGCAAGGAGGCGTCGAGGGTAGTGCGAATCAACGTCGGGCTGTCAGCGGTGTACAGCCGCCGCGCCAGCAACGGAGCCAGCGCGGGTTCCTGACGCGGGGCCAGCAGCAATGGTTCCTCAACCGCCTCCTTGATCTGTTGCGCCGGCCACACCTGGTACTCGTCCAGGCGCTGCAACACCTTGTCGCGGGCGCGTTGGGCACGCGCCGGGTGGCGGTCCGGGCGCAAGCGGCTCGGTGCCTGCGGCAACACGGCCAGCAGGGCAGCTTCGGCGGGTGTCAGCTGCTGTGGCGACTTGCCCAGGTAAGCCCAGCTGGCCGCTGCCACGCCCTGCAAGGTACCGCCGAACGGCGCACGGTTCAGGTAGATCTGCAGGATTTCGCGCTTGGACAGGTGCCACTCCAGTTGTGCAGTGCGCCACAGCTGCCGCAGCTTGCCGGCCAAGGTGCGATCATGCGGGTCGAGCAGACGGGCAACCTGCATCGACAACGTGCTGCCGCCGGACACTACCCGCCCACCGCGCAGGTTGAGCCAGACCGCCCGCGCCAGCGCCAGCGGGTTGACCCCCGGGTGCTGGTAGAACCAGCGGTCTTCGTAGGTCAACAGGGCCTGCAGGTAAAGGGGCGAAATATCCTCCGGGCTGACCGGATAGCGCCATACCCCATCGGCATCGGCAAAACGCCACAATGGTGTGCCGTCTTCAGCCAGCACCACCCTTGCCAGGTCGTTGCCCGGCAACGGTAGCGGCCAGATGCGGTCGGCCAGCCACAACAGGCCGAGCAACACCAGGATGCTGACCGCGGCAGCACGCACGAGCCTTCCCGCTCGGGTACGTGGCCGCGCTAAGCTTGGCATCGGGAACCGACCTGGCCAGGTAGTGGCCAAAGGCTTGGGAACGGCAAACGTGCCGATTCGTTCATCAGGAAGCAACTATGCATGTAGAAGGTTTTTTCGAGTGGCTTGGCCAGGCACTGGGGTCGTTGATCCGCTTCATCGTCGACGCCTTGAGCGGCCTGTTCAACCTGCTGGCCAACGCCGGGGGCAATTTCATCGATGGCCTGGCACGCACATTGGGCATGGACACCTCGCTGCTCAGCATCCTCGCCCTGATCATCGGCCTGATGCTGCTGTACTCGGCGATCCGCGCCTTCATGCGTGCCTCGATCATCCTCGGGATCATCTGGCTGGTGTTGGGGTTGTGGGTGATGAGTTGGGTCATTCACTGATTGTAGGAGCGGCCTTGTGTCGCGAATGGGCTGCATAGCAGCCCCGGCAATTTCAGCTGCCTGGCTGAGATCCAGGGGGCGCTTCGCACCCCTTTCGCGACGCAAGGCCGCTCCTACAGGGTCCGCGAAGCCTTAACGTGCTTTCACCGTCATCTCTCCTTGCCCATCCCCCACCGCCTGCAGATTCGGCCGGTACATCGACTCCACTTGTGGCGGCGGCACCCGGTAGGTGCCCGGGGTCACCGCACGCGCCAGGTACAACAGGTGCGTGGTGCCATAGCCGTCGAGCTTGAGGGCCGCCACGTAGCGGTCATCACGGTACTCCTGATGCACCACGCTGGCGTTCTGCATCGACTCGCGCCACTGCTTCACCGCGCTGCTGGCGTTGTCCAGGCTGGCAGCGCTCTGGGCCAGGTTCTGGTTTTCCAGCTCCAGGCCAGCAGGCAGCAGGTCAACCACCAAGGCATCCGGCACGCGATCGCTGGTCTTGAGCGCCAGGTGCACCAGCACCAGGTCGCCACTGCGCAGGTTATGCAGGTCCAGCGGCTGGCCATTCATGCCCAGGTAGTCGCGGCGAATCTCCATGCCGTTGCCACCGGCAGCAGGCGCCTGGCGTGGATAGCCCGACAAGGTCAGTTGCTGGTAGAGCGTTTCGCTGCCCTCGTTCTGCACAGTCAGAGGCGAGGCCAGCAACGGCCCCTCGAGCTTCATGCCGGCCTCGACATCATTGAACTCACGCACCTCACCGGCACTGTCCAGGCGCGCCTTCCACGGCGCTTCCGGCTTGCCAAGCAGCCCTCGGCCGGCCAGGTACAAGGCATTGCGTTCCTGGGTCGACAGCCAACGGTTGGCCGCCAGCTCGTCCGACAGGGCGAACAGGCGCTGGTCGACCTGGTTGCTGGCCAGCTTGCTTTCCTGCAGCAGCGCCAGGATCAGCGCCTGGTCGCGCAGGCTGCTGCCATAGTCCGCCATCCAGCCCTTGCTGCGGCTGATGCCCAGGCCCGCCTGCAGCGCCTGCTCGGCACGCGGCTTGTCGCCCATGGCGTCCAGCGCTACCGCCAGTTGCACCAGCGGCAGGCCGGAGCGGGCATCGGCGCGGCGCTCGAACAGGCTGCGCAGGGCACCCAGCGGTGCTTGCTGGCTGCGCGACAGCACCAGCGCAGCATAGGCTTGTACGGCAAAGCGGGTGTGCTCGGCATTTTCGCTGTAGTCGACTTCGATGAGATTGCGCTCCTGCAGGTAGCGCAACAGGCGTTCGCTGGCCTTCTTCAAGGCCTCGGCCGGCACGCCGTAGCCTTGGTCGCGGGCTCGCAGCAGGAAGTCGGTGACATAGGCGGTCAGCCAGTACTCTTCTTCACTGTCCGAGCTCCACAGGCCAAAGCTGCCGTTGTAGCGCTGCATGCCCAGCAGATGCTCGATGCCCATCTCGATCTTGCGCTTGCGCACCTCGGCCGGCTCGCCCTTGATGCCCAGGCGTTTCAGGCTTTCGGCATCAGCGTACAGCGACGGGTAAAGGCCGCTGGTGGTCTGTTCCAGGCAGCCGTAAGGATAGGCTTCGAGGGCGCGGATCTGTTCGGCGAGGTTCAGGGGCGGGCGGCTCGACAGCGCCAGGCTGGCTTCAAGGCCGGCTGGCTCGAAGGCGGCCAGGTCGCTTTCCGGCAGGGTCCATGGCTGGTCCTTGAGGGCCACACGGTAATGCTTGAGCAGCGCCGGGTAGGCCGGGCGCACGCCCAGCGTCCATTCGCGTTCGAAGGTGTTTGCCGGTTCACCTGGCAGTTGCAGGCCATTGACCCGCACCCGCACCTTGCCCTGCCCCAGGCCACCTTGGGCCTGCACCGGGATGAGCAGCGTGCTGCGCTGGCCTTCGGCCAGGGCGACAGTCTGCTGGGCGCTGGCCGTCAGGCTCAGCTGGCCCTCGGCGAGGATCTCGACACTCAGTTGCTGGGCACGCCCCGACAGGTTGGCCAGGTCGAGTGCCAGGCTGGTGCGGTCACCACCCGCCAGGAAGCGCGGCGCCGACAGTTCGGCGATCAGCGGCGCGGCCACCACCGTCTTGCCTTCGGCCATGCCGAAGTGCTCGTCGGTCCAGGCCTGGGCCATCAGCCGCAACTCGCCATTGAAGTCCGGAATATCGACGCTCGCCTCGCCTTCGCCCTGGTCGTTCAGGGTCACCGGCAGGCTTTGCTGGGCAACGATGGTCACCGTGGTATTAGGGCGCTTGCCACCCTTGGCCATCGCCGCGTCACCGCCGAAGGCCAGGCTGGCCAGGCGGCCCTGGCCGGCCTCGATCAGCTGGCCGTAGATATCCAGCTGGTCGGCACCGTAGGCCTTGCGACCGAACAGGCTGGCGAACGGGTCGGGGGTCTTGAAATCGGTGATGTTGAGGATGCCCACGTCGACGGCCGACAGCAACACGTGCACCTGCTTCGGCACGCTGCCGTCGGCATTGGCGGCCTTGATCTTCACCGTCAGCGGCTGCTTGGGCCGCATCTTTTCAGGCGCCTGCAGGCTGACCGCCAGCTTGCGCTCGGCACGCGCCAGTGGCAGATGCAGCACGCCGACGGCGCGCTTGGGCGTGGCATTGGCCTTGCGTTCACCCGGGCGGATCACCAGCGCGCTGATATACAGGTCGTGGCGCGCCCACTGCTTGTCCAGCTGCACATCGAAAGTCTTGCCATCGGCGGGCACCTCGATTTCCTGCCACCACAGCGGCCCATCGCTGGACTCGATCATCAGGTAGCCGCTGCCGGCCGCAGGTGGGGTCACGGTGACCTTGGCGGTAGCGCCGTCGGCGTAGGCCGGTTTGTCCAGCGCCAGCTTCACCTGGTCTGGTCGCACTGCGCCGCCTTCGGCGTTGTCCTGAGCGCGGTATCCGGCCCAGAAGCGTTCGCTGGAAACCAGCCCGGTCTCAGGGTCTTCGACCTCGACCCGGTACGGGCCCCATTCCACCTGGAAGCTCAATTTGGCAGTGGAGCCGGCCTTGACGTTGACCGTCTCCTCACTCTGGGTGAGGAATTTTTCGTTGTAGTCGTAGCTCCAGCCATCGCTCTGCGAGTAGTTCCAGTAGTAATCGCGACGCTCACGGATCAGGCGCACCTTCAGGTCATTGGCGGCGAGCTTGTTGCCTTTACGGTCGGCCACGAGCACCTCGAATTCGACCGGCCCGTCGCTGTCGGTTTCCTCGCCGTCAAACAGGCCGCGCAGGCCGGGCAAGCGCTCGGCAGGCCAGATCGGCTGTTCGAGGCGGCGGGTGATCGGCCGGCCGCCGGACTCCTGCAGGCTGGCCTGTACGGTCAGCTGCAACGGCGAGCGTGCTTCGGCCCAATGGCTCTCGATATCGACCACTGCCTTGCCGGCCTGGTCGAGGGTGACTTCGTCGAGTTCCAGGTCCTGGGCCAATTCGGTTTCGGTCACGGAGCCGAACTGGTAGCCCGGCAGCGCCGGCACCGCTTCGCGCAGCGGGCGCACATAGGCTTGGCCACTCAGGCGATTGCCGGCGGCAGGCGCACCGTAGAGGTAGCGGCCATTGACCAGGATGCGCGCATCCTGGTCGGGCGATAGCGGCGTATCGCTGCCTTTGAGCTCAAGCGCCAGGCGCTCGGGGAGGAAGTCCTCGACCAGGAATTCGTAAACCTGCTTGCGTCCGCCACCCAGATCGAGCAGCAGTTGCCAACGGCCAGTCGGCGCCTCCGTGGCCAGCTGCAACTGATATTGATACAGACCACTGGCGTCAGCTTCCCAGACGAACTTGCGGCTGACCTGCTCATCCGGGCGGCGCACCTCGACGCTGACCGGCTGGGCCTTCACCGGCTTGCCATCCTGGTCGCGCAGCAAGCCGTTGAGCAGCACCGTTTCACCCGGGCGGTAGAGGTCGCGCGGGCCGAAGATGAAGAATTGCAGCGGGTTGGCCTGGGGGCCGGTGATGTCGAACTCGGCCAGGTCCAGGGCCGCGGTGTTCAGCCGCAGCAGGGTGGTGTGCACGCCTTGGGTAGCGATCAGCGTATCGGCCTTGGCCGTGATCGGCAGTTGGGCATGGCCGGCGCCATCGGTCTTGGCCTGGGCCAGCAGCTTGCCCTTGTCGTCATGCAGTTCGAGGTTGACGTCCTTGAGCGCCTTGCCGCCTTCCAGGGCCTGGGCGAACACATCCAGGCGGTCACGGTAGCGGTGGGCGGATACACCGATGTCGCTGAGGGTGAACAGCGTCGCCGGCTGTGAGTAGTCATAGGTACCCGAGGCGCGCATCACTGCCAGGTACACACCGGGCTCCTGCAGCGGCTTGATGCCTGCAATCGGCAGCAGCACGGTCTCGCGGGTGTTGCGCGCCGGGTTCAGGTCGAAGCGGCCGCTGTAGACCAGCTCGGCCATGTCCAGGGTTTCCTTGGACTGGTAGTAGTACAGGCTGCTGTTGCGGCCCCAGTTGGCGAGGAAGGTCGAGAGCATCTCTGGCTTGACCCGGAAGAACTCGACATCGACCTTCGGCACGTTCAGCGCGATCACCGGCAGCCCTTCGGCCAGGCGCGTGGGCAGCAACGAACCGCGGCTGGCGAAGCCGACAGTGGCTTGCATGTCGCGGGTTTCCAGGCGGCTCACGGATTCACTGTCGAGCTTGTTGCCGTTGACGGCCAGCAGGCCCTTGTCGACGGTCAGCACCAGCTTGCGCTGCGGCTCGAGGTGGCGCAGGCGCAATTCCATCTGGTTGTCGGAGAGTTCCCAGGCACCATCGACCTTGCCTTTGACCGTATCGACCAGGTGCACCTTGGCGGCGAAGTCCTGCTTGGCGTCCAGCGGGGCCGAGAAGCTGATCGACAGGGTACTGGCGCCATCGAGTTGCACTTCAGATACGTCCAGCACGCTGAGCTCACGCCCCTCGTAGCGTTTGGCGAGGACGGCAGGGTCTTCCCGCTTGGCCGCGGGGGCCTCGACCGCAGCGCTTGCGGCCGGTTTGTCGGGGGACGCGGGCTTGTCCGGCGTCGAGGAATCACAGGCACTGAGCAGGGCCAGCGCGCAGGCCAGCAACAATCCTTTGTTGAGCATGGAGTGGTAACTCTTTGGCAGCGTGTACGTAAGGGCAGCAACTATAGCGCAACAGTGGACGTGGGACTTTCACCGATGCGGCAAGTGAGACCCTGTTCGCGCGGATTGGTTGCCTGGCCGTTACAATGCGCCCAGTCGAATACTGGGGCGCAAAGCGGCCCCGCAGCCTCAGGAATCGCAATGTCGCAACTGTCCACCGACTGGCAGCACCGCCCCACCCACCGCAAGGTCTGGGCCCTGGCAGCGCCCATGATCCTCTCCAACATCTCGGTGCCGCTGGTGGCGCTGGTCGACAGCACCGTGATCGGCCACCTGCCCCACGCCCACCAGCTCGGAGCGGTGGCGGTGGGCGCCACGCTGTTCACTTTCATGGTTGGCCTGATGGGTTTCCTGCGCATGGGCTCCACTGGCTTTGCTGCACAGGCCGCCGGGCGTGCCGATGGCACGGCGCTGCGCCAGGTACTGGTGCAGGGGCTGCTGCTGGCCGTGGCCTTCGCGCTACTGATCGGCCTCCTTGCCCTGCCCTTCAGCCAGCTGGCCCTGCACGCCATGCAACCGAGCCAGGCGTTGCAGCAAGCCACCGAAGACTTTTTCCATACCCGGTTGCTCGGCCTGCCGGCAGCGCTGGCCAGTTATGCGCTGGTCGGCTGGTTCCTTGGCACACAGAACGCTCGAGCGCCACTGGCGATACTGCTGACCACCAACCTGCTGAACATCGCCCTCAACCTGTGGTTCGTACTGGGCCTGAACTGGGGCGTGCTGGGTTCGGCACGGGCCTCGGTGGTCGCCGAATGGTGCGCTGCGTTGCTCGGCCTGGCCCTGACCCGGCCAGCCCTTCGTGCCTACCCCGGGCAGATCGCCTGGGCTGCGCTCAAGCGCTGGCAGGCGTGGCGGCCATTGCTGGCGGTGAACCGCGACATCTTCCTGCGCAGCCTGGCGTTGCAGCTGGTGTTCCTGCTGATCACCGTGCAGGGCGCACGACTGGGCGAAGCCACGGTGGCGGCCAACGCCCTGCTGCTCAACGGGCTGCTGCTCACCGCCTACGCCCTCGATGGCCTGGCGCATGCCGTAGAGGCACTGTGCGGGCACGCCATTGGTGCGCGGGACCGGGATACCTTACGCCGCTCGCTGGTGGTGGCTTGTGGGTGGTCGTTGATCACCAGCCTGGGGTTTGCCGGCTTGTTCCTGCTGGGCGGGCATCTGTTCATCGACTTGCAGACCAATATCGATAGCGTGCGGGCGGCGGCCTACCCGTACCTGCCATATCTGGCGCTGCTGCCGTTGATTGCGGTGTGGAGCTACCTGCTCGACGGGCTGTTCATCGGCGCGACCCGGGCACGGGAGATGCGCAACACGATGGTGCTGTCGGTGCTGATTGCGCTGCCCCTGGGTTTGGTCATGAGCGGGTTTGGCAACCACGGGTTGTGGTTGGCCTTTCTCGGGTTCATGGCGTTGCGGGCGGCAACGTTGGGGTGGGTTGGCTGGCGATTGCAGGCAAGAGGGCGCTGGATCCAATGAAGTCGGGGCCGCGTTGCGGCCCCTATCGCGACACAAGGCCGCTCCCACAAGGTCCGGCGTAGTCCGATCAATGTGGGAGCGGCCTTGTGTCGCGAAATGAGGGCGAAGCCCTCACCTGCTGACTCACAGCCACACACAATCCCAATGTGGGTACTCACCTGCACGCTTGACCAGCCCGGCACGAATCGGGTTAGCAATGATGTAGCGAGCCACCACCTTCACATCCTCTTCGCGACGCAAGGCCCGATCGTGAAAACTGGGTTGCCAGATGTGACGACGGTCAGCACCTGCTCGATAGAGCGCACAGCTGCTTCGCGATTTGAATGCACACATCAGATCACTGAGATCGACGTCAGCCAGTTCGATCAACCAGTGCAGGTGGTCTGGCATCAGCACCCATGCCAGAGATCTGCAGGCTTTATCCTCATCACATTTGCGTAATTGCCGGATCACTGTTCTGGCCAAGCGAAAATCACTGAACAGCGGGATACGATCTCGCGTGTTGGTGGTAATCAAATAAAGGTGTTGGGATGCTGACCAGCGGCCTCGCCGCAACAGATTGGAGCTAGGACTTTCCATGTCACTCTCCTTTGAACATTGCATTCAAAGGTAGACGCGGTGGAGCTGAGCCTTCAGAGAGGTTCATTACCGCGTGTGAACTCGGTGAGGGCTTCGCCCTCATTTCGCGACGCAAGGCCGCTCCCACAAAAAAGCCGTACAGCGGTTGCAGGAGCGGCCTCGGCGATCACGACGACAGATAGGACGAGCGAGTCAGGCCCAGGCGCAGCGCATCGAGGAACTGGGTCCGCTCACGTGCGCTGATCTTGGCGCTGGCCACCTTGTCGCGGTAGTGAGTCATCAACTCCTCCGGCGACAGGTGCACGTAGCGCAGCATGTCTTCGATGGTGTCATGGGTCTCGATACCGGCGTGGTACACGCTGCCATCGGCATTCTGGTAGATGTTCACCGAGTCGGTGTCACCGAACAGGTTATGCATGTCGCCCAGGATTTCCTGGTAGGCGCCGACCAGGAACACACCCAGCAAGTAATCCTCGCCTTCCTTGACTGCGTGCACCGGCATGCTGGTCTCGATGCTCTGCTCGTCTACGTACTGGTTGATCTTGCCGTCGGAGTCGCAGGTCAGGTCCTGCAGTACCGCACGACGCATCGGCTCTTCGTCCAGGCGGTGCAGCGGGATGATCGGCAGTACCTGGCCGATGGCCCAGGTGTCCGGCAGGCTCTGGAACACCGAGAAATTGCAGATGTACTTGTCGGCCAGCTTGTCGTTGAGCTCGTCCAGCACCTGGCGGTGCGAGCGCTGGCGGGCCTTAAGCGAGTTGTGCAGGCGCCGGCACACGGCGAAGTAGCACTGCTCGGCCAGGGCCTTCTCGGCCAGGCTGATCTTGCCGTCGGCATACTGCGCCGCCACATCGCCCATGTAGTGGGTGGCGCGCCAGTAGGTTTCGGTGACCATTTCGATATCGGTCGGGCCAAGCAGGTCGACCAGCCATTGCACGGTCTCTGGCAGGGCTTCCTTGTTGTCGATGGTCGGCACGTCGTCGTTGTGCTTCTCGACGTCAGTCACCTGGATCACCAGCATCGCGTGGTGCGCGGTCAGCGAGCGACCGCTCTCGGAGAAGATGTGCGGGTGCGGCAGGCCCTGCGCGTCGCAGAACTCCTTGAGCATGCCCACCACCACGCCGGCGTAGTCGTCCATGTCGTAGTTGATCGAGCTGGCGTTACGCGAGTGGGTACCGTCATAGTCCACGCCCAGGCCGCCGCCGACATCGATGTGGTCGACCGGCAGGCCCAGCGCCCGCAGTTCGCCGTAGTAGCGGATGGCTTCCTTGAAACCGTGCTGGTAGTCGGCCAGGTTGGCGATCTGCGAACCCATGTGGAAGTGCAGCAGGCGGATGCCCTGGTCCAGGCCCGCATCGCGGAAGCGCTGCACCACCGAGATCAGCTGGGCGGCGGACAAACCGAACTTGGATTTCTCGCCCCCGGTGTCGGCCCACTTGCTCGACGCCAGCGACGACAGGCGCACGCGCAGGCCTACCTGTGGCTTGACCTTGAGATCGGCGGCCTCATCGATCACCAGCGCCACTTCCGACTCTTTCTCGATGACGATGAACACGTTATGGCCGAGCTTCTGGCCCATCAGCGCCAGGCGGATGAATTCGCGGTCCTTGTAGCCGTTGCAGACGATGGTTCCGCCTTTCGGCGCCAATGCCAGCACCGCCAGCAGCTCAGGCTTGGAACCGGCTTCCAGGCCGATCGAGACGTTCTGCGTGGCGATGATGTTTTCCACCACCGCTTCTTGCTGGTTGACCTTGATCGGGTACAGCGCGGTGTACTGGCTCTGGTATTCCAGGCGCGCGATGTTGGCGTCGAACGCGCCAGTCAGCTGGCGCACGCGGTCCTGCAGGATGTCGGGGAAGCGCACCAGCAGCGGCAGCGACAGGCCGCTCTGACGCAGCTCGTCGACCTGCTCGAACAAATCGATCGGCGCGCTGCTGGGGCCGTTGGGGCGCACTTCGACGCGCCCGGCTTCATTGATGGCGAAATAACCAGCGCCCCAATGGCGGATGCCATAAACACTGCGGCTGTCGGCCACGGTCCATTGGCTACCATCGTCTTTGCGTGTGCGTCGTACGGACATTGAAGTCCCCTATAGATAAGTCGAAGACACTGCCCCGCAAGGAGGCGGGCGCAGTGTAAAAGCCGAAAATGACGATTCGTCCGTGCCCTGGGTAGACCCAGATCACGGGAACGAGTTTAGAAAGCGTTGGGCAAAAAATCGCCTGGGCGTATCAGCCGCCGGACTTTTTCGCCTTGAAGCCCTGCTTGATCAGCTCAGCGATCAGCAGCTCGACGTGGTCGCCCTGGATCTCGATGACCCCATCCTTCAGCGCACCGCCGGTACCGCAGCGGCGCTTGAGGGTGGTGGCCAGCTCCTTGAGCTGGTCGAGCGGCAGCGGCACGCCGGTCACGGTCGTCACGGTCTTGCCGCCACGCCCCTTGCTTTCACGACGCACACGGGCGATGCCATCACCTTCAGGGATGACGTGCTGCTTGCAGATGCAGGCGTCCACCGGCTGGCCACAATCGGGGCAGTGCCGACCGGCATCGGTGGAGTAAACGAGACCGCCAAGGGCGGCGAAGGAAGAAGCTTTCTTGGCCACTTTTGTTCCTCTGTGCTGAGGACAAAAACTGGTCGTGCCTTAAGGTTGAGGCCGACCGCGAAGCCCCACTCTGGCAGGGGCGGCGCTACTGCTGCAGGAATTGCGGCAGCCCGAAAAGGGCGCGCAGTGTAACGATAAATCAAGCCCTTGCTAAGTACTGGAATGCGCCATTTTGCGAATGTTTTGCGACTATTCGCGGGCACGCCCGCTCCCACAAGGGCTGTGCCGTACTTGAGACCGGCGCTGTACCTGTGGGAGCGGGCGTGCCCGCGAAAGGGCCGGGACAGCCAAAACAACTATCCCAGGCTGGCCTTGTAGCGCTGCAATGCGGCCAGCGAGTCCGGGCAATACGGCTTGGCCTGGCTTTCCTGATCGGCCTGCTCAAGGCTGATGAATTTCGCCTCGATCACTTCTTCCGGTTGCAACCGCAATGGCGCATCCGAAACCGCCGAATACACCGCGCACCAAAGATGGTTGTCCGGCATATAGAAATAGAAGCGCTCATGAAAGCGCAGCTCGACACCTTCGATACCCAGCTCCTCAGCCAGCTCCCGTGCGGCCGAGTCGTCATACGCCTCCCCTGCCGTCACCATGCCACCGGCCGCCACGTCCCAATACCCCGGGTACAGCGCCTTGCTCAGGGCACGCCGGTGCACACACAGCTCACCGGCACTGTTGAACAACAGGATGAACGTGCAGCGGCCGATCAGGCCACGCTCGCGCAGCTCGGCCCTGGGCAGCGCGCCAAGTACCTGGTCGGCTTCGTCGACCCAGGTGACCAGTTCACGGTCGGAAGCCGCCCGGTGGGCGGCCTCGTTGGCGCTGATGGCCATGCTCAACCCTGCGACAGCAACTGACGCAGGTCGATGACCGCAGCGTTGGCCCGGGAAATGTAGTTGGCCATGACCAGCGAGTGGTTGGCCCACATGCCGAAGCCGCTGCCATTGAGCACCATCGGGCTCCACAGCGGCTCCTGCGAGGCTTCCAGCTCACGGATGATCTGGCGCACGCTGACGGTGGCGTTCTTCTTCGCCAGCACGTCGGCGAAGTCGACTTCGATGGCTCGCAGCAGGTGCGACAGCGCCCAGGCCTGGCCACGGGCTTCGTAGAAGACGTTGTCGATCTGCAGCCATGGGGTTTCCACCAGTTCTTCATCCACCTGTGGCGCCTGGCCGGCAACGACCGACTCGGTCTTCAGGGTGGTGTTGAGCTTGACCCGTCCAACGCTGGCCGACAGGCGCTGCGACAGCGAACCCAGCCGGGTGGCCACGTCACCCAGCCAGTTGTTCAGGTTGTCGGCACGGGTATAGAAGATCGCGCCCTTGTCGCCAGCGGCCAGACGGGTCTGGTAACGGGTCAGCGACTTGATGCCCTCTTCGAATTCCGACTCGCTCGAAGGCAGGATCCAGCTCTTGTTATCGAAGTTGAAGCGCGGCTCGGCCTTGGCCAGGTCGGCATCTTCGGTGGACTGCGACTGCGAACGGGCAAAATCCTTGCGCAGGGCACGGGACAGGTCACGCACCTGCACCAGCACGCCGTACTCCCAGCTCGGCATGTTGTCCATCCACAGGCCCGGCGGGAAGCGGTCGTTGGAAATGTACCCGCCCGGCTTGTTCAGCAAGGTGCCGGCCACGGTCTTGAGGGTTTCGATGGTGGTGTAGCCGACCACCATCTGCTGGCCGCTGCGCTCAGCGGCGGCCTGGGCATTCTGCTGTACCGGGAACAGCTTCGGCTCCTGGCTCCAGTACCAGCCCAGGCCGATGCAGACCAGCAGGTACAACCCGATGAGGGTTCCCAGGGCTCGGCTCCACAGCCCGCCAAGGTAGCTACGGGCTGCGGCGCCGCGGCCATCCACACGCTCGCGGGGCTCGGCTTTGGCCTCGCGGTTTTTCCAGTCCAGCATGGCTTTGTCCTTAATCAGTCACGACGGTTCAGGGCTTGGACCACAGGCCAGCGCCAGGGTGCCACGGCAAGCCCGCGTCGCAGCACTATAAAGCAGACACTGCCGTACGCATAAGCGACCAATGAGTCAGTAACTGAATATTCGTCCGCCAGCCTTTGTTGATGCGGCGCAGGTACGGGGGGAAAAAGTGGTGCTAGCATAGAGCCATCATCGAACCTGCATAGCCCCCTAACAAGTAGCCAGGACATGACCCAAGCCGCGGAGCCGAGCCAGGAGCGCCTATCGCAGGAGCTCGAACAGCTGTTGCAGCGCCTGTCGCGCACGCGCCTGCGCCATGACGACCAGCCCGACCAGCTGGAGCTGCCCGCTGCACGCAAACCGGTCTACCTGCTGCTGCACGACCACGAGCGTGCCGAGCGCCTCGCCCAGCAGCTGGAATTCTTCGGCCTGAGCGCGCAGCCGCAGCCTTGCGCCAGTGCGTTTCTGGCATCGCTGGCCGAACAGCCTCCAGCCGCCATCGTAATGGATGTCGACTTCGCAGGCCCCGGTGCTGGCTTGCCATTGGCCGCGCTGGCGCAACGGGGCCAGGCGCAACCCATACCGTTGCTGTTCTTCAGCCTGCACGAGGCCGATACGCCGACCCGCCTGGCCGCAGTGCGCGCCGGCGGCCAGGCGTTCCTGACCGGTACCCTGGAAGCCTCCAGCCTGCTGGAAAAGCTCGAAGCCATGACCAGCCACGCACAGCAAGACCCCTTGCGCGTGCTGATAGTCGACGACTCCCGCGCCCAGGCCCTGCATACCGAACGGGTACTGGCCAGCGCCGGGATGCTGACCCGCAGCCTGAACGACCCGATCCGCGCCATGGTCGAACTCGCCGATTTCCAGCCGGACCTGATCATCCTCGATCTCTACATGCCGACGTGCTCGGGCCCTGAACTGGCCAAGGTGATCCGGCACAATGACCGTTACGTGAGCGTGCCGATCATCTACCTGTCCGCCGAGGACGACCTGGACAAGCAGCTCGACGCGATGAGCGAGGGCGGCGACGACTTCCTGACCAAGCCAGTGCGCTCGCGGCATTTGATCACCACCGTGCGCAACCGCGCCGCCCGCGCCCGCCACCTCAAGGCACGCATGGTCCGCGACAGCCTGACCGGGCTGTACAACCACACGCACATCCTGCAATTGCTCGAAGACTGCAGCTACCGCGCCCGCCGCGAGCGGCAACCGCTGAGCTTCGCCATGCTCGACATCGACCACTTCAAGAAAATCAACGACCGCCACGGCCACCCCATGGGCGACCGGGTGATCAAGAGCCTGGCGCTGTTCCTCAAGCAACGCCTGCGCAAGACCGACTTCATCGGCCGCTATGGTGGCGAGGAGTTCGCCATCGTCATGCCCAACACCTCGCTGGAAGCCGCGTACAAGGTGCTGGACGATATTCGCCGGCGCTTTGCCGAGATTCTGTACCCGGCGCAGCCGGAAGATCTGCGATGCACCTTCAGTGCCGGGGTGGTGCAACTGGAGGATGAGCTGGATGCACTGAGCATGGCCAGCACGGCGGACGAGGCGTTGTACCGAGCCAAGCATGCCGGGCGTAACTGCGTGGTCCGGGTCGAACCGTAACCCTCGCAAGCAATAGCTCAAGGCCATCATCGTCATCACCTGGTAACAAATTCGCCATAAATTCAGGCACCTATCTCTCGACTCCCCCGCAGGAAGTTCGCGGCTATGCGCCTGAAGTGGCTGACCAATTTCAACACCCTGTTGCTGGTGACCGTCTGCATCGCCCTGGGTGCGACCCTGTGGTGGTCGCAACGCGCCCTGGAGCGGCCCTATCAGTTGATGGAGCGCTACCTGGGCCTGTCGCAGCAGTTTCAGAACCAGGCTGCGCGCAATATCCAGGCTTACCTGGGCAGTGGCGATGCCTTGCGCCACGCCGCGGCCGTCGAGGCCAACAAGCAGCTCGAAGCCTCATTGACCGACTGGCCGCCAGCACTCGCCAGCAAGCTGCGCCCGAGCCTGGGCACCTTGCAGGCCTTCACCGCCAACGAACTGCTAGCCGCCGGCAAGCTGGCCGGCGACCCGCAGGCGCTGCTGCTGCAGGCCGAGCGCGAACTGGGTGCCAACTTCGAACAGCTGACCGCCTATGCCCGCGACAGCGGCAGCAGCGAAGCCAACCGCTACCTTGTGCCATTGCTCGACGCCAGCTTGCATCTGGGCCGGCTGTCGCTGGCCCGGGACAAACTGGTCAGCAGCGGCCGCGCCGAACTGGCCGACGAGGTCGAGCGCGAACTGCAACTGATCCGTAACCAGGCGCAAATCATCGACGGCCTGCCGCTGCTGGGCGTGACCCGAGCCGCCGAATCCAGCGCCGACGACTTCGCTGCCATGATGGGCCTGGAGTCCCAGGCCAATGGGCAACAGGAAGACATGGCGGTCAGCCTCAAGCGCGAGTTGCAAAGCCTGCTCAACCGCTACCCCGCCGAGCTGCAACGCACGCGCGAACAGATCGAGCGCCGCACCGCGCTGGCCGCCAGCACCAACCAGCGGCTGGAAGCCGTGCAACAGGCCATCGCCGGCCTGGAGCCGGAAGTGCGCGGCCAGCACGCGAAGATCGCCAGCGAAGTGCGCAGCATGCAGGCGCTGATGATCGGTCTGATCCTGCTCATCGCCTTGCTCATCGACACCTTGCAACGGCGCCTGGCCCGCACCCTGACCAGCCTGGCGCCAGCCCTGTCGCGCTGGGCCGAAGGCAACTTTGCCGAGCCTGTGGTGCTGGGCAAGACCAACCGCGAGCTGCACGATATAGCGGAATCGCTCAACCGCCTGCGCCACTACCTGGTGGAGCTGGTCGGCACCATTCGCCACAACGCCGAGCAGGTCGCTGGCAGCAGCAACGCCCTGGCCGGCATGAGTGCCGCTTTGCACGACGGCGCCGAGCGCCAGGCCGGCGACACCGGGCAGATTCGCGATGCGCTGGGCGAGCTGGAAGCGACCATCCAGCAAGTGGCCGGCGACGCCAGCTCCGCCGCCGATGCCAGCCGCGATGCCGGGCGTGCGGTGGAACAGGGCCAGGCGGTGATCGGCCAGAGCCTCTCGGGGCTGCGGGCGCTGGTCGACGAGGTGCAGGGCAACGCGCGGATGATCGAGCAGCTGGCCGAGGAATCGGCCACCATCGGCGGGGTGTTGACGGTGATTCGCTCCATCGCCGAGCAGACCAACCTGCTGGCATTGAATGCCGCCATCGAGGCCGCCCGTGCAGGCGAGATGGGCCGTGGCTTCGCAGTGGTGGCCGACGAGGTGCGCTCACTGGCGCAGCGCACCACCGGGGCTACCGGCGAAATCCAGGCGCTGATCGACCGCCTGCAGCAGGCGGCGCGAGAGTCGGTGGCCGGGATGCGCACCCAGCTGGAACATGCCGAGGCCACCGCCAACCAGGCCCAGGCCGCCGATGGCGCGCTGGACGAAATTGTCAGCGCGATCCGCACGATCGCCGATACGGCGGTACGCATTGCCGACGTCACCGCGCAACAGACTGGCGCGGTGAGTGAGATTCGCGATCATAGCGAGCGGATTCACGCGTTGGGTGAAGACAACCTGCAGCGCATTGGCGAGGGACGCGAACAAGGTGAACAGCTGCTGAGCCTGGGCGGGGAGCTGAGCAAGGCAGTGCGTGCCTTCAGGGTCTAGCAGGCACACGCGATCGCTGTAGGAGCGGCCTTGTGTCGCGAAAGGGCCGCAACGCGGCCCCGGCATTATCAGTTGTGCAGCACAAATCCTGGGGGCGCTTCGCACCCCTTTCGCGACACAAGGCCGCTCCTACAGGTACGGTGCATGCTTCGAGGCTGCATGAGGCCTTGGTCGGCTGCGCCCTGCCAATCACCGCCAACTCCGTTATCATGCGGGCACGTTCCACCTCGCGAGTCCGCCATGCGCCGCCTGTTTTTCCTGCTGTTCCTGCTGCTGGCCAGCCCTGCTTTCGCCTCGGGCCTGCTCGACAACCGCCCCAGCGCCACCCTCGGCGCCGCTTCGCTGTCCAACAATGCCGACTTCCTGCCGGTGCACGAAGCCTTCAAGCTCAGCCTGGTGCAGGCTGACGCGCAGACCGTCAAGCTGCGTTTCGTCGCCACCGACGGTTACTACCTGTACCGCCATCGCTTCAACTTCCGCACGGAACCGGCGGACATCGCCCTGGGCGCGCCGAACATCCCCAAGGGCGAAGCCAAGCATGACGAGTTCTTCGGCGACGTCGAGGTCTACCACGGCGTGCTCGACATCGAGATCCCACGCACCGACACCCGCGCCTTCACTTTGCTGGTGGGTTACCAGGGCTGCGCCGACAAGGGCCTGTGTTACCCGCCGGAAACCGCGCGGCTGGACATTGATGGCGACGGCCCTGCTGCTGGCGCGGCGCTGCCGGGAGGCAGCGAACAGGGCTGGAGCTGGAAGTCACTGCTGCTGTTCTTTCTCGCCGGGGTCGGCCTGACCTTCACCCCTTGCGTGCTGCCGATGCTGCCCATCCTTTCTGGCGTGGTCCTGCGGGGCCAGGTCGGTGGCCTGCGCGGCCTTGCGCTGTCGCTGGCCTATGTGCTGCCGATGGCCGCCAGCTTCGCCGTGCTCGGCGCGCTGATGGGCCTGTTCGGCGCCGGCCTGAACCTGCAGGCACGCCTGCAGTCGGCCTGGGTACTGGTGCCTTTCGCATTGTTCTTCGTGGTGTTCGCCCTGGCCATGTTCGGTCTGTTCGAACTCAAGTTGCCCCAAGCCCTGAGCAACCGCCTCAACAACGTCGCCAACCACACACCAGGCGGCTCGCTGCTGGGTGCGGCCGTGCTCGGTGTGCTCTCCAGCCTGCTGGTCTCACCCTGCGTGTCGGCGCCGCTGGCCGGTGCCTTGTTGTACATCAGCGCCAGCGGCGATGCCCTGGGCGGTGCGCTCAAACTGTTCGCCCTGGGCCTGGGCATGGGCGCACCCTTGCTGGTGATTGCCACGGGGGGAGCAGCCTGGTTGCCGAAGAGCGGCCCTTGGCTGAATACCGTGAAGAACGCTATCGGCGTCTTGCTGCTGGGCCTGGCCATCGGTTTGCTCAGCCGCGTGCTGCCGGGGCCGGCGACCTTGTTGCTGGTAGGCTTCCTGGCGGCTGGGGTGGCGCTGTTCCTCGGTGCCCTGGAATTCGTGGTCAAGCCACCACGCCAGCGCCTGGCACAACTGGTGGGCCTGGCGTTGCTGGTGTATGCGTTGGCCTGCTGGTACGGTGCGCTGAGCGGCCAGGGCGACCCGCTGCGCCCATTGCCGTCCCCCGCCGCCACCACGGTCAGCGGTGCAGTGCCCAAGGCCGATGCCTGGCAAACCGTCACCTCCCCGGCCGCCCTGGACGCAGCCCTGGCCGAGGCCAAGGCTGCTGGCCAACCGGTGCTGCTGGACTGGTACGCCGACTGGTGCATCAGTTGCAAGGTGATCGAACACGAAGTGCTCAATGCGCCGCAGGTCCAAGGGCAATTGAGCGCCTTCAAACTGCTGCGCTTCGACATCACCGAAAGCAGCGCAGAGCAGCGCACGCTGCTTGACCGCTATCAACTGTTCGGCCCGCCGGCGCTGCTGTTCTTTGCGGCGAACGGCAGCGAAATGACCAGCGATCGGGTCGTTGGCGAGATAAACGCCGGGGAATTCGCGCAGATTCTGACGCGCATTCGCGGCAAACTCGGTCTATAACTTTCCGCGTGCCGGGCATTTTCTCCAAATGAGTGACCAGATTTAATTATCTGGTCACATACTTCGCGCGAACCTCGGGCAACGTGCTGGCTATTGCCGGGAACTGGACACTTGCTGTCGCTTTGCGGCACACTCGCCGCGCTGTGTCGAATTGCCCTACAAATCCAAGGAAACTGCAGATGGCAACCCTACTGGTGCTTCACGGCCCCAACCTGAACCTGCTCGGGACTCGCGAACCAGGCCACTACGGTGCCGTGACCCTGGCCCAGATCAACCAGGACCTGGAACAGCGTGCCCGTGCCGCTGGCCACCATTTGCAGTATCTGCAGAGCAATGCCGAATACGAACTCATCGAGCGTATTCACGCCGCACGCAACGAGGGTGTGGACTTCATCCTGATCAATCCGGCTGCTTTCACCCACACAAGCGTCGCATTACGTGACGCATTGCTCGCGGTGAGCATCCCATTCATCGAAGTGCACCTGTCCAACGTGCACAAACGCGAACCGTTCCGTCATCACTCCTACTTCTCCGATGTTGCCGTAGGAGTGATCTGCGGCCTGGGCGCCAGCGGTTATCGCCTGGCCCTGGAATCCGCGCTGGAACAACTGGCTGCCAACGCACAGCCCTGATAACGAAAACCCTGGCCTCAGTGGGCCGGGGTTGAAGAGAAACGTTCAGATACGTTTTTAAATTTCGCCCCCTGACCGAACCTTTGGGAGTTGATGATTAATGGATATCCGTAAAGTCAAGAAACTGATCGAGCTGCTGGAAGAGTCTGGCATCGACGAGCTGGAGATCAAGGAAGGCGAAGAGTCGGTCCGTATCAGCCGCCACAGCAAGACCCCGGCTGCCCAGCAGTTCTACGCACCTGCTCCAGTGGCCGCCGCGCCTGCCGCTGCTCCGGTTGCCGCTGCTGCACCTGCCGCCGAAGCCGCTGCTGCCGCTCCCGCCCTGAAAGGCACCGTGATCCGTTCGCCGATGGTCGGTACCTTCTACCGCAAGCCTTCGCCGACCTCGCCGAACTTCGCTGAAGTGGGCCAGAGCGTGAAGAAAGGCGACACCCTGTGCATCGTCGAAGCCATGAAGATGATGAACCACATCGAAGCCGATGTTGGCGGTGTCATCGACGCCATCCTGGTGGAAGACGGCCAGCCGGTTGAGTTCGACCAGCCGCTGTTCACCATCGTTTGAATCGCGGAGAGCCAACGATGTCTGGGAAGCTCGAAAAAGTCCTGATCGCCAACCGTGGGGAAATTGCCCTGCGCATCCTGCGTGCCTGCAAAGAGCTGGGCATCAAGACCGTCGCCGTGCACTCCACGGCCGACCGTGAACTGATGCACCTGGGCCTGGCAGACGAGTCGGTCTGCATCGGCCCTGCATCGTCCAAGGATTCCTACCTGCACATCCCGGCGATCATCGCTGCCGCCGAAGTCACCGGCGCCACCGCGATCCACCCGGGTTACGGCTTCCTCGCGGAAAACGCCGATTTCGCCGAGCAGGTGGAAAAGTCCGGTTTCGCCTTCATCGGCCCGAAAGCCGACACCATTCGCCTGATGGGCGACAAGGTTTCGGCCAAGGACGCGATGATCAAGTCGGGCGTGCCAACCGTACCGGGCTCCGATGGCCCGCTGCCGGAAGACGAAGAGGTCGCCCTGGCGATCGCTCGTGACGTCGGCTACCCGGTGATCATCAAGGCCGCCGGTGGCGGTGGTGGTCGCGGCATGCGCGTGGTGCACAAGGAAGAGGACCTGATTTCCTCGGCCAAACTCACCCGTACCGAAGCCGGTGCAGCCTTCGGCAACCCGATGGTCTACCTGGAGAAGTTCCTGACCAACCCACGTCACGTGGAAGTTCAGGTTCTGTCCGACGGCCAGGGCAACGCCATCCACCTGGGCGACCGTGACTGCTCGCTGCAGCGCCGCCACCAGAAGGTACTGGAAGAAGCCCCGGCCCCAGGTATCGACGAGAAGGCTCGTCAGGAAGTCTTCAAGCGTTGCGTCGATGCGTGCATCGAGATCGGCTACCGCGGTGCCGGTACCTTCGAATTCCTGTACGAGAACGGCCGTTTCTACTTCATCGAGATGAACACCCGCGTGCAGGTTGAGCACCCGGTGTCGGAAATGGTCACCGGTATCGACATCGTCAAGGAGATGCTGAGCATCGCCGCTGGCAACAAGCTGTCGTACCGCCAGGAAGACGTGGTCATCCGTGGCCACGCGCTGGAGTGCCGGATCAACGCCGAAGACCCGAAGAAATTCATTCCGAGCCCAGGCAAGGTCAAACACTTCCACGCTCCGGGCGGCAACGGCGTACGCGTCGATTCGCACCTGTACAGCGGCTATTCGGTTCCGCCGAACTACGACTCGCTGATCGGCAAGCTGATCACCTACGGCAAGGACCGTGACGAAGCCATGGCGCGCATGCGCAATGCCCTTGACGAGATCGTCGTCGACGGCATCAAGACCAACATCCCGCTGCACCGCGACTTGGTGCGTGATGAAGGTTTCTGCAAAGGCGGCGTGAACATCCACTACCTCGAGCACAAACTGGCCAACCAGGAGTGATCGCGTTAGCGTGATGCATCAAGAACCCCGGCCCCGTGCCGGGGTTTTTTATTACCCCTCAGAAGGCTTGCACGGTCGCTACCCCTTCATCCGCGGCATCTCGATCCGGTGCTCATGCACCCGCCGATACAAGGTGGCCCGCGATATCCCCAAGGCCCGCGCCGCCTCCGCCGGTATCCAGCGATGCCGTATCAAGGCATCGAGCAGCAACTGCCGAGCCGGGTTCGATACCCCGGCATCAGCCACAGGCACGGCATCGCCCCGCACCTCCTGCGGCAGATTTTCCAGGCAGACCTGCCCGCCCTCGCTGACCGCGCAGGCATAGCGCAACACCTGCCGCAGCTGACGCAGATTCCCCGGCCAGCGGTACACCAGCAGCGCCTGCAACGCATCGTCGTCCAGCACCACTTCAACGCCGCAAGCCTCGGCCTCTTCTGCCAGCAACTGATGAATCAGCCCCAACCGATCCTCCCGCTCGCGCAGCGGCGGCAACTCGAAGCGGGCATTGGCCAAGCGGAAATACAGATCCTCACGAAAACGCCCTTCACTCACCATGGTGGCCAGGTCGCGGTGGGTCGCACAGATCACCTGGATATCCACCCGCTCCCGCCGTGCAGCGCCCAGCGGCGCCACTTCGCCTTCGGCCAGCACCCGCAGCAGACGGGTCTGCAGGTGCAGCGGCATGTCGCCAATTTCGTCGAGGAACAAGGTGCCGCCATCGGCCTGCTGCAACAGCCCCTGCATACCTTTGCTCGACGCACCGGTAAACGCCCCGGCGACATAACCGAACAGTTCGCTCTCGATAAGGCTCTCGGGAATGGCGGCACAGTTCAGGGTGACGAACGGCCCGTCACGGCGCTGGCTCTGCTGATGCAACTGGCGGGCGAAAACTTCCTTGCCGGCCCCGGTCTCGCCCTGCACCAGCACGGCCAGGTGGCAATCCTTGACCCTTGTGGCCAACCGAAGGTGCTGCTCGATGCGTGCATCCTGTGCTTGCTGCAAGGGTTGCACCCGACCCCGCCGCTGAGGCGCGCTGACCCGCCCGTACAACCCGCCCCACCCTGGCAGGCGCTGGGCCGAAGCCTGGTTGGCGCGGCGCAGCTGGCCCATGTCTAACAGCTCACCGATGTGCTCAGGCAGACGCCCGTGCTGCGCCAGCAAACGCGCGCGGGCCAGGCTGTTGATCGCCTGCAGGCGGCCATCGGCATCCCAGGCCAGCAGGTAGTCAGGCTGGCTCTCCACATAACCCGGCGTGCCGTGGGCGCGCATCACCCAGTGGCCTTGGGCGCTGTGCATGAAAAAGGCGTTTTCGATCTCCCGTGCAGTCTGCTCCACCAGTTGCAGGATCAGGTGCTGGCTGCGGCGTTCGTCAGGCGATTGCAGGGCCGACACATCCACCACGCCGAGCAGCCCGCCCTGCGGGTCGAACACCGGCGCCGCCGTGCAGGTCAGGCCGATGAACGCGGCGCGAAAGTGATCGCGCTTGTGCACAGTGACCGGCGCCTGGCTGGTCAATACCGCCGCCACGCCGCAGGTGCCCTCCTCGCCTTCCGACCAGCAGGTACCCAGGTACAGGCCGGCCTTGCGGCAATCGTTGCGGATGGCCGATTCGACCCGGTAATCGATGGTGCGCCCCAACGCATCGGTCAGCAGCACGCAATAGTCGGCGCCGCGCACCCGCGCATGCAGGCGCGCCACCGCATCGCTGGCAATGCGCAGGAACAGTTCGGCGCGTTCGCGGCACTCGTTGAGCAGGGTTTGAGAAAGGATACGCGGCCCCTGCTGGGACCCAGGGTCAAGACGGTACAGCTCCATGGAACGGCGCCATGAGTCGAGGATCAGCGGCGGCACCGGCGCCTGGGGCAGGCGGTCGGCGTTCTTCAGCACCCGGCTGACGCAATCGACATGGGCTCGGGAGTTCGCGGCAAGCATGAGGCCTCCGGTTCCTGTTTGTTCTTGTCGTTGTGCGGCCATTAAGCGCCTGCCGGCATGTCCCGACAAGCGCTGTGTGATTACCGGTGGGCTTGAGACGCTGCGTCTCAGCCTGCCGGCAAACGCCCGACGATGCTGGCACGCAGCGTCTTAGGCAATGGCCACTGCAGCCTGGCCCGATAGCCATTCAAGCGCTCTGCAACGGCCCTTGCAGGGCACGCGAAGAAAGCTGGCACCCGCCTTGCTCAAGCCTAGGCAAACAAGAACACGAGGTGTGCCATGCCGCAGCCCGCCCCGACCATCGGGATCATTGCCAATCCTGCCTCCGGCCGCGACCTGCGTCGCCTGACCAGCAACGCCGGGCTCTACTCCAGCACCGACAAGGCCTCGGTCATCCAGCGCCTGCTCGGCGCCTTCGGTGCCACCGGCGTTGCCGAGGTGCTGCTGCCCACCGACATGACCGGTATTGCCGCCGCCGTGCTCAAGGCCAGCCTCGGCCCCGTGGCACAGGACCAGCACTGGCCGCGCCTGGCACTGCTCGACCTGCCGTTGACCCAGACCGTCAGCGATACCCGCCTGGCCACCCGGCAAATGGTCGAGCGCGGCGTGGCGATGATCGCCGTGCTGGGCGGCGACGGCACGCACAAGGCCGTGGCGGCCGAGGCTGGGGACACGCCCCTGCTGACCCTGTCCACCGGCACCAACAACGCCTTCCCCGAGCTGCGCGAAGCCACCAGCGCCGGCCTTGCTGGCGGTTTGCTCGCGAGTGGCCTGGTTCCGGCCAGCATCGGCCTGCGTCGCAACAAGCGGTTGCTGGTGAAAGTGCCGCAGCAACGGCTGTGTGAATGGGCACTGGTCGAAGTGGCGGTGTCGCCACAACGATTCATCGGTGCCCGCGCGCTGAGCCGCAGCGAAGACCTCAGCGAAGTCTTCGCCTGCTTTGCCGAGCCCCACGCGATCGGCCTGTCGGCGCTTTGCGGCCTGTGGCAACCGGTGGCCCGCCATGAACCCTACGGCGCCTGGGTACGGCTCAACCCCGGTGCCGAACAAGCCCTGCTCGCTCCACTGGCCCCCGGCCTGCTGCAAGGCTGCGGCATCACCGCCAGCGGCACGCTCAGCCCGGGCGTGGCCCATCGCCTGAGCCTCAGCGCCGGCACCCTGGCCCTGGATGGCGAGCGCGAAATCGAGTTCGCCGAACACGACACACCGACCATCACCCTCGACCTGCAAGGCCCGTTGACCGTCGACGTCGAGGCCGTGCTGGCACATGCCGCCCGTCATCACCTGCTGGCCGTCCCGCGCGGCCATCGGCTGCACCCTGCAACCCCGTGTTGAGACAACCCTGGAGAACAACAAGATGTCCACTCACCTCAGTTCAGAGCAATTGCTGCATGCCTATGAAGTGATGCGCACCATCCGCGCCTTCGAAGAACGCCTGCACGTGGAGTTCGCCACAGGCGAGATTCCCGGTTTCGTACACCTGTATGCCGGTGAAGAAGCTTCCGCCGCCGGGGTCATGGCGCACCTGCGCGACAGCGACTGCATCGCCTCGACCCACCGCGGCCACGGTCACTGCATCGCCAAGGGCGTCGATGTGTACGGCATGATGGCCGAGATCTACGGCAAGAAGACCGGCGTGTGCGGCGGCAAGGGCGGTTCGATGCACATCGCCGACCTGGAAAAAGGCATGCTCGGTGCCAACGGCATCGTCGGTGCCGGCGCGCCGCTGGTGGCCGGCGCCGCCCTGGCGGCCAAGATCAAGGGCAATGACAACGTGGCCGTGGCCTTCTTCGGCGACGGCGCTTCCAACGAGGGCGCAGTGTTCGAGGCGATGAACCTGGCCTCGATCATGAACCTGCCGTGCATCTTCGTCGCCGAGAACAACGGCTATGCCGAAGCCACCGCCTCGACCTGGTCGGTGGCCTGCGACCACATCGCCGACCGCGCCGCCGGTTTCGGCATGCCAGGCGTGACCATCGACGGCTTCGACTTCTTTGCCGTGCACGAGGCCGCCGGCGCCGCCATCGAGCGCGCCCGTTCCGGGCAAGGCCCGTCGCTGATCGAGGTCAAGCTGAGCCGCTACTACGGGCACTTCGAAGGCGACGCACAGACCTACCGCGCCCCTGACGAGGTGAAGAACCTGCGCGAATCCCGCGACTGCCTGCTGCAGTTCCGCAACAAGACCACCCGTGCCGGCCTGCTGCAGGCAGCGCAACTGGACGCCATCGACGCCCGTGTCGACGACCTGATCGAAGACGCCGTGCGCCGTGCCAAAGCCGATCCCAAGCCGCAGCCCGCCGACCTGCTCACCGACGTCTACGTCAGCTACCCCTGAGCCCGGACAACAAGAACAACAGGAGAACCACCATGGCTAGAAAAATCAGCTATCAGCAGGCCATCAACGAGGCACTGGCCCAGGAAATGCGCCGCGACAGCAGCGTGTTCATCATTGGCGAAGACGTTGCCGGCGGCGCGGGTGCCCCGGGCGAGGATGACGCCTGGGGTGGCGTGCTCGGCGTCACCAAAGGCCTGTACCACCAGTTCCCGGGGCGCGTGCTCGATGCGCCGCTGTCGGAAATCGGCTACGTCGGTGCCGCCGTCGGTGCCGCCACTCAAGGCCTGCGCCCGGTGTGCGAGCTGATGTTCGTCGACTTTGCCGGCTGCTGCCTGGACCAGATCCTCAACCAGGCCGCCAAGTTCCGCTACATGTTCGGCGGCAAGGCGGTCACGCCGCTGGTGATGCGCACCATGTACGGCGCCGGCCTGCGCGCTGCGGCCCAGCACTCGCAGATGCTTACCTCGCTATGGACGCACATCCCCGGCCTGAAGGTGGTCTGCCCGTCCTCGCCCTACGACGTCAAGGGCCTGCTGATCCAGGCAATCCGCGACAACGACCCGGTGATCTTCTGCGAGCACAAGCTGCTCTACAGCATGCAGGGCGAAGTGCCGGAAGAGGTGTACAGCGTGCCATTCGGCGAGGCCAACTTCCTGCGCGACGGCGACGACGTGACCCTGGTGACCTACGGGCGCATGGTCCATGTGGCCATGGAAGCGGCCAACAACCTCGCCCGCCAGGGCATCGACTGCGAAGTGCTGGACCTGCGCACCACCAGCCCGCTGGATGAGGACAGCATTCTCGAAAGCGTGGAGAAGACCGGCCGCCTGGTGGTGATCGACGAAGCCAACCCGCGCTGCTCGATGGCCACCGATATCAGCGCACTGGTCGCGCAAAAGGCCTTCGCCGCGCTCAAGGGCCCGATCGAGATGGTCACCGCGCCGCACACCCCGGTGCCGTTCTCCGATGCCCTGGAAGACCTGTACATCCCTGACGCAGCGAAGGTCGAAGCGGCCGTGCGCAAGGTCATCGAAGCTGCAAGGAGCGCCGCATGAGCCAGATCCATACCCTGACCATGCCCAAGTGGGGCCTGTCGATGACCGAAGGCCGGGTCGACGCCTGGCTCAAGCAGGAGGGCGACCAAATCAGCAAGGGCGACGAAGTGCTGGACGTCGAGACCGACAAGATCAGCAGCAGCGTCGAGGCGCCGTTCAGCGGCGTGCTGCGCCGCCAGGTGGCAAGGCCCGACGAAACCCTGCCGGTCGGTGCGCTGCTGGCCGTGGTAGTGGAGGGTGAAGCCGAGGAGTCAGAGATCGATGCCGTGGTGCAACGCTTCCAGGCCGAGTTCGTCGCCGAAGGGGGTGCTGACCAGGCCCAGGGGCCGGCACCGCAAAAGGCCGAAGTGGCCGGGCGCCTGCTGCGCTGGTTCGAACTGGGTGAAGGTGGCACGCCGCTGGTGCTGGTGCATGGTTTTGGCGGCGACCTTAACAACTGGCTGTTCAACCACCCGGCATTGGCGGCCGAGCGTCGAGTCATCGCCCTGGACCTGCCGGGGCATGGTGAATCGGCCAAGGCCCTGGCAAAAGGTGATCTGGATGAGTTGAGCGAAACGGTGCTGGCCCTGCTCGATCATCTGGATATCGCCAAGGCCCACCTGGCTGGGCACTCCATGGGCGGCGCGGTTAGTCTGAATATCGCGCGCCTGGCGCCGCAGCGGGTGGCGAGCCTCAGCCTGGTGGCCAGTGCCGGGCTGGGTGAGGCGATCAATGGCCAGTACCTGCAAGGCTTCGTCGCCGCCGCCAACCGTAATGCGCTGAAGCCGCAGATGGTGCAGCTATTCGCAGACCCGGGGCTGGTGACCCGGCAGATGCTGGAGGACATGCTCAAGTTCAAGCGCCTGGAAGGCGTGGATCAAGCCTTGCGCCAGCTAGGGGCGGCGCTGGCTGACGGTGACCGCCAGCGGCATGACCTGCGCGGGGTCCTGGGGCAGCATCCGGCGCTGGTGATCTGGGGGGCCGAGGACGCGATCATTCCGGCGGCGCATGCCGACGGAGTCGAGGCCGAGGTGCTTGTGGTGCCCGGGGTCGGGCACATGGTGCAGATGGAGGCGGCGGAACAGGTGAACCAGCGGCTGCTGGAGTTCCTGCGCAAACACTGACCCTCTCGACTGACTGTCCCGGCCTCTTCGCGGGCAAGCCCGCTCCCACAGGATCTCCACAGACCTTGAAAACCCTGGATAACCTGTGGGAGCGGGCTTGCCCGCGAAGAAGGCGACGCGGTCCCCTGCCATACCTCTACAAACCCCCCGCACTCGCGTAAACTGCCAGGCTTCGCGCAGCCTCGGGCTGCCCCTGTCAGATTTACCAAAGGTGCCCGCCATGCCTTGGCTGCAAGTACGCCTGGCCATCAGCCCGGAACAAGCCGAAACCTACGAAGACGCCCTGCTCGAAGTCGGCGCCGTATCGGTCACGTTCATGGACGCCGAAGACCAGCCGATCTTCGAACCCGACCTCAACACCACCCCGCTGTGGTCGCACACCCACCTGCTGGCCCTGTTCGAAGCCGACGCCGAGCCAGAAGCGGTATTCGCCCACCTGCGCTTGCTGACCGGCGCCGAGCTGCCCGAGCACCAGGCCGAGGTGATCGAGGACCAGGACTGGGAACGCAGCTGGATGGACGGCTTCCAGCCAATGCGCTTCGGCCAGCGCCTGTGGATCGTGCCGAGCTGGCACGAGGCCCCGGACCAGGACGCGGTCAACCTGCTGCTCGACCCCGGCCTGGCCTTTGGCACCGGCACCCACCCGACCACCGCGCTGTGCCTGGAATGGCTCGACGGCCAGCAGCTGCAAGGCACTCAGGTACTGGACTTCGGCTGCGGCTCGGGCATCCTCGCCATTGCGGCGCTGCTGCTGGGCGCGCGCGAGGCGGTCGGTACCGACATCGACGTGCAGGCCATCGAAGCCTCGCGTGACAATGCCCAGCGCAACGGCATCGCCGACGAAAAGTTCGCGCTGTACCTGCCCGAGCAGATGCCGGCGATGCAGGCCGACGTGCTGGTCGCCAACATTCTCGCCGGCCCGCTGGTGTCGCTGGCACCGCAGCTGTCCGGCCTGGTCCGCCCAGGTGGCCTGCTGGCCCTGTCGGGCATCCTCGCCGAACAGGGTGAGGAAGTGGCTGCCGCCTACGCTGCCGACTTCGATCTGGACCCGATCGTCGTGCGCGACGGCTGGGTGCGCATCAGTGGTCGGCGCCGCTAAGCGGGCCTAGAATAGTTCTCTGCACAGCTCCCGGATCGCCGCATGACCGACAGTTTCGTCACCCAGTGCCCGCATTGCCAGACCAGCTTTCGCGTCACCCATCACCAGTTGAGCGTGGCTCGCGGCGTCGTGCGCTGCGGTCACTGCCTGCAGGTGTTCAATGCGGCCAAGCAGCTGTTGGAGCAGAACCGTGCCGCGGCCAGCCCTGCGCCCGTCGTTCCACCGCCAGCGGTGGTCGAGCCGGTCGCTGCGCCTGAACCGGCGGTCAGCGAGCCGCCGCCGGTAACTAAAGAAGACTGGGCCATGACCGCCCAGGCTCTGGATGAACTCGACCTTGACCAGGAGCTGGCGCGCCTTGAACGCCGTGGCGAGCCGACCGAGCCGCGTGCCGATATCAAGGCCAATGCCTTGCAAGCCCGCCGCGACGAGCCGGCTGCCGACGAGCATGGCGACGAACTGTTCGGCACTGCCACCGACGAACCCTATGAGCCTCATGAAGCCCATGCTTCGACCCCTGTGCTGCTGGATGAACAGCCGCTGGAGCCTGAACCCGGTCATCGCCACGAGCCGACTCTTGGCGGCGACCTGGACCTCGACCTCGACGAGGAACCGTCAACGCAGCGCCTAGCTGAACCTGAACCGGTTGAGCGCTTCGAAGAACATGACGATATCATTCACGCAAAAGGCCTCAGCGCCCGTGATGACGACGACGCCGACCTACACCTGTCGGCCCGTGACGACGCCCCCCTCGAGCCGTTGCCCGGTGAACGTCTGGAGCCCGGCTTCGCCGCCAAGCCAGAACGCCCGTCACGCAAGGAACCGCTGGTCGACGTGGTCGACGACCCTCTGCAACTGGGGTGGGAAAAACCCCGGCCCAACTGGGGCAAGCGCCTGCTGTGGAGCTTCCTGACCCTGCTGGCCGCTGGCCTGCTGGCATTCCAGTACGTGTGGTTCCACTTCGACGAACTGGCCCGCCAGGACCAGTATCGCCCGATCTTCCAGCAACTGTGCCCGATGCTCGGCTGCCAGGTGCCGACCCGCGTCGATATCAGCCGGATCAAGAGCAGCAACCTGGTGGTGCGCAGCCACCCGGACTTCAAGGGCGCCCTGATCGTCGATGCGATCATCTACAACCGCGCACCGTTCTCCCAGCCGTTCCCGCTGCTGGAGCTGCGCTTCGCCGACCTCAACGGCCAGCTGATCGCCAGCCGTCGGTTCAAACCCAGCGAATACCTGTCGGGAGAACTGGCCGGGCGCGGCGAAATGCCGAGCCAGACGCCGATCCACATTGCCCTGGATATTCTCGACCCGGGCCCCAAGGCCGTGAACTACAGCCTCAGTTTCCGCTCCCCGGAATAAGCCCGCGTCCACATGGGGGCGCGCTGACCAAAGCAAATGACATAAGCCGACAGCTGTACAGAATTTATCCAAATCCTTCTTTATCCGGTCACCGAGAGCGGGTATCATGCCAACCCTTTTTCGGACTCCCATGATTCGGCCCCACAACAGGGAACACCTATGTCGGCGGTACGCATCGGCCCATACACACTACGCAACAACCTGATCCTCGCACCCATGGCCGGGGTCACGGACCAGCCTTTCCGGACACTTTGCAAGCGCTTGGGCGCCGGCATGGTGGTGTCGGAGATGGTCAGCAGCGACATGAGCCTGTGGAACAGCCGCAAGTCCAGCCTGCGCCGCATCCATGAGGGTGATCCCGAGCCACGCTCGGTACAGATCGCCGGTGGTGATGCGCAGATGATGGCCGCGGCGGCCCGGGCCAATGTCGAGGCAGGTGCGCAGATCATCGATATCAACATGGGCTGTCCGGCAAAAAAAGTCTGCAACAAAGCGGCAGGCTCTGCTTTATTGAGAGATGAAGACCTGGTCGCCGAAATCCTCCACGCCGTGGTCGGCGCGGTGGACGTACCCGTGACCCTGAAAATCCGCACCGGGTGGGACCGGGCGAACAAGAACGGCCTGAACGTGGCGAAGATCGCCGAACAGGCTGGCATCCAGGCGCTGGCGGTGCATGGCCGCACACGCGCTGACCTGTACACCGGCGAAGCCGAATACGACACCATTGCTGCTATCAAGCAGGCGGTATCGATCCCGGTTTTTGCCAATGGCGATATCACTTCGCCAGAAAAGGCCCGGGCGGTGCTGGATGCCACCGGGGTCGACGGCCTGCTGATTGGCCGGGCTGCCCAAGGGCGGCCATGGATCTTTCGCGAGATCGAACATTTTTTGGGGACTGGCCAGCATTTGCCGGCCCCGCAGTTGGACGAAGTGGAACGCATCCTGCTAGAGCACCTGGCCGCGCTGCATGCCTTCTATGGCGATGTGATGGGCGTACGTATCGCCCGCAAGCACGTGGGCTGGTACCTGGCAACACGACCCGGCGGCAGGGAGTTTCGCGCCCGGTTCAACGCTTTGGAAGACACACAAGCGCAGTGCGCCAACGTTCGCGAGTTTTTCAGTGAACGTCGACAGAGCCTTGAGACAGAGGACGGACAAGGGGTGGCCGCATGACGATGATGACCGAGACATTAGTGAGTGGAACAACGCCCGTGAGCGACAACGCCAACCTCAAACAGCACCTCAACACGCCGAGCGAAGAGGGCCAGACCCTTCGCGACAGCGTCGAGAAGGCGCTGCACAACTACTTCGCACACCTGGAAGGCGCGACCGTCACCGACGTGTACAACCTGGTGCTCTCCGAAGTCGAGGCGCCCCTGCTCGAAAGCGTGATGAACTACGTGAAGGGCAACCAGACCAAGGCCAGCGAGATGCTCGGCCTCAACCGTGGCACCCTGCGCAAGAAGCTCAAGCAGTACGACTTGTTGTAAGCCAGAATCCCGATCAGAAAAGGCGGCCTCTGCGAAGAGACGCCTTTTTTGCTGACTCCACCGCGTTATTGGAACCCGAAATGACCGACCAGACTACCCGCCTGCCAGTCCGCCGCGCCCTGATCAGCGTCTCCGACAAGACCGGTATCCTCGAATTCGCCCGTGAGCTGCAACAGCTCGGTGTCGAGATCCTGTCCACCGGCGGCACCTACAAGCTGCTCAAGGACAACGGCGTGAACGCGGTGGAAGTGGCCGACTACACTGGCTTCGCCGAGATGATGGATGGCCGGGTCAAGACCCTGCACCCGAAGATCCACGGTGGCATCCTTGGCCGTCGCGGCATCGACGACGCCATCATGAACGAGCACGGCATCAAGCCGATCGACCTGGTTGCAGTCAACCTGTACCCGTTCGAAGCCACCATTTCCAAGCCAGGCTGTGACTTGCCGACCGCCATCGAGAACATCGACATCGGCGGCCCGACCATGGTCCGTTCGGCTGCCAAGAACCACAAGGATGTCGCCATCGTGGTCAACGCCAGCGACTACGCCGGCGTGCTGGAAGGCCTCAAGGCCGGCGGCCTGACCTACGCCCAGCGCTTCGACCTGATGCTCAAGGCGTTCGAGCACACTGCTGCCTACGACGGCATGATCGCCAACTACATGGGCACCATCGACCAGGCCAAAGACACCCTGAGCACTGAAGCACGCAGCGAATTCCCGCGCACCTTCAACAGCCAGTTCGTCAAGGCCCAGGAAATGCGCTACGGCGAGAACCCGCACCAGAGCGCGGCGTTCTACGTTGAAGCGAAGAAAGGCGAAGCCAGCATTTCTACCGCCGTGCAACTGCAAGGCAAGGAACTGTCGTTCAACAACGTGGCCGACACCGACGCCGCGCTGGAGTGCGTTAAGAGCTTCATCAAGCCAGCCTGCGTCATCGTCAAGCACGCCAACCCGTGCGGCGTGGCCGTTGTGCCTGAAGACGAAGGCGGCATCCGCAAGGCCTACGACCTGGCCTACGCCACCGACACCGAGTCGGCATTCGGCGGCATCATCGCCTTCAACCGCGAGCTGGACGGCGAAACCGCCCAGGCCATCGTCGACCGTCAGTTCGTCGAAGTGATCATCGCGCCGAAAATCTCCCAGGCTGCCCGCGACGTGGTAGCGGCCAAGCAGAACGTGCGTCTGCTGGAGTGCGGCGAGTGGCCAGCCGAGCGCGCTGCCGGTTGGGACTTCAAGCGCGTCAACGGTGGCCTGCTGGTGCAGAGCCGCGATATCGGCATGATCACCGCCGATGACCTGAAGATCGTCACCAAGCGTGCACCGACCGAGCAAGAGATCCACGACCTGGTGTTCGCCTGGAAAGTGGCCAAGTTCGTCAAGTCCAACGCTATCGTCTACGCCAAGCAGCGCCAGACCATCGGCGTCGGCGCCGGCCAGATGAGCCGCGTCAACTCCGCCCGCATCGCCGCCATCAAGGCCGAGCATGCCGGCCTGCAGGTGCAGGGTGCGGTCATGGCGTCCGACGCGTTCTTCCCGTTCCGTGATGGCATCGACAATGCGGCTAAAGTGGGTATCAGCGCCGTGATCCAGCCGGGTGGTTCGATGCGTGACGCCGAGGTGATTGCTGCCGCTGATGAAGCGGGCATCGCCATGGTGTTCACCGGTATGCGCCACTTCCGCCACTAATCAAGATGGCCGGCCGAACCTCGGTCCCCTGTAGGAGCGGCCTTGTGTCGCGAAAGGGCTGCGCAGCAGCCCCCGGACCTTTGCAATACAGCAAAAATCCCGGGACCGCTCTGCGGTCCTTTCGCGACACAAGGCCGCTCCTACAGGCGGACGAGGTTCTCCGCCAAACAGAGGTTTTGACATGAAAGTTTTGATCATCGGCAGCGGCGGCCGTGAGCACGCCCTGGCCTGGAAAGTCGCCCAGGACCCACGCGTCGAAAAAGTCTTCGTTGCCCCGGGCAATGCCGGCACGGCCATCGAGCCGAAATGCGAGAACGTCGCCATCGACGTCTGCGCCCTGGAGCAACTGGCCGACTTCGCCGAGAAGAACGTCGACCTGACCATCGTCGGCCCGGAAGCGCCGCTGGTGATCGGCGTGGTCGACCTGTTCCGCAGCCGTGGCCTGGACTGCTTTGGTCCGACCAAGGGCGCGGCCCAGCTGGAAGGCTCCAAGGCCTTCACCAAGGACTTCCTGGCCCGCCACAAGATCCCGACCGCCGACTACCAGAATTTCACCGAGATCGAGCCAGCCCTGGCCTACCTGCAGGAAAAGGGTGCCCCGATCGTGATCAAGGCCGACGGCCTGGCCGCGGGCAAAGGCGTGATCGTCGCCATGACCCTGGCAGAAGCCGAAGCCGCCGTGCGTGACATGCTGGCTGGCAACGCCTTCGGCGAGGCCGGTTCGCGCGTAGTCATCGAAGAGTTCCTCGACGGCGAGGAAGCCAGCTTCATCGTCATGGTCGACGGCCACAACGTGCTGCCCATGGCCACCAGCCAGGACCACAAGCGCGTCGGCGATCAGGATACCGGGCCGAACACCGGCGGCATGGGCGCCTACTCCCCTGCCCCGGTGGTTACCCCGGACGTGCACCAGCGCGTGATGGACCAGGTGATCTGGCCGACCGTGCGTGGCATGGCCGAAGAGGGCAACGTCTATACCGGCTTCCTGTATGCCGGCCTGATGATCGACAAGGCGGGCAACCCCAAGGTCATCGAGTTCAATTGCCGCTTCGGCGACCCTGAGACCCAGCCAGTCATGCTGCGCCTGGAGTCGAGCCTGGTGCTGCTGGTCGAAGCCGCCTTCGCCAAGGCACTGGACAAGGTCGAAGCACAGTGGGACCCGCGCCCGAGCCTGGGCGTGGTGCTGGCTGCCGGCGGTTACCCGGGTGACTACGCCAAAGGCGACGTGATCAACGGCCTGGAGGCTGCAGCCAAGATCGAAGGCAAGGTGTTCCATGCCGGTACCTCGCTGAAGGACGGTCAGGTCGTCACCAACGGCGGCCGTGTGCTCTGCGCTACCGCCATGGGTGCCAGCGTCGCCGATGCCCAGCAGCAGGCCTACCGCCTGGCCAAGGAAGTGAGCTGGAACGGCAGCTTCTACCGCACCGACATCGGCTACCGGGCCATCGCTCGCGAGCGCGGTGAACACCAGCAGTAAGTGGTACCGGAGTGCCGCAGCGCCTTGTGCATGCGGCATCCGGCTCGTCGACAGGGCCCCATGGGGGCCTTGCCTTCGGCTTGGCGCGCCGCGCATAGTTAGTATCTGGCACATCGGCTAGGAAGGGATCTCGTAGTGCGTCGGCTTCGGATTGCCACAGCTCTGATCGTCAGCTTGCTGACCCTGCTCTGCCTGTTGCCGGCTTCGGCCGAACAGGGCGGAGGCTGGTCCGTTCTGCTCGATGAACAGGCCAACCTGCAATTGAGCGACGTGCGTTCCGATCGCTATCGCAGCCAGTTCAGCCCTACCACCCTTGGCGAACTCGATGCCGCACCGGCTGAACAAGCCCTGTGGTTGCACTATCGCCTGGAACCGGGTGACCAGGAGCAACTGCTGCGCATCTTCGCTCCTGACTTGTCGCGCCTCGACCTCTACGCCCTCGATGGCGACAGGCTGCTGCGCCAACTGCACCACGGCCGCCAGGCCGGTAACGGCAGCCCGACCCTGCGCGGCAGCGACCATGTATTGCCCTTGCCCAACAGCCAGCACGCGCTGGACATTTACCTGCGCCTGGTCTCGGAGCACCAGCTGCGCCCGGCGATAAGCCTGGAACCCGCAGCGGTAGCCGCCTCCGACCATGGCCAACCCCTGCTGTTCGGCATGCTGTTCGGCGGCCTGGTGATGCTCATCCTGCATAACCTGATCCGCTTCATCTACACCCGCTCCAGCACTACCCTGTATCTCGCCCTGTACCACGGGCTGATGCTGCTCAGCGGCCTGATCCTGCTCAACCTCAGCGGCCCGTGGTGGCACCTGTGGCACAGCGCGCAAACCCCGGCGGCCTACCTGACCCTGGTTCTGGCCGGGCTGTCGGGGCTGTATTTCACCCAGCATTTCTTCTCTCCCTGCAACTCACCGCGGCTCAACCGCCTGCTGCAGGGCGAAATGCTGGTCGCAGCGGTCAGCGGGCTGGTCCTGCTGTTTGTCGATACCCTGCCGCTGAACCTGATGACGTATGCCCTGCTGGCCGTCGGCAGCGTGACCATGCTGACGGCCAGCAGCTACCACTGGTACAAGGGCTATGCACCGGCACGGCTGTTCAGCGTCGCCATGCTGGTATTCAACCTTGGCGGCCTGGTGCTGCTGCCCGCCCTGCTGGGCCTGACCCGCACTTCGACGCCTTGGCTGCTGTGCATCCTCCTGGGCATGACCGTGGTCAGTGGCTTGCTGCTCAACCTGGCCGTCAGTGAGCGCCTGCGGCGCATCAGCGAAGAACGCTTCCGCGCCAGCCGTGCGCTGGCGGCCAGCGATGCCGAGATCAACGCCAAGGCGGAGTTCCTGGCCAAGATCAGCCACGAAATCCGTACCCCCATGAACGGTGTACTGGGCATGACCGAACTGCTGCTCGGCACGCCACTGTCGGTCAAGCAACGCGACTATGTACAGACCATTCACAGCGCCGGCAACGAGCTGCTGACGCTGATCAACGAGATTCTCGACATTTCCAAGCTCGAATCGCGGCAGATCGAGCTGGATGACGTGCAGTTCGACCTCAATGCCCTGATCGAAGACTGCCTGAACATTTTCCGCGCCAAGGCCGAGCAGCAGAACATCGAGCTGATCAGTTTCACCCAGCCGCAGGTGCCGCGGGTCATCAGCGGCGACCCGACACGTCTGCGCCAAGCCTTGTCGAGCCTGCTGGAAAATGCCCTGAAGAACACCTCCCAGGGCGAAATCCTGCTGGTAGTCGCGCTGGATCAGCGCGGTGAAATCCCACGCCTGCGCATTGCCGTGCAGGACAGTGGCGAGCCGCTGCCTGCGGCCGAGCGCGAGGCCTTGCTGCAGGCCGAGCTGCACAGCCACCACTTCCTTTCCAGCAACAAGCTTGGCGGCCACCTCGGGCTGGTCATCGCCAAGCAGCTGATCGGCCTGATGCAAGGCGAGTTCGGCATCAAGAGCAGCACCAGCATGGGCAATACCCTTTGGCTGACCTTGCCGCTCGATCCATCACGCCTGGAGCAGCCCCCGGCAGACCTGGACGGCCCGTTACGCGACGCCCGGGTCCTGGTGGTCGACGACAACGACACCTGCCGCAAAGTCCTGGTGCAGCAGTGCAGCGCCTGGGGCATGAATGTCAGCGCGGTGCCATCGGGCAAGGAGGCGCTGGCCCTGCTGCGGACCAAGGCGCACCTGCGCGACTATTTCGATGCGGTGTTGCTGGACCAGAACATGCCGGGCATGACTGGCATGCAGCTGGCGGCCAAGATCAAGGAAGACCCGAGCCTGAACCACGACATCCTGGTGGTCATGCTCACCGGTATCAGCAACGCGCCCAGCAAGGTCATCGCACGTAATGCCGGGATCAAGCGCATCCTTGCCAAGCCGGTTGCCGGTTATACGCTCAAGACAACCCTGGCCGAAGAACTGGCCCAGCGTGGCCGCGATCAGGCCGTGCCGGCTGCGATGCCCGGCGCGCAGGGCGCGCTTGAGTTGCCGAGCGACTTCCGGGTACTGGTGGCCGAAGACAACAGTATCTCGACCAAGGTCATCCGCGGCATGCTCGGCAAGCTCAACCTGGAGCCCGATACCGCCAGCAACGGCGAAGAGGCCTTGCAGGCGATGAAGGCGCAGCGTTACGACCTGGTGTTGATGGACTGCGAAATGCCGGTACTGGACGGTTTCTCCGCGACCCAGCAGTTGCGTGCCTGGGAAACCACCAACCAGCGTCAGCGCACCCCGGTGGTGGCGCTGACCGCGCATATACTGGCTGAGCACAAGGAGCGCGCACGGCTGGCCGGCATGGACGGCCACATGGCCAAGCCGGTTGAGCTGTCACAGTTGCGCGAGTTGATCCAGTACTGGGCCAATCAGCGCGAAGCCAAAGCTGATCCGGCGCACAGCTCGTAACCAGACTCCTGCACGCCACCCTTATCCCCCAAGGATCATCCCATGCTGCATGACTTGTTCAGTGTCTACCTGAAGATGCTGGTGCTCTATAGCCCGTTCTTCGTGCTGTCGTGCTTCATCAGCCTGACCCGTGGTCACTCCAGCAAAGAGCGCAAACAGCTGGCCTGGAAGGTCGCCTTTGCCGCGCTGGTGGCCAGCGTGCTGCTGTACCTGTTCGGCAGGGTGATCTTCGGGATTTTCGGTATCACCGCCGACGCCTTCCGCATCGGTGCGGGCAGCGTACTGTTCATCTCGGCGTTGGGCATGGCCCAGGGCAAACCGGCTGTGCAGGCCGACAACGTGCAACAGGACGTGACCATCGTGCCACTCACCATCCCGCTCACCGTGGGCCCCGGCACCATCGGGGCCCTGCTGGTGATGGGCGTGGGCCAACCGCACTGGGACGACAAGCTGCTGGCCATTGTCAGCATCGCTCTGGCCAGCTTCACCGTCGGCCTGGTGTTGTACCTCTCGCACGGCATCGAAAAACTGCTCGGTGACCAGGGCCTGCAGATCGTCAGCCGCCTGATGGGGCTATTCGTCTGCGCCCTGGCGGCGCAGATCATCTTTACCGGGATCAAGGGCTACCTGGTCGGTTAGCCCTCAGGTTCAGGGCGCGGCGGGGTACCAACGCGGGGTGTAGACCCATTGACCGCCACTGGCACGGTCGAAGGCGCAGGTCGTGGAGGAACCGACCAGCACCATGGTACGCATGTCGACCATCTCCGGCGTCAGCTCGGCCAGGCTCACCACCCTGAGCGTCTGCCCCGGCCGGCCGATATCGCGCCCCAGCACCACCGGCGTCTGTGCATCCCGGTGCCGGCGCACGATCTCCAGTGCCGTGCCTAGCTGATGCGGCCTGGACCTGGAAATCGGATTGTAGAAGGCCAGCACCAGATCCGCCTGGGCCGCCAGGTCCAGGCGCTTTTCGATGATCGACCAGGGTTTGAGGTTGTCAGACAGCGACATCACGCAGAAGTCATGCCCCAAGGGCGCGCCAGCTTGCGCGGCGGTTGCCAGCGAAGCCGATACCCCTGGCAGGATCTGCAGGTCGACACGGTGCCAGGCAGGGTCGCAGGACTCATGCAGGGCTTCGAGCACCGCTGCGGCCATGGCGAACACACCAGGGTCGCCCGACGACACCACCACCACCGAACGGCCCTGGGCCGCCAGCTCGAAGGCATGCCGGGCACGCTGCATCTCTTCCCGGTTGTCGGTGCAGTGCTGCACCTGATCGTCACGGAACGGCCCCGCCATGCGCACGTAGGTCTCGTAGCCAAGGATGTCCTCGGCACGCGCAAGCTCGGCTTTCACCGCCGGCACCATCAGCTCGGCCGCCCCTGGGCCAAGGCCGATCACTGCCAGGCGACCGCGCTTGCGAGCCAACCGTGCCGGGTCGACCGGCAACGGCGCCGCAGCGATGACCAGGCCCGGCTGCTCGATCAGGCGCGCCTCGGGCAAAGCCTCGGCCGCCATGCTGGCCAAGGTGCCGTTCATGGCCGCGAAGCGCAGCACGACGCCCAGTTCTGCGGCGGCCTCGTGCAGCAACGGCTCGGCCATCGCCTGCTCGGCGACCAGCAGACACGCCAGCGAGGGCTCGGCAATGCCGGCCTCACGCAAGGCGCCACGTACCTGTTCGGCCAGGCCGGGCGCGCCTGCGGCGAGCGCCACCACCACCGAGCGTGGGTGGATCAGCAACTCGTCACGGCTGGCCACGCGCGCGTCACTGCCGACATGGATGGTGCGCCGGGCGGTTTCACTGGCCGGCAGTTGCGCCTGCGCAAGCCAGGGGGCATCACCCTCGATACGCACGCTTTCGCCGGCCAGCAGGTCCGAGACAAAGCGCTTGCCCTGCTCGAGGTCCGCCAGGGCATAGCCCTCGGGCGGGTTGAGCAGGCAGGTGCCGAAGCGCAGTTCACCACTGGTGGTGATCGCTGCAGCCACCCCCAGCGCCTCGCCGAGTTCGCGAGCCATGAGGTTGACCCCGCTCAGGCCACCCAACAACGGCACCACCGCGCTACCGTCCTCGGCCACGGCCAGCACTGGCGGCTCCGCACCTTTCTCATCGAGCAGGCTGGCCAGGCTGCGGATGACGATGCCGGCAGCACACAGCGCGATGATCGGGGTGGCCTGCTGGTAGAGCATGCGCAGGGTATCGCCAAAGCTGTCGTAGTACTGATCGGCGCCCTCGACCCGACCGCGCAGGCCGTAGACGGTCGCCTGTGGATAACGCTGCTGGATGCGCTGCGCCGTGGCCAGGCTGCCTGCCCCCAGGATGACGATGGCCGCTGCCTGTTGCCTGTTCAGCCCTGCCATTTTTCCCCCGGTACGATGATCAGCGAGAAGTACGGCGAAGACTGTGGGTCCACCTCATCCAGCGGCACGATCTTCTGGTTGGCCATGGTCGCCCGCTCGACGTACAGCGCACGCCCGTCCAGGCCGAGTTCGGCAAGTACCTGGCGCACCTTCGGGAAGTTGCGGCCCAGCTTCATGATCACCGCCGCATCGGCGTCTGCCAGGCGACGCTTGAGCTCTTCGGCGGGCAGCACGCCCGACAGTACCGACAGGCTCTGGTTGCGGTACACCAGCGGCGCGCCAAGCACCGAGGCACCACCGAGCATCGAACAGACCCCCGGGACCACTTCGGCCTCATGCTGCTGGGCAAGCCGGTCGTGCAGGTACATGTAGGAGCCGTAGAAGAACGGGTCACCTTCGCAGATCACCGCCACGTCACGGCCGGCATCCAGGTGCTCGGCCACCTGCACGGCCGCTTCATCGTAGAAATCGCTGATCACCTGTTCGTAGGACAGCGGCGCCGGCAGTGCCTCGGTCGTGACCGGATACACCAGCGGCAGCAGGGTCTGCTCGGCTTGCAGGTGGGCCTCGATGATGCCGAAGGCGTTGCCGCGCTTGCCCTTGGCCACGAAGTACGCCACCACCGGCGCCTCGCGCAGCAGGCGCAGGGCCTTGACGGTGATCAGTTCAGGGTCGCCGGGGCCAACGCCCAGGCCCAGCAGTCGTCCGCGCGGCGCCATCACTCCACCTCCGTGGCCAGGGCGTTGACTGCGGCAGCGGCCATTGCGCTGCCGCCCAGGCGGCCTTGCATGATCACGAATGGCACGCCGCGGCTGTCGGCGGCGAGCATCGCCTTGGACTCGGCGGCACCGACGAAGCCGACCGGGAAGCCGAGGATCAGGGCGGGTTTGGGCGCCCCGGCATCGATCATCTCCAGCAGGTAGAACAGCGCAGTCGGGGCATTGCCGATCACCACCACGCTGCCCTCCAGATGCGGGCGCCACAGCTCCAGGGCAACGGCGGAGCGGGTGTTGCCGACCTCCTTGGCCAGGCCTGGCACGCTGGGGTCGCGCAAGGTGCAGATCACCGGGTTGTTGGCGGGCAGGCGCGCGCGGGTGATGCCTTCGGCGACCATGTGTGCGTCGCAGAGGATCGGCGCACCATTGGCCAGGGCTTCACGGCCTGCGCGGCCGGCACCTTCGGAGAACTGCAGGCCATCGATGGCCTCGACCATGCCGCAGGCATGGATCACGCGCACGGCGAGTTTTTCCAGGTCTGCGGGAATCCGCTCGAGCCGGGCTTCCTCGCGGATGATCCGGAAGGAATTGCGATAGATCTCCTGACCATCGCGGATGTAGTCAATCATCAAGGTGCTCCGTCGGCAGGGCGAGCATGGCGCCTGCTTCATTCAAGGTAAGGTCGGTGGCGCGCAGGGCACCCAGGCCCGGCAGGTGCGCGTCACGCAAATAGAGGTCATAGCGGCCCGGTGAACGGGCCAGCAAGGTAGCCGGGGCGACATGGGCCACGGCACAGGAACGGGGGCAGCCGGACAAATGCACGCTGCCGGGCACGCCACTGCCCAACAGCGCCGCCAGCTCGACGGCATCGGCCTTGGTCTCGGCCTGGGCCTTGGCGCAGCCACTGCTGCCGGTGCAGGCGACCATCCGCGCCAAGGGCTCGTCGGCCTGGCAGAGCAGGCCCAGTGCCGCCAGCTGGACGCGAGCCTGTTCGAGGTCGACAGCGGCGATGTTGGTCAGCATCAGGCTTTGCCACGGGCTCAGGCGCAGGCTGCCGTCACCCCATTGGCGGGCCACCCGGGCAGCGCCACGCAACATGGCCGGTGACAGGCGGCCCAACGGCGGGGCGACGCCCAAGGCCATGCCCTGCTGTTGTGCCACGGCACCCAGCCATGGGCATTGGGCGCCTTTGCGCCGCCACTCGATCACGGCGGCATCGCGACGTACTTGCAAGCCGAGACCGTCGATGAAGGCATCGACCCGGCAACCTTGCAGCAGCTGGCGCATGCGCGACTGCTCAGGGCTGGCCAGATCGAGGAAGCGATCGAGCACTGCGCGCACCAGCTCCAGCCCCTGCTCCAGTGACACCGCGCCCAATACCGGACCATCGGCCGGGCAACTGGCCAAGCCAAATGCCAGCCAGTCGCGCTGCTCCAGGCGCAGTGCCGAAAGCCACAGGTCGTGAGGGTGATCGAGCATCGCCACGCCTTCACCCCCATCGAGCTGCACGGCGAACTTGGCCGACAGCTGATGGAAGCGCGGCGTGTCTTGCAGCAGGTCGAGGATCTGCCCGGCCAAGGGGCGTACATCCAGCAGCATCGACGGATCATGGCCAGCCAAGGGGCTGAGCATCAGGTTGCGCACGTCATCGCTGGCTGCATCACGCGGACCAAGGCCGGCGGCCAGCAGGCTGTCGACCAGCCCGGCATGATCGCTGCCGATGCCGCGGATCTGCAGGTTGCCGCGGTTGGTGGCTTCGATCACCCCGCCCGCAAAACGCTCGGCTGCCGCCGCCACCGCATCGGCCTGGTCGGCCAGCAGCAGGCCGCCGGGCAGCTTGATACGGCAAATGCCACCGTCACGGGCGCTGACGATGCGCCACAACCCCGGGCAGGCCGAGGGACGGGGTGATGCTACGGGCGTGTTGGCTGGCGTCAAAGGGGCGTCCGGCAATCGCTGAAAGTGCGCTTGAGTGTAGAAGGCGCGGTATTATGCCTGCTTTGCCCGGCGGCATGAAAAGCCGGTGGTCGAGCTTCAACAGCGTTTGAGCTGAAATTTTGGGGGCGCTGTGCGCCCCATCGCGACACAAGGCCGCTCCTACAGGCATCACCGCCCCTGTAGGAGCGGCCTTGTGTCGCGATGGGCTGCACAGCAGCCCCAGACCCCAAAGAGGTATCAATGACCCCCTGGCTGACAGTAGTAGGCATCGGCGAAGACGGCTTCAGCGGCCTGGGCAAACAGGCCCGGCGCGCCCTGCTGGGCGCCACGCGGATCATCGGCAGCCCGCGCCAGCTGGCCCTGCTGCCGCGTTGCATCAGTGCCGAGCGGCAAGACTGGCCAACGCCATTCTCCCTCGCCCCGGTACTGGCACTGCGCGGTGAGCCGACCTGCGTACTGGCCAGCGGTGACCCGATGTTCTATGGCGTCGGCGCCAGCCTGGCGCGCCAGGTGGCGGCCGAAGAAATGCAGGTGCTGTCGATGCCCTCTTCCTGTGCCCTGGCTGCTGCCCGCCTGGGCTGGCCGCTGCAGGACGTGCAGGTGGTGTCCGTGGTTGCACGCCCGCTGGCGACGCTCAATGCCCAGCTATCCAGCGGCCAGCGCCTGCTGGTGCTGAGCAATGACGGCGACAGCCCTGCGGCCATCGCCGCACTATTACGCGAACGCGGTTTCGGGCCCAGCCGCCTGCACGTGCTGGAACACCTTGGTGGTGCGGCCGAGCGTCATCTCTGCGGCACCGCCGATGACTGGCCCCACAGCGAAATCGCCGCCCTCAACCTGGTCGCCATCGAGTGCCTGATCAGCCCGAATGCCATGCCGCTGTCACGCGTGCCCGGGCTGCCAGACAGCGCCTTCCGCCATGACGGCCAGCTGACCAAGCGCGATGTGCGTGCGATCACCCTGGCGCGCCTGGCGCCGCAGCCCGGTGAGTTGCTGTGGGATGTCGGTGCCGGCTGTGGCTCGATCGGCATCGAATGGATGCGTGCTCACCCGGCCTGCCGCACCCTCGCCATCGAAGCCGACGAAAGTCGCCAAGGCTTCATCGAATACAACCGCGATGTCCTCGGCGTGCCAGGCCTTCAGCTGGTTCGCGGCAAGGCACCCGACGCGTTGGCCGAACTGGAACGCCCGGACGCGATTTTCATTGGTGGCGGCGTGACCCGCGAAGGCGTGTTGCCGCGGTGCTGGGACCGCTTGCGCCCCGGTGGGCGGCTGGTGGCCAATGCAGTGACCCTGCAAAGCGAGCTGGCCCTGGCGCACTTCCGTGAACAGCACGGTGGCGAGCTGACCCGTATCCATGTTGCCCAGGCCCAGCCGCTGGGTGCCTTCGACACCTGGCGCCAGGCGTTGCCGATCACCTTGCTCGACGTGGTGAAACCCCTCGATGCGTGAAGAAACCCGCGAGCAACCCGCGCCCCTGCGCAGTGGCCTGACCACCGGTAGCTGCGCCACCGCCACCAGCCTCGCCGCTGCCAAGTTGCTGCTGACCGGCCAGTGCGACGATGCGGTGAGCATCACCCTGCCCAAGGGCAAGGTGGTGCAGATGCGCCTGGAGTTCTGCCGCCTGGTCGGCGAGCGTGCCGAGGCGGGCACACTCAAGGATGCCGGCGACGACCCAGACGTCACCCACGGCGCCCTGCTCTACAGCCAGATCCGCTTGCAGGCGCAGCCCGGCATACGCTTCGTCGCAGGCCAGGGCGTTGGTACCGTCACCCGCCCCGGCCTGGTACTGGCAGTCGGTGAGCCGGCGATCAATCCAGTACCACGGCGGATGATCAGCGAGCACTTGCAGCAGCTGGCCGACGATTGCGGCTACCCGGGCGGCTTCGAGGTCACGGTCAATGTGCAAGGCGGGGAAGCGCTGGCGCTGAAGACCATGAACCCGCGCCTGGGCATCCTCGGTGGGCTGTCGATCCTGGGCACCAGCGGCATCGTCCGGCCCTTTTCCTGCTCGGCCTATATCGCCTCGATCCACCAGGGCATCGACGTCGCCCACACCAATGGCTACACCCACATCGCCGCCTGCACCGGCAACGCCAGCGAAGACACCATGCGCCGCGTCTACAACCTGCCCGAGATCGCCCTGATCGAGATGGGCGACTTCGTCGGCGCCGTGCTCAAGCACGTACGCAAGGTGCCGGTGCCACGCCTGACCCTGTGCGGCGGTTTCGGCAAGATCAGCAAGCTGGCTGCCGGCCACATGGACCTGCACAGCCGCCACTCCAGCATCGACCTGCCGCAGCTGGCAGGCTGGGCCGCTGAAATCGGTGCCGATGCGCAGCTGCAGGCGGCCATCATCGCCGCCAACACCAGCCAGCAGGCGCTGGCCCTGGCACATGCCGCCGGCATCGCCCTGGGCGACACGGTGTGCGCCCATGCCCTGGCTTTCGCCCGCAGCGTGGTGCCGGCTCAGGTGCACGTCGAAGTGTTTGCCATCGACCGCCAGGGCGGCATCGTTGGCAAGGCAGGTGTGCAATGAACCGCCGAATCCTGCTGCTCGGTGGCGTCACCGAAGCCTTGGCCATCGCCCGTCATCTCGGCCCCGAGCATGTCTACAGCCTGGCCGGCATCGGCCGCGTGCCGCAGGACCTCGCTTGCCAGGTGCGGGTCGGTGGCTATGGCGGCGCTGACGGCCTGGCCGCATACCTGCGTGAAGCCGGCATCACCCTGCTGATCGACGCCACTCACCCCTATGCGGCGCAGATCAGCCGCAACGCTGTCAGCGCTGCACGGGCGGCCGGCATTCCCTGCTGGGCCTTGCGCCGCCCGGCCTGGCAGGCACAGCCGGGGGACGACTGGCGTGAAGTGGAAGACTGGGCGGCGCTGATCGAGGCGCTCAAGCCGTTCAGACGACCATTGTTCACGCTTGGCCGCGAGCCACTGCAGCACCTTGCCGAGATTCCCCCGGAGCAGTTCTGGACCTTGCGCGCGCTGGAAGCCTGTGCGGGCAATGAGCGCTGCGAGGTGATCGGCGCGCGTGGGCCGTTTCACATCGAGGACGAGCGGGCACTGTTCGAACGTTGTCGCATCGATGTACTGGTCAGCAAGAACAGCGGCAGCGTGGCGACCGAACCAAAGCTCGACGTGGCACGGGAACGCGGGGTGCCGGTGGTGGTCCTGAAGCGTCCGACATTGCCTGCCGTGGATCGGGAATTCACCCAGGCAGGTCTATTGCTGGCCAAGATCAAGGACTGCCTGTAATGAAGTCAAAACGTATATCCCGTTGACATATACGTCCTCTCACTTAAACTCCAGTCACAGTTTGCTGCTTCCAAGGAGGCCCATCATGGAGCAAGGTGCAGTCTTCAAAAGTAACCGCAGCCAGGCCATCCGTTTGCCGAAATCCGTTGCCCTTCCCGATGAAGTGACCCGCGTAGACATCGTTGCCGTGGGGCGAACCCGCATCATCAGCCCAGCTGGGGAGGCATGGGACAGCTGGTTTGACGGCAACGACGCAAGTACAGACTTCATGGCCAGCCGTGATCAACCTGCCGACCAGGAACGCGAAGGGTTTTAATGCTCAGGTACATGCTCGACACGAACATCTGCATCTTCACTATCAAGAACAAGCCACAATTGGTTCGTGAAGCCTTCAACCGCCACCACGGTCAGCTGGCAATCAGTACCGTTACGTTGATGGAGCTGGTGTACGGCGCAGAGAAGTCAGCACACCCCGAGCGTAATCTTTCGATAGTGGAAGGCTTCGCTGCCCGCCTGGAAGTACTCGATTACGATAGCCATGCTGCCGAACACAGTGGCCAACTACGTGCAGAACTGGCGAGGGCTGGTACACCGATCGGCCCATTCGACCAACTGATAGCTGGCCATGCCCGGGCTCGGGGGCTGGTGCTCGTAACCAACAACCTGCGTGAATTTCAACGAGTCCCAGGTTTGAGAGTTGAAGACTGGCTGGTCAATCCTGCAGGTCAGGCCTAACGCGGAAATTTCCTACTCATCACCTGCTCATCGGCAAGGAAACGCTCAGAAATTTCCAAGTGGCCTTTCGCCCACTGTGCGCCTTAGACTTTGTGCCTCCCCTCCGGAAGGCGTCGTTCATATGGAAATGCAATGGTGGATCTGGCTGGTCTTCGGTATCGGCCTGATCCTGCTCGAGCTGGTCCTGCCCACGTTCTTCATCATCTGGTTCGGCATCGGTGCCGTGCTGGTTTCGCTCATCGCCCTGGCCGCCCCCGCCCTGCAGCTGGACATGCAGGTGCTGCTGTGGGTGCTGTTCTCCTCGGTGACCACGTTCCTCTGGTTCAAGCTGTTCAAGCGCAAGCAGCCGGACGTGCGCTGGACCGCCGACAGCGTGATCGGTGAAGTCGGGTTGCTGACCAGCAGCGTCTCGCAATTCCAGAAAGGCCGCGTCCGCTTCCAGAAGCCGCTGCTCGGCAACGAGGAATGGACTTGCGTCGCCGACGGCGACATCCCGGCAGGCGAGCGTGTGCGCCTCGTCGCCATCGAAGGCAACACCGCCCGGGTCGTCCGGGCCTGAATTGGCATTTAAAAGGAAGTTTTCATCATGACCAGTCTCATCGTCGTCGGCGCCCTCGCCCTGTTCGTCCTGATCACCGTGTTCAAGGGGGTGCGCATCGTGCCCCAGGGCGAGGAATGGATCGTCGAGCGCCTGGGCCGCTACCACAACACCCTCAAGCCAGGCTTGAACATCGTCATCCCGTACATGGACGTGGTCGCCTATCGCCTGCCGACCAAGGACATCATCCTCGACGTGCAGGAGCAGGAAATCATCACCAAGGACAACGCGGTGATCGTCGCCAACGCCCTGTGCTTCGCCAAGGTGGTCGACCCACAGAAGGCCTCCTATGGCGTGCAGAATTTCTCGTTCGCCGTCACCAGCCTGACCATGACCTCGCTGCGCGCCATCGTCGGCGCCATGGACCTGGACGAGGCGCTGTCCAGCCGCGAACAGATCAAGGCGCGCCTGCGCGAGGCGATGTCCGAGCAGACCGAAGACTGGGGCGTGACCGTACGATCGGTCGAGATCCAGGACATCAAGCCTTCGCAGAACATGCAACTGGCCATGGAGCGCCAGGCGGCCGCCGAGCGTGAACGCAAAGCCGACGTGACCCGCGCCGAAGGTGCCAAGCAGGCGGCGATCCTCGAAGCCGAGGCGCGCCTGCAATCGGCCAGGCTGGATGCCGAAGCGCAGATCAACCTGGCCGAGGCTTCGGCGCGGGCGATCTCGCTGGTCAAGGAAGCGGTGGGTAACGAGACCGTACCGGCCATGTACCTGCTTGGCGAGCGTTATGTAGGGGCCATGGAGAACCTGGCCAACAGCAGCAATGCCAAGGTCGTGGTGCTGCCAGCGGACTTGCAGGAAACCGTGCGGGGCCTGCTGGGCCGCAACAAGGCTTGAATATGCCGGGGCTGTTTTGCAGCCCCGAACCAGCCGGTCTGCGTCACTTCACCGCACCCCATCATTTTTACCTATACTCCGCCTTACAATACCTTCCACGATTCCTGACCGGATCTCTCCATGCCCCCACGTCGGCACATTGCCTGGATAGCCTGCCTTGCAGTGCTGTTCAACCTGCTGGCCATGCCGCTGTCTTCTGCCGCGCCCAATGGCCCGGCCGAGCAGCTGCTGTGGGGGGCTTTCTGTTCCAGCGTGGCTGGCAAGGCCAAGGTCGATGTCCAGGCCCTGGCCAAGATCGACCTCGGTAGCCAAAGCGATCAGCACTCCAACATGCAGCACTGCTGGTGCTGTTCGGGCGCTGCCCCACTGCTGGCCCTGCCAGGTTATCCGCCGCAACTGCACAACCCGCCGACGCTGTTGGCCGGGCGCGAGCCGCCACCCGCCAGTTACCAACCCACGCCTCGCCAACTATGGCCCGCGCTCAACCCCCGCGCCTCTCCGCTGGTCTGAGTTCTTCATGCTGTCAGCCTGAACCTCACTGATCGGAGACACACCATGCTCAAGCAAGCTCTTGTACTGGCTGCCCTGTTGCTGCCCGGCGCCTACGCCAACGCCCATGAATACAGCGTGGGCGACCTGCACATCGCTCACCCGTGGTCGCTGCAACTGCCGCCCAACGCCCCTAACGTCGCTGCCTATTTCGTCGTGCACAACAACGGCAAGGCCGATGACCGTCTGCTCAGTGTCGACAGCCCGATCAGCGATGACGCGCAACTGCATGAGCACGCCATGAGCGCCAGCGGCGCGATGAAGATGCAGCAGGTACAAAGCGTGGCAGTGCCTGCCGGCAAAGACCTGGTGTTCGCCCCCAGCGCTTACCACGTGATGCTGATGCAGCCCAAGGACCGCAGCCTGCTCACCGACGGCAAGCGCTTCCCGCTGACCCTGCACTTCGAGAAAGCAGGTGACGTCACCGTCGACGTGGCCGTACAGAAACAGGCACCGGCAGACCAGCCCCAGGCCCACGAACACGCGCACTGACCCCCGCTGACCGGCGCTCGCCAGCATGAGCCTGCCACGCAACAGCCTCAGCCGTACCACCCGCCCTGAACGCAGGCGCGCCGGTGGCGGCTGGCTGAGCCTGTTCGCCATGTGGATGATCTTTATCGGCCCGCTGATTTCCCAGTCGATGCCGATGGACCACCATGCCGGCATGAGCATGCCGATGGACATGTCGATGTCCATGCCGGCGGGCAGCGATACCCATCACGGCCACGATAACGATGGCCAGTTGCATGTGATGTGGGAAAAGTGCGGCTACTGCAGTCTGCTGTTCAACTGCCCGGCCTTGCCACAAACCCTCAGCCCGCTCAGCGTCGCCAGTGCCGTTCCCCCCACAACCCTGCCCACCTCTACGCGCCAGGGCCATGCCCGGCAGGCCGTGTTCCCCGGTGCGCGCAGCCGCGCGCCGCCTCTTTCGATCAGCGTCTGAACTCCCGTTATCGCCCGGAGCCAGGAGGCTTCGCGCACACTCATGACTGATCGACTGGAATCATTATGTCCGGCTGCACCCCTGTTTTAGCTTCTTCCCTGCGAGGGACATTCGCCGCGCTGTGCGGCTCGCTGCTCGCCCCTGTGGCGCTGGCTGCCGCTCCTGGCCATGAAAGCCCCGACACCGAGCTGAGCCCGACGGTGATCACCGCGCTGGCACCGAGCTCGCCACTGACCGTGGTCACCAACCCCAAGGACCCGCGCCAACCCGTGCCGGCCAGTGATGGTGCCGACTACCTGAAGACCATCCCTGGCTTTTCCGCCATACGCGCCGGCGGCACCAATGGCGACCCGGTGCTGCGTGGCATGTTTGGCTCGCGCCTGAACATCCTTACCAACGGCGGCGTGATGCTCGGCGCCTGCCCCAACCGTATGGACGCCCCGACCTCCTACATCGCCCCGGAAACCTACGACCGCCTGACCGTGATCAAAGGCCCGCAAAGCGTGATCTGGGGGCCAGGCGGCTCGGCGGGCACCATCCTCTTCGAACGCGAGCCGGAGCAGTTCGGCACCCTCGGCAGCCGGGTCAACGCCAGCCTGCTGGCCGGCTCCAATGGCCGCTTCGACAAGGTGCTCGATGCTGCGGCCGGCAACAGCCAGGGCTATGCGCGCTTCGTCGGCAACCAGTCGCACTCGGACGATTACCAGGATGGCAACGGCGACACCGTGCCTTCGCGCTGGGAGAAATGGAACGGCGACGTGGCCCTGGGCTGGACCCCCGATCAGGACACACTGCTCGAACTCACCGCCGGCAAGGGTGACGGCGAGGCACGCTATGCCGGCCGTGGCATGGACGGCTCGCAGTTCAAGCGCGAGAGCCTGGGCCTGCGCTTCGAGAAGTCCAACCTCGGCGAGGTGCTCGACAAGGTCGAGGCACAGGTCTACTACAACTACGCCGACCACGTGATGGACAACTACAGCCTGCGCACGCCATCAGGCACCGGCATGATGGGCATGCCCATGGTCAGCAACGTCGACCGCCGCACGCTGGGCGCTCGCCTAAAGGCCACCTGGCGCTGGGCGGATGTGCAACTGATTGGCGGCATCGACGCGCAGACCAACGAACACCGCCAGCGCGGTGGCATGGGCGTCGATGCGCACAAGGGCAAGCCCTGGACCAAGGACGCCGACTTCCACAACTATGGTGCTTTCGGCGAGCTCACCTGGTACGTCACCGGCGAAGACCGGCTGATCACCGGTGCCCGGCTGGACCGTGCCTCGGCCCGGGACTTCCGCAAGGGCAGCCCGACCCAAGGCGACACCCGCGCCGACACGCTGCCCAGCGGCTTCATACGTTACGAGCACGACCTGACGGCGATCCCCGCCACCACCTACATCGGCCTCGGCCACGCCGAGCGCTTCCCGGACTACTGGGAGCTGTTCTCGCCCAAGCTGGCGCCACCCGGTGCGGCCAACGCGTTCGACGGCATCAAGCCAGAGAAGACCACCCAGCTCGACTTCGGCATCCAGTACCGCGACGAGCGCCTGGAGGCCTGGGCCTCGGGCTACGTCGGGCAGATCCGCGACTACATCCTGTTCGACTACCGCACCGGGATGATGGGCATGAGCACCTCCCAGGCTCAGAACATCGATGCCCGCATCATGGGCGGCGAACTGGGCGCGGCCTACAAGCTCACCGAGCGCTGGAAGGCCGATGCCACCCTGGCTTACGCCTGGGGCAAGAACAGCAGCGACGGCAAGGCACTGCCACAGATGCCGCCGCTGGAAAGCCGCCTGGGCCTGACCTACAGCCGCGACAGCTGGAGCGCCGGTGCCCTGTGGCGCCTGGTGGCGGAGCAGAACCGCATCGCCGAGAACCAGGGCAACGTGGTCGGCAAGGACTACGACAAGAGCGCCGGCTTCGGCGTGTTCTCGCTCAACGGCGCCTACAAGGTGAACCACAACCTCAAGCTCAGCGCAGGGGTCGACAACCTGTTCGACAAGGCCTACGCCGAGCACCTGAACCTGGCCGGGAATGCCGGGTTCGGCTACCCGGCCAATGATCCACAGCCGGTCAACGAGCCAGGCAGGACCTACTCGACCAAGGTCGATTTCAGCTTCTGACAACAACAACGGGCGCGGCTTCGGTCGCGCTCATCAGCTGGTCAAACGGGAGGTTCCCATGAGAGGAACACGCATCAACTTCTACAACCTGGCCTGGCGTTGGCACTTCTATGCGGGGCTGTTCGTCGCCCCGTTCATGATCCTGCTGGCGATCACCGGGATCATCTACCTGTTCAAGCCGCAGCTCGACCCGCTGCTGTACCGTGACTTGATGGTGGTCGAAGCCGGCCATCATCGACAGGGCGCCGACACGCTGCTGGCCGAAGTGCGCCAGGCCTACCCGAAAGGCCATGTCGGCCAGTACCTGCCGCCGATCAATGCCGAGCGCAGCGCGCAGTTCGTGGTGCATGACGGTGGCCGCGAGCTGAACGTGTTCGTCGACCCGTACAGCGGCAAGATCCTTGGCCAGCAGGACGGCAAGCAGAACCTGCAGGCCATCGCCCGCGCCCTGCACGGCGAGCTGATGGTCGGTACGGTCGGTGACCGCCTGGTTGAGTTGGCCGCCGGCTGGGGCATCGTGCTGGTGGTGTCTGGCCTGTACCTCTGGTGGCCACGCGGGCGTAACGGTGCCGGTGTGCTGTGGCCACGGTTTGCGGCGAAAGGTCGGTTGTTCTGGCGCGACCTGCACGCGGTGACCGGCTTCTGGGGTTCGGCCCTGCTGTTGCTGATGCTGGTCAGCGGCATGACCTGGACCGGCATGTGGGGCAAGCAGTACGCCGACTTGTGGAACCGCTTCCCGGCGGCCATGTGGAATGACGTGCCCAAGTCGGACCAGCAAGCGCGCGAACTGAACAGCGCACACCGTCAGACCGTGCCGTGGGCGATGGAGAACACGCCGATGCCGCAATCCGGCGCGCATGCCGAACATGCCGGGCATCACATGATGGACAGTGCACCGGCTGCGCCTCAGGTGAGCCTGCAGCAGGTGGAAGACATCGCCACTTCGCGCCAGGTCGAACCGGGCTACAGCATCACCGCGCCTACCACCGCCGAAGGCGTGTACACCATCGCCGTGTTCGCCGACGACCCGCGCAACGATGCGACGCTGCATGTCGACCAGTACACCGGCAAGGTGCTGGCCGATGTGCGCTGGCAGGATTACAGCCCGGTGGCTCGTGCTACCGAGCTGGGCGTGATGCTGCACGAGGGCAAGATGTTCGGACCGTTGAACCAGATCATCATTCTGCTGGTGTGCCTGATGATCCTGCTGGGTTCGGTGAGCGGCCTGGTGATGTGGTGGAAACGCCGGCCCGAGGGAGGGCTGGGCGTGCCGCCGCTGCGCCATGACCTGCCGCGCTGGAAGGCGGCGGTGGGGGTAATGCTGGTGCTGGGCGTGATGTTCCCGCTGGTGGGGGTGTCGATGGTGGTGATGTGGGTGGTCGATAGCCTGGTGGTGAGGCGCCGCCGGGTGCTGGCCAACGCCTGATCGCGCTTCAACCTGCACCGGCCTCTTCGCGGGCACGCCCGCTCCCACAGGAACAGCACAGCACTCGAACCCTGTGGTGTACCTGTGGGAGCGGGCGTGCCCGCGAAGAGGCCGGCACAGGAGAACAGCTGCTACCCAAAAGTCGAGTCGATCTGTCGCGCCCCGACCTGGCACGAGCGTGTTAGCCTAACCGGCTACCTCCGACAAGAAGACCGACCTTCCAAGGGAATGCAGCTTGATGACGCAAACTTCTCCCAACACGCCAGATGAACAACATCTGCAGCGCAACCTGACCAACCGCCACATCCAGCTGATCGCCATCGGCGGCGCCATCGGCACCGGCCTGTTCATGGGTTCGGGCAAGACCATCAGCCTGGCGGGCCCGTCGATCATTTTCGTCTACATGATCATCGGCTTCATGCTGTTCTTCGTCATGCGCGCCATGGGCGAACTGCTGCTGTCGAACCTCAACTACAAGTCGTTCATCGACTTCTCCGCCGACCTGCTCGGCCCCTGGGCCGGCTACTTCACCGGCTGGACCTACTGGTTCTGCTGGGTGGTCACCGGCATCGCCGACGTGGTCGCCATCGCCGCCTACACGCAGTTCTGGTTCCCCGACCTGCCGCAGTGGATACCGGCGCTGACCTGCGTCGGGCTGCTGTTGTCGCTGAACCTGGTAACCGTGAAGATGTTCGGCGAGCTGGAGTTCTGGTTCGCCCTGGTCAAGATCGTCGCCATCCTCGGCCTGGTCGCTACCGGGCTGTACATGGTCATCACCGGCTTCACTTCGCCGAGCGGGCGCACCGCGCAACTGGCCAACCTGTGGAACGACGGCGGCATGTTCCCCAATGGCCTGATGGGCTTCTTCGCCGGTTTCCAGATCGCAGTGTTCGCCTTCGTCGGCATCGAACTGGTGGGCACCACCGCCGCTGAAGCGAAGAACCCCGAGCGCACCCTGCCGCGGGCGATCAACTCGATCCCGGTGCGGATCATCGTGTTCTACGTGCTGGCACTGATCGCGATCATGGCGGTGACGCCATGGCGCGACGTGGTACCGGGCAAGAGCCCGTTCGTGGAGCTGTTCGTGCTGGCCGGCCTGCCGGCGGCGGCGAGCATCATCAACTTCGTGGTGCTGACCTCGGCCGCCTCGTCGGCCAACAGCGGGGTGTTCTCCACCAGCCGCATGCTCTATGGCCTGTCCCAGGAAGGCGATGCGCCCAAGGCGTTCGAAAAACTGTCGAGCCGCTCGGTACCGGCCAACGGCCTGTACTTCTCCTGCACGTGCCTGCTGCTGGGTGCGGTGCTGATCTACCTGGTGCCGAACGTGGTCGAAGCGTTCACCCTGGTCACCACCGTGTCAGCGGTGCTGTTCATGTTCGTCTGGACGCTGATTTTGCTGTCGTACCTGAAGTACCGCAAAAACCGTGCGGCACTGCACCAGGCCTCGAAGTACAAGATGCCGGGCGGGCGTTTCATGTGCTACGTGTGCCTGGCGTTCTTTGCCTTCATCCTGGTGTTGTTGAGCCTGGAGGCGGATACGCGTTCTGCGCTGGTCGTCACGCCTGTCTGGTTCTTGCTGCTGGCAGTGACCTATCAGTTCGTGCGTAGCAGACGTCACCCGCGCACGGCCGTACGCCGCTCACCAGACCTCCCAGGGCAGTGATGACCTGACAGGGCCTCAGGCACGCCAGGCCCCTGTCGTGCCTGATCTAGCGAAGCACTGCCAGGCTCACGAGGATGGGTGCCTTCCAGGCCGGATCATTTACATTACGAGCCTCAAGCATCAACGTACCGTTGTACCAACCTGGTGGTAGCCCGGGGTTATCCAGCGCACTGTAACCCACGATCAGCTGCACCGGACCTCCGTCAGCATCGGGATGGCATACAACCGTGCTGTTCATGGTCGTGCGCGGGCAGTTCGCTATCTGGCGCAAGGCTCTCAGGTTGACCGGACGAACGAGCCCGTCTTGCCCGGTCAGCTTCACGGTCAAGGTGGTCATGCCTGGGCCGCCATACGTCAATGACGTCGGCCCGACGTCGCTGGACAGTGCCACTACGCCGATTCTTGGGCGCCCTGGTACGGTAGCGACCACCGCGCTCGCCTCTGGCTGCTCGGAGACGTAGATCAGCCGCACGCCTTCGAACGCCGGGCTGTAGCCGCTCAACCGGCCGGCTTGCTCACGCCAGAGCCTGGCCATGTCGGCAGTCCTTGCGTTGCCCAGCGGCCTGCCTTCATAGCTGACTTGTGGGTTCGAGTAGTACGGCACGTTGTTACCGCACAGCATGGTGTGAGCGCCACCAGAGGTCTGGTAGCCAAAGCGATAATTGTCCGTGCCGTTCTCGTTGCAGTGACTCCCGCCAGCGTTATGGCCAACCTCATGGCGGAAGGCCAACGGATAATGAATGCTGTTGATGCTGCTTGCACCGGGTACGTAAGCCATTCCCGCGTAGGGTGATTTTTCGAAGTAGCCGACATTGATGTCATGCAGATAGGAAGCACGCAGCGGGTTCAGCAACTGTTGAAGCTGACCCAGGCCAGAACCGTCGACAGGAAGATCGGTTTCGGTCACGCGAACGCCGCCAAGGCGCAGCTTCACGCCCGTCACTTGTGAGTTGCGTAGGCCGAGATTGGACATTTCCAGTTGCGCCAGCGCAAATGCAACCGGATCGCTCCTGAGCACTGCCAGCGCCTGCTTCGAGAACAGTACCAAGGCATCGATTGCGCCATCGCTGCCAGGTCCGCTTGTGTCAGATGCTCTTGGTAACGCTGCGCGCTCTGCCAACGTGTCCGGCTTCAGATAGTCATAGGCAGGCTCTTCAACAAAGCGCCGTGAGCCAGCTTTATCGACATGAAGGGTGCCCCGCCGCCCCGGCCGGTCGATGATCGCCGTTAAAGCCCCTTCCCGGTCAGTGACCATTACCAATGCGCCTTCAACCCTGCCGCTGAGTGGCTCTGCAAGGTTGCCGCTGTCGATCCTGTAACCCTGGACATCAGCTTGCGAATCGATGTCCTGGAAGCGTCGGCCGCCCAGTTCCTGAGCGACCGCCGCCGTCAGAGGGCGTTCACCCGCTGTTTGAGCGGCATCTTGCGTGCAGCCCCCGGCAAACAGAAGCAGTGCTCCCCAGAGTCCGTGAATGGCTTTCCTGCACAGGACATTGTTCATGCTCTCCACCTCCAGATGTGGACTCGGGTTGACACAACATAGGGGAGCCATGCAGCTGCGCATACTGGCAGAAATGCTAGGTACAGCCAGCTGACAACAGACGCCCTCGGCGCTGGTCGTCACGCCTGTCTGGTTCTTGCTGCTGGCAGTGACCTATCAGGGCGTGCGTAGCCGCCGTCATCCGCGTTCGGCCGTGCGTAACGGCTGATGGCCTCGAGGGCTGCTTTGCAGCCCATCGCCGGCAAGCCAGGCTCCCACGGCTCCGCCCATATCGGGTGCAACCATGCAGGACACAACTATCGCAAGTGCGATGTGTCCGGTTCTGACAACGGGACGCCAATCCCGAACCGCAGAAACTACTGTGGTGCCGCATCGCTTGCCGCCCCTGCGTTGCGGCATTCGTCCTGTCTCGACCTGATATTTTTGCCAGTTGTGACCTCCCCGCCTTAGCCCTCAAATACTCCCAGATCGCGATGTATGGCAATGACCATCCTCACCCGTCAGGGAGCACGCCCGCATGACCGAGCAAGCCGCTACCGCCCACACCTACGCCAAGCTCTTCCCCGAACAGTTGGCCAACCCGTGCAGCCCCGATGCGCCCGAATCGAACACCGGGCCCATCGCCTATCTGCACGCCCTCTATCAAAAGGCCCTGGAAATGGAGGCGGCCAGCACGGACACCCGCCGCCTGACACTGGCGCAACGGCGCCCGGACATCGGCGCAATACTGCTCGATCCCGGCAAACTGGAGCACCCCGTCAGCGCACTGACCCTGGCCATTCGCGCCCTCGCGTACCATGCTCAGGAACGTGCCGGGGCAAAGGCTTACTTGCCCGAGGTACTGGCCAGCGCAGGCCAGCATGCCCACCTGCCGTTCAACTATGCCCACGAGCAAGTCAAGGCGGTACTCTCCTACAAGCGAACTCCTTTATTCGAATTGCTACAGCAGACGCAATACAGCTACCCCAACTTCTGCTATGAAGGGCTGCGCAGCGATGAGCTGCGCCAGGCCATGCGTAACGCCAGCGGCTTCAGCCCCGCCCTGCAAGCGTTGCTACTGGAAGAAAAGCCCTTGCGCGAGATCGGCAACGAATGGCGTCAGTGGTACGGGATGGCCGATATCGACGCCAAAAAGGCCATTGCTTCGTTGCACGATGTCGAAACATTCGGCCGCCGAACCGGGCTGAGCTTCGAGCAGATACTGGAAATGCTGGCCGTGGCCGGGATCGATGACAATGCCGCGGCCAGCTACAGCCTGGTGCGCAGCTCCGATGCCTACCGCCCCACCGGCAAGCCTGTGCTGGACAAATTCCATTACGGCGCGGCATACATCAATGCGCGCCGAAAAACGCCACTCACGATCAAGGATGGCTTGGCCGGGGCAGGTATCAAACCGCGGTTTGACTCAATCGATTACAACTGCCTGTCGCGTATGTACCAGATGATCCACCTGCAACGGGCGCTGGCGCTGCCATTCAAGGACGTCGACCTGCTGTTGACGTCGATCCTGCGTGCCGAAGGTCAGTTCGACAACTGGCACCTGTCGCCATCCACTATCCGTGCCATGGGGGTTTTCCGCTACCTGAACGAGGCCTACGGCATAAGCGCCGAACAGTTCGCCGCTCTGGTGTGTGAAATCAACCCGTTTGCGGTTGGCGAGCAAGCACCGATGCTCGACCGGATACTCGATGGCCCAGGTGCCGGCCAGCTCGACACACCCAACCCACTGATCCTCGACGATCGCGTATTCGACCCGGCCGATGGCAAGGACGGCCAGTTCAAGGTCGTGCCGGCACTGGCCAAGGCCTTGGGCGTGGATGAGCAGGCAACCTTGGTGTACCTCGCGCAGGTCAAGCAGGCGCAAGGGCTGAAGGTGTACAAAGTGTCGCTGTCGTTGATTTCTGCGCTGTATCGCCTCAGCCGCTTGCATCGCCTGTTCAAGCGCTCCGCCCGCGAAGCAAGCGCCTTGGTTGGGCTGCTGGCAACGACCGGCACCGATGTGCTTGCACAGCTGGCAGGCACGCCGCTGATCAGTGACGTCCCGGGTGCCAGCGATGTGCTCGACACCCTGGTCGCGCTTGGCAACCTTGACCAGTGGCTGCGTCAACAGCAGATCCTGCCCAGTGCTCTGCTGGTGACGTTGGCGCCAGTCCCCACAACGGAGCTAGCGGTGGGCAGCTCGCTGCAAAGTACCCTTCAGAAGCATGGCGAACTTATCAGGGAAGCTCTGCTTCCCAAGGCGACTGAAAGCGATCAGCAAGAGGCGGCAGCAAGCTTGCTGATGTTCGTTTTTGGCAACCTGCTGCCTCAGCCCGGCCTCAGCCTGCAGCACGTGACGGCACTATTGGGCTGGCCCGGTACGACAGCGTCGCAGGTGCTGAAGGCAGCAATGACGGTCCTCGATCAGAACAGCAAGACCAAGGCCGCTGACCGATGGGAATCAAGCCTGGTGTGGTCCAAAGCCGAGCGCCGCTGCGCGCTTGTTGGCCTGCTGCGTGTGAGCCCCGGCGTGCTAAGGGCACTGTGTGACAAGCCGGAATGGTTCGACCTGGAAAAGACCCCGGACGAGGCCATTACCCTCGACCTGTGCTATCAACTCAGTCGATTCCGGGATTGGGTCGAGGTGGGCAGAGCCAATGGCGCCGATGAGCGTGACGTCATCGGTTATCTGACCAGGCACCGTTTCTCCACCGTTCCAGAAAAAGTTACCCAAGCCGTCAAGGCATTGGGCACCTTGATAGGGTGGGATGAGCGCGAAGTGGAAGAGGCCTGCCCGAACATCATGACGGAACAGGCGGTAGAGGACACAAGGCCGACCTTTGACGACTTCCTGGAAACACTTTCCGACGCAGAACGTGACTACTACAACGTACGAGGAATCAAGCTCCACTTCGAGGCATTTATTGTGCGCCGAACGGGCAAGACCCAATACTTTGCTCCTTTCCAAGGTTTTGTGGACAAACTGATTGAATTTCTCAAGCAAAACCCGGGGCCGCTGCTACTCACACCGGACCAGTACCAAAAAGGATATAAGCCTGATGCATGGGTAGCGAGGTCGGAAGAAAAAAAAACAGACGCCGAGTTTGGCTACTTCCCGATCGCCATGGAAGCACTCGCTGACCGGCCTGGCACGGTCAATCGTCTGGTCGGCACGTCCTGTGTGCCCAGCACCATCAGCGACATCGACTATATCCTGCGGCTGAAACGGCTCAGCGAAAAGACCGGCCTGGCCTGCAGCTCACTGCTGAGCCTCAGCGAACTCAGCGAGACCTCGCCGTACCGGGAGTTCGAGGGTGCCAGCCAGTTGCTGATGGCCAGCGTCGATGACGCGCTGCGCGAAGTAGTAGACAAGCAGATGCGCGAACACTGGCGCGACGCACTGGCCGGCTACCTGATCGCACACTGGGCACCGCCCGAGCCTGATGCGAAACCCAACGTGGCCTCCTTCGATGACCTGTCGAGTTACTGCCTGACCGATATCCAGGTCGCCAGCGAGGTCACCACCACGTTGCTGAACCAGGCCATCGGCAGCCTGCAGCACTACCTTTCACGGCTGTTTGCGCGGCTTGAGCCGGGGTATGGCGACACCGGCCCTTACGGCGAGGATCAGGCCGAATGGCAGAATGGGCTAGGCCAGTACGGTACGTGGAAACGCCTGATCGACCGCTACAACCACCCCGCCAACCTCATCTACTACGCCAACCGCACCAACAAGAGCGTGGCGTTCCAGGAACTGGAGGTGGCCCTCAACCAGGGCAAGATGGACACCTCGCTGCTGCACACCGCCATCTGCAGCTACCTGGCCAAGTTCGAACGGGTCAGCAACCTGCAAGTTGTCAGCGGCTACCTGGACGGGCATAACCCCAAGCAGGACACCTATCACCTTATCGCCAAGACCAACACCACACCCTACGAGTATTACTGGCGAACGCTGGACATCAGCCTGCGTGACGATCAGAACCGGCTAAGCCCGCTGGCCTGGAGCGAGTGGGAGAAAATTGACCTGGCGGCCACGGGTGAAATAGCCCAAAGCAAGTCCGATGGCAAGCTTCACGACACCGTACGCCCGGTGGTCATTGCTGGTCGCCGGTATGTGTTCTGGGCAGAGCGAGGCAGCACTGACCTGCCGGATCACAACAACCAGAACAAGACCTTGCATAACAAGCGCAAGCTGTCGGTGAATTTCATATTCCAACAAAGCGACGCAACCTGGAGTACCAGTAATGAGCTGTTCTGTCTGGATGGCTATAAAGACGGAAAATGGGATGAAACACGCGCGAAAGATGTGAGCTTCATGCCTGGCTTGATCGTGGTGGTTCAGGAAACCAGTGACAATGAGCTATTACTGACAGCGCTATTGCATGATAGCGAAAAGAAACTGGAAGAAGGAAAAGATAAGCAACATAAGCGGAATACCGACTACTATCTTGAAGCGCGAGACCTCCTGTTGCTAGCGAACAAGGTAATAGATGATGAAGATGCTCACACACTCTATGTTTCGCTCCTGACATCCTACAAAAACGCGCACGACATCCAGCACCATTACAATGGTAACCCAAGGCAATTAAAACTAAAAAACTCCACTCTCAAAGATGCTTATACCGAGGTTGATTTTTCTTCTCCCGCCAAAGATAGAATTCGCGTCAAGATAGGCCTAAATGTAATCAAAAAAAGACATGCGATTTTAACTCAACGCCAATTTAGTGCAAAAGTCACTGCAGACAACAATATAATAGAGAAAGCAGCAGGCCAACTTGACAATCATAGCTGGGGAGAACTCTATGCCAAATTCGAATTCGAATTCAAATTTGAAACAAGCAAATACAAGGAAATTAAGATATCATTTTTCCATAAATCTATTCGGAAACTCGATTCCTTCACCGAAAAACCCGATCTGGGGGAAGTAGTATACGAGATAACGTCAAACACCGTCGCTGACGAGACCTGGACTGTTTCCCTTGCATCCAATGCGAACCAGGCACAGTATCTCGACCTGACTCAAGTTGCAAAGGATCACCCTGAGTTCCCAACGCATAAGATCCGCCTCAATACACTGTTCGGCAAGAACCTCGTCGCACGCGCCAGCCAGGGGGTCGAGCAGGTACTTGCCTGGGACACGCAGAAACTGCAAGAGCCGAGCCTTGAATCAGACTCGGACGCGCTTGTCGACATGGACTTCCATGGCGCTAACGCTCTTTATTTCCGAGAACTGTTCCTGCATGTACCGGCTCTGGTGGCCATGCGCCTGACCGAACAACAACAGTTCGAAGAAGCCGAAGACTGGTACCTGCGTTACCTGTTCAACCCTTACCGAAGCAAAGCCGACGCGCATGGCCGACCCGCCCCTTGGGGCACCCGCCCGCTTGCCCAGGTGGGCACCTTGAGTTCTTCCCTGCGCAAGGGTGTCGACCCCATCAGCCGGGTGTTCACCCTTTCGCGCCACTACCAGCAGGCGATCTACTTGTCGCTGCTGGAAAACTGGCAGTTACAGGGCGACCATTTCTACCGTCAGCTCACCCTCAGCTCACTCAACCAGGCCTGGCTGTGCTACCAGCAGGCGCAACAGTTGCTCGGCCCGCTGCCACAAGGCAGCAATGCCTCGCGCTGGAACGCTGTGACCTTGGCCTCGGTCAACGAGGGCAGCTTCCGCCGACCAATCAATGGCCGGGTGCTTGACCTGCACCAAACCCTGCAAAGCCGGCTGTACAACCTGCGCAATGGGCTTACCCTTGATGGCAAAAAGCTCCCGCCGCTGGACTGGGGCAGCGAAAGCCTGGACGCTTTCGACAATGGGCGAGGCGGCGTGAGCAACCTGCCTATCCCTTACCGCAGTGGCCAGGTTGATATCCCGCACTACCGCTTCCGTCAACTGCTGCCCCTCGCCAAGGCAGCCGCCCAGCAGTTGTCGGATTTCGGCCGGCACTACATGAGTTTGATGGAGGAAGAGTTCAACACCAGCCTGTCGGTGCAATTGAAAGCACAGGATATCAAGATGGCCGAGTTTGCAATTCGCTTGCAAAAAGAGGCCATCAGCGGCGTGACAGCCAAGAAAAAGGTACTGCTGCTCAGCCGCGACAAAGCACTGGCGCAGAAACAGTACTTGAGCGATCTCATTGATGTGGGTCGTTCACCTGAAGAGGAAAGCGCAACGGCGTTCACCTGGATGGGAAATACCTTCAGGATCGCCTCGCAAATTTTGAACACTTGTTCCGGTACGGTCGCGACGGTAACACCGACCATCTTCGGGCTCGCGGTCGGAGGCACCGAACCTAAAGGTGCACTGCAAGCTTATGCCGAGGACTTCGCGACTGGGGGCATGATAGCGGACTCTATCGCGGCAGAGCTGAAGGCCCAGGCAGATTACAACCGCCGCGCTGCCGAATGGACGTTCAATGAAGCCCAGACCGAATGGGACCTAAAAATAATCGATCAGCAAGTGAAAGAAACCAATATCGAACTCAATGCCAGCACCATTGCCCTTGAACAGTGCCAACAGGACCTGGTTAACCTGAAGGAAGCCTACGTCTCCATGACCACCGGGTTTACCATCATCCCCGTCTATAACTGGCTGGTGGCACGCCAGGAGTATATCTACGGGGCGGCCTACGACGCTGTACGCTCACTGTGCATGGGGGTAGAGGCCGCTTGGCGCTATGAAATCGGCGACTACCGGCGTGACAGCTTCATCGATACCAGCGCCTGGCGCGACAACTACAAAGGCATGCTGGCGGGCGAATCGCTGCTGCTGAACCTGCAGCAGATGGAAAATGAATACCTGGCCAGAAACGAGCGGCGGTTGACTATCAAGAAGACCTTCAGCCTCAAGAACCAGCTGGACAGTGATGCAACCAAGGCCGAAGAAAAGTGGGCCGATATTTTCAAGAAGAATGCTAAACGCACCACCCCGCTGACCCACACGTTCGAATTCAAGGCAGATGATTTCGACAAAAGTTACCCGGGTCAGTACCTCCGCCAACTGAAATATGTGTCCGTCACGCTCGTACTCAAGGCAGACAAACAGCCGCAAGAGCTGTGTGCAATCCTCAAGCAAACAGCCAGTACCACGCTGCTTGAGCCTCACAAGGATGCAGCTCGCTCCTTCTATCCAGGCACGGAGAACGACGTCGTGGTGAAGAGCGCGAAAGATAATCCCAGACTGGTCCTGCGTAACCCCCGCGAAAACCAGCAGATCGCGTTGTCGTCAACCGTGGCCGAAGACGGGCTTGGCTACGATGCCGGTACCTGGGTGTATGAATTGATGTTCCACGATGGCCGTTACCTGCCGTTCGAAGGTACCGGCGCTATCTCGCAGTGGACGCTGGAGCTATTGGGCGATGAGGGCCTGCTCAAGGACCTTTCGATCATCGAGGACATACGGTTCAACATGGTTTATACGGCCAAGGCGGGCGATGGCGATTTCATCAAGGAGATAGACAAGATCAGGAAAGGGGTTGCCACAGCACAACAAGGCGATGCGTAACGGCTGATGGCCTCGGGGGCTGCTTCCGCAGCCCCAATCCTGTGCAAAGCAACCCCCCTGGCACCAACCTGGCCCGGACAAACGCCCCAACACCTCGCACACCCCCTCTATCCCGCCGCTTTCGCCACTAGGCACACCCCTTGCAACGCCCCTCCCCGCTTGGCCAACACCATAAAAACACTCAGCGGAGAGAGCACATGAAGCGTCGCAGTCTGATCAAGGCCTTTACCCTCAGCGCATCCATTGCCGCCATGGGCCTGAGCTGGAGCATCCAGGCCGCCGAAACCATCAAGGTCGGCATCCTGCATTCGCTGTCCGGGACCATGGCGATTTCCGAGACCTCGCTCAAGGACATGGCGCTGATGACCATCGACGAGATCAACGCCAAGGGCGGTGTGAACGGCAAGCTGCTCGAACCGGTGGTGGTAGATCCGGCTTCCAATTGGCCGCTGTTCGCTGAAAAGAGCCGCCAACTGCTGACCCAGGACAAGGTCGCGGTGGTGTTCGGCTGCTGGACCTCGGTGTCGCGCAAATCGGTGCTGCCGGTGTTCGAGGAGCTCAACGGCCTGCTGTTCTACCCGGTGCAGTACGAGGGCGAAGAGATGTCGCCGAACGTGTTCTACACCGGCGCCGCGCCCAACCAGCAGGCCATTCCGGCCGTGGAATACCTGATGAGCGAGGATGGCGGCAGCGCCAAGCGCTTCTTCCTGCTGGGCACCGACTATGTCTACCCGCGCACTACCAACAAGATCTTGCGCGCCTACCTGCACAGCAAGGGTGTGGCCGACAAGGACATCGAAGAGGTCTACACCCCATTTGGTCACGCCGATTACCAGACCATCGTCGCCAACATCAAGAAGTTCTCCGCCGGCGGCAAGACGGCGGTTATCTCTACCGTCAACGGCGACTCCAACGTGCCGTTCTACAAGGAACTGGCCAATCAGGGCCTGAAAGCCACCGAGGTGCCGGTGGTGGCATTCTCGGTGGGTGAAGAGGAACTGCGCGGCATCGACACCAAGCCGCTGGTAGGCCACCTGGCGGCGTGGAGCTACTTCGAATCGGTGGATAACCCGGTCAACCAGAAGTTCGTCGCCGACTGGAAGGCCTACGCCAAGGCCAAGGGCCTGCCGGGGGCAGACAAGGCCGTGACCAACGACCCGATGGAAGCCACCTACGTGGGCATCCATATGTGGGCACAGGCCGCCGAGAAGGCCAAGTCTACCGATGTCGACAAGGTGCGCGAGGCACTGGCGGGGCAGACCTTCAAGGCGCCGTCGGGCTTTACCCTGACCATGGACAAGACCAACCACCACCTGCACAAGCCGGTGATGATCGGCGAGATCCAGGATGACGGGCAGTTCAGCGTGGTCTGGGAGACCGAGCAGCCGCTGCGGGCACAGCCTTGGAGCCCGTTCATTCCGGGCAATGACAAACGGCCGGACTATGCAGTGAAAGGTAACTGAGTGCATGGGGCTGCTCTGCAGCCCATTCGCGGGCTCGCCCGCTCCCACAGGGGTTATGCAGTGTTCAAGACCTGCACAGTACCTGTGGGAGCGGGCATGCCCGCGAAGAATCCACCGCCGTTTTTCAGGATTACCCGCATGCTCAGACTGCTGCTCACCCTGTTCCTGCTGATCCCTCTGGCAACCCAGGCCAGCGAGGGCGAATTCTTCCTCACCGCCAAGCCCGCCGAGCAAGCCCGCCTGCTCGAAAGCTGGGCGGCGCAACCCGACGCCGCACGCCTGCCGCTGCTGGACAACCTACGCCAGGGCCGCATCGCCGCCGATGACACACGCAAGGTGCGCCTGAACAACCGCCTGCGCGGCCTGATCGACAACGCCCTGGCCAGCCACCAGTTGCTCAGCGACAACAGCGCCACCCGCCTGGCCGCCGCGCAACAATTGCAAAAGAGCGCGCAACCGGCACAGATGGCCTTCCTCGACCGGCGCTTCGCCAGCGAGCCAGACGCCGCCGTGCACGCCGCCCTCGGCCTGGCCCTGGCCAACCTGCAACTGGGCGCCAGCGAGCCGGCCGTGCGCCTGGCTGCGGTGCGCCTGCTCGGCGAAACCGGTGACCCGCTGGCCCGCACCCGCCTCGAAGCCCTGCTGCAACCCGGCGCAGAAAGCGACCCGGGCGTGCGCACCGCAGCCGAAACCAGCCTGGCCCAGGTCAAGCGCAAGCTGCTGGTCGGCGAACTGCTTGGCCAGGCCTTCAGCGGCCTGTCGCTGGGCTCGATCCTGCTGCTGGCCGCGCTGGGCCTGGCGATCACCTTCGGCCTGCTCGGGGTGATCAACATGGCCCACGGCGAGATGCTCATGCTCGGCGCCTACAGCACCTACATGGTCCAGGTGCTGCTGCAGCGTTATGCCCCCGGTGCCATCGAGTTCTATCCACTGATCGCCCTGCCGGTGGCCTTCGCGGTCAGCGCCGGGGTCGGCATGGCTCTGGAGCGCACGGTGATCCGCCACCTCTACGGCCGCCCGCTGGAAACCCTGCTGGCGACCTGGGGCATCAGCCTGATCCTGATCCAGGCCATCCGCCTGCTGTTCGGCGCGCAGAACGTCGAAGTCAGCAACCCGGCCTGGCTGTCGGGCGGCATCCAGCTGCTGCCCAACCTGGTGCTGCCCTACAACCGTCTGGTGATCATTGGCTTCGCTCTCGCCGTGGTTCTGCTCACCTGGCTGCTGCTCAACCGCACGCGGCTCGGCCTGAACGTGCGCGCCGTCACTCAGAACCGCAACATGGCCGCCTGCTGCGGTGTGTCCACCGGGCGTGTCGACATGCTCGCCTTCGGCCTTGGTTCCGGCATCGCCGGCCTGGGTGGCGTGGCCTTGAGCCAGGTCGGCAACGTCGGCCCGGACCTGGGCCAGAGCTACATCATCGACTCGTTCCTGGTGGTGGTGCTCGGCGGCGTCGGCCAGCTGGCCGGCAGCCTGTGGGCAGCGTTCGGCCTCGGCATCGCCAACAAGCTGCTTGAGCCGCAGATTGGTGCGGTGCTCGGCAAGATCCTCATCCTTGCGTTGATCATTCTGTTCATCCAGAAGCGCCCGCAAGGCCTGTTCGCCCTCAAGGGACGGGTAATCGACTGATGAACCAGCCACTGCTTGTCACCGCTACGCAAAAGGCCGGGCCACGGCTGTCGCTGGCCATCGGCGCGGTCGTCGTCCTGCTGCTGGTGGCCCTGCCGCTGCTGTCGCTGCTGCCGGCTGATCACTCGCTGCAAGTTTCGGCCTACACCCTGACCCTGGTCGGCAAGATCCTCTGCTACGCCATCGTCGCCCTGGCCCTGGACCTGGTCTGGGGCTATGCCGGGTTGCTGTCGCTGGGCCACGGCCTGTTCTTCGCCCTCGGCGGCTACGCCATGGGCATGTACCTGATGCGCCAGGCGGCCGGCGACGGCCTGCCGGGGTTCATGACCTTCCTGTCCTGGACCGAACTGCCGTGGTACTGGGCCGGCACCCAGCACTTCGCCTGGGCCCTGTGCCTGGTGGTGCTGGCACCCGGGTTGCTGGCACTGGTGTTCGGCTGGTTTGCCTTCCGCTCGCGGATCAAGGGCGTGTACTTCTCGATCATGACCCAGGCGCTGACCTTCGCCGGCATGCTGCTGTTCTTCCGTAACGAAACGGGCTTCGGTGGCAACAACGGCTTCACCAGCTTCCGCACCATCCTTGGCTTCGACATCGCCGCGCAAGGCACCCGTGCAGTGCTGTTCCTGCTCACCGTCGGCCTGCTGCTGGCCAGCCTGTACCTGTGCTGGCGCCTGACCCAGAGCAAGTTCGGCCGCCTGCTCACCGCCGTGCGCGATGCCGAGAACCGCCTGATGTTCTGCGGCTACGACCCGCGTGGCTTCAAGCTGCTGGTGTGGGTGCTCAGCGCCGTGCTGTGCGGCCTGGCCGGTGCGCTGTACGTGCCGCAGGTGGGCATCATCAACCCCAGTGAAATGTCGCCGACCAACTCCATCGAAGCGGCCGTATGGATCGCCTTGGGCGGGCGCGGCACACTGATCGGCCCACTGCTCGGCGCCGGCCTGGTCAATGGCATGAAGAGCTGGTTCACCGTGGCCTTCCCGGAGTTCTGGCTGTTCTTCCTCGGCGCGCTGTTCATCATCGTGACCCTGTACCTGCCCAAGGGCGTGGTCGGCCTGTTGAAGAAAAGGAGCCAGCCATGAGAGGCGTGCCCCCGGTGCATCCGGAATTCATGCTCGAACCCGTATTCGACACCCTCGGCAGCGGCCGCGAGGCGATCGGCCTGGGCCAGAGCCGCAAGGCCGGCCTCGACACTCGCCACGGCACGGTACTGAGCCTGGAGGACATCAGCGTCAGCTTCGACGGCTTCAAGGCCCTCAACGCACTTAACCTGTACATCGGCGTCGGTGAACTGCGCTGCATCATCGGCCCCAACGGCGCCGGCAAGACCACGATGATGGACGTGATCACCGGCAAGACCCGCCCTGACACCGGCAGCGCCTTCTTCGGCGACACCCTCGACCTGACCCGCATGAGCGAATACCAGATCGCCCAGGCCGGCATCGGCCGCAAGTTCCAGAAGCCCACGGTGTTCGAGGCGCTGACTGTGTTCGAGAACCTGGAGCTGGCGTTGAAGACCGACAAGTCCGTATGGGCCAGCCTGGTCGCGCGCCTGAGCGGCGAACAGCGCCAGCGCATCGAGGACGTGCTGACCACCCTGCGCCTGCTGCCCTTGGCCCAGCGCCAGGCGGGCCTGCTGTCGCACGGGCAGAAGCAGTTCCTCGAGATCGGCATGCTGCTGGTGCAGGAACCACAACTGCTGCTGCTGGATGAACCGGTGGCGGGCATGACCGATGCCGAGACCGAGTTCACCGCCGAACTGTTCAAGGGCCTGGCCGGCAAGCATTCGTTGATGGTGGTGGAGCATGACATGGGCTTCGTCGGCAGCATCGCCGACCATGTCACCGTGCTGCACCAGGGCAGCGTGCTGGCGGAAGGGTCGCTGGAACAGGTGCAAGCGGATGAGCGGGTGGTCGAGGTGTATCTGGGCCGCTAGACAAGGAAACCTGGCTCCCACAGGGGATTGCGCAGTACCTGTGGGAGCGGGCTTGCCCGCGAAGAGGCCCGCACAGGCAAAGCAGATCTGTCAGGAACTACATATGCTGAAAATCGACACCCTGCACCAGTACTACGGCGGCAGCCACATCCTGCGCGGCCTGTCCTTCGAAGCCAAGGTCGGCGAAGTCACCTGCCTGTTGGGCCGTAATGGCGTGGGCAAGACCACCCTGCTGCGCTGCCTGATGGGGCTGGTACCGGCCCGTGAAGGCAGCATCGAGTGGGAAGGCAAGCCGATCACCACGCTCAAGCCCCAGCAGCGGGTGCACGCCGGAATCGCCTACGTGCCTCAGGGCCGTGAGATCTTCCCGCGCCTGACTGTCGAAGAAAACCTGCTGATGGGCCTGTCGCGCTTCCCGGCCCGCGAGGCACGCGAAGTCCCCGCGTTCATCTATGAACTGTTCCCGGTGCTGGAGCAGATGAAGCAACGCCGCGGCGGCGACCTGTCCGGTGGCCAGCAGCAACAACTGGCCATTGGCCGGGCCCTGGCCAGCCGCCCGCGGTTGCTCATTCTCGACGAACCGACCGAAGGCATTCAGCCCTCGGTGATCAAGGAAATCGGCGCGGTGATCCGCCGTCTGGCCGAGCGCGGCGACATGGCGATCCTGCTGGTCGAGCAATTCTACGACTTCGCCGAAGAACTGGCCGACCAGTACCTGGTCATGGCCCGGGGCGAGATCATCCAGCGTGGCCGCGGTGAAAACATGCAAGCCGAAGGTGTGCGGGGGCTGGTAACCATTTAATCTGCATCCAACGACCCTGCGAGACGCTGTCATGAGTTACGAAATCCGCGATGCCCTGGCCACCGACGTGCCGGGCATCCTCGACATCTACAACGACGCCGTGCGTAACACCACGGCGATCTGGAACGAGAACCCGGTGGACCTGGGCAACCGCCAGGCCTGGTTCGAAGCACGGGCGCAGCAGGGCTATCCGATCCTGGTGGCGGTGGATGACACCGGTGTGCTGGGTTATGCGTCCTTTGGCGACTGGCGGCCGTTCGAAGGTTTTCGCCTGACCGTGGAACACTCGGTGTATGTGCGTGGTGACCAGCGCGGCAAGGGGCTGGGCCCGGTGCTGATGGCGGCGCTGATCGAGCGCGCGCGTGGGTGTGGCAAGCATGTGATGGTCGCGGCCATCGAAAGTGGCAATGCCGCCTCGGTACGGCTGCATGAGCGGCTGGGCTTCGTGGTGACCGGGCAGATGCCGCAGGTGGGGGTGAAATTTGGCCGCTGGCTGGATTTGACCTTCATGCAGCTGGTGCTGAACCCGGGGGCAGAACCCACCTGAGATTGATGTTGGCTGTGCTGGCCTCTTCGCGGGCTCGCCCGCTCCCACAGGGATCGCACAAGATTTGAGATCTGCGCAGTACCTGTGGGAGCGGGCATGCCCGCGAAGAGGCCGGGGTTGCAAACCTCACATCTGGGTGAACCTGCCCAGCCGCTGCCTCAGCATGCTGTTCTCACTGCGCAGCTGCTGCACCTCTTGCAGCAGCTCCAGCGCCAGCGCCACCCCTTCCCACTCCAGTTCCAGCTCCTGATGCAGCTTCGCCGCGCGCTTGGCCAATAGCGGCGCCTGATCGTCGAACAACCAGTCCTCCGGCGTTCGCCCGGAAGGTTCGACAATGCCGTGCTCGACGATCTCGATCACGCAGTCAGCCGTGATATCGGCTTCCTGACACAGGGTACGCATGTCCAGTTGAACGATCAGGGTGCTGCTCATGATCACTTACTCCATTGTGTCCTCGGGTCGAACGCCGCTTTCTCGGAAAGCTGGGTCCACAGTTCACGGGTGGCAGCGTCGGATGCCGGCGGCATCACCACTTTCAGCTGCGCGTAAAGGTTGCCGCGCTCGCCGTGCTTGTTCGCCAGGCCCATGCCCGGCACGCGCAGGCGCTGGCCGCTCTGGCTGTCGGGGCGGATGGTCAGGTTGATCTTGCCGGTCAGGGTCGGCACCGCCACCTTGGTGCCCAGGGCAGCCTCCCACGGCGCCAGTGGCACGGTGATGATCAAGTCATGGCCTTCGACATCGAACAGCGGATGCGGCGCCATGCGCACGGTCAGGAACAGGTCGCCGTTGGCACCACCGCCAACGCCCGGGGCGCCCTGGCCCTTGAGGCGGATGCGCTCGCCGTCGGTGACCCCGGCAGGGATCTTCACGTTCAGGGTCTTGGTGGTGAACCCGGTGCGCTGGCCGGCCGCATTGGTCTGCGGCACCTGGAAACTGATCTGCTTGGATTCCTTGCTGAGGGTTTCTTCCAGGAAGATCGCCAGTTCAAGTTCCACGTCCTGCCCCCGCCTGCCGGCACTGCGTTGTTGTTGCCGGCCGCCGCCACCGAACGGGTTACCGCCGCGAGCACCGAAGATCGAGCTGAAGAAGTCGGAGAAGTCACCGCCTTCGAAGCCACCGCCAGCGCCACCTGCGCCACCACGGCTCTGCCAGCCTGGGGGCGCCTGGAACGGCCGGCCATGCTGGCCGCCGTACTTGCGGATTTCGTCGAACTCGGCGCGCTTCTGCGCGTCACCCAGCACCTCGTAGGCCTCGTTGGCCTCCTTGAACTTGTCCTCGGCGTCGCGTTCCTTGCTGACGTCAGGGTGATACTTGCGCGCCAGCTTGCGGTAAGCGGCCTTGATCGCCTTCTCGTCCGCCGTGGGCTCTACGCCGAGTATCTTGTAATAGTCTTTGAAGTCCATCTATGGATCACCAATGTGAATTTTCGTATTGCATCTGAAGATAGGGCTCAAGCATAGCCTTTCAAGTGCGCTTGGAGTTGCCTCAAGGCAGACGATCGGTCTTGATTCTGTAGCCAACTCGCATACACTGCGCGGCCGTTTTGCCTCCGGAAGCCTTTTCCCATGTCTGACGTATCGCCGGCCCGCGCCCTGGGCATCGACTTCGGCACCTCCAACTCCACGGTCGGCTGGCACCGCGAGGGCGCTTCGTCGCTGATCGCCCTGGAAGACGGCAAGATCACCCTGCCCTCTGTGGTGTTCTTCAACATCGAGGAGCGTCGCCCGGTGTACGGTCGCCTGGCGCTGCAGGAGTACCTGGAAGGCTACGAAGGCCGCCTCATGCGCTCGCTCAAGAGCTTGCTGGGCTCCAAGCTGATCAAGCACGACACCAGCGTGCTGGGCAGCGCCCTGCCGTTCAAGGACCTGCTCGGCATGTTCATCGGCGAGCTGAAAAAGCGTGCCGAGGCTGCCGCCGGTCGCGAATTCGAGCAGGTGGTGCTGGGTCGCCCGGTGTTCTTCGTCGATGAAGACCCGGCCGCCGACCAGGAGGCCGAGGACACCCTTGCCGAGGTGGCGCGCAAGATCGGCTTCAAGGACGTGTCGTTCCAGTATGAGCCGATTGCCGCAGCGTTCGACTATGAGTCAGGCATCAGCGCTGAAGAACTGGTGCTCATCGTTGATATCGGCGGTGGTACTTCGGACTTTACCCTGATCCGCCTGTCACCCGAGCGCCATCGGGTGGCCGAGCGCCAGAGCGACATCCTCGCCACTGGCGGTGTGCACATTGGCGGTACCGACTTCGACAAGCAGCTGAGCCTGCAGGGCGTGATGCCGCTGTTCGGCTACGGCAGCCGGATGAAGAGCGGCGCGCTGATGCCGACCAGCTACCACCTGAACCTGGCGACCTGGCACACCATCAACGCCCTGTATTCACAGAAGTCGCAGCTGGCACTGGGCAGCATGCGCTACGACATCGAGGACACCCTGGGCATCGATCGCCTGTTCAAGCTGATCGAGGAGCGCGCCGGGCACTGGCTGGCGATGGAAGTGGAAGCCAGCAAGATCGAGCTGACCGAGCAGGACAGCCGCCGCGTCGACCTCAGCCGTATCGAGCGCGAGCTCGGTGTGGACCTGACCCGCGTGCTGTTCGAGGAGGCCATCGAGGGGCTGCTGGAACGCGTGCGCGGCAGTGTGACCGAGTTGCTGGTCAAGGCTGGCGTGAGCGCGGGCCAGGTGGATACGGTGTTCTTCACCGGCGGTTCGAGCGGTATTCCGGCCTTGCGCAACAGCGTGTCGGCGATGCTGCCCAATGCGCGGCACGTGGAAGGCAACATCTTTGGCAGCATCGGTAGCGGTCTGGCTATCGAGGCGCGCAAGCGCTACGGCGCTGCCTGAGCAATTTTGGGGCGGCTTTGCAGCCCTTTCGCGACACAAGGCCGCTCCTACAGGTGACCGCGTTCCCTTGTAGGAGCGGCCTTGTGTCGCGAAAGGGCCGCAAAGCGGCCCCAGCGATCTGTCAGACCAGCTCGGCCCGCTTCAGCTCACTCTTCAGGTAGGCGTAATAGACCGGCCCCGCCACCACCCCCGGCAAGCCGAACGCCGCCTCGAACACCAGCATCGCCAGTAACAGCTCCCAGGCCTTGGCACTGATCTGCCCACCGACGATCTTGGCGTTGAGGAAATACTCGACCTTGTGGATCACGATCAGATAGCCCAGCGCCGCCGCCGCCACCCAGATCGACAACGACATGCCGACAATGGTGATCAGGGTGTTGGACATCAGGTTGCCAATGACTGGCAGTAGCCCGAGCAGGAAAGTCAGTACGATCAGTGTCTTGGTCAGCGGCAGGTGCACCCCGAACAATGGCATCACCACGGCGAGGAAGATCCCGGTGAACGCAGTGTTGAGCATCGAGATCTTGATCTGCGCGAAGACGATGTTGCGAAATGCCTGCACCAGCAGGTTCAGCCGCTCGAACAGGGCCGCAGCCAATGGCTTGCGCCGGGAAATGTCGGGGATGCGCTGCAGGGCGATGATGGCGCCGAGGATCATGCCGATCAGCAGCGTCACGAACATGTGCGCCATGCCCTTGCCCACCAGCTGCAGGTCGCTCAGGTGGCTCTTGATCCAGTCACCGATGGCCACCTTGAACTCCGCCGCACTGGCCGGCAGGTAGGCTTCGATGAACGGTGGCAGCTGGCTGCGGGCGCGCTCGACCAAAGTCATGAACTTGTCCAGCGAGGCCCCGGGGTTCTCAGCCTCGTGCAGCAGGAAGCTGAAGGCACCGGCAATCAGCAGGGTCAGGACGCTGACCACCAGCACCCCCAGCAGCGCCACCGCCAGCCAGCGCGCACGCTGCCCGGCGATCAGCGGTTGCAGGCGCGGGGTGAGCATGTTCACCAGCTCGAACACCAACAGGCCGGCCAGCAGGCTGGGCAGCAACTTCAGGGGCAGAGCTAGCAACAGGCCGGCCACGACGATGATCAGGCTGGCCAAGGTGATCTGGCGGGGGGTGAAAGTCATACAGCCTCGACGGCAGACGGCGGAAATGCCCGCAGTCTGCCAGCCTTCAGCACACAGGCATAGGCGCAGGTCACTTCTTCTTCAGGCAGTCGCTCATGAACGCCTTGCGTTCGTCACCCTTGAGCGCCTTGGTGCTGGCGTCGGCGTTGCAGGTTTTCATCTTTTCCTGCTGCGACTGCGGCACGTCCTTCTTCAGGCAGGTGCTCATGAACGCTTTGCGCTCATCGCCCTTGAGTGCCTTGGCCGTGGCGTCGGCGTTGCAGGTTTTCATCTTTTCCTGTTGCGCCGTGTTGGCGGCAAATCCTTGCGCACTGAACAGCACAGCCAGCGCCAGCAGTGGCACGTGCAGCATCTTCATGGAGTGGTCTCCTTGTCTCCGCGCCCGATGCACGGACATGTGCCTGAGTGTAGACAAGGTTTCTGACATTTTGCCTGGGCATGGATGGGCCTTCATGATGACCTTGGCCGGGGGCCATCCGGGCCGCGCCAGTACGCGGCTAAAGCCCGGCTGCCTTGAGCCGCGCCGCATGTTCGGTGAACAGCCGCAGCGGCTCGCCCCCCTTGCCCACCGCGCCTAGCGACTGGTTGACGATGTCCAGGTGATCGAGCGGAAAGTCATCGCCGATCACCTGCCCCAGGTGCGAGCTGAAGCGTCCGATCATGCCGTCGCAATGGCCCTTTTCCCTGACGAAACTGCGCGCAAACAGCCGGCAGAAATAGCTGCTGCCGTCGAAGCGGTTGCGCCCCTGGTCGGTCAGCCCCGGTTGCAAGGTGCCAGACCAGGAGTAGTAGCGCACGCCATTCACTTCATACGCGCCTTCCCCACCCCAGGTTTCCGGCAGCCCCTGTGGATAAGCCTGGTTGAACAGCGCCACGCCGGCACTGGTCAGGGCCTGATGCGAAGCATGCACGTCGACCGGCAGCGGGTCGCGCCGCCAGCCGGTTTCCAGCCATACCAGCGACACCGCCAGGCCATGCAGGACGGCCTTGAGCATGCGCCCTTGGGGTGAATCCCCAGGCGCCGAGCGCTCAAGGTGATCGGCCAGTTCCGAGCCATGGTTGGGCCCCGCCACCGAAGTGACCGAAGCGACCCGATCCGGCCGTTTGGCCGCCGCATAGCGTGCGTTGAGCGCCCCCTGGCTGTGGCCGATGAGGTTGACCTTGGCAGCGCCGGTGCGCTGGCAGATGTCTTCGATGATCGCCAGTAACTGCTCGCCGCGCACTTCATTGGAATGCACCGGCGAGACCTGCACCGGAAACACCTGGGCGCCGCCCTTGCGCAATGCCGGCACGATGCCGAACCAGTACGGATAGAGCAGCACCCGGACAAATCCGAGCATGCCCGGCACCAGCACCAACGGGTATCGCGTGGCCAACGCCTGCTGCATGGCTTGAACTCCTTTGCGTGGACGACCAGCCAACACTAGCGCCGCTTCGATGACCACCGCAATCGAACTCCTGGCGCTTCGCAGGGTTCCAAGCCAAACAGACCCTTTGCAAGGAGCGGGACCATGTACAAGCAGACCCTGGCAATCCTTCTGGCAAGCGCGGCGCTGGCCGGCTGCAGCAACCGCCCGGAAAACCCGGTGGACTACGTCACCTTCCGCGACGAACCGCTGGTCAAGCAGGTGGAAAACGGCATGACCATGCAGAAGGTCATCGCCATTGGCGGCAGCCCGTCGAACGTGATCGACCTGCCGCACGGCGGGACCTGCAACGACTACATCCTCAATCGCGACGGCCACCAGCAGCCGTACTACGTGCGCTTCGACGCCACCGGCCATGTCGATGCCAAGGGCTTCAAGACTTGCAAGCAACGAGAAGAGGACAGCAAAGCCGCCCATGGCGCTTGAGCGTCCCGCCAACCGTGACCACCCGACCTGATATGTTTGGAGACAACCATGAGCAACGTTGAACTGACCGATGTGCAAACCCTGCGCGAACGTGCCCGTCAGCATGTCGAGCAAGGGGCGGTGACCGAGGGCTACCACGCCGACCGCCAGGAAATCCTGCGCCTGCTCAACGAGTCGCTGGCCACCGAGCTGGTCTGCGTGCTGCGCTACAAGCGCCATTACTTCATGGCCAGCGGGATCAAGGCCAGCGTGGCGGCCAGCGAGTTCCTGGAGCATGCGAACCAGGAAGCCGAACATGCCGACAAACTGGCCGAACGCATCGTGCAGCTGGGCGGCGAGCCGGACTTCAACCCGGACAACCTCAGCAAGAATTCCCATGCGCAGTATGTGGCGGGTAGTTCGCTGAAGGAGATGGTGCTGGAAGATCTGGTGGCGGAGCGGATTGCGATCGACAGTTATCGCGAGATCATTCAGTACATTGGCGATAAAGACCCGACTACACGGCGGATCTTCGAGGACATCCTGGCCCAGGAAGAAGAGCACGCGGACGACATGTCCGATCTGCTTCAGGGGCTGTAATTGCTGGGGGCGCTTTGCGCCCCTTTCGCGACACAAGGCCGCTCCTACAGGGAATCGCGTAATCCTGTATAGGAGCGGCCTTGTGTCGCGAAAGGGCTGCAAAGCAGCCCCCTGCTATTTCTGCTTTTTCACCGCAGCCGGCGCCTTGCCGGCTTTCATCTGCTGCAGCAACGGCGTGCACTGGTTGGGCGCATCACCGCTGCTGGGCGCCACCAGCGCCAGCAACCCGGCCGCCGGCCCGGCGACCACGCCCAACGCCACCATCCCCGCCCCACGCAGCGCCAGCGGCACTGCCTGCACCCCGGCACTCGGCTTGGCAAACGGCCCGCGCACATACAGCGGCGAACGCAACGAGAACAGCCGCAGCCCCTTGGACTCCGGGGTGACCTTCAAGTCCAGCTGCTCACTGGCAAAGTTGGCCGTGCCGTTGATGTAGATGATCGCGTTCTCGGTATCGAAGATGAACAACCGCGTGGTCGCCAGCCCGTCCTTGATACCGATGTCCGCTGCCGCGCAGTTGATCTTCACGTCCTCGTCACCAAACAGTTTGCCGACCACGTAATTGCCGACATTCAGCCCGGCGATCTCCATCAGGCTGCGGCTGATGGCACCATCGTTGATCAACATGCGCAGGTTGCCATTGGCCGTGCCCAACAATGCCGCCACCGAGTTGCCACGCCCGCTGATGTCGGCATCGCCGTTCAACTCGCCGAAGCTGGTCTGCATCGGCGCAAAGGTGGGGAACAGCTCTTTGAGCTTGAAGCCACGGGCTGTCAGTTGGGCACGCCCCTGCAGCGGCACGTTGCGGCCGTCCAGGCGAATGTTCGAAGCCAGGCTGCCACCGGCTACGCCAAAGCGCAGCGGCTCCAGGCGCAGCAGGCCATCGTCGAGGATCACGTGGGCGGACAGGTCGTTGAATGGCAGCTTTTCGCTGTGCACGATGCGCTTGCCGGCAAAGGTGACGTCGGCGTCCATGGCTCGCCAACGCTCGGTGCGGAACTCTTCAACCGGCAGCACCTTGTCGGCCGGCTGTTTGCTGGCACCGCCGCGGGCCTTCTGCTCGGTGTTGGAGTCGGCACCGATCAGCGGCGCCAGGTCCTTGAACAGCAACTGGTTGGACACCAGGTTGCCGGAGAGCTTGGGACGTGGCTGGCTGGCGACGAACGCCAGGTCGCCATGGATGTCGCTGTCGCCGATCTTGCCGTTGAAGCCCTGGTAATTGAAGGTCGCGCCTTCGGCGGCATGCAGGTTGGCGCCGAGCCGGCCGTCGGTTGAATAGGCCGGGGTGTCGGGCAGCGTCACACCGGTCAACGGGTAGAGGTTGCCCAGGCTGGCACCGGACAGGCGCAGGCGCAGGTCCAGCGCGCCGAGGTTGCGCGGGTCGGTCAGGGTACCGGCCAGCACGACATGGGTATCGGCAATGTGTACATCGGCCTGCAGCGGGAATGGCTGGCTGGCGTCTTGCAGCGCCAGCAGGCCGCCGATCTTGCCGGTACCGGACACCGGCTGGCCCTTGTAGCGGCCTTGAGCCTTGAGCCCGAAAGCATAATCCTGCGCACCGCCGGCCTTTTCGGCGCTGGCCTTGCCGACGATTTCACTGAACGGGATCGGTTTGCCCAGCGGGTCGATCTGCACCTTCATGCTGGTTTTCAACGTCTGGTCATCGAAGCTGACATTGCCTTGGTCAAAGCCGATGGCACCGATGTCCAGCTGCCAGCTGGACGGTTCCTCGTTTTCGGCCTTGGGCCCGAAGTCGAACGTCCAGTTGGCGCGACCATCCGCCAGTCGCGTAAGGCTGGCGGTGGGTTTGGTCAGGTCGATGCGCGGGATGCTGATGCGCTGGAATACCAGTGGCAACGGCGCCAGGCGGAACTCCACGCGCTCCAGGCCGACCATCTGCGGCTGTTTGAGCCAGTCAGGGTTGCCCAGGGTCAGGTCTTCGGCAATGAAGTGCGGCCACGGCACCCAGGCGCGCCAGCCGCCTTCTTCCGGCTCGGTGCGCCAGTGCACGGCGAGGTTGCCATTGATCGCGAACGGCCGGTGCAAGGCCTCGGATACCTTCTCGTTGAGTAGCGGCTTGACGCGATTCCAGTCGAAGGTGGCGATGATCACCACCAGGATCGCCAGCAGGGTGAACAAGGTGGCTATGGTCCAGACGAAAATTCTGGCGGGACGCGTCATTGCGTGATTCTCCTGACGGCATGGCACAAAGCAGGCGTAACGGTGGCACTCAGTATCTGGGACTGATGAAAACCCGCTGGGTTTTATCGCAGACGGCCATCATAGCGAGTTTTGTCGGGTTTCTTGCTCGGCTGTTGCGCTCATCCGAGGCATTCAGGCGCCTTGACACATTAGCGGCAAATAGCCGCAACACATCTTCAAACACCTGAGATAGAGCCTTGCGCCTAAGCTATCAATAGCGTCGATTGTTACCATTACCCGTATGAACTTCTCTCTGGCGTCACCGGGCGTAGCATTGGCTTCGTACCCACTTTCCAGCCCCCGAGAGGAGCACCGAATCATGAAACGCACCCTGCTGACCCTGACCCTGTCGATCCTTGCGGCCAACGCCTTCGCTCTGCCAGCTGCCGACCAGCACCTGACCGCCGAATCGCGTTCCAGCGCTGCTGAAATCGCCCAACCGCTTAAAAGCGTCGCCGAAGGTGGCTCTGATCGCCTGATCGAACGCTCCGGTCGTGTAGCCGAAGGTGGCTCTGATCGCCTGATCGAACGCTCTGGTCGTGTAGCCGAAGGTGGCTCTGATCGCCTGATCGAACGCTCTGGTCGTGTAGCCGAAGGTGGCTCCGATCGCCTGATCGAACGCTCTGGTCGTGTAGCCGAAGGTGGCTCGGACCGTCTGGTTGAACTCAGCCATGTGAGCTGATCGCCATGGCCGAAAACAACAATCTCTGTCACACCGCTTGCTCCCCTCCCAGCCCGGTCCATTGACCGGGCTTCGTTTTTTTATCTAGAGTGCCCAGCCTCACCGTCACAGAAGCCCGCCCCATGCTGCCGCGCGCCGAACAGAAGCTACAGACCCGCCAGGCCCTGCTGGACGCCGCCTGCCAGCTCATGGAGAGCGGCCGTGGCTTTGGCAGCGTGAGCCTGCGCGAAGTGGCCAAGGCGGCAGGCATCGTGCCTACCGGTTTCTATCGGCACTTTTCCGACATGGACGCCCTGGGCCTGGCGCTGGTCGCCGAAGTCGACGCCACATTCCGCCAGACCATCCGCCTGGTGCGGCAAAACGAATTCGAGCTCGGCGGCATCACCGATGCTTCCGTGCGCATCTTCCTTGATGTGGTCGCCGCCCACCGCGCCCAGTTCCTGTTCCTCGCCCGCGAGCAATACGGCGGATCGCAAGCCGTGCGCCAGGCCATCGCCCGCCTGCGCCAGGACATCAGCGACGACCTGGCCACGGACCTTGCGCGGATGAAGCGCTGGCAACACCTGGATACCGCCGCGCTGGCGGTGATGGCCGACCTGGTGGTGAAGACTGTGTTCGCCACCCTGCCGGAACTGATCGACAGCCCGGAGCCGGGTTATTCACAGGCGCTGAGCGCCCAGGAAAAGATCACCCAGCAACTGCGCTTCATCTTCGTCGGCGCGCGCCACTGGCAAGGCCTGGGCAACCCGAGCTGATCGCTCTCCTGGTCTGGCCCTTTCGCGGGCAAGCCCGCTCCCACAAGTATTGTGTTGCCCTCAGGCCCGGTACGGTCCCTGTGGAAGCGGGCTTGCCCGCGAAGAAGCCGGCACAGCCAACCCACAACCCCAGTTCTGCTACCATGGCGCCCTGCCCGAAAGCGACGAGCGCCAACATGCCCAACCCCCGCCCCACCCTGCCCGAACTGGCCCGCTTCAACCAGCACTTCGCCGAACGCATCGTGCCGCTGTGGCAAGGCCCGGGCTGGAACGCCGACATGGCCCTGCCCTACGAGGCCCTCGACGCCCAGCACCGTCCGTTGCCGGTGCAGCGCTACCGGGCCATGGCCTGTGCCCGTCAGCTGTACCTGTTCAGCAGCCGTATCGAGCAACCGGGGGCGGCCGAGCGGGCGGCGGCGCTGTTCCGTTCGTTGCAGAAGCACTTCCACGATGCCGAGCATGGCGGCTGGTTCTACAGCATCGACGCCGAGGGCAAGCCGCTGGACCGGCGCAAGGACCTGTACACCCACGCCTTTATCGTGTTCGCCTGCGCGCACTACTGGGGCAAGGTCGGCGAAGGGCTGGTGGAAGCCACCCTCAATGCCGCCCTGGAAGTGGTCGACGAGCAATTCGCCCGCGATGATGGCCTGTACGAAGCCAGCCTTGGCGAAGACTGGGCCGACCTCGGCAGCGGCCCGCTGCAGAACCCGCAGATGCACCTGGCCGAGGCCTTCCTGCAAGTGCTGGCGGTACGCGAGGACGAGCACGTGCAGCAGTCGCTGCTGCAACTGTGCACAGCCCTGCAGGAACACTTCATCGAGCCGCAACACGGGCTGATGCTGGAAAAGCCGCGAGGCGCTGTGGATAACTGGTTCGAGCCGGGGCATCAGTTCGAATGGTTCTACCTGCTGGAAACCTCGCCGCTGCTGCGCGGGACTGCGCTGCATGCCTCCATCGAGCGGGCCTTCGGCTATGCCGAGCTGTGCGGGGTCAACAATGCGGCCGTGCTGGCCATGCTCGACGTGGAAGGCAACGTGCTCGATGCGACCCAGCGGGTCTGGGCACAGGCGGAATACCTGCGGGCGCTGGTGTTGCGCGCGGGCAATGAGGCGAAACTGCTGGTCCAGTTGAAGGCGATGGAACAGCAGTTTCTGCATGCCGGTGGCTGGTATGAGTGCCGGGATGGTGAAGGGGCGGTGAGCCGGCATGACATGCCTTCGACTACGCCTTATCACCTTGCTACCTGCCTGGAAGGCTTGCAGCGCCTGGCCTGACACCTCTCCTGTGGGAGGGTCCTCGGATCAGTCCCTGGTGGAGCGGTCGATCGACAGCCCGGCGAAGTCCTGGCGCACCGGCATCAGTTCGAGGCTGTTGATGTTGATGTGCGCCGGCTGATTGAGGATCCAGAAGATGGTCTCGGCGATGTCCTGCGGCTGGATTGGCTCGGCGCCCGCGTAGGTGGCGTCGTACTTGGCCTGGTCACCATTGTTGCGCACCAGCGAGAACTCGCTCTCGCACAGGCCCGGCTCGATGTTGCTCACCCTCACACCCGTGCCGCGCAGGTCGCAGCGCAGGCTCAGCGAGAACTGGCCGACGAAGGCCTTGGTGCCGCCATACACGTTACTGCCCGGGTAGGGGTAGTTGCCCGCCACGGAACCGACGTTGAGGATCGACGCGCCGCGACCATGGGCGATCAGGCGTGGCAGCAGCATATGGGTGGTGTACATCAGGCCCTTGATGTTGGTGTCGACCATGGTTTCCCAGTCGTCCAGGCTGCAGTTCTGCGCAGCGTCCACACCCAGCGCCAGGCCGGCGTTGTTGACCAGGCCGCGCAGCTTGTCGAAACCGGCCGGCAGGCTGGCGATGGCCTGCTCCATGGCCTTGCGATCACGCACATCGACGGCCAGGCCGTGCACTTCGGTCTTGGCCGACAGCTCGGCGCACAGGGCATCCAGCCGTTCCTTGCGACGACCGGTGAGCACCAGCTTCCAGCCGGCCTCGGCGAAACGGCGGGCGGTGGCCTCGCCAAAGCCGGAAGTGGCGCCAGTGATGAATACGGTGGACGTCATGCTCTGTTCCTCACGGTAGGTTGTCATCGGCAGCTTTGCAGCATGCCCGCGCCAGACGCTGGCAGCAAGCCGTTCAGGCCGCTGTTCATTTTTTGTTCATATGTGGCAAACCCTTGTGGCAGAGGGCTCGACGCCAGCTATACGCATGTTATCCACAAGGCTTTCCCCATGGATTGGGGGCAACTTGTCGCCTGCGCGGAACCCTTTCAGCTTGACGGGGTCGGTGGATATCTTTCGGTGATGGCGCAACGCTTTCAAGCATGCCGCCTACAGCGGTCTGTCCAATGCTTCTTCACAGAGTTATCCACAGGAAATCAAGCGCAATCTACAGGAGTGCTCCGGTGTAGAAAATGCCGCTGGGAACAGGCACCGAGGGTAACTGATCAAATTATGACCAGATCCTTGCAGGCCTTGTGAATAAAGGGATAGCGCGAGATGCCACCATGTTTTCCACAGGCGGCTCCACATGAATCGTGGACAACATCTGCCCTGTGGAAACAAAGGCTTGCGAGGGGATCGTAGCGTGGCTCGAGAAAGATATGCGACAAGTTGTCCACATTGAACAAAGGGGCTGCAGTGCAGCCCCGGCTATCACTCAATGCCCGCCAAGATACGCGTTGCGGACCTCCTCGTTGACCAGCAGCTCCTGCCCCGTCCCGCTCATGCGGATCTGCCCGTTGACCATCACGTAAGCCCGGTCCGACAGCTTCAGTGCATGGTTGGCGTTCTGTTCCACAAGGAAGATCGTCATCCCGCTCTTGGCCAGTTCGCGCAGGGTCGCGAAGATCTGCTTGACCACGATCGGCGCCAGCCCCAGCGATGGTTCGTCCAGCAACAGCAGCTTCGGCCGGCTCATCAGCGCCCGGGCAATGGCCAGCATCTGCTGCTCGCCACCGGACATGGTCATGGCCCGCTGGTTACGCCGCTCCTTCAGCCGCGGGAACAAGTCGTACATGCGCTGCATGTCTTCGTCGGCATGTTTGTCGCCGATGGGGATGGTGCCCATCATCAGGTTCTCCTCGACGGTCATGTCGGGAAACACCCGGCGCCCCTCCGGTGACTGGGCAATGCCGTTGGAGGCGATGTAGTGCGACGACTTGCGGGTGATGTCGGTGCCGCGGTAGACGATATGCCCCGCCGCCGCCCGCGGCTGGCCGAAGATCGACATCAGCAGGGTCGACTTGCCGGCGCCGTTGGCACCGATCAGGCTGACCGTCTCGCCTTCGTTGATGTGCATCGAGACCTTTTTCAGCGCCTGGATCGGCCCGTAGAACACGTCCAGGTCCTTCAGCTCGAGAATGGGTGCACTCATACCAGTTCCTCTTCGTCTGCACCCAGGTAGGCGGCGATCACCGTCGGGTTGTGGCGGATATCCTGCGGCGCGCCTTCGGCAATCACGTTGCCGTGGTCCAGCACGACGATATGGTCGGAAATGCTCATGACCATGCCCATGTCGTGCTCGATCAACACCACAGTGATGTCATGCTCGTCCCGCAGCACACGGATCATGCGGCTGAGGGCTTCGGTTTCCTGCGGATTCAGGCCTGCTGCCGGTTCGTCCAGGCAGATGATCTTCGGCCGCGTGCACATGGCCCGGGCAATTTCCAGGCGACGCTGCTGGCCGTACGACAACTCGCCAGCCAGACGGTTGGCGCAGTCGACCAGGTCGACCACTTCCAGCCAGTAGAATGCGTGGTCGAGGGCGTCGCTTTCGGCCTTGCGATAGGCCTTGGTGTTGAGCACCCCGGCCAGCAGGTTGCGGTTGACCCACATGTGCTGGGCTACCAGCAGGTTCTCCACCACCGACATTTCCTTGAACAGGCGGATGTTCTGGAAGGTGCGCGCCAGGCCTGCGCGGTTGACCAGGTGAGTACCGCCGAACATCTTGTAGTACAGGCGGTTGGCAAAGCGCGCCGGCGACACGAAGTCGGCCGCCTGGAAGCGCTCGCCAAGCAGCTGGATGACGTTTGTGCGGCTGCCGCGCACGTTCAGCTCGATACGCCCGCCGCTGGCCTTGTAGAAGCCGGTCAGGCAGTTGAACACGGTGGTCTTGCCGGCGCCGTTGGGGCCGATCAGGGCGAAGATCTGGTTGCGCTTGACCTTCAGGCTGACGTCGCTGAGCGCCTTGATGCCGCCGAACTGCATCATCAGGTTGTCGACCGAGAGAATGATTTCGTCGCTCATGGCGCCACTCCTTTACGCGGGGTCACACCGGTACGGCTGATGCGGATCAGCCCACGCGGTCGCCAGATCATCATCAGCACCATCAACACACCGAACAGCAGTACCCGGTATTCGGAGAAGCTGCGCAGCAACTCCGGCGCCACGGTCAGCACGAACGCTGCGATCACCACGCCGACGGTCGAGCCCATGCCGCCAAGCACGACGATGGCGAGGATCAGTGCGGACTCGAAGAAGGTGAACGACGACGGGTTGACGAAGCCCTGGTAGGTGGCAAAGAACACCCCGGCCAAGCCTGCGGTGGAAGCACCGAGGGTGAAGGCCGAGAGCTTGACCAGTACGTGGTTCAGGCCCATCGAGCGGCAGGCGATCTCGTCTTCGCGCAGCGCTTCCCAGGCGCGCCCGACCGGCATGCGGGTCAGCCGGTGCTTGATGTACAGCACCGCCAGCACGACCAGGAACAGCACGGCGTAGATGAACACGAACTTGAGGTTGGCGTTGTAGTCGATGCCGAGGAACTCGTGGATCGGCACCCCGCCGTCCTTGGCCCTGCGGCCGAACTCCAGGCCGAAGAAGGTCGGCGACGGCGCCGGCATGCCGTTCGGGCCGCCGGTGAACGACAACCAGTTGTTCAGCACCAGGCGGATGATCTCGCCAAAGCCAAGGGTCACGATCGCCAGGTAGTCACCGTGCATTCGCAACACCGGGAAGCCGAGGATGCACCCCGCCAGCGCTGCGGCGATGGCCGCCAGCGGCAGCACGCTCCAGAAGCCCAGGCCGAGGTACTGGTAACCCAGCGCCAGGCCGTAGGCACCGATGGCATAGAACGCCACATAGCCCAGGTCGAGCAAGCCGGCGAGGCCGACCACGATGTTCAGGCCCAGGCCCAGCAGCACGTAGATCAGGCCGAGGATGACCACGGTCAGCAGGTACTTGTTGGCGAATACCGGGAAGATGATGGCGATCACCACCAGCGCCGGGATGATGTAGCGCAACCGGGACTTGTAGTCCGGGGCGTTGACGTGCACGCCCGAGCCGCCGCTGTCGAAGCCTTCGAGCATGCGCCGGCCGGCGGCGGTCTGCACGAAGAGGCTGAGCAGGAAGCGCCCGAGCATCACCCCGCCGACCAGCCACGCCACCCGGCGTGGTTCGGCGTTGAAGGTGTAACCGTCGAGCACCACGCCGACGATCGGACCGAAGACGATGAGCGCCAGCAGGCCAGCGACGATGGTCTCCAGCAAGCTGCGTTTGATATCGAAACCGTTGGTTTCCGAGGCAGAAGCAATCTTGGCAATCGACATGTTCACACCTTAGCCACTAGCGGGCGACCCAGCAGGCCTTGTGGGCGGAAGATAAGGATCATCACCAGCAGCGAGAAGCTGAACACGTCCTTGTAGTCGGAGTTGATCAGGCCGGAGAACAGCGACTCGGAAATACCCAGGATGATGCCGCCGAGCATGGCGCCAGGCAGCGAACCGATGCCGCCCAGTACCGCAGCGGTGAACGCCTTGATACCGATGATGAAGCCGGCGTAGAAGTCGAAGGTGCCGTAGTTCAGGGTGATCAGCACGCCGGCCAGGGCGGCCATCACTGCACCGATGACGAACACGTAGGAGATGACCCGGTCGGTGTTGATGCCGAGGATCGAGGCCATCTTGCGGTCTTGCTGGGTAGCGCGGCACATGCGGCCGAGCTTGGTGTACTTGATCACATAGGTCAGCAGGCCCATACCGACTAACGCCGCCACCAGGATGAAGATCTTGGTGTAGGTCAGTTGCACGAAGCCGGTGCCGACCTCGATGCGCATGGCACCTTCGAGCAGGGTCGGCACGCCTTGCTGGCGGGCGCCCTGGCTGATCTGTGCATAGTTCTGCAGGATCAGCGAGATGCCGATGGCACTGATCAGCGGTGCCAGGCGGGTGGAGTTGCGCAAGGGTTTGTAGGCGATGCGCTCGATGGTGAAGCCATACACACCGGTGACGACGATGGTGAACAGCAGGGTACCCAGCATCAGCAGGGGGAACGACTCGATACCGAAGTAGGCCAGCAATGCCAGGCTGATCGCCGCGAGGTAAGCGGAGATCATGTACACCTCGCCGTGCGCGAAGTTGATCATGCCGATGATGCCATAGACCATTGTGTAGCCGATGGCGATCAGGCCATAGACCGACCCGAGGGTCAGGCCGTTGACCAGTTGCTGCAGGAAAATACCATCCATAACGCAATCTCACCTGAGCGAGACTGCACGAACGCTGACTACCACAAGCCACGGATGAAGCGGCCCCAGCAGCGCAGAACCGTGCACGTCTCCGAATAAGGACAGGTACCGCAGGGGCAATGGCCCGGACGGGCGTCCGGGCCAGGTGCCGTTATTATTTTTGTTTTTCCAGCTGGTGGTACTTGCCGTCCTTGTCCCACTGGTAGACCACGTAGTCGGAGACGGTCAGGTCACCCTTTTGGTCCCACTTCTTTTCGCCCATGACGGTCTTCACTGGGTTTTGCTTGAGCCACGCGGCGGCAGCCTGGCCCTCGTTTTTTCCTGCACCGTTAAATGCAGCAGCGAGTGCCTGCAGCGAGGCGTAAGCATACAGTGTGTAGCCTTCAGGCTCGGTCCCGGCCTTGCGGAACTCTTCCACCACTGCCTTGCTGTCTGGCAGCAGGCGCGGGTCGGCGCCGAAGGTCATGTAGACGCCATCGACGTACTGCGCGCCGCCGGCGGTGGACACCAGTTCGTCGGTGACGATGCCGTCATCGGACATGAACTTGACGTCCTTCAGGCCCTGCTCGCGCAGCTGGCGCACCAGCGGGCCCGCTTCCGGATGCAGGCCACCGAAGTAGACCACGTCGGCACCGGCAGCACGGATCTTGGTGACCACGGCGCTGAAGTCTTTTTCGCCGCGGGTCAGGCCTTCATACAGCACCGGCTTGACGCCGCGCTTCTCCAGCTGTGCCTTGGTCGCATCGGCCAGGCCCTGACCGTAGGTGTCCTTGTCGTGCAGCACCGCGACCTTCTTGCCCTTGAGCACGTCGACGATGTAGTCACCGGCGACGATACCCTGCTGGTCGTCACGGCCGCACATGCGGAACATGGCGGAAAGGCCGCGCTCGGTGACCAGCGGGTTGGTGGAGCCCGGGGTGATGGCGATCACGCCGGCTTCGTCATATACCTCAGAGGCCGGGATGGTGTTGGAAGAACAGAAGTGACCGACCACGCCGATCACCTTGTCCTGATCGACCAGGCGGTTGGCCACGGCCACGGCCTGCTTCGGCTCGCAGGCATCATCGCCTTTCACCAGGACGATCTTCTCGCCATTCACGCCGCCAGCGGCGTTGATCTTGTCGGCCGCTGCCTGCGCACCTTTCATGTACTGCTCGCCAAACGCTGCGTTGGCCCCGGTCATGGGGCCCGCGACGCCGATCTTGACGTCGGCCTGAACATACGAAGAAACACCCAGTGCCGTAGCTACGGCAAGAGCCAGGAAACCTTTCTTGTAAAACGTCTGCGACATGAGGTGGTGCTCCTAGAGTTTTTTTAGTGTGGCACTACAACTTCTCAGCCCTGTGCTCAGAGCAAGGGCCGTGCCATCGGTTTTGTCTTCCGGGAAAACACACTGCAACGGTCGCCCCCTGGCGACCGACGGCCTTTTCTTTATTGAGCGTGCAACCGTCTGCCACGCGGCAGGCGCCACCACACGTACAGACAAGGAGCAACCGTCGAGTGCCATCATTGCAACCCTGGCAGGTGTTTACGTGCAACCGCCCTGTAACAGTGGACGTCACCGAAGTGCACACCGGTGGTGCGCGACTGCTACAGCCAGCACTGTTTCAAGGCTAGCTGGTGCACGGAAAAAGCCACTTGTTTTGGCCCTTAAGCCGCTTTCGCGGGCTCGCCCGCTCCCACAGAGGCCGGCCCAGACACAACCGCATCGAAAAGACTGGCACAATGTCCACCATTCGCCGTTTCCGGAGCCCCTTTGATGAGCGAGAGCGCATTCGCCGAGCGCATCGTGCACAACCTGCTCGACACCGACTTCTACAAGCTCACCATGATGCAGGGCGTGCTACACAACTACCCAGACGCCGACGTCGAATGGGAATTCCGCTGCCGCAACGGCGAGGACCTGCGCCCCTACCTTGGCGAGATTCGCCACCAGCTGGAACGTCTCAGCGACCTGACGCTGGATGATGGCCAGCCGGCCTTCCTCGAACGCATCAGCTTCCTCAAGCCCGACTTCCTGCGCTTTCTGCGCCTGTTCCGCTTCAACCTGCGCTATGTGCGCCTTGGCATCGACAACGGGCAGCTGTACCTGCGCCTGAAAGGCCCCTGGCTGCACGTGATCCTGTTCGAAGTGCCGCTGCTGGCCATCATCAGCGAGGTCCGCAACCGTCACCTGCACCCGCGCATGCGCCTGGCCGAAGCCCGTGATCAGCTGTACCGCAAGTTCGACTGGCTGCGCGCCCACGCCAGCGACGACGAGCTGGCCGAGCTGCAGGTGGCCGACTTCGGTACCCGCCGGCGCTTTTCCAGCCGTGTGCAGGAGGACGTGGTGCGTGTGCTGCGCGACGACTTCCCGGGCCGCTTCGTCGGCACCAGCAATGTCGACCTGGCCTGGAAACTGGATATCAAGCCACTGGGCACCATGGCCCACGAGTGGATCATGGCCCACCAGCAGCTCGGCCCACGGCTGATCGACAGCCAGATCGCCGCCCTGGACTGCTGGGTCCGCGAGTACCGCGGCCTGCTCGGCATCGCCCTGACCGACTGCATCACCATGGATGCCTTCCTCAACGATTTCGACTTGTACTTCGCCAAGCTGTTCGACGGCCTGCGCCATGACTCGGGCGAGCCGGTGGCCTGGGCGGAAAAGGCCATCGCCCATTACCAGAAGCTGGGTATCGACCCGATGACCAAGACCCTGGTGTTCTCCGATGGGCTCAACCTGACCCGCTCACTGGAAATCTTCCGTGCCCTGCGCGGTCGCATCAATGTCAGCTTCGGTATCGGCACCAACCTTACGTGCGACATCCCAGGTGTGGCGCCCATGAACATCGTGCTTAAAATGACCGACTGCAACGGCTCGCCGGTGGCGAAGATTTCGGACGAGGCCGCCAAGACCCAGTGCCGTGACGAAAACTTTGTCACCTACATGCGTCACGTATTCAAAGTCCCCAGCAAGGAGTAACCCATGCAAGCGGTTCAGCAGGAAATTGCCCAGGCGCTGAAAGTACAGCCGCCGTTCGCCGACGCCGCTGCGCTCGAGGCCGAAGTCGCCCGGCGCGTGGCGTTCATCAAGGACTGCCTGGCCAATGCCCGGCTCAAGACCCTGGTGCTGGGCATCAGCGGCGGCGTCGATTCGCTGACTGCCGCCCTGCTCGCCCAGCGCGCCATCAACGAGCTGCGTGCCGAAACCGGCGACCAGGCCTACACCTTCATCGCCGTGCGCCTGCCGTACCAGGTGCAGCATGACGAGCACGACGCCCAGGCCTGCCTCGAGGTGATCAAGGCCGATGAGGTGCACACGGTGGATATCGCCCCAGCCGTGCGCGCATTGGCAGCGGAAGTGGCGGAGTTGAAGAACGGCTCGCCAGCCCTGGTGGACTTCGTGGTCGGCAACGTCAAGGCACGGACCCGGATGGTCGCCCAGTACACCATCGCCGGCGCTCGCGCCGGCCTGGTGATTGGCACCGACCACGCCGCCGAGGCGGTGATGGGCTTCTTTACCAAGTTCGGTGACGGCGCTTGCGACCTGGCGCCGCTGAGCGGGTTGGTGAAGAACCAGGTGCGGGCGATCGCACGCAGCTTCGGCGCGCCGGAGTCGCTGGTGGAGAAGGTGCCGACTGCCGACCTGGAAGATCTGGAGCCGGGCAAGCCGGACGAAGCGTCCCATGGCGTGACCTACCAGCAGATCGATGCCTTCCTCCATGGGCAGCCGGTGGACCAGGCAGCGTTCGATATCATCGTCGCCACCTACCGCAAGACCCAGCACAAGCGCGAACTGCCATTCGCTCCTTGATCAGGCTGTAGAAGAACCTGTGGCAGCGGGTTTACCTGCGAATGCAAGGGTGGATTCACCAAAGCATTCGGGGCGGTTCGGCGCCCCGATAAACCCGCTCCCACAGGGTTTGGCGTCAGGCTTTGTTTACTTGACGACGACCTTGCCCTTCATCATCGAGATGTGGCCTGGGAACGAGCAGAAGAAGCCGTAATCTGTGCCAGCAACCAGCTTGGCCACATCAAAAGTCAGCGAGTCCTTTTCGCCTGCACCAATGATCTTGGTGTGGGCGATGACGCGCTCATCACCGTCCTTCAGGTAATTCTTTTCGATCCCAGCGGCCAGGCCGTCGGTGGCGATCGGCTGCATGTCAGCTTCCTTGCTGATGACCACGTTGTGGCCCATGACGTTCTTCGGCAGGTTGCCGGAGTGAGTCAGGTTGACGGTGAATGCCTTGCAGCTCTTGTCGACGACGATCTCCTTGGTGTTGAAGGACATCTGGTCGGTCGAGTCGACAGTTACCGAGCACTCGGCTGCGAAGACAGAAGCGCTGGCGAGGGTCAGCAGGGATACCGCTACAGCTTTCGCAAACATCATGAATCTCCTTGGCAGGGTTTTATCAATTGCGAGACTGCCTGAAACCGTTCAGCCCCCTGCTGACATGGGTCAAGGGGGTGTCAAGTGGCCAGCCAGTAGAATTGTTCGATCGATTGTATACAACCAATCTAAGAGCACATCATGCCCTTTTAATGGACGATGGAACAACCTCTCATTTAGGAGCAATCGCAATGACCTTCACAAATTTCATGAACAGCCTACTCGCCGCCTATGCCCACGGGGCCACGGGTGCCACTTGCGAGTTCTCCCGTCCGGAGTGAAACCAGCATTGGAGACGTCAGACTATTCGCTTTACCCTGTCAGCGATATGACTGGAGAAACACGATGTCTGTACGTTCCGTTTGTGTGTTCTGTGGCGCCAGTATCGGCGCCAACCCCGCCTACCGTGAGGCGGCCATCGCGCTGGGCCAAGCCATTGCCCGCCGCGGCCTGACCCTGGTCTACGGTGGTGGCGCGGTCGGCCTGATGGGCACCGTCGCCGACGCGGCCATGGCTGCGGGTGGCGAAGTGATCGGGATCATTCCCGAAAGCCTGATGAACGCCGAGATCGGCCATAAAGGCCTGAGCCGGCTGGAAGTGGTCGACGGCATGCATGCGCGCAAGGCACGCATGGCCGAGCTGAGCGACGCCTTCATCGCCCTGCCGGGTGGCCTGGGTACGCTGGAGGAGCTGTTCGAGGTGTGGACCTGGGGGCAACTGGGTTATCACGCCAAGCCGCTGGGGCTGCTCGATGTGAATGGCTTCTACGAGAAGCTGGGCGGGTTCCTCGACCACATTGTCGAAGAAGGCTTCGTGCGGCCGCAGCATCGGGCCATGTTGTTGCTTGAGCAGCAGGCCGATGCGCTGCTGGACGGGATGGAACGGTTCGAGTCGCCGGTTTTGCCGAAGTGGGTCGACAAAAAGCCTGACTGATCCGAGATATCGGGGCTGCTTTGCAGCCCTTTCGCGACACAAGGCCGCTCCCACAAAGCACTGCGTACGCAGATCAATGTGGGAGCGGCCTTGTGTCGCGAAAGGACCGCAAAGCGGTCCCAAAAGGGGGGCTGTTAGCGCGGGATCACTGGCTGACGCGGCTTCTTGCCCTTGCCGCCACCACCCTTGGCGGCTTCCTTGCGCTCTTTGGCCGCCTGCTGGTTGCGGGCAAACGCCTCGGCCTTGGCCTTCTCGCGCTTGTCCCACGGCTTGCTGCCATCGCTGCCCCGCGGTGGCAGGCCGGTGTGCTGGGTGAGGATCTTCTGATCCTTGCCCACCTTGTGGCTACCGGCCGGGGTCGAGTTCTTGCGGCGCGCGCTCTGATACGTGTCGGTCTGCGGCTGGTGCAGCGGGATCAGCTGATGCTTGCCCGGCCCGATCAGGTCGGCACGGCCCATGCGCTGCAACGCTTCACGCAGCATCGGCCAGCCCTTCGGATCGTGATAACGCAGGAACGCCTTGTGCAGGCGGCGCTGCTCGTCGCTCTTGACGATCTCCACCCCTTCGCTCTTGTACGTGACCTTGCGCAGCGGGTTCTTGCCCGAATGGTACATGGCCGTGGCCGACGCCATCGGCGACGGGTAGAACGCTTGCACCTGGTCGGCGCGGAAGCCGTTGCCCTTGAGCCACAGGGCCAGGTTCATCATGTCTTCGTCGGTGGTGCCTGGGTGCGCGGCGATGAAGTACGGGATCAGGTACTGTTCCTTGCCCGCCTCTTTGGAGAACTTCTCGAACATGCGCTTGAAGCGGTCGTAGGTGCCGATGCCCGGCTTCATCATCTTGTCCAGCGGGCCACGCTCGGTATGCTCCGGAGCGATCTTCAGGTAGCCGCCAACGTGGTGGGTAACCAGCTCCTTGACGTACTCCGGCGATTCCACCGCCAGGTCGTAGCGCAGGCCCGAGGCGATCAGGATCTTCTTCACACCCGGCAAGGCGCGGGCCTTGCGGTACAGCTCGATCAACGAGCTGTGGTCGGTGTTGAGGTTCTCGCAGATGCCCGGGAACACGCAGGACGGCTTGCGGCAGTGCTTCTCGATGTCGTGGCTCTTGCAAGCGATGCGGTACATGTTGGCGGTCGGGCCGCCAAGGTCGGAGACCACGCCGGTGAAGCCCGGGACCTTGTCACGCATCTCCTCGATCTCGTTGAGGATCGACTCGTGGGAACGGTTCTGGATGATGCGGCCTTCGTGCTCGGTGATCGAGCAGAAGGTGCAGCCACCGAAGCAGCCTCGCATGATGTTCACCGAGAAACGGATCATCTCGTAGGCCGGGATGCGCTCCTTGCCATAGGCCGGGTGCGGCACACGGGCATAAGGCATGCCGAATACGTAGTCCATTTCCTCGGTGCTCATCGGAATGGGTGGCGGGTTGAACCACACATCCACCTCACCGTGCTTTTGCACCAGGGCGCGGGCATTGCCCGGGTTGGTCTCCAGGTGCAGCACACGGTTGGCGTGCGCGTAGAGCACCGGGTCGTTCCGCACCTTCTCGAACGACGGCAGGCGGATCACCGACTTTTCCCGGGTAACGCTCGGGCTGTCGAGGATCTGCACCACCTTGGCTTCGTTCGGGTCTTCCTGTTCGCCCTTGGCCTGCTCGATGGCGCAGGCCTGGGTGTCCTGGGTGTTCACGTACGGGTTGATGATCTTGTCGACGCGGCCGGGGCGATCGATACGGGTCGAGTCGATCTCATACCAGCCTTGCGGCGTGTCACGGCGCACGAAGGCGGTACCGCGTACGTCGGTGATGGTCTCGATCTTCTCGCCATTGGACAGGCGCTGGGCCACTTCGACCACCGCACGTTCGGCGTTGCCGAACAGCAGGATGTCAGCGCTGGCGTCGATCAGGATCGAATGGCGGACCTTGTCCTGCCAATAGTCGTAGTGGGCGATGCGGCGCAGCGAAGCCTCGATGCCGCCGAGCACGATCGGCACGTGCTTGTAGGCTTCCTTGCAGCGCTGGCTGTACACCAGGCTGGCGCGGTCCGGACGGCTGCCGGCCAGGCCACCGGGGGTATAGGCGTCGTCGGAACGGATTTTCTTGTCCGCGGTGTAGCGGTTGATCATCGAGTCCATGTTGCCGGCGGCCACGCCGAAGAACAGGTTCGGCTCGCCGAGCTTCATGAAGTCGTCTTTCGACTGCCAGTTCGGCTGGGCGATGATGCCCACGCGGAAGCCCTGGGCCTCCAGCAGGCGGCCGATGATGGCCATGCCGAACGACGGGTGGTCGACATAGGCGTCACCGGTCACGATGATGATGTCGCAGGAATCCCAGCCGAGCAGATCCATCTCCTCCCTGCTCATCGGCAGGAAAGGTGCTGGCCCGAAGCATTCGGCCCAGTACTTGGGATAGTCGTAGAGTGGTTTGGCTGCTTGCATGTCAGTGACCGGTTCTGGTGTGCAGGGAAATCGCGGGCGCGGAATATAGCACAAATTTTGACCAAATCCGACGGTGGTTGTCGGATTCATGAAGCTGAGGCTTATTCGTCGTCGTCGAAGTTATACATACCCGGCGCAAGGTTTTCGAAGCGGGTGTACTTGCCGATGAACGCCAGGCGCACGAAGCCGATGGGGCCGTTACGCTGTTTACCGATGATGATTTCCGCCACGCCCTTGTGCTCGGTTTCGGGGTGGTACACCTCGTCGCGGTACACGAACATGATGACGTCGGCGTCCTGCTCGATTGCACCAGATTCACGCAAGTCGGAGTTCACCGGGCGTTTGTTCGGCCGCTGTTCCAGGGAGCGGTTGAGCTGCGACAGGGCAATGACAGGGCAGTTGAATTCCTTGGCCAGGGCCTTGAGGGAACGGGAGATCTCGGAAATCTCGTTGGTCCGGTTGTCACCGGCCGAACCAGGGATCTGCATCAGCTGCAGGTAGTCGACCATGATCATGGCGATCTCGCCGTGCTCACGGGCCAGGCGGCGGGTACGCGCACGCATTTCCGAGGGGCTGATACCCGCGGTATCGTCGATGAACAGCTTGCGATCGTTGAGCAGGTTGACCGCCGAGGTCAGGCGCGGCCAGTCGTCGTCATCCAGCTGGCCTGAACGCACCTTGGTCTGGTCGATGCGGCCCAGGGACGAGAGCATACGCATGATCAGCGATTCACCTGGCATCTCGAGAGAGAACACCAGCACCGCCTTGTCGGTACGCAGTACGGCGTTTTCCACCAGGTTCATGGCGAAGGTGGTCTTACCCATCGACGGTCGACCGGCGACGATGATCAGGTCGGCCGGCTGCAGGCCGCTGGTCTTCTCGTCGAGGTCGGTGAAGCCGGTGGACACGCCCGTGATGTCGCTGTCGGAGTTGAACAGCGTGTCGATGCGGTCGATGGCCATGGTCAGCAGTTCGTTGACACCCACCGGGCCACCGGTTTTAGGCCGCGCCTCGGCGATCTGGAAGATCTGCCGCTCGGCATCGTCGAGGATTTCCTCGGCATTGCGCCCTTGCGGGTTGAAGGCGTTGTCAGCGATGTCGGTACTGATGCTGATCAGCTGGCGCAGGGTCGCCCGCTCGCGAATGATCGCGGCGTAGGCCTTGATGTTGGCCACCGATGGGGTGTTCTTGGCCAGTTCGGCCAGGTATGCCAGGCCGCCAACCTGTGACGAAAGGCCTTCCTTGTCCAGCTGCTCGTGCAGGGTCACCACGTCGAATGGCTGGTTGGCATCGGCCAGCTTGTGCACGGCACGGAAGATCAGGCGGTGGTCATGCCGATAGAAATCGCCATCCGAGACCTGGTCCAGTACCCGCTCCCAGGCGTTGTTGTCCAGCATGAGGCCACCGAGCACGGCCTGTTCGGCCTCGATGGAATGCGGCGGCACCTTCAGGGCAGCGGTTTGCAGGTCGAGCTGTTCGGAGTTGGTGATCTCGTTCATGGCCACGAAAAAATTCTGGAGGATGAAAAAGACAAAGGGCACGGCCTGAGTGAACAGGACCGTGCCCGATGTTAACCGGCTATCCCGTGAGGGACCACCAGTCAGTGCAGCTTAGGCAGCTACGACGACCACGCGTACGGTGGCTTCAACGTCGCTGTGCAGGTGCACGGCTACGTCGTATTCGCCAACCTGACGGATGGTGCCGTTCGGCAGACGAACTTCAGCTTTAGCTACTTCAACGCCGGAGGCGGTCAGGGCGTCAGCGATGTCGTGGGTGCCGATCGAACCGAACAGCTTGCCTTCGTCGCCAGCGGTGGCAGTGATGGTCACTTCCAGCTCGGCCAGTTGGGCAGCACGGCTTTCAGCCGAAGCTTTACGCTCAGCAGCTGCTTTTTCCAGCTCGGCGCGACGCTCTTCGAACGCAGCCAGGTTGGCGGCGTTGGCAACGGTGGCCTTGCCGAATGGCAGCAGGAAGTTACGGCCGTAACCAGCCTTAACTTTAACTTTGTCGCCCAGGTTGCCCAGGTTAGCGACTTTTTCCAGCAGGATCAGTTCCATTTGGTAAAACCTCTTAACTTTTAACCTTCACCGTTCGCGGAGTCTTTCCCCGGAGGGGACTTGCGACCGCGAAAATCAATCAGGCTGTCGACAATGGCCAGGACCATCAGCAACGGGTAGATCAGCTGCATGATCAGCGGCAACGTCACGTACATGCCCACCAGCCAGAAACCGGCCAGTCGCCCCTGTGCCACGAGGCCGTGCATCAAGGCGATGCCAGCCAGCACCAGTACCAGGCTCGACGCCGATGCCAGGATGATGAATTGCGACCCGATAAACGGAGCCACCACCATCACTGCCACCAAGACCGCCATGGTCTGCTTCGGCAACCTCAGTTCGCGAAATTCGCGACCGAAGCCTCCAGGGTTGTACAACGCTGCTTGCCAATAACGCGCCAGCACCAGGGCCAACACGCTGAACAATTGCACCGTCACTGCTGTGGAAGCGACCAGCACAGGGCGGATCAGCTCACCGGAGAGCACCGGCTCCCCTTCGATTTTCGGCATGGCTTCGGCAAACGCCTTGGCCAGCACATCGAAGGTCTGTGCCAATGCCATGTCGAGCACGAGGCTGAAAACCACGGCAAACACGGCACTGGCGACCAGCACACGGCTCCAGGGATGTTCGGCGCGCAACAGCGCGGCCAGGCCCAGGGCACCGGCGATCACCAGGAAGGTGATCGGATCGCCCATCAACCACACGGCCAGCCCGGCCAGCAGGCCGCCGGCGATGACCGTTGAAGCATCCTTGAACCCACGCCGCAGCAGCACAAGGCTACCGGCAGCGGCACTCAACCAGAACAGCAGCGGCAGTACCGCGCTGATGACCACCACCAGGGTGGCCTGCACACGACCGCGCATGATGAAACTTGCTAACGCTCGCATGCTAATCCCTTACTGCTTGTCGACGACCCGGTCTCAGCGGCCGTGGCTGTCGGTGTAGGGCAGCAGGGCCAGGAAGCGGGCGCGCTTGATAGCGGTAGCCAGCTGACGCTGATAACGAGCTTTGGTACCGGTGATACGGCTTGGAACGATCTTGCCGGTTTCGGATACGTAAGCTTTCAGGGTGTTGAGATCTTTGAAGTCGATCTCTTTCACGTCTTCAGCAGTGAAGCGGCAGAATTTACGACGACGGAAGAAACGTGCCATTTAATAGGCTCCTCTAAAGGTCCGTGGATTACTCGTCAGCGTTATCGCTGGAGTCGCTGTCATTGCTGTCGTCGCCGTCGGCGGATTCAGCATGCTCAGGACGCTCACGACGCTCACGGCGCTCGCTGCGGTTTTCTTCAGCCTTCAGCATCTCGGACTGGCCGGTTACGGCTTCGTCGCGACGGATGACGAGGTTACGGATAACGGCATCGTTGTAGCGGAAGTTGTCTTCCAGCTCGGCCAGGGCCTTGCCGGTGCACTCAACGTTCAGCATCACGTAGTGAGCCTTGTGAACATTGTTGATTGCGTAGGCCAGTTGACGACGGCCCCAGTCTTCCAGGCGGTGGATCTTGCCGCCATCTTCTTCGATCAGCTTGGTGTAACGCTCAACCATGCCGCCGACTTGCTCGCTCTGGTCCGGGTGAACCAGGAAGATGATTTCGTAATGACGCATGAATGCTCCTTACGGGTTAGTAGTCTGCCAGCGAATCTGGTCAGACAAGGAGTGAATGACACTGTATGTCTTGCACGGAGGGGAGGCACATATGCGCCTGCCAGCTCGGCAAGGGGCGCAATTGTAGAGAAGGCGTGGCGCACAAGCAAGGTGATTGGTGAATATTTGAACAGCCGGAAATATATTCACAGGCCACTGGCCCTTTCGCGGAGCAAGCCCGCTCCTACAGGGATCGCACAACATCTGTGGGAGCGGGTTTATCGAGGCGTCGAACCGCCGCGAAGAGGCCAGTACAGGCTGACGATCAGCGCTTGGCCTGACGCTGGCGTACAGCCTCGAACAGGCACACGCCCGTCGCCACCGACACGTTCAGGCTGCTGACGCTACCGCTCATCGGCAATTTCACCAGAAAATCGCAATGCTCGCGGGTCAGACGGCGCATGCCCTTGCCTTCCGCACCCATGATCATTACCAGTGGGCCGGTCAGGTCCTGCTGGTAGATCTCCTGCTCAGCTTCGCCAGCCGTGCCAACCACCCACAGGCCACGCTGCTGCAGCTTCTCCAGAGTGCGCGCCAGGTTGGTCACGGCCACCAGTGGAATCACTTCGGCCGCGCCGCAGGCCACCTTGCGCACGACCGGGGTCAGGGTTGCCGACTTGTCCTTGGGCACGATCACCGCCGTGGCACCGGCCGCATCGGCGGTGCGCAGGCAAGCGCCAAGGTTGTGCGGGTCGGTCACGCCATCGAGTACCAGGATCAGCGGCGGCGTTTCGCTGCGCTCGAGCAGTTCCTCAAGCATCAACTCACCCCACACCTGACTCGGGCTGACCTCGGCGACCACGCCCTGGTGCACGCCCTCGACCCAGGCATCCAGCTCACGGCGCTCGGCCTGGCCGACCGGCACGCGGTTCTGCGCGGCCAGTTCCAGCAACGCCTGTATGCGTGGCTCGCTACGCCCTTCCGACAGCCAGATCTGCTTGACCCGCTTTGGATGGTGTTGCAGCAATGCCTGCACGGCGTGCACGCCGTAGATCTTTTCCAGCTGACTCATGACTTGTTCTTGCTCTTGCGTGGCGCGCCGGACTTCGACGGGCCTTTACGGTGCTTGGTCGGCTTGCCAGACGGCTTGCCGCCCTTTTCCGACTTGCTGCCGGCGTGGCCGCCGCTGCGCGCCTCGCTCATCAGCGCCTTCTTCATTTCACGGCTCTTGCGCACTTCGGCGTTACGCTGCACGGCGTCTTTGGGGAAGTACGCTTCGGCAGTTTCGCTCTTGCGGCTGCGCGGTTTTGGCGTGGCCTTGGCCTCGGCCACTGGCTCGGACTTCCCGGCGACTGGCGCAGCAGCACCACGCCCCTTGCGACCGATCGGCGCACTGAGCTGCTGCTCGGAAACTTCGAAGTCGATCTTGCGCTCGTCGAGGTCGACGCGCATGACCTTGACCTCGATGGTGTCGCCCAGGCGGAAGCTACGCCCGGTGCGCTCGCCCGACAGGCGGTGGTGCACCGGGTCGAAGTGGTAGTAGTCGCCCGGCAGCGCACTGACGTGCACCAGGCCTTCCACATAGATGTCGGTCAGCTCGACGAACAGGCCAAAGCCGGTGACTGCCGTGATCACACCTGGGAAGGTCTCGCCCACGCGATCCTTCATGAACTCGCACTTGAGCCAGTTGACCACGTCACGGGTGGCTTCATCGGCACGGCGTTCGGTCATCGAGCACTGCTCACCGAGCTGGTCGAGCGCATTCACGTCATACGGGTAGATACGCGCCTTGGGAATACTCATGGCGCCTGCGCGCTTGACGTGCGGGGTATCGACCTTGGAGCGGATGATGCTGCGGATGGCGCGGTGCACCAGCAGGTCGGGGTAACGGCGGATCGGCGAGGTGAAGTGGGTGTACGCCTCGTAGTTCAAGCCGAAGTGGCCGTTGTTGTCGGTGCTGTACACCGCCTGGCTCAGCGAGCGCAGCATCACGGTCTGGATCAGGTGGAAGTCCGGGCGCCCGGCGATGCTTGCCAGCAGGGCCTGGTAGTCCTTCGGCGACGGGTCCTTGCCCTTGTGCAGGGTCAGGCCCAGCTCGCCGAGGAAAGCACGCAGTTTTTCCAGACGCTCGGGCGGTGGGCCGTCGTGCACACGGTAAAGGGCAGGCACTTCATGCTTCTGCAGGAACGCTGCGGTGGCGACGTTGGCCGCCAGCATGCACTCTTCGATCAGCTTGTGGGCATCGTTGCGCACGGTCGGGCGGATTTCCGCGATCTTGCGCTCGTCACCGAAGATGATGCGGGTTTCCTGGGTCTCGAAATCGATGGCACCCCGGGCGTGACGGGCGTCCAGCAGCACCTTGTACAGGTTGTACAGGTTCTTGAGGTGCGGCACGACTTCCTTGTATTCCTCGCGCAGCGCCTTGCCCTCACGGGTACGGGCATGCTCGAGCATGCTGCTGACCTTGTTGTAGGTCAGGCGGGCATGGGAATGGATCACCCCCTCGTAGAACTGGTAGTCGACCATCTGGCCGGCTTTGTTCATGGTCATTTCGCAGACCATGGCCAGGCGGTCGACATGCGGGTTCAGCGAGCACAGGCCATTGGACAGCTCCTCGGGGAGCATCGGCACCACGCGCTCTGGGAAATACACCGAGTTGCCACGCTGCTGGGCTTCGTTGTCCAGGGCCGAGCCCAGGCGCACGTAGCTGGAGACGTCGGCGATCGCCACGTACAGGCGCCAGCCGCCAGAGAACATGCGCAGCTTGCCCAACGGTTCGCAATAGACGGCGTCATCGAAGTCGCGGGCATCCTCGCCGTCGATGGTGACGAACGGCAGGTGGCGCAGGTCGATGCGCTTTTCCTTGTCTTTCTCTTCGACTTCGGAGCGGAACTTGCGCGCTTCCTTGACCACATCGTTGGGCCACACATGGGGAATGTCATAGCTGCGCAGGGCAACGTCGATTTCCATGCCCGGGGCCATGTAGTTGCCGATCACCTCGACCACATCACCCTGTGGCTGGAAGCGCGGCGTAGGCCAGTGGGTGATCTTGATCTCGACGAACTGGCCAATCTTGGCGCCACCGTTACGCCCGGCCGTCACCAGCACTTCCTGCTGGATCTTCGGATTGTCCGGGGTCACGTAGCCAATCCCGCCTTCTTCGAAGTAGCGGCCGACCACGCTTTCATGCGCCCGGGAGATGACCTCGACCAGCACGCCTTCGCGACGACCACGGCGGTCGACGCCCGAGACGCGGGCCAGGCCACGGTCGCCGTCGAACACCAGGCGCATCTGCGACGGGCTGAGGAACAGGTCTTCGCTGCCGTCATCGGGGATAAGGAAGCCAAAGCCGTCACGGTGACCGGAGACACGGCCACAGATCAGGTCCAGCTTGTCTACCGGGGCATAAGTGCCGCGCCGGGTATAGATAAGCTGGCCGTCACGTTCCATGGCACGCAGGCGGCGGCGCAGGGCTTCGATCTGGTCTTCTTCATAAAGACCGAACTCTGCCGCCAGCTCCTCGCGCGCGGCCGGTTCGCCACGGTCGGCGAGGCGCTGCAGGATCAGCTCACGGCTGGGAATGGGGTTGTCGTATTTTTCCGCTTCGCGAGCGGCCTCGGGATCGAGGGATTGCCAATCGGCCATCAGAAGGGGTTCACCTTGGGGTATATAGATAGGAATTCTGGCATGTGTGTATTGAAACCGGAAATGTCAGCCTTGGACAGCCCCCGCTGCAGTCTGTAGAGGGGAGCAATAGGCCTTCGGAATCAACAAGTTGAATTTTTTGAAATTTTTTTCGCTTGGGGGGTTTACAGCCCCCAGGACCGTCCGTATAGTGCGCACCACAACGACGGACAAGCCCGAAGTTGTAGTAGAGATGAACGGCGCTGTAAAGCATCTTTTAATCTCGAATGTGTGCCCAGGTGGCGGAATTGGTAGACGCGCTGGTTTCAGGTATCAGTGACCGCAAGGTCGTGGAAGTTCGAGTCTTCTCCTGGGCACCAAAAATTTTCTGGTAACAGATGACCAAGGATCTGTTACTACTGTGTGAAAGCGAACGATAGTCGCCTTCTCCAGATGATGTAAAGCTTTGCCCAGGTGGCGGAATTGGTAGACGCGCTGGTTTCAGGTATCAGTGACTTAACGGTCGTGGAAGTTCGAGTCTTCTCCTGGGCACCATATAAAAACCCACTAGCTTGCTAGTGGGTTTTTTCTTGCCTGCGATTTTTATATCCCCTCCCCCAATGCCCACCACAACCCTGCGGGAGCGGGCTTGCCCGCGAAGAGGCCAGCACTGCAGGCACACCATCATGGGTTGTACTTTCGTCTGCCGATGAATTTCTCGTCACCCGGCCACTTGAGAAACGATTTCGTTTACCATTGTTTCCGAATATGAAGCCGTAAGCGAGGAAGTACCCGCATGACGATCCGCCCGCAACCGCTGATGCGTACACTGGCTGCCGCAGTTCTGAGCCTGGTGATCGGCGCTCCGGCCGCCCTGGCAGATGAACCGGTCACGCTGACCATGTACAACGGCCAGCACAAGGAAATCGGCGAAGCCATCGCCAAGGCCTACGAGGCCAAGACCGGTATCCATATCAATATCCGCAAGGGCAGCAGCAACCAGCTGGCCAGCCAGATCATCGAAGAAGGCGACCGCTCGCCGGCCGACATCATCTATACCGAAGAATCTCCGCCACTGAACAACCTGGGCGAACTGGGCCTGCTGGCGAAGATCGACGACGCCACGCTGAACATGCTGCCCAAGGAATACGTTGGCGCCAACGGCACCTGGATGGGCGTGACCGCCCGCACCCGCGTCGTGGTGTACAACCCGAAGAAAGTCGACGAAAAAGACCTGCCGACCACCGTGATGGACTTCGCCGGCCCTGAGTGGGAAGGCCGCGTCGGCTACGTGCCAACCAGTGGCGCATTTCAGGAGCAAGCTGTAGCCATCCTGAAGATGCACGGGCGTGAAGCCACCGAAGAATGGCTGACTGGCCTGAAAGCCTTCGGCAAGACCTACACCAACAACATGGTCGCCCTCAAGGCCGTGGAAAAAGGCGAAGTCGCCGCCGTACTGGTCAACAACTACTACTGGTATGCCTTGGAGCGCGAACGCGGCAAGCTCGACTCCAAGCTGTACTACCTGGCCGACGGCGACGCCGGCAACCTGGTGACCATCTCCGGCGCGGCCGCGGTCAAGGCCAGCAAGCATCCGAAGGAAGCCCAGGCCTTGCTCAACTGGATGGCCAGTGAAGAAGGCCAGCGCGTGATCACCCAGACCACCGCCGAGTACCCGTTGCACAAGGGCATGGTGTCCGACCGTGGCCTGAAGCCGTTCGAGGACCTGCGCCCGCCGAAAATCTCGCCAGCCGACCTGGGCAATGCCGAAGAAGCGATCGAGCTTGAACGCGAGGTCGGTCTGCTCTGATGACTGCCGCCCTGTCCGAGCCGGTGCCGGTACGTTACGTGCCGCGCCGCAAGCGCCCCTCGATCTGGGTGCTGCTGCCTGTGCTGTTCCTGGTGGCGATGAGCTTGCTGCCGCTGCTGTACGTCGCCATGAAAGCCTGGGAGGCCGGCTGGCGCGAAGCCCTGCACCTGCTCTGGCGCCCTTTCGTCTGGGGGCTGATGCGCAACACCTTGATGCTGATGGCCGGGGTGACGCTGGCGTGCATGGTGGTTGGCCTGGCCCTGGCCTGGCTACTGGAGCGCAGCAACCTGCCCGGCCGCCGGCTGTGGGGCGTGGTGCTGTGCCTGCCGTTCGCGGTGCCGTCGTTCGTCAGCAGCTTCACCTGGGTATCGCTAAGCTCGGACTTCGAAGGCTTGGGCGGTGCGATCCTGGTCATGGCACTGTCCAAGTACCCGCTGGTGTTCCTGCCGGTGGCGGCAACCCTGCGCAACCTCGACACATCGCTTGAAGAGTCGGCACGCACCTTGGGCTACAGCCGCTGGGGCGTGTTCCGCAAGATCACCCTGCCGCTGCTGTGGCCGTCGATGCTCGGCGGCGCACTGCTGATTGCGTTGCACATGCTGGTCGAGTTCGGCGCGCTGTCGATCCTTGGCCTGCAGACCTTCACCACGGCGATCTACCAGCAATTCGAGCTGGAGTTCAGCAACGCCAACGCCGCCATGCTCTCGGCCGTGCTGCTCGCACTGTGCCTGCTGATGCTGTGGCTGGAACTGCGCGTGCGCGGCAAGGCCCGTCATGTGCGTATCGGCCAGGGCGTGGCACGCCGTGGGCAACCGGTGCGCCTGCGTGGCTGGACGCCGTTGGCGCAGCTGTTTTGCCTGGCCTTGGCGATTCTCGGCAGCGGCATCCCGCTGGCCATGCTGGGTTACTGGCTGAGCGTGGGTTCGTCGGCCGCCTTCCCGGTGGCGGCGATCAGTAAAGCGCTGCTGACTTCGCTGTCGGTCTCGCTGGGTGGCGCAGGCTTCTGTGTGCTGCTGGCCCTGCCAGTCAGCTTCCTGGTGGTGCGCTACAAAGGCCGCCTGGCGATCTGGGCCGAACGCTTGCCGTACCTGCTGCACGCCCTGCCCGGCCTGGTGATCGCCCTGACCCTGGTGGTGTTCTCGCTGCACTACGTGCCGGCCCTGTACCAGACCACCGCGCTGTTGCTGCTGGCCTATGCGCTGCTGTTCCTGCCCCTGGCGCAGTCACCGGTGCGTACTGCACTGAACAAGGCATCGCCAACGCTAGAAGAAGCCGCACGCACGCTGGGTGCGAGCAGCTTCGCCGCGTTTTGCCGGGTAACCTTGCCGATCATCTTCCCTGCGATGGCGGCGGCTTTCGCGCTGGTGTTCCTCGATGCCATGAAGGAGCTGACCGCTACCCTGCTGCTCAGTCCGACAGGCATGACCACTCTGGCCACCGAGGTCTGGGCGCATACCGCCAACGTCGAGTTCGCAGCGGCGGCGCCTTATGCGGCGCTGCTGATTGTGGTGTCGGGTTTGCCTGTCTATCTGCTGACTACGCGGATGTACCTGAACAAGGCATGAGCCCACGGCTCAGGCCGCCTGGCGGCCTGGGCCACGGCTTTCGATATTGCGCAGCATGCGCTTCACGATGGACCCATGGGCCAGCCCTACCGGCAGCATGTACAGCCGGCCAAAGGCGTTGAAACACCGCACCGACGTGGTCACTTTCAAGCGCTGCCCTTCGACATCCATGCAGACCATCACCGCCAGGTGCGTATCACGCGAAGTCAGCACCAATTGCTCGTCGCTGATGGCCTCGACGGTGAAGAAGTCCAGGTGTTCGCCGACAGCTGGCACATGCGCTGGATCGCGGGTAGAGAAGCCGTGGATATCGGCGACATTGAAACGACGGGAGATGAAGTCGCGAATGCGGAAGGCCCTGGCCAGCCAGCCTGGGACATTCGAGGTCATGGCGCAGTAGGCTTGCAGGGCGGTCATCGGGGCAGTGAGCTGTACGCTGTCACTGTGCAGGAAATCCAGGTCGGCCTGGGCGGCGACCAATTGGGCGGACATGAGCAACTCCCTTTGTCATGTGTCGCCGACAGCATAGCAACATGACTCGCTGTAGGAGCGGCCTTGTGTCGCGAAAGGGCCGCAAAGCGGCCCCGGCAATTTCAGCGTTGAAGCAGAAATCCCAGGCCTGCTGCGCAGCCCTTTCGCGACACAAGGCCGCTCCTACAAGGGACCGCGCAAGCTTCAAGCCCTGAACTGACCAAGGCTGGCGCGCAATTGGGCCGCCAAGTCATCCAGCACCTTGCTGCTGGCCGTGGTCTGCATCACCACCTCGGCCGAGCGCTCGGCCTGGGCATGGATGTTCTCCACTCGCCCGCGCACTGCCTGCGCGCCGCTGGCCTGCTGCTCAGCAGCGCGGGTCGCCAGGCCGATCGCCGCGTGCACCTGCTCCACGGCGGCCTGCACCGACTGCTGGCGACGCTCGTTGTCCCGCAACACCAACAGCCCTTCGCTGGCCTTGAGCCCGGCCTGGCTGATGGTCGCTACCGCCTCCTTGGCACCTTTCTGCAGGGCAGCAATGTGCGCCTGGATGTCGCCGGTAGAGCTTTGGGTCTTGCTCGCCAGCGCTCGCACCTCATCGGCCACCACGGCAAAGCCGCGACCCGTCTCACCAGCGCGCGCAGCTTCGATTGCAGCATTAAGGGCCAGCAGGTTGGTCTGCTCGGCAATACCATGGATGACAGTCAGCACCACTTCGATCTGCTCGCTCTGCTTGGCAAGACGCTCGATCACCTGCGAACCCGTTTCGACCTGGCCGGCCAGGTTCTCGATCAGGCTCGCCAGTTGCGTGGAGGAACGGCTGTTCTCGTCGGTTGCCTGGCGAATGTCCACGACCTGCTGCAACGCCGCCTGCATGGCGTGGCTTTCGGCCTGGGCCTCGTCAGCCATGCTCGACAGGTCGCGCAGGCTGGCGGCCACTTCATCACGCTGCAACGCCGCTGCGGCATCGGCACCGGCGTTGCGCTGGGCCATGGTGCCGATCTCGACCCCGGTACGCTGGGCCACCTCACCGGCTTCGCGAACGATAGGCTGCAGCTTGTCGACAAAGCGGTTGACCGCCGACGCCATGTCACCGATCTCGTCGCGGCTGTCGAGGGTCACGCGCTTGGTCAGGTCGCCTTCGCCGGCAGCCAGATCGTTGAGCGCTGCAATCAGCAGGCGCAGCTTGCTGAGCACGCGGCGACCCAGCACCACGGCGACCACCAGCAGCACACCCAGGCCGACCACCACCAGGCCCAGGCCAATCCGCCAACGCAGCTCGGCAGCCGCATCGCGCACGGTCTGTGCGGTGTTGGCCTGCATCGCGCTGGCGCTGGCCTGCGCGGTTTGCAGGCGCTCGCGCAGGGCCTTGCCACTGTCGGCAGCCGCCGCCCCCAGGCTATCGCCAACCAGTTGCTCACCGCTGGCGATCAGGGCACTGAAACGCTGATCGAGAGCCTTGAGCTGCTGGTCAACACCGGCCGTGGAAACCCCCATCAGCACTTTGCCGATCTCGGCACCATTGGGGTTGATCGACGCTTCGACGAAATACACCGATGGATCGCGACGCGCAGCATCGAGCACCTTATCCAGCGCTCTCTCACCCTGGCCCTTCTCGATCAAGGCCTGGTTGATCGGATTCTGCCGGTTCAAGTAGCGGGTAAGATGCTGGCCCTGGGCATCGTCATAAATCACGAACAGCACGTTGGGGTTGCGCTGGGCGCGGCGGGCGAAGTCGGAGAGCATCGGCACATCGTTGTCCCAGATCGCCCGCGGGGCGACCGATGCCAGCAGCTCGGCCATGTCGTTGGCCGAATCCTTGAGGTTTTTCTCCAGGGTGGCCCGCAACTGCTGCTGTTCGTCCTGCAGCCGCGTGGAAAGGCCCGCGCTCAAGCGCTGACGGGTGCTGCTGGAGAGGCTCTCGAGGCCCCCGCGAACATCTTGCCCGGCCTGCTCCAGCTCGCTGGCGAGCTGGCGGCTGTCTTTGCCCAGGCGCTCCCCCAGGTCGGCCTCCAAAGCCGTCACGGTGCTGCGGGTCAGCGCAACGGCCACCAGCACTTGCACCAAAAGGGCGATACCAAGGGCAACAAACACAGGCCGCAAGAGGCGGCTTCGTAACAGTGAAAGGATGGCAGACACGGTGTAACCCTCGTGTTTTCTGGCGCCACTATTTTGATGGCATCTACAGAAACTTCTTACAGCAAGGGTTGTGCCGTATACAGCAGGGAAAAACGCCAAGGTCTAGCAATGAGTTTTCCTGTACTGGCCTCTTCGCGGGTAAACCCGCTCCCACAGGGACTGCACAAATTTCAAGGCATGTGCAGTACCTGTGGGAGCGGGTTTACCCGCGAAAAGGCCGGCCCAGGAAAACCCACAAATAAAAACGCCGCGATCCTTTTCAGGACCGCGGCGTCAGATCAGCCTGGAGGGCAGATCAGGCGAACGGATGACGCAGGACGATGGTCTCGTTGCGGTCCGGGCCGGTCGAAATGATGTCGATCGGCGCGCCTACCAGCTCTTCAATGCGCTTGATGTAGTCACGCGCAGCTTGTGGCAGCTCTTCCAGGGTTTTCACGCCCAGGGTCGATTCGCTCCAGCCTGGCATCTCTTCGTACACCGGCTCCAGGCCGATGTAGCTGTCGGCATCGGACGGGGCGTCAATGACGGCACCGTTCTCGTTCTTGTAGCCAACGCAGATGTTGATGGTTTCCAGGCCGTCCAGCACGTCCAGCTTGGTCAGGCAGATGCCCGAGATGCTGTTGACGTCGATGGCGCGACGCAGGATGACGGCATCGAACCAGCCGCAACGGCGGGCACGGCCGGTGGTCGAACCAAACTCGTGGCCGCGCTTGGCCAGGGTGGCGCCGGTCTCGTCGAACAGTTCGGTCGGGAACGGACCGGAACCCACGCGAGTGGTGTAGGCCTTGGTGATGCCCAGGATGTAGTCGAGGTACATCGGCCCCACGCCAGAACCGGTGGAGATACCGCCAGCGGTGGTGTTGGAGCTGGTGACGTACGGGTAGGTACCGTGGTCGATGTCCAGCAGCGAACCCTGGGCGCCTTCGAACATGATGTCCTTGCCAGCGCGACGCAGGTTATGCAGCTCGGCGGTAACGTCGAGCATCATCGGCTTGAGCTGTTCAGCGTAGGCCATGCACTCGTCCAGGGTCTGCTGGAAGTCGATGGCCGGCTCTTTGTAGTAGTTCACCAGCTGGAAGTTGTGGTAGTCCAGCAGCTCACCCAGCTTGGCAGCGAAACGCTCGCGGTGGAACAGGTCGCCAACGCGCAGGCCGCGGCGTGCGACCTTGTCTTCGTAGGCTGGGCCGATGCCGCGGCCGGTGGTACCGATCTTGGCTTCGCCACGGGCTTTTTCACGGGCCTGGTCCAGGGCCACGTGGTACGACAGGATCAGCGGCGCAGCCGGGGAGATGCGCAGGCGCTCGCGCACCGGTACGCCCTTCTCTTCCAGCTTGGTGATTTCACGCATCAAGGCGTCCGGAGCAACGACCACGCCGTTGCCGATCAGGCACTGTACGCCTTCACGCAGGATGCCCGAGGGAATCAGGTGCAGAACGGTTTTCTCACCGTTGATCACCAGGGTGTGGCCCGCGTTGTGGCCACCTTGGTAGCGCACTACGGCGGCAGCATGTTCGGTCAGCAGATCGACGATCTTGCCTTTGCCCTCATCACCCCACTGGGTGCCCAGGACGACGACATTCTTACCCATTACATTGGTCCTCATTCACGCAAACTTGGTTGCCGGCCTACTGCCGACGCAGAAACTCACTGGGCCAGCGGCAGAACCTGCCAGCGCCCGTCTTGCTGAATCAATTGCCGATCACAATCCGCCTCGAGAGCAGCACTCAACGGCTGGCCAGGCAGAGCCTGGACCACACGCTGGCCCTCGTTGCGCAACTGGCAGACCTGCTGCCAGAGGGCCGCGTCGCCACTGTCCGGCATCCAGATGCCGCCAGTTGGCAATACGACCTCCGCTCGCCCCAGTGTGACCAGGGTCTTCAAATCCGTGGAGAAACCGGTGGCCGGGCGTGCCCGGCCAAAGTCGGCGCCGATGTCGTCATAGCGGCCGCCCTGGGCGATGGACTGGCCTTCGCCCGGAACGAACACGGCGAACACCACGCCCGTGTGATAGTGGTAACCGCGCAGCTCGCCGAGGTCGAAGTACAGCGGCAGCTCCGGGAAGCGCGACGCCAGGCGATCGGCGATCGCCAGCAGGTCGTCGAGCGCCGCCAATACGCTGGCCGGGGCACGACCCAGGCGCACTCGCGCTTCAGCCAGCACTTCTCGACCACCGCACAGTTCGACCAGGGCGCGCAGCATGTTGCCCAAGTCCTTCGGCAAATCGGCAGTCAGCGCCTGTACCTCATCAACCGATTTGCGCTGCAGGGCATCGAACAACTGCTGTTCGACCGCGCCCGACAGGCCGGCGGCACGGGCCAGGCCGCGGTAGATCCCGACGTGGCCGAGGTCCATGTGCACGTCGGCAACGTCAGTCAGCTGCAGCGTGGCGAGCATCAGGCTGATCACTTCGACATCGCTGGTCGGGCTGGCGTCGCCGTACAGCTCTGCACCCAGCTGAATCGGGCTGCGCGAGGTGGACAAGGCACGTGGCTGGGCGTGCAGGACGCTACCGGCATAGCACAGGCGGCTCGGGCCTTCGCGGCGCAGGGTATGGGCGTCGATGCGCGCGACCTGCGGGGTGAAGTCGGCGCGGAAGCCCATCAGGCGACCGGACTGCGGGTCGACCACCTTGAAGGTGCGCTGATCCAGGTCCTGGCCGGCGCCGGTGAGCAGCGACTCCAGGTACTCGATATGCGGGGTGACGACCAGCTCGTAGCCCCAACTCTGGAACAGGTCCAACACCTGGCGGCGCGCGATCTCGATACGCGCAGCCTCAGGTGGCAGTACTTCCTCGATGCCATCTGGCAGCAGCCAGCGGTCTACCGTTGCCATTACGCCATTTCCCCTCTGGTCCGGGCGGCTTGCCAGCTGGCGAGCCGTCAGTAAAGCCGGTATCGCGCACAGCAGCGGGCAGCACTGATCCCAGCGCAGCCACCGTACCCGATACCCTCAAATTGCCTTGCGACCTGACCAAACCGTCAACTGGCGCTTTGCCAATCAACCTTGCAGACGCAAAAAAGCCGGGAAATTTCCCGGCTGCCTCATCATACACCCCTTTTCATACAGGATGCACCCCGCCTGGTGTTTTAGCTGCCAGGCGGGGTGCCGCTGCATGGAAATCAGGGCCTGAGCGTCACGGCTTGCTCTTGTCCAGGAAGCGGAAGAACTCGTTCTTCGCATCCAGGACCAGCACGTCGCTCTTGCTCGAGAAGCTCTCGCGGTACGCCTGCAGGCTACGGTAGAACGCATAGAAATCGGCGTCCTGGGTGTAGGCCTTGGCGTAGATGGCGGCCGCCTGGGCGTCGCCGTCACCGCGGGTCTCTTCTGCTTCACGGTAGGCTTCGGCCAGCAGTACACGGCGCTGACGGTCGGCATCGGCGCGAATACCTTCGGCCAGCTCGTTACCTTTGGCGCGGTGCTCGCGGGCCTCACGCTCACGCTCGGTACTCATGCGGTCGAACACGCTGCGGTTGACTTCCTTCGGCAAGTCGATGGCCTTGACGCGCACGTCGATGACCTCGATACCCAACTCCTTGCTGGCCATGCGGTTCAGCGATGCGGTGATGTCAGCCATCAACGCGTCACGTTCACCGGAAACCACCTCGTGCAGGGTACGTTTACCGAACTGGTCACGCAGGCCGCTTTCCAGACGACGCGACAGACGCTCGTCGGCAATCTGCTTCATGCCGGAAGTGGCGGTGTAGAAGCGCTCGGCATCCTTGACGCGCCACTTGGCATAGGCGTCGACCATCACCGCTTTCTTCTCCAGGGTCAGGAACCGCTGGGTCGGGGCGTCGAGGGTCATCAGGCGTGCGTCGAACTTGCGTACCTGGTTCACGTACGGAATCTTCACATGCAGGCCCGGCTGGACATCCGCCTGGACCACCTTACCGAAGCGCAGCAGCACTGCACGCTCGGTCTGGGACACGATGTAGAAGCTGTTCCAGGCCACAATGGCCAGAACCACGGCGGCAATCAGGGCGATCAGCGATCGGTTGCTCATCAGCGGCTCTCCCTAGTACGCAGTGGCGGCTGTTGCTGTTGCAGGTCCTGCGCCGCACGCGCGGCCGCATCGTTGACCGACGGGCTGACGCTGGCGCCTGGCGCGGCCGTGTTGCGGCTGCCTTCGACCATCTTGTCCAGCGGCAGGTAGAGCAGGTTGTTCTGCCCATCCTTGGCCGTGACCAGGACCTTGCTCGAATTGCTGTAGACCTCTTGCATGGTCTCCAGGTACAGACGCTGACGGGTCACCTCAGGTGCCTTGCGGTACTCGCTGACCAGTTTGCTGAAGCGGTCAGCCTCACCCTTGGCGCGGGCGATGACTTCGTCGCGGTAACCGTTGGCGTCCTCGATGATGCGCTGGGCCTGACCGCGGGCTTCCGGCACCACGCCATTGGCGTAGGACTCGGCCTGGTTACGGGCACGCTGCTCATCTTCGCGGGCACGGATCACGTCGTCGAAGGCTTCCTGCACTTCACGCGGGGCCGCCGCGCTCTGTACGTTGACCTGGGTGACGGTGATACCCGTGCGGTAGTTGTCGAGGAAACGCTGCAGGCGCTCGCGGATATCCACGGCCATCTGCTCACGGCCCTCGGTCAGCACCTGGTCCATCGAGGTGGAACCCACCACGTGGCGCAGGGCGCTGTCGGTCGCATGCTGCAGGCTGACCTCGGGCTGGTCGACGTTGAGCACGAAGTCCTGCAGGTTGCTGATCTTGTACTGGACGGTCAGCGGCACCTCGACGATGTTCTCGTCTTCGGTGAGCATCTGCCCCTGCTTGGTGTAGGCACGCTCGCGCGTGACGTTTTCCATGTACTTGCGATCAATTGGCGGGAAGTAGATGTTCAGGCCGGGACCGACCGTCTCATAGTACTTGCCGAAGCGCAGCACCACGGCCTGCTCCTGCTCATCGACCACGTACACGGCGCTGTACAGCCAGATTGCAGCAAGCACCGCCAGGCCGATGCCCAGCAGGCCGTAGCCGCCCCCCTTGCCGACATTGCGGTCACCGCCGCCACGTTTCTTGCCACTGCCGAACATGCCGTTCAGGCTGTCCTGCAGCTTGCGGAAGGCCTCGTCCAGATCCGGCGGACCCTTCTTGTCGCCACCACCGCCGCCACCGCGACGGCCGCCCCAGGGATCCTGATTGTTCGAGTTGCCACCCGGCTCGTTCCAAGCCATAGCGCTCTCCATCTGATAAAGCAAAGACGCGCCCACGGCGCGCCGTCCAATGCTACAGAATGCCTGCCACTGCTGCCCGGTGACCTCACCGGGCATTTATTGCAAAGTGTGTTGCTCGACAAACACTTGCGGCTCCATGCCTTCGCGACTGACCAGGCGATTCAACTCGACCCTGGGCAGGCGAACACTCAGCAGGCTGCGCCCTTCTTCGTCATGCTCTTCACTCTGCACGGCACCCAGGGCAAAGAATTGCGCGCGCAAGCGGGCAAAACGCTGCTCCAGACACAGGGTACCGACAAACAGATCATCCCCCAGCAACTCGGCAATCGCCTGGCCGACCAGCTCCAGGCCACGTCCATCTCGTGCCGACACCCAGACCCGCTGCGGCTTGCCATCGGCATCGCGCTGAATCTGTGGCTCGACATCTTCGAGCAGGTCGAGTTTGTTATAGACCTCAAGGATCGGCAAGCTTTCGGCACCAATCTCGCCCAACACGGCCAGCACTTGCTCGATCTGCTCCATGCGCTCTGGCTCATGGGCGTCGATCACATGCAGCAGCAGGTCCGAGTTGCTCGATTCTTCGAGCGTAGCCCGAAATGCCTCGACCAGCTTGTGCGGCAGGTGGCGAATGAAACCCACGGTATCGGCCAGCACGATCGGCCCCAGGTCGGCCAATTCGAGCCGGCGCAGGGTCGGATCGAGCGTGGCGAACAACTGGTCCGCCGCGTAGACCTCGGATTCAGTCAGGGCATTGAACAGCGTGGACTTGCCGGCGTTGGTATAGCCGACCAGCGACACCGACGGGATATCCGCGCGCTTGCGGCCACGACGGGCCTGCTCACGCTGGCTGCGCACCTTTTCCAGGCGCCCCTTGATCTGGCGGATACGTACCCGCAACAGACGGCGGTCGGTTTCCAGCTGGGTTTCACCCGGGCCACGCAAGCCAATCCCCCCCTTTTGCCGCTCAAGGTGAGTCCAGCCGCGCACCAGCCGCGTGCTCATGTGGTCGAGCTGGGCCAGTTCGACCTGCAGCTTGCCTTCATGGGTACGCGCCCGCTGGGCGAAGATATCGAGGATCAGCCCGGTTCGGTCAAGCACGCGACACTCGAAGACTCGCTCGAGGTTGCGCTCCTGACTGGGCGTGAGGGTGTGATTGAAAATCACCAGGTCTACCTGTTCGGCTTTGACCAGGTCGCGCAACTCCTCGACCTTGCCGCTGCCAATCAGGTATTTGGCCGTAGGCTGATGCCTGGCTACCGTGGCCAACGAGACGATGTCGGCTCCGGCCGACAGTGCCAGTTCCTGAAACTCCTGCGGGTCTTCGCGCGCCTCAGGGTTCTGACCTTCCAAGTGAACGAGCAACGCTCGCTCACCACCACCGTGGCGCTCAAAGAACAATGCAGGCTCCTATCAGGCGTTGCCTGGCTCGCTGTCGCCGTGTTCGGAATCGGACGGGCTTGGCAGGCGAACCGGACGGGCAGGTACCACCGTCGAGATGGCGTGCTTGTAGACCATCTGGCTGACGGTGTTCTTCAGCAGCACCACGAACTGGTCGAAGGATTCGATCGAGCCCTGCAGCTTGATCCCGTTGACCAGATAGATCGATACCGGGACCTTTTCTTTTCTCAGTTGGTTCAAGTAAGGGTCTTGTAGCGAATGCCCTTTTGACATATGCCGCACTCCTGTAAGGATAAATAGAAAAATCAGAAAAATTGATAAGTCAGGCCGCCCCTTCGCAAGAATAGACGGCAATCAGCAGGGACTCAGCTCAATATGGAGACCGCCCCAAGGTATTTCAAGGTGCGGGACAGATTGTCGCAGGCCAGGCTGTCAAGCCAGTGCACGCCAGGCCAGCCACGCAACCAGGTGAACTGCCGCTTGGCCAGCTGTCGAGTGGCAATGATACCGCGTTCACGCATCTCATTCTCAGTCAGCTTGCCGTCGAGGTAGTCCCAGACCTGTCTATAACCCACTGCCCGTATAGACGGCAGTCCGGCGTGCAAGTCACTTCTGGCTCGCAACGATCGGACCTCATCGACGAAGCCCTGTTCCAGCATCTGCGAAAATCGTAGCGCAATTCGCTTATGCAAAATGTGACGATCCGCAGGCGCAATCGCCAAACTCGCGACAGTATAGGGCAAATGCCCGCCAGCGCCTGCGTCTGCGGCGCGACTTTCCGCGAATTGACGCTGGCGATGGGCAGTCATGCTCTCGCCACTCACCCGGTAGACCTCGAGCGCCCGGATCAGCCGCTGTGGGTCGTTGGGGTGAATGCGCGCCGCCGATTCGGGGTCGACCTCGGCCAATTGCCGGTGCAACTCGGCCAGGCCCAGCGCCTCGGCCTGGGCCTCGAGCTCTGCGCGCACGGCGGCATCGGCCGCCGGCATGTCCGCCAAGCCTTCGATCAGCGCCTTGTAATAAAGCATGGTGCCGCCGACCAGCAGCGGAATCTTGCCGCGCGCGGTGATATCGGCCATCGCCTCCAGGGCGTCAGCGCGAAACTGCGCGGCCGAGTAGCTTTCAGCCGGGTCGCGGATATCAATGAGCCGGTGCGGGTAGGCCGCCAGAATCTCTTTGGAAGGTTTGGCCGAACCAATATCCAGGCCGCGATAGACCAGCGCCGAATCGACACTGATCAGCTCGCAAGGCAGGACCTTGGTCAGCTCGATGGCGAGGTCGGTCTTGCCGGCCGCCGTCGGGCCCATGAGGAATATCGCAGGGGGTTTGCCGCTCATGTCATCGACCGCGCAGGAATAGTTTGTCCAGGTCGTCCAGGCCCATCTGGGTCCAGGTCGGACGGCCGTGGTTGCACTGGCCGCTGCGCTCGGTGTTTTCCATGTCGCGCAGCAAGGCGTTCATCTCGGGAATGGCCAGGCGCCGGTTGGCGCGCACGGCACCGTGGCAGGCCATGGTGCCAAGCAGTTCGTTGAGGTGCGCCTGGATGCGGTCGCTGGTGCCGTACTCCATCAGGTCGGCGAGCACATCCTGAACCAGGCGATTGGCCTCGGCCTGCTTGAGCAGTGCCGGAATCTGGCGGATCGCCAGCGTCTCGGGCCCCAGGCGCTGCAGCTCGAAGCCCAGGCGCTGGAACCACTGGCCATGTTCCTCGGCACAATCAGCCTCACGCTGGCTCAGCGCCAGGGTTTCTGGCACCAGCAATGGTTGGCCGCTGAGGCCTTCGCTGGCCATGGCCACCTTGAGCCGCTCGTACATGATGCGCTCGTGGGCAGCGTGCATGTCCACCAGTACCAGGCCAACGGCGTTCTCGGCAAGGATGTAGATACCCTTTAGTTGCGCCAGGGCATAGCCCAGCGGCGGGATGTCACCCTGGCTTTCCGGCAGTGCCGAAGGGGCTGAAGTGCCCTCGTTCAGTGGCTTGTAGAACTCGCGGTAGACCGCTTGGGACTCGGCGACCGGCAGCGGCTGCGCCGGGCGCGGGGTGTACTGGTACTGGTAACCGGCGCCACTGCCGCCATTGGAAATGGAACGCTGCGGCTGTTCGAGCACTGGCGAGGCCAGGCGCATTTCACCCTGCGGGCCGAACTCGCCGACTTGCAGCCCTGTCGGGCGAACCACTTCAGGCACGGCAGCAGGCGCGGCCAGCTGATCTTCAGGGCGCACGTCAGCCAGGGCACGGTGCAGCGTGCCATAGAGGAAGTCATGCACCGAGCGGCCTTCACGGAAGCGCACCTCGTGCTTGGTCGGGTGCACGTTGACGTCGACGCCGTTCGGCTCGAGCTCAAGGAACAGCACGAACGTCGGGTGCCGGCCGTTGAACAGTACATCGCGATAGGCCTGGCGCACGGCATGGGCGACCAGTTTGTCGCGCACCGCACGGCCATTGACGAAGAAATACTGCAAGTCGGCCTGGCTGCGCGAGAAGGTCGGCAGGCCGACCCAGCCCCACAGTCTCAGGCCATTGCGCTCGACGTCGATGGGCAGCGCCTGCTCCATGAAAGCCGGGCCGCAAATCGCGCCCACCCGCCTTGCCCGGGCAGCTTCGTCATGCGCCTCATGCAGGCTGAGGATGCTCTTGCCGTTGTGGCGCAGATGGAAGCCGACATCGAAGCGGGCCAGGGCCAGGCGGCGGATGACTTCCTGCAGGTGATCGAATTCGGTCTTTTCGGCCTTGAGGAACTTGCGCCGGGCCGGGGTATTGAAGAACAGGTCGCGTACTTCCACCGAAGTGCCGACCGGATGTGCGGCGGGTTGCACGCGCGGGGTCATGTCGCGGCCTTCGGTCTCGACCTGCCAGGCCTCACTTGCGCTGGCGGTGCGCGACGTGAGGGTCAGGCGCGCCACCGAGCTGATCGATGCCAGCGCCTCACCCCGGAAGCCCAGGCTCAATACGCCTTCGAGGTCTTCCAGTTCACGAATCTTGCTGGTGGCGTGACGGGCCAGGGCCAGCGGCAGGTCATCGGCGGAAATGCCACTGCCATCGTCACGCACCCGGAGCAGTTTCACACCGCCCTGCTCGACCTCCACGTCGATGCGCCGGGCACCGGAGTCCAGGCTGTTTTCCAACAGTTCCTTGGCCACCGATGCCGGCCGCTCGACCACCTCACCCGCAGCAATCTGGTTAGCCAGCCGCGGGCTGAGCAGCTGGATGCGCGAACCGCCACTCATTGCGCAGCCAGCGTGGTAGCGGGAATATCGAGGTGCTGGCCGACCTTCAGCTCATCGGTCTTGAGGCTGTTGGCGCTGCGCAGGCTGGTCACGCTGACCTGATAGCGCACGGCGAGCATCGCCAGGGTTTCGCCGGGGCGGACGGTGTGCTCACGCGGCCCCTGGGCAATCTTGCCGCTATCACGCAGCCAGGCGATATAGGTGCCTGGCGGCGGGTTCTGCTGGAAGTACTGGCGCACGCCGGTATGAATCGAGCGCGCCAAGGCCTGCTGATGGCTGGCGGTGGCCAGCTTGGCCGCCTCGTTGTTGTTCGAGATGAACCCGGTTTCAACCAGGATCGATGGGATGTCCGGCGACTTCAACACCATGAAGCCTGCCTGTTCCACCCGTTGCTTGTGCAGCGAGGTGACACGCCCCATGTTGCCGAGCACCTTTTGCCCGACGTTCAGGCTGGAACTCAACGTGGCCGTCATCGACAGGTCAAGCAGTACGCCCGCCAGCATACGGTCCTTGTCGTCGAGGCTGACGTTGCCAGCGCCCCCGATCAGGTCGGAACGGTTTTCCGTGTCGGCCAGCCAGCGCGCGGTCTCGGACGTTGCACCACGGTCGGACAGGGCGAACACCGAGGCACCAAAGGCGGCGCGCGACGGTGCGGCGTCAGCGTGGATCGAGATGAACAGGTCGGCACCCTTCTTGCGGGCGATCTCGGTACGTTTGCGCAGCGGGATGAAGTAATCACCGGTGCGCGTCAGCTCGGCGCGGTAGCCCTTTTCGGTGTTGATCTGGCGCTGCAGTTCCTTGGCGATCTGCAGCACGATGTCTTTTTCGTGCTGGCCACGCGAGCCGGATGCACCCGGGTCTTCGCCGCCGTGACCGGCATCGATGGCGACCACGATGTCACGCTTGCCACTCGGCACCGGCGGCAGCTTTATTGCCGGCTGAGCCGGGCTCACCGGTACTGCAGGCGTGGTTGCCGGAGTCTGTACCGGCGTGGGCGGCGGGGTCGGTGCAGTGGCGGCTATGGCGTCGGCTTCCTGGTCATACAGGTCGACCACCAGGCGGTTGCCGTACTGGGCATTGGGCGCCAGGGTAAAGCTCTTGGGCGTGACCGACTTTTTCAGGTCGACCACCACACGCAGGTCGGTAGGGGTACGTTGGGCCGAGCGCACGCTGCTGATCGGGGTGTTTGCGGTCGACACGTTCAGCGGCGCGGCCAACGTCGCGCCATTGATGTCGATCACCAGGCGGTCGGGTGCGCTGAGGGTGAAGACGCTATGCTGCACGGGGCCGGACAGATCGAAGACCAACCGCGTGTTGTCCGGCGCGCGCCACAGGCGCACGCTCTTGACTTGAGTGACGGCCAGAGCGTCAACGGTCACCGCTGTCAGCAGCAATCCAACGACAGCGACCAGTGCGCGTATGCGCATACCTACCCCACTTACTGTTTATAGTGTTCGGCCAGTGCGGTGCACCAGGCCTCGCCGCGAGCCCCCTGCGGCGTAAGGTCAAGCGAGCGGCCGCTCGCTTGGGGGCTTATGGTAATGGTCAGGTCGGGCTTTGGCAAAACGCCCGCACCCTTTTGTGGCCATTCGAACAGGCACAGTGGGTCACCTTCGAAATAGTCACGAATCCCCATGAACTCCAGCTCTTCCGGATCGACCAGGCGATACAGGTCGAAATGGAAGGCGCGCACCTCACCGATTTCGTAGGGTTCTACCACGGTGAACGTAGGACTTTTCACTGCACCAGTATGGCCCAGCCCACGAATCAGGCCACGCGAGAGGGTGGTCTTGCCCGCCCCCAGGTCGCCTTCCAGAAAAATCACGCCGCGACCGCCGGTCACCTCGGCCAGTTTTGCGCCGAACGCGACCGTGGCCGCTTCATCGGCCAGCAACAGGGTTAAGCCAGACACGCAGAATGCTCCTCCAACAACTCACGAATGACCGGCGCCAGATCACTGGCTGCCAGGCCTCTACCTTTGACGCCCAGGCGCTCCCCTGCACAGGCGTGCAGCCATACGCCCAGGCCCGCCGCGCTCCAGGCGTCCAGCCCTTGGGCCAGCAACGCCGCCAGCACGCCGGTGAGCACGTCCCCCAGCCCGGCACCGGCCATCGCCGGATGCCCCCGCTCGCACAGCGCCAACTGGCCGGTCGGGTCCGCCACCAGGGTGCCGGCGCCCTTGAGCACGCAGACACTGGCATAGCGCCGCGCCAGCTTGCGCGCCGCACCTGGGCGATCAGCCTGCACTGCCTCGGTGGATATGCCTAGCAGCCGCGCCGCCTCGCCCGGGTGCGGGGTAAGGATGCTGCCGCTGGGCAGCGCCAGTGGTGTGCGTGCCAGCAGGTTCAGCGCGTCGGCATCCCACACCTGCGGCCGCTCGGCATTGGCCACCGCAGACAGCAGGCTGCGGCCCCAGGCGGCCTGGCCCAGGCCGGGGCCCACCACCAGCACCGAAGCACGCTCCAGCACACCGATCAACTGATTGGCCGACTCGACCCCCAGGCACATGCTTTCCGGCATGCGCGCCAGCCCGGCCACGACGTGCTCCGGGCGTGTCGCCACACTGACCAGCCCGGCACCGCAGCGCAGCGCGGCCTCGGCACTGAGCAGCACGGCACCGCCGGTGCCCAGGTCGCCACCAACGACCAGCACATGGCCGAAGTCGCCTTTGTGCGCGTGCGCATGACGCGCCGGCAGGCGGGCGACAGTCACGCTGCTGAGCAGTTGCGGGGCGTTGCTGGGGTGTTTGGTCTGCGGCATGGGGTCAAAGGCTCCAATGTCTGGCAGAATTATACGCACCTGAGCCCGTATTGCCTGCCTATCCATGTCCGCCTGTACTCCTGACCTCGCCCAACTGGCCCAATCCATCAAGATCTGGGGCCAAGAGCTGGGTTTTGCCCACGTTGGTATCGCCGGGGTCGACCTTGGCGAACACGAACAGCACCTGCAACGCTGGCTCGACGCGGGCTACCAGGGTGAGATGGAGTACCTCGGCGCCCATGGCAGCAAGCGCGCACACCCTGACCAGCTGATTCCAGGCACGGTACGCGTGGTCTCGCTACGCATGGACTACCTGCCGGGCGACACGCAAATGGCACAACGCCTGGCCCAGCCGGAAAAGGCCTACGTGTCGCGCTACGCCCTGGGCCGCGACTACCACAAGCTGGTGCGCAAGCGCGTGCAGTTTCTGGCAGACCGCATCCAGGAAGCGATCGGCCCGTTCGGCTACCGCGCCTTCGTCGACAGCGCCCCGGTGCTGGAGAAGGCCCTCGCCGAGCAGGCCGGGCTGGGCTGGATCGGCAAGAACACGTTGCTGCTCAACCGCAAGGCCGGCAGCTACTTCTTCCTGGCCGAACTGTTCGTCGACCTGCCGCTGCCGGTGGACGAAGCGCATGCCAGTGAACACTGCGGGCGCTGCCAGGCATGCCTGGACGTCTGCCCGACCCAGGCTTTCGTCGGGCCCTACGTGCTGGATGCGCGGCGCTGCATCTCCTACCTGACCATCGAGTTGCGCGGGCCCATTCCGGTAGAGCTGCGCTCGATGATGGGCAATCGCGTGTTTGGCTGCGATGACTGCCAGATCGTCTGCCCGTGGAATCGCTTTGCCAACTACAGTCAGGAGCAAGACTTCCAGCCGCGGCATGGGTTGGAGAATGCCGAGCTGGCCGAGATGTTCCTCTGGGACGAGCGCACCTTCCTGCGCAAGACCGAAGGCGGGCCGTTGCGGCGGGCGGGGTATGAGCGGTTCTTGCGCAACCTGGCGGTGGGGCTGGGTAATGCGCCTTCGACGATTCCGGTGATCGAGGCGTTGAAGGCGCGGCGGGAGGATGATTCTGAACTGGTGCGCGAGCATGTGGAATGGGCGCTGACGCAGCACGGCGCCCTGTAGGAGCGGGCTTGCCCGCGAAGAAGACGGCGCGGTGCATGGCACCGGCTCTGCCGGTGTTCGCGGGCAAGCCCGCTCCCACAGAGAATGCGGAGCGCCTGGATACAGGGATTATTGCTGGTCGTTGTAGTGAAACTTGGGCATTTCCCAGTGGAAACGGATCGCCAGCAAACGCACCAGGAAGCCACCGAACAAGGTCAGCAGCATCGCCTGCTCCGCCGGTAGCTTGAAGTAAACGCAACCCAGGTAGAACCATGCCGCCGCGAACGACACGCTGGCGTAAAGCTCGCGACGGAACACCAGAGGAATGTCGTTGCAGAAGATGTCCCGCAGGATCCCGCCAAACACCCCGGTGATCACCCCGCTGATCGATGCCACCAGCATGCCCTGCCCCATCTCCAGCGCGGTCATGCAGCCAATCAGGGTGAAGGCCACCAGGCCCAGGGCATCCAGCACCAGAAACAGCGAACGCAAACGGCGCATCATCGGCGCGATGAAAATCGTCAGCAGCGCGGCGAAGCTGGTCAGCACCAGGTATTCCGGGTGCTTCACCCAGGTCAGCGGGTAATGCCCCAGCAGCACGTCGCGCACCGAGCCGCCACCCAGGGCAGTCACGCAGGCGATCAGCACGACGCCAAACCAGTCCATGCCGCGACGGCCGGCGGACAGGGCACCGGTCATGGCTTCGGCGGTAATGGCGATCAGGTAGAGCATCAACAACATGGCGCGGGTCCGTACGGAAAAGGCGCGCAGTCTAACCAGTTGCCCGAGGCACCAAAAGAGGGCGCAAGCACAATGCCTGCGCCCTTTCGGCTCATACCTTGATGAAATGCTCGCGGTAATGACGCAGTTCGGCGATCGACTCGCGGATATCGTCCAGCGCCAGGTGGGTGCTGCCTTTCTTGAAACTGTCCCGCACATCCGGCGCCCAGCGCGCGGCCAGCTCCTTCAGGGTGGAAACATCGAGGTTGCGATAGTGGAAGTAGTTTTCCAGGCCGCGCATGTGCCGATAGAGGAAGCGGCGATCCTGGCAGATGCTGTTGCCGCAGATTGGCGACTTGCCTTTGGGCACCCATTGTTCGAGGAAGGCGATGGTCTGCGCTTCGGCTTCGGCCATGCTGATCTTGCTGTCACGCACGCGCTGGGTCAGGCCCGAGGCACCGTGGGTGCGGGTGTTCCACTCGTCCATGCGCGCCAGCACTTCATCACTGTGGTGGATGGCGATCACCGGGCCTTCGGCCAGGGTGTTCAGCTCGCTGTCGGTGACGATGGTGGCCATCTCGATGATGACGTCGTGGTCCGGATCCAGGCCGGTCATTTCCAGATCGATCCAGATCAGGTTCTGTGGGTTCTGCATGAAGGGCTCCTCGTATAGGCCGTCATATTAGCCTAGCGACGCCGGCCTGCGCATGCGCGGCGCAAAGGTAACCAGAATGGTCTGCGAGCGGGCGTGCTAAACTGCCTGCCGTTTTCAACTTGCCCCACCTTTGGAAGGTCCATGGCCAAACGCCAGCTCAATCGTCGCCAGAACTGGCGTATCGAAAAAATCCAGAACGAACGCGCCGCTCGCGCCGCCAAACGCGAGCAGCACGTGCTGCAAGAGCTGGAGGGCGGGGATCTGGGGCCGGAACAACTCGGCCTGGTGATCGCTCACTTCGGTGTGCAGGTCGAGGTAGAAGCCCAGGACGGCGAAGCTGCCGGCCAGGTATTTCGCTGCCACCTGCGGGCCAACCTGCCGGCACTGGTCACTGGCGACCGCGTAGTCTGGCGCGCCGGCAACCAGGGCATCGGCGTGATCGTCGCGCAGATGCCGCGCAGCACAGAACTGTGCCGTCCGAACAACCACGGCCAGCTCAAGCCGGTCGCGGCCAACGTCGACCTGATCGTGATCGTCTTCGCCCCGGCGCCGGAGCCACACCCGAACCTGATCGACCGTTACCTGGTGGCCGCCGAGCACGCCGGCATCCGCCCGCTGCTGCTGCTGAACAAGGCCGACCTGATCGACGACCAGAACGGCCCTGGCCTGCATGCGCTGCTAGAGGTATACCGCGAACTGGGCTATCCGCTACTTGAGGTCTCCGCACACCACGGCGACGGCATGCAACGCCTGCAGCAGATGCTCGACGGGCACATCAGTGTGTTCGTCGGCCAGTCGGGCGTGGGCAAGTCGTCGCTGGTCAATAGCCTGCTGCCGAATGCCGGCACCCGCGTGGGCGAGCTGTCCGAATGGTCTGGCCAGGGCCAGCACACCACCACCACGGCACGCCTGTATCACTTCCCTAACGGCGGCGACCTGATCGACTCGCCGGGCATCCGCGAATTCGGCCTCGGTCATGTCAGCCGCGACGACGTGGAAGATGGCTTCATCGAGTTTCGCGACCTGTTCGGTACCTGTCGCTTCCGCGACTGCAAGCATGATCGCGAGCCCGGGTGCGCACTGCTCAAGGCACTCGAAGAAGGCCGTATCAAGCCGCAGCGGATGAACAGCTACCGCTCGATCATCGCCAGCCTGCCAGAAGACAGCTTCTGATTTGCAAGGAGGAACCTGAGGGCACTGTGTGCCCCCAGTGCTACTGGTCCTTTTGCTCATCCATCTTCAAGGTTCCATCCTCGAAGATATTCAGCTTCTGGCGCAGCTCACGCGGTTGCATCGGCGCCTGGGCAGCAGCATCACCTGTCGTCGGGGCTGTCGGGGCTGCTGCCCCGGGCGCCGCACCTGCAGGCGAAGCTGGTTGCGCTGGCGCCTCGGGCGCGCCCTGCTCACCCTCGATGCTGCGCTGCGCCTTCTTGGTCAGGACGATGATGTCGATACGGCGGTTGACCGGGTTGAACGGATTCTTGCGGTCGAACAGCGATGACGAGGCATACCCCACCACCCGCGCCACCTGGCCGTCCGGGTAGCCACCGGCAACCAGGGCTCGACGGGCGGCGTTGGCGCGGTTGGCCGACAGCTCCCAGTTACCGAAATCGCCGGTGCCGGAGTACGGCTTGGCATCGGTGTGCCCGCTGATACTGATCTTGTTCGGCACCGCCTTGATGGTGTCGGCCATGGCCAGCAGGATGTCCTCGAAATACGGCTGCAGGTGCGCACTGCCGATGTCGAACATCGGCCGGTTCTCAGCGTCCATGATCTGGATGCGCAGGCCGTCCTGGGTGATCTCGAACAGGATCTGGTCCTTGAACTTCTGCAGCTGCGGGTTTTCCTCAACCTTGTTCTGCAGTTCCTGCAACAGCAGTTCGAGGCGCTCGCGCTCGACCTGTTCGGCCATGGTCTCGACCTGGTCCTTATCCAGCTGGATGCTGGTATCAGGCGTAGGTTCGGACTTCATTTCCGGGTTGATGGTCTTTTCCGGCGCCATCTGCGGCGAGCCGCCCAGGTCGATGACGTAAGGCGTACCACTTTCGGAAAAACCGATCGGGTCCTTGAAGTAGCCGGCAATGGCGATCTTTTGTTCAGGCGTAGCCGTGGATAACAGCCACAGCACCAGGAAGAACGCCATCATCGCCGTGGCAAAGTCGGCGAAGGCGATCTTCCAGGCACCGCCATGGTGCCCGCCACCGAAGCGCTTGACGCGCTTGATGATTATCGGCTGATTGTTCTCCATGACTCAGCGACCGCGAACCGCTTGTTCCAGCTCGGCGAAGCTTGGGCGATGCTTCGGATACAGCACCTTGCGCCCGAACTCGACGGCCAGCGAAGGTGGCATGCCGGAAGCCGAGGCCACCAGCGAGGCCTTGATCGACTCATAGAGATTGAGCTCTTCCTTGGCATCGTGCTCAAGGCACTTGGCCAGCGGGCCGAAGAAACCATAGGCGGCGAGAATACCGAAGAAGGTACCGACCAGCGCCGCACCCACGTGCAGGCCGATCGACTTCTGGTCACCATCACCCAGCGATGCCATGGTCACCACGATACCCAATACCGCCGCGACGATACCGAAGCCGGGCATGCCATCGGCGATGCCGCTGACGGCGTGAGACGGGTGCTCGAGCTCTTCCTTCATGCTCAGCAGCTCCATGTCGAACAGGCCTTCGAGCTCATGGGGCGCCATGTTGCCGGTGGACATGATGCGCAGGTAGTCGCAGATGAACGCGGTCATGCGCTCATCGCCCAGTACTGCCGGGTACTTGGCAAAGATCGGGCTGGCGGCGGCGTCTTCGATATCGCTCTCGATCGCCATCATGCCTTCGCGGCGGCTCTTGTTGAGGATTTCGTACACCAGGCCCAGCACTTCCAGGTAGAACGTATGGGTGAAGCGAGAGCCGAACATCTTCATCGACTTCTTGATTACATGCATGGTCATGTAACCCGGGTTGGCCTGCATGAAGGCGCCAAAGGCTGCACCGCCAATGATCAGCACTTCGAACGGCTGGATCAGCGCCGCGATCTTGCCGTGGGAGAGTACATATCCGCCGAGCACGCTCGCGAATACGACGATGATGCCGATAATTTTAGCCATAGGATCAAAGCACTTGCTGTCGTGGTCAGGGAGAGGGACGGGAGCTTTAAAACTCTTCTTCTACTTATCGGCAGAACTGCGCCAGACTATAGCCACTCAAAGCGAAAAGCCAGTTCGGACTGATGTCAAAATGCCAATGGAATCCAAGGTGCCCACTCAGAATCCGCGTACCCTAGAGGCCTGGGTCAAGCTGCTCGATGGTGTTCGCGTGCCGGTACCCAAGCAGAGTTACGACCGGGTAATGGCCGCGATCAACGACAGTCGCCGCTCGTTGCGCGACATCGCCGAACTGATGCAGGACAGTCCCGCCCTGGTGCTGTCGGTGATGCGCGAGGCCAACCACCCCGCCAACGCCAGCCAGGCCGAACCGGCTGAAAGCCTGGAAATTGCCCTGAACCGCCTGGGCCTGGCACGTAGCAGGGAACTGCTGATGCGCCTGCCTGCCGTACCGGAAGACGACATCCCGCCGGTGCTGCGCCAATTCCTGTTGATCAGCCAGCATGCCGCACAACAGGCCAGCGGCCTTTTCGCCAGCCGCCTGGCGCGCCTGTGGCAGGAAATCCACTGGGGCAGCCTGCTGTTCCTCGCCCCTCTGTGGCCACTGGCCCTGGCCTACCCCAAGCTGCTTGACGCCTGGGAGCTGCGGGTCATCCACAAGGGCGAAACCGCAGCCGACGTGGAGCAGGAACTGTTCGGCGTGCGTATCTTCGCCCTGTGCCAGGCAATGGCCGAACACTGGCGCCTGCCCAAATGGGTGACCCAAGGCTATCGCCTGCTGCTCGAAGAACGCGAGCAGTTGGCCTCGGTACTGAGCATCGCCCGCGAAGACGACCTGCTCAACCAGCAGCATCGCCTGGACGAGGCGCCCGGATTGCGCCGCTGGTTCAACGAACCGGCCAACACCGTACTGCTGGCCAACAACCTGGCGCTGGCAGCCCAGGTCGGCTGGGACAACCCTCATTTGTTGCGCTGGCAACTGCTGACCGCGCTCTACCTGCAAACCTCACTGGAAGACGTGCAGCAGCAGGTGCACCAACAAGCCGCCGCCAGCGCCCGGCGTCACGCCAGGCATGCACTGTTCCATCCGGCCGAAGCGCTGATCTGGCCTTGGCAGCAGCGTCGCCCGCACCCGGACATGCTCACGCCACCACCACCCTCCAGCGACGACCTCGGCCGCTGGCGCAAGTTGTGCCAGGCGTTGTTGGCGCAACCCAGCCCGTTCACCAACGCCGTGCACCTGGCTACCCAGGCGCGCGAAGCCATGCTCGCCTGCGGCATGCAGCGCATCATGCTACTGACGCTGGACCGTGCCAGCGACCACCTGCGCGTGCAGCAGACCGCCGGCCTGCCCCAGGAGGCCGCCGCCATGGACTTGCCCTTGGCGCAAAACAAACTGTTGCAAAAGCTCATGAGCAAAGCCGGCCAGTTGCGCCTGACGCCCGACAATCACGCCAAGTTATCGGCACTGCTACCGGCACCGTTGCAGGCACTGTTCCGCAGTGAGCACCTGCTGCTGCGATCACTGGCAGTCAGCGGCCAAGTACTGATGCTGGCCGTGGCCGACCAGGGCGGCAAGCCGCTGGCCGATGTCAGCGTGCAAGCCTTCGGCAAGACTTCGCAATGTATCGAGCATGCCTTGGCGGTGTTTGCCAACCGCGGCGCCTGAGCCTTGCGCTACAATCGCCCCTCTTTCCACACTGGAGACCGTGGATGACTGACTTTTCCGGCCTGCCTTTGGTGATCGAAGCCGCAGACCTGCTGCCGCGCCTGGGTTCACCCCAGTTGATCCTGGTCGACCTGAGCAGCGCCAACCGCTATGTCAGCGGCCATATCCCTGGCGCCCGCTTCGTCGAAGGCAAGCGCACCCAGCTCGGCCAGCCGCCGGCGCCCGGCTTGCTGCCGGCCCTGGGCGATCTGGAAAAGCTGTTCAGCGAACTGGGCCACCGTGACGATGCCGTCTACGTGGTATACGACGACGAAGGTGGCGGCTGGGCCGGGCGCTTCATCTGGCTGCTCGATGTGATCGGCCATTCGCGCTACCACTATCTCAATGGCGGCATCCAGGCCTGGCCGGCGGACAGGCTCTCCACCGACGTGCCAACGCCGGGCAATGCCCCCGTGCATCTGCAACTGCATAGCGAACCGACTGCCACCCGTGAGTACCTGCAAAGCCGCCTGGGCGAAAAAGACCTTGTGATCTGGGATGCCCGCGGCCCACAGGAATTCAACGGCGAAAAAGTCCTGGCTGCCAAGGCCGGGCACATTCCCGGTGCCGTCAATTTCGAGTGGACGGCCGGCATGGACCTCAACGACCATCTGCGCATCCGCAAGGACATCGCTGAAGTCCTGCAACAATTGGGCATCACGCCGGACAAGGAAGTCATCACCCACTGCCAGACCCACCGCCGCTCCGGTTTCACCTACCTGGTGGCCAAGTCCCTCGGCTACCCACGCATCAAGGCCTATGCCGGCTCGTGGAGCGAATGGGGCAACCACCCGGACACGCCTGTCGAAGTTCAAGGACCATCAACCCAATGAAATCCCGTCTGTTCATCCTCAGCCAGTACCTGCTGCCGCACCATCTGCTGTCGCGCCTGGCTGGCTGCGTCGCCGAGTGCCGTGCGCGCTGGTTCAAGAACGCCTTCACCGCCTGGTTCGCCAAGCGTTACCAGGTGAACATGAGTGAAGCACTGGTCGAAGACCTCACCGCCTACGAGCACTTCAACGCCTTCTTCACTCGCGCCCTGAAACCCGGTGCACGCCCGCTCGACGAAACCCCGGGCGCCATCCTCTGCCCGGCCGATGGTGCGGTCAGCCAACTGGGCCCGATCGAACACGGGCGTATCTTCCAGGCCAAGGGCCACAGCTTCAGCGCGCTCGAGTTGCTTGGCGGTGACCCGGCCCTGGCCGCGCCGTTCATGGGCGGCGAGTTCGCCACCATCTACCTGTCGCCGAAGGACTACCACCGCGTGCACATGCCGCTGGCCGGCACCCTTCGCGAAATGGTCTACGTGCCAGGCCGCCTGTTCTCGGTCAACCAGACCACTGCCGAAAACGTTCCTGAGCTGTTCGCCCGCAACGAGCGTGTGGTGTGCCTGTTCGATACCGAGCGCGGCCCGATGGCGGTGGTGCTGGTGGGTGCCATGATCGTCGCTTCGATCGAAACCGTGTGGGCTGGCCTGGTCACCCCGCCGAAGCGCGAACTCAAGACCTTCCGTTACGACGAAGGCAGCCGTGCACCGATCCACCTGGAAAAAGGCGCCGAACTGGGCCGTTTCAAACTGGGTTCGACCGCCATCGTGCTGTTCGGGCCTGAGCAAGTGAAGTGGGCCGAGACCTTGGGCGCAGGCTCTGCAGTGCGCATGGGTGAGCTGCTGGCGAGTCCTGCCCAGGCTTGACCCTGAAAACAAAAAAAAGGCCCTGCATGCACATGCAGGGCCTTTTTTTTACTGCGAATCAGCCGCGGCCGTCGCGATCGCGCAGGCCCAGCAGGTACAGCACGCCATCCAGCCCCAAGGTGGAAATCGCCTGCTTGGCCGACTGACGTACCAGTGGCTTGGCGCGGAAGGCTACGCCCAGGCCGGCCAGCGACAGCATCGGCAGGTCGTTGGCACCATCACCCACCGCGATGGTCTGTTCCAGCTGCAGGCCTTCTTCACTGGCCAGTTGTTGCAGCAGGTCAGCCTTGCGCTGGGCATCGACGATCGGCTCCACCGCCACGCCGGTTACCTTGCCATCGACCACTTCCAGTTCGTTGGCGAACACGTAATCGATGCCCAGGCGCGCCTGCACCTGTTTGGCGAAGTACGAGAAGCCACCGGACAGGATCGCTGTCTTGTAGCCCAGGCGCTTGAGCTCGGCGAACAGGTTCTCGGCACCTTCGGTGAGGCGCAGGGAAGCACCGATCTCGTCGAGTACGCCGACATCCAGGCCCTTGAGCAGCGCCATCCGCTCCTTGAAGCTGGCGCGGAAATCCAGCTCGCCGCGCATGGCCCGTTCGGTGATCGCAGCAACCTGCTCGCCCACACCAGCGGCCTTGGCCAGTTCGTCGATGACTTCCGCCTCGATCAGCGTCGAGTCCATGTCGAATACCGCCAGGCGGCGATTGCGGCGGAACAGGTCGTCCTTCTGGAACGCGATGTCGACGTTCAGTTCTTCGGACAATGCGAAGAAGTCAGCCCGCAATGCCTGGGCGTCGCTCGGCACGCCACGCACGGAAATTTCCAGCGCCGCCTTGCTCTTCTCGCTCGAAGCGTTCAAGGCAACCCGCGCCGACAGGCGCTCGATACGCTCGATGGTCAGGCCATACTGGCTGATGACTGCACTGACGCGTTGCAACTGCTCGGGGGTGATCTTGCGGCTGAGCAGAGTCACGATATGACGTGCTTCGCCCTGGGCATCGGCCCAATGCTGGTAGTCGGCCTCGGAGATCGGCGTGTAACGCGCTTGCAGGTTCAGCTCGTGGGCTTTGGACTGCACGCTCTGCAGCAGGCTGGTAGCCACTTCGTTATCCGGGATATCGACCAGAATTCCGAACGACAGCGTGCCGTGCATGACCGCCAGGCCGATGTCGAGGATGTTCACACCGCCCTGGAGCAGGACGCCGGTGATGGCGGCGGTAAGACCCGGGCGGTCCTCACCGGTGATGTTGATCAGAACGATTTCGCGCACAACCTGGCTCCGACTTCGATGAAAAATGCGCATTCTACCGATTTTCCATGACCGTCGGGCGCCAACTCTACTTTGCCGACAAAACACTGCTCGCTATACTGCCCAACACTTTTATGCCATTAAGAGCCGCGCTCTGTGAACCGGCCCACGCCCGTCAAAACCGACAACTTCTTCATAATGATCTTCCGAGCCCTGCGCCAACGTCGCGTGCCCCTGGCATTGCGTATCGCCACCACCAACATTTTCCTGGTGGCGCTGGCGCTGGTGATCTATGCCTGCGTGATGGGCCTGCAGTTCAAGCAGGCCATGCACGAGCAGGCCGACGCCCTCGGCCAGAGCCTGACCACCCAGACCGCCACCTCGGCAACCGAGCTGCTGGTGTCCAATGACATCCTCAGCCTCAATGTGTTGCTGGGCAACCTGGTGAAGAACCCGCTGGTGGCCCATGCGGCCATCTACAGCGTGGATAACCGTATCCTCGCCGAGGCTGGCCAGCGCCCGCGCAACAGCCTGCTGGGTGAAGCCGAAGGCCTGTACCAGACCAAGATCACCTTCCAGGACGTGACCGCCGGTCAGCTGCGCATCAGCCTGGACATGAGCCAGTTCCAGCAGCCGATGCTGATCAGCCTGCAGAGCATGGGCATCCTCGCTGCCATCCTGCTGGCGTTGGCGCTGAGCCTGAGCCTGCGCCAGGGCCGCCACATCACCCTGCCGCTGCTGCAACTGCGGGTGTGGCTGCGTGACCCGCACCCTTACACCCCGGCCATCGATCGCCAGGACGAAATCGGCGACATCGCTCGCCAGCTTCATGCACGCCTGGCACCACCACCTCCGCCCGAGCCGGAACCGGAGGAGGAAGAAGACGAGTTCGACGACCTGCACCACGAGACCCCGGTCAAGCCCGCACAGCGAGCCAAGGCCGTGGTCCAGGCGGATGAGGATGACGACGCGGCCTTCGCCGGTCTGCTGGACGACGAGGAGCAAGCTGCTGTCAAACCTGCCATGGTCGAATCCGATGAGCCGCAAAACACCGCCGTACTGGCCGTTCAGCTGGGTTCCCAAGAGCAACTGCGTCGCCTGCCGCGCACACGCCTGACCGAGCTGCTGGAACGCTATCGCGGCTGCCTGGAGCAGGCTGCCTCGCTGTATGAAGGCGACATCCACACACTCAACGACGGCAGTACCCTGGTCCTGTTCCACAGCCGCGATTGCGGTGAGGACTACCTGACCAACGCCATCTGTTGTGGCGAGTTGCTGCGCGCGCTGGGCCATGCCCTGCAGATCGAAGTGGCCGACAGCGGCATCACCCTGCAATTGCAGCTGGGCCTGGCCCTGGGCGATGACTTGCAAGGGCTGGAGCAGGTCGACCTGCTGATGGCCGAAAAGGCTCAGGACGCGCTGGCGCTGTCGCAGCACAGCCGCAACCTGCTGCTGGTGGAGCGGCAGATCAGCGATGACGAGTTGATCCGCAAGCGCGCCCGCATCCGGCCGATTGCCAGCCCTGAAGGGGCATGCTGTGTGGAGCGCCTGATGGAGCCTTACCCGTCGATGCTGGAGCGCCAGTTGGCGCGGATGCACGAACGCCGGGCCTGACTTCAGATCCAGGGGGCCGCTTTGCGGCCCTTTCGCGACACAAGGCCGCTCCCACAGGTCAGCGCAATTCTCAAGAACTGCGCGCAACCTGCGGGAGCGGCCTTGTGTCGCGAAAGGGCTGCAAAGCAGCCCCAGCCATTTCGAATACCCACAAAAAAGCCCGCGAGTATGCGGGCTTTCTTGTATCTGGCGGTTCGGTCAGAACCGATAGACTTCCATATCGGTGCGAATCGGCGAAGCCATCGGGATCTTCGACTTCTCCGGTTCTTTCTTGACCTGTACCGGCGCCGCCTGCTTCTTCGGTGCTTCTTCAACAACCGCAGGCTGATTGGCCAGCGGCTTGACCGCCGTGCTCAACTGCTCGGCAAGCTTCTGCAGCAACTGCCCCTGGGCTTGAACCTGGGACGACTCGCTGCCCTCATGGTGCTGCTCGAGGTGAACGATACGGTTGTCACGCACACGGCCACGACGATCGAGCAGGCGCCATTGCGCATCGAGAATCGCAGGCTGGTTCTTGCCCGAGTCCAGGCGAGTGATCGACAGCAGCACCTGCACGTCCGGAGTGAAGCCGGCGCTGGCCGGAGCCAGTACCACGCGCTGGCTGTCCAGACGCCATGCCAGCTGACGTACCAGCAACTGATCGATGTCCGCCGACAGGCTACCCGCCCAACGACCGTCGGTCGCCGAACTCAGGCTACCATCGGCCTGACGCTGCAAGAAGGTTTCACGCTGCAGGTAATCGGCTATCGACACCGGGCCGAGTACCACGGCCATGCCCGCACTCTGCGAAGGCTGGCCAGGATCACCGCTGTCGAGTTGGTACAGGGCAACTGGCTGATGCATGCTGCACCCGCCCAGTCCCAGCAAACCCGTCATCAACAGCGCAAATGGAAGGCGCAGGAGTTTCATTCAACCCATCCAGGCGGTCGCACCAGGCAAACCGCAGTGATACTGATAGAGATTCAATCGGGCACACGGCCACGCCGGCACCGCAGGGGCACTATCATCCGCGAAATATCGGCCCGACTCCAGCATTTCCGCCTGAAACGGCGCTGAAATTGCCGTTCCAGACATTTCGTCGGATTATGCCGGGGCTTCCACCTGCAGGCTGTCGACCCGCTGGAAGCCCCGGGGCAGCTTGCTGCCGCGTCGGCCACGTTCGCCCTTGTAGTGCTCCAGGTCGTCTGGTTTAAGAGACAGGGTACGCTTGCCGGCCTGCAATACAAGGGTCGAACCCTCGCCAATCACCGCCAGGTCGGTGACAAATTCTTCACGACTGGCGACCCGATCACCGGGCACACCGATGATCTTGTTGCCCTTGCCTTTGCCCAGTTGTGGCAGGTCGGAAACCTTGAACACCAACAGGCGACCTTCTGTGGTCACCGCTGCCAGCCAGTCCTGTTCACGGTCGGCCACCGGGCGTGGGGTCATGACCTTGGCGCCGTTGGGCAAGCTGAGCAAGCCTTTGCCAGCCTTGTTCTTGGCCTGCAGGTCCTCGCCCTTGACCACGAAGCCGTAACCGGCATCCGAGGCCACCACATACAGCGCCTCATCGTCTGGCAGCAGCACGCATTCGAACGTTGCCCCGGGCGGGGGCGCCAGGCGGCCGGTCAGCGGTTCGCCCTGGCCTCGCGCCGATGGCAGGGTATGCGCGGCCAGCGAATAACTGCGCCCGGTGGAGTCGATCAGCACGGCAAACTGGTTGGAACGGCCCGCAGCAGCAGCCTTGAAGCCGTCGCCGGCCTTGTAGGACAAGCCGGTAGCGTCGATGTCGTGGCCCTTGGCGCAGCGCACCCAGCCCTTTTCCGACAACACCACGGTGACCGGCTCGGTCGGCATCAGTTCGTTTTCCGACAGGGCCTTGGCTTCAGCGCGCTCGATGATGGGCGAGCGGCGGTCGTCGCCATAGGTTTCGGCATCCTTGATCAGTTCGCTGCGCACCAGCTTGCGCAGCTTGGCGTCGCTACCCAGCAGGGCCAGCAGCTTGGCCTGCTCCTTGAGCAGTTCGTCCTGCTCGCCACGAATCTTCATCTCTTCCAGGCGCGCCAGCTGACGCAGGCGGGTTTCGAGGATGTAGTCGGCCTGGATCTCGGTCAGCTGGAAGCGCTCGATCAGGGCCTGCCTGGGGTGCTCTTCAGTGCGGATGATGTGGATCACTTCATCCAGGTTGAGGAACGCGGTGAGCAAGCCTTCCAACAGGTGCAGGCGCTTCTCGACCTTGTCCAGGCGGTGCTGCAGACGGCGGCGAACGGTGTTGGTGCGGAATTCCAGCCACTCCAGCAGCAGCGCCCGCAGGTTCTTCAGTTGCGGGCGACCGTCGAGGCCGATGATATTGACGTTGACCCGGTAGCTGCTTTCCAGGTCGGTGGTGGCAAACAGGTGCTGCATCAGTTCGTCGGCATCGACGCGGTTGGAGCGCGGGATGATGACGATACGGCACGGGTTTTCGTGGTCCGACTCGTCACGCAGGTCAGCGACCATCGGCAGCTTCTTGGCCTGCATCTGCGCGGCAATCTGCTCAAGCACCTTGGCCCCGGAGACTTGGTGCGGCAGCGCGGTGACAACGATGTCGCCATCTTCGACACGGTACACGGCGCGCATGCGGATCGAGCCACGACCGCTCTCATAGATCTTCTGGATTTCCGCACGCGGCGTAATGATCTCGGCTTCGGTCGGGTAGTCCGGCCCCTGGATGTGTTCGCACAGCTGCTCGATGGTGGCCTTGGGCTCGTCGAGCAGGCGCACACAGGCACTGGCCACTTCACGCAGGTTGTGTGGCGGCACGTCGGTAGCCATGCCCACGGCAATACCGGTGGTACCGTTGAGCAGGATGTTCGGCAGGCGTGCCGGCAGTACCGCAGGCTCCTCCAGTGTGCCGTCGAAGTTCGGTACCCAGTCGACGGTGCCTTGGCCCACTTCGCTGAGCAGCACTTCCGAATAGCGCGACAGGCGTGCCTCGGTGTAACGCATGGCGGCAAACGACTTCGGGTCGTCCGGCGCACCCCAGTTGCCTTGACCATCGACCAGGGTGTAGCGGTAGCTGAACGGCTGGGCCATCAGCACCATGGCTTCGTAGCAGGCCGAATCGCCGTGGGGGTGGAACTTGCCGAGCACGTCGCCGACGGTACGGGCAGACTTCTTGTGCTTGGCGTCGGCGTTGAGCCCCAACTCGCTCATGGCATAGACGATGCGTCGTTGCACCGGCTTCAGGCCATCGCCGATGTGCGGCAAGGCCCGGTCCATGATCACGTACATGGAATAGTTGAGGTAGGCCTGTTCGGTGAAGTCAGCCAGCGAGCGGCGTTCGACGCCGTCCAGGCTGAGTTCCAGTGAGTCGCTCATGCGGGCCTCGTCATTTCAGGTTCTGGCGCAACAGCATGGTGCCGCCGCGCTGGGTAAATTCAAGTTGTTTCAGGGCGCTCATGCCCAGTAGCACGGTGTGCCCGTCCAGGCCCGGCACCACCAGGGCGCGCACGTTCTGCAGGCGGATATCACCCAACTGCAGGGTAGTCAGCCGGGTGCGGTAGCCTTCGGTCCGGCCGTTGGCAGTGCTCAGCATCACCGTGCTGCCGCGCTGCAGGTCCAGGTCGTTGGCCAGTGACTCCGGGATCGCCACGTCGGTGGCGCCGGTGTCGAGCATGAAATGCACCCCCTGGCCATTGATCGCGCCGTCCAGCACGAAGTGGCCCTGGCCATTGCTCAGCAGCCGCAACTCGATGAAACCGTCGCCATGGGACGACTGTACCTGGGTGTTCGGGTTGCGCTCATGGTCCTCCCATTGCCCGAAGAATCGCGTGGCAAGGAACAACCCCGCCGCCCAGGCGACGATCATCAGGACCTTGCCGGCACGCTTGCCCGGTGGTGCGGTCATGGGTTGGCGCTCCAGCCGCCCTGCGGCGCTTCGAAGCGCCAGACGATCGGCCGGCTTTCGCCGTCGGCACGGTCACCGTTGTTGTTGTCCAGGCCGATCCAGGCACCCTTGGCATCGATCACCAGCGCTTCAGCCAGGCCATACGGCTGATCATAGCGGCGCTCCGGTACCAGCGCCTCGGCGGCGAATGACCAGCACTGCTCGACCTTGCCGCTCGTAGCGTCGCGCCGGCACACACGGTAAGCGTTGCGTTCGAGGGTAAACAACTTGCCCTCGAACCAGGCCAGGTCGGCAAAATCGCGCGACAGCGCCCGGGGGTTGGGCATTTGTGGCGGCTGCATCTCGACCCCGGCTTCGCTCAGCAACACGCAGCTGCGCCCGCACGTCCATACCGACTGCTGGCGCTCGATGGCCACCAGGCCGCGCCGCTCGCGCTCGGCCGCCAGCCACAGGCGGTCACCTTGCGGGTTGATCGCCAGGCCCTCGAACAAGGCATTGAAGTTGAGCAGCATGCCGCTGGCCCGGGCCTGGCGGACCATCGCCGGGTCGATCTTCAGCCACTCCGGCTCGCCCTCGGCAGGCAACTGCAGCACCGCTGCGTGGGCCTCGCTGACCAGGAAGAGATTGCCCGCCTGGTCACAGGTGATGCCTTCGTAATCCAGTTCGCCACCGCGCACATAGGACGCCGCCCAGTTACGCGACTTCAGCCCCCATGGCAGGCCGCTCTCGGGTACCGGCGGTGGTGTGAAGATCAGCGGCTGCGCGCGCCAGACGGCGCTCTGCTGGTCAAAGCGGTAAATACGGTCGTCATCCCGATCGGAAACACCCCACAGCCCGCCCCGACACTCGACAAGGCCGGACAGGTTGCCGCCGCGCATACCCTCGATCGGGTGCTCGGAGGCCAGCTTCAGTTCCGGCCAGTTGCCCGCCAGGCTCGGCAGGGCAACCAGCGTCAGGCAGGCCGCGACCAGCAGACGAATCAAACCAGAACCTCAGCCAGGTTGCCTTTGGTCTCCAGCCAGTTCTTGCGGTCACCGGCGCGCTTCTTGGCCAGCAGCATGTCCATGATCTCGGTAGTGCCCTGCACATCATCCAGGGTCAGCTGGACCAGGCGCCGGGTGTTCGGGTCCATGGTGGTTTCCCGCAGCTGCGGCGGGTTCATTTCACCCAGCCCCTTGAATCGGGTGACCTGCGGCTTGCCGCGCTTCTTCTCGGCTACCAGGCGGTCGAGAATGCCGTCACGCTCGGCTTCGTCGAGGGCGTAGTAGATTTCCTTGCCCAGGTCGATGCGGTACAGCGGCGGCATGGCGACGTAGACGTGGCCAGCCTCGACCAGCGGACGGAAGTGCTGGACGAACAGTGCGCAGAGCAAGGTGGCGATGTGCAAGCCGTCGGAGTCGGCGTCGGCGAGGATGCAGATCTTGCCGTAGCGCAGCTGCGACAGGTCGGTCGCGCCCGGGTCGACACCGATGGCTACGGCGATGTTGTGCACTTCCTGGCTGGCCAGGACTTCGCCGCCATCCACTTCCCAGGTGTTGAGGATCTTGCCACGCAGCGGCAGGATGGCCTGGTATTCCTTGTCACGCGCCTGCTTGGCCGAACCACCGGCGGAGTCACCCTCGACCAGGAACAGTTCGGCACGCATCGGGTCCTGCCCGGCGCAATCGGCCAGCTTGCCTGGCAAGGCAGGGCCCTGGGTGATGCGCTTGCGCTCGACCTTCTTGCTGGCCTTGAGGCGACGGCCGGCGTTGCTGATGGCCAGTTCCGCCAGCTGCATGCCCAGCTCCGGGTGGGCGTTGAGCCACAGGCTGAAGGCGTCCTTGACCACGCCCGAAACGAACGCTGCGGCCTCTCGGGACGACAGGCGCTCCTTGGTCTGGCCGGAGAACTGCGGTTCCTGCATCTTCATCGAGAGGACGAAGGTGATGCGTTCCCAGACGTCTTCCGGCGCCAGCTTGACGCCACGCGGCAACAGGTTGCGGAACTCGCAGAACTCGCGCATGGCATCGAGCAGGCCCTGGCGCAGGCCATTGACGTGGGTACCACCCTGGGCGGTGGGGATCAGGTTGACGTAGCTTTCCTGAACGCTGTCTCCGCCTTCGGGCAGCCACAACAGCGCACAGTCGACGGCCTCCTTGTTACCCGCCAGGCTGCCGCAGAACGGCTCGTCGGGCAGGCGCTGGAACTCGCTGACCGAATCGACCAGGTAGGAACGCAGGCCATCTTCATAGTGCCACTCGACCTTCTCGCCGCTGGCTTTGTCCTCGAAGCTGACCAGCAGGCCCGGGCACAGTACGGCCTTGGCCTTGAGCACGTGCTTGAGGCGGCTGATGGAGAACTTCGCCGAATCGAAGTACTTCGGGTCCGGGCTGAAATACACGCTGGTGCCGGTGTTGCGCTTGCCGACCGTGCCAACCACCTCCAGCTCGCTGGCCTTGAAGCCATCGGCAAAGGTCATCTGGTACTCGTTGCCGTCGCGCTTGACGCGCACGCGCACCTTGGTCGACAAGGCGTTGACCACCGAAATCCCCACGCCATGCAGGCCGCCGGAGAACTGGTAGTTCTTGTTGGAGAACTTGCCGCCGGCGTGCAGCTTGGTGAGGATCAGCTCGACGCCCGACACCCCTTCTTCAGGGTGGATGTCCACCGGCATGCCACGGCCATCGTCGCTGACTTCCAGCGAATGATCGGCGTGGAGGATGACCTGCACCGAGCGGGCATGGCCGGCCAGGGCTTCGTCGACACTGTTGTCGATGACTTCCTGGGCCAGGTGGTTGGGCCGGCTGGTGTCGGTGTACATGCCCGGGCGTTTACGCACCGGGTCGAGGCCGGAGAGGACTTCGATGGCGTCTGCGTTATAGGCGCTAGCGCTGGGATTGGCCATGGATTCTCGTCGTCAGTCTGGTGAATGCAAAAGATCAAAATACAGAAAAATCGAGCGCCGCATACTGCTGCCGGGCAATACCGGCAAACGCCAGCAGGCCTGGCAGCTGCTCGGCAAAGCCCTGGAAGCTGTGATCGCCTCCGGCCTGGATGCGCAGGGCGCACGCCCGGTAATAATGTTCGGCATGGCGGTAGTCCAGGGTTTCGTCGGCGGTCTGCAGCCACACCTGGTAGCGGCCAGGGTCGGTCGGCGCCGGCACTTCCAGCTCGGCCAGCGCCTGCACATGATCCAGCGTCAGCTCCCAGGTCTCGCCCGTGTAGTGGTTGCGCTGGGTCCCCAGATAACCATCGAAACGCTTGTGCGGGGTGACGGCGGGGTTGACCAGCAGGGCCTTCAGCCCATGGCGCTCGGCCAGATGGGTGGCATAGTAGCCGCCGAGCGAACTGCCGACCAGCAGCGGCGCACCGAGCTCGGCGATGGCGGCTTCGAGCTGGGCAATCGCCTGCCGTGGATGGTGGTGCAACTCCGGGATGCGCAGCTGCTGCGACAGGCCCAGTTGCTGCATGACGGCCGCCAGCTGGCGTGCCTTGGTGGACAGCGCCGAGCTGTTGAAGCCATGGATATAGAGGATGGAACCCGACATGCTGACCCCGGAATCTGTGGCTTCGCACCCGATCGAGCGGGCGCAGGGACGCGCAGTGTAGCGCGTTCGCCGGGCTTTGGCGCCGCGGCAGGGATTTAGCAACACATTCTTCAAAGAGCCGGGGCCGCGGCGTGGCGCCAGGTCTTCAATAACCCGCGCTGTTGAAGTCGAGCTTCACTTCAAAATCAGCGGCCCGCTCTACCCCCGTCTCCACCCGCCCATCGGCATGCAGGCGCAACCAGCGATAGCCAGGCTGTTCTTCGCTGACCTTGAAGTCCTCGCTACCCACCGCAAACTGGATGCAGGTCGAAGGCGTGGCCAGCAGGCGCAAGCCATCGCGCTGCTCATCCCACTCCTGGTGAATGTGCCCCCAAAGCAACACTTTCACCTGTGGATAACCCTGCAGGCGCCGCAGCAGCTGATCGGCATTGCGCAGACCGATCGGGGCAATCCAGGCACAGCCGATATCCACCGGCTGATGGTGACAGCACACCAGGCAATGGCGCTCGCCGGCCGAGGCCAAGGCGTCATCGAGGATCGACAACTGGTCCTGCTCGAGCAGCCCATGGGTAGCGCCCTGCACCGCCGTGTTCAGCGTGACCACGCGCCAGCTTCCTATATCCGTCACCGATTGCACCAGCTCTGGCGCAACCTGTGCCATGACCTCGGCTTCATCATGGTTGCCCGGCAACCAGCGGGTCGGTGCGGCAAAGCCGCCGGTCAGCGCGCGGAAAGCTTGGTACGACGCGACACTGCCATCCTGTGAAAGGTCGCCGGTACATAGCAGCAAGTCGATACGCGGCTGCTCGCGACCCACCTGGGCCACCACGTGCTGAAGGCTGTCGCGGGTATTGAGGCCCAGCAAGGTGCCCGCCGGGCTGGCGAACAGGTGAGCGTCGGTCAGTTGCACCACATGCACGGGCGCAGGGCTAGGGTCTGGGTGCGGCAAGGGCCGTCTCCTCGAACGGATTCTGCACGAATTATGGCGCTGGAACGGTTGCGAGCAAACACTCGAAACCGACCCAGGTCACATTTCAGCGCACACTTGCCAGTTCGTGGCCACAGGCCAGGCAATGGCTGAGCCATTCGCCGAGGAACAGATTGAGCTGCGCCTTCTCGTCCGGCTGGTGCATGGCCTCGTTGGGGTACGGATAAATGCTGCGCAGGCGGCGGGTGTGCTCGGCGCTGATCACTTCGGCCATACGCGCATCGTGATACACCTGCACTTCAAGGTGCGGCACCGGCAGCCAGGGCAGGCTGTGCTCCTGGCGCACACGCAAGGTGGTGGTATAGGGGCAGGCCAGCAGCACATCGAGCACCAGCACGCCGAGCATCTGGTCGCCCTGGGTCATGCCGATGCGCCGCGAACTCTGGGTAGTGCGCATATCGGGCAGCAGGCGCATGAGCCGGGCATAGTTGGCCTCGCAGGCTGCTTGCAGCCCGGCCAGATCGACCCGATAACGCTCACGCAACAGGTTCACTTCCACATACCTCGAACTTCATCTTTGTTCAGCGCCAGCCACTGCAGGCTGATGATGGTCGCCGCGTTGCAGATTTGACCATCGCGCACTGCCTGCATTGCATCGTCGAACGACCACACGCGCACGCGGATGTCCTCGGCCTCTTCTTCCAGGCCATGCAGGCCACCCGCGCCTTCACTGGTGCAGCGGCCGAGGTAAAGGTGCACATACTCATCACTGCCACCGGGCGAAGGGAAGTAACGGGTAATCGGCCACAAGGCGCCTATCGCCAACCCGGCTTCTTCCTGGGCTTCGCGATGCGCGACGTCTTCCAGTTCTTCCTCGCGGTCGATCAGCCCGGCAACCATCTCGATCAGCCATGGGTTGTCGACCTTGCCCAGGGCACCGACACGGAACTGCTCGATGAGCACCACCTCATCGCGCAATGGGTCGTAAGGCAGCACACAGACCGCATCGTGGCGCACGAACAGCTCACGGCTGATCTCTCGGCTCATGCCGCCTGCGAACAATTCATGGCGCAGGTGCACCTTGTCGAGCTTGTAGAAGCCCTTGAAGCAGTTGGCCCGCTCGACGATCTCGACCGCCCTGGGCACCGAATTCAACGTGTCTGACATGGAAATCCTCATCACCTCATTTACCGCATCGCGCCATCCTACTCTGCACGGTTGCCCGTTTCACCCCTTTCCGGCAACCGTTCGCACACTCGGGACAGGCCGCCTTCACTCTGTTAGCTTAGTGGCGAACTGAAGGCCGCGCAGACGGTCAAAGGCCCACTTTTCCCTGTTCTGCAAGGATCACCATGACACTTGTCAAACTGACTTCCGTGGCCGTGTTGGCACTCGCTCTGGGTGCCTGCCAGAGCCTGTTCGCACCCAATTACCGGACCCCGCTCGAGGTCAAGCGTGATGCCTGGGAGCACGTCAAGCCAGGCTGCAGCGCAAGCGACTGCCCGCTGGTGAACATCGACACCGTCCACTTTCCGGCCCAGCCCAAGCTCGATGCCATCGTCGAAAAACGCCTGCTGCAGCTGACTGAAGACAATCAGCATGGCACCGCGCCAAGCACTCTGCAGGCTTACGAGCAGCAGTACCTGGCCAGTGCCGACAAACGCAACAGCAGCTACCTGCAAGCCAAGGTACGCGAGCAGCATGACGGACTGGTGATCATCGAGTTGTCCAGCTACCTCGACAGCGGCGGTGCCCACGGCATGCCGGGGCGCGGCTTCATCAACTACTCACGCAAACTGGACAAGGTGCTGACCCTGCAGGACATGCTGGTGCCAGGCCAGGAGGAAGCCTTCTGGAAGACCGTGGAGGAGTCGCACCGGGCCTGGTTGATCAGCGTGGGCATGGACAAGGACGCCGAGTTCGTCAAGACCTGGCCCTTCAAGCGGTCGCCGCACATCGCCCTGACGTACGGCGCGCTGGTGGTGAAGTACGAGGTCTACGCCATTGCGCCCTACTCCATGGGCCACGTGGAACTGAAGATCCCCTACCCACGCCTCAACGGCGTGCTCAAGCCTGAGCTGTTTCCCGGCCGCGGCTGAAGCTCAGCAGGCCATGCAGCCCACCTGCCAGCAGCAGTGCTGGCAGGGTAGCCCCCAGCTCCGGCGCCTTGGCGGCGATCAGGTGATAGGCCGCCACACCCACCACCCAGGCCAGCAGCGCCTGCCAGTGCAAGCCACCGATTTGTGTCGGCAAGCAACGACGACGGATCACGTAGTGGTCCATCAGTACCACGCCGAACAGCGGTGCAAACACCGACCCGATCAACAGCAGGAAGTTTTCGTACTGGGCCAGTGGCGCCAGCAAGGCGATCAGGGTGCAGAGCACGCCGATGGCCAAGGCAAGGTGCTCGACCTTCAGGGGCAACAGCACGCCAGTGGAAACGGCAGCCGAGTGAATATCGGCAAAGGCCTTTTCCGACTCGTCCAGCAGGATCAGCAGCAGCGGTATGCCCATACCGGCACCTGCAAGGGCCAGCAGCAGCGCATTGACCTCGCCGCTGGCGGCAAAGGCCAGGGTATAGGCCACGCCCAGGCTCATCAGCCAGGTGTTGCCGATGAAGTAGCCGGCAACGGTACCGCCGAACACAGGCTTGCCGTTACGGGCGAAACGCGAGTAGTCGGCGATCAGCGGCAACCATGACAACGGCATGGCGATGGCGATGTCGAAGCCCACCGCCAGCGACATCGAACCATCACCAGCGCGGTTCCACAGCGCCGCCAGGTCGGCCTTGGCGAACAGGTTCCAGGTCAGCCACAGGCACGCGCCCAGCAGCAGCCAGATACCCCAGGCACGCAGCACCTTGCGCACGAACGCCAACGGGCCGCTGACCGCCAGCAGGGTGGCCAGGCCACCGAAGCACAGCGTCCACAGCATTGGGCTGTTCCAGGCGCTGGCCTCGCCGAACGCCCGTGCGCCCAGCAGGCTGGCGGCGTCGCGCATGACGATGAGTTCGAATGCGCCCCAGCCCACCAGTTGCAACAGGTTGAGCAGTGCTGGCAGGCGCGCGCCATGGCTACCCAGGCTGAGCTTCAGGGTGCCCATGGCTGAGAGGCCGGTGTCACTGCCGATGACCCCAGCAGCGCCGAGCAGCAGCACACCGACACCGGTGCCAAGGGCAATGGCCAGGACCGCGCCGGCCAGGCCAAGGCCAGGGGCGAGCATGGCGCCTACCTGCAGGACCATCAGGCCGATGCCAAGGGAGAACCACAGCGAGAACAGGTCGCGGGCGCCGAAGATGCGCTGGTGGATAGAGACCGGGTGGTCGGGGGAAAACTGGCTGGGTGATGTCATTGTTGTGTTCGCAGGAAGAATGTTGAGTTGCATGCAGCACCCTGTGGGAGCGGGCTCGCCCGCGAACACCGGCAAAGCCGGTGCCATGCACCGCGGTGCTTGCTTCGCGGGCAAGCCCGCTCCCGCAGGGTGAGGTGCCGCGTCTTAGACTTTGTGGTACAGCTGGCTGCCTTCCTGGCGGAACCGTTCGGCCTGCTCACGCATGCCTTGCTCGACCGTCACGTCCACGGTCTCGATCTTGGCGGCGTATTCACGCACTTCCTGGGTGATCTTCATCGAGCAGAACTTCGGCCCGCACATCGAGCAGAAGTGCGCGACCTTGGCCGATTCCTTCGGCAGGGTTTCGTCGTGGAAGGCTCGCGCGGTGTCCGGGTCCAGGCCCAGGTTGAACTGGTCTTCCCAGCGGAATTCGAAACGCGCCTTGGACAAGGCATTGTCACGAATCTGCGCGCCTGGATGACCCTTGGCAAGGTCGGCAGCATGGGCGGCGATCTTGTAGGTGATGATGCCGGTCTTGACGTCATCCTTGTTCGGCAGGCCCAGGTGCTCTTTCGGCGTGACGTAGCAGAGCATGGCGCAACCGAACCAGCCGATCATTGCCGCACCAATGCCGGAGGTGATGTGGTCGTAACCCGGGGCGATGTCTGTAGTCAGCGGGCCGAGGGTGTAGAACGGCGCCTCGTCGCAGCACTCCAGCTGCTTGTCCATGTTCTCCTTGATCAGTTGCATCGGCACGTGGCCAGGGCCTTCGATCATGCACTGCACATCGTGCTTCCAGGCGATCTTGGTCAGCTCGCCAAGGGTTTCCAGCTCACCGAACTGGGCGGCGTCGTTGGCGTCGGCGATCGAGCCAGGGCGCAGGCCGTCGCCTAGCGAGAAGCTGACGTCGTAGGCCTTCATGATTTCGCAAATCTCATCGAAGTGCGTGTACAGGAAGTTCTCTTTATGGTGCGCCAGGCACCACTTGGCCATGATCGAGCCGCCGCGGCTTACGATCCCGGTGACCCGCTTGGCAGTCAGCGGCACATAGCGCAGCAGCACCCCGGCGTGGATGGTGAAGTAGTCCACGCCCTGCTCGGCCTGTTCGATCAGGGTGTCGCGGAACAGCTCCCATGTCAGGTCCTCGGCGACGCCGTTGACCTTTTCCAGGGCCTGGTAGATCGGCACGGTACCGATCGGCACCGGCGAGTTGCGGATGATCCACTCGCGGGTTTCGTGAATGTGCCTGCCGGTGGACAGGTCCATGACAGTGTCCGAACCCCAGCGGATACCCCAAGTCAGCTTGGCCACTTCTTCCTCGATCGAGGAGCCCAGGGCACTGTTGCCGATGTTGCCGTTGATCTTCACCAGGAAGTTGCGGCCAATGATCATTGGCTCCAGCTCCGGGTGGTTGATGTTGGCCGGAATGATCGCGCGGCCACGAGCGATTTCCTGGCGTACGAATTCCGGGGTGATTTCTTTCGGGATGCTGGCACCGAAGCTGTGGCCGGCATGCTGCTCGTTGAGCAGGCCGGCAGCGCGGGCCTCTTGCAGCTTCATGTTCTCGCGGATGGCCACGTATTCCATCTCAGCGGTGATGATGCCCTTGCGCGCGTAATGCATCTGCGAAACGTTGGCGCCAGCCTTGGCCCGGCGCGGGTTGCGCACATGGGCGAAGCGCAGCTTGGCAAGTTCCGCATCGTTCAGGCGCTGCTGGCCGAAGTCGGAGCTCAGGCCTTCGAGGCGCTCGGTGTCACCGCGTGCATCGATCCAGGCCGAACGCACATCGGCCAGGCCCTTGCGCACGTCGATGATGACGTTAGGGTCTGTGTACGGGCCGGAGGTGTCGTAGACCAGAACTGGCGCATTGCTTTCGCCGCCGAAGTCAGTGGGCGTGTCGTCCAGGCTGATTTCGCGCATGGGCACGCGGATGTCCGGGCGCGAGCCTTCGACGTAGACCTTGCGCGAACGCGGGAACGGTTGCACGGACTGCTGATCGACTTGTGCCGATTCGCTGAGGTTGATCGTTTTTTCTTGTTTGGTCATCACAGGATCTCCAGACGGCTTCCTAGCAGGGGAATGTCGGGGTGAACCTGAAAGACGTGGACGCACCCTGGGACGGGTGCAGTGCCGGATGGGGGTGCCTGAAGCTGCGTGCAGCTGCGACATTCCCGGACCTGGCACAAGAGGCTCCCCGGGAAGGCGAGCAATCTTGTTCCCTACGCAGGCGCTAACCTGATCAGGTTCAACGGGATCCGCACCTCTGCGATCTCAGCCTTTGCTTCAAGGCACCCCGACAAGAACATGCGCAGTCTAGACTGGAGTGGTCGGCAAAGCCAAGCGGGTAAAACGCAGGGCAGATGAAAGGCGCAACCTGTGATTGTTGGCGGATGCGCATGGCACTACACTGGCCCGTCGCTCGATACTCAACAGTTCAGTAATTAAATTTCGTACAAGGATTGCCTCTATGCTGCGCAAACTTTCACTGGCGATAGCCGTGTCTTGTGCGTCCAACGGAGTGGTCTGGGCAGCAGACATGCCCATGACGGTAAGGACCGATCTGGTCAGCGTTTACCAGGAAGCGGTAGATAACAACGCCGATCTTGCTGCCGCCCGTGCCGATTATGGCGCTCAGAAAGAAGTGGTACCGCAGGCGCGTGCCGGCCTGCTGCCAAACCTCTCGGCCGGCGCCGAGATGATGAATGCCCGCACCAAGATCGACCACCCATCAGCCACCACCAACCGCAGTGGCAACACCTGGAGCGCGACCCTCGCGCAACCGATCTTCCGCGCGGATCGCTGGTTCCAGCTGCAGGCTGCCGAAGCGGTCAACGAGCAGGCGGCGCTGCAACTGTCGGCTACCGAGCAGAACCTGATCCTGCAAACTGCGCAGGACTACTTCTCCGTGCTGCGCGCCCAGGACAACCTGGCGGCGACCAAAGCTGAAGAAGCCGCCTTCAAGCGCCAGTTGGACCAGTCCAACGAACGGTTCGACGTCGGCCTGTCCGACAAGACCGACGTGCTGCAATCCCAGGCCAGCTACGATACCGCCCGGGCCAACCGGATCATTGCCGAACGCCAGGTGCAGGATGCTTTCGAGGCCCTGGTCACCCTGACCAACCGCGAATACACCTCCATCCAGGGTGTGGTCCACACGCTACCGGTGAAGGTGCCGACCCCCAACGACGCCAAGGCCTGGGTGGAAACCGCCGGGCGCCAGAACCTCAACCTGCTGGCCACCAACTACGCGGTTGCCGCCGCCGAAGAAACCCTGCGCCAGCGCAAAGCCGGCCATGCGCCGACCCTCGATGCGGTGGCCAAGTACGAAAAAGGCGACAACGATAGCCTGGGCTTCACCAACCCGTCGCCGTTCGGCCAGCGCTACAGTGGTGATGTGGAGCAGACCAGCGTCGGCCTGCAGTTGAACATCCCGATCTACAGCGGTGGCCTTACCAGTTCGCAGGTACGCGAGGCCTACCAGCGCCTCAGCCAGAGCGAACAGCAACGGGAAAGCCTACGCCGCCAGGTAGTGGAGAACACCCGTAACCTGCACCGCGCGGTGAACACCGATGTGGAGCAGGTGCAGGCGCGCAAGCAGTCGATCATCTCCAACCAGAGCGCCCTGGAAGCCACCGAAATCGGCTACCAGGTCGGCACCCGCAACATCGTCGACGTGCTCGACGCCCAGCGCCAGCTGTACACCTCGGTACGCGACTACAACAACAGCCGCTATGACTACATCCTCGACAACCTGAGCCTGAAACAGGCGGCTGGGACCTTGAACCCGCAGGACCTGCAGGACCTCAAGCAGTACCTGAAACCGGACTACAACCCGGACAAGGACTTCCTGCCACCGGACCTGGCGGCAGCCGCTGCGAAAAACTTCGAGCGCAGGCCTTGAGATAGACACCCGCCCTGTGGGAGCGGCCTTGTGTCGCGAAAGGGCTGCAAAGCAGCCCCGGCAATTTGTGCTTTTACGCTGACATCCTGGGGCCGCTTTGCGGCCCTTTCGCGACACAAGGCCGCTCCCACAGGATCCGAGCAAGCTGGCTTTCAGCGGATGAGCTTGCCCAGCCCATCCAGCAAGCGCTGCAAGGCGCCCTGGTTGGCCCGCATCACCGCCCTGCCCGCCTCGCCCATGCGCTGCGCATCCTGGGGCAACTCGATCAAGCGACGCACCGCCTCGGCCAGCCCGTCGGCATCATCAACCTGCTGCAACGCCCCCGCCTCGCGCAACATCGCGCTGATTTCAAGGAAGTTGAACACATGTGGCCCCATGAGCACCGGCAATGCCAATGCCGCAGGCTCCAGCGGGTTATGGCCGCCCGTGGCCACCAGGCTGCCGCCGACAAAGGCGATGTCGGCCAGGGCATAGAGAAACAGCAACTCACCCATGGTGTCGCCCAGCAGCACCTGCGTTCGCGCATCCACCGGCGTGCCGGCAGCGCGGCGCACCGTGGCGAAGTGCTCGGCGCACAGGGCATGTACGGCATCGAACCGCTCAGGGTGACGCGGCACCAGGATCAGCAGCGCATCACCATGCACCTGCAGCAGCTGCCGGTGCGCCTGCAGGATCAAGGCATCCTCACCCTCATGGGTGCTGGCAGCGATCCACACCGGGCGCTGGTCGGCGCCCCACTGTTCGCGAAGTGCCTTGGCACGGGGCTGCAAGTGCTCATCGAGCTTCAGGTCGAACTTGATCGAGCCGGTCACCTGCACGCAGTCGGGCCGCGCGCCCAGCTCACGGAAGCGTTGGGCCTCGGTTTCGGTCTGCACGGCGATCAGGCTCATTTCACCCAGCATTGGCCGGGTCAGCTTGGCAAAGCGCCCGTAGCCACGGGCCGAGCGCTCGGACAGCCGGGCATTGGCCAGGGCCACCGGAATGCCGCGCCTGGCGCATTGGTGGATATGGTTGGGCCACAGTTCGGTTTCCATGATGATGCCCAGCCGCGGGCGCACATGATCAAGAAATCGCCCGGCCGCCCATGGCAGGTCGTAAGGCAGGTAGCAATGCTGGATGCGCGGCTCGTCGGCGAACATCGCGCGAATGCGCTCGGAGCCGGTCGGGGTCATGCAGGTGAGCGTGATCGGCAGGTCCGGGTAGGCCTTGAGCAGCGCACGCACCATCGGTGCGGCGGCAATGCTTTCGCCGACCGACACCGCATGCACCCAGATCCCTCCCTGACGCATGGCCGGCAGGCTACAGGCAAAGCGCTCGCCGATGCGCTGGCCGTAGGCCGGGGCCTTGCGAGCACGCAGGTACAGGCGCAGCGCCACCAGCGGCAGGCCCAGATGAAACAGCAAGGTATAGAGTGTTCTGTTCATGGCCGCGGAGTTTACCCGATCGCACGCAAGTGCACTGCAAAGCGCTCGGCCAACCATTGCGCGGCCGGCCCCAGCGGTTCATCGCGGCGCCAGGCCAGCTCCGCCACCAGTGCAGGCGGGCGCCATTCGCTGTCGAGCTCGACCATGTGCGCCTGGTAGGTCGGGTATTGCACCACATGCCGCGGCAGCCACGCCCAGCCCAGGCCACGCATCAGCAGCTCAGCCATGGCGTAGAAGCTGTCGGCGCGCCAGACCTGCGGGCTGATTGCCTCGCCGCCAGGATAGCCACTCTGCTGTGGGGTGATCAGCAATTGCCGGTGGCGGGCCAGCTGCTGGCGAGTGACCCGCCCTTCATGTGCAAGCGGATGATCAACTGCACAGACCGTCACCATTTCCACACTGCCCAAAGCTCGGCGCTCCAGAGCTGCCGGGATGCTTTCATGGTGGAAGAACAACCCCAGGTCGGCGCGTCGCTCGGCCAGCTTTCGCGCTACATCCCCCTGGGCACCACTGGCCAGTTGCACCTCCAGATAAGGATAACGGCTAGCCAGTTCATCGAGGCTGTCGATCACGGGCTGGTAAGGCATCGCTTCGTCCTGAGCCACCCGCAACAAGGCCTCCTGGCCACGCATCAAGGCCAGGGCACGACCATCCAGGCGTTCGCACTGGCGCAAGAGCTCACGGGCATCTTCGAGCAAGGCCGTACCGTTTTCAGTCAGTCTGGGTTGGCGTCCGCTGCTGCGTTCGAACAGCGTGACACCGAGTTCGGTTTCAAGCAGGGCAATCGCATTGCTGATGGCCGACTGTGCCTTGCGCTGCTCACGGGCCACGGCGGAAAACGAGCGCAACTCTGCGACCCGCAGGAAAGTGCGCAGTTGATCAAGGTTCCATTGTTCAGCCATCAGCCTATCTCCAATTCAGATAGGTAATGACTTTACCGCATCCGGGCAATCGCTAGAATGCCGAGCCAGTTACCGGAGGATCCCGTCATGAATGCCTATACCTATCTCGCCATCGCCATCTGCGCCGAAGTCATCGCCACTGCCTCCATGAAGGCGGTCAAGGGGCTGAGCACGCCGTTGCCGTTGCTGCTGATGGTGGTGGGCTACGGGATCGCGTTCTGGATGCTGACCCTGGTGGTGCGCAGCATCCCGGTAGGTATCGCCTACGCGATCTGGTCGGGCCTTGGCATCGTGCTGATCAGCGTTGCGGCGCTGGTGGTCTATGGGCAGAAGCTGGATGTACCGGCGATGCTGGGCATGGCCATGATCGTGGGCGGCGTGGTTGTGATTCAGCTGTTTTCCAAAACTGCCGGGCACTGAGGCAGCCTGTATACTTGCCAGCTGTCCCAGTCTTCGAGGTACCGCCATGCCATCCGCCATTTCCACTGACGTACTGATCGTCGGCGCCGGGGTCGCAGGCCTCTGGCTCAATGCCCGCCTGCGTCGCCTGGGTTACTCGACAGTGCTGGTGGAGCGCGCCAGCCTCGGTGGCGAGCAGACCATCAAGTCCCAGGGCATCATCCACGGTGGTACCAAGTACGCCCTGCATGGCGCCCTGACCGGTGCCTCGGAAGCCATCGCCGACATGCCGCGGCGCTGGCGCGAAGCGATCAACGGCAGCGGCGAACTGGACCTGACCGGCACCCGCCTGCTTTCCGACGCGCATTACCTGTGGTCGCCTGGCACCCTGGCCGGCAACCTGACCAGCTTCTTTGCCAGCAAGGCGGTGCGTGGCCGGGTCGATCAGGTAAAAGGCGAGCAATTGCCGCCGGCCCTGCAGGATCGTGGCTTCAAGGGCAAGGTCTACCGCCTGGCAGAGCTGGTGATCGACGTGCCGAGCCTGCTGGCGAACCTGGCCGAACTGGCCGGCGACAGCCTGCTCGCTGGCGAACGGATCGAACCGCTGCGCGAGGGCGAACAGCTAACTGGCCTGCGCATCGACGGCCGCGAAATCCGCGCCCAGCGCATCGTCCTCAGCGCCGGCGCCGGCACCGAACAGCTGCTGCATGCGCTGGGCCTGGAGCAACCCGCCATGCAGACCCGGCCGTTGCACATGGTCCTGGCCAAAGGGCCAAACCTCAAGCCGCTGTATGCACACTGCCTGGGCGGTGGGCCAAAACCGCGTGTAACCGTCACCACCCACCCGGCCGCCGACGGCCAGTGGGTCTGGTACCTCGGCGGCGATCTCGCCGAAGCCGACGGTGTGGCCCGCGAGCCTGCCGCGCAGATTGCCGCAGCGCAGAAGGAAATCGCCAGCCTGCTGCCATGGGTCGATCAGAGCCAGGTGCGCTGGGCGACCCTGCGCGTTGATCGCGCCGAGCCGGCGCAGTCCGGCCTGGTCCGCCCCGACAACGCCTTCCTTGCCGAACAGCAACGCCTGCTGGTGGGCTGGCCGACCAAACTGGCACTGGCACCAGACTTCAGTGACCGCGTACTGGCCAGCCTCGACCGCGATGGCGTGCGCCCGGCAGCGCAGGCCGACCTTTCCGGCCTGCCGCGCCCGGCGCTGGGCCTACCAGCCTGGGAGCAACTGCTGCCATGACCTTGCCTACCTTGCATGGCTTGCACCGCCCACTGGGCAGCAGCGGCCTCACGGTTTCGCCATTGGGCCTGGGCACGGTCAAGCTGGGCCGAGACCAGGGCGTCAAATACCCCACTGGCTTCACCATCCCCGGCGATGACGAAGCGCGAATGCTGCTGGCCCAGGCTCGCGAGCTGGGTATCAACCTGATCGACACTGCGCCGGCCTATGGCCGCAGTGAAGAGCGCCTGGGGCCGTTGCTACGCGGCCAGCGCGATGAATGGGTGATTGTCAGCAAGGTGGGAGAGGAGTTCGAGGAGGGTCAGTCCAGCTTCGACTTCAGCGCCGCCCACACCCGCCGCTCGGTGGAGCGCAGCTTGCGCCGGCTGGAAACTGACCGCATCGAACTGGTGCTGGTGCACTCCGATGGCAATGATCTGGAAATCCTCGAGCAGCAAGAGGTCTACCAGACCCTGGCCGCGCTCAAGCAGGAAGGCAAGATTCTCGGCTATGGCCTCTCCGGCAAGACGGTCGCCGGTGGCTTGAAGGCACTGGAGCAAGGCGATTGCGCCATGGTCACCTACAACCTCAACGAGCAGGCAGAGCGCCCGGTGCTGGACTACGCTGCCGAACACGGCAAAGCCATTCTGGTAAAGAAGGCACTGGCCAGCGGGCACATCTGCCTTGCACCGGGGGTCGATCCGGTGCAAGCCAGCTTCGAGCTACTGTTCGCCCACCCGGGCGTGAGCAGTGCTATCGTCGGCACCATCAATCCGTTGCACCTGGCCCACAACGTGGCCACCGTCGCCCGCATCCTGGGCCAGCATTGAGTTTTCACTCTGCCAAGCTGGGCCTGGAGAATGACCCGACGCAAGGAGGAGCCTCGTGGCGCGTACGCTGATCCGCAAGAACCCGAGCAACTTCAAGACACTGCCACTGCATGTCGAAGCCACCCCCGAAGGCCTGGTCTACCAGAGCATCGGTATGCCGCTGAACTTCGCCCAGACCCAGCAACGGCGGCGCGCCATCCAGCTTGCCGACAAGCAGCGCTTCGTCGTCGAACTGGCCAACCTGGGCGTTTCGGTACGCCTGACCCTGCACTGGCAGAACCGTGACTACTGGGTACTGGTGAGGCAGCGCCGCCAGGACCGCGGGGATGTGGTCCTTAAACTGATTTCCGGCTATGTCCCCGCTCAGGAACTCAACCTGCCGCTGCACACCGCAGTTCAGGAGGTCGCTGAAGAATGCCTGCTGGAAACCCCGGAAGGCTGGCTGAGCGGGCGTTTCAACGACACCTGGCTGCCCGCCCCCTACGCCGCCGCACTGCATTACCGTGAAGCCTTGCCGTTCGTACTGATGCCGGAATCAGGGGCTGCCCGCCCGGTGCACTGCGGCAACCTGATGTTGCTGGAACGGCCGCGGGCCTATGTGCACCTGCCAACGGCCTCACTGCAGCTGATCTACGATATGCGCCTGCAGGTGCCAAGGGAGGCCAAGACACTCAGCCTGTTCCATGTCGATGAGCGCCTGGAAGGCGACCAACTGGTGGCACGGCTCAACCGCAAGCGACCGGATCTGTACCTGATGCCGGTACAGGATGGTCAACCGTTGGCAGAGCTTTACACACTTAAGAAGGATGAGCTTGTGCCGGCGAGTACCCGCGGGCTGTACCTGGCCGAGAGCTTTGCCCGGCAGGACGGCTGGGTGGTGGCCGACGAGCGGATTCGCTGGAGGGACTGGGTGAAGCAGCAGGGGCTGGTCGAGCGCAAGGTGGCGCCGGCTTCGCCTCTGCAGCGCTTTGGCGACAAGGCACGAGCACTGCTGGAGCGGGCCCGCACTTCACTTCACAAGTAACATCTGGGGCCGCTTTGCAGCCCCAGATGGTCAATCAGTTCTTGCGGATCTTCTCGACGATGGCCGTGGTCGAGCTGTTTTCGACCAGCCCCAGCACCTTCACGGTGCCGCCATAACCTTTGACGATATCGGCACCCACCACCTGGTCGATGCCGTAGTCACCGCCCTTGACCAGCACATCCGGCTTGACCTGACTCAGCAGGTTTTCCGGCGTGCCTTCAGGGAAACTGATCACCCAGTCCACCGCCCCCAGGCCGGCCAGCACGGCCATGCGCCGGTCAACGCTGTTGATCGGACGGCCCGGCCCCTTCAGGCGGCTGACCGACGCATCGTCGTTGACGGCGACGATCAGGCGATCACCCTGTGCACGCGCCTGCTCCAGGTAGGTGACATGCCCGGCGTGCAGAATGTCGAAGCAGCCGTTGGTGAAGACGATCTTCTCTTTGTGCGCCCGCGCATCGTCGATGGCCAGCAGCAGTTGCTCCAGGCCCAACACGCCTCGCTCGGAGCCCTCCTCACGCTGGATCGCCCGGCGCAGTTCCGGGGCACTGATTGCGGCGGTACCCAGCTTGCCGACCACGATGCCAGCAGCCAGGTTGGCCAGGGCCACCGCGTGGGGCAGGTCTTCACCCGCGGCAATGGCAGCCGCCAGGGTCGAGATGACGGTATCGCCGGCACCGGTCACATCGAACACTTCACGAGCGCGGGCAGGCAGGTGCAGCGCTGGCTGGCCGCTGCGCAGCAGGGTCATGCCATGCTCGCCACGGGTCACCAATAGCGCACCAAGGTCCAGGTCCTGAAGCAACTGCAGGCCTTTGGCGACCAGTTCGGCCTCATCGGCGCAGCGGCCGACAATGGTCTCGAATTCGCTGAGGTTCGGAGTGATCAGGCTGGCGCCTCGGTAGATGGAAAAATCCTTGCCCTTGGGGTCGGCCAGCACAGGAATGCCCTTGGCTCGAGCGGCCTGGATCAGGCTCTGGTGGTTCTTCAGCGCACCCTTGCCGTAGTCGGACAGGACCAGGACCTTGACGCCTTCGAGCAACGTGTCGACTTCCGCGCCAAGCGACAGTGGGTCGGTGGCGAACGGCTCTTCGAAATCGATGCGTAGCAGTTGCTGGTGACGGCTCATGACCCGCAGCTTGACGATGGTCGGCTGATGCGCGATGCGCTGGAACACCGAACGCACGCCAGCGGCCTGCAGGCTGTTGGCCAGGCTGTCGGCGGCCTCATCCTGGCCGGTGACACCGATCAGTGAGGCAGGTGCGCCGAGAGCGGCGATGTTCAAGGCAACGTTGGCCGCGCCGCCGGGGCGATCCTCGATCTGATCGACCTTGACCACCGGCACTGGCGCTTCAGGCGAGATACGCGAAGTACCGCCATGCCAGTAGCGGTCGAGCATGACATCGCCGACCACCAGTACCGGGGCTTGATCGAAACGCGGCATGGACAACTTCATGGGCAACCCATATGGAAATAATGAACAGGGGCAGGATATTAGCACAGGGTAGTCGACGGCTTTACGGCCAGATGCACCCTGGAAAAGTCCCGTGACAATCGGGGCCGATACGGCCCCGATCAAGGCGGGTCAGGTGATATCGGCCTTGGCCGGCTCATCCAGGCCCATGGCATGCAGACGGGCATAATGGCCATTGGCCGCGAGCAATTCGGAATGGGTACCGCGCTCGACCAGGCGCCCCTGGTCCATCACCAGGATCTGATCGGCCTTCTCGATGGTCGATAGGCGGTGGGCGATCACCAGCGTGGTCCTGCCTTCCATGACGTGGTCCAGGGCGGCCTGGATATGCCGCTCGGACTCGGTATCCAGCGCCGACGTTGCTTCGTCGAGGATCAGCAGCGGGGCGTTCTTCAACAGAGCCCGGGCAATCGCCAGGCGCTGACGCTGGCCACCGGAGAGCAGCACGCCGTTTTCACCGACTTCGGTATCGAAGCCTTTTGGCAGTCGGTCGACGAATTCCTTGGCATAGGCATCTGCGGCAGCCGCTTCGATATCGGCACGCGGGGCGCCAGCCAGGTCGCCATAGGCGATGTTGTTGGCCACGGTGTCGTTGAACAGGGTGACGTGCTGGGTCACCTGGGACACATGGCGACGCAGGTTGCGCAGGCGATAGTTCTCGATCTCCACGCCATCGAGCAAGATCTGCCCTTGGTCATGATGATAGAAACGCGGTATCAGCGCCGCCAGCGTCGACTTGCCGCTACCCGAACGCCCGACCAGCGCGATCATCTGCCCAGGCTCGGCGACGAAGCTGATGTCGCTCAACACCTCGCGCTCGGTGCCAGGATAGGTGAAGCTCAGGTTACGCACTTCAAGCCGGCCGTCCACACGCTCCTTCTCGACGGTGCCAGTGTCGATCTCCGGCTGCTCGTCCAGCTGCTCGAAGATGCTCTCTGCTCCAGCCAGGCCCTTCTGGATGGTCGAGCTGACTTCCGACAGCTGGCGAATGGGCTTGGGCAACAGTCCCGCCGCCGTGATGTAGGCCACCAGGTCACCGGCGGTGGACTCACCGCGCAGGAACAGCACCAGGAACATCAATGCTGCCATGGCGCTGTAGATCACCAACTGCAGCAGCGGCGTGTACAACGAGCCGGTCTTGGTCATGTGCAGCTGCTTGTCGGTGTTGCTCTGGCTGGCATTGCCGAAGCGCTGCCGCTCGTAGGCTTCACCGCCGAAGCTGCGCACCACGCGGTAACCCTGGATGGTTTCGGACGCGACATGCGTCACGTCGCCCATGGCAGTCTGGATTTTCTTGCTCTGCTTGCGGAATTTCTTGCTGGCGACGCTGACCATCACCGCGATCACCGGCAGGATGGCGACCATCACCAGGGTCAGGTGCCAGTTCATCCACAGCAGGTAGCCAAACAGGAATACCACCGTCAGGCCTTCACGAATGACCACCTTGATCGCATCGGTGGCAGCACCGGTGACCATGGTCACGTTGAAGGTGATCCGCGAAATCAGGTGGCCTGAGTTGTGGTTGTCGAAGTAGCGATTGGGCAGCACCAGCAGCTTGTTGAACAGTTCTACGCGCAGGTCGTGCACCAGGCACAGGGAAACCTTGGCCAGAAAGTAGTTACCCAGGAACGAGCCCAGGCCTTGCCACGCAGCGATCAGGATGATCAGCAGCGGAACCGCCTGCAGCAGCTGCAGGTCGCGCAGGTAGGGGACATTGGGGAACAATACCGCTTCCGGGTTGCTCAGCCCGTCGACGAAATACTTGAGAATCCCGGCCAGCATGGGCTGGGTCGAAGCAAAGATCACAAAACCGACAATGCTCAGCAGGAAAATGCCGACATAGGGTTTCACGTAGCTCAGCAGCCGGAAGTAGATCTTCAGACTGGAGCTGTGCTCCGCCGGTAGCGGTGTTTCGGCCATCATCGAGCTCGCTGTTCAGGTTGAACCGGAAATTTTACCACAGGCGTCATTTTCGGCACGTACCCATGGCAGTAGCATGACCAGGCCAACTGGCAGCCAGCTGACGAACCATTCTGCACGGGGCGTCGTGGTGAGGCTGGCGGCGTCGAACTGCATGGCCATGGTCGAGTAGATCCAGAGGCTGAGCAGAATCTTGCCAAAGATCGTGCCGCGCGCTCGAACGATCTCGCCGAGGGTGAACAGCCACACGGCAATCCACAGCAGCATCCCGGGCAACCCGAGCTCAACCGCAACATGGGTGAACATGTTATGGGTGTGATCGAACTGCAAACCCGCGGCTTCTACCTTGTAATAAGCACCCAGCCCCAACCCGCCCCATGGGTGCTCACTGATCATGTGCAACGTTGCGCGGAAAATTTCGGGACGGAAGGACGAGCCACGCAAGGCGATGAGGTCGTAGGCGACGTAGAAAGCCAGTCCGGTGCTGACCACTGCGAGCAGCGCCATGAGCTGGCTGTGCCTGTCACGGAACCACAGGGGTGCCAGGATCACAGGGATGATCAGTGCCAGTACCGCGCCACGGCTCTGGCTCAAGGCGACAAATGCGGCCAGGCAGGCCAGCGCCAATATCCAGCCCAGGCGCAAGGCAGGCTGCCTTGGAAGATCGTACAGCAGCAGCAAAGCCGCGATGCCGACAACATAGGCGCCAAGGATCGGGTGCGAAATCTCGCCGATACCTTCCAGGCGATCAACCAGCGGCATGCCCTGGACACCGTAGAACCTAACAATCGAGATCAGCGCGGCAATCGCCAGCAATGCAGCCCCTATCCGTAACAACTGGCGAATACGGTCCGTCCCCAACTGCCCTATGATCGGGAACGCCAGCAAGAACACCAGAATGTAAAGCAGCCGCTTGCCTTCGCGCCAGAATTGTTCATTATTTGACCAGGCCATGCTCAGCGCGCCCCAGATCAACAACAGCGCCAACGCCCCCCACAGCGCGGGCTGATGCCGCCAGGCATCAACCAGAATACGTCTCGCCGACCATGCCACTACCAACGTGGGCAGCCACATGAACAAGATCATGCCTTGCTGATACAGCTTGTTGCTGGGAGCCAAGGCAATGGCCGCCAGGAACCAGATCAACCCGAATGCCAACCAGGCCCTGGCCCAGCTCTTCTGATACAACATCCATACTCCCCGGTAACGCAAATGACACCAGACATGGTGCAACAGCTTTATTTTCGGCATTATTGCCAGTCATTTTCGCTTGCCAGACGACAAGGCCTTATACATGCAGTGCTCCCGCCTCTCCCAGGTCGACTTCGATCAGCTGACACTTGGAGCCCAGGTGCTAGAGGCAGATAGCCATGGCGCCAAAGTTTACCTGCTCAGGGATGGAAACTTCCTTAAGGTTTTTCGTAGGAAGCGTCTAATTTCATCTGCGTTGCTTCGACCGTACTCGCAGCGCTTTGTCGACAATGCCGCTCGCCTGCAACAACTCGGGATCCCCACGCTCGAAGTGATCAGCCAGCACAAGCTCGATGTCCCAGGCAGAACAGCAGTGCTGTATCGCCCTCTGCCAGGGCGCACACTGCTGCAACTATCGCGTGACGCCGAGTTCAGCTGGGCCACCTACCTGCCGCGGCTGATCGAACTGATCCGCCAACTTCACCGCAGTGGCGTGTACTTCCGCTCGCTGCACCTGGGTAATGTAGTCGTAACGCCTGATCAACATCTCGGCCTGATCGATGTGGCAGACATGCGCTTCCTGCGCCCGCCACTCTCTGCACGAATGATCAGGCGCAATGTGCAACACATGGTGCGTTACATCGAGAGGGAAAACCTGGGTGACCAATTCCCGCTCGCCGACTTCGAGGCGGCTCTGCTAGCGCGCTGACTTCAACCACGCAGCAGCTTCTGCGCCCCGTCACAGAACGCCTGCCATGCCGCCTCGGGCGCCAGTGCCTCGCGCTGACGAGCGGCCATGGCCTGAGCGCTGGGGGCATCGCAGCGTTCGATTGCCTGGGACCAAGCTTCAACGTCGCCAACCGGCAGATACAAGCCCGCTTCGCGCAACTGCTCACGAAACACTGGCAAGTCGCTGCAAATCACCGGTAGATCCGCCATTACGGCTTCTTGCACCACAAGGCCCAAGCCCTCGGCACGCGACGGCACCAACAGCCAGTCAAACGCCCGGTAGAGTTGCTGCAAATCATCATGGTGGCCGCACAACATCACCCGCCCGGTCAGCCCCAGCGCATCAATTTGCGCCGCCAGACTGGCGCGCAGAGGACCATCACCGACAATCGCCAAGCGCATGTCTGGGCGGTTGGCGGCCCCCTTGGCGAATGCCTCGATGAGCATCGCGAAGCCTTTACTTTCGACCAGCCGTCCCACGGCTCCGAGCACCTGACCGGTGGCTTTGGGTAATGCCAGCGCCTGGCGAGCCTGTTCACGACTGAGTAGCGGCCTGGCGAAGGCTTGCGGGTCGAATGCCATGCGTAGCGCCTGCACAGGACGACCAATGTCCTGCTCAAGCGAGCGCGCCAAAGTCTGCGAGACTGCTGCGATGCTAAGACGCTCTGGCGGCAACTGGTTCAACAAACGCACATCGCTGGCAGTCAGCCGGGTACTGCCATGGAACAGCACTTTGACCCGTATTCCAGGGACCTGCTGCAACACCGGTAGCACCAAGCGTGCGACCCCTACGCCATCGAGCAGGATGACGTCAGCACGGGCTTGTTGCAGCGCCCTGCGCAGACGCAGGCGCTGCCAGGGCAGCAATAGACGCCAAAGGCTTTTTCCCTTCAGCACACGTTGCGGTATGTGCCACACGCGGGTGGGGCCGCGGCCGTGACACAGCTCGCCTCCGAGTAACAACCAGTTACTGATGGAAGCATCGGCCCCTGCGTGCGACAGCACCTGCTGGTGGACCTTGTGGATGGACATGTACGGCGAACCGCCTGCCCACATCATATTGACGATATTCATGGGGATAGCGCCCCTCTCCCGTCCAGGCCAGGTGGGACTGCAACCTCAATTACAGGAATCGGATTTCCCATGCAGACAAGGGCACCCATGACCAGCGTCAATGCCGGTCTTACCCGACATGACGTCGGATAAGCGCCCTTTACCAGCATAGGCTGGAAATGCTGGACAGCGGTGCTGCCCCTTGGATGACCCTGGCAACACAGGTTAGTGCCCGGAATCAACATGAAACCTATAGCCGACGCTGTCATCGCAGAGGCAGATGGTCAGAAGCCGAGTTTCAGGCGCAAGCGCTGCCATGCAGTCAGCGGCGGCTGAGGCCTGAGCGCCGGGCGCATATGCTCGACGATACTGCGCCCCACTGCCGCGAAACTGAAACGCGACACTGCCAACTCGCGACCATTTTCGGCAATCTGCTGTGCCAGCGCAGGGTTTTCGCGCAATGTGCGCAACTTTGCCTGCAAGGTCGGTATGTTGTCGTAGAACACGACATTGACCATGTCCTGCAACCCTAACGCGCGATTCTCTGCTTCGCCCTGGTCGTAGGCCAGCAGCACACAGCCGCAAGCCATGGCTTCGAAGTTCTTGATCATGTACTCGCCCATGCCCACGTCGGCGCTGACGAAGTACTGGATACGGTTGAGCGTGTTGCAGTAATCCTCGCCCGACTTGGTACGGGTCACTACCAGGTTTTCTACCTGCCCCAGCTCATCCAGCAGCGCCTTGCGCCCGCTGTAAGCGACACTGTTGGTGCTGCCGACGAATGCCAGTACGATATCGCGCTCACGGCCCTGGTCGGCCAGCAGTTGTTCATCGTAGCCCTTGGGCACGAACACCGCGTCGAAGCCCTCCTGACGCAGACGCTCGCTGACCGTGTAGCCCGAGCTGATCACGCGCGCCCACGGCATCTTGCGGTAATGCGCGCTGAACTTGCCGGTGTACTTGCAAGGGATGTAGTTCTGGTAGGCGTCGTGTTCGAGAATGACCAGGTTTGGCACCGTGCGGATGAAGGCCGCCTGGCGGATCTCTTGCTTGAAGCGCAGGAAGAAGACGATACGGTCATAGCGCTCGGCCTGCACCTCACGCTTGAAGTAACGGCGCAGGTTGCGCTGGTCTTCGCTGGTCAGCCAGCGCAGATCGCATTCACAGTTGGCCGCGACGCCATCGTACAGGCGATCGAGGATCGCGCGCTGTTCCTTCTGTACCAGAAATAGGACTTTCATTGCTTTCCTTGGGCGCTCTGCGCCTTCGCGGTCAGGTTTACAGCTCACGCCGCCAGAACAATTCATGCCGGCGCACGGCCTTGCGGAAGAACTCGTTCTCCCCGTAAGGCGACGGCCGGCGCCCGGCCAGCCAGCGCTGCAGCAAGCGGCGCAAACGACGCTTGAACGGTGCAGGCGGCTGCAGGTCGTGCATCATGCCCAAGGCCATGGCCTTGTCGCGCTGGGTAGCGATATCCAGCAGCAAGGCACATGGCGCCCAGGCCTGCTCGGCACTCAGTTGCGGCGGCAAGGCCACGCCATCGCCACTGTCGCCCATTGGCCAGCGGTCGTTGTCATGCAGATGGTTGGCGTAACACAGCAGCGTCTGCGGCTGCCAGTCGAGGCCCTGCAGGGCCTCCATGACGGCCGCCTGGGCGCAGATATGGTCGGGGTGGGGGTCAAGTTGCGGATGGGGCATGACCAGTACTTCAGGCCTGGCCATCTCCAGCAGGGCCCGCAGGTCGGCCAGCAGGTTCTGCCAGGTTGGCGCACCATCGCGGTCGGCCGGTAGCGGGAACGGGTTGAACTGGCGGAACGGGCGGATATCGGCCATGTCCGCTTCACGGGACGCAGCAGGCTGATCAGGCGCAGCTTGCATGGCGGGCAGCTGCAGGCAGAAATACCCCAACTGCACGCAACGGGACTCGGGTACACCGGCCCAGCGCGGTACGGCGATGCTGTCCCAGGCGCGCAGGCGCCCCTTCAAGCGCGCAGCCTCCGACTTGCCCAGGCCCATCTGCTGATAGTGCTCGGCTTCGATTTCACCTGCAGTCAGGGTCACCACCCAGGTTTCGTCCGCCTGGCTGTACAAGCCATAAGCCGCCAGCTCGGCATCATCGGCATGCGGCGCGATGACCATCACGCGGCGGCGCTGCAACTCGACGCCGGGGGTTATCCACAGGCGTGGTTCCCCCTGCAACTGGCAAAAGCGCCCACGCAGACGCAGCGTGCCCGCCTGCAGCGGGGCCGCCAGCCCGGTGAGGTTGAGGAAACGCAACCCATCGACACCACGCTCGAAGGTTTGCCGATCCATGCATTCGCTGCCGTACAACTCGACCCGTGGATCGAGGAAGCGCCCCAGCCAACCACTCTTCACCCGCACTTCAAGCATCAGGGTTTCGTCACCCTGCAACGTCGCGTCCACCTTGAGCAGCCCGTCGCGCAGCACGACCGGCGCTTCCTGGCTGAGCTCGCCGAAGCGGTAGGCGTAATCTTCGCCAGGCGCATAGAACAGGTGGTCGGCGAACCAGGCTTCGTGCGCGACCCAGAGCAAAGGCAGCAGCAACAGCGGCAGCCACCACCACGTGACGATACCCAGCGCCAGCAGCACAACCAGACTGGCCAGCAAACCCAGGCGTTTGTTGCGCCGATGGCGCTTGAGCAACTGCTGCTTGCGGCTCACGACTGGAATACCGGCACAGGGTTGCACCACCGATCCTTGTACTCCCGGTCGGCTCGGCCGAACGAGAAGCGCAGGGGCTTGTTGCGCGCATTGGCATCTTCCCAGGCCGCCTGGGTGTTGAGGAAGCTCAGCACGCTACCGGGGCTGAAAGCCTTGGTTTCGGGATCGACACCACCGTTGATGTATTCGACGCTGATCCACTCAGGCGCTTCAACGCGATACACCAGCTGGATGGCAATGGGTTTGTCGTCGAGCATCAGCACCGAGCCGATCAGCAGCTCGCGCAGGCGCTCCAGCACTTCGGCCATGCGCTCGGCACCGGTGGCCGGGAAGCCCCAGCGGCGCAGGAACAGCTCGCAGTACATGGCTGCGATCTGCTGCGCGCTGAAGTCGCTGATCGCTCGCACCACCCCGCCCGCTTCTTCCAGCAGGCGCAATTCGCGGCGCTGGTTGTAGCGGAACTTCTTCGACAGGTCTTCATGGGGGCGGGCCATGGCCAGCTGCTCTTTCTGCACCTTGAGGCCGCTGAAACGGCCCTGGTTCAGTTCGGACAGGTAGCGTGCGCCATGGCGCAACGGCGCGCCGGCATCAGCCTCCGCCGGCAGGATGATCTCGGCATTGCCAAGATCGAACAGGGCCTTCTTGCCGGCACGCTTGAGCACGTCCTTGGACAACGCCAGGTGCCGCCCCCAGGTCGGGATGGCAGCTTTCAATTCATCTGCCTGGTACCAGCCAAGGTAACGCACCGGGATCTGAGCCAGATCCGCCAACTGCTCGACCACCAATGGGTGCGTCGCGACGCTGCCACCGAATCGCGCCCACGCCTCGGCGTAGGCAGGTGCATCGATGGCCTGCCACCCGCGCTCGCGGAAGGCCCGGATATGATTGAGCATCACGCCTTCCCCGCCAGCGCACGAACCTGTGGCAACTGCCAGAACGCCTCGCGCACGGCCTGATCGGAAAACCGCTCATGCAGCCGCCGCATCATGTGCGCAGCGCAGGTTTCACGCTGCTGTTCATCCAGCGCGGCCATGTGCTTGAGGCCCTGCGCCAGTTGCCCGGCGTCGGCCAGTGGGAACAGTACACCAACACCTTCCACGACTTCGCGCGCACCGCCGCAGGCCGTTGCCAATACTGGTACGCCAGCGACCATGGCTTCGAGCAGGACCATGCCGAACGGCTCATGGTCGGAGCTCAGCGCAAACACGTCGAAGGCCTGGAAATAGCGACGGGCATCCGGCACCTGACCAAGGAAGTCAACCTGCGCGGCAATCCCCAGTTCGGCAGCCTGTGCCTTGAGCTTGGCCTCCAGGCGGCCCTTGCCAAGAATAGCCAGGCGAGCACCGGCCGGCAGGCCCGGCAGCGCCTCGGCAAAGCCACGCAGCAAAGTCGCCTGATCCTTGTCCGGGTGCAGACGACCGACATTGCCGACCACCCATGCCTGGGCATGCAGGCCCAATGCCTCGCGGGCCTCGGCACGGCATACCTGGGCGGCCTGCAGGGCGTCGATATCGATACGGTTGTATAAGGTCTGGATACGTTCGGCCGGCCACTGCGGCAAGCAACGGCGCATGTCGTCACGCACCGCATCCGACACGCCCAGCAAGCTCAGGCGCTTGCTGAACAGGTTGGCGAACAGACGCCGGCCCTTGCGCTCATAATCGCCGAACGCGTGGTGCACACCGATCACCGGCAAGCCGGTTGCCAGCAGCGCGACATAGATCGGCTTGAAACGGTGAGCGATGCAGAAGCTGAAACTGCGTTCGGCCGCGATACGCCGCAGGGCGCGTATTGCACTGAGCTTCAGGCCACGCACGGCCTTGGAACTGAATTCGAGAAACAGCACCTCGTCCGACGCGCAGCCAGCCGCAACCTGCGGGTCGGCGGCGCCGGTGAGGAACACGGTGGTGACCTTGTAGCCGCTGCCCTGGAACAGGCTGGCGTACTGACGGGCACAATCGAGGAACGGCCCGTCATAGCCATGGCAGAACTGCAGGACCCGCGCTTCAGAGCGGCTGGTCATAGGCGGCAGCGCCGTCCTTCACGACCAGGATGTCTTCCATGATCAGGTACTGCAGGTCCGAACCGAAGAACATGTTCAGCGCGTCGGTCGGCGAGCAGATCATCGGCTCGCCACGGCGGTTCAGCGAGGTGTTCAGCGACACACCGTTGCCGGTCAGGTCTTCCAGCGCCTTCATCATGTCGTAGTAGCGCGGATTGTATTCACGCTTGAGCACCTGGGCACGCGAGGTGCCGTCCTCGTGGACCACTTCCGGCACACGGGTCTTCCACTCTTCAGCCACTTCGAAGGTGAAGGTCATGAACGGCGCCGGGTGGTCGACCTTGATCATTTGCGGGGCGACGGTGTCGAGCATCGACGGGCAGAAAGGTCTCCAGCGTTCGCGGAACTTGATCTGCTCGTTGATGCGGTCGGCCACGCCCGGCACGCTCGGGCAACCGATGATCGAACGACCACCCAGGGCACGCGGGCCGAACTCCATGCGGCCCTGGAACCAGGCCACCGGATTGCCCTCGACCATGATCTTGGCGATACGCTGCGGCATGTCGTCGAGTTTGCGCCATTTCGGCGCGTTCGGGTGACGGGCGCAGGCGGCGATCACGTCTTCGTTGGAGTAGGAAGGGCCGAGGTAGACGTGCTCCATCTTCTCGACCGGCACGCCACGGGCGTGAGAAACGTAGGCAGCAGCACCGACAGCAGTACCCGCGTCACCGGAAGCCGGCTGGACGAACAGTTCCTTGACGTCGGAACGGGCAATGATCTTCTGGTTGAGCTTGACGTTCAGCGCGCAGCCGCCGGCGAAGGCCAGCTTGCCGGTTTCACGCAGGGTGTCGCCCAGGTAGTGGTCGATCATCTGCAGGGCGATCTTTTCGAACAACGCCTGCATGCTGGCCGCGTAGTGGATGTACGGTTCGTCGGCGATATCGCCTTCACGCTTGGGCCCCAGCCATTCGATCAGCTTCGGCGAGAAGTAGAAGCCCTTGCCCTTCTCTTTATAGCGGCGCAGGCCGATGACGTTGGCGTACTCGGTATTGATCACCAGTTCGCCGTTCTCGAAGCTGGCCAGGCGGGAGAAATCGTACTTGCTGGCGTCGCCGTACGGCGCCATGCCCATGACCTTGAATTCACCGTCGAGCATTTCGAAACCGAGGAATTCGGTGATCGCGCCATACAGGCCACCCAGCGAGTCCGGATCGAAGAACTCCTTGATCTTGTGGATCTTGCCGTTTTCGCCGTAGCCGAAGAAGGTGGTGGCGTACTCACCCTTGCCGTCGATGCCGAGGATCGCGGTCTTTTCCTTGAAGCCCGAGCAATGGTAGGCACTGGAGGCGTGAGCCAGGTGGTGCTCGACCGGTTCGATCTTGACCTTTTTCGGGTCGAAGCCCAGCTGCTCCAGGCACCAGACGATCTTCTTGCGGTAGCGCTTGTAGCGGCGGTTGCCCATCAGGATGGCGTCGAGGGCACGGTCCGGGGCGTACCAGTAGCGCTTGGCGTAGTGCCAGCGGGCCTTGCCGAACAGGCTGATCGGGGCGAACGGAATGGCCACCACGTCAACGTCGGACGGCTTGATGCCGGCTTGTTCCAGGCAGAATTTCGCCGACTCGTAGGGCATGCGGTTCTTCGCATGCTTGTCACGCACGAAGCGCTCTTCTTCGGCGGCGGCAACCAGCTTGCCGTCAATGTACAGGGCCGCGGAAGGGTCATGGCTAAGGGCGCCGGACAGGCCAAGAATCGTCAATGCCAAGGGATTAGCCTCTTCATTCGGTAGAGATGCGCCAGCGGCCTCATGGGCGGCTGGCGGCTAAAGGGCGGGATTATAACGCAAACAATGAGGGAGACACTGCATTAACCTGTGGCAGCGGGCTTGGCCACGAAGCAGGCGCCGCGGTGCATGGCACCGGCCTTGCCGGTGTTCGCGGCGGTTCGACGCCTCGACGAGCCCGCTCCCACAAGGGACTTGTAGCGCCTGGTTACTCGGCGATCAGCCAGTCCATGCGGAAGCTGCCTGCCGTCTGCGCCAGCTCCTTGGCCAGCCACGGCAGCAATTCGCGCAGTTCTTCTTCCAGCCCCCAAGGCGGGTTGGCGATGGCCAGGCCCGAGCCGTTGAGGCCCTGCGGACTGTCCTGATGATGCACATACAGCTCGACCCGCAGCAGCTTTGGCGCGCCGGTGCTGGTCAGGTCCTGGTAGAAGCGGGTCAGCGAGCGCTGGTCCTTGATCGGATACCAGATGGCCACGACGGTCTGGCGCATGCGACCGATCGCTTCCTTCATCGAGGTGGTGCAGCGCTTGAGTTCGTCTGCCTGCTCGAACGGCGGGTCGATCAGCATGATGGCGCGCTTCTCCTGCACGGGCAGCAGGGCACGCGGGACATGCCAGCCTTCACCCAGGTGCACGGCCACTCGCGGGTCTTTCTTCATGTTCTCTTTGAGCAGCGGCCCGTCTTCCGGATGCTTCTCATTGAGCAGAGCACGATCCTGCTGGCGCATCAGGCGACGGGCCAGCTCGGGTGAACCCGGGTAGTAGCGCAGCTCACCGTCGGCATTCAGACGCTTGATGATGCGCAGGTAGTCGGCGGCCATGGCCGGCAGGTCATCCCGGTTCCACAGGCGGGCGACGCCTTCCAGGTACTCGCCGGTACGGGTGGCCTGATCGCCTTGCAAGTCGTACAGACCGAGGCCGGCATGGGTGTCGATGTAGGCGAACGGCTGCTCCTTGCGCGACATCAGGGCGATCAGGCGGGTCAGCACGATATGCTTGAGGACGTCGGCATGGTTGCCGGCATGGAAGGCGTGACGATAGTTCATGGCAACTCCTGCGGGGCTGGCAAGTTTACCTTGCCTTGCAGGCGGAGTCAGGCCTGACTGCTGATCGGCGGCACCCACAAAGCAGGTGCCGCCGAATCAACGGGAATTACTTGTCGGCGTGATACGCCGCATCAGCGGTTTCGAAGCGCTGCACCATCGCCTGCGACGGGCGGCCCAGCTTGCTCACCAGAACGATGGCAATGCTGGCGAACAAGAAGCCTGGAATGATTTCGTACAGGCCGAGCGTGTCGAAGTTCTTCCACAGGATCACCGTCAACGCACCCACCACGATACCCGCCAGCGCACCGTTACGGGTCATGCCTTTCCACAGCACAGAAATCAGTACTACCGGGCCAAAAGCGGCACCGAAGCCGGCCCAGGCGTAAGCCACCAGGCCCAGCACGCGGTTTTCCGGGTTGGCCGCCATGGCAATGGCAATCAGGGCCACGGCCAGCACCATCAGGCGGCCGACCCACACCAGTTCACCCTGCGAAGCGCTCTTGCGCAGGAAGGCCTTGTAGAAGTCTTCGGTCAGGGCACTGGAGCAGACCAGCAGCTGGCAGCTCAGGGTGCTCATCACCGCCGCCAGGATGGCCGACAGCAGCACACCGGCGACCCACGGGTTGAACAGGATCTTGGCCAGCTCGATGAATACGCGCTCATGGTTCTCGGTGACCGGGCCCGCCAGGTCAGGGTGCGCCGAGAAGTAGGCGATGCCGAAGAAGCCCACGGCGCAGGTACCCGCCAGGCACAGGATCATCCAGGTCATGGAGATGCGACGGGCGTTGGCGATCGACTTCACCGAGTCGGCGGCCATGAAGCGCGCCAGGATGTGCGGCTGGCCGAAGTAGCCCAGGCCCCAGCCCATCAGCGAGATGATGCCAACGAAGGTGGCGCCCTTGAGCATGTCGAAGTTGGCCGGGTTCTGCGCTTCGATGGCCAGGAAGGTGGTATCGAAGCCCCCCGTGGAGATCAACACGATCACCGGCGTGAGGATCAGCGCGAAAATCATCAGCGAGGCCTGTACGGTGTCGGTCCAGCTCACCGCCAGGAAGCCACCGACGAAGGTGTAGGCGATGGTCGCCGCGGCACCGGCCCACAGGGCGGTCTCATACGACATGCCGAAGGTGCTTTCGAACAGTCGGGCACCGGCTACGATGCCGGAGGCGCAATAGATAGTGAAGAACACCAGGATCACAATCGCCGAGATGATCCGCAGCAAGCCACTTTGGTCTTCGAAGCGGCTGGAGAAATAGTCCGGCAGGGTCAACGCATCGCCGTTGTGCTCGGTCTGCACACGCAGACGGCCAGCGACGAACAGCCAGTTCAGGTAGGCACCGACGGTCAGGCCGATGGCAATCCAGGCCTCGGAAAGGCCGGAGAAATAGATGGCGCCCGGCAGCCCCATGAGCAGCCAGCCGCTCATGTCGGAAGCACCGGCAGAGAGTGCAGTGACCACACTCCCCAGGCTGCGACCGCCGAGGATGTAGTCGGAAAGGTTGTTGGTGGAGCGATAGGCCGCGAAACCGATCAGCACCATTGCCGCGATGTAGATCACGAAGGTGATCGTTAGTGGATTGCCCATGCGTGTGCCCTGGCGTTTGTTTTTATCTCATGCACAACCTTCTTGACGACGGTTGCACCCAGGCGGCGAATGCTATGCAACAACGCAAAGGCGGTGCAACCATTTTTCATTTGCCAGTTGCACCCGCTCGGGCAGTTTCGGAAAAATCCGATTTTTTGCTTCTTTTGGGAGCAAAAAAGGTCTCTACAATAAGAAAACGCACCGTAATGGTTTCTTTTTGGCCTGTAGGAAACTCCGCCAGACGAGTTGCACCTTTTCCTCGGAAAAATGGGGTTGCACCTGGTTGCACCCGAAATCACCTACAGCTAATCTTGGCGCAGCTTAAGCCACACCCGTGGCAATAACGAGGATAAGAAATTGGCGACGACCACCCTTGGGGTCAAACTTGATGACCCGACCCGTGAGCGACTCAAAGCAGCTGCGCAGTCCATCGACCGCACGCCGCACTGGTTGATCAAGCAAGCGATCTTCAATTACCTGGAGAAGCTCGAGGGTGGCGCCACCCTGACCGAACTCAACGGTCACGCCAGCAACCTGGCCGATGACGCTGGCGAAGTCCAGCCAGACCACAGCCACCAGTGCTTCCTCGAATTTGCCGAGAGCATCCTGCCGCAGTCGGTGCTGCGCTCGGCGATCACCGCCGCCTACCGCCGCCCCGAGCAGGAAGTCGTGCCGATGCTGCTGGAGCAGGCGCGCTTGAGCGCCCCGCTGGCCGAAGCCACCAACAAGCTCGCCGCGGGTATCGCCGAAAAGCTACGTAACCAGAAGAGTGCTGGCGGCCGTGCCGGCATCGTTCAGGGCCTGCTCCAAGAGTTTTCCCTGTCTTCCCAGGAAGGCGTCGCCCTGATGTGCCTGGCCGAAGCCTTGCTGCGCATCCCTGACAAAGGTACCCGCGACGCCCTGATTCGCGACAAGATCAGCAACGGCAACTGGCAGCCGCACCTCGGCAATAGCCCGTCGCTGTTCGTCAACGCTGCGACCTGGGGCCTGCTGCTGACCGGCAAGCTGGTCTCCACCCATAATGAAGCCGGCCTTACCTCCTCGCTCACCCGCATCATCGGCAAGAGCGGCGAGCCGATGATCCGCAAGGGTGTCGACATGGCCATGCGCCTGATGGGCGAGCAGTTCGTCACTGGCGAAACCATCGCAGAGGCCCTGGCCAACGCCAGCCGCTTCGAAGCCAAAGGCTTCCGTTATTCCTATGACATGCTCGGCGAAGCCGCACTGACCGAGCATGATGCACAGAAGTACCTGGCGTCCTACGAGCAGGCGATTCACTCGATCGGCAAGGCCTCCCATGGCCGCGGCATCTATGAGGGCCCAGGCATCTCGATCAAGCTGTCGGCGCTCCACCCACGCTACAGCCGCGCCCAGTACGAGCGCGTGATGGAAGAGCTGTACCCGCGTCTGCTGTCGCTGACCCTGCTGGCCAAGCAATATGACATCGGCCTGAACATCGACGCCGAAGAGGCCGACCGCCTGGAATTGTCCCTCGACCTGCTCGAGCGCCTGTGCTTCGAGCCGGCCCTGGCGGGCTGGAACGGTATCGGCTTCGTCATCCAGGCCTATCAGAAGCGCTGCCCGTACGTGATCGACTATGTCATCGACCTGGCCAAGCGCAGCCGCCACCGCCTGATGATCCGCCTGGTGAAAGGCGCCTACTGGGACAGCGAGATCAAGCGTGCCCAAGTCGAAGGCCTGGAAGGCTACCCGGTCTACACCCGCAAGGTGTACACCGACGTGTCCTACGTCGCCTGCGCCCGCAAGCTGCTGGCCGTGCCGGAAGCCATCTACCCGCAGTTCGCCACCCACAACGCTCACACGCTGTCGGCCATCTACCACATCGCTGGCCAGAACTATTACCCGGGTCAGTACGAGTTCCAGTGCCTGCACGGCATGGGCGAGCCGCTCTACGAACAGGTCGTAGGCAAGGTCGCCGACGGCAAGCTGAACCGTCCGTGCCGCGTGTACGCGCCAGTCGGCACCCATGAAACCCTGCTGGCCTACCTGGTCCGCCGTCTGCTGGAAAACGGCGCCAACACCTCGTTCGTCAACCGCATCGCCGACCACTCGATTTCGATCCAGGAACTGGTCGCCGACCCGGTCGCCAGCATCGAACGCATGGGCACCCAGGAAGGTAGCATCGGCCTGCCACACCCACGCATCCCGCTGCCGCGTGAACTGTATGGCAACGAGCGCGCCAATTCGGCCGGCATCGACATGGCCAACGAACACCGCCTGGCATCGCTGTCCTGCGCCATGCTGGCCACTGCCAACAATGATTGGAAAGCCACGCCGATGCTGGCCTGCACCGCCAGCGAAGCCGCTGCCGTGCCGGTTCTGAACCCGGCCGATCATCGCGACGTGGTCGGTCACGTGCAGGAAGCCACCGTTGCCGATGTCGACAATGCCATTCAGTGCGCGCTGAACGCTGCCCCTATCTGGCAAGCCACCCCACCTGCCGAGCGTGCCGCGATCCTTGAGCGCACCGCAGACCTGATGGAAGCAGAGATCCAGCCGTTGATGGGCCTGCTCATCCGCGAGGCTGGCAAGACCTTTGCCAACGCCATCGCCGAAGTGCGCGAAGCCGTGGACTTCCTGCGCTACTACGCGGTGCAGGCACGCAACGACTTCAGCAACGACGCCCACCGCCCGCTGGGCCCGGTGGTGTGCATCAGCCCGTGGAACTTCCCGCTGGCGATCTTCACCGGCCAGGTTGCCGCCGCCCTGGCGGCCGGCAACCCGGTACTGGCCAAACCTGCCGAACAGACCCCACTGATCGCCGCTCAGGCCGTGCGCCTGCTGCTGGAGGCCGGTATTCCGGAAGGGGTGCTGCAACTGCTGCCAGGCCGCGGCGAAACCGTCGGTGCCGGCCTGGTCGGTGACGAGCGCGTCAAGGGCGTGATGTTCACCGGCTCCACCGAAGTTGCCCGCCTGCTCCAGCGTAATGTCGCTGGCCGCCTGGACAACCAGGGCAGGCCGATCCCGCTGATCGCCGAAACCGGCGGCCAGAACGCCATGATCGTCGACTCCTCGGCACTGACCGAGCAGGTGGTGATCGACGTGGTGTCCTCGGCCTTCGATAGCGCCGGCCAGCGCTGCTCGGCACTGCGCGTACTTTGCCTGCAGGAAGACTCCGCCGACCGCGTGATCGAGATGCTCAAGGGCGCCATGGCCGAAAGCCGCCTGGGCTGCCCGGACCGCCTGGCCGTGGACATCGGCCCGGTGATCGACGCAGAAGCCAAGGCCGGTATCGAGAAGCATATCCAGGGCATGCGCGAGAAAGGCCGCACGGTCTACCAAGTCGCAATCGCCGACGCGGCCGAGATCAAGCGTGGCACCTTCGTCATGCCAACCCTGATCGAACTGGACAGTTTCGACGAACTGAAACGTGAAATCTTTGGCCCGGTGCTGCACGTGGTGCGCTACAACCGCCGCAACCTGGACCAGCTGATCGAGCAGATCAACGCGTCCGGGTATGGCCTGACCCTTGGCGTGCACACCCGCATCGACGAGACCATCGCCAAGGTGGTGGAGACTGCCAACGCCGGCAACATGTACGTCAACCGCAACATCGTTGGCGCCGTGGTCGGTGTGCAGCCGTTCGGTGGTGAAGGCCTGTCCGGCACCGGCCCGAAAGCCGGCGGCCCACTGTACCTGTACCGCCTGCTGTCGACCCGCCCGGCCGACGCCATTGGCCGCCACTTCCAGCAGCAGGATGGCGAAGGCCAGCCGGACCGTACCCTGCACGACCAGCTGATCAAGCCGCTGCACGCGCTCAAGGCCTGGGCCGAGAGCAACCAGCACGCCGACCTGGCCGCCCTGTGCAGCCAGTTCGCCGGCCAGTCGCAGAGCGGCATCGCCCGCTTGCTGCCAGGCCCGACCGGTGAGCGCAACACCTATACCATCCTGCCGCGCGAGCACGTGCTGTGCCTGGCGGACAACGAGGCCGACCTGCTGGCGCAGTTCGCTGCCGTGCTGGCAGTGGGCAGCTCGGCAGTGTGGGCTGACAGCGAGCCAGGCAAGACACTGCGCGGCCGCCTGCCGCGAGAACTGCAGGCCAAGGTCAAGCTGGTGGCGGACTGGAGCAAGGATGAAGTGGCGTTCGACGCCGTGATCCACCATGGCGACTCCGACCAGCTGCGTGGCGTGTGCCAGCAGGTGGCCAAGCGTGCCGGGGCGATCGTTGGCGTGCACGGGCTGTCCAGCGGCGACCACCAGATTGCCCTGGAGCGCCTGGTGATCGAGCGGGCGGTAAGTGTGAACACGGCGGCGGCGGGTGGTAACGCCAGCCTGATGACCATTGGCTGACGCCATGAGTTGTTGATGAATAAGGAGAGCTTCGGCTCTCCTTTTTTCATGGGTGCATGTCTTGAGGGAGTATCAAGGCTGACAGGTGCATGCCTTGGTTCTTTCAGCGCCTATGAGATCGAGCGCCGCCCGCGCGGCGCATCGCGGGCAAGCCCGCTCCCACATCTGTTTCGGGCCAATCTCTCCTATGAAGCCAACAGGGACCGCCTTGTTTGTTCCCTTCGATATTGAGGTGGGCGCAACTGCTTTTCATCGATCTAATGCCATGCACCAAGGCGGGTCCTGTTGGCGGGACAGGAGTAACTGGCCCGAAACAAATGTGGGAGCGGGCTTGCCCGCGATGCGCCGCGCGGGCGGCGCCACCCTCCCATACCCCCATTAGCGCTTAAGTTGACACTTCAACGGACTAACCTGACGACACAACCACCATAGACTCCAACCTTTGATGACCTCTGAAGATAACAGCAATCCCCCCCACACCCAATTATTGACTTCAGCCGTGATCATCGGCAGAACCAAGATTGCCGAAATTGACGGAACAATAAAGAAATATCTAAATGGCAACTGCATCATCGCCAAATAGACAACCCACTTTTTCCGTGCATAAAAACCGATGCACGAGACAGCTACCGAGCCCTGCAAAACCAGACCGGTCCATATCAGCGCTTCCGGCCCCTCCCAGATACGCATAACATCAAGGCCACTTTTAAAATCCGACCAGAACGGCACACCTCCACGGGCGGCGCTCCGCAGAGAATACAAACAGATGTAAAACGCATCCATGCCAGCCCAAACCAAGTATAAAATTTGCTGCAGCCTAGCCTTTGACTCAGTCAATATGCACCTTCCCGAAACTCATATACCTCGTTAGCCACCACAGGGCGCCAATGCCAAGACTGGCCACTTATCGCCCAATCATCACTAGCCTCGACAAAGTACTGCGTTGTTCTCCGCACAGTCCCATAGCGGTGCACTGTCGACAACCTGGCGAAATCACATTCACTAGCTTTTAACGGCACCCACCTCTGACTCACAACGCGCCTGGTATTGGCATAGTATTTACCCTCGCTTGCAAAAAGACGCCCTTCGTCACCCCGTGAAGATAAGAAATTTGCCGCGAAGGCTACACTGGACCAGAGTCGATCTGCATCAATACTAAAAGTGCTCCATTTACCAGGCCCCGCAGCCTCCGCATATCTACTTTCATGCAGTTGACAGTCAGTTTTTGATTGCGCCCACTTCAACGAGGGATAACACGCCACGTCAATGGGATAGCGTACCTCCTCGCGAACAAGAAACCATCTCCCCTCACCCACCAATTTCGAAGCGCGCTCTATTTCATCGCCGAGCAATGCTCGCCCCACAGGCAAACTACAATCTCCAAGAAATTCGCTCAGCCCGCACAGCTGAGTATTTCTCTGCAGTAAGTCTCGGACTACGAACTGGGCAAAGAAGGGATCTTCAATCCTGCTAATTTCTTCTTTCCAAACATCGCGCGACTGACAAATTCTATCCACAGGGCTTCCTCCCTAGCAAAGAACAACATCTACCTCTTTTTTCATTGCTATGGTTGCAGGAGCTTTCCGCAAAGCATGTAGGCATATCCCTATTTGTGGAGGGCTGGTGGGAGCTTCTGCCACCTAGATGACTTACTCATCATCACCCATGCTTATAAACCTGCCCTTCACTTCATTATTCCGCCAGACTCGCAGCACCCCGCCTCAGGAACGCGACCATGCCCGAGACCCTGCTCAGCCCCCGCAACCTGGCCTTCGAACTCTACGAAGTCCTCGACGCCGAAGCCCTGACCCAGCGCCCGCGCTTTGCCGATCACAGCCGCGAAACCTTCGATGCGGCGCTCACTACCGCGCGCACCATCGCCGAAAAGTACTTCGCCCCGCACAACCGCAAGGCCGACGAAAACGAGCCGCGCTACGTGGACGGCCGCGCCGAACTGATCCCTGAGGTGAAGCCCGCCGTCGACGCCTTTCTCGAAGCCGGCTTCCTCAACGCCAACCGCGATTTCGACGTCGGCGGCATGCAACTGCCCAGCCTGGTCTCACAGGCCTGTTTCGCCCACTTCCAGGCGGCCAACGCCGGCACCACGGCCTACCCTTTCCTGACCATGGGCGCAGCCAACCTGATCGAGAGCTTCGGCACCGAGGAACAGAAGCGTCTGTACCTGCAGCCGATGATCGAAGGCCGCTACTTCGGCACCATGGCGCTGACCGAGCCCCATGCCGGTTCGTCGCTGGCCGATATCCGCACCCGCGCCGAACCCGCTGGCGATGGCACTTATGGGCTCAAGGGCAACAAGATCTTCATCTCTGGCGGCGACCACGAGCTATCGGAAAACATCGTGCACATGGTGCTGGCCAAGCTGCCGGACGCACCGCCCGGCGTTAAAGGCATTTCTCTGTTCATCGTGCCCAAGTACCTGGTCAACCAGGACGGTAGCCGTGGCCCGCGCAACGACGTGCTGCTGGCCGGGCTGTTCCACAAGATGGGCTGGCGCGGCACCACGTCCACCGCGCTGAACTTCGGCGACAACGGCCAGTGCGTCGGCTACCTGGTCGGCCAGCCGCACCAGGGCCTGGCGTGCATGTTCCAGATGATGAACGAGGCGCGCATCGGCGTCGGCATGGGCGCGGTGATGCTCGGCTACGCCGGCTACCTCTACTCCCTGGAGTACGCTCGCCAGCGGCCGCAGGGCCGCCTGGTGGACAACAAGGATCCGCAGAGCCCGGCGGTGCCGATCATCGAGCACACCGATGTGAAGCGCATGCTGCTGGCGCAGAAAGCCTACGTGGAGGGCGCCTTCGACCTGGGCCTGTATGCCGCACGACTCTTCGATGATACCCACACCGCCAGCGATGAAAGCGCCCGCAAGCAGGCCCAGGAACTGCTCGACCTGCTGACCCCGATCGTCAAGTCCTGGCCCTCGACCTTCTGCCTCAAGGCCAACGAACTGGCGATCCAGATTCTCGGCGGCCACGGCTACACCCGCGAGTATCCGGTGGAGCAGTACTACCGTGACAACCGCCTGAACCCGATCCACGAAGGCACCGAGGGCATCCAGTCGCTCGACCTGCTGGGCCGCAAGCTGGCACAGAACAACGGTGCAGGCCTCAAGCAACTGATCCGCCTGATCGCCACCACTGCCGAACGCGCCAGCCATCACCCCAACCTCGACCCGCTACGCCAGTCGCTGGAGCAACTGGTCAACCGGCTGCAATCGGTAACCCTGGCGCTGCTTGGCGATCTGGCCCAGGGCAAGGTCGCTGGCGCATTGGCCAATTCCGCCCTGTACCTCAAGGTCTTCGGCCACTGCGTGATCGGCTGGCGCTGGCTGGAACAGGCCATCCATGCCGAACTTGGACTGCTCGACGGCAACGCCGCCGACCGCGACTTCTACCAGGGCAAGCTGCAGGCCGCGCGTTATTTCCTGACCTGGGAAATCCCCGCCTGCCATAATGACCTGGCATTGCTCGAGGCACGCGACGACACCTGCCTCACCATGCAAGACGGGTGGTTCTAGGGGGAGCCACCGTGAAAACGGAGGCTTCCAGATGTTCGATTCCAGCGCTTTGCTGCGCTGCGCAGTACGGCCGAGTTGTTTTCCCTGCGCCATGTGAAGCAGTCGCACCAGGCGCTTTCGGTTCGCCGCAATGTTGCTGAGCCGCCCGTCTTCAGCCATGACGAAGGCGCCATGCTCACGGTGCGGGTCAATGGCGTGGAAGCCTATGCAGCCACCGCCGACCTGTCACAGGCCGGCCTGCAACGGGCACTGGATCAGGCCGAGGCACTGGCCCGACAAATCGCCCCGTTCAGCCTGCTCGACCTGCGCGAACAGCCAGCGACCAATGCTCGCCACGACCACATTTCACCCAATTTCGACCAGCCGGTACCCAGCCTTGCCGATTGCCTTGGCCTGCTCGCCGCCGAATCGGCCAGCGTGCCCAAGGACAGCCCCCTGGTCGACTGGCAGGCGAGCCTGGGCCTGAGCCTGGTCGAGCAGACCTACCTGAACTCGGCTGGCGCCGAACTTCGCCATGCCCAGCGCTTCCTGTTCCCGGGCCTGAGCGTTACCGCCAGCGACGGCCAGGACAGCCAGAGCCGCAGCCTGGGCCGCGACAACTTCGGCCAGCAAGGGGGTTTCGAAATCGTCGAGCGCTGTGGCCTGGTCGGCGCGGCCCGTCAGGTCGCCGATGACGCCTTGCAACTGCTGCTGGCACCCAACACCCCTGGCGGCGCGCGCGACCTGCTGCTGATGCCCGACCAGATGATGCTGCAGATCCACGAGTCCATCGGCCACCCGCTGGAGATGGACCGCATACTCGGCGACGAGCGCAATTACGCCGGCACCAGTTTCGTCAAAGCCAGCGATTTCGGCCACCTGCAATACGGCTCCTGCCTGCTTAACGTGACCTTCGACCCGACCATCGGCGAAGAGCTGGCCAGCTACAGCTTCGATGATGACGGGACCGCTGCCAGCAAGCAGTTCCTGATCCGCGATGGCCTGCTGCTGCGCCCGTTGGGGGGCGCCCTGTCGCAGTTCCGCTCAGGCCTGGATGGGGTTGCCAACAGCCGTGCCTGCGGCTGGAACCGTGCGCCGATCGACCGCATGGCCAACCTCAATATCGAACCGGGCGACCAGTCTCTGGACCAGCTGATCCAGGGCATCGAGCACGGCATCCTGATGCGCACCAACCGCTCCTGGTCCATCGACGATGCGCGCAACAAGTTCCAGTTCGGCTGCGAATGGGGCCAGCTGATCGAAAACGGCGAGCTCAAGGGCATCGTCAAGAACCCCAACTACCGCGGCATCTCCGCACAGTTCTGGCGTAACCTCGCGGCGGTCGGCGACCGCAGCACCTTCCAGGTTCTGGGCACACCCAACTGCGGCAAGGGCGAGCCCAACCAGGTGGTGCGGGTCGGGCATGCTTCGCCCGCCTGCGTGTTCCGCCAGATCGACGTTTTCGGGGGAGATGCCTGATGAAACACGTTTTCGAAGCCCTGATCGCGGATGTGCGCCAGGCCCTGCAGGCCGACGAGCAATTCACCCTCGGTTACAGCGCCGAACAGTCGCAATTCGTGCGTTTCAACCACGCCAAGGTGCGCCAGGCCGGCGAAGTCAGCCAGGCCAGCGCGCAACTGCGGTTGATCCGCGATGGCCGTCAGGCGGAGCAGCAGGTGACCCTGAGCGGCGACGCGCAACTTGACCGGCAACGCCTGATCGCAGCGCTGGAGCAGTTGCGCCAGACACTACCGATGCTGACGCTCGACCCATACCTGAGCCTGGACGAAAGCGCGTGGCACAGCGACAGCCAGCAGCAACAGCCGTTGCCCGAACTGAACGAAGTGCTGGCCCTGCTCGAACGTGAGGCAGGTGACCTTGACCTGGTCGGCATCTACGCCGCCGGCCCGATCTTCCGGGGCTTCGCCAGCTCGTTCGGGGCCATTGGCTGGCATCAGGCCAACAGCTTCAACTTCGACTGGAGCCTGTTCCACGAAAACGGCGAGGCGGTGAAGGCCAACTATGCCGGCCAGTTGTGGAACGCCGACGACTTCACCGCCCGCCTGCGCCTCGCTCGGCAACAGCTGGGCTTCCTCGGCCGCCGGGCAATTACCCTCAAGCCCGGCAGCTACCGCGCTTACCTGGCACCTGCGGCCATGGACGAAATTGCCGGTATGCTCTGCTGGGGCGGTTTCTCCGCGCAGGCCCTGGCCACTGGTAACAGCGCCCTGCAGCGCTTGTACAACGGCGATGCGCAACTGCACCCGCTGGTGAATTTCAGCGAGCAGGTCAGCGGCTCACTGAGCCCGGCATTCAGCGACGAGGGTTCACCGCGCCTGGATGTACCGTTGATCCAGCAGGGTCACGCGATGCAGCGGCTGGTCAGCGCCCGCAGCGCAGCGGAGTTCGAGTTGCGGGCCAATGGTGCCGACAGCTACGAGTCGCCATGCTCCCTGAGTCTGGCGCCCGGTGGCTTGCCCCGCGAGCAGATTCTGGAGCGGCTCGGTACCGGGCTGTACATCAGCAACCTGTGGTACCTGAACTACTCAGACCTGCCGGCGGCACGCATGACCGGGCTGACCCGCTTCGCTACTTTCTGGGTGGAGAACGGCGAGATTCAGGGGCCGGTGAGCACCATGCGCTTCGATGACAGCCTGTACAGTTTGCTGGGTGGCCAATTGGAGGACCTGACCCAGGAGCGCGAGATGATCCTGTCGACCAGCACCTATGGGCAGCGCAGTACCGGGTCGAGTCATTTGCCGGGGGCGCTGGTCAAAGGGCTGACCTTGACATTGTGATTTGCCTTGCCGGCCTCTTCGCGGGCACGCCCGCTCCCACAGATGTGATGCGCTACCTGTGGGAGCGGGCATGCCCGCGAAAGGGCCGGCACTGACGGAAGAGGAAGCCATGCCCGAACGCACCCCGCTGGACCCGACCACCGCCCGCTGGCTGCCCTGGGTGGTGGCCATCGCCTTCTTCATGCAATCCCTGGACGGCACCATCCTCAACACCGCCCTGCCGGCCATGGCCCGCTCGCTGGCTGAAGACCCCCTGCGCATGCAGGGCGTGATCATCGCCTACATGCTCACCGTGGCCCTGCTGATCCCCGCCTCCGGCTGGATCGCCGACCGCTTCGGCACCAAGCGCATCTTCTTCAGCGCCATCATGCTGTTCAGCTTCGGCTCGCTATTGTGCGCCACGGCCAACAGCCTCGGCTTCCTGATCTTCGCCCGCATCGTGCAGGGCCTGGGCGGCGCGCTGATGCTCCCCGTCGGGCGCCTGGTGGTGCTGCGCGCCTACCCGCGAACCGAGCTGGTGCGGATCATGAGCTTCATCACCATCCCCGGCCTGCTCGGCCCGCTGCTAGGCCCGACCCTGGGCGGCTGGCTGGTGGAAATTCTCAGCTGGCACTGGATCTTCCTGCTCAACCTGCCAGTCGGTGCGCTGGGCTGCTACGCCGTGTGGAAGTTCATACCCGACCTGCGCGGGGCCGAGCGCACCCGCTTCGACGGCCCCGGCTTCATCCTGTTCGGCGCGGCGATGGTGCTGATCACCATCGCCATGGAAGGCCTGGGCGAGCTGCACCTGCCACACCTGCGGGTGATGTTGCTGCTGTTCGCTGGCATGGCCTGCCTGGCGGCCTATTGGCTGCGCGCCGGGCGCGACCCGGAACCGCTGTTCTCACCCAGCCTGTTCCGCGTGCGCACGTTCGCCATCGGCATCCTGGGCAATCTGTTCGCACGCCTGGGCAGCGGGGCCCTGCCGTTTCTGGTGCCGTTGCTGCTGCAGGTGGCGCTGGGCTATTCGCCGGCCCAGGCCGGCATGAGCATGATTCCGCTGGCCGCCTCGGCGATGCTCGCCAAGTCGGTCGCCCGCTCGCTGATAGAGCGGCTGGGCTATCGCATCGTGCTGACCGGCAATACCTTGCTGCTGGGCATCCTGCTGGCCAGCCTGGGCCTGGTCGACGAGCAGACGCCGTATGCGCTGCTGCTGGTGCAGTTGGCCCTGCTCGGCGCCGTCAACTCGATGCAGTTCACGGCCATGAACACAGTGACCCTGATCGACCTCGACGACGCCAGCGCCAGCAGTGGCAACAGCCTGCTGTCGGTAGTCGCGCAGTTGTCGCTGAGCCTCGGCGTGGCCTGCGCCGGCGCCCTGCTCGGCGGCTTCACCGCAGCGGGCAGCGCCGACGGCGTGGAAACCACGCTAGGCGCGTTCCAGCTGACCTTCGTCACCATCGGCGTGATGGCCATGCTGGCGGCGGCGATCTTCCTGCAACTGTCGCCGACGGACGGAAGGCGTGCCCGTCGTCCGGAACAACACATGGAATCGTAGGGCGAATGGCCACGAGGCTGGTAAACTGTGCGGCATTTTTCGCTTCGCACCGCAGGCCCGCCTCGTGACCACCGAATCCACCGCCTTTGCCACCTTGCCGCTGTCTACCGCCATGCTGGCCAACCTGGACGCCCTCGGCTATGCCTCGATGACGCCGATCCAGGCCCAGAGCCTGCCTGTCATCCTGCGCGGCCAGGACCTGATCGCCCAGGCCAAGACCGGCAGTGGCAAGACCGCCGCCTTCGGCATCGGCCTGCTCAACCCGATCAACCCGCGCTACTTCGGCTGCCAGGCGCTGGTGCTGTGCCCGACCCGCGAGCTGGCCGACCAGGTCGCCAAAGAGCTGCGCCGCCTGGCCCGCGCCGAGGACAACATCAAGATCCTCACCCTTTGCGGTGGCGTGTCGCTGGGCCCGCAGATCGCCTCGCTGGAGCACGGTGCGCACATCATCGTCGGCACCCCGGGGCGCATCCAGCAGCATCTGGACAAAGGCACCCTGGTGCTCGACGGCCTGAACACGCTGGTGCTGGACGAAGCCGACCGCATGCTCGACATGGGCTTCTTCGACGCCATCGCCAGCATCATCGGCAAGACCCCGTCGCGTCGCCAGACCCTGCTGTTCTCGGCCACTTACCCGGCCGGCATCGAGCAACTGGCCGCCGACTTCATGCGCAAACCGCAGCAGGTCAAGGTCGAAAGCCTGCACGCCGACAACCAGATCGAGCAGCGTTTCATCGAGATCGACCCGCAGCAACGTCTGGAAGCCGTCACTCGCGTGCTTGGCCACTACCGCCCGCAGTCGTGCGTGGCGTTCTGCTTCACCAAGCAGCAGTGCGAGGACGTGGTAGCCCACCTGACCGCCAAGGGTATCGTCGCCCAGGCCCTGCACGGCGACCTGGAGCAGCGTGACCGCGACCAGGTGCTCACCATGTTCGCCAACCGCAGCAGCTCGGTGCTGGTGGCCACTGACGTGGCGGCCCGTGGCCTGGATATCGACGGCCTGGACATGGTCATCAACGTCGAACTGGCCCGCGATGCCGAGATCCATGTGCACCGCGTCGGCCGTACCGGCCGCGCTGGCGAGAAAGGCGTCGCGGTCAGCCTGGTAGCGCCAGCCGAAGGCCACCGCGCCCAGGCCATCGAAGACCTGCAGAAGAGCCCGCTGCGCTGGGACCAGTTGGACAGCCTCAAGAACCAGGGCGGCGCGCCGCTGCTGCCGCTGATGAGCACGCTGTGCATCGCAGCCGGGCGCAAGGACAAGCTGCGTCCGGGCGACATTCTGGGTGCGCTGACCGGTGATGCCGGGATCCCGGGCAAGCAGGTGGGCAAGATCGCCATTTTCGATTTCCAGGCATTCGTGGCTGTCGAGCGGGCGCTGGCCAAGCAGGCCATGCAGCGCCTGAACAGCGGCAAGATCAAGGGCCGGTCCCTGAAAGTCCGTATCGTCTGACCTATTTTTGGGGCCGCTTTGCGGCCCTTTCGCGACACAAGGCCGCTCCTACAGGGGATCGCATTTTCCTGTAGGAGCGGCCTTGTGTCGCGAAAGGGCTGCAAAGCAGCCCCGGCAATTCTGAAGAGGTAACACCGTGCACTCCACCGACGTGATCATCCTCGGCGCCGGCGCCGCCGGCCTGATGTGCGCCCAGCTCAGCGCCCGCCGCGGGCGCCGGGTGTTGCTGCTCGACCACGCCAACAAACCCGGCAAGAAGATCCTCATGTCAGGCGGCGGGCGCTGCAATTTCACCAACCTGTACACCGAGCCGGCCAACTTCCTCTCGCAGAACGCGCACTTCTGTAAGTCGGCCCTGGCCCGCTACACCCAGTGGGACTTCATCGAGCTGGTGAGCAAGCATGGCGTGCCGTACCACGAGAAGAAGCTCGGCCAGCTGTTCTGCGACAACAAGGCCAGCGACATCCTCGACATGCTGCTGGCCGAGTGCGACGACGCGGGCGCCGAAATCCGCATGCACACCAGCATCGAACACATCGAGAAGACCGAAACCGGCTACCTGCTGCAGACCAGCGGTGGGCAGTTCGCCTGCCAGTCGCTGGTGATCGCCACTGGCGGCCTGTCGATCCCGACCCTGGGCGCCACCGGCTTCGGTTACCAGGTGGCCCGCCAGTTCGGCCACACCTTGCTGCCGACCCGCGCCGGGCTGGTGCCGTTCACCATCACCGAGCCCCAACTGAAGGCACTGTGCACCGAATTGTCGGGCACTTCGCTGGACTGCACTGCCAGTTGCAACGGCACCAGCTTCCGCGAAAACCTGCTATTCACCCATCGCGGCCTCAGCGGCCCGGCGATCCTGCAGATCTCGTCGTTCTGGGAAGCCGGCGACACCGTGGAAATCAACCTGCTGCCCGATCGCGATGCGCTGGCCTGGCTGCAGCAGATGCAGGCCGAGCGTGCCAACGCCGAACTGAAGACCGTACTGGGCGAGGTGTTCACCCGCAAGCTGGCCAACCTGCTGGCCGAGCAATGGTTCGAGTCCCGCCCCATGAAGCAGTACACCCCTGGGGAACTGGCGCAGATCGCCGAAAAACTGGCGAACTGGCAAGTGGTGCCGGCCGGCACCGAAGGCTACCGCACGGCGGAGGTGACCCTCGGCGGGGTCGACACCCGCGAAGTGTCATCCAAGACCATGGAATCGCTGAAAAGCCCCGGCCTGTATTTCATCGGCGAGGTGCTCGACGTTACCGGCCATCTGGGTGGTTTCAATTTCCAGTGGGCCTGGGCATCCGCCAACGCCGCTGCGCAGTTCGTGTAGAGTAGAATCCATTCAGCAGCACGGAACGCTTCTTGCTGGCCGTGCTGCAATGCATTCATTCGATCACTGCCTAGCAGGCCATCATGTCATCGAGTTCGTTCAGTCAGTCACTGCGTCGCCTGTGGGGCCAAGACAAGTTCAGCTACAGCATCCGGGTCACCATCGCCCTCACCGGCAGCCTGGCCCTGTGCTGGTACCAGAACGAGATGGCACTGCTGATTCCACTGTTCCTCGGCATCATCGCCAGCGCCCTGGCCGAGACCGACGACAGTTGGCAAGGCCGCCTCAGCGCCCTGGCCGTGACCCTTCCCTGCTTTGCCATCGCCGCGCTGGCAGTCGAGTTGCTGTTCCCCTACCCGTGGATTTTCGTCGGCGCGCTGGCGCTGGCAGCGTTCGGCCTGACCATGCTCGGCGCGTTGGGCGAACGCTATGGCGCAATTGCTTCGGCGACGCTGATCACCTCGGTGTACACCATGATCGGCGTGGACCAGCGTGGCGGCCAGGTCAGCGACTTCTGGCACGAGCCGATGCTGCTGGTAGCAGGCGCAGCCTGGTACGGCCTGCTTTCGGTGCTGTGGCAGGCGCTGTTTTCCAACCAGCCGGTGCAGCAGAGCCTGGCCAAGCTGTTCTTCGAGCTAGGCAGCTACCTGAAGCTCAAGGCCAGCCTGTTCGAGCCGATCCGTAACCTTGATGTCGAGGCCCAGCGCCTGGAACTGGCCCGGCAGAATGGCAAAGTGGTCGCGGCGCTCAACGCGGCCAAGGAAATCATCCTGCACAGGGTCGGCAACAGCCAGCCGAACTCCAAGGTCAGCCGCTACCTCAAGCTGTATTTCCTGGCCCAGGACATCCATGAACGGGTCAGCGCTTCGCACTACCCTTACAACGCTCTGACCGAAGCGTTCTTCCACAGTGATGTGATGTTCCGCTGTCAGCGCCTGCTGCGTAAACAGGGGGCCTCCTGCCAGGAACTGGCGCGCTCGATCCGCCTGCGCCAGCCATTCGTATTGGCCAGCGGATTCGCCGAGGCCCTGGAAGACCTCAACGCCTCGCTTGAACACCTGCGTATCCAGAGCAACCCGGCCTGGCGCGGCCTGCTGCGTTCGCTGCGCGCCCTGGCTGCCAACCTGGCGACCCTCGACCGCTTGCTCAGCGCTGCCAGCAACCCCGACAGCTTGGCCGATGCCAGTGACAGCAGCCTGCTCGACCGCTCACCACGGAACCTGAAGGACGTATGGACACGCTTGCGCACCCAGCTGACACCGACCTCACTGCTGTTCCGTCATGCCCTGCGCCTGCCGCTGGCACTGTCGATCGGTTACGGCATGGTGCACTTGATCCACCCGACCCAGGGCTACTGGATCATCCTCACCACGCTGTTCGTCTGTCAGCCCAACTATGGCGCCACCCGGCGCAAGCTGGTGCAACGGATCTTCGGCACCGCGATCGGCCTGACTGTCGGCTGGGCCCTGTTCGACCTGTTCCCCAACCCGGTCATCCAGTCGCTGTTCGCCGTGGCTGCCGGCGTAGTGTTCTTCGTCAACCGCACCACCCGCTACACCTTGGCCACCGCAGCGATCACGCTGATGGTGCTGTTCTGCTTCAACCAGATCGGCGACGGCTACGGCCTGTTCCTGCCACGCCTGTTCGATACCTTGGTCGGTAGCCTGATTGCCATTCTTGCGGTGTTCCTGTTCCTGCCCGACTGGCAGGGCCGCCGCCTGAACAAGGCGCTGGCCAACACCCTGGCCTGTGCCAGCGTGTACCTGCGCCAGATCATGCAGCAGTACGCCCATGGCAAGCGCGACGATCTCGCCTACCGCCTGGCCCGACGCAACGCCCACAACGCCGATGCGGCGCTGTCGACCACCCTGGCCAACATGCTCATGGAACCGGGGCATTTCCGTAAGGAGGCCGATGTCGGCTTCCGCTTCCTGGTGCTGTCGCACACCTTGCTCAGCTACCTGTCAGGGTTGGGTGCGCACCGCGACACGGCCTTGCCGGCAGAGGTGCAGGAGCAGTTGATCGATGGTGCCGCGCAGAGCCTGGCCAACAGTCTGGACGAGATTGCCAATGGCCTGGCTGCGCGGCTGCCGGTAGCGATACACAGTGATGCCGAAGAATCGCTGGCCGCCGCCCTGGAGCAAATGCCGGAAGAACTGGATGAGCACCAGCGGTTGGTGCAGACACAGCTGGCGTTGATCTGCCGGCAGCTGGCGCCGCTGCGGACCTTGGCCGCCCATCTCATCAAGGAAGCACAGGCGGCTTGAGCGGGGTAAGGTCAGAAGCCATGCTGGCGTAGCAGCCGCGCATAGCTGCCATCGGCCTTCATCCCTGCGATGGCCTGCTCGAAGCGTTCGACGATCTGCTGGTGGTCGGGGTGTTTCAGGCTCACCAGAATATGCAGGGTATTCTCCGCCAGCGGCGGCTCTACCAATGTCACGCCATCGCGCACGTCCTGCGGCTCGCGTTGCAGGTTGTAGCGCGCCACATATTCGTCTTCCACGGCCAGGTTCACCCTGCCGGCTGCCAGCATGCGCACCGCGGTGGAGAAGTTGCGCACCGCCACCTTGCGCAAGCGGGTATCGCCATCGAAAGCGGGTGAATAGGCGTAGTCACGCACCACCGCGATGCTGTAGGGATAAAGGTCGCCCTGACTTTTATAACGGAACGTGTCGCCCTTGCGCTTGAGCAGGCGAATGCGGTTGTTCAGGTAGCCCTCGGAAAACTGCCCGATCTGCTGGCGCGCGTCGTTGTACCAAGCGTTGATCAGCACGTCGTAGCGCCCCTCGCCAACGCCCATCAACGCTCGCGCCCAAGGCACTTCCTCATAACTGCTGGCGTACCCCGCGCGGGTCAGCGCGGTTGTGACCAGGCTGGTCGCCAGGCCGCCGCCTGGCATGGCGCTGTCGGTGAACGGGGGCCAGGTGTCAGCCACCAGACGCAATCTGTCCTGGCCGGATACAGGTGCTGCCAGGAACAGGCCCAGCAAGCCCAACGTGCGAAGCAGTGGCCGCATGCAGAAGTCCTTTTTGCAGTGGAAGACACACGCTGAGGAAGGCGACGCGCAGATGAGAATACACAAAGGCTGCCATACGGGCAGCGGCCAATGATGTCATTTAGCCTCTATTTTGGCCGAGCCGGGGAAATTTGCGATGATCGGCCATCCATTTCGAGGAGTTGACACCATGTCCATCCACTGGCTTTGCAAGCACCACTCCGACCTCGACACGCATGAGCTCTATGCCATCCTGCAACTGCGGACCGCCGTGTTCGTGGTCGAGCAACGCTGCGCCTACCAGGAAGTCGATGGCCAGGACCTGACGGGCGACACCCTGCACCTCATGGGCTGGCAGGATGACAAGCTGGTGGCCTACCTGCGCCTGCTCGATCCGCAGTCGCAGGGCGGCGATGTGGTCATCGGCAGGGTGGTGACCTCGCCCGAGACACGCGCGCTGAAACTCGGTCATCCGCTGCTGATGAAAGGGCTGGAAGCAGCCGGGCATTGCTGGCACGGGACACCGGTGTATCTGTCGGCGCAGGCACACCTGCAACGGTTCTATGCCCAGCACGGTTTTGCCGTGGTGGGGGAGCAGTACCTCGAGGATGACATCCCGCATATCGGCATGCGCAAGGTCATGGATACCCCAGTACTGCCTTGATCTGCCGCAGGTGCCGGATGATCCACTGCTTGTCGATCGCCCCCCAGTCATGGATGCGGTAATGCCCGGCATGGTTGCGTGCGCCTTCCTGCTGCTCGAACTCGCAGACGATGTCCAGGTCGGCAAGTGCGGCGATGGTGTCCTGTGCCGTGCGCCGCGGCATGCCGGTGGCCTCCATCAACGCCGGCACGCTGGTGGCGGTCTGGCTATCGATCAGCCAGGCCACGTACAGGCGGCGGTAGAAACTGCTCTTGGTCTTGCTTACATCCATGCTGCGTGATCCTTACAGGTTGCCTGGCAACTCCCGGTAGGTCAGGTAGACGCGCAGGTCGAATTCCAGTTGGTGGTAGGCCGGCTCCATGTGCAGGCAGAGCTGGTAGAACGCCTTGTTGTGATCGCGCTCGCGCAAGTGCGCCAGTTCGTGCACCACGATCATGCGCAGGAACTCGGGCGCTGCCTCCTTGAACAGCGAGGCAATGCGGATTTCCTTCTTTGCCTTCAGCTTGCCGCCCTGCACCCGCGAAACCGCGGTATTGAGCCCCAGGGCCCGATGGGTCAGGTCCAGGCGGTTGTCGAACAGCACCTTGTCCAGGTTTGGCGCACTGCGCAGGTATTGCTGGCGCAAGTCCTGGGCATAGCCGTACAGCGCCTTGTCGCTCTGTACGTCATGGCGGCCCGGGTAGCGGCGCTGCAAGTATTCGCCCAGGCGGTCGCTGTCGATCATCTGCCGCACCTGCTCCTGCAGGTGCGGTGGGTAGGCTTGCAAATAGCGTAATACGGTCATGGCATCGCATTCGGCGTAACGAATGCCGATTCTAGCCAATCACGGCAGCAGCCAGGGGAAAATCACCGGGAAGCCAGTGGCATCGGCCGCTGTCATCGGGTGCGCGACCAGAAAACCCTGGACGTAGGCGCAACCGTTTGCCTTCAGCCACGCAGCCTGGGCCTGCGTTTCGACCCCTTCTGCGATCACGGTGATGCCACAGTCTGCACACAGGACGATGACACTTCGCACCAATGCGGCATCCGGTGCCGAATCTGGCAGACGTGCCACCAGATGGCGGTCCAGCTTCAAGGTGTCGATGGGCAGGTCGCGCAACATGCGCAACGAACAGTCGCCCGCGCCGAAATCGTCCAGCGCCACGCGAACGCCCAGTTCCCGCAGGCGGTGAATCTGCTTGATCGCCGCGTCGATGTTGTACATCAGCGAGGTCTCGGCGACCTCGACCTCCAGTTGCGACGGGTCGAGCTGATAATCCTGTATCACCCGCTGCAGTTCATCGACCAGGCTGGGCATGGAGAATTGAGCGCGACTCAAGCTGATACCCAACACCAGCTCCGGGTCGAAACGCTGGCACCAGGCCTGGCGCTGAGCAGCCCCCTGGCGGTAGATCCAGCTGGCCAGGCGGTTGATCAGCCGAGCCTCTTCCAGCAAGGGTATGAACAGCCCGGGCGGCACATCGCCAACACTTGGGTGCTGCCAGCGCAGCAGCGCCTCGAAGCCCCGGAGCTTGCCATCGGCAAAGGCCACCTGCGGTTGATACACCAGGCTGAAATCCTGTACCTCGATGGCATTGCGCACGCTGTCTTCAAGCATCAACCGCGAGCGGGCGCGACCATTGAGCTCCTGATCATAGAAGCGGTATTGCTGGCGACCTGCCTGCTTGGCTGCATACATCGCCGTGTCGGCCGCGCGCAGCAGGCCTTCGACATTACCCCCGCAGTCAGGGAAGGTGGCGATGCCGATGCTGACGCCCAGGCAGATGTCGATGCCGTCCACCTGCTGCTGGATCGACACCCTCTCGAGCAGTTTTTCGGCATAGCGCCCGGCCTGCTCCGGGTAGGGCAGGCCGTCGAACAATGCGGTGAACTCGTCGCCGCCCAAACGTGCCAGCAGCGCCTCGCTGCCCAGGCATTCCTTGATCTGCTCGGCCACCCAGAGCAGCACCCGGTCACCCGCTTCGTGGCCCAGCGAATCGTTGATCCGCTTGAAGCCATCGAGGTCCATGTACATCAGGGCCTGGGCCTTGTTCGAACGCTCGCCGCGCAGCAACGCGCCTTCGGCGGCCTGGTAGAAACCGCGACGGTTGAGCAGCCCGGTCAGCGGGTCGGTCACCGCTTGGTATTCGAGCTGCTGATGCAGGTTACGCTCCACCGACATGTCCAGCACCGTGACCACCATGGCCTGCTGCTCCGCCGGTAACGGCGCGCATGACAGCGCAACGGGGACCAGCTGGCCACCGGGGGTGCGCAGATGGGCATCATGGACCCGCACGATTTGCCGTGCGAGGTAGGCGTTGCGGAACTCCGACTCGCTCCACAAGGTGGCATTGGCCAATTGCAGCAGATCGAGCAGATGGGCACCCTGCAAGTGCTCCACCGAGCTGTGCATCAAGCGCGAGATCGCCGGGTTGGCAAAGCTGATGACACCCTCGGCGTCGACCACCAGGATGCCTTCGGCGGCATTTTCCAGGATCGAGGCGTTGAACGCCCGGGCAGTCTCCAGCTCGCGGGTCAGCTGCTGCAGCATGCGCCGGCTGCGCTGCTGGTCCAGCTGCGCCTGCACCTTGGGCTTGAGAATCTGTGGATCGAACGGTTTGAACAGGTAATCCACCGCGCCACTGGCGTAGCCCTTGAGCACGGCGGCATCGGACTGCTCGTTGGCAGTGAGGAAGATAATCGGGGTCAGCCGGGTTCGCTGGCTGCCGCGCATCAGGCGGGCGACCTCGAAGCCGTCCATTTCCGGCATCTGCACATCGAGCAGTACCAGATCGACTTCGTGTTCCAGCAACGTCCCCAGGGCTTCCATCCCCGAGCTTGCAGTCAACACTTGCCAATCGTTGCGCGCCAGCAAGGCGCGCATACTGATCAGGTTTTCCGGGTAATCGTCTACCACCAGGAGAACCGATTTGCCATCCAGTGGTTCGGGGTAAGCGCCATCCATGCTGCTTCTCTTGTTTGACAGACTTCGACTTGCTATTGGATCCAGCTGATACTCTAGACCTGCAGTTGTGACAAGCAATGCAATCAGATCGCTATCAATTGATTAGTTTCACGGTAGCCGACTAACGGTCGCCGTGCAGCATTTTCGACACATGAAAAACCCGCATCGCTGCGGGTTTTTCTTTGACGCTGGTGGATCAGTTGACCTTGGCAGCCAATTCACCCTTCAGGTAGCGCTGGAACATGCCTTCCAGCGAGATCGGCTTGATCTTCGAGGCGTTACCGGCAGTGCCGAACGCTTCGTAACGGGCGATGCACACGTCGCGCATGGCTTTCACGGTTTCACCGAAGAACTTGCGTGGGTCGAACTCGCTCGGGTTCTGTGCCATCAGGCGGCGCATGGCACCGGTGGACGCCAGGCGCAGGTCGGTGTCGATGTTGACCTTGCGCACGCCGTGCTTGATACCTTCGACGATCTCTTCGACCGGTACGCCGTAGGTTTCCTTGATGTCGCCGCCGTACTGGTTGATGATCGCCAGCCACTCTTGCGGGACCGAGGAAGAACCGTGCATCACCAGGTGGGTGTTAGGGATGCGCTTGTGGATTTCCTTGATGCGGTCGATTGCCAGCACGTCACCGGTCGGTGGCTTGGTGAACTTGTAGGCACCGTGGCTGGTGCCGATGGCGATGGCCAGGGCGTCGACCTGGGTCTTCTTGACGAAGTCAGCGGCTTCTTCCGGATCGGTCAGCATCTGGCTGTGGTCCAGTACACCCTCGGCGCCGATGCCGTCTTCTTCACCGGCCATGCCGGTTTCCAGGGAGCCCAGGCAGCCCAGCTCGCCTTCTACCGAAACGCCGCAGGCGTGGGCCATGGCGACGGTCTGCTGGGTGACGCGGACGTTGTACTCGTAGTCGGTCGGCGTCTTGCCGTCTTCACCCAGCGAGCCGTCCATCATTACCGAGCTGAAACCCAGCTGGATGGAACGTTGGCACACGTCAGGGCTGGTGCCGTGGTCCTGGTGCATGCACACCGGGATGTGCGGGAATTCTTCGATGGCAGCCAGGATCAGGTGGCGCAGGAATGGGGCACCGGCGTATTTGCGGGCGCCGGCCGAAGCCTGGACGATCACCGGGGAGTCGGTCTTGTCGGCCGCTTCCATGATGGCGCGCATCTGCTCGAGGTTGTTGACGTTGAAAGCTGGAACGCCGTAACCGAACTCGGCGGCGTGGTCCAGCATCTGGCGCATGCTAATGAGTGCCATTGTGTATCTCTCTCCCGACAAGCGTCGTTTGTTTCGTGCAAGCCTGCCGCAGGGGCGGTTGCTGTTCAAGTAGTGTGGGCCGCCTGTGCGGCCCGGCCAGTCACGGTGCCTTGCAGCCCCGCCCAATCAGATCGTTGGTTGCCACCCAGTACACCAGGCCTTCGTCGCCCTTGGTGTGGAAGGCCAGCACGCCATCGCTGTACAGCGCGCCAGAGGCGCCCGGCTCGGCCTTGAGCCGATAGACCTGGTCACCGCCGCCGAGGCGTACGTCAACCTGATCCCGCTGTGCATCAGCGAAGCGCCACAGCACTTCGGCCTGAGTGTCACAGACCCAGCGGGTCCAGTTGTCCGCCGGGGCGGGAGGTGCAGGCTGAATCAGCGAGCATCCTGCCAGTGTCGCCAGAGCCATCGAGGCCAGTAGCGCTTTCATTACATATCCTCTAGAGGACCACATAGCGGTCACTTGGTTGCCTGCTCCGACGAAACGCACGGCATCAGGGGCAACCCGGCGCCTGGCGCTGGTGTTCTTCGTCGTACTTTTCCAGCCCGTCCGGGCCAACGCGCTTGCTGATGACCGGCACGGTCTCGGCCTGCCACGCGGACTGGTAGCAACCGCCCTTGGGCGGCTGCGCCGGGTCGGCCTCCGAGGACGGGCTGCTGGAGCAGGCGCCCAGCATGCCGGCCAGAATCATCACAGGCAATTGCTTGACCATCAGGTCGCTCCCTTTGCCAGGCGCCGCCATTGTCAGGCTTTTGCCCGCTCTTCCAGGATCGCCACGGCTGGCAGCACCTTGCCCTCGACGAATTCGAGGAAGGCGCCGCCACCGGTAGAAATGTAGGAGATATCCTTGCTGACGCCATATTTGTCGATGGCTGCCAGGGTATCGCCACCACCGGCAATGGAAAACGCTGCACTTTCAGCGATGGCCTTGGCCAGCACCTTGGTGCCGTTGCCGAACTGGTCGAACTCGAACACGCCGACCGGGCCGTTCCACAGGATGGTCTTCGACGACTTCAGCAGCTCGGCGAAATGGGCAGCGGTCTGCGGGCCGATGTCCAGGATCATGTCGTCGGCGGCAACGTCGGCGATGGCCTTGACGGTGGCTTCGGCGTCCTCGGCGAACGCCTTGGCAACCACGACGTCGACCGGCAGTGGCACGCTGACCTTGGCGGCGATGGCCTTGGCGGTTTCGATCAGGTCAGGCTCGTACAGCGACTTGCCCACCGGGTGACCGGCAGCAGCCAGGAACGTGTTGGCGATGCCGCCACCGACGATCAGCTGGTCGCAAACGCTGCTCAGACTGTTCAGCACATCCAGCTTGGTCGATACCTTGGAGCCGGCAACGATGGCCGCCATTGGCTTGGCCGGGGCTTTCAGGGCCTTGCCCAGCGCGTCCAGCTCTGCAGCCAGCAGCGGGCCAGCGGCAGCCACCTTGGCGAACTTGGCAACGCCATGGGTGGAGCCTTCGGCACGGTGAGCGGTGCCGAAAGCGTCCATGACGAACACGTCGCACAGGGCGGCGTATTGCTGGGCCAGCTCGTCGGCGTTCTTCTTCTCGCCCTTGTTGAAACGTACGTTCTCGAACAGCACCAGGTCACCGGCGCTGACTTGAACACCGTTCAGGTAATCGGCAACCAGCGGCACTTCCCGGCCCAAGGCCTTGCTCAGGTAGTCGGCGACCGGCTTGAGGCTGTTCTCGGCAGAGAACTCGCCTTCGGTCGGGCGGCCCAGGTGCGAGCAGACCATTACCGCCGCACCCTTTTCCAGGGCCAGCTTGATGGTCGGCAGCGCTGCCAGGATACGCGCATCGCTGGTTACCACACCGTCCTTCACAGGTACGTTGAGGTCTTCGCGGATCAGTACGCGTTTACCTTGCAGGTCGAGGTCGGTCATCTTCAACACGGTCATGAATGCAGTCCTTCAGGGCTGTTTGCTGCGGGTTGGGTGGACGACGTGCAGATAGTGTTCGGCAACGTCGAGCATACGGTTGGCAAAACCCCATTCATTGTCGAACCAAGCCAGCAAGTTCACCAGGCGTGGGCCTGAAACGCGGGTCTGGCTGGCATCGACGATCGCCGAATGCGGGTCATGGTTGAAATCACAGCTGGCGTGAGGCAACTCGGTATAGGCCAGCAAGCCTTTCAGCGGGCCGCTCTGCGCGGCCTCGCGCAACACCCGGTTGACCTCGGCCGCACTGGTGTCGCGGGCGGTCTGCAGGGTGATGTCCAGGCAGGAGACGTTGACAGTCGGCACGCGTACCGCTTTGGCCTGGATTCGCCCGGCAAGTTCCGGAAGCAAGCGCTCGATGCCGCGCGCCAGCCCCGTGGACACCGGAATCACCGACTGGAAGGCCGAGCGCGTGCGGCGCAGGTCCTCGTGGTGATAGGCATCGATCACCGGCTGATCGTTCATCGCCGAGTGGATGGTGGTGATCTGCACATACTCGATGCCGAATGCCTGGTCCAGCACGCGCAACAGCGGGACGCCGCAATTGGTGGTGCAAGAGGCGTTGGACACCAGGCGTTCGTGGCCCGTCAGGCAATCCTGGTTGATGCCATAGACCACGGTGGCATCGACATCGGCCTCGCTGGCCATCGGCTGCGAGAACAATACGCGCGGCGCGCCAGCGTCGAGGAAACGCTGGCCATCGGCGCGGGTGTGATAGACACCGGAGCACTCCAGCACCAGGTCGATACCCAGGGCGGCCCAGTCGATGCCTTCAGGGGTGGCGCTGCGCATGACCTTCACGCAGTCGCCATTGATATGCAGACAGTCGCCGTCGACCTTCACCTCGCCGGGGAATCGCCCGTGGGTGGAGTCGAAGCGTGTCAGGTATTCGATGCTGGCCTGATCGGCCAGGTCGTTCAGCGCTACGATCTCGAAACCGGCCTTTGCCCCCCGCTCGAACAGTGCGCGCAGGACACAGCGGCCGATGCGGCCGTAACCGTTGAGTGCAACTTTGTAGGGACGCGGGTGGGGCATTGGGTGGCTCGCTAACGCATGATGGCTGTTGGGGCCGCCTTGCGGCCCATCGCGACGCAAGGCCGCTCCCACAAGGAACGGCGTACGCAGTACCCTGTAGGAGCGGCCTTGTGTCGCGAAACGAGGGCGAAGCCCTCGCCTTACGCCTGTATCAGTCTTCCAGCAGCTCTTCGGCGGTACCCAGGATGTTCTCCAGGGTGAAGCCGAATTCCTCGAACAGTGCAGCGGCCGGCGCCGACTCACCGTAGGTGGTCATGCCGATGATGCGGCCTTCCAGGCCGACGTACTTGTACCAGAAGTCCGCGTGGGCGGCTTCGATGGCGATACGTGCCGCGACTTCGACCGGCAGCACCGATTGCTTGTAGGCGGCGTCCTGGGCATCGAACACGCTGGTGCAAGGCATGGAAACCACGCGCACCTTGCGGCCCTGCTCGGTCAGTTTGGCGTGCGCCTGAACGGCCAGGCCCACTTCCGAACCGGTGGCGATCAGGATCAGCTCAGGCTCGCCAGCGCAATCCTTGAGCACGTAGCCGCCGCGGCTGATGTTGGCGATCTGCTGAGCGTCGCGATCCTGATGCTGCAGGTTCTGACGCGAGAAGATCAGTGCCGATGGGCCGTCCTTGCGCTCCAGGGCGTTTTTCCACGATACGGCCGATTCGACCGCGTCGGCTGGGCGCCAGGTGTCCAGGTTCGGCGTGCTGCGCAGGCTGGTCAGCTGCTCGATCGGCTGGTGAGTCGGGCCGTCTTCGCCCAGGCCGATGGAGTCGTGGGTATAGACGTGGATCACGCGCTGCTTCATCAGGGCCGACATGCGCACGGCATTGCGGGCGTATTCCATGAACATCAGGAAGGTCGCGCCGTAAGGCACCAGGCCACCGTGCAGGGCGACGCCGTTCATGATGGCGGTCATGCCGAACTCGCGCACGCCGTAGAACACGTAATTGCCGCTGGCATCATTGGCTTCGACGCCCTTGCAGCCCTTCCACAGGGTCAGGTTGGAGCCGGCCAGGTCAGCCGAACCGCCGAGGAACTCAGGCAGCAACGGGCCGAAGGCGTTCAGCGCGTTCTGGCTGGCCTTGCGGCTGGCAATGGTTTCGCCTTTGGCGGCCACTTCGTTGATGTACGCCTGGGCCTTCTCGCTGAAGTCGGCCGGCAGCTCGCCGCTGGCACGGCGCTTGAACTCGGCAGCCAGCTCCGGGTAGGCCTTGGCGTAGGCGTCGAAACGCTGGTTCCAGTCGGCTTCGGCCTTGGCGCCGGCAGCCTTGGCATCCCATTCGGCGTAGATGTCGGCCGGGATTTCGAACGGACCGTGGTTCCAGTTCAGTTCCTTGCGGGCCAGGGCGATTTCGTCGTTGCCCAGCGGCGCGCCGTGGCAGTCTTCCTTGCCCTGCTTGTTCGGCGAACCGAAACCGATGATGGTCTTGCAGCAGATCAGGGTCGGACGGTCGCTCTTGCGCGCGGTCTCGATGGCCATCTTGATTTCATCGGCATCATGACCGTTGACGTTACGGATCACCTGCCAGTTGTAGGCTTCGAAACGCGCCGGGGTATTGTCGGTGAACCAGCCGTGCACTTCGCCGTCGATGGAGATGCCGTTGTCGTCGTAGAAGGCGATCAGCTTGTTCAGGCCCAGGGTGCCGGCCAGCGAGGCGACTTCGTGGGAGATACCTTCCATCATGCAGCCGTCGCCGAGGAACACATAGGTGTGGTGGTCGACGATGGTGTGGCCGTCACGGTTGAACTGGGCGGCCAGCACTTTCTCGGCCAGGGCGAAGCCCACGGCGTTGGCAATGCCTTGGCCGAGCGGCCCGGTGGTGGTCTCGACGCCAGGGGTGTAGCCGTATTCCGGGTGGCCCGGGGTGCGGCTGTGCAGCTGGCGGAAGGCCTTGAGGTCGTCGATCGACAGATCGTAGCCGGTCAGGTGCAGCAGCGAATAGATGAGCATCGAGCCGTGGCCGTTGGACAGCACGAAGCGGTCACGGTCGGCGAAATCCGGGTTGCTCGGGTTGTGCTTCATGTAGTCGCGCCAAAGCACTTCGGCGATATCCGCCATGCCCATGGGGGCACCTGGGTGGCCGCTGTTGGCCTTTTGCACGGCATCCATGCTGAGGGCACGAATGGCGTTGGCACGTTCACGACGGCTGGGCATCGCTGATCTCCTGGGGCTTGAATAGGTGGTGTCACGAAAAAGGCGGCCATTTTCGCCCAGTGCGGGGGCTGGGGGCAATGACGGATGGTCGCAGTTGGGGGATTTTCCTGTGATTGGCCTGCATAACGGCGAAAAAACCGCCAGACGCACCCGCCCATCAGCCAATATCAAAACTTTTTGATATTGGCCTTGCGGGGGCAGCCCTGCCTGTCTAGACTGCCGTCCCATGAACCTCCGTGCGCAACCGATCCCTCAGCAAAGCGACACACTGGCCGCCCTGTGCAAGGCCAGTGGCGATGCGCTGCGCCTGAATGTGTTGCGCGCCCTGGCCAGTGATTCGTTCGGCGTGCTGGAACTGGCGCAGATCTTCGACATAGGCCAGTCGGGCATGAGCCATCACCTCAAGGTACTGGCCCAGGCCGAGCTGGTGGCCACGCGGCGCGAAGGCAATGCGATCTTCTACCGTCGTGCCCTGCCCGACGGCCAGCGCTTCGGCGGGCGCCTGCACATGGCCCTGCTCGATGAGGTCGACGACCTGACCTTGCCGGAGGATGTCCAGGCCCGTATCGCCCAGGTACAGCAGCGCCGCGCCGCCACCAGCCAGGACTTCTTCTTGCGCGTGGAAGAAAAATTCCGCGCCCAGCAAGACCTCATCGCCGGCTTGCCGCAATACCGCGAGAGCCTGCTGGCGCTGCTCGACAAACTGAACTTCGCGCCGACCGCCAGCGCGCTGGAGGTCGGCCCCGGCGATGGCGGTTTCCTGCCAGACCTGGCACGGCGTTTCGCCCAGGTCACGGCCCTGGACAACAGCCCGACCATGCTCGAGCTGGCGCGCCAGGTCTGCGAACGCGAACGCCTGGGTAATGTAAACCTGCAGTTGGCCGATGCACTGGGTGCAACGGATGTGGAAGCCGACTGCGTTGTGCTGAACATGGTCCTGCACCATTTCAGCGACCCGGCCCTGGCCCTGCGCCAGCTGGCCAAACGGGTGAAGGCAGGCGGCAGCCTGCTGGTCACCGAACTGTGCAGCCATGACCAGGGTTGGGCGCGGGAAGCCTGCGGCGACCTCTGGCTCGGCTTCGAACAGGACGACCTGGCCCGTTGGGCCACAGCAGCCGGGCTTGCCCCCGGGGACAGCCTCTATGTGGGCTTGCGTAACGGTTTCCAGATCCAGGTCCGCCATTTTCAGCGGACGGCTGGCGACACTCACCATCGGTAAATTTTAGGAACCCGTCGAGATGAGCGAATACTCCCTTTTCACCTCCGAGTCCGTGTCCGAAGGGCATCCGGACAAGATCGCCGACCAGATTTCGGACGCGGTCCTTGATGCCATCATTGCCCAGGACAAGTACGCCCGCGTTGCCTGCGAAACCCTGGTCAAGACCGGTGTCGCCATCATCGCCGGCGAAGTCACCACTTCCGCCTGGGTCGACCTGGAAGAGCTGGTGCGCAAGGTCATCATCGACATCGGCTACAACAGCTCCGACGTCGGATTCGACGGCGCCACCTGCGCGGTGATGAACATCATCGGCAAGCAGTCGGTGGACATCGCCCAGGGCGTCGACCGCTCCAAGCCGGAAGACCAGGGCGCAGGCGACCAGGGCCTGATGTTCGGCTATGCCAGCAACGAAACCGACGTGCTGATGCCAGCACCGATCTGCTTCTCGCACCGCCTGGTCGAGCGCCAGGCCGAAGCACGCAAGTCCGGCCTGCTGCCGTGGCTGCGCCCGGACGCCAAGTCCCAGGTCACCTGCCGCTACGAAAACGGCAAAGTGGTCGGTATCGACGCCGTGGTCCTGTCGACCCAGCATAACCCTGAGGTCTCGCAGAAAGACCTGCAGGAAGCCGTGATGGAGCTGATCGTCAAGCACACCCTGCCGGCCGAACTGCTGCACAAGGGCACCCAGTTCCACATCAACCCGACCGGCAACTTCATCATCGGTGGCCCGGTGGGCGACTGCGGCCTGACCGGCCGCAAGATCATCGTCGACTCCTACGGCGGCATGGCCCGTCACGGTGGTGGCGCGTTCTCCGGCAAGGACCCTTCCAAGGTCGACCGCTCCGCCGCCTACGCCGGCCGCTACGTGGCCAAGAACATCGTTGCCGCCGGCCTGGCCGAACGTTGCGAGATCCAGGTGTCCTACGCCATCGGCGTGGCCCAGCCGACCTCCATCTCGATCAACACCTTCGGCACCGGCAAGGTGTCCGACGACAAGATCATCCAGATCGTACGCGAGTGCTTCGACCTGCGCCCTTACGCCATCACCAAGATGCTCGACCTGCTGCACCCGATGTACCAGGAAACCGCGGCCTACGGCCACTTCGGCCGCGAGCCGCAGCAGAAGACCGTCGGCGACGACACCTTCACCACCTTCACCTGGGAACGCACCGACCGCGCCCAGGCGCTGCGTGACGCTGCCGGCCTGTAATTTTCCTGCTGCGGTAACTGAAAGCCCCTGCCGAGTGATCGGCAGGGGCTTTTTTGTGACATATCGGCTGACAACTGGGCGGCGCAACACGCGCTGCCGTTGCCTAGGCTGAGGCTTCCCCTCCGCCAAGCAAGGATGCTGGCCATGCCGTTGCTGTTCCTGTTTCTGCTCGCTTTTTCGTTCAACGCGCACGCCGCTGGCTGCCCGGCCTGGCCTGCCGAGCGGGCACGCGCCGAAGTCACACGCCTGCGCGAGGCGGTCAGCCAGTGGGATGATCACTACCATCGTCTGGGCGAATCCCTGGTGGCCGATGAAGTTTATGACCAGAGCCGGCAACGCCTGCTGCACCTGCAAGGGTGTTTCGCCCTGGAGAGCGAGCTGGACTCCTTGGCCAGCGCACGCGGGCCAATTGCCCACCCGATCCGCCACACCGGTGTCGACAAGCTCTCGGATGAACAGGCCGTGAGCCAATGGATGGTCGGCAAGACAGGCGTCTGGCTGCAGCCGAAGGTTGATGGCGTCGCCGTGACCCTGGTCTATCGCCAAGGCAGGCTGGTGCAGTTGCTCAGCCGTGGTGATGGCAACCAGGGACATGACTGGAGCCGACATATCGAAGTTCTGCAAGGTATCAACCAGCAGTTGCCCAACCCCGTTGATCTGATTCTGCAAGGTGAGCTGTACCTGCGGCTGGTTGATCATGTGCAAGCGCAGCAAGGTAGCGTCAACGCGCGCGGCACCGTCGCGGGCTTGCTGGCGCGCAAGCAACTCGCTCGTGAACAAGGCGCGGGCATTGCGCTGTTTGTCTGGGACTGGCCGCAAGGGCCAAGCGATCAGGGCGAGCGAGTGGCTCAGCTGGCTGCGCTGGGTTTTCCCGATAGCCAGCGCTACAGCGTGGCCATCCGCAGCGCTGGCGAGGCGGCACACTGGCGCGAGCATTGGTATCGCTCTGCCCTGCCCTTCGCCACGGATGGGGTGATCCTGCGTCAGAACGCACGGCCATCCGCCGAACGCTGGCAAACCAATGCGCCGTACTGGATTGCCGCCTGGAAGCACCCCTTTGCCCGGGCGTTGGCCGAAGTACGTGACGTGCGCTTTCGCATAGGCCGCACGGGGCGAATCACACCGGTGCTGAAGCTGCAGCCAGTACGGCTCGACGACCGCCTGGTTACCCAGGTAAGCCTGGGCTCCCTGGCTCGCTGGCAGGCACTCGACATTCGCCCGGGAGACCAGGTAGCCATCAGCCTGGCGGGGCTGACCATCCCGCGCTTCGAGCAGGTAGTGCTGCGCGCCACCGAGCGCGATGCGGTTACGGCACCTGCGCCAGATCAATACAACGCTTTGACATGCTGGCAGGCTGGCGAAGGCTGTGAAGACCAGTTCATTGCTCGGCTCACCTGGCTCAGCGGCAAACAGGGCCTGGCCATGCCGGGCACCGGGCCCGGCACATGGCGACGACTGGTACGAGGCGGGCAGGTGGCAACGCTGGCAGACTGGCTGGCGCTGGACGCCGAGCGACTGGCCCAGCTACCTGGCATCAGCGATACCCGCGCCAGGCGCCTGCAACAAAGCTTCGAGGCTGGCCGCAGCAGGCCTTTCGCCCAGTGGGTCAGCGGTCTTGGCGTGCCAGTACCGCGCAATCTTCCACTCGAGGAGGACTGGGCAACCCTAACCCAGCGTTCAGCCACGCAATGGCAAGCCTTGCCCGGTATTGGCGCATCCCGCGCCAGCCACCTGCACGCATTTTTTGCGGCCGAGCAGGTGCAGGCCCTGGCGGAGCAGCTGAGCGAAAGCGGCATCCAGGGGTTCCCTGCGGCTGCCACCGGTGTGAGGCAATGAGTTTTAACAAAATCCGTTGTAGGAAATTGTCTGGATCACTTCAGAAATATCCACCAAGGGTTCCTATATAGGCAAAACCAAGGCAGGATTTGCTCCATCTTTTGCTGCCCCGCCCCCTCAAGGAGGCTTTAATGAACATGTTTTCCACCCTGGCACTGCTGACCACGCTTGGCCTGGCTGCTGGCGCTGCCCAAGCAGCCCAGCCCGACGAGGGCCTGACCGGTTGCGCCGCCAAGCGCAGTGCCATCGAGAACCAGCTGAAAATCGCCCGCGACCACGGTAACAGCGATCAGGTTGCTGGGCTCGAGGAAGCATTGCGCGGCGTTGAGCATTGCACCGACGCCGGCCTGCGCAAAGAGCGCGAGCAGAAAGTGCTCGATGCCCGTCACGAGGTGGCGCAGCGCGAGAAGGACCTGAAGAAGGCCGAGAAAAAAGGCGACGCGGAAAAGATCAACAAGCGCAAGGACAAGCTTGCCGAGTCTCGTAAAGAACTGCAGGAAGCGGTGGACGACCTGGATCGCTGATCTGCCTGATCGCCTGTTGACGCAGGCGATCAATGGTTGCGGAATTCGCTATGACACGCCTTGCACGCCGCCTCGACCTTGTCCATCGGCGCCTTCAGTTGCGCCGCGTCCAACGGCTGGGTCCGGGTCACGTCAACCAACTCACCGGTCACGCTCTCCAGTTGCCGGGCAAGGTCATGGAAGCGCGCCTGACGTTCCCACACTTCCGGTCGGGCACTACTGTCACCCTCGTCCCGCGCTTGCGGAAAATGCTGCCACGGCGCATGGGCCAAGCCATCGAGCTTCAACGCACCCGCGGCGAACTTCACCCCGTCGAAGGGCAAGCGGCCGCGCAACATGCCGCCCATGTCTTCGCTGGTCTTGAGCATGTCCTTGAATATTGCCTTGCGTTTGCCCAGCGGCGAATTAGGGTCGACCCGGTCACAGGCCGTCAGGGCAAGGGCAGCGAGCAGTACAACGGTCAATCGCTTGAACATCACGGTCACTTGAGCCTACACAAAGGGGCGGTCAGTATCGCTGCCTGCCAGGCAAAGACCAATAGCCATATAAAACACAAGGGCGAATCTTCATGTTCGCCAGCCACAGGTAATCATTGATGAAATCTGCCCTGCGCCATCTGGCCTGGACACTCCCGGCACTCGCCCTGCTGGCCGGCTGCAACGGCGGCGAAAACGCCAAGCCCGAGCCTCACGCCATTGCTACCTATGCCCCTGCTACCTGGAAAGACCTGCCTGCGGTCAGCGATGAAGACCTGCTGGCCGGCTTCTACGCCTGGCGCAGCGGCTGCGAGAAACTCAAGCGTGACACGGTGTGGGCCGCCACCTGTGAAGCGGCCGGCAGCGACACGGCGAGTGCCACCCAGGTACGTACGTTCCTTGAGCAGAACCTGCAGGTGTATGGCCTGCGTGCCGCCGACAACAACGCCAACGGCCTGATCACCGGCTACTACGAGCCGGTCTACCCCGGCAGCCTGAAGCGCACCGAAGCGGCCCACGTGGCGGTCTATGGCGTACCCGAAGACATGATCGTGGTCGATCTGGCCAGCGTATACCCCGAACTCAAGGGCAAGCGCCTGCGTGGCCGCCTGGACGGTCGCGTGCTCAAACCCTACGACACCGCCGAGGTGATCAGCCGCGATGGGGTCAAGGCGCCTGTGCTGGCCTGGCTGACCGATCCGATGGACCTGCAATTCCTGCAGATCCAGGGTTCGGGCCGGATCCAGCTGGAGGATGGCCGCCAGCTGCGGCTGGGCTACGCCGACCAGAACGGCCACCCCTACCGGCCAATCGGCCGCTGGCTGGTGGAGCAAGGCCAGTTGAAAAAAGAAGACGTGACCATGGGCAGCATCCACGCCTGGGCCATGGCCAACCCGCAGCGCGTGCCGGAACTGTTGGCCAGCAACCCGAGTTATGTGTTCTTCAGTGCTCGCCCGGACAGCAACGAAGGGCCTCGCGGCTCGCTGAACGTGCCGCTCACCGCTGGATATAGCGTGGCCATCGACCGCAAGGTGATTCCGCTGGGTAGCCTGCTGTGGCTGTCTACCACGCGCCCGGATGGGTCGCCGGTGGTACGCCCGGTGGCGGCCCAGGACACGGGTGGAGCGATTGCCGGCGAAGTGCGTGCCGACCTGTTCTGGGGGACCGGCCCGGAGGCCGGGGAACTGGCCGGGAACATGAAGCAGCAGGGGCAGATCTGGATGCTGTGGCCCAAAGGCCAGCCACTGCCTGAGGTGCCTAAAGTGCTTTGATCGGCGGTGGGTTCTTCGCGGGCTCGCCCGCTCCCACAGGTACGCCACGGCCCTCGACTGCTGCGCTGTACCTGTGGGAGCGGGCAAGCCCGCGAAGCAGGCGACTCGGTCTCAGACTGAAACCACGAAGAACGAAACGATCAACGCCAACCCGGCAACCCAAACCAGCGAACGCAGCGCCGCCCAGTCCGCCAGATAGCAGATGATGTAGAGCAGGCGACTGGTGATATACATCACACCCAGTACATCCTGGGTCACCTGCTCGGCATTACCGACGATATCGGCCACCAGCACCGCCGCCGCAAACGCCGGAAAAGCCTCGTAGCTATTTTGCTGGGCAGCATGTGCGCGGCGCGGCAAGCCCGACAGCGTGTCGAGGAAGGCGCGCGGGTCGTGATTGTCCTTGAGGCCAAAGCGGCCGCTCGACACCTTGGCGATCAATGCGCACAGTGGCGCCAGAAACAACGCGATGAGAATGCACCACAGGGCAACGGTCATGGACTGGATTCCTTGTTCGATCGAGAGGTCAGAGCTTCATCACCAGCATGCCTGCCAGGACCAGCCCGCAAGCTAGGAGTCTCGGCCCGCCAAAAGGTTCTTTGAGGTAGCGCATGCCCATCAGCACCACCAGGATCACACTCAGTTCGCGCAGGGCCGCCGCTTCGGCCACCGACCCCAGGTGCATGGCCCACAACACCAGTGCGTAACTGAACAGTACGCAAAAGCCCACTGCCAACCCCAAACGCCACTGGGTGCGCCAGAACAGCATGAATGGCGCCCGCCGCGCCACCCCGGCCAGCAACGGGAATGGCCAGGCGCTGAGCAGCGTCAACCACACCAGGTAGTCCCAAGGCTTCCCCCACAAACGCACCGCCTGGCCATCGAACCAGGTGTAGCAACCGATACACAGGCCGATCAGCGCCACCACCGGCAACATCGACCAGGGCAACCGATCACCCCCTCCTCCTTGCCACAACAGGCAAGCCATGCCACACGGGATCAGCAGGATGCCGATGATCTGCTGCTGGCTGAGCGACTCACCGGCAAACGCCAGGGTCAGCCCCAGTACCACCAGCGGCGACAGGCCGCGCATCAGAGGATAGACCAGCCCCAGGTCACCGACCCGATAGGCCTGGATCAGCAGGAATCGGTACAACTGCTCGGCCAGCGCCGAAGCCAGCAGCCAAGGCCAGATCTCGGCGGGCGGAAACTCGGTGAAGGCCACGGCGCACACGGCGAACAGCAACGCCACGACGTCCATGCTGGCGATCACCAGCAGGCGCTCGGCGCTGAATTTGATCAAGGTGTTCCAGGTCGCGTGCAGCAGGGCGGCGACCAATACCAGGGAAGTTGCCAGCACGCCTCTGGATCCTTGTGACGTTTTTGAGGGATGAATATATAGCGTTGGGCCGCAGGTTGCCTGGGATGTGTACGCCGGGAGCGATTCAGCGCCTGTCAGATCGAGCGCCGCCCGCGCGGCGCATCGCGGGCAAGCCCGCTCCCACATTTGTTTCGGGCCAATCTCTACTGTGAAGCCATCAGGGACCGCCTTGTTTGTCCCCTTCCATATCAAGGCGGGCACCATTGCTTACCATCGGCCTTCAGCCATGCGTCACTGCTTATCATCGACCTTCAGTCATGCACCAAGGCGGGCCCTGTTGGCGGTACAGGAGTGACTGGCCCGAAACAGATGTGGGAGCGGGCTTGCCCGCGATGCGCCGCGCGGGCGGCGCTCGATCTTACAGGCGCTGAAAATGCTGTGGCATGCACCTGGCCGCCCTAATGGAACCTTCAGCAGTGAACGCTCGGAACGTTTCCAACAATCCTGGTCAAATCCTGTGTCCCGACCCCCTCGCCAGATCATCAAAGAACTGCCCGAGCCATTCGGGTAACGACTTGGAAGCCACTGTCACAGGATTCGGGATGCTTGAACTAGTTGCCGCGTTTATCTGCCTCACCACCCTCCTCACCTATGTGAATTACCGTTTCATCGGCCTGCCACCCGCCATCGGCGTAATGGTCACGGCGTTACTGTTCTCCCTCATCCTGCAGGGCCTGAGCCTGATCGGCTTCCCCGGCCTGGAAGAACGCGTCGAAGGCCTGATGAACCAGATCGATTTCAACGACCTGCTGATGCACTGGATGCTGGCCTTCCTGCTGTTCGCCGGGGCACTGCACGTCAACCTCAGCGACCTGCGCAGCTACCGCTGGCCGATTGGCCTGCTGGCCACCCTGGGCGTGCTGATCGCCACCGTGGTGATCGGCTACCTGTCGCACTGGGTGTTCGCCCTGTTCGGCTGGCAGGTGCCGCTGATCTACTGCCTGTTGTTCGGCGCGCTGATCTCCCCGACCGACCCGATCGCCGTGCTGGGTGCGCTGCGCACCGCCAACGCCTCCAAGCCATTGAAGACCACCATCGTCGGCGAATCGTTGTTCAACGACGGTACCGCGGTCGTGGTGTTCACCGTTTTGCTGGGCATCATTCAGCTGGGCGAAACGCCGAGCGTCACCGACACCGCCCTGTTGTTCGCCCGCGAAGCCATCGGCGGGGTGCTGTTCGGCGGTGTGATCGGCTATGCCACCTACCGCATGATCAAGAGCGTCGAGCAGTATCAGGTCGAGGTCATGCTGACCCTGGCACTGGTGATCGGTGGCTCGGCGATGTGCTACGAGCTGCATGTTTCAGCACCGATCGCCATGGTGGTGGCGGGGCTGATCATCGGCAACCTGGGCCGCAACCTGGCGATGAACGACATGACCCGCCGCTATATGGACGGCTTCTGGGAACTGATCGACGACATGCTCAATGCCCTGCTGTTCGCCTTGATTGGCCTGGAGCTGTTGCTGCTGCCGTTCAACTGGCTGCACCTGGCGGCGGGTGGTGTGCTGGCGCTGGCAGTGCTGCTCTCGCGGCTACTGACCGTAGCCCCAGCGATCGTGCTGTTGCGGCGCTGGCGGCCGGTGCCCCAAGGCACCATCCGTGTGCTGACCTGGGGCGGCCTGCGGGGAGGCGTGTCGGTTGCACTGGCGCTGTCGCTGCCAATGGGCGACGAACGCGACCTGCTGCTATCGATCACCTACATCGTGGTGTTGTCGTCGATCCTGGTGCAGGGTTTGAGCATCGGGCGCGTGGTGCGCAAGGTCAGCGTACAGCCTTGAAAACGCTGGGGCCGCCCTGCGGCCCCAGCGTCATTCGACTGCGGAGTCCGGGAACTGGTCCTGGATATACTTGATTTCGGTCCGCCCATGGGCCGCCGGCAGGCCATCCTCACCCAGGTTGACGAAAACCATCTTGTCGACCGTCAGAATGCTCTTGCGGGTGATCTTGTTGCGCACTTCACACTTGAGGGTGATCGAGGTGCGGCCGAACTCGGTGGCGGTGATGCCCAGTTCGATGATGTCGCCCTGGCGCGAGGCGCTGACGAAGTTGATCTCCGACATGTACTTGGTCACCACGCGCTGGTTGCCTAGCTGGACGATCGCGTAGATTGCCGCTTCTTCGTCGATCCAGCGCAGCAGGCTGCCGCCGAACAGCGTGCCGTTGGGGTTGAGGTCTTCGGGTTTAACCCACTTGCGGGTGTGAAAGTTCATCTGTACTCCTGACCGGCTTGGCTAACGTGAAGTAATGATGGCAGAGCGGCCGCCGCCGCTCCATTGAACATCGACTATCGTCGCGATAAATCGACAGAAAGCCTTGGGTGTGTCACACAGCCACGGCTATAATCGCAGCCGTTCTCATGGCTGCTCACAGTGGCGGCCATCCCGCCACCCATCCGAGGGGCGCTGCAGCAGGCTCGGCCTGTCAGGCTCGGTTGGGGCGTTGTCCGCTGAAGCGGACGCTCAACGCACAACGGCGCCCATTCGCACACTACGAATGGAGGCTCTCATGAGCGCTGTAAACACGCCTGCTGGTTTTTCCGATTTCAAGGTCGCCGACATTTCCCTGGCCGACTGGGGCCGCAAGGAAGTCATCATCGCCGAATCGGAAATGCCCGCACTGATGGGCCTGCGCCGCAAGTATCAAGCCGAGCAACCGCTCAAGGGCGCGAAGATCATCGGCTGCATCCACATGACCATCCAGACCGCCGTGCTGATCGAAACCCTGGTCGCACTGGGCGCCGAAGTCCGCTGGTCGTCGTGCAACATCTTCTCCACCCAGGACCAGGCCGCTGCCGCCATCGCCGCCGCCGGCATTCCTGTATTCGCCTGGAAAGGTGAAACCGAGCAGGAATACGAGTGGTGCATCGAGCAGACCATCCTGAAGGATGGCCAGCCTTGGGACGCCAACATGGTGCTGGACGACGGTGGTGACCTGACCGAAATCCTGCACAAGAAATACCCGGCCATGCTGGAAAAGATCCACGGCGTGACCGAAGAAACCACCACCGGCGTGCACCGCCTGCTGGACATGCTGGCCAAAGGCGAGCTGAAAGTCCCGGCGATCAACGTCAACGACTCGGTCACCAAGAGCAAGAACGACAACAAGTACGGCTGCCGTCACAGCCTGAACGATGCCATCAAGCGCGGCACCGACCACCTGCTGTCGGGCAAGCAAGCGCTGGTCATCGGCTACGGTGACGTGGGCAAGGGCTCGGCCCAGTCGCTGCGTCAGGAAGGCATGATCGTCAAGGTCACCGAAGTTGACCCGATCTGCGCCATGCAGGCCTGCATGGACGGCTTCGAAGTCGTTTCGCCATTCAAGGACGGTATCAACACCGGTACCGAAGCCGGCATCAACGCCGACCTGCTGGGCCGCATCGACCTGATCGTCACCACCACCGGCAACGTCAACGTCTGCGACGCCAACATGCTCAAGGCCCTGAAGAAGCGTGCCGTGGTCTGCAACATCGGCCACTTCGACAACGAGATCGACACCGCCTTCATGCGCAAGAACTGGGCCTGGGAAGAGGTCAAGCCGCAGGTTCACAAGATTCACCGCACCGGCGCGGGTACTTTTGACCCGCAGAACGACGATTACCTGATCCTGCTGGCCGAAGGCCGTCTGGTGAACCTGGGTAACGCCACTGGCCACCCGAGCCGCATCATGGACGGTTCGTTCGCCAACCAGGTGCTGGCACAGATCTTCCTGTTCGAGCAGAAGTTCGCCGAACTGCCAGCTGCCAAGAAGGCCGAGCGCCTGACCGTGGAAGTGCTGCCGAAGAAACTCGACGAAGAAGTGGCCCTGGAAATGGTCCGCGGCTTCGGTGGCGTGGTCACCCAGCTGACCCCGCAACAGGCCGAGTACATCGGTGTGACCGTCGAAGGCCCGTTCAAGCCGGACGCCTACCGCTACTAAGCGGCAGGCTTGAAGCGACACGCTTCAACGCCGAAACCTGAACGATGCCCAAGCCAGATCGGCCATCACCGATCTGGCTTTTACTTGCAGCTTGCTGCTTGAGGCTTGCTGCTCGAGGAACGCCAGATGTCCCAAGATCGCCGTTACAGTTTCGAGTTCTTCCCAACCAAGACCGACGCCGGTCACGAAAAGCTGATGGGCGTGGCCCGCCAGCTGGCCGCGTACAATCCGGACTTCTTCTCTTGCACCTACGGTGCCGGTGGCTCGACCCGCGACCGCACACTGAACACCGTGCTGCAGCTGGAAAGCGAAGTGAAGGTCCCTGCCGCACCGCACCTGTCCTGCGTGGGTGACACCAAGGACGAGCTGCGCGCCCTGCTGGCCGAATACAAGGCCGCCGGCATCAAGCGCATCGTCGCCCTGCGTGGCGACCTGCCGTCGGGCATGGGGATGGCCAGTGGCGAGCTGCGCTATGCCAGCGACCTGGTCGAGTTCATCCGCCAGGAAACCGGCGACCACTTTCACCTGGAAGTAGCGGCCTATCCGGAAATGCACCCACAGGCGCGCAACTTCGAGGCCGACCTGGGCAACTTCGTGCACAAGGTCAAGGCCGGTGCCGATAGCGCCATCACCCAGTACTTCTTCAACGCCGACAGCTATTTCTACTTCGTCGAGCGGGCGCAGAAGATGGGCGTGGACATCCCGGTGGTGCCCGGCATCATGCCGATCACCAACTACAGCAAACTGGCGCGTTTCTCCGATGCGTGCGGCGCCGAGATCCCGCGCTGGATTCGCAAGCAGCTGGAAGCCTACGGCGACGATACGGCGAGCATCCAGGCCTTTGGCGAAGAAGTCATCACCCGCATGTGCGAACAACTGCTGCAAGGCGGCGCACCGGGCCTGCACTTCTACACCCTCAACCAGGCCGAGGCGAGCCTGGCGATCTGGAACAATCTGAAACTGCCACGCTGAAACTTTTTGGCGTCATCAAATTCTCAAACAATTAAGGCTTTAGTCGTAGACTAGGGCCTTATTTATTTTGTGGCTTTGATAGGTGTCGTCTGCAATGCAACATTTTCTGCCATCTCGCCCTCAGCTCGTCTACTTGGCGTTCGGCCCGGCCACCTATCATCAGGAAGCCTGCTTTAGCATCGTCAGCGCTATTGCGAATCTGGGGGGCAATACCAACCTGGCCATCGACATCCAGGTCTATACCGACAAAGCCGAGCCTTACGCAAAACTGCCCGTAACCGTTCATCTGCTTGACGAGGCCACCCGCAAGGCCTGGAACCAGCCCCACGGTTATCACTTCCGCAGCAAGCACGTGCTGTTGCGCCAAGTGCTGCAGCAACACCCCCAGGCCGTGCTGATCGACACCGATACCTTCTTCCGCAAGTCGCCGCTGCAACTGTTCCAGCGGGTCAAGCCAGGCACGCTGCTGTGCAATGCCATTGGCGCGCGCTACGGTGCGAACCAGCAGTGCCTGCTGTACAAGAATCTGCTCGGCATTCTCGAACCACGTGGCCTGGCCGATTGCCAGATGCCGTTGGTCAACTCGGGCGTGATCGGCCTGTGCGCCGAGAACAGCGACGTGCTGGACCGCTCGATTGCCATGATGGACGAGTTCTACCCATTGGCCCGCACTGCCTACACCCTGGAAGAGTTCTGCCTGGCGGTGGCCGCTTACCGCAAGATGGAATTGGCCGAATGCACCGACGTCATTCATCACTACTGGAGCCGCAAGGCCCAGTTCCGCGCCAAGATCCAGGCCTGGCTGGGTAAGCACGGCCATAACCCACTGGGGCCGGCGGCGCTTGCCGATGTGGCACTGGTCAACGACCAGCTGCCACGCCCTCCGACCTTGCAGCGTCTGGGTTACAAAGCCTTGAGCCTGACCATGCCCAGCCGCGAGCGCCAGTTCGTGCGCGAACTGCTGTATGGCTGCTACCCCTACCCCAACGAGTTCGATCGCGCTTGTGCAACGGCCTGGTGGGACAAGGCGCTGGAGAACTTCAACGAACGCCATGGGCGCATCGAGCCCGAGCAATTGCGTCAGTGCCTGCGCCACCCGAGCCTGCGCCTGTCACTGGGCGGCCGGCGCAAGGATATCGAGGCGCACCTGCTGCGTTCTTCCGATCGCTGAGGCCTGAAACAGGGGCTTGATCTTCACTGGCCTTACCCTTGGCGAGCACGTGATCCCGCGCCACGCCACGCATCGCCCATTTGCGGTGCCCCCTACTGCTTACGATGCTGGCAGTCTTGCCGGCACCGTTGAGCAGCAGGAAAGCAGCACGCGGCGTCAGCTCTGTTATACTCGGGCCTTCCCGCCCGGCTCACGCCCGGACGCTCGGCCTCGCAACAGGCATCCCGATCGGCATCGACGCCCCTTGGCGTCCACCCTCCGCTTCCCGGATGCGCAGTGAAAGCCCAGCTGGACCGGACGCGATCGCATCCCTTGGATGCCCGTCGCGCCAGGCAGAACATCCCAACGGGCCCAGCCCACACGAGAACAGGATTGCCCATGTCCTTTGCTTCCCTCGGTCTCTCCGAGGCTCTTGTCCGCGCTATCGAGGCTGCGGGCTACACCCAGCCGACCCCGGTGCAACAGCGGGCCATTCCCGCCGTGTTGCAAGGCCGCGACCTGATGGTTGCCGCACAGACTGGTACTGGTAAAACCGGCGGCTTCGCCTTGCCGATCCTTGAGCGCCTGTTCCCGGCCGGCCACCCCGACAAATCCCAGCGTCATGGCCCACGCCAGCCGCGTGTCCTGGTCCTGACCCCAACCCGCGAGCTCGCCGCCCAGGTGCACGACAGCTTCAAGGTGTACGCCCGCGACCTGCCACTGGTCAGCGCCTGCATCTTCGGCGGCGTCGGCATGAACCCGCAGATCCAGGCCATCGCCAAGGGTGTCGACGTGCTCGTCGCCTGCCCGGGGCGCCTGCTCGACCTGGCCGGCCAAGGCAAGGTCGACCTGGCCCACGTTGAAATCCTGGTCCTCGACGAAGCCGACCGCATGCTCGACATGGGCTTCATCCATGACGTGAAGAAGGTCCTTGCCCGCCTGCCGGTCAAGCGCCAGAACCTGCTGTTCTCGGCGACCTTCTCCAAAGACATCACCGACCTCGCCGACAAGCTCCTGCACAACCCGGAGCGTATCGAGGTCACCCCGCCAAACACCACCGTCGAGCGTATCGAGCAGCGCGTCTACCGGCTGCCCGCCAGCCACAAACGCGCCCTGCTGGCGCATTTGATCACGCTGGGCGCCTGGGAGCAGGTTCTGGTATTCACCCGCACCAAGCACGGCGCCAACCGCCTGGCCGAGTACCTGGAAAAGCACGGCCTGACCGCTGCCGCTATCCACGGCAACAAGAGCCAGAACGCCCGCACCAAGGCCTTGGCCGACTTCAAGGCCAACAGCGTACGCGTGCTGGTGGCCACCGACATCGCCGCCCGAGGCCTGGACATCGACCAGCTGCCCCACGTGGTCAACTTCGAGCTGCCGAACGTCGAGGAAGACTACGTGCACCGCATCGGCCGTACCGGCCGTGCCGGGCGCTCGGGCGAGGCCATCTCGATGGTTGCGCCGGATGAAGAAAAACTGCTCAAGAGCATCGAGCGGGTCACCAAGCAGAAGATCCCGGATGGCGACCTGATGGGCTTCGACGCCAGCCAGGTAGAAGCTGAAAAGCCTGAAGTGCGCGAACGCCAGCAGAACAGCGGCCGCGGCGGTCGCAACCAGCAGGCTCGCGGCGAAGGCGGCAAAGATGCCAATGGCGGCCGCAAGGACAAGGGCAAGGATAAAGGCAAGGCCAAGCCGCAGGCTGCGGACAAGCCGGCCGACAAGGAAAAGTCTGGCGACAAGCAACAGCAGCAACGCAAGCCGCGTGACAAGAAGCCGCGCCAGCAACAGCAGACCAGCAACAGCCCTATCCCGAAACCGGCTGCCGACCGAGATCCAGAGGAGTTCCTGGACGACGATATCGACAACTTCGGGAACCGCGCCGACTACGTCAGCCCTTACCAGAACGCTAAGGGCCAAGGCCGCAACCGCCGTCCGGGTGGTGCAGGTCAAGGCCAGGGCCAGAGCCAAGGCGCAAGCCAGCGCAGCAACAACGGTGGTGGCCAAGGCCGCAACACTGGCGGCCAGCAGCGCAGCGGCAGTGGCGAAAAGCGCCCACGCAACAGCAACGGTGGTGGTGGTGCACGTCGTGACAACAATGGCGCGGGCCGCAACCGTTCGGCCGGGCGTAACGATGCATCGCGCCAGGAGCCGGCAGTACGCAGCCCCCGCGAACAGCACCAGCCCGTGATCATCCGCAAGGAATCCAAGCTCGACCGTTACCCGACGCCAGAGCAGTTGGATGAGCTGCCGAGCCGCCCGCGTGGTGAGCGACCTGCGCTGCTCACCCGCAAAGGCTGAGTTCATGCATCAGGCATAAAAAAACGCCGCCCAATGGGCGGCGTTTTTTATTGCCTGTTCAGCAATATCACTTCTGCTGAACACCTTCGAACACAAAGTACAGCTCAACTTTTTCGGACAGCGGGCCGAGGTCCATGGATTTCGGCGCGAAATCCTTGCGGTTGATATCGAGCTTGCCCTCGAAGCCGGCACGGTAGCCGCCCCATGGGTCCTTGCCTTCACCAATGAAGGTGGCCTTGATCACCACCGGCTTGGTCACGCCAGTCAGGGTCAGATCACCGGCGACATCGGCAGTCAGTTGACCTTCGGCGTTCTTGCCGGTCGGGGTCACCTTGGTCGACTTGAAGGTGGCAGTGGGGTACTTGGCTACGTCAAGGAAGTCCTTGCTCTTGATGTGCTTGTCCCGCTCGGCGTGGTTGGTATCTACGCTCACAGTCTTGAGGGTGACATCGATCTTGCTGGCTTCAGGCTTGGCCGGGTCCCAGCTGAAGTTACCATCCCAGTCCTTGAAGGTACCGGTGATGAAGCTGTAGCCCAGGTGGCTGATCTTGAAATCAACGAACGCGTGCTGGCCTTCCTTGTCGATCTTGTACTCGGCAGCCATGGCCTGGCCGGCGGAGAACAGAGCGGTACCGAGCGCCAGAGCGGCAAAAGTCTTTTTCAACATCCTTACTTCCTTCCTATGCAATTGAGGTTGAGAGTCAAGCTTTGCGGCCCAGCATGCGGGTCAGGGTCGCGTCACGGTCGATGTAATGGTGTTTCAGGGCCGCCAGGGCATGCAGCACGGCGAAGATCACCAGGCCCCATGCCAACCACAGGTGAATCACGCCGGCGACGTCCGCTTGGTCGGGCAGGTCGCTGATCAGCGCCGGCACGTCAAACAGGCCGAACACCGGAATGCCGACGCCGTCGGCAGTGGAAATCAGGTAACCGGCGATCATCACCGCAAACAGCCCGAGGTACAGCGCCAGGTGCCCCAGCTTGGCCGCCACGCGGGTGAATGCCCCGTGGTTGGCCGGTGCCGGCGGTGGCGGACTGATGAAACGCCAGACCACACGCAACAGCATCACCGCCAGCAATACCAGGCCGATGCTTTTGTGCAGGTCAGGGCCGGCCTTGCGCCAAGGGTCGTAGTAGCCGAGATCGACCATCCACAGGCCCAGGCCGAACAGGCCGAAGACTGCCAGTGCAACGCCCCAGTGCAGGACGATGCTGACCACGCCATAGCGAGAAGGTGAATTGCGCAATTGCATGATGACGTAGTTCCCCGTGAAAGCTGTGCACAGACTAGCGCGTAACGTATCGAATAAAAGCTTAAAAAACTGCTTTGGATTATCGAGAAATACGATGAATAGTGTGTAAGTTACCTATTAAGGAAACATTAACAATAGGTGGAGAGTTTGTGGTTGCCAGTACCGGCCTCTTCGCGGACGCGCCCGCTCCCTGTAAGAGCGGGTTTACCCGCGAGAGGCCGCTACAGGATTCAGTTGGCCTTGGCCTGAGTATTGTTCACCGCCTTCTTCACCGGCTCGGATCTGACCGTGGCTTTCTTCGGCTCGACGGCCTTTTTCGTCTGTTTGGCCGCAGGCTTGTGTGCCGGTGCATGCTTGGCCGGTACCGGCTTGGCTGGCGCAGCCTTCGTCGCGGCGGGCTTGGCTGGCTCTTCCTTGACGATTTCAGCAGGGGCAGGCGCTACAGGGGCTGCTGCGGGTACCGGTGCTGGCGCGCCTGCCTCAACCTTGGGCTCCACCTTGGCAACCGGCGCAGCCTTGACCTCAGGCTTGTCGGAACCACCGAACAGGCGCGAGAAGAAACCGCCGCCATTGTCCTTCTTCGCCACAGCGGCACCGGCTGTCGCCGCTGCCGCGACGGTCGCAGCCTTGGCCGGGTCGAACGACTTGCCGGCGAGCAAGTCCTGCACCTGGCCGGCAGCACGCTGGCCGCTGCGCAGGGCGCCTTCGAGGGTGCCTGGGTAGAGCGCATCGGTGTGCTCACCGGCAAAGGTGATGCGCTGCACCGGGCGCTCCCACAGGCGCCAGTACTTGCTGATCTGCCCTGGGCCGTATGCCAGGTAGGCGCCACCGGTGCCGGCATCGATGCTGTAACGCTTGACCTCATAACCGGTAAACGCACCGCGAGCCTGTGGATAGAACGCATGCAGGCGGATCAGCACCTGGTCGACCATCTGTTTGTCGCCGAACGCCTGCAGCAGCCGCGCATTGTCACCCGACAGGTTGATCACCACGTTGGCACCGCCCTTGAGCGCCGGCTCGATCCACAGCATGCCGAGGCCGGCGTTACTGAAGATCTCGCCCGACATGCGCGCGCGGCTTTCCCAAACAGGTTGCTTGAACTTGAGCATCAGCTGGTCACGCCAGCCGTAGTTGGTGCCCTTGAGCGCCGCCATATGCTGGGTGTCCAGGCCTGGGGTGATCTGAATCTTGGCCAGCGCCCGCAGAGGAACCGCCATCACCAGGTAATCGGCCTTGTAGTCGGTGCTGCCGACCTTGACGCTGACGCCGTCCTTGTCCTGCACGATCGCCGTGACCGGCGAGCTGGTCTTGATGGTCTTCAGTTGCTTGACGAATGCCTGGGCCAGCACCGGGCTGCCGCCTGGCAGGCGCGCGGCACGCAGGTCGCGATCACTGACGCCGCGGTAGACGCGGTTCTGCTGAGCGAAGTAGAGCAGCGACAGGCGCGATGGCTCGTCGTAGCGGGTACGGATCTGCTGGTTGATCAACTGCCGTGCGGTGGCCGGCAATTGCAGCTTGTCGAGCCAGGTGGCGACGTTGATCTGGTCCAGGGCGAACAGGGTGCTGTTCGCCTGCGGGTTGAGCGGGTCATCGATCGAACGGGCCAGGTCGTCGAGGGTCTTTTCGTAGCGCTTGAGGGCCTCGGCGGTAGCCGGCTGCTTGGTGGTCAGGTCGGCGGCGCTGAAGTACTCGCCGTCGATCAGGTAGCCGGGGGTACGGACGAACTCCGGAGCGGGCAGTGTTTCAAGCTTGAAACGGTCAAGGTACTGGTTCAGCACCGGCTGGGCCTTGGCGTTACCGATCCATTCGCTGGTGGCCAGGCCCGAACGGCCACCCATGCCTGACTTGGCCTCCAGCAGGGTGACCTGCCAACCCTTGTTCTGCAGTTCATAGGCCGCAGTCAGGCCAGCCAGGCCGCCACCCACGACGATTGCCGAAGGTGTCTTGTCCTTTGCCAGCGCGGCGCCGCTGGACACACCGATCAATACCAACGCGCACAGGCGCACCCAAGCAGCAGCCATGTCGGCGAACTCCGAGTTGAAATAGCAGGGATGGGAAGAGGCGGGAATGCCCCGAGAGTCGATGCGCTAAGAATACGTCAGGTATCTGGACCCTGCCAGCACGGCGACATCAAGTGCCTCTGGCAACTGGCATTTTTGTCAGTAGCCAGGCTTCTGGCCATTAGGCGAAGCTGGCTGAAAAAACCGACAAAAGGAGCTGCGCCATGACCTATGTGGAGCATTTCGCACAGGTAGAAAGGCAATTCTTGTGGCACAACCAGACGGTACGCACCCCCTCAGGCCTGAAAATCCGCTCCAACGGTACGTCATGGACCGGCCTGCATGAAGCCTTCAAAGGCAATGAAGGCACCGAGCTGGTGATTGGCGAGCACAGTGACGTGGAAATCACCTTCAACCAGGAAGTCGAATGCCTGCGGCTGGAGTATTACGTCGTCAGCGACCAGCACTTCGACGATGTGCAGGTGCTGCTGGATACCGATGGCTGCGACATGGAACTGATCGCCCCGATACCGCGCAATTTCTACTGGCTCACCCTGTCCGGCAGCGGCTATACCGACTTCAGGCCGGGCCCGATCTCCACCCAACCCTATCATCAGCTCATCGAGGGACCCTTCCGTCGCCTGACCATATCCACTTCACAGGCTGGCACCGTACATATTCGCAAGCTGGAATGGACCCGCACCTGCCGTCATTGACCACTAGCGGTTGTCCTGCCCCCTGGCTTTGCTTAGGCTTACGCGGTCAAAGCAGGCAGTAAGCCAGGAGAAGTGCCCATGGGCCTCAACGATCAGTGGATGCAACGCGACCTCAAGGTCTTGTGGCACCCCTGCACCCAGATGAAAGACCACGAGCAGCTGCCACTGATCCCGATCCGGCGTGGTGAAGGCGTGTGGCTCGAGGACTTCGACGGCAAACGCTACCTGGATGCCGTGAGCAGCTGGTGGGTCAACGTGTTCGGCCATGCCAACCCGCGCATCAACCAGCGCATCAAGGATCAGGTCGACCAGCTGGAGCATGTCATCCTCGCCGGCTTCAGCCATCAACCGGTGATCGAGCTGTCCGAACGCCTGGTCGCCATGACCCCCGCCGGGCTCGACCGGGTGTTCTACGCCGACAACGGCTCGTCGTGCATCGAAGTGGCGTTGAAGATGAGCTTCCATTACTGGCAGAACAACGGCAAACCGGCGAAAAAGCGCTTCGTGACGCTGACCAACAGCTACCACGGCGAGACCATTGCCGCGATGTCGGTCGGCGACGTGCCCCTGTTCACCGAAACCTACAAGGCACTGCTGCTCGACACCATCAAGGTGCCAAGCCCCGACTGCTACCTGCGCCCCGAGGGCATGAGCTGGGAAGAGCACTCGCGCAACATGTTCGCCGCCATGGAACAGACCCTGGCCGAGCACCACGAAACCCTCTCGGCAGTGATCATCGAACCGCTGATCCAGGGTGCTGGCGGAATGCGCATGTATCACCCGGTGTACCTCAAGCTGCTGCGCGAAGCCTGTGACCGTTATGACGTGCACCTGATCCATGACGAGATCGCCGTTGGTTTCGGCCGCACCGGCACGATGTTCGCCTGCGAGCAGGCCGGCATCCGCCCGGACTTCCTGTGCCTGTCCAAGGCCCTGACCGGTGGCTACCTGCCGCTGGCCGCCTGCCTGACCACCGACAAGGTGTACCAGGCCTTCTACGACGATTACCCGACCCTGCGCGCGTTCCTCCACTCGCACAGCTACACCGGCAACCCGCTGGCCTGCGCCGCCGCCCTGGCGACGCTGGACATCTTCGAGCAGGACAACGTGATCGAGGCCAACAAGGCACTGGCCGCGCGCATGGCCAGCGCCACCGCGCACCTGGCCGATCACGCCCACGTCGCCGAGATCCGCCAGACCGGCATGGCCCTGGCCATCGAGATGGTTCAGGACAAGACCACCAAGGCTGCCTACCCGTGGCAGGAGCGTCGTGGCCTGAAAGTGTTCGAGCACGCCCTGACCCGCGGCGCCTTGCTGCGCCCGCTAGGTAGCGTGGTGTACTTCCTGCCGCCGTACGTGATCACCCCGGAGCAGATCGACTTCCTCGCCGAAGTGGCCAGCGAAGGCATCGACATCGCCACCCGCGACAGCGTCAGCGTCGCCGTACCGGCCAACTTCCACCCCGACTTCCGCGACCCGGGCTAAATCCGACCGTTCGCCATACCACTTTCCCTGTGGGAGCGGGCATGCCCGCGAACAAGGGCGAAGCCCTTGCCAGGCACCGCGGTGCCTAATTCGCGGGCCCGCCCGCTCCCACAAGGGATCTGTGTCTCTCTTATACCGAGCAAACCCATGAGACTGTCCCGCTTCTTCATCGACGCCCCCCTGAGCCTTGGCGAGCACGACCTGCCCGAAGCCCAGGCCCACTACATCGGCCGCGTCCTGCGCATGGCCCCTGGCGACGCCGTGCAACTGTTCGATGGCAGTGGCCAGGAATACCTCGGCCAACTGCTCGAGGTCGGAAAGAAGACGGTACGCGTCAACCTCGACCAGGCCCTGGCCGGCCAGCCCGACTCACCGCTTCACGTCCACCTCGGCCAAGGCCTGTCCCGCGGCGAGCGCATGGATTGGGCGATCCAGAAGGCCACCGAGCTTGGCGCCAACGCAATCACCCCGATCGTCAGCGAACGCTGTGAAGTGCGCCTGAAGGACGAACGTGCCGACAAGCGCCTGGCCCACTGGCGCCAGGTGGCAATCAGTGCCTGCGAACAATGCGGCCGCTCGACCCTGCCGGTCATTCATCCAACGGTGACCCTGGCCGAATGGCTCAAGGGCACCGAGGCCGAGCTCAAGCTGGTGCTGCACCCGGTCGCCGCGCCATTGACCAGCCATGACAAGCCGGCAACGCTGGCGTTCCTGATCGGCCCGGAAGGCGGCCTGAGCGAGGCGGAAGTCGATCAGGCCAAGGCTGCGGGCTTCCATGCCGCACGCCTCGGGCCGCGGGTATTGCGTACCGAGACAGCGCCGGTGGTAGCGCTGTCGGTAGCGCAGCAGTTGTGGGGTGATTTTTCGTAAACAAAAAGCTAACGCACGTACAGCGACACCGCCACGAAGTGCATCAGGCTGCCGACAATCACGAACAGGTGCCAGATGCCATGTGCATGGCGTAAGCGGCTGTCGAGGGCGAAGAAAATGATGCCGACGGTGTAGAACACGCCGCCGGCCGCCAGCCAGGTGAAGCCGGCAGTACCGAGGCTGTTCAGCAGCGGCTTCACCGCCACCAGCACGATCCAGCCCATCAGCGCATAGATGATGATCGACAGGATACGCGCTTCCGAGCGCGGCTTGATCTCTTGCAGCATGCCGATCACCGCCAGGCCCCAGACCACGCCGAACAGGCTCCAGCCCCAGGGCCCGCGCAGGCTGACCAGGCAGAACGGGGTGTAGCTGCCGGCGATCAGCAGGTAGATCGACAGGTGATCGAGCTTGCGCATGATCACCTTCGCCCGCCCGCGGGTGCTGTGATAGAGGGTAGAGATGCTGTAGAGCAACAGCAAGGTGCTGCCGTAGATGGAGAAACTGACGATCTTCCAGGGGTCGCCCTGCAGGCCAGCAGCGACGATCAGCCAGATGGCACCGATACAGGCCAGGACGGCACCGACCAGGTGGGTCCAGGCATTGAAGCGTTCACCGTAGTACATGCAAACACAGACCTCCTGAGGTGGGCTGGGTTCCTGAGTCATCCTGTTCCGGCCTCTTCGCGGGCATGCCCGCTCCCACAGGGATCGCACATGTTTCAAGGGCAGTGCAGTACCTGTGAGAGCGGGTTTACCCGCGAAAGGGCCATGAGCCCGAACATCCTACCCAAGCACAGGTTGCAGTTCAGCGTCACGCACCAGCCTTTCCAGCCCGACCAGGTCCGGCACACGCGCCACTTGCTCGCCTACCTGCACCGCGGCCAGCTCCAGGCTGCCCAGCGGCACATCCACATAGTTGAGCTGGCTGTCGAGTTTGCACGAGCGCGGAATGTCCTGCAGCAGCACTGCCAGGTAGCGCAAGCCGGTGTCCCCGAGCGCATTCAGCACTACGATCCGCGCCCGCTCGCCACAGGGCGTCTCACCGCCGCAGGCGGCCTCGAAACCGATCAACGGCAGATGCTGCTGTCGCCAGTCGATCCACCCCAGGTGCCAAGCCGGGTCTCCCGGTTCGCACACCAGGTTGCGTTGGCCGATCAGTTCGACCACAGCGACATTGGGCAATACCAGCGTACGGTCGCCCAGCGGCAGCAGCAGGCCTGTGAGGCTGCTGCGTTGCCCTGCAATCAGTTCAAGCATGGGTCTGGCTCCAGTGGGCGATGCTCTGCAGCAGCACCGACTCCTGATAGGGTTTGCCCAGGTAATCGTTGACGCCGATGGCCATGGCCCGGTCGCGGTGCTTCTGCCCGGTGCGCGAGGTGATCATGATGATCGGCAGGTCTTTCAGACGCTCGTCGCGGCGAATGCGGGTGGCCACTTCGAAACCATCCATGCGCGGCATCTCGATGTCCAGCAACAGCACATCGGGGCGGTGCTCTTCCAGCAGGGCCATGGCATCGACACCATCCTTGGCCGTCATCACGCTCATGCCATGGCGCTCCAGCAGGCGGCTGGTGACCTTGCGCACGGTTACCGAGTCATCCACCACCATCACCAGCGTGGCCCGCCGGGGTGCCGGGCCGAACAAGGTGCGCTGCACCCCGCTGCCACCCGGCAGACGCGCCAGCCGCCGCTGCTGGCCACGCAGCTGGCCCAGCAGGTCGAGGATCAGTACCACGCGGCCATCACCGAGCAAGGTCGCCCCCGACAAACCCGCCACGGCGGCGAACTGCGGGCCAAGGCTCTTGACCACGATCTCACGGCTCGGCGACAGGCTGTCTACCTGGATGGCGAACGACTGCTCCTGGGAATGCAGCAGCAACACCGGCAGCGGCACGCTCTGCCCCAGCAGCACTGGGCGCGGCAGCCCCTGCAGCAGCTCGCCGAGGTAACGCAACTCGTACTCGTGGCCGCCATACACATAACGCGGGGCGTCCAGCTGATAACAGGTGGCCAGTTCGGCCGGTGGTACACGCACGATGCCTTCGATGGTGTTGAGCGGTATGGCGTACTGCTCCTCGCCCAGGTGCACCATCAAGGCCCGGTTGATCGACACGGTGAACGGCAAGCGGATCAGGAACCGTGCGCCCTTGCCCTGTGCCGACTCGATGCTCATCGAGCCGCCCAGTTGCTTGACCTCTTCGTGGACCACGTCCATGCCCAGGCCGCGCCCGGAAATCTGGGTGATCTTCTCCGCCGTGGAAAAGCCCGGGCGCAGGATGAACTGCAGGATCTCGTGATCGCTCAGGTGCGCCTGCGGGTCCAGCAGGCCGCGCTTGATTGCCTTGCGCCGGACCGCCTCCAGCGGCACGCCGGCGCCGTCGTCGGTCATTTCGATGACGATGTCTGCGCCTTCATGCAGCAAGTTCAGGTGAATGGTGCCCTGCTCCGGCTTGCCCGCAGCCAGGCGTATCTCGCGCGCTTCCAGGCCATGGTCGACTGCATTGCGCAGCATGTGCTCCAGTGGCGCGACCATCCGTTCCAGCACACTGCGGTCCAGTTCACCCTCGGCATTGCCGACCACCAGTTCGACCTGCTTGCCCAGCTCGCTGGCCACCTGGCGCACGACCCGCTGCAAGCGCGGCACCAGGCGCTCGAACGGGACCATCAGGGTCGCGGTCAGGCCTTCCTGCAACTGGCTGTTCACCCGGGCCTGTTGTTGCAGCAGGCTGTAGGCCTCCTGGGCACGCTGGGCAAGGGTTTCCTTGAGGTCGAGCAGGTCGGAGGCCGACTCGAACAGGGCCCGCGACAGCTGCTGCAGTTGCGAATGGCGGTCCATCTCCAGCGGGTCGAAATCTTCGTAGGCGTCTCCCTCGAACGCCTGGCGGCTGCTGATCCGCCCCTGGGTCTCGATGTCCAGGCGCAGCAGCTGGTCGCGCATGCGCTCCAGGGTGGTTTCCATCTCGTTGAGGGCGAACTGGGCATCGTTGACTTGCTGTTCGATACGGCCGCGAATGACCGAATGCTCGCCGGCCAGGTTACCCAGGTCGTCGAGCAGCTCGGCGTCGACCTTGACCATGTCGCCCGGCGCCCGCTCCGGTGCCGCCACCGGTATTTCGGCGGGTGCGGTGTCCGCCGTGGCCTGGCTGGCCGCGCTGTCGGTCAGTGCGGCACTGCTGAAGTTACGAATGTAGTCGATCAGCGCGGTAGCCGTGTGCAGCGGCTGGCCCAGGCGCACGGCGTCGAGCATATGCGCCAGGCGGTCATGGCAGTTCTGCAGCAGTGCGAACAACGCCGAGCTCGGCGGCAGGCGCCCGGCGGCGAGCAGCTCGTAAAGGAATTCCAGCTCATGGGCCAGATCGCCGATGGCGCTGATCTCGACCATGCGCGCGCCACCCTTGAGGGTGTGCAGATCACGCAGCAGGTTCTCCACCTCGACGCCGCTGCGCGGGTCGGCCTGCCAGCGCGCCAGGGCTGCGGCGGCGCTTTCGACGATGTCCGAGCTTTCTTCGAGGAACACCTCGAGCAGCTCCTTGTCGCCTGGGCTGTCAGCATCCTCTTCGTGCTCCAGCGCGCCAGCAAGCGGCGTAACCGCATCAGCGCTTACCAAGCCGGTGGCATCAGCCGCCAGCGCCCCCTCCAACACGTCGCGCAGGGCGTCGATACAGTCAGGCCGTGGGCTGAGCGCCTGCCCGGCGGCCACTTCGTCGAGCATGTCCAGCAGGGCTTCATGGGCTTGCAGGGCAACGGCGAAAAAGCGCGGGCTGGCGCCCAGGCTGCCCTCCTCCACCGCGCCGTAGAGATCGAGAAGTGCCTCGCAGATGGCATCCATCTGCCACAGGTCGGCAAGGTGCGCGGCGTGGCCAAGGCTGGTCAGCTCATCGAGCAAGGTCTCCAGCGGTTCGCGCTGCCCGGGCTGCTGTTGCCAACGCAACAGCAGCGACTCGGCGTCCAGCAGGATGTCCATGGCCTGGGCCAGGAAACTGGCGATCAGCTGTGGGTCGCGCTTGCCACTGCGTGTATGTTGAGGCTCGGCATGCAGGCTGGCCAGGCGCAGGTCCACCGCCTCGCCGACCTGCTCGATCAGCTGCGCCGCCCCCGGGATGGTCGCCAAAGGGGTACTGCCGAGCTGCGCCAGGCCCTGCAGGAGCAGACCATGGGCGGTGTGCAGCCACTGCATCTCCGCTGCCTGCAACGGCAGCTGGTGCCCCCGGTACTCACGTACCAGGCGGTCGAAGGCAGTGGCCAACTCGGCGATCGGCATGACCCCGGCCATGGCAGCGCTGCCCTTGAGCGTGTGCAAGGCGCGCTGCAGGCTGTCGCTGACTTCGCTGCCCTGGCCGTCGGCGCCCTGCAGAAAGCCTTCCAGGCTGGCCAGGTGGCCTTGCGCCTCGTTGCGGAAGATATCCAGTAGTTGCGGGTCGAGGCCATCGATGTCGGCGCTGGCCGGGGTATCGTTCTCGGCCAAGGCATGCAGGTGGCTCGCCAACTGTTCGATTTCGCTCAATTGCGGCAACTGGCCAGCCGCAAAGTCGGCCAGCAGGTCCGGCAGATGGACGAACACCTGCTGCAGCGCTACTGCGCCTTCCGGGGTCAGGGCGATGCGCCCCTCCAGCACCCGGTTGAGCAGGTGTTCACCGCCCCAGGCCAGCTCCGCTACCGCCTCGGCATGCACCATGCGCCCGCTGCCCTTGAGTGTATGCAGGTCACGGCGTACCTCGATCAACGCGTCGCGCAGGCTGTTGTCGGCGCGCCAGCGCAACCAGTGTCGCTCGATCTCCGGTAGCAATTCGCCGGCCTCCTCGAGGAACACTTCGCGCAATTCGTCATCGATACCATCGCTGCCATCCTGCGCCTCGGACGGGCCCGCATGGGTGCACTGCACGCCCAGCGCCGTCAGGCTGGCGCGGGCCATGTCGAGAAACGGCTGAGCATCGGCCAGCGCGTCGGCGACCCGCCATTGCAGGTAGCACTCGGCGGCGCTTAGGGCCTCGGCCAGGTGGGTCAGCTCGTCCGCAGGCGGCTCCTCCTCCAGGTGCTGCAGCCAGCCCTGCACATAGCCCGCACAGCCGGCAAACACTTCGGCGGCCGCCGGCAGCATGAGCATCGCCAACGCGCCACGCACTTGCTGCAACAGCCCCGGCAGAGGCTGCAGGCGCTGACGGGGCCAGCCAGATTCCAGGCAATCGCCGATCAGGTCCTTGGCCTGCTGCAACACCGACAGTGACTCGTTCAGCACCAGCTGGCGAATCTCGGCCAGGTCCGAGCCGGGCAGGCCGCCCTGCCCGCCCTCCTCCAGCGGCAGGACCATGCCGTTGAGCGTGGCCTCCACATACAGCAGCGCACCGGCCACATCCATCAATACCGCGTCGTCCACCACGCGCTCCCCCTGGGCCAGGGCCTGCAGCGCCAGCACCTGGTCGATGATGACCCGGCGTGGCTGCTGGAACCCCAGCACTGCCAGGGTGTCGGCCACATGGCGCAACGGTGCGAGCAGTGCGTCCAGGTCCTCGCTGTGCTGGCGGTCGCCGCGCACGAACTGGTCCAGGCGCTCCTTGATCCGCATCAGGTCGTCGCACAGGGCGCTGATCACCGAGCGCAAGGCGTCACGCCCCGGCCCGGCCTGCATCTGCTCCCGCCAGTTGCCCAAGGACAAGTCGAGGTTGGCCAGGTCATCGGAGCCGGCAAAGCGCTGCGCGGCACCGCTGATCAGGCTGGCCTGGGCCAACGGCTCGACGCCGCGGCAGGCGCGCAGTTGATTGAGCAGCGGCAGCATCACCAGTGGCAGGTCATGGCGCGCTCCGCGCAACCGCTCCAGATAGGACGGCAACTGCTCCAGGCCGCGGAACAGCGGCCCCAGGCAGTCCCCGCGGGGGCTTAACTGCCCCTCGGCCAAAGCTTTGGCCAGCAATTCCAGCTCTTCGGCCAGGCGGGCGGCACCGCGCAGCTCGAGCATGCGCAGGCAGCCGTGCACCTGATGCAGGTTATCCACGACGAAAGCCAGCATCGACAAGTCGTCGGTCTCGCCGGCAAAGCGTTCCAGGGCCTGACGGGCCTGGCCCAGGCAATCGAGGATGGCGGCCCGGGTCCAGGCCAGGGCCACGGTATCGTGGCGTTCAGGGCTTACGACGGCAGAAGCCATGGCTGGTCCTCAGCTTCGCTCGGCGGGCGCCGGCAGGGTGAAACCGGAGACCGAGCGGCGCATTTCGCTGGCCATCCGCGCCAAGTGGCGGATGCTGTCGGCGGTGGCGCTGGAGCCGGCGGACGTCTGCGCGGTGATCTGCTGGATCACCGCCATGGTGTGGGAAATCTGCCCTGCGGAAGAGGTCTGCAGCTGTGCTGCATCAGAGATGCTGTGGATAAGCTCGGCAAGGTTCTGCGATACGCCCTCGATCTCGGCCAGTGCCACGCCGGCATCCTGGGCCAGCCGCGCACCGCGCACCACCTCGGCGGTGGTCTGCTCCATGGAGATGACGGCCTCGTTGGTGTCCGCCTGGATGGTCCGCACCAGCGCTTCGATCTGCCGGGTTGCCGAGGACGAGCGCTCGGCCAGGCGCTGCACCTCGTCGGCGACCACGGCAAAGCCGCGACCGGCCTCGCCTGCCAGCGAGGCCTGAATCGCGGCATTGAGGGCAAGGATGTTGGTCTGGTCGGCAATGTCGTCGATCAGGCTGACGATGTCGCCGATTTCCTGGGAGGATTCACCCAGGCGCTTGATCCGTTTGGCGGTGTCCTGGATCTGCTCGCGGATGTTGTCCATGCCATTGATGGTGTTATGCACCACCTCGTTGCCCTTGTTGGCGATCGCCACCGAGCGCTCGGCGACCTTGGCCGACTCATAGGCGTGGGCGGAAACCCGGTCGATCGACTCGACCATATCGCCGACCGCCTCGGACGCCTCGCTGATCTGCTCGGCCTGGTGCTCCGAGGCCTTGGCCAGTTGGCGCGCGGTGTTCTGCGTGTCCTGCACGGCAGCCGCGACTTGCTCGGCGCTGTGGTTGATGGTGGCCACCAGGTCGCGCAGCTGGTCGACCGAGTAGTTGATCGAGTCGGCGATGGCGCCAGTGAAGTCTTCGGTCACCGACACGGTGACGGTCAGGTCGCCATCGGCCAGCTCTTCGATTTCATCGAGCAGGCGCATGATCGCCTGCTGGTTACGTTCGTTCTTTTCCGCGGTTTCCTGCAACTGGCGGTGGGTGGTGCGGACCATCACCAAGCCGATCAGGATGATCGACGCCAGCGCCAGCAGGCCCAACGCATAACCGCCGACGGTATCCAAGGTGCGGCCGCTGGCAAGGTTTTCGAAGCCGTTGGCCAGGTGCGAGGCCTCATCGAGCAAGGTTTGCGACAGGCTGAAGATGTTGCCCGCCGCTTCGCGCACGCGGAACAGCTCGGGCGAGGTTTCGAGGATTTCATCGACAGACCCTGCCACGAACTGGAACAGCTCGGCGATTTCCGCCAGGCGCGCGCGGGCGTCGGCGTCCTCGACGCGGGTCACCTGGATCGCCGGGTTGCCGCCGAGCATGCCCTCGAGCACCTGGCCGAAGCGGCTGGCATCGCGGCCGAAGGTATCGGCGGCCTGCGCCGCGGTGTCATCGCCAGCCAAAACGGTATTGACCGACCCAAGGATACGCTCTGCCAGCAGCAGCTGGCGCTGGGCTACCACGACCTGATTGGCCGGGGCACCACTTTGCAGCAGGATCTCGACCACCTTTTCATACTCGACCTGTAATTGCGGTACGGTTTCGGCGAGGGTCGCCGCCACCTGATGCAACGACAGCACGGTCTGTTCGCTGGCCAGAATGGTGTCGGTGTTCTTGCGCAGGTTTTCCCAGTCCTGGCGCACCGCTTCCATTTCATCGCGCACTGCAGGCGGCGCCGCTGGCAGGCCGGTGGACTTGTCACCTTCGCGCAGGTAGCTCCAGCGCCGCTCGAAGTCGTTGCGCGCATCCGACAGCAGCTTGAAGGCCAGGGCCTTGCCCGCCGCGGCCTCGGTGGCATTCTTGGCGATACGCTGGGACAACACCCGCAGTTCGCCGGCATGGCCGATGTACTGCTTGTCGTGATTGGCCTGGGTGTTGAGGTAGGCGAAGTTGGCGAACAACAGAATGATCGACAGAATCAGGATCACGAACAGCACGGTGATCTGCACGATGCTGCGCGTGCGAGGGGTCATGCTGGCGGGGGCGACGGGTGTGGCCGGCTTGTTCACGTTCGAAAGTCCTATAGCGCCACGTCAAGAAAGCCCGGCGCCTGGGCCAGGGCGAAGGGGCTGAAGATCGCCCAGTTGCGTTCACGCGGAAAGTGCCCCTGCACGAAGCGGGCAGCAGCCCGCAGCAATGGTTGCGGGGGCGACAGGTCCAGGCTGCTCAGGGCGAAATGTTGCAGCCCCAGCACCTCATCGACCAGCAAGCCGACGAACAGGTCGTCATGGTCCAGCACCAGCACCCGTCGCTGCTTGCCTGGCGCAGCGGGGCCAAGGCCGAAGAAACTGCTCAGGTCCATCACCGGCAACAACCGGCCGCGCAGGTTGGCCACCCCGCACACCCAAGGCTGCACGCCTGGCACGCGGCTGCTGCGTGGCTCGCGCAGCACCTCGGCGACCTCGCCCATGGGGGCGACGAACCACTGCCCGGCGACGCGAAAACCGATGCCGCTCCATTGCTGCAGGCGCGTGTCCTGCGGCGGCTGGTCGGCCACCAGCAGGCGGCAGCGCCGGTCGATGTCCAGCAACAGCTCGAAGGCGGTCAGCGACGCGCCCTGTGGGCGGGTGGTCAAGCGCCCAGCACTTCTTCGAGCTTGGCGATCAGCGCGTCCTCTTCCACCGGCTTGGTCAGAAAGTCGCGGGCACCCTGGCGCGTGGCCCAGATACGGTCGGTCTCCTGGTCCTTGGTGGTCACCACCACCACGGGAATGGCGCGGGTTTCAGGGTCCTTGCTCAACTGGCGGGTGGCCTGGAAACCGTTCATGCCGGGCATGACGATGTCCATCAGCACCGCATCGGGCTTTTCCTGGCGGGCCAGGGCCACGCCGTCGGCACCGTTGCTGGCCTTGAGCACCTGGTGACCATGCTTTTCCAGCCATCCGGTCAATTTGTACATCTCTGTCGGCGAGTCGTCGACAATCAGAACTCGGGCCATGCTGTTCCCCATCAGGACATTGAAAGCCGCGCCAGCGCGGCGTGATCAGGGTGCGGGTTGTTCGGGCGCGGCGAAACCGGGCACATGGGCCCTGATTGCGTCGAGCAGTTCTTCCTTGCTGAATGGTTTGGTCAGGAACTGGTCGGAACCGACCACCCGGCCGCGGGCCTTGTCGAACAGGCCATCGCGAGACGACAGGAGAATCACCGGGATGTCCCTGAAAGCACTGTTGTGCTTGATCACTGCACAGGTCTGATAACCGTCCAGACGGGGCATCAGCACGTCGACGAAGATGATCTGTGGCTGGTGATCGATGATCTTGGCCAGGGCATCGAAGCCGTCACTGGCGGTGATTACCTCGCAGCCCGCTTCGCCGAGCAACATCTGCGCGGTGCGGCGGATCGTGCGGGAATCGTCGATCACCATCACCTTCAGGGGCTGTTCCATAAGTCGCGCTACCATCGCTGCACTAGGTGGGCGACAAGCCACGGATGGCTTGACGCTTGAAGCTGAGGGCATTTTTAGCACACTCCGGGGGCCCGTTCCATCTGCCACCCCCCTTGACCCGCGGCGTTCACAGCGCCACCCTGAGCCACTTTTCTTTCGATTCACCGCGGCCACGGGCCGCCAAGAGGAACCACCCCATGAGCGTTCGCCTCGGCATTGTCATGGACCCGATCGCGTCCATCTCCTACAAGAAGGACAGCTCGCTGGCCATGTTGCTGGCCGCCCAGGCCCGTGGCTGGGAGCTGTTCTACATGGAGCAGCGCGACCTTTATCTGGGTGCCGGCCAGGCCCGTGCGCAGATGCGCCCGCTGAAGGTATTCGCCGACCCCGCGCGCTGGTTCGAACTGGGCGATGAACAGGACAGCGCCCTGGCCGAGCTGGACGTGATCCTGATGCGCAAGGATCCGCCCTTCGACATGGAGTTCGTCTACAGCACCTACTTGCTGGAGCAGGCCGAGCGCGAAGGTGTGCTGGTGGTCAACCGCCCACAGAGCCTGCGCGACTGCAACGAAAAGCTGTTCGCCACTCAGTTCCCGCAGTGCATGGCGCCAACCCTGGTCAGCCGTCGCGTCGACATCCTGCGCGAGTTCGCCGAAAGCCGTGGTGACGTGATCCTCAAGCCGCTGGACGGCATGGGCGGTGCATCGGTATTCCGCCACCGCAAGGACGACCCCAACCTGTCGGTCATCCTGGAAACGCTGACCCAGCACGGTACCCAGCAGATCATGGCCCAGGAATACCTGCCGCAGATCGTGGACGGCGACAAGCGCATCCTGATGATCGACGGCGAACCGGTCGACTACTGCCTGGCACGCATCCCGGCCAGCGGCGAAACCCGTGGCAACCTGGCCGCCGGTGGTCGTGGTGAAGCCCGCCCACTGACTGAGCGCGACCGCTGGATTGCTGCCCAGGTCGGCCCGACCCTGCGTGAAAAGGGCCTGCTGTTCGTCGGCCTGGACGTGATCGGCGACTCGCTCACCGAAATCAACGTCACCAGCCCTACCTGCATCCGCGAGATCGACGCTGCCTACAACACCGATATCGGTGGCAAGCTGATGGATGCCATTGATCGCCAGCTCAAGGCGCGCTGACCGCCGACGCGGAGCAAATGCGCGGAGTGGGGTATGATGCCGGTCCTTTTCGACTGAGCTGCTGCCCCGCCTTGCGGTTGCTGGATACCTGATGACGCTGCCTGCCGACATCCCTTCCGACCTGCTGCCACCGCGCATTCGCCCGGTGGACCGGCTTGGCTTTACCCTGTTCGTGGCTGCCCTGGTGCACCTGGCGCTGATCCTTGGCGTGGGCTTTACCGTGGTCAAACCGGCCGAAATTCGCCAGACCATGGACATCACCCTGGCCACCTTCAAGAGCGAGAAGGCGCCGAACAAGGCTGATTTCCAGGCCCAGGCCAATCAGCAGGGCAGCGGCACCCTGGAAAAGAAAGCGGTACCGACCACCACCGAGCTGGCGCCGTTCCAGGACAGCAAGATCAACAAGGTCACCCCGCCGCCTGCCGCCAAGCCTGAAGTAACACCACCGCCCGTGCCGGAGAAATCCGCCGTGGCAACCAAGGCGCCGAAAGCGCAGAAAGTCGAGCCCAAGCCCAAGGAAAGCAAGCCGCAGCCCAAGCCGGCAGCGGCCACCCCGGATTTCGACAGCTCGCAATTGTCGAGTCAGATCGCCAGCCTTGAGGCGGAGCTGTCCAACGAACAGCAGATGTACGCCAAGCGCCCGAAGATTCACCGCCTCAATGCGGCTTCGACCATGCGCGACAAGGGCGCCTGGTACAAGGAAGAGTGGCGCAAGAAGGTCGAGCGGGTGGGCAACCTCAACTACCCCGACGAGGCACGCCGGCAACAGATCTACGGCAACTTGCGGATGATGGTTTCGATCAACCGCGATGGCTCGCTGTACGAGGTGCTGGTACTGGAGTCGTCCGGGCAGCCGGTGCTGGACCAGGCGGCGCAGCGGATCGTGCGGTTGGCGGCGCCCTTCGCGCCGTTTACCGGCGACCTGGCCGAGTTCGACCGGCTGGAGATCATCCGCACCTGGCGCTTCGCCCGCGGCGACCGCCTGTCCAGTAACTGATCCGACGGCCCTTTCGCGGGCACGCCCGCTCCCACAGGATTCTCACAATTCCCGGGCTTGTAGTAATCCTGTGGGAGCGGGCGAGCCCGCGAAGAGGCCGGCACATCTGACACATATCCGCACCTTGTCAGCCTCGCCACCTGGCGCCACACTATCCCCCATGAAAACCCTCACCCCGAGCTACCTCAAGCATCAGTTCCTGATCGCCATGCCGCACATGGCCGATCCGAACTTCGCCCAGACCCTCACGTACATCGTCGAGCACAACGCCAATGGCGCCATGGGCCTGGTGGTCAACCGACCACAGGAGCTGAACCTGGCCGACATTCTCGAGCAGTTGCGCCCCAACGAGGTACCTCCGGCCAGCACCTTGCACGTGCCCATCTACCAAGGTGGCCCGGTGCAGACTGACCGCGGCTTCGTCCTGCACAGCAGCGAATGCAGCTACCAGGCCACCGTCGAACTGCAGGGCCTGTCGCTGTCCACTTCGCAGGACGTGCTGTTCGCCATCGCCGAAGGCGTAGGGCCACAGCAAAGCCTGATCACCCTGGGTTATGCCGGCTGGGAAGCGGGCCAGCTGGAAGCGGAACTGGCCGACAACGCCTGGCTCAACTGCCCGTTCGACCCGGACATCCTCTTCGCCATGGCCAGCGAGCAACGCCTGGGGGCCGCCGCCCGCAGCCTGGGGATCAACCTCAGCTTGCTGACCAGCCAGGCGGGGCACGCCTGATGGCCGAATTACGCCTGCTGCTGGGCTTCGACTACGGCAGCAAACAGATCGGCGTCGCCGTCGGCCAGGTGATAACCGGCCAGGCCCGTGAGTTGTGCACCTTGAAGGCGCAGAACGGCGTGCCGGACTGGGCCCAGGTGGAAAAACTCATCAGCGAGTGGAAGCCCGATGCCATCGTCGTCGGCCTGCCGCTGAACATGGACGGCACACCCAGCGAAATGAGCGAGCGCGCGGAAAAGTTCGCCCGCCGCCTCAATGGCCGCTTCAACGTGCCGGTGCACACCCACGACGAACGCCTGACCACCTTCGAGGCCAAGGGCGAGCGCATGGCCCGTGGCGGCCAGCGCGGCAGCTACCGTGACAACCCGGTCGACGCCATCGCCGCCGCCCTGCTGCTGCAAGGCTGGCTGGAGGCCAATACCTGATTTTTCCCGCGTTTACGTCGGGGCAATCACAACGCCCTCGGCGCCCCCCAGGAGATACGCAATGAGCCTACCCAATCCCGCCGACCTGATCCGGCAGATGGCTGTCGACCTTCGCGCCCATCTGGCCCGCCGCAACATCACCGAGCCGCGCTTCATCGGCATCCGTACCGGCGGCGTCTGGGTTGCCCAGGCCCTGCAGGCGGAAATGGCCGACCAGAGCCCGCTCGGCACCCTGGACGTGTCGTTCTACCGCGATGACTTCAGCCAGAACGGCCTGCACCCGCAGGTGCGCCCCTCGGAGCTGCCATTCGAAGTCGAAGGCCAGCACCTGGTGCTGATCGATGACGTGCTGATGAGTGGCCGCACCGTCCGCGCCGCGCTCAACGAATTGTTCGATTATGGCCGCCCGGCCAGTGTCACCCTGGTCTGCCTGCTCGACCTGGATGCCGGCGAGCTGCCGATCCGCCCCAATGTACTCGGCGCCACCCTGTCGCTGGCCGCCCATGAACGGGTAAAATTGACCGGACCCGCACCGCTCGCCCTCGAGCGCCAGGACCTCGCCACCGCTTCCGCCCTTTAAGAGTCCCCCCGCGATGACGCCAATCGACGCCAAGCGCCCGCTGCAGCTCAATGATCAGGGCCAGCTGCGCCACTTCCTCTCGCTCGACGGTTTGCCCCGCGAACTGCTGACCGAGATACTCGACACCGCCGACTCGTTCCTCGAAGTCGGCGCCCGGGCCGTGAAGAAGGTCCCGTTGCTGCGCGGCAAGACCGTGTGCAACGTGTTCTTCGAGAACTCGACCCGTACCCGCACCACCTTCGAACTGGCCGCCCAGCGCCTGTCGGCCGACGTGATCAGCCTGAACGTGTCGACCTCCTCGACCAGCAAAGGCGAGACCCTGTTCGACACCCTGCGCAACCTCGAAGCCATGGCTGCCGACATGTTCGTCGTGCGTCACTCCGACTCCGGCGCCGCGCACTTCATCGCCGAGCACGTGTGCCCGGACGTCGCCGTGATCAACGGCGGTGACGGCCGCCACGCGCACCCGACCCAGGGCATGCTCGACATGCTGACCATCCGCCGTCACAAGGGCAGCTTCGAGAACCTCTCGGTGGCGATCGTCGGTGACATCCTGCACTCGCGCGTGGCGCGCTCCGACATGCTCGCGCTGAAGGCGCTGGGCTGCCCGGACATCCGCGTGATCGGCCCGAAAACCCTGATCCCTATCGGTATCGAGCAGTACGGCGTGAAGGTCTACACCGACCTTGCCGAAGGCCTCAAGGACGTCGACGTGGTGATCATGCTGCGCCTGCAGCGCGAGCGCATGGCCGGTGGCCTGTTGCCTAGTGAAGGCGAGTTCTACCGCCTGTTCGGCCTCACCACCGCACGCCTGGCCGGCGCCAAGCCCGACGCCATCGTCATGCACCCGGGCCCGATCAACCGCGGCGTGGAGATCGAATCGGCGGTGGCCGACGGCAAACACTCGGTGATTCTCAACCAGGTCACCTACGGCATCGCCGTGCGCATGGCCGTGCTGTCCATGGCCATGAGCGGGCAGAACGCGCAACGTCAATTCGACCAGGAGAACGCTCAGTGACCATCAGCATTCTTGGCGCCCGGGTCATCGACCCTGTCAGCGGCCTGGACCAGGTCACCGACCTGCACCTGGATGGCGGCCGCATCGCCGCAATCGGCGCCGCCCCGGCCGGCTTCAGCGCCAGCCGAACGATCGAAGCTGGCGGCCTGATCGCCGCGCCCGGCCTGGTCGACCTCGGCGTCTCGCTGCGCGAGCCGGGCTACAGCCGCAAGGGCTCGATCGCCAGTGAAACCCGCGCCGCCGTGGCTGGTGGCGTCACCAGCCTGTGCTGCCCACCACAGACCAGGCCGGTGCTGGATACTTCGGCTGTGGCCGAACTGATCCTCGACCGCGCCCGCGAAGCGGCCAACAGCAAGGTCTACCCGATCGGCGCCCTGACCAAGGGCCTGGAGGGCGAGCAACTGGCCGAACTGGTTGCCCTGCGCGACACCGGTTGCGTGGCCTTCGGCAACGGCCTGAAGGAAATCCCCAACAACCGTACCCTGGCCCGTGCCCTGGAATACGCCGCCACTTTCGACCTGACCGTGGTGTTCCACTCACAGGACCGCGACCTGGCCCAGGGTGGCCTGGCCCACGAAGGCGCCATGGCCAGCTTCCTCGGCCTGCCCGGCATCCCGGAGACCGCCGAGACCGTAGCCTTGGCGCGCAACCTGCTGCTGGTGGAACAGACCGGCGTGCGTGCGCACTTCACCCAGATCACCAGCGCCAGGGGTGCACGGCTGATCGAGCAGGCCCAGCAATTGGGCCTGCCGGTGACCGCCGACGTGGCGCTGTACCAGCTGATCCTTACCGACGAGTCGCTGCGTGAGTTCTCCAGCCTGTACCACGTGCAGCCACCATTGCGCACCGCCGCCGACCGCGACGGCCTGCGCGCGGCGGTGAAATCGGGGGTGATCCAGGCGATCTCCAGCCACCACCAGCCCCACGAGCGCGATGCCAAGCTGGCCCCGTTCGGCGCCACCGAGCCGGGTATCAGCAGCGTCGAACTGCTGCTGCCGCTGGCCATGACCCTGGTCGAGGACGGCCTGCTCGACCTGCCGACCCTGCTCGCCCGCTTGAGCAGCGGCCCGGCCAAGGCCATGCGCCTGCCGGCCGGTGAGCTGAAAGTCGGCAGCGCCGCCGATCTGGTGCTGTTCGACGCCAAGGCCTCGACGATTGCCGGTGAGCAATGGCTGTCGCGTGGCGAGAACTGCCCGTTCATCGGCCACTGCCTGCCGGCTGCGGTGCATTATACCTTGGTCGATGGGCACGTCTGCCACGAGGCCTGAGTAACCCTGTGGGAGCGGCCTTGCGTCGCGAAAGGGCTGCGTAGCGGCCCCAGGATCTCGGCATCTTGCATAGATTGCCGGGGCCGCTTTGCGACCCTTTCGCGACACAAGGCCGCTCCCACATTGATCGCGCTCGACCTTGAGCGTGCGGCGACCATTCATCCCCCGCGGTTGAAATCCTTCCCCCCACCCCCATATGAGTCTGCATCAGGCAATTTTGCCCCGCTGCGTGGAGACTCTCCCCTTGACCACCATCGTTTCTGTCCGCCGTAACGGCAAAGTCGTCATGGGCGGCGACGGCCAGGTATCCCTCGGCAACACCGTGATGAAAGGCAACGCCAAGAAAGTCCGTCGCCTGTACAACGGTCAAGTGATCGCCGGCTTCGCCGGTGCCACCGCCGACGCCTTCACCCTGTTCGAGCGCTTCGAAGCCCAGCTGCAGAAACACTCCGGCCATCTGGTGCGTGCCGCCGTCGAGCTGGCCAAGGAATGGCGTACCGACCGCTCCCTCAGCCGCCTGGAAGCCATGCTGGCAGTGGCCAACAAGGATGCATCGCTGATCATCACCGGCAATGGTGATGTGGTCGAACCGGAAGATGGCCTGATCGCCATGGGCTCCGGTGGCGGTTACGCCCAGGCTGCAGCCCGCGCCCTGCTGAACAAGACCGACCTGTCGGCCCGGGAGATCACCGAGACTGCCCTGAACATCGCCGGTGACATCTGCGTGTTCACCAACCACAACCTGACCATCGAGGAGCAGGACCTGGCCGAGTAATCAGCTGTTCTGGCGTCCCGCTCATGGCGGGACTTTTCCACGCTGACCTACTCCGCTCGAGGACCATTTTCATCATGTCCATGACCCCCCGCGAGATCGTCCACGAACTCAACCGTCACATCATTGGCCAAGACGATGCCAAGCGCGCTGTCGCCATTGCCCTGCGCAACCGCTGGCGGCGGATGCAGCTGCCGGTCGAGCTGCGCGCCGAAGTGACCCCAAAGAACATCCTGATGATCGGCCCTACTGGCGTGGGCAAGACCGAGATCGCCCGCCGCCTGGCCAAGCTGGCCAACGCACCATTCCTCAAGGTCGAGGCCACCAAGTTCACTGAAGTGGGCTATGTCGGTCGCGATGTCGAGTCGATCATCCGTGACCTGGCCGATGCCGCGCTGAAGATGCTGCGCGAGCAGGAAATCGTTCGCGTGCGCCACCGTGCCGAGGACGCCGCCGAAGACCGCATCCTTGACGCCCTGCTGCCGCAGGCGCGGGTCAGCAGCTTCAGCGAGGAAGCCGCGCAGACCAGCACCGATTCCAACACCCGCCAGCTGTTCCGCAAGCGCCTGCGTGAAGGCCAGCTGGACGACAAGGAAATCGAGATCGAAGTGGCCGAGAACATGGGCGTGGAAATCGCCGCGCCGCCCGGCATGGAGGAGATGACCAACCAGCTGCAGAGCCTGTTCGCCAACATGGGCAAAGGCAAGCGCAAGACCCGCAAGCTGAAGGTCAAGGACGCCCTGAAGATGGTGCGCGACGAAGAAGCCAGCCGCCTGGTCAACGAGGAAGAACTCAAGGGCAAGGCTCTGGAAGCGGTCGAGCAGCACGGCATCGTGTTCATCGACGAAATCGACAAGGTGGCCAAGCGTGGCAACGTCGGCGGTGCCGATGTCTCCCGTGAGGGCGTGCAGCGCGACCTGCTGCCACTGATCGAAGGCTGCACCGTCAACACCAAGCTGGGCATGGTCAAGACCGACCACATCCTGTTCATCGCTTCCGGTGCGTTCCACCTGAGCAAGCCGAGCGACCTGGTACCGGAGCTGCAGGGCCGTCTGCCGATCCGTGTCGAACTGAAGGCGCTGACCCCGGAAGACTTCGAGCGCATCCTGAAAGAGCCACACGCGTCGCTGACCGAGCAATACAGTGCATTGCTCAAGACCGAAGGCCTGAACATCGATTTCGCCGCCGACGGCATCAAGCGCCTGGCCGAGATTGCCTATCAGGTGAACGAGAAGACCGAGAACATCGGTGCCCGCCGCCTGCACACGCTGCTCGAGCGCCTGCTCGAAGAGCTGTCGTTCAGTGCCGGCGACCTGGCCAGCAGCCACGACGAAGCGCCGATTGTCATCGATGCTGCATACGTGAACGGCCACCTCGGTGAGCTGGCGCAGAACGAAGACCTGTCGCGCTACATCCTGTAAGACCGCAGGGGCCGCTTCGCGGCCCTTTCGCGACACAAGGCCGCTCCTACAAGAGACCGCGATCTTCTGTAGGAGCGGCCTTGTGTCGCGAAAGGGCTGCGCAGCAGCCCCCTTGCACAATGGCCTGAATCACTCGAAGCTTGCACCACCAGCTCCCGAGAGATTCCCACCATGGCCCGCCTGCCCACCGCCATCAACCTGCACAAAGCCTCCAAGACCCTCAGCCTTACCTATGCCCCCGGCGAGGTCTATCAGCTGCCCGCCGAATTCCTGCGGGTGCACTCCCCCTCCGCCGAGGTTCAGGGCCACGGCAACCCCATCCTGCAGTTCGGCAAGATCAACGTCGGCCTCATCGGCCTGGAACCTGCCGGCCAATATGCACTGAAATTGACCTTCGACGACGGTCACGACAGCGGCCTGTTCACCTGGGAATACCTCGAACAGCTGTGCCTGCGCCAGGAACAGCTGTGGGCCGACTACCTCGAAGAGCTGCACAAGGCCGGCAAGTCCCGCGACCCGGCGGAATCGGTGGTCAAACTCATGCTCTAGCGCAAGCCTTCCAGGCTTTAGAGCGCATTTTCTAATCTCATCTGTTTGAATGCCTTACAGACAACTCTTGAACGGGTTGTCTTGCGCATTACATGAAAGTCGGGTAACCAATGGAGCTGGCAAGTTCCCTGCATCGCCTTGAAGGCAATCAGGGACTGGCCGGTATGTAGAGGTCGCGAGCGAAAGCAGGCTGTCTTCACACGCAGAATCCCCCGCAGCTCATCGCCGAAAGCATCCGGCCCGCAGCACCGCTGTTCCTTATCACTGGTCACCCGGGTAGCAGTACCGGGCTGTCCGCTGTGCAGTGCGCCACAGCAATCCGGTACTCGTCTCAGGACAACGGAGCGTCGTAGATGAGTAACAAGAACAACGATGAGTTGCCGCGGCAGGCCTCGGAAAACACCCTGGGGCTGAACCCGGTCATCGGCATCCGCCGCAAGGACCTGCTGAGCTCTGCGCGTACCGTGCTGCGTCAGGCCGTGCGCCAGCCGCTGCACAGTGCCAAGCATGTGGCGCACTTCGGCCTGGAGCTGAAGAACGTGCTGCTGGGCAAGTCCAGCCTCGCCCCGGAAGGTGACGACCGTCGCTTCCAGGACCCGGCCTGGAGCAAGAACCCGCTTTACCGCCGTTACCTGCAGACTTACCTGGCCTGGCGCAAGGAGCTGCAGGAGTGGGTCGGCAACAGTGACCTGTCGCCTCAGGACATCGCCCGCGGCCAGTTCGTCATCAACCTGCTGACCGAGGCCATGGCGCCGACCAATACCCTGTCCAACCCGGCGGCCATCAAACGCTTCTTCGAAACCGGCGGCAAGAGCCTTCTGGACGGCCTGTCCAACCTGGCCAAGGATGTGGTCAACAACGGCGGCATGCCCAGCCAGGTCAACATGGACGCGTTCGAGGTCGGCAAGAACCTGGGCACCAGCGAAGGCTCCGTGGTCTACCGCAACGATGTGCTGGAGTTGATCCAGTACAACCCCATCACCGAGCAGGTACATACCCGCCCGCTGTTGGTGGTCCCGCCGCAGATCAACAAGTTCTATGTCTTCGACCTGAGCCCGGAAAAGAGCCTGGCGCGCTTCTGCCTGCGCTCGCAGCAGCAGACCTTCATCATCAGCTGGCGCAACCCGACCAAGGCCCAGCGCGAATGGGGCCTGTCGACGTACATCGACGCCCTGAAGGAGGCGGTCGATGCGGTACTGGCGATCACCGGCAGCAAAGACCTGAACATGCTTGGCGCCTGTTCCGGCGGTATCACCTGCACGGCGCTGGTCGGCCACTATGCCGCGCTGGGTGAACAGAAGGTCAATGCCCTGACCCTGCTGGTCAGCGTGCTGGACACCACGCTGGACACCGAGGTCGCACTGTTCGTCGACGAACAGACGCTCGAAGCCGCCAAGCGCCACTCCTATCAGTCCGGCGTGCTCGAGGGCAGCGACATGGCCAAGGTGTTCGCCTGGATGCGCCCCAACGACCTGATCTGGAACTACTGGGTCAACAACTACCTGCTCGGCAACGAGCCACCGGTGTTCGACATCCTGTTCTGGAACAACGACACCACACGCTTGCCTGCCGCGTTCCATGGCGACCTGATCGAACTGTTCAAGAACAACCCGCTGACTCGCCCGGGAGCCCTGGAAGTGTGCGGCACCGCCATCGACCTGAAAAACGTCCAGTGCGACATCTTCAGTGTCGCCGGCACCTCCGACCACATCACCCCGTGGCAATCGTGCTACCGCTCGGCGCACCTGTTCGGCGGCAAGATCGAGTTCGTGCTGTCCAACAGCGGGCACATCCAGAGCATCCTCAACCCGCCTGGCAATCCCAAGGCCCGCTTCATGACCGGCGCCGACCGCCCCGGTGACCCGGTGGCCTGGCAGGAAAACGCCGAAAAGCATGCCGATTCCTGGTGGCTGTACTGGCAGGCCTGGCTGGGCGAGCGCGCTGGCGACCTGAAAAAGGCCCCGACGCGCCTGGGCAACCGTGCCTATGCCGCCGGCGAGGCAGCACCAGGCACTTACGTACACGAGCGTTGAGTCGCAATGCCGTGGCCGCTTGGAGCGTGCCACGGTACATTTTCAAGCCATAGAGCCACGCGCATGCCGCTACCCTACATCTTCCGCACCGTCGAGCTGGACGACCAATCCATCCGTACTGCGGTGCGCCCGGGCAAGCCGCACCTGACGCCGCTGCTGATCTTCAACGGCATCGGCGCCAACCTGGAGCTGGTGTTCCCTTTCATCGAGGCACTCGACCCAGACCTGGAAGTCATTGCCTTCGACGTGCCCGGCGTGGGGGGCTCGTCCACCCCGCGCCACCCGTACCGCTTTCCCGGCCTGGCCAAGCTGACCGCACGCATGCTGGATTACCTGGACTACGGCCAGGTGAATGCCATCGGTGTGTCCTGGGGAGGCGCGCTGGCCCAGCAATTCGCCCACGACTACCCCGAGCGCTGCAAGAAGCTGGTACTGGCAGCCACCGCCGCCGGTGCGGTGATGGTGCCGGGCAAGCCCAAGGTGCTGTGGATGATGGCCAGCCCCAGGCGCTACGTGCAGCCATCGCATGTCATCCGCATCGCGCCGCTGATCTACGGTGGCGGTTTTCGCCGTGACCCCGACCTGGCCATGCACCATGCGGCCAAGGTGCGCTCGGGCGGCAAGCTGGGGTATTACTGGCAACTGTTCGCCGGCCTTGGCTGGACCAGCATCCACTGGCTGCACAAGATCCAGCAACCGACCCTGGTGCTGGCGGGCGATGACGACCCATTGATTCCGCTGATCAACATGCGCCTGCTGGCCTGGCGAATTCCCAATGCCCAGCTACACATTATCGACGACGGTCATCTGTTCCTGATCACCCGGGCCGAGGCTGTCGCACCCATCATCATGAAGTTTCTCCAGCAAGAGCGTCAGCGCGCGGTCATGCACCCCCGTCCGGCCTCTGGTGGCTGAATTGTTGCTTGCTGTTGCACAGCACGACTGATGAGTACGACCGTGGCCTGACAAGGGAGTTGTTGCCATGAAAGAAAAACCGGCCAAAGGAACGTCAACGCTTCCCGCCACCAGCATGAACGTACAGAACGCCATCCTCGGCTTGCGGGGTCGCGACCTGATTTCCACCTTGCGCAGTGTTGGCCGTCATGGCCTGCACAACCCGTTGCATACCGCCCGCCACCTGCTGGCCCTGGGCGGACAACTGGGCAGGGTGATGCTCGGCGACACGCCCTATCAGCCGAGCGCGCGTGATGCACGCTTCAACGATCCGACCTGGAGCCAGAACCCGTTCTACCGACGCGGCCTGCAGGCCTACCTGGCATGGCAGAAACAGACCCGCCTGTGGATCGAGGAAAGCCACCTGGACGACGATGACCGGGCCCGTGCGCACTTTCTGTTCAACCTGATCAACGATGCGCTGGCACCGAGCAACTCGCTGCTCAACCCGTTGGCGGTCAAGGAACTGTTCAACACCGGTGGGCAGAGCCTGGTGCGCGGTGTCGCCCACTTGCTCGACGACCTTCGCCACAACGACGGGCTGCCCCGTCAGGTCGATGAGCGCGCCTTCGAAGTGGGCGCAAACCTGGCGACCACCCCCGGCGCCGTGGTGTTTCGCAACGACCAGCTGGAGCTGATCCAGTACAGGCCGATGAGTGAAAAGCAGCATGCCCGGCCCGTGCTGGTGGTGCCGCCACAAATCAACAAGTACTACATCTTCGACCTGCAGCCGACCAACAGCTTCGTCCAGTACATGCTCAAGAACGGCCTGCAGGTGTTCATGGTCAGCTGGCGCAACCCTGACCCTCGCCACCGCGAGTGGGGCCTGTCGAGCTATGTACAGGCGCTGGAAGAGGCGCTGAACGCCTGCCGCAGCATCAGCGGCAGCCGCGACCTGAACTTGATGGGCGCCTGCGCCGGCGGTTTGACCATGGCGGCGCTGCAGGGCCACCTGCAGGCCAAGCATCAATTGCGCCGGGTACGCAGTGCTACCTACCTGGTCAGCCTGCTCGACAGCAAGTTCGACAGCCCGGCCAGCCTGTTCGCCGACGAACAGACGATCGAGGCGGCCAAGCGTCGCTCGTACCAGCGCGGTGTGCTGGACGGCGGGGAGGTGGCGCGGATCTTCGCCTGGATGCGGCCCAACGACCTGATCTGGAACTACTGGGTCAACAACTACCTGCTCGGCAAGACGCCGCCGGCCTTCGACATCCTCTACTGGAATGCCGACAGCACGCGCCTGCCGGCCGCGCTGCACGGTGACCTGCTGGACTTCTTCAAGGTCAACCCGCTGACCCGCGCAGCTGGCATGGAAGTGTGCGGCACACCGATCGACCTCAAGCAGGTCGGCCTCGACAGCTTCACCGTGGCTGGCAGCAACGATCACATCACGCCTTGGGACGCGGTGTATCGCTCGGCCTTGCTGCTCGGTGGCGACCGGCAGTTCGTGCTGGCCAACAGCGGGCACATCCAGAGCATCATCAACCCGCCCGGCAACCCCAAGGCGTACTACCTGGAAAACCCCAGGCTGTCGAGCGACCCGCGTGCCTGGTTCCATGACGCACAGCGCCGTGACGGCAGCTGGTGGCCGCTGTGGCTGGAGTGGATCACGCCGCGCTCCGGCCCGCTCAAGGCGCCACGCACGGAATTGGGCAACGCCACGTATCCACCGCTGGGCCCTGCGCCAGGCACCTATGTCCTGACCCGATGAGCACCACCACTGGATGAAAACCCGCGACCGTATCCTCGAATGCGCCCTGCAGTTGTTCAATGCGCAGGGCGAGCCCAATGTATCGACCCTGGAGATCGCCAACGAACTGGGCATCAGCCCGGGCAATCTGTATTACCACTTCCACGGCAAGGAACCCTTGATTCACGGGCTGTTCGACCGTTTCGAGGAAGCGTTGATGCCATTGCTCGACCCACCGCTGGAGGTGCGCCTGGAGGCCGAGGATTACTGGCTGTTCCTGCACCTGATCGTCGAGCGCATGGCCCAGTACCGGTTTCTGTTCCAGGACCTGTCCAACCTGACCGGGCGCCTGCCGAAGCTGGCAAGGGGCATGCGCAGCCTGATCAACGCACTCAAACGCACCTTGGCGGCACTGCTGGCAAGCCTGAAGGGTCAGGGGCAAGTGGTCAGCGAGACGCAGGCATTGGGCCAACTGGTGGAGCAGATCACCCTGACCTTGATGTTCTCGCTCGACTACCAGCGGGTACTGGGGCGCGAGGGGGATTCGGGGATCGTGGTGTACCAGGTAATGATGCTGGTGGCGCCGCATCTGCAGGTGCAGGCACGAACCGCAGCGCAGGAGCTGGCGGTGCGGTATCTGGAGGGTTGAACCGGTAGGAGATGTATTGCTGCACCGACGTCTTCGCGGGTAAACCCGCCCCCACAAGGGACAGCGCTGATGCTGAACCCGGCGCTGTACCTGTGGGAGCGGGTTTACCCGCGAAGGGTGTTACGCAGCTATCAGAGCAGAGAGCCGGTGCTGGCTGGAGCCGAAGGCGGGTTGCTGGCTGGAGCCGCAGTAGGCGCCGGCGCTGCGGTAGCAGCCGGAGCGGCGCTGGCCGCTGCTGCTGGCTTGGCGGCTGCCGGTTTGGCCGGTGCCTTCTTCACCGCTGGCTTCTTCGCTGCGGCAGGCTTGGCTGCAACCGGCTTGGCAGTCGATTTTGCCGCAGGCTTGGCCGCTGCGGTCTTGGCTGCGGGTTTGGCCGCTGCCGGTTTAGCCGCAGTCTTGGCAGCCGCCGTTTTTGCTGCGGGCTTGGCCAATGGTTTGGCCGTTGCCTTGCTCGCTGCCGGTTTGGCGGCTGCAGAGCGCGAGGAGACCGGGGTGACCGACGCACCGGTCAGTTTCTCGATCTGCTTGGTCAGGCTGTCGACTTGCTGGTGCAGGGCCTTGATTTCGTTGCGGCTTGGCACGCCCAGACGCGAGATGGCACTGTTCAGGCGCTTGTCGAAAGCTTCTTCGAGCTCGCTCCACTTGCCCAGTGCGCGATCCTTGACCCCAGACACACGCGAAGTGGTCGAGGACTTGGCAGTTTCCGCCACGTCTTCGGCAGTCTTCTTCGCCTGCTTTTCGGCCTTCTCGCCATCCTTCACCAGCGAGTCGAACAGCTTCGGGCCGTCCTGATCGACTTTCGAATAGATACCCAGCCCCGCCAGCCAGATCTTGCGGGAGTACTTCTCGATCCCGCCGATCCAGGAGCTGCCTTCTTTATCGGAATTCTTCTTGCCAGCCATCCTGCTCTCCTTATGGTTTGTGCGCGACGCGCTCGAGCAGCTCATGCAGCTGTTCAAGCTTGATGGACAACGCCTCAACGTCATGTTTAGACGGAATGCCAAGGCGATTCAAGGCGCGACCTACCCGTGCGTCGAAAGCTTTTTCGATCTTGTCGAGTTGAACTTCGACTTTGCCGCGTACGCGGCTGACTTCCTCGGTGGCCTCGTCGAGCTGGTGGTTGGCGGCATCGAGCTGTTTGTCGATGCGTTGCTTGCCACGTTTCTCGACGCTTTCACCGGCCTTGACCAGCTCCTTGAAGTAGTCGGAACCTTCCTGGCCGACGCGGGCATAGGCGCCGATACCGGCCAGCCAGATCTTGCGGGCGTAACCACGCACCTCGCCAAGCGTGCCCAGGGCTTCTTCCTTTTTCTTCGCAGTCACTTTGGCCATGCTGTGTACCTCATGTTCATGAGTGGAGGAAAAACCGCCCATGGAGGTTGGGCTTGAGCACAAGGTAGGCAAGAAAATTAGAAACCTCACCCTAAGCTGGATGCCGCTGCGCATCCGTGCCTAGATTTATTGACCACCTGGCTGGCCATTTCAGGCCTAGCGTGCAGGGCTCATTTCAGCCGAGCCTTACCAACATGCACGATCCTTCTGCCACACCGTCCCTTTCCTTCAGACAGCTTGTCGCCAATCACTTTGCAGACCGGCCAACCTTGCGTGACGTCATCGCCCACGAGGGTTTTACCGCCCTGCTCGACCGCTACCCATGGATCAGCCAACAGCATCCCCGACTCGGTTCGCTTGAGGGCTTCAGTATCCTCCACGCCGCGACGCCCACAACCGCAGCCCGTCAGAGCGACCTTTTGGACACACTGCTGGACAGTTTCCTGAGCGGCAAGAGTCTTTCGCTTACCAACGCGGATCATCTCAGCACAGCGCCACCGGAGGTCTTCCGTGCCCAGGAGCGAGATGACTACAGCAACCCAAAACCGCAAATCGACCTTGACCTGCAGAAGCTCGGCAGCGACCTGGATTCATGCCTGGCCGCACTACCCCAGGCCTATCAGCTGGCGCAAACGGCCTACTGGAATGGCTGCGATGACGGCACGGAAATATCCCGCCTGGGTTGGCTTGAGCAGGTCATAAAGGCAGCGTTGCTCGACAACGTTCACCGGCAGTATCTGGATGCCGACGAAAAACGCATGGTCTTCAACCTGCTTGTGGGGAGTGAACAGGACGTGTCCATTCATGCCTTGCAGGTCACCCTTAGCCTGGGCACCAGCAGCTGGCACCCGCCAGTACCCCATCTGCTGATAACCGGCAGCGGCTCACGCACGCTGTGCTGCCAACCCTCTGGCATCGTTCGCAGCTACCCCGACGAGAATGCTTTCGCCACGGCGCTGCGCGATGAGCTGGCGGAGCGCTATCGCTTCGACAGGCTGAGTTGGGCACATCAGCTTGTGCAAGGCGATCCTCTGGCTTATCAGGCAGCCCAGGTACTGAATGTCACCCTCGATGATATTCGCCGGGTGCGCCTGGCCGGCATCCCCAGTGTCGGAGCCCTGGAAACTATCTTCAGGGCCGTGAGCAACCCGGCACCACAGTTTCTCAACCAGCCACTGCCCACTCTCCAGCGGCCGGCCATCGCGCTGCCAGCCTGGCTGGAAACAGCTAGTCCTGATAATCGCTTTCACTACCACGCCGCGTTGCTCGACCTGGCCGCCCTGCAGGGGCAAGCCAGCGACAAGGCACCATTTGCCGACATTGGAGACCTCAACAGCTTCGCCAACCGGCGCCTTCGCGAGCAACTGCAAGCAGCCCATCCTGACGTGGCACAGCACGATCCAGATCGCGTGCTGGTCCGGATTTCCCAGGCCATACCGGCCAGCTTCCCTGCTGACGCGCGCGCGCTCTATCTCAGGTCCGAAACCCTGACGGAACTCGCCATAGCGCGCTTGCGGCTGAATGCCGGCGAAGTGATGACCGGTTTGTGCGATGCCAATGGCAAGGCTATTCACGATTGGCTGACGCTGGAACAGGTCAGGGCGCTGGTGCATGCCGTTGACGTGGGTGCCGAATATCCGCGCTATGTGAGAACACTGGCCTACGCACCACCCCGACTGGCACAGCGTGTCAGCCAGTACCACCGGGAATGGCGGAACGCGCTGTTGCTGCGCGCACTACAGGGCCGTGTCGAGAAAAACCTGAGTGAGGCCGCATGCCAGGCCCTGGTCGACTTTTCTCAAGCCATGAGCGAGCAGGCCGACCAGGCACGGCTCGCACCGTTGGCACTGCTGGCCGCGCCAGGCGCCTCGGCACACGATATCGTGCATGGGATGTTTCTGCTCCAGTTGCCCCGGAGCACGGGCTGGGTACTGTATCGCCCGTTCTATCAGCAAGATAGCGTTCGCGAGTTCGCCAGCCTGGAGCTGCTGATGGCAGCGATTCGCGCACCAGGCGAATTGCAGCAGAGCGTTCTCGACTGGTTGGACGAGGATGCCCGGCCGGTCTATGCCGATGATGGTTTTACGCGACCTCATCTGCATCCGGGGCTCTCGCAACTGGCTCACCTGGTCGGCCCAGGCGCGTCCTTGGTGGACAACATCCTGGAAAGCCTCAAACGCCCGGTCAGCGCAGCATTCGATCCCTGGACCGAGCAGCTGCCCAGCAAACTGTTCGACGCCAGAATCGAGGCCATGATCCTGTTGGCATCCAACAGCAGCACTTCCAACGCGCAAGAGAAATGGGCGCTGGCCAAGCAAGCTGCCTGGGCCGCGTTCAACGGCGCCACGCTGTTCCTGCACGGTACCCTGGCGAATTTGGTATGGCTGATGAGCGCGGTGCCCGCCTTGAAAGAAGACTTCGACGAAGTGCTCCACGCCAGCGCGGAGCAAAGGGGCGTGGCCGCTACCGACCTGCTGACCAATCTGGCGATGCTGTTGGCCCACCGTGGCGCCCGGGAAAAACAGGGCATTCTCGTAGAAGCCGTGCCGCACACAACACGTCTTGACGAACCGGCTGGCCGCAGCGCCAATGACCCGGAAGTGGCCGATAAGCCAGACAAAGCCACCTGGCAGCCGCACAGACCGGCCACGTTGCAGATAACCAGCTGGCGCAACAAGCAACGCCTTGGTTATTTGACCGCAGCGCAACGCGGCGACTTGGCCAGGCTGCAGGCCCACGTTTCCCTGAACAGCCAGGACGCCATTACCAGCGGCCGCTTGCGCGGCCTGTACCGGGTCGAACAACGCCTCTACACAAGGCTTCAGGGAATCCCCTTCGAGGTGCGGGAAACCTACGGCGGCATGCAGATCATCGGCCCGGACGTCAGCCAGGAAGAGTGGCAGACCCACTGGGGTGGCGCGCCTGATGACTACCACATCGTTGGCCGCGAACGGCTCAAGGGCCCATGGCTGGCACGCTGGAACGGCGAATGGAGGCTGGACCTGGCCTTGGCAGGCGGCATGCCGAAAAGCAGGGAAGCCATCCATGCCGAAAACCAGCGGCAGTTCGACGCGCTGCGCGCCGCTGCTCAGGCCAATGGGGATGCGCTGGCCAAGCTGCAAACCCTGATGGACCGCAACACCACACAGCTTCAAACCTATGACGAGATGGCCGATGCATTCAGCCAAGCGTTCAATGCAATGCCCACCCGCGACCTCGCTCAGCTCCCCGAATCACTGATTGAGCAGCGCCAGGCATTGCTGGTGCTTCGCCGGCAACTTCATCCCGAACTCAGGGCAGCTGCCCTCTACCTGGAAAAGCAAAAGAAGTTGCTGCATGAAAACATCGGCTTCTTCAGGCAACTGCTTGAGCCGCGCTTCCTCAGGATGAGCCATAAGACCGATTTCCAGCGGCGCCTCAGCAGCTGGTCGGCGGCGGCCATCGACAATGACATGATGCTATTTCGACGTCTGCTGGAGCTGACCGACCACGATATGCTCCGGGAGCAATCCATCGGCTTGCTCAAGCATCCGCAAACGCCGGAGCAGATGCAACGCTACGTGGCGTTTCGCGATCTGACCCAGCAAACGCTGGTTACCACCCGCCAACTACTTGAGGTCAGCGAGCAACTGGACACCCTGTTGCCTGCAGTGCTCGACGACAGCCAGATCGACTTTCCCAACAAGCGTGAGAAGGTTGACCAGGCCATTCGCCAGCGCCCCTATTCGACATTGATCATCCGCGCGCAACTGCTCAGCGACCAGGCCTATCTGACCCTTGACAAGACCCGGCTGACAGCCGAAGCGGCTACCGACCTGGTGCCGCTGCAAGATGCTCTGAGCAACAAGGCGCTATCGGCCACGATATGGAGCCATGATGGCCTGGCCTCCGCCGACCTGCCCCGCGAACAGCAAATTGAGGTACTGAACCAGGCACTGCGCGAATACCGAGTGATCCTCGGCAAGGCCCATTACATGCAGTCCTTCACGTCGCAGGCAGTGAATGGCGAAATGCTGGAAGCCTACGTGCAAGAACTCAGTAGCCTGGTGCGCCAGACGGAAACCCAGCTGAGCAATGTCCTGGCCAGCATCGAGAGCGGTGCCGCACCTGCCTTGCCGCGCCCGCCCCATCGTGTCCGACCTGGCCGACGCATGCTGATCCGTACGTCCCACGGCCGCTCGGTGCTGGTGGAGCGTGACCAGGCGGGCCAGCGCGCGGTCCTGCGCAACCCCGTCAACGAGCAGCCCGCAGGCGCCTATGAACTACGTGGCGATCAATGGCACGAACTCACTGCAGCGGAGCAACCTGCGCCACAGGGCAGCGCAGAGCCAGGCCGCCGTGCTGCGCGCCTGCTGGCGCAAACGGACCAGCGGCTCGCCCTGGCAGCGCGCTATGGCAACGAACCGAACAGCCTGGCAGACCTCATGGACTGGCACATCGACGACCTGCGCCAGGTCGCACAGCAGCTGGAAAACGTAGAAGCCCCCGAAGCCCGTCGCCTGAGCAGCCAGCTGAGCGATGCCATCATCCTGGTCCGCGGGGAAAAACGACGCCTGCTCACCGATGCCTACCTCAACACCCGCCACCCGGACGCCAACGCCCTGCGCTACCTGCATGAGCAAGGGCGCCTGCAGATCAGCCTGAGTACGTCACGCAAGCCGCTGCGCACGGCCAATGATTTTCTTGACGTGTATGAAGTACGGGACCGTGAGGCCCCGCATCAAGTGCTGTGGGAAGCGCACTTCCATTACCGCAGTGCCGACGCGGCGCCGCGCGCATTCGCCAAGGCACATCTGAAATTCTGGGAAGCGCGTGGCAAGGAGCGCGAGGCCCGGCTCGAGGAAGCGGGAACCGCCGCTCAGCGACTGGAGATCTACCGTGGCGACCTGCGTCTGGAGCAGATCGCCGACATCATTCCGTTCCCCGCTGCCTGAGGCGGCCGGCAAACGCAAGGCCCGGCCTCAGGCCAGGGCCTTGTCCAGGGCGCGCTCGATCTCGCCCTTGATGGTACCGCTCATCATCGACAGCATCATGCCCAGTTTCAGCTCAACGCGGATGCTGTCTTCAGCGATGTGCACGCTACCGCTGGCGCCACTGCGCGTCACGTCGACCCGGTCACCGTTCCAGGTGGCCTTGAGGTCGTATTCGCGGCTGAGCTTGTCGACCAGCGCTTCGGCCTTGGCGCGGGCGGCATCGCGGCCGAGGGAGTGTTTGCGTTCGACGCTGATCTGGGTCATGCGGGTGTTCCTGGGTATGTAGACATAATCTGCATTATGCCCGCCCCTGCCCCCAGGCACACCCCGCCAAGACAAATCCGCCCGTTCGCCCTAGAATGGCGGTAATTTTTTCCGGTGAAGCGATATGAACGACCAGCGCAAAGGCGACCACGCCGAACCCACCACCCATTTCGGCTACCAGGACGTCCCTGAAAGCCAGAAGGCGAAGAAAGTCGCCGAAGTGTTCCACTCGGTCGCCGCCAAGTACGACCTGATGAACGACGTGCTATCCGGCGGCATGCACCGTCTGTGGAAGCGGTTCACCATCGAACTGTCGGGCGTGCGCGCCGGCAGCCGCGTGCTGGACATCGCGGGAGGGACCGGCGACCTGGCCGCCAAGTTCTCGCGCCTGGTCGGCCCGACGGGCCAGGTGATTCTGGCCGATATCAACGATTCGATGCTCAAGGTCGGCCGTGACCGCCTGCTCGACCGTGGTGTGGCCGGCAATATCGAGTTCGTCCAGGCCGACGCCGAAAAACTGCCGTTCCCGGACAACCACTTCGACTGCGTGACCATCGCCTTCGGCCTGCGCAACGTCACCCACAAGGACCAGGCCATCCGCTCGATGTTGCGGGTGCTCAAGCCGGGCGGGCGCCTGTTGATCCTGGAGTTCTCCAAGCCGACCAACAAGCTGATGTCCAAAGCCTACGATGCCTATTCGTTCGCCTTCATGCCGCTGGCCGGCAAGCTGATCACCAATGACTCCGAAAGCTACCGTTACCTCGCCGAGTCGATCCGCATGCACCCCGACCAGGAAACCCTCAAGAGCCTGATGGTCGAGGCCGGTTTCGACCGCGTCACCTACCACAACATGACCAGCGGCATCGTTGCCGTGCACCGGGGAATCAAGCCCTGATGCTGCTGGCCGGGCTGCTCGCCAGTGTCGAACATGGCCTGAACCGTGTCCTGCGCATGGACAGCACGGCCTTGCCGCGGCTGGCCGCGCTCGCAGGCAAGGTCATCGAGATCGACTGCCGCCAGCCGGCCCTGCAGGTGTTCATCCTGCCCGATGAAGAAGGCCTGATGCTCGCCGCCCACTGGGAAGGCGCAGTCGACTGCAGCCTGCGCGCCCCGGCCGGTAGCCTGGTACAACTGGCCGTTGCCCGGGACAAGACCGCCGTGCTGCACAGCCCGCAGGTCGAACTGCATGGCGACAGTGCCGTGCTGCTCGACCTGTTCGGCATGCTGCAGGACCTGGAACTGGACTGGGAACACGAGCTACAGCGCTGGCTCGGCCCGGTTGCCACGGCCATGCTGGCCGGGCACATCCGCCTGCGCGCACGCTGGACCCGCCAGGGCCTGGCACGTTTCAGCCAGAACCTGTCCGAATACCTGGCCGAAGAGTCCCGTACCCTGGTGGGCAAGCGCGAAGCTGAAGCCGCCTTCAGCGAACTCGATGCCCTTAAGCTCGACACAGAACGCCTCGAGGCCCGCCTCAAGCGCCTCTCCCGATCCCTTGATACCAGCGAAAACGCATGAAGCTGCTCGCCGTCCGCCGTCTTTTTCGCATCCAGCGCGTGGTAATCCGCTACCGTCTCGATGACCTGCTGTTCGAACAACCCCTGCTGCCCTGGTGGCTGGCCAGCCTGCGCCTGCTGATGCCCTGGCGCTGGCTGCCGCGCAAGCCATCAGCGCTCAGCCGCGGTGCGCGCCTGCGTCTGGCGCTGCAGGACCTGGGGCCGATCTTCATCAAGTTCGGCCAGTTGCTGTCCACCCGCCGCGACTTGCTGCCCACCGACATCGCCGACGAGTTGATGCTGTTGCAGGACCGCGTGCCGCCGTTCGACCCGAAAAAAGCCGTGGCACTGATCGAAGATCAGCTCGGCGCCAAGGTCGGCGAAGTGTTCAGCCGTTTCGACGTAGAGCCACTGGCCTCTGCTTCGGTCGCCCAGGTGCATGCCGCCCGCCTCAAGAGTGGCGAAGAGGTGGTGGTCAAGGTGGTGCGCCCTGGCCTGAAGCCGGTCATCGCCCAGGACATGGCCTGGCTGTTCCAGATCGCCAAGGCCGCCGAGCGCGCCTCGGCCGACGCCCGCCGCCTGCACCCGGTGGAAATCGTCGGCGACTACGAAAAGACCATCTACGACGAACTCGACCTGCTGCGCGAAGCGGCCAATGCCAGCCAGCTGCGGCGCAACTTCGAAGGTTCCGAGCTGATGTACGTGCCCCAGGTGTACTGGGACCTGTGCCGCCCCAAGGTGCTGGTGATGGAGCGCATCTACGGCGTGCCGGTGACCGACATGGCCACCCTGGCTGACCAGCGCACTGACATGAAGATGCTGGCCGAACGTGGCGTGGAAGTGTTCTTCACCCAGGTGTTCCGCGACAGCTTCTTTCACGCCGACATGCACCCGGGCAACATCTTCGTCAGCACAGTCAAACCGTGGAGCCCGCAGTACATCGCCATTGACTGCGGCATCGTCGGCAGCCTCACCGCCGAAGACCAGGACTACCTGGCGCGCAACCTGATCGCTTTCTTCAAGCGTGACTATCGCCGCGTTGCCGAACTGCACATCGACTCGGGCTGGGTACCAGCGCATACCAAGGTCAATGAGTTCGAAGCGGCGATTCGCACCGTGTGCGAGCCGATCTTCGAAAAACCGTTAAAGGATATTTCCTTTGGCCAGGTGCTGATGCGGCTGTTCCAGACCGCCCGGCGCTTCAACATGGAAGTCCAGCCGCAGCTGGTGCTGCTGCAGAAGACGCTGCTCAATATCGAAGGCCTGGGCCGACAGCTGTACCCTGACCTGGACCTGTGGAGCACCGCCAAGCCGTTCCTCGAACGCTGGATGCGCGAACGCATGAGCCCCAAGGCGGTGCTCGGCAACATTCATGGCCAGGTCGAGCAGCTACCGCACCTGGCTGGCATGGCCCGCGACCTGCTCGAACGTCTGTCGCAGCCGCACCTGGAAGACCCGCAACTGCCGGAACATCGCCGCCAGGGCGACCGCTGGGCGCTGCGCCTGCTCGGTGCCGGCCTGCTTGGCGGCGGTGCGGTGCTGGCCACCGGCGCCGCAGAGGCCGCCAGCCTGGCCGCACCTGGCGCCTGGCCGGCCTGGCTGATGCTGGCCGCCGGGCTTTACCTGATTGTGCGCCAATAGCCAGCCGCGCTGCTGGCTGGCACACTAGCGCAAAGGGCCCGGCACAGGAGCGGGCCCGCTTTGGAGTCGACGATGAAAGACTGGCTGGACGAGATCAAGTGGAACAGCGATGGCCTGGTACCGGCGATCGCCCAGGACCACAAGACCGGACGTGTGCTGATGATGGCCTGGATGAACCGCGAATCGCTGGCACTGACCGCCGCCGAACAACGCGCCATCTACTGGTCGCGTTCCCGTGGCAAGCTGTGGCGCAAGGGCGAGGAGTCCGGCCATGTGCAGAAGTTGCATGAAATGCGCCTGGACTGCGATGCCGACGTGATCATCCTGATGGTCGAGCAGCTGGGCCACATTGCTTGCCATACCGGCCGTGAAAGCTGCTTCTACCGCGTCTTCGAGGACGGCCAGTGGAAAACCGTCGACCCGGTTCTGAAAGACCCGGATGCCATCTATAGCGCAGGACACTGACATGAGCGACACCCTCAATCGCCTGGCCGAAGTGCTCGAAGAGCGCAAACAAGCGGCTCCTGACAGCTCTTACGTGGCCAGCCTGTACCACAAGGGCCTGAACAAGATCCTCGAAAAGCTCGGCGAAGAGTCCGTCGAGACCATCATCGCAGCCAAAGACGCTGCCGTGAGCAAGGATTACAGTGATGTCATCTATGAAACCGCAGACTTGTGGTTCCATAGCCTGGTCATGCTCAGTGCGCTGGGCCAGCATCCGCAAGCCGTGCTAGATGAACTGGAGCGCCGCTTCGGGCTTTCCGGGCACGATGAAAAGGCCGCGCGTCAGCCTTCGGCCTAAGCCAATAGAATTCTTAGGAGAGCACCATGGGTATTTTTGACTGGAAACACTGGATCGTCCTGCTGGTGGTTGTCGTCCTGGTCTTCGGCACCAAGAAGCTGAAGAACTTCGGCAGCGACCTGGGCGAGTCGATCAAGGGCTTCCGCAAGGCCATGAGCGATGAAGAGAACAAGCCGGCCGAGCAGGCCCCACCGCCCGCCCAGCCCGTGCCGCCAGTGCAGGCGCCTCACCAGCAGAGCAGCGCGCAGCCGCAGCAAGGCCACACCATCGAGGGCCAGGCCCAGCCGGTCCAAGAGCCGCAGCGGAAAGACTGACCCATGTTCGGCATCAGCTTCAGCGAGCTGCTGCTCGTCGGCCTGGTCGCCTTGCTGGTGCTCGGCCCCGAGCGCTTGCCTGGCGCCGCGCGTACTGCGGGGCTGTGGATCGGGCGGCTGAAACGCAGCTTCAATGCGATCAAGATGGAGGTCGAGCGCGAAATCGGCGCCGACGACATCCGCCGCCAGCTGCATAACGAGCACATCCTGCAGATGGAAGAGGAAGCCAAGCGCATCCTCAACCCACTGACGCCACCCGCGCAGCCGCCGGTAACCACGGCCAGCGTGCAGCCACCTGCCGGGCTCGAAGCCAGGCCGGTCGAGCCACCTGCCGCACCGGCCACATCTTCTGAACCGCCTCAACCGCCGCGAGCCCCATGAGCGAGAACCCGGAACATGACCAGCCAATGCCGCTGGTTTCGCACCTCACCGAACTGCGCACCCGCCTGCTGCGCTGTGTGGCAGTCATCTTCCTGATCTTTGCCGGGCTGTTCTCCTTCGCCCAGCAGATCTATACCTTGGTGTCGGCGCCGCTGCGCGACCATTTGCCGGCCAATGCGACGATGATCGCCACCGACGTGGCCTCGCCGTTCCTCACGCCGTTCAAGCTGACAATGATCGTCTCGCTGTTCCTGGCGATCCCGTTCATTCTCCAGCAGATCTGGGGCTTCATCGCGCCAGGCCTGTATCGCCATGAAAAGCGCATTGCCATTCCGCTGCTGGTATCGAGCATCCTGCTGTTCTACGCCGGGATGGCTTTCGCCTATTTCCTGGTGTTTCCGCTGATGTTCAGCTTCTTCGCCAAAGCCACGCCGGAAGGCGTGGCGATGATGACCGACATCGCCGCCTACCTCGACTTCGTCATGACCTTGTTCTTCGCCTTCGGTGTCGCCTTCGAGATCCCGGTAGCCGTGGTGCTGCTGGTGTGGATCGGCGTGGTCGACGTGAAGTACCTGAAGAAGGTCCGCCCGTACGTGATCATCGGCTGCTTCGTGGTCGGCATGATCCTCACGCCGCCAGACATCTTCTCGCAGACACTGCTCGCGGTGCCGATGTGGCTGCTGTTCGAGATTGGCGTGCTGTGTGGCAGCCTGATCCGCAAACGCAGCCATGCCGACGAAGAAGCCACCAACGACCCTGACGACCAGCCGCCAGCGACCCAGCCGTGAACCTGTTACTTCTTGAAGAGGCCGATTTCGTCTCGGCCGAGCGTGTCGTTCTCGCTGATCGGCGCTTCACCCACATGCAGGAAATCCACGGTGTCGCGGTGGGCGACACGCTGCGCGTGGGCCGCATCAACGGGCTGATGGGCAAGGCCACCGTGCTGCGCCTTGAGAAGCATGAAGCCGAGCTGGAGGTTGCCTTCGACCAACAGCCGCCGGCCAAACTGCCGCTGACCTTGGTGCTGGCCGTCCCGCGCCCGAAGATGCTGCGCCGGCTGTTCCAGACCGTGGCCACCCTGGGTGTGCCGCGGCTGATCCTGGTCAACAGCTACAAGGTAGAGAAAAGCTTCTGGCAAACGCCTTTTCTCAACCCTGAAACCATCCGCGAAAACCTGATTCTCGGCCTTGAGCAGGCCCGCGACACGGTGCTGCCCGAAGTGATCATCGAAAAGCGCTTCAAACCGTTCGTCGAAGACCGCCTGCCTGCCATTGCCGAAGGCACTCTCGGCCTGGTTGGCCACCCTGGCCCCTACCCGGCCTGCCCACGCGCGGTTGAAGGCCCCGTAACCCTGGCCATCGGCCCCGAAGGCGGCTGGATTCCTTACGAAATCGAGCTGTTCGGCAAGGCTGGCCTGGCACCTGTACAGCTGGGTGAGCGCATTCTTCGTGTGGAAACCGCGGTAACCGCCTTGCTCTCAAGGATTTTCTGACAGACGGGTCAGCTTTTATCTATCAAGTTTCCCCGGCGCAAGCCGATGGCGTTGGCAACACTACAATAATCTGTGCTGCCACGTTGCCGGGGAGTCGAACATGTACCAATGGTTTTCCCAATCGCTCGGGAATGTAAGCGTCAATCGCAAGTTGGGGCTGGGCTTTGGCCTGGTGCTGGTGTTGACCCTGGCCATCACCTTTACCGGTTGGCAGGGTTTGAACAATGTCACCGAGCGTGGTGACAAACTGGGCAACATCTCGGTGATCCACCAGTACACCCAGGAGCTGCGCATCGCCCGCCAGCACTACCAGCGCGACCGCAACGACGCGGCCATCGGAGAGCTGGAAAAGGCCCTGGGCAATCTGGAGCGCCAGATCACCTTCATGCTCGGGCAGATCGAGCAACCCACCGACCGTCAGCGCCTGCAACAGCAGCAGGCCGCAGTCAGCCAGTACCAGCAGGCCTTCAACGAGCTCAAGCAAGCCGGTCAACGCCGCGATGCCGCTCGTGGTGTTCTGGGTGACAGCGCCGACAAGGCCGCCGAGCTGATCAGCCGTGTGCAGCAACGCCTGCTGCAGGGTGGCGACATCAGCCAGTACCAGCATGCCGTGGACGTCAGCACACTGGTGCAACAGGCGCGCTTCCAGGTACGCGGCTACACCTACAGCGGCAACGCTGACTACCAGCAAACCGCGCTGCAGGCCATCGACCAGGCACTGGCCGAGCTCAAGGCACTTCCCGCCAGGCTGCCGGCCGAATATGCCGCCAGCCTCGACGACTCGGCCACCGCTCTGGCCGCTTACCGCGATGCGGTAACTCAGTTCGGCACTGCCCAAAGCGCCAGCGAGCAGGCCCTGCAGCGCATGGCTGAACAGGGCTCGCTGCTGCTGCAGACCAGTGAGGCAATGACCGTTTCGCAAACCGAAGTGCGCGATGCCGGCACCGCCCAGGCCAAAGTCATGCTCGGCGGTGCCACGGCCTTGGCCCTGGTACTGGGCCTGCTCGCGGCATGGGCCATTACCCGGCAGATCATCGTCCCCTTGCGTCAGACCCTGGCTGCCGCAGAGCGCGTGGCCAACGGCGACTTGCGCCAGGACCTGCTTTCGACTCGCCGCGACGAACTCGGTCAGTTGCAAGCCAGCATGCAGCGCATGACCCAGGGCCTGCGCGAGCTGATCGGCGGCATCGGTGATGGCGTGACGCAGATCGCCAGCGCCGCCGAAGAGCTGTCGGCGGTCACTGAGCAGACCAGCGCCGGGGTCAACAATCAAAAGGTCGAGACCGACCAGGTAGCAACTGCGATGAACGAGATGGCTGCCACCGTCCACGAAGTGGCGCGCAACGCCGAGCAAGCTTCGGAAGCGGCAGCCATGGCCGACCAGCAGGCACGCGAAGGCGATCGTGTCGTCAGCGAAGCGGTCGCGCAGATCGAGCGCCTGGCCAGCGAAGTGGTCAACTCCAGCGAAGCGATGAACCAGCTCAAGGCCGAAAGCGACAAGATCGGCAGCGTGCTTGATGTGATCAAGTCGGTGGCGCAACAGACCAACCTGTTGGCGCTCAATGCCGCCATCGAAGCGGCGCGTGCGGGTGAAGCCGGGCGCGGCTTTGCAGTGGTCGCCGACGAGGTGCGCAGCCTTGCCCAACGTACCCAGCAATCCACCGAGGAAATCGAAGAGCTGATCGCCGGCTTGCAAAACGGCACGCAGCGCGTGGCCAGTGTGATGGACGCCAGCCGTCAATTGACCGACAGCAGCGTCGAACTGACCCGCCGCGCCGGCAGCTCGCTGGAAACCATCACCCACACGGTGTCGTCCATCCAGGCCATGAACCAGCAGATCGCCACCGCCGCCGAGCAGCAGAGCGCCACCGCCGAGGAGATCAACCGCAGCGTGATGAATGTTCGCGATATCTCTGACCAGACTTCCGCAGCGAGTGAGGAGACCGCCAGTTCAAGCGTCGAACTGGCGCGCCTGGGCACCCATCTGCAAGGGTTGGTCGGGCGATTCAGGCTCTGACGCCTCTACACTTGCGCTGAATTTTCCTACAGAACTTTCAGGTCAAGTCCTACAAGCCCTCCGCCGATTGGCAGGGATGAGACGCCAGCACTACGCCAGCATCTCATCCCCACCAACTGGACGGAGACTTGCCATGTTCGGCTACCTCAATCACAGGCTCGGCAACATCAGTGTCGGCGCCAAGCTCGCCCTGGGCTTCGCCGTGGTCCTCGCGCTGACCATGGTCACCACGGTCAGCGGCTGGCGCGCTCTGGACGGCGCCATCACCCGCTCGGAACAGCTCAGCGAAATCGGCAAGATCAATGATCTGGTCAAGGACCTGCGCGCCGAGCGCATCACCTACCGGGTACTGGCGGATGACGCCAGCAAGGCGCAGATCGCCAGCATTCTGCAGCAGCTCGACGCCATGCTGACCACCCTGCAGCAGCGCAGCAGCGTCGATGAATCACGCCAGATGCTGACCCAGAAGCTGCAGCTGCTGCAGCGCCTGCGCGATATCTTCTCCACACTGCAACGCAGTGTCGACGAGCGCCGTTCCGTCCGCGCAGCGATGCAGGCCCAAGAGCAGAAGCTCAATGACGTCATCGACGAGCTGCAGACCCAGGCTCTGCTGAAGATGCCTGCTGATAGTCAGGGCAGCGTGCTGGGGCTGATGGATAACCTGAGCCGTCAGGTCGACACTGCCAATCAACAAAGCCTGGTGCCGGCCTACACCTTCTCGCCCCTTGAGGACTTCGCCAAGGTTGGCGATGTCGCACTGAGCGCCGCCGATACCAGCCTCGGCCAACTGCTCAAAGGCCTTGCACCACTGGGGCTGCCACGCACGCTGACGCAACAGCCCGGGATCGAACTGGGCAAGTACCGCAGCAGCCTCGAGCAGTACCGCCAAACGGCGTTGCAGGTCGAGCAGTTGCAGAACGAAATGGAACAGATGGGCACCGAGCTCAGGGCCGTCAGCCTGGAGCTGAGCGACAGGAAGGTGGAGCAACGCGACAGCGAGGCCGTGGCTGCCCGCGCCTTGCTCACCAGTGTGGCGCTGCTGGCTCTGATCGTTGGCGTCATCGCCGGGTGGTTGATTACCCAGCAGATCACCCAACCGCTGCGCCAGACGCTGGCGCTGGCCGCGCGCATCGCCAAGGGCGACCTGAGCCAGCTCGAACCGGTGCAGCGCCGTGACGAAATGGGACAACTACAGACCCGCATGAGCGAGATGATCGCCAGCCTGCGCGAACTCATCGGTGGCATCGACCAGGGTATCGGACAGCTCTCCCAGGCGGCATCACAGCTGGCAACGAGCAGTGAGGACACCAAGCTGCGCATCAACCAGCAGCGCGAGGAAACCGACCAGGTCGCCACCGCCATGAACCAGATGAGCGCCACGGTGCAGGAGGTGGCGCAGAACGCCGAACAGGCTTCCCTGGCGGCCACCAATGCCGACCAGCAAGCGCAACTGGGTGACCAGGTGGTTAGCGACGCCATTGGCCGTATCGAACAACTGGCGGGGCAGATGGACCATTGCCTGGCCGCCATGCAGCACCTGGCCGGCGAGAGCCAGCGCATCGGCAGCATTCTCGATGTGATCAAGTCGGTGTCCGAACAGACCAACCTGCTGGCTTTGAATGCAGCCATCGAAGCGGCACGGGCCGGTGAAGCGGGACGCGGCTTTGCCGTGGTGGCCGATGAAGTGCGCGGCCTGGCCCAGCGAACCTCGACCGCGACCGAAGAGATTGGCCAGCTGATCGACAGCCTGCACAACGGCACCGACGAAGTGAACCGGCTGCTGGACAGCAGCAAGAGTCTTACCGAGCAAAGCGTCGAGCTGAGCCGCAGAGCCGGGCAAGCCTTGGGGCAGATCACCGACACGGTATCGAGCATTCAGGGGATGAACCAGCAGATCGCCACGGCCAGCGAGGAACAGAGCGTGGTGGCCGAGCAGATCAACCGCAGCGTGATCAGCGTCAGGGATGTGTCGAACCAGACCAGTACGGCCAGTGAACAGACCGCGGCTTCGAGCGGGGAGCTGGAGCAACTGGGGCGGCAGTTGCGGGGGATGGTGGGACGGTTCAGCCTTTGAGACCGAATCGCCTGCTTCGCGGGCTTGCCCCACAGGATTCTGCATTGCCCCGATGGCGTTGCAGTACCTGTGGGCAAGCCCGCGAAGGGGCCGGTGCGGTTACAGCACCTGGCGCAGGAACGCCTGCGCACGCGGGTCTTTCGGCGCAGCAAAGAAGGCGGCCGGTGCCGAGTCTTCCAGCAGCTTGCCGTGATCGAAGAACAGCACGCGGTCCGCCACTTCACGGGCAAAGCCCATTTCGTGGGTGACGCAGACCATGGTCATGCCTTCCTGGGCCAAGGTCTTCATCACGTCCAGCACCTCGCCGACCATTTCCGGGTCGAGCGCCGAGGTCGGTTCGTCGAACAGCATCACCTTCGGGTCCATCGCCAGGGCACGGGCGATCGCCACCCGCTGCTGCTGGCCGCCGGAAAGGCGCGACGGATACTCGTTGGCCTTCTGCGCAATCCCGACTTTCTCCAGCAACGCCCGGGCCTTGGCTTCACGCTCGGCCTTGTTGCGCTTGCGCACCACCTTCTGCGCCAGGCACAGGTTTTCCAGCACGGTCATGTGCGGGAACAGGTTGAAGTGCTGGAACACCATGCCGACTTCGCGGCGGTAGGCGTTGATGTCGGTCTTCGGGTCGGCCAGTTGCAGGCCGTCGATGGCCACGCGGCCTTCGTCGAAATGCTCCAGGCCATTGAGGCAGCGCAGGAAGGTCGACTTGCCCGAACCCGACGGGCCGAGCACCACCACCACTTCGCCCTTGGCAACCTGGGTGGTGACGTTATCCACAGCCCGCACCACATGGCCACGGGTGTCGAAGACTTTCAGCAGGTCACGGACTTCAATCACTTTGCGCAAGCCTCCGCTCGAGCCGGCTGGCGATGTGCGACAGCGGCAGGTTGATCAGCAGGTACAGGCCTGCCACGCAGAACCAGATCTCGAAGGTCGAGAACGACGTGGTAATGGCCTCGCGGCCGCTCTTGGTCAGCTCGGTGATGGCGATCACCGACACCAGCGAGGTGTCCTTGACCAGGCTGATGAACTGCCCGGCCAGCGGTGGCAGCACACGCTTGAACGCCTGCGGCAGGATCACGTGGCGCATCGACTGGCCCGCGTTCAGGCCCAGCGAGCGAGCAGCCTCGTTCTGGCCCTTGGCAATGGACTGCACGCCGGCGCGGACGATTTCCGCCACATAGGCGCCGGTGAACAGCGCCAGCGCGGCCACCCCGGCAAACTCCCGGGACAGGTTGAGCACGGTGCCGATGAAGAAGTAGAAGATGAAGATCTGCACCAGCAATGGCGTGCCGCGCACCAGTTCGACGTACACCGTCGACAGGTCGCGCAGGGTCGGGTTGTTCGACAACCGGCACAGGCCGGCGAACAGGCCGATCACCAGGCCCAGCGCACCGGACACCACCGAGATCCACAAGGTGGTCCACAAGCCCCAGGCCAGCGGGCCAGCGGCCCAGTGACGGGTCACGCCGATCTGGTCGCCTTCGGCGACGTCGTCGCCGCGGCTCAGTTGCAGGCTGTCCTTGGCCACCTCGAGCACTTGCTCGGCGCCGCTTTCATCCTTCAGCGTGACGCGGGCATTGTCGCCGGAGATGACGATTTCCTGCACGGTGCCGTAACCGGCTGCGCGTTGCGTTTCTTCAGCCTTGTAGGCGAAATATTGCGGTACGCGGTTCCAGCGCCACTCGTAGGAAATCATCGAAGTGGCCATGTACAGGCTGAACGCCAGGCCCACCAGGACCAGGGCGGTCAAGCCATGCCAGGGCCACTGGGCTTTCTTGTGTTTGATCACGTGGGGTACTTCCGTAAATGCGAACGCGCAGGGTTTGCCTGCGCGTCGGGGTCATAAAGCCGGGCTTGTGGCCTGGGCCTTATTCCATTTCCTTCAGCCAATCCTTGTTCTTGAACCACTTGTCGTGAATACGATCGTAGGTCCCGTCATGCTTGATCTGGTGCAGGAAGTTGTTGATGAAGTTGATGCTGTCGTAGTCGCCTTTCTTCAGACCAAAGGCCAGCGGCTCGTAGGTGAAGGGTTCTTCGAGGAACAGCAGCTTGCCGGCACCGGCCTTCTCGACCGCCACCACGTTGTACGGCGCGTCGTAGACGAAGGCGTCAGCCTTGCCGTTGACCACGTCCATCACCGCTTCCTGCTCGTTGTCGTAGCCGTGGTACTTGGCTTTGCCGATCAGCTTCTTGGACACCATCTCGCCGGTAGTGCCGAGCTTGGAGGTCAGACGGTACTTCTCGTTGTTCAGGTCCTTGTACGACTTGATCTCGCCCGCCAGCTCCTTGCGGATCAGCAGGGTCTGGCCAACCACGATGAAAGGTTCGCTGAAGTTCAGGCGCAGGTTGCGTTCCTGGGTCAGGGTCATGCCGCTGCCGATCATGTCGAACTTGTCTGTCAGCAGGGCCGGGATGATGCCGTCATAAGCGGTGGAAACAGCCTCGAATTTCACACCCATGGATTTGGCCATCGCTTTGAGAATATCGACTTCGAAGCCGATGATCTCGCCGCGCTTGTTGGTCATCTGGAACGGCATGTAGGTTGGGTCCATGCCCACCCGCAGGGTGCCGCGCTTGACTGCGTCGTCAATGGCGCCGGCCTGGGCCGCAGTCACGGCGACCAGGGCGGTGACACCGACCAGCAGTCGCGAAAGATATTTCTTGATCATCACCAAGTCCCCTAGCAAGAAAAGAAGCGAATCTTATTGTCGTGGCACGGCCGTACCGGCCAATGCGGATTATCGGAGAGGGATGCTAACGCATGGCGGCTCTCGGACCTAGAGCCGGGGGGGACTTTGTTGGCCAAAATCCGTTATGCAGGACTATCGCAGGCGAGGGCTCTGCCCTCGTTTCGCGACACAAGGCCGCTCCTACAAGAGAATGCATATCCCTGTAGGAGCGGCCTTGTGTCGCGATAGGGCCGCAAAGCGGCCCCAAGGTCATCAGGCGCCGACGAGTGCCGGTTGGCCTTCATTCTCCGGATGCAGTGGCAGCAGCGGCGAATGCGGGTCGTTCTTGATCGAGGCACGCCAGACATCGATCCACGCCGCATTGTGCTCGGCCCAGACCCGCTCGTGCAGGCGGCTCAAGGCCACTGGGTCACTGAGCAAGGCCAGGCGGGTGTTGAGGTCCAGCCCTTTCGGCCCGACCTCGATCGCCTTGGCCACGCGCTCGGCACGCAGCGCCTCGATCGGCGCGGCCTGGCCGTGGCGGGCGGTGGCCATGGCGCAGGCCAGCGCGTTCTGCCGAGGGTCGACCACCGCACGCACGAAGCCGTCATGCAGGGCATGCCAGCGGTTCTCGTGGGTGTACTGGTCGGTGGCCAGCAGTTCTTGCGGCGTCGCATATTCCTCGGGAATCAGGAACAGCTTCTCGTCCTTGGTCGCCAGGCCCAGGCGCGTGCGGCTGGAGATGACCGATACCGGGATCGACAGCACCAGCGAGCCAACGATTGGCGCCAGCCACCACAGGAAGCTCGGGTTCAGCCAGGCCACCAGCCCGGCCCAGGCGAAGCCCAGCAGGGTCTGCGGACCATGGCGGCGCAGCGCTTCGCTCCAGGGGGTGGAGTCGTCGTCACGCTGCGGCGAGTTCCAGGTTGCCGCCCAGCCGAGGAACGCCGCCAGCACGAAGCGGGTATGGAAGATCATGCGTACCGGCGCCAGCAGCATGGAGAACAGCATCTCCATCAGCATCGACAGGGTGACCTTGATGCGCCCACCGTACTCGACGGCACCCTTGGCCCAGATCAGGATGACGCTGAGCAGCTTGGGCAGGAACAGCAGCACGATAGTGGTGGAGAACAGCGCCACCGCCTTCTCCGGGTGCCACTGCGGCCACAGCGGGTAGAGCTGGTACGGTTCGATGAAGTACTGCGGCTCCATCAGGGTGTTGGTCGCCAGCAATGCCGTCGACAACACAAGGAACAGGAACCACAGCGGCGCCGACAGGTAAGACATCACCCCGGTGAGGAACACCGCACGGTGCACCGGGTGCATGCCCTTGACCAGGAACAGGCGGAAGTTCATCAGGTTACCGTGGCACCAGCGGCGGTCGCGCTTGAGCTCGTCGAGCAGGTTAGGCGGCAGTTCTTCGTAACTGCCCGGCAGGTCATAGGCAATCCACACGCCCCAGCCGGCACGGCGCATCAGCGCAGCTTCGACGAAGTCGTGGGAAAGGATGGCGCCGGCGAACGCACCTTTGCCCGGCAACGGGGCCAGGGCACAGTGTTCGATGAAAGGCTTCATACGGATGATCGCGTTATGGCCCCAGTAGTGCGATTCGCCCAGCTGCCAGAAGTGCAGGCCGGCGGTGAACAGCGGGCCGTACACGCGAGTGGCGAACTGCTGCATGCGCGCATACAGGGTATCCATGCCCGAGGCTTTCGGCCCGGTCTGGATGATGCCGGCGTCCGGGTTGGCCTCCATCAGGCGCACCAGGCTGCTCAGGCACTCGCCACTCATAACGCTGTCGGCGTCGAGCACGACCATGTACTTGTACTCACCACCCCAGCGACGGCAGAAGTCGTCGAGGTTGCCGCTCTTGCGCTTCACACGGCGACGGCGGCGGCGGTAGAAGATACGGCCAAAGCCCTTGGTTTCGCGGCACACGTCCAGCCAGGCCTGTTGCTCGGCCACGGCGATGTCGGTGTCGTTGGTGTCGCTGAGCACGAAGAAGTCGAAACGGTCGAGGTTGCCGCTGGCCGCCACCGACTCGAAGGTCGCCCGCAGGCCCGCGAACACACGCGGCACGTCTTCGTTGCAGATCGGCATCACCAGCGCGGTACGCGCCTCGGGGGCAATCGGCTCGTTGCCGGCACTGCTGCCGGAAATCTTGTATTTGTCGCGCCCTGTGAGCAGCTCGAGGAAGCCCATCAGCGCGGTCCAGAAGCCTGCCGACACCCAGCAGAAGAGAATGCCGAACAGCACCAGGATGGACGTCTGCAAGGCATACGGCCAAACCTGCACCACGGTGTCCCACAGCGGCTGGCTGACGACTTCGTTCAGGTCGACGAACGACCAGCCCTGGTATGGCAGGATGCCCTTCATGTACCAGCCAGCGACGATGGTCTGGCCAATCATGAGGGCAAGCAGGATGTAACGACGGATCGAGCCGACCGTGCGCCAGCGCGCAGCTGGCAGCTCGCGCTTGGGCGGCTGCGGCGCGTTGGCACGGCCAGTCATGCGCCGCCACATGCGGATCAGCACATTGGTGCGCCATGGCTCGGGCACGACCTTGGTGCGCTTGATCGGCGGCGCGATCTTCAGGCACAGGCGGCCGCTGCCGTCGACACCGAGCATCTCGGCATCTTCCAGCTCGGCGGCGCTGCCCACGGTCAGGCGCGGGCCGACCGAGGCCTGCACGGCCTCGGCGGTGTTGGCGGCCGGGTTGGCCGCCAGGCGTTGGTGCAGCTCACTGAACGAAGTGCAGCTGGCGAGTTCCGCGCGCTGCTCATCGCTCAGTGGGAGGTGGGCCAGGTATTCGCCAAGCGATTCTGGCCTTGCGCTTGAGTTACTCATCGGCAGGCAACTGATAGCTCCAGGTCTCGGTCAGCACTTTTTCAGTGGTGGCCGGGGTCCCGTTGGTGGGTGCCGCATCGGCGGCGGGTTGTTCGGCCTTGGCTGGTTCCGCCTTGGCGGTTTTCTCATGCTTGGCGTGCTTGGTTGCTGCCTTTTCCTGCTTGGTTTCAGCAGCAGGCTTGGCCGGCTCGACCGGCACGTCACGCACCAGCGCAGCGCGCATTTCGGTGGACTTGTTGGCTTCCTTGACCTTCAGCCGCAGGGTCAGGCGCCAGCCCTTGGTCTCCGGGTTATAGCGCAGATTGTTCTCGACCACCTCGGCATTGTCGCCAACGCTGATCTGGCTGCGCACCGGAGTGTCTTCCGGCAGGGCGGCAAGGGCTGGACCGGCGAAGTCGACCAGGAAGGCGACGCTGCCGTCTGGCTGGCGGATCAGGTTGGACTGCTTGACGTCACCGGTGGAGCGCAGGGTCTGCTTGACCCAGCCCAGGTCAGGGGCCTGGAACTGCTGCTCGTCGATGGTCCAGTGCAGGCGGTAGGCGTATTCGAACGGCTTGCCTGGTTCAGGCAGCTTCTCCGGGCTCCAGAAGGCAACGATGTTGTCGTTGGTTTCGTCGGCGGTCGGGATCTCGACCAGGTCGACGGTGCCCTTGCCCCAGTCACCTTTCGGCTCGATCCAGGCGCTTGGACGCTTCTGGTAGTTGTCGTCGAGGTCTTCGAAGTCGCTGAAGGCGCGCTGGCGCTGCATCAGGCCGAAACCACGCGGGTTTTCGACGCTGAAGTTGCTCACGGCCAGGTGTTTCGGGTTGTTCAGCGGACGCCACAGCCATTCGCCGTTGCCGGCGTGGATCGACAGGCCTTCGGAGTCATGCAGGGCCGGGCGATAGTTCAGCACCTTGGAGGGCTGGTTGGGGCCGAACAGGAACATGCTGGTCAGCGGGGCGATACCCAGGCGGCTGACCTGGTCACGCAGGAACACGCGCGACTGTACGTCGACCACGGTATCGGTACCCGGGCGCAGGATCAGTTTATAGGCGCCGGTGGAGCGTGGCGAATCAAGCAGGGCGTAGATCACCAGATGCTTGTCGGCCGGCTTGGGCTTCTCGACCCAGAACTCGGTGAAGCGCGGGAACTCCTCGCCCGACGGCAGCGCGGTGTCGATGGCCAGGCCACGGGCCGACAGGCCGTACACATGGCCCTTGCCGACCACGCGGAAATAGCTGGCTCCCAGCAGGGTCATGATCTCGTCCTGCTTGTCGGCCTTGTTGATCGGGTAAAGCACGCGGAAACCGGCGTAACCGAGGTTCTTGACGGTTTCCGGGTCGTGCGGCACGTCACCGAACTCGAAGCGGCTCGAGTCGTACTTGATTTCCTCGACACGGGAGGCAGTGATCTCGTTGATCTTCACCGGTGTGTCGAAGTGCATGCCCTGATGGTAGAAGGACAGCTTGAACGGGGTCTTGTCCTTGGCCCACTCGGCCTTTTCCTGCAGGAAGTGGATCTTCTGGTAGTCCGCGAACTTCATGTCGCGGAACACCGCAGGCAGATTGCTCTTCGGTGCTTCGTATTTCTGGCCGGCCAGATCCTTTGCCTTGGCTGCAACATCGTCAAGATTGAATGCCCACAGCTGGCCCGCGCTCATCAGGCCGACCAGTGCCACACTGGCCATCAGGGCCTTGCGCAGCCCGGTGCCGGGGATTCTTGATGCTTTTTGGGGACTAACAATCACGAGCAACCCTCGCCGAAAACAGATCATGAAACCAACGGCCAGCGACAAATGCCGGGTTGGCGAGCACTGTTCGGACCCCATGAGGGCGTAATGATTCCCCAAACGGGTCCAGACAATACTCGAGTCAGAGTGAAACGAACCTGCGAACGCAGGCTCACGCAGCGCGCGATTATCCAGCAGGATGCGTTACAACGCATCAGTGTGGACTAACTATTTATCGTACAAAACCCCTTGTTTTCCTATAAACAAAGGGTTTTTCGACCTCATATTTGTAACAAGAATGTCACAGGGCCATCATTGACCAGATGCACCTGCATGTCTGCACCGAAGCGCCCGCTTGCCACATCGGCATGCTGGCCGCGTGCCTTGCTCAAAAGATAGTCGAACAATTCCGCCCCGAGCGCCGGTGGTGCGGCGGTCGAGAAGCTCGGCCGCATGCCGCTGCGGGTATCAGCCGCCAGGGTGAACTGGGACACCAGCAGCAGGCCGCCACCGACATCCTTGAGCGACAGGTTCATCTTGCCCTGCTCGTCACTGAACACGCGATAGTTCAGCAGCTTGTGCAACAGTTTGTCGGCGTGTTCACGGGTATCTTCGGGCTCCACCGCCACCAACACCAGCAAGCCCTGGTCAATGGCACCGACAATCTCCCCGCCCACTTCCACGCGTGCGCCACGCACCCGTTGCAGCAAGCCCTTCATGCTTCTTCCAGCGGCAGGTCGAGCAGACGGCGCGCCATCTGGTCGGCCGCACGCACCAGGGCATCGGTGATACCTGGCTCGGAGGCAGCATGCCCGGCGTCGCGGATCACCTTCAATTCGCTGTTCGGCCAGGCCTGGTGCAGCGCCCAGGCGTTGTCCAGCGGGCAGATCACGTCGTAGCGGCCATGCACGATCACTGCTGGCAGATGGGCAATCTTCGGCATGTCGCGAATCAGCTGGTCGGGCTCCAGGAACGCGTTGTTCATGAAGTAATGGCATTCGATGCGGGCAATCGACAGCGCGCGCTGTGGCTCGGAGAAGCGGTCGACCACCAGCGGGTTCGGGCGCAGCGTGGCGGTACGGCCTTCCCAGGTGGACCAGGCCTTGGCCGCGTGCATCTGGGCGATCTGGTCGTTGCCGGTCAGGCGCTTGTGGAAGGCCTTGACCAGGTCACCCCGCTCCTCCGCCGGGATCGGTGCGATGTAGTCCTGCCAATAGTCCGGGAACATGCGGCTGGCGCCTTCCTGGTAGAACCACTCGATTTCCTGCGGACGGCACAGAAAGATGCCGCGCAGGATCAGACCGTGAACACGTTCGGGGTGGGTCTGGGCGTAGGCCAGCGCCAGGGTCGAGCCCCACGAGCCGCCGAACAGTACCCATTTTTCGATGCCCAGGTGCTTGCGGATGCGCTCAAGGTCCTCGACCAGGTGCCAGGTGGTGTTGTTCTCCAGGCTCGCGTGCGGCGTGGAGCGGCCACAGCCGCGCTGGTCGAAGGTGATGATGCGGTACAGGTTGGGGTCGAAGTAGCAACGGCTCTGGGCATCACAGCCCGCACCCGGGCCACCGTGGATGAATACCACAGGCAGACCTTCCGGCGAGCCGCTTTCATCGACATACAGCACATGCGGCGCTTCCACGGCCAGATCGTGCCGGGCGTAGGGTTTGATCTGCGGGTAGAGGGTCTGCATTGCGCACTCCGTGTGAAGGGGGATTTGGCCGTGGGCCATCATAAACCTGAATTGGCCGTTTGAGCATGCCCGCGCAGCAGCAAAGCCTCCGAGCGCGTGAGGCTAGACATATCTAGCGCCTGCCGCACCCGGCACACATCGAAGATCGAGGCCCCGCCACCACGAGCCCGATCATGACCTTGCCCCCGCACTACACCCTGATAGCCGAAAAAATTCCCGCTTGGATGAAGGCGGCACCGGACACACACCAAACGCTTCGACACTCGCTGCGTACGCCGCTGCCGTGGTTCGAAAACGCCTGCCTGACCAACCCAGCCATCTGTCGCGAACTGCAGCCTGCCTATGCCCGCCACCGCGAAGCCGAGTCGCGCTGGCGTACGCTGCTGGCCCCATTACCTGGCCTGGAGGACTTCGCCCGGCCACGCCTGGTCGACGCCCTCAAGACGCGTTTCGGCCTGACCATCGACGTCGATCACACCTACTTGTTCAACGCCAGGTTGGCCGCCGCTTACCGACTGCGCAGCAACGATGCACGGGATTCAATGGCCACGGCGCAAGCGGCGCTGAAAATGGCCACGCAGCCATTGTTGAAATGCGCCCTGCAAAATTTCGAGGCGGCGCAGGCACGGGAGGGCGGCCTGGACGAAGGCGACCTGAAAGCCCAGATACTCGACAGCGACCGCTACCTGGCCTTCATGCCACAGGGAAAGCCCGTCGCTATCGAGCCAAGCGCGTTTGCCGCTCTGGTTCGTGAACTGGACCTGGGCGGCCAATACCAGCAATGTATCCGCAACCTCTTCAACCCGCCGGCGCGGCCGCTCGGCGGCGAGACGGCAGCGTCGGTGATGGCTGCCGTGAAAGGAGCCGAGCACCATGCATTTGTGTTGCAAACGCATCTGGCATTGCTCAAGGGCGACATTGATGCCACTTGGCACCGCGCTCTCAACGCCTTGCCAGGCTCGACTGACGATACGCTGACCTGCTCGTTCCTCAAGCTGTGGGACGTGGAGCTGACCAGCATCCTGATCATCGGACCGTCGCGCCAGGGTGCCAGCCAGAGCGTGCCCATAGTCGCGTACATCCCTGACGACCCAGTCTCGCCACTGAAGGTCTATGCCTCTAGCAAAGCCTTCGCCGATGCACTGCGTGATCGCCTGCTCGACCGCGATTACCTGGCGTTCTTCCAACGTTTCATCCCCGCCCGCTCAAGTCAGGCGCTCAACACCCACCTCGAGAACCGCCTGCGGCCATGGACCCAGCCCCCTGGTCAAGCCTGGCAGGAGCGCCAACCCAACCCTGCGGCGCAACTGCACCTGCGCGAGTCGCCGCTGCTGCAGCCCATGCTCACCCAGTTGGCCAACCAGAAAGCCCGGCGCCTGCAGGACGATGCCCTGTTCCATGCCGTCCCCACTGCGGTGCGAGACGAACAATCGTTTGAGCATCTGCTGGCGTTCTTCGGCCAGGGCGCGCTGCAGGCACTTAACATCGCTGCGTTCTTCGTGCCTGCGCTGGGCGCCGCGATGTTGGGGGTGGCGGCGCTGCAGCTGGGCTACGAGGTTTACGAAGGGATCGAGAGCTGGACACGCGACGAGCGCGATCAAGCGCTGACCTACCTGATGGATGTGGTGGAAAACGTCGCACTGATGGCAGGTCTCGCCGCAGCCGGCGGTGGCGGCGCCATTCCAGCGGTGGAGCGAATCCCGGTGGAGGCACCTTCATTCATCGAGGACCTAGGCCCGGTTGAAATGCCGGACGCCAGCATCCGCTTGTGGAAACCCGACCTGGCACCCTTTGCCCACGATATCGTCCTGCCAGCAGGCCTGCAGCCAGACGCCTCAGGTTTGTACACCTATCAGGGCAAGACCTGGCTCGCCCTGGAGGATCGGTGGTACGTACTCGACGCCACCCAGGCGGCGGACCAGTTCACACTCGCGCACCCGACCAGGGCCGAAAGTTACAAGCCGCTGATCCGGCACAATGGCGCGGGCGCCTGGCTGCATGGACTGGACAAGCCTCGGGAATGGTCTGGCATCACGCTGTTCCGCCGTTTGGGGCCGCTGGGCGCGACACTCGACGAGGCCACCGCGGCACGCGTCCTGGAGATCACCGACACCAGCGAGGCCGTGCTTCGGCGCACGCTTGCCGACCAGTTGCGCCCGCCTGCGCAATTGCAGGACACGCTCTGGCGACTCAAGCTGGACGCCGCCATCCCCGCTGAGCTCAGCCCCGCCGAGCGCAGGCTCAGGTTCGAGCGCGCCTTTGAGGCGTTGCAGGCGACCGATGACAGCGATGCCGCCCTGTTGCGGCGGGTCTACCCCGACCTGCCGTTCACCTTGCGCGACGAAGTGCTGCACGGTGCCACGCCTGGCGAACGGGCGCAGCTGGCACAAGGCAAGGTGCCCGCGCGCCTGGCCGAAGAGATCCGCGCCTACCTGCTGCAACTGCGGCTCAGCCGTGCCGGCGAAGGCTTGTTGATACCTGCGGCCAGCAACGCCGATACGGACCGATTGGTCCTGCGCATCATGACGCGCCTGCCGGGCTGGTCGGCGCAGGTGCGCATCGAAGTCAGGGCTAACGGCAGCCGGGGCAGCTTGATCGACAGTATCGGCCCGCAAGACGCGCAGATCATTCGTATCCTGGCACGTCATGCGGACGGCTACAGCGCCCTTGAAGCCGACGGTCGCGAGTTGCACGGGGTGGACAACCTCTTCGCGGCGCTTGCCCATGCCCTTCCCGATGCCCAACGCAATGCCTTGGGGGTACCTGGCGCCTGGGACGGCGAGCGCCTGCGAGACCTTGTCCGGCAGGCTCCGCTACCGCCTCGCCAAGACATACGCGAGGCGCTCGGCCTGCCAGCGGTTACGCCCGGCTACGTACCGCCAATGCGCCTGGCTGGCGGTCGCCTGGGCTACCTGCTGAGCGGCAGGGGCGCCATGAGCGGTTACATCCTCAGGGAGACGTTGCTCGACAGCCTGCGGATGCTTGGCTTTCAGGACCATGTGCCGGTCTCGGTCGAGCGCATTCTGCAGGCACTGGAAGAAACCGGCATGACCCGTCACCAGATCAACGCCCGCTTTCAGCAACTGGTGGACGAACGCCAGCGTCTGGACCTTGCCATGAGCCAATGGAACGCAATTTCGGCAACCCTGGCCGACCCTGAGGCCAGGGCATCCAGCCGCAGCCACATTGGCAGAGCCATCTGGCAGCACTGGTACTCCAACTGCTTGCCAGAAATCACCTGGATGCGGCTGCCCCTGCGTCTGGAGCAAGCATTCATCGACGATTTCCCGGCCACGTTGCCCGAGTTCATCTACCAACGAACGCGCAGCCTGCAGCTCATTGACATGAACCTGGCCCCCTCACCATCTCTGGCTAGCGACTGGGCCCAGGCTCAGGCATTGCTGGCTCGCTTTGCGAACGTCGTCGACCTGGAAATCAGCCGCCCAGCGTTCATGATCCACAGATACTCCATCTTCGCCATGGCGCTGATTCAGATTCCGACCCAATTCCCGGCCCTCACCCGCCTGAGCTTCGTCAACCAAGGCGCCATGATACTCACCGCCGACCTGAACCGCCTCGGCACCCTGGGCCAACTGCGCCATCTCGACCTGAGCGGCAATGCCCTGGCGTGGACTGCCGGCGCGCCGGGGCCGGGCATGACGCTCGACTATCTGGGGCTCGACCGCATGGGTTTCTACAGCTGGCCGAGCTGGCTGGACGCCAACGCGTTAGACACCATCGCCGAGGTGTCTTTGCGCAACAATTCGCTGATCGAGCTGCCGCGCTTCTTGTTGGACAATGCCGAGCCTGCAGCGCGTCAAACGCGCGTTGCACTGGGTGGCAACTCGCTGCTTGCCTCGGTGGGCCAACAGATCCAGCTCAACCCTGACGGCCCGAACCATCGATTCACCTTCAATCTGGGCGTGCAGCGGGGCTCGTTTGGCGTGCTTGAGCAACACCTCCGTGGGCGCGATGAACTTCGTGAGGTACTGTCCCATTGGGTGGACACTGCCAGTGATACGGCGTCGCCATTCGATACGAACCTGGCTGGCCGGTTAGCCATCAACCGGATGTTGGTCGAATATTGGGACCGCCTGCCCACTGGCGCAGCGCGCGAGCCCCTGGCACTCACGGACGTCGCCCTGGCGCATTTCCCGCCGCAGCTTCCAGCCTCTTTTACCGCCGAGGTCCGCAGCCTCACCCTGACCCGGGTGAGCATGACACTGGCGGAGCTGGACGCTTTGCTTCAGCGCTTCACCCACCTTACCCAGTTGCATCTGGAGGGCCATGTCCAGCCTTTGACCATGCTCCCTGAGGCGCTCACCGGGCTGACCTACCTGCAGGGCCTTACCCTGCATGATCAAGGCCTGCTGGTGGGGCAACAGAGCCTGGATCTGCTGGCGCGGATAGAAAGCCTGCGCATGCTCGACCTGTCCGGCAACCGCTTCGACGTCATTGCACAGGTGCCCGCCCCGCTGGCATCGCGGATCGAGCGACTGTACCTGGGCAACAGCAACCTGCAGCAATGGCCAGCCTGGGTGGAGGCGTTCAGCGAACTGCGCTTGCTGGGGCTGGACCACAACCTGATCAGCGAGCTGCCCCAGCATGTGCTCGAAAACCCAGTCAGCGCCCGTCCGCTGCTGGAAGTGTCGCTACGCGACAACCCACTGACCGACGCCAGCCTGCGGCAGGCCTATCATAGCGAGGGCAACGGCCGCCGCTACGCCTTTGTCATGGACTTGCCAGACGACCTGCAGGCGCATCTGCAGGATGACGCATCCGACACCCTGAGCGAGCATTCGCCAAGTTCCAGTCATGGCTCCAGTGGCGAAGAGGAAGGGGAAGACGAGGTGTTGGGGATGCACCCCTGGTTGCTCGACACGCCCGAGGAAAATCAGCTTCACGAACAGGCGTGGCAAGCGTTGGAACAAGACGAACAGGGCGACAGGCTGCTGCGACTGGTCGAACGCCTGCGCCAGAGCGCACCGTTTCGCGACAGCCGCCTGCGCCCGGCGTTCGCCAGGCGGGTCTGGGCCGTGCTGCAAAACGCCGCCAGCGACGCCGACGAACGCGCGCTTTACAGCGCGATCGCCGAAGAGGCTCTGCTGCAAGATGACGGCAGCCAGACCTGTCACGACGGCGCCCACCTGGTGTTCAACCAGATCGAACTGCGCCTGTTCAACCAGCAAGCGCTACGTGATATCCCACAAGCAGATCAAGGGCCGGCGCTGTATCGGCTCACGCGCCGGCTGTACCGGATGCAGGCCTTGGACGACATCGCCCTTGCCCGGCGCAATGGGCGCGACGAGGCGGAGGTACGCCTGGCCTACCGCATGCGCTTGGCGGCGGAGCTGGACCTGCCGGTTCCGCCCGGCGGAATGCTGTACGAAGCCACGGCCGCGGTCAGTGCGCTCGAGCTGAGCCAAGTCCTGTCCGAAGTGCAACAAGGCGAACATGGCACTGCATTTCTGACCTATGCCGCCAATAACGAGGCTTGGGTGAACCACCTGCGCCGCGCCTACGCCGTGCGATTCGAACAAATCGAAAGCGAATACCAACAGCAGGTCAACGGCCTGACCGATCGCTTCCCCGACCAGACCCTCGAGCAGTTGGGCCCCATGTTCGCGACCCTGGAAGCTGAAAAGAACAACCGTGAGCAAGGGCTGATTCGCGAACTGACGCACCTCGCGAGCCAGAGCCAGGAGTCGCCGACATGATGCAAGCAACCAACATGCGGTAACAGCACACGCTTGGCAGAGACGACCCGCTCCCGGTGCAGGGCCGTCTCTGAAGTGCACATATCTACCACTTGCACCGCAGGCAGAACAGGCAAATTCCGCTGCTCTCATCAAGCAAAGGAGCCGGCCATGCCCATCCCGCCCAATGTGCACTACGCCACCATCGAAAAGAACATCCCTGCCTGGCTCAAACGAAGCTCCGAGTCCCTGCATCGCGAACTACGCAATTGGCAACAGGCCCCGGCCTGGCTGGCAGCAGCCATCGAGCGACAGCCAGACGTCGCTCGGGCCTGGAGCGAAGAACATGCTCGGCATCGTGAGCATCAGGCAGACGTGCAGAAGCTGTTCGCCCATTTGCCCGACCTTGAGACCTACGCCAGAAAAGCACTGACCGACGCCATCAATGAACGGTTCAAGCCTGAGTCCCCCATCGATGTGGACAATACCTACCTCATCGATGCTCGCCTGATTGACATCAACAATGCCATCCACAGCCGCCAGGCCGTGGACCGGGCGACGCGCTCGCTGCTGCACTGTGCCTTGCACAACTTCGATGCCGACGCGGCGGCCGAACATGGCATGGACGCGCCCGAAACGCTGCTGAAAAAGTCAGTCATCGTCGATTACCGGCGATTCATGGGCACCGTACCGATCATCAACAGGGTCGACATCACCGCCGAGGCCTTCGCCGACCTGTGCCGCAACCTGGATATTGGCGCCAGATACCATGACCTCGTGCATGCCATCTACTACCCAGCCGCGACGGCCGGGCGCAGCGCCGACGACGCGGCACTGGATGTTTACCTGACGTTGGGCAGGGCCGAAGTTTCGGCATTCAGGCAGTCCTTGCACTTCGCTCGGCTGAAGGGCGATATCGACAAGGACTTCTATGAAGCGGCCCTTGCCGTGCCCTTGGACAAGGCACCGACGGCGAATACCACCATCACCTTCAGCACACTCAGCCTCTGGGAAGCCGAGTTGAGCGGCATCGTCCTCGTCACGCGGGAAGCAAATGGGCAAAAGACCCAAGCCCTCTACAATGCGCAGGACGACGAGACACCGATCAAGACCTTCAGCTCCATCGACATGCTGGAAAAAGAGCTGAGCGACCGGCTCCGAGCGAATATCGACTACCTGGACCCGCACATTGCCGACCGCGACAAAGCCTCGGTGCAATACCGCCTAGCGGACCGCCTGACACCCATCCAATGGAGCACCCGCGGCGTGCACGAGCGCGTGCCTGACCCACACACCAGCCTGTACCCGGTCAGCCGACCGTTCAGCCATGCGTTCCAGGGCATGATGGCGTTCAAGAAGGCCGAACGCCATGAGAAGGATGCGCTGTACCATGCGGTCCCTACCGAAATCGTTGACCGCCGTACCGCCCAGGCCCACCGCGAACTGATCTTTGGCCGTGTGTTGACCGGCTTGAACATCGCTGGTTTCTTCGTGCCTGGCCTAGGCCAGCTCATGCTTGCAGTGTGCGTGACCCAACTGGCCTTCGAGGTTTATGACGGCATCGAAGCCTGGCACAACGACGAGCGCGACACTGCGCTCAATTACCTGGTCGACGTGATCGAGAACGTTGCGATCATGGCTGCCCTCACCGCTGCGCATCAGGCATTGAAAGGCATCAAGGGCGAAACCAGCGGCCCGGCAGAAGAGCTCGAGGTAGAGCGCATTCCGGTGGAGACACCTTCCTTCATCGAAGAACTGGAAGAAGTCGAGATGCCCGACGGCCAGACCCGCTTGTGGAAACCCGACCTGACGCCCTACCGAAGCAACCAAGCGCTACCCAATGGCCTCGAACCGGATGAACGTGGCCTGCGCCAGCACCAAGGCAAGCAATGGCTGGTCGTCGAAGGCCAGCAATACCAGGTCGAGCAAACGCCGGCGACGGGCGAATACCGCCTGCGGCATCCCTCTACCCCGCATCGCTACCAGCCCCTCCTCAGGCACAATGGCGCCGGTGCCTGGCTGCTGCCCGGGGAGCAGCCGCAGCAATGGGCAGGCACGGCGTTACTGCGCCGGCTCGGTCACTTGAGCGCACACTTCGACGAAACGACGCTGCAGCGGATTCTCGACATCAGTGCTACCCACGAAGACGTAATCCGCCGAACCCTGGCGGAAAACGGGCGACTGCCTGCCTTGCTGGAAGATGCCTTGCAGCGCTTCAAGCTCGACCAAAGCATCCGCCAGATACCAGATAGCAGAGCCTGGCCTGCCGCATTCGCACGGGCCTATGAAAGCCTACCCATTGTCCAGGCACCTAACGGTGAACTCATCCGGCGTGTCTATCCCGGCCTACCGGGCCCGGTCATCGACGAGCTGGCACGCAGTGCCGATGCCCGTGAACAGCAGGAACTGGGCAGCGGAAAAATGCCCCTGCGCCTGGCTGAGGAAGCCCGCATCTACCTACAGCAGACCCGCCTGGCCCGCGCCTACGAGGGTTTGTTCCTGGCGAGCGTGCGCAATTGGGATAGCGACTGCCTGATCCTCCACACCCTGCAGCGCTTGCCCCACTGGCCGGCAGATACGCGCCTGGAACTGCGCCAACGACGCTTCTGGCCCAGCCAAAGTGCCAGCATTGGCCCCCTCGATGCGCGCCTGCAGAAAACCATCAGCAGCGCCGAAGCGGGTTACATCGTCCATGTCGATGGCCCGACGGACACGCCCGCGCCCCTTTACCCAAACCTGCCGGCCGCGCTCTTCACGGCATTGCCTGAAGCCATGACGCAACTGGGCGTCTCCGGGTCGACCGACTTGCAGCACCTGCTGCAACGCAGCCCGCTACTACCCCGAGCGGCGTTGCGTGCGGTGCTGGGCATGCGCCCCGTGCGCCCAGGTTATCGCTCCCCCATGCGGCTTGCCGATGGGCGCGTAGGCTACCCGTTGAGCGGCGGCCTGCCGTCCACCGCCGACATCAGCCGTCAGACCTTGCTCGACGCAGTGGCCGCGACCGGATTGCCCGAGCACACCCGCAGGTCGGCGGAGCAGATTCTGCTGACCCTCACCAGCCCCGGCCGTACCCGGTTGCAAGTATTCGAGCGCCTGCAACAGCTACTGGAGCAGCGCAACGAACTGCAAAGCCGGCTGGACGAGTGGCGCGAAGGCATCGCTCCAAACTCCGAACAGTCCACAGCCGACCATGAGAACCTGCGCAATGCCATCATGCAGCACTGGTACGAGACCGCACTCGACGAAAACGGCGAGCATACGGCGCAACTGACCCTGCAACGAGTGCCCTGGGTGGATGTGCCGATGAACCTGCCACAGCACTTCACCGCCCAGGTTCGCCGGCTGCACCTGCTCGACCCGGCATCGGGCAACCTGGCCGGTTGGTCGCAGCATGACCGTATGCTGCAGCGCCTGCTGCGACAATTGCCTCACCTTGAGGAGCTGGAGATCAGCCGCCCGTACAACCCTCGGGCCACGCCTTCGCCGTTGCTGTTCAGCATCGCCACCATCAGCCAGCACCTGCCTGGCCTGCGCGCGCTGGCCTTGACCAACCAGAACATCGCACTCACCGCGACCGACCTCGACCTCCTGGCCGGGATGCCCCAGCTCAGGCGCCTGGAGCTGCGCGGCAACCGATTTGCCCAGCACAATACCCCGAGCCTCCACGAACTCTCACTGGAGTACCTGGGCCTGGACAACATGCAACTGAGCCAATGGCCCATCGGGCTCGGCGCCGATGCGCTAGGCCGCATTGCGCATGTATCGATGCGCAACAACAACCTCCGGTCACTGCCCACCTTCCTGATCAACGACCCGGACAGTGCACTGCGCCACAGCCTGCTCTCGCTGGAGGGCAACGACATCAACCAAGACCACCTGCAACGTCTGTTGCTCAACGAAACCCGGTTGGCGTCGCACGTGACTGTGGATCATTCGCCGGCGGTTTCCGAACGGCTGGCGCGTATCCGTCGTGAGCGGCAACAACTGCGCGAGGCCATCGACGGTTGGGCGCAGGCTTCGACGTCCACCACGCCATTGACCCAGGGCATGCTGGAGGATCGTGAACGCATCGAGGCGGCGCTCAACCGGTTCTGGGAGAACCAGGAACGCGGCCTGCCTTACCTGCGGCTGCAACTGGAGGATATAGCGCTGCAGCACTTCCCCAGCCGATTACCGGCGTTCTTCCTCGAACGCGTGAATGCGTTGACGCTGAGCGGCGTCAGCGGCTCCACCGCACAGCTCGGCCAACTGCTTGAGCGCTTCCCCAACATCACCCGCCTGACCATTGACGCGCACATGGATGCCACGCCGTCGCTGGCATCTGCCCTGCGACGCCTGCCGCAGCTGGCTCATCTGGAATTTCGCAACATGGGCCTGGAGATCGACCAAGTCATGCTCGACACCTTCGGCGACCTGCCTCGCCTCACCTCGCTGGATTTGTCTGGCAACCGGGTTGGGGCCATTACCCAGGCACCAGCGGGGCTGGCCTCGAGCCTGACGTCGCTGAGCCTCAGCAATATGGGGCTGCAAGCCTGGCCCGCCTGGTGCGAAGGGTTGCTGCCACTGGAGCTGCTGGACTTGAGCACGAACAACATCGCTCAATTGCCTGACTACATTCTGCAGAACATGGAAAACCAAATGCCGATTTCATCGATCGCCCTGTTCGACAACCCTCTGGCATTGGACACCATCGTGCGTCTTCGGGTGTATTCGGAAAGCCAGCACAGCTTCACCTTCGCTCTGGACACCAACAGCCTGCTACTGACCGATACCTCAGATGACGACTCGTTGCTGGACCACCCCCACTTCCCGCTCGCCAGTGACGATACCCCACGGGTCGAATTGTGGAGCTTGGGCAATGAAGCCCAGAACGAAGCCCTGCTCGATTCCTGGCAAACCCTGCAGCAGCAGACGGACGGCGACAATCTGTTGCGGCTGGCCGGCCGCTTGCGCAACGCCGCGCCCTATGTCGACCCAACCTCACAAGCCGCCTTTGGCGAACGGGTACGCCTGATGCTGGTTACCGCAGCCACCCATGACGAGCTGCGCCCAACCATGAGCGCCATTGCAGCGGAGGCGCTGCCTGACCCGCTGACCGGCGCGCAGACCTGCCACGATGGTGCGCTCCAGACATTCAACAACATCGAGCTTCTGATGATGAGCAGCCGGGTTTTGACCGATGCCGGCGACTCGCTGGAGGACATGTATCGACGCCTGCGCCAGCTGTACCGCATGGGGCAACTGGAGCTGCTGGCCAATCAGCGTACTGCCCAAGGCGATCATGTCTCGGTACGCCTGGCCTACCGCCGCGAACTCGCCGCCGAACTGGACCTGCCGATTGCCGATGGCATGCGTTTCCGCGGGGCTGCCATGCTGGCCCCCGGCGAACTGGCCAGCGTCCTGGAGCAGGTCCGGGAGCGAGAAGGCAGCGATGCGTTCGTTACTTACCTGTTGGCGAACGACTATTGGACGGACCGCCTGCGTGCCGAATACGCAAGCCGTTTCGACGCAATTACTGAACGTTTCGGTGAACGTGTTCAGGAACTGAGCGCCCTGGACCTTCCCCTGCACGAGGAACTGGCCCTGCAACAGGGGCTGCACGATGACAAACAGCAACAGGAGATCGACCTGCTTCAGGAGCTGACCCGTCTATACATCCGGCACGACAGACCAGCGCGCTTGACGGCTGGCGGTGGCCAGCCGGCTGCGAGCTACCGTCCGTAGTGCGACTGGCCCCACGCCAGCATGGCCGCCAGCAGTGCGCGCAATACATCCTGAGTCGGGGCGGCGAGGTCCTGGCGATAAGCAAACGGCGCTGTTTCATCCATATAGGTGGACTGTGCCAGCTCCAGCTGCACCGCATGGATGTGCCTGGCCGGGTCTCCATAGTGGCGGGTGATGTGCCCGCCCTTGAAACGCCCGTTCAACACATGGCTGTAGCCCTGGGCCTCGGCGCACACACCTTGCAGGCGCTCGGCCAGTTGCGGGTCGCAACTGGCGCCATTGAAGGTACCCAGGTTGAAGTCTGGCAGCTTGCCGTCGAACAGGTGCGGGATCAGCGAACGAATCGAGTGGGCGTCCCACAGCAGCGCGTAACCGTGCACGTCACGCAGGCGAGCCAGCTCGCTCTGGATCGTGTCGTGATAGGGGCGCCAGACACCTTCCAGGTAACGGCTGCGCTCTTCGGCTGTCGGCGCCAGCCCTTCCTTGAAAAGTGGTTCGCCGTCGAAAAGGGTCGACGGGTACAAACCGGTAGTAGCGCCCGCGTACAGTGGTTTGTCATCGTCCGGACGGTTCAGATCGATGACGAAACGCGAATACTCCGCTGCGACCACGCTCGCCCCCAATTCGCGGGCGAAGTCATACAGGCGCGGGATGTGCCAGTCGGTGTCGGGCAGGCTGCGGGCCTGCTCGACCAGGCCCTTGTCCACGGCCGGGGTCAGCTTGAGGCCGGCATGGGGCATGCTGATCAGCAGCGGCAGGCGGCCTTGGTGAAAACTCAGTACCTTGTCCATCGTGCCTCGCTCAGTCAAGTAATTCGTGGCCCTTGCGCACCACGCGCTTGGGCAGGTCGCCGCCGAGCCAGTAGGCCAGGTCGGCGGGACGGGCAATCTGCCAGGCGACGAAGTCGGCGACCTTGCCGACCTCCAGCGAACCATGGCTGTCACCCAAACCCAGTGCCGTGGCAGCGTGCAGGGTGACGCCAGCCAGGGCTTCTTCCGGCGTCATGCGGAACAGCGTGCAGCCCATGTTCAGCATCAGGCGCAGCGACAACCCCGGCGAGGTGCCTGGGTTGAGGTCGCTGGCCAGGGCAATCTTCACGCCGTGACGGCGCAAGGCATCCATCGGCGGCAGCTGGGTTTCGCGCAGGAAGTAGAACGCCCCCGGCAGCAACACGGCGACCGTGCCAGCGGCGGCCATGGCGATCGCATCCTCCTCGGTCATGAATTCCAGGTGGTCCGCCGACAGCGCCTGATAACGCGCCGCCAGGCTGGAGCCGTGCAGCGAAGACAGCTGCTCGGCATGCAGCTTCACCGGCAGGCCCAGCTCATGCGCCTTGATGAACACCTTTTCGACTTGCGCCGGGGAAAACGCCAGGTGTTCGCAAAAGGCATCCACCGCATCCACCAGGCCTTCAGCGGCCAAAGCCGGCAGCATCTCGTCACAGATGTGCGCGATGTAATCATCTGCCCTGCCGGCATACTCCGGCGGCAAGGCGTGGGCAGCCAGGCAGGTGGCGCGCACCGCCAGCGGCAGCTCGTCGGCCAAGCGCCGGGCCACGCGCAGCATCTTGCGCTCGTTGGCCAGGTCCAGGCCGTAACCGGACTTGACCTCGAGGGTGGTCACGCCATCGCGCATCAACGCCTGAACCCGCTGGCGAGCACTGGCGAACAGCTCATCCTCGCTGGCCGCGCGGGTGGCCCGCACAGTGCTGGCGATACCACCGCCCTGGGCAGCGATCTCGGCATAGCTGACGCCCTGCAGGCGCTGCTCGAACTCGCCGCTACGGTTGCCACCGAACACCGCATGGGTGTGGCAATCGATCAGACCCGGGGTGACCCAGGCGCCGCCCAGGTCCACCGTTCGGTCAACCTCCAAAGGCTGCAGCTCGGCGCGAGGGCCAATCCACTCGATGAGCCCAGCACTGGTGACGATGGCCGCGTCCTCGATGATCGAGTAACGGCCCTCGGCCAGGGTTGCCGCGTGGCAGTGCTGCCAGAGGGTTCTCATGTGCGATCTCCTTGACTAGCGGTGCAGCTCGACCGGCACGTGCTTGCCTGCGCGCGGCTTGCACCACAGCAGGTAGGACGCCACCAGGAACACCACCCAGACCACACCGACCAACAAGGCCGCCTGGGTATCCGGGAAGTAACCGAGCACACCGAAAATGAACACCATGAAGGCAATGGCCATGGCTGGGCCGTAAGGCCAGAACGGTACCGGGAACTTCAGTTGGGCCGCCTCTTCACGGCTCATGCTGCGACGCATGGCCACCTGGGTGACCAGGATCATCAGCCATACCCACACGGTAGCGAAGGTGGCGATAGAGGCGATAAGCAGGAACACGTTTTCCGGGATCAGGTAGTTGAGCAGCACACCGACCAGCAGCGCCGCGCCCATCACCACCACGGTCATCCATGGCACGCCGTGCTTCGACAACTTGCCAAAGCTGCGCGGCGCGTGGCCTTGCTGGGCCAGGCCATACATCATGCGACCGGCGCCGAAGATGTCGCTGTTGATCGCCGAGATCGCGGCCGAGATCACCACGATGTTCAGCACTGCAGCGGCCGAGCCGATGCCCAGGTGGCTGAAGATCTGCACGAACGGGCTGCCTTCGCTGCCGATCTGCGGCCACGGGTACAGGCACATCAGCACGAACAGGGTCAGCACATAGAACAGCAGGATGCGCAGCGGCACGGCATTGATCGCCTTGGGGATGACGCGCTGCGGGTCCTTGGCTTCACCAGCGGTGACGCCGATGATTTCGATGCCACCGAAGGCGAACATCACTACGGCGAACGAGGCGATCAGGCCACCGATGCCATTGGGCATGAAGCCGCCATGTTCGAACAGGTTGCTGATGCCGGCAGCATGTTCGCCACTCACCTGGCTGAAGCCGAAGGCCATGATGCCGAGACCGGCGAGGATCATCGCCACGATGGCGCCGACCTTGAGCAGCGACAGCCAGAATTCCATTTCGCCGAACACCTTGACGTTGCACAGGTTGAGTCCGCCGATCACGAAGACGATGCCCAGCACCCAGATCCAGCGGGCCACTTCCGGGAACCAGAAGCCCATGTAGATACCGAAGGCGGTGATGTCGGCGATGGCCACAATGACCATTTCGAAGGCGTAGGTCCAACCGAGGATGAAGCCGGCCATGGGGCCGAGGTAGGTGGTGGCATAATGGCCGAAAGAACCGGCTACCGGGTTGTGCACGGCCATTTCGCCGAGGGCGCGCATGACCATGAATACCGCAGCGCCGCCAATCAGGTAGGCCAGCAGTACAGCCGGGCCGGCCATCTGGATCGCCGAGGCGGAGCCGTAGAACAGGCCGGTACCGATGGCAGAGCCAAGGGCCATGAAACGGATGTGGCGGGCCGTTAGCCCGCGCTTGAGACCTTGAGCTTGTTGCATGTCACGTCCTTAAATTGTTTTTGTGGTCGTGAGGTCGATGGGGGCTGCTTTGCAGCCCATTCGCGACACAAGGCCGCTCCTACTGGAGAGCGCGTAGCCTTTGTAGGAGCGGCCTTGTGTCGCGAAAGGGCCGCAAAGCGGCCCCGGAGGCATCACAGGCTAGGCAGGACACCAGCAGGCAGCAGCCCGGTCAGGCAGCCCTTGGCCAGCAGCTCGACAGCTGCCTCGATGTCCGGTGCAAAGAAGCGGTCACGGTCATAGTGCGGCACTTCCCGGCGCAGCGCCTGACGCGCCTGCTCAAGCTTCGCCGAAGTCTTCAGGCCTTTGCGCAGGTCCAGCCCCTGACACGCACCCAGCCATTCGATGGCCAGCACGCCACGGGTGTTCTCGGCCATTTCCCACAGGCGCTTGCCAGCGGCCGGGGCCATCGACACGTGGTCTTCCTGGTTGGCCGAGGTCGGCAGGCTATCGACACTATGCGGGTGCGACAAGGCTTTGTTCTCGCTGGCCAGGGCGGCAGCGGTAACCTGAGCGATCATGAAGCCGGAGTTGACCCCACCATTTTCCACCAGGAACGGCGGCAGCTGGGACATGTGCTTGTCCATCATCAGCGAAATGCGGCGTTCGCTCAGCGAACCGATTTCGGCGATCGCCAAGGCGATGTTGTCGGCGGCCATGGCGACCGGCTCAGCGTGGAAGTTGCCACCGGAAATCACGTCGCCTTCGGCGGCGAATACCAACGGGTTGTCCGACACTGCGTTGGCTTCGATGCCCAGCACCTCGGCAGCCTGGCGGATCTGGGTCAGGCAGGCGCCCATGACCTGTGGCTGGCAGCGCAGCGAGTACGGGTCCTGGACCTTGTCACAGTTCTTGTGCGACAGCGACACTTCGCTGGAGTCGCCGAGCAGGTCGCGGAAGCAGGCAGCGGTATCGATCTGCCCACGCTGGCCACGCACTTCGTGAATACGCGCATCGAATGGCGAACGCGAACCCAGCGCAGCTTCGACGCTCAACCCACCACAGGCGATGGCGGCGGCATACAGGTCTTCAGCCTGGAACAGGCCGCGCAGGGCATACGCGGTGGACGCCTGGGTGCCGTTGAGCAGGGCCAGGCCTTCTTTGGCGGCGAGGGTCAGCGGCTCAAGGCCGGCAACAGCCAGGGCTTCGGTAGCCGACAGCCACTGGCCCTGGTGACGGGCCTTGCCTTCGCCCAGCAGCACCAGCGACATATGCGCCAGCGGTGCCAGGTCGCCAGAAGCGCCAACCGAGCCTTTGAGCGGAATGTGCGGGTAGACTTCGGCGTTGACCAGGGCGATCAGTGCATCGATGACCTTGCGGCGGATACCGGAGAAGCCACGGCTGAGGCTGTTGATCTTGAGGACCATGATCAGCCGTACCAGGGCGTCATCCAGCGGCGCGCCAATACCGGCGGCGTGGGACAGCACCAGCGAGCGCTGCAGGTTTTCCAGGTCGTGGCTGGCGATGCGGGTCGAAGCCAGCAGGCCAAAACCGGTATTGATGCCGTAGGCGGTACGGTCTTGGGCAATGATCTGCTCGACACAGGCGACGCTGGCGTCGATGGCCGGCGCGGCGCTGGCGTCCAGCTGCAGGCGCACAGGCGCGGCGTGGATGGCACGCAGCTGGGCCAGGGTCAGGGTACCGGGCTTGAGGGTCAGTACGGTCACTTCGCTACTCCAATTCTGTCAGGGGCCCGCAGGCCCCTCTTCTATTCAGTATCACTCAAAGCGCAGCGATCAGCCCGTGATCATTGGCAGGTCGAGGCCCTGCTCCTTGGCGCAGTCGATGGCGATGTCGTAACCGGCATCGGCGTGGCGCATCACGCCAGTCCCCGGGTCGTTGGTCAGCACCCGAGCGATACGTTCGGCGGCTTCATCGGTGCCATCGCAGACGATGACCATGCCCGAGTGCAGGGAGAAGCCCATGCCTACGCCACCGCCGTGGTGCAGCGATACCCAGGTGGCGCCGCCTGCGGTGTTGAGCAGGGCGTTGAGCAGCGGCCAGTCGGAGACGGCATCGGAGCCATCGCGCATGGCTTCGGTTTCGCGGTTGGGGCTGGACACCGAGCCGGAGTCCAGGTGGTCACGGCCGATGACCACCGGTGCCGACAGCTCGCCGCTGCGGACCATTTCGTTGAAGGCCAGGCCCAGCTTGGCGCGCAGGCCCAGGCCAACCCAGCAGATACGTGCCGGCAGGCCCTGGAAGCTGATGCGCTCGCGGGCCATGTCCAGCCAGCGGTGCAGGTGGGCGTCGTCCGGGATCAGTTCCTTGACCTTGGCGTCGGTCTTGTAGATGTCTTCAGCGTCGCCGGACAGCGCCGCCCAGCGGAACGGACCGATGCCACGGCAGAACAGCGGGCGGATGTAGGCCGGGACGAAGCCTGGGAAATCGAAGGCGTTGGCTACGCCCTCTTCCTTGGCCATCTGACGAATGTTGTTGCCGTAGTCGAAGGTCGGGATGCCTTGCTTCTGGAAGTCGAGCATGGCCTGTACGTGCACGGCCATCGACTGTTTGGCGGCCTTGACCACAGCAGCCGGCTCGGTCTGCGCGCGGTCGCGGTACTGCTCCCAGGTCCAGCCGGCTGGCAGGTAGCCGTTCAGTGGGTCATGGGCGCTGGTCTGGTCGGTGACCATGTCCGGGCGCACGCCACGCTTGACCAGCTCTGGCAGGATTTCGGCGGCGTTGCCATGCAGGGCGATGGAGATCGCCTTGCCTTCGGCGGTGTACCTGGCGATGCGGGCCAGGGCGTCGTCGAGGTCAGTTGCCTGCTCGTCGACATAGCGGGTTTCCAGGCGGAAGTCGATGCGGCTCTGCTGGCATTCGATGTTCAGCGAGCAGGCACCGGCCAAGGTTGCCGCCAGTGGCTGGGCACCGCCCATGCCGCCGAGGCCGGCAGTCAGCACCCACTTGCCTTTCAGGCTGCCGCCGTAGTGCTGGCGACCGGCTTCGACGAAGGTTTCGTAGGTGCCCTGGACGATGCCCTGGCTGCCGATGTAGATCCAGCTGCCGGCGGTCATCTGGCCGTACATGGCCAGGCCCTTGGCGTCCAGTTCGTTGAAGTGCTCCCAGTTGGCCCAGTGCGGTACCAGGTTGGAGTTGGCGATCAGTACACGCGGCGCGTTGCTGTGGGTCTTGAACACGCCGACCGGCTTGCCCGACTGCACCAGCAGGGTTTCGTCGTCTTCCAGACGGGTCAGGGTCTCGACGATCTTGTCGTAGCAGGCCCAGTTGCGCGCGGCGCGGCCGATGCCGCCATACACCACCAGCTCTTTCGGATTTTCCGCGACCTGCGGGTCGAGGTTGTTCATCAGCATGCGCAGTGGCGCTTCGGTCAGCCAGCTCTTGGCGGTCAGCTTGTTGCCACGGGGGGCACGGATTTCAACGTCACGGTATTTGTTGTTGTCGGTCACGGGAAGGTCCTCGGCGGTTGTCCGCGGGCAGATGTGTCGTGGTCAATATACAAACACATCTTTACTTGTATGTACAAGCATGGACAAGCAAAATAATCGGACCGCTCCTCCGAATTCATGAAAGCACTGGGGCCGCTTCGCGCCCCTTTCGCGACACAAGGCCGCTCCTACAGGGGAACGTATATCCCTGTAGGAGCGGCCTTGTGTCGCGAAAGGTGCGCGAAGCGGCCCCGGCTATCTCAAACTGGAATGAGTTCGATCAGGCAGAACCGACCCTGTACCTCCAGCCCCAACAACTCGTCATTGCCCTCCAACCGCAGACAGTCATACAGCCCCAAACGCTGCATTTCATGCCCAGCCATCGCCACTTCCACCTGATTGCTCGCGGCAAACAGCAACACCGTCGACGCCGAGCTGTACAAGCGGCTGGTACCGTCGAACCACTGCAAGCGCGCCCGATAGCGCTGCGGCGCATAGATCAGGTTGAAGTCGCGGATCGGCCCACCGAGCAATTTGCAGCTGACCTGGCTCTCGCCACTGAAGGCGAACGCATCGAACGGCAACAATGGCCGGGTGGCCTGCTCGTCGACCAGCAAGCGCATGCCGTCTCCCTGCAGCACGGTGATGATCCGCTGGTAGCCGGCAAACACGGAAAACCCACCCGATTCCTCGATATCGGCAATCGACAGGCGCCAACCGAAGCCATCGAGCCCCTCGCCATTATCACGGGTAATCTCTTCGGTGAAACCGCCACCGTTCTTCCACGGCATGCGCGGGTAATTCTGCGCACGCAGCAACTGCAACTGGGTCATTTACTGAAACGTCCTTCAAGGCGGTGACGGGAACCGGGGTGGATCAGCCGCGCTGCAGTCACGGGCTGACGCCCCGACCAGGTGCGACGACGGATCAGCAGGCAGGGCTCGCCGCGCTCGATCTGCAACAGGCGACACTCTTCGGGCTCGGCGAGAATCGCCTCGACCACGTGCTCACCCTCGGTCAGCGGCGCCACCTGTGACAGGTAGGCGTAAGGCGTCTGCCGGGTGAAGTCCTGCTTGAGGTAGTCGGGGGCGATGGCGGCGTTGACGTAGCGGTCCTCGATCTGCACCGGCACGCCGTTTTCGCAATGCACGATCAACGAGTGAAACACCCGCTGCCCTTCGCGCATGTCCAGGGCCAAGGCGCGTTCGGAACCAGCGGCCTCTTCGGCCAGCTTGATCACCTGGCAGCTATGCTGGTGACCACGGCCGGCGATCTCGTCGGCAATGTTGTTGACTTCGAACAGCGCCGAGCGGGTCTTGGGCTCGGCGACGAAGGTGCCTACCCCCTGCATCCGCACCAGCAGGCCTTCAGCGGTGAGTTCACGCAAGGCGCGGTTGATGGTCATGCGGCTGAAGCCCAGCTCGCTGACCAGTTCGCTCTCTGAGGGCACCCGGTGATGCGGCGGCCAGCTGCCGTTTTCGATCTGCTGGATGATCATTTGCTTGACCCGGGCATACAGCGGCGCCGGGCCCTCGCCCATCTGGGCAACCAGCGCGGAGACAGGAGGTGTCGGCACGGCGTTGAGTCCTTAGGCAATGGAATGAGCGGTAGCTTGCCGCAGTTTACCCGGCAGGCAAACGCCTGTATATGTATATACAAGTCAAACAATAACAGGATTCTCTCCGATGTCCGCCTATTTTGCCGAACGCGCCCTGCTGCCTACGGGTTGGGCCAGTAACGTCCGCCTCGAAGTGTCCAGTGACGGCCTGCTCAGCCGCATCGAAGCCGACGCTTCGGCCGAAGGCGCCGAACGCCTGACCGGGCCGTTGCTGCCCGGCATGCCCAACCTGCACTCGCATGCGTTCCAAAGGGCCATGGCTGGGCTGGCGGAAGTCGCAGGCAACCCCAACGACAGCTTCTGGACCTGGCGCGAGCTGATGTATCGCCTGGTCGGCAAGATCACCCCGGAGCAGCTGCAGGTCATTGCCCGCCAGCTGTACATCGAGATGCTCAAGGCCGGCTACACCTCGGTGGCCGAGTTCCACTACGTGCATCATGACCAGGCAGGCAAAGCCTACGCCGACCCGGCCGAGCTGTCCCGACGCATCAGTGCAGCTGCGGCCAGCAGCGGCATCGGCCTGACCTTGCTGCCAGTGCTGTACAGCCACGCCGGTTTTGGCGGCCAGGCGCCGAACGAAGGGCAGCGGCGCTTCATCAACTCCACCGACCAGTACCTGCACCTGCAGGCGCAACTGGCGCCAATATTGGCAGCGCAACCTGCGCAGCAGCTGGGCCTGTGCTTCCACTCCTTGCGCGCGGTCACGCCCGGCCAGATCGCCGAGGTACTGGCCGCCGGTAACCCGCAGTGCCCGGTTCATATCCACATCGCCGAACAGCAGAAGGAAGTCGACGACTGCCTGGCCTGGAGCGGGTTGCGGCCGCTGCAGTGGTTGTATGAACACGTCGATGTGGACCGTCGCTGGTGCCTGGTGCACGCCACCCATGCCGAAGCCGACGAAGTCACGGCCATGGCGCGCAGTGGTGCAGTGGCCGGCTTGTGCCTGACCACCGAAGCCAACCTCGGCGACGGTATCTTCCCGGCGGTGGACTTCCTGGCCCAGGGCGGGCGCATGGGCATTGGCTCGGACAGCCATGTGTCGCTGAGCGTGGTCGAGGAGCTGCGCTGGCTGGAATATGGCCAGCGCCTGCGGGACCAGCGGCGCAACCGGCTGTACCGTGGCGACCAACCAATGGTCGGGCGTACGCTCTACGACGCGGCACTGGTTGGCGGGGCGCAGGCGCTGGGGCAAGCCGTTGGCGAGCTGGCGGTAGTCAAGCGGGCCGACTGGCTGGTGCTGGATGGGCAGGACCCCTACATCGCCATGGCCGAGGGCGACGGGATTCTCAACCGCTGGCTGTTCGCCGGCGGCGACCGTCAGGTGCGGGATGTGATGGTCAATGGTCAGTGGGTGGTGCGTCAGGGGCAGCATGCCCATGAAGAGGAGAGCAGGCAGGCGTTTGCTGAAGTACTGCGGCAACTCCTGGGCTAACTGGGGCCGCTTTGCGGCCCTTCGCGGGCTTGCCCGCTCCCACAGGATGGCGCGAATCCCTGTGGGAGCGGGCGAGCCCGCGAAGGGCTGCAAAGCAGCCCCAATTTCATTAGTGCATCTGCACGATCTGCTTGTCGGGTGTACGCCAGATCAGCCGGCTGGTGTCATAGCCCTGCTGGCGGGCCTTGGACATCAGGCTCTCGCGCTCCCACACCGGCAGAGTCGGTGTGCGCGACAAAATCCACAGGTACTTGCGGTCCGGGCTGCCGACGATCGCGGTACGGTAGCGGTCGTCCACGTACAGGATCCAGTACTCGCCCTTGGCCACGCCCGGGACCAGGCGGGTAAACCAGTTGTCGAACTCCACCCACAGCCTGTCGGTATGCCCCGGCTCCTGAATGTATGCGTGCCCCTCGGCGCGCAGCCACTCATCGCCCATCGTGCGGCAGCGGTTGAGCACACCGTAGGAGCCATCGGGCTTGAGGTTGTAGTGCGCTTCGGACTGCGCACAGTCGGCCTGGTACTTCATCGGCAGGCGCGCCAGCTCATACCATTTGCCCTGATAGCGCTTGAGGTCGACATCACCCGCCGTCTTCGGCGCCAGCGGATCGTTGGCGGAAGTGGCACAACCACCCAGCAGCATCACCAGGCACAGCCCCAGCAGAACGTGCAAACGCCTCATTTGAGGCCCTGCCCGGAGTAGATCAGCACCTTGTCGGCCGCGTATTGCACGCTGATGAAGCTCTTCTCGTCCCCCCAGGTACAGCTGCTCATGCCCAGTGCGCCAGAGCACTCGGTGGGCGTGCCGAGCAGTTGCTCGACCTCGGCCTTGTTCATACCGGCCTTGAGCTTGGAATAGTTTTCCTGATTGATCTTGCTGCACGCGGTCAGGACGACGCACAAGGACAACAGGGCGAGGGAACGCAACGACATGAAGGGACACTCCTGGGAAATAGACACAGGCGAGTGGCCTGCAGTGACCTTCGACGTGAAAATCCCTCCCTGGTTCCCTGACAACACCGCTTTCGTCGTACACCGTTGGTCGGCTGGCCCTGCGCAAACGATTAATGTTTCAGCTCACCGCGACGACACAGCGAGCACGCTGTGGCGCATTGCCACAGTCCCCTCCTACGCCTTGCCTTGTGCAGACCAGAAAAATGACCAAGAACCTCAAGTTCAGCCACAAGATCCTGCTGGCCGCCGCCCTCGTGGTGGCCGTTGCCTTCACCTGTTTCGTACTGTTCAACGACTACCGACAACGCCAGTCCCTGCGCAGCGACACGCAGACCACGCTGCAGGACCTGGGTAGCCTCACCGCCGGCAACATCCGCAACTGGCTCGACAGCCGGATCCAGTTGCTCGACTCGCTGGCCCAGCAAGTTGCGGTCGATGGGCCGGGCAAAGCCAGCCTGGACCGCAGCCTGGCCTTGCCGGTCTACGGCAAGAATTTCCAGCTCACCTATTTCGGCGGCCAGGACGGCAGCATGCAGTCGGTACCGGTGGGTAACCGCGCCGCCGACTACGACCCGCGGGTGCGGGGCTGGTACAAGGCGGCCACTGCCAGCGGCCAGACCATCGTCACCGAGCCGTACATCTCAGTGTCGGCCGGCAAGCTGGTGATCACCCTGGCCACCCCGGTGCAGCAAGCCGGCAGGCTGATCGGCGTCAGCGGCGCCGACACCGACCTGCAGACCATCAGCAACCTGATCAATGCCCTGAACTTCGACGGCCAGGGCCATGCTTTCATCGTCAATGGCGATGGCAAGATCCTCATCCACCCGAAAGCCGACCTGGCCCTGAAGACCCTGGCCGATGTCTACCCGCAGGACACGCCGCGAATCGGCAGCGGGCTCAAGGAAGTCGAAGTCGACGGCCACAAGCAGTTCATCAGCTTCACCCACGTCGATGGCGTGCCGTCGGCAGACTGGTACGTGGCCCTGGTACTCGATCAGGATGCAGCGTTCGCCATGCTGGGTGAGCTGCGCACCTCCGCCATCATCGCCACCTTGATCGCGGTTGTGGCGATCATCGCCCTGCTCGGCCTGCTGATCCGCGTGCTTATGGCGCCATTGCACCTGATGGGCCGCGCCATGCATGACATCGCCGAAGGAGAAGGCGACCTGACCCGGCGCCTGACCATCCACGCCCAGGACGAATTCGGCAGCCTTGGCCAATCGTTCAACCGCTTCGTCGAGCGTATTCACGAATCGATCCGCGAAGTGGCCTCGGCCACCGGCCAGGTCAACGCCGTGGCTGCCCAGGTGGTGAGCGCTTCGAATGCCTCGATCAACAACGCCGACCAGCAGTCCAGCCGCACCAACAGCGTGGCGGCAGCCATCAATCAGCTAGGCGCCGCCGCCCAGGAAATCGCCCAGAACGCCGCGCTGGCCTCGCAACACTCCAGCGAAGCCCGTGGCCTGGCCGAGGATGGCCAGCAGGTGGTCGGGCGCACCATCGACGTGATGAACCAATTGTCGGCACGGATCAGCGACTCGTGTGGCAACATCGAGACGCTCAACGCCCACACCGCCAACATCGGTCAGATCCTCGATGTGATCAGCGGTATTTCCCAGCAGACCAACCTGCTGGCGCTCAATGCCGCGATCGAAGCGGCCCGTGCCGGCGAGGCCGGGCGTGGCTTTGCCGTGGTTGCCGATGAAGTTCGCAACCTCGCGCACCGTACCCAGGAGTCGGCACAGCAGGTACAGCGCCTGATCGAAGAACTGCAGGCCGGCGCGCAAGTGGCGGTCAGCACCATGAACCAGAGCCGCGCGCACAGCGATCACAGCGTGGGCATTGCCAACCAGGCTGGCGAGCGGCTGGGCAGCGTGACCCAGCGCATTGGCGAAATCGATGGCATGAACCAGTCGGTGGCCACCGCCACCGAAGAGCAGACGGCCGTGGTCGAGTCGATCAATGTCGACATCAACGAGATCAATGCGTTGAACCAGGAAGGGGTGCAGAACCTGCAGAGCACCTTGCGTGCCTGCACCGACCTTGAGCATCAGGTCGAGCGGTTGAAGCATCTGGTAGGCAGCTTCCGGATCTGAAACCGCTGGGGCCGCTGTGCGGCCCCAAGGGCCTAGAACCTGGACCCAGGCTCCAGCAAAAAGTCCATCTCTTCGCTGGTACTCGGCCGCCCCAGCACCAGATTGCGGTGCGGGAAGCGGCCGAAGCGGGCAATCACCCGCTGATGCTGCTCGGCATAATCGAGGAAGCCTTCGAACAAGCGCCGGTGATCCTCGGGCTGCTCTTCCAGCAGCACCTGGTAACGCTCGACGCACAGGTTCTGCCAGTCCAGCACTTCGGCATGCTCCAGCACCAGCAGCACGAACACACGCTGGATCGGCAGCAACTGGTAATCCCAGTTTTTCTGCAGGCCCTGCATGGCCACTACCTGCGCTCGCCGGTCGCCTTCGAAGGCGCGCGGCGTGTCGCGGTAGAGCATGCGTGGCAGCTGATCCAGCAGGATCAGCAGGCCGAGCCAGCCCTGTGGGCTCTGCTGCCACTCGTCGAGCCCACCCGCCAGGGCCTGCTCGACCAGGTGACCAAACAGCGCCTGGGCTTCGGCATCGTGATGCTTGCCGAACCACAGCGTGCTCTTCTCGTCAGCCACGGCCTGGGGACTGGTGCCCCAACCGAACCACCACTCCAGCAACGGCTGCCAAGGTGCGAGCATGACTTACTCCTTGTGGTAGGCGGTGACGCGCTCGACCTCTTCCTTCGAGCCGAGGATCACCGACACGCGCTGGTGCAGGCTCTCCGGCTTGATGTCGAGGATGCGATCGTAACCGTTGGTGGAGGCGCCGCCGGCCTGCTCGATGATGAACGACATCGGGTTGGCTTCGTACATCAGGCGCAGCTTGCCCGGCTTGCTCGGCTCACGGGCATCGCGCGGGTACATGAACAGACCGCCACGGGTCAGGATACGGTGCACGTCGGCCACCATCGAGGCGATCCAGCGCATGTTGTAATTCTTCTTCAGCGGGCCGGTCTCGCCAGCCAGCAGTTCACCTACGTAGCGCTGCACCGGAGCTTCCCAGTGACGCTGGTTGGACATGTTGATGGCGAACTCGGCGGTGCTTTCCGGCACGCGGATGTTCTCGTGGGTCAGGACGAAGCTGCCCAGCTCGCGGTCCAGGGTGAAGCCCTTGACGCCATTGCCCAGGGTCAGGATCAGCATGGTCTGCGGGCCATAGATGGCGTAACCGGCGGCGACCTGCTGGGTGCCTGGCTGCAGGAAGGCGTTCTCGTTCAGGGTTTCGTTCTGGCTCAGGTACTCGTTAGGGCAACGCAGTACCGAGAAGATGGTGCCGACCGACACGTTGACATCGATGTTGGACGAACCGTCCAGCGGGTCGAAGACCAGCAGGTAGGCGCCTTTCGGGTACTTGCCAGGGATCTGGTAGGCGTTGTCCATTTCCTCGGACGCCATGCCGGCCAGGTGGCCGCCCCACTCGTTGGCTTCGAGCAGGATGTCGTTGGAGATCACGTCCAGTTTCTTCTGGACTTCGCCCTGCACGTTTTCCGTGCCCATGCTGCCCAGCACGCCGCCGAGGGCGCCCTTGGACACGTGATGGCTGATTTCCTTGCACGCACGCGCCACCACTTCGATCAGGAAGCGCAGATCGGCAGGGGTATTGTTGCTGCGGGTCTGCTCAATCAGATAGCGACTCAGGGTAACGCGGGACATGTATGGCTCCGAAAGGATAGGGGGTGAAAAACCCCCGCAGTTTACAGGGAGAGTTGCGGCCTAGCGAGCAAAGAGACTCGCCTTCCGGCGTTGAGTTCAGCAAGTGCCTGGCCAATGGTCGGCTGCCCGGCGTATTGCGCGGGCTTTGCAGGAGCGGTCTTGTGTCGCGAAAGGGGTGCGAAGCACCCCCAGGATTTCAGCTTCGCAACGAATATTGCCGGGGCCGCTTCGCGGCCCTTTCGCGACACAAGGCCGCTCCTACACAGACCGCACTCGCCTTCAATCCAGCGCCTTCCAGATCTCGGTGGCGTATTCACGAATGGTCCGGTCCGAGGAGAACCACCCCATCCGCGCCGTGTTCAGCACCGCCATGCGCCACCATTCCTGCGGTGCGTGCCACAACTCCTCGACCCGCCGCTGGGCATCCCAGTAGGCATCGAAGTCGGCGCACACGAGGAAGCGGTCATAGGCCACCAACCCGTCGATCAGCCCGGCATAGCGCGAGGGATCATCCGGCGAGAACACCCCGCTGCGAATCGCCTGCAGCACATCGTTAAGGCGACTGGACGCGGCAATCGCCGCATTCGCACCGAAGTCCCCCGCCTTGCGCCGCGCCTCCACCTGCTGCGCGGTCAGGCCGAAGATGAACATGTTGTCCGCCCCCACCTGCTCGCACATCTCGACGTTGGCACCGTCGAGCGTACCGATGGTCAATGCGCCGTTGAGGCCGAACTTCATGTTGCTGGTGCCGGACGCTTCGTAACCGGCGGTGGATATCTGCTCCGAGAGGTCTGCCGCCGGGATGATGCTTTCAGCCAGGCTGACGTTGTAGTTGGGCAGGAACACCACCTTGAGCAGGCCGCGCACGGTCGGGTCGTTGTTGACCACCCGGGCGATGTCGTTGGCCAGCTTGATGATCAGCTTGGCCTGGTGGTAACTGGCCGCCGCCTTGCCGGCGAAAATCTTCACCCGCGGTACCCAGTGGGTAGCGGGGTCGTTGCGCATGGCCTGGTACAGCGCCACGGTGTGCAGCAGGTTGAGCAACTGGCGCTTGTACTCGTGGATGCGCTTGACCTGAACATCGAACAGCGCCTCTGGGTTGACCGTGACGCCGACCCGGTCCTGGATGATGCTGGCCAGGGCACGCTTGCTGTGCAGTCGCTGGGCGGCGAACTGTTTGCGGAAGCCCGCCTTGTCGGCGAATGGCACCAGCCCGGCCAGGCGGCCCTCGGGGTCGTCCTTGAGCTCCGGCCCGAGCGCCTCGACCAGCATCTCGGTCAATTGCGGGTTGGACTGGTACAGCCAGCGGCGGAAGGTGATGCCGTTGGTCTTGTTGTTGATCCGCTGCGGGTAGAGCTTGTGCAGATCGGCGAACACCGTGCTTTTCATCAGTTTGCTGTGCAACGCCGATACGCCGTTGACGCTGTGCGAACCGAGAAATGCCAGGTTGCCCATGCGCACCCGACGGCCGTTGTCCTCTTCGATCAGCGAGACGGCGCGCAGCACGTCGAAATCGTGCAGGCCTTTGGCGCGCAGGCTATCGATATGGTAGGCATTGATCAGGTAGATGATCTGCATATGCCGGGGCAACATGCGCTCCACCAACGCCACGGGCCAGGTTTCCAAGGCTTCGGGCAACAGCGTGTGGTTAGTGTAGGCAAGGGTGCCGACCGTCAGTTCCCACGCGGTATCCCAGGGAATTTCGTGCTGGTCGACCAGCAGGCGCATCAGCTCGGCCACGGCGATCGACGGGTGAGTGTCATTGAGCTGGATGGCCGCCGCATCGGGCAGGTTGAGCAGGTTGTCATGCATGTTGAGGTGGCGACGCAGCAGGTCCTGCAGCGAGGCCGACACGAAGAAGTACTCCTGGCGCAGGCGCAGTTCCTGGCCGGCCTCGGTGCTATCGGCCGGGTACAACACCCGCGATATGCTCTCGGCCCGCGCGACTTCAGCGACCGCGCCGAGGTGGTCACCGGCATTGAAGCGCTCCAGGTGCAGCTCTTCCAGGGCCCGCGCCCGCCACAGGCGCAGGGTGTTGACACTGGCTCCGCGCCAGCCGACCACGGGCGTATCGTAGGCGACTGCCCGCACCGTCTCGCCCGGCCACCACACCTGGCGTTGCTGGCCGTGGGTGTCGTGCACGGTTTCGACACTACCGCCGAAACTGATCGGGTAAATCACCTCGGCGCGCTCGAACTCCCAGGGGTTACCGAAGTCCAGCCAGTTCTCGGTCTGCTCCTGCTGCCAGCCATCGACCAGCGCCTGGCGGAACAGCCCATGTTCGTAGCGAATGCCGTAACCATGGGCGGCGATGCCCAGGGTCGACATGCTCTCCATGAAGCAGGCCGCAAGGCGGCCGAGGCCGCCATTGCCCAGCGCGGCATCCGGCTCGAGCAGGCGAATGCGCTCCAGGTCAACGTTCAGGCCTTCGAGCGCATCGCGGGCGATGTCCAGCAGGCCGAGGTTGCTCAGGCTGTCGTAGAGCAGGCGGCCGATGAGAAATTCCAGGGAAAGGTAGTAGACCCGCTTCTGGCTGCGTCGGTAGGCGCGGCGGGTGTGGTCCATCCAGTGGTCGACCATGTGATCGCGCGCGGCCAGGGCAATGGCTTCGAACCAGTCATGGTCGAAGGCATGCTCCGGGTCCTTGCCGACCGCGTAGGTCAGCTTATCCAGTACAGCAGCGCGAAATTCCGCGACTTCGGCGTCACGAGCTTCAGGTTCCTGGGACATGGGGCATCCTCGGGCAAGTTGACGAAAGCGGAGGCAGATTGATCAGCCTAGACGCTTCGACCAAGAGCGACAGCCAGTGTTCGTGGTTTTCATGAAGCTTTGCGCTTTCGTTCGAAAGGTTGTTCAAAAATTGAGCAATTCCGGTATGATCGCGCCCCCGAGACCGTGATACACCCCCATAACGATGAAAACGACCCTGATCGCCGCAGCCGAAGTCGACCGCCTGGAGACCTGGCAGCGCTACACCAGCAACATGTGCCATGGCTGCCATTCGACCTGTTGCACCCTGCCCGTGGAGGTGAAGATCAAGGATCTGATCCGCATTGGCGTGGTGGATGAGTTCGAGAAAGACGAACCGCCGAAGAACGTGGCCAAGCGTTTGCAGAAAGAAGGCATTATCGAGCGCTTCAACCAGAAGTCGGGGATCTTCACCCTGACCCGGATGAGCAACGATGACTGCATGTACCTGGATCGCAAGAGCCGGCTGTGCACCATTTATGACAAGCGGCCGGATACTTGCCGTAATCACCCGAAGGTCGGGCCGCGGCCGGGGTATTGTGCTTACAAGCCGAAGGTGGTTGGACGTTGACGGTCTCGCCAGGACTCAATAGACTTTCACCTGTCTCGATGTACACGGAGCTTCCGTCAGGAAGTGTCTAGACGCCGCCACCTGGTTCCGGCCGTGCCGGTTGATGGGTTTGGTCCCTAAGGGCATCCGCGATACGACCCCCTTCATTGGGGGTTTCGTATTTTTACAGACTGCTATCGCCTTACAGGCCGTCGAATCGGTTCATTTCTCAGTTTCTTCAGTATCAGCAACCAGCCTTTGATCTTTTCGTGCCGCTTCAGCGCAGTAGGCCTATTGGAAGGATGGCCAGGGTCACGCACATAAGCACTTTCCACATGGAGCTTCAGGCTACGGGGCGAGTCTCGACGCAAGTTGAAATACACCTCATATCGGCTGCCCTCCGGATACCCGAACTGATTACCCTCGATAGTCAACCAGTTGCTATGTCCAGTAAACAGGCATTGCCGGTCAAGCAAAGAAGCAATAATGGAAGGCAACTGAACTGACAGCTTGTGACGGTTAGGGCAGAAGGCACGGCGAATTCCCCGATGATCGATCAGCAAGTGATCGTGCCCCATATGATCGAAATCCAGTTCGGTACCTTGCTTTGGGCCATAGCTGACGCAATGACTTGAATATTCGACCGCCAGCGCTACTTCCTCCATCCCTTGGCCCGGGATCTTCAATTGATGTGAGAGTGGGCGCAAATGGAGCAGACTCCACGTACTGCCTGCGACCTCAATGTGGCCACGAGCCAAGTGCTCCTTCCACCCCTTGCCCTTCATTTTCTGCCTCAACCAATTGCCAGCAGGCAGCGTACTGAGGCAATCGGCTATTGCCAAAGACAGCTTGGTAAGTAATTGAGTACAAAGAAATATGTTGTAACCGACACTGGAAATATCAGTCTTCTAGACTGCCCAAAATCTAAGCTATACACCGCCCCAGCCAAGGCAACTAAAAACTTTTCCTCTATGCATCAAGAAACTTTCCCGCTCTAGATGCAGATAATTCCTACAGGTAGTAGCTGGCGACTTCAGTCCTAGCGAAATACCCTACTAACCCTGTCGACTCGCGTCTGATTGTTACTGGAAACCTGTCCCCCTAGGCTGTCCAGATCGCTGAATGGTTCAGCGATCGGGTGTGGAAACCCGGCAATTCATGAGAACTGCGACTGTCGTTATGGCGGTTGTACGCGGAAGGCCGCAAGGCCTGCCGGGGTTCTCATGCCTGGTTTTCCACTCCGTGTACAACCGCCACCCTTTCGTGTGGAAACGAGCGGGTGGGTAAATGACATGAGAACCAGCCATGAAAAAAATCTTCCCCGACCCACCCCACCACTTCGACCTCCCGGACGGCACGACCCTCACCCACGCCATCGGCGAAAGCCTCGTCCCCCTCGACCACGTCGTGGTCAACATCACCCACTACCTGATGATCGCCTACAACCACAGCCACCGCGCCCTCGATGGCATTGAGGATGAGCGCACGCGGGAGACGCTGGTGAATGGCTTGCGGGCCATGCAGCTGGCCTGGGGGCAGGCGGATGCCTTGTCGCTCGCCTTGGAGCGTGCCGGCAGCACGCATTGATATCCGCCTTTTCGCGGGCATGCCCGCTCCCACAGGAACTGTGCAATGCCCGAGACCTGCGCCGCACCTGTGGGAGCGGGCGTGCCCGCGAAACCGGCGAAGCCGGTGCCATCCACAACAACACTCCGGGTGAAAAACCAATGACCGAAAACAACCCGAGCCCCCCCGGCAAAACCTGCTTCTACCAGGGCGAAGAGCACAAACAACCCCTGTTCCAGATCTGCCCAGGCATCCCCTGCCAGGACGCCCGCGATCAAGCCTCCGAACTGCTGGGCTGCGTGCGCGACCTGACCCTGACCGCCGTGATGGACAACGACCCGCAACTGATCTGGGCCGCACATTACCTCAGTGCATTAGCCAAGGCCCTGCTGGACGACGCCGAACTGGGCATGCGGCACTGAACCAGCTTCACGCGCCTGCCGCCGGGAAGCTGCGGCAAGCACCACCGTGATCGGTCGGCGGATGCTCCGGATACGTCTGCGGCAGCACACTGATCGGACTGGTGGCGATGAAGCCATCAGCGAACTTCGCTTCGACGAACTGCGCCTGCCACCCCTTGGCTGGCGCAGTACGTTGCAGGGTGAGGTGTCGCTTGGGCGCCAGCGTCTCGGACTGGTAGCGCACCCCGCAGGCATAGCGGAAGTCGCGATCCTGGCTGTTGCTTGCCGTCCAAACCTTCACTTCCAAGGGCGGCTCGGAAAAGTCGACCGCCGTCAACCCGGGCTGTTCGCCCTCTGACACCTGCACCCTCGGCAGCGGTTTGCCATCGCGCAGGCGCGTTACCACCGGCACCAAGGTGCTGACCACCTGCTGACGCACCCCGCCGTGGTCCGAGTTCGGCAACACTCTCAGGCTGGTCTGGCCCGGCAGGCGCTGCTGATAATCGGTAACCGGGTCAGGCGCGAAGAAGTCATCACCGCTGGCAGACACCAGGTACTTGGGAATCGCCAGGCGCTGCCCCTCCTCATCCAGATACTGCATCGGGTCCATCATCGCCATCAGCCGCTCGAATGCAGGGGTACCCTGTTCGTACAGCACCCCAGCCTCCTGGTAAGGCCAAAGCGCGATAGGCAAGTGACCGCCATAGCGCTTGCGCAACCCGACCAGCATGGCCGAGGTGTCGGCCACGTCGATCACGCTGGGCACGATGGCCATCACCCGCTCATCGGCCAAGGCCGTGAGCCAAACACTCCAGCCGCGCTTCGAGGCACCGGTGATGATGAAATGGTCCACCTTGAGCCCTTGCGCACCCAGCTCCCGCTCGGCCAGATCCATCGCCCGGCTTGCCGCCGCAGCCATCGGTACATGCAGTGGCAGTTCCGGCGCAGCCCCACGCAGCGAATGCGCCCAGGTATGGGCCACGGCGTCATCTTCGCGCAGGGGGTTGGCGACATCGCTGAAGGTCACATACTGGTTGGGCACATCGCTGATCATGACCACGGCCATCTGTGCCTTGAGGGCAACCTCACGCAACGCTTCACGGGCATGATCCGGCGATTGCGCCGGCCCGTGCCGCACGCCGTTGTTCACCACCAGCAGGGCTTTACCAGGCACGGCATTGCGCGGCATGTGCAGCTCGACATCGTGCTCCCAGCGACGCGGCTCAACCACCGGTTCTGGCTCCCACACCTGCGAAACCATCTGCAGGCGACGGAATTCGTAACCAGGTTCGGAGGCTTGTTCGAGCAGTCGAGCCTCCAGAGGTGCCTGGCGGACATTTTCGATATGGCAACGGGCAACTTCCTGCGGACGTAGCTCGCTACAGTCCTGCAGAGCGCTGGCATGGATACTCGCCATCAGGCAGGGGATGGCCAGTGCGTATCGGTATTTCATGGGCTTGCTTCCTATTACAGAAAGCATTCCACGCTAGGTAGCCCCGCAACCGTATACAAGGCTTGAAGGTTGCCTAAAGAAGCGCCCTACACCAGCTTGCGACGCAGACTACAACTTGCATCCCCAGACAAACAAAAACGCCCCCGGCCTTTCGACCGGGGGCGTTTTCATTCAGCCTGAGCTAACTCAGTTCTTGGCTTTCTTGGCAGCGCGGGTACGCTCGCCTTCGTCCAGGATCTTCTTGCGCAGACGGATCGACTTAGGCGTGACTTCGCACAGCTCGTCGTCCTGGATGAATTCCAGAGCCTGTTCCAGGGTGTGGCGAACCGGCGGAACCAGGGCGATCACTTCGTCTTTGCCCGAAGCACGCATGTTGTCGAGCTTTTTGCCTTTGGTCGGGTTCACGCCCAGGTCGTTGTCACGGCTGTTCAGGCCGATGATCTGACCGTTGTAAATCTCCTGGCCATGTTCAACGAACAGCTTGCCGCGAGCCTGCAGGGTTTCCAGCGAGTAGGTCAGTGCCTTGCCGGTCTCGACCGAAACCAGAACACCGTTCAGACGGCCGGACATCTGGCCCGACTTCATGGTGTCGTAGCGATCGAAGATCGAGGTCAGGATGCCTGCACCGTTGGTCAGGGTCAGGAACTGGTTACGGAAACCGATCAGACCACGGGCTGGAATGTTGTACTCCAGGCGAACACGGCCCTTGCCATCCGGCACCATGTTGGTCAGGTCGCCCTTACGCAGACCCATCTCTTCCATGACCTTGCCCTGGGATTCTTCAGGGATGTCGATGGTGACGTTCTCGAACGGCTCCTGCTTGACGCCGTCGACTTCGCGGATGATCACTTCAGGACGGCCCACGGCCATCTCGAAGCCTTCACGGCGCATGGTTTCGATCAGCACGGACAGGTGCAGCTCACCACGGCCCGACACCTTGAACTTGTCAGGGGAATCGGTTTCCTGAACGCGCAGAGCAACGTTGTACAGCAGCTCCTTGTCCAGACGGTCCTTGATGTTACGGCTGGTGACGAATTTGCCTTCCTTGCCGCAGAACGGCGAGTCGTTGACCTGGAAGGTCATCGAAACGGTTGGCTCGTCAACGGTCAGCGGCTTCATCGCTTCTACCGCATCCGGGGCGCACAGGGTGTCGGAGATGAACAGCTCGTCGAAACCGCTGATGCAGACGATGTCGCCAGCCTGAGCTTCTTCGACATCGACGCGGTGCAGGCCGTGGTGGCCCATCAGCTTGAGGATACGGCCGTTACGCTTCTTGCCGTTGGTGTCGATGGCGACAACCGGGGTGTTCGGCTTGATGCGGCCACGGGCGATTCGGCCAACACCGATAACGCCGAGGAAGCTGTTGTAGTCCAGTGCCGAGATCTGCATCTGGAAGGGGCCGTCACGGTCAACGGAAGGCGCCGGTACGTTGTCGACGATCGACTGGTACAGGGCGGTCATGTCTTCGCCCATGGCGGTGTGGTCCAGGCCGGCGATACCGTTCAGGGCCGAGGCGTAGACGACTTTGAAGTCCAGCTGTTCGTCGGTGGCACCGAGGTTGTCGAACAGGTCGAAGATCTGGTCCAGAACCCAGTCAGGACGCGCGCCTGGACGGTCGACCTTGTTGATCACGACGATCGGCTTCAGGCCGGCTTCGAAGGCCTTTTTGGTCACGAAGCGGGTTTGCGGCATCGGGCCGTCCTGGGCGTCGACCAGCAGCAGCACGGAGTCGACCATCGACATCACACGCTCGACCTCGCCACCGAAGTCGGCGTGGCCGGGGGTGTCGACGATGTTGATGTGGTAGCCGTTCCAGTTGATGGCGGTGTTTTTCGCCAGAATGGTAATACCGCGCTCTTTCTCCTGGTCGTTGGAGTCCATGACGCGCTCGTCGTTGAGCTCGTTACGCTCCAGAGTGCCGGACTGACGCAGGAGTTTGTCGACCAGGGTGGTTTTACCATGGTCAACGTGGGCGATGATGGCGATGTTACGCAGATTTTCGATCACAACTGTATCTCGATCAGAGGATTCGGTTGCCGCCAGTGTAGGCGGCGAATATGTACGGTTTGAGGCTCAGCGGGCCCGATGGTCGGGAGGGCGATGGCGGATACTGCCGCCATACAGCCCTGGCGTCTTATGTCGGACGATAAACACGCACATTGGCATGTCCCTCACTGAGCAGGTGGTGTGCGTGCAAACGGCTCATCACACCTTTGTCGCAATACAGCAGGTACTGGCGCGTAGGGTCTAGGTGCTTGAACTTGCTGTTGATCGCGTAGAACGGCATGGCCTGGATTTCGATACCTTCCAGTGCCAGAGGTTCGTCTTCCTGGGCATCGGGGTGGCGAATGTCGATGACGATCTGGCCAGGCAGCGCCTCGGCCACTTCCTCGACCTCGATGTCCTTGCCCAGCTCGTCGATCACGTGATCGATGGAGATGAACTTGGCACGCTCCAGGGCACGCTCCAGCACGGCCATGTCGAACTGCTTTTCTTCATGCTCCATGCGGTGACGCTTGGCATGGGTGGTCGGGTTCACCGAGATCACGCCGCAGTATTCCGGCATGTGCTTGGCGAAGTCGGCGGTGCCGATTTCGGTGGCCTGGTCGATGATGTCCTGCTTGTGGCTGGCCAGCAATGGACGCAGCACCAGCTTGTCGGTGGCCGAGTCGATGATCGACAGGTTCGGCAGGGTCTGGCTGGAGACCTGGGAAATCGCCTCGCCGGTGACCAGGGCATCGATCTGCAGACGGTCGGCCATGTGCGCGGCACCACGCAGCATCATGCGCTTGAGCGTCACGCCCATGTAGCTGTTGTCGACCTTGTTGAGGATCTCGCCGACCACTTCTTCGAATGGCACGCTGATGAACAGCACGCGCTGGCTGCTGCCGTACTTCTTCCACAGGTAGTGGGCAACTTCCATCACGCCCAGCTCGTGGGCACGGCCGCCGAGGTTGAAGAAGCAGAAGTGGGTCATCAGGCCACGGCGCATCATCTGGTAGGCCGCCACGGTGGAGTCGAAACCACCGGACATCAGCACCAGGGTCTGCTCCAGCGCGCCCAGCGGATAGCCGCCGATGCCGTTGTGCTGGTTGTGGATCACATACAGGCGCTGATCGCGAATCTCGATGCGCACCACGACTTCAGGCGTCTTCAGGTCGATGCCGGCAGCGCCGCACTGCTGGCGCAGCTGGCTGCCGACGTAGCGGTCGACGTCCATCGAAGTGAAGTCGTGATGACCGCCGCGCTTGCAGCGCACCGAGAAGCGCTTGCCGGCCAGCAGGTGGCCGAAGTGGTGCTTGCACTTGGCGACGATGTCGTCGAAGTCACCCAGCGGGTACTCCTCGACCTGCAGGAAGTGGGTGATGCCTGGCGTGCAGGTGAGGCGCTCGATCATCTCGCGCTGGACCTTCTCGTCCTCGACGCGGGTGACCACTTCGAGATTGTCCCAGACACCATCGACCGCGAGCTCTGGATCAAGATCCTTGAGCACGTTGCGGATGTTCTTGCCGAGCTGGCGGATGAAACGCTTGCGCACCGGCCGGCTCTTGATGGTGATTTCTGGGAAGACTTTGACGATAAGTTTCATTGGGTTAACAGCGCGCGCAAGGCCTGCCGAAAATGAGGGGCGCGAATTATAGCGGAAATTGCTCAGGATTTGACCAACTTTTGATCAGAAGCTTCGAGATAAATGCAGAGGCCGGTTTTTGTGCCGCCTGTTCCGGCCCTTTCGCGGGTCAACCCACTCCCACAGGCACCACAATCCCTGAGGGAGCGGGTTGACCCGCGAAGAGGCCCTCGGAGAAGGCACACCTTTCAAGGCGCGCACCAACTTGGTGCTATACACTGAATTCCTGCCTCCTAAGGGTGCACTTTTATCCGCTGCCAGCCCGGCAAATGCCCGCAGACGCCCCTTTTTATCCAGCCCTCGCCATTTTCGGGCACTGGCATGCAATTTGCTCCCTTGTGAGGCAGGTAAGCTTGGCCGACTATCCGCGCCCGGCAACACCCTTTTTCCAGAGCAGCGGCCCACCGCGCTCTAGACCCTCCGGAGGACAACATGTCGAAGTCGGTTCAACTCATCAAAGATCATGACGTCAAGTGGATTGATCTGCGTTTCACGGACACCAAAGGCACTCAGCATCACGTGACCATGCCGGCGCGTGATGGCCTGGACGAAGACTTCTTCGAAGTCGGCAAGATGTTCGACGGTTCCTCCATTGCTGGCTGGAAAGGCATCGAAGCTTCCGACATGATCCTAATGCCGGTCGACGAGACCGCTGTTCTGGACCCGTTCACCGAAGAGCCGACCCTGATCATCACCTGTGACATCGTCGACCCGTCGAGCATGCAGGGCTACGATCGCGACCCACGTGCGATCGCCAAGCGCGCCGAAGAGTACCTGAAGAGCACCGGCATCGGTGACACCGTATTCGCTGGCCCAGAGCCAGAATTCTTCATCTTCGACGAAGTGAAGTTCCAGTCGGACATCTCCGGCTCGATGTTCAAGATCTTCTCCGAGCAAGGCTCGTGGATGACTGGCGCTGACGTGGAAGGCGGCAACAAAGGCCACCGTCCAGGCGTGAAAGGCGGCTACTTCCCGGTTCCGCCGTTCGACCACGACCACGAAATCCGTACCGCCATGTGCAACGCTCTGGAAGAAATGGGCCAGACCGTTGAAGTTCACCACCACGAAGTGGCGACTGCCGGTCAGAACGAAATCGGCGTCAAGTTCAACACCCTGGTGAAGAAGGCCGACGAAGTTCAGGCCCTGAAATACGTCGTGCACAACGTTGCCGACGCTTACGGCCGTACCGCCACCTTCATGCCGAAGCCACTGTACGGCGACAACGGCTCGGGCATGCACGTGCACATGTCGATCTGGAAAGACGGCAAGAACACCTTCGCCGGCGAAGGCTATGCCGGCCTGTCCGACACCGCCCTGTACTTCATCGGCGGTATCATCAAGCATGGTAAGGCCCTGAACGGCTTCACCAACCCGTCGACCAACTCGTACAAGCGTCTGGTCCCAGGCTTCGAAGCCCCGGTAATGCTGGCCTACTCGGCTCGCAACCGTTCCGCCTCGATCCGTATTCCTTACGTCGGCAGCCCGAAAGCCCGTCGTATCGAAGCCCGCTTCCCGGACCCATCGGCCAACCCGTACCTGGCCTTCGCGGCCCTGCTGATGGCTGGCCTGGACGGTATCCAGAACAAGATCCACCCTGGCGACGCTGCCGACAAGAACCTGTACGACCTGCCGCCAGAAGAAGCCAAGGACATTCCGCAGGTTTGCGGCAGCCTGAAAGAAGCTCTGGAAGAGCTGGATAAAGGCCGTGCGTTCCTGACCAAGGGCGGCGTGTTCTCCGACGACTTCATCGATGCCTTCATCGAGCTGAAGAGCGAAGAAGAGATCAAGGTCCGCACCTTCGTGCACCCGCTGGAATACGAGCTGTACTACAGCTGCTGATCTGATTGGCGCCTGGCGCCGATCTGAATCACCGAAAACGGCCTTCTTCTGAAGGCCGTTTTTTGTTTAATGCCCATCTGTTTCAGATGCTTCCTACAAGCAGGGCACGCCTGACAGCGCACAATCACATCCCCGACAATAAGGAGATTGCCATGCGCGCCCTACCCTTCGTGCTTAGCTTCGCCATCACGCTAGCCGGCTGCAGCGCCCCCCCACAATCTGAATTCAACCCTTTGCTTTCGGCAATCGGGCAGCGCCTGGACTTGGCATACGCCGTGGCCGTGCACAAATGGGACAATGGCGTGCCAGTCGAGGCCCCCATGCGAGAACAAGAGGTTCTGCAGCAGGCTCAAGCTACAGCGCATGACTACGGCTTGCCTCCCGAAAGGGCAGCGGCCTTTTTCAGCGACCAGATCGAAGCCAACAAGATGATCCAGTACGGCCTGATCGACCGCTGGACTGCGCTGGGGAAGCGGCCCCCTCAGCAAGCCAGAGACCTTGCCGATGAACTGCGCCCGCGCCTGGACATGCTCCAGGCGACATTGCTGTTCGAGCTGGGCAACCTGGACCGCAAGCCGATGAACGACTGCCCTCGTCAATTGACCGAAGCATTGAACAGACACGCCGGCGACCCACTCCGGCACATGGCCCTGGTCCGCGCAACCGCACAATTGTGCGTAGGACGTTGACCCCAGCAATGCTCTATATTGGTGCATAAACGTACCGAGCGCTTCTATCTGCAGCCCAAAACAGGTCACTTGAAACGATAAATCAGGGCAATCTGATCCGAATAAGCGCAATTCCAGGTCTTTATCAGGCAATTCCGCTTCTTTTCGGAGCCTTGGTTTGTTTCTTGCATTTTCCTGTGCAGAGACTGGCATCCGCGGATCCGCCGCCTGCCCGGCCATGGCCGTGCCTTGCCTGACAAGCGCCAAAAGAGGTCAACGACGCCTTATGACCATCAGCGATGCACAGCACCGTCTGCTTCTGGACAACCTGACCACCGCCACACTCCTGCTCAACAGCGAGCTGCGGCTGGAGTACATGAACCCGGCAGCAGAAATGCTCCTGGCCGTGAGTGGCCAGCGCAGCCACGGGCAGTTCATCAGCGAACTGTTCACCGAATCGACCGAGGCGCTCAACTCGCTGCGCCAGGCGGTGGAACAGGCGCACCCGTTCACCAAGCGTGAAGCGCAACTGACCTCGCTGACCGGGCAGGCCATCACCGTCGACTATGCGGTGACACCGATCCTGCACCAGGGCAATACCCTGCTGCTGTTGGAAGTCCACCCGCGTGATCGCCTGCTGCGCATCACCAAGGAAGAAGCCCAGCTGAGCAAGCAGGAAACCACCAAGATGCTGGTGCGCGGCCTGGCCCACGAGATCAAGAACCCGCTCGGCGGTATCCGTGGAGCAGCACAGCTGCTGGCCCGCGAGCTGCCTGAAGAGGGACTGCGCGACTACACCAACGTGATCATCGAAGAGGCCGACCGCTTGCGCAACCTGGTCGACCGCATGCTCGGTTCGAACAAGTTGCCGTCGCTGGCCATGACCAACATCCACGAAGTACTGGAGCGGGTCTGCAGCCTGGTCGAGGCCGAAAGCCAGGGCTGCATCACGCTGGTGCGCGACTACGACCCGAGCCTGCCAGACGTGCTGATCGACCGCGAGCAGATGATCCAGGCCGTACTGAACATCGTGCGCAATGCGATGCAGGCGATCAGCTCGCAGAACGAGCTGCGCCTGGGCCGCATCACCCTACGCAGCCGCGCCGTGCGCCAGTTCACCATCGGTCATGTGCGCCATCGCCTGGCGGCACGTATCGAAATCATCGACAACGGCCCGGGCATCCCCACTGAACTGCAAGACACCCTTTTTTATCCCATGGTCAGCGGGCGCCCGGACGGTACCGGGCTCGGCCTGGCCATCACCCAGAACATCATCAGCCAGCACCAGGGCCTGATCGAGTGTGAAAGCCACGCAGGGCACACCGCCTTCTCGATCTTCCTGCCCCTGGAACAAGGAGCCACCGCCTCATGAGCCGAAGTGAAACCGTATGGATCGTCGATGATGATCGCTCCATCCGCTGGGTCCTGGAAAAAGCCCTGCAACAGGAAGGCATGACCACCCAGAGCTTCGACAGCGCCGATGGCGTCATGGGCCGCCTGGCCCGCCAGCAGCCGGATGTGATCATTTCCGATATTCGCATGCCTGGCGCCAGCGGCCTCGACCTGCTGGCGCAGATTCGCGAACAGCATCCGCGCCTGCCGGTCATCATCATGACCGCGCATTCCGACCTGGACAGCGCCGTGGCGTCCTACCAGGGCGGTGCTTTCGAATACCTGCCCAAGCCGTTCGACGTCGATGAGGCGGTGTCGCTGGTCAAGCGCGCCAACCAGCACGCCCAGGAACAACAGGGCCTCGATGTTCCCCAGGCCTTGGCCCGCACTCCGGAAATCATCGGCGAAGCGCCGGCGATGCAGGAAGTGTTCCGCGCCATCGGCCGCCTGAGCCACTCCAACATCACCGTATTGATCAACGGCGAATCCGGCACCGGTAAAGAGCTGGTGGCGCATGCCCTGCACCGTCACAGCCCGCGCGCTGCATCGCCGTTCATCGCCCTGAACATGGCCGCCATTCCCAAGGACCTGATGGAATCGGAGCTGTTCGGCCACGAGAAAGGCGCCTTTACCGGCGCCGCCAACCTGCGCCGCGGTCGCTTCGAACAGGCCGACGGCGGTACGTTGTTCCTCGATGAGATCGGTGACATGCCCGCCGATACCCAGACCCGCCTGCTACGGGTTCTGGCCGATGGCGAGTTCTATCGAGTTGGCGGCCACGTGCCGGTGAAGGTCGATGTGCGCATCATTGCAGCGACCCACCAGAACCTGGAGTCGCTGGTAACGGCCGGCAAGTTCCGTGAGGACTTGTTCCACCGCCTGAACGTGATCCGCATTCATATTCCACGCCTGGCCGACCGCCGCGAGGACATCCCGGCGCTGGCCCGTCACTTCCTCGGCCGTGCCGCCCAGGAGCTGGCCGTCGAGCCGAAGCTGCTCAAGCCGGAAACCGAGGAGTTCATCCGCAACCTGCCGTGGCCAGGCAACGTGCGCCAGCTGGAGAACACCTGCCGCTGGATCACGGTGATGGCCTCCAGCCGCGAGGTGCTGATCGGCGACCTGCCGCCGGAGCTGCTGAACCTGCCACAGGACGCAGCACCGGTGACCAACTGGGAGCAGGCCCTGCGCCAGTGGGCTGACCAGGCCCTGGCGCGCGGGCAGTCGAACCTGCTCGACAGCGCCGTGCCGAGCTTCGAACGGATCATGATCGAGACGGCGCTCAAGCACACCGCCGGGCGCCGGCGTGATGCGGCGGTGCTGCTGGGCTGGGGGCGCAATACCCTGACCCGCAAGATCAAGGAGCTGGGGATGAATGTGGATGGCGGGGATGATGATGAGGGTGAGGACCACTGATCTAGCGGTACACCTGTAACATCCCTGGGGCCGCTTTGCGGCCCCAGCCATTTCAGCCCCGATGCACCGATCCTGTGCCCGATGCACCTCACGAAGGCACAAATCCCCTCAAAACCCGGCCAAATCACCCTGAAAGCCCAGTATTGACGGGCTTTGCAAAACTGGCACGCCCCCTGCAACAGCTAATACATATCCAGTTTCGGGGGCCCTGGTACAGGCAGGCCGGGTGACCCCTCTTTTATTCGCAGTAACGCCGCTTTCGGGGACCTCGGTACAGGCAGGCCGGGCCATCCCCTCTTTAAATCGCTGTAAGCCCTTTTGGGGACCTTGGTACAGGCAGGCCGAGATATCCCCTCTTTTATTCGTGCAGTTTCACCTGCACCCGCCAGCGCCCAGCGTCCTCTGCACCGGCCCATTCGCCGTGCAGGGGACGCGCGGCGATCACCGTCAGCAACAACCCCTTGTCGCTCTTCTGCAACCGCCAGCCGACCGGTTTGCCTTGCAGGTCCAGCTGACCACGCTGTGCCTTGCCCTCGGCCTCGAACAGCAGTGCCACAGTGCCTTCGACGTTTTCACCATGCAGCTTGGGCGCTTCGTTGAACCACAGGTTCAGGCCATCCTGCACCACCTCGACCTGCTCCAGAACCCGTTCTTCAGGGGCAGTCAGACGGCCAATCATCAGCCCCAGCAAAACCCCGAACAGCGCCAGGGAAAGCAGCATGCGCGGCCAGGCCTTCGAACGCAGGTCGGGTTCAGGGGTAGAATGCTCGTCATCTTCACGTTTGGAGCCGTGCATGTTTCACGTCATCCTTTTTCAACCAGAAATTCCGCCGAATACCGGCAACATCATCCGCCTCTGCGCCAACAGCGGTTGCGCCCTGCACCTGATCGAGCCGATCAGCTTCGAACTGGACGACAAGCGCCTGCGCCGCGCCGGGCTGGATTACCACGAGTATGCCACGCTCAAGCGCCACGAAAGCCTGGCCGGATGCCTGGAAAGCCTGGGCAATCCACGGCTGTTCGCCTTTACCACCAAGGGCTCGCACCCGTTCCATGAAGTGGCTTATCAGCCCGGTGATGCGTTCCTGTTCGGGCCAGAGAGCCGCGGCCTGCCGGCCGAAGTGCTGGACAGCCTGCCGGCCGAGCAACGCCTGCGCCTGCCGATGCGGCCAGGGTGCCGCAGCCTGAACCTGTCCAATACCGTGGCAGTGACCGTTTATGAAGCCTGGCGGCAGAACGGCTTTGCCGGGAGCTGATCTTTAGCCTGTACCGGCGCTTTCGCGGGCGCCCGCTCCCACAGGGACCTCACAAAGCTTGATGACTCTGCAATTCCTGTGGGAGCGGGCGTGCCCGCGAAGAGGGCAGCACAGGCAACAAAAAAGCGCCCCGAGAGGCGCTTTTTCGATACCGGCAGAATTACTGCACGGTCGGCGTTTCGCCAGCTTCCTGCATGCGCTGCAGCTCTTGCGCGTACAGGGCGTCGAAGTTGACCGGCGACAGCATCAGGGCCGGGAACGAACCGCGGGTCACCAGGCTGTCCAGGGTCTCACGGGCATACGGGAACAAAATATTCGGGCAGAAAGCGCCGAGCGTGTGGCTCATCGACGAAGCGTCGAGGTTCTTGATCAGGAAGATGCCAGCCTGCTGAACTTCAGCGATGAAGGCCACTTCGTCGCCGTTCTTGACGGTCACCGACAGGGTAAGCACCACTTCGTGGAAGTCGCCTTCCAGGGCTTTCTGCTTGGTATTCAGGTCCAGCGCAACGCTCGGCTCCCACTGCTGACGGAAGATCTGCGGGCTTTTCGGAGCTTCGAACGACAGGTCGCGCACGTAGATGCGCTGCATGGAGAACTGAGGGCTGTTGTCTTCTGCAGCAGCGCCGTTGGTCTGTTGGTCAGTCATGGCAGATCCTTAATCCTAATGTTTTTGAATGCAGTGCAAATCAGACTGCCAGCAGCGCGTCGAGCTTGCCGGCGCGCTCCAGGGCGTAGAGGTCATCGCATCCACCGACGTGGGTGCTGCCGATCCAGATCTGCGGCACCGACGTACGGCCAGCCTTCTGGCTCATCTCGGCGCGCACCTGGGGCTTGCCATCGACCTTGATCTCTTCGAAGGCAACGCCTTTGCTCTGGAGCAGGTGCTTGGCGCGCATGCAGTAGGGGCAGTAGTCGCTGGAATAGACGATGACGGGCTTCATATCACTTCACCAAAGGCAGGTTATCGGCTTTCCAGCTGGAAACGCCACCGCTCAGCTTGGCGGCAGTGTAACCAGCCTTGAGCAGCTCGCCGCAGACCGCGCCGGACTGCTGGCCCATCGCGTCGACGACGATCAGGGTCTTCTCTTTGTGCTTTTCGAGCTCGGTCATGCGGTTGGCGAGCTTGTCCTGCGGGATGTTCAACGCACCGACGATGTGGCCGGCGGAATATTCCTTGGACGGGCGGATGTCGATGACCAGTGCCTTGTCGGCATTGACCAGCGCGGTCAGCTGGCCGTTGCTCAGGCTCTGGCCGCCACGGCGCAGTTCATTGACGAGCAGTGCAACCAGCAGAACCACGAAGATCGCCACCAGGATGTAGTGATCTGTCGCGAATTGAATCAGGTGAGCAACCATCAGCGGTGTTCCAGGCGATTGAAAATGCCGGCCAGTATACACACCCCCCCAGTGCCACCAAAGCCCGATGGGCCGGAGGTAAAGGTACCTTCATGTTACCGGGCTGCCCGCGCCGGTCGGGTGACAGGACGATTATTCGCCGTTGATGGCGCATTTGCCCTAAAATGCGTGTCTTTATCATCTTTGAACAACCGTGAGTTTGATTGATGACGAGCACGCCCAAACCTCTGGTCCTGATCATCCTGGATGGATTCGGCCACAGCGAAAGCCCCGAATACAACGCCATCTATGCCGCCAACACACCGGTCTATGACCGCCTGCGCGCCACCCAGCCGCATGGCCTGATTTCCGGGTCGGGGATGGATGTCGGCCTGCCGGACGGGCAGATGGGCAACTCTGAGGTCGGGCACATGAACCTTGGCGCCGGCCGCGTCGTCTACCAGGACTTCACTCGGGTCACCAAGGCCATCCGCGATGGCGAGTTCTTCGAGAACCCGGTGCTCACCGGGGCGGTGGACAAGGCTGCTGGCGCCGGCAAGGCCGTGCACATCCTCGGCCTGCTGTCCGACGGTGGCGTGCACAGCCACCAGGACCACCTCGTCGCCATGGCCGAACTGGCCGCGCAGCGTGGCGCCGAGAAAATCTACCTGCACGCCTTCCTCGATGGCCGCGACACCCCGCCACGCAGCGCCCAGTCGTCGATCGAACTGCTCGACGCGACCTTCGCCAAGCTCGGCAAGGGCCGTATCGCGAGCCTGATCGGTCGCTACTTCGCGATGGACCGCGACAACCGCTGGGACCGCGTGAGCGCCGCTTACAACCTGATCGTCGACAGCGTTGCCGAATACACCGCCGATACCGCGCTGGCGGGCCTGGAAGCAGCCTATGCCCGCGACGAGAACGACGAGTTCGTCAAGGCCACGCGCATTGGCGAGGCGGTGAAGGTTGAAGACGGCGATGCGGTAATCTTCATGAACTTCCGCGCCGACCGCGCCCGCGAGCTGTCGCGTGCCTTCGTCGAGCCGGACTTCAACGAGTTCCCGCGTGCACGCCTGCCGAAAATGGCGGCCTACATCGGCCTGACCCAGTATTCGGCAAAAATCGCCGCGCCAGCCGCCTATGCGCCGTCCAGCCTGGACAACGTGCTGGGCGAGTACCTGGCAAAGAACGGCAAGACCCAGCTGCGCATCGCTGAAACCGAGAAGTATGCACACGTTACCTTCTTCTTCTCCGGTGGTCGCGAAGAGCCGTTCGAAGGCGAAGAGCGCATCCTGATCCCGTCGCCGAAGGTCGCCACCTACGACCTGCAGCCCGAGATGAACGCACCTGAAGTGACCGACCGCATCGTCGAAGCCATCGAGCAGCAGCGCTTTGACGTGATCGTGGCCAACTACGCCAACGGCGACATGGTCGGCCACACCGGCGTGTTCGAGGCTGCGGTGAAAGCCGTCGAGGCCCTGGATACCTGTGTCGGGCGCATCGTCGAGGCGCTGGACAAGGTCGGAGGCGAGGCCCTGATCACCGCCGACCACGGCAACGTCGAGCAGATGGAGGACGCGTGCACCGGCCAGGCGCACACAGCCCACACCAGCGAGCCGGTGCCGTTCATCTACGTCGGCAAGCGCAAGGTGCGGGTCCGCGAAGGCGGCGTACTGGCCGACGTGGCGCCGACCATGCTGAAACTGCTGGGCCTGGAAAAACCGGCAGAAATGACCGGCACTTCAATCCTGGTCGACGCCTGATTCACTGTCCAGGGGCCGCCTGGCGGCCCCTTTGCACATGAATTCCGGACAAACGCCCCGCTGCCCCGGCAGCGAGGCGTTTTTTTTGCCTGCCCGCACGGGCATACTAGGCCAGTCTCCATCCCCGGTACGCCAAACCCCATGCTACGCGCCCTGATCCTATTAGCCCTGTCCTGCCTGCTCAGCCCGGCATTCGCCGATGAGCGCGCGCAGACCCAGCAGCAACTGGACGCCACCCGCCAGGACATTGCCGAGCTCAAGAAGACGCTGAGCAAGCTCCAGGAAGAAAAAGCCGGTGTGCAAAAAGACCTCAAGGCCACCGAGACCGACATCGGCAACCTGGAGAAGCAGGTGGAGGCCCTGCAACAAGAACTAAAAAAGACCGAGGGCGAGCTGGAGCGCCTTGATACCGAGAAAAAAAAACTCCAGAGCGCCCGCGTTGAGCAACAGCGGCTGATTGCCATTCAGGCCCGTTCGGCCTACCAGAACAACGGCCGCGAGGAATACCTCAAGCTGCTGCTCAATCAGCAGAACCCTGAGAAGTTCGCCCGCACCCTCACCTATTACGACTACCTGAGCAAGGCGCGCCTCGACCAGCTCAAGGCCTTCAATGAAACGTTGCGCCAACTGGCCAACGTCGAGCAGGACATTTCCCGTCAGCAGGAACAACTGCTGGCGCAGCGCGCCGACCTCGACACGCGCCGCCAGGCGCTGGATGCCGAACGCAGCAAACGCCAGCAGGTACTGGCCAAGCTCAACAGCGACGTGAAAGATGGCGACCAGAAGCTGCAGGCGCGCCAACAGGACCAGGCGGACCTGGCCAAGGTGCTCAAGACCATCGAGGAAACCTTGGCACGCCAGGCCCGCGAAGCCGAAGAAGCGCGCAAGAAAGCCCTGCTCGCCCAGCAGGAAGCCGAGAAACGCCGCCAACAGGAGGCCCTGGCCGCCCGTGCGGACAGGGAAGATAGCGAGCCGCCGAAAAAGGCCCGCACCACCCTCGGCCCACTGGTTTCCAGTGACGGCGCCAGCTACGGCGGTGCATTTTCTGCAGCCCGGGGAAAACTTCCCTGGCCGGTCAATGGTCGATTGCTGGCACGCTTCGGTGATGCGCGCGGCAGCGATGCCCGGGCCAAGTGGGACGGCGTGATGATCAGCGCCAGCCCAGGTACCCAGGTACACGCAGTGCACGGCGGGCGCGTGGTGTTTGCCGACTGGTTGCGTGGCGCTGGACTTCTGGTCATTCTCGACCATGGTAATGGTTACCTGAGCCTGTATGGCCACAACCAGAGCCTGCTCAAGAGCGCCGGCGACATCGTCAAGGCCGGCGAAGCCATTTCCACCGTTGGCGACAGCGGTGGCCAGGACAGCGCAGGCTTGTACTTCGCCATTCGCCAGCAGGGCCGGCCAACCGACCCTTCGCAGTGGTGCCGCGGCTGACACATTACATACGGCATGGCGCCATGCGCTGCGCCGATGCTCCGCAGGGAGCGCTTACAGGATCAGGAGTTCGTTCGACATGCTGCACTCGCCTCGCCTCACCCAGCTGGCCCTGACCATCGCCCTGGCGATCGGTGCGCCCCTGGCCAGCGCCGCGGAGCCGGTGAAGGCCTCACCAGCCAAGACTGCCGCAGTGCCCGCCACCGAGGTGACCGCCAAGGCACCGCTGCCGCTGGAAGAGCTGCGCACCTTTGCCGAGGTCATGGACCGTATCAAGGCGGCCTATGTCGAACCTGTGGACGACAAGACCCTGCTGGAGAACGCCATCAAGGGCATGCTCAGCAACCTTGACCCCCACTCGGCCTACCTCGGGCCTGAGGACTTCCAGGAGCTGCAGGAAAGCACCAGTGGCGAATTCGGTGGCCTCGGCATCGAAGTGGGCCAGGAGGACGGCAATATCAAGGTAGTATCGCCTATCGATGACACCCCGGCATCGCGAGCCGGCGTGCAGGCCGGAGACCTGATCGTCAAGATCAACGGCGCCCCGACCCGCGGCCAGACCATGACCGAAGCGGTCGACAAGATGCGTGGCAAGGTTGGCGAGAAGATCACCCTGACCCTGGTGCGCGACGGGGGCAGCCCGTTCGACGTAACCCTTGCCCGCGCGGTAATCCAGGTCAAGAGCGTGAAGAGCCAGCTTCTGGAAAGCGGCTATGGCTACATCCGCATCACCCAGTTCCAGGTCAAGACCGGTGACGAGGTCGGCAAGGCCCTGGCCAAGCTGCGCAAGGACAACGGCAAGAAACTGCGTGGGGTGATCCTTGACCTGCGCAACAACCCCGGCGGCGTGCTGCAATCGGCAGTGGAAGTGGCCGACCACTTCCTGACCAAGGGCCTGATCGTCTACACCAAGGGCCGCATCGCCAATTCCGAACTGCGCTTCTCCGCCGACCCGGCCGACGCCAGCGAAGGGGTGCCACTGGTGGTATTGATCAACGGCGGCAGCGCTTCGGCCTCGGAAATCGTCGCCGGCGCCCTGCAGGACCAGAAACGCGCCGTGCTGATGGGTACCGACAGCTTTGGCAAGGGCTCGGTACAGACCGTGCTGCCGCTGGCCAATGACCGCGCCCTGAAGCTCACCACTGCGTTGTACTACACGCCCAACGGCCGCTCGATCCAGGCCCAGGGCATCGTCCCCGACATTGAAGTGCGCCCAGCCAAGTTGACTGCCGACGCCAACGACAACGACACCTTCAAGGAAGCCGACCTGCAGGGCCACCTGGGCAACGGCAACGGTGGCGCCGACCGACCGACCGGCAGCACCAAGCGCCAGGAACGCCCGCAGGACAGCGACTACCAGCTGAGCCAGGCGCTGAGCCTGCTCAAGGGCCTGAACATCACCAAGGGCGACTGACCCCGCCCATGCGTTATCTGCTGTGTCTGTTGGTCTGCCTGATGGCCGGAGTCGCACAAGCGGCACCGGCCGGCAAGGCCTATATGAGCATCATAATCGACGACCTGGGCCAAAGCGCCGAGCGTGACAGCCGCACACTCGCCCTGCCTGGGCCAGTGACCATGGCGATCATGCCCGACACCCCACACGCCACCGATTTCGCCCGCCAGGCCCACAAGGCCGGCAAGACGGTGATCCTGCACATGCCCATGGACCCGGCCACCGGCCCCTATGCCTGGCACCCCGGCATCCCCCAGGACGAACTGGCCCGACGCCTCGATGCAGCCCTGGCCAAGGTGCCGTATGCCGCCGGTATCAACAACCACATGGGCAGCCGCATGACCGCCCAGCGTGAGCCGATGGCCTGGCTGATGGGCGAATTACAGCGTCGTCACCTGTTCTTCGTCGACAGCCGCACCAGCGCCGCCACCGTGGCGGCTGCCGAAGCCCAGGCACAGGGGCTGGCGCATGTTTCGCGGGATGTATTCCTCGACGATGTGCGCACCACCGAGGCAATTACCGGTCAGCTTCAGCAAGGCATCGCCCTGGCCCGCAAGCAAGGCTCGGCAGTGCTGATCGGCCACCCTTACCCACAAACACTCGAAGTGCTGGCACGCGAACTACCACGGCTCAAAGGCCAAGGTGTCATCCTGATCAAGCTACCGCAGATGATCGCCGAGCGGAGCAACCAGGCCATGCCGGCACATGGCAAGCATGGCCGCTACAGCAACCGCTGAGCAGGCCCTTCATCTATGTACCGCCAAGCACATCGGTAGCACCTTCACCCTTCGTCCTCCATTCCATGGAGGTACGACATGCATATCCCCTCACTCCTGGCTACGCTAGGCCTGACACTCTCCAGCCACCTGGCCAATGCCAACGACATCACGCCTCCTCCCTCGGCACCACTTACCCTGTACAACAGCGCTGGCCAGAACTCGCAGTGGACAGGCGTTGGCCGGCTGATCTGGAAAAACCGACATTGCATCGGCACCTTGCTGGACAGCCGTGATGACACCCACGGTACAAGTGGGCCGGCCTACATACTGACAGCCGGGCACTGCGCTGGCGGGGTCAATGGCAAGGTCATTGTTGACCAGCCGATTACCGGCAGCATTGCCTTCAACTATTTTGTCGATACACAAGACCAGCGCCACACCGTGCCCTTGAAACGCACGGTATGGAGCAGCCTGCAAGGTGCCGACCTGGCGCTTCTGGAGGTGGATGCCACCCTTGAGGAGCTGCTGGCACAAGGCATCAAGCCGCTCAAGCTGGGCCGCTCCGCCGCATCGGGCAGCGCGGTTCAGGTAATCGGCGAACCCAGCTCAATCGGCAAAGGCCTGCGCTTGTCCACCTGCACGGAGCGCTTCCACGGAACATCCAGTGTCGGCAACTGGGTGTGGCGCAATGCCAGGCGTAATGATTGCCAAGGCCTGGATGAGGGAGCGTCCGGGAGCCCGGTCGTGGACACCGGGAGCAACCGCCTGGTCAGCCTCGCCAACAGCATGCATGACAATGAAGTCGGTGCAATCCCGGTCCATCGCCTTGTTGGCTGCTTCAGTGCAGGTCGTGCAGACCTTGATCTGGAAGATTGCCAATTGCTGCCGGGCTTTCAACTCGAGCCGCAGGGCGGCAGCTTCAAAAAGCTGACCAATGCGCGAAGCCTGGCTGACGCTCCTTCTGAACCTGCGCGTTGGGGCTTTCAATTCCTGATCGATACGCCGCGCTACCGCTACAAAACCAGCACCGACGCGCTTGCTTGCGAAGACCCGGCTGGCTACAGCGGCACCATTGCTTCAAGCGAAAATCTGATCAACGACCCGATCGGTCCTGAGCCCGGTACCCACTACCTGTGCCTGATCGGCATACAGTCGCCAGACCAGCTGCCTTCCCGCGCACTCATGGCCAACAGCCTGAGCATCAAAGTTGACCTGCTGCCACCTGGCAAGCCTCAGGCCCGCGTGGCGATAGAACACTTGCCCGACGGCAGCATTCGCATCAATTGGCTGCGAGATCCGGATGTTGTCTTCTACCGGGTAAAGCGTGGTGCACCGGCAACAACAGACTGCGACGATCCATCCGGCTATCGCCTGCTGCGCGCACAAAGTCGCAATATCCCGGTCTCGGCCTTGCCCTTGAAGTTATGCAGCGTTGCCATCGATCTGATTGGGCAGCGTTCTGAATTTCACACTGATCTGCTGCAATCCGCTGCACCGTGACAGGCCGCCCGAGCCTGCTGTACCCGCACGTGACTGCCAGGTACAGCAGGCTAGCGCCCGCCGTGTTGCCGGGTGGATCAATGGAACGGGATGATTCCCCTGGCTTGCTCCAGCGTCAGCTTGCCGCGGTGGAGCCGCTGTCCTGCAACTGCAGCGAGGCGGTTACTCATACGACGCTGACTCCAGGTCTTCAGGTGACCGGCGACAAAGTCTTCGGCGAAATCGTCAGGTGACTGGAAATGGAAATGCGCAGCCCAAAGGTTGCGTTTGCCTGGCAGACGCAGTACCCGGTATTCGTCAAAAGCAGTACCGTCCTGCATGGTCCGCCGCTCGTTGTATTCAACCGTGATCAGGCCCTCTGCATGGAGGAAGCGCAGGGCCTCGGCGGAAGGGTAGTTGGTGTCCGTGTAAAGGGTGGTGAGTTGCAGCTTTTTCTCTGCACGCAAAGCGTCCGCCTCTCGCTCCAAGGCCCTGAGCAGCGTGTCGTTGCCACCCGCCTCACGCACCATGCTCGCCGCCTGAGCCAGTTTGTCCAATTGCTGGTCGAATAACCGGGCCAGCAAGGCACCCTTGATATCGTGCAGCACATAGGACTCGGCTTTTTCCCGCAGCGCGTTGTTCTCGTCCCGCAGGGACTGTATCCACATGGCAAGATCGCTTGGGGGAGCTTCGTCAGACAACGAGGGCCGCTTGCCTTCACGCTGGCGCCATTCGCCATCCACCTGCTCGAAGGTGGCCAGCACTGCTTCGCTGACCGCCTCCCGCACCTCAAGCAAGCGCTGGCCCTGCACTTCGATCTCGGTCCCGATCAATAGCTGGCCCTGAGCATTACGCACCAGCCGCTGCGGTTCGCCGGAAACCGGATACGGCGAACGCTTGGCAGGTACACTGGCATCATCCTGCTCGCGAATTGCCCCGACCAGACGGCTACCCGCATCCAGTTTGAGCTTGCCGACATGTTCCTGGTATCGATCGATCATCGCCGGCTCGATCAATGCCCCGCCTTCCTTGCGAATACGGTCGCTGTTGAGCAGCGCAGCACTGTATTCATCCCAGGCTTCCTGCAGGATGACTATCCTGTCCGCTGCCGACAGATTGGAAAAGTCCAGCTCGCCGTGAGCTTCAGCGGCATTGCGCAGACTCAGCCCGGTCAGCTCCTCCCGGTAGCCGGCAAGTGCGCTCTGCCCGCCGTCATTGTCGAGGTGCAACGCCAGGTCAGCCAGGTTCAATACCTGGTGGAAACGCAGCTGGACCGTGTTGAATCTGCGCAGGGCAATCAGTTGCGCAACAGTACGCACCGGTTCACCCGGCGAACCGGTAATCGCGAATTCGTCTGCAGTGTCAGCCAGCAACTGGTCAAGATTTTCGTACCCTGCGAGGATGCGATCCTGCAGGCCGACAACGTATTCCAGCTTGCTACGCAACTGCTGATACAACCCAGCGACTTCAGCAATGGGGCGCCCATCCAGCGCTTTTTGCATCGCGACCAGTTCGGGATAGTCGGCAAGGCCCCAAAGCTCATTTACGATGAAGTCGCTATTACGGATAAACCCCTCCCGCACAGTTACTTCGTGCTGGGTGAGCACCGCATCCCAACCGCCTTTCAGCCGTTCACTGGTAAATTTCGGTTCTCTGATGGTCGCCAGCAGCGCCAGTATTGCCTTTTCGGCGCTGACTGCGGTTTCCAGCTGCTGTATGGATTGGTCTCTCTGCCTGAAGTCATCCCGCTCCAACTCGGTTATGCGTTGATCGTAGCGCTGAAGCAGGGCTTGCAACTTCGTAGCTTCTTCTCCCTCAGGCAATGCGGACTGTTGTTCCGCTGCCTTGGCCCTGAGGTCCTTGAGGCCTTGCAGCTTCTTCTTCGCCTCCAGTGAACTCATGGCCATCCTGCCAAATTGCGCTCTTGCGAGATTGACCTGTTGGTCCAGTTGGTTGATCTGTTGATGCAATTCGCGAAAACGGGTTGCCAGCCGAACGCGCGCGGAGTTTTGCTTCATACCGCCGCTCAGGCGCAGTGCCGTGTCCACCCGCCAGACGCCATCGACAAAATCCAGCCAAGGCCCTGGGTTACCGTTGGAATCGACCACCCGCACGCCATCTGGCAGTCGTTCCACCCGATAGGCATCCCCGGCCAAGGCGACGTAATAGTCGTCATCGATGCGGTACAATCCCGCCGTGGCAGCATTGCTCGACGGTTTCAAGCCGTTGAGCAGCACACTTGAACGCATGGCCTGGAGTGCTTCCCGCTGCGCGCGCGGTAACCAGTTGAAGCCGCTCTGGCCCCGCCAGGAAAAATCGAGCCAGCGAACAGGCAGCGTTTCACCAGCAACCACCGCCTCCTGCGCAGGAGCGACAGCGATTTCGGCAAAAGCTCCGCGCTGCGCCTCAGGCCCTTCGACTGCTGCCGCACCGGGCAACTCATGCTCGGGAGTGTTCTGGGCAGGTTGCCTGGCATGCAGCAATACCATGCTCAGGTTCAATATCAGGTCGGCCGTTGCAGCTGCACGGTCAAACTCATCGCCACGCTCCAGCGCTTCCAGGTCGTGCTGCAAGGACACCAGCAATTGCACCAGCCAGCCCACTGATGCCACCGGCCCACGGATCACCAACGTCACGACATCGAACAACAGCCATGCGCCCTCGCACAGGGTTTGCCAGCGGTTTTCGGCATTGGATACCGTCTGTTGATCGGCGAGGCTGACCAGCAGATCTCGATTCGCCGCGTAAACTTTCTCGTCAATGCCGCCATGCCAGTAGGTGATGGCCAGCTGTGCGGGCTCTGGTCGAACAGGCTGAACGAAGGGATCTACGCCAATGCTACTGATGTGAGGTTCGCTGAAACCACCATGGTCGTATATGGCCCTGACGCTCGGCTCCATCCAGTCGAGAATACTGTCCTGCAGCAGCTTCGACTCGCGCACATGTTCGAGCAGGTCCGACAAACTCGCATATTCACGAAGCGTGTCGCGTGCGAACAAGGGGCGGTAAAGCAGCGCCAGTGAAGGTTCTGCACAATACAGAATGTACATGCAGCGGACTGGGTCCGTTTTCAAAGACGTTGCGCTGCGCTTGAAGGCCAACGGAATCAACATCATTCGCGGCGTGAGCGGGTCAACATGACCGGCACAGAAATCCACAACACATTGCAGCCCAGGCTCACGAATCTTGCCATCAAGCTTTGCATTCATCGCAGCGGCGAGCAGAGCTGCACGCCATTCACCACCCAACCGTCTGACCCGGTCTGCGCGTTTGGCCGGGTCGTCCAGTTGCGCGGCGACATAGGCGGGATAATGCCTTCCGATATCTACCTTGGTAACGAGTGCTCTGGCCGTATCGGCATCAAACCATGATGGCGTGTCACCCCCGCTGCGCAGGTAGATTCGCTCGATGCTTGCCCCCTTGAGGGAAGCGAGGTTACCGATGGCAAATTCAGTAAGCGTCTTGCTGCCAGCGAAGACCAGTGGTTCGCCGCCACCAGTACCTGTTGCCGATCCTCCCGGCATGCCACGGGCCAGGTAAAGGTCAAGCATCAGGTCATCCGGAGAGCTGTCAGCCCCATGGTCCTGGCAAATTTGCGTGATTAGCCGTTGGCGAGCGTAATCGGTCAACGACTGAATGCCGTCCAGTGCTGCGATGCCGCCCGAGTCGAGCTGATGAAGCGCAATCTGCAGCAATGCGGCGCTACAGGCAAAGCTGTCCTGGGCAGCGCTTGCCAGGCAGCCCGGAGGTGCCTTCACGGCAGGGGTTTCATCCTGATAAACCTCGAACCAGGACGAAGGGTCGCTTAGCTGGGCAAAACGCTGCTCAAGGGCCGGTACATCCTTGATGTCGCCATAGCGGGCGTGCTCAACCCTTTGCAGCAGCGTCTCGAGCAAAAGTGAAACCTGCTGGGAAAATATGTTTCCCTTGACCGGATAGCGTTGCCAGGTCATCTGTTCGAAGGCGTAGCCTTGCGCCAGTTCGTCACGCAATCCGAGGCCAAACGCGCCCAACGAGTCGAAGCTGCGCACTGCGCCCGAAGGGGCGCACCACAGTACGACTTCGCGCTCATCCCATTCGCCACATACCAGCATCTGGCACTGCATCTGATGATGCTGCTGCGACGCACTGATCAGATGTGTCTGGACGAAGTACACCGGAGGTTGATCATCACCGCCATGAAGCAGGCCACGGATACACGCTTGCTCCTGTGGAGCCAGACCTTGCCAGGGCAGGCCGCGTAGCAGAGCGATCCTGAGCAGCAACTGCAACCAACTGTCGCGACTGACTCCGGCGCTGCCCTTGGCCCGCCAATAGGCGACCTGGGCCTCGCAGAAGTGCTGTGGAAGCTGCTCCAGCAACTGATTGAGTGCGGGAGACAAGCCTGACAGCTGGCGAGTATCGAATTCTGTCGTCGAACCGGCGAAACGATAAGTGCCGGTAAGCCCGAGATTGTAATAGCGGCCATCAGCCAGTGGCTCGATGCTCAGCAGCTGCGGATCGAGCAAGGCTTCCAGTACCCGATCCACCAAGGGAGCGGTGGTCCAATAGGTGCTCGAAGGGTCCGGGCTGTCCAGCATCAGCGGGTCAGCCGTTGTCAGAGCGGGGGTGACATCGGCCAACCACGGCAGCTCTGCCAACAACAAGCGCAGCAGTTGTTCACTGGCAACCTGGCGCAGGGTCGGTCTGTCGCCAAACTGGCTGGCAACGGCCTGCCTGAAATCGAAGACTGGAAGCTGGGATCGGATCATGCTGGGTACCTCCGCTCTGAAAAGCGCTAGGCTGCGGCAATCACGCCCGGGTCCCGCACTACATATTGCTTCAAAAAAAAGGCCTTGCTCCGTTGGGCAAGGCCTTCTTTTCAACGTCCTGCCATCAGCTGTAGACACGCCCCAGCAGTTGGCGGTGGCTTTCGAACTGGTCCAGCACATCGCGCACGATCTGCTCCGGCGTAAAGCCCATAAGGTCGTACTCCTGGCTGCCATCGTGCAGGTACACCTCGGCACGGTAGAAGCGCTGGCGCACTTCCGGCTCGCCTTGCACCGGCGCCTCGCTCGGCGCTGCCATGTAGCCGTCCAGGCTCACTTCGTAAACGAACGGGTTGCCCTCGTCCATCATCACCCGCAAGCCCATCGTGTTGCGTGACTGACCAACCCGGGTTTCCACCTCGAAGCCCAAGGTCTGCAACTGCGCGGCGGCATCTTTCAGCGCCGGGCTGACGTGCTTGTCCATGAAGCGCTGGACCACGGCCTGGGTGGGCTGCAGTTCCAGCTGGGTCAGGCGCTCGGAGAAGCCGCGGCGGCCACGGGCGGCCAGCTCGGCACGCTCCTGCTCGACGGCCACGTCCTGCTTCATGGCCTTGTACAGGCCGAACATGAACAGCACCAGCACTACCGAGAACGGCAGGCCGGCCAGCACCACCATGGTCTGCATGGCTTCGAAGTTACCGGCGAACAGCAAGCCGATGGTGACCAGGGTGATGACCACCGACCAGAACACCACCATCCAGTGCGGGGCGTCTTCGTCGACCTTGCCGCCTTTGCACGACAGGTTGGCCATCATCACCGCGCCGGAGTCGGCCGGGGTGAGGAACAGCACGAAGCCAACGAATACCGCCACACCGATCACGATCTTGGCCGCCGGGAAGTATTCCAGCAGCTGGTAGATCGACATAGACGGCTGTTCAAGCGCGGTCTTGCCCAGCTCGACCGCGCCCTGGTTGATTACCAGATCCAGCGCGGTGTTGCCGAAGATCGACAGCCAGGCCAGGGTGAAGCCCAGCGGGATCAACAGCACGCCGCTGACCAGCTGGCGCACGGTACGGCCCTTGGAGATACGGGCAATGAACATGCCGACGAACGGGCCCCAGGAGATCCACCAGGCCCAGTAGAACACGGTCCACAGGCCCAGCCAGCGCTCCGACTTGCCGGCTTCGCCTTCGTACACGTAGAGGTCGAAGGTCTTGAGCACGATACCGTTGAGGTAGTCGCCGATGTTCTGCACGAAGCCATTGAGCAGGTGCAGGGTTTCGCCGCCCAGCAGCACGAAGATCAGCAGACCACTGAACAGCATGATGTTCAGGTTGGACAGGCGACGAATGCCGTTCTCCACACCCGATACAGCCGCCACGGTGGCCACGCCGGCCATCACCAGAATCACCACCAGCAGGTTGGTCTTGCTGTGGTCCATGCCGAACAGGTATTCCAGGCCGGAGGACACCTGCATCGAACCGATGCCTAAGTTGGTCACCAGGCCCAGCAGGGTGACGAACATGCCGAAGATGTCCACGGCATTGCCCGCAGCGCCTTTGACCCAGCGCTCACCCACCAGCGGGTAAAGCGCCGAGCGCAGGGCCAACGGTTGATTGTGGCGGTAGGCGAAGTAACCCACGGCCAGGCCGACCAGGGCGTAGATCGCCCAGCCATGCAGGCCCCAGTGCAGGAAGGTCAGTTGCAGGCCCTGGCGCGCGGCCTCGAGGCTGGCAGAGGTGCCTTCTGGCGGGTTGAAATAGTGGTCCAGCGGCTCGGACGCGCCGAAGTACAGCAGCGAAATGCCGATACCAGAGGAGAACAGCATGCCGGCCCAGGCACCGTAGCTGAAGTCAGGCTGGTCGTCCTTGCCGCCAAGCTTGAGCTTGCCGTAGTCGGAGAAGGCCAGGTAGACGACGAACAGCAGATAACCGCCGATCACCAGCATGTAATACCAGCCGAAGGTGCGCGTCAGCCATTTCTGGGCTACGCCCAGCACCTGGCCGGCAGTTTCAGGTACAGCGATCAACAAGGCAGTCAGAACGAGGATCATCAGCGCGGAGGTGAAGAACACCACGCGGTTGACCCGGACCCTCTCGGCGGGGGGCTTGGTAAGTGAGGCAGAACTCATTGCACGAATGCTCCGGGCAGTACGGCTTTGGAGGCTAATCAGTCTTTCCCGAGCAATTGGTGGAATTCCGCCACTGCATCAGGTGTTATAAAAGCACCCTGGAAACCGCGATCCCGAATCGATACGTTGCAAAAAAACAGACAGGTGGCCTGCTGAAAATGCCACGCCCTGCACTTGGGTGCGCGCATTCGTCACAGATCACCCCGCCCGCTCCAAGGGCCTGTCGCAGGCCAGTGACCGTACGGCAGAATCTGCATTTCGCCTCGCTCATGCCCGTCAACGCCTTGTATTCCGGGGGTTACGCGATTTCCTGGGGTGTCAATCCGTGCCTTCTCGACCGCCTGAAAGACTGTCAATGGCACAAATTGTCGCAGAGCTTATTCTTTATTGATTGAACGTTCAATCAAAACAAAATAGACTGGCCTTCGCCGAGTCAGCCGCCTGTCGTCTGCTCGCAGGCCTGAGGAGATAGCAAGATGCCCAAGGTCGGTATGCAACCCATCCGCCGCCAGCAGTTGATCGAAGCCACATTGCAGGCGGTCGATCAGGTCGGACTGGGTGACGCCAGCATTGCGCTGATTGCCCGTTTGGCCGGTGTGTCGAACGGCATCATCAGTCACTACTTTCGGGACAAGAACGGCCTGATCGCAGCGACGATGGGTTACATCATGAACATGCTCAACGAAGGCGTTAGAGCACGTCGCCAGGCCCTGACGGACGACAGCCCGCGCGCCCACCTGAAAGTGATCATCGAGGGCAACTTCGATGCCAGCCAGGTGAACGGCCCGGCAATGAAAACCTGGTTGGCCTTCTGGGCTTCCAGCATGCACCAGCCCGATTTGCACAGGTTGCAGCGGATCAACGATCACCGCCTGTATTCCAACCTGTGCTGCCAGTTCCGCCGCGCCCTGCCGCTCTACCATGCGCGCAAGGCAGCCCGCGGCCTGGCAGCCCTGATCGACGGCCTGTGGCTGCGTGGTGCCCTGTCGGGAGATGCATTCGACACCCACCAGGCGATACGGATTGCATACGAATACATGGATCTACAACTGGCTAAACAGCACACCCTGGACACAGACGACCAGGCCGCTGATCAAGCGCGCACCCTTGCCCACCCGGCAGGAGCGTGACGCGCAGCCAACCACACACTGCACTTGCGAGGACACTATGGCCCGTTTCGGAACGCAAAAACTCTACATTGATGGTGCTTACGTCGACGCTGGCAGCGATGCCACCTTCGAAGCCATCAACCCGGCTACCGGCGAAGTCCTCGCCCACGTGCAACGTGCCACCGAGGCCGACGTCGAGAAGGCTGTGGAAAGCGCCGAGCGCGGCCAGAAGGTCTGGGCCGCGATGACCGCCATGCAGCGTTCGCGCATCCTGCGCCGTGCCGTCGACATCCTGCGCGAGCGCAACGATGAACTGGCCATGCTGGAAACCCTGGACACCGGCAAGTCGTACTCGGAAACCCGCTACGTCGACATCGTCACCGGCGCCGACGTGCTGGAGTACTACGCGGGCCTGGTACCGGCCATCGAAGGCGAGCAGATCCCCCTGCGCGAATCGTCCTTCGTCTACACCCGCCGCGAGCCGCTGGGCGTAACCGTCGGCATCGGCGCGTGGAACTACCCGATCCAGATCGCCCTGTGGAAATCCGCCCCGGCCCTGGCCGCTGGTAACGCGATGATCTTCAAGCCGTCGGAAGTCACTTCGCTGACCACCCTGAAACTGGCCGAGATCTACACCGAAGCCGGCCTGCCGAATGGCGTGTTCAACGTCCTGACCGGCAGCGGCCGCGAAGTCGGCACCTGGCTGACCGAGCACCCACGCATCGAAAAAGTCTCCTTCACCGGCGGCACCACCACCGGCAAGAAGGTCATGGCCAGCGCCTCGAGCTCGTCGCTCAAGGAAGTCACCATGGAACTGGGCGGCAAGTCGCCACTGATCATCTGCGCCGACGCCGACCTGGACAAGGCCGCCGACATCGCCATGATGGCCAACTTCTACAGCTCCGGTCAGGTCTGCACCAACGGCACCCGCGTGTTCATCCCGGCGGCAATGAAAGCGGCCTTCGAAGCCAAGATCGCCGAGCGCGTTGCCCGCATCCGCGTTGGCAACCCGGAAGACGAGAACACCAACTTCGGCCCGCTGGTCAGCTTCCAGCACATGGAAAGCGTGCTTGGCTACATCGCCAAAGGTAAAGAAGAAGGTGCCCGCGTGCTGTGCGGCGGCGAGCGTCTGACTGCCGGTGATTTCGCCAAAGGCGCCTTCGTGGCCCCGACCGTGTTCACCGATTGCACCGACGACATGACTATCGTCAAGGAAGAGATCTTCGGCCCGGTGATGAGTATCCTCACCTACGAAACCGAAGAAGAAGTCATCCGCCGCGCCAACGACACCGACTACGGCCTGGCCGCCGGTGTCTGCACCAACGACATCTCCCGCGCCCACCGCATCATCCACCAGCTGGAAGCCGGTATCTGCTGGATCAATGCCTGGGGCGAATCGCCAGCCGAAATGCCGGTTGGCGGCTACAAGCAGTCGGGCGTCGGCCGTGAGAACGGCGTCAGCTCGCTGGCTCAATACACGCGCATCAAGTCGGTCCAGGTCGAGCTGGGCGGCTACAACTCGGTCTTCTAAGGCCCTGTCCCGCCACGCCCGTTGCCACCGCACGGGCGTTTCCGCTCCCTGATCACCGCCAACACGAGGGTACTTTCATGTCCCAAGAATTCGATTACATCATCGTCGGAGCAGGCTCCGCCGGTAACACCCTGGCGACTCGCCTGACCGAGGACGCCGGCGTCACCGTACTGCTGCTGGAAGCCGGTGGCCCCGACTACCGCTTCGACTTCCGCACCCAGATGCCCGCCGCCCTGGCCTTCCCGCTGCAGGGCCGCCGCTACAACTGGGCATACGAGACCGACCCGGAGCCGCACATGAACGGCCGCCGCATGGAATGTGGCCGTGGCAAGGGCCTGGGTGGCTCGTCGCTGATCAACGGCATGTGCTACATCCGTGGCAACGCCATGGACTTCGACGGCTGGGCGAAACTGCCAGGCCTGGAAGACTGGACCTACCTCGACTGCCTCCCGTACTTCCGCAAAGCCGAAACCCGCGACATCGGCCCGAACGACTATCACGGCGGCGAAGGCCCGGTCAGCGTGACCACGCCAAAGGCCGGTAACAACCCGCTGTTCCACGCCATGGTCGAAGCCGGCGTGCAAGCCGGCTACCCGCGCACCGAAGACCTCAACGGCTACCAGCAGGAAGGCTTCGGTCCGATGGACCGCACCGTAACCAAGCAGGGCCGCCGTTCGAGCACCGCCCGTGGCTACCTGGACCAGGCCAAGAAGCGCCCGAACCTGACCATCGTCACTCACGCCCTGACTGACCGCGTACTGTTCGACGGCAAGCGCGCCATTGGCGTGACTTACCTGGTCGGCGACAGCGAAGAGCGCGTCGAAGCCCGCGCCCGCAAGGAAGTGATCGTAAGCTCCGGCGCCATTGCTTCGCCGCAGTTGCTGCAGCGTTCCGGCGTTGGCCCGCGCGCCCTGCTGGAAAGCCTCGACATCCCGGTGGTACACGACCTGCCGGGCGTCGGCGAAAACCTGCAGGACCACCTTGAGCTGTACCTGCAGTACGCTTGCACCCAGCCGGTGTCGCTGTACCCGTCGCTGCTGTGGTGGAACCAGCCGGCCATCGGCGCCGAGTGGATGTTCAACGGTACCGGTATCGGCGCCAGCAACCAGTTCGAGGCGGGTGGTTTCATCCGCACCCGTCCGGAGTTCGAATGGCCGAACATCCAGTACCACTTCCTGCCGGTCGCCATTAACTACAACGGCTCCAATGGCGTGAAAGAGCACGGGTTCCAGGCACACATGGGCTCGATGCGCTCGCCAAGCCGTGGCCGCATCCAGGTCAAGTCGAAGGACCCGCGCCAGCACCCGAGCATCCTGTTCAACTATATGGCCACCGAGCAGGACTGGCAGGAGTTCCGTGACGGCATCCGCCTGACCCGCGAAATCATGGCCCAGCCGGCGCTGGACCCGTACCGCGGTCGCGAGATCAGCCCGGGCGAGCACGTGCAGACGGATGAAGAGCTGGACAAGTTCATCCGCGAACACGCCGAAACCGCCTTCCACCCGTCCTGCTCGTGCAAGATGGGCACCGACGAGATGGCCGTGGTCGACGGCGAAGGCCGCGTGCACGGCATGAAGGGCCTGCGTGTGGTCGATGCGTCGATCATGCCGATCATCATCACCGGCAACCTCAATGCCACCACGATCATGATCGCCGAGAAGATCTCGGACAAGATTCGCAACCGCAAGCCGCTGCCGCGCAGCACCGCCAAGTACTACGTGGCCAACGGTGCACCGGTCAAAGGCAAGCCAATGCGTGAAGTGAAGCAGGCGTGAGCCTGCACCGACCCCTTCGCGGCTAAAGCCGCTCCCACACGGATTGTGCAGTACCTGTGGGAGCGGCTTTAGCCGCGAAAGGGCCCGCATAGGCAACTCCACAAAAGGCACCCTTCGAGGTGCCTTTTGCACATCTGCAGAAACGCTTTACAGCCTGCCAATTCATCAGGTTAGAATCAGTTGGCACGCGACTTGCCAAGTCAAGGAGCCAAGCCCCCTTCCCGCGATATCCCGGAGTACCTGCCTTTGGATGCCAGCACCATCAACAGCCTGTTCTTGATCGGCGCATTGCTGGTGGGCGCAAGCATCCTGGTCAGCTCGCTGTCTTCGCGCCTGGGCATCCCCATTCTGGTCATCATTCTCGCCGTCGGCATGGTCGCCGGTGTCGATGGTGGCGGCATCATCTTCAACAACTACCCGACCGCCTACCTGGTGGGCAACCTGGCATTGGCCGTGATCCTCCTTGACGGTGGCCTGCGCACGCGGGTGGTGAGCTTTCGCGTGGCCTTGTGGCCGGCACTGTCCCTGGCCACCGTCGGCGTGATGATCACCACCGCGCTAACCGGCATGGTAGCTGCCTGGCTGTTCAACCTGAGCCTGATCCAGGGCCTGCTGATCGGCGCCATCGTCGGCTCCACCGACGCCGCCGCGGTGTTTTCGCTGCTCGGCGGCAAAGGCCTGAACGAGCGGGTTACCGCCACGCTGGAAATCGAATCGGGCAGCAACGACCCGATGGCGGTGTTCCTCACCGTCACCCTGATCGACATGATCGCCAGCGGCCAGACTGGCTTGCACTGGAGCCTTCTGGGCCACTTGCTGCGTGAGTTTGGTATTGGCGGCCTGCTTGGCCTGGGTGGCGGCTGGGTGATGCTGCAGCTGGTCAACCGCATCAACCTGGCCGGCGGCCTGTATCCGATTCTGGTGGTCGCCGGCGGCCTGGTGGTGTTCTCGCTGACCAATGCCCTGCACGGCAGCGGCTTCCTTGCCGTATACCTGTGCGGCCTGGTGCTGGGCAACAAGCCGATCCGCAGCCGCCACGGCATCCTGCACATGCTCGACGGCATGGCCTGGCTGGCCCAGATCGGCATGTTCCTGGTGCTGGGGCTGCTGGTCACGCCCCACGACCTGCTACCGATCGCCCTGCCCGCGCTGGGCCTGGCGCTGTGGATGATCCTGGTGGCGCGCCCTCTGTCGGTAGTCGCCAGCCTGCTGCCGTTCAAAGCCTTCCATGGTCGTGAGAAAGGCTTCATTTCCTGGGTTGGCCTGCGCGGCGCGGTGCCGATCATTCTGGCGGTGTTCCCGCTGATGGCCGGCCTGCCTGACGCCCAGCTGTTCTTCAACCTGGCGTTCTTCATCGTGCTGGTGTCGCTGCTGGTGCAAGGCACCAGCCTGCCGTGGATGGCCAAGCTGCTGAAGGTCACCGTACCGCCAGACCCGTCGCCGATTTCCCGCTCTGCGCTGGAAGTGCACATCACCAGCGAGTGGGAGCTGTTCGTCTACCGCCTGGGTGCGGAAAAATGGTGCATCGGCGCCGCCCTGCGCGAGCTCAAGATGCCCGAAGGCACGCGTATCGCCGCGCTGTTCCGGGGCGAACAACTGCTGCACCCGTCCGGCAGTACGGTACTGGAGGTAGGCGACATGCTCTGCGTGATCGGCCACGAACATAACCTTCCGGCGCTGGGCAAGCTGTTCAGCCAGGCACCGCAGCGCGGTCTGGACCTGCGTTTCTTTGGCGACTTCGTGCTCGAAGGCGATGCCGAACTGGGCGCGGTGGCCGCACTTTATGGCCTCAAACTGGATGGCCTGGACGCGAAAATGCCGCTGGCGCAGTTCATCCGACAGAAGGTCGGAGGCGCTCCAGTAGTAGGCGACCAGGTCGAATGGCACGGCACGATCTGGACCGTGGCGACCATGGACGGGAACAAGATCCAGAAAGTCGGCGTCAGATTCCCCGAAGGAACGCGACCCGGACCAGGATTGTTCCTCTAAACTCCGTTTCTGCCTGATCCACAAGTAGTCTGCCTATGTCCCTGCGCGTGTACCTTCGCACAGCCCTGCTGGGGTTGTGCCTGTCCATTTCTTTCGCGGTCAACGCGGCAGAAGCCCCGACCACCGCCAGCATCCAGAACAGCCTCGACAAGATCGCCGAGCGCAAGCTGCCCGAGGCCGACCAGAAGGCCCTGCAGCAGGTGCTCGAGCAGACCTTGAACCTGCTCAACAGCAAGGAAGACAGCGAGAAGAAGCTTGCCGCGCTCAAGCAGCAGTTGGCCAGCGCCCCCAAGGAAACCAGCGACAGCCAGAAGGAACTGGCCAAGCTCAAGCAAAGCAAGCCCCAGCCGGTCGCCCAGCGCTATGCCAGCCTGAGCGTGCCACAGCTCGAGCAGATGCTCAGCGAACGCAACACCCAGCAGGGTGATTTGCAGAAGGCGCTGTCCGAAGCCAACAGCCTGATCATCAACTCGCAGACCCGCCCCGAACGGGCCCAGGCCGAGATCAGCAACAACCAGACCCGCACCCAGCAGATCAACAGCAGCCTCAAGAGCGGCAAGGACGGCGGCAAGCCGATCAACGCCGACCAGCGCAACCAGCTCAATGCCGAACTGGCCTCGCTCAACGCGCTGACCCTGCTACGCCGCCAGGAGCTGGCCGGTAACGGCCTGCTGCAAGACCTCGGCAACGCCCGCCATGACCTGCTGATCGAACGCGCCGCGCGTCTGGAGCAGGAAATCCAGGACCTGCAGACGCTGATCAACGAAAAACGCCTGGCCCAGTCCCAGGAAGCCGTTACCCAGCAGTCGATCGAAGCGCAAAAGGCCGGCGGCAGCAGCCTGCTGGCCACCGAGAGCGCGGCCAACCTGAAGCTCTCCGACTATCTGCTGAAAAGCACCGACCGCCTCAACGAGCTGACCCAGCAGAACCTGCGCACCAAGCAGCAGCTCGACAGCCTGACCCAGGCCGACCAGGCACTGGATGAGCAGATCAACGTGCTCAAGGGCAGCCTGCTGCTGTCGAAGATCCTCTACAAGCAGAAGCAAGCACTGCCGCACCTGAAGCTCGACCGCGACCTGGCCGACCAGATCGCCGATATCCGCCTCTACCAGTTCGAGATCAACCAGCAGCGCGAGCAGATGAGCAACCCGGTGGCCTACGTCGACAAGCTGCTGGCCAGCCAGCCGCAGGAAGACGTCACGCCGCAACTGCGCAAGGCCCTGCTGGAAGTGGCGATCACCCGCAGCGACCTGCTCGAACGCCTGAACCGCGAGCTGTCGGCGCTGCTCAACGAATCGATCACCCTGCAGCTCAACCAGAAGCAGCTGCTGGGCACCGCTCAGGGCCTGCGAAACACCCTCGACGAACAGATGTTCTGGATCCCCAGCAACAAGCCGCTGGACTGGGACTGGCTGCGCCTGGTGCCGGAACGCTTCCCCGAACAGGTTGCCAGCCTGCCCTGGGGCTCGGGCATAAAGGAACTGGCCGACGGCCTGAGCCAGCGGCCGCTGCTGTTCCTGCCGCTGCTGCTGGCGATCGGCGCCCTGCTGTGGCGGCGCAAGTACCTCTACCAACGGCTGGGCAAGGTGCACCAGGACATCGGCCACTTCCGCCGTGACAGCCAGTGGCACACCCCCCAGGCCATTCTGATCAACATCCTCCTGGCGATGCCGGTCAGCCTGGGCCTGGCGCTGTGCAGCTATGCCCTGCAGATTGACGCCCGCGGGCAGAACGCCAACCTCGGCGCGGCGCTGTGGCAACTGGCCCAGGCCTGGTTGGTGTTCTACACCGCCTACCGCATCCTCGCGCCTGGCGGCGTGGCGGAAGTCCACTTCCGCTGGCACAAACCGCAGGTCGAATTCCTGCGCGGCTGGGTACGCCGGTTGGGCACCGTGGTGCTGGCGCTGGTTGGCGTGGTGGCAGTCGCCGAGCACCAGCCTTCGGCCCTGGCCGACGACGTGCTCGGCATCGGCGTGGTACTGACCTGCTACGCACTGATGGCCTGGCTGCTCAGCCGTTTGCTGCTGAGCAGCCCGGCGCACCGCGACACGTCGCTGTTCCGCAGGGCCGTCGGGGTGGCCTTCACCGCGCTGCCGATCGCGCTGTTCGTGGCCGTCTGCTTCGGCTACTACTACACCGCACTGAAACTGACCGACCGGCTGATCTATACCCTCTACCTGCTGCTGTTCTGGCTGGTCATCGAGGCCGCCTTTGTCCGCGGCCTGTCGGTCGCTGCACGGCGCCTGGCCTACCAGCGCGCGCTGAGCAAGCGCCAGGCTGCCAAGGAAGGGCTGGATGGCGAAGTCATCACAGAAGAGCCGACCCTGGACATCGAACAGGTCAACCAGCAGTCGCTGCGCCTGATCCGCCTGGCCCTGCTCGGTGGTTTCATCGCGGGCCTGTACTGGGTCTGGTCGGACCTGATCTCGGTCTTTGCCTACCTCAACAATTTCGTCCTGTACGAGTACACCAGCGGTACCGGGGCCGCCGCCAGCATGGTGCCGATCAGCCTCGGCGACCTGCTCGGTGCGCTGGTGATCGTCGGCATCACCTTCGCCCTGGCGGGCAACTTGCCGGGCCTGCTGGAAGTGCTGGTGCTGTCGCGCCTGAACCTGGCCCAGGGCAGCGCCTATGCCACCACCACGCTGCTGTCATACACCATCGTCGGTGTCGGCATCGTCAGCACCCTGTCGACCCTCGGGGTGAGCTGGGACAAGCTGCAGTGGCTGGTAGCGGCGCTGTCGGTGGGCCTGGGCTTCGGCATGCAGGAGATCTTTGCCAACTTCATCTCCGGCATCATGATCCTGTTCGAGCGCCCCGTGCGGATCGGCGACACCATCACCATCGGCAACCTGTCCGGCACCGTGAGCAAGATACGCATCCGCGCCACCACCATCACCGACTTCGACCGCAAGGACATCATCGTCCCCAACAAAACCTTCATCACCGGCCAGCTGATCAACTGGTCGCTGACCGACACGGTCACGCGGGTGACGCTGAAGCTGGGCATCGACTACGGTTCTGACCTCGACCTGGTGCGCGACCTGCTGCTCAAGGGTGCCCACGAGAACCCACGCGTGCTCAAGGACCCGGAACCGATCGTGTACTTCCTGAACTTCGGTGAGAGCTCGCTGGACCACGAACTGCGCATGCACGTACGTGACCTTGGTGACCGCAACCCGACGCTGGACGAGATCAACCGCTACATCAACCGCGAGTTCAAGGCCCACAACATCAAGATCTCGGTACGCCAGGTCGAAGTGTTCCTGATGGACCCCAAAGGCGGCAAGCAGCAGCTGATCCCGACGGAGCAACCTAAACCGGATGGCACTGCACCGGCCTGAGTGGGCTCGAATGCTTTATTCTGTGCTGAATCCTTGCGAGGGCTACGCCCTCGTTCGCGGGTAAACCCGCTCCCACAGGGACCGCGCATTACCTGTGTGAGCGGGCTTGCCCGCGAAGGGCCGCAAAGCGGCCCCTTGGCACCGATCTCCAGGAGCAGCCCGTGAAAGCCCTCGACCAACTCACCTTCGACAACCGCTTCGCCCGCCTGGGCGATGCGTTCTCCACCCAGGTCCTGCCCGAGCCGATCGCCGAGCCGCGCCTGGTGGTGGCGAGCGAGGCGGCCATGAGCCTGCTCGACCTTGCCCCGGACCAGGCCGATCTGCCGTTGTTCGCCGAGCTGTTCAGCGGTCACAAGCTGTGGCAAGAGGCCGACCCGCGGGCGATGGTCTATTCCGGCCACCAGTTCGGTTCCTACAACCCGCGCCTGGGTGACGGCCGCGGCCTGCTGCTGGCCGAAGTGCTGAATGACCAGGGCGAGCACTGGGACCTGCACCTCAAGGGCGCCGGCCAGACGCCTTACTCGCGCATGGGCGACGGCCGCGCCGTGCTGCGCTCGTCAATCCGCGAGTTCCTCGCTTCGGAAGCCTTGCACGCGTTGGGCATCCCCAGCAGCCGGGCCCTGTGCGTGATCGGCTCGAGCACCCCGGTGTGGCGCGAAACCCGCGAAAGCGCGGCAATGCTCACCCGCCTGGCGCAGAGCCATGTGCGTTTCGGGCATTTCGAGTACTTCTACTACACCAAGCAGCCGGAACAGCAACGCGTGCTGATCGACCACGTGCTGGAGCAGCACTACCCCGAATGCCGCGATGCCGAGCAGCCTTACCTGGCTATGTTCCGCACCATCGTCGAGCGCAACGCCGAGCTGATCGCCCGCTGGCAGGCCTATGGCTTCTGCCACGGGGTGATGAACACCGACAACATGTCGATCCTCGGTATCACCTTCGATTTCGGCCCTTACGCCTTCCTCGACGATTTCGACGCCAACTTCATCTGCAACCACTCCGACGACCGTGGCCGCTACAGCTACGCCAACCAGGTGCCGATCGCGCACTGGAACCTCAGCGCCCTGGCCCAGGCCCTGACCACGGTGATCGAGGTGGAACCGCTGAAGGAAGCGCTGGGCCTGTTCCTGCCGCTGTATCAGGCGCACTACCTCGACCTCATGCGTCGGCGCCTGGGCATGACCACTGCAGAAGACGACGACATGGCGCTGGTCGAGCGCCTGCTGCAGCGCATGCAGAGCGGTGGCGTGGACTACAACCTATTCTTCCGCAAGCTGGGCGACCAGCCCGTCGCCGAGGCGCTGAAAGCAGTGCGCGACGACTTCATCGACCTCGCCGGCTTCGATGCCTGGGCCGCGGATTACCTGGCCCGCTGCGAGCGCGAGATGGGCAATGCCGAAGGCCGTCGCGAGCGCATGCATGCGGTGAACCCGCTGTACGTGCTGCGCAACTACCTGGCGCAGAAGGCCATCGAAGCGGCCGAAGCGGGGGATTACAGTGAGGTGCGACGCCTGCACCAGGTGCTGAGCAAGCCGTTCGAGGAGCAAGCTGGCATGCAGGCCTATGCCGAGCGCCCACCGGAGTGGGGCAAACATTTGGAAATCAGCTGTTCTTCATAAATCCTGGGGCCGCTGCGCGCCCCTTTCGCGACACAAGGCCGCTCCTACAGAACGGCGCGAATCCTTGTAGGAGCGGCCTTGTGTCGCGAAAGGGCTGCGCAGCAGACCCAAAAATCTCAAGGAGAAGAAATGTCCGACCCACTGGTAATCCCCTGCCCCCACTGCAACGGCCTCAACCGCCTGCCGGCGGCGCGCCTGGGTGACGCCCCGAAATGCGGCCGCTGCAAACAGGACGTGCTGCTGAGCCAGCCTTTCGAACTCAGCGAAGCCAACTACGCCAGCCAGATCAAGGGCGACCTGCCGCTGCTGATCGACGTCTGGGCTGACTGGTGCGGCCCCTGCAAATCCTTCGCCCCGACCTTCGAACAGGCTGCCCGCCAACTCAGCGGCCGCTGCCGCCTGGCCAAGCTCGACAGCGAAGCCCACCGCAACCTGGCCGGGCAGCTGGGTATCCGCTCGATCCCAAGCCTGATCCTGTTCAAGAACGGCCGCGAAATCAGCCGCCAGGCCGGGGCGTTCCCACTCCAGTCGTTGCTGGAGTGGGTGCGTAGCCAAGGGGTCTAAGCGTTTTCTTCAAGCAGTGAATGCAGTTCTACAAACTGCTGCGTCAGCTTGTGCCGCGGCTCCAGGTGAATCAGCGGCAGGCTGGCATGGTGCGATTCACGCATTTTCACCGAGCTGCCCAGGTACACCGGTAGCACCGGCAGCCCTTCTCCCAGCAGCTCTTCGAGCATCTGCTGAGGCAGGCTGGCGCGGGACTGGTACTGGTTGACCACGATGCCTTCAACCTGAAGGTCTTCATTGTGGTCCTCCTTGAGCTCTTCGATCTCAGCCAGCAGGCCGTACAGTGCCTGGCGCGAGAAACTGTCGCAGTCGAAGGGAATCAGCACGCGATCAGCGGCGATCAATGCGGAAACCGCGTAGAAGTTGAGCGCTGGCGGCGTGTCGATGTAGATCCGGTCGTAGTCCTCGTCCAGCTCGTCGAGCAACTTACGCAGCTTGTTGATCTTGTGCTTGGCTTCCAGCTTGGGTTGCAGGTCGGCCAGCTCCGCCGTGGCGGTGACCACATGCAGGTTGTCGAACGGGGTTTCGTAGATATCGACCTTGTTCTTCTTGCTGAACGGCCCGCTGGACAGGCTCTGCTTGAAGAAGTCGGCAATACCCATGGGGATATCGTCGCCGGTGAGGCCGGTGAGGTACTGGGTCGAGTTGGCCTGGGCATCCAGGTCGATCAGCAAGGTCCGATAACCTTCGCTGGCACTCACAGCCGCCAGGTTGCAAGCGATGCTCGACTTGCCCACGCCACCTTTCTGATTGAACACCACGCGCCGCATGATTGACCTCCGTGTATCAACGAATGCCCGAGTATGTGGCGGCGCAGCGGCAATGGCCAGTGCCATTTGCCCGTTCGCCGGCTCAGGCCGCCATCAGTCCCGTCAGCAACTCGGCAAACGCCCGGGCCATCGCCGAACCGCCACGTTCACGCTGCACCAGCCACACTGCCGACATCGCCCCTTCATCCAGCAGTGTGCGGTACACCACGCCTTCGATGCGCATGCGCTGGAACGATGCCGGCAGCACCGAGACCCCAAGCCCCGCCGACACCAGGCCGATGATGGTCATCGCTTCCCCCGCTTCCTGGGCGAAATGGGGGTTGAACCCGGCCTGGCGCGCCAGGCTCAACAACTGGGCATGCAGCCCGCTGCCATAGCTGCGCGGGAAGAACACGAACGGTTCATGGGCCAGGGCGGCCATGTGCACGCCATGTTCCGTGCCTTGCGCCAATGGATGCGAGGCATTGATCACTGCCACCAGCGGCTCGCGGAACAGCTCCGTGGCCACCAGGCCCTCCGGCAGCGGCATCGGCCGCATCAGACCGACTTCGATGGATTCGTCGAACACCCCTTCTGCAACATCCCGGCTGCTCATTTCCTTGAGGTTCAGGTGCACTGCAGGGAAGCGCTGGCGAAAGGCATGAATGGCCTTGGGAATTTTCGACGTGAACGGCGCCGACGAGGTGAAGCCGATTTTCATCTCACCCAGTTCACCCAGCTGCGCACGGCGCGCCACATCGGCCGCCTTCTCCACCTGCGCCAGCACCTGGCGCGCCTCTTCAAGGAATAGGCGACCCGCCTCGCTCAGCTCGACCCGACGATTGGTCCGCTCGAACAGGCGGGCGCCCAGTTCCTGTTCCAGTGCCTGGATCTGCTGGCTCAACGGCGGCTGGGAGATCCCCAGTTGCTGGGCCGCACGGCCGAAGTGCAGCTCTTCGGCAACGGCGATGAAGTAACGCAAATGGCGCAGTTCCATGATCGGCTCCAATCAGGTCGCTAAACGTCTCAAATAGGTCGAATAATATATTGGATCTAATCATTAGCCAGCTATATGCTTTTTTCATTGCGCCAGAGGTACCGCCCGTGAAAACTGCTGTAGCCCCCCTTCCTGCCGGCCCAGAACCTGCCCCCCTGAACGACATGTGGATCGAAAAAGGCACCCCCGCCTTCATGAAGACTGTGCTGGCCCTGTTCAGCGGCGGCTTCGCCACGTTCGCCCTGCTGTACTGCGTACAGCCGATGATGCCGCTGCTGTCGAAGGAGTTTTCCATCAACGCGGCGCAGAGCAGCCTGGTGCTGTCGGTGTCCACTGCAATGTTGGCGTTCGGCCTGCTGATCACCGGTCCGATCTCCGACCGCATCGGCCGCAAGCCGGTAATGGTCTTTGCCCTGGTCTGTGCCGCCCTGTCGACCCTGGCCAGCGCGGTGATGCCGAGCTGGGAGCTGGTGCTGGCCACCCGCGCCCTGGTGGGCCTTTCGCTGAGTGGCCTGGCGGCGGTGGCGATGACTTACCTGAGTGAAGAAATCCACCCGCAGCACATCGGCTTGGCCATGGGCCTGTACATCGGCGGCAACGCCATCGGTGGGATGAGCGGGCGGCTGATTACCGGGGTACTGATCGATTTCGTCAGCTGGCACACGGCGATGCTGACCATCGGCGGGCTGGCCCTGGTGGCGGCGCTGGTGTTCTGGAGGGTACTGCCGGAGTCGCGCAACTTCCGCCCTCAGCTGATGAGCCCGCGTAGCCTGCTAGACGGTTTCGTCATGCACTTCAGGGATGCCGGGCTGCCTTGGCTGTTCCTCGAAGCCTTCTTGCTGATGGGTGCCTTCGTCACCCTGTTCAACTACATCGGTTACCGCCTGCTGGCCGAGCCGTATCACATGAATCAGGCGCTGGTCGGCTTGCTGTCGGTGGTGTACCTGTCGGGGATCTACAGCTCGGCGCAGGTCGGCGCACTGGCTGACAAGCTGGGCCGGCGCAAGGTGTTCTGGGCCAGTATCGTGGTAATGGCGGGAGGCCTGCTGATGACCCTGGCGACCCCGCTGGCGCTGGTTATCGTTGGCATGCTGGTGTTCACCTTCGGCTTCTTCGGTGCGCACTCGGTGGCCAGCAGCTGGATCGGCCGCCGCGCGCTGAAGGCCAAGGGGCAGGCTTCGTCGCTGTACCTGTTCAGCTATTACGCAGGGTCCAGCGTGGCCGGTACGGCCGGTGGGGTTTTCTGGCACCAGTGGGGCTGGAACGGCATCGGCCTGTTCATTGGCAGCCTGCTGGCGGTGGCGTTGCTGGTGGCACTGCACCTGAGCAAGCTTCAGCCGAAAACGGCTTGAAGCCCATTCGCGGGTGAACCCGCTGCCACAGGGACCGCGCCTAACTGGAGCTCAGCGCTGTACCTGTGGGAGCGGGTTCACCCGAAGTCAGAGTAGAAAAAGCCCGGCACATTGGCCGGGCTTTTCGTTTCAGAGCGCTTACTGGTGATACTGCGCCGACAGCTCGTGCACGGCGTTGATGAACACGCCGGCATGTTCCGGGTCGACTTCCGGGGTGATGCCATGGCCCAGGTTGAACACGTGGCCAGTGCCCTTGCCATAGCTGGCCAGGATACGCGCCACTTCCTGGCGGATGGCTTCGGGCTTGGCGTACAGCACGGTCGGGTCCATGTTGCCTTGCAGCGCAACTTTGTCGCCGACGCGGCGGCGAGCGTCGCCGATCTCACAGGTCCAGTCCAGGCCCAGCGCGTCGGCACCGGCATCGGCGATGCTTTCCAGCCACAGGCCACCATTCTTGGTGAACAGGATCACCGGCACTTTGCGCCCTTCGTGCTCGCGGATCAGGCCGCTGACGATCTTGCGCATATAGGCCAGGGAGAACTCCTGGTAGGCCGCCGCCGACAGGTTGCCGCCCCAAGTGTCGAAGATCTGCACCGCCTGGGCACCCGCGAGGATCTGGCCATTGAGGTAGCTGGTAACCGACTGCGCCAGCTTGTCCAGCAGCAAGTGCAGGGCTTGCGGGTTGTCGTAGGCCATGGCCTTGGTCTTGCGGAAGTCCTTGGACGAGCCGCCTTCGACCATGTAGGTGGCCAAGGTCCACGGGCTACCGGAGAAACCAATCAGCGGCACACGGCCGTTGAGCTCGCGACGGATGGTGCTGACCGCGTCCATCACGTAGCCGAGGTCTTTCTGTGGGTCAGGGATCGGCAGCGCTTCGATGTCGCCCGGGGTGGTGATGGTCTTCTTGAAGCGCGGGCCTTCGCCGGTTTCAAAGTACAGGCCAAGGCCCATGGCGTCGGGGATGGTGAGGATGTCCGAGAACAGGATCGCCGCGTCCAGCGGGTAGCGGTCCAGCGGCTGCAGGGTCACCTCGCAGGCAAACTGCGGGTTCATGCACAGGCTCATGAAATCACCGGCCTTGGCGCGGCTGGCGCGGTACTCCGGCAGGTAGCGGCCGGCCTGGCGCATCATCCAGACAGGGGTGACGTCAACGGGTTGCTTGAGCAGCGCACGCAGGAAACGATCGTTCTTCAGGGCAGTCATGTCGGCATCCGGAAAAATAGTGCGGGCATTTTCTCAGACGCCAGCGCAAAAGGCACGGTCAAGGCCATGCGTTTTGTCTATTGGGTGCCACAGATCAAGCGTTTTTGTATACAAAAGCTTCGCGGGCACGCCCGCTCCCACAGGTTCTGCGCTGAACCCTGTGGGAGCGGGCGTGCCCGCGAAGAGGTCGAAAGTCAGACTTCCAGGTAATCCAGGATCCCTTCGGCGGCGTTGCGGCCTTCGAAGATCGCCGTCACCACCAGGTCCGAACCGCGCACCATGTCGCCACCGGCGAACACTTTCGGGTTGCTGGTCTGGTGTTTGAACTTGGCTTTCTCCGGCGCCACCACGCGACCCTGGCTATCCAGCTGGATGCCATGCTGCTCGAACCACGGTGCCGGGCTCGGGCGGAAGCCGAAGGCGATCACCACGGCGTCGGCCGGCAGGATCTCTTCGGAGCCTGGGATCGGCTCGGGGCTACGACGGCCACGGGCATCCGGCTCACCCAGGCGGGTCTCGACAACCTTCACGCCTTCGACCTTGTCCTCGCCGACGATGGCGATGGGCTGGCGGTTGTAGAGGAACTTCACGCCTTCTTCCTTGGCGTTCTTCACCTCTTTGCGCGAACCCGGCATGTTGGCTTCGTCACGGCGATAGGCGCAGGTCACCGACTTGGCGCCCTGGCGGATCGACGTGCGGTTGCAGTCCATCGCGGTGTCGCCACCGCCGAGCACCACCACCTTCTTGCCTTGCATATCGACGAAGTCTTCCGGCGACTTCTCGAAGCCGAGGTTACGGTTGACGTTGGCGATCAGGAAGTCCAGCGCATCGTGGACGCCTGGCAGATCTTCACCCGGGAAACCACCCTTCATGTAGGTGTAGGTGCCCATGCCCATGAACACGGCGTCGTATTCGGCGAGCAACTGTTCCATGGTGATGTCCTTGCCCACCTCGGTGTTCAGGCGGAACTCGATGCCCATGCCGGTAAAGACTTCGCGGCGATTGCTCAACACGGACTTTTCCAGCTTGAACTCCGGGATGCCGAAGGTCAGCAGGCCACCGATCTCCGGGTTCTTGTCGAACACCACCGGGGTCACGCCACCGCGCACCAGCACGTCGGCGCAGCCCAGACCAGCCGGGCCGGCACCAATGATGGCGACGCGCTTGCCGGTTGGCTTGACCTTGGACATGTCCGGGCGCCAGCCCATGGCAAATGCCGTGTCGGTGATGTATTTCTCCACCGAGCCGATGGTCACAGCGCCGAACCCATCATTCAGGGTGCAGGCCCCCTCGCACAGACGGTCCTGCGGGCACACACGGCCGCACACTTCCGGCAGGGTGTTGGTCTGGTGCGACAGTTCGGCCGCGGCCAGGATGTTGCCTTCGGAGACCAGCTTCAGCCAGTTGGGGATGAAGTTGTGTACCGGACACTTCCACTCGCAATACGGGTTGCCGCAGCCCAGGCAACGGTGCGCCTGCTCCACGGACTGCTGCGGCTTGAACGGTTCGTAGATTTCCACGAACTCCTTCTTGCGCTGGCGCAGCAGCTTCTTCTTGGGGTCCTTGCGGCCCACTTCGATGAACTGGAAGTCGTTGTTCAGACGTTCAGCCATTTTTCAAAACCTCTTTACCGCAGTTGCCAGCCTCAGGCTGCAAGCTGCAAGACGATCACTTGAGCACGACAGGCCCCGCGCACGGGGCCGTCACTTGCAGCTGTTCTTACTGCGGGTTGGCACGGGTGCTGGACAGCAGTTGCTTGAGGTTGGCCGCCTTCGGCTTGACCAGCCAGAAGCGTCGCACGTAGTCGTCCAGGTTCTCGAAGAGCTCACGCCCCCACTCGCTGCCGGTCTCTTCCACGTATTCGCCAAGGACCCGCGCCAGGTGGCTGCGGTAGGCTTCCATCGCCTCACCACTGATCCGCTGGATTTCCACCAGCTCGTGGTTGAGCTTGTCGACGAAGCTGTTGTCCATGTCGAGCACGTAGGCGAAGCCGCCAGTCATGCCAGAACCGAAGTTGTAACCGGTCTTGCCCAGAACGCAGACAAAGCCACCGGTCATGTATTCACAGCAGTGATCGCCGGTACCCTCGACAACAGCGTGGGCGCCGGAGTTACGCACAGCGAAGCGCTCGCCCGCGGTACCTGCGGCAAACAGCTTGCCGCCGGTGGCGCCGTACAGGCAGGTGTTGCCGACGATGGCGCTGTGCTGGGTGGCGAACGGGCTGCCGGCGGGTGGCACGATGGTCACCTTGCCACCGGTCATGCCTTTGCCGACGTAGTCGTTGGCGTCGCCTTCCAGGTGCAGGTTCAGGCCACCGGCGTTCCACACGCCGAAGCTCTGGCCAGCGGTACCCTTGAAGCGGAAGGTCACCGGCTTGTCTGCCATGCCCTGGTTGCCGTACAGCTTGGCGATTTCGCCAGAGATACGGGCACCAATGGAACGGTCGCAGTTGCAGATGTCGAGGCTGAACTCGCCACCGGCCTGGTCGCGGATTGCCGGCAGGGCCATCTCGACCATCTTCTCGGCCAGCTCGCCCTTGTCGAACGGCGGGTTGTTGTCGACTTCGCAGAACTGCGGCTTGTCGGCCGGAATGTGCGAGCTGCCCAGCAGCGGGGTCAGGTCCAGGTACTGCTGGCGCTCGGTGTCGCCTGGCAGCACGTCGAGCAGGTCGGTACGGCCGATCAGCTCGCCGAGGCTGCGTACGCCCAGCTTGGCCAGCCACTCACGGGTTTCTTCGGCGACGAAGGTGAAGAAGTTGATCACCATGTCGACGGTGCCGATGTAGTGGTCCTTGCGCAGCTTCTCGTTCTGGGTGGCAACGCCGGTGGCGCAGTTGTTCAGGTGGCAGATACGCAGGTATTTGCAACCCAGGGCGATCATTGGCGCGGTGCCGAAGCCGAAGCTCTCGGCGCCGAGGATCGCTGCCTTGATCACGTCCAGGCCGGTCTTCAAGCCGCCGTCGGTCTGCACCCGCACCTTGCCGCGCAGGTCGTTGCCGCGCAGGGTCTGGTGGGTTTCGGCCAGGCCCAGCTCCCACGGGGCGCCAGCGTACTTGATCGAGGTCAGCGGCGAAGCACCGGTACCACCGTCGTAACCGGAGATGGTGATCAGGTCGGCATAGGCCTTGGCCACGCCGGCGGCAATGGTGCCAACGCCGGCCTCAGCCACCAGCTTGACCGAAACCAGGGCCTGCGGGTTGACCTGCTTGAGGTCGTAGATCAGCTGGGCCAGGTCTTCGATCGAATAGATGTCGTGGTGCGGCGGCGGCGAGATCAGGGTCACGCCCGGTACCGCATAGCGCAGCTTGGCGATCAGGCCGTTGACCTTGCCGCCTGGCAGCTGGCCGCCCTCACCAGGCTTGGCGCCCTGGGCAACCTTGATCTGCAGCACTTCGGCGTTGACCAGGTATTCCGGGGTCACGCCAAAGCGGCCGGTAGCCACCTGCTTGATCTTCGAGCTCTTGATGGTGCCGTAGCGCGACGGGTCTTCACCGCCCTCACCGGAGTTGGAGCGTGCGCCCAGGCGGTTCATCGCCTCGGCCAGAGCTTCGTGAGCTTCCGGCGACAGAGCCCCCAACGAGATACCGGCGGAGTCGAAGCGCTTGAGGATGGCCTCCAGCGGTTCGATCTGGTCCAGCGGCAGGGCCTCGTCGGCGACCTTGACCTTCAGCAGGTCGCGGATCATCGACACCGGGCGCTGGTCGACCAGCGTGGTGTATTCCTTGAACTTGGCATAGTCGCCCTGCTGCACGGCGGCCTGCAAGGTGTTGACTACATCCGGGTTGTAGGCGTGGTATTCGCCACCATGGACGAACTTAAGCAGGCCACCTTGCTGGATTGGCTTGCGCGCACTCCAGGCTTCGGCTGCCAGCAGTTTCTGGTCGCTTTCGAGGTCTACGAAACGCGCACCCTTGATACGGCTGGATACGCCCTTGAAGCTCAGACCAACCACTTCTTCGGCCAGGCCCACGGCTTCGAACAGCTGGGCGCCACGGTACGAGGCGATGGTGGAGATGCCCATCTTCGACAGGATCTTCAGCAGGCCCTTGGAGATGCCCTTGCGGTAGTACTTGAAGACTTCGTCGAGATCGCCGAGCACTTCGCCGGTACGGATCAGGTCGGCCAGCACTTCGTAGGCCAGGTACGGGTAAACGGCCGAGGCACCGAAGCCCAGCAGCACGGCGAAGTGGTGCGGGTCGCGGGCAGTGGCGGTTTCGACCAGGATGTTGCTGTCGCAACGCAGGCCCTGCTCGGTCAGGCGGTGGTGTACGGCACCCACGGCCAGCGAAGCATGTACCGGCAGCTTGCCCGGGGCGATGTAGCGGTCGCTCAGTACCAGCTGGGTCTTGCCGCTGCGCACGGCTTCTTCAGCCTGGTCGGCGATGTTGCGGATGGCCGCTTCCAGGCCGACGCTCTCGTCATAGTTGAGGTCGATCAGTTGGCGGTCGAAGCCTTCGCGCTCCAGGTTCATCAGCGAACGCCACTTGGCGGGCGAGATGACCGGCGAGCTGAGGATGACCCGCGAAGCGTGCTCCGGGGACTCCTGGAAGATGTTGCGCTCGGCGCCCAGGCAGATTTCCAGGGACATGACGATCGCTTCGCGCAGCGGGTCGATCGGCGGGTTGGTCACCTGGGCGAACTGTTGGCGGAAGAAGTCGTATGGCGAACGCACGCGCTGCGAAAGCACCGCCATCGGCGTGTCGTCCCCCATCGAGCCGACCGCTTCCTGGCCCTGCTCGCCGAGTGGGCGCAGCACCTGGTCACGCTCTTCGAAGGTGACCTGGAACATCTTCATGTACTGCTTGAGCTGGTCAGCGTCGTAGCTGGCCACGCCCTGGTCGTCGGTCAGGGTCGCCTGGATGCGCAGGGCGTGCTGACGCAGCCAGCGCTTGTACGGGTGGCGCGACTTCAGACGGTTGTCGATGGCGTCGGTGTCGAGGATCTGGCCGGTCTCGGTGTCCACGGCAAGGATCTGACCCGGGCCGACACGGCCCTTGGCCAGGACTTCCTCAGGCTGGTAGCCCCACACGCCGATTTCCGAGGCGATGGTGATGTAGCCGTTGGTGGTCGTCACCCAGCGCGCCGGACGCAAGCCGTTACGGTCGAGCAGGCACACCGCGTGGCGGCCTTCGGTCATTACGATACCGGCCGGGCCATCCCACGGCTCCATGTGCATGGAGTTGTATTCGTAGAAGGCGCGCAGGTCGGCGTCCATGGTCTCGACGTTTTGCCAGGCTGGCGGCACCAGCATGCGCACGCCGCGGAACAGGTCGATGCCGCCGGTGACCATCAGCTCCAGCATATTGTCCATGCTCGACGAGTCGGAACCGACGCGGTTGACCAGTGGACCGAGCTCTTCGAGGTCGGGGATCAGGTCGTTGGCGAACTTGGTGCGACGGGCCATGGCCCAGTTGCGGTTGCCGGTAATGGTGTTGATCTCGCCGTTGTGGGCGAGGAAGCGGAACGGCTGCGCCAGCGGCCATTTCGGCAGGGTGTTGGTGGAGAAGCGCTGGTGGAACACGCAGATCGCGGTTTGCAGGCGCTCGTCACCCAGGTCCGGATAGAACGCCGCGAGATCGCGCGGCATCATCAGGCCTTTGTAGATGATGGTCTTGTGCGAGAAGCTGCAGATGTAGTGGTCGGCGTCGTGGGCGTTGGCCACGGACGAGCGGCGACGGGCACTGAACAGCTTGATGGCGAATTCCTGATCGCTCAGGCCTTCACCGCCAATGAATACCTGCTCGATCTGCGGCAGGCGCTCCAGGGCCAGGCGGCCGAGCACGCTGGTGTCGATCGGGACCTTGCGCCAGCCGACCAGCTTGAGGCCGGCCGCGACGATTTCGCGGTCCATGTTGGCGCGGGCGGCTTCGGCTTTGACCGGGTCCTGGTTGAAGAACACCATGCCGACGGCGTACTGCCTGGGCAGCTCGACGGCGAAGTGTTGCTGGGCCACGGCCCGCAGGAATTGATCAGGCTTCTGCATGAGCAGACCGCAGCCGTCACCGGTCTTGCCATCGGCGTTGATACCGCCGCGGTGGGTCATGCAGGTCAGTGCCTGCATGGCGGTTTGCAGAAGGTGGTGACTCGGCTCGCCCGTCATATGGGCGATCAGGCCAAAACCACAGTTGTCCTTGAATTCTTCGGGATGGTACAGACCTGTTTTCATAGACACTTTCTCACCAGGTTCACCTCTCAACCGGAGGTAAATCTCTTTTATGTACAACCACTTACCATCCACGCCGATCAAACGCCAGCTTTTTTGCGATGGCCATGGAAAACCATTGTTGCACAGCGACAGTCATACCCACAAATTTTCATGTCTCACCATTGAAAATTTATGTCGCAATTTTGAATGTTTTTGCGCCATGCGCCGTGATAGCGGCTTGGCTCGAGTCTGAAGAGTTTCAGCCAGGTCTGCAACAGAGGCTTGTGGCCGGCAGTCTGGGACAGAAAAGCCTGCCGCGCGCAGGCGCAGCAGGCTAGTCGGATGTCGTTAATCGCTCAGCAACTGGGCGACGGGGTGATGCCGCCCGGAAGGTATCAGCGGGCCGAGGCCAGCTCTTGTTGGACGCTGGCGACGGTACGTGGCCAAGGTTTACCAGCCTGGACCTTCGCTGGCAAGTTCTTGATTGCCGCAACCGCTGCGTCGCGGCTGGCAAAATTGCCGTAGGTGACCACGTAGAGCGGTTTGCCCTGGAGGTTTTTCTTGAAGTAGCGATACTCGCCACCCTGCTCCTTGACGAAGGCCTGGGCCGATGCTTCGGAGCTGGTGCCGAGGATTTGCACCACGTAGTTGCCGGGTTTCTGGCCCGAATACCAACCGCCGCTGGCGCTGCCACTGGCGACCGGCTTTTCCACCGGTTTGGCGGCTGGCTTGGCAACAGCGACCTGAGTGGGTGCCGGGGCCGGCTTGGCAGGCGCAACCGGCTTCACTGGCTGGGTAGCGACAGGCTTCGGCGCAGGTACAACCGGCTGCACAGGCGTGGCAGCCTGGGCCATGCTCGGCGCCGGGCCGGCAGGCACGCCCTGTGGCGGTGCGATGGTGGTCACAGTCGGCGGATTGCCAGGCTGCAGGGCGGTGTTGCCCGCTGGGCCACCTTCTTCGCCATCACCCATGCCGGCAGCTTGCGCCAGCGGCTCGCGCATCACGGGCTGGGACTGCCCGACCAGCGGCAGCGGCATCGGCTGCGACTGGCCAGAGAATTCGATGGCCGGGCTGCCGTTGTTGGACTGGGCGGCGCCTGGCTGGCCCTCGCCCAGCGGCAGCTGGGCCTGGGCTACAGGCGCTTCGGCTGGCGCCTTGTCGCCTTTCTTCGGCATCAGAACTGCAGCACCTACGGCGACCACGACGACAGCGGACAGCGCGAGTACGTGTTTCTTAGGCATTTTGAACCCCATGGATGGTCGCTTGACCGTGGTACGGCTGGCGATCATGGCTTCGATCAAAGTATCGCGGGCGACCTGGTTGATGTTGCCAGGCCATCCGTCGGAGTTTTCATGAATATCGACCAGCTGTTCACGGGTGAACACCTCGATGCCCCGGCCAGCGCCTTCCAGGCGTTGCTCCAGGTACTCGCGGGTTTCTTCCTCGTTGTAGGGGGCGAGTTCAATGATATGGAAGCGCTCTTCCTCGACCTGAATCTCATCCAGCCCGGCAATCAGCGAAGGCTCGCCGAACAGGAACACGTGCGGGCGCCCTTCCGGTAGCCCGGCCGCCAGTTCCAGCAACGCTTGGAGTGCCGACTCGTCGAGTTGTTCCGCATCGTCCACCAGCAAATAGACTTCCTGACCGGTCAGCGCCAGCTGCACCACCTTGTTCAGGATCGCCTGCACTTCAGGCTGGGCCACTTCAAGTGTTTGCGCCACCTGACCGAGCACGCTGGCAGCGTCGCTGGCACCACGGGCCGACACCACCACGCTCAGCACCGTCTGCTTGTTGGTGCTGGCCACCAGGGCCTGGCGCAGCAGGGTCTTGCCGCTGCCAACCGGGCCGGTAACCACCAACATCAGCTGGCTGTAGCGGGCCAAGTGATGAAGTTGGCCCAGCACCGGCTTGCGCTGGGCGGGGAAGAACTTGAAGCCGGGCACACGCGGTGCGAACGGATCGTGGCTCAACTGGTAATGTTCGAGGAACGCCTCATCGGCATGCAAACTGGTCATTACGCTGTCACAACCTCAAAGCTGGGCCACGATCGCGCGGTAATCCGCCGACAGCGTGGCCTGAAGAATCTCTTTCGGATAGTCGTCGGTAATCACGGCCTCGCCCAGCTGGCGCAGCAGCACCAGCCGCAGGCGGCCATCGAGTACCTTCTTGTCGACTGCCATATGCTCCATGAAATGCGCCGGGGTCATTTCCTGTGGTGGCACCACCGGCAAACCTGCGTCCTGCAGCAGGTGGATTGCACGATCACGCTCGGCCTGGTCGATCCAACCCAGGCGCATGGACATTTCCAGGGCCATGACCGTCCCTGCGGCCACGGCTTCACCATGCAGCCACACGCCGTAGCCCATGTGCGTTTCGATGGCATGGCCAAAGGTATGCCCCAGGTTCAGCGTGGCGCGCACGCCCGACTCGCGCTCGTCGGCGCCGACAACGGCTGCCTTGGCAGCGCAGGAGCGACGGATCGCTTCAGTCAGGGCAGCGGGTTCGAGGGCGCGCAGGGCCTGGATATTGTCTTCGAGCCAGCCCAGGAATGGCTTGTCGCAGATCAGGCCGTACTTGATCACTTCAGCCAGGCCCGCCGACAGCTCGCGCGCAGGCAGGGTCTTGAGGCTGGTGGTATCGATCAGTACCGCGTTGGGCTGATAGAAAGCACCGACCATGTTCTTGCCCAACGGGTGGTTGATGCCGGTCTTGCCCCCCACCGAGGAGTCAACCTGAGACAGCAGGGTGGTCGGCACCTGGATGAAATCGACGCCACGCTGGTAGCAGGCTGCGGCGAAGCCGGCCATGTCACCGATCACGCCGCCGCCGAGGGCGACCACGGTAGTACGGCGGTCATGTCGCGCCGTCAGCAAACCGTCAAAGATCAGTTGCAGGGTCTCCCAGTTTTTATGGGCTTCGCCGTCCGGCAGGATCACCGGCAGCACCGAGTAGGCGCCAAGGGTGTTGCTCAGGCGTTGGAGATACAGAGGCGCGACGGTTTCGTTGGAAACGATGGCGACCTGCCGCCCGCGGATATGCGGCGCCAGCAGTTCGGCCTGGTCCAGAAGGCCTTCGCCAATGTAGATCGGGTAGCTACGCTCGCCCAGGTCGACCTTAAGTGTCTGCATGTATCCCCACAATGTACTTGGGCGCGGCGCCGGCTGTTCGACCCGCGCGGTAACGTTGAACCTCGCCTCGGCGCTGGCCGAGAATAGTCCCGGCTTAGCGGGGCGGCAACTGCTGCAGGCGCTCCAGAATATCGAGCACCACCATGCGCGGTGGCCGTTCGTCGGTTTCCACCACCAGGTCGGCAATTTCGCGATAAAGCGGGTCGCGCGCCTCCAGCAAGGCGCGCAGGGTCGCCTCCGGGTTGGCCGTGCGCAGCAACGGGCGATTGCGATCGCGCGCAGTGCGCCCGACCTGTTGTTCCACCGAGGCGTGCAGATAAATGACCCGGCCGCCCCTGTGCAGGGCTTGGCGGTTCTCCGCACGCATGACTGCGCCGCCACCGGTCGCCACCACCACGCCATCGAGCGCGCAGAGCTCGGCGATCATCGCCTGCTCACGGTCACGGAAGCCCGGTTCGCCTTCTTTGTCGAAGATCCACGGGATATTGGCACCGGTCCGCAGTTCGATTTCCTTGTCGGAATCTTTGAACAGCAGGCGCAGCTCTTTGGCCAACAGGCGCCCTATGGTGCTTTTACCAGCGCCCATGGGTCCTACAAGTATCAAATTTCGCACAGAATCAACGACTCACAGCAATCGCCTGGTCACTCATGATACGCGGAGTCAGGAAGACCAGCAGCTCGGATTTTTTCTCTTGTAATGCATCGCGTCGAAACAGCCGCCCAACATACGGCAGATCGCCGAAAAATGGCACCTTGTCGACCACTTTGTTTTGCGTGGTCGAGTAGACGCCACCGATGACGATGGTTTCACCGTCCGCCACACGGACCTTGGCATTGACCTCGTTCTTGCGAATCGGCGGCACGTCGTTCAGGGCATTGACGAAATCAGGCTCGTCCTTGGTCACCTTGACGGTCATGATGACCTTGCCATCCGGGGTGATTTGCGGAGTGACCTCCAGCGAGAGCGAGGCCTCACGAAAGGCGATCGAGGTAGCGCCACTTTTGCTGGTTTCCTGATAAGGCACCTCGGTGCCCTTGAGAATCCTCGCGGTTTCCTTGTCAGCCGTCACTACCTTGGGCTGGGAGATGATTTCACCGTTGCCGCTCTTTTCCATGGCGCTGAGTTCCAGGTCCAGCAACAGGCCACTGCGCAACAGGCCGACGCCGATGCCGGCACTGCCTCGCTCCATGCCCAGGTCGACGAACAGGTCCTTGCCCAATCGTGGCGCTTCCCCATATAGCTGCCGCCCCCAACGCACGCCCAGGCCTTTCTCATAGTCGACGTTGGCCTCCACGATGCGCGCCTCGATCTCCACCTGCCGCACCGGCACGTCCAGCTGAGCGACCAACTGCCGCAAATCGGCGAGGCGATCCGCAGGCTGGTGGGCGACCAAGGTGTTGGTGCGAGTGTCGACGCTCAGGCTGCCACGACCGGTCAGAATGCCGTCGTCCGTCAGGGTTGCCAGCAACAGCTCCGCGAGCTCGGCAGCCTGTGCGTGATGGATCGGCAGCAGCTCACGCTGCAGGGGTTGCAGCTGCGCATCCAGCTCCTGCCCGATGCGGGCACCGCGGGATTGTTCGGCCAACTCGGCGGCTGGCGCCACCAGCAGCACATTCCCCTCTTCGCGCCGAGCCAGCCCTTTGCTACCAAGGACCAGCTCCAACGCCTGGTCCCATGGGACTTCGTGCAACCGCAGGGTTACATTGCCCTGCACCGTATCGCTGGCCACCAGGTTGATCCCGGCGTAGTCCGCCAGCACCTGAAGTACCGAGCGCACCTCGACATCCTGAAAATTCAGCGAGATGGGCTCACCCCGATAGGGCGCTGCCATGCACAACTGACTGGTGAGTAGCGCCACCGTCATCCATTTCAATAGCCATTTCATCACCGTCGCTGGCCTCCATTGTCACGCTCTTCCTGAGCGTCAGCATTACCGTGCGCTCACGCCACACGCCCCCGAGGAACAGCCGCTCACGCACGTTCAGCTGGCGCTCGCCGACTTCCACCACAACACCTCCATCGCGCCCCAGCCGATCACCGGGGCGCACGCGATACAAGCGACCTGCCGCCGACAGCAACGCTTCGCGCTGCGGCCCCCGCTGCAGGCTGCCGACCATCTGCAGCTGAGCCAGCGGCACGCTGGCAAGCCCCGCCTGGGCAATTCGCGTAGCCCATTCGGAAAACGGATCGAGCACCACCGGCAACATCTCACCGCGAGCAGGTCTATCGGCCAAGGTTGAGGGCTCAGGCACTTCACCATCGGCTTGATAAGCATGCACGCGCATGCCCAGGCGCAACAGCCCGGGCCTGTCCTCGGCAGGTGCCAGCCACAAGGCTTCGGCGCGCAACAGACGAACCTGGCCGAGCCAGTCGTCCAACCACATCCGCAGCCCCGAATAGCGCCCAACGACCTGCACGTCCAGTGATGTCTGGCAATAGCCAGGCTGGTGGTTTACCTCATCAAGTACATCGAGGCGTTCGAAGTGCAGGCCATGCGCATGCCCCGAGGCTGCCAGCTGGTCCAGCAAATCGCTCATGTCGGCCCCGGCGGCAAGGCGCCAGCGAGCATCCTGCAGATGCTGTCGTGCAGCATCGAGGCCCTCGCGCATCCGTGACAACGCCAGCACTTCGGCAGCCCTGGTTTCATGCACCTGGAGCAGGCGAACTTGCCTGGCGTGCTCTTCCTCCTGAAGCTGCAACCAGTACGGTAAACGAAACAGGCAACCGCCCCCCACCACGATAAGGCCTACGGCGAACGGCAGCGCGCGGCGAACGAGCTGCGAACGCTCGATGAGGGCCAGCCATTCGCCTTTCTGCAACAGATTCACGACCAGAGCGCCGACATGCGGGCCAACAATATGAACGCGTCGCCGCCCGGCTCACTCTTCAGGCTTTTGAGCTCCAGTTCACGCAGCGCACCGGAACGTTCCAGTTCACGCATCAGCTGGGCTACGACTGCGCCGGAGGCAGCCACGCCGACCATGCGCACCTGGGAGCCCTGCAGTTCGAGCCTGAGCAGCTGGACGCCCTCCGGCAGCGCCCGCTCCAGATCCGCAAACACGGCTGTCACCCGCCCCTGTCCAGCACGCAAGTCAGCCAAGGCCGCCGTCTGCGCTCGCACTTGCTCGTAGGATTGCCGGATACGATCATGCTCACCCCTGTGCACTTCAAGTACATTGATAGCGGTTTGCTGACTATTGTTGGCAGCGGCTTGCTGACGAGCTCGCTGACGAGCCAACTGGTCTATAAGCAGCACCGCAGACAACGCCACGACAGCCGCCCCCACCACCATCAGGCGCAAACGCCTGAGCGCTGCCAGGCGCTGCCGCTCTCGCCACGGCATCAGATTCAGGCGCAACATCAATGCACGCTCCCCATTGCCAGCGAAAACGCCAAGGCCATCCGGCCGTCGCGGCAATCCACCCCAGCCACGGTCGGCAAAGGCCGGCACGGCAAGCCGAGACGCTCGCTCAGTCGGCCAAGCGGGTATTGCCCAGCCTCCGGCGCGCCGACCACAAGCACTTCTTCCGGCCCTGCCTCTGCAGCGAAAACCTCCCCAGGCAAGTCAGGTAACGCCTCCGGGAGCAACTCCCGCCTCAAAGGCAGCGCGTCGCCAAGCCAGCCATGCAGCGTCGAACCGCCCGGCTCGATGCGCAGCAGCGCTGCCTGGCCTTTGCTTTGGCAGGGCATCAGGCGACGCAAGGCAATGCTGTCTACCTCGGCGACTTCAAGCTCAAGCCCGGCTGCTTCGAATGCAGCTTGCACGGGCTGCAGTGCACTCTGCCGACTGGCTGCGACCAAGACATCCAGGCTACCGGGATGCTGCGACGAGGCACCCAGCACCTGAAAATCCAGTACCAGGTCTTCAAGGGGGAAGGGGAACAGCCGGTCTGCTTCTGCCAGCAGTCGCGCCTCCATTTGACTTGGAGCCTGGCCGCCTGGAAGTTGGCATAGCTTGCAAATCACTTGTGAGGCAGGCAGCGCTACGGCTGCCCGGCGTTCGCGGCTGCCGGATTGTCGATGAGCGCTGCGCAGGGCAGCGACAATACGCTCAGGGTCCTGCCAGCCGTTGCCAGGCGCAAACGGCTCGACCGCCCAGACCAACTGCTGGTAACGCCCCCTGTGGCGCCGCAGCTGTGCAATACGTATGGAGTCGGAAGCGATTTCCACCCCCAACAGTGAACTGGCATCCTTGCCAAAACGTCCAAGCATGGCGACTTCCTTGCTACAACCATGAACCGCCGCATTGCCGGGCCTGACCGGCCAGACGGTGCAGCGGGCCGCCTGGCCGGTCACCCGGCGAGACGAAAAATGCTTATAATGCCCAGCGTTTTTTCGTCCGCCGGCCCCGTGCGCAATTCACCCCTCAATCTGGACACCGAAAAGCCTTGATACGCCTGCTGAAGTTCTTCTGGTGGTCTTTTGTCGCAGTCATCTGCGCGCTCGTACTCGGTGTGAGCGGTGCGTTTCTGTATCTTAGCCCCAACCTGCCGTCGGTCGATTCGCTCAGAAGCGTTCAGTTGCAGATTCCCCTCAGGGTGTACAGCAGCGACGGCAAGCTGATCGCCGAATTCGGCGAAATGCGCCGCTCGCCGATCCGTTTCGCGGAAATTCCGCCACAGTTCATTCAGGCGCTTCTGTCAGCCGAGGACGACAATTTCCTCAATCACTACGGGGTCGACCCGAGCAGCCTGATGCGCGCCGCGACCCAGCTGGTGAAAACCGGTCATATCCAGACGGGTGGCAGCACCATCACCATGCAGGTGGCGAAGAACTTCTTCCTCAGCAGCGAGCGCAGTTTCTCGCGCAAGACCAACGAGATTCTCCTGGCCTTGCAGATCGAACGTGAGCTGACCAAGGACGAGATCCTCGAGCTGTACGTCAACAAGATCTACCTGGGCAACCGCGCCTACGGTATCGATGCGGCTGCGCAGGTGTATTACGGCAAGTCGATCCGTGACGTAAGCCTGGCGCAAATGGCGATGATCGCCGGCCTGCCCAAGGCACCGTCGCGCTTCAACCCGTTGGCCAACCCGGTGCGCGCCAAAGAGCGTCGCGACTGGATCCTCGGTCGCATGTACAAACTCGGCAAGATCGACGAGGCGAGCTATCAGGCCGCCCTGGCCGAGCCGCTGAATGCCAGCTACCACGTGCCCGCCCCCGAAGTTAACGCGCCGTACGTCGCCGAAATGGCCCGTGCCGAAATGGTTGGCCGCTATGGCAGCGACGCCTATACCGAAGGCTTCCGTGTCACCACCACGGTGCCGAGCGACATGCAGGAGATGGCCAACAAGGCCATCCTCAACGGCCTGTCCGAGTATGACGAGCGCCACGGCTACCGCGGCCCTGAAGCTCGCTTCCCGGGCAAGACCCTGGCCGCCTGGCAACAGGAGCTGAGCAAGCAACGCACGTTGGGCGGCCTGGAACCTGCCATCGTCACGCGCGTGGAAAAGAGCGGTGTAAAAGTGCTGACCCGCGCAGGCAGCGAAGAAGAGGTTAGCTGGGACACCATGAAGTGGGCCCGCCCCTTCATCAACAGCAATTCGCAGGGCCGCGCACCGCAATCGCCTGCCGACGTTGCCCAAGTGGGTGATCTGGTACGCCTGCAGCGCCTGAATGACGGCAAGCTAAAGTTCAGCCAGGTACCAGGAGCACAGAGTGCGCTGGTCTCCCTCGACCCGCAGAACGGCGCCATCCGCGCCCTGGTCGGCGGCTTCTCGTTCGAGCAGAGCAACTACAACCGTGCCATGCAGGCCAAGCGCCAGCCAGGCTCGAGCTTCAAGCCGTTCATCTATAGTGCTGCACTGGACAGCGGCTACACTGCCTCCAGCCTGGTCAACGATGCGCCAATCGTGTTCTTCGACCAGTACCAGAACAATGAATGGCGACCCAAGAACGACACCAACACCTTCCTCGGCCCGATCCGCCTGCGTGAAGCGCTGTACAAGTCGCGCAACCTGGTGTCGATCCGCCTGCTGCAGGCCATGGGCGTGGACCGTACCATCGACTACATCGCCAAGTTCGGCTTCAACAAGCAGGACCTGCCGCGCAACCTTTCGCTGGCGCTGGGCACTGCAACCCTGACGCCGATGGAGATCGCCACGGGCTGGAGCACCTTTGCCAACGGCGGCTACAAGATCAATCCATACCTGATCGATCGCATCGAGAGCCGCAGCGGCGAGACCCTGTTCATCGCCAACCCCGCGCGCGTGCCGCAAGGCGCCGAAGACCATGCCGGCCTCGCAGCACCAGAGCAGCCGATCAGCACCGCTGCCCTGCCTGGCGAGGCGCCGTCCGCCCTGGGCCAGATCGCCCCGCCACCGCAGACGCCAGCTGTTGCCGAACAGATCGTCGATGGCCGCACCACTTACATCCTCACCAGCATGCTGCAGGATGTGATCAAGCGCGGCACAGGCCGCCGGGCATTGGCCCTGGGCCGTACCGACCTGGCCGGCAAGACAGGTACCACCAACGAATCCAAGGACGCCTGGTTCTCCGGCTACAACGCCGATTACGTCACCACCGTGTGGGTCGGTTTCGACCAGCCTGAAACCCTCGGTCGCCGTGAGTACGGCGGTACGGCAGCCCTGCCGATCTGGATGAGCTTCATGGGTGCGGCACTGAAGGACAAGCCAAGCCATGCACCGGCGGAACCGGAAGGCATCCTCAGCCTGCGGGTGGACCCGGTCAGCGGCCGTGCCGCTTCGCCAAGCACGCCAGATGCCTACTTCGAGCTGTTCAAGGCCGAGGACTCTCCACCGTCGGTGGATGAACTGGGCAACGGCACTGCGCCGGGCAGCCCACTGCCAGCGGACGAAGCAGCGCCGATGGATCTGTTCTGATTGGCAGACTAACCCCGCCCCTGTAGGAGCGGCCTTGTGTCGCGAAAGGGGTGCGTAGCGCCCCCAGGATTCATGCTCCGAGCAAAGAGTGCCGGGGCCGCTCTTCGACCCTCTCGCGACACAAGGCCGCTCCTACAGCGGGCCACGTCAGCCGGGACACCGGCAAACAAAAAGCCCCGGCTCTTGCGAGCCGGGGCTTTTTTGTGTCGCTACAGCTGCAATCAGCCGTTGAACACTTCATCCACGCTGGTCAGCGGGTAGTGCTTCGGATACGGCAGGGTAGCTACGCCGGACTCGATGGCAGCCTTGGCCACAGCGTCGGAAACGACGGTAATCAGACGAGCGTCCAGTGGCTTCGGAATGATGTACTCACGGCCGAACTCCAGGCCTTCGACACCGTAGGCTTCGCAGACTTCTTTCGGCACTGGCAGCTTGGCCAGGTCTTTCAGCGCGATGGCGGCAGCGATCTTCATTTCTTCGTTGATGCGCTTGGCGCGAACGTCCAGGGCACCACGGAAGATGAACGGGAAGCCCAGTACGTTGTTGACCTGGTTCGGGTAGTCGGAACGACCGGTAGCCATGATCACGTCGCTGCGAGTGGCGTGAGCCAGCTCTGGGGAGATTTCCGGGTCCGGGTTCGAGCAGGCGAACACGATCGGGTTGGCAGCCATCGACTTCAGGCCTTCCGGGCTCAGCAGGTTCGGGCCGGACAGGCCTACGAACACGTCAGCACCGTCCAGGGCATCGGCCAGGGTGCGCTTGTCGGTCGCGTGGGCGAACTGGGCCTTGTACTGGTTCAGGTCGTCGCGGCCAGCGTGGATCACGCCGCTGCGGTCGATCATGAAGATGTTCTCGACCTTGGCACCCATGCTGACCAGCAGCTTCATGCAGGAGATGGCGGCAGCGCCGGCACCGAGGCAGACGATCTTGGCGTCTTCCAGCTTCTTGCCGGCGATTTCCAGGGCGTTGATCATGCCGGCCGCGGTGACGATTGCGGTGCCGTGCTGGTCATCATGGAACACCGGAATGTCGCACTGCTCGATCAGCGTGCGTTCGATTTCGAAACACTCTGGGGCCTTGATGTCTTCGAGGTTGATGCCACCGAAGGTGATGGAGATGCGGCGAACGGTGTCGATGAAAGCTTGCGGGCTTTCCGATTCGACTTCGATGTCGAACACGTCGATACCGGCGAAACGCTTGAACAGAACGCCCTTGCCTTCCATCACTGGCTTGGAGGCCAGTGGGCCGAGGTCACCCAGACCGAGGATGGCGGTGCCATCGGAAATTACAGCGACCAGGTTGCCCTTGCCAGTGTATTTGTAGGCCAGCTCAGGATCACGGCCGATTTCGCGCACGGGTTCTGCAACGCCTGGGCTGTAGGCCAGGGCGAGATCGCGGGCGGTGGCGGTGGGCTTGGAGAGCTCGACGCTCAGTTTCCCCGGACGAGGTTGAGCGTGGTATTCGAGAGCGGCGGTTTTCAGGTCTGACATGGTGGGCATTCCGCTATTTACTGTTCTGACGGACCGCCGAGGATACGCAAAGAGCCGGGGAGCCACAAGACTGGTCAGTCACTTGTGTCAAGGCCTTTGGCCTACGACTTTAAGCTATCACGCACGGGGGCATTCGGCTCACAGTGTGTACAATCTGATAACGAAATGTCTACATCTTTTCAGCCTGAAGTGCGCTCCAGCATCCCGGGATCGGTCAACGGCAATACCCAGCGTCGCTGCCCCGGCTTGAGCCCTCCCTTGCGGGAACGATCCAGCACCCAGCCGCGCGCCTCGACCTGGCGTCCTTTGAGATTAGTGAAGAAGCTGGCGGGGAAGGTGCGTTGCAGACGAGCGGGGATCTGCAGCACAACAGCATCGTCCAGTTCGAGCCAGATCCCGCCACGATTGCGCTCAATGCTACGGATGGTGCCGCTGACAACGGCAAACCCGGATTGCCGCACATCGGCAGCGCTGCGCACTGGCGAGCTGCGCCACAGCCCGACCCGCGCCTGGCGTGCCACCCGCTCGGCTGCTTGCTGGCAACCTGCCAGGCGCACATTTGGCGCAACCGCTACGTGGTAGCCAAGGCCCTCGCTGAGCAGCCGTGCCTCCATATTGTCGCCATTACGGCCATAGATGTGCGCCAGGGTGCGTCCGTACTTGTCCTTGCCCTCGACACCGGGCACCAACCCGACGCGACCGTCACTGGCTTTGACCAACGCTTGCAGTCGCTGCCTGGCAGCCTCGGCATAAGGTTCACTGGTGCGCCCCCTGCGCCCGATTTCCGGGGCATTGATGCCGATCATGCGAACACTGCGACCGTCGGTCAGGCGCAACGTGTCGCCATCCACTACCCGGCGCACCGCCACCTGCTGTGGTTTGTCTGGCACGGGGCAGAACGCCAGGGCCGGTAGCTGCCAGATTGCGCCCACAAAAAAGGCGCCCACGAGGGGCGCCTTTTTCAGCAACAACGCGAAGCCCGAAGGATTCGCCATGCGCATGATTACTTCTTGGTACCGAACATACCGAAGCGATCGGCGAACTTCTGTACGCGACCACCGGTGTCCAGGACTTTCTGCTTACCGGTGTAGAACGGGTGGCACAGGTTGCAAACGTCGATCGCCAGGGTGTCGCCCAGGGTCGAACGAGTTTCGAACTTGTTACCGCAGCTGCAGGTGACTGCAACTACTTCGTAGTTCGGGTGGATACCTTCTTTCATGGTCACTTCCTCGAGCTGCGTGCCGCCACCCAACACCTATTGTTGAATACCGCACGTAATTAGGCGGCGAATAATACCAGAGCATCACGCCAACGCAAGTTGTCGCTTGCACCGACCGTCGTCTGCTAGGCTCGCCAGTCTTTGAAACACCCTCTGAGACCTTCCGCGTGTCCGACGTCATCCTGCGCCTTGCCCTGCCCTCCCCGTTGCGCCGCCTGTTCGATTACCGGGCGCCAGCGAGCATGGCGCGCCAGGTGCTGACCCCGGGCATGCGCATCCGCGTGCCCTTCGGGCGCCGCGAAATGATTGGCGTACTGGTGGAAGTGTGCGAGCACAGCGAGGTGCCCGCCGAGAAGCTCAAGCCTGCCAGTGCCTTGCTCGACCCGGTCTCGCCGATCCCGGCATCGCTGTTCAGGTTGTGCCTGTGGACTGCCCAGTACTACCAGCACAGCCTGGGCGACACCTTGAGCTGGGCCCTGCCCACGCTGCTGCGCCAGGGCGAACCTGCCGAGATGCGCCAGGAGCGCTTCTGGCACGTGGCACCCGGCGCACGCCTGGAGGACCCTCGCATCGCCCGTGCCCCGCGCCAGCGCGACGCCCTCAAGACCCTGGCCCAGCACCCCCACGGCGTAGCGCACAGCCTGCTGGGCAAGCTCAACCTGAACAAGGACAGCCTTGACCTGCTGCTGGCCAAGGAGCTGGTTCAGGTCGAGGTACGCCGCCACCTGCCGGCGCACCGCCACGAGCACTGGCTGGCGCAGCCGGAACTGCCCCTCAATGAAGAACAGCGCCAAGCCTTCGACGCGGTGCGCGAGGGTTTTGGCGGCTTCGGCGCCTTCCTGCTGGCCGGCGTCACCGGCAGCGGCAAGACCGAGGTGTACCTGCAACTGATTCGTGAAACCCTCGAAGCCGGCAAGCAGGCGCTGGTGCTGATCCCCGAAATCAATCTCGGCCCGCAGACCCTGGCGCGCTTCGAGCAGCGTTTCAACGCCCGCATCGCCCTGCTGCATTCGGCCGTGAGCGACCGCGAGCGCCTCGATGCCTGGCTGGCTGCCCGCGACGGCGAGGCCGACATCATCATCGGCACACGTTCGGCGCTGTTCACGCCAATGAAGACCCCCGGCCTGATCATCATCGACGAAGAGCACGATGGGTCCTACAAGCAACAGGAAGGCCTGCGCTACCACGCCCGCGACCTCGCGCTGGTGCGCGCCCATCAGGAAAACATTCCGATCCTGCTCGGCTCCGCCACGCCGTCGCTGGAGACACTGCACAACGCGCTCACCGGCCGCTATCGCCTGCTGCGCATGAACCAGCGCGCGGGCGGCGCACGTCCACCGCGCATGCTGCGCCTGGATGTGAAAAGCCTGCCGCTGGACAGCGGTATCAGTGGCCCATTGCAGCAGGCCATCCGCCAGACTCTGGAAGCCGGCCAGCAAGTCCTGGTGTTCCTCAACCGTCGTGGCTTCGCTCCGACCTTGCTGTGTCATGACTGCGGCTGGCTGTCAGAATGCCCACGCTGCGATGCCCGCATGACCGTGCACCAGCGCTCTGGCGTGCTGCGCTGCCACCACTGCGGCTACGACGAGCGTCTGCCGCAGCAGTGCCCGCAGTGCAACCACGTCGACCTGCGGCCGGTGGGCGCCGGTACCGAACGCGCCGAAGAGCGACTGAAGGTGTTGTTCCCGGATTACCCGATCCTGCGCGTTGATCGCGACAGCACGGCGCGCAAGGACGCCATGCACCATTTGTTCAGCACCATTCAGCGAGGCCAGCCAAGCATCCTGGTCGGCACCCAGATGCTGGCCAAGGGTCACCACTTCCCGCGGGTGACACTGGTCGCCATTCTCGACGCCGATGGCGGGCTGTTCTCGGGGGACTTCCGCGCCAGCGAGCGCATGGCCCAGCTGATCGTCCAGGTTGCTGGGCGAGCAGGGCGCGCTGAAGATCCTGGCAAGGTGATCATCCAGACCCACCTGGCCGACCACCCGCTGCTGGTGCAACTGACCGAGCAAGGCTACTTCGCCTTCGCCGAGCAAGCCCTGGACGAACGCCGCAACGCCGGGCTGCCGCCATTCTCCCACCTTGCCCTGCTGCGGGCCGAAGCGCACAAGCCCGGCCAGGCCGAAGGCTTCCTCGACGAAGCCTGCGCCGCTGCCGAGCGCCTGGTCGCCGAACAGTGCCTGCCCGGTATCGAACTGCTGGGGCCGGTGCCTGCCCCCATGGAGCGGCGCGCCGGGCGCTTCAGGGCGCAATTGTTGATTCAGGCCAACACCCGAGCCCCCTTGCATCGACTGATCAGTGCCTGGTTGCTAGTGTTGGAGCAACTGCCAAGCGGGCGCCAGGTACGCTGGTCTCTGGATGTCGACCCGGTTGACCTTTATTAAGCTTCGGCCCCAAAGGTTGGCAACCCGCCCCTGGCAACGGATAATGCCCAGTTTTTCCACCTGCGCATCCAGGCGCTCCACCGCGCTTGCGGTCGAAAAGAGATCCCCATGAAAGACACCATTCGCCAGCTGATCCAGCAAGCCCTCACCCAACTCGTCACCGACGGTGTGCTGCCTGAAGGGCTGTCGCCGGCGATTCAGGTGGAAAACGCCCGGGACAAGACCCACGGCGATTTCGCCAGCAACATCGCCATGATGCTGGCCAAGCCGGCCGGCATGAAACCGCGCGACCTGGCCGAGAAGCTGATCAGTGCCCTGCCGGCCAGCGCCGACATCAGCAAGGTCGAAATCGCCGGCCCAGGCTTCCTGAACTTCTTCCAGAACACCGATGCCCTGGCCAACCGCCTGGATGCCGCCCTCGCCGACGCCCACCTGGGCGCGCGCAAGGCCGGGCCCAAGCAGAAGGTGGTGATCGACATGTCGGCACCGAACCTGGCCAAGGAGATGCACGTCGGCCACCTGCGTTCGACCATCATCGGTGACAGCGTCGCGCGCGTGCTGGAGTTCCTTGGCGACGAAGTGATCCGCCAGAACCACGTGGGCGACTGGGGCACCCAGTTCGGCATGCTGCTGGCGTATCTGGAAGAAAACCCGATCACCAGCGACGAGCTGTCGGACCTGGAAAACTTCTACCGCGCCGCCAAGAAGCGTTTTGACGAATCCGAAGCGTTCGCCACCCGCGCCCGTGGCCTGGTGGTCAAGCTGCAGGCAGGCGACCCTGAGTGCATGGCCTTGTGGACGCGCTTCAAGGACATCTCGCTGTCGCACTGCCAGAAGACCTACGAGCTGCTCAACGTCAAGCTGACCATGGCCGACGTGATGGGCGAAAGCGCCTACAACGCCGACCTGGCCAATGTGGTTTGCGACCTCAAGGCCAAAGGCTTGCTGGTCGAGGACCAAGGCGCGCAGTGCGTATTCCTCGAGGAATTCAAGAACAGCGAAGGCGAGCCTCTGCCGGTGATCGTGCAGAAGGCTGATGGCGGCTACCTCTACGCCACCACCGACCTGGCTGCCGTGCGCTACCGGAGCAACGTGCTCAAGGCCGACCGCGCCCTGTATTTCGTCGATCAGCGCCAGGCCCTGCACTTCAACCAGGTGTTCGAAGTTGCCCGCCGCGCCGGCTTCGTCGGCCACCCGATGCAGATGGAGCACATGGGCTTCGGCACCATGAACGGCGCCGACGGCCGCCCGTTCAAGACCCGCGACGGCGGCACCGTGAAGCTGATTGATCTGCTCACCGAGGCCAAGGAGCGCGCCTACGCGCTGGTCAAGGAAAAGAACCCGAGCCTGGCCGAAGACGAACTGCGGCACATCGGTGAAGTGGTAGGTATCGGCGCGGTGAAATACGCCGACCTGTCCAAGCACCGCACCAGCGACTACAGCTTCAACTTCGAACTGATGCTCAATTTCGAAGGCAACACTGCGCCATACCTGCTGTATGCCTACACCCGTGTGGCCGGCGTATTCCGCAAGCTGGGCAAGGGCTTCGACGAGGTCGACGGCAACATCGTGCTGCAGGCCGCTCATGAGCAAGACCTGGCTGCGCGCCTGGCCCAGTTCGGCGAGATCCTCAACAGCGTCGCCGAAAAGGGCACCCCGCACGTGCTGTGCAGCTACCTGTACGACCTCGCCGGCCTGTTCTCGAGCTTCTACGAGAACTGCCCGATCCTCGCCGCCGAGACGCCGGAACAGCAGCAAAGCCGCCTGCGCCTGGCTGCGTTGACCGGCCGCACCCTCAAGCAAGGTCTGGAACTGCTCGGCCTGGAAACCCTGGAGCGCATGTAAGTTGGCTGCCAAGAAAAAACCTGCCCCCAAACGCGGCGCCAGCCGTCAGACGGCCCCTGCCAAGCAGCCGATCCCCGGCTGGGTATGGCTGGCGGTCGGCCTGACGGTCGGTGCATTCATCGTTTTCTTGATGAAACTCGAGCCCGGTGGCGGTGACATCAAGCGCACCAAGCCCGAGCAGCAGAAGCCGGAGAAGGTGGCCGAAGCCAGCAAGTCGGCCACCCCTGCAACGCCACAACCGCCGGTGAAGCCGAAATACGACTTCTACACCCTGCTGCCGGAGTCCGAGGTAATCGTGCCGCCTGAGGCCGTGCCGGAAAAGACCCCGCCGGTGCCCGCGCAGCCGGTGACCCCGGTCACGCCGGCTGAAGCGGCAAAAATCGACACCGCCCGTGCCCAGGCCGCGCTGTTGGGCCAGACTCCGCCCCCAGCCCCACCGGTGATCAAGCCTGCGGCGACCACGCAGTACTTCCTGCAGGCCGGTTCGTTCCGCAAGCAGGCCGATGCCGACAAGGTCCGCGCGCAGATCATCCTGCTCGGCCAGGTGGTCAAGGTCGAATCGGGTACCGTCAAGGAAGAAACTTGGTACCGCGTGCTGGTCGGCCCATTCAGCAACCGCGAACAGCTGACCGTGGCGCAGAAGCAGTTGGCGGGGGCGGGGTTCAGCAACCTGCTCCTGCAGCAGCGACAGACCCGCCAGTAACGAAAAAGGCCTTGCCGCACACCGCGACAAGGCCTTTTTTTTGTGGATGTCCGTGGCCTTAGCGACTGCGAGCGTTGGCTTCGGAAATCTGGCTGTTCAAGGTCCAGAAGTCATACAGCACACCCACCAGGAACAGGCCGCCGGTGAAGAAGTAGATGATCGCCGAGATCCACTTGCCCTGGTACAGACGGTGCGCGCCAAAGATGCCCAGGAAGGTCAGCAGGATCCAGGCGATGTTGTAGTCGACGCGCCCGGACTGGAAGCGCATGTCCGCCTCACGGTCCATCGACGGGATCAGGAACAGGTCGATCAGCCAGCCAATGCCGAGCAGCCCCAGCGTGAGGAACCAGATCGTCCCGGTGATCGGCTTGCCGTAGTAGAAGCGGTGCGAGCCGGTGAAGCCGAAGATCCACAGCAGGTAGCCGATGACCTTGCTGTGGGTGTCGTGATACGGCGCCCCCTGTTGATAACTGTTCATTCATAGCCCTCGTGGGTTATCCGAAAATTTTCTAAATGAAAATGTGACTTTTCCGTCGCAGGCCGACGTACGGCAGCATGACAATCGACCAACGGCCCTGAAAGGGAGCAAAAAGCTGTTATAAAGTTGCGCGCCAAACACATAACATTCACAAGAGCTTCATCTATGCCGCCTTTATTCAAGACATGGCTGACCCTCTGCCTATTATTGCCCCTGGCCGCCCACGCCACCAATCGTGAGCAACGTCTTCCCAACGGTTTCACCGGCTATACCAGCAATGCCTCGGTGAGACACACCCCCGCCAAGCAGAGCACGCTGCATGCACGCTCGAACTATTCGGGCAAGGGCCACAACCTGCCTGCCGTTGCGGCGATGTCGCCGAAGCAGAGCAGCGATGTGCTCAGCCGTGCGGTCAACGTGCTCGGCACCCCTTATGTTTGGGGCGGCAGCAACCCGAAAAAAGGCTTCGACTGCAGCGGGCTGGTCAAGTACGCCTTCAACGACGTGGCAGACGTCGACCTGCCGCGTACATCCAATGCCATGGCCCAGGGCCACGGAGTGAAAGTCGCCAAGAGCGAGCTCAAGCCAGGCGACCTGATCTTCTTCAACATCAAGAGCCGTCGGGTCAATCACGTTGCCATCTACCTCGGCAACGACCGCTTCATCCATGCGCCGCGCACGGGCAAGCGGGTGAGCATCGACAGCCTGAGCAAGCCGTACTGGCAACAGCATTATGTGGTTGCCAAGCGGGTACTGCCCAAAGAGCAGCAACAGCTGAGCCTGGCCAAGCGCTGATCCTATCGGCGCCTGCCTGGGCTGGCCGTTTCGCGGGTAAACCCGCTCCCAAAGGGACTGCACAGCTCTCGAAACCTGCGCTGCCCCTGTTAGAGCGGGTTTACCCACGCAGAAGCCTGAACAGGCGCTAAAGATCGCTGATCAGGCCCCTATCCCTGAGCCCTCGCATCGCCCCCTCCATCGTCCGCATTCCTTCTGCCGCTCCGGTCTGCATCACCGAACACAACTGCGCCATTCTCCCCTCTCGCACCAGATTGCGCACCGCAGGTGTCGCCACCAGCACTTCGCGCGCGGCCACTCGGCCGCCGCCCCTACGTTTGACCAGCACCTGCGCCACCACCAATCTCAGCGACTCCGCCAGCATCGCCCGCACCAAGGGCTTCTCTTCTGCCGCGAACACCTCCACCAGCCGGTCGATGCTGCTTGCCGCCGTCCGCGTATGCACCGTTGCCAGCACCAGATGCCCCGTCTGCGCTGCGCGCAACGCCAGGCGGACGGTTTCCAGATCGCGCAGTTCGCCGATCATGATCACATCCGGGTCCTGACGCAGGGCGCTGCGCAGCCCCTGAGCGAAGTCACGACAATGCCGGCCGATCTCGCGCTGATTGACCAGGCTGCGTTGGCTGCTGTGGACAACCTCGACAGGGTCTTCGAGAGTGATGATGTGCAGTGCCTGCTCACGATTAAGCCGGTCGATCAGAGCCGCCAGGGTACTCGACTTGCCACTACCGGTCGGGCCGCCCACCAGCACCAGGCCATCCGTGTGCTGCGCAACGGCTTGAAACACTTCTTCAAGTTCAAGCTCATCGATACTGGCAATACGTTGCGGAATCAGACGAAACGCTGCAGCCAGGCCGTTTATCTGTCGAAACAGGCTGAGACGAAAACGCCCCAGAGATGCCAACTCCAGGGCCAGATCCAGTTCATCGCCCTGCAACCATTGCCGGCACTGGCCCTCGTCGAGCAGCGCTGACAGCGCGTCGTTCATTGCTGCTGAGGTCAGGCTCGGCAGCGCCATGCGCCGCAGCTCGCCATCCACGCGCAGCATCGGTATCTCGCCCGCCGCCAGATGCAGGTCGCTCGCCCCTGCCTCCACGGCCCGGGCCAACAGGTCGGTCGCGTCCATGAGACTCCCCAATAGCCATCAAGCAGGTAGAATGCCGAAGATCTCCAGAGCCGACGGCATCGATCCATGTCCACCATAGCAGACAACCTTACCGCCCTTGCCGCCCGCATCCACAGCGCCGCCCAGGCTGCCGGACGTGACCCGGCGAGCGTCCGGCTGCTGGCCGTAAGCAAGACCAAACCGGCCAGCGCCATACGCGAAATCTACGCTGCCGGTGTGCGTGACGTGGGTGAAAACTATCTGCAGGAAGCCCTGGCCAAGCAGCAAGAACTGCGTGACCTGCCCTTGATCTGGCACTTCATCGGCCCCATTCAGTCGAACAAGACCAAAGCCATTGCCGAACATTTCGACTGGGTACACTCCGTGGACCGCCTGAAGATCGCCCAACGCCTGTCCGAACAGCGCCCTGCGGGCCTGCCACCACTGAACATCTGCCTGCAGGTGAACGTCAGCGGCGAAGACAGCAAATCCGGTTGCGCCCCGGTCGACCTGCCCGCACTGGCCAGGGACGTGGCGGCACTGCCAAACCTGCGCCTGCGGGGGCTGATGGCGATCCCTGAGCCGACCGAAGACCGTACCGCCCAGGAGGCCGCCTTCGCCAGCCTGAACCAGCTACAGGCAAACCTGGGCCTTGGCCTCGACACCCTGTCGATGGGCATGAGCCACGACCTGGAAGCGGCCATTGCCCAAGGAGCGACCTGGGTACGTATCGGCACCGCCCTGTTCGGCGCACGCCATTACGGCCCCGTCTGATTCCATGCTTTACTCACTCTTTCCTTCAAGGACCTGACATGAGCAAGACACGTATTGCCTTTATCGGCGCCGGCAACATGGCCGCCAGCCTGATCGGCGGCCTGCGTGCCCAGGGCATGGACGCGGCGCAGATCCGTGCCAGCGACCCCGGCGCCGAAACCCGCACCCGCATCCAGGCCGAGCACGGCATCGAAGCTTTCGCAGACAACGCCCAGGCGATTGCCGGTGCCGACGTGGTCGTGCTGGCGGTTAAACCGCAAGTCATGAAGGCCGTGTGCGAGTCACTGAAGCCTAACCTGGCTGCTGGCCAGCTGATCGTCTCGATCGCCGCCGGCATCACCTGCGACAGCTTGCAGACCTGGCTCGGCGCCCGTCAGGTGGTGCGCTGCATGCCCAACACGCCAGCGCTGCTGCGCCAGGGTGTCAGCGGCCTGTACGCCACCGCTGAAGTGTCCGCCGAACAACGCCAGCAGGCCGAACAGCTGCTGTCGGCAGTCGGTACCGCCCTGTGGCTTGAGCAAGAGCAACAACTGGACGCCGTCACTGCGGTCTCCGGCAGCGGCCCGGCCTATTTCTTCCTGTTGATCGAAGCGATGACCGCTGCTGGCGAAAAACTCGGCCTGCCACGCGAAACCGCCTCGCAACTGACCCTGCAAACTGCCCTGGGCGCCGCGCGCATGGCGGTGGCCAGCGATGTCGACGCCGCAGAGCTGCGCCGCCGCGTCACCTCGCCAGCCGGCACCACCGAGGCGGCGATCAAGTCGTTCCAGGGCAATGGTTTCGAAGCCATCGTCGAGCAGGCGCTGGAGGCGGCGTCGAAGCGTTCTGCCGAGCTGGCCGAACAACTGGGCAAATAAGGAGCCGTTGATGAATGCATTGTCCGGCGCCGCGATCTTCGTGGTGCAAACCCTGGTCAGCCTGTACCTGGTGATCGTCCTGCTGCGCTTCGTGCTGCAACTGGTCAAAGCCAATTTCTACAACCCACTGAGCCAGTTCGCCGTGCGCGCAACCCAGCCACTGCTCAAGCCGATCCGCCGGGTGATTCCGAGCATCGGCGGCCTCGACACCTCGTCGCTGCTGCTGGCGATCGTCATCCAGGCGCTGCTGATGGGCTTCGTGCTGATGGTCACCTACGGCACCTTCGGCGACGTGCTGCACCTGCTGATGTGGGCCATCATCGGTATCACCTCGCTGTTCCTGAAAATCTTCTGGGTGGCGATGATCGTCATGGTGATCGTGTCCTGGGTCGCACCGAACAGCCACAACCCGGCTGCCGAGCTGGCCTGGCAGATCAGCGAACCGGTGCTGGCACCGTTCCGCCGTATCGTGCCCAACCTGGGCGGCATGGACATCTCGCCGATCTTCGCCTTCCTGGCGATCCAGGTGATCCAGTCATTCGTCATGCCGCCGCTGGCCGCCTATGCCGGCATGCCACAGGAACTGTGGCGGATGATCTGAGCCCAAGGACTGCTGCTTACCTCCAGTGGCAAGCCTTCGCTTGCCGCTGGGGGGAGTGCTCTTTAGACTTACGCCTCCGTCAAGCGTGAGCAGGGTCGATGTCCACTGTCCTTCCCGAAGATTCCGTCGGTCTGGTTACACCGCAAATTGCCAGCTTCGATGAACCGCTGGCCTTGGCCTGCGGCCGTTCGCTGAACAGCTACGAGCTGGTCTACGAGACCTATGGCACCCTGAATGCCAGCGCGAGCAATGCCGTGCTGATCTGCCATGCCCTGTCCGGCCATCACCATGCCGCGGGCTACCATGCCGCCACCGACCGCAAGCCGGGCTGGTGGGACAGCTGCATCGGTCCCGGTAAACCGATCGACACCAACCGCTTCTTCGTGGTCAGCCTGAACAACCTCGGCGGCTGCAATGGCAGCACCGGCCCGAGCAGCGTCAATCCGGCCACCGGCAAGCCTTATGGCGCCGAGTTCCCGGTACTGACCGTTGAAGACTGGGTGCATAGCCAGGCGCGCCTGGCCGATCGCCTGGGCATCCAGCAGTGGGCTGCCATCGTGGGTGGCAGCCTGGGGGGCATGCAGGCCCTGCAATGGACCATCACCTACCCTGATCGCGTGCGCCACTGTGTGGATATCGCCTCGGCCCCCAAACTGTCGGCGCAGAACATCGCCTTCAACGAAGTGGCACGCCAGGCCATCCTTACCGACCCTGAGTTCCACGGCGGTTCGTTCCAGGACCAGGGCGTGATCCCCAAGCGCGGCCTGATGCTGGCACGCATGGTCGGCCACATCACGTACCTGTCCGACGACTCGATGGGTGAGAAATTCGGCCGCGAGCTGAAGAGCGACAAGCTCAACTACGACTTCCACAGTGTCGAGTTCCAGGTCGAAAGCTACCTGCGCTATCAGGGCGAGGAGTTTTCCGGCCGCTTCGACGCCAACACCTACCTGCTGATGACCAAGGCCCTGGACTACTTCGACCCGGCCGCTGCCAATGGCGGCGACCTGGCTGCAACCCTGGCCCACGTCAAGGCGGATTACTGCATCATGTCGTTCACCACCGACTGGCGCTTCTCGCCGGCCCGCTCGCGGGAGATCGTCGACGCCCTGATGGCGGCCCGCAAGAACGTCTGTTATCTGGAGATCGATTCGCCTTACGGCCACGATGCCTTCCTGATACCCACGCCTCGCTACATGCAGGGTTTCGCGAACTACATGAACCGCATCGTCATCTGAGGACAGCATGAGAGCCGATCTGGAAATCATCCACGACTGGATTCCCGCCGGCAGCCGGGTACTCGACCTGGGCTGCGGCAGCGGCGAGCTGCTGGCCTCGCTGCGCGACCGCAAACAGGTCACCGGCTATGGCCTGGAGATCGACCCCGACAACATCGCTGCCTGCGTGGCGAGGGGCGTCAACGTCATCGAGCAGGACCTCGACAAGGGCCTGGGCAACTTTGCCAGCAACAGCTTCGACGTGGTAATCATGACCCAGGCCCTGCAGGCCGTGGAGTACCCAGACCGCATCCTCGATGAGATGCTGCGGGTGGGCCGCCAGTGCATCATCACGTTCCCCAACTTCGGCCACTGGCGCTGCCGCTGGTACCTGGCCACCAAGGGGCGCATGCCGGTCTCGGACTTCATGCCGTACACCTGGTACAACACGCCGAACATCCACTTCTGCACCTTCGCCGACTTCGAAGAGCTGTGCCATGAGCGCCGCGCCAAGGTTCTTGACCGCCTGGCCGTCGACCACTTGCACCGTAACGGGTGGGGCGGGCGGCTTTGGCCTAATCTTCTAGGTGAAATCGGCATCTATCGCGTCAGCAGCCCGGGCCTGCAGGAGCATCAACTGGCGGTCTGACGCCCACCGGAGGACTCGCACCATGCGTCGCCTAGCCCTGTTCCTGATCAGCCTGTGCCTGGCCCTGCCAGCGATGGCAGCCGATGCCGCCCGACCTGAGCGCAAGGAAGTGTTTGGCGACGTGACGGTGCACTACAGCGCCTTCACCTCAAGCCTGTTGCAACCGGACATCGCCGCTGCCACCGGGCTCAACCGGAGCAAGAACCAAGGCGTGCTCAACATCGCTGTGCTCAAGGCCGACAAGCCGGCCATGGCGGTGGTCAGCGGCACGGTGAAGGACCTGACCGGGCGCACAAGCCCGCTGTCGTTCAAGCAGATAACCGACCAGGGCGCGGTGTATTACATCGCCCAGTTCAAGATCGAGCAGGCCGAAACCTTGACCTTCGACCTGAATGTCGAAACCGGCGGGGTCAGCCATCAACTCAGTTTCAACCAGGAAGTGTTCCCAGGCGAATGATGAATTTCCAGCAACTCGTATTGGCCAGCCATAACGCCGGCAAACTCAAGGAACTCCAGGCCATGCTCGGCCAGTCGGTCCAGCTGCGCTCGATCGGTGAGTTCAGCCAGGTTGAACCCGAAGAGACCGGCCTTTCGTTCGTCGAGAATGCCATCCTCAAGGCCCGCAACGCTGCGCGCATCTCCGGCCTCCCGGCCTTGGCCGACGATTCCGGCCTGGCCGTGGACTTCCTCGGCGGTGCGCCGGGCATCTACTCGGCGCGCTATGCCGATGGCAAGGGTGACGCGGCGAACAACGCCAAGCTGCTCGAGGCGCTGAAGGACGTGCCGCCAGAACAGCGTGGCGCCCAGTTCGTCTGCGTGCTGGCCCTGGTGCGCCACGCCGATGACCCGCTGCCAATCCTTTGCGAAGGCCTGTGGCACGGCAGCATCCTGTTCGAGGCCAGCGGCGAGCATGGCTTCGGTTATGACCCGCTGTTCTGGGTGCCGGAGCGCAAGTGCTCCAGCGCCGACCTCGCGCCTGAGGATAAGAACCAGCTCAGCCACCGCGCCCGCGCCATGGCCCTGCTGCGTCAACGTCTGGGCCTGGCATGATCGCAACGCTGTCCGCAGTCGACGCGGTGGCGCTCACCCGCCTGCCGCCGTTGGCCCTTTACATCCACATCCCGTGGTGCGTGCGCAAATGCCCGTACTGTGACTTCAACTCCCACGCCGCCGGGCCCGAGCTGCCGGAAGAGGCTTACGTCGACGCGCTGTTGACTGACCTAGACCTGGAGCAAGCCGCCGTGCAGGGCCGGCCCCTGTCGTCGATTTTCTTCGGCGGCGGGACCCCGAGCCTGTTCAGTGCCAAGGCCCTGGGGCGTCTGCTGCGCGGCGTGGAGCAACGCATCCCGTTCGCGGCAGACATCGAGATCACGCTTGAGGCCAACCCCGGTACCTTCGAGCAAGAGAAGTTCAAGGCCTACCGGCAGACCGGTATCAATCGCCTGTCCATCGGTGTACAGAGCTTCCAGCCGGCCAAACTCCAAGCGCTGGGCCGCATTCATAATGGCGACGAAGCGATCCGCGCCGCTGGCATGGCGCGCGCGGCCGGCTTCGACAACTTCAACATGGACCTGATGCACGGCCTGCCTGACCAGTCGCTGGATGACGCGTTGGGCGATCTGCGTCAGGCCATCGACCTCGGGCCGACGCACTTGTCGTGGTACCAGCTGACGGTCGAGCCGAACACGGTGTTCTGGAACCAGCCGCCAGAGCTGCCTGAAGATGACATCCTCTGGGACATCCAGGAAGCCGGCCAGGCGCTGATGGCGGCCAACGGCTTCAGGCAGTACGAAGTTTCGGCCTATGCCCAGGCCGACCGTGCCGCCCGGCACAACCTCAACTACTGGCGCTTCGGCGACTTCATCGGCATCGGTGCCGGCGCCCACGGCAAGCTGACCTTCGCCGATGGCCGCATCCTGCGCACCTGGAAGACCCGTCTGCCCAAGGACTACCTGAACCTGGCCAAGCCGTTCAAGGCCGGCGAGAAGCTGTTGCCGGTGGATGAGCTGCCGTTCGAGTTCCTGATGAACGCCCTGCGCCTCACCGATGGTGTGGAAGCCGAGCTGTTCACCCAGCGCACCGGGCTGCCCCTGGCACAGCTGGCCGAAGCCCGCCGCGCCGCCGAACAAAAGGGCCTTTTGCAGGTCGAACCGGATCGACTGGTGGCCACGCCACGCGGCCAGCTGTTCCTCAATGACCTGCTGCAGTATTTCTTGACCTAAGGATGATCCATGGATCTGGTACTTGATCTGCTCGCCACGGTTTCGCGCTGGAGCCGCAGCAATCTGTCTGAGATTTCCCTGGCCCTGGTAGGCTGCCTGCTGGTGCTGTTCGGCACCGACATCAAAGGCTGGGTGGACCAGCGCCTGGGTGCCCTGGCGGGCGCGCTGCGGGTACCGGTGATGGCTGCCCTGGTGATGATCGGCAGTGGTGCAGCGTTGATCTATGCCACGCCCTGGGTGGTGAAGGGATTGGGGCAGTTCAACAACTATGCGCTGGCGCCGGTGTTGCTGGTGGTGCTGGTACTTATCGGCGTGGTGGCCGATCGGCGCGGCTGAACCTCGCTGCGAAACACTGCCCAGAGAGGTACACCTAGCATTTTTGCCAGTTTCGAAGATCCCGCGATCAACTTCTAATGCAGGCTCGCGCTGCCGCGATTATCAGCGCCAGACCACATTAATCAGTCTTTCGCGAGGTTTTCGAACATGGCTACTGCACCCTATGTCGATTTTTCGCCGTTCGGCGAAGGCGACTTCAACGGTTGGAACAAACAAAGCAACGGATGGGAGTTGATAACCGACCGAGAGGATGATGGTAATTACTTTGTGCGCTTCCCGGAAGGTTGGGAAGGCAACGTGCTGGGGCCCCTGCTCGACAAGACCGTCACCGGGTTCAAGCCGGGTAGCCGCTACCGGTTTAGTGTAGATTTCCGTACGATCCCCGGCGATGATTTGTTTCGCACCGACGTTACGCTTGATGTCATCGGCGTCGCGCAACTGGCCGATCGGACCTTGACGCGTTTCGATTGGGATACCCTTTCGCTGGACTTCACTGCCACCGCCACCGAGCACCGCTTGATGATCACCGCGCGCGATCGGCTTGCCGAAAACAGCGAAGATGTGAATGAGGCTGGAACATTGGGACGAGCCCGAGACATGTCCCTGGACTTCATCCGCGTCTACGAGCTGAGCGAACACACAGAGCGCTTCGACCAGTACCAGGACATCCACCTCTTGCCGCGCGAAGTGTTCAACGCCGACCACATGTCGATTGGCCTTCCCGACAGAGCCCCCGGCAGCATCGCTATCCACCCGGTGCTACCCGAAGAGGGTAAGGCCAATCTGAAAAAAGTGCTTTGCCTGGCCCATAACGGCGGCAACATTTTCCCCGCTCAAACCACCCACCTGGAACTGGTCGGCACTTATCATGCGGTGGCATTCAATTGGGCAGGTATTGGTCAGCAGGCTTCAGCCAAAGCGTTCAATGAAGCCGGTGAAGAAGTTGCCACGCAGTCTATCAGCCCACAGCCGGGCGAAACGACCAACGCCCATGTCGAACTGGTCGCCCGTCGAGAAACGTTGATCAAGCGGGTTGAACTCACCTGCGGCAACCGCACCTTCATCGACAGTATTCGCTTGCTCACCGAAACGCCTGCTGCCACTGCATCGCACCTGCGTCAGGCAGCTGACCAGTTCGGCTGCGATGACTGGAATGGCTGGAGCAAGACCGCTGCGGCCATCGACCTGCAACTGGAGAGCGCCGATGGCCTGTACCGTATTGCGCCAAGACACGGTGTCGAGCAGACCGACACCGGCATCCTGCTGGAAAAAACAGTATCAGGGCTGACCGCAGGCAACAATTACCGCTTCAGCGTCAAGGCCCGCAGCCAGGCCGGCAGCCAGGCTTCGGTGCAGCTGGGCATCAGCGATGTCTTTTCCGAGGCGCCTACCTTGCTCGGTGAAGAATGGCAGGATGTCGAACGCATTTTCACTGCCAGGCAAGCTAGCCACACCTTCAGCATTGAGGCCCCGGGCGGGGCGAATGCCAAGGCCCAGGCATTCTTGGTCGAAAACGCCTGGCTTTCGACCACCAACAGCATTGTCGAAGACTTCAACGATATCACTCCGACACCGATCATCCGGCCAGGCAACAGCCAACAGACCGCACACGTGACCATCAGCCTGGGCAATGATCAGCAAGGCCAGGTCCACATACATGCGGTAGGGCCTATCGATGGCATGACCGAAGGCAAGAACGTCTGCATCAATGACGGCTCGATTGCCGAGCAGCAAACCGTTCGCTTCGATCTTGCTTATGAATGCGTCGGGGTGAAGTTCTCACTAACCAGTATGCTTGCCAACCAGCCGGGCCAGTTGGTGACATTCTTCACGGCTGACGGCGAAACGATCGGGTCCCACCCGGTAACGGAGCGCAACAGCTGGGTGAATTTCAGCGCTGCGGGCAAGCGAATCAAGGCGTTTGAAGTGACTGTCGTGGCGAAGAGACGGGCCAGCCTGGATTTCCTTACCCTGATACTCAATTAAGGAACCTGAAAAAACCGCCTCTCTAGAGGCGGTTTTCGGTTTGCATACGGGGTACGTTGCAGGTTCAGTCCACTTTCTCGAACTTCAAATCCCAAACCCCATGCCCCAGCCGCTCGCCGCGGCGCTCGAACTTGGTGATCGGGCGCTCTTCGGGGCGCGGCACATAGGTGCCATCTTCAGCACGGTTGCGATAGCCCGGGGCGGCGCTCATCACTTCCAGCATGTACTCGGCATACGGCTCCCAGTCGGTGGCCATGTGGAACACTCCACCAGGCTTGAGCTTGCGCCGCACCAGTTCGGCGAACTCCAGCTGAACGATGCGGCGCTTGTGGTGACGTGCCTTGTGCCATGGGTCAGGGAAGAACAGCATCAGGCGGTCGAGGCTATTGTCGGCCACGCAGCGGTTGAGCACTTCAATCGCATCGCAGTCATACACCCGCAGGTTCTTCAGGCCTTGGGTCAGCACGCCGTTGAGCAGCGCGCCGACACCTGGACGGTGTACCTCGACCCCGATGAAGTCCTGTTCAGGCGCGGCAGCGGCCATTTCCAGCAGGGAATGGCCCATGCCGAAGCCAATCTCCAGGGTACGCGGCGCCGAACGGCCGAATACCTGGTCGTAGTCCACCGGGCTGTCGGCCAGCGGCAGGATGAACTGCGGGCCGCCCTGGTCGAGGCCACGTTGCTGGCCTTCGGTCATGCGCCCGGCGCGCATCACGAAGCTCTTGATGCGGCGGTGTGGGCGCTGGTCGCCGTCGGTGGAGATCGGCGTATCTTGCGAGTCAGTCATCGGGGGCTCTTACTTGATCAGACCATCCAGCGGCGAAGAGGCGCTGGCGTACAGTTTTTTCGGCATGCGGCCGGCCAGGTAGGCCATGCGGCCAGCGAGGATGGCGTGCTTCATGGCCTCGGCCATCAGCACCGGCTGCTGAGCGTGGGCGATGGCGGAGTTCATCAGCACGGCTTCACAGCCCATTTCCATGGCGATGGTGGCGTCGGAAGCCGTACCAACACCCGCGTCAACCAGCACCGGCACCTTCGATTCTTCAAGGATGATCTGCAGGTTGTAGGGGTTGCAGATACCCAGGCCAGTGCCGATCAGACCGGCCAGCGGCATTACCGCGATGCAGCCGGCCTCGGCCAGCTGGCGGGCGATGATCGGATCGTCGCTGGTGTAGACCATCACGTCGAAGCCATCCTTGACCAGAACCTCGGCGGCCTTGAGGGTTTCGATCACGTTGGGGAACAGGGTTTTCTGGTCGGCCAGCACTTCCAGCTTCACCAGGGTGCGCGACTCGTGGGACTTGTGGCCATCGAGCAACTCGCGGGCCAGACGGCAGGTACGCACCGCCTCGACAGCATCGAAGCAACCTGCAGTGTTTGGCAGGATGGTGTACTTGTCGGGCGACAGCACGTCGAGCAGGTTCGGCTCACCCGCATTCTGGCCAAGGTTGGTCCGGCGCACGGCCACGGTGACGATCTCGGCACCCGAAGCCTCGGTGGCCAAGCGGGTTTCTTCCATGTCACGGTACTTGCCGGTGCCGACCAGCAGGCGCGACTGGAAAGTGCGCCCGGCCAGGATGAAGGGCTTGTCGCTACGAACGTTGCTCATCGTTGTTCCTCGGGAAAAGATTGCGGGGCTTGCAGGTAAACGCCGGCCCGGTTTCAGCCGCCACCAATCGCATGGACCACTTCGACCTGGTCGCCTTCGCTCAGCTGCGTGCTGTCGTGCTGGCTACGCGGCACGATATCCAGGTTGAGTTCCACCGCCACCCGGCGCCCGGTCAGTTCCAGGCGGGCCAGCAGGGCCGCGACGCTTTCGCCAGCGGGCAATTCGTAAGGTTCACCGTTCAGTTGAATGCGCATGCGCACGGCCACCATTGTTCTTTGGGGGCCCGCATTCTAGCGCCGATCCACGCGTGAACCCAAGGGCGCTGCACGCCATTAGTCGCGATTATGGACCGCTTGGTCAGCCCAGGCGCCAGGCAGCCATGCCCAGGCACAGCCAACCGGCAAGGAAGCACAGGCCGCCGAAGGGGGTGATGATGCCCAGTTTGCCCAGGCCGCTGAGCGTCAGCAGGTACAAGCTACCGGAGAACAGCACGATCCCCAGGGCGAACAGACCGCCAGCCCAGCCGACCAGGCGCCCCGGCAGGTGCGCCGAAAGCACGGCGACACCAAAGATCGCCAAGGCATGCACCAGCTGATAGGTGACCCCGGTATGGAAAATGGCCAGGTAATCAGCCGTCAGACGGTCCTTCAGGCCATGTGCGGCGAACGCGCCCAGGGCGACGCCGGTAAAGCCGAAGAAGGCAGCGAGCATGAGGAAGCTGCGAAGCATGGGACGACTCCTTGTATCGGGTCTGTATAATGGCCCGTTCCACCGGTCCGGCCAAGCCATCGCCATGCTGTCATCCATTCTCCGCCGCCTCGCCCGCGCCCTGCTCTGGTTCGCTGCCGGCAGCATCGTGCTGGTGCTGGTGTTTCGCTGGGTACCACCGCCTGGCACGGCCTTGATGCTCGAACGCAAGGTGCAATCATGGGTGAGTGGCGAGCCGATTGAACTGCAACGCGACTGGGAGCCATGGGAGAACATCTCCGACGAACTCAAGGTGGCAGTCATCGCCGGTGAGGACCAGAAGTTTGCCAGCCATTGGGGCTTCGACATTCCGGCCATCCAGGCGGCGCTGGCGTACAACGAGCGTGGCGGCAGCATTCGTGGTGCCAGCACCCTGACCCAGCAGGTAGCCAAGAACCTGTTCCTGTGGTCGGGACGCAGCTGGTTCCGCAAGGGGCTGGAGGCCTGGTTCACGGGGCTGATCGAACTGTTCTGGTCGAAGGAGCGGATTCTTGAGGTTTACCTGAACAGCGCCGAGTGGGGCAAAGGCGTGTTCGGCGCCCAGGCCGCGGCGCGTTATCACTTTGGTGTCGATGCCAGCCGGCTGACCCGCCAGCAGGCCGCACAACTGGCCGCCGTGCTGCCGAGCCCGATCAAGTGGAGTGCCAGCCGGCCCAGCGCCTATGTGGCAAGCCGGGCGGGCTGGATTCGCCGGCAGATGAGCCAGCTGGGCGGGCCCAGCTACCTGATGCAACTGGACAGCTCGCGCAGGCCGTAACCCCGACAAAAAAGCCGCTCACCCTTTCGGGTCAGCGGCTTTTCAATGCAGCCAGGTCAGGTCAGACGGTGATCAGCGCCTTGACCTTGTTCATTGCATTCTTCTCCAGCTGGCGAATACGCTCAGCAGAAACGCTGTACTTGTCAGCCAGCTCATGCAGCGTGGCCTTTTCTTCCGCCAGCCAGCGCTGGTAGAGGATATCGCGGCTACGGTCATCCAGGCCTTGCAGTGCTTCGTGCAGGTTGCTGGTGGAGTTGTCGCTCCAGTCGGCATCCTCCAGCTGCACAGCCGGATCGTAGCGGTGGTCTTCCAGATAATGCGCTGGCGACTGGAAGGCGCTGTCGTCATCCGCTTCGGCTGCCGGGTCGAAGGCCATGTCCTGGCCACTCAGGCGGCTTTCCATCTCGCGCACTTCACGCGGCTCGACGCCGAGGCTTTCCGCCACGCGATGCACTTCGTCGTTGTTCAGCCAGGCCAGACGCTTCTTCTGGCTACGCAGGTTGAAGAACAGCTTGCGCTGGGCCTTGGTGGTGGCCACCTTGACGATGCGCCAGTTACGCAGGATGAACTCGTGGATCTCTGCCTTGATCCAGTGCACGGCGAAGGACACCAGGCGCACACCCATTTCCGGGTTGAAACGCTTGACCGCCTTCATCAGGCCGACGTTGCCTTCCTGGATCAGGTCAGCCTGCGCCAGACCGTACCCTGCATAGCTACGTGCGATATGCACAACGAAACGCAGGTGGGCCATCACCATTTGCCGAGCGGCCTCGAGATCCTGCTCATAGTAGAGACGCTCGGCCAGATCACGCTCCTGCTCGACAGACAGCAGCGGGATGCTGTTGACCGTGTGCACGTAGGCTTCCAGGTTTGCACCGGGCACCAGGGCATAGGCAGGTTGCAACGATGTGGTCATTCAAGAACCTCCGACTTACAAAACTCGCGCCTTGTGAGCGCTGCCAACATTGACCCGGAACGACCGTACAAGTTCCATCGTGAAGGAAATGTCAATGCTGGCACGTAAAAACTATCGCGGCGCCAGCTCGTTCAAATGGCGGGCGACTGCGATCCATGCACCGATATACCCCAACAGCACCGCTCCGATCAAGAGCGACAGACCATCGGACGCCGGCACCCCGCCCAGGGCGAAGTCACTGCCATACAGCCCGGAAAGCCCTACCACGGCCTCGTTAAGCCAGTTCAGGCCAAAGGCCAGGATGGCCCAGGCCAGCACCCCCGCACCCAGGCCGTACAAGGCGCCCATGTACAGGAAAGGCCTGCGAACGTAGCTGTCTGTACCGCCCACCAGCTTGATCACTTCGATCTCGATGCGGCGGTTTTCGATATGTAGACGAATTGTGTTACCGATTACTAACAGCAGCGCGGAAATCAGCATTACCGCCAGGCCGAAGACAAAACGGTCGCCCAGCTTGAGGATCGCCGCCAGCCGCTCGACCCATACCAGGTCCAGTTGTGCATTCTCAACCCTCGGCAGCTCCGAAAGACGTTGACGGAGGGCTTCCAGGGCCGGTTTATCGACTTCGGTCGGGGTCACCACCACCACACCGGGCAACGGGTTGTCAGGCAGCTCGCGAAGGGCCTCGCCTAGCCCGGACTGCTGCTGGAACTCTTGCAGGGCCTGCCCGGGGCTGACGTATTGGGCGTCGGCCACCCCCGGCATGCGCTTGATGTCGTCACGCAGGGCTTCACCCTGCTGGCTACCAGCATCGAGCTTCAGGTACAGCGAAATCTGTGCGGCGCGTTGCCATGAGCCACCCAGCACCTCGATATTCTTCAGCAGCAGCGACAGCCCCATGGGCATGCTCAGGGCCACGGCCATCACCAGGCAGGTGAAAAAGCTGCCGATCGGCTGCTTGCCCAGCCGTCGAAGGCTGTCGGCCAAGCTGGCGCGATGGCTTTCCAGCCAGGCCTGCAGCAGGGTGCGGAAGTCCGGGCCGTCGTCATCGTGATCGCCGCCATTCTTCCTGGCCGGCTGCGGGTCGGCAGCCTTGGGCGCAACGCGCTCGGAAACCTTTGGTGTACGTGTAGTGCTCATTGCCCGGCCTCCCCATCGCCGATCAGACGACCGCGCTGCAGGGTCAGCATGCGGTGGCGCATGCGCGCAATCAGTGCCAGGTCGTGACTGGCGATCAGAACCGTGGTGCCCAGGCGGTTGATATCCTCGAACACACCCATGATCTCCGCGGCCAGCCGCGGGTCGAGGTTACCGGTGGGCTCATCCGCCAGCAGCAAGGCCGGCTGGTGAACTATCGCGCGGGCAATACCGACCCGCTGCTGCTGGCCGGTTGACAGGTCGGCCGGGAACAGCTCGCCCTTGTCGGCCAGCGACACCCGCTCCAGCGCCGAATCAACGCGTTTGGCGATCTCGGCCTTGGACAAGCCGAGAATCTGTAGCGGCAGGGCGATGTTGTTGAACACGGTGCGGTCGAACAGCAGCTGGTGGTTCTGGAACACCACGCCAATCTGCCGACGCAGGAACGGGATCTGCGCATTGCTGATCTGGCCCAGGTCCTGCCCTGCCAGCATCAGCTTGCCGCTGGTCGGGCGTTCCATGGCCAGCAACAGGCGCAGCAAGGTGCTCTTGCCAGCACCCGAGTGCCCGGTGACGAACAGGAACTCGCCCCGGCGCGCGCGGAAACTCAGCTCGTGCAAGCCGACATGGCCGTTGGGGTAGCGCTTGGCAACCTGTTCGAATCGGATCATGGTCAGTCTCGCTCGGCGAACAGAGCCTTGACGAACGGCTCGGCTTCGAATGTGCGCAGGTCGTCGATGCCTTCACCGACCCCGATGAAGCGGATCGGCAGCTTGAACTGCTTGGCCAGGGCGAAGATCACCCCACCTTTGGCAGTGCCATCCAGCTTGGTCAGCGCCAGGCCGGTCAGCTCGACGCTCTGGTGGAAGTACTTGGCCTGGCTGATGGCGTTCTGCCCGGTACCGGCGTCGAGCACCAGCAGCACCTCGTGGGGTGCCTCGGCATCGAGCTTGCCGATGACCCGGCGGACCTTCTTGAGCTCCTCCATCAGGTTGTCTTTGGTGTGAAGCCGGCCAGCGGTGTCGGCGATCAGCACGTCGATACCACGGGCTTTGGCAGCCTGTACCGCGTCGAAGATCACCGAGGCGGAATCGGCGCCAGTGTGCTGGGCAATCACCGGGATCTGGTTACGCTCGCCCCAGACCTGCAATTGCTCCACGGCAGCGGCACGGAAGGTATCACCGGCAGCCAGCATGACCTTCTTGCCTTCCAGTTGCAGCTTCTTGGCCAGCTTGCCGATGGTGGTGGTCTTGCCGGCACCGTTCACGCCGACGACCAGAATCACATAGGGCTTGTTCTGCGCCTGGACCTTGAGCGGCTGCTCGACAGGGCGCAGCAGTGCTGCCAGCTCCTCCTGCAGCGACTTGTACAGCGCGTCGGCGTCGGCCAGCTGCTTGCGGGCGACCTTCTGGGTCAGGTTCTGAACGATGGCCGAGGTGGCTTCGACGCCGACGTCGGCCGTCAGCAGACGGGTTTCGATCTCGTCGAGCAGGTCGTCATCAATGACCTTCTTGCCCAGGAACAGGCTGGCCATGCCCTCGCCGATGCTGGCGCTGGTCTTCGACAGGCCCTGCTTGAGGCGGGCGAAGAAACCGGGTTTGGACTGCTCGGTGGCGACCGGGGCAGCGACCTCGGGAGCGGGTTGCGGCTCCACAGGTGCAGGGGCCACGACTGGCGCCACGACCACCGGTTCTGGTGCGGGACGCTCCGGAATCACGGGCGGCGCCTTCGGCTGCAGGTCCGGCACCAGCGCCACAGGCTCTTCGGCTACCGGCAGCACCAGGTTGCTGACAGGGGCTGCGTGCTCGACCACCGGGGCAGTCTCGACCGGCGCTGCTTGTACAGGCATGGAAGCGATTGGCTCGGGCAGCGGAGCGACCAGCGGCTCGGAAGCGACCGGTTCAGGCTCGGGCGCCACTACTGGCGTGGAAGCGACTGGCTCTGGCACAGGCGCTTCGACCACCGGAGGCATAGGCTCGACCGGCGCAGGCGGCTGTACTTCGACACGTGGCTGCTCGGCGGCGGGCTGCGGCGTTACCGGCTCGGCTGGCTGCACCTCGGGCGCTGGTGGCTCAGGCGTTTGAGGCTGTTCGGCGACAGGTTGCTGCGGCTTCTTGCGAAACCAGCTGAACAGGCCTTTTTTCTCGCCAGCCTCGGCCGGCGCTTTTTTGTCGTCGTTGGAACCAAACATGGAAGACGGCTATCTCAGGGTAGCGATGGGCCAGCAACTGGCACATCAGGAATTCTCTAAACGCAGAACAGACTATTTTGAATCCGACTGGTTCATGCGCAATGTTTTGTCTTAATGGGCCTGCGGGCCAGAACGGCGACAGGCATGGTCGCCAGGCAACCGGATCAGTATCCTAGCACCTCCTGGCCCGCCGACGCTAAGCCAGCGGGCCGCCGAACAGGTTAATCTCCGTATGAATGCTCTAGCCCGCCGCGCCGCTGGCCTGTTGCTCGGCACGCTCTGCCTGCCGCTCGCGGCGTTCGCCGCCGACGTGCAACCGACCCACGAATTCATCCTCGACAACGGCCTGAAAGTGGTCGTGCGCGAAGACCACCGTGCCCCTGTGGTCGTCTCGCAGATCTGGTACAAGGTCGGCTCGAGCTACGAGACCCCAGGCCAGACCGGCTTGTCTCATGCCCTGGAGCACATGATGTTCAAGGGCAGCGCCAAGATCGGCCCTGGCGAGGCCTCGCGCATCCTGCGTGACCTCGGCGCGGAAGAAAACGCCTTCACCAGCGACGACTACACCGCCTACTACCAGGTGCTGGCCCGCGACCGCCTGCCAGTGGCCCTTGAGCTCGAAGCCGACCGCCTGGCCAGCCTGCGCCTGCCTGCCGACGAGTTCGCCCGTGAAATCGAGGTGATCAAGGAAGAGCGCCGCCTGCGTACCGATGACCAGCCAAGCTCCAAGGCCTTCGAGCTGTTCCGCGCCATGGCCTTCCCGGCCAGCGGCTACCACACCCCGACCATCGGCTGGATGGCCGACCTCGAACGCATGAAGGTCGAGGAACTGCGTCACTGGTACGAATCCTGGTACGCACCGAACAACGCCACCCTGGTGGTGGTCGGCGATGTCACCGCCGATGAGGTCAAAGGCCTGGCACAAAAATACTTCGGCAGCATCCCCAAGCGCGCCGTGCCACCCGCCAAACTGCCGCTGGAACTGGCCGAACCGGGCCAGCGCCAGCTGACCTTGCACGTACGCACCCAGTTGCCGAGCCTGATCTACGGTTTCAACGTACCGGGCCTGGCCACTGCCAAGGAGCCACGCACCGTGCATGCCCTGCGGCTGATCTCGGCCCTGCTCGACGGCGGCTACAGCGCGCGCATGCCGGCACGCCTGGAGCGTGGCCAGGAACTGGTGGCCGGTGCCTCGTCCAGCTACAACGCCTTTACCCGAGGCGACAGCCTGTTCCTGATCTCGGCCACGCCGAACGTGCAAAAACAGAAAACCTTGGCTGACGTCGAAAAAGGCCTCTGGCAGCTGCTCGACGAACTCAAGACCACTCCGCCAAGCGCCGAAGAGCTGGAGCGCGTGCGCGCGCAGGTCATCGCCGGGCTGGTCTACGACCGCGACTCCATCAGCAGCCAGGCCACCACTATCGGCCAGCTGGAAACCGTCGGCCTGTCCTGGAAGCTGATCGACAGCGAGCTGGACGAACTCAAGCGCGTCACCCCGGAAGACGTGCAAAACGCCGCACGCACCTATTTCACCCGCGAACGCCTGAGCGTTGCCCATGTACTGCCTGAGGAGTCCGCTCATGAGTGATCGCAGCGCACCACGCTACACCCTGATCGGCACGGGCATCATCGCGCTGGTAGTGGCCGTGGCCGCCGTGCTCGCCCGGCCGGCACATTCCGAGGCCGAAAGCAGCCCCGCCCGCCCGGCCAACACCCTGCAATCGCTGGCCGAGCTTGATGACAAGGCACCCAGCAGGCGCCAGCTGAACATCCAGAACTGGACCACCGCCGAAGGCGCCCGGGTCTTGTTCGTCGAGGCCCGCGAGTTGCCGATGTTCGACTTGCGCGTGACTTTTGCCGCCGGCAGCAGCCAGGACGGCCACACCCCTGGCCTGGCCAGCCTGACCAACGCCATGCTCAACGAGGGCGTGGCCGGCAAGGACGTGACCGCCATCGCCGAGGGCTTCGAGGGCCTGGGTGCAGACTTTGGCAACGGTTCCTATCGCGACATGGCCGTGGCCTCGCTGCGCAGCCTGAGCGCCCGGGACAAACGCGAGCCCGCCCTCCAGCTGTTCGCCGAAGTGACCGGCAAGCCAACCTTCCCGGAAGACGCCCTGAAACGCATCAAGAACCAGCTGCTGGCCGGTTTCGAGTATGAGAAACAAAACCCTGGCAAGATCGCCGGCAAGGCGCTGTTCAGTAAGCTCTACGGCGATCACCCGTACGCTCAGCCAAGCGATGGCAGCGCCGAGAGCGTACCAGGCATCACTCTTGAGCAGCTGCGCGCCTTCCACGCCAAGGCCTATGCCGCTGGCAACGCGGTGATCGCCCTGGTCGGTGACCTTAGCCGCGAGGAAGCCGAGGCCGTCGCCGCCCAGGTCTCCGCTGCCCTGCCCAAAGGCCCGGCACTGGCCAAACCGGCCCAGCCGGTCGAGCCCAGGGCTGGCGTCACCCATATCGACTTCCCGAGCAAGCAGACGCACCTGATGCTCGCCGAGCTTGGCATCGACCGCCAGGACCCGGACTGGCCGGCCCTTTCACTGGGCAACCAGATCCTTGGCGGCGGTGCCTTCGGCACCCGCCTGATGAGCGAAGTCCGCGAAAAACGCGGCCTGACCTACGGCGTGTACTCGGTATTCAGCCCGATGCAGGTGCGTGGCCCGTTCATGATCAACCTGCAGACCCGCGCCGAACTCAGTGAAGGCACGCTCAAGCTGGTACAGGACATCCTTGCCGACTACCTCAAGAGCGGCCCGACCCAGCAGGAGCTGGACGACGCCAAACGCGAGCTGGCCGGCAGCTTCCCGTTGTCCAATGCCAGCAATGCCAGCATCGTCGGCCAACTCGGCGCCATCGGTTTCTACAACCTGCCCCTGACCTGGCTGGAGGACTTCATGCAGCAGTCCCAGGCGCTGACCGTCGAACAGGTCAAGGCAGCGATGAACAAGCACCTGGCAGCCGATAAGCTGGTGATTGTCACCGTTGGCCCGAAAGTGCCACAGAAGCCACTGCCTGCCCCCACTGACAAACCGTCCGAGCAGCCGCTCGGCGTACCGGAGCACTAATGCCTAGATCCACCCCACCCGCCCGCCCGCAGCAGGGCCAAAGCAAGGGCCAGGGTTACCTGCGCATCATCGCCGGCGAGTGGCGCAGCCGCCGCCTGGCGGTACCGGAAGGCGAAGGCCTGCGGCCCACACCCGACCGCGTGCGCGAAACCGTGTTCAACTGGCTGGCGCCCTACATCGAAGGCGCCCAGGTGCTGGATGCTTTCACCGGCAGCGGCGCCCTGGTGCTGGAGGCGCTGTCCCGAGGCGCTGCGAATGCCGTGGCGCTGGACAGCAACCCCGCAGCCATCAGCAACCTGAAGAACAACCTGGAAATCCTGCGCTGCCCACGCGGGCAGATCCTGCAGACCGATGCCCTGCGCTACCTGCAGAACCCGGCCAAGCAGCAGTTCGACGTGGTGTTCCTCGACCCGCCGTTCCACCAGGACTTGCTGGCCAATACCTGCAACCTGCTGGAGCAGAACCAGTGGCTGCGCGAACAGGCGTGGGTCTACACCGAGAGCGAGGCTGCACCGTCGACGCTGCCGATGCCCGGCAACTGGCGCCTGCACCGCGAGAAGAAAACCGGCCAGGTGCATTACGCGCTGTGGCAACGGGGCTGATCAGGTAAACCCTTAATAGTTACCACAAGCCCGCTGCCAGCATGATTGAAGCTGCTCCCTCGTTCTTGCAGGAGCACTTCAACCATGATCGAACACCGTTCTGCGCCCTCCCAGGGCAGCACCGTACAATCGTTCACCCTTGCCAATGGCCTGCGTACCTGCCTGCGCGAAGACCATCGCGCACCGTTGGTCAGTGCACAGCTGTGGTATCACGTTGGTTCGAGCTACGAGCCTGCAGGCCACACCGGTCTTTCCCATGCCTTGGAGCATCTACTGTTCGAAGGCAGCAGCAAACTGGCCAATGGCCAATATTCGGCAGTCATGACACGTCTTGGCGGCGATCCGAACGCATTCACTTCAACCGACGCCACGTACTTTCCGCTGACATTGCCGAGCAGCCGGCTTGAGGTCGCCCTGGAAGCCATGGCTGATGTCATGGCCAGCGCCACACTCAGCGATACCGCTTTCGCTCGCGAACTGAAAGTGGTCATGGCAGAGCGCCGGGAGCAAGTCGACAACAACCCCTTGGCACTGGCAATCGAACATCACCAGTCACTGGCTTACGGCACCGGTGGCTATGGCAACCCCGTGATTGGCCACAAAACAGATCTCGAGTACCTGACGCCTGCTGCAGCGCGAACCTGGTACCAGACCTGGTACCTGCCCAACAACGCCACACTGGCAGTATCAGGCGACATTACCCTGGCACAGCTGCACAACCTGGTAAGTCGGCACTTCGCAGCGATCCCAGCCAAGCGCCTGCCAGCGCGAGAAGCCCCCAGCGCGCCACCGTTGCAGGATCGACGCCACCAGACGCTACGACTACCGGGCCAGTACACAGGCACTATCCTCAGTTTCAACCTCCCCAGCCAATGTACTGCGCAGTCCGGCGAGCAGGCTTATGCCTTGCGGCTGCTGCCCGATCTGCTTGCCGACGGACACAGCAGCACCCTGCAGCAACGACTGGTTCTGGACGACCCGATACTGCAGGCCCTACGCCCCGAATACGAACCCTGGCAGCGCGGGGACAGCTTGCTCGCGCTCTACGCCTTCTGCAGTCCACAAATAACGCCGGAGACTGCAGCCGAGAGGCTGATGCTGGAAATCGAAGCCTTTCGCCAGTCGGCTCCTTCCAGGCAGGACCTGCAGCGCGCCAAGGCCCGCCTGCTGGCCAGGCAGTTGTTCGAGAGGGACGACATCGACAATCAGGCACAGGCCATCGGCAAACAGGCCGCCTGCGGCCTGGACCCGATTGCGCTGGAAAATGAGCGTCACGCCATCGAAGCCGTGACAGCCGAACAGGTAGGCCAGGCTGCCCTCGAGTTCCTGACTGAATCCCGTGCCGCCATCACTTTCATGCACCACAAGGAAAGCGCTCATGAATGACTCGACTGCGCCGCAGAAGCCTGCCGAAGCCCCCAGCCTTTACGGTGGGCTGATCTCTGCCCAAGGGCTTGACCTGGATCGGTTCGCGTCCATCCAGACGCAAGTACAAGCCTGGACGACAGAAACGGGCACAACCGTAAAATTCGTCGAAGCCCGCGGGTTGCCTATCGTCGACCTGATACTGAGGTTCCGGGCCGGCTCCGTACAGGACACTGCGCAACCCGGCCTGGCAGCCTTGACGTTGTACATGCTCGACGAAGGCAGCCATCAGTACACGGCCACTCAACAGGCCGAGCATATCGAGCGCCTGGGTGCGATCATCGCAAAGCAGATGCGTCTGGAGCATGCAACGCTGAGCCTGCGCAGCCTCACTACACCGGCCGTGCTAGAGCCCGCCTTGGCGCTTTTCACCGACCTCGTGGCTAATCCTGCGTTCACCTCCTCTGCTCTGGAGAAGATCAAAAAGCAGTTGCTGCATAGCAGCGCTGCACGCGAGCGACGCCCTGAATTGAGAGCGCGTAGCGAAGCCTTCCGCCACCTGTTCCGCGGCCATCCTTATGGCCGCCCTCTGGGCGTCACCGAAGAGGGTGTAGCGGCGGTTACCCCAGACGACCTGCGGGTGTTTCATCAACGCGCCTATTGCGCCAGCAACCTGGAGATGGTCGTGGTCGGCGACCTGTCCCTGGCAGAGGCTCAAGCTCTCTCGCGTCAGGTCAGTCAGGCTCTGCCACAAGGCTGGACGGCGATAGATCTGCCCGCTGTCCCAGCCGCCACTCCCGCGACCATCAGCATTGAACAGCCCGGCACGAGTAGCGCTGTCCTGCTGGCACTTCCCTTGAACCTGCCCGCCAACGATCCGCAGTTCCCGGCCCTGGTGCTGGCCAGCGATGTGCTGGGAGAAGGACTCGAATCGCGCTTGATGGTCGAACTGCGCGAACGCCGCGGCCTCACTTACGGCGTGTACAGCCATTTATCGCCATTACGGGCAGGCGGTTTGTTCACCGTTGAATGGGAGATCGCACCCGCCCATGTCGAAGGCACTGAGGAACTGGTAACGACCGTGCTGCGAGATTTCATCGAACAAGGGCCGACCGAAGCTGAATTGCAATTGGCACGCAAACAGCTGGAAGGGCAATTGCTGCGCGGTGTCGCTCAGAACAGGCGCCTGGCAGCACTGCTCGCGGAGCTGAGCCATCAACGTCAACCTGACAACCATCTCAACACCTACATCGAGCGCATCAACAGCTTGTCTCCGGCAGATGTGCGCGCCGCCATGCAACGGCATCTCGACCTAAGCTACAGGGTAAAGGTCAATGTCGGCCCAAGTGTCGAGCAGCAACCTCTGCCAGCCCCCGACCAATAGGGCAGGTACAGCGGCAAGGTTTCATGGCACTCTACGCAGGCACATCACGAGTCGCCCAGCATGCCCAGTCTCACCGCCACGTTCCGCCCGGCCATCGGCCTGTCCAACCCCCACCTGCAAACCCTGTGGGGGCCGCTGTGGCGCAAGCTGCCGGAGCTGGAGCGAAGCCGCGAACGCCTGTGGCTGGCCGATGGTGATTTTCTCGACCTCGACTGGCATGGCCCGCATAGCCCGGATGTGCCGCTGGTGCTGGTGTTGCATGGGCTGACTGGCTCCTCCCACTCACCGTATGTCAAAGGCTTGCAGCAGTCGCTGCAAGCCCGGGGCTGGGCCAGTGTGGCGGTGAACTGGCGCGGTTGTTCGGGCGAACCCAACCTGTTGCCGCGAAGCTACCACTCCGGGGCCAGCGAAGACCTCGCCGAGGTGATCGCGCACCTGCATGCCCAACGCCCTCTGGCGCCACTGTATGCGGTCGGTTACTCGCTGGGCGGCAATGTACTGCTCAAATACCTGGGGGAAAGCGGCGCTGCCAGCCAGTTGCAAGCGGCGGTGGCGGTTTCGGTGCCGTTTCGTCTGGACCAGTGCGCCGACCGTATCGCCCAGGGCTTTTCCAAGGTGTACCAAGCGCATTTCATGCGCGAGATGATGGCCTACCTGCAGGTAAAGCAACGGCACTTTCGTGATCGCGGCCATCACGAAGGCCTGGCCGCGCTCGACCGGCTGGGGCCGCTGGGCAGGCTGAAGACCTTCTGGGATTTCGATGGCAAGGTCACTGCGCCGCTCAATGGCTTCAGCGATGCCCACGATTACTATCGCCGTTCATCAAGCCGGTTTTATCTGGGGGAAAACCGCACACCAACGCTGATCATCCACGCCGCCGATGACCCGTTCGTGTTCGGCCACAGCCTGCCCACAGCCAGTGAACTGGCAGCACAGACGCAGTTCGAGCTGCATGAACGGGGTGGGCATGTCGGGTTTGTCGACGGCAGCCTGCGGAATCCAGGCTATTACCTCGAGCGGCGGATTCCGCAGTGGCTCATCGACGGTCAGTGATTATTCGCCAGTCGCCACGCCATGCTTGGGATCATTGATCCACTCACTCCACGAGCCAGCGTACAGCTTGCCCAAGGGATACCCCGCCAGGGCCATGGCAAACAGGTTATGGCAGGCCGTCACCCCTGATCCGCAATAGGCCACCAGTTGTTCAGGAGCACGCCCGGCCAGCTTCTCGGCAAAGCGCTGCTTGAGCTGTTGCGGCGCCAGGAAACGGCCATCGGCACCGAGGTTCTCGTTGAAGGTGGCGCACTGGGCGCCCGGAATATGCCCTGCTACGGGATCGATCGGCTCGACTTCGCCCCGGAAGCGCGGCAACGCACGGGCATCGATCAGGGTAAGGTCAGGGCTGCCCAGGCGCTTGGCCAGGTGCTCGGCGTCGATCAGCAGCCTCGCGTCCGCCTCGCCGCTGAACGTCCCCTCGCGCTTGGCCGGCGGATCCAGGCTCAGCGGCAGGTGCGCTGCATGCCAGGCCTTGAGGCCGCCATCGAGGATGGCCACGTCGCTGCGCTTGCCCAGCCAGACCAGCAACCACCAGGCCCGGGCAGCGAAGGCGCCCGGGCCATCGTCGTACAGCACCACGGCGCTGTCATCGTCCAGCCCCCACTCACGCAGGCGCTCGCCCAGCCGATGCGGGTCCGGCAGCGGGTGGCGGCCGGTGCGGCCCTTGATGACCGGCCCGCTCAAGTCACGCTCCAGATCAGCAAAATGTGCCCCGGCGATATGCCCCTCGGCATAGCTGCGTTGGCCGTAATCCACATCCTCCAAGGCAAAACGACAGTCGAGGATCACCAGCTTGGGCGAGTCCAGACGCTCTGCCAGCTGTTGCGGGGTGATCAATTGCGCAAGGGGCATGACAATCTCCTGATCGATGGCACGAAGGCCCTGGCTACTGTTCCAGGGCCTGGTTGAACGGAACGTGGAATTCCTGGCACAAGGCGTCCACCGCGCCGCGGGCATTGCTGGTGACAAAACCCAGCTCCAGCACCAGCACCTGATAGACGCCACGTTTGAAGGCTTCTTCACCCAGATGCGCCGAATGCTCGCGCGTGGTGCTGAGAAAACGTACCCATGAAGTCAGCACGATCCAGGCATTGATGGTCAGCGACTCGATCTGCGCAGGCTCCATGGCCAGGATCCCGGCATCGACGAAGCCACGGTAGATTGCCTGGCCCTGGCGCAGACAACGCTCGGAAAAGCGCCGGTAGCGGGCGGCCAGTTCAGGGTCGCTTTCCAGCAGGTGCTCCAGGTCACGGTGCAGGAAACGGTAGTTCCACATCGCCGCGAGCAAGGCCTTGAGGTAGAAGCGTTTGTCTTCGACCGTGGCTGCCCGCCCCTGCGGCGGGCGCAGGAAGCTGTCCACCAACTCTTCGTACTGACTGAACAGCAGGGCGATGATCGCCTGCTTGTTGGGGAAGTGGTAATACAGGTTGCCAGGCGAGATTTCCATATGCGCGGCAATGTGATTGGTACTGACGCTGCGTTCGCCCTGCTGGTTGAACAGCTCCAGGCTGTTCTGCACGATGCGCTCTCGGGTCTTCATGCGCGGGGCCATGCTCAGCTCCCAGTCTGCGGGCTTTCGAAAGGGTCATCTTACGGTGAATCACAGCGCTGGTGCACGGGTCTGGCCTGTGAAAAAAGTCGCACCATGGTACGAATTAGAGTATAGGCTCTAGGAACTCCAAGCCCTGACGGGAGACCACCGTGACCTCGCCCATCGCCTTGCCTCCTGTGCAATCCGACACCGACCTTGCAGCGACGTTCGCCACTCAGCGCCAGGCCTTTGCCGGCAACCCCATGCCCCCTGCGGCACAGCGACGGCAGTGGCTGAAGAGCCTGCGCGAGGCATTGCTGGCGGACCAGCAAGCGCTGATCGAAGCGATCGATGCCGACTTCACCGGCCGCAGTGCCGACGAAACGCTGTTGGCCGAGCTGCTCCCGTCGGTGCAAGGCATTCGCCATGCCGAGCGCCACCTGCAACGCTGGATGCTTCCGGCCCGGCGCGCGGTGGGCCTGGCTTTCCAGCCGGCCAGCGCACGGGTGCTGTACCAGCCATTGGGCGTGGTTGGCATCATCGTGCCGTGGAACTACCCGCTGTTCCTCGCCATCGGCCCGCTGACCTGCGCCCTGGCTGCCGGCAACAGGGTCATGCTCAAGCTGAGCGAAGCCACACCGGCCAGTGGCGCAGCACTCAAAGCACTCATTGCCAGGGTTTTTCCCGAAGACCTGGTCAGCGTGGTGCTCGGCGAAGTCGAGGTCGGCCAGGCATTCGCCCGCCTGCCGTTCGACCACCTGCTGTTTACCGGTGCCACCAGTATCGGCCGCCAGGTCATGCTGGCTGCCGCGCAAAACCTGACCCCGGTGACCCTGGAACTGGGCGGCAAGTCCCCGGCCATCGTGTCTGCCAGCGTGCCGCTGGACACCGCCGCCGAGCGCATCGCCTTCGGCAAGACCCTCAATGCTGGCCAGACCTGCGTCGCTCCCGACTATGTGCTGGTGCCCCGTGAGCGCCTGAACGACTTTGCCACGGCCTATCGCAACGCGGTGAAGCGCATGTACCCACACATCGCAGACAACTCCGACTACAGCGCCATCATCAACCCCCGCCAGTTGCAGCGCCTGCAGCACCTGCTGGATGACGCCCGCAGCAAGGGCGCCCAGGTGCTCGACCTGTACCCCGACGAGTCGCGCCAGGGCCGACGCCTGCAGCCACACCTGCTGACCCGGGTGAACGACAGCATGCAGGTGATGCAGGACGAGATCTTCGGCCCGCTGCTGCCGCTGGTGCCTTACGACCACCTCGACGAGGCCCTGGCCTATATCAATCAACGCCCGCGTCCCTTGGCGCTGTACTACTTCGGCTACGACCGCAGCGAACAGCAGCACGTGCTGCAGCACAGCCATTCCGGCGGCGTGTGCCTGAACGACACCCTGCTCCACGTGGCTCAGGACGACTTGCCGTTCGGTGGTATCGGCCCCTCCGGCATGGGCCACTACCATGGCCACGAAGGCTTCCTGACCTTCAGCAAGGCCAAGGCAGTGCTCGCCAAGCAGCGTTTGAATGTCGCGCGGCTGATCTACCCGCCCTATGGCAAGGCCTTGCAGCGCTTGGTCTACAAGCTGTTCATCCGCTGATGCAGCGCCGTGACCTGCTGCGTTTCAGCTTGGGCGCCAGCCTGTTCCTGAGCACCGCCAGCCTGGTCGGCTGCAGCGCGCAAACGCCCGCAGCCGGCTATCAGGTGCTGCGCGACGATGACTTGCCAGCGCTGCTTGCGCTGATTCCGGTGGTGCTCGCCGGCACCTCGGCGGACGACGAACTGGTGCTGCACAGCCTCGACCACAAGTTGGCTGCGCTGTCGCCGGAGATGCTCAAACTCACCCGGCAATTGTTCGACGTACTCAACCTGCCGCTGACCCGCGGCCCTTTGACCGGCGTCTGGGGGGCCTGGGAGCAGGCCAGCGGCACGCAGGTAACCGCCTTCCTGCAGCGCTGGCAGGACAGCTCGCTGAACCTGCTGCGCATGGGCCATGCCTCACTGCTGCAACTGCTGCAAATGGCCTGGTACGAGCGCCCGGAAGCCTGGGCCGCGTGCGGCTACCCCGGCCCTCCGAAGATCTGACAATAAGAGCATCCTCAATGCCAGTAACCGACCCGTTTCGCCAAGGCCTCGAACGCGGCTGGATCACCCATGACGGCTCACGCCTGGAACACGACCTGACACTGGAGGCCGATATCGCCGTGATTGGCAGTGGTGCCGGCGGCGCTACCAGTGCGCAGATGCTCAGCGCCGCTGGCTACAAGGTCCTGCTGATCGAGGAAGGCCCGCTGAGGACCAGTTCTGACTTCCATCTATTGGAAGACGAGGCCTACGCCAGCCTCTATCAAGAAGGCCTGGGGCGAATGAGCAAGGATGGCGCCATCACCATCCTGCAAGGCCGCGCGGTGGGCGGGACCACGCTGATAAACTGGACGTCGAGCTTTCGCACGCCACCGCAGACGCTGATGCACTGGGCTGCAGCGCATGGCGTCACGGGCTTGGGCGAACAGGAGATGCGGCCTTGGTTCGAGCGTATCGAGCGCGACCTGGGTATCACGCCCTGGGCAATGCCGGCCAATGCCAACAACGACGTACTGCGGCGCGGCTGTGAACGACTCGGCTACCGGTGGGCAGTGATCCCGCGCAATGTGCGTGGCTGCTGGAATCTTGGCTACTGCGGCATGGGCTGCCCGGTTAATGCCAAGCAGTCGATGCTGGTCACGCGCATCCCGGCAACCCTCGACAAGGGCGGTGAACTGCTCTACCTGGCCCGCGCCGATCGCTTCGAACACAATGGCGGGCGTATCGCCGGGCTGCAGTGCCAGGCGCTGGATGCTCACGGCGTGCACCCTACCGGCCGGCAGGTCAGCGTGCGCGCCCGTCATTACATCGTCGCCGGTGGCGGCATCAACAGCCCGGCCCTGCTGCTGCGTTCCAAGGCCCCCGACCCGCATGGCCGCCTGGGCAAACGGACTTTCCTGCACCTGGTCAACTTCAGCGCTGCACGTTTCGACGCGCGTATCGACCCTTACTACGGCGCTCCGCAATCGATCTACAGCGACCACTTCCAGTGGCAGGGCGGCGTCGACGGGCCGGTGGGCTACAAGCTTGAAGTGCCGCCCCTGCACCCGGCCCTGGCCAGCACCCTGCTCGGCGGATACGGCATCGACAATGCCCGGCGCATGGCCGAGCTGCCGCACACTCACGTCATGCTGGCCTTGCTGCGCGACGGCTTTCACCCCGACAGCACGGGTGGGGCGGTGGAGCTGCGCGGTGACGGCTCACCCGTGCTGGATTACCCGCTCAGCGATTATCTGCGCGACGGCCTGCGCCGCGCCTATCACAGCATGGCGCAAATCCAGTTCGCGGCAGGCGCCACGCAGGTCACGCCGGTGCACAGCGACGCACGCGCCAGTGCCAGCCTGGTCGAGGCCCAGCGTGTGATCGACGCCTTGCGCCTGGAACCGTTCCGCACCCGGCTTGGCAGTGCCCATGTCATGGGCGGCTGTGCAATGGGCGACGATCCGCGCCAGGCGGTCTGCGACAGCCTGGGCCGCCATCATCAGCTGGAAAACCTCTCTGTCCACGATGGTTCGCTGTTCCCGACCAGCATCGGCGCCAACCCGCAGTTGTCGGTGTACGCCATCAGCGCCCGGCTGACCGAGGCCTTGGCTGCCCGCCTGGCACAGAGTGCATGACAACAAATGCACGCCCTGTCTATAGTGCCATCAGCCGGCCGCATGACTTGGCCGGGCGCAAGCGCTGCGCTACCATCCGACTCCCCAACGCACTCCAGCCAGGATGACGCGATGAACCGAGTGTTGTACCCGGGTACTTTCGACCCCATTACCAAAGGCCATGGCGACCTGGTCGAGCGCGCTTCGCGCCTGTTCGACCACGTGATCATCGCAGTGGCGGCCAGCCCGAAGAAAAACCCCCTGTTCCCGCTGGAGCAACGGGTCGAGCTTGCCCGTGAGGTCACCAAGCACCTGCCCAATGTCGAAGTCATCGGCTTCTCGTCGCTGTTGGCGCACTTCGCCAAGGAACAAGGCGCGAACGTGTTCCTGCGCGGCCTGCGCGCAGTATCGGACTTCGAGTACGAGTTCCAGCTGGCGAACATGAACCGGCAATTGGCGCCCGACGTCGAAAGCCTGTTCCTCACGCCTTCGGAGCGCTATTCGTTCATTTCCTCGACGCTGGTGCGGGAAATAGCTGCGCTGGGCGGCGATATCAGCAAATTCGTCCACCCTGTGGTGGCCGAGGCGCTGACCGAACGCTTCAAGAAGTAACCTCGAACGCCTGATCATCGCGCCCGCGTGCACTGCGGGCGCGAATGCGGCACAATTGTGCCCAAAGCGTTGAACATGCCCGGGCGATGCGCCCCGGCCGGAGTCCCCATGTCCCTGATCATCACCGACGATTGCATCAACTGCGACGTCTGCGAACCCGAGTGCCCGAACGAGGCCATCTCCCAAGGCGAAGAGATCTACGTGATCGACCCGAACCTGTGCACCCAGTGCGTGGGTCACTATGACGAGCCGCAGTGCCAGCAGGTCTGCCCGGTCGATTGCATCCCGCTGGATGAAGCGCACCCGGAAACCCAGGAAGAGCTGATGGCCAAGTACCGCCGCATCACCGGCAAGGCCTGATCACAGGCGGCTAGCGCTGGCAGCGCGGGCAGAACACGCTCGCCCGCTGCCCCAGCTTCACCTCGCGCAAGGTCGTGCCGCACAGCTTGCATGGCATTGCGCCCCGCCCGTAGACGAACAATTCCTGCTGGAAGTAGCCCGGCTGCCCGTCGCCACCGATAAAATCGCGCAAAGTCGTACCGCCTTGCTCGATGGCCGCGGCCAACACCCGTTTGATCTCGATCGCCAGCTTCAGGTACCGCGCGCGGGAAATCGCGCCCGCCTCGCGGCGCGGGTCGATTCCCGCGGCAAACAGCGCCTCGGTCGCGTAGATGTTGCCCACCCCGACCACCACCGCGTTATCCATGATGAACGGCTTCACCGCCATCGAACGCCCGCGCGACAGCTGGAACAGCCGCTCGCCGTCAAACAGCTCGGTCAACGGCTCTGGCCCCAGCCGCAGCAAAAGCTCATGCTTGAGCGGGTCGAGGCTCCAGAGCATGGCACCGAACCGGCGTGGGTCGGTGTAGCGCAGCATCATCCCCGATTCCAGTTCGATATCGACATGTTCGTGCTTGGCCGCTGGCAAGCCCAGCTCCACCAGGCGCAGGTTGCCCGACATGCCCAGGTGGCTGATCAAGGTGCCGACCTCGGCGTTGATCAACAGGTACTTGGCCCGCCGCTCGACGCTGACGATGCGCTGCCCGGACAGGCGTACGTCGAGGTCCTCGGGTATCGGCCAGCGCAGGCGAGGGTCTCGCACCACCACGCGGCTGACACGCTGGCCTATCAGATGGGGCGCAATCCCGCGCCGGGTAGTTTCGACTTCTGGTAATTCCGGCATGGATCAGTGCCCGCCCAGCTCACGAATGTTCTGTTTCAGGGTCTCGAAGTCGTACTCCGACAAACCGATATAGTCCAGCACCAGCGGGCCGACCACGTTCCACTCATGATCGACGCTCTGATTGCCCAGCACACGGTACGAAGCGCAGATGTTCTCGGCCATCTTCAGCACGGCCAGCAGGTTCTTCAACTGGCTCTGGGTATTGCGCGACGAGTCTTCGCGGAAGACCGCCAGGGCGTTGTGGTGGTTGGCGATGGCCCCGCTGATGTGCTCCGGCAGGCGCCAGGACTTGGCCGTGAAATAGCCGACCACGGCATGGTTGGTGTTGAAGGCGCGGTTCTCGGTGTCGACCACGCGAGTTTCCTCTCCAGCCTTGGCGTAGGCTTCTTCCAGCACTTGCATGTACTCGGGGAAGCGCTTGAGCATCAGCGGTACGCCGCAGTCATGGAACAGCCCGAGGGTATAGGCCTCGTCGGCGGCCTGGATGCCGGTGCGCTTGGCCAGCGTCAGGCAGGTCATGGCCACATCCTGGGCGGTGTCCCAGAAGCGGTTGAGGGTGACGATGGTCTCGTCGCTCATCTCGCCCTTGATCGACTGTGCATTGATCAGGTTGATGATCGAACGGCTGCCCAGCAGATTCACCGCTCGCTGGATCGAACCGATCTTGTTCGACAGGCCGAAGTGCGGCGAGTTGACCAGCTTGAGCAAGGCACCGGCGAGGCCTGGGTCCTGGGAAATCAGCTTGGCGATGGTTTCCAGGTCCGGGTCAGGCATGTACTGCTCGAACTGCAGGTCTACCAGGATCTGCGGTTGCGGCGGAATGGTGATGCCTTGCAAGGCTTGCTGGATCTGTTCGGCGCTGAGTTCTTGGGACATACGTGCATACTCGTGAAGGACGACGGGATTCTACCCCCCTAGCGCGCATCGAGACCAATCCGTAAATCCCTGTAGGAGCGGCCTTGTGTCGCGAAAGGGGTGCGAAGCGCCCCCAGGTTTTCAGCTGCGCAGCGGAAATTGCCGGGGCCGCTGCGCGGCCCTTTCGCGACACAAGGCCGCTCCTACAAAGGACGCGCAAGCAGCCAACAGGCTATAATCCCGCTCTTTTTTCCCGGAGCGACGTCATGTCCCTGCCCAGCCTTCGCCTCAAAGCCAATGCCGACCGCCGCCTGCGCGCCGGCCACCTGTGGGTCTACAGCAACGAAGTCGACGTCTCCGCGACCCCGCTGCAAGGCTTCCAGGCCGGCCAGCAGGCGGTGCTCGAAGCTGCCAACGGCAAGCCGCTGGGCATTGTCGCGCTGAGCCCGAACAACCTGATCTGCGCTCGCCTGCTATCGCGTGACATCAAGCTGCCACTGGACAAGTCGCTGCTGGTGCATCGCCTGAACGTCGCCCTGTCCCTGCGCGAGCGCCTTTTCGACCAGCCGTGCTACCGCCTGGTGTACGGCGATTCCGACCTGCTGCCGGGCCTGGTGGTTGATCGCTTCTACGACATCCTCGTGGTGCAGTTGGCCTCGGCCACCATGGAAACGCACAAGGACGACGTGATCGCGGCCTTGATCCAGGTGCTCAAGCCTAGCGGCATCCTGTTCAAGAACGACTCCGCCGCCCGCGACGCCGAAGGCCTGCAGCGCTATGTCGAAACCGTCTACGGCGAAGTGCCGGACTGGGTCCCGCTGGAAGAGAACGGCGTCAAGTTCGAAGCTCCGGTACGTGAAGGCCAGAAGACCGGCTGGTTCTACGACCACCGCATGAACCGCGCGCGCCTGGCACCGTATGTCAAAGGCAAGCGGGTGCTCGACCTGTTCAGCTACATCGGTGGCTGGGGCGTGCAGGCTGGCGCGTTCGGCGCCAGCGAAGTGTTCTGCGTCGATGCCTCGGGCTTCGCCCTGGACGGTGTCGAACGCAACGCCGCGCTGAACGGCATCAGCGAGAAACTGACCTGCATCGAAGGCGATGTGTTCGAGGCGCTGCGCGAGCTGAAGGCCGCCGAAGAACGCTTCGACGTGATCATTGCCGACCCACCCGCCTTCATCAAGCGCAAGAAGGACCTGAAAAACGGCGAAGCGGCCTACCGCCGCCTCAACGAACAGGCCATGCGCATGCTGAGCAAGGACGGCATCCTGGTCAGCGCATCGTGCTCGATGCACCTGCCCGAGGACGACCTGCACAACATCCTGCTGACCAGCGCTCGCCACCTGGACCGCAACCTGCAGCTGCTCGAGCGCGGCGGCCAGGGCCCGGACCACCCGGTGCACCCGGCCATCGCCGAAACCCGCTATATCAAGAGCATCACCTGCCGATTGCTGCCCAACAGCTGATCCGCACGGCCCGGGGCGCGATGCGCCCCCGGGCCGGTTTTAGAATTCCAGCACCTGCGACGCGATCCCGAAGTACACCAGCACCCCCGCCGCATCGGCGATCGAGGTCACCAGCGGACCACTGGCGGTAGCCGGGTCGAGCTTCAGGCGAGTGAACAGAAACGGCAAGCTCATGCCGATCAGGCTGCCGACCAACACGATCACCAGCATGCTGCTGGCCACGATCAACGCGATGTCAGCGCCACCTCGCAGTGCCCCCAGCGATGCCACCGCCAAGGCCATGGTGCCGCCGAGCGCCAACGCCACGCCACATTCGCGGCCCAGCATGCGCATCCAGTCGCGCATGACCACCTCCCCCGTCGCCAGCGCCCGTACCATCAAGGTGGCCGACTGCGCCCCGGCGTTCCCCCCGCTGTCCACCAACAGAGGCAGGAAGAACACCAGCACGATATGCGCGGCAATGGTTTCTTCAAAAGCGGCGATACCGGCGCCGGAAAACAGGTTGCCGAACACCAGCAATACCAGCCACAACACTCGCTTGCGGTACAGCAGGCCGACGGTGGCATCGCGCAGGTTACCGACGTGATGGGTGATCGATGCACCTTTGTGGAAGTCTTCGGTTGCCTCCTGGCGAAGCTTTTCCAGCGCTTCGCTGGTCTGGCGATGCGAGAGTGGTTCTTTGCAGCGGATGCAGTTACTGCAGACAGAGTACATGCGAGTCTCCAGGCGCCGACGCAGGCACCCGCGAGCCTCGAACGCAGGGGTTCAAGCCTTCGCAAGCCCTGGCGACAGCGCGCTCAGTGCCAATTTGCAAGTTCGCGGAGAACTGAAACTGGGAAGGTCCATTGAGGTGATTTCTCGTGAAGCCGCACATGCGGCGCGGCGGATGATAGCCAGCCCAGCTGGCGAGGTCTGCCCCGCAGGTGGCATCTCAGAAGCGTCCTACAAGAAGCCGGGAATCCCTCCCAAACCACCGTCCAGACACATCTTCATTCCCTCGCCGCGCCAGCGGTGTAGAATCGGCCTATTCATCGCCAGTCATCCCCGGCGGGTTTATGAGCTCTGGCCAAGCACGCGGCGATCCCGCGCGGTCTTGGGCCCCATCCGTGCCAGTGGCAACCGGCCTGCGGTACAAAGGACAAGAGAAGCTCACTCCCCTTTTTGTGACCTGATTAAGCCGCCAGGAGTGTTTCATGCCTGATTATCGTTCCAAGACTTCCACCCAAGGCCGCAACATGGCCGGCGCCCGCGCCCTGTGGCGCGCCACCGGGATGAAGGACGAAGACTTCAAGAAACCGATCATCGCCATCGCCAACTCGTTCACCCAGTTCGTCCCGGGCCACGTGCACCTGAAGGACCTGGGCCAGCTGGTCGCCCGCGAGATCGAACGCGCCGGTGGCGTGGCCAAGGAATTCAACACCATCGCGGTCGATGACGGCATCGCCATGGGCCACGACGGCATGCTCTACTCGCTGCCGAGCCGCGAGATCATCGCCGACGCCGTCGAGTACATGGTCAACGCCCACTGCGCCGACGCCATCGTCTGCATCTCCAACTGCGACAAGATTACCCCCGGCATGCTGATGGCCGCCCTGCGCCTGAACATCCCGGTGATCTTCGTCTCCGGCGGCCCGATGGAAGCCGGCAAGACCAAGCTGGCCAGCCACGGCCTGGACCTGGTCGATGCCATGGTCATCGCCGCCGACTCCACTGCCAGTGACGAGAAAGTCGCCGAGTACGAGCGCAGCGCCTGCCCGACCTGCGGTTCGTGCTCCGGCATGTTCACCGCCAACTCGATGAACTGCCTGACCGAAGCCCTGGGCCTGGCCCTGCCGGGCAACGGTTCGACCCTGGCCACTCACGCCGACCGCGAGCAGCTGTTCCTTACTGCAGGCCGCACCATCGTCGAGTTGTGCAAGCGCTACTACCAGGAAAACGACGAGTCGGTGCTGCCGCGCAGCATCGCCAACTTCAAGGCGTTCGAGAACGCGATGATGCTGGACATCGCCATGGGCGGTTCGACCAACACCATCCTGCACCTGCTGGCCGCAGCCCAGGAAGGTGAAGTCGAGTTCGACCTGCGCGACATCGATCGCCTGTCGCGCAAGGTACCGCAGCTGTGCAAGGTGGCGCCGAACATCCAGAAGTACCACATGGAAGACGTGCACCGCGCTGGCGGCATCTTCAGCATCCTCGGTTCGCTGGCCCGTGGCGGCCTGCTGCACACCGACCTGCCGACCGTGCACAGCCGCAGCATGGAAGAAGCCATCGCCAAGTGGGACATCACCCAGACCGATGACGAAGCCGTGCACACCTTCTTCAAGGCAGGCCCGGCCGGCATCCCGACCCAGACCGCGTTCAGCCAGTCGACCCGTTGGGAAACCCTCGACGACGACCGTGAAAACGGCTGTATCCGCAGCTTCGAGCACGCCTACTCGCAAGAAGGCGGGCTGGCCGTGCTGTACGGCAATATCGCCCTGGATGGCTGCGTGGTGAAAACCGCCGGCGTCGACGAGTCGATCCACGTCTTCGAAGGCACCGCGAAGATCTTCGAAAGCCAGGACAGCGCCGTGCGTGGCATCCTCGCCGACGAAGTGAAGGCCGGCGACATCGTGATCATCCGTTACGAAGGCCCGAAAGGCGGCCCGGGCATGCAAGAGATGCTCTACCCGACCTCGTACCTGAAGTCCAAGGGACTGGGCAAGGCCTGCGCCCTGCTCACCGACGGCCGCTTCTCCGGCGGCACCTCGGGGCTGTCGATCGGCCACGCCTCGCCGGAAGCCGCTGCTGGCGGCGCCATCGGCCTGGTGCGCGACGGCGACAAGGTGCTGATCGACATCCCCAACCGTTCGATCAACCTGCTGGTCAGCGACGAAGAACTGGCCCACCGGCGCATCGAGCAGGACAAGAAGGGCTGGAAACCGGCTGAAGTGCGCCCACGCAAGGTGACCACCGCGCTGAAGGCCTACGCCCTGCTGGCAACCAGTGCCGACAAGGGTGCTGTACGTAACAAGGCGATGCTCGAAGGGCTGTGAGGCTCTGACAGTGTGAAACAAGAACCGGCGCCTTGAGCGCCGGTTTTTTTTACCTGTACCGGCCTCTTCGCGGGCGCGCCCGCTCCCACAGGTATGGCACAGATTTCAGATACCATGCGGTCCCTGTGGGAGCGGGCGTGCCCGCGAAGAGGCCGGTACAGGCACCACAGAACCTACTGAATCTGCTCCGGCGTCACGATCACCCAGTTCTTGTCCGCCGTCACCGGCAACCCTTCCTTGGCCTGCGCCGCCGCGTTCTTCGCGATCATGCCGTTCAACTGGTCCATGTACTTGGCCTTGCGATTTATCCACAGGTGGATGCCGCCCTTGTTCACATCCACGCCATGGAACTGCATGTAACCATCACTGGTTGGCGTATCGCCTCCCACCAACACTGGCTTTTTCCATTCGTCGATGTAAGTCAGGATCGCCGCCTGCTTGCCTGCCATCCAGGTGGCCGGGGTCCACAGGTAAGGCGTCAGCTCCAGCCCTTCGTTGGCCTTGGCGTCATACTGCCCGGCGCTGATCTGCTTGCGCGCCGTGGTCAGCTGGCCGTTGGCGCGGTCCTTGAGCAACAGGCTGACACCAATCACGTTCTGCGGTTTGACGTTGTAGCCGTACTTGGGGTCGGAAGCGACCATGCGCACCAGCTCTTCGGACGCCGCAGAGATCACGTAGACCTCGATGCCGTTCTCCATCAGCTTGTTGTACAGCTCGGCCTGGCCGGTGAAGACTTTCGGCGGCTGTACTTCAATGGTCTTTACCTGGTCGCCTTCGAAGTAGGTGCTGGGGATTGGCTTGTTCAAGGCCATCATCTCATCGACCTGAGCCTTGAGTTCCTTGAGGGTGAAGCCTGCAAAGACCTGCGCGACCCATGGGTAGCAGACCATGTCGTCGATCTCGCACAGCCGGTAGTAGTAACTGAACAGGCTCTCCTTGTGCTCGGCCGTGTCCTTGAACGGGATCAGCTTGAGTGACGGGTCGAGTTTGTCGCGGGTCAACAGGCCCTTGTTTTCCATGAACGGCAACAGCGCTTCTTCGAGGTCGTAGCGGTAGCTGGTGTTGTCCATGTCGAAGACGGCGTAGTTACCTTTGTTGGCATTGGCGGCAATCATCGCGTCGAGCTGTTTGGCGGCATTAGCAGGCCAATGCTTGAGCTCGGTGGCGAAGCTTTCGACACTGAACAGCAGGGACAAACCCAGGGCGAGGGCTTTCGGAGCGAACTTCATGTGCGAATCTCCTGAAATGACCCGGAAAAACTAGTGCAACACGCGCCGATTCCGGCCTCTCACAACGACCCTGACAGAACCATAAACGTCGTGTTCATTGCCATCCGCGACAGCCTGTTATTCCATATACGACTAAGCAAATTACTTATGGATATAAATTCGTTTCTTTTCAGGCTGTTAGCATTTCCGTTCGCAATCGCTCACCAGAGGCGATGCCTCTTCTGCTTTTTCCTGGAGCTTCAATGAATCTGCCGCTGTCCCTCAACCTGCTGGCGTTCCTGGCCCTGCTGCTAGGCCTGGCGCAAACCGGCCGCACCGATTGGAGCCTGGCCAAGAAAGTCTTGCTGGGCCTGGCGCTGGGCGTCGCGTTCGGCTTGGCCCTGCACAGCATCTACGGCGCCGGCCACCCAGTACTCAAGGCCACTATCAGCTGGCTGGACCTGGTCGGCAACGGCTACGTCGGCCTGCTGCAGATGATCGTCATGCCGCTGATCTTCGCCTCGATCCTCAGCGCCGTGGCCCGTTTGCACAATGCGTCGTCGCTCGGCCGCATCAGCGTGCTGAGCATTGGTACCCTGCTGGTGACCACGGCCATCGCCGCCTTGATCGGTATCGTCCTGACCAACCTGTTCGGCCTGAGTGCCGATGGCCTGGTGGCCGGCGCCCAGGAAAGCGCGCGCATGCAGGTTATCCACAGCGACTATGCAGGCAAGGTTGCCGACCTGAATATCCCGCAGCTGCTGCTGTCGTTCATCCCGAGCAACCCGGTTGGTGACCTGGCACGGGCCAAGCCGACTTCGATCATCAGCGTGGTGATCTTCGCCGTGTTCGTCGGCCTGGCCGCGCTGCAACTGATCAAGGACGACGCCGAGAAAGGCGCGCGCGCCCTGTCGGCCATCGATACCCTGCAGGCTTGGGTAATGCGCCTGGTACGCGTGGTGATGAAGCTCACCCCCTATGGCGTACTGGCGCTGATGACCAAGGTAGTGGCCAGTTCGAACCTGGACGACATCCTCAAGCTGGGCAGCTTCGTGGTGGTGTCCTACCTGGGCCTGGCGCTGATGTTCGTGGTCCACGGCATCATCCTTGCCGCCACCGGCGTGAGCCCGTTGCGCTTCTTCCGCAAGGTCTGGCCAGTGCTGACCTTTGCCTTCACCAGCCGCTCCAGTGCCGCCAGCATCCCGCTGAACATCGAGGCGCAAACCCGCCGCCTGGGCGTGCCGCAGTCGATTGCCAGCTTCAGTGCATCGTTCGGCACCACCATTGGCCAGAACGGCTGCGCGGGCCTCTATCCGGCCATGTTGGCGGTGATGGTAGCGCCAGCGGTGGGCATCGATACCTTCGATCCGCTGTGGATCGCGACCTTGGTGGCGATCGTGACGCTGAGTTCGGCGGGTGTGGCTGGCGTCGGTGGCGGAGCGACGTTTGCCGCGCTGATCGTGCTGCCGGCCATGGGCTTGCCGGTCGAGCTGGTGGCGCTGCTGATTTCGGTGGAACCGCTGATCGACATGGGCCGCACGGCGCTGAACGTGAATGGGTCGATGACGGCGGGCGTGGTGACCAGCCAGCTGCTGAAAGAAACCGACAAGGACGTGCTGGCTGGCGATGAGCATGCCGAGCTGAGCCACTCCTGAGGATAATTGGGGCCGCTGTGCGCCCCTTCGCGGGCACGCCCGCTCCCACATCGGTCCAGTGGAAGCGGGCGTGCCCGCGAAGGGCTGCAAAGCAGCCCCAGCTATCTCAAACCTTGTCCCAGACCTCGAAGTGATAGGCAGGCTTGCCTTCTTCGGCCTGGGCCTCGCTCGACACGCGCTTCCACTGGCTTTGATCAAACTCGGGAAACAAGGCATCCCCCTCCGGCGACAGTTCGACCCGCGTCAGGTACATCCGGCTCACCAGCCCCTTCTCCAGCGCCTGTCCATAGAGCTGCGCCCCGCCAATCAGCATCAGCTCGCCGACGCCCTGCTCACGTGCCCACTGCTCTGCCCGGGCCACCGCCGCCTCCAGCGAGGCGTACACCTCGGCCCCGGCCAGTTCCAGGCCCGCCTGCCGGCTGACCACGATGTTCAACCGCCCCGGCAACGGCCGGCCCAGCGAATCCCAGGTCTTGCGCCCCATGATGATAGGCTTGCCCAGGGTGGTGGCCTTGAAGTACTTGAAGTCCCCCGGCAGGTGCCAGGGCATGGAGTTGTCGATGCCGATCACGCGGTTCTCGGCGTGAGCCGCGATCAGGCTGAGGGGGAGTGATGTATTCATGCCAGCGAGGATAGCACCGGGCGTGTGGGTTATGCTTCTCCCCTGAACCACGCAATGGAAGACCTTGTGACTGCACCGACTCCACTGGACAAGCGCTGGCTCACCGAAGCGGTACGCCTGCGCGAGGAACACGCAGGCCTGCTGGACGACCAGGAGGCCAACCGCCACGCCCGCCAGCAAGGCGGCGACCTGGCCGCGCGCATCGAAACCCGTGCACTGTGGCTGGCCGAGCGCGATGGCATGACCTCGGCCTTGCGCCACTGGAAGCAAGGCGCACGCCTGGCGCTGCTGGCCCTGATGCTGCTGGCGGTTTTCAGCGGCGCGGGCTTGGCCTTCGCCGCCCTCGGTGACGGCCAGCGCCCGGTCAACGTGTTCTGGGCCCTGGGCAGCCTGCTTGGTTTGAACCTGCTGATGCTGCTGGGCTGGGCCGTGGGCTTTGCCTTGAGCGGCGAGCACGGTGCCAGCCTCGGCCGCCTGTGGCTATGGTTGAGTGAACGCTTCGCCCGCGATGCCAAGGCCGCGCACCTGGCGCCGGCGCTGCTGGTGCTGCTACAACGCCAGCGCCTGAACCGCTGGCTGCTTGGCGCCCTTGTGCACGGCCTGTGGCTGCTGGCGATGGTTGCGGCCGTGGTCCTGCTGCTGACCTTGCTGGCCACTCGTCGATACGGCTTTGTCTGGGAAACCACCCTGCTGGCCGCCGACCCGTTCATTCACCTGACTCAAGCCCTCGGCGCATTGCCCTCGCTGCTCGGCTTCGCCGTACCGGACGAGGCCATGATCCGCGCCAGCGGCGATACCCTCCCCGCTTTGGACATCACCCGCCAAGCCTGGGCCAGCTGGCTGCTCGGCGTGGTGCTGGTGTACGGCCTGCTGCCACGCCTGCTGCTGGCCGGGTTGTGCCTGTGGCGCTGGCGGCAGGGCCGTGCCCGGCTGACGCTCGATCTCAGCCTGCCGGGGTATGCGCAGTTGCGCGACGCCCTGATGCCGCGCAGCGAACGCATCGGCGTGCAGGATGCCGCCCCCGAAGCGCTGCCGCAGTTTCAGGCCGGCCAGCTGGAAAGCGGCAGCAGCGGCGCCTTGCTGGTAGGCCTGGAACTCGACGACCAACGCCCTTGGCCGCCCGCCTTGCCCAAGGCGGTAACCGACGCCGGCGTGCTCGACAGCCGCGAGTCGCGCAACAAGCTGCTCGAACAGCTCAGCCGCTTCCCGCCGGCGCGCCTGGCCATCGCTTGCGACCCATGCCGCTCACCCGACCGCGGCAGCCTGGCGCTGCTCGCGGAGCTGGCACGCAATGCCGGCGCCACCCGCATCTGGCTGCTTCAGGCGGCCCCCGGCCAGGCCCTGGACGCCGAACGCCTGGGCGACTGGCACGACGCCCTTGACCGCCTCGGCCTGCCCCATGCCGACACTTCGCCCCTGACCTGGCTGGAGCATGGCCATGACTGAGCCGCTGAAACTGGCCGTGGTCGGCCACACCAATGTCGGCAAGACTTCGCTGCTGCGCACGCTCACCCGCGACGTCGGCTTCGGCGAAGTCTCGCACCGCCCCAGCACCACCCGCCACGTCGAGGGTGCGCGGCTGTCGGTGGACGGTGAACCGCTGCTGGAGCTCTACGACACCCCCGGCCTGGAAGACGCCATCGCCCTGCTCGACTACCTCGAGCGCCTGGAGCGCCCCGGCGAACGCCTGGACGGCCCGGCCCGCCTTGAACGCTTCCTGCAAGGCAGCGAGGCACGCCAGCGCTTCGAGCAGGAAGCCAAGGTGCTGCGCCAGTTGCTGGCGAGCAATGCCGGCCTGTATGTGATCGACGCCCGGGAGCCCGTGCTGGCCAAGTACCGCGACGAACTGGAAGTGCTGGCCAGCTGCGGCAAGCCGCTGTTGCCGGTGCTCAACTTCGTCGCCAGCAGCCGGCACCGCGAGCCGGAATGGCGTGAAGCCCTTGCCCGGCTTGGGCTTCACGCATTGGTGCGGTTCGACAGTGTGGCCCCGCCAGAGGATGGCGAACGCCGTCTGTACGAGAGCCTGGCCCTGCTGCTGGAAGAAGCCCGACCAGCCCTGCAACGGCTGATCGACGACCAGCAAGCCCAGCGCCTGGCACGCCAGCACAGCGGCAAGCGGCTGATCGCCGAACTGCTGCTCGACTGCGCCGCCTGCCGGCGCAGCGTCGAGGCCGAGCCGGCAGCTGAAGCCAGGGCCATCGAGGCCTTGCGCCAGGATGTGCGCCAACGCGAGCAGCGATGCGTAGAGGCGCTGCTCAAGCTGTATGCCTTCCGCCGTGAAGATGCCAACGCCGGTGATTTGCCGTTGCTGGACGGGCGCTGGGGCGATGACCTGTTCAATCCCGAGACCCTGAAACTGCTGGGTGTACGTTTGGGTAGCGGCGTGGCGGCCGGGGCTGCAGCCGGGGCCGGCGTTGACCTGCTGGTTGGCGGCCTGACCCTCGGCGCTGCCGCGCTGGCGGGGGCAATTGCCGGTGGCGCGCTGCAGACGGCACGCAACTATGGGTCGCGGCTCATGGGCAAGCTGAAGGGCCAGCGCGAGCTGACGGTGGATGACACGGTGCTGCGGCTGCTGGCGTTGCGTCAGCAGCAGTTGATGGTGGCACTGGATGGCCGCGGACATGCGGCCCAGGACAGCATCCGGCTGGGCGAACTGGATGAGAAGGCCTGGCGTGAGGGGAAGCTGCCGGAGGCATTGAGCAAGGCGCGTGCGCATCCGCAATGGTCGACGCTCAACCCTGGGGCGAAGCTCAATCAGGCTGAGCGGCAGGAACAGCTGGAGGCATTGGTTTCACAGATCTGATTCAGCAGGTCTGGCCCCTTCGCGGGCACGCCCGCTCCCACAGGTATTGTGTGGTCCCTGTGGGAGCGGGCGTGCCCGCGAAGGGGCCGGTACAGGCAACCTTCAGAGCGAGGCCAGTGCCTTCTCTTTGAGCAGCCCCAGGTCCATCACCGGCACCCCGACCTCCTTGGCCATCTCGTCCCACTCGCGCATCCGCAAACTGACCTCGAACAGCGGATCGCGCTCGAAGGCATCTGCCTCGTCAGCGCTCATGACCCCACCTTGATATTCCAGCGTCCGCCGGCTCGCCTCGCTCAACCGTTGGTAATACCCCGGCTGGCGCAAAGTCAGATAACGCTTGGCCTCCACGTGATACTGCACCAGCCGCGCCATGCGCTCGCCAAAGCCACAACGGCGCAGGTACTCGGCACCGATGCGCTCGTGGCTGACTACGCCATAGCCCCCCATGCTGGCGTCGCCGCCGCACAGGTGGCCAATGTCGTGGAAGAACGCCGCCAGCACCACTTCATCGTCGTAACCCTCGGCCATGGCCAGCTGTGCAGCCTGGGACATGTGTTCGAGCTGATTGATGGCTTCACCGATGTAGTCGTCGCTGCCATGCTGCTCATACAAGTTGAACAGCTTGTCGATGGTCTGGGCTGACGTAAGCATTGGCTTCACTCCTGGGCTTATTGTTGCGCCACTTTCTCCGATTTGCCGTCATAGCGCTTGCGCCATTCACTGAGGATCTCGTCGCGGTTCTTCGAGGCCCAGGCAAAGTCGTTCTTGATCAGGCGCTGTTCATAGTCGGCTGGCAGCTCGGTCTGCGGCTTGGCAATGCCTGGCGCGGCCAGTACGGCAAAGTTGTCCTTGTACAGCTCCATGGCCGCCGGGCTTGCCGAGAAATCGGCCAGGCGCTTGGCTGCGTCAGCCTTCGGTGAGCCCTTGATCACGGCGGTCGCCTCGATCTCCCAGCCCAGGCCTTCCTTCGGCAGCACGATGTCCAGCGGCGCGCCCTGGCGCTTGAGCTGCACGGCCGGGTACTCGAACGAGATGCCGATCGGGAACTCGCCCGCCGCCGCCAGCTTGCACGGCTTGGAACCGGAGTGCACGTACTGGCCGATGTTCTGGTGCAAGGCGTCCATATACGCCCAGCCTTGCGGCTCGCCGAAGGTCTGCAGCCAAGCGCTGACGTCGAGGAAGCCGGTACCGGAGGAAGCCGGGTTAGGCATGACGATCTTGCCTTTGTACTCAGGCTTGGTCAGGTCCTGCCAGCTCACTGGCTTGGTCAGGCCTTGCTTCTCGGCTTCGACGGTGTTGAAGCAGATGGTCGCGGCCCACACGTCCATGCCGACCCAGGCTGGCGGGTTGGCCGCATCGCGGTAGTTCGCGGAGATCTTGCCCAAATCTTTCGGCGCGTAGGCTTCGAGCATGCCGTTCTGGTCGAGGATGGCCAGGCTGGAGGCGGCCAGGCCCCAGACCGCGTCGGCTTGCGGGCGGTCTTTCTCGGCCAGCAGCTTGGCAGTGATGATGCCGGTGGAATCACGCACCCACCTGATCTCGATGTCCGGGTTGGCCTTTTCGAAGGCCTGCTTGTAGCTCTTGAGCTGCTCGGCTTCCAGGGCGGTATAGACGGTCAGCTGGGTGGCTGCGGCCGAAGCCTGCAGGCTGAAAACGGCGGATACGGCAGCGGCAAGGGCGAGGGGCTTGAACATGATGCGTTTCCTGTGGGAGTGGGCAGTCGGTCAATGGCCTGGGGCGCGCTGGCGCCAGGCCTGGGAGCGGCGCAGCAGGCCGCGTGAAGCACCGGCCAACAGCAGAGAAGCAGCGGCGCTGGTCAGCAGGATCAGGGTCGACATGGCGGCCGCGCCGCCAACGTTGCCGGCATCGTCCATGTTCAGCACGGCGACGGCGGCGAGGATGGTGTCGGGGCTGTAGAGGAAGATCGCTGCCGACACGGTGGTCATCGCCGAGACGAACAGGTAGCGGATGATGTCCAGCAGCGCCGGCAGGCAGATCGGCACGGTAACCCGCACGAAGTGCTTGTACAGCGGCGCCTTGAGCGACAGCGCGGCGGCCTCGAACTCGCCGTCGAGCTGGCGCAGCGCGGTGGCGGCAGTCATCTGCGCGGTGGTCAGGTAGTGGGCGATGGTGCACAGCACCAGCAGCGCCATGCCGCCATAGAACACATGCAACGGGTTGCTGCTGAGGTTGAAGAAGAACACGTAGCCCAGGCCCAGCACCAACCCAGGCACCGCCATGGGGATGAAACTGAGCAGGCGCAGGGCCTGGTTGAGCAGGCGCTGCCCTTGGGTTTTCTCCATCAGGTAGGCGCCGGTGAAGATCACGATGCTACCGATCAGCGCGGTGCACAGGGCCATGGTCACGCTGTTGCGGTAGGCCAGCCAGCCGCCACCGGCGGTGTCGTCGAACATGTAGTGCTTGAACGACAGGGTCAGGTTATATGGCCAGAAGGTCACCAGCGACGCGTACACCGCCATGCCGATCACCACCAGCAGGGCCGCGCAAATCAGCAGCACGATGGCCAGGAAGCAGGTATCTCGGCAGCGCGATGGCTTGGGCTCGAAAACCTGGGCGCGGCCGCTCATTGCTTCTGCCTGGCGCCGACGGAGCCAGGCATCGACGCCGAAGCTGAGCAGCGCTGGCAGCAGCAACACCATGCCGATCAACGCACCGCGGCCGAACTGCTGCTGGCCGACCACCGCCTTGTAGGCTTCCAGCGCCAGCACCTGGTAGTCGCCACCGACCACGACCGGCACGCCGAAGTCGGTGATGGTCAGGGTGAACACCAGGCAGAACGCGGCGAACAGCGCCTGACGCGTGGCGGGCCAGGTGATGCTGCAGAACGCCCGCCAAGGCCCAGCGCCCATGCTCGATGCCGCGTCGAACAGTCGTGCGTCGGCCAGCGCCAGGGCCGAGAGCAGGATCATCAGCGCATGGGGGAAGGTGTAGATGGCCTCGCCGAGCACTATGCCCCAGAAACCGTAGATGTTGTCGCTGAGCAGGCTACGCAGCACGCCCTGGTTGCCGAACAGGTAGACCAGCGCAATCGCCGGGAGCATCGACGGCGCCAGCAGCGGCAGCAGCGAGATGCCGCGCCACAGGCCCTTGGCCGGGATCAGCGTACGCTGCAAGGCGTAAGCGAACAGGTACGCCAGCGGCACCACGATGGCCGCCACCGTGCACGCCACCGACAGACTGTTGCCGATCAGCCAGTGGAAGTTTTCGCTGGCGAACAGTTCGCGGGCGGCCAACCAGCCTCCACCTTGGCCGGCTTCGCCGCTGAAGCCTTTCCAGAATATGGCCAGCAGCGGCAGCAACACGGCCAGCAGCAACAGGATCAACAGCAGGCTCTTGCCACCGATGACGAACAGGCGGTCACCCAGGGCGACGTCGCGGCATCGCGCATCCTTGGGCTGGGTCAACGGCAGGGACATTGGCGCGGCCATTTCAGGCAAACACCTGGAGGCTCTGCGGCGGCAAGGCCACCCAGATATCCTGCGAACCCAGGCGTGGCATGGCTTCCGGCGCCAGTTCGGCGAGCAACGCATGACCCGGCAGGGCCTTGAGCTCGAAGCTCATGCGGCAGCGGTTGCCCAGGAACGTGATTTCGCGAACCTTGGCCGGGAACAGGTTTTCCTCGTGCATCACCGGGTTCACTGTGATTGCCTCCGGGCGGCAGAACAGCCGGCCACTGCGGGCGGTACCCGCGTTGGTCGCCAGGCGCATGCTCATGGCGCCGACCTGGGCGTGGCTGTCGCTACTGCGCTGGAACGGCAGCCAGTTGCCCTGGCCGACGAACTCGGCGACGAACGGCGTGGCCGGCTGGTCGTAGATTTCCTGCGGGGTCGCGTATTGCTCGACCTGGCCGTTATTCATCACCGCAATGCGGTCGGCCATGAGCATGGCTTCGTCCTGGTTGTGGGTAACCATCAATGTGGTGATACCCAGTTGGCGCTGCAACTGGCGCAGCTCGGTGCACAGGTGCTCACGTACCCGGGCATCCAGCGCCGACATCGGTTCGTCGAGCAGCAGCAGCGAGGGTGATGGCGCCAGCGCACGGGCCAGGGCCACACGTTGCTGCTGGCCGCCGGACAGTTGACCGGGGTATTTCTTTTCGCTACCGGACAGGCCAATCAGTTCGAGCATTTCTGCCACACGCTGACGGCTTTCGTCGCGGCTGGTGCCGGTCAGGCCGTAGGCGATATTGGCTTCGACGGTCAGGTTGGGGAACAGCGCGTAGGACTGGAACAGGATGCCGTAGTCCCGGGCCTGGGGAGGCAGCTCGGAAATATCGCGTTCACCGATGTACAGCGCGCCGCAGTCCTGGCGTTCAAGGCCGGCAATGCAGCGCAGCAGGGTGGTCTTGCCGCAACCGGACGGGCCGAGCAGGCAGACCAGTTCACCGGCGGCGATGTCCAGGGACACATTGTTCAACGCCGTAAAGGCACCGAAACGCTTGTGGATACCGCGCACTTTCATCTGTGCGCCCGGAGTGGCGTGGTTCATGGCAAGGCCTCATCGAACAAGTGAGGGCCATGCTAGGAAGGCTGTGCGAAGGTTCTGTGGCTTTAGGGCAAAAGCCGGTGATAGTGGTATAGGCAGATTTTGTATGGCTTTCGGACCTCTTCGCGGGCACGCCCGCTCCCACAGGGACTGCGCAGAACTCAAAAGCTGTGCGGTCCTTGTGGGAGCGGGCGTGCCCGCGAAGCAAGCAACACCGATCTAGAACTGTGAACCCACCACTTCCTGCGCCACGCCAAGGAACGCCGCAGGCAGCCGGGCCTGACGCCGCTCCTTCAGGCAATACAGGTACTCATGCATCACCGGCGCATTCTCCAGTGCCAGCACCCGCAGCTCGGTGTTGTGCGGCACCTCATGCCGGGCAATCACGCTGATGCCGATATTGCGCAGTACCGCCTCGCGGATGGACTCGCGGCTGCCAATCTCCAGCAATGCCCCGGCCTTGACCCCGGCCTCCAGCATCATCTGCTCGGTCAGCTTGCGCGTGGTCGAGCCCTTCTCGCGCATCAGCAGGCAATGCCCTGCCAGCACCTCGATGGATACCGCCTGCCGATGCGCCAACGGATGATTGCGATGCACCGCCACCACCAGCGGGTCGGTGCCCAACACCCGTCGCACCAGCCGGGCATCTTCCACCAGTTGCGACGAGGCGGCGATATCCACCCGGTAGTCTTCGAGCATCTCCAGCACTTGCTGCGAGTTGCCGATCTCCACCGTCAATTCGACGTGGGGCAGGCGCTCGCGAAAGATCTTCACCAGGTCGAGGATGTAGTAGGGCGCGGTGGCAGCGATGCGCAAACTGCCCTGGGCCTGGCCGCTGTTACGCAGCTCGAACTCGATATCGGCCTCTTGCTGCAGCAGCGCCTTGACCATTGGCAACAGCCGCACGCCCTCCTCGCTCAACACCAGGCGCCGACCGCCGCGGTAGAACAGCTCCACCGCATAGTGGCTTTCCAGGCTGCGGATCTGTGTTGTCACCGTCGGCTGGCTGAGCCCGAGCTTCTTCGCCGCCAGGGTGATGCTGCCCAGGCGGGCCACCATGTAGAAGGCTTTGAGCTCGGCACTCAGCATTGCAGGACCTCATTTGCGCAGCAGGCGCAAACCGTTGAACACCACCAGCAGGCTCACGCCCATGTCGGCAAACACCGCCATCCACATGGTCGCCATGCCGGCAAAGGTGATCGCCAGGAATATCGCCTTGATGCCCAGCGCCAGAACGATGTTCTGCGTCAGGATCGCCGCACTTTGGCGCGACAGCCTGACGAACGCCGGGATTTTACGCAAGTCGTCATCCATCAGCGCCACGTCGGCAGTCTCGATCGCCGTGTCGGTACCCGCCGCCGCCATGGCGAAGCCGATTTCGGCGCGGGCCAAGGCTGGCGCGTCGTTGATGCCATCGCCAACCATGCCCACCCGGTGCCCTTCGGCGTACAGCTGCTCGATGCTTTGCAGCTTGTCGGCCGGCAACAGGTTGCCCTCGGCACGGTCGATACCCACCTGGGCGGCGATGGCCTGGGCGGTGTGCGGATTATCACCGGTCAGCATGACGGTCTTGATGCCCAGTGCATGCAGTTCGGCGATGGCCTGGCGGCTGCTGTCCTTGACCGTGTCGGCCACGGCAAACAGGGCCAACGGCCCGGAACGGTCGAGCAGCAGGACTACGGTCTTGCCCTGACGCTCCAGTGTATCCAGTTGGGCTTCCAGCTCCGGCGAGCACAGGCCCAACTCCTCGACCAACCGGTGGTTGCCCAGGTGGTAGGTTTCGCCGTCGATATCACCGCGCACGCCACGGCCGGCCAGGGCGGCGAATTCGCTGACCTCGCTCAGCGGCAGGTTCTGCGCCTTGGCGAACTGGGCGATGGCGCCCGACACCGGGTGATCGGAACGGTCGGCCAGGCTCGCCGCCAACGCCTGGGCGCGGCCCTCGAACAGCGGGTCAAGCACCTTGGCATCGGTTTGCACCGGTTTGCCGTGGGTGATGGTGCCGGTCTTGTCCAGGGCGAGGAAATCCAGCTTGCGGCCACCTTCCAGATAAACCCCGCCCTTGATCAGGATGCCTTTGCGCGCCGCAGCGGCCAGGCCACTGACGATGGTCACAGGCGTGGAGATGACCAGCGCACACGGGCAAGCCACCACCAGCAGTACCAACGCGCGGTACACCCAATCGAACCAGGCACCGGCCATGAACAGCGGCGGAATCACTGCCAACGCCAAGGCGACGATGAACACCACCGGGGTGTAGAGGCGCGAGAACTGGTCGACGAAACGCTGGGTGGGCGCACGCGCACCTTGGGCTTCTTCGACGGCCTTGATGATGCGTGCCAGGGTCGATTGCCCTGCAGCGGCCGTTACGCGGTATTCCAGCGCACCCGCCTGGTTGATGGTGCCGGCGAACAGTTTGTCGCCCGCCGCCTTTTCCACAGGCAGGCTCTCGCCGGTGATCGGCGCCTGATCGACACTCGATTGCCCGCTGACCACTTCACCATCCAGGCCGATGCGTTCGCCTGGGCGCACCCGCACCAAGGCACCTATCGCCACCTCACGCACCTCCACCTCATGCCACTGGCCATCGGCCTGCTGTACCGTGGCCATGTCCGGAGTCAGCTGCATCAGCCCGCCGATGGCATTGCGCGCACGGTCCAGCGAACGCGCCTCGATCAGCTCGGCAACGCTAAACAGCACCATGACCATGGCTGCTTCCGGCCACTGGCCAATCAGCACGGCGCCGGTCACGGCAATGCTCATCAGCGCATTGATGTTGAGATTGCGGTTCTTCAGGGCGATCCAGCCCTTCTTGTAGGTGCCCAGGCCGCAGCCGAGGATTGCCGCCAGCGCGAGCGCGGCCACCAGCCATTGCGGCGCTAGGCTGGCGAAGTGCACGATTTCCGCGGCGATCGCGGCAATACCCGACAGGGCCAGCGGCCACCAACGGGCCTTGTGCGGCTGCGCTGCGGCGCCGCTGCCGTCGTCTTCAGCAGTCAACGGCTCGGCCTTCATGCCCAGGCTGTCGATGGCGCGCTCAATCTCGCCGGTGCCGTTCAAGGTATGGCGCACACCGAGCACGCGGTTGATCAGGTTGAATTCGAGCTGCTCGATGCCCGCCAGCTTGCCCAGCTTGTCCTGGATCAGGGTCTGCTCGGTGGGGCAGTCCATGGCGTCGATGCGAAAGCGGCTGAGCTGGGCGTGGCTGCTGGCCTTCTCGCTCAGTTGCACCAACGCGGGCGCAGCGCTTGAGCCACAGCAACTGTGACCGTGAGCGACGTGGCCATGGTCTCGTTCACCATGGGCATGATCGTGTGGATGGTTGTGTTCATGGCTGACAGGCTGGTTCATGGGGTCATCCTTAAATTGAGCCTGTTGCCAAGTGAACACCCTGTAGCCACTATAGGGTCAAGCCACTTGCTGGAGATTTCGTCATGAAAATCGGAGAACTGGCCAAAGCCACCGACTGCGCCGTGGAAACCATCCGCTATTACGAGCGCGAACAATTGCTACCGGAGCCGGCACGCACCGAAGGTAATTACCGGCAGTACACCCAGGCCCATGTCGAGCGGCTGACCTTTATCCGCAACTGCCGAACGCTGGACATGACCCTGGATGAAATCCGCAGCCTTTTACGCCTGCGCGATAGCCCTGACGACTCGTGCGGCAGTGTCAATGCGCTGATCGATGAGCATATCGAGCATGTGCAGGCGCGGATCGATGGCCTGGTGGCGTTGCAGGAGCAGCTGGTGGAGCTGCGGCGGCGCTGCAATGCGCAAGGGGCGGAATGCGCGATCTTGCAGCAACTGGAGACGAACGGCGCGGTATCGGTACCGGACACCGAGCATTCGCATGTGGGGCGAAGCCACGGGCATTGAGATGGCTGGGGCTGCTTTGCAGCCCTTTCGCGACACAAGGCCGCTCCCACAAAAGCACTGCGTACGCCGGTCGATGTAGGAGCGGCCTTGCGTCGCGAAAGGGGCGCAAAGCGCCCCCAGCATTCTGGAGAATTACACCGCCATCGGCGCCGTCATCGGCGCATGGTGCTCATACCCTTCCAGGCTGAAGTCGCTCGGTTCGATCTTCTCCAACCACTCCGGCTCGTACTTGCCGGTCTTGGCGAACTCCGGCACACGGTCGCTGATCACCAACTTCGGCGCTTCCAGCGGCTCGCGCTTGAGCTGCTCGTTAAGCATGTCCAAGTGGTTTTCATACACGTGGGCATCGCCTATGAAGTAGGTGAACCAGCGCGGGGTGTAGCCGGTGAGGCGGCCGAACAGCGAGAGCAGCGCCGCGCCTTCGGTGAGGTTGAATGGCGTGCCCAGGCCCAGGTCATTGGAGCGGATGTAAAGCGTCAGGGATATTTCCCTGGTCTCGACGTTCGGGTGGAACTGGTACAACAGATGGCACGGGGGCAGGGCCATTTCGTCGAGCTGGGCACAGTTCCAGCCGTGGAACAGGATGCGCCGGCTGCCTGGGTCGTTGGCGATGGTATCCAGGCACTGGCGCACCTGGTCGATGGCCTTGTACAGGATGACGAAGGCCACGCCATCCTCTTCGTCCTGGGCGATGCGGCGGAAACCGGCCTGCTCGGCCATTTCGATGGCTGCCGGGTTGCTCAACGGGATGCGCTTGTAGCCCGGCCACTGGCGCCATTGCACGCCGTAGATCTCGCCGAGGTCGTCATGGCCCTGGCGGAACGGGTTGGCCAGCCACTGCGCGTTCTCGTTGGCGTTCTGGTCCCAGACCTTGCAGCCCAGTTCGCGGAACTCACCGGCGTTCTTCACGCCACGCAGGAAGCCGACCATCTCGCCGATCGCCGACTTGAACGCCAGCTTGCGCGTAGTGATGGCCGGGAAGCCTTTTTGCAGGTCGAAACGCAGCATGGCGCCCGGCAGGCTGATGGTGCGGATGCCGGTGCGATTGCCCTGCAGGGTGCCGTTTTCGATAACGTCGCGGACCAGGTCCAGATACTGTTTCATGGCTTACCTGTAACGAAAACGGCAGGGGGATCACCCCTGCCGTGGGAATAATCAGGCGGGTTTCGCCGTGGGCTTGCGATTATAAGCCCACCAGATCAGGCCGAGGCCAGCCAGGATCATCGGCACGCAGAGAATCTGACCCATGGTCAGCCAGCCCCAGGCGATGTAACCGAGCTGGGCGTCTGGCACCCGGACGAATTCGACGATGAAGCGGAAGATGCCGTAGAACAGCGCGAACATCCCGGATACCGCCATGGTTGGCCGCGGCTTGCGCGAGAACAGCCAGAGGATGAGGAACAGCGCCACGCCTTCCAGGGCGAACTGGTACAGCTGGGACGGGTGGCGCGGCAGCTGGGCCGGGTCGCTGAACGGTGGGAAGATCATCGCCCATGGCACGTCGGTAGGCTTGCCCCACAGCTCGGCGTTGATGAAGTTGCCGATGCGCCCGGCGCCCAGGCCGATCGGCACCAGCGGCGCGACGAAGTCCATCAGTTCGAAGAACGACTTGTTGTTGCGCTTGCCGAACCACAGCGCGGCCAGCATCACACCGATGAAGCCACCGTGGAACGACATGCCGCCTTTCCAGACCTCGAAGATCAGCGTCGGGTTGGCCAGGTAGGCATGCAGGTCGTAGAACAGCACGTAACCCAGGCGCCCGCCCACGATCACCCCCATCGACAACCAGAACACCAGGTCGGAAAGTTTCTCGCGGGTCCAGGTCGGGTCGAAGCGGTTGAGCCGGCGCGAGGCGAGCAGCCAGGCGCCGCCGATGCCGACCAGGTACATCAGGCCGTACCAGTGGATTTTCAGTGGCCCGAGGGCTACGGCCACGGGGTCTATCTGCGGGTAAGGCAGCATGGAACTTCCTCTCGATTCAAATCAGAAAGCTGAGGCCGACGCAGAACAGCAAGGCTGCGAACAGGCGTTTCAACAGGCGTGGCGACAGCTTGTGCGCCAGGCGTGCGCCGAAGCGTGCGAAAAACATGCTGGTCACGGCAATGCCGATCAGCGCCGGCAGGTAGACGAAACCCAGGCTGTGGGGCGGCAGGTGTTCCTCGTGCCAGCCCAGCAGCATGAAACTCAGGGCGCTGGCCAAGGCAATCGGCAGGCCGCAGGCTGACGAGGTCGCCACGGCCTTTTGCATCGGCAGGCCGCGCCAGGTCAGGAACGGCACGGTCAGCGAGCCGCCGCCGATGCCGAAGATCGCCGAAGCCCAACCGATCACGCCGCCGGCGCCAATCAAGGCCGGCTTGCCAGGGATGCCATGGCTGGCCTTGGGCTTGAGGTCCAAGGCCATCTGCGCAGCGATGATCAGGGCGAATACACCGATGATCTTCTGCAACTGCGGGCCCTGGATCAACGAAGCGGTCTTGGCGCCGATACCGGCGCCGATGAGGATACCGAGGGTCATCCAGGCGAAGATCGGCCATTGCACCGCGCCCTTGCGATGATGCTCGAGCACGGCGTTGATCGAGGTGAAGACGATGGTCGCCAGCGAGGTACCCACTGCCAGGTGGGTCAGCACCGACGCGTCGAAGCCCTGCAAGGTAAAGCTGAACACCAGCACCGGCACGATGATGATGCCGCCACCCACGCCGAACAGCCCGGCCAGCACGCCGGCGCAGGCACCCAACAGCAGATAGAGCACGAATTCCATTCGTCTTCCCCGAGAAAACAATCCGGCATGGTAACGGAAGCCGGGCTCGGGGCTCTAGTGAACTCTGTGACAGGATGGATCGACACCCGTGCAGTGGGTACAGTGGGCAAAAACACAGAGGCCCAACCTATGTGCCTGATCGTATTCGCCTGGCGGCCCAGGCATGCCCTGCCGCTGATCGTCGCGGCCAACCGTGACGAGTTCTACGCCCGCCCGACCCAGGCCCTGGCTGCCTGGGACGATGCGCCCGGGGTACATGCCGGGCGCGACCTTGAAGCGGGCGGTACCTGGCTGGGCGTTGGCCCGCAGGGGCGCTTTGCGGCGCTGACCAATATCCGCGACCCTGGCCAGGTGCTGGGGCCGCGCTCGCGCGGCGAGCTGGTGGCGGCATATCTTCAGGGTGAACTGGGAGTAGAGGCCTACCTCGACCAGGTCGCCAGCCGCAGCGGGCAGTATTCAGGGTTCAACTTGCTGGTGGGTGATGGTCATCAGCTGGGCTACCTGCATGCCCGGGATGTGGCGCCACGCTTGCTGGAGGCCGGGGTGTACGGGCTGTCCAATGCCGGGCTGGATACGCCGTGGCCGAAGCTGGTGAAAGCGCGCACCGGGTTGCAGGAGATGCTGGACACGGCAGATCCACAGCGGTTGTTGGCGTTGCTGGCAGACAACGAGCCGGCAGCCGACGGTGAGTTACCGGAGACAGGCGTAGGGGTGGCGACCGAGAAGTTGCTGTCGAGTGTGTTTATTGCCAGCCAGAACTATGGCACTCGGGCGAGTACCGTGCTGATTGTCGATGATCAGGGGAGAAGGCGGCTGGTTGAGCGCAGCTTCGGGCCATTTGGCGGGCATCTTGGGGAAGTCAGCCTGGAAGTGTGATGTTGAATTCACCGGCCTCTTCGCGGGCACGCCCGCTCCCACAGGGATCGCGCTGTGCCTGTGGGAGCGGGCGTGCCCGCGAAGAGGCCGGTACAGGCAACCTCAAATTCAGAGGGACTTGTTGGCCCCGGGCCCGATCATCCGCGCCAGGCCTAGGTTCTTCAGGGCCAGCTGCAGCGAGCTGTGGATAACTTGCGGGTTGTCATGGCTCAAGGCTTCAACGAGCAACTCCTTGGCCTTGCTCATGTTCACCTGGCGCAGCATCCACTTCACTTTCGGCAAGTTGGTGGCGTTCATCGACAGGCTGTCGAAGCCCATGGCCATCAACAGGATCGCTGCCGCCGGGTCACCGGCCATCTCGCCGCAGATGCTCACCGGCTTGCCTTCGCCATGGGCATCACGCACCACGGTATTGAGCGCCTGCAGCACCGCCGGGTGCAGGTAGTCGTAAAGGTCGGCGACCCGCGGGTTGTTGCGGTCCACCGCCAACAGGTACTGGGTGAGGTCGTTGGAACCGACCGAGAGGAAGTCCACCTGCCGCGCCAGCTCCCTGGTCTGGTACACCGCCGCAGGGATTTCCACCATCACGCCCACTGGCGGCATCGGCACGTCGGTGCCTTCGTCGCGTACCTCCCCCCAGGCACGGTGGATCAGATGCAGCGCCTCTTCCAGCTCGTGAATGCCGGAAATCATCGGCAGCAGGATGCGCAGGTTGTTCAGGCCCTCGCTGGCCTTGAGCATGGCGCGGGTCTGCACCAGGAAGATTTCCGGGTGATCGAGGGTGACGCGGATGCCGCGCCAGCCGAGGAACGGGTTTTCTTCCTTGATCGGGAAGTACGAAAGCGCCTTGTCGCCACCGATGTCGAGGGTACGCATGGTCACCGGCAGCGGGTGGAAGGCCGCCAGTTGCTCGCGGTAGATCGCCAGCTGCTCCTTCTCGCTGGGAAAGCGCTGGTTGATCATGAACGGCACTTCGGTGCGGTACAGGCCAACCCCTTCGGCCCCGCGCTGCTGGGCGCGGGCCACATCGGCGAGCAGGCCGGTGTTGACCCACAACGGCATGCGGTGGCCGTCGGGGGTGACGCACGGCAGTTCACGCAGGGCGTCGAGGCCTTGGGCCAGCTGGCGCTCTTCCTCGACCACATCGCTGTACTGCTTGCGCAGCACCTCACTGGGGTTGGTGAACACCTCGCCCTTGTAGCCGTCGACGATCATCTCGATGCCGTCGACCTTGGAATACGGTAGGTCGACCAGGCCCATCACCGTCGGGATGCCCATGGCACGGGCGAGGATGGCGACGTGGGAGTTGCCCGAACCCAGTACCGAAACCAGGCCTGCCAGCTTGCCCTCCGGCACTTCGCCGAGCATCGCCGGGGTCAGCTCTTCGCTGACCAGGATGGTGTTGTCGGCATACACCAGCGACTGCGAGCGGGCTTCCTGCAGGTAGGCCAGCAAGCGCCGGCCAAGGTCCTTAACATCCGAGGCGCGCTCGCGCAGGTAGTCGTCGTCCATCAGCTCGAAACGGTTGACGTGCTCGCCAACCACCTGGCGCAAGGCACCTTGAGCCCACTGGCCGGTCTTGATGACTTCGATCACTTCGCCGCCGAGGGCGGCGTCTTCGAGCATCATCAGGTACACATCGAACAGTGCGCGCTCTTCCGGGCGCAGCTGGGTCGCCAGCTTGGCCGACAGCTTGCGCATGTCTTCACGCACGCCTTCAAGGGCGTTCTGGAACAGTTTCAGCTCGGCGTCGATGTCATCGACGGTCTTGTCCGGCACCACTTCCAGGTCGGCCGGTGGCAGCATGACCACGGCACGCCCGACAGCAGCGCCTGGCGAGCCAGGTACACCGACGAAGCGCGCTTCCTGAATGCCCTTGCCCTGGCGACCCAGGCCGCGGATCGAGCCCGTGGCTTCGGCATGGGCGATAACCCCGGCGAGCTGGGCGCTCATGGTGACGAGGAAGGCTTCTTCACCTTCATCGAACTGGCGACGCTCCTTCTGCTGGATGACCAGTACCCCGACCACGCGGCGGTGGTGGATGATCGGCGCACCGAGGAAGGAGGCAAATTTCTCTTCGCCGGTTTCGGCGAAGTAGCGATAACGCGGGTGATCGGCGGCGTTTTCCAGGTTCAGCGGCTCTTCCCGGGTACCGACCAGGCCGACCAGGCCCTCGTTGGGGGCCATGCTGACCTTGCCGATGGAACGCTTGTTCAGGCCTTCGGTGGCCATCAGTACGAAGCGGTTGGTTTCCGGGTCGAGCAGGTACACCGAGCAGACCTGGCTGCCCATGGCCTCCTTGACGCGCAAGACAATGATCCCCAACGCCGTCTTGAGATCTTTGGCGGAGTTCACTTCCTGGACGATCTTGCGCAGCGTATTGAGCATGGCTCGGGGTCGAACTCCGTGGTCAGTCGCGCGTCAGCAGACGCGGTGCAAGCTCTTTCAGGGCGCGGCGGTAGACTTCACGTTTGAATGTCACCACCTGGCCCAGCGGATACCAATAGCTGACCCAGCGCCAGCCGTCGAACTCCGGCTTGCCGGTCAGGTCCATCCGCACCCGTTGTTCATTGCTCACCAGGCGCAGCAGAAACCACTTTTGCTTCTGGCCGATGCACAGCGGTTGGCTGTGGGTGCGGACCAGCCGCTGGGGTAAACGATAACGCAACCAGCCGCGGGTGCAGGCAAGAATTTCCACATCGTCGCGTTCAAGGCCAACTTCTTCGTTCAGCTCGCGGTACAGGGCATCTTCTGGCGTCTCGTCAGGGTTGATACCACCCTGGGGGAATTGCCAGGCATCCTGGTTGATCCGTCGAGCCCATAGCACCTGCCCGGCATCATTCGTAAGAATGATCCCAACATTGGGGCGAAAACCATCGGGGTCGATCACGGCAGCAACCTCGCAAACGCATGTCACCGCATTGTTCCACAAAGCCTGCGAGCGCAGCAACGCGCCCGCCACGCTTATGTGCAGTGCGGTGAAAACTCCTCGTATCGCAATGGCGCGCGAAGCCCTGCCCAAGCTTCAGACCGGCTTGGCGCCCATCAAGCCGGCGATGGACAGCAAACACACCCCGCTGAACACCGCCAGGGCCAGGGTGAAGCGCAACCCCACCACTTCAGCCTTGCGCAGCCGGTTCAGCCGCACCAGCAGCCACCATCCGGCAAACGCGCCCAAGGTATAGAGGACGCTGGAGGCCAGCACCCAGGTCTGCCCCAGCGGCCACCCCACCAGATGCACCAGCCACCAGCCAGTGAACGGCATGCTCAACAGGCACAGCCCCATCCCCCCCCAGACGAACACCAGCGGGCGGCGCAGCAGCTTGGCGTAGGCCTGGGCATCGCCGTGGCGACGGGCGCGCACGGTCCAGGCCGTCAGCCCGAGGGCGCCCAGCAGCAACAGCACGGTGGCGGTGATGTGCAGGGCCTTGAGGGTGGTGAGGTGTTCCATGTCTTCACATCCTTGAGCAATAAGCCAAGCTTAGCCGCTCAACCCAGGAACAGCTTGTACGCCGGGTTGTCTGTCTCGTCCCAGTACGGGTAACCGATCTTGGCCAGCGCCGCCGGTACCAGGTGGCGTTCGTCCTCCGGCACCTGCAAGCCTGCCACCACGCGCCCGTCAGCCGCACCGTGGTTGCGGTAGTGGAACATCGAGATGTTCCAGCGCCCACCCAGCTTGGTGAGGAAGTTGAACAACGCCCCCGGCCGCTCGGGGAACTCGAAGCGCAGCACGATCTCGTCGCTGGCACCGGCCGAATGCCCACCGACCATGTGCCGGATGTGCAGCTTGGCCAGTTCGTTGTCGGTCAGGTCGGTCACCGGGAAGCCCTGCTCGATCAGGTGCTGCACCAGCGCGGCGCGGGGGTCGTTTTCCGGGTGGGTCTGCACGCCGACGAAGATGTGCGCCTCATCGGAGGTGTGCTTGCGGTAGTTGAATTCGGTGATCTGACGCTTGCCGACGGCCTCACAGAATGCCTTGAAACTGCCCGGGCGCTCGGGGATGGTCACGGCGATGATGGCTTCGCGCCTCTCGCCCAGCTCGGCACGTTCAGCCACATGGCGCAGGCGGTCGAAGTTGACGTTGGCGCCCGAGTCGATGGCAACCAAGGTCTGCCCGGTCACGCCACTGAGCTCGACATACTTCTTGATACCCGCCACGCCCAACGCGCCGGCAGGTTCGGTGATCGATCGGGTATCGTCGTAGATATCCTTGATTGCCGCGCAGATTTCATCGGTACTGACAGTCACCACCTCATCCACATGGTGGCGGCAGATGTCGAAGGTGTGCTGGCCAATCTGCGCCACCGCCACGCCATCGGCGAACAGCCCGACCTGTGGCAGCACCACGCGCTCGCCAGCCGCCATCGCTGCCTGCAGGCAGTTGGAATCGTCCGGCTCGACGCCGATCACCTTGATTTCCGGGCGCAGGTACTTCACATAGGCGGCAATGCCGGCAATCAGGCCCCCGCCGCCCACCGGGACGAAGATCGCGTCCAGTTGCCCCGGATGTTGACGAAGGATTTCCATCGCCACGGTGCCTTGGCCGGCAATGGTGTGCGGGTCGTCATAGGGGTGGATATAGACGAAGCCTTTCTCGTCGACCAGCTTCAGCGAGTAGGCCAGCGCTTCCGGGAACGAATCGCCATGCAGCACTACCTTGCCGCCGCGCGAGCGCACACCTTCAACCTTGATCTCCGGCGTGGTCTTGGGCATCACGATGGTGGCCTTGATGCCCAGCTCCCGGGCCGCCAGGGCCACGCCCTGGGCGTGGTTGCCAGCCGAAGCAGTCACCACGCCGCGGGCCAGCTCTTCCTGGGTCAGCTGCGCCAGCTTGTTGTACGCCCCGCGGATCTTGAACGAGAACACCGGCTGCAGGTCTTCGCGCTTGAGCAGAATCTGGTTGCCCAGGCGCTTGCTCAGCTGCCCGGCGCTCTGCAACGGGGTTTCGACAGCGACGTCGTAGACGCGCGAGGTGAGGATCTTCTTGACGTACTGTTCGAGCATCGGGAAAGCATCACTGGCCGCGGGACAAGGGCTGCGAGTCTACCCCAGCGCTACGTCGGGCGACCACAGCAAAGCCGCCCGAGCCGTTATACTAGGCTCCTTTGACTACCGCCCTGCCCCTTTCCGGAGCCCGCATGACCCAGGACCAACTCAAACAGGCCGTCGCCCAGGCCGCTGTCGACTTCATTCTGCCAAAGCTGGATGAAAAGAGCGTCGTCGGCGTCGGCACCGGTTCGACCGCCAATTTCTTCATCGACGCCCTGGCCCAGCACAAGGCCGCCTTCGATGGCGCGGTCGCCAGCTCCGAGGCCACCGCCCAGCGTCTGAAGGGCCATGGCATCCCGGTCTATGAGCTGAACAGCGTCAGCGAGCTGGAGTTCTATGTCGATGGCGCCGACGAAAGCGACGCGCACCTGAACCTGATCAAGGGCGGCGGCGCGGCCCTGACTCGCGAGAAGATCGTCGCGGCCGTGGCCAAGACCTTCATCTGCATCGCCGACGGCAGCAAGCTGGTGCCGGTGCTGGGCGCCTTCCCGCTGCCGGTCGAGGTCATCCCGATGGCCCGCAGCCACGTTGCGCGTCAGCTGGTCAAGCTGGGCGGTGACCCGGTGTACCGCGAGGGCGTGGTAACCGACAACGGTAACGTGATCCTCGATGTGTACAACTTGCACATCACCAATCCGGTTGAGCTGGAAGCACAGATCAACGCCATTGTCGGCGTGGTGACCAACGGCCTGTTCGCGGCGCGCCCGGCGGACCTGCTGTTGCTGGGTACCGCCGAAGGCGTGAAGACCCTCAAGGCCGAGTAACGGCGAGCCCGAGCGAGCCGAGGTACCCGGTCAGTCGTTCTTCTTGAAGCGATAGAACAGGTTCGGCTCGCTGACCATGTACAGGTTGCCCTGATCGTCCATGGCAACGCCTTCGGCACGCGGGATGGTGTGCTGCAGGCCGTTGAAACCTCCCAACAAGGTCATGAAGCTGACCTGCTGACCCTGCTCATCAAGCTCCAGCAGCATGTTGGAGTCGGCCGACAACACCAACAGATGCCCCGTGCGCGGGTCGACACCCAGGGCCGACAGGTTACGCAAGTCGAGTTCGTCGTTGGCCAAGACCTGTTTGTCACCCTTGAGCGGGCTGCGCCCGTCGCTGCTCCAGGTGTACAGCTTCGGCGGCCGCTCCTCACCGATCACCAGGCGCTGGCGCATCGGGTCCCAGGCGACGCCTTCGAAGCCCTTGTTGCGCTTCATCGACTCGCCCAGGTCGTAACTCTGGAAATCCGCGTGGTTCAGCGAAACGGTCTGGGCATCCACCTTGACCACGGTCAGGTCGTGCAGGCGTTCATCGGTGATCGCCAAATGGCCATCTTCCATCACGGCGACGCCTTCCGGGTTGTTCCAGCCCACCAGCGGTATCTTGCGCAGCACGTCGCCGTCGAGACTGAGCTCGACCAGGTACGGGTTCTTGCCCATCACCGCGAACAACGTGCGAGTGTGCGGGCTGTAGGCGATGTCCGAAGCTTCGTCATCCTCCATGCCCGGCAACACTTTGCCGTCGATGTCGACCTGATAGTCCGGCAGCCACACGCTTTCGCTACGCTCGGCGCTGGTTTCGAAGCCTTCCTTGACCCACAGCATGCCGCGGTCATCCCAGTGCATGGCCACGGCCACGCCGTAACCGATCACCGCCGCAACGGCCAGGCCGAAGGTCCAGCGCAGGTAGAAGCGGCGCTTGGGGGATGCGGATGCGCTGGAGGATGCTGGCATGCGAAATTCCTGGGGACATGGGCGAAGATCCGCGCATTATCCGGATGGGGTGTGAAAAAATCGGTAAACCGCGCCAGCCTCTTCGCGGGCACGCCCGCACACAGGGATCGCATAGAGCCTGAGGCTTGTGCATCACCTGTGGGAGCGGGCGAGCCCGCGAAGAAGGCCGCCGCGGTATGGGCTCAGAGCACCCGGCTCTCGAAGCGGCAGACGCCCGGCAGCTCCAGCACCAGCTCGTCACCGACATTGAACGGCCCGACACCGGCCGGCGTGCCGGTCAGGATCACATCCCCTGCCTGCAGCGAGAAATGCGCCGCCATGTACTGGATGATCGGCACGATAGGGTTGAGCATCATCGCGCTGTTGCCGTCCTGGCGCACTTCACCATTGATGGTCAGGCGCACCGGAATATCGGTCACATCTTCAAAGGACGCTGCGGAAACGAACGGTGGCAGCACGCAAGCACCATCAAAGCTCTTGCACAGCTCCCACGGCAGGCCCTTTTCCTTGAGCTTGGCCTGCACGTCGCGCAGGGTCAGGTCCAGCGCCGGGGCGTAGCCGGAAATGGCATCCAGCACTTCTTCCTCGGACGCACTGGACGACAGCGGCTTGCCCAGCAACACGGCAATTTCCGCCTCGTAGTGCACCGAGCCACGGTCGGTCGGGATCTTGAACCCGCCTTCCAATGGCACCACGCAGCTGCCCGGCTTGATGAACAGCAGCGGTTCGGCAGGAATGGGGTTGTCCAGTTCCTTGGCGTGTTCGGCGTAGTTGCGGCCGATGCACACTACCTTGCCCAGCGGGAAATGAATGCGCGTGCCGTCTACGTACTGGTGCTGGTAACTCATTGCCGACTCCTTTGCTTACTGCTTTTGTTCAGGAGCGAAGATCTTACCCGGATTCATGATGCCGTTAGGGTCGAAGACGGCCTTTATTGCCTTCATGCAGGCAATTTCTTCGGGCGAGCGGCTGTAGCCCAGGTAGTCGCGCTTGGTCATGCCCACGCCGTGCTCGGCAGAGATCGAGCCGTTGTAGCGCTGGACGATCTCGAACACCCACTTGTTGACCTTGGTGCATGAGGCGAAGAAGTCATCCTTGCTCATGTGCTCGGGCTTGAGGATGTTCAGGTGCAGGTTGCCGTCACCGATGTGGCCGTACCAGACCACCTCATAGTCCGGATAATGCTCGCTGACGATGGCATCGATATCGCGCAGGAACGCCGGTACCTTGGAAACGGTGACGGAAATGTCGTTCTTGTAGGGCGTCCAGTGGGAAATGGTCTCGGAAAGGTACTCGCGCAGTTTCCACAGGTTCTTCAGCTGGGTTTCGCTCTGGCTCATCACCCCATCCAGCACCCAGCCCTGCTCGACACAATGCTCGAAGGTGGCCAGCGCTTCGTTGGCAACTTCATCGGTGCTGGCTTCGAACTCCAGCAAGGCGTAGAACGGGCAGTCGGTGGCGAACGGGGCAGGCACATCGCCACGGGCCATGATCCTGGCCAGGCCCTTGTCGGAAAAAAACTCGAAGGCGGTCAGGTCGAGCTTGCCCTGGAAGGCATGCAGCACCGGCATGATCGAGTCGAAATCCGGCGTGCCCAGCACCATCGCCGTGAGGTTGCGCGGGGCACGATCCAGGCGCATGGTCGCTTCCACCACGAAGCCCAGGGTGCCTTCGGCGCCGATGAACAGCTGACGCAGATCGTAGCCCGTGGCGTTCTTGATCAGGTCTTTGTTCAGTTCCAGCAGTTCGCCCTTGCCGGTGACCACTTTCAGACCAGCCACCCAGTTGCGGGTCATGCCGTAACGGATGACCTTGATGCCGCCGGCATTGGTGCCGATATTGCCGCCAATCTGGCTGGAGCCGCTGGAGGCGAAGTCCACCGGGTAATAAAGGCCGTGTTCTTCGGCAAAGGCCTGCAACTGCCGGGTGATCACCCCGGGCTGGCACACTACGGTGCGGTCGAAGGCATTGAAACCGACAATCTGGTTCATGTAGTCGAAGGCGACCACGACTTCGCCATTGGCCGCCACAGCCCCGGCGGAAAGCCCGGTACGCCCGCCGGACGGTACCAGTGCAACGTGGTGCTGGTTGGCCCAGCGGACGATGGCCTGCACCTGTTCTACGGTCTTGGGGAACACGATGGCCGTGGGCGCGGGTGGGTAGTGCTTGGTCCAGTCCTTGCCGTAGGCGTCCAGGGAAACGGGGTCGGTCAGGACCTTGCCAGGGTCGACAAGGGTCATCAGTTCATCAATTACAGCGGGGTGGGTCATCGCTGGAACTCTCGACTTATTCATAGTCACCCTGAGCACACTTCACCTGTCGGGATAAGCTCAGATTGTGTCGCGTATGCTAGCATAGCCCCCCCGCTGTTCATGCTAAGGCTGCCGTAGCGCCTGGCATCAGTCCTCGCCATTTTTTCTCCGGGATACAGGTTTACGCAGATGAGCAAGACTTCTCTCGACAAGAGCAAGATCCGGTTCCTTCTTCTTGAAGGTGTGCACCAGAACGCAGTCGATACCCTCAAGGCTGCCGGCTACACCAACATCGAATACCTCACCGGTTCATTGCCGGATGCCGAGCTGAAGGAAAAGATCGCCGATGCCCACTTCATCGGCATCCGCTCGCGCACCCAACTGACCGAGGAAATCTTCGACTGCGCCAAGAAACTGGTCGCCGTCGGCTGCTTCTGCATCGGCACCAACCAGGTCGACCTGGCAGCAGCCCGCGAGCGTGGCATCGCCGTCTTCAACGCACCTTACTCCAACACCCGTTCGGTGGCCGAACTGGTGCTGGCCGAGGCCATCCTGCTGCTGCGCGGCATCCCTGAGAAGAACGCTTCCTGCCACCGTGGCGGCTGGATCAAGAGCGCAGCCAACTCGTTCGAGATCCGCGGCAAGAAGCTGGGCATCGTCGGCTACGGCTCGATCGGTACCCAACTGTCGGTCCTGGCAGAAAACCTGGGCATGCAAGTGTACTTCTACGACCCGCTGACCAAGCTGCCGCTGGGCAACGCTGTACAGGTCACCAGCCTCAACGAGCTGCTGGGCCTGGCCGACATCGTTTCGCTGCACGTGCCTGAACTGCCGTCCACCCAGTGGATGATCGGCGAGAAAGAAATCCGTGCGATGAAGAAGGGCTCGATCCTGATCAACGCCGCCCGTGGCACCGTGGTCGAACTGGACCACCTGGCTGCCGCAATCAAGGACAAGCACCTGATCGGCGCTGCCATCGACGTGTTCCCGGTCGAGCCGCGCTCCAACGACGAAGAGTTCGAAAGCCCGCTGCGTGGCCTGGACAACGTGATCCTGACCCCGCACATCGGTGGTTCCACCGCCGAAGCCCAGGCCAACATCGGCCTGGAAGTCGCCGAGAAGCTGGTCAAGTACAGCGACAACGGTACTTCCGTTTCCTCGGTCAACTTCCCGGAAGTTGCCTTGCCAGCACACCCAGGCAAGCACCGCCTGCTGCACATCCACGAAAACATCCCGGGCGTGCTCAGCGAGATCAACAAGGTCTTCGCCGAGAACGGCATCAACATCTCCGGTCAGTTCCTGCAGACCAACGAGAAAGTGGGTTACGTGGTGATCGACGTTGACGCCGAGTACTCCGACCTGGCGCAAGAAAAACTGCAACAGGTCAAGGGCACCATCCGTTCGCGCGTCCTGTTCTAAGGTCGCTGGCGGCAAGAAAAAGGGAGGCCCTGGCGGCCTCCCTTTTTTATTTCACTTCAACAGTGATCTTCTTCGATTCGACACTTGGCTTGAATGGCACGTGATATTGGTCACCCAGCACCAGTTGCAGGGTGTGCTTGCCCGGCGTCAAGGTGATGGTCGTTTCGGTTTGCGCCTTGCCGAAGTGCAGCACTTGCGGGCCGGCCGGCAACGCGGTACCAGCTGCCGGCATCAGGCTGGTCGGCAGCGGCATGTCGGCTACAGGTTCCTTGTCCACATCCACCAGCAGGTGATGGTGGCCGGTATGCGGGGTCTGGTCTCCCGCAGGCTTGAGTTGCATGCCCTCGATGCCGAACTTGACGGTGAATGTCGCGGCGACCTGCTCGCCATCTTTGGGGGAAAGGATGGAAACCTTGGCACCCGCGGGCGGCTCCTGGCTCTTCAGGGCATCAGCGGCGCTGGCGAACACCGAGACGCCCACCAGCAAACCCGCTACGGCAGCACGCGAAAATAGGCTGTTCATTCACTTCTCCTTGATTCACTTATTGACCGCTGCCAGTTAAACGAATGGCGGCGGTAGTTCACGATAGCCCACAAAGACAAATATTTCAGTTAGGGTTAAACCTCGCCAAGGCTTCAAGGTCATAGGCTGCGCTCGACTGCGACGGGGAAGAAAGTCGCGGCGAAAGTTACTCATCTGCTGAAGAAAAAGGGGCATTACATGCGTTCGACCATAGGCGTACTGCTGGCAGTACTGATCACTCCATTGGCTCAGGCCGAGCTGATAGACGACATCAACGACCGGGGCGAACTGCGCATTGCCGTGCAGCCCGACAACGCACCCTATTCATTCAAGGATCAGCAGAGCGAACGCCTGACCGGCTTTGAAATCGAGTTTGGCCAGGATCTGGCCAGTGAACTGGGCCTGCGTGCCGATTTTGTCGAGGCGACGGCAGCGGAAGTCCTGCCAGGTGTGGAAAAGGGCACGTACGACATCGCCCTGACCCCGGCGAGCGAATCGCTGAAGTCGGATGGCTCGTTCGATGTGAGCCAAGCATTTGGCGACAAGAAGCTGGTGATCCCTTTCCAGAAGGACAACCCGGCGTTCGAGACCGCGTTGAACAAAGCGCTCGACCGCCTTAAGGAAAAAGGCCGCACGGAGGAGCTGGAGAATAAGTGGTTCAAGGCCATGCAGGCAGGCGAGCCAACGCCTGCTGCGCTTGTTCCAGCTCCAGCTCACTGAAGACCTGCACGCCCTCACGCCGCAGCAATGCCGTGGTCACCCCCTCGCCCGGCACCTTCACCCCGCTGAAGGTGCCATCGTAGGTCAAGCGGTTGCCACACGAAGGGCTGCCCGCCTTCAGCACCGCCACCCCAATGCCATGCCGCCGCACCAGCGCCAGCGCCTGCTGTGCCCCGGCGAGAAATTCGCCAGTGACATCCTCGCCGGTCACCGTCAGCACCTGCACTTCACCCGCGAGCACCTGCGAGCCCTGACCTCCGGGGATCTCCGCCGGTGGCCGCGGTGTCGGCAAACCGCCCGCCACCTCCGGGCACAAGGGCACCACACGCCCTTCAGCCTGCCACTGCCGCAACACATCGGGATGCCCACTGGCCCGACCGTCATAGCGCACCGGCTGGCCCAGCAGGCAGGCGCTCACCAGCACCTTGGGCAGATCAGAACGGGTCATTGCCACGGCGCCGGAACCAGCCGGTCAACGACAGGCGCTCGCGCCTGGCCGGCAGCACTTCGTGCGGCACCTCACCGGAAAGGAATATCGCCAGGCAACCTGCCACCGGCTGCACATCGTGCTCGACATCGTCCGCCAGGAACATGCGCAGCTGCCCGCCGTCCTCCGGCAGCCAGTCTTCGTTCAGATAGAGCACCGCCGACACCATGCGCCGGTCATCGTCGCGGAAGCGGTCCAGATGCCGGCGATAGAACGCCCCCGGTGGATACAGGGCGAAGTGGCATTCGAAATCTTCCAGGCCCAGGAACAGGCCCTGGTTGATGGCCTGACGCAACTGGTCCATCGCCGCCAGGTACTGGTCGCAGGCCTCGGCCTGGCCGGGGTCGATCCACTGGATCTGGTCACCGCGAATGCTCTCGCGCACCTCCTGGGCATCACCGCGCCCGACGCCGGCCGGGTTGAGTTCGCCTTCGGCATCACGGCGCCGGCATTCAGCCGCCAGCGCGCGCACCAGGTCGGCAGGCAGGAAGAGCGCCTGCTGCGACCAGCCACGGGTGGCCAGATCGTCGACGACGGCCGCAAGCATCGGGTTTTCAGGGGAGATGTGCATGGCGCGCATCATATCCATTCGCCCTGTCGGCGCACAGCGCCACTTGGCTGAGAAGCGCTCGGATTGCTCGACAAAACGGCGCCGGGCCTAGGACAATAGCCGCCTGCCGACAGGAGTCCTGAATGCGCCGTCTGTTTTCCCTGCTTCTGCTGATGATCTGCACCATGCCTGTCTGGGCAGACACCCTTGATCAACTGTACAAGGCCGCCGGCTGGCCCGACCAGCGCGCCCACTTTTCCGATGCCGTGAGCGCGGCCCAGCAGCGCTACCGCAACAGCCTGCCACCTGCGGTTTACCAGGCGCTGGTCAACAACAGCAACCAGCGCTTCCAGGCCCAGGCAATGGACAATCGTGCCTTGGCCATGCTGCGCAGCACGTTGCCCAACCCGGCGCCGGCGCTGGCCTTCTTCCAGTCGCCGCTGGGGCGCAAGATTGTCGCCGCCGAGCTGCTGGCCACGCGCAAGGACCAGCTGGCCAAGAACGCCAAGGGCCTGCCGAAGATGCAGGCCAGCGACAATCGCTTGCTGGTCATAGGCCACCTGGCCCGGGCCCTTCCAGCCCGCGAGGCCGGCGCCGAAGTCAGCCTGGCGATCGCCGGCGTAGCCGCCGACAGCCTGAGCTCGATGATCCCCGGCCTGTTCGGCGCCACCCAGGCCCAAAGCCTGCTCGACGGCCAGCGCCAGCGTCTGATGGGGCAGATCGGCGAAGACCTGAACAATACCTTGCTGTACGTCTACCGCGACCTGTCCGACGACGAGCTGGAAGAATTCGCCACCTTCGCCGAGTCGCCAGACGGCAAGGCTTATTACCAGGCCGCCGTGGCTGCGGTGCGTGCCGGCCTGGCGGTGGGCCAGAACAGCGCCGACCTCAAATGATCAGCCCAGGCGCTGCTCGATGAAATCGAAGTAACGCCGGCGAATGTCCGGCAGCTCATTGGCCAGGTGATGGCGAGCTTCGGGCAACATCAGGATCTGTGGCTCGCTGAACTTGGCCTTGAGCACTTCGAGGTTGTAGGGCCAATCCACCGTACCGTCCGCTTCGCCCTGCACGATCAATGGCCGTCGCGCGCAGTGCGGCGCCGCCTCGATACGCTTGACCCAGGCAATCAAAGCGCCGACCCAGGCCGTGGGCAGCCGCCGCGGTTGCAGCGGGTCGGCTTCGAGGAAGGGCAGGAAGGTCGGGTCGTTGGTGTTCTCGCTGAAGCGCCGCTCGATGCCGTTGACGAAGTGGCGCAATACCCGATAACTGAATTTCGACCAGCGCCAGGACCGGGGCCGCACCAGCGGCGCCAGCAGGATCACCTCGCCATCGATGGGGCTGCGCTCGCCTTCGTTCAGCAAGTGATCGACAGCGATGGCGCCACCGGTGCTCTGCCCGCACAGGTGCCAGGGCCGTGGCAGCTCCAGGCCACGCGCCTGTTCGAACAAGGCCTCCAGCACCTGCTGGTACAACGCGAAATCGCTGATGCTGGCGCGCTCGCCACTGGACAGGCCGTGACCTGGCAGGTCACAGCTGATCACCGCGTAACCGCGCTTCAGCGCCCAGTTGATCACATGGCGATAGAGGCCCATGTGGTCGTAGTAGCCGTGCAGCAAGAATAACGTCGCGACCGGCTGTTCAGGCAACCAGACCTGCCCGACCAGTTCGAACCCCGCGGCCTGGAAACCGCCAAGCCAGCTCTGCGCCGGCAGGTTCAGGCCATAGAAGCGCTGGTAGTCCTGCGCCTGCGCGGCCAACGGCTGGCGTCTGGCCAACGGCGCGAGGCTGGCACGCAGGAGATCGGGATGAAAGGCAGCGGGCATCAAGTACATCCAAGGCGGAACGAGTATTGATCTGGGATATTCAGCTCTGGCCGGCGTCGTGGCAAGCTTGCTCACCTCGAACAGGCCGCTCCCACAGGAAGGCCGCGGACACTTCATGAAGATTCGAACCATCAGACAGATATCGGCGGGCCTCGCACTGGTGCTCTGCGCACTTGTGCTCTGGCAGGCCTACGCCACTTTCCAGTCCCGCTACCTGCGCCCGTTCGACAACCAGACCACCTTTTTCGACGGCAGCCAGCTGCAACTGCCCGCCGACCTCGCCGGCCCCGGCCCGGTCCGCGTGGTGCACTTCTGGGACCCGGCCTGTCCGTGCAACGTTGGCAACCAGCAGCACCTTGGCGAGCTGATCACCCAGTTCGCAGGCCAGGGCGTGACCTTCCACGTCCTGCAGAAAGCTGGCAGCCACGGCCAGCTACCCGCCAACCTGAGCAGCCTGCAACCCATCGCCCACTTGCCCGGCAGCGAACATTTGCCCGCCTCTCCCGCCGTGGCCATCTGGGACCGCCAAGGTAACCTGGCCTACTTCGGCCCCTACAGCGAAGGCGCCGTGTGCAACGCCAGCAACAGCTTCATCGAACCGATCATAAAGACGCTGCTGGCCGGCCGCAAAGTCAGCGCCGCCAATACCGTGGGCCTGGGCTGCTACTGCCCATGGGCCGGCTGACGCACTCGCGCCGGGTTGCCCACCGCCGTCGCCCCGGCGGGTATATCACGGGTCACCACGCTGCCAGCTCCAATCACGGCATTGTCACCAATGGTCACCCCCGGCAGGATGATCGCCGCCCCGCCGATCCACACGTTGTCGCCAATGGTCACCGGTCTCCCGCTTTCCAGCCCGCTCCGGCGGACCTCGGGGTCGAGCGGGTGGTCAGCCGTGTAGATCTGCACGTTGGGGCCGATCTGGCAGTCGTCGCCGATGCGCACCGGCACCACATCGAGGATCACGCAGTTGAAGTTCATGAACGTGTTGCGCCCGACGCTGATGTTGTAGCCGTAGTCGCAGTAGAACGGCGGGCGGATCACCGTACCTTCGCCGACATGGCCGAAGTGCTCGGCCAGCAGACCGTTGCGCGCGTCATTGAGCAGCTCGACGCTGTTGTTGTAGCGGTGCATCCAGTGCTTGTTGGCAATCTGCTCGGCCTGCAGCTCGGGGCAGCCGGCGTGGTAGAGCTGGCCACTGAGCATTTTCTGTTTTTCGCTGAGGGACATGGAAACTCCTTTGAGAGGGCTATGCTCTGTTCGCGAATCCGTTGATGATCGGACCACAGTTTCCCTTCGAATGCACAAGGAGTTTCGATGAAGCGCAGCCTGACCCTGTTGGCCGTGGTCGTTGCCTTAGCCGCTGGTGCCGGTTACTGGTACGTGCACGGCAAGCTGCCGCAGCGTGAGGGCGAAGTGGCCATGGCCGGGCTGCAAGGCCCGGTCAGCGTGCGCTACGACGCCCGCGGCGTGCCTCATCTGCAAGCACAGAGCGAAGCGGACCTGTACCGCGCCCTGGGCTACGTGCATGCCCAGGACCGTTTGTTCCAGATGGAGATCATGCGCCGCCTGGCCCGTGGCGAGCTGGCCGAAGTGTTGGGCGACAAGCTGCTGCCCACCGACACCCTGTTTCGCAGCCTGCGCATCCGCGAGCAGGCTGCGCTGATGGCTCAGCGCCAGGACCACCAATCGCCCGCCTGGCAAGCCTTGCAGGCCTACCTCGAGGGCGTCAACGCCTGGCAGGCCAGCCACCCCAAACCGATGGAGTTCGACCTGATCGGCATCACGCCACGGCCGTTCACTGCCGAAGACACGCTAAGCATCGCCGGTTACCTGGCCTACAGTTTCGCCGCAGCGTTTCGCACCGAACCCGCACTGACCTACATCCGCGACCAGCTCGGCCCGCAATACTTGAAGATTTTTGACCTCGATTGGCAACCGCAGGGCGCCCTGGGCACGCCACTGGCGGCGGCGGACTGGCAAAGCCTCGAAGCCGTGGCCCGCGCCAGCCACGAGGCGCTGGTAGAAGCCGGCATCCCGCAGTTCGAGGGCAGCAATGCCTGGGCCGTTTCCGGCAGCCGCACCCGCAGCGGCAAACCCTTGCTGGCGGGCGATCCGCACATCAGTTTTGCCGTGCCCGCCGTCTGGTGGGAGGCAGAGCTTTCGGCGCCCGGCTTCAACCTGTACGGCTACTTCCAGGCGCTGAACCCGTTCGCGATGCTGGGGCACAACCGTGATTTCGGCTGGAGCCTGACCATGTTCCAGAACGATGACGTCGACCTGATCGCGGAAAAGACCAACCCTGCCAATGCTGACCAGGTGATGATCGACGGCCAGTGGCAAACGCTGGAAAAGACCGCGCAGCAGATTGCAGTCAAAGGCGAGCAACCCGTCACCATCAACCTGCGCCGCTCACCCCACGGGCCGATCGTCAACGAGGTCCTCGGCGCGACGGCCGGGACCACGCCGATTGCCATGTGGTGGGCGTTCCTCGAAACCGAGAACCCGATCCTCGAGGGCTTCTACCAGCTCAATCGCGCTGACACCCTGGGCAAGATGCGCGAAGCGGCGGCCAAGGTGCAGGCGCCGGGGCTGAACTTCGTCTGGGCCAATGCCCGTGGCGATATCGGCTGGTGGGCGGCGGCGAAGTTGCCGATCCGCCCCGACGGGGTGAACCCGGCGTTCATCCTCGACGGCGCCAGCAGGCAGGCAGACAAACCCGGTTTCTACCCGTTCAGCGTCAACCCGCAACAGGAAAACCCGGCAAGCGGTTATATCGTCTCGGCCAACTACCAGCCACCGGCCGTGGTACCGATACCCGGCTACTACAACCTCCCCGACCGCGGCCGCCAGCTCGACCGCCAGCTGGCCAACCCGCAGGTGAAATGGGACATGCAGAACAGCCAGGCGCTGCAGCTCGATACGGCCAGCGACTACGGCCCACGTACCTTGGCGCCCTTGTTGGCGACCCTGCGCCAGATCGCCCAGGGTGACGAGGAAAAGGAACTGGTCGAACAGCTGGCTGCCTGGCGCGGCGACTATCCACTGGACTCCACCAGCGCCACGTTGTTCAACCAGTTCCTCTACGAGCTGGCCCAGGCCGCGCTGCATGACGAACTGGGTGACACCTGGTTCCCGGTGCTGATCAGCACCCGCGCCATCGATGCCGCACTGCCGCGCTTGGCTGCAGACGCCGATTCGCCCTGGTGGAACACCCGCGGCGCCAGCCAGCGCACTGACCGCACTGCCATCGTGCGCGTGGCCTGGCAGAACAGCCTTGGCCACTTGCGCGACACGCTTGGCAAGGACCCGGCCAGCTGGCAATGGGGCAAGGCCCATACCCTGACCCACAACCATCCACTGGGCGCGAAAAAGCCGCTGAACCTGCTGTTCAATGTCGGCCCATTTGCCGCCCCCGGCACCCATGAGGTACCAAACAACCTGTCGGCGAAGATCGGCCCGGCGCCGTGGCCAGTGACCTATGGCCCGTCGACGCGGCGCCTGATCGACTTCGCCGATGCCGGGCAGGCGCTGACCAGCAACCCGGTCGGGCAGAGTGGCGTGCCATTCGACCGGCATTTCGCGGACCAGGCCGAAGGGTATGTCGAAGGGAAATACCAGCGGGCGCAGATGGGCGTGATTCCAGCGCAGAGCACCCTCAGGCTTGTCCCCGGCACCCGTGAGTAATCTTGAAAACCCTTGAAAACTGCTGAAGAGACTGTTCCATGCAAAAACACTTCATCGAAATCGATGGCGCTCGCATGAGCTATGTCGACCAAGGCCAGGGCTTCCCGGTGCTGCTCGGCCACAGTTACCTGTGGTCGGCCGAAATGTGGCAGCCACAGGTCGAGGCCCTGTCACAGCACTTCCGGGTCATCGTCCCCGAACTCTGGGTCACGGTGACTCCGATGCTCCGCCCGCCACCACCACCGACATGAGCGCACTGGCCCGTCAGCATCTGGCATTGCTGGACGCGCTGGACATACCCCAGTGCCACCTGGTCGGCTTGTCGGTTGGCGGCATGTGGGGCGCGCAACTGGCCATCGAACACCCCGAGCGGGTCGACCGCCTGGTGCTGATGGACACCTACCTCGGCGCCGAGCCGGAGGCGACCCGACTGAAGTACTTCGGTTTGCTGGATGCGGCGAGTGCGGCGGGGTTGTTCCCTGAACCACTGCTGGACATCGTCGTGCCGATCTTCTTCCATGCCGGTGGGCAGACGGTGCCCGAGGTGCGCGATGGCTTCCGGTCGGCGTTGAAGGCGAGCAGTGCCGAGGTGATTCGCAACAGCCTGGACCCAATGGGGCGGGTGATCTTCGGGCGGCCGGACCTGCTGGGGCGGCTGGGTGAGCTGAAGGGTGACAGGACCATCGTGATCTGTGGAGACCAGGACATTCCGCGGCCGCCTGAAGAGTCCAACGAGATGGCGCGGATCATTGGCTGCCTGGCGGCGCAGATACCGTTTGCGGGGCATATCTCCAGCCTGGAGAACCCGCAGGTGGTCAACGCGTTTCTGCTGAACTGGCTACCGCGAAAACCCTGAGATAGACGAGGCAACTGAAACTTTCCTGCAACAAACGCCTCAAAACGCTTCAGACTGCTACATGCAAGGCCATCACCGACAAGGACGATAATGATGAACAGCCCCTGCTCGCCTGATTCCAACGATCAACTGCTGTGGCTGCTGGCACTGCGCCGGGCTTTGGGTGGACTACCTTCGGCATAAGCCTGTCCTGGCCTCTTCGCGGGCAAGCCCGCACAGGCTTCGCACAGCTTCTTGTGGGAGCGGGCTTGCCCGCGAAGAGGCCAGTGAGGCCAGCCACACACACAAAAACGCCGACGCAAATGCGTCGGCGTTTTCATACAGCCATCAAACCATCAGAACGCAGGCAGTACCGCACCCTGGTATTTCTTGGCGATGAATTCCTTAACCTCAGGGCTGGTCAGCGCCTTGGCCAGCTTCTGGATAGCCTCACTGTTCTTGTTGTCCGGGCGGGCTACCAGGAAGTTCACGTACGGCGAGTCGCTGCCTTCGATCACCAGCGCGTCCTTGGCCGGGTTCAGGCCGGCTTCCAGGGCGTAGTTGGTGTTGATCATGTCCAGGTCGACCTGGTCCAGCACGCGCGGCAGCATGGCCGATTCAAGCTCGCGGAACTTCAGCTTCTTCGGGTTCTCGGCGATGTCTTTCGGAGTTGCCAGGGCATTCTTCGGGTCTTTCAGGGTGATCAGCCCGGCCTTCTGCAGCAGCAGCAGGGCGCGGCCGCTGTTGCTGCCCTCGTTCGGGATGGCAACGCTGGCGCCTTCTTTCAGCTCGCTCAGGCTCTTGACCTTTTTCGAGTAGCCACCGAACGGCTCGACGTGCACGCCGATCACGGTTTCCAGGTGGGTGCCCTTGCCTTCGTTGAAGTTCTGCAGGTACGGCAGGGTCTGGAAGTAGTTGGCGTCCAGGCGCTTCTGGTCAACCTGTACGTTCGGCTGCACGTAGTCGGTGAAGACCTTGATCTGCAGGTCCACACCTTCCTTGGCCAGGGTCGGCTTGATCAGCTCGAGGATCTCGGCGTGCGGTACCGGGGTCGCGGCCACGACCAGTTTCTCGGCGGCAGATGCCAGGCCAGCGAACGACAGAGCGGCGGCCAGGGCAGTGGTCAGCAGGGTCTTTTTCATGGTGTTCCTTGTTCTGGATCTGGGCCATCGCGGATGGCGAAGTCGGATGCCCAACCGTTTCACTGGAGGGCGTGAGGCGGACGATACCGAGATTTTTTATTCCCTAACAATATCTTTTAATTAGCTGCTTATTCCAAAAACAAAATGCCACCATCCAGTTTGCTTATAGCTCGTCTAGCTCACGGGGTTGGGCAAATCGAGATCCTGCGGCAGCAGCTCGTCGTCCTCGCTCACCAACAGCGCGAAGTGGATCACATTCTCCAGCTCGCGGGTGTTGCCTGGCCAGGCATGGGCTTCAAGCAGCTGTTGCGCGGCCTCGCTGATCAGCGCCAGTGGGCGCTGCAGGCGCACGCTGTAGATACCCACGAAATACTCGGCCAATGGCAGGATATCGCCCGGGCGCTCACGCAGTGGCGGCAGCTCCAGCGCGCCCTCGCGCAGGTACTGGTACAGGCGCTCATTGAAGCGCCCGGCCTTCACCACCCGCGCCAGGTCTATGCTGGTCGCGGCTACCAGGCGGACGTCCACCGGCTGTGGTTGCTGCGCGCCGACACGGGTGACCTCGCGGTTCTCCAACGCCGCCAGCAGCTTGCCCTGGATCGCCAGCGGCAAGTCGGCAATCTCGTCCAGGTACAAGGTGCCACCATTGGCCGAACCGAACCAACCGGCGCGGCTGCTGGCCGTACCGCCCTGGCTGCCGGCGCTGTAGCCGAACAGTTCGGCGTCGGCATAGGTCGGGCTGATGGCCGCGCAGTTGACCGAGACGAAAAGTCCGGGGCGGTCACTGGCCCGGTGGATCTGCCTTGCCAGCAATTCCTTGCCGGTACCCGTCTCGCCGCGTATCAGCACCGGTACTGGCTGCGGCGCCAGCTGTTCCAGGGCCTGACGCAGCTGCTGCGAGCGCGGGTCGATGAACACCAGCGCCTTGGCACGGATGCTCAGGGGGCTCTTGTCCAGTTCAGGGAAGGTCAGCAATGGCTGGCCGAACGGGTTTTGAAAAGTCATGACGAACTCCCGCCCCAGACCTTCGTGGCCGGGCGTCAGGCAAACGTTGAACGGTCGGGGCCGATCAGGCGCGACGCAATGCGCGCTGCTCGACCCGGCTCTGCAGGCGATACAGGTAGGCGAAGCCTTGTTCCCAGCGCTCATGGCCGGACTTCACGTTGATATGCCCGGCATTGCTCAGCAGGCCCGTCTCGGCGCCCCACGCCTGGGCCAGGTACAACGCACGTGGCACGCTGACCGCCGGATCGTTGTCCGAGCTGACCACCTGGCTTGGGAACGGTAGCGCCTGCAGGGGGATCGGCGCGAAGTTGCGCAAGGCCGGCGCACAGGCGGGTCGCTCGACATCCGCCGGCGCCACCAGCAACGCGCCGCGCACCCGGCGCAGCAGGGTTGGGCTTGCGTGTGCGGCCCAGTGGGCGACGGTGATGCAGCCGAGGCTATGAGCGATGAGAATCACCGGTGAGCGTTCGGCGGCAATCGCCTGCTCCAGCGCCTGCACCCAATCGCGGCGCTGTGGGGTGAGCCAGTCCTGCTGCTCGACCCGGGCGCTGTTGGGCAACGTGCGCTGCCAGTGACTCTGCCAATGGTTGTCTGGCGATCCTTGCCAGCCCGGCACAATCAGATAACGGATTGACTCATTGCGCATGGGGACGCCTCCAGTAAGTTTGCGTGCTTGGGAATCAGTATAGGGAGGCATTTATATTCGTAAAGGAATAAGAAGCTATTTATTAATAACTAAAATTGCACTTAGATAACAGGCAAAAAAAAGGGCCAACCCCTGCCAAGAGATGTGGCCCCTAAGCACTTGCCTGAAGAAGGTGAAGATTACCGTGCAGTTATTACCGCCAGCTTGCTGATCCCGGCGCGCTCGATCGCAGCCATGGCCCGCGCCACTTCGCCATAGTTCACGCCATCATCGGCCTGCAGCTGCACACGCACGTCGGCGTCCTTGTCTTTGGCCGCCTTGAGGTTGCTTTCCAGCAGGTCTGGCTGGATCTCGTCCTTGTTGATGAACAGCTTGCCACCCCCATCGATGCTCACCACCAACGGGTCCTTCTGCTCCACTGGCGCCACGGCCTCGGTCTTGGGCAGGTTGATCGGAATGGCGTTGGTCAGCAGCGGCGCGGTGACGATGAACACCACCAGCAGTACCAGCATGACGTCCACCAGCGGCGTGACGTTGATTTCACTGAGGACTTCGTCGCTATCCTGGGTCGAAAAGGCCATGTCAGGACGCCTCCTTCACCGGCTGGGTGAAACCACCCTGGGCCTTGTGCACAGCCGGGTGCACCAGCACGCGGAAGGCACTCTTCTGCGCCAGGCTGTAGAAGTCGTGAGCGAAGTCATCGAGGTCGGCCGCCGTCAGCTTGAGGCGGCGCAGGAAGTAGTTGTAGACCAGCACCGCCGGCACCGCGACGGCGATACCCACACCGGTGGCGACCAGCGCCGCGCCGATCGGCCCGGCCACGGTTTCGAGGCTGGCGGAGCCTGCCGCGCTGATACCTTTGAGCGCTTCCATGATGCCCCACACGGTGCCAAACAGGCCGATGAAGGGCGAGGTGCTGCCGATACTGGCAACCACCGCCAGGCCGGTTTCCAGCGAGCGACGCTCACGCACGATCTGCTGGCGCAAGGCGCGTTCGAGGCGGTCCTGGTGGTTGATGGCGTGGCTCAGGTCATTGGCGTGCGCTTCACCGACCGCAATCGCCGCATAACCGGACTGGGCGACACGGGCGGCCGGGCCTGGCAGTTCGTGGCTTATTTCCGCCGCCGAGTCGAGGCTCGATGCGGCCCAGAATTGCTGGTGGAAGCGCTTGTCCTGATTCTTCAGCCGTACGAACTGAACGATCTTGACCAGGGCCAGGCCCCAGGTGACGACGGAAAAACCGACCAGCAGCCAGATGACTGCACTTTCAACGGATTCGAGGGGAGATGCCAGCAGGCTCATGATGATGTCTTCCTGTGTTCTGCGAAAAAGTTAGCGAAGCTTGAAATCGATCGGCACGCTGACCCAGCCGGCCTGGGCCACGTCACCCTGCTTGGCGGGGACGAAGCTCCAGCGCTTGACCGCAGCCAGCGCGGCGGCGTCGAGGGCATCGCGGCCGCTGCTCTGCTGGATCTGGATTTGCCCCGGCTTGCCGCTGGGCAGCACCTCGACGCGCAACAGCACGGTGCCTTCCCAGCCACGGCGCAGGGCCATTTGCGGGTACTCCGGTGCCGGGTTCTTCAGGTACGCGGCGTTGGCCGAAGGCGGCGTGACCGGTGCCGGCGCGGGTGGCGCAGGCGGCGCCGGGGCCGCGACCGGAGCAGGCGGCGGCGCCTCGACCGGTTTGGGTTGGGGCTTGGGTGGTTGCTTGGCGACCGGCTTGGCCACGGGTTTAGGCTTTGGCTTGGGCTTGGCGGCCAGCTCGTCGATCACCGGGGGCGGTGGCTCGACCACCGGCGGTGCCGGGGCTGGCGGTGGCGGTTGCACCACCGGCGGCGCGGGCGCGGCAAACTCGATGGTCATGGGCGGAATCTGTGGCGGCACCACGGGCAGCGCGGGCGTGGGGGCCTGGCTGACCCAATAGGCAGCGGCACCGTGCAGGGCCAGCACCAGCAGGCCCAGCGCCAGCTTGTCACGGCGCTTGAGGCCGCTGACCGGGGTGCGTTGCAGGCGCAGCTGGCCCAACGGCAGGCGAAGCGTCCGTCCAAGGTCGACCAGGTCACCCGGGCTCGGGCGCCATGGCTGGTCGTAGGCCCTGACGGCCGACTGGACATTACCCATTGATCAAACTCCTGGGGGTTCTTGATTCAGGTGTGTGGCTGAATCATCGCGGGCAGGGGCTTATCTCTTAAAGTAATGTTTGAAATTAAAGTTAGATTCTTTGGGAATATCAATTTTATGGGGATGGCTCTAGGCCGCGGGATTCGCGGGGTGTGGCGATAGGTTGTGTTGCTGATGCTTCGTGGGCATATGAAATATTCTCGTAAGGCATCAGATTGCCGCGAGGGCTGCGCCCTCGTTTCGCGACACAAGGCCGCTCCCACAAGAGACCGCGCAAGGCCCGAACTCATGCGGTCCAATGTGGGAGCGGCCTTGTGTCGCGAAAGGGCTGCAAAGCAGCCCCGGCAATCAGTCAGGCATAAAAAAGCCCAGAACCAAGCCTGGGCTTCTCAATATCAAAGGCGAATCAGATATCCGCCACCTTCTGCCAGACCTTCGGCCGGAAGAACAGTGTCTCTCCGCGCGCCAGCCCGGTCAGGCTGTCGTGGTCCTTGACCACCTCGGCCTCGATCAGCTCGCTCTGCCCTTCCACCTTCAAGGTCACCCGCGTCGTGGCGCCCAGCGGCCGGATATCACGCACCTCGGCCGCATGGTGACCCTCGGTCTCATGCCGCGACAGCGACACTTCGTGCGGGCGGAACAACACATGCTGGCCCTCGCTCAAGGCCAGGCGGTTGGAGTCGCCGAGGAAGTGGTAGACGAAATCGTTGGCTGGCTGCTCGTACACCTCGCCCGGCGAGCCGATCTGCTCGATCACGCCCTTGTTCATCACCACGATGCGGTCAGCCACTTCCATGGCCTCTTCCTGGTCGTGGGTGACGAACACCGAGGTCAGGTTGATGTCCTCGTGCAGCCGCGCCAGCCAGCGGCGCAGCTCCTTGCGCACCTTGGCGTCGAGCGCACCGAACGGCTCGTCGAGCAGCAGCACCTTGGGCTCCACCGCCAGGGCGCGGGCCAGGGCGATACGCTGGCGCTGGCCACCGGATAGCTGCTCGGGGTAGCGGTCGGACAGCCAGTCCAGTTGCACCATGTTCAGCAATTCGTGGACCTTCTCGGCAATCTTGCTTTCGCTCGGGCGCTCGCCCTTGGGCTTCATGCGCAGGCCGAAGGCGACGTTGTCGAACACACTCATGTGGCGGAACAGCGCGTAGTGCTGGAACACGAAGCCGACGTTGCGATCACGCACGTCGTGGCCAGACACGTCCTCGCCATGGAACACGATGTTGCCCTGGTCCGGGGTTTCCAGGCCGGCGATGATGCGCAGCAGGGTGGTCTTGCCGCAGCCGGAGGGGCCAAGCAGGGCCACCAGCTCGCCGCTGTTGATGTCCAGGTTGATAGCGTTCAGTGCCTGGAAGCTGTTGAAGCGCTTGCTGACGTTACGAACTTCGATCGACATGAATCATTCCTCCGCGGCGCTGTGGCGCAGGCGGTTAATACGGTTCTCGCTCCACTGCTTGAGCAGCAGGATGAAGAGCGCCAGGATCAGCAACAGGCTGGCCACGCTGAAGGCCGCGACGTGGTTGTACTCGTTGTAGAGGATCTCCACGTGCAGCGGCAAGGTGTTGGTCACGCCACGGATATGGCCCGAAACCACCGACACTGCACCAAACTCACCCATGGCCCGCGCGGTGCACAGCACCACGGCGTAGATCAGGCCCCATTTGATGTTCGGCAAGGTCACATGCCAGAACATCTGCCAGCCGTTGGCGCCGAGCAGGCGCGCGGCCTCCTCCTCCTGCGTGCCCTGTTCCTGCATCAGCGGGATGAGCTCGCGGGCCACGAACGGCACGGTGACGAAAATGGTCGCCAGGACGATGCCCGGCAGGGCGAACACGATCTGGATGTCGTGGTCCTGCAGCCAGGGGCCGAACAGGCCTTGCGCGCCGAACATCAGCACGTAGACCAGGCCTGCGATCACCGGTGACACCGAGAACGGCAGGTCGATCAACGTCACCAGGATGCTCTTGCCGCGGAAGCTGTACTTGCTCACGCACCAGGCGGCGCTGACACCGAACACCAGGTTCAGCGGCACCGAAATGACCACGGCGAGCAAGGTGAGCTTGAGCGCCGACAGGGCATCCGGCTCGAAGATCGCTTCGAAGAAGGTGCCGAAGCCGTTCTTCAGCGCCTGCGACACCACGATCACCAGTGGCAGCAGCAGGAACAGCGCGAACACCAGCCAGCCAAGGCCGATCAGGACGCGCCGCGAGGTGGCGCTGCCACGCCGGGCGGCGTTGGCGGCGGCGCTTGCACTCAGGGTTGAACTGGACATGCGGCCTCCTTCAAGGGGTTTCGATGCGGCGCTGCAGCAGGTTGATCAGCAGCAGCAGGATGAAGGAAACCACCAGCATCAACACGCCGATGGCAGTGGCACCGGTGTAGTCGTACTGGTCGAGCTTGACCATGATCAGCAACGGCAGGATCTCGGTCTTCATCGGCATGTTGCCGGCGATGAAGATCACCGAACCATACTCGCCAACGCCACGGGCGAAGGCCAGGGCGAAACCGGTGAGCCAGGCAGGCAGCAGTGCTGGCGCGAGAATATGGCGGAACACCTGCAACGGTTTCGCGCCCAGGCATGCCGCGGCCTCTTCGACTTCACGCGGAATGTCTGCAAGCACTGGCTGCACCGTGCGCACCACGAACGGCAGGGTGACGAAGGTCAGCGCCAGGGTGATGCCCAACGGCGTGTAGGCGATCTTGAAACCGAGGTCGGTGGCGAACTGGCCAACCCAGCCTGCAGGCGCGTACAGGGCAGTCAGGGCAATACCGGCAACCGCGGTGGGCAAGGCGAATGGCAGGTCGATCATCGCATCGATGACCTTGCGCCCGGGGAAGGTGTAGCGCACCAGCACCCAGGCCAGCAGAGTGCCGATCACACCGTTGATGATGGCGGCGAACAGGGCAGTGCCGAAACTCAGCTTGAGCGCGGCGATCACCCGCGGCGCACTGACGACATTCCAGAACTGCTCGAAGGTCAGCTGCGCGGCATGGACGAACATGGCAGCCAACGGTATCAGCACGATCAGACTGAGGTACACCAAGGTGTAGCCCAGCGTCAGCCCGAAGCCGGGTATGACGGGGGAAATGCGACGTGACATATATATCCCTGGGTAGAAGCACTTGGCCCAGTATCGATCCGGGGCCGGTGCAGGCTTTTGAATCCTGGGGCTGCTCTGCAGCCCTTTCGCGACGCAAGGCCGCTCCTACAGAGATCGCGTATCCCCTGTAGGAGCGGCCTTGTGTCGCGAAAGGGCCGCAACGCGGCCCCCGCTTTTCCTTGGCCCTTACTGTGCCTGATAGATCTGGTCGAACACACCGCCATCATTGAAGAACTTCGGTTGTGCAGTCTTCCAGCCACCGAAGTCCTTGTCGATGGTCACCAGGTCCAGTTTCGGGAACTGCTTGCCAAATTCGGCAGCCACTTTCTCGTCACGCGGGCGATAGAAGTTCTCGGCGGCGATCTTCTGCCCGGCCGGGCTGTACAGGTGCTTGAGGTATTCGCTAGCGATCTCGGTATTACCTTTCTTCTCGGCGTTCTTGTCGACCACTGCCACGGGCGGTTCGGCAAGGATCGACAGCGACGGCACGACGATGTCGAACTTGTCGGCGCCACCGTCTTCCTTCAGCGCCAGGAAGGCTTCGTTTTCCCAGGCCAGCAACACGTCGCCCTGGCCGTTGTTGACGAAGGTGATGGTCGAGCCGCGAGCGCCGGTATCCAGCACTGGCACATGCTTGAACAGCTCCTGCACATAGGCCTTGGCCTTGTCTTCACTGCCGCCGGTCTTCAGGCCGTAGGCCCAGGCGGCGAGGAAGTTCCAGCGGGCGCCACCGGAAGTTTTCGGGTTGGGGGTGATGACCGAGACGTCCTTCTTGATCAGGTCGCCCCAGTCCTTGATGCCTTTCGGGTTGCCCTTGCGCACCAGGAACACAATGGTCGAGGTGTACGGGGTGCTGGCGTTCGGCAGGCGGGTCTGCCAGTCGTCCGGCAGAGTCTTGCCGAGCTTGGCGATTTCGTCGATGTCACCGGCCAGGGCCAGGGTCACCACGTCGGCGCGCAGGCCGTCGATCACCGCACGGCCCTGCTTGCCCGAGCCACCGTGGGATTGCTGGATCTTAACCTTGTCGCCCGGATGGGCCTGTTGCCAGTGCTTGATGAACTCGGCGTTGTACTGCTGGTACAGCTCACGGGTCGGGTCGTAGGACACGTTCAGCAGTTCGTAATCCTTGGCGATGGCGGAACCGGCAAAAACAGCACTGGCCAGGGCGGCAAGCGCATAACGGCGGATGGACATGGTGAAGCTCCCGATTGGCATTTTTCTAGTTCTGGATGTTGTGGTGCGAATCAGCCGGCCTTGTTGCCTGGCTGTTGCAGGCGGAACTTCTCCTTGCGTTCGATCTGCACGACCTGAGCGTTGTGCACGGTGATTTCCACAGCACCGAAACGCAGGTCGCGCAAGGCGCTCTGGATCTCACGCAGAATGGTGGCTTCGTCCTGACCGTCGATGCTACGCAGCGATGCACTCATGCTCGTTCTCCTTGGAATGAGGGTGCCGGGCATGGATGTGAAGGGGTTCATTGCCTGGCTTGAAGGCAATAGTAGTGAGGCACAGTTATTCTTAAAAATACTGTTTAAGAATTTTTATATAACCAAATTCATACGCCCATTCTGAACAAACAAAATAACCCTGTGGGAGCGGGCGTGCCCGCGAATACGGTAGTGAATCCACCATCGCATTCGCGGGCACGCCCGCTCCCACAGGGTTCAGTGTTGGGGCTTGGTTGTGTGCTCAGGCTCGCGGATCTTGTACCAGGCCACATAGAGCGCCGGCAGGAACAGCAGCGTCAACAGCGTTGCGCTGATGATGCCGCCAATCATGGCATAGGCCATCGGCCCCCAGAACACTTCGCGGGCTATCGGGATCATGCCGAGGCTAGCCGCCGCCGCCGTCAGCAAGATGGGACGGCGCCGATGGTTGGTGGCCTCCATGACCGCATCCCAGGGGGAGTAGCCCTGCGCTTCGAACTCGTCGATCTGGGTCACCAGGATCACCGAGTTACGGATGATGATGCCCGCCAGCGCGAGGATACCGAGAATCGCCACAAAGCCCATCGGCGTGCCCGTCGGCACCAGCGCCAGCACTACGCCAATCAGCCCCAGCGGTGCCACGCTGACCACCAGGAACAGCTTCTGCACGCTGTGCAGCTGGATCATCAGGAAGGTAGCCATGAGGAACAGCATCAACGGAATGACCTTGCGGATCGGCCCCTGGGCCTTGCCGCTCTCCTCCACCGTACCGCCAGTGGCAACTTCGTAACCGACCGGCAGCTTGCTGGCGAACTCGTCGATGTTCGGTTTCAGCTGGGCCACCAGGTCGGTGGGTTGGATATCGCCGTTGACCGAGGCCTTGATGGTGATGGTCGGCTTGCGGTCACGACGCCACACCAGCGGCTGCTCCAGCTCGTAACGCACGGTGGCGAACGACAGCAGCGGTATCGAGGTACCGCTGGGGGTGAGGATCTGCAGGTTCTGCAGGGTATCGGGCGAACCGCGCTCGCTGTCCTGGGCGCGGGCGACAACGTTGACCAGGTAGATGTTGTCGTTGACCTGGGTGATATTCACGCCACTGACAATGCTGTTCATCACATTGGCCACGTCTTCCGACGACAGCCCCAGCTGGCGCGCCTTGTCCTGGGCGATTTCCACGCGCAGCACCTTACCGGGCTCGTTCCAGTCGTAGATCATCTCGCCGATATGCTCGTTCTGGTTGAGCAAGGTAGCCAGGTCGATGGCATGCTTGCGCACCTCGTCGATACTGGCACCGCTGACCCGATACTGGATCGGCCGGCCCACCGGCGGGCCCATTTCCAACGATTGCACGTTGGTGCCGATGCCAACGAACTCTTCATGCAAAATCTTCTGCAAGCGCTCCATCATGCCCTGGCGCTCTTCGAAGCCCTTGCTGACGATCACCAGCTGCGCGTAATACGGGTTCTGCAGCTGCTGGTCGAGCGGCAGGTAGAAACGGATGGCGCCCTGGCCAATGTAGGTGCTCCAGTGCACCAGGTCGGGGTCGTCCTTGATGCGCGCCTCGAAGCGGTCGACCACCTTGCGCGTCTCTTCGATCGAGGCGTTTTGCGGCAGGTTGAGGTCGACCAGAATCTCCGGGCGGTCCGACGAGGGGAAAAACTGGTTCTGCACGAAGCGCATGCTGAACAGCGACAAGGCAAACAGCAGGATGGTGCCGATGATCGTCAGCCAGCGATGGCGCATGCACCACACCAGCCCCCCTTCGAACGCCCTGCCGACCCGCCCGGGCTCGGCCTCGTGGGCCTTGAGCTTGCTGCTGCTGAGAATGTGCACACCCAGCACCGGGGCGAAGAACACGGCCACGATCCACGACACCAACAAGGCCACGGCGATGACCGCGAACAAGGTGTAAGTGTACTCGCCGGCAGAACTGGCGTTGAGGCCGATCGGCACGAAGCCGGCCACCGTTACCAGGGTGCCGGTCAGCATGGGGAATGCCGTCGAGGTATAGGCGAACGTGGCCGCCTGCTCCTTGCTCTCGCCCATTTCCAGGCGGGTGACCATCACCTCGACCGTGATCATCGCGTCATCCACCAGCAGGCCGAGGGCGATGATCAGCGCACCCAGCGAAATCCGCTGCATGGTGATGCCGCTGTATTCCATAAAAACGAACACCATCGCCAGCACCAGCGGAATCGAGCAGGCCACCACCAGGCCGGCGCGCATGCCGAGGCTGACAAAGCTCACCGCCAGCACGATCACCACCGCTTCAAACAGCGCGCTGGTGAAGCCGCCGACTGCCTGCTTGACCACCACGGCCTGGTCCGACACGGTGTGGACGCCAACGCCGACCGGCAGGTCCTCAACCACCCGGTCCATGCGTTTTTTCAGCGCCGCGCCAAATACCTGCATGTTGCCGCCGGCCTTCATGCCGATGGCCAGGCCGATGGCGGTCTGGCCGTTGTAGCGGAACATCGGTGACGGTGGGTCGACGTAGCCGCGCTGGATGTCGGCGATGTCGGCCAGGCGGAAGAAGCGGTCGTTGATCTTCAGGTTGACGGTCTGCAGATCCTTTTCCGAGGCGAACTGCCCGGTGGTGCGAACCGAAATGCGCTCGGGGCCAGCTTCGATCACCCCGGCCGGGGTCACCGCGTTCTGCTGTTGCAGTGCCTGCATGACCTGGCGCTGGTCGATGCCCAGGGCCGCCAGCTTGCGGGTCGAGAAATTCAGGTACAGCACTTCGTCCTGGGTACCCACAAACTCGATCTTGCCGATGTTGGGCACATCGCGCACTTCGGCCCGCGCCTGTTCCACGTAGTCCCGGAGCTGACGCAGGGTCAGGCCGTCGGCGGTGAAGGCGTAGATCGTACCGAACACGTCGCCGAATTCGTCGTTGAACCCGGGCCCCTGGATACCCTGCGGGAACTGGCCGCGGATGTCCTGGATCTTCTTGCGCACCTGGTACCAGATTTCCGGGATGTCCTTGGCCTTGGTGGTGTCGCGCAGGTACACGTACACCGTGGATTCGCCCGGGCGGGTGTAGCTCTTGGTGTAGTCGAGGGAGTCCAGCTCTTCGAGCTTCTTCTCGATACGGTCGGTGATCTGGTAGAGGGTTTCGTCCTGGGTCGCGCCCGGCCAGCGGGTCTGGATCACCATGGTCTTGATGGTGAACGACGGGTCCTCCTCACGGCCGAGGTTGAAGTACGAGAAAATGCCCATCAGCAGGGCAACGAACATCAGGTACCAGACGAACGATTGATGCTTGAGCGCCCATTCGGACAGGTTGAAGCTTCCTTTCATTGCGCATCCTCGTCGAAGGTGACCTTCTGGCCAGGCTTGAGGCTGTTCACACCCGCCGTTACCACACGCTCGCCCGGCTGCACGCCCGAAGCCAGGACGATGCTGTCGGCGGTACGGTCGATCAGGGTGACGTCCCGGGTACCCACGGTTTTCTGCTCGGTGTCGATCACCCAGACCTGAGTCTTGCCATCACGCTCGAGCAAGGCACTGAGCGGCAGCTCGCTGCGCGGGCTCACTTCAGAGCTCAGGGTCACGCTGATCGCGGTACCCAGGTGGAAGGCCGGCGGGGTGCTGGCCAAGGTCAGGCGCGCGCGGCGGGTCCGTGTCGTCGCGTCCGCCTGCGGCTCCAGCTCGCGCAGGGTGGCGGTGGTGTTGATGGTTGGGTCGAGCTGCGACGCAACGGTGAAGGTCAGGCCTTTGTTCAGTTGCTCGGCCAGGCCGATTGGCAGGTCGATCACCGCTTCCTTCACATCCGGCCGCGCCAGGGTCACCACGGCCTGGCCGGCAGTGACGGTCTGCCCGGCTTCGGCCTGCCAGGCGGTGATGACTGCCGCGTGGTCGCTGCGCAGGGTGCTGTAGTCGAGCTGGTCGCGGGCCTGGCTGAGCGCCGAGCGCGCCTGCTCAAGCGCGGCGCTGGTGGTTTTCAGGTTGGTCTGGGCAATATCCAGCTGGGCCTGGGCCCCGACGCCGCGGTCAAACAGCTGCTGCTGGCGGCGGGCATCGGCCTGGGCGTTGATCCACTGCGCCTGCACTTTGGCCAGGTCGCCTTCGGCGGCACGCAGCTGGTTCTGCTGGTCGGTGGGGTCGAGCGTGGCCAGGGTATCGCCCGGTTTGACCTGGGCGCCCACATCCAGCCAACGCCGGGCGATGCGCCCGCCAACCCGGAAGCCCAAGGTGCTTTCGAAGCGCGCCTCGATAAGGCCAGCGAAGCGGCCCAGCTGCGATTGCATCTGTGGTTCCACCTTGACCGACAGCACCGGCCGGATCGGCTCGGGCGCTTCCTCCTCGCTACCGCAGGCGGCCAGCAGCATGCCGGCCGACATTATCAGCAGCAGGCGCTTCATAGCTCACCTCCCTGGGCCTTGGCATCGACCTTCTGCACCTGCATGCCGGGGTGCAGCAGCTGGCCACCGACCACCACCACGGTTTCACCGGCCTTCAGGCCGCTGGCAACCACGATCTTGCCGGTCAGATAACGGCTGACCTCGACCTTGCGCAGTTCGACCTTGTCGCCCTCGCCCACCACCCAGACTGCTGGCTCATGCAGCGCCTTGGTCAATGCCGACCATGGCAGCTCGACGCTGGGCCGCCCCACCGCATTGGTGCTGGCAGTGACCGGCGCGCCCAACTGCATGTCTGGCGGCACATCCTTCAGTGCCACCTTGACCTGCACGGTGCCGCTTTGCGCCGACACGGTGGGGGTGATTTCACGGACAAAGCCGTGAGCCTGGACCTTGGGGTCATCCAGCAGGCTGACGATGACCCCAGCGTCGCTGGGCGGCGCCACCAGCAGCGATTCGTAGACGTTGAACACCGCATCGCGGTCGCCGTCACGGGCCAGGCTGAAGATCGGCATGGTCGCCTGCACCACCTGGCCCACCTCGGCCTGGCGCTCGGTGATCACGCCATCGGCATCGGACACCAACGCGGTGTAGCTCAGCTGCTCATTGGCATCGGCCAGCTCTGCCTGGGCAGCCTTGAGCGCGCTCTGGTTGCTGCGCAGCGCAGCTTCGGCGGAATCGTATTCGCTCTGGCTGGTGTAGCCCTTGGGCAGCAATTTTTGCTGGCGGACAAAGGCCGCGCTGGCCTGGGTGACCCGCGCTTGCGCCGCGAACACCTCGGCCTTGGCCGAGTCGACATTGTTCTGCAGGTCTTTCGGGTCGAGCCGCGCCAGCACCTGGTTGGCCTTGACGTGGTCACCGACATCGACGCTACGGGAAATGATCTTGCCGCCGACGCGGAACGACAGGTCGGTCTGCACCCGCGCCTGCACGTCGCCGGTCAGGGTGACCCTGGCTGCGAAATCGGTGGGCTGAACCTGTTGCACACCCACCCGAGGCAGGGTCTCGGGGACCTCTTCCTTGCTGCAGCCGGTGAGCAAATACAGCAGCCCCAGGCAAACGACCGACAGTGGGCGCATCAACGTCATGCAGGCTCCTTGCTTTGCGCGCAAATGATTCTTGGGATGCGACTGTCAGCGTAGTTCAGGGTTCGATAAACGGCACTGATCGGGATCAGTTCGGCATTTTCAGCGGCTGTGCGGGCCTCTTCGCGGGCACGCCCGCTCCCACAGGGAGAGCGCAGGCTCCAAAACTCGCGCGGTACTGGTGGGAGCGGGCAAGCCCGCGAAAGGGCCGCCACAGCCGAATCACGCGCTTCAGCCATATCCAGAAACCATCAGCCACTCGGCTACCCCGCTTCAGCCGCTACCTTTCAACGGGAGGTTCAATTTCAAGGAAGATCACAATGCCGCTAGCCGAATCCCACCTGTTACGCCGTGGGCGCTTTTCCGAGCCTGGCAGGCTCTACATGCTGACCACCAAAACACACCTGCGGCTGCCACTGTTCCATGACTTCGACCATGCTCGCCTGGTGGTCAAACATCTGCGGGTGTCAGATGACATTCAGGACTGCCGGTCGTTGGCCTGGGTAGTGATGCCAGACCACCTGCACTGGCTGGTCGAGCTGAAAGAAGTGACATTGGGCACGCTGATGCGCAAGTTCAAATCACGCACAGCCATTGCGTTGCACAAGGCAGGTGTCAGGCACAAGCCGATATGGCAACCGGGCTACCATGATCATGCGTTGCGGCGGGAGGAAAATGTGGTGCATGTAGCCCGGTACATTGTGGCCAATCCTTTAAGGGCTGGATTGGTCAGGAGTATCAGGGACTTTCCACATTGGGATGCTGTATGGCTTTAAACCGGTGCTGGGGCTTTCGCGGGCTTGCCCGCTCCCACAGGTAGGGCGCAGGCCTTGAAACCTGTGCTGTACCTGTGGGAGCGGGCGTGCCCGCGAAAGGGCCGGGTCAGGCCGACGCAGCCACCTGCGTCGGGCGCTTGACCTGTGGCTGCGAGGCGTTGGCCGCCGCACCCTCTTCGATCGCCTGCTGGATCGCCTTGCGCCGACGCTCTTCGGCCTGGCGGCTGAAGAACCAGACAAAGAAGGTCACCAGCGACACCGACAGCAAGATCAGGCTGGCCACGGCGTTGATCTCAGGCTTCACGCCCAGGCGCACTGCCGAGAACACTTCCATGGGCAAGGTGGTCGAACCTGGGCCGGACACGAAGCTCGCCAGTACCAGGTCGTCCAGCGACAGGGCGAACGACATCATGCCGCCCGCCGCCAGCGATGGCGCGATCATCGGGATGGTGATCAGGAAAAATACCTTCCACGGCTTGGCACCCAGGTCCATCGCCGCTTCCTCGATCGACAGGTCCAGCTCGCGCAGGCGTGCCGACACCACTACCGCCACATACGCCGCACAGAACGTAGTATGAGCGATCCAGATGGTGACGATGCCACGCTCCTGTGGCCAGCCGATCATCTGTGCCATGGCCACGAACAGCAGCAACAGCGACAGGCCGGTGATCACTTCGGGCATCACCAGCGGTGCGGTGACCAGGCCGCCGAACAGCGTGCGGCCCTTGAAGCGGGTGACCCGGGTCAGCACGAAAGCGGCCAGGGTACCCAGCGCCACCGCAGCCACTGCCGTGTAGCAGGCGATTTCCAGCGAGCGCATCACCGAACCCATCAGCTGGGTGTTGTCGAGCAGGCCGACGTACCACTTCACCGACCAGCCACCCCACACCGTCACCAGTTTGGAGGCGTTGAACGAGTAGATCACCAGGATCAGCATCGGCAGGTAGATGAACAGCAAGCCGAGCACCAGCATCAGCTTGGAAAAACTGAAACGCTTCATGCCCTGCCCTCCATTTCTTTGGCCTGGCTGCGGTTGAACAGCAGGATCGGCACGATCAGGATCGCCAGCATCACCACCGCCAGGGCGGATGCCACCGGCCAGTCACGGTTGTTGAAGAATTCCTGCCACAGCACTTTACCGATCATCAAGGTTTCCGGACCGCCAAGCAGCTCAGGAATGACGAACTCGCCCACCACCGGGATGAACACCAGCATGCAGCCGGCGATGATGCCGTTCTTCGACAGCGGCACGGTGATTTTCCAGAAGCTGTTGAAGGTACTTGACCCCAGGTCCGAAGCCGCTTCGAGCAGGCTCGGGTCGTGCTTCACCAGGTTGGCGAACAGCGGCAGGATCATGAACGGCAGGTACGAATAGACCACGCCGATGTACACCGCCAGGTTGGTGTTGAGGATCTGCAACGGCTGATCGATCAAACCGGTCCACAGCAGGAAGCCGTTGAGCAGCCCGTTGTTGCTGAGGATGCCCATCCAGGCATAGACGCGGATCAGGATCGCAGTCCAGGTCGGCATCATGATCAGCAGCAGCAGGACTGTCTGGGTCTCCTTCTTGGCGTTGGCGATGGCGTAGGCCATCGGGTAGCCGATCAGCAGGCACAGCAGAGTGCTGAAGAAGGCCATCTTCAACGAGCCCAGATAGGCCGAGATGTACAGCTCATCCTCGGTCAACAGGCCGTAGTTGGCCAGGTTGAGCACCAACTGGATCTTGTCTTCGACGTAGGTGTAGATCTCGGTATACGGCGGGATCGCCACGTCGGCTTCGGCGAAGCTGATCTTCAACACGATGAAGAACGGCAGCATGAAGAACAGGAACAGCCAGATGAACGGCACGCCGATCACCAGGTGCCGCCCCTCCGGGATAAGGCGCTGGAAGGCTCGCTTGAGCTTGCGAGGTTTCATGACCGCAGTACCACGCCGCTGTCGTCTTCCCACCACACGTACACTTCATCGCCCCAGGTCGGGCGAGCGCCCTGGCGTTCGGTGTTGGCGACGAACGACTGAACGATCTTGCCGCTTGGCAGCTCGACGTAGAACACCGAGTGGCCGCCCAGGTAGGCGATGTCGTGGACCTTGCCACGTGACCAGTTGTGTTCGAAGTCTGGCTGAGTCGTGGTCACCAGCAGCTTTTCCGGGCGCAGGGCGTAGGTGATGTGCTTGTCTTCCACCGAAGTGGTGATGCCGTGGCCGACGTAGATCTTGCGCTCCAGCTCCGGGCTGGCGATGATCGCGTGGCCTTCGGCGTCGTCGACTACTTCACCTTCGAACAGGTTGACGTTACCGATGAATTCGCACACCAGGCGGCTGGTCGGGGTCTCGTAGATATCCACCGGCGAGCCGATCTGGGCGATCCAGCCCAAATGCATGATGGCGATGCGCTGGGCCATGGTCATGGCTTCTTCCTGGTCGTGGGTCACCATCACGCAGGTCACCCCTACGCGCTCGATGATTTCCACCAGTTCCAGCTGCATCTGCGAACGCAGTTTCTTGTCCAGTGCGCCCATCGGCTCGTCGAGCAGCAGCAGCTTGGGGCGCTTGGCCAGGGAGCGGGCCAGGGCCACCCGCTGGCGCTGGCCACCGGAGAGCTGGTGTGGCTTGCGCTTGGCGTACTGGGTCATGTGTACCAGCTTGAGCATCTCGGCCACGCGGGCGTCGATCTCGGCCTTGGGCATCTTGTCCTGCTGCAGGCCGAAGGCGATGTTCTGCGCCACGGTCATGTGCGGGAACAGCGCGTAGGACTGGAACATCATGTTGATCGGCCGCTCGTACGGCGGCATATCGGTGATGTCGACGCCGTCGAGGAAGATCCGCCCTTCAGTCGGGCGCTCGAAGCCGGCCAGCATGCGCAGCAAGGTCGATTTGCCGGAACCGGAGCCACCCAGCAGGGCGAAGATCTCGCCTTTGCGGATTTCCAGGGACACATCGTCCACGGCGACCGTTTCGTCGAATTTTTTTGTAACCCGGTCGATCTTGACCAGCACCTGCTTGGGTTGCTGGCCACCCTCGAGGGCTTTTTTATAGGCACCGGAGGCAACTGCCATGAGTGAAACTCCCAACAAGATTTTTGTGCCCGCGCGGCCTGTGTTCCAGGTACCGCAGCGGGTCTGGATGATTACTTGCCCGACTTGACCTTGGTCCAGCTACGGGTCATGAGGCGCTGCACCTTGGGCGGCAACTCTGAGTTCACGAACATCTTGTCCAGCACTTCCTGCGGTGGGTAAACCGCAGCGTCAGTCCTCACGGCCTGGTCCATCAGGTCGCCAGCCTTGGGGTTCGGGTTGGCGTAACCGACGTAATCACTGACCTGGGCGATAACCTCAGGTTTCAGCAAATAGTTGATGAAGGCGTGGGCCTCCTTGACGTTCTTGGCGTCCTTGGGGATCGCCAGCACGTCGAACCAGAGGTTGCCGCCTTCCTTGGGAATGGCGTAGGCCAGGTTCACGCCCTTTTTCGCTTCTTCAGCGCGGGCCTTGGCCTGGAACACATCACCCGAAAAGCCTGCCGCGACGCAGATGTCGCCGTTGGCCAGGTCGGTGATGTACTTGGACGAGTGGAAGTAGGTCACGTACGGGCGTACGGCCAGGAGTTTCTGCTCGGCCTTGGCGTAATCCTTGGGGTCGGTGCTGTTGGGGTTGAGCCCCATGTAGTTGAGCACCGCCGGGAGCATTTCATCCGCCGAGTCGAGGAAGGCCACGCCGCACTTGGATAGCTTCTTCATGTTCTCGGGTTCGAACAGGACGGCCCAGGAGTCGATGGTGTTCACGCCCAGCGTGGCCTTGACCTTGTCGACGTTGTAACCGATGCCGTTGGTGCCCCACAGATAAGGCACGGCGTACTGGTTGCCCGGGTCGTTCTTTTCCAGGCGCTTCATCAGCGCCGGGTCGAGATTGGAATAGTTGGGCAGCAGGTGCTTGTCGAGCTTCTGGAAAGCGCCCGCCTTGATCTGCTTGCCGAGGAAATGGTTGGACGGCACAACCACGTCATAGCCGGTGTTGCCGGCCAGCAGTTTGCCTTCCAGGGTTTCGTTGGAATCGAAAACGTCCTGCACGGGCTTGATACCCGTTGCCTTTTCGAAGTCCGCGAGGGTGTTCGGGCCGATATAGTCCGACCAGTTGTAGAAGTGCACCGTAGGCGCCGCTTGGACGCTGCATGCCAGCGTCAGGCCCGCTCCAGCCATCAAGGCCTTGCGTAGTACAGAAATAGACAAGTGGGTGGTCCTCACAATCAGTGCCTCGGTGACGGCGTGCTTATCGGTACAAGCGCTGCCGCGCACACAAAACCGGCGCGCAACTTACCTGCGCAGCTTCGTTGCCGCAATCATCAATTGCCATTCACAGGCTCCGGGCCGGGAAACCCCGACCCAGAGGTCACGCATCGGGGGTTATTTGCCCGATTTGATCTTGGTCCAGCTGCGGGTGATGTCACGCTGGACCTTGGCATCCGGCGCAGCGATGGCGTACAGCTTTTTCTTCACGTCAGCTGGCGGATAGATGCTCGGGTCGCTGGTGATTTCCTTGTCCACGAACTGGGTGGCAGCGGCGTTGCCATTCGGGAAGCGCACAGCGTTGGTGATTTCGGCCATGACTTCCGGCTGCAGCAGGAAGTTCATGAACTGGTAGGCGGCATCTTTATGTTCGGCATCTTTCGGGATGGCGACCATGTCATAGAAGGTGCCGGCACCTTCTTTCGGAATCACGTAGTCCACCTTGACCTTGTCGCCGGCCTCGTGGGCACGGGCCTTGGACTGCTCCAGGTCACCCGAATAGCCAACGGCCACGCAGATGTTGCCGTTGGCCATGTCGCCGATGTACTTGGACGAGTGGAAGTAGGTGATCGAAGGACGAATCTTCAGGAATAGCTCTTCGGCGGCCTTCAGGTCATCCTTGCTGGTGCTGTTGGTCGGCTTGCCCAGGTAGTGCAGCGCCGCCGGGATCATCTCGGTCGGGGCATCCAGGAAGCTCACGCCGCAGCTCTTGAGCTTGGCGATGTTCTCAGGCTTGAACACCACGTCCCACGAGTCGATCTTGTCCACGCCCAGCGCGGCCTTGACCTTCTCCGGGTTGTAGCCGATACCGATCGAGCCCCACATGTACGGGAAGGCGTGCTTGTTGCCCTGGTCGCTGGCATCGCCAACGGCTTTGAGCAGGTCCTGGTCGAGGTTCTTCCAGTTGGTCAGCTTGGAGCGGTCCAGTTCCTCGTAGACGCCAGCCTTGATCTGCTTGGCCAGGAAGTTGTTGGACGGCACGACGATGTCGTAGCCCGACTTGCCGGCCAGCAGCTTGGCTTCAAGGGTCTCGTTGCTGTCGAAGACGTCGTACTTGACCTTGATTCCGGTCTGCTTCTCGAACTTGGCGATGGTGTCCGGAGCGATGTAGTCCGACCAGTTGTAGACGTTCAACACTTTGTCTTCTGCCTGAACAGCGGAGGCCATGGCACCCATCAGGGCTGCGGCCAGCAACGTCTTGCCCATTTTATTCATGCGTAATGCTCCAGATTTTTTTGATTAGCCATCCGTTCAGCAGCCAGGCCCCGCGCTACACGCGTCGCAGCGACTGAAACAGCCGCTAGTCTGGCAAGTTACAAGGCGCTGTTTCAAGGAAAGCAGCCCCTTGTAACCACTTAATGTCACATCGCTAGCCTAGCAAACGCTCAACGGATCGCTTCGAGGGTCAGGTCGAGGCACTTGCGCGCCTTTTCCACGAGCTCGTCGACTTCCTCGCGGCTGATCACCAACGGTGGCGCGATGATCATGGTGTCGCCCACCGCGCGCATGATCAGGCCGTTTTCAAAGCAGAAGTTGCGGCACACCATGCCCACGCCCTTGCCTTCGTAACGGCTGCGGGTGGCCTTGTCCTTGACCAGCTCGATCGCACCGAGCAGGCCCAGGCCACGCACCTCGCCTACCAGCGGATGGTCCTGCAGCTCGCGCAGACGCTTTTGCAAGTAGGGTGCCACTTCCGTGCGCGCCTTCTCGATGATCTGCTCATCGCGCAGGATGCGCAGGTTTTCCAGGCCCACTGCGGCCGCCACCGGGTGGCCGGAATAGGTGAAGCCGTGGTTGAAGTCGCCACCTTCGCTGATCACCTTGGCCACCTTGTCACGCACGATCACACCGCCCATGGGGATGTAACCGGACGTGAGCCCCTTGGCGATGGTCATCAGATCGGGCTTGAGGCCGTAGTAGTCGGAGCCGAACCACTCGCCGGTGCGGCCAAAGCCACAGATCACTTCGTCGGCGACGAACAGGATGTCGTACTTGGCGAGGATCTCCTTGACCTTCGGCCAGTAGGTTTCCGGCGGAATGATCACCCCACCAGCGCCCTGGATCGGCTCGGCGATGAAGGCGGCGACGTTGTCTTCGCCCACCTCCAGAATCTTTTTCTCAAGCTGCTCGGCCGCCCACACGCCGAATTCGTCGGGGCTCATGTCGCCGCCCTCACCGAACCAGTACGGCTGCGGAATGTGCACGATGCCCGGGATCGGCAGGCCACCCTGCTCGTGCATGCCGCTCATGCCACCCAGGCACGCACCCGCGAAGGTGGAACCGTGGTAACCGTTGATGCGGCCAATGATGGTCTGCTTATGCGGCTTACCCTTCAGCGCCCAGTAATGGCGAACCATGCGCAGCACGGTGTCGTTGCCTTCGGAGCCGGAGCCGGTGAAGAACACATGGGTCATGCCTTCGGGCGCCACGTCGGTGATCGCCTTGGCCAGCTCCAGCGCTGGCGGGTGAGCGGTCTGGAAGAACAGGTTGTAGTACGGCAGCTCGCGCATCTGTCGTTCCGCCGCCTGCACCAGCTCTTCACGGCCATAGCCGACCGCCACACACCACAGGCCGGCCATGCCATCGAGGATCTTGTGCCCCTCGCTGTCCCACAAATGCACACCCTGCGCCTTGGTGATGATGCGCGGCCCCTTCGCCTTCAGCTGTTTGTAGTCAGAGAAGGGTGCAAGGTGGTGCTCGCCGCTCAGGGTCTGCCATTCACGGGTTTGCGGGTTGTTGACGCTCATGTGCCTCTCCATTTTCCGGCGGCCGCACCCGCGGCCTCAGGGTTGATCAGACAGCGAACAGCAGGAACTCACGCTCCCAGGAGCTGATGACGCGCTTGAAGTTCTCATGCTCGGCGCGTTTGGTGGCGACGTAGCCGGTGATGAACTTCTTGCCCAGGTACTGCACCAGCGCACGGCTGTTTTCCATGCGCTCGAGGGCGTCCTCGATGGTCAGCGGCAGGCGCAGGTTGCGGCGCTCGTAGCCACGGCCCTGGACTGGCGCGCTGGCCTCGATGCCCTCGACCATGCCGATATAGCCGCACAGCAGGCTGGCGGCGATGGCCAGGTAAGGGTTGGCATCGGCGCCTGGCAGGCGGTTTTCGACGCGACGGTTCTGCGGGCCGGCATCCGGTACGCGCAGGCCGACGGTGCGGTTTTCCTCACCCCACTCGACGTTCACTGGCGCCGAGGTGTCAGGCAGGAAGCGGCGGAACGAGTTGACGTTAGGGGCAAACAGCGGCAGCGCCTCGGGGATGAACTTCTGCAGGCCACCGATGTGGTGCAGGAACAGTTCGCTCATGCTGCCGTCTTCATTGCTGAAGATGTTCTTGCCAGTGGTCACGTCGACCACGCTCTGGTGCAAGTGCATGGCGCTGCCCGGCTCGCCGGTCATCGGCTTGGCCATGAAGGTGGCGGCCACGTTGTGCTTGAGCGCGGCCTCGCGCATGGTGCGCTTGAACACCAGGATCTGGTCGGCCAGGTGCAGGGCATCGCCGTGACGGAAGTTGATTTCCATCTGTGCCGTGCCGTCCTCGTGGATCAGCGTGTCGAGGTCCAGGCGCTGCAGTTCGCACCAGTCGTAGACGTCTTCGAAAAGCGGGTCGAATTCGTTGGCGGCTTCGATCGAGAACGACTGGCGACCGGTTTCCGGGCGGCCCGAGCGGCCAACCGGCGGCTGCAGCGGGAAGTCCGGGTCTTCGCTGCGCTTGGTCAGGTAGAACTCCATCTCCGGCGCGACGATAGGCTGCCAGCCCTTGTCAGCGTAGAGCTGCAGAACTTTCTTCAGGACATTGCGCGGTGACAGTTCGACCGGGTTGCCTTTCTTGTCGTAGGTATCGTGGATCACCTGGGCGGTCGGCTCGATGGCCCACGGCACGAGAAACACGGCGTCCTGGTCAGGGCGGCAGATCATGTCGATGTCGGCCGGGTCGAGCAGGTCGTAATAGATGTCATCGTCGACATAATCGCCGGTCACGGTCTGCAGCAGCACGCTTTCGGGCAGGCGCATGCCTTTTTCAGCGATGAATTTGTTGGTCGGCGAGATCTTGCCGCGGGTGATGCCGGTCAGGTCGCTGATCAGGCATTCGACTTCGGTGATCTTGTGCTCTTTCAACCAATCGGTGAGCTGGTCGAGGTTGTTACTCATAAATACCTCAGGAGGTAAGGTGGTCCGCGCCCTGATTCTGGATGGAGTAGATGGCTAAAGCAAAAACCCACGCGCAGGCGCACTGTGGATACACTGAAAACAAGCGTGTCCGTAGTGGTGTCAAAGGGCAGGGATACGAGAAGAGCAACGAAAAAGCGTTACGAGGTTTGGTCCGGGTACGCAAAGCGTCAATTATTGCGGCCATGCGGGCCACAGCTCGACTGATGCGTGCGGGAACGGCAGGGATACCCGACTGCACTGCGCAGGCAGCGCATTCAGGTCGCGACAAGCGGACCATGTGACCCTCGTATTATTGTGTTCTGGGTTGAGTCCGAGCTTAGCCTTGTTAATTTTTTTACACAACACCTCCGTAAAAAATAAAACACGGCCGGTCGGAGATAGCCCTTTGCGTGGGAAATAGCGGATAATGGCATGCCCCGATATGCAGCAAATCTGCCGTCGATGTGCCATTTCGAGGCATCATGGGGTTGGCTTGACATCAGTTTGTCTTTTCGATTGACTGGTCCAGCAAGCCCCCCTTGATTGATATTTTTAACAACAAAGGTGTTGCATCATGTCGGTACCCCCGCGTGCCGTTCAGCTTAACGAAGCGAACGCGTTCCTTAAGGAACATCCTGAGGTTCTCTACGTTGACCTTCTGATTGCAGATATGAATGGTGTGGTGCGTGGCAAGCGCATTGAGCGCACCAGCCTCCACAAGGTTTACGAGAAAGGCATCAACCTGCCGGCCTCCCTCTTCGCCCTGGACATCAACGGTTCCACCGTCGAAAGCACCGGGCTGGGCCTGGACATCGGCGATGCTGACCGCATCTGCTATCCAATCCCCGACACGCTCTGTAATGAGCCATGGCAAAAGCGCCCGACCGCGCAGCTGCTGATGACCATGCACGAACTGGAAGGCGAGCCGTTCTTCGCCGACCCGCGCGAAGTGCTGCGTCAGGTGGTGAGCAAGTTCACCGATATGGGCCTGACCATCTGCGCCGCGTTCGAGCTGGAGTTCTACCTGATCGACCAGGAGAACGTGAACGGCCGCCCGCAGCCGCCACGCTCGCCAATTTCGGGCAAGCGCCCACAGTCGACCCAGGTGTACCTGATCGACGACCTCGACGAATATGCCGACTGCCTGCAGGACATCCTGGAAGGCGCGAAAGAGCAAGGCATTCCGGCTGACGCCATCGTCAAGGAAAGCGCCCCGGCGCAGTTCGAAGTCAACCTGCACCACGTTGCCGACCCGCTCAAGGCCTGTGACTACGCGGTACTGCTCAAGCGGTTGATCAAGAACATTGCCTACGACCATGAAATGGACACCACTTTCATGGCCAAGCCCTACCCGGGCCAGGCTGGCAACGGCCTGCATGTGCACATTTCCGTGCTGGACAAAGATGGCAACAACATCTTCACCAGCGAGGATCCCGAGCAGAACGCCGCGCTACGTCACGCTGTCGGCGGTGTGCTCGAGACCCTGCCCGCATCCATGGCTTTCCTCTGCCCGAACGTCAACTCGTACCGCCGCTTTGGTGCGCAGTTCTACGTGCCGAACGCACCGAGCTGGGGCCTGGACAACCGCACCGTGGCCCTGCGCGTGCCGACCGGCTCTGCCGATGCCGTGCGTATCGAGCACCGCGTGGCCGGCGCCGACGCCAACCCGTACCTGATGATGGCTGCGGTGCTGGCGGGCGTGCACCATGGGTTGACCAACAAGATCGAGCCAGGCGCGCCCATCGAAGGCAATTCCTACGAACAGCTGGAGCAAAGCCTGCCGAACAACCTGCGCGATGCCCTGCGCGAGCTGGACGACAGCGAGATCCTGAACAAGTACATCGATCCGAAGTACATCGACATCTTCGTCGCGTGCAAGGAGAGCGAGCTGGAGGAGTTCGAGCACTCGATCTCCGACCTCGAGTACAACTGGTATCTGCATACCGTGTAAACAAAAACGCCGCCCCCATTGTGGGAGCGGCCTTGCGTCGCGATTGGGTGCGAAGCGCCCCCAAGATTTGTGCATCAAGCTGAAATCGCCGGGGCCGCTTTGCGGCCCTTTCGCGACGCAAGGCCGCTCCCACAGAGGCTGCGGCACAGGCTTATAGGGATTTCTCGAAAATCTTCGAATTGCGCTGGTAGTTGTACAGCGAAGCCCGCGCCGCCGGCAGGCGCTCCACGCCGCTAGGCGCAAACCCGCGTTCACGGAACCAGTGTGCCGTGCGCGTGGTAAGCACGAACAGGGTATTCAACCCCATCTGCCGCGCCCGCCCCTCGATGCGCTCAAGCAACTCATCCCCGCGCCCGCCATGGCGGTACTCCGGGTTCACCGCCAGGCACGCCAGTTCACCCGCCTGCGACTCGGCAATCGGATACAGCGCCGCACAGGCGATGATCATGCCCTCACGCTCGACCACGCTGAATTGTTCGATCTCACGCTCCAGCACCTCACGCGAACGACGCACCAGAATGCCCTGCTCTTCCAGCGGGCTGATCAACTCCAGCAAGCCACCGACATCGTCGATGGTCGCCTCGCGCACCACTTCGAACTGCTCCTGCGACACCAGCGTACCGCCACCCTCACGGGTGAACAGCTCGGTCAGCAGCGCACCATCCTCGGCATAACTGACAATGTGGCTACGCGCCACGCCACCTTTGCACGCCTCGGCGGCTGCATCCAGCAGTTCGCCCTGGTAATCGCTGCCCAGGCGCGCCAGGTGAGGAGCGATCTGCTGCGGGCGCAGCTCACGCACCAACTTGCCGTTTTCGTCCAGCAGCCCGGGCTCGGCGCCGAACAGCAGCAGCTTGTCGGCGCCCAGTTCGATGGCTGCGCGAGTGGCAACGTCTTCACAGGCCAGGTTGAAGATTTCTCCGGTCGGCGAATAGCCCAGTGGCGACAGCAGCACGATGGAGCGCTCGTCGAGCAGGCGGCTGATGCCCTTGCGGTCGACCCGGCGCACTTCGCCGGTGTGGTGGTAGTCCACCCCCTCGAGCACACCGATCGGCCGCGCCGTGACCAGGTTGCCGGAGGCCACGCGCAGGCGTGAACCCTGCATCGGTGAGGCAGCGATGTCCATCGACAGGCGCGCCTCGATGGCCAGGCGCAGGGCGCCGACAGCGTCGATCACGCAGTCCAGGGTGGCGGCATCGGTAATGCGCATGCCCCGGTGGTAATGTGGGGTCAGGCCCCGATCCGCGAGGCGGCTTTCGATCTGCGGGCGCGAACCATGCACCAGCACCAGGCGCACACCCAGGCTGTGCAGCAGCACCAGGTCGTGGACGATATTGCCGAAATTCGGGTGTTCAACCCCATCGCCGGGAAGCATGACCACGAACGTGCAATCGCGATGGGCATTGATGTAGGGGGAGGCATGACGCAGCCAGTTGACGTATTCGGGCATGACAGGGCCTGTGGATAAAGTGGACGGAGAACGGTGAATGACACGGCGTTCAGGATCATCGTCGGAACAGGCTTGCGGTCACGCGCGGTCTCCTCTAGGCAAGAACGAATCAACAGGGTGGACGTTTAGCTCAGGCAATAATGCCGGATCAGGTCACGCAATAGACGCACGGTAGGCTCGATTCGTGACATTTCAAGGTATTCGCCAGGCTGGTGGGCGCAGGCAATGTCGCCAGGGCCCAGTACGATGGTCTGGCAACCAAGCTGCTGAAGATAAGGCGCTTCGGTACCGAATGCTACCGCTTCGGCGCGGTGGCCGGTGAGGCGCTCGGCCACTTGTACCAGTTCGGCATCGGCGGCCTGCTCGAACGGTGGCACCTCAGGGAACAGCGGAGCGTAGTCGATACGCACCTCATGACGCTCGGCCACCGGCTGCAACTTGCCACGGATGGCGGCGCGCAGCTGTTCGACATCCATGCCTGGCAGGGGGCGCAGGTCGAACTCCAGGGCGCACTGGCCGCAAATGCGGTTGGGGTTGTCACCGCCATGGATGCAGCCGAAGTTCATGGTTGGCGTGGGTACGGTGAACTGCGGGTTGCTGAAGGTCGCCTGCCACTGCCGGCGCAGCCCCATCAACTCACCCATCACCTCATGCATGGCCTCCATCGCGCTATGGCCCAGGCTCGGGTCGGACGAATGGCCGCTGCGCCCGAGGATGTCAATGCGGTCCATGAGGATGCCCTTGTGCATGCGGATCGGCCGCAAGCCCGTGGGCTCGCCGATCACCGCCGCGCGGCCGAGTGGCTGGCCAGCGGTAGCCAGAGCGCGAGCGCCAGACATGGAGCTTTCTTCATCACAGGTGGCGAGGATCAGCAGCGGCTGCTTGAAGTCGTGCTCCAGCAGCGGGATCACCGCCTCGATGACCAAGGCGAAAAAGCCTTTCATGTCGCAGCTGCCCAGGCCCACCCAGCGGCCATCAACCTCAGTGAGCTTGAGCGGGTCGCTGGACCACAGCTGTTCATCGTAGGGCACCGTGTCACTGTGACCGGCCAGCACCAGGCCACCAGGGCCGCTACCGCGGCTAGCCAACAGGTTGAACTTGCCAGGGCTGACCTGCTGGATGTCACAACGGAAGCCCAGATCACCCAGCCAACCGGCCAGCAGGTCGATGACCTGGCGGTTGGACTGGTCCAGGGCAGCTTGGGTGCAACTGACCGAGGGCGCGGCGATCAAGGCGGCAAACTGGTCTTTCAGCGTCGGCAACGGCATGCGCATACTCCTCGGAAGCGTTGCCCATCATAGGACTATCCGCCGTCTGGAATAAACCGTTGGCGGCCGACTCCTGTAGACTGCCCTGCAACGACGCCCCTCCTTCGAGCCTGTGATGCACAAAGAAACCGAACTCAAGCTCCGCGCCAGCCGCGATACCCTGGCCGCACTGCGTGAACACCCTCTGCTGAAAAAGCGCAACAAGTCCGGCTGGCAGACTCGCGAGCTGCTCAACCAGTACTTCGACACCCCCGAGCGCGACCTCTCCGCCGCCCGTGTCGCCCTGCGTCTGCGCCGTGACGGCGAAGAAGTCATCCAGACCCTGAAATGCCGCGGCCAGAGCGTCGCCGGTCTGTCCGAGCGCAACGAATACGAATGGCACCTGGACAAGGTCAAGCTCGACCTGAAAAAGCTCGACGCCACCTGCTGGCCCGAGCAACTGGCCGAGCTGGACAAGAAAACCATAAAGCCGCTGTTCACAACCGATTTCACCCGCGAATACGCCGAGATCAGCTGGGGCCGCGGCAAGAGCAAGGTCGTGATCGAGGCCGCGCTGGACCAGGGCTTCGTGATTGCCGGCAAGCGCAAGGAAGAGATCAGCGAGCTGGAACTGGAACTGCGCGAAGGCGCCCCTGAAGCGCTGCTGGAGCTGGCCGCAGAGCTGGCCGCGAGCCTGCCACTGATGCCGTGCGATATCAGCAAGGCCGAGCGCGGCTACCGCCTGCTGGAGCCGGACAGCTACGAGCTGGGCCTGCCGGCGACCGAGCTGGACCCCGAAATGGCCGTGGACGATGCCTTCACCGCGCTCGCCTGGCAATTGCTGGGCAGCAGCCAGCGCCTGGCCGAGCAGTACCGCCACAATGGCCATTGGCGCCTGCTGCAAGACTGGGTTCAGTGCCTGGCCGAACTGCGCGCACTGGTTGCCAGCCTGGGCCAGGCCGCGCCACGCGCCACCACCCGCGAACTGCGCGCCAGCCTCGATGCGCTGCTGGAAGACTGGCGTCCGCTGGTGCAGGCCGGCAATGACGACGAAGACATCCGCCGTGCGGCGCCAGAGCAGTTCATCGAAGAACTCGAAGATGTGCGCTGGGGCCAGTTCTCCCTGGAAACTTCGCGTTGGCTGCTGGCCCGTGCCTGGACCGTGGAGCGCAAGGGCCGTGGCGAGCGCCAGGGCAAGGCGCAGCTGGCCAGCTGGCTGGCGCACTTGCTGGGCGAAGAAGGCCGCTCGCTGAAGCTGCCGCTGTACACCCAGCGCCCGGAAGACCTCGCCGAACAGCTGCCGCGTATCGAACAGCTGCTGGCCTGGCTGCACCATGCCCGCCAAGTGCTCGAAGCGCCGCAAATGGACCGCCTGTATGGCGACATGAAAAAACTGCATGAACTGGCGGAACTGCCGATCAGCGACGAAGTGCTGGAAGCACGGATCGAGCAGGCTCGGGCCGTGGATCAGAGCCGGGGCTGGAAGCACTTGCTCAAGGCCTGATACCGCATCTGCTTCTTCGCGGGCTTGCCCGCTCCCACGGGTACTGCGCCGCCCTCGCGGCAGTAGATATCCTGTGGGAGCGGGCGAGCCCGCGAAGGCCTCACCGCGATAGTGGCAAGCTGGTAGTGGACTTGATCTCCGACAGCGCCACGATCGAGTTCACTTCCTGAATACCCGGCACGTTCGATAGCTTTTCGAAGAAGAAGCGTTCATAGGCCTCGATATCCGAAGTAACGATACGCAGCAAAAAGTCCACGGCCCCCATCAGCACATAGCACTCCAGCACTTCCGGAAAGCCGCGGATCGCCTCGGTGAACTCGGCGAAGTTGGAACGGCCGTGGGCGTTCAGTTTCACCTCGGCGAAGATCTGCGTATTAAGGCCGACCTTCTTGCGATCCAGCAGGGTCACCTGCCCTCGGATCACACCCTCCTCTTTCAAGCGTTGAATCCTGCGCCAGCAGGGGGACTGTGACAGCCCTACCCGATCGGCGATCTGCGCACTGGACAGCGATGCGTCCTCTTGCAGGAGTTCGAGAATGCGTCGATCATAGGCATCCAGTTCGTCTTGCATGAATAATTCTCCAAACCACACTTATTCGAATTGAACGATCGGTAGCTCCCGCACTTTGATGGAATCATAGCGAAAACATACCGGCCCGGACGTGCAAAAATTTCTCCCATATTTTGCGGAGACCAGCATGAACGCACTCGAACGCCCACTGCCCCGCAGCGATGCCTGGGCCGCCAGCGCCAGCCACAGCAACGTAAGCTATCGCCTGCAGGCCGAAGCCGAGCCGGATACCCTGTGCCGGGTGCTCAACTTGTTTGCCTTGCAGTTCCTCACGCCGCACAGGGTGCATGTCCGCCAGCAGGATGACTGGCTCGATATCGAAGTCGCTATCGGCGGGCTGAGCTGGCATCGGGCGGAGGTGATTGCACAAAAACTGCGCAACCTGGTGTGCGTCGCGGACGTGAGCCTGGAAAACCTGGCGCGCCTGGAGCTGGCGGTGGTCTGACCTGCGCTGGCGCAAAATCCTGACAACCTTTGCCGCGCCTCGCCCAGCCTGGCGCGGCTAGCCTTGCATCAGGATCCCCCGAAGGCACGGACGCCGTTATGTTCCTCCCCAACGAACAACCCCTCGACCTCAAAAGCCTGCTGGATGCCTTGCAAGCCGACCAGCACCTGAACGCCAACGATTGCTGCCATGTCCGCGAACAGGCGTCTCGCTACAGTGCTCACCACCCGCTTGAAACCATCGCGGCCGCGGGCCTGGAAGACCGCAGTCAGCCCGGTCAATGGCTGAATCTGGACACCCTCTGCCAGTGGTTGGCGGGAAAGGTCGGCCAGCCTTACCTGCGTATCGACCCCATGCAACTCGACCTGGCCCAGGTCAATGGCCTGATCTCACCCGCCTTCGCGCAACGCCACGGCATCCTGATCGTGGCCAACGACGCCAACGCCATCACCGTGGCCAGCGCCGAGCCCTGTCAACAGCTGTGGCAGGCCGACCTGGCTCGCAGCCTGGGCAAGCCAATCCGCCGCGTACTGGCCAGCCCGCTGCAAATCCGCCAACTGGGCCAGTCGCTGTTTCGCCTGGCCCACTCGGTACAAGGTGCGCAGCACCAGCAAGCCGCCAGCCTGGGCGAGCTGGAACACTTGCTTGAACTCGGCAAGCGTCAGGCGGAGGCCACGGCAGACGACGCGCACATCGTGCATATCGTCGACTGGCTGCTGCAGTACGCCATCGAGCAACGCGCCAGCGATATCCATCTGGAGCCGCGACGCGAACAAGGCCACCTGCGCTATCGCATCGACGGGCTGCTGCACAGGGTCTACACCTTTCCGGCCAACGTCATGCTCGCCGTGGTCAGCCGCCTGAAACACCTGGGCCGCATGGATGTTGCGGAAAAGCGCCGGCCGCAGGATGGCCGGGTAAAGAGCAGCCTGCCAGGCGGCAGCGAGGTGGAGCTGCGCCTTTCGACACTGCCTACACCCTTTGGTGAAAAGCTGGTGCTGCGCTTGTTCGACCCCCGGCAATTGCAGGAAAACTTCGACCAGTTGGGCCTGGAGGGCGAACAATTGGTCCAGTGGCAAACACTGCTGCAGCGCCGCCAGGGCATCCTGCTGGTCACCGGGCCTACCGGCTCCGGCAAAACCAGCACGCTCTACGCCAGCCTCAAGCAACTGGCTACGCCACAGGTCAATCTATGCACCATCGAAGACCCGATCGAACGACTGGAGCCGGCGTTCAACCAGTTGCAGGTGCAGCCTGCCCTGGGCCTGGGTTTTGCCGATGGCGTGCGCGCCCTGCTGCGCCAGGACCCGGACATCATCATGATCGGCGAAATTCGCGACCGCGAGACTGCACTGGTGGCAGTTCAGGCTGCGCTCACCGGTCATCTGGTGCTTTCGACCCTGCACACCACTGACACCTGTAGCGCCATTACCCGCCTGCTGGAGCTGGGCGTGGCCGACTACCTGATCCGCGCGACCCTGGGCGGGGTCATGGCCCAACGCCTGGTGCGCTTGTTGTGCGACACGTGCCAGGGCCTCCCATCGAGCGATACTTGCCAGGTCTGTCGGGGTACCGGCTACCGTGGTCGCACAGGCTTGTTCGAATTGCTGATCCCGAGCGAGAGCCTGCGTGCACGAATAAGCGCCAGCACCGACCTGGCAGAACTGCAGCGCCAGGCTCTAGCCGACGGGTTACAGGATTTACGCAGCTGCGGGGAGGCAAAAGCGGCCCGTGGGCTGACCCGCCCCGAGGAGGTATTGCGGGTCTGCTCTTGAGCAAAAAACCCATGTATTCAAGGAACTTGCGCCCGTTTTACTGGATCAAAGCGGCCATCTCCAACCCTCACCCTTCGAGGTGTTTCATCATGCGTCTCAAAACCGCCATTGCAGCGGCTGCCCTGCTTTCGCTGCCTGTTGGCTCTGCCATGGCCGATACCTTCTGGCGTAACGTAATGACCTCCGGCGCGACCACCGCGTCGAGCTATATCACTTCGCACGATCACAAGCTGGTACTCGCGGCGCAGGATGACGCCGGTAGCTTCGTCGCCAGCGAGGGCGCAATTCGTGGGCCGTTCCTGGAACAGGCGCTGCAGCAGGTGCGCGCTGAAAACCCAGGCCTTGAAGCCTCTGACATGGATCTGGCCAACGCCATCCTGGCCAAGAACGCGGTAGCCAATTAACCGCGCCGCCTGCTTCGCGGGCAAGCCTGCTCCCACAGGTATTGCGCATCACTTGAGAGCGGTGCGGTTCCTGTGGGAGCGTCTTTACCCGCGAAGAGGCCTACGCCGATCCTACCTTACCGGTAAGCCTCCACCGGCACGCAAGCACAGAACAGATTCCTGTCCCCATACACATTGTCGACCCGATTCACCGCTGGCCAGTACTTGTGCAAGCGCACGTGGGCACTGGGCGCAATCGCCTGCTCCAGGCTGTAGGGCCGGTTCCAGGGTGCCAATACATCGGCCAGGGTGTGTGGCGCATGCTTGAGCGGATTGTCCTCTGCCGGCCAGTTACCCTCCTGCACCTCGGCGATCTCTGCCCGAATCGCCAACATCGCGTCGACAAACCGGTCCAGCTCGGCCTTCGACTCGCTTTCCGTGGGCTCAACCATCAAGGTTCCCGGCACCGGGAACGACATGGTCGGGGCATGGAAGCCATAGTCCATCAGGCGTTTGGCGACGTCCTCCTCGGTGATGCCGGTCTGCGCCTTGAGCGGCCGCAGGTCGAGGATGCACTCATGGGCCACGCGCTGATTGCGCCCGCGATACAGCACCGGAAACGCACCACCGAGCTGGCTGGCCAGGTAGTTGGCCGAGAGGATCGCCACCTCGCTGGCATCGGCAAGCTGTGGGCCCATCATGGCGATATACATCCAACTGATCGGCAGGATGCTCGCACTGCCCCAGGGCGCGGCGCTGACTGCAGTGTTGTTCGGGTCCAGCCCCGGCACCGGGACGACCGGATGGCTGGCGACGAACGGCTTCAGATGAGCACGAATGCCAATCGGCCCCATGCCTGGGCCACCACCGCCATGAGGGATGCAGAACGTCTTGTGCAGGTTCATGTGCGAAACATCGGCGCCAATGTCTGCCGGCCGCGCCAGACCGACCTGAGCGTTGAGGTTGGCGCCATCCATGTACACCTGGCCACCATGCTGGTGAACCACTTCGCAGATCTCGCGGATGCCCTCTTCATACACACCATGGGTCGAGGGATAGGTGATCATCAGGCACGACAGCCTGGCCCCGGCGGCATGAGCCTTGGCCTTGAGGTCTTCCAGGTCGACGTTGCCAGCATCGTCACAATCGACGATCACCACCTCCATGCCAGCCATCTGCGCCGAGGCCGGATTGGTGCCGTGGGCTGACGACGGAATCAGGCAAAGCGTGCGTTGAGGCTCATGGCGGCTGCGGTGATAACGGGTGATGGCCATGAGCCCGGCGTATTCACCTTGGGCACCGGAGTTGGGTTGCATGCAGATGGCGTCGAAGCCGGTAATCGCGCACAACCAGCTTTCCAGCTCATCGATCATCGCCTTGTAGCCCATGGCCTGCGCGGCGGGGGCAAAGGGGTGCAGCTGGGCGAAGGCTGGCCAGGTGATGGGAATCATCTCGCTGGTGGCATTGAGCTTCATGGTGCAGGAGCCTAGCGGGATCATCGACTGGTTCAGCGCCAGGTCCTTGCTTTCCAACTGCTTGAGGTAGCGCAGCATCTCGGTTTCGCTGTGATGCAGGTTGAACACCGGGTGGCTGAGGAACGGCGTGCGTCGCACCAGCGCAGCGGGGATGCCTTCGGGCAGCGCCTGCTGGTCGAGCGCGGCGATGTCCAGGCCGTGATCGACGCCCAGGAAGATGTCGAGCAGCCGCTGCACTGTGGCTTCGTTGCAGGTTTCGTCCAGGCTCACACCCAGATGGCCGCGGCCCAGGATGCGCAGGTTGATGCGCGCAGCCTCGGCGCTTTCAATGATCGCTGCCTGGGCGCCACCGACATCGAGGGTCAGGGTGTCGAAAAAGTGCTGGTTGAGGCGCTTGATGCCTTTGGCCTCAAGGCCTGCGGCCAGCACAAAGGTCAACCGGTGTACCCGCTGGGCAATGCGCTGCAGGCCTTCCGGGCCGTGATACACCGCGTAGAAACTGGCGATGTTAGCCAGCAGCACCTGAGCGGTGCAGATGTTGGAGTTGGCCTTTTCGCGACGGATATGCTGCTCACGCGTCTGCAGGGCCATGCGCAGTGCAGTGTTGTCACGGGCATCGCGGGATACGCCGATGATGCGCCCGGGCATCGCCCGCTTGTACTCGTCCCGGCAGGCGAAATAGGCCGCGTGCGGGCCACCGTAGCCCATCGGTACGCCAAAGCGCTGGGTCGACCCCAGCACCACATCGGCACCGAGCTCGCCGGGCGGTGTCAGCACCACCAGGCTGAGCAGGTCTGCAGCTACGCAGGCCAAGGCCTGCTGGCTGTGCAACTGGTCGATCAACGGGCGCAGGTCGCGCACCTCGCCGTGGGTATCCGGGTATTGCAGCAAGGCACCGAATACCTGGTGCCTGGCCAGGTTATCCACAGCGTCGATGATCAATTGGAAACCAAACCCTTCGGCGCGGGTTTTCAGCACCGACAAGGTCTGTGGATGGCAATGCTCATCGGCAAAGAACGCGTTGCTCTTGTTGCGCGCCACTCGCTTGGCCAGGGCCATGGCTTCGGCAGCTGCCGTGGCCTCGTCGAGCAATGACGCGTTGGCCAGCGCCAGGCCAGTGAGGTCGATGACCATCTGCTGGAAGTTGAGCAGCGCCTCCAGGCGGCCTTGGGCGATTTCGGGCTGATAGGGCGTGTACGCTGTGTACCAGCCGGGGTTTTCCAGCACATTGCGCAGGATTACCGTAGGCGTGACGGTGCCGTGGTAGCCCATGCCGATGAGGCTGGTCCACACTTGGTTCTGCCCGGCGAAGCCGGCGAGCCTGGCCAACGCAGCCTGTTCATCGAGGGCCGGTGGCAGGTCAAGGGCGCGGTTGAAGCGGATGCCAGGCGGCACGGTCTGCTCGATCAGCTCACTGCGGCTGTTGAGGCCAAGGGTGCTGAGCATTGCTTGCTGCTCCGAGGCGTCGGGCCCCAGATGGCGGCGCAGGAAAGGGTTGAGCTCTTGCAGTTGATGCAGGGATGGCGACTGGGACATGTCGACGCTCTCTTCCTAGACCAGGTCTCATGGAGACTTATAAGTCTAGGAAGGATTGCCGATTCTGCGGGGAATCTTGCTCTGGCTGTACCGCTCTCTTCGCGGGCATGCCCGCTCCCACAGGTTAACGAGAAGCCCTGAGGCATACGCTATCCCTGTGGGAGCGGGCGCGCCCGCGAAGCAGGCGACGCGGTCTTACTCGCCGATAGCGGCTTTGTAGCCAGCGGCATCCAGCAGCTTGTCCAGATCAGCCGGGTTGCTTGGCTTGAGCTTGAAGATCCACGACGCGTAAGGTTCTTCGTTGAGCAGTTCCGGGCTGTCGGCCAGCTCCTCGTTGACCGCGATCACTTCGCCGGCAACCGGGGCATAGATATCGGAAGCGGCCTTGACCGATTCGACCACGCCAGCAGCGTCGCCAGCAGCGAACACCTTGCCGACTTCGGCCAGCTCGACGAACACCACGTCACCCAGCGCCTGCTGGGCGTGGTCGCTGATGCCGACGGTGACAGTGCCATCGGCTTCCAGGCGCGCCCACTCGTGGCTTTCGGCGAAACGCAGATCGGCGGGGATATTGCTCATGTCTTGAATTCCTCGTTTGGGTCAGCGGTTCGGCCCGCCGTTGAATGTTCAGATCAAAATCTTGCCGTGGCGCACGAAGGTCGGCTTGACCACCCGCACCGGGTACCATTTGCCGCGGATCTCGACCTCGGCGCGGTCACCGGTGGCCATGGGCACGCGCGCCAGGGCGATGGACTTGCTCAGCGTAGGAGAGAAACTACCACTGGTGATCTCTCCTTCGCCAATCCCGGCTACACGAACCACCTGGTGAGCCCGCAGAACGCCGCGCTCTTCCAGCACCAGGCCAACCAGTTTTTCCTGCACGCCACGCTCGATTTCCGCCAGCAGGCTGGTACGGCCGACAAAGTTGCGCTCTGCCGGCTCCCAGGCAATGGACCAGCCGAGGTTCGAGGTCAACGGGGTGTGGCTTTCGTCGATGTCCTGGCCGTACAGGTTCATGCCGGCTTCCAGGCGCAGGGTATCGCGCGCGCCCAAGCCGCTCGGCGCAATGCCGGCGCCGACCAGGTCGTTGAAGAAGGCGACGGCCTGATCGCCCGGCAGGATGATCTCCAGGCCGTCTTCACCGGTGTAGCCGGTACGGGCGATGAACCAGTCGCCTTCGGCAACACCTTCGAACGGGCGCAGTTCACGGATCAGCGCGGCACGGGCCGGGCTCAGCAGCGCGGCGACTTTCTCTCGGGCATTCGGCCCCTGGATGGCGAGGATGGCCAGGTCGGGGCGAACGTCGAACGATACGCTGAAACCGGCGCTCTGCCGCTGCAACCACTCGATGACCTTGGCCCGGGTGGCCGCGTTGGTGACCAGGCGGTAACCGCTCTGGGTACGGTAAACGATCAGATCGTCGATGACCCGGCCGTCTTCGTTGAGCAATGGGCTGTACAGGGCCTTGCCAGTGCTGTCGAGACGGGCCACGTCGTTGGCCAGCAAACGCTGCAGCCAGGGAGTGGCATCTTCACCGGCGATGTCGATGACCGTCATGTGGGATACATCGAAGACACCGCAGTCGCTGCGCACCTGATGGTGCTCCTCGACCTGCGAGCCATAGTGCAGCGGCATGTCCCAGCCGCCGAAATCGACCGTCTTGGCGCCGAGCGCCAGGTGCAAGTCGTACAAAAGCGTGCGCTGTCCCATGGGTTTCTCCTTCCGGGCGTGGCGAAGCGGCGGCGGTCGATGACGTTTGATCGTCAGCTCTTCTTGTAGGACCCGCCGCGCGAATGCCGCGCATTGTAGCCGCAAGGGCGCAAGCTGGCATCCTTAGTGACTGTGACCCGGACGACGCGCTGAACGGCGGATCAACCCGATGACCGGCAACAGCCCTACCAGCACCAAGGTCAACGCCGGCAGCGAGGCACGCGCCCATTCGCCTTCGCTGGTCATCTCGAATACTCTGACTGCCAGGGTGTCCCAGCCGAACGGGCGCATCAGCAAGGTGGCGGGCATTTCCTTGAGCACATCGACGAACACCAGCAACGCGGCGCTCAAGACCCCTGGCACCAGCAGCGGCAGATACACCTTGAAAAACAACCGCACGCCACCGACGCCAAGGCTACGCGAGGCTTCCGGCAAGGAGGGGCGGATACGTTCCAGGCTGCTCTCCAACGGGCCATGGGCCACGGCGATGAAGCGCACCAGGTAAGCCAGCAGCAAGGCCGCCAGACTGCCCAACAGCAGCGGCTTGCCTGCACCTCGCAACCAGGTGGACAGCGGAATGACCAGCTGATTGTCCAGGTAACTGAACGCCAGCATGATAGAGACCGCCAGTACCGAGCCAGGCAAGGCATAGCCCAGGTTGGCCAGGCCAACGCCAGCGCGAATGCCGGCCGTCGGCGCCTGACGGCGGGCGAAAGCCAGCAGCAATGCCACGCAAACGGTAATCAGAGCGGCCATGCCGCCCAGGTACAGCGTGTGCAGCACCAGGCCGACATATCGCTCGTCCAGGTCATGCCGACCGCGCTGCCAGCACCACACCAGCAACTGCAGCAGTGGAATGACGAATGCGCAGGCGAACACCAGCAGGCACCAGCCGCTGGCGAGCAGCGCCTTGGCCCCGCGCAAGTGATAGAGCGCATGCCCGCGCGGGCGTTCGTTGCCGCTGCGGGTTGCGCCACGGGCGCGGCGCTCGCCGTACAGCACCAGCATTACCGCGAGCAAAAGCAGACTGGCCAGCTGGGCCGCGCTGGACAGGCTGAAGAAGCCGTACCAGGTCTTGTAGATGGCCGTGGTGAAGGTATCGAAGTTGAACACCGCCACTGCACCGAAATCGGCCAGGGTTTCCATCAGCGCCAGGGCGATGCCCGCGCCAATGGCAGGCCGCGCCATTGGCAAAGCCACCCGCCAGAAGGCCTGCACGGGCGACAGGCCAAGTACCCGGGCGGCCTCCATCAAACCCTTGCCCTGGGCCAGGAACGCCGAGCGCGCCAACAGGTAGACGTAGGGGTAGAACACCAGCACCAGGACGACGATCACCCCACCGGTGGAGCGGACCCGTGGCAGGCGTATGGGCCCGAACACCTCGCGCAAGGCGCTCTGCACGGGGCCGGCAAAGTCCAGCAGGCCGACGAAGACAAAGGCCAACACATAGGCCGGGATGGCGAACGGCAGCATCAGCGCCCAGTCGAGCCAGCGCCGGCCGGGGAACTCGCAGAGGCTGGTCAGCCAGGCCAGGCTGACGCCGAGCAGGGTCACCCCGATACCAACGCCGACCACCAAGGTCACGGTATTGCCCAGCAGGCGTCCCATCTGGGTGTCGAGCAGGTGCGACCAGATCTGCATGTCGACCGACTGCCAGGACAGCAGCAGCACGCTCAGGGGCAGGAGCACCAGGGCGGCGGTCAGGGTGACCGGGAGGTACCAGCGGCGTTGGGCGGTATGGGGCAAGTGAATGTCTCTGTGGCTGATTGCGACCGCTTTGCGGTCGTTCGCGGGCATGCCCGCTCCCACAGGGATCGAGTATTCCTGTGGGAGCGGGCATGCCCGCGAAGAGGCCCGTGAAGGCCCCGGAAGCTTAAGGCCGGGTGCTTAGTTCCAGCCAGCCCGATCCATCAGGCGAATGGCCTCGGCCTGACGCTTGCCGGCCACTTCCACTGGAATGCTGTCAGCTTTGAAGCTGCCCCAAGCCGCCACCTCATCCGACGGCTTGACCTTCGGGTTGGCCGGGAACTCCTGGTTGATGTCGGCGAACAGCTTCTGCGCTTCCTCGCCGGTCATCCACTCGACCAGCTTCCTGGCGGCTTCCGGGTGCGGTGCATGTTTGGTCAGGCCGATGCCCGACAGGTTGACGTGCACGCCACGGTCACCCTGGTTGGGCCAGAAGATCTTGACCGGCAGTTTCGGGTTCTGGGCATGCAGGCGGCCGTAGTAGTAAGTGTTGACCACGCCCACATCGCACTGGCCGGCTTCGATGGCCTGGATCACCGAGTTATCGTCGGAGAACACATCGGTGGCCAGGTTGCCGACCCAGCCTTTGACGATCTGCTCGGTCTTGGCCTCGCCGTGGTTTTCGATCAGCGTGGCAGTCAGCGACTGGTTGTACACCTTCTTCGCGGTGCGCAGGCACAGGCGGCCATCCCAGTGCTTGTCGGCAAGGGCTTCATAGGTGGTCAGCTCGGCCGGTTTGACCCGCTCGGTGGAGTAGACGATGGTCCGTGCACGCAGGCTCAGGCCGGTCCAGTCATGGGACGAAGCGCGGTACTGCGGGGGAATGTTCTGGTCGATGATGTCGGACTTGATCGGCTGCAGGATGCCCATTTGCTCGGCCTGCCACAGGTTGCCGGCATCGACGGTGAGCAGCAAGTCGGCCACACCGTTCTCGCCCTCGGCCTTGATGCGCTGCATCAGCGGGGCTTCCTTGTCGGTGATGAACTTGACCTTGACCCCCGTCTCGGCGGTGTAGGCGTCGAATACCGGCTTGATCAGCTCGTCGATGCGCGAGGAGTACACCACCACTTCGTCCGCCGCCTGAGCGGTGCCGCCGAACAGGGTCAGGGCCAGGGCGGCCAGTAGGGGCTTGCGTGGCAACATGGAAAGCACTCCTCGGATCGTATGAGAGCCGCAAATGGTAGTGAATCCCATTTTCCAGCTCATCATCAGAGCAGTTACCGGATGTTGCAAAACGAGCGCAAGCGCACCCTGTGGGAGCGGCCTTGTGTCGCGAAAGGGCCGCAGAGCGGCCCCGGCGATATCTGCTGGGAAGCTGAAATCTGGGGCCGCTACGCGACCCTTTCGCGACACAAGGCCGCTCCCACAAAAAAGCGGTGACTTCAGGCCTTGGCCAGTTCCGGCAGGTCCCCGGTCAGCCCCAACGCCTGGCGCACGAACAGCGCCTTGGCCTCCGGCATCTGCTCCACCAGCTTCAACCCGCTGTTACGCAACCAGCGCAACGGCAACGGATTGGCCTGGAACAACCGCTCGAAACCTTCCATTGCCGCCATCAACGCAAGGTTGTGCGGCATCCGCCGGCGCTCATAACGGCTGAGCACTTTCACATCCGCCAACCGCTCGCCGCGCTCGCTGGCATGCTCCAGCACCTCGGCCAGCACCGCAGCATCGAGAAAGCCCAGGTTGACGCCTTGCCCGGCCAACGGGTGAATGGTGTGTGCGGCATCGCCAATCAACACCAGCCCTTCGTCCACGTAGCGCTTGGCGTGACGCTGGCGCAACGGCACGCAGACGCGCGGGTCGGCCTCCAGCACCTCACCCAGTCGCCCCTCGAAGGCCCGCTCCAACGCCTTGAGGAAGGCCGGTTCATCCAGAGCCATGATCTGCTCGGCCTGCTCTGGAGTCGTCGACCAGACAATCGAGCACCAATCCTGCTTGCCGTCACGCGACAGCGGCAAGAAGGCCAGCGGCCCCTCGTCGGTGAAGCGCTGCCAGGCGGTAGCCTGGTGCGCGGCGCTGCAGCGCACGCTGGTGACGATCGCGTGGTGCAGGTAATCCCACTCTCGCGTCTCGCAGCCAGCCAGGCGGCGCACCGCCGAGTTGGCGCCGTCGGCGGCCACCACCAGCGGCGTACGCAACTGACGGCCATCGGCCAGGGTCAGCAGCCATTCGTCACCGGAGCGGCGCAGCTGCTCCAGGCGGGCATTGGGCAACAGGCCGATATCGCTATCGTGCAGGCGCTCCAGCAGACCGTCCTGCACCACCCGGTTCTCGACGATATGGCCGAGGACCTGGGCGTGCACACTGGCTGCCGAGAAATGTATCTGACCGGTACCGCTGCCGTCCCACACATGCATGTCGGAATACGGCGACACGCGCCGCCCGGCGATGCCGTCCCAGGCCCCCAGGCGTTCGAGGATGCGCTGGCTGGCCGCCGACAGTGCACTGACCCGCGGCTCGAACGGTGCATCGGCGTCGAACGGTTTGACCGACAGCGAGCCGCCGTCGAGCAGGAGAATTTCCAGGCCGCTGTGGCGAAGCGCCAGGGCCAGGGCGCTGCCGACCATACCGGCACCGACAATCAACAGATCTGCGCGCATTTCCATGCCTTACGCCTGCCTCGCTTGCGGCTTGAGCCGCACGTATAGGGTTTTATCGACCCGTGCCACCAGCTCGCCGGCTTCGTCACGGATATCGACCTGCACACGCGGCAGGTACTTCTTGCCGGTGGCAGTCTGCTGGCGAATGTCGTCCAGCAGCGCGTCATCGACGTGGAATTCGGCATACACCGTGCCCTTGCCCGGCGCAACGAAATCGATGCTGGCAGCCTTGTCCCAGACAATGTATTCGCGGCCCAACTGCTCGATCAGCAGCAACATGTAGAACGGGTCGACCATCGAATACAGGCTGCCGCCGAACTGGGTGCCGACGTAGTTGCGATTCCAGCGGGTCAGCTTCATGCGTACCTTGACGCTGCGCATGTCCGGGCTGATGTGCTGGATGTGGATGCCTGCGCCGAGGTACGGCGGGTAGAAATTCAGCAGCCAGCGCAACATGCGCGCCCGGCGCGCCAGCCTGCGCGGGTTGCTCATGCCTGGCCCCGCGGATCGGGGCGGGTACCGAGGCCCATGGCCTGGCGAGCGAACCAGCTTTTTGCCGGTGGCAACAGGTCAAGCCCGAGCAGGCCGATATTGCGCCCGGCCGCCAGCAGTGGCTGGTTGCTGCCGAACAGGCGGGTGACCTGGTCGGAGAAGCCGATGGTCAGGGCCTGGTCGAGACGCTGGCGCTGGTGATAGGCCTGCAGAGTGGCAAGGTCGCCCGGATGCTGTGGGCCGAGCAGCAGCGCGTCGGCCAGCGCCTGCACATCACGCAGCGACAGGTTGAAACCCTGGCCGGCAATCGGGTGCAGGCTGTGCGCGGCGTTGCCCAGCACCACCAGGTGTGGACGGACCTGCTCCTGGGCTTCGATCAGCGCCAGCGGGTAGAGATGCCTGGCACCGACCTGGCGCAAGCCGCCGAGCCGATAACCGAAGGCACCCTGCAACTCGCGCAGGAAACTGCGCTCGTCGATCTCGGCCAGACGCTTGGCATCCATCCCCTGGCGCGTCCAGACCAGCGCGCAGCGGTTTTCCGGCAGTGGCAGCAAGGCCATAGGACCTTGCTCGGTGAAACGCTCAAAGGCTTGGCCGCAGTGGGCCTCGCCGGGTGTGATGTTGGCGATCAGGGCGCTTTGCTCATAGGGCGTACGGCGCACGTGGATTCCCAACTGCTCACGCAGGCCGGAGCGGCCACCGTCAGCCAGCACCGCCAGGTCACATTCCAGGCTGGTGTCGTCGTCCAGCAGCAGGCGGTAGCCACCCTCGATGGCTTGCATCGCCTTCACTTCGGCCGGGCAGCGCCAGCTCACCACCTCGCTGTCCAGCCCTTGCCACAGGCACTGCCCGAGCCAGGCGTTCTCCACCACGTATCCCAGGGCCGGCACGCCTTCTTCCATGGCGTCCAGGCGGGTGGCGCCGAAACGGCCACGGTCGGAAACCTGGATCTGCCGGATCGGCTCGGCGCGCGGGCTGATGGTTTGCCAGAGGCCGAGGTGCTGGTAGATCTGCCGAGTTCCGAAAGACAATGCCGAAGAGCGCGCATCGTAGCTGGGCTGGAAGCTGTCGCCGGGGGCGAACGGCTCGATCAGCAGGATCTTCCAGCCGCGCGCCTTGGCGCCTGCCTGCAGGGCCAAAGCCAGGCTTGCGCCCACCAGCCCGCCACCAATGATCGCCAGGTTGACCCGACTCATGCCGCGTCCTTGCGCGCAGCCTGCATCAGCGCCTCGATCTCGGCAACCGTGCGGGGCACACCCGAGGTCAGAATTTCACAACCTTGCTTGGTCACTACCACGTCGTCCTCGATCCTGATACCGATGCCGCGCCATTTCTTCGCGACCTCCTGGTTGTCGGCGGCGATGTAAATGCCTGGCTCGACAGTCAGGGCCATGCCGGGCTCCAGCACGCGCCATTCGCCACCGACCTTGTATTCGCCGACATCGTGCACGTCCATGCCCAGCCAGTGCCCGGCGCGGTGCATGTAGAAAGCCCGGTAAGCCTCGCTGTCGATCAGCGCCTGCACCTCACCCTTGAGCAAACCGAGCTCCACCAGGCCCTCCGTGATCACCCGCACGGTCGCCTCATGGGCGTGGTTCCAGTGCTTGCCCGGGGCGATCTCGGCAAAGGCGGCAGCCTGTGCCTTGAGCACCAGCTCATAGATCGCCTTCTGCTCCGGCGAAAAACGCCCGCTGACCGGAAAGGTCCGGGTGATGTCGCTGGCATAGCAATCGATCTCGCAACCAGCATCGATCAGCACCAGGTCGCCATCCTTGAGCGGCGCATCATTTTGCTGGTAGTGCAGGATGCAGCCATTGCGCCCGGCGGCGACGATCGAGCCGTACGCCGGCATTTTCGCGCCACCCTTGCGGAATTCGTAGTCCAGCTCGGCTTCCAGGCTGTACTCGTGCAACCCGGCCCGGCAGGCCTGCATGGCGCGCACATGGGCGCGCGCAGAGATCTCCGCGGCGGCACGCATCACCTTCACTTCCGCAGCCGATTTATACAGGCGCATATCGTGCAGCAGATGATCCAGCGCAACGAATTCGTTTGGCGGCTGGGCGCCGAGGCGTGCCTTGGAACGGATCACGTTGATCCAGTCCATCAACCGGCGGTCGAACTCAGCGTTGCTGCCCATGGCGCTATAGACCCGCTCGCGGCCTTCGATCAGGCCCGGCAGGATCTCGTCGATATCGGTGATCGGGAAGGCATCGTCCGCGCCAAAGTCACGGATTGCGCCTTCCTGGCCGGCACGCAGCCCGTCCCACTGCTCACGCTCCGGGTTGCGCTCGCGGCAGAACAGCACGTACTCGCCATGCTCGCGGCCAGGGATCAGTGCAATCACCGCCTCAGGCTCGGCGAAGCCGCTGAGGTACTGGAAATCGCTGTCCTGGCGGTACACGTGCTCGACGTCGCGGTTGCGGATGGCGACTGCGGCGGCGGGCAGAATGGCGATGCTGTTGGGGACCATCTGCGCCATCAGCGCCTTGCGCCGACGGGCATACTCGGCCTTGGGTATGTGGCTCATGGGCAGAACTACCCCCGGTTGATCAGTGCAGCGAAGGTTTTGGTGCGGGTGCGGCAGGCGCGGCCAGCTCCGTGTACAGCAGCAGCGGTGCGACGCGCAGGTATTCCATGACTTCCATGTAGTCGCTTTCGCCGTCTTCGGATTCCTCGAGGGCTTCCTGGACCTGCGAAATGGCCACCAGGTCCTGCAGCACTTCCTTGGCTTCGGTAGACAGGTCCTGCCCCCCGGCGTTCAGGCCGAAGCCGGTGATGAAACCCTGGCACCACAGGCCCAGCGCTTCGGCGCGGTCGGCAAGTGCCGCATCGTCGCTCGGCAGCAGCAGGACAATGGCCATGTCTTCGCTGCTCAGCTCGCCCTTGACCATCTCCTGCAGGCCGATCAGGGCATTGCGCACGGCGTCACCGGGTTCGGTTTCCAGCAGTTGGGCGGCATCAGCCAGCCAGGCCTCGGCATCGAAGCCTGCGCCGGCACAACTGCGGCCGATCAACAGGCCGTGCAGTTCGGCAGGGGTTACAGGGTGGCCATTGCTGGAAAGGAGCATGGCGAAGGCAACGTAAGGCGATTGAGTATTAGGCATGGTCGGCTAGGCGCCAGACGGCGCATTTGACTAGAATGAAGACCTTGTATCCTAGCACCGGCAGGCGCGCCAAGACCATCGGCACTGGCCGCCGCTGCGCCGGGAGAGGCATCCTCGCAGGGTGATTCAACGACGGAGCGAATCGAGTGCAACCCACGCAAGAGAACGACCTGCAAGCGCTGATGAGCCGATTCGAGTTGCTGATTGAACGCATCGAGCAACTAAAACGGCAAAATGCACTCCTAGTAGCTCAGGAAAAATCCTGGCGCGAAGAGCGCGCCCACCTCATCGAAAAGAACGAGATCGCCAAGCGCAAGGTCGAGTCGATGATTTTACGCCTGAAGGCCCTGGAGCAAGACTCATGAGTTCAAGCAATAGCGTCACCGTGCAGATCCTCGACAAGGAGTATTCGATCATCTGCCCGCCGGAAGAGCGCAACAACCTGGTCAGCGCCGCGCGCTACCTGGACGGCAAGATGCGCGAGATCCGCAGCAGCGGCAAGGTGATCGGTGCAGACCGCATTGCGGTCATGGCGGCGTTGAATATCACTCACGAGATGCTGCACCGCCAGGAGGATCGCGCCGATGCCCCAGTGAGTGGCACCAGCCGTGAACAGGTGCGGGACCTGCTGGAAAGGGTCGATCAGGCGTTGTCCGACGATGCGGGTACCAAAAACGGCTGAGATTGGTATACTGGCGCCACTCCCTGGGGGATGCGCCAGTCGGTTATGTCCCTGAGCCGATACGCACAACCACGGGGGTTGCACGCTGGGGCAGGTGTGCATGTCCGCCCGACGGAAAGCCTTAACGCCCCCTGCAATCTCCACCTTGAACTTTCGGGTTCAAGGGCTACACCGATAGCGGTCTTATCGGGGAGCCTGATTCCTCCTGCCGAGCGCTCAGCTGGGCAATCCGACACCTGGGATAACCAGTGCCATGACCGAAACTGCGTCGCTTTCCCGCCCCCAGCTTCGTCGCCTGCTTCGCAATGCCCGCCGCGCCCTGACACCCGCACAGCAGCACCAGGCCTCACGCGGCCTGTACCGCCAATTGGCGCAGCACCCCTTGTTTCGCCGCGCCCGGCATATCGCCCTGTACCTGCCCAACGACGGTGAAATCGACCCGCGCCTGCTGCTGCGCGAGGCTCAGCGCCGCGGCAAGCGCACTTACCTGCCGGTACTGCATGCCTGGCCGCGAACACGCATGGTGTTCCAGCGTTTCGAGCAGGGCGAAAAACTCAAGCGCAACCGCTTCCGTATTCCTGAGCCATTGACCGACCGTCGGCGCCAGCGCCCGATCTGGTCGCTGGATCTGATCCTGTTGCCACTGGTCGGCTTCGATGAGGTCGGCGGGAGGCTGGGCATGGGCGGGGGGTTCTATGACCGCAGCCTGGCCTACCAGGCACGTCGCAAGACCTGGAAGAAACCATTGCTGCTGGGGCTGGCGCATGAGTGCCAGAAGGTCGAGCGACTGGCGCAAGCCAGTTGGGACGTACCGCTGCAAGGGACGGTCAGCGACCGCAGCTGGTACCTGGCGCCGACCTGAGCGACGTTAGCGGGTAGTTCAGCGTTTCTGCAGGGTGGCGTCGACCGGTGTCTGATAGGCGGTATCCAGCTTGCGCTCCCAGATGCCCTGGGCATAACCGGTGGTGACCACACCCAGGCCAAAGATGAAGACCAGGATCCACAGTAGATCCGGTTTGCGTTGGTTCATCGAAGAATGCCCCCCTAGGCATACGTTCAGGCTCGGCGACCTTCTAGGTGCCGCCGGAGCGTCTAGCTTTAAAATCGGCGCATTTTCCGACAACCTGAGTCGTCAACGCAAACGTTGACCCCAACCGGCTGTCGGTTTCGTGCAACAGGTTATTTCAAACCTTTTCAGGAGCAGTATCCATGGCCTATTGGCTGATGAAATCCGAGCCCGAGGAGCTCTCGATCGAAGACCTTGGCCGGCTGGGCGAGGCGCGCTGGGATGGCGTACGCAACTACCAGGCGCGCAATTTCATACGGGCCATGAGCGTAGGCGACGAGTTTTTCTTCTACCACTCCAGCTGCCCGCAGCCGGGCATTGCCGGTATCGCCCGTATCACCACGGCGGCCTACCCGGACCCGACGGCACTGGACCCGCAAAGCCACTACTTCGACGCCAGGGCCAATGCCGAGAAGAACCCGTGGAGCGCGGTAGATGTGGCCCACGTGAAAACTTTCCGTCAGGTGCTGGGGCTGGGTTTGCTGAAGCAGCAGAGTGCGCTGGCAGAGTTGCCGCTAGTGCAGAAAGGCACTCGGTTGTCGGTGATGCCGGTAACTGAAGAGCAGTGGGCGGCGATCATTGCGCTGGCGCGCTGAGCACGAGCAATCGCGACCAACTGCAGGAGCGGCCTTGTGTCGCGAAAGGGCTGCGCAGCAGCCCCAGGATTTCAGCTTCGCCGCTTAGAATGCCGGGGCTGCTACGCAGCCCATTCGCGACACAAGGCCGCTCCTGCAGGCTTCAACTTGAGCATGTTGCGTTATTGAACAATCAGGTTGTTGAACAGCAGATCCTCGACAATCGGCTTGCCCTCTTCCGACTCCATCACCTGCTGCACCTGCTTCAACGCTTCCTGGCGCAGCTTCTCCTTGGCGTCGACGTTGCTCATGCTGTCCACCGTCTGCTGGGTGAACAGTGCCACCAGCTGGTTGCGGATCAGCGGCTCCTGGTGCTTGACCGCAGCCGCTGCGGCGTCGCCCGTTACGCGCAGGGCCACATCGGCCTTGTACACACGCAGCTTGGGGCTGCCATCGAGGGCGTAGTTGCCGACGAAGGGCGGGCTCAGGGTGATATAGGAAACCTTCGGCTCCCCTTCCTTGGCTTCCTCGGCCATGGCCGCCGCTGGCAGCATCAGCGCCAGTACCATCAAGATCCACGCTTTCACGAATTCGCTCCTCAAAACAATTGGCGCCAGCTTACCCAGCATGCCGTTCAAACCCAAGCCCAGGCTTATGCCAGCACATCAGGGCGGGCCATGCTCGTTGACCCGGCAGACGACCCTCCTACACTTATCGGCCACTACACGCAAAGGAATAGCCCGATGAAAGCTGTGTTGTGCAAAACCCTGGGCCCAGCTCGTGACCTGGTGCTGGAGGACGTGGCCAGTCCGGTACCGAAGAAGAACGAGATCCTGCTCGATGTGCAGGCCGCCGGGGTCAATTTCCCCGACACGCTGATCATCGAAGGCAAATACCAGTTCCAGCCACCCCTGCCTTTTTCACCGGGTGGCGAAGCCGCTGGGGTGATCGCAGCGGTCGGCGAACGGGCTGGGGCCTTCAAAGTCGGCGACCGGGTGATGGCCCTGACCGGCTGGGGAGCATTTGCCGAGCAGGTGGCAGTGCGGTTCTACAACGTGATGCCAATTCCCGAGCACATGGATTTTGCCACCGCCGCCGCGTTCGGCATGACCTATGGCACCTCGATGCATGCATTGAAGCAGCGCGGCCAGCTGCAGCCCGGCGAAACCCTGCTGGTGCTCGGTGCCTCCGGTGGTGTTGGCTTGGCAGCGGTAGAAATTGGCAAAGCCATGGGCGCAAGAGTGATCGCCGCAGCCAGCAGCGCCGAGAAACTTGCCGTTGCCAAGGCCGCAGGGGCTGACGAAACGATCGACTACAGCCAGGCCAGCCTCAAGGAGGAGATCAAACGCCTGACCGGCGGCCAGGGCGTGGATGTGATCTACGATCCGGTAGGCGGTGAGCTGTTCGACCAGGCCGTGCGCGGACTGGCGTGGCAGGGCCGACTGCTGGTGGTGGGGTTTGCCAGCGGGACGATTCCGCAGATGGCGGCAAACCTGGTGCTGCTCAAGGGGGCCGCGGTGCTTGGGGTGTTCTGGGGGGCCTTTGCCCAGCGCCAGCCCGAGGACAATGCGGCGAACTTCCGGCAGCTGTTTGCCTGGCATGCCGAGGGCAAGTTGAAACCGTTGGTGTCGAAGACTTATCCACTGGCTGAAGCCGGGGCGGCCATTGAAGAACTTGGGCAACGGCGGGCTGTGGGTAAGTTGGTGGTATTGGCCCAGTAAGGGTAGGTCTGGCCTCTTCGCGGGTGAACCCGCTGCCACAGAGACCGCGCAATATAGAAAGATTGCGCAGTGCCTGTGGGAACGGGTTTATCGAGGCGTCGAACCGCCGCGAAGAGGGCCGTGCAGGTTATGGCAGCGCCGGAACCGTGCCTCGAGGTTGCGATCCGGCATCTGATGGCTGCGCAGCGCATTCAGTGTCTGCTCGACATAATCCCGCGTGGTGCCGTAGCGCCCCTTGGCACTGGCCAGAATCTGGCTAAGCAACGTATCGGGCAAGTTGCCTGCATAACACGGCAAGTGCCGCTCCAGTACGAAGCCCAAGGCCTGTACCTTGCTGCCATCATCCAGTCGGCAGCTAAGCCAGTGCGGCCGATACGCCGGATAAGGCATTTCCCGCTGCCACAGGGCCATCAGCGAATCATCGAGGTTGCTGTCTTCAAGTCGGTAGGCAAAACCGCTGCAGGAGCCGCCGCGATCAAGGCCGAACACCAGGCCTGGCGTTTCCGGCGTACCGCGGTGCTCATGCGACCACAGGTACAACCCACGGTGATAACCATGCACTCGCGCCCGTTGGCGCTCCACCGAATTGCATTCCGGGCGCCAGATCAACGAGCCATAGGCAAACAACCAGACAGGGCCACCTTCGTGGCGAGACATGGTCATTTGCATGGAAGTGAGCAATTGCTCACGGGTGAGTTGCTGACCGAAGTCGAGCGCCGGAGGATAGGCAACTTCCCAGGACAAACTTTCAAGTGCCGACATAAGCTGCCGCCAATATTCCCTGTTTACTACGCATAAAGCGGGAGGCGCTGATGACGTGGCCTGTGCGGCCGCGCCAGCGGCGCTTGCAGTAACCATAGGATAGAAATACGCCAATACTCAAGTCCCATGAACAGAGTTTCATGCGCAGTTCCGACGACTGGGAAGTATTGTTTCGATGGCCGCGAAAGTTAATGGCCAAGGCGGTAACAATGACCGCCTTATACCCACTTCTTCAAACTTCGGTTATTAAGCGCGTGGTGCGTAGGCAAACACATCGGCGCGCATGCGATGCGCATCCATGCCAGCCTCGACCAGGGCGTCGAGGGTGGCGTAGACCATGTTCGGCGAACCACTGGCATACACATGCACGGTATTGAGGTCTTTCACATCTTCACGCACCGCGTCGTGCAGCATGCCGCAACGCCCTTCCCAGCCACAGAGGTCACTGACCACTTTGTGCAAGAACAGGTTGGGCAAGCGCTCCCATTCAGCCCAATGCTCGATGCTGTAGAAGTCTTCCGGGCGGCGCACGCCCCAGTACAGGTGCACCGGGTGCTTGAAGCCCTGGGCGCGGCAATGTTCGACCAAGCTGTGCATCTGGCCCATGCCGGTGCCAGCGGCAATCAGCACCAGCGGCCCGTCAGGCAGCTCGGCGAGGTGGGTATCGCCGAATGGCATTTCGATACGCGCCATGCGGTCACGCTGCAACTGCGCCAGCAACTGCAGCGCGCTAGCCTCGCGGCCCAGCACATGCAGCTCGAGCTCGCGCCCGGAATGTGGCGCAGAAGCCAGCGAAAATGCTGCCGGCTTGCCGCCCTCGCGCTCGATCATCAGGTACTGCCCAGCATGGTAACGCGGCGGCTTGCCGGCTGGCGCCAGCAAGCGCACGCGCCAGACGTCGCCACCGACCTCGACGCATTCGCTCAGGCTGCACGCCAGTTTGCGCACGGGCAGCTCGCCCGGGGCCAGCACACCATCCCAGAGCAACACACAGTCCTCCAGCGGTTCGGCAATACAGGTAAACAACTCGCCATGGTCACGGACTTCACCGTCCTGACGCACGCTTCCTTCGACCAACAACGCGGCGCAGACATGGCAATTGCCATTGCGGCAGCTATTCGGGCAGTCATAGCCCAGCCGCCGCGCTCCATCCAGGATCCGTTCCCCGGGTTCAAGCGCCAGCACCGCCCCGGACGGCTGCAACGTTACCTGCATCAATCTATTCCCAACTGATCCCACAGCTCATCGATACGGCGGGTGACGGCCTCGTCCTTGACGATAACCCGGCCCCATTCGCGTGTAGTCTCGCCCGGCCACTTGTGCGTTGCGTCCAGGCCCATCTTCGACCCCAGCCCGGATACCGGCGACGCGAAGTCGAGGTAATCGATCGGGGTGTTGTCGATCATCACCGTATCACGCTTGGGGTCCATGCGCGTGGTAATGGCCCAGATCACGTCGTTCCAGTCGCGAGCGTTGATGTCGTCGTCGGTGACGATAACGAACTTGGTGTACATGAACTGTCGCAGGAACGACCACACACCCAGCATCACGCGCTTGGCGTGGCCTGGGTATTGCTTTTTCATGGTCACCACAGCCATGCGGTACGAGCAGCCTTCAGGCGGCAGGTAGAAATCGACGATTTCCGGGAACTGCTTCTGCAGGATCGGCACGAACACTTCGTTCAGTGCCACGCCCAGAATCGCCGGCTCATCCGGCGGCCGGCCCGTGTAGGTGCTGTGGTAGATCGGGTTTTGCCGGTGGGTGATGCGCTCGACGGTGAACACCGGGAAGCTGTCCACCTCGTTGTAATAGCCGGTGTGATCGCCATAAGGGCCTTCCGGGGCCATTTCGCCCGGGTGTATCACGCCTTCGAGGATGATCTCAGCGGTGGCGGGTACCTGCAGGTTGCTGCCACGGCACTTGACCAGCTCAGTACGATTGCCACGCAGCAGGCCGGCAAAGGCGTATTCGGAGAGGGTGTCCGGTACTGGCGTCACGGCGCCAAGGATGGTAGCCGGGTCAGCGCCCAGGGCCACGGCGACCGGGAACGGCTGGCCCGGGTTCTTTTCGCACCACTCACGGTAGTCCAGCGCGCCGCCTCGGTGGCTCAGCCAGCGCATGATCACCTTGTTGCGGCCGATCACCTGCTGGCGGTAGATGCCCAGGTTCTGGCGGTCCTTGTTCGGACCACGCGTCACAGTCAGGCCCCAGGTGATGAGCGGCGCCACGTCGCCCGGCCAGCAGTGCTGGATCGGCAACTGGCCGAGGTCGACATCGTCACCCTCGACGACCACTTCCTGGCACACCGCATCCTTGACCACCTTGGGTGCCATCGACACGACCTTTTTGAAGATCGGCAGCTTGGACCAGGCATCTTTCAGGCCTTTCGGCGGCTCGGGCTCCTTGAGGAAAGCCAGCAGTTTGCCGATCTCGCGCAGTTCGTCGACCGACTCGGCCCCCATGCCCATGGCCACGCGCTCTGGCGTGCCGAACAGGTTGCCAAGCACCGGCATATCGAAGCCGGTGGGCTTTTCGAACAACAAAGCCGGGCCCTTGGCGCGCAGGGTGCGGTCGCAGACCTCGGTCATTTCCAGGACTGGGGAAATCGGAACCTGGATGCGCTTGAGTTCACCGCGCTGCTCCAGGCCACGGATGAAGTCGCGCAAATCGCGATACTGCATGCATGAGCCTCGTGTTGGCCGTATCGGTCGGGGTGCTGAGTGTAGCGCCGATAGGGCAGCAATAGCCAAAGTACAGATAGCAAAAAGCCGGGTTTCCCCGGCTTTTTGCGTGGTATGACGATCTTACTTGCGCTTCATCGACAAGAAGAACTCGTCGTTGGTCTTGGTCTGCTTGAGCTTGTCGACCAGGAACTCGATGGCGGCGATCTCGTCCATCGGGTGCAGCAGCTTGCGCAGGATCCACATGCGCTGCAGTTCGTCGTCGGCGGTCAGCAACTCTTCGCGGCGGGTACCGGAACGGTTGATGTTGATGGCCGGGAACACACGCTTCTCGGCGATACGACGGTCCAGGGGCAGTTCCATGTTGCCGGTACCCTTGAACTCTTCGTAGATCACTTCGTCCATCTTCGAGCCGGTTTCGACCAGCGCGGTGGCGATGATGGTCAGCGAGCCGCCTTCCTCGATGTTACGCGCGGCGCCGAAGAAACGCTTCGGCTTCTCCAGTGCATGGGCGTCGACACCACCGGTCAGTACCTTGCCGGAGCTCGGGATCACGGTGTTGTAGGCACGGGCCAGACGGGTAATGGAGTCCAGCAGGATGACCACGTCCTTCTTGTGCTCGACCAGGCGCTTGGCCTTCTCGATCACCATCTCGGCAACTTGCACGTGGCGGGTTGGCGGCTCGTCGAAGGTCGAAGCGACTACTTCGCCGCGCACGGTGCGCTGCATTTCGGTCACTTCTTCAGGGCGCTCGTCGATCAGCAGGACGATCAGGTGGCACTCTGGGTTGTTACGAGTGATGTTCGCCGCGATGTTCTGCAGCATGATGGTCTTACCGGCTTTCGGCGGAGCGACGATCAGGCCACGCTGGCCTTTGCCGATCGGGGCGCACAGGTCGATGACGCGACCGGTCAAGTCTTCGGTGGAGCCGTTGCCGGCTTCCATCTTCAGGCGCTTGTTCGGGAACAGCGGCGTCAGGTTTTCGAAGAGGATCTTGTTCTTCGCGTTTTCCGGGCGGTCGAAATTGATGGTGTCGACCTTCAGCAGGGCGAAGTAACGCTCCCCTTCCTTCGGTGGGCGGATCTTGCCGACGATGGTGTCGCCGGTACGCAGGTTGAAACGGCGGATCTGGCTTGGCGAGACGTAGATGTCGTCAGGGCCGGCCAGGTAGGACGCATCAGCCGAACGCAGGAAACCGAAACCATCCTGGAGAATCTCCAGCACGCCGTCACCCGAGATCTCTTCGCCGCTTTTCGCGTGCTTTTTCAGCAGGGCGAAAATCACGTCCTGTTTGCGCGAACGGGCCATGTTTTCGATGCCCATCTGTTCGGCCATTTCCAAAAGATCGGTAATCGGCTTTTGCTTGAGTTCAGTCAGGTTCATAAGGGGAATGACGTAATCATGTAAGAAGGGAGAATTAAGCTTTGGCTTAATGAGGCCGCGCCGCTTGATGGCGACAGGATCGCGTACTGATTCGAATTAGGGATGCTTCGGCGACGGCGTGCAGAGGGCACTGAAGAAGCAGTGCGAGGCCGAATGTAACACTTGCTTTTTTCTGCGTCCAGTGCTCTGAAAAAGAAAAAACCCCGCATTTGCGGGGTTTTTTCTTCACATCACAGGTGGGCGTCGAGGAACGCGGCCAGCTGCGATTTGGACAAAGCGCCGACCTTGGTGGCTTCGACGTTGCCGTTCTTGAACAGCATCAGGGTCGGGATGCCACGCACGCCGTGCTTGGCCGGGGTTTCCTGGTTTTCGTCGATGTTCAGCTTGGCGACGGTCAGTTTGCCCTCATAGGAGGAGGCGATGTCGTCCAGAACCGGAGCGATCATCTTGCATGGACCGCACCATTCAGCCCAGTAGTCGACCAGCACCGGGCCTTGAGCCTGCAGGACTTCGGCATCGAAGGTGGCGTCGGTGACGTGTTTGATCAGATCGCTGCTCATGGATATCTCCAGGGTCGTAAGCAAAAAAACGTGGCCCATGATAGCGGCACCCAGGCCCTACAGGAAGTCACGGACGATTGAGTGTAACTATAGTTGTGCAAGACACCACGAATCCAAACTGTCACACAAGTGTCATAGCATGGAATGGCACATTGCCTTGCATCAAGGCCCGGTGCGGTGCGCGTTGGCGTCAGCCAAGGATCGTGGCACGATTGCCGGGTTACCGACCGAGAACACACAGAATGCCGCATACCTCCGCGAAGAACCTGTCCCTGATCGCCGCCATCGACCTGGGCTCCAACAGCTTCCACATGGTCGTGGCCAAGGCTCACCATACCGAAATCCGCATTCTCGAGCGGCTCGGCGAGAAGGTTCAGCTGGCCGCCGGCATCGACGATGAGCGCAAGCTCAGCGAAGAAGCCATGGAGCGAGGCCTGGAATGCCTCAAGCGTTTTGCCCAACTGATCAACGGCATGCCGGCAGGCTCCGTGCGCATCGTCGGCACCAATGCCTTGCGCGAAGCGCGCAACCGCAACGAATTCATCCAGCGCGCCGAAGCCATTCTCGGCCACCCGGTCGAAGTCATCTCCGGCCGTGAAGAGGCACGCCTGATCTACCTCGGCGTGTCGCACACCCTGGCCGACACGCCCGGCAAGCGCCTGGTCGCCGACATTGGCGGCGGCAGTACCGAGTTCATCATCGGCCAGCGCTTCGAACCGCTGCTGCGCGAAAGCCTGCAAATGGGCTGCGTGAGCTTCACCCAGCGCTACTTCCGCGACGGCAAGATCACCCCGGCGCGCTACGCCCAGGCCTACACCGCCGCACGCCTGGAACTGATGAGCATCGAAAACGCCCTGCATCGCCTGACCTGGGACGAGGCCATCGGCTCGTCCGGCACCATCCGCGCCATCGGCGCCGCAATCAAGGCCGGCGGCCTGGGCAACGGCGAGGTGAATGCCGAGGGCCTGGCCTGGGTCAAGCGCAAGCTGTTCAAGCTCGGCGAGGCCGACAAGATCGATTTCGAAGGCATCAAACCCGACCGGCGGGCCATCTTCCCGGCCGGCCTGGCGATTCTCGAAGCCATTTTCGACGCCCTGGAGCTGCAGCGCATGGACCACTGCGACGGCGCCTTGCGTGAAGGCGTGCTGTTCGACCTGCTCGGCCGCCACCACCACGAGGATGTACGCGAGCGCACCCTCAATTCGCTGATGGAGCGTTATCACGTCGATCAGGGCCAGGCGGCACGCGTCGAACGCAAGGCACTGCACGCCTTCGACCAGGTGGCCAAGGCCTGGAAGCTTGAAGAAGGCAACTGGCGCGACCTGCTGGGCTGGGCGGCGAAAATCCATGAAATCGGCCTGGATATCGCCCATTACCATTATCACAAGCATGGCGCCTACCTGATCGAGCACTCCGACCTGGCGGGGTTTTCTCGCGACGAGCAGCAGATGATGGCGCTGCTGGTGCGCGGCCATCGGCGCAACATCCCCAAGGACAAGTTTTCGGAATTCGGCGACGAAGCCGTGCAGCTGATCCGCCTGTGCGTGCTGCTGCGCTTCGCCATCTTGTTCCACCATATCCGTGGCAACCAGCAGATGCCCAAGGTAGAGCTGCAGGCCGGCGAAGACAGCCTTGAAGTGGTGTTCCCTGAAGGCTGGCTGGAACAGAACCAGCTGACCCAGGCCGACTTCGCCAATGAGGCGGAGTGGCTGGCCCGGGTCGGCTTCGTCCTCAGCGTACGTTGAGGACCGGGTTGCTCAGGCGCTCCAGCAGGGTCGCCTGGGCACTGCGTGGGTTCTGGTTGCCGGTCGGGGTGCTGCGCACGTAGCGCCCGTCAGGCTGCAAGGTCCAGGCGTGGGTGTTGTCGGTCAGGTAGCCTTCCAGCTCCTTTTTCACCCGCAGCAACAACTTCTTGCCCTCGACCGGGAAGCACGTCTCGACGCGCTTGTCGAGGTTGCGTTCCATCCAGTCGGCACTGGACAGGTAGATCTGCTCTTCGCCGCCATTGAGGAAGTAGAACACCCGCGTGTGCTCGAGGAAGCGGCCGATGATCGAGCGCACCTGAATGTTGTGCGAAACCCCCGGAATGCCTGGACGCAGGCAGCACATGCCGCGCACCACCAGGTCGATCTTCACGCCCGACTGGCTGGCCTTGTACAGCGCCTTGATGACCTTGGCGTCGGTCAGCGAGTTGAACTTGGCGATGATGTGCGCGGGCTTGCCTTCCAGGGCGAACTGAGTCTCCCGGGCGATCATGTCGAGCATGCCCTTCTTCAGGGTGAATGGCGCGTGCAGCAGCTTCTTCATGCGCAGGGTCTTGCCCATGCCGATCAGCTGGCTGAACAGCTTGCCGACGTCCTCGGTGAGGGCGTCGTCGGAGGTCAGCAGGCTGTAGTCGGTGTACAGGCGGGCGTTACCGGCGTGGTAGTTGCCGGTACCGAGGTGCGCATAGCGCACGATCTCGCCCTGCTCGCGGCGCAGGATCAGCATCATCTTGGCGTGGGTCTTGAACCCGACCACACCGTAGATCACCACCGCACCGGCAGCCTGCAGGCGGCTGGCCATCTGCAGGTTGGACTCTTCGTCGAAGCGCGCGCGCAATTCGATCACCGCAGTGACCTCCTTGCCGTTACGCGCCGCATCCACCAAGGCGTCGACGATTTCCGAGTTGGCCCCTGAACGGTACAGGGTCTGGCGCACGGCGAGCACGTGCGGGTCCTTGGCGGCCTGGCGCAGCAGGTCGATCACCGGAGTGAAGGACTCGAACGGGTGCATCAGCAGGATGTCCTGCTTGCCGATCACGCTGAAGATGTTGTCTGCGTTCTGCAGCAGCTTGGGGATCGCCGGGGTGAACGGCGTGTACTGCAGCTCCGGGTGGCTGTCGAGGCCGGTGATGCTGAACAGGCGGGTCAGGTTGACCGGGCCGTTGACCTGGTAGAGCTCGCTCTCGCTCAGGCTGAATTGCTTGAGCAGGTAGTCCGACAGGTGTTTCGGGCAAGTGTCGGCAACTTCCAGTCGCACGGCATCGCCGTAGCGGCGCGAGAACAGCTCACCGCGCAGCGCACGGGCAAGGTCGTCGACCTCTTCGGAGTCCAGCGCCAGGTCGGCGTTGCGGGTCAGGCGGAACTGGTAGCAACCCTTCACCTTCATGCCCTGGAACAGGTCATCGGCGTGGGCATGGATCATCGACGACAGGAAGACATAGTTATCGCCTGGGCCGCCAACCTCCTCCGGCACACGAATCACGCGCGGCAGCAGGCGTGGCGCCGGGATGATCGCCAGGCCGGAATCGCGGCCGAAGGCGTCGACCCCTTCGAGCTCGACGATGAAGTTCAGGCTCTTGTTCACCAGCAGCGGGAACGGGTGGGTCGGGTCAAGGCCGATCGGGGTGATGATCGGCGCGATCTCGTCGCGGAAGTAACGGCGCACCCAGGACTTGAGCTTGGGTGTCCAGTAGCGGCGACGAATGAAGCGGATGGCGTGCTTTTCCAGCTCCGGCAGCAGCACATCGTTGAGGATCGCGTACTGGCGCTCCACCTCGATGTGCACCAGCTCACTGATACGTGCCAGCGCCTGATGCGGCTGCAGCCCATCGGCGCCGGCCAGTTCGCGGGCGAAGTTGATCTGTTTCTTCAGGCCGGCGACGCGAATCTCGAAGAACTCGTCGAGGTTGCTGGAAAAGATCAGCAGGAATTTGAGGCGCTCGAGCAGCGGGTACGATTCGTCCAGCGCCTGCTCCAGCACACGGATGTTGAATTGCAGCTGGGAAAGTTCGCGATGAATGTACAGGCTGCTGTCGTCCAGGCTCGGGACGGCAATGGCCGGCGTCGGCGCAGGGGCCGGAGCGGCGACTTCGACCACCGGCTCGACGACCTCGGGCAGGTCTGGCGGGGTCTGTACCATCTGTTCGGGGACTGCCTGGGCGTCCTTGATCGCGACAGGGGTTAGCACTTCATTATTCATCTGACGTTCCTGAGGACGTTAACGCCCTATGATCAATTGAGCGGCAAGATAAGCGCCCATTATGACGGCTGTGTTACCGCTTCGCGCAAGCCGCGACTTCAGGCTGCCGGTATTGTCCGTGTAGGAATTGTTCACGTCGAGACACATTTGGACACTTTCACGAATGCGCGCGAAGGGGTAGGCTGCGCGTTCATTTCGCCAGCACCTCAGAAAATGCTCCAACAATTCCTGCAGGATTTCGGCTACTTTGCCCTTTTTCTAGGCACCTTCTTCGAAGGCGAGACCATTCTGGTACTTGCGGGATTCCTTGCGTTCCGCGAATACATGGACATCAAGCTGGTGGTTCTGGTGGCCTTCTGTGGCAGCTACGCTGGCGACCAACTGTGGTACTTCATGGGCCGACGCCACGGGCGCAAGATCCTTGCGCGCAAGCCGCGCTGGCAGGCCATGGGTGACCGCGCGCTGGAGCATATCCGCCGCCACCCCGACATCTGGGTGCTGAGCTTCCGCTTCGTCTACGGCTTGCGCACGGTGATGCCGATCGCCATCGGCCTGTCTGGCTACTCGCCGCGTCGCTACCTGCTGCTCAACGGCATCGGCGCCGCCGTCTGGGCCCTGGTATTGGGCCTGGCGGCCTATCACTTCGGCGCTATCCTCGAAGGCATGCTGGGCAGCATCAAGAAGTACGAGCTATGGGTGCTCGGCGGCCTGTTGTTGCTGGGTGGCCTGCTCTGGCTGCGCCGGCGTTTTCGTACCCTGCGTGCCGAACGCCGCGCGGCGGCAGAAGAACAGCCCGCCAACGCTGAACAGCAGGTAAACACCGAGAAGCAGCCAGAACACGGGCACGACCACCGCTAAGCCGAGCGTGCCGGCCAGGTACAGCGACGGCACCAGCGTCAGCAGGCGCGCCAGTTCCAGGCGCACCGCCCACGGCCGGTTTTCCAGGGCCGCACCCAGCACGAACAAGCCAAACGCCATCAGCGACCAACCCAGCACCAGCGCGGCGCTTGGCACACGTTCGGCCACGTCCATCAGATAACTGCCCAACGCGATGTAGACCGCGAACTGCACCGCCACGTACACCTGCCACGCCCGGCCCAGGGCAATCTCGAATTTGCGGAACAACGCCAGGTTCTGCTTCGCCTGTGGATAAGCTGCCGCGACATCGGCCGGGCGCCAGCCAGTGGGCATGAACCAGATGCGCAGCTTGTCCTTCCAGCTGCGCGTGCGGCGGGCATCGCTGTAAAGCTGGGCGTAGAACTGCAGGTTGGCCCACAGCGGATTCCAGCTGGCCAAGGGCGTGGTCACACCGAACACCACCGGCTCGGCCGGGTTTTCCTCCCTGAAAGTGCCGAACAGACGGTCCCAGACAATGAACACGCCGCCGTAGTTGCGATCCAAGTAAACAGGATTCTGCGCATGGTGGACGCGATGGTTGGAGGGCGTGATCAACACCCACTCGAGCCAGCCAAGCTTGGGGATATGCCGGGTATGTACCCAGAACTGATACAGCAGGTTCAGCGACGCCACGGTGATGAACACCACGGGCGGCACGCCGATCAGCGCCAGCGGCAAGTAGAAGATCCACGAGAAGATGAAGCCGCTGCTGGTCTGGCGCAGGGCGGTGGTGAGGTTGTATTCCTCACTCTGGTGATGAACCGAGTGCGCCGCCCACAGGACGTTGCGCTCGTGCCCCAGACGGTGCAGCCAGTAGTAGCACAGGTCGTACAGCACGAAAGCAAGCAGCCAGACCCACATGGCATTCGACGGCAGACGCAGCAGCGCAAGGTGCTCCCAGGCCAGCGCATAGCTCAGCAGCCCGACCCCTTTGGTCAACAGGCCGGTGCTGGTGGACAGCGCGCCGGTGCTCAGGCTGTTGATCGAATCGGCAAGGGTGAAGTTGCGTTGGCCGCGCACGCGGTCGGCAATCAGCTCCACAGCGATCAGCACGAAGAAAAACGGCACGGCCAGCAGAATCAGGTCCATGGGCAACGCTCGATAGGGTTATCCACAGAGATTAGGATGCGCCCGGCGTAATCCCTATGGCCACATCTGCCAAACTAGACGACATTTAGCGCCTCGAAAATGGAGTAATGAGCATGACCAAGAAAGTAGCGGTGATTCTTTCCGGCTGTGGTGTGTACGACGGCGCGGAAATCCACGAAAGCGTGATCACCCTGCTGCGCCTGGACCAGCGCGGCGCACAGGTGCAGTGCTTTGCGCCGAACATTGCGCAGATGCACGTGATCGACCACCTGACCGGTCAGGAAATGCCCGAGTCACGCAATGTGCTGACCGAGTCGGCGCGAATCGCCCGTGGCGAAGTGAAGGACATCCGTGAGGCAAAGGCCGAGGATTTCGATGCGTTGATCGTGCCCGGTGGTTTCGGCGCGGCGAAGAACCTGTCCAACTTTGCCGTGGAAGGCACCGAATGCACGGTAAACCCGGACGTGCTGAGCCTGGCCGAAGCCTTCGCCGAAGCCTGCAAGCCGATCGGCCTGATCTGCATCTCGCCGGCGCTGGCGGCGAAGATCTATGGCCCGGGCGTGGTCTGCACCATCGGCAATGACGCAGGTACCGCGGCGGCGGTGGAAAAGATGGGCGGCAAGCACGAAGTGTGTGATGTGCATGACATCGTCGAAGACACCCAGCGCAAGCTGGTGACCACCCCGGCCTACATGGTGGCCAAGTCGATCAGTGAAGCCGCCAGTGGCATCTACAAACTGGTCGACCGGGTGCTGGAGCTGACACACGAAGGGGAGTGATCAGCCCTTGCCCAGGCGGGTGAGGATACGGTCCAGAGCATTGGCGAACGCCTGCTTCTCGCGGTCGCCATAGGGCGCCTGCCCGCCTCCGACCTGGCCCTGCTCACGCAGCTCGGTGAACAGGTTGCGCACCGCCAGGCGCTCGCCCATGTTGCGTTCGTCGAACTCACGGCCACGCGGATCCAGCGCGGCCACGCCCTTCTTGATCAGGCGGTCGGCCAGCGGTACGTCGCTGCAGATCACCAGCTCGCCAGGCACAGCGTGCTCGACCAGGTAATCATCGGCCGCGTCCATGCCGCTGGGCACCACGATCAGGCGGACGATCGAGAAGGCCGGCTTGGCAACGGCCTGGCCGGCAACCATGATGACCTCGAGCTGGCGCTTGAGGGCGAATTTGACGATCAGGTCCTTGGCTGCCTTGGGGCAGGCATCGGCGTCGATCCAGATGCGCATTGCATTTTTCCTCGAGAAAGCTGGGAGGGCTTTGCCCTCCTTTCGCGACACAAGGCCGCTCCTACAGGGAACGCGATCGTCTGTAGGAGCGGCCTTGCGTCGCGATGGGCCGCGCAGCGGCCCCCAATCAGTTAGCTGTTGCCCGACGCTTCTCGCTCAGGCGACTACGCCCATACAACACCAGAATCGCCAGCAACGCCACCGCCTGCGCACTCAGCGAGTAAACATCGGGGTGAATCCCCAGCCAGTCGAATTCGAAGAACGCCATCGGCCGCGTGCCCAGCACGCCCGCCTCCTGCAGCGCCTTCACGCCATGCCCGGCGAACACCACCGACAGGGCGCACAGCAACCCGGCGTTGATGCTGAAGAACAGCGACAGCGGCAGCTTCGCCGACCCGCGCAGGATCACCCACGCCAGGCCCACCAGCAGCACCAGCGCCGTGGCACCACCGGCCAGCACCGCCTGGTGGCCCGCTGGGCCGGCCTGCAGCCACAGGGTTTCGTAGAACAGGATCACTTCGAACAGCTCGCGGTACACCGAGAAGAACGCCAGCACGGCAAAGCCGAAGCGCCCGCCACCACTGACCAGGCTGCTCTTGATGTAGTCCTGCCAGGCAGCAGCATGGCGGCGATCGTGCATCCACACACCCAGCCACAGCACCATCACGCTGGCGAACAAGGCCGTGCTGCCTTCCAGAAGCTCACGCTGGGCACCGCCGACGTCGATCACATAGGCGGCCACGGCCCAGGTGGCAAAGCCTGCAACCAGCGCCAGGCCCCAGCCGATGTTGACGCTGCGTATGGCCGACTGCTGGCCCGTGTTGCGCAAGAAGGCCAGCACAGCGGCCAGCACCAGGATCGCTTCGAGGCCCTCACGCAGCAGAATCAGCAGGCCGGAAATAAAGCTCAGCGACCAGCTCAAGCCATCACTGCCCAGCAGCTTGGCGGCCTGGTCGAGCTTGGCCTTCGCTTCGCTCAGACGTTGCTCAGCCTGGGCCACCGGGAGGCCGTCCTGCAGTGACTGACGGTAGGCCATCAGGGCCTTTTCGGTGCTCTTGCGCGCTACGGTATCGATGTTGTCCAACGAACTTTCGACCAGTTCGAAGCCTTCCAGATAAGCCGCTACCGACAGGTCGTAGGCCTGATCACGATCACCTGCACGGTAAGCCGCCAGGCTCTTGTCCAGAGTGCTGGCGGTGTAAGCGAGCAACTGCGACGGACCGCGCTTGACCTGCGGCGGCTGGGCACGCTGGGCGCGGAACGCCTCGACCGACGCGGCGCCTTCGTTTGCCGCGACTTCGGCCGGGGTCTGGCGGGCCAGGTCGGCGATGTTCCAGGCCTTGTCGCCCTTGGCGGCTTCAGGTTTGGCCGTGAAGCTGGCGATGTAAGCTGCCACGTCCCAGCGCTGGCGTTCATCCAGCTGGTCGGCGAAGGACGGCATTTCGGTGCCATCGATGCCCAGGGCCAGGGTGTTGTAGAGGTCGAACAGGCTCAGCTGATCGAGACGTGCGGTGTCACGCAAATTGGCCGGGGCTGGCTCCAGGCCCACACCTGCCGGGCCGTCGCCCGCGCCGGTATCACCGTGGCAAATCGAACAGTTTTGCGCATACAGCGAGGCGCCACGGGCCGCGTCCGGGGTAATCACCGGGGCCTGGCTGACCTCGTAGGCCACCGCCAGGCGTGCGCCCAGCAGGCGGGCCTGCTTGGCTACCGCTGGGCCGTCCTGGCGCTGGTCGATGGCCTGGCGCAGCGCTTGCACGCCTTGCTGCAGGCCAGCTTGCTCGGCATTGGCAGGCAGGCCTTTGACCAAGTCGGCCAGCACCGCGCTGAATTCTTGCTGCTCGCGGTATTCACCGTCGTCGATAACCTTGCCGTTTGCCACGGTCGGCGGGTAGTCGGCGCCAATGTAATCCAGTAAATGCAGGGCTTTGGCAGCCTCGGCGGGCGCTTCGGCCTGCGCCAGGGTGCTGCACAGCGCCAGCACCGGGCCGAGCACAACGGCCGGCAACCAGGCGAGCAGACGGGAACGGGTTTTCATGGCCAGTCTCGGAGGGAATGCGAAAGAGAACATTGTTCACTTCGACTTGGCTTCGCTCAAGAGCTGCCGGTGGATTTCATGAAAAATCCTGCTGCACATTCCGAATGGCGCGAGTTGGCAATTCACCCTCATCATCGATGCCTGAAAGTGAGAAAAAATTGAGCTGAACCCGAAAAATCAGAAACTGAAGCATTTGGTTTCAGGTTCGGAAATGTCTGACAGCAAGGGACTTCAGTGGATTCAGGAGGTGCCTGCCGGGGGATAGGGTGAGGGCTGACAGGTGCCCGCCGACAGGTTTGCAGCGCCTATGATATCGAGCGCCGCCCGCGCGGCGCATCGCGGGCAAGCCCGCTCCCACATTTGTTTCGGGCCAGTTATTCCTGTGCCGCCAACAGGATCCGCCTTGGTGCATGACTGGAGACCGACGATAGGCCTTCGTGCATGACTGGAGACAGGTGAAGCGGCATCTGCGCCCACCGAGATGCATTGTCATGCCAACAGGGCGGTCCCTGTTGGCTTTACAGGAGAGATTGGCCCGAAACAGATGTGGGAGCGGGCTTGCCCGCGATGCGCCGCGCGGGCGGCGCTCGATCTCATAGGCGCTGAAAATGCCAAGGCAGGCACCTGTCAGCCCCCACACAATCTCCAGTCAAACCCCTCGCAACCTCACCGCTTCCCAGCCTCCTTCCACCCCCCACCCAACGCCAGGAACACCCCTATCTGCCCCACCGCCACCTGGCTGTTAGCCGCGGCCAACTGCGCCCGTACATCGGTATACGTCCGCGTCGCCTGCAAATCCGCCAAGAACGACTCACGCCCGGCCTGGTAATACCGGTGCGTCTGGTCCGCCGCTTCCTTCGCCGACTTCTCCGCCTCAGCCAGCGCATCACGCCGGTCCAGCAGGGCGCTGTACTGGGCCAGTCGGGTCTGGGTCTCACGGATGGCGTTCAGCACCACGCCATCGAAATGCGCCAAGGCAGCCTGGGTCGAGGCTTCAGCCATGCGAATCCGCGCGCGGGTGCCGTTGGTCGGGATGCTCCAGCTGATCTGCGGGCCAAAGCCCCAGCGGTTGGTCGACGGATCGCCGAGGTCTTCGAGGATACCGATGGTGCCGACCTGGGCACCGATGCTGATGTCCGGATACAGCGCACCGGTCGCCACACCGATCTCAGCGGTGGCCGCCGCCAGTTGGCGTTCGGCCTGGCGCACGTCCGGGCGGCGCTTGAGCAGGGCCGCACCGTCACCCACCGGCACCAACTGGTTGAGGTGCGGCAGCTCGGCGCAATCAGCGGTGCCGGCAGGTAATTTATCCACAGGCTTGGCCAGCAGCGCTGCCAGGTTATACAGGCCGGTCTCGCGCTCGGCCTTGAAGCGCGGCAGTTCGGCACGCAAGGATTTGAACTGGGTCTGCGAGCGGGTGACTTGAGTTTCGTCGCCACGGCCGGCGTCACGCAGGCGCTGGTTGAGCTTCACGCTCTGCTCCTGCAGGTCGAGCGACTCGCGGGCGATGTGGTATTCCTCGTTGGCCGAGCACACCTGGGTGTAGGCCTTGACCACGTCGGCCACCAAGGTAATGCGCGCGGTGTCGGCGGCGGCCTGCACCGCGTCGGCGTTGGCCTTGGCGGCCTCGGTGCCGCGCTTGAAGGTGCCCCACAGGTCGAACTGGTACGAGGCACTGATGATCGCCTCGCCGATGTTGGCCACCGGTACCTTCTCCGGCAGCAGGAAGGCCTGGCCGGACTCCTGCAGGCGCTGGGCGCCGGCCTTGATGCCGCCATTGAAGCCACCCTGGGACTCAGCCACTTCGACCTGTGCACGGGCCTTGGCGATGTTCGCCGCAGCGACGCGCAGCTCTGTGTTGGCGCTCAGCGCCTGGCGCACCAGTTCGTTGAGGCGCTGATCCTGATACAGCTGCCACCAGTCCTCGGGCACCGGCGCCGACACCACGCTGTCGGCATCCTGGCGCAGCGGGCCGTTGAGGTCGCTGCGTTGCACCGCCGCGTCCTTCGGTACTTGGTAATCGGGGCCGACCATCATGCAGGCCCCCAGGGACAGGCAGAGCCCCGCGAGGATCAGCTGTTTCATGGCCGCTGGCCCTCGAGGATCGACACCGTGGCAGTGCGCCCGGCGATCATGCGGAAGTCTTCCGGCACTTCGTCGAAGGCGATGCGCACCGGAATACGCTGGGCCAGGCGCACCCAGCTGAACGCCGGGTTGACGTTGGGCAGCAGGTTGGCACCGCTGCTGCGGTCACGGTCTTCGATGCCGGCAGCGAAGCTCTGCACGTGGCCGCGCAGACGGGTGTTGTCGCCCATCACGCGGATGTCCACTGCGTCGCCGATGTGGATGCCACCCAGCTTGGTTTCCTCGAAGTAGCCATCGACGTGGTACGAGGCGCTGTCGACCACCGACAGCACAGGGCGACCCGCGCTGACGAACTCGTGGTCACGCGGTGCGCGGTCGTTGAGATAACCATCCACCGGGCTGCGCACCACCGAGCGATCCAGGTTGAGCTGGGCAGTGTCGACCGCCACCTGGGCCTCGCTGACCGCCGAGCGGGCGCGGGCCTCGCGGGACTGGCTCTCTTCCAGCTGCTCGGCCGCCACCAGGTTGCCGAGCTTGCGGTTACGCTGCGCTTCGCGGGACGCCTGGGCCAGGGTTTCCTGGCGCTCGCCGAGAGTCGCCTTGGCCTGGCGCAGGGCCAGGGTGAAGCGGTCCTGGTCGATGGTGAACAGCACATCGCCGCGCTTGACGGTCTGGTTGTCGCGCACCTCGACCTTCTGGATCAGGCCGGACACGTCCGGGGCGATCTGGATCACGTCGGCGCGGATGTGCCCGTCGCGGGTCCAGGGGGCGAACATGTAGTACACCACCATCTGCCACACGAGCACGGCGGCGAAGGTCACTACCAGCAAGGTCAGGACCACACGGCCCAGGGTCAGCAAAGGTTTTTTCATGGCAGCATCAGGCTTCGGCAAAAGTGGTCGACCGCGCCCAGCAGCACGGCGTACAGGGCAACGTTGAACAGCGCCCGGTGCCAGACCAGGCGGTAGAAATGCAGGCGCACCAGCACCGCGTGCACCCCCAGGAACAGCAGGTAGGTGCCAAACATCATCACCAGCAGCGTGGGCAGGAATACCCCGCTGATATCCAGTTCACCGATCACAGGGGCGCTCCGTCCAGGCCGGGGGGCAGTTGCGGTTGTTCGGCAGGCTCGAGCATTACCTCGACACCCGGCAGCAGCGCCAGGCGCAGGCCTGCCAGGGCATGCAGCAAGTGGGTGCGGGCATCGCCGCGTTCGTACAGTTCATCCAAGTTCAGCGACAGGCGTGCCCGCTCCATGTTGCGCAGCAGTGCGGCTGGCGCGTGCAGACGTTCACCGGCACGCAGGCAGGCAGCGTAGTGCGCGCCGACCTCCTCGATCACCGTGCCCAGGCGTTCGCGGGCCTGCTGACCGGCCCGCGGCAGGTAGGCCAGCAGGTCGAGAAGGTTAAGCCCGACGCGTAGGTCGCGCAGTGCCACCCCGCTGTCCTGGCCGGTCTGCGACAGGCGGGGCAGGTGCTGCATCAAGCGGTCGAGCATCTGCACGCCGAGTTGGCGGTGCTCGGCCAGGGTCGCCGGCTCGGTCATTTCGACGATGTCGCGCCAGGCAAAGCGGGTCATGCGCTTGGCCGCCAGCTCCACGCCGAACGGGCGCATCACCAGGGTCCAGATGAAAGCGAACAGCAGGCCGGCCGGGCCCGCCAGGTTGGAGTTGAGGAAGGTCAGGAAATCGGCGTCATAAGCACCCTGGATGCTGATGAAGGTCGAGGTGTTGACGATGGTCAGCAAGGTGCCGAGGTAGAAGCGCGGCTGCACGGTGAGGGTGCCGACACAGATGAACGGGATCGCGAAGGCCAGCACCAGCATCGGGAAGTCGTGCAGGTTGGGCAGCACCAGGAACAGGTACAAGCTGGAGAAGATCACCGACATCAAGGTCCAGAAGAAGAACCGGTAGATCTGCGGCGCCGGGTCGTCCATGGCGGCGAAGAAGCTGCACGACACCGCGGCGAGGATCACCGCACTGGCGCCGTCGTTCCAGCCCAGGCCGATCCACAGCCCGCAGGCGACGACAATCGCCAGCACCGTGGAGACCACCGAGTAGAGCATCAGGCCGCGGTCGAAGAATGCGGTCAGGCGGCCCAGCCGCCAGTGGCGGTAGACCGCGCGCCAGGGTTTGGGGTCGTCGCTGCGCAGGGCATGCTGCAGGGAGCAACAGTCCTGCCACAGGTCGGCCCATTCCGTCAGGCGGTAAAGTGCGTTGGACAGCAACAGCTCGGCACGCTGATCGAGCGCGGCGGCGCCGGGCTGCAAGCGGTCGATCTGCTCGTGCAAAGCCGTCCAGCGCGAGACAGACGCGCTGTCGGCGGTGCCCTTGAGCCATTCGCGGGCGGCATCCAGCACTGGCTGGAGCTGCGCGTAATGGAGCGGGGCGCGGCCTTCGAGGGCGATCAGAGCGTCGTCAAGGGCATCAATCACCGGCAGCAGATGGATCATCCGCCCGCGCAGCTCGCGGGCATTCTTCAGGGTGTGCGGGCCGGCACCTTCGTGGCCGAGCTGGCCGATCATCAGCTCCAGCGAGTTGAACGTGGTGACCATTGCTGCACGCATGCCTGCGACCTTGTCGGCGCTGGCTTCACGGGCGAGGTAAATGTCGCTGTAGCGGATCGCTTCGGTGAACCAGTTGCCGGTGGCACCCACCACCACCGGGGCCAGCCGGCGCGGCCAGAAAATCGCACCGACCACCGCCGCGCAGACGATTCCCAGGCAGATCTCCTGGGCCCGGGAGGACGCCACGTCGAACACCGCCAGCGGGTTGTCGACCACCGCCAGGGCAATCATCGGCAAGGTGTAGCCGGCCAGCATCAGCACGTAATTGTTGGCCGTGCGCACGTTCAGCGAGAGGAACAGCAGGGTGCCGGTCCACAGGGCGATGGCGATGCTCAGCAACAGCGGTGACTGCACCAGCGGCGGCACGAAGAAGATCGCCCCGGCAGCACCGAGCAGCGTCCCCACGGCACGATACAGCGCCTTGGAGCTGGTTGGGCCGACGAACGGGCTGGAGACAATGTAGACGGTGGCCATCGCCCAATATGGACGCGGCAACTGCAGCAGCAGGGCAATGTACAGGGCGATCATCGACGCGGCGAAGGTACGTACGCCGTAGAACCAGTCGCGGGCCGGTGGCACCGAGCTGAAGAAACCGTTCATGCCGCCCCGCCCGCAATGCCCAGGCCAGCAGCCTCGAAGGCACGCAGCACGCGCAATGCGGCCAGCAGGTCCGCCTCGTCGATCCCCTGCAGCACGTCATGGCGCACGCGCACCAGTTCGGCTTCGATCGCTTCGGCCAGGCGACGGCCTTCGGCAGTCAGGCTCAGGCCCTTGGCGCGGCGGTCCAGCGGGTCCTCGCTGCGGCAGACCAGGCCAGCCTTGCACAGTTGGTCGAGCAGGCGCACCAGCGACGGGCTTTCCAGGCCGGCAGCCTGGGCCACGGCCACCTGATGCACGCCATCGCCCAAGCGCACGATCATCAGCAACGGTGCGGCGCAGGCCTCGGAGATACCGTAGCCGATCAACGCGTTGTGGCAGATGCGCCGCCAATGGCGAGCGGCAACCACCATGCCGCTGCTGACCTGCAGGCGCAAGGAGTCAATGGACATGTGGGGAACCAAGGATATTCATAGTTTGCTAACTATCAATATACGCCTGTGCCTCCCCCTGTCGTCAACCGTGTGCGACGGAGGACCTCATGAATTCATGTTCATTCAGGGCTGAACCTGGTCTTCCAGCTTCATGGTCAGTGCCAATGTGCTGCCCATCTGCACCGCGCGATCACGCCAATCCAGATAGCGCGCTTCATCGCGGCTGCTGAAATGTACCGCCAACTCTTCGGCAGCCTGCATGACTCCGGCTGCAGCCGCCAGCTCCAGCCAATACAACGCGGCCTTGACGTCAGCGTCCACATGCAGACCATGCAGCAAGCGGTAGCCCACCTCGAATCGGCAGCGCGCCTCGCCGCGTTCGGCGCCGCGCTGAAACCATTGATAGGCCTGGACCAGGTTCACCTGCCAGCCCAGCGCGGCATCGCAGACCTCTTCTTCATACAGGTCGCCCAGCGCGGCAGCGGCATGCAGCATGCCGCGCTCAAACGCTTGGCGATAACATTCCTCGGCCTGGACATAGGAAGTTGCGACGCCCTTGCCGAAGTAATGCTGCTGCCCGAGGTTGAACCAGGCCGCCGCATTGCCCTGCAGCGCCGCCATGCGCAGCAGGTGCCCGGCCAGCGCGGTGTCGGCGCGCCAGTACTTGCCGTTCAGCCAGATCCAGCCCAGGTCGTTGAGTGCTGCGACATTGCCGGCCAGCGCCTGCTGGCGCAGGTCCAGGTATACCGCCTGCAGGTCGTGCGCTTCGTCCAGTCGGTTGACCAGCAACGCACGCTGGCTGGGCTGCCCTACCCCGGCAAACAGCCGCTGTCGCCTGCCGGCGGGTGTCGGTGGGCAAATGACCTGCTCAGGCATAAGACGGGCGAGCAGCGAATGGATATTGCTGACAGCAGACATGTTCATCCTCATTGAACGACCCACAGGCCCGACCGCGGCTGTGATGAGGCGTGATTCTGCGCGACGTCACGTCAAAACCTGTCGCGGACGATTCGAGGCAAGGCAACCAATTGCGCATTCCTTGATCTGAACGAGTTATGGCTAATTGCCATGACCCGTTCGAGCCGCCATCCTGTTGCGGCAAGCCTAGACAAGGACGTTACCTTTTGCCGTTCGCCACCACCCGCGCCACCCTCAGCCGTCAATGGGCGCTGCTGCGCCAGTTACCCAGCCGTTCTCCAGGTATCACCAGTGCCGAACTGGTGTGGCGCCTGCGCGATGTGGGCTTCAATGTCAGCAAACGTACGGTGGAACGGGACCTCAACGAACTGTCGCTGATCTTTCCGCTGGACCGCAATGACAAGAGCATTCCGTTTGGCTGGCACTGGTCGGCGAACTCTGCTGGCGAGCTGCGGGGTAATTTCGATTTGCAGGGATTTTTGCGTGGTGATTCGCTTCAGCCTGGGCAAGGTGCAGGAATCGAGATGCAAGCTTGGGTCAGCGATCCATTGGCCAAGCAGTTGCGTGAAGCGCCGTTGAGCATGGACATGCAATTGACGGCGCTGGACCACGGGCATCGGCTGCGGGCCACGGTGGAAGATGGCGGGCCATTGCGCTGGTGGGTGCTGAGCCAGGGCGACGGCGTGGTGGTCGAAGAGCCGCAGGCACTGCGCGAAGAGATCGCCAGGACCTTGAGCAATGCGGCTGCACAGTACATGAATTAGTCGCCTGTGCTGGCCTCTTCGCGGGCAAGCCCGTTCCCACAGGGATCGCGCAGGTCCTGAACACTGTGAAGTACCTGTGGGAGCGGGCGTGCCCGCGAAGAGGCCGGCACAGGAAAACTACCGCTGCATGCCCCACCGCCGAACAGTCAACCGCTCCAGGGTATTGAACACCAGCCCCTCGACCAGCAAGCCGATCAGGATCACCACCGCCAACCCGGCAAACACCTTGTCGGTATACAGCTCGTTGCGGTTCTGGAAGATGTACCAGCCCAGCCCGCCCTTGCCACTGCTGGCACCGAACACCAGTTCGGCGGCAATCAGGGTGCGCCAGGCGAACGCCCAGCCGATCTTCAGCCCCGAGAGGATCGACGGCAACGCTGCCGGCACCAGGATGTACAGGACCAGCCGCAGCCCTTTCAGGCCGTAATTGCGCCCGGCCATGCGCAAGGTTTCCGATACCCCGAGAAAGCCCGCATAGGTATTCAGCGCCAGCGCCCACAGCACCGAATGCACCAACACGAAAATCAGGCTGTTGTCACCCAGCCCGAACCACAACAGCGCCAACGGCAGCAGGGCAATCGCCGGCAACGGGTTGAACATCGAGGTCAGCGTCCCCAGCAGGTCGCGACCGAGCTGGGTCGACACTGCCAGGCTGGTCAGGCCGAAGGCCAGCACGATGCCCAGCAGGTAACCCTTGAGCAGGATCACCAGCGACACGCCGACCTTGGCCGGCAGTTCACCACTGAGCAGTCCGTCCCACAGTGCCGCAGCCGTCTGCAGGAAGGTCGGCAGCAGCAGGTCGTTGCCCTGGTAGCGGGCGATCGCTTCCCACAAGGCGGCGATCACCACCAGGATCACCGCCTTGCGCAGCCAGCTGTGCTGCCACAGGCGTTGGGCCAAGGGTAGATTGCGTTCCACAGGCACACTGAGCAAGGGCTCCAGCTGCACCTCGTATTCCTGGCGTACAGGTGTAGGGGTCATGGCTGAAGCTCCTCAGTAGGCGATGCGAATGTCGTTGAAGCCCAGGTCATCGGCCGGCTCAGGGGCTTCGGCCTCGTCGAACAGCAAGCGATGGATGCGCCGCGCACTGGCCTGGAAGTCGGCAGCGCCGAGGCTGCCGAGGTCGTACTGGTGGCTGTGCACCTCGGCACGTACCCGGCCTGGGTGGGGCGACAACAACAGGATACGGTTGCCGACCACCAGCGCCTCCTCGATGGAATGGGTGACGAACAGCAAGGTGAAGCGCACTTCCTCCCACAACAGCAGCAGTTCTTCCTGCATCTTGCGCCGGGTCAGCGCATCGAGCGCGGCGAACGGCTCGTCCATCAGCAGGATCTTCGGCTGGGTCGCCAGCGCCCGGGCGATCGCCACGCGTGCCTTCATCCCGCCCGACAGCATGTGTGGGTAGACATCGGCAAAGGCGGCCAGGCCGACCTTGTCCAGGTAATGCAAGGCCCGCTCCTCGGCCTCGGCGCGCTTGAGCTGGCCGGAAACCAGCAGTGGGAACATGACGTTCTCTTTCACCGTCTTCCAGGGCGGTAACTGGTCGAACTCCTGGAACACCACGATGCGGTCAGGGCCGGGGCCGTTGACCGGCTGGCCCTGCAGCAGGATCTGCCCTTCCTGGGGGGCGATGAAACCGGCCACGGCCTTGAGCAAGGTCGACTTGCCGCAGCCTGATGGGCCCAGCAGGACAAAGCGGTCAGCGCGATCGACTTCGAAGCTGACCTGGTGGGTGGCCCGCACCACGCGTTGCGCGGTGCGGTATTCGAGGCTCAGGCTGTCCACCTTGAGCAACGGCGGTGTAGCGATACGGCTCAGGTTGCTGGCCGTGTGGCCTGGCAAAGGGGCGGTCATGGTCGGTCAGCTCCCCTGCAGCGGGCGTTCATCCTGGAAGAAGTAGTCCTTCCACGATGCCGGCTTGTGCTTGATGGCGCCAACCCGATACAGGAACTCGGCCAGCTTGTAGGTGTTCTTCGGCGTGACGGTGAACTCGTACTGCGGGTTGTCGATCAGCTTGATCAGCGCGTCGCGGTCGATCTTGGCCTTGGTCACGCGGATGTAGGTATCCGCTGCGGCGGCCTTGTCGTTCTGGGCGAAGTCCGCCGCCTCGGCCAGTGCGTCGACAAAGGCCTTGTAGGTCTTGGGGTTGTCGTTGCGGAATTTCTCGGTGGCGAACAGCAGGGTCGGCGAGTTGGGGCCGAGCAGGTCATAGCTGTTGAGCACCACATGCACGTTCTTGTTGGCCAGCGCCTGGTCCTGGAACGGCGGGTTGGAGAAGTGCCCGTTCAGTTCGGTACCGCCGGCCAGCAGCGCGGCGGTGGCATCCGGGTGCGGCACGGCCAGGGTGTACTTGTCGAGGCGGTTGTATTCCTTGTCGCCCCACTGCTGGGCGGCGGCGTATTGCAGGAAGCGAGACTGCACCGAAACACCTACCGCAGGCACCGCAATGCGGTCCTTGTCAGAAAGGTCGGCGATGGTCTTCACGTTCGGGTTGCTGCTGACCAGGTAGTACGGGAAGTTGCCCAATGAGGCCACGGCCTTGACGTTCTGCCGGTCCTTGGTACGGTCCCACACGGTCAGCAGCGGGCCGACCCCGGCACCGGCGATGTCCACCGAACCGGACAGCAGCGCGTCATTGATCGCCGAGCCGCCAGACAGCTGGGCCCAGTCGACCTCGATGTCGATGCCCTGCTGCTTGCCGTGCTTCTCGATCAGGTGCTGGTCACGCACCACGTTGAGCAGCAGGTAGACGATGCCGAACTGCTCGGCGATGCGGATCTTGCCTTCGGCTTGTGCCACGGCGGGGGCCGCCAGGCTGCCGACGACCAGGCTGGCGCCCAGGCCGATGCTTGCCGCCAGGCGGCTGATGGATTTGCGCATGATGAATTCCTCAGTCGTCAGAACGGGGCATCGCCCTGGATGGTGGTGCGCAACAGTTTGCGGTGCAGGTGCGCCGGGCAACCGGTGGCCAGGTGAATCAGTGAACGGTTGTCCCAGAACACCAGGTCATGGGGTTGCCACTGGTGGCGGTAGATGTTCTGTTCGAGCACGCTCAGCGCGTACAGCTGTTGCAGCACGTCGCGGCTTTCGTCATCCGGCAGGCCGACGATGCGGGTAGTGAAGCCTTCGCTGACGAACAGCGCCTTGCGGCCGTTTTCCGGGTGGGTACGCACCACCGGGTGGATGACTTCCTTCACCTGCGCGAGCTGCTCGGCGGTCAAGGTCGGGCGCCAGTTGCCTTCGAATTTGGTTTCGGCGTAACGGGCGGTATAGGAGTGAGCGGCACTGCGGCCCTCGACCACTTTGCGCAGGGCTTCGGGTACCGCATCCCAGGCTTTGTGCATGTCGGCGAACAGGGTGTCGCCGCCTTCGCTGGGAAGCTCCTGGGCATGCAGCATGGAGCCGAGGCTCGGCAGCTCCTTGTACGACAGGTCCGAGTGCCAGAACTTGCCGGCATCGCCAAGGCCGATATTCTGACCGTTCTCGATGATGTTGGAGACGATCAGGATTTCCGGGTGGCCGGCAAGCAGAAACTGCTTGAGCACATGGATCTGCAACTCGCCAAAGCGGCGGCTGAAGGCGATCTGTTGTTCCGGGCTGATGCGCTGGTCACGGAACACCAGCACATGGTGGTCGAGGTGGGCGCGATGAATACGGGCGAAATCCTCGGCGCTGACCGGCCTGGCCAGGTCCAGGCCAATGAGCTCGGCGCCGACGGCACCGGAGAAAGGGCGGATTTCGAAGGTTTGCGGCTGGGCGCTGTCGATGGTCGACAAGGCGTTCGAGGCGGCTGGCATGTGTCACTCCCACGCAGTGCGCGACTTCAATGGCGCGCAACGATCAGAAACGCACGGGGATTACCCGTGTGGGTTCAAGTCGTGCGGCGCATCGATTGGTCGACGGGTACGCAGTGGGAGCGACTATAGGGGTATAAGAAAAATAATTTAAATATCTTTAAAGAATAAAGATATGAAGGGTTGTGGTGCCTGATTTTGGTGCTCGAACCATGCACTGCCCTTGTAGGAGCGGCCTTGTGTCGCGAAAGGGCCGCAACGCGGCCCCAGCAATCTCTGCCTCTGTGCTGATACCCCTGGGGCCACGTTGCGGCCCTTTCGCGACACAAGGCCGCTCCTACAGGGGCGCGCGCCTGCGTCGGGCTTACCGCTCGCGCAGAGCCTCGTCGCGGGCCTTCATGATCGGCTTGAGCAGGTAGCTCATGATGGTCTTCTTGCCGGTCATGATGTCTACCGTGGCGACCATCCCGGGGATGATCAGCAGCGGCTTCTGGTCGGTGCCCAGGTGGCTCTTGTCGGTGCGCAGGCGGATCAGGTAGTAGGTGGTCTTCTTGTCTTCGTCGGTGATGGTGTCGGCGCCGATCTGTTCAAGCTTGGCCTTCAACCCACCGTAGATGGTGTAGTCATAGGCGCTGAACTTGATGGTCGCTTCCTGCCCCGGGTGAAGGAAGGCGATGTCCTTGGGCAGGATCTTGGCCTCGATCACCAGCGTATCGTCCAACGGCACGATCTCGATGATGTCGCTGCCCGGCTGGATCACGCCACCAATGGTGTTGACCAACAGCTGCTTGACGATGCCGCGTACCGGCGAAGTGACCAGGGTACGGTTGACGCGGTCGTCCAGTGCCTTGCTGGTAGCGGTGGCCTTGTTCAGCTCGGTGCGGGCTTCGTTAAGCTTGGTCAGGGCCTCGCTGCGGAACTTGCCGCGGGTCTCTTCGATCTTGCTCTCGACTTCCTTGATGGCCGCTTCCGCACGCGGGATAGCCAGCGCCGTGGACTCCATCTGGCCACGGGTTTCCACCTCGGAGCGGCGCAGGCGCAGCACCTCTACCTGGGAGACCGCGCCCTGGGCCACCAGCGGCTCGGACATGCCGATCTCCTGGCGCAGCAACTGCAAACTGTTGGCGTACTGGGCGCGCTTGGAAGTGAACTCCCGCAGCTCCTGTTGCTTCTGCACCAGCTGCTGTTGCAGGCCAGCGAGTTCGTCCTGCAACTGCTGGCGGCGGCTCTGGTACAGCGACTGCTCGTCCGCCGCCTGGCTGGGCGCGGCCTTGCGCAGTTCTTCGTCTATTTTCAGCGGGCGGTCCTCAACCTCGGCACTCAGACGCTCGACACGCAGGGCCATGGCCAGGCGGTCGGCTTCTGTTTCACCGACATTGGAGGCAAAACGGGTCTCGTCCAGGCGCAGCAGCGGCTGGCCGACCTCGACCACCTGCCCTTCCTTGGCGAAGATCTCGGCGACGATGCCGCCTTCGAGGTTCTGCACCTTCTGCACCTTGGACGAGGGAATGGCCTTGCCCTCGCCACGGGTGACTTCGTCGATGGGCGCGAAGCTGGCCCAGACGATCAGGAACAGGAAGAACGCGATCACGCCCCAGATGGTCAGGCGCACGACGCGCGGGGCGTCTTCGATGAGCGCTTTGTTGACCTCGGGCAGCGGCTGCCCGTGCAGCGAGTCGGAGCCCTTGAAGTAGCGGCGCAGGTTGTCTTTGAACTGTCCGATATCGAGCTTATGCAACACTGATCTGCCCCTTCTTCAGCGCATCCATGACGGAAGCTTTGGGGCCATCGGCAACCACCTGGCCGCGGTCGATGACGATCAGCCGGTCGACCAGGGTCAGCAGCGAGGCCCGGTGGGTCACCAGCAGCACAGTCTTGTTCTCGATTACCGCCTGCAGGCGCTGCTTGAGGCGCTCTTCGCCAGTGTTGTCCATGGCCGCAGTGGGCTCGTCGAGCAGCAGGATCTGCGGGTTGAGCAACAGCGCACGGCCCAGGGCGACGTTCTGCCGCTGGCCACCGGAGAGGTTTTGCCCGCGCTCGCCAACCTGCAACTCGTAACCGTCCGGGTGCAGCCGGGCGAACTCGTGCACGCCAGCCAGCTCGGCGGCTTGCAGGATCAGCTCGTCCTCGATGTAGCGGGCACCGCTGACCAGATTGTCGCGCAAGGTACCGGCCAGCAACTGGATATCCTGCGGCACGTAGCCGACGTTGTGACGCAGCTCGCTGACGTCGATCTGGCGAATGTCCACGCCGTCTACCAGCAACGAGCCGTTGTCCGCCTCATACAGCCCGACGATCAGCTTGGCCAGCGAACTCTTGCCCGAGCCACTGCGGCCGATGATGCCGACTTTCTCGCCGGGGCGGATTAGCAGGTTGATGCCCTTTAGCGCCTGGTTCTGCTGGTTCGGGTAGGTGAAGTCGACGCCGCGGAACTCGATGCCACCCTGCAGCACCTTACGGCTCAGCGGGCGTTCCTCGAAGTTGCGCTCTTGCGGCAGTTCCATCATCTGGTTGGTCGAGACCATGGTCACCTTGGCCTGCTGGTAGCGGGCAAGCAGGCCGTTGAGCGAACTCAACGGGCCCAGGGCACGGCCACTGAGCATGTAGCAAGCCACCAGGCCGCCCATGCTCAGGTTGCCGTCGATGATCAGGTACACGCCAACGCAGATCATCGCCACGCCAGCCAGTTGCTGGATCAGCAGGGTGATGTTCATCGCCAGGCTCGACAGCACCTTCACCCGCAGCTCAAGGCGGCTGAGGGTGCCGAGGGTCTGTTCCCACATGTACTGGCGTTCGCTTTCGGCATTGTTGACCTTCACCGCGTCCAGGCCGGCCAGAGTCTCGATCAGGCTCGACTGGCGCTCGGAGGCCAGTGCCATGGTTCGCTCCATGGTTGCCATCAGCGGCCGCTGCAGGGCGTAGCCGATGCCCAGGGCCAACGGGAAGGCGAGGATCGGGATCCACACCAGGTGCCCGCCGATGATGGCGATCACCAGCAGGATGATCAGGGTGAACGGCAGGTCGATCAGGCTGGTCAGGGTCAGCGAGGCGAGGAAGTCGCGCAGCCCCTGGAACTCGTGGATGTTCTGGGCAAAGCTGCCGACCCGCGCCGGGCGGTACTTCATCGACATGCCGACGATGCGTTCGAACAGGGTGGCCGAAATGATCAGGTCGGTCTTCTTGCCGGCCAGGTCCAGGCACAGGCCGCGCAGCCCTTTGAGAATCAGGTCGAACACATACGCGCCGGTGATACCGACGGCCAGCACCCAGAGGGTCGAGGTGGCCTGGTTGGGCACCACGCGGTCGTAGACGTTCATCACGAACAGCGGCGCAGCCAGGGCGATCAGGTTGATTACCAGGCTGGCGGCGATGGCGTCGATGTACAGCCACTTGCTGCGCAGCAAGGTGTCGCGGAGCCAGGACTTGGCGCGCGGAATCAGGTTGCCGTGGTTGACGTCGTACTTGTGCTGCGGCTGGGCGAAGAACACCTTGCCGCTGTAATCCCCGATCAGGGCTTCGCGGCTGACCAGCACCTCGCCGCCATCGCTCTCGCTGAGCAGCAGGCGCGCAGTGTCATCATTCTCCCAGCCCAGCAACACCGCGGCGCGGCCTTCCTTGAGCAGCAGCATGGCCGGCATGGCGATGCTCGGGATCTGCTCCAGCTTGCGCTGCAACAGGCGCCCCTGCAGGCCGGCGCGGGCGGCGGCGCGGGGCAGCAACTCGGCGTTCAGGCGCTGGGACGGCAATGGCAGCCCGGTGGTGAGCATCGCCCGGCTGGCAGGCTTTTGATGCAGGACGCACAGCGTCAGCAGGCTATCCAGGAGCGGATCGTCATGCTGACTGCGTGGATCGTGGTTGAGTTGGACTCGACTGACTTCGGATTCCACGCGGTGCTCTCTTCAACCTGGCGGGTAGGTGGATGGGTGCGCCTCAGTTCAAGCCTGGCAGGTTCACCCTGGGTTTCAAATCGTTCTGCACAACGGTGGCCATCGGCGCGACAACGCCCTGGCTCTTGAGCAGCTGGCCAATGGTCGCCTTGATTCGGTACTGAGTAAACAACTGAATATTCTTCACTTCTACCAAGCGGCGCTGGGCGGTGAAGGTTTCGTTCTCGCTGTCGAGCAGGTCGAGCAAGGTCCGCTCACCGAGGCTGAACTGCTGCTGGTAGGCGCTGCGCACGCGGTTGCTGTGGTCGACGTACTGCTGGGCGATCGGCACCTGGGCGTTGGCGTTTTCCTGCGCGTTCCAGGCCAGGCCCAGTTCTTCGTTCAGCTGGCGCAGGGCATTGTTGCGAATGTCCAGGGCCTGGCCGGCCAGGTGCGACTTGGCTTCCAGCTCGGCCTTGTTGCTGCCGCCAGCGTACAGGTTGAAGTTCATTCGCACCATGGCTTCCCAATCGTTGTTGTGACCGGCGACACCGTCGATGTTGTTGTCGGCGGTGCGACCGAGTTCGGCATCGAAGCGCGGGTAGAAGCTGGACTTGGCGGCGTCGTACTGTTTTTCCGCCGCGGCGATGTCTGACTCGGCCGAGCGCAGCACCGGGCTGCTTTCTACCATCTGCGCGCGGGCCTCTTCCAGGCTGGCTGGCAGCAGGTCGATGAATGGCGCCGGGGCGCTCAGCTCATCCGGCATCTGCCCCACCACGCTGAGGAAGTTGGTGTTGGCGTCGGCCAGGTTGGTCTGCTCGGTGATCAGGTTGTTCTGGGCCTGGGCCAGGCGCGCTTCAGCCTGGTCGAGGTCGGCCAGACGGCCGACGCCACGGCTGGTGCGCAGCTTGATCTGGTCGAGGATGCGTTCATGGTTCTGCAGGTTCTCCTGGGCCAGGCGCACCATCTCGCGGCGCGACAGCACATCGAGGTAGACCTTGGCCACGTCCAGGCCAGTGCGCTCGGAGGTGTCCATCAGCGCGTAGGCACGGGCGTTGACGGTAGCCTGCTGGCGGCCAACTTCGCTGGAGGTGGCGAAGCCGTCGAACACCATCTGCCGCAGGCGGATGGCCGATTCGCCGCGGTTCAAAGTTTCCCAGCGGTTACCGGTGCTCGGGCTGTCACTGCCTTCACGGCCGTAACCGGCGGTGACGTTGACCTGCGGCAAATAGCCGCCCTTGGCGGCGCGCAACTGGTAGTCGGCGGCCACGCGCGCATTCACCCCGGCCTGGATCTCGGGATGCACTTCGAGGGCCTGCTGCATGGCTTCTGGCAGCGTTTGGGCGTGGACGAAAGTGGCGGCGAAAGCGAGTGGCAGAGCGATAAACAGTGGCGCACGCATTTTTTACGGATCCCCGAAGGCGCTGTTGTCCTGAATCACGGCGGAAGCTGTGCAGGTTTGGAAAATGGCAACCTGATCTGACCGATGAGCGAGCTTCCAACAGGGCACTTCGAGAGGCACTTCGGGAAGGAAAAGCACACGTTCAAATATCAATGTGACATTACTTCGCCAATTGTTTAGGATGGCACACTTAAGGTCAATAGTTTGGCATAAAGTTAATTCCAAGGAGTTATAGCCAAATAATTGACGTCAAAAGTCCAGACCTATTACCGATACATTTCCGCCTGATGCGGCGCCACAGACGCCGCTATGGGCCGGGACGTCCCATCATCGGATAAGCCGGAGAGTCCAATGAGCAGCGTTGTTGCGATCGTCAAGAGCATTGTTGGCCAAGTCATCGCAGTATCCCCAGAAGGCATCCGGCGCGTACTCATCGAGGGCGATCGCCTGTTCGCGGGCGAGCAGGTGCTCACCGGGGTGGGCGGGGCGGTGACCCTCGAACTGGCCGATGGCCGCCTGCTCGACCTGGGCCGCGACTCCCAATGGAGCGCGGATGCGCCGGATAGCAGCACTGACCTGGGCCAGGCCGCCGCACAAGCCGCCCCGTCGGTTGAAGAACTGCAGCAGGCGATCGCCGCCGGTGTCGACCCGACTACACAACTCGAAGCCACGGCTGCCGGCCCTTCGGCGGCAGGCGGTGGCGGCGCGGCAGGCGGCGGCCACAGCTTCGTAATGCTCGACGCCACGGCCGGCAGCGTGGACCCGACCATCGGCTTCCCTACGGCCCCGATAGGCTTCGCCACCGCAGCGACCACCGAGGAAACCGGGGGGGTCGACACCACCTCCAGTACGGCGGTCACGATGATCGCCACCGACCTCACCCTCAGCGCCACCCCTTCCATCACTGAAGCGGGTGGCGTCATCGTTTATACCGCCACCGTCGGCCAGGCTCCGGCGACCAACCTGACCGTGACCCTTTCGAACGGCGCGGTCATCGTCATTCCGGCTGGCCAGACCACCGGTACCGTCAACGTGCCGGTTGCAGGGAACGACACGCCGTATATCGATGGCGGGCAGATTTCCACCACCGTGACCGGCACCACCGGTGGCGGCAACGTGATCGTGACCCTGCCGCAGACGCCGGCAGTGACCGAAATCACCGACACCATCGATACCACCACCGCTACCCTGACCGCGTCGCCTAGCGTGACCGAGGGTGGCGTGATCACCTACACCGTGACCCTGAGCAACCCTGCCCAGACTCCGGTGACCGTGACCTTGTCGAACGGCCAGACCATCACCGTCGAAGCCGGCAAGAGCACCGGTAGCGTCGATTTCCAGACGCCGGCCAATGATGTCTACAACAATGGTTCGACTGTCAGCACCACCATCACTGGTGCCACTGGCGGCAACTTCGAGCAGCTGACGCCGAACCCGGCGCCTGCCGAGACCGTCATCAGCGACTCGATCGATACCACCACCGCAACCCTGACCGCGTCGCCTAGCGTGACCGAGGGGGGCGTGATCACCTACACCGTGACCCTGAGCAACCCGGCTCAGACTCCGGTGACCGTGACCCTGTCGAACGGCCAGACCATCACCGTCGAAGCCGGCAAGAGCACCGGTAGCGTCGATTTCCAGACGCCGGCCAATGATGTCTACAACAACGGTTCGACTGTCAGCACCACCATCACTGGTGCCACTGGCGGCAACTTCGAGCAGCTGACGCCGAACCCGGCGCCTGCCGAGACCGTCATCAGCGACTCGATCGATACCACCACCGCTACCCTGAGCGCGTCGCCTAGCGTGACCGAGGGGGGCGTGATCACCTACACCGTGACCCTGAGCAACCCGGCTCAGACCGCCGTGACCGTGACCTTGTCGAACGGCAAGACCATTACCGTTGAAGCCGGCAAGACTGTGGGCACTGTCGATGTGCAGACAGCAGCTAACGACGTCTACAACAACGGTTCCACCGTTTCTGTTTCGATCGAGAAGGCCGAAGGCGGCAACTTCGAAGCACTGGACGTCAACAAGACCCCGGTCGAAACCGTTATCAGCGATTCGATCGACACCACCACTGCGACCCTCTCGGCTACTCCGGGTGTCACCGAAGGCGGTGTGATCACTTACACCGTGACCCTGAGCAACCCGGCTCAGACTCCGGTGACCGTGACCTTGTCGAACGGCAAGACCATCACTGTCGATGCTGGCAAAACCGTGGGCTCCGTCGATGTGCCGACGGCCGCTAACGACGTCTACAACAACGGTTCAACTATCAGCGTCAGCATTGAAAAAGCCGAGGGCGGCAACTTCGAAGCCCTGGAGGCCGACAAGACGCCGGTTGAGACCGTGATCAGCGATTCAATCGACGCCACCACCGCCACGTTGACCGCTACCCCAGGCGTCACCGAAGGCGGTGTGATCACTTACACCGTTACCCTGAGCAACCCAGCTCAGACCGCCGTGACCGTGACCCTGTCGAACGGCAAGACCATCACCGTTGAAGCCGGCAAGACTGTGGGCACTGTCGATGTGCAGACAGCGGCCAACGACGTCTACAACAACGGTTCCACCGTTTCTGTTTCGATCGAGAAGGCCGAAGGCGGCAACTTCGAAGCACTGGACGTCAACAAGACCCCGGTCGAAACCGTCATCAGCGATTCGGTCGACACCACCACCGCCACCCTCTCGGCCACCCCAGGTGTCACCGAAGGCGGCGTGATCACCTACACCGTGACGCTGAGCAACCCGGCTCAGACCGCCGTGACTGTCACGCTGAGCAACGGCAAGACCATCACCGTTGAAGCCGGCAAGACCGTGGGCTCCATCGATGTGCCGACGGCCGCTAACGACGTCTACAACAACGGCTCCACCGTTTCGGTTTCGATCGAGAAAGCCGAAGGCGGCAACTTCGAGGCCCTGGACGTCAACAAGACTCCAGTCGAGACCGTTATCAGCGACTCGGTCGACACCACCACTGCGACCCTCTCGGCCACCCCAGGTGTGACCGAAGGTGGCGTGATCACTTACACCGTGACGCTGAGCAACCCAGCTCAGACCGCCGTGACCGTGACCCTGTCGAACGGCAAGACCATCACCGTCGAAGCCGGCAAGACCGTGGGCAGCGTCGATGTGCCGACGGCCGCTAACGACGTCTACAACAATGGTTCCACCGTTTCTGTTTCGATCGAGAAGGCCGAAGGCGGCAACTTCGAAGCACTGGACGTCAACAAGACCCCGGTCGAAACCGTTATCAGCGACTCGGTCGACACCACCACCGCCACCCTCTCGGCCACCCCGGGTGTCACCGAAGGTGGCGTGATCACCTACACCGTCACCCTGAGCAATCCGGCCCAGACCGCCGTGACTGTCACGCTGAGCAATGGCAAGACCATCACCGTTGAAGCCGGCAAGACCGTGGGCTCCGTCGATGTGCCGACGGCCGCTAACGACGTCTATAACAACGGCTCCACCGTTTCGGTTTCGATCGAGAAAGCCGAAGGCGGCAACTTCGAAGCCCTGGACGTCAACAAGACCCCAGTCGAAACCGTGATCAGCGACTCGATCGACACCACCACCGCCACGTTGACCGCTACCCCAGGCGTTACCGAAGGCGGCGTGATCACTTACACCGTGACTCTGAGCAACCCGGCTCAGACCGCCGTGACCGTGACCTTGTCGAACGGCAAGACCATCACTGTCGATGCTGGCAAGACCGTGGGCTCCGTCGATGTGCCGACGGCCGCCAACGACGTCTACAACAACGGTTCCACCGTTTCTGTTTCGATCGAGAAAGCTGAAGGCGGTAACTTCGAAGCACTGGACGTCAACAAGACCCCAGTCGAAACCGTGATCAGCGACTCGATCGACACCACCACTGCGACCCTCTCGGCCACCCCAGGTGTGACCGAAGGTGGCGTGATCACTTACACCGTGACGCTGAGCAACCCAGCTCAGACCGCCGTGACCGTGACCCTGTCGAACGGCAAGACCATCACCGTTGAGGCCGGCAAGACTGTAGGCACTGTCGATGTACAGACAGCAGCTAACGACGTCTACAACAACGGTTCCACGGTCAGCGTCAGCATCGAAAAAGCCGAAGGCGGCAACTTCGAAGCACTGGACGTCAACAAGACCCCGGTCGAGACCGTCATCAGCGACTCCATCGACACCACCACTGCGACCCTCTCGGCTACTCCGGGTGTCACCGAAGGCGGTGTGATCACTTACACCGTGACCCTGAGCAACCCGGCTCAGACTCCGGTGACCGTGACCTTGTCGAACGGCAAGACCATCACTGTCGATGCTGGCAAAACCGTGGGCTCCGTCGATGTGCCGACGGCCGCTAACGACGTCTACAACAACGGTTCAACTATCAGCGTCAGCATTGAAAAAGCCGAGGGCGGCAACTTCGAAGCCCTGGAGGCCGACAAGACGCCGGTTGAGACCGTGATCAGCGATTCAATCGACGCCACCACCGCCACGTTGACCGCTACCCCAGGCGTCACCGAAGGCGGTGTGATCACTTACACCGTTACCCTGAGCAACCCAGCTCAGACCGCCGTGACCGTGACCCTGTCGAACGGCAAGACCATCACCGTTGAAGCCGGCAAGACCGTGGGCAGCGTCGATGTGCCGACGGCCGCCAACGACGTCTACAACAACGGTTCCACGGTCAGCGTCAGCATCGAAAAAGCCGAAGGCGGCAACTTCGAGGCCCTGGAGGCTGACAAGACCCCAGTCGAAACCGTTATCAGCGACTCGGTCGACACCACCACCGCCACCCTCTCGGCCACCCCAGGTGTCACCGAAGGCGGCGTGATCACCTACACCGTGACCCTGAGCAACCCGGCTCAGACCGCCGTGACTGTCACGCTGAGCAACGGCAAGACCATCACCGTTGAAGCCGGCAAGACCGTGGGCTCCATCGATGTGCCGACGGCCGCCAACGACGTCTACAACAACGGCTCCACCGTTTCGGTTTCGATCGAGAAAGCCGAAGGCGGAAACTTCGAAGCCCTGGACGTCAACAAGACTCCAGTCGAAACCGTTATCAGCGACTCGGTCGACACCACTACCGCGACCCTCTCGGCTACCCCGGGCATCACCGAAGGCGGCGTGATCACCTACACCGTGACTCTGAGCAACCCTGCCCAGACTCCGGTGACCGTGACCTTGTCGAACGGCAAGACCATCACCGTAGATGCTGGCAAAACCGTGGGCTCCATCGATGTGCCGACGGCCGCCAACGACGTCTATAACAACGGCTCCACCGTTTCTGTTTCGATCGAGAAAGCCGAAGGCGGCAACTTCGAAGCCCTGGACGTCAACAAGACGCCGGTCGAAACCGTTATCAGCGATTCCGTCGACACCACTACCGCCACGTTGACCGCCACCCCGGGCATCACCGAAGGCGGTGTGATCACCTACACCGTGACCCTGAGCAATCCTGCTCAGAGCACCGTGACCGTGACCTTGTCGAACGGCAAGACCATCACTGTTGATCCTGGCAAAACCGTGGGCTCCGTCGATGTGCCGACGGCCGCTAACGACGTCTACAACAACGGTTCCACCGTTTCTGTTTCGATCGAGAAGGCCGAAGGCGGCAACTTCGAAGCACTGGACGTCAACAAGACCCCAGTCGAAACCGTGATCAGCGACTCGATCGACACCACCACCGCGACCCTCTCGGCTACCCCAGGCATCACCGAAGGCGGTGTGATCACCTACACCGTCACCCTGAGCAACCCGGCTCAGACTCCGGTGACCGTGACCTTGTCGAACGGCAAGACCATTACCGTTGAAGCCGGCAAGACTGTGGGCACTGTCGATGTGCAGACAGCAGCTAACGACGTCTATAACAACGGCTCGACGGTCAGCGTCAGTATCGAAAAAGCCGAAGGCGGCAACTTCGAAGCCCTGGAGGCCGACAAGACCCCAGTCGAAACCGTCATCAGTGACTCGATCGACACCACCACCGCGACCCTCTCGGCTACTCCGGATATCACCGAAGGCGGCGTGATCACCTACACCGTGACGCTGAGCAACCCGGCTCAGACCGCCGTGACTGTCACGCTGAGCAACGGCAAGACCATCACCGTCGAAGCCGGCAAGACCGTGGGCAGCGTCGATGTGCCGACGGCCGCTAACGACGTCTATAACAACGGCTCCACCGTTTCGGTTTCGATCGAGAAAGCCGAAGGCGGAAACTTCGAAGCCCTGGAGGCCGACAAGACCCCAGTCGAAACCGTTATCAGCGACTCGGTCGACACCACTACCGCGACCCTCTCGGCTACCCCGGGCATCACCGAAGGCGGCGTGATCACCTACACCGTGACTCTGAGCAACCCTGCCCAGACTCCGGTGACCGTGACCTTGTCGAACGGCAAGACCATCACCGTAGATGCTGGCAAAACCGTGGGCTCCATCGATGTGCCGACGGCCGCTAACGACGTCTACAACAACGGCTCCACCGTTTCTGTTTCGATCGAGAAAGCCGAAGGCGGCAACTTCGAAGCCCTGGACGTCAACAAGACGCCGGTCGAAACCGTTATCAGCGATTCCGTCGACACCACTACCGCCACGTTGACCGCCACCCCGGGCATCACCGAAGGCGGTGTGATCACTTACACCGTGACCCTGAGCAATCCTGCTCAGAGCGCCGTGACCGTGACCTTGTCGAACGGCAAGACCATCACTGTTGATCCTGGCAAAACCGTGGGCTCCGTCGATGTGCCGACGGCCGCCAACGACGTCTACAACAACGGTTCCACCGTTTCTGTTTCGATCGAGAAGGCCGAAGGCGGTAACTTCGAAGCCCTGGACGTCAACAAGACTCCAGTCGAGACCGTTATCAGCGACTCGGTCGACACCACCACCGCAACCCTCTCGGCCACCCCGGGTGTCACCGAAGGTGGCGTGATCACCTACACCGTCACCCTGAGCAATCCGGCCCAGACCGCCGTGACTGTCACGCTGAGCAACGGCAAGACCATCACCGTTGAAGCCGGCAAGACCGTGGGCTCCGTCGATGTGCCGACGGCCGCCAACGACGTGTACAACAACGGTTCAACTGTCAGCGTCAGCATTGAAAAAGCCGAGGGCGGCAACTTCGAAGCCCTGGAGGCTGACAAGACCCCAGTCGAAACCGTCATCAGCGATTCGATCGACACCACCACTGCGACCCTCTCGGCTACCCCAGGTGTCACCGAAGGTGGCGTAATCACCTACACCGTCACCCTGAGCAATCCGGCCCAGACCGCGGTGACCGTGACCTTGTCGAACGGCAAGACCATCACCGTCGAAGCCGGCAAGACCGTGGGCAGCGTCGATGTGCCGACAGCGGCCAACGACGTCTACAACAACGGTTCCACCGTTTCGGTTTCGATCGAGAAAGCCGAAGGCGGCAACTTCGAAGCCCTGGACGTCAACAAGACCCCAGTCGAAACCGTGATCAGCGACTCGATCGACACCACCACCGCCACGTTGACCGCTACCCCAGGCGTTACCGAAGGCGGCGTGATCATTTACACCGTGACTCTGAGCAACCCGGCTCAGACCGCCGTGACCGTGACCTTGTCGAACGGCAAGACCATCACTGTCGATGCTGGCAAAACCGTGGGCTCCGTCGATGTGCCGACGGCCGCCAACGACGTGTACAACAACGGTTCAACTGTCAGCGTCAGCATTGAAAAAGCCGAAGGCGGCAACTTCGAGGCCCTGGACGTCAACAAGACCCCGGTCGAGACCGTCATCAGCGACTCGGTCGACACCACTACCGCGACCCTCTCGGCCACCCCAGGTGTCACCGAAGGCGGCGTGATCACGTACACCGTGACGCTGAGCAACCCGGCTCAGACCGCCGTGACCGTGACCCTGTCGAACGGCAAGACCATCACCGTTGAGGCCGGCAAGACCGTTGGCAGCGTCGATGTGCCGACGGCCGCCAACGACGTCTACAACAACGGTTCCACCGTTTCTGTTTCGATCGAAAAAGCCGAAGGCGGCAACTTCGAAGCCCTGGACGTCAACAAGACCCCGGTCGAGACCGTCATCAGCGACTCGGTCGACACCACTACCGCGACCCTCTCAGCCACCCCAAGCGTCACCGAAGGCGGTGTGATCACCTACACCGTGACGCTGAGCAACCCGGCTCAGACCGCCGTGACCGTGACCTTGTCGAACGGCAAGACCATCACCGTCGAAGCCAGCAAGACCGTGGGTAGCGTCGATGTACAGACGGCGGCTAACGACGTCTACAACAACGGTTCCACCGTTTCGGTTTCGATCGAGAAAGCCGAAGGCGGCAACTTCGAAGCCCTGGAGGCCGACAAGACCCCAGTCGAAACCGTTATCAGCGACTCGGTCGACACCACTACCGCGACCCTCTCGGCTACCCCGGGCATCACCGAAGGCGGCGTGATCACCTACACCGTGACGCTGAGCAACCCGGCTCAGACCGCCGTGACTGTCACGCTGAGCAACGGCAAGACCATCACCGTCGAAGCCGGCAAGACCGTGGGCAGCGTCGATGTGCCGACGGCCGCTAACGACGTCTATAACAACGGCTCCACCGTTTCGGTTTCGATCGAGAAAGCCGAAGGCGGCAACTTCGAAGCCCTGGAGGCCGACAAGACCCCAGTCGAAACCGTTATCAGCGACTCGGTCGACACCACTACCGCGACCCTCTCGGCTACCCCGGGCATCACCGAAGGCGGCGTGATCACCTACACCGTGACTCTGAGCAACCCTGCCCAGACTCCGGTGACCGTGACCTTGTCGAACGGCAAGACCATCACCGTAGATGCTGGCAAAACCGTGGGCTCCATCGATGTGCCGACGGCCGCTAACGACGTCTACAACAACGGCTCCACCGTTTCGGTTTCGATCGAGAAAGCCGAAGGCGGCAACTTCGAGGCCCTGGACGTCAACAAGACTCCAGTCGAGACCGTTATCAGCGACTCGGTCGACACCACCACCGCCACGTTGACTGCCACCCCGGGCATCACCGAAGGTGGCGTAATCACCTACACCGTCACCCTGAGCAATCCGGCCCAGACCGCGGTGACCGTGACCTTGTCGAACGGCAAGACCATCACCGTCGAAGCCGGCAAGACCGTGGGCAGCGTCGATGTGCCGACAGCGGCCAACGACGTCTACAACAACGGTTCCACGGTCAGCGTCAGTATCGAAAAAGCCGAAGGCGGCAACTTCGAGGCCCTGGACGTCAACAAGACGCCGGTCGAAACCGTTATCAGCGACTCGGTCGACACCACTACCGCGACCCTCTCGGCTACCCCGGGCATCACCGAAGGCGGCGTGATCACCTACACCGTGACGCTGAGCAACCCGGCTCAGACCGCCGTGACTGTCACGCTGAGCAACGGCAAGACCATCACCGTTGAAGCCGGCAAGACCGTGGGCTCCATCGATGTGCCGACGGCCGCCAACGACGTCTACAACAACGGCTCCACCGTTTCGGTTTCGATCGAGAAAGCCGAAGGCGGCAACTTCGAAGCCCTGGACGTCAACAAGACGCCGGTCGAAACCGTTATCAGCGATTCCGTCGACACCACTACCGCCACGTTGACCGCCACCCCGGGCATCACCGAAGGCGGTGTGATCACTTACACCGTGACCCTGAGCAATCCTGCTCAGAGCGCCGTGACCGTGACCTTGTCGAACGGCAAGACCATCACTGTTGATCCTGGCAAAACCGTGGGCTCCGTCGATGTGCCGACGGCCGCTAACGACGTCTATAACAACGGCTCCACCGTTTCGGTTTCGATCGAGAAAGCCGAAGGCGGCAACTTCGAAGCCCTGGAGGCTGACAAGACCCCAGTCGAAACCGTGATCAGCGACTCCATCGACACCACTACCGTCTCTCTGTCGGCATCGGAAACCGTGGTCGAAGGTGGCAAGATCACCTACACCGCCACACTGACCAACCCAGCCCAGACCGCCGTCACCGTCACGCTGAGCAACGGCAAGAGCATCACCATCGAAGCTGGAAAAACCACCGGCAGCATTGAGCTTCAGACCGAGGCCAACGACGTCTATAACAACGCTCACACCGTAGAAGTGACGATCGATAAGGCTCAAGGCGGCAACTTCGAGAAGCTGGACATCGATCCTGCGTCAGCGAAAACATCGATAGTCGATTCGATCGACACCAGCACGGTCACCCTGACAGCCACCCCAAGCGTCAGCGAAGGTGGCGTGGTGACCTATACGGCAACCGTGACAGCGCCAGTAACCGGCTCACCGCTGGTGGTTTCGCTCGCCAACGGTCAGAGCCTCGTCATCAAGGTCAACGAGACCAGTGGCTCGGTAGACTTTGTTGCGCCGAACAATGTCTACACCACCAATGCACCGCTGACCAACAGCATCACCGGCGTCACCGGCGGCAACTACGAGAAACTGGTCACCGCCGGTACCCCAAGTACCACGGTCATCGATAACCCGAGCAACCTGGACACCACCAATGTCAGCCTGAGCGCTACCGGTACCGTTCAGGAAGGCGGCCAGATCACCTATACCGTCAAGCTGAGCAACCCGGCCGGCAGCGCCATGACCATCAACCTGAGCAACGGCTCGGTGGTCACCATTGCCAAGGGCCAGAGCGAAGGCACCGTCACCGTCGACGCGCCAAAGAACACCGTATACGTGGATGCCGGCAACGTCAGCGTGAGCATCACCGGCACCGCCGGCGGTGACTTCGAGAAGCTGAACGTCAGCGCGACCCCCGCGGTCACGGCCGTGACCGATACCCTCGACACCAGCACCGTGACCCTGACCGCGACCCCGAGCGTGACCGAAGGCGGCGTGGTCACCTACACCGCGACCGTAACCTCGCCGGTAACCGAGCATCCGCTGGTGATCAGCCTGGCCAACGGCCAGACCATCACCATCGGCGTCAACGAAACCAGTGGTTCGGTCAACTACACCGCACCCAACAACGTCTACATCACCAACACGCCGTTGACCAACAGCATCACCGGCATGACCGGCGGCAACTACGAGAAACTGGTGGCGGTCGGCACGCCAAGCACCACGGTGAACGATGGTCCGAACACCAAGGACCTGACCAGCCTGAGCCTGACGGCTACCCCGACCGTCGCCGAAGGCGGGCAGATCACCTATACCGCCAAGCTGACCAACCCGGCCGGCACCGAGATGAAGGTCACCCTGAGCAACGGTGAAGTCATCACCATCGCCAAGGGCCAGAGCGAAGGCAGTGTGACGGTCAATGCCCCTGGCGACGATCCTTACATCGACGCCAGCACACAGAAGGTCAACATCACCGGCGCCACCGGTGGCGACTTCGAGGTGCTGATCATCGATGCCGCTTATGCCGAAACCAAGGTCACCGACACCCTCGACAACACCGGCCTGAGCCTCAGCGCCACCCAGACCGTTGCTGAAGGTGGCCAGATCACCTACACCGCCACCTTGACCAACAAGGCCGACACCGCCATGACGGTGACCCTGAGCAACGGTGCGGTGATCCAGATCGATGCTGGCAAGACCACAGGCACCGTCACCGTTGCGGCCCCGGCCAACGACGTGTACATCAGTGCGGCCAACGTCTCGGCAACCATCACCGGCACCACCGGTGGCAACTTCGAGCAGCTGACCGTGAGCGACAAGGCTGCGGTCACCGCCGTGACCGACACCATCCAGACCACCACCCTGAGCATCGACGGCACCACCGCGGTGGCCGAGGGCGGCACGGCCACTTACACCCTGGCGCTGACCAACCCGGCACAGACCGATGTCATCGTGAAGCTGAGCTACAGTGGCACCGCCAGCAACGGCGCCGACTACACCGGCGTGGCCACCGTGGTGATCAAGGCCAACAGCTCGACGGCCACCTTCACTATCCCGACCATCAAGGACAACATCACCGAAGGCACCGAGCAGTTCACCGTCAAGATCGACTCGGCCACCGGTGGCAACTTCGAGAACCTGGCCATCAGCGGCAGCGCCGGTAGCGCCACCACGGTGATCTACGAACCGGCGCCCGTGCTGGACCTGGACGCCAACAATTCCAGCGGCAAGACCGGCGCCGACTACCAGACCACCTTCACCGAAGGCCAGGCAGGCAGCGGTGTGTCGATCGGCGATGTCGACGTGACCATCACCGACTACGACAGCTCGATGCTGACCGGCGCCACCGTCACCCTGACCAATCGTCAGCCAGGCGATGCGCTGAACCTGGGCAACAGCGTCAACGGCATCACCATCAACGCCAACAGCACCGACGGCAAGGTGGTACTGACCCTGAGCGGCACTGCGTCGCTGGCCGACTACATCCAGGCGATCAAGAACATCACTTTCATCAACACCAGCGAAGACCCGAGCACCACGCCGCGGATCATCACGGTGACAGTGACCGATGGTGTCAACACGTCGAACATAGCGACCACCACGGTCAACGTGATTGCCGTGAACGACGCGCCGACCACCACCGGCGGCGCGGTCACCGGCAACGAAGACACCGACCTGGTACTGGCCTGGAGCGACTTCAACGTCAGCGACGTCGATTCGCCGCTGAGCAGCCTGGGCGTGACCATCAATACCCTGCCGGGCGCCGGCAAACTGCAGCTGCTGGTCGGCTCGACCTGGACCGACGTCAAGGCCGGCCAGACCGTCAGCCAGGCCGACATCGCCGCCGGCAAGCTCAAGTTCGTACCGGCCACCAACGAGTCGGGTGTCGACGGCTACGGCGGCACCGGCGTGGGCAACAAGCAGGCCGACTACGCGCAGATCAAGTACACACCTACCGACGGCAAGGACGCGGGCAACCAGGCCACGCTGAAGGTCGACATCAAACCGGTCGCCGACGCCCCGTCGCTGAGCATCGGCAACAACAGCGTCAACTCGCTGGGCCTGACCAAGGAAACCTGGACCAGCCTCACCGGCCTGGGCACCAACGGCAACGGCATTACCGGTGACACGCTGAAGAACGTGTTCGCCAACTCCGGCAAGGCCGGCAAGACCGAAACCGTGACCACGGTCGACACCACGGCCAGCATCACTGCGGGCACGGGTTCGAAGACTTCCGGCCTGATCTACCTGGAAGCCGGCAAGACCTACACCTTCAGCGGCACCGCCGACGACAGCCTGCAGATCGTCATCGGCGGCAAGAACGTCGCCGGCGCCACCTGGGCCAACGCCAGCGGCAGCATCACGGGCAGCTTCACCCCGACCACCAGCGGCTACTACACCTTGGAGATCTACAGCGCCAACCAGGCTGGCCCTGGCAGCCTGGACGTCAACATCCAGGTGGGCAGCGGTGGGGTCACCGACCTCAGCAGCGCCAACATCCCGATGTACCCGAACGTCAGTGCGCTGGCGAATGCCGGTGTAACGGTGTCGGACCTGCATGGCAGCAACGGCGTGGGCTACTACGACGGCTACAAGCTCAACGAAGGCGGCGAGAACGGCGCCCCGATCAAGCTGGTGAGCATCAACACCGCACTGACCGACACCGACGGTTCGGAATCCCTGAGCGTCAAGCTCTCGGGCATCCCGGCAGGCTCGGTGCTGGCTGACAGCGCTGGCCACACCATTACCGTCGGCAGCGGCGCGGTAGATGTCACCGGCTGGAACCTGAGCAGCCTGACCATCAAGCCACCGGCCTACTACCAAGGCCAGTTCGACGTGAAGGTCAGCTCGACTTCGAGTGAAAGCGTCGGCGGCAGTACCGCTACCACCGAGGGCACCATCAAGGTCACGGTCTACCCGCAGGCCTACACCACCAGCAACCTGTCGTCCGACAGCGACTCCATCACCGGTACCGATGGCAACGACATCATCGTCTCGGACGTCAATGGCCTGCACGTGGTGCCGGGGCAGAACTACAACATCGCCTTCATCGTCGACACCTCGGGCTCGATGGGCTCGTCGGGCGTAAGCGCGGCCAAGTCTTCGCTGGAGTCGGTGTTCAAGACCCTGGCGGCCAGCGTCAAAGGCGCCCAGTCGGGTGTGGTCAACATCCTTCTGGTGGACTTCGCCACCCAGGTCAAGAGCACTGTTTCGGTGACCCTCAACGACGCGGGCCTGAAAACCCTGCTCGCGGCGCTGAACAACTTGTCGTCCGGTGGCGGTACCAACTACGAAGATGCCTTCAAGACCACCGCCAACTGGTTCGAGGCGCTCAAGGCAGCGGGCAGCACCGGCAGTAACCAGACGTTCTTCATTACCGACGGGCAGCCAACCTACTACCAGACCAACGAGAAGACCAACCCGACCCTGGGCAACTCCGGCGTCACCATGGACGACTACCTCGCCTCGATCAATTACAAGGCGGGCATGACGGTCAATGCCTACATCAACAACACCAACTACATCAGCATCGACAGCAGCGGCAACCTGCAGGTACAGACGTACAGCAACAGAGGCGGCTGGTCGTACAGTACCAGCGGCCAGTTGCATGCCGAAGGCAACGGCGGCTACGAGCTGTCGTCGCTGGCGGGTACCGGCAACTCCACCAACAGCGCCACCAGCACCAACTCGACCGATAGCTTCAAGATCCTCTCGGCCTTGTCCGACGTCGAAGCGATCGGCCTGAACAGCGGCGTCAACGCCAACGACCTGAAGCCGTACGACACCGATGGCAAGCCGCAGACCAACATCGACCCGAGCAAGCTCGCCGATGCCATCCTCGGTCACACCGAAGCCACCCTGCCGGGCAACGACACGGTCAACGGTGGCGACGGCAACGACATCATCTTCGGCGACCTGGTGACCTTCCCGTCCATCGCCGGCACCGGTGTCGAGGCCATCCAGGCCTATGTCGCCGGCAAGACCGGTGTCGATGTCGGTGACGTGGACGCGCGGGCGATGCACCAGTACGTCAGCGAACACTACACCGAGTTCGACATTTCGGGGGCCAACGACGGTGCCGATACCCTGCTGGGCGGCGCAGGCAATGACATCATCTTCGGCCAGGGTGGCAACGACTACCTCGATGGCGGCAAGGGCAATGACATCCTGCTCGGCGGCAGCGGCAACGACACCCTGATCGGCGGTCAAGGGAATGACATCCTGATCGGTGGCAGCGGTGCCGACCTGTTCGTGTGGAAGGCCGGTGATGTTGGCAACGACGTGATCAAGGACTTCAAGCCCAGCGAGGGTGACCGCCTCGACCTGCACGACCTGCTACAGGGCGAGACCGCCAGCACCATCGACAACTACTTGAAGATCACCACCGCCGCAGATGGCACTTCGACCTTGCAGGTCAGCTCCGAAGGCAAGCTCAACGCCGGTGGCAGCGCCGACGTGACCATCAAGCTCGAAGGCGTGAACTGGTCAAACACCACGGTCAACTCGTTGATCAGCGGTGCCGACCCGACCATCAAGGTCGATCACTGATCCCCGTCCCGCGGTGGCCAGCCCAGGCCACCGCGGGGGCGGCCTTCCCTGCCACCCCTCGCGCAGCGCATACTCACGCGCCGGGTTCACCTGCCTGGTGAACTTTGCCTATGCTGCGGATTACCAACTAAGGAACCATCGTGACGAGGGACGACGCCATGTTCTACGTGCAACGCGACGCCGACGGCCAGTTGCTGCGGGTAGAAGCTGCCCCCTATGCCGAATTCACGGAAATGCTCCCGGCCGACCATGCCGAGATCCAGGAATGGTTTGCCGACGATGTGGTCGAGAACAGCCTGCGCCAGCTCAAGCAGAGCGACCTGGACATGATCCGCGTGCTGGAGGATCTGATCGATGTGCTGACCACCAAGGGTGTGATCAGCATCACCGACCTGCCCGCCGGTGCCCAGGCCAAGCTGCTCAACCGCTCTACCGCGCGCAAGGCGCTGGGCAGCCTGAACAACCTGATTGAGGAAGAAGAAGACACCGGGTTGATCTGAGCGGCACTCTGCAAACCGACTCGGCCCCTGTGGGAGCGGGCTTGCCCGCGAAGCAGGCTCCGCAGTGTATGGCACCGGCTTCGCCGGTGTTCGCGGGCACGCCCGCTCCCACAGGGTACCCTCTACAAGGCCGTAAACCTCATCAGCGCTCGCGCAGGGCTTCGGTACGGGCTTTGATGATCGGCTTGAGCAAGTAGCTCATGATGGTTTTCTTTCCGGTCATGATGTCCACCGTGGCGACCATGCCGGGGATGATTTCCAGCGGCTTGGCGTCACTGCCCAGGTGACTCTTCTCGGTGCGCAGGCGGATCAGGTAGTAGGTGGTCTTCTTGTCTTCGTCGGTGATGGTGTCGGCGCCGATCTGCTCCAGCTTGGCCTCGAGGCCGCCGTAGATGGTGTAGTCATAGGCGGTGAACTTGACCATGGCCTCCTGCCCCGGGTGCAGGAAGGCGATATCCTTGGGCAGGATCTTCGCCTCGATCACCAGCGTATCGTCCAGGGGCACGATCTCGATGATGTCGCTGCCCGGCTGGATCACACCACCAATGGTGTTGACCAACAGCTGCTTGACGATGCCGCGCACCGGCGAAGTGACCAGTGTGCGGTTGACCCGGTCATCCAGCGCCTTGGTGGTGGCAGTCGCCTTGTTCAGGTCGGTGCGCGCCTCGTTAAGCTGGGTCAGGGCATCGCTGCGGAACTTGCCGCGGGTTTCCTCGATTTTGCTCTGCACTTCCTTCACCGCCGCCTCGGCGCGCGGGATAGCCAGTTCGGTGGCGCTCAGTTCGCCGCGTGTTTCCACCTCGGAGCGGCGCAGGCGCAGGATCTCGACCTGGGAAATCGCCCCCCTGGCCACCAGCGGCTCGGACATGCCGATTTCCTGGTTCAGCAACTGCAGGCTGCTGGCGTACTGGGCACGCTTGGAGTTGAACTCACGCAACTCCTGCTGCTTCTGCACCAGCTGCTGTTGCAGGCCATTGATCTCGTCATTCAACTGTTGACGCCGGCTGGCGAACAGCGACTCTTCGCTGGCCGCCTGGCTGGGAGCGGCCTCGCGCAGCTTGTCGTCGATCTTCAGCGGGCTGTCGTCGACCTCGGCACTCAGGCGCTCGACGCGCAGGGCCATGGCCACACGCTCGGCTTCGGTTTCGCCCTTGTTCGAGATAAAGCGGGTTTCGTCCAGGCGCAGCAGCGGCTGGCCGACCTCGACCACCTGCCCTTCCTTGGCGAAGATCTCGGCGACGATGCCGCCTTCGAGGTTCTGCACCTTCTGCACCTTGGACGAGGGAATGGCCTTGCCCTCGCCACGGGTGACTTCGTCGATGGGCGCGAAGCTGGCCCAGACGATCAGGAACAGGAAGAACGCGATCACGCCCCAGATGGTCAGGCGCACGACGCGCGGGGCGTCTTCGATGAGCGCTTTGTTGACCTCGGGCAGCGGCTGCCCGTGCAGCGAGTCGGAGCCCTTGAAGTAGCGGCGCAGGTTGTCTTTGAACTGTCCGATATCGAGCTTATGCAACACTGATCTGCCCCTTCTTCAGCGCATCCATGACGGAAGCTTTGGGGCCATCGGCAACCACCTGGCCGCGGTCGATGACGATCAGCCGGTCGACCAGGGTCAGCAGCGAGGCCCGGTGGGTCACCAGCAGCACAGTCTTGTTCTCGATTACCGCCTGCAGGCGCTGCTTGAGGCGCTCTTCGCCGGTGTTGTCCATGGCCGCAGTTGGCTCGTCGAGCAGCAGGATCTGCGGGTTGAGCAACAGCGCACGGCCCAGCGCGACGTTCTGCCGCTGGCCACCGGAGAGGTTTTGCCCGCGCTCGCCAACCTGCAACTCGTAACCGTCCGGGTGCAGCCGGGCGAACTCGTGCACGCCAGCCAGCTCGGCGGCTTGCAGGATCAGCTCGTCCTCGATGTAGCGGGCACCGCTGACCAGATTGTCGCGCAAGGTACCGGCCAGCAACTGGATATCCTGCGGCACGTAGCCGACGTTGTGACGCAGCTCGCTGACGTCGATCTGGCGAATGTCCACGCCGTCTACCAGCAACGAGCCGTTGTCCGCCTCATACAGCCCGACGATCAGCTTGGCCAGCGAACTCTTGCCCGAGCCACTGCGGCCGATGATGCCGACTTTCTCGCCCGGGCGGATGTTCAGGCTGATGTTCTTCAGGGCCATGTTCTGCTGGTTCGGGTAAGTGAAATCGACCCCGCGGAACTCGATCGCTCCCTGCAGCACCTGGCGGCTCAGTGGGCGTTCCTCGAAGTTGCGCTCTTGCGGCAGTTCCATCATCTGGTTGGTCGAGACCATGGTCACCTTGGCCTGCTGGTAGCGGGCCAGCAACCCGTTCAACTGCCCGAGCGGGCCGAGAGCTCGACCACTGAGCATGTAGCAGGCCACCAGGCCGCCCATGCTCAGGTTGCCATCGATGATCTGATACACGCCGACGCAGATCATCGCCACGCCAGCCAGTTGCTGGATCATCAAGGTGATGTTCATGGCCAGGCCCGACAGCACCTTGACCCGCAGTTCCAGGCGGCTGAGGGTCCCAAGGGTCTGCTCCCAGCGGTACTGGCGCTCGCTCTCGGCGTTGTTGACCTTGACCGCATCCAGGCCGGCCAGGGTTTCGATCAGGCTCGACTGGCGCTCGGAGGCCAGCGCCATGGTCCGCTCCATGGTCGCCATCAGGGGTTTTTGCAGGGCGTAGCCGATGCCCAGCGCCAACGGGAAGGCGAGCACCGGGATCCACACCAGATGGCCGCCGACGATGGCGATGACCATGAGAATGATCAGGGTGAATGGCAGGTCGATCAGGCTGGTCAGGGTCAGCGAGGCGAGGAAGTCACGCAGGCCTTGGAACTCGTGGATGTTCTGAGCAAAGCTGCCGACCCGCGCCGGGCGGTACTTCATCGACATGCCGACGATGCGCTCGAACAATGTGGCCGAGATGATCAGGTCGGTCTTCTTGCCGGCCAGGTCCAGGCACAGACTGCGCAGGCCTTTGAGGATGAGGTCGAACAGGTAGGCACCGGTAATGCCCACCGCCAGCACCCACAGGGTCGAGGTGGCCTGGTTGGGCACCACGCGGTCGTAGACGTTCATCACGAACAGCGGCGCGGCCAGGGCGATCAGGTTGATCACCAGGCTGGCGGCGATGGCATCCATGTACAGCCATTTGCTGCGCAGCAGGGTGTCGCGGAACCAGGACTTGGCGCGCGGAATCAGGTTGCCGTGGTTGACGTCGTACTTGTGCTGCGGCTGGGCGAAGAACACCTTGCCGCTGTAGTCCCCGATCAGCGCTTCGCGGCTGACCAGCACCTCGCCGCCATCGCTTTCGCTGAGCAGCAGGCGTGCAGTGTCGGCGTTTTCCCAACCCAGCAGCACGGCGGCGCGGCCTTCCTTGAGCAGCAGCATGGCCGGCATGGCGATGCTCGGGATCTGCTCCAGCTTGCGCTGCAACAGGCGCCCCTGCAGGCCGGCGCGGGCGGCGGCGCGGGGCAGCAGTTCGGCGTTCAGGCGCTGGGCCGGCAATGGCAGCCCGGTGGTCAGCATCACCCGGCTGGCGGGTTTCTGATGCAGTACACAGAGGGTCAGCAGGCAATCCAGCAGCGGATCGTCGTGCTGACTACGCGGGTCATGACTGAGCTGGGCTCGACGGACTTCGGATTCCACGTGGCGCTCTCTTCCTTGCGATAGTTGGAAGCAGGCCCCATCAACAATGGCCCGGTGTTCTTAAAGCTGACGACATCGCTATTCGAAGGTTTCAAATCGCCAAGAATTTCTGCACGTAGCCAACCTCCGCTGCGATAGGGAAAGACTAACGCGAGATACACAAGTCGCAACCCAGAAATTATACAAAGCCCTCTCCACGCTTGCCGAAGCCAGACAGGACGCGGCCTGTACGCCCGAACGCTGAAAAAGGCAGGTAACAGCGATACAACTAATACGAAAGTAAGAATTGGCAAGCGGCTATTTAACGTTATGACTTTAGATTGGCATCGCTCGCAAAATAGCGATGCAAGTCAATATTTCGACATTCTTTAAACGCGCAAGCGATAAAAGCACGGAAGTTTGACAGACCTATAAGCAGAGGCAATTTAATACTATTCCACTACCCGCCGGTTTTGAGCGCCGAAGGGGCATGGAAGGCACTGGTCGAGTCATCTGGAGAGCCCCATGAGCACCGTAGTCGCCATCGTCAAAAGCATTGTTGGCCAAGTCATCGCAGTATCGCCGGAAGGCATACGGCGCGTGCTCATCGAAGGAGACCGCCTGTTCGCAGGCGAGCAGGTACTGACCGGTGTCGGCGGTGCTGTCACCCTGCAACTGACCGACGGCCGCTATGTAGACCTGGGCCGCGATAGCCAATGGAGCGCCAGCACCGCCGACCACAGCACCGACATGTACCTGGCCACCGCGCAGGCTGCGCCGTCGGTGGAGCAGTTGCAACAGGCGATCCAGGCGGGTGTCGACCCGACCACGGCGCTGGAAGCTACCGCTGCCGGCCCGACCTCCTCGGGCGGCAGCGGCGGCGGTGCGCTTGGCGGCGGGCACAGTTTCGTCCTGCTCGAGGAAACAGCTGCCCGGGTCGACCCGAACGTTGGCTTTCAGACCGGGCCGCTGAACTTCAGCGAAAGCCTTGACTTCGATTTCGCCGCCGGGCGGCAGGCCGCCACCCCAACGGCGGTCGCCGAACTGGCCACCGCCGTGGTGCTGAGTGCAACGCCGTCGGTCAGCGAGGCCGGCGGCAGCATCGTCTATGTCGCCACGGTCGGCCAGGCGCCGCTCAGCGCGCTGACCGTGACCTTGTCCAATGGCGCGGTGATCGTGATCGCCGCCGGACAGACCAGTGGCTCGGTGAGCGTGCCGGTCACGCCAGGCACCACGGTGTACGCGGATGACCGTCACGTCTCGACCAGCATCACCGGCACCAGCGGCGGCGGCATCCTGGTCGCCATCGACGGCACGCCGGCCGAGACCCGCGTGGTTGGCACGGCCGATATCACCACCGCCACCCTCAGCGCCAGCCCGAACGTGACCGAAGGCGGTGCGATCACCTACACCGTGACCCTGAGCAACCCGGCCCAGACGCCAGTCACGGTCACCCTGTCGAACGGCCAGGTCATCAGCATCGGCGCGGGTCAAAGCAGTGGCAGCGTGGTGCTGCAGACGGCCAACGATGTGTACAAGGACGCGACCACCCTTAGCACCCATATCACCTCCGCCATCGGGGGCAACTTCGAGCACCTGGAAGCCAACCCGGCTCCCGTTCTGACCGTGGTCAGCGATTCGACCGATTCCAGTACCGTCACGCTGACCGCCACGCCCTCCGTGGCGGAAGGCGGCGCCATCGTCTACACCGCTAGCCTCTCGGCACCGGTGACTGGCACGCCGGTGGTAGTGACCCTGGCCAACGGCCAGACCATCACTGTGGCGGTCGGCCAGAGCAGTGGCATCGTCAGCGTGCCGGTCAGCAATGATGTTTATCAGGGCCAAGGCCAGGTCAGCACGAGCATCTCCGGGGTTACCGGGGGTAATTTCGAGAATCTGGTCGCTAACCCTGCGCCTGTCAGCACCACCGTCAGTGATATCCGGGACGTCACCACTGTCAGCCTGAGCGCGAGCCCGAGCGTGGCCGAAGGCGGCCAGATCATCTACACCGCAACCCTCAGCAACCCGGGCCAGACCGCCGTCACGGTGACTCTGAGCAACGGCCAGAGCATCACCATCGCGGCGAACCAGACCTCGGGCAGCGTCAGCGTGGCCGCACCTGCCGATAACCACTATGCCGATGCCAGCCTGGTCAGCGCGCGTATCACCAATGCCACGGGCGGCAATTTCGAAAGCCTGGCGGTCAACGGCACGCCAGCGGTGACCGCGATCACCGATACCCTCGACACCACGACTGTGACCCTGACCGCCACGCCGTCGGTGGCCGAAGGCGGCACCATTGTCTACACCGCCACCGTCAATGCCCCAGTCACAGGCTCACCTGTGGTGGTGAGCCTGGCCAATGGGCAGACCATCACCATCCCGGTCGGGCAAAGCACGGGAACGACGACTGCCTCTGTGGATAACGATGCCTACCAGGGGCATGCGCCGGTCAGCAACAGCATCACCGGGGTCACGGGCGGCAATTACGAAAATCTGGTGGCCAATACCGCGACCGTCAGCACTGCGGTGACCGATGTTCAGGACACCACCACCGTCTCGCTGTCGGCGACGCCGAGCGTGGCTGAGGGTGGACAGATCGTGTACACGGCGACGCTGACCAATGCTGCGCAGTCGCCAGTGACCGTGACCCTGAGCAATGGCCAGGCCATTACCATTGCTACCAACCAGACCACTGGCAGCGTCGCGGTCGCCACGCATGGCGATAACCCCTATCTCGATGCCGGCCAGGTCAGCGCCAGCATCACCACTGCCAGCGGGGGTAACTTCGAAAACATTGCCATCAACGGCACGCCAGCGGTGACCACCGTCACCGATACCGTCGACACCGCGACCGTGAGCTTGACCGCCACGCCTTCGGTGTCCGAGGGTGGGACCATCGTCTACACCGCCACGGTGACCGCACCGGTCACTGGCTCCGCCGTCGTGGTAACTCTGGCAAATGGGCAAACCATCACCATCCCGGTCGGGCAAAGCTCCGGTACCGCCACGGGCGCCGTGACCAATGACGTCTATCAAGGCCACGCGGCTGTTACCAACAGCATTACCAACGTCAGCGGCGGCAACTACGAGAATCTGGTGGCTGACAATACCCCGGTCAGCACCACCGTCAATGATGTGCAGGACACCACCTCGGTCTCGCTGTCAGCAACGCCGAGCGTTGCCGAAGGTGGCCAGATCGTGTACACCGCGACCCTGACCAATGCTGCACAGTCGCCAGTGACCGTGACCCTGAGCAATGGCCAGACCATCACCATCGGTGCCAACCAGACCACTGGCAGCGTTGCGTTCGCCACGCACGGCGACAACCCGTACCTCGATGCCGGACAGGTCAGTGCCAGCATTACCAATGTATCGGGCGGCAACTTCGAAAATCTGGTAGTCAACAGCACGCCAGCGGTGACCAACGTCACCGACACCGTCGACACTTCGACCGTGAGCCTGACCGCCACGCCATCGGTGGCAGAGGGCGGCACCATCGTCTACACCCGCCAGCGTGACCGCGCCGGTTACTGAATCTGCGGTAGTGGTGACCCTGGCCAATGGGCAAACCATCACCATCCCGGTCGGCCAAAGCTCCGGTACCGCCACGGGTGCCGTGACTAACGACGTCTATCAAGGCCACGCGGCGGTCACCAACAGCATCACCAGCGTCAGCGGCGGAAACTACGAAAACCTGATTGCCAACCAGGCGCCTGTCAGCACCGCCGTTACCGATGTCCAGGACACCACGACCGTCTCGCTGACGGCGACGCCCAGCGTGGCCGAGGGTGGGCTGATCGTTTACACCGCCACCCTGACCAATGCTGCGCAGTCGGCGGTTACAGTCGCGCTGAGCAATGGCCAGACCATCACCATCGGCGCCAATCAGACCTCTGGGAGCGTCGCCGTTGCCGCGCCAGCCGATGATCCGTACCTCGACGCCGGACAGGTCAGCGCACGGATCACCAATGTCTCGGGTGGCAACTTCGAAAACCTGGCGATCAACAGCACGGCGGCAGTCACCACTGTCAGTGATACCATCGACACCTCTACCGTTACGCTAACCGCGACCCCATCTGTGACCGAAGGCGGCACCATCGTCTACACCGCCACGGTGAATGCGCCGGTCACCGGTAGCCCGGTCGTAGTCGGCTTGGCCAATGGGCAAACCATCACCATCCCAGTCGGGCAGTCCTCCGGTACCGCCACGGGTGCCGTCACCAACGATGTCTACCAAGGCCACGCGGCAGTTACCAACAGCATTACCAGCGTCAGCGGCGGCAATTACGAGAACCTGGTCGCCAACCAGGCACCGGTCAGCACCTCCGTTACCGATGCCCAGGACACCACTAGCGTCACCCTGACCGCCACGCCGACCGTGGCGGAAGGCGGCACCATTATCTACACGGCAACAGTGGGCGCCCCTGTCACCGGCAGTCCGGTCGTAGTCAGCCTGGCCAACGGCCAGAGCATCACCATCCCGGTCGGCCAAAGCTCCGGTACCGCCACGGGTGCCGTGACTAACGACGTCTACCAAGGCCACGCGGCGGTCACCAACAGCATCACCAGCGTCAGCGGCGGCAACTACGAAAACCTGGTTGCCAACCAGGCGCCTGTCAGCACCACCGTTACCGATGTCCAAGACACCACCACCGTCTCGCTAACGGCAACGTCATCCGTGGCGGAAGGCGGGACCATTATTTATACGGCGTCAGTTGGAGCCCCTGTTACTGGCAGTCCGGTCGTAGTCAGCCTGGCCAACGGCCAGACCATCACCATCCCGGTCGGCCAGAGCTCCGGTACCGCCACGGGTGCGGTGAGCAATGACGTCTATCAAGGCCACGCAGCGGTCACCAACAGCATCACCAGCGTCAGCGGTGGCAATTACGAAAACCTGATTGCCGACCCGGCACCGGTCTCTACCACCGTCACCGACGTACAAGACACCACTACGGTGTCGCTGACGGCGACGCCCAGCGTGGCCGAAGGCGGCACTATCGTTTACACCGCTACAGTAGGTGCGCCCGTCACCGGCAGCCCGGTCGTAGTCAGCCTGGCTAACGGTCAGACCATCACCATTCCGGTCGGCCAAAGCTCCGGTACCGCCACCGGCGCCGTGACCAACGACGTCTACCAAGGCCATGCCGCGGTCACCAACAGCATCACCAGCGTCAGCGGCGGCAATTACGAGAACCTGGTCGCAAACCAAGCGCCTGTCAGTACCACCGTAACAGATGTCCAGGACACCACCACGGTGTCGCTGTCGGCAACGCCAAGCGTGGCCGAGGGTGGGGAGATCGTTTACACCGCCACTCTGAGCAATGCTGCGCAGTCGGCGGTAACCGTCACGCTAAGCAACGGCCAGACCATCACCATCGGTGCCAATCAGACCTCCGGAAGCGTCGCCGTTGCCGCGCCCGCTGATGATCCATATATCGATGCCGGCCAGGTGAGCGCCCACATCACCAATGCCTCGGGTGGCAACTTCGAGATCCTGGCGATCAACAGCACGGCGGCAGTCACCACCGTCAGTGACACCATCGACACCTCAACCGTCACGCTAACCGCCACCCCATCTGTGACCGAAGGCGGCACCATCGTTTACACCGCAACAGTGAATGCGCCGGTTACCGGAAGCCCTGTTGTAGTCAGCCTGGCCAACGGCCAGACCATCACCATCCCGGTCGGCCAAAGCTCCGGCACCGCCACCGGCGCCGTGAGCAATGACGTCTATCAAGGCCACGCGGCGGTCACCAACAGCATCACCAGCGTCAGCGGTGGCAATTACGAGAACCTGGTCGCAAACCAAGCGCCTGTCAGTACCACCGTAACAGATGTCCAGGACACCACCACGGTGTCGCTGTCGGCAACGCCAAGCGTGGCCGAGGGTGGGCAGATCGTTTACACCGCCACTCTGACCAATGCTGCGCAGTCGGCGGTAACCGTCACGCTAAGCAACGGCCAGACCATCACCATCGGTGCCAATCAGACCTCCGGAAGCGTCGCCGTTGCCGCGCCCGCTGATGATCCGTATATCGATGCCGGTCAGGTGAGCGCCCACATAACCAATGCCACGGGTGGCAACTTCGAGATCCTGGCGATCAACAGCACGGCGGCAGTCACCACCGTCAGTGACACCATCGACACCTCAACCGTCACGCTAACCGCCACCCCATCTGTGACCGAAGGCGGCACCATCGTTTACACCGCAACAGTGAATGCGCCGGTTACCGGAAGCCCTGTTGTAGTCAGCCTGGCCAACGGCCAGACCATCACCATCCCGGTCGGCCAAAGCTCCGGCACCGCCACCGGCGCCGTGAGCAATGACGTCTATCAAGGCCACGCGGCGGTCACCAACAGCATCACCAGCGTCAGCGGTGGCAATTACGAGAACCTGGTCGCAAACCAAGCGCCTGTCAGTACCACCGTAACAGATGTCCAGGACACCACCACGGTGTCGCTGTCGGCAACGCCAAGCGTGGCCGAGGGTGGGCAGATCGTTTACACCGCCACTCTGAGCAATGCTGCGCAGTCGGCGGTAACCGTCACACTAAGCAATGGCCAGACCATCACCATCGGTGCCAATCAGACCTCCGGAAGCGTCGCCGTTGCCGCGCCCGCTGATGATCCATATATCGATGCCGGTCAGGTGAGCGCCCACATCACCAATGCCTCGGGTGGCAACTTCGAGAACCTGGCGATCAACAGCACGGCGGCAGCCACCACCGTCACTGACACCATCGACACCTCAACCGTCACGCTAACCGCCACCCCATCTGTGACCGAAGGCGGCACCATCATCTACACCGCCACGGTGAATGCGCCGGTCACCGGCAGCCCGGTCGTGGTCAGCCTGGCCAACGGCCAGACCATCACCATCCCGGTCGGCCAAAGCTCCGGTACCGCCACGGGTGTGGTGACCAATGACGTCTATCAAGGCCACGCGGCCGTCAGTAACCAAATCACTGCGGTCAGCGGCGGCAATTATGAGAACCTGGTCGCCAATCAGGCGCCTGTCAGCACCACCGTTATCGATGTGCAGGACACCACCACGGTTTCGCTGTCGGCGACGCCAAGCGTGGCCGAAGGTGGGCAGATCGTTTACACCGCCACAGTAGATGCGCCCGTCACTGGCAGCCCGGTCGTAGTCAGCCTGGCTAACGGCCAGACCATCACCATTCCGGTCGGTCAAACCTCCGGTACCGCCACCGGCGCCGTGAGCAATGACGTCTATCAAGGCCACACGGCGGTAACCAACAACATCACCAGCATCAGCGGCGGCAACTACGAAAACCTGGTTGCGAACCAGGCACCGGTCAGCACTGCGGTCACCGATGTTCAGGACACCACCACCGTCACCCTGACCGCCACGCCGTCCGTGGCGGAAGGCGGCACTATCATTTACACCGCCACAGTAGGTGCGCCGGTCATCGGCAGCCCGGTCGTAGTCGGCTTGGCCAATGGGCAAACCATCACCATCCCAGTCGGGCAGTCCTCGGGTACCACCACGGGTGCCGTCACCAACGATGTCTACCAAGGCCACGCAACGGTCACCAACAGCATTACCAGCGTCAGCGGCGGCAACTACGAAAACCTGGTTGCAAACCAAGCGCCTGTCAGCACCGCCGTTACCGATGTCCAGGACACCACGACCGTCTCGCTGACGGCGACGCCAAGCGTGGCCGAAGGTGGGCAGATCGTTTACACCGCCACTCTGACCAATGCTGCGCAGTCGGCGGTAACCGTCACGCTAAGCAATGGCCAGACCATCACCATCGGGGCCAATCAGACCTCCGGAAGCGTCGCCGTTGCCGCGCCCGCTGATGATCCGTATATCGATGCCAGTCAGGTGAGCGCCCACATCACCAATGCGTCGGGTGGCAACTTCGAGAACCTGGCGATCAACAGCACGGCGGCAGTCACCACCGTCAGTGACACCATCGACACCTCAACCGTCACGCTAACCGCCACCCCATCTGTGACCGAAGGCGGCACCATCATCTACACCGCCACGGTGAATGCGCCGGTCACCGGCAGCCCGGTCGTGGTCAGCCTGGCCAACGGCCAGACCATCACCATCCCGGTCGGCCAAAGCTCCGGCACCGCCACCGGCGCCGTGAGCAATGACGTCTATCAAGGCCACGCGGCCGTCACCAACAGCATTACCAGCGTCAACGGCGGAAACTACGAAAACCTGGTCGCCAACCAGGCGCCAGTCAGCACTGCGGTCACCGATGTACAAGACACCACCACTGTCACCCTGACCGCCACGCCTTCCGTGGCCGAGGGTGGCACCATCATTTACACCGCCACTGTAGGGGCGCCGGTCACCGGCAGCCCGGTCGTAGTCAGCCTGGCTAACGGCCAGACCATCACCATTCCGGTCGGCCAGAGCTCCGGGACTGCCACAGGTGCGGTGACCAATGACGTCTACCAAGGCCACGCGGCCGTCACCAACAGCATCACCAGCGTCAGCGGCGGCAATTACGAAAACCTGGTTGCCAATCAAGCGCCAGTCAGCAGCAGCGTCACAGATGTGCAGGACACCACCACCGTCACCCTGACCGCAACGCCGTCCGTGGCCGAAGGCGGGACCATTATTTATACGGCGTCAGTCGAAGCCCCTGTTACTGGCAGTCCGGTTGTAGTCGGCTTGGCCAACGGCCAGACCATCACCATCCCGGTCGGCCAAAGCTCCGGTACCGCCACGGGTGCGGTGACCAATGACGTCTATCAAGGCCACGCGGCAGTTACCAACAGCATCACCAGCGTCAGCGGTGGCAACTACGAAAACCTGGTCGCCAATCAAGCGCCTGTCAGCACCACCGTTACCGATGTGCAGGACACCACCACGGTGTCGCTGTCGGCGACGCCAAGCGTGGCCGAAGGCGGGCAGATCGTTTACACCGCCACCTTGAGCAACGCCGCGCAGTCTGCAGTGACGCTCACCTTGAGCAATGGCCAGACCATCACCATCGGTGCCAATCAGACCTCCGGCAGCGTCGCCGTTGCCGCGCCAGCTGATGATCCGTACCTCGATGCCGGTCAGGTCAGCGCACACATCACCAATGCCTCGGGTGGCAACTTCGAAAGCCTGGCGATCAACAGCACGGCAGCCGTGACCAGCGTCAGCGACACCATCGATACCTCTACCGTCACGCTAACCGCGACGCCATCTGTGGCCGAAGGCGGCACCATTATCTATACGGCAACAGTGGGCGCCCCTGTCACCGGCAGCCCGGTCGTAGTCAGCCTGGCCAACGGCCAGACCATCACCATTCCGGTCGGCCAGAGCTCCGGGACTGCCACGGGTGCGGTGACCAATGACGTCTACCAAGGCCACGCGGCCGTCACCAACAGCATTACCAGCGTCAGCGGTGGCAATTACGAAAATCTGGTCGCCAATCAAGCGCCAGTCAGCACCAGCGTCACAGATGTCCAGGACACCACCACGGTGTCGCTGTCGGCAACGCCAAGCGTGGCCGAGGGTGGCACCATCGTCTACACCGCCACAGTAGATGCGCCCGTCACCGGCAGCCCGGTCGTAGTCAGCCTTGCCAATGGACAGACCATCACCATTCCGGTTGGCCAAAGCTACGGTACCGCCACGGGTGCCGTGACTAACGACGTCTACCAAGGCCACGCGGCGGTCACCAACAGCATCGCCAGCGTCAGCGGCGGCAACTACGAAAACCTGGTCGCCAACCAGGCGCCAGTCAGTACCACCGTGACCGATGTGCAAGACACCACGACGGTATCGCTGACGGCGACGCCAAGCGTGGCCGAAGGCGGCACTATCATTTACATCGCGACTGTAGGGGCTCCAGTCACCGGCAGCCCAGTGGTAGTCAGCCTTGCCAATGGACAGACCATCACCATTCCAGTTGGACAGAGCTCCGGTACCGCCACCGGCGCCGTGAGCAATGACGTCTATCAAGGCCATGCGGCAGTTACCAACAGCATCACCAGCGTCAGCGGCGGCAATTACGAGAACTTGGTCGCCAACCAGGCACCGGTCAGCACCTCCGTTACCGATGCCCAGGACACCACTAGCGTCACCCTGACCGCCACGCCGACCGTGGCGGAAGGCGGCACCATTATTTATACGGCTACAGTGGGCGCCCCTGTCACCGGCAGCCCGGTCGTAGTCAGCCTGGCCAACGGCCAGACCATCACCATTCCGGTCGGCCAGAGTTCCGGCACTGCCACGGGTGCCGTGACTAACGACGTCTACCAAGGCCACGCGGCGGTCACAGACAGCATCACCAGCGTCAGCGGCGGCAACTACGAAAACCTGGTTGCCAACCAGGCGCCCGTCAGCACCACCGTGACCGATGTGCAAGACACCACCACCGTCTCGCTAACGGCAACGTCATCCGTGGCGGAAGGCGGGACCATTATTTATACGGCGTCAGTTGGAGCCCCTGTTACTGGCAGTCCGGTCGTAGTCAGCCTGGCCAACGGCCAGACCATCACCATCCCGATCGGCCAGAGCTCCGGTACCGCCACGGGTGCGGTGACCAATGACGTCTATCAAGGCCACGCGGCAGTTACCAACAGCATCACCAGCGTCAGCGGTGGCAATTACGAAAATCTGGTCGCCAATCAGGCGCCCGTCAGTACCACCGTTACCGATGTGCAAGACACCACCACCGTCACCCTGACCGCCACGCCCTCCGTGGCGGAAGGCGGGACCATTATTTATACGGCGTCAGTCGAAGCCCCTGTTACTGGCAGTCCGGTTGTAGTCGGCTTGGCCAACGGCCAGACCATCACCATCCCGGTCGGCCAAAGCTCCGGTACCGCCACGGGTGCGGTGACCAATGACGTCTATCAAGGCCACGCGGCCGTCACCAACAGCATTACCAGCGTCAGCGGCGGCAACTACGAAAACCTGGTTGCAAACCAGGCGCCTGTCAGCACCGCCGTTACCGATGTCCAGGACACCACGACCGTCTCGCTGACGGCGACGCCCAGCGTGGCCGAAGGTGGGCAGATCGTTTACACCGCCACCCTGACCAATGCTGCGCAGTCGGCGGTAACCGTCACGCTAAGCAATGGCCAGACCATCACCATCGGGGCCAATCAGACCTCCGGAAGCGTCGCCGTTGCCGCGCCCGCTGATGATCCGTATATCGATGCCAGTCAGGTGAGCGCCCACATCACCAATGCGTCGGGTGGCAACTTCGAGAACCTGGCGATCAACAGCACGCCAGCGGTGACCAACGTTACCGATACTGTAGATACCTCGACAGTGAGCCTGACCGCCACGCCGTCGGTGGCCGAAGGCGGCACGATCATCTACACCGCCACGGTGACGGCGCCAGTCACCGGCTCCTCCGTCGTGGTAACTCTGGCAAACGGCCAGACCATCACCATTCCGGTTGGCCAGAGCTCCGGTACCGTCACGGGTGCGGTGACCAATGACGTCTATCAAGGCCACGCAGCGGTCACCAACAGCATCACCAGCGTCAGCGGTGGCAATTACGAAAACCTGATTGCCGACCCGGCACCGGTCTCTACCACCGTCACCGACGTACAAGACACCACTACGGTGTCGCTGACGGCGACGCCCAGCGTGGCCGAAGGCGGCACTATCGTTTACACCGCTACAGTAGGTGCGCCCGTCACCGGCAGCCCGGTCGTAGTCAGCCTGGCTAACGGCCAGACCATTACCATTCCGGTCGGCCAAAGCTCCGGTACCGCCACCGGCGCCGTGACCAACGACGTCTACCAAGGCCATGCCGCGGTCACCAACAGCATCACCAGCGTCAGCGGCGGCAATTACGAGAACCTGGTCGCAAACCAAGCGCCTGTCAGCACCACCGTTACCGATGTGCAGGACACCACCACGGTGGCGCTGTCGGCGACGCCAAGCGTGGCCGAAGGCGGGCAGATCGTTTACACCGCCACTCTAAGCAATGCTGCGCAGTCGGCGGTAACCGTCACGCTAAGCAATGGCCAGACCATCACCATCGGTGCCAATCAGACCTCCGGCAGCGTCGCCGTTGCCGCGCCAGCTGATGATCCGTACCTCGATGCCGGTCAGGTCAGCGCACACATCACCAATGCCTCGGGTGGCAACTTCGAAAGCCTGGCGATCAACAGCACGGCAGCCGTGACCAGCGTCAGCGACACCATCGATACCTCTACCGTCACGCTAACCGCGACGCCATCTGTGGCCGAAGGCGGCACCATTATCTATACGGCAACAGTGGGCGCCCCTGTCACCGGCAGCCCGGTCGTAGTCAGCCTGGCCAACGGCCAGACCATCACCATTCCGGTCGGCCAGAGCTCCGGGACTGCCACGGGTGCGGTGACCAATGACGTCTACCAAGGCCACGCGGCCGTCACCAACAGCATTACCAGCGTCAGCGGTGGCAATTACGAAAATCTGGTCGCCAATCAAGCGCCAGTCAGCACCAGCGTCACAGATGTCCAGGACACCACCACGGTGTCGCTGTCGGCAACGCCAAGCGTGGCCGAGGGTGGCACCATCGTCTACACCGCCACAGTAGATGCGCCCGTCACCGGCAGCCCGGTCGTAGTCAGCCTTGCCAATGGGCAGACCATCACCATTCCGGTTGGCCAAAGCTCCGGTATCGCCACGGGTGCTGTCACCAACGACGTCTATCAAGGCCACGCGGCAGTTACCAACAGCATCACCAGCGTCAGCGGCGGCAATTACGAAAACCTGGTCGCCAATCAGGCGCCCGTCAGTACCACCGTTACCGATGTGCAAGACACCACCACCGTCACCTTGACCGCCGCGCCTTCCGTGGCCGAGGGTGGCACCATCATTTACACCGCCACAGTAGGTGCTCCGGTCACCGGTAGCCCGGTCCTGGTCAACCTGGCTAACGGCCAGACCATCACCATTCCAGTTGGACAGAGCTCCGGTATCGCCACCGGCGCCGTGAGCAATGACGTCTATCAAGGCCATGCGGCAGTTACCAACAGCATCACCAGCGTCAGCGGCGGCAACTACGAAAACCTGGTTGCCAATCAAGCGCCAGTCAGCACCAGCGTCACCGATGTACAAGACACCACCACTGTCACCCTGACCGCCACGCCTTCCGTAGCTGAGGGCGGCACCATCATTTACACCGCCACTGTAGGGGCTCCGGTCACCGGCAGCCCAGTGGTAGTCAGCCTTGCCAATGGACAGACCATCACCATTCCAGTTGGACAGAGCTCCGGTACCGCCACGGGTGCCGTGACTAATGACGTCTATCAAGGCCACGCGGCAGTTACCAACAGCATTACCAGCGTCAGCGGTGGCAACTACGAAAACCTGGTCGCCAACCAGGCGCCCGTCAGTACCACCGTGACCGATGTGCAAGACACCACGACGGTGTCGCTGACGGCGACTCCCAGCGTGGCGGAAGGTGGCACTATCGTTTACACCGCCACAGTAGGTGCGCCGGTCACCGGCAGCCCAGTCGTAGTCAGCCTTGCCAACGGGCAGACCATCACCATTCCGGTTGGCCAAAGCTCCGGTACCGCCACGGGTGCTGTCACCAACGACGTCTATCAAGGCCACGAGTCAGTCACCAACAGCATCACCAGCATCAGCGGTGGCAACTACGAAAACCTGGTCGCCAATCAGGCACCGGTCAGCACCTCCGTGACCGATGTCCAAGACACCACCAGCGTTACCCTGACTGCCACGCCGTCCGTGGCGGAAGGCGGCACCATCGTCTACACCGCCACAGTTGATGCGCCCGTCACTGGCAGCCCAGTCGTAGTAAGCCTGGCCAACGGCCAGACCATCACCATTCCAGTTGGACAGAGCTCCGGTACCGCCACGGGTGCCGTGACTAATGACGTCTATCAAGGCCACGCGGCAGTTACCAACAGCATTACCAGCGTCAGCGGTGGCAACTACGAAAACCTGATCGCCAACCAGGCGCCCGTCAGTACCACCGTGACCGATGTGCAAGACACCACGACGGTATCGCTGACGGCGACTCCCAGCGTGGCGGAAGGTGGCACTATCGTTTACACCGCCACAGTAGGTGCGCCGGTCACCGGCAGCCCAGTCGTAGTCAGCCTGGCTAACGGCCAGAGCATCACCATCCCGGTCGGTCAAACCTCCGGTACCGCCACCGGCGCCGTGAGCAATGACGTCTATCAAGGCCACGCGGCAGTTACCAACAGCATCACCAGCGTCAGCGGCGGCAACTACGAAAACCTGGTCGCCAACCAGGCGCCAGTCAGCACTGCGGTCACCGATGTACAAGACACCACCACTGTCACCCTGACCGCCACGCCTTCCGTAGCTGAGGGCGGCACCATCATTTACACCGCCACTGTAGGGGCTCCGGTCACCGGCAGCCCAGTCGTAGTCAGCCTCGCAAACGGGCAGACCATCTCCATTCCGGTTGGCCAGAGCTCCGGTACCGCCACCGGTGCCGTAACCAACGACGTCTACCAAGGCCACGCGGCGGTCACCAACAGCATCACCAGCGTCAGCGGCGGAAACTACGAAAACCTGGTCCCCAACCAGGCGCCCGTCAGCACCACCGTGACCGATGTGCAAGACACCACGACGGTGTCGCTGTCAGCGACGCCAAGCGTGGCCGAAGGTGGGCAGATCGTTTACACCGCCACAGTAGATGCGCCCGTCACTGGCAGCCCGGTCGTAGTCAGCCTGGCTAACGGCCAGACCATCACCATTCCGGTCGGTCAAACCTCCGGTACCGCCACCGGCGCCGTGAGCAATGACGTCTATCAAGGCCATGCGGCAGTTACCAACAGCATCACCAGCGTCAGCGGCGGCAACTACGAAAACCTGGTTGCCAATCAAGCGCCAGTCAGCACCAGCGTCACAGATGTGCAGGACACTACCACCGTCACCCTGACCGCCACGCCCTCCGTGGCGGAAGGCGGGACCATTATTTATACGGCGTCAGTCGAAGCCCCTGTTACTGGCAGTCCGGTTGTAGTCGGCTTGGCCAACGGCCAGACCATCACCATCCCGGTCGGCCAAAGCTCCGGTACCGCCACGGGTGTGGTGACCAATGACGTCTATCAAGGCCACGCGGCCGTCAGTAACCAAATCACTGCGGTCAGCGGCGGCAACTACGAAAATCTGGTCGCCAACCAGGCACCGGTCAGCACATCCGTTACCGATGTCCAGGACACCACTAGCGTCACCCTGACCGCCCCGCCGTCCGTGGCGGAAGGCGGCACCATTATTTATACGGCAACAGTGGGCGCCCCTGTCACCGGCAGCCCGGTCGTAGTCAGCCTGGCCAACGGCCAGACCATCACCATTCCGGTCGGCCAGAGTTCCGGCACTGCCACGGGTGCCGTGACTAACGACGTCTATCAAGGCCACGCGGCGGTCACCAACAGCATCACCAGCGTCAGCGGCGGAACCTACGAAAACCTGGTTGCAAACCAGGCGCCTGTCAGCACCGCCGTTACCGATGTCCAAGACACCACGACCGTCTCGCTGACGGCGACGCCCAGCGTGGCCGAAGGTGGGCAGATCGTTTACACCGCCACCCTGACCAATGCTGCGCAGTCGGCGGTAACCGTCACGCTAAGCAATGGCCAGACCATCACCATCGGTGCCAATCAGACCTCCGGAAGCGTCGCCGTTGCCGCGCCCGCTGATGATCCGTATATCGATGCCGGTCAGGTGAGCGCCCACATCACCAATGCCTCGGGTGGCAACTTCGAGAACCTGGCGATCAACAGCACGCCAGCGGTGACCAACGTTACCGATACTGTCGATACCTCGTCAGTGAGTCTGACCGCCACGCCGTCGGTGGCCGAAGGCGGCACGATCATCTACACCGCCACGGTGACGGCGCCAGTCACCGGCTCCGCCGTCGTGGTAACTCTGGCCAACGGCCAGACCATCACTATTCCGGTTGGCCAGAGCTCCGGTACTGCCACGGGTGCGGTGACCAATGACGTCTACCAAGGCCACGCGGCCGTCACCAACAGCATTACCAGCGTCAGCGGCGGAAACTACGAAAACCTGGTCGCCAATCAAGCGCCAGTCAGCACCAGCGTCACAGATGTGCAGGACACCACCACCGTCACCCTGACCGCCACGCCCTCCGTGGCGGAAGGCGGGACCATTATTTATACGGCGTCAGTCGAAGCCCCTGTTACTGGCAGTCCGGTTGTAGTCGGCTTGGCCAACGGCCAGACCATCACCATCCCGGTCGGCCAAAGCTCCGGTACCGCCACGGCTGCCGTAACCAACGACGTCTATCAAGGCCACGCGGCAGTCACCAATAGCATCACCAGCGTCAGCGGCGGCAACTACGAAAACCTGGTTGCCAATCAAGCGCCAGTCAGCACCAGCGTCACAGATGTGCAGGACACCACCACCGTCACCCTGACCGCAACGCCGTCCTTGGCCGAAGGCGGCACCATTATCTATACGGCGTCAGTGGGTGCGCCTGTTACTGGCAGTCCAGTCGTAGTCAGCCTGGCCAACGGCCAGACCATCACCATTCCGGTCGGCCAGAGTTCCGGCACCGCCACTGGCGCCGTCACCAACGACGTCTACCAAGGCCACGCAGCGGTCACCAACAGCATCACCAGCGTCAGCGGCGGCAATTACGAGAACCTGGTCGCCAACCAGGCGCCAGTCAGCACCACCGTGACCGATGTGCAAGACACCACGACGGTGTCGCTGACGGCGACGCCGACCGTGGCGGAAGGCGGCACCATTATCTACACGGCAACAGTGGGCGCCCCTGTCACCGGCAGTCCGGTCGTAGTCAGCCTGGCCAACGGCCAGACCATCACCATCCCGGTCGGCCAAAGCTCCGGTACCGCCACCGGCGCCGTAACCAACGACGTCTACCAAGGCCACGCGGCGGTCACCAACAGCATCACCAGCGTCAGCGGCGGCAATTACGAGAACCTGGTCGCCAACCAGGCGCCAGTCAGCACCACCGTGACCGACGTACAAGACACCACGACGGTGTCGCTGACGGCGACGCCGACCGTGGCGGAAGGCGGCACCATTATCTACACGGCAACAGTGGGCGCCCCTGTCACCGGCAGTCCGGTCGTAGTCAGCCTGGCCAATGGCCAGAGCATCACCATCCCGGTCGGCCAAAGCTCCGGTACCGCCACCGGCGCCGTGAGCAATGACGTCTACCAAGGCCACGCGGCGGTCACCAACAGCATCACCAACGTCAGCGGCGGCAATTACGAAAACCTGGTCGCCAATCAGGCGCCCGTCAGTACCACCGTTACCGATGTGCAAGACACCACTACCGTCACCTTGACCGCCTCGTCCTCCGTGGCCGAGGGTGGCACTATCATTTACACCGCCACAGTAGGGGCTCCGGTCACCGGTAGCCCGGTCATAGTCAGCTTGGCTAACGGCCAGACCATCACCATTCCGGTCGGCCAGAGTTCCGGTATCGCCACCGGCGCCGTGAGCAATGACGTCTATCAAGGCCACGCGGCGGTCACCAACAGCATCACCAGCGTCAGCGGCGGCAATTACGAAAACCTGGTCGCCAACCAGGCGCCCGTCAGCACCAGCGTCACAGATGTGCAGGACACCACCACCGTCACCTTGACCGCCTCGTCCTCCGTGGCCGAGGGTGGCACTATCATTTACACCGCCACAGTAGGTGCGCCGGTCACCGGCAGCCCGGTCGTAGTCAGCCTGGCCAACGGCCAGAGCATCACCATTCCGGTTGGCCAGAGCTTCGGTACCGCCACCGGTGCCGTGACTAACGACGTCTATCAAGGCCACGCGGCAGTTACCAACAGCATCACCAGCGTCAGCGGCGGCAATTACGAAAACCTGGTCGCCAATCAGGCGCCCGTCAGTACCACCGTTACCGATGTGCAAGACACCACCACCGTCACCTTGACCGCCACGCCTTCCGTGGCCGAGGGTGGCACCATCATTTACACCGCCACAGTAGGTGCTCCGGTCACCGGTAGCCCGGTCGTAGTCAGCCTGGCTAACGGCCAGACCATCACCATTCCGGTCGGTCAAACCTCCGGTACCGCCACCGGCGCCGTGAGCAATGACGTCTATCAAGGCCACGCGGCAGTTACCAACAGCATCACCAGCGTCAGCGGCGGCAACTACGAAAACCTGGTCGCCAACCAAGCGCCAGTCAGCACTACGGTCACCGATGTACAAGACACCACCACTGTCACCCTGACCGCCACGCCTTCCGTAGCTGAGGGCGGCACCATCATTTACACCGCCACTGTAGGGGCTCCGGTCACCGGCAGCCCAGTCGTAGTCAGCCTCGCAAACGGGCAGACCATCTCCATTCCGGTTGGCCAGAGCTCCGGTACCGCCACCGGTGCCGTAACCAACGACGTCTACCAAGGCCACGCGGCGGTCACCAACAGCATCACCAGCGTCAGCGGTGGCAACTACGAAAACCTGGTCGCAAACCAGGCGCCAGTCAGCACTGCGGTCACCGATGTACAAGACACCACCACCGTCACCCTGACCGCCACGCCGTCCGTGGCCGAAGGCGGCACTATCATTTACACCGCCACTGTAGGGGCTCCGGTCACCGGCAGCCCAGTCGTAGTCAGCCTTGCCAATGGACAGACCATCACCATTCCGGTTGGCCAGAGCTTCGGTACCGCTACGGGTGCCGTGACCAATGACGTCTATCAAGGCCACGCGGCCGTCACCAACAGCATCACCAGCGTCAGCGGCGGCAATTACGAAAACCTTGTCGCCAACCAGGCGCCAGTCAGCACCAGCATCACGGATGTCCTGGACACCACGACGGTGTCGCTTTCGGCTACACCAAGCGTGGCCGAAGGTGGACAGATCGTTTACACCGCTACCCTGAGCAACGCCGCACAAACGGCGGTGACGGTCACGCTGAGCAATGGCCAGACCATCACCATCGGTGCCAATCAGACCTCCGGCAGCGTCGCCGTTGCCGCGCCAGTTGATGATCCGTATATCGATGCCGGTCAGGTGAGCGCCCGTATCACCAATGCCTCGGGTGGCAATTTCGAGAACCTGGCGATCAACAGTACGGCGGCAGTCACCACCGTCAGTGACACCATCGACACCTCTACCGTCACGCTAACCGCGACGCCATCTGTGGCCGAAGGCAGCACTATCGTCTACACCGCAACCGTCACTGCCCCAGTTACAGGCTCGGCTGTCGTGGTGGCCTTGGCCAGCGGCCAGACCATCACCATCCCGGTCGGCCAAAGCTCCGGTACCACCACCGGCGCCGTAACCAACGACGTCTATCAAGGCCACGCGGCAGTTACCAATAGCATTACCAGCGTCAGCGGCGGCAACTACGAAAATCTGATGGCGAACAAGGCGACGGTCAGCACGACGGTCACCGATGTGCGGGACACCACCACCGTCACCCTGACCGCCACGCCCTCCGTGGCCGAGGGGGGCACCATCGTCTACACCGCCACAGTGGATGCGCCCGTCACCGGCAGCCCGGTCCTGGTCAGCCTGGCCAACGGCCAGACCATCACCATTCCCATCGGCCAGAGCTCCGGCACCGCCACGGGCGCCGTGACCAACGACGTTTACCAAGGCCACGCGCCGGTCGCCAACAACATCACCAGCGTCAGCGGCGGCAATTACGAAAATCTGGTCGCCAACCAGGCGCCAGTCAGCACCACCGTCACCGATGTGCAGGACACCACGACGGTGTCGCTGACGGCGACGCCAAGCGTGGCCGAGGGTGGCCAGATCGTTTACACCGCAACCCTGACCAGCCCGGCGCAAACAGCGGTCACCGTGACCTTGAGCAACGGCCAGACCATCACCATCGGCGCTAGCCAGTCTTCCGGCAGCATCACCGTGGCGGCGCCAGCCGACGACGTCTACATCGGCGCGTCCACGGTCAGCACCACGATCACCAACGCCACCGGCGGCAACTTCGAAAGCCTGGTAGTGAACCCGGCGCCAGCGGTCACCGCCGTGACAGACACGCTGAACACCACCACCCTTGGCATCATCGGCTCAGCCACCGTGGCTGAGGGCAACAACGCAACCTACACGCTGACCCTGAGCAATGCGCCGCAGACCGACGTGGTAGTCAAGCTGAGCTACAGCGGCACCGCCAGCAACGGCGCCGACTACATCGGTGTGGCAACGGTGACGATAAAAGCCAACAGCAACCAGGCCACGTTCACCATCCCAACCTTGAAGGACAACATCGCCGAGGGCACCGAGCAATTCACCATCAAGATCGACTCGGCCACCGGCGGCAACTTCGAGGGGCTTGCGATCAGCCCTACCGCAGGCAGCATCACTACCCAACTCTACGAGCCAGCCCCGGTGCTGGACCTCGACGCCAACGACTCCAGCGGCAAGACGGGCGCCGACTTCCAGACCACCTTCACCGAAAACGGCAGCGGCAACTCGATCAGTGACCTGGATATTTCCATCACCGACTTCGACAGCTCGCAGATGGCCGGTGCCACCGTGACTCTGACCAATGCCCAGGCCGGCGATGCCTTGAACCTGGGCAGCAGCGTCAGCGGCATCACCGTCACCTCCAGCGTGGCCGCCGGCAAGGTAGTCCTGACCTTGACAGGCAACGCCTCGCTGGCCGACTACATGCAGGCGATCAAGAACATCACCTTCGTCAACACCAGCGAGGACCCGAGCACCACGCCGCGGATCATCACAGTCACGGTCACCGACGGGGTCAACGTGTCCAACACCGCCACCACCACAGTCAACGTGGTGGCGGTCAATGACGCGCCAGTGTCCGCCGGCGGCGCCGTCACCGGGGTCGAGGACACTGCGGTAGTGCTGACCTGGAGCAACTTCAACGTCACTGACGTCGACAGCCCAGTCACGAGCCTGGGTGTGACCATCACCCAGCTACCGGCCCTCGGCACCCTGCAGTACAACAACGGCACGAGCTGGGTGAACGTGGCCCTCAACCAGACCATCAGCCAGGCCGACATTACCGCTGGCAAGCTCAAGTTCGTGCCGCTGGCCAACCAGTCGGGCGTCAACGGCTATGGCGGCACCGGGATGGGCAACAACCAGGCTGACTATGCGCAGATCAAGTTCAAGCCCACTGACGGCGTCACCCCCGGCAGCGAAACCATTCTGAAGGTGGACATCACTCCGGTCGCCGACGCACCGACCCTGTCGATCGGCAGCAACAGCGTCAACTCGCTGGGCCTGACCAAGGAAACCTGGACCACCCTCACCGGCCTGGGCACCAACGGCAACGGCATTACCGGTGATGCACTGAAGACGGTGTTCACCAACTCTGGCACCGCTACCTCGTCCACGACCATCACCAACGTGCAATCCGATTCCAGCGTAGCGGCGCAGAGCGGCTCGAAGACCTCCGGCCTGGTGTACCTGGAGGCCGGCAAGACCTACACCTTCAGCGGCAACGCCGACGACAGCCTGCTGGTGAACATCGGCGGCAAGAACGTCGTCACCGCCACCTGGGGCTCGGGCTCGGGGACCGTCTCGGGCACCTACACGCCGACCACCAGCGGCTACTACACCCTGGAGATCTACCACGCCAACCAGTCCGGCCCGGGTAGCTACGATGTCAACATCTCGGTCAACGGCAGCGCTGCCGGCGACTTCAACAGCACCACCATCCCGATGTACCAGAACGTCACCGCCCTGACCAACGCCGGGGTCACCGTGTCCGACCTGCACGGCAGCAACGGCACCCAGGGTTACTACGATGGCTACAAGCTCAACGAAGGGCCGGAAAACGGCAGCGTCAAGCTGGTGGGTATCGGCAGCAACCTGACCGATACCGACGGCTCCGAGACCCTCAGCGTGAAGCTGAGCGGTATTCCGGCAGGCTCGGTGATCAGTGACACTGCCGGGCACACCGCCACCGTGGGCGCCACCGCAGTCGATGTCAGTGGCTGGACGTTGAGCAGCCTGACGATCAAGCCACCGGCCTACTACAGCGGCCAGTTCGACGTGAAGGTCAGCTCGACCTCCACCGAGTCGGTCGGCGGCAGCTTCGCCATCACCGAAGGCACCCTCAAGGTCACGGTCTACCCGGACACCTACACCACCAGCCAGCTGACCACCGCCAATGACAGCACCACCGGTACCTACGGCGATGACATCATCATCGCCGACAGCGCCGGCCTGCACATGACCGCCGGCACCAACTACAACCTCGCCTTCATCGTCGACACCTCGGGCAGCATGAGCACCACCGGCATCGACGCGACCAAGGCGTCGCTGGCCACCACGTTCCAGACGCTGCTGGCGGATGCCAAGGCCACCGGGGTCGGCACGGTCAACGTGCTGCTGGTGGACTTTGCCACCCAGGTCAAGAGCACCGTCTCAGTCACCCTCAACGACGCTGGCCTCAAGACGCTGCTGAACGCCCTGAGCGGCATGAGCGCGGACGGCGGTACCAACTACGAGGATGCCTTCAAGACCACCGCCAACTGGTTCCAGAACCTGAAAAATGCCGGCGTCACCGGCACCAACCAGACCTACTTCCTCACCGACGGCCAGCCGACCTACTACCAGACTGGCGAGCAGACCAACCCGACCCTGGCCAACAGCTCGGTCAAGCTCGACACCCTGCTCAGCAACGTCAGTTACAAGATGGGTGACACCCTGACCAACTACCAGCTGGACACCAGCAACCGGGTGTCGATCGACACCACCGGCAAGCTCACCGCCGAAACCCGCAGCTTCGACCTGCTGAGCCTGAGCTACAAGTGGAGTGCAGTCACCACCGGCCTGATCCACGCCGAAGGCAACGGCGGCTACGAGCTGTCGAAACTGGCCGGCACCGGCAGCACCACCACCAGCGACACCCTGACCAACGCCACCTCAAGCTTCGCGCTGCTCTCGGCGCTGTCATCGGTCGAAGCCGTCGGCGTCGGCACAGGCATCGCCGCCACCGACCTGAAACCGTTCGACAGCGACGGCGTACCCCAGGTCAACGTCGACCCAAGCAAGATCTCCGATGCGATCCTCGGCCACACCGTCCAGACCATCGCCGGCGCCGACACCATCAGTGGTGGCGACGGACACGACATCATCTTTGGCGACCTGGTGAGTTTCGACTCGATCCCCGGCAGCGGCATCGAGGCAGTCCAGGCCTTCGTCGCGACGAAGCTAGGCGTGGACACAAGCTTGGTGGATGCCAAGGTGATGCATCAATACATCAGCGAGCATTACACCGACTTCGACCTGTCGCGTACCAACGACGGTGCCGACACCCTGCTGGGGGGCGGTGGCAACGACATCATCTTTGGTCAGGGCGGCAACGATTACCTCGATGGCGGCAAAGGCAACGACATCTTGCTCGGCGGCACCGGCAACGACACCTTGCTCGGTGGTGAAGGCAACGATCTGCTGTTCGGCGGGGCCGGCAACGACATGCTGACCGGTGGCAAGGGCAATGACATCCTCAGCGGTGGCGCCGGTGCAGATACCTTCGTGTGGAAAGCCGGCGACATCGGCCAGGATGTGATCAAGGACTTCAAGCTGAGCGAAGGCGACCGCCTCGACCTGACCGACCTGCTGCAGGGGGAACGTGGCACGACCATCGACAACTACCTGAAAATCACCACCGTGGGCGGCGAATCGACCCTGCAGATCAGCACGGAAGGCAAGCTCAATGCAGCCGGCGGGCTGGCCAATGCTGACGTGTCGATCAAGCTGGAAGGGGTGAACTGGTCGAACACCAGCATCAACTCGCTGATCAGCGGCGCAGACCCAACCATCAAGATCGATAACAACAACAGCTGACTGGCAGGCGCAGCAGGTCAAAGTTGCCTATGCTGCGCCAGGAGCCACCATGAAGGAACCGGGGTGACGAGGATGGAAGCACTGTTCTATGTGCAACGCGACCAGAAAGGGCAACTGCAGCGGGTCGAACCCGTGCCGTACGCCGACCACACGGAAGTCCTGCCGGCCGACCATGCCGAGATTCAGGGGTGGTTTGCCGACGATGTCGTCGAAAACAGCCTCAAGCAGCTCAAGCAGAGCGACCTGGATATGATCCGTGTGCTCGAGGACCTGATCGAAGTACTCACGGCCAAGGGCGTGTTCAGCATCACCGACCTGCCGGCGGGGGCGCAGGCCAAGTTGCTCAACCGCTCCACCGCGCGCAAGGCGCTGGGGAGCTTGAACAACCTGATCGAGGAAGAAGAGGAAGGCGGCTTGATCTGAAATCACCGGGTGCGCCTTGCGCCCCGGTATTCTTCGATCAACGCCAGGGCGCCGGCTCGCCGACCAGCTGCCCCTGGATGCCACCGACACCCATCTCCACCAGCACCAACCGCTCGCCTTCGGTTTCCACCCGCTCGGCAATCAGCGGCAGATCGATGCTGTGCGCCGCGCGCTGGATAGCCTCGATGAACAGCCGCTTGTGCTGTTCCTGGTCAATGTTGCGGATGTAGCTGCCGTCGATCTTCAGGTAGGCAAGGCCCAGGTGTGCCAGGTTGCCGATCATGCTGAAGCGCCCGCCGAAGCGCTGCAGCGCCAGGCCGAAGCCCAGCCCGTGCAGACGGCGGGTGAGTGTTTCCAGCGCGGCCTGCTCGGGCAGTTGCTCCTCGCCGATCTCGAAGGTCAGGCGCGAACCCAGCGCGGTGTTCTGCCCCAGCAGCTCGTACACCCTTTGCAGGGCCGTGGGGTCGGCCAGGGTCGTCGCCGACAGGTTCAGCGCCACCATCTGGTCATGGTTGCGCAAGTGCGTCAACACCTTCTCCAGCACCAGCTCGTCCAGCCGTGACATCCAGCCGAAGCGCTCCAGCCAGGGCAGGAAGCGGCCGGCCGGCAGGGCGTTGCCCTGGTCGTCCAGCAGGCGCGAAATCACCTTATGATGCAAGACGCGCTGGGTATCCCTGGCCTCCACCACCGGCTGGAAGAACAGCGCAAACTGGCCGTTTACGAACGCTTCATCCAACCGCGTGTGCCAAGCGTGCTGGGTATCGCCAGCCACATCTGCCACACCCTGCTCCAGGCACACCCATCCCGGCAGGGGCTGGTTCTCGGCCCGCGCCAACGCTTCGTCGGCCAACTTGAGCAAGGCTTGGGGCTCATCGCCCGGGTGGAATGGAGCAAGGCCAATGCAGGCCACCGGCTGGATATCGCTGGCCCCGGTCTCGTGCAGGCTCTGCAACGCGATTTCCAGGGCTTGGGCGAGCTGGATGGCCTCCTCATGCACCATGCCCGGCGCCAACACCGCGAACTCACCGCCACGGCTGCGGGAAATCAGGTCGTTGGTTTCCGGGTAATGCGCACAGGCGCGGCGCAGTTGCTCGCCCACCGCCTGCAGCAGCTGGTCGGTGCGCTGGCCACCCAAGCGCGCGTTGAGCCCTGCCAGGCCCTGCACACGCAACAGCAGCAGGTAGCCGGAACGCGCTTCTTCCAGGTTACTGACCCGGGCATTGAGCTGCATCTCGAAATAACGGCGGTTGGACAGCCCGGTCAAGCTGTCCTGATAGGACTCGGCGCGCAGCCGTTCACTGCGTTCTGCCTGCTCGGAGAACAGCGCCTTGAGCTTCTCGACCATCTGGTTCATCGCCTGCACCACGCGACGCAGCTCCGGTGTGCGCGGCAGGTCCGGCAGGCTGAGGAATTCGCGGCGGGCAATGGCGTGGGACTGCTCGACCATGTACTCCAGCGGACGCAGTTGACGGCGCAGCAGCAAGGCACCGAGCACGGCGCTGGCGGCGCCGCACAGCAGCAGCCAGCCCAGGCTGCCCAGGGCACTCTGCCAGAGCTTGCCGATGGCGAACATCGGGTGGCTGATGACCTCGACCCGTGCCGCCTGCTGCCAGCCACGGCTGACGAGGGCGTCGCCGCCGGCCGCTTCCAGGCCGATCAGGTTGATGAACCAGCCAGGTACACCGCCAGGGTCCGGCTCTGCATGGCGCTCGACCAGCACGGCATTGGAGCTCAGGTCGACCACCTTGATGCTGGCGTAGTAGCCACTGTCGAAGATCGAGCTGACCATGAGTTCGACCATTGCCTGGTCATCGATATTCGGCGTCAGCGACAGTGCCAGCGCAGTGGCCGCATCCTGGGCATGCGAGCGCAACTGGTTGACGTACTGGCTGCGCGAGCTTTCCAGGCTGACCATGAAGCTGCCGCTGAACGCGACGACCAGGAACAGACAAATGGCCAACAGCAATTGTTTGAACAGTGACATCAGTGCTCCTTCAGTAAACCGGTTCGGCCGGGAACCCTTCTGCCTGCATTTTCTTCAACAAGTCCTGCCAACGGGACAGGCGCTTGGTATCACCGACCTTCTTGTTGCCCGCAGCGCCGGTCAGCCACAGACCTTCACCATTGAAGGCGTACACCGGCAGCAGGTCAGTGCGCTGGCTGGCCGGCTTGATTGCGTCCATCAGGCTGTCGAGCACCAACGGCTGCGCCTGTGGGCTTGAATAGTAGGTCAGCACCATGTGCGCGCGGTTCTGGCGCAAAGCCTTGACGTAGGTGATGCGCAGCTTCTCGCTGGGGATCCCCATGCGCCGCAGGCTGAAATACTTGGCGATTGCGTAGTCCTCGCAGTCGCCGGCGCCTTTTACAAGGGCCTGGATCGGCGTGGCCCAGTAGTCGACCTCATGCCACAGGTCGATATCTTCGACGTAACGCAGTTGCTGGTTGAAGAACTGGTTGACCACCTGCAAGCGCTGCATCTCGCTGCCCTGGCTCTGTGTGGCCATCAACCGCTGCCAGGCATCGATGCGGCCCTTGCCGTTACCCAGTGGGCCATACAGGGCCTCGGACTTGCGGCTGATCTCGGCAAAATCCCAATCCGCATGCAAACCGCCCAGCAGCAAGCTACCTAGCAGCAGGGCAAGGCCGAAACGTCGCACGGCGGTTTTGAGCAGCCAGGTAATCGCCACTGCGAGGCCCTGTTCAGGTCATTCCAAAGCAGCGATGGTGCGGCCTGGCCACCTAAAAGACAATGGCACCGCGCAATCATCTAGCCGATAGTCGGCCAGGTACGACTTTATAGTTAATGCTTAGGGGGTGTCGCTTCCTTTGCCAGAAGAACTCATCCACCATAATTGTGAACCTAAGCCGCTCGCTTCTTCGCCAGCGCAGGTTTGACAGGCCCCCTACCTATCACTAGGGTCATTGGATCCAACTTTTTTGTCGTCGAGGCACACTTCGCTTGGCCGAGAAAATCAAACTTACTAACGTGCTGGCCTGCGAACAACTGCCAGCACACCTGGCGCGTAGCGTTATTGAAGAACGCCTGCGCAGCGCCATTCTCGATGGCCGCCTGCCACCTGGCACCGCCGTGCGCCAACAGGAAGTTGCCGACCTGTACGGTGTCAGCCGCATGCCGGTGCGCGAGGCGCTGCGCCAGCTGGAAGCGCAATCGTTGCTGAAGGTGGAAATGCACAAGGGTGCAGTGGTCGCCCCCCTGATAGGCGAGGACGCAGTCGACACCTATGCATTGCGCGTGCTCCTGGAGAGCGAAGCGCTGCGCCAATCTATTCCGTTACTCGATGCCAATGATATCGCCAGTGCCCGTGGTTACATTCAGCAACTGGAGAACGAAACTAGCCATGCGGAAATCGGCCGTCTCAATCGACTTTTTCACATGGCGCTCTATGGCAAGGCATCCAACCAGAAACTGCTGCGTCTGATCGAGAACGAGCTGAACGAGGAAGAACGCTTCTTGCGCTTTCACCTGTCATCCATGGGGCTGGGCAAGCTGACCCAGGACGACCATAACGCCTTGGTGGATGCTGCCGCTGACAAATTGGTCGACGAGGCGGTAAGGGTGCTGGAGCAGCATCTGAACAATGGATCGCGGGTGATCAGAAACTACCTGGACAAACAACTCGCCCGCTAGCGCGCACGTCAGGGTACTGTAGGCCGGAAAAGAAAAAGCCCCTGTCTGCAATGCAGACAGGGGCTTTTGTTTGAATCTTGACGATGACCTACTCTCACATGGGGAAACCCCACACTACCATCGGCGATGCATCGTTTCACTGCTGAGTTCGGGATGGGATCAGGTGGTTCCAATGCTCTATGGTCGTCAAGAAATTCTGTATGCCGGTCCGTCCCGAGGACGTACCCGCGAATCTCTGTAGTTCCTACTTAAAGACCAAACCCCTACCTGCACGCGCAGATAGGGGTTTTGCGAAATGAATCTTGACGATGACCTACTCTCACATGGGGAAACCCCACACTACCATCGGCGATGCATCGTTTCACTACTGAGTTCGGGATGGGATCAGGTGGTTCCAATGCTCTATGGTCGTCAAGAAATTCTGTTGCCAGAATGTCTTTTGAACACTCTTGGCTAATTCGGATATGTGAATTTGTGATCTTGCGAACTTTCGGTTCGTGTCATCTTCACCACCGCAATCTGCGCTAGCAAATTGCTTGGGTGTTATATGGTCAAGCCTCACGGGCAATTAGTATTGGTTAGCTCAACGCCTCACAGCGCTTACACACCCAACCTATCAACGTCGTAGTCTTCGACGGCCCTTCAGGGAACTCAAGGTTCCAGTGAGATCTCATCTTGAGGCAAGTTTCCCGCTTAGATGCTTTCAGCGGTTATCTCTTCCGAACATAGCTACCCGGCAATGCCACTGGCGTGACAACCGGAACACCAGAGGTTCGTCCACTCCGGTCCTCTCGTACTAGGAGCAGCCCCTCTCAAATCTCAAACGTCCACGGCAGATAGGGACCGAACTGTCTCACGACGTTCTAAACCCAGCTCGCGTACCACTTTAAATGGCGAACAGCCATACCCTTGGGACCGGCTTCAGCCCCAGGATGTGATGAGCCGACATCGAGGTGCCAAACACCGCCGTCGATATGAACTCTTGGGCGGTATCAGCCTGTTATCCCCGGAGTACCTTTTATCCGTTGAGCGATGGCCCTTCCATACAGAACCACCGGATCACTAAGACCTACTTTCGTACCTGCTCGACGTGTTTGTCTCGCAGTCAAGCGCGCTTTTGCCTTTATACTCTACGACCGATTTCCGACCGGTCTGAGCGCACCTTCGTACTCCTCCGTTACTCTTTGGGAGGAGACCGCCCCAGTCAAACTACCCACCATACACTGTCCTCGATCCGGATAACGGACCTGAGTTAGAACCTCAAAGTTGCCAGGGTGGTATTTCAAGGATGGCTCCATGAGAACTGGCGTCCCCACTTCAAAGCCTCCCACCTATCCTACACAAGCAAATTCAAAGTCCAGTGCAAAGCTATAGTAAAGGTTCACGGGGTCTTTCCGTCTAGCCGCGGATACACTGCATCTTCACAGCGATTTCAATTTCACTGAGTCTCGGGTGGAGACAGCGCCGCCATCGTTACGCCATTCGTGCAGGTCGGAACTTACCCGACAAGGAATTTCGCTACCTTAGGACCGTTATAGTTACGGCCGCCGTTTACCGGGGCTTCGATCAAGAGCTTCGCTTGCGCTAACCCCATCAATTAACCTTCCGGCACCGGGCAGGCGTCACACCCTATACGTCCACTTTCGTGTTTGCAGAGTGCTGTGTTTTTAATAAACAGTCGCAGCGGCCTGGTATCTTCGACCGGCATGGGCTTACGGAGCAAGTCCTTCACCCTCGCCGGCGCACCTTCTCCCGAAGTTACGGTGCCATTTTGCCTAGTTCCTTCACCCGAGTTCTCTCAAGCGCCTTGGTATTCTCTACCTAACCACCTGTGTCGGTTTGGGGTACGGTTCCCAGTTATCTGAAGCTTAGGAGCTTTTCTTGGAAGCATGGCATCAACCACTTCGCGCTCTAATGAGCACTCGTCATCAGCTCTCGGCCTTGAAATCCCGGATTTGCCTAAGATCTCAGCCTACCACCTTAAACTTGGACAACCAACGCCAAGCTGGCCTAGCCTTCTCCGTCCCTCCATCGCAATAACTGGAAGTACAGGAATATTAACCTGTTTTCCATCGACTACGCTTTTCAGCCTCGCCTTAGGGACCGACTAACCCTGCGTCGATTAACGTTGCGCAGGAAACCTTGGTCTTTCGGCGTGCGAGTTTTTCACTCGCATTGTCGTTACTCATGTCAGCATTCGCACTTCTGATACCTCCAGCAAGCTTCTCAACTCACCTTCACAGGCTTACAGAACGCTCCTCTACCGCATCACCAGAAGGTGATACCCGTAGCTTCGGTGCATGGTTTGAGCCCCGTTACATCTTCCGCGCAGGCCGACTCGACTAGTGAGCTATTACGCTTTCTTTAAAGGGTGGCTGCTTCTAAGCCAACCTCCTAGCTGTCTAAGCCTTCCCACATCGTTTCCCACTTAACCATGACTTTGGGACCTTAGCTGACGGTCTGGGTTGTTTCCCTTTTCACGACGGACGTTAGCACCCGCCGTGTGTCTCCCATGCTCGGCACTTGTAGGTATTCGGAGTTTGCATCGGTTTGGTAAGTCGGGATGACCCCCTAGCCGAAACAGTGCTCTACCCCCTACAGTGATACATGAGGCGCTACCTAAATAGCTTTCGAGGAGAACCAGCTATCTCCGAGCTTGATTAGCCTTTCACTCCGATCCACAGGTCATCCGCTAACTTTTCAACGGTAGTCGGTTCGGTCCTCCAGTCAGTGTTACCTAACCTTCAACCTGCCCATGGATAGATCGCCCGGTTTCGGGTCTATACCCAGCGACTAAACGCCCTATTAAGACTCGCTTTCGCTACGCCTCCCCTATTCGGTTAAGCTCGCCACTGAATATAAGTCGCTGACCCATTATACAAAAGGTACGCAGTCACCTAACAAAGTAGGCTCCCACTGCTTGTACGCATACGGTTTCAGGTTCTATTTCACTCCCCTCTCCGGGGTTCTTTTCGCCTTTCCCTCACGGTACTGGTTCACTATCGGTCAGTCAGTAGTATTTAGCCTTGGAGGATGGTCCCCCCATGTTCAGACAAAGTTTCTCGTGCTCCGTCCTACTCGATTTCATTGACAAGAGATTTTCGTGTACGGGGCTATCACCCACTATGGCCGCACTTTCCAGAGCGTTCCACTAATCTCAAATCAACTTAAGGGCTGGTCCCCGTTCGCTCGCCACTACTAAGGGAATCTCGGTTGATTTCTTTTCCTCAGGGTACTTAGATGTTTCAGTTCCCCTGGTTCGCCTCTTGTACCTATGTATTCAGTACAAGATACTCAGCTTGTGCTGAGTGGGTTCCCCCATTCAGAGATCTCTGGATCACAGTCTGTTTGCCGACTCCCCAAAGCTTATCGCAGGCTACCACGTCTTTCATCGCCTCTGACTGCCAAGGCATCCACCGTATGCGCTTCTTCACTTGACCATATAACCCCAAGCAATCTGGTTATACTGTGAAGACGACATTCGCCGAAAATTCGCATGTTGCGCTTTCGCGCAGAACTCACAAATTTTACCTTAGCCTGATCCACCAGCAGTGAAACTGGTGTTCAGTCTATATCTATCACATATCCGAATTTTTAAAGAACGATCTGACAAAAGCCAGAAATCAACATTCGATGCGAATGCTCATTTCTGAATTTGATCAAGCAAGTAAGGTGTAAGTGGTGGAGCCAAGCGGGATCGAACCGCTGACCTCCTGCGTGCAAGGCAGGCGCTCTCCCAGCTGAGCTATGGCCCCGTGTACGGCTTAACTCTGTAATGGTAGGTCTGGGCAGATTTGAACTGCCGACCTCACCCTTATCAGGGGTGCGCTCTAACCAACTGAGCTACAGACCTATAACAGGGTCACTTTGCAACATCGTCTTTTACAATGAATCAAGCAATTCGTGTGGGAGCTCATCAGCAGGCTGATGTCGTCGATTAAGGAGGTGATCCAGCCGCAGGTTCCCCTACGGCTACCTTGTTACGACTTCACCCCAGTCATGAATCACACCGTGGTAACCGTCCTCCCGAAGGTTAGACTAGCTACTTCTGGTGCAACCCACTCCCATGGTGTGACGGGCGGTGTGTACAAGGCCCGGGAACGTATTCACCGCGACATTCTGATTCGCGATTACTAGCGATTCCGACTTCACGCAGTCGAGTTGCAGACTGCGATCCGGACTACGATCGGTTTTGTGAGATTAGCTCCACCTCGCGGCTTGGCAACCCTCTGTACCGACCATTGTAGCACGTGTGTAGCCCAGGCCGTAAGGGCCATGATGACTTGACGTCATCCCCACCTTCCTCCGGTTTGTCACCGGCAGTCTCCTTAGAGTGCCCACCATAACGTGCTGGTAACTAAGGACAAGGGTTGCGCTCGTTACGGGACTTAACCCAACATCTCACGACACGAGCTGACGACAGCCATGCAGCACCTGTGTCAGAGTTCCCGAAGGCACCAATCCATCTCTGGAAAGTTCTCTGCATGTCAAGGCCTGGTAAGGTTCTTCGCGTTGCTTCGAATTAAACCACATGCTCCACCGCTTGTGCGGGCCCCCGTCAATTCATTTGAGTTTTAACCTTGCGGCCGTACTCCCCAGGCGGTCAACTTAATGCGTTAGCTGCGCCACTAAAATCTCAAGGATTCCAACGGCTAGTTGACATCGTTTACGGCGTGGACTACCAGGGTATCTAATCCTGTTTGCTCCCCACGCTTTCGCACCTCAGTGTCAGTATCAGTCCAGGTGGTCGCCTTCGCCACTGGTGTTCCTTCCTATATCTACGCATTTCACCGCTACACAGGAAATTCCACCACCCTCTACCGTACTCTAGCCTGCCAGTTTTGGATGCAGTTCCCAGGTTGAGCCCGGGGCTTTCACATCCAACTTAACAAACCACCTACGCGCGCTTTACGCCCAGTAATTCCGATTAACGCTTGCACCCTCTGTATTACCGCGGCTGCTGGCACAGAGTTAGCCGGTGCTTATTCTGTCGGTAACGTCAAAACAGCAAGGTATTAACTTACTGCCCTTCCTCCCAACTTAAAGTGCTTTACAATCCGAAGACCTTCTTCACACACGCGGCATGGCTGGATCAGGCTTTCGCCCATTGTCCAATATTCCCCACTGCTGCCTCCCGTAGGAGTCTGGACCGTGTCTCAGTTCCAGTGTGACTGATCATCCTCTCAGACCAGTTACGGATCGTCGCCTTGGTGAGCCATTACCCCACCAACTAGCTAATCCGACCTAGGCTCATCTGATAGCGCAAGGCCCGAAGGTCCCCTGCTTTCTCCCGTAGGACGTATGCGGTATTAGCGTTCCTTTCGAAACGTTGTCCCCCACTACCAGGCAGATTCCTAGGCATTACTCACCCGTCCGCCGCTGAATCAAGGAGCAAGCTCCCGTCATCCGCTCGACTTGCATGTGTTAGGCCTGCCGCCAGCGTTCAATCTGAGCCATGATCAAACTCTTCAGTTCAATACTGCTTGGGTTTTTAAGAAACCCTAAACTTGGCTCAGCAATCTCAAATGACTATGTGATTTCTCGCATGGCCACTTGTGATGCTGATAATCTTTGTGACTATCAGTCCGTACTCACAAGCACCCACACGAATTGCTTGATTCGATTTGTTAAAGAGCGTTTGGTCAAGAGCGTTTCATCTCAACCGAGGCGCGCATTCTACGCTTTCCTCAGAGCCTGTCAAGCGTTTATTTTGAAGTTTTTTGCGAGAAACTCGTTTAGCTTCAAACACTTGGCTCGCTGCGATCTCTCGTAGCGGGAGGCGAATAATACAGCATTCAGTAACGCTGTCAACCACCTTTTTACCACCACCGGTTGGCTATTCACCTACCAGGAGAAGCGATAGCTTCTACTTAAAGACCAAACCCCTACCTGCACGCGCAGATAGGGGTTTTGCGAAATGAATCTTGACGATGACCTACTCTCACATGGGGAAACCCCACACTACCATCGGCGATGCATCGTTTCACTACTGAGTTCGGGATGGGATCAGGTGGTTCCAATGCTCTATGGTCGTCAAGAAATTCTGTTGCCAGAATGTCTTTTGAACACTCTTGGCTAATTCGGATATGTGAATTTGTGATCTTGCGAACTTTCGGTTCGTGTCATCTTCACCACCGCAATCTGCGCTAGCAAATTGCTTGGGTGTTATATGGTCAAGCCTCACGGGCAATTAGTATTGGTTAGCTCAACGCCTCACAGCGCTTACACACCCAACCTATCAACGTCGTAGTCTTCGACGGCCCTTCAGGGAACTCAAGGTTCCAGTGAGATCTCATCTTGAGGCAAGTTTCCCGCTTAGATGCTTTCAGCGGTTATCTCTTCCGAACATAGCTACCCGGCAATGCCACTGGCGTGACAACCGGAACACCAGAGGTTCGTCCACTCCGGTCCTCTCGTACTAGGAGCAGCCCCTCTCAAATCTCAAACGTCCACGGCAGATAGGGACCGAACTGTCTCACGACGTTCTAAACCCAGCTCGCGTACCACTTTAAATGGCGAACAGCCATACCCTTGGGACCGGCTTCAGCCCCAGGATGTGATGAGCCGACATCGAGGTGCCAAACACCGCCGTCGATATGAACTCTTGGGCGGTATCAGCCTGTTATCCCCGGAGTACCTTTTATCCGTTGAGCGATGGCCCTTCCATACAGAACCACCGGATCACTAAGACCTACTTTCGTACCTGCTCGACGTGTTTGTCTCGCAGTCAAGCGCGCTTTTGCCTTTATACTCTACGACCGATTTCCGACCGGTCTGAGCGCACCTTCGTACTCCTCCGTTACTCTTTGGGAGGAGACCGCCCCAGTCAAACTACCCACCATACACTGTCCTCGATCCGGATAACGGACCTGAGTTAGAACCTCAAAGTTGCCAGGGTGGTATTTCAAGGATGGCTCCATGAGAACTGGCGTCCCCACTTCAAAGCCTCCCACCTATCCTACACAAGCAAATTCAAAGTCCAGTGCAAAGCTATAGTAAAGGTTCACGGGGTCTTTCCGTCTAGCCGCGGATACACTGCATCTTCACAGCGATTTCAATTTCACTGAGTCTCGGGTGGAGACAGCGCCGCCATCGTTACGCCATTCGTGCAGGTCGGAACTTACCCGACAAGGAATTTCGCTACCTTAGGACCGTTATAGTTACGGCCGCCGTTTACCGGGGCTTCGATCAAGAGCTTCGCTTGCGCTAACCCCATCAATTAACCTTCCGGCACCGGGCAGGCGTCACACCCTATACGTCCACTTTCGTGTTTGCAGAGTGCTGTGTTTTTAATAAACAGTCGCAGCGGCCTGGTATCTTCGACCGGCATGGGCTTACGGAGCAAGTCCTTCACCCTCGCCGGCGCACCTTCTCCCGAAGTTACGGTGCCATTTTGCCTAGTTCCTTCACCCGAGTTCTCTCAAGCGCCTTGGTATTCTCTACCTAACCACCTGTGTCGGTTTGGGGTACGGTTCCCAGTTATCTGAAGCTTAGGAGCTTTTCTTGGAAGCATGGCATCAACCACTTCGCGCTCTAATGAGCACTCGTCATCAGCTCTCGGCCTTGAAATCCCGGATTTGCCTAAGATCTCAGCCTACCACCTTAAACTTGGACAACCAACGCCAAGCTGGCCTAGCCTTCTCCGTCCCTCCATCGCAATAACTGGAAGTACAGGAATATTAACCTGTTTTCCATCGACTACGCTTTTCAGCCTCGCCTTAGGGACCGACTAACC
>NZ_JBQIHU010000001.1:2375000-3122500 GCF_052077595.1 Pseudomonas sp. SAR267 | reverse complement strand
TGCCAGTTTTGGATGCAGTTCCCAGGTTGAGCCCGGGGCTTTCACATCCAACTTAACAAACCACCTACGCGCGCTTTACGCCCAGTAATTCCGATTAACGCTTGCACCCTCTGTATTACCGCGGCTGCTGGCACAGAGTTAGCCGGTGCTTATTCTGTCGGTAACGTCAAAACAGCAAGGTATTAACTTACTGCCCTTCCTCCCAACTTAAAGTGCTTTACAATCCGAAGACCTTCTTCACACACGCGGCATGGCTGGATCAGGCTTTCGCCCATTGTCCAATATTCCCCACTGCTGCCTCCCGTAGGAGTCTGGACCGTGTCTCAGTTCCAGTGTGACTGATCATCCTCTCAGACCAGTTACGGATCGTCGCCTTGGTGAGCCATTACCCCACCAACTAGCTAATCCGACCTAGGCTCATCTGATAGCGCAAGGCCCGAAGGTCCCCTGCTTTCTCCCGTAGGACGTATGCGGTATTAGCGTTCCTTTCGAAACGTTGTCCCCCACTACCAGGCAGATTCCTAGGCATTACTCACCCGTCCGCCGCTGAATCAAGGAGCAAGCTCCCGTCATCCGCTCGACTTGCATGTGTTAGGCCTGCCGCCAGCGTTCAATCTGAGCCATGATCAAACTCTTCAGTTCAATACTGCTTGGGTTTTTAAGAAACCCTAAACTTGGCTCAGCAATCTCAAATGACTATGTGATTTCTCGCATGGCCACTTGTGATGCTGATAATCTTTGTGACTATCAGTCCGTACTCACAAGCACCCACACGAATTGCTTGATTCGATTTGTTAAAGAGCGTTTGGTCAAGAGCGTTTCGTCTCAACCGAGGCGCGCATTCTACGCTTTCCTCAAAGTCTGTCAAGCGTTTATTTTGAAGTTTTTTGCGAGAAACTCGTTTAGCTTCAAACACTTGGCTCGCTGCGATCTCTCGTAGCGGGAGGCGAATAATACAGCGTTTAAAAACGCTGTCAACCTTCATCTCAACCGCCATCGATCATTCGACCGAAGCGCCTCCAACCCCGCCTGAACTACCTAACTCGTTGAATTTCAAGGAGTTTGTCGTTCCGATGTCGCTGGAAGTGGGGCGCATTATAAGGGGATTCAAAACCCCGTCAACCTTTAATTTCAGGAAACTTCAGGATCGCTGAAAAGCAATGCGGGGAGGCCTGACGGCCTCCCCGCATTTCAACTGCTCTATATATAGCCTCAAAGTACGCCAGCACTGCGCAACCGCCCTACAGCATCGGCATCCAACCCCAGCACATCGCCCAGCACCGCCTCGGTATGCTCACCCAACAGCGGCGGCGCCTGGCGATACTCTACAGGCGTCTCGGACAGCCGAATCGGGCTGGCTACTTGCGGTACGCTTCCCGCCAATACATGGGGCATGGATACTGCCAGTCCGCGCGCCAGTACCTGTGGGTCCTGGAACATCTGCGCGAGATCGTTGATTGGCCCGCACGGCACCCCGGCAGCCTCCAGCTGGCTTACCCATTCGGCAGTGGTCTTGAATACCGTTGCCTGGCGAATCAGCGGAATCAGCTCGGCCCGGTTCGCCACCCGCTGCTTATTGGTGGTGAAGCGCGGGTCATCCGCCCACTGCGGCTGCCCAGCCACTTCGGCAAACTTGCGAAACTGGCCATCGTTCCCCACCGTGAGGATGAAATCGCCATCCGCTGTCGGGAAGTCCTGGTAAGGAACGATGTTGGGGTGCGCATTACCCAACCGCCGCGGCGAATTACCTGTGGTCAGGTAGTTCATCGCCTGGTTGGCCAGGCACGCCACCTGTACATCCAGCAGCGCCATATCGATATGCTGCCCAACGCCATGCTGATCGCGGTAGGCGAGGGCGGCCAGAATCGCCACGGTCGAGTAGAGCCCGGTGAGAATGTCGGTCAGCGCAACACCTACCTTTACTGGCCCAGCACCCTCTTCTCCATCCGGGCGCCCGGTAAGACTCATCAGCCCTCCCAAACCCTGGATCATGAAGTCATACCCGGCACGCTTGGCATATGGCCCCGTCTGGCCGAAGCCAGTGATCGAGCAATAGATGAGCTTGGGGTTCATCGCCTTCAGGCTAAGGTAGTCCAGCCCATAAGCTGCCAGCCCACCGACCTTGAAGTTCTCGATGACGATATCTGACTTGGCCGCCAGCTCGCGCACCAGGCGTTGGCCTTCCGGCTGGGTGAAGTCGATGGTGACCGAGCGCTTGTTGCGGTTTGCCGCCAGGTAATAGGCTGCCTCGCTGGTGTTCTCGCCTTCAGCATCCTTAAGGAAGGGCGGCCCCCAGGAGCGAGTGTCATCGCCGCTGCCAGGGCGTTCGACCTTGATCACGTCTGCACCGAGGTCCGCCAGAATCTGGCCAGACCAAGGCCCCGCCAGCACACGGGAGAGGTCCAGCACCCGCAGATGAGATAGCGCGCCCATGGACTGGCTCCTTATCAGTAGAAAGCCTGGATGCCGGTCTGGGCACGCCCGAGGATAAGCGCATGCACGTCATGGGTACCCTCATAGGTGTTGACCACCTCAAGATTGACCAGATGGCGCGCGACGCCGAACTCGTCGGAGATGCCGTTGCCACCCAGCATGTCGCGGGCCATGCGGGCGATGTCCAGGGCCTTGCCGCAGGAGTTGCGCTTCATGATCGAGGTGATTTCCACCGCCGCAGTACCTTCGTCCTTCATCCGCCCCAGGCGCAGGCAGCCTTGCAAGGCCAGGGTGATCTCGGTCTGCATATCGGCCAGCTTTTTCTGGATAAGCTGGTTGGCCGCCAGCGGGCGTCCAAACTGCTGACGATCAAGGGTGTACTGGCGAGCGGTGTGCCAGCAGGCTTCGGCTGCACCCAGCGCCCCCCAGGAAATGCCATAACGCGCCGAGTTCAGGCAGGTGAACGGCCCCTTGAGGCCGCGCACATCCGGGAAGATGTTCTCCTCGGGCACGAACACGTTGTCCATGACGATCTCACCGGTGATCGAAGCACGCAGGCCAACCTTACCGTGGATCGCCGGAGCACTGAGGCCTTGCCAGCCTTTTTCCAGGACAAAGCCACGGATATCGCCGGCATCATCCTTGGCCCAGACCACGAACACATCGGCGATCGGGCTGTTGGTGATCCACATCTTGCTGCCGCTCAGGCGATAGCCGCCATCGACCTTCCTGGCACGGGTAATCATCGAGCCTGGGTCGGAGCCATGGTTAGGCTCGGTCAGACCAAAGCAGCCAATCCATTCGCCTGTGGCCAGCTTGGGCAGGTATTTCTGCTTCTGCGCTTCGGTGCCGAACGCATTGATCGGCACCATCACCAGCGAAGACTGCACGCTCATCATGGAACGGTAACCGGAGTCGATGCGTTCCACTTCGCGGGCAATCAGGCCATAACACACATAGTTCAGGCCGCTGCCACCGTACTGCTCGGGGATGGTCGCACCGAGCAAGCCGACTTCACCCATCTCGCGAAAGATCGCCGGGTCGGTCTGCTCATGACGGAACGCCTCCAGCACACGCGGAGCCAGCTTGTCCTGGGCGAACTGATAAGCGCTGTCACGCACCATGCGCTCTTCTTCAGTGAGCTGCTGATCCAGCAGCAGCGGGTCGATCCAGTTGAAGCTTGCTTTACCGGCCATGAGCGAAATCCTCGAAATAGGGGAGCGGTGTCTTGTGCCATTGATCCTAGGCCTGATCCGGGAACACGACAAACGAGGATTGCGCACGCATAAGTGATATTTTGTCACTCCGTGATACTGCATATCGCCATGTTCATGGCTCCATGAGTGAGGTTGACGTACATGCGTCGCAAGATCCCCAGCACCACCGCACTGGTCTGCTTCGAAGCGGCCGCACGCCACGAAAGCTTTACCAAGGCGGCCCAGGAACTGGCCCTGACCCAAGGCGCCGTCTGTCGCCAGATCGGTGGACTGGAGGCGTTTCTCAACGTCGAGCTGTTCAGGCGCTCACGTCGCGGCGTGAAGCTGACCGAGGCAGGGCTGTCCTATAGCCGGCAGGTCGCCGCACAGCTGGATGCGGTGGAGCGCGACACCTTGTCGGTGATGCGCCAGCAGGGCGCCAACGTGATCGAACTGGCCGTGGTGCCTACCTTCGGCACCCAATGGTTGTTGCCACGCCTAAAGGATTTCCAGCAACGCCACCCCGAGGTCACCGTCAACCTGACCAACCGCACCCGCCCGTTCCTGTTCGCCGACACCCCGTTCGATGCTGCCATCTACTTCGGCGATGCCGACTGGTCCGGCACTCAGTCTCATCGCCTGATGGGCGAGAACCCCGTGCCGGTGTGCAGCCCGTCATTGCTGTGCGGGCAAGGCACGCTGGACGCCCAGCGCATCGCCAGCCTGCCACTGCTGCAGCAGACCACCCGACCTTATGCCTGGCGCCAGTGGTTCAATGGCCTGGGCCTGAATATCGCGGGTGACATGACAGGCCCGCGCTATGAACTATTCTCCATGCTCGCCCAGGCTGCCATGCACGAGATGGGCATCGCACTGATCCCGCCGTTCCTGATCCAGCGCGAGCTGGAGGAGGGCAGGCTGGTGGTCGCGAACAGGTACGCACTGTCCAGCGACAAGGCCTACTATCTGATGATTCCCGACCGCAAGGTGGAATCCGCGTCGCTCCGGGCCTTCCGAGACTGGCTGGTGGGCCAGGCGCAACTCTATACCGCCTCGCACAATGACGAAAACGCCTGACCTACCTCTGTAGTCAATTATTTTAAACACCTACAGATGTACGTTTTTGTCGCATAGAAGAAAACTGTTCAGGTGAATCGAAAAACCCGGTCGAAGCCCCTAAACACGCGGCTTTCAGAGGGTTTTACGACATTCACAAGCCCATCTGCGAAATCATCGCAAAAAATTTCAAATTTTCCCCTAATCTGCCAATAGCCCGTGTTTGACGGGCTGCAGCCTATTGCTTGCGACATACGGTCACAGGGTGACTTGTAGTTTTAACTTCGTTTCGCTCCAGAACCGGTTGAAGGCCCCTGGGTTCGTCTGCAAAATGCTTCGCCCGCCTTGGATTCGGCGGGCTCGGCGCTCAACAGCCGCCCCAGCGCACCATCCGTAGTGTGCTGGCTCTTACAAAGACAAAAAGGTCACCGCAGGAGAAATAGTCGTGCACATTGGTGTTCCTCTCGAGACGCAGACCGGTGAGACAAGGGTCGCTGCGACCCCGGAAACCCTCAAGAAACTGATTGGCCAGGGCCATCAGGTCACCGTCCAACGGGGGGCAGGGCTCAACGCCAGCATTCCGGACAGTGCCTATGAGGCCGCGGGGGCTTCCCTGGGAAGCGCAGCCGATGCCTACGGCGCCCAATTGATACTCAAAGTGGTCGCCCCCAACGACCAGGAACTGGCCCTGATCAACAGTGGCAGCCTCCTGGTAGGCATGCTCAACCCCTTCAACAGTGAGCTGATCGGCAAGATGGCTGAACGCGGTATCACCGCTTTCGCGCTGGAAGCCGCGCCACGTACATCACGGGCACAGAGCCTTGATGTGCTGTCTTCGCAGGCCAACATCGCCGGTTACAAGGCCGTGTTGCTGGCAGCCCACCACTATCCTCGCTTCATGCCCATGCTGATGACTGCCGCCGGCACCGTCAAAGCCGCGCGCGTACTGATTCTGGGGGCAGGTGTTGCTGGCCTGCAGGCCATCGCCACGGCCAAGCGCCTGGGCGCGGTGATCGAGGCGTCCGATGTACGCCCCGCGGTGAAGGAGCAGATCGAGTCGCTCGGCGCCAAGTTCATCGACGTGCCCTACGAGACCGACGAAGAGCGTGAATGCGCCGAAGGCGTCGGCGGTTATGCCCGGCCGATGCCAGCCAGCTGGATGCAACGTCAGGCCCAGGCAGTACACGAACGTGCCAAGCAGGCAGACATCGTCATCACCACCGCTTTGATCCCCGGCCGCAAGGCACCGACCCTGCTCAGCGCCGAAACCGTGGCACAGATGAAACCCGGCTCGGTGGTCATCGACCTGGCCGCTGCCCAAGGCGGCAACTGCCCGCTGACCGTTGCGGACCAGGTGGTGCAGGCAAACGGTGTGACCATCGTCGGCCCGACCAACCTGCCAGCCCAGGTAGGCGCAGATGCCTCGGCGCTGTATGCCCGCAACCTGCTGGACTTCATGAAGCTGCTGTTCGACAAAGACGGCGCGCTGGTCATCAACCTCGAAGACGACATCGTCGCGGCCTGCCTGATGTGCCGCGACGGCCAGGTCGTCCGCAAGAACGGCTAAGGAGCACGACAATGGAAGACATGCTGATTTCCCATGGCATCTACAACCTGATCATCTTCGTGCTGGCCATTTATGTGGGCTACCACGTGGTGTGGAATGTCACCCCGGCGCTGCACACACCGCTGATGGCGGTTACCAACGCCATTTCGGCGATCGTCATCGTCGGCGCCATGCTAGCGGCGGCGCTGACCGTGACCCCGGCCGGCAAGCTGATGGGCACCCTGGCGGTGGCCCTGGCTGCGGTCAACGTGTTCGGTGGCTTCCTGGTCACCCGTCGCATGCTTGAGATGTTCAAGAAGAAAACCAAGAACGAGGCGCAGAAGTAAGCATGAGCATGAATCTGGTAACGCTCCTCTACCTCGTCGCCTCGGTGTGCTTCATCCAGGCGCTCAAGGGCCTGTCGCACCCGACCACTTCGCGGCGCGGCAACCTGTTCGGCATGATCGGCATGGGGATCGCCATCCTCACCACGGTTGGCCTCATCTATAAGCTCGGGGCTGAGCTTGCAACCGCCGGCATCGGCTACGTGATCGTCGGCCTGCTGGTTGGCGGTACTGCCGGTTCGATCATGGCCAAGCGCGTCGAGATGACCAAGATGCCGGAACTGGTCGCTTTCATGCACAGCATGATCGGCCTGGCCGCAGTGTTCATCGCCATCGCCGCCGTGCTCGAACCGCAGTCGATGGGCATCGTCGCCGCCATCAGCGACCCGATCCCCACCGGCAACCGCCTGGAGCTGTTCCTGGGTGCAGCCATCGGCGCCATCACCTTCTCCGGTTCGGTGATCGCCTTCGGTAAGCTGTCGGGCAAGTACAAGTTCCGCCTGTTCCAAGGCGCACCGGTACAGTTCGCTGGCCAGCACAAGCTGAACCTGATCCTTGGCCTAACCACCATCGCCCTGGGCCTGCTGTTCACCTTCACCGGCCACTACAGCGCCTTCACCCTGATGCTGGTCCTGGCCTTCATCATGGGCGTGCTGATCATTATTCCGATCGGGGGCGCCGACATGCCGGTGGTGGTGTCGATGCTCAACAGCTATTCGGGTTGGGCCGCGGCCGGTATCGGCTTCTCGCTGAACAACTCGATGCTGATCATCGCCGGCTCCCTGGTCGGTTCGTCCGGTGCCATCCTCTCGTACATCATGTGCAAGGCGATGAACCGTTCGTTCTTCAACGTCATCCTCGGCGGCTTTGGTGGCGATACCGATGCCGGCGCGGCGCAAGGCTCGAAGGAACAGCGCCCGGTGAAGTCCGGCTCTGCCGACGACGCCACCTTCCTGCTGAGCAACGCTGACAGCGTGATCATCGTCCCGGGCTACGGCCTGGCGGTGGCCCGTGCCCAGCACGCATTGAAGGAACTGACCGAGAAGCTGAGCCACAACGGGGTGACCGTGAAGTACGCGATCCACCCGGTGGCAGGGCGCATGCCTGGGCACATGAACGTACTGCTGGCCGAAGCCGAAGTGCCCTACGACCAGGTCTTCGAGATGGAAGACATCAACGCCGAGTTCGGCCAGGCCGACGTGGTGCTGGTGCTGGGCGCCAATGACGTGGTCAACCCCGCGGCGAAGAACGATCCGAAGTCGCCAATCGCCGGCATGCCGATCCTTGAGGCCTTCAAGGCCAAGACCATCATCGTCAACAAGCGCTCGATGGCCAGCGGCTATGCCGGCCTGGACAACGAACTGTTCTACTTGGACAAGACCATGATGGTGTTCGGTGACGCGAAGAAAGTCATCGAAGACATGGTGAAAGCGGTGGAGTGACAACGGCCGCTGCAAACCAGCTGCTATAAAGGAAGCCCCGGTCAGAATCTGCCGGGGCTTTTGCTTTATTGATCCGGATCAACGGCTCTATTACGAGGCCTCTCATACGACCATGGTCGTGGGACGCCAGAGGGCGAAATCTCTAGACTGCGCCTCAGTAGATTCAGTAGCCCGAGATAACAATCCATGTACCGTGATCGTATCCGCTTGTCCTCCCTGCACAGCAAGGTAATGAGTGCGGCCGATGCCGCTGGCCTGATCGAGGACGGCATGACCGTCGGCATGAGCGGTTTCACCCGCGCTGGCGAAGCCAAGGCTGTGCCGCATGCCTTGGCCGAACGCGCCAAGCAGTCGCCACTGAAAATCAGCCTGATGACCGGTGCCAGCCTGGGCAACGACCTCGACAAGCAGCTGACCGAAGCCGGCGTGCTGGCGCGTCGCATGCCATTCCAGGTCGACAGTACCCTGCGCAAGGCCATCAACGACGGCAAGGTGATGTTCATCGACCAGCACCTGTCGGAAACCGTCGAGCAACTGCGCAACCAGCAACTCAAGCTGCCAGACATCGCGGTCATCGAAGCCGTGGCCATCACCGAGCAAGGCCACATCGTGCCGACCACCTCAGTGGGTAACTCGGCCAGCTTCGCGATCTTCGCCAAACAAGTGATCGTCGAGATCAACCTGTCGCATAACGCCAACCTCGAAGGCTTGCACGACATCTATATCCCGACCTATCGCCCGACCCGTACGCCCATCCCGCTGGTCAAGGTCGATGACCGCATTGGCAGCACCGCGATCCCGATCGACCCGGCAAAGATCGTCGGCATCGTCATCAGCGACCAGCCAGATTCGCCATCCACCGTGCTGCCACCGGACGACGAAACCCAGGGCATCGCCAACCACCTGATCAATTTCCTGAAGCAGGAAGTGGACGCTGGCCGCATGACCAACAAGCTCGGCCCGCTGCAGGCCGGTATCGGCAGCATTGCCAACGCGGTGATGTGTGGCCTGATCGAGTCGCCATTCGAAGACCTGACCATGTACTCCGAAGTACTGCAGGACTCGACATTCGACCTGATCGACGCTGGCAAGCTGAGCTTTGCCTCGGGCAGCTCGATCACCCTGTCGACCCGTCGCAATGCCGACGTGTTCGGCAACCTGGAGCGTTACAAGGACAAACTGGTCCTGCGCCCGCAGGAAATCTCCAACCACCCCGAAGTGGTTCGCCGCCTGGGCATCATCGGCATCAACACGGCGCTGGAGTTCGATATCTACGGTAACGTCAATTCGACCCACGTCTGCGGCACCCGGATGATGAACGGCATCGGCGGCTCGGGCGACTTCGCCCGCAACGCCCACCTGGCGGTGTTCGTCACCAAGTCGATCGCCAAAGGCGGTGCCATTTCCAGCGTGGTGCCAATGGTCAGCCACGTCGACCATACCGAACACGACGTCGACATCCTCGTCACCGAGCAAGGTTTGGCTGACCTGCGCGGCCTCGCTCCACGGGAGCGGGCGAGAGCGATCATCGACAACTGTGTGCACCCGGACTACCGCGCAGCGCTGAACGACTATTTCGAACGCGCTTGCCAGCGTGGCGGCCACACCCCACACATCCTGCGAGAAGCGCTGAGCTGGCACGAGAACCTGGAAGAAACCGGGCGCATGCTCGCCAGCTGATACAGCCTGCGCCACTGTTCGAGCCCTGTCGTCGCTACGCCGGCGTCAGGGCCAGTACAGTCAAACCTCAGCACCCGAACACTTCGTTCATCTCATTCATTCAAAACTGTACAACTGTACCGTTAACTTGGGGCCATTTCGCCCACTTAAGCGTGTATGCAAAGCGAATACGCACCAGATCAGTGCGCACCGGTACAGTTGCGCCTGTTTCAAGTGCAACAGTTGGCTTAAACAGTTAACTGGCCCATCGCATTACTGGTGAACTGTATCTACTGTTATGGACAGCAGAGGAGGATCATTGGCATCAGTTAAATCACTACCTAATCCCGCCATAAGCGGAAGGATGAAACATCATGGAACGTACCCTCAGTTCCGGTCTGGTTTTTGAAAGCAACGCCCAGCAGTCCCAGGCTTCCCTGCCACTGCGCGCTATCTCCACCCTGCTGCTGTGGCAGCGTCGCATGGCCAGCCGCCGTCAACTGGCTCGCCTGGATGCCCGCCTGCTGGCCGACGCCGGTATCAGCGAGTCGCAGCGTTACGAAGAGCTGAGCAAGCCATTCTGGCGCTAAGCTCCGGTCCGCCGGCTGCGGCCGGCACCGCGAATTACCCGACCCGTTGCAGGCGACTGCAGCGGGTTTTTTATTGTCCGCAAGGCTCTGCCCAGAGCCATTTCGTGTGCGACCAGTACAGTTGTAATGTTTTAAGAATCGAGCGAAACAGTTATCCACGTTCGCTCGCATTAACATCCAGAAACAGCACCGCGTGATACGCTTCGCTCAGCAGTCTGTTAGAACCCGTTGTCGAACACGTAACGCGACCAGCAGTGCAAGCGTCCGATGAAGCAGAACCCTGTCCAGGAGTCCACGAACATGTCCCGTAAATACCTGATTGGTGCCGCCATGCTGCTCGGCCTGGCCAGCACCGCCCAAGCCAGTAGTTTCGTAGTCACCACCGATGCCGTGGTACGTGCTGTTGCCGCCTCGACTGACGCCACCTCCGACCTGACCTCATCGTTCCGCGATGACAAGATCGTGCAGGCCGCCCGTGATGACGCCGCCAGCTTCGTCGGTACTCAGGGCGCCATTCGTGGTTCGCGGCTGGAAAGTGCCTTGCTGCACATCCGTTCGAGCATGCCGCAGCTGCAAGCCAGTGATGCCCAGCTGGCTCAGGCCATCCTCGCGATCTGATCAGGGCTCTGCAAAGCAGGTGCGTTGGCTAGCGGCCGCGCACCTGAGGTAGCCTTCGTCTTTCACTTCCCCTGCCGTCAAGAAAGCTCATGCGTTATCTGTTGCCGTTGCTGTTCAGTGCCACTGCCATGGCCAGTGCCCACGCCATGGACACCACCACACAAGGCCTGGTCATTACGGGCTACGTTACCAGCCAGGTCACCACTGCCCCCTTCGACCGCAAACTGGTCAGGCAGGCTCGCGACGATGCCGCGGCATTCGTAGCCAGCGATGGCATGATCCGGGGTGCACGCCTGGAAGCGGCACTCGACTCGCTGCGCCACAACTGCACCCGGCACTCCGTCGGCGACCTTGAACTGGCAGAAGCAATTCTCGTCCAATAACCACACCTGACTCCCTGTATTTTTTCGGAGATGCTCCATGCGTAAACCGCTGATTGCCGCTACCCTCGGCATGTTGCTGCTGGCCGACCTGGCCCATGCACAGACCCTGGTGGCCACCAGCAACATCATCGTGCGCGCCTTTGGCCGCTCGATCGATTTCACCTCTGACACCACCACTTCGATCCGCGACGCCAAAGTCGTGCGCGAAGCCCACGACGACGCCGCCAGCTTTGTCGCCAGTAATGGCGATATCCGCGGTGCCCAGCTTGAGGCCGCACTCAGCACCCTGCGCGAGCGCGTGCCTGAAGCGCGCGACGCCAGCGACCAAGTACTGGCCGAAGCCATCCTCGCGCTGTGAACCGCGTGCGTGCCTGGCTGCTCGGCTGCGCCCTGACGCTGCTGGGCACGCCCGCCTTGGCTGACCTGCAGCTTGAGCTGCAGGCGACCAGCCTCGACCCGCAACAGACCCAAGCCAGCCAGGCCCTGCTCGACGAAGCCATGGCCAAGCTGCCGCCCCTGTTCAAGCAACGGCTGGACCGGCGGGTATCGGTCAGCTGGAGCGACAACATGCCAGCCGATGCCTACGGTCAAGCTTCGCTGGTATCGACCCTCGAACTCAATCGCCGCCTGCTCCCCAGCCTGACTGACGGCAGTGCCGCCAGCGAGCGTACCAACCGCCCCCACGGCACGGTCCGAGAAGAGTTGCTGGCCACCGTCCTGCATGAGCTGACCCATATTTACGACCGTGCCCGCCTGTGGCCTGGCAGCGAGCGCTCGCTGATCGCCCGCTGCGCGCGCCAGCAAGCCGCGCTGGGCAAGATCGGTCAGCTGGCAGAGTGCCGTAGTCAGGCCGAACGCCGTTTTACCCTCAGCGACGACCCACGCTTTCTCCACCTGGCCGGCTGGCCGCAATACGTCGGCCGTCGTGGCGAACGCGAGCAGCACAACGCGCAGTTCATGCGCAGCCCCGACAGTTATGAGCTGAGCAGTCCCAAGGAATACATCGCGGTCAACATGGAGTATTTCCTCCTCGACCCGAGCTACGGCTGCCGTCGCCCGGCGCTCAACCAGTACCTGCGTGACCACTTCGGCTGGGCACCGCCACAGAACACTTGCGCCAAGGGTCTGCCGTTCATCAACGCTGGCAGCGACTTCGCCCGGCAGCCACTGGGCGAAATCGACCCAGAACGGGTTTACGAGGTCGACTTCCTGCTTGCTGAAGCCAACCAGAACCTGGTGAGCCGCTGGGGCCACAGCATGCTGCGCCTGGTGATCTGCAAACCCGGCCGCCCCCGCGGGCCGGATTGCCGCCTGGACCTCGACCAGAGCCTGGTGCTGTCTTACCGCGCTTTCGTCAACGATGTGCAACTGTCCAGCTGGGACGGGCTGGTAGGTGCCTATCCCTCACGGCTGTTCGTGTTGCCGCTGGGCCAGGTGATCGATGAATACACCAAGACCGAACTGCGCAGCCTGGCCTCGGTACCGCTGAAGCTCAACCGCGACGAAATCGAGAACCTGGTGCGCCAGGCGGCCGAGATGCACTGGAGCTACGACGGCAACTATTGGTTCCTGTCCAACAACTGCGCAGTGGAATCCTTGAAGCTGTTGCGCAGCGGCACCGCCAACCCACGCCTGAATGATCTCGACAGCATCATGCCCAATGGGTTGCTGGCCGTGCTCAAGGGCAGGGGGCTGGCCGATACCCGTGTGCTCGACGACCCGCGAGAAGCCCTGCGCCTGGGCTACCGCTTCGACTCCTACCGCGAGCGCTACCAGGCCATGTTCGATGTGCTGCGCAAGCAGTTGCCGATCAGGCAGACCGAAGTCGAGGACTGGCTGGCCCTGGATGCAGAGCAGAGGCGCCCGTGGTTCGACAAGGCCGACCTGCGCACCAGCGCGGCCTTGCTGTTGCTCGAACAGGCCAGCCTGCGCCGGCAGTTGCTGCTGGCTCAGGACGAAGTGAAACAGCGTTACCTGAACGCTGCAGCGCTGAAGGACGGCAGCATCAACAAAGCCGACGAGACCCTGAAGCAGATGCTCGCCAACAGCGGCTTCCTCAGCCGCCCGGCCGAGTTGCTGGATGCCAAAGGCTATGGCTTGCCGCAGCCGGACGAGCGCGCGCACCTGGAGCAGGTCAGTGCCGAGCGACAGGCCAAGCTGCTGCGCCTGAGTACCGACCTGGACAAAGAGGTGAGGGCACTGCTGGAGCCGTCGCGGGCGAAGGAAATTGCTGCGGTCGAGGCCAATGTGAAGCACATTGGCGAACATTTGCGCGCCCTGCACAAGGCGGCTGGTGGCCTGCAATTGCCTTGATGACCTGCACTGGCCTCTTCGCGGCTAAAGCCGCTCCCACAGGGATCGCCACTCCTGTGGGAGCGGCTTTAGCCGCGAAGGGCCGGTAAAACCAGCACAAGGCTTAGAGTTTTTCCTCTAATTCTTCTGGCAGCCCTTCATCCAGGTGCATCCAGGGCAATCGGCTTGTCGTCCAGATATGCCGCCTGGCCGGCACCTGCTCCGGGTGGTCCAGCGTCGCCACGGTCACATCGATGGTTCCCGGGCTATGCTCGGTCACCAGTGCCACATGCGCCCCACATTCCCCACAGAAATACCGCTTGCAACTGGCCGGTGCCACATAGCACTGAGGCCTTCCTGCCATCCAGCGGAAACCCGAACGGGGCAGGGTGAGCCAGGTCACCACCAGCCCGCCGCTGACCCGCCGGCAGATCGAACAATGGCAATGGGCGACATCCGTCAGGTCACCCTGCAGCCGATAGCGCAAGGCGCCGCAATGGCAGCCACCCTCGGTTACATCCTGCATCACCTACCTCCCGTCGCCGTTTTTCCGGCGAAAGCTGGCTGAAAGCTTCCCCCCCTAGGATAGCCGCCACTACCGGCATCAGACCGGTCAGCCAGGGCACCCGGAAATTTCCGCGCCCGGCCCATCAACAACAACAATGGTGATTCTGATGTATTCCTGCGCCCGCCTTCATGTAGCCCCCCGACCCATGCTCCCCGTGCAGCGCCAAACGCGCTGATCCGCCCGAATAGCCATCCCTTTCGCCGCGCCACGCCTGGAGTATTGCCATGCTGACCTTCCTCGGCTTTGCCATGGTCATCACCTTCATGTACCTGATCATGACCAAGCGCCTGTCGGCCTTGATCGCGCTGATTCTGGTACCCATCCTGTTCGCCCTGTTCGGCGGCTTTTCCGCCAAGATCGGCCCGATGATGCTCGAGGGCATCAGTAAGCTTGCGCCCACTGGCGTGATGCTGATGTTCGCCATTCTCTACTTCGCCCTGATGATCGACTCCGGCCTGTTCGACCCGGCCGTGCGCAAGATCCTCAAGCTGGTCAAGGGTGACCCGCTGAAAGTCTCGGTCGGTACTGCAGTGCTGGCCCTGGTGGTGTCGCTCGATGGTGACGGCGCCACCACTTACATGATCTGCTGCGCCGCCATGCTGCCGCTGTACAGCCGCCTGGGCATGAGCCCACGGATCATGGCCGGCCTGATCATCCTCGCCGGCGGGGTGATGAACATGACCCCCTGGGGCGGCCCGACCGCCCGCGCAGCAAGCGCCCTGCACGTAGACCCGTCGGACATCTTCGTGCCGATGATCCCGGCCATGGCCTTCGGCGTGCTGGCGATCCTTGCCATCGCCTACATGTACGGCAAACGCGAACGTGCCCGCCTGGGTGAACTGCACCTGCCGACCGATGACATCGATCACAGCGAAATCAGCGTGTCGCAGTTCCCTGAAGCGCGCCGCCCCAAACTGATCTACTTCAACGGTGCCCTGACCGCCGGCCTGATGGTCGCACTGATCGCAGGCGTGCTGCCGCTGCCGGTGCTGTTCATGATCGCCTTCAGCATTGCCATGATCGTCAACTACCCGTGCCTGCAGCAGCAGAAAGACCGCATCGCCGCCCACGCTGGCAGTGTGCTGGCCGTGACCGGGTTGATCTTCGCCGCAGGCATCTTCACCGGCATCCTGTCCGGTACCGGCATGGTCGAGGCAATGTCCAAGAGCCTGCTGGCAGTCATCCCTGAGGCCCTGGGCCCGTATTTGGCGGTGATCACCGCGATCGTGAGCATGCCGTTCACCTTCTTCATGTCCAATGACGCCTTCTACTACGGTGTGCTGCCAGTGCTGTCGGAAGCGGCCAGCCATTACGGCATCAGCCCGGTGGAAATGGCCCGTGCCTCGATCGTCGGGCAGCCGGTTCACCTGCTCAGCCCGCTGGTACCTTCGACCTACCTGCTGGTGGCCCTGGCCGGCATCGAGTTCGGCGATCACCAGCGTTTCACGCTGAAGTGGGCAGTGCTGGTATGCCTATGCATAATGCTCGCCGCGCTGCTGATGGGCATTTTCCCGCTGTTCAGTAGTCTTTAATTAACACGCTTTACCCATGCGATGCGCCCTGAAAGGGTGCATCGCCTTTATCGTTTGAAGGAATACACATGGAATGGCTGACCAGCCCGGAAATCTGGGTTGCCTTTTTTACCCTCACGGCGCTTGAGATTGTCCTCGGGATCGACAACATCATCATGATCTCGATCCTGGTCAGCCGCATGCCCAAGCACATGCAGCCGCGCACCCGGATCTTCGGCCTGGCCCTGGCCATGGTCACCCGGATCATGCTGCTGCTGTCGATCACCTGGGTGATGCGCCTGACTGCCGACCTGTTCGAGGTGTTCGGCCAAGGCATTTCCGGTCGCGACCTGATCCTGTTCTGCGGCGGCCTGTTCCTGCTGTGGAAAAGCTCGCAGGAGATCTACCACGGCCTGGAAGGCGAGGAAGAGAGCGCCGACGAACCCAAGGGCGCTGGCGGCAAGTTCCTGTACACCATCATTCAGATCGCCATCATCGACATCGTGTTTTCCCTGGACTCGGTGATCACTGCCGTCGGCATGGTTTCGCACGTGCCGGTGATGATCGCCGCCATCGTTGTCGCCGTCCTGGTGATGATGGCCTGCGCCGGCGCCATCAGCGACTTCATCGACAAGCACCCGTCGCTGAAGATGCTTGCCCTTTCCTTCCTGATCGTCGTTGGTACCGTGCTGATCGCCGAATCTTTCGACGTGCACGTGCCGAAGGGTTACGTCTACTTCGCCATGGCCTTCTCGCTGGCCGTCGAGGCGATCAACATCCGCATGCGCACCGCCATGGCGCGCAAGCAGGGCAAGGAGCACGACCCGGTGAAACTGCGCAAGGACATTCCGGATCAATAAGATCAGGACACGCAGCGTAAAGGGCCCTCCGGGGCCTTTTTCATGTACAGCCTTTCATGACACAAATATTTCAAATGCTTGCAGAGCGTGCCAAGCTGGCGCGAGGTCCGCAAAACAACTAAAGCTTGAGTAAGCACTGGATCAAAACACCCACCCCCGGGCCAGGCTTACGGCTTCACACATTTTGGCTCCAGCGCCGGAGCCCGAGAACAAAAGGGGGGCTCGACCATGATGACCCTGCTCAACCTGCTCTCTGCCGTAGCCTTGCTGGTATGGGGCACGCATATCGTTCGTACCGGCATCCTCAGGGTGTTCGGCTCCAACCTGCGCCGCGTGCTCGGCCAGAACATGAACCGGCGGCCTCTGGCGTTCATCGCCGGCATCGTGGTCACTGCCGTGGTGCAGAGCAGCAATGCCACCGCCATGCTGGTTACCTCCTTCGTCGGTCAGGGCCTGATGGCCATGACCCCAGCGCTGGCGATCATGCTCGGTGCCGACGTGGGTACCGCGCTGATGGCACGGGTACTGACCCTGGACTTGTCGTGGCTATCGCCGCTGCTGGTGTTCCTCGGGGTGATCTTCTTCCTCTCGCGCAAACAGACCCGTGCAGGCCAGTTGGGCCGCGTGGGGATCGGCCTGGGCCTGATCATCCTGGCCCTGCAGCTGATCGTGCAGGCGGCGACGCCGATCACCCATGCACAAGGGGTGAAGGTGCTGTTCGCATCGTTGACCGGCGACATCATGCTCGACGCCCTGGTAGGTGCGCTGTTCGCCATGGTGTCGTATTCCAGCCTGGCTGCCGTGCTGCTTACCGCGACCCTGGCCGGGGCCGAAGTCATCAGCCTCCCGGTGGCCATCGGCCTGGTCGTTGGCGCCAACATCGGCAGCGGCCTGCTGGCCTTCATCAGCACCAGCATGCAGAACGCCGCAGGGCGCCGCGTGGCCTTGGGCAGCCTGTTGTACAAGCTGATCGGCCTGGTGCTGATCATCCCCGTGCTGCATCCGCTGGTGGAGTGGATGGACAGCCTGAGCTTCAGCCCACAGGAGTTGGTAATCGGCTTCCACCTGCTCTACAACACCCTGCGCTGCCTGATCATGCTGCCGACGGTCAAACCCATGGGCCGCCTGTGCAACGCACTGCTACCCGAACGCGAGGCTGGCAACGGCCAGATACGCCCGCGCCATCTCGATGCCTCGGCGCTGGCCACGCCTAGCCTGGCCTTGGCCAATGCCGCGCGTGAAACCCTGCGTCTGGGGGACATTGTCGACAGCCTGCTGGAGGCCATGCTCGGCGCCTTGCGCGGTACCCATACCGCCATGCCCCAGCAGGTGCGGGCCTTGAGCGAAGATGCCGAAGCGCTGTACAGCGCGATCAAGCTGTACCTGGCGCAGATGCCGCGGGAAGACCTCAGCGACCAGGACAACCGGCGCTGGGCCGAAATCATCGAGCTGGCGATTAACCTGAAGCTAGCCTGCGACCTGATCGAACGCATGCTGCGCAAGGTGCAACAGCAGAAAACCAGCCAGCGCCGGGAGTTCTCCCAGGTCGGCCTGGAGGAACTCACCGGGCTGCAGGAACAATTGCTGGCCAACCTGCGCCTGGGGCTGTCGGTGTTTCTCAGTGCCGACCCGGAAAGCGCACGCCTGCTGCTGCGCGAAAAGCGCCGTTTTCGCGCCCAGGAACGGCGCCTGGCGCATGCCCATGTCAGCCGTTTGCAACGTAAGGTGGTGCAAAGTATCGAGACGAGTTCGCTACACTTGGAGCTGATCGCCGACATGAAGCGGTTGAACTCTTTGTTCTGCAGCAGTGCCTATGTGGTACTGGGTGGCTCGGACACTGGCGGGCTGCTGCTCGACAGCGTCCCGGAAGATGCCCACCTGTCCTGATCTCGCACACCTGGAGACCGTCGCTCGCCCATGCGTTGCCTGATGTTCGTTTGCCTGCTGATCTGCAGCCTGCCCTCATTTGCCCTCGATCGCTCGCGGGTCGAGGGTTACCTGTTGCCCAACGGCCTGCAGGTGATCCTGAAGTCCGGTTACGAGCGCGACCATGTGGCGATCCGCCTGGTGGTAGGCGTTGGCCTGGATGACTTCGACTGCGAGCAGAAAGAGTTGCCGCACCTGCTCGAACACCTGCTGTTCACCGGCATCGACGCAACTGGTGAAGGCGGACTGGAAGAACGACTGCAAAGCCTGGGGGGCGAGTGGAACGCCTACACCAGCAGCGCCGACACGACGTTTGTCATCGAGGCGCCGGCACGCAACCAGCGCAAGGTGCTCGACCTGTTGCTGGCGATCATCCGCGACACGCGTATCGACGCCAAAGCCCTGGCCACGGCCAAGCGCATCATCGAGCGCGAGGATGGCGGCCACTATGGCCACCTGCAGCGCTGGCTCGACCGTCAGGACATCGGCCACCCGGCCAGCGATCAATTGGCCACCGAACTAGGCCTGAAATGCCCCGAGCGCTCCAACGTCGCGGACATGACCCTGGAGCAGGTGAAAACCCTGCGTGACCGCTGGTACGCCGCCAATAACATGACCTTGATCGTCGTCGGCGGCCTGGATCGGCTGCTGCCGGCCTATCTGGAGCGCACCTTCGGCGAACTGCCTGCCACCGAGCCGGAAGAGCGGCGCAACCTTGAAAGCATCAGCGAACAGGCCGAGCAGCGCCGCGACCTGACCCATGGCCTGTTGGGCGATAGCGTCAAGCTGCATTGGCTGTTCATCGAGCCGGTTCTGGACAATGACCATCAACAGACCCTTGACCTGCTGTCGCGCTACCTCGACTGGGCCTTGTACGACCAGCTGCGCCTGCGCAACGGCCTGTCGTATGGGCCGTCGGTACAACGTGAGAGCTTTGGCGACAGCGGTATGCTGAGCCTCAATGCCGACCTTGAGCGCGAGGATATCGACCACGCCGTGAAGGTCATGCAGCAACTGTTCGATCATTTGCGCAAGGAAGGCCTCGACCCGGACACCTTTGCCCGCATCAAGGATGCCGCCGTGGCCAAGGAAAGCTGGAGCACTCAGGGCAACAGTGCGCTGGCCGATTATTACTGGGGGGCGCTGAACGATTACAACAACGGCCGCTTTGCCGACCCGGCACGCAAGCTGCGCCAGGTGACGCTGGAAGAGGCCAATGCGGCCCTGAAGGAATTGCTCAAGGAGCAGGGCTACTTGCGGATCGAAAAGCCGTTCCTGGGGTACGACGAGCTTTATGGCCTGGTTGCCTTGCTGTTGGGGCTGATACTGGCGCTGGGGCTGCTGCGCTGGCGTCGGCACAAGCCGGAACGACCGAGTGGTGCTACACGGCAGCAGTGAATCAGCGGTATCCTTTTGCCAGTACCGGCCTCTTCGCGGGTAAACCCGCTCCCACAGGTAGTGCACAGCTGTTGAATGCCGTGCGACCCCTGTGGGAGCGGGTTTACCCGCGAAAGGGCCGGTACAGCCACTTCATATTCGTGTTGCAGACCCATGCCCCCAATACCCCACTTCGTCCAGCGCGTCATCGAGCTGCTCAAACGCTACCCCGGCGTCATCGCGCTCGGTGGCTTCCTTTCCGGTATCGGCAGCTTCATCCTGGTCGATCGCCAGGCCAGCCTGGCCAGCTGGATCGCCATCCTCATGCTGGTCAGCTGGGTCTGGCTGATGCTGGAAAACACCCTGACCGGCCTGTTCGCGCGCACCTTCAAGCGCGAGATCCCGCAGCCGTTGCTGCGCTACGCAACGCAGATGATTCACCAGGAAAGCCTGTTCTTCGTTCTGCCGTTCTTCTTCATCACCACCACCTGGAACAGCGGCCAGTTGGTGTTTACCGGCCTGCTTGGGGCCGCCGGGCTCATTTCGATCATCGACCCGCTCTACTACAAGTGGCTGGCACCCCGGCGCTGGCTGTTCCTTGCACTGCACACCCTGACCCTGTTCGCCGCACTGCTGACCGCGCTACCGATCATCCTTCACCTGACCACTGCACAGAGTTTCAAGCTGTCATTGATCGCCGCCATGGCGCTGTCGTTCCCAAGCCTGATCAGCAGCTTCCCGGTCAATACCTGGCGCCGCGGCGTGGCACTGGTACTGGTGACCCTGGCGGTGGGCGGCAGTGGCTGGTTGCTGCGTTCGTGGGTGCCGCCCGCAACACTGTGGATGACGGACGTGGCGGTCAGCACCGAAGTACTCAATCGTCAACCGGGCGAATCGCTGGAAGAGGTGGCCGCCAGCCGCATCCGCAGCAATGGCCTGTACGCCTATACCGCAATCAACGCGCCGCGCGGCCTGGACGAACGCATCTACCATGTGTGGCAGAAGGACGGCCAGGAAGTCGATCGCATTGCCCTGGATATCCACGGCGGGCGCAAGGAAGGCTACCGTGCCTGGACCCACAAGCAGAACTTCCCGCCCAACCCGGTGGGCAAGTGGCAGGTCCGAGTGCTGACCGAAGACGGCCAGATGATCGGCGTGCTGCGCTTCAAGGTGGTGGACGACGCGCCTGCGCCGTGACGCTGGGCGCACGACAGCACATTTTCAACAAACCGCTCCATGCCCGCTGCGCTATGATCAGCCTCTAGCCCAGCCGGATGCATGGAGCCTATGACCACCCCCAGCGCCACCCTGGACACCCGTTGCCAACCGGCCTGCCTGCGGATCGCCGGTGACTGGACCCTGGCTCACTACGCCAGCCTCAAGCGCGACAGCGAGCGCCTGCGCACGCAGTATGGTGCCGACACCATCGCCGACCTCAGCCAGCTGGGCCGCCTGGACACCGCCGGGGCCTCACTGCTGGCCGAGCTGCTTGGCTCCGAGCGCCTCTCGCAGTGCACCCATAGCCTGCCCGAAGCCAGTCGTGCCCTGCTCAAGAATGTGTACTGCTCGGTGCAGGACTACTGTATCCCGGTCAAGCAGCCCGAGCGCAACGTGGTGCTGGTGCTGCTGGAGCGTATCGGTTGCGCGGTCGGCACGCTGTGGCAGGACACCCTGCAGCTGCTCGGCTTCCTCGGCCTGATCATCGAAACCCTGCTGCGCCGCCTGCTGCAGCCACACCGCTGGCGTGTCACCCCGGTGATCGCGCACATCGAGCAGACCGGGCTGGATGCAGCCCCCATCGTGGCCTTGCTGACCTTTCTGGTCGGCGCCGTGGTGGCCTTTCTTGGCGCCACGGTGCTGGCCGACTTCGGTGCAACCGTGTTCACCGTCGACTTGGTGGCCTTCTCGTTTCTTCGCGAATTCGCCGTACTGCTGACCGCCATACTCATGGCCGGGCGCACCGCCAGTGCCTTCACCGCACAGATCGGCTCGATGAAGGCCAATGAAGAGATCGATGCCATCCGCACCCTGGGCCTTAACCCCATCGAGCTGCTGGTGGTACCGCGGGTACTGGCGCTGCTGATCTCGCTGCCCTTGCTGACCTTCGTCGCGATGATCTGCGGCATCGTCGGGGGAGCGGTGGTCTGTGCCCTGTCATTGGGGATATCGCCGGCCATGTTCCTGTCGCTGCTGCAATCCGACATCGGCGTGCAGCACTTCCTGGTCGGCCTGGCCAAGGCGCCGATTTTCGCCTTCCTGATCGCCGCCATCGGTTGCCTCGAGGGCTTCAAGGTCAGCGGCAGCGCCGAATCGGTCGGTGCCCACACCACTTCCAGCGTGGTGCAATCGATTTTCGTGGTCATCGTGCTGGATGCGGTGGCAGCGCTGTTCTGCATGGAGATGGGCTGGTGAGTGGCCGGGAAGCGGTGATCGAGGCACGGGGCATCTGCAATCGCTTCGGTAGCCAGGTGGTACACAAGGATCTCGACCTCGACCTGTACCGCGGCGAAATCCTCGCGGTGGTCGGTGGGTCGGGGAGCGGCAAGTCGGTGCTGCTGCGCAGCAGCATCGGCCTGCGCCGCCCTGACGAAGGGCAGATCAAGGTATTCGGCGAAGACCTGGCCGGGTTGCGCGAGCAACAGCGTTCACTGGTCGAACGCCGCTTCGGTGTGCTGTTCCAGAAAGGTGCGCTGTTCTCGTCGTTGACCGTGACCGAAAACGTCGCCCTGCCGCTGATCGAGCACGCTGGCCTGTCGCGCGCCGATGCCGAACACCTGGCCGGGGTCAAGCTGGCCTTGGCTGGCCTGCCCATCTCCGCTGCCGACAAATACCCTGCGTCGCTCTCTGGCGGCATGATCAAGCGCGCTGCCCTGGCGCGCGCGCTGGCGCTGGACCCGGACATCCTGTTCCTCGACGAGCCCACCGCCGGCCTCGACCCGATCGGTGCTGCCGCCTTCGATCAGTTGATCCTGACCCTGCGCGATGCCTTGGGCCTGAGCGTATTCCTGATCACCCATGATCTCGACACCCTCTACACCATTACCGATCGCATCGCCGTGTTGTCACAGAAGAAGGTGCTGGTCGCCGGCCCTCTGGCCGAAGTCGAGCAGACCAACGACCCCTGGATCCACGAGTACTTTCACGGCCCACGCGGGCGCGCAGCGGAACACGCTGCCGCCAGCGCCAGGCAGGAGCACTGAACAATGGAAACCCGAGCTCATCACGTCCTGATTGGCCTGGTCACGGTGCTGGTGGTAGCTGGCGCCATGCTGTTCGGCCTGTGGCTGACCAAGTCCAGCGTCGACGACGCCTTCAAGGACTACGAGGTGATCTTCAACGAAGCCGTCTCCGGGCTGTCCCGCGGCAGCCCGGTGCAGTACAACGGTATCAAGGTCGGCGATGTCACCAGCCTGCGCCTGGACCCGAAAGACCCACGCCGGGTGCTGGCCCGCGTGCGCCTGAGCGGTGACACCCCGGTCAAGGAAGACACCCAGGCCAAGCTGACCCTGGCCGGGGTCACCGGCAACTCGTTCATCCAGCTCAGCGGCGGCACGCCGCACAGCCCGGAACTCAAGGGCAAGGACGGCAAGCTGCCGGTGATCGTCGCCTCACCTTCGCCGATCTCACGCCTGCTCAATGACAGCAGTGACCTGGTGACCAACATCAACATGCTGCTGCACAACGCCACGCAGATGTTCTCGGACAGCAACATCGAGCACCTGAGCAACACGCTGGCCAACCTCGACCACACCACCGGTGCCTTCGCCAACCAGAACGGCGGTATCAGCGAGGCAATCGCCCAGCTGGCCCAGGTCGGCAAGCAGGCCAATGCCACCCTGGCCGAAACCCAGGCGCTGATGCGCAATGCCAACGGCCTGCTCGGCACCCAGGGCAAGCAAGCCATCGGCAGCGCGGAGCAGGCCATGCAGTCGCTGGCCGCCAGCGCCGCGACCCTCAACAGCCTGCTGCAAGACAATCGCCAGTCCATCGACGACGGCGCCCAGGGGCTCAACCAGCTGACCCCGGCCATCCGCGAGCTGCGCGAAACCCTCAATTCGCTCAAGGGTATTTCCCGGCGCCTGGAAGCTGACCCGAGCGGCTACCTGCTGGGCCGTGACAACAACAAGGAGTTCCAGCCATGACCCCATCGCTGCGCCTGCTGGCCCTGACAGCAGCCTTGAGCCTGGCCAGCGCCTGCTCGATCCTGCCGCAGAGCGAACCGGTGGATGTCTACCGCCTGCCGGTCAACCAGGCTAGCCACAGCAGCACCCCGGTGGCCTGGTCTCTGCGCCTGAACAAGCCACTGGCCAGCGAAGTGCTGGCCGGGCCACGCATCGCAGTGATCCCCCAAGGCGATGTGATCAGCAACTACAAGGGCGCCCGCTGGAGCGACCCGGTCCCGTTGCTGGTGCGCAACCGCTTGCTCGATGGCTTCCAGCGCGACGGCCGGGTGCAGCGGCTGAGCGCTGACGACAGCAACCTGCAGGCCGATTACGAGCTGAGCGGCGAACTGCAAGCGTTCCAGAGCGAGTACCAGCCGGGGGGCAAGGTGGACGTGGTGATCCGCTACGACGCACGCCTGGTGCAAGGCCGCAGCCAGCGTATCCTCAGCAGCAAACGCTTCGAAGTACGCCAGCCGCTGGCGGATACCCAGGTGTCAGCCGTGGTCGCCGGCTTTGGCGCAGCCAGCGATCAGCTGGCCAGGCTGGTGGTGAACTGGACCGTAGCGCAAAGCAGCCAGGCTCAGCATCAGGTTCAGGCAAAGAACCAGTAGCAGACGCAGATGGCTGCAATCACACCGGCCAGCTCGGCCAGCAGGGCACAACCCACGGCGTGGCGCACACGCTGGATGCCGACTGCGCCGAAATATACTGCCACCACGTAGAACGTGGTTTCGGTGCTGCCTTGAATCGTCGCTGCCACCAAGGCCGGGAAGCTGTCGACGCCGTGGGTCTGCATGGTCTCGATCAGCATGGCCCGCGCCGCGCTACCGGAAAACGGCTTGACCAGCGCCGTGGGCAGGCCCTCGACAAAGCGGGTATCCAGGCCCGCCCAGTTGACAGCCTGGCGGATGCCATCCAGGGCCAGCTCGAGTGCGCCCGATGCCCGCAGCACGCCCACGGCGACCAGCATGGCCACGAGGTAAGGCAGCAGGCTCTTTGCCACGTCGAAACCTTCCTTGGCGCCCTCGACGAAGGTTTCGTACACCTGCACCCGCTTCAGCGCGCCGATCAGTAGAAACAGAATGATCACGCCGAACAAGGTCAGGTTGCCGAGGATCGACGACAGGCTGGCCAGCGCGGCCGCCGACAGGGTGCCCAGGAAAGCCATGAAGCCGCCCAGCAGCAGCGCACCGGGGATCAGGTAGGCGAGCACCACCGGATCCCACAGGCGCAAGCGCTGCATCACCGCCACCGACAGCAGGCCGACCAAGGTCGAGGCACTGGTGGCCAGCAGGATCGGCAGAAACACCAGGGTAGGGTCGGTGGCGCCTTGCTGGGCGCGATACATGAAGATGGTCACCGGCAACAGGGTCAGCGACGAGGCGTTGAGTACCAGGAACAGAATCTGCGCGTTGCTCGCCGTCGTACTGCTGGGGTTGAGTTCCTGCAGTGCGCGCATGGCCTTGAGGCCGATCGGCGTGGCGGCGTTGTCCAGGCCCAGGCCGTTGGCAGCGAAGTTCATGGTGATCAGGCCCAGGGCCGGGTGGCCGGGCGGCACTTCCGGCATCAAGCGGGCAAACAGCGGCCCGAGCACCTTCGCCAGCCATTCGACGATGCCGGCCTTTTCAGCGATCTTGAGGAAGCCCAGCCACAGGGTCAGGGTGCCGAACAACAGGACCATGACCTCCACCGACAGCTTGGCCATGGCGAAGATGCTCTCGACCATCGCGGCGAAGATGCCGGCATTGCCACCGACCAGCCATTGGGCCAGGGCGGAGACGGCCGCCACCAGGAAAAAGCCGAGCCAAAGGCCGTTGAGCATCCGTGTGTTCCCCCTGAAAAATGCCCGAATGATAGCGTATCGGCGCCCCTGGCTGGAGCCCTCAGGCCTGATGGACAGCCTTGTGGGAGCGGGCGTCCCCGCGAAGCAGGCACCGCGGTGGATGGCACCGGCTTCGCCGATGTTCGCGGGCACGCCCGCTCCCACAATGGTTAGCAACCCGCCTGTACAAACCCACAGACAGCAAAAAGCCCCGACAAGTCGGGGCTTTCTGGTTCAGCAGGTCAGGCTCAGCGCTTGACGGCTGCGCCAACCACGGCAGCTTCCTGCTTGTCTGCCATCAGCGAGGCGTAGTACTGCTCGCCCTTGGCGGCGTCGTACATGCCTTCCCAGCGCGCAATTACCAGCGCTGCCAGGGCGTTGCCGATCACGTTCAGGGCGGTACGTGCCATGTCCATGATGCGGTCGACGCCGGCGATGAAGGCCAGGCCTTCCAACGGGATACCAACGCTGCCGAGTGTTGCCAGCAGCACCACGAAGGAAACGCCCGGCACGCCGGCGATGCCTTTGGAGGTGACCATCAGCGTCAGCACCAGCAGCAGCTGCTGGCTCCAGGACAGGTCGATGCCGTACAGCTGGGCAATGAAGATGGCCGCGATGCTCTGATACAGGGTCGAACCGTCGAGGTTGAACGAGTAGCCGGTCGGCACCACGAACGAGCAGATCGACTTCGGCGCGCCGTACTTCTCCATCTTCTCGATCACGCGCGGCAGCACGGTCTCGGAGCTGGAGGTGGAATAGGCGAGGATCAGTTCATCTTTCATGATGCGCATGATCTTGATCACCGAGAAGCCGAACAGGCGCGCTACCAGGCCCAGCACCATGAAGGCGAAGAAGGCGATGGCGAAGTACACCAGCAGTACCAGCTTGGCCAACGGCAGCAGCGAGCTGAAGCCAAAGTTGGCAACAGTCACGGCGATCAGGGCGAACACACCGATCGGGGCGTAGTTCATGATCATGTGGGTGACCTTGAACATGGTCTCCGACACAGCCTGGAAGGTGCGCACCAGCGGCTCACGCAGGTCGGCCTGCAGGCTCGACAGGCCGAGGCCGAACATCACCGAGAAGAAGATGATCGGCAGCATTTCGCCACGCATCAGCGCTGCGAAGATGTTCGACGGGATCAGGTTGAGCAGGGTCTCGATGAACGCGTGCTCATGCTGCACCTCGGCTGCAGTGGCCTGGTACTTGGAGATGTCGACGGTACCCAGGGTGCTCATGTCGATGCCGGCGCCCGGGTGGAACAGGTTGGCCAATACCAGGCCGACAACGATGGCGATGGTGGTCACCACCTCGAAGTAGAGGATGGTCTTCAGGCCGATGCTGCCCAGTTTCTTCGCATCGCCAACCCCGGCGATACCCACGATCAGCGACGAAATCACGATCGGGACAACGATCATCTTGATCAGGCGAATGAAGATGTCACCGGCGGGCTGGAGGACGTTGCTGATCCACCAGGCCTTTTCCGCGCTGAAGTGGTTCAGCAGCGCGCCGACTGCAACACCCAGGAGCAGACCGATGACGATCTGCCAGGCGAGGCTCAGTTTTGCCTTCTTCATGTCTTTACCCTTTGTTCTAGTGGTCACGGGTACCGACCGGAAAAGCGCGTAACAGAGCCGTTGGCAACGTCACGGGCAGCTTTGGGCTTCCGTCCGGGGACCTCGTGTAAGGACACCGCGAGCGAGCGACAGGGCGCTCGGGCCAGCGAAAAGGCGGCAACTATTGCGATGGGACAGGCTGAAATCTAATGCCGGAAACGCATACCCCATGCCGAAACAGCATATGCCACCAAGTCAAAATGCGTCGCACGTAAGTCATTGATTTATAACGTTCGGGAATCCGAACAAGACCGAACCGCCATATTTAGGCAGTTTTGGCGGGATATGAGGGGAGATGAAAACGGCCTGTTCGACAATCCGAATGGCCGAAATGCCACTTGCGCGGCCCTTCAGCGAACGAAAAAAAGTTGATGTACGGTCAACACAAAATGTGTCCTGGAGCCAGCAACCTGAAAGGAATCTGCACAACGGGGCATGGCGCCTCGGAAGCCAGGCCAGGTTACGATGTTGTCAGACACCCCCGACCTGATGCTTCCGATTCTGCCTTTTCCTGACCCGGCCCAAAACTGGAGGTACTCCCTGTACCCCTAGGCCACTCCGATCCTGCAACAATCAGAACAGCCCGGCCCCCTGGTCATGCGCGGCCCCTCCTCGGGGCGGCGCATCATAGAAGCAGGAAAGATAAAAAGGTTCCGCTTCTATTGCATGACAGCGCGCGACCGCTGATCAGTACCAGTTCGGGTCACGCTTGAGTTGCTCTTGCAACAAGGCCTTCATGCCGTCGTCCGGCTTGCCCAGCCAACGATACTGCGCATGGCGGGTCGGCGACTTGTCACCAGGCAAGCCTTCGGGCACCTCGACAAGCATCCCGTAGGCGTCGTCCTTGTCCCAGCTGAACGCTACGATCAAGCGCTTGTAGGTGCAGTTCTGCGGCGACTCGCACAACGGCCCGACCAGGTACTTGTCCCCGTCTTCGGTCACCGCAGACATCTGCTCCTGGCCGCTGCCGCTCAGGTTGATCACCCAATCGGGCAGGCGTTCCTCGCCCTTGATCGTGTCTTGCCAGGTTTCCCGGTATTCAGGGTCCGAGCCGAGCAACTGCTCGACCCGGATCTGGCCATCATTGGCCGCCAGCACGGCTGTACTACCGCCTGTCATCACGGCGGCGACAGCCAGGGCTGCGCATAGCTTCCTGCTCATCTTCAACCTCGACCACGTCCAAAGAAGAAGGAGGCGACGAACAGGACCAGGAAGACAATGAACAGGATCTTCGCGATACCCGTAGCGGCGCCAGCGATACCACCGAAGCCAAGCACTGCGGCGACAATGGCGATGATGAGGAAAGTGATAGCCCAACTCAGCATGATGCTTCTCCTTTCTTTTTTGAAAACGGTGTGGCCAGCGTTTCAGAACACCCAGCGCTGCTGGGGCACAATGTTGTCGACGGTGGCCGGTGAGGTGTTGGCGGCAGGCCGCTGCCCGACAGGTTCGGCGGCTTTTACCAAGGTGTTGGCGCGACTTGCCTGAATCTGCGTCAGCAGCGCGGTTTGCGCTGCCACCTGGTCGGCCAGGCGCGCGGTCTGCCAGCTGTAATAGAAGAGGCCGGCGGCCAAGGTCAGCAGCAATGCCATCCCAAGGAACAGGAACTGGCGCACGGGGAGTGCGGCATTCAGCGAGCGTTTGACGGATGGGCGGTTCATGCCAGCTTCTCCTACTGTAATTTTTCTGTTCAAACCTGAACAAGTAATTGCAGCCTGCATGCCAGTCCGCCCGATCAAATAAAATCCTTTAAAATCAATAACTTAAAATAGATGGGAAACCCCGCTTAGGACGTATCCTGCACGATGACCCTGCTGAGGTCGTGCGAATTGCACGATTCAACCCTCGACCTTGGTCGCCACCTTGAGCAGATCGGCGTCGACACCCCGCACACCGATGATCTGTCGGGCAATCTCCACGGCAATGGTCTTCTGCTCACTGCTGACCACCTCACCGGTCAGCCGCACCATGCCTTGCTCGCTGGCCACCTTGATATTCAAACCGTCCAGATTGCGGCTGAAACGCAAGCTGGTCTGAATCTTGTCGACCACCCAACTGTCGCTTGGCTGCGGCCCGTTCTGAGCCCCTGCCGGGTTCTCCCTTGCCTTGGCCATGGCCGCGCTATCAAGGCTTACCAGGTTGTTGACCAGGTGCACACCGTCAGTGGTACGCGCCACCACGCCCGCCAGATCCTTGGCCTCGGCACTGTCGACCTTGCCACGCAGGGTCACCACGCCATCGCTGCTTTGCACTTCGATAGGCGCTTTTTCCGTGATCCGGCTCCACAGCAAGCGCGCCCGGATCACCGCCGCCAAGGTCACATCTTCAAGCCGCTGGGCGTAGGCACGCAGCTCCAGCGGGCGCTCGACCAGTTCGGCGTTGACTCGCAACTGGTTGTCGACCTGCTCGATGCCCCGTGTGGCCAGGGCCACATGTTCGGCCAGCTCGCGCTCGACGCTGTTCTCGACTTCGCCAGAAAGGCGGGCCAGCTGGCCATCGACCTCGACCTTGATGCGGAACGGGTTGAGCACCCTGTTGAGGGCCAACGCGGTTTGCAGCGAACCCTCCAGGCGAGCGTCCTGGACAGGATCGGCCGACGCAGGTGTGCAAATGGACAGCATGGCGGCCGCCAGCACGGCCATTCGGATGCTAGGGGACACGGTTGGACCTCCTTTTAGTTGGCAAAAGCAGAAAATCATCGCAACCAATGTGCCAGCGTGCTGCTCTAAGAAACTTACCGGGATATCTGGCGTCACGGTAAGACTCGGCCATTGGCTAGCATGCAAAGGACAGATTCCTTCACAATTGACCGTGCAACTTGCCCGATTTTTCCCACACTAATTGAAGATATATCCGAAGGAGCGCAGTAAATGGAATCAGCCCAGGACAACCAAGGCCGCATTCTGCTGGTGGATGACGAGTCCGCGATCCTGCGCACCTTCCGCTACTGCCTGGAAGACGAAGGCTACAGCGTGGCCACGGCCAACAGCGCCGCACAGGCTGATGCGTTGCTGCAGCGCCAGGTGTTCGACCTGTGCTTCCTCGACCTGCGCCTTGGCGAGGACAACGGCCTCGATGTGCTGGCGCAGATGCGTATTCAGGCACCTTGGATGAGGGTGGTGATCGTCACCGCGCATTCAGCGATCGACACCGCAGTCGATGCCATCCAGGCCGGCGCCGCCGATTACCTGGTCAAACCCTGCAGCCCTGATCAGTTGCGCCTGGCTACCGCCAAGCAGCTGGAGGTCCGTCAACTCTCGGCCCGCCTGGAGGCCCTCGAAGGCGAAGTCCGCAAACCCAAGGACGGCCTCGACTCGCACAGCCCGGCAATGATGGCTGTGCTGGAGACCGCCCGCCAGGTGGCCACCACCGATGCCAATATCCTCATTCTCGGCGAGTCGGGCACCGGCAAGGGCGAGCTGGCTCGCGCCATTCACGGCTGGAGCAAGCGAGCACGCAAGGCTTGCGTGACCATCAACTGCCCATCGCTGAATGCCGAACTGATGGAAAGCGAACTGTTCGGCCATACCCGTGGTGCGTTTACCGGTGCCAGCGAGAGCACCCTGGGTCGCGTCAACCAGGCGGATGGCGGCACACTGTTCCTCGATGAAATCGGTGATTTCCCCCTGACCTTGCAGCCCAAGCTGTTGCGTTTCATCCAGGACAAGGAATATGAGCGCGTGGGCGACCCGGTCACCCGCCGCGCCGACGTGCGCATCCTTGCGGCGACCAACCTCAACCTTGACGACATGGTGCGCGAGAACCGCTTCCGCGAAGATCTGCTCTATCGCCTCAATGTCATCACCCTGCACCTGCCGCCGCTGCGCGAACGCAGCGAGGATGTCCTGACCCTGGCCGACCGCTTCCTGGCCCGCTTCGTCAAGGAATACTCCCGTCCGGCCCGTGGTTTCAGCGACGAAGCGCGAAGCGCGCTGCTCAACTACCGCTGGCCGGGCAACATCCGCGAACTGCGCAATGTGATCGAACGCGCCAGCATCATCTGTCCCCAGGAGCGGGTGGAAGTCATTCACTTGGGGATGGGCGAACAACCGGCAGGCAATGCGCCCCGGGTAGGTGCGGCCATGAGCCTGGATGAGCTGGAACGCGCGCACATCGGTGCCGTGCTGGCCGCCAGCGACACCCTCGACCAGGCCGCCAAGACCCTTGGCATCGACGCCTCCACGCTCTACCGCAAGCGCAAGCAGTACAACCTGTGAAGCTGCCAATGAAGCTGCGCACGCGGCTCTTCCTCAGCATTTCGGCCTTGGTGACCGTGGCGTTGCTGGGCCTGTTGCTAGGGTTGGTGAGCGTGCTGCAGATGGCCACGGTGCAGCAACAGTCGGTGCGCGAAACCACCCATGTGCTGGAAGTGGGCCTGAAGCTGCGGCAGAACCTCGGCGAGCAACTGATGCTGCTGCTGGACGAGGACACCGCACCGGACAGCCTTCGCCCCCTGCAGGACACCTTCCAGGAGCTGCTCAACCATGGCTTGGCCGAAGGGGGTGAACGCACCGGTTTCAGCAAGGCCAGCAGCAACTACCAGGCCTTCCTCCAGGCTTACCGCGACAGCCCGGCACCGGCGCGCAGCATGGGCGTGGATCAACCCTTGGGCGCAGCATTCAACCAGGTGCGTACCGACCTGATCGATTCGCACAAGCAGGCCCTCGACTACATCACCCGCAGCGAAGAGCGCACCCGTGACGGCGCCTTGCTGGTCTGCGGGATACTTGGCCTGATGGGGCTGGTGGTGCTGGTGCTAGGCTTCGTCACCGCGCACAACATCGCCCGACGCTTCGGCCAGCCGATCGAGGCGCTGGCCAAGGCCGCCGACCAGCTCGGTCAAGGGGATTTCGAAATCACCTTGCCGGTCACCCAGGCCGTCGAACTCAACCAGCTGACCCGCCGCTTCGGGCTGATGGCCGACGCCTTGCGCAAGCACCAGGCAACCAATGTCGATGAGCTGTTGGCGGGCCAGCAGCGCCTGCAGGCCGTGCTCGACAGCATCGATGATGGTTTGCTGATCATCGATCGTCAGGGGCATCTGGAGCACCTCAACCCCGTCGCTCAGCGGCAGCTGGGCTGGAACAGCAGCCGGGTCGGCAGTGGCCTGGCCGACGCCCTGCAGCGCCCGGAACTGGAGCAACAGCTGCGCCAGGTCCTGCGCGGCGGCAGCCTGGATCGGCCACCGGAGGACCTGAGCATCGAGGTCGATGAAGAATCACGCCTGCTGACCTACAGCCTGACCCCGGTCAGCCATCCGCAAGGGCCGATCCTGGGTGCAGTGATGGTCTTGCACGATGTCACCGAGCAACGCGCCTTCGAACGTGTGCGCAGCGAGTTCGTGCTGCGTGCCTCCCATGAACTGCGCACCCCGGTCACGGGCATGCACATGGCATTCGGCCTTTTGCGTGAGCGCTTGAAGTTCCCGCCCGAGGCGCGCGAGAGCGATCTGCTGGAGACCATTGGCGAAGAGATGCAGCGCCTGACCCAGTTGATCAACGACCTGCTCAACTTCTCGCGCTACCAGAGCGGCTTGCAGAAGCTCGAACTTGCCCCATGCGCCATCGACGACCTGCTCGACAGGGCGCAGGCACGCTTCAGTGAACAGGCCGCCGCCAAGCAGATCGAGCTGATCAAAGCCCTGGAGCCACCGCTGCCACGCATCCAGGCAGACGTGGCGCAACTCGACCGGGTGCTGGATAACCTCCTGCACAATGCCATCCGCCATACCGCCAGCGGTGGGCGCATCCGCCTGCATGCACGGCGGCACGCAGAGCGCATGATCATCAGCGTCGAGGACAATGGCGAGGGCATCGCCTATGGCCAGCAGGGGCGCATCTTCGAACCGTTCGTACAGGTTGGGCGCAAGAAAGGTGGCGCCGGGTTGGGACTGGCGCTGTGCAAGGAGATCGTGCAACTGCACGGCGGGCGCATGGGTGTGTTTTCCCGGCCCGGGCAGGGCACCCAGTTCTATATGGCCTTGCCAGTCTGACCTGGCACACGCTCAAGGCTCATCATCGATCCGCGCCCGCCTTGGTTGCCGGCCACGGGTCACCAGTTCGGCGAATTGCCGGGCATTGAGCGGATGGGCAAACAACCAGCCCTGCCCGTAATTCACCCCCTCGCTGTTGAGCAGCACGGCCTGCGCCTCGCATTCGATGCCCTCGGCAATCACCCGCAGGTGCAGGTCATGGGCCATGCGAATGATGTGCGGCGCCACGCCGCTGCTGGCAGCATCGTGCCCCAAGGCATCGATGAACGCCTTATCGATCTTGAGGCAGTCCACCGGCAAGGTCTGCAGGTAGGCCAGGCTGCAATAACCCGTGCCAAAGTCGTCGATCAACACTTGATGCCCGACCGCACGCAGGGCCTGGAGGTTATCACGCGCCACCACCACGTCGATCAGCCCGCGCTCGGTGACTTCAAAGGCAATCTGGCTGGCCGCGACGCGATGCAACGCCAGCAGCCGCGCCGCCACCCGGCCTATGCGAGGCACCATCACATCGCAGGCTGCCAGGTTCACCGAAATATAAAGATTGCGATGCGAGCGCAGCAACTGGCCCAACTGCTCCAGCACACGCTGCAGCACGAAATCGGTGATCTGCCGTATCTGCCCGGTGTTTTCCGCCAGCGGAATGAACAAATCCGGGCTGGTCAGCGAGCCGTCCGGGCGGCGCCAGCGCACCAGGGCCTCGGCACCGACACAGCGACGGCTGTCGAGCTCGATGATGGGTTGATACAGCACCTGCAACTCGCCCCGGCGCAGGGCATTCTGCAGTTCGGAACTCATCGAACGCCGCTGCAGAATCAACTGCAGCACCAGCCAGCCGATACAGCAGGCCGCCAGCACACTGCCAGGGAACAGCAGCCAGAGCATGCCGTTCATGCGTAAAGGCAGGCTGGCCCGCGGCGCGATCAGCACCAGCTGGTAGTCCGGCGACTTGGTCGGCATGCGATAGACCAGCCGATCGCGCAGTTCGAACAAAGACTTCTGGCTGGGGGGTGGCCAGCCACTGGTGGGCGGCCACGCCTGGGGCGGGCCCAGCACCGGGATTGCACGGGTGCCGTTATCCAGCACCACCAGCAGGCTGCCGCCCGGTGGCAGGTCAACCACGTCGGTCAGGTGCCCACGCGAGGTGGAAACCAGGAAATTACCCCGCGCCAGCATCAAGGCAGCGAGGTTTTCGTTGGGCTCAGTGGTGGTGTTGAGCCAGTAGCTGTAGGTCGGCCCCTGGATATCCGGCGCACGCGTTGGCACGAAGGCCCTGGCCCCGCCCCGGTTTGAGCAAGCGACATTGGCATCCACATAAGCGGCTTCATAAATGAAGCGCGAACCCAGACCTACTTGCTGCAACACCGAAACCATCGCCGGGCTACAGCCGCGCAGCGACTGCGCCTGCAGTTCGTCAACGCCCTCGCGCAGTTGGCCGAACACCTGCTCCAGGCGGTCAAGAAAGCGCTCGCCCTGGGCGTTCATCTGCGCGCTCTCGCTTTCCTTCATCTGCTGCAGCGCAATACCGATGCTGGCGGTCAGCAATACGGCGGCGCTGGCCAACGCTGCCAGGGAGGCCAGCATCCAGGGGCGGTAAAAAAATTGGCGCAACACAGAAATCAGGGCAGACATGGGCAGCATCCAGTTGATTAACAAGGTATAGCAACTGGAATGAGAATCGGCTCTGCCGTTTGGCGCCCGAATACGATTCGCCTTAGCGCATGCGATTCAGTACCGAAAGCATGGCAGCGGTCTGAGCGTCCGGCATGCCGTCGAAACGCTGCGGGCGGAAATGCATCTGGAAGGCGGCGATCACATGCCGCGTAGCGACATCCAGCTGCCCGGTCTGCTCGATGGCATAGCCGAAGCGCGCCAGCTCCTGCTGGTACCAGCCGATGGTTGGAGGATTGACGTTGAAGTACGCCTGCTGGCGGGCCACGGCATTGGGCTCGGGCCAGACGCCAAGGCCCGCATCCGCCAGGCGCTTCCAAGGGAACAACGGGCCAGGGTCGAGCTTACGCGATGGCGCAATGTCGCTGTGGCCGATGATGTGCCGCGGCTCGATGTTGTTGCGCTTGACGATATCCTTGAGCAAAGCGATCAGCGACTGGATCTGCGCCTCGCTGTAGGGGTACCAGACGCGGCCATTGGCAGTATCGTCGAACCCGGGGTTGACGATCTCGATGCCGATGGAGCTTGAATTCAACCAGGTGCGCCCTTGCCACTGGCTGTCACCGGCATGCCAGGCGCGACGGTTCTCGTCGACCAGCTGGTAGACCGTCCCCGGGCCGTCGCCGATCAGGTAATGCGCGCTGACTTCGCCATGTGTCAGCAATGCCAGCGAACGCTCCAGCGAGGCGTTGGTGTAGTGCAGGACAACGAACTGGATACGGTTGTCCTGGTTGGCGGAAGGGTGGCTGCGGTCGATGCGCAAGCCGGTCGAGCAACCGGCCAGTACCAGCATCAGTAACGCACAAATCAATGTTTTCATGTGGGAAGCCAAGCTAATCGGGCAGTAACGCAATAGGATAACGTAAGCGCGCACAGGCTACCCGTTCAGCTTTGTTCCACGCGATTACGTCCTTGATCCTTGGCCCGATACAACGCAGCGTCGGCGCGCTTGAGCACCTGGTCGCCACGTTCGCCAGAACGGAAAGCGCTCAAGCCGATGGATGTGGTGATGACCACGCGTTCGCCCTTGAAATGGAACGGGCAGGCCTCGATCGCCGCGCGCAGCGTTTCGGCAACCTGGGCTGCGGCTGCCGGGGAAGTCTGCGGCAACAACAGCACGAACTCTTCACCGCCGAAGCGGGCAATGAAATCGCGGACGCGCAGGCGTTTGCGCAACTGATCGGCGACGATCTTAAGTACCTTGTCGCCGGCGAGGTGGCCGTAACTGTCATTGATACGCTTGAAGTGATCCAGATCTAGGATCGCCATGGCCAAGTGACCACCACTTTCCTGCCAGTCGAGCATTTCGCGCTCGACCTGTTCGCTCCAGGCCGCCCGATTGGGGAGCCCTGTCAGCGGGTCGATCAATGCCTTCTGCCGTTGTTCTTCCAGGTGTTCGCGATAGCCAAGGGCTTCCTGTTCCATGCTGGCGACCCGCTCGGCCAAGCCCTGCAGGCGCCCGGCAAGTTCCTGCTCGCGGCGATCGCGCTCGTGCTGGTGCTCGTCCATGGTGCCAAGCAATGTCTCCAGGCGGTTTTCCAGGATGTGCTTGAGGCTGTCCACATCCACCGCGCCCTGAACGCTGCTTTGCAGGCCGCCGACCTGTTCGCGCAGCTGGTTGTCCAGCTCGCGCGCAGCAGAACTGTTGTCGGCATGCCCGGCGCTGGCTTCGTGCAGGTGGCTCTGGAAGCTGTCGAGGCGCTCGTTGAGCTGCTGCAGGTAAGTCTCGAATTCGTGCTGGCCGCTGTCGGTTATCGCCAACATGAGCACGGCCAGGTCGTCGAGAACCGGGATCAGTTCATACCAGTTCAGCCCGCGTGCTACCCGCTCGCGCATTTCCTGGGCCTGAGCCTTGTGGCGCTCCGGCAGGCTGAGGTCGTCCAGCAGGCCGATCAGCGTTTGTTCGATGTGTGCGGCAACCTGGCTGTACGGCGGCTCCAGCGCATCGGGAAGGGCGTAGGGGCCGTCTCCTGCGAACACTTCTTCAAGTGTCGCCGGCACCGGGTCCGCCGGCTGCTCCGGCATTTCGGGAGCCTCTGCGGCCTGCGGCTCAGCTTCAGGCTGGACCACCCGCGGTTGTTCAGTGCGGTGTGCCTCTGCAGGCACTTGCGGCTGGGCAACATGCGCAGTTTCCTCAGGCGCTGGGTCAGGCGCAGCAGCCGTCAGAGGTTGCAGCTCGTCTGCATCACGCGGCGGCAAGTCCACCAGCACGGGCCCATCCGGCTGTGGTTGGGCTTCAGGTGGGGCAATTGCAGGCGCAGGTTGCGCAGGCTGAGCGGCCTCATGCTGAGGCTCCTGGTCACGGTTGCCGAACAGGCGTTGCAGGAAGCCCGGCCGGGCCTCGTCATCCGGTTTGCTCAGCGACGAGAGGGCACGCCCTTGCAAGCCACTGAGTTCACCCAGCAATGGCGGTAACTCGCGTGACTGGGCGACCCCACCATCGAGTTTCTTCGCCAGCTTTTTCAAGGGCCGGGCAACTTCACCCGGCAACGGCAAGCCCTGAAGTTGAGTAACCAGCGCGTTCAGGGCATCGCTGACCTGATTCATGCGGGTTTCACGGCGCTGCTCGGAGTCCAGCACCGCCTTTTCCAGACGCGGAATCAACCCGGCAAGGCCGGCGTCCATGTTGTCGCTGCGAATAACCTCACGCATCTCCTTCATGCACTGGTCGACGACCTTGTCGCTGCCTTCGGCCGCCAGGGTGCTGCGAACCAGGCCACGGCGCAGCAGGTCGAGGCGCGCTTCCCAGCGGCGTTCGAGCTTTTCCTGCTTTTCGATGCTTTTGAGGTATTTTTCTTTCCAGCGCTCGGCTTCTTCGGTCATGCCTGGATCCGCGACGGGTAATGCATCTGTGGGCTGTGTAGTTACACACTGTCGGCGCGCCCGGCAAACACTTGAGGGCTTGCCGCGCTTTTGCTGATCTAGCTCAAGACCGGCAGCGTATCCACAGTCAGTGCATCAGGCAATCGGATCTCTACCGCAACGGGAAGGTGATCGGAAATCGGCTGCGCCAGCACCTCGACCCGCTCCAAGGTCAGGCTCGAACTGAGCAGTATGTGGTCCAGGCAGCGCTGCGGACGCCAGCTGGGAAAAGTGGCTTCGACCTGGGGTGCAATCAGGCCCAGATCGCGCAGGGGCGAATGCTCGAGCAGGTCGGTGGCGTGGGTATTCATGTCCCCCATCAGCACCTGGTGGCGGTAACCGCCAATCAGCTCACGGATGTAGCCCAATTGCAGGGCGCGAGTCTTGGCGCCCAGGGCCAGGTGCATCATGACCACGATCAGCGCATCCTCACCCTCGCCAAAACGCACCAGGATCGCACCACGACCGGCCGGGCCGGGCAGCGGGTGATCTTCGAGGCGTTGCGGCTTGAGGCGGCTGAGCACGCCATTGCTGTGCTGGGCAAAACGCCCGAGGTTGCGGTTGAGCTGCTGGTACCAGTAAGGGAAGGAACCTAGCTGGGCCAGATGCTCCACCTGGTTGACGTAGCCTGAGCGCAGGCTACCGCCATCGGCTTCCTGCAGGGCCACCAGGTCGAAGTCGCTGAGCAACTGACCGATTTTCTGCAGGTTGCCGGCCCGCCCGGTATGCGGCAGCAGGTGCTGCCAGCTGCGGGTCAGGTAGTGCCGGTAGCGCTCGGTGCTGATACCGACCTGGATGTTGAAGCTGAGCAGCCGCAGGCGACCATCCTCGGGCAGGCCCGGGGCCTGCAGGTGATGCTCGTTGACCTGCGGCTGGTGCAGGCCAATGCCACGCGCGGTCCTGAAGCGGCGCATGGGGTTCGCCGCTTACTTAGCGGCGCGCTCCTTGGCGATCAGTTGGTCAGCAACATTCAGCACGCCTTCCGGCCCGCCAGCGGTACCCAGGTCGAAGCGGTACTTACCGTTGACCACCATGCTCGGTACGCCGGTAATCTCGTACTTCTTCGCCAGTTCCTTGGCCTGGTTGACCTGGCCCTTGATGGCGAACGAGTTGAAGGTGGCGAGGAACTTGTCCTTGTCCACGCCTTGGGTGGCGAGGAAGTCGGCCATGTCGTTCGGGTCGGTCAGGCGCTTGCGCTGGTTCTGGATGGCGTCGAAGACGGCTGCATGAACCTTGTGCTCGACGCCCATGGCTTCGAGGGTCAGGAACATCTGGCCGTGGGCGTCCCACGGGCCGCCGAACATGGCCGGTACGCGCTTGAAGTTGACGTCCTTGGGCAGCTTCTCGACCCATGGGTTGATGGTTGGCTCGAAGTGGTAGCAGTGAGGGCAGCCATACCAGAACAGCTCGACCACTTCGATCTTGCCTGGCTGGGATACCGGAACAGGGTTGCTCAGCTCGATGTATTCCTTGCCGGCAGTGGCAGGCTCTGCGGCCTGGACGGCAGTCATACCGAAGACGCTGGCAGCGACCAGCGCGGCGCTGAGAATCAGTTTACGCATGCTTTACTCCTGAGCATTCATTGGTCGCCTCGACGCGACCTGTGCTGTGACCGGTGGCGAAGGGCCCGAGTTCTGTAGTGTAACGGCTGCGGACAGAAAAAAGGGCGGTCCGCGCCGCCCTTTCATCTTTAGCGTTACAGCATTAACCGAATGTTAATGCAGGCCCTGGATGTAGCTGGCCAAGGCTTCGATCTCATGATTGCTCAGCTTGCCAGCGATGGTGCGCATGGTCATCGCGTCGCCGTCGTTGGTGCGGTTGCCTTCACGGAAGTCGGTGAGCTGCTTGGCCACGTACTGCGAATGCTGGCCGCCCAGGTGCGGGAAGCCGGCGAGGGCGATTCCTGCGCCGTTCGGCGAGTGGCAACCGGTACAGGCAGGCATGCCTTTCTCAAGATTGCCGCCATTGAACAGCGCGCGCCCACGTTCGACCAGCGCGGGATCGGCGGCACCGACGCTGCCCTTCTGGCTGGAGAACCAGGCAGCGATGTCGGCCAGGTCCTGGTCACTGAAGTTGGCCAGCATGCCGGTCATTTCCAGCACGGTACGCTTGCCCGACTTGATGTCGTGCAGTTGTTTTTCCAGATAGCGCTGGCCCTGGCCAGCCAGTTTCGGGAAGTTCGGCGCCAGGCTGTTGCCGTCAGGGTTGTGGCAGGCACCACAGACGGCTGTCTTGGCCTGGCCGGCGGCGGCATCGCCTTTGATGGGTTCCGCAGCAGTGGCCGCACCTGCCACACCCAGGGTCAACAGCAGACTCACGACTAGTTTGTTCATCAGCTAATCCAACACGGCTAAGGGTGAAATGTTATGTATCGGGACTGCCGCTCATCCAAAGGATGACCAAACGGTAGTCCTCGGCACTGCAGTCCATGCACAATCCACGCGGCGGCATAGCCTTGAAACCCTGGGTAACATGCACCACCAGTTGCTCCATGCCTTGCGCCAGCCTTGGCTCCCAAGCTGCCGGGTCACCCTTCCTGGGTGCCTGTGGCAACTGCCCGGCGTGACAGGCCGCACACGTGCGGTTGTACAACGCCTCGGGATCCTGTGTAGCCTGTGCGCTGAAAAACGGCAGGAACATACCGACAGCTAGCAGCCATTTCGCCGAGCGAAACGACCTGACAGGGTTGGGGGACGCGCTGCGTTCTGATGCGCGAGCTATTGTTCGACACCCCATGCCCATTCCCCTTCGCTGGGAGAATGAGCACACAAAAACTGGGGCATTATATACTTCCGCCATCCAAACGGAAACGACACCGCTTGCCGGCCTAGGCTTTGGCAACACCCACATCGGATATCCCATGCAAGTCAAGAACCCCATCCTCGGCCTCTGCCAGAAAGCCAAATTCGCCCTCAGCGCTGCCAAGGTCGAACAATGCCCGGACGACCAGGGTTACGAGGTGGCTTTCGCCGGCCGTTCCAACGCCGGCAAATCCAGCGCCCTCAATACCCTGACTCATGCCAGCCTGGCGCGTACCTCGAAGACTCCAGGGCGCACCCAGCTGTTGAATTTCTTCAGTCTGGACGATGAACGGCGTTTGGTCGACCTGCCGGGCTACGGATATGCAAAAGTCCCGATTCCGCTCAAGCAGCACTGGCAAAAGCACCTGGAGGCCTATTTGGGCAGCCGTGATTGCCTGAAGGGCATCATCTTGATGATGGATGTGCGTCACCCGATGACCGACTTCGACAAGATGATGCTCGACTGGGCCAGAGCCAGCGGCATGCCGATGCATATCCTGCTGACCAAAGCCGACAAACTCACCCACGGCGCAGGCAAGAACACCTTGCTCAAGGTGCAGTCGGAAATCCGCAAAGGCTGGGGCGACACGGCCACCATCCAGCTGTTCTCGGCGCCCAAGCGCCTGGGCCTGGAGGAGGCTTACCGGGTGCTGGCCGACTGGATGGAACTGGAAGACAAGCCAGCTGTTTGATGGCAGTTCACTGATCCTGTGGGAGCGGGCGAGCCCGCGAACCTGGGCGAAGCCCAGGCCAGACAGCGCGCTGGATTTTTCGCGGGCACGCCCGCTCCCACAGTGTTATCCGCCAGCTGCAAGTCAAATTCCGGGCAAAAAAAACCCCGGACTTCGTATGGGGAGGGGGAAGTTCGGGGTTCAAGTCTGGACCGCTAGGGCGGGGTCCAGGTATCTGCCAACACTTAACACAACATAGGAGCATCGAAAGGCTTCACCAGCCATTCAGTTACTCTGAGTTCCGCTTCACTGGTTTAGTTCCGGAGCGCTCAAAACTATTTGCGATAGTTTCATGAAACTGCCGACCTAATGGCATCGAGCCATGCCAGGATCCGCGTCGCTACGTCGCAGATCCTACACACCTTTCCCAACTCAATCAGTGAGCTTCGTCCCAATTCGAACCAACACCTGCCTCGACCACCAGCGGGACATCCAGCTGCGCGGCACTGCTCATGTGCGTGCGAATTTCATCCTTCACCTGCTCGACCAGGTCCTCACGCACCTCCAGCACCAGTTCGTCGTGCACCTGCAGGATCACCCGTGCGTCCAGGCCGCTCTCGCTCAGCCAGTTGTCGACGTTGACCATCGCACGCTTGATGATGTCGGCGGCAGTGCCCTGCATCGGCGCGTTGATCGCCGTGCGCTCGGCGCCCTTGCGCAGGGCCGGGTTCTTGGCGTTGATGTCTGGGAGGTACAGGCGTCGGCCAAACAGGGTTTCAACGAAACCTTGTTCTGCGGCCTGGGCGCGGGTGCGCTCCATGTAGGCCAGCACGCCCGGGTAGCGGGCGAAGTAGCGGTCGATATAGTCCTGCGACTGCTTGCGGTCGACACCAATCTGCTTGGCCAGGCCAAACGCGCTCATGCCGTAGATCAAGCCGAAGTTGATGGCCTTGGCACTGTGCCGCTGGTCGGTGGTGACGTCTTCCAGCGCCACGCCGAACACTTCCGCCGCCGTTGCGCGGTGCACGTCCAGATCGTTGCGGAAGGCATGCAGCAAGCCTTCGTCCTTGGCCAGGTGAGCCATGATGCGCAGTTCGATCTGCGAATAGTCCGCCGCCAGCAGCTTGTAGCCGGGGCTGGCAACGAAGGCCTGACGAATGCGCCGGCCCTCGGCGGTGCGGATCGGGATGTTCTGCAGGTTCGGGTCGCTGGATGACAAGCGTCCGGTGGCGGCAACGGCCTGCTGGTAGGAGGTGTGGATACGCCCGGTGCGCGGGTTGATCTGCCCCGGCAGCTTGTCGGTATAGGTGCTCTTGAGCTTGCTCAGGCTGCGGTACTGCATCAGCACTTCAGGCAGCGGGTAGCCTTGTTCGGCCAGTTCATCGAGCACCGCTTCGGCGGTGGAGGGCTGGCCCTTGGCGGTCTTGCTCAGTACCGGCATGCCCAGTTTGTCGTAGAGGATCGCGCCCAGCTGCTTGGGCGAGCCAAGGTTGAATTCCTCGCCGGCCAGGGCGTAGGCGCGCTGCTCCAGCTCAGCCATCTTCACGCCCAGCTCGCCGCTCTGAACCTGCAACAGCGCGGCATCGACCAGCGCGCCCTGGCGCTCGATCTTGGCCAGCACCGGCACCAGCGGCATCTCGATGTCCATCAGCACCGGCTGCACGCTCGGCGTCTGCGCCAGGCGCGCCTGCAGTGCATGGTGCAGGCGCAGGGTGATATCGGCATCTTCGGCCGCGTAGGGGCCGGCCTTGTCCAGGTTGATCTGGTTGAAAGTCAGTTGCTTGGCGCCTTTGCCGGCGATGTCTTCGAAGGCAATGGTGGTGTGGTCGAGATACTTCAGTGCCAGGCTGTCCATGTCATGGCGGGTGGCGGTGGAGTTGAGCACGTATGACTCGAGCATGGTGTCGTAGGCCACACCGCGCATCTCGATGGCTGGCGAGCTGTTGGCGAGGATGTTGATGTCGTACTTCGCGTTCTGCCCGACCTTGGCCTTGGCCGGGTCTTCCAGCAGGGGTTTCAACGCCAGCAGCACAGCCTCGCGGTCCAGCTGGGCCGGAGCGCCTTCATAGTCATGGGCCAGCGGCACATAGGCCGCTTCATGAGGCTCGACCGCGAACGACACACCAACCAGCTGGGCCTGCTGGGCGTCCAGGCTGGTGGTTTCGGTATCGAAGGCGAACAACGGTGCCTGGCGCAGCTTCTCCAGCCAGACGTCGAAGCGCGCTTGATCGAGAATAGTCTCGTACTTGGGCTCGACCGTGGCAGCCGGCGCTTCGATCACGGCCACGGGTTCGCCGGTCCTGACCGCATCGCGCTGGACCTCGGCAATCCAGCTCTTGAACTCCATCTCGGTGTAGAGCGCCAGCAGGGCCTCGCGGTCAGGCTCGCCACAGACCAGCGCCTCGACCTCCACCTCCAGCGGCACATCGCACTTGATGGTGGCCAGCTCATAGGACAGGAATGCCGCGTCGCGATGCTCCTCGAGCTTGGCGGGCAAGGTCTTGGCGCCGCGGATGGCCAGCGTCGGGACCTTGTCGAGGTTGGCATACAGGTCGCTGAGGCCACCGCCGATACCGGTCAACAGGCCGACGGCGGTCTTTTCACCCACGCCTGGCACGCCAGGGATGTTGTCGACCTTGTCACCCATCAGGGCAAGAAAGTCGATGATGTGCTCCGGGCCAACGCCGAACTTTTCGTGCACGCCGGCCACGTCAAGCACACTGCCGGTCATGGTGTTGACCAGGGTCACGTGGCCGTCCACCAGTTGCGCCATGTCCTTGTCGCCGGTCGAGATGATGACCGGGCGGCCTTGGGTCGCGCTGCTGCGGGCGAGTGTGCCGATCACGTCATCGGCCTCGACGCCTTCGACGCACAGCAAGGGGTAGCCCAGTGCCCGGACGCTGGCGTGCAGCGGCTCGACCTGCACCCGCAGGTCGTCGGGCATGCTCGGGCGGTTGGCCTTGTACTCGGCGAACATGGCATCGCGGAAGGTCCCACCTTTGGCGTCGAAAACCACGGCGAACAGGCTGTCAGGGTATTGCTTGCGCAGGCTCTTGAGCATGTTAAGCACACCCTTGACCGCGCCGGTCGGCATGCCCTTGGACGTGGTCAGCGGCGGCAGCGCATGGAAGGCGCGGTAGAGGTAGGAGGAACCGTCCACCAGGACGAGGGGCGCTTGGCTCATGAGCAGAATCAACCTTTTCGGCGGGTCCGGAGCTAGAATAGCCGGATCAATGACGACAAAGGGACTAGGTTATCATGCGTACACTCAATCGCCTGTTACTGCTCGGCCTGTTGGCAACCATGCCGGTCGTCACCCTGGCGGCGGAAGACGCCCCCTCGGCCGATCCCGAGGTGACCATTCGCACGGAAGGCGATAAAACCATCCAGGAATACCGGCAAAACGGCTTCCTGTATGCAATCAAGATCACGCCGAAAAACGGCAAACCGTATTTCCTGGTACGCGCCGATGGCACCGATGCCAATTTCATTCGTTCCGACCAGCCGGACATGCTGATCCCGTCCTGGAAGATCTTCGAGTGGTAATCTGACGCGCGCACCGTTCACATCAACCCGGCACTTCCCGGCGGAAGTGCCCGTATGGGCTTTTTTTCATCATGTCAGTCTTCACCCCCGTGACCCGGCCTGAGCTGGAAACCTTTCTGGCACCGTACGCGCTGGGCCGTCTGCTCGACTTCCAGGGCATTGCCGCCGGTACCGAGAACAGCAACTTCTTCGTCAGCCTCGAACAGGGTGAGTTCGTCCTGACGCTGGTCGAGCGCGGCCCGGTCGAGGACATGCCGTTCTTCATTGAACTGCTGGACGTGCTGCACGGTGCCGACATGCCGGTGCCCTACGCCCTGCGTGACCATGACGGCAATGCCCTGCGTGAACTGTGCGGCAAGCCGGCCTTGCTGCAACCGCGGCTTTCGGGCAAACACATCAAGGCACCGAACGCCCAGCACTGCGCCCAGGTGGGTGAATTGCTCGCGCACATTCACCTGGCCACCCGCGAACGCATCATCGAGCGCCGCACCGACCGCGGCCTGGACTGGATGCTGGCGTCCGGTGCCGAGCTGCTGCCGCGCCTGAGCGCCGAACAGGCGGCACTGTTGCAGCCTGCACTGGATGAGATCACCGCGCACAAGGCGCAGATCCTGGCCTTGCCACGGGCCAACCTGCATGCTGACCTGTTCCGCGACAACGTGATGTTCGAAGGCACCCACCTGACCGGTGTGATCGACTTCTACAACGCCTGTTCCGGGCCGATGCTGTATGACATCGCCATCACCGTGAACGACTGGTGCCTGGATGAACACGGGGCAATCGATGTGCCGCGCGCCCAGGCACTGCTGGCGGCCTATGCGACGTTGCGGCCGTTTACCGCTGCCGAAGCCGAACTGTGGCCAGAAATGTTGCGGGTAGGCTGCGTGCGCTTCTGGCTGTCGCGCCTGATTGCGGCGGAATCGTTTGCCGGGATGGATGTGATGATCCACGACCCGAGCGAGTTCGAGGTGCGCCTGGCACAGCGCCAGCAAGTGGCTTTGCACCTGCCGTTCGCCCTCTAGACCGCATCTGCTTCTTCGCGGGTAAACCCGCTCCCACAGGTTTGGTGCCAGGCTTGAAACCTGTGCCGTCTCTGTGGGAGCGGGCGTGCCCGCGAAGAGGCCATAACAGGCTTACAACTGTTCCAGACACCCAGCCAGGTCTGCGCCCAGCTTTTCGAGCAGTCGCTCGTAGCCCTGGGCATCAACCGGGTCATTGCCACCCAATGCATCCAGCTCCGCCAGGCGCACCGGCAGCCCAGCAGTCAACGTCTCGGCCAGACGCGGCCGCAGCGGTGGCTCACTGAACACACAGGTCTTGCCCACTTGTTGCAAGCGCTTGCGCATCGCGGCTACATGCTGCGCCCCGGGCTGCACCTCCGACGCCACACTGAACACCCCGGTGTGCTGCAGGCCGTAAGCGGACTCGAAGTAGTCGAACGCTTCGTGGAACACGAAATAGGGCTTGCTGGCGATCCCGGCTACTCGCGCCTTGATCCGCGCATCCAGTGCATCCAGGCGCTCGTTGAAGGCTTTCAGGTTGCTCTGGTAGCGCGCCGCATTGGCCGGATCGGCCGCAGCCAGGTCAGCCGCCATCTTCGCCGCGATCACCCGGGCGTTGACTGAAGAGAGCCACAGGTGCGCATCCAGGGTACCCGGGCGGTGATCGTGGTCGTGATCGTCCTGGTCCGCCTCTTCGTGGGAATGGCTGTCTTCGCCAAAGTGGCGCAGCTTCATGCCTGCAAGCGACTGCACGGCCACTGCCGGCTTGCTGCGGCTACCCAGCACCCGCGGCAGGAAGTTCTCCATGTCAGGCCCGATCCAGTACAGCAGGTCGGCGTCGCCCACCTTGCGCACGTCAGACGGGCGCAAGGCGTAGTGGTGCGGCGAAGCGCCCGGCGGCAGCAGCACGTCCGGGGAGCCCAGACCATCCTGCACGGCGGCGGCGATCTGCTGCAGGGGTTTGATACTGGTCAGCACTCGCACGTCGGCTTGCGCCGAACAGGCGATGAAAGCGACAAAAAGCACAAGGAATCGGGACACGATGAATACTCGACTCGTCAGAAACAGGTAACATAATAACGTCTCCATCCAGAACCGTCGCTGCCCATGTCCATCACGCCGCTGGCTCACCGTCCTCACGATCATTCCCATTGCGTGCACAGCGCCTTGTCCGAAGCCGATGCCTTGTGCACCCGCCAAGGCCTGCGCCTGACCGCACTGCGTCGGCGTGTGCTTGAGCTGGTGTGGCAGAGCCACAAGCCGCTGGGCGCCTACGACATCCTCGCCGTGCTCAGCGAACAGGACGGCCGCCGCGCCGCACCACCCACCGTGTACCGCGCGCTGGACTTTTTGCTGGAAAATGGCCTGGTACACCGCATCGCCTCGCTCAACGCCTTCATCGGCTGCAGCCACCCGGAGCATGCTCACCAGGGCCAGTTCCTGATCTGCCGTGCGTGCCACGTGGCCATCGAGCTGGAGCAGGACAGCATCAGCGACGCCATCATCCACAGCGCGAAGGCCGTGGGCTTCAGCGTCGAAACCCAGACGGTGGAAATCGTCGGCTTGTGCGCCAACTGCCGGAGCGCAGCATGAGCGACGCCCTGATCCGCCTCGAGCAGGTCGGTGTCAGCTTTGCCGGCGAGGCCGTGCTCGACAGCATCGACCTCTCGGTGGCGCCCGGCCAGATCGTCACCCTGATCGGCCCTAACGGCGCCGGCAAGACCACCCTGGTGCGCGCCGTCCTCGGCCTGCTCAAGCCGCACCGTGGCAAGGTCTGGCGCAAGCCGAAACTGCGCATTGGCTACATGCCGCAAAAGATCCAGGTAGACGCCACGCTGCCGCTGTCGGTGCTGCGTTTCTTGCGCCTGGTGCCTGGGGTTGACCGTGCGGCTGCCTTGTCGGCCCTGCAGGAAGTGGGCGCCGAGCACGTCATCGACAGCCCGATCCAGACGATTTCCGGCGGTGAGATGCAGCGCGTGCTGCTGGCCCGGGCGCTGCTGCGCGAGCCGCAACTGCTGGTGCTCGATGAGCCCGTGCAGGGGGTGGACGTGGTCGGCCAGACCGAGTTGTACAACCTGATCACCCGCCTGCGCGACCGCCACGGCTGCGGCGTATTGATGGTCTCCCATGACCTGCACCTGGTCATGAGCGCCACCGACCAGGTGGTCTGCCTGAACCGCCACGTGTGCTGCTCGGGCCACCCCGAGCAGGTCAGCAACGATCCCGCCTTTGTCGAACTGTTCGGCCAGAACGCCCCGAGCCTGGCTGTCTACCACCACCATCACGACCACAGCCACGACCTGCACGGTTCGGTCGTCACCCCTGGCACCCATGTTCACGGAGAGCACTGCAAGCATGGCTGATTTTCTTCTTTACGCCTTGCTTGCGGGTCTTGCCCTGGCAGTGGTAGCGGGCCCGCTTGGCTCGTTCGTGGTGTGGCGGCGCATGGCCTACTTCGGCGACACCCTCTCCCATGCCGCGCTGCTGGGCGTGGCCATGGGCTTCGTGCTGGATATCAGTCCGGCCCTGGCGGTGACCGTGGGCTGCCTGTTGCTGGCGATCCTGCTGGTGACCCTGCAGCAACGCCAGCCGCTGGCCTCCGACACTCTGCTCGGCATCCTCGCCCCCAGCACCCTGTCGCTGGGCCTGGTGGTGCTGAGTTTCATGCACGACGTGCGCATCGACCTGATGGCCTACCTGTTCGGTGACCTGCTGGCCATCAGCACCACCGACCTCGCCTGGATCCTCGGCGGTAGCGCGTTGGTCCTGCTGCTGCTTGCCGCGCTGTGGCGGCCGTTGCTGGCGATCACTGTCCACGAAGAACTGGCCATGGTCGAAGGCCTGCCAGTGGCCGGCCTGCGCATGGCCCTGATGCTGCTGATCGCCGTGGTGATTGCCGTGGCGATGAAGATTGTCGGCGTACTGCTGATCACCTCGCTGCTGATCATTCCCGCCGCTGCGGCACAGCGTCACGCCCGCTCGCCAGAACAGATGGCGCTGGCCGCAACATTGATCGGCATTACCTCGGTGTGCGGTGGCCTGGCCATGTCCTGGTTCAAGGACACCCCGGCCGGGCCATCGATCGTGGTCTGCGCGGCGGTGCTATTCTTGCTGAGCCTGGCACTGCCAAAACGCTGAAAAACAGGGTGCACGCCGGTTCGCCCTGCAACCTTTTCGCGGGTAAAGGGTCTGTAAGAGTTATTTTCGAGCGTGCGCACCTGGGTGTAGACTTGCTCGCTTTTTGCGCAAATAGAGAGCCGCAGGAATGAAGCCGTTCGCATCCCGTTATCTGCTTGTCGCCGCGTTTTCCCTGTTGTTGGCCGCTTGCTCCAGCACACCGGTGGAGCAGGCCAACGCACCTGCCCAAGCCGATGCCTGGCAGCAGCTGCAACAGAGCATCACCAGCAACGAGCTGGCCACCGCCGAAGACCAGCTGGCTGCCCTGCAGGCGCAGTCACCGGATGACGCTCGCCTGGAGCAGAACCAGCGCCAGCTGGCCGAGGCCTACCTGAAACGCAGCCAGATCGTCCTGCAAAAGGGCGACGTCAATGCCGCTGCCACCGCACTGGCCCGCGCCAGGGCGCTGATGCCGCAGGCACCGGCCTTGACCGGTGGCGATGCCGTGGCCCAGGCCCGCAAGGCCGAGCTGGAGAAAGCCGAAGCCGCCTTGAAGGCTGCCGAGGCCAAGCCCCAGGCGCGGGTGATCGACCCGACGGCGCCGAGCACCGTGATCGCGCTGAAGACCACCGACATCAATGCGATGCGCCGCCAGCTCGACGAAATTGCCAAGGACGTGGTCAATTACCAGTGCGAAGTGGTGTTCCAGGTGCCGCGCACCCAAGATGCGCCCTGGCTCAAGAGTCTGCTTGAGAAGCGCGTTCACAAGATCGACAGCGCGTTCAAGCTGAAACAGAAGCATGAGATTCAGCGGTCGATGCCAGCGCAGGTGGTACTGGTCCCGCAGCAGCGCTAAACCTCCAGCACCCTGTCGCCGGCAAGGCGACAGGGCGCAAGGCAACCGCTAGGCCGGCACCGCCTCGGCAGCTGCTTCCCGCTCCCACACCCGATGCCCCTCAACCGCTTTTACAAAGGCATCCACGGCGCTCTGCTCATCCCCCAGCAGCAGCCCCCTGTCTTCCTTGAGCCCCAGGCTGTCCGCCAAGTCCTTGGTCAACACCATCGCCTTCAGATGCTTGTAGCCTTCCAGCAAGAAGTGCTTCGCCAGCCCGCTTGAAGCCAGGGCCTTGTCTACCCCCTTGGGCACGACAACACCGTCGAACATGATCGACGGCATCCCTTCCATCGATGCCCCCACAGCCAGTGCCTTGCCATCCGCCGCTTTCACGGGCGCCGAAGTCGGCCCCAGAAGCATTGGCCTGGCACTCTTGGCTTCCAGCGCCTTGACCAGCTTGTCGACGCTTGAGCCGTCCACGCCGTCGGCGACCAGCACCGCGATCTTGCGTCCCTTGATGCCGACCACACCTGGGTGGTTCATCTGGCTCAAGGCTGGCGACTTCGCCAGTTGGCTACCCTTGACCTGTACCGTACCGGCCTGGGGTGCCGGCAAGCCAAGGTTGGCAGCGACGGCGGCGGCCAGCTTGAGGTCGATGTTGGCCAGGATTTCATTCACCTGGCGCGCGCGAATGTGCTCACGCTCGACCTTGCCCAGCTCAAAGCTGTAGGCCTTGATGATGTGCTGTTGCTCGGTCGGGCTCATGCTCTGGAAGAACAGCCGCGCCTGGGAGAAGTGGTCGCCGAACGACTCGCTGCGCTGACGGATCTTGTGCGCGTCGATGCGCTCCTGATAGCTCTCGAAGCCTCCATCCTGAGGCGCTGGAGGCGTTTCTTTCGGCCAGCCGCCGTCGATCGAGTTGGGCTCATAGGAAGCCCGCCCTTTATGCACCACATGCTGATGCAGCGCATCGCGCTGATTGTTGTGGTTCGGCGCAATGGGCTGGTTGATCGGGATCTGGTGGAAATTGGGTCCGCCAAGACGGCTGAGCTGGGTATCGGTATAGGAAAACAGCCGGCCCTGCAGCAACGGGTCATTGGTGAAGTCGATCCCCGGCACGATGTGGCCCGGGCAGAAAGCAACCTGCTCCACCTCGGCAAAGAAGTTGTCCGGGTTGCGGTTGAGCACCATCTTGCCCAGCGGCGTGACCGGCACCAGCTCTTCGGGGATGATCTTGGTCGGGTCGAGCAGGTCGAAGTCGAACTTGTGTTCATCGGCCTCCGGCACGATCTGCACGCCCAGTTCCCATTCCGGATAATCGCCCGTCTCGATGGCTTCCCACAGGTCCCGGCGCTGGAAGTCGGTGTCTTTGCCTGCGAGTTTCTGAGCCTCGTCCCACAAGAGGGAGTGCACGCCCTGGCGTGGTTTCCAGTGGAACTTGACGAAACTCGCCACACCTTCGGCGTTGATCAGGCGGAAGGTATGCACGCCAAAGCCTTCCATCATCCGCAGGCTGCGCGGGATGGCGCGATCGGACATGGCCCAGATGACCATGTGGGCGGATTCGGGCACCAGCGAAACGAAGTCCCAGAAGGTGTCGTGGGCCGAGCCACCGGTGGGGATTTCGTTATGCGGCTCCGGCTTCACCGCGTGGACGAAGTCCGGGAACTTGATGGCGTCCTGGATGAAGAATACCGGCATGTTGTTACCCACCAGGTCGAAGTTGCCTTCATCCGTATAGAACTTCACGGCGAAACCGCGTACGTCGCGCACCGTGTCGCCGGAACCGCGTGGGCCTTGCACCGTGGAGAAACGCACGAACACCGGAGTGATTTTCTCAGGGTCCTGCAGGAAACCCGCCTTGGTCAGCTCGGCATGGTTGCCATAGCTCTGGAAATAGCCATGGGCGCCCGTGCCCCGGGCGTGCACGATACGCTCCGGAATGCGCTCGTGGTCGAAATGGGTGATCTTCTCGCGCATGATGAAGTCTTCAAGCAGCGAGGGGCCACGCGGCCCGGCCTTGAGCGTGTTCTGGTTATCGGCGATGCGCACGCCCTGGTTGGTGCGCAGTGCCTGGCCGGTCGCATCGCTGCGATGCTCTTCCAAGGCCTGCAACTTGCGGTTGGTATTGGCACGATCAGGGGTGTCGGTTCCGGCGAGCTGGCTGTGTTTGGGCGAATCCGGTTTCTTGCTAGGCATCACGGCTCTCCATATCGGTCATCAGGCGCGCCCTGTCGGGCTTGTGCAAGTAGTGACCGGAGGGCTTTGCCGAGCGTTCAATCAGAATTACCGGTTGTCGCGATATGCCCGAAGGATTGGTGCATTACGAAATAAATGCTAAGAACAGCGATGGGAAAAGGCTAAAATGCGCGACCCCAGCTAACCGCTGACCCAAATTCCATGCGCCCCACAAGGTTCGCTACGTGATCGAGTTCCAACAGGTACACAAGACCTACCGCGTCGCCGGTAGGGAAATCCCCGCACTGAATCCGACCAGCCTGACCATCGAAGACGGCCAGGTGTTCGGCCTGATCGGCCATTCCGGCGCCGGCAAGAGCACCATGCTGCGCCTGATCAACCGCCTCGAAGAGCCTTCCGGCGGCACGATCATCGTCGACGGCGAAGACGTTACCGCGTTCAACGCCAGCCAGCTGCGCGGCTTCCGCCGGCAGGTCGGGATGATTTTCCAGCACTTCAACTTGCTGGCGTCCAAGACAGTCGCCGACAACGTCGCGCTGCCGCTGACCCTGGCCGGCGAGCTGTCGCGCAGCGAGATCGACAAGCGTGTCACCGAGCTGCTGGCCCGTGTAGGCCTTGCGGACCACGCGAAGAAATACCCCGCCCAGCTGTCCGGCGGCCAGAAGCAGCGCGTTGGTATCGCCCGCGCCCTGTCGACCAACCCGAAGATCCTGCTGTGCGACGAAGCCACCAGCGCCCTCGACCCTCAGACTACCGCTTCGGTGCTGCAACTACTGGCCGAGATCAACCGTGAGCTGAAGCTGACCATCGTGCTGATCACCCACGAAATGGACGTGATTCGCCGGGTCTGCGACCGCGTGGCAGTGATGGACGCCGGCCAGATCGTCGAGCAAGGCCCGGTAGCCGAGGTGTTCCTGCACCCGCAGCACCCGACCACCAAGCGCTTTGTCCAGGAAGACGAACAGGTCGATGAGAACGAGCAACGCGACGACTTCGCCCACGTGCCGGGGCGCATCGTGCGCCTGACCTTCCAAGGCGACGCCACTTATGCGCCGCTGCTGGGCACCGTGGCCCGCGAGACCGGTGTGGACTACAGCATCCTTGCCGGGCGTATCGACCGCATCAAGGACATTCCCTATGGCCAGCTGACCTTAGCCCTGATGGGTGGCGACATGGAGGCGGCGTTCGCCCGCTTCACCGCAGCTGACGTACATATGGAGGTACTGCGTTGATGGATATCCTGAACTACTTCGCCAATGTCGACTGGGTCGAGATCTGGCAGGCGACCAACGACACTCTGGTCATGATGTTCACCTCGCTGCTGTTCATCGTGCTGCTGGGGCTGCCCCTGGGCGTGGTGCTGTTTCTGTTCAGCCCGCGGCAGATGTTCGAGCACACCAAGTTCTATGCGGTGCTGGCAACTCTCGTGAACATCGTTCGCTCGGTGCCCTTCATCATTCTGCTGATCGTGATGATCCCGCTGACGGTGCTGGTCACCGGCACCTCGCTGGGTGTCGCAGGCGCCATACCGCCGTTGGTGGTGGGGACCACGCCGTTCTTCGCGCGCCTGGTGGAAACCGCCCTGCGTGAAGTGGACCGCGGTATCATCGAGGCCACCCAGTCGATGGGCGCCACCACCCGCCAGATCATCTTCAAGGCCATGCTGCCAGAGGCCATGCCGGGCATCATCGCCGCCATCACCGTGACTGCCATCACCCTGGTTTCCTACACCGCCATGGCTGGCGTGGTCGGTGCCGGTGGCCTGGGCGACCTGTCGATCCGCTTCGGCTACCAACGCTTCCAGACCGACGTGATGATCGTAACCGTCGTGCTGCTGGTGATCCTGGTCCAGGCGCTACAAATGATCGGCGACAAACTGGTCGTGCATTTTTCCCGTAAGTAACCCCAATGGGGTCGGCACGGCCGACCCGTTCGGGGGCCGTCGCGGCCCTCACAAGGAGTGATTCATGAAGAAGCTGCTTGCTGTTGTCGCCGCGGTCGCGGCCTTCTCGGCCAACGCCGCGGAAACCCTCACCGTCGCCGCCACCCCGGTGCCACATGCCGAGATCCTCAACTTCGTCAAACCTCAGCTGGCGAAAGAGGGCGTGGAGCTGAAGGTCAAGGAATTCACCGACTACATCCAGCCAAACGTGCAGGTCGCCGAAAAGCGCCTGGACGCCAACTTCTTCCAGCACCAGCCGTACCTGGATGAGTTCAACAAGGCCAAGGGCACCCACCTGGTCAGCGTTGCCGGTGTGCACATCGAGCCGCTGGGCGTGTACTCGGCCAAAATCAAGAAGCTCGACGAGCTGTCCTCCGGCGCCACCGTGGTCATCCCCAACGATGCCACCAACGGCGGCCGCGCCCTGCTGCTGCTGGACAAGGCTGGGGTGATCAAGCTGAAGGACAACAGCAACATCCTGTCGACCGTGAAGGACGTTGCCGAAAACCCAAAAAGCGTAAAATTCCGTGAGCTGGAAGCGGCCACCATCCCGCGCGTGCTGACCCAGGTCGATATCGCCCTGATCAACACCAACTATGCGCTGGAAGCCAAGCTGAACCCGGAGAAAGACGCCCTGGCCATCGAAGGCAAGGACTCGCCGTACGTGAACATCCTGGTTGCCCGCCCGGACAACAAGGACTCGGACGCGATGAAGAAGCTGGCTGCTGCACTGCACTCGCCTGAGGTGAAGCAGTTCATCAACGAGAAGTACAAAGGCGCTGTCGTTCCGGCGTTCTGATCTCGCATCCTTGGGGCCGCTTTGCGGCCCTTTCGCGACACAAGGCCGCTCCCACAATGTACGGTGTACGCCGATCCATGTGGGAGCGGCCTTGTGTCGCGAAAGGCCTGCGCAGCAGGCCCAGCAATCTCAATCCCGCTTGACCAGGCCAGGCAACTGCGCCACCAGCTTCTGGTTGTTGAACGGCGCACGAATGAACCCACGCTGACGTCCATCCGGACCAACAACCGCCAGGTTGCCGCTGTGATCCACGGTATACCCCGGCTTGCTGGTATCGGCCGGGATGAACGGAATGCTCAAGGCATTGGCCAGTTTCTGGGTATCTTCGATCGACCCCGCCACGCCGACGAAATCCTTGTCGAAATAGCCCAGGTACTGCTTCAGCTGGTTCGGCGTATCGCGGTTCGGGTCCACGCTCACCAATACCACCTGCAGCCGGTCCACGGCCTCCTTGGGCAGCTCGCTCTTCACCTGGCGCAGCTGGGCCAGGGTGGTCGGGCAGATGTCCGGGCAGTAGGTGTAGCCGAAGAACAGCAGCGACCATTTGCCCTTCAGGTCGTCCAGCTGCACCGGCTGGCCATCCTGGTTGGTCATGGTCACGTCGGCCACCGCGCGGCTCTGCGGCAACAGAATGATGCCGGCGTCGATCAGCTCGGTCGGGTTGAGCTGGCCCCGTTCACTGAGCACCTTGTTGACGGTCAGGCCCATGATCAGGGCGACCAAGGCAACGAGGATGAAGACGGTTTTCTGGGTTCGGGTCATAGATTCAGCAACAGGTAGTGGTCAACGAGCAACGCGATGAACAGCGCGAACAGGTAGCCGATAGAGTACTTGAAGGTACCGATCGCCGCGTGCGGCCGGCTGCCACGGTACAACACCCAGGCCCAATGCAGGAAGCGCAGGCCCAACGCCAAGGCACAGGCCAGGTAAAGCGGCCCACTCATGTGGATGGCAAACGGCAGCAGGCTCACCGCCAGCAAAATCAGGCTGTACAGCAGGATATGCAGCTTGGTGTATCGCTCGCCGTGGGTGACCGGCAGCATCGGGATGTCGGCCTTGGCGTACTCTTCCTTGCGGTGAATGGCCAGCGCCCAGAAGTGCGGTGGCGTCCAGGCGAAGATGATCAGCACCAGCAGCAGCGGCTCGGCGCTGATATGGCCGCTCACTGCGACCCAGCCCAACAGCGGCGGCGCCGCACCGGCCAGGCCGCCAATGACGATATTCTGCGGTGTGGCACGCTTGAGAAAGCCGGTGTAGAGCACCGCATAGCCTAGCAGCGAAGCCAGGGTCAGCCAGGCGGCGAGGGCATTGGTGAACACCAGCAGCAGGGCCAGGCCGAGCAGGGCCAGGGCCAGGGCGAACAGCAACGCCGGCAACGGCTCGACCCGGCCCTGGGCCAGTGGGCGCTTGTGGGTCCGGGCCATCAGCGCGTCGATGCGCCGGTCCACCACGTGGTTGACCACTGCCGCGCTGCCCGCGCACAGGGCGATACCGAGGTTGCCGAACAGCAACACGCTCCAGCTGACCCCGGCGCGGGTCGCCAGGAACATGCCCGCCAGCGAAGTGATCAGCATCAGCACCACCACCTTGGGCTTGGTCAGCTCCAGGTAATCGCGCCAACTGGCACAACGTCCGCTCAGAAGCGTCGCCACGTATCGCTCCTCATGGGGTGGGTGAGGCTGACCCCGGCCGCAGGCCGCAGGCGCCAACCTTGTTTGACGCCGACGCGGACCTTGTCGACCACGCGGATGCGGTAGTTCACCAGCACCATGCTCAACAGCAGCAGCGCGCCGCCAGCGTTATGCGCGACGGCCACGGCCAGCGGCAGGTGGAACAGCACGTTGCTGATGCCCAGGCCGACCTGCAGCGCCAGCACCAGCAATATCCATCGGGCCAGGCCGGTCAGGCCACAACGGTACAGCTTCCAGCTGAGCACCAGCAGCACGCAGGTCACCAGCAGTGCACCCAGGCGGTGGCTGATGTGAATGGCCGTGCGCGCATCGCTGTCAAGTTGCCCGCCGAGGTAATTGGGGCCGACATGCTGGGTGAGGTGGAAACCGTTGCTGAAGTCCGCTGCCGGCCACCACTGGCCATGGCAAGTCGGCAGGTCAATGCAGGCGACCGCCGCGTAATTGGAGCTGACCCAGCCGCCCAGGGCGATCTGGCCAATCACCACCAGCAGGGCCAACGCGGCTATCCGTCGAAGACTGAGTGGCAATTTCGGCAAGGGCGCAAAGGCCCGAGATAGACGCAGCGATAGCAGGAACAGCAGGCTCAGGGTGGTAAAGCCGCCCAGCAGGTGCGCGGTGACCACTTGCGGCCACAACTTGAGGGTGACGGTCCACATGCCGAACGCCGCCTGCGCCAGCACCACGCCCAGCAACAACAATGGCAGGCGATGAGGCTGGCCATCGCGGGCATGCCGGCGCAGTGCTTGCAGGGCAAGCAGCGCGATCACCACGGCGAGCGTGCCGGCAAAGTAGCGATGGACCATCTCGGCCCAGCCCTTGGCCTCTTCCACGGGGTGGTCGGGAAAGTGCAGTTCGGCATGGGCCAGCTGCGCTTCACTGTTGGGCACGCTGATGAAGCCATAGCAGCCAGGCCAGTCGGGGCAGCCGAGGCCGGCGTGGGTCAGACGGGTGTAGGCACCGAGCAGCACGACCAGCAGTGCCAGCAGGGTGGCGAACACAGCGAGGCGGAATCCGGGTCTGGCCATGGCAAGCTCCTAGCCGATATTGGACAGCTTGAGCAGGTGACGCAGGTCGTCGAGCACGTGCTTGCCGTTGACCTTGCCGTCGTAGCGCAGCACCAGGTTGCCGTGCGGGTCGACAATCCACAGTTGCGGGCCGGGTTCACCGACCTTTTGCAGATAGCGCGGGGCATCCAGTGGATAGCGTTGCAGCTGTGGATATTCACGCCCCAGCAGCGCCTGATAGTCGCTGGGCAATGGCTGGGCGGCGGCCAAGGCATGGCTGGCCCGGCCGGCGTCGCGGCCCAGGCCGACCTGGATCTGCCGCACCAGGTACACCAGGCGTTGGCAATCTTCAGCGCAAGCATCGGGCGCAGTCACCAGCAGTTGCCAACGCGGGTCCTCACCTGCAATGCCGATATCGGCGCGGCTCTCGCCATTGCCGATCATCGCGCCGTGGTAGCTGCGGCCTTCCGGCACCCAGAACCGGAGTTTGTACATGCAGGTGGCCAGGATCATTGGCCCGAGCACCACCAGCAGGATCAAGATCAGCTGTAAACGCCCGCGGGCTCTGGGCTTGCTACGTTCAGGCAGGTCCAGTGGAGTGGCGGTGGCCATGCTGTTTCTCCTTGTTGTTGTGCCAGCCGAAATAGAGGTAGAGGAGCACCAGAGCAATGGCCAGCGCGAACCACTGCACGGCGTAACCGAGGTGTTTTTCCGGGCCCATGGCGACAATCGGCCAGTCCAGCCGATACGCAGCCGGGCCGGGTTCCAGGCGTAACTCATGGGCAAAGCCTTCGCGATCGAGCTGCTGCCACACTTGAGCCGCGTCGATTGCATTGAGCAGGTGCGGCCATTGCCCCCCGACGGGGTCGGGGTGGAGCTGGAAACTGCTGCCTGGCGCCACATACACCGACGCGTTCAGCGCCAAGGTCTGCTCGGGGGTGTCGAAATGCACCGGAACGCGACGGTCCGGCCATGGCAACCAGCCACGGTTGACCAGCAGCCACAGACCACTGGCCTGGTCATGGAAAGGTTGCAACAGCTCGACGCCGGCCTGGCCGTCACGCATGCGGTTGTCCAGCAGCACGCTGTGCCCGGCGTCAAAACGGCCGTAGAGGTGGACCCGGCGGTAGGCTGAGTCAGGCGTCTGCAACAACTGGGTGGTGGCCAGCGGGGCATCGACCTCACGCTGGGCATAGACCTCCAGCAGGACGCGCTTCTCTTCCGCCCGGCCAAGCTGCCAGCAGCCAAGCGCGATCAACCCCGGCAGCAGCGCGAGCACTACCAGGGTCGGTATCCAGCCTGGGCGGAACCGCCTCATCGCAGCCTCGCCGGGCCAATCGCTATACTTATCCACATCACCGCATCCCCCCGGAGTATCGCCATGCTCAAGGCCGCGATTGTCCTGATGCTGTTGGCCACGGTCGCCAGCCTGTTCAGTGGCCTGGTGTTCCTGGTCAAGGACGATGAAAACTCGACCCGCCTGCTGAAAGCCCTGACCGTGCGTGTCACCTTGGCGGCGCTGACCGTCGGCCTGGTCGCCTGGGGTTTCATCAGTGGTCAGCTGGTTTCCCACGCCCCTTTCTGAAATTTTCATCTGACCCAGTGGGAGCGGGCATGCCCGCTCCCACAGGGTTCTGTATTCACAGCACGTATACGAAGATAAATAGCCCCACCCACACCACATCGACGAAGTGCCAGTACCAGCTCGCCGCCTCGAAACCGAAGTGTTTCTCGGGGTTGAAGTGCCCGCGCAGAATGCGCACGAACATCACGATCAGGATGATCGTGCCCAAGGTCACGTGGGCCCCGTGGAAACCCGTGAGCATGAAGAACGTCGCGCCATAGATGCCCGAGCCCAGGGTCAGCCCCAGCTTGGTGTAGGCCTCGTGGTACTCGTAGGCCTGCAGCGTGATGAAGCTGACACCCAGCAGGATGGTCAGCCCCATCCAGAATTTCAGCGGCCCACGGTGGTCACGGCGCAGGGCGTGGTGAGCGAGGGTGATGGTCACGCTGGAGCTGACCAGCAGGATGGTATTGATCAGCGGCAGGTGCCAGGGATCGATCACTTCCTTGGGCGGCGGGAACAGTTTCGGGTCCGGTGTGTGCAGCAACGGCCAGGCGAACTCGAAGCTCGGCCACAGCATGTGGGCGATGCCCTTGTGCCCCTCACCGCCCAACCAGGGCCCGGCCAGTACACGCACGTAGAACAGCGCGCCGAAGAAGGCCAGGAAAAACATCACTTCCGAGAAGATGAACCAGCTCATGCCCCAGCGGAACGAGCGGTCCAGCTGCGGGCTGTACAGCCCGGCCCGGCTCTCGCGGACCACCGAGCCGAACCAGCCGAACAGCATGTAGGCCAGGAACAGCGCACCGACGAAGAAGATCAGCGGCCCGTGCGACGAGGGATGGCCGGCCTTCATGTCGTTGAACCAGGTGCCAAGCCCGAACACCGTGATGAACATGCCGATGGTGGCGATGATCGGCCACTTGCTCTGCGCCGGAACGTAGTAGTGCTCATGACTTGCCATTGCTGTTCTCCTTCCCTCAGCGGGCGCCCTGGACGTCCTGTACCGCGGCATGGGCGACCGGCGGGTGACGCGCAGTGATGTCGAACAAGGTGTAGGCCAGTGTCAGGTGTTTCACGCTGGCCGGCAGGTCGCGGTCGACGATGAAGCGCACCGGCATCTCGATGCGTTCGCCAGGCTGCAGCACCTGCTGGGTGAAGCAGAAGCACTCGGTCTTGTGGAAATACGCCGCGGCCTCGGCCGGGGTGATGCTGGGTATCGCTTGCGCACTCATCGGCCGGTTGGTCGGGTTGTGCGCGATGAAGATCATCTGGTTCACCGCTCCCGGGTTCACCTCGAGCTCGTCAGCGGTGGAGTAGAAGTCCCAGACCATGTCGCTGGCGTTGGTCGACATGAACTGCACCCGCACCGAACGCGTCGGGTCGCTGACCTGGCTGCCCTCGTACTGCCCGCCCGTCTTGCCGTTGATGCCGAAGGCCTTGCACATCACGTCATACATCGGCACCAGGGCAAAGCCGAAGCCGAACATCACCACCGTCAGTAGCAGCAGGCGGATGACCAGGCGCTTGAGCGACGAGCCCTTCATGGCGGCGCTCCTACTTCACGTCTGGCGGGGTCTGGAAGGTGTGGTATGGCGCTGGCGAGGGGATCGACCATTCCAGGCCCTCGGCGCCATCCCAGGGCTTGGCCGGGGCGGGTGCGCCGCCACGGATGCACTTGATGACGATGAACAGGAACAACAGCTGGGTGGTACCGAACAGGAAGGCGCCGATCGACGACACCATGTTGAAGTCGGCGAACTGCAGGTTGTAGTCGGGGATACGCCGCGGCATGCCGGCCAACCCCACGAAGTGCATGGGGAAGAAAGCCATGTTCATGCCGACGAACGAGAGCCAGAAGTGCAGCTTGCCAAGGGTTTCGTCATACATGTGGCCAGTCCATTTCGGCAGCCAGTAGTAAGCCGAGGCAAAGATGCCGAAAATCGCCCCGGGCACCAGCACATAGTGGAAGTGCGCCACCACGAAATAGGTGTCGTGGTACTGGAAGTCCGCTGGGGCGATGGCCAGCATCAACCCGGAGAAGCCGCCGATGGTGAACAGGATGACGAACGCGATGGCGAACAGCATCGGTGTCTCGAAGCTGAGCGAGCCCTCCCACATGGTGCTGACCCAGTTGAACACCTTCACCCCGGTGGGCACGGCGATGAGCATGGTGGCGTACATGAAAAACAGCTCGCCGACCACCGGGATGCCGACCACGAACATGTGGTGGGCCCAGACGATGAACGACAGGAAGGCAATCGCGCCGGTGGCATAGACCATCGAGGTGTAGCCGAACAGTGGCTTGCGCGAGAACGCCGGGATGATCGAGCTGACCGCACCGAACGCCGGGAGGATCATGATGTACACCTCGGGGTGGCCGAAGAACCAGAACACATGCTGGAACAGCACCGGGTCACCGCCACCGGCGGCGCTGAAGAAGCTGGTGCCGAAATGGATGTCCATCAGCATCATGGTCACTACACCGGCCAGCACCGGCATCACCGCGATCAGCAGGAATGCGGTGATCAGCCAGGTCCAGACGAATAGCGGCATTTTCATCAGGGTCATGCCCGGGGCACGCAGGTTGAGGATGGTGGCGATCACGTTGATCGCGCCCATGATCGAGCTGATACCCATCAGGTGGATGGCAAAGATGAAGAAGGTGACGCTGGCCGGCGCATAAGTGGTCGACAGTGGGGCGTAGAAGGTCCAGCCGAAGTTCGGCCCGCCGCCCGGGCTGAACAGGGTCGAGACCAGCAACAAGAAGGCCGCTGGCAACAGCCAGAAGCTGAAGTTATTCATGCGCGGCAGGGCCATGTCTGGCGCGCCGATCATCAGCGGGATCATCCAGTTGGCCAGGCCGACAAACGCCGGCATCACCGCGCCGAAGACCATGATCAGGCCATGCATGGTAGTCATCTGGTTGAAGAACGCCGGCTCGACGATCTGCAACCCGGGCTGGAACAGCTCGGCGCGAATCACCATGGCGAACGAGCCGCCGAGCAGGAACATCATGAAGGCGAACCACAGGTACATCGTGCCGATGTCTTTGTGGTTGGTGGTCAGCACCCAGCGCATCAGGCCCTTGGCCGGGCCGTGGGCGTGGTCATGGCCGTGGGCGTGGTCGTCGATCACTGCACTCATGTCCTGTCTCCTGCAATCCACTGATTGCCGCGCAAAACCCGGTTCACTTGGCTTCTGCCTGCTTGAGCGCCAGCACGTCCTTCGGCGTGACCATGTCGCCCTTGTTGTTGCCCCAGGCGTTGCGCTCGTAGGTGACCACGGCGGCGATGTCGACTTCCGAGAGCTGCTTGCCGAACGCGGCCATTGCGGTGCCGGGGCGGCCATGGAACACCACGCCCAGATGGTCTTCCTTCGGCCCGGTGGCCACTTTCGATCCCTTGAGCGCCGGGAACATCGGTGGAAGGCCCTGGCCCTCGGCCTGGTGACAGGCCACGCAGGTAGTGTGGTAGACCTTGTCGCCACGCTCGACCAGTTCTTCGAGGGTCCAGTCCTTGCTGGTCAGCTCCTTGAGCTTGGCCGCCTCGGCCTTGCGCTCGCCGAGCCAGGTGTCGTAGTCGGCCTTGGACTTGACCTCGACAACCACCGGCATGAAGCCGTGGTCCTTGCCGCACAGCTCGGTGCACTGGCCGCGATAGATGCCGGGCTTCTCGATACGGGTCCAGGCTTCGTTGACGAAGCCAGGGATGGCGTCGCGCTTGACCGCGAAGGCCGGCACCCACCAGGAGTGGATGACGTCGGCGGCGGTCACCAGGAAGCGCACCTTGGCCCCCACCGGCAGTACCAGCGGCTGGTCGACTTCGAGCAGGTAGTGCTCGTCTTTGGGTGCCGTGTTGTGGATCTGATCAGCAGGCGTGGCCAGGTTGCTGAAGAATTCCACGTCCTGGCCCAGATATTTGTAATGCCACTTCCACTGGTAGCCGGTGACCTGGATGTCGATGTCCGATTCGCTGGCGTCGTAAATGTCGATCAGGGTCTTGGTGGCCGGAATGGCCATGGCTACCAGAATCAGGAAGGGGACGATGGTCCAGAGGATCTCTACCCAGGTGTGCTCGTGGAAATGCGCTGGCTGCTGGCCGGTGGAGCGGCGGTGGATGACCATCGACCAGAACATCGCGCCGAATACCACGATGCCGATGATCACGCAGATCCAGAAGATCGTCATGTGCAGGTCGAACACGGCGTTGGAGACTTCCGTCGCCCCCGGGTGCATGTTCACGGTCCAGGCGGCGTTGGCCTGACCAAGAACCGACCACAACAGCAGGCCCATCCAGACAGGTGGATGTCGCATCATTGCGGGTTCCCCTTCTCGTTCTTGTAGTCCCGGAGGCATGGCCTGCGGCAAGAGGGAACGGCGGTCAAGACTGCCTGGCTTCGACGACCGAGCCCCTGCAAAAAAGCAGTCGGGCCTCATCAACGAATCACTTTCAACCGGAGTATAGACAGCGACCAATGGCACGCAACGACGCGGGTGAAATCAACCTCAAGAAACACTGAAACCCGAGCAAAAGCCCGGGCTTGAGCGGCTATGGCAAAATAGTGGCTACCGCATATGCCGAACTGCGCACACGTTTGCGGAACTTATAACAAATGCGTATTAGGTATTCTGTATACCGAGCTAACTTAGTGTCTTCCGTTTGAAACGTCTTGTCCCTGGAGTTGTCATGAACATCGCTGCTGTACGCGAGCAGATTAGCCAAGCCCACGATCATGAAAGCCGCACCGGCCAACTGAAAAAGCGTCTCGAGCTGCAACTGCCTCACCTGCACCCCTCGATCCAACTGCCTGAGCAGGACGCCCAGGGTACTTTGGCGCGCTTCGTCAGCGCGTACATCGATCAGGTCCCGGAACTGCTGGAAGCCGCCCACACGGTGGCGCGCGAAGCCGGGATCGAGTCGCAGATCAAACCTGTGCTGAAAATTGCCGAAGCCTATTTCCTGCAGCCGCCAAGCGTGATGCAGGGGCAGGTCGGCCTCGACTGCCTGCTGGATGAAGCCTACCTGGCGCACCGTCTGGTAGAGGAGGTCAACGACCTGTACATCCGCCACTTCCAGCAACCCCTGATCCCGGTCGATACCACGGTGGCCAACCTCATTGCCCACCAACTGATCGGCGAAACCTTCGCCAACCAGCTGGATGAGGTGGTGCATCATTCGGTGGAGGAGATGCTGGACGACGAAAGCTTCGCCGCAGAGTCGGTGGAAGCCTACCGTGAAACGCTGAGCAGCCCACAAACCGGTGAAGCCTGGAAACGCTGGCCTTGCCTGTCGCGCCAGCTGAACGTGGAGTTCGGTCAGGCCAGCGCCTGATCTGCAGCGCGAGGAAAATGCTCCCGCTGCTGCGCCCCGCCTTCGATCATTACTGTCATCGGGCCGCCTCAGGGCGGCCCTTTTCCATACAGGTGATGACAATGACGATCAAAAGAAACAGGGTTTTTACGGACCTGCTGCGCGGAACCTATCCAACGATATGGGGCAACTGGGGCCTCAATCCGTCCATCAAGCCAGGCGCGGTCGGCATCATCGACGCTGACACCGGCGACTTCAAGCTGGCCGTCGATTGCCTCCCCGGCGTCGAGCTCAGCAAGAGCCAGCAAAGCCGCAAGTGGGATTTCAAATCGTCTGGCGTGACGTGCAACCGCATCAACGCCAATGTCAGCGGGATGATCCTGGACCCGAGCACAGGTACCGAAGTCAAACCCGAGGCCGCGCTGGAATGGACGTTCGACAAGGAGAATTCCATTACCTCGGAATTCGCGATCAGTGGCGAGCACACCATCAGCAACCTTGCCATCCTAGCCGATCAGTACGATTGGCTGCTCAGCCAGGCGCGCAAGTTGAACATGGCGACCAGCACTGGCATCTCCGAAGGTTTCGGCGTGGTGACCTCGGTCATCTACGCCAGCAGTGGCCTGAATGCGGTGGCAAAGAAGGGCAAAGCCAGCTTCACCGTCTCCGGTAGCGCAAGCGGGCTCAACCGCCTGCTTGGTGAAGACGGCATCAACGGCAGTGGCAAGGCGAGCTATGTGTTCACCAGCAACTCCAGTGAAGTCGAGATGCATACCTTGCCGGCAAAAAGCGGTGAGGTGGCAACCGAACCAATGCCTGTCGCCTATACCTTTGCCTCGTTCGCAGGCAGCCGAGTATTGATCCCCAGCTGGATCGGCAAGGTCGGTGTGCTGAACTTGCTGGTGGATAGCAAGGCGTCATCCTTTACCACCTACACCACCAAGCTCACACTGTCCTACCAGACCCCCGAAGGCCCGATCGAAGAGTCCAGGACGGTGATCGGCGGAAGCTCGGCCAGCTTCGGGGAAATTCCCCTGACCGCCACCCAGATGGTATTGACGGCGGAGTTCATCAACATCGGCTCCAACACCCGCAAGTCGATGAAGTGGAACACGCCTGCCAGCGAGTGGCTGGGCGGCACCCGCACCGTGAACCTGACAGGTACATGGCCGGGTGCGCCGGAGATGGTCGAGGTCAAGCGCTGACCTCAGGTGCCAGCAACGCTGCGCAAGCGGCCCTCCACCCTGCGCTTGAGGCCTCGCTGCTCGATACGCAGGGTAGAACCGCTGGTCTTGCTCCAATCCTCCAGCAGTTCCAGGCATGAATGGTCGATGTAGGTCAGGTTGGCCAGCGGAACATGCAGGGTGGAGCCGGCAGGCACGCTATCAAGTACCTGGGTCAGCGCCGGTACCTTGAGGAACGTAGCCGACCCGCTCAGGCGCAACTCCATATGGCCGCGGGGCTCGAGCTGGACGAGGCAGATTTTCAGGCGCGCGGCCTTGAACGCCAACTTCAGCAGTGTCAGGGCGAAGCCCAGCAGCACCCCCGTCAACAGGTCGGTGAAAATGATCGCCATGGCAGTCGCCACGTAGGTGAACATCGGCATCCGACCATAGCGGCTCAGGCCTCGCAGTGCCTTGAAATCGACCAGTTTGATGCCGGTGTACACCAGCACACCCGCCAGGCTCGCCACCGGAATCTGCTGCAGCACGCTGCTCAGCACCACCACGAACGCCAGCAACCACAGGCCATGCAGGATCGCCGAGGCACGGGTTTGCGCGCCTGCCTGGACGTTGGCCGAACTACGCACGATCACGCCGGTCATCGGCAGGGCGCCGAGTACACCACAGAGCATGTTGCCGATACCCTGCGCCGACAGTTCACGGTCGAAGTCCGAGCGTTGGCCGCTGTGCATGCGGTCCACAGCGGCTGCCGACAGCAGCGTCTCGGCACTGGCGATGAAGGCCAAGGCGAATGCCGCCACCAGCAAAGTCGGATCAGCAAGCTTCAGCAGGTCGTCCGGACGTATCCAGTCGATGGCTTCGGACAGGTCTGCCGGTACTTGCACCCGATTCACCGGCAGCGCCAGCCACATGGCAATCGCGGTCATCGCCGTCACGCCCAGCAAGGCACCCGGCACGAAGCGCAACTTCTGCGGTCGCAGCCGCTCCCACCCCCACATGATGGCAATCGTGCCCAACCCCAGCGCGCCAGCCATCCAGTCGGAGCCGGCGCTTTCCTCGGGCAGGGCCGCAGCCACGGTGGATGGGAACTCCAGGAGGTTCTGCAGGCCCGACGGCTGTGGCGCCGTGTCGAACATCACGTGCACCTGCGACAATACGATCAATACTCCAATACCGGCGAGCATGCCGTACACCACGGCGGGCGCCGTGACACGGAACCAGCACCCCAGGCGCAAGCGCCCAGCCAGCAACTGCAGAATCCCGGCGAGTAGCAGGATAGGCCCGAGCATCGCCATGCCATGTTGACGCACCAGCTCGAACACCAGCACCGCCAGGCCGGCTGCCGGGCCGCTGACTTGCAGCGGCGAACCCGCCAGGAAGCCGACCACAACGCCGCCGATGATACCGGTGATCAGCCCCTTGGCCGGCGGCATGCCTGAGGCAATCGCAATACCCATGCATAAAGGCAGGGCGACCAGGAAGACCACCACCGACGCCAGCAACTCGCGCGGCAGGGCCGCTTTCAACTGTGTCATGTTCACCATCGTTCTCCTTTCTCTGTCGCACGGCCATTCCCCTGGCCGTGGGCACATGTGGTCCCTGACGAGCGCGCAGGCGCGAGCCGCCAGCGCGTTCGCCGGCAGGGCAGTCAGGGCATTTTCAAGGCAGCCGAAGGCCGCGCCACACCCGCGATGGGTGCAGCCGGCTATTCAAGGTTCAGCTGTGGACGGGTCGCTTAGTAGCGGCCTCTCGGAGTAGCGCAGGGCACGGGCTCGCCTGCGGTCAGTGGCATGAAGCTGTCACTGGCTGCGTCGTAGGCCTCGATCTTGCTGGTCTCGATGTCGTACACCCAGCCATGGATAAACAACTCACCCGCTGCCAGGCGCGAAGCCACCGACGGATGGGTACGCAGGTGATGCAGCTGGGCGATTACGTTTTCCTTGGTCAACACCTGCATGGTTTCGTGCTCGCTACCGCACGAGCAGTTGTTCTCGACCACGGTGCGGGCCACTTCGGCGTGACGCAACCAGGCGGAAACCGTTGGCATCTTGGTCAGCGACTGCGGGTTCAGCACGGCTCGCATGGCGCCGCAGTCGGAGTGGCCGCAGACGATGATGTGGTGCACTTTCAGCGCCAGCACGGCGTACTCGATCGCGCTGGAAACGCCGCCGTTCATCTGGCCGTAAGGCGGCACTACGTTACCGACGTTACGGGTCACGAACAGGTCGCCCGGCGAGCTCTGGGTAATCAGCTCGGGAACGATACGCGAGTCGGCACAGGTGATGAACATGGCGCGCGGGGTTTGCGCGGTGGCGAGCTTCTTGAACAGCTCCTGCTGCTCAGGGAAGACGTCATGGTGAAAGCGCAGGAAGCCGTCGACGATGTGCTTCAGGGCGGCATCGGCGCTCTCCGCTGGAGCTTGCGGAACGACCTTGGATGGGTCCTTTACGGGCATGATTCATCCTCTTGACGGTGTGTAGGTAAATCCATTTTACCGGTGAAAGATTCTGGCTATGCGCAGATTTAGATGACACGCACGAGCGATAGATCACAGTCTTCGTTGACTGGATTCCTACGCTAGCGGGGAAAACTTAACTGAAACTTAATTCGGAGGCTCTAGAACGGGTGTTCCAGATCCAAAAGGCGGGATCTGAATAATAGCAAAAAAGCATCAACTGCCAAGCGCCATTAGCACAATTATTATCTCGGATTAGCTGAGCTGGGGATGGCCCTTGGCATCAGAACAGCGCCATTTGCCCGCCCGGCGGGCAGAACGCCGAGCAGTCAAGGGCCTGTGCCTCGCGCCCGGCAAAGTCCAGGCGCTTCATCGCCTTGGCAAAACGTTGTGCGAGCAATTCGGCAAAGACTCCTTCGCCACGCATCCGTGCACCGAAGCGGCTGTCATACAATTCGCCACCTCGGCTCTGGCGTATCAGGCTCAGCACATGGGCCGCGCGTTGCGGGTAATGGTCCTGCAGCCACTGCTCGAACAATGGCGCTACTTCCAGCGGCAGGCGCAGCATCATGTAGGCGGCGCTCTGTGCACCCGCCTCCTTGGCAGCCTCCAGCAAGTGCTCCAGTTCGCTGTCGTTGATCATCGGAATTATCGGCGAGCACAAGACACCTACCGGCACACCGGCTTCGCGCAAGACGCGGATGGCGCGCAACCTGGCCTTGGGTGAGGCTGCGCGGGGCTCAAGCACCCGCTTGAGGTCGTCGTCCAGGGTAGTGAGGCTGATCATCACCCGTGCCAGGCGTTGCCTGGCCATGTCCGCCAGCAGGTCGAGGTCGCGCAAAACCAGCGCGCCCTTGGTGACGATGGTCACCGGATGGCGAAAACGCAACAGCACTTCCAGCACCCTTCGTGTCAGCTGTTGCTCACGCTCGATGGGCTGATAGGGGTCGGTGTTGGAGCCCAGGTTGATCGGCGCACAGACGTAGCCCGGTTTGCTCAACTGCTGTGCAAGCACCTCGGCGGCATTGGTCTTGGCTATCAGCTTGGTCTCGAAATCCAGGCCAGGGGAGAGATCCCAGTAGGCATGCGAAGGGCGGGCATAGCAGTAGATGCAGCCATGCTCGCAACCTCGGTAGGGATTGATGGAACGGTCGAAGGGCAGGTCCGGTGAGGTGTTGCGGCTGATGACCGACTTTGCTGTTTCAATCCGTACCTCGGTACCCTGCGTCTGCGGTACTTCCTGATACCAACCGTCATCCTCGGCCACCGAATGGCTCGGCGCGAACCGGTTGTGGGGATTATGCGCCGTGCCACGGCCCTTTTGCGCTGCTGGAGGAATCATTGCTCACCCCGATACTGTATTTATATACAGTATATTGTGTGCAGCGATCTTTCCAGCACCTCTGGTCAGCGCCTCACACCCCATCCACGGCCAGTACCAGGTCATCCCAGGTGAGCAAGAGCTGCTGGTCGGCGATGATCCCGCTCGATCCCTTACGCGTGAGCCTGCAACACATGGTCAAAGGTTTCGCGCATGTTCTGCAGCGTGATCGATGGGTAATCGATTGGAGTTGCGCCGCCTTGCAGCAAAGGATTATCCATGAAGCCCTTTGCTCGAATTGAGGAGCAGGCGAGTTTGCATGGCCAGCGGCAGACGAGTGGCCTGACTATCCACCACCCAAGCATCTGCCCGAGCCACAAAGGCCCGGGCAGCGCGGCGGCTTCACTCAGCAGGTTTCTTCAGCTTCGGGTTAGGAAAGAACTGCACGGTCTGAACCTTGGCTGGCGCCGCCTTGGGCGCCAGCTGGTTGACCCGCGTACCGAGTTCCTTGGGCACCGACAGGCCCTGCTCGTTGAGGGTGTCGGTGAAGCCACAGGCCACGCACTCGCGATGCGGCACCTCATCTTCGCTCCACATCATCAGCTTGTCGGGCTCACTGCAAGCCGGGCATACCGCCCCGGCGATGAAGCGCTTCTTGGTCTTGTTCACAGCTACCTCGCTCATGCCGCCGCAGCCTCGGTAAGGCCGCTGTGGCGCAGCAATGCATCGATGGAAGGTTCACGCCCACGGAAGTCCACGAACAGCTCCATGGGTTCGCGCGAACCGCCGCGGGCCAGGATCGCTTCACGGAACGCCCGGCCGGTCTCGGCATTCAGCACGCCTTCTTCCTCGAAGCGCGAGAAGGCATCGGCCGACAGCACTTCAGCCCACTTGTAGCTGTAGTAGCCCGCCGCATAACCGCCAGCGAAGATGTGCGCGAAGCTATTGGGGAAACGGTTGTAGGCCGGTGGGCGCATCACCGAAACCTCGTCGCGTACGCCTTCAAGTACCTGCAGCACGCTGCGGCCGTCACCGTGGCTGGCGTGCAGCTCGAAATCGAACAGCGAGAACTCCAGCTGGCGCACCATCATCATGCCCGATTGGAAGTTTTTCGCGGCGAGCATCTTGTCCAGCAGGTCCTGAGGCAGGGCCGCGCCGGTTTCGTAGTGGCTGGAGATCAACGCCAGGCCTTCAGGCTCCCAGCACCAGTTCTCCATGAACTGGCTCGGTAGCTCGACCGCGTCCCAGGCCACGCCATTGATGCCGGACACACCGGCATGCTCGATGCGGGTCAGCATATGGTGCAGGCCGTGACCGAACTCGTGGAACAGCGTTGTGACCTCATCATGGGTCAGCAGCGCAGGCTTGCCAGGCGCGGCCGGGGTGAAGTTGCACACCAGGTTGGCTACCGGGCTCTGCAGCTCGCCGCCTGCTGTACGGCGACGGTCACGGGCGCCGTCCATCCAGGCACCGCCACGCTTGTTGGCGCGGGCATAGAGGTCGAAGAAGAAGCGGCCGACGTGCTGGCCGTTTTCCTTGATCTCGAACAGGCGCACGTCCGGGTGCCAGCTGTCGAAGCCTTTGAGTTCGGCGATTTCAATGCCGTACAGGCGCTGGACGATGCTGAAGAGGCCGCTGAGCACCTTGTCGATCGGGAAGTAGGCACGCAGGGTCTCCTGCGACACGCTGTAACGCTGCTCGCGCAGCTTCTCGCCGAAATAACCGGCGTCCCAGCTGGCCAGTTCAGGGCAGCCCTGCTCGGCGGCGTAGGCCTTGAGCTGCTCCAGGTCCTGGGCGGCAAACGGCTTGGAACGCCTGGCCAGGTCGCGCAGGAAACTCAGCACCTGGTCGCTGGACTCGGCCATCTTGGTCGCCAGGCTCAGCTCGGCGTAATTCTTGTAGCCCAGCAGCCCAGCCAGTTCCTGGCGCAGGTCGAGGATCTGCTGCATCACCGGGCCGTTGTCGAACTGGCCGGCGTTCGGGCCTTGGTCGGAGGCACGGGTGCAGTAGGCCGCGTACAGTTCTTCACGCAGGGCGCGGTCGCTGGCGTAGGTCATCACCGCGTAGTAGCTGGGGAACTCCAGGGTGATCAGCCAGCCGTCGAGGCCCTTGGCCTGGGCGGCAGCGGCCATCTGCGCCTTGGCAGAGTCAGTCAGACCGGCCAGTGCGGCTTCATCGGTGACGTGCTTGGTCCAGGCCTGGGTGGCGTCAAGCAGCTGGTTGGAGAAGCGGCTGCCCAGCTCGCTCAGCTTGCTCTGCACCTCGGCATAACGCTGTTGCTGGTCAGCCGGCAGATCGATACCCGACAGGCGGAAGTCACGCAGAGCGTGGTCGAGGATAGTCTTCTGCGCCACGTCGAAGCCAGCGGCCTCCGGGCTGTTGGCCAGTGCCTGATAGGCTTCGAACAACGCACGGTTCTGGCCCAGTTCGGTAGAGTAGGCGCTCAGCGCTGGCAGGCAGGCCTCATAGGCCTCGCGCAGCTCCTGGCTGTTGCACACCGCATTGAGGTGACTGACCGGGCTCCAGGCGGCAGCCAGGCGGTCGTTCAGTTCGTCCATGGCCAGCACCAGGCCGGCCCAGGTCGGTTTGTCGCCCTGCTGTTCGAGGATCTCGGCAATGGCTTTACGGTTGTCGGCCAGGATCGCTTCGATCGCCGGCAACACGTGTTCGGCACGGATTTGCGAGAAGGGCGGCAGATCGTAGGACTGCAGAAGTGGGTTGTTCGCACTCACGGTTTGGATACCTTGGCAGAAGAAACACTGCCCCATCTTAATTACAATCGACGCCGACCGCAGCAGGCAGCCTGCCTATCGGTACAGATGAGAGACGCTATCATGGCCATCCGCAGCTTCCAGCAACACACTCCGAAAGTGGGACCCAGGGCGTTTGTCGACCGTTCGGCGGTGGTCCTCGGCGACGTCGAGATCGGCGAGGACAGCTCTGTCTGGCCGCTGACGGTGATCCGCGGCGACATGCACCGCATCCGCATCGGCGCGCGCACCAGCGTGCAGGACGGCAGCGTGCTGCACATCACCCACGCAGGCCCGTTCAACCCCGACGGCTTCCCGCTGATCATCGGCGACGAGGTGACCATTGGTCACAAGGTCATGCTGCATGGCTGCACCCTGGGCAACCGCATCCTGGTCGGCATGGGCAGCACGATCATGGATGGCGCCATCGTCGAAGACGAAGTGATCATCGGTGCCGGCAGCCTGGTGCCGCCAGGCAAGCGCCTGGTCAGCGGCTACCTGTACATGGGCAGCCCGGTGAAGCAGGTGCGCCCGTTGAACGATCAGGAGCATGCCTTCTTCCCCTACAGTGCCGGCAACTACGTCAAGCTCAAGGACCAGCACCTGGCCGAAGGCTACGACCAACCTGAATGACCGTCTTCGCGGTAGACCCGCGAACACGGCCACGCACGATTTCAAGTGGAACCCATTACATGCACCAGCAGAATATCCTCTTCGACCTCGACGGCACCTTGACCGACCCGCGCCTGGGCATCACCCGCTCGATCCAGTACGCCTTGGCCAAGCTGGGCATCGACGAGCCTGACCTGACCCGCCTGGAACACTTCATCGGCCCGCCACTGCTACAGGCCTTCATGCAGTTCTACAGCTTCGATGAAGCCAAGGCGTGGGAAGCGGTGAACTTCTACAGGGAGCGTTTCCGCGTCACTGGCTTGTACGAGAACCTGGTGTTCGAAGGCGTGCCTGAGCTGCTCGAAGCCCTGAATGGCCAAGGCCGGACGCTGTATATCGCCACTTCCAAACCCTGGGAATTCGCACGGGAAATTGCCCGGCATTTCGCGTTCGATCACCATTTCAAGGTGATCTATGGCAGCGAACTGGATGGCACGCGGACCAACAAGGTCGAGCTGATCCGCCACCTGCTGGATGAGGAAGGGCTGGATCCCGCGCAGACGCTGATGATCGGCGACCGTAAACATGACCTGATCGGTGCGCGCAGCAATGGCTTGCAGGCGGTGGCGGTGGGGTATGGGTTTGGTAGCCAGGAAGAGCTGGTGGCCGAGGCGCCGGCCTTCCATTTCGCTACGGTGGCCGAGTTGCACCAAGCCTTCTGCAAGGTTTGAGGGCCATGGGGGCTGCTGCGCAGCCCTTTCGCGACACAAGGCCGCTCCTACAAGGGATCGCATGCTTCCTGTAGGAGCGGCCTTGTGTCGCGAAAGGGCCGCAAAGCGGCCCCAAAATCTCACAGGCTCACATCAACCGCTGCAGCTGCGCCTTCCTCTGCGCAACCTGCAACCGCCCAAGCTGCTCGACCCGCTCATAAAATCGCGCCCAATCCCCACCCACCTCCCGGAACAGGGCCGCAAACGCCGGCACCCACTGGTCATAAAGCCCGAACGGCAGCAGCTTGGCATTGCTCAAGGGCGCATAGATCCAGGCGTCATAGCGCTTGTCCCCGTTCCACTGGCTGTCCCTCAGCTGCTTGTACTCACTGCGCAAGCGCTCGAATTCAGCCTGCTTGGCCGCGCGTTTGTGCGCATCGTCCAAGGGCCCTGCATAAATCGCCTGCAACCGCTCGCGGCTGGCCAGCACCAACCGGGTGAACTGTTCGCTCTGCTGCGACTGATGCTCGCCGACCAGCGCAAGCCCACGGGCTGCGCGCCATTGCCGCGTGCCCTCCTGCTCGACGAAGGTGGCAAACGACTCGTTGAATTCGGTGTCGTCCTGCACGTAAAACTGCTGATGAGCCAACTCATGGAAAATCAGCGTGGCCAGCCGCTCATCCCCCCAGCCGACCATCGAAGACAGAATCGGGTCATCGAACCAGCCCAGCGTCGAATAGGCTTCGACACCGCTCACGTAGACGTCCAGGCCTTGCTGGCGCATCAACGCCGCCGCACCACGGGCCGCACCCTGGCGGTAGTAGCCGCGGTAAGCGACGCAGCCGGCAATGGGGAAACAGTGCGTCACTGGCTGCAGCGACAGCTCAGGTGTGGCGAACACATTCCACACTACGTAGGGGCGGTGCAGATCAGCGTAGAGCCGATAGCTTCGGTTATCAGGCAGTTTCAGCTGATCGCTGGCAAAAACCCGCGCTGCTTCGGCATGGGCGAGGCGAGCCCGCAGTTGCGGGCTGCTGGCCGGGTCGGCGATCACTTGGTCCACAGGCTGGCGCGCCCGCAGCAGCTGCAATTGCCCTTCGGCCAGTTGGCCGTAATAGCCCACGGTGCTGCAACCGTTCAGCAGAAAGGCACACAGCAGGGGAACCAAACGCCTGAAAACGCAGTCGAGTGGCCCAGGGCCTGAGCACTTGAGAAGAACAAAGAGATCCATCCGGGGCTATCCAACCTGCTCATGGCCAATGCGCTCCAAGACTATCTCGCCGAGGGGGAGTTTCGCCATGCGTGCACTTTTGGTCACCGGCTCATTACTGCTGCTTTCTGCCTGTTCAACCCTGCCGGACCCAGACCCGAATCTGGCCTGGGTCGACCTGACCCCCTATGACGAAGCCTCGCTGGACGCCAAGCAGGTGGACGAGCGCGACTGGGCTGACACTCGCTATTTCGAGGTGCCGCCCGGCAGCCATGAGCTGACCGTGCGCTATCAGTTCCCGGTCGCGCCGAGCAATATCGGCCCGGTCGACGCGCCATTGTGGCGTGATTGCCAGGTCAAGCTGACCTTCAAGGACTTCAGCGCCGGGCAGCACTACCAGCTGCAAGCCGGCAGCATTGGCTTCCGCCCTTGGATCAAGCTGTACGACCACCAGCAGAAACTGCTCGGGCAGGGCCTGCCAGCGGGTTGCCAACGCACCTGAAACGCACAAACGGCGCTATGCTTGTAACTCGTGTATCGCGAGTGGGAGTTTTGCCATGCGCCAGCCCATGATGCTGATCGCTCTCAGTGCCCTGGGGGCCTGCGCCAGCCCCTTGCCGCCCGTCGACCCCGCCAAGGCCTGGGTCGACCTCTACACCGTGACCCCTGGCCGCATACTCATGGCCGACCGCCTTGACGGCCAGCGCCTGGACGACGGCCGCTACTTCCAGCTGACCCCAGGCAAGCATGAACTGGTGGTGCGGTTCGACTATGAAATCTATGCCGGCGGCATGCTGACCAGCCCCAAGGAACGGACCTGCTACCTGACGGTGCGCTTCGACGACTTCAAGGCCGGTGAGCGTTATCGCCTGGAGGCGCGGGCTCCGGTGATGGACCCGCAGGTGCTGCTCTACGACGCCAGCCGCAAGGTGGTGGTGAACGAGCCGAGCGACGTGTTCTGCATCCCGTAAGCATTGGGGCCGCATCGCGGCCCCAATCATTTATCGATCATTCTTCTGGTAAATGATCTTCTTCGTCCCGCCACCACAGGTGCCGACGATCATGTTCTGATCCTTGACCTCACTGTTGGGCACGATTTCCAGCGTGTAGGACGTCACACCCTGGGCCTGGATCTTGGCTTCGATCTCCGCCTTGAGTTCTTCGCACGGTTTTACCGCCGCCAATGCAGAAGTGGCCACAAGCGAAGCCAGCATGGCGATTGCTACGCGGATCATGGAACGGCTCCTGGTATGGCAGTAGCGCTGCCGACGCTGTTTAGACTACAGCAAACCGCCAGCGTTGCGCCGCCTAGCCCACCAATGCAGCGTCCAGGCTGATCTTCGCGTTGAGCACCTTCGACACCGGGCAACCCGCCTTGGCCTTGTTGGCGATTTCGAGGAACTGCGCCTCATCGGCACCAGGCACCTTGGCTTTGAGGATCAGGTGCACGGCGGTGATGGCAAAGCCGTCGGGTTGTTTGTCCAGCGTGACTTCGGCGGTGGTGTCGATGCGTTCGGCGGTGAACCCTGCCTCGCCGAGCATCATCGACAGCGCCATCGAGAAGCAACCGGCATGGGCTGCGCCGATCAGCTCTTCCGGATTGGTCCCCGGCGCCCCCTCGAAACGGGTGTTGAAACCATAAGGGTTCTGCTTGAGGGCGCCGCTTTCGGTGGAAAGCAGGCCTTTGCCATCCTTCAGGCCGCCTTGCCAGATCGCCGATGCTGTCTTTTTCATGATGCCTCCGGGTCTAGGGTGATTTACCTAGGTTTTCGAGGCCAGCGTCCTACACCAAGTTCAGTGCAATCGCACCGTGAGCATTGAATCCGGCGAATGTGCCCATACAGAGTCTGAAAGGCCTCCGGGCCAACCACTCTTGCGGAGGCTCCAATGACGCAACTGCGTGACCTGAAGATATCCACCCTCGACCTGGTGCCAGTGCGCGCCGACCAAGGCCCGGCGCAATCGTTGCACAACTCGCTGGACCTGGCCCGGCATGTCGAGCGGTTCGGCTACAACCGCTTCTGGGTGGCCGAACACCACAACATGGACGGCATCGCCAGCTCCGCCACCTCGGTGCTGATCGGCTACCTTGCCGGCGGCACGTCGACCATTCGCGTCGGCTCCGGCGGCATCATGCTGCCCAACCATGCGCCGCTGGTGATCGCCGAGCAGTTCGGCACTTTGGCCAGCCTGTATCCGGGGCGAATCGACCTGGGCCTGGGCCGGGCGCCAGGTTCCGACCAGATGACCGCCTACGCCCTGCGCCGTGACCGCGCCGGCAGCGCCGATGACTTCCCGGATGATGTCGAGGAACTTTCGCGCTACCTTGGCCCGCGCACCGATGATCAAAAAGTGATCGCTGTGCCCGGCCATGACACCGACGTGCCACTGTGGTTGCTCGGTTCGAGCCTGTTCAGCGCCCAACTGGCCGGCATGCGCGGCATGCCGTACGCCTTTGCCTCGCATTTCGCGCCGCGCTACATGCACGAGGCGATCCGCATCTATCGCGACCACTTCAAGCCGTCGACCACGCTGGACAAGCCCTATGTGATGCTGGGGATTCCGATGGTGGTGGCGGAAACCGACGAAAAGGCCGAATACCTGGCTACCTCGGTGTATCAGCGCATCCTGGCGCTGATCCGTGGCCAGAGCCTGATGCAGAAACCGCCTGTACCGGGCATGGACGGGCTATGGCTCCCCCATGAGCGCGATGCCGTGGCAAGTTTCCTCGGCCTGGCGATGATCGGCAGCCCGCAGAAGGTGCGGGCCAAGGTGGAAGTGCTGCTGGAGCAGACCGGGGCGGATGAGCTGATCTTTACCTGTGATTTGTACGAGCATGCCGACCGGATTCGGTCCTATGAGCTCCTGGCGCAGGCCCTCAAGGGCGAGTGAACTTCTTCGCGGCTAAAGCCGCTCTGCAGGGCAGCATTGTCTTCAAGGTCTGCGCAGTACCTGTGGGAGCGGCTTTAGCCACGAAGAAGCCAACACCTTACTTGCGGTTGTAGACAATTTTCTTCTTGCCCGCCTCGCAAGTGCCAACGTCTTTCCCTGCCACCTTTTCCTTGTCGACAATTTCCAGCTCGTAATTCTTTACACCCTTGGCATCGAGCTTCGAGGCGATCTCGGCCTTGAGCTCCTCACAGGGTTTGCCAGCGGCCATTGCCCCACCGGCCAGTACCATCAAACCCACCGCCAGCATCAGTTTCTTCATCGATCGCGTTCCTTGTACAGATGAGAAAGACCAGAAGGGCGCCGCCAAGGCGCCCTTCGGTGTTATAACGCCACCACGCCGGGCTATTCCAGCCCAGTAATGTTTCAGCTGTTGGCGATGCGGAAGCCAACCTTCAGCGTGACCTGGAAGTGCGCCGCCTTGTTGTCGCGGATGTGGCCACGGGTATCGACCACTTCGAACCATTCCAGATGCTTGATGCTCTTGCCGGCTTCGGCCAATGCATTGTTGATCGCTTCTTCGATGCTGGTGGGCGACGAACCCACCAGCTCGATCTTCTTGTAAGTGTGATGATCGGTCATGAACGCTCTCCTTGGTGACAGTGATAATGAGCCTAGCAGTGCAAGCCCGGTTTACCTGCGAGCTGCTGCCGTTCGGTAAAGTTCGATCGCACTTTCCAGCCGCTCAGGAGTCGCAAACCTTACAGTCCATACTGCAAAGGAGAGTCAACATGCCCCGCAACTCGCTGCGTAAAACGTCCCTGGAGAGCATGGAAGCGGAGATTGAAAGCCTGCTGAAAAGCCTGGAGAACCTGAAGCACGATGCGTCCGAGGAAACCCAGAAGTCAGTGAAGGCGATGCGCAGCAATGCCGAAAGCGCGCTGCGCCATTCGCGCAGCCTGATCAGCGATGCCTATGAGGAAGTGAAGGAGCGCACCCGCCAGACCGGAATCGCCACCCGCGACTACGCCCAGGAGCACCCGTACACCACCGCAGGCGTTGCCATCGGTGCACTTGGCCTGTTGGCAGCGTACCTGCTGTGCAAGCGCAACTAAGCGCTCTGCCTGGCCAGCTCGGCACGTAGCCACTGCGCCAGTTGCTCGGCGCGCCCATCCGCGGCGCGCCGAGGCACCCACAACGCCAACGCGGCCGGCGTCGGCGAAAAGCCCCAGGGTGCACTCAAACGCCCGGCTCGCAGATCGTCGGCAACCAAGGGTTGTGGGGCGATCGCCACCCCCAAGCCGGCGACAGCCGCCTCTAGCAAGTAATACAGGTGTTCGAACGCCTGACCATACTTCAAAGCGCCAGCCTCGATGCCCTGCTCAGAAGCCCAGGTGGGCCAGGCCTGCGGGCGCGAGGTGGTATGCAGCAGGGCTTCGTCCAGCAAGGCTCTGGCAGGTGCCGCTTGCAAGCGGTCGAAGCCGGCGAAGTGCGGGCTCAGCACCGGGCCGATACGCTCCTGTGCCAGCACGTGGACCTGCATATCCGCTGGCCAAGGCGGTTCGGCATATACCAGCAACGCATCCAGCCCAGGGCGGCGTGGATCGAGGTCACCTTCACCCGCTGACAGATGCAGGCGCAGCTCCGGCAGGTCAGCCTTCAACCGCCCCAGGCGGGGGATGAACCAGCGCGCCAGCAGGCTACCGGAACAGCCCAGCACGAACGGTGCCTCGCTGACATCCCGGCTCACCTCGGCGCATACGCTGCGCAAGCGGTCGAATGCCTCGCCGCTGGCGTCGCGCAGGCGCATGCCGGCATCTGTGAGTTTGATGCCACGCCCGTCCTTGACGAACAGGGCCACGCCCAGGTGTCCTTCAAGCACCTTGATCTGCCGGCTGACAGCGCCATGGGTAACGTGCAGCGCTTCGGCCGCCTGGCTGACACTGTTGAGCCTGGCAGTGGCCTCAAAGGCGCGCAGGGCGTTGAGGGGAGGGAGGTCGTGGGCCATTTTACCTGTGAGTTTTTCTGACAAGTTTGCGCAATCTTATCGGTTTTCAGCCGGGCTTGCCGTGGTTACAGTAAAGCCCATCACTCATTGATCACGCCCTGGAGCGACCCATGACCCAGTCCCAATACCGCCCCGGCCCGGATGCCAACGGCCTGTTCGGCTCGTTCGGTGGCCGCTATGTGGCTGAAACGTTGATGCCGCTGGTGCTCGACCTGGCCCGTGAATACGAAGCAGCCAAGGCCGACCCGAAGTTCCTCGAGGAACTGGCCTACTTCCAACGCGACTACATCGGCCGACCGAACCCGCTGTATTTCGCCGAACGGCTGACCGAGCACTGTGGTGGCGCGAAGATCTTCTTCAAGCGTGAAGAACTCAACCACACCGGCGCGCACAAGGTGAACAACTGCATTGGCCAAGTGTTGCTGGCCAAGCGCATGGGCAAGAAGCGCCTGATCGCCGAAACCGGCGCTGGCATGCACGGCGTGGCCACCGCCACCGTAGCGGCGCGCTTCGGCCTGCCTTGCGTGATCTACATGGGCGCCACCGACATCGAGCGCCAGCAGGCCAACGTGTTCCGCATGAAGCTGCTGGGCGCCGAGATCGTCCCGGTCACCGCTGGCACCGGCACCCTGAAAGACGCCATGAACGAAGCCCTGCGCGACTGGGTCACCAACGTCGAAGACACCTTCTACCTGATCGGCACCGTGGCCGGCCCGCATCCGTACCCGGCGATGGTCCGCGACTTCCAATCGATCATCGGCAAGGAAACCCGCGCCCAGCTGCAAGAGAAGGAAGGCCGCCTGCCAGACAGCCTGATCGCCTGCGTCGGCGGTGGCTCCAACGCCATGGGCCTGTTCCATGAATTCCTTGAAGAACCGAGCGTGCAGATAATTGGCGTCGAAGCCGGCGGCCACGGCGTGCACACCGACAAGCACGCTGCCAGCCTGAACGGCGGCGTACCGGGTGTGCTGCACGGCAACCGCACCTACCTGCTGCAGGACGAGGACGGCCAGATCACCGACGCCCACTCGATTTCCGCTGGCCTCGACTACCCGGGCATCGGCCCTGAGCACGCCTACCTGCACGAAGTGAAGCGCGTCGAGTACGTCAGCATCACCGACGACGAAGCACTGGATGCGTTCCATGCCACCTGCCGCCTGGAAGGCATCATTCCGGCTCTGGAAAGCTCCCATGCCTTGGCCGAAGCGATCAAGCGCGCACCGAAACTGCCCAAGGATCACCTGATGGTGATCTGCCTGTCCGGCCGCGGCGACAAAGACATGCAAACCGTGATGAACCACATGGCAGCCCAGGAGAAACAGGCATGAGCCGTCTTGAACAACGCTTCGCCGAACTGAAGGCCGAAGGCCGCTCCGCGCTGGTCACCTTCGTCACGGCTGGCGACCCCGGCTATGAGGCTTCGCTGCAGATCCTCAAGGGCCTGCCTGCAGCGGGTGCCGATGTGATCGAACTGGGCATGCCGTTCACCGACCCGATGGCCGACGGCGTGGCCATCCAGCTTGCTACCCTGCGGGCCCTGGAAGCCGGCCAGACCCTGGCCAAGACCCTGCAGATGGTTCGCGAATTCCGTGTGGATAACCACACCACGCCGATCGTGCTGATGGGTTACTACAACCCGATCCACCGCTTCGGTGTGGACAAGTTCGTCGCCGAAGCCAAGGAAGCCGGGGTAGATGGCCTGATCATCGTCGACCTGCCACCTGAGCACGACGCCGAACTGGCCACCCCGGCCCAAGCCGCAGGTATCGACTTCATCCGCCTGACCACCCCGACCACTGACGATGCACGCCTGCCGCGTGTGCTGGAGCGCAGCTCCGGGTTCGTCTATTACGTGTCGGTGGCAGGTGTGACCGGTGCAGGCTCGGCGACTACCGAACACGTGACCGAGGCGATTGCCCGCCTGCGTCGGCATACCGACCTGCCGATCAGCGTTGGTTTCGGTATTCGTACACCGGAACAGGCCGCTGCGATCGCACGCCTGGCCGATGGTGTGGTGGTGGGTTCGGCATTGGTCGACAAGATTGCCCAGGCCAAGGAGCCCGCTCAGGCAGTGAATGATGTATTAAGCCTGTGCTCGGCACTGGCTGAAGGCGTGCGCGGCGCCCGTCGCTAAACCGCGTCGCCTTCTTCGCGGGCACGCCCGCTCCCACAGGTACAGCGCCGCTCTCCAGGGCTACGCCGTCCTTGTGGCAGCGGGCGTGCCCGCGAAGAGGCACTTACAGGCGATAGAGTCCTAGCCACCAAAAATCGACAGATCCAGCGGCCGCACGGCCCCCATCCAGATCGCATGATCCCGGTGATCCGCCAACTCATCCCCCGTCAGCGGATGCAGAAACACCACCAGGCCCTTCCGATACAGCGCCAACCACGGCAACACCACCCCCACGAACTCCGGCTCGAAAGCCAGCTGGCAGCTCCAGTCAGGGTGCGGGCCAACCGGTTTCTGGTGCATGCGCCCCACGGTCACGGGAAACAGCCGCGCCGCCTCTTCGCACAGCTCACGGGCCTGCTCGAGGGTGGATGCGTCGTAGTAAACGTGGGCGTGGTAACCCTTGATCCTCTGCACGATGACTCCTGCTGTTCGGGCTGAAAGTAGCCTGGGCAACGCCCTGGTGATCGGGTTGCGGGTGGGCGATTCGCTGTGCTGGGCGCCCCCGAGGATGTCACAGGCTGCGCTCGTGCTCCAGCCAATCCACAAATCGCTCGATCAATGCACCCCGCCGTTTACGGGGTGGCAGCACGGCATAATAGCCCCGCGAAGACCGCAAGCTCCCTTGCAACGGCTGGCACAGCAACCCTTGCTCTACCAGCCCGTCCACCAGGTGCCTCCAGCCAATTGCTACCCCTTGCCCAGCTATCGCCGCCTGGATCAGCAAGGTGTAGTTATCAAACCGCAACTGCCCAGGCGGCGGCGGGCTGGCCACGCCAAAGCCGCGAAACACCCCTGCCCAGTCAAACCAGCGGCTGGCCTGCTCACCCCGCAAATGGAGCAACGGCAATCGTTGCAAAGCCACGGCTGACAAGGGTTTGCCATGAATCAGCCGCGGGCTGCAGACCGGAAAAACCTCTTCATCGAACAACCAGCGGCTCTCGCCCTGATGGAAGCGCCCATCACCAAACAGCACCGCCACATCGATATCCGGGCGCAGCATCCCCTGGCTGCGCTCACCGGTCACCAGGCTCACGTCGACCTGTGGATACGCTTCGTGAAAACGCTGCAGCCGTGGCATGAGCCAAAATGCAGCAAAGGCGAAGTCGGTGGCGACTTGCAGCACCTCCCGCTGGCCGCGCCCACTGGCCAGGGCAATGCCGTCATCCATCGCCTGCAAACCTTGATGCACCTGCTCGAACAGCAGCTGGCCCGCCTCGGTCAGCTCGATGCCACGGTAGATCCGATCGAACAGGCGTGTGCCCAGCCGCGCTTCCAGGCGCTTTACCTGCTGGCTCACCGCAGGTTGCGTAGTGCCCAGTTCCAGCGCCGCTGCGGTAAAGCCACGCAAGCGCGCCGCGGCCTCGAAAACGCGCAGGGCATCCAGCGACAACTCGGCAAGGTGCTCAAACATAAGCTCGGCTAATCCCAGACATTGCCCCGCATGGGCTTTACCCATGTTATCCACAGTCGCATCTTGGTAGGCAAGCGGTCCGCATAACCCCAAACGATGGAAGCCACCATGACGCGCCCGAATATCCTGTTCATCATGGCCGACCAGATGGCCGCGCCCCTGCTGCCGATCTATGGCCCTTCGCCGATCAAGATGCCGCACCTCAGCCGCCTTGCCGAGCAGGCAGTCGTGTTCGACTCGGCCTACTGCAACAGCCCGCTGTGCGCACCGTCGCGCTTCACCCTGGTCAGCGGCCAATTGCCGAGTCGTATCGGCGCCTACGACAACGCAGCCGATTTCCCCGCCGACGTGCCGACTTATGCACATTACCTGCGCCGCCTGGGCTACCGCACCGCGCTGTCGGGCAAGATGCACTTCTGCGGCCCGGACCAGCTACACGGCTACGAGGAGCGCCTGACCAGTGACATCTACCCGGCCGACTACGGCTGGGCGGTGAACTGGGATGAACCCGACGTGCGCCCGAGCTGGTACCACAACATGTCCTCGGTGCTGCAGGCGGGGCCGTGCGTGCGGACCAATCAGCTGGATTTCGACGAAGAAGTGCTGTTCAAGGCGCGCCAGTACCTCTACGACCATGTGCGCGAGAACGATGGCCGGCCGTTCTGCCTGACCGTGTCCATGACCCACCCGCACGACCCGTACAGCATCCCCAAACGCTACTGGGATCGCTACGAGGCTGTGGATATCCCCATGCCCCACGCTGAATTCAGTCAGGCCGAACTTGACCCGCACTCGCAACGCCTGCTCAAGGTCTATGACCTGTGGAACAAGCCGTTGCCTGTGGACAAGATCCGCGACGCCCGCCGCGCCTATTTCGGCGCCTGCAGCTACATCGATGACAACATCGGCCAGCTGTTGCAGACCTTGGAGGAGTGCAACCTGAGCGACAACACCCTGATCGTGTTCTCCGGTGACCATGGTGACATGCTCGGCGAGCGCGGGCTCTGGTACAAGATGCACTGGTTCGAGATGTCGGCGCGTGTCCCGCTACTGGTTCACGCCCCCAAATGCTTTGCACCGCACCGGGTCGCTGCCTCGGTATCGACCTGCGACCTGCTGCCAACCCTGGTGGAACTGGCCGGTGGCGCTGTGGATAACCGTCTTGAGCTGGATGGCCGTTCGTTGCTTGGTCACCTGCAAGGGCAGGGCGGCCACGACGAGGTGATCGGCGAGTACATGGCCGAAGGCACCGTCGGCCCACTGATGATGATCCGCCGTGGGCCGCACAAATTCGTGTACAGCGAAGATGACCCCTGCCTACTCTATGACCTGAGCCGCGACCCGCACGAGCGGGAGAACCTCACCGGCAGCCCGGACCACCAGGCGCTGCTGCAGGCATTTGTCGATGAAGCACGCCAGCGCTGGGATATCCCCGGCCTACGCCAGCAAGTGCTGGCCAGCCAACGCCGCCGTCGCCTGGTGGTCGAGGCGCTGGCCATCGGCAAGCTGAACAGCTGGGACCACCAACCTTGGGTGGACGCCAGCCAACAGTACATGCGCAACCATATCGATCTCGACGACCTCGAGCGCAAGGCACGTTATCCACAGCCCGCACCCCTGGATTGAGAAGAGAGTCCGACATGCACAAGTTCTCCACCGTCGTATTCGCCCTGGCTCTGCCTCTGGCTATAGCCACCGCCACGGCCCACGCCGCCGACAGCGACGCACAATGCAGCACCGTGAAGATGGCCGACCCCGGCTGGAGCGACATCGCCTCGACCAATGCCGTCGCCCGGCTGCTGCTGGAAAGCCTGGGCTACCAAGTGAAGATCGACAGCCTGGCGGTACCGATCATCTACGGCGGCCTCAAGGAGGGCCGGGTCGATGCGTTCCTCGGCAACTGGATGCCGGCGCAGCAGGGCTTCCATGACAAGTTCATCGCCAATGGCGATGTGCAGCAGCTGTCGCGCAACCTGGAAGGCACCGAATTCACCCTGGCGGTGCCGGATTACGTATGGAATGCCGGGGTGAAGGATTTTGCCGACCTGCAGAAACACGCTGACCAGTTCGACAAGAAGCTGTATGGCATCGGCTCCGGTGCGCCAGCGAACCTGTCGCTGAAAGAGATCATCGACAAGAACGAATTCAACCTCGGCCAGTGGAAGCTGGTGGAGTCCAGCGAGCAGGCGATGCTGGCGCAAGTGGCCAGGGCGGTGAAGAAGCAGCAGTTCATCACCTTCCTCGGCTGGACGCCGCACCCGATGAACGTGAAGCTGAAGATGCATTACCTGACGGGCGGGGAAAAGTGGTTCGGCAGCCAAGGCGAGGTGTTCACATTGACCCGCAAGGGTTATCCACAAGCCTGCCCGAATGCGGCGAAGCTGCTGAGCAACCTGAGTTTCACCCTGGACATGGAAAACTCGATCATGGCGCAGGTTGTGGATAAGAAGATCAGCTTCGATGAGGCAGCCAAGGCGTGGGTGAAGCAACATCCAGAGCGGCTGGAAGGGTGGTTGGCGGGGGTGACCACCAAGGCTGATGGCAATGCCCTGGAGGCCGTCAAAGCCAAGCTCTGATTCCCGGCTTGTCCGAGTACTCTGTGGGCTTGCCCGCGAACACCGGCAAAGCCGGTGCCAGGCACCGCGGTGAATTCTTCGCGGGCAAGCCCGCTCCCACAAGGGAGATGGGTAATCCTGAAGGATCAGCCCCGAGCGAGTTGCCGGCGCAATTCAGCCAAAACCGGCGCCGTATCAGGCCGTACCCCACGCCAGATAAAGAAGGCTTCGGCTGCCTGCTCAGCCAGCATCCCCAGCCCATCCAGCACCTTGGCCGCCCCCAGCTTGGCAGCCCACTGACAGAACGGTGTCGGCTCCTTGCCATACATCATGTCGTAGCACACCGTGCGCCCCGCCTCGACCAGGCTGTCGGCAATCGGTGGCAGCTCACCGGCCAGGCTTGCCGAGGTGGCGTTGATGATCACATCTACCGGCTCCTGCAACCAGGCAAACCCACTGGCCACCACCGGCCCCAGTTCATCGAACTCCCGCGCCAGCTGCTCGGCCTTCTCCACGGTACGGTTGGCAATCACCAGCGACTGCGGCTGATGCGCCAGGATCGGCTCGAGCACCCCGCGCACGGCACCGCCCGCCCCAAGGATGAGAATGCGCTTGCCGCCCAGTTCGACCCCGGCGTTCACCGTCAGGTCGCGCACCAGGCCAGCGCCGTCGGTGTTGTCGCCCAGCAGCGTGCCGTCGGCCAGCTTGCTCAGCGTATTCACCGCACCTGCACGTTGGGCCCGCGGAGTCAGGCTGTCGCACAGGCGGTAGGCCTCTTCCTTGAACGGCACGGTGACGTTGCCGCCGCTGCCTTGCTTGAAGAAGCCGCGTGCGCAATCGCTGAACTCGTCCAGCGGCGCCAGCAAGGTGGCATATTCCAGGTCCTGGCCGGTCTGCTCGGCGAACAGGCGATGAATCAGCGGCGATTTGCTGTGGCCGATGGGGTTACCGAAAACAACGTACTGGTCCATGGCGATTCCTTGTTTATCCACAGGCTTACTGGCCGAGCCAGTCGCGGTCCTGCAGGAAGTATTCGGTCAGGCGAGCTTCCTCACTGCCGGGCGCGGCCTTCCAGTCGTAGCCCCAGCGCACTTGTGGCGGCAGCGACATGAGGATCGACTCGGTGCGGCCACCGGACTGCAGGCCGAACAGGGTGCCACGGTCATAGACCAGGTTGAACTCCACGTAGCGGCCGCGGCGGTATTCCTGGAATTCGCGCTGCTGCGAGGTGAAAGGGGTGTGCTTGCGGCGCTGGACGATCGGCAAGTAGGCCTCGACGTAGGCATCGCCAATGGCACGCAGGAAGGCAAAGCAGGTGTCGAAGTCCCACTCGTTCAGGTCGTCGAAGAACAGCCCGCCAATGCCACGCGGCTCGCCGCGGTGTTTGATGTGGAAGTAGCGGTCGCACCAGGCCTTGTAGCGCGGGTACACATCAGCGCCGAACGGCGCGCAGGCCTGCTCGGCCACGCGGTGCCAATGGATGCAATCTTCTTCGTTGCCGTAATAGGGGGTCAGGTCGAAGCCACCGCCGAACCACCAGACTGCCTCTTCACCTTCCTTTTCGGCGATGAAGAAACGCACGTTGGCATGGGACGTCGGCACATGCGGGTTGTGCGGGTGGATCACCAGCGACACGCCCAGGGCCTCGAAGCCGCGGCCTGCCAGTTCGGGGCGGTGGGCGCTGGCCGATGGCGGCAGGCCGGCGCCGAACACGTGGGAGAAGTTGACCCCGCCTTTCTCGATCAGCTTGCCATCCCCGATCACCCGCGTGCGGCCCCCGCCACCGGCTTCGCGCACCCAGGCGTCCTCGACGAAGCGGGCGCCGCCGTCTTCAGCTTCGAGGGCAGAGCAGATGCGGTCTTGCAGGTCGAGCAGGTAGGCTTTCACGGCCTCGGTGCGGCTAGTCATCGGGTCACCAGGAACGGGCAGGGAAGAATTCGCCGCGTAGCATACCACCGCCGGCGCGCGCGCCGCAGTTGACGGCGATCAAGCAAAGGCGTCCGATAGAAGGCCTTTTCCCGATCCCGACAACAGGAGTGCGAGATGGCCAAGCGTATCCAGTTCAGCCAGCATGGCGGCCCGGAAGTGCTGCAGCTTGTGGAATTCGACCCTGCCCCACCGGGGCCGCAGCAGGTGCGCGTGCGCAACCATGCGATCGGCCTGAACTTCATCGACACGTACTTCCGCAGCGGGCTGTACGCACCGCCGTCCTTGCCCTCTGGCCTGGGTACCGAGGCGGCGGGCGTGGTCGAGGCCGTTGGCGAGGGCGTGACCCGGCTGAAGGTCGGTGACCGCGTGGCCCATGCCGGCGGCCCCCTGGGCGCCTACAGCGAAGTGCATACACTGCCAGAGGCCAACCTGGTCAAGCTGCCGGACAACATCAGCTTCGAGCAGGCGGCAGCGGTGATGCTCAAGGGGCTGACTGTGCAGTACCTGTTGAAGCAGACCTATGAGGTGAAACCGGGCGATGTGATCCTGTTCCATGCCGCAGCGGGTGGTGTCGGTTCGCTGGCTTGCCAGTGGGCCAAGGCCCTGGGCGCCAAGCTGATCGGCACCGTCAGCTCCGCCGAGAAGGCCGAGCGGGCCAAGGCGCTGGGGGCGTGGGCGACCATCGACTACAGCCGCGAGGACGTGGCCAAGCGGGTGCTGGAGCTGACCGATGGCAAGAAGTGCCCGGTGGTGTATGACGGCGTCGGTGCCGACACCTGGCTGACCTCGCTGGACTGCCTGCAGCCGCGTGGGTTGATGGTGAGCTTCGGCAATGCCTCGGGGGCGGTGAGCGGGGTGAACCTGGGGATTTTGTCGCAGAAGGGCTCGCTGTATGTGACCCGGCCGACATTGGCGACCTATGCCAACAATGCCGAGAACACCCAGGCCATGGCGGATGACCTGTTTGCGATGATTGGCAGTGGGAAGCTGGTTGTGGATATCCAGCAGCGGTACCCGCTGAGTGAGGCGGCGAAGGCGCAAGAAGAGTTGTCGGCGCGCAGGACGGTGGGGTCTACGGTTTTGTTGCCTTGAGCCTGGCTGGAGATCGCGTCATGGCGGACAGGTGCCTGCCTTGAGATCTGCAGCGCCTGTGAGATCGAGCGCCGCCCGCGCGGCGCATCGCGGGCAAGCCCGCTCCCACATCTGTTTCGGGCCAGTCACTCCTGTGAAGCCAACAGGGACCGCCTTGGTGCATGACTGGAGACAGGTTGTGTCGCATCAGCGCCCACCGAGATGCATCGCCAGACCCTGTCAGCTTCCTCCGAGATGGATCGCCAGACCCTGTCAGCTTCCTCCGAGATGGATCGCCAGACCCTGTCAGCTTCCACCGAGATGGATCGCCAGACTCTGTCAGCTTCCACCGAGATGGATCGCCAGACTCTGTCAGCTTCCACCGAGATGGATCGCCAGACTCTGTCAGCTTCCTCCGAGATGGATCGCCAGACTCTGTCAGCTTCCACCGAGATGGATCGCCAGACTCTGTCAGCTTCCACCGAGATGGATCGCCAGACTCTGTCAGCTTCCACCGAGATGGATCGCCAGACTCTGTCAGCTTCCACCGAGATGGATCGCCAGACTCTGTCAGCTTCCACCGAGATGGATCGCCAGACTCTGTCAGCTTCCACCGAGATGGATCGCCAGACTCTGTCAGCTTCCACCGAGATGCATCGCCATGCCAACAAGGCGGTCCCTGTTGGCGGCACAGGAGTGATTGGCCCGAAACAGATGTGGGAGCGGGCTTGCCCGCGATGCGCCGCGCGGGCGGCGCTCGATCTCATAGGCGCTGAAAATCCAAAGGCGGGCACCTGTCAGCCCTCACACCTTCTTCTGCTTCACAGGCGTCGTCTCGATGCCATCGAGAATCGCCTCGATGACGCCTTCCGCCATTTCAATCGCATGCAGGTTCGACCAGAACATGCCGCGGCCTTCTTCGCGCATGTAGTCCAAGGCTTTGTAGCCGGTCTCATAGGCGCAGCGCAGGTACAGCGCTACGTGAACCAGGGCATCTTCAGCAGCAATGTTCGGGTTGACGGTAAATCATGCCTCGTGCCCGGCGTCACAGCGGCCGAAGGATCGGGAGGAAGTGCAGGGAAGTGGTGGATCGGGGACGATTTTCTTGATCATAGGGATTCGCCTGTTAAAGGCTGGCCCTCAATTCGTTACCACACGACTTGGGAGGCAGCTGTACGCAGGGTGGTAAACCGGACGAATCCCAAACCCGGCAGGCTCGAAAGCCTCCCGCGCACAGCCGCCATTGGCTGCCATTCAGAATTCGTACTCCGGGTTACCACACCCGATCGCCAAGTTATTCGGCGACGGATGAAGCCTAGAGGCAGAGATTCCCACTGAGAAGGTGATGGCAGGGGACGCGGGTCGTAGGATATTTCCCAAAGCCCAAGCTGGACAGCCATTCCAGAAAAATTCAGAAAAATCTGCGAGGGAACGGGCACTCTGTGGGAGCGGGCTTGCCCGCGAAGCAGGCAACGCCATGGATGGCACCGGCTTCGCCGGTGTTCGCGGGCACGCCCGCTCCCACAGGGTCCCGCGCCAATCCTGAGGTTATGTATCAGCCCGGCCGAACGACCTCGCCAGTAGCGAGGTTGCGAATCACACTCGGATTCTTCCGCCCGCCCAGTGCCCCACCGAGCACCAGGTCCAGCTGGCCATGAAAATACTGTTCCACCCGCAAGCGGGTCTTGGCCGCCGGGCGCCCGCCCGGATTGCAGGAGGTGGAAATCAACGGCCCGACCAAGGCACACAGCTCGCGCACCACAGGGTGATCACTGACCCGCAGCGCCACGGTGTCGTGCTGCCCGGTCACCCACTCGGGCAACAGGTCCTGGTGCGGTACCAGCCAGGTGTTCGGCCCCGGCCAGGTGCTGCCCATACGGTCGATCCAGTCCTCAGGGAAGTCCTCGAACAAGAAGTCGAACTGGCGGATATTGTCGGCGATCAGGATCAGCCCTTTATCCACAGGCCGCGACTTCAGCGCCAGCAAGCGATACACCGCGTCCTCGTTCCAGGGGTCGCAGCCCAGGCCCCAGACCGCTTCCGTCGGATAGGCGATCACCGCGCCTGCCCGGATCTCACGTGCGGCTTGTTGCACACGAAAACTGCTCACCATTTACGTCTCTCCGCCCATTAACCTTAGCTTGCGCGCAGTTTACTCAGCCAGCGCGGGCAAACCAACGCCCGGCAACATTGCTGACACGGCCTTCAAGCTCCAGTTCCGTCAGTTGCGCCAGCACTTCGGCCAGCGGCAGGTCGCCGAAATGGGCCAGATTCTCGCTGGTCTGTGGCGCGGCATGCAGCAGGGCAAGCAACGGATGCGTCGGTTTATCCACAGCAGCTGGCGGCAGGTTCTGCCAACCGCGCAGGCTTTCCAGAATCTGCTCCACGCTTTCCACCAGCAGGGCGCCATCGCGGATCAGCTGGTGGCAGCCCCTGGCTGCCGGGTGGTGGATCGATCCGGGAATCGCATACACCTCGCGACCCTGCTCAGCCGCCAGGCGGGCGGTGATCAGCGAGCCGCTGGCAAGGCTGGCCTCGACCACCAGCACGCCGAGCGACAGGCCGCTGATGATGCGATTGCGCCGCGGGAAGTTGCCCGGCAACGGCCCGGCATCGAGCGGATACTCCGACACCAGTGCACCGCCCATGTCGATCATCATCCGCGCAAGGTCGCGGTGGCGCTGTGGATAAAGTTTTTGCAAGCCTGTGCCGAGCACGCCAATGGTGCCCCCTGCGACCTCCAGTGCCGCCCGATGAGCGGCGCCATCGATGCCCAGGGCCAGCCCGCTGGTGATGGTGAAACCGGCCTGCGCCAGGCAGCGGGAAAATGCCCTGGCCGTGTCGAGTGCCGGAGGTGTGGCACGCCTGCTGCCCACAATGGCCAACTGAGGTCGGTCGAGCAATGCCGGATTGCCTGCAACGAAAAGCAGCGGCGGGGCATCATCGATTTCCTTCAGCAATGCCGGGTAATCAGGCCGGTCCCACATCAGTAAATGCTGGCCCGAGCGCTCTAGCCAGGCCATTGCAGCCAGTGCACCGTCGCGTACTTCGGCACTGCGCCGCGCATCGATGGTGGCTTGTGGAATACCCAGCGCGCGCCAGGCCGGGCCGGGTGCGCTGAGCGCTGAAGACGCACTGCCAAAGGCCTCCAGCAGGCTGCGAAAACGTCGCAATCCGGTCTCGGGCAGGCGATGCAGGCGTAATCTGGCCTCCAGTTCGGCAGGTGAACAAGGCGACGAATGGTCATTCAGCATGGAGATCATCCTTGATCGAAACAGGGCCATCTACGTGGCCCAACCTGTGGATAAGTTTGTGAGTAACACTTTGAAAAGCTGTCCATGATTTGGCGGCTATCAGGCCTATAGAGACCCTAGCCGAGCTTTCACAGGTGCTGAAATCCCCGTTTCCCTTTATTATGTGTGCTCAGTTTTCAACCGACCGCACAGTGACTGCCTGACCTTATGGCCATCTTGAACATTCTCGAATTCCCGGACCCGCGCCTGCGCACCATTGCCAAACCGGTAACGGTGTTCGACGACGCCCTGCGTCAGCTGATCGACGACATGTTTGAAACCATGTACGAAGCCCCTGGTATCGGCCTGGCCGCCACCCAGGTCAACGTGCACCAGCAGGTCGTGGTCATGGACCTCAGCGAAGACCGCAGCGAGCCGCGCGTGTTCATCAACCCGACTGTCGAAGAACTGACCCACGACATGGGCCAGTACCAGGAAGGCTGCCTGTCGGTTCCTGGCTTCTACGAGAACGTCGACCGCCCCCTGCGCGTGCGGGTCAAAGCCCAGGACCGCGACGGCAAGCCATTCGAGCTGGAATGCGAAGGCCTGCTGGCGGTGTGCGTGCAGCACGAGTTCGACCACCTCAACGGCAAGCTGTTCGTCGACTACCTGTCGCAGCTCAAGCGCGACCGGATCAAGAAGAAACTGGAAAAGCAGCACCGCCAGCAAGCCTGACCCCCACCTCCCAGAAGGCTTGCTCCGGCAAGCCTTTTTCTTTTGCAAGCGAGAACTCCATGCGCATCGTCTTTGCAGGCACTCCAGAGTTTGCCGCCGAACACCTCAAGGCCCTGCTCGACAGCCCGTACGAGATCGTGGCCGTCTATACCCAGCCCGACCGCCCTGCCGGCCGGGGCCAGAAGCTCATGCCGAGCCCGGTCAAGCAATTGGCCGTCGCCCACGACATCCCTGTGTTCCAGCCGCCGACGCTGCGCAATGCCGAAGCACAGGAAGCACTGGCCGCGCTCAAGCCAGACCTGATGGTGGTGGTCGCCTATGGCCTGATCCTGCCGCAAGTGGTCCTCGACATCCCGCGCCTGGGCTGTATCAACAGCCACGCCTCGCTGCTGCCACGCTGGCGCGGAGCTGCGCCGATCCAGCGCGCCGTAGAAGCCGGCGACGCCGAGAGCGGCGTGACGGTGATGCGCATGGAAGCCGGCCTGGACACTGGCCCGATGCTGCTCAAGGTGGTCACCCCGATCAGCGCCGACGACACCGGCGGCAGCCTGCACGACCGCCTCGCCGAAATGGGGCCTCCCGCTGTGGTCCAGGCCATTGCCGGCCTGGTCGACGGTTCGCTGCACGGGGAAGTGCAGGACGACGCCCTGGCCACCTATGCCCACAAGCTGAACAAGGACGAAGCGCGCATCGACTGGAGCCGCCCGGCCGTCGAGCTGGAGCGCCTGATCCGCGCCTTTAACCCGTGGCCGGTGTGCCATAGCACCCTGGATGGCGAAAGCGTCAAGGTGCTGGCTGCCAACTTGTCCACAGGCAAGGGTGCCCCGGGCGAGATCCTCTCCGCCAGCAAGGACGGCCTCGTCGTCGCCTGCGGTGAACAGGCACTGAGCCTGACGCGCCTGCAGCTGCCCGGTGGCAAAGCGCTGAGCTTCAGCGACCTGTTCAACAGCCGCCGCGAGAAGTTCGCCGCCGGCAAGGTGCTGGGCCAATGAATCCACGCCTCGCCGCCGCCCGTGCCCTTGCCGCTGTACTCAGCGGCAAGGCCTCGCTGAACAGCTCGCTGCCAGCGCAGCTGGACAAGGTCGATGAACGCGACCGGGGCCTGACCCAGGACCTCGCGTTCGGTACCGCCCGCTGGCAGCCTCGCCTCGATCTATTGGCGGCACAACTGCTGCAGAAGCCGTTCAAGGCAGCCGATGCCGATGTGCAGGCGCTGCTGCTGGTCGGCCTGTATCAACTGTTCTACACCCGCATTCCGGCCCACGCCGCCATCGGCGAGACCGTCGGCTGTGCCGACAAGCTGAAGAAGCCTTGGGCCAAAGGCCTGCTCAATGCCGTGCTGCGCCGCGCCCAGCGCGAAGGCGAAGAATTGCTCGCCGGCATGGAGCGCGATCCGGTGGTGCGCACCGCGCACCCGCGCTGGTTGCAGAAGTCGCTGAAGGCCTTCTGGCCGGAGCAGTGGGAGGCAATCTGCGCCGCCAACAATGCCCACCCGCCGATGATCCTGCGGGTCAATCGCCGCCACCACAGCCGTGACGCCTACCTGGCACTGCTGGCCGAAGCTGGCGTCAGCGCCAGCGCCTGCCAGTACAGCCGTGACGGCATCGTGCTGGCCGAAGCCTGCGACGTGCGCGGCCTGCCAGGCTTCGCCGAAGGCTGGGTCAGCGTGCAGGACGAAGCCGCGCAGCTGTCCGCCGACCTGCTCGAACTGGCCCCCGGCCAGCGCGTGCTCGACGCATGCTGCGCTCCAGGCGGCAAAACCTGCCACCTGCTCGAAGCCGAACCCGGCCTGGCTCACATGACGGCCATCGACCTCGAAGCCAAGCGCCTGACCCGTGTGCGCGAGAACCTCGACCGCTTGCAGCTGGACGCCGAGCTGATCGCCTGCGACGCCCGCGACACCGCCAGCTGGTGGGACGGCGAACCGTTCCAGCGCATCCTGCTCGACGCACCGTGCTCAGCCACTGGTGTGATCCGCCGCCACCCAGACATCAAGCTGACCCGCCAGGCTGAGGACATTCCGGCCCTGGCCACACTGCAAGGCGAGTTGCTCGATGCCCTGTGGCCGACCCTGGAAGTGGGCGGCATGCTGCTGTACGCCACCTGCTCCAGCCTGCCGACCGAGAACACCGAAGTGATCGATGCCTTCCTCGCCCGCACCCCGGGAGCCCGTGAGCTGGACCTGGCCACCGAAGCCGGCCTGCGCCAGCCCCACGGCCGCCAGCTGCTGGCCCAGGAAGGCGGTCACGACGGGTTCTACTATGCCAAGCTGATCAAGATCGCCGCCTCGCGCGGGTAAAGCACACAGGGTAGGGAGTAGCGGATGAAGATCATCATCCTCGGCGCAGGGCAGGTGGGCGGCACGCTGGCTGAACACCTGGCCAGCGAAGCCAACGACATCACCGTGGTCGACACCGATGGCGACCGCTTGCGTGACCTCGGCGACCGTCTGGACATCCGTACCGTGCAGGGCCGCGGTTCGCTGCCGACGGTGCTGCGCCAGGCCGGTGCCGACGACGCCGACATGCTGGTGGCAGTGACCAACAGCGACGAAACCAACATGGTCGCCTGCCAGGTGGCCTACACGCTGTTCCACACCCCGACCAAGATCGCCCGGGTGCGCGAGTCGGCCTACCTGACCCGCGAAGAACTGTTCGACAACGACCATATCCCGGTCGATGTGCTGATCAGCCCCGAGCAGGTAGTGACCAACTACATCAAGCGCCTGATCGAACACCCAGGCTCGCTGCAGGTGATCGACTTCGCCGAAGGCAAGGCCCAGCTGGTGGCGGTGAAGGCCTATTACGGCGGCCCGCTGGTGGGCCAGCAGCTGCGCCAGATCCGCGCGCACATGCCCAACGTCGATACCCGCGTGGCGGCGATCTTCCGTCGCGACCGGCCGATTACCCCAAGGGGCGACACGGTGATCGAAGCCGATGACGAAGTGTTCTTCATCGCCGCGAAGAAGGACATCCGCGCCGTGATGGGCGAGCTGCGCCGCATCGACGAGACCAACAAACGCATTGTCATCGCTGGCGGCGGGCAGATCGGCGAGCGCCTGGCCGAAGCCATCGAGAGCCGCTACCAGGTGAAGATCATCGAGATGAGCGCGGCACGCTGCCGGCACCTCTCCGATACCCTGGAAAGCACCGTGGTGCTGCAGGGCAGCGCCTCGGACAAGGACCTGATGCTCGAAGAGAACATCGCCGACGCCGATATCTTCCTGGCCCTGACCAACGACGACGAGGCCAACATCATGTCGTCGCTGCTGGCCAAGCGCCTTGGCGCGGGCAAGGTCATGACCATCATCAACAACCCGGCCTATGTCGACCTGGTGCAGGGTGGCGAAATCGACATCGCCATCAGCCCGCAGCTGGCCACCATCGGCACCTTGCTGGCGCACGTGCGACGCGGCGATATCGTCAGCGTGCACTCGCTGCGCCGCGGTGCGGCCGAGGCCATCGAGGCGGTGGCGCACGGCGATTCTAAGTCGAGCAAGGTGGTCGGCAAGGCTGTGGAAAACATCACCTTGCCCCCGGGTACTACCATCGGTGCCATCATCCGCGACGAGGAAGTGCTGATCGCCCATGACGACACGGTGATCGAGTCAGGTGACCATGTGATCCTGTTCGTTGTGGATAAAAAGCACATTCGGGATGTAGAGAAGCTGTTCCACGTCGGCTTGAGTTTCTTCTAGGAGAAGACGGCATGCGTGAATCGCTGGAGAAGATGCTGGCCAAGGGTGTGGATAACCCGCTGCTGAGGTTTGGCCTGGGCAAGGCCTGGCTGGATGAGGGCCATGGCGCGGAGGCGGCGCTGCACCTGGCACGGTGTGTGGAGCAGGATCCGAAGTATTCGGCGGCGTGGAAGCTGTTGGGGAAGGCGTATCAGCTGGTCGGTGACCTGGCAGCGGCGCGCAAGGCCTGGGAAGACGGGATCGTGGCGGCTCAGGCCCATGGTGACAAACAGGCCGAGAAAGAGATGACCGTATTCCTGAAGAAATTGAACAAGGTCTGACATTGCCGGGGCTGCTTTGCAGCCCTTTCGCGACGCAAGGCCGCTCCCACAAAGGTCCTGCGTACACCGGTCAATGTGGGAGCGGCCTTGTGTCGCGAAAGGGGCACAAAGTGCCCCCAGGGTCTCAATACCAGCGCGGCTCGCCAGCCGGGCGCTTCTTGAAGCGCTTCATGCTCCACATGTACTGGCTCGGGTACTCGCGCACATAGCGCTCGACCACCTTGCTCATGGCCGCCGCCGACACGTTCACGTCGGTGCTGTACATCTCTTCCGGGGCAGCCTCCAGGAACACCTTGAAGCCCGATCCGTCCGGCAGCCGCAGCGCATGCAGGAATACCCCAACCGCCTTGCCACCGGCCAGCATGTTCGGCACGAACTTGCTGGTCAGCGCCTGGGTCCCCAGGAACGGCACGAAAACACCAGCCGACTCGGCCGGCTCCGGGTCGGCAGGAATACCCACTTGCCCACCGCGACGCACCTCCTTGATCACGCTGAGGATGCCTTCCTTGGTCGAAGGTGCCACGCGGTTGCCCATCTGCACACGCTGCTCGCGCAGTAGATCATCCACCGCCTTGAGCTTCGGTGGCCGGTAGAAGATGATCGGTTTGCACTGGTTGCAGTAGAAGTGGTTGAGCACTTCCCAGTTGCCGAGGTGGCTGGTGATGCCGACCACGCCCTTGCCCGAGGCCAGGGCCTGCTCCAGCACTTCCAGCCCGTGCACTTCCTTGACCAGCTCAAGCGAACGCTGCGGCGGCCAGATCCAGGCGCAGGCACTTTCGACAAAGGATTTACCGATATCCTTCAGCGCACGGCCGACCAACTGCTCGCGCTCGACCGGATCCATCTCCGGGAAGCACTTGGCCAGGTTGATGCGCACTACATTGCGCGAGCCGTTGGGAATTTTCCACATCAGCCAGCCGATACCGGCGCCAACGCGCTGCACAGCGCCCCAGGGCAGCTTGGCAAACAGACGCAGCACCCCGACCATCAGGGCGCCCTTGAACTTTTCCACAGGCAATTCCTTATTTCAGCAAGGCGCGCATTGTAACCCTTCAGCGCGACAAGGCGGCGTAGCGATCGCAATCGGTAGTGTGGTCCATGACCATGCCGGTGGCCTGCATGAAGGCGTAGCAGATGGTCGGGCCGACGAAGGTGAAGCCCGCTTTCTGCAGGGCCTTGCTCATGGCCTTGGCTTCGTCGGTGACCGCTGGCACGTCGCCACGGCCCTGGAAGTGGTTGATCTTCGGCTTGCCGCCAACGAACGACCACAACCACTGGGCAGGGTTATCCACAGCCAGCCAGGCCTGCGCGTTACGCCGCGCAGCCTTGAGCTTGAGACGGTTACGGATGATACCGGCGTCCAGCATCAGTGCTTCGATGCGTTCGTCGCTCATAGCCGCCAGCTTCACCGGATCGAAGCCATGCATCACCTCGCGATAACGCTCGCGTTTACGCAAAACGGTTATCCACGAAAGCCCCGCCTGGAACCCTTCGAGCAAAAGCATCTCGAACAGCAGCGCCGGGTCACGCTGTGGCGTTCCCCACTCCTGGTCGTGGTAGGCCTGGTACAACGGATCGTCGGTACACCAAAAGCAGCGTGGCATAAGGCTCCAATGAGTAGAGGGCGAGGCGAATCAGGTTATACTCCCGCTCTTTACATCCGCATCCCCAGATACAGGTGAATTTCGTGAGCCAGCCTACGCCAGCCGTGCGTACCTTCCAAGACCTGATCCTCGCCCTGCAAAACTACTGGGCGGCTCAAGGTTGTGTGGTGCTTCAGCCCTACGATATGGAAGTAGGCGCCGGCACATTCCACACCGCTACATTCCTGCGCGCCGTGGGTCCAGAAACCTGGAACGCGGCCTATGTGCAGCCTAGCCGTCGCCCTGCCGACGGGCGGTATGGCGAAAACCCCAACCGCCTGCAGCACTACTACCAGTTCCAGGTGGTCCTCAAGCCGAACCCGGCCAACTTCCAGGAGCTGTACCTCGGCTCGCTGAAGGCCATTGGCCTGGACCCGCTGGTCCACGACATTCGCTTCGTCGAAGACAACTGGGAGTCGCCGACCCTGGGCGCCTGGGGCCTGGGCTGGGAAATCTGGCTGAACGGCATGGAAGTCACCCAGTTCACCTACTTCCAGCAGGTAGGTGGCATCGAGTGCTACCCGGTCACCGGTGAAATCACCTACGGCCTCGAGCGCCTGGCCATGTACATCCAGGGCGTCGACTCGGTCTACGACCTGGTGTGGGCCGACGGCCCGTTCGGCAAGGTCACCTACGGCGACGTGTTCCACCAGAACGAGGTGGAGCAGTCGACCTACAACTTCGAACATGCCAACGTCGACAAGCTGTTCGAGCTGTTCGACTTCTATGAAAGCGAAGCCAACCGCCTGATCAAGCTGGAGCTGCCGCTGCCGACCTATGAAATGGTCCTGAAGGCCTCGCACACCTTCAACCTGCTGGACGCCCGCCGCGCCATCTCGGTAACCGAGCGCCAGCGTTACATCCTGCGTGTACGTACCCTGGCCCGGGACGTGGCGCAAAGCTATCTGCAAGCTCGCGCACGCCTGGGCTTCCCGATGGCCACCCCTGAACTGCGTGACGAAGTGTTGGCGAAGCTGGAGGCTGCACAATGAGTGCTCAAGATTTCCTGGTAGAACTGGGCACCGAAGAGCTGCCACCGAAAGCCCTGGCCAGCCTCGGCGACGCCTTCCTGGCCGGCATCGAAAAAGGTCTGCAGGCCGCTGGCCTGAACTACACCGGCAAGCAGGTGTACGCCGCACCACGCCGTCTGGCCGTGCTGATCCGCCAGCTCGACGTGCAGCAGCCTGACCGCAGCATCAACATCGACGGCCCGCCCATGCAGGCGGCCTTCAAAGACGGCGAGCCGACCCAGGCTGCCTTGGGCTTTGCCAAGAAGTGCGGCGTAGAGCTGGCCGAAATCGACCAGAGCGGCGCCAAGCTGCGCTTCTCCCAGCACATCCCAGGCAAGGCCACCGCCAGCCTGCTGCCGACCATCGTCGAGGATTCGCTCAACGACCTGCCGATCCCCAAGCGCATGCGCTGGGCCGCCAGCCGTGAAGAGTTCGTGCGCCCGACCCAGTGGCTGGTGATGCTGCTCGGCGACCAGGTGGTCGACTGCACCATCCTGTCGCAGAAGGCCGGCCGTGAATCCCGTGGCCACCGCTTCCACCACCCACAGAACGTGGTCATCACCACGCCGGCCAACTACGTCGAAGACCTGCGCAAAGCTTATGTGCTGGCCGACTTCGCCGAGCGCCGCGAGCTGATCAGCAAGCGCACCGCCGAGCTTGCCATGCAACAGGAAGGCAGCGCCATCGTGCCTCCAGCGCTGCTGGACGAAGTGACTGCCCTGGTCGAGTGGCCGGTACCGCTGGTGTGCTCGTTCGAGGAGCGTTTCCTCGAAGTGCCGCAAGAAGCCCTGATCACCACCATGCAGGACAACCAGAAGTATTTCTGCCTGCTGGACAGCGAAGGCAAGCTGCTGCCGCGCTTCATCACCGTGGCCAACGTCGAGAGCCGTGACCCCAGGCAGATCGTGCAGGGTAACGAGAAGGTCGTGCGCCCGCGCCTGACCGACGCCGAGTTCTTCTTCAAGCAAGACAAGAAGCAGCCGCTGGAAACCTTCAACGAGCGCCTCAAGAACGTGGTGTTCCAGGCACAACTGGGCACGGTCTACGACAAGGCCGAACGCGTTTCCAGGCTGGCAGCCTTCATCGCCCCGCTGATCGGCGGCAACGCCCAGCGCGCTGGCCGTGCCGGCTTGCTGTCGAAGTGCGACCTGGCCACCGAGATGGTCGGCGAATTCCCTGAAATGCAGGGGGTTGCCGGCTACTACTACGCGCTCAACGACGGTGAGCCGGAAGACGTTGCCCTGGCCCTGAACGAACAGTACATGCCGCGCGGTGCTGGCGCCGAGCTGCCGCAGACCCTCACCGGTGCTGCGGTGGCCATCGCCGACAAGCTCGACACCCTGGTCGGCATCTTCGGCATCGGCATGCTCCCCACCGGCAGCAAGGACCCGTACGCCTTGCGTCGTGCCGCCCTGGGCGTGCTGCGCATCCTGATCGAGAAGCAGCTGGACCTGGACCTGACCGCTGCGGTCGAGTTCGCGGTCAAGCAGTTCGGTGCCAAGGTCAAGGCCGCTGGCCTGGCCGACCAGGTACTGGAGTTCATTTTCGATCGCCTGCGTGCACGCTATGAAGACGAAGGCATCGACGTTGCCACCTACCTGTCGGTACGTGCCCTGAAGCCGGCTTCGGCCTTGGACTTCGACCAGCGCGTGCAGGCTGTGCAGGCCTTCCGCAAACTGCCGGAAGCCGAAGCCCTGGCCGCGGTGAACAAGCGCGTGTCGAACCTGCTGAGCAAGGCCGAAGGCGCGATCGCCGACCAGGTCGAGCCGAAATACTTCGACAACGCCAACGAGTTCTCCCTGTACTCGGCCATCCAGCAGGCCGACCAGGCCGTGCAACCAATGGCAGCTGCCCGCCAGTACAGCGAATCGCTGGCCCGTCTGGCGGCCCTGCGTGACCCGGTCGACGCTTTCTTCGAGGCGGTGATGGTGAATGCCGAAGACGCCAAGGTACGTGCCAACCGTTATGCCCTGCTCAGCCGCCTGCGCGGCCTGTTCCTGGGCGTGGCCGACATTTCGCTGCTGGGGTAAGCCTTGAAACTGCTGATTCTCGATCGTGACGGGGTAATAAACTACGACTCCGACGCCTACATCAAGACGCTGGAAGAGTGGATCCCGATCCCTGGCTCGGTCGAGGCCATCGCGCAGTTGAGCAAGGCGGGCTGGACGGTGGCTGTGGCCACCAACCAGTCCGGCATCGCCCGAGGCTACTACCCGCTGGCTACCCTCGAGGCCATGCATGCGCGCTTGCGCGAGCTGGTGGCCGAGCAGGGCGGCGAAGTCGGCCATATCGTGTATTGCCCGCACGGGCCTGACGAAGGCTGCGATTGCCGCAAGCCCAAGCCAGGCATGCTGCGGGCGATCGCCGAGCATTACCAGACGGGCCTTGAAAGCGTCTGGTTCGTCGGCGACAGCAAAGGTGACCTGGAGGCCGCCCTGGCCGTCGGTGCACAACCCGTGCTGGTGAAAACCGGCAAGGGCGAGCGGACCCTGGAAAAAGGCGTCCCGGAAACTACACTGATTTTCGACGATCTGGCAGCCATCGCCAGAGAACTAATTTAAACAGTGCGCCCCCAGGGGCGCATTTTTCCTAGGCGGGCACGCCCCGCAACGGTACTTGCCACTATGTCGATCCTGCAGGCGATCAGAATCGTTCTTTTTTACCTGCTGCTGGGCACCAGTTCGCTGCTGTGGTGCTCGCTGAGCTTTTTCGTCGCGCCGTTCCTGTCGTTCCCCAAGCGCTACACGTTCATCAACGTGTACTGGTGCCGTTGCGCACTGTTCCTGGTGCGCACCATCCTTGGTATCGACTACAAGGTCACAGGTGCCGAGAACGTACCGGATGAGCCCTGCGTGATCCTGTCCAATCACCAGAGCACCTGGGAAACCTTCTTCCTTTCCCAGTACTTTTCGCCGCTGAGCCAGGTGCTCAAGCGCGAGCTGCTGTATGTACCCTTCTTTGGTTGGGCCATGGCCATGCTGCGGCCCATCGCGATCAACCGCGACAACCCCAAGGAGGCACTGCGTCAGGTGGCCAGCAAGGGTGACGAGTTGCTCAAGCAGAAAACCTGGGTGCTGATCTTCCCGGAAGGTACCCGTGTACCGTTCGGTACCGTGGGCAAATTCTCCCGAGGCGGCACCGCGCTGGCGGTGAATGCTGGCTTGCCAGTGCTGCCGATTGCCCATAACGCTGGCAAATTCTGGCCGAAGACTGGCTGGGGCAAGCGCTCAGGCACCATCGAGGTAGTGATCGGCAAGCCGATGTACGCCGAGGGCTCCGGGCCGCGGGCCATTGCCGAGCTCAACGACCGTGCCGCCGCGTGGAACGAAGCTACCCAGCGGGCCATGGGATCGCTGCCGCCAGTGGATGAAAAACCGCAAGAGCAGATGGCTTGACGATCTGTGGATAACTTGTGAGCAATTTTTTGACCGAGTGCCCGGATTCAACGCTAAGTATATGAATTAGCTATTTATTTCGGCGCATGACAATTTTCTGAAAAACGTGCATAAGTTTTTCCATGGCATAAGAAAACCGGCTTTTACAGCCGGTTTTTTTATGGCTCGGTGATAGCGTCAGACTTTGTCGATATCCACGTCCTTGGTTTCTTTCAAGCAGAACATCCCCACTACCAAGCTGATGCCGGTCACCAGCACCGGATACCACAATCCATAGAAGATATCCCCGGTATACACCACCAATGCGAACGACACGGTGGGCAGGAAGCCACCGAACCAGCCGTTGCCGATGTGGTAGGGCAGCGACATCGAGGTGTAGCGGATACGGGTCGGGAACAGCTCGACCATCACCGCCGCCAGCGGACCGTAGGTCATGGTCGCGATCAGGATCATTGCCACGATCAGCACCACCACCATCACCTGGTTGACTTGCCCCGGCTCGGCCTTGGCCGGGTAGCCCGCCTGCGCGATCGCCGTGCGCATGGCCGTTTCGTCGAAGCCGTTGATGGTCTTGTCGCCAATGTTCACCACCACATCACTGCCGGCCACGTTCACCGAGCTGTATGGCAGGCCCTGCTTGACCAGGAAGGTTTTGACCTTGTCGCAGGGGCTGTCGAAACGTGCCTTGCCAACCGGGTCGAACTGGAAGGTGCAGCCTTGCGGGTCAGCGGTCACCACGATAGGGGCCTGGCGGCTGGCGGCGTCGATCTGTGGGTTGGCGTAGTGGCTCAGGGCCTTGAACAACGGGAAGTACAGCACGGTGGCCAGCAGCAGGCCGAGCATCAGGATCGGTTTGCGCCCGATGCGGTCGGAAAGCCAACCGAAGAACACGAAGAACGGTGCGCCGATCACCACGCTGATGATCAGCAGGGTATTGGCCTGGGCAGGGTCCATCTTGAGCATCTGGGTCATGAAGAACAGCACATAGAACTGCGCCGTGTAGAAGGTCACAGCTTGCCCGGCATTGATGCTGAACAGCGCGGTAAGCACGACTTTCAGGTTGGGCCAGGAGGTGAACGACTCGCGGATCGGTGACTTGCTGACCTTGCCCTGGGCCTTCATTTTCACGAAGGCCGGCGACTCGTGCATGCTCATGCGGATCCAGGTGGATATCCCCAACAGGATGATCGACAGCAGGAACGGCAGGCGCCAGCCCCAGGTTTCGAACTGGTCACCACTGATGTAACGGCTGCCAAGCACCACCAGCAATGACAGCAGCAAGCCCAGGGTCGCGGTCGACTGGATGAAACCGGTATGGAAGCCACGTTTGCCGGGTGGCGCGTGCTCGGCCACGTAAGTGGCGGCACCACCGTATTCACCGCCCAGCGCCAGCCCCTGGAGCATGCGCAGGATCACCAGGATGATCGGTGCCGCGATGCCAATGCTGGCGTAGGTGGGCAACAGGCCAACAGCGAACGTCGACAGGCCCATCAGCACGATGGTCACCAGGAAGGTGTACTTGCGCCCGATCATGTCACCCAGGCGGCCGAACACCAACGCACCAAACGGCCGCACCAGGAAGCCAGCGGCAAACGCCATGAGGGCAAAGATGAAGGCCGTGGTGTCGTTGACCCCAGCAAAGAACTGCTTGCTGATAACGGCGGCCAAGGCCCCATAGAGAAAAAAGTCATACCACTCGAAAACTGTCCCGAGGGATGACGCGAAAATGATCTTGCGTTCTTCACGACGGCTGGAGGTGCTCGCCGTCGCACCCTGCTCTTGGATGTAATCCGACATCGTTGCTGTCCTCGGCCCGCAGGCCACAGTGATTATTCTTGTTGTTCCACTGTCGGCAGCTTGTGACCGCGAGCTGCCGGTGTTGCATGCTCCCGGTCAGGGGGTCGGTATGGCGTCTTCGTTCAGGTAAGTCTGGGTTGCCGCTCCTTTGAGGATCAGTTGCGCCGCCTTCTCGGCGATCATCAGGGTGGGGGAACAGGTATTGCCGGAAGTGATTTGCGGCATGATCGAGGCGTCGGCCACGCGCAAGCCAGGTATGCCGTGCACGCGCAGCTGGTTATCCACGACGTCCAGGTCGCTGTTGCCCATGCGGCAGGTGCCGACGGGGTGGAAGATGGTGGTGCCGATCTTGCCGGCCGCCTCGAACAGTTCTTCCTCGGTTTGCAGCGTCGGGCCTGGCAGATACTCCTGGGGATCGAAAACGGCGAGGGCGGGGGCATGGACGATACGCCGAGTCAGGCGAATGGCATCGACGGCAACGCGCAGGTCCTGGGGGGCGCTCAAGTAGTTGGGGTCGATCCGCGGCGCACTGTTCATGTCTGCACTGCGGATATCTATGCGCCCCCGGCTGGCCGGGCGCAGGTTGCACACCGAAGCGGTGAACGCCGGGAACTGATGCAGAGGCTCGCCGAAACGCTCCAGAGATAGCGGCTGCACGTGATACTGCAGGTTCGGTGTGGCCTGCTCCGGGCTCGAACGTACGAAGGCACCCAGTTGGCTGGGCGCCATGGCCAGCGGACCACTGCGGTCGTAGAGATAGCGCAGGCCCATGCCCAGCTTGCCCCACAGGCTGTTGGCCATCTGGTTGAGGGTGCGCGTATTGCGGATCTGGTAGATCAGCCGCAGCTGCAGATGATCCTGCAGGTTGCCGCCAACGCCGGGCATGTCGTGGCGTACGCCGATGCCCAGGCTTTCGAGCAGCTTGCGCGGGCCAATGCCGGACCGCTGGAGAATACCGGGCGAGCCCACCGCGCCAGCACAGAGGATGATCTCGCGACGCGCAGCAAACTCATGCCAGGTGCCCTGCCACTGCGCCTTGACCGCACGGGCACGGGTGTTGTTCAACAGCACCTGGTCAACCTGCACGCCGGTCAGCACGGTGAGGTTGGGGCGGTCTTTGATCGGCCGCAGAAAAGCCTTGGCGGCGTTCCAGCGCACACCGCTGCGCTGATTGACCTGAAAGTACCCACAACCCTGGTTGTCGCCAGTATTGAAGTCATCGACCTTGCCGATGCCACTCTGCTCGGCTGCATCACGGAAGGCATCGAGGATCGGCCAGTTGTAGCGTTGGCGCTCGACTCGCCATTCACCCTCGGCGCCATGGTGCTCGCTGGCACCGGCAAAGTGGTTCTCACTGGCCTTGAACAACGGCAGTACGTCGTTCCAGGCCCAGCCTTCGTTGCCTTGTGCAGCCCAAAGGTCGTAATCAGCGGCCTGGCCGCGCATGTAGATCATACCGTTGATCGAAGAACAGCCGCCGAGCACCTTGCCCCGTGGATAGCCCAGCGCGCGGCCGCCCAAACCGGGCTGTGCTTCGGTCTTGAAGCACCAGTCGGTACGCGGGTTGCCGATGCAGTAGAGGTAACCGACGGGGATGTGAATCCAGGGATAGTTGTCGCGACCACCGGCTTCGAGCAGCAGCACGCGGCTGGAAGGATCAGCGGACAAACGATTGGCCAGCAGGCAGCCGGCGGGGCCAGCGCCTACGACCACGTAGTCGAAGACAGAATCGGCTGATGGCATGTGCAACCTCGCGCCTGATTTTTATTCTTGTTCCGATCCATCTTAGTGAGTAATTTCGCCATGGAAACACGAGATTTCACGCAGCCGCTGTGCGTTTTAGCACAGCGGTAAGTCTGTACTGGCCTCTTCGCGGCTAAAGCCGCTCCCCCAGGGATAGCGTTGTCTGCGGGAGCGGCTTCAGCCGGGAAGGGGCCGGAACGAACATCCACAAGGATCAGCATGTTCGACTGGAACGATCTGCGGTTTTTCCTCGAGTTGCAGCGCAGTGGCCGCCTGCTCAGCGCGGCCAAGCGCCTCAATACCACCCACAGCACGGTGGCCCGGCATATCGAAAGCATCGAGAAGAGCCTGGGCACGCCACTGTTCGTGCAGCATGCCCAAGGCTATGAACTGACCCCGTCGGGCCAGGCGCTGCTCAAGCACGCCGAAGCCATGGAGAACGTTGCCCTGCTGGCGCAGGAAGAAATCACCCAGGCCATCACCCCGCTGGGCAAGATTCGCCTGGGGGTCACCGAAGGCATCGGCATCATGTTCTTCACCCCGCGCATGAGCGAGCTGTTCGCCCGCTATCCGGGGCTGGAGGTAGAACTGGTGGCGGTACCGCGCTTCGTCAGCATCCTCAACCGCGAAGCGGAGATCAGCATCCATCTGGAGCGCCCCAACGCCGACCTGCTGATCACCCGCAAGCTCACCGACTACCGCCTGGCGCTGTACGCCAGCCAGAGCTACCTGGACCGGGCACCGCCTCTGCGTAACCGCGAGGACCTGGCGCGGCATAGCTGGATCGGCTATGTCGACGACTTGCTGTTCAGCCAGGAACTGCTGTTTCTCAACAGCTTCTGCCGTGCACCGAACGTGGCCTTCCGCAGTACCAGTGTCATCGCCCAGCAAACCGCCGCACGCGCAGGGCTGGGCATCGCTGTGCTGCCCAACTACATGGCTCGCCATGACCCGACGCTGGTTCGCGTGCTGCCCAGCGAGACCATCCAGCGCAGCTACTGGATCTGTACCCGCCGCGAGTTGCACAAGTCGGTGCGCCTGCGGGTGGTGTGGGACTACCTGCTGGCGCTGTGCGCGGCGGAACAGGACGAGCTGCTAGCCCAATAGCGCCTTGCCAGCCAGCAGCACGGCCGCCAGCCAACCGGCGACAGCGAACATCTGCTGCAGGCGAGGCCCGGCGATCCTGGCCGCCAGTGGCCGAGCCAGCAACAGGCCGATCACCGCCCCAATGGCAAAAGGTGCGCCAATCCGCCAATGCATCACACCGGCCAGGCTGGCGCTGGCCACGCTCCCCGTGGAAACCAGCGCGATGACGGCCAGGGAGGTCGAGACGATGCTCTTCATGCGCAGGTTGGTGTAGCGGTTCAAGGCGGGGATGATCACAAAGCCGCCGCCTACTCCCAACAGGCCGGACAGCAAGCCGGACATGGCCCCGGTAAATGCCAGGGCGCGTGCGCAAGGTAGCGTCCAGCGCAAGCGCCCCTGCAACGGGTTCAGCACGCAAGGCTCGATGTAGCGATGGGCTTCACTGCCTTCGCCGCGCAGCTCTTTGGCTGCCTTGCGCCAGATGCGCAGGCAGGCATGGATCAGCACGGCAGCGAACACCAGCGCCAAGGGTGTATTGGGCAAGCGGTGGGCCAGCATCAGGCCGAACGGTGCCGCTGCGATACCGATCAAGGCGATGAAGAGGGCGGCGCGATAACGCACCAGCCCTTCGCGCAAGCCGAGTACCGCACCCACCGCCGCCGCAAGCCCCACGGCGAGCAGCCCGATAGGTGCCGCTTCGACCATCGACAGGCCCAGCCCGAACACCAGCAGCGGCACCGCCAGGATGCCACCACCGGCGCCGGTCAGCGCCAGCACCGCTCCGATGATCGCGCCCAGGCCAGCGCCCAGCAGTTGATGTTCGATCACTGTGCGGCCTCGGTGTCCAACGGTTGCGGGCGCGCCAGCCATTCTCGGCCTTTGAGCATGCCCTGCCAATACAGCGGCGGCAGTACGCGTGCCTTGAGCAGCCAGGCCAGGCGTGTCGGCTGGCGCCCATCGAGCAGCCAGCGGGGAAAGCTCGGAGCGACCTTGCCGCCATAGGTGAATTCGGCCAGGACGATCTTGCCGCGCTCGACGGTCAGCGGGCAGGAACCATAGCCGTCGTACTGCGCCAGGGCAGGGAGACGGCCCAGCGCTACCAGCACGTTGTTGGCTACCACTGGCGCCTGCTTGCGCGCCGCTGCGGCAGTCTTGGCATTGCTGGTGTTGGCCACATCGCCCAGTGCGTGGATGTTGGCGAACAGGCGGTGGCGCAAGGTATGCGGATCGACATCGACCCATCCGGCTGGATCGGCCAAGGGGCTCTGGCGGATAAAGTCCGGGGCAACCTGTGGCGGTACCACATGCAACAGGTCGAAGGATTCGGCACGGGTTTCAGTGCTACCGTCGGCCAGTGTACGCACGAAGGTGGCACGCTGATTGGGCCCATCCACGGCCACCAGCCGGTGGCTGTAATTAAGGTCCACGCCGTACTTGTCGATGTAGGCCATCAACGCTGGCACATAATCGGGAACGCCGAACAGCACTGCACCGGCATTGAAGAAACTGGCTTTCACGTCGCCCAGCCGTCCACTGCGCAGCCAATGGTCGCACGACAGGTAGAGGGCCTTTTGCGGCGCGCCAGCGCACTTGATCGGCATCGGCGGCTGGGTGAACAGTGCACGGCCTTGCTTGAGCTTTTGCACCAGCTCCCAGGTGTAAGGTGCCAGGTCGTAGCGGTAGTTGGAGGTGACACCGTTGCGGCCAAGGGTTTCGCTGAGCCCGTCGATTGCCTCCCAGTCGAGCTTGAGGCCAGGGCAGACCACCAGCTGTTCATAACTGATGGCGCGGCCTCCCTCCAGGGTGACCAACTGGGCAGATGGGTCGAAGCCCTGGACGCGCGCCTTGATCCAGCGCACGCCGCGCGGGATGGCCGAGGCCATGGTGCGGGCGGTGCTCGGCGCACTGAAGACGCCAGCGCCGACCATAGTCCAGCCTGGCTGGTAGTAGTGCACGTCGGCAGGGTCGATCAGGGCGATGTCCAGTGACGGGTCACGGGCGATCAGGCTGGAAGCAGTGGCGATACCGGCGGCACCGGCACCGACGATGACCACCTTGTGGTGGTCGGCATTGGCAGGCATGGCAGTCAATCCTGGAATTTCTGGTAATGGGGCAGGGCAGTCAAAGCTTGTTCAGCGGGATCTTCAGGTAGCTCACACCGTTTTCCTCAGGCTCCGGGAGCTGGCCGCTGCGCATGTTGACCTGCACCGAAGGCAGGATCAGCACGGGCATGTCGAGGGTCTTGTCGCGGGCTTCGCGCATGGCTACGAAGCTGTCCTCATCAATGCCTTGGTGGATGTGGATATTGCTGGCGCGCTGCTCGGCCACCGTGGTGACGTAGCGCATCTCGCGCCCGCCTGGCAGATAGTCGTGGCACATGAACAGCAGCGTCTGGTCGGGGAACGCCAGCAACCGACGGATCGAGCGGTACAGCGTGCGCGCATCGGCGCCGGGGAAGTCACAGCGGGCCGTGCCGTAGTCAGGCATGAACAGGGTATCGCCGACGAACACCACCGTCTCACCCGCGTCCACGACCATGTAACTGAGGCATGCCGGTGTATGCCCGGGGGTATGCAACGCACGAGCATGCAGGTTGCCGATGCAGAAGCCCTCTTCATCTTCGAAGAGCACATCGAACTGGCTACCATCACGGGCGAAGCCAGGCTCGGCGTTGAACAGCGCGCCAAAGACTTTCTGCACCTGGGTGATGTGCGCACCGATGGCGGTATGGCCGCCAAGCTTGCCCTTGAGGTAAGCCGCCGCCGAGAGGTGGTCGGCATGCACGTGGGTTTCCAGTACCCACTGCACGGTGGCCTTGAGCTCTGTCACCCGGTCGATCAGGCGATCCGCCGAAGCGGTGCAAGTGCGCCCGGACTTGGGGTCGTAGTCCAGCACGCTGTCGATCAGTGCGCACTGGAGGGTTTCACGGTCCATGACCAGGTAGCTGATGGTCGAGGTCGCCTCGTCGTAGAAGGCTTCCACGTGAAGGTTGTTGCCGATGATCATCACGTTCTCCAAATGGTCTGCCTCAGCTTGTACGGGCGCAGGCAGTGGGAGGAGGATTATCAAGATGCATGCCAGGCGCTCTTGCACATCCGGGCCCATGAACACGGTCCCTTGATCACCGCTGTACGTGCCGGTGGCAGTACCTTTGGCAGTCGACTGTCAGCCAATGGCAGTGTTTGGCAGTCCTTGTTACCCTGCGCCAGGTTATCCAATCGGTGCCGTCATGCCTGAATCTCATCCACTCATCCTAGCCCTGGTTTCCTACCTTGAGCACGATGCCGTGCCTGCCATCGTCCTGGACACCGGCTACAACATCCTTGCGGCCAACGCGGCCTATCGGCGGCAGTTCGGTCGAAACGAACAGGCCCCGCTGGGTGAGAAATGCCACCGGGTGTCGCATCACTACGCTGTACCGTGTGACCAGGCCGGTGAGCACTGCCCGATGCGCAAGGCGTGGGACAGCAAAGTGCCGGAGCGAGTGCTGCATATTCATCACACGCCGCGTGGCCCTGAGCATGTGGATGTAGAGTTGCGGCCGATCCTCGATGAGCAGGGCAGGGTGGTGGCTTTCGTCGAGCGGCTGACCAGCATCACCCTGGCCTCCGCACAACCTCAGGAACAAGGGCTGGTCGGGCGGGCGCCTGCTTTCAAAACCGCGTTGGCCAGCCTTCAGCGTGCGGCTCCTGCGCAGATTCCGGTGCTGCTGCAGGGCGAGTCGGGTACCGGGAAGGAGCTGTTTGCCCGCGCTATTCACATGGGTAGCCCACGGGCTAATGGTCCGCTGGTAGTCGTCGACTGTACCGGCCTGACCGAGTCGCTGTTCGAAAGCGAGCTGTTCGGCTACGAGAAGGGGGCATTCACCGGCGCCAATCAGCGCAAGATCGGCTTGGCCGAGGCCGCCCATGGCGGCACATTGTTCCTCGACGAAATCGGCGAAGTGCCGTTGGCGATGCAGGTCAAACTGCTGCGCCTGATCGAGTCCGGGAGCTTCCGCCCGGTTGGCAGCCTGCGCACCGTGCATTCGGATTTCCGTCTGGTTTCGGCGACCCATAAGCCGCTGAAGAAAATGGTGGCTGAGGGGACGTTCCGAGAAGACCTGTATTATCGCATCAGCGGTTTCCCCATCCGCTTGCCTGCGTTGCGCGAGCGCGTGGAGGATTTACCGCTGCTGGCCGAGAGTCTGCTGCAACGCATGACTGGCAAGCCGACACCGAGCCTGACCGAGGCGGCGCTGAAGCAACTCAAGCTGCATGCCTTCCCCGGAAACATTCGCGAGTTGCGCAACATCCTGGAAAGGGCTCGGTTGTTTGCCGATGACGGGCTGATCCGACCCGAGCACCTCCCTGAAGAGGTCGGGCGACAGCAGGCAGTGGCCATGCGCAGAGGGCGAAACGATCTAGGTGATCTCGCGCACGCACTGGAGCAGTTCCAGGGATCACGCAGCGAGCTGGCCCGTCACCTTGGCATCAGCGAGCGAACCCTCTATCGCCGCTTGAAAGCGCTTGGTTTGTAGTCCGTAGACCTTTACCGGACCTTTACCTCTGCCCTGACATCAAGCGGAAAAGTTTGTGGTCTGATCAGGTAACCGCACCAGGCAGACCGTTTACCTGCCGGGCGTTAACAGTCAGAGGTTCCGCAAATGAACAAAGCCCTAACCGTACTCTGCGCCGCACTTGTGCTCAGCACACCCTTGGCCAGTTTTGCTCAACCAGGGCCGGACCACCATGACGGTGGTCCATCCCATCAGGGCTCCCCGTCACATGGCCAACCCGAGCGGCATGACCGTCATGACAACGGTCACTACCCGGCCTACCACAACCCGAACTTCCGACCTGAAGCCGGCATGCCGATGCCGCATCAGCAATGGCATCGTGGCTATGTGGTGGAACCTCGTTATCGCACAGACCGCTACTGGGTGACCGACTGGCGTGCGCGCCATCTGTACGCGCCACCTCGTGATCACCGCTGGTTGTACGTGAACGGGGACTATGTGCTGGTGGCGATCGCCTCAGGCGTGGTCGTCAGCGTTCTCTCCGGCTACTGAGTCTCACAGAAACAACAAAGCCCGCGTCAGCGGGCTTTGTTGTTTCTGGCGATCTACACCGGATGTAGGTTCACAAAATAGGTGATAGGCCAGACCCCGTGAAATTGGAATCTTCGCCATTTTTTTTGTGAAATGAAGGGGTGCTTTTCACAGAAAAGCCGAGAAATCCCTACTCACCAATCACAAAAGTTGATTGGCCTGGAAAGGGCCGTTTACGACCGACGCGTGACTTTTCGGTAAGGGATGAGGAGTAGTCGCAGCGATCCTTTAGCTCCTAGTCTGGCGACCTTGGGTTCAGAATCCGACTGGCAATGCCCGCCGTCACTACTTCAGAGGAACCAGCTTCCTCTGCTGCCAAAATTGCGGGGGCTCATGCTGGTACCCAGGCCCGACAAATGCGCAGTTGCAGCCCTCAATTGCAAGGCTATCCAAAGCGGCACGCGTGTCAATCAAGATCTGATGCATGACGATGGCCGGCCTCACGGAGGTGAAACCGGAGATTCAGAATGACTAAACCGACCCCGTAGACACCAACCTCCACGAAGGCCGCTATCGACCCAAAGCTGTCCTTCAAGAAAGGCAGCTAACGGCGAGAAGCGGTCATTTTGTATCTACAGGTTTCGGGGCGATTCACTCGTCTGATGCTCAGGAGCACCAGGATGGGCGTCAAGGAGGTGGTCATCTTGAGGTGGACTATGCTGACCAGTTGCTCTCAAATCTAATCGTGAGGTCCTCCATGGCAAACCCCAATCTGCTGGCTCTATTCAGAGATGAAGTCCTTCTGACCGGGCCTGAAAGCTCCCTACCTAGCAACCTATCTCAGTTCTGGCTTGAGGAGCTCCAGAATCATCTGGAGAGGTATTTCGACGGTTTGAACTCGGAGTCAGATGCAGAAGAGAAGGATCTCGACATCTCCCTCCCACTCGCAGCGATCATCCACATCTTGTTCGCAAAAAATGGTGGGGAGGAGATATCCGAGAGCTCTGAAAAGCTGTACGAGTATTTCCAAGACTACCGGCTCGAACTGGCCCTTGAAGAGATCACGCGAAAGACTCATGTGGCTGCCGAGGCTGCAACCATTGAGACCATCTTCACCAACCGAGACGTCCTGGTGGAGCAAAGCCCCCTTCTTCAATAGGTACCTCCACCGATGCCATCGCCGGCGGGCACGCTCCGAGGCATTGATGGAATGCATTTTGACGACTGCCGAGATCAGCGAATGAAAGAAATTGCTGCGCCGATGTTCGATCTAATCGCTTTGTCGCTTCCACGAGGGTTGGGGTTTGGGGACAGCCCGCCAGTAGGGGCATGGCTTAGTGAGGACGGAATTTCTTGTGCCGCTCTAACCCGAAATATCAATTCCGGCAGCTTCGGAATTGTCACCTTGCGGCGTCGTGTCGATAGCGTGTGGGTGCTCCTCAGCCATGGTGAGTGCACCACTGGCGAGTCCGAAGCCCGCGCCTCAATCAGCCATTTTCTCTATACCCAAGCCCATCCGCTTCCACTCCCTTCAGGTGAACGACGACGTGCTCCTCTAAGCAGAATGGGTAAGCGCACACCAAGCGTGGTGTTCAAATCACTATTTGATCCAAGCCGCCGTATTGGGGCGTGGGCGCTGAATCAACTGTATCTCGCACTGCCATCCCCAGACAGAAATTGGGTTCCCGATTGCCAGACTGAGAATTTTCACACCCGCCTCTGGGAAGCCCACCTATTAGCGATTTTTCGTGAACAGGGACTCTTGGTCACCCAGCCTAAAGAATCACCCGATTTTCACATCGAGAATAGGCTGGGAGATGAGGCCTGGGTTGAAGCAGTGACAGCCAACCCGGAAGAGCGGTATGAGCATTTTGGCGCCTCGCCGGTCCCCCCACCCGCTGACCGACATGAGCGTTTCTTAGGAGCGGCTGCAGAAAGGTTTGCGAGGACCATCCAAAACAAATTGGACAAGCGTTACGAATCCCTACCGCACGTGGAGGGTAAGCCGCTCATTCTGGCCTTAGCCGATTTCCATGCGCCCAGTTCAATGCTGTGGAGCAGGGAGTCGCTCATCAGCTATCTCTATGGCTTTGCAGTTCACTCATCTGCGCATCGTGGTACGCACCTGATAACTGTGGAGGAAGAGACATCTCTGCTATCAGGGCGCCCCAACGGCCTATTTACGCTAATGGAAAATGCCCATCTTTCAGCGGTCATTTTCACCAATGCCTGCACAGTGCCAAAGCTCAGCCGAGTGCCGATCTCAGGTGGAGCTCATCTAGACGGGTACCGATACTTGCGGTTTGGTGAGTTTTTCGACCGTTCTCCGGGAGCATCACGAGGTATCCCATTTCTGTTGGATGTAGCGTCCAGCGACTACGGTCAGCTCTGGCCGCAATATGGCTACGAGCCGTGGTCTGCTGAAGTGGAGGTATTCCATAACCCTATGGCACTATACCCGGTGCCTAATGAGTTGATACCAGAAGTCACCCACTGGAGAGAAGTAAACGGAAGAGTCGAGTGCGAATCTTTCTTTGATGTATCCATACTCCGATCCAGAACACTCGTCCTCAGTGCAAACGCTAAGGTTCCGTCACTCGATGAGTTGCTGACAGCAGCCAGTCCTCCAGAGCTCTGACGGCGGCGGGGTGGCCGCATCGTTGCCACGCAGGTAGATGAGAATTTCTCAGCAAGCTACCCAGCCAGGGGAAGGACATGAGATCCCCTGCGCAATTCAGGACCGTTGAAGCGTCACCTCTCTTCGGGTAAAAGCATGACCGTCATACAACGCTACAACAGCGTCATACCCGAGAGCATAGGAAGAAAAATGTCGATCCAAGGACTAAAACGATACTTTGGAAACAAGATTCACGCAGTGATAATGATGGCCCCGCTTAAGCGGGAAATGATACGCCTCGGCATATGCACCCTTATGGCGATTATTCTGAATATCATCTTGTATACCGGCGTTGAAGTAGACGGCACCATCAAGCCGTGGGCAGAAACCCCGATAAAACTGTTTGCATCGTCGATGTTATTCGCCTTCATGATCAAGGCTTTTCTGCCAGTTCTCGGCTGGACGATACTGAAAGCAATGCTGTTGAGTGCGAACAATGCCTTCAGCGGCATACTGAGTTTTTTGGGCAATCAGTTCACAGGCGTCATGTACTGTACCGGAATTATTATGGGTTCTATCACGATTAAATTGTATATGGTTTCCGGGGTTTTAGACTCTGAGTTTGCTTATCTGTCCGCAATCGTATTTGCTTCCGGGGTTTTATATTTCTATGTGCTGCAATGCGCCATTCAAAAAACAATGAGTCCGGCCCTGCGTACACCAGCAGTACCGCGTTAAACCACTAGGCTGTGACTATTCATCTCTGGTGCTCAGTAGGCGCTCGCTCTGCTGAACCCTCACCCATACACAACCATTAATGGACTGGCCCGCCTTCGACTTTATGAAGAAGGCGAGCGAGCACGTGACTGATTGCGCATGTATTCCGAGATGAGACTTTCGAAATTGATGTCCGCCTCCTCAACGAGAATATTGACGTGACAGTACAGCTCTTCAGGACCTCTGAGATAATTGAAAATCCTTGATCTAACGATGCCGCAAACCCCTTCTTTGACCGCCGTAGAGGGGAGGTTGATAACATCGCCAACGCACGGGATAAGAGCTAGGCCATGGTCGCTGTTGAAGACAATGTCAGCTGGACAGGCATCAATGCTGGCATCGGATTGTCCTTGCGAAACCTGCTGATAATCAATGCTATACCTCATGTACAGCCTACCTCATTTGTTGAGTGAGGAATCAGCGCCGCGGATCGTAAACAGAAACCTCAAGTTCGCAAGCGACGGGAGCATGTAGCGGATTTTCGGTACTAGAGAGCTTGGCAACTATCGTTTTTCAAGCACATACCCTACGCCCCGAAGCGTATGTATCAGTTTGGTCTCGAAAGGGTCATCTATCTTGGCTCTGAGTCTTCGAATCGACACCTCTACAACGTTTGTGTCGCAGTCAAAATTCATATCCCAAACCTGCGAAATAATTTGGGTGCGGCTCAGCACCACACCGGTATTACGCATCAGGTAATGCAGTAACGCGAATTCTTTCGTGGTCAGGTCAATGCGCTGACCGTCCCTGAATGCCCTGTGCCGGCTCTGATCAAGCTCCAGGTCAGCGACGCGAATGACCTCTACGGATGCAGGGTGATCTGACCTGCGCATCAAGGCGCGAACCCGGGCCAGCAGCTCAGGGAACTCAAATGGCTTGATCAGGTAGTCATCTGCTCCGTTCTCCAGCCCCCGGACCTTATCCGCCAGCCGGCTTCTCGCCGTCAGCATCATGATACGGGAAGGGCAGTTTTTACGACGCAACAACTCAAGGACCTGCCAACCGTCCATCTCTGGCAGATTTATATCCAGGATAATCAGCTCATATTCGTGCTGCTTAGCCAAGAATAATCCATCTGACCCGGTGTGGACGCAATCTACGACATAGCCACATTCCGTCAGACCTTGACGCACATACTCCGCAGTTTTTACTTCATCCTCAATTACCAGAATTCGCATGGGATTTTGTCTCGATATCACTGAGCAATTAACCGCGCACGCGCGCCGGCATTATTGAAAGGGATGGTAAATCAAAATGAGCGTGCCGGGGCTCAAATGACGGATTTGTAATTTCTAGGTAATACAGTTGATAGTCTGGCGGTATATCTTGTCGCGGTTTGGGTTTGACAGTTGCGGGCCCTCTCTCCAGCAGGTGATTTGACCTTATGAAGTATTGGGTTATTTTCTTCTTTGTGCTGGCTTCGTTCCGCTCAGATGACGGCGAGGTCGCTCACATTGAAGAGACTGGTCATTGGTGTAGTCATGAACTTCACCGGCATGCGATGCGTACAATCGAACGCCTACTTGAATTTTAGGCAAAAAAAAGGCGCCCAATGGGCGCCAAATATCCACCTTTTACCAAAGGAGCACTTAAGCCACTCAAGGTGAATGCGTAATGCTCGTTTTACTAACAGGACCCGCCAATGGATAACTGGCCCAGTTAGCGAATTACAGAATCGAAAGCGGGTACTCGATGATTACACGAGTTTCATCCAGATCCGATTCGAAAGCAGTGGCACGCGTGGTTGCCTGGCGCAACCGGAAGGACAGATCTTTTGCCGGACCGGTTTGGACAACGTATTTGACTTCGACGTCACGCTCCCAACGCTTCTGATTGTCGAGCGGGTTGCCGTTGTCGTCGGTGCGCATGTAGAACTGGTTAGCGTTCGAGTAATCCGCACCCGAGCCTCTGGCGTAGCGCGTCATGAACGTCAGGCCTGGAATGCCGTAGCTGGTGAAGTTCAGGTCATAGCGCAGCATCCAGGAACGCTCTTTCGGCGAGTTGAAGTCGCTGTACTGGATGGAGTTGTCGACGAAAATCGAGTCCGACTGACGCAGGTAGTCGAAATCGTCGTCGCCGTTGTTGCGCTGATGCGACAGGGCCAGGGTGTGGGCACCGTAACGCACACCGACCTTGGCACTCCAGATGTTGTTGTCGAATTCACCCAGGCGCTTCTTACCTTCATCTACGGCTTTGTAGTAGTTGAAGCCACCGATCAGCGCCAGATCGTCGCTCAGCGGGTAAACCACGCTTGTGCCGGCGTAGTACTGATTCCAGACGTCTTTCAGCTGGCTGGCGTAGACGCTCACAGTCCAGTTGTCGTTGATCGAGTAGTCACCGCCACCGTAACCGATCCATGGCGAGTTGACCGGGCCGCCGTAGAACGTCACGAAGTTGTCGTTCAGGTTGCTTGAGACCGGCTGGCTCATCGCATGCAGACGACCACCCTGGAGGGTAAGGCCCTGGATGCTGGTGTTCTCAACGGTCACACCGCGGAAACTCTCTGGCAGCAGGCGAGAGTCACCCGATGCGACGACCGGGGTCGATGGGAAGACATCACCCACTTTCACGATGGTATCGAACAAGCGGACTTTGGCTGCGCCGCCGACCTTGGTGTATTCGTCGCGAGCTTCACCCTTGTTATCAACGGGCAGCACGTCGAAGGAGCTACGGCCGCCGTTGCGCCCATCACCGGTGTCGAGCTTGAGGCCGATCATGGCAAAGGCATCAACGCCAAAGCCAACGGTACCTTGGGTAAACCCGGAGTTGAATTTGCTGATGATCGCGTGCGCCCAGGCTTCGGAGTAGCCGTTCGTATTGCCCTTGCCACTGTTGTAAGTGGGGGCGGTGCTGTCGCGGTTATCACGGTTGAAGTAGAAGTTACGGTTCAACACTGTAAGGCTGCTGCCTTCAATGAAGCCTTCTGGCTTGTCTTCAGCTTGTGCCGAAATAGCATAGCTTCCAGACAGCGCAGAAACTGCCGCCAAATACAGTGGTACTTTGATTTTCATCCGATGCTCCTTTGATTCACGGCAGTTTTTATTATGTTTACCGGCGCGGGTGTCGTTAGTTGTTCTGACCCGGCGGCGCGCCTAGCGTAGCGCGAGCTCATATTTGCAGGCCGAAGATAACGGGAGGGTGATAGGACAATTACAATTTCGTCATCTACCTGTTATTCGGCACCTTCGCACCGCGTGTTTGCCATCTCTGTTGCTTGTATCGAAATCATCGTGTCGGGTTGGGTTTCCCAGTATTTACGGGCATTACAAAGCTTTCTTACGAAATTGTAATTTTCTAGCCACCCCTCTGATAGCTACCGCTCATTAGAGTGCCATCACCTAATCAAGTGGGGCTTGGCAGCTGTTTCGGCGTTCTCGCCAAGCTTTATCGAAGTTTGTGCACGAGGACCATCAAAGTGCCCCGGTATAACCGCAATGTCTTACCCAAGACCCCCGTCTCGCCCTGGAAGATCGCTGCACTCTGTGCAGTCATCTCTGGGTTGATGGCGCCTGCAGCCCTTGCCCAAAGCATCAGCTTGCCCCAGGCGCTTTCGACGGCCATGGATGCCAACCCAGACCTGGCCGCGGCCAGGCAAGAAATTGGGATCGCTGATGGTGCTCGCAAGCAGGCCGGGCTTATCCCCAACCCCACAATCTCGTATGACGTGGAAGACACCCGTCGTAACACCAGCCAGACGACTGTCTCTCTCAGCCAGACCCTTGAGCTGGGCGGTAAGCGGGGGGCTCGTGTTGACGTCGCCACATACGGGCAGACCGCCGCACAGCTTGAGTTAGACCGTCGCGTTAACGGCCTGCGTGCAGATGTCGTCCAAGCCTTTTACGCCGCGTTGCGGGCCCAGACAGGTCTCGACCTGGCCAAGCAATCTCTCGAACTGACTGAGCGCGGTCTTCGCATCGTCGATGGCCGTGTTCGCGCAGGTAAGTCGTCCCCAGTGGAGGCGACCCGCGCTCAAGTGCAACTGGCCGAAGCCCAGCTGCAAGTTCGACGTGCAGAAACGGAAAAAGCGACCGCTTACCAACAGCTCGCTCAAATTACCGGGAGCTCAGTCACCGTGTTTGATCGACTCGAATCGCCAACCCTCTCCCCGGGCTTGCCACCTCGCACTGAAGATCTGCTGGCTAAGCTCGACCAAACAGCAGAAATGCGTCAGGCCGTGGTGCAGATAGACAAGAGCGATGCCTCGCTCGGCTCAGAGAAAGCTCAGCGTATCCCGAACCTTACTGTCAGTGTAGGTAGCCAGTACGACCGCTCTGTGCGCGAGCGGGTCAACACTGTGGGCCTGTCTATGCCTTTGCCGCTGTTCGATCGTAACCAGGGCAACATTCTTTCCGCTTCTCGTCGTGCAGATCAGGCCCGGGACCAGCGCAATGCTGTTGAGCTGCGCCTGCGCACCGAAACCCAAACCGCGTTGAACCAATGGTCCACCGCCATGCAGGAGGTCGAGTCCTACGACAAGACCATTCTGCCTTCAGCCCAACAAGCCGTAGAGACCGCAACCCGCGGCTTCGAGATGGGCAAATTCGGTTTCATCGAAGTGCTGGATGCCCAGCGCACCTTGATCGTCGCTCGTGGCCAATACCTCGAATCGTTGGCAGCGGCGACCAATGCGCGTGCGCAGGTGGAAAGGGTTTATGGCGAAGTCGGCTCAACCGCCGGCACTCGCTGAACGGGCCAAACATTTTCTTCGGCACACAGCCTTGAACAAGCCGGTGCCTACGATCAGCAGGAGTAGCAATGGATAACAAACGCAAGATCGCCCTCGCGGTAGCCGCTGTGGCAGCCCTCGGATTTGGCAGCCTTGCCTGGAACAACAGTTCCGGACAGCAGGCCGCCAGTACTGCCGAGCATGGCGCTAACGATGGCCATGGCGACGAAAAGAAAGCCGCATCTGCCGCCAAAGAGGAAGGTGATGAGGGCCATGGTGAAGAAGGCCACAGCGAAGAGGGCGGTGAAGAAGAGGGCAAGCTGACGCTCAGCGCTGAACAGATCAAGGCCGCTGGTGTTGCCCTGGAAGCTGCAGCGCCTCGTGACCTCGGTACCGTCGTGAGCTTCCCTGGCGAAATTCGCTTCGACGAAGATCGTACTGCCCACGTGGTTCCTCGTGTTCCTGGCGTTGTTGAGGCTGTCCAGGCCAACCTGGGCGAGACGGTCAAGAAAGGGCAAGTCCTCGCGGTAATCGCCAGCCAGCAGATCTCTGACCTGCGCAGCGAACAACAGGCCGCACAGCGTCGCGTCGAACTGGCGCGTGTGACCTTCGAACGTGAGAAGCAACTGTGGCAGGACAAGATCTCTGCAGAGCAAGACTACCTCCAAGCACGCCAAGCGCTGCAAGAAGCGGAGATCTCCTTGGCCAACGCCAAGCAGAAGGTCGGCGCAATCGGTGCCTCGGTTAACTCCGTTGGCGGTAATCGTTACGAGCTCCGCGCTCCCTTCGACGCCGTGGTAGTGGAGAAACACCTGACCGTCGGCGAAGTCGTCAGCGAGGCGACCAACGCCTTCATCCTTTCCGACCTGAATCAGGTCTGGGCGACCTTCGCAGTTCCGCCGACAGATCTGGGCAAGGTCACGACTGGCCGTGCAGTGAAAGTCTCTTCGCCTGACATGAACGTCGAGGTCGAAGGGAAGGTGGGTTATGTCGGCAGCCTGCTGGGCGAGCAAAACCGTGCAGCTACTGTCCGCGTCACCTTGACCAACCCCAACGGCGCCTGGCGTCCAGGCCTGTTCGTAAACATTGCGGTCACCTCCCAGACCGATCGAGTTGCCGTAGCGGTCCCTGAGCACGCTGTGCAGACCGTTGAAGACAAACCTTCGGTATTCGTACGCACCCCAGATGGCTTTGACACCCGCCCGGTAAAACTGGGTCGCCGCGACAATGGGTACGTGGAAATCATCGACGGTATTGAAGCCGGCGCCCAGGTAGCAACCAGTGGCAGCTTCACACTCAAGTCCGAGCTCGGCAAAGCTTCTGCCGAACACGGTCACTGATGCGAACTGACAGGATGATTTCTCATGTTTGAACGTATCATCAGATTCGCCATCGAGCAGCGCATCGTAGTAATGATCGCCGTTCTGATCATGGCGGGTATCGGTATCTACAGCTATCAAAAGCTGCCCATCGATGCGGTACCCGATATCACCAACGTCCAGGTGCAGATCAACACTGCAGCGCCTGGTTACTCGCCCTTGGAAACCGAACAACGGATCACGTTTCCAGTTGAAACGGCCATGGCCGGTCTCCCGGGCCTTCAGCAGACCCGTTCCCTGTCTCGCTCTGGCCTGTCTCAGGTCACCGTGATCTTCAAGGATGGCACTGACATCTTCTTTGCCCGCCAGTTGATCAACGAGCGGCTGCAGGTTGCGAAGGAACAGCTGCCAGAAGGTGTAGAGGCCGTCATGGGTCCGGTATCTACCGGCCTCGGCGAGATCTTCCTGTGGACTGTTGAAGCCGAAGATGGCGCGGTCAAAGAGGACGGTACGCCGTACACCCCGACCGACCTGCGCGTGATCCAGGACTGGATCATCAAGCCTCAGCTGCGTAACGTCCCGGGTGTGGCCGAGATCAATACCATCGGCGGTTATGCCAAGCAGTTCCTGGTTGCGCCGGATCCAAAGCGCCTGGCTACCTACAAGCTGACACTCAATGACCTGGTCGCAGCGTTGGAAAGTAACAACGCCAACGTCGGTGCCGGCTACATCGAGCGTAATGGTGAACAGTTGCTCATCCGTGCACCGGGTCAGGTAGGCAATATCGAAGACATCGCCAACATCGTGATCACCAGTGTGGATGGTGCACCGATTCGCATCAGCAGCGTTGCTGACGTCAGCATCGGTAAAGAGCTCCGTACAGGTGCTGCTACTGAGAACGGCCGCGAAGTCGTGCTCGGTACCGTGTTCATGCTGATTGGTGAAAACAGCCGCACCGTATCTCAAGCTGTCGCCGCCAAATTGGCGGACATCAACCGCACCCTGCCAAAGGGCGTGGTGGCTGTGACTGTTTACGACCGTACCAACCTGGTTGAAAAAGCCATCGCGACGGTGAAGAAGAACCTGGTGGAAGGCGCGATCCTGGTTATCGCCATTCTGTTCCTGTTCCTCGGCAACATCCGTGCGGCTCTGATCACCGCGATGGTGATTCCGCTGTCCATGCTGTTCACCTTCACAGGCATGTTCAACAACAAGGTCAGTGCCAACTTAATGAGTTTGGGGGCACTCGACTTCGGCATCATCGTCGACGGTGCCGTGGTTATTGTAGAAAACGCGATCCGTCGACTGGCTCATGCGCAACATAAGCATGGCCGCATGCTCACCAAAACCGAACGCTTCCACGAGGTCTTTGCCGCGGCGCGAGAAGCTCGCCGGCCGCTGATCTTCGGTCAGCTGATCATCATGGTGGTGTACCTGCCGATCTTCGCCCTCACCGGCGTCGAAGGCAAAATGTTCCACCCGATGGCCTTCACCGTTGTGATGGCGCTGCTGGGTGCAATGGTCCTGTCCGTTACCTTTGTTCCTGCAGCTATTGCCATGTTCGTCACTGGCAAGGTGAAGGAAGAGGAAGGCGTGGTCATGCGCACAGCTCGACTGCGCTATGAACCGGTTCTGCAATGGGTGCTGGGACATCGGAACATCGCTTTCTCGGCCGCAGTAGCCTTGGTCGTGCTCAGTGGTTTGCTGGCAAGTCGTATGGGTAGCGAGTTCATCCCAAGCCTCAGTGAGGGTGACTTTGCGATGCAGGCCATGCGTGTGCCTGGAACGAGCCTCACTCAATCTGTCGAGATGCAGCAGCGTCTGGAGAAAGCGGTGATTGCGCAGGTGCCTGAAGTTGAGCGGATGTTCGCACGCTCGGGTACCGCAGAAATTGCATCTGACCCGATGCCGCCGAACGCCTCTGACGCCTACATCATGCTCAAGCCTCAGGATCAGTGGCCTAACCCGAAGAAGCCTCGTGATGAGCTGATTGCTGAAGTGCAGAAGGCCGCAGCGGGTGTTCCAGGAAGCAACTACGAGTTGTCGCAGCCAATCCAACTGCGTTTCAACGAGCTGATTTCGGGCGTGCGTAGTGACGTCGCTGTGAAAGTCTTCGGCGATGACATGGACGTGCTCAACAACACCGCCAACAAGATCGCGGCAGCGCTCAAAGCGGTCCCGGGCTCATCGGAAGTGAAAGTTGAGCAGACATCCGGCCTGCCGGTGCTGACCATCAACATTGACCGCGAAAAAGCAGCACGCTACGGCCTGAACATCGCGGATGTTCAGAACTCGATCGCTATCGCCGTGGGTGGCCGTCAGGCCGGCACGCTGTATGAGGGCGACCGTCGGTTCGACATGGTAGTACGCCTACCAGAGACCGTTCGCACCGACGTAGCGGGTATGTCCAGCTTGCTGATCCCGGTACCTGCCAATGCGGCACAGGGTGCCAATCAGATCGGCTTCATCCCGCTGTCCCAGGTCGCCAATCTGGACCTGCAACTGGGCCCGAACCAAATCAGCCGCGAGAACGGCAAACGTCTGGTTATCGTCAGCGCCAACGTTCGAGGCCGCGATCTGGGGTCCTTCGTTGAGGAGGCGACCGCATCGCTGGACAAGAAGGTGCAAATCCCTGCGGGCTACTGGACGACTTGGGGGGGCCAGTTCGAGCAGCTGCAGTCGGCTGCCAAACGCCTGCAGATCGTTGTTCCAGTCGCCTTGCTGCTGGTCATGACCTTGTTGTTCCTGATGTTCAACAACCTGAAGGACGGCATGCTGGTCTTCACCGGTATTCCATTCGCACTCACCGGTGGTGTTGTGGCGTTGTGGCTGCGGGACATCCCACTGTCGATCTCGGCAGGTGTCGGCTTCATTGCACTGTCCGGCGTTGCAGTACTGAACGGCCTGGTGATGATTGCCTTCATCCGCGGGCTAAGGGAGGAGGGACGAACGCTCAGACAGGCAGTCGATGAAGGTGCATTGACCCGTCTGCGACCTGTTCTGATGACAGCCTTGGTAGCGTCCCTGGGCTTCATCCCGATGGCTTTGGCCACCGGCACCGGTGCCGAAGTTCAGCGGCCATTGGCGACGGTGGTGATTGGCGGGATCCTGTCCTCCACCGCACTGACCTTGCTGGTACTGCCTGCCCTGTATCACTGGGCACACCGCAAGGATGAAGACGGCGACGAGGCCGAAGTGGTTAGCTAACAGCCTCCGCTAAAGAGAAGCCCACAACACGTGTTGTGGGCTTTTTTGTTTAAAGTGAAGTAGATGCACTTACCTTTCAAAATTGTAAGTTTCTCGTCATGCCGGTGATGCCTATGCATTGCTAAGGTTACGCCCGAGAAGTTTTGAAATTGAGAGGGTTTTATGAAAAAGCTAATTATCGCTGCTGCACTTGTTGTTTTCTCGGTGGCTTCGCAGGCCAACACTTTCTCCGAGAGCAAGCAGCTTCAATACACCAAGGAACACCAGACCGCAGTGGCCAAGTACGCGGAGAAAAATGGCAAGCCAATGCCAGAGATTCAGGATTACAAATATGGCATGAAGATAGACGTTGCGAAATTCGTACGTCAGTCGCAGGACCCCCGTACCTGCCAGGTCTATCCACGGTTGATGACCTTCGAGGACTCCCAGGGCACGCTCAAGACTGTTCGTTACTCGATGTATTCGCAATGCATCAACAACAAGTAGTAAACGATTTGAACAGAACAATTAGAGAATTCATAAATGCCAGGCAGTGCCTGGCATTTTTTATTACGCCCGATACCCCATAGCTTCGAAATGTTAACGCCTGGGCTCGGGCAAACCGTGCAATAGATCTTAGCCAACCAACAGAGACGGCTCCCCAACTGCAGAGGGCAATTGGAAGCCTTGACCCCAGAAGGGACGAGTTATGAAGAGTTTGCTTGAACGCCCTGATGACCAAGCCGGGCATGAAGGTCATAGCCATGAGCATGGCGGCATTTTTGGAATGAACACAGAGCTGATTTTCGCGCTGATCTGTGGTGCTCTCCTGGGTGCCGGAGCTCTCGCAGGAAAACTTGGCCTGATTGATCGTCTGCCTCTGATTCTGTACGTGTCGGCCTACGTGTTCGGTGGATGGTTCACCACTAAGGAAGCGGTTACCAACATCCGTCAGAAACGCTTCGAGATCGACTCGCTGATGCTTCTCGCCGCAGTCGGTGCCGCGAGCATCGGCGCCTGGGCGGAGGGGGCTCTGCTGCTGTTCCTGTTCAGTCTGGGGCATTCCCTTGAAAGCTACGCGATGGGGCGGGCCAAGAAAGCGATTGAGGCACTGTCCAAGCTCGCACCAGCCACCGCGATCGTACGCAGAGCAAATGGCACGGTGGAGATGCCCGTGGAGCTGCTGGTTCCCGGTGACGTTGTCATCGTGCGCCCCAATGACCGCCTGCCGGCCGATGGTTTTGTAGTCGTAGGCTCCTCAAGTATCAACCAGGCGCCAGTAACCGGTGAGAGCGTCCCCGTGGACAAGCAACCTGTTCCTGATGCCGAACTCGCACGCAGCAAGCCAGATGCAGTGGATGCAGCCTCGAAAGTCTTCGCCGGTACCATCAATGGCGAAACGCTCATCGAGGTTGAGGTAACCCGGCGCTCTACGGAGAGTACCTTGGCGCGGGTCATCAAGATGGTCAGTGAAGCCGAAGTCAGGAAGTCACCGACCCAGCGATTCACGGACCGCTTCCAACGCATATTCGTCCCGTTGGTTTTACTGCTGGTAGTCGGGCTGCTATTTGCCGGCATTTTCCTTGACGAGCCGTTCCGTGACTCGTTCTACCGGGCGATGGCCGTACTGGTTGCAGCCAGCCCCTGCGCGCTCGCGATCGCTACACCAAGCGCCATTCTCTCTGGCATCGCCAGGGCAGCCCGAGGTGGCGTGCTGATCAAGGGCGGTGCGCCACTTGAAGAGCTTGGATCATTGAATGCCATGGCATTCGACAAGACCGGTACCCTGACCGAAGGGCGCCCACGTATCACCGATGTAATACCCATAGGCGGCACGCAGATCGAGGATCTGCTAAACGTCGCCATCGCTGTGGAGTCGATGAGCGACCATCCGCTGGCTGCGGCAATTGTGCGTGACGGTGAAGAGATGATTGGCACACGGCGCCGATTCCAAGCCAAGAACATGAGCAACATGATTGGCCGCGGCGTGCGTGCTGAGCTTGATGGGCAGTTCGTCTGGATTGGCAAGGTCGAGATGTTCGGTACCAATGGTATTCCCGCACTCAGCAAGGCAGCCCTGGAGGCTGCGGAGCGTCTACGTCAGTCAGGCCGTACCACCATGGTGGTACGGCGTGCTGACAAGGATCTGGGCGCTATCGGGCTATTGGACACACCCCGGGAGGGGGCCAAAGAGGCACTCCAGAAGCTTAGAGAGATGGGCATCGAACGCATGGTCATGATTTCTGGAGACCACAACCGCGTTGCAGAGGCTGTAGCCAAACAAGTTGGCTTAGATGAAGCGTGGGGAGACCTGATGCCGGAAGACAAGGTCAAGGCCATCAAAAACCTGCGCCTTAGCGCCAAGGTGGCCATGGTGGGTGACGGCGTCAATGATGCCCCTGCCATGGCCAGTTCGAGCGTTGGTATCGCAATGGGGGCTGCTGGATCTGATGTTGCCCTGGAAACGGCTGATATCGCGCTTATGGCTGACGACATCAGGCAACTCCCATTTGCGGTGGGGCTGAGCCGTCACACGCGATCGATCATCCACCAGAATCTGTTCGTCAGCTTGGGGATTGTGGCCATCCTGGTTCCGTCCACCATCATGGGCTTGAGCATTGGTGCCGCTGTTGCGATCCATGAGGGCTCCACACTGTTGGTCGTCTTCAACGCCTTGCGCCTGTTGGCCTACCGCAGAAGCACCTGATCCCTGAGCTTCAATCATGAAGCTAAGCAGGGAAATGACCTGAAGTAGAAGTACGGGTCGTGCGCGATCAGCGCACGACCCGTACTTTTCTCTCACTCGTCGATCCCGATGCGCTTGAGGCTTTCAAGGGCCTTTCCGCACTCAGGTGAGCCATGCCGTAAGCCGCAGGCCAATGCAGCTTTGAGGCTCATGACACCGGCTACGAAACCGACTTGATTGCCGACTCCGTGTCCGTCCGCAAATCCCTGATCATACGCAATCTCGACAAGCGCATTGATCGCCGCCAGGGTGTCCTGTTTGTTTTTACTCTTTTGCATATCTACTCCGCGAGCATTCAGCTCATATCGCTCGGTTAGGTGGCGGCGCCTTCAGGTTTGGGGTGAGCGAATCCCGCTCCCATAGCCAATCCCTAACGGGGGGCTCAGCCCGCCACCGTAAGGAAAATCAGCTATTGAGAGCAGATGACTCGTTTTGGTCACCCGTGCTGCTCGCCTCACCGCATTGGCACTGAGTGGGTACATCCGGGTAGTCGCTGTGATTCTCAATGAACAGCGTTCGGCAGGTTTCGCACCCATAGATCCGGGGCAGGGATTTAAGGCCGCTCGGAAGCACGTCACTCAGAGGCTCGTTATGCCAAGGAGCCCCGTCAAGGATTCTTGAACGCAGGATGTTTCCCAGGCGCCAGGTGTCACTTTGTGCGCGCCAGGACCACATCGGCGCAGAAAGCGAATACTGGATGAAGGTCTCTTGTGACTGCCTGGATAGCGGGTACTTGGGGCGGGTCCAGCCGGAATCGATGATGCTGAACCCCATGCCCATTTCTGCGCTCGGGTGGGTCTTTTCACCAAAGAAACGGTCATGCGTCGCTGGAGCCGTCGCATGATGGTCAGTCGGTGGGAATACCCACAGATAACACTCATCCCGGTTGACCATGCTGATGAGCTCGCTTGGCCCCCGCATGGGGGAATTTGCAGCCAGGGCGAAGCGATCCTTCCACGACATTTTGGGAGGCGGCGCAATACCAGCAGCGATGGCCAACGTGGCAGTCTTGGGGACGAAGCGATCGCCTAGCTCGTTCAGATCCAGGTTCTTGCAGAGAGCCTTGAAGGCCTTTTTGCGAGTCTTCGAGCTGAAGGAGGGGTCAAGGAGCAGGCGAACCTGGTTCACGCCGATTCCCGCAGTTCGTAGCACCTCAATGACTTCTTCAGCCACACCGACTGCTTGAAGATCGGTCAATCCTAAGCACGTTTTCGCCCGCTCGACCGCCGCGTAGAGGTTGTACTGCCGTGTCTCGTTGTCACGACAGACCTGAATTGGCAGCTTGTCTTGGATGGCAACTTGCGGTGCAACGGAGCCGATGGCCGCGTGGAACAGCTGGTGGAGGTGCAGATGAGAGTACGGGCGGCCAGAAGCCGAGAACGAGGCGTGCAGCTGAGCAGCGAGAGGTTGAAGCAGCTTTTTTGCAGGCATGACTATCCCCTAATGAGCGACGTTGGGGTAGCTGCGCTTGTAGGGCCGTTAGACGCGAAGCTGGACGTCGAATCAGGTTCAATCATGAATAGGAGTCAGGTTTGATTTGCTTGCACGGCCACCATGCAAAGCCCGACGCGGCAATCACATCAGATTCGCCGAGCTTTGGCAAGAGCGGTCATCGGTAAGCGAAAGCAGGTAGGAGGAGGGCGCTCCATGCTTGATCACCTCCAGAAACAGGAAAGCCGGAAGCACGTTGAGCGCTTCCGGCTTTCTCACGTCAGACTGATGAGAGGGATCAGAAGACGTATTGCAGGCGGGTCACGATGGCATTGCCGCTGTCGTCGCCCACGGTGTTCTCGTTGTTGTCGGTGCGCACGTTGATGTAGTTGGCACTGACTTTCACCGCCTCGTTGACGTACCAGTTCACACCCACCGTGTGGCTCTTGGCCTTGCGCTCGTTCGATTGGTCCGCCGCGGTGACCAGGTTGCCGTCTTCGACCTTGATATCGTCAAAGCGGTAGAAGACTTCCCAGGCCCCCAGTTCCTTGTTCTCTGGTTTGATAGTGTCGAACTTGGCACCATCGAGCTTGTAGATACGCGGCTCGCCGGTCAGGGTGTAAGCCATCTGGGCGTAGTAACCGGAGGCCTTCATGTCGTTGTTGGCCTGGTCAGCTTTCAGCTTGCGGCGAAGGTATTCCGCTTGAACCGAGAACGGGCCGGTGGCCCAGGCACCTTCGAGACCCCAGACCGAGTCGTCCTTCCACAGGCCATCTTGTGCAGCAGCACCGCCAAACAGCATGCGGTTGCCGTTGGTGCCGGCATCGCCGCCGCCATTGGTATCTACACCGCGGACGCCCAGACGCGAACGAATCCGGGTATCGACCGCACTGTTTTTGAGGTCGCGGTAAGCGTACTGAGCACCGACGTGCAGGACGTTGCCATCACTGTGCAGCGGTGCGAACACGCCACGTACGTTGTAGCGCTTGGTGCTGTCGCCATCCGAGTTGTTATTGGTTTCGCTGAAAACGCTACCGGAAACATAAGCCATGTCAGCGATGGTGCTGGTGGCTTGAACACCCATGCCGGCGTTGTCGTTGATCCAGTCCGCCAGGTCGTACGAGAGGTTCCGCTCCATGGCGGTGGTCCACTTCGAACTGGTGGCTTTCTCAAGACCGAAGTCGGTGTAGAAACGGCCAAAGCGCAGTTGCACCGGCTTGAAACCCGTGTAGGTCAGGCTGGCTTCGTCGAAGTAGCCGTCGGAGTCGTTGCCCGTGTTGCGGGAAAGGTCGTAGTTGAGCTGATACTTCCAGTCGCGGTACAGCACGCCACCGAGCTCAAGGTAGGCGCGACGGAAGTAGCCTGCGTCAGCGGTATCGCCATTCTTGGTGAAGACACCATCGAAACGGCCGTAGTCGGCCTGAACTCGGCCGCCCAGTTTGAAACTGAATTCCTTGTCAGAAGTCGATACTTCAAGACCGCCCTTGGTCTTCAGAACGATGTCAGCTCCGTCAGTGGTTACTGTTCCGGAGAATGCTTGCGAGGAAAATGTGCCTATTATTGCGGCAGCCAACAGCTTTTCCCGCATGTTCGAAGAACGGATCATTGCTTGCCTCTCGTATGTTAAGTGCTTAGCTACCGACGTTATATTTCGCCCTGCGCCGGCCTAAATTTATCTTGCAGATGGGAGCAGGCCACGGTTGTCACCTGCTGTAACAAGATGCCTTTGTTCTAAGCACTCTGACTAGGTTGCAAGCGAATATGACAGTTGTGTTTCTGTAGTGTTAACGGAGGAGTTTCAAACCTAACAAAACTGTTACCGAACAAGCCAGTCCTTCTTATCAAAGAAGCTCTTCTTGATCAATCTTCGAATTTCCAAAACCTGCGGATTGCGGACAAGCTTCGTTTTGATAACAAGATAGACATTTTTCTCCTCCAGGTCGTCCAGGAAACCCGGCACGGGTAGGATATTTCTCTCCAGTTTTCGGCTGTAGTCGGGCAGCACTCCAATACACGCACCGCCAACGACAAGGCCTCGTGATAGGTTGTAGCTCTTGACCCGAGTGGTACCGCCCTGATGCTCAGCCATTATCGATGCCCACTTTCGTGAGCCCGCCAAGATCTCTTCATCCCAAGGGACAACGAGCATGAAGTTGTGCAAATCCAAGCTCTCCACTGGAAGGGTGACGCTTCTTGAATAGCGGCTGGAAATGAACAGGGCGTGCCCAATCCGGCCAAGCCGTTCAAACCTATACGTAGGATGGCGATCAAGCGCGCCTTTATCATCTGGGCTCACCAAAGCGATACCCACATCGACTTCACACTCAGAAAGCATCTGCGTTGTGCATTCTGAATGGATTTCCAGCTGCATTTCGGCATGATCACGCACGTAGGCGACTAGATCGCGGTTTACGATGTCGTTCAGCACTGGCTCTGTGATCGCGATGGTAAGCCTGGGGACTTCCTTTTCACCGGACTTGCCAAGGCCGTCTGGGCCGAAGAGCTGGCACAGGTAATGGCTGACCCTCTCGCCTGTGCGGGTCAGGGCAAGCTTGTTGTGTTTGTAGACAAACACGGGAGCACCAATGTGCTCTTCCAGTTTCTCCAAGCGTTTCCGCAGGCCTACCACTGGCACATTGAGCCCTCGGGCAGCCTGTTTGAAACTGGCACAACGTGCTGTTGCGAAAAACTCTACGGCCAGCTGATCATCAATTGGCAAATCATCCAATATGTCAGGGCTGTAAGGAACAACGGTGCTTGTATATGTTTCATTTTGTGTAACCATTAGGTCCCCCTTAATTCGGGGAATCTATCTCAATGCCACCCGGTGTTTCCTTATCTTGTCAACATTGTAATCCACGGGTCATGCATGCGTTATCGGAAGGCTTTTATTTCGAAAGCGTAATTTTCAGGCAATCCCTCTGATATTGTAGCGTGCTAGCCTAGTGCGCCGACTTGTTACTTACCATATATAGATTCGGCTAATTACGCATTTACATTTAGTTCACTATTTTTTCACCTTTGCCTCCATAGGCTTTGGGCATGGAAAATCAAACCCCACCTCTTACTACCTTACTGATTCGTTATCTGGGGATCGGCTTCATAGCAACGGGAGTCCATTATGCGGTGTTCCTATTGCTGGTTACGACAGAATTCGTTACTCCGTTACTGGCCAGTATCTGTGGCGGCATGGTTGGCGCAATCGCGAGCTTCATTGGAAATAGGGCGCTCTGTTTTGTGGCAGATGGCTCTCGTAAGTTTCAGCCTGTCAGGTTTGCACTGGTCGCGTTAACCACAAACTTCGGCAATGGCGTGGGTATGTGGTTCCTCATCAAGTCGAATCTGTCACCGCTCATCTCCCAAGTCGTAGTGACCTTAAGCCTCACTGCACTTGGATTCATTGCACATCGTTTTTGGACATTCAATCATGCAGACATTACATCGCTTTCCCGAGCGCCCTGATCCCTTGTTAACCATCGTGGTCCCTTGCTTCCAGGAAGAGGAAACCATCCCCGAGTTCCACCAGCGAATCACCCGCGTGGTGAAGCGCTTACCCGTCTCCTGCGAAATCCTCTATGTCGACGACGGCAGTAATGACCGGACGGCCGACATTCTTCGCCACTATCAGGATGGGTCATCTGTACGTTGCCTGTCCCTGAGTCGCAACTTCGGCAAAGAGGCTGCACTGAGCGCCGGGATAGACCATGCCCGTGGCAGTGCGCTGATCTTCATTGATGTCGACCTGCAGGATCCACCAGAGCTCATCGCGGCCATGGTGGACTACTGGCAACGCGGCTACGACGTGGTGAACATGCAGCGCAACCTGAGAATCGGTGATTCGTGGTTCAAGCGCATGAGTGCCCGGGCTTACTACTGGGTCATGCAGCGCCTGGTGGAGAAGGTGGACATGCCGGCCGATGTCAGCGATTTCCGATTGATTGGGCCTGCGCCGCTGGCAGCCCTGCGGGCCCTGGATGAACGCTCCAGGATTCTCAAAGGCATGATCGGCTGGGTAGGCTTTCGTACCATCGAACTGCCCTACAATCGCACTGTTCGCCATGCCGGGAGCACCAAATGGAATGCAGCTGGCCTGTTCAATCTGGCCATCGAGAGCATCGTCAGCTTCTCTCGCAAACCACTGCGCATTTTCAGCCTCATCAGTTTCGGTCTTTTCGTCTCCAGCATCTGCTACATGCTTGCGTCGCTTGTGGCAGGCAGTTTCGACATCCATCACCTGATCGTCGGAATGGCTTCATTCATGTGCGTCGGTGTCGCCATGGTGGGGGAGTACCTGGGCGTGACACTCGCGGAAGTGAAGCGCCGGCCTCTCTATTTCCTGAAGCACAGCAACAAGGCAGATCCCGTGTCACTCCACCCTTCGATGGCTTCGATCGAGGGTAAGAAATGCTGAACCTGAAGAACGAGAGGACGCTGTGGTGGGTCCTGGGTTCGATTTTGCTATTGCGTTTGGTGGGGCTGGGCATCTACCCGCTGATGGACACATCTGAGGCCCGTTACGCTGAAATGGCTCGCAAGATGGTCGAGTTGAATGACTGGATCACGCCCATGTTCGACTACGGGGTACCGTTCTGGGGCAAGCCTCCGTTGTCCTTCTGGACCCAGGCCGCGAGCATGACGGTCTTCGGCGTTAACGAGTTCGCTGCGCGCTTCCCAGCGTGGCTACTCCACCTGGCAAGCTGTTTCATCATCATCAAACTCGGCACGCAGCAGATTTCTCGTAACGCCGGCATCTGGGCTGCCATTATTTTTTCCAGCACCACACTTGGCCTGGTCTCCAGCGGTGTTGTGCTGACTGACCCTGTTTTGTCGTTCTCGATTCTGCTGGCCAGCTACGGTTTCTGGCGTTGGATGAAGTGCGCCAGCAAGGCGGATGCCTACCTGATGTTCGCAGGTCTCGGGCTGGGCTTGCTTGCCAAAGGGCCGCTGACCCTGGTGCTTATGGGGGCGCCGGCATTCGCCTGGTTCGTTATCTACAAGGAATGGGGACGGGTACTGAGGCTTCCCTGGATTAGCGGCCTTGTACTCATGTTCGGTATATCCGTGCCATGGTATGTCGCGGCCGAGATGAAAACGCCCGGCTTCATGGAGTACTTCTTCGTTGGTGAGCACTGGAGCCGCTACGTCGTCAGTAACTGGGCAGGGGACCTCTATGGTAGTGCTCATGCCAAGCCGTACGGCAGCATCTGGATCCAGCTCGGATTGTCGCTACTGCCATGGGCCTTGTTTCTACCACTGTTGATCCGCAAGCGTGGATCGATGCAGCGCTTCAAAGCCTACCTCTGGCTGTGGGCCTTGGCGACACCGGTCTTCTTCACATTTGCAGGCAACATTCTGTGGACCTACCTGCTACCCGCGCTGCCAGCGTGGGCATTGCTGCTGTCTGCACGGGTCAGCGAAGTTGGCCCGAAGACCACCTGGGCTGCCGCTGCGAGCGCATTGGTGTTGCCAATCATCGGTGCGGGCATCATCTACGCCGGGGTACTAGAGGAGCGCCCTCAGAATCAGCGGGATGTGGTTCAAGCCTGGCTCAATGTGCAGTCTGCTCATTCCGCTCCCCTGATCTATCCTGGCCGCCGCTCATACTCGTCGGAGTTTTACAGCAGCGGGAAGTCCGAGAACATCAAGGATCCTGCCAAGTGGCCGCGGGATGGCTCGTTCTATCTGTCCAGGCGCTTGCGAGACAGCAAGGATGGTCTGCCCGCTGATCTAGCTTGCACATCGATCACCGAAGCGAACGCCAGCCAGCTCCTGCTGTGCCATTGGAAACGCCCCGCACAAGGTGCCGAGGGTCTGGCCGGAGAAAGCAATGCGGAAACGCCTCGCAAGAACGAAGGCTAAATTCCAAGCACAAAAAAGCCAGGTTTTACCCTGGCTTTTTTGTCGATTTCTTTCGTCATTTGAAGTCCTATTTAACCGCCGATTAATTGTCGGCTTGTTCCTTACCATCCTTGCTTTCTTTCTTTTGCTCTTGAGCGACTTGTTGTTTGTTCTGGTCCGAAGAGTCATCGCTCCATAGGCGAGCCTGTTCGGTTCGGAAGTTCTCGTTGAACTGTTTCGTTCGCTCGAAGCCGCCTTCAGCGTAAGCGGTACCCATGAGACCCAGCAGCAGGCTGCCAATAGCGATAGATTTGACAAATTTCATTGTGAACCTCGGTTCATACTAGGCCAACCTGATTAGCGGCCTTTGTTGGTTTGTAGTTTAGGAACGCGAAGCTAACGACAAGGTGAGTCAATAATTACAATTCCGTAATTTTGGCTGCAGATAGGATGCGTTAAATCTTCAAATCTGGAAGGATCATGTCTATCTCGGCACTGTCGAGGGCGACTTCGAATTTTCTCTTAAATTACAATTTTGATATCTAGCGCGTTAATTCAGCGCGGCGTTGTTGGCCGCCCTAGGAGATAGCCATGAATGACATAGAGCCCTGGGCAGTTGCTATCGGTGACTTTCGCCGCTGCACTGAAAAACTCACTGTCCAGCTCGATGAGCTGACCTCGCAGACGCGCACCTCCAGCGCTGTTCTGGAGAGGTCGAACGAACTGGTGGAGCAGGTGGACGCTGTCGGCCGGCAGATTCAGGAGGAGGTGCGAAAGGCGGAGAAGGCTTGGTCGAACGCGGAGGAGGTTGCCTTGCGCGCCGCTGCATCAGCGTATTCAGCTGCATGCCGCGGAGTCGACACCGCCATCCAGCCACTGATCTCGGAGCTTACAGCAGCGACAAAGGCGGCGGACGCCTCTATCCAGGAGCTCAAGCGGGCACCGGTGCTGGCCAAGCGTTATGTGATGGTGGTCGCCACGGCGTTCTTCATTCTGGCGCTGATCTGTGTCTACTCGACCATGCGCCTGATCGATGCCGCCGGCAGCGTAAGTGCTCAAGAGAAAGTGAATGCTCAGTACTTCTCACACCTGTGGAAAAACGCCAATCCTGACGAACAGAAGATTATTAAGTCGGTGATTCTGCGGTCGCCCATGGACCCTGTGGTCCTTCGGCACTGATGCATTGAGGCAAACAAAAGGCCCGTCGATTGACGGGCCTAATCGTGTCTGCGCAATTTAAGCGGCGGTCATTGCCGGCTGCATTTGCTGGGCTTCCGGAAAGTGAAGGTGGAACCAGGTGAAGTTTTCTTCGGTCACCTCCACGCTCGCCGATCCCTGGTGCAGACTCATGATCGACTGCACAATGGCCAAGCCAAGACCGGTACCGCCTTCGCTCCGTGCTCGGCTCTTGTCCACACGGTAGAACCGCTCAAACAAGTGCGCGTGGTGTTCCTTGGCAATACCACGGCCGGGGTTGCCGACACTCAACGTCGTACCGCTCGCACTATGCTGCACCTTAACGTAGACCGTGCGGCCGCGAGGGCAGTAACGGATCGCGTTCGAGACCAGATTCGAGACGGCACGTTGAACCATCAGGCGATTCCCGCGCACCACGTCATCACTGCCGGAGATCTGCAGCTGAATCTCGCCTTCTTCTGCTGAAATGCTGAAGAGATCGCACACTCGCTGAACCTCGTCGACCAAGGAGACGGATTCGAACTCCACCATTGATGCTGGATGACTGACCTGGGCCAAGAACAGCATGTCGGAAACCATGCGGCTCATGCGGTCCAGCTCTTCTGTGCACGACTCCAGAACCTCCCGGTACTCGGAAAGCGATCGTTCTCTGGTCAAGGCAACCTGGGCCTTGCCCATCAGGTTGGAAAGCGGTGCTCGAAGTTCGTGAGCAAGGTCGTCAGAAAACTGCGAGAGCTGCTGAACCCCATCATCCAGGCGAGCCAGCATGATGTTGATGCCGTCGGCGAGCATTTTGAGTTCTGCCGGCATCCCATCAGTTGGAAGGCGATGGTCGAGGCTCTCGGTTGAGATTTTCGAGGCGATCTTGAGGAACTTGGTCAGTGGTAGCAGGCCTCTGCGCACAGTCCACCAGCCAATGGCCAAGATCAGTGCGAGGATGACGGGGGACATCATCAAGGCCCAGGTCAGCAACGCATCGAGCAGCGCCTCACTGGATGACTGGTCCATGGTCATATAGACGCTGACCTCTGTTCCATCGCCCAAACGCATGATTCGAGAAGCACTCAGCAGAGGACGGTCCTGCGTATCACGCCATTCGTGCTCTTTGGGCTGGGCCGCCGGCTGAAACTTGTGCACCTCCAGATTGACCTGTTTCGAGCCAATCGAGAGCAGGGGAGTCTGATTCTGTGAGGTATCGAATATGCTCACATACAGGTTGTTGTGGCCCATGACCAAATCGACAAGCTGATGCGCATCCGCGTTGACGCCGGAGATGTCCGGGATGGTGGACAGGTTGTGAGCCATCCCCGCCATCTTTACTTCCAGGTCTGCTCTGGCATTTCTTTCCAGAGCCTTGCCTACCATCAGATAGCCAAAGGTGGCGAACAGAAGCAGCAACGCTGCGCTCATCAACCCAACTTTTAACCCCAGCTTTGCAGCCAGGCTGAATGGCCTCATGCGCGTTCCTCAAAAACGTACCCAACGCCACGAAGCGTGTGAATGAGCTTGGTTTCAAACGGGTCATCGATCTTCGAGCGCAAGCGCCGGATGGCTACATCGATGACATTGGTGTCGCAATCGAAATTCATATCCCAGACCAACGAGATGATCTGAGAGCGAGTCAGCGCTTCGCCCGTTCGGCTCATGAGCAGGTGCAGAAGCGCAAATTCCTTGGTGGTGAGATCGATGCGTGTGCCACCGCGGAAGACGCGATGGCGGACGGAGTCGAGTTCCAGATCGGCAATTTTCAGCGAGCTCTTCTCGACTAACTCATCACCACGGCGTTGCAGCGAACGGATGCGAGCAAGCAGCTCAGGGAATTCGAATGGCTTCACAAGGTAGTCATCCGCGCCGCCGTCCAAGCCCTTGAGCTTGTCATTGATGCGTCCGCGGGCGGTCAGCATGATGATGCGGACCCGGCTGGTCTTACGGATGGTTTCCAGCAGGTCCCAGCCGTCGATACCCGGGAGGTTCACGTCCAGGAGGACCAACGAATAGACATTAGTGTTGAACAAGTGCAGAGCATCTACACCGTTGTGCACGATATCTACGACATACCCGCTTTCGGATAGGCCCTGCTGAAGATATTCGGCAGTTTTAATTTCGTCTTCCACAACTAGAACGCGCATAACTTATCTCAAGGTGTGAGGAAGGAGTTGGCCTAATCCGCCAAGATTATGGTTGCAGGCTGTTCGAAAGTTTGGCTGAGGGTATGGCATGTGGTAGTCGCTACCTCTGTCCATACGCCGGGTCACCTGAGGACGCTTGAATCTTAACGCGAAGAAGCTGGCCGCGGCGAAATCCTACAAATTTGTAATGTAGCCGCAAGATTTCTGACAGTCATGCAGGCTCCACCCCTAAGCATAGCGGATTCTGGGGCCTGCGGCGGTGTATGACAGATTCGCCTGGCAGGTGGAATCGGCCAGGACAGGCAGCATTTCGGTCGTTAGCTTGCAAGGACTGGTACTGGCCTTGGATCGAGGGCGCCACGCAGGCAGACCCCATGCACGGCCGCAAACCGCAGCGCCTTTCTGCAAATTAGTTCACGTGGCGGCTCGATATTCTCTCGAATAATTATCTTACAATCTATTACATGTCCAAATTGTAATTGCACGATCATCTTGGTGTTAGCCTCCTTTGCTAGTTTAAGGGCAGCGGAAGAGGCATCGCTGCTTTGGAAATTGTCTCATTTCAAAGCAGCTTGGCAAGAGCACCGAGCAGTTGTTCGCGCCAGTGCATTCACCTGTAAACCATACGCTCCTTTGGTAGGTGAATTTTAGCGCCCCCCTACGGGCGCTTTTTTATTAAGGGACTTCTTATGAACACTACTGTATCAGCGATCGCCGTGTTTATGCTCTTTACATCACTAACAGCCAATGCCCAAAGCGGTATGGAGATCAATAAACACATCGAGCGTACTGCTAGAGAGGCTACAGCGGATTATGCTCAACGCGTAAAAAAGCCCATGCCTCAACTAGAAGACTACGCCTATGGCATGGACCTGGACGTTGGTAAGTTGGTGTATGTATCACCCAATGTGCGGTACTGCGGTAATGTAAGAAGCATGATGACCTACGAAGACTCGAAAGGCGAACTGCACATGGTTCGCTACCTGGTGAAGGGCGAGTGTGTTAATAGCCGTTAAGACTCATCAAGATGATCCCTGCGGCCACCGGATCATAGAAGCTCAATGCCGAACCGGCGCAGCAGTATGGCGAAGCCTCCGAAGCTGGCCATTGTGATGAGGATGCTGCTGATCAGTGTCGGCCAAAAGCCGAGCTTAGGTAGCAGCAATGGAAAAGCAATAAACATCGGCAGGGTCGGAAGCACGTACCAGAACGTGTACCAAGCATGGTTGGAGATCTTCTCCATGCTCTGGTTCTCTAAATAGAGCCAGACCAACGTCACGACCGTGACCAAGGGTAGGGCGGCGACCAAGCCGCCCAGCTTGTCGCTGCGTTTCGCCAGCTCTGACACGAGAATCACTATACCGGCAGTGAGTAGGTACTTCGTGATGATCCAGGCCATCGCTGAGCCTTCTGGAGGTTGTTGACGAGGGCAGGCGAAGCCATTCACCAACCCCCTTGAAGCGCTCCTGCCGTTTACGGCATCCCTCACCGCATTTTTTTTGCAACATCACCCTCAGCCAGGAGGGTGATGTGTTTGCATGGTGTTTACCGATCGGTCAGTGCGAGGGTGAGGGAACGCTCTCGTGGAAAGCTGCCCGCTCGATCTGGATGGTGCAGTGATGGATTTCGAATGCATCGCTGACAGCATCCACGACGGCCGCCAACACAGCATCCCCATCTGCAGAATCCCGAACCACTACGTGCGACGTCATCACGTTACTGCCACTGCTGACAGCCCACACGTGCAAGTCATGAACGTCCGTCACGCCATCTACTCCGAGGATGGTGGCCTCGATTGCCGTAACGTCGAGCCCCCTCGGGACACCCTCCATGAGGATCCCCAGGCTTTCGCGAAGCAACTGCCACGTCCGCGGCAGAACCCAAAGGCCGATCGCCACAGCGACAATCGTGTCGACCCAGGTCCAGCCGGTGAAGCGGATGATAAGTGCCGCGATGATTACGCCAAGCGAGCCGAGCATGTCGCTCCAAACTTCGAGGTAGGCTCCTTTGACGTTGAGGCTTTCGTTGCTCGCAGATGCCAGAAGGCGCATCGAAATTAGGTTGATGATCAGGCCGGCGATTGCGATCCACATCATCGCTCCGGTAGCGATCTCCGCCGGCATGAAGAAGCGCTGGTAGGCCTCATACAAGATGTACATCGCCACCAGGAAGAGCAGCACGGCGTTGAACGTCGAAGCCAGAATTTCCAGGCGCGCATAGCCGAAGGTTCTTTTCTGATCCGCCGGCCGCTTGGCTATCTGAAGTGCAATCAGTGAGATCGCCAAGGCGGCAGTATCTGTGAACATGTGAGATGCGTCCGACAGCAGCGCCAGGCTGCCGGTAATCCACGCACCGATCACTTCTGCAATCATGAAGCTGCCAGTCAAGCCGAGCGCCATGATTAGCTTCTTCTGATGCCCCTCGCGTACTGCAGCGCTGCCATGGTCATGATTTGAACCCACGTATTTCTCCTTGCGCAGGGTTGTGGTCTCGTTGGCCTTCCTGTCTACCTAGCCTTAGAGCGTCGCTTGGCCACACTGACTGCAAAATCTTGCTCCTGCACTCAGCAGCGAGCCGCAGGCGGTGCAACCACTCGATAGCGGTGTTCCGCAGTTTAGACAAAAGCGTGCTGACGGATCGTTGGCCGTCCGGCACTGCCTGCAGCCCTGCAGATCTTTGATGGGGGCAGGAGTGGGAGGGCGCCCGCCGTCATACACCTGATTACCGCCGTCGCAGCCCTGCTGCCGGCCATGGCGATCATATTGCTCGGCCCCATGTCCCCCGCTGTGGTGCTTGCCTCCACCGTGGTTTCCACGGCCATGGTGCCCGCCCAGGATGTTTTTGAAAAAGCTCATGGTATTCGCCCCTCATTGATGGGTGACATATTAACGAGCAAAAGTTGAAAATTATGTTCTGCTCGCGAGAAAGACTTGTAAGTTGAATTGAAAGTTCAAAATTAGCCTACGACAAAACGAAACCGTTTTGTTTGTGAAATTAAATTTATCTAGCTGAGCGGAGCATTGCTTTTGGTGGGTAGTATTCCCCTAATTTTGATCATAGCGTGATCAATGACAATCAAAACAGCAGTAATTGGATTTCTGTCAGCATTGTAATCCCGAGGTCATCGTGTCGTTATCAGGTCCCGGAAATAATGCGCTCAGCGAGATTCATTTCTCTTTTTATCCCTATGCCTCACACATACTAAGCGTCCCCAACGCCTAGGGGCCTAAGGCCTCTGACGCTCCGCACATTGCGCAATCGCTCAGCATCTGTCGACGGTTTGCCTTGTAGCTCCCGCTAACTCCATAGCTACCGCCATGGATAAGCAGCTTCCAGAGTTTGATAATGACACCTTCCAAATCCATTGTTCACACCCTGTTAAGCAAATGGATCTTTGCTATTCGCAATGCGCGGCAGAAAGGCATCAGTACTAATTTGCTAATCGGCCTGGTGACTTTTTGGTTACTGCTATTCGCGAACGCTGAGCTCTGGAACGTGCTCTGGAAGCTGGTATTCAAAACCGATGAAGTGAACTGGCAGCTAGCGGCTAGCCTCCCAGTCATAGTATTCGCATGGGTGTTTACCGTTCTGAGCTTGCTGTCATGGGGGCGGCTGGCCAAACCCATACTGTGCCTGGTACTGATCAGCGCGTCTTTTGCGAGTTACTTCATGAATGCCTACGGCATCGTGATCGATTACACAATGTTCACCAACGTTGTGGAGACCGACGTCGCTGAGGCAACCGAGCTGCTGAATTGGAAGCTCGGTCTTTGGGTCGCAATGGTTGGGGTGTTGCCCGTCTACCTGATTGCCCGGGTTCCCCTCCGGCGCAAGCCTTGGGCCAAAGCTTTGGTCAGCAGGTTCATTGCTCTGTCGCTCGCTCTGTTGACCTTATCTGGCATCGCGTTGAGTCAGTACCAGTCGTATGCCTCCTTGCTGCGCAACAATCGGGAGATCCGGCTGATTCTGGTACCTACCAACTTGTTTGCGGCTGGCCATGGGTACCTGAAGCGTCAGCTGGCCTCACCTAAAACGCTGACGGCCATTGGTACTGATGCGGTAGTTAATCGACAGGGTGCGGCTCGTAAACCCAGGCTGCTGGTACTGGCAGTAGGAGAGACCGCTCGCTCCGCCAACTTCTCCCTCAACGGCTACTCCCGTGAAACGAATCCGGAACTAGAAAAGCGAAATGTCATTAGCTTCACGAACGTGAGCTCCTGCGGTACCGCTACCGCGGTCTCGCTGCCATGCATGTTCCTGGACGTGGGTAAGGCCCAGTACAAAGATGGCTTGGCCAAGAGCCGAGAAGGGCTGCTCGACGTGCTTCAACGCGCTGGCATCAGTGTCATGTGGACTGACAACAACTCGGGGTGCAAAGGGGTCTGCGACAGGGTTCCCAACCACAAGGCTGCCTCTCACGCGGATTCCCAACTGTGCACCAGCGAGGAGTGTAAGGACGGGGTGCTGCTCACGGAGATGCAAGACTTCATCAAGCGCCAGGAAGGCGATGCTGTCCTGGTGCTCCACTACAAAGGCAGTCACGGCCCGGCCTACTACAAGCGCTACCCCTCGCAATTCAAGAAATTCGCACCGGTGTGCGAGACCAACGAGCTCGACAAATGTAAGCAGGAGGAGGTGGTCAATGCCTACGACAACTCAATCCTCTACACCGATTATGTGACTGCAAATCTCATCGATATCCTGGCGGCCAACACCAAGTTCGACACTGCGCTGATGTACGTTTCGGACCACGGCGAATCGCTGGGGGAGGGTGGGCTCTATCTACACGGGCTGCCTTACGCGATGGCTCCTGACGAGCAAACAAAGGTGCCGTTGGTACTTTGGATGTCTGACTCGCTCGCGAAGAGCGAAAAGGTCAACGTGGGTTGTTTGAAAGCTCAAACCACGTCACCGCTGAGCCACGACAACCTGTTCCACACCGTGCTCGGCATGATGAACGTCCAGACGTCTTCGTATCGCTCAGCGCTGGATTTCACTGCCCCTTGTAAGCCCTTTGTCGGAGGCTCTTATTCTGGCCTCTGAATGTTCGATGTGGACCGGATCATCGGCCAGGCGGTTCTGCACCAGCCTGCTTTGACAGCTGAGAGAAGCTGGACTAATTACATAGCTTGAATCGCCCCTGGTTTCCTAGACACTCTCCAAGCTCAGGAAATAGCGTTTCTCATACTCTATTGGAGACAGCTGCATAGCACTGCTGTGTCGGCGTTTAGGGTTATAGAACATTTCGATGTAATCGAAAATATCACTTCGGGCTTCTTCACGGGTTGTGTAGATCTTTCGTCGGATGCGCTCCCGCTTCAAAAGTTGGAAAAAGCTCTCGGCTACGGCATTGTCGTGGCAGTTTCCCCGCCGACTCATGCTGCTGATTACATTGTTAGCCTTCAAGAAGCTTTGCCAATCTGAGCTACTGAACTGACTACCTTGATCTGAGTGAATCATCACTTGCTGCTGTGGCTTGCGTCGCCACACAGCCATCAACATTGCGTCGATAGCCAGGTCGCTGCACATCCTTGGCTTCATTGACCAACCAATTACTTGGCGTGAGAACAGATCCAGCACTACCGCTAGATAGAGCCATCCTTCATAGGTGCGGATGTAAGTGATATCTGTCACCCAGACCTTGTTCGGCTCACTGACCTTGAACTGCCGCGCGAGGTGGTTGGGCGAGGCCACTGTTGGTTTTCCACCGTAAAACCCTGGACGCCGCCGATCGCCCGTTTGCGAACGCAGCCCCTCCGCCTGCATCAAGCGCCCGACTCGATTTCGTCCGCATTCCTCTCCCAGCTCACGTAGGTCATCGTGAATTTTGCGGTAGCCGTATACACCTCCGCTTTCTAGCCAAGCGTGCTTGATCAAGCCAAGCAGACGTTGATCTTCTTTTGCTCGGGCAGATTGAGGCTCGGCCAGCCAGGCGTAGTAGCCGCTGGGGTGCACCTTGAGGGTTTGGCAAAGGCGCCGCACCGGGTAATCAGTCGAGTGCTTCTTGATGAAGGCGTACTTCAGCCGCACTCCTTGGCAAAGTACGCGGCGGCCTTTTTTAAGATGTCTCGCTCTTCCGTCACGCGCTTGAGTTCAGCGCGTAGCTTGCGCAGTTCGGCCTGCTGATCGTCGTCTTGCTGACGCTGCTCTTGGGGCTTGCTGTAGACCTTGATCCAGGCGTAAAGACTGTGCACGGACATGCCCAGGCGCTGGGCGACATCGGCGACAGGTTTGCCTTTCTCGGTCACTTGCTTGACCGCTTCGATCTTGAATTCTTCGGGGTAACGCTGACGACTCATGGCACCTCCTATTTGGGCCTCATTATGAGGCTTGGAGGTGTCTACGAAACCAGGGGCGATTCAGCTGCATTCAACAACCCAAGCGGAAAAGGAAGTTTTGCATGAGCATCAAACCAGGCCCAAAGCGCACCAATGAAGATGGCACTCCGGACAAAAGGCAGCGAGTCACCCCTGAAAAGCAGAAGGACCATCCGGACCTGAAACCCCACAAGCACAAAAAGGGGGAGTAAGAAAAAAGCAGCTCTCGGGAGCTGCTTTTTTTTTGGGGCTGTGTGCAAACCCTCCCGACCGTCTCGCTGATCAATCGGACCGCGTCGTGAGTCTTCCGCTTGGCTTGATGGATTCTGAAGCTACCTCCGGATCGGTTATCCCTTCAGTGCGGACGACGAGACTGATATCCCAGAGCGTTGAGCTGATACTCGCTGACAGCCCGAAATTGTGATTCTGCGATTTGACGCAGGCGCTCAACCTCTTCGGCAGATGAGCCAGAAGCCTGCGCCTCGTGGTATTGCTTCATCGCATCCACTGCGTCGGTATACATGGGGTGGTCGGGGAGAAGAGCTGGCATCTTTTTCGTCATGTAGCGGCAGGTCCTCACTGGATAGTCGACGGTGGTTTACCTGCTTTGAGGAGCTGAAAATCAATGACCGCCTGATAGAGCGAATCTGCCAATGGGTGAAGACGCTGTACCTCAAGGTCTGGCAATCCAGCAGCCTCCGCTTCGTGGGCCTGTCGGATAGCTTCAAGCGCTTGCCTCATCAGTGGCTCACCAGCCTCGACCATTCCAATGAATGTGCGCTTCACAACATTTTGCTCCATTCAGCTGAAGATGAATTATAGGACACCGCGGCGTGGCAAGGCCCCGAGCAGCATAGGTGTTCGACGCCCGACTGAACGAATCAATGAGGAGCGCGCTGGCCTGGGGAGTGGCCAGGGCGCGTGTCGTAGCTACGTTGTAAACCACTTTTTTTCACTGTAAACCACTGTGGTTACAGTGAAAAAAAGTGGTTTACAACAGGCCTCCTCAGGCCTGAGTCAGCTCCAGCAGATCGCCCAGTTCCTCCCGGGCCATCTTCACTCTATCCATTCTGCGATAAGGATTGTTGGCGCTGATGGAAAATTGACCCACCCTGCCGATTGAAATTTGACCCAGGGCGGATTGCTGATTTTGTTACCAGCAACTGTGGATAAGTCTACCAGCGCAGCTGCTTTTGAACCCACTCCCTCGCTGTCCCAGTTCAGCTGTTGAAGACCTGCCACACGCAGCCATGTAGCAGGCCGTCGTCGCCATGAAATCAGAACGGCTCATCGTCCTCCGGTTCTTGGCCGCCCTTACGCTTTCGCTCCCGTGATTTGATCTTGGCCTGGGCCGCCAAGCTACTGTGTTGCAGGCGATAGGACTCGTTACCGGTTTCGACGATGTGGCAGTGGTGGGTCAGCCGATCCAGCAGGGCGGTGGTCATCTTGGCGTCGCCGAACACGCTCGACCATTCGGCGAAGCTCAGGTTGGTGGTGATCACCACGCTGGTGTGTTCGTACAGCTTGGACAGCAGGTGAAACAGCAACGCACCGCCAGCCTGGCTGAACGGCAGATAACCCAGTTCGTCGAGGATGACCAGATCCATGCGCAGCAGTGCCTGGGCGATCCGCCCGGCTTTGCCGTCGTGTTTTTCGCGCTCCAGCAGATTGACCAGATCGACCGTGGAGTAGAAGCGCACGCGCTTGCCATGCCGGGTGATGCCGGACACGGCCAGCGCGGTGGCTAGGTGGGTTTTACCGGTGCCTGGCCCACCGATCAGCACCACGTTCTGCGCGGTGTCGGTAAAGGCCAGGCTGGCCAGCTCGCTGATCAGGCGTGCGTCGGCGCTAGAGGTGTTGAAATCGAAGCTGGCCAGATCGCGGTGCATCGGCAGCTTGGCCATGTTCATCTGGTGGCTCACCGAGCGCATGGCGCGATCTGTGTGCTCTTGTTCCAGCAGGTGTTCGAGCAGCCACTTGGACGAGGCTGTGTTCGACTCACCCTGTGCAGTTAACTCCGCCCAGGCCGTGGCCATGCCGTGCAGGCGCAGCTCCTTGAGTTCCGCCATCAAATCACGCATGACCGACCTCCTCGGCCTGGCCACGCAGGCGGTCGTAGCGCGCCGTGTTAGCGACGGGGGCTTCCTTGAGCGACAAGTGGGTTTCGACGCTGGGTGGTGGTTCGGTCGCGGCCAGCCGTGCCACGACATTGAGGATGTGTTCGGCGCTCAGGCTGCCGCTCTCCAGTACCAGCTCAACGGCTACCAGCACGGCATCGAGTCCGGCGACCGGTACGGCAGCCAGGACTTGCGCCATGATCCGGTCACCGCCGGCATGACGCCCCAGACCGTGCTTAAGCTGACGCAGCGGCGCTGGCAGATCAGCAAAGGGCGCTCCGTTGCGCAGCGCACCGGGCTTGCGTTCGATCAGCGGGAGGTAGTGCTGCCAGTCATAGCTGACCTGGTCGCGATCCAGCAAGCGGACATGGCTGGCAATCAGCGCATCATCGGCCACCACCTCGATTCGCGTCGGATACAAACGGCTGCTGACCCACTTACCCGCGTACTCACATGGCACCGAGTAGCGGTTGCGCCCGACGCTGACCAGGCAGGTGCTGGAGACCCGCGCAGGCCGCTCGACGTAACCGTCGAATGGCGCTGGCACAGGCATCAGTTCAGCGCGCTCCAACTCCAGCACTTCGGCTACACTCAGCCCGCTGTATTGAGGGTGCGTCAGCTCGTTCCAAAGCGCGCGGCAGCGCTGGCCCAGCCAGGCATTGAGTTCCTCGAAGGAGTGAAAATGACAGTCCTGGGCGTCTAGCCAGATGCGCCTACGGCTGTCTTGCACGTTCTTTTCAACGATGCCCTTTTCCCAACCAGCGGCGACGTTGCAGAAGTCCGGATCGAACAGGTAATGCGCGCACATCACCGCAAAGCGCGCATTCACCGCCCGGCCTTTGCCCTTATTGACCTTGTCGACGGCGGTCTTCATGTTGTCGTAGATGCCCCGGCGCGGCACGCCGCCCAAGGCGCCGAACGAGCGTGTATGGGCGTCAAATAACATCTCATGGCCCTGGCTCGGATACGCCACAAGCCAGAACGCACGGCTGGCACACAGCTTCAGATGTGCCACCTGCATACGCCGGTAAATGCCGCCGACCAGCAAGCCTTCCTCGCTCCAGTCAAACTGAAACGCCTCGCCAAGAGCAAAGGTCAGCGGCACAAAGGCCTGCGACGCCTTGCCCTGTCCCCCTCGCCAGGCACGGATAAACGCGGTGAGCTGGCTGTAGCCACCGTCATAGCCTTCGGCTTTGATTTGCGCCAACAGCGCCTTGGCACTGCGCCGCTGTTGCTTGGGCCGCAGCGAATCGGCTTTTAGCGCCTGCTCCAGCGTGGCGTGAAAAGGGCTGAGTTTGTTGAAGATCGCGCGGCGTTGGTACACCGGCTGCTTGGCCTCAGGTGCTCTGACCCACTTGCGAATCGTGTTGCGCGCCAACCCGGTGCGCTTGGCTATCTCATGCAGCGACAGCTTGTCGCGGAAATACATCCGGCGGATTTTGCCCATCATTTCCATACTGATCACCCTGTGTTCTCCTGCTCAAAAATTGAGCAGGAGCAGTTGAACACCTGGGTCAGTTTTCAGTCGGCAGAACAGCCTCTACTGGGTCAGTTTTCGGTCAGCGGCAACAAACCTGGCCTCCCAAAGGTGCTTGAACGCCTCCCTGGTCGACTTCCCCAAATACACCGCAATCTCCGGTCCCAAGATATAGCCACGCCTGAATCTGTCGATGGCTTGAGGCTTAACCATCAATTGCGTACGCCGGCCTCGTTCGACAGCAGTGCTCCATAGCAGACCCAGTCGAACGAACGCGTATGCGCATTGTTCTTTGACGCCTAACAGCGCAGCAGCCTTGACTACCGACAGGCCGGGAAAGACCGGACTCTTGTTCTCAGCTCGGGCTTGTTGCCACGCTGCAAAATCTTGCGGCTTGAGTAACCACGCCCCTACCGCAACCGAGCCATTCTCAGCTGGGCCGTAAGCGCGAAGTTCACCTGCACGTATTGCCTGAACCAACTCGACCAACCCACCCCCCTTGGGCAGAGAATGCTTGGCCAAGTAGTTGATCGACACCAGGCTCTGGTCAGAGCTGGTAGGCAGCTTCTCATCAATCAATTCGTTGATCGAGCGGCAGTCAATCAGCCACCTTTCGCCTGGGCGCGGTTCTCCACCAAAGAACTGGAGGGTACCACCAGCTAGCAGCTGCCTAACCCGATTGCGACAGAGGCTTAGCAAAGTCGAGGTTTCTTTCATATCAGCCACGCCCTGGAGATGCTGCGAGATTGCCTTCAAATGATCCAGGTCCACGACCGTAAAGACTCGATCTTCATGGACCTTCTCCCGATAGGCGATTTGTCCCTCCTGATGAAGGCGTTTTATGACTGATACCCCGAGACCACAAGCTTCAGCAGCAGAATCGAACGACACCCAACGATGTCTCTCAATCGTCTCCTCACTCAAATTGCGATTTCGCTTCGCTAACGGTGCTTCCCACGCATGCTGCAGAAATGATTCGAACTCTCGACGAAGAAAGTCAAAACAAGAGTCATCCAGATCACGGTGGATGTCGTGGTATATCGGGCCGAACGATCTGCTGAGCGTCCAATGTTCGTTATCGGAATGGACTGCCTTGAGGCCACTCAGCAGTTCTCTGAATGCGAGAGGCCAGTTCATGAGAACCACGCCCGCCGCGTTTGCCATAAGCCGCGATATCTCTAGCGAACCCGAATCAGCAACCTTCAGCGGCTGGGTTCTTTCCGTAGGCAAACTTCTGACAGCGAGACGCGATGACAACTCGTGAAACTGTTCGTAGGTGAGGGCCGCCAATCCCGCGTCAGCTGGCAACGAGTCGGCGTAAAACCTATCTTCAAAGCCAGAGGTGAGCCAGGCGGCCGTATCACTCGCCGGCGCGATCTCAAAATTGGTCCCACTCAATGAGGTGCCACACGCTTGGCAACTATTCGCACTCATTGCGCTTGGATCGGTTTCCTTCAGACAGTTGGGGCACCGCCCGTGGAGTTCAGTGCCGTGGACAGAACACGTCGTAACCAGGGTCAAGCCCCAGCTTTCTCTCCAATAACCGGCTTCGCCCAAACAGATCGGACAGTAACGAGCGTGATGAGTCGTCCATAACTTGACCCCCTTGGGCCTTGGATCACGAAACTCAGCAGATACCGCAGGCCAGCTCAGTGGTCCTTCCATCATCTGCAGCCAGTCCGCAACATCGGTCTCGTCGGCTCGTGCAAAGGCGGTGAGCAGTTCCTTTCTGGGTAATCCGTTGGCTTTCGCCAGGCGCTGCAGGTACCCCAAAAGACTTTCGTCTTGGTGTGGTCGTGGGTTGATTAAAAGACCAAACATTCCTACACATCCATGAAATCGAAGACATAAAAATCAGGGGAGTAGAGCCGGGCCGATAAGCCCGGCCCTTGGCCGTCAGGTACTGCTCTCTTCGAACGTCTCAAACGGCTCCCGCTTCCCGAACAGAGGCTGGAAATTGAAGCTCGCACTGAAGGGGTTTCGATCCTCGGTGGCGTAGCTCCAAACCTCGTCTTCAAAAGCCTGGGCCAGCACAGGAAGTTCAATCCCGACAAGGTCCTGGACTTGAACCAGCCAAACAGCCCTGTCCACAATCTTGATGAGGTAGTCGATCAATCCATAGGAAGCCAGGTAGAAGCGTTTAATCATCGCTGGCTCTACAAAACTGATGGTTTGAACAGGCAGTTCGCCCTCGATTGCCTGCAACAACATCACGAAATGAAGAGACGTATTAGCGGAGAAGGTGAAGCGATCGTATGCCACCGTGGCCGAAAACCTGCGTCGCAGTTGCTCGTTTGCTAGCAGGAGATTTTCGGTGCGCTTCAGCCCAATCAGAACAAACGCGATACTGGTTTCATTCATCAGACTCTTGATCCAGTCTGCTGCCTCATACGCACCATTACGACGATAATCGACCAGGTGCTGCGCCTCATCGAGGACCAACATCTCCACGCCAAGGTTCTTCAGCAGCAGGACTACTCGCGCAAATTTAACCTCTGCCGAATGTCCTCGTGCCTCTGCGAAGGGATCCTTCAGCTCTGCCAAAATGGCTGCTGCCAGGTTCTTTTTGGTTGGAGACGAAGGCATCTCGACGAACAGAACTGTCCGCTTCTGTGGGTCATGGCTCTCCAATTCCTCCAATGACCGAATGTACTCCTTGACCAATGTGCTCTTGCCCACTCCGCTTGGACCTTGGATCAGCAACCCTTTACTTGCTCTGGTACGCCGACTATCGCCGTGGATATCGCCTAGTCGCGTCAACGCTCGCTCGACTTGAGGGCTGTGAATAAAACGATCGCGGAGCGTAAAGCTGTATTCACCATGCTCGTAGCATTCGTACAGATTGATGGCGTTCATGGCTTAGAACTCCCAGCAGGGCGACGAACCGAGACCTTGAAGGCTGCTGGCGGAATGTTAGGAATAGAGTCACCGGTCCATTCCACTTCAGCGAGTACCTTGGGTGGAGGCGTGCTTTCGGTCACTCGACCCTCCTTGTCGATTTTCGCTATGGCAGCTGCGCGTCGTTTTCTGAGCGTCTGCGAACGGCGGGCCTCGTCTGCATCTTCCATAATTTCCTGGTAGCACCTGTGCGTAGCCTCGAAGCTAGGCTGCTCATTATATTTTTCTCGCAGCGCTTTCTCGGCAGCCTTCCACACCTCCCTGCTCTTACCGGCCATTCGCTCATCTTTGGCGGGCACTTTGAAGAACAAGTTTCTGAAGCGGTCGTGAACCCAAACGTGCCCGGCTTCGTCTCGATAGCGGACGTTTACCTTTTCTCCGTCTGCCAAACGCATACGGAGCTCAGCAAGTTCCGTAGAGTGGTAGCCCACTTTGGCAACCTCGATGCCGTAATGGTGAACCTTCACCGAGGCCCGCTTGGCCAGAATGCACTCCAACGAGTCCAGGTCGACGGGAAGGCTGATGACATGGTTCGCCTCGCTAGTCCCCCAGACTTGAGCCGGTGTTCTGTTGTCCAGCCCCCGATGAGGAGTCTGGTGGTAACCATCGACGATCCATTTCACTACCACCGCCTCCAATTGAGGGAGCGTGAAACATGCATTCTTCTCCGAGTCGTAATCGCCACGCTGCTGGATATTCGAGAAGGTGGTACCCGGGAGGTTGTGGATAAGCCCCAGGTTCTGTGTGCTGAAAAAGCGTTCGACGGCACCTTTCCTTTGAGGGGCCCTTGAAGCGGGATACATGATCTCGATACCCAACTCGTTGAATCCCATGATGAGATCGCCCGCGTGAAATTCCGCTGCGTTGTCTGGGACTATTCGAGCCGGCAGCCCACGTGCCCACCATTCATTTCTCACTTTCGGAAAGCGCTTCAGCAATTCGGCTTTTGGACGGATTGAGCGTTCGATCACACGAAGCACGGTTTCCGTATTTGGCGCCGACAGGTGGAGCAAATATCCCATCACCATTCGAGAGAAGCGGTCGAGGACGATCGTCAGATAGGGGCGCCCAATGCACAGCCCCGAGGTTTCATCCACAAGCTGGACGTCCAACAAGGTGTGATCAATTTCCCAACGTTCCAAAATCTCATGGACACGTAGGACACCCGCCGCAACACGGTGCTTCTTGTCTGCTGCGTGTTTTCCGAGCCTCTCCTTATCCACAAGGTACGGATCCAGCTTGGCGATGTACCTTCGGACAGTCATTCCGCTTGGGATCTTGAGCTGATCCGAAGGCAAACGACTTTTGTTCCTCTCTTTTATCTGATCTTCGAATTCTGAAACGACCACGCTGACCGCTGGAATCGTATCCTGCAGGTAGGTTTTATTAATCACCCCTTCAAGAATAACTTCGAGCTCTCCCTGTATCGCGGCAGCCCGACCCTTTTTGGCATGCTGAGGGATAAGCTTTACTACGTTCTGGCCAATGTATTTGGCTGCCCAACGTCGAATAGTGGAAACCGAGGGTGCGCACGCATCCCCAATCTTTTTGGCGATATCTCTAAGTTTCTTGATCATGTCTTCGTCACCCGGTAGCTTGTATTTACCGCGCTTAGTTAGGTCGTCCAGATACTTGCGTCGACGCAATGCCTCATCTCCATGTTTTTTGGGGAAGCATGAAATATCTGGAGGGACGTTCCGCACATACGGAACCTTCCCAAGGTATGGCTGATCAGCGGAGATCTCGATCTCGCGCTTCTCGTAGGCCTCATAGAACTCCTTCTCGGATAGCTTCGTGGGCTCACCAAGCTCATCGAAAAAGAGCAGCTTCCGGTCAATAAGCCTCTTCTCAAGCACCATCAGTACGCCACGAACGATGACGACCAATTTCACCCTAAGGGAAAAGGTTTGCATGACGGTGCCCCCCTTGCAGGAAGACCGGGGAGTCAGTGTCAATTGACCTATCAAGGTCAATGCCCACCACCCCAAGGCCTAACAAGCGCCAGGCTTTCCCCTCACCAACCACGTAGAGCAGATCTGCAACGGTCATAGGCGGCCATTCGTTGAAGGTCGCCATTACCTCCTCCAACGCCTGATGCGAAAGCTCTGGACCGCGCCGGTGATACATCAGCCTTCTAAGATTGGTAGCCAGGGGTTCAGCTTCAATTAACTTTTCAGTGATCACCGAAAAGTTACGGGCAGTGGCGTTGAAGTAGCGCTCAGCGGCATCCAGTCGCTGCCTGACGCTGGCAATCTTCAGTCGGTCGTGAGGCTTCACTTCAAACCACCACTCGCGCCCATCCGCGAGGAAAACCTGTACGTCTGGGTAATATTTGAAGTAGCCCTGGAGCGATGGAACACGTTCCTCACTGGGCTGCGGGACGTAGCCGATGACCGCAGGAGACAGCTCAAGAAGCCGAAAAAGAGCGCCTTCGAGCTGGGACTCCCAGGGCACAGGCTTTTTATTTTTGAGCGATGGGAAGTAGCCGCGGTAATGGTTGGACCGCCGCGTGACCACCTTTCGTACTGTCATGAAACACCTCCGAAAATCTCGAAACGAGCGCCGACGCTGCGCCAAAAAATCAAGGCGCAGGGCGGGCGAAGTGAGGCCTTTCGACAGGCAACACTGTGCCGTCGAGTAACCTCGCTAAGGTCGAAAAAATGGGAGAGGATTGACAGTCGCTTCGAAAAAGCAGACATTGCGGGTTCTGAGGACGCAAGTCTGCTTCGCTAAGCGCGGTCAGTCCTCTCGGGATTGATCGCGTTTTTCTACATTTTCAGGTCTCCTTTTCTCTCATTGGTCATGACTCTCATGACTGATCAGAATCTAAAGCAATCGGCTTGCTCTCTTTATTTCTAAACGGCCACTTCGTGATCGCTGGAGCAATTTGGATCAGGTCTGAAGCTCTCGCTTCAAACAGCTGATTTGGCTGAAAATCTTCAGTGCAAAGCGGAAAAGTTGGTCATAGATCTTATTCCAACATCCCTTCGAAATCTACAAAAAATCCAAAATGGCAACTTCCACCAAATTCCATTTCCATACTAAATTGTTCAAATTAATACTTAACACGTACGCTTAATTAACTATTAAGGTGTTCAAATATTAGTTTTAAAGTCCTCTCAATCTCTCTGCTGCTCAGATCCGCCCGCCGACCCTCTCAGCACTTCCAGCGCCCCATCAAATCACTTCCTCAAATCCCCCCATCTGCATCATTTTCCAATGAGCGGAGTAGGGCGCCCCGGCAGGAATTCCAGGCAAAAAAAAGCCCGCGAAGGCGGGCTTGATGGTGACCGACAGGGGCCATGGTTGAAGCCCGGCCGGTCATCTATTTGTGAAAGCGTGCAGCTTTTCTGTGAACCTACACCGGATCAGAAGTCCAGGTTCGACACCGACAGCGCATTGCTTTCGATGAAGTCACGGCGTGGCTCCACCGCGTCGCCCATCAGGGTGTTGAAGATCTGGTCGGCGGCAATCGCGTCTTCGATGGTGACCTTGAGCATGCGGCGGACGGTTGGGTCCATGGTGGTTTCCCACAGCTGCTCCGGGTTCATCTCGCCCAGACCCTTGTATCGCTGAATGGTGTGGCGCTTGGTGCTTTCGTTCATCAGCCAGTCGAGCGCTTCCTTGAACTCGGTGACTGCCTTGCGACGTTCGCCGCGCTGCACGTAAGCACCCTCGCCGAGCAGGGTAGACAGCTTGGCCCCTACGGTGACCACCGAGCGGTAGTCGTTGCTGCCGAAGAAGTCGCGATTGAAGGTGACGTAGCTGGCAAGACCGTGGGAAGTGACTTCTACTTCCGGCAGCCAGACATTGCGTTCCTTGTCTTCGCGCAGGCTGGCCTGATAGGCCAGGCCCGACTTCTGGCTGCTGTTCAAACGCTCCTGGAACTTCACCAGCCACGCTTGCATCACGGCGTGATCGGCCAACTGTTCCAAGGTGATTTCCGGCAGGTAAATGAAGTGCTCGGTGATGTCTTCCGGGTACAGCCGCGACAGGCGCTTGAGGGTCTTCATCACCGCGCGGAATTCGTTCACCAGGGTTTCCAGTTGTACACCGGAAACGGCTGGCGCCGATTCGTCCAGATGCAAGCTGGCATCTTCAAGGGCCGATTGAGTCATGTATTCTTCCATGGCCTCGTCGTCCTTGATGTACTGCTCCTGCTTGCCTTTCTTGACCTTGTACAGCGGCGGCTGCGCGATATAGATGTAGCCGCGCTCGACCAGCTCCGGCAACTGACGGAAGAAGAAGGTCAGCAGCAGGGTACGGATGTGCGAACCGTCAACGTCAGCATCGGTCATGATGATGATGTTGTGATAACGCAGCTTGTCGATGTTGTACTCTTCGCGGCCGATACCACAGCCCAGTGCCGTGATGAGCGTGCCTACTTCCTGGGACGAGATCATCTTGTCGAAGCGTGCTTTCTCGACGTTGAGAATCTTGCCCTTCAGCGGCAGGATCGCCTGGGTGCGACGGTTACGGCCTTGCTTGGCCGAGCCGCCTGCGGAGTCACCCTCCACCAGGTACAGTTCGGAAAGGGCAGGGTCCTTCTCTTGGCAGTCCGCCAGTTTGCCCGGCAGGCCGGCGATATCCAGCGCGCCTTTACGGCGAGTCATTTCGCGGGCTTTACGCGCCGCCTCACGGGCACGTGCAGCGTCGATCATCTTGCCGACAACGGCCTTGGCTTCGTTCGGGTTTTCCAGCAGGAAGTCGGCGAAGTACTTGTTCATCTCTTGTTCCACGGCGGTTTTCACCTCCGAGGAGACCAGCTTGTCCTTGGTCTGCGAGCTGAACTTCGGATCCGGCACTTTCACCGAAATGATCGCGGTCAGGCCTTCACGGGCGTCGTCACCGGTGGTGGCAACTTTGTTCTTCTTGGCCAGGCCTTCCTGCTCGATGTAGCTGTTCAGGCTACGGGTCAGCGAGGAGCGGAAACCGACCAGGTGCGTACCGCCGTCACGCTGCGGAATGTTGTTGGTGAAACACAGCAGGTTTTCGTTGAAGCTGTCGTTCCACTGCAGGGCAATCTCGACACCCACGCCATCGTCACGCTGGACATTGAAGTGGAAGACCTGCGAGTTAACCGGGGTCTTGTTGGTGTTGAGGTATTCAACGAAGGCCTTCAAACCACCTTCATACTTGAAGAACTCTTCCTTGCCCGAGCGCTCGTCCTTCAACAGGATGCCAACACCCGAGTTGAGGAACGACAGTTCGCGAATCCGCTTGGCCAGTATGTCCCAGCTGAAGTGAATGTTCTTGAAGGTTTCAGCCGACGGCTTGAAGTGGATGTGGGTACCGGTAGTTTCGCTGTCACCAACAACGGCCATCGGAGCCTGCGGGACCCCGTGAACGTAGGTCTGCTCCCAGATCTTGCCACTGCGGCGAACAGTCAGCACCAGCTTCTCGGACAGGGCGTTCACGACCGATACACCTACACCGTGCAGACCGCCGGATACCTTGTACGAGTTGTCGTCGAACTTACCGCCGGCGTGCAACACAGTCATGATGACTTCGGCTGCCGAAACGCCTTCTTCTTTATGCACGTCAACCGGAATGCCGCGACCGTTGTCGCGCACACTGATGGATTCGTCCGTGTGGATGATCACCGTGATGTCATCGCAGTGACCGGCGAGGGCTTCGTCGATCGAGTTGTCGACCACTTCGAAGACCATGTGGTGCAGGCCGCTACCATCATCGGTGTCGCCAATGTACATGCCGGGACGCTTGCGTACGGCATCCAAACCTTTCAGCACCTTGATGCTGGAGGAGTCGTACGTTTGATTTTCGCTCATGCCTTCACTCCCGATGGTCGTGGGTCTGGGTGATACGGCCATGTTCCACGTGGAACAAGGCAACTGGCGTTTCCGTTTGCCAGCCTTCCCTCAGTAATTCGTGATCTACACAGGTGATAAACACCTGGCAGCGTAATTCTTCTAGCAAGCGGCACAGTGCGCGTCGATGCTGGTCATCCAGCTCGGACGGCAGGTCGTCAACGAGATAAATACAGTGGCCGCGACGAGCCTGACTGACGAGATGGCCCTGTGCGATGCGCAGTGCGCACACCACCAGCTTTTGCTGACCACGCGACAGGATGTCGGCTGCATTATTGGCAGCCAGACGAAGACGCAGATCCGCACGCTGAGGGCCGGCCTGGGTATGACCCATCTGCTGATCGCGAAGGACAGAGGAGGCGAGCACTTCTTGCAGTTCCCGGTCCTTGTCCCAGCCTCGGTAGTAGCTCAGGGTCAACCCGTCCAGCTCGACCAGTTCGCTCAGGGTTCGCTCGAAGACGGGCTTCAAGGCCTTGATGTAGTTGCGACGGTATTCATCTATTTCCGCGCTGGCCAGGCATAACTCTCTGTCCCAGGCGGCTTGCGAAGCAGCGTCAAGTGTACCATGCCGCAACCATGAGTTCCGCTGCCGCAGCGCCTTCTGCAAGCGCTGCCAGGCGGGCAGAAAACGAGGTTCCACGTGGAACACTCCCCAATCGAGAAACTGTCGGCGGATTTTCGGTGCACCTTCCAGCAACCGAAAACTGTCCGGGTTGATCAGTTGCAGCGGCAACAGTTCAGCCAGTTGAGCGGCGCTCCTGGCATTCTGCCCGTCAATGCGGATAGTGAATTCGCCCGCCCGCTCCCGTGAAACACCCAGGTTGCTGGTGCCACCTTCAGCCAACTGCACTTCGCCAAATACTGTACAGGCAGGCTGTTCGTACTGAATGACCGGGTTCAACCGGGTACTGCGAAATGACCGGGCAAGGCCAAGCAGGTGCACGGCTTCGAGCACACTGGTCTTGCCGCTGCCATTGGCGCCGTAGAGGATATTGATGCGGGGGGACGGTGAGAGAGTCACCGGGTGCAGATTACGCACCGCGGTGACCATGATACGTCGAAGGGACATTTCGTCTGCTACGAGTTACAGACGCATCGGCATGACAACGTAGGAGGAATCGTCGTTGCCAGCTTCCTGCAGCAAGGCACTGCTGTTGGAATCAGACAGAATCAGACGAACTTGCTCGGTAGTCATAACGCCCAGCACGTCAAGCAGGTAACTGACGTTGAAGCCGATCTCCAGCGAGCTACCTTCGTAGTCCACACCGATCTCTTCTTCTGCTTCTTCCTGCTCAGGGTTATTGGCCTGAATTTTCAGTTGGCCGGCAGCCAGCTGCAGGCGAATGCCACGGTACTTTTCATTGGAGAGAATAGCGGTACGGCTGAACGCTTCACGCAGCGCTTGACGGTCACCCACCACCAGCTTGTCCCCCCCCTTCGGCAGTACGCGCTCATAGTCAGGGAACTTGCCGTCGACCAGTTTCGAGGTGAAGGTGAACTCACCGGTGGTCGCACGGATGTGATGCTGGCCGAGAACGATGCTGACCATGCCTTCCGGATCGGTGAGCAGGCGCGCCAGTTCAAGGATACCCTTGCGTGGAACGATGACCTGATGGCGATCATCCTGTTCGATCGGTGCGCTCATCGAGCACAGTGCCAGGCGGTGACCGTCGGTGGAAACCGCACGCAGGGTGTTGCGCGACACTTCCAGCAGCATGCCATTGAGGTAGTAACGCACGTCCTGCTGGGCCATGGCGAAGCTGGTGCGCTCGATCAGACGGCGCAGTTTGCTTTGCTCCAGGTTACAGGTCAGCGAGCCCGGGCCTTCTTCCACAGTGGGGAAATCGTTGGCAGGCAGAGTCGACAAGGTGAAGCGGCTACGGCCGGCTTTGACCAGCAGCTTCTGCTCGTCCACCTTGATGTCGATCAGTACATCGTTGGGCAGACTCTTGCAGATGTCCATCAGCTTGCGCGCCGGGACAGTGATCTCGCCTGGCTCAGCCGGCTCTTCCAGTTGCACGCGGCCAACCAGTTCGACTTCCAGATCGGTACCGGTCAACGACAGCTGCTGGCCTTGCACGACCAGCAGGACGTTGGACAGCACCGGCAAGGTCTGGCGGCGCTCGACGACACCGGCGACCAGTTGCAGGGGTTTCAACAGGGCTTCGCGTTGAATGGTGAAATGCATGGTCTAGTCCCTTGCCTTCAATTAGCTGCGCTGGCGATCATCACGTCGTCAGCGTCCGCAGCAGGTTCTTGTAGTCCTCGCGGATGTCCGCGTCGGATTCCTTCAATTCATTGATCTTGCGGCAGGCGTGCAGCACCGTCGTGTGATCGCGACCGCCAAACATGTCGCCGATTTCCGGCAGACTGTGGTTGGTCAGCTCCTTCGACAGTGCCATGGCAACCTGACGGGGGCGCGCAACGGAGCGCGAGCGGCGTTTGGACAACAGATCGGCAATCTTGATCTTGTAGTACTCGGCCACGGTACGCTGGATGTTATCCACACTCACCAGCTTGTCCTGCAGCGCCAGCAAGTCTTTCAACGACTCGCGAATCAGCTCGATCGTGATGTCACGACCCATGAAGTGCGAGTGAGCGATCACCCGCTTCAGGGCGCCTTCAAGTTCACGTACGTTCGAGCGAATACGCTGAGCGATGAAGAACGCGGCATCATGCGGCAGCTCGACCTTGGCCTGGTCGGCCTTCTTCATCAAGATCGCCACACGTGTTTCCAGTTCAGGCGGCTCGACGGCAACCGTCAGGCCCCAGCCGAAGCGCGACTTCAGGCGCTCTTCCAAGCCTTCGATTTCCTTCGGGTACCGGTCGCTGGTGAGAATCACCTGCTGGCCACCCTCGAGCAACGCATTAAAGGTGTGGAAAAACTCTTCCTGGGAACGCTCTTTACGGGCGAAAAACTGGATATCGTCGATCAGCAGCGCATCGACCGAACGGTAAAAACGCTTGAATTCGTTGATCGCGTTCAGCTGCAGCGCCTTGACCATATCCGCGACGAAGCGCTCGGAATGCAGGTACACCACCTTCGCATTCGGATTTTTCTTCAGCAGGTGGTTACCCACGGCATGCATCAGGTGGGTCTTACCCAGGCCGACGCCGCCATAGAGGAACAGCGGATTGTAGCCATGCTTGGGATTGTCGGCGACCTGCCAGGCAGCAGCGCGGGCCAACTGGTTCGACTTACCTTCTACAAAGGTCTCGAAGGTGAACGTTCGGTTCAGATAACTGGTGTGCTTGAGCGCGCCTTCCACCTGAACAGTGCGCTGTTCGGTACGGCTGCCAGCAGCCGTTGCCGAAGGGCTGTCCCCCATGCTGTCGAAGCTGTCACTCGAAGCCTGTTCAACGACCTCGTTCGCTTGCGTCGCCTCTGTTGCTGGAGCCTGCGCCGGTTCGGCAACAGTGGTAATCGCAGGCGCACTGGCCTGTTGCGTCTGGCTTTGCGCAAGGGTGGCAGCCACTGCGGCACTGACGGGTGCATTAGGTGCAGCACGTGGGGCAGAGCTGCGACGACTACCTATTAACAAGGAAAGGGCGGGCGCAATGCCATCGCCGTTTTCACCCAACAGTTCGAGCAGACGGCCGAGGTACTTTTCATTCACCCAGTCGAGCACGAAACGGTTCGGCGCATAGACGCGCAACTCGTCGCCTTCGGCTTCGACCTGTAGCGGACGGATCCAGGTGTTGAATTGCTGGGCAGGCAGTTCATCGCGCAGAAGCTCCACGCACTGCTGCCAAAGTTCCACTGACACGGATATCCCCTGAGTTGAAAGCCGGATGAGGCAAAAACAAACCGCCATTGTACCGGTCGAGCGATCAGTTATCCACATGTGGAAACATTCTGAGCCATGACAAAACAGCCATTTAGCGGCCAAAACGTCTCTCAGCGACTGTGAATAAGCTCTGTGGATAACCGCCTATGAAGGCTATGCACAACCCAGGGTTGCAGCCTGTTGATAACTCTGCTGTGGATAACGACCTTTTCTATCCACAGCCTTTCAGCAGCTCCATCACAAGCGCAGCACCTGTTACCGACAAGGTTTCGGACTCTGTAGGCCTCGTGATTAAAGGGCTTCAGTGGGTTATCCACAGAAGGTTATCCACTTAAGATCTATAAGTTCTTCAGAAAAGCTTTTTATATGTCTCTTCTTTTTTTTCATTTTGTCGTCCGTCTGCGTGACTGATCAACCCTTCCTGGCCCAGCAGCTATCAGGACGCCTTCTATAAGGAAAGACTGGTTGGAAATTGACCTATGGGCTTGCTTTCTCTAGAATCGCCGATCTCTTAAAAAGGGGGCCATTCCGGCCCGTAGTCGACAAACCAGGTAACAACGCCATGAAACGTACTTTCCAACCAAGCACCATCAAGCGCGCTCGCACCCACGGCTTCCGTGCCCGTATGGCTACCAAGAACGGCCGCGCTGTTCTGTCGCGTCGTCGTGCCAAAGGCCGTAAGCGTCTGGCCATTTGATTTTTCGGCACAGGTGGTGAGTCAGGACTTCAGTCGGGAAAAGCGTCTGCTTACACCCCGGCACTTCAAAGCGGTCTTCGACTCCCCAACCGGCAAGGTTCCAGGGAAAAACCTGCTGATCCTTGCTCGCGAGAACGGCCTGGATCATCCAAGGCTTGGCCTGGTGATCGGCAAGAAGAGCGTCAAGCTCGCCGTTCAACGCAACCGCCTCAAGCGCTTGATGCGCGATTCCTTCAGGCTCAATCAGCAATTGCTGGGTGGCCTGGATATAGTGATCGTCGCGCGCAAGGGATTGGGTGAGATAGAAAACCCGGAATTGCACCAACACTTTGGCAAGCTCTGGAAACGCCTGGCGCGCAGCCGGCCAACTCCAGCGGCAAACGCCGATTCCGCAGGGGTAGACAGTCAAAATGCGTAAACTGGCCCTCGTTCCGATCCAGTTTTACCGTTACGCCATCAGTCCCCTGATGGCCAATCACTGTCGTTTCTACCCCAGTTGCTCCTGTTACGCTCTTGAAGCCATTGAAAACCATGGCCTCTTGCGTGGCGGGTGGCTAGCCGTTCGTCGCCTGGGGCGTTGTCATCCGTGGAACGACGGCGGTTTCGATCCCGTTCCCCCCGCTCCTTCCTCCCGAACTTCTTCGATAGCCGAGTAATCATGGATATTAAACGCACGATCCTGATCGTCGCCCTGGCAATCGTGTCCTACGTCATGGTCCTCAAGTGGAACGAGGACTACGGCCAGGCTGCCCTGCCGACTCAGAATACTGCTGCCAGCACTGCTGCCCCGGCCTTGCCCGACGGTGTGCCGGCCGGTACCGCCAGCGCCGATGTGCCGAGCGCCAATGCCGAATCCAGCCCTGCCGAACTGGCTCCCGCTGCAGTCAGCAAGGACCTGATCCGGATCAAGACCGATGTCCTGGACCTGGCTATCGATCCGGTTGGTGGTGACATCGTCCAGCTGAACCTGCCGAAATACCCACGCCGTCAGGACCATCCGGACATTCCGTTCCAGCTGTTCGACAACGGTGGCGAGCGCGTCTACCTCGCGCAAAGCGGCCTGACCGGCGCCAACGGTCCGGATGCCCGTTCGTCGGGTCGTCCGCTGTACGCTGCTGAACAGAAGAGCTACCAGCTGGCTGATGGCCAGGACCAATTGGTCGTCGACCTCAAGTTCAGCGATAACGGCGTCAACTACATCAAGCGCTTCAGCTTCAAGCGCGGCGAGTACGACCTGAATGTCAGCTACCTGATCGACAACCAGAGCGGCCAGACCTGGAACGGCAACATGTTTGCCCAGCTCAAGCGTGACGCCAGTTCCGACCCATCGTCGAGCACCGCCACCGGCACCGCCACCTACTTGGGCGCCGCCATGTGGACTGCTTCCGAGCCTTACAAAAAGGTCTCGATGAAGGACATCGACAAAGGTAGTTTGAAAGAAAATGTGTCGGGCGGCTGGGTTGCCTGGCTGCAGCACTACTTCGTGACCGCCTGGATTCCGGCCAAGTCGGACAACAATGTCGTCCAGACCCGCAAGGACAGCCAAGGCAACTACATCATCGGCTACACCGGCCCTGTGCTCAGCGTTCCGGCTGGCGGCAAGGCTGAAACCAGCGCCATGCTGTATGCCGGCCCGAAGATTCAGTCGAAGCTGAAAGAACTGTCCCCAGGTCTGGAGCTGACTGTCGACTACGGCTTCCTGTGGTTCATTGCCCAGCCAATCTTCTGGTTGCTGCAACATATCCACAGCCTGCTGGGTAACTGGGGTTGGTCGATCATCGTGTTGACCATGCTCATCAAGGGCCTGTTCTTCCCGCTCTCGGCTGCCAGCTATCGCTCGATGGCGCGCATGCGGGCCGTGGCGCCGAAGCTTGCCGCGCTGAAGGAACGCTTCGGTGACGATCGCCAGAAGATGTCCCAGGCGATGATGGAGCTGTACAAGAAAGAGAAGATCAACCCGCTGGGCGGCTGCCTGCCGATCCTGGTACAGATGCCGGTGTTCCTGTCGCTGTACTGGGTACTGCTGGAAAGCGTCGAGATGCGCCAAGCCCCATGGATGCTGTGGATTACCGACCTGTCGATCAAGGATCCGTTCTTCATCCTGCCGATCATCATGGGCGCCACCATGTTCATCCAGCAGCGTCTTAACCCAACGCCACCGGATCCGATGCAGGCCAAGGTGATGAAAATGATGCCGATCATCTTCACCTTTTTCTTCCTGTGGTTCCCGGCTGGTCTGGTGCTGTACTGGGTTGTGAACAACTGCCTGTCGATCACTCAGCAGTGGTACATCACCCGCCGTATCGAAGCAGCCACCAAAAAAGCTGCTGCTTGACGGGCTACTGCGCTAGCCTGTGAATAAAAACGCCCCTTCGGGGGCGTTTTTGCTATCTGTCGTTTTGTCGTAGAGGCTTTCGAGCATGAACACTGTGCGTGAAACCATCGCTGCCATCGCCACCGCCCAAGGCCGCGGTGGCGTCGGTATCGTCAGGCTGTCCGGGCCATTGGCAAGCAAGGCTGGCCAGTTGATCACCGGCCGGACGCTGAAGCCACGCCATGCCCACTACGGGCCATTCCGCGATGAGGATGGCCTGGTGCTGGATGAAGGCATTGCGTTGTACTTCCCTGGGCCGAACTCGTTCACCGGCGAGGATGTACTTGAGTTGCAGGGACATGGCGGCCCGGTTGTCCTGGATATGCTGCTGCAGCGCTGTGTGCAAGTCGGTTGCCGTCTGGCGCGCCCGGGCGAGTTCAGCGAGCGGGCGTTCCTCAACGACAAGCTTGATCTGGCCCAGGCCGAAGCCATCGCTGACCTGATCGAGGCGAGCTCCAGCCAGGCTGCACGTAATGCCTTGCGCTCGCTGCAGGGCGAATTCTCCAAGCGTGTGCATAGCCTGACAGAGGCGCTGATTGCCCTGCGCATTTATGTCGAGGCCGCGATCGACTTCCCGGAAGAGGAGATCGACTTCCTCGCCGATGGCCATGTGTTGTCGATGCTTGATGCCGTCCGCGCCGCGTTATCCACTGTACAGCGCGAGGCCGGGCAGGGCGCCTTGCTGCGTGACGGAATGACGGTGGTCATTGCCGGCCGGCCAAACGCCGGCAAGTCGAGCTTGCTGAACCAGTTGGCGGGGCGTGAGGCGGCCATCGTCACCGACATCGCCGGCACCACCCGGGATATTCTGCGTGAACATATCCACATCGACGGCATGCCCCTGCACGTCGTCGATACGGCCGGCCTGCGAGATACCGACGACCATGTGGAAAAGATCGGCGTGGAACGCGCGCTCAAGGCTATCGGCGAGGCCGACCGGGTACTTCTCGTAGTCGATTCCACCGCACCCGAGGCCAGTGACCCGTTCGCCTTGTGGCCCGAGTTTCTTGACCAGCGTCCAGATCCGGCGAAGGTCACGCTGATTCGCAACAAAGCGGACCTCAGCGGTGAGCGGGTAGGGCTGGAGTTGTGCGAAGACGGCCATGTAACCATCACCCTCAGTGCCAAAGGTGACATCCAGGGGCTGCAGTTGCTGCGCGATCACCTGAAGGCCTGCATGGGTTACGAACAGACCGCCGAGAGCGGTTTCAGCGCCCGCCGGCGCCACCTGGATGCCTTGCGCCAGGCCAGTTCGCACCTGGAGCATGGCCGCGCCCAACTGACCCTGGCTGGTGCGGGTGAATTGTTGGCCGAAGACTTGCGGCAGGCACAGCAGGCCCTGGGTGAAATCACCGGCGCGTTCAGTTCCGATGACCTGCTGGGGCGGATTTTCTCCAGTTTCTGCATCGGCAAGTAGTCCACAACCAGGCAAATCCAAGGCCGCTCCGTTGGGAGCGGCTTTTTTTTGCCTGCGATTTCCATTCGTCGGATCTTTCGAAGCCCATACCGGCCCCTGTGGGAGCGGCTTGAGCCGTGAAACGCCAGATCAGGCCTAACAAAATCATCCACAGACTCGTTTTTCTGGTCAGGAGCCCTGTGGAAAACTGGCCCTTAGCCCTCTTGATAAGCAGGCCATTTTGCTGAGGAAAAATCCGCCTGTGGGTAAACGTTCATTTAATCCACAGGCTTAAAGACGTTATCCATACCCCTCATGGTCGGTAAGCCACAGGGTTCAGTTTCCCTGAAAATTAGACGGTGAAAGGGCTACAGCAGCTTATCCACAGGAGAGGCTGTGCATAAGAATAAACATAAAAACAAAGCTTTTATAAAGTTTTCTTCTTTGATTTATGTTGTCTGCCATTCATCCACAGACTGGTCAAAATTTGCTCAGACGGTTCCTTTGCAGGGGGTGAAGTCCCTATACTTGTCCGCTTACCTTCTCTATTCGCAAAAACAGGCACGAGGTGCGTGGTGGATTTCCCTTCCCGTTTTGAAGTGATCGTCATCGGCGGCGGCCATGCCGGTACCGAGGCTGCGCTTGCGTCAGCACGCATGGGTGTGAAAACCCTGCTGTTGACCCATAACGTGGAAACCCTCGGTCACATGAGCTGCAACCCGGCGATTGGTGGCATCGGCAAGAGCCATCTGGTCAAAGAGATCGATGCACTCGGCGGCGCCATGGCGCTGGCCACCGACAAGAGCGGCATTCAGTTCCGCATCCTGAACAACCGCAAGGGCCCGGCCGTACGCGCCACCCGCGCCCAGGCCGACCGCGCCATCTACAAGGCTGTGGTACGCGAAATCCTGGAAAACCAGCCGAACCTGTGGATATTCCAGCAGTCGTGTGACGACCTGATCGTCGAACAGGACCAGGTCAAAGGCGTGGTAACCCAGATGGGGCTGCGGTTCTTCGCTGAATCGGTGGTACTGACCACCGGTACTTTCCTCGGCGGGCTTATCCACATCGGCCTGCAGAATCATTCCGGCGGTCGTGCCGGTGATCCGCCGTCAATCGCCCTGGCTCACCGCATGCGCGAACTGCCGCTGCGCGTTGGCCGCCTGAAAACCGGTACTCCGCCGCGTATCGATGGCCGTTCCGTGGATTTCTCGGTCATGACCGAGCAACCTGGCGACACGCCGATCCCGGTGATGTCGTTCATGGGCAACGCCAACATGCACCCACGCCAGGTGAGCTGCTGGATTACCCACACCAACGCCCGCACCCACGAGATCATTGCTTCGAACCTGGACCGTTCACCGATGTACTCCGGTGTGATCGAGGGTGTTGGCCCGCGCTATTGCCCGTCGATCGAAGACAAGATCCACCGCTTCGCCGACAAGGAAAGCCATCAGGTGTTCATCGAGCCGGAAGGCCTGACCACCCACGAGCTGTACCCCAACGGTATCTCCACTTCGCTGCCATTCGATGTGCAGCTGGAACTGGTGCGCTCGATCCGCGGCATGGAAAACGCCCACATCGTCCGCCCGGGTTACGCCATCGAATACGACTACTTCGATCCCCGTGATTTGAAGTACAGCCTCGAGACCAAAGTCATCGGCGGCCTGTTCTTCGCCGGCCAGATCAACGGCACCACCGGCTACGAAGAAGCCGGCGCCCAGGGCTTGCTGGCGGGTACCAACGCCGCGCTGCGCGCGCAAGGCCGCGAAAGCTGGTGCCCGCGCCGCGACGAGGCGTACATCGGAGTACTGGTCGATGACCTGATTACCCTGGGCACCCAGGAGCCGTACCGCATGTTCACTTCGCGTGCCGAGTACCGGCTGATCCTGCGCGAAGACAATGCTGACCTGCGCCTGACCGAGAAAGGTCGCGAGCTCGGTCTGATCGATGACGAGCGTTGGGCTGCGTTCTGCGCCAAGCGTGACGGCATCGAGCGTGAAGAGCAGCGCCTGAAATCGACCTGGGTCCGCCCGAACACGGAGCAAGGCCAAGCGATTGTGGATAAGTTCGGTACTCCACTGGCCCACGAGTACAGCCTGCTCAACCTGCTGGCGCGGCCTGAGATCGACTATGCCGGGCTGATCGAAGCGACCGGCGGTGCAGAAATCGATCCACAGGTCGCCGAGCAGGTCGAGATCAAGACCAAGTACGCCGGATACATCGATCGCCAACAGGACGAGATCGCCCGCCTGCGAGCCAGCGAAGACACCCGGCTGCCTGTGGATATCGACTACACCACGATTTCCGGGCTGTCGAAGGAGATCCAGGGCAAGCTCGGCCAGACCCGTCCAGAGACACTGGGCCAGGCTTCGCGTATTCCAGGCGTTACCCCGGCAGCCATATCCCTGTTGTTGATTCATCTGAAAAAACGCGGCGCAGGCCGCGAATTGGAGCAAAGCGCTTGAGTTCCCTGGTCACCCCGCAACACGCCGAAGAGTTGTCCACAGGTGCGCGCCAGCTTGGTGTCGAACTGAGCGCCGAGCAGCACGAAAAGCTGCTGGGCTACCTCGCCCTGTTGATCAAATGGAACAAAGCCTACAACCTCACTGCCGTGCGTGACCCGGACGAGATGGTCTCCCGTCATCTGCTCGACAGCCTCAGCGTCATGACGTTTATCCACAGCCAGCGTGACAACTGGCTGGATGTCGGCAGCGGCGGTGGCATGCCCGGCATTCCTTTGGCTATCCTGCATCCGCACAAGCAGGTGACGGTGCTGGACGCCAATGGCAAGAAGACGCGCTTCCTGACCCAGGTGAAGATGGAGCTGAAGCTGGACAACCTCACGGTTATCCACAGCCGGGTCGAAGCCTTCCAGCCGTCGCAACCGTTCAGCGGCATCATCTCCCGCGCCTTCAGCAGCATGGAGAACTTCACCAACTGGACACGCCATCTGGGCGACACCGGGACGCAATGGCTTGCAATGAAGGGGCTGCATCCTGCCGATGAACTGGTAGCATTGCCCGCAGACTTCACAGTGGAAAGCGAGCAGGCCCTGACCGTTCCGGGTTGCCAGGGCCAGCGCCATCTGCTGATACTGCGCCGCAAGGCTTGATTGGGAACACACGCAACAATGGCTAAGGTATTCGCAATCGCGAACCAGAAAGGTGGTGTCGGCAAGACCACTACCTGTATCAACCTCGCAGCATCGCTGGCCGCGACCAAGCGTCGTGTGCTGCTGATCGACCTCGATCCCCAGGGCAACGCGACCATGGGTAGCGGTGTGGACAAACACGAACTCGAGCATTCGGTCTATGACCTGCTGATCGGGGAATGCGACCTTGCCCAGGCCATGCACTACTCCGAGCACGGCGGCTTCCAGCTGCTGCCGGCTAACCGCGACCTGACCGCCGCGGAAGTGGTGCTGCTGGAAATGCAGGTCAAGGAAAGCCGCCTGCGCAACGCGCTGGCGCCGATCCGCGAAAATTACGATTTCATCCTCATCGACTGCCCGCCGTCGCTGTCGATGCTGACGCTCAATGCGCTGGTCGCCTCCGATGGCGTCATCATCCCGATGCAGTGTGAGTACTACGCACTGGAAGGGCTCAGCGACCTTGTGGATAACATCAAGCGCATCGCTGCCCGGTTGAACCCGGAGCTCAAGATCGAAGGCCTGCTGCGGACCATGTATGACCCGCGCCTGAGCCTGAACAATGATGTTTCGGCGCAGCTCAAGGAGCATTTCGGCGAGCAGCTGTACGACACGGTCATTCCGCGCAACATCCGCCTGGCCGAGGCTCCGAGCTTCGGCATGCCGGCGCTGGCCTACGACAAGCAATCGCGTGGCGCTCTGGCTTATCTGGCCTTGGCCGGTGAACTGGTACGCCGTCAACGCCGTCAATCACGCACTGCACAGACAACTTAAGGAATCCGCATGGCCGTTAAGAAACGGGGTCTCGGACGTGGGTTGGATGCACTGCTAAGTGGTCCTTCCGTCAGCGCGCTCGAAGAGCAGGCTGTGAAGATCGACCAGAAAGAACTGCAACACCTGCCCGTCGAACTGATCCAGCGCGGCAAATACCAGCCGCGCCGCGACATGGACCCCGAGGCACTGGAAGAACTCGCACACTCGATTCGCAACCATGGGGTGATGCAACCGATCGTGGTCCGCCCGATCGACGGTAGCCGCTATGAGATCATTGCCGGTGAGCGCCGCTGGCGCGCCACCCAGCAAGCCGGTCTCGACACCATCCCGGCGATGGTGCGCGAAGTGCCGGATGAAGCCGCCATCGCCATGGCGCTGATCGAGAACATTCAGCGCGAGGACCTCAACCCGCTGGAAGAAGCCCTGGCCCTGCAGCGCCTGCAGCAAGAGTTCGAGCTGACCCAGCAACAGGTGGCCGATGCCGTGGGCAAGTCGCGGGTGACCGTGGCCAACCTGTTGCGCCTGATTTCGCTGCCCGAGGCAATCAAGACCATGCTCGCCCACGGCGACCTGGAGATGGGCCACGCCCGCGCATTGCTCGGCCTCGAGGAAGAACGTCAGGAAGAGGGGGCGCGTCATGTTGTCGCACGTGGCCTGACCGTGCGCCAAACTGAGGCACTGGTCCGTCAATGGCTCAACGGCAAGCCTGATCCGGTCGAACCGAGCAAACCTGATCCGGACATTGCACGCCTTGAACAGCGGCTCGCAGAGCGCCTTGGCTCCGCCGTGCAGATACGCCACGGCAACAAGGGCAAAGGCCAGTTGGTTATCCGCTACAACTCGCTTGACGAGTTGCAAGGCGTGCTTGCTCACATCCGCTGAAACAATTCCCGTTGTAGCGAGCAGTCGGAAATCACTACCGAAGAGTTGAATAGGGGTTAATCCACCCCTATACTCTGCGCGCATTTTGTCGGCACAAATTATGCCAAGTCATAACTGACTTGTTGGTCGACTTCCGAGGAGCAGTTGTGATGGAAATCCGCACGCCAAACCGCCTGCCTTTCCATCGCTGGGCGGTTTTTCCGGTACTGCTGGCTCAATTCGTCGTACTGCTGCTGGCAACCTTCGTGTTGTGGCAGTGGAAAGGGGCGGTCAGTGGATATTCAGGCCTTTGCGGAGGTTTGATTGCCTGGCTGCCCAATGTGTATTTCGCCTGGAAGGCTTTTCGCTTCAGCGGAGCTCGGGCGGCACAAGCCATCGTCAAGTCGTTTTACGCTGGCGAGGCAGGCAAGATGATTTTGACGGCAGTGCTATTTGCACTGACCTTCGCAGGAGTGAAGCCACTGGCGCCGTTAGCAGTCTTCGGCGTCTTCGTGTTGACCCTTTTGGTCAGCTGGTTCGCGCCCCTGCTGATGAATAAAAGACTTTCGAGACCTTAGGGCGTTTGAGGCAACCATGGCAGCAGAAACCGCTTCGGGCTATATCCAGCACCACTTGCAGAACCTGACCTACGGTCAACTACCAGACGGCAGCTGGGGCTTTGCCCATTCGGCTGCAGAAGCCAAGGCAATGGGCTTCTGGGCGTTCCACCTGGACACCCTGGGTTGGTCCGTCGCGCTGGGTCTGATCTTCCTGTTCATCTTCCGCATGGCGGCCAAGAAGGCGACTTCTGGTCAACCAGGCGGCCTGCAGAACTTCGTGGAAGTGATGGTGGACTTCGTCCATGGCAGCGTGAAGGACTCCTTCCACGGCCGTAGCCCGGTAATCGCCCCGCTGGCGCTGACCATCTTCGTCTGGGTATTCCTGATGAACGCCATCGACCTGGTACCGGTCGACTGGATTCCTCAGCTGGCCATGCTGATCTCCGGTGATCCGCACATTCCGTTCCGTGCCGTGTCGACCACCGACCCGAACGCGACCCTGGCCATGGCCTTCTGCGTGTTCGCCCTGATCATCTTCTACAGCATCAAGGTCAAGGGCCTGGGCGGCTTCATCGGTGAGCTCACCCTGCATCCGTTCGGCAGCAAGAACATCTTCGTTCAGATCCTGCTGATCCCGGTGAACTTCCTGCTCGAATTCGTCACCCTGATCGCCAAGCCGATCTCCCTGGCTCTGCGTCTTTTCGGCAACATGTACGCTGGCGAACTGGTGTTCATCCTCATCGCCGTGATGTTCGGCGCCGGCATCCTCTGGCTGAGCGGCCTGGGTGTCGTGCTGCAGTGGGCATGGGCTGTGTTCCACATCCTGATCATCACGCTGCAAGCTTTCATCTTCATGATGCTGACCATCGTCTACCTGTCGATGGCTCATGAAGATAACCATTAAGACCGCCTGGCGTGTCTTGTAGCCTTCCCCGCTCGTTTGGGGGGAAGGCTTTAAAAGTCCGCAAGGGCAGCTGTACCAAACGATTTGTTTTACCGCTTCAACTTAAAAACCTAACCAATACGACGTAAAAGTCGGGAGGAAAGATGGAAACTGTAGTTGGTCTGACCGCTATCGCTGTTGCTCTGCTGATCGGCCTGGGTGCTCTGGGTACCGCCATTGGTTTCGGCCTGCTGGGCGGCAAATTCCTGGAAGGCGCTGCTCGTCAACCAGAAATGGTTCCGATGCTGCAGGTGAAAATGTTCATCGTTGCCGGTCTGCTCGACGCCGTAACCATGATCGGTGTTGGTATCGCTCTGTTCTTCACCTTCGCGAATCCGTTCGTTGGTCAGATCGCCGGCTAATCACTCGTAACCACGAGTTGATGGCTGTGATGAATTAAGACCGAGCGAGGTGTTGGCGTGAACATTAATGCAACCCTGATTGGCCAATCCGTTGCCTTCCTGATTTTTGTACTCTTCTGCATGAAGTATGTATGGCCTCCGGTCATCACTGCTCTGCAGGAGCGTCAAAAGAAGATTGCCGACGGCTTGGACGCTGCCAACCGCGCAGCTCGCGACCTGGAGCTGGCCCAAGAAAAAGTGGGTCAGCAACTGCGTGAAGCTAAAGCACAGGCAGCCGAAATCATTGAGCAAAGCAAGAAGCGCGCTGCTCAGCTTGTCGAGGAAGCCCGTGACCAGGCCCGCGTCGAAGCTGACCGTGTGAAGGCTCAGGCTCTGGCCGAGATCGAACAGGAACTGAACAGCGCGAAAGACGCCCTGCGTGCCCAAGTGGGTGCCCTGGCTGTTGGCGGTGCTGAAAAGATCCTTGGCGCCACAATCGATCAAAACGCGCATGCGGAGCTGGTTAACAAACTGGCCGCTGAAATTTAAGCGAGGGCGATCATGGCAGAACTGACCACGTTGGCCCGACCTTACGCTAAGGCTGCCTTTGAGCATGCCCAGGCCCATCAGCAACTGGCCAATTGGTCAGCCATGCTCGGCCTGGCTGCTGCGGTGTCTCAAGACGACACCATGCAGCGCCTGCTCAAGGCCCCGCGACTGACGAGCGCAGAAAAGGCCGCCACGTTCATTGACGTGTGCGGTGACAAGTTCAATGCACAGGCACAGAATTTCATTCATGTTGCCGCGGAAAATGACCGTCTCCTGCTTTTGCCGGAGATTGCCGCTCTGTTCGACCTGTACAAGGCCGAGCAAGAGAAATCCGTGGACGTGGAAGTCACCAGTGCCTTCGCGTTGAACCAAGAACAGCAAGACAAACTCGCCAAGGTTCTCAGTGCACGGCTAGGCCAGGAAGTTCGCCTGCACGCGTCGGAGGATGCCAGCCTGATTGGCGGCGTCGTCATCCGCGCTGGTGACCTGGTAATCGATGGCTCTGTTCGCGGCAAGATCGCGAAACTGGCCGAAGCATTGAAATCTTGAGTTTGAAGGGGCAGCAGAGCAATGCAGCAACTCAATCCTTCCGAAATTAGTGAAATCATCAAGGGCCGCATCGACAACCTCGATGTGAGCTCCCAAGCCCGTAACGAAGGTACCGTTGTTTCGGTATCCGACGGTATCGTGCGGATCCACGGTCTGGCCGACGTCATGTACGGCGAAATGATCGAGTTCCCTGGCAGCGTATTCGGCATGGCCCTGAACCTGGAGCAAGACTCCGTAGGTGCGGTGATCCTGGGTGCCTATGACACCCTCGCCGAAGGCATGAGCGCCAAGTGCACCGGCCGCATCCTGGAAGTTCCGGTTGGTAAGGAACTGCTGGGTCGCGTCGTTGACGCACTGGGCAACCCGATCGACGGCAAGGGTCCTCTGGGCAACACCCAGACCGACGCGGTCGAGAAAGTGGCTCCGGGCGTGATCTGGCGTAAGTCGGTAGACCAGCCTGTACAGACTGGCTACAAGTCCGTCGACGCCATGATTCCTGTCGGCCGTGGCCAGCGCGAGCTGATCATCGGTGACCGCCAGATCGGCAAGACCGCCATGGCCATCGACGCCATCATCAACCAGAAAGACTCCGGTATTTTCTGTGTGTATGTTGCAGTCGGCCAAAAGCGTTCCACCGTTGCCAACATCGTTCGCAAGCTGGAAGAAACCGGCGCCCTGGCCAACACCATCGTGGTCGTTGCCAGTGCTTCGGAATCCGCCGCACTGCAGTTCCTGGCTCCTTACGCCGGCTGCACCATGGGCGAGTTCTTCCGTGACCGCGGTGAAGACGCCCTGATCGTTTACGATGACCTGTCCAAGCAGGCCGTTGCCTACCGTCAGATTTCCCTGCTGCTGCGCCGTCCACCAGGACGTGAAGCGTACCCAGGTGACGTGTTCTATCTCCACTCCCGTCTGCTGGAGCGTGCATCGCGCGTTTCGGAAGAGTACGTCGAGAAGTTCACCAACGGCGCAGTCACTGGCAAGACCGGTTCCCTGACCGCCCTGCCGATCATCGAAACCCAGGCTGGCGACGTTTCCGCGTTCGTTCCGACCAACGTGATTTCCATCACCGACGGTCAGATCTTCCTGGAATCGGCCATGTTCAACTCGGGCATCCGCCCTGCAGTGAACGCCGGTGTTTCGGTATCCCGCGTAGGTGGTGCCGCTCAGACCAAGATCATCAAGAAGCTGTCCGGTGGTATTCGTACCGCTCTGGCTCAGTACCGTGAACTGGCTGCATTCGCCCAGTTCGCTTCCGATCTGGACGAAGCGACCCGCAAGCAGCTGGAGCATGGTCAGCGCGTAACCGAGCTGATGAAGCAGAAGCAGTACGCGCCAATGTCCATCGCGGACATGGCCCTGTCGCTGTACGCCGCTGAGCGTGGTTTCCTGACTGACGTGGAAGTCTCCAAGGTCGGTAGCTTCGAGCAAGCGCTGATCGCCTACTTCAACCGTGATCACGCCGAACTGATGGCGAAGATCAACGTGAAGGGTGACTTCAACGACGAAATCGACGCTGGCATGAAAGCCGGTATCGAGAAGTTCAAGGCCACCCAGACCTGGTAAGCCGCAGCGGGGGCTCCGGCCCCCGCTTGCTAACCTGATAGGTGATACATGGCAGGCGCAAAAGAGATTCGCAGTAAGATTGCGAGCATCAAAAGCACGCAAAAAATTACCAGCGCCATGGAGAAAGTGGCGGTCAGCAAGATGCGCAAGGCACAAATGCGCATGGCTGCTAGCCGTCCTTACGCGGAGCGTATCCGCCAGGTGATCGGTCATCTGGCCAACGCCAACCCGGAATACCGCCACCCGTTCATGATCGAGCGCCCTGTAAAGCGCGCCGGTTATATCGTGGTGAGCAGTGACCGAGGTCTGTGCGGCGGCTTGAACACCAACCTGTTCAAGGCCCTGGTCAAGGACATGAACGAAAACCGCGAACAGGGCGTTGAAATCGACCTGTGCGTGATCGGCAGCAAGGGTGCGACTTTCTTCCGCATCTTTGGCGGCAACGTGGTAGCCGCGATCAGCCACCTGGGCGAAGAGCCATCGATCAACGATCTGATCGGCTCCGTCAAAGTGATGCTGGACGCCTACCTGGACGGCCGTATCGATCGCCTTTCGGTGGTTTCGAACAAGTTCATCAACACCATGACCCAAAAACCGACGGTCGAGCAATTGGTACCGTTGGTGGCAACCCCGGATCAGGATCTCAAGCATCACTGGGATTATCTGTACGAACCTGACGCAAAAGAGCTGCTGGACGGCTTGATGGTGCGTTACGTGGAGTCGCAGGTATACCAGGCGGTGGTCGAGAACAACGCTGCTGAACAGGCAGCCCGGATGATCGCCATGAAGAACGCCACAGACAACGCCGGTGATTTGATCAAAGAGCTGCAGTTGATCTACAACAAGGCGCGTCAGGCTGCGATCACCCAGGAGATCTCGGAAATCGTCGGCGGCGCTGCCGCGGTTTAACGGTTCAAAAATTCAGAGGATCCAGCTATGAGTAGCGGACGTATCGTTCAAATCATCGGCGCCGTCATCGACGTGGAATTCCCACGTGACGTCGTACCGAGTGTTTACAACGCGCTGAAAGTTCAAGGCGCGGAAACCACCCTCGAAGTTCAGCAGCAGCTGGGCGACGGCGTGGTTCGTACCATTGCGATGGGCTCGACCGAAGGCCTGAAGCGCGGTCTGGATGTCGTCGACACCGGCGCTGCCATCTCCGTTCCAGTTGGTAAGGCCACCCTGGGCCGTATCATGGACGTACTTGGCAACCCGATCGACGAAGCCGGCCCGATCGGCGAAGAAGAGCGTCGCGGTATCCACCAGCCAGCGCCTTCGTTCGCTGACCAGGCAGGCGGCAACGACCTGCTGGAAACCGGCATCAAGGTTATCGACCTGGTCTGCCCGTTCGCCAAGGGTGGTAAGGTTGGTCTGTTCGGTGGCGCCGGCGTCGGCAAGACCGTAAACATGATGGAACTGATCCGTAACATCGCCATGGAACACAGCGGTTACTCCGTGTTCGCTGGTGTGGGTGAGCGTACTCGTGAGGGTAACGACTTCTACCACGAGATGAAGGACTCCAACGTTCTCGACAAGGTAGCGCTGGTCTACGGTCAGATGAACGAGCCACCAGGAAACCGTCTGCGCGTAGCGCTGACCGGCCTGACCATGGCTGAGAAGTTCCGTGACGAAGGTAACGACGTTCTGCTGTTCGTCGACAACATCTATCGTTACACCCTGGCCGGTACCGAAGTATCTGCACTGCTGGGCCGTATGCCTTCGGCAGTAGGTTACCAGCCGACCCTGGCCGAAGAGATGGGCGTTCTGCAAGAGCGTATCACTTCGACCAAAGAAGGTTCGATCACCTCCGTTCAGGCCGTATACGTACCTGCGGACGACCTGACCGACCCGTCGCCAGCGACCACCTTCGCTCACCTGGACGCCACCGTCGTTCTGTCCCGTGACATCGCTTCCCTGGGTATCTACCCAGCGGTTGACCCACTGGACTCGACTTCGCGCCAGCTGGATCCGAACGTGATCGGCAACGAACACTACGAGACCGCTCGTGGCGTTCAGTATGTTCTGCAGCGCTACAAAGAGCTGAAGGACATCATCGCGATCCTGGGTATGGACGAACTGTCCGAAAGCGACAAGCAACTGGTAGCCCGTGCTCGTAAGATCCAGCGCTTCCTGTCGCAGCCGTTCTTCGTGGCCGAAGTCTTCACCGGTTCGCCAGGCAAGTACGTTCCCCTGAAAGACACCATCGCTGGCTTCAGCGGCATCCTCAAAGGTGACTACGACCACCTGCCAGAACAAGCGTTCTACATGGTCGGCAGCATCGACGAAGCGATCGAGAAAGCCAAGAAACTGTAATCCCGGCGCCCCGCAAGGGGCGCTAATCAGGTTGAGGCAAGCAGATGGCTATGACAGTCCATTGCGATATCGTCAGCGCGGAAGGAGAAATCTTCTCCGGCCTGGTCGAGATGGTAGTAGCGCACGGCAACCTGGGCGATCTTGGTATCGCTCCAGGCCACGCCCCGCTGATCACCAATCTCAAGCCTGGTCCGATCACGCTGACCAAGCAAGGTGGCGATCGTGAGGTGTTCTACATCTCCGGTGGCTTCCTCGAAGTGCAGCCGAACATGGTGAAGGTTCTTGCCGACACCGTGCAGCGCGCTGCCGACCTGGACGAAGCTCAGGCTCAGGAAGCCCTCAAGGCTGCTGAGAACGCCCTGAACGCGAAAAGCTCGGACTTCGACTACGGTGCTGCTGCCGCACGTCTGGCCGAAGCAGCAGCTCAGCTGCGTACTGTCCAGCAAATGCGCAAGGGCAAGTAATCCGGCTTTGGCCGCATACTTCCGTTGCGATTGAGTTAAAGGGTAGCCTCGGCTACCCTTTTTCTTTTTCTGAATTCCCTCTTCGGTCATCCCTGACCACCCAGGATTGGTAGCCAGTCAATGTCCCTCGATATCGTCATTCTCGCCGCAGGCCAAGGTACACGCATGCGTTCGGCGCTGCCAAAAGTACTGCACCCGGTAGCCGGCAACTCCATGCTCGGTCACGTTATCCACAGCGCGCGCCAGCTCCAGCCACAGGGCATTCATGTGGTCATCGGTCACGGCGCCGAGCTGGTGCGTGAGCGCCTGGCAGCCGACGACCTGAATTTCGTCATGCAAGACAAGCAGCTGGGCACGGGTCACGCCGTTGCGCAGGCCTTGCCAGCGATCACTGCCGATACCGTGCTGGTGCTGTACGGCGATGTGCCGCTAATCGAAGTGGAAACCCTGCAGCGGTTGCTGGCGAAGGTTAACGACACTCAGCTCGGCCTGCTCACCGTCACCTTGCAAGACCCGACCGGTTATGGCCGCATCGTGCGTGATGGCGAAGGCCAGGTGGTCGCTATTGTCGAGCACAAGGACGCCAGCGAAGCGCAAAAGGCGATCAAGGAAGGCAATACCGGTATTCTGGCCATGCCTGCCGCGCGCCTGGCCGACTGGATGGGCCGCCTGTCGAACAACAATGCCCAGGGTGAGTACTACCTCACGGATGTCATTGCCATGGCGGTGGCTGATGGCCTGGTGGTCGCCACCGAACAGCCCCATGACCCGATGGAAGTACAGGGCGCCAATGACCGTCGCCAGCTCTCGGAACTCGAGCGCCATTACCAGCTGCGTGAAGGCCGCCGCCTGATGGCCCAGGGTGTCACCTTGCGCGACCCGGCCCGTTTCGATGTGCGTGGCGAAGTGACTGTGGGTCGCGACGTGCTGATCGACATCAACGTCATCCTGGAAGGCAAGGTAGTCATCGAGGACGACGTGCAGATCGGCCCGAACTGTGTGATCAAGGACAGCACCCTGCGCAAGGGGGCAATCATCAAGGCCAACACGCATCTCGACGGCGCGGTGATGGGCGAGGGCAGCGATGCCGGGCCGTTCGCCCGCCTGCGCCCGGGCAGCGTGCTGGAAGCCAAGGCCCATGTGGGTAACTTCGTCGAACTGAAAAACGCCCATTTGGGGGAAGGCGCCAAGGCTGGCCATCTGACCTACCTGGGAGACGCCGAGATCGGTGCGCGTACCAACATCGGCGCCGGTACCATTACCTGCAACTACGATGGCGCCAACAAGTTCAAGACCGTGATGGGGGAGGACGTGTTCATCGGCTCCAACAACTCGCTAGTGGCGCCTGTGGAAATCAAGGCCGGTGCCACCACGGCGGCCGGTTCGACCATCACTCAGGCTGTCGAAGCAGGTGACTTGGCGGTGGCCCGTGCGCGCCAGCGCAATATCGCGGGCTGGAAGCGCCCGGAGAAGATCAAGAAAAGCTAAGTTATACACAGCTGTTTCGATCGAAAGCCGACTTATGTGAATAAGTCGGTTTTTTTATGCCTGCACACAACCCTTTGGGAGCGGGCTTGCCCGCGAAGTAGACAACACGATGTATGGCACGGGCTGCGCCCGTGTTCGCGGGCACACCCGCTCCCACAGGGATGTGTGTTGTCAGGAATTTTTATCCACACCTTGACGAACCGACGAACTTAGGTTTTGATTGCAATTGTTATCTTTCGAATCGAAACTTATCAGACCATGTCGAAACGAAACACTCCCCAGCGCCGCCACAACATCCTGGCCTTGCTCAGCGAGCAAGGCGAGGTGAGCGTCGACGCCTTGGCCAAGCGTTTCGAAACCTCGGAAGTGACCATCCGCAAGGACCTTGCCGCGCTGGAGGCCAACGGCCTGTTGCTGCGCCGCTACGGCGGTGCGGTGCCGGTACCGCAGGAGATGCTCAGTGAACCGGCGCAACCGGTCTCTGCCTACAAGAAGGCTATCGCCCGTGCAGCGGTCGGGCGTATTCGCGAGCATGCGCGGATCATCATCGACAGCGGCAGCACTACCGCTGCGATGATTCCGGAGCTGGGCCGCCAGCCCGGTCTGGTAGTGATGACCAATTCATTGAATGTGGCCCGCGCCATCAGCGAGATCGAGCACGAGCCGGTGCTGCTGATGACCGGGGGGACCTGGGACCCGCATTCCGAGTCGTTCCAAGGTCAGGTCGCCGAGCAGGTCCTACGCTCTTACGATTTCGATCAGCTGTTCATCGGTGCCGATGGCATCGACCTGCAGCGCGGCACCACCACATTCAATGAGCTGCTTGGCCTGAGCCGGGTAATGGCCGAGGTAGCCCGCGAAGTGATCGTGATGGTCGAGTCGGACAAGGTCGGGCGCAAGATCCCCAATCTCGAGCTGCCGTGGGGCAGCGTGCACACCCTTATTACAGATGAACGCCTGCCTGCAGCGGCACGCGAACAGATTCAAGCCCGCGGCATCAACTTGATTTGCGCCGCGATCAGCCAGGAGCAATAAACATGTGTGGAATCGTTGGTGCCGTAGCCGAGCGCAATATCACTGCCATTCTCATCGAAGGCCTCAAGCGTCTTGAATATCGTGGCTACGACAGTGCTGGCCTGGCTGTCTACACCCAGCAGGGCGAACTGCAGCGCCGCCGCCGGATCGGCAAAGTTGCCGAGCTGCAGGCCGCTGTTGCCGCCGAGCCGCTGAACGGCCAACTGGGCATCGCCCACACCCGCTGGGCCACCCACGGAGCACCGACCGAAGGCAACGCCCACCCGCATTTCTCCGGCAACGAAGTGGCGGTGGTGCACAACGGCATCATCGAAAACCACGAAGAGCTGCGTGAAGAGCTGAAAGGTCTGGGCTACGTGTTTAGCTCGCAGACCGACACCGAAGTCATCGTCCACCTGATCCACCACACCCTGAAGACCCTTCCGGACCTGGCCGATGCGCTTAAAGCGGCAGTGAAGCGTCTGCACGGTGCCTATGGCCTTGCGCTGATCAGCGTGGCACAACCTGACCGCCTGGTAGCCGCACGCAGCGGCAGCCCGCTGGTAATTGGCCTGGGCCACGGCGAGAACTTCCTGGCTTCCGACCAACTGGCCCTGCGCCAGGTCACCGACCGTTTCATGTACCTGGAGGAGGGTGATATCGCGGAGATTCGCCGCGACCAGGTAAGAATCTGGGACCAGACCGGTGAGCCGGTACAGCGTGAAACCGTGCAGTACCACGAAGGCGCCGAAGCTGCCGACAAGGGCGCCTATCGTCACTTCATGCTCAAGGAGATCCACGAGCAGCCGACCGTGGTCCAGCGCACCCTGGAAGGCCGCTTGGGCAAGGACCACGTGATGGTCCAGGCTTTCGGCCCGCAGGCGGCCGAGCTGTTCGCCAAAGTGCGTAACGTGCAGATCGTCGCCTGCGGTACCAGCTACCACGCCGGCATGGTCGCCCGTTACTGGCTGGAGAGCCTCGCTGGCATTCCATGCCAAGTCGAAGTGGCGAGCGAATTCCGTTATCGCAAAGTAGTGGTGCAGCCAGATACGCTATTCGTTTCGATCTCCCAGTCTGGCGAAACCGCCGACACCCTGGCTGCCCTGCGCAACGCCAAGGAGCTGGGCTTCCTTGGTAGCCTGGCCATCTGCAACGTCGGCATCAGCTCGCTGGTGCGTGAGTCCGACCTGACCCTGCTGACCCTGGCCGGCCCGGAAATCGGCGTGGCTTCGACCAAGGCCTTTACCACCCAGCTGGTCTCGCTGATGCTGCTGACTCTGGCGCTGGGCCAAGTGCGCGGCACCCTCGAAGCGGGCGTCGAAGCCGAGTTGGTGGAAGAGCTGCGTCGTCTGCCCGCGCGCTTGGGGGAGGCCCTGGCCATGGACAGCACTGTAGAGAAAACTGCCGAGCTGTTCGCCGACAAGCACCATACCCTGTTCCTCGGCCGAGGAGCCCAGTATCCGGTGGCCATGGAGGGCGCGCTGAAGCTTAAGGAAATCTCCTACATCCACGCCGAAGCCTACCCGGCCGGTGAGCTCAAGCACGGTCCGCTGGCGCTTGTGGATAACGACATGCCAGTGGTCACTGTAGCGCCGAACAATGAACTGCTGGAAAAGCTCAAGTCCAACCTGCAGGAAGTGCGTGCCCGTGGTGGTGAGCTGGTGGTGTTCGCTGACGAGAATGCCGGCATGAGCAACGGCGAAGGCACTCACGTGATCAAGGTGCCGCACATCGTCGACGAACTGGCGCCGATCCTCTACACCATTCCCCTGCAACTGCTTTCATACTACGTGGCGGTGCTCAAGGGTACGGACGTCGACCAGCCGCGTAACTTGGCCAAGTCCGTGACGGTGGAGTAAGCATTTTCCGCCTGGAAAGACGATTTGTTTTCAAACAATAAAGGTTGTCACAAAACAACAAAGGTGTGGGATGCAAATAAAGGTTCATTCGTATAAATAAAGTATCATCCGTATAAATAAAGTTTCATTCTGAGCCTGCATCCGCTATGTTGAGGTCATCGACACAGCGGGGGCAGGCTTTCTCATGTCTGGAACATTCAAGGGGCTGACCCAGGCCCAGATCGATAGAAGGCTCAAGGACGGGCGTGGCCAAGGCCAGGGATCAGACTACAAGCCGTTCATCTACACCAGGGACGTGTCCTCGCTGGGTCGCTCCCACCGCCTGCCTGGCAGCAAGACCCGGCGTTTACACCATCTTCTATCCGATCTTGAACTGGCCATCTTCCTGACCTTGGATCGGTCTCCCCATGTCACCGATATCCGTGAACAGTTTCCGATGCGGGTCGAAGATACGGTGCGCATCGCCGAGGAGCTTGGCCTGCCCCACGGTTGTTACAAGGGTACCCCGCAGGTACTGACCAGCGACTTTCTGGTGGATTTCGAAGATCCTCAGCGCCCGAGCATCGCGATTCAGGCCAAGTACAGTACCGACCTGCAGAAGCCTGAAGTTATCGAGAGGCTTGAGCTTGAAAGACGCTACTGGCAGGAAAAAGGTATTCCCTGGGTCATCGTCACGGAGCGCGAGGTATCCAAGGTGGCATTTGCCAATATCCAATGGCTCTATCCTGCCCATGCTGAAGGCGACATCGCTCAGGACGATCTCGCCCATTACCAGCAGCTGTTTCTGCTCGAGTTTCAGCGTCACCCAGACCGGAAGCTGACCGCTATTGCCCAAGGACTGGATACCTCCGGCCAGCTGGAGGCCGGTCAGGCGCTCTATTGGCTACGCCAGTTGCTGGCCCGGCACTGTTTCCTTTTCGATCTTGACACTCCTTACCGGGAGCTGAAGCCGAAAGACCTGGTTGCCAACTCTCATCAAATGCATCAGGAGCTGAGCAGTGTTGCCCGTTAATCAGGTGTTCCGGATGGGGGAACTGCGAAAGCGCCTGCTTTGGTCCGGTACCGAGCAGGCAATCTGGATCGATATCGATTCGGACACGGCGTTGCCCGAACCGATATCGATTGTAGAGCTGGAGCGTCTGATCATGGAGCGGGAGCTGGAGAGCATTGCCGATCCCTTCGAGGAAACAGTCCTACGGGAGGTTGAGGAAGGTTCCCTTGATCAGCAGAAGCGTGATGAAGCTTGGGGAATGCTGGCGGATTTTGTGCACGACCCCCAGCTTTTCGTGCGGCGCCCCAGAGGGCTCATTGTCAGAGGCATCATGGAGCGCCATGGTGTCACCAATCAGACGGTGTATAGGTTACTGAGGCGCTACTGGCAGCGAGGCATGTGCAGGAATGCCCTCTTGCCGGACTATGTCAACTCGGGCGCCCGTGGCAAGCGCAGAAAGCCGAACCAGGCCAAGCTGGGCAGGCCCAGAGTGGTGATGGAGGGGAAAGGGAGCAATGTCACGCCGGACATCGAGCGCATTTTTCGCCGGGTCATCGAGGAACGTTTGCTCAAGGAAAAACATCCGTCCATTCCTGATGCCTACGCCGCCGGGCTGAATCTGCTCCGTGCTGTTCTGACGGAGCTGCCGACCTCCGAACTGCCTACATTGGGGCAGTTCCGTTACTTCTATGGGCGCGAATATCACTTCACCGACACCTTGCCATGCAGGGTGTCCGCAGTGGATTTTGCCAAGGACTTCCGACCGCTCAGCAGTACATCGACGACCGAGGCACTGGGGCCCGGATACCGCTACCAGATCGATGCCACCATCGCCGATATCTATCTGGTTTCAGAACATGATCGCAGCCTTATCGTCGGCAGGCCTGTCGTTTACATGGTGATCGACGTGTTCAGCCGCATGGTCGTTGGTATGTACGTCGGATTCGAGGGACCTTCCTGGGTCAGTGCCATGGTGGCATTGGCCAACACGGTCGCCGACAAGGTTGAGTATTGCCGCCAGTATAGCGTGGAGATCGATGCCAGCGACTGGCCGGTCAAAGGCTTGCCGGATGTGGTGCTGGCCGATAAGGGCGAACTGAATGGCACCAAGGTGGAAGCATTTTCCCAAGCCTTCGGCGTTCGCATCGAGAATGCACCGGCCAGGCGAGGAGATGCCAAGGGGATCGTCGAGCGTTATTTCCGGACGGTGCAGGAGCGTTTCAAGCCCTATGCCAGCGGTGTGGTCGAGGACACCACCAGCCGGAAGCGGGGTGGCCACGACTACAGACTTGATGCCAGTCTGACCTTGCCCGAGTTCACCCAGATCATCATTGCCGGCATCCTCTACCACAACAACTTTCATACCTTGAGCAAATACGACAGAACCTCTGGTATGCCGGGCGATCTGCCAGCCATCCCGGTCATGCTGTGGAACTGGGGCTTGGCCAACTTGACCGGCCGGTTACGTACTGCGCCCGAGGAGCTGGTGCGGATAAATCTCTTGCCCCATGAGTCGGCCACGGTTTCGGAGCTGGGAATCAGGCTGTTCGGCTGCTTCTACACCTGCCAGGAAGCAATCAGGGAGGGTTGGTTTCACCGAGGCCAGGGGCGCCGGCCGACAGGGGTAACGGTCGCATACGATCCGCGTAGCGCCGACCACATCTACCTGCGGCCGTCCAATAGTCTCAAGGACTACTGGGTTTGCGATCTTGCCGACCGCAGTCGACGCTTCAGGGGGATGACCTTCTGGGATGTCTGGCTGCTGTCCAGAGAGGAACGGCGTAGCGATACCAACGCGGCGGCGGAAGCTTTGGTAGAGAGAGGCAATCTTCTGAAGCAGATCGAGTCCATCGTTGCCCAGGCAGAGGATGCCAGTCCGGTCAAAACGGGTATGACCACGAAGGATCTGGGAACCCAGATCCGCGAGAACAAGCAGCAGGAAAAGCGCCAGGAACGCCAGAAAACAGCATTCAAACCGGATAAAGCACAGCAGGAAAAGCCAGCCGAGGTGATCCCACTGCGGGGCGAGAAGCAGGAAGATTATGCCTTCCCAGATCTCAGTGACCTGATATTCAAGGAGGAAGAGGATGACTGAAGAATTCCAGCGCGGAGTCATTCCCCTGGCGCGTTACCAGGAGCAGCAGCTTCCCGAGTATCAGGACAATCCGCTCATCAGCGCATTGCCTCCGATTCCTGATCTGCAGGAGGTGGTCGATCTATTGCAGCAGCTTCCCGGTTTCGAGCCGCAGGAGGCGCTTCTGGATGGTCGGCTCAGGGCACATGCGATTGCCCGCCTGTTGCACGGCTTCTTCCAGCCGCTGAGCCATCACTTGGAGCTGGAGAGCAAGATCAGCCTGATGATCCGTCAAGGGTACATCGGTCGGAATCCGGCCAGCGGTGCCTGGTATGCGCACCTGCAGAATGGCTATCGCCGTGTCGAGGAGGAGGATCTGGATGCGGCGGTGTACCAGAGTGTCTCCTCTACGGCCAACAGCCTGTCGCTGTTCGGCTGCTCCGGTTGCGGCAAGACGCGCACGCTGGAGCGGATTCTGGGCATGTACCCCCAAGCTCTCCATCACCCTGATTACAACATCACCCAACTGGTCTACCTGAAGATCGACTGCCCAATTGACGGTGACTTGGATGAGCTGTGCCTGAGCTTCTTCAACGAAGTAGACAAGATCCTGGGTACCCACTACAGCCGTAGCCACGGACGCAAGAAGCTGGGTACCAAACGTCTGCTGGCATCCATGTGTCAGGTGGCCAATCTGCACACGCTCGGAGTGCTGATCATCGACGAGGTTCAGAACCTCAACGAGGCACGCTCCGGTGGTGCCGAAAAAATGCACAATTTCTTCGTGTCGCTGGTGAACACCATCGGTGTTCCGATCATTCAGGTCGGCACCCACCGGGCCAGCAAGTTCTTCCAGCGCACGTTCCGGGCTGCTCGGCGGGTCTCCGGGTTGGGCAGCATCCGCTGGGATAGGTTGCCTCGGGACGAGCATTGGAAGCGTCTGTTGAAGCGGCTTTGGAAGTATCAGTGGCTGCGAAATGCGGCGCCGCTGGATGATGAACTGGAGGCTACGATGTACGACCTCACCCAAGGGGTCATGGACATCGTCATCAAGCTGTTCGCGCTGGCGCAGATCCGGGCGATAGTGACAGGTGTCGAGTGCATTAAGCCGCTGTTGCTGCGCAGGGTTTTCGAGGACGAGTTCAAACCGGTCCATCCGATGCTGGCGGCCTTGCGGAGCGGTAGGCCCGAGCTGATCGCCAAATATGACGACCTGCTGATGCCAGAGATCGAGGGACGGTTGCTGACCCTGACTCGCTCTCTGGATAGCGTCCCCCAACCTAAACCACCGGCCCCTCCGGCTGATGACAAGGCAAAGCGGTTGGCCGCCCTGCTCGAAGGTATGGAAATCCCGAGGGACATCGCCATTCCCATGGCCGATGAATTGTTGGCGGAGAATCCGGACATCCCGCTGGCGGCCCTGATTCACAAGGCCACGGCCTACCTCGCGCAGGACGCTCCCAAGAGGCCCGGCATTTCCAGAGTTAAGCGGACGGAGTGGGGGTGCCTATCCGAGGAGGATCTGCGCCGACGTTATGCCGATGGGCCTGAAAGCGAGGCCTATGACAGATTCAAGCAGGTTGGCTTGATCCTCGATCTGCGGCCTCTGCTGAGAGCGAGCTGACATGTACTTCCCCAGGCTCTACCCGGACGAACTGCTTTACAGCGGTATTGCCCGGTGCCGGGTACATCTGGGGATAGGCAGCCACAAGACCTTGCTGCACATGCTTTTCGGTGACAGCAAGGTTGCCGCGATCACCGATCTGCCCACACACCTGACTGCGTTGGCGAACAACACGGGCTTGGATGCGGAAGGCATGATCCTGAATCACACGCTGTTCCCGCTCTATGCCCCTTTCATTCCGCCGGAGCGCCGTACCGATCTTTTTCAGGCCATGCTTGCTCCCGACCGGCCGACGATTGGTCTGTCTGGGGCCTCGACGGCCTTGGTCAAGTGGCCCGATTGGCTGCGTTACTGCCCGATCTGCTTTGAAGATATGGCTGCGCGCTACGGTGAACCCTACTGGCGGCGTAGCTGGCAGATTCAAGGGATAGATGCCTGTCCCGAGCATGGCTGTCAGCTCCTGAACTCACCTATCCCGTTCCGTCGAGCGCAGCGGCACGAGTTTCATACAGCCTCTCCACTGTTTCTGCCCCGTGATCTTCGCGTGAGTCCCGTGGGCGAAGAGGCTATCAGGCTCGCCAAGGCTGCTATGCAGCTGCTGGCGCTCGAAGAGGTGCAATCGCCTGGCTACGGACGCTGGACCAACCTGTACCGGTACCTGGCTACAGAGTGCGGCGCCAGGCGAGGCCGGCAGGTCAGGGCTGAAGTCATCTGGGAGAAGATCCTGGCATCCCATCAAAGGGATTGGCTTGCTGCGAACGGTCTGCTGACATCCGGAGAGCCTCCACCTTGGCTGTTGGCGATGTTCAGGAAGCATCGCAAGGGATTCAGTGCGCTGCAGCATCTGATCGTCTGGACCAGCCTGCGCCCTGGCCAGCATGCTGGCGAGCTGATCAGCGAGGCGAAGACTCGCCAGGTCGACCTTGCCTCCGAGCGGTCAGTGCAGCTGCTCCCTGCTGAGTTTGAGCAAAAGCAGCAGTACCGAGCCATTTGGCTGCAAGCACTGGCTAATCACGGTGGAGCCAAGGCAGCCAGGCAAGACGGAGCAGGGGCATGTTACGCCTGGCTCTATCGTCATGACCGACACTGGCTGATGGTTGCGAACCAGGTCAGGCAGCGCCGACAGGGCAACAACAGCCACATCGACTGGCGAGCGCGTGACATAAGGTTGGTGCGCCTGCTGATCCGGATTGGTAGAGGTAGCGAAGAAGACCTAGGCCTTCCGCGCAGGAGTCGCAACTGGTTCCTGCAGCAGCTACCCCATCGGGCATCAGTCGAGCACCGTCTCGATCAATTGCCTCTTTGCTGCACCTTCCTGGATCGCTATGCCGAGTCCGTCGGCGAGTATCAGATCCGTCGCCTGACTGCAGCGATGCTGAAGGATGTACAGACAGGCATAACGTCTAGGCGCTGGGAGCTGGAAAAGCGTTGTGGATTGGAAAAAAGCAGGGTGGCACCACTGACCACTGCGTTCATTCGATTGATAGGAAGATGGATTGAATAGGACAGTATTTCGTCAGATCCCGAACGGATCCAGGTTGCTGGCCGTTGGAAATTTTTTCAGGGCCAAGACTCCGGCGGCCCAGTGGCAGTTGGCGGCTCTCTTTGAGCGTAACGGTCAGCTGCAGCTGCAGCGGTTCGCACAGGAGATGTCGTGTGTCTTGGCCGTTGGTCGCGAGTTTCTTGGCGAAGAAGGGGCTCCTTATCGTCCCAGTGGTTTCAAGAAGACGGTGGTGCTTCCTGCAATAGATACCTGGCGGGAAAGGCAGTTGGGTGAGTGCCCACGTCTGGCCAGAAGGCTTGCTGCAAATCCTGAGATATCTGGACAGCGATGCTTTGTGTTCGAGCTCGATGGTCTGACCGTCTGGCTGCCGAAATTCGAGCTGGCACGAAAAATGTTCTTCCACGCAGCCTTCATCGTTCGTGCAGCCTTCGCACCGAATGGCTTGGACATGGCCTTCACGATCTACAGAGAGGGCGATGTTGTTCATATCCATACGCCCCCGAAGACGGGGGCCCCAAGTCAGCTTCTCAAAATCAAGGGATACAGAGACCATTTCAGTTGGCTGCTGCTGAATCAGGATGTGAGGCGATCCTTCGAGTCAATCTGGCAAAGCCTCAATCAAAGGCAAGAGCGGGTACTGCAAGAGTCGGCGTATGCCAGGTGGCAGTTCGACTTTCAGGCACCCACTTCCCTCGCGGGTACCACCATGGATGTGCGAGGCCCCTTTGATCCGGAAAGCAACGAATTGCTGGTCTGGGAGATCGAAAAGCTTCAGGGGCTCCGGTTTAGCCATCGCGGTGATATTTTTTTCCATCACCCTGCTCTCAAGTTACCCGTCAGGGGAGAGAACACAGGCTGTGTATCCGTGCCATCGGGAGCGAAAGAGTTGGAGGTGGATGCTGACGAAGAGCCGACTGCTGCCAAGGAGCAGAGGTTGATTCATCTGCCCGTTGAGGGAGTCACGTTTGATGCTCAGCTGCGCACCAAGATCGCCTACAACGGGGAGCGTGCCAACGGTCATGGCAAGAAGGTCGACGACGAGCAATGCCCGAGCAGAGAAAGCCAACTCTTCGGCGTGGCTGATCCTGTGAGCGAGGGCAGCATAGCGTCAGGAGAATTCCAACAATTGGGTGAGGGAGAGGGTGATGGGGACGAGCATGAACGGCTTGCAGATCGCTTCTCGCTGCTCCGAGAGATTCTTGAACAAATCACCCAAGAGTCTGGAGTTGCGCTGGTAGCACTGGAAATGAGGCCTCTGCCGCCCGTTCCACGTTGCAGCTACCACATGATTGATCACGAAAAATCACGCTGCTATCTGCTGGCAAGGTTCAAGCTGCAAAACGGCGATCAACGCTACCTTCTAGAAATAGATACCTCAGACAACCGGAAGACCATGTCAACGCGGATCATGGGCTTCAAAGCAGGTGTTGAGGCAGGAAAATGCATAGACAGGATCTTGAGGGAGACAGTGAAAGGCTCGTTGCGTTGGCCAGGCACCATGGCGAAGTACTGTGAGCCTTTGCACTCTGTGCATCACCCGAAAGAAAGCTCACCTGGGGCCAACCATGCCCGGGTGTTCGACTGGAAGCAGCGGATACGCGCGGCCCTAGGCTGATTGCAGAATACACCGCAGTTCGGCTGCGATACATCTTGTCGCGCACTGCGTGCAGCCTCCCCGAAACTGCCCGGAGCCGTGCCAAGGCGATATAGGCCCCTTGGGAGTCGGCAAGACGCATCTGGCCATCGCACTGCGCTATCGGGCGGCGCAGTGCGGCATCAAGACCCGCTTCATCACTGCGGCCGACCTTGGTGCTGCAACTGGGCGCGGACCAGCGTAACCGTCCGGGCATCCCGGCTGGCTTGACCCCGCCAAGCTAAGAGATGGTGGCAGTTCGTGGATGCCGTTTCCCGGGTGCACGCGATCCGAGACCACGCGATCAAGCAGGAAAACGAGCACCTGGGCTTGCCTGACTGACCGCAGGCCGGCGACGACAAGGTGGAAAAGTTCGGCGTGTGGCTCTGGCGGCAACGATCCCGCGAAGGGCGGACGGTGCTTGAGCTGTTGAACGTAAGCGTGCGGGCAAACCGTCTTGCGCGACTATGCCGGATGCCACCTATGCGGCAGCAGCTCTGCAATCTCACTCGCCCGCTGCGTCGGCAACCGTGTCAGCACCTCCTTGAGATAGGCATACGGATCGTGCCCATTATTACGGGCCGACTGGATCAAACTCATGATCGCAGCAGCGCACTTGAGCATGCGATCCCGCGCCGAGCATTTGAGAAGGCAACGGGATGAACGCTGGCTGGATAGACGTGGTTTTCTGGGTATGCAGCCGAATCCATTTGTGGACGAGGTTGGCATTGAGGCTGTAGCCCAAGGCGATGTTTGCGATGGAGGCACCGGGTTCAGAACACTCCTGAATGACCTGGGCCTTGAAAGATTTGCTGTAGGTACGGCGCTGAGGGGGCATGGAAAATCCGCTTGATGGGCCATGGCCTTCGGCGGCGGTGTCGGGAAGGTGTGTTGGCCGGACGGATACTGTTGAACTACGCTGTCTGGGGCAACGGAAGTGTTTCGGCCCGACTCTGGAACGCGATCCGCAGCGACGACTGGGCAATTCCGCACGTTGGCCTGAGCAGCCTCGGGGAAATCGTCGGCTGGGCGCGCCCAGACGAGTTTCCGCCAAGGAACATGCAGACGAGCAAGGGGCTGCGGGCACTCGGCTACAACGTGAGGATCGGTGTTTGATCGAGGCGCCTGTGGCACACGCAGGCTGACGAGCCAGGCGCTGTCCATGGCCTGATCAGGCCGCCCCGCTGCGCCTTGCCTGAGCAGTTGACCTGCATCAATGGGGCGGGAGATCGCTGTACATTGACTCTTGAAGTTTGTCCTGGTAAGCGCAATATCTTGCAAAGTCTTGCAAGGATTTCCTTGGCCGGAACCGCAAAGCGACGCGATTGGAGAGGGTGAGATGAAAGCGCACCTACAGGTGATTTTCACGCTCGATGAATTGGCTGCGTACTTGAAAGTCGGCAAGCGGACGCTTTATCGGCTCGCCGCGCACGGGGAAATTCCGGCTTTCAAGGTGGGCGGGACGTGGCGGTTTCGTCAAAGTGAAATCGATCAGTGGATCAATGATCAGACCCGAGCCGGAGCAAAGAAGGAGGTGATGCGCAAGCGTGAACAGCAGAAGTCATCCGAGCAGCCCGTGTCGCCTGGGCGCACTGCCCGTCGCAGCAGGCAAAGGGCTTGAGTAACTCGTTTTTCAATTTTTCTGGAGGTATGACTTGGACATCGATTTCAAGAAGTTGGCTCCCTGGAACTGGTTCAAGAACGAGCAGCAAGAGCAGCAGACCGCCTCTTCCCTGCCGGTGCAGCGCAATGACCTGCCAGCGGCGAGCGGGCCAGTCAGCCCGATCCTGCAACTGCATCGCGAGATCGACCGGCTGTTCGATGACGCGTTCCGGGGCTTCGGTTTTCCGGCGCTGGCCATGCCGCGGCTGCCATCCGATTGGTCGGGCATGCTGAAGCCGGCCCTGGACATCCAGGAAACCGACAAGCAGTACAAGATTGCCCTGGAAGTGCCCGGTGTCGAGGAAAAGGACATCCAGATCACCCTCGACAACGACGTGCTGGTGGTGCGTGGCGAGAAGCGCCAGGAACAGGAGAAGAAGGAAGGTGGCTTCCACCGTGTGGAGCGCTCCTACGGCAGCTTTCACCGCGCCTTGAACCTGCCTGACGACGCCAATCAGGATTCGATCAAGGCATCGTTCAAGAACGGGGTGCTCACGGTCACGATCGACAAGCGCGAGGTCAGCGCGCCGAAGCAGGGACGTTCGATCCCGATCAACAGCTGACGTCGCCGGCTCGTTCGTCACAAGAAAAACCCGGTACGAGACGAGGTGTCGCGGCTCGCGATGCCTCGTCGCCTCAACCTTGTCAACCTTCTCAGGAGCATCAGCATGGCCAGAAAACAATGCCAGGTCTGCGGCCAACCCGCCACCGTGCGGGTGGAAGCCAATCTCAACGGACGTCACAGCACCATGCTGTTGTGCGACGACCATTACCGCCAACTGGTGCGCCAGCAAAAGCGCACCGTCTCGCCGCTGGAAGCCTTGTTCGGCTCGCGCAGCGGCCTGTTCGAGGACTTCCTCGGCAGTGACTTCTTCCGCATCGGCGACGACGCGACGCCCTTTGCCGCCGATACCGATGACGTGGTCGATGCCGTGTTTGGCGAACCCGCCGCCGCAGGTTCGGGTGCACCGCGCCGGCGCGGCAGTGGGCTGGCCAGCCGCATCAGCGAACAGTCGGAAGCCCTGCTGCAAGAGGCCGCCAAACACGCTGCCGAATTTGGCCGCTCCGAGGTGGATACCGAACATCTGCTGCTGGCGCTGGCCGACAGCGACGTGGTCAAGACCATCCTGGGTCAGTTCAAAATCAAGGTCGATGACCTCAAGCGGCAGATCGAGTCCGAGGCCAAGCGCGGGGACAAGCCGTTCGAGGGCGAGATCGGCGTGTCGCCGCGCGTGAAGGATGCGCTCAGCCGCGCCTTCGTGGCCTCCAATGAACTCGGCCATTCCTATGTCGGTCCGGAGCATTTCCTGATCGGTCTGACCGAGGAAGGCGAAGGGCTGGCCGCCAACCTGCTACGCCGCTACGGCCTGACGCCGCAGGCGCTGCGCCAACAGGTCAGCAAGGTGGTCGGCAAAGGCGCCGAGGATGGCCGCGCCGAGACGCCGACCAACACGCCAGAACTCGACAAGTATTCGCGCGACCTCACCAAGATGGCGCGCGAGGGCAAGCTCGATCCGGTCATCGGCCGTGCGCAGGAGATCGAGACCACCATCGAGGTGCTGGCCCGGCGCAAGAAAAACAACCCGGTGTTGATCGGTGAGCCCGGCGTCGGCAAGACCGCCATTGTCGAAGGACTGGCGCAGCGGATGGTCGCCGGCGAAGTGCCCGAGACGCTGCGCGACAAGCGTCTGGTGGAACTCAACATCAACGCCATGGTGGCCGGCGCCAAGTATCGCGGCGAGTTCGAGGAGCGCGTGCAGAAGGTGCTCAAGGAAGTGACCGAGCACCAGGGCGAGATGATTCTCTTCATCGATGAAGTGCACACCATCGTCGGTGCCGGCCAGGGTGGCGGCGAAGGCGGGCTGGACGTGGCCAACGTGTTCAAGCCGATGATGGCGCGCGGCGAGCTGAACCTGATCGGCGCCACCACGCTCAACGAGTATCAGAAGTACATCGAGAAGGACGCCGCGCTGGAGCGTCGTTTCCAGCCGGTGATGGTGCCCGAGCCGACGGTAGCGCAGACCATGATGATCCTGCGCGGCCTGCGCGACACCTTCGAGGCGCACCACAAGGTCAGCATCACCGAGGATGCGATCATCGCCGCCGCCGAGTTGTCGGACCGCTACATCACCGCGCGCTTTTTGCCTGACAAGGCCATCGACCTGCTTGACCAGGCGGCCGCACGCGTGAAGCTGTCGGCCACGGCTCGCCCAGTGGCCGTACAAGAGCTGGAGTCCGAACTGCACCAGTTGCGGCGTGAGCAGGACTACATGGCCTCGCGCAAGCAGTACGACAAGGCCGCCGAGCTGGGCAAGCGCATCGAGGCAAAAGAGGCCGAACTCAAGAAGCTCATCGAAGATTGGGAGCGCGAGCGCGCCTCGGGCAGCGCCGAAGTCAAGGCCGAGCATGTCGCGCAGATCGTCTCGCGCCTGACCGGCATTCCGGTCAACGAGCTGACGGTGGAAGAACGCGAGAAGCTGTTGCATCTGGAACAGCGGCTGCACGAGCGCCTGGTGGGCCAGGACGAAGCGGTGCGCGCGGTGGCCGATGCCGTGCGGTTGTCGCGCGCGGGGCTGCGCGAAGGCGGCAAGCCGGTGGCGACTTTTCTGTTCCTCGGGCCGACCGGCGTGGGCAAGACCGAGCTCGCCAAGGCGCTGGCCGAGTCCATCTATGGCGATGAAGGTGCGCTGCTGCGCATCGACATGTCCGAGTACGGGGAACGCCATACCGTGGCACGCCTGGTGGGCGCGCCTCCGGGTTATGTGGGCTATGACGAGGGCGGCCAGCTCACCGAGAAGGTGCGTCGCAAGCCCTACAGCGTGTTGCTGCTGGACGAGATCGAGAAGGCTCACCCCGACGTCTACAACATCCTGCTGCAGGTGTTCGACGACGGGCGGCTCACCGACGGCAAGGGCCGGGTGGTGGATTTCACCAATACCATCATCATCGCCACCTCGAACTTGGGCTCGGACATCATCCAGCGTCGGCTGAAGGCCCGTAGCGCCGCCGGCGAGGAATACGAGAAGACCAAGTCCGAGGTGATGGACGTGCTGCGCGGACACTTCCGCCCCGAGTTCATCAACCGCATCGACGAGATCATCGTCTTCCATGCGCTGGGCAAGGAGGAGATCCGCCATATCGTCGGCCTGCAGCTCGATCGTGTGGCCCGCAACGCCGCCAGCCAGGGCGTGACGCTGACCTTCGATCAGACCTTGATCGACCACTTCGCGGAGGAAGGCTACAAGCCCGAGTTCGGCGCGCGTGAGCTCAAGCGGTTGATCCGCAGCGAGCTGGAGACGGCACTAGCGCGCGAGATGCTGGGTGGCGGTATCGGCAAGGGCGATCACGCCAGCGCCCGCTGGGACGACAAGGCCGAACGGGTGGTGTTCGAACGCCATGAGTCACCGCAGACTCCGGCCGAGCCAGAGCAGCCGGATGCCGCGAAGGCGGCCGAGGCGCCGCATGGCGACGCGGGTAAGGGCTCTCGCAAGAAGAAGTCGGCGAGCGACGCGTCTTAATGTTGGGAGAGGCTGCCGTGTCCGATCCCATCGGCCTGGCATGGGCAGCCTCCCTGGCCTCGATCGCGGTGGCGGTCGTGGCCGCGGGTCACGCGGTCGTCTACAAGCGTGATCCGCGGTCGGCCACGCCGTGGGGGCTGCTCATCAGCGGCGGCACTGCCCTCCCGCTCGCTGGCCATCCGTTTGCGTGACGGCGCGGCCCGTCTGTTCACCTGATGGCGACTCGACTTTCGAGGAACACGGCCCATGGAAAAAAAGAATCAATGGAATACCGGCTACTGGATCGTTGCCCTCCTGCTGTTGTTGAGTTTGCAGAGCTACTGGCAGACGGCGAAAACCGTCGAGCCGGTGCCCTACAGCGAGTTCGAGAAGGCGCTGGCCGAGGGTCGCGTGGCCGAAGTGCTGGTGTCGGATCGTACGGTGACCGGGCGCCTGAAGTCGCCGGACAGCCGGGGCAAGACGACGATCGTGGCAACGAGGGTCGAACCCGATCTTGCCGATCGCCTGTCGAAGTACGACGTGCCCTATGCCCGCGTGTTGGAGAGCACCTGGCTGCGCGATGTGCTGTCGTGGATCCTGCCAGCGGTAGCCTTCTTTGGCGTCTGGTTCTTCCTGTTCCGCCGCTTCGCCGAGAAGCAGGGCATGGGCGGGTTTCTCAACATCGGTAAGAGCCGCGCCAAGGTGTTCGTGGAAAAGAACACCGGTGTGACGTTCGCCGATGTCGCGGGGGTGGATGAGGCCAAGGCGGAGCTGGTCGAGATCGTCGATTTCCTGAAGAATCCGCAGGACTATGGCCGTCTCGGGGCGCGCATCCCCAAGGGTGTGCTGCTGGTGGGGCCGCCCGGCACCGGCAAGACCTTGCTGGCCAAGGCGGTCGCCGGTGAAGCGGGCGTACCGTTTTTCTCCATCTCGGGTTCGGAATTCGTCGAGATGTTCGTCGGCGTGGGCGCGGCGCGGGTGCGCGACCTTTTCGAGCAGGCCCGCGGCCAGGCGCCGGCCATCATCTTCATCGACGAGCTCGACGCGCTGGGCCGTGCGCGCGGCGTCGGCGGCCCGATCGGCGGTCATGACGAACGCGAGCAGACGCTCAACCAGTTGCTGACCGAGTTGGACGGTTTCGATGCCTCCGTGGGGCTCATCATTCTGGCCGCGACCAACCGGCCCGAAATCCTCGATCAGGCGCTCTTGCGCGCCGGCCGCTTCGACCGCCAGGTGCTGGTGGACCGCCCCGACAAGAAGGGCCGGCTCGACATCCTGAAGGTGCATGTCAAGAGAGTCACGCTGGCACCCGAGGTCGACCTCGAGCAGGTGGCCGCGCTGACCACCGGCTTCTCGGGGGCGGATCTGGCCAATCTGGTCAACGAGGCGGCGCTGGCCGCGACGCGCCGCCGCTCGCAGGCCGTGGAGCTGCAGGACTTCACCGCCGCCATCGAGCGCATCGTGGCGGGGCTGGAAAAGAAAAACCGCGTGCTCAACCCCAAGGAGCGCGAGACCGTGGCCTATCACGAGATGGGCCATGCGCTGGTGGCGCTGGCGCTGCCGGGCACTGACCCGGTGCACAAGATTTCCATCATCCCGCGTGGCATCGGCGCCTTGGGCTACACCCTGCAGCGCCCGACCGAAGACCGTTTCCTGATGACGCGCAGCGATCTGGAACACAAGATCGCCGTGCTCCTGGGCGGACGCGCGGCCGAGAAGCTGGTGTTTGGCGAACTCTCCACGGGGGCGGCCGACGACCTGGCGCGGGCCACCGACATCGCCCGCGACATGATCACCCGCTTCGGTATGGACGAAGGCTTGGGCTACATCGCCTTCGAGGCGCAGCGGCCGCGCTTCCTCGACACGCCCGAGTTGGCCCACGGCGGCTGCCGGGTGGCCGAATCGACCCAGGCGCGCATCGATCAGGCCATCCGCGACATCGTGATGGGCGTGTTCGAGCGCGCCTACCGGATCCTCGACACCAACCGCGCGGTGCTGGAGCGTTGTGCGCGCGAACTGCTGGCGCGGGAAACGCTCGACGAGAACGACATCCTTCAATTGACCCAAGGACTTGTTCTTGATGGAAACGAAAAGTAGTAGGCGCTATTCAGAGTGAGCCGGCGGCTCTGTTCGGTGCGTCATCCAATTCGCCGGCATTGTTCAAGGAGAACCGATATGTCTGCATTGACTCCGTGGGACCCCTTCCGGGAACTGGATGAATTGCAAAACCGCCTGGCGACGATGTTGGGACGGCCCCCCCCAGCGACAGGGCGCCCGTACCGGCAACGAAGCCATGACCACGGCGGACTGGGCACCAATGGTGGACATCAGCGAGGATGAGAACGCATTCCTCCTCAAGCTGGATCTGCCGGAGGTCCCCAAGGATGCCGTGCGCGTCAGCGCGGAAAACGGCGTACTCACCATCAGCGGCGAGCGCAAACTGGAAAAAGAGGAGCAGGGCAAGAAATTCCACCGCATCGAACGTGCGTATGGCCGCTTTGTGCGCAGCTTTGTCTTACCTGACAACGTTGATCCGACCAAGGTGACGGCTTCGATGAAAGACGGCGTGCTGGAAGTGCGGCTTGTCAAGGCCGAGCAAGCCAAGCCGAAGCAGATTGAAATTTCAGTCAATTAACTTCAATTGGAGTCCAACATCATGAATATCAAACAGCCCCAATACATCCGTTCCGCACTTGCCCTGGCGGTCTGCATCGGACTGAGTGGACCGGTTTTGGCCCAATCGGCGGCAAGTCCAAGCGCTGCAGCGCCCTCTGTCGCACCCAAGGCGGCGCAGCCACAAGTAGACGACAAGGCCGCCCAGGAAGCCGAAAAAAAGCGTTCCGAGCTCACTCAGGACGCCATCACGGCGCTCACCAAGACCCAGGAGGCTTTGACCCTCCTTGATGCAAATAAGACCAAGGAGGCGCTCGCTGCGCTGGAACTGGCCACCGGAAAGCTGGAACTGGTATTGGCACGCGACGCCAAACTTGCTTTGGCGCCGGTCGATGTACGCGTCATCACCCATGATATCCACGCCAACGTGGAATCGGTAAAGAAAGCGGTCAAGTTGTCTCGGGAGTTGTTGGGTGATGGCGAGGTGCAAAAGGCCCGGCCCATCGTTGCCAATCTGGCCAGCGAAATCGTGATCGAAACCGACAACCTGCCCATGGCAACGTACCCGGCAGCGATCAAGTCGGCTGCACGGCTCGTCGACAGCGGCAAGATCGACGAAGCCAAAGCAGAGCTCGCCCGAACACTGAACACGCTGGTGGTCACCCAAGTTGTACTCCCTCTGCCCGTGCTACGGGCCGAAGCCGCGATAGCAAAAGCTGAAAAGCTGGCCGAGACTGACAAGCGCGATGCCAAGCAGAACGAGGAGCTCAGCACCTTGCTGTCGTCCGTGCGCACGGAGATCGAGCTGGCGCAAATCCTGGGTTATGGCAAGAAGGAGGACTTCAAACCCATCTTCGATCAGGTGAAGTCCATTGAGCAAAAGTCGGCTGGTGGCAAAAGCGGCAATGGATGGTTCGACGAGTTGAAGACGCGCATCCAAAAGCTGTTTTGAGGTGATGAAGGGGCCGACTGCTCCATCGGTCAGTCTCGCGATATTCGCAGTCGGCCCCAATAGATTCCCCTATTTTCACTATCTCATACGAGGCATATCACCATGAATGAGCAAACATCGAATCCCAACGCGATCAACGAAGGCACGAACGAACAGGCCGCGGTAAGCAGCCTTCCTGCCAGACCAGAGCCCAAGCCTGAAGTCGTCACGGAGGTACAGCCTGAGGTTCAGAAGGAAACGGACTCGCAAGCGGCAGACAAACGTAAACAAGTCCTCGATGAGGCCGTCTCGGCCTTGGCGCTGACCAAATCAGCGCTGGCGGCCCTGGACGAAAAAGAATCCGCGCGAGCACTGGCAACGCTGGCCGAAGTGACGGGAAAGCTGGAGCTGATCGTTGCACGCGAACCCACGCTCGCCCTGGCCCCCGTTGATGTGCGCACCATCGTGCACGACTTGTTCGCCAACACGGAAACCGTTGAGGCGATGACTGACGAGGCGCTGGATGCCCTCAAACATGGCGAGGTGCAACGCGCTCGTCGCGTGTTGGCATTGCTGGCCAGCGAAATCGTGATTGCGGTCACCAACATCCCTCTGGCGACTTACCCGGCAGCCGTGAAATCCGTCGTGCCGCTGATCGATCAGGGCAAGATCGAAGAGGCCAAGGCCGCGCTGCAGTTGGCGCTCGGCACGCTCGTCGAGACACTCAGCGTCATCCCGCTGCCCATCCTGCGCGCCAAACTGCTCGTCAAGCGCGCCGAGACCTTGACAGAAGATGGCCAGCGCAGCGAGGCGTCCGGTGAACGCCTGCAGGACTTGTTAAACGAAGCCCGGCAGCAGTTGGAAATGGCAGAACTGCTGGGCTATGGCAAAAAGAAGGACTTTGAGCCCCTGTACTCTGAACTCAAGAAAGTCAAGGAAAAGACGGCCGGAGGCGGGAGCGGAAAAGGCTGGCTCGATGAAATCAAGGCGAGACTGTCAAAGCTGTTCTAAAACCGCAAGAGAGGGGCGAATAGCCCCTCTCTTCGCCATGAAGGCTTGATTTTCCTGATCTCATGATCCATCAAGGAGATATCGCATGAATGCAAATACCATCGCCGATTCGAATGCGGATAACCCTGCCGATGCCGTGTGTTCACTGACCCAAAATTGGTGGTTGTTTGCGCTGCGCGGCATATTCGCGTTGATTTTTGCAGTCCTCGCATTCTGGATGCCACACTCGGCTTTGTTCGCCATGACGATAGTGTTCGGCGCATTTTCTTTGGTCAATGGTGCGTTCAACCTGGTTGCAGCGGTGCGGCAAATGCGGCAAAAGCAGCGCTGGGGCTGGCTGTTGTTCAGCGGCATCGTCGGCATACTCACCGGTGTCGTTGTGGTAGTTGCCCCTCTGGCTGCCACTTTGGCGTTGGCCTATTTCTTGTGGGTAAGCGTGGCATTCTGGGCAATTTTCACCGGTATGCTGGAGATATCCGCCGCCGTTCGTCTGCGCCGGGAAATCAAGGGCGAGATCTGGCTTGCCCTCACCGGCTGCTTTCCGTGCTCCTCGGTGCGATCATCCTATGGATGTTTTTTACCCGCCCGATCGAATCATTTCTGGCCGCGGGCTGGGTATTGGGTTTCCATGCTGCGATCTTCGGTATGACTCTTTTGCTTCTTAGTTGGCGTTTGCGCAAAGCGCGTCAGCGGTAAGGGCGTGAAAAACCAAACCGTAAGATCATCTTTGAAAATCAACATATCCAATCACCCGGGTCCACTCACCTGGGCGGACAACCCTAAAGGGCTTGAGCATGCGTATACAATATAGCTATCGACTCGTCGAAAAAGAATTTCATGAACCTTGGCGAATGTCTGTAGAAAAAGCGGTTGAACCCGCTCTCAAGCCGCTGATCGAAAAGCGCTCCGAAGATTCGGTACGTCTTCAAATCGTCCTCGAACGCGCGAAAAAAGGATCTCGCTTAACGGCCAGTGGCCACATGCACTTGCCGGGCAAAAAAATCGTCAGCGTCACTGCATCGCATAACGATCTGACGCCTCTCGCGCACATGCTAGCGCAGGCGTTGTTCCGGCAGGCCAAGAAGCACTTTGATCGGCTGAGCGCTCAGGATCAAATCAAGCGTAAGGCGCGTCGTGAACGCTTGCGCGAGCTCAAGGCGCGGATCGACACTCAACCTGCCTCTGTCGTCCAGCAAGCACGCGGGATAATCGAGACGCTGCTGCCGAAGGTTGAGGCCGTTGCGCAACGCGAGTTGGCTTATCTGCATGCCGCCGGTGATTTGCCTCGCGATTATCCGACGCTGCACGACGTGGTGGACGAAGCGATTGCTCTGGCTGAATCGGTATGGACATCCGTTCCAGAAGAAAATGCCGCTTACCTCGATCTTTTGAAGCATCTTTTTGCCGTCATTGATCGCGAAGTGGCAAACAGCCGGCAATATGGCGAGGCCGTTTCGCTGGATGCGCCGGTCGAAGCGGATGCGCAGGACATGGCGGAGGCCATGGTAGAGGAAGAGTTCTACGAGTTTTATCAGCCTGATGACGCACTCAGCCTGGCCGACGTCATGGCTGATAGTCGGCTTCCCGACCCAGCAGCAATCGCCGAACAGGAGGAAATTGGTGACAGATCGAGCGAATTCGCATTTGCATTCGACCTGATGAAGGGTATGCCGCACTTGTGGCGCCGCATTTTTCTGCTTATCCGGGTGGATGGGCTGGATGCAGGCTGCGCTGCTGAAATCCTGCGGATGCCTAATAAGATAGATGCTGTCAGAGCGGGGCTCATTCAAGCCGAAGCCTTCATTGCGGCTCACGTGGAAGATGCCGGCGTGAGCGAAGACGGGAACGATTGGATCAAAGGCGTAAATTGGTCGGCGATGTCGGTGATCCGAAGCGAGGCAACCTCATCGCAGTCCAAGGAAGCGAACCATGAAAAATGAACTCCACATCGTCTGCCCACATTGCCAGTCCATCAACAGCGTGCCGGCCGCCAAGCTCGCGGATCGTCCCAACTGCGGCCGCTGCCAGCAGCCCTTGTTCACCGGCGAGCCCATCGAGTTGACGACGGCGACGTTCTCGCGCCACGTGGAGCGCAGCGATCTGCCGCTGCTGGTCGATTTCTGGGCGCCCTGGTGCGGGCCGTGCAAGATGATGGCGCCGCAGTTTCAACAAGCCGCGCGCCAGCTCGAACCCGGGATCAGGCTGGCAAAGGTGAACACCGAGGCTGAGCCCCACCTGGCCGCGCAGTTCGGTATCCGCAGCATTCCGACGCTCGCCCTGTTCCAGGGCGGACGTGAGATCGCCCGCCAGGCAGGCGCCATGGGCTCGCAGGACATCGTGCGCTGGGCCTCTGCACAGGTGGGACGCTGACCGATGCAGGATTTGCTCGGCACTACCCTGATCCTGCTGGCGGCGTGCAGCCTCGCGGTGGTGGCGACGGCGGCGTTCAGAGTACCCGCCTTGCTGGGTTACCTCGCCGTCGGCGCCTTGCTGGGCCCCTCGGTCAGCGGTGTGATCGCGCCGGGAGAGGCGTTGACTTTCATATCCGAACTGGGTGTGGCCCTGCTGCTGTTCATGGTCGGACTGGAATTCTCGCTGGGGCACTTCTGGCTCACTCGCAAGACCGTACTGGCGTCCGGCAGCTTGCAGATGGTCGTCGTGGCCGCGCCACTGACCCTGGTGCTGATCGGGTTGGGTCAGCCAGCTCAGAGCGCTGCACTGCTCGGCGCCGCAGCGGCCATGTCGTCCACGGCGCTGGTCAGCCGACAGCTGGCCGACCAAGGCGAGCTCACCACCCGCCACGGCCGCAGTGCCATCGCCGTGCTGGTCTTTCAGGACCTGGCCAGCGTGCCCCTGCTGGCCCTGCTGGCGATCTGGGCGCGCGGCGACTCGCCGAAGATCGAGAGCGTGCTGCTCGAAGTGTTGGGCGTGCTGGTGTTGTTCGCGGCAGCGGCGGTTGCCTCGCGTCGTCTGTTGCATGGCCTGCTGGGCTGGGTGGCGCGGCAGGGCCACGAAGAATCCTTCGTGCTGGTCTCCTTGTGCGTGGTCGTGGCGGCAGCCGCTGCTGCACACGCCGTCGGCGTATCCGCCGCCCTGGGGGCCTTTCTCGCCGGCATGGTCCTGGGCGAGAGCGACTTCCGGCACCACATGGAAAGCCACCTCAAGCCCTTTCGTGATGTGCTGTCGGGCCTGTTCTTCGTGACCATTGGCCTGCAGCTGGACACCGCGCAGATCGTGGCCGCACCGCTGGCGGTACTGGGTTGGCTGTTGGCCTTGGTGCCTCTCAAGATGGGGCTGAACTTTCTGGCGCTGCGCGCAACCCGCCTGTCGGCGCTCGACGCCTGGCGCGCAGGCATCGTGCTGGGTCATGGCGGCGAGTTTGCGCTGCTGCTCCTGGGCATGGTCATGCAGCAGCACCTGATCGCCGCCACCATGGTGCAACCGATGCTGGTGGCGCTGGTGTTGAGCATGGAGTTGGCACCGCTCCTGATCCGACACCATGACCGATGGGCGCGCGCTTTCAGCCGCTCGGGCGCACTCGGTCAGCCACCGCAGGCCGAAGAAGGCGAAGTCGCCGAGCGGGCGCGGTCGTTGCGCGACCATGTGATCATCTGTGGGGCGGATGACGTCGGGCTGCTGCTGAGCCGAACGCTGCGCCTGGCAGGCATACCGCATTTGCTGCTGGAATCGGACCGCCAACGGGTCGAAGCGGGGCGTGCGATGGGGGCGCCGGTGTCGTATGGCGATGCCAGTCGGCTCGACACCCTGGCCGCCGCCGGATTGGCCCATGCCCGCCTGGTGGTGCTGACGTTTGCCCGTCCGCAGACGGCCCTGCGTATCGCTCAGGCGGTTCTCGACCGCCGCCTGAGCTTGTCCGTGGTGGTGGCCACTGAGCGCGTAACGGATGCCCAGCTTTTGCGTAATCTGCCCAATGTCAGACTGTACCCGTTGTACCTGGCTGCGGGACTGGGACTGGCCGAGCAGGTACTGTTGATGTTGGGCATCAACGCCGACCAAGTCGACCACCGGATCGAGGAATTACGGCAGGCACTCAGTCAGTCAGGCGGGGATAGACCATGAACGGGCCGACCATCTGGCTGATGGTGTCGCTACTTGCCAATGTTGGCATGGCGGTTGCGTTATGGCGTTTTGCTCGTACCAATCGCCACAGGCGTGACGAGCTGAAGCATCGCCAACAAGCGAAAATCGACGACAACGAACGGATCGCCATCGCCCTGGAAGGCGCAGAGTTGGGATTCTGGGAGTGGGATCTTGCCACCGACAGCTTCAGGCTTTCTGCCCGCAGTCTGGCGATGTTCGGCTTGACCTCCGACGAGGAGATTGGCGCCACCCATGCCGCATGGCAAGCGCGTATTCATCCGGAGGATTTACCGGTCGTTCTGGCAAAGGTGCGCGCTTACCAAGAAAATCCGTCGGAGCGATTGGAGTGCGAGTACCGCGTTCGTCATCGATCCGGCGTTTGGATTTGGGTGCTGGATCGCGGTCGTTGGCTGGGTGACACGGGCAGGCAATTGATGGTGGGCACTCTGCTCGACATCTCTTCTCGCAAGGAAATGGAGCAGCGGTTGCTGCGCATGGCGATCACCGACCCCTTGACCGGCTTGTCGAACCGGCGGGCTTTTAACGAACGATTACAGCTGGAATGGGCGCGCCTCAAACGCAGCCCGGAGATACAAGCAGCACTTGTGCTCTGCGATATCGATCACTTCAAGCGCATCAATGATACCTATGGGCACGGATGCGGTGATGAGGTGCTCAAGCACTTTGCTTCACGGTTGAGGGAACATGTTCGCGCAACCGACATGGCTGCACGGATTGGGGGGGAGGAATTCGCTGTGTTGTTGGAAGCGGCATCGATAGAAGACGCCCAAGTATGGGCGGAGCGATTTCGTCAGGACACTGCGGCGACAGCGGTGGTGTGTGGAGAGGTGTCGATCAGCTATAGCGCCAGCATGGGGGTGGCTCTTCTTGACCCCCGTTTGCACTCTGTCGAGCAGGTGATGCAGCAGGCGGACAGCGCGCTCTACCAGGCAAAAAGACAAGGGCGCAACCAAGTTGTGGGTGCACAAGTATTTCAGAATTGAGAGGAGTGGCGATGAAGGAAAAGCAAGCAGACCCGATCAAAACATTTCGCGCCCAATGGGCAGTGATGACGTTCTACGAGCGCTTCGAACAGGTGATCGCGCTCGCGCTGTCCGCAATCATTGCCGTGATCATCGTGGTCTCGCTGCTGCAGCTGATCTCGATCGTCTTCAGCCTGCTGATCATTGATGCGTTCAATCCGCTCGATCACAAGGTCTTCCAGACCGTGTTCGGCATGATCATGACGCTGCTCATCGCCATGGAGTTCAAGCATTCCATCGTGCGGGTGGCCTTGCGGCGCGACAGCATCATCCAGGTCAAGACGGTGATCCTGATCGGGCTGATCGCCCTGGCGCGTAAATTCGTGATCCTCGACCCGGAGACCGGCCCCGCCAAGGTCGCGGCGCTCGCAGGCGCGACACTGGCCCTCGGGGCGACTTACTGGCTGCTGCGCGAGCGCGATGACCGGACAGCCGGGGAAAGCTCAGATGATCAGTCGTGATCTGCGCCACGCGCAGAATGTCGGCGCGCGGCATCGCTGGCTCAATCGCCTGCAAACCGCGCTGTTGGTGCTGACCCTGCTCGGGATTGCCGCCGTCGCTGGCAGCCTGCTGTTGGGTGACGGCGGGCTTTGGCTGGCGCTTGCGGCCGCGGGGTTCACCCTGCTGCTCGAACCGGCGGCCGCCTCCGGGCTGACCTTGCGGCTGTATGGCGCACGCCCCCTGCACCCGGATGAAGCGCCCGATCTTTGGGCTGTGTTGCGCGAACTGGCGGCGCGGGCCGGGCTGCCTGCCGTGCCGGTACCGCACTACGTGCCCAGCGGGGTCGTCAACGCCTTCGCCACCGGTTCGAAGCATCACGCGGCCATCGCGCTGACCGACGGCCTACTGCGTAGCCTCACGCCCCGCGAGTTGACCGGCGTGCTCGGCCACGAAATCGCGCATATTGCGAACGAGGATTTGCGTGTCATGGGCTTGGCCGATTCGATCAGCCGGCTCACCCATCTTCTGGCCTTGTTGGGGCAGCTTGCGATCGTGCTCAGCTTGCCAGCGTTATTGCTTGGAGTCACGGAAGTCAATTGGCCCGCGTTGCTTCTACTGGCGGTCGCGCCACAGCTGGCCTTGCTGGCTCAGTTGGGCTTGTCCAGGGTGCGCGAATTCGACGCCGACCGGCTCGCTGCCGAATTGACCGGCGACCCGCACGGGCTGGCCTCGGCGCTCGCCAAGATCGAGCGGGTGAGCCGCTCCTGGCGCGTCTGGCTGCTGCCCGGATGGGGCAATCCGGAACCCTCCTGGTTGCGCACGCATCCGGCGACGGCTGAACGCATTGAGCGCTTGCTGGAACTTGCTCCGCCGCCCGCGATGCCGCCGTTTCCATCGGCCCGTTTCGTCCCCGAGGTGACCGTATCACCACGTCCGCCACGCTGGCGCACCGGCGGCCTTTGGCGCTGATTTCAACATGGAGAATGACGTGACCTACCCCGACCCCTACAGCCGCCCGGCGCCGGATCGATTCATCCGGCGCTGGCTCGTCATCACTGGCTGCATCGCCGCACTCATGCTGCTGTGGCAGTTCCTGCCCGCCATCGAAGCCTGGTTCAGTCCCCACGAAACGCAGGAGCGCACGGTGACGCCGCGCGGCGACCTGGCCGCCGACGAAAAAACCACCATCGAGCTGTTCGAGAAATCGCGCGGGTCGGTGGTTTACATCACCACGGCGCAACTAGTGCGTGACGTCTGGTCGCGCAATGTCTTTTCCGTGCCGCGCGGCACCGGCTCCGGCTTCATCTGGGACGATGCCGGCCACGTGGTGACCAACTTCCACGTGATCCAGGGGGCATCGTCTGCCGCGGTCAAACTCGCCGACGGTCGCGATTATCAGGCTGCGCTCGTTGGCGCCAGTCCTGCGCACGACATCGCGGTACTCAAGATTGGCGTCGGCTTCAAGCGCCCGCCGGCGGTGCCGGTGGGCACCAGTACCGATCTCAAGGTGGGGCAAAAGGTCTTTGCCATTGGCAATCCCTTCGGGCTCGACTGGACGCTCACCACCGGCATCGTCTCGGCGCTTGACCGCACCCTTTCCGGCGACGCCAGTGGCCCGGCCATTGACCACCTGATCCAGACCGACGCCGCTATCAACCCCGGCAATTCCGGTGGCCCGCTGCTCGATTCGGCTGGGCGGCTGATCGGCATCAATACCGCCATCTACAGTCCGTCTGGCGCCTCGGCCGGCATCGGCTTTGCGGTGCCGGTCGATACCGTCATGCGCGTGGTGCCGCAACTCATAAAGACCGGCAAGTACATCCGTCCGGCGCTGGGCATCGAGGTGGATGAGCAGCTCAACGCGCGTCTGCAGGCGCTGACCGGCAGTAAGGGCGTATTCGTATTGCGCGTGACGCCGGGCTCGGCGGCGCACAGGGCCGGGCTCGTCGGCGTCGAGGTCACCGCAGGCGGCATCGTGCCCGGCGATCGCGTTATCAGCATCGACGGTATCGCCGTCGACGACGTCACCACATTACAGGCCCGGCTAGACGACAAGAACGTTGGAGATGTTGTGGTCTTGTTAGTGGAGCGGGCCGGCAAGACTCGCGAGATGCTTGTGGAACTACAACCGGGAGTTTGATGGAAAGTGGGTCATGGATCTGCACAGCGAAGCAGCCAAGCGACTTCAGCCTTGCGCCGAACTACGAGCCCTAGCTAGTGCAGTGGGGGGAAGGCTGTTTAGGTTAAATGGATATAAGGGAGTCATTTTTGATTGTGTTTTTAAAAGAAGGTGTTGATTTTTTTGGGTAAGCATTTAGGGCGTCCAAGGGTTGGAGCAGTTGGCACGGATGAGAGAGCTCAATGCTCGCTAGGGATTGGATCTATGTGTTTTTTCTGACTGACTGCTTACGTGTTGGAACGGGCAACATCGGAAAAGGATGAATCTTTATTTTCACCATTTACCGTATTTTTCGAGCCTGGGCGAAAATTAGGATGATACTTTAGCGCCCTTAATCATTCTCCCATGAAAGGCAAAACGATCCAGTCTCGGGTGTAAGTGCTCGCAACATACTGATATAAAAGGGATTTTTTATGAATAGGAGAGCGCGCGACGTTTCTCTCTGTTTTTAGGGGTTAGGATGAAACTTTATTTGCATCCCACAAAAGGGTGTCACAACTTAAGAAAGATTGTCACAAGCTCCTGCCCCAACCGTACATCGGGGTAGGAGCAGGTCAGGGGAATTAGGATCATGATTCCACTGTGGACCTGTGACGCTGTCTTGGCTGAGCCCGCTCCTGACGCCTACGCTACATCCCTCTCGTGTCGTCATCGTGAGCGGGGTCGCCCTACGATGAGCGATTCAAAATGACGTCTGTTCCCACTGCGCCTGGTAGGCCTCCTCGTTCCAAGCTGATGACTCAGCAGAGGATCGATAGAAGAATCAAATCTGGTCGTGGTAGCGGCGTGAGGGAGTCCTATGAGCTTTGGCTTAAGATTTGGGATATCAAATCTTAGGGTAAGCGTCCGGCGAACTCACCTTCCGAACTCCAGCTTTAAGGGCGATGGTGTCTATCTTAGAACATGCAAAAAAGTTGTGGCGGGCCAGAACGGCCCGCCGTGTTCTCCCGGGCTTACTGAAGTTGTGGCCCAGCCCGACGGCTCAGCAGGCCTCGTGAGAGCCGGTCGAGTAATAGCGCCACGGCGACGATAGCCAAGCCCGCACGTAGGCCTAGCCCCATTTCCATGCGCGGCGGCAAGCGCTGCCGAAGGTCCTCGATAAGCAGCAGGCAGGTAATCGTGTACTACATTTTGACAGTGGTACTCAGGTTTTGACGATTTCCATGAGGAATGCCTGGCGCTAATCGATTGACCCAGTGATTGCCATACGTCGGGTAAAAAGCGCTCACAACGGCTGCGCTGGGCTGGAGGAACCATGAGGTTTCACGAACGCAACGTCAGCGCGCAAGTCCCAGTTCCCGGCACTATGATCAAGTTCGGAACACTCGCCCTATGGGCCGAGAGACTCTGCCCGGTGCCCATCCTGTTACTCGCCATGCTGGCTCGAGTGTATGGCTCAACGGCCTCCGCGATATGGTGCGATGAGGGCTCTAGTTTGTTAATGAGCCAGTACTCACCCTCGCTCATCTGGACCCACAGCGCCCATGACGTACACCCACCCCTTTACTTTCTCCTTCTACATGCCTGGATAGGCGCATTCGGGGACAGTGTCTTCTCGGTCCGGTTCATCAGCGTGCTGACCGGTGTCGGTACTGTAGCCCTGGGCATGTGGCTGGTTTGCCTGGTTGCTACACGTCGCGCAGCAGTAATGGCCGGTGTCATGTTGGCCTTGCTGCCCATTGCCGTGCGTTATAGTCAGGAAGCGCGCATGTACGCCCTGATGGGTTTCTTGCTGCTGGGAGCAACCATTGCACTTGTATATTGGATAAAAAATCCTGAGCGACACCGCTACCTTTTCGTCTATGTACTGTTAATGGCGGCAAGTTTCTATACGCATTATTTCACGGGCCTTTGCGTACTGTCCCACTGGGCTTATCTATTGCTTGTACGAGGTGAAAAACACCGCCTGGTCGCTCGGCCAGCATGGTGGATAGCCAACGGCATGATCGTCCTGCTATATACCCCGTGGATCCCCAGCTTGATAGATCTGCTGCAGCACCTTGACCAACTCAAGGCGGGTGGTGATATTGGCTGGATACTGCCCGTTACACTGTATTCCCTGCCATCGACAATCTGGCAGTTTATGGTTCTCTCCGATGGCCTGAACCTGGCATGGCCAGTCTACCTTGGTCTGCCACTGGCGTTGGCGCTGGTAACGGGCGCTGTCTGTCTGCATGATCGAAGCCGCCATAAATTCCTTGTGCTCATGGCGATATATACGTTTCTACCGTTGATCGTCGTGTTTTCAATCTCATGGATAACGCCTCTTCTGGTCGAGCGCTATCTGATGTTTTCGGCCCTGGGCTTACCGATCGTGCTGGCAGTCGCCATTGAGCGAATGAAGCGTCATTATCGCTACACCGCCCTCATCACACTGGCGGCCTTATTGGTCGTAGAGGTGGTTGGCCTGAGCAGTTATTACCAAAAGGATGATGATCAGTTCGACAAGCTGGTCAACTTCGTAAATGAAAATTATCGTACTGATGACCGTATCGTCGTCAGCGATCTTTTCTGGTATTTCAGCTACGTCTACTACAATAAGACCGGTTCGGTTCCACTGCTCTATACGCCACCCTTGGCCGACGGCGCGTCGGGTCGGCCAGGTAACTATGGATTTGGCACGCTGGTGAACAATGATGCCGATAAAATCTACCTCGACAGCCTTGAAAAACTACCCGTCAGCCAAAGCAGAGTCTGGTTGATAAGTAACAGCGAACCGCCTGATGATTTCGCTTCCATACCGAACAATTGGAACAAGGTCAGTATGCTGAAAGTCGGCGATACCCAAGTGCGTCTTTACACTGTTAACGCGCCCTACCATGCTAAAGCGAACTAGTTTGTGGCCTGGCTACCCCAGCTCTGAACTTCAGTTTGCCTTCAGGCCGTTTTCAACACCGTCTTGCCTGCCCGCCGCGCCAGCAGCGCATCCACGCTCAGCGCACCGCCGCCAAACGCTGCAATCTGCAACAGGCCACCTGCGATCGAGAGGTTTTTGAAGAAGTTGATGAACTGCCCTTGGTCCGCCAGGTTGTTATGGAAAGCGAAGGCTGCCATTACGGTGAACAGCGCCATGACCACCGCGACGATGCGGGTTTGAAAGCCGATGATCAGCAATGCTGCAAGACCGAGTTCAACACCCAGTGCTGCCAGGTAGCTCAGTACCGGGACGGGCAGGCCGCTTGATTCGATATACGCAGTGGTGCCTTCCGGCGAGGTCAGCTTGCTGAAGCCGCTCAGCAGGAATAGCACGGCCAGCAACACGCGACCTACGACTGCAGTTGTACCTGTGAAATTGATCATTTAATAGCTCCTGATGCTTGAGTTCGAATGGCTCACCGCGCTGTGCTCGGTGGCGTTGTCTGCGGTATGGGGCCATTCTGGAGCTAAGAGCTGATCAAGACAATTGGGTCTGAAAGTGAATGATTGTTCCACAAGACAGGACAATTAAAACGCTCAAGAAATGCTGAACCGAGTTCACTGTCTGCTTCAAACAAGCGCAGTGCTCGCCTGATTGATCGCCCCTGTGCATCAATTAATGAAAAATGAACGATTATCTCCAGCGCCGCTTTCGACGATGATTCTCGAAATAAGCACTTACAATTATTAAGAAACGCTGGAGATCCACACCATGAGTCTGCCATCACACTCGGTGCCCGAGGGCAAGTCCAAGGCCGGTATGGTCTTCCGGGTCACGTCCGGAAACTTCCTCGAACAGTTCGACTTCTTCCTGTTCGGCTTCTATGCCACGCATATCGCGGCGGCGTTCTTTCCCGCGTCCAATGAATTCGCCTCGTTGATGATGACCTTCGCCGTGTTTGGCGCAGGCTTCCTCATGCGCCCACTGGGTGCGGTGATCCTCGGGGCCTACATCGATGACGTAGGCCGGCGCAAAGGGCTGATCGTAACCCTGGCGATCATGGCCAGTGGGACCCTGCTGATCGTGCTGGTGCCCGGATATGAGAGCATCGGACTTCTGGCCCCGGCGCTGGTACTCATCGGGCGCTTGTTGCAAGGATTCTCGGCCGGCGCGGAGCTCGGCGGCGTATCTGTGTATTTGGCCGAAATGGCCACGCCTGGGCACAAGGGCTTCTACGCCAGCTGGCAGTCCGCCAGCCAGCAGGTGGCGGTCGTCGTCGCTGCGGCGCTCGGCTTTGCCCTCAACCAGTGGCTGACGCCTGACCAGCTCAGCGAGTGGGGTTGGCGGGTACCGTTTGCTGTTGGCTGCATGATCATCCCGGTGATCTTCCTGCTGCGTCGCAGCCTGCAGGAAACCGAGGAGTTCGCCGCCCGCGAACATCGCCCAACCATGAAACAGGTACTGGCGACGCTGGCTGCCAATTCCGGCATCGTGCTGTACGGCATGCTGATGGTGGCCATGACCACCACTGCCTTCTACATGATCACGGTATACGCGCCGACCTTCGGCAAGACTGTGCTGCAACTGAGTACCGGTGATGCGCTGCTGGTGACCTTGCTGACTGCGGTGTCGAACTTCATCTGGTTGCCCATCGGCGGTGCGCTCAGCGATCGCTTGGGGCGCAAGCCGCTGCTGTTGGTCATGTCGCTGATGACCTTGATCACCGCTTACCCGGCCCTGACCTATCTGGCCCAGGCGCCGACCTTCGGCCACATGCTTGAAGTGCTGCTGTGGTTCTCGTTCCTGTACGGCATGTACAACGGTGCGATGATCCCGGCGCTGACCGAAATCATGCCGGTGGAAGTCCGTGTAGCAGGTTTTTCGCTGGCTTACAGCCTGGCGACTGCCCTGTTCGGCGGGTTCACCCCGGCAATCTCGACGTGGGTGATCCATGTCACCAATGACAAGGCGGCACCCGCCTACTGGATGATGTTTGCCGCGCTCTGTGCATTCGTCGCTACCTGGATGCTGTACCGTCGCTTTGCCCACCGCACACCGGTGGCTGTATGAGGAACTCGATGAAAGCGTTACTGACCGCTGCTCTCCTGGCTGGCTGCAGCCTTGCCCAGGCTGCTGAACTGACCGTTATGACCTCGGGCGGCTTCACCGCCGCCTACAAGCAACTGGGGCCCAAGTATGCCGCGCAGAGCGGCGATACACTGGTCACCGTGCTCGGGCCCTCGATGGGCAAGGCACCCGAGGCGATCCCCAATCGCCTCGCTCGCGGCGAGCACGCTGACGTGGTGATCATGGTCGGCTATGCGCTGGACGAGCTCATCCGTCAGGGTAAGGTCGACCCGGCTTCGCGCGTCGAGCTTGCCGACTCGCGCATCGGTATGGTGGTCAAGCAGGGCCAGCCCAAGCCGCAGATCGGTACCCCCGATCAGCTGAAGCAGACGCTGCTGGCGGCAAAATCGGTGGCCTATTCGGATAGCGCCAGTGGCGTCTATATCAAGACGGAGCTGTACAAGAAGCTGGGTATCGAGGACCGCCTGGTCGGCAAGAGCACCATGGTCGAGCGCATACCGGTGGCCTCGCAGGTGGCTCAGGGCACCTATGAGCTTGGTTTCCAGCAGGTTGCCGAGTTGCTGCCGGTGCCGGGTGTGACCTTGGTTGGCAAGATTCCGGAAAGCCTGCAGTCGGTGACCCGCTACGCTGCCGCTGTTCCAAAAGGCGCCGAGCACCCCGCCGAGGCAAAAAAGCTTCTGCAGTACCTGGCCTCACCTGCCGCGCAGCCTGACGTACGTGCTACCGGCCTGGATTCAGTCGCCCGGTAATACGCCGGGCAACTCCCGGATCAGCCTTACCATCTCGAGTGCCGCAGGCGTGAGTGTGCGGCCGCGGCGCTTGAGCAGGCCCATCTTGCGGCTGACCTGCGGTTCGACCAGTGCAACGCTGGCCAGGATTGGATGGGGTGACAGCGGCAGCGCAATCGACGGCACCGCGGCAATTCCCAGGCCCGCTTCGATCAGGCCCAGCAGGGTGGTCACATGCCTGGCCTCGCAAACACTCTCTCTACTCACCTGCATGCCGGCCAGCGCCCGATCCAGGACCAGGCGGTTGCCAGACGACTTACTCAGGCTGATGTACTCATGTTCGTAGGCTTGCGCCCAGGTCACCGTGTCCTGCTTGGCCAACGGGTGGTCGTGGCGGCAGGCGATGACATAGCGTTCCTCAAGCAAGTCGCTGAACTCGATCTCCGGTGCGAGATTGCCGGTGAAGCTCAGGCCGAAGTCCGCTTCGCCGGAGGCTACGGCGGCACTCACTTCGTTGGCCGAGGCGTCGTACAAGTTGATGCGCACTTTCGGGTATTGCCCATGGAAGGCACGAATGGCATGGGGCATGAAGTAGTAGGCGGCTGACGGCACACAGGCGATGGTCAGGGTGCCGGTACGCAGCGAGCCACCATCACCGACGCTGAGCAGCGCCAGGTCGAGGTCGTCCAGCAGGCGCTCGACCTGAGGTAGAAAGGCACGCCCGACATTGGTCAGCGACACCTTGCGCGTGGTGCGTTCGAGCAGTTTCACGCCCAATGCCGATTCGAGTTTTTCGATACGCCGGCTCAGCGCCGATTGGGTGATGCGAATGGTATCGGCGGCGCGGCGGAAGCTGCCTTGCTCGACCACTGCACGAAACGCCTGCAGGTCGTTCAGATCGAAATTGATGCTCACCCGGTGGGCCCCGCTGGTTTGATCGAAAACGTGCATCAATGGTATTTCGAAAAAACCGGCGGAGCCAGATGGATCAGATCTGCATGGCCATACCGTGCACGTTCATCGCTGCCTGGCGAAGGGCTTCGGAGCGGGTTGGGTGCGGATGGCAGATCAGGGCGATGTCTTCAGCCGAGGCGGCGAATTCCATGGCTACGCAGAACTCGCCGATCATCTCGCTGACGCTCGGGCCGACCAGGTGCACACCGAGCACCTCATCGGTATTGGCATCGGCGATGACTTTGGCGAAGCCTTCGGTCTCATGGTTGATCTTGGCACGGCTGTTGGCGGTGAAGGGGAACTTGCCGACCTTGTAGGCGCGGCCTTCGGCCTTCAGCTGCTCTTCGGTCTTGCCAACGGTAGCCAGCTCCGGACGGGTGTAGATCACGCCCGGAATCAGGTTGTAGTTCACTTCATGCGGTTTGCCGGCAATCCGCTCGATGCACGCGACCGCTTCGTCTTCGGCCTTGTGCGCCAGCATAGGGCCGGAAGTGACGTCGCCAATCACCCATACACCTGCTACCGAGGTGCGGTGATGCTCGTTGCTGAGCATGCCGCGCTTGTCGGTTTCCAGCCCGACGCTTTCAAGGTTCAGGCCCTTGGTATAAGGACGACGGCCGATGGCGACCAGGACGTAGTCGGCCTGCAACGTTTCGGCGGCCCCACCCGCAGCCGGCTCCAGGGTCAGGCTGACACCTTCGGCCTGCGTCTGCGCTTGGGTGACTTTACTACCGAGCCTGAAGGCCATGCCTTGCTTGGTCAGCGCTTTTTGCAGGGTCTTGGCGGTTTCGTCATCGGTGCCCGGGCAGATGCGGTCGAGGTACTCGATGACGGTGACCTGTGCGCCCAGGCGGCGCCATACCGAACCCAGTTCCAGGCCGATAACGCCCGCACCGATTACCACCAGGTGCTTGGGGACCTGGGGCAGGGCCAGGGCACCGGTGGAATCGATGATCCGTTGGTTATCGATGGTCACGCCGGGCAGGGGAGTGGGCTCTGAACCGGTGGCAATGACGATGTCCTTGGCCTGCAATGCGGTCTCGCTGCCATCTTCAGCCTTGACGATGACCTTGCCGACGCCATCCAGGCGGCCCCAGCCTTTGATCCAGTCGACCTTGTTCTTGCGGAACAAGTACTCGATACCTTTGGTCAGGCCGGTCACGCTCTCGTCCTTTTGCTTCATCATCTGGGCGAGGTTTAGCGTCGGCTTCACTTCGATGCCGAGGTGGGCGAACTCGTCGCCGCTGGCAGCTTCGTAAAGCTCGGAAGCGTGAAGCAACGCTTTGGACGGCATGCAACCGACGTTAAGGCAGGTGCCACCCAGCGTCGCACGGCCTTCCACGCAGGCGACACTCAGGCCAAGCTGGCCAGCGCGGATCGCTGCGTTGTAGCCGCCAGGGCCGCCGCCGATGATCACCACGTCATAGGATTTCATGGGTTTTGTACTCCAGATGAGAAAGCGCGAGAGGGGCATAAGGTTAAGCTGTGAAGTGCGGATTGTATACAATCCGTTGCCTTATCAGATCAGTTGGTTCTAGACCTTGGTCTCGTCTAGAGGAAACCTCCCACGAATGAACTACTCTGTTCCGGCGACGTTCGAAATGTCAGGCGTCGTAGCCTTTTAGGGATAGGAGGAGTGTTCATGCTTGCTCAACTTCCACCGGCATTGCAGAGCCTGCATCTGCCGCTGCGGCTGAAACTGTGGGATGGAAACCAGTTCGATCTGGGCCCAAGTCCGCAGGTCACCATCCTGGTCAAGGAGCCACAGCTGATCAGCCAGCTGACCCACCCGAGCATGGACCAGCTGGGCACTGCATTCGTGGAGGGCAAGCTGGAACTGGAAGGCGATATTGGCGAAGCCATCCGCGTCTGCGACGAACTCAGCGAAGCATTGCTGAGCGAAGAGGATGAAGCTCCGCCACAGCGGCTGGCGCATGACAAGAGCACAGACGCCGAGGCTATTTCTTATCACTACGACGTCTCCAATGAGTTCTATCAGCTCTGGCTCGATCAGGACATGGCCTATTCCTGTGCCTATTTCCGCGAGCCCGACAACACCCTGGATCAAGCGCAACAGGACAAGTTCGATCACTTGTGCCGCAAGTTGCGCTTGGAAGCCGGCGACTACTTGCTTGATGTCGGCTGTGGTTGGGGCGGGCTGTCGCGTTTCGCCGCGCGAGAATACGGCGCCAAGGTATTCGGTATCACCTTGAGCAAGGAGCAGCTCAAGCTCGGCCGCGAGCGGGTCAAGGCAGAAGGCCTGGCCGACAAGGTCGACCTGCAGATTCTCGACTATCGCGACCTGCCTCAGGATGGCCGCTTCGATAAGGTAGTCAGCGTTGGCATGTTCGAGCATGTCGGGCACGCCAATCTGGCGTTGTATTGCCGGAAACTGTTCGGCGCCGTCCGCGAAGGTGGACTGGTGATGAACCATGGGATTACTGCCAAGCATGTCGATGGACGCCCGGTCGGGCGTGGGGCAGGGGAGTTCATCGACCGCTATGTCTTCCCCCATGGCGAGCTGCCGCACCTGTCGATGATCAGCGCCAGCATCTGTGAGGCGGGGCTGGAGGTGGTGGACGTGGAGAGCTTGCGTCTTCACTACGCGAAGACGCTGCATCACTGGAGCGAGAACCTGGAGAACCAGCTGCACAAGGCTGCGGGGTTGGTGCCGGAGAAAACCCTGCGGATCTGGCGCCTGTACCTGGCCGGGTGTGCCTATGCGTTCCAGAAGGGCTGGATCAACCTGCACCAGATTCTGGCCGTGAAACCGTATGCCGATGGGCACCATGATCTGCCGTGGACGCGGGAAGACCTTTATCGCTGAGCCTTCATCACTGATCGCAGAGGGGCCGCAAAAGCGGCCCCTTCTTCGATCAGAGGATGGGTGAAATCAGGCGCGCAATGCGCATTCCCAGCTGCTGGATCCGATGGGTATCGCGGCTGTCTTCAGCAGTGATTTCACGGGCTTGTTCAAAGTCTTCCAGTAGCATTGCCTCTACCTGATCAGCGAATGGACGGTCCACCGTCAGCAAGGTGATTTCGAAGTTGAGCCGGAATGAGCGATTGTCCAGGTTGGCGCTGCCGATCGCGCTGACCTCGTCATCCACCAGCACCACTTTCTGGTGCAGGAAGCCAGGCTGGTAACGGAACATCCTTACCCCTGCACGTACCGCTTCGAACGCAAACAGGCTGGAGGCCGCATAGACGATCTTGTGATCGGGCCGAGACGGAATAAGCACGCGCACGTCCACGCCACGCAGTACCGCCAGGCGCAAGGCGGCGAACACGGCTTCGTCGGGAATGAAATAGGGGCTGGTGATCCATACGCGTTTGCTCGCCGAGTGGATGGCCTCGATGAAGAACAGCGAACAGGTTTCCTGTGGGTCTGCCGGGCCACTGGCCAACGCTTGGCACAGTACACCGTTGTCCGGGTAGGTGTCGGGCAGGATCAAAGGAGGCAGCTGGCGCGTGGCCCAGTACCAGTCCTCGGCAAACGACTCCTGCAGGCAGGCCAACACCGGGCCGCCGATCTGCACATGGGTGTCGCGCCAAGGTGACAGGTGTGGATCCTTGCCAAGGTATTCGTCCCCTACGTTATGCCCACCGATGAAGCCGAGCAGGCCATCGACCACGACGATCTTGCGGTGGTTGCGGAAGTTGACCTGAAAGCGGTTGAACCATCCGCGGCGGGTGGCGAAGGCATGGATCTGCACACCACCATCACGCAGCGCTTGGCTGTAACTCGCGGGCAGCGCATGGCTGCCGACACGGTCGTACAGCACGAATACCTTCACACCCTCAGCCGCCTTGCGCAGTAGCAACTGCTGCAGCTCCTTGCCAAGACCGTCGTCGTGGATGATGAAAAATTGCACCAATACCACTTCGCGTGCCTGCTCGATGGCAGCGAAGATCGCCTCAAAAGTGGCTTTACCATTGATCAGCAGCTTCACTTCGTTATTGGCCAGGCAAGGCATCCGTCCAAGTTTCGGCATGGCACGCAAGGCCGCGTAGCTTTCTGACTCTCTGGCGGTGAGGGCTTCTTCAACCCAAGGCCGCCAGTTGAGGTTGGCCATGGCCACGTGCATTTCCTGGTTGGCCTGGCGCCGGGCCTGGATGTAGGCGTAGAAGGATCTCGCACCAAAGATCAGGTAGGGAATCAGTGTGAGGTAAGGAATGAAGAACAGTGACATGGCCCAGGCAATTGCACCTTGGGCAGTGCGCACGGTGAACACTGCGTGCAACGCGGCGATCATGCCAAGCAAATGGATCAGGCCGAGCACGTAGCCGAAGAAGTAGGGGCTGTGGTAATCCATACGCATCCTGCTTGCCGAATACCCAGCGGATAACAGAACACGTTCCACCTCCGCCTTGCAACCTGAAAGCGGATTTGGCGTCTAAGGCTGAGCCCGGCCCGTTGGCCGGCTTTACGAGGAGCGTCCTTACATGAAGATTCGTCTGCCACTGTTGGCCCTGGCCTTGGGCCTGAGCAGCCCACTGGTAAATGCGCAGATGTTGCAACCTGGTTTGTGGGAATTGACTACCAGCAACATGCAGGTCGATGGCAAGCCATTACCCGATATGCAGTTCATGCTCGGGCAATTGAAGAATCTGCCCCCTGAACAGCGGGCCATGATGGAAGGGGTATTGGCCAAGCAGGGCGTTACGATTGGCGGCAATGGCGTGCGCTCGTGTCTGACGCGTGAACAGGTGCAGACCAACGATATCCCGCTGCAGGATCCCAAGTCTGGATGCACCCAGAAGATCACCGACCGAACGGGTAATGTCTGGAAGTTCCAGTTCAGTTGCCCGAAGGCTCAGGGCACTGGCCAGGCGACTTTCCTCAGTGACAAGGAGTTCACCACCCAGGTCAACGGCACCTTCAATGCCTCGGGCGTTCAGCAACAGGGCAGCATGAATACCCGTGCCGTATGGCTCGGCAACGACTGTGGAACAGTCAAACCTCGCACCTGAGCCTCACCACTGCCACTGGCTGCTGGCTACCGCATCGTGGGCATGCAGGCTCTCTGCATGTTCCACGCGCAGCTTGAAGGCCGTCGCCCACTCCAACTGCTGCAGCGACTGGTGCAGTCGCCGAGCAGCGTCTTCACAGAACATGAGGTTCTGCCCGTTGGCCAAGGCGAACGCTTGTTCGTCTGCACGCTTTACTGCGGTCTGCACAGCCGTACCCAGGCTAGCCTCAATCCGGTCTATCAATTCAGTAATGGGCAGCAACGCCAGTCTATCTTGCAGGCGCACGCTGACCATCGCCTGGCTACGCTGGCTATGCGGTGTCGCGACGATGCCTTGGCTGGTGCCCAACCATTCCAGTACCGCGCTGCGCTCGAGGTGCTGCCCGGCGAAGTCAGCCTCGAACTGCTGTTGAATCAGTTGCCTTGCAAGGGCTGCCGAGCAGGGGCACGTTGAGGAATAAGGCACACGAACGGATAGTTCCACGTGGAACATTTCATCTGCAATCCGCGCTTCGAGGCTGACTGCATACCGCTTCCAACCCGCCAATGGACTTACCAATGCGGGCCTCTTTAGCATGTGCTGGAAATTCAGGCTGAGATAAGCCGCGTTGGAAAGCCCCTCGTGACTGGTGAGGAAGTCTGCGAGCAGACGGCGAATGGCCAAGGGCGTCAATGGCTGCGCTTCCAGCGATTCCAGTGCCAGGTATAGGCGAGACATATGGATGCCTCGGGAATTGCCATCCACCAGGCTGACACCCGCATCGGCCTTGGCCGGCACCTGACGACCGTCTAACTGGATAGGCACGGCGATACCGCGCATGCCGACCCAATCAAGGGGGATGGCGTGTGCTTGGGGCTGGGTGGCAATGTCCGGGAGCATCAGGCTAGTCATGGGGTTTACCAGAAATAGGGTCAGCGACATCCGCCGACCAGGCTGCAATGCAAATTGAAACGCTGGCCGCTGGAACTGGACACGCGATTCAACGTGGTCCAGCCAACCCGTCGGCTGTAGCCGAACCAGGCTTCGCCATCACTGGCCAAACCGGTAAAGAACGTCAATGGGCCGTAGCGACTGTTTGTCTGGGACCAGAGACGACGCGTCGTAGTGTCGAAGCCGCGCAGGTAGAAATGGCTGCCTTCAGTGCGCACGCTGTAGTAACTGCCGTTGCCGTCCTGGCAGGCGAGCAACGTTGCGCTCCTGGTGCACAGCACCAGCGAACTACCTGAAGCCAATGCCAGGGCGGGCACAGGCGTCAGGAGCAGCAGCGCCAGGGCCGCAGGTGGCAGATTCATTTCCATCTCCGAAATACGATTGCGACGAGTATGGCTTGGCGAAATTGTATTGTTACTTTATAACATTATGCAAATGCATCGTTTCGAGTGCGTCCGCCTGAAGAGGGTTCACCATGTCCAACCGCCTCCCTGTCACCGTGCTGTCCGGCTTCCTGGGTGCCGGCAAGAGCACCTTGCTCAACCATGTACTGCGTAACCGCGACAACCTTCGGGTCGCGGTCATCGTCAATGACATGAGTGAGATCAACATCGACGCCAGCGAAGTGCAGCGCAACGTCAGCCTCAACCGCGCGGAAGAAAAACTGGTTGAAATGAGCAACGGCTGCATCTGCTGCACCTTGCGTGAAGACCTGTTGGAGGAGGTCGCGCGACTGGCCGGGGAAGGTCGTTTTGACTATCTGCTGATCGAGTCCACTGGTATCTCGGAGCCGCTGCCGGTTGCCGAGACCTTCACCTTCCGCGATGAGCAAGGCCGCAGCCTGTCCGACATGGCGCGCCTGGACACCATGGTCACCGTGGTCGATGGCCTGAACTTCATGCGCGATTACCAGCAAGCCGACAGCTTGGCCAGCCGCGGCGAGACGCTGGGGGAAGACGATGAGCGCTCCATCAGCGACCTGTTGATCGAACAGGTCGAGTTCGCCGATGTGCTGCTGCTGAGCAAGATCGACCTGATCAGCCAGCACGAGCGCGAAGAACTCACCGCCATTCTGCGAAGCCTCAATGCCCGCGCGCAGATCGTGCCGATGGTCATGGGCCAGGTGCCGCTGGCGCGGATTCTCGATACCGGGCTGTTCGACTTCGACCTGGCAGCGCAGGCACCAGGCTGGCTGCAAGAGCTGCGCGGCGAGCACATACCGGAAACCGAGGAGTACGGTATCGCGGCGAGTACGTGGGAAGCCCGTCGTCCCCTGCATCCACAACGCTTCTTTGACTTTATCCACAACACTTGGCGCAACGGCCGGCTGCTGCGCTCCAAAGGGTTTTTCTGGCTGGCCAGCAAGTTCCAGGAAGCCGGTAGCTGGTCGCAGGCGGGCGGCATGATGCGTCATGGCCTGGCCGGGCGCTGGTGGCGTTTTGTTCCCCGCGAGCATTGGCCGCAGGACGAGCAGAGCACAGCGGATATTCTCAAGCACTGGCACGGTGAAACCGGTGACTGCCGCCAGGAGTTGGTATTCATCGGGCAGAACATCGACTTCGTGCAGTTATCCACAGAGCTGGACGCCTGCCTGCTGACCGATGAGGAAATGGCACTCGGGCCGATGGCCTGGCTGCGCCTGCCAGATCCGTTCGGTCCCTGGCAGGCCGAGGAAGCAGCATGAACCTGGCGTGCCCGCGGGTTATCCGCCAGGCCTTTGGTGAGGCACCCAAGGTGCTCACCGAAATCTTCGAAGATGGCGTTAACCTGGCTGTCTGGCAGCGCCGTTTGCCTGCGCAGGTCGAAGATTTTGCCACCTTGGCGGTCAGCCTCGGTCAGTCCCTGGCTGACCAGCGCGTGCTCGATGTGAACGAGCACGAGCCGCCGCAATTGCCTGGCTTACTGCAGGAGGCTGCCGACCTGCATGGCTACGAGGGGTTTGTGGCCGATGTGATGTGGCTGGTATCGGCTTACACCTGCCTGGTCGGGGCGCGGCGGGTGGGGCTGCGGCTGCGGGTGCTGCAAGGTGCCATGTGCCCGCGCTTCCATGTGGATAACGTGCCTTTGCGCTTGCTCACCACTTACGTCGGCCCTGGCAGTGAATGGCTGGAAGAAGGCGCAATAGAACGAGTTGGTCTGCACTTGGCCGCGGCGCCTGTGGATAACATTCGCGTCTTGCAGGCGGGTGAGGTGGCAGTTGTCAAAGGAGAGAAATGGCTGGGCAATGAAGGTGCGGGACTTATCCACCGCTCGCCGTCCAGTGACCAGCGGCGTCTGCTGCTCAGCCTTGACTGGCTGGCCTGACGGGTCATAGTGGAGTGAATTCCGCTTAGAAGTCCTGGCATGCTGCAAAACATCCCCACCCACGTCGTCGCCGGTCCCTTGGGGGCGGGCAAGACCAGCCTCATCCGCCAGCTGATGGCCCGGCGCCCTGCAAACGAACGCTGGGCTGTGCTGGTCAACGAGTTTGGCCAAGTCGGCATTGATGCGGCGTTGCTCAGTCGCGACGAGGACGGTATTGCCATCGGCGAGGTGGCAGGCGGCTGCCTGTGCTGCGTGAACGGTACACCGTTCCAGGTCGGCCTCGGCCGCCTGCTGCGCAAGGCTCGGCCTGACCGCTTGTTTATCGAGCCTTCCGGGCTTGGTCATCCTGTGCAGTTGATGGACCAGTTGAAGCAGGCACCTTGGGTTGGGGTGCTGGCAGTGCAGCCGTTGGTGATAGTGCTGGATGCTCAGGCACTGGCCCGAGGTGAGCCGTTGGCAAACGCTCAGCAACAGGCTTTGCAAGCGGCATCTCTTGTTGTGCTGAACAAGGCCGACGCTGTGGATGAAAATTCCAAGCTGTTGATAAACAGCAATTTTTCCCGCACCCGCACGCTTTGGACCCAGCAGGGGCTGGTCGAGCTCGAAACACTGCCTGTTTCATCCACACATCAAATGAATGTCGGTTCGGTTGATGATTTGCCCAAGACAAGTCTATCCACAACGCTTTCAGCCCTGTGGATAGATCCTTCCCTGCCGATTTGTGCGGCCCAGGAGGGAGATGGAGGGTGGAGCATCGGCTGGCGCTGGCACCCCAGTCAGCGATTCGAACCACAACGTATACAGGCGTTTCTTTCGGCCTGGCCGTGGCGGCGTGCCAAGGGTGTTATCCACAGTGCCGATGGATGGCAGTCATTCAATGGGCTCAATGGTGAATTGGCGCAGTGGCAGCCGAGCGAATGGCGCAAGGACTCGCGCATCGAGCTGATCTTCGAACAGGTGCAGCCAGAGCCGCTGCTACGAAAGGCTCTGGCGGATAGCCTGATCTGAGGGTCAGTTGCGCCAGCGATTGTGCTCCTGACGCCACTGCTGCATCTCGATCACATTGTCAGCCCTTGGTGGCGTCTTGATCTCGAATGGGTAGGGGGCCAGTTCGATCTGGGCGCTGTGGGCGCCGAACTGGGTCACGGTACCAGGGTGGCGCTGTTCACCGGTCACGGTGAACTCGAAGGCATAGACGCGGGCCAGGCGCTTCTTGCCGTTTGCATCGCGGATGAACGCGATGCGTTTGAGCGCAACGGCGTCATCCAGAAGCTCCAGGTCGAGCTTTGCACAATGCTGTTTGACCCGCTCCAGGGCCTTTTCGCGCAGCCCGTGGTTGTGCCATAACCAAGCGCCTGCCGTGGCCAGCAACATCAGGACGAAGAGATTCTCCAGGGTCAACATTTACGTATGCTCCAAACAGGTCAAACCAGCTTAACTGCGTCCCTGGCCTGTCGTACAGGTGGCAATCGAGTCCATACTGCGCGCTGCACAATCCTTGAAACAGCTTTGGAATCCTCCCGCATGAAACGTACCCCGCACCTGCTCGCCATCCAGTCCCACGTGGTATTCGGCCACGCCGGCAACAGCGCTGCGGTGTTCCCCATGCAGCGTATCGGGGTCAATGTCTGGCCCCTCAATACCGTACAGTTCTCCAATCACACTCAGTATGGCCAGTGGGCGGGCGAAGTGCTCGCTCCTGCGCAAATTCCTGCGTTGGTGCAAGGTATTTCCAACATCGGCGAATTGGGCCACTGCGACGCCGTGCTGTCTGGCTATCTGGGCAGCGCCGAGCAGGGCCGGGCGATCCTGGCCGGCGTCGATCGCATCAAGGCTGTAAATCCGAAGGCGCTGTACCTGTGTGATCCAGTCATGGGCCATGCGCAGAAGGGGTGTATCGTTCCGCAGGAGGTCAGCGAGTTCCTGCTCGATGAAGCGGCGGCCAAGGCGGATATCCTGTGCCCCAATCAGCTGGAACTGGACAGCTTCTGCGGCCGTCGGGCGCAATCGCTCGAGGACTGCGTGAGCATGGCGCGCAGCCTGCTCGAACGTGGCCCGCAAGTGCTGCTGGTCAAGCATCTGTCGTATCCGGGGCGGGCTGAAGACATGTTCGAGATGTTGCTGGTGACCCGCGAAGCAAGCTGGCACCTGCGTCGCCCCCTGCTGGCGTTCCCTCGGCAACCGGTCGGCGTAGGCGACCTGACTTCAGGGTTGTTCCTGGCCCGCGTGCTGTTGGGCGACAGCTGGCAGCAGGCCCTTGAGTTCACCGCTGCGGCCGTGCACGAGGTGCTGCTGGAAACCCAGGCCTGCGCCAGCTATGAACTGCAGCTGGTGCGGGCCCAGGATCGCATCGCCCATCCGCGTGTGCGCTTCGAGGCGCAGCGCCTGGCGATCTAGATCGAGTCGGTTTTCAAGTCCTGGTAGCGCTTTTCCAGTTCCTGGCGGATCTGGCGGCGCTGCTGGCCCTGCAGGAAGCGGCGCTTCTCTTCGCTGGAGTGCGGCTGGCGGGGTGGCACGGGTACCGGGCGACGGTTGTCATCGACCGCGACCATGGTGAAGAAGCAGCTGTTGGAGTGACGTACCGAGCGCTCGCGGATGTTCTCGGTGACCACCTTGATTCCCACTTCCATCGAGGTGTTGCCGGTGTAGTTGACCGAGGCGAGGAATGTCACCAGCTCGCCGACGTGTACCGGCTCGCGGAAGATCACCTGGTCGACCGACAGGGTCACCACGTAGCTGCCGGCATAGCGACTGGCGCAGGCATAGGCCACTTCGTCGAGGTACTTGAGCAATGTGCCGCCGTGTACGTTGCCAGAAAAGTTGGCCATGTCCGGGGTCATCAGGACGGTCATGCTCAGCTGGGCGTTTCCAGGTTCCATAGTGTGCTCACGGTGAGGTTGCGCTGAATCGGGGCGGGTATCTGCTGACACTTCTGGTTCCCCCTCTAGAAGGTTTGCCTTCCTGATTTACGGGACGTTGCCGGACGCTCCATGGTCACGCCAATTACGTCATCAGAGGCGGCTGATCGGCCGATCTGTTTCTACATATTGCACCGCCTTTTTGCGGCAGGGTGCGATGTTAACCTGACTACGCCCACGCAACGTGGGCGTTCTTGCATTCAATACAGTATGTACTTGCTGCTCGCTCGGCTGTGCCTTGGCAGAGGAGCGGTCTGCCCAGGCATCCAGCAAAGTCGACAAGGAGTATCGTGCCATGCATGCCATCAGCTTCATCCAGGACCTGGCAGTTATCATGCTGGTCGCCGGTGTGGTGACGATTCTCTTTCATCGGCTCAAGCAGCCCGTGGTGCTGGGCTACATCGTCGCCGGCTTCATCATCGGCCCGCACACACCGCCGTTCGGCCTGATCCACGATGAAGACACGATCAAGACCCTGGCCGAGCTGGGGGTCATTTTCCTCATGTTCTGCCTGGGCCTGGAGTTCAGCCTGCGCAAGCTCTTCAAGGTCGGCGCCACGGCCTTTATCGCGGCATTCCTGGAAATCGTCCTGATGATCTGGATCGGTTTCGAGATCGGCCGCTGGTTCGGCTGGAATACCATGGACTCGCTGTTCCTGGGCGCGATCCTGGCAATTTCCTCGACCACCATCATCGTCAAGGCCCTCAATGACCTGAAGATGAAGAACGAGCGTTTCGCCCAGCTGATATTTGGCGTGCTGATCGTCGAGGACATCCTCGGTATCGGCATCATCGCCTTGCTGTCCGGCATTGCCGTCAGTGGCACAGTCAGCTCGGGCGAGGTGTTCTCGACGGTGGGCAAGCTGTCGTTGTTCATGATCGTCGCACTGGTCATCGGCATCCTTCTGGTGCCGCGACTACTGGCCTACGTGGCGAAATTCGAAAGCAACGAGATGTTGCTGATCACAGTGCTTGGCCTGTGCTTCGGTTTCTGCCTGCTGGTGGTCAAGCTGGAATACAGCATGGTGCTGGGGGCCTTCCTGATCGGTGCGATCATGGCCGAGTCACGCCAGTTGCTCAAGATCGAACGCCTGATCGAGCCCGTGCGCGACCTGTTCAGCGCAATTTTCTTTGTCGCCATCGGCCTGATGATCGACCCCCAGGTGCTGGTCGACTATGCCTGGCCGATCGTGGTGATCACCCTGGCGGTGGTACTGGGTAAGATGCTGTCTTGCGGTATGGGCGCATTCATCGCCGGTAACGATGGCCGTACTTCGCTACGGGTGGGCATGGGCCTTTCGCAGATTGGCGAATTCTCGTTCATCATCGCGGCTCTGGGGATGACCCTGCAGGTCACCAGCGATTTCCTTTACCCGGTGGCCGTGGCGGTTTCTGCCATCACCACGTTGCTGACGCCTTACCTGATCCGCGCCGCCGACCCGCTGTCACTGAAGCTTGGCAAAGTCGTGCCAAGGCGCCTGGCGCGGGTCCTGTCACTATATGGGGAATGGTTGTGCAACATTCAGCCGCAAGGCGAAAGCGCCATGCTGGCGGCGATGATCCGGCGCATCCTGCTGCAGGTGGGCGTCAACCTGGCGCTGGTGATCGCGATCTTCTTCAGCGGTGGTTATTTCGCCGGGCACATCGGCAATTGGTTGAACGAATGGGTCACGGATGTCAGCCAACAGAAGGCGTTGATCTGGGGTGCGGCGTTACTGCTGTCGCTGCCGTTCCTAATTGCTGCGTATCGCAAGCTCAAGGCATTGTCGATGCTGTTGGCAGAAATGGGGGTGAAACCGGAAATGGCCGGGCGGCACACCCAGCGCGTGCGTCGTGTGGTTGCCGAGGTGATTCCGCTGCTGTCGCTGCTGGTGATCTTCCTGCTGCTGTCGGCGTTGTCGGCGAGCATTCTGCCGACCAGCGAGCTGTTGCTGGTAATTGCCGTGGTAGCGGCTGTGGTGGTGTCGTTGTTGTGGCGCTGGTTCATCCGCGTGCATTCGCGGATGCAGATCGCCTTGCTGGAGACGCTGGAGAACAGCCGCGATCATTCGCATTGAGGGCATGCCTGGGCAGGAGCGCCCATGTGTCGCAAACGGGCCGCAAAGCGGCCCTGGCGTTCAGCGTCGAATCGAAGCAGCGAGGCCACTTCTGAAGGATCATTACAGCTGGCGATGTCAGCTCTCCAGCCATACATCCCGTGCCCAGTGCCACACCGATTCCCAGCTCTCCTCGGCAACGGCTTCTTCGGCGCCATCCCACAGCACCACGGTGCCATCTTCCTCGACGCAGTAGTAATTTTCGCCATCCTGGCACAGCGGGATCAGGTCACGCGGCACACCGGCATCCCAGGCATTGGCAGCGACGTCAGGCAGGTAGGTGTGCGAATGCGGGTCGGTGCAGGTCACCGGCTCCAGCGAGCCGTACACGACATCGCTGACCGTCAGCAAAAATTCCTTGAACACGAACGGAATGTTGATGAACAGCTGCTCCTCGATCTCGACCAGTTGGTCTTCGTCGGGAAGCTCCAGCGGCACCGGCACGGGTTCATTGGCTTCACGGAGTTGTTCGATCACTTCTTCCACGGTTTACATCCTCTGACCTTGATGACAACGCTGCGCGTTATACCCTAGTAGTCTGCTCTGGCAAAAGCAAAAACCCCGAGGCAGGCCCGGGGTTTTTTGTGCAACGTGCGGCGGTTAACCGTTTTGACGGATACCGGCGACCAGCCAAGGCTGGTTCTCGCCATGGGCGCGAACCATGTGCCAGCTTTCGTTGAAGGCTTCGCCCTGGTCGAAGCGCGAGGTCTTCGACACGCCACGGAAGGTCAGTGTGGCGTCGGTGCGGTCGGCGCGATCATCGACACCGTCCAGCTGCACATCGAGGTCATCGATGTAGGTGGACTGGAAGCCATCGCCCAGGTCGGCGCGCTCGCGCTTGAGGAATTCAAGCATCTGCGGGGTGACGAACTCGGCGATCTTGTCCATCTCGTTGGCATCCCAGTGCTGCTGCAGCGACTGGAAGTGGCTGCGGGCTGCGGTCAGGAAGCTCTGCTCGTTGAACCAGGCCGGTGCGTTGATCACCGGAGCGGCTGCGGCGGCGGGGGCGGCCGAACCACCGAAGATCGACGGTTGGGCTGGCTGCTGACCATGGGCTTCACGCTGGAACGGCGCATGGCCCGGAGCGGCCATGTGCGGCTGCTGCTGGCGACGGCGTGCGGCAATGAAGCGGAACACCAGGAAGGCGATCAGACCCATGATCAGGAAGTCCATGATCTGCAGGCCCTGGAAGCCGTCACCCATGAACATGGAAGCCAACAGGCCACCAGCGGCGAGGCCGGCCAGTGGGCCCAGCCAGCGCGAAGCACCGCTGGCGGCGGCCGGGGCGCGGCCTGGAGCGGTCGGCGCGGCAGCAGGCGTGGTTGGCGTAGCCTGGCGGGTCTGGTGGATAGGTGCGGCGCCCGAGCTCTTGCCGCCGCCAAAACGCTTGGCGTTGGCGTCCAGGCTCAGCGTCAGGCCGACGCAAAGCGCCAGTACGATGCTAAGAAAACGTTGCATAAATGGGATTTCCCCTGTTGTGGATTGCACGCGCGTCATGGTGCACAGGTTCCTGTGCACATGACCAGCGACAAGATGTTTCCAGCTTTTGCCTGGAGTGTTACGAGGCGTTTAGATGGCCTCGAGCTTGGCGTACCCCAGCATGAGCCATTTGCTGCCTTCGGCAAAGTTTACCTGCACTCGCGCCTGGGCACCGGACCCCTCGAAATTGAGGATCACCCCTTCGCCAAACACCGCGTGCTGCACTCGCTGGCCCAGGCTGAAGGCGGTCTGTGGGATGGCCGCATTGGCAAACAGGTTGCTGCTGGTGCTCGTCGAGCCGCCGAACGGCCTGCTGACGCTGTTGGACAAGCGTACTTCCTGAACAAGGCCGCTCGGAATCTCGCGTACGAAACGAGACACCTTGTTGTAGGTCTCGCTGCCATAAAGACGGCGAGTCTCGGCATAGGTCATGATCAGCTGGCGCATGGCGCGGGTGATGCCCACGTAGGCCAGGCGGCGTTCCTCTTCCAGGCGGCCGGGTTCTTCCAGGCTCATCTTGTGAGGGAACAGGCCTTCTTCCATGCCCACCAGGAATACGTAGGGGAACTCCAGGCCCTTGGCGCTATGCAGCGTCATCAACTGGATGCTGTCTTCGTGCTCGTCCGCCTGGGCATCGCCAGCCTCCAGTGAGGCATGGCCAAGGAAGGCCGACAGCGGCGACAGGTCGGCGTCGTCTTCGCTGGTTTCGAAGTTGCGCGCGGCGCTGACCAGTTCTTCAAGGTTTTCTACCCGTGCCTGGCCCTTTTCACCCTTTTCTTCCTGGTGATAGATGATCAGGCCAGACTGCTCGATGGCTGTCTGGGTCATGGTGTGCAACGGCATGTCCGCGACCTTGCTGGCCAGGCCTTCGATCAACTCGATAAAGGCTCCCAGGGCAGAGGCGGCGCGGCCTTTCAACGCCTTGCCGGCCAACAGCTGGCACATGGCTTCCCACATGGACAGCTGGCTGTGGCGGGCATGTTCGCGAATGGCTTCGACGGTTTTCTCGCCAATGCCACGGGGCGGCACGTTGATCACCCGCTCCAGTGCCGCATCGTTGCCGCGGCCTTCGATCAGGCGCAGGTATGCCATCGCATTCTTGATTTCGGCACGTTCGAAGAAGCGCTGGCCACCGTAGATGCGGTAGGGAATGCGTTCGCGCAGCAGGGCTTCTTCCAGCACCCGCGACTGGGCGTTGGAGCGATACAGGATGGCGATATCGCTGCGCGCGCTGCCTTGCTTGATCAGGCTCTCGATGGTCTCGACCACATAGCGCGCTTCATCGTGTTCGTTATAGGCGGCGTAGAGCGTCAGCGGCTCGCCTTCGCCCATGTCGGTCCACAGCTCCTTGCCCAGGCGCCCGCTGTTGTTGGCAATCAGCGCGTTGGCAGCCTTGAGGATGCCGCCGGTGGAGCGGTAGTTCTGCTCCAGACGAATCATCTCGGCGTCAGGGAAGTCGGCCGTGTACTGGTGAATGTTCTCGATCTTGGCGCCGCGCCAGCCATAGATCGACTGGTCGTCGTCGCCCACCGCCATCAGGCTGCCACCGTTCTTGCCCGCCAGCAGGCGCAGCCAGGCGTACTGCACGGCGTTGGTGTCCTGGAATTCGTCCACCAGCAGGTGGCGGAAGCGCCGCTGGTAGTGTTCCAGCAAGCCTGGGTGGTCGCGCCACAGGTCGAGGGCGCGCAGCAGCAATTCGGAGAAGTCGATGACCCCGGCGCGCTCACAGGCCTGCTCGTAGGCACTGTATACATCCCGCATGGTCTGCAGGAACAGGTCGCCGCTGGCCTGGATATGGTGTGGGCGCAGGCCCTCGTCCTTCTGCCCATTGATGAACCACTGGGCCTGGCGCGCCGGCCATTTCTGCTCGTCCAGGCCGAGTTCGCGCATGACGCGCTTGATCAGCCGCTGCTGGTCATCGCTGTCGAGGATCTGGAAGTTCTGCACCAGGCGCGCTTCCTGCCAGTGCGCCCGCAGCAAGCGGTGCGCCAGGCCGTGGAAGGTACCCACCCACATGCCGGCCGGGTTGATACCCAGCAACTGCTCGATCCGCTGGCGCATTTCGGCGGCAGCCTTGTTGGTGAAGGTCACCGACAGGATCGAGTGCGGCGAGGCCTGCTCGACCTGGATCAGCCAGGCGATGCGGTGCACCAGCACGCGGGTTTTACCGGAACCGGCGCCAGCAAGCACCAGCTGACGCCCAAGCGTGGCGGCGACGGCCTGGCGCTGGGCATCGTTGAGGGAATTCAGCAGGAGGGAGAGGTCATCTGTGTGCATCCGGCCATTCTAGGGGCAGGCCGGTAAAGGGGCAAACGTCTACTGTATAAATATTCACCTCCCGCCCTGTCGCTCATCGGGTTGTGCATCCACTACATTCAGCCAGGCCAGTGCTTGCCCGGTACGACCTGGCGAAAGAAGCCACGGAGCAGTTTGGCCAAATCAGCGGTTTGTGTAAGATCGCAGCTCGTTCAACGCCAACCATAATAAGAACAGTACAAGAACCCGCGCTATGACTCAGGACTGCACGGCGATTGGAGTATCGCTGGAGATGACAAGGAACGTGCGCAGGCAGTTCGCCACTCAGCTGTCCGTTGAGCGAACTCGCCTGTTGTATCAAGGCTCACTACTGCCCACAGTGTTCATGCTGCTTACCGGTTTGCTGTGCGCCTGGCTGGTGTGGAGCCCTGGACGTTATCTGCTGGTGGGCGTCTGGCTGGTATGGCTGCTGGCGCTGGTGGCCCTTCGAGTGATCCAGGTTGCGGCGTTCGATGCAGCCACGGCGCAGCGCCAGGCCAACCCCGGCTGGCGCCGCATGTTCTTGCTCGGCTCGGCGTTCAGTGGCTTGACCTTGGCCTGTGCCGCGATTGCGCTGGTGCCGAACGACAACTTCGTGCAGCAGGCCTGGGTGTTCGGGCTGCTGGGGATGGCCACCTTGAGTGCGAGCATTGCCTATGCAGTGAGCTTGCCGGCCTTTCTCAGCTTTGCCTTGCCCTGCCTGGTACCGCCCATCCTGTTCCTGTTCTGTTTCGGCGCCGGACAGCAGCGTGGTTGGGGCTGGCTCGGGCTGATCCTGCTGGCGGCGTTGCTGGTGGTAGCCTGGCAGGTCAACCGCCTGCTCGACCGCAGCCTCCTGCGGCGGTTCCAGAATCAGGCGTTGAACCAGGACCTGCAACGGATCTCGGCGCAGAAGGTGCTCGAAGAGCAGCAGCGCCTTGCTGCCACGGTGTTTGAAGCTTGCAACGAGGGCGTGGCGATTCTCAGTGCCGATTTCGTCGTGCTGGCAGTGAATCAGGCTTACTGCCAGATGACCGGCTACAACCGCTCCGAGCTACTGGCGCGCGAGCTGTTCGACCTGCCATGCCACAGCGATGCGCGCCGGCACAGCCAGGCCATTGAGTCGGCGCTGGCGCAGCAAGGCGGCTGGCAGGGTGAGCTGGTAGAGGCCCGTAAGCACGGCGAGTTACACCCGCAAAGGTTGCAGTTGACGGCTGTGCGCGACCCTCAAGGCCACTTGAGCCAGGTGGTCGGCTTCTTCACCGACCTGTCGGCCCGTCGGGCATCCGAGGAGCGCCTGCGCTACCTGGCGCACTACGATGAACTGAGCGGGTTGGCCAACCGCACACTGTTCAGGCTGCGCTTGCAGGAAGCCGCGCAACGGGTGCGCAGCAACGGCCGAAGCCTGGCCCTGCTGCATGTCGATCTGGACCGTTTCAAGCTGCTCAATGAAAGCCTGGGCCATGAACTGGCCGATCAGCTGATTCACAAGATTGCCCGGCGCATTGTCAGCTCCGTTCCCGAGGCAGATACCGTGGCGCGGCTTTCCGGCGATGAGTTTGCCGTGCTGTTCGATGGTTACAGCAACCTGTCGAGCCTGGTGCGGGTCACCACCCGCTTGTTGAACAAGCTGCGCAAGCCGCAACGGCTCGATGGGCATGAGGTCGTGGTCAGCGCTTCGGTGGGCATCAGTGTGCTGTCCGACGCCACACTCGATGCCGATGCCCTGATCAGCCAGGCAGACATGGCCAAGCAGCATGCCAAGCATCTGGGGGGTGACAACTTCCAGTTCTATACCGAGAGCTTGCGCGCCAGCAGCCTCGAGCGCCTGCAGCTGGAGAACCAGCTTCGCAAGGCCATCGAAGAAGAACAACTGATGGTCTACTACCAGCCCAAGCTGTGCCTGCTCAGTGGGCGTTTGCATGCCGCCGAGGCGCTGGTGCGCTGGCAGCATCCACAGTGGGGCATGGTGCCGCCAGGGGAATTCATTGGCCTGGCGGAAGAAACCGGGCTGATCGCCCCTATCGGTGAGTTCGTGCTCCGCCATGCCTGCAGGCAGGCGCGCGAATGGCTGCATGAAGGGCTGGAGGTGCGGGTTTCGGTCAACCTGTCGGTCTACCAGCTGCGCCAAGGCAAGCTGGTCAGCCTGGTGCGTCAGGTGCTCGAAGAAACCGGGCTGGCGCCGCATCTTCTGGAGCTGGAGCTTACCGAAAGCCAGCTACTGGACAGCGTCGAACACATCATTTTGACCTTCGAGCAACTGCACGCACTGGGGGTGAAACTGGCTATCGACGATTTTGGCACCGGCTATTCATCACTCAGCTACCTCAAGCGCCTGCCGGTGGACTACGTGAAGATCGACCAGGCCTTCATCCGAGGGTTGCATGAGGGTAGCCAGGATGCGGCCATTACCCAGGCGATCATCACCCTGTCCAGGAGCCTTGGCCTGAAGGTGGTGGCAGAAGGGGTGGAAACGGCGGAACAATTGGCATTCCTGCGTGAGCAGGCATGTGATGAGGCCCAGGGCTACCTGATCAGCAGGCCAATGCCGGCGCCTGAGTTCAGGCAGATGCTTGCCCGACCGTGGTCTCATTGAGCGCGGCAACTGCTGATGCGTGACCAGCAGCGGCCGCACGGATCGCCAGATCAATGGGTAACAAGGATATCGGTGATGGATGCGATCAGTTTTCCGTCCTGGAAGATGTCCACTTGCGTGATCGTTTCGAAGGCTCGTTGCTTAACGAAGCGAACTTCCTTGTCGCAGATGACCGGGAAGCTTCCTTCCTTATCTTGCAATTCAAGATCCAGTGCCACTGTCGTGGATGTATTTTGGCTGGCGCGCAAGACCAGTACAGGTTCGATGCCGGGATGGCTCACAGTGATGGTGCCACTGACGCGCAGCTCGGCTGGAAGCATCTTGTCGTGGTGGGCTCGCCAATCTTTGCATTCGATGATCATTTTGCTGCTCCGGTGTGAAGAAGGGCGGTATGCACCTTCTGCCCGACACAGTGCAGGGCGAGTCTCCTTGCATTGAAGAGCGAAGCATTTCAGTCATGCCAGTGCCTGCCATGCCTGGCCAGCAGGCTGTTGGCCTGTTCCGGGCCGTTGGTGCCAGCGGCATAGTGGCGGGGTGCCTGGAAGTGCTCTTCCCAACCCTTGATGATCGGGTCGATCCAGGCCCAGGCGGCCTCCACTTCGTCGCGGCGCATGAACAGCGTCGAATCGCCCTCCAGGATGTCCAGCAGCAGACGTTCATAGGCCTCCCAACGGCGCGTCTGGCCAAATACCTGGGCAAGGTTCAGGTCCAGGTCGACCGGTTCCAGGCGCATGCCCTTGCCGGGGCTTTTGGTCATCATCCGCAGGCTGATGCGCTCCTCCGGCTGCAGCTGGATCAGCAGCTGATTGACCTGGCCGCCAGTGAACAGCTCGTGGGGCACCGGCTTGAACTGGATGACGATTTGCGACGAGCGCCGTGCCATGCGCTTGCCGGTGCGCAGGTAGAAGGGCACGCCGGCCCAGCGCCAGTTGTCAATGTGGGCGTGTACGGCGACGAAGGTTTCGGTGTCGGTGTCGTTGTCGACGTCCTTCTCGAAGTAGTAGGCCGGCACTTCCTGGCCGCCGATGTGGCCGGCACCGTACTGGCCGCGCACGGTCTTGTCCTGCACGTCCTGGCCGGTAATGGGCTTGAGGGCACGCAGGATCTTCACTTTCTCGTCGCGTACGGCTTCGGCCTCGAACTGCGCGGGCGGCTCCATGGACACCAGGCACAGCAGCTGCAGCAGGTGATTCTGCAGCATGTCGCGGGTCGCCCCGGCGCGGTCGTAGTAACCGCCGCGGTTTTCCACACCGAGGGTTTCGCAGACGCTGATCTGCACATGGTCGACCTGGCCGTTGCGCCACACCGGTTCCAGCAAGGCATTGGCGAAGCGCAGGGCCATCAGGTTCTGCACGGTTTCCTTGCCCAGGTAGTGGTCGATGCGAAACACCTGCGATTCATCGAATACCGCGCCGATTGCTTCGTTGATGGCGTTGGCCGATGCCAGTGAGTGGCCGATCGGTTTCTCCAGCACGATGCGCGCTTCGCTGTCGGCCAGCCCGGCAATCCGCAGGTGGTTGGCGATGGGTACGAACAGGTTGGGTGCAGTGGCCAGGTAGTAGATGCGGGTCAGCCCTCCAGGCTCGCCGAGGTAACGGGCCAGGCGGCCGAAATCAGCACTTTGCGCCGCATCCATGGGGAAGTAGTCGAGGCGGGCGGAGAAGCGTTGCCACACGTCCTCGTCGAAATCGTGGCGGGCGATCTGCGCCCGGCAGTGGCGTTCGGCGAGCTTGAGGTAGTCATTACGGGTTATGTGGCGGCGGGCGAGGGCGATGATGCGCACCGCGTTGTTCAGGCGTGCCTCGCGATACAGGTGATACAGCGCCGGCAGCAGTTTGTGCAGGGCCAGGTCACCGGTGCCACCGAACACCAGAATGTCGCAAGGAATAGTCAAACCACCACTCTCCACGTTCGTTTAACTGGGCGGGTTGGCCTCCATGTAGTATAACTACAAGAAAGCTACATCCCGGCCAGCCGATCATAACCGAGTCCAGCCCGTGAATCTGTTGCAACATATCGCTCAATCGCGCCACCTGCTGCGCAAATCGGAACTCAAAGTGGCCGACCACGTGCTGCTCGACCCGGCTGCCGTGATGCACAGTTCCATGGCTGACCTGGCGCACAGCGTGGGCATCAGCGAGCCGACCATTGTGCGTTTCTGCCGGGCGATCGGTTGTTCGGGCTTCCAGGATCTCAAGCTCAAGCTGGCGCAGAGCCTGGCGGCGGGCGCCAGTTTTGGCCAGTTCGCGATTCATGAAGACGACTCTGTTGCCGATTACAGCCTGAAGATCTTCGACACCACCCTGCACACGCTGATGGAAGTCCGAGAGCACCTGGACCCACAGGCCTTGCAGCAGGCGGTGAGTGCCATGGCTCAGGCGCAACGCGTGGAGTTCTATGGCTTTGGTGCGTCCGGCGCAGTAGCCGCCGACGCCCAGCACAAGTTCTTCCGCCTGTTGCTCAGCGCTGCGGCCTACTCCGACCCGCACATGCAGGCCATGTCGGCGGTGACGTTGAAACCGGGTGACGTAGCGGTGTGCATTTCCCAGTCGGGGCGTTCCAAGGACCTGCTGATCACCGCCAATCTGGTGCGTGAAAGTGGTGCCAACCTGATTACGTTGTGCCCAAGCGCTACGCCCCTGGCGGAGCTGTCGACGGTCAACCTGGCGATCGATGTTCATGAAGATACCGAAATCTACACCCCGCTGACCTCGCGTATCGCTCACCTGGTGGTGATCGACGTGCTGGCCATGGGCGTGGCGATGGCCCGTGGGCCAAGCCTGGTCAATCACCTCAAGAGCGTGAAGCGCAGCTTGCGCAGCCTGCGGTTGTCGCCCAAGTCGATCAAGGCTACCGACGACTGATCGTGTTTTTCCTGTACGGGCAAAGCAGATTTCACGGTTTTGTCACCATTCCACAGCCAAACCGTAAACCCTCAAGGTCAGTCTGAAACTCCCGCATCCTATCTGGGAGACAGGCAATGGCTCGTGACTTCGACGGTACCTACCAACCCAGCGCCAAGGCTCGCAAGCAGCAGGAAAAAGATCAGCGCCGCATGGAATACCGCCGCGCAATCGAAAGTTATTGCGACCAACGTCAACTGCTTCGCGATCTCGCCGACTACCCCGAGCTGCAAGCGCTCACGGTGTGGCAGGCATCGGCGGCAACTTTCCCGAAAAGCGCTCAACCAGTGCGCTGATCAGTGCACGTTCGCTACGGATGAACGCCAGAAACGCCAAGGCCACCGGCGACTGTCGCTTGGCCTTGGCCTGCACCACGCACCAGCTGCGGTACAGCGGCAACTCCTCAACCGGCAGCTCCCTGAGTACCCCCGTGGCCAGCTCCAGGTTTACGGCATGGCGGGTCAACAGGGCAATTCCCAGGCCGGCGATCACGCATTCGCGCTGGGCATCGGCTGACGCGACTTCCAGGGTCTGGGTGAAGTGCACGCGCTTGTCCTTGAAGTACTCTTCGCAAGCCTTGCGGGTCCCCGAACCCTGTTCGCGGACCAGCAGAGTATGAGGCTCCAGGTCTTGCAAGCGCAGTTGTGCGAGCTTGCACAGCGGGTGTTCAGGCGGGGCCACGGCAATGATCGGGTTATTCAGAAACGGCAGAAACTCCAACCCCATGTCCTGCGGCACCATCGACATGATGATCAGGTCGTCGCGGTTGTCGGAAAGGCGTCGGATCGCCTGGGCACGGTTGACCACCGTAAGGGTGAGATTGACCTCCGGGTGACGCTGCTTGAAGGCGGCGAACAGGTGTGGCACGAAGTACTTGGCACTGGACTCGATCGCCAGTTTCAACTGCCCCTGCAGTGAGCCCTGCATGTCAGACAGCTGCATGTCGAGGCTTTCCAGCCTCCCGAAAATGTCGCGGCTGGCCCGTTGCAGGGCCTCGGCGGCTTCGGTCAGGTAAAGCTTCTTGCCGACGTACTCGAACAGCGGCTGGCCGATCAGCTCTTCGAGCTGACGGATCTGTAGACTAACGGCGGGTTGCGTCAGTGCCATCTCCTCCGCCGCGCGGCTGTACGAGCGCAAATCGCACACCTCGTTGAAGATCTGCAATTGACGCAAAGTCATACGCATCAAGGACTTACGCATTTTATGGGCTCATCGGCAATACCTTGTTACCGAACTATAAGCTTTTGCTAATACAGCCCCTAACAAATATTGATTTTTGTTTATCGACCTTCAGCGCTAGGGTGAATGTGCGACTGGCCAGCAACCTCTGGTCACGCGCCGACCGGTACAACCGGATCGTCTGTTCCTACGGCTTTGGGAAGACTCCAGTGATAAAAAAAATCCTGATCGCCAACCGGGGTGAAATCGCAGTTCGGATCGTGCGTGCCTGCGCCGAGATGGGCATTCGCTCTGTCGCGATCTATTCCGACGCCGATCGCCACGCCTTGCACGTCAAGCGCGCCGACGAGGCCTACAGCATTGGTGCCGAGCCACTGGCCGGCTACCTGAACCCGCGCAAGCTGGTCAACCTTGCTGTGGAAACCGGCTGTGATGCCCTGCACCCGGGTTACGGTTTCCTCTCGGAAAACGCCGAACTGGCAGAGATCTGCGCCGAGCGCGGGATCAAGTTCATCGGCCCGGCCGCCGATGTCATCCGCCGCATGGGCGACAAGACCGAAGCGCGCCGCACCATGATCCAGGCCGGTGTACCGGTGACCCCCGGTACCGAAGGCAACGTCGCCGATATTCATGAAGCCCTGAGCGAAGGTGACCGCATCGGTTACCCGGTGATGCTCAAGGCCACTTCCGGTGGTGGCGGCCGTGGTATCCGTCGCTGCAACAGCCGTGAAGAACTGGAACAGAACTTCCCACGGGTCATTTCCGAGGCCACCAAGGCCTTCGGCTCGGCCGAAGTGTTCCTGGAAAAGTGCATCGTCAACCCCAAGCACATCGAGGCGCAGATCCTCGGTGACAGCTTCGGCAACGTCGTGCACCTGTTCGAACGCGACTGCTCGATCCAGCGCCGCAACCAGAAGCTCATCGAAATCGCCCCGAGCCCACAGCTCACCCCTGAGCAGCGCGCCTACATCGGCGACCTGGCGGTGCGTGCGGCCAAGGCGGTGAACTACGAGAACGCCGGTACCGTGGAGTTCCTGCTCGCCGATGGCGAGGTGTACTTCATGGAGATGAACACCCGGGTGCAGGTGGAGCACACCATCACCGAGGAAATCACCGGTATCGACATTGTCCGCGAGCAGATCCGCATCGCTTCGGGCCTGCCGCTGTCGGTGAAACAGGAAGACATCCAGCACCGTGGCTACGCGTTGCAGTTCCGCATCAACGCCGAAGACCCGAAGAACAACTTCCTGCCCAGCTTCGGCAAGATCACCCGCTACTACGCCCCCGGCGGCCCGGGCGTGCGCACCGACACGGCGATCTACACCGGCTACACCATTCCGCCGTTCTACGACTCCATGTGCCTGAAGCTGGTGGTCTGGGCGTTGACCTGGGAAGAAGCCATGGACCGCGGCCTGCGGGCCCTGGACGACATGCGCGTGCAAGGGGTGAAGACCACCGCCGCGTACTACCAGGAAATCCTGCGCAATCCGGAGTTCCGTAGCGGCCAGTTCAATACCAGCTTCGTTGAAAGCCACCCGGAACTGACCAACTACTCGATCAAGCGCAAACCCGAAGAGCTGGCCCTGGCCATCGCCGCCGCCATCGCCGCCCACGCAGGCCTGTGAGGAATCCCCATAATGTCCAAGAAAATTCACGTAACCGACACGATCCTGCGCGACGCCCACCAGTCTCTGCTGGCTACCCGTATGCGTACCGAAGACATGCTGCCGATCTGTGACAAGCTCGACAAGGTCGGCTACTGGTCGCTGGAAGTCTGGGGTGGCGCCACCTTCGACGCCTGCGTGCGCTTCCTCAAAGAAGACCCGTGGGAGCGCCTGCGCAAACTGCGTGCGGCCCTGCCCAACACTCGCCTGCAAATGCTCCTGCGCGGCCAGAACCTGCTGGGCTACCGTCACTATAGCGACGATGTGGTCAAGGCCTTCGTCGCCAAGGCTGCGGTCAACGGCATCGATGTTTTCCGCATCTTCGACGCCATGAACGACGTGCGTAACCTGCGCGTGGCCATCGAAGCGGTGAAGGCTGCCGGCAAGCACGCGCAGGGCACCATCGCCTACACCGTCAGCCCCGTGCACACCATCGACGCCTTCGTCGCCCAGGCCAAGCAGATGGAAGCAATGGGTTGCGACTCGGTTGCGATCAAGGACATGGCCGGCCTGCTGACACCGTTCGCCACCGGTGAGCTGGTCAGGGCGCTGAAGGCCGAGCAGTCGCTGCCGGTGTTCATCCATTCCCACGACACCGCCGGCCTGGCCGCCATGTGCCAACTCAAGGCCGTGGAAAACGGTGCCGATCACATCGATACCGCGATCTCCAGCTTTGCCTGGGGCACCAGCCACCCCGGCACCGAGTCGATGGTCGCCGCGCTCAAGGGCAGCGAGTTCGACACCGGCCTGGACCTGGAGCTGCTGCAGGAAATCGGCCTGTACTTCTACGCGGTGCGCAAGAAATACCACCAGTTCGAGAGCGAGTTCACCGCCGTGGACACCCGCGTGCAGGTCAACCAGGTGCCGGGCGGGATGATTTCCAACCTGGCCAACCAGCTCAAGGAGCAGGGCGCGCTCAGCCGCATGAACGAAGTGCTGGCAGAGATTCCGCGGGTGCGTGAAGACCTCGGCTTCCCACCGCTGGTGACACCGACCTCGCAGATCGTCGGTACCCAGGCATTCTTCAACGTGCTGGCCGGTGAGCGCTACAAGACCATCACCAACGAGGTGAAATTGTACCTGCAAGGCGGTTATGGCAAGGCGCCGGGCGTGATCAACGAGCAACTGCGCCGTCAGGCCATCGGTAACGAAGAAATCATCGACGTGCGCCCGGCCGACCTGCTCAAGCCAGAGATGGCCAAGCTGCGCAGCGATATCGGTGCCTTGGCCCGGTGCGAAGAAGACGTGCTGACCTACGCCATGTTCCCGGACATCGGTCGCAAGTTCCTCGAGGAACGTGAAGCCGGCACCCTGACCCCGGAAGCCCTGCTGCCGATTCCTGAGGCCGGTGCCGTGGCGTCCCATGGCGGTGAAGGGGTGCCGACCGAGTTCGTCATCGACGTCCACGGTGAAACCTACCGCGTCGACATCACTGGCGTGGGCGTCAAGGCAGAAGGCAAGCGTCACTTCTACCTGTCGATCGACGGCATGCCGGAAGAAGTGGTGTTCGAACCCCTCAACGAGTTTGTCGGCGGTGGCAGCAGCAAGCGCAAGCAGGCCAGTGCACCTGGCCACGTCAGCACCACCATGCCGGGCAACATCGTCGATGTGCTGGTCAAGGAAGGCGACGTGGTCAAGGCCGGCCAGGCCGTGCTGATCACCGAAGCGATGAAGATGGAGACCGAAGTGCAGGCGGCCATCGCCGGCAAGGTTGTGGCCATCCACGTGGCCAAGGGCGATCGCGTGACACCGGGCGAGATCCTGATCGAGATCGAGGGCTGATTCGAAAGCCCTCATCTACAAGCGGTTAACCTCTGGGGAGCGGATGCTCCCCTTTTTTTGTGCTGGACTTTCCGGCCTCTTCGCGGGGCAAGCAAATCTTTCAGCCTTTGCGGCATGCCTCGAGCGTTTCTACCTGACCTTCCGGCTGTTGGTTCAGCTCACTCAGCCACCGCTCGAACCCGGCCGCCACCTGTGGCCACTCATCATCGGTAATCGAATACCACGCCGTATCGCGATTGTGGTCCTTGACCACCAGGTGCTTGCGGAACACGCCCTCAAACGTGAAGCCGAACCGCTCTGCCGCACGCTTGGAGCGGGCGTTGGCGTTGTTGCACTTCCACTCCAGCCTCCGGTTGCCCAGCTCGAAGCTCAATTTGCCCAACAGGTAGACAGCCTCGGTGCTCTTGGGCGTGCGCTGCATGGGGGCGCCGAAGGCGACGTGGCCTATCTCGATACGGCCGTGGTCGGGCACGATCGACATCAGGCTGAGAACACCTTGGGCCTGGCCGGTGCCGCGGTCGATCACGGTGTAATACAGCGGGTCGTGGCCGGCGGCATTGCCTTGCAGCCAGCGGTCGAAGGCAGCGCGCTCGGTGAAGGGGCCGTAGGGCAGGTAGTCCCACAGCACCGGGTCGGAATCGGGCCCTTGCAGGGCGAGCCAGAGGTCATCGCCGTGGCGCGCCGGGTCAAGTTTCTCCAGGCGGATGAAGCGGCCGTCGATGGGCTCGGCCTTGGGCGATGCAGCAGGTTTCCAGTTCAGTGCGTCAGTCATGTGGCCTACAACCCTTTGCGGAATTGGATGAAGCCCGGGCGCTCGGCAACCTGCTCGTACAGGCTGATGGCGGTGGCGTTGGTTTCGTGGGTCAGCCAGTGCACCTTGATGCAGCCGGCGGCCTTGGCCGTGGCGTACACGTGCTCGATCAGCTGTCGGCCGATGCCCAGGCCGCGCTGGCCGCTGTCGACGTAGAGGTCCTGCAGGTAGCAGGAGTTCTCGATGCTCCAGTTGGAACGATGGTAGATGAAGTTGACCATGCCCACTGCCTTGCCATCGACCCAGGCCAGGGTCGAATGGGTTGGCTCGTTAGGGTCGAGCAGGCGTTGCCAGGTGCTGAGGCTTACTTGCTCTGCCAGCTCGGTCTGGTAAAAGCGCAGGTAGGCTTGCCACAGGGCGAGCCAGGCGGCGTGGTCTTGGGCGCTGACAGGGCGCAGGGTAACGCTGGGCATGGGGCTTTTCCTTCAGAGTTGGCGCATGTGCGCCGCAAGTTGGTTGTCCAGATAATCCGGGCTGGCGCCCAGGCCATCACGCACGCCAGCGATATCTTCAGCCGAGCGGTTCTGGCTGAGCTTGCGCGCGCCTTGCAGGCGGGCGATGGGCAGGCGAATGCCGACGATGGCGCGGAGCATGCCGTCGAGGTAGTCGGCGGGGGCGTCGGCGACTTTCCAGGGCGCGCTGCGGCCCTGTTCGTGGCGGTCGGTCAGGCGGCTGACGATCTGCAGCAGCGGCGCGGCGTCGTGGATTACTTCGGCCGTGCCGTAGGCGTGCACGGCCAGGTAATTCCAGGTCGGCACCACCTTGGGGTTTTCGGCCTTGCTCGGGTAATAGCTGGGGCTGACGTAGGCGTCGGCACCCGGGAACACCAGCAGTGCTTCGGCGCCTTGCTCCAGGTCCTGCCATTGGCGGTTGGCCCGCGCCACGTGGGCATAGACGGTGCCGAATTCGCCCTCTTGGGTGTCGAGCAAAACCGGCAGGTGCGTGGCCAGCAAGCCCTGTTCGCCGTGGCTGACCAGCACGGCCAGACGGGTTTCGCTCATGTGCCGGTGCAAGCGCTCAAGGTCGTGTTCCTGGTGGGGTTTGCTGTTGTACATGCGCAGGGTCCTTGTCGAATGGCTCCATCCTAGGCAGGCTATTGGTTCTGGGTAAGAGCCATTAACGGCTGTTTTGATAGGTCCAATTTCATGAGCGAGCGCCCCCTCGTATTGCCTTTCGATCCTGCCGGCATCGTTCTCGATCGTCGTCGTGGGCTCAGCCAGCAGCTGTACCAGGCCCTGCGTGCGCGGGTGCTGGATGGTCGCTTGAGCAGCGGCACGCGGTTGCCGGCCACGCGTGACCTGGCGAACGTGCTGGCGCTGTCGCGCAACAGCGTGGTGCGTGCCTACGACCAGTTGTATGCCGAGGGCTACATCGAAAGTCGGGTAGGGGATGGCACTTATGTGAGCCGCCTACCAAAACTATCCACACAACTGTCCACAGGGTTATCCCGGGGTTTATCAACAGACTTATCCACATTTCCTTCGGAAAATACTGAGGATTTATCCAGCAACAAGCTTTCCAGTGAGCCATTGGAACGGCTGAAAAGTAACCATCTTCCGCCGCCGAAAAGCGGTGCGCCGAAGGCATTTCGAGTCGGAATTCCGGCGTTCGATCTGTTCCCTTTCGACGTGTGGGCCAAGCTGCAGGCGGCTTTCTGGCGCAATCCGTCGCCGGCGCAGCTGGGTTATGGCGATCCAGCCGGTGAGCCAGTGCTACGCGAGCTGATAGCCGCCTATCTGCGCCGTTCGCGTGGCCTTTCCTGCACGGCTGAACAAATTGTGATCACCAGTGGTGCGCAACAGGCCATCAGCCTTTGTGCACAGTTGCTGTTGCAACCGGGCGACGGCGTGGCTGTGGAAAACCCGGGTTATCGGGCCGCCGGGCATACCTTCGCCGTGGCCGGTGGCAAGGTGACTGGCGTGCCGGTGGACGAGGAGGGCATGGATTGCCAGCACCTGGAGCAGTTGACGGACTGCCGGCTGGCCTATGTCACCCCGGCGCACCAGTACCCGACCGGCGTGACCATGAGCCTGCCGCGGCGCCTGGCCTTGCTGGCCTGGGCCGAGCGCAGCGATGGCTGGATCATCGAAGATGACTACGACGGCGAGTACCGCTACAGCGGCGCGCCCTTGACCCCGCTGGCAGCGCTCGACCGCCAGGGGCGGGTATTGTACGTCGGGACCTTCGGCAAGATCGCCTTTCCGGCATTGCGACTGGGCTATCTGGTGCTGCCTCCACGGCTGGTCCAGGCATTCAGCCAGGGGCGGGCGCTGGCGGTACGGCATTCGGAAGTGGGCACCCAGTGCGTGATGGCCGAATTCATGGCCCAAGGTCATTTCCAGCGGCACATCCGGCGCATGCGCAAGGCGGCGCTGAGCCGGCGCAATGTGCTCAAGGCCGGATGGCCTGTGGATGTGCCTGGACTGGGTGCGATGCCTGAGGTGGCGGCGGGGCTGCATGTGAAGGTGGATGTGGATAACTTTGCGCGGGAGCAGGAGCTGGTGGCCAGGGCTGAGGTGGTGGGGGTGGAGGTGAATCCGCTGAGCAGTTACTGGCTGGAGGAAAGCGGGCTGCCTGTGGATAAGCGGGCAGGGCTGGTGCTGGGGTTTGCGGCGGTGCCGGAAGGGGAGATTGCCGAAGCCTTGTTGAAATTGCGCAGGGTCTGGAAAAGGTAAATGGGGCTGCGAAGCAGCCCCAGCTCTGCATCAAGTGCCTGACTTAATACGGGTCCAGGCGCGCGTCCGCGCCCGTTCGGCCTCACGCGTCAACGGTTTGAGGGTATACAGCTTGGCCATCGCCTCCGCCGTCGGGTACAGGTTCGGGTTGTTGCGAATCGCCGGGCTGACCTTGTCGGTGGCATCCTTGTTCGGGTTCGGGTAGCCGACGAAATCGCTGATCGGCGCGATCACCTCAGGCCGCAGCAGGTAGTTGATGAATGCATGGGCATCCTCCGGGTTGGCCGCGTTCTTCGGAATCGCCAGCATGTCGAACCAGATCGGTGCACCTTCCTTGGGCAGGCGCATGTCCACCACCACGCCATTCTTCGCATCCTTCGCCCGGTTGGCGGCCTGCGAGAAGCTGCCGCTGTAGCCCACCGCCACGCAGATATCGCCATTGGCGATGTCGGCCATGTACTTCGAGGAATGGAAATAGGTGATGTAAGGGCGGATCTTCAGCAAAAGCGCTTCGGCCTTCTTGTAGTCGTCCGGCTTGTCACTGTTGGGTGGCAAGCCCAGGTGCTGCAAGGCCAGCGGCAGGATCTCCGAAGGCGAGTCGAGCAGCGCGACGCCGCACTGCTTGAGCTTGGAGATGTTCTCTTCCTTGAAGATCAGGTCCCAGCTGTCGACCGGGGCCTGGTCACCGAGCGCGGCCTTGACCTTGTCCGGGTTGAAGCCGATCAGGATGGTGCCGTACATGTAGGGCACGGCGAACTTGTTGCCCGGGTCGTTGGCCTCGATCAGCTTCATCAGCGCCGGGTCCAGGTGTTGCCAGTTCGGCAGCTTGCTGCGGTCCAGCTGCTGGAACACCCCGGCCTCGATCTGCTTGGCGAGGAACACGTTGGACGGCACGACCACGTCGTAGCCGGAGTTGCCGGTGAGCAGCTTGGCCTCGAGCGCTTCGTTGGTGTCGAAGATGTCGTAGATCAGCTTGACGCCACTGTCCTTCTGGAAGTCGCTCAAGGTCTGCGGGGTGATGTAATCGAACCAGTTAAACACACGCAGGGTGCGCTGCTCGGCGTGAGCGTGCAGGGCACCGGTGAACAGGGTGGCAGCGATGAATGGGGCGAGCAGACGCTTGAGTCGGACCATGATCAGGCTCCTGGCTGGGCGCGCTGGAAGCCTTCCAGCACATTGACTGCGTTGATACCGATTTCTTCCACAGCGTAGCCACCTTCCATCACGAACAGGGTGGGCTTGCCGAGCTGGGCGATGCGCTTGCCCATTTCCAGGTAATCCGGGCTGTCCAGCTTGAACTGGGAGATCGGGTCGTCTTTGAAGGTGTCCACGCCCAGGGAGACCACCAGCACGTCGGCGTCATAGGCGGCGATGCGTTGGCAGGCGTCTTCCAGTGCGGCGCTCCAGGCTGCCCAGTCACTCCCAGCGGGCAGCGGGTAGTTGATGTTGCAGCCTTCGCCTGCGCCTTCACCGGTTTCGTCGGCATAGCCGAGGAAGAACGGGAATTCATCCTGGGGGTCGCCGTGGATCGAGGCGAAGAATACGTCGTTGCGCTGATAGAAGATGTCCTGGGTGCCGTTGCCGTGGTGGTAGTCGACATCGAGGATGGCCACCCTGGCGCGGCCCTGGTCAAGGAAGGCCTGGGCGGCAATCGCGGCATTGTTCAGGTAGCAGTAGCCGCCCATGACTTCAGCAGCGGCGTGGTGCCCTGGTGGGCGGCACAAAGCGAAGGCCGAGTGAGCACCTTGCTCGATGGCAGCCTGGGCGGTCAGGGCGACCTGCGCGGCGCTGTAGGCGGCTTGCCACGTACCAGCGGTGATCGGCGCGCCGGCGTCGAAGCTGTAGTAGCCCAGTTCGCCATGCAGGCCGGTTGGCTTGACCTGGCGCAGGGTGCGGGCCGGCCAGGTGAAGGGCAGCAGGTCACCGTCGTGACCGAGCGCGGCCCAGCGCGCCCAGGCGCCCTGGAAGAAGTCGAGATAGTCGGCGCTGTGAATGCGCTGCAACGGCGCACGGCCGAAATCAGTTGGCCCCTGGACATCGCCGAGGTTGCGCTTTTTCACTTGTTCGAGGACGTGGTCGGCGCGTGAGGGCATTTCGAAGCAAGGCATCAGCTTGCCGTCGATCAGCTCGCAGCGGCCATGGTGCAGGCGGTGATCATCGGAATAGATCGTCAGCATTTGTTGTTCTCCGGGGGTACTGGCGTGGGCCCATTTTCACGGGCGGCCAGTTGGCAGAGAACGACGCAAACGGCCAAAAGGGGATCGATGTGGCCAAGCTCGTTGGCCACAGCAGGTCAACCGCGGAAGTGGCTGGGGGCGACCCCGCTCCAACGCTGGAATGCATGGCGGAAACTCGCGGTCTCGCTGAACCCCAGGGTCTCGGCGATCCGGTAGATCGGCATCTGCTCGTCGGCCAGCAATTGCTTGGCTCGATCGAAGCGCAGCTCATCGAGCAGTTGTTGATAACTGCAACCCAGCGCCTGCAAGTGCCGGCGCAAGGTCCGCGAGGAACAGTTCATCTGCCGCGCCAGCCCCTCCAGGCCCGGCGCCGCATCCAGTTGCTGCAGCAACAACTGACGGATCCGCCCAAGCCAGGCTTGGCGCCCGGTGAATTCCAGGTTCAGGCGCCGGCAGCGCTCACTCATGGCCTTGTGGGTAATCGGGTCGGCCAGCGGCAATGGCATGTCCAGCCAGCGCCGCTCGAAGGCAAAGGCGTTGTCCTCGGCGTCGAAAGCCAGTGGGCACTGGAAGGCACCGGTGTAGAGACCATGGTAGCTGGGCCGTGGGTGCTCGAAGCGGGCGCCGAGCAGCGGCAGGGTTCGGCCGAGCAGGTCATCGCAGATCACTTTCAACGACACCAGGCAGAACTCGGCATTGAAGGCGGCGAGGGCTGGGCTGTCGTGGTATTCGCTGGCGCTGGACCAGACGCGCTGGCCATCGTCGACCAGGCGCAGCTTGAAGACTGTTCCCAGCAGTGCCGGATAGTGCAGCGCCAGGCGCAGGGCGTCACCCAAAGTGGCACTGGAGAGCAGGGCGTAACCGAGCATACCGTAGCACGACACATGCATGCGCCGGCCCAGTTCCAGGCCAATCTCCTCGCGTCGGGCCACGGCATTGGCGCACACCTGCAACTCTTGCTGGGTAGTGATGCGTGCGTCGCTATGGCCCAGGTCGGCCGGGCCTATGCCGCTGCCGGCGAGCAACGTTGTCGCCTCGCAGCCTTCTTCCTGGAACAGGTTGAGGATCAGCGAAACCGCGTTGAGGGTGGTCAGGTGGCTGTGCAGCATGCTCGGTCATCCCGTGGGCCTGGGAGGCATTATGGAGCAAATTGTGTGCCGATATCTGGGGCCGCTGTGCGGCCCTTTCGCGACACAAGGCCGCTCCTACAGGGATCGCGGTCGTCTGTAGGAGCGGCCTTGTGTCGCGAAAGGGCTGCGCAGCAGCGCCAAAATTCATCAGGCAAAAAAAAGGCCCGGAGCGTGCGCTCGGGCCTTTGAAAGGTTGAGAGGTGTCTAGTCCCTCGACCTGGTGAGACTGTTTGCAGCGGCCGGGTTACGCCTTCAGCGGAACCAGACGTGGAGCGATCATGTTTTCCGGACGCAGGATGTCGTCGAGCATCGCGTCGTCCAGCAGCTTCTCTTCACGCACCAGTTCAAGTACGCCGCGGCCGGTTTCCAGGGCAACGCGAGCGATACGGGTGGCGTTTTCGTAGCCGATGTACGGGTTCAGGGCGGTGACCAGGCCGATCGAGTGCTCGACCAGTTCACGGCAGCGCTGTTCGTTGGCGGTGATGCCGACGATGCAGTGCTCGCGAAGCATGTCCATGGCGCGCTGGAGCAGGCGGATCGAGTCGAAGATCTTGTAGGCGATCAGGGGCTCCATCACGTTCAGCTGCAGCTGGCCACCTTCGGCGGCGACGGTCAGGGCCAGGTCGTTGCCCATGATGGCGAAGGCCACCTGGTTGACGGCTTCCGGGATGACCGGGTTGACCTTGCCTGGCATGATCGAGCTGCCTGGCTGACGCGCTGGCAGGTTGATCTCGTTGATGCCGGTGCGTGGGCCGCTGGACAGCAGGCGCAGGTCGTTGCAGATCTTCGACAGTTTGACCGCGGTACGCTTGAGCATGCCGGAGAACAGCACGAAAGCACCCATGTCGGATGTGGCTTCGATCAGGTCGGCAGCCGGTACCAGCGGCTGGCCGCTGATAGTGGCCAGGCGTTGTACGGCCAGGGCTTGGTAGCCCGGGTCGGCGTTGATGCCGGTACCGATGGCAGTACCGCCCAGGTTGATTTCGGTCAGCAGTTCCGGCGCCAGCGAGCGCAGGCGCTGCAGGTCTTCGGTCATGGTGGTGGCGAAGGCGCGGAATTCCTGGCCCAGGGTCATCGGCACGGCGTCCTGCAGCTGGGTGCGGCCCATCTTCAGTACGTGGTCGAATTCCTTGCCTTTGGCAGCGAAGGCCTGGATCAGGCTGTCGAGGCTGGCCAGCAGGGCGTCGTGACCCAGCAGCAGGCCCAGGCGGATGGCAGTCGGGTAGGCATCGTTGGTCGACTGCGCCATGTTCACGTCGTTGTTCGGGTGCAGGTACTGGTATTCACCCTTCTGGTGGCCCATGGCCTCCAGCGCGACGTTGGCGATGACTTCGTTCGCGTTCATGTTGGTGGAAGTACCGGCACCACCCTGGATCATGTCCACCACGAACTGGTCGTGGTAATCGCCTTTGATCAGGCGGGCGCAGGCTGCACTGATGGCCGCGTGCTTGGCATCGCTCAGGTGACCCAGCTCACGGTTGGCGTCGGCAGCAGCCTGCTTGACCATGGCCAGGGCCACGACCAGCTTCGGGTAGTGCGACAGCGGAACACCGGAGAGATGGAAGTTGTTGGCAGCGCGCAGGGTCTGGATGCCGTAGTAGGCATCGGCAGGGACTTCAAGGGTACCAAGCAGATCTTTTTCGACGCGGAACGATGCAGCGGAGGACATGATGGATATCATCTCGATTTTGACCCGGCACATGCCGGAATGGCGCCAATCCTAGGCCTGAAGGGGATTTTGCGGCCAATGCTATTGCACGCTAACCTATGCACAAACGGCATAGTGTTTCATGTGACGCCAATTGACATTCGAGCGTGTTCCATTTTGGTGCACGCCGGGAGAACTGCTTCATGAACCTCGAAAGCAAGTGGCTGGAGGACTTCAGTGCCCTGGCCTCCACTCGCAGTTTTTCCCAGGCGGCCGAGCGACGTTTCGTCACCCAGCCTGCCTTCAGCCGGCGTATACGCAGCCTGGAAGCGGCGTTGGGCCTGACCTTGGTGAATCGTTCCCGCACACCGATTGAACTGACCGAGGCTGGCCAGCTTTTTCTCGTCACTGCGCGCACCGTTGTCGACCAGTTGAGCGAAGTTCTTCGCCATTTGCATCACCTCGAAGGAGGGCAGGGCGAGGTCATCCAAGTGTCAGCCGCGCACTCCCTGGCGTCAGGCTTTTTCCCTCGCTGGGTAGCCCAGTTGCGCAATGATGGTTTGAACATCGCCACCCGCCTGGTTGCGACTAACGTCGGAGATGCGGTGCATGCATTAAGGGAGGGGGGCTGTGACCTGATGCTGGCGTTCTATGACCCTGATGCCGCCCTGCAGATGGATGCCGAGATCTTCCCGTCGCTGCACATGGGCACCACCGAAATGCTTCCGGTGTGCGCAGTGGATGCCGACGGCAAGCCGCTGTTCGATCTTGAAGCCGACAGCAGCGTGCCGCTGTTGGCTTACAGCGCCGGTGCTTTCCTGGGGCGTTCGGTGAACCTGCTGCTACGTCAACGCAATCTGCGGTACACCACTGTCTACGAAACTGCCATGGCTGACAGCCTCAAGAGCATGGCGCTGGAAGGCATGGGCGTCGCCTGGGTGCCCCGTCTTTCGATGCGTGGCGAGCTGGAGCGCGGCGAGCTGGCGATTTGTGGCGGGAGCCAATGGCATGTGCCGCTGGAAATTCGCCTGTACCGCTGCGCCCTGGTGCGCAAGGCCAATGTGCGGCTGTTGTGGCGCAAGCTGGAGTCGGCAGGTGGCCCTGGTGAGGCATCAGCCTGACTGGCACCAGAGCTTGTCGGGTTGGGGGAAAAACTTGTCCCGCGAGACAGCTTGCCCTTTGATCCGACATGTGCTTACAGGGGTGGGCGGGCCGCCCAGAAATACGCTACAATCCCGCGCCTTCGACCGACCCGGTCGATACAGAATCCGTATGACAAGCCACGCCGGCCCACCTGCGTGGCTTGTTGCTTTTAGCGCGCCTGAAGGCGCTTGCAGGAGAGGCTCGACGATGAGTGCACTGGTTGGCGTGATCATGGGCTCCAAGTCCGATTGGTCCACCCTTAGCCACACCGCCGATATGCTGGAAAAACTCGGCATTCCCTACGAAGTGAAGGTGGTTTCCGCCCACCGCACCCCGGACTTGCTGTTCCAGTACGCCGAAGAGGCCGAAGGGCGTGGTATCGAGGTGATCATTGCCGGTGCCGGTGGCGCCGCCCACCTGCCAGGCATGTGTGCTGCCAAGACCCATCTGCCGGTGCTGGGCGTGCCCGTCCAGTCGTCGATGCTGTCGGGCGTCGACTCGCTGCTGTCGATCGTGCAGATGCCTGCCGGCGTGCCGGTGGCCACCCTGGCCATTGGCCGAGCTGGCGCCGTCAACGCTGCGCTGCTGTCGGCGAGCATCCTCGGCGCCAAGTACCCGCAGTACCACGCGGCGCTCAAGCAGTTCCGCACCGAGCAGACCGACACCGTGCTGGACAATCCAGACCCGCGCCAGGCTTGAGGCTGAACCCATGAAGATCGGTGTAATCGGTGGCGGCCAACTGGGCCGCATGCTGGCCCTGGCGGGCACTCCGCTGGGTATGAACTTCGCCTTCCTCGACCCGGCGCCAGACGCCTGCGCCGCCGCGCTGGGCGAGCACCTGCGTGGCGACTATGGCGACCAGGCTCACCTGCGCCAACTGGCCGACGAGGTCGACCTGGTCACCTTCGAATTTGAAAGCGTCCCGGCCGAGACCGTGGCTTTCCTGTCGCAGTTCGTGCCGGTTTACCCAAGTGCCGAAGCCCTGCGCATCGCCCGTGATCGCCTGTTCGAGAAAAGCATGTTCCGCGACCTGGGTATCCCGACCCCGGCCTTCGCCGACATCCTCTCGCAGGCAGACCTCGACGCGGCGGTCGCCAGCATCGGCCTGCCGGCAGTACTGAAGACCCGCACCCTGGGCTACGACGGCAAGGGCCAGAAGGTGCTGCGCACGCCTGAAGACGTGGTTGGCACCTTCGCCGAACTGGGCAGCGTGCCTTGCCTGCTGGAAGGCTTCGTGCCGTTCACCGGCGAAGTATCGCTGGTAGCCGTGCGGGCCCGCGATGGTGAAACCCGCTTCTACCCGTTGGTGCACAACACCCACGAGAGCGGCATCCTCAAACTGTCGGTGGCCAGCGACGCGCACCCGCTGCAGGGCCTGGCCGAAGACTATGTCGGTCGAGTGCTCAAGCAACTGGATTATGTCGGGGTGATGGCCTTCGAGTTCTTCGAGGTCGACGGTGGCCTGAAGGCCAACGAAATTGCCCCGCGTGTGCACAACTCCGGGCACTGGACCATCGAAGGTGCCGAGTGCAGCCAGTTCGAGAACCATCTGCGCGCCGTGGCCGGCCTGCCGCTGGGTTCGACTGCCAAGGTCGGTGAGAGCGCCATGCTCAACTTCATCGGTGAAGTGCCGGCGGTGGACAAGGTCGTGGCCATCGATGGCTGCCACCTGCACCACTACGGCAAGGCTTTCAAGGTCGGGCGCAAGGTCGGCCACGCTACCCTGCGCTGCCAGGACATGGTCAGTCTGAAGGCCAGGATTGCCGAAGTAGAAGCGCTGATCAGCAACTGATCGAACTTCTGCGCAAGGTCTGCCCTCTGAAAATGGCAACAAGCCAAAGCGCTGTCTAGGCTTTGGCTTGTTCCATCTTCACTTCAGAGGGATTGCCATGGGCATCATTGGAACCATCTTCATCGGCCTTATCGTTGGTCTGCTGGCCCGCTTCCTCAAGCCGGGCGACGACAGCATGGGCTGGATCATGACCATTCTGCTGGGTATCGCCGGCTCACTGCTCGCCACCTATGGCGGCCAGGCACTGGGGATCTACCAGGCGGGCCAGGCCGCAGGATTCGTCGGCGCGCTGGTCGGTGCGATCATCCTTCTGGTGATCTACGGATTCATCAAGAAACGTTGAATACTGGTTAGAATGCCCGGCAATTCATCCCGAGTTGCCGAGCATTTTCATGCGTGCCTTTTTCCTCATCCCGTTGCTTCTGGCCAGCACCCTGGCCCATGCCGAACTGCCCGAGACCGACTGGCTGGAGCTGATGCCCAAGTCAGACCAGAAGGCCCTCGAAGCGATGCCCGAGATCGATCACAACTCGCCGGAAGCCAATGGCACCTTCACCGCCAAGGGCGGCCTCAAGCAGAGCAAGGGCCTGCCGGCGGTGATGTATTCGACCAAGACCGTGGCGGCCATGGATGGCAAGGACATCCGCCTGGGTGGCTACCCGGTGCCGCTGGAAAGCGACGCCAAGGGCAACAGCACCTTGTTCTTCCTCGTACCTTACCCGGGCGCGTGCATCCACGTACCGCCACCGCCGCCGAACCAGCTGGTGCTGGTGCGGTATCCGAAAGGCTTGAAGATCGATGATATCTACACGCCGCTCTGGGTTAGCGGCAAGCTGAAGGTGGAGAAGGTCAGCAATGACCTGGCCGATGCGGCCTATGCGCTGGATGCTGGGAAGGTGAGGGTGGTGGAAGACGCCGACCTCTGATTGCCTGTACTGGCCTCTTCGGGGCGCCGAACCGCCGCGAAGAGGCCAGACCTGCCGAAGTAGAATTCAGATCGCTCCGCTGCCGATCCTGACCTGCAACGACCGGCTGGCCCCGGGCTTGAGCTCCACTACATCATCCCAGACATTCGCTGTCTCGATGCACAGCATCCGCTGCCAGCCGTCATCGGCCATGTCTGCCAGCTCCTTGGCCCGCTCGGTCCACGGATTCCAGATCACCGCCGAGCGAGACCCGCTGCAGGTCAAGGTAATCCGCCGCTCCCAGTGCGGGTCGACGATGCTCAGCTTCTGCGGCGTATCCAGGTAGATCCGGTCGGTTTCCCCGGCAAACGCCAACGCACCCTGCTGCTGGCGCTGTTCCCAGCCGGCCAGGGTCTCGATGTACTGCAGCCCCTCGACCCCTTCGACCTGCGCCTGGCGCACGTCGCTGACGGCGAAGTAGCTGTGCAAGGCCTGGCTGATGGTCACGGGGCTGTTGCCCATGTTGCGGCTGTTCAGGGACACGGTGAGATCGTCACCGAGCACGATGTGCAGTTTCAGCTCGACATCATGCGGCCAGTCCGGCAGATCGCCCTGGGCCTCTGGCAGCTCGAAATCGATGTGCAGGTCATCGCCTTTTTCTTCGACGCCCAGCAATTGCCAGTCACGCGTGCGCGCCAAGCCATGGGCGGGAGCCTGCTCGCCACGGTACATGGCCTGCACGGATGCGGGGTTGCGCTGCAAGTTGCCAAACCACGGCCAGCATACCGGTACACCGGCGCGCACCGATTTGCCCTGGCGGAAGATGGCCTGGTCGCTCAGCCATAGCAGCGGTGGCTCGCCAACACGCTGGTAGCTGAGGATCTGCGCGCCCTGCTGGGCGATCAGTAGTTCGGCGTGGTCGCTGCTGATGCGCCAGCAGTTGAGTTCGCCGTGTTGCTCGGATTCGACCTTGAAGGTAGCCATTGCGCTCGTCTCATTGATTGCCTGTGGGCCTTGGACCCGGTGACGTGCAATGAGTTTACCGCTCGCGAGGCTCAGCGACGAGGCACCGAGCGGGTGCGGCCACTGCCATCGATGGCGACGAATACGAACGTCGCTTCAGTGACCTTGCGCCATTCGCTGGACAGCGGGTCGTCACTCCACACTTCGACCATCATGCGGATCGAGCTGCGGCCGATTTCCAGGGTCTGGGTGTAGAACGACAGTTGTGCACCGACGGCCACCGGCACCAGGAATGCCATGCGGTCGATGGACACAGTGGCTACCCGGCCGCCCGCGACGCGGCTGGCCATGGCGGTACCGGCGAGGTCCATCTGCGCGACCAGCCAGCCGCCGAAGATGTCGCCGAAGCCATTGGTTTCGCGCGGCAGTGCAGTGATCTGCAAGGCCAGGTCACCTTGCGGGATAGGATCTTCTTGTTCGAGCTCAATCATGCGATGGGGCCTCTGACCCGTGACGCTTCGTTGGTGTGGCGCAAGGCCGGGAAAACGATTCAGCTGACAACATACTACGCTGATTCCGCTTCGCGGGGCGCCCATAGGGAAACTCTGCGAAACAGTCTGACCTCAAGCCCGGCGTTTTCGCACAACTTCCCACGGTTAAAGCAACCTTTTCCTACGAGCGGCCAGTATATATAGCCAATCGCCAGGCGACGACCGCGCATTCACGAATATCTGTATGGTTTTTGTATCGCTTTCAGCGCAGCTCGGCAATTTGCTATCTTCGCTGCTCGCCCCAACCCAGAAGCCGCGTGCCAAGCGGCCTGCGTCACCTACAAGAGAACAACGAGCGATGACCTCCGTGCCGAGCAGTATCGAGCAGCCCTCGCGGCCGCTGACCCGCAGTGACTACAAGACCCTCTCACTGTCCGCCCTGGGCGGAGCCCTGGAGTTCTACGACTTCATCATCTTCGTGTTCTTCGCCACGGTGGTCGGCAAGCTGTTCTTCCCGCCTGACATGCCCGAATGGCTGCGCCTGATGCAGACTTTCGGCATTTTTGCCGCCGGTTACCTGGCACGGCCACTGGGTGGCATCGTCATGGCCCACTTCGGCGACCTGCTCGGGCGCAAGAAGATGTTCACCCTGAGCATTTTCATGATGGCCTTGCCGACGCTGATCATGGGCCTGCTGCCGACTTATGCACAGATTGGCCTGTGGGCGCCGGTCCTGCTGTTGCTGATGCGCGTGATCCAGGGCGCAGCCATCGGTGGTGAAGTACCGGGCGCCTGGGTGTTCGTCTCTGAGCACGTGCCGGCACGCAACACCGGCTACGCCTGTGGCACCCTGACCGCCGGCCTGACGGCAGGGATCCTGCTCGGTTCGCTGGTGGCGACCTTGATCAACACCCTCTACAGCGGCGAAGAAGTGGCCGACTATGCCTGGCGTATCCCGTTCCTGCTCGGCGGTGTGTTCGGCCTGTTCTCGGTGTACCTGCGCCGCTGGCTGCACGAAACCCCGGTGTTCGCCGAGATGCAGCAGCGCAAGGCATTGGCCGAAGAGTTGCCACTGCGCGCGGTGCTGCGTGATCACCGTGGGCCGATCATCCTGTCGATGCTGCTGACCTGGATGCTGTCTGCCGGCATCGTGGTAGTGATCCTGATGACCCCGGCGTTGCTGCAGACCATCTATCACGTCAGCCCCACCGATTCGCTCAAGGCCAACAGCCTGGCGATCGTGCTTCTCAGCTTCGGCTGCATCGGTGCCGGCAGCCTGGCCGACCGCTTCGGTGCGGGACGGGTGTTCGTGATCGGCAGCCTGCTACTGCTGGCCAGCTCCTGGACCTTCTACCACAGCCTGCCGACCCATCCTGAGCTGCTGTTCCCGCTGTATGCGCTGACCGGCCTGTGCGTGGGGGTGATCGGCGCGGTGCCGTACGTGATGGTCAAGGCGTTCCCGGCGGTGGTGCGCTTCAGTGGGCTGTCGTTCTCCTACAACGTCGCCTATGCCATCTTCGGTGGCCTGACGCCGATGGTGGTTACCGCGCTGCTCAAGGTCAGCCCGATGGCACCTGCCTACTACGTAGCAGGGCTGTGCGCCGTCGGTCTGGCGGTGGGCCTGTACCTGCTCGCCAACAAGCGCTGATCTGACGGCTGGCACGATCCCTGTGGGAGCGGGCGAGCCCGCGAACACGGGCGCAGCCCGTGCCATACACCGCGGTGCCTGCTTCGCGGGCTCGCCCGCTCCCACAGGGATAGGTGCTGGCTGCTGAACGGATGCGACCCATCTCATGATGGCCTTTCATCCATTTGTCACAATTGAGTCATATCGTATTCATGCGGCCTGCAGATACTTGGCCCCGTTCCATCCAACACCCCAATATTCCTGCTAGGAGCAAGGCATGAAACTGAAGCGTTTGATGGCGGCCCTCACCTTTGCCGCCGCTGGCGTTGCGACCGCCAACGCGGTAGCCGCTGTCGACCCTGCGATCCCGACCTACACCAAGACCACCGGTGTTTCGGGCAACCTCTCCAGCGTCGGTTCCGATACCCTCGCGAACCTGATGACTTTGTGGGCCGAGGCCTACAAGAAGGAATATCCGAACGTAAACATCCAGATTCAGGCTGCCGGTTCCTCGACTGCGCCACCCGCGCTGACCGAAGGCACCTCCAACCTCGGCCCGATGAGCCGCAAGATGAAGGACGTCGAGCTGCAAGCCTTCGAGCAGAAGTACGGCTACAAGCCGACCGCCATCCCGGTCGCCGTCGACGCTCTGGCCGTGTTCGTGCACAAGGACAACCCGATCAAGGGCCTGACCATGGAGCAGGTCGATGCGATCTTCTCGTCCACCCGCCTGTGTGGGGCCAAAGCCGAGGTGAAGACCTGGGGCGACCTGGGCGTGACCGGCGACCTGGCCAACAAGCCGGTGCAGCTGTTCGGCCGCAACTCGGTATCGGGTACCTATGGCTACTTCAAGGAAGAGGCCCTGTGCAAAGGCGACTTCAAGCCTAACGTCAACGAACAGCCTGGCTCGGCTTCGGTCGTACAGGCGATCAGCTCCTCGCTGAACGGCATCGGTTACTCGGGCATCGGCTACAAGACTGCCAGCGTCAAGACCGTGCCACTGGCCAAGAAAGGCAGCACCGAGTTCATTGAAGACAACGAAACCAACGCCCTGAACGGCAAATACCCGCTGTCGCGTTTCCTCTACGTCTACGTCAACAAGGCGCCGAACAAGCCTCTCGCCCCGCTGGAAGCCGAGTTCGTCAAGCTGGTCCTGTCGCAAGCTGGCCAGCAGGTCGTAGTGAAGGATGGTTACATCCCGCTGCCGGCCAAAGTGGTCGACAAGACCCTCGCTGACCTGGGGCTGTCCCAAGCCGGTAACGTTGCAAAAAAGTAAGTAACTGAGGATGAGGCCGGTGCTGAAGCCCGGCCTCTTCCACGACTTCCCCAGTCCGTTGCCAGGGTTCCTGAGCGGCGGGCTTTTTTGCGTCAACTCACTGTCATGTTTTTGTCATACGGGACCGCTAGGGTGTGCGCATGAATGATCTGGCCAATTCCACAATGACCCCAAACTCCCCGCCCGTGCGGATTGACTTCAATACGCCCGAGTTGCAACGCAAGCGCCGCATGCGCGCCCTCAAGGATCGCCTGACCCGCTGGTATGTACTGGTGGGCGGGCTTGCCGTGCTGGCAGCCATCACGCTGATCTTCTTCTATCTGGCTTATGTGGTATTGCCGCTGTTCCAGGGCGCCGAGCTGACTAGCAGGAAGGCGCTGGAGCCGACCTGGCTGCAGCAGGATGCCGGCAAGCCACTGATGATTGCCCTTGAAGAGCAGAACCTGGTCGGCATGCGCGTTTCGGACAAGGGCCAGGCCATTTTCTTCGACACCAAGAGCGGTAACCAGTTAAGCCGCGTCGACCTGCCATTGCCGCCAGGTACGCAGGTCGCTTCTATCAGTGCGGACCAGCCGGGCAGCCCGCTGGTGGCAGTCGGTTTGTCCAATGGTCAGGCGCTGGTGTTCCACCACACCTACAAAGTCACCTATCCGGATAACAAGAAGACCATCACCCCAGGCATCGATTACCCATATGGCCAGGCGCCGTTCGTCCTCGACGAGCAGGGCCGCGCGCTGGAGCATATGAGTGTCAATGTCAATGGCGACACCCTGCTGCTGGCTGGCTCTACGGGTGCGCACCTGCAGGTGGTCGAGCTGTCGCGCAGCGAAAACATGCTGACCGGCGAGACCAGCACCGAGCAGAGCCGTATCGAATTGCCGCAGATGACCGAAGTGGTGAAGAACATCTTCATCGACCCTCGTCAGCAGTGGTTGTATGTGATCAACGGTCGCGCCACCGCCGATGTCTTCAGCCTGCGCGACAAGAGTCTCAATGGCCGCTACAAACTGGCCGAAAGCGCGGACAGCGAAATCACCGCCACCGCTCAGCTGGTGGGGGGTATCTCGCTGATCATCGGCGATTCCAAGGGCGGCCTGGCCCAGTGGTTCATGGCCCGCGACCCGGATGGCGAGCAGCGCTTCAAGCAGATCCGTACCTTCAGGATGGGTAAGGCGCCGATCGTACAGATCGATGCCGAAGAGCGTCGCAAGGGCTTCATCGCCCTGGACAGCGACGGCAAGCTCGGCGTGTTCCACAGCACCGCGCACCGCACTTTGCTGGTCGAGCAGGCCGCCGAAGGGCCTGGCATCCTGGCCCTGTCGCCGCGTGCCAACCGCATCATCATTGAAGAAGGTGGCAAGCTGCTGCCGCTGAGCCTGCGCAACCCGCACCCGGAAATCTCCTTCAGCGCCTTGTGGGGCAAGGTCTGGTACGAGAACTACGACGAGCCCAAGTACGTCTGGCAGTCGACCGCCTCGAACACCGACTTCGAACCCAAGCTGAGCCTCTCGCCGCTGACCTTCGGTACCCTCAAGGCCGCGTTCTACGCGATGATCCTGGCGGCCCCGCTGGCCATTGCTGCCGCCATCTACACCGCCTACTTCATGGCCCCGGGCATGCGCCGCAAGGTCAAGCCGGTGATCGAGCTGATGGAAGCGATGCCGACAGTGATCCTCGGCTTCTTCGCCGGGCTGTTCCTCGCACCTTACCTGGAGGGCCACCTGCCCGGCGTATTCAGCCTGTTCCTGATCATGCCGCTCGGCATTCTGCTGACCGGCTTCACCTGGAGCCGCCTGCCGGAGTCTATCCGCCTGCGCGTCCCGGATGGTTGGGAGGCGGCAATCCTGATTCCGGTGATCCTGGCGATCGGCTGGTTTGCCCTGGCGGTCAGTCCGTATCTCGAAAGCTGGTTCTTCGGCGGTGACATGCGCCTGTGGATCGAGCACTCGCTTGGCCTGCGCTACGACCAGCGCAACGCCTTGGTAGTCGGTATCGCCATGGGCTTCGCGGTCATCCCGAACATCTATTCGATCGCCGAAGACGCCGTGTTCAGCGTGCCGCGCAGCCTGACCCTGGGGTCTCTGGCCCTGGGTGCGACGCCGTGGCAGACCCTGACCCGCGTGGTCATCCTGACCGCCAGCCCGGGCATCTTCTCGGCGTTGATGATCGGCATGGGGCGTGCGGTAGGTGAGACCATGATCGTGCTGATGGCCACCGGCAACACGCCGGTGATGGAACTGAACCTGTTCGAAGGCATGCGCACTCTGGCCGCCAACGTGGCAGTGGAAATGCCTGAATCGGAAGTCGGCGGCAGCCACTACCGCGTGCTGTTCCTCGCCGCCCTCGTGCTGCTGATGTTCACCTTCATCATGAACACCTTGGCCGAGCTGATTCGCCAGCGTCTGCGCAAGAAATACTCGTCGCTTTGATAGAAAGGTAGCGATCCGTGAAAAAGGATTCCCTCAAAGGCTGGTTCAAGAGCGGCGCCCCGGGCGTCTGGATCAGCGGTGGCGCGGTGGCCATGGCGGTGATCATGACCGTCGGCCTGCTGGCGGTAATCGCCGTGCGCGGCCTGTGCCACTTCTGGCCGGCCGACCTGATCCAGGCCACCTACAAGGTGCCGGGCCAGGCCGACCACATCGTCATCGGCGAGGTGGTGCAGAAGGAAGAAGTACCGCGTGCCCGCCTCAAGGGCGCCGGCTTGCCGGTGCCGGACGACGGCCCGGAGTTCATGACCCGTGAGCTGGTCAAGGTGGGTAACCGCGACCTCAACGGCAGCGACTTCACCTGGGTGGTCGGCGAGTGGCTGGTCGACGAGCAGCGCCCGGCTGACCTGATCGCCCTGGAGCGCCGCGAGTGGGGCAACTTCTACGGCTACCTGGTCAGCGTCAAGGAAGAGGGCCGCGTGGTTGCCCAAGGCCCGGCGGCCTGGAACGAGCTGCAAGCCCGCCTGAAGCGTGCCAACCAGCTCAACAGCGAACTGCAAACCCTCGAGAAGAAAGACATCGGGGCCATCAACCATGGCCTCGAGCGCCTGCGCCTGCACGGCCGCAAACTGGAGCTGGACGGCAAGCTCGACGCCACCGCCCAGGCCGACATCGACGCCGAACGCGCCGAGCTGAACAGCCGCTACAAGGCCGTCGAGGAGCGCCTGCTGGGCCTGCACCAGGCCTTCGTCCGTGACAGCCTGGTGGCCCGCGACGGCAACGGCCGCGAAGTGGAAATCAACCTGAGCAAGGTGGTGCACGCCATCCAGCCGAATGCCATGTCCGGCTTCAGCAAGATGGGTACCTATTTCGCCAAGGTCTGGGAATTCCTCAGCGACGACCCGCGTGAAGCCAATACCGAGGGCGGCATCTTCCCAGCCATCTTCGGCACCGTGATGATGACCCTGATCATGGCGGTAATCGTCACGCCGTTCGGCGTGCTGGCCGCGGTCTACCTGCGCGAATACGCCAGGCAAGGCCCGGTGACCCGCCTGATCCGCATCGCAGTGAACAACCTGGCTGGCGTGCCGGCGATCGTCTACGGCGTGTTTGGCCTGGGCTTCTTCGTCTATGTACTGGGCGGCTCGATCGACCGCCTGTTCTTCCCTGAGGCGCTGCCCGCGCCGACCCTGGGTACCCCGGGCTTGCTGTGGGCTTCGCTGACCCTGGCGCTGCTGGCCGTGCCGGTGGTGATCGTGGCCACCGAGGAAGGCCTGGCGCGGATTCCACGGACCGTGCGCGAAGGCTCCCTGGCCCTGGGTGCGACCAAGGCCGAAACCCTGTGGAAGATCGTCCTGCCGATGGCCAGCCCGGCGATGATGACCGGCATGATCCTCGCCGTGGCCCGTGCCGCCGGTGAAGTGGCGCCGCTGATGCTGGTGGGTGTAGTGAAGCTGGCGCCATCGCTGCCGCTGGACGGCAACTACCCGTACCTGCACCTGGACCAGAAGATCATGCACCTGGGCTTCCACATCTACGACGTCGGTTTCCAGAGCCCTAACGTCGAAGCTGCGCGGCCGCTGGTATATGCCACCGCGCTGCTGCTGGTGCTGGTGATCGCAACCCTCAACTTGTCGGCGGTGTGGATCCGTAACCACCTGCGCGAGAAGTACAAGGCGCTAGACAGCTGAGCCTGGATTGCAAGCGTGCCGCCTGCCAATCGGCGGCCCTTTGAAACGTATTGATAGCGTATGGAGTTGACCATGCAGCATGATTCCCATACCCACGGCATCGACATGTCTGCCCTGGGTCGTGACAAGCAGGGCCTGCGCCTGGCTGAAGAAACCGTGGCCATCGAAGTGCCGGGCCTGAGCCTGTTCTACGGCGACAAACAAGCCCTGTTCGACGTGCAGATGAACATTCCCAAGCAACGCGTGACCGCCTTCATTGGCCCGTCCGGCTGCGGCAAGTCGACCCTGCTGCGCACCTTCAATCGCATGAACGACCTGGTCGACGGCTGCCGCGTTGAAGGTGCCATCAACCTTTACGGCAACAACATCTACCGCAAGGGCGAAGACGTGGCCGAGCTGCGTCGCCGGGTCGGCATGGTGTTCCAGAAGCCCAACCCGTTCCCCAAGACCATTTACGAGAACGTGGTCTACGGCCTGCGTATCCAGGGCATCAACAAGAAACGCGTGCTCGATGAAGCCGTGGAATGGGCACTGAAGGGCGCCGCCTTGTGGGACGAGGTCAAGGACCGCCTGCACGAGTCCGCCCTGGGCCTGTCCGGCGGCCAGCAGCAACGTCTGGTGATTGCCCGTACCATCGCCGTGGAGCCTGAGGTGCTGCTGCTCGACGAACCGTGCTCGGCGCTGGACCCGATCTCGACGCTGAAGGTCGAAGAGCTGATCTACGAACTGAAGTCCAAATACACCATCGTCATCGTGACCCACAACATGCAACAGGCGGCCCGTGTTTCGGATTACACCGCGTTCATGTACATGGGCAAACTGGTCGAATTCGGTGATACCGACACCCTGTTCACCAACCCGGCGAAGAAGCAGACCGAAGACTACATCACCGGTCGTTACGGCTAGCAGCCCTGCGGCTCCTGTGGAACGGGCGTGCCCGCGAAGCAGGCGCCGCGGTGTGTGGCACCGGCTTCGCCGGTGTTCGCGGGCAAGCCCGCTCCCACAGGGAATGAGACGAACCACTTGATGCTTGCAGCTTGCTGCTTCGCGGAGCGAAACGATGATCAACAAAGAAAGCCTTACCCACCATATTTCCCAGCAGTTCAACGCCGAACTCGAAGAGGTGCGCAGCCACTTGCTGGCCATGGGCGGCCTGGTCGAGAAGCAGGTGAACGATGCCGTCACCGCGCTGATCGAGGCCGATTCGGGTCTGGCTCAGCAGGTGCGTGAAGTCGATGAACAGATCAACCAGATGGAGCGCAACATCGACGAGGAATGCCTGCGCATCCTCGCCCGTCGCCAGCCGGCGGCCTCCGACCTGCGCCTGATCATCAGCATCTCCAAGTCGGTGATCGATCTGGAGCGCATTGGTGACGAATCGACCAAGATCGCTCTCCGCGCCATCCAGCTCTGCGAAGAAGGCGAGTCGCCGCGCGGCTACGTCGAGGTGCGCCACATCGGCGACCAGGTGCGCAACATGGTGCGCGATGCCCTCGATGCCTTCGCCCGCTTCGATGCCGACCTGGCACTGTCGGTGGCCCAGTACGACAAGACCATCGACCGCGAGTACAAGACGGCCCTGCGTGAACTGGTCACCTACATGATGGAAGACCCGCGCTCGATCTCGCGGGTGCTCAGCGTGATCTGGGTGTTGCGTTCGCTGGAGCGGATCGGCGACCACGCGCGAAACATTTCGGAGCTGGTGATCTACCTGGTGCGCGGCACCGATGTCCGTCACATGGGCCTCAAGCGCATGAAGGCTGAAGTCGAAGGCTCTGTGGGGGATGCGGCCGAAAGCGCTAATGTTCCGGGCAAACCTGACGATAAATAAGATTGCTCCCGAGCATCGACGCCCGGCCCGTGCCGGGCGTTTGCGTGTGTGGCAGAGCAATCAGCAGGCACCCGCGAACGATGCGAAGAAGTCCCGGCGTGACCCTAGAGTTGGCAAGTGGCCACCATTGCGCGGTAGGCTAGTCGGGTTCAAGAGGAGTATCGATGAGTAAAGTCAATGTGCTGGTCGTGGATGACGCGCCGTTCATTCGTGACCTGGTCAGGAAGTGCCTGCGCAATGCTTTCCCGGGCATGGTCATCGAAGACGCGGTCAATGGTCGCAAAGCCATGGCCATGCTGGCCAAGGAGCCGTTCGACCTGGTGCTGTGCGACTGGGAGATGCCGGAGATGTCTGGCCTTGAGTTGCTGACCTGGTGCCGTCAGCAGCCCGAGATGAAGGACCTGCAGTTCATCATGGTGACCAGCCGTGGTGACAAGGAGAACGTGATCCAGGCCATCCAGGCCGGCGTCTCCGACTTCGTCGGCAAGCCGTTCACCAACGAGCAGCTGCTGACCAAGGTGAAGAAAGCCCTGAGCAAGATCGGCAAGCTGGAGAGCCTGATGGCTGGTGCACCGGCACGGGTGAATTCGGCCTTCGCCAACGACTCGTTGAGCGCACTGACCGGTGGCAAGCCTGAAGCGGCCAAGGTGGCGGCACCTGCTGCTGCCGCGGCGGCCAAGCCTTTGCTCAATGCGCCGAAGCCACAGACGGCCGCGGCTGCGGCGGCCCAGGTCGGGCGGGGGCAGGGTCAGCTGCGCCTGGCCAGCGGCACCCAGCCCTGCGTGATCAAGGCGCTGAGCCTCAAGGAAGCGTTACTGGTGGTGCGCCGCAGTACAACGCTGCCACAGGTGCTGGAGGGCGCAGTGCTCGACCTGGAGCAGGGTGAGAACGCGGAAGTGGCGCGCCTGAACGGCTACCTGCACGCCATCGCGGCGCTGGAGCCCAAGCCAGAAAGTGACTGGCTGCAGCTGACCTTCAAGTTCGTCGACCAGGATGCGCAGAAACTCGACTACCTGTCGCGCCTGATTGCCCGTGGTACACAGCAGAAGCATTTCACGCCCGGCGCCTGATCAAGGCCATACACAAAACCCTGTGGGAGCGGGCTTGCCCGTTCCCACAAGGTCTGCATCAACCTGCCGGGTTCTTCCGACCGGCTGCAATACCGCTCTCAAATCCCGCTGCTAGTCTTCGACAGACCATATCTGTCAAAAAGCCACCATCATGCCAGCCGCCGCCCGCTTGCTGCTTTTCTGTGCCTTGCTTTCGGCCTCGGCGTCGAGCGTGGGCATGACGATCTACAAGACCGTGGGGTTTGGGGAGCAATGGAACCAAAAACCAACGTAAGCCCTACCAACGCTTTTCGGTGTCTTCTTCCCAGGCGCCCATCTCGACAAAACAGTTGCGCATGTCGGCCTCCTGGCTGATCTCGGTCAGCAGGTCATGCACGCTCTTGTCCAGCTCATCGTCGCTCCGATACGGAATGGTCAACTCATAGTGGCCGGCATCCAGCCGCTTCATGCCATAGGGCTCCAGGCAGTAGCGCTCAATGTTCTCCGTGGCCCGCTTCCGGCCGCGCACGAACTTGCTGTTATTCACCACCGCGAGGCGCAGGGTGACGGTGGCCACCCGCTCGGCGGCGGGCGGCTCTGCCGGCGACGCGGCCGAAGGCTGCTGGTCGCGTGACCTGGCGCTCTTCTGGTACGCGCCGATCTCGACACCACGGTGGCGCAGGTAGCTGTACAGCGTGCTCTTGGAGATGTGCAGCTTCTCGCCGATCGCGCTGACGCTCAGGCGACCTTCGCGGTAGAGGGTTTCGGCCGCCATGGCGGTGGCCTCAGCCTTGGCTGGCAGGCCCTTGGGACGGCCACCGATCCGGCCACGCGCCCGTGCGGCCGACAGACCCGCCTGAGTCCGCTCGCGGATCAGCTCGCGCTCGAACTCCGCCAGCGAGGCGAACAGGTTGAACACCAGGCGGCCTTGGGCGTGGGTGGTGTCGATGGGGTCATTCAGGCTCTGTAAGCCGACCTTGCGCTCTGCCAGCTCGCCGACCAACTCGACCAGGTGCTTGAGGGGGATGTAAGCCGGAACCCCAGAAATTTCCGTCACCCTAGTTGGGTGGGCTCAACACTCGTGTCACCAGCTACCTTCTGGAGAATCGAGCTCGGCCATCCCTCCCTGGACGGGCATCGCTCGACGATGTTCAACGGCTCCCTCACGGGGCCGTCGTTTTGTGGGGGCTATTCCATCCACAAGTCGTCGAGGTTCTTGAAGTTCCAGAGCGTCGGGTCTTCGGGGCCAGTGATACTGTCCTTGCAACTCGTGGCCGCCAGGTCGATGGTCTGCATCGGGATCGGCTCTCTCGAGCGTAGCGAGAAGAACACGCGAACCTTGGGAGTCAGCAGTGATTCCATTCCCGGCTCAACGACAACGGCCAGACGCTGAGAGGACAGGCGAACCAAGGAGCCGACGGGGTAGATGCCCACGGCCTTGACGAAGGCGTGGAAGATGCGTTTGTCGAAATGGCCCTCCCACTTGGCCATCTGCCGCATCGCCGCGGACGGGTCCCACGGCTTTTTGTAGGCTCGCTCCGACGTCACGGCATCATAGACGTCGCAGATTGCGCCCATGCGGGCCAGGAGTGAAATGGCGTCACCGGCCAAGCGATCCGGGTAGCCGGTTCCGTCGATCTTCTCGTGATGGTGCAGGGCAATGTCCACCACCCCGGGCTCGGCCCCGCCTGCGCGCAGCATCTTTGCGCCCTCCACAGGGTGGCGCTTCATGATGGCGAACTCGGCATCGGTGAGCTTGCCTGGTTTGTTAAGCACTTCCAGCGGCATCGCGGCCTTGCCTAGGTCGTGCATCAGTCCGCCGATGCCAGCCAGGCGCGTTTGCTCCTCGTCTAGATCGAGATGCCGGGCCAGCGATAGCATCAGGGCGCAGACGGCAACCGAGTGCAGGTAGGTGTAATCGTCGTGCGTTTTGATGCGTGCGACGCTGATGAGGGCATGAGGTTGGCGCAGCACCGAGGCAGCGATTTCTCCGACCAGCGGCAACGTCGTGCTTGGGTCGACGGCCTTGCCAAGCCGGGCTTCCTGGAACATGTCCATGACTTGGGACTTGGCCGCAAGACAGAGTTTCCGTGCATAACACATTTCGCTCTCCATTGAGGTTGCGCCGTCACTTTTCTTGCTTAGTGGACTAGACGGCAGAGATTGCTCCTCCGACAATTCTCTGGGCTCTGGGCTCTGGGCTCTGGGCTCTGGGCTCTGGGCTCTGGGCTCTGGGCTCTGGGCTCTGGGCTCTGGGCTCTGGGCTCTGGGCTCTCTGGGCTCTCTGGGCTCTCTGGGTCGACTTGGCTTTTGGCCAAGTCGACCCAGACCTCCCCGACGCCACATTCTCGAATGGCAGAGAGATCCTGAGGCTCGGTCAGCAGGAAGCTGCCGCGCCAGAATGGGTGTCGAACCCAAGAGCAGGCGAGCTTGTGGATGTACATGCCGAGACGAAGCTCGGATACGGGAATGCGTTTTACCAACTTATTTTCCTTTCTGAGTTGGGTGGTTAGGCGTGCGCCGAGGCTGGCACCCAGCGGTAGAGCGGAGGTAAGGTCACGCCAAGATTCTTGGATCAGCCGGAACCGCCGAAATTTCCGTCAGCCGATCAACATGGCTTTGTCTCGCGCTCGGTCGATGCGTTCCTGCATCGCCTGCATGACTTCTTCGTGGGTGTACGACTTGGCGTTGGGGTCGTCGGCCTCTCGGAGAGCTTCCTCGACCTCGCGGGTCATCCGCGCATATTCTTCCGGCCACAGCGCTTGCTCCATGCGCAGCGACGCCTGCCCAAGCAGGTGCAGCAGGCCGAACAGCCGCATGTCATTGGTGGCGACGACGTGCTCTCGAATCCGCTCCTGGATCACCTCGCAGGCCCGATGCGCCTCTGGCGTCGCCGTGCCCTCGTAGCCGGCTGGGAGTTCTGCTTCTTCAGCGATTCGCGCCCAAGCGATAGCCAGCGCCTCGATGGTGGACAGGTTCATTTGCTCATCCACTTGCGCAGCAGACGCTTTTTCAGGGAGGCGCGCTCTTGCGGATTGCGTCCCTTGTGGTTGGCAATGCGATCCGCCGTGGCGGCCTGGCGCTTGATGGGCCAGTAGGAGCGGCCATCCTTACCCATCGACCAGACGTTGCTGACCTGGTTTTCCAGTAGAGGCAGATGGGCGCATAGAGCTTCCGGCGACGCGCTGGCCAGCGCGGTGCGCTCGTGGGTTCGCCAGCGCTGATGCCAGAGTTTCTTGTCCTCGCGCTCGCTACGGCAGGTCGTGTGCCCAACGATGGGCGTTTTGCGGCGGCTGCGGCTCATGATGTGGTTGTCTCCAAGAACATTCAGGACAGGCTTTCTGGGTAGAGCGCCGTCACCGGGACAGGGTTTCTTGCACTTGTTCCAGCGAGGTCATCAGATGATCAACCTGATCCTGAAGATCCACGGCGAGATCAAATAGCTCAGCCACTCGGCTGCGTGATCCCTCGTTGAACGCGGCCATTGCCAGTTGATGCAGCTTCAACAGGTCGGTGCGCAGTTGCGGAGGTGCGCCGTCTGCGCTGTCATTCAAATCGCCGCGCAGCACGTCCACGGCATCGACTGCACGCAGCAGTGCCGTGGTATCGAAATTCTCGGGAGTCAGTTCGTCCCATTCGTCGTCGGTGATGCGGGCTGCCATCAGGAGAGCTCCGATTAAGCGGTTGCGAGCGTTAGATGCCCGATCGGCTCGGCTGCTGGCCGTACCTTGATTTCGATGTCGTAGCCGAGGCGATTCAGACAATCCATCAGCTTGCGTTCGGATAGATTGGTGAAGTCGCCGCGCATCATGCCCGACACCTTCGGTTGCGGGATGCCCATGCGTTTGGCCGCCGCTTGTTGAGTCAGCCCAAGGGCGCGCATGGCCCTCCTGATCTCGACCACCAGGCCGGTCTTGATCTTGAGCTTTTCAGCGTCAGGCAGTCCAAGGTCGGCAAAGACGTTGCCCGAGCTGCGCTGAACCTCGACGCCTTCAATGATTCGTTTTTGCATTTCGTAGCTCCTGTGCCAATACCTCGGCCACCTTCAGCCGAGCGCGGATGATGTCCATGTCGGCCTTTGGCGTGGCGATTCCGCTCTTGCTCTTCTTCTGGAAGCAGTGCAGGACGAACACCGCTTCCGCAAACTTGACCGTGTATACCGCTCGATAGGTGCCGCCGGCATCGTCTTCGACGACCTCCAGCACGCCGGCACCACCGAACCCCTTGAGCACCTTTGCTGCGTCATCCTGATCGCCTATCTGCGCCAACGAGAGCGCGTAACCGAAACGGCGACGCACGTCGGACGGCAACGCCATCAAATCCTTGTGGCTGCTCGCGATCCATTCGAGCGGTTTTTCTTTGTTTGTCATGACGGAATTTTATACCTGTTCAGGTAATGATGTAAACGCGGCAACCTCAAGGAGGTGTCGTAAAACATTTGTTTTGCGACAGGCTGTCAGCCGCCGCTGTGCTACCTGTGCAACACCCCCTCAAAAATGTACGGAAAACTCTATCGCTATTCACTATTATGCGGAAACCTGTTTTTGATGGTTATCCGCCTATGTTGGTTGGCTACATGCGCGTGTCGTCGGACTCCGACCGCCAGAGCACGGACTTGCAGCGCGACGCGCTGCTCGCCGCCGGCGTCGATCCGCGTCACCTGTTTGAGGATCGTGCCTCTGGCGCGAAGGATGACCGTGCCGGCTTGGCGCGGGCGCTTGAGTTCGTTCGAGCCGGCGATGTGCTGGTGGTGTGGAAACTCGACCGGCTCGGTCGCTCGCTGTCGCACCTGCTCGCCATTGTGACTTCGCTCAAGGACAAGCGGGTGGCGTTCCGCTCGCTGACAGAGAACCTGGACACTACGACGCCCTCGGGCGAATTCCTGTTCCAGGTGTTCGGTGCGCTCGCGCAGTACGAGCGCGCCTTGATTCAGGAGCGCGTCGTCGCGGGCTTGGCCGCCGCACGCAAACGCGGCCGGATCGGCGGCCGGCCGCAGGCGATCACTGGTGAGAAGCTGGACGCCATCGTCGCCGCGCTCGATGGCGGCATGTCTAAGGCGGCGGTGTGCCGCAACTTCAATGTCAAGCGCACTACGTTGATCGAAACATTGACGCGAGCAGGTTGGCGTGGTGCGGGAAGGACGGTCGATGAGCAACAAGAATAAGCTACTCACCGTCTTTTCTGACGCAGAGCAGGAAGCCTTGTACGGCCTACCGGACTTCGACGATGCTCAGCGGCTGGAATACCTGGCGTTGGCCGAATCTGAACTGGCGTTCGCCAGCAGCCGGCCTAGCCTGCAGGCCCAAGTCTATTGCGTCTTGCAGATCGGCTACTTCAAGGCCAAGCATGCTTTCTTCCGCTTCGATTGGCATGAGGTCGAGGACGATTGCGCCTTCGTGCTGAGTCGCTATTTCCACGGCGAAGCGTTCGAACGCAAGGCGATCACCAAGCATGAGCACTACAGCCAGAGGGGTCAGATCGCCGAACTGTTCGGCTACCGGTCGTGGGCGGCTAGCTTCCTGCCGCAACTGGCACAGCAGGCTGAACAGATCGTGCGGCGCGACGTAATGCCAGGATTCGTGGCCGCCGAACTGATCGTTTGGCTCAGCGAGCACAAAATCATCCGGCCCGGCCACACCACCTTACAAGAGCTGGTCAGTGAAGCCCTGTCCACCGAACGCAGGCGCTTGGGCGGCTTGCTGGCAGAAGTGTTGGACGAATCGGCCAAAGCTGCGCTGGGCCAGCTCCTGGTGCGTGACGACACCCTGTCTCAACTGGCAGCGCTCAAGCAGGACGCTAAAGATTTCGGCTGGCGTCAGATGGCAGGGGAGCGCGAGAAGCGCGCCACGCTGAAGTCCTTGCACGGGATCGCCAAGGCGCTGCTGCCCAAGCTCGGCATCTCGCAGCAGAACCTGCTGTACTACGCGAGCCTGGCGAACTTCTATACCGTCCATGACCTGCGCCACCTGAAGGCGGAGCAGACCCGGCTCTACCTGCTGTGCTATGCCTGGGTACGTTACCGGCAGCTCACCGACAACCTGGTCGACGCGATGGCCTTCCACATGAAAAAACTTGAGGACGAGAGCCGCACGGGTGCGAAACAGTCCTTTGTCGCCGAACAGCTGCGACGCCATCAGGAAACGCCGCAGGTTGGCCGCCTGCTGTCGCTGTACGTGGACGACAGCGTGGCCGATCCGACGCCGTTCGGCGAGGTGCGCCAACGCGCCTACAAAATCATGTCCAGGGAATTGCTGCAAAACACGGCGCAGCGCATGAGCGTCAAGCCACTGAACAAACTGGCGCTGCACTGGCAGGCGGTGGACGGCCTGGCCGAACGCATTCGACGCCATCTACGGCCGCTGTACGTCGCGCTCGACTTCGCCGGCACGGCCCCCGATAACCCATGGCTCGCGGCGCTGACTTGGGCCAAGAGCGTGTTCGCCAAGCAGCAGCGCCTATCACAACGGCCACTCGACGAATGTCCGGCGGCAACGCTGCCGAAACGCTTGCGTCCGTACCTGCTGATGTTCGATGCCGAAGGCACGCCGACAGGCCTGCATGCCGATCGTTACGAATTCTGGCTTTACCGTCAGGTCAGGAAACGCTTCCAGGCGGGCGAGCTCTACATTGACGATAGCTTGCAGCACCGGCATTTGTCCGACGAGTTGGTTTCGATGGACGAGAAAGCCGCCGTGCTCGCGCAGATGGACATCCCCTTCCTGCGGCAGCCGGTCAGTGCCCAGCTCGATGCACTGGCGACCGAGTTGCGTGCGCAATGGGTGGCGTTCAATCGCGAGCTGAAACAGGGCAAGCTGACGCACCTGGAATACGACAAGGACACGCAGAGACTGACCTGGCGCAAGCCCAAGGGGGAGAACCAGAAGGCGCGCGAGCAAGCTCTCTACGAGCAACTGCCATACTGCGATGTCGCCGACGTGTTTCGCTTCGTCAACGGCCAGTGCCAGTTCCTGTCGGCGCTGACACCATTGCAGCCACGCTATGCGAAGAAGGTAGCCGACGCCGACAGTCTGATGGCGGTGATCATTGCCCAAGCCATGAACCACGGCAACCAGGTTATGGCACGTACCAGCGACATCCCGTACCACGTCCTGGAGAGTACCTACCAGCAGTACCTGCGCCAGGCGACGCTACATGTGGCCAACGATTGCATCAGCAACGCCATCGCCGCACTGCCGATCTTCCCGCATTACTCGTTCGACCTCGATTCGTTGTACGGTGCCGTTGATGGGCAGAAATTCGGCGTCGAGCGACCAACTGTGAAGGCGCGCTACTCGCGCAAATATTTCGGCCGCGGCAAGGGCGTCGTCGCCTACACGCTGCTGTGCAATCACGTGCCGTTGAACGGCTACCTGATAGGCGCACACGAGTACGAGGCTCACCACGTGTTCGACATCTGGTACCGCAACACGTCGGACATCGTGCCGAGCGCGATCACCGGCGACATGCACAGCATCAACAAGGCCAACTTCGCCATCCTGCACTGGTTCGGACTTCGTTTCGAGCCGCGCTTCACCGACCTCGACGACCAGTTGCAGGAGCTGTATTGCGCCGATGATCTGGCATTGTACGAGAAATGCCTGATCCGGCCGGCTGGCCAGATCGACCGGCAACTCATCGTCGGTGAGAAGGCGAACATCGACCGAATCGTCGCCACACTGGGCCTGAAGGAAATGACGCAGGGCACGCTGATCCGCAAGCTGTGCACCTATACGGCGCCGAACCCGACGCGGCGCGCAATCTTCGAGTTCGACAAGCTCATCCGCAGTATCTACACACTGCGCTACCTGCGCGACCCGCAACTGGAGCGTAATGTTCACCGCTCGCAGAACCGCATTGAGTCCTATCACCAGCTACGCTCGACCATCGCCCAAGTCGGTGGGAAGAAGGAATTGACCGGCCGCACCGACATCGAAATCGAGATCAGCAACCAGTGCGCCAGGCTGATCGGCAACGCGATCATCTTCTACAACTCGGCGATCCTGTCCCTGCTGCTGACGAAGTACGAGGCAGCTGGCAATGCCAAGGCGCTGGCGTTGATCACGCAGATGTCGCCAGCGGCCTGGCGGCACATCCTGCTGAACGGGCATTACACCTTCCAGACTGACGGCAAGTTCATCGACCTGGATGCGCTCGTGGCGGGACTGGAGCTGGGCTGACGGAAATTTCTGGGATTCCGGCGTACAACCCCGTAAAATAGAAGAGTGAGCACTTGATTTGCTGGTGCTTTCAAACAACGGTGTTGTTTTTTTAACAGCCGAACTGGAAAGGGAGGCTGAGCTGCTCAGTGATCACTTTATCCGTTGGCTGATTTACGCCGGCATGTTCGCTACAGGCACTGAACGACAACGCAGATGGTATGGTCTGTGCGTTCTGACTCGTCAAGGATCGGCCAATGGATCGTTTGTCTAATTTGCTCTCGCGGTTCGGCGTGCGGGCCAATCTGTTCTATGACGGCGACCTATGCGGCTCTGCATCTTACGATGGCGCCGAGCGGCGAGGTTATATCCATCTGCTTCAGGCCGGCAGCGTGACGTTGCTTGGTCCCGATCGCAAGGATTTGCAGCTCACTCGCCCTAGCTTGATTTTTATGCCACGCCCCGCCAAGCATCAATTGTTTGCGGGTGAGTCCGATGGCGCAAAGTTGTTGTGTGCTTCCATGGAGTTTGAGGGCGGAATTGATAATCCTTTGTCGGCTTCATTACCGGACTGTTTGGTGCTCGCACTCGATGATCTGCCCATGCTGGCAGACACGTTGGAGTGGATGTTTGCCGAGGCGGCAAATGTGCATTGTGGAAGGGAAGCCGCGCTTGAGCGCTTATTTGAGCTCCTAATCATTCTGTTGCTCCGTTACCTGCTCGATCATCACCAGTTGCGCACCGGAATGATGGCTGGACTGGCCGACATGCGGCTTGCCCGATCGCTTTTACAGATGCACAACTCCCCGGAACATGCCTGGTCAATAGCAGAGCTGGCCAGTGAGTCAAATATGTCACGCGCTGCGTATGCCGTGCATTTCAAGAGTGTCATCGGACAGACGCCTGCTGATTATTTGTTGAGTTGGCGAGTTAGCCTGGCTCAGAAGCTGATGCGAGAAGGGCGCTCGATTACGCTGATTGCAGCTCAAGTCGGCTACGAAAGTCCTTCGGCGCTGTCTCGCGCATTTAGACGCAAGACGGGGTTGAGCCCTCGTGACTGGTTGAAAGATCTGGCGGGGGAAAATGATGGCAAAAAGGCCTAAGGCATTACTGCCTTAAGCCATTGAAAAAATTATGCATTAATTTTACGTTTTTCCAGTTCAACCAGCGAATGGCCTGCCACAAATATCGAAACAGCAAGCAACCCTAAGTCTTTAAGCAGAAACTGACCTGGCGCAACGGAAATCGCCGGAAACCCTAAACTAGGCTCAATGACGCCCGGAGTGGAAAACATAAAGCTAAGGGTTGTGAAGAACAGGCCTGCAGACAGAGCGCCTCCTACCACGGATAGTTTGGGCGACAGCATGCGGCCTGCGATCAGAGTGCCGATCGAAATCTCTAGTATGCCGAGCAGGCTGGAGAACATGTCGACCGAAAAAATGCTATACACCCATCCCAAAAGCGGGCTGTTGCTCACCAGTGGAACCAGGCCCTCGGCCTCGTAGTGGGTAAATTTCATGCCGCCGAACCAGAAGTAAATAATAGCGAGAGCCAAGTACGCGCCATAGATACCTAGCCCCATAGTTTTGGTTCCAAGCGTTAAGTGGGCCTGTACGCTGGACTTCGAGTTTTCAATGCCTATGGTTTTCATGTCTGAGCTTCCAGTAGTGAGTGAGAGTGTGTTGGCTGCCGAACGCCGTATGCGTTGGCGATGAGATGATTATGGCTGGCATCTCTAATCAAGAGGCATCAGAAAGTATTGATTTCAGTGCAGATCGTCTTGGGCGGTGCAATTCGCGATGAAGGGATCGCCGTGGAGAGCGATGAGTGCACTATTTCGATAAAGGAGTCGTTTTACATAGGTCGATGAAGCGCGTTGCGGCATCGCCTACTGTCATTTCTCAAATCTGACTATGGGGCTTGGGGCGAAGGGCGGCACTGACTAGGCTTAGAACAGCTACCAACTAGCCGCGCGGCCGCGATGCACAAAGAATGGTAACTGAGCCGTGAGTGCGGTGGGCGCCCGCATTTATTTCCAAACCCTACAGATACATCGATCTTCGACTTCAACCGGGCAGATAGCTGTTGCAGCAAGCCTATCAATCGACTTTGACGTGTTAAAGAGGATAGGTTTTCCAGGGTTGGGGAACAGCATGCCCTGCAGAACGACACACGTCACTTTTGTTAAATTAATAAGCTAGCTACCTATTGGGCATAACCTTGCAATTTGCTTCAATTTACGCACATGCACTTGCGACCTCAAAATGCAACGTAAGCCCCGAATATCTCCATTATTGTCGCCGCCAGCCTTAGTTACAGCGTATCCGCTCCATGAAGCCCACATTCCAAGCGACTACCTGAAGCCCGATGCTGCGCTCCCGATTTCTTTCTGGAGCCAGTCCGCCATGATGCGTCCCGACAGCAAAGTCGAAAAGGTGTACCTCTATCCCAAGCCTGTGGATTTTCGAAAATCCATCGACGGCCTCACCGCCCTGGTCGAGCTGGACATCAAAGTCGCCGTGTTCGACCCCGTACTTTTCGTCTTCCTCAATAAAGCCCGTAACCGCATCAAGGTGTTGTACTGGGAGCGCAACGGCTTCTGCCTTTGGCTCAAGCGCCTCGAAGCCGAACGTTTCAAAACTTCCCCCGACGCCACCGACGAAGCCATCGTCCTGACCGTCCAGGAACTTAACTGGTTACTCGACGGCTTAGACCTCTGGCGCAACCGTCCGCATCAGGTTCTGACGCCCCGTTTCGTCGCCTGACCCGGTATAATCCGGGCCATGATTTCAGTGCCCGACAACCTCCCGGATGACCCTGTTCTGCTTAAGCAAATGCTGCTTGAGAGTTACGCTGCTCGTGCGTGTGAGCAATCGGCTGCCCGTGTGCGCGAGCAGGAGGTCAAGGAGGCTTATACGACACACATCGACGACCTGAAAGAGCAGATCAAGTTATGGCGTGACCGTTTCTTTGGCCGTAAGTCCGAGCAAACTGTCGATCCCAACACGCCGCAACTGGCGATGTTCAACGAACCCGAAAGCGACCCGCTACTGGCGGTGGTTGACGATGCCGACGAAGAAGTCGTTGCGCCTGCCAAACGTCGCGGCAAACGCAAACCACTGTCGGCCGATCTGCCTCGGGTCGAAGTCATCCACGACCTGCCCGAGCACGAACTGACCTGCGCCTGTGGTTGCCGCAAGCATGTCATTGGCGAGGAAACCAGCGAGCAGCTCGACATCGTGCCGATGCAGATCCGCGTACTCAAACACGTGCGCAAGATTTACGGGTGCCGGGGCTGCGAAACCGCGCCGGTTACCGCTGACAAGCCAGCCCAATTGATCGAAAAGAGCATGGCCAGCCCCAGCGTGCTGGCCATGCTGCTGACGACCAAGTACGTCGATGGCTTGCCGCTGCACCGTTTTGAAAGCGTACTGTCCCGACACGGCATCCACATTCCACGACAAACTCTGGCGCGTTGGGTGATCCAGTGCAGCGAACACTTCCAGCCACTGTTAAACCTGATGCGTGACCGGCTGCTGGAAAGTCCGGTGATTCACTGCGACGAAACGCGCGTACAGGTCTTGAAAGAGCCAGACCGCGACCCGACCAGCCAATCTTGGATGTGGGTGCAGGCCAGCGGCCCGCCTGATCGACAAGTTGTGCTATTTGACTACACCACCAGCCGTGCGCAGGAAGTACCGTTACGCCTGCTGGAAGGGTATCGCGGCTATGTGATGACCGATGATTACGCCGGTTACAACGCGTTGGCGTTGCAGCCCGATATCGAGCGGCTGGCGTGCATGGTTCATGCTCGACGCAAGTTCGTCGATGCGCAGAAAGTGCAGCCCAAGGGTAAGACGGGCCGCGCCGATGTAGCGCTGGCGATGATCAACAAGCTGTACGGCATCGAGCGCGACCTCAAGGAAGTCAGCGACGAACAGCGGTTCATCGGTCGCCAAGAAAGAAGCCTACCGATCCTCGGCCAATTGAAAAGCTGGCTGGACAAGACGTACTCCCAGGTCACACCGCAAAGTGTGCTGGGCAAGGCCGTGCACTATCTGGCCAACAACTGGAGTCGGTTGGAACGCTATGTCGAGGCCGGCCATTTGCCGATCGACAACAACCTTGCGGAGCGTGCGATCAAGCCATTTGTCATCGGGCGCAAGGCTTGGCTGTTCAGCGACACCGTGAACGGCGCCAGTGCCAGCGCAAAGATCTACAGCTTGGTTGAGACCGCCAAGGTCAACGGCCAGGAGCCCTATACGTGGCTGCGCCACGTACTTGAGCGCCTGCCGTATGCATCCTCGGTGGCCGACTACGAAGCTCTTCTGCCGTGGAACTGCTCGCCAGAGATGCCACGGTAACCTGCTGCCCCATCATGTGATAGGTGGGGTTCATGGATCGCACTCGTTACAGCTGCTATGATGAATGAGATCGAAAACTGAAATCCCCCACTAGAATTGTTGACTGGAGTCAAAATGAATAAAAAGCGGCCGGTTAATCTTGATATTCGAACCATTCAGCTTCCTCTCACGGCGCTTACATCGATTCTGCACCGGATTTCAGGAATTATGCTCTTTATTTTTCTGGGACTGATACTGTATATGCTGAGCAAATCGTTGGAGTCAGAAAAGGGTTTTAATGAAGTCAAGGAGATTTTTTCTTCACCTTTCGGCAAAGTTAGTTTCTGGTTGGTATACTCTTCATTTATTTATCATCTCGTAGCCGGAATTCGACACCTAGTTATGGATGTGGGTGTTGGTCATACTTTGAAAGGCAGCAATCGCGCCTCTACTATTGTTTTAGTAGTGTCGGGTGTTTTAATGGTTGCTGGCGCCGTATGGATTTGGTAGCTGTGGAGTCGTAATGCGTATTTACAAGGACTAAAAGCGTCCTTTAAAGCTAACTTACGAAAGTATTTATAATCGACGGTTCACGCTTAAACGGTTGAATCCTTTCGGGCTTCCGAATAGCTGTTAGCTGAAAGCTATCATGAGCTAAGTTTTCTGTGCATCATCAAATGTGTTAATGGGAGCGCCATAGTACTAGGTACAAATATGGCTCTAGGACAATGTTAGATGTTTTGGATTTTGAGGCGGATCGCTCTTATCGAAGATCGTCTAATTCGCTCTGAAGCGCAGGTTTTTTGAAACTATCACCTGGTTGGCACACTGTGCGAATCAACATCAGATATGAGAAAGCCAATCAGGTGAACACTACCCTCGAGGGCTCATCTGTCCAGTTAAAGCCTCGAGTCTTTCTGGGTGCGCAAAAGACAAGAAGGTTATATGGGAAAATTATGAGGCCTGGATACCATGCGTCATGGGCGTGCCGATGCTGTGAGTGACAGAGCGAGAAGCAAGTGAAAGTCCCTGAAGTAGGGGCGGGATGCGCCCGAGTGGCATTTTTTGTCTTAAGGTAGATCGCGTAGCTGTTCTTCAGAATAATCTTCAGAGCGTTGACGACAGCCATCGCTGTGCATTCCTCAAGAATAGAATGTGTCGGAAGGGTGGCGTCATTGGTGTTAGTCATCGCTTAGGATTTCTCAATCTGGCTTACACGGGCGCCTGTACCGATATCCCCGCGGATGGCGACGTATCGATGTTGAATTCCTCGCCAGACGAAGTGCAATGAGCTGCGGCTATAGGCTTGCGCAGCCTTAGATAGCCGGCCGTCGCAGGCGCGCCGGTTGGCCGGGATCTTCTTCTGCCCGTCAGGTGTCCGGTCGGAACTCCAGCACGAACGCTACGACCTTTTCGGCGGACATTTCGCACGGCTTCAACAATGTCCTATCTGATGTAACGCGGAAGAGGTTGAAGCTGACAATGTCAGTCCCGTCCAACTCCCTGGCGAACAGACTGTTGCGACGTCCGTCCCCAGATCGCCGGACGATCAAGCTGAAACGCCGGCCTTCATAAGTCCCTTCTCTGTATCCCTCCGCAAGCTTCGCGAAAGCGGCATCGAACTCGGAATGCTCCATGTCATCCATCCTTATTGATAGAACAGAGGCGCGGCGGGTGCGAGACCGCCAGTGCCGGGTCGCGCTAAGGTGCCGGGCAGATTCCTGCAGCCGACGAGGCCCGGGGTGGGCAGGATAATTGAGATGTCGGCGCCCGCATGGCTATCAGCGAAGTCGTCCGTCCAGTCTGCTAGGCAACGTCCACGCCTTTCCAGAAAGCGATGTAATCCCGGATACCCTCGGCATCCGGAGTGGGGGCGGGATAGGTCCAAGCGGCGTTCACGTTGAGCGCGTCACCCGCGCGAACATGAAAGAAGCGCGCGGCGCCTTTGATCGGACAGACAGATGTGTGCGGGCTCATCTCAAGCAGGCTCAGGTCGACTCCTGACGGTGGGAAGTAGTGATTTCCCTCGACGATGACTGTTTCGTCGCTTGTGGCGATAGTAGTGTCTTTCCAGATGGCTGAGACCAACGGACTCTCCTTTTGTATTCATCAACCGGCGAAGGCTCGCGGGCTGGCTGCCCCAAGCCGCACCTCCTCAGGTGGCAGGCGGGTTGCGCCCGAGAAGTTTGTCGAGCTCGCCTCTGACATCGAGCGCGAATAGCTCATCGGAGCCACCGATAAGGGTGCCATTGATGAAGATCTGCGGCACGGAGCTTCGCCCCGACGCTTCCGCCATGGCCTGCCGGTGAGCCGGATCCGCCTCAATATCGAGCTCCTTCCATCGCACGCCCTTTTCCTTGAGGAGCGCCTTCGCTCGGCGGCAGAACGGGCACCAATTCGTGGTGTACAGCAATACATCAGTTGTCATATTGCATCTCCGGCAGTTGCACGCGGATCGCTGTCATGGCGTTGATCTCCAATTCGCGGCGTTCAAAGATGGCGACTGCACCTTGGCCGACATCGGAGCAGATGCTGACGATTGGCCGCTATCCAGGCGACATGGCCCAAAGTGCTTTCACCGCCAGGCAGAGGCCGCACGCGCCTCCTGTAGCGCCGAGCCGATGCTCTAAGGTAACCGAGCCTCGATTGGGACGGAAGCGGTCCCGCTCGAATCGCCCATCATGCTGGTCGAGCATATCAGGACGACGGATAGTGCAGGAACTTTCAAATTGAGCTTGATGTCGAGCCAGGTATCGCGAGCGAAGGCGTTCTAGAGGCCGGGGGGTACGAAGACTGTGTTCGGCAAAACGGTTCACGTTGATCGCCAAAGCTTCCCAGGGCGCACGTCTACGATCGGCGCGACGTGAGATAGCTCGCGCCGCTAGCCCCCGTAGCGCTCCGTCTTGATGATGGAGGCGTCCAAGCCCGCCAGCAGCGCGCTATCGGTTGCGATGTTGACGAATCCGTTAGACCCGCAGACGAACACTTGCGTCGGCTTTCCCTGAAGCCTGGTTAGAATTTCTTGGACCATCATGCCGTCGATCCGTCGCGCAAAGTCCGATGCGCGAACCGGTTTCTCGCGCGTAATCGCGAGCGCCAGGACGAACGCCGGATCGCTGATTTCGATGCAATGAAGTTCTTCTGAGAAGAGAACGTCCTCGGCGGTTCGTGCGGACAGGAGCAACGCTGTCGGAACGGCTTGGGCCAATGCGCGGCGCTGCCGGATCATTGCCATCAACGGCACGAGGCCGGAGCCTCCCCCGATCAAGGGGTCGTTTGCGGGAGGGGGCGGAATCCTACGCTAAGGCTTTGGCCAGCGATATTCTCCGGTGAGATTGATGTGTTCCCATCCGAGCGGCGAAACATGGGCCAAGAGATCGGGCGATAGCAGCTTTCCATCGCGTTTCTGGTTTGCAACGACCTCGCCGAGCTTCATGGTGTTCCAGAAGATGATGATGGCGGCGAGCAGATTCATGCCGGCGATGCGGTAATGCTGGCCTTCGGCGGAACGGTCGCGGATTTCACCGCGGCGGTGGAAGCTGATTGCCCGCTTCAGCGCATGATGAGCTTCGCCTTTGTTGAGCCCGATCTGGGCACGCCGTTGGAGTTCGGCATCCAGAATCCAGTCGATCATGAACAGGGTGCGCTCGACGCGACCGACTTCCCGCAGGGCTGTCGCGAGCTCGTTCTGCCGCGGATAGGAGGCGAGTTTCCGCAGAATCTGGCTTGGCGCGACGGTCCCGGCAGCAATGGTGGCGGCGATGCGCAGGATGTCGGGCCAATTGCGCTCGATCATGGCTTGGTTGACCTTTCCGCCGATCAACGCTCGCAGGTGCGCCGGGGCGGCCGACGGATTGAACGCGTAGAGCCGTTTGGATGGCAGGTCGCGGATGCGCGGAGCGAACCGGTAGCCGAGAATGGCACATGCGGCAAAGACGTGATCGGTGAAGCCGCCCGTGTCGGTGAACTGCTCGCGGATATGGCGTCCAGCATCGTTCATCAGCAGGCCATCGAGGATGTAAGGCGCTTCGCTTGCCGTTGCAGGAATCACCTGGGTTGCGAACGGCGCATATTGGTCGGAGACGTGGCTATAGGCTTTCAGGCCCGGGGTATTGCCATATTTCGCGTTGACCAGGTTCATGGCCTCACCTTGCTCTGTAGCGACGAAGAACTGTCCGTCGCTCGAAGCCGACGTGCCCATGCCCCAGAACCGGGCCATGGGTAACGCTGCCTGTGCCTCGACCACCATGGCCAGCGCCCGGTCATAGGCTTCGCCCTCGACCTGCCACCGTCCAATGCGGATCAATTCCCAGAAGGTGTGGGTGTTTGTCGCATCCGCCATTTTGCGCAAGCCGAGGTTGATCCCTTCCGCCAAGATAACGTTCATTAGCCCGATCCGGTCAGCGCAGGGTGCTCCTGTGCGCAGATGGGTGAACGCTTCGGTGAAGCCGGTCGCCGCATCCACCTCCAGCAGGAGATCGGTGATGCGCGTGGGCGGGATCTGCTTGTAGAGATCGAGCACCAGATCTTCGGCGCCTGTCGGCGCGGCGGCTTCGAGTTTCTCGATATGCAGAACGCCGTTTTCAATCGACCCGCCCGGGATCGTGCCTGCGCGAGCGGCACGGCCAAGCTCGCGCAACCGCATGTCGAGGCGAGCTTGCCGGTCTGCCAGCCATTCCTCCGGCCGCAATGGCACAGCGAGACGACCGCCTTCCGCGATGGATTGTGCCGGAACGAGTGCGTGTTTCAGATCGCCATAGCGCCGGGACCTAGTAAGCCAGACATCTCCGGAGCGGAACGCATCGCGCAGATGGAACAGCACCGCGATCTCCCATAGGCGAGCGTCGCCAGCCCTCTGGGCCCGAAGGTGGCGATGCCATTTCGAGCTGGGCCGCAAGAAGCTGGTCATCGCGGCATCGTTCAAACCGGTACGAAGGGCCGTCACCGCTTCCAGAAGCGGCAGTGCAACGGGCGCAGCTCGCAGATCGAGCAGGCGCAACATGCGTGGAGCGTATCGGCGGAAGCGGTGATAACCGTCGAGCACATGATTGAGCGGATCGTCGGCCATGGTGGCGGTCAGCCTGGTTGCCATTGCAACAAGGGTTTTTAAGCCGTCCCACCCTGACCCACTCGCGATGACATCGCCCAGCGGCTGGCCATCATCCTGTGCATCGACCAGGGCGCCCCCGATCTCGGCGAAGGATTTCAGGGTGTCACGCACCACCCCCGCTTCGTCTGCGACCTTTGCATGGCAAATACGCTCCGAAGCACGGTAGAGACGGCCGACGATCCGGTCGTGGGTTTCGACCACTGCGTCGGCCAACATCGCCTGCCATTCCGAGACGCAAACAGCCAAGATCGCAAGCCGCCTGTCCTCCAGGAGATCGCGCATGCCGTCGGCATAATACCGTTCACCCTGCCTGCGCAGACGAGTCACCCGATGGGCAGGAACGCCGGCAAGCAGATCCTCGGGGAGATCGATGCGTTGCAGATATTCGAGCCGGTCGAGCAGCCGGTTGGCCGACGAAGAGTTCGAGCCAGGCTCGAACTGGCGCAGCCACACAAAACGGGTCACCCGATCATCAGCCGTCTCCTCGAGCAATGCCAGCAACTGTTCTCGGATCGACATAGGCAGCCGACTGGCGATCCTCGTCTCGATGCGTCGCTCGGCATCGACGAGAGCCGCGGCACAAAGCCGCTCGATCGTGGATGTCGCGGGAAGGACAGTGCGGGTGCGTCGGCACTCGGCTACGAAGCGACGGGCGATATCCTCGTTCGACACCGCCATCTCGGCTTCTCGGAACAACCATTCCTTCAGCTCGCTCGCACCACGTCCGGAGAAGGTGCGGAAGCCGTAGAGCCCCCGTAACTCGGCAAGATGCTCGTGCCGTGTTTCCTCGCGGGCAGCATAGTCTACGAGATCGTCGGCACCCAGGCCAAGCTGCGCTCCGATAAATTCGATGACCTCTGCAGGGATCAGTTCGCCTGGAGCCAGCACCCGGCCGGGATAGCGCAGGACACACAATTGCAGGGCGAAGCCGAACCTGTTGTGAGCGCGCCGACGCAGCCTGATATGCCCAAGGTCTTCATCACTCAGCGTATAGTGCTTGAGCAAATCCGTCTGTGAAGTCGGCAAGCGCAACAGCGCGTCTTTCTGCCGATCGGTTAGAGTGACGCGACGCGGCATACATGTTCCTTTTTCAAAATCTGATAGCGTTCAAGACGCTTTGTTTATGAAGCTGGTTGAGATACATTTCCAGAGGTCAATGCAATCGTGGCCGAAGCGCCGCCTCAAACCAACGTTTGTGATACATGCTGATCGGATATGCCCGCGTCTCCAAAGCCGATGGCTCGCAGTCTCTCGACCTGCAGCACGACGCCTTGCGCGCCGCAGGTGTCGAACGGGACAATATCTATGATGATCTTGCTTCCGGCGGTCGTGATGATCGCCCTGGCTTGACTGCCTGCCTCAAGTCATTGCGTGACGGCGATGTGCTGGTGGTCTGGAAGCTCGATCGCCTCGGACGATCGCTTGCCCATCTGGTCAACACGGTGAAGGAGCTGTCAGACCGCAAGATCGGCCTGCGGGTTCTGACTGGAAAGGGCGCTCAGATCGACACCACGACTGCGTCCGGTCGCATGGTGTTCGGAATCTTCGCCACCTTGGCCGAGTTCGAGCGGGATCTGATCCGAGAGCGCACCATGGCGGGTCTCGCCTCCGCGAGAGCGCGCGGTCGCAAGGGCGGACGAAAATTCGCGCTCACCAAAGCTCAGGTGCGTCTCGCGCAAGCCGCCATGGCCCAGCGCGATACTTCAGTTTCCGATCTCTGCAAGGAACTCGGCATCGAGCGCGTCACTCTCTACCGATATGTCGGTCCCAAAGGCGAGCTCAGAGACCATGGAAAGCATGTTCTCGGACTTACGTAGCAACTCGTTTCTTTTCGCAGGTTGAGCCACCTCCGCGCTTCATCAGAAAACTGAAGGAACCTCCATTGAATCGAACTAATATTTTTTTTGGTGAATCGCATTCTGACTGGTTGCCTGTCAGAGGCGGAGAATCTGGTGATTTTGTTTTTCGACGTGGTGACGGGCATGCCTTCGCGAAAATCGCACCTGCTTCCCGCCGCGGTGAGCTCGCTGGAGAGCGTGACCGCCTCATTTGGCTCAAAGGTCGAGGTGTGGCTTGCCCCGAGGTGATCAACTGGCAGGAGGAACAGGAGGGTGCATGCTTGGTGATAACGGCAATTCCGGGAGTACCGGCGGCTGATCTGTCTGGAGCGGATTTGCTCAAAGCGTGGCCGTCAATGGGGCAGCAACTTGGCGCTGTTCACAGCCTATCGGTTGATCAATGTCCGTTTGAGCGCAGGCTGTCGCGAATGTTCGGACGCGCCGTTGATGTGGTGTCCCGCAATGCCGTCAATCCCGACTTCTTACCGGACGAGGACAAGAGTACGCCGCAGCTCGATCTTTTGGCTCGTGTCGAACGAGAGCTACCGGTGCGGCTCGACCAAGAGCGCACCGATATGGTTGTTTGCCATGGTGATCCCTGCATGCCGAACTTCATGGTGGACCCTAAAACTCTTCAATGCACGGGTCTGATCGACCTTGGGCGGCTCGGAACAGCAGATCGCTATGCCGATTTGGCACTCATGATTGCTAACGCCGAAGAGAACTGGGCAGCGCCAGATGAAGCAGAGCGCGCCTTCGCTGTCCTATTCAATGTATTGGGGATCGAAGCCCCCGACCGCGAACGCCTTGCCTTCTATCTGCGATTGGACCCTCTGACTTGGGGTTGATGTTCATGCCGCCTGTTTTTCCTGCTCATTGGCACGTTTCGCAACCTGTTCTCATTGCGGACACCTTTTCCAGCCTCGTTTGGAAAGTTTCATTGCCAGACGGGACTCCTGCAATCGTCAAGGGATTGAAACCTATAGAAGACATTGCTGATGAACTGCGCGGGGCCGACTATCTGGTATGGCGCAATGGGAGGGGAGCAGTCCGGTTGCTCGGTCGTGAGAACAATCTGATGTTGCTCGAATATGCCGGGGAGCGAATGCTCTCTCACATCGTTGCCGAGCACGGCGACTACCAGGCGACCGAAATTGCAGCGGAACTAATGGCGAAGCTGTATGCCGCATCTGAGGAACCCCTGCCTTCTGCCCTTCTCCCGATCCGGGATCGCTTTGCAGCTTTGTTTCAGCGGGCGCGCGATGATCAAAACGCAGGTTGTCAAACTGACTACGTCCACGCGGCGATTATAGCCGATCAAATGATGAGCAATGCCTCGGAACTGCGTGGGCTACATGGCGATCTGCATCATGAAAACATCATGTTCTCCAGTCGCGGCTGGCTGGTGATAGATCCCGTCGGTCTGGTCGGTGAAGTGGGCTTTGGCGCCGCCAATATGTTCTACGATCCGGCTGACAGAGACGACCTTTGTCTCGATCCTAGACGCATTGCACAGATGGCGGACGCATTCTCTCGTGCGCTGGACGTCGATCCGCGTCGCCTGCTCGACCAGGCGTACGCTTATGGGTGCCTTTCCGCAGCTTGGAACGCGGATGGAGAAGAGGAGCAACGCGATCTAGCTATCGCGGCCGCGATCAAGCAGGTGCGACAGACGTCATACTAGATATCAAGCGACTTCTCCTATCCCCTGGGAACACATCAATCTTACCGGAGAATATCGTTGGCCAAAGCCTTAGCGTAGGATTTCGCCCTCTCCCGCAAACGACCCCATCAACAGAACCGGATCTATGGCAGGCTCAGGCCAAAGGAAATGGCCACCGAGCGGACCGCGAACTTCGATTTCGTCACCAATCGCCGCGATGTCGTGAAAAAACGGCGAAACTTCGGCATCCGGCATGCGCTCGATAGCTATCTCGACGATCGGGGTCGAAACTGCCGATGACGCGATCGAGTAGCTGCGCATTGCACTGTAGCCGTCGGGCGCGGTCAGCCGGATATCGACGTGCTGACCTGCGGTGTGCGCGAACGGCTTGCTCAACCGAAGGAAGAAGCTCTTGATACTCGGTGTTTGCTGGATGATGTCGTCGATCACGCATGATTGCCACGAACGGACTTGCGCTTCGTTTTCAGTCATGGGTGTATCGTTGTTCGCGCCACGGATCGCCGTAGATGTGATAGCCGTGCAGCTCCCAAAAGCCGGCCTCGTCACGCGTCGTGAATTGCAGCGCATTCACCCATTTGGCGGATTTCCAGAAGTAAAGGTGCGGCACTAGAAGACGCGCCGGCCCCCCATGATCGCGGGAAAGTGGCTTGCCCGCATAACTGAGGGCGACCATCGCTTTCCCGGAAAGCAGATCCGTCAGAGGGACGTTTGTCGAATAATTATCGTAGCAGTGCGCCAAGACGAAATCGGTAGGCCGATCAAGCTCTGCATCTGCAAGGATGTCTTCAATGAGTACACCCTCCCAAACGGTATCCAGTTTGGACCAAGAGGTGACGCAGTGAATATCCTTTGTCACCTGGGTCTTTGGTAGAGTGTTGAATTCGCCCCAATTCCACGTTTTGACGGGCTTCGGACCAATTTTGACTGTGAATTTCCAGTCGGAGGGCTCTACCCTCGGCGTAGGGCCGGCCGACAGAACAGGGAAATCCTCCACCAGATGCTGACCTGGCGGAATCCGATCGGACTGGTCGCCTGAACCGCGACCGGTGAAACCTCTGGTGACCATAGTGACCCCTCTTGCTCGATACGGCAGACCGAAGCCGGCCTTCATTTCAGTACTCTGCGTAAAGCATTTGCCCGCACATCCGCCGAATAAGCCAATCGACTAAAAATCAGATACAGATGCTCTATCATCGTAAAAAATCGCGTATCGAACATAGCGTCAGGCCAGCATGATTCCCAATACCCAATGGCTATAGGGTAGATAACCCCAAGGCTGCGTACGCTGATCTGCGGTATGCGGAGCGGAAGTTGCAGGTTCGCTCTCAAACGGATGGGCAGCGTGCAAAGCTCAAGGCTCACCAGCGCATGGTTGCCCAGTTCGCGCTCGCCGGCAGCTTGAGTATATTAAGGACGAAATGTCGATCTGATCTATTCTGGCTTCAGGAAATAGGGAAAATAAGGTCGGACGTTCGCGCACCGTCGCGACGCGCGATCATCCACTAAGCTTCTGTATCGGGGTTGGAGGATCAGATGAACGAGATCGAACGACAAGCGCCTGAGCTGCGGGTGCAAAAATGGATTGGCAAAGATGGGGAAAGTATCGCGCCGTTCAAACTGTCAGATATCGGGCCCGGCCCGAAAATCTTGTTTGCCTTCCAGCATTGGTGCCAAGGTTGCCATTTGCATGGGTTTCCGACGCTACAAAAGTTGCATGCAGCGTTGAGCTCAAAAGACGTGGGGTTCGCAGTGATCCAGACCGTCTTCGAAGGAACGCATGAGAATACCTTCGAGAAGTTGCGCGTGAACCAGCTCAAGTATGAGCTTCCTATCGTTTTCGGTCACGACGAGCAACCGACCGGCTCGCCGTTTCCAACCTTCATGGAAGACTACCGCACACGAGGAACTCCGTGGTTTACGGTTATCGACGCTGGCGGTAGCATTGTTTTCTCGGACTTCCATCTCGACGCGGAGCGACTAGTGAAGCAACTTGAGCAAGGTTAATCGTTGGAAGGTGGGCAATCATCCTGATTGCCACCCATCCCCTGATGCCCACTACAGGCGTTGCGCGCTGTAACTCTGTTGATCAGCGTGCGAAAACCCGGATCCGGATAGGAGGAGCGTCAACGATTGAATCAATCCGTTGGGAGAGGGCGGCTCCGCTCCGTCAGCTCGGCAATAGATAACCCATTCTCGCCGAGCAACTCTCTGATCCGATCGACGATATGAGCCCCTAGCGCCGCTGTCTTGGTCCCCCCCACAGATTCCCAAGATGCGAGTTCACACGCCGATACCTCGTGGTCAGCGCCGAAGTGCTTCTGTCGGTATGTCACCGCCGCCCTTCAATGATAAAGGCGCGGTAACGGGAACCGGCAAAGCGTTGAGCAGCGATGGTTTGGTAGGCGGGACTGTCATACCAGTCGCGAGCGGCCTGCATCGTCGGGAAACGCAAGATTACGGCCCCTTCGATGGGCGGCCCCTCCAAATGCTGGATCGCGCCATAAGCGGCGAGAAAGGTAACGTCGTGACCATCGAACGATGGTCCGACGCCTGCAGAATAGGTTGCGAGTGCATGTGGGTCGCTGGTTTCTTCCCGCGTAAAGACGACGAACGCTTCCATCATTAGGCCTCTCAAAGGTTGGATCTGTTGGCCATTACCACCGGTGATGGCCTCACAGTCGTCAGGCTGGCAACTGGAACCCGATTTTCATGAGTGCCTCGACGCACGCATCCTGATCCTGCTGATAGTTGCCTCCGGAGATGCCTATGCCGCCGATCAACTTCCCATCCTCCAGAATCGGATAACCGCCGCCGACAGCGACCATCCGAGGGCGATAGGCTAGCGGCGCCACTTTTGGATCGTTGGTCACATAGTCGTTCCAGACATGGGTCGGGAACCCAAACGAGGCGGAACTCCAGGCCTTGTCGATGGCAACATCGACGGTAAGGAACGGCGCATCGTCGGTGCGCTCGAACGCGCGCAGGTTACCGGTGGCGTCGACGACGGCGACGGCAGCCGGGATGCCGATGGCACGGGCCGCAGCGAGCGCCGCGTCGATGAGGGCGACTGCGGTTTCGCGGTTGATCGAGGCGGTGGCAATAGATTTGGTCATGGGATTCTCATCGCTGGGGCATAACCCGTTCGGCTTTTTGAGGTTGGACAAGATGTTTGGCGATCGCGGTCGTTAGAAGCCTTCGAGGACGATCTTGCCTTTAGCCGCGCCACTTTCGATCAGTGCATGCACCGTCTTCAGATTGGCGGCATTGATCGGCGACAGTCGCCGGGTCAGCGTCGTGCGGATTTTGCCGTCGTCAACCAGCGCTGCCATCGCATCCAGAATCTCGCCCTGCTCATTCATGTCGGGCGTGCCGTAGATCGACCGCGTGAACATCAGCTCGTGGTGGATCGACACCGCCTTGCGCTTGAAAACCATGATATCGAATGCCTTGGGATCGTCGATCAGTCCGAACCGTCCTTGTGGGGCGATCAGTTCGGCGATGTCGGCGACATGTTGCTCGGTATGTGTGGTCGAAAAGACGAAAGCGGGAGCACCGATGCCGAGTTCGGCGATCTGTGGCGCGAGCGGACGAGAATGGTCGATGACGTGGTGAGCTCCAAGCCCTCTTACCCACTCTTGGGTTTCCGGTCGAGAGGCTGTGGCGATGACGGTGAGGTCCGTGCGCTGTCGCGCGATCTGGACGGCGATCGACCCAACCCCGCCCGCGCCACCGATGATGAGGATCGCCTCCGCCGCACCGGGTACGGGCTTCGCCACGTCCAGGCGGTCGAACATCGCCTCCCAGGCCGTCAACGTCGTCAGCGGCAGCGCCGCCGCTTCCGCCCAGGAGAGCGACGCAGGTTTGTGACCGACAATCCGGGCGTCGACGAGATGGAACTCCGCATTGGTACCGGGCCGTGTGATCGATCCGGCATAATAGACCTCGTCGCCTAACTCGAACTGCGTGACGTCGGGGCCGACCTCGCGCACAATCCCGGCGGCATCCCATCCCAGCACCTTCCAATCGCCATCTGCCGGCGGCGTGCTGTTGCGGACCTTGTAGTCGACCGGGTTGACCGAGACGGCCTTCACCTCAACCAGGATATCGTATCCTGCAGCGACAGGCCGAGGCAGATTGATGTCGACCAGCGCGGCATCCGCGGCGATGGGTCCCGGAACCTTGTAACCAATGGCTTTCATAAATGTCTCCAGCTTGCTTGATCGGATGACGCGAATGCTCGTTAGTCAACTTCTTCTACATTGAGGTCCCGACTCTTGAACTGGGTCGCGGTAGCAGATTTCATCGAACACGTCGATCAACAGGCCCTTATGCTCGGTCGCCGGATCGGTGATCGCGTAGAGGGTGGAGGCGTTATCGCCATCATCACCGCTTCCGAGGCGAAACGCCGCGTCGACGCAGATGCCGCACGGACCGATGGTTGATCCTGGCTCGAGATCGACGAGATTGCTGTCCTTGACGCGCTATTCGCGGTCTTAGCCCTTGGCGATGAAGGACTGAACTGCTTGTAGAGCGTCGGTCAGCTGCTATGTCATGGACGCACCTTCATCTTGAGTTGGATTGGACAAGCTTCCGTATAAGGCCCGCTGTAACCGTCAGATGACGGCGAAGAAAACGATGGGCAGTATTCACAGCCACTTAGCCTTCTTGAAGCGCACAAATAGGAAAACGCACGATATCGCTATCACTCCGAGCACGACAAAGTATCCGTAGGCCGTGTCCAGCTCCGGCATGTGCTTAAAGTTCATGCCGTATATTCCAGCGATCGCCGTCGGGACTGCCAGTATTGCCGCCCAAGCCGCCAGCTGGCGGGTGATCACCCCCGTCCTTTGCGCTTCAAGAAGGCTGCTGGCCTCAAAGACCGTGGACAGGACAAGCAGGAGGCCGTCGACCATGGACTGCACGCGGTGGACATGGTCCGCGACGTCGTGGAAATATGGTGTCATTTCGGCGCTGATGCAGGGAAAGTGGCCGCGAACGAGCTTTCGCACCAGCTCGGCCATAGCCCCGAGCGTGCGCTGGAACCGCGTGAGTTCGGACCTTAGTTCGAAGATTCGCGCCACCTCTTCTGGCCCGAGGAAATCGTGCAGCGACCGTCGCTCCATCGCCAGGACGTCGTCCTCGATCATTTCGAAGATGGGCAGATACTGGTCGACCACGCGATGCAAGATCGCGTGCAGCACATAGTCGACACCCTTGCCGAACTGCGTCGGCGATGCCTCGAGTTGCTCCCGAAGTTTGCCCAGCGCTCCGGCATTGCCGTGCCGCACGGTGATAAGGTGATTGTGACCGGTGAAGATCGCCATCTTGCCGTAGCTGATCCGGTCGCCGACCAGCTCGGCGGTCTGCGCGACGACGTACAACTCATCGTTGTAGACCTCGAGCTTGGGCGGGCACAGCGGGTGCATCGCGTTGTCGATCGCCAACGGATGAAGATTATATGTCCTTTGGATCGCGAGTAGTTCCTCGGGGGTGGGTTCGCTAAGCGCGATCCAGCAGAAGCCCGAGCGACTCTCGCCCAACTTGACGTGCTCATCGAGCGCGATTTCGCGAACTCGCTTGCCTTCGTTGTAATAATAGGCGGCGATGATGCTCATGCTGGCCTCGCGGGAATGTGGAGGCCACGCTGGACGGCCGGTCGAGCCAGCCCGCGTCCAAGCCATGCGCGGACGTTCGAAAAGCTGCTGAGGCCAAGGATGTCACCCGCAGCGTAGAATTCCACCAGCGCATTCACCCAGCCGAGCGTCGCGATGTCCGCGATCGAATAGTCGTCGACGATCCAGTCGCGGCCTTCCAGCCGGCGATCCAGAATCCCCAGCAGACGCGTGGATTCGTCGATAAAGCGCTGTTGCGGCCGCTTGTCCTCATAGTCCTTGCCGCCAAATCGCAGGAAGAAGCCGAGCTGACCGAACATCGGCCCGATGGCCGACATCTGAAAGAACACCCACGCTAGGGTCTCGTAACGCTGGCCTGGTTCGGTGGAGATGAACTGACCCGTCTTGTCGGCCAGATAGAGGAGGATCGCACCGGATTCCCATAAGGCGATGGGTCTACCGTCAGGGCCAGCCGGATCGATGATCGCCGGTATGCGTCCGTTCGGGTTCAGCGACACGAACGCCGGATCCTTCGACTCGTTGTTCGAGATGTCGATCAGGTGGGGCTCGTACGCCAGGCCAGTCTCCTCAAGCATGATCGAGACCTTGACGCCATTGGGCGTAGGGGCTGCGTAGAGTTGCAGGCGATCGGGATGAGATGCCGGCCAGCGCTGCGTGATCGGAAAGGACGAGAGGTCTGGCATAAATTTGCGATCCTGGTGTTGCGATGGCGACTGACTGGAACGAGCCGTCACTCTGAAGTAGGGTTCGATGACCGCGTCGCTGAACGACGCGGTCACGAAGATTGCGGACCGGATCGGCGCAGTGGCAACGGCAGTGAAGCCTATTCCGCCGCGGTCCCGGCCGCTGGCTGTACGTCGTCAACCTTTTGGCGCTTCGGAAGCACCCAGCCGGGACGGACGAAGTGGCAGGTGTAGCCGCCCGGGCGCTTCTCCAGATAATCCTGGTGATCGGGCTCGGCCTCCCAGAACTCGCCGACCGGCTGGACCTCGGTCACCACTTTGCCATCCCACAGCCCCGAGGCATCCACATCGGCGATCGTATCCTCGGCGACGCGCTTCTGCTCCTCGTCGACATAATAGATGCCCGACCGGTAGGAGAGCCCACGATCATTGCCCTGGCGGTTCAGCGTCGTCGGATCGTGGATCTGGAAGAAGAATTCCAGGATGTTCCGGTAGCTCGTCACTGTCGGGTCGAAGACAATCTCGATCCCCTCGGCATGCGTGCCGTGATTACGATACGTGGCGTTCGGAATATCGCCGCCCGTGTAACCCACACGGGTCGAGATGATGCCGGGCCGCTTGCGGATCAGATCCTGCATGCCCCAGAAACATCCTCCTGCGAGAACAGCGCGCTGATGCATGTTAAGCCTCCTCTACTTGATCGAGATATTCACCGTATCCCTCGGACTCCATCTCGTCGCGCGGGATGAAGCGAAGGGACGCTGAGTTGATGCAGTACCGCAGACCGCCGCGGTCGGAAGGACCATCGGGGAACACATGGCCGAGATGACTGTCTGCGTGTACTGACCTGACCTCCGTCCGGACCATGCCGTGTGCGCTGTCCCGCACCTCGTTCACGTTTGCCGAAACGATCGGCTTGGTGAAGCTGGGCCAGCCAGTACCCGAATCGAACTTGTCCGTCGAAGCGAACAGTGGCTCTCCCGACACTATGTCGACGTAGATGCCAGGCTCCTTGTTGTCGTTGTACTCGCCCGTGAAGGGCCTTTCGGTGCCCGCCTCCTGGGTAATTCGGTGTTGCTCGGGAGTCAGGTGGTCGATTGCTGTCTGTGACTTTTCAAACTTCATTACAGTCTCCAATACTTATCTAGAGGGCCAGGCACGCTACCGCTAATTTTTTATGTCTCCTGATTTGCTCCTACAATGGTAGTGGGATGGCAAACGAGGTTTTACTAAGTGTTGGAAAATTAGAGATTTAAATTTCGCGTCTATTAGTTCTAGCGCAACTGAGTGGTTAAGCAAGTACGTAATCAGTAAATATTAAAAAAATAACACAAAAGCACGATTATATAATACAGTGTCAGTGTTTTATGATAATCAACAACGCCTGTCAAGGCAATCGCATGAAGCTCACCTGAGACCTAATAGTTCAGCCCGATAATCATCAGAGGTTGCAGCAATCAGCCTTCGTGCCTTGATGCCACCCTTGCGCTTGACCGGATCCAACCGGATCAAATTCAATGTAAGTTGCTTGAGAACGGCCATGTTGTGGGCAGCATGCCCGGTTCGGATCCGCATCTGATCGTCACCAAAAATGACATCCATGCACCAGTGGACGCGGTTCTCCACGCCCCAGTGCGCCCTGATGGCATGTGCGATGCGCTCTGCATCCGGAGCAAGACTGCTGATGTAGTAACGGCGCTCCAGGCTGGTCTGGTTGCCCACAGTCCGCTCGGACTCCAGCATCACGAAAGTGCGCAGTCCTGGCCAGCGTTCTGGCTGTGGCAGGCACTGGAGTTGGTCGAAAACATGGCAGCGACGAACCTCCAGCCGGCCATGGTCCTTCTCGACATGCTCGAAGTGCGCATGGGGTACCCGGGCAGGATCGCCGTCCAAAAAGGTGTCAGCGAAGTCATCGATCGCTTCGGCCAGCTTCGGCTGGTTTCCCTTGATGGCCAGCAGATAGTGCGCCCCGCGATCGAGAATGGCCTGTGCAATGTCCGGCTGGGTACCCATGGCATCGATCGTCACGGTGCAGCCCTCAAGCGCCAGTGTGGCCAGCAGCTCAGGAATGGCGGTCTTCTCGTTGGACTTCTGGGAGGTCGCCCTCTGCCCGAGAATCAGCCCTGAATCAGCCGCAAAAGCGCTGACCAGGTGCAACGGGGCCGTGTTTTTCTTGCCGGAGCGGCGACTGGTCTTGCCGTCTAGGGCAACCACTTGCGGAGAAAGGGCCGGTAGGATCGCCGCAACCCAACAGCGGAAGGCCTGCTCGAACTCCTCTGGATCGATCAGGCTGAATAGCCGTCCAAAGGTGTCGTGTGAGGGAATGCCGTGGGGTAGTTTCAGAATACGGCGGAACCAGTCCAGCCGCTGCTCAGCCCAGAGTTCGATTTCGATGAAGGTGTCAGCGCCGGCAAGCACGCCGCAGATAGCCACGACCAGTGTTTCGACCAGGTCGTGACGAATCTTGCCCTGCTGACGGGGATCATTGATGGCGACCAGAACATCGGAGATTGGTATGTGATGCGACATTGCAGGGCATCCTGAGTAGAGAGGCGCTCAGGATGCCCGCTGGGAAAGGACTCATTCAAATCGGCAGGCGTTCATGCGATTGCCCTGCAACGCCTGTTTAGATGCTGGTAGATGCGAATTTTTTGGCGTACAGTCAAAATTTTCTGATGGTTGCTTAGTGTGTTGGCGCTGATGGAAAATTGACCCACCCTGCCGATTGAAATTTGACCCAGGGCGGATTGCTGATTTTGTTACCAGCAACTGTGGATAAGTCTACCAGCGCAGCTGCTGTTGCCCCCACTCCTTCGCTAGCCCAGTTCAGTTGTTTAAGACCTGCCACACGCAGCCATGTAGCAGGCCGTCGTCGCCATGAAATCAGAACGGCTCATCGTCCTCCGGTTCCTGGCCGCCCTTACGCTTTCGCTCCCGTGATTTGATCTTGGCCTGGGCCGCCAAGCTACTGTGTTGCAGGCGATAGGACTCGTTACCGGTTTCGACGATGTGGCAGTGGTGGGTCAGCCGATCCAGCAGGGCGGTGGTCATCTTGGCGTCGCCGAACACGCTCGACCATTCGGCGAAGCTCAGGTTGGTGGTGATCACCACGCTGGTGTGTTCGTACAGCTTGGATAGCAGGTGAAACAGCAACGCACCGCCGGCCTGGCTGAAGGGCAGATAACCCAGTTCGTCGAGGATGACCAGATCCATGCGCAGCAGAGCTTGGGCGATCCGCCCGGCTTTGCCGTCGTGCTTTTCGCGCTCCAGCAGATTGACCAGATCGACCGTGGAGTAGAAGCGCACGCGCTTGCCGTGCCGGGTGATGCCGGACACGGCCAGCGCAGTGGCCAGGTGGGTTTTACCGGTGCCAGGCCCACCGATCAGCACCACGTTCTGCGCGGTGTCGGTAAAGGCCAGACTGGCCAGTTCGCTGATCAAACGAGCGTCTGCGCTGGAGGCGCTGAAGTCGAAGCCGGCCAGGTCGCGGTGCATCGGCAGCTTGGCCATGTTCATCTGGTGGCTCACCGAGCGCATGGCGCGATCTGTGTGCTCTTGTTCCAGCAGGTGTTCGAGCAGCCACTTGGACGAGGCTGTGTTCGACTCACCCTGCGCAGTCAACTCCGCCCAGGCCGTGGCCATGCCGTGCAGGCGCAGCTCCTTGAGTTCCGCCATCAAATCACGCATGACCGATCTCCTCGGTCTGGCCACGCAGGCGGTCGTAGCGCGCCGTGTTAGCGACGGGGGCTTCCTTGAGCGACAAGTGGGTTTCGACGCTGGGTGGTGGTTCGGTCGCGGCCAGGCGCGCCACGACATTGAGGATGTGTTCGGCGCTCAGGCTGCCGCTTTCCAGTACCAGCTCAACAGCCACCAGCACCGCATCGAGCCCGGCGACCGGTACGGCAGCCAGAACTTGCGCCATGATCCGGTCACCGCCGGCATGACGCCCCAGACCGTGCTTAAGCTGACGCAGCGGCGCCGGCAGATCAGCAAAGGGCGCGCCGTTGCGCAGCGCACCGGGCTTGCGTTCGATCAGCGGGAGGTAGTGCTGCCAGTCATAGCTGACCTGGTCGCGATCCAGCAAGCGGACATGGCTGGCGATCAGCGCGTCGTCAGCCACCACCTCGATTCGCGTCGGATACAAACGGCTGCTGACCCACTTACCCGCATACTCACACGGCACCGAGTAGCGGTTGCGCCCGACGCTGACCAGGCAGGTGCTGGAGACCCGCGCAGGCCGCTCGACGTAACCGTCGAATGGCGCTGGCACAGGCATCAGTTCAGCGCGCTCCAACTCCAGCACTTCGGCCACACTCAGCCCGCTGTATTGAGGGTGCGTCAGCTCGTTCCAAAGCGCGCGGCAGCGCTGGCCCAGCCAGGCATTGAGTTCCTCGAAGGAGTGAAACTGGCAGTCCTGGGCGTCTAGCCAGATACGCCTGCGGCTGTCTTGCACGTTCTTTTCAACGATGCCCTTTTCCCAACCAGCGGCGACGTTGCAGAAGTCCGGATCGAACAGGTAATGCGCGCACATCACCGCAAAGCGCGCATTCACCGCCCGGCCTTTGCCCTTATTGACCTTGTCGACGGCGGTCTTCATGTTGTCGTAGATGCCCCGGCGCGGCACGCCGCCCAAGGAGCCGAACGAGCGTGTATGGGCGTCAAATAACATCTCATGGCCCTGGCTCGGATACGCCACAAGCCAGAACGCACGGCTGGCACACAGCTTCAGATGTGCCACCTGCATACGCCGGTAAATGCCGCCGACCAGCAAGCCTTCCTCGCTCCAGTCAAACTGAAACGCCTCGCCAAGAGCAAAGGTCAGCGGCACAAAGGCCTGCGACGCCTTGCCCTGTCCCCCTCGCCAGGCACGGATAAACGCGGTGAGCTGGCTGTAGCCACCGTCATAACCTTCGGCTTTGATTTGCGCCAACAGCGCCTTGGCACTGCGCCGCTGTTGCTTGGGCCGCAGCGAATCGGCTTTTAGCGCCTGCTCCAGCGTGGCGTGAAAAGGGCTGAGTTTGTTGAAGATCGCGCGGCGTTGGTAGACCGGCGGCTTGGCCTCAGGTGCTCTGACCCACTTGCGAATCGTGTTGCGCGCCAACCCGGTGCGCTTGGCTATCTCATGCAGCGACAGCTTGTCGCGGAAATACATCCGGCGAATTTTGCCCATCATTTCCATACTGATCACCCTGTGTTCTCCTGCTCAAAAATTGAGCAGAAGCAGTTGAACACCTGGGTCAGTTTTCAGTCGGCAGAACAGCCTCTACTGGGTCAGTTTTCGGTCAGCGGCAACATTTGAGACAAAAAAAGCCCCGCGTTGCGGGGCCTTGGTGTCACTTTCAGAAGGCGACAGCACGAAATATCAAAAGTCGACCGCACGGTCTTTTCTGACGTTGGAGTCGCCTCAGAAAACGGAAAATAAAGCACGCTAAGGCGTAGTTCCCTCGGGCTACACCGCGTCCGCACTGCGCGGTTCTTTCTTCCCTTGCAGTGACGCAATCAGCGGGCAGGAAACGTTCCCCTTCCGCGCATGGCAGGCGCACACCAAATCAGACAGCACGGCCTCCATGCGCGCCAGGTCAGCCATCCTCTCGCGCACGTCCTTGAGCTTGTGCTCGGCCAGGCTGCTGGCTTCCTCGCAATGGGTGCCATCCTCCAGCCGCAGCAGCTCGGCGATCTCATCCAGGCTGAAGCCCAACCGCTGGGCTGATTTCACGAAGCGCACCCGCGTTACATCCGTCTCGCCATAGCGGCGAATGCTGCCGTAAGGCTTGTCCGGTTCCGGGAGCAAGCCCTTGCGCTGATAGAACCGGATGGTCTCCACATTGACCCCGGCCGTCCTGGCGAAAACGCCAATGGTCAGGTTCTCCAAATTGTTTTCCATATCGCTTGACTCCGTACATAACTACGGAAGTAAGCTTAAGCTATCCAATTCAGATTCGAAAGGACAAACGTATGTCTGAACCTCAAAACGGGCGCGGCGCGCTCTTCACTGGCGGGCTGGCCGCCATCCTCGCCTCGGCTTGCTGCCTCGGGCCGCTGGTTCTGATCGCCTTGGGGTTCAGCGGCGCTTGGATCGGCAACTTGACGGTGTTGGAACCCTATCGCCCCATCTTTATCGGCGTGGCGCTGGTGGCGTTGTTCTTCGCCTGGCGGCGCATCTACCGGCCGTCAGCCGCCTGCAAACCGGGTGAGGTTTGCGCGATTCCCCAAGTGCGAGCTACTTACAAGCTCATTTTCTGGGGCGTGGCCGTGCTGGTTTTGGTCGCGCTCGGATTTCCCTACGTCGTGCCATTTTTCTATTGATCACAGGAGTTCACCATGAAAAAGCTGCTTTCCGCCCTTGCCCTCGCTGCCGTTGTTGCCCCCGTGTGGGCCGCCACCCAGACCGTTACGCTGTCCGTACCGGGCATGACCTGCTCGGCCTGTCCGATCACTGTCAAGAAGGCGATTTCCAAGGTCGATGGCGTCAGTAAAGTTGACGTGACCTTCGAGACGCGCGAAGCGGTGGTCACCTTCGATGATGCCAAGACCAGCGTGCAGAAACTGACCAAGGCTACCGAGGATGCGGGCTACCCATCATCAGTCAAGAACTGATCATGAAAGACCCGAAGACACTGCTGCGGGTCAGCATCATTGGCACAACCCTCGTGGCGCTGTGTTGCTTCACCCCTGTTCTGGTCATTTTGCTCGGTGTGGTCGGCTTGTCCGCGCTGACCGGCTATCTGGACTATGTGCTGCTGCCTGCGCTGGCGATTTTCATCGGCTTGACCATCTACGCCATCCAACGAAAACGCCAAGCCGATGCCTGCTGCACCCCGAAATTCAATGGAGTAAAAAAATGACCGAAATCACCGTGAATGGCATGACCTGCACATCCTGCGCCACCCATGTCAAAGATGCTTTGGAAAAGATTCCCGGCGTGAATGCCGCTGTGGTGTCCTATCCAGAAAGCCGCGCGCAAGTCATGGCAGACACCGCCGTGAGCCACAACCAACTGCTGGCCGCCATCGCCGCATTGGGTTATCAAGGCTCGATCCGGGTTGGTGATTTCAAAGATGAACCAAAAATCCGTGATGCACTTGAGGGCGCCGGTTTGCATATCGCCATCATTGGCAGCGGCGGGGCCGCGATGGCGGCGGCGCTGAAGGCCGTCGAGCAAGGCGCGACGGTCACGCTGATCGAACGCGGCACCATCGGCGGCACCTGCGTCAATATCGGCTGTGTGCCGTCCAAGATCATGATCCGCGCTGCCCATATTGCCCATCTGCGCCGGGAAAGTCCGTTCGACGGCGGTATTGCGGCAACTGTGCCTGCGATTGACCGCAGCAAACTGCTGGCCCAGCAGCAGGCCCGTGTCGATGAACTGCGGCACGCCAAATACGAAGGCATCCTGGACGGCAATCCAGCCATCACCGTTTTGCACGGTGAAGCGCGTTTCAAGGACGACCAGAGCCTGGTCGTCCGTTTGAACGAGGGTGGCGAGCGCGAGGTAACGTTCGACCGCTGCCTGGTCGCCACCGGTGCCAGTCCGGCCGTGCCGCCGATTCCGGGCCTGAAAGAGTCACCCTACTGGACTTCCACCGAAGCGCTTGTCAGCGACACCATTCCCGCACGCCTGGCCGTGATCGGTTCGTCGGTGGTGGCGTTGGAACTGGCGCAAGCCTTTGCCCGGCTCGGCAGCCAGGTCACGATCCTGGCACGCAGCACCTTGTTCTTCCGGGAAGACCCGGCCATCGGCGAGGCCGTGACAGCCGCTTTCCGCGCCGAGGGCATCGAGGTGCTGGAGCACACGCAAGTCAGCCAGGTCGCCCATGTGAACGGCGAATTCGTGCTGACCACCGGACACGGTGAATTGCGCGCTGACAAGTTGCTGGTTGCCACCGGTCGGGCACCGAATACGCGCAGCCTCGCGCTGGACGCGGCGGGGGTCACTGTCAATGCGCAAGGGGCCATCGTTATCGACCAAGGCATGCGCACGAGCAACCCGAACATCTACGCGGCCGGCGACTGCACCGACCAGCCGCAGTTCGTCTACGTGGCAGCGGCCGCCGGCACCCGTGCCGCGATCAACATGACCGGCGGCGACGCAGCCCTCAATCTGACCGCGATGCCGGCAGTGGTGTTCACCGACCCGCAAGTCGCCACCGTGGGCTACAGCGAGGCGGAAGCGCACCACGATGGCATCGAGACCGACAGTCGCACGCTGACACTCGACAACGTTCCGCGAGCGCTTGCCAACTTCGACACACGCGGCTTCATCAAGCTGGTCATCGAGGAAGGTAGCGGACGGCTCATCGGCGTGCAGGCGGTGGCCCCGGAAGCGGGCGAACTGATCCAGACGGCGGTGCTCGCCATCCGCAACCGCATGACGGTGCAGGAACTGGCCGACCAGTTGTTCCCCTACCTGACAATGGTCGAGGGGTTGAAGCTTGCGGCGCAGACCTTCAACAAGGACGTGAAGCAGCTTTCCTGCTGCGCTGGATAAAAAAAGGAGGTTTTCAATGAGCGCCTACACCGTGTCCCGGCTGGCCCTTGATGCCGGGGTGAGCGTGCATATCGTGCGCGACTACCTGCTGCGCGGATTTCTGCGTCCGGTGGCGTGCACCCCGGGCGGCTATGGCCTGTTCGATGATGCCGCCTTGCAACGGCTGTGCTTCGTGCGGGCGGCCTTCGAGGCGGGCATCGGCCTGGACGCGCTGGCGCGGCTGTGCCGGGCGCTGGATGCTGCGGACGGCGATGAAGCGGCCGCGCAGCTTGCCGTTCTGCGCCAGTTCGTCGAGCGTCGGCGCGAAGCGTTGGCCGATCTGGAGGTGCAGTTGGCCACCATGCCGACCGAGCCGGCACAGCACGCGGAGAGTCTGCCATGAACAGCCCCGAGCGCTTGCCGTCCGAGACGCACAAACCGATCACCGGCTACCTGTGGGGCGCGCTGGCCGTGCTCACCTGTCCCTGCCATTTGCCGATTCTCGCCATTGTGCTGGCCGGCACGACGGCCGGCGCGTTCATCGGAGAGTACTGGGGTATCGCAGCCCTCACGCTGACCGGTTTGTTCGTCCTGTCTGTGACACGACTGCTGCGGGCCTTCAAAGATCGATCATGAGCGCTTCCCATTGAGACAAACCACGCTGTCGCTACGTTGCCTCATGCCGGCATCAAATTCGGCTGAGTAGCTTCTCGCCATCTGGACGTAGCTCACCCTTGGGTGAAACATGCCGATACAGGGTCTGCCGCGTGACGCCAAGTTCCTGGCACAGGTCGCCGACCTTGGTCTCTGGCTGACCCATTGCCGCCATCGCCAGCCGCAGCTTGGCGGCGGTCATCTTGAACGGCCGGCCGCCTTTCCGCCCGCGCGCGCGGGCCGAGGCTAGGCCGGCAATCGTGCGCTCCGCGATCAACTCGCGCTCGAACTCGGCCAGGGCGGCGAAGATGCCAAAGACCAGCTTGCCGGCGGCGGTCGTGGTGTCGATGGCCGCGCCGTGCCCGGTTAATACCTTCAAGCCGATGCCGCGCCCAGTCAGGTCGTGCACGGTGTTGATGAGATGTCGCAGGTCGCGTCCGAGCCGATCCAGTTTCCACACGACCAGTGTGTCGCCAGTTCGCAACGCCTTCAGGCAGCTCGTCAAGCCGGGCCGATCCTCGCGCATGCCGGATGCCTGGTCCTCGTAAAGATGTACTGGATCGACCCCGGCGGCAATCAGCGCGTCGCGCTGCAAATCGGTAGCCTGGGAGCCGTCCGCCTTCGATACCCGCATGTAGCCTATCAGCATGTCGTACCTGTCACATATACGTTCGTTTTGTCGAACCATTGCATCGCCCTTTGTGATTGGCGTATAAACACACAAACACCTATTAGCGGAGAACGCTATGAATACCATTCGCTGGAATGTCGCCGTCTCGGCCGACACCGACCAGTCGCTTCGGATGTTTCTGGCCAGCCAGGGCGGCGGCCGTAAGGGCGACCTGTCGCGCTTCATCGAAGAAGCGGTACGGGCACACATCCTGGAGCTGAGCGCTGAGCAGGCCAAGGCCGCTAACGCCCATCTGAGTGAGGCAGAATTGACCAACGCGGTTGACGAAGCGCTCGACTGGGCACGTAAGCGCTGATGCGGGTCGTGTTGGATACCAACATCCTGTTCAGCGCCCTGATCTCGCCACATGGCGCGCCCGATGCGATCTACCGTGCCTGGCGGGCGGCGCGTTTCGAGGTGGTGACCTCGCGGATGCAACTCGATGAAATTCGTCGAGCCAGCCGCTATCCCAAGCTTCAGGCCATCCTACAGCCCGCCAAGGTGGGCGCCATGATCAATAACCTGCAACGGGCTGTGGTACTGGAGCGCCTGACCATCGAGGTCGAAGCCGATGATCCGGATGACTCGTTTTTGCTGGCCATGGCCTTGGCGGGCGATGCGGACTACCTGATAACCGGTGATCGCCGCGCCGGCCTGCTGCAACGCGGGCACATCGAACGCACGCGGATCGTCACGCCCGCCGTGTTCTGCGTCGAGGTGCTGTGATCAATGCCGGTCGGTTTTCTGACTCAAGAGCAACGCGACGGTTTTGGCCGCTATGTTGATTCGCCCAGCCGTGAAGAGCTGGAACGTTACTTCCACCTGAGCGATGAAGACCGTGAAGCCATCCAGGTGCTGCGGGGTAACCATAACCGTCTGGGTTATGCCGTTCTGCTGACCACCGTCCGCTTCGTTGGCGTTCTGCCGGACAAGCCCGCCGCCGTGCCGGTGGAAGTCCTGCAGGTGCTTTGCCGACAACTGGCGATTCCAGACCCCGACTGCCTCCAGCGCTATAGCGATCATCGCCGCTGGATACATGCCACCGATATTCAGAACCGCTTTGGCTATCGTCATTTCACCGATCCGGGCATCGGCTTTCGCTTGAGCCGCTGGCTGTATGCCCTCTGCTGGACGGGCACCGACCGGCCGGGAGTGCTGTTTGAGCGAGCCACCTCGTGGCTGTTCACACAGAAAGTCCTCCTGCCTGGTGTGTCTCAACTAGAGCGCTTTATCGCCCAGTTGCGCAGTCGGGTCGAAGAACGCCTCTGGTTTACGCTGGGCCGCAGCGTGACTGAGGAACAGCGATTGCAACTGCAAGACTTGCTGACGGTGGCCGAAGGCAACCGCAGCTCCCGGCTGGATCAATTGCGCTCCGGCCCGGTCATGGTCAGTGGCCCCGCGTTGATTCGGGCACTGCGCCGGCTCGATGACGTGCGCGGCATCGGCATCACCTTGCCGGCGGCGGCGCACATCCCTCCCAGCCGTATCGCCGCCCTGGCCCGCTTCGCCAACACGGCCAAGGTCACCGCGATTAATCGGCTGCCGGCGTCGCGGCGGATGGCGACACTGGTGGCCTTCGCACTCTGCCTGGAGGCGACTGCGCACGACGACGCACTGGAAGTCCTGGAGGCCTTGCTGCGCGACCTGTTCAGCAACGCGGAGAAGGCCGACAAGAAAGCCCGCATGCGCAGCCTGAAAGACCTGGATCGGTCGGCCGCGACGCTCGCCGCCGCGTGCAAGGTCGTGCTGGACAGCTCGATCAGCGATGACAACGTGCGCGCCCGGCTGTTCAACGACCTGCCGAGGACCACCCTGGAAAAGGCCCTGGAAGAGGTCAACGCGCTGATCCGCCCGGTAGATGACGTCTATTTTCTTGCATTGGAAGCGCGCTACCGCAGCGTGCGCCGCTTCCTGCCCGACCTGCTCAAGCACATCCGCTTCGGCTTCAGCCCGGCCGGCAAGGGCGTGGCGGCTAGTCTGGAGTGGCTGCAACTGAACCTGCCGCGCCGGAAGCCAGAGGATGACGCGCCGCAGGAGATCGTGGCCAAGGCTTGGCAGAAGCACATCACCCGCGAAGATGGCTCCCTCGACATGGGTGCCTATGTGTTCTGCACGCTCGATGCGCTGCGCACGGCCCTGCGCCGCCGCGATGTCTTCGTCTCGCCCAGTTGGCGCTATGCCGACCCGCGCCTTGGCCTGCTCGACGGTGCCGAATGGCTGGCGGCGCGACCGATCATCTGCCGGTCACTGGGCCTGACCATCGACGCCAAAACCACCCTGGACGCCTTGTCCGTCGAGCTGGATGCAACCTGGCTGGCAGTAGCCGCGCGCCTGCCCGACAACCCGGCGATTCAACTGAGCGAGAACACCGAGGGCAAGACCGAACTGTCGCTCGGGGCGCTGGACAAGCTGGACGAGCCCTGCTCGTTGCTGCAACTGCGGGCGGCCGTGTCTGACCTGATGCCGCGTGTCGATCTGCCGGAAATCCTCTTGGAAATCGCCGCCCGCACTGGCTTTTCCGAGGCCTTCACCCATGTCTCCGAACGCAATGCACGCGCCGACAACCTGGTCACCAGCCTCTGCGCGGTGCTGTTGGGCGGGGCCTGCAACACCGGCCTGGAGCCCTTGATCCGCACCGACAACCCGGCGCTGCGCCGTGACCGGCTGTCCTGGGTCAGCCAGAATTATATCCGCGACGACACCCTGTCAGCGGCTAACGCCATCCTGGTCGGAGCGCAAAGCCAACTGGAACTGGCCCAAGTCTGGGGTGGCGGCGAGGTCGCCTCCGCCGATGGCATGCGCTTCGTCGTACCGGTGCGCACCGTGCATGCCGGCCCCAATCCGAAGTATTTCGGCACCGGCCGGGGTGTCACCTGGTACAACCTGATTTCCGACCAATTCTCCGGCCTCAACGCCATCACCGTGCCCGGCACGCTGCGCGACAGCCTGGTGTTGCTGGCGGTCGTGCTGGAACAGCAGACCGAGTTGCAGCCGACGCAAATCATGACCGACACCGGGGCCTACAGCGATGTGGTGTTCGGGCTCTTCCGCCTACTTGGCTACCACTTCAGTCCGCGGCTGGCCGATGTCGGCGGTACCCGCTTCTGGCGCACGCGCCCGGACGCGGACTACGGCAAGCTCAACGGGCTGGCCCGCCAGTCGGTCAAACTCGACCTGATCGCCGAGCACTGGGACGACCTGCTGCGCCTGGCCGGCTCGCTCAAACTCGGCCGGGTGCCGGCGACTGGCATCATGCGCACGCTGCAAACGGGAGATAGACCCACCCGGCTGGCCCAGGCGCTGGCCGAATTCGGGCGGATCGAAAAGACTCTGCACACGTTGACCTATATCGACGACGAGTCCAAGCGCCGCGCCACCCTGACCCAGTTGAACCGAGGCGAAGGCCGGCACAGCCTGGCCCGCGCCGTGTTCCACGGCAAACGCGGCGAGCTCCGCCAGCGCTACCGCGAAGGCCAGGAAGACCAGCTCGGTGCTCTGGGCCTGGTGGTGAACATCATCGTGCTGTGGAACACCCTCTACATGACGGCGGCCGTGGAACGGCTCAAGCAGCACGGCTATCCAGTGCTGGAAGAGGATTTGGCCCGGCTATCGCCGCTGATCTACGAGCACATCAACATGCTCGGGCGGTATTCCTTTGCGGTACCGGAAGAAGTTGCGCGCGGCGAGCTGCGGCCACTGCGTAATCCAGACGACGACCTGTGATCCCCCTAAACGCTATGAGCAACACCCAAGCTGCTGCTGGATCGGCGGGCACTTCACCGAGCCGAACGAACAGAAAACGCAGCAATCCCCTGGGTTGGGGCGCAGCAGCGCCTTGCAGTTGCTGCACTCGTAATAGAACTGGCAGGCGTCCGTGGGCATGGTTTCCGGCTTGGCGAAGCCGCAGCGCGGGCAAGTCAGCACGGACTCAAGGACAATGGCGCTCATCGTGACCTCACTTCTGCACTGTGGAGCGGTATCCCGCGTTCGCGGTCGCCTCAGTCAGTGCCTCGGGCTGGGCCTTATCGGGATCGTAGGTGACGGTCGCCGTCTTCTGGTCGAAATTGACCTGGACGTCACTCACGCCGGACACCTTCTCCAGCGACTTCTTGACCGTGATCGGACAGAGTCCGCACGTCATGTTCTGCACGTCGAGCGTGACGGTTTTCGGGGGAGCCGCCAGCGCCACGAAGGGCAAGGCGAAAAGCACGGCGATCAGCAGTTTGCGCATGGTTAATCTCCTTCAGTAGAACAGCGGGGCGAGCCACGGCACGGCCAATAGGCCGAGCAGCAGCACGCTGACGATCCAGAACACGAGTCGCTGTCGCACGAGCGTGCGCGGATCGGCGCAGGGTGTACCTGGCGTACAAACCTGTGGCACCAGGTAGAGCTTGCGGAATGCCAATCCCAGGAACAGTAGAGTCAACCCGATGAAGAGGGGGCGTAGTGGCTCCATCATGGTCAGAGCGCCCACCCACGTACCGCCGACACCGAGTGCCAACAGCACCAGTGGCCCGACACAGCACACCGACGCACCGATGGCGGTCAGCGAACTCGCGACCAGCGAGCCTTTCCCGGTGAGTTGCATCCCCATTCCCATCTCCTGAGCCTGATTGCCTAGGTGCTATTCTAAACTCCGTACCAAAGTACGGAATCAAGGAGAAAGTGATGGCCACAGAGCTGACCATTGGCAAGCTGGCAGACGCCGCCGGGGTGAACGTCGAGACGATCCGCTACTACCAGCGACGCGGGCTGCTGGATGAACCAGCCAAACCCTTGGGTGGCCATCGGCGCTATCCGGTGGACATGGTGAAGCGACTGCGTTTCATCAAGCGGGCTCAGGCGCTGGGTTTCACGCTCTCGGAAGTCGGTGGACTGCTGACGCTGGATGAGTCGTGCGCCTGTGCCGAAACGCGAGCACGGGCTGCACGCAAGCTCGCGTTGATCGAGCAGAAGATGGCCGACTTGGTCGTCATGCAGCAACTGTTAGGCGAACTGGTGCAGCAATGTGATGCGGGAGACGGCGGAACGATCTGCCCGATCATCGAGGCACTGATCAGAGAGTAATGCCTGGCGGGTGAGCTGGAGATCGGAAAGCCCCTTTACGGTGGGATTCAGAGCTTACGTTGGTTTTTGGTTCCATTGCTCCCCAAACCCCACCGTCGACAACACCGGCGTGGTCTCGTACTCCGATCGCTACAGCCCGGGGGCGAAGACCTTCGAGCTGAGCGAGCCGATCCTCGATCACATCGATGGCAAGGTGCGCCTGCAGGCCGAAACCTTCCCCGGCGGTGTGCGCTTCATGGTGCGCAACGACCTGTACGTGCCGATGCAGGTAGAACTGCGGATCGACAAGCTGAGCAACGCTTTCGGTGGCAACCAGCCGCGCAACATACGCGCCGTGGTGGGGCCACGTTCGAGCAAAGTGCTGAGTTCAGTGCTGGCGGCACCCGGCGGCAAATTGCAATACGCCACAAGCTTTCAGTACGCCATGGGCGACCCTGGCCAGCGCTCTCTCGCCTACCGCTACCCGTTCCCCTGGAAGGGCGGGCCATTTCGCCTGACCCAGGGGCCCAATGGCCGTTTCAGTCACTTCGGCCCCAGGAGCCGCTATGCGATGGACATCGCCATGCCGGAGGGCACGCCGATCATTGCGGCCCGCGGCGGTATGGTGGTGAAGGTCGAGAATGGCCAGAGCGGCCGAGGCAGCAACCCGGCAGGCAATTTCGTGCGGATTCTGCACCCCGACGGCACCATGGGCGTTTACCTGCACCTGATGCAGAGTTCGGTGGTGGTTCGCGAAGGGCAGCAGGTGGTCGTAGGGCAGGCCCTGGCGAAGTCGGGCAATACCGGTAACAGCACCGGGCCACACCTGCATTTCGTGGTACAGCGCAATGTGGGGCTGGCGCTGGAGTCGATACCGTTCCAGTTCGACCGGCCGCTGGGCGGGTTGCCGGACTTCACTGCCGGCAACCCCTAGGGTCAGTCGAGCTTGAGCACCTTGGCCAGGACGATCTTCGGCCCTTTCATCTTCTTGATGATGATGCGCAGGCCTTCGACTTCCAGCACTTCCTCTTCTTCAGGCACGCGCTTGAGGGTCTCGTAGACCAGGCCGGCGAGGGTTTCTGCCTCGATGTGGTCGAGGTCGACACCGAGCAGGCGCTCGACCTTGAACAGCGGCGTATCGCCACGTACCAGCAGCTTGCCGGGCTGGTAGGCGAGGATGCCGCGTTCGGTCTTGCGGTGTTCGTCCTGGATGTCACCTACCAGCACTTCCAGCACGTCTTCCATGGTCAGGTAGCCGATCACCTTGCCGTCGGCTTCCTCTACCAGCACGAAGTGCGCGCCGCCTTTGCGGAACTGCTCGAGCAACTGCGCCAGTGGCATGTGCCGCGATACCCGCTCCAGCGGGCGAGCCAGATCGTCCAGGTCGATGGTTTCAGGCAGGTGCTCGAGTTCGGCCAGTTCCAGCAGCAAGTCCTTGATGTGCAGCAGCCCGGTGAATTCTTCGCGCTCGGCGTCATACACCGGGTAGCGGCTGAACTTGTGCCGGCGGACCAGGGCGAGGATTTCCTTGAGCGGGGCATGGGCGTCGATGCTGACCATATCCTCACGCGAGTTGGCCCAGTCCACGACTTCCAGCTCGCCCATTTCCACGGCCGAGGCGAGTACGCGCATGCCTTGGTCGCTCGGGTCCTGACCGCGGCTGGAGTGCAGGATCAGCTTGAGTTCTTCGCGGCTGTAGTGGTGTTCGTGGTGCGGGCCTGGCTCACCCTGGCCGGCGATGCGCAGGATAGTGTTGGCGCTGGCGTTGAGCAGATAAATGGCCGGGTACATGGTCCAGTAGAACAGGTACAGCGGCACGGCGGTCCACAGCGACAGCAGCTCGGGCTTGCGGATCGCCCACGACTTGGGCGCCAGTTCGCCGACCACGATGTGCAGGTACGAAATGACGAAGAAGGCGACAAAGAACGACACCGCCTTGACCACTTCAGCGCTGTCCACGCCCAGGTAAGCCAGCAGCGGTTCGAGCAGGTGGGCGAACGCTGGTTCACCGACCCAGCCCAGGCCCAGCGAGGCGAGGGTGATGCCCAGCTGGCAGGCAGAAAGGTAGGCGTCGAGCTGGTTGTGTACCTTGCGCAGGATGCTGCCGCGCCAGCCATGCAGTTCGGCAATGGACTCGACGCGGGTGGCGCGCAGCTTGACCATGGCGAACTCGGCGGCAACGAAGAAACCGTTGAGCAGCACCAGCAGGAAGGCAAAGATGATCATGCCGAAATCGGCGAATAACGAGGCGAGGCTGATACCAGGGGAAGGGTCCATGATGGGGTTTTTACGGGGTCCGTCTTCGAGGGAGAGAAAAAAAGTGCCAGCTCTTGCTGGCACAGGGGATCCAATGTAGCGGCTGGGGCAGCAAAAGCAAAGGGCTGCAAAGCTGCCCCTGGTACCTCAGGCTTTGCCGTTGGCCAATTGTGCTGGCCCGAAATGACAGGTGAAGGTACTGCCATGCCCCGGCACGCTGCTGATTTCCAGCTTGCCGCGATGGCGCATCAGCACGTGCTTGACGATCGCCAGCCCCAGGCCAGTGCCGCCAGTATTCGACGCACGGCTGGAGTCGACCCGGTAGAAGCGTTCGGTCAGTCGGGGCAGGTGCTTGGCTTCGATACCCACCCCGGAATCCTGCACCGACAGGTGCGCGCCGTGCTCGTCAGCCCACCAGCGGATGCGGATGGTGCCTTCATCCTGGGTGTACTTCACGGCGTTGAACACCAGGTTGGAGAAGGCGCTGCGCAGTTCCGACTCGCTGCCCTTCAGGCGCAGCCCTGGCGCCGCTTCCAGGGTGATTTTCTGGTTACGTGGCCCGGACAGTGCCTGGGCATCCTGCTTGATCGCAGTGAGCAGGGCATCGACCGCCACCGGCTGGTTATCCGACGGGTAATCGGTGGCTTCCAGCTTGGCCAACAGCAGCAGGTCGTTGAGCAGGGTCTGCATGCGTGATCCCTGCTGGGTCATCTGCTGCAGCGCCCGGGCCCAGCGCGGGTTGACGTCCTCGACGTTGTCCAGCAGGGTTTCCAGGTAGCCGGTGATCACCGTCAGCGGTGTGCGCAGCTCGTGGGAGACGTTGGCAACGAAATCCTTGCGCATCTGCTCCAGCTGATGAATGCGGGTGACATCGCGCACCAACATCAGGTGCTCATTGTTGCCGTAGCGGGTGATGTGCAGCTGTACGCGCAGGCGGTCGTTGATCGGCGAGGGGATCTCCAGCGGTTCGACGTAGTTCTGCGCCTCGAAGTATTCCTTGAAGCGCGGGTGGCGTACCAGGTTGGTGACCGGCTGGCCGCCGTCCTGTGGGGTCTTGAAGCCCAGCAACGTCTCGGCGGCACGGTTCCACCACTCCAGGTTGCCATCGCTGTCGAGCATGATCACCGCATCGCGCAGTGCCGCAGTGGACTCCTGCACCCGGTCGATCACCGCCTGCAGGCGCCCGCGCACGCGCTGGTCGCGGCGTTGCAGGTGGTAGATGCTGTCGAACACCTCACCCCACAGGCCGTAGCCATCGGGCGGTGCTTCGTCGGGCTGATGGTTGCGCAGCCAGTCATGCAGGCGCAACAGCTGCTTGAGTGTCCAGCCCAGATAGAGCGCCAGGCCGATGGCCAGGCTCCAGCCGTAATAGCCGCTGACCAGGCCGCCGATCAGGCAGACAGTGATCAGCAGCAACAGGTGGCGAATCAGGGTCGCGTGCCAGTTCTGGTTCAATTGACGGTCCTTGTACAACGACGTGCAGCTTGGCGCTTGTCGGCTCGATCAGCTCTTGGTCGAGAAGCGGTAGCCAGTGCCCCGGACGGTTTGTACCAGATTTTCGTAGGCCTCACCCAGTGCCTTGCGCAGGCGACGGATGTGTACGTCGACGGTGCGCTCCTCGACATACACATTGCCGCCCCACACTTGGTCGAGCAGCTGGCCACGGGTATAGGCGCGTTCCTGGTGAGTCATGAAGAACTGCAGCAGGCGGTATTCGGTAGGGCCCATCTCGGCCGGCTTGCCGTCGATGGTCACGCGGTGGCTGATCGGATCGAGCAGCAGGCCGCCGACTTCGATCGGCGCTTCACTGTCGCTTGGGCCCGTGCGACGCAGCACGGCCTTCAGCCGGGCTACCAGTTCACGCGGCGAGAACGGCTTGGTGATGTAGTCGTCGGCGCCGACTTCCAGGCCCTGGATCTTGTTGTCCTCTTCGCCCTTGGCAGTGAGCATGATGATCGGGATGTCGCCGGTCAGCTCGTCGCGCTTGAGGCGGCGTGCCAGCTCGATGCCGGAGGTGCCGGGCAGCATCCAGTCAAGCAGGATCAGGTCCGGCTTGCGGTCGACGATGATCGCGTGGGCTTGCTGGGAGTTCTCGGCTTCCAGGCAGTCATAGCCGGCCATTTCCAAGGCGACGGCGATCATCTCGCGAATCGGTGCTTCGTCGTCGACGATCAGAATGTTTCTGCCAACCATGCTCAAAACCTCTCCCGGGAATCGTGTCTTGGCCCGCATTAGATAACGGAATTATTGCAGCTGTGTGACAGGGTGTTGGCCGTTCTGGCGACATTCCATGACTGGGCTAGGCTTCACTGGGCCGCCGTGGCGGCAAACAACACGCATTTCACCCCCAATCTATGGTGAATCCAATGACACGACATACGCTGAGCTGGATGGCCTTGTTCGCTGCATTTGCGCTACCTGGAGTGGCTTCAGCCGACCATGGCATGACAGAAAATGGCATGTTGGTCGACCACAACAAAATGACGCTGTACACCTTCGACAAGGACGCCGGTGGCAAGTCGATGTGCAACGGTGATTGTGCGAAGAACTGGCCACCCTTGATGGTCAAAGATGGCGAGAAGGCCGAAGGCAAGTGGACGCAGATCAAGCGTGACGACGGCAAGATGCAGTGGGCCTATGACGGCAAGCCGCTGTACACCTTCAAAAATGACATGAAGGCCGGTGAGACGAAAGGTGATGGCATGAAAGAAGTCTGGCACGTCGCCAAGCCCTGAAGCCCGCCTCTTGACGCTGTGGGAGCGGGTTTACCCGCGAATGCCGTGCAGCCACCCTTGCATTCGCGGGTAAAACCGCTCCCACAGTGACGCTGAACCTCAGCGCAATGCGTAATCGAGCACCACCCCGATGAACACCAGCAACCCCGCCCAGTGATTGTGCAGAAACGCCTTGAAGCACGATTCGCGGTCCAGCCTGCGTGTCGACCAGTATTCCCAGGCAAAGCACGCCGCCGCCCCCAGCAACCCCAGGTGGAACCAGCCACCCAGCTCGAAGCGGCTGCCCGCCAGCAGCAGGCAGCCCAGCGACAGCAGCTGCAGGGTCAGGATAATCGCCCGGTCCGCCTCGCCGAACAGGATCGCGGTCGATTTCACCCCGATCTTCAGGTCGTCGTCGCGATCCACCATGGCGTAGTAGGTGTCGTAACCCACTGTCCACAACAGGTTGGCGATGTACAGCAGCCAGGCACTGGCGGGCAACTCGCCACCGGCCGCGGTAAAGGCCATGGGAATGCCCCAGGAATACGCCGCACCCAGCACCACCTGCGGGTAATAGGTGTAGCGCTTCATGAATGGGTAGCAGAACGCCAGCGCCACCGCGCCGAACGATAGCCAAACGGTCCGGCTGTTGGTGCACAGCACCAGCAGGAAGCTCACACCGACGAGGATGGCGAACAATGCCAGCGCCTCGCGCGACGTGACCCGGCCGCTGGCCAGCGGCCGGTCGGCGGTGCGTTTGACATGGCCATCGACCTTGCGGTCGGCGAAGTCGTTGATGCAGCAACCTGCGGCGCGCATCAGCACCACGCCCAGGCCGAAGATCAGCACGTTGGCCAGGGTCGGCGAGCCGTGCCCGGCGATCCATACCGCTGACAGGGTCGGCCACAGCAGCAGATAGATGCCGATCGGCCGATCCATGCGGCTGAGCTGGACAAAGTCCCAGGCCCGGGGGTGCAGGCGGTTGAGCGACTTGAGCAGGTGCAGGTACATCAGCGGTTCTCCTCCTTGGCCGCTTGCCACAGTGTAGGCAGGAAAACCTCGGCCACCAGCAGGTCGAGGCCGTTACGGGCGAAGCGTGAGCGGCGCCCCCAGAGCCCAGCTTGCGCGGCATCGGCTGGCAGCCAGCCTTGTGGATAACGGCACACCTCGATCGGGTGGCGGATGAATGCCTGGTCACAGAACAGCAATTCGCCCAGCGAACGGCTACCCAGGGTTTCCAGGTCCAGCCCGCCGCGTTCCAGGGCGCTGCGGCTGGCCACACTGCGGGCAAACACCCAAGGTTGGCCATGCCCGCGCAGGAACACCTCGCGCACCCAGCCTTCGGCACCTGGCGCAAGGTTCAGGGCCACGCATTCGTCATCGCGCAGCGATTGCCAACCTTCGAACAGGGGGGTGACGCTGAAGTGTCCCTGGGACAGCTGGGTGAGGCGGCGAGTCAGGGAGCCTTCGTCGAACAGCCAGTCCAGGGTTGGCTGGTCAATTTCAGGGGCCAGCTGTGAATACGGCAGCCACGCGACAGCGGCTGCTTGCGGGGATTCGTACGACACGTCGGTATGCTTGATTACAGCCAGAGAGGCGGCGAGCTTAGCATGATTGCCCTGAGTGCTTGCATAATGCCTGGCTAGAACAAAGCCTGATCGACACCGAGGAAAATGACCTGATGAAAAAGTGGCAGTGTATTGTCTGTGGCCTGATCTATGACGAAGCCGAAGGCTGGCCGGATGATGGCATCCCGCCTGGTACCCGTTGGGAAGACGTACCGGCAGACTGGCTGTGCCCTGACTGCGGCGTGGGCAAGAGCGACTTCGAAATGATCGCCATCGGCTAAAAAGGAAGGCAGCGCATGACGTCCCCCGTGGTAATTATCGGTACCGGCCTGGCCGGCTATAACCTGGCACGTGAATTTCGCAAGCTCGATGGTGACACGCCGCTGCTGCTGATTACCGCCGATGATGGCCGGTCCTACTCCAAGCCCATGCTCTCCACGGGCTTTGCCAAGCAGAAGGACGCCGATGGCCTGTGCATGGCTGAACCTGGCACGATGGCCGAGCAGCTCAAGGCCGAGATCCGCACCCATACTCGCATCAGCGGTATCGACCCGGGTCACAAGCGGCTGTGGGTCGGGGAAGAAGCGATCGAGTATCGCGACCTGGTGCTGGCATGGGGGGCGCAGACCGTTCAGGTGCCAGTCGAAGGTAATGGTGCCGGGCGGATTTTCCCGATCAACGACCTTGAAGATTATGCGCGCTTCCGTGCCACGGCGGCGGGCAAGCAGCGAGTGCTCATTCTCGGCGCCGGCCTGATCGGGTGCGAGTTTGCCAACGACATGCGCTTGGGCGGTTTCGAGGTCGGTGTGGTGGCACCTTGCGAGCAGGTGATGCCGACCTTGTTGCATCCGGCTGCCGCCGCTGCCGTGCAAGCCGGCCTGCAAGGGCTGGGCGTACGGTTCCACCTCGGCCCGGTGCTGACCCGTCTGCAGCAGGCAGGAGAGGGGCTTGAGGCGCACCTGTCCGATGGACAAGTGATCGTCTGCGACCTGGTGGTCTCGGCCATCGGCCTGCGCCCGCGTACCGACCTTGCCGCTGCTGCCGGCTTGCAGACCAACCGCGGCGTGGTAGTGGACCGTCAGCTGCGCACTTCGCACAGCAACATCTTCGCCCTTGGCGACTGTGCCGAAGTCGACGGTATCAACCTGCTGTATGTGATGCCGTTGATGGCCTGCGCTCGTGCCTTGGCGCAGACCCTGGTCGGTAACCCTACCCAGGTCAGCTACGGGCCAATGCCGATTACCGTGAAGACTCCGGCTTGCCCGCTGGTGGTCTCACCGCCGCCGGCCGGCCGTGAAGGCAATTGGCAGGTCGAAGGGCAGGGTAGCGATCTGAAATTGCTCTGCCATGCCGCCGACGGCCAGTTGCTCGGCTATGCCCTGACCGGGAGCGCCGTCACGGAAAAACTTGCGCTGAATCGGCAGCTGCCCGCTGTCATGGCGTAAATAGCTGACGTTCTGTCGGATTTATCCTGTTGTTGCCAGCACAATGGCCGCCCAGATACTGGCGCGGCCTCGGTGGGCGTGCCATTCTCAGTTCCGTCTGCCGCAGATTAGAGCCTGCGGTGCCTTGAACGCTGCTTCATGGCAGCACGGCATAACAACAAGAAATCCCGTCAAAGAGGCTTCACTATGCGTAAACCAGAACTCGCCGCTGTCATTGCCGAAAAGGCTGACCTGACCAAGGAAAAAGCCAACCAGGTGCTGAACGCCATTCTCGACAGCATCACCGGTGCCCTGGACAAGGACACGGTTACCCTGGTCGGTTTCGGTACCTTCGAAAAACGTCATCGTGGTGCCCGCACTGGCAAGAACCCGCAAACCGGCCAACCGGTGAAGATCAAGGCCAGCAACACCGTTGCCTTCAAGCCTGGCAAGAACCTGCGCGACAGCGTCAACACCCCGGCCAAGCCAGCCAAGAAAAAGTGATCGACTGCTGACATCCAGAGTCATCAAGCGGGCGCCTCAGGGCGCCCGTTATGCATTCTGGAGGCTAAGTGTCGCGAACTTGCGTACTCAGTCGAGGAAAAGGATAAACTGCGCTCCTCAGTCATTTTTTATTCGAGGCGCGTTGATGAAGTTTCGCTTTCTTCTCTGGGCCATGGGGCTGCTGATGGCCAGGGCCAGCCGCAACAACCCGGCGTTTCAGCAGCAACTCAGGGACAAAGACCTGGTTTTCCAGATGCAGACGCTGGACGGCAAGGTAGCGCGGCACTTCATCGTCAGCGGTGAGCGCATCAGCAGCAAGGGCGGCAGCCATCCGCAGCCGGCCTTCGCCATCGCCTTCAAGGATGCCGCCTACGGCTTTGCCACGATGCAGGCGGGCAACAAGCAGCTTGCGTTCATGCAGGGCATCCAGGACAAGAACATCCAGATCAAGGGCAATCCGGCGCTGGTGATGTGGTTCCAGGGGCTGATGAAATACCTGAAACCGAAGAAGAAGGGCTGAAATCGTCGGGGGCCGCTCTGCGGCCCCAATGTTCTCAATGCGGGGCGTTGAGCTGCGACGCCAGATCCCGCAACAAGGCCTCGGCCTCGAGCACCTTGTTCACCACTTCTTCCGCCTTGTCCCGGGTGATCCCCAGGCGCTCCAGCAGTTCCTCGGGAATCTGCTCCTGAGGCCCCGAGCCGATGCCCCGCGAGCGCAGCAGTCGGGTCGCCAGGCACACCAGGTTCGGGTAAGCCGAAAACTCGCCGTCATACGTCGGATCATGCTGGAAACGCAGCGCGGTCGACAGCTCTTCGGGCATGTCCCACAGCTTCATCAGCCAAGCGCCGATCTGCTCGCGGCTGATGCCCAGCAGGTGTTGTTCCACGTAGGTGTGGCACAGGTGCGGGTTGACCTCGAGGTGGCGGCAGATCAGCGAGAAATGCGGCGGGAACACGTGCGCCAGCAGCAGGTAGCCGAAATTGTGCAGCAGCCCCGCCAGGTAGGTCAGGCCAGCCTCCGGACGCTCGGCACGTGGCATGGCGCGGGTCAGGCCTTCGATGATGGCCGCGGTGTAGATCGACTGCTGCCAGTACGGCGTGGCCTGCTGCGGATGGTCCTTGGGCAGGCTCAGGGTTTTGCCCAGCGCCAGGCCGAGTGCCAGGTTGATGACCAGGTCGAAGCCCAGGACGCGGACGATGGCGTCTTCCACCGAACGGATCTTGCCGGGTGAGGCGTAGTAGGGCGAAGCGGCCCAGCTGACCACCTGGGCGGCCAGCGCCGGGTCGGTTTCGACCACGCCAGTGATGTCATCGATGCTGGCATCGGGGTCGACCCGCAGCTTGATGATCTTTTGCGCCGTATCGGCCAGTGGCGGGATCTCGATGGTTTCTTCCAGGCGCTTCTGGATGCGCCGGGCCGTGAAGGCCTGGACCGCCAGGGTGATTTCCCTGGAATCGTCATCCGGGCGATCGAGGTTGGGGCGGATGTCGCGCACGGGCTGGCCGAAACTGCCGGCGCTGGCCTTGGCGAGCATGCGCTTGAAGTCATTACGGTGAATCTTGAGCAGCAGGCCGGCTTCGCCGGACTGGATGAACAGGTGTTCGGCGTCAAGCAGTTTGCCTTCGTACAGGCAAGGCGAGCTGGTCAGGGCCGGAATGGCCGGCAGGGCCTTGAGCTTGTGCTTGTCGAGCATCTGCCTCAGGCGTGGCAACGGCACGGCCTTGAGCTTGCGACCGGTCAGCTCTTCAAGGCGGTTGAGGTCCAGGAGCTTGCTCTGCGGGAACAGCACCAGCAGGGCGCCAATCTCGTCATCGAGCAGGATCGCCTGCACCCGAGACGCGGCGGGCAGCGCTGGATGTTCCGCCACCTCTTCAAAGGCAACGTGCAGCTTTTCGAGCAACAGCCGGATTACAGACGGTGCGTGCGGGGTTGCAGTGTCCAGGGCAACTTCAGTCATGGTCTGTATCCATTCGTTCTCTTAAACGCGAAGTATAACCAGCCTGTTGGCAAAGCTGGATCCATTCTGGGACGGGCGTCACACCTGCCCATATTGTTGACCGTGGCGCAGCCAGCGGTCTAGCAGCGGGCTGACATGGTCGGGCCAGCGCGCCAGCAACGCCTGGGCCGCATCACGCACCGCCGGCAGCAAGTCGGCGTCGCGCATAAGGTCGGCGACCTTGAACTGCAGCAGGCCGGTTTGCCGTGTGCCGAGCATTTCGCCCGGCCCGCGCAATTCCAGGTCTTTCTCGGCGATGATGAAGCCATCATTGGTTTCCCGCATGATCCCCAGGCGTTCGCGGCCAATCTGCGACAGCGGCGGGTGATACAGCAGCACGCAGTGGCTCACCGCGCTGCCACGGCCAACCCGGCCACGCAGCTGGTGCAACTGGGCCAGGCCCAGGCGCTCGGGGTTTTCGATGATCATCAGGCTGGCGTTGGGCACGTCTACGCCGACCTCGATCACCGTGGTGGCGACCAGCAGTTGCAGGTTGCCTTGCTTGAACTCGGCCATGACCTCGGCCTTTTCTGCCGGTTTCATGCGGCCATGGATCAGGCCTACGCGCAATTCGCCGAGTGCACTGCCAAGCTCTTCAAAAGTGCTTTCGGCCGCCTGGCAGGTCAGCTCTTCGGATTCCTCGATCAGCGTGCACACCCAGTAGGCCTGGCGCCCCTCGGCGCAGGCGGCGCGGACCCGCTCGACCACTTCGAAGCGACGGCTGTCGGCGACCAGTACGGTATTTACCGGCGTGCGCCCTGGTGGCAGTTCGTCGAGTACCGAGGTATCGAGGTCGGCATAGGCGCTCATGGCCAGGGTGCGCGGGATCGGCGTGGCAGTCATGATCAGCTGGTGCGGGCACAGCTCGCCGGCCACACCTTTCTTGCGCAGGGCCAGACGTTGCTGCACGCCGAAGCGGTGCTGTTCGTCGATGATTGCCAAGGCCAGGTGCTTGAAACGAACCTCTTCCTGGAACAGCGCGTGGGTGCCGACCACCATTGGCGCGCCGCCGGCGATCTGTTCAAGGGCGCTGGCGCGGGCCTTGCCCTTGAGCTTGCCGGCCAGCCAGGCGACTTCGATACCCAGAGGCTCGAGCCAGCGCTTGAAGGTGATGTAATGCTGCTCGGCAAGGATCTCGGTAGGCGCCATCAGCGCCACCTGGTAACCAGCTTCCAGGGCCTGCAGTGCGGCAAGGGCGGCGACCACCGTCTTGCCGGCGCCGACGTCGCCCTGCACCAGGCGCATCATGGGTTCGTGCTGGCTGAGGTCATAGGCGATTTCGTTGGCCACCCGTTGCTGTGCCCCGGTCGGCTGGAAACCGAGATTGGCCAGGTACTGCGCTTGCAGGCGCCTGGCCTTGGGCAGTACCGGCGCACGCAAGCTGCGCAGGCTCTCGCGCAGGCGCTGTTGTGACAGCTGGTGGGTCAGCAGCTCTTCGAAGGCCAGGCGGTGCTGGGCCCAGTGCTGGCCTTCGGCGAGCTCGTCGAGGTCGGCGTCGGCTGGCGGGTTGTGCAGGTAGCGGATGGCATCGTCCAGCGGTGCCAGGTGGTAGTCGCGGGCCAGCTCGTCGGGCAGCCAGTCGGGCAGGCTGCGCGGCCCGAGCATGCCCAGGCTCTGTTGGCAGAGCGCGCGCAGGCGCTGTTGGGTAAGGCCTTCGGTGGACGGGTAAATCGGCGTCAGGGTCTGTTCGACCGGTGGTGGCGGCTCGTCGCCATTCAGTGCACGGTACTCGGGGTGGTAGATCTCCAGGCCCGAGGCGCCGGGGCGGGCTTCGCCGTAGCAGCGCAGGTGGGTGCCGCGCTTGAGGCCTTCCTTCTGCGCATTGCTGAAGTGGTAGAAGCGCAGGCTCAACACGCCTGTGCCGTCACCCAGGCGCACCACCAGGCTGCGACGCTTGCCCATGGTCACGTCGGCACCGCTGACCACACCCTCGATCACCGCATCCTGGCCCGGGCGCAACTGGCCGATCGGCACCACACGGGTACGGTCCTGATAGCGCAGGGGCAGGTGAAACAGCACATCCTGCAGGTTCTCCAGGCCGACCTTGGCGAGCTTCTCCGCCATGGCATCGCCTACGCCCTTGAGCGCGGTGACCGAAACCTTCGACAGCTCAGTCATGGATCAGGCCGGTTGTTCCACAGGCGGCTTGGCCACCGAGCAGAGGCGGATCGAGTCGGCAAGGATCTCGATCGCCTTCGGCCGCGGGAAGCTGGCGCGCCAGGCGATGGCGACGGTACGGAATGGCGCAGGCGGGGTGAGCGGACGCACTTCGATGACGCCGGGCGCATAATGATGGCTATGTACGGCCGACAGCGGCAGGATGGACACCCCCAGGCCGGAAGCGACCATGTGGCGGATGGTTTCCAGCGAGCTGGACTCGACCGTGGTGTGCTTGGAGCCTTCGCCACCTTTGTTCAGTGTCGGGCAGGCTTCCAGCACCTGATCGCGGAAGCAGTGGCCCTCGCCGAGCAGCAGCAGGCTCTTGTCGTTGAGCATTGCAGTGTCGATGGTCTTTTTCGCCGTCCAGGGGTGGTCGGCTGGCATCAAGGCACAGAACGGCTCGTCGTACAATGGCAGGGTCAACACGTCCGCTTCGTTGAACGGCAGGGCAATGATCACCGCGTCCAGTTCGCCGTTGCGCAGCTTCTCGCGCAGCACGTGGGTGAAGTTTTCTTCGATGTACAGCGGCATCTGCGGTGCAACCCGGTGCAGCTGTGGAATCAGGTGCGGGAACAGGTACGGGCCAACGGTATAGATGGCGCCGACCTTGAGCGGGGCGGTCAGCTGGTTCTTGCCGGCCTGGGCCAGCTCGCGAATGCCCTGGGCCTGCTCCAGTACCTTCTGCGCCTGGGCCACGATGCTTTCGCCGACCGGGGTCAGGCGCACCGCACTTTTGCTGCGCTCGAAGATCAGCACGCCAAGCTCGTCCTCAAGTTTTTTCACGCCGACCGACAGGGTCGGCTGGCTGACGTGGCAGCGCTCGGCAGCATGGCCGAAGTGCTGCTCCTGGGCGAGCGTGACGATGTAGCGTAATTCTGTGAGGGTCATAACGTGCGTCCATGAAGTTGCGGCCCCAGCATAGCGGCTGCAATCGATAGACGCACGTTATCAGACTTGCCGATTTGTGACAGAAACAAAACTATCAGCGACGGTCCAGCGAGTAGACGAACGGTGCCACGACTTCGATCGTGCCATTGGTCAGCAGCTCGGCTGGCGGCTTCGGTACCGTACCGGCGCGGCGGATCATTTCCAGGGTTGCCCGGTCCAGGGCCGCGCTGCCGGAGCCGCCTGCCATGGAGTAGGACACCACCTTACCTTCGGCGTCGACCACGAAGCGCAGGCGGTTGATGCCTTGCAGGCCTCGGCGGCGTGCGTCTTCCGGGTAGCGCTTGTACTTCGCCAGGTGGCGCAGCAGGTCGCTCTGCCAGGTTGGCAGCGCCTGGCTGTTGGCGGCGATGCTTGGCGCCGGTGCCGCCGACTTCTGCGGCGGCGTGTTGCTTGGCGGTGTGTCAGCTACCTGTTCTTTGGCCGGTGGCTCATCTTTTGGCGGCTCAGGCTTCTTCTCAGGCTTCGGTGGCTGAGGCTTGGGCTTCGGCTTGGGCGGCTTGGCGATGGCGATCTTCGGTTTCGGTGCCTCTACCAACTTTGGCAGCGGCGGTTCTTCGACCGGCGCCGGCGGCTGTGGGGCGGCTTTCGGTGGTGGCGGCGGCGCGGGTTCGGGCAGTGGTGCCAGCTCGACCATCATGGCTGCCGGCGGCAGCTCGATGGCCTGGGGTACTGACCAGTTGAGCGTCAGCAGCACGGCGACCGCATGCACACCCAGCACGATTGCCAGGCTGCCACCGTAGCGCGCCACGTTTGAGCGCGTTTTCGTCATTTCTTGGCTGCCGTCTCGAGACCTACCAGACCGACCTTGAGGTAGCCGGCCGCGCGCATGTTGTTCATCACTTCCATCAGGTCACCGTAATCCACGCCTTTGTCGGCCTGGAAGAAGATGGTGGTTTCCTTGTCGCCCTTGGTCTTGGCGTCGAGCATCGGGCCAAGCTGTTCCGGGGCAGGGACCTGATCGTCGCCGACATACAGCTTCTGGTCGGCCTTGACGCTGACGAACACGGGCTTTTCAGGCCTCGGTGCCGGCTTGGCGGTCGAGGCCGGCAGGTCGACCTTGATGTCGACCGTGGCCAATGGGGCCGCGACCATGAAGATGATCAGCAGCACCAGCATCACGTCGATGAACGGCGTAACGTTGATTTCGTGGTTTTCGGCGAGGTCGTCGCCACCTTCGTTGAGATGCAGGCCCATGGTTTACCCCACTTTCACCATGTGCGGGGCGGCGCGGTCGCTGCCCTGATGGTCCAGGTCACGGCTGACCAGCAACAGTACCTGGGCGGAGGCGTCAGACACCTGCGCCTTGTAGCCGGCGATGGAGCGGGCGAAGACGTTGTAGATGACCACGGCCGGGATCGCTGCAACCAGGCCCAGTGCGGTGGCCAGCAGAGCCTCGGCGATGCCTGGGGCGACGACGGCCAGGTTGGTGGTCTGGGTCTTGGCGATGCCGATGAAGCTGTTCATGATGCCCCACACGGTACCGAACAGCCCAACGAACGGCGCGGTGGAGCCGATGGTGGCGAGTACGCCGGTGCCGCTGCTCATGGTGCGGCCGCTGGCAGCTACCAGGCGCTCCAGGCGGAAGCTGACGCGCTCCTTGATGCCTTCTTTCTCGCGGGCATTGGCCGACAGGCGCATCTCTTCGAGGGCATCGTGGACCAGGGTATGGGCCAGGGTACCTTCAGTGTTGGCGACGGTGCTGGCTTCTTTCAGGCTCACCGACTTCTTCAGGGCGGCGATCTCGCCACGCAGGCGGCGCTTGGCGCCCATCAACTCGAAGCCCTTGGCGATCCAGATGGTCCAGGTGATGATCGAAGCGATGGCCAAGCCGATCATGACGGCTTTGACGACGATATCTGCGTTCTTGTACATGCCCCATGGGGACAAGTCATGGGCCATGCCCAGCGAGGTGTCTTCAACCAGTTCCTGCACGGCCGGGTCGGCGGAAGCAGGTGCTGCGACCGGGGTGGTGGCCTGGCCTTCTGCAGCAGCGGGTGCCGGGGTGGCTGGCGCGGTGGCAGCGGCCGGGGCGGCGGCGTTGGCGGCAGGCTCATCGGCCATGGCTACCGGGGCCAGCACCAGGCTGAACAGCAGCGCGGCGATGGCGCGCCAGGCGCGCGACGGGGTTGGCGAAGCGGAAAGTTGAATACGTGTCATGCTGGCCGGACCTGATGAAGAAGAAAGTGAGCGTTCTCCAGGGCCTCGATATAGGCCGAGAACAGATAGGGCTGCCATTATTGCAAGTAATTCTTGTTAACAAAAGTAATCTTGTTGCTTTTTTCACCCGCGGTCTAGCCGCCTATCGTGTAATACGGCTAGCCTGATCCTTTGGTCTAGGGAGTTTTATGATGTCAGGCCTTTCCGCAATTATCGTGGGATGTGGTGATGTAGGTGGCCGTTTGGCCCGCCAGCTGCTGGCCAAAGGCTGGCAAGTCAGTGGTTTGCGCCGCTCGGTCGCGCAGCTGCCCGAGGGCGTTGCGGCCATTGCTGCTGACCTGTCCGACCCTGCGATCCCACAGGCATGGCCACAGCGCTCACCGGATTACCTGGTGTACTGCGTCGCCGCCAGCCAGCATGACGAGGCGGGTTACCAAAGCGCCTATGTCGATGGTTTGCGCCATGTGCTGGCGTGGTTGGCCGAGCGCGGCCAGCGCCCGCGGCGTTTGCTGTTCGTCTCCAGCAGCAGCGTGTTTGCGCAAAAGGACGGTGGATGGATCGACGAAACCGCGCCCACCGAACCTGAAGGTTATTCCGGGAAGGTAATGCTGGAGGCCGAAGGGCTGGCGCTGGCAAGCGGCATTCCTGCCAGTGTTATTCGCCTGACCGGCATCTATGGCCCGGGTCGCGAGTGGCTGCTGAGCCAGGTGCGCCAGGGCTATCGGGTGGCGGAGGAGCCGCCGCTGTATGGCAACCGGATTCATGCCGAGGATGCGGCGAGCCTGATGGCGTTCCTGCTGCAGGCCGATGCCGATGGCGTGGTGCTGGAGGAGTGCTACATCGGTGTCGACGACGACCCGGCTCCGCTGGCTGATGTGGTGGCCTGGCTGCGGGGGTACATGGGGGTTACCGAGTGGTCTGATGAGCAGCGGGTGCGCCGTACCGGCAGCAAGCGTTGCAGCAATGCCCGGGTGCGGGCGCTGGGCTGGGCGCCGGAGTATCCGAGCTACAAGGAGGGCTATGCCGCCATACTGGCAGGCAAACGCTGAAATCTAGAGGCCTGGCGCGGTTCGTGTAGGAGCGGCCTTGTGTCGCGAAAGGGCCGCGCAGCGGCCCCAACATTCTATGCGGCGAAGCTGAGATCCTGGGGCCGCTTCGCAGCCCTTTCGCGACACAAGGCCGCTCCTACAGGAGTGGCGTTTCAGTCGCGCTCCAGCACCCACTGCTGAGCACCGGCCGCCAACTGCGGAATCTCGTCGGCCTGGGCAGTGTTCACCGCCTGGTAAATTGCCAGCTTGTTGCCGTCACGCTTGAAGATGAAAGGTGCGCCGCGCTGGTTGCGCTCCAGCCACAGGCTGTCGTTGTTGCCACCCATGCTGGCGCAGTCGCCGGCCAGGCACAGGGCGAAACGGTCCGGGCCTGGCAGGCCGGTGACGTTGCCAGTATCGCTGAAGCGGACAGTGGCGCCCTTGCCCTGGCCTTCGATGATCTTCCAGTCGCCACCGAGGTAAGCCTGGTACAGCGCCTTCTCGAAGCTGCCGCCCAGAGGCGCATTGCCGGGCTGCTCGGCGCGCACGAAGGTCTGCTCTGCACCGCTCTGCGTGGTGGCTTTCAGCTCATCGCCATCCAGTTCGAGCTGTTCGGTCTGGCCGCCCTGGAAGCTGGCCTGCCATTGCTTCTGGTTGGCGATCAGCTGGCCATCGGCCGCCTCGAAACCATTGCTGTAGCTGGCCTGCTGGTGGGCGACATCGAGTTTCCATTCGAACACCGGGCCGTGCTCGTTCAGGGCCTGGCGCAGGCTACCGCCTTTGCTGGCGGCCTTGATGGCGGCCTGGTTGATCCAGGTGCCGTTGAAATCTTCGGGTTTGTGGCTGGCGCAGCCGCCCAGAAGCAGGGCTGCCAGCGCGAGAGGCAGTGCGTGACGCATGACGGGATAACCTTGCAGAGGAGGGGTGACGGGCAGGGCGCCCGTCACCAGGGGCATCATTCGATGACCAGGATGGCGTCCATTTCGACCTGGGCGCCTTTTGGCAGTGCCGCAACGCCGATGGCAGCGCGGGCTGGGTAGGGCTGTTCGAAGTAGCGGCCCATCACCTCGTTGACCTTGGCGAAGTGGCTCAGGTCGGTCAGGAAGATGTTCAGCTTGACGATGTCCTTGAACGAGCCGCCTGCCGCTTCAGCCACGGCCTTGAGGTTCTCGAACACCTGTACTGTCTGGGCTTCGAAGCCTTCGACCAGTTCCATGGTCTTAGGGTCCAGCGGGATCTGGCCCGACATGTAGACGGTGTTGCCGGTCTTGATCGCCTGGGAGTAGGTGCCGATAGCGGCAGGGGCCTTGTCGCTGTTGATTACGGTCTTGCTCATGATGACTCCTTGCGGTTGGCGGACTACGTACGCATGCGGGTGATGCGGACCACGCCGGTCAAGGTACGCAGCTTCTTGATCACACGTGCCAGGTGCACACGGTCGTGCACGCTGACCACCAGTTGGACCACGCTGATACGGCCGTCGCGTTCGTCCATGCTGATCTTCTCGATGTTGCCGTCGGCAGCGTTGACGCTGCTGGCCAGCAGGGCGATCAGGCCGCGCTGGTGTTCAAGCTCGACACGCAGCTCGACGTTGAACTCGCCTGCGATGTCCTTGGCCCACGAAAGCTGTACGCACTTCTCGGGGTTGTGGCGAATTTCGCTGATGTTGCGGCAGTTTTCCAGGTGCACGACCATGCCTTTGCCCGCCGACAAGTGGCCAACGATCGGGTCGCCCGGGATCGGCGTGCAGCACTTGGCGTAGCTCAGTACCAGGCCTTCGGTGCCGCGGATCGCCAGCGGGCCTTCCGGCGCCGGCAGCTGTTCGCCTTCGGCCGACAGCAGGCGGCGGGCGACCACGTAGGCCATGCGGTTGCCCAGGCCGATGTCTTCGAGCAGGTCTTCGATCAGCTCCAGGCGATATTCGGCAAGGATTGCCTGGATACGCTCCTGGGGGATCTGCTCGAGGCTGCTGTCGAAGCCGGTCAGCACCTTGTTCAGCAGGCGCTCACCGAGGCTGATCGACTCGGAGCGGCGCTGCTGCTTGAGGGCATGGCGAATGTGCGTGCGCGCCTTGCCGGTGACCACGAAATTGAGCCAGGCCGGGTTTGGCCGTGCGCCCGGGGCGCTGACGATCTCGACCGTCGAGCCGCTCTGCAGCGGTTCGGACAGCGGTGCCAGGCGTCGGTTGATGCGACAGGCGATGCAGCTGTTGCCGACGTCGGTGTGCACCGCGTAGGCGAAATCGACGGCGGTGGAGCCTTTGGGCAGCTCCATGATCCGCCCTTTGGGCGTGAACACGTAGACCTCGTCCGGGAACAGGTCGATCTTCACGCTCTCGATGAATTCCAGCGAGTTGCCAGCACGCTGCTGCAGCTCGAGGATGCCCTTGACCCACTGGCGGGCCCGGGCATGGCTGCCCTTGGGCTGCTCGTCTTCGTTGGACTTGTACAGCCAGTGCGCGGCGATACCGTTGTTGGCCATCTCTTCCATCTCGCGGGTGCGGATCTGGATTTCGATGGGCACGCCGTGCATGCCGAACAGCGTGGTGTGCAACGACTGGTAGCCGTTGGCCTTGGGAATTGCGATGTAATCCTTGAAGCGACCGGGCAGCGGCTTGTACAGGTTGTGCACGGCGCCGAGCACGCGGTAGCAGGTGTCGACCTTGTCGACGATGATGCGGAAAGCGTACACGTCCATGATCTCGTTGAAGGCGCGGCGCTTGCCACGCATCTTCTTGTAGATGCCATAGAGGTGTTTCTGCCGTCCGCTGACCTCGCCCTCGATCCCGTCGGCGGCCAGGCAATTGGCCAACGAATGCTCGATCTTGGCGACGATCTCTTTACGGTTGCCGCGTGCGCTCTTCACCGCCCGGTGGATCAGCGACGAACGCATCGGGTGCATGGCTTTGAAGCCGAGGTCCTCGAACTCCACGCGCACGGTGTGCATGCCCAGGCGGTTGGCGATGGGGGCGTAGATCTCGAGGGTTTCCTTGGCGATGCGCCGGCGTTTTTCGCCAGACAGCACTTCCAGGGTGCGCATGTTGTGCAGGCGGTCAGCCAGCTTGACCAGGATCACGCGGATATCGCGGGCCATGGCCATGGCCATCTTCTGGAAGTTCTCGGCCTGCGCCTCGGCCTTGGTTTCGAAGTTCATCTGGGTCAGCTTGCTGACCCCGTCGACCAGCTCGGCCACGGTCTCGCCAAACTGCTGGCAGAGAGCTTCCTTGGCGATGCCGGTGTCTTCGATCACGTCGTGCAGCATGGCCGCCATCAGGCTCTGATGGTCCATGTGCATGTCGGCGAGGATGCTGGCCACGGCCAGCGGATGGGTCACGTAGGGCTCGCCGCTGCGGCGGCGCTGCCCGTCGTGTGCCTGTTCGGCGTAGAAATAGGCGCGCCGAACCAGGTTGACCTGTTCGGGCCCCAGGTAAGTCGACAGCCGTTCGGCTAAGGCTTCTATGCCCGGCATGGTTTCACCTCTTGCCGAGGAAGAGGGCCTTGTGCCGCGCGACGTCGACAGGGCATCGATCAGACAGCCTCGTTGGACTCGTCCTCGAACGCGGCGAAGACCGGATCCTCGGTAACGATCTCTTCGGCGGCGATGAACTCAGGGGTCACGATACCTTCGGCGATTTCGCGCAGGGCGACCACGGTCGGCTTGTCGTTTTCCCACGCTACGCGGGGCTCTTTGCCGCCGGTAGCCAGCTGACGGGCGCGCTTGGTCGAGAGCATGACCAGCTCAAAACGGTTATCCACGTGTTCCAGGCAGTCTTCAACAGTTACGCGGGCCATGGTCTTCCTCAGTAGCAAATGCGGTAGGCGTGCAGCCCAATATGGGCAGGCTGACTCGATAGTTTAAAAAATCACCAGCCAATAGGGAAGCGCTGTTTTGTCGGGTGGGCACCTTCGAGCCCGGCGTCTGCTTCTTCGCGGGCAAGCCCGCTCCCACAGGAATGATGCGTTGCTCACCAGCGTCGCGCACCCCGTGGGAGCGGGCTTGCCCGCGAAAGGGCCGGAACAGACAGCCTGAACATATGATCCTGACGATAACCTCAGAGCATCGCATCCCGCAACCGCGGCGTCAGCTCCTCGAACAAGGTCTGCACCGAGCGCAACGCCCGGCAATCCGGCCGGGTCAGCAGCCACAGCTGGGTATCGCAGCCTGGCAGAGGCCCGCTCAACGCGTCGACCCCGGGCAAGGCATCGACCATATAGTCCGGCAGGGCCGCCACGCCCAGTCCGGTGCTCACCAGCTGGGCGATGGTCGACATGCCGCTGCACTGGTAGCGTGGGCTCAGCCCCGGGTACTGCTGGTTGCGCCAGACCACGGTAGGGTGATCCTGCATCGAGTCGTCCGGGGCGATCCACGGCACGCTGCTGGCCGACTCGTTCAAGCGCTCGCGCCACTGCGGCTGACCGCAGATCACATAAGATGTGGAGCCCAGGCAACGACCGACCAGGTGCTCCGGCGGCGTGTTGGTCAGGCGCAGGGCGATGTCGGCATCGCGGCGGCTGAGGTTGGCGAAGGTATTCGAGGTGCCCATCTCCAGCGACAACGCCGGGTAGTTCGGCATGAACGCTGCCAGCGCCGGCAGCAGCAGGCTGTGCATCACCGCCTCGGTGCAGGTCAGGCGCACGGTGCCGCTGACCACTTGCTCGCCGCTGGTCATGGCGATGCGTGCGGCATCCAGCGCCTGCTCGGCGCGCTCTGCCTGCTCTGCCAGGGCCTGGGCCGTGTCGGTCGGCAGGTAGCCTTTGCGGCTTTTCACGAACAGCGCGGTGCCCAGCGCCGACTCCAGCCGGCGAATCGAGCGGAACACGGTCGACACGTCGACCTTGAGCAGTTCGGCGGCCTTGGCCAGTGAGCGCCCGCGTTCCAGTGCCAGGACCAGAGAAAGGTCGGCGTGGGTAATCTGATATTGCATTGGTGCACGCTCTGCTTGCCGAATTGCCAATGTCTGTTGCATGAGGGCCATTTTATAGTGAAACGGCCCCCGGGAATCAATGCGCCCGGTCGGGTAACCAATCCCCACGATGGGAAAGTGAAAAGAACAACAGCTGCAACCATCGTCGCCCTTGAGGCGCCAGCCGTATCCCCACATCGCCGCAGCAAATCATAGGATGTAAGCCATGACGTCGGTCACCCCGTGCGCCAGTACTTCCAGCGAGATGAATGACTTCCTCCAGGCCCATCCGGATACGCAGTACGTCGATCTGCTGATTTCCGACATGAACGGCGTGGTACGCGGCAAGCGCATCGAGCGCGCCAGCCTGCACAAAGTGTACGAGAAAGGTATCAACCTGCCGGCCTCGTTGTTTGCCCTCGATATCAATGGCTCGACCGTGGAAAGCACCGGCCTGGGCCTCGATATCGGCGACGCCGACCGCATCTGTTACCCGATTGCCGGCACGCTCTGTAATGAGCCATGGCAAAAGCGCCCGACCGCGCAGCTGCTGATGACCATGCACGAGCTGGAAGGCGAGCCGTTCTTTGCCGACCCGCGCGAGGTGCTGCGCCAGGTGGTGAGCAAGTTCGACGCCATGGGCCTGGATATCTGCGCCGCGTTCGAGCTGGAGTTCTACCTGATCGATCAGGACAACCTCAACGGTCGCCCGCAACCGCCACGCTCGCCGATTTCCGGCAAACGCCCACAGTCGACCCAGGTGTACCTGATCGACGACCTCGACGAATACGCCGATTGCCTGCAGGACATGCTCGAAGCGGCCAAGGAGCAAGGCCTGCCAGCCGATGCCATCGTCAAGGAAAGCGCGCCGGCGCAGTTCGAAGTCAACCTGCACCACGTTGCCGACCCGATGAAGGCCTGCGACTACGCGATCCTGCTCAAGCGCTTGATCAAGAACGTCGCCTACGACCATGAAATGGACACCACGTTCATGGCCAAGCCCTACCCGGGCCAGGCGGGCAACGGCCTGCACGTGCACATCTCGCTGCTGGACAAGAAAACCGGCAAGAATATCTTTGCCCATGACGACCCGCTGCAAAGCGACGCCCTGCGCCACGCCATCGGTGGTGTGCTGGAGACCATGCCGGCGTCGATGGCCTTCCTGTGCCCGAACATCAACTCCTACCGCCGCTTCGGTGCGCAGTTCTATGTACCGAACGCGCCGAGCTGGGGCCTGGACAACCGCACCGTGGCCGTGCGCGTACCGACCGACAGCAGCGAGAACGTTCGTATCGAGCACCGCGTGGCCGGCGCCGATGCCAACCCATACCTGATGCTGGCGGCCATCCTGGCCGGTATCCACCATGGCTTGACCAGCAAGATCGAGCCGGGTGCACCAATCGAAGGCAACTCCTACGAACAGCTGGAGCAGAGCCTGCCGAACAACCTGCGTGACGCCCTGCGTGCGCTGGATGACAGCGAAGTCCTCAACCAATACATCAGCCCGGACTACATCGATATCTTCGTGGCCTGCAAGGAAAGTGAGCTGGCCGAATTCGAAGTTTCGATTTCCGACCTCGAGTACAACTGGTACCTGCACACGGTGTAAGCCCATGAGCGCAATTGCGGTCCCCTTGATCGGTATCAGTGCCTGCCGCCAGCAGGTCGGGAAGAACTCGTCGCATACGGTGGGCGACAAGTATGTGGAGGCCGCCGGCTTCGCCGGGTTGCCACTGATCCTGCCGGCGCGCGACGGCGGCAGCGACACGCAGGCGCTGCTGGCCCGGCTCGACGGCATTGTTTTTACGGGCTCGCCTTCAAATATCGAGCCGCATCATTACAATGGCGCCGCCAGCGTCGAAGGGACCCGGCACGACCTTGCCCGTGACCGGCTGACCCTGCCGTTGCTGCAGGCGGCGATTGCCGCTGGTGTGCCGGTGTTCTGCATCTGCCGTGGCTTCCAGGAACTGAACGTGGCCCTGGGCGGCAGCCTGCATCAGCGAGTGCAGGCGTTGCCTGGCTACATGGATCATCGTGAACCCGAGGATGCACCTCTTGAAGTCCAATATGGCCCTGGTCATCCCGTCAGCATTGCGCCTGGCGGGTTGTTCGAGCGCCTGGGCCTGGCTGCGCAGTTCGAGGTCAACTCGTTGCACAGCCAAGGTATCGACCGCCTGGCCCCGGGCCTGCGGGTCGAGGCACGGGCCCCCGATGGCCTGATCGAAGCGGTGTCGATGCCTGACGCGCCGGGCTTTGTGCTTGGCGTGCAGTGGCACCCGGAATGGCGTTTCGCCGACAACCCGGTCTCCCGGAGCCTGTTCCAGGCGTTCCGCGAGGCCTGCATTGCCCATGCTGCACGGGAGGCCTGACAGCCAGTCAGCCAAAAGTCCGGGATGACTGACCCCCGCCAGCGCGCTTTCAATGAGTGGAAGTAGGCCCTGGGAACAGGGCTTGTGAAAACAATTCCAATAGTTACGGCAAAAACTCATGAGCAATTACACAGAAGCCGGCCGCCCACCCGATGTGGCCGACTCGGGCAGCACCCAGCGCAGCAAAGGCCTGGCCAAGGGCCGTCTTGGCCTGCTGGCCAGCGTGGTGCTGGGCATTTCCACCATTGCCCCGGTCTACACGCTGACCGGCGCCCTTGGCCCGACCGTACGTGAGGTCGGCGCTCATCTTCCCGCCGTGTTCATCGTTGGCTTCTTGCCGATGCTGCTGGTTGCCCTGGGCTACCGCGAGCTGAACTCGGCCGAGCCGGACAGTGGCACTTCGTTCACCTGGTCGGCCCGTGCCTTTGGCCCGATGATCGGCTGGATCGGTGGCTGGGGGTTGGTGGTTGCCACAACCATCGTGCTGTCCAACCTGGCGGGCGTTGCTGTCGACTTCTTCTATCTGTTCCTCAGCCAGATCACCGGCCAGCATGAGCTGGCGGCGTTGGCCGACAACCTGTTGATCAATGTGACCACCTGTTGCGTGTTCATCGCCATGGCGGTATGGATCTGTTGTCGCGGCATGGCCACCACCATGACCGTGCAGTACGGGTTGGTGGCACTGCAGCTGATGGTACTGCTCGGCTTTGCCTTCGCGGCCTTTGGCGGCACCACCGCACCGCCGCCGCTGGAGTTCGATTTCGCCTGGTTCAACCCCTTCGGTGTCGAGTCGTTCTCGGCCTTTGCGGCGGGGCTTTCGCTTTCGATCTTCATTTTCTGGGGCTGGGACGTCTGTCTGACCGTCAGCGAAGAGTCGATCGGCAGTGACGAGGTTCCGGGCAAGGCTGCCACCTGGACCGTGTTGTTGATCCTTGGCCTGTACTTGGTCACCGCCATTGCCACCTTGCAGTTTGCCGGCATCAGCGAGCATGGCCTGGGCCTGAACAACCCGCGCATCCAGGAAAATGTGTTTGCCCACCTCGCCGGCCCGGTGATGGGGCCGCTGGCGATCCTGATGTCGATCGCCGTGCTGGCGAGCACCGCAGCGTCGCTGCAATCGACGTTTGTGTCACCGGCGCGCACGCTATTGGCCATGGGCTACTACGGCGCGGTGCCGCAGAAATTCGCCAGCGTCTGCCCGCGTTCGCAAACCCCGCGTTACGCGACCATCTGCGCAGGCGTGGCGGCAGGGCTGTTCTACGTGACCATGCGTACCCTGAGCGAGAACGTGCTGGCTGACACCATCACGGCGCTGGGGATGATGATCTGCTTCTACTATTCGCTGACCGCGTTCGCCTGCGTCTGGTACTTCCGCGACAGCTTGTTCGGCAGCCTGCGCCACTTCTTCATGCGCGGCCTGTGCCCGCTGGTGGGTGGGGTGATCCTGTCGGTGATCTTCGTGCGCACGGCCATCGACAGCGCCTCGCCGGACTTCGGCAGCGGCTCGCATGTGGCGGGGCTGGGGTTGGTGTTCGTGATTGCGGCGATCATTTCGGCACTGGGGATCGTGCTGATGATGATTTCGCGGATGCGTGCGCCGGCCTACTTCCTGGGGGCGACCCTGCGCCAGCAGGCCACCTTGCCACTGCAGGACTAATGCTGGGGGCGCTTTGCGCCCCTTTCGCGACACAAGGCCGCTCCTACAGGAGATCGCATCAGTCCATATTGACGCGATCCCTTGTAGGAGCGGCCTTGTGTCGCGAAAGGGCTGCAAAGCAGCCCCCTTCGGTCTATCAGGCGAGCAGTTCTTTCAGCAGTTCGCTGTTGCCCTGCTGCTGTTTCTTCAGCAGCAGCCGGTTGGCCACGAACACCGCCTTCAACTCCTCCAGTGCCACATCGAAGTCGTCATTGATGATGACGTACTCGTACTCGTCGTAGTGCACCATCTCGCTGACCGCTTCCTTCATGCGCCCGGCGATGATCGCTTCGCTGTCCTGGCCACGGCCATCCAGGCGCTCGCGCAGGGCCTGCTGGCTCGGCGGCAGGATGAACACCGAACGTGCCTCGGGCATCAACTTGCGCACCTGCTGGGCACCTTGCCAGTCGATTTCCAGGATCAGGTCATTGCCCCGGTCCAGCACCTCCTGAAGCGCGCTGCGGGAAGTCCCGTAGAAGTTGCCGAACACTTCGGCGTGCTCAAGGAAGTCTCCCTTGGCGATCAGCGCCTTGAACTCGTCATGGCTGACGAAGTGGTAGTTCACGCCGTGCTCTTCGCCCGGGCGCATGGCGCGGGTAGTGTGCGATACCGAGACGCTGACGCGCGGGTCGGCCTTGATCAGGGCGGTGACCAGACTGGTCTTGCCGGCGCCGGACGGTGCCGAAACGATATAGAGGGTGCCGCTGCTTTGATTCATGGTCGGGGGAGGCCTTACTCGATGTTCTGTACTTGTTCACGCATCTGTTCGATCAGCACCTTCAGGTTGACCGCCGCTTGCGTGCTGCGTGGGTCGAAGGCCTTGGAGCCCAGGGTGTTGGCTTCACGGTTGAGTTCCTGCATCAGGAAGTCCAGGCGCCGGCCAGCAGCACCGCCGGACTTGAGCACCCGGCGCACTTCGTTGACGTGGGTGCTGAGGCGGTCGAGTTCCTCGGCGACGTCGCTCTTCTGCGCCAGCAATACCATCTCCTGCTCCAGGCGCTGCGGGTCAAGCTCGGCCCTGAGGTCACTGAAACGGTCGATGATCTTTTGCCGCTGGGCGGCGAGCATCTGCGGCACCAGGGCACGCAGGGTGGTGACCTCGGTGGCCATGTTGTCCAGGCGCTCGTTGATCAGCCGGGCCAGCTCCTGGCCTTCGCGCAAGCGCCCGGCCTTGAGTTCGGCCAGGGCCTCGTCGAACAGCGCCACGGCCTCGGCGTTCAGGGCCTGCGGGTCAGTGGCTTCGGCCACCAGCACGCCCGGCCAGGACAGCACTTCCAGCGGGTTGAGCGCGGCCGGTTGCTGGATCAGGCTGGCCACTTCTTCAGCGGCGGCAACCAGCTGCGCAGCGCGCTCGCGGTCGACCTTGAGCGGCTTGCCGTCGCTGTCTTCGTGCAGGCGCAGGGTACATTCCACCTTGCCGCGCGACAGGCCCTGGCGCAGGCCTTCACGTACCGCGCCTTCCAGGTCGCGCAGGGCGTCCGGCAGGCGCAGGTGAGGTTCAAGGTAACGGTGGTTGACCGAGCGCAGTTCCCAGACCAGGGTGCCTTGGCTGCCTGCACGCTCGACACGAGCAAAAGCGGTCATGCTGTGCACCATGGAAAGTACCTCGCGTAAATGAATTGAAGGCGCGCGATTGTAGCGCAGTGCGCACGTGACGCCCAATCCACCCATGTTACAGAGCGCGTGCCGGCGAGTGGGAAAAGTCGACAGGCTGCCCGGGGCGCGACAATAGGCATGTCCTCGGTGGGCGACGGGCTCTATAATGGCGGGCAGATTCAAAGTCCCAGTACAGGTATCCCAGATGAAACGTCCAAGTGGTCGCGCCGCCGATCAGCTCCGCTCGATCCGCATCACCCGCAACTACACCAAGCACGCCGAAGGGTCGGTACTGGTCGAGTTCGGTGACACCAAGGTCATCTGCACGGTCAGCGTCGAAAACGGCGTACCGCGCTTCCTCAAAGGCCAGGGCCAAGGCTGGCTGACCGCCGAGTACGGCATGCTGCCGCGTTCCACCGGCGAGCGTAACCAGCGCGAAGCCAGCCGTGGCAAGCAAGGTGGCCGCACCCTGGAAATCCAGCGTCTGATCGGCCGTTCGCTGCGTGCCGCACTGGACATGAGCAAACTCGGTGACATCACCCTGTACATCGACTGCGACGTGATCCAGGCCGATGGCGGCACCCGCACCGCATCGATCACTGGCGCCATGGTCGCCCTCTGCGACGCCCTGGCCGTGATCAAGAAACGCGGCGGCCTGAAGGCCGGCAACCCGCTCAAGCACATGATCGCCGCCGTATCGGTGGGTATGTACCAGGGCGAAGCGGTACTTGACCTGGACTACCTGGAAGATTCCGCTGCAGAAACCGACCTCAACGTGGTCATGACCAGCGCCGGTGGTTTCATCGAAGTACAGGGCACCGCCGAAGGTGCACCGTTCCAGCCTGCAGACTTCAACGCCATGCTGGCGCTGGCGCAAAAGGGCATGAACGAAATCTTCGAACTGCAGCAGGCCGCGCTGGCCGACTGATCCTCGCCAAGGAGGTGCGGAGCATGAGCGATTCCGAACTGTCGGTCACCCCGCCCAATGCCGAAGTCCGGCAATGGGCGATGTTCTGCCACCTTTCCGCGCTGCTGGGCCTGGTCATACCGCTTGGGCACCTGCTTGGCCCGCTGGTGCTGTGGCACCTCAAGCGCGAGCAGGACCCTTTCATCGATGCACAGGGCAAGGAAGCGCTGAACTTTCAGATCAACGTGACCATTGCCGGGTTCGTGTGTACCGCGCTGATGTTCGTGGCCATCGGCATCGTGCTGTTCCCGGTGCTGATGCTGGCAGTGCTCATCCTGATCATCCTGGCGGCGGTCAGGGCCAATGAAGGCAAGGCGTATCGCTACCCCTTCATCTGGCGACCGATCCAATAAAAAAGGGCCGCGTTTGCGGCCCTTTTCTCAGATGGTCAACGTCCAGTCGTAGTCGACGATCAGCGGCGCATGTTGCGAGAAGCGCGGCTGACGCGGCAGTCGGGCGTTGCGCACGAAGCGGCGCAGGCCCGGGGTGAGGATCTGGTAGTCGAACCGGTAGCCCAGGTTGAGCATCTCGGCCTGCTCGTTGTCCGGCCACCAGCTGTACTGGTCGCCTTCACGGCTGACTTCACGCAAGGCATCGACATAGCCCATGTCGCCGGTGATCGCATCCATCCACGCCCGCTCTGGTGGCAGGAAGCCCGGCGACTGCTGGCTGTCACGCCAGTTCTTGATGTCGAGCTTCTGCTGCGCCACGTAGAACGAGCCGCAATAGATGTATTCGCGACGCTTGCGACGCTGCTTGTCCAGGTACTTGGCGAAGTCGTCCATCAACTTGAACTTCTGGTTCAAGTCTTCGTCGCCGTTCATGCCCGAAGGCAACAGCAGGCTGGCAATACTGACTTTGTCGAAATCTGCTTGCAGATAACGCCCGTAGCGGTCGGCTGTCTCGAAACCCAGGCCGGTGATGACTGCCTTGGGCTGCATGCGCGAGTAGAGTGCCACGCCACCTTGGGCGGGTACCTCCGCGTCGCAGGCATAAAGGAAATAGCCATCGAGCTGGAAAGCTGGGTCGTCGAGTTCAAAGGCCGAGGCGCGGGTATCCTGAAGGCAGATGACGTCGGCATTCTGGGCTTGCAGCCAGCTGAGCAATCCACGCTCGGCCGCAGCCTGAATGCCATTCACGTTCACACTGATGATCCGCATAAATGGCCCCAAAAATCTCGTGCGTGTATGATACCCGAGCTCAACCCATTTAGCTAAATCCGTGGTGTCCGGGACTTTACATGCAGCCGTATCAGCGCGACTTCATCCGTTTTGCCATCGATCGCGGCGTACTGCGCTTCGGTGAATTCACCCTGAAATCGGGGCGTACCAGCCCGTATTTCTTCAATGCCGGCCTGTTCAACAGCGGTTCCGCCCTTGCGCAACTGGGCCGTTGCTATGCGGCAGCCATCGTCGACAGCAAGATCCCGTTCGACGTGTTGTTCGGCCCAGCCTACAAGGGTATTCCACTGGCGGCGGCCACCGCCGTGGCGCTGGCCGAGCAGCATCAGCTCGACGTGCCTTGGTGCTTCAACCGCAAGGAAGCCAAGGACCACGGTGAAGGCGGCAGCCTGGTCGGCGCGCCGCTGGCCGGTGACGTGCTGATCATCGACGATGTGATCACTGCGGGTACCGCGATTCGCGAAGTGATGCAGATCATCAACGCCCAACAGGCCAAGGCCGCTGGTGTGCTGATCGCACTGAACCGCGAAGAACGCGGCAATGGTGAGCTGTCGGCGATCCAGGAAGTGGAGCGCGACTTTGGAATCCCGGTGGTCAGCATCGTTTCGCTGACCCAGGTACTGGAGTTCCTGGCAGACGATCCGCAGCTGAAGCAGCACCTGCCGGCTGTCGAGGCCTACCGGGCGCAGTACGGGATTTGATCCTGGCCTGGAAGTGAAAAAGGCGACCTTCTTGTGAAGGTCGCCTTTTTTGTGCCGCCTGTCCCGGCTTTTTCGCCGGGTTTACTCAGTCGGTGCCGTATTTAGGCGACCGCGGCCCGTATAGAATGCCGCCGTTGGCATACGGCGTCAGCAGCCTGGCGCTGGTCATGCCAGCAATCGGGTAGCCGGCGTCGTCCTGCACGCTGCTGATGATCTGGTTGACCGCCGCACTGATCAACATGCCAATGATGCCGCCTTGGTTCTGCTGGTTCTCCTGGCTGGAGGCCGTGGCACTGCCTGTCCACAGGGTGGTGCCGGTCTTCAGGTCGACCAGCTTGGCGCTGGCGGTGACAATGGTCGCGCTGCTCAGCACCATGTAGCGGGTGCCGTAGTCCGACACGGTCACGTACAGGCCGGCATCGGCGCCGAAGATTTCGTGCAGCTTGGTGGTCGGCAACTGATGGATGTCGGCCGGGGTGGTCAGCCCGTTCTGGCGGAAGGTTTCGTCCACCAGCGCCACCGGCATGACGTAGTAGCCTGCTTCGGCCAGCGGATAGGTGACCTGCGACAGCATGCTATAGGTCGCCTTTACGTCCGGCGAATTGTTCAGCGGCGGCAGGATCAGGATCGACTTCGGCCGGCTCTGCTTGTACGCCGAATAGTCGATGGTCTTGCGCTCGGCGCAGCCGCTGAACAGGGCCAGCACGCAGGCACCGATGAGTAGTTGGGTCAGGCGCTTGATCATTTCACGGCTCCCTTGCTGGCGTTGCTCATCAGGAAGTCCATGTAGGCGGCCGATTCCGGGAACAAGGCCTTTTCGGTGCGCAACTGCTGGATCATCTGGTCATCCTTGCCCAGGCTGGAGTACAGCAGGCCGAGCTGAGCGTGGTAGCCCGGCGGCACGGCGCCATTCTTGGCCTTGATTTTCTCCAGGTCGCGCTCCAGGGCGATGACCTGTTCTTCTTTCGCGTCGCCTTTGAGGTAGCCGTAAACCTGGGGCTGGTAGCTTTCCCACTGGTACAGGGTCTTCGGGCCGCTGCAGCCGGCCAGCAGCAGGCCGCCCAGCACGAGGCCCGCGCAGCTGCGCAAGGCCGGGAGGGTGATAGTCATTGATACGTCCTTCCTGGAATGGGTCGGTTACTGAGCCTTGGGGTTCCACTGACCGCTTTCGACGGCGTTGACCAGCTTGTTCACGGCTTCGCGCATGGCCAGGTCGAGAACCTTGCCGTTGAGCGTCGAGTCGTAGCTGGCGGTGCCGCCGAAACCGATGACCTCGCGATTGGACAAGGCGTATTCACCGGCGCCCTGGCTCGAATAAACCACCTCCGATGTGCTGATGTTGACGATGTTCAGCGCCACCTTGGCGTAGGCGATCTGGGTCTTGCCGCGGCCGAGAATGCCGAACAGCTGGTGGTCGCCGACTTCCTTGCGGCCGAATTCGGTGACGTCGCCGGTCACCACGAAATCGGCGCCCTTCAGGCGCTGGGCCTGGCCCTTGATTGCCGCTTCCTGCTGGATCTCGCTCATGTTGTCGCGGTCGAGTACGTTGAAGCGGTTAGTCTGCTGCAGGTGGGTGATCAGGATGGTCTTGGCCTGGCCACCGAGGCGGTCGACCCCATCGGAGAAGATGCCGCGCATGTAGCTGGAACGGTTGTCGAACTTGCCCACGGCAATCGGTGCACGCACACCGCTGTAGGGGCGGCTGACGCTTTCGACCTGCTGCACGGCAACAGCAGTGGACGTTTCGGTGGCACAGCCGGCAATGGACCCGACAGCCAGGGCGGCTGCCAGCACGAGTCCTTGTGATGCGTATCTCACGCGTGTACTCCAGATGAATAGTGGCAATTTGCAATGATCTTGTATTCTGCCACGTTGTCTCGGCTGCCAGTCGGAAATCTTGAGGGTCAACGTGAAGATGACAGGCCGTCAGCCATTCATCTGCGTGTGCCGCGATGAATGCAGAGCGGGGCAAGCCTACCCCCACGCGCCATCTGGCAGCATGGGGGCCGGCTTGCCCCGCCCGGTATTACAGAAGCTTCAGTGACGCTTGCGGTTGGTGATCAGGGTGCCCACGCCGCTGTCGGTGAAGATCTCCAGCAGCACCGCGTTTGGTACGCGGCCGTCGATGATGTGCGAGCTGTTCACGCCGCCTTGCACTGCATCCAGCGCGCACTTGATCTTCGGCAGCATGCCGCCGTAGATGGTGCCGTCGGCGATCAGTTCGTTGACCTGCTCGGTGGTCAGGCCGGTCAGGACCTGGCCCTGCTTGTCCATCAAGCCGGCGATGTTGGTCAGCAGCATCAGCTTTTCAGCCTTCAGTGCTTCGGCAACCTTGCCTGCCACGAGGTCGGCGTTGATATTGTACGACTCACCGTTGGCACCCACGCCGATTGGCGCGATCACCGGGATGAAGTCACCTTTGACCAGCATGTTGAGCAGGTCGGTGTTGACGCTCACCACTTCGCCGACGTGACCGATGTCGATGATTTCCGGCTGGGTCATCTCAGGGGTCTGGCGGCTGACGGTGAGCTTCTTCGCACGAATCAGCTCGGCGTCCTTGCCGGTCAGGCCGATGGCGCTGCCGCCATGGCGGTTGATCAGATTGACGATGTCCTTGTTGACCTGGCCGCCGAGGACCATTTCCACCACGTCCATGGTCGCGGCGTCGGTGACGCGCATGCCATCGATGAAGTGGCTCTCGATCGACAGGCGCTTGAGCAGGTCGCCGATCTGCGGGCCGCCACCGTGCACGACCACAGGGTTGATGCCCACGGCCTTCATCAGCACGATGTCACGGGCGAAGCCGGTCTTGAGCTCTTCGCTCTCCATCGCGTTGCCGCCGTACTTGATCACCAGGGTCTTGCCGACAAAGCGGCGGATGTAAGGCAGCGCTTCGGACAAAACCTCGGCTACATGGGAAGCGGCATCGCGATCGAGGGTCATGCAGGGCTCCTGTAAGGAACAGATAGTCGGTCAGAACGGCAGTTGCAGCTCAGGGGCAACCCGCAGCAACTGGGCACGGAAAACATCCTTGATACGTTGCAACTCGGCGGCGCTTTCAGCCTCGAAACGCAGCACCAGCACTGGCGTAGTGTTGGACGCGCGGACCAGGCCCCAGCCGCTGGCGTAGTCGACCCGCACACCGTCGATGGTGGTCAGGTTGGCTTCGCCCCAGTCGGCGTCGCGTTGCAGTGCATCAATGATGCTGAATTTACCCTCGTCGGTCACATCAATATTGATTTCCGGGGTGGAAATATCGTTCGGGAAGGCAGCGAACAGCTCTTCGGCGCTCTGCGAGGCCTTGCTGAGGATCTCCAGCAGGCGCGCGGCGCTGTAGATGCCGTCGTCGAAACCGTACCAACGCTCCTTGATGAAGATGTGCCCGCTCATCTCGCCAGCCAGCAGCGATCCGGTCTGCTTCATCTTCTTCTTGATCAGCGAGTGGCCGGTCTTCCACATCAGGGCGCGGCCACCGTGCTGTTCGATCAGCGGGGTCAGGCGGCGGGTGCATTTGACGTCGAAGATGATCTCGGCACCCGGATTGCGTTCAAGCACGTCCAGGGCGAACAGCATCAGCAGGCGATCGGGGTAGACGATATTGCCGGTATTGGTCACCACGCCCACGCGGTCGCCGTCGCCGTCGAAGGCCAGGCCGATGTCGGCGCCGGTTTCCCTGACCTTGGCAATCAGGTCTTCGAGGTTCTCCGGCTTGCCCGGGTCCGGGTGGTGGTTGGGGAAGTTGCCGTCGACGTCGCAGAACAGCGGGATGACTTCGCAGCCCAGGGCTTCGATCAGCTGCGGCGCGACCACGCCGGCGGCGCCGTTGCCGCAGTCCACCACGACCTTGAGCTTCTTCGCCAGCTTCACGTCCGCGGTGATCTGCTGGAAGTAGCGATCAAGGATTTCGACCTTCTGCACGCTGCCTTCGCCGCGTGGCACGTCGTTGGTCTTCAGACGGGTCAGCAGGGCCTGGATCTGCTCGTTGGCCAGCGTGTCGCCAGCGATGACGATCTTGAAGCCGTTGTAGTCCGACGGGTTGTGGCTACCGGTGAGCATCACGCCCGATTTGCCGGCCAGCACGTTGGCGGCGTAGTACAGGGCTGGGGTCGGCACCAGGCCGACGTCGCTGACCTGGCAACCGGCATCGACCAGGCCTTTGATCAGCTGCTCGACGAGCATCGGGCCGGACAGGCGGCCATCGCGGCCAACGGAAATCTGCGGTTCGCCCTGGGCAATGGTCTGGGCGCCGATGGCGCGGCCGATCCAGTAGGCGGTTTCGCCGTGCAGGGTCTTGCCGACCACGCCACGGATGTCATAAGCGCGGAAAATGCTGTCTGGCAGTGCGGCGGGTGCCAGGTGGGCCATGTCGTTCATCTCGGGAAACTCCATTAGTCAGAGGCTTTCTGGGCAGGCGCAAACTGAACGCTTGGACGGTGGATTCGCCAGAGAGTTCGCCATCCTTGGCCTGAACGGTCGTTGCTTGGCTCAGTGGCTACCGGAATGGCCGAAGCCGCCTGCGCCACGCTGGCTCTCGTCGAAGCGCTCGACGATGTCGAAATGCGCTTGTACCACAGGAACCAGGACAAGTTGTGCAATGCGCTCGCCGACAGCGATGGTGAACGGCGTGTTGCCACGGTTCCAGCACGACACCATCAGCTCGCCCTGGTAGTCCGAGTCGATCAGGCCGACCAGGTTGCCGAGCACGATGCCGTGTTTATGGCCCAGGCCCGAACGCGGCAGGATCATGGCCGCCAGGCCTGGGTCGCCGATGTAGATCGACAGGCCGGTCGGGATCAGCAGGGTCTGGCCCGGCTCAAGGACGGTGTCCTCTTTCAGCAGGGCGCGCAGGTCGAGGCCGGCGGAACCCGGGGTGGCGTATTGCGGCAGCGGGAATTCGCTGCCCAGGCGTGGGTCGAGGATCTTGGCTTGAAGAGCGTGCATGTAACTTATTGAACCTGGTTGAGCCGTTCGGCGATGAAGGCGACCAGTTGCCGGGCGATCTTGCCCTTGCTGGTCTGCGCGAAGAGGGTCTGGTGCTGCTGGCGGTCGATCACGGTCAGGGCGTTCTCCTCGCTGTTGAAGCCGATGCTGGGGTTGGCCACATCATTGGCGACGATCAGGTCGAGGTTTTTGTCCTTGAGCTTGCGCGTGGCGTAATCGAGCAAGTGTTCGGTCTCGGCGGCGAAGCCGACGCTGAACGGGCGGTCGGCGCGGCCAGCGAGGGTGGCAAGGATATCCGGATTGCGCACCATCTGCAGCAGCATGCCGTCGCCGGTCGTAGGATCTTTCTTGAGCTTTTGCGGGGCGACTACTTCTGGACGGTAGTCCGCGACCGCCGCGGAGGCGATGAACAGGTCGCACGGCATGGCCGCTTCACAGGCCGCAAGCATGTCCCGTGCGCTGACCACGTCGATACGCTGCACGCGGTCGGGGGTCTGCAGGTGCACGGGGCCCGTAACGAGGGTCACCCGAGCACCGGCTTCGGCGGCCGCCTCGGCCAGGGCGAAGCCCATCTTGCCAGAGCTATGATTGGTGATGTAGCGCACCGGGTCGATGTTTTCCTGGGTCGGGCCGGCAGTAATCAGCACGTGTTTGCCGGTCAGCGCCTGGCGCTTGAAGCTTTCCGCGGCGCACCAGGCCAGGTCGGTGGCTTCGAGCATGCGGCCCAGGCCCACGTCGCCGCAGGCCTGGCTGCCCGAGGCCGGGCCGAACACCTGGATACCGCGGCTCTTGAGCAGCTCGAGGTTGGCCTGGGTGGCCGGGTCGCGCCACATCGCCTGGTTCATCGCTGGGGCCACGGCCACGGTGGCGTCGGTCGCCAGCACCAGGGTGGTCAGCAGGTCGTCGGCCATGCCTTGGGCCAGGCGCGCCATTAGGTCGGCAGTGGCCGGGGCAATCAGTACCAGGTCGGCCCATTTGGCCAGTTCGATGTGGCCCATGGCCGCTTCGGCGGCAGGGTCGAGCAGATCCATGTGCACCGGGTGGCCGGACAGCGCCTGCAGGGTCAGCGGGGTGATGAATTCGGCACCACCACGGGTCATGACGACGCGCACCTGCGCGCCGTGCTCCAGGAGTCGGCGAATCAGTTCGGCACTTTTGTAGGCGGCAATGCCACCTCCGACGCCGAGAACGATGCGCTTGCGATACAGCCGCTGCATAGGCTTGCCTTTTTCCAGTGAGAGCGGGCGGCGACGTTTGAACATGCCTGCGGCAGAACGTCGCATGTACGAGGCGAAATAGATTAACACAGGGCCGAAACGGGCCGCAGCACGGGTAGGGAGCGGGAATGAATATCAGGGAATGGCCGTCAGAAGAGCGGCCGAGAGAGAAGTTGTTGCAGCGTGGGGCCGGGAGCTTGACCGATGCGGAATTGCTTGCCGTATTTCTCGGCTCTGGCGTGCGCGGGTGCAATGTCGTTGAGTTGGCGCGACGGTTGTTGGTGAAGTTCGGTGGCTTGCGGCAGTTGCTGGAAGCCGAGCGGGACGCCTTTGTCGGTGAACTCGGCCTGGGGCCGGTGCGGTACGGCCAATTGCAGGCATTGCTGGAGATTGGGCGCAGGCACCTTGCCACGACCATTGAGCGAGAATCGGCAATGGACAGCCCGGCGGCAGTGCGACGCTATCTGAAATCCATGCTCAGGCATGAGGTGAGCGAGGTGTTCGGCTGCCTGTTTCTGGATTCCAAGCACCGGCCATTGGCGTTCGAGATCCTGTTCAGGGGTACGATAGACCGGGCGAGCGTCTACCCGCGAGAAGTGGTGCGTCGGGCGCTGCAACACAATGCGGCGGCGCTGATCCTGTGCCATAACCATCCCTCGGGCAACTGCGAGCCGAGCCAGGATGATGTGCACCTGACGCTGTCGCTGAAGCGGGGTTTGGGGTTGATTGATGTGCGCGTGCTGGATCACATCATCATCGGCGACGGCGAGCCGTTGTCGATGGTCGAGCATGGGTGGATTGTGGCTTAGGCGGGGCGATACGGTCAGGGCTGCAAGGCGCCTGTCTTGAGGGGTTTGGCGCCTATGAGATCGAGCGCCGCCCGCGCAGCGCTCGGTCCCACAGCCGCCAGACCTTGCAAGGCGGGCCGCAAAAACTTAGCGGGTCACAGAAACCTTGCTGAAATCCAGCCGCCCGAACGGGCTCACCTGATAACCCTCGACCCCTTGGCGCAACAGCGTCGCCGCCGTCGGGTGCGCCAATGGCACCCACAGCGCCTGCTGCTGGATCAAGGTCTGCGCCTGCTGGTAAAGGCGGCTACGCACGCTCTGGTCGTTGGTGGTGCGCCCGGCACTGATCAGCTGGTCCAGGCGGTTGTCGCAGAAGCGGGCGAAGTTGGTCCCCGATTGCACCGCCGCGCAAGAAAACTGCGGGCTGAGGAAGTTGTCAGGGTCGCCGTTGTCGCCAGCCCAGCCCATGAACAGCAGGTCGTGTTCGCCTGCCTTGGCCCGGCGGATCAGCTCGCCCCACTCGATCACGCGGATCTCGGCCTTGATGCCGATCTTCCCCAGGTCCGCCTGGAGCATCTGTGCACCCAGGCTTGGGTTGGGGTTGAGCAGGCTGCCCGACGGACGGGTCCAGAGGGTGGTGCTGAAGCCATCAGCCAGGCCAGCCTTGGCCAGCAGCGCCTTGGCTTTGTTCAGGTTCAACGGATAGCCGGGCAGGTCCTTGGCGTAGCTCCAGGTGTTGGGCGGGTAGGGGCCGCTGGCAGCGGTGGCGGTGTCTTCGAATACGGCCTTGAGGTAGGCCTGCTTGTCGAAGGCCAGGTTGATCGCCTGGCGCACCTCAGGCTTGTCCAGCGGCGGGTGTTCGCTGTTGATGGCGACAAAGGCGGTCATGAATGCCGGGGTGGTGGCGACCTTGAGGTTGCCGTCCTTGCCGGCCTCGGCGATGTCCACTGGCTTGGGCGAAAGGGCTACCTGGCATTCGTTGCGCTTGAGTTTTTGCAGGCGCACGTTGGCGTCGGTGGTGATGGCGAAGATCAGCGGGTCGACCGCCGGCTTGCCGTCGAAGTAATCCGGGTTGGCGCGGTAACGCACCACGGCGTCCTTCTGGAAGCGCTGGAACACGAACGGGCCGGTGCCGATCGGTTGGCTGTTGAGCTTTTCCGGGGTGCCGTCCTTCATCAGCTTGTCGGCGTACTCGGCCGAGTAGATCGAGGCGAAGCCCATGCTCAGGGTGGCCAGGAAGGTGGCGTCGGCGTGGGTCAGGGTGAAGCGCACAGTGTTCGGCTCGGGCGCCTCGATCGTCTTGATCAGGCTGCCCAGCTGCAGCGACTGGGCATGCGGGTAGCCGCCCGGAGCGGTCTTGTGCCAGGCGTGGGCGGGGTAGAGCATGCGCTGGAAGCTGAACAGCACGTCGTCGGCGTTCAGTGCACGGGTGGGTTTGAAGTACGGCGTAGTGTGGAACTTCACCCCGTCGCGCAGCTTGAAATCGTAGGTCAGGCCATCGGCCGACACCGTCCAGCTCTGCGCCAGGCTAGGCACCACCTTGCCCTGGGCCGCGTCGAACTCGACCAGGCGGTTCATCAGCACGTCGGCCGAGGCATTGGTGGTTGTCAGCGAGTTGTACTGAACCACGTCGAAGCCTTCGGGGCTGGCCTCGGTGCAGACACTCAACGGGGCGGCCTGGGCAACGCCTGCGGCAAACAGGGAGGTGAACAATAAGGAAAGGGCGGCAGCACGCATGGTGGCTCCTTGGCTGGTCGATGGCCCATCTGCCGGCGCAGTCTGGAAACGTCCTACCCTAGTGCGCGAGAAAGGAAATGACCACCTTCTTTTTCAGGTGCTTGGCGACGAGCGGTCGACAGTGTGGCGAGCGAGTCGTTATGCTGCTCGCGCACGATTCGTAGCAGCGGAATGCTCATCTTCTGTTGTTGCGGCGTAGTCTTTCTGGTATAAAGCAGCGCTCTTTTCTAGGGGCTCGGCCTGTCGCATCAGCGGATCCGGTCGGTAAGACCTCCAGAATCACGGCGCCTGGCGCCAAAGACTGAGAGATTAAGCGGCCAACCCATGCCGGGTTGGGCATGTGGTTTTAGAGGGCTGAGTCATGTCGAGAGTCTGTCAAGTTACTGGTAAGGGTCCAGTAACCGGGAACAACATTTCCCACGCAAACAACAAAACCCGTCGTCGTTTCCTGCCGAACCTGCAGCACCACCGTTTCTGGGTTGAATCCGAGAAGCGTTTCGTGCGTCTGCGCGTATCTGCCAAAGGCATGCGTATCATCGACAAGCGCGGCATCGACGCCGTTCTGGTTGATATCCGTAAAGCTGGCGCCAAGGTTTAAGGGAGAACATCATGCGTGAATTGATCCGTCTGGTTTCGAGTGCCGGTACCGGCCACTTCTACACCACCGACAAGAACAAGCGCACCACTCCGGACAAAATCGAGATCAAGAAATACGATCCGGTTGTTCGCAAGCACGTGGTGTACAAGGAAGCCAAGATCAAGTAATTGATCGGCGACCTGAAAAAAAACCCGCATCCGAAAGGACGCGGGTTTTTTTATGCCTGCGGCAAGGTCAGTTGAAGCTGAAGCCTTGGATCAACTGGTTGGCATCGGTATTGATGTGAATCCGGGTAGCGTCGTATTCGTGGGTGCTCATCTCGTTGGGGCCCACGACACGAGGGCAACCGGTTATTTCGGTAATGGTGCCTTTGACCGATGGCTCGTAAGGCGTACCGATCAGATGAGCGAGGGATTGCAGGATTTCGTCGTTGTTCATGTGCAGTTTCCTTGATTGAGGATGGCCCGATGTGGGCTGGGTCATCCTCCTGCATGCCTGCAAGCCGACTGCGTTACATAGTTACTTCTGCTCGAACATCACATAGATCTTGCGGCACGGCTCCAGCACCTCCCAGGTGCCCTTGAAGCCGGCCGGGATGACAAACCGATCACCGGTACGCAAGGTTTTGGCCCCACCATCCTGGTCGCGTAGCACCGAAACGCCCTGGACGATCTCGCAATATTCATGTTCGGTGTAGCTCACCGTCCATTGCCCGATTTCACCTTCCCAGACGCCCGCGGCGAACTGCCCGCATGGGCTGGAATAATGGTTGTAGACAGCCTGGTCCGGCTCGCCCTTGAGGATTTTTTCCGCGGCTGGGCGGTAGCGTTCGGCCTCGGTGAGAACCTGGGCGAAGTCGATGATGCTGGCGATGCTCATGGTGCGGCTCCTTTTGTTGTTTAATAAAATGCACATCAGTAGGCTTTTAGGCCGTTCTTGTCAAATATATTGATACTTTACCCCGCCTGGTTTAGGGTATCGCTTGCCAGTGTGCGTTCGTCGCCCGGCCAGAATTCTGACAACGCCTGTGAGTCCTCAGTGCGGCGTTGCACCTAAACAAGAGGAGGAGTTTCGTATGACCACCCTGACCCGTGCGGATTGGGAACAACGTGCCCAGCAACTGAAGATCGAAGGCCGCGCCTTCATCAACGGCGAATACACCGACGCCGCATCCGGTGAAACATTCGACTGCCTGAGCCCGGTCGACGGACGCTTCCTGGCCAAGGTGGCCAGCTGCGACCTGGCCGACGCCAACCGCGCCGTGGAAAACGCCCGTGCCACCTTCGATTCCGGCGTCTGGTCGCAACTGGCCCCGGCCAAGCGCAAGGCCACGCTGATCCGCTTCGCCGACCTGTTGCGTAAAAACGTGGAGGAGCTGGCGCTGCTGGAAACCCTGGACATGGGCAAGCCGATCAGTGACTCCTCCAGCATCGACATCCCGGGTGCGGCGCAAGCCATTCACTGGACTGCCGAAGCCATCGACAAAGTCTACGACGAAGTCGCCCCGACCCCACACGACCAGCTCGGCCTCGTTACCCGTGAGCCAGTAGGCGTGGTCGGCGCCATCGTACCGTGGAATTTCCCGCTGCTGATGGCTTGCTGGAAACTCGGCCCGGCACTTGCCACTGGTAACTCGGTAGTGCTCAAGCCGTCCGAAAAATCCCCGCTGACCGCCATCCGTATCGCCCAGCTGGCGATCGAAGCCGGCATCCCGGCGGGTGTACTGAACGTGCTGCCAGGGTATGGCCACACCGTGGGCAAGGCCCTGGCCCTGCACATGGACGTCGACACTCTGGTGTTCACCGGTTCCACCAAGATCGCCAAGCAGTTGATGGTCTACGCCGGCGAGTCGAACATGAAGCGCATCTGGCTGGAAGCCGGTGGCAAGAGCCCGAACATCGTCTTCGCCGACGCTCCGGACCTGCAAGCCGCCGCTGAAGCTGCCGCCAGCGCCATTGCCTTCAACCAGGGCGAAGTGTGTACTGCCGGTTCGCGTCTGCTGGTCGAGCGCTCGATCAAGGACAAGTTCCTGCCGATGGTGGTCGAGGCCCTCAAGGGCTGGAAACCAGGCAACCCGCTGGACCCACAGACCACTGTCGGTGCCCTGGTCGATACCCAGCAGATGAACACCGTGCTGTCGTACATCGACGCCGGCCACAAGGATGGCGCCAAGCTGCTGGCCGGTGGCAAGCGCACCCTGGAAGAGACCGGTGGCACCTACGTCGAGCCGACCATCTTCGACGGCGTGACCAACGCCATGCGCATCGCCCAGGAAGAAATCTTCGGCCCAGTGCTGTCGGTGATCGCTTTCGATACCGCCGAAGAAGCCATCGCCATTGCTAACGACACCCCATACGGCCTGGCCGCCGGTATCTGGACCTCGGACATTTCCAAGGCCCACAAGACTGCCCGAGCCGTGCGCGCTGGCAGCGTCTGGGTCAACCAGTATGACGGCGGCGACATGACCGCACCGTTCGGCGGCTTCAAGCAGTCGGGCAACGGCCGTGACAAGTCGCTGCACGCACTGGAGAAGTACACCGAGCTGAAAGCGACCTGGATCAAGCTGTAATCCAGGGGGCCGCCTGGCGGCCCTGCCAATGGCCGGGGCGGTTCATACCGCCCCGGCTTCGTCGTTTTTGCAATTCGACAATTCTGCCTGGGAGGCTGCAATGCGTTGGGGAACCTATTTTGCCGTGCTGGCGTCGGTGCTCAGTGTCGGGCTCGCGCTCGGCGTGAGCATGCCGCTGGTGTCCCTGCGCCTGGAGGCCTGGGGCTACGGTGGGTTCGCCATCGGCGTGATGGCGGCGATGCCGGCGCTGGGCGTGCTGCTCGGAGCCAGCCTGGCCAGCCGCCTGGCCGGCTGGGTAGGCGTACCCTCGGCGATGCGCCTGTGCCTGTGGGGAGGGGCGTTGTCCATTGGCCTGGTGGCGTTGCTGCCGAGCTACCCGTTGTGGCTGGCCCTGCGTTTGCTCATCGGCATGTCGCTGACCGTGGTGTTCATCCTCGGCGAAAGTTGGATCAACCAATTGGTAGTCGAGCAATGGCGCGGTCGCCTGGTGGCCTTGTACGGCAGTAGCTACGCCCTGAGCCAGCTTGCCGGGCCTCTGGTGCTGGGTTTCCTGGGTTCCGACGATGACTTCGGCTTCTGGGCCGCGACCAGCCTGTTGCTGTTGGCGCCGTTACTGTTGTTGGGCCGGGGTGGCGCACCGAGCACCGAAGCATGCAGCGTAACCTTCGGCGACCTGTTCGCCTTCTGCCGGCGTTTGCCGGTCATCGCCTGGGCTGTCGCCTTGTTCGCCGCTTTCGAAGCGATGATTCTGACATTGTTGCCGGTGTATTGCCTGCAGCAGGGCTTCACTACCGAAATTGCCTTGTTCATGGTCAGCACCGTGGTAGTAGGCGATGCCGTGCTGCAGCTGCCGATCGGGGCACTGGCCGACCACATGTCGCGGCAGGCCCTGTTCAGCGGTTGTGCCGTGACCCTGATGGTTACCAGCCTGGCGATTCCGTTGCTGCTGGAGACGTTGGCGATCTGGCCCTTGTGGGTACTGTTCGGCGCTAGCGCCGGTGGCTTGTTCACCTTGTCGCTGATCTTGATCGGCGAGCGTTACCGCGATGATGCGCTGGTGCGGGCCAACGCTCATGTGGCGCAGCTGTGGGGAATCGGGTGCCTGCTCGGGCCATTGCTGGCAGGTGCGGGCAGCCAGTGGATCAGCGGCCATGCGCTGCTGTGGCTGATGGCGGCAGGGGCCGCCGGCCTGGTGGTGCTGACCCGGCGGCCCGGGGCCTTTGAGCCCGCGTCTGCCTGATAGAGTTTGGGGCTGCGCAGCAGCCCCGGCAATTGTTGCTACAACATCTTCTCCAGCCCAACTGCCTTGCTGATCCAGGCATTGAACCTGCGCCATAGACCACCCGGCTCGGAGGTCAGAATGTGCCGTTGGCCATTGTCCTCAGTGGCCCAGACCAGCTTGTCACCCACCAGTTTGACCTGGTAACTCAACGCCGGCGCCATACCCTGCTGGGCCAGTTCGCGGGTGTACTCGGCCAGCTCCGGGCTGTCCACCAGCACGCCGACCTCGGTGTTCCACAGCACCGAGCGCGGGTCGAAGTTGAACGAGCCGATGAAGGTCTTGCGCCGGTCGAACACGATGGCCTTGGTGTGCAAACTTGAATCCGAACTGCTGCCGTGGAAGCTCAGGCGCGCAGGTGTCGGGTCGCCGGGCTGACGACGCAGTTCGAACAGCTGCACGCCGTGTTCGAGCAGGGCACGGCGATAGGGTGCATAACCGCCATGAACAGCCGGCACATCGGTGGCCTCCAGCGAGTTGGTCAGCAACTTCACCGAAGTCCCGGCGTCGGCCCGGCCGGTCAGGTACAGCAGGCCCGGCTCGCCCGGTACGAAATAGGCCGACATCAGGATCAGCTCGTGCTGCACGCTGGCCAGGTCCGGTGCCAGCTGCTGGCTCATCAACAACTGTGGGTCCGGCTCATCATCGGCCAGCACCTTGCTCGGGGCGTCCCACAGCGCTTGGGCGTGGGCCCAGATCAGCTCGTTACGCCATACATGCAGGCGCGGCTGCGACTGGTAGGACATGAGCCGGTCGTACAGGGCCTTGCGCTCTACCCGCGCCTGGGCCAGGGACACTTCCAGGCGCTGGCGGCTGGCGCGCAGGTCGTCGGCATCCGGTGCCTGCCAGAGGAAATCGGTGATCGGCCGGCTCAGCGCGCTGTTCCAGTACTGGTCGAAGCTGTGCCCCAATTGCTCGGCCACCGGGCCGACGCCGAGCAGGTCGATGTCGGTGAAGTTGAGGTTGGGTTCGGCATCGAAGTACTCGTCACCCAGGTTGCGCCCACCGACGATGGCCATGCTGTTGTCCACCAGGAACAACTTGTTGTGCATGCGCCGGTGCTGGCGCGACAGGTTGAACAGGCGGCCGACTGCCCGCGTCGCGCCGGTGCTGCGGCCCAGGTGCAAGGGGTTGAACACGCGGATCTGGATGTTCGGGTGGGCATCGAGGGTGCCCATGATGGTGTCCAGGCCGTCGCTGGTGGTGTCGTCGAGCAGGATGCGCACGCGCACGCCGCGGTCGGCTGCGCGCAGCAGTTCGTGTACCAGGGCGCGGGTGCTCAGCCCGTCGTGAACGATGTAGTACTGCAGGTCGATGCTCGCCTGCGCGTTGCGGATCAACTCGGCGCGGGCGCGGAATGCCTCGTTGCTGTTGGGCAGCAGGCGAAAGCCCGAGCGCCCCTCATAGGGTGCGGCCTGGCGTAGTACCGAGCGGCCGAAGGCCGACTCGCTGGCCGGCAGCGCCTGGCTGGTTTCACGGGGCGTGCCGATGCTGGCGCAGCCGTTGAGGCCGAGCAGCAGCACCAGCAGCAGAGGCAAGGCTCGCTGGAGTCTCAAGGGGGTATCGTCCTGTACGGCAAAGCGCTAAGGGGTTGGACTACCAAAGGCGGCGCAAAGTTACGCCCCGGCGTGGTCTTCAGCCAGTAGACGAATGGCGGTTTCACCGACCTTGCGCACAGCCGCTTCGATCTGTGGCGTTGGCCGCGCGGCAAAATTCATGCGCAGACAATGGCGGAATTTGCCCGAGGCCGAGAAAATGCTGCCCACGGCGATCTGTACGCCTTGTTCGAGTAAAGCGCGGTTCAGCCGTAGCGTATCGAAATGTTCAGGCAATTCCACCCACAGCATGAAGCCGCCCTGCGGTCGGCTGACCCGGGTGCCGGCCGGGAAATAGCAGGTTACCCAGTCGCTCATCAGGTCGCGACCACGCTGGTACTGGCTGCGCATGCGTCGCACATGGGGCTGGTAGTGGCCGGCGGCAATGAAGTCGGCGATCGCCAGTTGTGGCTGGCTGGCGGTGCTGCCAGTGCTGATGTATTTCATGTGCAGCACCCGCTCCAGATATCGGCCGGGGGCGACCCAGCCGATGCGCAGGCCTGGGGCGAGGGTCTTGGAGAACGAGCTGCATAGCAGCACGCGGCCGTCGTCGTCGAACGACTTGAGGGTGCGCGGGCGCGGGTAGGTGTAGGCCAGGTCGCCATACACGTCGTCTTCGAGGATCGCCACATCGTAGCGCTGGGCCAGGCTCAGCAGGGCTTTCTTGCGTGCTTCGGGCATGATGTAGCCAAGCGGGTTGTTGCAGCTCGGGGTGATCTGGATGAGCTTGATCGGCCATTGTTCAAGCGCCAGCTCCAGGGCTTCAAGACTGATGCCGGTGACCGGGTCGGTAGGAATTTCCAGGGCCTTCATGCCCAGGCCCTTGAGGGTCTGCATGGCGCCGTGGAAGCTTGGCGAGTCGACCGCCACGATATCGCCTGGCTCGCACACTGCGCGAATGCTGCACGACAGCGCCTCGTGGCAGCCCGTGGTCACCACCAGGTCGGCCGGGCTCAGGCGGCAGCCGGAGTCGAGCGTCAGCCGGGCGATCTGCTCGCGCAGGGCCAGGTTGCCATGGATATTGTCGTAGTACAGGCCCGGCATGTCCTGGCGCCGGCTCAGTTTGGCGAGGCTGCGCAGCAGTGGCTTGAGGGTCGGGCTGTCGATGTCGGGCATGCCGCGGCCGAGCTGAATGACGTCCTGACGCGGGGTACTGCGCACCAGTTCGAGCACCTGTTCCCATTGCGAGATATCCACCGGGCGTTGGGCCGGGCGGCTGACGGCGGGCAGGGCAGGAAGATGGCGATGGTCGCTGACGAAGTAGCCGGACTTGGGCCGTGGCGAAACCATGCCGCTGTCTTCGAGCATGCGGTAGGCCTGCTGTACGGTGCTCAGGCTGACGCCATGCTCCACGCTCAGGGCGCGCACCGATGGCAGGCGCTGGCCGGGGCGGTAGAGGCCCTGTTCGATGCGCGCACCGAGCAGCTCGGCGAGGTTCAAGTAGAGGGTCAAGGCATACTCCTACGCTTCTTGTAGGAAGCGACCAGTACAGTTGCGTTGAAAATACAGCATTCAGGCGTCAGAGGACCAATGCTGTATGGGAATAATAAGCCGGCATTGGATCTGTATTGCCGGGCCTGTCGTCGCGCATGCTTTCTCCACGGTTACGCACTGAATGGGAGAGAGCAGCGATGGGTGGCATGAGCGATGTGCGCTTGCAACTGTTGGCCAAGGAACTGGACGCCGGGCAGCAGACCAAGGTGTTCAACGCACCGGAAGGGCTCGGGCGTTGGGGGCTGATGCTGCATCGCTGGCACACCCGCCGGGCCCTGCTGCAGCTGGACGATGACCAGCTGCGGGATATCGGGCTGAGCTGGGAACAGGCACGTACCGAGGGGTGCAAACCCTTCTGGAGAGACTGACGCGGTCAACTGTAGGAGCGGCCTTGTGTCGCGAAAGGGCTGCGCAGCGGCCCCAGGTTTCAGCTTCGCCGCTGAAGTTGCTAGGGCCGCTTTGCGGCCCTTTCGCGACACAAGGCCGCTCCTACAGGGGGTAGCGCTGGTTTTCACACCAGCTCTTTCAGGCGATGCCAGAGCATTCCCAGGGCCAGTATCGGCGAGCGCAGGTGCTTGCCGCCGGGGAAGGTGACATGCGGCACCTTGGCGAACAGGTCGAAGCGCCCGCTTTCCTGGCCGCTGATCGCTTCACCCAGCAGGCGTGCGGCCAGGTGCGTGGCGTTCAGACCGTGGCCGGAATAGGCCTGGGCGTAATAGACATTCGGCTGGCTGGCCAGGCGGCCGACCTGTGGCAGGCGGTTGGCGCCGATGCCTATCATGCCGCCCCACTGATAATCGATGCGCACATCGGCCAGCTGCGGGAACACCTTGAGCATCTTCGGCCGCATGTAGGCCGCGATGTCTTTAGGGTCGCGGCCGGAATAGTGGCAGGCACCTCCGAACAGCAGGCGGCGGTCTGCCGACAGGCGATAGTAGTCCAGCGCTACGCGTTGGTCGCACACCGCCATGTTCTGCGGCAGCAACTGATGCGCGCGTTCTTCGCTGAGCGGCTCGGTGGCAATGATGTAGCTGCCGGCTGGCAGCACCTTGCCGCCCAGTTCGCGGTTGAGGTCGTTGTGGTAGGCATTGCAACACAGCACCAGAGTCTTGGCGCGCACCCGGCCCTGAGCGGTGTGCACCTGAACTTCGGGGCCGTAGTCGATGCGCGTGACCTCGGACTGCTCGAACAGCTTCACGCCCAGGCGACTGGCGACAGCCGCTTCACCCAAGGCCAGGTTGAGCGGGTGCAAGTGGCCCGAGCCCATGTCGATCAGGCCGCCGACATAGCGATCGGAGCCCACCACGCTGTGCATCTCATCCTTGCCGACCAGGCGCAACGCGTGGCGGTAGCCCAGGCTGCGCAGTTCATCGGCACTCTCGGCAAAACCCTTCAGCTCTTCGGCTTTGTTGGCCAGGTCGCAGTAACCCCAGGTCAGGTCGCAGGCAATGGCGTGACGTTCGACCCGTTCGCGGACGATCTCCACGGCTTCCAGGCCCATCAGCTTCATGCTGCGTACGCCTTCCTCGCCGATCACTGGAAGAAACTGCTCCAGGCCGTGGCCGACGCCGCGGATCAGCTGGCCGCCATTGCGCCCGCTGGCTCCCCAGCCGAGCTTGCGGGCTTCCAGCAGGACCACCGAGAAGCCGCGCTCGGCCAGTTCGATAGCCGTGTTCAGCCCCGAATAGCCGCCACCGACGATACACACATCTGCGCTGTGCTCACCTTGCAGGAAGGAATGGTCCGGGTGGGGCGCGCTGCTGGCGGCGTAATAGGAAGCGGCGTGCTGCGCGCTGTGGATCATGGGCGAAGTCCTGTTGCTGTTCTGAAAGTGGCAGAATAAGCCGAGGCCTGACAGTTGGCCTTATAATTCAGCCTGATTTAAATTTCATGTGTTTCTCCGGCCATGTCCTGCAACCGTCACAAAATCCATTTCCTGCGCGAACTGATCCCTTCATTCGAGTGTGAGCCCGGCTGCCATGACTGCTGCGGCCCGGTCACCACCTCGTCTGAAGAGATGGCTCGCCTGCCGCGCAAGACCCAGGCCGAGCAGGATACCGCGCTGGAGCACCTGAACTGCGTGCACCTGGGCCCCAACGGCTGCACCGTCTATGAAGAACGGCCGATGATCTGCCGCCTGTTCGGCACCACGCCGCGCCTGGCCTGCCCACGCGGCCGTGGCCCGGACCCGATGATCGAGCCCGAAGCCGAGCAGCTGGTTCATCAGTTCATCGCCAGCACGCGTCAGGTGCTGGTCTAGGCTCAGTCCGGGATTGGCAGGCAGAGGCTCTCCTTCACCTCTTCCATGACGATGTAGCTCTTCGATTCGCGCACGTGCGGCAGTTTCAGCAGGATGTCGCCGAGCAGCTTGCGGTACGAGGCCATTTCCGAAATGCGTGCTTTCACCAGGTAGTCGAAGTCCCCCGAGACCAGGTGGCATTCCAGCACATGGGGCAGTTTGAGCACCGCCCGGCGAAACTCCTCGAAGGTATCGCCGGACTTGTAGTCCAGGCTGATTTCCACGAACACCAGCAGGCTGCCCTTGAGGTGCTGCGGATTCAGCCGGGCGTTGTAGCCCATGATGATGCCCTCGCGCTCCAGGCGACGTACGCGCTCGGTGCAAGGGGTGGTGGAAAGCCCAACTTTCTCGCCCAGTTCGGTGAAGGAAATACGCCCGTCATTCTGCAGGATGCGCAGAATGTTACGGTCGATCTTGTCCAGTTCACGCTTGCTCTGGTGCTGGGTTCTCATAGGGGATGCCCCTCCGTGAAAGGCGATTTTGCCGAGAATTCTCGCCAATAATAGGCTTTTATATAGTGAAATGCACTGGGCTTAGATTCTTATACTGCGCGCATCCATGCCATATCAACAAAATAGCGGTGCGCCGCGTGCGAGGGATGAACAATGCGAGTATTGGTACTTGGTAGCGGTGTGATCGGTACCGCCAGTGCCTATTATCTGGCCCGGCAAGGCTTCGAGGTGACCGTGGTCGACCGCCAACCGGCAGTGGCCCTGGAAACCAGCTTCGCCAACGCCGGCCAGATCTCGCCCGGCTATGCCTCGCCTTGGGCCGCCCCAGGCGTACCGCTGAAAGCCATCAAGTGGCTGCTGGAGCGCCATGCGCCCCTGGCCATCAAGCTGACCGGTGATGTCGACCAGTACCTGTGGATGGCGCAGATGCTGCGCAACTGCACCGCCAGCCGCTACGCGGTGAACAAGGAGCGCATGGTGCGCCTGTCCGAGTACAGCCGTGACTGCCTCGACGAGCTGCGTGCCGAAACCGGTATTGCCTACGAGAACCGCAGCCTGGGTACTACCCAGCTGTTCCGCACGCAGGCCCAGGTAGACGCTGCGGCCAAGGACATCGCCGTGCTCGAACAGTCCGGGGTGCCATACGAGTTGCTCGACCGCGACGGCATCGCCCGTGTCGAACCGGCCCTGGCCGGGGTGAAGGACATCCTTGCCGGCGCCCTGCGCCTGCCCAACGATCAGACCGGCGACTGCCAGCTGTTCACCACCAAGCTCGCCGAAATGGCTGTGAAGCTGGGCGTGGAATTCCGCTTCGGTCAGGACATCCAGCGCCTGGACTTCGCCGGTGACCGCATCAACGGCGTATGGATCGACGGCAAACTGGAAACCGCTGACCGCTACGTGCTGGCCCTTGGCAGCTACTCGCCGCAGATGCTCAAGCCACTGGGCATCAAGGCCCCGGTTTATCCGCTCAAGGGGTACTCGCTGACCGTGCCGATCACCGATGCCGACATGGCGCCGACCTCGACCATTCTTGACGAGACCTACAAGGTTGCGATTACCCGTTTCGACAACCGTATCCGCGTGGGCGGCATGGCTGAGATCGCCGGCTTTGACCTGTCGCTGAATCCGCGTCGACGCGAAACGCTGGAGATGATCGTCAACGACCTTTATCCTCGCGGCGGCGACCTCAGCCAGGCCAGTTTCTGGACCGGCCTGCGCCCGGCGACCCCGGATGGTACGCCGATCGTGGGTGCCACTGCGTTCCGCAACCTGTTCCTCAACACCGGCCACGGTACGTTGGGCTGGACCATGGCGTGCGGTTCCGGCCGCCTGCTGGCTGACCTGATTGCGCGCAAGAAACCGCAGATCAGTGCTGAAGGCCTGGACATTTCCCGGTATGGCAACAGCCCGGAAGTCGCCAAGCACGGTCAGACCGCGCCTGCCCACCAGCAGTAAGGTCGCCTGTACCGACCTCTTTGCGGCTAAAGCCGCTCCCACAGCTACCGCATGATCCTGAGTGTCATGCGGCCCCCGTGGGAGCGGCTTCAGCCGCGAAGAACCCAACACCGTTTTCAACCTGTGAATCACCATAAGGCAGCCGCCATGCGTCCCGCCCGCGCTCTGATCGACTTGCAAGCCCTGCGCCACAACTACCGCCTGGCCCGTGAACTGTCCGGTGCCAAGGCCCTTGCCGTGGTCAAGGCCGACGCCTACGGCCACGGCGCCGTGCGTTGCGCCCTGGCCCTGGAGCCAGAGGCCGACGGCTTTGCTGTGGCCTGCATCGAAGAAGCGCTGGAGTTGCGCGCTGCCGGCATCAAGGCGCCGGTGCTGCTGCTCGAAGGCTTTTTCGAAGCCAGCGAACTGGCGCTGATCGCCGAGCACGGCCTGTGGTGTGTGGTGCATTCGCTGTGGCAGCTCGAAGCCATCGAGCAGACCCAGATGCACAAGCCACTGACGATCTGGCTCAAGCTCGATAGCGGCATGCACCGCGTCGGCCTCCACCCCAAGGATTACCACGACGCCTACCAGCGCCTGCTGGCCAGTGGCAAGGTTTCGCGCATCGTGTTGATGAGCCACTTCGCTCGTGCCGACGAGCCGGAGGCCGATGCCACCGAGCAGCAGATCGCCGTGTTCAACGCCGCCCGCGAAGGCCTGGCTGCCGAATGCAGCCTGCGCAATTCGCCCGGTGTGCTGGCCTGGCCGCAAGCCCCGAGCGACTGGGTACGCCCAGGCATCATGCTGTATGGCGCCAGCCCCTTCGAAGCCGACCAGCCCCAGGCCGCACGCCTGCAGCCGGTGATGACCCTGCAATCGCGCGTCATCAGCGTGCGCGAGCTGCCTGCCGGGGAACCAGTGGGTTACGGCGCCAGGTTCGTCAGCCCGCGGCCAACCCGCGTTGGCGTGGTTGCCATGGGCTACGCCGACGGCTACCCGCGCCACGCACCCACCGGCACGCCGGTGGTGGTCGCCGGCAAGCGCAGCCAACTGATTGGCCGCGTGTCGATGGACATGCTCTGCATCGACCTGACCGACGTGCCCGAAGCCACCGTCGGCAGCCCGGTCGAGCTGTGGGGCAAGCAGGTGCTGGCCAGTGATGTGGCCATGCAGGCTGGTACCATTCCCTACCAGATCTTCTGCAACCTGAGGCGTGTGCCGCTGGACTATCACGGCGAATAAGGCGCCGAAGCGGACAGCTTGAGGGGCGGTGTGTTGTAAATACTGAACGGCATTGCCATGATATCGTTCACATTCACCCCGCCATCTCACCGTTTCAGGAGGCGCAAGCTTTGGACGTCGGCGAACGACTGCAAGCCATCCGCAAGCTCAAGGGCCTTTCCCAGCGGGAACTCGCCAAGCGCGCAGGGGTGACCAACAGCACCATCTCGATGATCGAGAAGAACAGCGTGAGCCCCTCGATCAGCTCGCTGCGCAAGGTGCTCAGCGGCATTCCCATGTCGATGGTCGAATTCTTTTCGGTCGAACTCGAGGCCGAGAGCCCCGCGCAGATCGTCTACAAGGCCCACGAGCTGATCGACATCTCCGACGGCGCGGTGACCATGAAGCTGGTGGGCAAGTCGCATCCCAACCGTGCCATCGCCTTCCTCACCGAGGTCTACCCGCCGGGTGCCGACACCGGTGCCGAAATGCTCACCCACGATGGCGAAGAAACCGGCATCCTGCTCGAAGGCAAGCTCGAACTGGTGGTGGGCAACGAGATCTTCATCCTCGAAGCGGGCGACAGCTATTACTTCGAAAGTACCCGCCCGCACCGTTTTCGCAACCCGTTCGACGCGCCTGCGCGGCTGATCAGCGCGGCTACCCCTTCGAACTTTTGATCCAGCGCAGTGCATTGCTTCGGCAATACCCCTTTCCAGAGTAGGGTCGTTCCACGGTATCCGGGTTCCCGCTATACTTTTCAACGCTCGCATTACCGTGGCCGCGGGCGTGATTAGCCACCATGAGGGTGTTCGCGTGAACCAAATCAAGAAGATGCTGGCCATACCAGCAGCCGTATTCGCCCTTTGGGCAATGAGCGCTACCGCAGCGACCAACGACGAGCTTGCCAAACGCCTTGAGCCGGTCGGCCAGGTGTGTGTGCAGGGCCAGGAATGCAAGGGTATGGAAGTGGCAGCCGCAGCAGGCGGTGGTGGTGGCGCCAAGACCCCGGATGAGGTGATTGCCAAGCACTGCAACGCCTGCCACGGGTCAGGCTTGCTGGGGGCACCGAAGATTGGCGATACCGCCGCATGGAAAGAGCGCGCGGACCATCAGGGCGGCCTGGACGGGATTCTGGCCAAGGCCATTACAGGCATCAACGCCATGCCGCCCAAAGGCACCTGCGCGGACTGCTCGGATGATGACCTGAAAGGGGCCATCAAGAAGATGTCCGGGCTGTAAGCCACAGATGAATTCACAAGGCCCGCCATTTCTGGCGGGCTTTGTATTTGTGCTGCCTGTGCCGGCCTCTTCGCGGCTAAAGCCGCTCCCACTGGTACTGTGCAGGGGCCAAGGGCTGTGCGATCCCTGTGGGAGCGGCTTTAGCCGCGAAAGGGCCGGCACAGGCAACCAACCCGTTTGAGCCCATGTCCAACCCCTGACCCCATGGATGATTCAGGAGGCCACGATGCACCTTTGCTCCATCGACCAGGCCGTCGAGCAAGTCCTTTCCCAATTGCCAGCCCACATCCACATGGGTCTGCCGCTGGGCCTGGGCAAGCCCAACGCCTTCGTCAATGCCTTGTACACCCGGGTCCGCGACCTGCCTGAGCGCCAGCTGACCATCTACACTGCGCTGTCGCTGGGGCGCCCAGCTCTTGGTGATGGCTTGCAAAAGCGCTTCCTCGAGCCGTTCGTCGAGCGGGTGTTCGCCGACTACGAAGAACTCACCTACCTCGCCGACCTGCGCAACGACAGCCTGCCGCCGAACATCCGCGTCGAGCAGTTCTTCATGCAACCCGGCAGCCTGCTGCACAGCGAAACCGCCCAGCAGGACTACATCAGCAGCAACTACAGCCACGCCGCGCGTGACATCAACGCCAAAGGCCTGAACCTGATCGCCCAACTGGTCGCTGCCACGCCCGAGAAGCCCGTCCACCTGAGCCTGGCCTGCAACCCCGACATCACCCTCGACCTGCAGCCGATGATCGCCAAGCGGCGTGCGGCAGGGGAAACCATCCTCATGCTCGGCCAGGTTCACAGCGAGCTACCGTACATGCCGGGCGATGCCGAACTGCCGATCGATGCGTTCGACCTGCTGATCGACGAGGCGGAGCAGCGCCGACTGTTTTCTACCCCCAACATGCCAGTCACCACGCAGGATCATTGCATTGGTTTGCACGCAAGCTCACTGGTGCGTGACGGTGGCACGCTGCAAATCGGCATCGGCGCCATGGGCGATGCACTGGCGGCGGCATTGCTGGCGCGCCAGGGCGACAACGCGGGCTACCGCGCCTTGCTCGACGAACTGGATATCGGCCCCTGGCAGACGTTGATCGAGCGCGAAGGGGGCCTGGAGGCCTTCACCCAAGGTCTTTACGGTTGCAGCGAGATGTTCGTCAACGGTCTGCTGGCGCTGGTCGAGGCGGGCGTGGTGCGCCGCCCGGCGGATGAGCAGGGTGCGCTGGTGCATGGCGGTTTCTTCCTCGGCCCGCAGGCGTTCTACCAGCGCTTGCGCGAGATGACGCTGGAGCAGCGTGCCCGGTTCAGCATGACCCGCATCAGTTTCATCAACGAATTGTACGGGCAGGAAGACCTCAAGCGCCGCCAGCGCCGCGATGCGCGCTTCGTCAACACGGTGTTCGGCATGACCCTGCTCGGCGCCGGCGTGGCCGACCAGCTGGAGGACGGGCGGGTGCTGAGCGGGGTGGGCGGGCAGTACAACTTCGTCGCCCAGGGCCATGCACTGGAGGGCGGGCGTTCGGTCCTGCTGCTGCGCAGCTGGCGCGAGTCGGGGGGGGAGGTGAGCTCCAACCTGTTCTGGAGCTATGGCCACTGCACCATTCCCCGGCACCTGCGCGATATCGTGGTGACCGAATACGGCATCGCCGACCTGCGCGGGCACACCGATAGCGAGGTGATTGCGCGGTTGCTGGCGGTGAGCGATTCGCGGTTCCAGGGGGCGTTGATGGAACAGGCCAAGCGCGCCGGCAAGCTGGCGAGCGATTTTCAGCTGGATGCGCGGTTTAGCGACAATACGCCTGAGCGTCTGGAAGCAATCAAGGCGCGTCATGGCCGGTTGTTCCCGGAGTATCCGCTCGGTACGGATTTCACGGCCGAGGAGCGGGATTTGTTGCGCGCGCTGAACTGGTTGAAAAGCAAATTCAAACTGAGTGAGGTGCTGGAGCTGGGCAAGGCGGCACTGGAAGCGCCAGGGCCAGAGGGGTTTGAGGCGCACCTGGCGCGGATGCAGCTGGATCGGCCGCAGGGGTTGAAGGAAGAGCTGTATCAGCGGTTGCTGCTGGCGGGGTTGGCGGCGACCAGATAGAAAGGGTTGCTGCCATTCGCGGGCAAGCCCGCTCCCACAGGTACCGCACAGCTTTTAAAACCTGTGCATACCTGTGGGAGCGGGCTTGCCCGCGAAGCAGGCGACGCGGTTACTCGATGAACGAAACCACACCACCTTCCAGCGACTTCACCCGGGCCAGCGATTCGACGCGGTAGCCCTGGCTGTCCAGCTCGGCACGGCCGCCCTGGAACGACTTCTCGATGACGATGCCCAGGCCGGCAACGGTGGCTCCGGCCTGCTTGATGATCGAGATCAGCGCTTGCGATGCCTTGCCGTTGGCCAGGAAGTCGTCGATCACCAGCACGCGGTCGCTGCTGTTGAGGTGGCGCGGCGAGATGGCCACGGTGTTCTCGGTCTGCTTGGTGAAGGAATACACCGAGGCGGTCAGCAGGTTCTCGGTCAGGGTCAGCGACTGGTGCTTGCGCGCGAAGATCACCGGTACGCCCAGCTTCAGGCCGGTCATCACCGCCGGGGCAATGCCCGAGGCTTCGATGGTGACGATCTTGGTCACGCCGGCATCGGCGAACAGGCGGGCGAACTCGTCACCGATCAGCTGCATCAGCGCCGGGTCGATCTGGTGGTTGAGAAACGCGTCGACTTTGAGAACCTGATCGGAAAGCACGATGCCTTCTTCGCGAATCTTCTGATGCAGTGCTTCCACTGTGTATTCCTCGATGTAACAAAGGTGGCCGCTGGAAGCGGCAGATTTAAAGGATAAGGGTTGATCAGCGTTTGAGCATTGCCCGGATGTCGGCAAGGGCATTGTTGCCGCGTGCGGCCTTGACCTCGACCGGTGCATCGTCCAGGCCTTCCCAGGCCAGGTCGTCGGGCGGTAGTTCGTCGAGGAACCGGCTGGGTGTGCAGTCGATGATTTCGCCGTACTGCTTGCGCTTTGCGGCGAAGGTGAAGGCCAGGGTCTGGCGCGCGCGGGTGATGCCCACGTAGGCCAGGCGGCGTTCCTCTTCGATGGTGTCGGCCTCGATGCTGGAGCGGTGGGGAAGGATCTCTTCCTCCATGCCCATGATGAACACGTAAGGGAACTCCAGACCCTTGGAAGCATGCAGGGTCATCATCTGTACACCTTCGGCGTTTTCTTCCTCTTCCTGCTGGCGCTCGAGCATGTCGCGCAGCACCAGCTTGCCGATGGCGTCCTCGATGGTCATGTCACCCTCTTCGTCCTTCTCGAGGGTGTTCTTCAGCGCTTCGACCAGGAACCAGACATTGCTGATGCGGAACTCCGCTGCCTTGTCGCTGGCGGTCTGCTGGCGAATCCAGTTCTCGTAGTCGATGTCGCGGATCATCTCGTGCAGCGCGGCGATCGGGTCTTCCAGGGCGACCTTGTGGCGCACCCCGTCGAGCCAGTGCTTGAAGCGTTGCAGGCGCTCGGTGTAGCGCGCATCCAGGTGCTCACCCAGGCCCAGCTCCTCGCTGGCAGCGTACATCGAAATGCCGCGCTCGGTGGCGTAGTTGCCGAGCTTTTCCAGGGTGGTCGAGCCGATTTCCCGGCGCGGTACGTTGATCACCCGCAGGTAGGCGTTGTCGTCATCCGGGTTCACCAGCAGGCGCAGGTAGGCCATGAGGTCCTTGACCTCCTGGCGGCCGAAGAAGCTGTTGCCGCCCGACAGGCGATACGGCACCTGGTGGTGCTGCAACTTCAGTTCGATCAGTTTGGCCTGGTAGTTACCGCGGTAGAGGATCGCGAAGTCGCTGTACGGGCGGTTGGTGCGCAGGTGCAGGGTGAGGATCTCCATGGCCACGCGCTCGGCCTCGGCTTCCTCATTCTTGCAGCGGATCACACGGATCTCGTCGCCTACGCCCATCTCGCTCCACAGCTGCTTTTCGAAAGCATGCGGGTTGTTGGCGATCAGCACGTTGGCACAGCGCAGGATGCGGCTGGTGGAGCGGTAGTTCTGTTCGAGCATGACGATCTTCAAGGAGGGGTAGTCCTCCTTGAGCAGCATCAGATTTTCTGGGCGGGCGCCACGCCAGGCATAGATCGACTGGTCATCATCGCCCACCACGGTGAACTGGTTGCGCATGCCGATCAGCATCTTCACCAGCAGGTACTGGCTGGCGTTGGTGTCCTGGTATTCGTCCACCAGCAGGTAGCGCACGCGGTTCTGCCAGCGTTCGAGCACGTCGGGGTGCTCCTGGAACAGCTTGACCGGCAGCAGGATCAGGTCGTCGAAGTCCACCGCGTTGAACGCCTTGAGCGTGCGCTGGTAGTGGGTGTAGACGATGGCGGCGGTCTGCTCGCGCGGGTTGCGCGCCTTCTCAAGGGCTTCGGCGGGCAGGATCAGGTCGTTTTTCCAGGCACCGATCATGTTCTTGATCTCGTCGATGCCGTCGTCGCCGGAGTATTCCTTCTGCATGATGTCCGACAGCAGCGCCTTGATGTCGGATTCATCGAAGATCGAGAAGCCCGGCTTGTAGCCCAGGCGCTCGTGCTCCTTGCGGATGATGTTCAGGCCCAGGTTGTGGAAGGTACACACCGTCAGGCCCCGGCCTTCCCCCGGACGCAGCAGGGTGGCGACCCGCTCCTTCATCTCGCGGGCGGCCTTGTTGGTGAAGGTCATCGCCACGATGTACTGGGCACGGATGCCGCAGTTCTGGATGAGATGGGCAATCTTGCGCGTGATCACGCTGGTCTTGCCCGAGCCAGCACCGGCGAGCACCAATAGAGGGCCGCCGACGTAGTCACGGGCTTCCTGTTGCCGGGGATTGAGTCGGGACATGCTAGAAACCGGGGGTCGCCAGAAAATAGCCGCGCATTCTAACAGGCATGGGCCACTTGTGGCGCGACCGTCTGACGTTTGAGTCAGACTTTTGTTCGGGGATAAGCATTAGTGAAACTAATGCTATTCACCGGAAAAATCGTAATTGCCGGTTTGCCGACTTTCGCGCAGGATGCACGTCAAAATGCGACGGGAGGCACTGTGGGCAAAGGATATGTCTAAAAGTGAAAATCATTTTCATTTATGCAGTAGCATGTCCGATATCCAACGCTACACCTTTCGAGTCTTAAGGAGCCCGCTTGTCCACGCCTGTCGAACCTTTGCGTTTGCTGCTGTTGGCTGATGAGCCGGAATGGGCCGCCTTGTTACGCGAATGCCTGCTGCCGCTGGACGGAAGCGCAGTACTGCTGACTGCGCCGAACTGGGCGGCAGTCGATACCCTTTTCAGCGCAGACCGCCAGGCCGTGGTGCTGGCCACGCCGGCGTTGCAGCCTGCACCCGGGCGTTGCGAACTGCCGACCATCCTGTTGCTCGACCACGAACCAGACACATCGCCAACGGGTGTCAGCGACTGGCTGGTACGTGACCAGCTGAACGTCGATGCCCTGCGCCGCTCGCTGCGCCATGTGCGCGAGCGCGGTGTGCTGGTGGCGACGTTGCAGCGCCTGGCCGAGCAGGACCCGCTGACCGGCATCGCCAACCGCCAGGGTTTCCAGGCCCTGCTGACCACGCGCCTGGCGGAGAACGAAGGCCGCGGCGTGGCCCTCGGCCACCTGGACCTGGACAACTTCCGCCATGTCAACGACGCCCTTGGCCATCAGTGCGGCGACCGTCTGATACTGCAGGTGGTCGCGCGCCTCAAGCAGCAACTGGAGGCCGGCGACCAGCTGGCGCGCCTGGGCAGCGATGAATTTGCCCTGCTGATCGACACGCGCCGCGATGCCAACCGCGCCGAATGGATCGCCGAGCGTATCGTCGAGGCGCTGGCCGAACCCTACTGGATCGACGGCGAAAGCCTGCTGCTTGGCTGCAGCCTGGGCCTGGCCCACGCCCGCGCCCAGGGCGGCCCTGACCCGCTGATGTGGCATGCGCACATCGCCATGCGCCAGGCCAAAAGTAGCCAGGGCTGCACCTTCCACGTATTCAATGAACGCATCAACCGCAATGCGCGCAGCCTGGCCGACCTGGAAAGCGAGCTGCGCCGGGCGCTGCGTCGCGACGAACTGGAGCTGCACTACCAGCCGCGGCTGAACCTGGCCGATGGCCGCATCGTCGGCCTGGAGGCCCTGGTGCGCTGGCGCCATGCCGAGCGCGGCCTGCTGCCGCCGAGCGAGTTCGTGCCGCTGGCCGAGCAGAGCGGGTTGATCGTGCCGTTGGGCTACTGGGTGATTTCCCGTGCCCTGCGCGATATGCAGGCGCTGCGCGAACAGGGGCTTGCGCCGCTGCACATGGCGGTGAACCTGAGCTTCCGCCAGTTCCAGGACAGCCAGTTGCTGGCCACCCTGAGCCGGTTGATCATCGAGCACAGTGTGGATGCGCGCTGGCTGGAGTTCGAACTGACCGAAACGGCAGTGATGCGCCGCAACGAGCTGGTGCGCCAGACCATGGATGCCCTGGGTCGCCTGGGTGTGCGCTTCTCGCTGGATGACTTTGGTACCGGCTTCTCGTCCTTCGTGCACCTGAACAGCCTGCCGATCACCTTGCTCAAGGTCGACCGCAGCTTCGTTGCCGAGATGGAGATGCGCGAAGAGAACCGCAAGCTGGTGCATGCCATGATCAACCTGGCGCACAACCTCAACCTGGAGGTGGTAGCCGAAGGCGTGGAAAGCCCGGAACAGATGGCCTTGCTGCGCGGGTTTGGCTGTGACCAGGTGCAAGGGTTCCTGGTCAGCAAGCCGCTGCCGGTAGGCGAGTTGATCGATTATCTGCAGGAAAGTGCTCGGCCGCAGTTGGTGTGCCTATAAGACCGCAGGGGAGGGCTTTGCCCTCCTTTCGCGACACAAGGCCGCTCCTACAGGGAATCGCGTTCTTCTGTAGGAGCGGCCTCGTGTCGCGAAAGGGCTGCAAAGCAGCCCCGGCAGTCACGCAGATACTGCAGCTTTTTCAGGATGAGCTTTTTTCCCCAGCAACCGCTTCATCCGCCACTCAAAGCCAATGGTCAGCGCCACCGCCGCGCAGGCCAGCCCCAACGCCAGCCCCCACCATACCCCTACGGCCCCGCCGCCCAGGGTGAAGGTGAGCAGCCAGGCGCTCGGCGCCCCCACCAGCCAGTAGCAGCACAGCCCGATCAGGAAGGTGGTCTTGGCGTCCTTCAAGCCACGTATCGAGCCCATGGCTATGGTCTGCATACCATCGAACAGCTCAAACCATGCCGCCACCATCAGCAACTGCACCGCCAGCTGATAGATCGCGGCGAAGCCGGGGTCGCTGCGGTCGATGAACAGCCCCACCAATGCCTCCGGCATCAGCAGGAACAACGCTGCAAAGGCAAACATGATGGTTGCGCCGAAGCCGATCCCCACCCGCCCGGCGCTGCGTGCGGCCAACAGATTGCCGGCGCCGTAGTACAGGCCCACGCGCATGGTTACCGCATAGGACAGCCCGGTCGGCACCATGAACGCCGTGGAGACGATCTGCAGGGCAATCTGGTGTGCCGCCAGTTGCGTGCTGCCTAGCACGCCCATGCACAGTGCGGCGAAGGCGAACAGCCCGACTTCCACCATGTAGGTGCCGCCAATCGGCAGGCCCAGCCGCCACAGCTCGCGCAGGGCCGGCAGCGAAGGGCGCGACAGCCCTTTGCGCAGCGGATAGGCGGCATAGGCTGGGTGCCAGCGGATGTACAGCGCCAGCGCGATGGCCATGCCCATCGACACCACGGCCGTGACCAGGCCGATACCCATCAGGCCCAGCTTCGGCAGGCCGAACATGCCTTCGATCAGGGCGATGTTGAACAGGTAGTTGAGCACCGTGCCGACCAGGCTGATGACCATTACCGGGGTCGAGCGCCCAAGCGCGCTGGTGAAGCCGCGCAGGGCCATGAAGGTCAGGTAGCCGGGCAGGGCCAGTGGCAGCAGGGTGAGGAACTCGGCTGCCGAATTTACGTTCTCCGGCTGCTGGCCGAACAGCAGCAATACCGGTTTCAGGTTCCACAACACCAGCGCTGCCACCAGTGCCAGGCCCCAGGCGAGCCATAGGCCGTTCTGCGCCAGGCGCGTGGCGCCCTCGATGTCGTTGGCACCCTTGCGAATCGCCACCAGGGTGCCGACTGCGGCGATCACGCCCAGGCAGAAGATCGACACGAACGAATAGCTCGCCGCGCCCAGCCCGCCACCGGCCAGGGCCTGCGGGCTGATGCGAGCCATCATCAAGGTGTCGGTGAGCACCATCAGCATGTGCGCCAACTGCGAGGCGATCAGCGGCCCGGCCAGGCGCAGCAAAGCCTTGAGTTCTGTGGTGGGCGCGACGTACATGGGTGAGGTCCTTGTGCCTGATGCTGTGGGCGAGGGACGATTCTGAGGCTTCGGTCAACTTTGCACAAAAGGATAAATGCGATGGTTGGCATGAGTTGAACTCATGCATATATGATTCAGTGCATTCCATTCCCGCCCCCGTATGACAGGTGCCCCATGTCCCGCCAGCTACCTCCCCTGTATGCACTGCGCGCATTCGAAGCGGCTGCGCGGCTGAGCTCGTTCACCCGTGCCGGTGAAGAGCTTTCGATTACCCAGAGCGCGGTGAGCCGGCATATTCGCACCCTCGAAGAGCATTTCGCCTGTCGGCTGTTCGTGCGCAATGGTCGCAGCCTGCAACTGACCGAGGCGGCCCGGGTGCTGCTGCCCGGCGTGCGTGAAGGCTTTGCTGCGCTGGAGCGGGCCTGCGATACCTTGCGTGGGGAAGACGACATCCTGCGCATGAAGGCGCCGTCGACCCTGACCATGCGCTGGCTGCTGGCGCGGCTGAGCCGCTTCCGGCACCTGCAACCTGGCAACGAGGTGCAACTGACCAGCGCCTGGATGGATGTCGACCATGTCGACTTCAACCAGGAACCGTTCGATTGCGCGGTGCTGCTCAGCGACGGCATGTTCCCGGCGGATTGGGAGGTGCGTCGGTTGTTCTCCGAACTGTTGATCCCGGTGGGTGCGCCGGACCTGTTGAAGGAGGGGCGGTGGGACGAGCGGCGCTTGGCGAGCATTGAGTTGCTGCACCCGACGCCCGACAAGCGTGACTGGCGCGAATGGCTGGAGCGCATGGGCCTCAGCGACAAGGTGTCGCTCAAGGGCGGGCAAGTGTTCGACACCCTGGAGCTGGGCATGATCGCGGCGGCGCGGGGTTACGGTATTTCGATGGGCGACTTGCTGATGGTCGCCGAGGATGTGGCTCAGGGGCGCCTGAGCTTGCCTTGGCCGACGGCGGTGCCCAGTGGCATGGACTACTACCTCGTGTGGCCGCGGACCCGGCCGGGTGGGGAGCGGTTGCGGCGGTTGAGCGTGTTTTTGCAGGAAGAGGCGGCGGCGGTCGACCTGCCTGCGGTAGAAATCCTGCCAGCTATTTGACTGCCTGTCCGGCCTCTTCGCGGGCACGCCCGCTCCCACAGGATCCCCACTGATCTCGAACCCGGTGGAATACCTGTGGGAGCGGGCGTGCCCGCGAAGAGGCCGGTACAGGCAAAAGGTAAACGTTTGCGAATACCCCGGTCCGACACTCAAGTATTCAGGTGCGACGCCGATTCAATGGCACCAGCGTCCCGGAAGAGGGCGCGATTTCCCGACTAAAACAAGCGGGTGGTCAGCGTGATCAGGATGATCCCGGCCTCTTGTCAGGAGCTTCATCATGTCTCAACCGCGTGCCCGAATTGCTTCGCAGCTCGGTGTCGCCCTCGCCATCGTGCTGGCGTTGGTGATTTCCGGCAGTACCCTGTTCGCCCTGCGTGCGCTGGATGACGCCAACCTCGCCACCCGCCAGGCCCACCTGGCCAGCGAGGCGCGACTGCTGGCCGACCAGCTCGATACCTTCCACGGGTCGCTCAAGGACAACACCCAGCGCCTGAGTGGCCTGTTCGAGCGCCGTTTCGCCTCGGGCCTGTCGCTGCACCCTGGCGAAACGGTACAAGTCGCCGGTCAAAGCACGCCCGCCCTGTACCTGGGCGACCAGCTGCTGAACAACGACTTCCAGGTGGTCGACGAATTCCAGCAGATGACTGCCGGCATCGCGACCCTGTTCGTGCGCAGCGGTGATGACTTCGTGCGCATCAGCACCAACCTGAAGAAACAGGACGGCACCCGCGCCATCGGTACCCAGCTCGACCGACAGCACCCCGCCTACAGCAAGCTGCTGGCCGGGCAGATGTACGTCGGCCGCGCCGTGCTGTTCGAGCGCAACTACATGACCCGCTACGTACCCGTCAGCGACAGCAGCGGCCGGGTGATTGCGGTGCTGTTCGTCGGCTTCGACTACACCGACGCACAGAACGCCCAGTTCGCCAACCTCAAGCGCTTCCGCATCGGGACAACCGGTTCGTTGGCCATTCGCGATGACCAGGGCCAATGGCTGGTGCCGCCGGCCAACGCCGACCAGGACCTGTTCAGTGCCAGCGCGCCGTTCGCCGAGGGCCCCTGGACCGTGGTGGCGAGCATGCCCAAGGCGGAAATCCGCGAGGTGACCTGGAGCGTTGGCCTGCGTCTTGCCATCGGCAGCCTGCTGGCGATGCTGCTGGCCGTGGCCGCCACCCTTTGGCTGCTGCGCCGCAAGCTGCGCCCGCTGGATGACCTGGTGCGTCAGGCCGAGGCACTGGGTGCCGGCGACCTGAATGCGCGCCTGAGTGTGACCAGCCATGACGAGATCGGCCAGCTGGCCCGCAGCTTCAACCAGATGGGCGAGGCGCTGGCGACCATGGTCGAGCACATTCGCAGTGCTTCCGAGCAGGTCAGCAGCCGTGCGCGTTCGCTGTCCGGGTTGTCTACCGGTGCCTGTGAAGGCATGGACCAGCAGTCCGGCGAGATCACCAGCATGGCCGGTGCGGTGGAGGAATTCAGCGCGACGTCGATGAACATCGCCGACAACATGGCGGGTACCGAGCGTATGGCCCGTGACAACGCCCAGCAGACCCGCATCGGCCGCAGTGCCATGGACGAAGCGTCGAGTTCGCTGCGCCAGATTGCCGAAGCGCTGGGTGGCACCGCCACTGTCATGAACAGCCTGGGCGCTCGTTCGCAGGAGATCGGCGGTATCATAAGCGTGATCACCGCGATTGCCGAACAGACCAATCTGCTGGCTTTGAACGCCGCCATCGAGGCTGCCCGTGCCGGTGAACAGGGCCGTGGATTTGCCGTGGTCGCGGATGAGGTGCGTGGGCTGGCCGCGCGCACGCGTCAGGCAACCGATGAGATTTCCGGGATGATCACCAGCATCCAGCAGCAGACCGGGCACGCCATCCATACCCTGGAGCAGGGTAACCTGCTGATGCAGGAAGGGCTGGCGCGCAACGACAAGGTCGCCGAAGCGCTGGCGCGGATCGATGAGCAGAGCCGTACCGCGGGTGAGCAGTTTGCCGTGATCAGCACGGCGACTCAGGAGCAGAGCAGCACGGCCACCGTGCTTAGCCGCAACCTGCAGAGCATTGCCCAGGCCAACAGCGAGCAGCGCGATGTGGCCAATGAGCTGGCCTTGACCGCGCGCGAGCTGGAAGGGTTGGCGGCGCAACTGCGTCAGGAAGTGGACCGCTTCCGCTGAACCGCAGGGGGCCGCTGTGCGGCCCTTTCGCGACACAAGGCCGCTCCTACAGGAACGCGCGTTGCTTTTGTAGGAGCGGCCTTGTGTCGCGAAAGGGGCGCAAAGCGCCCCCGGCAAGCCTGAGGCTTACAGTGAACCCAGGTTCAGCGCTTGGGCGCAGGCCTGCAGCGAGCGCCTCTCGCTCTGCGCATACAGCGCCAGTTCATCCTGCACCTGCAGCCCCAGCGCCGCTTCGAAAGCCTCGCGATTGGCATTGCTGCCATACTCGGCCTGGCCCTCATCCCCCAGGTTCGACTGGAAGATCCCCGCCGCACTCACCGGCAGGAAGTCCTCGTACACCAGTGCCTCGTAGTGGACATGGCCGGCCGCGATCAGACCTTCCAGGGTGGTCGGGCGATCCGCCTGCTCCCGCGCGGCCAGGCCCTGCTCGGTCGCAAAGTAGCGGAAATAAGCCAGCCCCTGCTCACGCATCTGCGCCAGGTCATCCGGGAATGCAGCGAAGCTTTCCTGCAACAGCGCCATGTAGCGCTCGGCATTGGCCTCGGCTGGCGCTCCTCCCAAGGCGGCGCGGGTGGCATCGAGCAGCGTGTCGTACAGCTGGCGGCCCTTCGGCGTCAGTGCCGCGCCGCGCTGTTCGATTTCGCCGAAACGTGCGGTGTGGCTACCCTGGTGGTCGCTGAATGCAACCTTCTCCTGCAGCGCCTTGAAGCTGGTCTGGCGCAGCAGGATCGGGTGGCGGCGAGTGGGTGGCCCTTCGACCACGGCTTTCGGCGGGATGCCCTTGGCCGGCATGCCGGCCTGGATCGCGTCGATGTCCAGGGTGCGTGGGGTCAGGTGGTTGATGTGCGGGCCTTTGAAGGCCACCACGTCGGCAATCAGGCGGTGCTGGTCATGCAACTGCTGATACTGCGCGGCCGTGACCGTGGCGTCCTGGTGCCAGCGGAAGGTGTGCAAGGCTTCACGAACGAACTCGCCGGCATCGGTCTCGTTCAGGCCGCCATCGCGCTCGCATCGGGCAATCAGTTCCAGTACCCGGGGGGTGAATATCTGACGCTTGGCCAGGATGCCCTGAGCCAGTTCGCGCAGCGGCAGGTTGTCGATCAGCTCCAGGCGCAGCAGCGAGGTGAACACGCGGAACGGGCTGACATGCAGCGACTGCTCATGCACAGCGCGGAACGCGGTGGAGTGCACCGGCACGCCAGCTGAGCTGAGGTCGTAATAGCCGACCGGCGCCATGCCCATCACTGCGAACAGCCGGGCGATGGTGGCCAGCTCTTCGGCGGTTCCGACGCGGATGGCGCCGTGGCGCTCATGGTCCAGGCGTTCGATCTCGCCGGTCCAGCGCAAGGCCTCGGCCAGCTTGGGCCGCTCGGCCAAGACCCGCTGGTTGATTTCGCTCACCAGCTCCAGCAGCGTGCCGTACAGCGGCACTTCCTGTTTGTACATGAGTGACATGGCGGCAGAGAACTGCGCGCGGATGCTGTCGGGGCTGACGAAATCGTGGGCGGGCATCGCTAGCTTCCTGGTTAGGTTCGGACGCTTACATGAAAGCTGGGAATGCACTTGGCTCACAAGCGAAAAAAAGTGAGTCAGTCATTCCATTAGCGATCGATCTTAGTGCCATGGGGCTGCTTTGCAGCCCTTTCGCGACACAAGGCCGCTCCTACAGGGATCGCGTCGCTTTTGTAGGAGCGGCCTTGTGTCGCGAAAGGGCCGCAAAGCGGCCCCGGCAATCTCAAGCCTGGAGCTGCTCGCGAATCCATTCCACCAAGGCCCGCACCTTCGGCACTTCAGCCGCATGCTCGGCATAGGCCAGGTAATGCTTGCCGGCACTGCGCATCGCATGATTCCACGGAATGACCAAGCTCCCCTCAGCCAGCTCTTTGGCCACCAGGTATTGCGGCACCAACGCTACCCCGCACCCGGCCTGCGCCGCACTCAGCGCCATATAGAACGTATCGAAGCGCGGCCCGTGGTAGGCGCTGACGCTGTGCAACCCCAGCTCCAGGAACCATTCATGCCAGGCCTCGGGCCGCGACGTACTCTGCAACAGCACCAGGTCGGCCAGTTCACCGGCATCGCTCAATGCACGGCCGCCCAGCAGCTCCGGCGCGCACACCGGCACCACCTGTTCACCGAACAGCTCCACGCAAGTGGCCCCCGGCCAAGTGCCCTGGCCATAGAAGAACACCACATCCGCCGAGCCCTGCAGCAAGGCAAACGGTTCCATCTCGTTGCGGATGTCGAGGTGGATGTTCGCGTGCCGTTTGCCGAAGCCTTTGAGGTGCGGGATCAGCCAGCGCACGCCAAAACTGGGTTGAGTGGCTACTTTCAATATCTCGGTCTGCTCGCCGTAGGTGAGCACGTAGCGGCTGGACATGTCGACCTGGGTAAGGATCTTGTTGACCTCGGCCAGGTACAGGCTGCCCGCAGGCGTGAGTTGCAGGCGCCTGCGGATACGCAGGAACAAGTGGTGGCGCAGCATCTCTTCGAGCTGCGCCACCTGCTTGCTGACCGCGCTCTGGGTCAGGTGCAGCTCTTCGGCGGCGCGGGTAAAGCTCAGGTGACGGGCTGCAGCTTCGAAGCACTGCAGGGCGGTCATGGAGGGCACCAGGCGTTTGGACATAGCGTTCTCTGCGGCTCAAATCATTACCTGGCGGAATGATATGCGGAATAAAGGTCGTTTGTTGCACCGGTGTGATCGGATTAATACTGATCCACATCATTTTTCCACCCCATCACCCGATGTAGGAGAAGCACAAATGGTTGCTGGATTGCTCGAGCGCCTCGGCGTTGCCGCCGAGGCTTACACCCAGGGCGACTACCCTGTTCACACGCCGATCGACGGCAGCCAGATCGCCTCGGTGAAACTGCTTGGCAAGGCCGAGACCGTCGCCCGCATCGATCAGGCCCAGAGCGCCTTCGAAGCCTGGCGCAGCGTGCCGGCCCCTCGGCGTGGCGAGTTGGTGCGCCTGTTCGGCGAAGTGCTGCGTGAGCACAAGGCCGACCTCGGCGAGCTGGTCTCGATCGAAGCCGGCAAGATCACCCAGGAAGGCCTGGGCGAAGTGCAGGAAATGATCGATATCTGCGACTTCGCCGTCGGCCTGTCGCGCCAGCTGTACGGCCTGACCATTGCTTCCGAGCGCCCAGGCCACCACATGCGTGAAACCTGGCACCCGCTGGGCGTGGTTGGCGTGATCAGCGCTTTCAACTTCCCGGTTGCGGTATGGGCCTGGAACACCGCGCTGGCCCTGGTGGCTGGTAACTCGGTGGTGTGGAAGCCGTCCGAGAAGACCCCGCTGACCGCACTGGCTTGCCAGGCGTTGTTCGACAAAGCCCTGAAAGCCTTCGGTGATGCCCCGGCTGGCCTGGCGCAGCTGGTGATCGGTGGCCGCGAAGCTGGCGAAGCCATGGTCGACGACCCCCGTGTACCGCTGGTCAGCGCCACCGGCAGCACCCGCATGGGCCGGGAAGTCGGCCCACGTGTTGCCGCCCGCTTCGGTCGCAGCATCCTCGAGCTGGGTGGCAACAACGCCATGATCCTGGCCCCGAGCGCCGACCTCGACCTGGCCGTGCGCGGCATACTGTTCTCCGCTGTCGGCACCGCCGGCCAGCGCTGCACGACCCTGCGTCGCCTGATCGTGCACCGCTCGATCAAGGACGAAGTGGTAGCCCGCGTCAAAGCTGCCTACGGCAAAGTGCGCATCGGCGACCCACGCAAGGACAACCTGGTTGGCCCGCTGATCGACAAGCAGTCGTTCGACGCCATGCAGGGCGCACTGGCCAAGGCCCGTGACGAAGGTGGGCAGGTGTTCGGCGGCGAGCGTCAGCTGGCCGAGCAGTACCCGAATGCCTACTACGTGTCGCCGGCCATTGCTGAAATGCCGGCCCAGAGCGACGTGGTGCGCCATGAAACCTTCGCGCCGATCCTCTATGTGCTGGCCTACGACGACTTCGAAGAGGCCCTGCGCCTGAACAACGAAGTGCCACAAGGCCTGTCGTCGTGCATTTTCACCACTGACATTCGCGAAGCCGAGCGCTTCCAGAGTGCTTCGGGCAGTGACTGCGGCATCGCCAACGTCAACATCGGCACCAGCGGCGCCGAGATCGGCGGCGCGTTCGGTGGCGAGAAGGAAACTGGCGGTGGTCGTGAGTCTGGTTCCGATGCGTGGAAAGGCTACATGCGCCGCCAGACCAACACCGTGAACTACTCGCGCGAGCTGCCGCTGGCACAGGGTATCGTGTTCGACTGATGGATTGATGCTGCATGGCCGGGGGCTTCGCCCCCGGTTCGCGGGCTCGCCCGCTCCCACAGGGACCTCACAGCTGTCGGAATCTGTGAGGTACCTGTGGGAGCGGGCGAGCCCGCGAATGGGCTGCAAAGCAGCCCCAAACAAGAACAAATTGCTGGAGCCGGGCCATGTCCGAACTGCGTCAACAATGCTTGTGGGAACACGTCAGCCAACCGACCGTCGCCAGCCAGGCCCTGGCCGGCGAGCACAAGGCCGATGTCTGCGTGATCGGCGGCGGCATCACCGGCCTGTCGGCGGCCATCCACCTGCTCGAACAGGGCAAGTCGGTGATCCTGCTGGAGGCCTGGAAGATCGGCCACGGCGGCTCTGGCCGCAACGTCGGCCTGGTCAACGCCGGCACCTGGATCCGCCCGGACGACGTCGAGGCAACCCTCGGCCAGAAGCAGGGCAGTCGCCTGAACAAGGTGCTAGGTGAGGCTCCGGCTGAAGTGTTCGCCATGATCGAACGCTTCGGCATCGACTGCCAGGCCCGGCACAAAGGCACGCTGCACATGGCCCACAACGCTACCGGCATCGCTGACCTTGAGGCCCGCCACGAGCAATGGCGCCGCCGTGGTGCCGACGTCGAGCTGCTGACCGGCGCCCAGTGCCAGGAATACTGTGGTACCGACAAGATTTCCGCCGCGCTGCTCGACCATCGCGCCGGCACCATCAACCCGATGGGCTACACCCAGGGCCTGGCCGCCGCCGTGGCGCGCCTGGGCGGCAAGCTGTTCCAGCAGTCCTCGGTCGAAGGCCTCGAGCGCGATGGCGATGCCTGGCGGGTGAAGACCGCACGCGGCTCGGTACGCGCCGATAAAGTGGTGATTTCCACGGGCGCCTACACCGAAGGCGACTGGAGCAACCTGCAGAAGCAGTTCTTCCGTGGCTACTACTACCAGGTGGCGTCCAAGCCGCTGCACGGTGCGGCAGCTGACAAGGTGCTGCCGCACGGCCAGGGCTCCTGGGACACCCGCACCGTGCTCAGCAGCATCCGCCGTGACGATCAGGGCCGCCTGTTACTGGGCAGCCTCGGCCGGGTCGACAACAAGCCGGCCTGGTTCGTGCGCAGCTGGGCCGACCGGATCCAGAGCCATTACTACCCGGAACTGGGCAAGGTCGAGTGGGAAATGCACTGGACCGGCTGCATCGACTTCACCCCGGATCACCTGATGCGGTTGTTCGAGCCGGCGCCGGGGCTGGTGGCGGTGACGGGCTATAACGGCCGCGGCAACACCACCGGGACCGTGATTGGCCGGGCGTTTGCCGAATTTCTGCTGAAGGGGGAGGCGGACAGCTTGCCGATTCCGTTCTCGCCAATGACCGGGGTGAGCGCGCCTTCGCTGCGCACCGCGTTCTATGAGTCCGGCTTCTCGCTGTACCACGCGGGGCAATGCCTGAGAGTGGTGTTGTAAGCACTGGCCTCTTCGCGGGCATGCCCGCTCCCACAGGTACTGCACAGGATTCAGACCTTGCGCGATCCCTGTGGGAGCGGGCGAGCCCGCGAAAGGGCCGGCACAGGCTTACTTGTGCAACCAGCTCAAGAAGCCACCCTTCTTGATCGAAACCGGCTTCTGCAGCAGCAGCGACTCCCGGCTCTGGCGCCGGAACCGTTGCAACTTGCTCAGCGCCGTCTGTACTTCCCCGCGCTGCACAAGGCAGCTCTTCACCTGTTCCTTCTCGATCCGATACAGCACGCAACTGGTCAGGGTTCGGAACTCGGCAAACGATTTATCTTCATCGATGATTCCCTCGATCCCCAACACCTCACCTGGCCCCATGCGGCCGGCCTCCAGCAGCTTGTCACCATCGCGCACCGACGCTGAAACCACGCCGCTGCCAATTACCAGCAAATGATCGGACTGCTCGCCCACCTCCAGGATCACTTGGTCAGCCAGGTACTCCACAGCGGTCATGCGCTGGCTCAGGGCATCCCGCTCTTCGTCAGTCAGCGAGCGGAACACCCGCACCTCGTCCAGCACCTCGCGCTGGCGGCTGCGCGGAGGCATCGCCAGGTCGACGTTCCACATCACCCCGCTGGCTTCCAGATGGCGGTGCGCAAGGTCGAACAGCTGGTTACGGGCATCGGTCTTGCCGGCCATGTCGGCTATGAAACCACTGGCCTCGTACTCCACCGACTCCAAGGTCGAGGCCTTCACCGTGACCTTGGGCTTGGGTGAGGCGAGGATTGCGCTGGTGCCCTGCAGGGCTTTTTCCAGCGCATCGAAAACCCGCTTGGGGCGTACCTTGGCCGGCACCACCACACAGATCGACACCCCGTTCACATCGGCCGGGCGGCTATGGTTGAGCAGCCGCGCCTTGGCCGCCACCGAGTTGGGGATCACCGCCAGGCTGCCACTGCCGGTGAGCAAGCGCGTGGCGCGCCAGTCGATATCCAGCACCTTGCCCTCGGTGCCGTCGATGGAGATCGAATCGCCAATCTGATAGGGCCGCGTGGTGTTCAGCACGATGCCGCTGAACACGTCGGCCAGAGTGCTTTGCAGCGCCAGGCCGATGACGATGGCCATCACCCCGGAAGTGGCCAGCAGGCCCTTCACCGGCAGTTGCAGCACATAGCCCGCCGCCGCGACCACGGCCGCGAGGAAGATCAGCGCCCCCAGCACATCCTGCAGCAGGCGCCCGCCGTGGCTGCCACGGGCGACCAGCAGCAAGCCGAACACTACCGTCACCGTGCGTGCGCCAAACAGCCACCAGCCGATGGCCAGTACCGTGGCGATGAGGTTGCGCGAGACGTCGTCGGGCCACGGCGGCGGTTGCAGCGGGCTCATGCCAGCGGCCACCAGCACCGCGCTGAACAGCAGGAAGATCACTAGACGCGTACCGATGCGCCAGGCCCGGCGCTGGATCGGGATCAACTGCCAGAGCACGAGGTCGAGCAGAATCAGGGCGGTGCCGAGCAACAACGGGGACGACTGGATGAACGCCAGCATGGAGGTCTCGGAGGGTGGGAAAAGGGCTGTGCGTAGTAATAGAGCAGCTTGGTCGGGCAAGCAATGAGGCCAGCAAAGCCACTGCCACTTGATCGTTCTTTAAATGGAACGCTAAAGCCAAAAAACACTATCTACCGCGTCAAAGGTGTTGGTTTTAATCTTCTCCCATCAACGCGAAACACCCAACTTACTGAACATCAAAACCCTTAGGAGCTACCACCATGACCAACTTCAAATACAACCGCCTGAACAAAGACGACGCCGCCGTTCTGCTGGTCGACCACCAGGCTGGCCTGCTGTCCCTGGTCCGCGACATTGAACCGGACGCGTTCAAGAACAACGTCCTGGCCCTGGCCGACCTGGCCAAGTTCTTCAACCTGCCGACCATCCTCACCACCAGCTTCGAGCAAGGCCCCAACGGCCCGCTGGTGCCGGAGCTGAAAGCACTGTTCCCGGACGCGCCGTACATCGCCCGCCCAGGCCAGATCAACGCCTGGGACAATGAAGACTTCGTCAAGGCGGTGAAGGCCACTGGCAAGAAACAGCTGATCATTGCCGGCGTGGTGACTGAAGTCTGTGTAGCTTTCCCGGCGCTGGCTGCGCTGGAAGAAGAGTTCGACGTGTTCGTCGTCACCGACGCTTCCGGCACCTTCAACGCCATGACCCGCGATGCCGCCCATGACCGCATGAGCCGGGCCGGTGCGCAACTGATGACCTGGTTCGGCGTGGCCTGTGAGCTGCACCGCGACTGGCGCAACGACATCGAAGGCCTGGCCGCGCTGTGCTCCAACCACATCCCGGACTACCGCAACCTGATGACCAGCTACAACGCCTTCAACGCCAGCAAGTAAGCCGCTTTCCCGGGCACCGCCAGGCGGTGCCCGGCAAGGGCAGCACACCCATCCAATCCTCCGCCCGTCCGCCGTTGCAAAGTGGATGCGGGCAAGCTCATCCCAAGGAACGCCGATGAACACCGCACTCCAAGACAACCGCAACGTGGTGACCCTGGTCATCCAGCACAAGGCCCGTGCCGAGTCGCTGGCGGCCTACGAAGCGTGGCTCAAGCGCACCGTCAGTGCCGCCCGCAGGCAGCCGGGGCATCTGGACGTCAACGTGATCCGCCCTGACGAAGGCGGGCTGCACTTCACTACCGTGGTGCGCTTCGCCGACGCAGGTCTGCTGCAGGCCTGGGTCAACTCGGCCGAACGTCAGGCGCTGGTCAACGAAGTGTTGCCGTTGCTCGACGGCGGTGACCAAACCCAGGTGCACGACGATCCAGAGTTCTGGTTCACCCCGCCGAGCGTCAACGCGGCGCAACCGCCGCGCTGGAAGCAGGCGCTGCTGACTTACCTGGTGATCTGCCCGATGACCATGGTCGTTCCGCAGCTGCTGGCGCCGCTGTTCGCGCGTTTCCCGCAGCTCGGCGGCCCGATCAGCGGCAACCTGATCGGCAACCTGTTCGTCATCCTGCCCGTGGTGTTCTACATCATGCCTTGGGTAACCCGCCGCTGCGCCACCTGGCTGCGCGGTTGAGCCAACGCCTTCATCGACGCTTTCAACTGCAGACTTTCAAGGAGATACCGACATGACCACTCTCGTTACCCGCGACGGCACTTCGATCTATTACAAGGACTGGGGCAGCGGCAAACCGGTGCTGTTCAGCCACGGCTGGCCACTGGACGCCGACATGTGGGACTCGCAGATGGAGTTCCTGGCCAGCCGCGGTTACCGCGCGATCGCTTTCGACCGCCGTGGCTTCGGCCGTTCGAGCCAGCCGTGGACCGGCTACGACTACGACACCTTCGCCGACGACATCGCCCAGCTGATCGAACACCTCGACCTGCGGGAAGTGACCCTGGTGGGCTTCTCGATGGGTGGCGGTGATGTCAGCCGCTACATTGCCCGCCACGGCAGCGAGCGGGTAGCGGGCCTGGTGTTGTTGGGTGCGGTGACGCCGGTGTTCGGCAAGCGTGATGACAATCCGGAAGGCGTCGACCTGTCGGTATTCGAAGGTATCGTTGCTGGCCTGCGTGCTGACCGTGCGCAGTTCATTGCCGATTTTGCCACGCCGTTCTACGGCCTGAACCATGGCCAGCAGGTGTCCCAGGGCGTGCAGACTCAGACGCTGAACATTGCGCTGATGGCTTCGATCAAGGGCACCCTGGATTGCGTGACCGCATTTTCGCAGACCGACTTCCGCCCGGACATGGCCAAGATCGATGTGCCAACCCTGGTGATCCATGGCGATGACGACCAGATCGTGCCGTTCGAAGCCACCGGCAAGCGGGCCGCGGAGCTGATTCGCGGGGCTGAGCTGAAGGTGTATGCCGGTGCGCCGCACGGGTTCGCGGTGACCCATGCCCAGCAACTGAACGAGGACTTGCTGGCGTTCCTGCAGAAGTAATTGTGCAAGGCATTCGCGGGTGAACCCGCTCCCACGGGGAAAGCAGTAACCGGGGGAGCGGCTTCACCCGCGAAGAGGCCGGCCATGGCTGCATAAAACCTGAACAGGGCTAACCTTCTAGCTCACCGCACATCCATCCAAGCCCTGACCCTGTATCAGCCGGCATGCTCTGCAGTTGCGCCTGCCGCCGCCGCACCCAGACGGAGAAGCCCATGTCCCAGGACCGCAACGACAAGACCCGTCGCCAGTTCCTCGCCACCAGCACCGTGCTAGGTGCCGCCGGCGCCCTCTGGTCCGCATTGCCCTTTACCGGCCAAGCCGGTTCCGCCCACGCATCCACCCAAGGAGGTTCCATGACCGCCGACCTGATTCTGTTCAACGGCAAACTGCACACCGTTGATCGCGAAAAGCCCACCGCCACTGCCGTTGCCATCAAGGATGGCCGCTTCATCGCCGTGGGCAACGACGCCGAGGCCATGGCCCACAAGGGCAGCGCCACGCAGATCATCGACCTCAAGCAGCGCACGGTCATCCCCGGCCTTAACGACTCGCACCTGCACCTGATCCGGGGTGGCCTGAACTACAACCTGGAACTGCGCTGGGAAGGCGTGCCGTCGGTGGCCGATGCCTTGCGCATGCTCAAGGACCAGGCCGCGCGCACACCGACGCCGCAATGGGTGCGCGTGGTCGGTGGCTGGAACGAATTCCAGTTCGCCGAAAAACGCATGCCGACGCTGGAAGAAATCAACCAGGCCGCCCCGGACACCCCGGTATTCCTGCTGCACCTGTACGATCGTGCGCTGCTCAACCGCGCCGCGCTCAAGGCTGTCGGTTACGACAAGACCACGCCAAACCCCCCGGGTGGCGAGATCCAGCGCGACAAGTTCGGCAACCCGACCGGCATGCTCATCGCCCGCCCCAACGCGATGATCCTCTACGCTACCCTGGCCAAGGGGCCGAAGCTGCCACTGGAGTACCAGATCAACTCCACCCGCCAGTTCATGCGCGAGCTGAACCGCCTGGGGCTGACCAGTGCGATCGACGCCGGTGGCGGTTATCAGAACTTCCCCGACGACTATTCGGTGATCCAGGAGCTGGCCGACAACAATCAGCTGACCGTTCGCATCGCCTACAACCTGTTCACCCAGAAGCCCAAGGAAGAGCTGGACGACTTCCGCAAATGGACCTCCAGCGTCAAGCTGCACAGCGGCACCGGCTTCCTGCGCCACAACGGCGCGGGCGAGATGCTGGTGTTCTCCGCCGCCGACTTCGAGGACTTCCTCGAGCCGCGCCCGGACCTGCCGCAGACCATGGAAGAAGAGCTGGAACCGGTGGTGCGCCACCTGGTCGAGCAGCGCTGGCCGTTCCGCCTGCACGCGACCTACAACGAATCGATCACGCGCATGCTCGACGTGTTCGAGAAGGTCAATCGTGACATCCCGTTCAACGGCCTGCCGTGGTTCTTCGACCACGCCGAAACCATCACTGCGCAAAACATCGAGCGCGTGCGTGCGCTGGGCGGCGGCATCGCCATCCAGGACCGCATGGCCTTCCAGGGCGAGTACTTCGTCGACCGTTACGGCGCCAAGGCTGCCGAGCAGACCCCGCCGATCAAACGCATGCTCGAGATGGGCGTGCCGGTGGGTGCCGGTACCGACGCCACCCGCGTGTCCAGCTACAACCCGTGGACTTCGCTGTATTGGCTGGTCAGTGGCAAAACGGTTGGCGGTATGGAGTTGTACAAGGAAGGCCTGGACCGCGAAACCGCACTGCAGCTGTTCACCCAGGGCAGTGCCTGGTTCTCCAGCGAGCAGGGCAAGAAGGGCCAGATCAAGGTGGGCCAGCTGGCCGACCTGGCGGCACTGTCGCTGGACTTCTTCAGTGTCGATGAGGAAGCGATCAAGGGCATCGAGTCGGTGCTGACCGTGGTTGATGGCAAGGTGGTGTACGGCGCGGCCGAATTCGACAAGCTCGGCCCGCCGCAGGTGCCGGTGCTGCCAGAATGGTCGCCGGTGACCAAAGTCCCAGGGCACTGGCGTGCAGGCACGCCGTCGCTGGCGGCAGCCGTGCATCAGTGCTCGGGGCCGTGTGGGGTGCATGCGCACAGCCATGACAAGGCGCGTAAGTCGAGTGTGCCAGTAAATGACTTCCAGGGCTTCTGGGGTGCGCTGGGTTGCTCGTGCTTTGCGTTCTAGGCTGATGTGATGTCGAAAGGAAGGGGCCGTTAAGGCCCCTTTTTTTTTGCATCTGCCCAGCCTCAGCAATCAGCGCCGTCTGCTGACCGTCAAGGTCAGAAACTGCCTTTGAGCGGATACTCGATGATCAGGTAGATACGGTCGATGTCATCGCCGGCCTGGGCCTGGTTGGCTCTGTGGCTGACGTGTGAAAACGACAGGCTGAGGTCTTTGGCTGCGCCCGACTGCACCACGTATTTCAGGTCGATGTCGCGTTCCCAGTGCTTGCCGCCCTGGCCGTACTGGTCCACGTAGGCGCCACCTGCAGGTGCATGGCTGCCATCGATGCCACGGCCACTGACGTAGCGGCCCATCAGGCTCAGGCCGGGCATGCCGAGGGTGGCGAAATTGAGGTCGTAGCGCAGTTGCCACGAGCGTTCGCCGGGGCCATTGAAGTCGGCATACTTGATCGAGTTGGCCAGGTAGATGGAATCGCCGCCGACGAAGTCGAACGGGGTCTTTCCCTCGACCTTCTGGTAAGCCACGCCCAGCGCCTGAGCGCCGAAGCTGTATTTAGCCAGCACACTGTACGCGAGGGTGTCGATTGCTCCTGCGCTGGCGTTACCGGTATCGCGGGTCTTATAGATGTTGCCGTCCAGGCGCCAATTGCCTTCGGCCAGGTTCAGGTTGAGGTAGGCCTGGCGCCAGGTGTCTTCCAGCTCGCCGGCGTACAACGCGCCACCGAACGGGCCGTGCGGCGCGAAGGCGGCACCGGCCAGGCTGATGGCCCGATTATCCGTCGTCGCGCCATAGCCAGTGAAATCATCATGCGTCGCGCTATTGTCCTGGTTGTTGAAGGCAGTGAAACGACCTGCCTGCAAACGCCAACCGGGCAGATCTGTGTTCTCCAGCAACCAGCCGGTAGCGTATTCAGGGTGCAGACGTTTGTCGCCTGTGTCGAACACAGGCGTCTCCACCATCATCTCGCCGTAGTGCAGCCGGGTGTTGCCCAGGCGTAGCTTGAGCGCGGCGCCAGCACTGGCGTAGTCGGACTCGGCGCGACCATCGCTGTCCCGGGGCAGCAGGCCGGTGCCGGCGTGGCCGCGGCCGCCGTCGAGCTTGAGGCCGAGGAAACCGTGGGCATCGAGGCCGACGCCGAGCGTGCCCTCGGTGAAACCTGAGCGAACCTCGCCGATGAAACCCTGGGCCCATTCCTCGCGGTAGTTCTGGCCGCTGGCGGAGGGCGAGCGAAAGTCGCTGTGCAGGAAGTAGTTGCGGCTGAGCAGCGACCAGCCGGGTTCATCTGCCTGGGCAATGGCGGGGCAGAGGGCGAGGGTGACGAACAGGGCGCGGCCTGGCCCGGGGTTGGCGCGGATCATGGGGGCTCCGAGGGGGATGATCCGGGACTGTGGCGCAATAGCAGGCCAAGGGTCTTGCACGCGTGTGCTGGCGTTGGGGCTACCTGTTGCAGCCCCTATGCGAAGCGAGCTATTGGCGGAAGGCCTGCGCAATCGCCTCGATCACCACCCGCACCCTTGCCGTATGACGCACATCCTGATGGGTCACCAGCCAGATGTCGTAAGGCCTGCCGTGAGTCCAGACCTGCTGCAAGCCCGCCCGTTGCCCCATCGGCACGGGGAGTTCACCCAGGCCTGTTCCGCAGGTCAGCGCGTGGCACACCATCAGTCCTGAGGTACAGGTCATGGCGATGCGCCCTTGGTCAATCGGCTCACCGGCCAGTGTCACCTCCTTGCCACTGTCCAGATACGGCTGATACACCACCAGTTCGTGCCCGGCGAACGCACTGCCCGGTGTAGGCTCGCCACGCCGCTGCAGATACTCATGCGAAGCGAATAATCCGGTGCGCCAGCGTGCCAAGCGTCGCACGACCAGCTCGGGGTTGTCCGGCTTGAGTGTGCGCACGGCGATATCCGCCTCGCGCTGGCTGAGGTTGAGCATCTGCGTGGATGCGTGCAGTTGCACCTCGATCCCAGGGTGTTCCAAGCGCAACTGCGCCGCCGCCGGGATGATGAATTCCGATGCAAAAGCATCCGTACTGGTGATGCGCACCACGCCGCTGAGGCGTTCATCCAGGCCAAGTATCTGCCGCTGCAGGCCGGCGGCGGCGGCCTCCATCTCCAGCGCAGCTCGCATTGCGACCTCGCCGGCGCTGGTCAGCGAATAACCGCTGGAGGTGCGCAGGAACAGCGTGGCATCCAGCGCGCCTTCCAGCGAAGCGAGTCGGCGGCCGACGGTAGCCTGGTCTACGCCCAGGCTGCGAGCGGCTCCACGCAAGGTTTGCTCGCGGCACAACGCCAGAAACACGCGGGTGTCGTCCCAGTTCATCGAAGCCTTTCCAGGTGATGCAAAAATGCAGCGCAGAGATGAAAACTCGCTGCGTTATTTCTTCGTTCGGCGAATTTATGCTTTTCCCATCACCATCAGCAAGCGCCGAGCAGGGCGCAAGGGAAGATCATGAACGCTTCGATTCAACGTGCGCCCTGGTTGCCGATCTGGGCCGGGCTGTGCGCCAGCCTGGTTGGGATCGGCCTGGCACGATTTGCTTATACGCCACTGATCCCGGCGCTGATCAATGCACACTGGTTTGCCAATGCCGCAGTGGTCTATCTCGGTGCAGCCAATCTGGCCGGCTATCTGGTCGGCGCGCTGATTGGCCGGCCGCTGGCCAAGCGTTGGTCGGGCGCAACGGTGCTGCGCGGCATGATGGTGCTGGTAAGCCTGACATTCCTCGCCTGTGCCTGGCCGTTGTCAGTGGGCTGGTTCTTTGCCTGGCGTATGCTGTCGGGCGTGGCCGGCGGGGTGATCATGGTGCTGGTGGCAAGCGTCATTTTGCCCCATGTCAGCGCCACGCGGCGGGGCCTGGCCAGCGGCGCCATCTTCCTGGGCCTGGGCCTGGGCGTTGCAGCTTCGGCAAGCCTGGTGCCTTGGCTGCTGGAGAAAGGTCTGCAACAGACCTGGCTGGGCCTGGCCGCGTTGGCGCTAATGCTGACCTTCAGCAGCTGGGCCGGCTGGCCCGCCGAGCATGGGCCTCAGCCAGCGGCACCTGCACCACAATCGGTAGTTTCACCTGCGATTCTCGTACTGTTCGGGCAGTACGCCCTGATGGCCACGGCGTTGGTGGCGCCGATGATGTTCCTGGTCGATTACGTGAGCCGGGGCCTGGGCGCAGGCTCTCATGCGGGCGCTGCCATGTGGGGGCTCTATGGCCTGGGCGCGATTGTCGGTCCGGTGTTGTATGGATTATTGGCCGACCACCTGGGGGCACGCGCCGGCATTCGTCTGGTGCTGCTGGCGCAGCTGGCCGCGCTCGGTGCCTTGCTGGGTAGTCACGATCTGCGTGTGTTGGGGGCTGCGGCGCTGCTGATCGGCTCGTTCCCGCCGGGCATCGTGCCGCTGGCGCTGGCGCGAGTGCATCAGCTGGTCGAAGGCCACGCCCGGCAGAGCGCGACCTGGAGCCGGGCGACAGTTTCGTTCGCCAGTTTCCAGGCCATTGCCGGTTACGGTTATTCGGCGCTGTTCGCCGCCACGGATGGCCATTATGGCGCGCTGTTTGGTGTGGCAGCCGGGGCGGTGGTGCTGGCGCTGCTGGTCGACGTACTGCTAAAGGAACGTCAGGCCATGTCGCTGATCGCAAACTCCTCGGCCAGGTGATCGATCAGCGCCCGCACCGATGGCAGCAACCCACGCCGCGACGGGAAGATCGCATGCACGATGCCGCAGCGTGGGTGCCAGTCCGGGATCAGTTCCACCAGTCTTCCTGCCGCCAGGTCCTCGCGCACCGCGACTCGCGGCAAGTGCGCAATGCCCACCCCGGCCACTACGAAGTGGCGCAGGGCGAACAGGTCATCGGTCACCATGCGCGGGGTATGCGGGATGACGATGCTGCGGCTGCTGTCTTCACCCTGGAACAGCTCCCACTGATACTCCCGCTGGGCGCTGCCCCAATGCAGGCTCGGCAGGGTACTGAGCAGCTGCGGGTCGAAGTCCTTGGGCAACTGCTCCAGGTACTGCGGCTGGCCGACCAGGCACTGGGTACTGTTGCTCAGCACCTTCATCACCATGTCGGTGTTCTCCAGCGGCGGGAAGCGCACCCGCAGGGCAATGTCAAAGCCCTCGTGCAGCAGGTCGACGCGGCGGTTGGTGCTCTCGATGAACAGCTCGACCTGCGGGTACTTGAGCATGTAGCGGGTCAGCATCGGCCCGACCCAGGAGTTGAGCAGGGTGGTCGGGCAACTGATGCGCACCAGCCCGCGTGGTTCGCTGCGGTTGCGCTCGATGATCTCTGCTGCACCTTCGGCTTCCACGCGCATTGCCAGGCAGCGGTTGTAGTAGGCCTGGCCGATCTCGGTCAGCGAGCAATGGCGGCTGGTGCGGTGCAGCAGGCGCACGCCGAGGCGGTCTTCGAGGTCGGCGATGCGCCGGCTGAGCTTCGACTTGGGCATGTCCAGCGCCCGCCCGGCCGGGGCGAAGCCACCGTGCTCCACGACTTGGGTGAAGTAGTAGAGGGAATTGAGGTCTTCCAATCATCGTTCTCCAGATGGAACGCTAAGGGCAATTTTCGCAGTCTACCGCTGTAAAGGTGATGATTTTAATCTGTGTCCATCAACGCGAAACACCTCAGATTGCTGAAAAATTCATAAACCTTAGGAGCACAGACCATGAGCAAATTCACCTACAACCGCCTGAACAAAGACGAGGCCGCCGTACTGCTGGTCGATCATCAGGCGGGCCTGCTGTCCCTGGTCCGCGATATCGAGCCGGACAAATTCAAGAACAACGTGCTGGCCCTGGCTGACCTGGCCAAGTTCTTCAACCTGCCGACCATCCTCACCACCAGCTTCGAGCAAGGCCCCAATGGACCGCTGGTGCCGGAACTGAAAGCACTGTTCCCGGATGCCCCCTACATCGCCCGCCCAGGCCAGATCAACGCCTGGGACAACGAAGACTTCGTCAAGGCGGTGAAGGCCACCGGCAAGAAGCAGCTGATCATTGCCGGTGTGGTGACTGAAGTGTGCGTAGCGTTCCCGGCGCTGGCTGCTCTGGAAGAAGAGTTCGACGTGTTCGTGGTGACTGATGCTTCCGGCACCTTCAACGAAATGACCCGCGACGCCGCCCACGACCGTATGAGCCGGGCCGGTGCCCAGCTGATGACCTGGTTCGGCGTGGCTTGTGAGCTGCACCGCGACTGGCGCAACGACATTGAAGGGCTGGCGGCGCTGTGCTCCAACCACATTCCGGATTACCGCAATCTCATGACCAGCTATACCGCGTTGACTGCTGGTAAGTAGTAGAGAGAATTTCTGTTTCAAGAGGCCGACCCCGACTGCGGGGTCGGCCTTTTTCGTTTGGCTGTGTGATGGCTGCGATGGACCCGTCTTGAGGTCGTGTCAGGGCTGACAGGTGCATGCCATTAGTTCTTCAGCGCCTTTGAGATCGAGCGCCGCCCGCGCGGCGCATCGCGGGCAAGCCCGCTCCCACATCTGTTTCAGGCCAGTTACTCCTGTGCCGCCAACAGGGGCCGCCTTGGTGCATGACTGGAGACCGATGATAAGAAGTTGTGTCTGCCTTGGTGCATGACTGGAGACAGGTGGAGCTGAATAAGCGCCCGCCGAGATGTATCGCCATGCCAACAAGGCGGTCCCTGTTGGCTTCACAGGAGATATTGGCCCGAAACAGATGTGGGAGCGGGCTTGCCCGCGATGCGCCGCGCGGGCGGCGCTCGATCTCATAGGCGCCATAACCATCCAGGCATGCACCTGTCAGCCCTGACACTGTTCAGAGGCAGGCACCTGTCCTACCTCCTGAATCCAAACACAGAAAAAGAGGGACTCCCACATCTGTTTCAGGCCAGTTACTCCTGTGCCGCCAACAGGGGCCGCCTTGGTGCATGACTGGAGACCGATGATAAGAAGTTGTGTCTGCCTTGGTGCATGACTGGAGACAGGTGGAGCTGAATAAGCGCCCGCCGAGATGTATCGCCATGCCAACAAGGCGGTCCCTGTTGGCTTCACAGGAGATATTGGCCCGAAACAGATGTGGGAGCGGGCTTGCCCGCGATGCGCCGCGCGGGCGGCGCTCGATCTCATAGGCGCCATAACCATCCAGGCATGCACCTGTCAGCCCTGACACTGTTCAGAGGCAGGCACCTGTCCTACCTCCTGAATCCAAACACAGAAAAAGAGGGACTAAGCCCTCTTCTCATATCACAGCGCCAACCCTCAATCCGCATCCGAATCAAACAACCGCGCCAACTCCACTCGCGCCTCCTTGGCCGTCTGCATCACCTTGGCCCGGTCATCGCGCACGAGACCCTGGGCCTCCAGCACTTCCTCGTCATGCTGGGCAAACCGCTCGATCCGGTCCGCCGCCTGCTCGTCGCTCAAGCCCAGCCCGACCAGCGCCCGACGGGTCATCTCCAGGCTGGAATAGAAGGTCTCGCGGATCGGTTCTGCGCCCACATCCGCCAGCTTGTGCACATGCTGGCGGTTACGCGCCCGGGCCAGCACTTTCAGGTGTGGGTACTGGCGCTTCACCCGTTCAGCGGTGTGGATGGCGGCCTCAGGGTCATCGATGGTGATGATGAAGTACTCCGCCTCACCGACCTTGGCCGCATGCAGCACCTCGGGGCGAAGGGGGTCGCCGTAGAACACCGGCACTTGCTCGAACATGCGCGTCATCTCGATAGCGTCCACCGAGGTTTCCAGGGCAATGAACGGGATCTTCTGCGCCCGCAGGATGCGCGCGACGATCTGGCCCATGCGGCCCATGCCGACGATCACCACCCGCGGTGTGCCAGCGTCGATGGCCTTGTACTGCTCGGGCACTTCACGCGCCGGTTGCGGGCGCTTGAGGGCGCGGGCGCAGCCGAGCATCAGCAGTGGGGTGATGGCCATCGACAGGGTGATGGTCATCAGCAGCAGGTCGTAGGTCTGGGTATCGAACAGGCCCTGGTCCTTGCCCAGCTTGAACACCACGAAAGCGAATTCGCCACCGGCAGCCAGCACCATGCCCAGGCGCAGCGCGCTGGCGCTGTTCAAGCCACCGGCCAGGCGGCCGACGGCGATTAGCAGCACCAACTTCACCGCCACCAGCAGCAGAGTCAGGCCCAGCAGCACCAGCGGCATTTCCAGCAGCAGACTCAGATTGGCGCCCATGCCGACGCTGATGAAGAACAGCCCCAGCAGCAGGCCCTTGAACGGCTCTATCTGCGATTCCAGCTCGTGGCGGTACTCCGAGTCGGCCAGCAGCAGGCCGGCGAGAAAGGCGCCCAGGGCCATGGAAATGCCGGCTTCCTCCATCAGCCAGGCGGTGCCGATCACCACCAGCAGCGCGGTGGCGGTGGACACTTCCGGCAGGCCGGTGCGGGCCACGGTGCGGAACACCGGGCGCAGCAAGTAGCGGCCGCCGATGATGACCACTGCGATACTGGCGAAGACCTTCAGGCCATGTTGCAGGCTGTCGCCGTGGCTGGTGTCCGGGCCGCTGGCCGCCAGCAACGGGACCAGTGCGATCAGCGGGATCGCGGCGATGTCCTGGAACAGCAGTATGGCGAACGCCAGGCGGCCATGGGGCGCATTGAGCTGCTTGGTTTCGGCCAGGCTTTGCAAGCCGAGTGCGGTGGACGACAGCGCCAGGCCCAGGCCGAGCACGACCGCCGCCGGCAGCGACTGGCCGAAACCGAACAGGGCAATGGCGCCGATCACCGCGCCGGTCAGCAGCACCTGTGCGGTGCCGACGCCGAATACCGACTTGCGCATCAGCCACAGGCGCTTGGGCGACAGCTCAAGGCCGATGATGAAAAGCAGCAGGACCACGCCCAGTTCGGAAATGTGCGCGACGCTTTCGGTATCGCGGATCAGGCCCAGGGCCTGAGGCCCGATGGCCACGCCAGCGAGCAGGTAACCGATCACGGCCCCCAGTTGCAGGCGCTTGGCCAGTGGGACGGCGACGACTGCGGCGAGCAGGAAGATCACCGCGGTTTGTAGAAGGCTGCCTTCGTGTGGCATTGGCTCGTACTCCATGAGCTGCCGGGGCAGCGTTTGAACAGTTTGACGGACAATTCTGGAGGCTGGGGAAAGGCAAGACAATAAGCCTTGACGGAGAAACATTGTCCCTGAAAAAGAGACAGTAGCTGCTCCTACAAGCAGCCAAACTGCGCCCGATACTGCGCCGGGGTCATGCCGATCCGCTCGCAGAACACCTTGCGCATATGCCGGTCACTGCCAAACCCGCATCGGGTCGCCACCACCTTCAACGGCAGATCGCCGCATTCGAGCAGCTTGCGCGCCTGGTCGATCCGCGCATTCTGCAGGTACTGCAGCGGCGTGATCCCGATCTCGCGTTGAAAGGTCCGGGCAAAGTTGCGCCCGCTCATGGCCACCAGGTCGGCCATCTTCTGCACGGTGAACGCCTGGTCGATGTGGTCGACGATATAGGCCTGCACCCGGGCAATCGGCGAATCATCCCGCGGTACGGCGGCCAGCAGCGGCCCGTAAGGCGTCTGCCCGCCCTGGCGATGGCGGGCAACCAGCAGCACCTTGGCGACCTCCAGGGCCAGCGCCTTGCCGTGGTCCTCGGCCACCACCGCCAGCGCCAGGTCGATCCCTGCAGTGATCCCTCCCGAAGTGATCAGGCAGCGGTCGATCACGTAGATCTGGTCAGACTCGACCTTGGCCTCGGGAAACGCCTGGGCCAGGCGCTCCACGTAGTTCCAGTGGGTAGTGCAGCGATAGCCGTCGAGCAACCCGGAACGCCCGAGCACGAACGCCCCGGTGCAGATCGCGCCGAAGCGCCGTGCCCTGTTAACGGCGGCAGGCAGCCAACGCTCGATCGCCGGCAGCGCGACGTGGTAGGCCCCCGGCCCACCCGGTACCAGCAGCAGGTCGATGCGGGCTGGCAATTGCTCCAGGCGCAGGTCGGCCATTACCTTCAGGCCGCAAGAACCGCGGATGGTCCCCTGGCCTTCGGCCACGGTCACCAACCGATAATGCTGGTCTTCAGGCAGGAACCGGTTGGCAATGGCAAAGGCATCCATCGGCCCGGTCACATCCAGCATCAGCACATCATCGAACAGCACCATGGCCACGGTGCGTTGGGTGTGGTTTTCCTGCATACCTCTTTCGCCTTGAATGCTGACCGCTTGTGGCGGCATGAAGCTGAGTAAGAAACGCATCTTAAGGTATCGGCCAAAAGGCCAGGGCCAGCAGCGCACAATTAACAACAATTCAGGTTTGCCTCAGGACTTTGTCATGCCCCGGCGGCGAGACTTTCTTCATTGAACAGGAGAGTCGCCATGCACCCTGGGACGCCCCAAGCGCTTCTGCACACTCCCGGCGCGCTGACACCCGCGCGGCTGCGTCAGGCCAAGGAATTGATGTTGCACAGCTCGCTGTCGATCATCGAAATCGCCGCTGTATGCAACCTCACCCGCAGCCATTTTTCCCGTGCCTTCAAGGTCAATACCGGCCTCTCGCCCCAGGCCTGGCGCCTGTTGGCGCGCATGGAAAAGGCCAAGCGCCTGCTTGTCACCGAGGCGCCGATCACCCACGTGAGCCTGGAGTGCGGCTTCTGCGACCAGGCCCACTTCACCCGTGCCTTCAGCCGCCTGGTCGGCCAACCGCCCAAGGCCTGGCGCCTGGCACAGGCATTTTCTTAAGCCGGCGCTATCCGCCGGTATAAGCCCTTGGGACAAGCCACCCGGTAAGTCCCGCTCCGTTTTCCCAACCCAAGGAGTCACCCCATGAGCCAACCTGATTACAAGCGCCTGAACAAGGACGATGCCGTGGTCCTGCTGGTCGACCACCAGACTGGCCTGATTTCGCTGGTGCAGGACTTTTCGCCCAACGAGTTCAAGAACAACGTGCTGGCCCTTGGCGACCTGGCCAAGTTCTTCGGTCTGCCGACCATTCTCACCACTAGCTTCGAGCAAGGCCCCAATGGCCCGTTGGTGCCGGAGTTGAAAGAGATGTTCCCGGACGCGCCGTACATCGCTCGCCCAGGCCAGATCAATGCCTGGGACAACCAAGACTTCGTCAAGGCGATCAAGGCCACTGGCCGCAAGCAGCTGATCATCGCGGGTGTGGTGACCGATGTATGCGTGGCGTTCCCGACGTTGTCGGCGCTGGCCGAGGGCTTTGAAGTGTTCGTGGTGACCGATGCTTCGGGCTCCTTCAACGAGACCGTGCAGCAGGCGGCGTGGGTGCGCATGACCCAGGCAGGCGCACAGATGATGAACTGGTTCTCGGTGGCCTGTGAGCTGCACCGCGACTGGCGCAACGACATCGAAGGGCTGGGCAACCTGTTGTCGCAGCGGATCCCCAACTACCGCAACCTGATGAACAGCTATGCGGCGTTGAGCTCGCGTTGAGCTGAACCTGTACCTGCCCTTTCGCGGGCACGCCCGCGAAAGGGCAGGTACAGGTCAAGAAGAACTCACAGGCAGCGTGAAGCGGATCCGGCACCCGCCGAACTCTGAGACCAACGCCTGCAACTGCCCGCCATGGGCCTGCACCACCGAACTGCAGATCGCCAACCCCATCCCCAGCCCTGCTTGCTTGGTGGTATGGAATGGGTCAAACACCCGTGCCCGCTCCTCTGCAGCAATGCCAGGCCCGTTGTCATCGACGCAGATCTCGATCCCATCGCCGGTAACGACAGACGCAATCCGCAGCACACCATCACTGCGATAGCCCGCCAGCGCCTCCAGCGCGTTGGTGATCAGGTTGAACACCAACTGCTGCAACTGCACCGGGTCGGCCATCACGCTCACCCCAGCCTGTAGTTGTGTCTGCACGTCGACCGTGTACTTGGCAGCGTCCGCCGAGGTCAGGCGCAGCACCTCGCGGATCAGCTCGTCGACCTTGACCACCTTGAGCTGCATCGGTGCCTGCTTGGCCAGCGAGCGCAGTGCGCGGACGATGTTGGCGGCGCGCTCGCTGTCGTTACGGATATCTTCCAGGCCAGCCATCGCCTCTTCCAGGTTGGGTTCGGCGCGCTTGAGCCAACGCAGGCTGGCAGCAGCGTTGGAGGCTATCCCCAGCAGCGGTTGGCTGATCTCGTGGGCAATGGACGCCGAAAGCTCGTTCATCACCTGCAGATGGGCGCTGCGCGCAAGTTCGGCGCGTGATCGGCGCAGTTCTTCTTCCATTTGCGCACGGACCTGGTTGTCCTCGGCCAGGCGGGTATACAACTTGGCAGTCTGCAGCGACACCGCCGCCTGCGAGGCGAGGATCTCCAGCATGGCCAGGCGCTGGCTGCCGAACAGGTTAGGCACCAGGCGGTTCTCCAGGTACACCAGGCCGATCAGGACCCCCTGGATCACCAGCGGCAGGCACAACACCGAGCGGGCGTTGCGCGTGTGCAGCTCCTGGCGGAAGGCCTCGGGGCAATCGCTCTGGGCGTCGTTGAGTACCAGCGGCTTCTTGGTGCGCATGGTGGCGTTGATGATCGACCGTGGCGCCTGGGTCATGAACTTCTGGCAATTGTCCATATTCACGTGCAAGCCGGCATCGTCGATATAGGCGAGGGCGGCCATCTGGAACTCAGCGCCACTGACGATCAGCAGTGCACCGTGATCGGCGCCGGAATGCTGGGTGAGGTGACTCATCAGCGTTTCGATCAGGCCTTCGAGCAGCACTTCTTCAGACAACGCCCGCGCCGCTTCGATGCCGGCCTCCAGGTCCAGCTTGGCCTGCTGGGTGGCGCGGTGGGTCTCCTGAACGGGCTGGGTGCGCAGGAACGGGTGAAGGGCCTCCAGCTGGTGCACCTTGCCGGTCGCGCCCCAGATATGGAAGCAATCGCGGGCGATGCGCAGGTGCAGGTTGGCGCCGGAGATCAATCCGCTGGGGATGCAGACCTCGGCCAGCTGTTCATGGGCCAGCGCCTGTTCGTGGATGAAACCGGCAGCGGTCGCGGCGATTTGCGCCTGGTCGAAGCAGCGGATGGCCGTCAGGCCGTCGCCTTCGAGCTTGGCGATCACCCCTTCGATCAGCAGCAGCTTGTTGCGAAAGGTCACAGGGTTGAAACAGGCCCAGCGGCTGAAGCGCTCGCGCAGGGATTGCAGTACGGCCAGCTTGTCGGCAAGGCGGCCGGGGGCTTCCGGGCTGCCCAAGGCCAGGCCGCGGAACAGGTGATAGTCTGCCAGGTTGATGTGCGCAGGTGCCGCCCAGGCGCTGTCGCCCGCTGCGCTCAGGCTGCGCATGGCTTGCGCGATATCACCCAGGTAGAACGCTGACATACCGTTGAACAGGTGCTGGAAGAACAGCGTGGTGGGTGACTGGGCATGCAGGGGCGAGGCCGTGCCGGGCATTCCGCTCAGGCTGGCGACGAACCCCTGTTGGGCGTGCAGGATCTGTTCGATATCGCTGTAGCCGAAACTGCGCACAGTGGCCAGACCCTGTACCACTTCCTCGGCGACCTGTGGCAGGTAGCGGCCCATGAACAGTGAGTCGGAAACCAGATGGTTGCAGGCATGGCAGGTCATCGCCAGGTCGCCGCTAAAGCGGGTCGAATCAATTGCCTCCAGCGCCGTGCGGCGGGCGAACTCCATGGGTGAGGTCCAGGCGCTGACCCGGTCCAAGGCCAGCAGGGCGCTGGTGAGATCAGCTTCGAAACCGTGTCGCTCGATCAGCTTCAGCGCTGCCAGGCAGCAGGCGTGGCCGTCGTGGTAGTTGCCGAAGCGATCGGCGATCATCACCCCGTACCAGGCCAGACCGTAGGTGCTGCCCGGGGCGACCCCCTGCAGCAACGACAGCTCCATGAGCTTGGTCAGGTGCAGGAAGCGGATATCGTCCTGCACGAAAAACGACGACGACAGGGTGGCCAGCAGGCCGATGGCAACGGCCACTTCCTCCGAGTCGGTGCGCGGTAGCGAGGCCAGGCAATGACGCCCTTTCTGTTCGATCAGGGCCTCTACCTGCGCATGGCTGGCCTCCACCTGCTGTGGGGCGACACCGCGAGCCAGGCTGATGCCCAAAAGCTCGAGGCCGGCGACGGCGGTGGTGATGGCGGCCTGGTAGTCGCCGCGCAAGGTGTGCAGGCGTGCCTGCAGCTTGCATACCCGCGCCCGGTCCAGCGGCGAGCATGCGCGCTGAAGGCATTCGATGAGTCGCCCCTGGGCAGCGGCCATGCGCGACAGTTGCAAGTCACACTCCGCCGCCATGCAGGCGATAGCAAAGGCATGGGGGGCGTGGCTTTGCGGCGTTGCGCCGTGGATCAGCAACTGCTCGCAAACCTGCAGATGAGCTGCCGATTGTTCACACGCACCGCTGTCGCGCGAACGCAGCGCCGCTTCACGCAAAAGCTGCAGGAACACATCGCGCTCATCCGCTGCAAACCCGCAGGGGCTGGCGCGTTGCAGCTGACTGGCGATCTCGAAAACCACCTCCTGCAAGTCGTTGTGCCAAACCTGGAGCATGGCTTGGGCTATGCGTGCATGCAGTTGAGCCCGATCACACGTGGGTGTGAGTTGATAGGCGGCCTCCATCACCCGGTCATGGGCAAAGCTCAGGCCTTTCTGGCCCGGCAGCAGGAAGCCCATGTCAATCAAGGCTTTCAGCGGTTTATCCGGCGGCGGTACAAGCAGCAGGTGCAGCAGGCGCTCATTGCAGCGGCTGCCTGCCGCGCTGGCGACCCGCAGCACATCGCGCTGGGGGGCCGGCAGGCGTGCCAGGCGGTGGATCATCAGGTCGGCGACGTTTTCGGCGTAACGTTGCCGGGCCACGGCCTGCAGGCACCATGACCAGCGCATGGCCTGGGTGTCGAAAGTGAACAACCGGTCCTCGACCATGGCCTTGAGGATCTGGTTGATAAAGAACGGGTTGCCGGCGGTCTTGTCGTGCACCAGTCCGGCAACCTGCAACGCCTCGTCTGGGCTGACGTGGTAGCGCTCACTGATCAGTTCGGTGACTGCACCGACGTCCAGTGGGCGCAGGTTCAGTGTCGTGGAGCGCAGCGCTACGGGAACTGCCAGCGGCACGCCAGCAGTGGGCGTATCGTTGCGCCGGGTGACGATCAGCAGCAGGTTGTCCGGCGCCTGGGCAAGCAACTGTGCCAGTAGCTGCCGTGTGCCATCGTCAGCCCCTTGCAAGCCATCGAAACACAGCACCAGCGGGTGGCCTGGGTAGCTGAATACCTGCAGGAACTCAACGATCGCCCGCTGTTCTTTGTGCAGTGCCAGGCGCGTGGGCTTTTCTGGCAACTCGGGCAGTGGACCCAGAATCAATTGCAGGTCCGGTGCCAGTTTGCCGAGCAGCCGACCGTGGCCTTCGATGCGCTGCAGGATCTCGCGGCGCAGGGTGTCGAGGTCCTGGCTGTTCTTGGCCAACAGCTGGGTGGTCAGTGAGCCGAGGATCTCTACCCAGGGGGCATAGGGCACGGCCTGGTCCGGACTGTTGCACTTGCCGACAGCCCAGTAGCCTTCGGCATGCGCTTTGAGTGTGGCCTCGACCAGGCTGGATTTGCCCAGACCCGCAGCGCCGTTGATGAACAGCACCTGGGGCTTGCTGTCGCGACGCTGATTATCGAGCATCAGGGCGATCAGCTTCTGTTCGGCAGTGCGGCCATACAAGCGCTCGCGACTGGGCGAAACCGGGTCGGCGCAGCCGGGCTCGAAGGGGGCGATGGTTTTGCTTGCGGTCCACTGCCGTTGGCAATGGGCCAGGTCTACGGCCAGAGCCCGGGCGCTCTGGTAGCGGGCGTCAGGCTCCTTTGCCAGGGCCTTGGCCAGGATCCGGCTCAGTGGCAGTGGTACCTGGCTGTCGACCTCACAAGCCGAGCGTGGCTGAACGCCGGCGTGCAGCTGGCGCCAGTGCTGGGCATCCCGCCCGGCCAGCGGCAGCTCGCCCAGCAGCAGCTGGTAGAGAATCGCACCCAGGGCGTAGATGTCGCTGCGCCGGTCGCTGCTGCTGCCGTGGGGGCAGATCTGCTCCGGCGCCAGGTAGGCCCAGTTGCCGAGCGCGTTGCCCTGTTCGCTGATCAGCTCTGGTGTGTCGGCACGAAAACAGCCCAGCCGCACCCGCTGGTTCGCCTGCAGGCAAACATGTTCGGGCTGCAACGCACCGTGCAGCACATTGCGCTCGTGGGCCTGAGCCAGGGCGTCGGCGGCATTTACCGCGATATCGAAGAACAGGGGCAGGTCAACCGGGCCTTCACTGATCAGGTCGGCGATGGAGCGGCCGGTCGGGTACACCAGCAACGGGCCTTCGGCGCAGCGGACGAACGCTGAGGGGATGACCGCCCACTGCGGGTCCAGCTGCAGGCGGTAGTCACGCTCCAGGCGCTGGCAGGCTGCGGGAGCTTCGAGCGGGGCGCGCACGGCAATCCAGGCCTGGCGAGAGACGGGGTCATGCAAGCGGAAATAGCTGAGCTCACCGTCCTGGCCCAGCTGCGTGATGTTGCAGCGATTCAGCCAGCCGTCGTCGATCGACTGGTCGAAATCGATAGGCCTGTTGGCGAGGCGTTCATCAAGCATAAAGCACCCCCTGCTAGCGACATCCTGGCGCACGAGTATACGCAGCCGCCCGCTCAACAATGGGCGCTGCGGGCGGCTTGGCAGGAACGGGCACGCTGTTGTCCGTTATCAATACCTGGCGGCTGGAGGGCGCTTGTATAGTGAAAAGGCCACCTATCCCTCGGGATAATTGTCTGAATGCGTGTGCTCGCCTAGGCTGCCCGAGGCTGCGCAGACGCCCATGCCCGCGAGAGGAAACCATGATCCGAATAGGCAACGCCCAGGTGTCGCTCGAGCGACGAGAAGCCTTTCTCGATGGCAAGCCGATCCTGTTGGGCGGGCGGGCATTCGAGGTGCTGGCCACGCTGATCAAGGCCAAAGGCCGGGTGGTTGGCAAGGATGAGCTGTTCAGCCAGGTGTGGGCCGGCACGGTGGTCGAAGACAACAACCTGCAGGTGCAGGTGTCGCTGTTGCGCAAGGCCTTCGGTGACCGCGGGCTGATTCAGACCGTGCCGCGGCGGGGATACCGCCTGGCCGCCCAGGTGAGCTTCGATGTCCCTTGCCTGGCGCTGGGCCAGTCACCGTTGTGCGCCAAGGCCGAAACCAGCGAACCGTGCTACGACGTTGCCAATGTGCCTGTGCTGGTTGTGGATGACGACCCTTCTGTGCGCAAGGCGCTCGGTCGCCTGCTGGGTTCGCGGGATATTCCACACCGGTTGTTCGCCAGTGCCGAAGCGTTGTTCGACGCTCGCCTGGAAAGCCCCTGCGCCTGCCTGCTGCTGGATATGCATCTGGCCGAAACCACCGGCCTTGAGGTTCAGGCTACGTTGCGCCGGCTGGCGCTACCCTGGCCAATCATGTTCATGACCGGCTTCGGCACCATCCCCATGACGGTCCAGGCCATGCGCGCCGGGGCCGTCGAGTTCCTGACCAAGCCCTTCGACGAAGACCAGTTGCTGGTGCTGCTTGATTCGGTACGCGCACGCGCGGTGATCGAGGGGCGCAAATGGCAGCATGCGCGACAGGTCGAGGAAAAGTACCAGCACCTCACCCAGCGCGAACGCCAGGTGTTCTCGCTGGTGGTCGGCGGCTTGTCGCACAAGCAGATCGCCAGGGAAATCGGCACCAGTGAAGTGACCACCAAGGTGCACAAGAAGAACATCATGAACAAGATGCAATCCCGCTCGCTACTGGAGCTGGTAGCCATGCACAACGTCATCGACGCCCGGCCCGGCGCATGAACAGAGCGGTGTGCATCGTTGATGATGATGCTTCGGTGCGCAAAAGCCTGGGTAACCTGCTGCGCTCAGTGGGGTTCGAGTGCCTGGCGTTCGCGACGGGGGAGGTGTTCCTGGCCTCGAACCAGGTGCGCGAGGCAGGCTGCGTGCTGCTCGACCTGAAAATGCAGGGGATGAACGGGCTGGACGTGCAGCAGGAACTGGTGCGGCGGGGTTGGCTTTTGCCAGTCATCTGCATGTCGGCGCACTGGGACGAGCGGGCGCTGCAGGCGGCGCTGCGCAATGGCGCACGGGGTTGTCTGGGCAAGCCGTTTTCCGAAGAGGTGCTGCTCAAGCTGGTCGAAGAGGCGTTGGCAGGTGAATGAGCACACCTGAACAATCAATCGCCGAGCAGGCGGGCGATGCTCGCTGGCTTGATAGAAGCCCGAGACCTTTGCCATGCCACGCCTCAAGCCCTTCCTCGAGCCGCAATCGGCGGCCCCGACTGCCAGCGGCCTGCTGTTCATGCGGGTGATGGCTGCTGTGCTGCTGTTTTCCATCCACGGGTTGCCCAAGCTACTGGACTGGAGCGGGGAATTGCAGCGCATCGAAGATCCATTTGGCCTGGGTGCGCCGCTGACCCTGGGCCTGGCGGTGCTTGCCGAGGTGGTTTGCCCGGTGTTGCTGGTGCTGGGCGTGGTGGCGCGGCTGGCCTGCCTGCCGGTGCTGGCAGTGTTGCTGGTGGCGCTGGTGGTGGTGCATCCAGAGTGGTCACTGGAGCAAGGGCAGTTTGCCTGGTTGCTGGTGGCCCTGTATGGCGGGCTGGCATTGACCGGGCCTGGGTTGTACTCGGTGTCTGGATTGATCGGTCGAAACAGATTGTCCTGACCTTGTGGCGGCAAGGCAGCCCCAAAGCGCTAGCTGCTCCCCGGCCGGTACTGCAACGCCTCGGCCAGATGCCCCCGGCGGATCGCCTGGCTACCTTCCAGATCCGCCAATGTACGTGCAACCTTCAACAGCCGGTGCGCTGCGCGCAAAGAAAGCGTTAGCCGCTCGCAGGCACTTTCCAGCCAAGCCTGGTCTGCCGCTGCCAGCTGACAATGGCTGCGCAACCCGTCGAGGTCCAGAAACGCATTGGCACAGCCTTGCCGTCGCTGCTGCACTTCGCGGGCCTGGGCTACCTTGGCGGCCACGTCGGCACTGGTTTCCCCGCTTGGCTGGTGGCTGAGCGTGGTGGTCTCGCGGGCCACGGTCAGGTGCAAGTCGATGCGGTCCAGCAACGGCCCCGACAGCTTGTTGCGATACCGTGCAATCTGCTCGGTGCTGCAGCGGCAGCGGCCAGTCGGGTCACCCAGGTAGCCGCAAGGGCAGGGGTTCATCGCCGCCACCAGCTGGAAGCGCGCCGGAAAACGCACCTTGTCGCGCGCCCGGGCAATCACGATCTCGCCCGATTCCAGCGGTTCGCGCAGTACTTCCAGCACGCGCCTTTCAAACTCTGGCAGTTCGTCGAGAAACAGCACGCCATGGTGCGCCAAGGTGATTTCGCCTGGCTGCGGCCGGCTGCCGCCGCTGTAAAACACATCGTAAAATGAGAAAATACGGCTAGCTTCTAGAGATCAATGAGAATGAAGAAAGCTCTGCCCACTTTGCCGGTCCGCAGCATCGGCGTTAGCGGCCGCAGCGTCACAGGCATCGTGCCGCTAATGGGACGGTTCGAATCGACCCTTGAGCGCGATCTAATGGAGCTTGTCCGCTTCGATCGCCGCGTCACCAGCTTCCTGCCTCAGCCCGTTAAGATCGAATATAAGGGCGAGGCCGGTGAAGACCGGTCGTACACCCCCGACGGCCTCATCACCTTCCAGGAATCGGCCTCATCACCGCAGCCAATCCTCTATGAGGTCAAATACCGAGCAAATTTTCGCGAGCAGTGGCGAAATCTGCTGCCCAAGTTTCGTGCGGCAAAATCGTACTGCGCTGAGCGCGGGTGGCGTTTTGAGGTCTACACGGAGCGGGAAATCCGTACGCCGTATTTGGATAACGTCAAATTTCTGTGGCCGTTTCGAAGCCGAGAGCCTGGCCCCCTCCGGCGCGCCCAAGTCGTGGGTGTATTTGAGAGCTACAGCTTGATCAGTGTGAGCAACCTCCTTGGAATGCTTGCCCCTGATCCCAAACAGCGCGGTGAGCTTATCCCCGTCTTGTGGCACCTGATCGCCAATGGGGTCGTTTGTTGCGACCTGAATGTCCCGTTAAGCATGACGAGTGTGCTCTCGATCGGGGAGGTAGTGAAATGAAAACCATCAGACCAGGTCAATTGGTCTACTGGAGAGATTCGGCCTCGATAGTTGTTGAACTCAAAGGTCTGATTGAGGCTGTAATCCGAAGAATTGAGGACTCCTCGATCGAGGTGGTGCGATGTGTGGACCTCAAGTCCAGTCCAGAAGTCGGCCCGACGAGGGACTCGTCCCACTTAACCCAAGATCGAGCAGCTTGGGATGAGACTCTTGAGCGTTTTGCAATCATCAAACCGCTATTGCAGGGGCGTCGGAGTGTGGAAGATGTCAAGGATGCTGCGGAGCGCTCAGGTAAGAGTGTTCCCACCATCTATAGATGGCTGAAACGATATGAAAAAACAAATCTTGTATCTTCTCTGTCCAAGTCTCCTCGCTTCGACAAAGGTCTGGGGCGCTTACCCAAAGAGGTCCAAGACGTAATAGATGAGCAAATAGAGGCGTACTATCTAAAAAAAGAACGGCGAAAAGTCACTCAGCTGTACACACGTATTCGGGAAGTTTGTAAATCTCGCGGCTTGCCCGAGCCGCATCTGAATACTATTTACGGGCGAGTTAGTAATATTGAGGCCGGTGTCAAGGTCAGGAGACGTCATGGGTCCAAAGCCTACCGTGATAATATACTGCCCACCTTGGGTGAGTTCCCTGGCGGCGACTATCCAAACGAGGTTGTACAAATTGACCATACGCCGGTAGATGTCATCATCGTTGATGAGCAACACCGCCTACCCATAGGCAGGCCATATCTTACCATTGCTATTGATGTTGCTACAAAGATGGTCACTGGATTTTGCCTGACGCTGGATCCGCCCAGCGCGCTTTCGGCCGGTCTATGTATCGCGCATGCGGTGCAAGAGAAATCTAATTGGCTAGCTAAGAGGGATATTCTCGCTGAATGGCCGATTCATGGGAAAATGGCAAAAATCCATGTCGATAATGCTAAAGAATTCCGGGGCACGATGTTGCAAAGAGCCTGTGCGCTGCATGACATTGTCTTAGAGTACAGACCTAGGCATCAGCCGAACTATGGCCCACATGTGGAACGTGCTTTTCGAACCTTTATGACTGAATGTCATACGTTGGAAGGGACGACCTTTTCAAACGTCAAAGCCAAGGCCGATTACAATTCGGAACAAAAAGCGTGCTTAACCTTGGATGAGTTGGAGCTTTGGTTCACAACTTTCTTCGTTTACTCCTACCATAATGCTAAGCATTCAGGTAATGGTGGCATTCCGCCTATTAAGAAATTCGCTCAGCTTGTGTATGGCTCGGATACACAGCTTGGGGTTGGGCTACCAGCTAGGGTCGAGGATGAGGAGACGTTTCGCCTGGATTTTACGCCATACCTCGAAAGAACCATACAGCAGACTGGCGCGTTGGTTAACTACATCCATTATTATTCGCCGGTTTTGCGTAAGTGGATCAAGGCGATAGATCAGAATACGAACAAAGCAAAAAAATTCATCTTTGCATACGATCCGAGAGATATAAGTGTTGTTTACTTCTTGGACCCAGACACAAAAACCTACGTTCCGATCCCATACCTGAATAGTGCTCGGCCGGCGATCAGTTATTGGGAGCTCAAGGCCGCGCTTAAGCGAATAAAGAATGACCCTAATAACGAGCCCGATGAGGACAAGATTTTTCACGGGGTTACGCTGATGCGGAAAATTGAGGAAAATGCTATTGAAAGTACGCGGTTAGCGAAGGCTCAACGGACCAGAGAAAAGAGGAGTCTGCGGAATGCTCAACGGCGCAGGCAGTCTCTGGGTGTGCATCAGATATCTAAGGTTGATTCCCATGTCGAAGTTCCGGAGGACTTAGATCCGTTTGAAGAAGTAATCACGCCGTTTGACGACATAGAATTGGGGTGATCCATGACCAGCTATCAATATCTACACCCTGAAGCCCTCAAACTCGTTGAGCAGGATGCGGAGGCGCGAAGCCTATGGATTGCCAACCGACGATGGATCGGGTATCCACAAGCTAATGCTATCCTCAAAAAGCTCGATCGTTTGCTCGTCCATCCGCGGCAAACACGCATGCCTAACATGCTCATTGTAGGTAACACTAATAACGGTAAATCAAACTTGGTTGATAAGTTCGTAGGGCGCAATCTTCCCGACGAAAATCCGAGTGGTGAGCACATCGTGTGTCCAGTGCTTAAAATAGAAACCCCTCCGAGCCCGACGGAGGCAAGTATCTATTCGGAAATACTTGGGAGGCTTTTTGAGAAGGATCCTGCATCATCTACCAATGCTAAGCGCATGCGGGTTATAAAGGTTTTGAGGGAAATTCAACTAAAGGTTCTCGTTATTGATGATCTTCACAACATGCTCGCGGGTACGTCCGTAAGGCAGCAGCAATCTCTGAACATGTTGAAATATCTGGGTAACGAACTTCAAATTTCCATAGTAGGTTGCGGCACTGGCGATCTGCTCCGTGCAGTCAGCATCGATCCGCAGATCCAGAACCGGTTTCCTCCCGAGTTTCTACCAAAGTGGGAAATGAACAAGGAATTCCTACAGCTCTTGATGTCCTTTGAGCGATTGCTGCCATTGCGGCAGAAGTCGGCATTACATGAGCGGCCGTTGGCAGCTAAGGCTTTGGCCATGTGTGAAGGTTACATAGGGGAGCTGTCGCTGTTGCTCAACGCCGCGGCCGAGTACGCAATTGAGTCTGGTGAGGAAAGGATCACAGCCGAGGTAATGAACGAGTGTGGGTATCTCTCACCCAGTGATAGGACGCAAATGGCATCGAGGATCTAGCATATGCTCCCAATCCATCCACAGCCGTTGTCGGATGAGCTTCTGACCTCTTGGATGGTGCGGCTGGCTTTTGCTAATGGTTTTGCCTTGCACACCTTTTACTCCAATCTGCTGGGGTACAGGGCGCCTATCTGGAATCGCGATTCTGATCGCCATCCTCCGTCAGCTCTGCTCGACTGCTTATCCACCGCGACGGGGCGGCCGGTCGAGGAGCTAAGAGGTCTGACCTTGGGCTGCTACGAGGGATTCATTTTTGAACATTTTGTAGTTAGTGGAGATGTCCCATTTCTGCTCCCCACCGGTCTTTATCACCGCACCCGTCGCAGAGCGGGCATACAGTTCTGTCCCATCTGCCTGAAGCTCGATCCGGCACCGTATTATCGGCGCTACTGGCGTTTAGCACTCTCTACTATGTGCACAGCGCACGATTGCTTTCTGGAGCAGATGTGCCCCTCCTGTGGGTCGCCGGTAGTCTTCCACCAGCACGGGATAGGTCGTTCAAAACTAATCGCCGGAAGTGCGTTGAGCATCTGTAGCAAATGCGATTTTAGATTAGGCGATACCCAGCCCAGGCTCACGGGCTGCGCAAACAATGCGGCCGGTCGGATGCTCCTCAACATCACCCGTGCGGTTCAGCTTGGAGACTGGAACGGCTTTTTCCAACGGCTGCCGCTGAGTCTGTCATTTTTTACAGGCCTGCGAGTACTTCTAGGCCTGATATGCGGAAGACACGGCCGACGATTACGCGCCGTGTTGAGCGGAATAATCGGGATGGAAGTCGCCCCGGTGGCCCATCTAGATTTTGAGTATCAGTCACTGGAGGTGCGATACGCTTTGCTACGCGCTGCAGCGGCGCTTTTGGTCCATTGGCCAGCGCTCTTCTATGATACTTGCCGCCAGGCGAAGCTCACTCGCTCACGTCTCACGGACTCATTCTCGACAATGCCGTACTGGTTGCGCATTGAGGTCGACCAATATCTTGATACCCGGTCGTACCTACCCCCCGCTGAGGAGGTCGAATCTGCAGCTTGCTATCTGCAGGGTGCTGGGATGGCCGTCTCCGGCTCATCTCTCGGTGTTTTGCTAGGCTTGAAGAGGGATGTCGCTCGCAGGGCATTTGTACAGTGGAAAGAATGTCAGCCAGAAGCACCAGGCGCTTGTCTGGGGCCACGGCCCCCATGTCATGCTCCCCGCTATCCCAGTAGTTTCCGTCAGGAGAAGTGATGATGCCAAGCGCAGGCAGACCCTACGTCAAGCGTACGACGGTTAAATACCAAGACCCGAAAGACGGCACCGGCGACCATATCATCGATATCCCTGACGAAATGCTCCAGGCAATCGGTGCTGTTGTAGGCGACGAGCTCAGTATTGAAGTGGTCGACGGCATGATTCTGTTGAGACCGCTCAGTAGTGCCACTCCAGGGCCAGGAGTGTAACGCGAGGCAACAGCCTCACCTGGCCCCGTACAGCCAGTCGTTCCTACTACCTGGATATTTCGGCTGGGAGATCTCGCGCGTAGCCTTCGATCAGCTCGATCAGTTCAACATGCTTGGGGAACTCTGTTTTCAGCCAACCGCTTGGCACAAAATGACGATCCAGGTGCACCGCAGTGCTCTGTCCATCGCCGCAGGCACACAGCATCACATTTATCTCGGTTTCATCTCCAGCCATCGCCGCGGGGACGAACACGACTCCCATGTCACTCACCCCAAATGAGCGTCTCCATTCGGGATAGCGCTTTCCATCGGGGTTGGACACTGCATACCACTGAATACTGTTCATTGGTCTCTCTCAAAGGGAATTAATGTCGGGTGCGGTAGATCTTCGCCGTCGATCGCCGCCAACACCTGTTCCAGCACTGAGGCCGGGGCATCCAGCTCGCCGAGGATGACGTACAACTCAGAGAGCAGTTCTGTTTCGGCTTTCCGACGGCGGTCTGTGCTGCCGTCTTCTGCCTCTCCATCATCGAATGCGCTATTCACGGCTTGCTTGGCGACGAGATAGCGTGCATTGCAGTCACAGGAGAAAGGGTGATCGCCGTTGTGGAACCGGTCTTGGGCTTCCCAGCCACTAAGCCGGGGGGCAATAGGTTTGCCGCATTGGGGGCAATAAACAGGTTGGCCGTCGATGAGGTAGTGCATGGCTGGGTTCCTTTCGCCTGTGCGATGTGAAGTCGCTGTCATGCCGCGCCGGTCACTGGCGAGGCGCGGCATTGTCATGAACGCCGTATGCCGCTGTCCACCAAAGGTACAAATGTTCAAAGTTCCAGTACGTGAGGCCCCACGGTACAGAGCGGGATCGGACGCTCAAAATTGCCGGATCTATGCGAATCACTAACGCATAAAAGCGTAACGGTTTCTGCCTAATGCGCTACACTCTCGCGCAATTCCGAAACAGTTTACCCCGTGAGCGAATCATTCCGTGGAATACCTCTCTGAAATCTTGAAGATCCTAGATGGGGCCCTCAAGGCGAATGCCAGCATGGCTTCGAACTATGCCGGCCTTCTGGCCGACAAGCTTGAAAGCGATGGCGACAAGCGCCAGGCGCGCATGATTAGAGAGCGACTGGCACGTGCACCCACTGCGCTTGCAACCGCCCAGGATGCCGCCAATGGTTTCAGCTTCTCCAACTTGCCCACCGATGGCGAAAGTCATATGCACACGGTGGATGTGAGTCGCCCCGCGCTGGACAAGGAGTCGCTGCTGCTTTCGAGCGCTGTGGCGAGCCGAGTGGATGAGTTTCTGGCCAATATTCGCCGGTTTGACGATTTGGCGCGTGTGGGAGCTGCCACGGCCAGCCGCCTTCTGACTTATGGCCCACCTGGCACCGGAAAAACCAGGCTTGCACGTTATGTCGCTGCGCACTTGGAGCTGCCTTTGCTGACCGTGCGTTGTGACACCTTGGTGAGCAGCCTCCTTGGCCAGACCAGCCGAAATCTGCGGCGGGTGTTCGAATATTCGCAGCAGCAGCCATGCGTCCTCTTCCTGGATGAGTTCGATGCGTTGGCCGGTGCCCGCGGCAATGAGAGGGATGTCGGTGAGCTGCAGCGTGTGGTGATCTCGTTGTTGCAAAACATCGATGCGGTCCCGGAGAGCACCATCATCGTGGCGGCTACCAACCATGACCAGCTACTCGATCCTGCTATCTGGCGTCGCTTCAGCTTCCGCATTCCCATGGCTGAGCCGGATGGGGACCTGCGCAAATTGCTTTGGAAGCAATACTTGGAGCCGTTCAGTTCGGAAACTCTGGATCTGGACAACCTAGCCAAGGTCTCGAAGGGGATAACCGGGGCTAATATTGAGCAGGTATGCCTCGACACCAAGCGAGCGGTCGTTCTTTCGAATCAGTCAGCCATTGACGAGGACGAACTTCTTCGGCGCCTGGGTTTGAATCTTGCTTTAGGTGCTGGCCGAGTGCTATCTACTGTCGAGTCAGAAATTCGGTGGCTTAATGGATGGGCGCCCAGGTACTTCTCTCTGAGGACGCTTGGAAGATTGTACGACCTGTCGACTAGGCAAATAAGAAAGATCCTCAAGGAGGAGATCGGCAGTGGCTCGCAAGAATGTACCCGCTCGGGAGTCGTTGAATGCGAGGGTTGAGAACCCTTTCATACACATTCCGTTTCAGGCAAAAGACCTCGCTTCGATTGAGCGGACTGGTGGAGGCGGCGGCAAAGAGCTCGTAGTCGTCGATGACGCATACCGCGCGGCTCTTTCGAAAGCGCTGATTCAAGCCTCCACTGCACTTTCTCACGAGCAGACGCTTCATCCCCAAGCACTCTCGCATCTGGTTCTCAAGCTCCGAGATACTGGCATCGCCAAAAGCCACCGGCCTGTTCAGCTTGCCCAAGAGGCTGAACTGGAACCGGCTGGTCATGCCAGGATCGATGAGATGCTAGTCGGTGCTTCTGCCAACAGCTTGACCCAGTTCAATCGAGTGATTCTCAAGCGGAATACCCAGGCCATCCGCTGCAATCTAAGCGCGATTGAGTCGATCGAACCCTGGGATCGTAAGCGTCGAAACCCTGAAGGTAGCCAGCAGTTGCTTGAACACGGCCGAGCTGTCATGAGGCTGTTTCAGTATCAGCACGACAGCCTGAACGAGCTCAACTATCAGTCCATTTTGGCCGTGCTGAAGTCGCTTTCACTTCCGTTTATCGAGATCGCTCAAGGCCGCGGCCTACCCATCATTGGCGTTCAGGACCTGGATGGTGTTGGCGACAGCGGGCTTGATGTGCTGCTTGACTTGCCGGGCATTCGTACCATTTACGCCGAGCCGTTCTATCATCCGCGGAACACGGTCGTTGTCCCCCAAAGCGGTAGAAGTGCTACTCAAGCTTCTGCTCAGGAAGTAGCGTTGCCGACCGTGGCGGTGTTCGACACTGGCGTCAGCAAAGACCGATCTCCGATTGCGTCGTTCGTGAAATCACGCGACACGTACGTCCTCCCGCCAGACACCAACTACGAGCATGGCACTGCGGTGGCTTCGCTGATCGCTGCGGGCTCTTTCTATAACGACAAACATTCATGGATTCCGACGACGCCGGCTTTCATACATGACGTCTGCGCGCTTGAGGCAACTGGCTCCCACATGAGTGATCTGGAGCTGCGCCTGCAGGAGGCCGTGCGACGAAAACCGGAGGTGAAGATCTGGAACCTGTCCGTGGGCGGAGACCCATGCGACGAGAGCAACTTCAGCGACCTGTCGATGACGCTTGATGAGTTAAGCGACAAGTACCAGGTGCTTTTCGTCGTGGCGGCGGGAAATTACAACGACCTCCCGCGTCGTAACTGGCCGACACCAGCGGCGCTCAAAGACAGGATCTCCACCCCTGGCGAGTCTGTGCGGTCGCTGACAGTGGCTTCGGTAGCGCACATTGACGCTACCGATGGCCTCGCCGCAGCGGGTCACCCTGCACCCTATTCACGCTGTGGGCCGGGTCCTGTGTTCACGCCAAAACCGGACATTACCCATGTTGGCGGAGGCGTCCATGCTCCATGGGCCGCAGGTACGTCCAGCCTCAAAGTATTGGCCCCGCAGGGCCACTTGTACCCATCGTTCGGCACAAGCTATGCGGCCCCACTTGCCTCATGCATGGCTGCACATGCCTGGCAGGCTCTGGCAGGTCGTCCCAACCCGAGCCCCTCGCCGTCGTTGGTCAAAGCGCTCATTATCCATTCGGCGCAACTGGCGTCACCTGATTATGACTCGTACCAGCGTCGCTACTTGGGTGCTGGCCGCCCTGATGACGTGTTGAGGGCGCTCTACGATTCAGATGATTGCTTCACCCTGGTTTTCCAAGCGAATTTGGTTCCTGGCAACATGCGCTGGAGAAAGTCGCCCTACCCGATGCCCGATGTACTGATCAAGGACGGTAAATTCCGAGGCGAAATCATCATGACAGCCGTTTATGCTCCCCCCCTGGATCCTAACGCCGGCAGCGAGTACGTAAGGGCAAACGTGGAGTTGAGCTTCGGGACAATCGAAGGCGACAACATCACCGGCAGAGTGCCGATGGAAAGCGAAGAAGGTCAAAGCGGCTACGAAAGCGCGCAGATCTCCAGCGGGAGCAAATGGTCTCCGGTGAAGGTTCATCGCAAAGCCTTCCCGCGTGGTGTAGCCGGAAATGTTTGGGGGCTTCAGGCGTCTGCGCTTTTGCGTGCCTACGAACCCGCGCTTACCGAAGCGTTACCGGTGCACATCATCGTCACCGTGCGCTCGCTGGATGGCGACCTGCGCGTGCGGGCTGCAGGTATGCGCGCGCTCGCCCAGAGGAACTGGGTCAATACGCCCCTGCCTCTGCGAGTCCCTGTAAACGTAATCAACCGCTAAAATCAAAAAGCCCCGTGCTCTGTTCGTCGCGAGCGTTTGTAGAGTCTTGGGGCTTCCGATAGCGTAGGTGGTCACTGAAAAAACGCTCTCACCGAGATCCCGTTATGTCCTCTGCCACTGAACAATGCACTGCTGTGCCGGAGCCCTTCGCGCGCACCGCAGACAATACGGCTCTTTACGCAGCTCTTACGAAAGCCGAAGGGGTACTTGAGATCAGTGAGCAGGCGGGCTGTGCTGAACCTGGGTATCGGTTGATCCGTATTGATGATCGGCTCAAATCGGTTGGCGGCATCGAGATCGCCCTGGTGGATGATGCCCAATCATCAGTAGCTTATTACGATAAGGTCACGCTTGTGAGCATGCCGGAAACCGGCAGTCGGCCTGTAGCGCGTAATCAAGTGTGGCGATCGGCAAGTAAGCGTCATTCCCTAGCGCTCCGCGATATCTCGCAAAAGGTGCTTTTCGGCTACATCGCTCGGCGTTATGACCTATTGCTTACGGAAGGCGAGGTATTTGGTGGTGGCACGTTTTATTGGCACCGCCAGGTATCTCGGGCCATTGAGGCAGGGTTGGTAGTGTCCGTGTACGAGCCAGTGGAGCAAGCCTTCCGATCGGTTTCGACGCAGCGCGCGCTGGAAGAAATACAGGATCACGCTTGGTCGAAGACTAGCCCAGAACCCCTGCTAGCGCTCGTTTCAACCCTTCCTCTCAGCAACCGGTAATCCACAAAAAAGGCCCTGCGAAAGGACCTTTTTTGTTCAGCTACTTGGGTGGCGAGCCGGGCGGAGCTACTACAGCTGATGCCGGAGCTTGCGCACCGGGCGGCGGTGTAGTGGGTGATGCAGGTACCAGGAGGCTTGCCGCTACGGTGGGGGCTGGCGTGGAGCTTGGGTGGTGGTAAGTCAGCGCGGCGTAGAAAAGTGCACCGGCGCCCACAAGCAGTGTCGCAAACCCGATCAGGGTATTCCGCGAATCCCGGTTATTTTTCTGCAGCTCTTGAAGCAGGTCTTCACGATAGGATTCCAACTCCTTGTGAGCCTCACGCAAGACCTCTAGGTGCTTGGAGCATTCTTCGTAGTAAGCCACTCGTTCAGTGGCAGAGCGCGGGGCGACAACCAGATCTCGAGCAGCATTGATCTGCTTTCGCATCTCAGGGTAGTTGGGGATGACCGTGCCGATCCGCACGTTGCGGAAATCCGTCTGGAACGTTTTGATCATTTCCAGCTGGAAGGTCACGCCAGCTTCCGCCGCGTCGTAGATCGCCCGTTTGCAGTGCTTTTCGGCCTTGCCGAACTCTTCATTTGCGGCCTCTATGGTCTCGGCAGCAATGAAGCGGGTGATGTGGTAGCCGGCGTAGCGCAGCTCGTTGATCGCCGGGATCGACAATTCCAGGTTGAGGTTTTCAACCAGCTTGATCTTGTCTTCAGCGATCTTGAAGAGGCGAGCCAATTCTTCGGCGCGCGCTCGCACTCCCAGATCCCGCAGGTCGGGCATAGACAGGTCTGTCACGGAAAGCTTTCTCAGAACGAATGTTGAGCAAGCTTCCGCTTGCGAGCGTCGATATCCGCGGAGGTGACGTAGCGACCGCGCTGTAGGTTTACATTACCGCGGGCGTACGAACGAACGAATGCCTTGGCCACGAGGGTGGCGGAGGTTTTCGAGCTGCGTGCCGGTATGACGGCGTGCGTAGGGAGCAGTGCCCTAAGCAATCTTCTGAACCACATCCTTTGATCCGTCCTTGATGAGTCAGCGTAGAAAGCGCCCTGGCTAGGGGCGACGAAGGCTGCGATCTAGTTGGTAGCTAGTATGCGGCCAAATGATGGCCATGTGCCATCATAAGAAATTAAAAAAGCGCCGGAATTATAGGGACCGCTAATTCACTTTGCCATTCATTTCGCTTCAATGCGATACCTTTCTCGATGTCCTATCCGATCTCGAAACGCCATCACTATGATCTCTATCCGGTTCGATTCCTCAGGTCAAGAAGGCTCACCATCAGATTTGTATCAGGCGTAATGGACTGTAGAGGTGTCAATGGACTTTGGGTTCCGCCGCGCTCCAAGACTGATCACTTGAGTATCGGCCGCGTGTGGGGCATCGCAGAGACCTCGAATCCTCGCTGGGTAACGGTAGCTTACGTTGGGGTGAGCTGGTGGACCGGTATGGGTTTTTTCTTCGCTGCCCTGCGAATAGCATAGGCATCGGAACCCAGCCGTCGGCTGGCAGGATCGAAACAAATCAGGAGTGCAGTCTGCGATGCGCGAGCATGGTGATGAAGGTAAATTGGTCTGCGCATCATGCGTGACTGAGGACTACTTGCAGCAGCTGATCGAGTCGAAGCCGAACGGTGTCTGCAGCTATTGCGATGAAGCTGCCGTTCCCTGCATTGCCGTTGATGAGCTGGCGGATCTTGTCGAAGATGCATTTGAAGGCCATTTCGAACGCACTCCTTCCGAACCCAGCGATTTCGAGTCTGCACTCATGAGAGACAGGGAAATGGGCTATGACTGGTACAGGGAAGGCGAGCCCGTGCTGGATGTCATCAACGGCATCGCTTGCTGTGAAACGGAAGTGGGTGAAGATGTGCTGTCGATTCTGAGTGATCGGCACGGATCTCGGGACCCAGGCGATCCCTATGAAGGAGAGAGTGAGTTCGACCCTGAGTCATGCTACGAGAGGACTAACGCAAAAAGCTTTCACTGGCATGTGCAATGGCGTCGGTTGGAGATCGCACTGAAATATGAAAGCAGGCTTTGCAATCAAGATGTGCTGGAGCTTTTTGAAAGCGTATTCGCGGGATTGGATCAGACCAAAACCCACCACGGTACTGTACCGATCGTTGACGCTGGCCCGGGAACAAATCTGATGGGGGTCTATCGCGCCAGAGAGTTTCAAAATCTAAACGATTTGAAAAAGGCGCTACAGGATCCTGTCAAAGAACTTGGTCCGCCTGATGGCTCAATCGCGAAGGCCAACCGCATGAATGCGTCGGGGATTTCGGTTTTTTATGGTGCTAAGGATGCAAGCTCGGCTCTGGCGGAGGTCCGGCCCGCTGTAGGAAGCAAGGTGGTGGTGGCCCAGTTCCTGTTTACCCGTCCATTGAGGTTGTTGGATCTGCGCAGCCTGGAATCGATCACCTGCAGCGGGAGTCTTTTCGATCCGGAATATACACGAGAAGTAGAGCGGGTTGGCTTTCTGCGGACACTGACCAAACTGCTGATCTTGCCAGTCATGCCCAATGAACAAGACCGAGAGTATTTGATGACTCAAGCCGTCGCGGACTATTTGGCATCGCTCAAGCAGCCCTCACTGGACGGTATCATTTTCCCTTCGGTTCAAGATGGGGTGGGCGAGAATGTGGTGCTCTTTCACAAAGCATCCCTGGTAGAAAAGCTTGAGTACCCGGAAGGTACCCGTGTCACTGCAGGCCTCATGGAATTCGATCCAGAAACCGAGGATAGCTACCCGTCCTACTCAATCCATGTCAGCCAGCCGGAAGTACCGCTCAAGAAAAGGCGAGGCCAGGGCCACATACCTTATGAGCCGAATTGGCTATACAAAACGGAAAGGGACGCTGCTCTGGCGCTCGTCCTCGATTCGATCGTAGTGCATACCGTTAAAGCCGTTCGCGTTGAAACCAGCTCTGATGGAGTATTCGTGAGTCACGGCACCCACTCCAATGAATCAGGATTGGACTCGCAGTTAGATGAGTTTTAGGTCTCGGCATATGTGCCACGCGGCCTGAGTTGGGGTCGAGGGACGGGCAAGGTTCTGACCGAGGAGATAGGATGCGGTCTGGTGGCAGCTGGTGCGGTTCGATCCCCTTTGAAAGATAGCCCATTCGAAAGTGCTCTTGGGGGCGATAGCTGAATAGCAAATGGGGATCTTCGGATGCGGGCAGCGAAAGGCCTCCCGCGAGGCATCGCTGGTTAAAGCAGAGCTCCAGCCGGAATGGCTGCTGATTCATTTCTACAGGTGTACCATAAGGCACGTGATCGGGAGTCAGTGCAATGTCAAAACAACCGGAGCTTTCACAGCACAAGACTGGTGTGGGCTTGAAGGTGGCCTTGCGCATTTTGCACAGTTGGCAGGCGACGACTGCTCAAATCTGCTCCATCCTGCGGATCTCTTATGCAACCTATCGACGAGCACTGCAAGCTCCGGCATCTGCGCGAAAGCTCGATTATGACCAGCAGGAGCGAGTCAGTCTCGTGCTGAATATCCATGCGTCTCTACGCCGCGTATTCGACAATCCAGCGAACGTTCGTAGCTTTACGCGGTTGCCCAACGAGAATGTTTTTTTTGAAAGCCGGTCACCGCTGGAGGTTATGGCGCAGGGCGACATGATTTCACTTTATGAAACGTACAAGCGTGTGCAACGGTTGGAATTAGGTCCCGAATCTTAGGAGTACACGAACACGTTAGTGAGATCTTACGTGAAGCATGACCCTGTGATCGCAGCGCTGCTTGCCTGGAACCAGGCATCGTAGCCCGAAGAATCGGCTCAGCCGAAAGCGTGTTTAAACGTTATTGGCGAGGGATTTTTGAGCCTGTCATCGTTTCGAGCTGGAACGTGCTTGCTGCTGATGTCAAAAACTCAGCAGTTTGGCGCAGCTTTTCCAGCTGCGCTTCCGGTGCATGGCCTTTAGCTTCCTCATACGCTCGCGATGCTGCCATGGCTTGGTCCCACAGCAGAAGCTGCGCCTCGATGATATCCTTCTGAATTTTCATAGATGGACCTGCTTGGTGTGGATAAAGCTGTATGACGTTCAGCTCATTATGGACGCGAAGACAATGCATCATCTACGATCAAAACACAGTCTAGGCAAGCGGCAGCTTGAATCCCACGCTTGGCCTTGAGCAGCGCCACCCGTCAGCGATACTCAGCGAAACGCACAATCAGCCAATCCAGGAAAAGCCTCAACCGGACGTTTAGCTGCTTGGTCGGTGGGTATATGACCGAGATTGCATCGTTGAACTCGTACATGTTCCAGAATCGGCACAAGCTCACCCCTCTCAAGGAAGCTGCTTATGGGTAACTGCACTGATTTGACCACCCATTTGCATTCGACTTGACCAGCCATTTCCATCGGATGTAACCAGCGCACGGCTACGTCTTGACCGGCAGGAAACGCCCCTTGGTTGCCAACGCTCTTTATGGGGGCGTGCTACAACTTGTCGAGGGTGGCATCCGGACGGTTCGTCGCTGGCGAAGGGAAGCCCGCTGGCACACGGAACGTATAGACAGACAACAGCGTAGGATCGCCCACCTAGGCATGCGATGGCTATGAGTGCGACCCAACGAAAACTGTAAATTTACACAGTAATTGTCAAATCATTCCTACGTCAATGTGCACCATCAGCAGCCGACGAGCACCAAAGTGAGATTCACGGAGCCTAGCGGTCGTTGCCGTACATTTTATTATTGAGATAGCGTCGCGTAGAGTCGCTCAATCAATGCATATTCTTAAAAGCAGTCTATCCTAAACCTGTGGAGCAACTAGCATACATCTAGAATGATCTTTCTCCAGCGTTCATAAAGCAGTTGACAACTTGCGATCAACCAACATTATGAGGCTCGGCCTGATGAAACAAGTTAACCTCCCTTACCTCTTTGAGCTTATAAAAATGCCTAAGAGGTCCAGCATCCTACCATTCGCCTTGCTTTCATATACTGCATTAGCAGCCGCTGAAGAAGTAGTTGAGTATCGTAATGGAGTCATACTAGGCCAAGGATACAACTCACTTACCGGCGAGTTCATGGCACCCTGCTTCACTGGTGAAGTTAAACCGACCTTCTACAACATTACAAAAGGAAAATTTCTCTGGGAAGAGGTAGAAAGCCTCGAAGACATCAATAAAGGCCTCAACATAAGCGTAAGCGCGGCCTACAAAGGATTAAACGCTGGGGGAGAAGGAAAAATTTCTTATCTAAATAACTACAAAGCTTCATCAAACAATATCACAGTACTTGCAAGGATCAAAATAGAGACGGGGTCAGATGCTCTCGTTGCAGCTAGTCTAAGAGACGACATATCCAGAGAGATAAGTAAAAGAGGAAAAATCAACCAGCTTGCACTTCGAGAAAAATGCGGTACACATTATGTCCAGTCCCTGACCGTAGGCGGAGAGCTTTACGCTACGCTTGAACAGTCAGTCAGATCAGAAGGAGAAAGATCAGATTTTCAAGCCGTTGTCTCTGTATCGGGCGGAGTTGTAAATGCCTCCACCGAAATTTCAACAAGCATTGAGCAGTCAAGATTCAATCGTTCCGTCAAAATTAAGGGAGGGTATACTGGCGGGAAGTCCATTACCCCATCTTCAGTTTCTGAACTAAAAGATGAATTCAAAACTATACGCGGAATGATGAATGAGTTGGCTGCCGAGGAGGCTAACACCAAGACTCGGAAAGCAGCGCCAATAGAGGCTGTCCTGGTACCAATTGTCCCAGTAGGCATAGATGCAACAAAACTTACAAACCTGGATATCGCACTAACAAAAGAAAGAGCCCTTAAAACATATTTAACAAAGATACATGCAATCGCTTCAAACCCAACTCTTTACAACGTTGATCGCACTAGCCTGCAGACGAGAAGCCGCGAAATTGACGAAGGTGTGAGCAAGGTTTTAATTAGCTTAAGACAACAGATGAATGCCTGCACTCAATCCAATGAAAAAACCATCAACAAGGCATGCAACTTCGCCCGTTATCCAGTGGTTCCTCTCCGGAGCGATGATATGCCAAAATTATTTCAAGCAACTTGCGACCAGGCATGGCAGCCACCGGAGTTCAATTCCCAGTTTGGTGCAATAGAACATATTCGCGACGATTATTCCATGGGCGGCGACGACACAATCCAAATTGAAACTCGCTATGATGGAGACTCTACATCTGGGCTAACTCAATCAACTCGGCTCTATATATATGAAGCAAGCCATCGAACTGCTTTTCAAAGAGAGGTAAAAAGAGAATTTTTCAATCCTAATTCGGCGCCAACTCCAGCTTGTTACTTAGCCAGCCCGGTGCATATTTCTGAGGCGCCAGGCAGCATCAACGTCGGTCGAGCTGCAAACAACTATATGAACCTCGACTTCAATACAACCCTTGTAGCTAGCGCTTCATGCAGAACAAACCAACCAGGTGAAGACCGCGGATATGTGGGGTGCAACAAAATAACCTTCAAGCCTATAACCATACCTATCGAGCACATCGAAAAACTAATAGGCTCTCAGCCATCCGAACTGAAAATCCCGGACTGGTTACCATAACAGTGTAACACGCACCACTTCGCCATTTTTGAAATACATTTCCTGCTGCGCTGTTCAAGCGCGGCAGATGAGTTCGCTGCATCCGCCGACTGGATCCACCACCACAACGGGTCATTACTACCCCATTCGTGCCGTCTTTGCGCCGCTCAAGCTAAAGGTCAGGTCTTTGGAACTTGAAGTTCGCTGGGGCTCCATTTTCTGGTCTAACATGATTTGAAATTGAGTCGAGGATTGCACGATGAACATCGACGCGCTGTGGCTGCGCTCCTTCCGGTGGCAATGCGAAACGTTGTGCGTGTGTCTCCTATTGGTTATTGCTACGATATTGACAGGATGCGGTGGCGATCCGATCGCCGATGAGTTGAACAAATTATTTCCGCCTATATCGGCCGACAACCAGCGCCAAAAAGCCATTGAGAGTACCGCAACCGCTTTGGCTGCAATGGGATCGCCTAATGTCACGGCAGCATTCTCTCTGAAGGAGCTAGAGAGATTCGTCCTAAGCGACGATCTCAAAGCTCAGGGTGTGAAAGCGATAGAACTCTCCGGTTCGGAGCAACTCGTCGAAGCGAAACTTATGTTCAAGAAGAAGTTCACAGAGGTCGACGCAGCCTCCGATCCAACAATGGCGGAATTATTCAAGCGGCTGCAGCCGAATCTGGAAGGAACTGTCACCGCCTACATGACCATCGACGGCGCCCTCGCCCTCAGAACTGGCAGCGATACGAAGATAAAACTCTCGTTGTTGCCTGGGGTGTCGCAGATCCAGATCGAGAAGGTAGAACTGGCAGGAGTGCTCGACGTAACCGGCGCGGGTGCCATCGTCGCAGCGTTCCTTAACAGATATCGCGACAATCTCACGAGTCACCTGACGACGCGCTCCTTCACATCCGTCTCGCTTCCTTCGGTAGCCCACCCAATCCCAAACCCTTCCGACGTACTTCGCATCTCTGAAGCTGGCAAAAATGTGACAGTTACCATTGACGCCAAGCCGCCGGGGTCCCCGGGGCGGATCGCCGCCATAGCTTGGTTAATTACGGACGATGTCCTGGCCACAGTGATCGAGGTGATCCCGCCGGGAATCACCACTTCCCCTACACCCGAAAAAGCAATTGACCACACCTTCCCCGCGATAAAGGGGCAAATTCTAGGGTTGCTCAAGGACTCATTCGGGATTGAGAAACTTGATGTCGCCGCGAACTGGGTCGCCGTCCGTAAGGATCTCATCGCTGTTACAGCGAGTAACTTGGTTAACCAAGCGGCTGCCTGTGTTTCCGTGGGTGGCACCGCTCATCAGAAAACCGCAACCAAAATTCCGATGCCGTCGGCGGACGACGTGAACTGCACTCAGAGGAGCTGCAGCTCTAGTCGAGAGTGCACGTTTGAAGCCTCCAAAGACACTCGCGACTGCGAGACATGCATACTATCGCGGCCCGTATTATGTTCACCAAGAGTTTGCGCGTTCGGTGGCTGTGTTGGTGGGGGCTGCACTGCGGGGGGATGCGCCCAACGCGGAAACGATGCGACCTGTGAAGCAGCGAAGGCCGCACAGAATTTTGCTTATAACATCGCCGCTAACGCCAAAAAGACTGATTGTGATCGGCTGAAAAACCAGGAAATCCTTGCATGCCAAGGTGAGGCGCTAGTCGAAAAATCTCTTTGTGACGCTGGTAGGGAAACTCTACGCGTCATCAAGCGAGCGTCGGGAAATTTTGCAAACGTCGATGTAACAACAGACGTAAACACCAACGATCTGAAAGTGTGCCTCAACGCCTTTAATCTTTCGCCCGGTCTTGATAAGGCGGCGCTTCAGTTGCACGGTTCTGGGAGCGTCACGGCAAAGGTTGACGTTGACTTCACTCCACTGGACATCGTCGGCCACCTAGCGTGTCAATTCCCATGGAACAATGCAGAATCCTTCACAGCAAAACTTCGGGATCCCGCTATCTCCTTCATGGCGGATATTGCGATCCGTTCAGAACCTGGCCAAGCATTACTGGATTTCAGCGTCCAAGAGACGTCATTAAAGCTAGAGATCACCCCCAGTCCCACAGAGTACCTTGTCCTCAATCCCAGTATGATGTCTGTCTCATGCAGTGGCCTAAGTCTCATCAAACCTTGGGTGGTGTTACTCACACCGTTCCTTCCGACGCTGCGGGGCGAAATCGACCACAAGGTGCCGTCGCAGCTGGTCTCCATCCGCGTGCCGCTCCCGCAGCAGGAGATCAATGGGGCCGTGCTCAAAACGCAGTTTAAATCCACAGCTCAGGCACTCCTTCTGTCAGCCTCAACAGAGGAGGAGCACTGATCATGGGATCCGTCCTGCCAGACAACGTCCACCGTGGCCTGATCTTCGCCTTGCTGACAGTATGGATGTCATCGGCCAGCGCCCTCGAGCCTCTCGACTCCCGGATGGCATTCTGGCGAGCGCAGGCATTCAAGTGCCAAGTTCCAGGAGCAGACATTACTTTCCCCAGTCGCCCCACCGGTGAAGCTAGCCAGCCATGCGACGACGGTGACATTACGCTGTTCAATGGCCTATTGTGCGCGGCTGGTGAAGCGGACGGGTGCAAGGCGGTGGCCGACGCACAAGATCCGAGCACCGGACAATGGTTCCGCTCCCCACGCATCCGGATCCATGGCAATGATCGCGGCGGCGCAGATTTTTCTCCGGATATGGCGCTGGGCGTAGAGCTCTACTTGGTGAAGACCGGCGATACCGAGCGCGCATGGAAGTGGCTAATGTGGTTGCACGAGCATGTGCCGTGTACATGGGAGAACCCCTTCGGAGATGGGTGCTGGCTTGAAGGTATCCCGCGATTCTGCGTTCAGAAGAACTGCGAGATCCGACACGGTGATGCTGCCAGTCTTGCTCTGACGGTCACCTATTTACAAACTAAACACGATATGCGACCGCTACCGGATGGACGCCTGCGCGGTCATCTGGGGAGCTTTTCCGGCTATGGTCCTGCTATCGAGGAGATTGATGCAAATGTCAACAAGCCGGGCTACTCGCAGCACTTAGTGGGTGTAGCCGTTCTGCTCATGCGTAATGCGGGTCTACTCGAAGACAGGATCGACAGCGCGGCGAAGACTCTTTCACAACGAAACCCAAAGAACGCATTCTTCACACTCTTAAGCCGCGGGAGTTCAGACGGCGAAGCTTTGTCGCAGACCCTAACGCTCTGCCCGGCACCTGATCGCTTGCCGACGCCGCCCCTCCACCAGTGGCAATGGGAGCGTGAGGAGGCTGACGAAGCATGGCGGCACTCCTGCTATTGGGACTGCATCTTCATGGGGCGACTCTTGGGAGCCTACTGAACAGATTTGAAGGTCGTTTGTCGCAACTCGGAGTAAGAAGGACCTAGGCCACCGAGTTGAACTGCGCCCTTAGACCGTGGACCTCAATTGGTAAGCCTGCGGATTGTTTTCCAATGCCCACTTGGGTCGGTAGCTGTCATTCGCGTTTGCAGCTTTGGAGCCGAAGCAAGCGTTGAGCGGGATCTTGGATACAACCGGCTTTTGCTTTCGACTTACGCATCTATTTTTTGATGGCAGGTGACCCCTCGCGCTAGCTACGATGGCTCTCAGGTGTATGGACAGGGGGGGTGTATGGAGCAAACTAAAATTGAGCCGCTTTTGGCGACGGTGTACGCCGTTTTGCGAGCGGAGGGTGCTGATGAGGCGGCTGAGATTGTCCGCGGCCATCCCGCGACAGCAGAGCTGACGGGCAACGACAATTGGAACGGTGGAACCAACTACTGGGACATCCACTTCACCATTCCTGCGTTGGAATACGCTAGGCTCGGGCTCAAGCGGACCTCAATCCAGGAAAAAATCACGACTGCGCTGAGGATGGTAACTGAGCACGAGCAAAACAATGCCTACTCGGCGCTGATCATCCCCGCACGTGAGTTCCATGCTGATTGGCGATCCGGAAAATCCTCGAGTCTGCCGAAATTGGTGCGGCAAAACATTGTAGATGGCCTACGTCTGGAGAGTGTTAAGTGGTATGGGGAGCTGAATGATGTTGAATTTCTCAGTCGGCTGTACGAGCTTGAAAACCTTCCGTCCACCGATAGTCGCTACAAAGATGCCGCCGGCGACATTTGGCAGCATCGCTATAACAACGATGACTGGGAGGATGACTGGATCTTCAGTGATTCCCGATTCAACCTCTTTGATGGGAGTGCTGAAGCATTTCTCCGCTTTCTCTGTGAAACGGTGCACCCAGTCGTTCGCCCACAACGAGAGGACGCGATCAAGCTTGTTGAGCACTTCAACGATCAGTTGCATGAGGCCGGCTGGGAGCTGTACCAAGAGCAGCAAATCGCCGGTCGCCCGCGCTTTTCCTATCGCTTGATCAGCAGCGGTTCGGCAGAGGCGAACGCAGGCAGGTCTGTCATGCGAGCGAGAGTAGTGGTTGAGGCGCTGAGCTCCGGATGGATGGCGAAGCAGATTGAGCGCATGGAATATGCCGTCGAATCAGACCCAGAATTGGCGATCGGGACTGCCAAAGAGCTTATTGAAAGCTGCTGCAAATCCATTCTCACGATACGAGAGATTCCTTTCACCAAGGCCGATGACCTTGGCAACCTGACGAAGAAGGTGACCAAAGCCTTACAGCTGGTGCCCGATGGCGTAAGTGATGCAGCCAAGGGTGCCGAAAACATCAAGAATGTCCTCCGCAATCTTACCCAGCTAACTAGCAATCTTACGCAGCTAAGAGGGTTGTACGGTACCGGGCATGGAAAGGAAGGCCAACACCGCGGACTGCAGCCGAGGCATGCTCGGCTTGCGGTAGCCGCTGCCGTAGCATTTGTCGATTTCGTATCGGAAACGCATCGATACCGAGAGGCTAAGCAGCCAGAGTTGAAGTGTTAGCTGCGACCCTTGAATAGACTCTGGTTTCGTAGATACCCTCAGCCTCCATGAGGTCGGCTAAGGCACTGAGAACAGCCTGCCTAGCCGACTCCCCCTACGGGTCATGGGCTGCTTCGGGTCGATTCCTGCCGGTCAAGATGTACCCGTGCGCTGGTCACATCCGATGCAAAAGGCTGGTCAAGTCGAATGCAAGCAGGCGGTCAAGTGGGATGCAAACGCTTGGTCAGCTCAGGTGCAATTTCCCAGCTTACTACGGACATACCCACTGATGCGGTAGCAATTGCCCGATCTCGCTGGCCCGCTGTATAGGCAGCCGCGTCAGCACATCTTTGAGATAGGTATAGGGATCACGCCTAATTCTAGATTCAGGAAGGTGAGTTCGCCGGACGCTTACGATTGAGCTCCACCAGGGGCGATTTCATAACACTCGCCCGCTCATGCGGGCTTTTATGTTTCTAGGGTTTCAAAAAATTGTCACCCGATTGGCCTCCAGCGTGGCAGCTGGTGTCTTCCTTTTCTGGCTGTGATGAACTCGTAATTCGGAGCAAAATCGGTATACCAGTCGATCTGCTTGTGGCAATGATCAATAAACTCTTCATCGTTCCAGAGTTTCTGCATTTCTGTCTTGGTGAGCCGACGTGATTTGTCCTCTTCATGAGGAGCTGAGAACACTCGGCCGATGTAGGGGTTTAGCTTTGGCCAAGAATTGGTTTTCTTTTGAAAGTGACCATGCGGCACGGAGGGATAACAGTCCGCATCACCAACCGTAAAAACCCATTTGTTTAGCACGACGAGATGAAACCACCGATCTGCAGGAACATCTCTCTTTACACCCTCGGCGAGATCTGGCTGCTCGCACTCGCTTGATTCGCGAGCCTCAGGCTCCTCTCCCGAGCCCAGCCTTGGGTCGCGTACGGTGCCTCCTGAGTCGAGGAGCCACTCAGCTACTTTCAGGCGCTCTTTGAACTCTGCCAATCCAATGAGCCCGAATCTATAGCTGATCTCAGATAAATAAAGAAGGTTAAGATACATTGTTCATTCCCTGGATTATGGTTGTCATCGTCGATGATATGAACCGTACTTGAATTCGTAGGCGCTCGGTGAGTAACTCTGACCGAACTCTACCACTGCCGGCTGGCGATTAGAAGACCGGTTCCAGCCTTACGGGAGGGGCAGTAGCACCGTCGAGCCAGAGCTTTTGTAGCACCGCCTGCCATTGGTGTCTGAAGCGAAGCAGCATGACCATAGGCCCCTAATTTTGCATGCTCCTAATTTTTTATTCCTACTGAGCTTGACCAGCCTCTACAACCAATCTTTAAAATATCTTTGCAGGTAGTCAGTTTTTTTAATTTGTATTCCCACAAATTCACTAACGCTGCTTCCTAATTCAAAGGGTACTTCAGTTCTTCGGAACTGAATTTTGATAGAGTTGTTTGGGAATAGGCTGGCGAGTAACAAAGGCGATGATTGATTGTCAGTAGAGTTGTTTATCGCGGTAAGTTTGAAGTTTTTATATGGGGTCCGCACAGATCGAAGCCCCTCTTGGTTATAACTTAAAGATTCGGTGGCGAGCAGCTCTTTTGAAGTCATTTTTGGCATTATGACGCTTGGCTTATTTTCTTTCACTGAGCGGAAGTGCTCATCTATAGTGCCATTCAATACTGCCCGTAAGAAGCGCTTTGAAGGTGCCATAAAATGTCTGACTATCTCAGAGCATTGAATGTAACCAGTACTTGTTCTCCAGGAGAACCTGACGTGATTTGTGAATGAAGTAAAAGTTCTGTGCGGTGTATTTGAGTGAAGAATTCTCTCAATGACTTCTGGGGTGGAAGCGTGTGCCTCTTGAGCTAAGACTAATTCAGTTTCATATATCTGATAGAAAGACTTGTTGCGGGAGAGGTCTGGCGGAGTTATATTTTTTCCATCTTTCCAAAGAGAGCCGGCTTTGAAGTAACGAATATTATCAATAGGGCTAGTGAAGGATTTGACCCGGTGTGCTCTACCAGTCATAGAGTCCCTATCTGAGATGCAAAAAAACTCGCCAAGTAGGTCTTCCGGGTGCTGCGAAACGGTTACTTTTCGGACACCTAAAATTTCCCACTCATGGGAGTCGCCAGATAATTCCTCAAAAAAACGCATCGCTAACGCCAGTCTTTATCAAATAAAGATAGAAATTATCATATTTTTCTGTGAATTATCATTTAGCGATGGGTTTTACAGCCGCCTACCAGCGCCGGCCCCGAGGCCGAATGGTGCGGGTGGCGAAACGGCCGCTGCGGCCAGCTGCTCAGCGGCGTATGGCCACTGACCGACTGGATCGCCGCGACTTCCAGCGCCTCATGCTCATCCAGCGGTGGCAGCAGGCCGGGCAGGCGGCTGGCGAGCAATGTCTTGCCCGTACCGGGTGGCCCGGTGAACAACAGGTTATGGGCGCCGGCCGCGGCCAGCAGCAATGCCCGCTTGGCCGCGACCTGGCCCTGTACCTCGCTGAGGTCCGGATAAGGCTGTTGCTTCAGGACCAGGCCATTGGCGGCAAACGGGGCTAGTGGCACCTGCCCGTTGAGGTGCGCCACCAACTCGAGCAGGTGCCCCACTGCATACACCGCAAGCCCGCCGGCCAGGCTGGCTTCCTCGGCATTTTCCCGGGGCACCACCAGCGCCCGGCCGGCCTCGCGCGCCGCCAGTGCTGCTGGCAACACGCCCTGCACCGGGCGCAATTTTCCCGACAGGGCCAGCTCGCCCAGGCATTCCATTTCCGCGAGGGCCGGCAACGGCACCTGGCCATCGGCGGCGAGGATGCCCAGGGCGATAGCCACGTCATAACGCCCGCCGTCCTTGGGCAGGTCGGCCGGGGCGAGGTTCTGGGTGATGCGCCGCTGCGGGTAATTCAGCCCGGAATTGACGATAGCGCTGCGCACACGGTCCTTGCTCTCCTTGACCGTGGTTTCCGGCAGGCCGACCAGGGTGAGATGGGGCAGGCCGTTGGCTAGATGCGTTTCGACGCTGACCGCCGGGGCCTGTACGCCGACCTGGGCGCGGCTATGGACGAGGGCGAGGGACATGGACGCTCCGTTGTCGCTTGATATAAAACCGCTTCCTGCGGGTTGTCACAGCCTAGTGAGTATCTGCAAGGCGAGCGCAAGAGAAATGCGACTTAACGTTGCACGACAGGTTTTTCCCCTGCTTTTCACGTCCTGACAAATACTGGATCCAATACTTTGCGAAGATCCCGGCTATGGCTTAGTGTTCAAGAGCGACTGTTGTTGCCAGTGGATGGCAACGCGACCCTTAAATGGACTTAAGGTACTGCCCGTGCAAACCCTCAATCTCACCCGCCAGCAGCTCCGAGAATGGGTGCAGGCCAATGAATACGCTGAGCTTAACCGCCTTTTCGATGCGCTCGAGACGCAATGGCTGCAGGCGCCACCTGGTGAATGCCCGGTTTACCTCGAAGCTGTGCAAGGCCACCTGCTGGATTGGGACAGACAGGGCAGCAAGGCCCTGACGCAAACCCTCAAGGCGTGGATCGACGCCTGCCCCAAGGCATATCACCCGCATGTGGTGATGGGTTTTCACTGCTTCAGCCGTGCCTGCCAGATCCGTGGGCCAGCTGGCTGCCATGAAGTGTCGGAAGAACGCTGGCTGGCTGCTGAACAGGCCTGCGAAAAGGCCGCGGCGCATTTCCTGCGGGCCATGGCGCTTAGCGCACAGCCTGTGGCGGCAGTGATCGGCATGCTGCACATCAGTTCGCGCTTGGGTGAGCCAGGCTGGCTGGTCGAACTGTTCGATGGCCAGGTGGCGCGTTATCGGCCCAGCGCGCATGCCGATGTGGAGGTGCAGGAGGCCGCAGCGCCATTGTTGGTCAAATTCGGCCTGACGCCTTTGCAGGTGCTGCCGCAGGCATTGCCTGGCAGGTTGGGCGCGCGCTTGCACGAGCGGGGCGAGAGCGCCCGGGATTACTGGCTGCGCCATGCGCTGGCCTGGTTCACCGGCTGCTTCGAGGCGATCGAGGCCTATGCCACCTACCTGACCCCACGCTGGGGAGGCAGCGATGAGGCGATCGATGCACTGGCCAATGGGCCGCTGTGCCGCGCTTGGCCTGAAGCACAGCGCAATGCGATCCGTTGGCTGGTGCTGCAAGAGACATTCTGGCTGCCGCATGCCAGGCAACTGCCGCAGATCGCGGCTTGGCAAACAACCTTTGGCCAATGGGCACAGCGCGAACTCCGGCCCAAGGAGCGTGCCACGCTGCTGGCCTGGCGTGGGGCTCTGAGGCGCTGTTCGGTGCGTGACTACGCCGGGGCGATGCGCGACTTTGTCGATAGCGTCGCGCTCTACCCTGACCACGGCTTCGTCGCGACCATTGGCGAGCCTTTCCACAGTCTGGTGTGCCTGGTGCTGTTCCACGAGGCGGAGGACGATTCGCAGGTGCTGCGCACCGTCATCGAGCGGCTGTGCGATGACCGCCGACAGGCAGCGGCCTGTGCGCTGCGGGCGGTAGGGCACCAGTTTGGACTGTGGGGCTTTGGGCAATCCGCCGAGCAGGCACGCACGTGGTTGCTCATGGCCGTCAGGCGCCAGTGCGGGGGCGACGGGCAGGGCTTCGATGTGCTCGATGTGCCGCGCCTGCTCTGGGCTGCCAGCCTGCATGAGGCCGCGTATTTCCTGTATGAAACCTGTGCGGAGCTGAAACTGCCAAATGCTGCCATCGCGCTGTACGATCTGCACCGTGGCTGGTTGGACAACACGCCAGCGCATTACCTCAATGGCAAGGCTGCTGAGCACTGGCTGCTGTGCGCGGCGGAGTCTGGGCACCTGCAGGCCAAGTTTGACCTGGCCTGCCAACGCATGAGCGCGCTCAAAGGGCTGGAGGACCGCAAAGCAATGCTGGCGGTCAAGCGGCTGCTGCTCGACGCCATGGCCGAGCCGAACATCCATGCCAGGGCACAGTTGCAGTTAGCCATCTTGTTGCGCCAGTACGGTGATGCGCGAGAGCGTGTCGAGGCGGTGAGCTATTTGCTCCAGTTGGCCGAGCACCCTGATGCCTGGACCGCCGCGCGCGCCTGCGCGGAGCTTGGGCTGGCCTGGATGCAGGGCTGCGGCACGCGCAAGCAGAGTCGCTTCGCGGCAATCGAATGGGTTGATCGTGCCGTTGCGCTGCAGTCGAGCGATCCGCTCATCGAGAAAATACAGGCCGAGATCCGCAATTCGCACAGCCGGGTGAAGACGCTGTTCACGGTGTGCGGTGCGGCGTTGTTCCGTGGCGACTTGCGTGCCAGCGAGCTACCGCCCAAGGCCAGCGGCCAGCACCGGGCTTCGGCCTGATTGAAACGGGTGCTGCAATGCAGCCCCCGTGTTTTACCGGACGTCTTGCTTGGCGATTGTCATTCCTGCGCAGCGCTTGGCAGCCGGGCTTCCAGTTCAGCCACTTGCTTTTCCAGGGCTTCGAGTCGGGCGCGGGTGCGGGCCAGGACGACCATCTGACTGTCGAATTCCTCGCGGCTGACCAGGTCCAGCTTGCTGAAGGCCCCTTGCATCAATACTTTGAACTGGCTTTCCAGTTCGGCGCGGGGCTGGGCGGTATCGCTGCTGAACAGGCGCGAGGCCTGGTCGCTCAGGGCGTCGAGAAGGGCTTTGGGCGCGAGCATGTTCGGCTGTCCACTGAAACTGAGAAATGGCCCGCAGTGTAGCACGGGCCAACCCGCTTCCTGGACTGCGGGCCACTGCACGCTTTTTGAGCAGTTGGCCAAGTCCGCCTGCACCGAAGTTGTGCATGATTGCCGTGCTGGCGACTGGCCAATCCCGACTGATTCACATAACCCGCTGTTTTCCGCCGGTTTAACGGAACTGGCAAGGTTTCTGCAAAGACCTGTACGAGCCATGCACTGATGCAGTTCCTTGTGACCAGGCAGTGCGCACGCGGAGCCGGATGCCGACGACGCGTTACAAAGCCAACCGCTGCGCTTAGACTTGAGACGGGTTTGTTTTCCTGGGGCAAGTCCACCAAATCGGGAGAGAGTTTCATGAAGCTAGTCACAGCCATCATCAAGCCGTTCAAGCTGGACGACGTGCGCGAGTCGCTGTCGGAAATCGGCGTGCAGGGCATTACCGTCACCGAAGTCAAAGGTTTCGGCCGGCAGAAGGGCCACACCGAGCTGTATCGCGGCGCGGAATATGTGGTCGACTTCCTGCCCAAAGTGAAGATCGACGTCGCCATCGACGACAAGGACCTTGATCGAGTGATCGAAGCCATCACCAAGGCGGCCAACACCGGCAAGATCGGTGACGGCAAGATCTTCGTGGTGAATCTGGAGCAGGCGATCCGCATCCGTACCGGCGAAACCGATACCGACGCGATCTAAGCGCCGAAAAAGCCTCACCAAACCCAACGCCCCAGGAGAAAACAACATGACTCTGCGTAAGATCGCAGGGCTAGGAGCCCTATTGTCCCTCGTAATGCCCGGGCTCGCCCTGGCAGAGGAAGCAGCTGCCCCAGCGCTGAACTCCGGCGACACCGCCTGGATGCTCACCTCGACAGCGCTGGTGCTGTTCATGACCATTCCAGGTCTGGCCCTTTTCTACGGCGGCATGGTGCGTTCCAAGAACGTGCTGTCGGTGATGATGCAGTGCTTTGCCATCACTGGCCTGATCAGCATCCTCTGGGTCATTTATGGCTACAGCATGGCCTTCGATACCACCGGTATGGAAAAAGGCGTGCTCAACTTCAATTCGTTCGTCGGCGGCTTCTCCAAGGCGTTCCTGAGCGGCGTCACGCCGGCCAACCTGACTTCGGCCACTGCACTGTTCCCTGAGGCAGTGTTCATCACCTTCCAGATGACCTTCGCCATCATCACCCCGGCACTGATCGTCGGTGCCTTTGCCGAGCGCATGAAGTTTTCGGCGATGCTGGTGTTCATGGGTATCTGGTTCACCCTGGTCTACGCCCCGATCGCGCACATGGTCTGGAGTGGTGACGGCGCGCTGCTGTGGGACTGGGGCGTGCTCGACTTCGCTGGCGGCACCGTGGTGCACATCAACGCCGGTATCGCTGGCCTGGTCTGCTGCCTGGTGATGGGCAAGCGCAAAGGCTACCCGACCACCCCGATGGCTCCGCACAACCTGGGCTACACCTTGATGGGCGCGGCCATGCTGTGGATCGGCTGGTTTGGCTTCAACGCCGGTTCCGCCGCCGCCGCCAACGGCACTGCCGGCATGGCCATGCTGGTGACCCAGATTGCCACCGCTGCCGCTGCGCTGGGCTGGATGTTCGCCGAGTGGATCTTCCACGGCAAACCCAGTGCCCTGGGCATCGCCTCGGGTGTGGTCGCCGGCCTGGTCGCCATCACGCCAGCCGCTGGGACCGTGGGCCCTATGGGCGCTCTGGTGATAGGTCTGATCTCCGGTGTGATCTGCTACTTCTGCGCCACCACCCTCAAGCGCAAGCTGGGTTATGACGACTCCCTGGACGCCTTCGGCGTGCACGGCGTCGGCGGCATCATCGGTGCCATCCTGACCGGCGTGTTCGCAGCACCGGCCCTGGGCGGCTTCGGTGCAGTCACCGATATCGGTGCCCAGGTCTGGGTTCAGGCCAAGGGCGTGATCTTCACCGTGGTTTATACCGCCATCGTCACCTACGTGATCCTCAAGGTGCTGGATGTGGTCATGGGCCTGCGGGTCAACGAAGAAGAAGAGTCGGTCGGCCTCGACCTGGCTCAGCACAACGAACGCGGCTACAACCTGTAACCGCGACGCTGGTAAAACTTGCCCGGTTCGCCGGGCATTTTTTTGTCTGTTTTTTGCGATTTCGCGCAGTGCAAACGGTTTATCACTCACGTTCGCGACGCAGGCCAAAAACTTACAAGTCTTCGGGCATTTATGGTGCTTTGCTTTTTCCACGAGCGCGCTAGAATGCGCGCCAAAGAGTGTTGGGTGAGTAGCCCCCACGCTTCTCCAGCCTTTGCTAGGCTTGCCAATAGCGTGTGGCCAGCAGGGTTCAAGGATTTGTCAGGTCTTGCCAGGAGTAGGGCCTGCTGGGTGCCGCCTCCCATCAGGAGCGCCGACCCAAGGGCAGTGGCCTAACCCACGGCCAGTTGAATTTTCACTGGTGGCTGCCGGTCTACGGCTGCACCGGTCTATAACTAACCTGCTTTTCGCAAGTCATGAGGTAGAACATGAGCGACGACGATCTGGAAAATGATGACCTCGAAGTAGGCGACGAAGACGAGGCTGATGAAGGCCTCGAAGCGGCGGCTGACGATGGCGTGGAAGATGCTGGCGATGACGACAGCAGCCCGGCACCGACTGCCAAGGGCAAATCCAAGGCCGCTGTCTCGGTAGACGAGATGCCGAGCATGGAAGCCAAGCAGAAGGAGCGTGATGCCCTGGCCAAGGCGATGGAAGAATTTCTTTCGCGCGGTGGCAAGGTGCAGGAAGTCGAGGCCAACGTGGTCGCCGACCCGCCCAAGAAGCCGGACAACAAGTACGGCAGCCGCCCTATCTGAGTGGCTGAGTGCAAAAAAGCCCGCCGTCGCTGCGGGCTTTTTTGTGCCTGTCTTTCAGGGTTACGCGGTCTGTGTGGGAGCGCCCCGGCAAGGCCGCTCCCACAATGTCAGCGCCAGCTGGCCAGAATGTCAGGCAGCTGGGACAAACGCTGGATCTCTGCATCCGGCGCCCGGTCGCCAGCCCAGGCCTTGCCCTGCGGGTTGAACCATACGGCGCGCAAACCGGCGCGTTGGGCCCCGGCAATGTCATCGCCCGGGTGGTCGCCGATGTGCACTGCCGCACTGGCCTCGACCTCGCCGAGCTTGAGGGCCTCCATGAACGGTGCCGGGTCCGGCTTGCCGATGCCCAGGTCCTCCGCACAAAGGGCAAAGCGGAAGTAATCCGCCAGCCCCAGTCGGCGTATATCGGCGTTGCCGTTGGTGACCACGCCCAATGTGTAGTGATGGCGCAGGATCTCCAGTACCGGCTGTACCTCAGGGAACACTTCGATCTGGTGGCGCGCATGCAGGAAAACTTCAAAGCCCTCGTTCGCCAGCTCCTGCGCCTGCTTCTCGCTGTAGCCGACTTCCTCCAGGGCTTGGAACAGCACACGTCGGCGCAGGGCGCTGATGCGGTGCTTGAGGCCCGGCTCGGCTTGCACCAGGCGTTCGCGAATGGCGAACAAGTGTTCCACCGGCACGCCGCCGAGGACTGGCGCGTTGGCTTCGAGCCAGTCGCGCAGCACGACCTCGGCACTGGCAATCACGGGCGCGGTGTCCCACAGCGTGTCGTCGAGGTCGAAGGTGATCAGCTTGATGCTCATGAGTCTGTGCCTTTGCTGCGTTTGGCCCGAGGGTGGGCACTGTCGTACACCGCTGCCAGGTGCTGGAAGTCCAGGTGGGTGTAGATCTGCGTGGTGCTGATGTCGGCGTGGCCGAGCATTTCCTGCACCGCACGCAGGTCCTGGGACGATTCCAGCACGTGGCTGGCGAAGGAGTGGCGAAGCATGTGCGGGTGCAGGTGCTGGCCAAGCTCGCGCTCGCCGGCAGCCTTGACCCGCAGTTGGATGGCGCGTGGGCTCATGCGATTGCCCTGGCGGGTGATGAATACGGCGCTGTCACGCGGCGCGCCGATGCCACGCAGCTTGAACCAGGCCTGCAACGCCTCACGGGCCTTGCGCCCGACCGGTAATACGCGGGTCTTGCTGCCCTTCCCAAGTACTTGCACCAGGCCGGCAGCCAGGTCGAGCTGCTCGAGGTCGAGGTTGTTCAGTTCGGACAGGCGCAGGCCGGAGGAATAGAACAATTCGAGGATGGCCTGGTCACGGCGGGCGATAAAGTCGTCATCGACGCCGCCATCGAGCAGCTGCAGGGCTCGGTCGGTGTCCAGCACCTTGGGCAGCCGGCGTTCGCCCTTGGGCGCGCTCAGGCCGTTGGCCGGGTCGTGCTGGCACAGGCCTTCGCGATTGAGGTAGCGGTACAGGCCGCGCACCGCCGACAGCAATCGCGCCAGGCTGCGCGAGGACTGGCCGTGATGGTGCAAACGGGCGATAAGCTGGCGCAGCTGCTGAATCTGCAGGGCGCCCCAGCCGGCGATGCCTTGGCTATTGCAATATTCGATGACCTTGTCGAGGTCGCGGCGATAAGCCAGCAGGGTGTGTTCGGACACCTGGCGCTCGTTGCGCAGGTGTGCGCAATAAGCCTCCAGCTGGCGTTCCATCAGCGCACCGGACGCAGGGTCTGGGTCACGCGCGGCACCACGCGGCCAAGCACTTCGGCGATGTAGCCGAGGAACAAGGTGCCGACGCTGCTCTTGTAGTGCTGCGGGTCGCGGCTGCCGATCGCCAGCACGCCATGCAGCCCTTGATATTCGAGGGCGGCAACCGCACTGGAGCCGACCTCCTGCTGCTGCTCCTTGCCGAACAGGAAGGCCAGCTCGTGCTCGCGCAGATTGCCGCTGACCGTCTTGCCACCGCCCAGCAGGCCACCGATGGCTTGCTGAGCTTCGGCATTGCTGACCCAACGGCCTACGGGCGCTGCGTTGTCGCCGAACAGGATCAGGCTGACGAAAGGCACCTGGAATTCCTGGCGCAGGCTGTCTTCGACGGCCATCACCACTTCTTCCAGGCTGCCGGCATCGAGCAGGTCGAGGATCAGCCGACGGGTCTTGTCGAACAAACGGTCGTTGTCCCGGGCCACATCCATCAGTTGTGACAGGCGATGGCGCATCTCGATGTTGCGGTCGCGCAGCAGCTTGAGCTGGCGTTCCACCAGCGACACGCTGTCACCGCGCTGGTGGGGGATGCGTTGGTCGATCAACAGCTCGTCGTGCTCGGCGAAGAAGGTGGGGTGGGCGCGCAGGTAGGCGACCACCGCATCGGCATCGAGCTCATCGGGCTGCTGGGGTACTGGCTGATCGGTCATGGCGGTTACTCGCTTAGAGACGAACCTGTCCTTCGAAGACGCGTACGGCTGGGCCTGTCATCAACACGGGCTTGCCAGGGCCGGCCCATTCGATGTGCAGGCGGCCACCTGGCAGGTCGAGGGACACCGGAGAGTCCATCCAGCCCTGGCTGATGGCGGCGACGGCTGCGGCGCAGGCGCCGGTGCCACAGGCCTGGGTCTCGCCGGCACCACGCTCCCACACCCTCAGGTTGGCGCGATGGCGGTCGATGACCTGGAGGAAGCCGGCATTCACCCGCTGCGGGAAGCGCGGGTGGTTTTCGATTTTCGGGCCAAGCTCATGGACCGGCGCGGTGTGCACATCATCGACGCGCAGCACGGCATGCGGGTTGCCCATGGACACGGCGGCAATCGAATACACCTGGCCGTCTACCTCCAGCGGGTAGTTCACTGCCTGTTCATCGGCAATGAAGGGGATTTCTGCCGGGACGAAGCGCGGCGGGCCCATGTCGACACACACCTGGCCGTCGTTCTGCACGTCCAGCTCGATGATGCCGCCCTTGGTTTCCACGCGGATGCGCTTTTTCGCGGTCAGGCGCTTGTCCAGCACGAAGCGGGCAAAGCAGCGCGCGCCGTTGCCGCACTGCTCGACCTCGGAGCCGTCGGCGTTGAAGATCCGGTAGCGGAAGTCCACTTCCGGGTTGCTCGGCGCCTCGACGATCAGCAGCTGGTCGAAGCCGATACCGGTGTGGCGGTCACCCCATTGCTTGGCGTGCTTGGGCTGGATGTGCGCGTGCTGGCTGACCAGGTCGAGGACCATGAAGTCGTTGCCCAGCCCATGCATCTTGGTAAAGCGCAGCAGCATGGGCTCACTCCGGCAGCAGGCTTTCGCCAGCGTACAGTTCGGCGATGGTCTCGCGGCGGCGGACTTCGAAAGCCTGGTCGCCGTCGACCAGGATTTCCGCACAACGGCCACGGGTGTTGTAGTTCGAGCTCATGACGAAACCATAGGCGCCCGCCGACTGTACGGCCAGCAGGTCACCTTCGGCCAGGTTCAGCACGCGGTCCTTGGCGAGGAAGTCGCCGGTTTCGCAGATCGGGCCTACCAGGTCATAGGCACGGCCTTCGCCCGCCCGCGGCGTGACCGCGCTGACGCCCATCCAGGCCTGGTACAGGGCCGGGCGGATCAGGTCGTTCATCGCTGCATCGATGATGGCGAAGTCCTTGTGTTCGGTGTGCTTGAGGTATTCCACGCGGGTCAGCAGGGCACCGGCGTTGGCCACGATATAGCGGCCTGGCTCGAACACCAGCGCCAGGTCACGGCTGCCGACCCGCTCACGGATGGCCTTGATGTAGTCGGCCACCAGCGGCGGCTCTTCGTCGCGATAGCGCACGCCAACGCCGCCACCCAGGTCCAGGTGGCGCAGGTGGATGCCGCACTCGGCCAGGCGGTCGACCAGGGCCAGCAGGCGGTCGAGGGCATCGAGGAACGGGTCGACAGTGGTCAGCTGCGAACCGATGTGGCAGTCGACACCGACCACGTCCAGGTTCGGCAGCTGCGCGGCGCGCACGTAGATGGCTTCGGCGTCGGCGATGGCGATGCCGAACTTGTTCTCTTTGAGGCCGGTGGAGATGTACGGGTGAGTGCCGGCATCGACGTCCGGGTTCACGCGCAGCGAGATCGGCGCAACCTTGCCCATCTCGGCGGCTACCACTTGCAGGCGTTCGAGTTCGTCGGTGGACTCGACGTTGAAGCAGTGCACGCCGACTTCCAGGGCGCGGCGCATGTCTTCACGGGTCTTGCCGACGCCGGAGAAGACTACGCGATCGGCGCGCCCGCCAGCGGCCAGCACGCGCTCCAGCTCACCGCCGGAGACGATGTCGAAGCCTGCGCCCAGGCGCGCCAGGACGTTCAGTACGCCAAGGTTGGAGTTGGCCTTGACGGCGAAGCAGACCAGGTGATCGGTACCTTGCAGGGCATCGGTGTAGCTGCGGTACTGGGCTTCGATGTGGGCGCGCGAGTACACGTAGGTCGGGGTGCCGAAACGTTCGGCGATGGCCGACAGGGCGACGCCCTCCGCGAACAGTTCACCGTCGCGGTAGTTGAAAGCGTTCATCTGAATTCCTTACTGCTCTGGCGTCTGCTCGGGCTGGATTGGCTGCTCTTCCTGCGGCTGGACCGCTGGAGCATGCTGGTGCTGGTGCGACTTTTTCGGGCCTTTGCCGTCCTTGCCGTCTTCTGGCAGGTACAGGGGGCCCTTCTGACCGCAGGCCGAAACGAGGCAGGCAACCGCGACCAGCGCCGCGAGCGAGGAAATCAGGCGCTTCATGGGTGAAATCCTTTGAAATATGCAGTATTGCGCCCGAGTATACCGAGCGACCGGCGGATTGCCTATGCAAGAGCCGGTCCGTCGGGCGGGCTATGCTTAGGGGCCCTCGCCACGGTAATCGGGCCGGTGGCGAGCGGGGCTAAACCTTTGCATTCATGGCCCGGCGCCCGTATCTTGCCGGCTTGCCCGTAAAGCAGCCAATTCGAGGTTCCTGCAATGAGTTTGAGCGAAGCGCGTTTCCATGATCTGGTCGACGCGACCCAACAGGCCCTGGAAGACTTGTTCGACGAGAGCGGCCTGGACCTGGACATGGAAAATTCTGGCGGCGTGCTGACCGTCCAGTTCGAAGGCGGCGCACAGCTGATCTTCAGTCGCCAGGAGCCGTTGCGCCAGCTGTGGCTGGCCGACCGTTCCGGCGGCTTCCACTTCGACTACGACGAGGAAAGCGGCAAGTGGGTGTGCGAGAAGAGCGAAGAACTGCTGAACGAAATGCTCGAGCGTATCGTCTGGGAGCGGGCCGGCGAGAAGCTGGACTTCGACGAGATCTGACATGACCAGCCAGGCGCGGCCACCCAAGCCGCTGTACAGCAACGTCAGCCCGGCGGTGCCGTCGCCCTGCATCAGCGTCTGCCGGCTGGATGAGCAGCGGGTATGCACCGGCTGCCACCGGCATGTCGAGCACATTCGCGAATGGCGCTCGGCCGACGACGAACGGCGCCGGCAGATCTGCCGCGAAGCCGAGGCGCTGCGCGCACGGGCTTGAGTATTTGCCCGGCTGTGGTAGTGTCGGGTTGTGCGTCGGTGACGCAAAAGCATCCACAAACCCCGCCCTTGGGCGGGGTTTTGCTTTATCTGCCCGCAGCAAACCGCCTGTTCAAAGGAGTCTGACTGGATCATGAGCACCAAGCCTTCCCTCATCCTCACCCGATTGGACGTACAACGTCTCGAGCGCCTGATCGACAGCCTCGACGAGAATACGCCGGGTGTGCTCGCCTTGCAGGAGGAGCTGGACCGTGCCGCTCAGGTGGTCGGCCATGAGGAAGTGCCCGCCGGAGTGGTGACCATGAACTCGAGGGTGCATTGCCGTGAAGAGGCCAGTGGCAAGGACTACCACCTGACCCTGGTGTATCCGAAAGATGCCGGTGGAGAAGGCACGGTTTCGATCCTCGCGCCAATCGGTTGTGCGCTGCTGGGCTTGTCGGTGGGCGAGCAGATCGACTGGCCGGCTCCCGGAGGCAAGACGCTCAAGCTGAAGTTGCTGGAAGTTGAATACCAGCCAGAAGCGGCTGGCGATTTCGACCTCTGAAATCCCCGGGGCCGCTTTGCGGCCCTTTCGCGACACAAGGCCGCTCCTACAGGAATACCCGATCTCCTGTAGGAGCGGCCTTGTGTCGCGAAAGGGCTGCGAAGCAGCCCCGGCATCCTCAAGGCTCCACCTTAGCCTGCAACTTCGCCAATCCATCATTCAGCGCCTGTTCCAGCTCGCGCTTGTAGCGCAGGTACAGGCTGGTCGACCCCTGCTCATCTTCGAGCAGCTCGGACAGGTCCAGGTCGGTGATGTAGCAGCGGTAATGCCCGGCGCTACGCCGCTGGCCAAGGATCTGCCGGGCGACCACCTCATACAGTTGGTCGCCATGCTCCAGCTCGGAAAACTCCTGCTGGTCGCAATACAGCGTCACATGCACCCCATTCCCCGTGCCGGCCTGCAAAATGGCCTGAACCTCATAATATGGCTGGTCGACGCCAGCGCTGGGCGCCGGGCGCGGCTCGATGGTGCGCGCGTTGCCCGGGCCGGAAGGCAGCAGCTGGGCATAGTGGATAGCCAGTGAAGCCTGTGGCAGATGGTCGAGTGGAAGGCGGGCATCGTGGCGCACCACCACCGAACGCAGAAAGCGTTGCAACGGCAGCAGCAGGTGACTTTCGTCAAACATTGGCAGGCGCTGTTGCCACAGGGCGTTGTACTCGTCCAGCACGTACAGGTCGGCCCAGCCGTCGAGCAGGCGGTAGAACACCTGGATGCAATTACGCCGGCCTTGTTCCAGCACCAGGGGCAAGTCGTAGTCTTGCAGTGCATTGCCATCCAGGTGCAACGGGCTGTAGTGGCTGCGCACTTCACCCAGGTGATCGAGCACGGCGCCATGTTCGGACAGGGTCGCCAGGCTAACCTGGCCTGGCAACAGTTCCAGCACGTGAGTGTACTGTGCCACTTGCAGCAGGTAGCGGTGATTCAGCCCCTGGTCGAGCAGCAGTTGCGCAGTGTCGAAGATTTCCTCGACCCGCTGGCTGATGGCCTGGGCGCGGTTGTGGCAGAAGCAGCGCACCCGCACCTGCGGGCGGTGGCTGCGCTGGCCGAGGCTGTTGAGGAAGTCACGCAGGCAGCGCAGCAGCGCGTGCTCGCCGTCGTAGCGCTGCACCAGCACTTCGTTCCAGCTGTTGAGGGTGACCTGATCAAGCGTCAGCACCAGGTTCTCGCGCACACCGGCATAGCTCAACGAATCGGTGCGCTCGGTGGTCATCAGGATGTTCAGGTCCCGGTGATGACGCAGTGGATCGACGCCGACATTGACCAGCAGCAGGATCTCGTCAGCCACGCTCGGTTGCAGCAGGCGCGCTTCGCTGACGCTGGCCAGTGGCAGCGGGATGCTCTGCTGCAGGCTGCCCAGCAGGTTGAACAGCTCGAATTCGCTGAGGTCGCTGTCGCCGGGGTGCAGCGCCAGGCGCGTGGTGTGGTCGATGACGCCATTGCGGTGGGCCCAGGTCAGCAGCTCGAGCAGTTCACGGCAGCGCTTGATCGGGCTGAAATGCTCCCATTCGTATACGCCCAGGTTGCCGTTGTAGAGGCCCCAGTGATGGCTGCCAGGCTCCTTGCGGTTCGGGGACTGCACCAGCGTCAAGGTATCTTCGGCAATGTCCGGGGCAATGCCCGGGTTGATCACTTCGATCTTGCCGGCGCGGCGTTCGAAGGCGGCGTACAGGCGCCGGCCCAGGACATTCAGGTCACGCTGGTCGGCGCGGCTGGTGGCACCCTGGTTTTGCGCGAACTGGCCGAGAAAGCGATAGCTATGGTTGAGCTCCGCCACCAGCTCACGGCGTTCGAGGGCGACCTGGCGCACCTTCCATTGGCTGCGGCTGTCGAGCATGACCAGCTGGCGTTCGTCCCAGCCCCACTCATCGGTAAGGCGCTGCAACAGTTGGCGCTGCCAGCCGTTGTTACGGCTGCGGTCCAGGCCACTCAGCTTCTTGTTGACCTTGAGGTAAAGGCTGCGCCTGACCAGCTCGAGCCGAGCGGTTTCACCGCGTTGCTGCAGATAGCGCTCGATGCGCCGGTACACCATCACATAGGGGTCGAGTTCGTCGAGGTTCAGACGGTTGGCGAACACCGCCTGTTTATAGTCCAGGCACAGGCAGCGCACGGTCGGGTGCTCGCTGGCATAGACTTCGGTCAGCAGCAGCTTGAGCAGTGACTTGTAGGGCGAATCGATGCCCTTGAACAACTGCCAAAGCCCGGCGCCGAGGTACTCGCCTGGTGGAATATGGGCAAGGTTGCCGAGGTCCAGGGCGTCCTGGTTGCGGATGAAACGCTTGGACAGCAGGGTCTCGGTGTAGGCCTGATAGTTGTGCTCTTCATAGACCGGCACCAGCCACCACAGCGGCGTTCGCCCGGCCAGCCAGATGGCGGTGCGATAGAACTCGTCGAGCAGCAGGAAATGTTGCGTAGTGCCGCAGTCGTCGGAGCTGAGCTGGCTGTCGCGCAGGCCCTGGGCAAAACTTTGCGGGTCGATCAGGAAGAAGTGCGCCTCGGCACCCTGGCTGGCTGCCCAGGCCTCCAGCAGCTGGCACTTGCGGCGCAACTCTTCGCGCTCGGCCTCGCTCAGGCCAGGGGCATGGCATACCCAGAGGTCCATGTCGCTCTGTTCGGCCTGGGCCAGCGTACCGAGACTGCCCATCAGGAACAGGCCGTGGATCGGGCGTGGCGGGTTGCCATGACGGGTTTTGTAGGCGAACGAGCGAGCCAGGCGCTGGGCATCGGCGACCTGTTCGGCATCCGGCTCGAACCCCGCCACCCCGGCCGGTGTGGCGCCGGATACGTAACCGGGCAACAGCGGGTGGTTGACGTGGAACAGCAGCGGCAGCAGGGTCAGGACCAGCTGCTGGCGGCTCGACAGGCCCTCCATTGCGCGTTCTAGCCGGCACTGGTTGATGTGCAGAAAGCGCGCACGCAATGTCGCCAGCACCTTGCGGTCGATGCCTTCGTCCAGGTCAGGGCGGATTTCGTGGGGGTGGTTCATTGCACACTCAGGGCGGGCCAGGAAAGCTGTGGCGAGTTTAGCCTGAGTGGGGCAGTCGGATAAGCGTCAATTGGGTTTTTGACGTCATTTTAATAGCGCCTGTTCTGGCCTCTTCGCGGGCAAGCCCGCTCCCACGGGTACTGCGCCGTACTTGAGAGCGGTGCATAACCTGTGGGAGCGGGCGTGCCCGCGAAGAGGCCGGTACAGAATCAAGCGGGCTGTGTGGATTTGAGGATGCTAAGCAACTGTTGGACGCTTTCAGCCGCATCAATCCCGAGGCTGGTGAGGTAGCCACCATCGGGCTGGTCGGTGAGTCCTTTTTCATGAAGGCGCTTGGCCGCAGCGATCTGGGCGGGCGCCGCGTCGCTGTGAACTTTGATGCCTTCCTGGTGGTTGTCCAGGTTGAACAGGGCGAGCACTTCCAGTTCGGCGATCAGTTCGGGGGTAAAAGACATGGCGACTCCTGACTTCCAGACAAGGATGACGGCACCGCCAGCGGTGCCTGATTCAAGAGTGTAGTCGGGTTATTCGTCGTCGCTTTGACCCATCTCAGGCGGCAGCTCGGGCAGGGCACGCAGGGCGATCTCATACCACTCGCCGTTGAATGCGCGGTCTTCCTGAAGCATGTTGTCGATCTCGAAGGCCAGAACGTGGGCCATGAGGTTGAGGATGTCTTCGCGCTCATAGCCGACCAGGGTCAGTTTGTTGAAGGTGGCCTTGGCCGCTGGCGGCTCGCCGCTTTCGATCTGGTTTTCGATGGCTTCGGTCAGCGTCGCTTCGGCGAAGGCTTCGTCGTCATTGTCGATTTCGTCGTGTTCGCTCATGGCGCTACTCCTGTGGTGGGATGCACAGTTTGCCATGCCCGCGCCGGCAATGCCCGGTCATCGACCGGGTGCATGACGCTGGTCAGGCGTCGGCGTAGCGTCTATAACAGCCGAGCCATCCCCACACGGCCTGGAGGCTGTAACCCCATGCTCAAGCTTCACGGATTTTCGGTCAGCAACTACTACAACATGGTCAAGCTGGCCCTGCTGGAAAAAGGCCTGCCTTTCGAGGAAGTCACCTTCTACGGCGGGCAGGCACCGCAGGCGCTGGAAGTCAGCCCGCGGGGCAAGGTACCGGTGCTGCAAACCGAACACGGCTTCCTCAGCGAAACCAGCGTAATACTCGACTATATCGAGCAGACCCAAGGTGGCAAGGCGCTGCTGCCCAGCGACCCGTTCGGCCAGGCCAAGGTGCGCGAACTGCTGAAGGAAATCGAACTGTACATCGAGCTGCCGGCGCGTACCTGCTACGGCGAGTCGTTCTTCGGCATGCCGGTGGAGCCGCTGGTCAAGGAGCGCGCGCGTACCGACTTGCTGGCGGGGTTTGCCACGCTCAAGCGCAATGGCCGTTTCGCGCCTTATGTGGCGGGGGAGCAACTGACCCTGGCCGACCTGATGTTCTGCTTCTCGGTAGACCTGGCGTGCGCAGTAGGCAAGAAAGTGCTGGGTATCGACTTCCTGGCGGACTTCCCGCAGGCCAAGGCGTTGCTGCAACTGCTGGGCGAGAACCCGCACATGGCGCGGATCGTGGCGGACAAGGAGGCCTCGATGCCGGCCTTCCTGGAGATGGTACGCAGCGGCAAGCGCTGAATGACCGGGGGCTGCTTTGCAGCCCATTCGCGGGCGCGCCCGCTCCCACATGGATTGTGCATTGCCTGAGTCTTGCACCATACCTGTGGGAGCGGGCATGCCCGCAAACGAGGGCGAAGCCCTCGCAATGGGCTTTAGCGCGAAGCCAGCAGGGCCTTGCCGCGAACGACGGCAGCACGCACCTGGGCTGGCGCGGTACCACCGATGTGGTTACGGGCATTCACCGACCCCTCCAGGGTCAGCACGGCAAACACGTCCTGCTCGATCTGGTCGCTGAACTGGCGCAGTTCGTCCAGGCTCATTTCGGCCAGGTCCTTGCCCGTGTCGACGCCATACTTCACAGCGTGGCCGACGATCTCGTGGCAATCACGGAACGGCAGGCCGCGGCGAACCAGATAGTCGGCCAGGTCGGTCGCGGTGGAGAAACCGCGCAGAGCCGCTTCGCGCATGATGGCGTGCTTGGGCTTGATCGCCGGGATCATGTCGGCAAAGGCGCGCAGCGAGTCGCGCAGAGTGTCGGCGGCGTCGAACAGCGGCTCCTTGTCTTCCTGGTTGTCCTTGTTGTAGGCCAGCGGCTGGCCTTTCATCAGGGTCAGCAGGCCGGTCAGGGCGCCGAATACACGGCCGCTCTTGCCGCGCACCAGCTCCGGTACGTCCGGGTTCTTCTTCTGCGGCATGATCGAGCTGCCGGTGCAGAAGCGATCAGGCAGGTCGATGAACTGGAACTGGGCGCTGGTCCACAGCACCAGTTCTTCGGAGAAGCGCGACAGGTGCATCATTGCCACGCTGGCGGCCGCGCAGAATTCGATGGCGAAGTCACGGTCCGAGACGCCGTCCAGCGAGTTGCCGGCCACAGCTTCGAAGCCCAGCAGCTTGCAAGTCAGCTCACGGTCGATAGGGTAGGTGGTGCCGGCCAGCGCGGCACTGCCCAACGGCATGCGATTGGCGCGCTTGCGGCAGTCGACCAGGCGCTCGTAGTCGCGGCTGAGCATTTCGAACCAGGCCAGCAGGTGGTGGCCGAAGGTGACCGGCTGGGCAGTCTGCAGGTGGGTGAAGCCAGGCATGATGGTTTCGGCTTCACGTTCGGCCTGCTCCAGCAGACCCTGCTGCAGACGGGTGATCTCGGCCAGGATCAGGTCGATCTCGTCACGCAGCCACAGACGGATGTCGGTGGCCACCTGGTCGTTGCGGCTACGGCCGGTGTGCAGCTTCTTGCCAGTGATGCCGATACGGTCGGTCAGGCGTGCTTCGATGTTCATGTGCACGTCTTCGAGGTCGACACGCCAGTCGAAGCTGCCAGCCTCGATTTCGCCCTGGATGGTTTTCAGGCCATCGATGATGGTGTCGCGCTCGGCATCGCTGAGGACGCCGACCTGCGCCAGCATGGTGGCGTGGGCGATCGAACCCATGATGTCGTGGCGGTACAGGCGCTTGTCGAAGTCGACCGAGGCGGTGAAACGGGCGACGAAGGCGTCGACGGGCTCACTGAAGCGGCCGCCCCAGGACTGATTGGTCTTGTCGGTGCTCATGGATTCACTCTATGCAGGCGTGAACGAAAAAGTGGCGCCGATAATAGCAGGGTTGGGCCTGACACCGCAGGACATCGGTCGACAGAAACCGGTGGCAAACATCGGTAAAGGTGGGCGAAGACGATAATCACCGATTGAACGGCAGTGTTCCACGGACCGTCTACAGTTGGACAGAGGACTGGCAGCTATTCTGCTGGCTCAGTGAATCTTTGGCCTTCGTATCGGTCTAGAGCGTGACCGCAGCGTCGCTCGACCTGCTCTTGTCTACGCTATACCTGTGCGAGACTCACTCAGGAATCCAGAGCAATTATGAATGTCCTGATCGTTGATGACGAACCCCAAGCCCGTGAACGCCTCACACGGCTATTCGCTGAACTGGAGGGTTACACCGTGCTGGAGCCCAGCGCCACCAACGGCGAGGAGGCTCTGACACTGATCGAAAGCCTCAAGCCGGATGTGGTTCTGCTGGACATCGGCATGCCAGGCCTGGATGGCTTGCAGGTCGCTGCTCGCCTGTGCGAACGCGAGGCGCCACCGTCCGTGGTGTTCTGTACCGGCGACGACGAATACGGTGCCGAGGCGTTCAAGGACAGCACCCTCAGCCACGTGACCAAGCCAATCCAGCCTCAGGCCCTGCGCGATGCCTTGCGCAAGGCCGATAAGCCCAACCGTGCCCAGCTGGCGGCGTTGACGCGGCCTGGCAGCGAAGGCGGTGGGCCGCGCAGCCATATCAGTGCGCGTACGCGCAAGGGTATCGAGCTGATTCCATTGCCCCAGGTGATCTATTTCATTGCCGACCACAAGTACGTGACCTTGCGCCACGAAGCGGGCGAAGTGCTGCTCGACGAGCCGCTCAAGGCGTTGGAGGACGAATTCGGCGAGCGATTCGTGCGTATCCACCGCAATGCGCTGGTCGCGCGCGAACGCATCGAACGCCTGCAGCGCACGCCATTGGGGCATTTCCAGCTATTCCTCAAGGGCCTCGATGGCGACGCCCTGACTGTCAGCCGCCGGCATGTGGCGGGCGTGCGCAAGATGATGCAAACACTCCAAGGCTGAGCCTGCATGGCAACGGCTGCGCCCTTGTGCGCGGCTGAAGCCGCTCCCACAGGTACGGCGCCGCCTGTAGGGGCGGCTTTAGCCGCGAAGGGCCGTTACGCTGATCCACATCTGCTGGCGATGCCGGTGATGCTGTTATCATCAGCGGCATTTCTCTGGATCGGGGCGTTTCATGTCCACTCGCGAAATCCGCATTGCCACCCGTAAAAGTGCCTTGGCCTTGTGGCAGGCCGAATATGTCAAAGCCCGCCTCGAGCAGGCGCACCCCGGTCTTCGGGTGACCCTGGTACCCATGGTCAGTCGCGGCGACAAGTTGCTCGACGCACCGCTGGCGAAAATCGGCGGCAAGGGGCTGTTCGTCAAAGAGCTGGAAACAGCGCTGCTGGACAACGAGGCCGACATCGCCGTGCATTCGATGAAGGATGTGCCCATGGACTTCCCCGATGGCCTGGGCCTGTTCTGCATCTGCGAGCGTGAAGACCCGCGTGATGCATTCGTCTCCAACACCTTCGCCAGCCTCGACGCCCTGCCAGCCGGCAGCATCGTCGGCACCTCCAGCCTGCGCCGCCAGGCCCAGTTGCTGGCGCGTCGGCCGGACCTCAAAATCCACTTCCTGCGCGGCAACGTCAACACCCGCCTGGCCAAGCTCGATGCCGGCGAGTACGACGCCATCATCCTCGCCGCCGCGGGCTTGATCCGCCTGGGCTTCGAGGACCGCATCAGCGATACCATCAGCGTCGACCACAGCCTGCCAGCCGGTGGCCAGGGCGCGGTGGGTATCGAGTGCCGCAGCGCCGACACTGAAATCCATGCCCTGCTGGCGCCGCTGCACCATGCCGATACCGCCGACCGTGTAGTCGCCGAACGTGCCATGAACAAGCGCCTCAACGGCGGCTGCCAGGTGCCGATCGCCTGCTATGCGGTGTTCGAAGGCGATCAGCTGTGGTTGCGTGGCCTGGTTGGCCAGCCAAGTGGCGGGACCTTGCTGGTGGCGGATGCCCGTGCGCCGCGTGCGGCTGCCGAGACCTTGGGCGTGCAGGTCGCCGAAGCCCTGCTGGGCCAGGGTGCCGAAGCCATACTCAACGAAGTCTACGGCGAGGCCGGGCATCCGTGAGCCCCTGGCGCCTGCTGCTGACCCGGCCTGAAGAGGACTGCGCGGCACTGGCGCAGAGCCTGGCCGTTGCCGGTGTGGCCAGCAGTTGCCTGCCGTTGCTGGCCATCGAGCCCGTCGCGCTGGCTGACGGGCAGCGTCGGCAGCTGGCCGGGCTGGCGCAGTACCAGGCGATCATCGTGGTCAGCAAGCCGGCGGCCCGGCTGCTGCTTGGGCAGCTGCAGGGCGCTGGCTTGCAAGCGCCCCCCGCAGGCTGGTTTACCGTGGGTGAGGCGACGGCAGCAGTGCTGCAGTGCGCAGGTCTTCAGGTGACATTCCCCATGCAAGGCGATGACAGCGAGGCCTTGCTCGCACTCCCGGGCCTGCGCAAGGCTACTGCGGCGCCTGAGGCGCGCGTGCTGATCGTTCGTGGTGTCGGAGGTCGCGAACTGCTGGCCGAGCGTCTTGCAGAGCAAGGTGCTAGTGTCGAATATCTGGAACTGTATCGTCGCTGCCTGCCGGCGTACCCGGGGGGCACGCTGATGCGCCGCATAGAAGCGGAACGCCTCAATGGCCTGGTGGTCAGCAGTGGGCAGGGTCTTGAACATTTGCAGCAAATGGCTGGCGCCGACTGGCCGCAGATAGCCAGGCTGGCGTTGTTCGTGCCCAGCCCGCGGGTCGCCGAACAGGCCCGGGCCGCCGGGGCCCAACAGGTTGTGGATTGCCGTGGCGCGAGTGCCACGGCCTTGCTGGCAGCCGTGCAGCGCAGCGCTGTACCTGCCTCTCAAGGCGCTTCGCACTAGCGCGAGGCGCCCCCATGCAAAGGATGGATACGTGAGCGAAACTGTCTTGCCCAACAATGATCAGCCGTCGGCGCAGGAGCCGGCGCAACCCGTCACCGACAAGCCTGTAAAGCGCTCTGGCAGTGGTCTGGCCGTGCTGGCGCTGTTGCTGGGTGCGGCCGGGGTCGCAGTAGGGGGTTGGGGTGTCTGGCAGGTGCGGCAGCTGCAAGGCAGCGAGGTGAACCAGGGTCAGCACCTTGAAGCCCTCAGCCAGCGCGCCGCGGCGCTGCAGCAGCGTGAGCAGCAGATCAGTGCCCAACTGGCCAGCCTGCCGGCCGCCAGTGAGCTGGAAGACCGTCGCCGCCTGGTGGCGCAATTGCAAGGCGACCAGCAGCGTCTGAGCCAGCGTCTGGAAACCGCACTCGGCGAAAGCCGCAAGGAGTGGCGCCTGGCCGAGGCCGAGCACCTGCTGCGCCTGGCTACCCTGCGCTTGTCGGCGCTGCAGGACATCACCAGCGCCAAGGCCCTGGTCGAAGGGGCCGACGAAATCCTCCGTGAACAGAGCGACCCTGGCGCCTTTGCCGCCCGCGAGCAACTGGCGCGCAGCCTGGCCACGCTCAACAGTACCCAGCAGCCGGACCGCACCGGTCTGTTCCTCAAACTCGCCGCCCAGCGTGAGCTGGTGCAACAGCTCAGCGCCCAGTCTCCCGAATTCGCCAGCAACGCCGATGCGCTTGGTGCGCTGACAGCCGATGGTGATGGGGCCAGTCGCCTGTCGCAGTGGTGGGCAGAAATCTCCAAGTACTTCCAGATCGACTTCAACGCCGATGACAATGTGCGGCCATTGCTGGCTGGCCAGCAACTGAACCAGTTGCGCCTGGCCCTGAGCCTGACCATCGAGCAGGCGCAGTGGGCTGCGCTCAATGGCGAGGCCAAGGTATACAACCAGGCCCTGGATGATGCCCGCAGCGTGCTGCTGGCCAACTTCAATGCCGACAACCCGCAAAGCAAGGCGATGCTCGACAGCCTCAACGCGTTGGCTGAGCAGCCCGTCTCGGTAGTGACCCCGGACCTGAGCGAAAGCCTGGCGGCGGTGCAGGCGTACATTCAACGCCGCCATCTGCCAGCCGAGGCTGAAGGGGGCAAGCCATGAAGCGTGTCTACCTGCTGGCCGTACTGGCGATCGTGGTTGCCGCAGCGCTGGGCATCGCGGTGGCCAAGCACAGTGGTTATGTGCTGATCGCCTACGGTGGTTTCCGTTACCAGTCCGGATTGTGGGCGGCGCTCGCGGCGCTGGCGGCGGTGGTCGTCTTGCTGTTGTTGCTGCGTTATCTGGTCAGCTTGGTCCTGACCTCCAGTGGCGTGGTCAATCCGTGGTCGCGGCGTAACCGCAGCCGGCGCGTGCGGATCGCCATCGAACAGGGCCAGCTGGACCTGGCCGAGGGCCGCTGGGCCAGTGCCCAGCGCCACCTGCATCGTGCTGCCGAGGCCGAGCGCCAGCCGTTGCTGTATTACCTTGGCGCCGCCCGTGCCGCCAACGAACTGGGGCGCAAGGAGGACAGCGACAACCTGCTGGAGCGTGCGCTGGAGCGCCAGCCCCAGGCTGAACTGGCCATTGCCTTGACCCATGCGCAACTGCAGATGGACCGTGGCGAGCGGGATGCTGCGTTGGAGACCTTGCTCGCCATGCAGGAGCGCCATCCGCACAACACCCAGGTCCTGCGCCTGTTGCAACGCCTGCATCTGGAGCGTGGCGATTGGTCGGCGCTGATCCGCCTGCTGCCCGACCTGCGCAAGAACAAGGTGTTGCCGGCCGATGAGCTGGCCGCGCTGGAGAAACGCGCCTGGGGCCAGAACCTTGGCCTGGCGAGCACCCGTGGTGAGGATCCGCAAAGCGCCCGTCAGGCCCTCGAGCGTGCCTGGCAGCAGCTGACCGCTGCCCAGCGCCAAGAGCCGCAACTGGTCCTGGCCTATGCCGAACAGCTACGTCAGGTGGGTGCCCAGGGCGAAGCCGAGCAGGTGCTGCGCACCGCACTCAAGCGTGAGTACGAAAGCCATCTGGCGCGCCTGTATGGCCTGGTACGGGGTGATGATCCGGCGCGTCAGCTACAGGCTGCCGAAGGCTGGCTGAAGGCCCACCCGGACGATCCGAGCCTGCTGCTGACCCTCGGCCGCCTGAGCTTGCAGAACCGCCTGTGGGGCAAGGCGCGCGACTATCTCGAAAGCAGCCTGCGAATGGAGCGTAATCCGGAAGCCTGTGCCGAGCTTGCGCGCCTGCTCGCCAGCCTGGGCGAGACCGAACGCAGCAATCAGTTGTTCGAGGAGGGCCTTGGGCTGCTCGATGAGCGTCTTCTGGCCCTGCCGTTGCCAGAAGCTGTACGCGCCTGAGCCCTGCATGAGCCCGCGCAACGGCGCGGGCTCATGGGTCGGGTAACGTGTTCTGCGTTATAAGTTGGATTTGCAGTCTCTTCTTGGGAAGTTTCCTACAGCGTCTATGGACACTTCCCTTCCAATACAGCGACTTGTCACTCCAGTAGTGCCTTGAAACAAGCCCGCCCTTTCCTCTACCGTTCCAAGCCACTTCAACTTTTCCGGGACCTTTCTTCCCCATGCCGATGGCCAGTCTGCGCACGCTTTTCATTCCGGCATGCCTTGCTTCGCTGGCAGTGTTGGGCGCTTCCTTTTATCTCGAAAGTGTCCTTGAGCTGGTGCCTTGCCCGCTGTGTTTCAGCCAGCGGCTATTGTTGGGGATCTATGCGCTGGTCTGTCTGAGCGCGGCGCTGCATGCACCCGGTATAGCCGGGGTTCGGCTTTATGCGCGAGCGGCAATGCTCAGCGCGGCCAGCGGCGCCTTGCTGGCGGCGCGGCATGTGTGGTTGCAGGGTGCAGGTGATGCGAGCCACCTGTGCCCTTTGCCGATCGGGCGCATGTTCGAGCTGTCCTGGCGTGAAGCTGTGCGACAACTGCTGCTCGGTGGTCCTGATTGCCGCTCGCTGTCCTGGAGCTTCCTCGACCTGACCCTGCCGGAATGGAGCCTGGTGGCGTTTCTGCTACTGGCGGCGCTGCCCTTGAGTTGCCTGCTGGCGTATCGTTTCCGCTCACTTGGCAATCCTTGACCTGGCGCATGCCGGTGGCCAATAGCGGACCAATGGTGGTGTCTCACGGTATTAAACGCTTGTATGAACTTTGTCCGCTGCGTACCTTGATGCTAAGCACGCGCGGGAATAATCTCCCAGCACGCATACTGAAAACACAACTGCTCGATGCCGTCCTGCTGATGTCACCTTTGTGCTGCACGGTCGTGGTGCGAGGTGCAGCGGCATCTACCCAGAAGGGAAGAGATCGCCATGCTCGATAGTTGTCAGAACGCCCAGGAACGCTGGGGCGGGGTTCACAAGCTGATCGACCGCTGGCTCGAGGAGCGAGAGGAGCTTGTCCAGGCTTTCCGTACCTTGCGCGTCGCCAAGCCGGCCTTTGCCGACAAGGAAAAGAACCGCGACTTCTGTGCGGTGCTGGTCGACTACGTGTCAGCCTGGCATTTCGAAGTGAGTGAGCAGCTGGTCACCGAAGCCAAGGCATTCGGGGATGAGAAGGCGTTGAAACTGGCTGAAGAGATCAACCCGCGGATCAACGACATTACCCAGATCGCACTGGCCTTCAACGATCATTGCGAGAAGGGCGAGTGCAAGGACACCGAGCGCTTCGCCGAGAAGCTCGGCAAGCTGGGCAGCCTGTTGCACGAACGCTTCGAGCTGGAAGACTGCCTGATCGAAGTGCTGCATAACGCGCACAAGGAAGAGGGTGCGGTCGAAGCCTGAAGGTCGGCGTCAGTTGCCGACCGCCAGTAACTCGATTTCGAATACCAGTGGCGTGTAGGGCGCGATCAGATCACCTGCGCCCTCGGCACCATAGGCCCGTGCCGATGGGATCACCAGGCGCCAGGTCGAACCGGCTTTCATGTGCGGCAGGGCCACCTGCCAGCCGTCGATCACCGAGTCCAGGCTGAACCACTGCGGCTGCTGATTCTGGTCGAACACCGAACCATCCGGCAGCCTGCCGACATAGCGCACCTGCACTTTGCCGCCGGCTGTGGGTTGCGCACCATTCCCCGGTTTCAGTTCGCTGTACAGCACGCCTTCGGGCAGTTCGTGCACACCGGCACGCGCCCGTTCGTTGGCCATGAAGCGTGTTTCCATGGCCTGGAGTTTGGTCACCTCGGCTTGTTCGGCGGCGGCACCAGCCTGTTCCTCATGCTGCTGGAGGATGGTCTCCATCCGTGCCTTGTCGAGTTTCAAAGGCTGGCCCTGATAGGACTGGCGCAGGCCTTCTACCAGCGCATCCAGTTGCAGGCCGGGCACCTCCTGACGCAGGCGCTCCCCCAGGCTGGCGCCGAGGCTGTAGGCCAGATCATGATCGTTGGCAGGGGCGGTATCGTTGGCGGCGAGGGCGAATGGCGCCATCAGGTACAGGCCAAAAGCAAGATAACGCGGCATGGGTAACTCCAGCTCGATGAGCAAGGAAGTATGCCAGCGTTGTTGCCTCGACATGTGTAAATATCAGCAACGTTTTGTTAAGCAACTACACTTGCACGGAGCTGCAAGATAACAACTTTGCCCAGGCATGCAACGCGGCACCCTCAATACTGTCAACATGCCCTAGCGGCGGTAGCAGCAGAAGCATAGTATGAGCCGCAATCTCGTCAGCCAGGAGGTAAACCATGTCGGCTAAAAAGAAGCCAGTAAGTACGCCGTTACACCTGCTCCAGCAACTTTCGGGCAGCCTGCTCGAACACTTGGAAGAGGCCTGCTCACAAGCGCTGGCTGATGCGGAGAAATTGCTGGCCAAGTTGGAAAAGCAGCGCGGCAAAGCCCAGGAAAAACTGCATAACGGCCGCCTGAAGTTGCAGGACGCGGCGAAGGCAGGCAAAGCCAAGGCGCAGAACAAGGCGCAAAAGGTGATCGGTGAACTTGAAGAACTGCTCGATTCGCTCAAGGAACGCCAGACCCAGACCCGTACTTACATTCAACAACTCAAGCGTGATGCCCAGGAAAGTTTGAAACTGGCTCAAGGAGTGGGCAAGGTGCGCGAGGCTGCAGGCAAGGCACTCGACCAGCGTGCCGTGGCGGCCAGGACTGCCAAACCCGCTGCTGCCAAAGCACCGGCCCGCAGCACCGCCAAGCCAGCGGTCGCCAAGGCCCCGACCAAACCAGCCGCTGCCAAGGCTCCAGCCCGCGCTGCTGCCAAGCCAGTCGCCGCCAAGGCACCTGCTCGCGCTGCCAATGCCAAGCCGGTTGCCAGCAAGGCCCCAGCTAAAACCGCTGCCGCCAAGCCTGCTGCTGCCAAAACCCCAGCCAAGTCAGCGGCCGCCAAGCCTGCAGCAGCCAAAGCGCCGGCGAGAACCGCCTCGGCGAAGCCGGCCGCCAAACCTGTCGCTGCAAAATCCACTGCTGCCAAGCCAGCCGCCAAAGCTGCTGCTGCCAAGGCTCCAGCCAAGCCTGCGGCAGCCAAACCGGTAGCAGCCAAAGCGGCCGCCAAGCCGGCAGCCAAACCAGCAACAGCCAAGCCTGCGGCGGCCAAGCCAGCGGCAGCCAAAGCGCCGGCCAAGCCCGCTGCAAAACCTGCAGCGAAGGCCGCTGCAAAACCCGTTGCCGCCAAACCTGCAGAAGCCAAACCGGCTGCACCTGCTGCCAGTGCGCCAGCGACCAACTCGGCCGCTCCCGCTACTGCCTCGGTATCCACCAGCACTCCAGCTCAGACGCCGTCTTCGGCTTCCTGAAGCGCTGCCGCCGCGACGCGCAAGTCAACCAGCGCGTCGTGGCCGCGTGCCTGGGCCGGTGCCAGCCGGTCAAGCCAATCGTCCGTAGGCTCTAGCGAGCCTACGGGCCATTGTTGCGCACAGGTTTGCAGCCGCTGCAGCAATTGCTTCTCCGCTTCCAACTCCAGCCTCTTCAACTGCTCACGCAACGCCGCCAGGTGCGTATCGTGTTGTGCAGGCGAACGCCATTGCTTGCGCAGACTACGTAAAGGCGCCACCACATCGTGTTGCCATGGTCCGGCAATCGCACGCAGGGCCTGAGCGCGTTCCTCGCTGAAGGGCACTGCACGCGCCTGCAACCAGGTTGCACACAGCAGCAGGCAGACGTCGCCCCCCATCGCCTGAACATTCAGACAAGCCGCTTCCACTCCCGGGCGGGCATACAGCGCCAAGGCGTGATTCCACAGGTCGGTGTACATGATTCCACTCACGCTGCGGGCCGAGGAAGCTGGTAGACTCCGCGACCACTATGATCAGACTATCCAACCTCACTTTACAGCGTGGTCCGCAGCGCTTGCTAGAAGGCGCCGAGATGACCCTGCACGCCGGTCACAAGGCCGGCCTGATCGGCGCCAACGGCGCCGGAAAATCCAGCCTGTTCGCCCTGCTGCGCGGCGAGCTGTCGCCTGATGCCGGCGATTGCCAGCTGCCCGGCGACTGGCGCATTGCCCACATGCGCCAGGAGGTCGATACGCTCGACCGCCTGGCGGTGGACTATGTGCTCGACGGTGACGCCCGCCTGCGCAAGGTCCAGGCCGAGCTGGCCGTTGCCGAGCAGGCCCATGACGGCACTGCGCTGGCGCGCCTGCACAGTGAGCTGGAAGTTGCCGACGGTTACACCGCTGATGCCCGCGCTCGTAAATTGCTGGCGGGCCTGGGCTTCACCAACGAGCAGATGGACCGCCGGGTCGGTGACTTCTCCGGTGGCTGGCGGATGCGCCTGAACCTGGCCCAGGCGCTGATGTGCCCGTCTGACCTGCTGCTGCTCGACGAACCTACCAACCACCTCGATCTCGACGCGATCCTGTGGCTGGAAGACTGGCTCAAGGGTTACCCGGGCACGCTGTTGCTGATTTCCCACGACCGCGATTTTCTCGATGCCGTGGTCGACCATGTGCTGCACGTCGAGCAGCGCAAGCTCAACCTGTACAAAGGTGGTTACACCGCCTTCGAGCGCACCCGTGCCGAGCGCCTGGCGCAGCAGCAGCAGGCCTACGAGAAGCAGCAAGCGCAGCGCGCGCACATGGAGAAATACATCGCCCGCTTCAAGGCCCAGGCCACCAAGGCCCGCCAGGCACAGAGCCGGATCAAGGCCCTGGAGCGCATGGAAGAGCTGTCGGCGGCGCATGTCGATTCGCCGTTCGACTTCGTCTTCCGCGAATCGCAGAAAATCTCCAGCCCGCTGCTGAGCCTGTCCGAAGGCCGCCTGGGCTATGGCGACAAGGCGATTCTCGACAAGGTCAAGCTGCAACTGGTCCCGGGAGCACGCATCGGTCTGCTCGGGCCCAACGGCGCCGGCAAGTCGACCCTGATCAAGAACCTCGCGGGTGAGCTCGAGCCGCTGTCGGGCCGCCTGGTACGTGGCGAGAACCTTGCCGTCGGCTACTTCGCCCAGCACCAGCTCGACTCGCTGGACGACAAGGCCAGCCCGCTTCTGCATCTGCAGCGCATCGCACCCACCGAGCGCGAGCAGACCCTGCGCGATTTCCTGGGTGGCTTTGACTTCCACGGCGATCGCGTCGACGAGCCGGTGGTGAATTTCTCCGGTGGTGAGAAGGCCCGCCTGGCCCTGGCGCTGATAGCCTGGGAGCGGCCGAACCTGCTGCTGCTCGACGAACCGACCAACCACCTCGACCTGGAAATGCGCCTGGCGCTGACCATGGCCCTGCAGGAGTTTGCCGGTGCCGTGGTGGTGGTTTCCCACGACCGTCACCTGCTCAAGAGCACCACTGACGACTTCCTGCTGGTGGCCGATGGCAAGGTCGAGACCTTCGATGGCGACCTCGACGACTACAGCCGCTGGCTGGTCGAGTACCGCCAGCGTAGTGCGCCGGCCAGCAACGCCCCGGTCAACCCGGACAAGACCGACAAGAAGGCCCAGCGCCAGGCTGCGGCAGCCTTGCGCCAGCAGTTGGCACCGCACAAGAAGGCGGCCGACAAGCTGGAGACCGAGCTCAACCAGGTGCATGCGCAGTTGGCCGAGGTGGAGGCAGCGCTGGGCGACGGTGGTGTGTACGAAGCAGCGCGCAAGGATGAATTGCGCGATCTGCTGGCTCGGCAGACCAAGCTCAAGCAGCGTGAAGGTGAGTTGGAAGAGGCCTGGATGGAGGCCTTGGAAACCCTTGAAAGCATGCAGGCTGAACTGGAAGCACTGTCCTGACAGGCAACTATCGTCTGCACTGGCCTCTTCGCGGCTAAAGCCGCTCCCACAGAGGCCAGTGCAGGCGATGGAATCCCGCAGAATTTACTGGTTATTTTTTCGCCAACGCCTTAGCTTAACGTTTTGCAACAATCGTTGAGCGAGGTGTGTGATGTCGATGGAAGTGTGGTTGGGCTTCTTTGCTGCGTGCTGGGTGATCAGCCTGTCGCCAGGTGCCGGGGCAATTGCCTCGATGTCCAGCGGGCTACAGTACGGCTTCTGGCGTGGCTACTGGAATGCCCTGGGCCTGCAACTGGGCCTGATCGTGCAGATCGCCATCATTGCCGCCGGCGTCGGCGCCATCCTCGCCGCTTCCGCCACCGCCTTCCAGGTCATCAAATGGTTCGGCGTGGGCTATCTGGTCTACCTGGCCTACAAGCAATGGCGTGCCCTGCCCATGGACATGACCGATGAATCGGGCGTGCGCCCGATCGGCAAGCCGCTGAGCCTGGTGTTCCGTGGCTTCCTGGTCAACGTCAGCAACCCCAAGGCGCTGGTGTTCATGCTGGCGGTGCTGCCGCAGTTCATCAACCCGCACGCGCCACTGCTGCCACAGTACATCGCGATCACCGTGACCATGGTCAGCGTCGACATGCTGGTGATGGCGGGGTACACCGGGCTGGCTTCGCGGGTGTTGCGCCTGCTGCGCACGCCCAAGCAGCAGAAGCGCCTGAACCGTACCTTTGCCGGATTGTTCATCGGCGCGGCGACCTTCCTCGCCACGCTGCGCCGGGCGCCAATCTGACAAATCCGTGGGGCTGCTTTGCAGCCCTTTCGCGACACAAGGCCGCTCCTACAAGGGAACGCTATCTCCTGTAGGAGCGGCCTTGTGTCGCGAAAGGGGCGCAAAGCGCCCCCAGCTATTTCTGCCTGTCGACCAACCCCTTGAGCAAGTCGACCGGCAACGGAAAGACAATGGTCGAGCTCTTGTCCCCGGCAATCGTCCCCAGCGTCTGCATGTAACGCAACTGCATCGCTCCAGGCTCCTTGCTGAGCATCTGCGCGGCCTGCATCAACTTCTCCGACGCCTGCAGCTCGCCCTCGGCATGGATCACCTTGGCCCGCCGTTCCCGTTCGGCCTCCGCCTGACGGGCGATGGCGCGGACCATCGACTCGTTGAGGTCGACGTGCTTGATCTCGACGTTGGCCACCTTGATGCCCCAGGCGTCGGTTTGTGCGTCCAGTACCTGGCGGATGTCCAGGTTCAGCTGCTCGCGCTCGGCCAGCAATTCGTCCAGCTCGTGCTTGCCCAGTACCGCACGTAAAGTAGTCTGGGCCAGTTGGCTGGTGGCGACGAGGAAGTCCTCGACCTGGATGATCGCCTTCTGCGGGTCGAGCACGCGGAAATACACCACCGCATTGACCTTTACCGACACGTTGTCGCGGGTGATCACATCCTGTGGCGGCACATCCAGCACCACGGTACGCAGGTCGACCCGGACCATCTGCTGGATGACCGGGATCAGCAGGATCAGCCCCGGCCCCTTGACCTGCCAGAAGCGCCCCAACTGGAACACCACGCCCCGCTCGTACTCGCGCAGGATGCGGAATGTCGACAGCAACAGCATCGCCAGCACGATCAGCACGGCACCGAAACCCACTTGCATGAACATCGTCAGTCTCCTTGCGCCGCGGGCGCGGCGGCACTCACTTCCAGCGTCACGCCATGGCGTGCTGTAACCCGGACGTTCTGCCCGGCCTGCAGCGGCGTGGTGCACTGGACTTGCCATTGTTCGCCCTGGGCATGGACCGAGCCGCAGAACGGGTTGTCCGCCATCACCTGGGTCACCGTCACCAGGCTGCCGACCAGGCCGGCGTCACCGCTGACCAGCGCCCGTCGGCGCGCCTTGATGGCCATGCCTGCTACGCCGCCGATCAGCAGGGCCGAAAGGACGGCGAGGGTGCCTATCAGCACCAAGGGGATGCCGAAACCCGGGGCGTCGGTGTCGATCAGGATCACGGCGCCAGCGATGAAGGCCACGATGCCGCCGAAGCCGACCACGCCGAAACTGGGCAGGAACGCCTCGGCGACCATGAAGGCGATGCCGAGCAGGATCAGTGCCACGCCAGCGAAGCTCACCGGCAACAGCTGCAAGGCATACAGCGCCAGCAGCAGGCAGATGCCGCCGACCACTCCGCCCAGTGCTGAACCTGGGTTCATGAACTCGAACAACAGGCCGTATACCCCGATCATGATCAGGATCAGCGCCACACCGGGATTGGTGATCACGGCCAGCAGGCGCGTGCGCCAGTCCGGCAGGTGTTCGATCACGACAGCATCCCGGGTCTGAAGCCGCTGTGGTTGGCCGGCGGCGACCAAGGTCTTGCCGTCGATCTGGTGCAGCAGGGCAGGCAGGTCGTTGGCTACCAGGTCGATCACGTTCAGGCGCAGTGCTTCAGTGGCCGGCAAGCTGACCGCCTCACGCACCGCTTGCTCCGCCCAGTCGGCATTGCGCCCGCGTAGCTGGGCCAGGCCCCGGATATAAGCGCTGGCGTCGTTGACCTGTTTGCGGGCCAGGGTCTGTTCATCGTCGCTCGGCTTGGCCTTGTCGTCCTTCGGCGCACCGGGCAGGCCACCGATCTGCACGGGTGTGGCGGCGCCGAGGTTGGTCCCGGGGGCCATGGCGGCGACGTGGCTGGCATAGAGGATGTAGGTGCCAGCGCTGGCGGCACGGGCGCCGCTGGGGGCAACGTAACTGACGACCGGCACGGGGCTTGCCAGAATAGCCTTGATCATCAGGCGCATGGCGCTGTCCAGCCCGCCGGGGGTATCCAGGCGCAGCACCACCAACTGGGCACCTTGGGCCTTGGCCTGTTCGAGGTTGCGAATCAGGTAGTCAGCGCTGGCCGGGCCGATGGCGTCATCAATGCCCAATACCCAGACGCTACCGGGCGCTGCCAGGCCCGCCGGGGCAAGGCCGAGCAGCAACAGCAGCAGCCAGCGGCAACATCGAGTGATCACCTGTCGTCACCTCGTTGACCTCTCTGCTTTAAGTTTAGCCATGCCTGCCGGCACGGCCTAAAATTGAAGGTTGGGGGAGCGAAACCGGAGGTGCATCATGCGTATGGCCAAGACCCTGCAGCAGCGCCTGGACCAGGCCAACTGCGACTACGACATCATTCCCCACCCACACTCGGCCACCAGCCTGGAGTCAGCGCGCACGGCGGGCGTACCTGCCGAGCGGGTGGCCAAGTCGGTCATGCTCGACGACCGTCATGGCAACTACATCATGGCCGTGCTGCCGGCCAATCGGCACATGGACATGAGCAAGGTGCGCATGTCTGGCGCCTGGCAACTGACCCGCGAAAGCGCCTTGCCGATGCTGTTCGGCGATTGCGAAAGGGGCGCCATCCCGGCTATGGGTGACGCCTATCAGATAAAGATGCTGCTCGATTCGAGTCTTACCCGCCAAGGCGATGTCTACCTGGAGGCAGGTGACCACGATCACCTGATCCACATGAGCATGGAGCAGTACCTGAAACTGGTACCGCAAGCCGAAGTACGAGAACTGTGCTGATGACAACCAACCCATGCCGGGCCGGGCGCATTGCTGGCCGGCCCGGTGCTAAGGAGGCAACATGGAAAAACCGAACCACCACTTCTCGGAAATCTTCAAGCAACTGGGCCTGCCTGACGACCCAGTCGAAATCGAGCGCTTCATCACCACGCACTCGCCGCTGGATGACGGTGTGAAGCTGGTGGATGCGCCTTTCTGGACAGAAGGACAGCGGGCGTTTCTCAAGGAAAGCTATACCGCCGATGCTGACTGGATACCTATGATCGACCAATTGAACGAGGCACTTCATCCCAAGAAAAAATAAGTGCCGAGCGGCACCTGACGAGTGATCGGCCGTTGCTATGCTCAGGAAAAACAACAGGGGATAGCGTGATGAAAGATCCCTACGCACCAGGTTTCTGGTGCTCCGTGACGATCCTGGGCACCCTGACGGCCGGCTACTTCTACGGCATACGCCACACCCAGCAGATGAACCAGGCCATCCAGTTTCTCTACGCCGCCGCCGCCGTCACTGGCGCGGTGGCGTTGCTGGCCCTGACCTGGATTGCCTGGCAACAGTTACGCTTGAACAAGCGTGAAGTGATTCAGGGGCGAACGTTGCTCACCATCTGGGACACCAAGGTTGCACTGCGCCGCGTCGAGACGGTGTTCGACCGCTATTTCTGGGGCAGCTACTGGCATTCCGGGCGCACCTTCGAGGAAGTGATGGGCGAACTCAAGGGTACACCGCTGGAGCAGAGCCTGGATGCCTTGAAGCGGCAATGCCGGGCCCTCGACCGGGAAATCCACGACCATCATCACCACTGGCTGGCCAATGCCCGCGACCTGTCCAGCGTGGCCACGGCCATGGCCCGCGAGCGGTATCAGCTGGATCTGTGCGAGCCGTCGAGCAACGGCCATGGCAATACCGCCGTGCTCAACCGGGATCTGGAAGTGTTGGTGTACACCTGGTCGGCGCGCCTGCGCAGCTTCGACCATCAGTTGGACGAACTGGAGCGCGCCTACCACTGAGGCCGGCTATTCGCCGCGAATGTAGCCTTCCAGCTGCTTGATCAGGCCGGCCTGCTCGGCGATGGTTTCCTTCACCAGGTCACCGATCGATAGCAGCCCGAGCAACTTGCCGTCCTCGACGACTGGCAGGTGGCGCAGATGGCGGTCGGTCATCTGTTGCATGCAGTAGTCCAGACTCTTTTTCGGCTCCACCGTGATCACTGGCGCGCTCATGATTTCGCGCACCGGCGTTGCGGCTGAGGAGCGGCCCTTGAGCACCAGCTTGCGTGCATAGTCCCGCTCACTGACGATACCCACTACATGGTCGTTTTGGACGACCGGCAAGGCACCGACGTTTTTCTCCGCCAGCAGTTTCAGGGCGTCGAGCACCGAGTCATCCGGGCCGATGGTGTACACGGTCTGGTGCTGGGACTTGGTCTTGAGGATTTGTTCGACGGTCTTCATACGGGCCTCTGCGGGTGGAAAAGACGAGCGCTTTGAGTAAATAAAGCATCCGGCACGCCAGCCTGCACGGCAATGCAGGAAACGGCATGGAGTCGATTGAAAAACGTCATGGTCGTTTCCTGTACCGGCCTCTTCGCGGCTAAAGCCGCTCCCACAGGTGCTGCGCTGGCTTCGAGTTGCCCCCATACCTGTGGGAGCGGCTTTAGCCGCGAAGAGGCCAGTACCGCTGACTCAAAGCTTCGGCATCTGCCCGATCCGCGCCACCATCTCGCTCACCACTTGCAGGTCGAGCATGAACTGTTCCACGGTCTTGAACTCGTTGTCGTTGTGCCCGGTGTACTTCACATCCGGCATTGCCAGGCCGAACTGCACGCCGTTGGGCAGGTCGTGCACCGAGGTAGCGCCGGCCGAGGTACCGAATTCATGCTTCATACCCAGGTTTTCGCTGGCCACATCGAGCAGCGCCTTGACCCATTCGCCTTCGGGGTTGCGGAACATCGGCTCGTCAAGGCTGTAGTCGAAGGCCACCGAGGTGTGGCTCTGGCGGGTCCATTTGCCCAGTTTGTCGGCCAGCTGGTCCTTGATCACGGCCAGTGGCTTGCCTTTGGGGATGCGCAGGTTCACGGCCAGCTTGAGACCCTTGTCGTCCACGCCGACGAAGGTCAGCGAGGTGGTCAGCGGGCCCATGAACGCGTCCTCGAAGCCGATGCCGAGCTTCTTGCCCAGGTAGTCCAGGCCCCAGTTGTCGGCGGCGTAGCGGGCGGCATCGGTGAAGTGGTTGTGCTTGAGCGGCACTTGCTGGCCCAGGCCATTGAGGAAGTCGAGCATGCGCGCCACCGGGTTGACGCCGGACTCTGGCTCCGAGGAGTGGGCAGAAACGCCGGTCACGGTAAGCAGCACGTTCTTGCCGTCGACCTTGGCATCGATGCTGAAGTCATTGCCATTACGCTTCACGTATTCAGCGCCGGCCTTCTCCAGGTGCTTGGCCAGTTCCGCCGGGTTATCCGCCACCAGGGTCGCCACCGACGTGGTCGGAATCTGGTTGGTCGCCAGGCCGCCGGTCAGGTTGACGATTTCCGCACCTTTGCCCGTGGCCGGGCGTTTGCTGAAGCTGGCCATGACCGTGCCGTAGCCTTTTTCGGCAATCACCACCGGGTAGCCGCCATCGAGTGCCAGGTTGTAGTCGGGGGGCGGGTTGCGCTCGAAGTAATAGGGGATGGCGTCGCCGCTGGTTTCTTCGGTGGTGTCGATCAGCAGCTTGAACTGCCGGGCCAGGGGCAGGTTTTCGTCCTTGGCGACTTTCAGCGCATACAGCGCAACGATGATGCCGTTCTTGTCATCCTCGGTGCCACGGCCGTACATGCGGTCGCCGACCAAGGTGACCTTGAACGGGTCGAGGCGGGTGCCGTCGGCCAGCTTCCAGTTGTCCGGGTTGACCGGCACCACGTCAGCGTGGGCGTGGATGCCGACCACTTCCTTGCCTTCACCCAGCGAGATCTCGTAGACGCGGTTGTCGACATTGCGGAAGGCCAGGCCGAAGCTCTCGGCCAGCGTCTTGATCTTGTCGGCGATCTTCAGGAATTCGGGGTTTTCGTGCTGCGGCACGCCGTCGACGCTGAAGGTGGGGATGGCGACCAGCTCGCGCAGGTTTTCTGTGGCGGCCTTGGCGTATTTGATACGGGTGTACAGGCCGAGCAGGCGGTTGATTTCATTTTGTTGCTCGGCTGCGAGCGGCTTGCCGGCCAGGTAGGCGTCGAGCGTAGCTGCGAGGTTGTCGGCCTTGGCCAGGTCGCTGCCTTGGAGTTTACCGAGGAATTGCTTGAAGTCGGCCGGGTTGCTGCCGTCGAAAGCTTTGACGATGGCGGCAGACTGTTGCTGGGACAGGTTGGCCTGGGCCGGTTGGGTGAACAGGCCAATGCTGGCCAGCATCAGGGCGGTGGAGAGTTTTTTCAGGTGCATGAGCACGCATTCCTTCGCGAATCATTGTTATGGGATACCCGTCGGGACGGGAGGGGACCCACGCTAACATCAATGACCCATGGCACGGGAGTGCCAGAAACGCGACATGTCGCACAAATGAAAAAGCCCCGGGCATGCTCCCAGGGCTTTTCTGATATGGCGCACTCGGCGGGATTCGAACCCACGACCCCTGCCTTCGGAGGGCAGTACTCTATCCAGCTGAGCTACGAGTGCAACGCGCACGCATCATACCCATCTGATTCGGCGGCGTCCATCGCCTTGATCTATCGCTGTTTTCTCGCCTGGCCCTTGGCGGCTAAAGGCGCACCCACAGGTACTGCGCTGTCTGTAGTAGCAGCTTTAGCCGCGAGAGAGCCGGTACAGGCCGCGACAAATCCATCTATCCATATGCAATTTCAGTATTTCCTTAGCGATTCTTATGTCTTCTATCCTCTGGTCACAACTTGTTATAACAAGTGCTCGATCAGCGAAGAGAATCATGGCCGAACTGCTCCCCCTGTCCCCGGTACCGCTCTACACCCAGCTCAAGGAACTGCTGCGCGAGCGCATCCTCGACGGTACTTATCCACCGCATAGTCGCATGCCCTCGGAAAGCGAGCTGGGCAAGGCATTCGAGGTCAGCCGTATCACCGTGCGCCAGGCGTTGGGTGACCTGCAGAAAGAAGGGCTGATCTTCAAGATCCACGGCAAAGGCACCTTCGTCGCCAAACCCAAGGCGTTCCAGAACGTCAGCACCCTGCAGGGCCTGGGCGAGTCGATGACGCAGATGGGCTACGAGGTGCTCAACCGCCTGCGCAGCTTCCGTCATGTGCCGGCCAATGCCCTGGTCGCCGCGCGGCTGCAGGTCGAGGAGGGCAGCCTGGTTACCGAGATCCGCCGGGTGCGCTTGATCAACCGCGAGCCGGTGTCGCTGGAGCTGACCTGGCTGCCCAAGGCGGTCGGCGAAAAGCTGGAAAAGGCCGACCTGGTCACCCGCGACATCTTCCTGCTGCTGGAAAACGACTGCGGCATTGCGCTGGGCCACGCCGACCTGGCCATTGACGCGGTGTTGGCAGACAGCGACCTGACCCAGGCGCTGGAGGTGGAAGAAGGCGCGCCGATCATGCGTATCGAACGCCTCACCCACGCCGCCGACGGCACGCCGCTGGACTTCGAACACCTGTATTACCGCGGCGATGCCTTCCAGTACCGCCTGCGCATCGACCGTCAGAAGGGGAGCAAGGCATGAGCATCGAGACCCAGGACTACGACATCATCGTCATCGGTGGCGGCACTGCCGGGCCGATGGCGGCGATCAAGGCCAAGGAGCACGACAAGCGCCTGCGCGTACTGCTGCTGGACAAGGCCAACGTCAAGCGCAGCGGCGCCATCAGCATGGGCATGGACGGCCTGAACAACGCCATCATTCCCGGCCATGCCACGCCCGAGCAGTACACCAAGGAAATCACCGTGGCCAACGACGGCATCGTCAACCAGGCCGCCGTGCATGCCTATGCCACCCACAGTTTCGAAACCATCGAGCAACTCGACCGCTGGGGCGTCAAGTTCGAGAAGGACGAGACTGGCGATTACGCGGTGAAGAAGGTCCACCACATGGGCGCCTATGTGCTGCCCATGCCTGAAGGTCACGACATCAAGAAAGTGCTCTATCGCCAGCTCAAGCGCGCCCGGGTCGAGATCAGTAACCGCATGGTATGCACCCGCGTGCTGCTCGACGCCGAAGGCGCGGCTGCCGGTGTCATGGGTTTTGATTGCCGCACTGGCGAGTTTCGCGTGGTACGGGCCAAGGCGGTGATCCTTGCCTGTGGCGCTGCCGGGCGCCTGGGCCTGCCATCCTCGGGGTACCTGATGGGCACCTACGAGAACCCGACCAATGCCGGCGACGGCTATGCCATGGCCTACCACGCTGGCGCCGAACTGGCCAACCTCGAGTGTTTCCAGATCAACCCGCTGATCAAGGACTACAACGGCCCGGCCTGCGCCTACGTCACCGGCCCCCTTGGTGGCTACACCGCCAACAGCAAGGGCGAACGCTTCATCGAGTGCGATTACTGGAGCGGGCAGATGATGTGGGAGTTCCACCAGGAGCTCGAAGGCGGCAACGGCCCGGTGTTCCTCAAGCTCGACCACCTGGCCGAAGAAACCATCCAGAACATCGAAGAGATCCTGCACAGCAATGAGCGCCCCAGCCGCGGGCAGTTCCATGCCGGGCGTGGCACCGACTACCGCCAGCACATGGTCGAGATGCATATCTCCGAGATCGGCCTCTGCTCGGGGCATTCGGCGTCGGGGGTGTGGGTCAACGAGAAGGCCGAGACCAGCGTCAAGGGCCTGTATGCCGCCGGTGACATGGCAGCAGTGCCGCACAACTACATGCTCGGTGCGTTTACCTACGGCTGGTTTGCCGGTGTGAACGCCGCAAAGTACGTGGCCGAGCGGGAATTGGCCGAGGTCGATGCCGGGCAGGTCGAACGCGAACGCACGCGGGTGTTCGCCCCGCTGCACCGTGAGCATGGCCTGCCGCCGGCGCAGGTCGAGTACAAGCTTCGGCGCATGGTGAACGATTACCTGCAGCCGCCAAAGGTGACCAAGAAAATGGAAATCGGCCTGGCGCGCTTTGCCGAAATCGAACGTGATCTCGAGCAGATGAAAGCCAGCAACCCGCATGAGCTGATGCGGGCGATGGAGGTCTCGGTGATCCGCGACTGTGCCGAGATGGCGGCGCGGGCCTCGCTGTTCCGTGAGGAGAGCCGCTGGGGCCTTTACCACCACCGCGTGGACTTCCCCGAGCGCAACGATGGCGAATGGTTCTGCCATTGCCATCTTAAAAAGGGCGAAGACGGCGAGATGACCAGCTTCAAGAAGGCTGTCGAGCCCTACCTGATCGCCTTGGATGCCCAGGAACAGACCGCCTATGACCGGCTGCGGGTGAAAGCCGACGCTGCCTGAATGAAACAGAGGGCCGAAGGCCCCAAGGACCCCGTGAAATGGCCTACCAGCCCCAGGAAATATTCTTTCGCAGCAGCGCCCCGGTGACCATCGACGAAGACAAGTGCATCGCCGAAAAAGGCTGCACTGTCTGCGTCGAGGTCTGCCCCATGGACCTGCTGGCGATCAACCCAGCCACGCAAAAGGCTTACATGGCATTCGACGAGTGCTGGTACTGCATGCCTTGCGAGAAAGACTGCCCCACCGGTGCTGTCAAGGTCGACATCCCGTACCTGCTGCGCTGATTCATCCCTGTCATCCGCCGCCAAGGATCGCGCCATGAGCGAACGAAGCACCGACAACCCCGAGATTCTCGAACTGCTGCCACGCCTCGAAGCCGACGATGCGGGCGTGCGGCGCATTGCCCTGATCGAACTGGCAGACCTGGAAGACCCCGACGCCTTGCCGTGGCTGACCGACGCCCTGTTGGTCGATGGCGCCGACGAAGTGCGCGCCGAGGCCGCGCGCCTGCTGGAAGCCTGGGAGGAACCGGAAGTGGTACAGGCCTTGTGCGCCGCACTGGCGGATGGTGCAGAAGCAGTTCGCCTGGCTGCCGCGCAGAGCCTCAGCGAGTTGAAGACCCCGGAAGCCGGGCAACTGATTTTGCCGTGGACGACTCATGCCGATGCCTTTGTCCGCGCCAGTACCTTGCGCGCCCTGCGGGAGCTGCGTCTGGAGGACGCCGCCGTCCCTGCGCTGCGGGCGCTGGAAGACCAGGACGCGGCAGTGCGGCGCGAAGCCGTGGGTATTCTGGGTTGGCTCAAACACCAGCCGGCACTGCCGGCTTTGGCGCAACTGGCTGAGCATGAGCCTGACACCGAGGTACGGCGCGCCGCGATTGGCGCTTTGGGCCTTGCTCGAGACCTCGGGGTACTGCCGGCGCTGGTTGGCGCCTTGCGCGACCCCGCCTGGCAGGTACGCGAAGAAGCCGCGACGACGTTGGGCAAGGTTGGCCACGCCCAGGCGGGGCCGGCACTGGTGGCGGCGCTGGGCGATGGCTTCTGGCAAGTGCGTTTGCGCGCCGCCCGTTCATTGGGCCGCCTCCGTCATGGCGAAGCGCTGGATGCTTTGGCGGGCTTGCTGGGCCATGGCATTGCCAACCTGCGCAAGGAAGCTGCACTGGCGTTGGGTGAACTGGGCCTGGCCCGCGCCTTGCCAGCGCTGCAAGCGGCCGAGGGTGACAGTGATCCTGAAGTGCGCAAGGCGGTGCGCATTGCCCTGGCGCAATTGCGTGGGGCGGTCTGATGAACGTCCCAGTCGCGATTCGCAACCAGCGTGGGCCGGGGCTGCTGGCGCTGCAATGGGTCGATGCCGAAGCGCTCATCAGCCATGCCCGCCTGCGCGGCGCCTGCCCCTGCTCGCAATGCCGTGCGGCGAGGTTGCAGGGGCGGGTGTCATTGGTGAGTGAGGATGTGCGCGTCGAGCAGGTGGTGGCGCAGGGGTATGGCGTGCAGCTGGTGTTCAGCGATGGGCATGAGCGGGGTATCTATCCCTGGACCTACCTGCGCGATCTCGGCTGAGTTGCATCCTCAGTCTCTGAAAATCGTCGCGATCCCTGTGGGAGCGGGCTCGCCCGCGAACACGGGCGAAGCCCGTGCCATCCACCGTGTCGCCTGATTCGCGGGCTTGCCCGCTCCCACAGGTGCGATGCAAGTCAGTATCACAACGCGATCAGCTCGGGCCGCAGGCCTTCCACCCGGCGCGCCGCTGGCGGCAGGTAACCGCCATCGCCAGTGATCTGATGCAGCACCTGCTCGCGCAGCCCATGCAAGGCCACGCCAGTGCGCAGGCGCGGGTGCGGCAAGTCGATTTCCACCACTGACTTGATCCGCCCAGGGCGCGGCTCCAGCACCACCACCCGGTCGGCGAGGTAGGTGGCTTCCTCGGCATCGTGGGTCACCAGCAAGGTGGTGATGCCGGCGCGCTCGCGGATGGCCAGCAGTTCGTCCTGCAGCTGCTGGCGGGTCAGTGCGTCAAGCGCGCCGAATGGCTCGTCGAGCAACAGGATGCGCGGGCTGGCCACCAGGCCGCGGGCAATCGCTACACGCTGGGCCATACCGCCGGACAGCTGGTGCGGGTAGGCCGACTCGAAACCGACCAGGCCTACCAGTTGCACGAACTCGTGCACACGCCGGGCGCGCTCGCCCTGGGTCAGCTGTTCGTTGACCAGACCCAGGGCGATGTTCTGTTCAACCGTCAACCAGGGGAACAGCCGATGCTCCTGGAACACGATGCCGCGCTCGCCGCCGATGCCGCTGACCGCCTGGCCATCGATGCGGATGCTGCCGCTATGGTCTGTGTCCAGCCCGACCAGCAGGCGCAGCAGGGTCGACTTGCCGCAGCCCGAGGCGCCGACGATGGCGATGAACTCGCCTTCGTTGATGGCCAGGTTGAAGTTGCGGATGGCCTCGAACGGCTGGCCATCGACGCTGAAGACCTTGCCGACGCCTTCGAAGCTGACCAGCGGCGGCGTGGTGTCGGCCTGATTGGCCGCGTGCAGGTGTGAAGCATTGAAGGCGTTCATGCGGTTCTCCAGCGCGTGGCGCGCGATTCGAGGCGTTGGCCGAGGGTGCCGAGCAGGGCGCCGACCAGGCCGATCAGGACCATTGCGGCCATCACCTGGTCCATGCGGAACAATTGCTGCGCGCCGATCATCAGGCTGGCGATGCCACCGTCCGAGGGCATGAAGTACTCAGCACCGATGGTGCCCAGCCAGGCGTAGATCAAGGACAGGCGCAAGCCGGCGAATATCGCCGGTGCGGCGCCGGGCAGCACCAGCAGGCGCAGGCGTTGCCACAGGTTCAGGCGTAGTGTGCGGGCCGCTTCGCCCAGTTGTGGCGAGAGGCTGGCGATGCCGCGCTGGGTGGCGATCAGCAGCGGGAAGAATGCCGCCAGGCCGACGAACACGTGCTTGGCCCCTTCGCCGAGGCCGAACCAGGCCGTGAGCAAGGGTACCCAGGCAAACAGCGCCACTTGCCGCAGGGCCGACAGGCTTGGCCCGAACAGGCGTTCGGCCTTTGGCGACAGCCCCAGCAGCAACCCGCTCAGCAAGCCTGCGCCGCCACCCAGGACCAGGCCGGTCAGGGTGCGCTGCAGGCTCAGCAGCATGGCTTCTGGCAGCGAGCCGTCGGCCAGCCCGCTGAACAGCGCGCGCAGCACATCCAGCGGCGAAGCGAGGATGTTCGGGTCGATCCAGCCCAAGCTATTGCTCGCCTGCCACAGCGCCAGCAAAGCCGCTGGCAGCAGCAGGCTTTGCCAGCCCCGTGGAATGGGCCCGCGCTGTTGTTCGCCGGTGGCCGGTTGAGGCCAGAACAGCAGGCGCTTCTCCAGGGTCGAGAAGCCGCGCTCCAGCAGTGCACCGACCAGACCGATCACCAGGATGCACAACAGCACCAGATCGAGCATGAACAGCTGCCTGCCCCAGACCATCAGGTAGCCGATGCCTTCGCTGGAGGCCAGCAATTCCACGGCGAGCAACGACGTCCAGCCGGTCGCCAGGGCCAGGCGCACCCCGGTGAGGAAGGCTGGCAGGGCCGCTGGCAGCAGCAGGCGCAGGAACAACAGGTGACGTGGCAGGCGCAGCACGGCGGCGGCTTCGCGCAGCTTCGGCTGCGCGTCGCGCACGCCGACCAGCGTATGCAGGGTGACCGGCACCACGACGGCTTTCACCAACACCACCAGCTTGAGCAGTTCGCCGATACCGAAGAACAGCATGAACAGCGGAATCCAGGCCAGGGTAGGGATTTGCGCCAAAGCCACGAAGGTTGGCAGTACCCAGGTCTGCGCGTGGCGTGAGGTACCCAGCCATGTGCCGAGCAGCAAGCCACAGCCGACGCCAGCCAACAGCCCCCAGAACAGCCGCTGCAGACTTATCCACAAGTGCCCCCAAAGCTCACCGGAGCCAAACTCCAGCGCGCTTTGCCACACCAGTGAGGGCGCCGGCAGGATCTGCTCGCTCATCCAGTGCTGCTGGCTCGCCACGACCCACAGCAGCGCAATCAAGACTGGCACTGCCCATGGCAAGACGCAGCCTTTGTGGGAGCGGCCTTGCGTCGCGATTGGGCCGCGCAGCGGCCCCCGAAGCCAACCCCGCCCTCTGCTCAGAACTCCATTCATCGGCCATCTCTCGAAGCGTTCCAACGTTATTCGCTCATGGAATTAAAAATTCACACAAGCAGCTTTCAAGAGATAAGAGCATGCAGTCCCTGCCTGCGGAACCCTCTCGTCATTGCGTTTTGCTCATATTTTCCATGCGTTTCCCGCAAGCCACCCCGCGCCCCGCATGAATCCTCGTTTATGTCTTTCCGTTAATGAAAAATGAAGTTTTGATCTTTGTAGGTTCTAACCAGACCTGCCTAGCTTCTGGCCAACGCGCCGGCCATCGCCGGTGGCAGCCTGCCAAGGAGCCTTGCCATGAAAACCCCGCTTCGCCACCTGATCACCGCACTCGGTCTGGCCTTTACCCTGGGCGCCCACGCAGCCGAGCCGGCCAGGCCGGAAAGCATCCGCATCGCGGTGCCCGACCTCAGCGCCGGCAGCAAGCACAGTGCGGGCGGTGTGGTCGACGTACTGCGCGACCAGCAACTGCTGGAAAAGGAATTTGCCAAAGACGGCATCCGTATCGACTGGCACTTCTTCAAGGGCGCAGGCCCCGTGGTCAACGAAGCCTTGGCCAATGGCCAGGCCGACTTCGCCTACCTGGGCGACCTGGCGGCGATCGTCGGCAAGGCCAACGGCCTCGATACCCGTGTGCTGTCGGCCGGGGTGCGTGGGGTGAAGAGCTATCTGGGCGTAGTGCCGGGGTCCGGCATCAAGTCCCTGCACGACCTCAAGGGCAAGCGCGTGGCGGTGTTCCGCGGCACCGCCAACCAGTTGTCGTTCGCCAGCGCGCTGGCCAGCCAGAGGTTGTCCGAGCGCGACCTGAAAGTGATCAACCTCGACTTCAACGCCGCCAACGCTGCGCTGGCTGCAAAACAGATCGATGCCACCTGGGGGCTTTCCAACCTGTTGTCGCTGCGTGAGCGCGGGCTGGTCGAGCTGCCTGTCAACTCCCGCGACCTGGCAGGCGCCGGCAGCACCCAGGCGGTGTTGCTCGGCACGGGCGATTTCATTCGCAAATACCCCGAGCTGGTGCAGCGCCTGGTCAATGCCCAGGAGCAGGCCACCAACTGGCTGCGCGACGAGCGTAACCGCGAGGCCTATGTCGACCTGGTGGCGAGCAACGCCAACTGGCCTCGCAGCATCCTCAGCGATGACCTGGCCAAGGAAGACCTTGCCCATTACTTCGACCCACGGCTGGACGCCGACTTCGTTGCCCAGCTGCAGCAGGGCGTCGACCTGGCCGCCCGCGAGCGCCTGATCCGCCGTGGCTTCCAGGTTTCCGAGTGGATCGAACCGCGTTTCCTCGATGCCGCACTGCAACACCAACAGGCCGTGCAGGCCGCCCGCTGAACCCAAACCCGACCATGACCGCAAGGACCACGACCATGAGCAATGCCGCACTGGCCTCCGTGCCACACAACCTCGAACTCGACATTCACCCGGTTGCCGGCCGCATCGGCGCCGAAATCCGTGGGTTGAAGTTGTCCGCCGACCTCGATGCCGCCACTATCGATGCCATCCAGGCTGCCCTGGTGAAGCACAAGGTGATCTTCTTCCGTGGCCAGACCCACCTCGACGACCTTAGCCAGGAAGGCTTTGCCAAGCTGCTCGGCGAGCCAGTCGCCCACCCCACCGTGCCAGTGGTGGACGGCACCAGCTACCTGCTGCAACTGGACGGTGCCGAAGGCCAGCGGGCCAACTCCTGGCACACCGACGTAACCTTCGTTGATGCCTACCCCAAGGCCTCGATCCTGCGCAGCGTGGTGGCGCCGGCTTCCGGAGGCGATACCGTCTGGGCCAACACGGCGGCGGCCTACCAGGAACTGCCCGAGCCGTTGCGCGAGCTGGCCGACAAGCTGTGGGCGGTGCACAGCAACGAATATGACTACGCGAGCATCAAGCCCGATGTCGACCCGGCCAAGCTTGAACGTTATCGCAAGGTGTTCACCTCGACCGTGTACGAGACCGAGCACCCGGTGGTGCGGGTACACCCGATCAGTGGTGAACGTGCATTGCAGCTGGGGCACTTCGTCAAGCGCATCAAAGGCTATTCGCTGGCGGACTCGCAGCACCTGTTCGCGGTGCTGCAGGGGCATGTGACGCGGTTGGAGAACACCGTGCGCTGGCGCTGGGAGGCGGGGGATGTGGCGATCTGGGATAACCGCGCCACGCAGCATTATGCGGTGGATGACTACGGCACCCAGCCGCGGGTGGTGCGGCGGGTGACCTTGGCCGGTGAAGTGCCGGTGGGGGTTGATGGCCAGTTGAGCCGGACCACGCGTAAAGGCTGATATCGCCGGGGCCGCTTTGCGGCCCTTTCGCGACACAAGGCCGCTCCCACAAAAAGCACGGCGTACGCCAATCAAATGTGGGAGCGGCCTCGTGTCGCGAAACGGGGGCGAAGCCCCCGCCAGCTACACCTCGGTATCACAGGCAATCAACTGCCTGACCAACCCCTGCGCCAACGGCGACAAGCCATACCCCACCCGGCTCACCACCCCATAGCGGGTATAGAACGCCTCTTCCTGCTCCGCTGCCAGGTCCACCAGTTTCAACGCCACCAGCCCCCGCTCCATCTGGTAAGGCCGCAAGTTGGCATTGCAGGCGATGCCAATGGTGTCCGAATGCATCACCACGTTCAGCAATGCATACCCATGCTCGCACTCCACCGTCGGCAGAAAGTCCTGGCGGCCGCTGAGATCGCTGAGGATCTTGCGGATGTTCGGTGGGCGGAAAGTAGTTGCCAACGGGTAGTCGAACACGTCCCGTGCGCGTACCTCGGCCTGCTCGGTCAGCGGGTGCCCGGCCCGGCAACAGAAGTGCCAGCGTTGCGGTGCCAGCTTGTGCACGCGGTAATCCGGGTCAGACTCGAACTGCCGTGTGTCGGCCACGAAGAACTCGATCTCTTCGGCGATCAGCTTGCGGTTCAGCGCCTGCCAGTTATCCACCTGGAAGCAGGTGCGCGCCGCCGGGTACTCGGCCACGAAGCGCGCCACGGCCTTTGGCACCAGGCCGCCAGCCGGTGCCGGGCCGGAGCCGAAGCGCACCACGCCGGTGGTGGCGCCATTGAACTGGTGAATCTCGTTGACCAGATTATGCGCGCCATGCACCAGGCGCCGCGAATGCTCCAGCACCAGCAAGCCCTGTCGAGTGGGTGAAAGCTCTTTGCTGGCACGGTCGACCAGGCGACAGCCGATGTTGTGCTCCAGGGTCTGGATGCTGCGGCTGAAGGCCGATTGCGACAGATTCACCGCAGCCGCCGCAGCGACGAAACTGCGGTGCTCGACAAGGGCGATGAAGTGGCGGAGCTGGCGTAGGTCGATATGCATTTTCTACATGAAAACTTTCGGTCGAATGCAATTGATGAAGAGGGTCAGCCCCCTTATAAAGGGAGTCACTTATTCCACAAAATATGATTTAAAAATATTTATATCTCTTAAAAGAATATAAGCCCAACTGACCGCGATTCGGTTCCGCCAACGGAAATGCTCGCCCAGGGCCGCAGCCTCAAGGAGCATTTGCATGTCTGGACTTTCCCGTTGGCCTGCGCGCGCGTCGCGCTTTACCTTGCAACCCTTGGCCGCCGGCGTGTTGCTGGCAGCATCCAACGGCAGCTTTGCCGAAGAACCCGTCAGCACCACGCCGGCCGTGGAGCAGGAAGCCAAGCTCGGCACGGTCACGGTCAATGCCCGCCGCCGCGAGGAAACCGCGCAGAGCGTGCCCACGCCCATCAGTGTGCTCAGCAGCGAAACCCTGGAAACCCAGCGCATCTACCGTGTGCAGGATCTGCAACAGCTGGTGCCCAGCACCAATGTCGCCTATGTGCATGCGCGGCAGTCGAGCATCTCGATTCGTGGCCTGGGCAACAACCCGGCCAGCGATGGCCTGGAAGGCAGCGTCGGCATCTATCTGGACAACGTCTACCTCGGGCGGCCGGGCATGGCGGTGTTCGACCTGCTCGATGTCGACCAGCTGGAAGTGCTGCGCGGCCCGCAGGGTACGCTGTTCGGCAAGAACACCACGGCGGGGGTGCTGAACATCACCACGCGCAAACCGACCTTCCACCCCGAGGGCAGCATTCAGCAATCGATTGGCGAGGACGGTTACCTGCAGACCCAGGGCAGTTACTCCGGGCCGATCACCGAGACGCTGGCGGGGCGCATCAGTGCCTACCACACCGAAGACGATGGTTATGTGAAGAACATCCACAACGGCGACGAGCTCAACGGTGGCAAACGCCAGGGCTTTCGTACCCAGCTGCTGTTCAAGCCGAGCGAAACCTTCAACCTGCGCTGGATCGGTGAATACAACGAAGAGGATTCCAACAACGGCATCCTCAGCCTCTACAGCACCGGGCCGACCATCAATGGCGTCAACCGCTACGAAAGCCTGGCCGCCCAGGCTGGGGCGACACTGGTATCGGGCAAGGACCGCAAGGTCAACTTCGATGCCGACCAACAGGTGACGGTGTTCCAGGGCGGTACCTCGGTCGAGGCCAACTGGACCCTGCCCAACGACTTCACCCTGACTTCGATCAGCGCCTACCGCTGGTGGGACTTCACCCCGCGTAATGACGACGGCCTCAATGTGCCGGTGTTCTACAGCGCTGGGGTGTCGGTACGCGACAAGCAGTACTCCCAGGAAATCCGCCTGGCGTCGCCCACCGGTGGCGTCTTCGACTATGTGCTCGGCGCGTACTACTTCAAGCAGGACCTGGACAACAAGTCCTTCACCTATTACGGCCCCCAGGCGGACATCTGGAACATCACCCCGGCCGGCGCCCTGGCCAACGTCAATACCATCGGCAATGGCCATATCGATACCGACAGCTACGCGCTGTTCGCCCAGGGCACCTGGCACCTTACCGATCGCCTGGACTTCACCGCCGGTATCCGCGGCACCTACGAGGAAAAGAGCGCCTGGGTGACCCGCGACGCGCCAACCGGTGGTGCTGCTGTAACCGGTGCGGCCGCCGCTGCGCGCCAGGGCAGGGTGGGGGCGTACGATTCGGGCGACCTCAACCAGTACAGCTTCAGCCCTTCCGGGCTGCTGGGGCTGAGCTATCGCTTCAACGAGCAATTGCTCGGCTACGCCACCCTGACCCACGGCGAGAAGTCTGGTGGCGTCAACCTCACCGTCGGCGCCGCGCCGCGCCTGGGCACCGACTCCTTGCTGGTCGGCACCGAGCGGGCCAACAACGCCGAGTTGGGCCTCAAGAGCACGCTGTTCGATAACCGCCTGCAGCTCAACACCAACCTGTTCTGGACCGAGGTGCATGGCTACCAGGCCAACGTCTACGACCAGATCAACCGCGTGCAGTACCTGGCCAACGCAGGCAGCGTGCGCTCGCGCGGCCTGGAGTTCGAAGCCACGGCGCTGCCGATCAAAGGCCTGACGGTGAACTTCAACGGCTCGTGGAACGACGTCCGCTACCTGAAGTACGACGACGCACCGTGCCCGCCGGAAGTGAGCCTGGCCAATGCCACGGCCACCTGCGACCTGTCCGGCCACCAGGTGGTCGGCGCCTCCAAGTACATCGCCAACCTCAACGGCGAATACAAGTGGCAGGCCAGCCAGCACGTCGAACCCTACGTCACCGCCAGCTATGCATTCCGCTCGCGGGCGGTGGGCACCATCGACGATTCCGACTTCGGCCAGATCCCCAGCTACGCGCTGGTCAACCTCTCCGCCGGTGTGCGCCTGGACCAGGGCGACGGCGTGGTCGACCTGTCGCTGTGGGTGAAGAACGCCGGCGACAAGACCTATTTCACCAGCCTGTGGAACTCCGCCAACGGTGGGTACGCCGGCGTGCTCGGTACCCCGCGCACCTTCGGCGCCACCGCCCGTTACGACTTTTGAGTAAAAAGGAGCTTTGCCATGAACGCCAAGACTGAAACCCCAGTACTGCCCGAAGGCGCCTGCCTTACTGCCAAGGTCCCCGAGCGCACCGAGGCGCTGCTCGGCGATGTGGTGGTCAACCCGTACCGCCTGGCGCCGCTGACCGCGATCATCCGCGACGGTGGGCGCAGCCTGAGCGCCGCCCATGTGCGGGTGCGCGGCAAGGGCGAGCGCGGCGTGGACATTGCCTACGAGGTGTCCGAGCGCTCGCTGTGGACCTATGGCGGTATCCCGGTATTCGGCCTGTACCCGGACTACGTCAACCAGGTGGAAGTGACCTACAAGCTCGACGGCGAGCGCATCCGCGAGCAGTACCAGATCTATGCTCCGGCCGTGCGCCTGCCAGTGGTGGCGAAGCAGACCGCCGCGCTGCCGGAGGTCGAACCGGTCAAGGTGGCGCCAGGCTTCGAGCAGCGCCTGTACCTGTTCAACCACCTGCAAGGTGACATTCCCGGTGGCCGTGCCTTCAAGTGGAACGGCCTGGGCGGCGCCGCGGAATGGGACCAGGTCGGCAACAACTGGATCTCCGACAGCAACGGTGACGTGCGTTGGTACCTGGACATCGAGCAGATCCACGACTCCAACCGCCGCGACGGCCTGGGCGGGACCATGGGCTTCCAGCAGACCCGCGACGGCAAGCTGATCTGGGGGCAGGGCCAGACCTATTCCAAGTTCGACCTGCTGGGCCGGCGTATCTGGCAGCGCAACCTGCCGGACAAGTTTGCCGACTTCTCCCACGAGATCCGCGAAACCGCCAACGGCACCTACCTGCTGCGCGTCGGCACCAGTGATTATCGGCGCCCGGACGGCAAGCGGGTGCGTTCGATACGAGACCACATCATCGAGGTCAACGAAGCCGGCGACGTGCAGGACTTCTGGGACCTGAACCAGATTCTCGACCCCTACCGCGGCGACTTGCTGGAAACCTTGGGCAAGGCGGCGATCCAGCTGCCAGAAGGTGTACAGAAGCAGGACGACCGCCTGGCCAACGAACTGGCCGAAGGCGACTTGCCGTTCGGTGATACCCCAGGCGTGGGCACCGGGCGCAACTGGGCCCATGTCAATGCCATTGACTACGACGCCGATGACGACAGCATTATCGTTTCAGCTCGCCATCAAGGGGTGGTGAAGATCGGTCGGGACAAGCAGGTGAAGTGGATTCTGGCTTCACCACAGGGCTGGCCGCAGCGCCTGCGCGAGAAGGTGCTGACCCCCGTCGAGAGCGAAGGCTTCGACTGGTCCTGGACCCAGCACACCGCCTGGCTCACTGGCAAAGGCACGCTGACCGTGTTCGACAACGGCTGGGGGCGCGACTTTGCGCCCACCAGGCTCAGTGGCAACTACAGCCGGGCGGTGGAATACAGGATCGATGAAGCCAAGGGCACGGTCGAGCAGGTCTGGGAATACGGCAAGGAGCGTGGCGACGAATGGTATAGCCCGGTGACCTCGGTGGTGGCCTACCGGCCAGAGACCGATACCCAATTCATCTATTCGGCTTCGGTGAATTTCCTTACGCCCGAGAAGCTGACCACCACGGTGCTCAATGAAGTGCGTCGAGGGACCCAGGAGGTATTGGTGGAACTCAAGGTGCACAGCCGCCAGCCGGGTTCCGTTGGCTATCGGGCCCTGGTGATCGACCTGGCCAAGGCGTTCTGACTTTGGTTGGCCTGACGTAGATTTTGTATGGGTGCATAGATCGAGCGCCGCCCGCGCGGCGCATCGCGGGCAAGCCCGCTCCCACATCTGTTTCGGGCCAGTCTCTCCTGTGCCGCCAACAGGATCCGCCTTGGTGCATGACTGGAGACTGGTGGAGCGGCATCAGCGCCCACCGAGATGCATTGCCATGCCAACAAGGCGGTCCCTGTTGGCTTCACAGGAGAGATTGGCCCGAAACAGATGTGGGAGCGGGCTTGCCCGCGATGCGCCGCGCGGGCGGCGCTCGATCTCCCAGGCGCCAAAGATGTCACGGCGAACCCTCCACCCTTCACATTTCCCTCCGCTCGATCGTCTACCCTGTAGCGACCATTTCCGGATAGGGTGTTCAACCATTCGTTCTTTTTTTCGAACGGCCTATTGTCCAACACCCCAGCAGCCGCTTAGCATTCGTTTGAGATTTCAAACGCTCGATGCCCTGCCTTGGGCGCTTTTCAAACAATCAACAATTCGGGAAGCCGACATGCAGCTCAAAGACGCTCAGTTGTTCCGCCAGCAAGCCTTCATCAACGGTGAGTGGCTGGATGCGGACAGCGGCCAGACCATCAATGTGACCAACCCGGCCACTGGTGAAGTCATCGGTACCGTGCCGAAGATGGGCACCGCGGAAACCCGCCGCGCCATCGAAGCCGCCGACAAGGCCCTGCCGGCCTGGCGTGCACTGACCGCCAAGGAGCGTTCGGCCAAGCTGCGTCGCTGGTTCGAACTGATGATCGAGAACCAGGACGACCTGGCTCGCCTGATGACCACCGAGCAAGGCAAGCCACTGGCCGAAGCCAAGGGCGAAATCGCCTACGCTGCCTCGTTCATCGAGTGGTTCGCCGAAGAAGCCAAGCGTGTCTACGGCGACACCATCCCGGGCCACCAGCCAGACAAGCGCCTGATCGTCATCAAGCAGCCGATCGGCGTTACCGCGGCCATCACCCCGTGGAACTTCCCGGCCGCCATGATCACCCGTAAAGCCGGCCCGGCCCTGGCCGCTGGCTGCACCATGGTGCTCAAGCCTGCTTCGCAGACCCCTTACTCCGCCCTGGCCCTGGTCGAGCTGGCCAACCGTGCCGGCATCCCGGCTGGCGTGCTGAGCGTCGTTACCGGCAGCGCTGGCGAAGTCGGCGGCGAGCTGACCGGCAACTCCCTGGTACGCAAGCTGTCCTTCACCGGCTCGACCGAAATCGGCCGCCAGCTGATGGAAGAGTGCGCCAAGGACATCAAGAAGGTTTCCCTGGAGCTGGGCGGCAACGCTCCGTTCATCGTGTTCGATGACGCCGACCTGGACAAGGCGGTCGAGGGCGCGATCATCTCCAAGTACCGCAACAACGGCCAGACCTGCGTCTGCGCCAACCGTATCTACGTGCAGGATGGCGTCTACGACGCGTTCGCCCAGAAGCTGGCCGCTGCTGTCGCCAAGCTGAAGATCGGTAACGGCCTGGAAGAAGGCACCACCACTGGCCCGCTGATCGACGGCAAGGCTGTCGCCAAGGTCCAGGAACACATCGAAGACGCCGTAGGCAAAGGCGCCAAGGTGCTGTCCGGTGGCAAGCTGATCGAAGGCAACTTCTTCGAGCCGACCATCCTGGTCGACGTGCCGAACACCGCTGCTGTCGCCAAGGAAGAGACCTTCGGCCCACTGGCGCCGCTGTTCCGCTTCAAAGACGAAGCCGAAGTGATCGCCATGTCCAACGACACCGAGTTCGGCCTGGCCTCGTACTTCTACGCCCGTGACATGAGCCGTGTGTTCCGTGTCGCCGAGGCCCTGGAATACGGCATGGTCGGCATCAACACCGGCCTGATCTCCAACGAAGTGGCGCCATTCGGCGGCATCAAGGCTTCGGGCCTGGGCCGCGAAGGTTCCAAATACGGTATCGAGGACTACCTCGAAATCAAATACCTGTGCATCAGCGTCTGATCGCCAGGTAAAAGGTTTTACCTCTGCCAGCGGGGCGCGAGAGCGACGTCTCGCTGGCCTTTTTGACATCGCAGTACCTGGTGGACAGGGCGTTTACGGCAGTCGATCAACGAATACTGTTCGCGAACACACCCGGCCACCCCCGAATAAAAGCGCCGCTGTCGGCGCAATGAGGGCTTTATGAGCAAGACCAACGAATCCTTGATGCAACGTCGTGTAGCCGCCGTCCCACGTGGCGTCGGCCAGATCCACCCGATCTTCGTGGAATCCGCGAAGAACTCGACGGTGATCGACGTTGAAGGCCGCGAACTGATCGACTTCGCCGGCGGCATCGCAGTACTCAACACCGGCCACCTGCACCCGAAAGTGGTTGCAGCTGTGCAAGAGCAGCTGACCAAGGTCAGCCACACCTGCTTCCAGGTGCTGGCCTACGAGCCTTACGTCGAGCTGTGCGAAAAGATCAACAAGCTGGTGCCAGGCGACTTCGACAAGAAGACCCTGCTGGTTTCCACTGGCTCCGAAGCCGTTGAAAACGCCGTCAAGATCGCCCGTGCAGCCACTGGCCGCGCTGGCGTGATCGCCTTCACCGGCGGCTACCACGGCCGTACCATGATGACCCTGGGCCTGACCGGCAAGGTCGTGCCGTACTCCGCTGGCATGGGCCTGATGCCAGGCGGCATCTTCCGCGCCCTGTTCCCGAGCGAACTGCACGGTGTCAGCGTTGACGACGCCATTGCCTCGGTCGAGCGCATCTTCAAGAACGATGCCGAGCCACGCGACATCGCCGCGATCATCCTCGAGCCAGTCCAGGGCGAAGGCGGCTTCCTGCCAGCGCCGAAAGAGCTGATGAAGCGCCTGCGCGAGCTGTGCGACAAGCACGGCATCCTGCTGATCGCCGACGAAGTGCAGACCGGCGCTGGTCGTACCGGCACCTTCTTCGCCATGGAGCAGATGGGCGTTGCGCCTGACCTGACCACCTTCGCCAAGTCCATCGCTGGCGGCTTCCCGCTGGCCGGTGTGTGCGGCAAGGCCGAAATCATGGACGCCATCGCTCCGGGCGGCCTGGGCGGCACCTACGCCGGTTCGCCGATCGCCTGCGCCGCGGCCCTGGCCGTTATCCAGGTGTTCGAGGAAGAGAAGCTGCTGGACCGTAGCAAGGCTGTTGGTGAGCACCTGACCACTGGCCTGCGCAAGATCCAGGAAAAGCATCCGATCATCGGCGACGTCCGTGGTCTGGGCTCGATGATCGCTGTGGAAGTCTTCGAAAAAGGCACCCACACCCCGAACGCTGCTGCCGTTGCCCAGGTTGTGGCCAAGGCACGCGACAAGGGTCTGATCCTGCTGTCTTGCGGCACCTACGGCAACGTCCTGCGTATCCTGGTTCCGCTGACCGCCGAAGACGCACTGCTGGACAAAGGCCTGGCCATCATCGAAGAGTGCTTCGCTGAACTCGCCTGATGTGACGCGCTTCATGAAAAAACCCGCCTAGGCGGGTTTTTTTTGTGCCCAGAAAAGCCGGGTGAGGCTATGGTGGTGAAAGGATTTGCCTTGGAAGCTGCGAAGGACTGTGTGTCAGGGATAACCAGGAGTTGGCCATGAGTGCTGCAGACCCCACCCCACCTTGCGTATTGATCGCCGAAGGCGACCCTTGGGTACGCGAAATGCTGAGCGAAATGCTGCTCAGCGTGCGTTGCGACGCCCGCTTGCAAGTCTGCGCCGACGGTTCGCAAGCGCTGACTGCGCTGGCCAGCAAACCTGACCTGATCATCGCAGCCCGTGAGCTGGCAGGCTGCGATGGCCTCGACCTGCTGCGCAACGTGCGCGCCAAAGGCCCCGAGCTGCCTTTCATTCTCATGAGCAACCGCAGCGATAGCGCCAGTGTGCGCGAAGCGCTACCGCTGCACCCCACGGCTTACCTGAGCAAACCGCTGAACCTGGACAAGCTGCGCAAAAGCCTGGAAGAGTTGCTGCTGGCCGTGGGCGAGCGGATCACCTGCCCGGTGCCGCCGTTGCAGCCTGGCGCCAACCTGCCGGCTTACCTCGAACAACGCCGCGCCACTGCCGATGGCGGGCCGTTGTTCGCCGATGTGCAGGTGGCGATCAAGCGCGCACTCAACCCGCAGGGCCTGAACCTCAAGGTGCTCGAAGAGGAAGTGCGCGACGACCCGCAGATCACGGCGGTGCTCATCGCCGCCGCCAACAGTGCCAGCCTGCACCGTGACGCACCGGTGCAGACGCTGATGCAGGCGCTGAACAAGCTCGGTAGCACCCAGAGCATGAACCTCATTCTCGGCCTTGCCCTCAAGCGCAGTGCGCGGCTGAGCGACCCGCTGCTGACGCAACATGCCACGCATTACTGGAACCTGTCGCTGCACACGGCCGAATACGCCCGCACGCTGGCGCGCATGCTCGAACTGGATCAGGAGCGCTGCTACTGTGCCGGCCTGTTGCATTGCCTGGGCGACCTGGCGGTGCTTCGTTGCCTGCAGGAGTGGCGCCTGGCCGGGGGCGAGCTGGACGAAGACCGGGTGCAGCTGTCGCTCAATGAGTTCGGCGCAGCGTTCGGCTCGGCGCTGCGTACCCGCTGGCGCTTGCCGCTGAGCCTGCGTGAGCTGATCGCGGCAATCTATCAGCTGGGTGGCGGGGTGTATTCGCGGGAGATCCTCGCCTTGAACCTGGCCGGGCAACTGGCGCGCCTGCCGGCGGATCAGGGGCTGGAGAAGATCGCCAGCAGCAAGACGGCGCGTTTGCTGAAGATTGGGCTGCCGGAGCTGAGCCGGTTGCGCAAGGTGGAGAATCCTGAGGTAAAGCCGCAGGAGGAGATTAAGGTGAGTGTTGAGGAATCACCTGCTCCTGAAGAACAATCGCCTACTTGAGAAATCGGGGCCGCTTCGCAGCCCCAGTCAGCCGCGAACTATCTGATTCTTACCCTGCCGCTTGGCCCGGTACATCGCCGCGTCGGCGCGGGCGAACAAGCTGTCCAGCGACTCGTCTTCATCCGTCAGCCCGGTCAGCCCCTGGCTCACCGTAACGTTGTACACCTCATCGCCATGGCTGAAGCCCTGGCGCTGAATTTCCCGCTGCAACCGCTCGGCAATCTGCTCGGCGACTTGGGCATTGCAGCCCGGGAACACCGCCGCGAACTCCTCACCGCCGATGCGCCCGAACAGGTCACCGCGACGTAGCACGGCCTTGCCGCTGTCGGCGATGCGCTGCAGCACCTGGTCACCTTCCTGGTGCCCGTAGCTGTCGTTGATACGCTTGAAGTCGTCGATGTCCAGCAGCAGGAAGGCCAGAGGCGTGCCGTCCTCTCGGGCACTGTCGAAGGCCTGCCGGGCACACTCGAAGAAGTGCCGGCGGTTGCTGCTCTGGGTCAGGACGTCGGTGGTGGCCAGGCGCTGCAGTTCGCCTTCGAGCTGCTTCTTTTCGGTGATGTCTTCGGCGATGCCGACGATGATCACCCGCTCGCCTTCGCTCTGCTGATTGATGTAGCACTTGTCGCTGAGCCAGCGCACCTGGCCGCTGGCGTTGAGGATGCGGTACTCGCGGTCCTCCACGGCTCCCTTGAGCAGCACCTGGGCCAGGCTGCGTTCGGCGAACTCCAGGTCGTCGGGGTAGATGCTGTCGCGCCATTCGTTGTAGTCGGCCAGCACCAGGCTGGCCGGGCGCCCGAAGATGCGCTCGTAGGCCGGGCTGACGTAGAGCACCTGGCGGGTTTCCCAGTCGAAGGCCCAGAGTACGGCGTTGACGCTGTCGAGCAGCGAGCTGTAGAGCTGTTCGCGCTCACTCAGGCGGGCGACTTCGCCCTGGGCATGGAACAGGGCCAGCAAGGTTTGTGCAGCTTCGGGAGGCGGTGTACCTGAAAATGACGAAGGAGGGTTCTTGGCCATGAGCACGGAGCAGTTCTCATTGATGAGGCGCGCGGCCACTAACCGGCCCGCCACGCGGGCGATGTGCCGGATTTGAGTGGATTTTCAGCGGGGAAGTTCCAGCAGGCACGCCCCGTTGCAGGGCGTGCCGATCAGCGGCTATCAGGCGCCGGTGGGCCGCAGGGAATAGGTTTTCAGCTGTGCCGCGAAGTCGTGCAGGGCATGGATGCCGCTGGCCTCGGCCTCGTGTACCCAGTCCTTCATGGCCGCGAGCATATCGTGGCCGTTGGCACTGGTGCGGGCCCAGATCTGTTGCAGGGCCAGACGTTTTTCGTAGATGGTTTTCAATGCCTGGCTGTGGGCAAGCATGCGCTCGATGCGCACCTGGTGGCGGTCTTCCAGCAGGCTGGTTTCACGCGAGAGCAGGCGCTTGGCACGGCGGAAGCGATGGCGCACCGAGGCATCGACCTTGGCCAGCTCCTGCTTGACCAGCGGGCCGATCACCAGTTTGCGGTACTGGGCCATGATCTGGAAACGGTTGTTGAGGATGGCCATGGCTGTGTCCATGTCCAGGCTGGCCTTGCCCTCGACGCGGTGGGCGATGGGGGCGACACGCTGCACCTTGGCCAGGCGCAGCAGGCAGAACAGGCGGATCCACGCCCAGCCCATGTCGAACTCCCAGGGCTTGACCGAGAGCTTGGCCGAGTTGGGGTAGGTGTGGTGGTTGTTGTGCAGCTCTTCGCCACCGATGACGATGCCCCACGGCACCAGGTTGGTGGCGGCGTCGCGGCATTCGAAATTGCGGTAGCCGACCGCGTGGCCCAGGCCGTTGACCACGCCGGCGGCCCAGAACGGAATCCACATCATCTGAACTGCCCAGATGGTGATGCCGATGGTGCCGAACAACAGCAGGTCGATGGCCGCCATCAGCACGATGCCGCCGAGCTTGTAGCGAGAGTAGAGGTTACGCTCGATCCAGTCTTCCGGGCAGTTCTTGCCATAGATGCGCAGGGTTTCGGGGTTGCGTGCCTCTTCGCGGTACAGTTCGGCGCCTTTGCGCAAAACTGTGCCCAGGCCCTTGTGCACCGGGCTGTGCGGGTCGTCCGGGGTTTCGCACTTGGCGTGGTGCTTGCGGTGCACGGCCGTCCATTCGCGGGTGTTCTGCGCCGTGCTCAGCCACAGCCAGAAACGGAAGAAGTGCTTGAGCGCGCCATTGAGCTCCAGGGCACGGTGGGCGGAATAGCGGTGCAGGTAGATGGTGACGCTGACGATGGTCACATGGGTCATCAGCAAGGTGACGCCAACCAGTTGCCAGGCCGACAAGTCGAGCAGACCGTTGTACCACATAGATGTAGAAGCTCTCGGGAATGCAGGGAGAAGGGGGTGATTATCCCTTGGCAGGGAAATAAAACCAGTCACCCTTTCAGATAGGAAGTCACGGCATGTTTCAGCCTTTATAATGCCCCATCATTTTTCATGGGCTTTCCCCCCCGACATGTCTGTTTCCGTTCGCGACGCCTTGCGCATGGCCGCGCTGTATGTGGTGCTCTCGTTCCTCTGGCTGGTGCTGGCCGAGGTGGTCCTGCGCAGTATGTCTGACGACCCGTTGGCGTTGACCGTGGGCCGACAGATCAACGTAGTGGTGTGGGTGCTGGTCAGTGCCTTGCTGATCTTCGTGTCCCGCGCCCGTCTGCTCAATTTCATCGGTATCGGCGCGCGCCTGCGCAGCGAGGACCGCGAGCGCCTGCGCATGGCTGCGGCGGTGTTCGACAGCACCTTGGAGGGCGTGCTGGTCACTGACCGCCAAGGCCTGATCGTGCATGTCAACCGCGCCTTCATGCGCATCACCGGCTACCAACAGGAAGAAGTGCTGGGCCATCGCCCCAGCAAGTTCAAGTCGGGCCGCCACGGCGTGCCGTTCTATCAGCAGATCTATGCCGCCCTGGCCGAAAAGGGTGAGTGGAGTGGCGAGATCTGGAACCGTCGTAAAAGCGGTGAGATCTATCCGCAGTGGCAGACGATTTGCGCCATCCGTGACGACAGTGGCGAGCTGAGCCATTACGTGGCGGTGTTCAGCGACATCAGCGCGATCAAGCATTCCGAACAGGAACTGGCCTACCTGGCCCACCATGACCCGCTCACCGGGTTGCCCAACCGCCTGCTGTTCAACGACCGCGCCGAGCAGGCGCTGGCTTCGGCGCAGGCCAACAAGCGCGGCTGTGCCTTGCTGCTGCTCGACCTGGATCACTTTCAGAGCATCAACGACGGCCTTGGCCATACCATTGGCGACCAGTTGTTGAAGCTGGTAGGCGAGCGTCTGCGTGAGGCCGTTGGCAGCAACGTGACCCTGGCGCGCCTGGGCGGTGACGAGTTCGCTGTGCTGGCCGAGAACTGCCAGCAGGTTGGCCAGGCTGGCAAGCTGGCACAGGGCATCATCGAACGCATGCGTGAGCCCTTCGAATTCGATGATCACCGGCTGTTCATCAGTGCCAGCGTGGGCATCAGCCTGTTCCCCACCGACGCCCTGAACGCCGCGCAATTGTTGCGCAATGCCGATTCGGCGCTGTTCAAGGCCAAGGGTAATGGCCGCGCATGCTATGCGCTGTACACCGAAGAACTGACCGCTCACGCCCAGCACCGGGTGGAAACCGCGAGCGAGTTGCGCCGGGCGCTGGCCAATGATGAGCTGCGGGTGTTCTACCAACCGGTGCATGACCTGTTTACGGCGCAGATGGTCGGTGTCGAGGCATTGGTCCGTTGGCGGCACCCGCAGCGTGGGTTGGTTCCGCCGAGCGATTTCATCCCCATTGCCGAACGCACCGGCCTGATTGCCGAGATCGATGCCTGGGTGTTGCGCGAGGCCTGCCGGCAGATGGTGCGGTGGCAGGAGGATGGGCGGACGTTGGCGTTCGTTGCCGTCAATATCTCCAGCCGCTTGTTCGGCCAGCGTGAGTTGTACCGGCAGGTGGCCGATGTACTGCATGAAACTGGGCTGGACCCGGCGCTGCTGGAGCTGGAAGTGACCGAGAGTGCGGTCATGGAAGACCCGGAAGTGGCGCTGGAGCAGTTGCACCGCCTGCGTGAGCTGGGGTTGAACCTGGCCATCGACGACTTCGGCACGGGGTATTCATCGCTGCTGCGGCTCAAGCGCCTGCCGGTGCAGAAGCTGAAGATCGACCAAGGCTTCGTGGCCGGCTTGCCACTGGATGACGACGACATCGCCATCGTCCGGGTGATTGTCGCACTGGCGCGGAGCATGGGCATGCAGGTGCATGCCGAGGGGATCGAGCAGGCGGAGCAGGCGCGGTTCCTGCTGGAGCAGCAGTGCCAGCTGGGGCAGGGGTACTGGTTCGGGCGGCCGGTGCCGGCTGCGGATCTGCGCTGGGGCTGATGGCCTCTTCGCGGGCTCGCCCGCTCCCACAGGTTGGACTGCCCCCAAGAAGTTGGACACCAATCCAACCCTTGGGGGATTCATGGCTAAGTACACTGAGCAGTTCAAGCTCACAGCAATCACTGCCTATTTGGATGGCAGCAACGGTTTCCGTACGGTAGCTCGAAACTTTGGCATCGATTTCAGCCTGCTGCGACGCTGGGTTGCCAGCTACCAGTTGAGACGCAGCATCAGCCCAGGCTCGCATGCACGGCGCTATACCGAGGACTTCAAGCGGCAGGTGCTGAGTTACATGCATGAGCATCGCCTTTCCCTGCGCCAAACTGCTGCGCACTTTGACCTGGGACAATCATCTCAGATAGGCATTTGGCAGCGGCAGTACTACAGTGGCAGTCCTGTCTCGCCTACTGTCATCAAGCAAAGAAAGCCAATCAACGTGTCGAAGAAAATCAAGCCAGCCAAGCCCACCAATACCGACGATGCGCAAAAGCCTCGAGAGCAGCTGATGGCTGAGCTTGAGTACCTGCGCATGGAGAACGCTGTCCTAAAGGAGCTCAAGGCCATGCGGGAGGAACAGGAGCGAACACGGACGAAAAAGTCTTAATCGTCGCCAAACTCAAGCGCAGATTTCCTTTGCCTGACCTACTGCGGGTAGTCGGGCTGGCGCGCAGCACCTTCTACTATCAGCTCAAGGCTCAGCAGAAGCCGGACAGGCATGCGGCGCTCAAAGAACTGGTACATCGTGTCTATCACGAGCACAAAGGGCTGTACGGCTATCGCCGCGTTGCGCTCGTGATAAGAAAGGACAAGCTGGTGAACAAGAAGGTCGTTGAACGACTGATGGCTGAGCAAGGGTTGAAGTCAGTGGTACGGCCTAAGAAATACCGTTCCTATCGTGGTGTTGTCGGCAAGGTGGCGGCGAATTTGCTAGAGCGAAATTTTGTTGCCCAACGACCTAATCAGAAGTGGGTGACCGACGTGACTGAATTCAAGGTGGCGCAACAGAAGCTCTATCTCTCGCCGGTGATGGATTTGTACAACGGTGAAATCGTGGCGTACGAAACGGCCAAACGTCCTTGCTACAGCCTGGTTGGGAACATGCTCGACAAGGCCCTCGACTGCTTGGGAGAGAAGCCGAAGCTTGTGCTGCATTCAGATCAGGGATGGCATTACCAGCAGGCTCAGTATCGTCACAAACTCCGTGGGCGGGGCGTGAAACAGAGCATGTCGCGCAAGGGCAATTGCCTGGACAACGCGGCCATGGAAAGCTTCTTCGGTACGCTCAAGTCTGAATTTTTCTACCTGAAGCGCTTTGAGAGTGTCGATGAGTTGAAAGCGGGCCTGGACGAGTACATCCGCTACTACAACCATGACCGCATCAAACTGAAGCTCAATGGCCTGAGCCCTGTTGAGTACAGGGCTCAGGCTGCAGCATAGAACTGTCCAACTTTTAGGGGGCAGTCCAGGTATCGCACCGCTCCTCAGAGCAGTGATAATCCTGTGGGAGCGGGCGTGCCCGCGAAGAATTCAACGCTTGTTCAAGCCTTTGGCCAACCGGTCCCCACCCAGCTGGATCAGCGCCACCAAGGCCACCAGCATGGCAATCACGGTCAGCATGATCTGGCTGTCGAAGCGCTGATAGCCATACCGATAGGCAATATCCCCCAGCCCACCCGCACCAATCGCCCCGGCCATGGCTGACGAGTTGATCAGCGTCACCAGGGTAATGGTGAACCCACCGACGATCCCCGGCAGCGCCTCGGGCAGCAGTACGTGCCAGACGATGTGCCAACGCCGGCAGCCCATGGCCTGCGCTGCCTCCACCAGGCCATGGTCGACTTCGCGCAGGCTGACCTCGGCAATCCGTGCGAAGAACGGCGTCGCGGCAATGGTCAGTGGCACCACGGCAGCCCACACGCCATAGGTAGTACCTACCACCAGCCGGGTGAAGGGAATCAGCGCGACCATCAGGATCAGGAACGGGATCGAGCGGAACAGATTGACGAAGGCGCCCAGCACTCGATTGAGCAGCGGTGCCTCGAAGATACCGCCCTTGTCGCTGGTGACCAGCAGCACCGCCATCGGCACCCCCACCAGCAGTGCGACCAGCGAGGACACGCCGACCATCAGCAACGTGTCGAGCAAGCCTTCAAGCAAGCGATCAAGCCACATGGCCCAGTACCTCCACGTCTTCGGCCCAGCGGCGGGCGCGTGCGAGCAATTGATGGGTGTCATGCGGCGAGCCCTGAATCGACAGGATCAGCTGCCCGAGCGCATGCTCGCCGATGGTCTGCACACCGCCCTGGAGCAGGCGCACGCGTCCGCCCAGTTCGCTGAACAGGTCGGACAATGCCGGCTCGCCCAGCAGGGCGAGCTTGAGCACCACCGCGCTGTCATGGCCCGCAGGGCTGGCGCGCAGCTTTGCCTGCAAAGCCACGGGCAGCTTTGTCTGCAACGGGGCGAGCAGGGTCCGGGTGACTTCATGGTGGGGGTTGCCGAACACGCGCCAGACTTCGCCCTGTTCGACCATAGCGCCACGTTCCAGCACCACCACGCGGTGGCAGATGTCGCGGATCACTGCCATTTCGTGGGTGATCAGCACCACGGTCAGGCCCAGGCGCTGGTTGATGTCGCGCAGCAGTTCGAGGATCGACGCCGTGGTCTCCGGGTCCAGCGCCGAGGTGGCTTCGTCGCACAACAGGATCTCGGGGTCATGCACCAGCGCCCGGGCGATGCCGACGCGCTGCTTCTGCCCGCCAGAGAGCTGCGCCGGATAGACGTGATGCTTGTCCTGCAAGCCAACCATCTCCAGCAGTTCGCGGACCTTGTGCTGGCGCTCGGCCTTGGCCACGCCCGCCACCTTCAGTGGCAGCTCGACGTTCTGCCACACGGTCTTGGCCGACATCAGGTTGAAGTGCTGGAAGATCATGCCGATGCGCCGGCGCAGCGCCACCAGGCGCTCTTCGTCGAACAGCGCAATGTCTACCTGATCGATCAGGACGCGGCCCTGGCTCGGCTGTTCGAGGCGGTTGATGGTGCGCAGCAGCGATGACTTGCCCGCGCCACTGCGGCCGATGATGCCGAAGATCTCACCACGGCGGATGTTCAGGTCGATGCCTTGCAGTGCCGGTTGTTGCTGGCCAGGGTAGGTCTTGCCAAGGCCGACGAAGCGGACGTGGGCTTCGTTGACCTCCGGGCGCAGGGCCTGCTCCCTGGCCGTTGGCGGCGATGGTTGTGCGGTGGGCGCCCTGAGCGCGTTGGCCTGGCTCATGTCAGCCTTCCCAACCGGCCTGGTACAGGTTGCCATGGGCCTTGTTCAACGCTGCACGCACGGCAGGCGAGTGTTGGTAGATGTCGACGAACCTTGCCAGGCGCGGGTCGTCCTTGCTTTGCGGGCGGATGACGAACTGGATCACGTATTCCTTGTTTTCCAGGCCATCGAACAGCAGCGCCGAGGTGGCATCGAAGCTGTTGGCCAGGCGGATGTAGGCCGGGTAGCCCTGCACAAGGTCGGCGTCGTCATAGGCGCGCACCAGTTGCACGGCTTCGACCTGCAGGATCTTGAGCTTCTTCGGGTTGGCGACGATGTCGTCTTCGGTGGCTTTGTAGCCGACACCCGGCTTGAGGGTGATCAGGCCGGCCTTGGCCAGCAGCTGCAGGCCACGGCCGCTGTTGATCGGGTCATTGGCGATGGCCACGCTGGCGCCTTCGGGCAGTTCGGCGAAGCTCTTGTACTTCTTCGAGTACAGGCCGACGTTGTTGATGATCCCCGGAGCGTAGGGCACCAGGTTGAAACCGGCTGCAGCCTTGGCGTTCTCGAGGAAGGGGATGTGCTGGAAGTAGTTCACGTCGATGTCGCCGCTGTTGAGGCTGACATTCGGTGCGATCCAGTCGCTGAACTCGATCAGCTTCACTTCCAGGCCTTGCTTGTGGGCCTCTTCCACCGCCGCTTCCAAGGGGATGGCAAAGGCCGCAGTGGTGCCGATCTTCAGGGGCTCGGCGGCGAACGCGCTGGTGAGCAGGCCGAGGGTGATGGCGATGGCCGCGACGGGCCGGAACAGTTTCTCAAGCATGGTGCAGGGCTCCAGTCGGGGTAGGGGTTGGGCTGTTGCGGTAAGTGGAACCAGGGTGGTCGGCGGGCAGGTGCGGGTGGTCGCTGGCGAACAGCTTCTGGCGCAGGGTGCCGTCGGCGTAGGCGGTCTTGTAGCGGCCACGTTGCTGCAGTTGCGGGACTACCAGGTCGATGAAGTCCTCATAGCTTTCCGGGGTGACGGTACGGGTCAGGTTGAAGCCGTCCAGGCCGGTTTCGTCGATCCAGGCGATCAGCTGTTCGGCTACCTGATCGGGCGCGCCGACCAGGGTGACATAGCGCCCGCCGAGGGCGTGCTGCTCCAGCAGGCGGCGGCGGGTCCAGGCGTTTTCCTGCAATTGGCGGGTGGCCGACTGGATGGCGTTGCCCTTGCTGGCGCCGATCGGCTCGTCCAGCCCGTAGGCGGCAAAGTCGATGCCGGTCGAGGCGGCGAAGTGCGCCACGCCGGCTTCGGCGCTGGCATGCTGCAGGTACTCGGCATATTTGGCCTGGGCCTGCTGCTCGGTGGGCGCGACGATCACCGTGATGCCCATGAACACCTTCACCGCCTGTGGATCGCGGCCGGCCGCCTGGGCGGCCGCGCGTACCTTGTCGACCTGGGCGCGGGTAGCGGCCTTGTCCTGGCCGCTGATGAACACGCATTCGGCATGGTTGCCGGCAAAGGCCAGGCCGCGCGGCGAGCTGCCCGCCTGGAACAGTACCGGCGTGCGCTGCGGCGAGGGTTCGCACAGGTGGTAGCCCTCGACCTTGTAGAACTCGCCCCGGTGGTGCACCTTGCGCACCTTGCCCGGCTCGGCGTACACCCGGCGCTCACGGTCGTTGACCACGGCGTCATCGGCCCAGCTGCCTTCCAGCAGCTTGTACAGCACCTGCAGGTATTCATCGGCCTGGTCGTAACGCCGGTCGTGCTCGGGCTGTTGCTCCAGGCCCATGGCGCGGGCGGCGCTGTCGAGGTAACCGGTGACAATGTTCCAGCCGACCCGGCCATTGCTCAGGTGGTCGAGGGTGGAGAGACGTCGGGCGAACAGGTACGGGGCCTCGTAGGTAAGGTTGGCGGTGAGGCCGAACCCGAGGTGGCGCGTGACGGCAGCCATCGCCGACACCAGCAGCAGCGGGTCGTTGACCGGCAGTTGGATCGACTCTTTCAGGGTCACGTCCACGGATTTGCCGTAGATGTCGTAGGTGCCGACGATGTCGGCGATGAACAGGCCGTCGAACAGCCCACGCTCCAGCAGGCGCGCCAGGTTGGTCCAGTATTCCAGGGTCTTGTACTGGGTCGAGGTGTCCCTTGGGTGGGTCCACAGACCGTGGTTGATGTGCCCGATGCAGTTCATGTTGAAGGCATTGAGCAGGATCTGCTTGGGCATCAGATAGTCCCCCGGCGTGGAGGGTTGGCGTTGTTCAGGTAGTAGTTGCCGATGGCGTGGTACTTCCAGCGCACCGGGTCGTGCAGGGTGTGCACGCGGGCGTTGCGCCAGTGGCGGTCGAGGTTGTGTTCGGCCAGGGTGGCCTGGCTGCCGGCCAGTTCGAACAGCGTAGTGCCGACGGCAAGGGACACCTCCGTACTGATGGCCCGTGCTTCGGCAACGGCGATGGAGGCAGCGGCTACGGTGTCGGCATTGCTGTCGGCCTGGGCGCGGTCGAGGATCTCGCCGGCGCGTTCGAGCAAGGCTTCAGCGGCATGCAGGCGGATCACCAGCTGGCCGAAGCTTTTCAGCGTCAGTGGGTCGTCGCTGGCCTTGTCCAGACCGGAGTCGACCCATGGCCGGCTGCGCGTGCGCACGAAGTGCAGGGCATCATCCAGGGCGGCGCGGGCGATACCGGTATCGATGGCCGCGTGGAGAATCTGTGCCAGAGGGCCAACCGGCGTCGGGCGTTCGAAGGCACTCTGGAACGGCACCACGTCGTTGGCATCGACCCAGACGTTGTCGAAGGTCACCGAGCCGCTGCCGGTAGTGCGCTGGCCGAAGCCGCTCCAGTCGTCGATCACTTGCAGGCCCTGACTGTCGGCGGGGACGAAGGCCAGTTGCTGGCGGCCTTGGTCGTCGATCACCGAGGTCGGGATCCGTTGAGCATAGAGCGCCCCGGTGGCGTAGAACTTGCGGCCGTTTATGCGGTAACCGGCGCCGTCGTGGGTCAGGCGAGTGGTGCGGTCATGGGCGGTTTTCGTACCCAGTTCGGCCAGGGCATTACCGAAACGGCGGCCGGCCAGTACTTCGGCGTACAGGCGCTGCTGCTGCTCGGGGCTGCCATTGACCCGCAGCACTTCGAGGGCATAGAAGTGGTTCTGCGGAATCTGGCCAAGGGAGGCGTCAGCCTGGGCGATGCGGGCGATGACCTGGGCCAGGGTGACATTGGACACGCCTGCGCCGCCGAAGGCTTTGGGGACGCTGATGGCCCACAGGCCGGAGCGGGTGAACAGCTCCAGTTCGGCGTGGGGCAGGCGGCGTTCGCGGTCGCGCAGGGCGCTGTCGCGTTTGAGTTGCTGGGCGATATGTTCGGCGGTAGCCAGGGCTTGGCTGTCGCTGGTGATTACTGATGTTGTCATGGTGTTCTCCGGGGCCATAGGGCCGCGCTGCGGCCCTTTCGCGACACAAGGCCGCTCCTACAAGGAACCGCGATCGCCTGTAGGAGCGGCCTTGTGTCGCGAAAGGGCTGCAAAGCAGCCCCCAAGGCCCTCAAGTCAGATCCAGGAATGCCGGGCGGGCAGGGTGCCGTTGAGGTGATAAGCGCCGACTGCGTGGTACTTCCAGCGCACCGGGTCGTGCAGGGTGTGCACCCGTGCATTGCGCCAGTGCCGGTCGAGGTTGAACTCGGCCAGGGTGGCGCGGCTGCCGGCCAGTTCGAACAGCTTCTCGCTGGCCTGCAGCGAGATTTCTGTGGTCAGCACCTTGGCCTCGGCCACGGCAATCGACGCCCGCGCTGCGGCGGCGGCATCGATCGGCCCGGCATTGACCTCGTCGAGCACGCGCGCGGCCTTGCGCAGCAGCGCCTCGGCGGCATGCAGTTCAAGTTTCAGGCGGCCGATGTCGGCGATTACATAGGGGTCGTCGCTGGCGCGCTCGACCTTGGCCTCGATCCATGGCCGGGATTTTTCGCGGACGAAGGTGATGGCGTCGTCGATGGCTGCCTCGGCGATGCCGGCATCGATGGCGGCCTGAATCAGCTGCGAGGCCGCGCCCTGGATATTGGGGATATCGCGCTGGCGCCAGTTGTCGATGACCAGTTCGGCATCGACCGGGACCTGATCGAGCAGCACGGTACCGCTGGCGGTGGTGCGCTGGCCGAAGCCGGACCAGTCGTCGACGATGCGCAGCCCCGGGCTGCCACGGCGGACAAAGGCCAGGCGCTGGCGGCCTTCGTCGTCCAGTGCCTTGACCGCCACCCAGTGGGCGAACAGCGCGCCGGTGGAGTAGAACTTCTCACCACTGATGCGATAGCCGTCACCGCTGCGGGTGATCCTCGCCTTGAGCGTCAGGGTGTCCTTGGTGCCGCGCTCGGGGCCGGCGTTGCCGATGCGCCAGCCGTCCAGCACGCTGCGGAAGATCAGCGCCTGCTGGGCTTCGGTAGCGGTCAGGCGTAGCAGTTGCAGCATGCCGAACTGGTTCTGCGGGATCTGCCCGAGGGCCGGGTCGGCGGCGCTGATCAGGCGGAACACTTCTGCCACCGTTTCGAACGAGACGTCGGGGCCGCCATAGGCCTTGGGCACGCTGATGCTGCCCAGGCCGCTACGGGTGAACTGTTCGATTTCTGCCCAGGGCAGCTTGCGTTGCTGGTCGCGGCGGGCGGCCTGCTCGCGGGCGCTCTCGGCCAGCTCACGGGCGGCTTGCAGGGCTTCGGCGTCGTTACGCAGTACCTTGGCCGGCAGCAGCAGGGGCGAGCTGTCGAGATCACTGTGGAATGGGGTATTTGGCTGGGTGGTCATCAGAACCGAACCTCACAAAGTGGATGCGTCGCTTCAGCTGATGGCGACAGACTTTTGCTGGTCCGGTGGTCCGGTTCATATACCCTAATGGCTTATTAGTGGTTTATGAACTAACTCTTTGGAATATACATAGAAGAGTGGATTTGCTGTGGATGTGCCGGCCTCTTCGCGGGCTCGCCCGCTTGTATGGTTAGACTTGAAGGGGTGGTGGGACTAAATGCCCGATTCTGACTGTTAGCAGCAGTACAGACCGTGGGAGACATCGCCCCACCCCTTCCACCAAAGCGCCGATAAAGAATGCATCGTTTGCAAGCGACGATAGAAGCAAGCCAGCGCCTCTTGGTGAAACCCCTTCAAGCCGAAAAACCATAACGTGAGGAGCCGCCCATGGCAATGCAGGCAGGTAAGTTAATCGTGGGTGCGGATGTCGCGAAAGCTGAGCTGGTTATCCACCACGATGATCGCGATGAAATTATCAGACTGAAAAACTCCAAACCCGAAATCAAACGCTGGCTGAAACAGCAGCCCCTCAATACTGCAATTGCTGTTGAGGCGACCAATGTCTACCACCTGGACTTGGTTGAGCAGGCCCATAGCCTGGGTTTCGAGGTTTATGTCATTGATGGCTTTCAACTGAGCAACTACCGAAAAAGCGTTGGAGGCCGGGTTAAAACTGACCCTTCCGATGCTCGATTGCTGTCCCGTTTTCTGAAAAATGAAGGCGAGGACCTTCGCCCTTGGAGCCCCCCTCCAGCGGTCTACGGCAAGCTTCAAAGCCTTCTGCGACGCAGAGCCGCCCTGGTGACTGCTCGCACTGCGATGACCCAGAGCTGGGCTAACGAAAGCCTCTTGCAAGCCGCCTTCGAAACCTTTGTGAAATCAATAGATCGGCTGGACAAGTTGATCCAACAGAAGATCAAGGAAGTGTTGCGAGAAGCTGGGCTGCAGGAGCAAGTCGCTCGCTGTCAGGCAGTAGAGGGCATTGGTTTTCTCACCGCCGCAGCATTGGTGATGGCTTTTATGAGGGGCGAATTCAAAAGTAGCGACTCGTACATCGCCTTTTTGGGAATGGATTTACGGGTTAGTGATTCTGGACAGAAAAATGGACGGCGTCGTCTCACCAAGCGAGGTTGCTCAGAAATTCGTCGCCTATTGCATAACGCTGCGATGGCAGCCAGCAGATCGGCCGCTTGGAAAGGGCTTTATGAACAGCACCGGAAATCTGGTAAAGCAACAACTCAAGCTCTGGTAATCCTGGCTAGAAAGCTCGCGCGGGTGGCATTCGCCCTGATGAAAAATCAGGACGAATACGTCACCAAAGGTGGGAAACTGGCTTGCTGAAAACCATAGAATCTCCCACAGGGAGCTGCGTACACCGATCAATGTGGGAGCGGGCGTGCCCGCGAAGAATACAGCCGAGGTTTTCAGTCGTGCGCAGCAGTGGTACCGAGGAACTTGCGCAGGAATTGCCGGGTACGCTCTTCCTTGGGATTGGCAAACAGCGCCTTGGCCTCACCTTGTTCCACGATCACGCCCTTGTCGAAGAAGATCACCCGGTTCGCCACATCCCGGGCAAAGCTCATCTCGTGGGTGACGATGATCATTGTGCGCTTCTCCTCGGCCAGGCCGCGGATGGTCGCGAGCACCTCGCCGACCAGTTCCGGGTCGAGGGCCGAGGTGGGCTCGTCGAACAGGATCACTTCAGGCTCCATGGCCAGCGCGCGAGCAATTGCCACGCGCTGCTGCTGGCCACCGGAAAGGCGCCTTGGATAGGCGTCTTCCTTGCCCGCCAGGCCGACCTTGGCCAGCAGCCGTCGACCCAGGTCGATGGCCTGTTGGCGAGGGGTCTTCTTGACGATCACCGGGCCTTCGATGACGTTCTCCAGCGCGGTACGGTGGGGGAACAGGTTGAAGTTCTGGAAGACGAAGCCAGCTTGCTGGCGCAGGCGGCGGATCGCACTCTGCTGGCCGCCGAGTGGGCGGTTGGCATCGATGCTGATGTCACCGATCTGAATCTGCCCGGCATCCGGGGTTTCCAGCAGGTTGAGGCAACGCAGGAAGGTGGTCTTGCCCGAGCCGCTGGGGCCGATGATGGCCACTACTTCACCGGGTTGCACGGTCAGGTCGATACCGTTGAGCACGGTCTGGCCCTTGAACTGCTTGGTCAGGCCTTTGGCGACGATCATCTCATTGCTCCTGGTCGTGCTGGTTGACCCGCGCTTCCATGCGGTTCTGGAAGTGCGCGAGGATGCTGCAGAGGACCCAGTAGATCACTGCAACGGCCAGGTACATGGTGAATACTTCGAAGGTGCGCGCGGTAATCAGCTGGGCCTGGCGGAACAGCTCGGGCACCTGGATGGTCGCGGCCAGCGCGGTGTCCTTGACCAGCGAGATGAAGCTGTTGCCCAGTGGTGGCAGCGCGGTGCGCAGTGCCTGAGGCAGGATCGCCCGGCGCATGGCCTGGGTGCGGGTCATGCCGATGCTGGCCGCAGCTTCCCACTGGCCACGGTCGATCGAGGAGATCGCCGCCCGCAGGATTTCGCAGATGTAAGCCGCCATGTTCAGTGACAAGCCGATCAGCGAGGCCGGGATCGGGTCGAGCTCGATGCCGACCTGTGGCATGCCGAAGTAGATCACGAACAGCTGCACCAGCAGCGGCGTGCCACGGAAGAACGACACGTAGATGCGTGCCAGCCAGTTCAGCGGCAAGATCTTCGACAGCCGCATCAGCGCCAGGGCAAAGCCCAGCACCAGGCCGAAGAACATGCCGCCCACACTGAGCAGCACCGTGTAACCCGCGCCCTTCAGCAGGAAGGGCGCGGAGTCAGCGACGAGTTGCAGGCTTTCAGCGATCATTTGGTGACATCGGCACCGAAGTATTTCTCGGACAGCTTGGCCAGCGTGCCGTCGGCCTTGAGTTTGTCGATGGCCTTGTTGATCGCTTCCAGCAGCTCAGGCTCGCCCTTGCGCAGCGCTACGCCGCTTTCCAGGCGCGAGAAGGCGTCGCCAGCCAGTTCGGTGTCCTTGGCCTTCTGGGCGTACTCCAGCGCTGCCAGGCGGTCGATGAGGATGGCGTCGATGCGGCCGTTGCGCAGGTCGGCGAACTTGCTCGGGTCGTCTTCATAGGTGCGCACGTCTGCCTTTGGCACGTCCTGCTTCACCCATTGCTCGTAGTTGGTACCCAGGCCGACACCGACTTTCTTGCCGGCCAGGTCCTGCGCGCTCTTGATGTTCAGCTGCTCGGCCTTCTTCTTCAGGATCAGCGCCTGGATGCCGGAGATGGTGTAGGGCTCGGAGAAGTCGTATTTCTTCTTGCGCTCCTCGGAAATGGTCACCTGGTTGACCACCACGTCCAGGCGCTTGGATTCCAGCGCGGCGAGGATGCCGTCCCACTTGGTCGGCTGGATCTTGGCCTTGACCCCCAGCTCCTTGGCCAGCAGCTCGGACAGCTCGACCTCGAAGCCGGTCAGCTTGCCGTTTTCATCCTGGAAGCTGAACGGTGGATAGGTACCTTCGAGACCGACGTTGATCACGCCCTTGTCCTTGATAGTCTTCAATTGCTCGCCGGCGAAGGCATGGCTGAGCAGGCCGGCACCCAGCAGGATGGCCAGGCTGGCGTTGAGAAGCGGTTTGGCAAATTTAGACATGGCATGGCCCCGCGCTTGTTGTGGAAGTAGTGGGTGGCGACTATAGAGTTGGCTTTATAGGTCAGGAAATAATAAAAACTTATTTTGTTATATCGATTTTGAGCCGTTCCGGGTTTTGGCTGCTTTGAGGGTAGGCCAGGATGCTGGCACCGTCATCGCGGCTTATGCCTGACTTAGCGCAGGATGGAATAAAGCGTTGTTTTTTCCAAGAGGCGGATTGCCGTAGAGTGGATTGCATAACGACAGATTGGTCACCCTGGGCAGGAGAACACCGTGAGCGAACAACCATCATCTGGGCACTGGCAACTGCACAGCATCGTCAGTGGCTTGCGCGGCGCCCGCGAACAATGGCGTAGCCGCAACGGCCGCAGCAGCGGCGAGCAGGGCGGGCGCGAGCTGCCGTCGCGCGAGGCCATGCGGCAGATTCTGGAACAGCTGTGCGGGGCGCTGTTCCCGATGCGCCTGGGCCCGGTCGACCTGCGCGAAGAGAGCGAGGATTTCTATGTTGGCCACACCCTCGACGCGGCGCTGACCGCGTTGCTGGCCCAGGCGCGGCTGGAACTGCGTTACGCCGCCCGCCAGAGCAAGACGGAACTGGAGGGCGTCGATGCCCGGGCCCTGCGCCTGATCCAGGATTTCGCGGCGGCCTTGCCGGGGCTGCGCGTGCTGCTCGATACCGATGTGCTGGCGGCTTATCACGGCGACCCGGCCGCGCGTAGTGTGGACGAGGTACTGCTGTGCTATCCGGGGATCCTGGCGATCATCCATCACCGTCTGGCCCACCACCTTTACCAGGCCGGTTTGCCGCTGCTGGCGCGGATCAGTTCGGAACTGGCGCATTCGGCCACCGGCATCGACATTCACCCCGGTGCGCAGATCGGCCAGAGCTTCTTCATCGACCACGGTACCGGTGTGGTGATTGGCGAGACCGCGATCATCGGTGAGCGGGTGCGCATCTATCAGGCGGTAACCCTGGGTGCCAAGCGTTTCCCCAGCGATGAATCGGGGACGCTGCACAAGGGGCTGGCTCGCCATCCGATCGTCGAGGACGATGTGGTGATCTATGCCGGGGCGACAATCCTGGGGCGCATCACCATCGGCAAGGGCTCGACCATTGGCGGCAACGTCTGGCTGACGCGCAGCGTGCCGGCCGAAAGCAACATTACCCAGGCTAACTTGCAGCTGGATTGCCAGGACAAGAACTGATCCGGGAAATTCATGGCTGTGCCGGCCCTTTCGCGGCTGAAGCCGCTCCCACAGATCGCGTAACGCTTAGTGTGGTGCGGTCCCTGTGGGAGCGGCTTCAGCCGCGAAAGGGCCATGACAGGAGGGCACCAATCGGCGCCCCGGTTCGCATTGAAATCCGATCCATGTTTAACTTGAACGCTTGTTCAATGAAAAAACGCTGGTCCGCTGCCGGTGTTCAACAGGAGGATTCCTTTGCTGAACCCGTTCATTCCGAACCTCACGTCGATCGACGAGGTGCCTGTCTCATGAGTGCACCGTCCCCATCCCTTGCCTCTGGCAAGATCCGCATGAACCCACCGGTGTTCTACTTCGCGGCAACATTCATTCTCCTCTTCGGGCTGGTGGTCATCGCCTTCCCGCAGGCGGCCGGCGAGTGGTTGCTGGCGGCGCAGAACTGGGCGGCCAACACGGTCGGCTGGTACTACATGCTGGCCATGACCCTGTACCTGGTGTTCGTGGTGGTCACCGCCTTGTCTGGCTACGGCAAGATCAAGCTCGGTGCCGACCATGACGAACCCGAGTTCAGTTACCTGTCCTGGGCCGGCATGCTGTTCGCCGCCGGCATCAGCATCACGCTGTTCTTCTTCTGCGTATCCGAACCGCTGACCCACATGCTCACCCCGCCCCAGGGCGAAGGCGGCACGGCCGAGGCCGGGCGTCAGGCGATGGAAATCCTGTTCCTGCACTGGGGCCTGCATGGCTGGGGCGTGTTCGCCTTCGTCGGCATGGCGCTGGCCTACTTCGCCTACCGGCACAACCTGCCACTGGCGTTGCGTTCGGCCTTGTATCCGTTGATCGGCAAGCGCATCAACGGCCCGATCGGCTATGCCGTGGATGGGTTCGGCATCATCGCCACGGTATTCGGCCTGGGCGCCGACATGGGGTTTGGTGTGCTGCACCTGAACGCCGGCCTCGACTACCTGTTCGGCATCAGCCATAGCCAATGGGTGCAGGTGATCCTCATCGCGCTGATGATGGGCGCGGCAGTCGCGGTCGCCGTGGCGGGGGTGGAAAAGGGCGTGCGGGTGATGAGCGACATCAACCTGTTCCTGGCCTGCGCGCTGCTGCTGTTCGTGCTGTTCGCCGGGCCTACCCAGCACCTGTTCAATACCCTGATCCAGAACCTGGGCGATTACCTCGGCGCCTTGCCGCGCAAGAGCTTCGATGTGTATGCCTACGGTGAGCAACGTGACTGGCTGGGTGGCTGGACGGTGTTCTACTGGGCCTGGTGGATTGCCTGGGCACCGTTCGTGGGCTTGTTCATTGCGCGCATCTCGCGTGGCCGCACCATCCGTGAATTCGTCTTCGGCGTGTTGCTGATTCCGCTGGGCTTCACCCTGGCGTGGATGTCGATCTTCGGCAACAGCGCGCTGGACCAAGTGATCAACCATGGCATGACCGCGCTCGGCCAGTCGGCATTGGACAACCCGTCGATGAGCCTGTACCTGCTCCTGGAAACCTACCCGTGGAGCAAGGTAGTCATCGCCGTGACGGTGTTCATCAGTTTCGTGTTCTTCGTCACCTCGGCTGATTCCGGCACGGTGGTGCTGTCGACCCTGTCCGCCAAGGGCGGCGGTGCTGACGAAGACGGGCCAAACTGGCTGCGTATCTTCTGGGGCGCGATGACGACGCTGATCACCAGCGGCCTGCTGTTCGCCGGCAGCATCGATTCGCTGAAGTCGGCAGTGGTGCTGACCTCGCTGCCGTTCTCGCTGATCCTGCTGTGCATGATGTGGGGGCTGCACAAGGCCTTCTACCTGGAGGGCCAGCGGCAGATCGCACAGATGCATTCGCTGGCACCCTTCGCCCAGTCACGCCGTGGCCGCGGTGGCTGGCGCCAACGCCTGAGCCAGGCCGTGCACTTCCCGTCGCGCGACGAGGTGTATCGCTTCATGGACGACGTGGTGCGTCCGGCGATTGCCGATGTGCGTGAGGTGTTCGAGCAGAAGGGCCTGGTGCTGGTGACCCAGGACGACCCGAGCCATGACAACGTCAGCCTGAAGGTAGGCCATGGCGAGGAGCAGCCGTTCATCTACCAGGTGCAGATGCGTGGCTACTTCACACCGTCGTTCGCGCTGGGTGGGCTGGGCACGCAGGAGTTGAAGAACCGCCGTTACTACCGGGCCGAAGTGCACCTGAGCGAAGGTAGCCAGAACTACGACCTGGTTGGCTACAGCAAGGAGCAGATCATCAACGACATCCTCGACCAGTACGAACGGCACATGCAGTTCCTGCATCTGGTTCGTTGATACCTGTACCGGCCTCTTCGCGGGCAAGCCCGCGAAGAGGCCGGTACAGGCAACAACTAGAAGGGCGCATCTCCAAGGATGGTCGCCCGATGCATCACCCGCCGGTTCGGCCGGTAATCATCAACCGCAAAATGCTGGGTCACGCGGTTGTCCCAGAACGCCACGTCATTTTCCTGCCAACGCCAGCGAATGCTGAACTCCGGCCGCGTGGCATGGGCGAACAGCAGCTTGAGCAGCGCCTCGCTTTCCAGCTCGCTCAGCTCATTGATGCGTGTGGTGAAACCTTCATTGACGAACAATGCCTTGCGACCGCTTACCGGATGCGTGCGCACCACCGGGTGCGACAGCGGCGGGTTGTTGCGCCGGGTCGCCTCCCAGCGCGCCAGGTCGTCGGCCGTGGTGCCAAAGCGCTCCAGGGGGAACGACTTGGTGAAGTCATGGGTGGCGGTCAGGCCATCGAGCATTTCGCGCAGCGGCGCCGACAAGGCATCGAAGGCCGCGATACCGCTGGCCCACAAGGTGTCGCCGCCATAGGCCGGCAACTGCTTGGCGCTGAGCACCGCGCCCAGCGCCGGGGTCGGCAGGAAGGTCACGTCGGTGTGCCACACGGCGTTGTCACGCACGTCGGTGACGGCCGTGTCGAGGATCAGCACCTGCGGCGTCTCTGGCACATTGGGGTAGATCGGGTGGATATGCAGGTCGCCGAAGCGGGCGGCGAAACGCGCCTGTTGCTCCGGGTTGAGCGGCTGGTTGCGGAAGAACAATACCTGATGCTGGAGCAGCGCCTGCTCGATGGCATCGCGTTGTTCGGCGCTGATGTCGCGGCTGATGTCCACGCCGCTGATCTGTGCGCCGAGCGCCGGGCTGAGGGGGGTAATGGTCAGGCTCATGTCGGTCTCTTCAATCGGGCGCCAGGGTGCTGGCGTGGTCAACAGGAATTCAGTGGCTCTGCCCGTGCCAGGGCACCAGCTTGCGTTGCAGGGCGCGCAGGCCCATCTCCAGGGCGAAGGCGATCAGGGCGATGAGCAGGATGCCCAGCACTACCACGTCGGTGACCAGGAACTGCGCCGCCGACTGCACCATGAAACCCAGGCCGCTGGTGGCGGCGATCAGTTCAGCGGCGACCAGGGTCGACCAGCCAACCCCTAAACCGATGCGGATCCCGGTCAGGATGTCGGGCAGGGCGCTGGGCAGGATCACGTGGCGGATCAGCTGCGCCCGGCTCGCGCCCAGCGACTGCGCCGCCCGCAGCTTGGCCGGGTCGACGGTACGCACCCCAGTGGCGGTGGCGATGGCGATCGGGGCGAAGATCGCCAGGTAGATCAGCAGCACCTTGGACAGCTCACCGATGCCGCACCAGATGACGATCAGCGGCAGGTAGGCCAGCGGCGGGATTGGCCGGTAGAACTCGATCAGCGGGTCGAGGACGCCACGGGCCACACGGTTGTAGCCGATGGCAATGCCGACCGGGATCGCGGTCAGGGTCGCGGCGATCAGGGCCAGGCCGATACGGCCCAGGCTGGCGCCCAGGTGCTGCCACAGGCTGGCGTCCATGTAACCTTGGGTGAGCAGGACCCAGGCCTTGGCCAGGATGTCGCCGGGCGAGGGCAGGAACAGCGGCTCGATCCAGCCGGCGGCCGTCACCAGCCACCAGGCGAACAGCAAGCTGACCAAGGTCAGGGTGCTGATCCAGCGAGTGGACAATGGGCGGCGCGCCTGGCGGGCGGGCCGGGTTTGAGTGTCGCGTTTGCCGGCGACCGGCAGATCCAGGCTGCTCATGCGCGCTCCTGCAGGCTTTGGCGTTGGGAGAACACGCGGGCCAGGACATGCTCGCGGGTTTCGATGAAGCGTGGGTCGGACTTGATCGCCCGGGCCGACTCGCCAGCTGCGTAGCGCTGGCCAAAGTCCAGTTGCAGGCGCTCGACCACGCGGCCGGGGTTGGGCGCCAGCAGCACCAGTTCGCTGGCCAGGAACACCGCTTCCTCGATGTCATGGGTGATCAGGAACACCGGTTTGGCGGTGCGCTGCCAGACTTGCAGCAGCAGTTCCTGCATCTGTTCGCGGGTGAAGGCGTCGAGGGCGCCGAACGGTTCGTCCATCAGCAGTACCCGCGGGTCGGCGGCCAGCGCCCGGGCCAGGCCCACGCGCTGTTTCTGGCCACCGGACAGCTGCCAGATGCGCCGTTCGCCGAAGCCGTCGAGGTCGACCAACGCCAGCATCTCGCGGGCCTTGGCCTCACGCTGGGCGCGCGGCACACCGGCCAGTTCCAGGCCGAAAGCGACGTTGCCCAGCACGTTCTGCCATGGCAGCAGGGCATCATCCTGGAACACCACGCCACGCTCGGCCCCCGGGCCTTGCACGGGCACGCCGTCGAGGCTGATGCGCCCGCCGCTCGGGGCAACGAAGCCGGCGATCAGGTTGAGCAGCGAGGTCTTGCCACTGCCGGATGGCCCCAGGGCCACCAGCAGCTGGCGTGGCCCAAGGCTCAGGTTGATGTCGGCCAGCACCGGGGCGGTGGTGCCGGGGTACTGTGCGCTGATGCGCTCCAGTTCGAGCAAGGCCATGGCAGGCTCCGGATCAGTTTGGAAGGAATTTGTCGCTGACGTACGGCGAATAGTCCGGCAACACGGCTTCGACTTTGCCTTGTTGCTTGAGGAAGGTGGCGGTATCGGTCAGTGCCTTGGTGGTCGGCGCACCCAGGGCGCTGGCCTGGTCAGCGGCCAATGGGTAGACGTTGCCTTGCAGCAGCACCGGAATGTCGCTGGGCTTGGCACCGGACAGCTTGGCCAGCTTGTCGATGTTGCCCTTGTCGGCCAGCCAGGCTTTCGGGTCCTTGCGGTAGTCGGCGTAGGCGTCGAGGGTGACCTTGGCGAACGCCTTGACCACGTCAGGGTGCTTGTCGGCAAAGTCCTTGCGCACGATCCAGGCATCGAAGGTCGGTGCGCCTTTTTCGGCCAGTTCGCCCGAGGTGATCAGCACCTTGCCGTTTTCCTTGGCTACACCGAGTGCCGGGTCCCAGACGTAGGTAGCGTCTATGTCGCCGCGCTTCCAGGCGGCGATGATCGCCGGTGGCGTAAGGTTGAGGATCTGCACCTTGGACGGGTCGATGTTCCAGCTTTTCAGCGCGGCCAGCAGGCTGTAGTGGCCGGTAGAAACGAACGGCACGGCGACTTTCTTGCCGATCAGGTCTTGTGGGGTCTTGATGCTGTCACGGGCGACCAGGGCCTCGCCGGCACCGATCTGGGTGGCAATGAGGAAGGTCTCGACCGGTAGCTTGCGAGTGGCGGCGGCAGCCAGAGGGCTTGAGCCGAGGTAGCCGATCTGGACGTCGCCACTGGCCACGGCGGTAATCACGTCCGCGCCGTTATCAAACTTGCGCCAGTCGATGCTGGCCTTGCTGGCTTTTTCATAATAGCCATCGACCTGGGCCACTTTGGCCGGGTCGACGGTGGTCTGGTAGGCAACGGTCAGGTCGGCGGCCTGGGCCAACCAGCTGGTGCTGGCGAGGGTCAGGGCGGCGAACAGGCGCAGCGGAGCGTGCGGGATCATGGTGAACCTCTCGTCAGGCAATGGATGTATTGGATGGCGAGAAGACTAGATGATCTAAGAAATCAAAAATAAATAACTTTTTAGAATTAGCTTAGGAGCCAAACGCTTTAACGCTGGCCACAGCTGAGAAAGGGCGGCTGGCGAAACAGTGATCCGCTGCTAACCTCTGTTCCCTTCGTGAGGGTGAGGAATTGGTTACTGGTCGGCAAACGTTTGCAAATAACTTAAAGGTATGATTGACATCGCCGATACAACTTTTCGTAGTAAAGGTTCCTACGATATTCCTTAAAAATCTTACAAATTCATAAAACGGTCATTTTGGATTTATAGGATTGTCATTATCCTGTAGCGCAGGGGGCGCCTTAGACCAAAGTCGAGAAATGTTTAGAAACGATTGACTAAATGGTCACGCTTTGGGGCTAATCGCCCATCCACGGTAGAGCAGGGCAACAGATCCTGCCGCCAGAGATACACAAGAATTAGAACGTAGAGGAGCAAAACATGTACAAGTCCAGCCTGGCTCTGGCCGTGGCAGTGGGGGTTTTCGCCCAAGCAGCAGGTGCCGCCGGTTTCGTTGAAGACAGCAAACTGTCGCTGAGCTCGCGCACCATGTACTTCAACAACGACAACCGTGATGCCCACGCCAGCCGCTCCACCAACTTCGAGCGTCCGGACCAACGCGAATCGGGTCAGGGCTTCAAGCTCGACTATATCTCGGGTTTCACCCCGGGTACCGTTGGCTTCGGTGTTGACGCCCAGGCGCTGTGGGGTATCCACCTGGATGGTGGCGAGGGTTACCACAAATCCGGTTTCTTCCCTGATGACGGCAAGGGCGCAGCTGCCCAGTGGGCTCGCTTCGGCGCCAATGCCAAGGCTCGCTTCTCCAAGACCGAAGCTCACTTCGGTAGCGCCCTGGCACCGAACCTGCCGATCCTGGTCTCCAACGATGGTCGTCTGCTGCCACAGACCTTCGAGGGTGGCACCATCCAGTCGAAAGAAATCGACAACCTGACCATTAACGCCGGCCAGCTGACCCACGCCATGGGTCGTGCTTCGAGCAACCGTACCGGTCTGTCCGTTGCTGGCGCCACTGCAGAAAGCAACAAGTTCCGCTTCGGTGGCCTGGACTACAAGCTCACTCCAGACCTGACCCTGCAGTACTACTACTCGAACCTGGAAGACTTCTACAAGCAGCACTTCCTGGGCGCGACCCACGTCTTCAAAATCGCTGACAACCAGTCGTTCAAGACCGACCTGCGCTATTTCGACAGCAGCAGCGACGGTAAAAACGGCAACGACAGCACTTACAACTTCAACAACAACGGTGGCTACGCCAAGAACACTGGCGAGGTCGACAACAAGACCTGGTCCGCCATGTTCACCTACACCCTGGGTGGCCACGCGTTCATGGTTGGCCGTCAGCAGGTTAGCGATGATGGTGGCTTCGTCTGGCTGAACCAAGGCAACCTGGTGAACGACAGCGGCACTTCCGAAGGTGCCGGTGGCTCCAGCTTCTACCTGTTCACCGACAGCATGATCAACCAGTTCGCCCGTGCCGGTGAGAACACCAACTTCGGCCAGTACTCCTACGACTTCGCTTCGCTGGGCGTTCCGGGCCTGAAGGCTTCGATTGCCTACCTGCGCGGTGACGACATTCGTTACAAGAGCGGCCATGGCACCTACAACGAGTGGGAACGTGACGCTCGCGTCGACTACACCATTCAGGAAGGCACCCTCAAAGGCCTGGGCTTCAGCCTGCGTCAAGGCGTCTACCGTGGCGGTAGCAACGAAGCCAGCGCCGACCAGGATCAGGCTCGCTTCATCGTGAACTACACTTACAGCTTCCTGTAAGCCGTAGCCACACAGAAAGCCTCGCCTAGTGCGAGGCTTTTTTATGTCCGCGCGTTCGTATGCTCAAAGGCTATAAATAAATCATTATTTATTCTTTTTATTTCACATCGAATGCAGGCACATTGAACCCACAACGCCAGAACACAGCACAGGAGCCGCACCCCATGAGCCTCAAACTCGGCGACATCGCCCCGGACTTCGAGCAGGAGTCCAGTGAAGGCAAGATCCGCTTCCACGAATGGCTGGGCAACAGCTGGGGTGTGCTGTTCTCCCACCCGGCGGACTTTACCCCGGTGTGCACCACCGAGCTGGGCCTGACCGCCAAGCTCAAGGACGACTTCGCCAAGCGCGGCGTGAAGGCCATCGCCCTGTCGGTCGACCCGGTCGAGTCGCACCACAAGTGGATCGAGGATATCAACGAGACCCAGAACACCGTGGTCAATTTCCCGATCATCGCCGATGCCGACCGCAAGGTCTCCGACCTGTACGACCTGATCCACCCCAACGCCAGCGACACCCTCACCGTGCGCTCGCTGTTCGTCATCGACCCGAACAAGAAGGTGCGCCTGACCATTACCTACCCGGCCAGTACCGGGCGCAACTTCAACGAAATCCTGCGGGTGATCGACTCGCTGCAGCTCACCGACAACCACAAGGTCGCCACGCCAGGTAACTGGCAGGACGGCGACGAGGTGGTGATCGTGCCCTCGCTGAAGGACGAAGACGAAATCAAGCAGCGCTTCCCGAAAGGTTATCGGGCGGTGAAACCCTATCTGCGGCTGACCCCGCAACCCAATCGCTGATGAATTCCTCGTTGCATTGCTCTTAGCCATAGCAGGGATTTTCGGGCCGTTTCGACGGCCCTTTTTTATGCCTGTGAGAAAAGTACTGGCTTCTTCGCGGGTAAACCCGCTCCCACAGGTAAAGCGCTGGCTCTTGGGTCAAAAGGTAAAAATAGAATAAACAAATGAAAAAATATGATTTCTAGATATATAAACTGACTGGTAATGTCACCTCAACAGCACACAAGCTCCACCACCTTACTCGCCCGCCAACGAGGCAAGCAGGTGCAACCCGAACCCAACTCGCACAGGAGAGCGCCATGCGCACAGTCTTCTTGCGTCGTGGTCTGGTCGCCCTGTTTGCGGCGGCTGTGTCCTTCGGCGCCATCACCCAAGCCCAGGCCGAGAGCCTGCGCATCGGTTACCAGAAATACGGCACCCTGGTGCTGCTCAAGGCCAAGGGCACGCTGGAGAAGCGCCTGGCCGAGCAGGGCGTGCAAGTGCAGTGGACCGAGTTCCCCGGTGGCCCGCAGCTGCTCGAAGGGCTGAACGTCGGTTCCATCGACTTCGGCGTCACTGGCGAGACGCCGCCGGTATTCGCTCAGGCCGCTGGCGCCGATCTGCTCTACGTGGCCTACGAGCCACCAGCGCCGCACAGCGAAGCCATCCTCGTGCCGAAGGGCTCGCCGATCCAGTCGGTGAAGGACCTCAAAGGCAAGAAAGTCGCCCTCAACAAAGGCTCCAACGTTCACTACCTGTTGGTCCGTGCCCTGCAGGATGCAGGCCTCACTTACAGCGACATCCAGCCCGTCTACCTGCCGCCTGCCGATGCCCGCGCCGCTTTCGAACGCGGCAGCGTCGATGCCTGGGTGATCTGGGACCCCTACCAGGCGGCCGCCGAGCAACAGTTGCAGGCCCGTACCCTGCGTGACGGCAAGGGCCTGGTCGACAACCACCAGTTCTATCTGGCTACCCGCACCTACGCCATCCAGCACCCGGCGGTGATCAGCACCCTGATCGACGAGGTACGCGCAGTGGGCCAATGGTCCCAGGCCAACCCGCAGGAAGTCACCGATCAGGTCGCGCCGCTGCTTGGCCTGCCCGCCGATATCACCCTGACCTCGGTTAAACGCCAGGGCTACGGTGCTCAGCCGCTCACCCCGCAAGTGGTGGCCGCACAACAGAAGATTGCCGACACCTTCCAGGCGCTCAAGCTGATTCCCAAGCCGCTGAGCATCAAGGACGTGATCTGGACACCCCCGGCCAAGGTCGCCACCGCGCCTTGATTGATCCGCCTGCGCCGGGGCGCCGCCCTGGCCTGCGCCACCCTTGAGGAGACAACTCCAATGAGCCTTAACATTTTCTGGTTCCTCCCTACCCACGGTGACGGCAAGTACCTGGGCACCTCCGACGGCGCCCGCGCAGTCGATCACGGCTACCTGCAACAGATCGCCCAAGCCGCCGACCGCCTCGGTTTTGGTGGGGTGCTGATCCCTACCGGGCGGTCCTGCGAGGACTCCTGGCTGGTGGCAGCGTCGTTGATTCCGGTGACCCAGCGCCTGAAGTTCCTCGTGGCCCTGCGCCCGGGCATCATTTCGCCGACCGTGGCCGCACGCCAGGCCGCTACCCTCGATCGGCTTTCCAACGGCCGTGCGCTGTTCAACCTGGTGACCGGCGGCGACCCTGATGAACTGGCCGGCGATGGCCTGCACCTGAACCACCAGGAGCGCTACGAAGCCTCGGTCGAGTTCACCCGCATCTGGCGCAAGGTGCTGGAAGGCGAAACCGTCGACTACGACGGCAAGCACATCCAGGTGAAGGGCGCCAAACTGCTCTATCCGCCGATTCAGCAGCCGCGCCCGCCACTGTACTTCGGCGGCTCTTCGGAGGCTGCCCAGGACCTCGCCGCCGAGCAGGTCGAGCTGTACCTGACCTGGGGCGAGCCGCCAAGCGCCGTTGCCGAGAAAATCGCCCAGGTGCGTGAGAAGGCCGCTGCGCAGGGCCGCGAAGTCCGCTTCGGCATTCGCCTGCATGTGATCGTGCGTGAAACCAACGAAGAAGCCTGGGCTGCCGCAGACAAGCTGATCTCGCACCTGGACGACGATACCATCGCCCGTGCCCAGGCCTCGCTGGCCCGTTTCGACTCGGTCGGCCAGCAGCGCATGGCGGCCTTGCACAAGGGCAACCGCGACAATCTCGAGGTCAGCCCCGACCTCTGGGCCGGTGTCGGCCTGGTGCGTGGCGGTGCCGGCACCGCGCTGGTCGGCGATGGCCCGACCGTGGCGGCACGGGTCAAGGAATACGCCGAGCTGGGTATCGATACGTTCATCTTCTCCGGCTATCCACACCTGGAAGAGTCGTATCGGGTGGCCGAACTGCTGTTCCCGCACCTCGATGTGCAGCGCCCGGAGCAAGCCAAGACTGGCGGCTACGTGAGCCCGTTCGGTGAGATGGTCGCCAACGACATCCTGCCCAAGTCCGTCGCGCAGAGCTGAGGGCCGGGCCATGAGTCGAGCAACCTCCACCACCCTGAGCCAGCGCCTGGCGCCGTGGGCGCTGCCAGTGCTGCTGCTGGCAGCCTGGCAACTGGCGGTCAGCGCCGGCTGGCTGTCGACCCGTATCCTGCCTGCGCCGAGCGCGGTGGTCAGTGCGGGTGTCGAGCTGGTGCGCAGCGGTGAAATCTGGACCCACCTGGCGATCAGCGGCTGGCGGGCCGGGCTGGGCTTCTTGATTGGCGGCAGCATCGGGCTGGTGCTGGGCTTCATCACCGGCCTGTCGAACTGGGGCGAACGCCTGCTCGACAGCTCGGTGCAGATGATCCGCAACGTGCCGCACCTGGCGCTGATCCCCTTGGTGATCCTGTGGTTCGGTATCGATGAGTCGGCGAAGATCTTCCTGGTCGCGCTGGGCACGCTGTTCCCGATCTACCTGAACACCTACCACGGCATCCGCAATGTCGACCCGGCACTGGTGGAAATGGCCCGCAGCTATGGCTTGTCCGGCTTCGGCCTGTTCCGCCAGGTGATCCTGCCCGGTGCGCTGCCCTCGATCCTGGTCGGTGTGCGCTTCGCCCTGGGCTTCATGTGGCTGACGCTGATCGTCGCCGAGACCATTTCGGCCAGCTCCGGCATCGGTTACCTGGCCATGAATGCCCGTGAATTCCTGCAGACCGACGTGGTGGTGCTGGCCATCGTCCTGTACGCCGTGCTCGGCAAGCTCGCCGACCTTGCTGCCCGCGGCCTGGAGCGGGTGTGGCTGCGCTGGCACCCGGCTTACCAGGTGGCGAAGAAGGAGGGCGCATGACCGTGCTCAAGGAACAGCCGCCACGCCTGCTGCGTGGTATCCCGCTGGCCGCCAACGGCCTGCGCAAGGCCTTCGGCCAGCGGGAAGTATTGAAAGGTATCGACCTGCATATCCCGGCCGGGCAGTTCGTGGCCATCGTCGGTCGCAGCGGTTGCGGCAAGAGCACCTTGCTGCGCTTGTTGGCCGGTCTCGATCAGCCGACTTCCGGACAGTTGCTGGCCGGAGCCGCCCAGCTGAGCGAAGCCCGCGAGGAAACCCGGCTGATGTTCCAGGAGGCGCGCCTGCTGCCTTGGAAAAAGGTGATCGACAACGTCGGCCTGGGGCTCAGCGGCAACTGGCGCCAGGGCGCTCTGGATGCGCTGGAGGCGGTCGGCCTGGCTGATCGTGCCAACGAATGGCCGGCGGCGTTGTCCGGTGGCCAGAAGCAGCGTGTGGCCCTGGCCCGGGCCTTGATCCACCAACCGCGCCTGCTGCTGCTGGATGAGCCGCTGGGCGCGCTGGATGCCCTGACCCGCATCGAGATGCAGCAACTGATCGAACGCCTGTGGCGTCAGCACGGCTTTACCGTGCTGCTGGTGACCCACGACGTCAATGAGGCGGTGGCTGTCGCGGATCGGGTAATCCTGATCGAAGACGGCGAAGTCGGCCTCGACCTTACCGTTGACCTGGCCAGGCCAAGGGCGCGTGGTTCGCACCGCCTGGCCGCGCTGGAAAGCGAAGTGCTCAACCGTGTTCTGTCGGCTCCGGGTACTCCGCCCGAGCCGGACCCTGTAGCCCCTTTGCCCACGCAACTGCGTTGGGCGCACTGAAGCCAAAGAGAAGGAATCAAGCCATGACCATCAAAGCGATCAACGTCCGTAACCAGTTCAAAGGCACCGTGAAAGAAATCCTCGAAGGCCCGGTATTGTCGGAAATCGACGTGCAGACTGCCTCGGGTATCGTCACTTCGGTGATTACAACCCGCTCGGTGAAAGAGCTGGAACTGCAAGTGGGCAGCGAAGTGATCGCCTTCGTGAAATCGACTGAAGTGTCCATTGCCAAACTGTGATGTTGGCATTTGGGACTGCTTTGCAGTCCTTTCGCGACACAAGGCCGCTCCTACAGAAATCACTCGATCCCTGTAGGAGCGGCCTTGTGTCGCGAAAGGCCGCACAGCGGCCCCAATAATGTCAGCCCTGACGCTTGGCCAGGAAAGGCGGCAGGTAAAGGCCCAGATACGCCTCGAACACCCGCTTGCCTTCTTCGGCCATGCGCGGCGTGATCGCCTCATGCAACTGCACTGACCGCGCATACACCCGGTCACTCAATTCCATCGCCAAGGCAAACACATCCACATCTGTCGGCATCACCGGCAGGTGAAAGTGCTGGTCGAACAGCTTTTGCATCAGGTCGCCCAGCTCCATGTCGTGCTGCCGGTCGGCCTGCACCACTTCACTGAGCCCATGCTGGGCCAGAATCAACTGCCGTGCCGCCGCATCCTCGTTGTAGATGTCGAGCATGCGCTGCTCGATCAGCCGCGAAAGCTCATGCCAGGTGGTGAACGCGCCGCTGTCGATCGGTGCGCGCAAGGCCTCGCGAAATGCCCGATGCACATCAGCGGTCAGCGCCTCCAGCAAGGCCGGGACGCTGGCGAAGAAGTGGTACACCGACGACGGCGGAATCTGCGCCCGCTCGGCCACGCTGTAGATCGAAAGCGCCGCCACCCCTTGTTCGGCCAACAGCTCACGTGCACAGGCCAGGATCGCTTCGATCCTGGCCTGGCTGCTGGCGCGTGGCTTGCGTGGGGTGGCGGTGCGGTTCATCAGTTGCTGATTGCCAGGATGCTGGCCTGGTAGGCGCCGACGAACAGGTCGAAGTCACCGACTTCTTCCTGCTCCAGCTCGGACTGCTTGGCGAGCGACTCGCGGGCCAAGGTCTCGAAGGCCTGTTGCTGCTCGACCGACAGCGGTTGCTCGCGGAAGGTCTCGGCATGCAGGCGGCTCTGGCGCAGGGAGAACTGGACGAAGGATTCGTCGTGCTCGGTCATGCGCGCCAGCACCTGGGCCGACGGGGTCAGCGAGGCGTCATCGACCTTGGCCTGCTGGGCAGCCAGGGCCCTGGCGTGTTCGTCGCCACCCTGGGCGCTGTCGAGCAACGCCGCCAGCTGGCCGATGCGGCTGATCAGCTCGGTAGCCCATTCGCGCAGCGCGACTGGCTGGCCGTTGCGCTGCAGTTTCAGCTCCGGGCGACGGCCTTCCTTGACCACGGTAAGGAAGTTGCTGGTGCACTGGCCGCACTCGCCGTTGTCCAGCTGCGGGCTTTCTTCAAGGGCGCAGAACAACAGGAAGGCGTCGAGGAAGCGCGCTTCGGTCAGGTCGATGCCCACCGGCAGGAACGGGTTGATGTCCAGGCAGCGCACTTCGACGTACTGCACGCCGCGCGAGGTCAGCGCCTGGATCGGCCGCTCTCCGGTGTAGGTAACGCGTTTCGGGCGGATGTTCGAGTAGTACTCGTTCTCGATCTGCAGGATGTTGGTGTTCAACTGCACCCATTCGCCATCCACATGCGTACCGACCTCGACATAAGGCGGGTAGGGCGTGCCCACCGCCTTGCGCAGGCTGTCGGTATAGCTGGCGAGGTTGTTGTAGCAGGGCGTGAGGCCGGCCTGGGCGTTGCTCTGGTAGCCCAGGTCGCTCATGCGCAGGCTGGTGGCATAAGGCAGGTACAGGGTTTCGGCGTCGAGTTCTTCGAGCTGGTGCGGGCGGCCGCGCAGGAAGCCCTTGTCCAGTGCTGGCGAGGCACCGAACAGGTACATCAGCAGCCAGCTGTAGCGGCGGAAGTTGCGGATCAGCGCAATGTACGCCGAGGACTGGTAGTCGCGATCGCTTTCCTCGCCGCCTTCGGCATCGCGCAGCAGCGGCCACAGCGCTTCCGGCAGGGAGAAGTTGTAATGAATGCCGGCGATGCACTGCATGGTGCGGCCGTAGCGCAGGGCCAGGCCCTTGCGGTAGACGTGCTTGAGCTTGCCGATGTTCGAAGTGCCGTACTCGGCGATCGGGATATCCTCCTCGGCCGGCAACGTGCAAGGCATCGACGGACTCCACAAATACTCGTCGCGAAGCTTGCTGTAGACGAAGCGGTGGGTCTGTTCGAGGCTTTCGAGCACCTCGGCCGGGTCGGCCAGCGCCGGTGTGATGAACTCCAGCAGCGACTCGGAATAGTCGGTGGTGATCTGCTCGTTGGTCAGCGCCGAGCCCAGTGCCTCGGGGTGCGGGGTCTGGGCCAGGCGACCTTCGTCGGTCACGCGCAGGCATTCGCGCTCAATACCGTGCAGGCACTGCTTGAGCAGGGGGAGATTGGCGCCGAGCAAGCTCAGGCGGCGGTTGAGGAGGTCGCTCAAGATGTATTCCTTCACGCGTCAGTCGCCCCAATATGGGGGTAGAGCTGACGGTCTACAAGGGTAGGAAGAAAGGAACTGGCGTTGTCGCCTGGTTTACGCGGTTCCGGCAGTGCCAGCGCACTGCCGAAAAATACCGCAGATACCCCTTGGTGAGCTAGAGAACCGCGAAGGTTCCTTGCGCTTTCGCCACCAGTTTGTCGCCTTGAACTACGTCGGCGTCGACCACCAGGGTACGGCGCCCGGCGTGCAGCACACGGGCGGTGCACAGCACTTCACCATCGCTGACCGCGCGCAGGTAGTTGATCTTGCATTCGATGGTCACACTCTGCTGGTCGAAACCGTGGCTGGCCGAGCAGGCCAGGCCCATGGCGATGTCAACCAGGCTGAAGATCGCCCCGCCGTGCAGCTTCTGGCCACGGTTGCGCAGGTGCGGCTCGAGCGCCAGGGCCACCTCGGCAACGCCTGTCTCCAGACGTTGCACGCGGCAGCCAAGGAGCTGGCTGTAAGCGCTTTGGACCACTTCCTTGGGGATGTCCATCACTTCTTCTTCAGTTGCTTGGCGTTGGCGAACAGGGCGGCCATGGCGTTGTTGGCCGGGGCTGCGGTGGCGGTTTCACGCTGGCGTGGCGCCTGCTGCTGGCGGTTGCCGCCATTGCCCCGGTTGCCGCCACGGTTGCCGTCGACTTTCTCGCCCGGGGTGTCGCTCATGCGCATGGATAGGCCGACGCGCTTGCGCGGGATGTCGACCTCCATGACCTTGACCTTGACCACGTCACCGGCCTTGACCGCTTCACGCGGGTCCTTGACGAACTTCTCCGACAGCGCCGAGATATGCACCAGGCCGTCCTGGTGCACGCCGATGTCGACGAAGGCACCGAAGTTGGTGACGTTGGTCACCACGCCTTCGAGGATCATGCCCGGCTCCAGGTCCTTGAGCTCCTCGACACCGTCCTGGAAGGTGGCGGTCTTGAACTCTGGGCGTGGGTCGCGGCCGGGTTTGTCCAGTTCCTGGAGGATGTCGGTGACGGTCGGCAGGCCGAAGGTCTCGTCGGTGAATTGCTTTGGGTCCAGGCGCTTGAGGAAGGCGCTGTCGCCAATCAGCGAGCGGATGTCACGGTCGGTGCCGGCGGCGATGCGCTGCACCAGCGGGTAGGCCTCAGGGTGCACGGCGGAGGCGTCGAGCGGGTTGTCGCCGTTCATCACGCGCAGGAAGCCTGCGGCCTGTTCGAAGGTCTTCTCGCCCAGGCGGCTGACCTTTTTCAGTGCCGCTCGGGTGGCGAACGGGCCGTTGGCGTCGCGGTGGGCGACGATATTCTGGGCCAGGGTCGCGTTCAGGCCCGAAATCCGGGTAAGCAGCGCGACCGAAGCGGTGTTGACGTCGACGCCCACGGCGTTCACGCAGTCCTCGACCACAGCGTCCAGGCCGCGGGCCAGCTTGATTTGCGAGACGTCGTGCTGGTACTGGCCGACACCGATGGATTTCGGGTCGATCTTTACCAATTCGGCCAGCGGGTCCTGCAGGCGGCGGGCGATCGACACGGCGCCACGGATCGACACGTCCAGGTCCGGGAATTCGCGGGCGGCCAGTTCAGACGCCGAATACACCGAAGCACCCGCCTCGGAGACCATGACCTTGGTGATTTTCAGGGCTGGGTACTTCTTGACCAGTTCGGCCACCAGCTTGTCGCTCTCGCGGCTGGCGGTGCCGTTGCCGATGGCGATCAGCTCCACCGAGTGCTTGGCGCACAAGGCGGCCATGATGGCAATGGTGCGGTCCCAGTCGTTCTTCGGTGCATGCGGGTAGACCGTGGTGTGGTCGAGCAATTTGCCTGTGGCATCGACCACCGCGATCTTGCAGCCGGTACGCAGGCCCGGGTCGAAGCCCAGGGTGGCGCGCGGGCCGGCCGGGGCGGCCAGCAGCAGGTCGTGCAGGTTGTGGGCGAAGACGTTGATCGCCTCGCTCTCGGCATTGTCGCGCAGCTCGCCGAACAGGTCGGTTTCCAGGTGAGTGTAGAGCTTGACCTTCCAGGTCCAGCGGACCACTTCGGCCAACCATTTGTCGGCCGGGCGGCCGCGGTTTTCGATGCCGACGTGGTTGCCGATCATCAGTTCGCACGGGTGCAAGGTCCCGGGCAATTCTTCGCCGACCTTGAGCGAGGCGCTCAGCACGCCTTCGTTGCGCCCGCGGAAAATCGCCAGGGCGCGGTGCGAAGGGGCCGTGCGCAGCAGCTCGTCATGGGCGAAGTAGTCGCGGAACTTCGCGCCCTCTTCTTCCTTGCCCGCCACCACGCGGGCGCTGAGCACCGCTTCCTGCTTGAGGAAATTGCGCAGCTTGTCGAGCAGGGCAGCGTCTTCGGCGAAACGCTCCATGAGGATGTACTTGGCGCCTTCCAGCGCGGCCTTGGCATCGGCCACGCCTTTTTCGGCGTCGACGAAGCGCGCGGCTTCGCTTTCCGGCGCCAGGCCGGGGTCGTTGAACAGGCCGTCGGCCAGCTCGCCGAGGCCGGCTTCCAGGGCGATCTGGCCCTTGGTGCGGCGCTTCTGCTTGTACGGCAGGTAGAGGTCTTCAAGACGCGTCTTGGTGTCGGCCAGCTTGATCTCGCGGGCCAGTTCCGGAGTCAGCTTGCCCTGTTCCTCGATGCTGGACAGGATGCTGGCACGGCGCTCGTCGAGCTCGCGCAGATAGCGCAGGCGCTCTTCCAGATGGCGCAGCTGGGTGTCGTCGAGGCTACCGGTCACTTCCTTGCGGTAACGGGCGATGAAAGGCACGGTCGAGCCTTCGTCCAACAGGCCCACGGCCGCCTCGACCTGCTGGGGGCGTACGCCCAGTTCCTCGGCGATACGGCTGTTGATGCTGTCCATGTAAACCACCTGACATTTGTGAATACGGGGGTCGCCGGTGGGCCTTGGGCCCGGTGGCGCTGGATGAAAGCCGCGCATTATACCCATCGCAAACGGCTTGCGGTGATGGCGCCCGGCCAGCCGGAACTGGCGCCCGGGGAAAAATCTGCTAACAATGCTCACGCAACGTGCAGCAGTGGCTACGCCATAATGCGCGGCGATATCAGAGGAGTTATTCATGACCGGCACCGCAAACACCGCTGAAGGTGACAAGATTCTCATCGTCGACGACGACCCGGGGCTCAGCAGCCTGCTGGAACGTTTCTTCACCAGCAAGGGCTACCGCGCCCGTGCGGTGCCCAACACCGAACAGATGGACCGCCTGTTGGCGCGCGAGGTGTTCAACCTGGTGGTGCTCGACCTGATGCTGCCAGGCGAAGACGGCCTGTCCGCCTGCAAGCGCCTGCGCCAGTCGAACAACCAGATCCCGATCATCATGCTCACCGCCAAAGGTGACGAGCTCAGCCGCATCAAGGGCCTTGAACTCGGTGCAGACGACTACCTGGGGAAGCCGTTCAACCCGGACGAGCTGATGGCACGGGTCAAGGCCGTGTTGCGCCGCCAGGCGCCGAGCGTGCCGGGCGCCCCGGGCACCGAGGACGAGTCGGTCACCTTCGGCGACTACGAGCTGTCGCTGGCTACCCGCGAGCTCAAGCGTGGCGACGAAGTGCACATGCTCACCACCGGCGAATTCGCCGTGCTCAAGGCGCTGGTGATGCATGCGCGCGAGCCGCTGACCCGCGACAAGCTGATGAACCTGGCCCGTGGCCGCGAGTGGGATGCCCTCGAGCGCTCCATCGACGTGCAGATCTCGCGCCTGCGCCGCATGATCGAGCCGGATCCGTCCAAACCGCGCTACATCCAGACGGTCTGGGGCGTCGGCTATGTGTTCGTGCCAGACGGAAACGCTGGCAAATGATGCTTCGCCGTCGATGAAAACGCCGCTCTGGTTCCCGCAAAGCTTCTTTGCCCGCACCCTGTGGCTGGTGTTGATCGTTGTCCTGTTCTCCAAGGCACTGACGCTGGTCTACCTGCTGATGAACGAGGACGTACTGGTCGATCGGCAGTACAGCCATGGCGTTGCGCTGACCCTTCGCGCCTATTGGGCGGCTGATGAAGAAAACCGCGACAAGATCGCCGAAGCCGCCGGGCTGATCCGGGTTACCGGTTCCGGTGTGCCGGAGGGTGAACAGCACTGGCCTTACAGCGAGATCTACCAGCGGCAGATGCAGGCCGAGCTGGGCGAAGATACCGAAGTGCGCCTGCGCATTCATGCGCCGCCCGCCTTGTGGGTGAACGCACCGAGCCTGGGCCCGGGCTGGCTGAAGGTGCCGTTGTACCCGCATCCACTGCGTGGGCAGAAGATCTGGAACGTGCTGGGCTGGTTCCTGGCCATTGGCCTGTTGTCCACTGCCTCGGCGTGGATCTTCGTGCGCCAGCTCAACCAGCCGTTGAAACGCCTGGTGTTCGCCGCCCGGCAGCTAGGTCAGGGGCGCAGCGTGCGCCTGCCGATCAGCGACACGCCCAGCGAGATGACCGAGGTCTACCGGGCCTTCAACCAAATGGCTGAAGATGTCGAGCAGGCGGGTCGTGAGCGGGAACTCATGCTGGCGGGGGTTTCACATGACTTGCGGACCCCGCTCACGCGCCTGCGCCTGTCGTTGTCGTTGTTGAACAGTGACAACGAGCTGAGTGACGACATGGTCCGCGATATCGAGGACATGGACGCGATTCTGGATCAGTTCCTCGCGTTCATCCGCGATGGTCGGGACGAGCCGGTGGAGGAGGTCGACCTGGCCGACCTGGTGCGCGAGGTGGTGGCGCCCTATAACCAGCCTGAAGAGCGCGTGCGCCTGTGTCTGGAGCCTATTCCGCCATTCCCGCTGCGTCGGGTTTCGCTCAAGCGCATGCTTGGCAACCTGATCGGCAATGCCCTGCATCACGCTGGCAAGGGCGTCGAGGTGGCGGCCTATGTGTCGGGGGACGAGAGCGCACCGTATGTGGTGCTCAGCGTGCTGGACCGGGGTACCGGGATCGACGAATCCGAGCTGGAAACCATCTTCAACCCGTTCATTCGTGGGGACCGTGCCCGCGGCGGCAAGGGGACCGGGCTGGGCTTGGCCATCGTCAAGCGGATCGCTGCGCAGCATGGCGGGAATGTCGAGTTGCGCAACCGCTCCGGTGGCGGTATCGAGGCACGGGTGCGACTGCCTCTAGGCTTGCTGCTGCCGCGTAACGCGGTGTGAGCTTGACTGGCCTCTTCGCGGCTAAAGCCGCTCCCACCGGTCCGGCACAGGCCCGAAGGCTGCGGTGATTCTGTGGGAGCGGCTTTAGCCGCGAAGGGGCCGGTGCAGGCCTGAGTCAGCCTTTACCTTTGGTCCGGGTCTGGTTCGGCCCGCCATTCTTCTCCAGGTGCTCGATGATCATCGCGGCCACATTCTTGCCGGTGGTCACTTCGATCCCTTCCAGCCCAGGCGACGAGTTCACTTCCATCACCAGTGGCCCATGGTTCGAGCGCAGGATATCCACACCCGCCACGCTCAGCCCCATCACCTTGGCGGCTCGAATGGCGGTCATACGCTCTTCAGGGGTGATCTTGATCAGGCTGGCCACCCCGCCGCGGTGCAGGTTGGAGCGGAACTCCCCCGGCTTGGCCTGGCGCTTCATCGAGGCGATCACCTTGTCGCCCACCACGAAGCAGCGGATATCCGCACCACCGGCCTCCTTGATGTACTCCTGAACCATGATGTTCTGCTTCAGCCCCATGAATGCCTCAATCACCGACTCGGCTGCCTTGGTGGTCTCGCACAGCACTACGCCGATGCCTTGGGTGCCTTCCAGCACCTTGATCACCAGCGGTGCGCCATTGACCATCTGGATCAGGTCGGGGATGTCATCCGGCGAGTGGGCGAAACCGGTGATCGGCAGGCCGATACCCCGGCGCGACAGCAGCTGCAGCGAGCGCAGCTTGTCACGCGAGCGGGCGATGGCCACCGATTCGTTGAGCGGGTATACGCCCATCATCTCGAACTGGCGCAGCACCGCGCAGCCGTAGAAGGTCACTGAGGCGCCGATGCGCGGGATCACTGCATCGAAGCCTTCCAGCGGTTTGCCGCGGTAGTGGATCTGCGGCTTGTGGCTGGCGATGTTCATGTAGGCCCGCAGGGTGTCGATCACCACCATTTCATGGCCCCGCTGGGTACCGGCTTCGACCAGACGGCGGGTGGAATACAGACGCGGATTGCGCGACAGCACAGCGATCTTCATGCAGCACCTGTGACAGGGGAGAGGGTGGCCGGATAGGCCGGTTTGTCTTGTACATATTTCAAGCCGGGGTTGACCACCAGCTGGCCATGTATCAGCGCCTTGGAGCCCAGCAGCAGGCGATAGCGCATGTTCTTGCGGCAGGCCAGGGTGAATTCGACTTCCCAGACCGCATCGCCCAGTGCCAGCGTGGTGCGGATCACGTAACGGGTCTGTGCCTGGCCGTTGGAGCTCTTGATGGTCTTCATGGTTACCAGCGGAGCCTCACAGCGGCGGTGGCGCAGTTGCACCACCGAACCAAGGTGGGCGGTGAAGCGTACCCAGCGCTGGCCGTCACGCTCGAACGGTTCGACCTCGGTGGCATGCAGGCTGGAGGTGCTGGCACCGGTGTCGATCTTGGCGCGCAGGCCTGCCACGCCAAGGTCGGGCAGGGCCACCCACTCGCGCAGGCCGATGACTGTCAGATGGTCAAATTTCTTCACGAAGCACACCCTGCGGATAAGGTGGTGAACTGTAAGCACGGCGGGGACTTTTTGCATCCGTCAGTTACGGTAGTACAGTTCGATGAAAGACAGAATTCGAGGAAACGAGATGGCACAAAAAGCCGAGGATGACGACAAGGTCCGCCTGGACAAGTGGCTGTGGGCGGCGCGCTTCTACAAGACCCGTGCACTGGCCAAGGCGGCCATCGAAAGCGGCAAGGTGCACTGCCGGGGTGAGCGCTGCAAACCGGGCAAGGAGCCGCGGGTAGGCGATGAGTTCGTACTGCGTACCGGGTTCGACGAGCGCACGGTCGTGGTCAAGGCGTTGTCGGTGGTGCGGCGTGGGGCGCCAGAAGCGCAGACGTTGTATGAAGAGACCGAGGACAGCGTGCGCCGCCGCGAGCAGGCGGCCGAAATGCGCAAGGCGGGGGCGATGGGCGTTACTTCGGATGGCCGCCCGAACAAGAAGCAGCGGCGGCAGATTCACCAGTTACACGGGAGCTTTGAATAGCTGGGGCTGCAAGGCAGCCCCAGTGGTCTAGCGGATTACTGCCAATCGCCCGACCAACGGTAACTTTCTGGCAAGGGCAAACAGCGGAGCGGTCCAGCGCAGCAGCAAGGCACTGCCCTTGGCTGCCAACGGCGTATGGCAGCTCCAGCCCAGCGCCAGCACTGCCATCAGCAGGCCACCGATGTAGTCGTCCTGTCCCCAATGTGCTCCGGCCACCAGCCGCGGCATCATGAACAGGAACGCCAGGCCCCAGACCACCAGATGCTGCACGAGCCGGCGGCTGAACAGGCTCATGAACAAGGCCCAGATCAGCAGCACCGAGGCATGATCGCCTGGGAAGCTGTTGCTTGAACGGTCTTTCAGCTCCCAGGCTTTTTCCAGGTTCGGGTAGTAGCTGCTGAGTTGTACCACGTTGTCGAACACCATCGATGGGCTGTCGTGTTGCCAACCCATTGCATCCACCCACTTGGAAAACAGCGCGCGAATCACCACTAATAGGAGCAGCGTGACCATAAAGCCCAAGAAGGCTTCGCGAACCTGGCTGGCCTTGAACACCCAGTTGCCGCGGATCAGCACGGCCAGAAGGATCAGGCCGACGACGATGTCGAAGGGGCGCAGGCTGCCGACGGTCCAGATGTAGCGCCAGGCCGTGTGGTCGGCCAGTGGTGCGTTCAGGCTGTGGAACAGCCACTCGTCGAAAGTCAGGCACAGGATCTGGCCAATAGGCCATAACCAGAAACACAGTAGAGCGATGGGAAGCAGCGTACAGGCTGCCAATGGCCCCCAGGACCACCTTGCTTGGAACAGTGGTCGATTGTCCATAAAATACCTCTATTGCCAACGGGAATCAGAGCGCCTTGTGAGCGTTCTACCACGGGATTGCGCAGTAGTTCGAAATCCCGTGTAACCATTTTGTCATCATTTTTCAGATAGCCAAAACCTATGAGCGATTTGCCTGATACCGATTTCACCCAACGTTTCATCTTCGACGAGCGCGATGTGCGCGGCGAGTGGGTGTCTCTCGATGACAGCTACGCCGCGGTGCTGGCGCGTCATGATTACCCACAGCCGGTGCAGGCACTGCTTGGCGAACTGATGGCCGCCACCGCCTTGCTGGTGGGCGCGCTGAAGTTCGACGGCCTGCTCATCCTGCAGGCGCGCTCCGAAGGGCCGATTCCGCTGCTGATGGTCGAATGCTCGGGCGAGCGCGACATCCGTGGCATGGCCCGCTACGAAGCGGAGCAGATTCCGGCCGACGCTACCCTGGAGCAGTTGATGCCCGGTGGCCACCTGACCCTGACCATCGACCCGATCAAAGGCCAGCGCTACCAGGGCACCGTCGACCTGGACGGTGCCAACCTGTCGGAATGCTTCACCAACTACTTCGTGCAGTCGCAGCAGCTCAACACCCGCTTCTGGCTCAATGCCGAAGGCGGCAAGGCCCGTGGCCTGCTGCTGCAGCAGCTGCCACGCGATCGCCAGCCGGACGATGAGGAACGTGAAGACAGCTGGCAGCATGTAATTGCCCTGGCCAAGACGCTCAAGCCCGAGGAATGGTCGGAAGACAACGAAACCCTGCTGCACCGTCTTTACCACGAGGACGCGGTACGCCTGTTCGACATCCAGCCGCTGCGCTTCAAGTGCAGTTGCTCGCGCGAACGTTCCGGCAATGCGCTGGTCAGTTTGGGCGAACAGGATGCCAAGGCGCTGGTCGAGGAGTGCGGCGGAACGGTAGAGATCGATTGCCAGTTCTGTAACGAGCGCTATTTCTTCGATGCCAGCGATGTTGCGCAACTGTTTGCCGGTGGCGGCACGGAAGCGGCGTCAGAAACTCGCCACTGAAACGTTTAATTTCAGGGAAATCTCCTGTCGAATTGCGCAAAAGAGCGGTTCTGACAGGAGGGGCCTACTTTTTTTGGGCGTTTCTGGCATAATCCGGCCACTTTTTTCGCTGTAGTAGTTTTTTCGAGACAACTACAAAACGTTTGGAGCACTCGGCCTCGGGCCGGATGGGGTATCTCATGACGCAAGCCAACAACACCGTGTACACCGACCTGAGCGTCGATGAGCTGGTTAAAGAAGCGCTGTCCCGCGGTGAAGGCGTGCTGGCCGATACTGGCGCACTGGTAGTCGAAACTGGCCACCGTACTGGTCGCTCGCCGGCTGACCGTTTCATCGTCGAAGAACCTTCCACCCAGGCCGCCATCGCCTGGGGCCCGATCAACCGCAAGTTCCCGGCCGACAAGTTCGATGCCCTGTGGGACCGCGTCGAGGCGTTCAACAACGCCCAGGATCACTTCGTTTCCTACGTCCACGTAGGCGCTGCTGCCGAGCACTACCTGCCGGTGAAAATGACCACCCAGACTGCCTGGCAGAACCTGTTCGGTCGTTGCCTGTTCATCAACCCGGAGCAGTTCAACCCGGCTGGTCGCGACCAGTGGCAGATCCTCAACGTCGCCAACTTCGTTTGCGAACCTGAGCGTGACGGTACCAACTCCGACGGTTGCGTGATCATCAACTTCGCCCAGAAGAAAGTGCTGATCGCTGGCATGCGCTACGCCGGCGAAATGAAGAAAGCCATGTTCTCGGTGCAGAACTTCCTGCTGCCGGCCGCTGACGTGCTGCCGATGCACTGCGCTGCCAACATTGGCGAGGAAGGTGATGTCACCCTGTTCTTCGGCCTGTCCGGCACTGGCAAGACCACCCTGTCGGCCGACGAAAGCCGTTACCTGATCGGTGACGACGAGCACGGTTGGGGCGAAGGCGTTGTCTTCAACATGGAAGGCGGCTGCTACGCCAAGTGCATCGACCTGTCCGAGAAGAACGAGCCGGTCATCTGGAAAGCCATCAAGCATGGCGCCGTGCTGGAAAACGTCGTTCTCGACGCCAACAAGCACGCCGACTACGCTGACGTCAGCCTGACCCAGAACAGCCGCGCTGCCTACCCGCTGGAGCACGTCGCCAAGCGCGCCGAAGCCAACCTGGGTGGCGAGCCGAACGCAGTCATCTTCCTGACCTGCGACCTGACCGGTGTTCTGCCTCCGGTTTCGATCCTGAACAACGAGCAGGCGGCCTACCACTTCCTGTCCGGCTACACCGCGCTGGTCGGTTCGACCGAAATGGGTTCGGGCGGCGGCATCAAGTCGACCTTCTCCACCTGCTTCGGCGCGCCGTTCTTCCCGCGCCCGGCGGGTGAATACGCCGAGCTGCTGATCAAGCGTATCAACGCTTTCGGCTCCAAGGTCTACCTGGTCAACACCGGCTGGACCGGTGGTGGCTACGGCGTTGGCAAGCGCTTCAGCATCCCGACCACCCGTGGCGTGATCGCCGCTATCCAGAGCGGTGCTCTGGTCGGCGCCGAAACCGAGCACCTGGACATCATCAACCTGGACGTGCCAAAGGCCGTGCCGGGTGTGGAAACCGAGCTGCTCAACCCACGCAACACCTGGGCTGACAAAGCTGCCTACGACGAGGCCGCCAAAGGCCTGGCCAAACTGTTCATCGAGAACTTCAAGAAATTCGAAGTTTCCGATGCAATCAAGGCTGCTGGTCCAAAGCTGTAAGCTGAACCCCAGTCGTAACGAGAAAGCCGCCCTCCGGGGCGGCTTTTTTGTTTTTTGTAGGAGCGGCCTTGTGTCGCGAAAGGGCCGCAAAGCGGCCCCCTTGGCTAGCAGCGGCGCTGCTGAATCTACTGAAACTGCTGGAATTGCTGGGGCTGCTTCGCAGCCCTTTCGCGACACAAGGCCGCTCCTAGCTGGGATCGCGGGCACCCAAAGGTCTCGAATTTCTGTTTCACTGTCAGGATCCATTGCGCAGATACGAGCCAGCCTGATGACCGAATCCCCCAACCGCACGGCCTTCTCCCACTTCCACCCAGTCCTCACCCGCCCCCAGGACAACGATGTCAACGGCCACATCGCCGGCGCCACTGTGCATGGCTTCTTCGAAACCTCCATCCAGGCCTTCCTTGTCGAACAGGCCAACCTGGACCTGCGCGATGGCGAGTTGGCGGCCTTCGTGGTGAGTTCAGCGGCAGACTTCTTCGCCTTGCCGGGCTTCCCGGATGTGCTGGAGGTGGGGCTGGGGGTGACGCGGCTGGTGGGCAGTACCGTGGAGTACCGCCTGGCGCTCTATCGCCCTGGGGAGACCGATGCGTGCGCGGCGGGGACGGTGGTGCAGGTATTTATCGAGCGTGCCAGCGGCCGTCCGGTGGCGCTGCCCGAGCCGCTGCAGGTGATACTGGCCGGCCTGCAACTCGGCTCGCAGGCATGAAAAAGCCCTGCCGGTGAGGGCAGGGCTCTTTTTACCCGCAGGCTGAGCCTCAGGTATCAGTCGCGCCAGTGGCGCTTGTGCTTGCGGTGGCCGTAGTGGTGGCCACGGTCGTAATGACGACGGTCGTCGTAGTCACGACGGTAGCGACGCTCGTCATGGCGCTCGTCTTCATCGGCCTTGTTGCCCATGTAGTTACCCAGCGCACCACCAGCACCGCCGCCCGCGGCCGCACCGATGTAACTACCGGTGGTGCCGCCCATCGAGCGACCTACCACGTTACCGCCTGCAGCGCCCAGGGCGCCGCCGATGGCGGCCTCGCCACGCTGGCGCTTGTCGGCACCAAGGGCACCGCCGGCCGCACCGCCCAGGCCGGCACCAATTGCACCGCCCGTGCTACCACCGATGGAGTTGCCCACTACGGAGCCGAGTACCCCACCCAATGCGCCGCCAATTCCAGCCTCGGTATTGCCGCCTGCCATGGCAACGCCGCTGAGCAAGCTGAAAGACAACAACAGAATCGAGGAGTACTTCTTCATCGAGAAAGCCTCATAGGGATGACGATGGCGAATTTGAGGCTAAGGCGAGCGGCTGGCAACGAAAATCCGACGAGTAACACGAGTTGTACACAATTCTCTAAGTTACTGTATTTGCTGTGAAACTTTATCGTTTTTCGCTTGTCAGAGGTATTTGTGACAAAGCCCTGGACCTCGCGGTTCAGGGCTTTTTTGGTTTTTGCCGAGGCGCTTGCGTTACAGGATACGGCCGTCGTCCCGCGCGCGTTCCAGTTTGATGGCAACGAATTTGGAGGTCGGCGTATGGCTGCCGTCGCCGATGCTCTCCAGCGGAATCAGCGGGTTCACCTCCGGATAGTACGCCGCCGCCTGCCCGGCCGGGATGTCGAAGGCCAGCAATGTGAAGCCGTGCACACGGCGCACATGTTCATCACCCCACAACGAGACAATGTCGACCTTCTGCCCAGGCTGGAAGCCCAGGCGGATGATGTCGGCCTCGTTGGCAAAAAGTACCTCGCGCTGGCCGCGCACGCCTCGGTAGCGGTCGTCCAGGCCGTAGATGGTGGTGTTGTACTGATCGTGGGAACGCATCGATTGCATGATCAGGTCCGGCACCTGACCGCTGGCACGAACGCGCTCGTCGATCAGGGTGTCGGGCAGCAGGTTGGCCTTGAAGTTGGCGCGGCCAGTGCTGGTCTTCCACTGACGGCTGCCGGCGCTGTTGCCGAGGTAAAAGCCGCCCGGGTGGGCAAGGCGCTGATTGAAACCGGCAAATCCGGCAATGGTGTCGCCAATGAGGTCGCGAATGCGCGCGTAGTCGGCCACCAGCCAGTGCCAGTCCACCGGGTGTTTGCCAAGGGTGGCGGCCGCGATACCGGCGACCACGGCAGGCTCCGAGCGCATCTGGTGTGAAAGCGGCTTGAGCTGGCCATTCGAGGCGTGAACCATGCTGAACGAGTCTTCCACGGTGACAGCCTGAGGCCCGTCGGCCTGCAGGTCGATGTCAGTGCGGCCCAGGCACGGCAGGATCAGTGCTTGCTTGCCGTGGATCAGGTGGCTGCGGTTGAGCTTGGTGCTGATCTGCACGGTGAGTTCGCAGTTGCGCAGTGCCTTGGCGGTACGCTCGGTGTCTGGGGTGGCCTGGGCGAAGTTGCCGCCAAGGCCGATGAACACTTTCGAACGGCCATCGAGCATGGCGTGGATCGCCTCCACGGTGTTGTGGCCGTGATGTCGCGGCACCGGGAAGTTGAAGCGTTTTTCGATGGCATCGAGCAGCGCCACTGGCGGCCGCTCGTTGATGCCCATGGTGCGATCGCCTTGCACGTTGCTGTGCCCACGTACCGGGCACAGGCCGGCACCCGGCACGCCGATGTTGCCGCGCAGCATCTGCAGGTTGACGATTTCCTGGATGGTCGGCACCGAGTGGCGGTGCTGGGTGATACCCATCGCCCAGCACATGATCACGCGCTTGCCACGGCAATACATGCGTGCAGCCAGCTCGATGTCGGTCAGCGTCAGGCCGGATTGTGCCTGGATGTGCTCCCAGGAGGTGGCGTCCACCGCTGCCAGGTATTCGTCCACGCCATGGCCGTGTTCGGCGATGAACACATGGTCGAAGATGGCGGGCTCGCCGTTGGCCTGGGCTTCGCGCTCCCACTGCAAGACAAACTTGGCCATGCCGCGCAGCAAGGCCATGTCACCGCCCAGTGCCGGGCGGAAGAAAGCGGTGTTGGTCGGCCGGTCGCTGTTGGTCAGCATCTCCAGCGGGTTCTGCGGGTGCTGGAAGCGCTCCAGCCCACGCTCCTTGAGCGGGTTGACGCAGACCACCTGGGCACCACGTTTCACCGCATCGCGCAGTGGGTCGAGCATGCGTGGGTGGTTGGTGCCCGGGTTCTGGCCCCAGACGAAGATCGCATCGGCGTGCTCGAAATCGTCGTAGGTGACTGTGCCCTTGCCGACCCCGACGCTCTGGCTCAGGGCCACGCCGCTGGCCTCGTGGCACATGTTCGAGCAATCGGGGAAGTTGTTGGTGCCATAGGCCCGCACGAACAGCTGATACAGATAAGCCGCTTCGTTGCTGGCCCGGCCGGAGGTGTAGAACTCGGCCTGGTCGGGCGTGGCCAGCTTGTTCAGTTCCCGGGCGATCAGGGCGTAGGCGGCATCCCAGCTGATCGGCTGGTAGCGATCGGTTTGTGCGTCGTAGACCATTGGCTCGGTCAGGCGGCCCTGGTACTCAAGCCAATAGTCACTTTGCTGGAGCAATGCGCTGACGCTGTAGCGAGCGAAAAACGCCGCGTCGACACGGCGTTTGGTCGCTTCCCAGTTGACCGCCTTGGCACCGTTCTCGCAGAACTTGACCATGCCGCTCTCGGGCGAGTCGCCCCACGCGCAGCCGGGGCAGTCGAAGCCGCCGTTCTGGTTGGTCTTGAGCAGGGCGCGAATGTTCTTCAGCGCGTTGTCGCTGCCGACCCAGGCCTTGGCTACGCTGCGCAGCGCGCCCCAACCACCGGCGGGGCCGTGGTAGGGCTGGTAACGAGGGGTGGAGGCAGGGGCGTTATCAGGGAGTTGCTGGTACGAGGTCACGACTGTTACGACTCCGCCGCAGGGCTGTAGACCCGCGGTGCACTGTGTTTGGGCAGATGAATAAGGTTGAGGTTGTGCTTGCGCGCCCATTGCAGGGCCAGGCCAGTGGGCGCCGAGAGGCTGACCAGGGTCTGGATGCCGGCGCGCAGCACTTTCTGGATCAGCTCCAGGCTGCAGCGGCTGGTGACGATGGCCAGGCCGCCGGCAGTGCTGATGCCTTGGCGCAGCAGGGCGCCGATCAGCTTGTCGAGGGCGTTGTGCCGGCCAATGTCTTCGCGGCCCATCAGCAGTTCGCCCTGGGCGTTCATGAACAGCGCAGCGTGCACGGCACCGCAGTGCTGGCCCAGCGGCGTGAACCCATCGATCCGCTCGCGCAGGCCTGCCAGCCATTGCGCCGGCGGCAACGGCGCGCCAGGCAGAGCGGTCAGCTCTGGCAGCGCCTGTTCCAGGGCTTCCACCCCGCACAGGCCGCAGCCGCTGGTACCGGCCAGCTGGCGGCGCTGGTTCTTCAGGTTCCAGAACGCACGGCTGGAAATCTCCAGGTCGGCATACATCGCCGAGCCGCTGCCGGAAAGCTTCAGGTCATAGATTTCTGCAGTGCCTTCGACGATGCCGCTGCCAACGCTGAAACCGACCGCAAAGTCTTCCAGGTCGGTGGGACTGACCAGCATGACCGCCTGGTTCAGGCCGTTGTAGGCAATGGCCAGGGCGACTTCTTCGGCCAGTGGCGTGCAGGCGCGTTCGCCGTCGCTGAGCTGGACGTAGTCGTAGGTGTTGCTGGCGGCGGGCAGGGCCAGAGGCATGGAGGCTGCGCAGACCGGAGGTTTGCTTTGCATCGGGAAACTGACTGTTGGCGGCTGTTTGATAGCACCAGCCTAGGCCGCTGTGTCGAGCGCGTCTAATCGCTAGGGTCTATGCCTTGATAGACGGCGTCGATTGGTCGCAGTGGGGCGGGCAGGGCAATCCTGGCCTAGACTCCTGGCTCCGAGGTTTACGTCAACAAGGAGCGCGTCATGAGCCTGTTCAGTTTCGTGAAGGAAGCCGGCGAGAAGTTGATCGACCTGCTGACTCCCGGCAATGCCAATGCCGAGCAACAGCTGAAGAAACACGTGGAAAGTGTCGGCCTGGGCAACCCGAACATCTCGGCCACTGTAGAGGGTGACAAGGTCATTCTCAAGGGCGAGGTGGCCAGCCAGGAGGAGAAAGAGAAGATCATTCTTGCTGCCGGCAATATCGCCGGGGTGGCCAGCGTCGATGATCAGATCACCGTGACCGGGCCGGTCGTGGCGGCGGCAAGGTTCGTCACCGTGAAAAAGGGTGACACGCTGTCAGCGATTGCAGTGGTGGCGTATGGCAAGGCCGATTACATCAAGATTTTCGAGGCCAACAAGCCGATGCTCAAGCACCCGGACAAGATCTACCCAGGGCAGGTGCTGCGCATTCCTGACTGATCTGTGTGGCAGTTTCGCGGGCACGCCCGCTCCCACAGGAATGGCGCCAGCTTTTAACATGTGGGCAAGACAGTTGCTCCCACAGGATTTTCACTGGTCCTGTGGGAGCGGGCGTGCCCGCGAAGAGGCCCTTACAGGCCAACCAGCAAATCCCGGTAATCTTCGACCGCCGCGAATTCCTCGGTATCGCGCGGCTGCGCCTTGCTGTCCGGCTGGCGCACCGCCAACAGGTGCCCCACGCCAAACCGCCGCGCACTGCGCAGGATGGCCAAGGTGTCATCGATGAACAGGCTGCGCTGCGGATCAAAGCCGATATCCGCCTTCAAGGCGTCCCAGAACTGCGGGTTTTCCTTCGGATAGCCGTAATCGTGCGAACTGATCAGCCGCTCGAAGTACGGCGCCAACTCCACCCGCTCGAGCTTCAGCGACAGTGAATCGCGGTGGGCATTGGTGATCATCACCACGCGCTTGCCGGCCTTGCGGATAGCAGCCAGGAAGGTATCGGCATCGGGCCGCAGGGCGATCAGGTCGGCGATTTCGCGTTTGAGCTCGCGAATCGGCAATTTCAGCTCGCGGCTCCAGAAGTCCAGGCAGTACCAGTTGAGCGTGCCGGCATTGCGTTCGAACAGCGGTTGCAGCTCCATTTCCGCCATGGCCCGGCTGACCCCGTGCAGCTCGGCGTAGCGCTGGGGCAGGTGGTCGAGCCAGAAGCGGTTGTCGTAGTGCAGGTCGAGCAGGGTGCCGTCCATGTCCAGCAGGACGGTATCGATGGCAGACCAGGGAAGAACAGGCATGGGAAACTCTCGATCAGTCGGCAAGCCACGGTATAGTAACGCGTTCACGCCAAGGAGCTGCCCCATGCGCCAGAAACCCACCGTCCTCAGTCGCGAGATCGTCGCCAGCAGTCGCCTGTTCAGGGTCGAGGCCGTGCAGCTGCGCTTCAGCAATGGCAACGAGCGTACCTATGAGCGCCTGGTTGGCCGAGGCAACGGCTATGGCGCGGTGATGATCGTCGCCATGCTCGATGCCGAGCACGCGGTGCTGGTGGAGGAATACTGCGGCGGCACCGACGAATATGAGCTGTCGCTGCCCAAAGGCCTGATCGAGCCGGGTGAGGACGTGCTGGCCGCGGCTGACCGTGAGCTCAAGGAAGAAGCCGGCTTTGGCGCTCGCCAGCTGGAGCATCTGACCGAGCTGTCGCTGTCCCCAGGCTACATGAGCCAGAAGATCCAGGTGGTGCTGGCCAGCGACCTCTACGAGGAGCGCCTGGAGGGCGACGAGCCGGAGCCGATGCGGGTCGACAAGGTCAACCTGCGCGAACTCTCGGCCCTGGCCATGCACCCGCAGTTCACCGAAGGACGGGCGTTGGCAGCGCTGTACCTGGCCCGTGACCTGCTGATCCAGCGGGGGCTGCTCGAAGCATGAACGACCTGCAACTGATGCACGAAGTGGTCAAGCTCGCCCAGCAGGCCGGCGAGGCCATCCTGCCGTTCTGGCGCGCCGACGTGGCAGTGACCAACAAGGCCGACGACTCGCCGGTGACGGCTGCCGACCTCGCTGCGCATCGGGTCATCGCCGATGGCTTGCTGGCGCTGGCGCCGCAGATTCCGGTGCTGTCCGAAGAGGACTGCAATATCCCGCTGGCCGAGCGCCAGTGCTGGAGCCGCTGGTGGCTGGTCGATCCGCTCGACGGCACCAAGGAGTTCATCGCCGGCAGTGAGGAATTCACCGTCAACATCGCGCTGGTCGAGAACGGCGAGGTGGTGTTTGGCGTGGTGGCCATGCCGACCAACGGTCGCTGCTATTTCGGTGGCCGCAGCTTCGGTGCCTGGCGCTGCGAAGGGGCTGCCCAGGCGCAGCCGGTTCAAGTGCGCAATGCGCCGCCTGCCGGTGGCCGCTTCACCGTGGTGGCCAGCCGTCGTCATTCCAGCCCGCAGCAGGAAGCGCTGCTGGCTGGCCTGAGTGCTGCTGTGGGTGAACTGGAACTGGCGAATATCGGCAGTTCGCTGAAATTCTGCCTGCTGGCTGAAGGCAGCGCTGATTGCTACCCACGCCTGGCGCCGACCTCGCAATGGGACACGGCGGCGGCGCAGGGTGTGCTGGAAGGCGCCGGGGGCGAGGTGATCGAGGTCGATGGCCAGCCATTCCGCTACCCGGCGCGTGAGTCCCTGCTCAATCCGTTCTTCCTGGCGCTGCCTGCCAACGCTAGCTGGCGCCAGGCGTTCCTGAGCCTGATCTGACGCTCCATTGTGTGGGGTTCACCCGCGAACACCGGCGTAGCCGGTGCCATGCACCGCGTTGGATTCTTCGCGGCTAAAGCCGCTCCCACAGGGTATGCGGACCGCTTGCGAACTCAGTTCTCTGCGCGACAGCGCAGCCTGAAGGGCTGGGTGATCTCCCACTGGTATCGCGCCAGCCTTGTCAGCGGTGCAGGACGTACTGGCCGCTGAAGGTGACGGCGGGCTCGTCGCTGCCAGCGTTGCTGACCGTGGTCGCCAGCGTCAGCCGCGCCCGGCCACGGCGCTGGTACATCGTCAGGAACCGCTCCCAGGTCTTTTCGTCTGGTGCCGCGCAACGCGCCTGCGCCGTACCGGTCACTGGCAACGGATAGCTGATCTGGCCCTCCTGGATGACGATATGCCCGTCATCGATGCCCAGTTCGCGCAGACGCATGTGCAGCCAGCCCCAACCCACCAGCACCGCGGCGCAGTACAGGCTGCCGCCGAACATGGTGCTCTTGTGGTTCACGTTGGCGGCCAGCGGCAGTTGCAGGCGCAGGGTCTGGGCTTGCCAATCGATGACTTCCAGGCCCATCTCCCGGGTCAGGGGAATGTCGCCGTGCAGCACGGACTGCAGGTATTGGCTATCGGCACTCATGAACGGTTTTCCTCGTGGTCGTCGCTGCCGCTGCTACCGCCTTCGAAATGCAGGCCGTGCTTGCGTAGCTTGTCGTGCAGGGTCTTGCGCGGAATGCCGAGGGCTTCGGCGAGGCTGCGCATGGAGCTGTGGGGTTGGGCCAGTTCGGCGGCGATCAGCGAGCGTTCGAACTGCTCGACCTGTTCGCTGAGGTTGCCCAGCAGGATTGGCGCCGCCGTCGGGGCAGCAGCAGGTGCCTGGCCATCCAGGGCCAGCTCCAGGCCCAGGGCAAAGCGTTCGGCGGCGTTCTGCAGTTCGCGCACGTTGCCTGGCCAGTCATGGCGCAGCAGCATGGCCCGCTGGGCCGGTTGCAGGCTGTGGGGCGGCAGGCCATGCCGCTGGCTGGCGGCATCGGCGAAGTGCTGGAACAGCACCAGGATGTCGTCCCCACGCTCGCGCAACGGGGGGATGCGCAGTGGCGCCACGTTGAGGCGATAGTAGAGGTCGGCGCGGAAGCGGCCCTGGTCGGCGGAGGTGCGCAGGTCCTCCTTGGTGGCCGCGATGATACGGATGTCCAGCGGGATGAGTTGGTTGCCACCGAGCCTCTCGACCACTCGCTCCTGTAGCAGGCGCAGCAGCTTTACCTGCACGTCCAGGCTCATGCTCTCGATTTCATCGAGGAACAGCGTGCCGCCATTGGCGAACTCGAACTTGCCGATGCGGCGCTTCTGAGCACCGGTGAAGGCGCCCGGCTCGTGGCCGAACAGCTCGCTTTCGACCACCGACTCGGCCAGTGCGCCGGCGTTGATGGCCACGAACGGACCTTCGCGGCGGCTTGACAGGTCGTGCAGGGCGCGGGCGACCACCTCTTTGCCGGCACCGGTCTCACCAAGAATCAGGACATCGGCACGGGTGCCCGCCAGGGCGCCGATCTGTTCACGCAGGCGTTGCATCGACGGTGAATGGCCGACCAGGCGCGTGGCCAGTTGCTGGCGGTCGCTCAGGGCCAGGCGCAGGCTGCGGTTGTCCAGCACCAGGCGGCGCACGGCCAGGGCGCGGCGCACGCTGTCGAGCAGGGCGTCGCTGGCGAAGGGTTTTTCCAGAAAGTCGTAGGCGCCCGCGCGCATGGCCTGAACCGCCAGCGGCACATCGCCATGGCCGGTAATCAGCAACACCGGTAGTTCGCTGTCGCCACCGTGCAGCTGCTCCAGCAACTGCAGGCCGTCGATGCCTGGCATGCGAATATCGCTGACCACCACGCCCGGCCAATCAGGCTCGATGCGCTCGGCCAGGCCTTGGGCGTCAGCCAGCGTGACAACCTTGAGCCCGGCCAGGTCGAGGGTCTGGCTCAGGGCCTGGCGCAGGTGCGGGTCGTCATCCACCAGGATCACCTGGGCCTGGCTGTCGATGTTAGGCTCGGTCGTCATGCCGAGGAATCCTCCGAAGTGGGCAAGGTAGCGCCGGGTGCGGCCACGCGCAGTTGCAAGGTGAGCAGGGCACCACCTTCAGGGTGATTGGCCAGCAGCAGTTCACCGCCCAACGTGCGCATCAGGCTTTCGCAGATGGCCAGGCCCAGGCCCAGGCCCTGGGTGCGGGTCTTGGTGGTGAAGAACGGCTCCTTGGCGTGCTCGAGGGCCTGGCGGCTGAAGCCTGGGCCGTTGTCGCGAATGTACAGGTAGACGCAGTCCTCGTGCTTCTCGGCACTCAGCCACAGGCGGCGCGGGTTGGCCTTTTCGGTCAGGGCATCGAGGGCGTTGGCCAGCAGATTGCCTAGCACCTGGCGCAGGCGGGTTTCGCCGGCCTGCACCCACAGGGTGGCCTCGGGCAGGTCGCGGATCAGCTCCACGGCCATCGCCCGGCGGCGCTTGGCCAGCAGCGCCAAGGCATCATCCAGTGCCGGTTGCAGGGCCACGCTTTCCGGGGCGTGGCGGTCGCGACGGGCAAAGGCGCGCAGGTGGGCGATGATCGAGGCCATGCGCCCGGTCAGCTCGCCAATCAGCTTGAGATTGCCGCGGGCGTCCTCGGTGCGCTGATGGTCGAGCAGGATCTCGGCGTTTTCGGCGTAGCTGCGGATTGCCGCCAGGGGTTGGTTAAGCTCGTGGCTGATGCTCGCCGACATGGTACCGAGTACCGACAGCTTGCCGGCCTGGACCAGTTCATCCTGGGCGCGCACCAGCTCCTGCTGGGCGTTTTCGCGCTCCAGCACCGCGCTTTTGAGCCGGGCATTGAGGCCTTCGAGGGCCGCAGTACGCTCGGCCACGCGTGACTCCAGCTCTTGGCGGCCACGGGCTTCAAAGTCGATACGGTCGATGTAGTGGCGCCGCCGCTGCATCACCAGGCCGGTAAACAGCATCAGTACCAGCAGAGCGCCAGCGCCAATCGCCATCACTGTCTGCACCGAGCGATCAACCAACTGGCGCGGGGCGAGGATGCTCACCTGCCAGCCGGTTTCCTTGATGTCGCGGGTCTGGGTGAGCCAGGCGTCATGGTTGAGCACCAGCGGCTGCGGGGCCTGGGTCGGGTAGGGCTGGATAGCGATGATCGCCTGGCGCTCGGCGTCGGTCAGCTCACGGGTGGCGCGAAAACGCCATTCGGGGCGTGAGGTGAGGATCACCACGCCGTTGTGGTCGGTCAGCAACAGCTGTTCGGGGGTACGGCCCCAGAGGGTTTCGGTGTGGTCCAGGTCGACCTTGACCACCAGCACACCCACGATACGCTCGCGGTCGCGCACGGCGGCAGCGAAGAAGTAGCCGCGTTTGGCCGAGGTGGTGCCTTGGCCGAAAAAGCGCCCCAAATGGCCGGCCATGGCTTCGATGAAGTACGGACGGAAAGAGAAGTTACGGCCGACGAAGCTGTCCGGCTTGTCCCAATTGGAGGCCGCGAGGGTATTGCCACTGACGTCCATCAGGTACATCACTTCGGCGCCGGTCTGGTGGACGATGTCCTTGAGCAGGCGGTTGGCATTGGTGACGGCTTCGAGGCGGAACGGGTCGGCCAGCACGCCGCGTAGTGCCGGGAGGTCGCCGAGGATCTGCGGCAGGGTTTCGTAGCGGTGCAGGGTGCCGAGCAGGTTGGCGACGTACAGGTCGAGGGTCTGGCGGTTCTGTGAAGCCAGCTCATCCTGGTAGTAGCGCTCGGCCAGATGGTGCAGTGGCCACAACAGGGGCGCCAGGCACAGGGCCAGCAGGGCCAGGCTACGCCAGCGGGGTCGGCGTGGGGGCGTGGGTTTTGCAATCATCGGGTCAATGCGCCAGAAGGGTCTGGCGCAATTATGCGCTACTTGAGGCAGTCGATCAGTGCCTGCTGCCAGTGCGGCAGGTGTACATCCCACTCACCAGCCAGGCGCGAGCAGTCCAGGCGTGAGTTGGTCGGGCGACGCGCTGGGGTCGGGTATTCGCTGGAAGCGATCGGCACCAGCTCGGCGCAGGGCAGGCCGCGTGCCCTGAGCTGTTCGCCGATAGCCTGGGCGAAGCCGAACCAGGACGTCTCGCCTTGTGCGGTCAGGTGATAGGTGCCCCAGGCGCCGCGTTGCCCGGCTTGCCAACGGGCGATCAGTTGCCGGGTGGCGACGGCGATGGTCGTGGCCCAGGTGGGGGCGCCGATCTGGTCGTCGACCACGCGCAGTTGCGGTTTTTCCTGCAGCAGGCGTTGCATGGTCAGCAGGAAATTGCGCCCGTGCAGCGAATAGACCCAGCTGGTGCGCAAAATCAGGTGTTCGCCATCCACAGCGGTGATGGCTTGCTCCCCGGCCAGTTTGCTGCGGCCGTAGACGCCTAGCGGGTTGGGGCGGTCGAGCTCGGTGTAGGGCAGGGCCTTTTCACCATCGAAGACATAGTCGGTGGAGTAGTGAATCAGCGGCGCACCCAGGCGTACCGCTTCTTCGGCCAAGACCCGCGGGCCTTCTGCGTTGATTGCGAAGGCCAGGTCCGGTTCGCTTTCGGCCTGGTCCACTGCGGTGTGGGCGGCGGCGTTGATGATCAGTTGCGGGGCCAAGCGCCGCAGTGGTTCGCGCAGGGACTCGGGCCTGGCCATGTCCAATTGGTCGCGGCCAAGCAGGTGCACCTCGCCGAGCCCGCGCAACTGCACTTGCAGGGCCTGGGCGACCTGGCCATGGTGGCCACAGACGAGCATTCTCATGGGAACAGGTCCGCGTCTTTCAAAAACACTGCCGCCTGGTCCTTGGCCGACAGGGTCGGCTGCTGCACGCCCCAGTCGATGGCCAGATCAGGGTCGTCCCAGCGGATCGAGCGCTCGGCGGCGGGATTGTAGTAGTCGGTGGTCTTGTACAGGAAGTCGGCGGTTTCGCTCAGCACCAGGAAGCCATGGGCGAACCCTGGTGGAATCCAGAACTGCAGGTGGTCAGTGGCCGTGAGGCGCCGCGCCACCCAACGGCCAAAGGTCGGTGAACTCCGGCGGATGTCCACGGCAACGTCCAGCACCTCGCCCTGGACCACGCGCACCAGTTTCCCCTGAGGGTTGTCGATCTGGTAATGCAGGCCCCGCAGCACACCGCGCTGTGAGCGCGAATGGTTGTCCTGCACAAAATGGCCGTCGAACCCGGTCTGTAACTTGAATTCGCGCGCGTTGAAGCTTTCGAAGAAGAAGCCACGGCTGTCGCCGAAGATCTTCGGTTCGATGATGACTACGTCAGGTATCTCGGTCGCTATGATGTTCATGGAGGTTTCTTCGGTCAGTGTGCTGATGGTCCGACCTTGAAAGGTCCGCTCTAGGTCCGCCGCCCTGCAACCTGAGCCTAGATCGGCTGGCGGCGAGCCAGCATGAGACTACCTGCGGATTTCATCTTTACATTGGGTTATCGGCCACAAGCCCGGCTTCCCGAGCAGAAAGATGAAACAGATTTCATCTTGAGGCCTTTTGGCATCCTGGTGCAGCCTGCGCCAAGCGATTATATCGAAGGTAAGAGCCTCAACGGCTCTGGCGAGCCTTTTATCGATCTATATCGGTAAAATTTGCGTTTCTATCGGGGCAAAATGAATTTTGAGGCTTCTAAAGTCGATATGTATCGGTTATAAATTAGCCAGTCGCGGCGAGCATCCTGCACCGTCGGAAATGCCACATTCATTTGCCATCCATCGCCCAGTGCCTTGCAGAGGTCAACCATGAAAACCCTCAACTCCACCCCCCGCGCCGACGGCTTCCACATGCCCGCCGAATGGGCGCCGCAAAGCCAGGTCTGGATGGTCTGGCCGGAGCGCTCGGACAACTGGCGCCTGGGCGGTAAGCCAGCCCAGGCGGCCCATGTCACCCTGGCCAAGGCCATTGCCCGCTTCGAGCCGGTAACCGTGGCCGTTTCCGCCGGGCAGTACGAAAACGCCCGTCGTCAGCTCGACCTGCCGAACATTCGCGTGGTGGAAATCAGCAACGACGACGCCTGGGTGCGCGACACCGGCCCGACCTTCGTGATCAATGACCACGGTGAAGTGCGTGGTGTGGATTGGGGCTTCAACGCCTGGGGCGGCTTCGACGGTGGCCTCTATGCGCCGTGGAACCGCGATGAGGAACTGGCGGCCAAGGTGCTGGAAATGGAGCGGTGCCAGCGCTACCACACCGAAGGCTTCGTGCTGGAAGGCGGCTCGATCCATGTCGATGGCGAAGGCACCCTGATCACCACCGAAGAGTGCCTGCTCAACCGCAACCGCAACCCGCACCTGAACCGCGAGCAGATCGAAGAGATCCTGCGCGAGCACTTGGCAGTGGAAACCATCGTGTGGCTGCCCGATGGCCTTTACAACGACGAAACCGACGGCCACGTCGACAATTTCTGCTGTTACGTAAGCCCAGGCGAAGTGTTACTGGCCTGGACCGATGATTCCAACGACCCCAACTACGCCCGTTGCCACGCCGCCTACGAGGTGCTGAAAAACACCCGTGACGCCAAGGGCCGCGAGTTTGTGGTGCACAAAATGCCAATCCCTGGCCCGCTGTTCGCCACGGAGGAAGAATGCGCCGGTGTCGACCAGGTGGCCGGTAGCCAGGAGCGTGACCCGTCGGTGCGCCTGGCGGGTTCGTACGTGAACTTCCTGATCGTCAACGGCGGCATCATTGCGCCGAGCTTCAACGATCCGGCAGATGCTCAGGCCAGAGCGATTCTTGCCAAGGTCTTCCCGGATCATGAGGTGGTGATGATCCCAGGCCGCGAACTGTTGCTCGGCGGTGGCAACATTCATTGCCTGACCCAGCAACAGCCGGCACCGCTCAAGCGCTGATCGACTGCCACACGAAAAAGCCCGTCAGATGACGGGTTTTTTTTGCCCTGCCGATATGCGGAGGGTCCGGTGGCATACGTTTTGTATTGTTTTTCAGGGGGTTACCCACGCAGACCGGGCACACCGTTCTGTAACAATCAAGACGTAAATTAGCCGCTCACGGGCCAGGGAGTACGTGTGGACATGAACGCAGCAAGTGAGACGGCTTTGCGCCCATCGGCAGTCAATCACCAATCGCTCAGGGTTGTGGCGCAGTGGTTGAAACACCATGGAGGCAAACGGGTCAGGACGACCGACCCACGACGTCTGCTTGACGGCCGCTACCCTCAAGGGCTGATAAGCGACGCTGAGCTGGAAGCGCTGCTGGGGGTCTGGCACTGACCAGGGCAGGAGCCCGACCCATGAATAACGCCACCGCAATTGCGGTGGCGTTTTCGTTTGCGGGCTCGCAAAGGCGGGACCCAATGGTTCGGACTTACCTGATCGGTCAATCCGGCAAATCATACAAAGGCGAAATTGCCTTTGGTCTTGCTAAACAGGCATGGAAATGCACCAGGCAAGCGCTCGATTTTGGTTATAACAACCTGCAATTCACGACTTTTTGACATTTGTAATCGCCCACGGCTAGGATTCGGCCAACGCTTGCTGGCCACCCATGGCCATGCTGCTGCGAAAGGCCCGCCACACCATTGTCGGCGGGCCTTTCAGTTCGGATCCGCATAGCGTCGAACCTACGAAGGGGCGTTGGTTCCTGGCGTAATAGTGCAAAGCGTTTTTGATTTAGAAATAAGGAAAACAACATGTTGAAAACCAGGATCAGCCTGGTCGCCCTGGCGATGATCGCCGCGACCCAGGCCCAGGCCAACGATCAGGCCGACAGCAAGGGCTTCCTCGAGGACAGCCACGCCAACATTCTGCTGCGCAACGCCTATATCAACCGCGACAAGAAGCACGGCAAGAACGACCAGAGCGAATGGGGCCAGGCCTTCATCGGCAAGTTCTCCTCCGGTTTCACCCAGGGCACCGTGGGCGTGGGCGTTGACGCCTTCGGCCTGTACGCACTGCGCCTGGATGGCGGCAAGGGCCGTAATGGCGCGGCCGGCGTCGACTTCTTCAAGCCCAGCGACACCGCACCGACCAATTCGCCGCACAACCTGGCCCGTGGTGGCGCTGCCATCAAGTTCCGCGTCTCCAACACCGTGCTCAAGTACGGTGACATGATGCCTGAGCTGCCAGTGCTGCAGTACGACGACAGCCGCCTGCTGCCCGAGAGCTACACCGGTACATTCATCACCTCCAAGGAAATCGAAGGCCTGGAGCTGAATGCCGGTCACTTTACCGAGGAAGCTCGCAAGAGCGCCGAAGGGCGTGACAGCGGCCACCTGAAGTCGATCGATGTGTTCGGTGGCAGCTACAAGTTCACCAACAACTTCACCGCTTCCGCCTACACGTCGAACATCGAAGACGTGATGAAGAAGCACTACCTGGGCATGAACTACGTCTTCCCGATCGCGGTTGACCAGTCCCTGACCCTGGACTTCAACGGCTACAAGTCGGACATCAACAGCAAGTACGTCCAGAAAGCCGAGCTGACCGGTGACGAAAACACCATCTGGAGCCTGGCGGCCACCTACGCCTTTGGCCCGCACTCGGTGACCCTGGCGCACCAGCGCAGCACCGGCAGCACTGGCTACAACTACGGCTGGTACCAGGACCGCGGTGGCGTGGGTGACGGTGGTTCGACCATCTACCTGGCCAACTCCTACTGGTCCGACTTCAACGCCGAAGACGAGCGCTCCTGGCAGCTCGCCTACGGCCTGGACTTCGGCGCCTTCGGCATGCCGGGCCTGACCTACAAGATCGCCTACGTGGCGGGTGACAACATCAACACCCACGGCTTCGGCGAAGGTAAAGAGCGCGAAATCTTCAACCAGCTGCGCTACGTGGTTCAGGACGGCCCGGCCAAGGACCTGTCGGTCAAGCTGCGCGGTTCCTGGGTGCGCACCAACAACGCGGTACAACAGAACGGCTACTTCGACGACGGCAACGAAGTCCGCGTATTCGTCGAGTACCCGATCAGCATCTTCTGATCCTGACCACTCGTTACGAGCAGCCCCGGCCTATGCCGGGGCTGTTTCTTTGCGGCGTACGCTGGCGGCAGCCGGCGCGGCCGGTACATCGCCTGTCTCCGGCGCAAAGCTGTCACTGCGCGCCATCCGCCACATCCGTGCATAGAACTCGCTTTCGATCGAGCCACTGAGCAATTCGCCAGGCCTGAGGAACTGGTGCAGGTCGGAAAACAGGCTGATCTCGCTGGTGCTGATACGCCGCGCCAGGTGCTTGGGCTTGAGCTCCGAAGGGTGTTCAAGGCCTGCGGCAGCGAGCATTTCGGCCAAGGCATGCAACGTGTTGCGATGGAAGCTGGCCACGCGCTCGGCCTTGTCGGGCACCACCAGCGCACGCTGGCGCAAAGCATCCTGGGTGGCGACACCGGTCGGGCACTTGTTGGTGTGGCAGCTCTGCGACTGGATGCAACCGATGGCGAACATGAAGCCACGGGCCGAGTTGACCCAGTCGGCGCCGATGGCCAGCACGCTGGCGATATCGAAGGCGCTGACGATCTTGCCCGCCGCACCGATGCGGATACTCGAGCGCAAGTTCAGGCCGACCAGGGTGTTGTGCACGAACATCAGGCCTTCACGCATCGGCACGCCCATGTTGTCGCTGAACTCCCGAGGCGCCGCGCCAGTGCCGCCTTCCTTGCCGTCGACGACGATGAAGTCCGGGGTGATGCCGGTAACCAGCATGGCCTTGGCGATGCCCATGAACTCCCACGGGTGGCCCAGGCAGAACTTGAAGCCCACCGGCTTGCCGCCCGACAGCTCGCGCAGGCTGGCGATGAAGTGCAGCAGCTCTGTCGGGGTGCGGAACGCACTGTGCGCGGCGGGCGAGATGCAGTCTTCGCCCACGCGCACACCCCGGGTGGCAGCGATTTCCGGGCTGACCTTATGGGCCGGCAAAATCCCGCCGTGGCCGGGCTTGGCGCCCTGGCTGAGCTTGATTTCGATCATCTTCACCTGCGGGCTGCGCGCCTGTTCGGCGAATCGTTGTGCGTCGAAGTGGCCGTCTGCGGTGCGGCAACCGAAGTAACCGCTGCCGATTTCCCAGATCAGATCGCCGCCATGCTCGCGGTGGTAAGGGCTGATGCTGCCCTCGCCGGTGTCATGGGCAAAGCGGCCAAGGCGTGCGCCCTGGTTGAGTGCGGCAATCGCGTTGGCACTGAGCGCGCCAAAGCTCATGGCCGAAATGTTGAAGATCGACGCGCAGTAGGGCTGGCGGCATTGCGGCCCGCCAATGGCAATGCGGAACGATGCCGGGTCGGGTGTGGCGACCGGCAGCATCGAGTGGCTGATGAATTCGAAGCCGGGCTTGTAGGCATCGTTGAGCGTGCCGAAGGCTTTCTCGGCGCTCTCGTTCTTGGCCCGGGCATACACCAGCGAGCGCTGCGAACGGGAGAACGGCAGCTTGTCGTCGTCACCTTCGATCAGGTACTGGCGGATCTCGGGGCGGATGGTCTCGATCAGGTAGCGGATGTTGCCCAGGATCGGGTAGTTGCGCCGCACCGCGTGGTGGCTCTGGCGCAGGTCGTTGAGGCCGACCAGGCTGAGCAGGGCGGTGACCACCGTCAGTGGCCAGAGCCAACTGTGCTGGGCAAGGAACGGAATGCTGGCGAAGGTGAACAGCAGGCACAGGGCCAGGCAGGCATAACGGCTGGGGAGCGAATCTTTCATGGGTCCATCGCAGGCTGGATGACGCGGCCTAGGATAGGCAAACCCCAGGTCGGGAAAACCTGGGGTTTTGGTAAAAGACTATTACCTGAGCGTGAGGGGCTGGATCATCGGGGCAGCAAGACACTGACGCGCAAACCGCCGCCTTCGCGATTGTGCAGCAGCAATTCGCCGCCATGGCTGCTGGCGATGCGCTGGGCGATGCTCAGCCCCAGCCCATAGCCCCCGGAAGCCTGATTGCGTGACCCTTCGCCACGCACAAACGGATCGGTGATGGTGGTTAGCAGGCCCGGCGCGATGCCGGGGCCGCGGTCGTCGATGTGGATGTAAACGCCAGTGATGGTGGTTTCCAGCGTCACCGAAACCTGCCTGGCGTAACGCAGGGCATTGACCACCAGATTCTGCAGGCAGCGTTGTAACAACAGGGCATCGACCCGCAGGCTACCAGCCTTGCCATCTACAGGTAGTGGTTCCGCGCTGCTGGCAAGGTCCGCGCACAGCCGCGCCACCAGGCGGTCGAGGTCGACCTGCTGAAGGTTTTGCTGCTCGCCAGCGCGCAGGTAATCCAGCACCTGGCCGATCATGTTGTCCATCTGGGTGATATTCTGCCGCAGGCGTTCGCGCTGCTCATCGTCCGGCAAGCGCTCCAGGCGCAGGCGCATGCGCGTCAGCGGGGTGCGCAGGTCGTGGGACACGGCGGCCAGGAAATGGGCCTTGTCTTTGACCATGGCGATCAGCCGTTGCTGCATGGCGTTGAAGGCCAGCGCGGCCTGGCGCACTTCCTCGGGGCCGTCCAGGGCCAGCGCTGGCTGTTCCAGGTTGCTGCCCAGCCCACGCGCCGCGTCGGCCAGGCGCCGCAACGGGCGCAGGCACAGGCGCACTGCGATCAGGCAGACCAGCAGCACGGCGACGATGCGCAGCGCATAGACCCGTAGCAGGTAGTCACTGATCAGTACCCACGCCGACTCGCCGCTCCAGCCCTGCAGCTCCTGCCCGTCGATGCTCAACCAATGGCCATCGGGCAACGGCACGGCGAACTGGATATGCGCCTGGGCGGTGCGCAGGCCGAACAGGCTGCGCCAGACGATCGGCTGACCCTGTTCGTCGGTCAGTTGCACCTTCAGCAGGCGCACTGCCTGGGCATGGCCCAGTTCGTACTTGAGCGCCTGTTGCAGCAACAGTTCGACGCGCCGGCGCCCGCGCGGCTGATCCTCCTGCTGCACAGGTTGGTTCTCGGCGCAACGCAACTGGTAGTGCGCGGGCACCTGCAGGTCTTGCGTGTGGCAATTGGCCTGGGCAATCAGTGGAGCACTGCGTGCGGCCATGAGCCGGATCGGTGCCTCGAGCACCTGGGCGAAACGCACATCGAACCAGATGCTGCTCGACATCAACTGGACCACCAGCGTGCCGCTGACCATGATCAGCAGTAGCTGGCCAAACAGCGTGCGCGGCCACAGGCGACGGAGCCAAGGCATTTCAGCCCCCGGCCTCGGCACGGCCGAGGCTTAGCAGGTAGCCTTCGTTGCGGATGGTCAGGATCTGGATATCGCCGGCCGGTGCACGGCGCAGTTGCTGGCGCAGGCGGCTGATACACATGTCCACCGAGCGATCATCGGGGTGGTGGTCGCGGCCAAACGCACTGCGTGTCAGCTGATCACGCGAGACCACCCGGTTGTTGGCCTCCAGCAGTTCACGCAGCACGCGGTAATCGGAGCGGGGCAGGGTGAGGGTTTCGCCGTCGGGGCGGGTCAGCAGGCGTTTGACGTGGTCGATGCTGAAGCCTGCGAAATGCTGGGCTTCGGCCGCTGGCTCTTCGGCTGGAGTATCCAGGCGTTGCGGGCGGCGCAGCACCGCCTTGATGCGGGCGACCAGCTCGCGCGGTTCGAAAGGCTTGGCCAGGTAGTCGTCGGCACCCACTTCCAGGCCGATGATGCGGTCCAGCGTGCTGCCCTTGGCCGACAGCATGATCACCGCCAGGCCCGCCGTCGCCTGCAACTGGCGGCACAGGCTCAAGCCATCCTCGCCAGGCAGCATCAGGTCGAGCACCACCAGGTCGACCTTGCTCGCGGCCAGCTGCTCGCGCATGCCTTCACCGTCTGCTGCCGCCAGTACGGTGTAGCCGGCATCGGTAAGGTAATCGCAAAGAAGTTCGCGGATCTCGTCGTCATCGTCGACAACCAGCAAGGTTGTGCTCATCGGGAAAACACCTGTTCGGGAGGGCCGGCAGCGCTCGTTACGTTCAATTACATCCCGGTACAAGCCGGGTATGGAGCCCAAAGGGCGGATCCCTAGAATCGTAACAAAAAATCATCTGCGAATACGAAACCTTCCCAAATGAGCCTCAAGAGCGCCATGAACGACTTCACTCCTGTTGTCCGGGGCGGTAGCCGCCTGCACCCGCTTGCCTTCTTCATTGCCGTCGCCATCAGTGGCAGCGCCCTGGCAGCCGAAAGCCAGCCGCTGGAACTGGAGGCCACGCAGATCGAGGACAGTGCGCTGGTATCGGCAGACGAAACCGGCCAGCTCGGCTACACGGTGGAAAGCACCCGCAGTTCCACCGGCCTGCAGCTGACCCCACGGCAGACGCCGCAATCGGTCACCACCATCACCCGCCAGCAGATGGACGACCGCGATGTGCACTCCATCGAGCAGGCGCTGGACACCACGCCAGGCGTGAGCGCCACCAAGTCCGAAGTGGGTGGGCGCACTGACTTCCGTGCCCGTGGCTACTCGATCAGCAACTGGAAGGTCGATGGCCTGCAGTTCCAGGGCGGTTCCGACTTCAGCGGCGGCGGCAACGCGCTGAACATGGATCTGTACGAACGCATCGACATCGTACGCGGCGCCAACGGCCTGCTCGGTGGCACTGGCGACCCGTCGGCCACCGTCAACCTGATCCGCAAGGCCCCGACTAAAACCTTCGGCGGCAGCGCCTACGCCACCTACGGCAGTTGGGACAAACGCCGCCTGGGTGCGGACCTCAACCTGCCGCTGTCCGAAGATGGCCGCCTGCGTTCACGTTTCGTGATGACCCAGGGCGACGCCAACTCGTTCCGCGACAACCAGTCCGAGCGTTCGCGTGCGGCGCTGGCAAACTTCGAATTCGACATCGACGATGCCACCACGATTGGCGCCGGTTACCAGTACGAATACAACAAGGTGGTCGGTGGCGGCTGGGGCGCCAACATCCCGATCTGGTACAAGGACGGCAGCAAGACCGACTTGCCACGCAGCACCAACGTGGTGCCGAGCTGGAGCTTCGGCGAATACACCACTCGCACCGCCTTTGGCTCGCTGGAGCACCGCTTCGACAACGACTGGACCCTCGACCTCAAGGCGGCCCAGAGCACGGCAGAAGTGCTCAACCACCGCGGCCTGGCCAAGGTCAATTCGGCCGGACGTGGCAGTTACGGCGGCTACTGGGACCAGGATGGCAGCGGCGCGGTGCTCAACGGCCTGCACAGCTCCAGTGACACCACCCAGCAGTCCGCGCAGATCGACCTGTCCGGCCCGTTCCAGCTGTTTGGCCGCACCCATCAGGCGATGGTTGGCTACAACGACAGCCGTACCGTGGCCTGGTCGCCGGAATACAGCTGCAACATGGTCAGCGACGACCGCGTCAGCGCACCCTCGGTGGGCTGCCAGTTCCGCGCCAACAACGGTTTCCCGCTGACCGACTGGCACAACGGCGTGGACAGCGATTACGACATGATCGCCTCGCGCACCGGCCGCCACAGCAAGACCACCACCCGTTTGCAGGGCATGTACGCCGCCACCCGCCTGAGCATTATCGACCCGCTGTCAGTGATCGTCGGCGTGCGCACCACCGATTATTCGGCAACCACCAACAGTGTCGCCGGCGTGCGCAGCAACCAGCAGAACAATGGCATCGTCACCCCCTACCTGGGTGCGGTGTACGACCTCAACGACACTTACTCGCTGTATGCCAGCTACACCGACATCTTCAACCCGCAGACGGCCGAGACCGAAAGCGGTACCAAGGTCGAGCCGATTCGCGGCCAAAGCTACGAGACCGGCATCAAGGGCGAGTGGCTGGACGGGCGCCTCAACGCCTCGGCGGCTTACTTCCGCACCAAGCAGCAGAACAAGGCGGTGCTCGACGACGGCCTGACCACGCCAACCGGTGGTGATGCCTACAAGGCTGGCACCGGCCAGGAAACGGACGGTATCGACCTGGAAATTGCCGGTGCGCTGACGCCGAACTGGAACGTGTATGCCGGTTATACCTACCTGTATTTCCGCCGCGTCGACAGCGACGGGCGCAGCGACCCGTCGCACCTGTTCAAGGCTTCGACCACCTATCGTCTGTCTGGCTCGCTGGATCGCCTGACCCTGGGGGCTGGGGTGAAGGCGCAGACCAACATCCGCGCCATTTCCAGCCCGGCAGGGCAGCCTGTGAACGGCGTGAGTGCCGGGGCGACCGACGTGAACTGGTCTGGTTATGCGATCTGGAATGCCATGGCCAAGTACCAGCTGACGGATGACACCACGGTGAGCCTCAATGTCGACAACGTCTTCGACAAGCACTACTACACCCAGTACGGCTTCTATGCCGGGGCGATCTACGGTGACCCGCGCAACATGTCGCTGACGGTCAGCACCGCGTTCTGATCAGTTGGGGCCACCAAGCGGCCCCACTTTGTCGGGGGCAACTGTAATGTACAGACCTTGAAGTCGACGCGATCCCTGTGGGAGCGGGCTTGCCCGCGAACACGGGCGAAGCCCGTGCCATCCACCGCAGTACCTGCTTCGCGGCTGAAGCCGCTCCCACAAGCCATGCGCAAGGCTACTCGTCCTCTGGCATTTCATCGGTGACCATGACGCGTACATGCGAGCCGCACGGGTCTTCCATGTGCAAGCCAAAATAGCGGGAGTCGTTGGCATCCCAGAACGCCTCGACCTGCGCCATGGAGGCATTGGCCAGCAGCACTTCGGCGTTGTGTTCCAGGATGATCGAGTAACGGATTTCGGCATTCATTGCACAGGGGCTCACAACGGCGGATTGGATTAATTGCTGGCGATGCCATTATGCCAACCTGCTGATTTTCAATCTTCGCCACTCGTCGCACGGTGTAGTCCGTCGTCGGCAAGCGATGCTCCTAAGGCGTGCGGGAGCTGCGCTTGTCGTGGCGATGAACCGCGTCGATGGGCCGCCGAGTATTAGAATGTACCTCTCAGCGTCAGCAGGTAATTGCGCTGTTGCGAAGGACGCGGCTGCTAAGGCGAAGACCAAGCCTGAGTCCGATAGGCCAAGTGATTTCCTGGGCGCTGGGCAGATTGCGATAGCCCATTTGCATGGTCTGGTATACGTTACATTCATCCGCCGTTGTCACGAATATGGAACATGTACCACATTCTCATTACCAAGCGCTTGGGCGAGCAGATTCGAACACGTCGTTTGAACCTCGGCCTCACCCAAAGCCAACTGGCAGATCGAGCGCTCCTGACCCGGCAAAAAATCATTGCCATTCATTAAAAGTGGGCGGGATGAATATCCTGGATTGGCAATCAATGAATATCTCTGCATGTCTGTAGCCCAGGCTGCCGGCATTCCCGTCCCGCCGTTTTTCCTTTCTGACAATGCAAAACTGTTCGTCATGCGTCGTTTCGACAGGGATGAACAGAACGACCCGATCGGTTTTGAAGACATGGCTGCATTGATGGGGCTCTCGGCAGACCAGAAATACAGCAAAAGCTACGCAGCAATTGCCAAAGCCATCCGCCTTTTCTGCGCACCAGAAGCGGTACAGCCTTCGCTGAGGCAGCTGTTCGCGATGGTGGCACTCAGCTGCATCGTCGGTAATGGCGATGCACACCTCAAGAATTTTGGCTTGCTGTACTCAAGCCCCGCGCAACGCGATGCCTGCCTGGCTCCCGCCTATGACATCGTAAATACCACGGCCTACATCCCGGAAGATGTGCTGGCTTTGTCGCTGTCCGGAAACAAAACGCTTTTCGCCTCACGCTTGGGGTTGCTGGAGTTTGCTGAAACGTGTGGAGTTGATCAGCCCCCGGAAGTTATCAGGCAGCAGCTAACAGCCCTTGAGCGGGTACTGGCAAACGCTCCTGAGCTGTGTGAGCAGGCGCCTCAGGTCGTTGCAGCTATAAAGCGAAGCGCTGGGCCGTTCATTCAGTCATTTGGATGAAGGGCGATGAAGGCTGATTAGATAGCACCAGCTCCTTGAAATTGCCGGGCCGCCTGGCTGCCCATCGCAGCGGTTCGTCGCCACTGCACGCCAACTGGTTGAATAGCGACGTGTTTCCATATGACCTGCTGTGGGTAACTTCACAGCGAGTTTGATGCGGTGGTGCGGCGAGTTACTCGGTCTTCTTGGCACTGCGAAGGCGCGTGACGTTCTCGCTCGTCTGCTTGGCAAACTCATGCGGCGTCACATGGTCCTCGCGGTTCGCCTCCAAAAACCGGCTCCACCAGGTCATGATCATCCGGCGCTCTTCGAGGAACTCGGCCTTATGGGTATAAGCGGCCCGCACGTTGTTGCGTTCCTTGTGGCTCATCTGCCGTTCGATGGCCGTCTCCGACCACAGCCCGGACTCGACCAGCGCACTGCACGCCATGGCTCGGAACCCGTGGTCGCAGATATCCACCTTGGTGTCGTAGCCCATCGTCCTGAGCGCGGCATTCACCGTGTTCTCGGACATCGGTTTCCACGGCTTGGCATCCCCCGCGAACACCAGCTCGAACTGCCGGTGATTGCGTGGATCTGCTCAAGCAAGGCCAATTCGAGCCAAGCATGTGTAAGAAACAGCATATTTCAGGCTGATATTCCGAAACATTTCTATCCCTGTCCACGGCAGTCGACTGCGCTAAATTCCTCCTTCTCCGGCATTTATGCCGTCCACGATTACAGCCTTGCCTTATTGGGTAGACCGTTGAGAAAGTTTGCGTTTGTGAGTGCAGCCGCTGAGCGTGAGTACAAGGCTCTGCCGCAGGATGTTCAGGACGACTTCGGCAAAGACCTGCGCCGTATTCAGTATGGTCAGGACCCCGAGCGGCCGATCAAGTCGCTGACGGAGTCGGTGGGGGCGGGTGCGATAGAGCTCATCATCAACGGCAGCCCTGCATTTCGCTGCGTGTATGTGGCCAAATTTGCGGACATGATCGTAGTGCTGCATTCGTTCGTGAAAACGACCAACAGGTCCGACCGGCATGCGATGCAGGTTGCTGAAGACCGGATGAAGGAGTTCAAGCACGAGCTTCGCAAGATGGGGTATCGGGTCTAGTTGCCAGGCATTTGAGAGATGACGATCTGCGGAGGGGAACCGGCATCGTTAGAGGGCAGGGTAAGGGTCGTGCGAAAGCCGAGCTTGTCGAGCATGTCCATCATGGCGTCGAGCGTGAATTTCTCGATCTTGCCATTTGCCAACTCGGAAATGCGGGATTGGGTCACGTTCAGCCTGACCGCCGCATCATGCTGCTTGAGGCCCATTTTTTTGATGCAGTCGGTGATGAAGATCGACAGGTCCATCTTCAAGGCCATCTTGCTGGCGGTGTTGGCATCATGGGTGGCGTGGAAGGGGCTTTCGTGGAATTGAAGCGCCATGGGCTGGCCTCAGTAGGAATATCTAAAATTTAAGATAAAATCGTAGCGGCCTCTGGGTGGTGAGTCAAAGCGTTTTTAGCGATGGATTTGTCTTTGAGCCGGGATGGCGATCCGTCAATTCGGTCTGTGTGCAGGTCAAGATTGCTGGGGCTGCTTTGCAGCCCATCGCAGGCGAGCCAGCTCCCACACCGATCGCGAAGCGTTCAGGCTGTCCGCTAACCTGTTGGCGCTGATTGGTGTTCGTATCGGAGCATGGTGAGTGCGCGGATGCAGTGCACTAAACACAAAAAAGGCCCACCTTTCGGTGAGCCTTTTGAGTATTGCGTATGGTCGCACCAGGAGTCGAACTAATAAAAATATCATTATTTATCAACGGGATATAAATGGCTGGGTAATTAGTATCCCTATTTGTACCCTTTAAATTTGCACGAAGTACCGCATCCTCCGTGCTATCCCCTCTAGGCTCTGTACGAAAAGAGATGTCGCAAACACCGCATGGAGCAAGCCAGTGAGACCATGGCGGCATAACTTTTCGCGAGCTTGTCGATCCGCTTCAATCCATACGAGCTACCGACTGATAAAGCACACTGAAGTTTAGAGACTGAAAAGCCGCCCATCGAGGCGGCTTTCGCTAATCTGAAGAGCTATTTCTTTTGCTTGGATCGTAATCTCAATTCTTTTACACGCTTGATAACATATTGCTCAAAAAGCGGATGATCTTTAAGTCCGGGTAGCTCGTCTCGTGATATAAAGGAACGCAGAACACCCCCACAGATATCATGCTCGCTCAGGTGTTTGTTTTTCTCAAAAGCCGCTGACATGATGGCGTTTATGCTGTGAAGCTTAGGCTTAAGACATGTTTCTTCAAGAATCTGATTGAATACTTCACGCCAAGGTCGAGTATCTAGTTCTACTATTTCCTTGCCTTTGAAGAACCACGAGCAGAACGCCATTCCGTCTACAGAAAACTCTTCATATTTGTTATCTATATCTTTATAGAGGCGGCGAGGATAGGAGCTTCGATCATCATGGGGAGCGAACTTTGTACGCTTGGTTTGAGAGATGGTTCCATCGAATTCATTAAGGCGCGCGCAAGCAATGGGGGCGTCTAACTCATTGAAAATTTTGTAAAAGACGGCCTCTTTAGACGCCCCGGTCAAATTCAGAACTTTTTTAAAAAAAGATTCGACCGAGGTGCACTCAGTGAAGATGGCCTTTAACCATTCGGTCGGCATTAACAGTTCGGCTGCGAACCTATTGGCCTCTTGCTCCATGAGTGAATAGTCTTGATCGTCGGAACCAGGCTCCAGGTGGGATACTACGGTGCCTGTATGCCATGGGATAACGATATGTCCGATCTCATGGGCTAACGTGAAACGTTGCCTCGTATCAGGGCAATTACTGTTGATGTAGATGGTTGGTCGGGCCTGCTTTCCAATTCCAACAGTTATTCCGTCAGCCTTGAACGGAAAGTTTCTGTAGCGTACTTCGCCAAAACTGCTTGCCAATTCCAGAAGATCGTAGGGCGGCGTTAATCCTTTTCGTTGCAGTACTCGTGCAGCCATCCGTTCTTCTGGATACATCAACTAGCTTCCTCTTCCTTCAGCCAATCTATAATGCGCTTTGCTTCCAATGCGGAGGGCGCGCGAGCAGCCAGAGCATATCTATCTCTGTTCAACTCTTCTTCAAAGCTGATTCCGTGCCTGCGTGCTGACAGAATATACGGAAGCATTGAAGGGTTAGTGGACCAAACCGAATATTCTTCCCAGCTCATGCCGAGATACTCATGGAGGTCTTGGTCAACACCCTCCCTACCTTCGTGCCAGTCCTCAACGAAATCATCAATCTCGTCGGTCAAAACATCGCCTCTAAGGCAAAGCTCTACAAAGTTCATGTCAATCCCCTAGTTTGGGTTAAACCGCCGTCCTCTGACGGGTGGTTTCAAGGTAATCCCCGTTATAGGACATACCGAGCCCAAGTGGTAACCACGCTTATCAAAAACTTCAAACTCTCCGTGGAGAGAGTCCCAAGAATAGTAGCGCTGCTCATTGGGATCAAAATAGTACTGCCTCCCACCCTCGACCTTATGCTTCTTAAAGCTGTCGACAATGGAAGGTCTGGGTCGTGCGATGCCGCCCATCGGAGCTCCTTCGCCTCTGCTAGCCTCGCTCCGTTCACCCGTACGCGGAGCCATTTGGGCGAATGCTATCTGATAACGCTTCGATTGTCTGTAATTGCAAGGCTTTGGGGAATCTACGGATGCAGACTGCGTGGCTTCGAGAGATGGGCGAACTGCATGAGGCCAACCCTCGGGCCTGACCAGCCATCGGATCCGATGGACTGGCAAGATCTTGATTCACTGCGGGCTCAATGCGGCGAGTGGGGTTGAATTTCAGAGGGATTCAGTCTGTTCGCAAGAAACCTAACCGACCTAACCTTTTCCCCATGGCTCAACATCAAATCCAGCGCCCGTAAGAGGGGCGTCGTCAAATGTCACGTTCACATGATGCGTGGATACATCATTGCACCTAGATTTCCTTGATACGCAGGCTGCGCTTGCGGAGGACTGCTCACTCCGTTGAGTCGCACAAGCATCGGACTCAGTGCTCGATTCTGAAAAAACGTGTGATCTTTGCCCCAGTGCAAATTGATTACACGAGGCTGCATTGTTCCCCCGGCTACAACATGAGGGCTGGGATTGATAGTGGTGTTGCCCGCTGCCGTGTAAACCATGATCCAGTCGCCCGGATTAACCCATCCGGGTCCGAACCAAAGCATGTCATCCTTGACAGGTATCGCCCCCCCATCTGGAGTCGGCATGCTTAGGCTCTGTACGAAAAGAGATGTCGCAAACACCGCATGGAGCAAGCCAGTAAGACCATGGCGGCATAACTGTTCGCGAGCTTGTCGAAGCGGGTCACGATCCGGCGGTTCTCTTTCAGCCAGCCGAACATGCGCTCGATGATGTTGCGCTGTCGGTATTTGGGCCGCTCAAACAGTCTTGGTAAGCCAGGCTTGGGCTTGCGCTTCATCGAGCGCAGCGGGATGACGGGTTGTATTCGATATTGATCGCAGTAGCGGCGTAGCGCTTCTGCGTCGTAGCCCTTGTCGGCAAGTAGCCATTTGCAGCGCTTGCGCGGGCGGCCACGTTGGCTCGATGGAATGCTGACCTCGTCCAACAGTGGTTGTGCGTAGCTGATGTCACTGGCTTGACCGCCAGAGAGGAGAAAGCGCAGCGGTGTTCCGTTGGCGTCGCAGAGCATGTGGATTTTGGTTGTCAGGCCACCGCGACTGCGGCCTAGAGCATGATCGGCAGGCTCGTCAGGCCCCCTTTTTTCCCGGCGCCAGATGAGGCTCGGGTTGCGCGTATTGCGGTTGAGTCGATCATCCAAGTTTGCAGATCGATCAAGCCCTGCTCATTCAATCGCAGGTGCAGACGTTTGAGCATCTGCTCGAAAGTCCCTTGGTTTCGCCAGCCCCGAAACCGTTGATACACGGTTGACCATGGGCCGAAGCGCTCTGGCATATCTCGCCATGCAGCACCTGAGCAGAGCACCCACAGCACGCCATCGAGCATCAGCCGGTCGCTCAGTCGGGGCCGGCCTCGGCCATGGGTTTCGATGAAGAGATCGGAGACCACATCCCAGGCCTCGTCCGTGAGTTCGTAGCGCCTTGCCATCACAGAATTCCTTTCCGTTAATGGCGCGTGACTCTACAAAATCTCAGCGCTAAAGGAGCGACGATTAGGTTTCTCGGGATTTCGTACAGAGCCTAGAGTTGAGCCCTTTGAACTGGAAGGCACCGCCTACCTTCTCACGAGGTTGTCCAGCATGATCAGACTTTGGGTATTCTCCACGGGAATGTGATCCTCACCCGCCTGGTGAGGGTCACACCCCAAAAAACGAAAAGGGAAAAGAAATGGGTGAGATAAATATCCCTCGCTCCCAGCAGGACGCTTTGAAGGCAATCGATATTTCAGCACTGGATAAGGCTATCGATGGATGCATTGCTGGCGAGTCTGCTGCGTCTCTGCAGCGCTTCCGGCTTTCGACCTGCGGCCCATATGTGGCGAACCTTTTAAGGGTGTTTGAGCGAGCGGTGACCAGGCACGGTGACGCCAAGTCAGCTAAGAAACGTGCTGAGACTGAATATGAAGTCCGTACTGCTGGCGATGACCTGGCACACGCAGTCTCGCAGATGAAACACCGTCTGGAAGTCGAAGCGGAAGAAGGTTTGCACTTCTACGTCGATGACCAGTTTATGCAGCCGACCTACTTCACCGAGAAATTGAGCGCTCAGGTCAGTTACCGCTGGCGTCGGTCGACTAGCGATGGATGGGAGTACGGGACGATCACCTTTACACACCAGGCATGCTCTCACCTCCGCTATGTGATGCCGAGCACCAGTCGAAAGCCCAGCGCCGCCAAACAGAATCAAGACCTCCAAGACAAACTTAGAAGGGAGTGGGAACACTTGATGAGCCTTGGGCTTCAGGCTGTCAGAGATTATTTCAGAGAGGGGCGAAACGGCTCTGGGATTCCCGCGACGTTCCAAACTAAAGAAAATCAAGGGCTGAACAATTTCAGTTGTGACTTCTGGGTATTTGGGAAGTAGCCGAGGGTGCCGTCGAAGTCAGTTGTGACTAGCGGTGCGGATGGTTTTAAAAATTTAACTAGGTTGTTGCGGGTATGAAGATATCTTTGATTGATAACGGATTGGATTCCTTAGAGAAGGCATATGACCATCTAAAAAAATACGAGGAGGTAAAGGCTGCCGGTAAGGGTGAGCGCGAAAGATTTTTTTTATTGAAAGACGTTACGTTGGCTGTGCAACACGGTGTAGAAATACTGTTTAAGTGCTTGCTGAGAGATATAAATGAAATCTTGATCTACTCTGAAGTAAATGCCAAGTATAAACAGGCGTGTGTAAAGCGGCGGGCTGGGGAGATAGCGGAGCTCTACGAATATGACGGTGTTCACACCGTAAGCTTTAGTGAGTCGATTGATCGTCTTGTTGATATATGTGATGTTGAGATTGACGGTAAGCTAAAGGCCAATTTGCTTAAGGTTCAAAAATGGCGAAACAGCATCACTCATAGCTCGGCAACATTGAACGAGTACGAAGTCTCGTCTGTTCTCTCTAAGTTTATGGTTCAGTTAGATGTTTTCTTTTCTAAGGCGCTGGGAGATAAATATACGGGAAGTCAGAATAAGAAAAAGCTTGATAAGGCTTTTGAGTCGTACACGGCGGTTCATGGTGCCCATAGTAATAGAGCTAAGCATGAGGCGATAGGAAGGCTGGTGTCAGCCCTTGAAGAGAATAATATAAACGATGTTACGTGTCCTGGGGTGTTCTTAGTAGATAGTCCAAAAGTTGCGTGTGCGATTCTGAGAGCTATTCAAGGCGGGGAGGTTAGCTACGGGTTTGATATGGCTAACATGCACTGTTCAGGTGAATCTGAAGTTGTGGGGATTTCTCCGGATGATGTGCTCTCTATCTGGGCGAAAGACAATATGTGCGAGTATCAAATTGGCATATCTGGAATGGTTGTATACATTCCAGAGATTGATGGAAATATGTCGCCTCTAATTTATATCTACTCAGGCGGATTGCCGGAGCTTGGTGATACTCCATATCTCAGAGAATTTGACGGTACCCTGTGTCAGCGAGGATTCAGGACCGGTGGTCATGATTGCTGGGCTAAGGCGGAGTACATTGACTTTGCGGAAGGTAAAGACGAAACCGAAGAATGGTTACTGTTGGAGCGCTTCATATCCAGTGGTGGGGTTTGCTTTATGAATGTTCAAACACTTGATTATGGTAAGGCTGATAGTTTGATGGGGCGATATCCAACTGCTCAGGAGCTGTATGATGAGTTTCGTAAAGCTCTTGCGAAAAAGAAATAATTTTTTCTTCGGTAGTGATCGCAAGAACATTGGATCAGCAGACAGCTGAAAAATGTTCCTCCTCCGAATGTGAGACAGGTATGAGAAGGACCGCCGCATGCTCTGGACGCCTGGGGCCATATCCTGGCACGTACCGGTAATAGTGGTTGCCGGCGCCGTCTCACATCGCTAGTGCTTTGATCACGCTTGACGGACCACGGGCCAGGCTGCTGGCAGTAGCCTCTGTCGCCGGACGTCTGAGGTCTTCCCGGATCTTGAGGCCGTCAAAGTCGGGGACCTGGCCGCCTCATACCCCTGACAGACCTTTGACGGATTTTGGACCACTCTGGACAGATCGGCAGCAGGCGCTGCGCGGTGATGTTGGCGCTATGGCTTGTGATACCTGGGCTGCCGGCTTTGTGGTGGTCTGTTCCGGTCGAACGCCCGTCCAGAATCGCCTGGTGAGACTAGACCCGCACTAGACCCTACTAGACGGTGAGCGGTGGCCCCCTGCGCTGGATCACTTGCCGGGCTTGGCCTGGGCCTATGCGTGATGGGCTGGCACGGGCTACACCGTCTAGTGCCGAAGCCCGAATTCTGGACAGGCTCTGGGCGGATTTGCGCCAGCGCCAGCAGGTAGGACGCCATGAAGCCAGCCGCGTGCCTGGTGCGCGGGCAGCTCGATCATGCCTGGCCAGCTTGCTCTGTCCAGAATGGCCAGCACCCTAGACCCGCCCTTGACAGTCCTTGACGGAAATTTCTGACCACGCTTGACGGATTGAGCCGCTGACGCTTGTGCATGATCGGCTGTAAGCCTTGCTGTACAAGGGCTGGAGCTGAGTCTGACTGACCGGCTGGAGCGAAGGCTGTCAAAAGTCGCTGTGTATGTCCGTCAAGAAACGCTGGAAGGCTAGAACCTAGGCAAAACCTGGCCATTAGATGATCAGCTGAATCTTCTCTCCAGCTTCTCGAGCGCTCTCCGCAATACCTTACCTTCTCCGTCTGCGTGCTCCATCCGCGTTCTTAATTCGTCGGTCCAAGCGACCAGCGAATCGCGCGCGGCAAGATCTCCGGGATTGTCAGCAAAGCTATTTATGTTTTGGAGCCGGCTTTCCCAGAACGCACACCGGTTGGTCAATTCCACGCCGTTTCTGGCCGCGATAACATCAATCACGGTACACGCTTCCCTCAGTTCGGCCAGGAGTTTAGCTGACTCCGTCCGGTCATGCCGAATAGCTTCGTCGAAGAAGCCACTATCGTCCTGATGACGTAGCACAAGGTTGAGGCTGGCGATCGCCATGTGGGTTTCGAGCTTTTGCGCGGCTACCATCGCCTCCCAGATGTGGGTTAGCGATTTTCCATGAGTAATCTGTTTCTTCCATATATTGAACCCTAGCAATGCAACGCATGCGGCGAACAGGCCCGCAGCTCCTCCAAGGAAAGAGCCAAGATGATCCAAGATCTCAAACCCTTCTTTGATCCCTCTATCAAGAGCCAACAGTGTGCATTGCAATGCAATGGCCACGAAAAGCAGCGCGGTGTTCAGTAGGCCTGAGATCTGTTTCTGCATTGTTCATTCTCTCCGTGATTCGTCTGATTTTCTGACGCTGAGGCTCTGAGCGGCAAGGCACAAATGACGATGGAGTTCCCGCGGACACGGTCCTTGGTAGTGAGGAAGACAGCGAAAGGGCACCCTCGGCGAAACTACCTATATCGATCGACTCGCCCAGCTCCAGTGAGTGGATAACGACACGTTGTGTAGAAATCGACACGGTGGGTTGGCTCTCGACGCGGTACAGAGTCGGCAATAACGTCCGCCGCCGTGCGCTAGAACCAAGCAGACCTGGCGGCGGAGCAAGGGCAGGCCTAGGGCGACCTGATCCTGGCGGCGAAAGTCCGTCAGGCCAGGGTTGGCCAGGAGGTCTGACGAGAAAGCGCAGGAGCAACACAAATCTGCAGGTGACGCAGGCCCAGCAAACGACCGAGCTGCCCACCGTGGGCTACCGGGAGCTGGGCAGTTATCAGAAAATGAGGCGCGCAGTTCATCCTGTTAAGCACCATCACATCGAGGACCGCACCATGTCCGTTATCGACTGCGACTACCTACCCGACCCAGAACCGATCACTTTTCCGCCTGAGCTGGCGCTACTGATTGTCAGTAAGGCCGCTGCCATGGCTGAGGCATTCGAGAGCAAGGCGCTCGACCAGATGACCCTGGACGCCAGCCGGGCGCTACGCGATGGAATGGAGCCGCGCAGGATCATCAGGCAGATGGGGCTGTAATTACGGGATTCTCCGTAGTTGCCTGGACAAGTGGTTACTGTCATCGCAACACCCGCCAGCGAGCACTCAGGGTCATTGGGTGGTGAAGCGCCACCCCATCGTTCAGGGGAGTGGTACCCGGCTATACATAACCCCCTGGGCACCGCTTAAACAATGGCTATACACAACCCCCCTGGCATCGGCTTGGTTGCATGAGCAATCCAGCCCAGCCGGCGCTCACTGGGTCTCCCTCCGAGGCGGATGATTTGAGAAACGGGGAACGAACGGGGAAAAATCGAGGGCAAAACCCCAGAAACGAAAAAGGCCCACCGTAAGGTGAGCCTAAGTCGTTGATTTATATGGTGCCGGCACCAGGAATCGAACCCGGGACCTACTGATTACAAGTCAGTTGCTCTACCATCTGAGCTATACCGGCGATGGGGCGTCATTATAACGATCGGTTGGCGCCTGTAAACCACTTCCTTGCGAAAGCGTGCAAATAGCCTAAGTCACCGGCCCAAAAGGATATTTTCTTACCAGCCGCGGTGGATGGTGTTGACGTTCGGTTCGGTCTTGCCGGGGTTGAAAAACAGCTTGTCGTTGTCGCAGCCACGCTTGCGGCAGGGGCTTTCCACGCGCAGGGGCAGGCCGTTGTCGCCGCCCAGCTGCATGCCGGGGGTGTTCCAGTCCAGATTGCTGGCAGGGTGCGGGGCGGGATCGCTGGCGCAGGCGCCCAGGGTCAAGGTGAAGGCTAGCAGGGCGAGGGATTTGGCTTGGGTCACGATGGTTTAGTCCGTTAGTCCATTGTCGATTCTGGCGCAACGCCAGATGGTCGCAGGGCTGGCGGGCAGCGTGCGACGTAGCTTTTTAATGATTTGGGGGGCGGATGATACACCGTCGGGCCTCTTCGCGGGTGAACCCGCTCCCACAGAGACCGTGGTGATATTGTGAGGGATTTCTGAACTTGAGACTAAATGCTTCAGGATTGGAGTATTTGGGAATTATCCTACGCGCGCAGTCGACCCTTCACTGTTGGCGGGGAAGTACCCCACCGTTAACGTTCTCGGGTCGTCAAATCCTGGCGACCGGGTGTGAGAACCCGACTTGAATGTATCGGCTGCGTTATGGCGACCGTGCACGGGCAGACCTTGGTCTGGCCGAGCTTCCTACATTCACTCGGTTTCTCACCCCGTGTACGGTTGCCGCCTCTGTTCCGTGAGAAAGATCAAGAAGTGGCAATTCCTTAATGAATGTAGGAATTCGACCATGAAAAAGATCGTCCCTGATCCACCCCGTTGTTTGATTCAAACCCCATATTTCTCCGTCCACAGCGACATCTCCCCCGAAGACGCCGTCACCCATGGCGCCGAGCTCATCCGCGGCGTCGCCGAAACCATCGACGAACACTGCCGCCTTCACGCTGGCGAACCTGGCTTGAACACGCTGGCCAACGCCGCCTTTGCGGCCGAATCGGCACTGATCCTGTTCCAGCATGCGATGGCGAGCATGAGCGATGAAGAGGGGCAGGCGCATGAGTGATACCGCTAATACCATCGTCACGGCAGGCGTGGAAACCTTCCTGGAAGCAGGAAATCCGACAGTGGATTTGTTGCGCGTGCAGCCGGGTATCCCGATCGACCAGGCCTACGAGCATGTTTCGGTGTTGCTCGGCTATATCAAACACCTGGTGCGCGAGGGAGATATGGAGGATGACCATAAGCTTTTGGGCGCTGCGGATTATCTGCTGGCCCTGGCAAAAGCACTGATGAACGATATCGAGATTGCCAAGAACAAGGTGCATTGATTCGAGGGCCGTTTCGCGGGTGTGCCCGCTTCCACAGGAGGCCCATTGCCTAATCGAATGTTTGTTTATGCACAAGAGGCATTGCCGCCGTGCGCGAAAGGCATGCCGCTTCTGCGTACCGCCGGTCTTTGCGCAAACACCTGTTTTTACTGGGCTTGAGCCGCATCTAGGAATAAGCCAAGCGTTTGAAATAGCGCTTGGCTCCGTCCAGTCATCAAAAGCTTGTTCACAGAGTTATCCACAGGTTGTGCTGCGGCTAACGGCCACGTTCGGCCAGTAGCAACAGGTTGCGTGGGGTGAGCGGGTAGTCGCAGAAAGTGCCCAAACGCACGTCGTAGCCCTGTTCTTCGAGGAACAGGGCGCGATCGAGCACCAGCCACAGTTCCAGCGGGCGGCGGAACAGGTTGCGCAGGCGTTCGAGGTTGCGTACTTCGGCCAGGCGCTGCCAGCCGGCGGCCTCCAGCGCGGCCCAGTCCGGGTTACCGCGTAACGCCACACCGCGCAGGTCGGCCAGCTCACGGCAATACTGCTCGAAAGGCTTGTCCAGCCAGGCGACTGGCAGGGAAGGGGTGGACAGGTATTCATCGCACTGGCGCTGTTCGCGCTGCAGCAGGTCGAAGCCCAGGCGCCGGGCCATGGAGCAGTCGCGTTGGTGGCGCACGCGGGCGCTGGCGGTGACGGCTTCGTTCAGCGGCAGGCCCAGGTCGATCATGCTCAACTGCAGCGAGGAGTTCTGTGCGGCTGTGGATAACGGCTGATAGTACTCGCCCGGGATGCGGTTATAGCAGCAAGGGGCCACGGCCAGGTGGCGGCAGCCGTGCTGGCTGGCCTGGCGCAGCAGGTGCACGTGCAGTTCGCCGCAGGCGTGCAGGGCGACCACGCTTTTCTCGTGGTTCAGGTGCTGGGTGCTGTCGGCAGCCATCACATCCTGGTGGACGTGGGTCGCGGGCAGGTGATGGTGGTCGCTCAGGGCCTGGCCGGCGGCCACCAGCTCGGGATTGTATTCCAGGCATGTCAGCTGCTGGCCGGGTTGCAGCAGGCGGCGGCCGAGGTGGCCTTTGCCGGAGCACCAGTCGAGCCAGTGACGGGTGTGTTCGCGAAAGCCCAAGCGGCGGCTGAAGGCTTCGATCTGCTGCCATTTACGGCCGGGGACGTTGACGTCCAGGCGGTGGCCGGCGGTGGGCAGGCCGGTGTCGGGGAGCTCGCCTAGGGCCGACAGTTGCTCGGCTTGCGCCGCCAGTTGCGGGAATGGGGCGGGCAGGCCTTGTGGATTGGTGTCGGCTTCGGCGTCGGCCAGGGTGCACTGGCGCAGGTGGGCGGCGAGTTCTGGGTATTTGCTTTCCCAGTCCAGGCGCAGGGCGGTGAAGGGCCGGGGTTTCCACAGCGGTTGGTGCTCGGTCAGGAACTGGTCGAGGGCCTGGAAGCGGTCGTTCAGGTGGTGGCTGTGGAGGTAGGTGGACATGGGGCGGGGCTTGAGGTGTGTGGTGGTTTTGAGGGCCTCTTCGCGGGCACGCCCGCTCCCACAGGTATAGCGCCAACCTCAAGAATGGCGCAGTACCTGTGGGAGCGGGCGTGCCCGCGAAGACGGCAGTGAGAGTTTCAACGACCCTGGCAGGCGTCCACGCGCAACCAGCGCTCCAGCAGTTTGAAGCCTTGCACCAGCACGAACGAGATCACCAGGTAGAACACCCCGGCAGCGAAGAAGATCTCTACCGGCAGGTAGGTCCGGGCAATGATGGTACGGGCCATGCCGGTCAGTTCCAGCAGGGTCACGGTACTGGCCAGGGCACTGGCCTTGAGCATCAGGATCACTTCGTTGCTGTAGGCCGGCAGGCCGATGCGCGAGGCTCGTGGCAGCATGATGTAGAACAGCGTCTTGCCCCGCGACATGCCTAGTGCCCGTGCGGCTTCGATTTCACCCTTGGGGATCGACTGCAGCGCACCGCGCAGGATCTCGGCGATGTAGGCGGCGGTGTGCAGGGTCATGGTCAGCACCGTGCACCAGAACGGATCGCGTAGGTACGGCCACAGGCTGCTCGAGCGCACTGCGTCGAACTGCGCCAGGCCGTAGTACACCAGGAACAGCTGCACCAGCAGCGGCGTGCCGCGGAAGAAGAAAATGTAGCTGAACGGCACGGCGCGCACGTACCAGTGGCGCGAGGAGCGGGCGATGCCCAGCGGGATGGCCAGGATCAGCCCGGCAACCACGGCTATGGCCACCAGCTCCAGGGTCAGGGTCGCGCCCTGGGCCAGGCGCGGCAGCCACTTGATGATGACTTCCCAATTCATTATTCAGCCCTCGCAAAGCCGCGAGCGGCGCGTTTTTCCATGAAGTGCATGCCGGTCATGGCGATGATCGTGAGGCTCAGATAGATACAGGCGGCGACCATGTAGAAGGTGAACGGCTCCTTGGTCACGGTCACGCCGATCTGCGCATGGCGCATGATTTCTTCCAGGCCGATCACCGACACCAGCGCGGTGTCCTTCATCAGGATCATGAACAGGTTGCCCAGGCCCGGCAGGGCGATGCGCCACATCTGTGGCAGGATGATCCGCGACAGGATACGGCCCTTGGACAGGCCCAGTGCCAGGCCGGCCTCACGGTGGCCCTTGGGAATCGCCAGGATCGCGCCGCGAAACACTTCGGTGGCATAGGCGCCGAAGCACAGGCCCAGGGCGATGACACCGGCGGCGAACGCGCTCAGCTCGAGGCCTGGCATGTTCAGGGCTTCGCCGAGGCTGTTCATCAGGCCGACGGTGCCGAAGTAGATGAGCAGAACCCAGAGCAACTCGGGCACGCCGCGCACCAGGGTCGAGTAGAAACCGCCAAGCCATTGCAGCGGCTTGATCGTGGAAGTCTTGGCCAGGGCGCCGAGCAGGCCCAGGACCAGCCCCAGCAACAGGGCGCAGAGCGCCAGTTTTACGGTCATCAGGGTGCCAGCCATCATGGCCGGACCGAATCCGTGCAGGTCGATATTCATGGGCAGGTCATTCTAGGGACCTGCGCGCCCCGGGGCGCGCAGGTCGGAGCGGATCATTCGATGCTGAATGGGAAGTACTTGTCGTTGATCTTCTTGTACGTACCGTCAGCCTTGATTTCCGCCAAGGCCTTGTTCAGCTTCTCACGCAGAGGGTCACCTTTACGCACGGCGATGCCGATCTTGTCGCTGTCGACCACTGGCTCGCCCTTGAACTCGAAGTTCATGCCGTCCTTGCTCTTGAGCCACTCGTACTGCACGTACTTGTCGGCCAGGATGCCGTCGATACGGCCGGACACCAGGTCCAGGTAGGCGTTTTCCTGGGTGTCGTACAGCTTGATATCTACGTCGTTGCCGTAGTTGTCTTCCAGCCAGGTGCCCGCCAGGGTAGCGCGCTGGGTGCCGATCACCTTGCCTTTGAGCGACGCCTTGTCGGTCTTGAAGTCGACGTTCTTCGGCGCGATGAACTGCAGCTTGTTGGAGTAGTACGGGTCGGTGAAGTCGACGGCCTGCTTGCGCTCGTCGGTGATCGACAGCGACGACACCAGGAAGTCGAACTTCTTGGCATTCAGGGCCGGGATGATGCCATCCCAGTCGGAGGTGACCACGTCGCACTCGACCTTCATCTTGGCGCACAGGGCGTCGCCGATGTCCTTGTCGAAGCCGACGACGTTACCGCTGGCATCCTTGTTGTTGAACGGTGGGTAGGCGGCTTCGATACCCATGCGCAGTTTTTCCGCGGCCATGGCGTTTGCCGACATCACCAGGGTGGCAGCGGCTGCCAGGAGGAACTTCTTGTAAATGTGCATGTATTGCTCCGTTAGCGGTGGCTGGACATGAATTGCTTGCAACGCGCCGAGGTCGGGTTCTCGAAGACCTGCTGCGGCGATCCTTGCTCTTCAACCAGGCCCTGGTGCAGGAAGACCACTTCACTGGACACCTGGCGGGCAAAGTTCATCTCGTGCGTCACCAGCAGCATGGTACGGCCTTCTTCGGCCAGTGCGCGGATAACGTTAAGCACTTCCTGGACCATTTCCGGATCGAGCGCCGAGGTCGGCTCGTCGAACAGGATGACCTTGGGCTTCATGGCCAGGGTGCGGGCGATGGCAGCGCGTTGCTGCTGGCCACCGGAAAGTTGGGCGGGGTAGCTGTGGCGCTTGTCGTGGATGCCGACCTTGTTCAACAGCGCTTCGGCGGCTTCGATGGCTTCGGCCTTGCTCTGGCCGAGCACGCGACGCGGCGCTTCGATGATGTTGTCGAGGATCGACATGTGCGGCCACAGGTTGAAGTTCTGGAAGACGAAGCCGATCTCGCTGCGCAGGCGGTTGATCTGGCGATTGTCGGCGGCGATCAGGTCACCGTTCTTTGCGGCCTTGAGCTTGAGGCTCTCGCCGGCGACGAGGATTTCACCCTGGTGGGGGTTTTCCAACAGGTTGATGCAGCGCAGCAGGGTGGACTTGCCGGAGCCGGACGACCCCAGGATGGAGATCACGTCACCATCGCGCGCGGTCAGCGAAATGCCCTTGAGAATTTCCTGCTCGCCGTAGCGTTTGTGCAGATTGCGGATTTCCAGCGCGGGCGTGGCCTGGGCCATGTGCGGTCCTCATGTGATCGGGTGCGTTCCCAGCTGTTGGCGGCCTTCCTGGCGAGCGCCACGCTAGCATAGCGGCAATATGACGGCCAACAGGGTCGCAGGGGGCTCAAGGCGTTGCCGGGGCAGTTTGTCGCATCGTTGCAGTGCAACGTCGCGCAGATGTCCGCAAAGGGTCTCGCCCAGCGCCGTAGCCTTGATGAAAAAAGGCGCGATGGTGCCAGTTTTGGCCGGCACTGGGAAGCGCTTTTAGACCATTCGCGGGTCTGGCTCGTTGCTGCGGGTGCGACCGTAGCCTGTTGAAGTTGGCGGGGAGGGTTGTACCTGCTGGTTGCACTTTTGTGCATTGCACTGGTGCAAAGGTGTTACCGGGGAGCACCTTTGGTGCGATTGTAAGTGGGTATTTCCGTAATCCAGACTTGGCATGGAGATTTGGCGTCCTTTCGGTCAAAGATTGGCCGAATGCCCTGCAAGCCGCGTATTTGATAGGCTGGCATATCCACCTGACGAACGTTTTGCGCACATGGCGCGGTTATTGCCAGTAGGAAACCGCCGATTGCAGCGATGCCTAGGTCAACCCCAGGTACGCTCTGTTAACGCAATCGGAGTGGTCCACTCCTTACAAAGGTAGTTTTAATGAGCGGTAACAATTCCAATGACCTCGCTCAGGGGCTCAAACAACGGCATGTCACCATGCTGTCCATTGCTGGCGTTATCGGCGCCGGTCTGTTCGTGGGGTCCGGCCACGCTATCGCAGCGGCCGGCCCGGCCGTACTGCTGGCCTATGCCGCCGCGGGTACCTTGGTGGTACTGGTGATGCGCATGCTCGGTGAAATGGCGATTGCCTCGCCGGATACCGGTTCGTTCTCTACTTATGCCGACCGCGCCATTGGCCGCTGGGCCGGTTTTACCATTGGCTGGTTGTACTGGTGGTTCTGGGTGCTGGTGATTCCGCTGGAAGCCAACGCCGCTGCGGCCATTCTTCACGCCTGGTTCCCGTCGGTGGACCTGTGGGCCTTCTCGCTTCTTATTACCTTGGCGCTGACCCTGACCAACCTGTGCAGCGTGAAGAACTACGGTGAGTTCGAGTTCTGGTTCGCCCTGCTCAAGGTACTGGCGATCATCGGCTTCATCGTCGTTGGCTGCATCGCCATGTTTGGCTTCGTGCCAAGCAGCCAGGTGAGCGGCGCTTCGCACCTGTTCGATACCCAGGGCTTCATGCCTAACGGCCTGGGCGCGGTGCTGGCGGCCATGCTGACCACCATGTTCTCGTTCATGGGTACCGAAATCGTCACCATCGCTGCAGCCGAATCGAAAGACCCGGGCAAGCAGATCAGCCGCGCTACCAACTCGGTGATCTGGCGTATCTGCCTGTTCTACCTGGTGTCGATCTTCCTCGTTGTTGCCCTGGTACCGTGGAACGACCCGGCCCTGGCAGAAGTCGGTTCCTACCAGACCGTGCTGAGCCGCATCGGTGTGCCGAACGCCAAGCTGATCGTCGACATCGTCGTACTGGTCGCCGTGACCAGCTGCCTGAACTCGGCGCTGTACACCTCGTCGCGCATGCTGTTCTCGCTGAGCAAGCGTGGCGACGCCCCGGCCATCGCCCAGCGCACCACCAAGGCGGCTACCCCGCATGTGGCCGTGCTGCTGTCGACCGCTGCCGCGTTCCTCTGCGTGTTCGCCAACTACGTGGCCCCGGCCCAGGTGTTCGAGTTCCTGCTGGCCAGCTCTGGCGCCATCGCGCTGCTGGTGTACCTGGTGATTGCCGTGTCGCAACTGCGCATGCGCAGCCAGCGTGAGGCACGTGGCGAGAAGATTGCCTTCAAGATGTGGCTGTTCCCGGGCCTGACCTGGGCGACCATCGCCTTCATCGTTGCCGTGCTGGCGGTGATGGCGCTGCGTGAGGACCACCGTGCCGAGATCATCGCGACTGCGCTGTTGAGCATTGGCGTGGTGGCGGCGGGCTTGCTGGTGCACCGCAAGCGTGAAGCTGCCGGGCGGGTGGCGCTGGATAACTGATCCGCGCTGCTTGAAATGAAAAGGCCGCATCCTCTGCAGGGTGCGGCCTTTTTTATTGTCTGTACCGGCCCTTTCGCGGGCACGCCCGCTCCCACAGGTACTGCACCGCTTTCGAAACCTTTGGTGCTCCTGTGGGAGGGGGCTTGCCCGCGAAGAGGGGGGAACAGGTTACCAAGCCTGATCAGCCAAACTGCTTCTGTTGTTGCTGCTGCTTGGCCACCAGTTCGGAAGCGGCGATATAGGCTTCCTGGAACTCGTCACTCTCCAGCCAGGCCATGGTGGTGTCTTCGTCGGCGCCGTCGAGCCAGGTGCGGTAGGCGTTGAACACCAGCACGATGTAGTCGGTGGCGTGCTCTTCCTTGTGGCCCTTGAGTACCAGGGCCAGCAGCGGGTCGACCAGGAACACCGAGATCATTGCTACCAGGCTGGTTTCCTGGGCGGCTTTCATCTTCGCGAACAGCTCTTTGTAGCTGTCGGTCTCCATGGCCTTTTTGAACACCTGCTCGATGCTCGCGCTGTCACCGGCACTGGCCTTGACCGCCTGGCCGCTGCGCACCATGCGGTTCTGCTTGGCTTTGCTGGCGGCGCGCTTGGCGCGTTTCTGTTGCTTGGTTGGGGTGGCCATGGGTGAATCCTTGGGTGTCCGGAAATTGCGCGTATTGAAGCGCAGCGGCCGGGGTGATTCAACTGGTGGGCGCTGTCGGCTCGTCTCCCTCGAAACCGCGCGATGCGCGGCCGACCAACAGCTCATCGGGCGCATGAGCCACGCGGTGATCCTTCCCCGGATAATCCAGCGAATGCAGGAAGTGCCGGATACAGTTGATCCGTGCGCGTTTCTTGTCGTCCGACTTGATCACCGTCCACGGTGCATCGGCGGTATCGGTATGGAAGAACATCGCCTCCTTGGCTGCGGTGTAGTCTTCCCACTTGTCCAGCGACTTGATGTCGATGGGCGACAGCTTCCAGTGCTTGAGCGGGTCGTCCCGGCGCGAGATGAAGCGACGCAGCTGCTCTTCGCGGTTCACCGAGAACCAGTACTTGAACAGCAGGATGCCGCTGTTGCACAGCATTCGCTCCAGGTCCGGCGCCTGGCGCATGAACTCCAGATATTGCACCGGCGAGCAGAAGCCCATTACCTTCTCGACCCCGGCGCGGTTGTACCAGGAGCGGTCGAAGAAGACCATTTCACCCGCCGTGGGCAGGTGCTGGATGTAACGCTGGAAGTACCACTGCCCCAGTTCCTGCTCGGAAGGCTTCTCCAGCGCGACGATCCGGGCGCCTCGCGGGTTGAGGTGCTCCATGAAGCGTTTGATCGTGCCACCTTTGCCCGCTGCGTCACGCCCCTCGAACAGAATGACCACGCGCTGGCCGGTTTCCTTGACCCAGCTCTGGACCTTCAGCAGTTCGATCTGCAGTGCGTGCTTGGCCTTTTCGTAATCCTGGCGGCGCAGACGGGTGCGGTACGGGTAGCTGGCCGGCAGGCGTGCCGAGGTGCTGTCCTCGGTGCTGCCCTTCGGTGCGCTGGCCACTTCAAGTGCGGCAGGGGCCTGGCTGACCTGGGTGATGGCGGGCTCGGGTTTGCGCTGGCGAGGGCGGCGGGAGCGGGCTGCGGCGGGAGCGCGAGTCGAGGTCTCGTCGGGGGCGGGGAGTAGGAGGGTGGCTTCTTCGCTCATGGAGGTCCTTGCGAGGTCGGGTCGAATGTCCACTTCTGATTTTGAGTTTGGGTATGGGAGAAGTTGTTGATGCTGATCAATGCCGGTGGGCGGAGGATGTGGCGCTGCGCATTCAAATAGTTTGAAACACGTCCAGATTGATGTAGTGTGAACTACGGTTTACATTTTTCCCATGCACACACTATTACAAACCGACAGCTACAGAAGGTGGTTCGCCGCGTTGCGGGATGCTCGTGCACAGGCTCGTATCAATGTGCGCTTGCGGCGGGTCGAGCTTGGAGTGACTGGGGACTGTAGGCCGGTAGGTGAAGGAGTGTCCGAGCTGCGGATCGATTACGGTCCGGGCTATCGGGTGTATTTCGTTCAGCGAGGCTACGAGGTGATCATCCTCCTGGCGGGTGGCGACAAGTCCACTCAGGCCAGGGATATCAGATCAGCCCTGAAGCTGGCACGCGAGCTATAGGAGGCCGCCATGACTGATACCAAACTGACCAAGTGGGATGCCGCGGATCACCTCAAGACAGAGGAAGACATGGCTCTGTACCTTGAGGCCTGTCTTGAAGAAAACGATCCGGTGCTGCTTGCCGCTGCCTTGGGCGATATCGCGCGTGCTCGTGGCATGGCGCAACTGGCGCGTGATACGGGCCTGACTCGTGAGGGGCTATACAAAGCCTTGTCGGCGGAGGGTAACCCTAGCCTGGCGACCATCATGAAAGTGATGGCGGCACTCGGCCTGAGGCTACATGCCGAGGTGGTGTCTCCGCGAACTGCCGGGTAGGGCTCGAGGTGTGGTGTGGCAGCTACAGATGCTGCTCATCCAGAAAGCAAAAATCACAGACAACAAAAAACCCGCACTAGGCGGGTTTCTTGTGTCGCTTCGGGTAACTTTGCAACCACCAGAAGCTTGAAGGTGGTGCCCAGAGACGGAGTCGAACCGCCGACACGAGGATTTTCAATCCTCTGCTCTACCGACTGAGCTATCTGGGCGACGAGGTGAATTAAATAGATTTTCTGACGGCCCGTCAACGACTTTTTGAAAAAATTTTAAATTAATTCCGTCGCTTACGTTTCATGGGGTCATTCGGAGGGTGGAACGTAGCCTTCCGCCTGGGCGTATTCCTCGCCGGCGAAGAACTTGTCCATCTCGCCCTGGAGGAACTTGCGGTCCTCGCCGTTCATCATGTTCAGGCGCTTTTCGTTGATCAGCATGGTCTGGTGTTTCTTCCAGTCTTCCCAGGCTTTCTCCGAGATGTGGTCGAAGATGTCCTGGCCCTTGGCACCGGGGTAGGGCGGGCGGGCCAGGCCTGGGAGTTCTTCTTTGTACTTGCGGCACATCACGGTGCGGGTCATCGGGCTTCTCCTGCTATCAGTTCGTCGGCCGCGCGTTTGAGCAGCTTCTTGACCGGGGCGGCGAGGCCCAGGCGCGGCGGGGTGGCGAGGTTATACCAGAGCCAGTCGGCCTCGGCCACGTGCTGGCCGACCGGTTCGACACGTACCAGCCACGGCTCGATCGCCAGCTGGAAGTGGCTGAAGGTGTGGGTCAGGCCGTCCAGTGCGCGGCTTTCGGCCAGGCGCAGGCCGTGCTGGTAGGCAAGGTCGTCGAGCTGGGCGAGATCGTCCAGCTCCGGCAGGCTCCACAAGCCACCCCATAGGCCGCTGGATGGGCGGCGGTAAAGCAGAATGGCGCCTTCATCGTTGGCCAGCAGCGGCATCAACGTGCGCCGTTGCGGCAGTGCCTTGCGTGGCTTGGGCTCGGGGTAGCGGGTTTCTTCGCCGTGCAAATGTGCTTCGCAGCCTCGCTGCAACGGGCAGATCAGGCAACTGGGCTTGCTGCGCGTGCACAGCGTCGCGCCCATGTCCATCATCGCCTGGGTGTAGTGGTTGGCGCGCTGCTGCGGCGTGAAGCGCTCGGCTGTGGCCCACAGCTGGTTGGCCACCTTGGGCTCGCCGGGGTAGCCGGCCTGGGCGGTGTAGCGGGCCAGCACACGCTTGACGTTGCCATCGAGAATCGGCGCGCGAATGCCCATGCTGATGCTGGCGATGGCACCGGCAGTGGAGCGGCCGATGCCGGGCAGCGCGGTAAGCTGCTCGACGCTACGCGGAAATTCGCCGCCATGCTGTTCGACGACGATCTTCGCGGCCTTCTGCAGGTTGCGCGCGCGCGTGTAGTAGCCAAGGCCGGTCCACAGGTGCAGCACTTCGTCCTCGGGCGCTGCAGCCAGGGCCTGCACGGTTGGCAGGGCCTGCATGAAGCGGTCGAAATAGTTGAGCACGGTGCTCACCTGGGTCTGCTGCAGCATGATTTCCGACACCCACACGCGGTATGGGTTGATGCCCTGTTGCCAGGGCAGGTCGTGGCGACCGTGCTGGTCGTACCAGTCCAGCACGGCGTTGGAGAACTGCGTGGGGGTCATCGCTTGAACAGCCCCTTGAGCGCGTCTTTCAGTTCTGGGCTCACTTTATCTCCGAGTTTTTCATCGATCTTGTCTTTCAGGCGGTTGCCGGCCAGCTTGGCCGCGACCTTGCCCAGGCCGTCCTGGTCCAGGCGGCAAGCCTTGGCGCCGATCTCCAGCGGGCCGCGGCAGCGCAGCGGCACTTCCACGCCCACGAAGCGTTCGTTGACCTGGCAGGCCGGGTCGGGCATGGCGCGCTGATCGCCTTCGACGATCACCCCGACGTTGTAGTCCATGCCCAGCACGCGCAGGTCGAGGTCGCCATGGCCGTTGACGGTCAGGCCAGGGATGCGTGCCTTGAGGTCCGGGTTGCTGGCCACGCCATTGCGAATCACCAGGCTGCCGCGTAGCTCTTCGAACGGAGTGTCCTTGCCACGTGGTTCGCCGCTCAACGTCTTGCGGTTAAGGGTGGCGATGGCCTGGCACAGTTGCTGTTCAAGGTTGGCATTGACCAGCACGCCATCGTTGATGGTGAAGTTTGCGCTGCCATTGAGGGTGTCGACCAGTGCCTTCTGGCTGTTACCGGTGGCCGTCAGATCACTGGTCAGGGTCAGCAGGCCTTTGACCGGCGGCGTCTGCTCCTTGCCTTCAGCTTTGATGAAGTGCTCGACCGGCACCCGGTTGATCCTGGTGTTGATGCCGAGCTGCGGTACGGCAGGGCGCACGTCGACGTTGCCCTTGGCTTCGAAGGTGCCGTTGTAGAGGCCGCCCCGCAGGGTTTGCAAGGTCAGCAGCCCGCCCTGGGCGGTGGCCTGCAACTGAGCGTCGCTGATTGGCAGCTTGTCCAGGGTCAGCGCACCGAAGGCCAGGTCAGCTTGCAGGTCGAGCACGCGCAGGCGGTCTACCGGCAACAGCTTGTCGTCGCTCCAGGCTACCTGGGTCGGGGCATTGGGCAGTGGCGAGCTGCCGGCACCGGCGACTGCACTGGCTTCCTGCTGCTGGACCTCCGCCTGGCGTGCGGCAGTGGCGCCTTTGGCTTGCTCGCTCTTGGCCAGCAGGTAGCGATCGGCATCGAACCTGTCGCCTTTGAGCTGCAGGCGCAGGGCCTGCTTGGCGAAGTCGTCGATGGCCACGCGGCCAGTGAAGGTGGTGTCGTCCAGCTTCACAGCCAGGTCGGCCAGGGTCAGGCTGGACGGTGTGCCTTGCAGGCGGGTCACCAGCTCCAGCTTGCCGAAGGCTGCCGGGTCGTTGGTGGCCGGCAGCGGATGGCCGATGCCGTCGAGGAAGGTGCGCAGGTTGAACTGGGCGATGGACAGGCCGCCGCTCAGTTGCGGGGCCTTGTCCAGGTCGCGCAGGTTCAGTTCGCCGAGGGCGCGCAGCTGGTTCGCCGAGACTTTCAGGCCGCTCCAGGAGGCCACGTTGGCACCCATGTCGACCAGCAGCTGGCCCTGGGCGCCAAAGGTGACGGTCTTGCCAGCGGTAGGTTCGCCGGAGGTTTCGCCGGTCAGGCGCAGGTCTTCGAAGTTGTAGCGCTTGAGCTTGCGATCGAAGCGCAGCTCGCCGGCAAGCTCGGTGCGGGCCTTGATGGCCGGCTGGCTGGCGCTGAGGAAGGCGCTGGCTTTGAGGGCGATATTGGTGCCTTCGTGGACCGGGCCGGTGCTCAGCTGGATGCTTTCGGCGCTGTAGCTCTGGCCGCTCTTGGCATCGGTGTAGTAAACCCGGGCGTTGTTCACGGTCAGGCTGTCGATGTCGAGCTTCACCGCGCGCTCACTGCTGCTTTCAGCAGGCTTCGCCGGTTGCTCGGCAGGTGCCTGGGCCGGCGCACTGGCAGTGCCATCGGTGGTGGCCGGTAGCGGCTTGCCGATGTCCTCCCAGTTGCCGTGGCCGTTTTCGTCGCGTACCAAGGTCAGGTTGAGGCCCTCGACGCGTACATCGCTCATCTGCACTTCGCGGCGCAGCAGTGGCAGCACACGCACGGAGAGGCCGAGCATCTGCAGGTCGGCGAACGGCTCCTTGGGGTTGGCCAGCGTCGCGATACTGGCTTCGTGCAGCTCCAGGCCCAGCCAGGGGAACAGACTCCAGCCGATGTCGCCGTTGAGGGTCAGCTCGACGTGCGCCTTGTCCCGCGCCAGTTGGCGGATCTCGTCTTTGTAGTCGTTGGGATCGAAGAGGTGGGTCAGGGCGAAGCCCAGCGCCACGATGATCAGCAGCAACCCGAGAAGCCCCAGTCCCAGGATTTTGCCGAACGCTTTCATGGGCGAGTCCTTGTAGTCCGTAGTGTGAATTCCGAACGGCTGAGTATAGCGCCGCAGGGGTGGGCTCTGCGTATTCGACTAGCGATGCAGGGCGAATCTGATGATTTTGGGGTTCGACAGTTGTGGTTTCGGCAGTTCCTTCTGTGCTGGATTCTTCGCGGGTTTGCCCGCTCCCACAGGTTCATCACAGGTTTTGAGACCTGTGCAGTACCTGTGGCAGCGGGCGAGCCCGCGAAGAGGCCGGTGCAGATAGCGCCGAAATACCGATTCAGCCGCGAGAAAAATAACGATATCAGATTGCTTTCATGTCATCTGCGAACTGGTACCCTTGTGCCGCTTCGCGGAACGGCCGCGACCCATTGTCGCGGGCCGTTACCCCCGGAAAGGCCAGTTCGCCCTGCGTGCGAGAACAAGAGCTTGGGCAGCATCCGCCAGCACTGTCTACCTACAAAAGGATCGAATCCATGAGCAGTACCATCACGGCAGAGGGGCTGGCCAGCGCGCCGAGCTTCCTGTCGAAGGAGCGCATCATCGCCCGCCCGGGCTTCAACCGCTGGCTGGTCCCGCCAGCTGCCTTGGCTATCCATCTGTGCATCGGCATGGCCTACGGCTTCTCGGTGTTCTGGCTGCCGCTGTCGCAAGCCATCGGCATCACCGCGCCTGTTGCCTGTTCGGCGGACATGGGCTTCATCGCCCGCATGTTCAGCGCTGAATGCGACTGGCCGATCTCGATGCTGAGCTGGATCTACACTCTGTTCTTCGTCTTCCTCGGCTGTTCGGCAGCGGTGCTGGGCGGCTGGCTGGAACATGCCGGTCCGCGCAAGGCTGGCCTGGTATCGGCCCTGTGCTGGTGTGGCGGCATGCTGATCTCGGCGATCGGCGTAAAGACCCACCAGCTGTGGCTGATGTGGTTGGGGTCCGGTGTGATCGGTGGGATTGGCTTGGGGTTGGGCTACATTTCACCGGTCTCGACCCTGATCAAGTGGTTCCCGGATAAACGCGGCATGGCCACCGGCATGGCGATCATGGGCTTCGGTGGTGGCGCCATGGTGGGTGCACCGCTGGCTACCGCGCTGATGGGCCATTTTGGCAATGCGCATGAGGTGGGCGTATGGCAGAGCTTCGTCGCCATGGCTGCAATCTACTTCGTGTTCATGACGGCTGGCGCCCTGGCGTACCGCGTTCCGCCAACCGGCTGGAAGCCTGAAGGCTGGAGCGCACCGGCGAAGAAGGCCGGCAATGGCATGGTCACCGCCCGCCACGTGCACGTCAGCGTCGCCTGGAAAACCCCGCAGTTCGCCCTGGTGTGGCTGGTGCTGTGCCTGAACGTTTCGGCCGGTATCGGCATCCTCGGCATGGCTTCGCCGCTGCTGCAGGAAGTGTTTGCCGGCAAATTGCTGGGCAACGAGCTGAGCTTCAGCGAGCTGAACGCCGCGCAGCTGGCGCAGATCGCCGCCATTGCCGCCGGCTTCACCGGTCTGCTGAGCCTGTTCAACATCGGTGGTCGCTTCTTCTGGGCATCGTTCTCCGACTACATCGGCCGCAAGAACACCTACTTCGCCTTCTTCGCCCTGGGCGTCGGCCTCTACAGCTTGGTGCCGAACATGGGCCACCTGGGCAACGTGGCGCTGTTCGTGGCGGCGTTCTGCATCATTCTGTCGATGTACGGCGGTGGTTTCTCCACCGTGCCGGCCTACCTGGCCGACCTGTTCGGCACGCAGATGGTGGGGGCCATTCATGGTCGCCTGCTGACTGCCTGGGCGGCAGCAGGCGTGCTGGGCCCGGTGCTGATCACCTACCTGCGCGAATACCAGTTGGCGGCGGGCGTAGAGCGTGCAGCGGCCTACGACATGACCCTGTACATCCTCGCCGGCCTGCTGGTGCTGGGCTTTATCTGCAACATGCTGATCCGCCCGGTGGCCGACAAATACTTCATGACCGATGCCGAACTGGCCGCCGAGCGCGCGCTGAGCCACGACAAAGGTGCTGATGGTGCGCGTTCGCTGGAGTGGCATGCCTCGCCGGGTAGCTTGCCGCTGGTGCTGCTGGCCTGGGCTGTGGTGGTCGTGCCTTTGGCCTGGGGTGTGTGGATTACCCTGCAGAAGACCGCTGTACTGTTCCATTGATGTAACTGCCTGGGGGCGCTTTGCGCCCCTTTCGCGACACAAGGGTTTGCTGTCCCCTGTAGGAGCGGCCTTGTGTCGCGATGGGCTGCAAAGCAGCCCCAATTATCCGGTTGTATAGACCTGTAGGGCCGTCCGGCCCCGCAATTGCTTGCCATGCCATATGTCATCCGCGTTTCAAGCGGGCGCGTTCTGGGCCTATAATGGAGCCCTTTTCGCCCAATGATTTTGCGGAGCTGGTGATGGTCGAACGTAAGGCTTCCGTCGAGCGCAATACCCTGGAAACCCAGGTCAAGTGCTCGATCAACCTCGATGGCAGTGGCAAGGCCCGATTCGATATCGGTGTGCCTTTCCTTGAACACATGCTGGACCAGATCGCCCGCCATGGGCTGATCGATCTGGATATCGAGTGCAAGGGTGACCTGCATATCGACGATCACCATACCGTCGAAGACGTCGGTATCACCCTGGGCATGGCATTCGCCCAGGCCATTGGCGACAAGAAAGGCATCTTCCGCTACGGCCATGCCTACGTGCCGCTGGACGAAGCGCTGTCGCGCGTGGTCATCGACTTCTCCGGCCGCCCAGGCCTGCAGATGCATGTCCCTTACACCCGTGCCACCGTTGGCGGCTTCGATGTCGACCTGTTCCAGGAGTTCTTCCAGGGCTTCGTCAACCACGCCCTGGTGACCCTGCACATCGACAACCTGCGGGGCCACAACACCCACCACCAGATCGAAACCGTATTCAAGGCTTTCGGCCGCGCCCTGCGCATGGCCGTGACCCTCGACGAGCGCATGGCTGGGCAGATGCCGTCCACCAAAGGGTGCCTGTAAATGCAGACGGTAGCCGTAATCGACTATGGCATGGGCAACCTGCACTCGGTGGCCAAGGCGCTTGAACACGTCGGCGCCGGCAAGGTGCTGGTCACCAGCGACGCTGCGGTGATCCGCGAGGCTGACCGCGTGGTGTTCCCGGGCGTGGGCGCGATCCGTGACTGCATGGCCGAAATCCGCCGCCTGGGCTTCGACAGCCTGGTCCGCGAAGTCAGCCAGGACCGCCCGTTCCTCGGCATCTGCGTCGGCATGCAGGCGCTGCTCGAGCATAGCGAAGAGAACGACGGTGTCGACTGCATCGGCCTGTTCCCTGGCCAGGTGCGCTTCTTTGGCAAGGATCTCAAAGAAGACGGCGAGCACCTGAAGGTGCCGCACATGGGTTGGAACGAAGTCAGCCAGTCGATCGACCACCCGCTGTGGCACGACATTCCCGACCGTGCGCGTTTCTACTTCGTGCACAGCTACTACATCAATGCCGGCAAGCCGGGCCAGGTGGTCGGCCGCGGCCACTATGGCGTCGACTTCGCCGCCGCGCTGGCAGACGGCTCGCGCTTTGCCGTGCAGTTCCACCCGGAAAAAAGCCATACCCATGGCCTGCAGCTGCTGCAGAACTTCGTCGCCTGGGACGGGCGCTGGTAAATGAGCCGTTCGAAGACCAAGGCCCCGATCATCACCCTGGCCCCCGAAGAGGAACGCGAGGCGCTCGACACGCTCAAGCGCTTTCTCGAAGACCGCTTCGAGCTGCAGCTCGGGTCGTTCGAGGTGGCCGAGGTCCTCGAGCTGTTCAGCAAAGAAATTGCACCCCATTACTACAACAGGGCGATTGCCGATGTTCAGCTGCACCTCAAGGAGCGGTTCGAGAGTATCGAAAGCGATCTGTGGGCACTCGAAAAGCCCTGAAACCCTAAGAAAAGACAGGTTCCCAAGATGCTGATTATCCCCGCTATCGATCTGAAGGACGGTGCCTGCGTGCGCCTGCGCCAGGGCCGCATGGAAGATTCCACGGTATTTTCCGACGACCCGGTGAGCATGGCTGCCAAGTGGGTCGAAGGTGGCTGCCGCCGCCTGCACCTGGTCGACCTCAACGGTGCCTTCGAAGGCCAGCCGGTCAACGGTGAAGTGGTCACCGCCATTGCCAAACGCTACCCGAACCTGCCGATCCAGATCGGCGGCGGCATCCGCTCGCTGGAAACCATCGAGCACTACGTCAAGGCCGGCGTCAGCTACGTGATCATCGGCACCAAGGCGGTCAAGCAGCCTGAGTTCGTCGCCGAAGCGTGCAAGGCCTTCCCGGGCAAGGTCATCGTTGGCCTGGATGCAAAGGACGGCTTCGTTGCCACCGACGGCTGGGCGGAAGTCAGCTCGGTACAGGTCATCGACCTGGCCAAGCGTTTCGAGGCCGATGGCGTCTCGGCGATCGTCTACACCGACATCGCCAAGGACGGCATGATGCAGGGCTGCAACGTGCCGTTCACCAAGGCACTGGCCGAAGCCACTTCGATCCCGGTGATCGCCTCGGGCGGTATCCACAACCTGGGTGACATCAAGGCCCTGCTGGACGCCAAGGCCCCGGGCATCATCGGCGCCATCACCGGCCGTGCCATCTACGAAGGCACCCTCGATGTCGCCGAGGCCCAGGCTTTTTGCGACAACTACCAAGGCTGAGGACTGAACCATGGCACTGGCCAAGCGCATCATCCCTTGCCTGGACGTGGACAACGGCCGGGTGGTCAAGGGCGTCAAGTTCGAGAACATCCGTGATGCCGGCGACCCGGTGGAAATCGCCCGCCGCTACAACGAGCAGGGTGCCGATGAAATCACCTTCCTCGACATCACGGCCAGCGTTGACGGCCGCGACACCACCCTGCATACCGTCGAGCGCATGGCCAGCCAGGTGTTCATCCCGCTGACCGTAGGCGGTGGCGTGCGCACCGTGCAGGACATCCGCAACCTGCTCAATGCCGGCGCCGACAAGGTTTCGATCAACACCGCCGCGGTTTTCAACCCGGAGTTCGTCGGTGAAGCAGCGGACCGCTTCGGTTCGCAGTGCATCGTCGTGGCCATCGACGCCAAGAAGGTGTCCGCGCCAGGTGAAGCGCCACGCTGGGAGATCTTTACCCACGGCGGGCGCAAGCCGACCGGGCTGGATGCCGTTGAATGGGCGAAGAAAATGGAAGGCCTGGGCGCCGGCGAGATCCTGCTGACCAGCATGGACCAGGACGGCATGAAGAATGGTTTCGACCTGGGTGTAACCCGCGCCATCAGCGATGCGCTGGGGATTCCGGTGATCGCTTCGGGTGGTGTGGGTAACCTGCAGCACCTGGCAGACGGGATTCTGGAAGGGCACGCCAGCGCGGTGCTGGCGGCCAGCATCTTCCACTTTGGCGAGTACACGGTGCCAGAGGCCAAGGCCTACATGGCTTCGTGCGGGATTGTCGTTCGCTGACAGTATGCTGGGAGGGCTTTGCCCTCCTTTCGCGACACAAGGCCGCTCCTACAGGGATACGCGTTCCCGTGTAGGAGCGGCCTTGTGTCGCGAAAGGGCCGCAACGCGGCCCCAATTGCTTCAACCGTGATTCTTGCCAAGCAAGGCGTGATAGAGCTCGGTATCCCCAAGAATCCCCACCACCTTGTCATTCTCCTGCAGCACCAGCTTGTTCCCGGTCTGGTAACGAATCTGCAGCGCCTCACGCATCCCGATATCGGCATGCACCAAGGTCGGCTTGCGGCCCAGCCCTTCCACAGCCTGCCCCGGCACCCAGTTCTGCATGTCGAGCCCGTTCTGCCCCTGGCGTGCACGCTTGATCGAGTTCCCTTCGCCCAGGTCCAGCCACGAATCGCCACCCGGGTCCAGGCACACCGAGCCGTTGACCCGCTTGCAGTTGTCCAGGCTGCGCATCAGGCTGCGGCCGCACAGTACATTCAGCGGGTTGGTGTGGGCGACGAAGGTACGCACGTATTCGTCGGCCGGGTTCAGCACGATCTCTTCCGGCTTGCTGTACTGGATGATTCGCCCGTCCTTCATGATGGCGATGCGGCTGCCGAGCTTCAGCGCCTCGTCGAGGTCGTGGCTGACGAACACGATGGTCTTGCTCAGCTTGGCCTGCAGGCCCAGCAATTCGTCTTGCAGGCCTTGGCGGATCAGCGGGTCGAGGGCCGAGAACGGTTCGTCCATCAACAGGATGTCGGCATCCATCGCCAGCGCCCGGGCCAGGCCCACACGCTGCTGCATGCCGCCGGAGAGTTCGTCTGGTTTCTTGTTGCGCCACTGGGTCAGGCCGACCAGTTCGAGTTTCTCGTCGACCAGCTTGCGCCGTTCCTTTTCCGGGCGGCCCTGCATTTCCAGGCCGAAGCTGATGTTCTCGCGCACCGTCAGCCATGGCATCAGGGCGAATTTCTGGAACACCATGGCGATGCGCTTGGTGCGCATCATCTTCAGCTCTGCCGGGGTGCAGTGGGCAATATCGATGTGCTTGCCTTCATGTTCGACGAACAGCTTGCCGCGGCTCACGGTGTTGAGGCCGTTGATGCACCGCAGCAGGCTCGACTTGCCTGAGCCGGACAGGCCCATCAGCACGCAGATCTCGCCTTTGTTGATATCGAGGTTGGCCTTTTCCACACCGACCACCAGCCCGGTCTGCTTGAGGATCTGCTCGCGGGTCTGGCCTTTGTCCAGCAGCGCCAGCGCTTCGCGCGGCTTGTTGGAGAAGATGACGTCTACGTCTTCGAATCGAATGATGCTCATGCCTCACCCCTTACCGGCAGTTCCGGTTGCTTGCAGATACGGTCGAGCATGATCGCCAGCAGCACGATCGCCAGGCCTGCCTCGAAGCCCAGGGAGATATCGGCGGTGTTCAGTGCGTTGACCACAGGTTTGCCCAGGCCATCGGCACCCACCAGGGCGGCGATCACCACCATCGACAGTGACAGCATGATGCACTGGGTGACGCCAGCGGCGATGCTCGGCATCGCGTGCGGCAGTTCGATACGGGTGAGTAGCTGGCGGCGCGAACAGCCAAAAGCCTTGCCAGCGTCCATCAGCTCCTGAGGCACGTCGCAGATGCCCAGGTAGGTCAGGCGGATCGGTGCGGCGATGGCGAACACCACTGTCGAGATCAGCCCCGGCACCACGCCCAGGCCGAACAGGGTCAGGGTCGGGATCAGGTAGACGAAGGTTGGCACGGTCTGCATCAGGTCGAGCACCGGGCGCATTGCGGTGTAGAACATCGGCTTGTGCGCGGCGACGATGCCCAGCGGCACGCCAATGGCCACGCAGACCACGGTGGCGAAGGTCACCTGGGCCAGGGTTTCCATGGTTTCCTGCCAGTACCCCAGGTTGAGGATCAGCAGGAAGGAAAGGGCGACGAATGCGGTGAGCGCCCACTTGCGCTGGATGAAATGCGCCAGGGCGGCGAACAGGGCGATGAGCACGAACGGGTTGAAGAAAGTCAGGGTACTGGTGACGCCATGGATCATGAACTCCAGGCCTCGGGCAATGGCATCGAAATAGTTCGCGCCATTCTGGGTCAGCCATTCGACGAACGCCGCGATGTACTGACCCAAGGGTATTTTCTGATCGATAAGCATGATAGCGAGCTTCCACCTGCGAAGATTGAAAACAGTCCGGGGCGGGCACGGTCCCGCCCCGAGGTAGCGCTACGACGTATTGCGTTATTGAGTAAGTTTCGCCTTGGCCGCCTCAAGGCCGGGTTTGCCATCCACGGTGGTGACGCCCGCCAGCCAGTTGTCCAGCTTGCCGGGGTTGTCCTTGAGCCACTTCCTGGCGGCCGCCTCGGGCTTCATCTTGTCGTCCAGGACGTAGCCCATCATGGTGCTTTCATCCTTGAGTTCGAACGACAGGTTCTTCAGCAGTTGGCCGACGTTGCTGCATTCCTGCACATAGCCCTTGCGGGTGTTGGTCAGCACGGTGGCCTTGCCGAATTCGGGGCCGAAGAAATCGTCACCGCCGGTGAGGTACTGCATCTTGAAGCGGGTGTTCATGGGGTGTGGTTCCCAGCCCAGGAACACCACCGCTTCGCCACGCTTCTGTGCGCGATCGACCTGCGACAGCATGCCGGCCTCGCTCGACTGCACGATCTTGAAACCGGCGTCCTTCAGGCCGAAGGCGTTCTTGTCGATCATGCTCTGGATGGTGCGGTTGCCATCGTTGCCCGGCTCGATGCCGTAGATCTTGCCGTCCAGCTCCTTCTTGAACTTGGGAATGTCGCTGAAGTCCTTCAGCCCCTTGTCATACAGTGCCTGGGGCACGGCCAGGGTGTACTTGGCGTTTTCCAGGTTGGCGCGCACGGTTTCTACAGTGCCGGCATCGCGGTACTGCTTGATGTCGTTCTCCATGGTCGGCATCCAGTTGCCGAGAAACACGTCCAGGTCCTTGCCGGTGGCCAGCGACTTGTAGGTCACCGGTACCGAGATCATGGTGGTGTGGGTCTTGTAACCCAGTGCTTCGAGCACAACGCTGGTGGTCGCAGTGGTGACGGTGATGTCGGTCCAGCCGACATCGGAGAAGCGTACCGTCTGGCACTGCTCGGGCTCGGCGGCCTGGGCCAGCAGAGGCGCGGACAGCATCGCAACCAGCAACAGCGAGGGTGAACCTTTCATGGATGGACTCCTGTGATTTTGTCTTCGGGTTCGCGTGGGTCGCCGGGCTTTCTCAGGGTCCGGTCGACCAGGCCTGCAGAGGGCAGGATGCGTGGCCGTGCTTTACGAGTCGCTTTCGATAATCCTCCAGCGCCGGGCAATCGCCTACTGGTGGCGTCGTAACCAGTACGGAACGGGTCGCATCCAGTACGGGCGATGTCGTTTATGAGTTTTTCCACCCCTGTAGCCGCATTTTTGCGTCACCCGGTCGCTTGAAAGCGGCGACAAGGTGGCCGAAAAGGCTACGGCGCTGCTGGACAAAATTACGTCGGTTGCAGACGGCGAGGGGGTAGGCAAAAGCCCGATGATGCGTGCATTCGTGGCGGCTCGCAGCTTCAGCCTAGCAGTTGCCCCGCCCTGCGCATGGCGCGCAGAGACAAGCCCAGCAAGAGGTGATTCGACAATGGCCATCAGCGTGTTCGACCTGTTCAAGATTGGTGTCGGGCCCTCAAGCTCCCACACCGTCGGCCCCATGCGTGCCGGTGCCCTGTTCGTCCAGGGCCTGCGTGAACGCGGCGAGCTGGAACAGGTGCGCAGGATCGAAGTGCGGCTGTACGGTTCGCTGTCGGCCACTGGCATCGGCCATGGCACCGACAACGCCACCATCATGGGCCTGATGGGCGAGTGGCCGGACGCCATCGACCCGACCCAGATCGTCCCGCGGATCGCCGACCTGCGCGAAACCAACACCCTGAAACTGGATAACCGCCTGCCCATCGAGTTCGTCTGGGCCCGCGACATGCTGCTGCTGGACGAGAACCTGCCGTACCACCCCAACGCCATGACCCTGATCGCCGAAGGTGCCCAGGGCGAGCTGCATCGCGACACCTATTACTCGGTCGGTGGCGGCTTCGTGGTCGACGCCGCCCAGGCCGCCAGCGGCGTGCTGGATGCCGACCAGACGGTGCTGCCGTACGATTTCAACAGCGCCGCCGAGCTGCTGCGCCTGTGCAAGCAAAACGACCTCAGCGTGTCGCAATTGATGATGGCCAATGAGAAGGTATGGCGCAGTGAGGAAGAAATCCGCGCCGGCCTGCACAAGCTCTGGGAAGCCATGCAGGAATGCGTCAACAACGGCCTGAAGTACGAAGGCACGCTGCCCGGCGGGCTCAACGTGCGCCGCCGCGCCGCCAAGCTGCACCGCAGTCTGCAGGAGATAGGCAAGCCCAACGTGATCGGCTCGACCATGAGCGCCATGGAGTGGGTCAACTTGTTCGCCCTGGCCGTCAACGAAGAGAACGCCGCTGGCGGGCGCATGGTCACTGCGCCTACCAACGGCGCGGCGGGCATCATCCCGGCGGTGCTGCACTACTACATGCGCTTCAGTGATGCGGTAGACGAGTCGAGCGTGGTCGACTTCTTCCTCGGCGCCGCCGCCGTGGGCATCCTGTGCAAGAAGAACGCGTCGATTTCCGGTGCAGAAGTTGGCTGCCAGGGCGAGGTCGGTTCGGCCTGTGCCATGGCTGCTGCCGGCCTCGCCGAAGTGCTGGGGGCGACCCCGGCGCAGGTAGAGAACGCTGCCGAAATCGCTCTGGAACACAACCTCGGCCTGACCTGCGACCCGGTCGGCGGCCTGGTGCAGGTGCCGTGCATCGAGCGCAACGCGATAGCCGCAGTGAAGGCGATCAATGCCGTGCAGATGGCGTTGCGCGGCGATGGCGAGCACTTCATCTCCCTCGACCAGGTGATCCGCACCATGCGCGACACCGGGGCCGACATGCACGACAAATATAAAGAGACCTCGCGCGGTGGCCTGGCGGTCAGCGCCATTGAATGCTGAGATTTTAGGCAGGCCTCAGGGGCCTCTTCGCGGGCACGCCCGCTCCCACAGGGGCGCAATCCTGTGGGAGCGGGCGTGCCCGCGAAGGGGCCCTTGAATGTTTGTGGTGCACCGCGCCCCATTGCAGTGCGTACCGATCGTCGGCTGTCGCTATCAGTGCGGGCATTGTCGGTGACACTCAAGAGTGTCGTTTCTGGGCAACCAAGGCTGCGCGTGTCACCAAATTGCTCAGTTGTTACACGCAAGGCGCTAGCACGGCGCTTTGCGAAGAATTGCCAACTCGATCGAAGTCCCTGAATTGCCGAATGAAGGCGTCGTTTTCAGGTTTTTTCGGATGGTCGTTCAATTTCAGGCACGACCCTTGCGTTTAGATTGGCAGCAAGCCCCTGCACATGAACCTGGGGCCATAACAAGAAAATCAGTGCCCGCCTGAGGCACACCCTGCATTTGTGTGAGGAGAAATCGCGATGACGTCGTACACCTCCGGGAACCCAACCCAGAACCGCACAGCCCCCCAGTCCATCGGGTTTCTCCTTCTGGACAATTTCACCCTGATATCCCTGGCATCGGCCGTGGAGCCGCTGCGCATGGCCAACCAGCTTTCTGGTCGCGAGCTGTACCGCTGGCACACCCTGACCGTCGATGGCGGCCAGGTATGGGCCAGTGATGGCCTGCAGATCACTCCCGATGCCGCCATGCACAGCGCACCGCCGATCGACACCGTGATCGTCTGCGGCGGTGTTGGCATCCAGCGCACGGTCACCCGTGAGCATGTCACGTGGCTGCAGGCCCAGGCTCGCCAGTCGCGCCGCCTCGGTGCGGTGTGCACCGGCAGCTGGGCGCTGGCCTGTGCCGGCCTGCTCGATGGTTTCGATTGCAGCGTGCATTGGGAATGCCTGGCGGCCATGCAGGAGGCCTTCCCGCGGGTCAACATGAGCACCCGCCTGTTCACCCTCGACCGCAACCGCTTCACCAGCTCCGGCGGCACCGCGCCGCTGGACATGATGCTGCACCTGATCAGCCGTGATCACGGCCGTGAGCTGTCGGCGGCGATCTCCGAGATGTTCGTCTACGAGCGCATCCGCAACGAGCAGGACCACCAGCGCGTGCCGCTCAAGCACATGCTCGGCACCAACCAGCCGAAGTTGCAGGAGATCGTTGCGCTGATGGAGGCCAACCTCGAAGAGCCGATCGACCTGGATGAACTGGCCGTGTACGTGTCGGTGTCGCGCCGTCAGCTCGAACGGCTGTTCCAGAAGTACCTGCATTGCTCGCCGTCGCGCTACTACCTCAAGCTGCGCCTGATCCGCGCCCGGCAGTTGCTCAAGCAGACACCGATGTCGATCATCGAAGTGGCCTCGGTGTGCGGCTTCGTCTCTACCCCGCACTTCTCCAAGTGCTACCGCGAGTACTTCGGCATTCCGCCGCGTGACGAGCGCGTGGGCTCCAACACCGCGCAGCAGGTGGCAATGATGCCGATTCCGCAGGCCATGACCCTGTCGCCGCACAGCGGGCCGATGGCGGCCTTGAGCCAGGCGCGCAACGAGTCGACCTTTGCCAGCGTAAGGCTCTGAAACGGCACCGGCCCCTTCGCGGGCCAGCCCGCTCCCCCAGGTGTTGCACCGAGTTCAAAAACGGTGCCGTCTCTGCGGGAGCGGGCTGGCCCGCGAAGAGGCCGGGGCAGGAAAAGCCAGTCAGGCGCGTTTGTTGAACTGGGCCAGCGCGGGCAACAGCTGCTTGTCGATGGCCTGGCGCACCGCCGGCAGAATGGTTGCGCTACCGGTATACATCTGCTCGACCATCCCTTTCAGCGCCCGCGCATTCGGCTCGGTCAGCCCGCGCACCACCGCTTCGCAGGCCTGTTCGGCACTGGCTCCGGCGGGAATGTCGAACCCGCGCGCGCGCAGGTGGCCTGCCAGGTCGTCCTGGTCTATCAAATCCGCATGCATCATGGCTGTTGTCCCTTTTATCGCGAAGAGAGTGCTGCTGTGATTTACGACCGATTCTGTGTCTGCTGCGACAGGCCCGCAAGGGCAGAATGTCGCAATGGCTGGTTTGGCTAAGAACAGGTCGCTCCCGGCTAATTGCAGGGGCCGGGAAGCCAGCAGACTGCATGCATTCACGGCTCCCGAGGGTTTGGTCACCCTCACTCATGCACAGTGGATGTTGCTCGCTCTTGGCCCCGGATGCTCACGGCTTTCCGGGGTTATTTTTTTGAGCGCTCAGCGGGGTAGTTGCAGGACGCGGCCGACGAATTGCGCAGCAGGCAGGTCGCGTTGGCTATCCACCAGGCTTTGCAGCAAGGCCGCACTTTGCTCACTGAAAGGCGCCGACTTCGGCCCAGCCAGGTCCACATGCAACAGCATCTGCTCGCTCGCAGCCAGCACCTCGTTGAACCCGGCCCGGTGCAGGCTGTGGTAGACGTGCAGGCGCTTGTGATCGAAGCCGATGATCTGCGTTTGCACCCATACCTCGGTCCCTAGCTTCACCTCGTGCAGGTAGTTGATGTGCGCTTCCAGGGTGAACAGTGAGTTCCCGCTCTGCCCGCGGCTGTCAGCGTCCAGGCCGATGCGCTCCATCAGCGCATCGGTGGCGTAGCTGAAGATCAGCAGGTAAAAGGCATCGCGCAGGTGCCCGTTGTAGTCGACCCAGTCCTCCTGGACTGGGGTGCGGTAGGTGATCAGTGCGGGCATTGTCTGCTCCTCAATCGCCAAAGGCCATGCCGTGGCTGGCTTTGCTGGTCTTCACCGCTTCCAGTACGGCCAGCAGCGTGTCATCACGATAGCGCTCCAGCGCGGCGATGCTGCGCTCGCCCAGTTGTTCCGAGGTGCCTTCGACCACATCGTCGATCAGCTTGTCGGTCAGCTCCGGTGCTGGCAGGTAGGTCCAGGGCAGCTTCAGCGCCGGGCCGAACTGGGCCATGAAGTGGCGCATGCCGGCATCACCGCCTGCCAGGGTGTAGGTGAGGAAGGTACCCATGAACGACCAGCGCAGGCCGGCGCCGAAGCGGATCGCATCGTCGATTTCGCCAGTGCTGGCGACGCCATCGTTGACCAGGTGCAGGGCCTCGCGCCACAGCGCTTCGAGCAGGCGGTCGGCGATGAAACCGGGGACTTCCTTGCGTACATGCAGCGGGCGCATGCCGAGGGCGGTGTAGATGGTCTTGGCGGCTTCGATGGCTTCAGGTGCCGTGCGACTACCGCCGACGATCTCCACCAGCGGCAGGAGGTACACCGGGTTGAACGGGTGGCCGACCACGCAACGCTCAGGGTGCGTGGACGACTCGTAGAACTCGCTGGGCAGCAGCCCCGACGTGCTGGAGCCGATGATTGCATTGGGCTTGGCGGCAGCGCTGATCTTCGCATGCAGATCGAGCTTGAGGTCCAGACGCTCGGGTGCGCTTTCCTGGATGAAATCGGCGTCGCGTACGCATTCCTCGATGGTGGCCACGAATTTCAGCCGGTCCTGCGATGCACCCTCTGCCAGGCCTTGTTTCTCCAGTGCCGGCCAGGCGTTGGCGATGCGCTTGCGCAGGGCTTGCTCGGCGCCGGGGGCCGGGTCCCAGGCGACCACGTCCAGGCCATGGGCCAGGGCGCGGGCGACCCAGCCGCTGCCGATCACGCCGCTACCCAGGGCAGCGAAGGTCTTGATCTCGGTGATGAAGGGCATATCGGGTCCTCAGGATGAACAGAACTATTGGGATGAGCGCCGAACCTTGTGGGAGCGGCGTGATTGCAATCGTTGAAGGAATCAGCGGCGCTTGAGGTTCATTTTTTCCCGGCCTTCTGCCGGGCTGAGCACGCGGCCACCCATGCGGGTGATGATTTCAGCGGCGCGTTCCACCAGCTGGCCGTTGCTGGCCAGTACGCCACGGTCCAGGTACAGGTTGTCTTCCAGGCCCACCCGCACGTTGCCACCCAGAAGCACGGCCTGGGCCGCCATCGGCATCTGCATGCGGCCGATGCCGAAGCCTGCCCAGGTAACATTGGCCGGCAGGTTGTCGACCATGGCCTTCATGGTGGTGGTGTCGGCCGGTGCGCCCCACGGGATGCCCAGGCACAGCTGGAACAGCGGGTCCTCGAGCAAGCCTTCTTTCATCATCTGTTTGGCGAACCACAGGTGGCCGGTGTCGAAGATTTCCAGCTCGGCCTTCACCCCCAGTTCGGTGATGCGCTTGGCCCCGGCGCGCAGCTGCGCGGGGGTGGAGACGTAGATGGCGTTGCCGTCGCCGAAATTGAGGGTGCCGCAGTCGAGGGTGCAGATTTCCGGCAGCAGGGCTTCGACGTGGGCCAGGCGCTCCAGCGGGCCGATCAGGTCGGTGCCGGGGCCGAACTCCATGGGCGATTCGCCCGGGCCGATTTCCAGGTCACCGCCCATGCCGGCGGTGAGGTTGACGATGATGTCGACGTCGGCCTCGCGAATGCGCTCCATGACTTCGCGGTACAGCGCCACGTCGCGGCTGAAACGGCCGGTTTGCGGGTCACGGACGTGGCAGTGGACCACGGTGGCGCCGGCCTTGGCGGCTTCCACGGCGGATTCGGCGATCTGTTTGGGGGTGACGGGGACCAGGTGGCTCTTGGCGACCGTGTCGCCAGCGCCGGTGAGGGCACAGGTGATGATGACGTCGTGGTTCATGGCGGTTCCTTGTGGTGTCTGTGCTGGCCTATTCGCGGGCACGCCCGCTCCCACAGGATCAATGTGACCCTGAACTTTGCGCTGTACCTGTGGGAGCGGGCGAGCCCGCGAAAGGGCCCTGTCAGTTGGCGGTGAGCTTGAGGTTGTCCGCAGCCGGCTTGCCATCGAAGGTGGTCACCCCCTCAAGCCAGCGGGCCTTGTCCCCGGGGTGATCCTTGAGCCACTGACGGGCCGATTCCAGCGCGTCCTTGTGGTCGAGCAGCGGCTGCATCATGCGGCTCTCGTCCTCGGCGCTGAAGTTCAGGTTGGCCAGCAGGCGGTGGGCGTTGGGGCAGCGTTCGGCGTAGTCCGGCGCGGTCACCGTCCACACCGTGGCACGGCCTTCGTCCGGGCCCAGGGCGTCCTGGCTGTCGCCGAGGTAGGCCATGTCGATGTTCACGTTCATCGGGTGTGGCGCCCAGCCGAAGAACACTACCGCTTCCTTGCGCCGCACGGCGCGGTCGACGGCGGCGAGCATGCCGGCTTCGCTGGACTCGACCAGCTGGAACTTGCCCAGCTCGAACTGGTTCTTGCTGATCATGGCCTTGATCTGGGTGTTGGCACCGGAGCCGGGTTCTATACCGTAGATCTTGCCGCCCAGCTCTTTCTCGAACTTGTGAATGTCGGCGAAGGTTTTCAGGCCCTTGTCATACAGGTATTTCGGCACGGCGAGGGTGGCCCGGGCGTCTTCCAGGCTGGGTTTTTCAAGGACCTTGACCTGGTTGGCGTCGACGAACGGGGTGATGGTCTGGGTCATGATCGGGTTCCAGTAACCCAGGAACATGTCCAGGCGCTTGTCGCGGATACCGGCAAAGATGATCTGCTGCGAGGCGCTGGTCTGCTTGGTCTGGTAACCCAGGCCGTCGAGCAGCACCTGGGCCATGGCGCTGGTGGCGATGACGTCGGTCCAGTTGACCACGCCAAGGCGCGCGTTCTTGCAGGCCGCGGGCTCGGCGGCATAAAGCGGGGTGGCGGCGATGCTGCTCAGGGCAAGGGACAACAGGCTGCGGCGGATCAAGCGATGCATGGTGGCTCTCCATCGGCAGGACATTTTTTATAGGGGCCGGCCTCTCTGGGCCGTGTGAACACGCTACGCTGCTGCCAGGGGCGAAAATCGCACCCTGGCGACCAAGATTTGCACGGAGGCGACCACCTTCAGCCGTGGAGCATGCAATGCCGCAACTGATTCATTTCCTGTTGTTGCCGGGGTTCTCGGCGATGGGCTTCATCAGCGCACTGGAACCCCTGCGCGTGGCCAACCGCTTCAAGGGGCCGTCGTACCGCTGGCGCGTGCTGAGCCTGGATGGCGGGGCGGTGGAGGCGAGCAACGGCATGTCGGTGAATGCCGATGGCGCGTTGGGGGAGGGTGAGGCGGGCGGCGTGCTGCTGATCGTCGCCGGCTTCGAGCCGCTGGCTTGTTATGGTCCGAAGCTGCAGCAGGCGCTGCGTCGGCTCGATCATGATGGGGTGATCCTTGGCGGAATCGACACCGGCCCGGTGGTGCTGGCCGAGGCCGGCTTGCTCGATGGCTACCGCGCAACCTTGCACTGGGAGGCGCTGGACGCGTTCAAGGAACGCTATCCACGTTTGCAGGTGACCCAGGAGCTGTTCGAGATCGACCGGCGTCGTATCACCTGTGCCGGAGGCACCGCATCGATCGACCTGATGCTGGACCTGATCGCCCAGGCCCACGGCAGCGAGCTGGCGGTGCAGGTGTCCGAACAGTTCGTGCTCGGGCGCATCCGCCCGCGCCAGGACCACCAGCGCATGCAGATCGCCAGCCGCTACGGCATCAACAACAAGAAGCTGGTCAAGGTGATCGGCGAGATGGAGCGCAATATCGAGCAGCCGCTCAATACCCAGGTGCTGGCCGATGCTGTGCAGGTGACCCGGCGGCAGCTGGAGCGGCTGTTCCGCTTGCACCTGGACGACACACCCAGCGGCTTCTATCTGCGCTTGCGGCTGGACAAGGCACGGCAGCTGTTGCGCCAGACCGACATGAGCGTGCTGGAAGTGGCGGTGGCGTGCGGGTTCGAGTCGGCTTCCTACTTTACCCGCTGCTACCGGGGACGGTTCGAGCAGTGTCCGCGGGAGGACCGGTTGGCCCGGGTAGTCTGATGCTCTCCAGTGCCGGCCCTTTCGCGGGTAAACCCGCTCCCACAGGTGCACCATTGTCCTTGAGACTTGCGCAGTCAGGGTGGGAGCGGGTTTACCCGCGAAGAGGCAGGTGCACCATTGTCCTTGAGACGTGCGCAGTCAATGTGGGAGCGGGTTTACCCGCGAAGAGGCCGGAGCAGGATTATTGCTGGCCGATGGACTGCAGGTACTCCGAGCGGTCATCGCTGCGCTGCGCCACGCAGGTATCCCAGGCCGCCTGGAACGCCTTACTGCCGGGTTTCTCGGCATAGGTCTCGACCTTGCAGTCGGCATCCCGCAGCTGCGCCCACAGTTTCTCGGCGGCGTCCATGCGCCCGACCAGGGCGGTGGCCTTGTCGCCTTCGTCGGCATACTGGTCGCGAATGCGCTGGATCAGGTCGTCATAGGCCGCTTTCAGTTCGCGCTCGGCGGTCTGCTTGTTGAATGTCGCGCAAGCAAAGGTCTGCTGGTCGCTTTCGACGTTGTCGCACGGGGTGCTTTCTTCCTCGCCGGCGTGGGCGCCCGAGACGACCGCCAGCAGTACCAGCCATGCCATTGATTTCATCCGTTTTCTCCTTAACAGGCTGACGAATCGGCTGGATTCTCGCTCAGCCGCAGACAAGACGATAGCTCCCTGACGAAATGTTCATGAAGTGGCGTGAGATGTCGTTATCGAGACTGTCTCTCATCGCCAGGCGGCGCGCCAGAGGGCGCGATGTCGCGCATTGACGCTTTCGGCAAACCCCCTGTCGTTTTTGCACCGGGGCGTCGCAGGGCACAGGCATATGCTGGCCCCAAAGCGCCGACAGAAGATTTGGCGCGGCCCATATCAACAAAGGGGACAGCCTGATGAGCCCAGCCGAACTTCACGCCGACAGCATCGTCATTGACGGCCTGATCATTGCCAAATGGAACCGCGAGCTGTTCGAGGACATGCGCAAAGGCGGGCTGACTGCGGCCAACTGCACGGTGTCGGTCTGGGAAGGCTTCAAGGCGACTGTGGACAACATCGCCGCCAGCCAGAAGCTGATCCGCGACAACAGCGACCTGGTGATGCCGGTGCGCACCACCGCCGACATCCGCAAGGCCAAGGAACTGGGCAAGACCGGCATCCTCTTCGGCTTCCAGAACGCCCATGCGTTCGAAGACCAGATCGCCTACGTCGACGTGTTCAAGCAGCTGGGCGTGGGTATCGTGCAGATGTGCTACAACACCCAGAACCTGGTCGGCACCGGTTGCTACGAGCGTGACGGCGGCCTGTCGGGTTTCGGTCGCGAGATCGTCGCCGAGATGAACCGCGTCGGCATCATGTGCGACCTGTCCCACGTCGGTTCCAAGACCTCCGAGGAAGTGATTCTCGAATCGAAGAAGCCGGTCTGCTACTCCCACTGCCTGCCTTCGGGCCTGAAGGAACACCCGCGCAACAAGTCTGACGCCGAGCTGAAGTTCATCGCCGACCACGGCGGCTTCGTTGGCGTGACCATGTTCGCGCCGTTCCTGGCCAAGGGCATCGACTCGACCATCGACGACTACGCCGAGGCCATCGAGTACACCATGAACATCGTCGGTGAAGACGCCATCGGTATCGGTACCGACTTCACCCAGGGCCACGGCCAGGACTTCTTCGAGTACCTGACCCACGACAAGGGCTACGCCCGTCGCCTGACCAACTTCGGCAAGATCATCAACCCGCTGGGCATTCGCACTGTCGGCGAATTCCCCAACCTCACCGAGACCTTGCTCAAGCGCGGCCATTCCGAGCGCGTGGTGCGCAAGATCATGGGCGAGAACTGGGTCAACGTCCTCAAGGACGTCTGGGGCGAGTAAGCCGCTCTCCAAGCCTGATAGCCCCTGCCAGCAACGCCGGGGCACCCACATAAAAATTTTATAGAGTTGAGTTTCCATGGCCAAGATCGCCCCGCAATTGCCAATCGAAGTCGACAGCGAGACCGGTGTCTGGACCAGCGACGCCCTGCCGATGCTGTATGTGCCGCGCCATTTCTTCGTCAACAACCACATGGGCATCGAGGAAGTGCTGGGCGCTGACGCCTACGCCGAGATCCTCTACAAGGCCGGCTACAAGTCGGCCTGGCACTGGTGCGAGAAAGAGGCCGAATGCCATGGCCTGGAAGGCGTGGCGGTGTTCGAGCACTACATGAAGCGCCTGAGCCAGCGTGGCTGGGGCCTGTTCGAGATCCAGGACATCGACCTGGACAAGGGCACCTGCAGCGTCAAGCTCAAGCATTCCGCATTCGTGTACGTCTATGGCAAGTGCGGCCGCAAGGTCGACTACATGTTCACCGGCTGGTTCGCCGGCGCCATGGACCAGATTCTCGCTGCCCGCGGCAGCTCGATCCGCACCGTGGCCGAGCAGGTCTACGGCGGTTCGGAAGAAGGCCACGAAGATGGCCTGTTCGTCGTCAAGCCGTTGTAAGCCGGAGAAAGCGTCATGGCATTCGAAGCAATGTTCCAGCCGATCCAGATCGGCAAACTGACCATCCGCAACCGCGTGCTCAGTACCGCGCATGCCGAGGTCTACGCCACTGACGGCGGCATGACCACCGACCGCTACGTGAAGTACTACGAAGAGAAGGCCAAGGGCGGCATCGGCCTGGCGATCTGCGGCGGCTCGTCCGTGGTGGCCATCGACAGCCCGCAGGAATGGTGGTCGTCGGTCAACCTGTCGACCGACCGCATCATCCCGCACTTCCAGAACCTCGCTGACGCCATGCACAAGCATGGCGCCAAGATCATGATCCAGATTACCCACATGGGCCGTCGCTCGCGCTGGGACGGCTTCAACTGGCCTACCCTGATGTCGCCATCGGGCATCCGTGAACCCGTGCACCGCGCCACCTGCAAAACCATCGAGGTGGAAGAGATCTGGCGGGTCATCGGCAACTATGCGCAGGCTGCGCGTCGTGCCAAAGAGGGCGGCCTGGATGGCGTGGAACTGTCGGCCGTGCACCAGCACATGATCGACCAGTTCTGGAGCCCGCGGGTCAACAAGCGTACCGACGAATGGGGCGGTACCTTCGAAGGCCGCATGAAGTTCGGCCTGGAAGTGCTCAAGGCGGTGCGGGCCGAAGTCGGCGACGACTTCTGCGTGGGCATGCGTATCTGCGGTGACGAGTTCCACCCCGATGGCCTCAGCCACGAGGACATGAAGCAGATCGCCGCCTACTACGATGCCACCGGCATGATCGACTTCATCGGCGTGGTCGGTTCGGGTTGCGATACCCACAACACCCTGGCCAACGTCATCCCCAACATGAGCTACCCGCCAGAGCCGTTCCTGCACCTGGCCGCCGGCATCAAGGAAGTGGTCAAGGTTCCGGTGCTGCACGCGCAGAACATCAAGGACCCGAACCAGGCCACACGTATCCTCGAAGGCGGCTACGTCGACATGGTCGGCATGACCCGCGCGCACATTGCCGACCCGCATCTGATCGCCAAGATCAAGATGGGCCAGATCGACCAGATCAAGCAGTGCGTCGGTGCCAACTACTGCATCGACCGCCAGTACCAGGGCCTGGATGTGCTGTGCATCCAGAACGCCGCGACCTCCCGTGAATACATGGGCGTGCCGCACATCATCGAGAAGACCACCGGGCCGAAACGCAAGGTGGTCATCGTCGGCGCCGGCCCTGCCGGCATGGAGGCGGCCCGCGTGGCGGCCGAGCGCGGCCACGACGTCACCGTGTTCGAGAAGAAGGACCAGATCGGCGGGCAGATCACCATCGCCGCCAAGGCACCGCAGCGCGACCAGATCGCTGGCATCACCCGCTGGTACCAGCTGGAGTTCGCCCGCCTGAAGATCGACCTGCGCCTGGGTACCGCCGCTGACGTGGCGACCATCCAGGACCTGCGCCCGGATATCATCGTGCTCGCGGTTGGCGGCCATTCGTTCCTTGAGCAGAACGAACACTGGGGCGCTGCCGAAGGGCTGGTGGTCAGTAGCTGGGACGTGCTCGACGGCAAGGTTGCGCCGGGCAAGAACGTGCTGGTGTACGACACCATCTGCGAATTCACCGGGATGTCGGTGGCCGACTTCATCGCCGACAAGGGCAGCCAGGTCGAGATCGTCACCGACGACATCAAACCGGGCGTGGCCATGGGCGGTACGACCTTCCCGACCTACTACCGCAGCATGTACCCGAAAGAAGTGATCATGACCGGCGACATGATGCTGGAAAAGGTCTACCGCGAAGGCGACAAGCTGGTGGCGGTGCTGGAGAACGAATACACCGGTGCCAAGGAAGAACGTGTCGTCGACCAGGTGGTAGTGGAAAACGGCGTGCGTCCTGACGAGCAGCTGTACTACGCGCTGAAGGAAGGGTCGCGCAACAAGGGCCAGATCGACGTGGAGGCGCTGTTCGCCATCAAGCCGCAGCCGATCCTCAGCCAGCCGGGCGAGGGCTACCTGCTGTACCGCATCGGCGACTGCGTGGCCCAGCGCAACGTGCATGCGGCGATCTACGACGCCTTGCGCCTGTGCAAGGACTTCTGATCGCACTGTCGGCACACACCGGCCCCTGTGGGAGCGGGCGAGCCCGCGAAAGCGTCAGCATGAACAACAGAGTTGTCTGATCTGACGCATTCGCGGGCACGCCCGCTCCCACAGGGCCTGTGCAGGATTCCAGGGGCCTGAACCCCTTGCAACCGCTGTTGTGGGAGCCTCCCATGTTGAACACCCTTCTACCCATCCTGCTGTTCGCTGCCCTTGGCCTGGCAGTGCTCGGCGCCCTGCGCCGGGTGCGCATGTGGCGCCGTGGCCGGCCGAGCAAGGTCAACCTGATCGGCGGCCTGCTGGCCATGCCGCGGCGTTACCTGGTCGACCTGCACCACGTGGTCGAGCGCGACAAGTACATGTCCAAGACCCACGTGGCCACTGCCGGTGGCTTCGTGCTGTCGGCTGCGCTGGCGATCCTGGTGCACGGCTTCGGCCTGCAGAGCAAGATCCTCGGCTACGCGCTGCTGGTGGCCACCGTGATCATGTTCACCGGCGCCATCTTCGTCTTCAAGCGCCGCCTGAACCCGCCTGCGCGCCTGTCCAAGGGCCCTTGGATGCGCCTGCCCAAGAGCCTGTTGGTATTCGCTGCCAGCTTCTTCATCGCCACCTTGCCGGTCGCCGGCATCCTGCCGGCCAATACCGGCGGCTGGGTGATGGTCGGCATTCTCGGCCTGGGTGTGCTGTGGGGCGTGTCGGAGCTGTTCTTCGGCATGACCTGGGGCGGCCCGATGAAACACGCCTTCGCCGGTGCCTTGCACCTGGCCTGGCACCGCCGTGCCGAGCGCTTCGGCGGCGGCCGCTCCACCGGCCTCAAGCCGCTCGACCTGGAAGACCCGAACGCGCCGCTGGGTGTGGAAAAGCCGGTGGATTTCACCTGGAACCAGCTGCTCGGCTTCGATGCCTGCGTGCAGTGCGGCAAATGTGAAGCCATGTGCCCGGCGTTCGCCGCCGGCCAGCCGCTGAACCCGAAAAAACTCATCCAGGACATGGTCATCGGCCTGGCCGGTGGCAGTGACGCCAACTTTGCCGGCAGCCCTTACCCAGGCAAGCCACTGGGTGAACACAGCGGCAACCCGCACCAGCCGATCGTCAACGGCTTGGTCGATGCCGAGACGCTGTGGTCGTGCACCACCTGCCGGGCCTGCGTCGAGGAATGCCCGATGATGATCGAGCACGTCGATGCCATCGTCGACATGCGCCGCCACCTGACTCTGGAAAAGGGCGCGACCCCGAACAAGGGCGCCGAGGTGCTGGAAAACCTGATCGCCACCGACAACCCTGGCGGCTTCGCCCCCGGCGGGCGAATGAACTGGGCGGCCGACCTCAACCTGCAGCTGCTGTCGGAGGTGAAGTCCACCGAGGTGCTGTTCTGGGTCGGTGACGGTGCCTTCGACATGCGTAACCAGCGCACCCTGCGTTCGTTCGTCAAGGTACTCAAGGCTTCCGGTGTGGACTTCGCCGTGCTCGGCCTGGAAGAGCGCGACAGCGGCGACGTGGCGCGCCGCCTGGGCGATGAAGCGACCTTCCAGCAACTGGCCAGGCGCAATATCCAGACCTTGGCCAAGTACAAGTTCCAGCGCATCGTCACCTGCGACCCGCACAGCTTCCACGTGCTGAAGAACGAGTACGGCGCGCTGGGCGGTGACTACCAGGTGCTGCACCACAGCACCTACATCGCCGAACTGATCGCGGCCAGGAAGTTGAACCTCGGCCAACACAAAGGTGGCAGCGTCACCTACCACGACCCGTGCTACCTGGGCCGTTACAACGGTGAATACGAAGCCCCGCGTGAAGTGCTCAAGGCGCTGGGTATCGAAGTGCGCGAAATGGCGCGTTCGGGCTTCCGTTCCCGGTGCTGCGGTGGTGGCGGCGGTGCGCCGATCACCGACATCCCTGGCAAACAGCGGATTCCGGACATGCGCATGGACGATATCCGCGAGACCGAGGCCGAGCTGGTGGCTGTGGGTTGCCCACAATGCACCGCGATGCTCGAAGGTGTGGTTGAACCGCGTCCCCAGATCAAAGACCTCGCCGAGCTGGTGGCGGATGTGCTGATCGAAGAGGAAGCTGCCGCGGCCCCAAAGTCGCCAACGGTTAAACGCGAACCTGCGGAGGTGCACTGATGAGCGAGATTATCCGCCGCGACCCACGCGCCGAGTGGATCGCCCGTAACCGTCTGCATCCGCTGCATGCGGCGATGCAGACGCAACAGACCCGCTGGATGGGGCCCAACGGCCTGATCCGCAAGAATCCCCATGCGCTTGCCGCAGGTTTCATCGGTCCGGCCGGGCTCAAGCGCATCGACCGCAGCGGTGCCCAGCAGGGCACTGGTGTCGGCGGGCGGCGTACGGCGGCAGCCGAAGTACAGCTACCGCTGCACCAGGTTCCGGCGCCGGCGTTCTACATCGCCGTGGTACCGGACATGGTCGGTGGCCGCCTGAGCAGCCACGACCGCGACCTGCTGGGCCTGGCCCATGGCCTGGCCGGCAGCGACGGCGCAGTGCTGGCGGTGGTGTTTGGTGAACACAAGGAAAGCAACTTTTCCACAGCCGGTGTCGATCGCCTGCTGGTGCTCGATGGCGAGGCATTCGAAGGTTATGCACCAGAGCAACGGGTGCAGGGGCTGCGCGCTGTGGATAACCAGTTCGCTCCGCGTCACTGGCTGCTGCCCGATAGCCGCAGCGGCGGCGGCGAGCTGGGCCGGCGCCTCGGTGCGTCGCTCGGCGAGCGCCCGGCGACGCGTGTCTGGCAGGTCAAGGACGGCCAGTGCATCGGCCGCGCCGGTGCCGGCCAGCAAGACCTGCAACGTGCTGTGCCCCGCCTGATCCTGGGGGCGGCGGAGTGTGCCGAGCCTGTCAGCGAAACCCGTCACGAAGCGCTGCCGGTGGAGTTGTCCACAAGCGTGGTGCGTAGCCTGTCGCGCATCGAGGACCTGGGTGCGGTGGCGGTCGACCCGGCGACCATCGCCATGGCCGAGGCCGAATTCATCGTCTCGGGCGGCAACGGCGTCAAGGACTGGGGCCTGTACCACAAGGCCACTGCGGCCCTCGGCGCCACCGAAGGCGCCTCGCGGGTGGCGGTGGACGACGGCTTCATGCCGCGCAACCGCCAGGTCGGTGCCACCGGCACCTGGGTGACTGCGCGGGTCTATGTGGCTGTGGGTATCTCTGGCGCGATCCAGCACCTGCAGGGCATCGGCGCCTGCGACAAGGTGGTGGCGATCAACATGGACCCGGGTTGCGACATGATCAAACGGGCCGACCTGTCGGTGATTGGCGACAGTTCGGCGATTCTCAAGGCACTGATCGAAGCTGTGGACAACTTCCGCAGCGGCGGCCAGCGCGACGCGGCTTAAGGGCACGAGCATGAGTACGAAAGTGATCAGCCTGGTTTCCATCGGTGCCCATCCCAGCTCCGGGCGAGCTCGCCGCGCCGAGCAGGACGCCCGCGCCGTGGAGCTGGGCCTGCAGCTGGCTGGGGATAACTTGCAGGTGGTGCATGCCGGCGACCCTCGGGAAGAGGCACTGCGCGCCTACCTGGGCATGGGCCTGGGCCATCTGGACGTGCTGGAACAGCCGGCAGGGGCCGATGTGCTGGGCGTGCTGGGTGATTACCTGCGCGATGCTGGCGCTCAGCTGGTGCTGACCGGCAGCCAGGCCGAGACCGGTGAAGGGTCGGGCATGCTGCCGTTCCTGCTGGCCGAGAAGCTCGGATGGCCGCTGGTGGTAGGGCTGGCCGAAGTGGAGTCGATCGACAACGGCACTGCTCAGGTATTGCAGGCCTTGCCGCGCGGTCAGCGGCGTCGGCTTAAGGTGCGCCTGCCGTTGCTGGCGACTGTGGATAACGCAGCGCCCAAGCCGCGCCAGAGCGCCTTCGGCCCGGCGCGCCGGGGTGTGCTGGCGGCGCGCAATGTGGCGATCGTCGAGGATGAACTGCTGGCTGACGCCGAGCTGCAACCGGCGCGGCCAAGGCCCAAGCGGCTCAAGGTGATCAAGGCTAAGAGCGGTGCCGACCGGATGAAGGCAGCCACGGCCAAGGCCAGTGGTGGCGGCGGCAAGGTGCTGAAGGATGTTTCTCCACAGGAAGGCGCGGAAGCCATCCTCAAGCTGCTGGTGGAGGAGGGTGTCTTGCGCTGAGCCTGACCGCACTTTTTTGTAGGAGCGGCCTTGTGTCGCGAAAGGGCTGCGCAGCGGCCCCAGGATGTCAGCGCAATTGCACATATTGCTGGGGCTGCTTTGCAGCCCTTTCGCGACACGAGGCCGCTCCTACAAAAACAGCGGTTATTGCCGGACCACGTTGAACGCCCATTTCGCCAGCCTTTCGGTCACCGGCAGGAACGACACCCGCTCCCCCGCCGACAATCCCCCGTTCACCGCCGCACAACGCAACACCAGGTAGTTCCACGCTTGCCCCTCGGCGTGGATTACCCCCAATCCGTTGCCTTCATCGAACCATTTCACCGTCCCATTCAGGTGCCTGTGCATAAGTTATTCCTGAGTAGTGCCAAAATAGTGGCACCCACTGAAGCACAAGGGGCGATCTGGCGAAACTGGCAAAAATGTCAGGTGCAACGGAATTTTGCCCACGGAATCTGTTCGCCAAGGTGTGGATAAAGTGTTTGTGCTTCGCTGCAGGCCCTGAAGCCAAAGGGATTCAGGGAGTTGATCAAAGAACGTCCAACTCACTCGAATATTGCTAAATCCATGATGAATTGCTGTTTTTTGTATTTATCCACAGGTCAGTTGCAGAGTTGTTCAGGAATTCTGTTTATCGACCTGTGGACAAGGTGTTCGATAATCTCTGTGGCCCTTTAAAACAAAGGGATTCAGGGCTTTGATCAATATTTGACCAGGTCGACCTGTCAGTTTTACCAGTATCCAGATGGGGTCGTCGGCGTCATTGTCGACGTTACGAAAATCAGGGGCCGAGCGCTGAGCAATGAGACGATCCTGCTTGTTGGTGGCAGATATGCAGCGTTCGGCTCAGGGCGCTGTAGGTAACCAATGCTCGTATGAAAGGGCTTTCACTCCTTATGGATACGCGCCAGTTGCACCTGGTCCGCTGACCGCGTTTGCTGGCCAACGTCTTGACCCTCTGACAGCGTGTTATCACCTTGGCAACGGCCACCGGCTATATGGGCCCGGCCTGATGCGTTTTCTCAGTCCCGATAATCTGAGTCCCTTTGGCCAGGGTGGACTCAATTCCTACGCCTATTGCGCTGGAAACCCCATCAACTACATCGACCCCTCTGGCAAGTTCTGGACTGTTCTGGGGTCAATCGAAATGACCAGATCCACATCAGTTGCAGCTTATGTCGGCCTCAACCTTGCTGCGTTGACGAGCAGAATCCAGAGCCGCTCGGCGCTTTGGGCCAGTCGACAGCTCATGGTCGAGTCTGCGTTGGTACTGACCGGAGTGGGCATGCTGTTCAGCGGCTCGCAAAGATTGGAGCCAGTAGCCTTGGGCATGATAAGTCTTGGCAATGCGTCGTCGATCATCAAGTCCGGAGTCACCATCGCAAGAAATTTGGCGGGTGGCTTGAGGCAGGTTGCGAGCGTGGCCGGGCAGAATCTCAGGTATGTATCCGGTTTTGAGGTTTTGCCTGTTAAGGCCCGGTCAGCGCCCACTTCACCACCTCCCCAAGTGCAACTGGCTCAGCAACCTGCCGGGCATGTCGTGATCAATGTCAACCCGCATGTCGTGAACATTGATATGTCTCGACAGCCTTCTCCAGCGGAATCCGCCAGCAGCATCAGGCGCGAGAGACGGCACTCCACAGGATCGATCCAAACTATCCGACTGTGATTTTCCATGGACGCGCGTACCTTCACTGTCTACGGTACTTTTCATGGCATGCCCAACTCGCGCCTGGCATTCTGCGGCGAATATCGAGACCCTTTGACTGGCCATTATCATCTTGGCCGCGGCCATCGTACCTACGACCCATTACTGATGAGATTCCATAGCGCTGATGCCCTGAGCCCCTTCGGTATAGGCGGCATCAATGCGTACAGCTATTGCTCCGGCGATCCTGTCAATCGAGTCGATCGCAATGGCGCATTCTCCGTACCGAACTCACTTTTCCTGACAGCCTTGGCAGAGGGTGCCCTCAACGTCATCGATGGGGTCTTGTCAGCGCTCAAGGTAGTCGTACAGGGGCGTTTGCAGAATGCCGCGCCTTCACTTACCCAGCAACTTCAGGTACTCGCCAAGACACACAAGGGTACTTTGAAAGTGACTGCATCGGCTTTGGTCTGGTCCGAACTAGGCAGTCCAAGCGTTCCATTGATAAAGGACAGTATCGTGGTGGGGGCTGCGGCCACCAGCCTTGGTGTCACGGAGCGCTTGCTGAATATCCAGCAGCATGCGGCTGTGGTGGTGCCCTATCTGTGGCAGTCACCAGCCCAGTTGCCCAGTGTAGCCGTTGAAGCACTGGGGATCCTGACAGGGGTAACCCCGGTGCTGACGGCAGGCAAAAATATCATGCAGAGGATTCGTGGGAACGCGGTAGATCTGCCTGCTCGTGGATGAGCCAAGCACCAGGCAGCCAATCGCTTGCCTGCCTGGTTCGACCTGGCTATTGCGCCTGCACTTCCTTCAGATACGGCGCCGGCTCCGCCCCGAGGTTGTTCAACATCCGCTGGCTGTACCAGTCAATGAAGTTGACCACACCAAACTCGTAAGTCTTCGAGTACGGCCCAGGCTGGTACGCAGTGGAGTTGATCCCGCGCTGGTTCTCTTCGGCCAGGCGGCGGTCCTGGTCGTTGGTGGCGTCCCACACCTTGCGCATGTGCTCCGGGTCGTAGTCCACGCCTTCGACGGCATCCTTGTGCACCAGCCACTTGGTGGTGACCATGGTCTCCTGGGCGCTGATCGGCCACACGGTGAACACGATCATGTGGTCGCCCATGCAGTGGTTCCACGAGTGCGGCAAGTGCAGGATGCGCATCGAGCCCAGGTCCGGGTTCTTGATGCGGCCCATCAGCTTCTGGCAGGCCTGCTTGCCGTCCATGGTCATCGACACGGTGCCCTTGAGCAGCGGCATGCGCACGATGCGGTTACGCAGGCCGTGGCTCTTGTGCAGGTACGGGATCTTCTCGGCTTCCCAGGCAGCGGCGGAGTCGGCCACGTGGTCCTTGAAGGCCTGGTCGGCGCGAGGGTCGTTGGTGTCGTCCCACTCCAGCAGGGTTTGCAGCAGTTCTGGGTGGGAACCGGAGCAGTGGTAGCACTCGCGGTTGTTTTCCAGCACCAGCTTCCAGTTGGCCTTTTCCATCAAGGTGGTCTGCACCGCCACCTTGGTGTTCTCCATGTCGTACGGTTCCATGTAGTGGTCCAGGGTGGCCAGGAACTCGTCGATAGCCGGTGGGTTTTCCGCCAGGCTGATGAAGATATAGCCGCCGGCCACCTTCACGTGCACAGGCTTGAGGCCGTATTGCTTCATGTCGAAATCGGCGCCCATTTCGGTGCCCGCGAACAGCAGGCGACCGTCCAGCTCATAGGTCCACTGGTGGTAGTGGCAGACCAGCTTGGCCACCTTGCCTTTGTCGCTCACGCACAAACGCGAACCGCGGTGGCGGCAGACGTTATGGAAGGCGTGTACCTTGCCTTCGGCACCCCGCACCACGAGGATCGGGTTCTTGCCGATCTGCAGCGTGATGTAGTTGCCCTTGGCCGGGATCTCGCAGGTCATGCCGGCGATCAGCCATTCCTTCTGGAAGATCTCCTGCATGTCGATCTGGAACAGACGCTCGTCGGTGTAGAACGGCTGGGGCAGCGAGTAGGTGCGCTCGCGGGTCTGCAGCATCTCGGCGGTGGCCTTGCGTGCAGGTTCCAGTGGATCGCCCAGGCTCAGGGTTGCGGTGACGTCCATCGTGTATTCCTCGGGGCCGTGCGCGGCCGGCTAAAGGTGGCTAATCGTTGTTGTGGTGCCGCAAGGCTGCTTTTCGCAAACAAACAGCTGGTTGTTTTGCCGTGGAGTGTGCGTCCGAAGGCGCCATGAACCGTATCCATGGGCGACATGGCCGATTTGAATTACGACGCGCCAGCCCTTGTAGCGCGGGGCTGGTCGCGATAAGCACGCCGATGTCGCTGGCAGGAATGTACGTCGCTCACGGCTTGCGCATTATCGGAGCCATAAAAAGGGCCATAGTCGGCCGCTGGAGATGAACATGTCCGATACCTTCCTCAATCCGGTCACCACCCAGACCTGGGCCAACGGCCGCCACATCGTGCGCTGCGTCAAGGTCATCCAGGAGACCTGGGACGTGCGCACCTTCTGCTTCATGGCCGACCAGCCGATCATGTTCTTCTTCAAGCCCGGGCAGTTCGTCACCCTGGAGCTGGAGATCGAAGGCAAGCCGGTGATGCGTTCGTACACCATTTCCAGTTCGCCGTCGGTGCCCTACAGCTTCTCGATCACGGTCAAGCGCGTACCGGGCGGGCTGGTGTCCAACTTCCTCCACGACACCATGCACGAAGGCGCCGAGCTGCCGGTGCATGGCCCGGTGGGGTTGTTCAACGCCATCGATTTCCCGGCGGGCAAGGTGCTGTACCTCTCCGGTGGCGTAGGCATCACCCCGGTGATGTCGATGGCGCGCTGGTTTTACGACACCAACGCCAACGTCGACATGGTGTTCGTGCACAGCGCCCGTTCGCCGAAGGACATCATCTACCACCGCGAGCTGGAGCAGATGGCGTCGCGCATTCCCAACTTCAGCCTGCACATCATCTGCGAGAAGCATGGGCTGGGTGAGCCTTGGGCGGGCTACCGCGGTTACCTCAACCAGCGCCTGATGGAGCTGATCGCGCCGGACTACATGGAGCGCGTGGTGTTCTGCTGCGGCCCGACGCCGTACATGACCGCGGTCAAGCGCATGCTCGAAGCGGTCGGCTTCGACATGAAGAACTACCACGAGGAGTCGTTCGGCGCGACGCCCCCTGAGGCCAAGGCCGATGCCGTGGAACATGCCGAGCAGGCGGCCGACGCACCGGAAGTGGATGCATCGGACCTCAACCTGGTGGAGTTCATCGGCAGCGAGAAGAGCATTCGCGTCGCCCCGGGCGAAACCGTGCATGCAGCGGCAGCGAAGGTTGGCCTGATGATCCCGAAAGCCTGCGGCATGGGCATTTGCGGGACTTGCAAGGTGCTCAAGCTGGGCGGCGAGGTGGAGATGGAGCACAACGGCGGGATTACCGAGGACGACGAAGCCGAGGGCTACATCCTGTCGTGCTGCAGTGTGCCGAAGGGGGATGTGCGGATCGATTACTGATCCGAGATTGCCGGGGCTGCTTCGCAGCCCTTTCGCGACACAAGGCCGCTCCCACAGGTACTGCGCAGATTGAAGGCCTGCGCGGTACTTGTGGGAGCGGCCTTGTGTCGCGAAAGGGCCGCAAAGCGGCCCCGGCATTTTGAAGTCAGGTGCGGAACCGAGCCACCAGGCCATTGAGGTCCACCGCCAAACGCGACAGCTCGGCACTCGCTGCGCTGGTCTGGTGGGCCCCGGTAGCACTCTGCACCGACAGGTCATTGATGTTCACCAGGTTGCGGTCTACTTCCCGCGCCACCTGCGCCTGCTCTTCCGCCGCGCTGGCGATCACCAGGTTGCGCTCGTTGATCTGCGCCACAGCCCCGGCAATGGTATCCAGAGCCATGCCCGCACCCTTGGCGATATTCAGCGTCGATTCGGCGCGCTCGGTGCTGGTGCGCATCGATTCCACCGCCTCTTCGGTACCGCCCTGAATGCTGCCGATCATGCGCTCGATCTCGCTGGTCGACTGCTGGGTGCGGTGCGCCAGCGCCCGCACTTCATCCGCCACCACGGCAAACCCCCGCCCGGCCTCACCGGCACGCGCCGCTTCGATCGCCGCGTTCAGCGCCAGCAAGTTGGTCTGGTCGGCCAGGCCGCGGATCACGTCGAGCACCTTGCCGATATCACGCGACTGTTCGGCCAGGTGGGTGATCAGCCTGGCGGTGGCTTGTACGTCGCCGCTCATGCGCTCGATGGCACCCACGGTTTCCATGACCAGGTCACGTCCGTCGCCGGCCGAGCGGCTGGCTTCGCTTGAAGCTTCCGAAGTGCTGACCGCGTTGCGCGCCACTTCTTCCACGGCGCTGGTCATCTCGGTAACGGCGGTGGCCGCCTGTTCGATTTCATTGTTCTGCTGCTGCAGGCCGCGGGCGCTTTCGTCGGTGACGCAGTTCAGTTCCTCGGCTGCGGAGGCCAGCTGGGTGGCGGAACCGGCGATCAGTTGCAGAGTGTCGCGCAGCTTGTCCTGCATGCGCGCCATGGCGCGCTGCAGACGGGCTGCTTCGTCGGTACCTTCGGCGCGGATGACTTTTGTCAGGTCGCCGTCGGCCACCTGCTCGGCGGCCTGCAGCGCTTCTTCGATCGGCTTGACGATGCTGCGGGTCAGCAGGAAGGCACAGAGGAAGGTCAGCGCCGTGGCGGCAATCAACAGGCCGATCACCAGGGCGAACGCAGTGTCGTACTGCTGGGCGGCGGTTGCGTTGGTGGCGCGGGTCTGCTCGGTGTTGATCTGGACCAGGGTCTCCATGACCTTGTTGATCTGCTCGGAATTGGCCAGCAGGTCGCGGTTGAGCAAGTCACGCAATTCGTCGAGGCGGTCGGCCTGGCTCAGGCTGCGCATGCGCGACTCGAGCTGGCGGTACTGGTTGAGCAGCTGGGTGTACTGCTCGAAGGCGGCACGCTCGTCGGCTGCCGTGATCATTGGCAGGTAGGCCTGGCGGGCACGGTCGATCTGGGCGTTGCGCTGATCCAGCAGGTTGAGGGTGTCGCGCTGGGTTTCTGCTTCGCGGTTGAGCAGCAGCCGGTAGGACAATGAGCGCAGGCGCAGGTTGAGCGCAGCCAGTTCGTCGAGCGTCTTGATGCTGGGCACGCTGTTGACTTCAATGGTTACGCCGGCCTGTCGGATGTTGCCCATCTGCATGAGCGAGAAGATACCGAGGCCGAGCATGAGCGCGCCGATCAGAGCGAACCCGAGCAACGCGCGCGGTGCAATGTTCATGTTGCGTAGTGACATGGAGAGAGTCCAGGCTGGGTGGGGTGGCGCGGTCCATGCGACGGAATATGACCTACCTGTCTATCGGTCGTGACTGAACAGTCTTGAGGATGACCACATGAAACTTTTCAGCTCGCTGGCCCATTACCTGACCGGCGGTTGATCCAGGTCGGAACAAGGGGCCAGATACCCTGTCAATCTGCGGGTTAGAAACCTTGAGAATCCGATATTTAATGGCGGGGGCTCACGCTTTTCTTTATCGTGTGCGCCCTTTGCAACAACCCGAGATAGACCCATGCTGGAAGCCTCCCTGAATCAACTCGAGCAACTGGTCAGCGACCTGATGCAGAAAAACGCTCAACTCATCGAGCAGAACACCGCCCTCGACCAGGCACTGGCCCAGGCCAAGGAAGAAAACGAAACCCTGCAACTGTCGCTGATGGAGCAGGAAGAGAAGCACGGCGCCACCGCCGCGCGCATCCAGGCGCTGGTTGAACGCGCCAGCGCTGGCGTCGTCGGCGCATGAGACTGCAAGCGCAGCCGATCAATGTCGTGTCGATTCTTGGCAGCGACTATTCGATCAAGGCGCCCGCAGGCCAGGAAGAAACCTTGGCCCAGGCCGTGCGGATGCTCAACACCGCGCTGAGCGAGACCAAACGCCAGTACCCGACCCTGATCGGCGACAAGTTGCTGGTGCTGGCCGCGCTGAACCTGTGTTCCAAGCAGGTCGAACTGCAAAAGGAACACCAGCAGACCCTCGAGCGTACCCAGGCGCAGATCGACGCCACGGTGGACGCCATCGTCAAGACTATTGCTGAGTCCTGATCGAATGCTGGGGGGGCGTTGCGCCCCTTTCCGACCGGTCCGGCGCCCCGGCAAGGCCGCTCCTGCAACGCAAACGCGATCTCCTGTAGGAGCGGCCTTGTGTCGCGAAAGGACTGCAAAGCAGTCCCATTGTTCCAGATCACTGGATTAACTGAATACGCAAGTGTATACACTTCCCGCAAAACAATAATGAGCGGGGAACAGGGCATGCGTATCTGGCGTAAAAGCATCCAGTGGCAATTGATTGCAAGCATGGGCGCCGCCCTGCTGGCGAGCATCCTGGTGGTGGTGATCATCTTCACGGTGGCACTCAACCGCCTGACCGAACGTTACCTGGTCGACACCGCATTGCCGGCCAGCATCGAAGCCATCCGCAACGACATCGAGCGCATGCTCGGCCAGCCTCTGGTGGCTGCAGCCGACATTGCCGGTAATACGCTGCTGCGCGATTGGCTTGCCGCTGGCGAAAACCCCGCTCAAACCCCGCAATTCCTCGAATACCTGCAGGCCGCCAAGCAACGCAACCATGCGTTCACCACGCTGTTCGCCTCGACCGAAACGGGCAACTACTACAACGAGAATGGCCTGGACCGCATCCTCAGTCGCGGCAACCCCAATGACAAATGGTTCTACGGCTACATCGACAGCGGCGCCGAACGCCTGGTGAATATCGACATCGATCACGCCACGGGTGAGCTGGCGTTGTTCATCGATTACCGGGTGGAAAAGGCCGGCAAGCTGGTTGGCGTAGCCGGCATGGGCCTGCGCATGACCGAGCTGTCGAAGCTCATCCACGACTTCAGTTTCGGCGAGCACGGCAAAGTCTTCCTGGTGCGCAATGACGGCCTGATCCAGGTGCACCCGGACGCGGCCTTCAGCGGCAAGCGTCAGCTCGCCGAACAACTCGGCGCAGAAGCTGCCAAGGCGGTGATGACCGGTGGTGAAGGCCTGCGCAGTAGCCGCTTCAACCGCGACGGTGAAAGCTACCTGGCGCTCGGCCTGCCTCTGCGCGACCTCAACTGGACCCTGGTGGCCGAGGTACCGGAGCAGGAAATTTACGCGCAGATGCACCAGACGGTGGGGCTGACCAGCCTGATCGGCGGCAGCGTGGCCCTTGTGTCGCTGCTGCTGGTGGTGCTGCTGGCGCGTGGCCTGGTGCGGCCGATCCGCCGCGTCACCGCCGCGCTGGTACAGATCGGCAGTGGCGGTGGCGACCTCAGCCACCGGCTGGACGATGCCCGTCAGGATGAGCTGGGCGATCTGGCCCGTGGCTTCAATCGCTTCCTCGACAGCCAGCGTGGCCTGATCGGTGAAGTGTTGCGCACCAGCGAACGCCTGCACCAGTCAGTAGAGCAGGTGACCCAGGTGGTGAATAACACTGCCGAGCGCTCCGGCCGGCAGCAGGAAATGACCGAGATGGTCGCCACCGCCGTGCACGAGATGGGCCTGACTGTACAGGACATCGCCCGCAATGCTGGCGATGCGGCGCAGGCATCGCAATCGGCGCGGGATGAGGCGCTGCAGGCGCGCGAAGTGGTGCGGCGCTCGATCCAGGGCATCGAGGGCATGTCCGGGGATATCGGCAAGGCTGCCGATGCGGTCAGCCAGTTGGCCGATGAAGTCGCCTCGATCGATCAGGTGTTGGCGGTGATTCGCAGTATTTCCGAACAGACCAACCTGTTGGCGCTGAACGCTGCCATCGAGGCGGCCAGGGCAGGGGAGATGGGCCGTGGGTTTGCCGTGGTGGCTGACGAAGTGCGGACGTTGGCCCGGCGTACACAGCTGTCCACCGATGAAGTGCAGCAGATGATCCAGCGCCTCAAGCAGGGCGCGGGTTCTGCCGTGAGTTCGATGCAGGCGGGGCAGCAGGCGACTGGCAGTGGTGTGGCATCCAGCCAGCGTACTGGCGCGTCTTTGGGCGCGATTACCGACCAGGTCGAGCACATCAGCGACATGAACCACCAGGTGGCCACGGCGACCGAAGAGCAGTCGGCGGTGACCGAAGAGATCAACCGCACGGTGCAGGGGATTTCCGATTTGGCCCGGGAGACGGCGGCCGAGGTGCAAGGGTGTCGGGAGGAGTGCCAGGCGCTGCGTGGCCTGGCTGATGACCTGGCGCGGCAGATGGGTGGGTTCAAGCTCTAGATTGCCGGGGCCGCTTCGCGGCCCTTTCGCGACACAAGGCCGCTCCTACAGGTTATGCGTTCCCCTGTAGGAGCGGCCTTGTGTCGCGAAAGGAGGGCGAAGCCCTCCCGGCAATCTGTCAGGCGGTGATGATGCTGCGGATATCCGCCGCCAGTTCACGCACACGCTCTTGCTCGGTATCCCACGAGCACATGAACCGCGCCCCACCGCTACCAATGAAGGTATAGAACCGCCAGCCCTTGCTGCGCAGCGCTTCAATGGCAGGCTCCGGCATCTGCAGGAACACCCCGTTCGCCTCCACCGGGAACATCAGCTCGATCCCCGGCAGATCACTCACCAGCGACGCCAGCAACTGCGCACAATGGTTGGCGTGATTGCCATGGCGCAACCAGGCGCCATTTTCCAGCAACCCGACCCACGGCGCCGACAGGAAACGCATCTTCGACGCCAGTTGCCCGGCCTGCTTGCAGCGGTAGTCGAAGTCCTCGGCCAGCTGGCGGTTGAAGAACAGGATCGCCTCGCCCACCGCCATGCCGTTCTTGGTGCCGCCAAAGCACAGCACATCGACGCCAGCCTTCCAGGTCAGCTCGGCCGGGCTGCAGCCAAGGAATGCGCAGGCATTGGTGAAGCGCGCGCCGTCCATGTGCAGGTTCAGGCCCAGCTCCTTGCAGGTGGCGCTGATCGCCCTGAGCTCGTCGGGGCGGTAGACGGTGCCGACTTCGGTGGCTTGGGTGATGGTGACCACGCGTGGCTTGGGGTAGTGGATGTCCTGGCGCTTGAGCGCCACTTCGCGGATCGACTCGGGCGTCAGCTTGCCATTGACGCTGCGCGCAGTCAGCAGCTTGGAGCCGTTGGAAAAGAACTCTGGCGCGCCACATTCATCGGTTTCGACGTGGGCGGTCTCGGAGCAGATCACGCTGTGGTAGCTCTGGCACAGCGAGGCCAGGGCCAGGGAGTTGGCGGCGGTGCCGTTGAAGGCGAAGAACACCTCGCAGTCGGTTTCGAACAGGTTGCGGAAGTACTCCGATGCACGCTCGGTCCACTGGTCGTCGCCGTAGGCGCGGTCGTGGCCCCGATTGGCCTTTTCCATTGCGGCCCAGGCTTCGGGGCAGATGCCGGAATAGTTGTCGCTGGCGAATTGTTGGCTCTTGTCTGTCATGGCACTGTCCTGTGAACGACGCAGACCAGCACTCTAAACCATCGATTCAGCAGTTGCCTATACAAGCTGTGCGCGACCTGATTTTGCCTGTCCCGGCCCTTTCGCGGGCACGCCCGCTCCCACAGGGTTTCCATTGGCCTGCAAGCTTGCGCAAGGCCTGTGGGAGCGGGCGAGCCCGCGAACAAGCCAACACCACAACGAATGTCGTAAACGCGCCATTGCAAGGCGTGCGCAGGCATCTGACCTGCCCCGGCCAGTCATACCATCGCCACAAAGGGCCACAGTGCCCCACGACAAAAAACGATCGCTGCCGGGAGATACACGATGTTCAGCAAGCAAGACCAGATCCAGGGTTACGACGATGCACTGCTGGCGGCGATGAATGCCGAAGAACAGCGTCAGGAAGATCACATCGAGCTGATCGCCTCGGAAAACTACACCTCCAAGCGCGTGATGCAGGCCCAAGGCAGCGGCCTGACCAACAAGTACGCCGAAGGCTACCCGGGCAAGCGCTACTACGGCGGCTGCGAGCACGTCGACAAGGTCGAGGCCCTGGCCATCGAGCGCGCCAAGCAGCTGTTCGGCGCCGACTACGCCAACGTCCAGCCGCACTCCGGTTCTTCAGCCAACGGCGCGGTCTACCTGGCCCTGCTGCAGGCCGGCGACACTATCCTCGGCATGAGCCTGGCCCACGGCGGCCACCTGACCCACGGCGCCAAGGTGTCGTCCTCGGGCAAGCTGTACAACGCTGTGCAGTACGGCATCGACACCACTACCGGCCTGATCGACTACGACGAAGTCGAGCGCCTGGCTGTCGAGCACAAGCCGAAGATGATCGTTGCCGGCTTCTCGGCCTACTCCAAGACCCTCGACTTCCCACGCTTCCGCGCCATTGCCGACAAGGTGGGTGCCTACCTGTTCGTCGACATGGCCCACGTTGCAGGCCTGGTTGCTGCAGGCCTGTACCCGAACCCGATCCCGTTCGCCGATGTGGTCACCACCACCACCCACAAGACCCTGCGCGGTCCACGTGGCGGCCTGATCCTGGCCAAGTCCAACGAAGAGATCGAGAAGAAACTCAACGCTGCCGTATTCCCGGGCGCCCAGGGCGGCCCGCTGATGCACGTGATCGCTGCCAAGGCCGTGTGCTTCAAGGAAGCGCTGGAACCTGAGTTCAAGAGCTACCAGAAACAAGTGATCGAGAACGCCCAGGCCATGGCCCAGGTATTCGTCGATCGCGGCTACGACGTGGTCTCCGGTGGCACCGACAACCACCTGTTCCTGGTCAGCCTGATCCGCCAGGGCCTGACCGGCAAAGATGCCGACGCCGCCCTGGGCCGCGCGCACATCACCGTCAACAAGAACGCCGTGCCGAACGACCCGCAGTCGCCATTCGTCACCTCCGGCCTGCGCATCGGTACCCCGGCTGTGACCACCCGCGGCTTCAAGGTTGCGCAATGTGTCGCCCTGGCCGGCTGGATCTGCGACATCCTCGACAACCTCGGTGACGCCGACGTCGAAGCCGATGTGGCGAAGAACGTCGCGGCGCTGTGCGCTGACTTCCCTGTTTACCGCTGAGTGGAGTAAACGAACATGCAACGCTACTCGGGCTTCGGCCTTTTCAAACACTCCCTCAGCCACCACGAAAACTGGCAGCGCATGTGGCGCACGCCGACCCCTAAAAAGGTCTACGACGTGGTCATCGTCGGCGGTGGCGGCCATGGCCTGGCCACGGCCTACTACCTGGCCAAGGAACACGGCATCACCAACGTTGCGGTGATCGAAAAGGGTTACCTGGGTGGCGGCAACACCGCCCGTAACACCACCATCGTGCGTTCCAACTACCTGTGGGACGAGTCGGCGCACCTGTACGAGCACGCCATGAAGCTGTGGGAGGGCCTGTCCCAGGACCTCAACTACAACGTGATGTTCTCCCAGCGCGGCGTCTACAACCTGTGCCACACCCTGCAGGACATGCGTGACTCCGAGCGCCGCGTCTCTGCCAACCGCCTCAACGGCGTCGATGGCGAGCTGCTCAACACCGCTCAGGTCGCGGCCGAAATCCCGTACCTGGACTGCTCGAAGAACACCCGCTACCCGATCCTCGGCGCCACCGTTCAGCGCCGTGGCGGTGTAGCCCGTCACGATGCCGTGGCCTGGGGCTTCGCCCGTGCCGCCGACGCCCTGGGCGTGGACCTGATCCAGCAGACCGAAGTGATCGGCTTCCGCAAGGAAAACGGCGCGGTCATCGGCGTGGAAACCAACAAAGGCTTCATCGGCGCCAAGCGCGTCGGCGTGGTCACCGCCGGTAACTCCGGGCACATGGCCAAGCTGGCCGGCTTCCGCCTGCCGCTGGAATCGCACCCACTGCAGGCGCTGGTTTCCGAGCCGATCAAGCCGATCATCGACAGCGTGATCATGTCCAACGCCGTACACGGCTACATCAGCCAGTCCGACAAGGGCGACCTGGTGATCGGCGCCGGTATCGACGGCTGGGTCGGCTACGGCCAGCGCGGTTCGTACCCGGTGATCGAGCACACCCTGCAGGCCATCGTCGAGATGTTCCCCAACCTCTCGCGTGTTCGCATGAACCGCCAGTGGGGCGGCATCGTCGATACCTCGCCAGACGCCTGCCCGATCATCACCAAGACCCCGGTCAAGAACATGTTCTTCAACTGCGGTTGGGGGACTGGCGGCTTCAAGGCGACCCCGGGTTCGGGCAACGTCTTCGCCGCGAGCCTGGCCAAAGGCGAAATGCACCCATTGGCCGCGCCGTTCTCCATGGACCGCTTCTACAACGGCGCACTGATCGACGAACACGGCGCCGCCGCCGTCGCCCACTAACCGGAGCCACCGTCATGTTGCATATTTTCTGTCCCCACTGTGGCGAGCTGCGCTCCGAAGAAGAGTTCCACGCCTCTGGCCAGGCGCACATCGCCCGCCCGCTGGACCCCAACGCCTGTTCCGACGAGGAATGGGGTACCTACATGTTCTACCGTGACAACCCACGCGGTATTCACCACGAACTGTGGGACCACGTTGCCGGTTGCCGCCAGTACTTCAACGTCACCCGCAACACCGTGACCTACGAGATTCTGGAAACCTACAAGATTGGCCAGAAGCCGCAAGTGACCGCTGATGGCAAAGCTGCGATCGCACCGTCCGCCGTCAAAGGCCAAGGGGAAAAAGTATGAGCCAGACCTATCGCCTCGCCAGCGGCGGCCGTATCGACCGCAGCAAGGTCCTGAACTTCACCTTCAACGGCAAGACCTACCAGGGTTATGCCGGTGACAGCCTGGCCGCCGCGTTGCTGGCCAACGGCGTCGACATCGTTGGCCGCAGCTTCAAGTACTCGCGCCCACGCGGCATCATCGCCGCCGGTAGCGAAGAGCCGAACGCGATCCTGCAGATCGGCTCCAGCGAAGCCACCCAGATCCCCAACGTGCGAGCCACCCAACAGGCGCTGTACGCAGGCCTGGTCGCCACCAGCACCAACGGCTGGCCGAACGTCAACAACGACGTCATGGGCATCCTCGGCAAGGTCGGCGGCAGCATGATGCCGCCGGGCTTCTACTACAAAACCTTCATGTACCCGAAATCGTTCTGGATGACTTATGAGAAGTACATCCGCAAGGCAGCCGGCCTGGGCCGTGCGCCGCTGCAGAACGACCCGGACAGCTACGACTACATGAACCAGCACTGTGACGTGCTGATCGTCGGTGCCGGCCCTGCTGGCCTGGCCGCCGCGCTGGCCGCTGCCCGCAGCGGTGCCCGCGTGATCCTGGCTGACGAGCAGGAAGAGTTCGGCGGCAGCCTGCTCGACACCCGCGAAACCCTCGACGGCAAGCCAGCCGCCGACTGGGTCAACGCCGTGGTCAAAGAGCTGCAAAGCCTGCCGGAAGTGACCCTGCTGCCACGCGCCACGGTCAACGGCTACCACGACCATAACTTCCTGACCATCCACGAGCGCCTCACCGACCACCTCGGCGACCGCGCCCCGATCGGCCAGGTGCGTCACCGCGTGCACCGTGTCCGCGCCAAGCGCGTGGTCCTGGCTGCCGGCGCTCACGAGCGCCCACTGGTGTACGGCAACAACGACCTGCCGGGCAACATGCTGGCTGGCGCAGTTTCCACTTACGTTCGCCGTTACGGCGTGGCCCCAGGGCGCAAGCTGGTGCTGTCGACCAACAACGACCACGCCTACCGCGCCGCGCTGGACTGGCACGACGCCGGCCTGCAAGTGGTCGCCATTGCCGACGCTCGCCACAACCCGCGTGGTTCGCTGGTTGAAGAAGCGCGTGCCAAGGGCATCCGCATCCTCACCTCCAGCGCCGTGATCGAGGCCAAGGGCACCAAGCACGTCAGCGGCGCCCGTGTGGCGGCCATCGATGTGCAGGCGCACAAGGTCACCAGCCCCGGTGAAACCCTCGAATGCGACCTGATCGCCACCTCCGGCGGTTACAGCCCGATCGTGCACCTGGCTTCGCACCTGGGCGGTCGCCCGGTCTGGCGTGAAGACATTCTCGGCTTCGTGCCGGGCGATGCCCCGCAGAAGCGCGAATGCGTGGGTGGCATCAATGGCGTCTACGCCCTGGGCGATGTGCTTGCCGATGGTTTCGAAGGCGGTGCCCGCGCCGCCACTGAAGCGGGCTTCAAGGCCACCGTTGGCAGCCTGCCGAAAACCGTGGCGCGCAAGGAAGAGGCCACCGTGGCGCTGTTCCAGGTGCCGCACGACAAGGGCACTGCCCGTGCACCCAAGCAGTTCGTCGACCAGCAGAACGACGTCACCGCCGCCGCCATCGAACTGGCCACCCGCGAAGGCTTCGAGTCGGTCGAGCACGTCAAGCGCTACACCGCGCTGGGCTTCGGCACCGACCAGGGCAAGCTGGGCAACATCAACGGCCTGGCCATCGCCGCCCGTTCCATCGGCATCACCATCCCGGAAATGGGCACCACCATGTTCCGCCCGAACTACACGCCGGTGACCTTTGGCGCGGTAGCCGGTCGTCACTGTGGCCACCTGTTCGAGCCGGTGCGCTTTACCGCCCTGCATGCCTGGCACGTGAAGAACGGCGCCGAGTTCGAAGACGTCGGCCAGTGGAAGCGCCCTTGGTATTTCCCGAAAGCCGGTGAAGACATCCATGCCGCGGTTGCCCGTGAATGCAAGGCCGTGCGCGACAGCGTGGGCCTGCTGGACGCGTCGACCCTGGGCAAGATCGACATCCAGGGGCCGGATGCGCGCGAGTTCCTCAACCGCATCTACACCAACGCCTGGACCAAGCTCGACGTGGGCAAGGCCCGCTACGGCCTGATGTGCAAGGAAGACGGCATGGTCTTCGACGACGGCGTGACCGCCTGTGTCGGCGACAACCACTTCATCATGACCACCACCACCGGCGGCGCTGCCCGCGTATTGCAGTGGATGGAGCTGTACCACCAGACCGAATGGCCAGAGCTGAAGGTGTACTTCACCTCGGTCACCGACCACTGGGCCACCATGACCCTGTCCGGCCCGAACAGCCGCAAGCTGCTCAGCGAGCTGACCGACATCGACATGGACAAGGACGCCTTCCCGTTCATGACCTGGAAGGAAGGCAACGTCGGCGGCGTACCGGCCCGCGTGTTCCGTATCTCGTTCACCGGCGAGCTGTCGTACGAAGTCAACGTGCAGGCCAACTACGCCATGGGCGTGCTGGAGCAGATCATCGAGGCCGGCAAGAAGTACAACCTGACCCCGTACGGCACCGAGACCATGCACGTACTGCGCGCCGAGAAGGGCTTCATCATCGTTGGCCAGGACACCGACGGCTCGATGACCCCCGACGACCTCAACATGAGCTGGTGCGTGGGCCGCAACAAGCCGTTCTCGTGGATCGGCCTGCGTGGCATGAACCGCGAAGACTGTGTGCGCGAGAACCGCAAGCAACTGGTAGGCCTGAAGCCGATCGACCCGACCAAGTGGCTGCCGGAAGGCGCCCAGCTGGTGTTCGATCCCAAGCAGCCAATTCCGATGGACATGGTTGGCCACGTGACCTCCAGCTACGCCTCCAACTCCCTGGGCTATTCGTTCGCCATGGGTGTGGTCAAGGGCGGCCTCAAGCGCATGGGCGAGCGCGTTTACTCGCCGCAGGCCGATGGCAGCGTGATCGAGGCGGAGATCGTGTCTTCGGTGTTCTTCGATCCGAAGGGTGAGCGGCAGAACGTCTAAGGCCCCGGTACCAACCGATGTCCAGTTTGGAATGAGGTCTCTGTGGGAGCGGGCGTGCCCGCGAAGAGGGCGGTGAATCCACCCTCGCATTCGCGGGCATGCCTGCTCCCACAGGATGACCGTCTCCGGCAGGCATCGTGGTCGAATCCAGAATTCAAGGCAGGTAAGAAATGAGCGCTATCAACGTCTTCCAGCAAAACCCCGGCGCCGAGGCCAAGGCCCAGTCGCCACTGCACCACGCCGACCTGGCCAGCCTGGTTGGCAAAGGCCGCAAGAACGCAGGCGTGACCCTGCGTGAACGCAAGTTCCTCGGCCACCTGACGATCCGTGGCGATGGCCACGACCCGGAATTCGCCGCTGGCGTGCACAAGGCCCTGGGCCTGGAGCTGCCGGTTGCCCTGACCGTGGTCGCCAACAACGAGATGTCGCTGCAATGGGTCGGCCCTGACGAGTGGCTGCTGATCGTCCCGGGCGGCCAGGAACTGGCGGTCGAGCAGAAGCTGCGCGCGGCCCTCGAAGGCCAGCACATCCAGGTGGTCAACGTCAGCGGCGGGCAGAGCCTGCTGGAACTGCGTGGCCCGAACGTGCGCGAAGTGCTGATGAAATCCACCAGCTATGACGTGCACCCGAACAACTTCCCGGTCGGCAAGGCCGTCGGCACCGTGTTCGCCAAGTCGCAACTGGTGATCCGCCGCACCGCCGAAGACACCTGGGAGCTGGTGATCCGCCGCAGCTTCGCCGACTACTGGTGGCTATGGCTGCAGGACGCTTCGGCCGAATACGGCTTGAGCATCGAAGCTTAAGGAGAGCGAACATGAGTCGGGCACCGGATACCTGGATTCTCACCGCCGACTGCCCGAGCATGCTCGGCACCGTCGACGTGGTGACGCGTTACCTCTACGAGCAGCGCTGCTACGTCACCGAGCACCACTCCTTCGATGACCGGCTGTCGGGGCGTTTCTTCATTCGCGTGGAGTTCCGCCAGCCAGACGATTTCGACGAGGCGGGCTTCCGAGCCGGCCTCACCGAGCGCAGCGAAGCGTTCGGCATGGCCTTCGAGCTGACCGCACCCAATCACCGCCCCAAGGTGGTGATCATGGTGTCCAAGGCCGACCATTGCCTGAACGACTTGCTGTATCGCCAGCGCATCGGTCAACTGGCCATGGACGTGGTTGCGGTGGTATCCAACCACCCGGACCTCGAACCCCTGGCGCACTGGCACAAGATTCCTTACTACCACTTCGCCCTCGACCCGAAGGACAAGCCGGCGCAAGAGCGCAAGGTGATTCAGGTGATCGAGGAAACCGGCGCGGAACTGGTGGTACTAGCCCGCTACATGCAGGTGCTGTCGCCGGAGTTGTGCCGGCGTCTTGATGGATGGGCGATCAACATTCACCACTCGTTGCTGCCCGGGTTCAAGGGCGCCAAGCCTTATCACCAGGCCTACAATAAGGGCGTGAAGATGGTCGGCGCCACGGCGCACTACATCAACAACGACCTCGACGAAGGGCCGATCATTGCCCAGGGCGTCGAGGTGGTGGACCACAGCCATTACCCCGAAGACCTGATTGCCAAGGGGCGTGATATCGAGTGCCTGACCCTGGCGCGGGCGGTGGGGTATCACATCGAGCGGCGGGTGTTCCTCAACGCTAACCGGACAGTCGTTCTCTGAACATTTCTGGGGCTGCTTTGCAGCCCTTTCGCGACACAAGGCCGCTCCTACAGGTATCGCATTCGCCTGTAGGAGCGGCCTTGTGTCGCGAAAGGGCCGCACAGCGGCCCCGACTTTTCCCCTGCCGTTTAAAGGCATCTCCCTGTCGTTTCCAGTCAGTGCAAATCGCCGATTCAGGCCCACAATTCCTGCATTCCAGTAACACAAGCCGCCCACGGATGGCGGCGCTTTCCACCACCGCTGCATAAATAAAAATCAAGCGAGGTAAGAGCATGTCTGGCAATCGTGGAGTGGTGTATCTCGGCGCGGGCAAGGTCGAGGTGCAGAAAATCGACTACCCGAAAATGCAAGACCCACGCGGCAACAAGATCGAGCACGGCGTGATCCTCAAGGTGGTTTCCACCAACATCTGCGGCTCCGACCAGCACATGGTCCGCGGCCGCACCACTGCCCAGGTCGGCCTGGTCCTGGGCCACGAAATCACCGGTGAAATCGTCGAGATGGGGCGTGATGTAGAGCGCCTGAAGATCGGCGACCTGGTGTCGGTACCGTTCAACGTCGCGTGCGGGCGCTGCCGCTCGTGCAAAGAGATGCACACCGGTGTCTGCCTCACAGTCAACCCGGCCCGCGCCGGCGGCGCCTACGGCTACGTCGACATGGGCGACTGGACCGGTGGCCAGGCCGAATACGTGCTGGTGCCATATGCCGACTTCAACCTGCTGAAACTGCCGGACCGCGACAAGGCCATGGAGAAGATCCGTGACCTGACGTGCCTGTCCGACATCCTGCCGACCGGCTACCACGGCGCTGTCACTGCCGGTGTAGGCCCTGGCAGCACCGTCTACGTCGCTGGCGCCGGCCCGGTCGGCCTGGCTGCCGCAGCCTCGGCGCGCCTGCTGGGCGCCGCCTGCGTCATCGTCGGTGACCTGAACCCGGCCCGCCTGGCCCACGCCAAGTCCCAGGGCTTCGAAGTGGTCGACCTGTCCAAGGACACTCCGCTGCACGAGCAGATCGTCGACATTCTCGGCGAGCCGGAAGTGGACTGTGCTGTCGACGCGGTTGGCTTCGAGGCCCGTGGCCATGGCCACGAAGGCGCCAAGCATGAAGCCCCGGCCACCGTGCTGAACTCGCTGATGCAGGTGACCCGCGTGGCCGGCAACATCGGTATCCCGGGCCTGTACGTGACCGAAGACCCAGGCGCGGTGGATGCCGCCGCCAAGATCGGCGCACTGAGCATCCGCTTCGGCCTGGGCTGGGCCAAGTCGCACAGCTTCCACACCGGCCAGACCCCGACCATGAAATACAACCGCCAGCTGATGCAGGCGATCATGTGGGACCGCATCAACATTGCTGAAGTGGTCGGCGTGCAGGTGATCAACCTCGACCAGGCGCCGGAAGGCTATGGCGAGTTCGATGCAGGCGTGCCGAAGAAGTTCGTGATCGACCCACACAAGATGTGGGGCGCGGCTTGATCGCGTGATGTAACAAAAAGCCCCTCGACATGAGGGGCTTTTTTATGGCTGCTCGTTGGCGCCTTGCACGGCAAGGACAGAGCCTTTGTCATCGGTGGCCAACAAGCCGCCGGTGTGGGTTCCGTCTGAACTCAGCTCTGCCAGCGGTTGTTCCGCGTTGCGAAGGATGGCGCGATACTGATCGCCTTGCTTCACGGTGATCAGCTTGTCGCCCTGATAGAAGAAAAGCGTACCGTTCGATGCTTTGCTCATGATTCAAGTCCCTGAGGTGCTGGATGAATGGAGGCTGCTTAAGCCCATTCTGAACGGCCGCAGGGATTTTGATACTGGCAGAAATACTAGTTTTATGGCCTGACACGGAACCTGTGGGAGCGGGCGTGCCCGCGAAGAGGCCAGCCCTGCCAACCCATCACTCAGCGCATCATTCCCAACTCAGCATCGTCCATCAGCGCCTTGGCCAACGCGCTCAGATAATGTGACGCCCAAAGCAACTGCGGCTTGTTGTCCATCAGGCCGTCAATGGTCAAATCCCGCACATAGCCCATCAGTTCCGAAGCCTATTCCCGCGCACTCTGGCAGGGAATGCCCGGGGCAATGCAGAACAACGGGTGGGTCTGGCCTTCGCCTTGGTAGAAAAAAGTTTTGCCTACAGTGGTCTTGGTGTCGTCGCTGGTCATTTTTCTCTCCCCCTGAAGTTTCTCGACTGCCAGGCCCGGCCCTATCGCGGCTAAAGCCGCTCCTACAGGCCTTGCGCAATCCTTGTAGGAGCGGATTTATCCGCGAAGGGCCAGCCCAGCAAAAACACAAGCCTCAATTTCTAGTGCAATGTCCGCGGCTCCGCCGGCATCTGCACCTGGATCAACGCCGTCTCAAGCAGCACCCGCAGCGTTTCGAGCTCATGCATCGTGGCTATCATCAATATCGAAACCGGCGACTTGGGCTGCAGCAGAAGCGCCTGATGTGCGACGGTTTGGGCGCACAGCGCGTAGTCCGTGGCCTGGATGAGGGTATCTTCGAGGGAATGGGAGGTGTGGGGTGGATCGGGGACAATCTTAAGCATGATGGATGACCTCTAAGTGATGCCACCACCGGCCTGCTGTCAAACAAGAAGGCGGCAACTGTACATGGGTTGACAGACCGGTAGGTCAACCAAAACCCGGCGCACGTGAGTGCCCCATGCACAGCTGCCATAGAGGCAAAGCCATGTGGTTGACGAAGTCGGCCTGTCAAAGCCGGTCGCTGATTTCGCAACGACCGCCCGAGACTAGAGCCCGGCCCAGATCATCGCAATGGCTCAAGCGGCTTGGGACTGTAATTCAGAAACGTCCTACAGGTAAGCGTAAAAATCTGAAAGTCTTGGCGAGATTGGCGCGCTGAACATCCGCTTCGGCCTGAGTTAGATGTTTTTACTCAGTTTCATTCCCCCAGTAGACTGTCGAAGCTGTTGCTGCGCAAACGATTTGCGCGTGCATTCTGCTCCCTGTCGTATCTTATAAGTCTGGCAATATTTCGAATGCCGCCAAGCGTTTCTATATTGACGTCTCTTAAGGAATTTATGTCATGCAGATAGGGGTTCAACTCCAGGCCCAGGCTTTGTCCAAATATCCTAGGTACTCCGGGGAGTACGCCAGCTCGGGCGGCACCCATGGAAGCATCATTGTCTAAAATTTTTGATATGTAACGTTCAATGATCGGAACGGTGTGGCTTTTATTAGATTTAGATGTCTTTGCAAAATTGACGGCATCATTGTATGCAAGGTTGCTGATGATGGATTCAAAAGTGTCAGGTTCCCCGATCCTCTTGAAATAATCTTCTCGAGGGCGTGCGTATTTTGGTGAATTTGGTTTCAATGCACTGGCATAAGAAGTGGTACGTTTCAGTGTGGAAGGTTTGAATCTGTGAGGAAGTGCCACGGCTGAATTCGTGCTCACCATGGTCTGACCATTTTTAAGGTGGACAAGTACGTGGCCTGTCGGGTCCGTATAATTAACTGGATCCCCAGCGCAGTACACATAGCAGTTTATTCCACCCCTTCCAAAGGGGCTGAGGCTATCTGGTGATTGAAAGCGCATCAGGCTAGGTGAGTATGTTCGATATCCCTGCCCCAGTTGATAGCTTTTCAACGGTGGGTTTATGTATTCGCCGCTGAAGCCAAGAATGGCCCGTTCGGAGGGGAGTTTTACTGAAAATCCGAATGGAGAGTACGCATGACATTCATTGGCCCTGCCACTACTGGCATAAGTGGTGGGGTTATCTGAGTGGCTTGATGATATGTGTGGTGTTTTCATTCTTGTCACTTATGTGCTCGGTGAGTTTATGGTCAGTAGTCTGAGAGGACTTCGGCACTCAGTGTGTTGTAGATATTTAAATATTCCCCTGTTTGATAGCGGAGAAAGATAGGAGCGCCGTTACCCGCTGAGTGATCACTGGTTGTATGAATGTGCGGAAGGTTCAAATCCTAGGGTTCTAAGCTTAGTAATTGCGGGTGCGAGATGTTCCATGGTTGGTCGATAATGTCCTGATCGATTGTATAGGAAGACATCTCCCAGACTTCCGATGATCATTGTTCCGGAACTGATGATCTTGGTATTGGGAAGTATGTTGGCAATGGAAGGGTGTGAGGTGTAGCTGCTGGAGCCTTTCCCTCCAGATATGGAGACTGCCATTTCGTTGTTCTTGTTAATAACAAACTTGACTTCGACACCTATGCCAACTGATGTAAGGTCTGTGCCGGTTTTTACAATGCGCCTTGGATCGCCAGTCGTTTTGGTGTGGGCTTTCACAAGCGAAATTTCTTTTCTCAACAGTTCTGGGTAATGGTTTTTTAAGTATGCACTATGCTTCGATTTTGACGGCTTGAATAAGCGGCTAAGCCACGAGTGCCCAGTAGGATCACTTCGGTTAATAGGGTCGCCAGCGCAATAGGAATAGGCATTCATCCCGCCCAGGCCAAAAGGACTCAAGTTATCAGGTGAAAGGAATCTAAATCTATTGCTGCTGTATCCGCGATAGCCGAGACCCAACAAGTAAATCTTGGCTGCGTTGTCCATGTGGTTGCCGTTGAACCCTATGTTAATTAGGTTCGAGGGTTGTGATGCTGAGAAACCATAAGCTGAATAGGTATGCTCTTCTCTATTGCCAAAGCCTTCTACTGTGAGCACAGAGTTAGCTAGGTCTGTCGCAAGTAAGGCGGATTCGCTATTGTTAAGATTGTTGAGTTCCGCTAGTATGTGATTAGTGCTATGGAAGATTGTGCGCTTGGATGCTTTCGCTGTCAGCGTGTTGAGCTTATCTTTTCGGTAGAAAGCTAGCGTGATGTTTTCGCTTAGAGTCATCAGTCTTCTCCTGGTTTAATGCGCTAATTACGGCTCCGTTGGAGTAAGCCAGTATTCGTCAATACTTAATTTATGGCTACTGGCAAAAATATCAGGTGTGTGTAGGCCTCAGGGGCGGCTGAAACCATTATTTATAGTGCGTGGCTGAGCATAACTATGAGTATTTAAGAGAGTTTTCGCTATTGCCGTGATTAGCTATGTCCTTACCTGAGTCACGCTCAGGTGCTTGTTTGCTCCGATGTCCGTCTCGGAACAATCTATCAATTCCCGAGTCAAACCCGTCGTTTCCCAAGCCATCCCGGCCGACGAGGTCCCTCCCGATGAAAGCATTCACCCTGGCAACCCTGATGACCCTGGCCGCAAGCCCGGTGTTCGCCTTCAACCTCAGCGACGCCGCCAACGCCGTCTCCGCCATGCAGAACCAGAAGCAGCAAGGCCAGGTACAGGCACCCGCAGCACAGGCCAACCTGCTCAACACCCTGGGCAGCCAGCTGAACATCACCCCCGAACAGGCCGTGGGCGGGGCAGGGGCCATGCTGGGGCTGGCGCGCAACAATCTGAGCAGCGACGACTATGGCCAGCTGACCAAGGCTGTGCCGGGCCTGGACCTGCTGTCGGGCGCCAATGTCCTGGGCGGGTTGAGTGGGTTGGGTGAGTTGCTGGGCAACGACAAGGGCAGCCAGTCGGCCCTGGACAAGGCGCTGGGCAACGATGTGGAGAACCGTGGCGACCTGGACAATGCGTTCAAGGCGCTGGGGATGGATACCGGGATGATCGGGCAGTTTGCACCGTTGATTCTGCAGTACCTGGGGCAGCAGGGGATTGCCGGGTCGTTGTTGCAGAATCTGGGGAGTTTGTGGACGACTCCTGCGCCGTTGGCTCAGCCTTCGGTTTGATGGTTTCGTAGGGCAGCGCTGACATCCCAGCCTTGAGGACTTGCGCTGTGCCTGTAGGAGCGGCCTTGCGTCGCGAAAGGGGTGCGTAGCGCCCCCAGGATCTGAGCTTCGCAGCTGATATCGCTGGGGCCGCTTTGCGGCCCTTTCGCGACACAAGGCCGCTCCTACAAGGGATCGCGCAAGCCCGGGTAAGTGGAGTTAGGCTGTTTCTGTGAAGTCCACCAGGCGCACTGGGCGGCGGAAGCCGGCGGTCAGTACCGCCAGGTAAGCCAGGCCGAAGGCAAACCAGCACAGGCCGATCACCAAGGTCAGGGCCGACAGGCTGGTCCACAGCCATAGGGTCAGCGCCAACCCCACCAGCGGCACCAGGCCGTAGCACAGCAGCCCTTTGAGGTTACGCTGGGCGCCATCGTCCATCAGGTGCGTCTTCACCACCGCCAGGTTCACCGCCGAGAACGCTACCAACGCACCGAAGCTGATCAGCGAGGCGAGGGTCGCCAAGTCGATCACCAACGCCAGCAGCGAGAACGCCGACACCAGGGCAATGGCGAATACCGGCGTGCCGAAGCGTGGCGACAGGTAGCCAAAGCTGCGCCGCGGCAGCACGTTGTCACGCCCCATGGTGAACAGAATGCGCGACACCGCCGCCTGCGAGGCCAGCGCCGAGCCCAGGCTGCCAGCGACGTACGCGGCGGTGAAGAAGTTGGCCAGGAACTGGCCGCCTGCCTTGAACATCACCTCGTTGGCCGCCGCATCGGCATTGGCGAAGGTGGTGCCCGGCAGCACCAACTGGCTGACGTAGGCCAGCACGGTGAACAGCACACCGGCGAACAGGGTGGTGAGGATGATCGCCCGTGGCACGTCGCGGCGGGCGTCGCGGCACTCTTCGGCCAGGGTCGAAACGGCGTCGAAGCCGAGGAACGACAGGCACAGCACCGCCGCACCGGCCATGATCGCGCCAAAGCCGGGCTTGGAGCTATCACCCAGCAGCGGCGCCAGCAGGTCCAGCGGCTGGCCGGCCAGCGACTGGCACGACAGCGCGACGAACACCACGATGAAGACGATCTGCGCGCCAACGATCAGGTTGCTGGTCTTTGCCACCGAGTGAATGCCAACCACGTTCAGCACCGTTACCAGCACAATCGAGGCCAGGGCGATGGACCATGCCGGGATGGCCGGGAAGGCGATGTTGAGGAACAGGCCGATCAACAGGTAGTTGATCATCGGCAGGAACAGGTAGTCCAACAGCAGCGACCAGCCGGCGAGGAAGCCGACGTTGGGGCCGAAGGCCATGTTGGTGTAGGAGTACGCCGAGCCCGCGACCGGGAAGCGCTTGACCATGAAGCTGTAGGACGCGGCGGTGAACAGCATGGCCACCAGGGTGACCATGTAGGCGCCGGCAGTGCGGCCACCGGTGAGTTCGGTGACGATTCCGTAGGTGGTGAAGATGGTCAGCGGGACCATGTACACCAGGCCGAAGAACACCAGGGCGGGGAGGCCGAGGACACGGCGCAGTTGGGCGGAGTTGGAGCTGGGTGGGTTGGCCATCGATCGATCCAGGCATTTTTGTAGTTGTGCTTTGGTCGATTTTTATCCACTTGGGTGGGTAATGACAAAAAAGTATTACTTATTCTTATTATTAGCCTGGGTTTTAATTGGGGTTATTTGCATTTCTGTGCCGGCCTCTTCGCGGGCACGCCCGCTCCCACAGGGATGCCACAAGTCTTGAGCGCTGCGCTGTACCTGTGGGAGCGGGCGTGCCCGCGAAGAGGCCAGTACAGGCAATAAATTCAGTTCATCTCAGCGCGTAATTGCTCGATCCGCTGGTCCTTTTCCAGCCACAGCTGGTTGACCCAGGCCTGCACGGTCTGGCGGAAGGCCGGGTCATTCTCGTAATCCCCATCCCACAATGCCGGGTCCAGTTCACGCACCTGAATGTCGATAATCACCCGGCTAATGCTGCCATTGAGCAGGTCCCAGAACCCGGGCGCCTTGTTGCCGGGGTAGACGATTGTCACGTCCAGCAGCGCGTCCAGCTGCTCGCCCAGCGCGGCCAGCACGAACGCCACACCGCCCGCCTTGGGCTTGAGCAGGTAACGATAAGGCGATTGCTGTTCGCGGTGCTTGGCCTCGGTGAAGCGGGTGCCCTCGAGGTAGTTGACCACGGTGACCGGCTGGCGCTTGAACAGCTCGCAGGCGGCCTTGGTAATCTCCAGGTCCTTGCCCTTGAGCTCCGGGTGTTTTTCCAGAAACGCCTTGCTGTAGCGCTTCATGAACGGGTAATCGAGGCCCCACCAGGCCAGGCCCAGCAGCGGCACCCAGATCAGCTCCTTTTTGAGAAAGAACTTGAAGAACGGCGTGCGGCGGTTGAGGCTTTCGATCAGCGCCGGGATATCGACCCAGGTCTGGTGGTTGCTGACCGCCAGGTACGAGGTGTCCTTGCGCAGGTTCTCGACGCCGCGAATGTCCCACTGGGTCGGGATGCACAGGGCGAAGATGGCCTTGTCGATTTCCGACCAGGTTTCGGCGACCCACATCACCGCCCACGAGGCATAGTCACGCCCACGGCCCGGCAGCACCAGCTTGAGCAGGGCGAAGACCAGCAGCGGGCAGATCAACACCAAGGTGTTGAGCAGCAGCAGGATGGTCGTGAACAGGCCGGTAAGCAGGCGACGCATAAGGAAACTCTTGTTGTGGGAAATTAGCAGGGCGCAATGATAAGCAGCGCTGCGGCCTACGCCAAATGTCCAATGCCCGACGGCAGGGACAAATGTTTCACAACATGTTGGTTAGGCTTGTGACAGCGAACCTATCCTGCCAGTGCAGTCTAAGCACTGACCCTTCTCAAGGAAGCCTGCCTGTGAAATCTCTGCTTGCCCTGTTATCGCTGTTGGCGTTGCCGGTGATGGCCGCCGAACCCACGGTCTATGGCCGTTACGAGAACATCAAGTTGCCCGAGCTTGGCCAGACCCTGAAAGCCAAGATGGACACCGGTGCCTGGACGGCGTCGCTGTCGGCCAAGGACATCGAGCTGTTCACCCGCGATGGCGAGGAGTGGGTACGTTTCCGCCTGGCGACCAAGGACTCCGACGGCAAGGTGTATGAGCACGAGGTCTCGCGGATCAGCAAGATCAAGGGGCGTGCCGAGGAAGAGGACGAGGGCGATGCGCCGGAAATCTCCAAGCGGCCGGTGATCGACCTGGAGATGTGCCTGGGTGGCCAGAAGCGCACCATGGAGGTCAACCTGGTGGACCGCAGCCACTTCAACTACCCGTTGCTGATCGGTTCCAAGGCGTTGCGCCAGTTCAAGGCGGCGGTGAACCCGGCCAAGAAGTTTACGGCGGGCACGCCTGACTGCTGATTGTTGCTGCCTGTACCGGCCTCTTCGCGGGCCCGCCCGCTCCCACAATTACTGCACAAGCCTTGAATCCTGTGCAGTACCTGTGGGAGCGGGCGTGCCCGCGAAGAGGCCCTTCAGGCCACAGGTGCTGTTGCCACCATCGACGGCCGCTTGGCCACCTCGGCATACCACGCCGCCAGGCCAGGCTGGCGCTCACGCCAGCCGAACTGCGGCTGGCGCAGGTCCAGATAGCCTAGCGCACAGGCCACGCCGATCGCCGCAATATCGAACCCGGACGCCAGCTCCGCCAGGTGCTCCTGCTCAAGATTCGCCAGGCTGCGGCGAATCTTCTCGGCCTGCGCTTCGAGCCAGCCATCCCAGCGCTTTGCTTCAGGCCGCAGGAAGCTCTCGTAGCGGCTCAGCACCGCCGCATCCATGATCGCGTCAGCCTGCGAAGCCAAGGTCATGCGCCGCCAGCGCGCCGAGCCCTCGCGTGGCAGCAGCGGCTGGCCGACATGCTGCAGGTCGAGGTACTCGCAGATCACCCGGCTGTCGTGCAGCACGGTGCCGTCCTCCAGGCGCAGGGCAGGGATCTTGCCGATCGGGTTGTCCTGGTTGAGCTGCTCGTCGCCGTTCACCGGGCTGATGTTCACCGGCTGCAGCGCGACACGGTCAAGCTGGCCGGTCTCGTGCAGCACCACCATGACCTTGCGCACGAAAGGTGACAGCGGCGAGTGGAACAGGGTCATCGTGCTCATGGTTCAGTTGCCCTGCAGGCTAGGAGGCAGGCACACGCCGGTGCCGCCGATACCGCAGTAGCCGTCCGGGTTCTTGGCCAGGTATTGCTGGTGGTAGGCCTCGGCGAAGTACACCGTCGGCGCCTGGTCGATTTCGGTGGTGATTTCGCCGAAGCCGGCCTTGCTCAGTTCGGCCTGGAAGGCGTCGCGGCTGGCCTTGGCTTGCTCCAGCTGTTCCGGGCTGGTGCAGTAGATAGCCGAGCGGTACTGGGTGCCGATGTCGTTGCCCTGGCGCATGCCCTGGGTCGGGTTGTGCAGCTCCCAGAACATCGCCAGCAGCTCGCGGTAGCTGACCTTGTCCTTGTCGAACACCACCAGCACCACCTCGGTGTGGCCGGTCAGGCCCGAGCAGACTTCTTCGTAGGTCGGGTGCGGGGTGAAGCCACCGGCGTAGCCGACCACCGTGCTGACCACGCCTTCTCGCTGCCAGAAGCGGCGCTCGGCGCCCCAGAAGCAGCCCAGGCCGAAGATGGCGAAATCGATGGCGCCTTCGAAGAACGGGCCGAGCAGTGGGGTGTCTTTGAAGACGTAGTGGAATTCGGGCAGCTGCATGGGCGTTTCGCGGCCAGGCAGGGCTTGCTCCGCAGTTGGCATGACGTTTTTGTTCACCAGGATTTCCGAACGCAGGACCATGGCCGTTCCTCTGTATGTCTGTGAATGGATGCTGGGGCCGTTCGCGGGCAAGCCCGCTCCCACAGGGCCCGAATGGGTATTAGTGTGCCCGAGCTTGAAGCAGCTGTCAGGCCATTGGACCGCGCGGGTAGCGCTTGAGTTTTTCTTCAAGCTCGCGGCCGGGGATTGGCCGGTCGAACAGGTAGCCCTGGCCGACATCGCACCGGTGCCGACGCAGGAACGCCAGCTGCGCCGGCGTCTCGATCCCTTCGGCCACCACCTTGAGCTTGAGGTTGTGGGCCATGGCCACCACCGCCGAGGTGATTTCCATGTCGTCCTGGTTGTCGGGGATCTCGTTGATGAAGCTGCGGTCGATCTTGATGATGTCGATCGGGAATTTCTTCAGATAGCTCAACGACGAATAACCGGTGCCGAAGTCGTCCATGGCCAGGGTCAGGCCCAGGGCCTTGAGCTCGTCGAGCTGGCGGTGGGTGTCTTCGGTCGCTTCCAGCAGCAGGCCCTCGGTGAGTTCCAGCTCCAGCAGGTGCGGGGGCAGGCCTTCTTCCTTGAGGATCAAACCGATCGAGGCCACCAGGTCGGGGTCGGAGAACTGCTTGGGCGAGAGGTTGATGGCCACGTGCAGGCAGCCCATGCCGGCTTGCTGCAACTGCTGGCTCATGCGGCACGACTGGCGCACCACCCACTTGCCAATCGGGATGATCAGGCCGGTTTCCTCGGCAACGCTGATGAACTGGTCCGGACGGATCATGCCGCGCTCGGGATGGTTCCAGCGTAGCAAGGCCTCAAGGCCAAGCAGGCGGCCGCTGCGCAGGCACAGCTTGGGCTGGTAGAACACCTCCAGCTCGTTCTGGGTCAGGGCGCGGCGCAGGTTGTTCTCGACGAACAGCTTGTAGCTGGCTTCGGCATTGAGCACTTCGGTGAACACCTGCACCTGGTGCTTGCCGTTGGCCTTGGCCTTGTGCAGGGCGAGCCCGGCGTTCTTCATCAGGGTGGTCGGGTCGCTGCCGTGCAGCGGCGCGCACGCCAGGCCCACCGAGGCGGTGACGTTGATCAGCTGGTTGTCGACGAACATCGGTTTGTCGAGGGTACGCAGCAATTGCAGGGCTACGCCCTGGCCGTCTTCCAGGCCGGTGTCGTCGAGCAGCACGGCGAACTCGTTGCTGGCGAAACGGGCGAGCACGCCGTTGACGCTCAGGCTGTTGCGCAGGCGCCGGGCCAGGCTGATCAGCAGTTTGTCGCCGGTCTGGTGGCCGAGGCTGTCGTTGATCCGCTTGAAGTTGTCGATGTCCACCAGCAGCAGGCAGATCGGGTTCTCGCTGTCGCGGGCGAAGCGCTCGTCTAGCTTGCGGATGAATGCCGGGCGGTTGCCCAGGTTGGTCAGGTTGTCGGTGTAGGCCAGGCGCTCGATGCGTTGTTGGGCCAGCTTGGTCTGGGTGACGTCTTCGTAGATGCCGATGTAGTGCGTCAGCTCTCGGTTGTCGCCATACACCTTGGAGATCGACAGCTGGCCCCAGTAAGGTTCGAGGTTCTTGCGCCGGCTCTTGAATTCGCCTTGCCAGCTGTTGCCCATGGCCAGGCTCGACGGCGAGTCGAACAGCAGCTCGCTGAGGTTTTCCAGGGCGGGCAGCTCGGCCAGGTGGTGGCCCTGGACTTCCTCGGTGCTGTACTGGGTGATGGCGGTGAAGCTTGGGTTGACGTACTCCACCACGCCGTCGCGGTTGACCAGCAGGAAGGCGCTGGCGCTTTGTTCCACGGCCCGCTGGAACAGGTGCAGGGCGCTGGCGGCGGTGCGCCGGTTGTGGTTGGTGATGACCTGGGCGAACTGGTCGGCGAGCTCACCGGCAAAGGCGATTTCATCGGACTGCCAGGCGCGCGGTTGGCCGGTCTGCTCCAGGCACAACACGCCGACTACCTGGCCATCGACGCGGATGCTGGCGTCGAGCATGGCGTTGTTGTCGGCATACAGGCTCTCGGCCAGGTCACGGGTGCGCGGGTCGTGGTTGGCGTTGTGCGCGTCGATGGCACGGCTGGCGTGCAGGGCGTCCAGGTAGTCGGGGAAGCGGCTGGCATCGATCGGTTCGGGCAGGCGGTGCGCCTGCTCGTCGCGCAGCCAGGCGCTGATCGGCTCCAGACGCTGCTCTTCCAGGTGCCAGATGCTGGCGCTGTCAACCTTGTAGATCTCGCAGGCGCTGCGGGTGATCAGCTGGGCGGCTTCGAGCAGCGAGTTTTCGGAGCTGTAGCGCTGGCGGGCCAGGCGCAGGATGAGGTCTTGCTGGGCACGCACGCGTTCCAGGTGCTCAAGCTGCTCCTGCTGGGCACGCTGGTTGACCTGCAGGGCCAGTTGCAGGCGGTTGTTGCGCGATTCCAGGTCGTCGGTGTCGAGGTCACTGTCGTCGTCATCGAGCACCGTGAGGAAGCCGCGCAGCAGCTGGCGGTTGTGCTGCTTGAATGTCTCGCCGGCTTCCAGCAGGCGCAGCGCGCGGGCCTGGGTGTGCAGGGTGTAGCGCACACGGTAGTAGCCGCGGTTGCTCAGTTGCAGCTGGATTTCATCGTGCAGCCGGTAACGGGCCTCGGGCTCCATGAGGCTGGCATAGGGCGCATCGATCAGCGCACACAACTCGGCAGCGGGCAAGCCGAACTGGCGTTCGCAAGCAGGATCGAGGTAAAGCATCGCCCAGTTGGCTTCGTTCAGCCTTTCGAAACGCAGCATGCCGAGCCGCGAGGGCACGGGGAGCTGCGTCACGACCTCGGCCGCCACACGGCTGGCGGCATCGGGTTGGCTTTTCATCGAAGACTCGCTTGAAGGGGACGCGGCCTGGACGGCGGCGTATCTGGCAAGGTTGCATCATGTCCCTGAGGCTGGCAAGCGGCCATGAGGGCTGTCATGTATATGTTTTCGGCCGCCTGGCTGAAATCCTTAATTTGCCTTGAGAATTTGGGGCCGCTTTGCCCTCCCGGCTTTTCCACAGGCAAAAAAAAGCCCCGCCATTTGGCGGGGTTGAGGTACGAGCGTGGCAGCTCGAAAAGGGTGCTGCCCCTCCGCGGAGGGGCAGTGTGCCGCCTTACAGCAGCATGGTGCGGATATCGCCCAGCACGTCGCCCAGGCGCTTGGTGAAGCGCGCGGCGGCAGCGCCGTTGATCACACGGTGATCGTAGGACAGCGACAGCGGCAGCATCAGCTTCGGCTGGAAGGCCTTGCCATCCCAGACCGGCTGCATGGTCGCCTTGGAGACGCCCAGGATCGCCACTTCCGGCGCGTTGACGATCGGCGTGAAGCCGGTGCCGCCAATGTGGCCGAGGCTGGAGATGGTGAAGCAGGCACCTTGCATGTCGTCGGCCGACAGCTTCTTGGTGCGCGCCTTCTCCGCCAGTGCAGCGGCTTCGGCAGCCAGTTGCAGCAGGCTCTTCTGGTCGACGTTCTTGATCACAGGGACCAGCAGGCCGTCCGGGGTGTCCACGGCGAAGCCGATGTGCACGTACTTCTTGCGGATGATGGCCTTGCCGCTTGGCGCCAGCGAGCTGTTGAAGTCCGGCAGTTCCTTGAGCAGGAAGGCGCAGGCCTTGAGCAGCAGTGGCAGCACGGTCAGCTTGACGCCAGCCTTCTCGGCCACGGCCTTCTGCGCAACGCGGAAGGCTTCCAGCTCGGTGATGTCGGCGGAGTCGAACTGGGTCACGTGCGGCACGTTCAGCCAGCTGCGGTGGAGGTTGGCGGCACCGACCTGCATCAGGCGGGTCAGGGCCACTTCTTCCACTTCACCGAACTTGCTGAAGTCCACGGCCGGGATCGGCGGGATGCCAGCGCCGCCGGTAGCGCCAGCGGCTGCCGGGGCTTCCTTGGCCTTTTGCATCATCGCCTTGACGTAGACCTGCACGTCTTCTTTCAGGATGCGGCCGTGCGGACCGGTGGCGGCCACTGCGCCCAGGTCGACACCGAATTCACGGGCCAGCTGACGAACAGCCGGGCCTGCGTGAACCTTGGCGTTGCTGCCGGCAGCCGGTGCGGTAGCGACCGGCGCCGGAGCTGCGGCCGGAGCAGCAGCCGGAGCGGCCGCGGCAGGCGCGGCAGCCGGGGCAGGTGCAGCGGCGGCTGGAGCCGGGGCAGCAGCAGGCGCTGCGCCAGCCACCTTGAGCTTGAAGATCAGGTCGCCAGTGCCGACTTCGTCTTCCAGCTTGCACAGGACTTCTTCGACCACGCCGGCAGCCGGCGACGGGATTTCCATGGAGGCCTTGTCGGACTCCAGGGTAATCAGCGACTGGTCGGCTTCGACGGTGTCGCCGACCTTGACCAGCACTTCGATGATCTTGGCCTTGCCCGACGAGCCGATGTCTGGCACGTGGATGTCCTGCACGCTGGCGGCAGCCGGGGCTGCGGCCGGAGCAGGGGCGGCTTCGGCGGCCGGAGCCGGCGCAGCAGCCTGGGCTGGAGCAGCGGCAGCAGCCGGAGCCTCAGGGGCCGCAGCAGCGGCGCCCTCGGCTTCCAGAACCAGCAGCTCGTCGCCTTCTTTCAGGCGGTCGCCCAGCTTGACCTTCAGTTCCTTGATCACGCCGGCCTTGGGCGCCGGGATCTCCATGGAGGCCTTGTCGGACTCCAGGGTCAGCAGGCTCTGGTCAGCCTCGATACGGTCACCGACTTTGACGAACAGCTCGATGATTTCACCTTCACCGCTGCCGATGTCAGGTACGCGAATGAGTTCGCTCACTTAAAAATACTCCTCAGCAGTCCAGTGGGTTGCGCTTGTCCGGGTCGATGCCGAACTTGACGATGGCGTCAGCCACAACCTTGGGTTCGATCTCGCCGCGGTCAGCCAGGGCTTCCAGGGCAGCCAGCACCACGAAGTGGCGGTCGACTTCGAAGAAGTGACGCAGCTTCTTGCGGCTGTCGCTGCGACCGTAACCGTCGGTACCCAGGACCTTGAACTCTTTGCTCGGCACCCACTGGCGGATCTGCTCGGCGAACAGCTTCATGTAGTCGGTGGACGCGATGACCGGGCCCTTGCGACCGTTCAGGCACTGCTCGACGTAGGTCTGCTGTGGCTTCTGGCCAGGCTTCAGGCGGTTGGCGCGTTCCACGGCCAGGCCGTCGCGACGCAGTTCGTTGAAGCTGGTGACGCTCCACACGTCGGCACCGACGTTGAACTCTTCACGCAGGATCTTCGCGGCTTCGCGGACTTCGCGCAGGATGGTGCCGGAGCCCATCAGCTGTACGTGGTGCGCGGCTTCGCGGGTGTCTTCTTCGAGCAGGTACATACCCTTGATGATGCCTTCCTCGACACCGGCCGGCATGGCTGGCTGCTGGTAGGACTCGTTCATCACGGTGATGTAGTAGAAGATGTCCTGCTGCTCTTCGGTCATCTTCTTCATGCCGTCCTGGATGATCACCGCCAGCTCGTAGCCGTAGGTCGGATCGTAGGTGCGGCAGTTCGGGATGGTGCCCGCCATCATGTGGCTGTGACCGTCTTCGTGCTGCAGGCCTTCACCGTTGAGGGTGGTACGGCCGGCGGTACCGCCGATCAGGAAGCCACGGGTGCGGCTGTCGCCGGCAGCCCAGGCCAGGTCGCCGATGCGCTGGAAGCCGAACATCGAGTAGAAGATGTAGAACGGCAGCATCGGCTGGTTGTGGCAGCTGTACGAGGTACCGGCAGCGATGAACGACGACATGGCGCCGGCTTCGTTGATGCCTTCCTCGAGGATCTGGCCCTTCTTGTCTTCGCGGTAGAACATCACCTGGTCTTTGTCGACTGGCTCGTAGAGCTGGCCGACCGACGAGTAGATGCCCAGCTGGCGGAACATGCCTTCCATACCGAAGGTACGGGCTTCGTCCGGGATGATCGGGACGATGCGCTGGCCGATGTCCTTGTCCTTGACCAGTTGCGCCAGGATGCGCACGAAGGCCATGGTGGTGGAAATTTCGCGGTCGCCCGAACCGTCCAGGATCGCTTTCAGCGTTTCCAGCGGCGGGGTCGGTACGCTGAAGCTCTTCGCACGGCGCTGTGGCACGAAACCGCCGAGGGCAGCACGGCGCTCGGCCAGGTACTTGGCTTCGGCAGAACCTTCTTCAGGCTTGAAGAACGGCAGGTTCTCGAGGTCCGCATCCTTGACCGGGATGTCGAAGCGGTCACGGAAGTGACGCAGGCTGTCGACGTCGACCTTCTTGGTGTTGTGCGCGGTGTTCTTGGCTTCGCCGGCACCGGTACCGTAACCCTTGATGGTCTTGGCCAGGATGACGGTTGGCTGGTCCTTGTGGTTGACCGCCTGGTGGTAGGCCGCGTAGACCTTGTACGGGTCGTGGCCGCCACGGTTGAGCTTCCAGATCTCGTCGTCGGACAGGTCTTCGACCATGGCCTTGAGCTCTGGGGTGTTGAAGAAGTTCTCACGAACGTACGCGCCGTCTTTGGCTTTGTAGTTCTGGTACTCGCCGTCGATGACTTCGTCCATGCGGCGCTGCAGGGCACCGTTGGTGTCCTTGGCGAACAGTGGGTCCCAGAAGCGGCCCCAGACCACCTTGTTGACGTTCCAGCCACCGCCACGGAACACGCCTTCGAGTTCCTGGATGATCTTGCCGTTGCCGCGAACCGGGCCGTCGAGGCGCTGCAGGTTGCAGTTGATGACGAAGATCAGGTTGTCCAGCTTCTCGCGGCCGGCCAGGGCGATTGCGCCCAGGGATTCCGGCTCGTCGCACTCGCCGTCGCCCATGAAGCACCAGACCTTCTGCTTGCCGGCCGGGATGAAACCACGGGCTTCCAGGTACTTCATGAAGCGTGCCTGGTAGATAGCCTGGATCGGGCCCAGACCCATGGATACGGTCGGGAACTGCCAGAAGTCAGGCATCAGCCATGGGTGCGGGTACGAAGACAGGCCGTTGCCGTCCACTTCCTGACGGAAGTTGTTCATCTGCTCTTCGTTGATGCGGCCTTCCATGAAGGCACGGGCGTAGACGCCTGGCGAGGCGTGGCCCTGGAAGAAGATCAGGTCGCCGCCATGCTCTTCAGTCGGCGCCTGGAAGAAGTAGTTGAAGCCGATGTCGTACAGGGTGGCACTGGAAGCGAAGCTGGAGATGTGGCCGCCCAGGTCCGAATCCTTCAGGTTGGTGCGCATCACCATGGCCAGCGCGTTCCAACGCACCATCGAGCGAATGCGGCGTTCCATGAACAGGTCGCCAGGCATGCGTGCTTCGTGGGTGACAGGGATGGTGTTGCGGTATGGCGTGGTGATCGCGTACGGCAGCTGGGAGCCACTGCGGGTGGCCAGCTCGCCCATGCGGGTCATCAGGTAATGAGCGCGGTCTTCGCCTTCTTTGTCGAGGACCGACTCCAGGGCATCCAGCCATTCCTGGGTTTCGATTGGATCGAGGTCTTGCATGGCTTGCTCCAGGGCGGAAAGGCCACCAGAATCGGGGGCCTGAGTTTGCGACTGGCCTTATGGGCAGACGTCGTGAATTCTTGGATTACCGGGGTGTCTCCCGGCGCCGTGTAGTTTTACTACATTTGCTTCGGCATTTCATGCTTTTGCACGTCACGGGTAGTAGTAAAACTACACAAATGCGACGTTTGGTCGCACCTCGGCTTGTGAGGAAAAACGTTCATGTTGGTTGGCGGTGTGTCGCGAACAGGTGGATCTTGATGTTTCTTGCCAATGTTTCGTTTTTTTCAGCTATTTCCAACTTTTGTATGACAGTCCAACCGAGGTCCGGCTCCCTCTTGGCCGCTTTTTCCCCTCCATTTCACGCCGATCAAGGATAGACCATGCGCCTACCTTTGCCGCTCGAACTGCCTGCTTCCCTGCAACCGCTGGTCGTTCGCAACCAGCAGTTCCTGCGCGATGCCGTGGCAGGCCACGCTGACCTCGACCTGAACACCTGGACGCCGTTGCACCGGCAACAGTTCGATCAGGTCGCCGCCGCCAGTGATTTTGTCCTTGGCGTTGCCCAGCGCGAGCCGGCCATGCTGTTCGCTTTGATCGCCAGCGGTGAACTGGACCGCCGTTACGGACCGGGCGAGCTTCGCGGGCAGATCGCCGCTGCAGCCCAGGCCGCGCAGAGCGAGGACGAGCTGGCGCGCAACCTGCGTCGCCAGCGCAATCGCCATCAGCTGCGCATCATCTGGCGTGACATTACCCGCCAGGCCGAGCTGGGCGAGACCTGCCGCGACCTGTCCGACCTCGCCGATGCAGCCATCGACGAAGCCTACCAGTGGCTGTACCCGCGCCACTGCCAGCAGTTCGGCACGCCGATCGGCAACCGTAGCGGCCAGCCGCAGCACATGGTGGTGCTGGGCATGGGCAAGTTGGGCGCGGTGGAGCTGAACCTGTCATCGGACATCGACCTGATCTTCGCCTTCCCCGAAGGCGGCGAAACCGAAGGGGTCAAGCGCTCGCTGGAAAACCAGGAATTCTTCACCCGCCTGGGCCAGCGCCTGATCAAGGCGCTCGACCCGGTGACCGTCGACGGCTTTGTATTCCGTGTCGACATGCGCCTGCGCCCCTACGGCTCGGCCGGCGCCCTGGTGCTCAGCTTCAATGCGTTGGAGCAGTACTACCAGGACCAGGGCCGCGACTGGGAACGCTACGCGATGATCAAGGCGCGGGTGGTGGCCGGTGACCAGGCCGCTGGCTCGCAACTGCAGGAAATGCTGAAACCGTTCGTGTATCGGCGTTATCTGGACTTTTCTGCGATCGAAGCACTGCGCACCATGAAGCAGCTGATCCAGCAGGAAGTTCGGCGCAAGGGCATGGCCGACAACATCAAGCTGGGCGCTGGTGGCATCCGCGAAGTCGAGTTCATCGCCCAGGCCTTCCAGCTGATTCACGGTGGCCGTGACCTGAGCCTGCAACTGCGGCCATTGCTCAAGGTCCTGGCAATCCTGGAGGGCCAGGGTTACCTGCCGCCCGCCGTGGTGGCAGAACTGCGCGAAGGCTATGAATTCCTGCGCTACACCGAACACGCCATCCAGGCCATCGCCGACCGCCAGACACAGATGCTGCCCGATAGCGAACTCGACCGTGCGCGTGTCGCCTATATGCTTGGTTTTGCCGACTGGCAGAGCTTCCACGATCAGTTGATGTACTGGCGCGGCCGGGTCGACTGGCACTTCCGTCAGGTCATTGCCGACCCGGATGAGGACGAAGGTGAAGGCGAGCTGGTGGTCGGTGGCGAGTGGTCACCGCTGTGGGAGCAGGCCCAGGATGAAGAAGCCGCAGGTCGCCAGCTGGAAGAGGCCGGTTTCAAGCAACCGACCGAAGCCTTGCGCCGCCTGGCAGCGCTGCGCGCCAGCCCGCAGCTGCGTTCGATGCAGCGCATCGGCCGCGAGCGCCTGGATGCCTTCATCCCGCGCCTGCTGGCCCAGGCCGTGGAACACGACAACCCGGACCTGGTACTGGAGCGGGTGTTGCCGCTGGTCGAGGCCGTGGCACGGCGCTCGGCCTACCTGGTGCTGCTCACCGAAAACCCGGGTGCCTTGCGGCGCTTGCTGACCCTGTGTGCGGCCAGCCCGTGGATCGCCGAGCAGATTGCTCGCTACCCGTTGCTGCTCGATGAACTGCTCAACGAAGGCCGCCTGTTCAGCCCACCACTGGCGCCGGAGCTGGCTGCCGAGCTGCGCGAGCGGCTGACGCGCATCCCCGAGGACGACCTGGAACAGCAGATGGAAGCGCTGCGCCACTTCAAGCTGGCCCATAGCCTGCGTGTGGCAGCGTCGGAAATCAGCGGCAACCTGCCGTTGATGAAAGTCAGCGACTACCTGACCTGGCTGGCCGAAGCCATACTCGACCAGGTGCTGGCCCTGGCCTGGCGCCAGACCGTGGCCCGCCATGGTCAGCCCCGGCGCAGCGACGGTAGCCTGTGTGACCCAGGCTTCATCATCATCGGCTACGGCAAGGTCGGTGGCCTGGAGCTGGGCCATGGCTCGGACCTGGACCTGGTGTTCATTCACGATGGCGACCCGCAGGCGGAAACCGACGGCGCCAAACCGATCGACAGTGCGCAGTTCTTCACCCGCCTGGGTCAGCGCATCATCCACTTGCTGACTACCCAGACCAACTCCGGCCAGCTGTACGACGTCGACATGCGCCTGCGCCCGTCTGGCGCGGCGGGGTTGCTGGTCAGTTCGCTGGGGGCGTTCGAGCGCTACCAGCAGAGCGAGGCCTGGACCTGGGAGCACCAGGCCCTGGTGCGCGCCCGTGTGCTGGTGGGCTGCAAGCAGGTGGCGACGGCATTCGAGGGCGTGCGCGCCAAGGTCCTGGGCCAGCCCCGTGACCTGGGCAAGTTGCGCAGCGAAGTGAGCGAGATGCGTGCCAAGATGCGCGACAACCTCGGCACCAAGGCCACCCTTGCCGGTACCGCGGCCAATGCCTTCGATACCGGTGTGGCGTTCGATATCAAGCAGGATGCCGGCGGTATCGTCGATATCGAATTTATGGTGCAATACGCCGCTTTAGCCTGGTCTCACGAGCACCCGGCCATACTCCGATGGACCGATAACATCCGCATTCTAGAAGAACTGGAGCAGGCAAGGTTGATGCCGGCCAGTGACGCGGTGCTGTTGCGTGAGGTGTACAAGGCGTTCCGCTCGGCGTCGCACCGCCAGGCCCTGCAGAAGCAGGCCGGGGTGATCGATGCGGCGCAATTTGCCGATGAGCGTCGCGAAGTGCGGCGGATCTGGGGCGAATTGGGACTGACTTGAGATCGTCGGGGCCGCTTTGCGGCCCTTTCGCGACACAAGGCCGCTCCTACAGGCGATCGCATTCCCTTGTAGGAGCGGCCTTGTGTCGCGAAAGGGGCGCGAAGCGGCCCCAGCGGTTCCCCGGTGGTACACTGTCCGCCACATAGCCTGAATATAAAGAGGGGAGGCCAGGCTGTATGCAGCCTGTAGCCTCCCCGAGCGTTTCTGGACTAAGCATGAGAATACTGATCATTGGCCCCAGCTGGGTCGGCGACATGGTGATGGCGCAGACCCTGTTCCAGTGCCTGAAACAGCAGCACCCCGACTGCGTGATCGACGTGCTGGCGCCCGAGTGGAGCCGGCCGATCCTTGAACGCATGCCCGAAGTGCGTCAGGCCTTGAGCTTCCCGCTCGGCCACGGCGCGCTGGAACTGGCTACGCGTCGGCGCATCGGCAAGTCCCTGGCCGGCCAGTACGACCAGGCCATCCTGCTGCCCAACTCGTTGAAGTCGGCACTGGTGCCGTTCTTTGCCGGCATTCCCAAGCGCACCGGGTGGCGCGGTGAAATGCGTTTCGGCCTGCTCAACGACGTGCGCAAGCTGGACAAGGCCCGCTACCCGTTGATGATCGAACGTTTCATGGCCCTGGCCTACGCACCCGGTGCCGAGCTGCCGCAGCCGTATCCGCGGCCAAGCCTGCAGATCGAAGCGCAGAGCCGCGAAGCCGCCCTGGCCAAGTTCGGCCTGGCGTTGGACCGCCCGGTGCTGGCGCTGTGCCCGGGCGCCGAGTTCGGTGAGGCCAAGCGCTGGCCGAGCGAGCACTACGCCGCCGTGGCCGATGCGATGACCCGCCAGGGCTGGCAGGTGTGGCTGTTCGGCTCGAAGAACGACCACCCGGTCGGCGAGCAGATCCGCGACCGCCTGATACCGGGCCTGCGTGAAGAGTCGTACAACCTGGCGGGCGAAACCTCGCTGGCCGAGGCCATCGACCTGATGTCCTGCGCCGATGCCGTGGTGTCCAACGACTCTGGCCTGATGCACGTGGCGGCGGCGTTGAACCGCCCGCTGGTCGCGGTGTACGGTTCCACTTCGCCTGGCTTCACGCCGCCGCTGGCCGAACAGGTGGAAGTGGTGCGCACCGGCATCGAGTGCAGCCCGTGCTTTGACCGCACCTGCCGCTTCGGCCACTACAACTGCCTGCGCCTGCTGGAGCCGGGCAGAGTGATCGCCGCCCTGCACAGCCTGGGTGGTCCGAACCTGATCGATACCGTGGCCGAGGTCGACTAAGTGCGGGTACTGATCATCAAGACTTCGTCGCTGGGTGATGTGATCCACACCCTGCCGGCGCTGACCGACGCCGCCCATGCCATCCCGGGCATCCGTTTCGACTGGGTGGTGGAAGAAGGCTTTGCCGAGATCCCCAGCTGGCACCCGGCAGTCGACCAGGTCATCCCGGTGGCGATCCGCCGCTGGCGCAAGAATCTCTGGCAGACCCTCAAGAGCGGCGAATGGAAGGCGTTCAAGCAGCGCGTTCGCGAGCGCCAGTACGACCTGGTGATCGATGCCCAGGGCCTGGTCAAGTCGGCTTGGCTGACCCGCTACGTCAAGGCCCCGGTCGCCGGGCTGGACCGCTATTCGGCCCGTGAAGGCTGGGCCAGCCGGTTCTATGACCGGCCGCTGTCGGTCGCCGTTGGCCAGCATGCCGTGGAGCGAGTACGACAATTGTTCGCCATGGCCCTGGCCTATGACCTGCCGGAAGGCATCGGCCAGTACGGTCTCGACCTCGACCGCCTGCAATTGCCGCCGGCTGCGCCTTACGTGGTGTTTCTGCATGGCACCACCTGGGCGACCAAGCACTGGCCTGAAGCCTACTGGCGTGAACTGGCCGAGCGCATGGGCCGGCGCAAGCTGCAGGTACGCCTGCCTTGGGGCAACCCCGCCGAAAAGGCCCGTGCCGAGCGCATTGCCCAGGGCTTGAACAACTGCCAGGTGCTCCCCAGATTGAACCTTGCCGGCGTCGCCCGTGTGCTGGCGGCGGCCAAGGCCTGTGTGGCGGTGGATACCGGCCTCGGCCACCTGGCTGCAGCGCTGGACGTACCGACCATTTCGCTGTTCGGCCCGACCAACCCAGGCCTGACCGGCGCCTACGGACGGACTCAGATTCACCAGGCCAGTGACTGGCCTTGCGCCCCCTGCCTGCAAAAGAAATGCACCTACAAACCGAGCGCCGACGACCTGCGCCGGTTCGATCTGAAACGCGAGTGGCCGCTGTGCTTCACTCGCCTGAATCCCGAGCATGTAGCGAGCCGCCTGAGCGCGCTGCTGCTGGCTGAGGATGTTCGTTGATGCAACTGGCTTTCGTGCTTTACAAATATTTCCCCTTCGGCGGGCTGCAGCGCGATTTCATGCGCATTGCCCTGGAATGCCAGAAGCGGGGCCACCAGATCCGCGTGTACACGCTGATCTGGGAGGGTGACATTCCGCCGGGCTTCGAGGTGTTGGTGGCGCCGGTCAAGGCGATCTTCAACCATCGCCGCAACGAGAAGCTCAGCGCCTGGATGGCCGCGGACCTGGCCAAGCGCCCGGTCGACCGCCTGATCGGTTTCAACAAGATGCCGGGGCTGGACGTTTACTACGCCGCCGACGGCTGCTTCGAGGACAAGGCGCAGACCCTGCGCGGCGGCCTGTACCGCCGCTGGGGCCGCTACCGGCATTTTGCCGAGTACGAACGTGCCGTGTTCGCCAAGGACGCGCGCACCGAAGTGCTGATGATTTCCGAAGTGCAGCAGCCGCTGTTCATCAAGCACTACGGCACCCCGGTGGAACGCTTCCACCTGCTGCCGCCAGGCATCTCCCAGGACCGCCGCGCGCCGGCCAACGCCGCCGAGATCCGCGCCGAGTTCCGCAAGGAATTCAACCTCGGCGATGACGACCTGCTGCTGGTGCAGATCGGCTCCGGCTTCAAGACCAAGGGCGTCGATCGGAGCCTCAAAGCCCTGGCCGCGCTGCCCTCGGCGCTGCGCAAACGCACCAGGCTGATGGTCATCGGCCAGGACGACCCCAAGGTGTTCCAGTTGCAGAGCGCCGCCTTGGGCTTGGGGGAGCAGGTGCAGTTCCTCAAGGGCCGCAGCGACATCCCGCGCTTCCTGCTGGGTGCCGACCTGCTGATCCACCCGGCCTACAACGAGAACACCGGCACGGTGCTGCTCGAAGCGCTGGTGGCCGGCTTGCCGGTGCTGGTGTCCAAGGTCTGCGGTTACGCTCACTACATCGCCGAGGCCGACAGCGGCCTGGTGCTGGACGAGCCGTTCGAGCAGGAGCAGCTCAATGCTTGCCTGCAGCGCATGCTTGAAGACGGGCAGGCCCGCGCCGGCTGGTCGCGCAACGGCCTGGCCTTTGCCGACAGTGCCGACCTGTACAGCATGCCGCAGCATGCTGCCGATGTGATTCTGGGGCAGGAGAACGCATGAAGCTGATTTTGGCCGAACCCTTCAAGCATCTGTGGGCCGGGCGGGACGCCTTCGAGGCCGTGGAAGCGCTGCAAGGCGAGGTCTATCGCGAGCTGGAAGGCCGTCGCACGCTGCGTACCGAGGTCGATGGCGAGGGCTTCTTCGTCAAGATCCACCGTGGCATCGGCTGGGGCGAGATCTTCAAGAACCTGCTCACTGCCAAGTTGCCGGTACTCGGTGCCGGCCAGGAATGGCAGGCCATCCAGCGCCTGCATGAAGTGGGCGTGCCGACCATGACCGCGGTGGCCTATGGCGAGCGTGGCAGCAACCCGGCCAGCCAGCATTCGTTCATCGTCACCGAAGAGCTGGCGCCTACCATCAGCCTGGAAGATTTCAGCATCGACTGGGTCAGGCAGCCGCCCGAGCCACGCCTGAAGCGTGCGCTGATCGCTGAAGTGGCAAAGATGACTGGCGGCATGCACCGCGCCGGGGTCAACCACCGAGACTGTTACATCTGCCACTTCCTGCTGCACACCGACCGGCCGGTGACGCCGGAAGACTTCAAACTGTCGGTCATCGACCTGCATCGCGCCCAGACCCGGGCGAAAATCAGCCGCCGCTGGCGCGACAAGGACCTGGCCGCGCTGTACTTCTCGGCGCTGGACATCGGCCTTACCCGGCGTGACAAGCTGCGTTTCCTGCGCGGTTACTTCAAGCGCCCGTTGCGGCAGATTCTGGCCGAGGAGGCCGCGCTGCTCGCCTGGCTCGAGCGCAAGGCGCAGAAACTCTACGATCGCAAGCAACGCTATGGGGATGCACTCTGATGGCGAGTTGGACACTGGCGCCAGGCTACGAACATCTGGCGTCGGACTTCGGCAGCCTCGATGCGGTCTTTGCCCTCAAGGGCGAACACCTCACGCGTGACCCGCTCAGCGAGGTTATCCGCGTCGAGCGTGACGGGGTCAACTACTACGTCAAGCGTTACACCGGCGCTGGCAAGCACATGCGCCGCTATCTGGGCCGGCCACGCATCAAGGCCGAATGGCAGAACCTCAAGCAGTTCGCCAAGTGGGAAATTCCCACTGCCGAGGTGGTGGCCTGGGGCCTGGAACGCAAGGGCCTGGCTTTTGGCCGGGGGGCGATGATCACCCGCGAGCTGCCGCGTACCGAAGACCTTTCGGCGCTGGCCGAGCGCAACGACCCACGCCTGGCCGACCGGGTCTGGGTCGACAAGCTGAGCCGTCAGCTGGCGCGCCACACCCGGGTGATGCATGAACACCGTTTTGCCCACAACGACCTGAAGTGGCGCAACCTGCTGGTCGACGACCTTGGTACGCTGTTCTTCATCGACTGCCCGACCGGCGACTTCTGGCGCGGCTTCATGTGGCGCCACCGCATGATCAAAGACCTGGCGTGCCTGGACAAGGTGGCTAAATATCATCTGTCGGCGACCCAGCGCCTGCGTTTCTATCTGCAGTACCGTGGGCGTCAGCGCCTGAATGTGCGCGACAAGCGGCGCATTCGCCAGGTGCTGAGCTTCTTCGAGGGAAGGGAATGACCGATTACCTGGCCAGCGCGGACCTCGCGTTGCTCAAACGCCATGGCTTGAACGATTTCGAAGCGCTGTGGGCGCTGCAGCTCGACGCCGTGGACGAACCCAACACCGGCCGCGGCGGCTGGAGCAGCGTCTATCGCCTGGAGCTGGAGGGCAAAGGCTATTACCTCAAGCGCCAGAGCGATTACCTGACCCGCACCTTGCACCGGCCGTTTGGCGAACCGACCTTCGCTCGCGAGTTCCGTAACATCAGCCGTTACCACAAACTGCACATCCCGGCCTTGCAGGCCGTGTTCTACGGCGAGCGCAAGCAGAACGGCAAGCACCGGGCAATCCTGATGACCCGTGCGCTGGACGAGTGGAGCGACCTCGAAGGTTTGCTGGCTCAGTGGCCACAGCTTGCCGATGACGCCCGGGCAGGGATCCTCAAGGCCTGCGGCCAGCTGGCGCGCACCCTGCACGGTGCAGGCCTGGTGCACGGCTGCTTCTATCCCAAGCACATCTTCCTGCGCCAACGGCGCGAAGGCTGGGAAGCGCAACTGATCGACCTGGAAAAGACCCGGCCGCTGCTGTTCGGCATGCGTGACCGCCTGCGCGACCTGGAGCCGCTGCTGCGACGTGCCGGGGCCTGGAGCGAGGCGGACGTGCGCCAGTTGTTGGCGGCCTACCTTCAGCAGCCTGGCGACAGCGCCCTGGTCGGCACCTGGCTGCAACGCCTGACGCAACGCCGTCGTGAAAAAGAGGCCCGCTGATGCGTTTGTCCGAACTCAAAGACGCCGGGCGCAGCCCGGCGCTGCCGTTGAGCATCACCCTGGCCGATGCCGCTGGCCCGGCTGACCTGCAATTGCTCAGCCTGCTGCGGGTGCTGCCCGGCCAGCGCTATGTCGGCGCTGGCATCTGGCGTGGCACCCCGGTGCTGGCCAAGCTGCTGGTCGGTGGCAATGCCGCGCGGCATTTCCAGCGCGAACTGGATGGCGTGAAGCTGTTGGCCAAAGAGGGCCTGACCACGCCGCAACTGCTGGCCGACGGCCTCAAGGAAGGCGAGGGTGGCTGGCTGCTGTTCGAATTCCTCGATGGCGCTGAAAGCCTGGCCGATGCCTGGGCGGCGGTGGAAAGCCTGCCGGTGCTGGCTGACGAGCAGCACCTGGTACTGGGCGAAGCCCTGACTGCCGTGGCGCACATGCATGCCCAGGGCCTGTGGCAAGAAGACCTGCACCTGGACAACCTGCTGCGCCACGGCGGCAAGCTCTACCTGATCGACGGCGCCGGCATCAAGGCCGAGACACCCGGCCAGCAGTTGTCGCGCCCGCGTGTGCTGGAAAATCTCGGGATGTTCTTCGCCCAGTTGCCCAAGCGCCTGGAGCCGTTCATCGAAGAGCTGCTGGTGCACTACCTGCTGGCCAACGCCGAGCACGCGCTGCCGCTGGAAGCGCTGTTGAAGCAGGTGGACAAGGTGCGCAGCTGGCGGCAGAAGGATTACCTGGAGAAGGCTGGCCGCGAGTGCAGCCTGTTCAGTGTCGAGCGCAGCCTGTCAGGCCTGCGCGTGATCCGCCGCAACGAGGTGGAGGCCATGCTGCCGGTGCTCGAGCAGGCGGATGCACTGATCGACCAGGGCCACCTGTACAAGACCGGTGGTGCGGCCAGTGTGGCGCGTATCGAAGTGAACGGCCGCAAGCTAGTGCTCAAGCGCTACAACATCAAGAACACCGCCCATTGGTTCAAGCGCTTCTGGCGCCCGAGCCGGGCCTGGCATTCGTGGATAGAAGGGCATCGCCTGGAATTCCTCGACATCGCCACGCCGCGCCCGCTGGCGGTGCTGGAACAGCGGGTGATGGGCCTGCGCAGCCGCGCCTACCTGGTCACCGAATACATCGATGGCCCGGACCTCACCGCCTGCTTCGCGCCCTATGTGGACAACGGCGATGCCCCTGAAGAGCAGGTCGATGCGCTGGTACACGTGATGCAGCAGCTGATCCGCGAGCGCATAAGCCATGGCGATTTCAAAGGTCACAACCTGTTCTGGGACAAGGGCCAGTGGTCGCTGATCGACCTCGACGCCATGTGCCAGCACGCCACCCAGCTCAGTTTTGCCCCGGCCTACGCCCGTGACCGGGCGCGGCTGTTGCGCAACTGGCCGAGTGGCAGCGCGCTGCATCAACGACTGGACCGCCTGCTGCCGAGGCTGACCGAGTAAGACTCGGGCAGGGCCAGCCAGTCGCTGCTGCGTCCTGCCTGACGCACGCGAATGCGCCATTGCCCGTCGCGCCAGCGCAGGATCGCCCAGGGTACTACTCCCGCTGTCTCGGCCTGGGCGATCGGTAGGTGGTAGCGGTCGGCGAGCAGGTGCCGGCGCAGGGGAAGCTGCCCTCCTTGGGTCTGCAGATACAGTTGCTCGTCGGCCTGGTGCAGGCCATCGATGGCTTCGAACGCTTCACCTTCAAGGGTTTCCGGCAGCCGGCACTCGGTGAGTAGCTGGGCCAGGTCGGGCACACCGTCGTACCACAGCACCGGCGAGTCAATGACCCAGTTGCCACTGGCCAGGCGTTTGACCGGCTGCTGCAGGTAGGCGTCTGGCTGTACCGGGTCGATTACCCGCCAGCGCTGGCCGTCGAAGGCCACCTTGTAGTAACGCTGCTGGGCATCTTGGATGTAGTACTGGCTGAGCCCTTCGAACTCGGAGGCCTTTTCATAGACCCCTTCGGCGTAGATGCCGTCGATCCGGAAGCGCAGGTTATCCACCGTGGGCGTCACGCTGTAGCGCGAGGGCAATGGCAGCGGCGGTTGTGACGGCACGCCGCGCAGCACGCGCCGCATCAGGCCGGTGGCGGCCAGGCTGGTACCCGCATCGTTGGCATGGCTAAGGGCGTTGTAGGTGTGCTGCAGCACGCCATCAATGTCCTCTTGGCGATAGGCCTGCGCGCCACCCCAGATCTCGATCACCATTCGCCCCAGCGAGAGGGGGATGAACGCGCGGGCGGGCAGTGCCAGGCTGACCAGGTCGAGCAGGCGCCAGGCCAGATCGATTCCTTGTTGCACATCGGCCTCTGCGGTGGTGCGGCTATTGGCGTCTGCGACGGCAATCAACCCGCGTGCCATGGACAGGTAATAGGCATGGAACAGGTCATCGTCAACGGCTGGCATGTGTAGCGCTGTACCGAGGCCACCCCTGATGAACAGGCGCCGGGCCTCTTCCCTGGGTAACTGTGGCAGGCGATCCAGCGTGTAATCCATAAGGCTGGTTTTCTGGCGCAGCAGGCGCAGCAGCGCGCGTGCGCTGGCCAGGCTGCGCCAGGCGCGTCGGTCAGGGGCATCGGGGGTATACAGGACGAACGAGCGTACGCCGGCCGTTTGGCTGTCGAGCAGCAGTACGCCCTGCACGGTATGGTTGTTGATCGTCAGTTGGTGCACGGTGACACGCACCCCGTCGACAGGTGGGCGCAGGGCATTGTGCGGGTAATCCAGCACCTTTCGCACCCAGCGGTAGTCGCGCTCCGAGTGATCGCTGGCAAGGTGCCTGGCGTAACGTGCCTTGGCCAGCTCGGCCTCCATGCGAGCACGGTTGACCTTGGCATGGGCGTTCAGCCGCCAGGCCCCCAGGGGAGCGTCGATCAGCTGTTTTTGCAGAAATTCGGTATAGCTGCCACCGACGCTGAGGCTTCTCACCAGGGCCTTCAGGTAGCTCGCAGTCAGTGCCGCTGGCAGCGGCTTGCCATGGCGGTGGGCGGCCCGTGCTGTCAGCCAGTAGTCATAGTCGAACCAGCTCACGTTACGCAGCGCCAGCTCATCCAGTGGGTAGCTTTCCTTGATGGTTTCGATCAGTTCGCCACCGACTTTCTGTACGCCGCGCCAGGTGATGAAGCTGGAGGGGTGGAAGGGGTTGATATGTGGCCCGACCTGCCGGGTATGGACCACATGCACCAGGATGTCGCTGGCCGGGTAGGTCAGGCCGAGGTCGCTGCGCAAGCGTTCCTCGACTCTGTCCTTGGCCCAGTTGCGCAGGGTGTGCTTCTGGCGGAACTGGGCAAAGGTGAGTATGCCGGCAGTGGCGACGCTGTCGGCGGCTGCCACCAGCAGCTGCATGGTTTGCATGATATGGGTGAGCCCTTGCTCGCTGGCCGAGCGCAGCCAGTTGGGCAGGTTTTTTTCCAGTAGCAGTGAATAGCGGGTGTCGAGTAATGCTTGCTTGCCAGCCTCGTCTGTCAGGGCCATGGCCTTGCGCAACGCCTCGGCCGTGATCGGCAGGGTGGGCGTGTTCGTCCAGCTTTGCTGAAGGCGTTGACGCTGTGCCTCCAGCAGGCTGTCGACCTGCGCCTGGACCGGGTCGTCGGCGTACCATTCATAACGCAGGCGGTCGGCCAGGCAGGCGTTGCGCTCGCGCTGCGGATCGACCAGCAGGCGCAGAAGGGGCCTGCTCTGGATGGGATCATCAAGGCGCTCGCAGAGCTCCTGGTGCAACGCGGTGAGTGACGGGTAGGCCTCGATCCCTTGAGCGGTGCCGCACAGCAGTGCCGGCCCGGTGGCCTGTTGGCCGTCTAGCTGCTCGCCTTCCGGGCGGCCGGCCAGCACCACGAACATGCCGGGCAGTGCTGACCGCCAGTGCGGGCGGTTGCGGCTGAGCACCGGGCGATAGACCTGGGCACGGCGTGCGAGTGGCTGGTGGTGGCGTTGCCAGGCCGCAGGCAGGTCCAGGCAACCGCGCAGCAGGTCGGCCTGCTCGGCAGCCAGTGTCTGGTCGCCCAGGCGCAGGTCAAGTTCGGCATGCATCAAAGCCCGGCGCAGGTCGGTGAGACGCATGCGCCGTGAGCGGCCCTGACTATCGGCATCGGCCCAGAATTGCGCCAGTTCGGCATGCAGTTGCTGGCGGGTCTGGGTGAGCGGGTCGGGGTTCGGCAAGGCGCTTAGCAGCGCCACGACTTGTTGGTCGAGAAACTCGATACGTTCCAGTGGCAGCATGGTGTACTCCATAAAAGTAGCGCACACAAGCTGGCCATTGGCGCAGTGCAATGGGCGGTAACCGGTTATCGACCGCACAGTGCCCGCAGGCTGAGCACGGCCGGGATGCCCAGGCCCAGCCAGGCCAGGGCATCCCACGCGCCGTCACCGAGCAAGGCGGCGAACAGGCCGGCGGCGCCGAGCACGGCAATGCTGGCCGGCCAGGCGAAGACGCGCCGGGTGGCTTGCGACCTGTGGCTCATGCGCGCGTCTCCCGGGTCTTGCGCTGCTTGCCCCACCACAGGTACAGGCCGCTGCCGAGCACGATGAGGGTTAGCACATCGAGCACTGCCCAGAGGATCTGCATCGGTCGACCGCCGTAGTCGCCAAAGTGCAGCGGCTGCGACAACCCCATGGCGTCCATGTACCAGGGCCGCTCACCGACCGCCGTCACCTCGAGGGTGCGGGCGTCGATCAGCACCGGCGTGAAGAGGTGTGAGCTCAGGTGCGTGGCGCCATTCATGAACACTGCGTAATGGTGTTCGCTGGAGAAGCGCGTGCCGGGGAAGGCAATGAAGTCGGGGCGCATACCGGGTGCGGCCTGTTCGGCAATGTTCAGCAGGCGGGTGGCAGGTGCGCGATCAGTGAGTGTCGGGGCATCACGATAGGGTGCGACCATCGCGGCCAGGCTGTCGTTGCGCCAGGCAGCAATGACCAGGTCGGACAGGGCGCTGATCACGCCGGTCACGCCGACGGTGAGCGCCCAGGCCAGGGTGACCACGCCAATCAGGTTGTGCAGGTCGAGCCAGCGCAGGCGGCGGGACTTGTCGTGGCGCACGGTGGCGAAATCGAGACGGCGCATGAACGGCGCGTAGAGCACGGTGCCGGAGACGATCGCGACGACGAAAAGCACACCCATGAACGCCAGCAGCAGCTTGCCGGGGAGCCCGGCGAACATGTCCACGTGCAGGCGCAGCATGAGCATCATGAAGCCACCGTTGGCGGCGGGCATGGCCACGGCTTCGCCGGTGCGGGCGTCGAGCATGAAGGTGTGCGACGAGTTGGGTTCGGTGCCGGCAGTTGCGGCGGTGATCGCGAGTACGCCGTCGGGTTCGTCCTCGTCGAAGCCGAAGTACTGCACGACCTCGCCGGGGCGGTGCTGTTCGGCTTTGACGACCAGCTGTTGCAGGTCCAGATGCGGGGTGCCTGCCGGCATCTCGCGCAGTTGCGCAGCATCGCCGAGCAGTTGTTCGAGTTCGTGGTGGAAGATCAGCGGCAGGCCGGTGAGCGACAGCAACATCAGGAACAGGGTGCAGACCAGGCTGCTCCAGGTATGGATCACCGACCAGCGGCGGATGGTTGGGCTTTTCATCACGGTACCGATTTCTGTCTGTTGGACCGTGGGGCTGCTGCGCAGCCCTTTCGCGACACAAGGCCGCTCCCACAAGGAATAGATGATTTCCTGTGGGAGCGGCCTTGTGTCGCGAAAGGGGCGCAAAGCGCCCCCAGCTCACTCAGAACTTGTAGGAAGCACTGGCCACGACGCTGCGCTCGTCGCCGTAGTAGCAGTAGAAGCTGTCGCAGGTAGAGATGTAGTCCTTGTTGAACAGGTTGGTGGCGTTGACCGCCACCGACGCGCCCTTGAGGCTGGTGCTCAGGCGACCGAGGTCGTAGTGCACGGAGGCGTCGAACACGGTGTAGGCGTTGGCCTTGCCCAGGTAGGTGTTGGCCTGGTCGCCGTAGGTGTTGCCGGTGTAGCGCGCACCGCCGCCGATACCGAAGCCATCGAGCACGCCGCTGTGCCAGGTGTAGTCGGCCCACAGCGAGGCTTGCTGGTTGGGCATCAGCTGCAGGCGGTTGCCCTGGTACTGGCCATCCTGCACTTGCGACTTGGCCAGGGTGTAGGCGGCGGTCAGCTTGAGGTTTTCGGTGACATCGGAAACCGCTTCCAGCTCCAGGCCGTGGACTTTGACTTCGCCGGTCTGGCTAGTGATGGTTACCCCGCCGACGTTGTCGGTTACCGAGACGTTTTTCTGCGTCAGGTCATACACGGCTGCCGAGAGCAGGGTGCTGGAACCCGGTGGCTGGTACTTGACGCCCAGCTCCCATTGCTTGCCTTCGGTCGGTTTGAACGACTCGGAAGCGGACACTGCAGCGTTGCTGGACGGCTGGAACGACTCGGCATACGACAGGTACGGCACGAAGCCCGAGTCGAACACGTAGCTGATCGCCGCGTTGCCGCTGAATTTCTTGTCGCGCTGGGTGTTGGTGGCATCGCCTTTGTTGAGGAACTTGGTGCTGGTGTGCACCCAGTCTTCGCGACCGCCCAACGTCAGGCGCCAGTTGCCAAGGGCCATCTGGTCCTGGATGTAGACGCCGGTCTGATAGGTTTTCTGGTCGTAGTCGTAGAACGCCGTGGAGCGGTCCGGGCGAGTGATTGGCACTCCATAGACCGGGTTGTTTACGTTGCTGTCCGGCACGGAGCCGAAGATCGATAAGTAGTTGGTATTGACGCGCTGGTGGTCCAGGCCCAGCAGCAGGGTGTGGGTCACGTCGCCGGTGGCGAAGTCGGCCTGGAAGTTGTTGTCCACTGCAAACTGGCTGATGTCTTCATCGGTGTTGGTGGACATGCGGCTGACAGTACCATCGTCCTGCACCGGTGGTGTGGTCGGGTTATAGCTGCCGGGCGTGATGGTCTGGAACGCCAGGTCGGTCTTGGTGTAGCGCAGGTTCTGACGGAACTGCCAGACATCGTTGATGCGATGCTCGAAGGCGTAGCCCAGCGCGTAATAGGTACGGTCGTAGAACTCGTAGTCCGGGTCACCGAGGTTCTTGTGGTGGGAGACCTTGCCGAACGGCATATCGATTTTGGTGCCCTGGATCGGCCGGAACTGGCTGGTGGCGCCGGTATCGTCGCGGGTGAACTGGGTCAGCAGTGTCAGCGAAGTGTCTTCGTCGATGTTCCAGGTCAAGCTCGGGGCAATGTTGTAGCGCTTGTCGTCGATATGGTCGATCTGCGTGCCGCCATCGCGAACAACACCACTTACGCCGTAAAGGAATCGGCCCTCGTCATCAACCTTGCCGGTGCTGGCAAAGTTGATCTGGCGGTGGTTGTCGCTGCCGTACTGAAGTTCGATCTCGTGAGCGCTTTCAGCCTGGGGGCGGCGGCTGACCATGTCCAGCAGGCCGCCGGGCGGGGTCTGGCCATACAGCGAGGAAGCCGGGCCACGCAACAGCGCCAGGCGGTCGAGATTCCAGGTTTCGGCTTTCGGGTTGGCGTACACGCCGCGTGGCAGCGGCAGGCCGTCAAGGAACTGGGTTGGTTCGAAGCCGCGCACCCGCATCCAGTCGTAACGGGTGTCGCTGCCGAAGCTGGCGGAGACGATGCCCGGCATGTATTTCACGGCATCGTCGAGGCTGTGCACGCCACGGTCATTCATCTGCTGACGGGTGGCCACGGAGATCGACCGCGGCACTTCGACCAGCGCGGTGTCGGTCTTGGTTCCCGCTGCAGTGCGCTTGGCCAGGTAACCGTCGACCGGGCCCCAGGCGCTCTCGGACGCGCTGGCGGCATTCACGGTGGTCTCCGGCAGGGCCAGGGCGCCATCCGGCACGGCGACCAGGCTGTAGCTGCCCACGCTGCTTTGCTGCAATTGCAGGCCGGTGCCCTGCAGTGCGGCTTGCAGGGCGCCGAGGCCATTGTATTGGCCGTTGACCGGGGCCGAGGTCCGGCCGCTGACCAGCGCCGGGTCTATGGCCAGGGCGATGCCCGACTGGCTGGCGATCTGGTTCAGCGTAGTGGCCAGCGGCGCAGCGGGCAGGTTGTAGGCGCGTGGTGCCGACTGCTCGGCGGCGAACAGGGCGGTGCTGGACAAGGGCGCGGCAACGGCGATGGCCAGGGCCATCAGGCTGGGGCGCAGGATACGATCAACGGCACGGGACATGCAGCGGTTCCTCGACGGATAAGTGCTTACTGCTTCCTTGCCGAGCGAGATTGCGCAAGTGACAGGGGGAATCGGAAAAAAAGTGAGAATTATTTGAATCTGGCTTTCGCCTGCACTAACCCTTTCGCGGGCTCGCCCCACAGCGGGATCACAGTTTTCGAAGCTGTGATATCCCTGTGGGAGCGGGCGAGCCCGCGAAGGGATGGAAATTCATCTACTTGGGAACGACGGTCACCCACCACGGCGTATGCCGCTCGATCTTCACCGGCAGCGCCGGCACCAGCGAAGCCAGGGCCAGGTCGGTGTTGGTCAGCGGGAAGCTGCCGGTCACGCGCAGGTCGGCCACTTCATCGGCCACGCCCAGGTGACCGCTGCGGTAGCGGCCCAGCTGTTTCAGCAGGTCGGCCAGGCGCATGTTGTCGACCACCAGCATGCCGCGGGTCCAGGCATCGGCCCCGGCTGGCACCGGGCCTATCTGGCCGAGGCCGTTGGTGTTCATCAGTACTTGCTGGCCTTCGTGCAGGACCAGTTCGTCGCCGCTGTTGTGCGGCATGGCGGCTACTGACGACTGCAAGACTTCAAGGCGCGTGCCGTGGTCTTCGCGGCGCACCTGGAAGCGCGTGCCCAGCGGGCGCAGGCGGCCATCGTCGGTACGTACCAGTAACGGCCGAGGATCGTCGTGGCCGGTTTCCACCGAAATTTCGCCTTGGTGCAGCACGAGCACGCGCTGGTCGCCGTCGTAGTCGATATCCACGGCGGTGTGGCTATTGAGGCTCAGCAACGTGCCGTCGGTCAGGCGCAGGGTCCGCAGTTCACCGGTGGCGGTGCGCTGATCAGCGAGCCAGTAACTGGGTGCCAGCGACGGTGTGCCGACGCCGGCCAGCAGGGCACCTAGCAGGAACAGACCGGCCAGCCCCCCGCCGGCCTTGCCTATCCGGCGGCGCAGGCTGGCGCGCGATTGCAGCAGGGCCTGGCGAGCCGGGCCGGCAGCGGCGCTGACGCGCTGGTCGAGAGCGCCGAGCTGGCGCCAGGCACGGGCATGTTCTTCGCTGGCGGCATGCCAGCGGATGAACTCGTTGCGCTGGTCAGGCGTGCCGCTGCCATCGTCCAGGCTCATTTTCCAGGCGATGGCGGCCTCCAGCACGCGCGACGAAACCGGTGTGTTGTTCACCTGGGTTCCCCATACAGGGCCACGTAGCACTGGCGCATGCCCTGGGCGATGTACTGGCGCACGCGCGACACCGAAACGCCCAGGCGTTCGGCGATTTCGGCGTGGCCCATGCCATCCAGGCGGTTGTGCAGGAAGGCTGCACGGGCCTTGCTCGACAACTTGCCGAGCAGGCGGTCGATGGCCTTGAGGTCTTCGAGGATCAGCTGCTGGGTTTCCGGGGACGGCTGTTGTGCTTCGGGCATCGACGCAAGCTCCGCGAGGTAGGCCTGCTCCAGCGCCGCACGGCGGAAGTGGTCGAACATCAGGCCCTTGGCCACGGCGGCAAGGAAAGCGCGCGGTTCACGCGGGGTGTCCAGCTGGTCGCGGCCGAGCAGGCGCACGAAAGTGTCCTGGCTCAGGTCTTCGGCGCGCTGGCGGCAGGCCATGTTGCGCTCCAGCCAGGCAAGCAGCCAGCCGCGATGGTCGCGGTACAGCGAGCCGACCAGTTCTGCGTGTGGGCTGTGGGCAGCAGACATGCAGCGTCCCCCGGAACGAATGCATTAACTAACGATAATTATTCGCGATTGTTACAGAGGCGGGGGGTGGGGTGCAATGGACGCTTATCGGATTGCCATCATTCCAGTCATGTTGCCTGTGCCGCCCTTTCGACGGGTAAACCCGCTCCCACAGGGGATCGCATAGGTCTGAAACTGATGCGATCCCTGTGGGAGCGGGTTTACCCCCGAAAGGGCCGGCAAAGCCACTGCATGATCAAAGACCGTGATGATGCGCTTTGCGCCGGCGCCAGCTGGCCAGCCGCTGCTCCAACTGCAACGGGCTGTCGAGCTGCTGGCGGCGGGCCTGGCTGAACAGGATCAGCGCCAGCTCCGCCGTGACCTGCGCATCGGCGCTGGCATGGTGACGCTCATCCACCTGCAGGCCGAAGCGCGCCACCCAGTCGTCCAGCCCGGCTTCGCGCAATACGGTGTCGGGGTTGAGCATCGGCGCCAGTTCCGCAACGTCGAGGAAAGGCAATTGCAAGCGATAACCGAGGCTTTCTTTCAAGGCCCTGGCAAGCATGCGCTGGTCGAACGGCGCATGGAACGCCAGCACCGGGCTGTCGCCCACGAACTCGAGCAGGTCGAGCAATGCCTCGGCCGGGTCGCAACCAGCCGCCAGGGCGCTCGGCCCGAGGCCGTGGATCAGCACGCTGGCGTTGGTTTTCTGCTCAGGGCGGTGCAGGGTGCGTTCGAATTGCTGGGCGAAATCGATGGCCCCGTCTTCGATGGCCACCGCGCCGATCGACAGCACAAGGTCGCGATGGGGGTTCAGGCCGCTGGTTTCCAGGTCAAGCACGACCCAGCGCTGCTCGCGCAACGAGCACACCCCCAACGGCCGTGCCTTGGGCAGCCGGGCCAAGCGCTGGCGCAAGGCGTCGTCCAACAGTGGGGCCGCGGGGCGCAGCCAGGCGAACAGGCTCACAACTGATACCGCAGCGCCAGGCTGCTCTGCAGGCGCTGGGCCTGGCGCAGGGATTCGCGCAGGATGCGCCGGTCCAGATGGTTGAGGCTGTCTGGATCGAGGCGGTTGGAGTAGGGCAGGTTGTCGCGGGTCTGGCGCTGGTGCTGCTGCATGCGGGTTTGCTGGATGAAGTGGTAGGCCTCTTCATAAGCTGCGCCGTCGAGCGCTTCGATGACCCCTTTGTCGACCAGCTGACGCAGGCGCTCGAGGGTGTTGCAAGCACCAATGCCATTGGCCAGGGCCAGCAGACGGGCACCGTCGACGAAGGGGGTCAGGCCCTGGACCTTGAGGTCGAGGGTGGCGGCCTTGTCGTTGCCCTGGCGGGTCAGCACGAATTCGCGCAGGCGGCCCACTGGTGGACGCTGGCGCAGCGCGTTTTCGGCAAGCATGCGCTGGAAGATGCGGTTGTCCGCCACCTGCTCGAGCAGCTGCCGACGCAGCTGTTCACAGCCCTGTTCATCGCCCCAGACCACGCGCAGGTCGAAGTAGATGCTCGAACCCAGCAGGTTCTCTGGGCTGGCTTCGCGCACAAAACCGGCAAAGCGCCGCGCCCACTGGGCACGTGACAGGCACAACTCGGGGTTGCCGGCCATGACGTTGCCCTTGCACAGGGTGAAACCGCACTGGGCCAGGCACTGGTTGATGTACTGCGCCAAGGGCAGCAAGCGTGCTCGAATGGTTTCGGCTTGGGCGTCGTCGGCGGCCTCGAAGAGGATGCCATTGTCCTGGTCGGTATGCAGGGTCTGCTCGCGGCGCCCTTCGCTGCCGAAGCACAGCCAGCTGAACGGCACGCCGGGGTCGCCGCGTTCGGCTATGGCCAGCTCGATCACCCGGCATACCGTGTGGTCGTTGAGCAGCGTGATGATCTGGGTGATCTGGGTCGAGGAGGCGCCATGAGCGAGCATGCGCTCTACCAGTTGGCCGATCTCACCGCGCATTTGTACCAGTGAATCAAGGCGTGGCGCGTGGCGGATGGTACGCGCCAGGTGTACCAGGTCGACCCGTTGCAACGAAAACAGGTCACGCTCGGAAACCACGCCACACAGCCGCTGGTTATCCACAAGGCAGACATGGGCGATGTGCCGTTCGGTCATCGCCATGGCGGCATCGAAGGCGCTGGCCTGGGGGCTGAGGTAAAAGGGCCTCGCTGTCATGTGCTGTTCGATCGGTGCCGCGAGCTCGGCATCGGCGGCGGCCACCACCTGGCGCAAGTCGCGAAGGGTGAAGATGCCGATCGGGTAGCGCTGCGGGTCGACCACGACGATGCTGCCCACCTGCTGTTCGTGCATCAGCCGCACCGCCTCGCGCAGCGGTGTATCCGGCGCGCAGACCACCGGGTGTCGCATGGCCAGTTCGCCCAGCGGGGTATTCAACGAGTACTGGGTGCCGAGGGTTTCCACCGCACGTTGGCGTACTTGCTGGTTGACTTGGTCGAGCAGGCTGCTGACACCGCGCAGTGCAAAGTCTCGAAACACGTCCGACATCGAGAACACGCGGATGAACGCGGCCTTGTTCAACTGCAGGCAGAAGGTGTCTTCACCCGCCAGGTGTTCGGTGCGCGTGGCACGCTCGCCAAGCAGCGCCGCCAGCGGGAAGCATTCGCCGCCAGTGATCTCGAAGGTGGTTTCCACCCCGGGCTTGACCAGGTGCTGGCGCTCGCCGACCACACGGCCTTGCTTGACGATGTAAAAGTGCTCGACGGGGCCATCCGTGGGTTTGATGATGCTTTCGCCGCTGGCATAGAAGCGCAACTGGCATTGTTCCACCAGAAAGGCCAGGTGGCTCTGCTCCATCTGGTTGAACGGCGGGAAACGCTGCAGGAACTGCAGGGTGCCCTGGATGTTCTGCAGTACTGCCGTTCTACCCGCCTGACTGTAGACGTCCTTTTTGCTCATGACACTGACCGTATCGCTACGCCGAACTATATATATCTATATATAGGTGCCGGCCTTGTTGTTCTCGGCCCCCATGGTCGGCTGGCAGCGGGGTGGTGCCCATTGGACGTAAGTCTAGTGAAGCATGACTGTCAAAGCGCCGACGAAAGGTGAGCCGATTTACTTAGCTTTCGTGGTCATAACCCTTGAGCGGGATTTTTTTGACGAGATGAACATGGCTGAGCATGACGACATCCTGAGTGACGCCGAACGCGAGGCCCTGGCCGTGCTCAGTGCGCCCATTGCGCACAGCCCGGTGGTGTTGATCGTCGATGACGACCCGGTCAACAGCGATGCGCTGAAGTGGTACCTGAAAAGCTGGGGTATCGAATGCATGACCGCTGACGGCGTTGAGGAAGCGATGTTCAAGCTGCATTACGAGCCGCGCATTGCGCTGTTGATCACCGATCTGCGGATGCAGCCCTGCAATGGCCTGGACCTGATACGGCAGATCCGCGAATCGGAACGGGCAGCATTGTCGATCATCGTGGTGTCGGGCGACACCGATGTGGAGGAGGCGGTGGACGTGATGCACCTGGGGGTGGTGGATTTTCTGCTGAAGCCGGTGGATCTGGAGAAACTGCTGGGGTTGGTGAAGAAAGAACTGAAGATCGAGTAGTGCAGGGCTGGGGCTGCTTTGCAGCCCTTTCCGACCGGTCCGGCGCCCCGGCAAGGCCGCTCCTACAGGGAAACGCGATTCCTTGTACGAGCGGCCTTGCCGGGGCGCCGGACCGGTCGGAAAGGGCCGCAAAGCGGCCCCATGCGGTTTAAAGCCCGTTACGCGCCTTGAATTCGCGACGGCGGCGGTGCAGCACTGGCTCGGTGTAGCCGTTCGGCTGTTTGGCACCTTCGATGACCAGCTCGATCGCCGCCTGGAACGCGATGTTGTCGTCGAAATTCGGCGCCATCGGGCGGTACAGGGCGTCGCCAGCGTTTTGCTTGTCGACCACTGCAGCCATGCGCTTGAGGCTTTCCAGCACCTGCTCCTGGCTGACCACGCCATGGCGCAGCCAGTTGGCCAGCAGCTGGGCCGAGATGCGCAGGGTGGCGCGGTCTTCCATCAGGCCGACATCGTTGATGTCCGGTACCTTCGAGCAACCTACGCCCTGATCGATCCAGCGCACGACATAGCCGAGGATGCCCTGGGCGTTGTTGTCCAGCTCGTTGCGGATCTCTTCAGCCGACCAGTTGGTGTCGGCCGCCAGCGGGATGGTCAGGATGTCGTCGACCGAAGCCGGGGTGCGCGAAGCCAGCTCGCGCTGACGCGCCTGCACGTCGACCTTGTGGTAATGCAGAGCGTGCAGGGTGGCGGCGGTTGGCGACGGTACCCAGGCGGTGTTGGCGCCGGCCAGTGGGTGAGCGATCTTCTGCTCGAGCATGGCGGCCATCAGGTCGGGCATCGCCCACATGCCCTTGCCGATCTGCGCACGGCCTTGCAGGCCAGTGGCCAGGCCGACGTCGACGTTGTTGTTCTCGTAGGCGCCGATCCACTTCTCGTTCTTCATGGCGCCCTTGCGCACCACTGCGCCGGCTTCCATCGAGGTGTGGATTTCATCACCGGTACGGTCGAGGAAGCCGGTGTTGATGAACACCACGCGCTCGGCGGCCGCCTTGATGCAGGACTTCAGGTTGACCGTGGTACGGCGTTCCTCGTCCATGATGCCGACCTTCACGGTATTGCGCTTCATGCCCAGCAGGTCTTCGACGCGGCTGAAGATCTCGGCGGCGAAGGCGACTTCCTCCGGGCCGTGCATCTTCGGCTTGACGATGTACACGCTGCCGGTGCGGGTGTTTTTGCGGCTGGTGTTGCCTTTGAGGTTGTGCAGTGCGATCAGGTTGGTGAACAGGCCGTCCTGGATGCCTTCTGGGATTTCGTTGCCCTGAGCATCAAGGATCGCCGGGTTGGTCATCAGGTGACCGACGTTGCGCACGAACAGCAGCGAACGGCCGTGCAGGGTTACGCTGCCGCCATTGGGCGCGGCGTATTCGCGGTCCGGGTTCATGGTACGGGTGAAGGTCTTGCCGCCTTTGCTCACGCTTTCGGCCAGGTCGCCCTTCATCAGGCCCAGCCAGTTGCGGTAGACGATGACTTTGTCATCGGCATCGACGGCGGCGACCGAGTCTTCGCAGTCCATGATGGTGGTCAGTGCCGATTCCATCAGGATGTCTTTGACGCCGGCGGCATCGGTGCTGCCGACTGGCGTGCTGGCGTCGACCTGGATTTCGAAGTGCAGGCCGTTGTGCTTGAGCAGCACAGCGGTCGGTGCCTTGGCATCGCCATGGAAGCCGATCAGCTGGGCGTCGTCACGCAGGCCGCTGTTGCTGCCGCCTTTCAGGGCAACGACAAGCTTGCCGCCTTCGATGCGGTAGCCGGTGGAGTCGACGTGCGAACCGGCAGCCAGTGGCGCGGCTTCGTCGAGGAAGGCGCGGGCAAAGGCGATTACCTTGTCGCCACGCAGCTTGTTGTAACCCTGGCCCTTCTCGGCGCCGCCTTCATCGCTGATGGCGTCGGTGCCGTACAGGGCATCGTACAGCGAACCCCAACGGGCGTTGGCTGCGTTCAGGGCGAAGCGGGCGTTCATCACCGGAACCACCAACTGCGGGCCGGCCATGTGAGCGATCTCTTCGTCCACGTTCTGGGTGGTGGCCTGGAAATCGTCGGCTTGTGGCAGCAGGTAGCCGATTTCCTGGAGGAATGCTTTGTAGGCTACGGCGTCGTGCGCCTGGCCTTGGCGTGCCTGGTGCCAGGCGTCGATCTTGGCTTGCAGCTCGTCGCGCTTGGCGAGCAGGGCTTTGTTCTTTGGAGCGAGGTCATTGATGATCTTCTCTGCACCGGCCCAGAACTGCTCGGCGACGATGCCGGTCCCCGGAATGGCTTCGTTGTTGACGAAGTCGTACAGGACCTTGGCGACCTGAAGGCCACCGACTTGAACATATCCAGTCATTGCTTGCCTCACTCTGCTCAGCTATTTCGCTCTTCTGTATTAAGCCTGTAGCGCTTCTCTAAACACGTTCCAGTGCTTGCCCTCGTCGGATGGCACGAGCGCGGCTGGGTGCGGCCTGCCAGACGGGCTGGCAGGCAGTGTGCGTATTTTCACAGGCGCCTTGGCAGACATCCAAACGACGTTTTGTAGTCCGCGCCACGGGATACTACATGATGCAGTAGACGAGGCAAAATCAGACTAAAAGCGCCGTTATGCGACCAGTTGGTCGCGTATGGTCACGCTGGGAGAACGTATGTTCGCAAAAAACGGGTGGATTGTTCCAGATAAATCTTGAAACAGTACACGATTTGTTATCCGGATTGCCCTGCGGCAGGTTGCCGCGCCTTGCCTATACTGAGTCGATCCCCCGTATTTACGCCGCCTCGGGCGGCCCGACACCGAGGAAGGGCCTGTGGATCATCTTGTACTCACCGTGATTGCCCCGGACAAGGCCGGCCAGGTCGAGCGCATTGCCCAGTGCATCGCCGATCATAATGGCAACTGGCTGGAGAGCCGCATGTCGCGGATGGCCGGACAGTTTGCCGGGATCCTGCGGGTGGCGGTGCCAGCGGAAAACTACGACGAACTGGTCAAGTCGCTGCAGGCGCTGGGGCAATACGATATACGCGTGCTCATCGCCGAGAGCGGCATCGAACCCTCCTGCACCTGGAAACCGATTGCCATGGAGCTGGTGGGCAATGACCGCCCGGGTATCGTGCGCGATATCACCCGCCTGCTGGCGGACCAGGGGGTGAACCTGGAGCGCTTCACCACCGAAGTGCGGCCGGCGCCGATGAGCAGTGAGCCGCTGTTCCATGCCGATGCGCTACTGGCGCTGCCATTGACCTTGTCGCTGGATGACCTGCAACAGAAGCTGGAGAGCCTGGCGGATGACTTGATGGTGGAGTTGAAGTTGCGGCCGGAGGACTGATCGGGTTATCCCGATTTGACGGGGACTGCCCTGTGGATAAGCTGGGGGCGCCCCTCGCCAGCCCAGGAACGGCAAGCCTTCCCGAGGTTTGAGCAAAAAACGTACAGAAATCAGCAGCTTGTGCACAAAGCACGGGGACGAGGGTGTGGATAACCTTTGGAGATGTTTCTGCAGGCCACGAATCACGTGGCCTGCACGGTTTTGATCATTTTTTGATCAGGCGCGCTTGCGCAGGGTCAGCCAGGCATCGACGCTGTAGATTGCCAAGCCCGCCCAGATGAAGATGAACGCGATCAAGCTGCTCGAGGACAGCTGCTCATCGAACAGCAGCACTGCCTGCAGCAGCACCAGGGTCGGCGCGAGGTACTGCAGGAAGCCCAGGGTGGTATAAGGCAGGTGCCGCGCTGCTGCGTTGAAGCACACCAGCGGCACCAGCGTCACCGGCCCCGCTGCCATCAGCCACAGGGCCTCGCTGCTGGTGTAGAAGTCAGCTTGTGCGCTCATTGCCGTCGGATGCAGCAGCAACCAGCCCAGCGCCAGCGGCACCAGCATCCAGGTTTCCACCACCAGGCCGGGCAACGCCGCTACCGGTGCCTGTTTGCGAATCAGGCCGTAGAAGCCAAAGCTCAGCGCCAGCGCCAGCGACACCCACGGCAGGCTGCCCACTTGCCATACCTGCTGGGCAACGCCCACCGCCGCCATGGCCACTGCCAGCCATTGCAGGCGGCGCAAGCGCTCGCCGAGCAGCAGCATGCCCAGCAGCACGTTGATCAGGGGGTTGATGTAGTAGCCCAGGCTGGCCTCGAGCATGCGGCCGTTGTTCACCGACCAGACATAGGTCAGCCAGTTGGCGGCGATCAGCGTACCGCTCAGTGCCAGAATTGCCAGCCGGCGCGGGTTTTCACGCAGTTCACGCCACCAGCCGGGGTGCTTCCACACCAGCAGCAAGAGTGAGCCGAACAGGGCCGACCAGAGCACCCGGTGGACGATGATCTCGACCGCCGGAACGCTCTGGATAGCTTTGAAGTACAGCGGGAACAAGCCCCAGATGATGTAGGCACCAAGGCCCAGGAGATACCCGCGGCGCGGGTTTGCAGCTTGCATGGAGAGTCCTTGCTCAGTAAAGCGACGCCTATTGTAGACAGAGGCGCGCTTGCTTCTAGAACAATTTCAGCGGTTGTTCATCCAGCGCTGCCATTTGCTCGCGCAAGGCGAGGATCTGATCACCCCAGTAACGCGGCTGGCCGAACCACGGGAAGCTCGGCGGGAACGCCGGGTCGTCCCAGCGCCGCGCCAGCCAGGCGCTGTAATGGAGTTGGCGCAGGGCACGCAGCGGTTCGATCAGGGCCAGTTCACGCGGGTCGAAATCGTGGAACTCGTTGTAGCCATCCACCAGTTCGGCCAGTTGCCCCATGCGTTCCTCGCGGCTGCCAGCGAGCATCATCCACAGGTCCTGCACCGCAGGGCCCATGCGGCAGTCATCGAGGTCGACGACGTGATACACCTCGTCGCGGTGCATCAGGTTGCCGGGGTGCAGGTCGCCATGCAGGCGGATGACCTGATGCGGGGTGCGGGCATAGACATCCTCGACACGCTTGAGCAGATCCCGGGCCACGGACTCGAAAGCCGGCAGCAAGTCCCTGGGGACGAAACCACCGTCGAGCAGGGTGTTCAGCGAGGCATGGCCGAAGTTGTCCACAGCCAGCGCTTCGCGGTGTGCGAACGGGCGCGCAGCCCCTACCGCGTGCAGGCGGCCAAGCAGTTGGCCGAGGCGGTAGAGCTGGTCGAGGTTGCCGGGTTCCGGTGCATGGCCGCCTCGGCGCGGGAATAGGGTGAAGCGAAAGCCCTTGTGCTCGAACAGGGTCTGGCCGTGGTGTTGCAACGGCGCGACCACGGGCACTTCGCAATCGGCCAGTTCGGCGGTGAACTGGTGCTCTTCGAGGATCGCCGCATCGCTCCAGCGCCCCGGTCGGTAGAACTTGGCGATCAACGGCTGCGAATCTTCGATGCCCACCTGATAGACGCGGTTCTCGTAGCTGTTCAGCGCCAGGACCCTGGCATCGCTGAGAAAGCCCAGGCTTTCCACGGCGTCCAGGACCAGGTCGGGGGTGAGGGTATCGAAGGGGTGAGACATGCGGGCTCCGGGGGTGGGCGGCGTGCTGGCATGGTAACTCATTCCATGGCTTTCCCTCAGATTGCCTGTTCTGGCCCTTTCGCGGGTGAACCTGCTCCCACAGGATATGTACAACACCTGAACAGGGTGCAGTACCTGTGGGAGCGGGTTCACCCGCGAGGAGGCCGGCACAGGTTAAACCGGTACCCCGAGCAATACATAGGAAGGATGGAACTGCACCTTCACTTTGCTCCCTGCTTTGATCGACTGCCCAACCAACCAACCTGCCTCGGCAAATGCACACAACGTCTGCCCATTGCCCAGCGCCAACCGCACCTCGCTGTCCCCTTGCGCATCCGCCAGCACCGCTTCGACGGTGGCGTTCAGCACATTGCTACCCGCATCCGCCTCATCCCCTGCTGCCAGCAACTGCACCCACCCGGCCTTGAGCAGCGCCACCACCGTGGTCCCCAATGTCAGCTCCAGCCGCGCCGTGCTGTCAGGGGTAATCAGCGCATCGATCTCCAGCCCGCCGCCCAATGCCAGGCTCACCCGATCATGCCGGCCCTCCCTGCGCAGCCCGCTGACCTGCCCCTGCAGCTGGTTGCGTGCGCTGGTGCGCAGCATCAGGCGCCCGAGCAGGTCCAGGTCGCTGGACTCTTCGGCGGCGTCGAGAATCTGTGCCTGCAGTGCCTGCACCTTCTGATACAGGCGCAGGACCCGCTCGCCTTCCATGGACAGCCTTGCGCCGCCGCCGCCTCGGCCACCCGTGCTGCGCTCGACCAAGGGCTTGCTGGCCAGGTTGTTGAGTTCATCGATCGCATCCCAGGCAGCCTTGTAGCTGATGCCGGCAGCCTTGGCCGCGCGGGTGATCGAGCCTTGTTCGGCGATGTGCTGGAGCAGGTTGATGCGCTGCGGACGGCGCGCAATATGCTGGGTGAGCAGGGCGGGCAGGGACATGGGGCGGCCTATCGGGTGATGACCCGTCAAGCTTGCCCCGGTTTTGCCGTGCGTGCCAGGCAATACACATCGATCCTGCGCGCACCTGCCTGGTGCAACAGCTGCGCAATGGCCTGCGCGGTGGCCCCGGTGGTCATCACATCATCGATCACGGCAACGTGGCGGCCCTTGAGTGCTGCCTCGCTGGACAGCGCGAACGCCTGGCGCAAATTACGCCGGCGAGCACGGGCGTCCAGGCTCTGCTGTGCCGGTGTTTCACGCGTGCGCAGCAACAAACGTTCATCACATTCGATCACCAGTGCCTTGGACAGCCAGCGCCCGAGCATGCCGGCCTGGTTGAAGCCGCGCTCGCGCAGCCGGCGCCGGGCCAGCGGTACTGGCAACAACAGGTCTGGCCTGGGCAGGCCTTCCTGATAGCGATGGTGCATGTGCAAGCCCAGCAGTTCGGCCATCAGGCGCCCCAGCGGCCATTGGCTGTTGTGCTTGAAGCGGCTGATCAGCGTGTCCAGCGGGAACCCGTAGTGCCAGGGCGCCATGGCCTGGTGAAAAGCTGGCGGGCGGCGACTGCACTGGGCGCAGATCAGGCCGGCCATCGGCAATGGCAGGGCACAGCGCAGGCAATACTCGTCGAGCCAGGGCAATTCCTGCTCGCAGGCGGCGCACAGGGGGTAATGCTGTTCGGCAGGTTCGCCGCATAGCAGACAGATATGGTTAATATTTGTACAGTTGTAAACCAGTGCTTTTAACCAAGGTTGACAGTTCATAGGCCATCCATGAGTATGCGAGCTATCCGTGATGCGCTGGCGGGCACTTGTACCTCGGCGCCAGTTACAGCCTAAACAAGGAAACGCCGATGAGCGCCAGCACAACTGCAACAACACGTCACGATTGGTCCCTGCCTGAGGTCAAGGCGCTGTTCCAGCAGCCATTCAATGACCTGCTGTTCCAGGCGCAAACCGTGCACCGCGCGCATTTCGACCCCAACCGCGTACAGGTTTCGACGCTGCTGTCGATCAAGACCGGCGCCTGTCCGGAGGATTGCAAATATTGTCCGCAGTCCGGCCACTACAACACCGGGCTGGAAAAACAAAAGCTGATGGAAGTGCAGAAGGTGCTCGAGGAAGCGGCTCGCGCCAAAGCCATCGGCTCCACCCGCTTCTGCATGGGCGCGGCCTGGAAGCACCCGTCGGCCAAAGACATGCCCTACGTGCTGGAGATGGTCAAAGGCGTGAAGGCCATGGGCCTGGAAACCTGCATGACCCTCGGCAAGCTCGACCAGGATCAGACCCTGGCCCTGGCCCAGGCCGGCCTGGACTACTACAACCACAACCTCGACACCTCGCCTGAGTTCTACGGCAGCATCATCACTACCCGTACCTACAGCGAGCGCCTGCAGACCCTGGCCTACGTGCGCGATGCCGGGATGAAGATCTGCTCTGGCGGCATCCTCGGTATGGGCGAGTCGCTGGACGACCGCGCCGGCCTGCTGATCCAGCTGGCCAACCTGCCCGAGCACCCGGAATCGGTGCCGATCAATATGCTGGTAAAGGTCGCCGGTACCCCGCTGGCCGATGAAGAGGACGTAGACCCGTTCGACTTCATCCGCATGCTGGCAGTGGCTCGGATTCTCATGCCGAAGTCGCACGTGCGCCTGTCCGCCGGCCGCGAGCAGATGAACGAGCAGATGCAGGCCCTGGCCTTCATGGCGGGCGCCAACTCGATCTTCTACGGCGAGAAATTGCTGACCACCGCCAACCCGCAGGCCGACAAGGACATGCAGCTGTTCGCTCGCCTGGGTATCCAGCCTGAAGCCCGCGAAGAGCATGCCGACGAAGTGCACCAGGCGGCCATCGAGCAGGCCTTGGTCGAGCAACGCAGCAGTGAGCTGTTCTACGACGCCGCGTCTGCCTGAGATGGCTTTCGACCTGGCGGCGCGCCTGGCCGAACGGCGTGCCGCAGACCTGTATCGGCAGCGGCCATTGCTGGAAAGCCCGCAGGGGCCGCAAGTGGTGGTCGACGGCCAACGCCTGCTGGCCTTCTGCAGCAATGACTACCTGGGGCTGGCCAACCACCCTGAAGTGATCGCCGCCTGGCAAGCTGGCGCCGGGCGCTGGGGTGTCGGCGGTGGCGCCTCGCACCTGGTGATCGGCCATAGTTCGCCGCACCATGCTGTCGAAGAGGCGCTGGCCGAACTGACCGGTCGCCCACGGGCGCTGCTGTTCTCTACGGGCTACATGGCCAACCTGGGCGCCATCACCGCGCTGGTGGGGCAGGGCGACAGCGTATTGCAGGACCGCCTGAACCACGCGTCGCTGCTCGACGGTGGATTGCTCAGTGGCGCCCGGTTCAGCCGCTACCTGCACAACGACGCTGCCAGCCTGGCCAATCGCCTGGCCAAGGCAACTGGAAACACGTTGGTGGTCACCGACGGTGTTTTCAGCATGGATGGCGACCTCGCCGATCTGCCGGCCCTGGCCACTGTGGCCCGCGCCCACGGCGCCTGGCTGATGGTCGACGACGCCCATGGCCTGGGTACGTTGGGTGAGCAGGGCGGCGGAATCGTCGAGCACTTCGGTCTAGGCATCGATGACGTACCTGTGCTGATCGGCACGCTGGGCAAGGCCTGCGGCACGGCTGGCGCTTTCGTCGCAGGCAGTGAAGAGCTGATCGAAGCCTTGGTGCAGTTCGCCCGGCCCTACATCTACACCACCAGTCAGCCGCCAGCGCTGGCCTGCGCCACGCTCAAGAGCCTGGAACTGCTGCGCCGTGAAACCTGGCGCCGCGAGCACCTGGCTGCGCTGATCCGCCAGTTCCGCCAGGGCGCTTCGCAAATTGGCCTGCAATTGGTGGACAGCCCGACGCCGATCCAGCCGATCCTGATCGGTGACAGTGCCCAGGCTCTCAAGCTGTCGCGCATGCTGCGTGACTGCGGCCTGCTGGTGACCGCCATTCGCCCGCCAACGGTGCCTGCTGGCAGCGCCCGCCTGCGTGTCACCCTGAGCGCGGCGCACAGCGAGGCGCAGGTGCAGCTATTGTTGAATGCATTGGCCGAGTGTTATCCACAGCTGGAGGCCGCCGATGCGTAACCGTTTGATCCTTTTACCCGGTTGGGGGCTGGGCACTGCTGCCCTCGAGCCGCTCGCCGCCAGCCTGCGGGCCCAGGACGCACGCCTGCAGGTCGAATTGATGCCCCTGCCGGAACTGCCTGATGCCGACGTGCAAGCCTGGGTGGACTACCTTGATCGCAAGGTGCCCAGCGACACCTGGCTGGGTGGCTGGTCGCTCGGCGGCATGCTCGCCAGCGAGCTGGCGCGCAAGCGTGGCGACCATTGCTGCGGCCTGCTGACGTTGGGCAGCAACCCCAGTTTCGTGGCCCGCGCCGATTGGCCCCATGGCATGGCCGAGGATACCTTCGGCACCTTTCTCGATGGTTGCCGCAGCCACACGTCGGTGACCCTCAAGCGTTTCCGCACCCTGTGCAGCGACGGAGCCTTGCAACCTCGCACGCTGCTGCGCCAATTGGGTGTCGGTGTGCCGGATACCGATCCGCTGTACCTGGCCACCGGCCTTGAAGTGCTGGCCAAACTCGATACCCGTGAGGCCCTGCAGGCCTATGGCGGCCCGCAATTGCACCTGTTCGCCGGCAGCGATGCGCTGGTGCCCGCCGAGGTGGCCAAAGCGCTGAGCGAGCTGCTGCCCGATGTGGAAGTCGGCCTGGTCGAAGACAGTTCCCACGCCTTCCTGCTGGAGTATCCACAGGAGCTGGCGGCGGGCATCAAGAGTTTCCTGCATGAGAGTGGCGATGACTGACCTTTCCCGTCCAACCCTGCCCGGCGCGCTGCCGGACAAGCGCCAGGTGGCCGCCTCGTTCTCTCGGGCGGCAGCCAGCTACGACAGTGTTGCGGCCTTGCAGCGTGCGGTGGGCATGAGCTTGCTGGAGCAGTTGCCGGATGACGTGGCACCGACGCGCTGGCTGGACCTTGGCAGTGGCACGGGGCATTTCAGCCGGGTACTGGGCGAGCGTTTTGCCCAGGCCAACGGCGTAGCTGTGGATATTGCCGAAGGCATGTTGTGCCACGCGCGTGGCGAACAGGGCGGGGCGCATTACCATGTGGCCGGCGATGCCGAGCGCCTGCCGCTGCGTGACGCCTGTGTCGACCTGGTGTTCACCAGCCTCGCGGTACAGTGGTGCGGTCAGTTCGCCAGTGTGCTGGATGAGGCTCGGCGAGTATTGCGCCCGGGCGGGGTGCTGGCGTTCAGCAGCCTGTGCGTCGGCACGCTCGATGAATTGCGCGCCAGCTGGCAGGCCGTGGATGGCATGGTGCATGTCAATCGCTTCAGACGGTTTGAAGACTACCAGCGCCTGTGCGCAGCCAGTGGCCTCTCCGAGGTCAGCTTGCGGCGCCAGGCCCATGTGCTGCACTACCCCGATGTGCGCAGCCTGACCCATGAACTCAAGGCGCTCGGTGCGCACAACCTCAACCCCGGGCGGCCTTCTGGCCTGACCGGCCGAGCACGTATGCAAGGCCTGTTGCAGGCTTACGAAGCGTTTCGCCAGCCTCAGGGGCTGCCCGCCACCTATCAGGTGGTCTATGGTGTGTTGCGCAAGCCACAGGCATGAGAGGAGCAGCATGAGCCAGGCCTATTTCATTGCCGGGACCGACACCGATGTCGGCAAGACCACCATCGCCGCCGGGCTGCTGCATGCGGCCCGCTTGCAGGGGTTGAGCACCTTGGGCGCGAAGCCGGTGGCTTCGGGTTGCTCGATGACGGCCAAAGGCCTGCGCAACAGTGACGCCCAGGCGTTGATCGACGAGAGCTCGATCAAGCTTGCCTACGAGGAGGTCAACCCGTTTGCCTTCGAACCGGCCATTGCGCCGCATGTGGCGGCCCGGGAGGCGAGTGTCGCGCTGGAAGTCACGGTGCTGGCAAAGGCCATGCGCCATGTTCTGGAGCAGGGCGCAGACTTCACGCTGATCGAAGGCGCTGGCGGCTGGCGCGTGCCATTGTCCAACCATGCCAACCTCTCTGACCTGGCGATTGCCTTGAAACTGCCGGTGATTCTGGTGGTTGGGGTGCGCCTGGGCTGCATCAACCACGCACTGCTCAGTGCCGAGGCAATTGCCCGCGACGGGCTGCAACTGGCAGGCTGGGTGGCGAATGTCATCGAACCACGGACCTCGCGGCTGGAAGAAAACCTCGCCAGCCTGGCGGAGCGACTACCTGCCCCGTGCCTGGGGCGGGTGCCGAAGCTCAAGCAGGCTACTGCGGATGCGGTGGCAGAGCATTTGCAGCTCGACTTGCTGGAGTGAATGAAGCCGGATATGCCTTTGGCCTATCAAGTGGCACTCAGCCATTAGGGATTTAAACGGGCCTTTTCGCGCCTGGCCTGCTTTAATTGCCCTTGTTCATATCCAGCGTCATTGGAGTTCTGACATGGAAATCACCGGCAGCACCGCGTATTACGCGGGCCTCAATGCCATCTACAACGGCCAGAACCGTGTCGATCAGGCCGCCGGCGAGATCGCCAATGCCTCGGTTGAGCGTGCCGCCACCAGCCAGTCCAGCGACTTTCAGGCCGAGCGCCTGCGTGGGGTCGACCGCAGCCAGCAAATGGACCTGGCAACCAGCACCGTGCAATTGGCCCTGGGCAAGACCGAGGTCGAACTAGGCGCCAAGGTGGCCAAGGCTTCCGACGAAATGCTCGGGCGGTTCATCGATACCTACGCCTGATCGGCCACTTTTCTCCGAGTTTTACACAGCCCCTGTGGGGGCGGGCGTGCCCGCGAATGCGTCAGATCATGCAGCTCCGTTGCCTGCTCTGGCCCTTTCGCGGGCGCCCCGCTCCCACAGGGGCATTGTTTTTGGAGGGAGTGGCATAAACGCCATCTTTCGTGGCGTAAATGGCACCATAGTCCCTTCTTGACATCGGGCTGCCCTAAACGTAAGTTTCAAACAACTGTTTGACCGAAAGCCGCCAAGAGCTGGTCGGTATCAGCGGTCCCCTACCGAACTCATCACAGAGGTTCATCGCAATGCCTGATTACAAAGCCCCCTTGCGTGATATTCGTTTCGTCCGCGACGAGCTGCTCGGCTACGAGGCGCACTATCAGAGCCTGCCGGGTTGCCAGGACGCAACGCCTGACATGGTCAACGCGATCCTGGAAGAAGGCGCGAAGTTCTGTGAACAGGTGCTGTCGCCACTGAACCGTATCGGTGATCAGGAAGGCTGTACCTGGAGCGAGTCGGGCGTGAAGACGCCGAGCGGTTTCAAGGAAGCCTACCAGCAGTTCGTCGAAGGTGGCTGGCCGAGCCTGGCGCATGACGTCGAACACGGTGGCCAGGGCCTGCCGGAGTCGCTGGGCCTGGCCCTGAGCGAAATGGTCGGGGGTTCGAACTGGTCCTGGGGCATGTATCCAGGCCTGTCCCACGGCGCGATGAACACTATCTCCGCCCACGGCACCGCTGAGCAGCAGCACACCTACCTGACCAAGCTGGTGTCCGGCGAATGGACCGGCACCATGTGCCTGACCGAGCCACACTGCGGTACCGACCTGGGCATGCTGCGCACCAAGGCTGAGCCACAGGCTGATGGCAGCTACAAGGTCTCCGGCACCAAGATCTTCATTTCGGCCGGTGAACACGACATGGCCGACAACATCGTCCACATCGTGCTGGCTCGTCTGCCAGATGCTCCGGCGGGTACCAAAGGCATTTCGCTGTTCATCGTGCCGAAGTTCCTGCCCAACGCCGAAGGCGGCGTGGGTGAGCGCAACGGCGTGAGCTGTGGCTCTATCGAACACAAGATGGGTATCCACGGCAACGCTACCTGCGTGATGAACTTCGACGGCGCCACTGGCTACCTGATCGGCCCGGCCAACAAAGGCCTGAATTGCATGTTCACCTTCATGAACACCGCACGCCTGGGTACCGCACTGCAAGGTCTGGCGCATGCCGAAGTGGCGTTCCAGGGTGGCCTGAAATACGCCCGTGAGCGCCTGCAGATGCGCTCCCTGACCGGCCCGAAAGCACCGGACAAGGCCGCTGACCCGATCATCGTCCACCCCGACGTGCGTCGCATGCTGCTGACCATGAAGGCCTTCGCTGAAGGCAACCGTGCGATGGTGTACTTCACTGCCAAGCAGGTGGACATCGTCAAGTACAGCCAGGATGAGGAAGAGCGCAAGAAGGCCGATGCCCTGCTGGCCTTCCTGACCCCGATCGCCAAGGCGTTCATGACCGAAGTCGGCTTCGAGGCCGCCAACCATGGCGTGCAGATCTACGGCGGCCACGGCTTCATCGCCGAGTGGGGCATGGAGCAGAACGTGCGCGACAGCCGCATCTCCATGCTGTACGAGGGCACCACCGGTATCCAGGCCCTTGACCTGCTGGGCCGCAAGGTGCTGATGACCCAGGGCGAAGCGCTCAAGGGCTTCACCAAGATCGTGCACAAGTTCTGCCAGGCGCAGGAAGGTAATGACGCGGTCAAGGAGTTCGTCGGGCCATTGGCTGCGTTGAACAAGGAGTGGGGCGAGCTGACCATGAAAGTGGGCATGGCTGCGATGAAGGACCGCGAGGAAGTCGGCGCTGCGTCGGTGGATTACCTGATGTACTCCGGTTATGCGTGCCTGGCCTACTTCTGGGCTGACATTGCTCGCCTGGCGGCGGAAAAACTGGCAGCCGGCACCAGCGAAGAAGCCTTCTACACTGCCAAGCTGCAGACTGCGCGCTTCTACTTCCAGCGCATCCTGCCGCGTACCCGTACTCACGTCGCCACCATGCTGTCGGGCGCCAACAACCTGATGGACATGAAAGAAGAAGACTTCTCTCTGGGTTACTAAACTCGGGTGAGTTACCGAAGAGAACGCCGCTCCTGATGAGCGGCGTTTTTTTTGCTTTATTTTATCTTCACGTGTTCGAGCTGGTCTTTAATTTCGCAAATTACAATAGCTGGCGCAGCGCAACTTTCCGACATGCGCAGGCTAATTGTTTGGTGACTTTTGGTTGGGTCGAATTCAGCCAATTTATTAATTTCATCTCTTGTTCACTACAGCTAGCAAATACATTGCCAGATGCTATCTGGTCGCCTTTATAACGTCATACCCCTTGTGTGCTGGGGCTTTCGTCGTTTCTGTGAACGGTTCGTGAATACGATTTGGGGGATTCCACCCACTAATGGGGTTGTTTTACACCGGAGCTGAGGAAATTTGAATTTCAGTATTTCCTGGTATTGCCGACAAAATAAACTGGTCTAAAAAACCATTGAATGTTTCGTGTCGAAATACTTTGTTACAGCTATGGTGGCATTAAGCGCACTTCGTTGCGCGAACCAACAGCCTGAAAAACCTGAGCCGTCGGGAAGTCCATCATGGTCGCCTATCTGAGTAACGTGCGAGTCCCCCGCCTGGCCTGTGCGATAGCGATGACATTCGCCGCCAGCCTTCCTTTTACCAGCGTTCGGGCTGCGGACCCGGCCGGGACCGTTCCGGTCGTCCCGGATGTGCCCAGCCTGCAGTCACTGCGGGGCATGACGCCGCCGGATCCCTCCGGTACCGAAGGTGGCCGCAAAGTCGACCTGATGTCCGATTACGTGATCAATCGCGGGGCGGTAGTGCTTTTGGGCAAGGCGCTGTTCTGGGACATGGCGATCGGCAGTGACGGCGCCACCGCCTGCGCTTCATGCCACTACCACGCTGGTGTCGATCATCGGGTCACCAACCAGATCAACCCCGGCCAGGCCAATACCAATGCCAACGTCGCGTCGATCTTCAACAAGCCGTTCACGGCAGGTGACATTCCGGGTGACGTGCCGAGTTACACCACCCGCTCCGGTGGCAAGGGCGGCCCGAACTACACGTTGAAAAAGGGTGACTTCCCGAGCCACGTACTGGCCAATCCTCTGGACCGTAACTCGGCGATTGTCTATTCGAGCGATGACGTCATCGGCTCGCAAGGTGTGTTCGACGCCAACTTTGTCAAACCCCGCCAGTCGCGCTTCGACAAGTGCACCCAGCAGCCGGATGGCATTTTCCAGGTGGGTGGCATCAACGTGCGGCGCGCCACCGGGCGCAATGCACCGTCGGTGATCAACGCGGCATTCAACGTGCGCAACTTCTGGGATGGCCGGGCCAACAACGTATTCAACGGCTTCTCGCCGTTCGGTAACCGCGACCCTGATGCTGGGATCTTCGTGACCAAGGATGCCAGTGGCGCCGCGGTCAAGGTACGCCTGGCTCTGAAGGATGCCTCGGCCGCTTCGCAAGCCGTCGGGCCTCCCGGCAGCGCGGTGGAAATGTCTTGTGGTGGGCGTACTTTCGCCGACATTGGCCGGCGCATGCTCGACACCATGATGCTCAAGGGGCAAAAGATTTCGCCCACCGACTCCGTACTCGGCCCCGTCTCCAGTGCCCGTCGGCCAACCTATCGCGAACTGATCAAGAACGCCTTTCAGCCTCGCCTGTGGAACGCCACGCAGCCGGTCTTGCTGGGCAGCGAGCCCTATACCCAGATGGAGGCGAACTTCCCGCTGTTCTTCGGGCTGGCGATCCAGATGTACGAATCCACACTGATCTCTGACCAGGCGCCACTGGATGCCTATCTGCAGGGCGACCACACCGCCATGAATGCCCAGCAGGTGCAAGGCATGAACCTGTTCCTGGGCAAGGGAAAGTGCGTCAGCTGCCATGGTGGTGCGGAGTTGACCAACGCGGGCAGCAGGCTGCTGTTCCAGCCGCATGAGCGCGTCGAGCGCATGGTCATGGCTGACGGCCTGACCACGCTCTATGACAATGGGTTCTACAACACCGGTGTGCGCCCCACCTCCGAGGACCTGGCTCTGGGGGGCTCGGACGCCTGGGGTAATCCTCTGTCCTTCACCCGTGAGTACAACAGCCAACTGCAAGGCGGGAATGTTCCCGACCCACTGGAGGTCGATGTGTGCACCTTCGAAGTGCCACTGAGCGCAGCAGTCCCCTGCGACCCGACGCTCAAGCCCAGTGTCGGTTTCCGCGACGCGGTCGATGGCGCCTTCAAGACCCCGACCCTGCGCAACATCGCCTTGACCGGGCCCTACTTCCACAACGGCAGCCGGGCAACGCTGCAGCAGGTGATGGAATTCTACAACCGCGGCGGTGACCGGCGCGGCGAAGACGCCAGCAACACCAGCGGCTTCGAGCACCCGGCAGTCAACCAGCACAACGGCTCCAATCTCGATCCGGACATGACCCCGCTGAACCTGACGGCGGATGAGATGGATGCACTGGTCAAGTTCATGGAAGTCGGCTTGACCGATCCGCGCGTGGCTTGGGAGCGGGCGCCGTTCGATCATCCGTCCCTTGTCCTGCCGCAGGGTGAGAAGGGCGATGAGAACTCGGTCGGGCAAAAACCGGCCAGCGCCCAGATCACCTCTCGGCAAGCACAAGACGCCGAGTTCCAGCTCAATGCCGTCGGTGCCGCAGGTCGCTCCACTGCGCAGGGGCCGCTGCTGCCATTCAACAACGACCTGTAACGTGGTCGCCCTGTAGGAGCGGCCTTGCCGGTCCGGCGCCCCGGCAAGGCCGCTCCTACAGGGATCGCGGTCGCTTTCAGTTACAAGAAAAGCTCAAGCCCTCCACCCCCGCTGCCGTTAACCCACCGGTGTATTCATCTATTCACGTGTGCTGCCGATGAACTAGAGGCACAATGCTATTATTGATCTGCCGGGTCGGAGATTGCCCTTGTTTCGTCTAAACGCTGTTCGCGCGAGCCATTTCCTGCCTTCGCTGTTTTTGCTGCTGGCCGGGCTCGCGGCGGCTTATGTAAGAGACCTCAGCGTCTTCTTCACATCCCTGTTCAATGTTCTTCCCACCTTGGTCCTGCTGCTGGGTGGCGCCTACTGCGCCGTGTATCGCCGCCAGCGTGAACTGTTCCTGATGGTGACGGTGTACATCGCATATTTCCTGCTCGACACGCAGACCGATTTCTACCGTGACAATGGCCGCGTGCGCGAGGACGCAGCCGTGATTTTCCACCTTGTGTGCCTGTTGCTGCCTGCCCTGTACGGCCTGTTCGGCGCCTGGCAGGAACGCACTCACCTGGCCCAGGACCTGCTGGCCCGCTTCGCCGTGCTGTTCGCCGTCGGCAGCGTGGCCGTGGCATTGGAGCAGAGCTTCCCGCAGGCGCTGCTGGCCTGGTTGGCGGAGATCCGCTGGCCCTCGCTGCACGGCCAGTGGATGAGCCTGATCCAGATGGTCTACCCGGTGTTCCTGGTGGTGTTCATCCTGCTGGTTGTGCAATACCTGCGCGAGCCCCGGCCGTTGCATGCTGCACAGCTGATCGGCCTGGTCGGTATCTTCTGGATGCTGCCCAAGACCTTCATCCTGCCGTTCACCCTGAACATCATGTGCAGCCAGGTGATGCTCATGATTGCCGCTGCGGTATCGCACGAGGCCTACCAGATGGCCTTCCGTGACGAGCTTACCGGGTTGCCGGGGCGCCGTGCGCTGAACGAACGCATGCAACGCCTGGGTCGCAACTACGTGATCGCGATGACCGACGTCGACCACTTCAAGAAATTCAACGACACCCACGGCCACGATGTCGGTGACCAAGTGCTGCGGCTGGTCGCCAGCCGGTTGTCCAAGGTGACCGGTGGGGGCCGCGCCTATCGCTACGGGGGTGAAGAGTTTGCCCTGGTGTTCGCCGGCAAGACGGCAGAAGAGTGCGTGCCGCACGTCGAAGCAGTGCGCGAGATGATCGCCAACTACACCATGCACCTGCGTGATCAGAACAGCCGCCCGCAGGACGATTCCACCGGGCGTCAGCGCCGCAGTGGCAGCGCGGGCGGCACGGTTTCGGTAACCATCAGCATCGGTGTCGCCGAACGGTTGGTCGATCATCGCAACCCGGAGGAAGTGCTCAAGTCCGCCGACCAGGCGCTCTACAGTGCCAAGGGTGCGGGCCGTAACTGCGTCATGGTCTATGGTCAACAATCCCAGCGTGGTGCCGTGCGAATGGCGTGACCGAAATGGACTATACGGTCGCGTGATGACCCTATGTCTCGCAAAAGTTGTTCGGTTACACTGGATTCAACCCCGGGTTGTTTGTTTCAAGAACCCCGTGCCGCGGTCCGTGTGGCCGCCCCGACCCGACCAGCGAGAGGTTGTCATGGCTGACTATAAAGCGCCCCTGCGCGACATGCGCTTCGTACTGAATGAAGTCTTCAATGTGGCCGAGTTGTGGGCGCAGCTGCCCGAACTGGCCGAGGCGGTCGATGCGGACACCGCCATGGCTGTGCTTGAAGAAGCCGGCAAGGTCACCAGCAAGAGCATCGCCCCCCTCAGCCGTGCCGCCGACGAAGAAGGCTGTCACTGGGACAACGGTGCCGTGCGTACCCCTGCCGGTTTCATCGAGGCCTACAACACCTACGCCGAAGGCGGTTGGGTGGGCGTGGGCGGTGACCCGCAGTTCGGCGGCATGGGCATGCCCAAGGCGATCTCGGCCCAGGTCGAGGAAATGGTCAACGCCTCGAGCCTGGCATTCGGCCTGTACCCGATGCTGACCGCCGGCGCCTGCCTGTCGATCAATGCCCACGCCAGTGAGGCCCTGAAGGAAAAGTACCTGCCCAACATGTACGCCGGTGTCTGGGCAGGCTCCATGTGCCTGACCGAACCGCATGCCGGTACCGACCTGGGCATCATCCGCACCAAGGCCGAGCCCCAGGCCGACGGTAGCTACAAGGTCAGCGGCACCAAGATCTTCATCACCGGCGGCGAGCATGACCTGACCGAGAACATCATCCACCTGGTGCTGGCCAAGCTGCCGGATGCACCGGCGGGGCCCAAAGGCATCTCGCTGTTCCTGGTGCCGAAGTTCCTGGTCAACGAAGACGGCAGCCTCGGCGCGCGCAACCCGGCCACCTGCGGCTCGATCGAGCACAAGATGGGCATCCAGGCCTCGGCGACCTGCGTGATGAACTTCGACGAGGCGGTCGGCTACATCGTCGGCGAGCCGAACAAGGGCTTGGCGGCGATGTTCACCATGATGAACTACGAGCGCCTGGGCGTGGGTATCCAAGGCCTGGCGTCGGCCGAGCGTTCCTACCAGAACGCCGTGGAATACGCCCGTGATCGCCTGCAGAGCCGTGCCCCGACCGGGCCGCAAGCCAAGGACAAGGCCGCCGACCCGATCATCGTCCACCCCGATGTGCGGCGCATGCTGCTGACCATGAAGGCGTTGATCGAGGGCGGTCGTGCCTTCTCCACCTACGTGGCGATGCAGCTCGACAGCGCCAAGTACAGCCAGGACCCGGCAACGCGCAAACGCAGCGAAGAGCTGGTGGCCCTGCTGACCCCGGTGGCCAAGGCCTTCCTCACCGACCTTGGCCTCGAGTGCACGGTGCATGGCCAGCAGGTATTCGGTGGCCATGGCTACATTCGCGAGTGGGGCCAGGAGCAACTGGTGCGCGATGTGCGTATCACCCAGATTTACGAAGGCACCAACGGTATCCAGGCACTGGACCTCATGGGGCGCAAGGTGGTGGCCAGCGGTGGGGCCTACTACACGCTGTTCTCTGACGAGATTCGCCAGTTCATTGCCAGCGCGGATGGCCAGCTGGACGAGTTTACCCAGCCGCTGGGCGCCTGCCTGGATCAGCTCGATGGGCTGACCGAATGGGTACTGGAGCAGGCCAAGGGCAACCCGAATGAAATCGGTGCCGCGTCGGTCGAGTACCTGCATGCCTTTGGTTATGTGGCCTATGCCTACATGTGGGCGCTGATGGCCCGGGCGGCCAAGGCGGCTGAGGGCGACGAGGCGTTCTATGCGGCCAAGCTGGGCACGGCGCGGTTCTACTTCGCACGACTGCTGCCGCGGGTGGGCTCGCTGGTGGCTTCGGTGAAGGCTGGCAGCGAGTCGTTGTACCTGCTGGATGCCGAGCAGTTCTGATTGACTGATATGTTTGCGAAAGACTACTTCTTGTAAGCCTTTTCCTACATAACGTGGTGACTTTTCGCCACTGGTGCCAGATTGGATCCACGGTTAATCTTTGTACATGGACGTTGCGCAGGAAGCGCAAAGGACAGAACAGGGACAACGAAGGATTTCCTGCCAGGATGGCGGGGCGATACGGATGTCACAGGGAAACAGTCTAGAGAACCCCGCTTCGGCGGGGTTTTCTTCGTCCGCATGTTTTCAGCCAAGCACATCCAGCGGCGGGGCGCCCAGCTGTCGGGCATCGGTCTCCTCTTCCAGCAGCGTGCGCAGCAGCTCCACCGAGGCCTGCTGGCGCTGGGCATCACGAAACACCAAGCCGACCTTGAGCGGCACGCGTGGCTCGCTGAGTGGTTTCCATAGCAAGCCCTGATCATCTTCGGCAGCATCCTTGGCCCGCCCTGGCAAAATGGTCGCCAGCGAGGTGTGCGCCAGGCTGTCGAGAATCCCGGCCATGTTGTTCATTTCGGCTTGCACCTGCGGTCGGCGGCCCTGTGCGGCCAGTTGTTCCTTCCAGATCTGGCGGATCTGGAATTCCTCACCGAGCATCAGCATGGGCAGCTCGGCGGCCTGCTTGATCGAGACTTTCTTGAAGTCCTTCAAAGGGTGGGTGTCCGGGATGACCACTTGCAACTCATCTTCGTACAGCAGCGAACCGTGCAACCCAGGCTGGCGCGGTGGCAGGTAGCTGATGCCAATGTCGAGGTTGCCATTGAGCAGCCGCCGTTCGATCTCCAGCCCCGACAGCTCATAGATTTGCACCACCAGATGCGGCTGTGCCTTGCGCACACGCTCCAGCAGCTGTGGCACCAGGCTTGGCCGCACGGTCTGCAGCACACCGATGGCCAAGGTGCGCAAGGACTGGCCCTTGAAGTTGCGCATGGCCTCATGGGCCCGCTGCAGGCCATCCAGTAGCGGCAGGGCATGGTTGTACAGGGTGTGTGCGGCCAGGGTCGGCAGCAGGCGTTTGTTGCTGCGTTCGAACAGGCTGAGATCGAGGCTGTGCTCAAGCTGGCGAATCTGCTGTGACAGTGCCGGTTGCGACAGCGACAGGCGTTCGGCGGCGCGGCCGACATGGCCCTCTTCATACACCGCGACGAAATAACGCAGTTGGCGAAAATCCATAAGTATCACTTATCGAAAAAGCTGGGAAAACGAAATGGCCGCAAGCACCGCTGAAGCCTAGTCTATCGCTGTATTCCAATGGCTTACAGCGATCGCTGAGCGCATTGTTACCGCATTTGAAAAACACTTTTGATAGGCAAGGCAAAATTATCCAGCGTCGGCAATACGACCGGATCCCTGGCCGCCTCTTTCCTGATTGGGTGGAGCCCCGATGAACCTGTTCAACCTGCGCCGTTCGGCTCCCGCAGTTGCCGAGCCCAAGCGTGCGCCGGCGATTGTGGCGGATGCGCCGCAGTTGTCGCGTGAGCATCTGATGCCGAGCACCGAGCGTGCTGCGCAAGTGTTCGTGCGTGGCCAGGGCTCCTGGTTGTGGGACAGCGAAGGGCATGCCTACCTGGATTTCACCCAGGGCGGGGCAGTCAACAGCCTTGGGCACAGCCCGACGGCGCTGGTCAAAGCCTTGGGCAACCAGGCCCAGGCGCTGATCAACCCAGGTGCTGGTTACCACAGCCGTGGCCTGTTGGCGCTGGTCAACCGCCTGTGCCAGAGCACTGGCAGCGACCAGGCCTACCTGCTCAACAGCGGCGCCGAGGCCTGTGAGGGGGCGATCAAGCTGGCGCGCAAGTGGGGCCAGCTGAACCGTAATGGCGCCTATCACATCATCACTGCCAGTCAGGCCTGCCATGGCCGTAGCCTGGGTGCGCTGTCAGCTTCCGACCCACTGCCGTGCAACCGCTGCGAACCGGGCCTGCCGGGGTTCAGCAAGGTGCCGTTCAACGATCTGGCGGCGCTGCATGCCGAGGTCGATTCGCGCACCGTGGCAATCATGCTCGAGCCGATCCAGGGCGAGGCGGGGGTGATTCCGGCTACGCGCGAGTACCTGCAAGGCGTGGAAAAGCTCTGCCGGGAACTGGGCATTCTGCTGATTCTCGACGAAGTGCAGACGGGTATCGGCCGCTGCGGGGCGTTGCTGGCAGAACAGACCTACGGTGTGCGTGCCGACATCATCACGCTGGGCAAGGGCTTGGGTGGTGGCGTGCCGCTGGCGGCCTTGCTGGCCCGCGGGACCGCCTGCTGCGCCGAGCCGGGCGAACTGGAGGGTAGCCATCACGGCAATTCACTGATGAGCGCCGCCGGCCTGGCCGTGCTGGAAACCGTGCTGGAACCTGGCTTCTTCGAGCAGGTGCAAGACAGCGGCCGCCATTTGCGCGACGGCCTTAGCCGCCTGGCTGGCCGCTATGGCCAGGGCCAGGTGCGCGGCCAAGGGCTGTTGTGGGCGTTGCAGTTGCAGGAAAACCTCGCCAAGGAACTGGTCGAGGCTGCCTTGCACGAAGGCTTGCTGCTGAATGCACCGCAGGCGGATGTGGTGCGTTTCTCGCCAGCGTTGACCGTCAGCAAGGGCAATATCGATGAAATGCTCCTGCGCCTGGCCCGAGCCTTTGCCCGCTTGCATGCGCAACTGCAGGCCCGCCGCGAAATGCCGGCCTGATCAAGAACTCAACGAACCGTCTGGCGTTTCTGCGCATCGCCCCGTGCCTGTTTCATTTGGCCCGGGGCGTTTTTTTTTGCCTGTGGAACCTCCAGCAAGCGCAACGGGTCTTCCTTGTAACCCCTTCAGGAGAGACCCGCATGGACTTCATTCGCATCATCATCGCCATCATCCTGCCGCCGCTGGGTGTATTTCTGCAGGTGGGGTTTGGCGGGGCGTTCTGGCTGAACATTCTTTTGACCCTGCTGGGTTACATTCCCGGGATCGTGCATGCGGTCTACATTATCGCCAAGCGCTGAGGATGCCGGGGCCGCAGAGCGGCCCCAGGCTGTCAGCCCTCCAACACCCTGCAATAGAACTTCCACTCTTCTTCCAGCGCATGCGCCAGGTTCTCGGCCTTGCGCAACCCGTGCCGTTCCCCTGCATAGAAATGCCCTTCAGCCTCGATGCCATTGGCTTGCAACGCGGTCAGCATCGAGCGCGTCTGCTCCGGCACCACCACAGCATCCAGTTCGCCCTGGAAGAAGATCACCGGCACCTTGATTTGCGAGGCATGCAGCAGCGGCGTGCGCTGGCGATAACGTTCGGCGTCTTGCTGCGGGTCACCGATCAGCCAGTTCAGGTAATCACCTTCGAACTTGTGCGTGGCCTGGCCCAGGGCAATCGGATCACTGACTCCGTAAAGGCTGGCTCCAGCGCGGAACACGTCGTGGAATGCCAGGGCGCACAGCGTGGTGTAGCCACCAGCACTGCCGCCGCGAATGAAGGCCTTGCCGGGGTCGATCAGCCCTTGCCGAGCCAGGTACTCGACGGCGGCACAGGCATCTTGCACATCGCTTTCGCCCCACCGCAGGTGCAGGGCCTGGCGGTATTCCCGGCCATAGCCCGTGCTGCCCCGGTAATTCAGGTCGGCAACGGCGAAACCGCGTTGCGTCCAGTACTGGATGCGTGGGTCGAGTACCGGGTAGCAGGCCGAAGTCGGACCGCCGTGGATAAATACCAGCAAAGGTGCAGGGCCCTTGGTGGCCGTTGCCGGATAGAAGAAGCCATGGGCAAACGCGTCGCCGCTCTTGTAATGGATCGATTGCGGCAGGCTGATGTGCGCTGCAGGTAGCACTTCAGCGCCACCGGCCAGCACGCTGACCTCATGGTTGACGCGGGCGATGGCAATAATTGCTGGCGGGCTGATCGGTGAGGCTGCGACGGCATAGAGGTATTTGGCATCCATTGCCAGGTTGCGGAACCGGGTATAGGCACTGGCGAAGCGCTCCATGCGGCCATTTTCATCGTGCAGGCCCAGTTGCCCGATACCCCCTTCGAACCAGGTGGCCAGGTAGTGTTGCGGGCTTAGTGGCAGCCAGGTGCTGGCGCCCAGTTGCCAGGGCGCGGCTGCGTGGTCGGCGGGCTCGGCCGGCAGCGCCTGCCAGAAGCCGTCGACCTCGCCCCAAGGCTGCCAGAAGCCATTGCGATCAGACAGACAGTACAAGCGGCCTTCGGTGTCGAAACGCGGCTGTTGCAGTGATTCATCCTCGGCGGCGATACAGCGTGCGGCTCCCCAGAAGCCGTTGGCGTCACGCTCGCGGCACAACAGTCGGGTAACGGTCCAGGGTTGTGCCGGACGGTCCCATTCGACCCAGGCCAGGCGTTGGCCATCAGCGCTGACCGTGGGCGAAGCATAGAAGTCAGCCCCTTCGGCGAGCACCTCGCGGGAGCTCTCGGCCAATGCCACCAGGCGATGCTCGACGCTTTCGCCATGGCGCTCTTCGACTGCCAGTACCTTGCCGTCGTGCCACTGCACATCGCCATAACGGCAGTCGGCTTCGGCGGTCAGGGCGCGCGGGGCACCGCCTTCAAGGCGCTGGGTATAGACCTGCTGATCCTTTTCGTTGACGAACAGCAGCCCGTCACCGCCCAGGCAGAAGCTGCCGCCGCCGTATTCATAGACCCGGCTGCGCGCGCTGAAGCCATCGGGCGTGAGGCAACGTGCCTGGTGGTCACGCCACTGCCAGATGCGGCAAACGCCATCGGCGGGGCGGAACTCGTTCCAGAACAGGCCTGCGTCGCCGAGCTTGAGTTCGGCAAAGTCGGTGCCGGCGGCGACGGCCTGGGCGGCGCTGAAGTCAGCCGCGGACGATGACACGGGAGTTGCGCTCATTGCGGAAGGTCAGCTCTTCGATGGCAAGTTGGGCACTTTCCGCCTCTTCACGGGCCTTGAGGATAATGCCGTGGTCAGCAGACTTGGCGCATACCGGGTCGGCCTTGCTGGCATCACCGGTCAGCATGAAGGCCTGGCATCGGCAGCCGCCGAAGTCTTTTTCCTTCTCATCGCACGAGCGGCAAGGCTCGGGCATCCAGTCGTAACCGCGGAAGCGGTTGAAGCCGAACGAGTCGTACCAGATGTGGTGCAGGTCATGGTCGCGCACGTTGGGGAACTGCACCGGCAATTGCCGGGCGCCGTGGCAGGGCAAGGCAGTGCCGTCCGGCGTGATGGTCAGGAACAGGCTGCCCCAACCGTTCATGCAGGCCTTGGGGCGTTCTTCGTAGTAATCCGGGGTGACGAAGATCAGCTTGCACGGGCTGCCCTCGGCCTTGAGCTTCTGCCGGTACTCATTGGTGATGCGTTCGGCACGTTCGAGCTGTGCGCGGGTCGGTAGCAGGCCCAGGCGGTTGAGGTGCGCCCAGCCGTAGAACTGGCAGGTGGCAAGCTCGACGAAGTCGGCCTCAAGGGCGATGCACAACTCGATGATGCGGTCGATCTTGTCGATGTTGTGCCGGTGGGTGACGAAGTTGAGCACCATCGGATAACCGTGGGCCTTTACCGCGCGGGCCATTTCCAGCTTCTGCGCGAAGGCCTTCTTCGAACCGGCCAGCAGGTTGTTGACCTGTTCGTCACTGGCCTGGAAGCTGATCTGGATATGGTCCAGCCCGGCTTCCTTGAAGGCGGCGATGCGCGCTTCGGTCAGGCCGATGCCGGAGGTGATCAGGTTGGTGTAGTAGCCCAGCCGACGGGCCTCGCCGATCAGCTCGGCGAGGTCCTGGCGCACCAGCGGCTCACCACCGGAAAAGCCGATCTGCGCGGCACCCATCTCGCGGGCTTCGGCCATCACCTTGAACCACTGCGCAGTGCTCAGCTCCTGGCCTTGGGCTGCGAAGTCCAGTGGGTTGGAGCAGTACGGACATTGCAGCGGGCAGCGGTAGGTCAGCTCGGCCAGCAGCCATAGCGGCAGGCCGACCGGTACCTCAGGCGAGGACGATCCAGTGTTCGGCACGGGCCACCTCCATGAATTGCTCGATATCGTCTGCGACTTCGGGCACACCAGGGAATTGTTGTTCGAGGTCTCTGATGATCGCCGCCACGTCACGCTTGCCGTCGATCAGCCCGCCGATCAGGCCGGCGCTGTCGTTGAGCTTGATCATGCCTTCGGGGTACAGCAGCACATGGCCTTTTTGCGCCGGCTCGTACTGGAAGCGGTAGCCGGGGCGCCAGCTCGGCACTTGCTTGCGGTCGAAACTCATAGGGCAATCCCCTTGTGCCAGACCCGTTGCGGGGTGACGGTGTGGTAAGGCGGGCGGTTCAGCTCGTAGGCCATGCTCATGGCATCCAGCATGCTCCAGAGGATATCCAGCTTGAACTGCAGGATTTCCAGCATACGCTCCTGGCCCGCACGGGTGGTGTAGTGCTGCAAAGTGATTGCCAGGCCGTGCTCGACATCACGCCGGGCCTGGCCCAGGCGAGTGCGGAAGTACTCGTAGCCAGCCGGGTCGATCCACGGGTAGTGCTGTGGCCAGCTGTCCAGGCGGGACTGGTGGATCTGCGGGGCGAACAGTTCGGTCAGCGAACTGCTGGCCGCTTCTTGCCAGCTGGCCCTGCGAGCGAAGTTGACGTAGGCGTCGACCGCGAAACGCACGCCGGGCAGCACCAGTTCCTGGGAACGTAGCTGGTCAGGGTCGAGGCCGACCGCCTGGCCCAGTCGCAGCCAGGCTTCGATACCGCCGTCCTCGCCTGGCGCGCCATCATGATCGAGCAGGCGCTGGATCCACTCACGGCGTACCTCGCGGTCCGGGCAGTTGGCCAGGATCGCGGCGTCCTTCATCGGGATGTTGACCTGGTAGTAGAAGCGGTTGGCTACCCAGCCCTGAATCTGCTCGCGGGTGGCGCGGCCTTGGTACATCGCCACGTGATAGGGATGGTGGATGTGGTAGTAGGCGCCCTTGGCGCGCAGGGCCTGCTCGAATTCGGCAGGTGACATTGGCAGTGCGTCGCTCACGGGGCCTCCTTACAGCTCGATGCTCATGCCATCGAATGCGACTTCAACGCCGCGGCGCTGGACTTCGGCGCGTTCGGGGGAGTCTTCATCGAGGATCGGGTTGGTGTTGTTGATGTGGATGAGCACCTTGCGCTGGCGCGCGAAGCCGTCGAGCACTTCGAGCATGCCACCCGGGCCATTCTGCGCCAGGTGGCCCATCTCGCGGCCGGTACGGGTGCCGACACCACGGCGCTGCATTTCATCATCCTCCCACAGCGTGCCGTCGACCAGCAGGCAGTCGGCGCCATGCATCATCTGCAGCAGCTTGGCATCGACCTGGCCGAGGCCGGGAGCGTAGAACAGCTTGCCGCCAGTGCGCGTGTCTTCGACCAACAGGCCGAGGTTGTCGCCCGGGTGGGGATCGAAGCGGTGCGGCGAATAGGGCGGTGCGGCGCTGCGCAGGGGGAAGGGTGTGAACGTGAGGTCAGGGCAGGCGTCGATGACGAAACTGCCTTCGAGCTCGATGCGGTTCCACTGCAGCCCACCGTTCCAGTGGCTGAGCATGTTGAACAGCGGGAAGCCGCTGGTCAGGTCCTGGTGGACCATGTCGGTGCACCAGACCTGATGCGGGCAGCCTTCGCGCAGGCTGAGCAGGCCGGTGGTATGGTCGATCTGGCTGTCGAGCAGGACGATGGCGTTGATCCCGGTATCGCGCAGGGCACGCGCCGGCTGCATCGGTGCGAAGGCCTGGAGCTGGGCGCGGATGTCGGGCGAGGCATTGCACAGGATCCAGTGCTCACCGTCGTCGGACAGGGCGATGGACGACTGGGTGCGAGCCGTGGCGCGCAGGCTGCCGTCGCGATAGCCCTTGCAATTGACGCAGTTGCAGTTCCACTGCGGGAAACCACCACCGGCGGCGGAACCGAGAATCTGGATGTACATGGCCACTCCTTCTGCGAAAAGCCGTATCCGGAAAACAACGACGCCCCGGCGGGCCGAGGCGTCGATCCGCAAAGCAGGGCTTAGCGGTTGGCGAAGTACATGGTCACTTCGAAGCCGATACGCAGGTCAGTGTATGCAGGTTTGGTCCACATGGGCGTTCTCCTTCCGGATGGGGTTGGGTTACTTCAGCTATTCGTTGGGTGCCGCCTGGAGCAGGAGGTTCCGTTGGCTGAGATAGCGTTATCTTACAAGAAAAATTTGTACCGAAAGGTTAATTCTTTGATAAGCGCCCTTGCAGCAAACGTAACAATCCCCGCGAGATCAGTGCCAGGACGCCTCTGGCGCAGCACTGTTGGCCAGGCAAAGCCACGGCCAATCGGTACCGAGCAGGTCGCGTAGCAGGCCGTCCAGATCTGCCTGTTGCGTGTTCAGAATAGACCGCCGCAGCGCAAGCAGGCCGCCAGGTTCTTTGGCCAGGTGTGTCTGCCATGCCCATTCAGTGACGTCGGCGTTGGCCATGGCGTTTTCGTCGAACTGCTCGGCCAGAGCTTGTCGGGCGACCGCATCGAGGGTGACGCCGCGGCCCAGCAGCTCGCGCAGGTGATCGAGGATCTCGGCCTGGCTGGCATGCGGCGATTGCACCCCGAACAGCAGGCCACCGATGCCCTCGATCTGACGAAAGGTACTGAAAACCGCGTAGCCCAGCTGCAATTCGACGCGCAGGCGTTGATATACCGGGCCTTGTAGCAGCTGCGCCAGCAGGCGACCGCTGCCTTGCCGTGCGGCTGGCAGTGGGCAGAACAGCAGCAGGGCATGTTCACTACCTGGCACCTCGGCATGGTGCCAGCGGCGACCAGCCCAGCCGGCAGCCGGCGTGGGCGCCCCGCCTTGCCCGGGGCAACCCTGCAGCACGGCGCCGAGGGCCTGCACAGCACTGGGCTCGAAGCCGACGGCCAGGCCGTGCCAATGGCTGTGTTGCCAGACGCCATCGAGCAGCGCCTGGTCGAGAGTGGCAGACGGCATTGTGGCCGGGCGAGTGCCAAGCACGGCGTCAGGTAGCTGACTGATCAACGCCCTGATCGGGATCAGCGCGGGCGCCTCAGGTGGCGACGTCTGCCAGTTGGAGGGCACTTTCATCAGGGCCAGGGCCTGGCCTGCGGCGCGTACCACGGCTACCGGATGGCCAGCGCAGCACAACTGCCAATTGTCGCCCGACGCGCTGAATTGCAGTTGCACGCAAGCTTGCTCGCAACGACTTTGCAGGGGGCGCAGGGCACGTTGCAGTACGCTGTACAGACGCTGGCGCAATGCCGATGGCACCTGCCAACGCAAATACAGTGCTGCGTATTGCCTGGAGGGTGGCAGCAAGTCGCTGATGCACAATGCAGCTGGCAACTCAGCAGCTGGGGCAGAGGGCAGTTCATCCGAAAACAAGGGCTCGGGCGCAGGCAGCTGCCATTGCCCGTATGTGCATCGCGGCAGCTGCTCAAGCAGCGCTTCGAGCGCCCTCAGAGCTTGGGCATCCAGTGCTGCAAACGGCTGCCCGGCGCTGTCGCGTCGGGCCAGCTCCAGTGCGCTGGCGCTGCGTTGACGACGTTGTTGCAAACAGCCAAACGTGCGGTTGAGTGGGCCGGGGTCTGTCTTGCCGATGAACTCGAACCAGCCGTGCAGCAGCTTCAGAGCCTCATCGCTGTTGGCATCCGGGGCAAGCTCCAGGTCGAGGTGCCAGAGCAGTTGCCCGGCAAACGCATGCAGCTTCTCGGCCTTGAACCCTTTGAGCCAGCCACGTTGCTCCAGTGCATCCAGCCAACTGCCGGGGCGGTTGTCGCCGAGGTGGGCGATCAGCAGTTCCAGTGCCTGTTCTGCCCCTGCTGGCAGGCCGTCGTGTGCGAACAGCAGTGGCTGGTTGGCGGCCAAGGCGGGTGGCAAGGCTTGTAGCACAGCGGGGCTCGGCTTGAAGACGCCGGCGTAGTGGCTGCCAAGCTGTTGCAGCTCATCCAGCGGTTGCGGGCCGCACAGGCTCAGGGTGATCTGGCCGCCCTGGTAAAAGCGCTGGTGGAAGCCTGCGAGGGCTTGCTGGAAAGCCCCATCGCCCAGTACGAGGGAATAGCGGTTGCCGGCATGAAAGCCGCTCAAGGGGTGATCGCCACCCACAGATTGCAACAAAGCGAATTGCTGTTGCGCCTGCGGGTTGCGTGACCAGGCGATGAATTCGGCGTGGATGACTTCCCGCTCGCGACGCTGCCGTTCGATGCCCAGATCCGGCTCGGCAAGCATCTGGCACAGGCGCTCCAGGCCACCGGCCAATGCCGCGGGTGGTACTTCAAAGAAGAAATCGGTGCTGCGCTCGCGGGTGCTGGCGTTGACCTGGCCGCCCAAGGCCTGGACATAGCGCATCAGGCCGTCTTCCAGCGGGAAGCGTGCTGTGCCCAGGAAAAACAGGTGTTCAAGGAAATGGGCCAGGCCTGGCCATGCGGTTGGCGCGTCATGGCTGCCCGCATGGACCCTCAACGCGGCCGCAGAGCGCTTCAGGCGCGGCGCATGGCGCAAAGCCAACTGCAGACCGTTGGCGAGGGTGAGGTGGCGGGTGGTGTCAGGCATGGGAACTCCAGGGCAGGTGTCCATGCTAACCCATTTGCAAGAAAGGTCTGGCCCATTCGCGGGCACGCCCGCTCCCACAGGAATGGCATGTGACCGCACGATCACTCGGTCTCTGTGGGAGCGGGCGTGCCCGCGAATGGGCCGCTAAGCGGCCTCTGTCAGCCTTGACGCAAATGCAGTTCCTGGCGCAGATCGGTCAGGTAAGGAAACGCCTCACGCCCCTGCATCACTCGCTCATGCTCAAGCTCTGCCAGCAACTGGCATTCATCTCGCTCCGCCATGGCCAGCAGACTGCCATCGGGCCCGATGATGCTGCTCTGCCCGCAGTACTGGATCTCGCCCTCGGCCCCGCAGTAATTGGCATATACCAGGTAGCACTGGTTTTCCTGCGCCCGCGAGCGCACGGTCACCTGGCAGACGAAATCGTACGGCGTCATGTTCGCCGTCGGCACCACGATCAGCTCGGCACCTGCCAGCGCCAGGCGCCGGGCGTTTTCCGGGAACTCGATGTCGTAGCAGATCAGCATGCCGACTTTCCAGCCGTTCAGCTCGACCACCGGAAAATGGTCGGCGCCAGGGCTGAACATCGCCCGGTCCAGTTCACCGAACAGGTGGGTCTTGCGGTAATTGCACAGGCTGCGGCCATGGGCATCGATCAGCTGCACGCTGTTGTAGATCGCTCCGTCATCGGCGCGCTCCGGGTAGCCGTAAACAATGGCGATGCGGTGTGACTGGGCAATCTCCACCACCTCCATGGCCGCAGGACCATCGTCGGCTTCGGCCAGCCGTTCGACCTGCGCCAGGCCGATGTTGTAGCCGCTCAGGAACATCTCCGGGCACACCAGCAATTGCGCGCCACGCTCGGCCGCCAGCTGCGCCTGGTGGCGCAGCCGTTGCAGGTTGCCGGGCACGTCCAGCGGGTTGGGTGCGCCCTGGAACAGAGCGATGCGCATGCTGCCTCCTTGGTTTCAGTCGGCCAGGGCGATGGGCCCGATCTCATCGAACACATCACCCGGGCCTGGGTTGTCCGGGTGGGTGTGGCCACCGAAGTGGTTCATGATACCCCACACCGCATTCAGCGATGTCTGCACCGCACCTTCGACCCAGGCCGGGGTCCACGACACGTCGTCGCCGGCGATGAACATGCCGCGTTGCTCGGTGGGCATATCCTGCTGCATGAAGTGTGCGTACATGCGTTGGTTGTAGCGGTAATGGCCTGGCAGCGCGCCCTTGAATGCGCCGAGGAAGTGCGGGTCGGCTTCCCAGGAAACGGTGATCGGGTCGCCGATGATGTGCCCGGCGATATCGGTCTTGGGGTAGATCTTCTTCAGTGCGTCCAGGGCCAGCTGCACGCGCTTTTCCACCGGATGCGGGAGCATCTTCAGGGCGTCGCTCATCCAGGCGTAGGACAGGCAGATCACCCCCGGCTTGTCGTCACCGTTGTCGAACAGGTAGGTGCCGCGGGTGAGGCGATCAGTCAGGGTCATGCTCATCAGGTCGCGGCCGGTCTGCGGATCCTTGTCCTTCCAGAACGGCCGGTCGACCATGACGAAGGTCTTTGATGATTGCATGTAGCGGGTGCGGTCCAGGGCCATCCACATCTTTTGCGAGAACAGCGATTCTTCGCAGTCGATCTGGGTGGTCAGCAGCCAGCTCTGGCAGGTCGCGAGCACTGCACCGTAGTGGCGGGTGTCACCCCAGTTGTCGGTGACCGCCAGGCGCCCATCGGCAGCACGGGCGATGCGCTTGACGCCGCTGCGCGGTGCGCCGCCATGCAACGAACTGAGGCTGGTGCCCTCTGGCCAATGGACGCAACGCTCCGGCACATGGCGCCAGATACCCTGAGGCACCTGTTCCACGCCACCGACGATCAAGTGCTGATGATCGTCGCAGTTGGTCATGACCACGCGGAAGATTTCCAGCATCGAGTTGGGGAAGTCCGAGTCCCACCCGCCGGTGCCGAAACCGACCTGACCGAACACTTCACGATGCTGGAAGCTCAACTGGGCGAACGAGCGCGAGCTGGCGACGAAGTCGTAGAAGGTGCGGTCGTCCCACAGGGGGACCAGCTTGTTCCACAACGCTTTCAGCCGAGGTACATCACGGTCACGGATCGCCTGCTGGATATCGGCGAACTGCGCACCGCTTTCCAGCGCGTCTGCCCAGGCGTCGGCCACTTCGTGGAACAGTTTTGGCAGGTCACTGGGCTTTTCTGCATAGTAGGTCTGGCCTTCGAGGTCGATCACCGTGCTGCCCGAGGCGGAGGTCAGCGGGTTGGGGAAGGGCTTGGTTTCCAGCCCCAGCTTGTCGACGTAGTGGTAGAAGGCGGTCGAGGACACCGGGAAACGCATGCCGCCGAGCTCGGCGATGATGCCGTCGGTACCGTTGAAGGCCTGCGAACGCAGTCGGCCACCGAGCTTCGAGGCCTCATACACCACGGGCTTGAGGCCCAGCTTCATCAATTCGTAGGCCGCAACCAGCCCGGCGATACCTGCACCCACGATGGCGACTTCTTCGCCATGACGTTCGGCCGGGATACTGCCCAGGCCAGCGGGGTGTTCCAGCCAGTCGTCGAAGGCGAAGGGGAAATCCGGGCCGAAGATGGTAATAGGTTGCTTGCCGTCGGCGGGGTGGCGGTTTTTCTTGTTCATGAAGTGACCTTGCCAGAGCGGCTGCGCAGGGGGCGAAGCCTGATTATAGGAGATGGCTGACGGTCATTTTATGAAGCGGCGATATCGTAATTAAGATGCAGAGTGTTAGCGAAATGTATTATTCATCGTCATTGTGACGGCACTAGCATCATTTTTTACGATCAGCGCAGCCAAGTGCTGCGATGTTTCAAACGGGCTGCCCTCGATCGACCTTGCTGCTGAGGATGATCGACGTGGTGGTCTTCTCCACCCCCTCGACGCTGCCAATCTGGTCCAGCAGTTGGTCGAGTTGCTCCGGTGAATCGCTGCGTAGCCAGGCCACGTAGTCGAACTCGCCACTCACCGCACACAGCTGCTGCACCTGCCCCATGGCACTCAGGCGCCTTACCACTTCCTTGCCGGAGCGTGGCTGCACCTTGATCCCGACATAAGCCTGCAGCCCACCGCCGATCAGGCGCTGGCCGAGACGCACTCCATAGCCGGTGATGACCTTGTGCTTTTCCAGCCGTTCCAAGCGCGAGTTGACCGTGGTACGGGCGATGCCAAGCTGGCGGGCGAGGGTAGCGACGCTCTCACGGGCGTTGATCTGCAGCAGAGCGATCAGCTGATGGTCGATTTCGTCGAGGGCGATGGGGCGAGAGTCCGACATGGTAAGTCTCTACGAAGGGGCCCCTAGCCTAGCCAGCCGCAGCCGAGCGGGGCAAGGCCTTGAACGGTCAACATTCGGGCACAAAAAAGCCGCGCATTGGCGCGGCTTCCGTCATATCTGGTGGGCCCACACGGACTCGAACCGTGGACCAAAGGATTATGAGTCCTCTGCTCTAACCGACTGAGCTATAGGCCCTCAGTAAGTGCCCGGATTATAACGAGGGTTTTGAAAGCGTGCCATCCGAAAGATCAGATAGTGCTATGCGAAGAAACGTCGCTGCGAACTCGTCCGGTGGCAACGGCAGGCTGACGATGTAACCCTGGATCTGCTCGCAGCCCTCTGCTGCCAAGAAGCGCTGCTGTGCCTGGTTCTCCACGCCTTCGGCAATGATCGTCAGTTGCATGCTGCGCCCGAGCGCGATGATGGCGCGGGCGATGGCGGCGTCATGGGGGTCGTCCGGCAGGCCGCGAATGAACGACTTGTCGATCTTGAGGATATCCAGCGGCAGGCGCTTGAGGTAACTCAGCGATGAGTACCCGGTACCGAAATCGTCGATCGCCAGCTGCACGCCCAGCTGTTTGAGCTGATGCAAAATGGCCAAGGCCTCTTCGGCCTGGCTCATGATGAAGTTCTCGGTAATCTCCAGCTGCAGGTCGCCCGCTTTCAGCTGATACACCTTCAACAGGTGCTCGATGCGCTTGGCGAGGTTGGGGTGGCGCAGCTGCGCGCCAGCCAGGTTGATCGACAATGGCCCGAAGGCTTGATAAGCCTTTTTCCAGCGATGCATCTGCTGGCAAGCCTGCTCCAGCACCCAGTCGCCCAGCTGCAGGATGGTGCCGTTCTCTTCGGCCAGGTGAATGAAATGCTCGGGCGGCACTTCGCCGAATGTCGGGTGGCTCCAGCGAACCAATGCTTCGGCCCCGACCAGGGTCTGGGTCTTGAGGCTCAGCTTGGGCTGGAAGCTCAGGCTCATCTCGTTGCGCTCGATGGCGCGGCGCAGTTCGTGCTCCATGGCGATGCGTTCGCTGGCCTGTACGGTCAGGTCACGGGTGTAGGCTTCGACGCGGTTGCGGCCTTTGGCCTTGGAGCGGTACATGGCGGCGTCGGCGTTGCGGATCAGCGTGGCGACGTCGGTGCCATCCTGCGGGTAAAGGCTGATGCCGATGCTGGCGCTGGTAAAGAACTCATGCTCGCCGGCCTGGAACGGGGCGACGAAGCAGGCCAGCAACTTGTTGGCGATGGCATGGGCATCGCTGGGCTTGTGCAGGCCGGGCAGCAGGATGATGAATTCGTCGCCGCCCAGGCGGGCCACGGTGTCGACGTCGCGCACCTGCTCCTTGAGGCGCTGGGCGATGCCTTTGAGCAACAGGTCGCCAACCGGGTGGCCGAGGCTGTCGTTGATGTGCTTGAAGCGGTCCAGATCGAGGAACAGCACAGCACCCTGCCGGTTGGACACCTGTGCGCAGGTCAGCACGGCCTGCAGCCGGCTTTCGAAGAGGGCGCGGTTGGGCAGGCCGGTCAGTGGGTCGTGGTGGGCCTGGTAGTCGAGTTTGGCCTGGGCGTGCTTGAGGCTGGAGATGTCGGCGAACACGGCGACGAAGTGGGTGATGTTGCGATCATTGTTGCGAACGGCGCTGATGGTCAGCCAGCCGGGATACAGTTCGCCGTTCTTGCGCTTGTTGTAGATCTCGCCCTGCCAGTGACCTTCTGCGGTGAGCTGGTGCCACATGGCGGCATAGAAGGCGCTGTCATGCTGGCCAGAGGCGAGCAGGCGCGGGGTCTGGCCGAGCGCCTCGATCTCGCTGTAGCCGGTGATCTCACTGAAGGCACGGTTGACTGCACTGATGCGCTGGTCGGTGTCGGTAATCAATACACCTTCAGCGGTATTTTCAAACACGGTGGCAGCCAGTTGCAGTTTTTCCTGCATCAGGTGGCGTTCGGTAATGTCGCGGGCGATGGTCAGCATGCAGTCGACACCACCGATCGGCAGTGGCCGGGCCGAGAGTTCGCAGAGGCGAATCTGCCCGTCGCTGCGGCGCAGGTGGCAGCTGAAGTCACGCACGAAACCATTGCGTCCCAGTTGGTCGATCAGGCGTTTGCGTTCGTTGAGGTCGACCCAGATCCCCAGGTCGAAGGAAGTCTGGTCGATCGGCTGGTTGAATTCGTAACCGGTCAGGCGGCAGAAGCCTTCGTTGACTTCCAGCAGCAGGCCGTCGCTTTGGCGCGACAGCAACAGGCCGTCAGGCGAGGCGTGGAAAGCCTTGGCGAACTTTTCCTCGGAGGTCTGCAACTGTTGTTGGGTTTCCTTGAGCTGGCTGATGTCGCGAACCGCCACGACCAGCGCCGGGGTGCCGTCGAGCTCGAAGGTTTCGGCCGAAGTCAGGCCGGTGAACAACTGGCCGTTGCTGCGGCGGAAAGTCATTTCAAGGTTGCGGATGCCACCCTGGTGCAGGCGTTCGAGAAGCCTCGGGCCCATGCCTTCGACCCCCCACAGGTTGAGCTCGGTAGCGGTACGGCCGATGACCTCACCCGGTTTCAGGCCGATCTGTTCTTCGAAGGCTTCGTTGACCTCGAGCAGCACGCCATCACTATGCCGTGCGATCAGCAGAATGTCCGGGCACTGCTCGAACACCGAGGCGAACTTTTGCTCAGACAGACGCAGGGCGTCTTCGGTGCGTTTGGTCTCGCTGATGTCGATCATCAGGCCCCGCATCACCGGCCGGTGGCCGTGTTCGATCATGCTGACGATGTTGCGCACCCAAAGCGCCTGGCCGTCGGCGCGTAGCACGCGGTAATCGAGGCTGTGATCACGCCCTGCGGCGGTTTCGCTTTCGCAGAAAGCCTGGGCCCAGAGCGCATCGTCGGGGTGCAGGATGCTGCGCCAGAAGCCGGGCTTGAGCCAGTCGTGCAACGGGTAGCCCAACAGGTCCTCGGCGTGCGGCGAGACATAACTGTAGGTGAAGTCGTTGGCGTCGGCTTCCCAGGCGATTGCCGACAGGCTCTCGATCAGGCCGCGGTAATGGTATTCGCTGCTGCGCAGTTCCTGTTCCAGGGCGATACGTCTGGAAATTTCCGAACTGAGCCGGCGATTGATACGGATGACCGCGGCGAGAATGGCGATCAGCAGCAGGACGGCCGGCAGCCCATAGAGCAGCGTGTCGTGCCAGAAGCTCCGCTGGTCGACCACGGCGCCGACCCAGCGCTGCTGGATATGGCTGATCTCTTCGCTGGACATGTCGGCCATCACTTTGTCGAGGATGCCGACCAGTACCTGCTGGTCACGGGGCGCGGCCATTGCCAACTGATAGCGATAGGGTGTGTCGCCGCTTACATACAACCCTTCGAGCTTGAGCTGGCGCAGGCTCCAGATACTGGAGGCGAGGTCACCGACCACGGCGTCCACCGCGTCGGTGGCCAGTGCCTGCAGGGTCGAGTTGACATTCGGCATCGCCACCAGGTTCAGGTCCGGGTGGTGGGTGCGGAGCAGTTCATGGGGCGCATAGTTTTCCACCACAGCGACCTTCAGCCCGTACAAGTCCTTGAGCGTGCGCGGTTGCGGGCCGCCTTCATGGGCCAGGATGACGATGGGGAAATCGAGGTAGGGACGGGTGAACGCGAGGTAGCCCTGGCGTTCGGGTGTCGACATGATGCCGGGCAGCAAGTCGATGCGGCCTTCGCGCGCCTGCTGCAGCACTTCGGTCCACCTGCTCGGCTCGACCGGTTTCAGTATTACGCCCAGGCGATCCTGGAGCAGGGCGATGTAATCGGCGGCCAATCCCTGGTACCGGCCCTCCTGGTCACGAAACTCGAAAGGTGGCCAGGAAGCGTCGACGCCCAGTCTCAACTGCGGGTGGGCAGCGAGCCAGGTTTTTTCCTCGTCTGTCAGGGTCAGGGCGCCGGCCGTTGTGTTCCACAGCATCAGGAACAGCAACAGAATGGCCGGCTTCGGCAGCATAGCGGCCTCGCATTCAGTTGGTCTGAAGTCGAGTGTAGACGGGCATTCAGCCAGCAGAGTGGCCGATCACAACTATTTGTCGGATAAGAAAAACCCCGGCCTGGGCCGGGGTTCGTCATCACTCGTCGAGGAAGGAGCGTAGATGCTCGCTGCGAGTCGGGTGGCGCAATTTGCGCAACGCCTTCGCTTCGATCTGACGGATCCGCTCACGGGTCACGTCGAACTGCTTGCCTACCTCTTCAAGGGTGTGGTCGGTGTTCATGTCGATACCGAAGCGCATGCGCAGCACCTTGGCTTCGCGTGCGGTCAGGCCCGAGAGCACGTCACGGGTCGCTTCCTTGAGGCTTTCGACCGTGGCCACGTCGATCGGGGACTGCATGGTCGAGTCCTCGATGAAGTCGCCCAGGTGCGAATCTTCGTCATCACCGATCGGGGTTTCCATGGAGATCGGTTCTTTGGCGATCTTCAATACCTTGCGGATCTTGTCCTCAGGCATTTCCATGCGCTCACCGAGCTCTTCCGGGGTCGGCTCACGGCCCATTTCCTGCAGCATCTGGCGGGAAATACGGTTGAGCTTGTTGATCGTCTCGATCATGTGCACCGGAATACGGATGGTGCGCGCCTGGTCGGCGATCGAGCGGGTGATCGCCTGACGGATCCACCAGGTGGCGTAGGTCGAGAACTTGTAACCGCGACGGTACTCGAACTTGTCCACCGCCTTCATCAGGCCAATGTTGCCTTCCTGGATCAGGTCGAGGAACTGCAGGCCCCGGTTGGTGTACTTCTTGGCGATGGAAATCACCAGACGCAGGTTCGCCTCGACCATTTCTTTCTTGGCGCGGCGGGCTTTCGCCTCGCCGATAGACATGCGGCGGTTGATTTCCTTGATCTCGGCGACGGTCAGGCCGGTCTCGGTCTCAAGGTCGATCAGCTTCTGCTGGCAAGCGACGATGGCGGCGTCCTTTTCACCCAGGGCAGCTGCCCACTTGGTGTTGCGCTTGGCCAGGTCACCGGACCAGGTCTGGTCGGTTTCATTGCTCGGGAACAGGCGCAGGAAGTCAGCACGCGGCATACGGGCATCACGCACGCACAGCTGCATGATCGCGCGCTCTTGCTGACGCAGGCGATTCAGGGCATCGCGCACACGCTCGACCAGGACGTCGAACTGCTTCGGCACCAGCTTGATCGGCATGAACAGGTCAGCCAGGGCCTGGAGGGCCTCGATGCTTTCCTTGCCGTCACGGCCGTGCTTTTTCAGGACCTTGGCGGTGGCCTGGAGCTGATCGGCAACGGCACCGAAGCGCTGGGCTGCGACAACCGGATCGGGACCGCTTTCGGTCTCTTCCTCGTCGTCACCCCCTTCGCTTTCCTCGTCTTCGTCGTCCGACTCTTCCTTGGCCGCTGGTACCTTGGCACCAGGTACTGGCACTTCGTCGGTCGGTGCGGCGATGTTGTCGTCAGGGTCGATGTAACCGCTGAGGACGTCGGACAGGCGGCCGCCCTCGGCGGTGACGCGGTCGTATTCGCCGAGGATGTAGTCGACAGTGCCCGGGAAGTGAGCGATGGCGCCCATGACTTCACGGATGCCTTCCTCGATACGCTTGGCGATTTCGATTTCGCCTTCGCGAGTCAGCAGCTCGACGGTACCCATTTCACGCATGTACATGCGCACCGGGTCGGTCGTGCGGCCGATATCGGTTTCAACTGCCGCCAACGCAGCAGCGGCTTCTTCGGCCGCGGCTTCGTCGGTGTCGGCTTCCGCCAACAGAAGGGCATCCGCATCCGGAGCACTCTCGAATACGTTGATCCCCATGTCGTTGATCATGCGGATGATGTCTTCCACCTGTTCCGGATCTGAAATATCCTCAGGCAGGTGGTCGTTGACCTCCGCGTAAGTCAGGTAGCCCTGCTCACGACCGCGGGTGATCAACTCTTTGATACGAGACTGCTGTTGCGCTTTTCCGGACATAACACCCTATCCACTGAAGGTCTTGGCGGGCAAAAAACAAGCCGAGGATTATACCCGAGCATGGGCCTCACGCGCCAGATGAGGTCGGCGTTTGTGCGGGAACATTCCGGCTCAGCAGGGCGAGGAGCTGTGATTTTTCCTCGCTGGTCAATTCGCTTTGACGTGATTTCCTGAGCAGTTGTTCCAGGCTGCGCTCGCGTTGGCGGGCGGACAAGCTAGTTATAGTGTCGAAAAACTGTTGTTCAAGGTTGTCGGCCACGATCAACCATTCCTTTTCGGCCAGGGCCCGCAGCAGGCGGCCTTGTTCAGTGCCGTGCCAACGTGCGATCAACTGCATTGAGCTTAGCCCAGGATTCTTCTGCGCAGCTTCGATCAGGGCCACCAGTAGCTGGCTGTACAGGTGTTCTTCGTCGGCGAAGTGGCTGGCATCCTCGACCTTGCCGGCCAGCAATGGATGGTGCAGCAAGGTGCGCAGGGCGGCCAGGGTCGGTGGTTCGACCGGTGCCGGCACCCGCGGCGGTGCTTGGTCGCGCTGCTGCCATGGCTTGCCGCCCTTGCGGTTCTTGTCCCAGGGCTTGTCGCCCCACTGCTTCTTGCCCCCGCCTTTGTTTGGCTTCCACTCCTGTTGCTGATGAACGGGGGCGTAGTCGGGCTGTGGCATGTCGCCGTAGTCGGGGGTGTAGCTGGCCATGGCATCGTAGTCATAGCCAGGGTCGTAATCTGGCACGCCGCTGGTCGCCGGGGCCTGTTGCGCCAGTTGCTCGACCTGCTGAGGGTCGAGGCCGGTGATTTCCTTCAGGCGGTTGCGCATGAGCTGACGCAAGTTCGCACCGGGGATCTTTTCGATCAGCGGTGCAGCCAGGGTGGCCATGTGTGCCTTGCCTTCCAGCGAGCGCGGGTCGGCTTCGTTGCTCAATTGCTCGAAGAAATAGTCGGCCAGTGGCTGTGCGTGCTGGTTGATCCGGGCCATGAAGGCATCGGTGCCTTCGGCGCGTACCAAGCTGTCCGGGTCTTCACCTTCTGGCAGGAACAGAAAGCGCGCACGGCGGCCATCCTGCAGTGCCGAGAGGGTCGATTCCAGCGCCCGCCAGGCAGCCTTGCGCCCGGCCTGGTCGCCGTCGAAGCAGAACAGTACGCTGGGCACCACGCGGAACAGGCGCTTGAGGTGCTCTTCGCTGGTCGCGGTGCCGAGGGTGGCGACGGCATTGCGCAGGCCTTGCTGGGCCAGGGCGATCACGTCCATGTAGCCTTCGACGACGATTATTTCGTCGAGGTTGCGGTTGTGCTTGCGTGCCTCGTACAGCCCGTAGAGTTCCTGGCCCTTGTGAAACACCGGGGTTTCCGGTGAGTTGAGGTACTTGGGCTTGTCGTCGCCCAGTACCCGGCCGCCAAAAGCGATGATGCGCCCACGGCTATCGCGGATCGGGAACATCACCCGGTCGCGGAAGCGGTCGTAGCGTTTGCCGCTTTCCGCATTCTCGATCAACAAGCCGGCGTCGATCATCACCTTTTGCTGCAGACTGTCGGCGCCCAGGTGCTTGAGCAGGTTGTCCCAGCCCGGCGGCGCGAAGCCCAGGCCGAAGTCTCGGGCGATCTCGCCAGACAAGCCACGGCCCTTGAGGTAGTCCACCGCCGCCTTGCGGGTCGGATGGCTGCGCAGGGCCTGGCGGTAGAACTCCGAGGCGGCATCGAGCAATGGGTACAGCGGCGAATCGGTTGGCTGGCGCGGCTTGTTGTCGCGACGGCCTTGTTCCCTGGGCACTTCCATGCCGGCTGCGCGGGCCAGCTCCTCGACGGCCTGGGGAAAGTCCAGGTTGTCGTGGTCCATGACGAAACCAAGGGCGTTGCCGCCGGCACCGCAGCCGAAGCAGTAGTAGAACTGTTTGTCTGGGCTGACCGTGAAGGAAGGGGTCTTTTCCTTGTGGAACGGGCAGCAGGCGGAGTAGTTCTTGCCGGTTTTTTTCAGCTGAACGCGCGAACTCACCACGTCGACAATGTCGAGGCGGTTGATCAGGTCGTCGATGAAGCTTTGGGGAATCAGCCCGGCCATGGCAGTCTCGTCATCTGGCAACTGGCAAGTCTAAACGCTAACGGGGCGAGTGATGCTAGGGGAAGTGCGAGGGAGTGTGTGCTCGTCGCCAGCCTCCGGCTTGCCGGGGGCTCGTCAGTCAGGACGTGCACGACTGGCCGAAACCAGATCTGACGCTTTGGAACCATTTGCCCGCTGCAAGTTGCTGCAGGCACCTTGGGCTAGCTGCTCAAGGCCAAACAAACCGCTGCCATCGGCCCGGCAGCGAGCCGGGCAGGGCAGAAGCTCTTGCGTAGAACGTCTGTATTAGTACAGGCGAACGGCGCGGCGCTGTTCGCGCTGAACTTTCTTGGCGTGACGCTTAACAGCTGCAGCTGCTTTGCGCTTACGCTCGGCGGTCGGCTTCTCGTAAAACTCGCGGCTACGAACTTCAGCCAGTACACCGGCTTTTTCGCAGGAGCGCTTGAAACGACGCAGAGCTACGTCGAAGGGTTCGTTCTCTTTAACTTTGACGGCTGGCATCCAGGGCTACCTTAATTCATTACCGGGGTAGACGTGCTCCTGGCAAAACAAAGGTGTGCTGGAGAACGTCGGTTTTCAAGGGTTGCGGATGTTAACCCTTAGTACGCCGGAATGCAAAGCCTCTGATCGAAAACCGCTGGTCGGCACCCGGCACGGGGACTATCATGCGCGGCTTCGAATTCAGCCCCCACAAGGGACGAGCCCATGCTAGTACTGGGATTGGAAACATCCTGCGACGAAACCGGCGTCGCATTATACGACAGCGAGCGCGGTTTGTTAGCCGACGCGCTGTTCAGTCAGATCGACCTGCACCGCGTGTTCGGTGGCGTGGTGCCCGAGCTTGCCTCGCGTGACCACGTCAAGCGCATGCTGCCGCTCATCCGCCAGGTGCTGGAGGAAGCTGGCTGCGTCGCCACCGAGATCGACGCCATTGCCTACACCGCCGGCCCTGGCTTGGTCGGTGCGCTGTTGGTCGGCGCCTCGTGCGCCCAGGCCCTGGCTTTCGCCTGGGATATCCCGGCGATCGGTGTGCATCATATGGAAGGCCACCTGTTGGCGCCGATGCTGGAGGAAAACCCTCCCGAGTTTCCGTTCGTCGCTTTGCTGGTTTCCGGCGGCCATACCCAGCTGGTGCGGGTGGATGGCATCGGCCAGTACGAGCTGCTGGGCGAGAGCCTCGACGATGCTGCCGGCGAAGCGTTCGACAAGACCGCCAAGCTGATCGGCCTCAACTACCCGGGTGGGCCGGAAATCGCGCGCCTGGCCGAGCGGGGTGTGCCTGGGCGCTTCGTGTTCCCGCGGCCGATGACCGATCGACCGGGTCTTGAGTTCAGCTTCAGTGGCCTCAAGACCTTCGCCCTGAACACCTGGCAGCAATGCAAGAATGCTGGCGACGACAACGAGCAAACCCGTTGCGACCTGTCCCTGGCTTTCCAGCAGGCGGTGGTGGAGACTCTGACCATCAAGTGCAAGCGGGCCCTCAAGCAGACTGGCCTCAAGCGCCTGGTCATCGCGGGTGGCGTGAGCGCCAACAAGGCCTTGCGCGCCTCCCTGGAAGACATGCTGGCCGGCCTCAAGGGCAACGTGTACTACGCGCGACCACAGTTCTGCACTGATAACGGTGCGATGATCGCCTATGCCGGTTGCCAGCGTCTGTTGGCCGGGCAGAAGCAGGACTTGGCCATCAGCGTGCAGGCACGCTGGCCCATGGAGCAGCTGCCGCCGCTGTGATGGCGTGCGGGCGCGTCAGAAATGCCTTTCGCGCCCGGCAAACAAGTCGCGCAGATTGTTGCGGTGGCGCCAGACGATCATCACTGTCAGCACGGCGATCGGCAGCAGCGCCTCCGGCTCTCGCCAAGCCAGAAGTGGCAAGGTCAGCGGGGTTGCCACAAGCGCCGCCAGCGAGCTGGTGCGAGTGAGATAGAAGGTCAACAGCCAAGCGCCGATGGCCAGCAGTGCGGCTGGGAAATACAGGCCCATGAGCATGCCTGCGGCAGTGGCGACGCCTTTGCCGCCGCGGAAGCGGAAATACAGCGGGAACAGGTGGCCGAGCACTGCGCACACGCCGACCCAGGCTTGCTCTTGCAGGCCAAGGCCGGCAGCGCGGGCGAGCAAAACCGGCAACAGCCCCTTGCACAGGTCGCCGAGCAGGGTCAGGATCGCCAGTTTACGGCCCGCCAGGCGTAGCATGTTGGTGGCGCCGGCATTGCCCGAACCGCTGGAACGAGGGTCCGGGCTGCCCGAAAGGCGGCTTAGGACGATGGCGAAGGACAGCGAGCCGAGCAGGTAGGCGAGCAACGCCAGTAACCAAAACATGCTAACTATTCCGGGCGAGGACGCCCTGATTCTAACGGCGCCAGTCGCCCTTGTCGTGCTGTGGAGAGAAGTGCTTGGACAGAGTGTTCATCGAAGGCCTGGAAGTCGATACCGTCATCGGCGCCTATGACTGGGAGCGGGATATTCGCCAGTGCCTGCGCCTGGACCTGAGTTTTGCCTGGGATAACCGCCCGGCAGCCGCCGGTGATGACCTGAACCTGGCACTCGACTATGCCAGTGTGTCGGCGCGGATCCAGGCATTTGCCGAGCAGGCGCGCTTCGAATTGGTGGAAACCTTCGCCGAGCGCCTGGTGGCCGCGCTGATGGAAGAGTTCCACATTCCCTGGGTGCGGTTGAAGCTGACCAAGCCAGGGGCCGTTCCCGCCGCCCGCGGCGGTGTTGGCGTGGAGATCGAGCGCGGATGTCTCTGAACACCGTTTACCTGGGCCTTGGCAGCAACATCGATCGCCACCAGCACCTGTGTGCGGGGCTCGATGCGCTGGCGGCCATTCTCAGCGACATGCAGTGTTCCCCGGCGTTCGAGAGCCAGGCTGTGGGGATCAAGAGCGGGCCGTTCATCAACTTCGTGGTCACCGGCAAGACCGATCTGCCGCTGATGGAGCTGGATCGCCGGCTCAAGTTCATCGAGGCGGACAATGGTCGCTATGCTCCGGATCGCAAGGGCCTGCCGCTGGATATCGATGTACTCCTGTATGACGACCTGCATGGCACGTTCGATGGGCTGGTGCTGCCTCGGGCGGAGATCCTGAAGAATGCCTTCGTGCTGTGGCCTTTGTCGTTGCTGGCGCCGGAGCTTGTACATCCAGCTGCGGGCAAAAGCATGGCGCAGCTGTGGCAGGAGGCGCGGATCGACCAGGTGTTGGCACCTGTCGCTTTCGAATGGCGGGGCGTGCAGCTGACCCAGGCGTGAGCCTGTAACGGCCCTTTCGCGGCTAAAGCCGCTCCCGCAGTGACCCCATAAGCCTTGGTCTGATGCGATCCCACAGGGACCCCATAGGCCTTGGTCTGATGCGATCCCACAGGGACCCCATAAGCTTTGGTCTGATGCGATCCCTGTGGGAGCGGCTTTAGCCGCGAAAGGGCCGGTGTGGTCAGCCCGGCTTGTAAGCCTCGAGCGCTTTTAGCCGCTCACCGTTGAGGGCCTCGCCCAGGCCTTGCCCGGTCAGCCCGGCTTCCACCAGTGGCTTCACATCCACTGCCCGGGCTGCGGCTGCCGCCCCGCGCAGATAATTACCCTGTGGATAGCCTTCACAGGTGGCCATTTCACACGCGGCAATGAAATCCTCTAAACGCTGCGGTCGTCGATAAACGTCGAATTTCTGCAGCATTTCCAGCAATTTTGCAGGCGTTAATTGCAACGCGTTGTCAGCCCGCCCGGCAAACTCACCCACCAGCACGGCCAGTTCCTGGCATTCACGCGGCGCCTTGAAACGCTGATTGAGTGCTTTGATCGCCACTGGCTCCAGCCCTCGCAGCAAGCACGCCCAGCGCACAGCCAGCGGCTGCTGGCGCTCTGCCGCCCGGCGCAGGGCGCCCAGTACGTGCGCAGGTTGTTCCAGCTCAGGCATCAACTCGTTCAAAGCGCCACAGGCCTGCAATACCTGGATGAACACTTGCGGCTGACTTTCCATCAGCGCCCGTTCGATCTCTTTCCAGCTACGTTCGGCTGTCAGCGCCTGCAATTCGCCAGATTCGGCGATCTGGCGCATCAGCGCCAGTGTTTCATCGGCGACCTTGAAGCCCAAGGGGGCGTAACGTGCGGCAAAGCGGGCAACACGTAACACTCGTAGGGGATCTTCGGCGAATGCGGGGGAAACGTGGCGCAGAATGCGTTGTGCAAGGTCGGCCTGGCCATGGTAAGGGTCGAAGACCACGCCCTGTTCATCCTCGGCCATGGCATTGATGGTCAGGTCGCGGCGGATCAGGTCTTCCTCCAGCGTAACGTCCGGGCTGGCGTGAAAGGTGAACCCGCCGTAACCGCGTCCGCTCTTGCGCTCTGTGCGTGCGAGGGCATATTCCTCGCCGGTCTCTGGATGCAGGAACACCGGGAAATCAGCGCCGACCGGGCGGAAGCCCAGGGCATGCATTTCCTCGACCGTGGCGCCAACCACCAGCCAGTCGATATCACTGACCGGGAGCCCGAGCAGGCGGTCGCGTACTGCGCCGCCGACTTTGTAGATGTGCATGTGCAGCCTCCATTACTGCCCACAGGATAACCTGTTGGCAGTAATGGCGGTGCATCAGAGGTGGTGGATGACGGCGAGGTCCATGCGCCCGTAGTCGCCGCTCTCGGCATGTTCCCCGCGCGGTGGCATGTGATGGGTCTTGATCACCTGGTCGCCCTGTACTGTCTCCAGGTGGATATCGAAGCCCCACAAGCGGTGCAGATGCTTGAGCACTTCCTCAGTGGAATCGCCCAGCGGTTTGCGGTTGTGCTGCTGGTGGCGCAAGGTCAGCGAGCGATCGCCGCGGCGGTCGATGCTCCAGATCTGCACGTTGGGCTCGCGGTTGCCCAGGTTGTACTGGGCAGCCAGTTGCTCACGAATTATCCGGTAACCCGCCTCGTCATGGATGGCCGGTACCAGCAGGTCGTCGCGCTGGTCATCATCGAGGATGCTGAACAGTTTCAGGTCCCGCATCACCTTGGGTGACAGGTACTGCAGGATGAAGCTCTCGTCCTTGAAGCTGCTCATGGCGAACTTGATGGTAGAAAGCCAGTCACTGCCGGCAATGTCGGGGAACCAGTGGCGATCTTCCTCCGTCGGGTTTTCGCACATGCGGCGGATGTCGGTGTACATGGCAAAGCCCAGTGCATACGGGTTGATGCCGCTGTAGTACGGGCTGTCGAAACCGGGCTGGAACACCACGCTGGTGTGGGACTGCAGGAACTCGATCATGAAGCCTTCAGTGATCAGACCTTCGTCGTACAGGTCATTCATCAGCGTGTAGTGCCAGAAGGTGGCCCAACCTTCATTCATCACCTGGGTCTGGCGCTGTGGGTAGAAGTACTGGGCGATCTTGCGCACGATGCGCACCACCTCGCGCTGCCAGGGTTCGAGCAGCGGAGCGTTCTTCTCGATGAAGTAGAGGATGTTTTCCTGCGGCTCGGAGGGGAAGCGGGCATCGTCGCGGTCACCGCCTTTGTCCGCACTCTTTGGAATCGTGCGCCATAGGTCGTTGATCTGCCGTTGCAGGTGCTCTTCCCGGTCTTTCTGACGCCGACGTTCTTCCTCAGCGGAGATCGGATAGGGGCGCTTGTAGCGGTCCACGCCGTAGTTCATCAGCGCATGGCAGGAGTCGATCAGGTCCTCCACGGCGTCGATGCCGTGGCGTTCCTCGCACTGGGCGATGTACTGCTTGGCGAACACAAGGTAATCGATGATCGATGTGGCGTCGGTCCAGGTGCGGAACAGGTAATTGCCTTTGAAGAAGCTGTTGTGGCCATAGCAGGCGTGGGCAATCACCAGTGCCTGCATGCACATGGTGTTCTCTTCCATCAGGTAGGCGATGCACGGATCGGAATTGATCACGATCTCGTACGCCAGACCCATCTGGCCCCGGCTGTAGGACTTCTCGGTACTGAGGAACTGCTTGCCGTAGGACCAATGGTGGTAACCCAGCGGCATGCCGACGGACGCGTAGGCATCCATCATCTGCTCGGCAGTGATCACCTCGATCTGGTTGGGGTAGGTGTCCAGGGCGTAACGCTCGGCCAGCCGACTGATTTCCCGATCGTAGGTCTGGATCAGTTCGAACGTCCACTCGGACCCGGTGGAAATGGGTTGGCGTCTCTGTGCTCTGGCGGTCATGTGGCTAACCTGCGCTGGAAGAGTTCACGGAAGACCGGGTAGATATCGCCGGCCGATACCAACTGCTGCTGGGCGAATGTGTCGGGGAAGGCTTCGCCGATTCGCTCGTACTCGTACCACAACGCCTGGTGCTCACGGGGGGTGATCTCAACGTAAGTGTAGTACTGCACATGCGGCATGATCTGCTTGGACAGGATCTCGCGGCAGATCGGCGAGTCGTCGTTCCAGTTGTCGCCGTCGGACGCCTGGGCGGCATAGATGTTCCAGTCGGCGGCCGGGTAACGTTCAGCCATGATTTCCTGCATCATCTTCAGCGCACTGGAGACGATGGTGCCGCCAGTTTCCCGGGAATAGAAGAATTCTTCCTCGTCGACTTCGCGGGCGCTGGTGTGGTGGCGGATGAACACCACCTCGATCCGGTCGTAGTTTCGCTTGAGGAACAGGTACAGCAGGATGAAGAAGCGTTTGGCGATATCCTTGGTGGCCTGAGTCATCGAGCCGGACACGTCCATCAGGCAGAACATCACCGCCTTGGAACTGGGATTGGGTTGCTTGACCAGCAGGTTGTACTTGAGGTCGAACGTGTCGAGGAAGGGCAGGCGGTTGATGCGTGCCTTGAGCCGTTCGATTTCCTGTTCGACTTCCTGGATATCGGTGAAGTTGTCGGGTTCTTCGATTTTCAGCCGGTCCAGTTCCTTCTGTGCTTCGCGCAGCAGCGCACGGCTGCTGCCGGTCAGGGCGATGCGCCGGGCGTGCGCCGAGCGCAGGGTACGGACGATGTTGATGCGTGACGGGTTGCCCTCGTTGGCGATGCCAGCACGCACGGTCTTGAAGGTGTCGGCGCCGGTCAGGTGGCGTTTGACCAGGTTGGGCAGTTCGAGGTCTTCGAACATGAATTCGAGAAACTCTTCCTGGGTGATCTGGAAGACGAAGTCATCCATCCCCTCGCCGGAGTTGCCGGCCTTGCCGCGGCCACCGCCGCCCCCGCCGCCTTGTGGCCGAGGGATATGCTCGCCAGCGGTGAACTCCTTGTTGCCTGGGTGCACGATGGTCTGCTTGCCGCCCCGGCCATGGTGCAGCACAGGTTCATCGATGTCCCGTCCCGGAATGCTGATCTGTTCGCCATGTTCCATGTCCATGATGGAACGGCGGCTCACGGCCTCTTCGACGGCCTTCTTGATGTGTTCACGGTAACGCCGCAGGAAGCGCTGGCGGTTGACCGTGCTCTTGTTCTTGCCGTTCAGGCGTCGGTCGATAACGTAGCTCATGGTCCCTCCGGTAGCTGGGAGCAGCTGCAAGCCACAAGCTTCAGACTGCTGGAATCAGCAGCCACCGCTGCTTCACGCTACGGCGCCGGGCTTGCGCTCGGCGCTGGGCAGCTTGAAGCGAGCGGCTTGTAGCTTGCCGCTTTATTGCGATTTCCTGACCCGCAGGTACCATTCCGAGAGCAGGCGAACCTGTTTGTCGGTGTAGCCACGTTCCACCATGCGCGTGACGAAGTCGTTGTGCTTCTGTTGGTCCTCCTTGCTGGCCTTGGCGTTGAAGCTGATGACCGGCAGCAGGTCCTCGGTGTTGGAGAACATTTTCTTCTCGATCACCACCCGCAGCTTCTCATAGCTGAGCCAGCTCGGGTTCTTGCCATTGTTGTTGGCGCGGGCACGCAGCACGAAGTTGACGATCTCGTTGCGGAAGTCCTTCGGATTGCTGATGCCTGCCGGTTTCTCGATCTTTTCCAGTTCTTCGTTGAGGGCGATGCGGTTGAGGATCTCGCCGGTTTCCGGATCGCGGTATTCCTGGTCCTGGATCCAGAAGTCGGCGTACAGCACGTAGCGGTCGAAGATATTCTGACCGTATTCGCTGTAGGACTCGAGGTAGGCCGTCTGGATTTCCTTGCCGATGAACTCGATGTAGCGCGGTGCCAGGTACTCCTTCAGGTAGCGCAGGTAACGCTCGCGTACTTCGGCCGGGAACTGTTCCTGCTCGATTTGCTGTTCCAGCACGTACAGCAGGTGCACCGGGTTGGCTGCCACTTCATGTGGATCGAAGTTGAACACCTTGGAGAGAATCTTGAAGGCGAAGCGGGTCGACAGGCCGTTCATGCCTTCGTCGACGCCCGCCGCATCGCGGTACTCCTGGATCGACTTGGCTTTCGGGTCGGTGTCCTTGAGGTTTTCGCCGTCGTAGACGCGCATCTTCGAATAAATGTTGGAGTTTTCCGGCTCCTTCAGGCGTGAGAGCACGGTGAACTGGGCGAGCATCTTCAGCGTGTCTGGCGCGCAATGGGCCTTGGCCAGCGAGCTGTTGATCAGCAGCTTGTCGTAGATCTTGATCTCATCGCTGACCCGCAGGCAGTACGGCACCTTGACGATGTAGATCCGGTCGATGAACGCCTCGTTGTTCTTGTTGTTACGGAAGGTGTGCCACTCCGATTCGTTGGAGTGGGCCAGCAGGATACCGGTGTAGGGAATGGCCCCAAGGCCTTCGGTACTGTTGTAGTTGCCTTCCTGGGTGGCGGTGAGCAAGGGGTGCAGGACCTTGATCGGCGCCTTGAACATTTCGACGAATTCCATCAGGCCCTGGTTGGCCCGGCACAGAGCGCCCGAATAGCTGTAGGCATCGGCGTCGTTCTGCGGGAATTCCTCGAGCTTGCGGATATCGACCTTGCCGACCAGGGCGGAGATGTCCTGGTTGTTCTCGTCGCCCGGCTCGGTCTTGGCGATGGCGATCTGGTTAAGGATCGAGGGGTACAGCTTCACTACCCTGAACTTGCTGATGTCACCGCCGAACTCCTGCAGGCGCTTGGTGGCCCAAGGCGACATGATGGTGTTCAGGTAGCGCCGCGAGATGCCGTACTCCTCCTCGAGAATGGCCCCGTCTTCGGTGGCATTGAACAAGCCCAAGGGGGACTCGAACACTGGCGAGCCCTTGATTGCGTAGAAGGGCACCTTTTCCATCAACTGCTTGAGTTTCTCGGCCAGCGACGATTTACCGCCGCCTACCGGGCCCAGCAGATAGAGGATCTGCTTCTTCTCTTCCAGGCCTTGGGCGGCATGGCGGAAGTACGAAACGATCTGGTCGATGCACTCTTCCATGCCATGGAAATCGGCAAAGGCCGGATACCGGCGAATGACCTTGTTGGAAAAGATTCGCGACAGCCTGGAGTTGGTTGAGGTGTCGATCAGTTCTGGCTCACCGATGGCCAGCAACAGCCGTTCAGCCGCCGATGCGTAGGCACTGCGATCCTCTTTGCACAGCTCGAGGTACTCCTGCAGCGAGAGTTCTTCCTGGCGCGTAGACTCGAAGCGTTGTTGGAAGTGGCTAAAAATGCTCATGACGTCACCTCGCTCGATACGTGGAGACGACGCCGGATCAGTCAGCTGATGCTGGCATGCAACCGGGTTCGCCGATTGCTGTATACCCCCCAGAACACCCTGAAACGCTACCGATGACCCGCACGCCGGTGTACCGGCTCTCCCCTTTTTTTGGATGGCCTGCGCTTAAGAATAGTTGGTTATCCGCAAGGTCAAGGGCGCGCAGTGCAGAAGTTACGAACGACCGTTCGTCAGGTGGGCTGCGAGCCCGCGTGGGGCGCGGGCTGCAGTAAATATGAAAAAATTATTCGGCAGCGCCTTGAGCGGTCTCTGCCGGGTAGGTGGCGCGCCATAGTTCGAAGCCGCCATCGACGCTGTACACCTCGGAGAAACCTTGGCCGACCAGGTAGGCCGCTGCGCTCTGGCTGGAGTTACCGTGGTAGCAGACCACCAGGGTCGGGGCATCCAGGTCGGCATTGCGGATGAACTCGGCGACCGAGTGGTTATCCAGATGCTTGGCACCGGTGATGTGGCCGGCGGCAAAGGCTTGCGGGTCGCGAATGTCGACGACTACCGCACCTTGTGCGCGCAGTGCCAGGGCCTGCTCGGGAGGGATGCGCTTGAATTCGCTCATGGTACGGCTCTCTTCAGGATTGATCGTTCAGTGTAGTGGGTTGTGCAGGCAGACGGACATTGCCGTCGTCGGTGCAGTCGCAGCGGTGGTATTCACCGCTGTCAACGTTGTACAGGGTCATGGCGCCCCCCCACACGCAGCCGGTGTCCAGAGCGATGATGCCAGGCTCGTCGACCTGGCCCTGGAGTGCAGCCCAGTGGCCGAAAATGATCGTCACGTGGCGGGAGCGGCGGTCTTTGTGGGCATACCAGGGTTTGTAGCCCTTGGGTGCGGTGCCCAGGCCTTCCTTGCTCTTGAGGTCGAGCTTGCCTGCGGGGGTGCAGAAGCGCATGCGCGTAAGGTAATTGGTGATGACCCGCAGGCGCTCGATACCGGTGAGGTGTTTGCTCCACTTGTTCGGCTCATTGCCGTACATGCCATCCAGATACAGCTTCAGTCGGCCGTCGTCGCGCAGCACTTCTTCGACTTCCGCAGCGAGCTTCAGGGCCTGGCCAAGGGTCCACTGTGGCGGGATACCGGCATGAACCAGGGCGACGCCGCGGGGCTCGTCGTAATGCAGCAGCTTCTGCTGGCGCAGCCAGTCGAACAACTGATCGGCGTCCGGCGCCTCGATGACCTCGCGCAGGGTGTCGCTCTTCTTCAAACGCTCGACATTTTGCCAGGCAGCCAGCAGGTGCAGATCATGGTTGCCCAGCACGCACACCAGTGACTGGCGGATCGAGTAGAGGTAGCGCAGGGTTTCCAGCGACTCGGGGCCGCGGTTGACCAGGTCGCCGACCAGCCAGAGGCGGTCGACCGCGGGGTTGAAGTTGACCCGCGCGAGCAGGCACTTGAGCGGACCAAGGCAGCCTTGCAGGTCTCCGACGGCGTAGGTAGCCATCAGTGCAGCGCTCCAGGAACCGCGAGGCGGAAGGGTGCGATGTCGGCTTCGAAGCGCTTGCCGTCTTCGGCGAACATCTCGTAGCTGCCCTGCATGGTGCCGACGCGTGTGCTGATCACCGCGCCACTGCTGTAGGTGTGGCTCTGGCCAGGTTCGATGGTCGGCTGCTGGCCGACCACGCCGGCACCGCGCACTTCCTCGACTTCGCCATCACCGTTGGTGATCAGCCAGTGGCGTGACAGCAGCTTGGCTTTGACCAGGCCGTTGTTCTGCACGGTGATGGTGTAGGCGAAGGCGAAGCGACTGCTTTCGGGGTCGGATTGGTCTTTCAGGTAACGGGTCACGACGCTGACGTCGATCTGATAGCGAGGGTCGGACATGCAAGGGCCTTGGGCGAACTGACGCAATAATGCAGTCTAGGCCATTGGCAGGGTGGAGGGCCAGCGGTGTAGGGGCTTGGAGGGTGTGCTGTCAGTGCCGGCCCCTTCGCGGGTAAACCCGCTCCCACAGGGACCGCACAGGCTCCTGGGGTTGCGCAATTCCTGTGGGAGCGGGTTCACCCGCGAAAGGGTCGGTGCAGGCTGAACCTGCTCCCACAGGGACTGCACAGGCTCCTGGGGTTGCGCAAATCCTGTGGGAGCGGGTTCACCTGCGAAAGGGCCGGTGCAGGCTGAATCAGGCTTGCTGGTCGGCCAGCTGATCGGCCAGGCGCACGAACGCCGCCAGGTCGAGCTGTTCAGGGCGCAGGCTGCCATCCACGCCAGCGGCCTCGATTGCGGCGCTGTCGAGCAGGCCTTTCATGGTGTTGCGCAGGGTCTTGCGACGCTGGTTGAACGCCTCACGCACCACCTGCTCCAGCAACCGTGCATCCTTGGCCGGGTGCGGCAGCACTTCGTGCGGCACCAGGCGCACGATTGCCGAGTCGACCTTCGGCGGCGGGTTGAACGCGCCTGGGCCGACGTTGAACAGGTGTTCCACGCGGCAGTGGTACTGGACCATGATCGACAGGCGACCCCAGTCACCCCCGCCTGGGCCGGCAGCCATGCGCTCGACCACTTCCTTCTGCAGCATGAAGTGCATGTCACGGATCAGTCCGGCATGGCTGAGCAGGTGGAAGATCAACGGGGTAGAGATGTTGTACGGCAGGTTGCCGACCACCTTCAGGCTGCGTGGTGGCACACCCAGCTGGTTGAAGTCGAACTTCAACGCATCGCCCTGGTGCAGGCGGAAATTATCGCGGCCAGCGAACTTGTGCTGCAGGATCGGGACCAGGTCCTTGTCCAGCTCGACAACGTCCAGCTGAGCGCCACTGCCCAGCAAGCCTTCGGTCAGGGCGCCCTGGCCCGGGCCGATTTCCAGCAGGTGTTCGCCGGCCTTGGCGTTGATGGCGCGCAGGATGCGGTCGATGATGCCTGCATCGTGCAGGAAGTTCTGGCCGAAGCGCTTGCGTGCCCGGTGTTGGTATTGCTCGTTCATGGTCGGTTCTCGGCCATCTGGTAGGCGGTTTCCAGGGCTACGCGCAGGCTGCCGGTGTCGACCTTGCCGCTACCGGCGAGGTCCAGGGCAGTGCCGTGGTCGACCGATGTGCGGATGATCGGCAGGCCCAAGGTCACGTTGACGGCTGCGCCAAAGCCTTTGTACTTGAGTACGGGCAGGCCCTGGTCGTGGTACATCGCCAGCACTGCATCGCAGTGCTCCAGATATTTGGGGGTAAACAGGGTATCGGCCGGCAGTGGGCCGCGCAGGTCCATGCCTTCAGTGCGCAGGCAGGCCAGCGTCGGCTCGATGATGTCGATTTCTTCGCGGCCAAGATGGCCGCCTTCTCCGGCATGCGGGTTGAGGCCGCAGACCAGGATGCGCGGGTTGGCGATGCCGAACTTGTCGCGCATGTCGGCGTGCAGGATGCGGGTAACCCGCTCCACACGTTCGGCAGTGATGGCGTCGGCAATGTCCCGCAGCGGCAGGTGCGTGGTCACCAGGGCAACGCGCAGGCCACGGGTGGCCAGCAGCATCACCACCTGGGCGGTGCGGGTCAGGTCGGCAAGAAATTCGGTATGGCCGGAGAAGGCGATACCGCTTTCGTTGATCACGCCCTTGTGCACTGGCGCGGTGATCATCCCGGCGAATTGCCCATCAAGGCAACCTTGGCCGGCACGGGTCAGCGTTTCCAGCACGAACGCCGCGTTGGCCTTGTTCAGCTGGCCCGCCACCACGGGCGCAGCCAAGGGTGTATCCCATACGTACAGGCTACCGGCAGGCGCAGGCTGGTCAGGCCATTGGCCTGGCGCTACCGCTAGCAGGTTGACCGCCAGCCCCAGCTGCGTGGCCCGCTCGGCGAGCAGGTCACGGCTGGTGATGGCAATCAGGGGATGGGGCTGGGCGTCGGCGGCGAGCAGCAGGCACAGGTCAGGGCCTATGCCGGCTGGTTCGCCGGGAGTGACGGCGAAGCGCAGGGGCTTCACTTCGCGGCCTGGTCAGCGCCAGGCAGCTTGATTTCAACGTAGGCTTCGTCGCGGATCTGGCGCAGCCAGGTCTGCAGCTCTTCGTCGTACTTGCGGTTGCGCAGCACGTTCATGGCCTGTTGCTCACGCGCCTGTTCGGTGCTGTCGGTAGCGCGACGGCCCAGCACTTCCAGGACGTGCCAGCCGTACTGGGTCTTGAATGGCTTGGTCACCACGCCTTGCTGGGCATCGGCCATCTGCTCGCGGAACTCAGGCACCAGGCTGTTCGGGTCGACCCAGTTGAGATCGCCGCCGTTGAGTGCCGAACCTGGGTCTTCCGAGAAGCTCTTCGCCAGTTCGCCGAAATCTTCGCCGTTCTGGATACGCTCGTACAGGCGCTCGGCCAACTGCTTGGTGGCTGCTTCGCTGCGGATTTCGCTCGGCTTGATCAGGATATGACGGACATGCACTTCGTCACGCAGCACGTTCTCGCCGCCACCGCGCTTCTCTTCGAGCTTGAGAAGGATGAAGCCGTTGGGGATACGGATTGGCTGGGTGATGTCGCCGACTGCCATGCTGCTTAGCATCTTGGCGAAGTCCGGTGGCAGCTGGGCCGCTTTACGCCAGCCCATTTCGCCACCTTCCAGGGCGTTTTCGCTGGCCGAGTTGGCAATCGCCACCTGGCCGAAGTCGGCGCCCTGGCGCAGTTGCTGGTACAGCTCGCCGACCTTGCGTGCAGCTTTCTGGATGTCGTCCGAGTTGGCGGCTTCCGGGGTCGGGATGAGGATGTTGGCCAGGCGGTACTCTTCCGACATCTGCATCTTGCCCATGTCCGAGGCGAGGAAGTTCTTCACTTCCTGCTCGGACACCTGGATGCGCTCGGCAACGCGACGCTGACGCACGCGGCTGATGATCATCTCGCGCTTGACCTGCTCACGGGCGTCGTCGAACGACAAGCCGTCATGGGCGAGGGCGGCGCGGAACTGCTCCAGGGACATGCCATTGCGCTGGGCAATGGTACCGATGGCCTGGTTCAGTTCTTCGTCGGTGATGCGGATCCCCGAACGCTCGCCAATCTGCAGCTGCAGGTTCTCGACGATCAGGCGTTCCAGTACCTGCTGCTCCAGTGCGCCGGTCGGTGGTACGCCACCGCCGCGCTTGGCGATGGTCTGCTGCACCTCGTGGACGCGCTGGTCCAGCTGGCTTTGCATGACCACGTCGTTGTCGACGATGGCTACCACGCGGTCCAGAGGTTGTACCGCGGCATGCACCGCGCCACTCAGCAATGCAGCGCCCAGCAATACCGGGCGCAGTCGATCAATAAGCTTGGTCTTCACGTGTACGGTAACCTTGAATGCCTTGGTCGAGGAACGATTCCACCTTGTTGCCCACTACGCCGCCGAGGCCTTTCAGGACGATTTGCAGGAAGATGCCGTGGTCACCCTTTTCGTTTGTCGGGGTAGCCTGGCTAAAGTCGTCGGAGTCGATCCAGTAACGGTTGATCAGGCGCAGCTTCCAGCAGCAGTTGTCGTACTCGAAGCCACCCATGGCTTCCAGGGTACGGTTGCGGTTGTAGTCATGCTGCCAGCGGGCGATCACGCTCCATTGCGGCACGAGCGGCCAGATCACCGAGAAGTCGTGCTGCTGGATCTTGTAGTAATCCTTGATGAAGTTCGGGTCGCCCGGCGTGCCATAGTCGCCGCCGCCCACTTTCCAGGTACCGGTGGTGGAATCGTAAGCGATGGTGTCATTGCGGTAGCGATAACCGAAGTTGACCACCTTGTTCGGGTTGTCTTCAGGCTGGTAGTGGAACATCGCGCTGCCCGAGCGGGTGCTGCGGCTGTCCGGGTCCCAGTTGAAGTCCGAATTGAAGCGCCAGTCGCGGTTGAAGTAGTAGTTGTACAGCAACGCGTATGGCGACACATCCGACTGCGAGTCCTTGCGGGTACGGTAGTCGATGCCGGGCAGCTGGACCTTGCGGTCCTTGAAGTAGTAGGCCTGGCCGATGCTGAAGTTCTGGCGCTCGAAGCCGTTGTCCTCGATCCAGCGGGTGGTCACACCCAGCGACAGCTTGTTCTCGTCACCGATACGGTCGGTGCCGGAGAAGCGGTTGTCGCGGAACAGCGAGTCGTAGCTGAACAGGGTTTCACCCGTGTCGAACAGCGGGATGTCCTTCTGGTCCTTGTACGGGACGTAGAGGTAGTACATGCGCGGTTCGAGGGTCTGCCGGTAGTTGGTACCGAACAGCGAGGTGTTGCGGTCGAAATACAGGCCGCTGTCGACCGAGGCGATCGGAATATCACGGTTCAGCGTGCTGTTGTAGCTGCCGTATGCCGGGTTGGCCGATTGCGCAATGGCTTGGGCCTGGCCTTGGCTGTCCAGATCGAGGTCATAGTGCGTGTAGGCATATTTCAGCTTGGGCGTGATGTAACCATAGCTGGCTTGCATCGGCAGGCTGATCGACGGCGCAACATTCAGGCGCGTGCCGTTGGCCCGTGCAATGCCAGTGATGTTCTGGTCCAGGCGGCGGCCATCGGGACCGGCGGTGGTGTCGAGGTTGCCGTCCTTGTCGAACACCGTGTCGTTCTTGAGGTTACGGTCGAAGCGTACTGCTTCGGTTTCGTAACCCATGTCCAGACCGCCCGGATGGAACGGCAGTGCACCGTTGAGGGTGATCTGCGGCAGCTTGTCGTACGGCGTAATCTGCGACAGGGTCGCCATCTCGTACGCTTGCGCATTCAGGCGGGCGGTGTAGGTGTCGCCACGCCAGGTCAGGGCACCTTGCTGGTTGACCACGTCCCGGCTCTTGACGCCAATCTGGTCGGTTTCCAGGTCCTGGAAGTAGAACGGATCGCTGATGTCGGTGTAATCAACTTCAGTCATCAGGCGCTCGTCCAAGCCACCCTTGTGCTGCCAGTTGATCATCCAGCGTTCTTTCTTGTAGTCCGTCTGCAGCTTGCGATCGTCGTCCTCGTCGTTGAGGTAGCCGCCGCCGAACTGGCCTTCGCTGGACTTGGTCAGGTAGCGGAACTCGCCTTCCATCAGCAGGCCGCGCTTGGTCATGTAGCGCGGGTACAACGTGGCGTCATAGTTGGGCGCCAGGTTGAAGTAGTAAGGCGTGACCAGCATGAAGCCGGTGTCGCTGGTGCTGCTGAACGACGGCGGCAGGAAGCCGGACTGGCGACGGTCGTCGATCGGGAAGTAGATGTACGGTGTGTAGAACACCGGGAAATCTTTGACCCGCAGGGTGACGTTGGTCGCGGTACCGAAACCGGTCGCCGGGTTCAGGGTGATGTTGTTGCCCTTCAGCTGCCAGGCGTTGCTGCCCGGTTCGCACGTGGTGTACGTACCGTCCTTGAGGCGGATGATGGCGTTTTCGCCACGCTTGGCGTACAGGGCGTTGCCGCGGATGTGCGACTTGTGCATCACGTATTCGGCGTTGTCGACCTGGGCTTCGCCGGTGTCGAGCTGGATCTCTGCCTGGTCACCGACGACCAGCGAGCCGTTGTCGCGGATCTTGACGTTGCCCTTGAGCTCGCCACGGTTCTCGGCCTGGTACAGGTTGGCTTCGTCGGCTTCGGCCTGCATGCTGCCCTGGCGCATGACCACGTCACCCGCGAGGGTAGCGATCTGCTGCTCCTGCTGGTACTTGGAGACCTTGGCGTTGATGTAGGTCGGCGACTCGTCCTTCGGCGTGGAGTCGGCCATGCCCGGGCGGGTCGGCTCGATGTACGCACCGCCACAATACGGGCCGGTTTCGGCCAGCTGGGCGGCAGTGAGCTTCTCGCGTGGAACCCAGTCGAGGTGGCTGTAGTCTTCGCTGCGCGACTTCAGGCCACGGCCCTTGGCCTCGGTGACCAGCATCGGCTTGTCAGCGCTCTCGGCCTCGGCCGACTCGGCTTCGGTGCCGGACGTGAGCGCAGCACCTTCGTGCACCGGGCGCGGAGGCAGGTTGTTGGCTGGGGTCTTGGGCTTGCAGTCCCAACCACCGGAGGCGGACACTTGGCAGTCGAACTGCTCGGCAGCCACCACATAGGAGGTGGCAAGAGGTTGCATGGCCAGCAGACCGCCGGTTACCAGCAACGGAAACTTTCTACGAAACGCGGGGGATTTCAATGCCATCTTATTAGTCCGGGCTTCCTGCGTGCCATCTGCCCGCGTGTGGGGCCGCACGCCTCTCGATGGTCTGAAAAAGATGCTGGATAATAAAGCATGACCCGCTTGACGGCTAGGGCCGTCGGAGACCCTTGTAATGCCTGAACACGATGTACGCCTGCAACAACTGACTGTCTGGCTCCATGAGCAGCTCGATCGACTTTTCCGCGACAACGCCTGGGGCGAGGTGCCCGAGGGCAGCCTGACCGCCGCCAGCAGCGACGCCAGCTTCCGCCGTTACTTCCGCTGGCAGGGGGCGGGCCACAGTTTCGTGATCATGGACGCGCCGCCTCCGCAGGAAAACTGCCGACCATTCGTCGCCATTGACCATCTGCTGGCCAGTGCAGGCGTGCATGTGCCGCAGATCCATGCGCAGGACCTGGAGCGCGGCTTCCTGTTGCTGGGTGACATGGGCCATCAGACATACCTGGACATCATTCAGGCCGACAATGCCGATGGCCTGTTTGCCGATGCGATTGACGCCCTGCTGGCCTTCCAGCGTCTGCCAATGGGCGCGCCATTGCCCAGCTACGATGACGCCTTGCTGCGCCGTGAAGTCGAACTGTTCCCGGAGTGGTACGTAGGCCGTGAGCTTGGCCTGGCCTTCACGCAAGCGCAGAAAGCCAGCTGGCAGCGTATCAGCCAACTGCTGATCGACAGCGCCCTGGCCCAGCCCAAGGTGCTGGTGCACCGTGACTACATGCCGCGCAACCTGATGCAAAGCACCCCGAACCCAGGCGTGCTGGACTTCCAGGACGCAGTCTATGGCCCGGTCACCTACGACATCACCTGTCTGTTCAAGGACGCTTTCCTCAGCTGGCCGCAGGCGCAGGTCGAAGTCTGGTTGCGCAGCTACTGGGACCAGGCGCGAGCCGCCGGTATTCCGGTGCAGCCGGTATTCGGCGATTTCCAGCGTGCCAGTGACCTGATGGGCGTGCAGCGCCACCTCAAGGTGATCGGTATCTTCGCGCGAATCTGCCATCGTGACGGAAAACCGCGTTATCTGGCCGACGTCCCGCGATTCTTCGCCTATATAGATGAAGTGGTCAGCCGTCGCCCGGAGCTTGCCGAACTGGGCCAGCTGATTGCCGAGTTGCAAGCCGGAGCGCATGCATGAAGGCGATGATTCTTGCAGCAGGCAAAGGCGAGCGCATGCGCCCGCTGACCCTGCATACCCCCAAACCGCTGGTGCCAGTCGCGGGTCAGCCACTGATCGAATATCACCTGCGCGCGCTGGCGGCGGCCGGGTTTACCGAGGTGGTGATCAACCACGCCTGGCTTGGCCAGCAGATCGAAGATCATCTGGGCGATGGCGGCCGGTTCGGCCTGCGCATCCGTTACTCGGCCGAAGGGGAGCCGCTGGAAACCGGCGGCGGAATCTTCAAAGCCCTGCCGTTGCTGGGGAGCGAGCCCTTTGCCCTGATCAACGGCGATGTCTGGACCGACTACGACTTCACGCAACTGCGCACGCCGCTGCGTGGGCTGGCGCACCTGGTGCTGGTCGACAACCCAGGGCATCACGGGCGTGGCGACTTCCGTCTGCGCGAGGATCGGGTGATCGATGGTGACGACGCCCCCGGTACGCTGACGTTCAGCGGACTCTCGGTGCTGCACCCGGCGCTGTTCGAAGGCTGCCAGGCGGGGGCCTTCAAGTTGGCGCCGTTGTTGCGTCAGGCGATGGCGTCGGGCCAGGTGAGTGGCGAGCATTACCGTGGCCTTTGGGTGGATGTCGGTACCCTTGAGCGCTTGGCCGAGGCCGAGCGCTTGATCGGCGAGCGCGCCTGACATGTGGTGGCCAGGCACGGTAATCGGGTTGGGCGCAGGCTTCGCGGTCGCCAGTATCCCCGGGGCGCTGCTCGGTGCCTTGCTGGGCCAGGCGATGGACCGACGCCTGCGCTTGCAGGGTTGGGACGACATGTGCGAACGCCTGGGTGCTCGCCCGGTCCTGCAAGACGATGAGTTGCTGTTCGTCTTGCTCGGGCGGCTGGCCAAGAGTGATGGTCGTGTGGCCGAGCAGCACATTCAGCAGGCGCGGCAGGAAATGGTCCGCCTGGACATGCCCGAGGCGGCGCGGTTGCGGGCCATCGCCGCGTTCAACCGGGGCAAGGCGGGCAAAGACCGGCTGTCGGGCCACCTGCGCCGGATCCGGCTGCAGCCGCATGCTGCCGAGGGTACCCTCCGTGCCTGCTGGCGCATGGCCTGGGCCGACGGTAAGGCCGGGCGCCATGAGCGCGAGCTGTTACTGGAGTGGGGGCAAAAGCTGGGCCTGAGCCGTCGCCAGGTACAGGCAATGTCGCTGGAGTACGAGCCGCGCAAGGTGCCGGCGTCAGCGGCGGCTATGAACTATGCGGCAGCACTGCGCTTGCTGGGCATCGAGGCCGACACTGAAGGGGACCAGGTCAAGCAGGCTTACCGGCGCCTGGTCAGCAAGCATCATCCGGACAAGCTGGCGGGCAGCGGAGCAAGCGAGGCGCAAGTGCGCGAAGCGACCGAGCGGACCCGCGAACTGCACCAGGCCTATGCCATCGTGCGCAAGCGGCAGGGGTTCTAGCAGGGGCGCACAGCGCCCCTGGCCATTCACACTACTGTTGCGGGCTCATCCAGCCTCGAACCCGGCGGAACAGCTGCTCCTGCTCGCCGTCCTTGTTCGCCGGCATGGCAATCAGCGAGAGCTGCTTGTACTGGCTGTCCTTCTGCCGCTTGCTGGCCTGCAAGCGCAGCGCGGCGGCATTGCGGTCGCCGGTACGGGTGGCGTAGTAGAGGTCGGCCGTCGGCACCTTGAGGGTTGGCGTCAGGCTTTCCAGATCGTGCTCGACCCGCGCCGGCGTCTGCGCCGCCACCATCACCAGTTTCTGCACCTGCGGCGGTTGCTTCTCGCTCAGGTAGCGCGCTGCCCAATAGGCGCCGCTGCCGTGACCGATCAGCACGATGCTGCGCGAATTGTGCTGTTGCGCATAGGCTACGGCAGCATCCAGGCGGGCGAAGATGCGTTCAGCGTCGGCCACGTCGTTCTGTTCGCTGGCTTGCTCGGCGTCGGTGCTTTCTGCGGTCTCGGCGTCGGCGGCCGTGGCCTGGGCGACGTTGGCGTTGGCGTCGGCAGGGGTGTCCTTGGCCGGTGCGCTTTCGCCTGTCTTCTGCTCAGGCGCTGGCGCCGGCTTGGCCTCTACCCGCGCCTGCGGGGCGTCAGCGAGCAGGTCGGGCAGGCTCACGCTCAGGCTGTGCCAGCCGATATCCGGGAACTTGCGCCGCAGCGGCCCGACTGCATTGGGCCAGTCGGCATTCTCGCCAGCGCCAGGCACGATGATCACGGCACCTTGCGGATCAGCCAGGTTGGCCGGTTTCCACAGGGCCAGGAAGCTGTCCGCTCCGGCCTGCAGGGTCTGTTGTTCGGCTTTTGGTACCAGGCGCTCCAGGGCTTGCGCGCCCTCCTGGCTGCGCTCCAGCAGCGGTGGGCGTGGCGCCGCGGCGGAGGGCGCCTCGGTTGCAGCCTCTGGCGTGGCCGCATCGGCGGCCAGGGCGGCGAGTGGTAGGAGCGAGGCCAGGCAGCACATTGCCAGCGTCGTGCGATAAAGTGTGGACATGAATCAACCCAAGGCCAGAATGATACCGGCAGCCTAATAGTATTTGCCCGCGGCGGCCATGCTGCATGGCCGCCCTTGCCAAGACGAGCGTGTAGATGAAGCGATTGCGTCGCCTGTTGGTTATCGGCTGGTTGTGCCTGCCCTTGATCGCGTTGGCACGGCCGCAGGTGTCGCCAGCGGTGACCTTGGAGCCTGCACAGCAGCAATGGCTCGAAAGCCATCGCAGCTTGCGTGTCGGTCTGGTGCTGCAGGCGCCCTACGCCCAGTTCGACCGGCGTCTGCAACAGCTTTACGGCGCCAACGTCGAGCTGGTGAACTGGTTGGGACAAGCGTTGGGCCTGGACCTGACCTGGCGCAACTTCACTGACCAGGCCAGCCTTGAACATGCCTTGCAGGCGGGAGAAATCGATTTTGCCCCAGGGCTGACGCAAACCCCGGCCAGCTTGCGCCTGTGGCTGTTCAGCGACCCTTACATGCGGGTCCCCCAACTGGTGGTGGGAGCGCGGACAGGGGCAATGTCGGTAGAGCTGGAAAAGCTCGATGCGCAAACCCGCGTCGCAGTGCGCATGCCCAGCGTTCTAGCCGACTATCTGCGCGGTAATTACAGCGGCCTGAACGTGCAAGGCGTGCCCAGCGAACGCGAGGCGTTGCAATGGGTGGTCGGCGGCCAGGCCAGTTACGCGGTGCTGGATGAGGCTCAGCTAAGTCGGTTGTCACGCGAAAATGAGTTCGCCGAGCTGGTAGTGGTGGGTGATATAGGTTTGCCCCAGTTATTGCGGGTGGGCTCCCGGCGCGACTGGCCAATGCTCGCCGATGTGCTCGAACGCGGGCTGCAGGCCATGCCTGCCAAGGCGCTGGAGCAACTTCACCAGCGTTGGTTGCAGCCTAAGTACCCGCGCTTGAGCGAGTCGCCGGGCTTCTGGCAGAACCTGGCGTTGCTGTTCGGCATGTTGCTGCTGTGTACCGTGGCCACCCTGGTGTGGCAGCGTCGGCAGCAACGTCAGCTGGAGCGCAGTCTGCTGGCCACGCGCGAAAGCCTGACCGAGCGGCAGGGCCGCGAAGAGGCACTGCGCCTTAGCCAGTTCGCTATCGACCAGAGTACGGTGGGCATTCTCTGGGTCAATTGGGACAGCCATGTGCGCTACGCCAACCATGCAGTGGAGGCCATGCTCGGCTATGCCGAGGCTGAGTTGCTGGAGCGCCCGCTGAGCGACTTCGAGCCGAACCTGAGCATGGACCGCTGGCTGGAACTGTGGAAGGGGGCCCGCGCCGGCGACGGCGGTGCCCGGCAATTCGAAACCCAATGCCGGCGCGCTGATGGCAGCTTGCTCCCGGTGGAGCTGTCGCTCAGTTTCCTGCGTTTTCGCGATGCCGAATACCTGGTGGTGTACCTCGCCGATGTCACCGAGCGCCATCGCGCCCTGGCGGCGTTGCGCGAAAGCGAGGCGCGGCTCAAGGGTATCGCAGGCAACGTGCCGGGCCTGGTGTTCCGCCTTGAACCGGCGCCGGCCGAAGGCGAGCCGGAATTTCCCTACATCAGCGAAGGCAGCGAGGCACTGGTGGGTTACACGCCTGCGCAGATCCAGCACCCGTTGATGGGCTTGCGCAATCTCGTTCATCCGGACGACCGGGCCGACTATCACCAGGTGCAGGACCTGGCCATTGCCAGCGATCAGGACTGGTCGTGGCAGGGGCGCATCCTCACCCGTCAGGGTGAGCAACGCTGGGCCGACATCAAGGCCAGTGCCCGACGCCTGCCCAATGGCCGGGTGGCCTGGGACGGTATCGTCTGGGACATTACCCAGGGCAAGCGCGCCGAGCTGGCGCTGGCCCAGTCGCAGGAACAGCTGCGCGAACTGTCGGCGCACCTGGAGAGCGTGCGCGAAGAAGAAAAGGCCCGCATCGCCCGTGAAGTTCACGACGAGCTGGGGCAGATGCTGACCGTGCTCAAGCTGGAAGTGTCGATGTGCGAGCTGGCCTTTGCCGACCTGGATCCTGGGCTGCACGAGCGCCTGGGCAGCATGAAGCGCCTGATCGCCCAGCTGTTCCAGTTGGTGCGCGACGTAGCCACCGCGCTGCGTCCACCGATCCTCGACGCTGGCATTGCCTCGGCCATCGAATGGCAGGCGCGGCGCTTCGAAGCGCGCACACAGATACCCTGTCTGGTGCAGGTGCCGGATAATCTGCCAGCATTGAGCGATGCCAAGGCCATCGGCCTGTTCCGCATCCTGCAGGAGGCGTTGACCAACGTGATGCGCCACGCGCAGGCGCACAGTGTGGAGATCGAGCTGGTGCGGGAGGACGGGCAGCTGCGCATGACCGTCAGCGACGATGGCACCGGGTTCCGTCGGGACCAGCCCAGACCTGCCTCGTTCGGCCTGGTCGGCGTACGTGAGCGGGTGCTGATGCTCGGCGGCAGCATGGCGCTGGACAGTGAACCAGGCGAAGGCACCAGCCTGAGCGTGACCATTCCCTTGGAGTAGGAGAGCGAGCGTGATTCGAGTGCTGGTGGCCGAAGACCACACCATTGTCCGCGAAGGCATCAAACAGTTGATTGGCCTGGCCAAAGACATGCAGGTGGCGGGGGAGGCCGGGAACGGCGAGCAGTTGCTCGAAACCCTGCGCCACACACCCTGCGAGGTGGTGTTGCTGGATATTTCCATGCCGGGGGTGAATGGCCTGGAGGCGATCCCGCGAATCCGCGCGTTGCACGATGCTCCGGCGATCCTGATGCTGTCGATGCACGATGAGGCGCAAATGGCGGCCCGTGCCTTGAAAGCTGGCGCTGCTGGCTATGCGACCAAGGACAGTGACCCGGCCCTGTTGCTCACGGCGATTCGCCGGGTTGCAGGCGGCGGGCGCTATATCGATCCGGCACTGGCCGACCGCATGGTCTTCGAGGTGGGCCTGACTGAGACCCGGCCACTGCACACGCTGTTGTCAGAGCGCGAATTCTCGGTGTTCGAGCGCTTGGCCCAGGGCGCCAACGTCAACGACATCGCCCAGCAACTGGCGCTGTCGAGCAAGACCATCAGCACCCACAAGGCCAGGCTGATGCAGAAGCTCAAGGTCAATTCACTGGCGGAGCTGGTCAAGTACGCCATGGAGCACAAGCTGGTCTGACTGTTCTGATTGCGACAGCTGCCATTGCCTGTACGGCGCCGAATCCTGTGGGAGCGGGTTTACCCGCGAAAGGGTCAGGCCTGCCATTTGCACGGTGCCTGGGCTGGCCTCTTCGCGGGTGAACCCGCTCCCACCGGGATTAATGTCTGTGCTGAAAGCGCCGTTCTTGTAGGGCAATCCCTACAACAAATCTTCCAGCCGGATGAGGACATTCTCTCAGCACCGCCGATTTCCGGGCGCTGGCGGCTCTTCTACTCTTTTGCCTACGCAGTCATTCCAACAAGAAGGTGCAGGCATGAGCGAGGCGAATTCGAACGCTGCCACCAGCGAGACGCTGGTCAGCTTCCGTGGTGTGCAGAAGAGCTACGACGGCGAATCGCTGATCGTCAAAAACCTCAACCTGGACATTCGCAAGGGTGAATTTCTCACCCTGCTCGGCCCCTCCGGCTCGGGCAAGACCACCAGCCTGATGATGCTGGCCGGTTTCGAAACCCCGACCGCCGGTGAAATCCAGCTGGCCGGGCGCTCGATCAACAACGTGCCGCCGCACAAGCGCGACATCGGCATGGTGTTCCAGAACTACGCACTGTTCCCGCACATGACCGTGGCCGAGAACCTGGCCTTTCCGCTGACCGTGCGCGGCCTGAGCAAGACCGACATCAGCGAACGGGTCAAGCGGGTGCTGAACATGGTCCAGCTCGATGCTTTCGCCAAGCGCTACCCCGGCCAGCTTTCCGGCGGTCAGCAGCAGCGTGTGGCATTGGCTCGGGCACTGGTGTTCGAACCACAGCTGGTATTGATGGACGAACCGCTGGGTGCCCTCGACAAGCAGCTGCGTGAACACATGCAGATGGAGATCAAGCACATTCACCAGCGCCTGGGCGTGACCGTGGTCTACGTGACCCACGATCAGGGTGAGGCACTGACCATGTCCGATCGCGTGGCGGTGTTCCACCAGGGCGAAATCCAGCAGATCGCCGACCCGCGCACCCTTTATGAAGAACCCTGCAACACCTTCGTCGCCAACTTCATCGGCGAGAACAACCGCATCAACGGCACCCTGCTGGCCAGCGATGGCAAGCGTTGCCAAGTGCAGCTGGCCCGTGGCGAGCGGGTCGAGGCGCTGGCGGTGAATGTCGGCCAGGCCGGCGAGCCGGTGACCCTTTCGGTACGCCCCGAGCGCGTGCGCCTCAACGGCCACAGCGAAAGCTGCGTCAACCGCTTCTCTGGCCGCGTGGCCGAGTTCATCTACCTGGGCGACCACGTACGGGTGCGCCTGGAGGTCTGTGGCAAGGCCGACTTCTTCGTCAAACAGCCGATCGCCGAGCTCGACCCGGCGTTGGCCGTGGGCGATGTGGTACCCCTGGGCTGGGAGGTGGAGCACGCCCGCGCGCTCGATCCGATTGCCGAAGCCCACTGATCGATTGCTTCACCAACCCTGTACTGTGGAGAGAATAATAATGCGCAAGCAGTTGAAACTGACCGCCCTGGCTCTCGGCCTGTGCGCCGCCGGCCAGAGCATGGCGGCGGACCTGACCGTGGTTTCCTTCGGCGGTGCCAACAAGGCTGCCCAGGTCAAGGCGTTCTACGAGCCATGGGAGAAGGCCGGCAAGGGCAAGATCGTCGCGGGTGAGTACAACGGTGAAATGGCCAAGGTCAAAGCCATGGTCGACACCAACAGCGTGTCGTGGAACCTGGTGGAGGTGGAGTCGCCAGAGTTGGCCCGTGGTTGCGACGAGGGCATGTTCGAAGAACTCGACCCGGCGCTGTTCGGCAATGAATCCGACTATGTGAAGGGCGCCATCCAGCCTTGCGGCGTGGGCTTCTTCGTCTGGTCCACGGTGCTGGCCTACAACGCCGACAAGCTCAAGACCGCACCGACCAGCTGGGCCGATTTCTGGGACACCAAGAAATTCCCGGGCAAGCGTGGCCTGCGCAAAGGCGCCAAGTACACCCTCGAGTTCGCCCTTATGGCCGACGGTGTTGCGCCGAAGGACGTGTATCAGGTGCTGGGCACCAAGGAGGGCGTGGATCGCGCCTTCAAGAAGCTCGACGAGCTCAAGCCAAGCATCCAGTGGTGGGAAGCCGGCGCCCAGCCGCCACAGTACCTGGCCTCGGGTGACGTGGTCATGAGCTCGGCCTATAACGGCCGCATCGCTGCGGTGCAGAAAGAGAGCAACCTCAAGGTGGTGTGGAACGGCGGCATCTACGACTTCGATGCCTGGGCGATCCCGAAAGGCGCCAAGGATGTGGAGGAGGCGAAGAAGTTCATCGCCTACACCGTGCAGCCCGAGCAGCAGAAGACCTACTCCGAGAACATTGCCTACGGCCCGGCCAACTCCAAGGCCGTCCCGCTGCTGGCCGATGCGGTGAAGAAAGACATGCCGACCACGCCTGAGAACATCGCCAACCAGGTGCAGATCGACGTGGCCTTCTGGGCCGACAACAGCGAGCAGCTGGAGCAACGCTTCAACGCCTGGGCGGCGAAGAAGTAAGAAACCGGGAAGCGGGGCCGCGCTGCGGCCCCAATTTCAGCCTGTATCGCGGAGTTCGCCATGGCCATTGCAGTGCCCCTCAACGAAGGCGCAGGTCCAAGTCTCAAGCAGCGCCTCAAGCATGCCGAGCGGGTCAACCGCTGGAAGGCGCAGGCGTTGATAGCGCCGCTGGCGCTGTTTCTCCTGCTGGTGTTCCTGGTGCCGATCGCGGCGCTGCTGTACAAGAGCGTCGGCAACCCGGAAGTGGTCGGCGGCCTGCCGCGCACGGTCGAGCTGATCAGCCAGTGGGACGGCAAGAGCCTGCCCGGCGAAGACGTCTACAAGGCGCTGAGCCAAGATTTGGCCGAGTCGCGCAAGAACCAGACCCTGGGCGACCTCTCCAAGCGCCTGAACATGGAGCTGGCCGGCTACCGCAGCCTGCTGGCCAAAACCGCACGGGCGCTGCCGTTCAAGGCCGAGCCTGCCTCATACAAGGATGCCTTGCAGGCAGTCGACGAGCGTTGGGGCGACCCGGCCTACTGGCAGGCGATTCGCCGCAATACCAGCTCGCTGACCTCGTTCTACCTACTGGCGTCGCTCGACCACCGCATCGATGACCTTGGCGAGCTGGCCAAAGCCACCCCCGACCAGGCCATCTACCTGGATATCTTTGCCCGCACCCTGTGGATGGGTGTGGTGATCACCGCCATCTGCCTGGTACTGGCCTATCCACTGGCCTACCTGCTGGCCAACCTGCCGACCCGGCAGAGCAACCTGCTGATGATCCTGGTGCTGCTGCCGTTCTGGACCTCGATCCTGGTACGGGTCGCAGCGTGGATCGTGCTGCTGCAGTCCGGCGGTTTGATCAACAGTGCGCTGATGGCGATAGGCATCATCGACCAGCCACTGGAACTGGTGTTCAACCGCACTGGCGTGTACATCTCGATGGTGCACATCCTGCTGCCATTCATGATCCTGCCGCTGTACAGCGTGATGAAAGGTATTTCGCCGAGCTACATGCGTGCGGCGATTTCGCTGGGCTGCCACCCGTTTGCCAGCTTCTGGCGGGTGTACTTCCCGCAGACCTACGCCGGGGTAGGCGCCGGTTGCCTGCTGGTATTCATCCTGGCCATTGGCTACTACATCACCCCGGCGCTGCTCGGCAGCCCGAACGACCAGATGGTCAGCTACTTCGTCGCCTTCTATACCAACACCAGCATCAACTGGGGCATGGCCACTGCCCTGGGTGGCTTGTTGCTGCTGGCGACCGTGCTGCTGTACCTGATCTATAGCTGGCTGGTCGGCGCCAGCCGCCTGCGCCTGAGCTGAGGAGCCTTGAGATGCTGAGCCCCTACATGTCGCCCGTCGAACGGGTCTGGTTCTACACCCTGCGCATCCTCTGCGGTCTGATCCTGCTGTTCCTGGTGTTGCCGGTGCTGGTGATCGTGCCGCTGTCGTTCAATAGCGGCAGTTTCCTGGTCTATCCACTGCAAGGCTTTTCGCTGCAGTGGTACCACGACTTCTTTGCCTCCGCCGAGTGGATGCGGGCATTGAAGAACAGCATCATCGTCGCGCCAGCGGCCACGGTACTGGCCATGGTGTTTGGCACCCTGGCGTCGATCGGCCTGACCCGTGGCGATTTCCCGGGCAAATCGCTGGTGATGGCGCTGGTGATTTCGCCGATGGTGGTACCGGTGGTGATCATCGGCGTGGCCAGCTACCTGTTCTTCGCCCCGCTGGGCATGGGCAACAGTTTCACCTCGCTGATCCTCGTGCACGCAGTGCTGGGCGTGCCGTTCGTCATCATCACCGTGTCGGCGACCTTGCAGGGCTTCAACTACAACCTGGTGCGTGCGGCTGCCAGCCTCGGCGCCTCGCCGTTGTTGACCTTCCGTCGGGTGACCTTGCCGCTGATCGCCCCCGGGGTGATCTCGGGGGCACTGTTCGCCTTTGCCACGTCGTTCGACGAAGTGGTGGTGACGCTGTTCCTCGCCGGACCGGAGCAGGCGACCCTGCCGCGGCAGATGTTCAGCGGCATTCGCGAGAACCTCAGCCCGACCATTGCAGCGGCAGCGACGCTGTTGATTGCCTTCTCGGTGGTCTTGTTGCTGACCCTGGAGTGGTTGCGCGGGCGTAGCGAGAAGCTCAGGACTCAACAACCTGCCTGATGATGCATTGTCTGTACCGGCCTCTTCGCGGCTAAAGCCGCTCCCGCAGGAGGTATGCGAACCCTGTGGGAGCGGCTTTAGCCGCGAAGAGGCCCGTACAGGTTGATGCTAATCAGCCCTGATAGACTTCCCTGAGTTACAATGCGCGCCACCGTGATTCTGCCAACAGGTGCGCCATGCAGCCCTACGCTATTGCCCCCTCCATTCTCTCTGCCGATTTCGCCCGTCTGGGCGAGGACGTCGACAAGGTTCTGGCTGCGGGTGCCGACATCGTCCACTTCGATGTCATGGACAACCACTACGTACCCAACCTGACCATCGGCCCGATGGTCTGCACCGCGCTGCGCAAATACGGCGTGACCGCGCCGATCGACGTGCACCTGATGGTCAGCCCGGTCGACCGCATCATCGGCGACTTCATCGAGGCCGGCGCCACCTACATCACCTTCCACCCGGAAGCGTCGCAGCACATCGACCGCTCGCTGCAACTGATCAAGGACGGCGGCTGCAAGGCCGGCCTGGTGTTCAACCCGGCCACCAGCCTGGATGCCCTGAAGTACGTGATGGACAAAGTCGACATGGTCCTGCTGATGAGCGTCAACCCAGGCTTCGGCGGGCAGAAGTTCATCCCTGGCACCCTCGACAAGCTGCGCGAAGCGCGTGCGCTGATCGATGCCAGCGGCCGCGACATCCGCCTGGAGATCGACGGCGGCGTCAACGTCAACAACATTCGCGAAATCGCCGCCGCTGGCGCTGATACCTTCGTAGCCGGCTCGGCGATCTTCAACGCCCCTGACTACCAGGAAGTCATCGCCAAGATGCGTGCCGAACTGGCCCAGGCCCGCCCATGAGTGGCTTCGAGCAGCTGTTCCCGGGGACGCTGCCCAGGCTGGTGATGTTCGATCTGGACGGTACGCTGATCGACTCGGTCCCCGACCTGGCCGCCGCCGTGGATCGCATGCTGCTCGAACTGGGGCGCCCGCCAGCGGGTCTTGAGGCGGTGCGCCACTGGGTTGGCAACGGCGCCCAGATACTGGTGCGCCGCGCGCTGGCCGGTGGCATCGAGCATGAAGAGGTGGACGATGCGCTGGCCGAAAAGGGGCTGGCGCTGTTCATGGACGCATACGCCGAACACCATGAGCTCACTGTGCTCTACCCCGGCGTGAAAGACACCCTGCGCTGGCTGCAGAAGCGGGGCGTGGAAATGGCGCTGATCACCAACAAGCCGGAGCGCTTTGTCGCACCGTTGCTGGACCAGATGAAGATCGGCCGCTACTTCCGCTGGATCATCGGTGGCGATACCTTGCCGCAGAAAAAGCCCGACCCGGCGGCGCTGCTGTTCGTCATGCAGATGGCCGGTGTCAGCCCGCAGCAGTCGCTGTTCGTCGGCGATTCGCGCAGCGATGTGCTGGCGGCCAAAGCAGCCGGGGTGCAATGTGTGGGTCTCACCTATGGCTACAACCATGGCCGGCCAATCACCGAGGAATCGCCCAGCCTGGTGGTCGACGACCTGCGCGCTCTGCTGCCTGGTTGCGCAGACCCGGCCACTGGGATAACGTTGGCGGACCTTCAAGCCTCCCAAGACAGAGAGTCCACCGTGGCGGTCACTGGCAAATTCTGGATGAAAGTCATCAAGGCCCTGGCCCGTTGGCGCTGGCGCGCCTGACTCATGCCTGCCGGCGCCTGCCGGCCCGTCCGCTTGCCCGACCCTATTGCTGCTTGCCACGAGGCTACCCATGACCCGCGAAGAATTCCTGCGCCTGGCCGCTACCGGCTACAACCGCATCCCTTTGGCCTGTGAAACCTTGGCCGACTTCGACACGCCGCTGTCGATCTACCTGAAACTGGCCGACCAGGCCAACTCCTACCTGCTCGAGTCCGTGCAGGGCGGTGAGAAGTGGGGCCGTTACTCGATGATCGGCCTGCCGTCGCGCACCGTCATGCGCGTGCATGGTTACCGCGTGAGCATTCTGCAGGATGGCGTGGAGGTGGAAAGCCACGACGTCGAAGACCCGCTGGCCTTTGTCGAAAGCTTCAAGGACCGCTACAAGGTCGCCGACATCCCTGGCCTGCCGCGTTTCAACGGTGGCCTGGTCGGCTACTTCGGCTATGACTGCGTGCGCTATGTCGAGAAGCGCCTGGGTGCCAGCCCGAACCCGGACCCGCTGGGCGTGCCAGACATCCTGCTGATGGTTTCCGACGCGGTGGTGGTGTTCGACAACCTGGCGGGCAAGATGCACGCCATCGTGCTGGTTGACCCGGCGCAAGAGCAGGCCTTCGAGCAAGGCCAGGCACGCCTGCAAGACCTGCTGGAAACACTGCGCCAGCCCATCACCCCGCGTCGCGGCCTGGACTTGAGCGGCCCGATGGCTGCCGAACCGGCGTTCCGCTCCAGCTACACCCGGGACGACTATGAGAACGCGGTGGGCCGTATCAAGGAATACATCCTGGCCGGTGACTGCATGCAGGTCGTGCCGTCGCAGCGCATGTCGATCGACTTCAAGGCTGCACCCATCGACCTGTACCGCGCGCTGCGCTGCTTCAACCCGACGCCGTACATGTACTTCTTCAACTTCGGCGACTTCCATGTGGTCGGCAGTTCGCCGGAAGTGCTGGTGCGAGTAGAGGACAACCTGGTCACCGTACGCCCGATCGCCGGTACCCGCCCGCGTGGGGCTACCGAAGAAGCGGACCGGGCGTTGGAAGACGACCTGCTGTCGGACGAGAAAGAGATCGCCGAGCACCTGATGCTCATCGACCTCGGCCGCAATGACGTGGGTCGGGTCTCGTCCACCGGTAGCGTGCGCCTGACCGAGAAGATGGTGATCGAGCGCTACTCCAACGTGATGCACATCGTGTCCAACGTCACCGGCCAACTGCGTGAAGGCCTGACCGCGATGGATGCGCTGCGGGCAATCCTGCCGGCGGGCACCTTGTCGGGTGCACCGAAGATCCGTGCGATGGAGATCATCGACGAGCTTGAGCCGGTCAAGCGTGGCGTCTACGGTGGTGCGGTCGGCTACTTCGCCTGGAACGGCAACATGGATACCGCGATTGCCATCCGTACAGCGGTGATCAAGGATGGCGAACTGCATGTGCAGGCAGGTGGCGGCATCGTTGCCGACTCGGTGCCGGCGCTGGAATGGGAAGAGACCATCAACAAGCGCCGGGCGATGTTCCGTGCCGTGGCGCTGGCTGAGCAGACTACCGCCAAGTAAATCGATTGGGGCCGCTTTGCGGCCCTTAGCGGGCTTGCCCGCTCCCACAGATATTGCGCAAGTCTTGAAGCATGTGCGATCCCTGTGGGAGCGGGCAAGCCCGCGAAGTGCTGCAAAGCAGCCCCAAGGATTTAGAAGTCGATGCTGACGCCCAGACTCACACCCTGCTGAGTCAACTCATCACTTTTGCGCCAGTTGTAGTTCCCGCGCAGGTTCACCCCCGCCACCAGTTCATGGCTCACTCCCAGGCTCGCCCGGGTCAAATCACTGTGCGGCGTATACCCGGTCAGCGTGAAGTCATTGGCCGGCAACGTCGTCAGGTGCAAGGTCACATCCTGTTGGTCATCCTCGAACTCATGCTCATGCGCCACCTCGGCAACCAGCCGGGTGCCCGGCAGTACCTGCACGCTGCCTAGCAGCCCAACGCCCAGGCGCCGCGAAGTCCGCTCCTGATCATCAAAGCCCAGCGCAGTCGATCGCCCGCTTTTTTCGTCATAGCCATCGACTTTTACCCGCGCATGATCGGCACTGATAAAAGGTGCCAGTTGCCAGCTGCTGCTTTCGGCCGCCAGGTTGTAGCCCACCCGGGCAGTCACGGCCCAAGCCTCGCCATCGGTGTCACCCTTTTCACTGCGGTCGTTGACGCCAAGTGCGAAGGTGCGCTTGAGGTCGTGGTAGTCCAGACGACCCGCGCTCAACGCGGCATCGACCCACCAGCGGTCCTGCCGGAACTGGGCGAAGGCGCTGGCCAGGTAGCTGTCGAGCTTGTAGTCCGAGTCCTGTTCACCGGCCTCCAGCTTCTGCCGGTATACACCACCGGCAAGGCCCAGGCGCCAGGCGTCGTTGAGACGGTAACTGCCGCCCAAGGTCAGGTTGTAGCTGTGTCCGTCAGCGCTGGCAGCACTGCGCTGGTCATCGAAGTCCAGGTCCTGGCCACCGGTGCTGACGAAAGCTTGCCATTGGCCGACGGCCTGCCAGGGTGACTGCCACTGATTGCGCAGTTCGTCCTGGTGCGCACGCAAGCTGGCGTGAGCCATTTCCGGCAACAGGGTCAACTCCCAGGGAGCAGAAATGATCGAATAGGCGTAGTCGGCAATCAGTTGCTGGCCGGCAATGGTTGGGTGTACTGAGTCATTGAACAGCAATTTGGTCGGATCTGGCGTTGTGCCATTTATGCCATATATCGGGTTTCCCAAGCATCCTTCGCCGCTGTAGCAGGTGCCAACCAGGTTCTGGCCGATAGCCAGGCCGAACTGACTGGGGCTCGCCAGGGCCTCGCTCAGCAGCACGGGAATGTTCAGCGGGATGATTTCGGCATCGATCTGCCTCAGTTGGCTGAGCAGCGACTGGTTGAATGCACCGGAAAGCAGCGACAGCGGGTTTTGCTGGGGCGTGCCGCTGAAGTTTGGGGTTTGTCCGAGGTCAGGCAGCAGCCAGACCATGATGTAGCGAGCCCCGCCCTGCTGCAGCGCCTGGGCACTGGCGGCCAGACGGCCGCCGGCGGCGATGGCATCGGCCGGGCTGTTCACCAGCCCCTGCAGGAAATCGTTGCCGCCGCCGGTCAGGTAGTACAGCGCATTGGGGTCGGCACGCAGGCCGTTGGCCAGGTAGCCCGGTTTTTCCCGTAGAACCAGTCCGGCACCAGGGCGACCTGGCGGGATGATGGTTTCGGACGTGCTGGTGATCGAATTCAGGATCTGCTGGGTGGTGTAGCCGCCGACCGCCCAGTTGTTGCCATCGGCAATCCCCAGCAACGGATTGACGGGGGAGGTGGAGGAGCCGAGCGCTGTCGGGTTCACGCCCAGCCGACCGCCCAGGATCATCGGCGACACCGGGGCGTAGTCGCCATTGGCATTGCGGTTGGTGAAGCGTGCGTCACCAAACTGCCCGGCGTCGCTGAGGCTGTCGCCAAAAACTATCAATGTGGAGTAGGGCGAAGGCGCGGCGAAGGCCTGGCTGCAGGCCAAGGCCAGCGAGGCGAGGGTGAACCGTACCAGGGGGGCTTTTCGCATCGTTGAACATCCTATTCATTGTTTTTATGAGGAGTAGCTGCTCGACCTTAGCAAATCGCTTTGCATCCCTCCCAAGTCCATTCGTTTCCCCGTGTTTACAGGCATATTGCGCCAGCCGCCCCGGTAGGCTACTGTGCCTGCAAGTATGAGCGAGACCTATCCTGTGTTGATCGTCAGCAAACTCTTGATGCGCGTAATCAAGGCCCATGCCCGTTGGCGTTGGCGCGCCTGACTTTATCTCCTGCCGGCCAGTCCGGCCCGTCCCCGTTTACCTTCCTGTCCGTTTAGCGACTGCCCTTCGTGGCCAAACCGTGCCTGCGGTGGTGTAGGAAGGTTCGTTTTTTGAAGTCAGTAGATTCAAGAGGTTTAGCCCGATGTTACTGATGATCGACAATTACGACTCATTCACTTACAACGTTGTTCAGTACCTTGGCGAGCTGGGTGCCGAGGTCAAGGTCATTCGCAATGATGAAATGACCATCGCCGAGATCGAAGCCCTCAACCCCGAGCGCATCGTTGTTTCCCCAGGCCCGTGCACGCCGAGCGAAGCAGGCGTGTCCATCGAAGCCATCCTGCATTTTGCCGGCAAGCTGCCGATCCTCGGCGTATGTCTGGGCCACCAGTCCATCGGCCAGGCCTTCGGCGGTGATGTGGTGCGTGCCCGTCAGGTCATGCATGGCAAGACCAGCCCGGTGCACCACCGCGACCTCGGCGTGTTCGCCGAGCTCAACAACCCGCTCACGGTAACCCGCTACCACTCCCTGGTGGTCAAGCGCGAAACCCTGCCGGATTGCCTGGAGGTCACCGCCTGGACTGCCCATGAAGACGGTTCGGTCGACGAGATCATGGGCCTGCGCCACAAGACCTTGAACATTGAAGGGGTACAGTTCCACCCCGAGTCCATCCTCACCGAGCAGGGCCACGAGCTGTTCGCCAACTTCCTCAAGCAGACCGGCGGCCGCCGCTAAGGATTGATCATGGATATCAAGAGCGCGTTGGGCCGCATCGTCGGTCACCTGGACCTCAGCACCGATGAAATGCGTGACGTCATGCGCCAGATCATGACCGGCCAATGCAGCGAGGCGCAGATCGGCGCCTTCCTGATGGGCATGCGCATGAAGAGCGAGAGCATTGACGAGATCGTCGGTGCGGTCTCGGTGATGCGCGAGCTGGCTGACAAAGTCGAACTGAAAAGCCTCGATGGCGTGGTGGATATCGTCGGTACCGGCGGTGATGGCGCCAACATCTTCAACGTTTCCACCGCGTCCGCGTTTGTCCTCGCCGCTGCCGGCTGCAGCGTGGCCAAGCATGGCAACCGTGCCGTGTCGGGCAAGAGCGGCAGCGCCGACCTGCTGGAAGCCGCCGGTATCTACCTGAACCTGACTCCGACCCAGGTCGCTCGCTGCATTGACAGCTTGGGCATCGGTTTCATGTTCGCCCAGAGCCATCACAGTGCCATGAAACATGCCGCTGGCCCGCGTCGCGATCTGGGGCTGCGTACCCTGTTCAACATGCTCGGCCCGCTTACGAATCCGGCCGGTGTGAAGCACCAGGTGGTCGGTGTGTTCACCCAGGCGCTATGCCGCCCGTTGGCCGAGGTCCTGCAGCGGCTGGGCAGCAAGCATGTGCTGGTGGTGCACTCGAAGGATGGCCTGGACGAGTTCAGCCTGGCTGCGCCAACCTTCGTCGCCGAGCTGAAGAATGACGAGATCACAGAGTATTGGGTCGAACCCGAAGACCTAGGCATGAAGAGCCAGAGCCTGCATGGCTTGGCTGTCGAGACGCCGCAGGCCTCGCTGGAGCTGATCCGCGATGCCCTGGGCCGGCGCAAGACCGAAAACGGCCAGAAGGCCGCCGAAATGATCGTGCTCAATGCTGGCGCGGCACTGTATGCCGCTGACCATGCCATGAGCCTGAAGGCTGGCGTGGAACTGGCCCACGACGTACTGCACACCGGGCTGGCCTGGGAGAAACTGCAGGAACTGGGCGCCTTTACTGCAGTATTCAAGGTGGAGAACGAAGCATGAGTGTGCCGACGGTGCTGGAAAAGATCATCGCCCGCAAGTTCCAGGAAGTGGCCGAGCGCAGCGCGCGCGTCAGCCTTGCCGAACTGGAGCGCCTGGCCAAGGCAGCTGATGCCCCGCGTGGCTTTGCCAATGCGCTGATCGAGCAGGCCAAGCGAAAGCAGCCGGCGGTAATCGCCGAAATCAAGAAGGCTTCGCCAAGCAAAGGCGTGATCCGCGAGAACTTCGTGCCGGCGGACATCGCCGTCAGCTACGAGAAAGGCGGGGCGACCTGCCTGTCGGTGCTGACCGATGTGGATTACTTCCAGGGCGCAGACGAGTACCTGCAGCAGGCCCGCGCGGCTGTTTCGCTGCCGGTGATCCGCAAGGACTTCATGGTCGACCCGTACCAGATCTTCGAGGCCCGTGCCCTGGGTGCCGACTGCGTGCTGTTGATCGTGTCGGCGCTGGATGATGTGAAGATGGCGGAGCTGGCTTCGGTGGCCAAGGATGTCGGCCTCGACGTGCTGGTCGAGGTGCATGATGGCGATGAGCTGGAGCGTGCGCTGAAGACCCTCGATACGCCGCTGGTGGGGGTGAACAACCGTAACCTGCACACCTTCGAAGTCAGCCTGGAAACCACCCTCGACCTGCTGCCACGCATTCCACGAGAGCGTCTGGCGATTACCGAGAGCGGAATTCTCAACCGTGCCGATGTCGAGCTGATGGAGATCAACGAGGTCTACTCGTTCCTGGTCGGTGAGGCGTTCATGCGCGCACCGCATCCGGGGCTGGAGCTGCAGCGGTTGTTCTTCCCGGATCAGGTGAAGAAGACTGTTCAGCCTCTGGACTGATCGAAACAAAGCCGGCTTGATGCCGGCTTTTTCATGCCCGCAAAAACAATATGAAAGGTGGATCAATGACCGATCAACCCCTGGCCCTCACCGTCGAGCAGGGCCTGCATGCCGAGCAGGAGCTACTCGCTGCCGTCTGCCGTGGCGAGCGCGATTGCGGCGTGCTGTTCTGGCGCCCCACCGATCACGCCCTGGTCATGCCACGCCGCATGAGCCGCCTGGACAACTTCGAAGCCGCCTGCTCGGAGCTGGCAATTGCCGGCTGGCCGGTCCTGCTGCGTGAAACCGGTGGTGAGCCGGTGCCGCAGTCGCACGCGACGGTGAACGTTGCACTGGTCTACGTGGCCCCGCGTAGCGAAGGCGATCATGGCCGAATCGAAAGCGCCTACGAACGCCTGTGCCTGCCATTGTGCGATGTGCTGCGCGAGTGGGGCGGCGTCGCTTCGGTGGGTGAAATCGATGGTGCCTTCTGTGATGGTCGTTACAACGTCAACCTCAATGGCCGCAAACTGGTCGGTACGGCCCAGCGCTGGCGCCAGGGCCTGGGTGGCAAACGCCCGGTGGTGCTGGTGCATGGCGCGCTGCTGCTGGACAACGAGCGCGAGTCGATGGTCGCGGCGGTCAACCGCTTCAATGAGTGCTGCGACCTGGAGCAACGCTGCCGCGCCGACAGCCATATCGCCCTGCACGAAGTGGCGCCTGAGGCGCCCTGGTTCGAGCGCCTGTCCCTGGCCTACCGCGACGTGCTGGCGGCGCTGCCCAAGGATTAACGAGTGCCGTAGACCACCATGGTCTTGCCCTTGACCTGTACCAGGCTGCGTTCTTCGAGGTCTTTGAGGACGCGGCCGACCATTTCCCGTGAGCAACCGACGATTCGACCGATTTCCTGACGGGTGATCTTGATCTGCATGCCGTCCGGGTGGGTCATGGCATCCGGTTGCTTGCACAGGTCGAGCAGGCAACGGGCCACGCGGCCGGTAACGTCGAAGAAGGCCAGGTCGCCGACCTTGCGCGTGGTGTTGCGCAGGCGCTGGGCCATCTGGCTACCCAGGGCGTAGAGAATCTCCGGGTCCTGGCGGGCCAGTTCGCGGAACTTGTCGTAGCTGATCTCTGCCACTTCGCACTCGGTCTTGGCACGTACCCAGGCGCTGCGCTGTTGCTCGCCGCCTGCCGGTTCGAATAGCCCCAGCTCGCCAAAGAAGTCGCCATTGTTGAGGTAGGCGATGATCATCTCGTGACCTTCGTCGTCTTCGATCAGGATGGTGACCGAGCCCTTGATGATGAACGACAGCGTTTCGGCACGGTCGCCTGCGCAGATGATATTGCTTTTGGCGGTGTAGCGGCGGCGCTGGCAATGAACCAGCAGTTTGTCGATGTTCTTGATCTTGGCGGGTAGGGCTGAGGCAACCATCACGAAATCCTGTTCGAGGCGAGGCATAGGCTCTTCTAGACCTTGTCTGACGCGACGCGCCAGTCAATTGGCGCCAGCTTATCAGACAGCGCTTGAAGTTTTGCCACTAAAGCGACTCGCATTGAGCTTTTCCGACAGGCATACAAGGCTTAAGCTGACACCCTTTTGCGAATCCAGGAGTACGGACAGATGAAGGCACGCATCCAGTGGGCCGGTGAAGCGATGTTCCTCGGTGAGTCGGGGAGCGGCCACGTGGTGGTGATGGACGGCCCGCCCGAGGCGGGCGGCCGCAACCTGGGCGTGCGCCCGATGGAAATGCTCCTGCTCGGCCTTGGAGGCTGCAGCAGCTTCGACGTGGTGAGCATCCTGAAGAAGTCGCGCCAGGCGGTGGAAAGCTGCGAAGCGTTCCTGGAAGCCGAGCGTGCCAGTGAAGACCCGAAGGTGTTCACCAAGATCCACATGAACTTCGTGGTCAAAGGGCGAGGGCTGAAAGAGGCTCAGGTCAAGCGTGCGGTGGAGCTGTCGGCTGAGAAGTACTGCTCGGCGTCGATCATGCTCGAACGTGCCGGTGTTGAAATCACCCATGGCTATGAAATCGTAGAGCTGGGCTGAGTCCGACGATCGGGGCCGAGCAGCGGCCCCGGCGAGCCGCAGTCAGTCACGCAGGACCGGGAAGGCTTCCAGCAACCATGCCGGCAAACTGCTTCTGACCGCCCGGCTCAACTGCTCCCGCCGCTTTTGATACCCCAACCCCAAGCCGATCACCCCCAGCCCGATGAGGCTCAGCACCAGCGGGAACAGCAGCGATTCGGCTAACACGTCGTAAGACAGATAACCCAGATAAGCTGCTACCCCCAGCGCACCGAACACCATGAACACCGGCCGGCGCAACAACACCGCAGCACCCATCAAGGCCAGGTTGATCAGGCAGTACAGAGCCTTGCCCAGTTCACTGTCGCTTTCCATCATCGTCAGCCCGCCCCAGAATGCCGCCAGGCCAGCCAGATAGCCCCAGTGGGCATAGTCCTCGCGGGTACGCCCATCGACGATCAGGAATACCAAAAGCAAGCCGAGCCCGAACCACAGTGACACCGTGCGCCGCTGTTCCCAGGAGAAGGGCGAGCCGTACACCCATTCGCTCAGGTCCATCGACATGAACCACAGGGCCACGGCGATCGGCATCACCACGAAGGGGTAGGGAACCAGGCGCAGCATGAGCAGCCCGGCAACCACGGTGGCGGCCTCCATCAGCAGCCAGCCACCCTGCACGTAGGTGTAGTACTGGTGATAGTCCGCCTGTGCATCATCCAGTGGCCACCAACCCGTCAGGCGCTCGATGGCGAACACGACCAACGGCACGATACTGACCGCGACGGCGGCCAGTACCCCGGCGGCAACCGGTTGCTTGCGCCCCTGCAGGTTGAGGGCGAACGAGGTGAGGAGAACGACATAAAGTGTGGCGATGGCCAGCAAGGCTCCGTCACCCATTGTCATCCAGGCTTCGGTGAGCAGCCAGCCCATTGCTCCCATGATCAGCAGCGCGCCGAAGTAAAAGGCGACATGGGCAAGCTGGAAATTGCCCTGGGCTGGCGTTTGCTGGCGCAGGAAAGCCAGCAAGGCCTGGTCTTGGCCAGGCTGCAGAATGCCGGCTTGCACGGCGCGCGCCAGGTCCTTGGCGTCGATACGGTCCCTCATGCGTGTGTCCTTGTCAGATGCGGTAGGTACTTTTGGTCATGACCTTGGCCAGCAGGCTCATGCCGAAACGCACCGGCATCGGGAAGCGGTAGCCGCCAGCTTCAAGGGCAGACTCGGCGTGCTGCTCTTCATCCACGCGCATCTGTTGGAGAATGGCGCGGGATTTCTCGTCTTCCTGCGGCAGCTGTTCCAGGTGTTCGTCCAGGTGTTTGCAGACCTGATGCTCGGTAGCGGCGACGAAACCCAGGCTGACTTTGTCGCTGACCAGGCCGGCAAGAGCGCCAATGCCGAATGACATGCCGTAGAACAGTGGGTTGAGCACGCTCGGGTGGCTGCCCAGCTGACGGATACGTTGTTCGCACCAGGCCAGGTGGTCGACTTCCTCTTCGGCAGCATGTTCCATGGCCTTGCGCACTTGCGGCAGCTTGGCGGTCAGGGCCTGGCCCTGATACAACGCCTGGGCGCAGACTTCGCCGGTATGGTTGATGCGCATCAGCCCGGCGATGTGGCGGGTCTGGTTGTCATCCAGTTCCGCATCAGGCTGGATGATCGCCGGCGATGGGCGGGAGGGTTGGCCGCTGAAGGGCAGCAAGGTGCGCATGGCGGTATCGGCCTGCAGCAACAAGCGGTCGAGCGGCGAGTAGTGACGTTCGGTAGCCATCGGGCACCTCCGCTGAAGTGATGCCCGACAGTTTACCTCAATCGCTCAGGAGGAGCTTGCCTTGGGTCAGCCCGGTGGCCAGTGCATCTGGCGCTGGCCAAGCACGTGCATGTGGATGTGATAGACGGTCTGGCCGCCTTGCTCGTTACAGTTCATGACCACGCGGAAGCCATCCTCGCAGCCCAGTTCCTTGGCCAGGCGCTGGGCGGTAAACAGGATGTGGCCGGCCAGGCCCTTGTCCTCTTCGGTCAGGTCATTGAGGGTGCGGATGTGCTTTTTCGGGATGACCAGAAAATGCACCGGCGCCTGCGGCGCGATGTCATGGAACGCCAGAACCTGGTCGTCCTCGTAAATGATCTTCGCCGGGATCTCCCGCTTGATGATCTTGATGAATAGATCTTCCACAGCACTTGCTCCATGGTGAGTGTCGGGCCGAGTGTACTCAGCCGGGCGTCACTCGCCCAGTGGCTATTCCATGCCAACCGGGCAGTAACGGCGATGGATGAAGCCGGCCAGCTTGCGTGTCAACCAGCGCGGCAGCAGGCGCGGAGCGAAGGCCAGCCAGCGATCACGGCGTACCGGCATGATCACTGCGCGATTTTTCGCCAATGCGCGCACCGTGCACAACGCCACTTCTTCAGGGCTCAGGCAACGGCTGTTGCCTTCAAGCCGGGGGATGCGCCGGCGCGACGAGCGGACCGGGCCGGGGCAAAGCACCGATACCTTGATGCCAGCAGGCTTGAGCTCTTCGCGCAGCGCTTCGCTGAAGTGCATCACATAGGCTTTGCTGGCGGCATAGGTGGCCATGCCCGGCCCCGGTGCCACAGCGGCCAGCCCAGCGACGTTGAGGATCTGCCCGCCACCTTGCACCGCCATCAGGTTGCCAATGGCGTGGCACAGTCGGCTCAGGGCAAGGATGTTGACCTCCAGCAAGTCCTGTTCGTCGGCCCATTCGTGGGCCAGGAACGGGCCATAGGTCCGCTGGCCGGCGCAGTTGGCCAGCAGGTCGATGCGTCGCTCGCCTTCTTCCAGTTCCAGCACGAAACCGGACAGCCGCAGGGGTTGGCTGAGGTCACAGGCGCGTAGCAGCACTTCGACGCCGAAGCGCTGGGCCAGTTCGAGCGCTATCGGCTCCAGCGTTTCTCGATGGCGTGCCACCAGGATCAGGTTGCGCCCGCGCCGTGCCAGTGCTTCCGCCAGGGCCAGGCCCAGGCCGCTGGAAGCTCCGGTAATCATGGCGTAACGGGTCATGCAAGGCTCCTGGGGGCTGAAGAGGGCGCCTAGTGTACAGCCTGGCCGCGCGAGTTGTTGCCTTTTGCTAGAGGGCCTTGTCGCGCAACGCCTGGAAGCGCGCCAAGGCGGCGCGGTACTCGTTGTGCAGGCGCTCGATCAGTGTGGCGGCTGCAGGCAAGTCATGGATTTCGCCGACGCCCTGGCCGGCCGACCAGACGGTCTTCCAGGCCTTGGCTTCATCGTCGATCGGCTTGAGCTTGCCTTGCTCGTGCCCGGATTTCAGTGCCGCCATGTCATACCCGGCCTGTTCAAGGCTGGGGCGCAGGAAGCTGGCCGGGATGCCGGAGACGGCAGGCGTGTGGATGATGTCTGCGGCTTGGGCCTCAAGGAGCATCTGCTTATAGGCTGCCTGGGCATGGCTTTCGTGGGTGGCAATGAAACGCGTGCCCATGTAGGCCAGGTCGGCACCGAGCAACTGTGCAGCGAGAATCTCGTGACCGTGGTTGATGCAGCCGGCCAGCAGCAGGGTCTTGTCGAAGAACTGGCGGATTTCGGCCGCCAGCGCGAACGGGCTCCAGGTACCTGCATGGCCACCGGCGCCGGCTGCAACGGCGATCAGACCGTCGACGCCAGCTTCGGCGGCTTTCTCGGCGTGACGGCGGGTGGTGACGTCGTGGAACACCAGGCCGCCGTAGCCGTGCACTGCATCCACCACTTCCTTCACGGCGCCGAGGCTTGTGATGACAATGGGTACGCGGTGCTCGACGCACAGTGCGAGGTCAGCCTGTAACCTCGGGTTGGTCGGGTGGACGATCAGGTTCACCGCATAGGGTGCTGGCGCCTGCAACTGATCCAATCCCGCCTCGATTTCTTCCAGCCAGGCCTTGAAACCGGTGCTGTCACGTTGGTTCAACGCCGGGAAACTGCCGACCACGCCACTGCCACAGCAGGCCAGTACCAGCTCGGGGTTGGAAATCAGGAACATCGGCGCTGCCACCACAGGCAAGCGCAGGCGTTGTTCAAGCGAAGCGGGCAGGGGCATGGATCAGGCTCCATCGTGTCATGTCAGAACGGTTTGACCACCACCAGAATCACGATGCCCAGCAGGAACAGTACGGGCACCTCGTTGAACCAGCGGTAGTAGACGTGGCTGCGGGTATTGTTGCCGGCGGCGAAGCGTTTGCGCTGGGCACCACAGATGTGATGGTAGCCGGTCAGCAGAATCACCAGGGTGAGCTTGGCATGCAGCCAGCCCTGGCTCAGCCATCCGGGTGTCAGGTAGAGCATCCAGGCGCCAAACACGTAAGTGGCGATCATTGCCGGGTTCATGATGCCGCGGTACAGCTTGCGCTCCATGGTAACGAAGCGTTCCTGGCTGACGCTGTCCTGACTCTGGGCGTGGTAAACGAACAGCCTGGGCAGGTAGAACAGGCCGGCGAACCAGCAGACCACGCTGACGATATGCAGCGCTTTGATCCATAGGTAAAGCATGGAGGGAGTTCCTTCAGGTAATCACGGTCGTCAGATAGTAGAGCCCAAGCGCTCGAAGGGGCACCCCAAGAGTTGTTACAGCCGCTTTGCCCCCCTATCATCGTGCGCTTTCCAGACGGCTCGTTGATAAGGGGCAAGCGTTATGATCAAGGTCGGTATCGTCGGCGGCACGGGTTACACCGGCGTCGAACTGTTGCGTCTGCTGGCACAGCATCCTCAGGCCGAAGTGGCGGTCATCACTTCGCGCTCCGAAGCGGGCGTGGCGGTCGCCGACATGTATCCGAACCTGCGCGGCCACTATGACGGCCTGGCTTTCAGCGTGCCGGACAGCAAAACCTTGGCCGCCTGCGACGTGGTGTTCTTCGCCACGCCGCACGGGGTCGCCCATGCCCTGGCTGGCGAACTGTTGGCTGCCGGGACCAAGGTGATCGACCTGTCCGCCGACTTCCGCCTGCAGGATGCAGCCGAGTGGGGCAAATGGTATGGCCAGCCACATGGCGCTCCAGAGCTGCTCAAGGACGCCGTCTACGGCTTGCCTGAGGTCAACCGTGAAAAAATCCGCCAGGCACGCCTGATTGCCGTGCCGGGTTGCTACCCGACCGCTACCCAGCTGGGCTTCCTGCCTCTGCTCGAAGCTGGCCTGGCCGACCCCTCGCGCCTCATTGCCGACTGCAAGTCGGGCGTCAGCGGCGCTGGCCGTGGTGCAGCGGTGGGGTCGCTGTTCTGTGAGGCAGGCGAAAGCATGAAGGCCTACGCGGTCAAGGGCCACCGTCACCTGCCTGAAATCAGCCAGGGCCTGCGCCTGGCCGCTGGCAGGGACATCGGGCTGACCTTCGTGCCGCACCTGACTCCGATGATCCGTGGCATCCACGCCACCCTTTATGCGACCGTCGCCGACAAGTCGATCGACCTGCAGGCGCTGTTCGAAAAGCGTTACGCCGACGAGCCGTTCGTCGACGTGATGCCGGCCGGCAGCCACCCGGAAACCCGCAGCGTGCGCGGAGCCAACGTCTGCCGTATCGCCGTTCATCGCCCGCAGGGGGGGGATCTGGTGGTGGTGCTGTCGGTAATCGACAACCTGGTCAAAGGGGCTTCGGGCCAGGCGGTGCAGAACCTCAACATCCTGTTCGGCCTGGACGAGCGCATGGGCCTTTCCCATGCCGGCCTGCTGCCGTAAGCGCTCGCTGATGGAACAGGCCCGCCCAGTGCGGGCCTTTTTGTTTGTCGCGACTAAAGCCGCACAATTCTTGACCAATTTTCTCGGAGAAGCGGATAATGCGCGTCATCGAGTTTTATGGCGGCTACCGCGCCGGGAGAATAAACATGAGCGTCGAAACCTTCACCCCTACGGCTTTGGAATTCACCCACGGCGCCGCGCAAAAGGTGAAGAACCTGGTTTCCGAAGAAGGCAATGACCGCCTCAAGCTGCGCGTGTTCGTCACCGGTGGCGGCTGCTCGGGCTTCCAGTACGGCTTCACCTTCGATGAGGACGTGGCTGAAGACGACACCATTGTCGAGCGTGAAGGCGTTTCGCTGGTGGTCGACCCAATGAGCTTCCAGTATCTCGCCGGTGCCGAAGTGGACTATCAGGAAGGCCTGGAAGGTTCGCGCTTCGTGATCAAGAACCCGAATGCTGCGACCACCTGCGGTTGCGGTTCTTCGTTCTCGATCTGAGCCAAGGCTGTACGAAAACGCCGCGCTATTGCGCGGCGTTTTGCTTTGTGGCTAGGGGTCAGGCGGGGTAGATCGCGCCGAGTACGCGTAACCCTTTGGCCGCTGTCACACTAGGGCGATTGGCGGCAATGCCCTCGAGGCAACAGTGGGCGAGCCAGGCAAAGGCCATGGCCTCGACCCAGTCCGGATCCACGCCATGGGCACCGGTGCTGGTTACCCGGGCCTTGGGCAGCAGTTCGGCAAGCCGATTCATCAGGGCGCCATTGCGAGCGCCGCCGCCGCAGACCAGCAGTGCTTCGGTGCCATGCTGGGCGTTTTGCAACGATTCGACGATGCCGCGCGCAGTCAGCTCCAGCAGGGTGGCCTGGACATCTTCTTCACGGTAGCTCGGTAGACTCGCCAGGTGGGCATCCAGCCATGGCAGGTTGAACACTTCTCGGCCGGTGCTCTTCGGACCGGTGCCGGCGAAGAACGGGTCACTCAGCAGGCGGCTGAGCAGATCGCCCTGCACGATGCCGCTGGCCGCCCAGGCGCCATCCGCGTCATAAGCCTGACCACGCTTGCGCTCGATCCAGGCGTCCAGCAGCACGTTGCCGGGCCCGCAGTCGAAGCCATGCACGGGCCTGGCCTCTTCGATCAGGCTCAGGTTGCTGAAACCACCCACATTGAGGACCGCCAGGCGTTGGCCGAGGTGGCCAAACAGGGTTTCATGGAAGGCCGGCACCAACGGGGCGCCCTGGCCTCCTGCAGCAACATCGCGGCGGCGAAAGTCGGCGACCACGCTGATACCGGTAAGCTCGGCGAGCAGCGCCGGGTTGCCGATCTGCACGGTGAAGCCGCGAGCCGGCTCATGGCGGATGGTCTGGCCATGGCTGCCGATGGCGCGGATGGCCTCGGCCGGCAGCCCTTGCTTGTCGAGCAACTGCCGTATGCCTTCACCTGCCAGGCTGGCCCAGTGGTTCTCTGCCAGCGCGGCGCGGGCAATCTCGTCAGGGCCGCTGCTGCAGAGGCTGAGCAGTTGCTGGCGCAGGTCGGTCGGCATGGGCAGGTAATGAGTGGCGAGCAACTGAAGCTGCTCGCCCTGATCGACCAGGGCGATATCCAGGCCATCAAGGCTGGTACCGGACATCACCCCCAGATAAAGCGCCATGGGTCAGCGCTTGTTGGCCGCGAGCATGGTGGCCTTTTCCTGGTCCATGCGGGCGATCAACGGTTGGCTCTGTTGCATGAAGCGCTGGCGTTCGTTCTTGGCGATCGGATCAGCCATCGGCACCTTCTGGCTCAGCGGGTCGACGTGCACGCCGTTTACCTGAAACTCGTAGTGCAGGTGCGGGCCGGTCGACAGGCCGGTAGTACCGATGTAACCGATGATCTGGCCCTGCTTCACGTTACTGCCGGTCTTGATGCCCTTGGCGAAGCCCTGCATGTGACCGTAAAGAGTTTTGTAGCTGTTGCCGTGGGCAATGATCACGGTGTTGCCGTAACCGCCGCGGCGGCCAGCCAGTTCGATGCGGCCATCACCGGCTGCCTTGATCGGCGTGCCACGTGGGGCCGCATAGTCCACACCCTTGTGCGCGCGAATCTTGTTCAGGATCGGGTGCTTGCGGCCGGCGGAAAAGCGCGAGCTGATGCGGGCGAAGTCGACCGGGGTGCGGATGAAAGCCTTGCGCAGGCTGTTGCCGTCAGCGGTGTAGTAGCTGGTGTTGCCCTGCTTGTTGGTGTAGCGCACGGCGGTGTAGGTCTTGCCGCGGTTGGTGAAGCGTGCGGACAGGATGTTGCCGGTGCCGACCACCTTGCCGTCCATGACCTTTTGCTCGTAGACCACGTCGAACTCGTCGCCCGGGCGGATATCCTGGGCGAAGTCGATGTCGTAGCCCAAGACCTTGGCCATGTCCATGGTCATGCTGTGGGAAAGTCCGGCGCGCTGGGCGGATGCCGACAGCGAGCTTTTGATCACGCCATGGGCGTAAGCGGTGCGGACCACCGGCTTGCTGATCTCGCGATCGAAGGTGTAGCCCTTTGCGGTCTTGGTCAAGCGGATGGTTTCGAGGTTGCTGACCTTGCTGTGCAGGCTGGCCAGTTGGCCGTCCTTGTCGAGTTCGAACTGCAGCACCTGGCCATGCTTCAGCTGACTGAACTGCTTGGCTTGCTTGTTGCTGGCCAGCAGGTCGTGCACGGCATTGGCCGGTAGACCTACCTTGGCGAACAGGGTGGACAGGGTGTCGCCACGGGATACGGTCACTTCGCGGTGACCTGGCTCCTTGGCCTCAGGCGTTTTCTCGGTGGCCGGCGCTTCTTGTGCTGCCTGCCCGGTGCTGGTTTCGGCGCCGTCGATCTGTGCGAAGGGGGAGCCCTGATCGCCTTGAGCCTGGACCAGCGGCGTGCTGCTGGCTTCGTCCTTCAACTGCTCGGCCGGGCTTTCCAGCTCCAGGCTGAGGGTGGTCTTTTTGGCTTCGACCTCGCTGGAGGGAAATACCAGCAGTGCCAGGCTGAGCAGGGCGGCGATGCCGCTGGCGGCCAACAGATGGCTTTTCGGATAAAGCGGGGGCGCTTTAGGCGTTTCGTTGGTCATAGATAAGGTGACTTTGAAGAAAAATGAATATGGAAAAGATGAATGACATGATGAAGATGAAATAACTGTATAAAATATAACCAAATCCGCTT
>NZ_JBQIHU010000001.1:1607500-2370000 GCF_052077595.1 Pseudomonas sp. SAR267 | reverse complement strand
CTTTAAAGAAAGCGTAATAGCTCACTAGTCGAGTCGGCCTGCGCGGAAGATGTAACGGGGCTCAAACCATGCACCGAAGCTACGGGTATCACCTTCTGGTGATGCGGTAGAGGAGCGTTCTGTAAGCCTGTGAAGGTGAGTTGAGAAGCTTGCTGGAGGTATCAGAAGTGCGAATGCTGACATGAGTAACGACAATGCGAGTGAAAAACTCGCACGCCGAAAGACCAAGGTTTCCTGCGCAACGTTAATCGACGCAGGGTTAGTCGGTCCCTAAGGCGAGGCTGAAAAGCGTAGTCGATGGAAAACAGGTTAATATTCCTGTACTTCCAGTTATTGCGATGGAGGGACGGAGAAGGCTAGGCCAGCTTGGCGTTGGTTGTCCAAGTTTAAGGTGGTAGGCTGAGATCTTAGGCAAATCCGGGATTTCAAGGCCGAGAGCTGATGACGAGTGCTCATTAGAGCGCGAAGTGGTTGATGCCATGCTTCCAAGAAAAGCTCCTAAGCTTCAGATAACTGGGAACCGTACCCCAAACCGACACAGGTGGTTAGGTAGAGAATACCAAGGCGCTTGAGAGAACTCGGGTGAAGGAACTAGGCAAAATGGCACCGTAACTTCGGGAGAAGGTGCGCCGGCGAGGGTGAAGGACTTGCTCCGTAAGCCCATGCCGGTCGAAGATACCAGGCCGCTGCGACTGTTTATTAAAAACACAGCACTCTGCAAACACGAAAGTGGACGTATAGGGTGTGACGCCTGCCCGGTGCCGGAAGGTTAATTGATGGGGTTAGCGCAAGCGAAGCTCTTGATCGAAGCCCCGGTAAACGGCGGCCGTAACTATAACGGTCCTAAGGTAGCGAAATTCCTTGTCGGGTAAGTTCCGACCTGCACGAATGGCGTAACGATGGCGGCGCTGTCTCCACCCGAGACTCAGTGAAATTGAAATCGCTGTGAAGATGCAGTGTATCCGCGGCTAGACGGAAAGACCCCGTGAACCTTTACTATAGCTTTGCACTGGACTTTGAATTTGCTTGTGTAGGATAGGTGGGAGGCTTTGAAGTGGGGACGCCAGTTCTCATGGAGCCATCCTTGAAATACCACCCTGGCAACTTTGAGGTTCTAACTCAGGTCCGTTATCCGGATCGAGGACAGTGTATGGTGGGTAGTTTGACTGGGGCGGTCTCCTCCCAAAGAGTAACGGAGGAGTACGAAGGTGCGCTCAGACCGGTCGGAAATCGGTCGTAGAGTATAAAGGCAAAAGCGCGCTTGACTGCGAGACAAACACGTCGAGCAGGTACGAAAGTAGGTCTTAGTGATCCGGTGGTTCTGTATGGAAGGGCCATCGCTCAACGGATAAAAGGTACTCCGGGGATAACAGGCTGATACCGCCCAAGAGTTCATATCGACGGCGGTGTTTGGCACCTCGATGTCGGCTCATCACATCCTGGGGCTGAAGCCGGTCCCAAGGGTATGGCTGTTCGCCATTTAAAGTGGTACGCGAGCTGGGTTTAGAACGTCGTGAGACAGTTCGGTCCCTATCTGCCGTGGACGTTTGAGATTTGAGAGGGGCTGCTCCTAGTACGAGAGGACCGGAGTGGACGAACCTCTGGTGTTCCGGTTGTCACGCCAGTGGCATTGCCGGGTAGCTATGTTCGGAAGAGATAACCGCTGAAAGCATCTAAGCGGGAAACTTGCCTCAAGATGAGATCTCACTGGAACCTTGAGTTCCCTGAAGGGCCGTCGAAGACTACGACGTTGATAGGTTGGGTGTGTAAGCGCTGTGAGGCGTTGAGCTAACCAATACTAATTGCCCGTGAGGCTTGACCATATAACACCCAAGCAATTTGCTAGCGCAGATTGCGGTGGTGAAGATGACACGAACCGAAAGTTCGCAAGATCACAAATTCACATATCCGAATTAGCCAAGAGTGTTCAAAAGACATTCTGGCAACAGAATTTCTTGACGACCATAGAGCATTGGAACCACCTGATCCCATCCCGAACTCAGTAGTGAAACGATGCATCGCCGATGGTAGTGTGGGGTTTCCCCATGTGAGAGTAGGTCATCGTCAAGATTCATTTCGCAAAACCCCTATCTGCGCATGCAGGTAGGGGTTTTGTCTTTCTGGGCTGAATACAGGCATTTGTCGCAGCCATGCGCAGCCCTTTTCCTATGCAAGCCAACGACCCCTAGCTATCATGCCAGCCTTATTCCAAGTCGAGACTGGCATGCTGAAGTTGTTGAATCTCCTCAAGGATGGCCGGTTCCATTCCGGAGAAACCTTGGGGGCAGCCCTCGGGGTGAGTCGCAGCGCCGTTTGGAAGCAGCTGCAACACCTGGAAAGTGAGCTGAACCTCACCATTCATAAAGTTCGAGGGCGTGGTTACCAGTTGGTTGCGCCGCTGAGCTTGCTTGATGCGCAGGCGATCGCTGAGCTCACCGAGGGTGAGCGCTGGCCCGTTTTCATCCACGAAACAATCGATTCGACCAACGCCGAAGGGCTGCGGCTTGCCAGTGAAGGACAATCAGCGCCATTCCTGGTCCTGGCCGAGCGTCAAAGCGCTGGGCGTGGCCGACGAGGGCGCATGTGGATAAGTCCATTTGCAGAAAACCTCTATTACAGCCTGGTTTTGCGCGTAGATGGTGGCATGCGTCAGTTGGAGGGGCTCAGTCTGGTGGTCGGATTGGCCGTGATGCGCACGCTGCAGGCGTTTGGGGTAGAGGGCGTGGGGCTGAAGTGGCCCAATGATGTCTTGGTTCGCGGGCAGAAGATCACCGGTATTCTTCTGGAGCTAGTGGGCGATCCAGCAGACGTCTGCCATGTGGTGCTTGGCATCGGCATCAATGTGAACATGCAGGTCAATGACCAGGTCGATCAGCAGTGGACCTCGATGCGACGTGAGGTTGGAGTGACAATTGATCGCAATCGCCTGGTGGCCATGCTCAGCCGGCAACTGCAACATGAATTGGCCCGTCATCGGCGCTACGGTTTTGCGGCATTCCAGGAAGAGTGGGAAGAGTCGCATCTGTGGCAGGGGCGTAATGTATCGCTCATCGCCGGTGCCACCCGTATCGATGGTGTAGTGCTGGGGGTGGATGGGCAGGGTGGATTGCGCCTTGAAGTCGACGGTGTGGAAAAGAGCTTCAGTGGTGGTGAGCTCAGTTTGAGGTTGCGTGATGATTCTTGAGCTCGATTGCGGAAACAGCTTCATCAAGTGGCGTGTCATTCATGCTGCCGACGCCACCATTGTCGGTGGTGGCATTGTCGATTCGGACCGGGCGCTGGTAGACGAGGTTGCGGCCCTGCAATCGTTGCGTCTTACCGGTTGTCGAATCGTCAGTGTGCGTAGCGAGGATGAAACCGCTGCCCTCTGCGCACTGATCGCCAAGGCTTTTGCAGTGGTTGCTCGGGTTGCCGAACCTGCACAAGAAATGGCAGGTGTGCGCAATGGTTATGACGATTACCAGCGCCTCGGCATGGATCGCTGGCTCGCGGCCTTGGGTGGGTTCCATCTCGCCAAGGGCGCCTGCCTGGTCATTGATCTGGGCACAGCGGCCAAGGCCGACTTTGTATCGGCCGATGGCGAGCACCTGGGTGGCTACATCTGCCCAGGTATGCCACTCATGCGCAGCCAACTGCGTACGCATACGCGCCGTATTCGCTATGACGACGCTTCGGCTGAGCGGGCATTGAGCAGCCTTGCGCCAGGGCGCTCCACAGTCGAAGCGGTAGAGCGCGGTTGTGTATTGATGCTGCAGGGTTTTGCCCGCACGCAGCTCGAGCAGGCGCGGGCTTTGTGGGGTGAAGACTTCACGGTGTTCCTGACGGGAGGGGATGCGCCGTTGGTACGAGAGGCGGCGCCGCAGGCCAGGGTCGTCCCTGACTTGGTATTTGTCGGTCTGGCCATAGCCTGTCCACTGGACTGAGGTGCTTATGCGTTGGTTGTTTCTGCTGTTGCTGGTGCTTAACGTCTTCTATTACGTCTGGCACCAACAGGAAGCCCCGCTGAAGGCGAAGGACGTCGCCCCGTTGTCGTTGTACAAAGGAAATCAGCAAGAGATCCGTCTGCTCAAGGAGACCGGTGTATCTGCACCGGCCCGGCGACGCGATGAATGCCTGGTGGTAGGTGGCCTGATGGCTCGCGATCAACTCGATGCGCTGCGACAGCGCCTGCTGAGCCTGGACATCAATGCTGTGCCGGTGTCTGGCCAGTTGCCTGGCGCTGAAGGTTCCTGGCTCAAGATTTCCCCGGAAAGCGAGCGTTTGCTGGATCAAACCGTTCTCGAGACTCTTTCCAACGATTTCAAAGACTTAAAACATAAAATTATTTTCTGCCAGGGTATTGCAACTGGTGAATAGCTTGATAGAATGGCGCCCGCTTCACAGGGAACACCACTCAGGTGATAGAACTGGAAGCGAGTGTCAAAGCAGCTAAGTTTCAGATTTGATTGAAAAAATTTGAAAAAAAGCTTGACACTGGGACGGCAGACAAATAGAATGCCGGCCACATCTGGAGGGATTCCCGAGCGGTCAAAGGGGACGGACTGTAAATCCGTTGCGAGAGCTTCGAAGGTTCGAATCCTTCTCCCTCCACCAGTTTTAGCGAGAGCCGCAAGCTCCGCGGGTATAGTTTAGTGGTAGAACCTCAGCCTTCCAAGCTGATGATGCGGGTTCGATTCCCGCTACCCGCTCCAAGTTTGCTGGATTTTGCGCAAAGTGTTTCGCTCTTGTAGCTCAGTTGGTAGAGCACACCCTTGGTAAGGGTGAGGTCAGCGGTTCAAGTCCGCTCAAGAGCTCCATATAAACAAGGCAGATATGAAAATATCTGCCTTTGTTTTATCAGCGTAAGACTATTTTCTTCTGCGGAGGATTGTATCGATGGCTAAGGAAAAGTTTGATCGTTCCCTTCCCCACGTTAACGTCGGCACTATCGGCCACGTTGACCACGGTAAGACCACTCTGACCGCAGCTCTGACTCGCGTCTGCTCCGAAGTTTTCGGTTCGGCCGTCGTTGAGTTCGACAAGATCGACTCGGCTCCAGAAGAAAAAGCACGCGGTATCACCATCAACACCGCTCACGTCGAGTACAACTCGAACATTCGTCACTACGCTCACGTTGACTGCCCAGGTCACGCTGACTACGTGAAGAACATGATCACCGGTGCTGCCCAGATGGACGGCGCGATCCTGGTTTGCTCGGCCGCCGATGGTCCGATGCCACAAACCCGTGAGCACATCCTGCTGTCCCGTCAGGTTGGCGTTCCGTACATCGTGGTCTTCCTGAACAAGGCTGACCTGGTAGACGACGCTGAGCTGCTGGAGCTGGTCGAGATGGAAGTTCGCGACCTGCTGTCCACTTACGACTTCCCAGGCGACGGCACTCCGATCATCATCGGTTCGGCTCGTATGGCGCTGGAAGGCAAAGACGACAACGAAATGGGCACTACCGCTGTCAAGAAGCTGGTAGAAACTCTGGATGCCTACATCCCTGAGCCAGTTCGTGCCATCGACCAGCCATTCCTGATGCCAATCGAAGACGTATTCTCGATCTCGGGCCGTGGTACCGTTGTTACCGGCCGTATCGAGCGTGGTATCGTCCGCGTTCAGGATCCGCTGGAAATCGTTGGTCTGCGTGACACCTCCACCACCACCTGCACCGGTGTCGAGATGTTCCGCAAGCTGCTGGACGAAGGCCGTGCTGGCGAGAACTGCGGCGTTCTGCTGCGTGGTACCAAGCGTGACGACGTTGAGCGTGGCCAGGTTCTGGTCAAGCCAGGTTCGGTCAAGCCGCACACCAAGTTCACCGCAGAAGTCTACGTCCTGTCGAAGGAAGAAGGCGGCCGTCACACTCCGTTCTTCAAAGGCTACCGTCCTCAGTTCTACTTCCGTACCACTGACGTGACCGGTAACTGCGAACTGCCGGAAGGCGTTGAAATGGTAATGCCAGGTGACAACATTCAGATGACTGTTACCCTGATCAAGACCATCGCAATGGAAGACGGTCTGCGCTTCGCTATCCGTGAAGGCGGTCGTACCGTCGGCGCCGGCGTCGTAGCAAAAATTATTGAATAAGTAGTTGATTTACTTGATCAGGCCGGTATAATGGCCGGCCTGATGCAGCGTTACAGGTCAGTAGCTCAATTGGCAGAGCGACGGTCTCCAAAACCGTAGGTTGGGGGTTCGATTCCCTCCTGACCTGCCATTTCACCTCGGTGTGATGGCTTTCTTCTTACAGGATCCTCCTCGATGACCCCCAAAACTGAAGCCCAAGAATCGCGTTTTGATCTGTTCAAGTGGCTGGCTGTAGTGGCTTTGGTGGTTGTTGGTGTCGTGGGTAATCAGTATTACTCCGCCTCTCCGATCCTGTATCGCGTCCTTGCACTTCTCGCCCTGGCTGCTGTCGCAGGCTTTGTAGCTCTGCAGACTGCGAAGGGTAAGTCGTTCTTTGTGCTGGCGAAGGAAGCTCGTACCGAGATCCGTAAAGTCGTGTGGCCGACCCGCCAGGAAACCACCCAGACCACGCTGATTGTTGTGGCTGTCGTGCTGGTTATGGCACTGCTGCTGTGGGGGCTTGATTCCCTGCTCGGCTGGGCGGTCTCCCTGATCGTTGGCTAAAGGTGTCCCGTGGCTAAGCGTTGGTATGTTGTGCATGCTTACTCGGGTTACGAGAAGCATGTAATGCGCTCTCTGATCGAGCGCGTGAAGCTGGCAGGCATGGAAGACGGTTTCGGCGAGATCCTGGTCCCGACCGAAGAAGTCGTTGAAATGCGCAATGGCCAGAAGCGCAAAAGTGAGCGCAAATTCTTCCCTGGCTATGTATTGGTCCAGATGGAGATGAACGAAGGGACCTGGCACTTGGTCAAGGATACCCCTCGTGTGATGGGCTTTATCGGTGGTACTGCAGACAAACCTGCACCGATTACCGATAAAGAAGCTGAAGCTATCCTGCGTCGCGTTGCCGACGGTAGTGACAAGCCGAAGCCGAAGACGCTGTTCGAGCCGGGTGAAGTGGTTCGAGTCATTGACGGTCCGTTCGCTGACTTCAATGGTAGTGTCGAAGAGGTTAACTACGAAAAGAGTCGCCTGCAGGTCGCGGTGCTCATTTTCGGTCGCTCTACTCCGGTGGAGCTCGAGTTCAGCCAGGTCGAAAAGGTCTAGGCGGACGAAGCATCCCATACCCCGCAGCCCTGTGTGCTGCGGGGTTTTGTCGTCACTGGGATAAAACGCAAGTCATCCGGGGAGCCATTAGGCGTTTGTACCCGATTTTGGAGTAGCTCATGGCTAAGAAGATTCAGGCTTACATCAAGCTGCAAGTTAAGGCCGGCCAGGCCAACCCAAGCCCACCCGTCGGTCCAGCTCTGGGCCAACACGGTGTGAACATCATGGAGTTCTGCAAGGCCTTCAACGCCCGTACTCAGGGTCAAGAAGCCGGCCTGCCGACTCCAGTGATCATCACTGTCTACAGCGACCGTAGCTTCACCTTCGAGACCAAGAGCACCCCTGCCTCGGTTCTGCTGAAGAAAGCTGCTGGCCTGACCAGTGGTTCGGCTCGCCCGAACACCGTTAAAGTCGGTACCGTTACCCGTGCTCAGCTGGAAGATATCGCCAAGGCTAAACAGGCTGATCTGACCGCCGCTGACCTGGACGCAGCTGTACGCACCATCGCTGGCTCTGCCCGCAGCATGGGCCTGAACGTGGAGGGTGTGTAATGGCTAAGCTGACCAAGCGCCAAAAGGCAATCGCCGAGAAAATCGAAGCAGGCAAGGCCTACAACTTCGAAGAAGCTGCAACTCTGCTCGCTTCGCTGCCGGCTGCCAAGTTCGTAGAATCCTACGACATCGCCGTTAACCTCGGTGTTGACCCGCGTAAATCCGACCAGGTCGTTCGTAGCGCTACCGTGCTGCCACACGGCACTGGCAAGACCGTACGTGTTGCTGTCTTCACCCAGGGTCCAGCTGCTGAAGCCGCTCTGGCTGCCGGCGCTGACCGCGTAGGTATGGACGATCTGGCTGCCGAAATGAAAGGCGGCGACCTGAACTATGACGTCGTCATCGCATCGCCTGATGCCATGCGCGTTGTAGGTCAGCTGGGTCAGGTTCTGGGTCCTCGCGGCCTGATGCCTAACCCGAAAGTGGGTACCGTGACTCCAGACGTAGCCGGCGCAGTCAAAAACGCCAAGGCTGGTCAGGTTCGCTACCGTACCGACAAAAACGGTATCATCCACACCTCCGTTGGCAAGATCGGCTTCGAAGCTGACAAGCTGAAGGAAAACGTTGAAGCCCTGATCGCTGACCTGAAGCGTATCAAGCCGGCCTCTTCGAAAGGTATCTACGTCAAGCGCGTTACCCTGAGCACCACCATGGGCCCAGGTCTGATCATCGATCAGAGCTCGCTGAACGTGTAAGAACATGGTGGCGCGACCTGTCGCGCCACCAGCAAAAATTGGGGTCCCTGCCTGGCGGGGGCTATCCAAGACCGTAGGCGGCGCGAGCCTTAAAATCCCAGCCCACGCAGATGGTGCTCCCGATTCGTTTACCGAATCAGACACCAAAACGACATCCGGCTTCGGCCAGATGAAACGGTAAAAACCAGGAGTAAACCCGTGGCAATTAAACTCGAAGACAAGAAGGCCATCGTCGCTGAAGTCAACGAGGCTGCCAAAGTCGCTCTGTCCGCTGTCGTGGCCGATGCCCGTGGTGTGACTGTAGGCGCAATGACCGGACTCCGTAAAGAGGCCCGCGAAGCTGGCGTATACGTACGTGTCGTACGTAACACGCTGCTCAAGCGCGCTGTTGAAGGCACCGAATTCTCGATCCTCAACGACGCGTTCAAAGGCCCGACCCTGATTGCTTTCTCCAACGAACACCCGGGCGCTGCCGCTCGTCTGTTCAAAGAGTTCGCCAAGGGTCAGGACAAGTTCGAGATCAAGGCAGCTGCGTTTGACGGCAAGTTCCTTGCCGCTAACCAGATCGACGTGCTGGCGACCCTGCCAACTCGCGACGAGGCTATCGCACAGCTGATGAGCGTAATCCAAGGTGCAACCAGCAAGCTGGCTCGTACCCTGGCAGCTCTGCGCGACCAGAAAGAAGCTGCTGCTGCCTAAGGCACGCGCAACTCTTTCAAAATCATACGTTTAATTTGATGGCTGCGTAGGCTGTCACCCCAATACAGGATTTAAGTGATGTCTCTGACTAACGAGCAAATCATCGAAGCGATCGGCCAGAAAACCGTTCTGGAAATTGTTGAACTGATCAAAGCGATGGAAGAAACCTTCGGCGTTACCGCTGCTGCCGCTGTTGCCGCTGGCCCAGCTACCGCCGCTGCCGCTGTTGAAGAGCAGACCGAGTTCAACGTTGTTCTGGTTGAAGCCGGCGACAAGAAAGTGAACGTGATCAAAGCCGTTCGCGAACTGACCGGTCTGGGCCTGAAAGAAGCCAAAGAGAAAGTCGACGGCGCTCCTCAGGTTGTAGCTGAAGGCGTTTCGAAAGAAGCCGCTGAAGACGCTAAGAAGAAGCTGGAAGAAGCAGGCGCTAAAGTCGAGCTGAAGTAATTTCGACTTTGCGATGCCAGCCTGAGCGTTGAGCGAAAGGCTGATGGCTGGTGGCTTATGCCACCGGCCTTTTTCCGTTATTGGTGGCTGGTCAAGCCGGCCCCGATAACACGCTGCAAGACACCCATGTGGGTGCGCAAACCAAGGGGTTTGCACGATTTTCTGGCTGCTCCCGCCGGGAGAAGCCAAACAAGCAGGTGACCAAGCTGGGGAACGCTGATGGCTTACTCATACACTGAGAAAAAACGTATCCGCAAGGACTTTAGCAAGTTGCCGGACGTCATGGATGTGCCATATCTTCTGGCCATCCAGCTGGATTCGTATCGCGAATTCCTGCAAGCGGGAGCATCCAAGGATCAGTTCCGTGACGTCGGCCTGCACGCGGCCTTCAAGTCGGTATTCCCGATCATCAGCTACTCCGGCAATGCTGCCCTGGAGTACGTAGGCTACCGCCTGGGCGATCCCGCCTTCGATGTGAAGGAATGTGTCCTGCGTGGCGTGACCTTCGCGGTCCCACTGCGGGTCAAGGTGCGCCTGATCATCTTCGACAAGGAATCGTCGAACAAAGCGATCAAGGACATCAAAGAGCAAGAAGTCTACATGGGTGAAATCCCCCTGATGACTGAGAACGGTACCTTCGTTATCAACGGTACCGAACGAGTAATCGTTTCCCAGCTGCACCGTTCGCCTGGTGTGTTCTTCGACCACGACCGTGGCAAGACGCACAGCTCCGGCAAGCTGCTGTACTCCGCTCGCATCATCCCTTACCGCGGTTCGTGGCTGGACTTCGAGTTCGACCCGAAAGACTGCGTGTTCGTGCGTATCGACCGTCGCCGCAAACTGCCGGCCTCGGTGCTGCTGCGCGCGCTGGGCTACAGCACGGAAGAAGTACTCAACACCTTCTACACCACCAACGTGTTCCACATTTCGGGCGAGAAGCTGAGCCTGGAACTGGTACCTCAGCGTCTGCGTGGTGAAGTCGCGGTCATGGACATCCATGACGGCGCTGGCAAGGTCATTGTCGAGCAGGGTCGTCGCATCACTGCGCGTCACGTCAATCAGCTCGAGAAGGCTGGCGTCAACCAGCTGGACGTGCCGATGGAGTACGTCCTCGGTCGCACCACCGCCAAGGCCATCGTTCATCCGGCTACCGGCGAGATCCTGGCCGAGTGCAACACCGAGCTGACCACCGAGCTGCTGATCAAGATCGCCAAGGCTCAGGTTGTCCGCATCGAGACCCTTTACACCAACGACATCGATTGCGGTCCGTTCATTTCGGATACCCTGAAGATCGACACCACCAGCAACCAGCTGGAAGCCCTGGTCGAGATCTACCGCATGATGCGTCCAGGCGAGCCGCCGACCAAGGATGCTGCCGAGACCCTGTTCAACAACCTGTTCTTCAGCGCTGAGCGTTACGACCTGTCTGCCGTCGGCCGCATGAAGTTCAACCGTCGTATCGGTCGTACCGAGATCGAAGGTTCGGGCGTGCTGAGCAAAGAAGATATCGTCGAGGTTCTGAAGACCCTGGTCGATATCCGTAACGGCAAAGGCATCGTCGACGACATCGACCACCTGGGTAACCGCCGCGTTCGTTGCGTTGGCGAGATGGCCGAGAACCAGTTCCGCGTTGGCCTGGTACGTGTTGAGCGTGCGGTCAAGGAACGTCTGTCGATGGCCGAAAGCGAAGGCCTGATGCCGCAGGACCTGATCAACGCCAAGCCGGTAGCGGCGGCGGTGAAGGAGTTCTTCGGTTCCAGCCAGCTCTCGCAGTTCATGGACCAGAACAACCCGCTCTCCGAGATCACCCACAAGCGTCGTGTCTCGGCACTCGGCCCTGGTGGTCTGACCCGTGAGCGCGCCGGCTTCGAAGTCCGTGACGTACACCCGACCCACTACGGCCGCGTGTGCCCGATCGAGACCCCTGAAGGTCCGAACATCGGTCTGATCAACTCCCTGGCAGCCTATGCCCGCACCAACCAGTACGGCTTCCTGGAAAGCCCGTACCGCGTGGTGAAGGAAGGCGTGGTCAGCGACGACATCGTGTTCCTGTCGGCCATCGAAGAAGCGGATCACGTGATCGCCCAGGCTTCGGCCGCGATGAACGAGAAGAAGCAGCTGATCGATGAGCTGGTAGCGGTTCGTCACCTGAACGAATTCACCGTCAAGGCGCCGGAAGACGTCACCCTGATGGACGTTTCGCCGAAGCAGGTTGTTTCGGTTGCCGCGTCGCTGATTCCGTTCCTCGAGCACGACGACGCCAACCGTGCGTTGATGGGTTCGAACATGCAGCGTCAGGCTGTACCAACCCTGCGTGCTGACAAGCCGCTGGTAGGTACCGGCATGGAGCGCAACGTTGCCCGTGACTCCGGTGTCTGCGTGGTTGCTCGCCGCGGTGGTGTTATCGACTCGGTCGACGCCAGCCGTATCGTCGTTCGTGTTGCTGACGACGAAGTCGAGACCGGTGAAGCAGGTGTGGATATCTACAACCTGACCAAGTACACCCGTTCGAACCAGAACACCTGCATCAACCAGCGTCCGCTGGTGAGCAAAGGTGACAAGGTCCAGCGTGGCGACATCATGGCTGACGGCCCGTCCACCGACATGGGTGAACTGGCGCTGGGCCAGAACATGCGCATCGCGTTCATGGCGTGGAACGGCTTCAACTTCGAAGACTCCATCTGCCTTTCCGAGCGTGTGGTCCAGGAAGACCGCTTCACCACCATCCACATCCAGGAACTGACCTGTGTGGCGCGTGACACCAAGCTTGGCCCAGAGGAAATCACTGCGGACATCCCGAACGTGGGTGAAGCCGCTCTGAACAAGCTGGACGAAGCCGGTATCGTCTACGTGGGTGCCGAAGTCGGCGCTGGCGACATCCTGGTTGGCAAGGTCACGCCTAAGGGCGAAACCCAGCTGACGCCGGAAGAAAAACTGCTGCGCGCCATCTTCGGTGAAAAGGCCAGCGACGTTAAGGACACCTCCCTGCGTGTGCCGACCGGCACCAAGGGTACCGTCATCGACGTACAGGTCTTCACCCGTGATGGCGTGGAGCGCGACAGCCGCGCCCTGTCCATCGAGAAGATGCAGCTGGACGAGATCCGCAAGGACCTCAACGAAGAGTTCCGCATCGTGGAAGGTGCAACCTTCGAGCGTCTGCGTGCTGCCCTGAACGGCCAAGTGGTCGACGGTGGCGCGGGCCTGAAGAAAGGCACCGTGATCACTGACGAAGTCCTGGACGGTCTGGAGCACGGCCAGTGGTTCAAACTGCGCATGGCCGAAGATGCACTGAACGAGCAGCTGGAAAAGGCTCAGCAGTACATCGTCGACCGCCGCCGTCTGCTGGACGACAAGTTCGAAGACAAGAAGCGCAAGCTGCAGCAGGGCGATGACCTGGCTCCAGGCGTACTGAAGATCGTCAAGGTCTACCTGGCAATCCGCCGTCGCATCCAGCCGGGTGACAAGATGGCCGGTCGTCACGGTAACAAGGGTGTCGTCTCGGTGATCATGCCGGTAGAAGACATGCCGCACGACGCCAACGGTACTCCGGTTGACGTGGTACTGAACCCACTGGGTGTACCTTCGCGTATGAACGTCGGTCAGATCCTTGAAACCCACCTGGGCCTCGCGGCCAAAGGCCTGGGCGAGAAGATCGACCGCATGATCGAAGAGCAGCGTAAAGCCGCTGAACTGCGCACCTTCCTCACCGAGATCTACAACGAGATCGGTGGTCGTCAGGAGAACCTGGACGAGTTCACCGACGAAGAGATCATCGCCCTGGCGAACAACCTGAAGAAAGGTGTGCCAATGGCTACTCCGGTCTTCGACGGTGCCAAGGAGCGTGAGATCAAGGCCATGCTGAAACTGGCAGACCTGCCAGAAAGCGGCCAGATGGTGCTGTTCGACGGCCGTACCGGCAACAAGTTCGAGCGTCCTGTGACCGTTGGTTACATGTACATGCTCAAGCTGAACCACTTGGTGGACGACAAGATGCACGCGCGTTCCACTGGTTCCTACAGCCTGGTTACCCAGCAGCCGCTGGGTGGTAAGGCGCAGTTCGGTGGTCAGCGTTTCGGGGAGATGGAAGTGTGGGCGCTGGAAGCATACGGCGCGGCATACACCCTGCAAGAAATGCTCACAGTGAAGTCGGACGACGTGAACGGCCGTACCAAGATGTACAAGAACATCGTGGATGGCGATCACCGTATGGAGCCGGGCATGCCCGAGTCCTTCAACGTGTTGATCAAAGAGATCCGTTCGCTCGGTATCGATATCGATCTGGAAACCGAATAACACGTGACGCGAAGGGGAGTGGGGCAGGTAATGCCCGCTCCCTGCTCCGCCAGGAGGAAAGGCCTTGAAAGACCTACTGAATTTGCTGAAAAACCAGGGTCAAGTCGAAGAGTTCGACGCCATCCGCATCGGTCTGGCGTCGCCTGAAATGATCCGTTCGTGGTCGTTCGGTGAAGTTAAGAAGCCGGAAACCATCAACTACCGTACGTTCAAGCCTGAGCGTGACGGCCTGTTCTGCGCCAAGATCTTTGGCCCAGTCAAGGACTACGAGTGCCTGTGCGGCAAGTACAAGCGCCTCAAGCACCGTGGCGTGATCTGCGAGAAGTGCGGCGTTGAAGTTGCCCTGGCCAAGGTTCGTCGTGAGCGCATGGCGCACATCGAACTGGCCTCGCCGGTTGCCCACATCTGGTTCCTGAAGTCGCTGCCGTCCCGTATCGGCCTGCTGATGGACATGACCCTGCGTGACATCGAGCGCGTGCTCTACTTCGAGAGCTACGTCGTGATCGACCCAGGCATGACCACCCTCGAGAAGGGTCAGCTGCTCAACGACGAGCAGTACTTCGAAGCGCTGGAAGAGTTCGGTGACGACTTCGACGCCCGCATGGGTGCCGAGGCTGTCCGCGAGCTGCTGCACGCCATCGACCTGGAGCACGAGATTGGCCGCCTGCGCGAAGAGATTCCGCAGACCAACTCGGAAACCAAGATCAAGAAGCTGTCCAAGCGCCTGAAGCTGATGGAAGCTTTCCAGGGCTCGGGCAACCTGCCTGAGTGGATGGTCCTGACCGTACTGCCAGTACTGCCGCCGGACCTGCGTCCGCTGGTACCGCTGGATGGCGGCCGCTTCGCGACCTCCGACCTGAACGACCTGTATCGTCGGGTGATCAACCGTAACAACCGTCTGAAGCGCCTGCTCGATCTGTCGGCGCCAGACATCATCGTGCGCAACGAAAAGCGCATGCTGCAGGAAGCGGTCGACGCCCTGCTGGACAATGGCCGTCGCGGTCGCGCCATCACTGGCTCGAACAAGCGTCCGCTGAAGTCCCTGGCCGACATGATCAAAGGTAAGCAAGGTCGCTTCCGTCAGAACTTGCTCGGTAAGCGTGTGGACTACTCCGGCCGTTCGGTAATTACCGTAGGCCCGACCCTGCGTCTGCACCAGTGCGGTCTGCCGAAGAAGATGGCGCTCGAGCTGTTCAAGCCGTTCATTTTCGGCAAGCTGGAAATGCGTGGTCTGGCGACCACCATCAAGGCTGCCAAGAAGATGGTCGAGCGCGAGCTGCCAGAGGTATGGGACGTTCTCGCCGAAGTGATTCGCGAACACCCCGTGCTGCTCAACCGTGCACCGACCCTGCACCGTCTGGGTATCCAGGCATTCGAACCGGTACTGATCGAAGGTAAGGCCATCCAGCTGCACCCGCTGGTCTGCGCCGCGTACAACGCCGACTTCGACGGTGACCAGATGGCCGTTCACGTGCCGCTGACGCTGGAAGCCCAGCTCGAAGCGCGCGCGCTGATGATGTCGACCAACAACATCCTGTCGCCAGCCAACGGTGAGCCAATCATCGTTCCGTCGCAGGACGTTGTACTGGGTCTGTACTACATGACCCGTGAAGCCATCAACGCCAAGGGCGAAGGTCGCGTATTCGCCGACCTGCAGGAAGTCGACCGCGTGTTCCGCGCCGGCGAAGCTGCCCTACACGCGAAAATCAAGGTTCGTATCAACGAAACCGTGAGAGAGCGTGACGGTTCGGTGGTCAAGAATACCCGCATCGTCGACACCACCGTCGGCCGTGCGCTGCTGTTCCAGGTTGTTCCGGCAGGCCTGCCGTACGACGTGGTCAACCAGCCGATGAAAAAGAAGGCGATCTCCAAGCTGATCAACCAGTGCTACCGCGTGGTGGGTCTGAAAGAGACCGTTATCTTCGCTGACCAGCTGATGTACACCGGTTTCGCCTACTCGACCATTTCCGGCGTTTCCATCGGTGTTAACGACTTCGTTATCCCGGACGAGAAAGCCCGCATCATCGGTAACGCTACCGACGAAGTGAAGGAAATCGAGAGCCAGTACGCCTCCGGCCTGGTAACCCAGGGCGAGAAGTACAACAAGGTCATCGACTTGTGGTCGAAGGCGAACGACGAAGTGTCCAAGGCGATGATGGCCAACCTCTCGAAAGAGAAGGTCATCGATCGCGATGGCAACGAAGTCGACCAAGAGTCCTTCAACTCGATGTACATGATGGCTGACTCGGGTGCGCGGGGTTCCGCAGCCCAGATCCGTCAGCTGGCTGGTATGCGTGGCCTGATGGCCAAGCCGGACGGCTCGATCATCGAGACGCCGATCACCGCGAACTTCCGTGAAGGTCTGAGCGTACTCCAGTACTTCATCTCGACCCACGGTGCTCGTAAGGGTCTGGCGGATACCGCACTGAAGACTGCGAACTCCGGTTACCTGACTCGTCGTCTGGTAGACGTTGCACAAGACTTGGTCGTGACCGAGATCGACTGCGGCACCGACCAGGGCCTGCTGATGACCCCGCACATCGAAGGCGGCGACGTTGTAGAGCCGCTGGGTGAGCGTGTACTGGGCCGTGTCATCGCCCGTGACGTGTTCAAGCCAGGCACCGAGGACGTCATCGTTCCGGCCGGTACCCTGGTCGACGAGCAGTGGGTCGAGTTCATCGAGCTGAACAGCATCGACGAAGTGGTCGTGCGTTCGCCGATCAACTGCGAAACCCGTTTCGGTATCTGCGCCAAGTGCTACGGTCGTGACCTGGCTCGTGGTCACCAGGTGAACATCGGTGAAGCTGTCGGCGTTATCGCTGCGCAGTCGATCGGTGAGCCGGGTACCCAGCTGACCATGCGTACGTTCCACATCGGTGGTGCTGCAAGCCGTACCTCGGCTGCCGACAGCGTCCAGGTGAAGAATGGCGGTATGGTTCGCCTGCACAACCTGAAACAGGTTGAGCGTGCCGACGGTAACCTGGTTGCCGTATCGCGTTCCGGCGAGCTGGCCATTGCCGACGAATTCGGTCGTGAGCGTGAGCGCTACAAGCTGCCTTACGGTGCGGTGATTTCGGTCAAGGAAGGTGACAAGGTCGAAGCTGGCGCCATCGTCGCCAAGTGGGACCCGCACACCCACCCGATCGTTACCGAACTGAAAGGTACCGTGACCTTCGTGGGCATGGAAGAAAACATCACCATCAAGCGTCAGACGGATGAGCTGACCGGCTTGACCAACATTGAAGTGATGGACGTCAAGGATCGCCCTGCCGCAGGCAAGGAAATCCGTCCGGCAATCAAGATGGTCGACGCCGCTGGCAAGGACCTGTACCTGCCAGGTACCGACGTACCTGCCCAGTACTTCCTGCCGGCCAACGCCCTCGTGGGTGTGGCTGACGGTGCCCAGATCGGTGTTGGTGACGTTATCGCGCGTATTCCGCAAGAAACGTCGAAGACCCGTGACATCACCGGTGGTCTGCCACGCGTTGCCGACCTGTTCGAAGCGCGCCGTCCGAAGGAAGCCTCGATTCTGGCTGAAGTCAGCGGCACCATCGCGTTCGGTAAGGAGACCAAGGGCAAGCGTCGTCTGGTCATCACTCCGACCGACGGCAGCGAGCCGTACGAAGAGCTGATTCCGAAGTGGCGCCACCTGAACGTCTTCGAAGGCGAACAGGTAAACCGCGGCGAAGTTATCTCCGACGGCCCGAGCGATCCGCACGACATCCTGCGTCTGCTGGGTGTGAGCGCGCTGGCCAAATACATCGTCAACGAGATCCAGGACGTTTACCGTCTGCAAGGCGTTAAGATCAACGACAAGCACATCGAGACCATCCTGCGTCAGATGCTGCGCAAGGTCGAGATCGCCGAGTCGGGTGACTCCAGCTTCATCAAGGGCGACCAGATGGAACTGACCCAGGTGCTGATGGAAAACGAGCGCCTGGCAGCGGAAGACAAGTTCGTCTCCAAATACACCCGCGTGCTGCTGGGTATCACCAAGGCCTCGCTGTCGACCGAATCGTTCATCTCCGCGGCTTCCTTCCAGGAAACCACCCGCGTACTGACCGAAGCGGCTGTAACCGGGAAGCGTGACTACCTGCGCGGCCTGAAAGAGAACGTGGTCGTGGGTCGTCTGATCCCGGCTGGTACTGGTCTGGCCTACCACAGCGAGCGCAAGCGCCGCCGTGATGCCGACAAACCGCTGCGTGTGAGCGCCAGTGAGGTGGAAGCCGCACTGACCGAAGCGCTGAACTCCAGCGGTAACTAAGTACAGGGCAGGGCCCCGGCAAACCTCGAACGACCATCGCTGACATGAAATGTTGCCGATGATCGGGCGAGGAGGGCCGGGGCCTCGTCTTGACTGGGTGCAAGATCCTCCGTAGACTTTTGTACCCTTAAATTTGGTGAGGCTCCGTCTCGCCAATTTTTGGCTTTCTTGCAAGACAATAGAGTCGCAAGACAATCAGTGGAGCTAGTAGATGGCAACTATCAACCAGCTGGTACGTCAGCCGCGTAAGCGTTCGGTCGAGAAGTCCGACGTTCCTGCGCTGCAGAACTGCCCGCAGCGTCGTGGCGTGTGCACCCGCGTGTACACCACCACGCCGAAAAAACCTAACTCGGCACTGCGTAAAGTATGCCGTGTGCGTCTGACCAACGGTTTCGAGGTTTCCTCGTACATCGGTGGTGAAGGCCACAACCTGCAAGAGCACAGCGTCGTCCTGATCCGTGGCGGCCGTGTAAAAGACTTGCCAGGTGTTCGTTACCACACCGTTCGCGGCTCTCTGGATACTTCGGGCGTTAAAGGCCGTAACCAGGGTCGTTCGAAATACGGTACCAAGCGTCCGAAGTAATCGGCCGTTTGCAGACATCCATTTTTTTGAGTCGATAAGAGTAAGGTCGGGCAGGGGTCGAAGACCCGCGTCCCGGGCTAACCTGAAGACCGTTTGAGGGCTTATCATGCCAAGACGTCGTGTAGCAGCAAAACGTGAGATCCTTGACGATCCGAAGTACGGATCCCAGATCCTCGCCAAGTTCATGAACCACGTGATGGAAAGCGGCAAGAAGGCCGTAGCCGAGCGCATCGTTTACGGTGCCCTGGATACCGTCAAAGCACGCAAGAACAGCGACCCCCTGGAAATCTTCGAGAAAGCTCTCGACGCCATCGCTCCGCTGGTCGAAGTAAAGTCCCGTCGTGTCGGCGGTGCCACTTACCAGGTTCCGGTTGAAGTTCGTCCATCCCGTCGTAACGCTCTGGCAATGCGCTGGCTCGTAGACTACGCCCGCAAGCGCGGCGAGAAGTCGATGGCTCTGCGTCTGGCCGGTGAGCTGCTGGATGCTGCCGAAGGCAAGGGTGCTGCGGTCAAGAAGCGTGAAGACGTGCACCGTATGGCTGAAGCCAACAAAGCGTTCTCGCACTACCGCTTCTAATTCAAGCATCAATTATTTTGCGAGGGCTTTATGGCTCGTACTACAGCAATTAACCGCTACCGTAACATCGGTATCTGCGCCCACGTTGACGCGGGCAAGACTACCACTACCGAGCGGATCCTGTTCTACACAGGTCTGAGCCACAAGATGGGCGAGGTGCATGACGGCGCCGCGACCACCGACTGGATGGTGCAGGAGCAGGAGCGCGGTATCACCATTACCTCCGCTGCCGTTACCACCTTCTGGAAAGGTTCCCGTGGTCAGTACGACAACTACCGCGTAAACGTCATCGATACCCCCGGCCACGTTGACTTCACCATTGAAGTTGAGCGTTCGCTGCGTGTACTCGACGGCGCGGTCGTTGTGTTCTGCGGTACTTCCGGCGTTGAGCCGCAGTCCGAAACCGTATGGCGTCAGGCCAACAAGTACGGCGTTCCACGTGTTGTCTACGTGAACAAGATGGACCGTGCCGGTGCCAACTTCCTGCGCGTTGTCGGCCAGATCAAGAACCGCCTGGGCCACACCCCGGTTCCGATCCAGCTGGCTATCGGTGCAGAAGACGATTTCCAGGGTCAGGTCGACCTGATCAAGATGAAAGCCATCTACTGGAACGAAGACGACAAGGGTACTACCTACCGTGAGGAAGAAATTCCTGCGGATCTGGTCGACCTGGCTAACGAATGGCGCAACAACATGGTTGAAGCCGCCGCCGAAGCCAGCGAAGAGCTGATGAACAAGTACCTTGAAGAAGGTGAGCTGACCGTCGAAGAAATCAAGGCAGGCCTGCGCGCGCGCACCCTGGCCAGCGAGATCGTTCCGGCTGTCTGCGGTTCGTCGTTCAAGAACAAGGGCGTTCCCCTGGTTCTCGACGCCGTCATCGACTTCCTGCCTGCTCCGACCGAGATTCCTGCGATCAAGGGTATCCACCCTGATCTGGCCGAAGTGCCGAAGGATGAAGTCACTCCTGAGCAGTACGACGAGCGTCACGCCAGCGATGACGAGCCGTTCTCGGCTCTGGCATTCAAGATTGCCACCGACCCGTTCGTTGGTACTCTGACCTTCGTCCGCGTTTACTCGGGCTTCCTGACCTCTGGTGACTCCGTCGTCAACTCGGTCAAGGGCAAGAAAGAGCGCGTTGGTCGTATGGTGCAGATGCACGCCAACCAGCGTGAAGAAATCAAGGAAGTACGTGCAGGCGACATCGCTGCTCTGATCGGCATGAAGGACGTCACCACCGGTGACACCCTGTGCAACGCCGACAAGCCGATCATCCTCGAGCGTATGGACTTCCCTGAGCCGGTAATTTCGCTCTCCGTAGAGCCGAAAACCAAGGCTGACCAGGAGAAGATGGGTATCGCTCTGGGCAAACTGGCCCAGGAAGACCCGTCGTTCCGCGTCAAGACCGACGAAGAAACCGGCCAGACCATCATCTCCGGTATGGGCGAGCTGCACCTGGACATCCTCGTTGACCGCATGAAGCGCGAGTTCAACGTCGAAGCCAACATTGGCAAGCCGCAGGTTTCGTACCGCGAGAAGATCACCAAGTCCAACGTCGAAATCGAAGGCAAATTCGTTCGTCAGTCGGGCGGCCGTGGTCAGTTCGGTCACTGCTGGATCCGTTTCTCGGAGCCGGATCAGGACGACAAGGGCAACATCACCGAAGGTCTGGTGTTCGCCAACGAAGTCGTTGGTGGTGTGATTCCTAAGGAATACATCCCTGCGATCCAGAAGGGTATCGAAGAGCAGATGAAAAACGGCGTTGTTGCCGGTTATCCTCTGATCGGCCTGAAGGCCGCGGTATTCGATGGTTCGTACCACGACGTCGACTCCAACGAAATGGCGTTCAAGATCGCTGCTTCGATGGCAACCAAGCAACTGGCCCAGAAGGGCGGTGGCGTGGTTCTCGAGCCGATCATGAAGGTCGAAGTTGTAACCCCGGAAGACTACCTGGGTGACGTGATGGGTGACCTGAACCGTCGTCGTGGTCTGGTACAGGGTATGGATGAGTCGGTCTCTGGCCGCGTCGTCCGCGCTGAAGTTCCGCTCGGAGAGATGTTCGGTTACGCGACCGACGTTCGTTCCATGTCTCAGGGTCGCGCAAGCTACTCCATGGAATTCTCCAAATACGCCGAAGCTCCGTCGAACATCGTCGAAGCACTCGTTAAAAAACAAGGCTAATCCCCTTTAGGCAAGAGGTTCACTGTCGTGGCTAAAGAAAAATTTGATCGTTCCCTTCCCCACGTTAACGTCGGCACCATTGGCCACGTTGACCACGGTAAGACCACTCTGACCGCAGCTCTGACTCGCGTCTGCTCCGAAGTTTTCGGTTCGGCCGTCGTTGAGTTCGACAAGATCGACTCGGCTCCGGAAGAAAAAGCACGCGGTATCACCATCAACACCGCTCACGTCGAGTACAACTCGAACATTCGTCACTACGCTCACGTTGACTGCCCAGGTCACGCTGACTACGTGAAGAACATGATCACCGGTGCTGCCCAGATGGACGGCGCGATCCTGGTTTGCTCGGCCGCCGATGGTCCGATGCCACAAACCCGTGAGCACATCCTGCTGTCCCGTCAGGTTGGCGTTCCGTACATCGTGGTCTTCCTGAACAAGGCTGACCTGGTAGACGACGCTGAGCTGCTGGAACTGGTCGAGATGGAAGTTCGCGACCTGCTGTCCACCTACGACTTCCCAGGCGACGACACTCCGATCATCATCGGTTCGGCTCGTATGGCGCTGGAAGGCAAAGACGACAACCAAATGGGTACTACCGCTGTCAAGAAGCTGGTAGAAACTCTGGATGCCTACATCCCTGAGCCAGTTCGTGCCATCGACCAGCCATTCCTGATGCCAATCGAAGACGTATTCTCGATCTCGGGCCGTGGTACCGTTGTTACCGGCCGTATCGAGCGTGGTATCGTCCGCGTTCAGGATCCGCTGGAAATCGTTGGTCTGCGTGACACCTCCACCACCACCTGCACCGGCGTCGAGATGTTCCGCAAGCTGCTGGACGAAGGCCGTGCTGGCGAGAACTGCGGCGTTCTGCTGCGTGGTACCAAGCGTGACGACGTTGAGCGTGGCCAGGTTCTGGTCAAGCCAGGTTCGGTCAAGCCGCACACCAAGTTCACCGCAGAAGTCTACGTCCTGTCGAAGGAAGAAGGCGGCCGTCACACTCCGTTCTTCAAAGGCTACCGTCCTCAGTTCTACTTCCGTACCACTGACGTGACCGGTAACTGCGAACTGCCGGAAGGCGTTGAAATGGTAATGCCAGGTGACAACATTCAGATGACTGTTACCCTGATCAAGACCATCGCAATGGAAGACGGTCTGCGCTTCGCTATCCGTGAAGGCGGTCGTACCGTCGGCGCCGGCGTCGTAGCCAAAATCATCGAGTAATCACTCGACCGATTGAAAAAACCCCCGCTCAGCGGGGGTTTTTTTTATTGGGTTGACACTAAATTGGGGCGTCTATAGAATCACGCCTCCTTTTAGCGGGCGTAGTGCGTCCGTTGGGAACAGCCTGGAGTCTGAAATCCAATGCAAAATCAGCAAATCCGTATCAGGTTGAAGGCTTTCGACCATCGCCTGATCGACCAATCCACCCAGGAAATCGTGGAAACCGCGAAACGTACTGGTGCACAAGTGCGTGGTCCAATTCCACTGCCTACCCGCAAAGAGCGTTTCACCGTTCTGGTCTCCCCGCACGTCAACAAAGACGCGCGTGACCAGTACGAGATTCGCACTCATAAGCGTGTTCTGGACATCGTCCAGCCAACGGATAAAACCGTTGACGCGCTGATGAAGCTCGATCTGGCGGCAGGTGTGGAAGTACAGATCAGCCTCGGCTAAGACTTCGGTCTAGTCGTGTAACGCTCTGAAATGGGCGGCCATAGCGGGTGAAAGCCCCGTACACTCATGAGGTTTACAACATGACTATTGGTGTAATCGGTCGCAAGTGCGGTATGACCCGCATTTTCACCGAAGAAGGTGTCTCCATTCCGGTCACGGTCATTGAGATCGAGCCGAATCGTGTCACCCAGTTCAAAACTGAAGAAACCGATGGCTACCGTGCAGTGCAAGTCACTGTCGGCGAGCGTCGTGCTTCGCGTGTGACTGCCGCTCAGGCAGGTCACTTCGCCAAGGCCAACGTTGCCGCTGGTCGCGGTGTCTGGGAGTTCCGTCTTGAAGAAGGCGAGTTCCAGGCTGGCGACTCGATCAAAGCTGAACTCTTCACTGCAGGCCAGCTGGTTGACGTTACTGGTCAGTCCAAAGGTAAAGGCTTCGCCGGTACCATCAAGCGCTGGAACTTCCGTGGCCAGGACAACACCCACGGTAACTCCGTGTCGCACCGTGTCCCAGGTTCCATCGGCCAGTGCCAGACTCCTGGTCGTGTGTTCAAGGGCAAGAAAATGTCCGGTCACATGGGCGCCGAGCGCGTGACTGTTCAGTCCCTGGAAGTAGTTCGCGTAGACGCTGAGCGCAACCTGCTGCTCGTCAAGGGTGCCGTTCCTGGCGCTACTGGCGGCGACGTGGTTGTACGTCCAGCTGTCAAGGCTCGCGGTTAAGGGGATACTGACATGCAACTTAATGTAAATGACGCTCAGGCGATCGAAGTTTCCGAACTGGCTTTCGGTGGCGAATTCAACGAGACGCTGGTACACCAAGCAGTCGTAGCCTACATGGCTGGCGGCCGTCAGGGCACCAAGCAGCAGAAGACCCGTTCCGACGTGGCCGGTGGCGGTAAGCGCCCATGGCGTCAGAAGGGTACTGGCCGTGCTCGTGCTGGTACCACTCGTGGTCCGATCTGGCGTGGCGGTGGTGTAACCTTCGCAGCTCGTCCTCAAGATCACTCGCAGAAGCTCAACAAGAAGATGTACCGCGCAGCCCTGCGCTCCATCCTCGCTGAGCTGGTGCGTAGCGACCGTCTGGTCGTGGTTCAGGACTTCGCTGTTGAAGCGCCGAAAACCAAAGATCTGCTGAACAAGCTGAACGGCATGGGTCTGAACGACGTACTGATCGTTTCCGACGCTGTTGATCAGAACCTGTACCTGGCTGCTCGCAACCTGCCGCACGTCGATGTACGTGACGTTCAAGGTTCCGACCCGGTCAGTCTGATCGCATACGAGAAGGTGTTGATCACCGTCTCGGCCGTGAAGAAATTCGAGGAGCTGCTGGGATGAACCAGGAACGCGTATTCAAAGTCCTCCTTGGCCCGCACGTTTCCGAGAAGGCTACCGTTCTGGCTGAGAAAAAAGGCCAGTTCGTATTCAAGGTTGCTACCGATGCAACCAAGCTGGAAATCAAGAAAGCTGTCGAAGGCCTGTTCAACGTAAAAGTTGAAAACGTGTCGACTGTTAACGTTCTGGGTAAAACCAAGCGTACCGCACGTGGTCTGGGCAAGCGTAATGACTGGAAGAAGGCGATCGTCTCCCTTCAGCCAGGCCAAGATCTCGATTTCAGCAGCAGTGCTGAGTAAGGAAGGGGTGCATCATGGCAATCGTTAAATGCAAACCGACTTCCCCTGGCCGCCGTTTCGTGGTCAAGGTGGTCAACAAGGAGCTGCACAAAGGCGCTCCTCACGCACCGCTGATCGAGAAAAAATCGAAGTCTGGTGGTCGTAACAACAATGGCCGCATTACCACTCGTCACGTTGGTGGTGGTCATAAGCAGCATTACCGTCTGGTCGACTTCCGTCGCAACGACAAAGATGGCATCCCAGCCACTGTCGAGCGTATCGAATACGATCCAAACCGTACTGCTCACATCGCCCTGCTGTGCTACGCAGACGGTGAGCGTCGCTACATCATCGCCCCTAAAGGCGTGAGCGCTGGCGACCAGCTGATCGCAGGTGCCCTGGCCCCAATCAAGGCCGGTAACTCCCTGCAGCTGCGCAACATTCCAGTAGGTAGCACCATTCACGGCATCGAACTGAAGCCGGGTAAAGGTGCTCAGATCGCACGTTCCGCTGGTGCTTCGGCTCAGCTGATCGCTCGTGAAGGTGTCTACGTGACCCTGCGTCTGCGCTCTGGTGAAATGCGTAAAGTCCTGGCTGAGTGCCGTGCGACCCTGGGTGAAGTCTCGAACTCCGAGCACAGCCTGCGTTCGCTGGGTAAAGCTGGTGCCAAACGCTGGCGCGGCGTTCGCCCAACCGTTCGTGGTGTTGCCATGAACCCGGTTGACCACCCACATGGTGGTGGTGAAGGTCGTACCTCCGGTGGTCGTCATCCGGTATCGCCATGGGGCTTCCCAACCAAGGGTGCGAAGACCCGCGGTAATAAGCGTACCGACAACATGATCGTCCGTCGTCGCAAGTAACTAGAGGGATACGACAGTGCCACGTTCTCTGAAAAAAGGTCCTTTTATCGATCTTCACCTGTTGAAGAAGGTCGAAGTGGCGGTGGAGAAGAACGATCGCAAGCCAGTTAAAACCTGGTCGCGCCGTTCGATGATCCTGCCACAAATGGTCGGTCTGACCATCGCGGTTCACAACGGTCGTCAGCATGTCCCAGTTCTCGTGAACGAAGACATGGTCGGCCACAAACTGGGCGAGTTCGCCGGTACCCGCACCTATCGCGGGCACGTGGCTGACAAGAAAGCCAAGCGTTAAGGGGTAAGGAAATGGAAGTAGCCGCTAAGTTGTCGGGCGCTCGCATCTCCGCCCAGAAAGCCCGCTTGGTCGCCGACCAGATCCGCGGGAAGAAGGTGGGCGAAGCGCTCAACCTGTTGGCCTTCAGCAGCAAAAAAGCCGCTGAAATCATGAAGAAAGTCCTCGAGTCGGCCGTAGCCAACGCCGAACACAACGAAGGCGCAGACGTTGATGACCTGAAGGTCTCCACCGTCTTCGTCAACGAAGGGCGTTCGCTGAAGCGCATCATGCCACGTGCCAAGGGCCGTGCTGATCGCATCGTCAAGCGGTCTTGCCATATCACTGTCAAGGTTGCGGACAAGTAACGGAGTCGATCAGATGGGTCAGAAAGTACATCCCACTGGCATTCGCCTGGGAATCGTCAAGGAGCACACCTCCGTCTGGTACGCAGACGGTGCTACTTACGCAGATTACCTGTTGAAGGATCTGAAAACGCGTGAGTACCTCCAAGACAAACTAAAAAGCGCGTCCGTAAGCCGTATCGATATTCATCGTCCGGCTCAAACTGCACGCATCACCATCCACACCGCTCGTCCAGGTATCGTTATCGGGAAGAAAGGTGAAGATGTCGAGAAGCTGCGTCAGGACCTGACCAAGCAGATGGGTGTGCCTGTGCACATCAACATCGAAGAGATCCGCAAGCCGGAACTCGACGCTATGCTGGTTGCGCAGAGCGTAGCTCAGCAGCTGGAACGCCGCGTAATGTTCCGTCGCGCCATGAAGCGCGCCGTACAGAACGCCATGCGTATTGGTGCCAAGGGCATCAAGATCCAGGTGAGCGGTCGTCTCGGCGGTGCTGAGATTGCTCGTACCGAGTGGTATCGCGAAGGTCGTGTGCCGCTGCACACCCTGCGTGCCGATATCGACTACAACACCTACGAAGCTCACACCACTTACGGTGTGATCGGTGTGAAGGTTTGGATCTTCAAAGGCGAAGTTATTGGTGGTCGCCAAGAAGAACTGAAACCACAAGCACCAGCGCCTCGTAAAAAAGCTGCTAAGTAAGGGGTACGCCAAATGTTGCAACCAAAGCGTACAAAATTCCGCAAGCAGATGACTGGCCACAACCGTGGTCTGGCACTGCGCGGTAGCAAAGTCAGCTTCGGCGAATTCGCCCTGAAAGCTGTTGCTCGCGGTCGCCTCACCGCTCGCCAGATCGAGTCCGCACGTCGTGCGCTGACCCGTCACGTGAAGCGTGGCGGCAAGATCTGGATCCGTGTGTTCCCGGACAAGCCGATCTCCAAGAAGCCTCTCGAGGTTCGTATGGGTAAAGGTAAAGGTTCCGTGGAATACTGGGTTGCCCAGATCCAGCCAGGCAAAGTCCTGTACGAGATCGAGGGTGTTTCTGAAGAGCTGGCGCGCGAAGCTTTCGCCCTGGCTGCTGCAAAGCTGCCTCTCGCCACCTCCTTTGTTAAGCGGACGGTGATGTGATGAAAGCGAATGAACTTCGTGAAAAATCTGCACAGCAACTGAATGAGCAACTGCTCGGCTTGCTGCGCGACCAGTTCAATCTGCGTATGCAGAAGGCAACTGGCCAGTTGGGGCAGTCGCACCTGCTCTCGCAAGTTAAGCGTGACATCGCTCGCGTGAAAACTGTGCTTAACCAGCAGGCAGGTAAGTGATCATGGCTGAAGCTGAAAAAACCGTCCGTACGCTGACTGGCCGTGTCGTCAGCGACAAAATGGACAAGACCATCACCGTTCTGATCGAGCGTCGCGTAAAGCACCCGATCTACGGTAAATACGTTAAGCGTTCGACTAAGCTGCACGCGCACGACGAATCCAACCAGTGCAAAATCGGCGACAAGGTTTCCATCCGTGAAACCCGTCCGCTGGCCAAGACCAAGTCCTGGGCACTGGTTGAAGTCCTCGAACGCGCTGTTGAAGTCTAAGGGCTAGGGGTCGGAGAAATTTTATGATTCAGACTCAATCCATGCTCGATGTGGCCGATAACAGCGGCGCTCGTCGCGTCATGTGCATCAAGGTTCTCGGCGGTTCGCACCGCCGTTACGCCGGCATCGGTGACATCATCAAAGTAACCGTCAAGGAAGCAATTCCACGCGGTAAGGTCAAAAAAGGCCAAGTGATGACTGCTGTTGTCGTCCGTACCCGTCACGGTGTACGTCGCGCTGACGGTTCCATCATTCGTTTCGACGGCAACGCTGCTGTTCTGCTGAACACCAAGCAAGAGCCGATCGGCACTCGCATCTTCGGGCCAGTGACCCGTGAACTTCGTACTGAGAAGTTCATGAAGATCGTCTCGCTCGCCCCTGAAGTGCTGTAAGGAGATCCGACATGCAAAAGATTCGTCGTGACGACGAGATCATCGTGATCGCCGGCAAAGACAAAGGTAAGCGCGGTAAGGTGCTGAAGGTTCTGGCTGATGACCGTCTGGTCGTCGGTGGTGTGAACCTGGTCAAGCGTCATACCAAGCCTAACCCGATGGCGGGCGTTCAGGGCGGTATCGTCGAAAAAGAAGCGCCTCTGCACGCTTCCAACGTTGCCATCTTCAACGGCGAAACCAACAAGGCTGACCGCGTTGGTTTCAAAGTAGAAGACGGTAAGAAAATTCGTGTCTTCAAGTCGACCCAAAAAGCGGTTGATGCTTGAACACTGCTAGGTAGAAGACCATGGCACGACTGAAAGAGATTTACCGGAACGAAATCGCTCCTAAGCTTAAGGAAGAACTTAAGCTGTCGAACGTGATGGAAGTTCCGCGCGTTACCAAGATCACCCTGAACATGGGTCTGGGCGAAGCGATCGGCGACAAGAAAGTCATCGAGCACGCTGTTGCCGACCTGGAAAAGATCACCGGTCAAAAGCCGGTCGTGACTTTCGCTCGTAAATCCATCGCGGGCTTCAAAGTCCGTGAAGGATGGCCGATCGGCGTCAAGGTGACCCTGCGTAGCGACAAGATGTACGAATTCCTGGACCGCCTGCTGGCGATCTCCCTGCCTCGGGTACGCGACTTCCGCGGCCTGAATGCCAAGTCCTTCGATGGCCGTGGCAACTACAGCATGGGCGTGAAAGAGCAGATCATCTTCCCGGAAATCGACTACGACAAGATCGATGCTCTGCGCGGTTTGGACATCACCCTGACCACCACTGCTCGTTCGGATGACGAAGGCCGCGCTCTGCTGCGTGCATTCAAATTCCCGTTCCGCAACTGATTGGAGTAGGAAAATGGCCAAGAAGAGCATGAAAAACCGCGAGCTGAAGCGTCAGCTCACGGTAGCCAAGTTCGCCAAAAAGCGTGCTGAGCTGAAAGCGACCATCGTCAACCTGAACGCCTCTCCAGAAGAGCGTTTCGCTGCCGTTGTCGCTCTGCAGAAGCAGCCACGTGATGCCAGCGCTGCGCGTCTGCGCAACCGTTGCCGCCTGACTGGTCGTCCTCACGGTGTATACCGTAAGTTCGGCCTGGGCCGTAACATGCTGCGTCAAGCTGCAATGCGCGGTGACGTACCGGGTCTGGTCAAAGCCTCCTGGTAATCCCTGCAGGTGTGATCCCGGTGGACGGGGAGCAATCTTCCGACCATCGGTGACCTCGCCAACAAACAAGCCCCCTCGTGGGGCTTGTTTCGTTTCTGCCTTATGTCTAGAATGACCGGCTCACCTGAGCCTGGGTTTTTTACCCTGCCCGCTCGGGTGGTTGTGATAGCCGCAAGGCTAATATTTCTTGTATCAGGAGCATCTAGCCCATGAGTATGCAGGACCCGTTAGCGGACATGCTAACTCGCATCCGTAATGCCCAGATGGCTGAAAAGTCCGTCGTAAGCATGCCTTCCTCCACCCTGAAGGTCGCGGTTGCCAAAGTTCTGAAGGACGAAGGTTACATCGCTGGCTACCAGGTTACTGGTGAAGCCAAGCCTTCCCTGTCGATCGAACTGAAGTACTTCGAAGGCCGTCCGGTCATCGAGGAACTGAAGCGCTCCAGCCGTCCAGGCCTGCGCCAGTACAAGTCCGTCGCTGAGCTGCCGAAAGTACGTGGCGGCCTGGGCGTGTCTATTGTCTCCACCAACAAAGGTGTGATGACTGATCGCGCTGCGCGCGCTGCCGGTGTCGGCGGCGAAGTTCTCTGCACAGTGTTCTAAGGGGGGATAGACATGTCTCGCGTCGCTAAGAACCCCGTTAAGCTGCCTTCTGGTGTCGAAGTCAAATTCGCCGGCCAGCAGCTTTCGGTGAAGGGTGCCAAAGGTACTCTCGAACTGAACGTTCACTCGTCTGTTGAAGTTACCGAAGAGTCTGGTGAGCTGCGTTTCGTCGCTCGCAATGGTGACCAGCAAGCTCGCGCCATGGCCGGTACTACCCGCGCTCTGGTCAACAACATGGTCCAAGGCGTAAGCCAAGGCTTCGAGCGCAAGCTCCAGCTGGTCGGTGTTGGTTACAAGGCACAGGCCAAAGGCACCGTCCTGAACCTGGCCCTGGGCTTCTCTCACCCAGTGGATTACGAACTGCCAGCCGGCATCACCGCTGAAACTCCTAGCCAGACCGACATCCTGATCAAGGGTATCGACAAGCAGCTGGTAGGTCAGGTGGCCGCTGAAATCCGCGGGTTCCGTCCGCCAGAGCCTTACAAAGGCAAGGGTGTGCGTTACGCGGACGAAGCAGTCCGTCGTAAAGAAGCCAAGAAGAAGTAGGGCCTAGCAAATGACCGACAAAAAAGTTATTCGACTGCGTCGCGCTCGCAAAGCACGTCTCAAGATGCACGAACTCGAAGTCGTGCGCCTGTGCGTGTTCCGCTCCTCGCAGCACATCTACGCCCAGGTCATTTCGGCCGACGGCAGCAAGGTTCTGGCAAGCGCCTCGACCTTGGACAAAGACCTGCGTGATGGCGCCACTGGCAACATCGACGCGGCCACTAAGGTTGGCAAGCTGGTAGCTGAGCGCGCGAAAGCCGCCGGTGTATCTCAAGTTGCCTTTGACCGTTCCGGCTTCAAGTACCATGGCCGCGTCAAAGCGCTGGCTGATGCTGCTCGTGAAGGCGGGCTGGAGTTCTAAGTTATGGCAAATAACGATCAAAAGCGCGACGAAGGCTACATCGAGAAGCTGGTTCAAGTTAACCGCGTAGCTAAAACCGTAAAAGGCGGCCGTATCTTCACCTTCACCGCACTGACCGTGGTGGGTGATGGCAAGGGTCGCGTTGGTTTTGGCCGTGGCAAGTCGCGCGAAGTACCTGCTGCGATCCAGAAAGCCATGGAAGCTGCACGTCGCAACATGATCCAGGTTGACCTGAAGGGCACCACCCTGCAGTACGCCACCAAGGCTGCCCACGGCGCCTCGAAGGTTTACATGCAGCCTGCTTCGGAAGGTACCGGTATCATCGCCGGCGGTGCAATGCGTGCCGTCCTGGAAGTTGCTGGTGTTCAGAACGTCCTGGCCAAGTGCTACGGTTCGACCAACCCAGTGAACGTGGTTTACGCCACCTTCAAGGGTCTGAAAGCCATGCAATCTCCTGAGTCCATTGCTGCCAAGCGCGGCAAGAGCGTTGAGGAGATCTTCTAATCATGGCAACCGTAAAAGTAACGCTGATCAAGAGCGTCTCGGGCCGCCTGCCTAACCACAAACTGTGCGTTAAAGGTCTGGGTCTGCGTCGCATCGGTCACACTGTAGAAGTCCAGGATACTCCCGAGAACCGCGGGATGATCAACAAGGCTTACTACATGCTGAAGGTCGAGGGTTAATCGATGAAACTCAATGATCTGAGTCCAGCGCCGGGTTCCCGTCGCGAGAAGCATCGTCCAGGTCGTGGTATCGGTAGCGGTCTGGGTAAGACCGGCGGCCGTGGCCACAAAGGTCAGACCTCCCGTTCCGGTGGTTCGATCGCTCCTGGCTTCGAAGGCGGTCAACAGCCGCTGCACCGTCGTCTGCCGAAATTCGGCTTCGTTTCCCTGAAAGCCATGGACCGCGCTGAAGTGCGTCTGTCCGAGCTGGCCAAGGTGGAAGGCGACGTGGTTTCCGTACAGTCCCTGAAGGACGCCAACGTGATTGGTCAGAACGTACAGCGTGTGAAAATCATGCTGTCTGGCGAAGTCACTCGCGCAGTCACCATCAAGGGCATCGCAGCCACCAAGGGTGCGCGTGCGGCTATCGAAGCAGCTGGCGGCAAATTCGAGGAATAAATGGCTAAGCAAGGTGCTCTCTCTTCGCTCGGTAAGGGCGGGATGTCGGAACTCTGGGCTCGTCTGCGCTTTCTGTTCATGGCGATCATCGTCTATCGGATAGGTGCGCATATCCCGGTTCCTGGCATCAATCCAGACCGTCTGGCGGATCTGTTTCGGCAGAATGAGGGGACCATTCTTAGCTTGTTCAACATGTTTTCCGGTGGCGCGCTCGAGCGCATGAGCATCTTTGCATTGGGGATCATGCCGTACATCTCGGCATCGATCATCATGCAGCTGATGACGGCGGTCAGCCCGCAACTGGAGCAGTTGAAGAAGGAAGGTGAAGCTGGCCGTCGCAAGATCAGCCAGTACACCCGCTACGGCACCGTTATCCTGGCACTGGTTCAAGCCATTGGCATGTCCATTGGCCTGGCCAACCAGGGCGTGGCGTTTTCTGTAGGGCTCGGCTTCTATGTCGTTGCTGTCTCCACCTTCGTGGCAGGCGCGATGTTCATGATGTGGCTGGGTGAGCAGATCACCGAGCGCGGTGTGGGTAACGGTATCTCGATGTTGATCTTCGCAGGTATCGTTGCCGGTCTTCCGAGAGCAATCGGGCAGTCTTTCGAGTCTGCACGCACAGGCGATATCAACATTTTCGCCCTGGTCGCAATCGGTTTGCTTGCAGTAGCGATCATCGGTTTCGTGGTGTTCATTGAGCGTGGTCAGCGTCGTATCGCCGTTCACTACGCCAAGCGTCAGCAGGGCCGCAAGGTCTTTGCCGCGCAGACCAGCCACTTGCCGCTGAAGGTGAACATGGCAGGGGTTATCCCGGCCATTTTCGCGAGCAGCATTCTGCTGTTCCCGGCTTCGCTGGGTGCCTGGTTCGGTCAGTCCGAAGGTATGGGCTGGCTGCAGGACATCTCGCAGTCGATCGCTCCTGGTCAGCCGTTGAACATTCTGCTGTTTAGTGCAGGGATCATTTTCTTCTGCTTCTTCTACACAGCGTTGATGTTCAACCCGAAAGACGTAGCGGAAAACCTGAAGAAGTCCGGTGCCTTTATTCCGGGTATCCGTCCTGGTGAGCAGTCCGCACGCTACATTGATGGCGTTCTGACTCGTCTGACCATGTTCGGTGCTCTTTACATGATGGCCGTCTGCCTTCTGCCCCAGTTCCTGGTGGTGGCAGCAAATGTGCCGTTCTACCTTGGCGGGACCTCGTTGCTGATTGTGGTAGTGGTTGTGATGGACTTCATGTCCCAAGTACAATCGCACCTCGTTTCGCACCAGTACGAATCCCTGATGAAGAAAGCCAACCTGAAAGGCTACGGTGGCAGCGGTCTGCTGCGCTGATACGCCCCTAAGGTTCGAGGAGTCGGTAATGAAAGTTCGTGCATCGGTGAAAAAGCTGTGCCGCAACTGCAAGATCATCCGTCGCGAAGGCGTCGTACGAGTGATCTGCAGCGCGGAACCGCGTCACAAACAGCGCCAAGGCTGAGTGTGATCTGCGCTTCAAACCCAGCAGCTAGTGTGCTGCTGGGTTGATTATTCGTTTCTACAGCGATATTATCTCGCGCCCTATTTCTTGGCTTCCGGGGCGTAGGTAGCTGTCAATTGGAGTCCCACTGAATGGCCCGTATTGCAGGCGTCAACATTCCAGATAACAAGCATACTGTTATCTCGCTGACCTACATCTATGGTGTCGGTCGCACTACTGCACAGAAGATCTGTGCAGACGCTGGTGTCAACCCAGCCGCAAAGATCAAGGATCTGAGCGACGAGCAAATCGAAACCCTGCGTGGCGAAGTCGCGAAGTTCACCACCGAAGGTGACCTGCGTCGTGACATCAACATGAAGATCAAGCGCTTGATGGACCTGGGTTGCTACCGCGGCCTGCGTCATCGTAAAGGTCTGCCGGTTCGCGGTCAGCGCACCAAGACCAACGCACGCACCCGTAAGGGCCCGCGTAAGCCGATCCGCAAGTAATCGCCCAGGAATATAGACATGGCAAAACCTGCTGCTCGTCCTCGTAAAAAAGTCAAAAAGACAGTGGTTGATGGCATCGCCCACATCCATGCGTCTTTCAACAACACCATCGTGACCATCACCGACCGTCAGGGCAACGCATTGTCCTGGGCTACTTCCGGTGGTTCGGGTTTCCGTGGTTCGCGCAAATCCACCCCGTTCGCAGCTCAGATCGCTGCTGAGCGTGCTGGTCAAGCTGCGCTGGAATATGGTCTGAAGAACCTCGACGTCAACGTCAAGGGCCCAGGTCCAGGTCGTGAATCCGCCGTTCGTGCATTGAACAGCTGCGGCTACAAGATCGCCAGCATCACCGACGTGACGCCTATCCCGCACAACGGGTGCCGTCCGCCGAAGAAGCGTCGCGTGTAATCAGGAGACAGAAGAATGGCACGTTACATTGGTCCAAAATGCAAACTGTCTCGTCGTGAAGGCACCGACCTGTTCCTGAAGAGCGGCGTTCGCGCTCTGGAATCGAAGTGCAACATCGAAGCAGCCCCAGGTATCCACGGTCAGCGCCGTGGCCGTCAGTCCGACTACGGTACCCAGCTGCGCGAGAAGCAGAAAGTCCGTCGTATCTACGGTGTTCTGGAGCGTCAGTTCCGCGGTTACTACCAAGCTGCTGCCTCGAAAAAAGGCGCAACTGGTGAGAACCTGCTGCAACTGCTCGAGTGCCGTCTGGATAACGTCGTTTACCGTATGGGCTTCGGTTCGACTCGTTCCGAATCCCGTCAGCTGGTTTCGCACAAGGCGATCAGCGTCAACGGTAAGACTGTAAACATTCCATCCTACCAAGTTCGTCCGGGTGACGTGGTCGCGGTTCGCGAGAAGTCGCTGAACCAGCTGCGCATTGTTCAAGCCCTTGAACTGTGCGCCCAGCGTGGCCGCGTTGAGTGGGTAGACGTAGATTCTGCTAAGAAGTCGGGCGTTTTCAAGAACGTTCCTGCTCGTGGCGATCTGTCTGCCGACATCAACGAAAACCTGATTGTCGAGCTCTACTCCAAGTAAGGGCTAGAAAATAGGTGCATCCATGCAGATTTCGGTAAATGAGTTCCTGACTCCCCGCCATATTGATGTGCAGGTAGTCAGTCCGACCCGCGCCAAGATTACGCTCGAGCCTCTCGAGCGTGGTTTCGGCCATACCCTGGGCAACGCGCTGCGCCGCATCCTGTTGTCTTCCATGCCTGGCTGTGCAGTAGTCGAGGCCGAGATCGATGGCGTACTCCACGAGTACTCCGCGATCGAAGGTGTTCAGGAAGACGTCATTGAAATCCTGTTGAACCTGAAAGGCCTGGCTATCAAACTGCACGGTCGTGACGAAGTTACGCTGACCTTGTCGAAAAAGGGTTCGGGGGTGGTTACCGCTGCCGATATTCAGCTGGATCACGATGTCGAGATCGTCAACCCCGATCACGTAATCGCGAACCTGGCGTCCAACGGCGCCCTGAACATGAAGCTCACCGTAGCTCGTGGTCGTGGTTACGAGCCGGCTGACTCCCGTCAAACCGACGAAGACGAAAGCCGTAGCATTGGCCGTCTGCAGCTGGACGCTTCGTTCAGCCCGGTGCGTCGTATCGCCTATGTGGTCGAAAACGCCCGTGTTGAACAGCGTACCAACCTGGACAAGCTGGTCATTGATTTGGAAACCAACGGCACCCTGGATCCTGAAGAGGCTATCCGCCGCGCTGCGACCATCCTGCAACAGCAGTTGGCCGCGTTCGTCGACCTCAAGGGTGACAGCGAGCCTGTCGTAGTCGAGCAGGAAGACGAGATCGATCCGATCCTGCTGCGCCCGGTTGACGACCTGGAACTGACTGTACGTTCGGCCAACTGCCTCAAGGCGGAGAACATCTACTACATCGGCGACCTGATTCAGCGTACCGAAGTAGAGCTGTTGAAGACTCCTAACCTGGGCAAGAAGTCCCTGACTGAAATCAAGGACGTCCTGGCCTCTCGTGGTCTGTCTCTCGGCATGCGCCTCGACAACTGGCCGCCTGCAAGTCTTAAGAAAGACGACAAGGCGACCGCCTGATCGTCGTAATCACCGAACGTAGTGTTTGGTAAGGAATGAATCATGCGTCATCGTAAAAGTGGACGTCACCTGAGCCGTACCAGCTCTCACCGCAAGGCTATGTTCCAGAACATGGCAGTGTCGTTGATCGAGCACGAGCTGATCAAAACCACCCTGCCGAAAGCCAAGGAACTGCGCCGCGTTGCCGAGCCGCTGATCACCCTGGCCAAGGAAGACAGCGTTGCTAACCGTCGTCTGGCCTTCGATCGTACCCGTTCGAAGTCCGCTGTTGGCAAACTGTTCAACGACCTGGGCAAGCGTTACGCCACCCGTCAGGGCGGCTACCTGCGGATCCTGAAGTGCGGTTTCCGCGCTGGCGACAACGCGCCTATGGCGTACGTCGAGCTGGTTGATCGTCCGGTCGGCGGTGCTGTAGAAGCTGCTGAGTAAGACGTTCTGTCTGCTACAAAGAACCGGGCCTAGTGCCCGGTTTTTTGTTCTTGCAGGTATTGTTTATTTCTATTGATGTAACTCATGTAATGAATTTGTTCTGAGGTGACCGCTCATCGATACTTCTTCCCAAGCCGTTTAGCCGGCACTCGAAGACCGATAAGGAGAGCCCATGAGCAAACTTCTCACCACCGCCAGCGGTGCACCTGTAGCCGACAACCAGAATTCCCGCTCCGCCGGCCCGCGTGGCCCGCTGCTGCTCGACGACTTCCACCTGATCGAAAAGCTTGCCCACTTCAACCGCGAGAACATCCCTGAGCGTCGTGTGCATGCGAAAGGCTCGGGTGCCTACGGTACCTTCACCGTCACCCGCGATATCACCTCGTACACCAGTGCCAAGCTGTTCGAACAGATTGGCAAGCAGACCGAGACCTTCCTGCGCTTCTCGACGGTTGGTGGCGAGCGTGGCTCGGCAGATACCGAGCGCGATCCGCGTGGCTTTGCGGTCAAGTTCTACACCGAGGAAGGCAACTGGGACATCGTGGGCAACAACACCCCGGTGTTCTTCATCCGAGATCCGCTCAAGTTCCCGGATTTTATCCACACCCAGAAGCGCCACCCGCAAACCAACCTGAAGAACGCCCAGATGATGTGGGACTTCTGGTCGCATTCGCCCGAGGCCCTGCACCAGGTCACGATCCTGTTCTCCGACCGCGGCATTCCAGACGGTTACCGGCATATGCACGGGTTTGGCAGCCACACCTACAGCCTGGTCAATGGCCAAGGCGAGCGCACTTGGGTCAAGTGGCACTTCAAGACTCAGCAAGGTATCAAGAACCTGACTCCGGCCGATGCAGCGCGCCTGGCCGGCACCGATCCGGACTACGCCCAGCGTGACCTGTTCGAGGCTATCGAGCGTGGTGACTTCCCGCGCTGGACCGTGTGCATCCAGGTGATGAGCGAGGCCGAGGCGGCCAACCGCGACGAGAACCCGTTCGATGTGACCAAGACCTGGTCGCAAAAAGACTACCCGCTGATCGAAGTCGGTGTGCTGGAGCTCAACCGCAACCCGCTCAACTATTTCGCCGAAGTGGAGCAGGCGGCATTCGGCCCGAGCAACATGGTCCCGGGTGTTGGCTTGTCGCCAGACCGCATGCTGCAGGGCCGCGTATTCGCTTACGCCGATGCACACCGCTACCGTGTGGGTACCAACCACCAGCAACTGCCGGTGAACGCCCCACGTAGCCCGGTGAACAGCTACCAGCGCGATGGTTCGATGGCCATGGGCAGTTACGGCAGTGCGCCGAACTACGAGCCCAACAGCCACGCTGATGCGCCAAAGCAGTCGCCACGCTACGCCGAACCCGCACTGGCTCTCAGCGGTGCGGCGGACCGTCACAATCACCGCGAGGACAACGATTACTACAGCCACGCCGGCGCGCTGTTCCGCCTGATGAGTGACGAGCAGAAGGCGCTGCTGATCAGTAATATCGCCGGCGCCATGGCGGGCGTCAGCGAAGATGTGATTCAGCGCCAGTTGCAGTACTTCTACAAGGCTGACCCGGCCTACGGCGAAGGCATCGCCAAGGCATTGGGGGTGAATCTCGCCTAAGTCGAAGTGATAAGAAGAACCGCCCTCATTTGGGCGGTTTTTCAATGAATATCACTACTGTTTAACCGATTTTTTGCTTCTAATTGCGCATTTTTCAGTGACCGCGCGCAAAAGCTGGTTCACACTATGTGCATTAGTCGTTTTCACAGGGAGAAGCAGGGCGATGCAAGGTCACCCGGACGTTATCAACTACCTCGTCACATTGCTGAAGGGCGAACTGGCCGCTCGCGATCAGTACTTCATCCACTCGCGCATGTACGAAGACTGGGGCCTGACCAAGCTCTACGAGCGTATCAACCACGAGATGGAAGAAGAGACGCAGCACGCTGATGCCCTGATGCGTCGTATCCTCATGCTCGAAGGCACTCCGGACATGCGCGCGGATGATCTCGAAGTGGGCAGCACCGTGCCGGAAATGATCGAGGCCGACCTCAAGCTCGAGTACAAGGTGCGTGGCGCTCTGTGCAAAGGCATCGAGTTGTGCGAACTGCACAAGGACTACATCAGCCGCGACATCCTGCGCGCGCAGTTGGCTGATACCGAAGAAGATCACACCTACTGGCTGGAGAAGCAGCAGGGTCTGATCAAGGCCATCGGCCTGGAGAATTACCTGCAGTCGCAGATGTAAGTTATCCACAGCGTCATGAAAAAGCCCCTGGCACCAACGGTACCAGGGGCTTTTTCACGCCAGCGCCAACCGTCAGGCCCGGTCACGCTCCAGCAGCGGCTTGAGGTAGTGCCCGGTATAAGACTGCTTCATCTTGGTCAGCTCCTCAGGCGTCCCGCAGGCGATGATCTGCCCGCCCTTGGAACCACCCTCCGGCCCCAGGTCCACCAGCCAGTCGGCAGTCTTGATCACATCCAGGTTGTGCTCGATCACTACCACGGTGTTGCCGTGGTCACGCAGGCGATGCAGAACGTCCAGCAGCTGCTGGATGTCGGCGAAGTGCAGGCCGGTGGTCGGCTCGTCGAGGATGTAGAGGGTCTTGCCGGTGTCACGCTTGGACAACTCGCGAGAGAGCTTCACACGTTGTGCCTCGCCACCGGACAGGGTGGTCGCCGATTGCCCCAGCTTGATGTACGAAAGCCCCACGTCCATCAGCGTCTGCAGCTTGCGCGCCAACGCTGGTACCGCATCGAAGAACGCACGGGCATCCTCGATGGTCATTTCCAGCACTTCGTGGATGTTCTTGCCCTTGTACTTGATCTCCAGGGTTTCGCGGTTGTAGCGCTTGCTCTTGCAAACGTCGCAGGGCACGTAGATGTCCGGCAGGAAGTGCATCTCGACCTTGATAAGGCCATCCCCCTGGCAGGCCTCGCAACGGCCACCCTTGACGTTGAACGAGAAGCGCCCCGGACCGTAGCCGCGCGAGCGCGATTCCGGTACGCCGGAGAACAGCTCGCGAATCGGCGTGAAGATACCGGTGTAGGTAGCCGGGTTCGAGCGCGGTGTGCGGCCGATCGGGCTCTGGTCGATATCCACGACCTTGTCCAGGTGCTGCAGGCCATCCATGCTGGTGTGCGGCGCGGCTTCCAGGGTGCTCGCGCCGTTCAGGGCGGTGGCCGCGAGGGGGAACAGCGTGTTGTTGATCAACGTCGACTTGCCAGAGCCGGATACGCCGGTCACGCAGGTCAGCAGGCCGATCGGGATTTCCAGGTCGACGTTCTGCAGGTTGTTGCCACGTGCGCCCTTGAGCTTTAGCTGCAGTTTCTTGTCGCGCGGGGTGCGCTTGGCGGGCACGACGATCTTCTTGCGCCCGGACAGGTACTTGCCGGTCAGCGAGTCAGGGTGGTCCATGACCTCCTGTGGCGAGCCCTCAGCGACGATCTGGCCACCGTGCACGCCGGCACCTGGGCCGATGTCCACCACGTAGTCGGCCAGACGTATGGCGTCCTCGTCGTGTTCAACCACGATCACCGTGTTGCCCAGGTCGCGCAGGTGGTTGAGGGTGGCCAGCAGGCGGTCGTTGTCCCGTTGATGAAGGCCGATGGACGGTTCGTCGAGGATGTACATGACCCCGACCAGGCCGGCACCAATCTGGCTGGCCAGGCGGATACGCTGGGCCTCACCGCCAGACAGCGTATCGGCACTGCGGTCGAGGGTCAGGTAGTCGAGGCCGACGTTGACCAGGAACTGCAGGCGCTCGCAAATCTCCTTGAGGATCTTTGCCGCGATTTCGCCGCGCCGGCCGGTCAGGCTCAGGTCAGCGAAATAGCTGCTGGCCTCACCGATCGGCAGGTTGGTCACCGCTGGCAGGGTTTTCTCGCCAACCCACACGTGGCGGGCTTCGCGGCGCAGGCGGGTGCCGCGACAGTCCGGGCAGGGCTGGGTGCCGAGGAACTTGGCCAGCTCTTCACGCACGGTGGCCGACTCGGTTTCGCGGTAGCGGCGTTCGAGGTTCGGCACTATGCCTTCGAACGGGTGCGAGCGCTTGACGATATCGCCGCGGTCGTTGAGGTACTTGAAGTCGACGCTCTGCTTGCCGCTGCCTTGAAGGATCACCTTCTGGTGCTCGGCGGACAGTTCACCGAACGGCTCTTCCAGGCTGAAGCCATAATGCGCTGCCAGCGAGCCGAGCATCTGGAAGTAATACACGTTGCGCCGGTCCCAGCCGCGAATCGCGCCTTCGGCCAGGGTCAGCTCGCTGTTGACCAGGCGCTTGGTATCGAAGAACTGCTTCACCCCGAGGCCGTCGCAGGTCGGGCAGGCACCGGCCGGGTTGTTGAAGGAGAACAGCTTCGGCTCCAGCTCGCTGATCGCGTGGCCACACACCGGGCAGGCGAAGCGCGCGGAGAAGATCATCTCTTCGCCGGGCTCGTCGTCCATGGGCGCTACCAAGGCGATGCCGTCAGCGAGCTTCAGCGCGGTTTCGAACGATTCGGCCAGGCGCTGTTGCAGGTCGGCGCGGACCTTGAAACGGTCCACTACCACGTCGATGCTGTGCTTCTTCTGCTTGTCCAGCTTCGGCAGTTCGTCCAGCTCATGAAGCTTGCCGTTGACCCGTGCACGCACGAAGCCTTGGGCGCGCAACTCGTCGAATACCGCCAGGTGCTCACCCTTGCGCTCGCGCACGACCGGCGCCAGCAGCATCAGCTTGCTGCCTTCCGGGCGCTCCAGTACCAGGTCGACCATCTGGCTGATCGTTTGCGCTTCCAGAGGGATGTCGTGGTCCGGGCAGCGCGGCGTACCGACGCGGGCGTACAGCAGGCGCAGGTAGTCGTAGATCTCGGTGATGGTGCCGACCGTTGACCTTGGGTTGTGCGATGTCGACTTCTGCTCGATGGAAATCGCCGGCGACAGGCCTTCGATGGTGTCGACGTCGGGCTTTTCCATCATCGACAGGAATTGCCGGGCATAGGCCGACAGCGATTCCACGTAGCGGCGCTGGCCTTCGGCGTAGAGTGTGTCGAACGCCAGGGACGACTTGCCGGATCCGGACAGGCCGGTGATCACGATAAGCTTGTCCCGCGGCAGGGTCAGGTCGATGTTCTTCAGGTTGTGGGTACGTGCCCCACGAATCAGGATCTTGTCCACTGCGGCCTCGCTCGGCGGGCATAAACAAGGAAGTATACGGCGCGCTGCCAGTACGCGGCAAAGCGTCGCGTAGATGCCGTCAAGCTGTCGGACTGATAGAATCGCCGCCGGTTCACACGAGGTTTATCCATGCACGACACCCACAACGAGCGCATGAGCAGCGGCGAAACCCGCGCTGCTGGCGGCCTGGCCCTGGTCTTTGCCTTTCGTATGCTGGGCATGTTCATGGTCTTGCCGGTGCTGGCCACCTACGGCATGGACCTGGCCGGCGCTACCCCTGCGCTGATCGGCCTGGCCATAGGCGCCTATGGCCTGACCCAGGCGGTATTGCAGATCCCGTTCGGGATGATTTCCGACCGCATAGGCCGCCGGCCAGTCATTTACCTGGGGCTGGTGGTGTTTGCCCTGGGTAGCCTGCTGGCGGCTCAGGCAGACACCATCTGGGGGGTGATCGCCGGGCGTATCCTGCAGGGGGCCGGGGCGATTTCCGCGGCGGTCATGGCTTTGCTCTCGGACCTGACCCGCGAGCAGCACCGGACCAAGGCGATGGCGATGATCGGCATGAGCATCGGCCTGTCGTTTGCCGTCGCCATGGTCACAGGCCCATTGCTGACAAGCCACTTCGGCTTGTCAGGATTGTTCCTGGCCACTGCAGGACTTGCCCTGGTTGGTATCCTGCTGATCGCCTTCGTCGTGCCCAATACCCACAGCACATTGCAGCACCGCGAGTCGGGTGTGGCGCGCCAGGCCCTCGGCCCGACCCTGCGTCATCCGGACCTTCTGCGCCTGGATGCAGGCATTTTCATCCTCCACGCCATCCTCATGGCCAGCTTCGTCGCGCTGCCCCTGGCCTTCGTCGAACGCGGAGATCTGCCCAAGGAGCAGCACTGGTGGGTGTACCTGACCGCGCTGCTGATCTCATTTTTTGCAATGATCCCGTTCATCATCTACGGCGAAAAAAAGCGCAAGATGAAACGCGTCCTGGCTGGTGCGGTCAGTGTCCTGCTGCTGACGGAAGTGTTCTTCTGGCAGTGGGCTGACGGTTTGCGCGGACTGGTGATTGGCACCGTGGTATTCTTTACCGCATTCAACCTGCTGGAGGCCTCGTTGCCTTCGCTGGTGAGCAAGGTGTCGCCTGCTGGTGGCAAGGGGACGGCGATGGGGGTGTATTCCACCAGCCAGTTCCTCGGCGCTGCCCTGGGAGGCATCCTCGGTGGCTGGCTGTTCCAGCACGGCGGGCTGAACATGGTGTTCCTTGGTTGCGCAATCCTGTGTGCCATCTGGTTGGTCGTCGCCTTGCGCATGAACGAGCCGCCCTATGTGACCAGCCTGCGCATGCCGCTGACGCCAGAGGCCGTTCGGGAAGCCGGCTTGACCGAGCGCCTGATGGCCGTGCCGGGTGTGACCGACGCCGTGGTGGTGGCAGATGAAGCCGCCATCTATATCAAACTGGATACGAAAATTTTGGACCGTGCGACCCTCGAGCGACTGGTGAATCCAGCCTCTTCGGCGTGCGAAGCCTAGGAGAACGTTATGGCCCGTGGGGTTAACAAAGTCATTCTGGTCGGCACCTGTGGCCAGGATCCCGAAGTCCGCTACCTGCCCAACGGTAACGCCGTGACCAACCTGAGCCTGGCCACCAGCGAGCAGTGGACCGACAAGCAGTCGGGCCAGAAGGTCGAGCGTACCGAGTGGCACCGTGTGTCGCTGTTCGGCAAGGTTGCCGAAATCGCCGGCGAGTACCTGCGCAAAGGTTCGCAGTGCTACATCGAAGGCAAGCTGCAGACCCGCGAGTGGGAAAAGGACGGCATCAAGCGCTACACCACCGAGATCATCGTCGACATCAACGGCACCATGCAGCTGCTCGGCGGTCGTCCGCAGGGCCAGCAGCAGGGCGGTGACCCGTACAACCAGGGTGGCGGCAACTACGGTGGCGGCCAGCAGCAACAGTACAACCAAGCTCCGCCACGCCAGCAGGCTCAGCGCCCGCAGCAGCAACAGCGCCCGGCGCCGCAGCAGCCTGCGCCGCAGCCGGCGGCTGACTTTGACAGCTTCGATGACGATATTCCGTTCTGATCGAGCGGCAAGGCGTCTAGCTGGAACAGAAACCCAGGGCAGTTGCCTTGGGTTTTTTTATGCCTGTTCAGGCATCGCTATCCAGCGCCGCCTGAGCAAACTGTGCATCCAGCTCCGGCGTGGCACCACTGATGCCAATACCGCCGATATGCATGCCGTTCTTGTCCATGATCGGCAGGCCTCCTTCCAGCAACGTGAACCCCGGTAATGATGCATAGGGGTTGGCCGGGTGTGCGGAGCTGCGTTCGCCAAGTGCGCGTGAAGACAAGGGGAAGCGGGCAGAGGTCGAAGCCTTGAGTTGCGCTACCTTGATGCTGCCGCTGCTGGTGCCGTCCATGCGGTGGAAGTGTTTCAGGTTGCCATGGTTGTCGATGATGCTGATGACGATCGCATAGCCCTGGGCAGTGGCCGCTCGTTCGGCGGCCGCGGTCATTTTTCGCGCTTGTAGTGACGTGAGTGGCGAAGGATTTTCACCCGAGGCGGCTGCAGGACTTGGGGCAATGGTGCCTGAGCCGGCGACGAGTACACTCAGGCAGAACGTCTTGAAATTCATGAGGACAGATCCCTTTGTCGGAGTTTGCCTCAACCTAGTCAGTTTCAAGCGAATCTGATGTAGTCCTTTTCCGAAAGTGCCGAGCGGGAGGCAGAGCGGTGCAGCATGCCGCTCAATAGAACAACCGCGGCTCCGGTGAATCCAGCAGGCTCGCCAGTTTGGTCAGGGCAAAGCCCAGCTCCTGGCGGCTGGGAGACATCAAGGCAATGCGCACGCCACAGGTGGCATGGTTGCGCTCGGGCAGGAACTGGCTGCCGCTGACCACCGTGACGCCATTGTTGCGCGCCAGGTTGGCGAACTCGTCGCTGGTCCAGGGCTCGGGCAACTCCAACCAGATATGGAAGCTGTTGGGCTGGCTGCGGATCCTGTACTTGCCCAAGATTTCTCGCGCCATGTGCTGACGCGCAGCTGCTTGCTCCTGCTGCACCTGCACCAGCTGATCGGCCATGCCGCTGTTGATCAGGTTGCTGGCCAGTTGCGCCATCAATGGCGATGGCATCCAGACACTGCTGCGTACCATCGATGATAGCCGCGAGAGGGTTTGCGGCGGGGCATACAGGTAGCCGATACGCAGTGCCGGCAGCACGCTCTTGGACAGGCTGGTGAGGTACACCGACCGCTCAGGGGCATACGCGGCAAGCGGCTTGTAGTCCGGGGCGGGTTCGAGAAAACCATAGATGTCGTCATCGACGATGAACAGGTCAAACTCGCGAGCGATCTGGGCGATGGCCTCGCGCCGCGCATGGGGCATGATCGAGTTGGTCGGGTTCTGGTGCGTGGTGACGCACACCAGCAGCGAGGGGCGATGTTCCAGGCATGCCGCACGCAGCGCCTCGGGAATCAGCCCGAATTCGTCCATGGCCACGCCTCGCAGGCGACGCCCCATGCTGTGGGCCAGGGAGATGATGCCTGGGTAGCAGAACGATTCGCACAGCACCACGTCGTCGCTCTTCGACAGGCTGCTGATGGCTACTAGCAAGCCATGCTGGGCGCCCGACGTCAGCACCACCTGCTGCCAGCGGGCTTCGGGCAGCCAGCGCTGGATCCAGGCCGCTCCAGCCTGCTTGTGGGTCGCATGGCCGCCCTCGGTGACATAGTCCAGCACCTGGGCCAGGTCGGGCGACTGGGCCAGTTCGTTGATGGCGCCGCGCAGCCAATCGGTCATGTGGGCGTCATTGGGCTTGATGATCGACAGATCGATCTGCCCGCTCTCGCGCTCGGCGCTGCTGGGGCTGGGCCGTGCAGGTGCAGGCGGGGCAGGGGGCTGCGCCTGGCGTTGCGGCAGCACGAAAGTCCCGCGTCCGACCTCACCCACCACCAGGCCACGCTTGGCGGCTTCGTCATAGGCTCGGCCAATGGTGCCGGGTGTCACGTCCAGTGACTCGGCCAGGTCCTTGAGGGTTGGCAAGCGTTCGCCAGCCACCAGCCGGCCGCTGCCGATGTCCTGCTCCAGGGCGTCGGCGATCATCAGGTAGACCGGCTGCGCCAGGTCGCTGTAGCGAGGAACCCACATAGAAATGGCACCAGAATCTGCGAGAACGCGGAAGCCTAGCACGAAAGGTATGATGGAAGTAATTGTGTTTTCTTACGTGTAAATTGCCTTGATTGAATCGCATCGATCAGTCGGTCGACGACCTTGAATCGAGGCCTTGATCGAAATAAATCCGGTCTGCATCCAGCGCCGTTTCGCCACGCCTTACAGAAACCTTTTGAAATCAATAAGTTGATTGAATCGACTTAATTGTATGTCTTCGCCTTTTGGAAAATGGATTGAATCGACGTTATTTTTGTAATTACAATGATTGCGTCGATGCAATTCGCTGGCCTCTTGCCGGCTTCAGCCGCTTGCATCGTCCCGCTGTGACCGGCTTCAAAAACATAAACATCTGCCGCCGACACCGACTGGCCTCAAGCCAGCAACATGGAATATCACTGCAAATGGAAAGTGCACACCTGCATCAAGGCGCCGAGCTACAAGCCTCACTGGAGATCCGTCTGCCCTGGGTCATCTCCAGCGCCTGGCAAACCTTGCTGAACAACACACCGCTCGACTTCGAGACGAGCAAGGAGCTTTATCCACAGCTCAAGGACCAGGCCCAGGACGTGCTGGGCAAGGCGCTTTGCCAACAGATCCGTGACTTTGTCACGGACCCGTACCTGACCAGCATGATCGTGCGCAATTGCCCGCGTGACCGTGACATCCCACCCACGCCTTATTCGGGCGTACTCAGCCCGCGCAGCACGCCGGTTGCCTGCCTGGTCAGCCTGACCATGCAGAGCCTGATGGGGATCAACCCGGTGGTCTACGAGGGTGAGAACGATGGTCGGCTGTTCCGCCATGTCATTCCTTCGCGTCATTCTTCCAGCCACAAGAGCTCCCATGGCTCGAAGCTGCGCTTCTCCTATCATGTGGACAACCCGGACCTGCCACTGTCATCCGAGCCGCTCGGCGACACGTCTTGCTGCCCGGAATACCTGTCGTTCTTCGGCATGCGCTGCGACCCGCGCATCAGTACCACACTGGTGAGCCTCGATGCCGTGGTGGCGGCACTGCCCGCGGCCACCGTACGCGAACTGTGCCTGCCTCAGTTCGAGATCCGCCGCCCCGACTCCTTTAGCGGCAACCGCCGTTGCACGGCCGAACTCCCTGTACTGGTGCGCGGCCATGCCGGTGAATGGTTGTGCCGTTTCGACAGCGAAAACACCCACGGCCTCAACCTGCGGGCCGAGCAGGCACTGGCCAGCCTGCGCAGCGTGCTGGAAACCCGTCGCTTCGACGAACCCCACCTGCTGCTGCCGGGCGACTTCATGGTCTTCAAGAACCAGCGTGTGCTGCATGCCCGCGATGGTTTCGAGCCACAGAACGATGGCGCCGACCGCTGGCTGCTGCGGCTGTTCGCGGTCAACGACCTGAACCGCGTGCATTTCGCCCGGGCCGATCACCTTTACGAAGTGCTCTCCTGATTCTTTTTACTGACTCGACGGACGTACCGATATGGAACTGTTAGGCGCCTTCTGGGCGGAACACTGGTTGTTGGCGATCCTGATGCTGGGCGCCATCGCATTCGTTGCAGGCTTTGTCGACAGCATCGCCGGGGGTGGCGGGCTGTTTCTGGTGCCGGGCTTTCTGCTGGTGGGCATGCCGCCGCAGGTTGCCCTGGGGCAAGAGAAGCTGGTGAGCACCCTGGGCACCCTCGCGGCCATCCGCAACTTCCTGGCCAACAGCAAGATGGTCTGGCAGGTGGCGCTGGTCGGTGTGCCGTTTTCATTGCTCGGGGCTTACCTGGGCGCGCACCTGATCGTGTCGATCCCCCAGGAAACCGTGGGCAAGATCATCCTGGCGCTGATCCCGTTCGGCATCCTCATCTTCCTCACCCCCAAGGACCGCCCGGTGGAGGAGCGCGAGCTGTCGCCGCGCATGCTGTTCACCGTGGTTCCGCTGACCTGCCTGGCCATCGGCTTCTACGACGGCTTCTTCGGCCCCGGCACCGGCAGCATGTTCATCATCGCGTTCCACTACCTGCTGCGCATGGACCTGGTCTCCAGCTCCGCCAATTCCAAGACCTTCAACTTCGCCTCCAACATCGGCGCACTGGTGGCGTTCGTCATGGCGGGCAAGGTCGTCTACCTGCTGGCGCTACCGCTGGTGGCCTGCAACATCCTCGGCAACCACCTGGGCAGCGCCCTGGCCCTGCGCAAAGGCAATGAAGTGGTACGCAAGGCGTTGGTGTTCTCGATGCTCTGCCTGTTTACCAGCCTGGGCTTGAAGTACCTGGGCTGACCCCTTTCAAAGGAGATAACTGATGAAAACTGCATTCGTCACCGGCGCTTCTTCGGGCTTTGGCCGGGCCATCTGCCGCACCCTGATCGGCAAGGGCTACCGTGTGATCGGCGCCGCCCGGCGCATGGACAAGCTGCAAATGCTGGAGGCCGAGCTGGGCGACAATTTCATTGCTCTGGCGCTGGATGTCACCGATCCGCGGTCGATCGAGTCGGCGTTCGAACAAGTCCGCGACGCCTCGCTGCAAATCGACCTGCTGGTGAACAATGCCGGGCTGGCGCTGGGTGTCGACCGCGCCCAGGCCAGCAGCAGCGAGAACTGGCAGCAGATGATCGACACCAACGTCACCGGCCTGGCGATGGTGACCCACAAGGTCCTGCCGCAGATGGTGGAGGCCGACAGCGGGATGATCATCAACATGGGGTCCATTGCCGGCACTTATCCGTACCCGGGCGGCAACGTGTATGGCGCCAGCAAGGCGTTTGTCCGCCAGTTCAGCCTCAACCTGCGCGCCGACCTGGCCGGCACCCGCGTGCGGGTGAGCAATATCGAACCGGGGTTGTGCTCGGGCACCGACTTTTCGGTGGTGCGCCTGAACGGCGACCTGGATGCCGTGCAAGCGCTCTATCGTGACGTGGAGGCCATCTTGCCGGAGGACATCGCCGCCACAGTGGCGTGGATTGCCGAGCAACCGGGGCATGTGAACATCAATACCGTCGAGATCATGCCGGTGGCCCAGAGCAGTGCGGCACTCAATGTGGCGCGTAACCTGCCGCACTGTTGATTGGCTTATGCGATGACCCATGTCATCGCACGTTCTCGTTTCTTGACTAGTCTTATCCATTGGCGGCCATCAATTAGCCGCCACCGTGACTACCAAGAGGCGCCGGCCATGTTCCGTGCGTCCGAACCTGATCAGGAGTGCACGATGGATCTCAACCGTCGGCAGTTCTTCAAGGTCGCCGCTGTCGGCCTTGGAGGCTCGAGCTTGGCGGCGTTGGGCATGTCCCCTACGCCGGCCTTCGCCGAGCAGGTGCGTCACTTCAAGCTGGCGCACACGAAAGAAACCCGCAACACCTGCCCCTACTGCTCGGTCGGCTGCGGCCTGATCATGTACAGCCAGGGCGATGCGGGCAAGAACGTCAAGCAGAACATCATCCACATCGAAGGCGACGCCGATCACCCGGTCAACCGTGGCACCCTGTGCCCCAAAGGTGCCGGGCTGCTCGACTTTATCCACAGCCCCAGCCGCCTCAAGTACCCCGAGGTGCGCAAGCCGGGCAGCAAAGAGTGGGTGCGGGTCAGTTGGGACGAGGCGCTCGACCGCGTCGCCGACCTGATGAAGAAAGACCGCGACGCCAACTTCATCGAGAAGAATGCCCAGGGGCAAACGGTAAACCGCTGGCTCACCACCGGTTTCCTCGCTGCCTCCGCCGCCTCCAGCGAGGCGGGTTACCTGACCCACAAGGTCGTCCGCGCAACAGGCATGCTGGGGTTCGATAACCAGGCACGTGTCTGACATGGCCCGACGGTGGCAAGTCTTGCCCCGACGTACGGCCGTGGCGCCATGACCAACCATTGGTCCGATATCGCCAACGCGAATCTGGTCCTGGTGATGGGTGGCAACGCAGCAGAAGCGCATCCATGCGGCTTCAAATGGGTGACCGAAGCCAAGGCGCACAACCAGGCGCGGCTGATCGTGGTCGACCCGCGGTTTACCCGTACCGCTTCGGTGGCGGACTACTACGCGCCGATCCGTACCGGTACCGACATCGCCTTCATGGGCGGGCTGATCAACTACCTGCTGAGCAATGACAAGATCCAGCACGAGTACGTGCGCAACTACACCGACGTGTCGTTCATCGTCAAAGAGACCTATGGCTTTGAGGACGGGCTGTTCAGCGGCTACGACGAGGCCAAGCGCGTGTATGCGGACAAATCCGGCTGGGGCTATGAGCTGGGCGAGGACGGCTTCGCCAAGGTCGACCCGACCCTGCAGCACCCGCGCTGCGTGTTCCAGTTGATGAAGCAGCACTACAGCCGCTACACCCCGGAGCTGGCCAGCATGACCTGCGGCATGCCGCAGGACGCCATGATGAAGATCTGGGAAGAGATCGCCACCTGCTCGGTACCGGGCAAGACCATGACGATCCTCTACGCACTCGGCTGGACGCAGCACTCCATCGGCGCGCAGATCATCCGCAGTGCGGCCATGGTCCAGCTGCTGCTGGGCAACGTCGGCATGCCGGGCGGCGGGGTCAACGCCCTGCGCGGGCACTCCAACATCCAGGGCCTGACCGACCTCGGCCTGCTGTCCAACTCATTGCCGGGCTACCTGACCCTGGCTGGTGACGCCGAGCAGGACTACGCCGCCTATATCGACAAGCGCGCTTCCAAACCGCTGCGCCCGGGGCAGCTGTCGTACTGGCAGAACTACGGCAAGTTCCACGTCAGCCTGATGAAGGCCTGGTACGGGCCGAACGCGACGCCCGAAAACAACTGGGGCTATGACTGGCTACCCAAGCTCGATGTGCCGGCGTACGACGTGCTGCGCATGTTCGAAATGATGAGTCAGGGCAAGGTCAATGGCTACATGTGCCAAGGCTTCAACCCGATCGCCGCGCTGCCGGACAAGAATCGCGTCACCGCGGCGCTCGGCAAGCTCAAGTGGCTGGTGATCATGGATCCGCTGGCCACCGAAACCTCGGAGTTCTGGCGCAATGCTGGGCCGTTCAACGATGTCGACACGGCCAATATCCAGACCGAGGTGATCCGCCTGCCCACCACCTGTTTCGCCGAGGAGGATGGCTCGCTGGTCAACAGCAGCCGCTGGCTGCAGTGGCACTGGAAGGGCGCCGACGGCCCGGGCGAGACCCGCACCGACGTGCAGATCATGAGCGAGTTGTTCATTCGCCTGCGCCAGCGTTACCAGGCCGAGGGCGGGGCCTATCCAGACGCCATGATGAACATTCACTGGCCGTACAAGATCCCCGCAGAGCCATCACCCGAGGAGCTGGCCAAGGAGATGAACGGCTGGGCAGTGGCCGATGTCACCGACCCGACCGGCGCAGTCATCAAGGCTGGCCAGCAACTGTCCGGCTTCGGCCAGCTCAAGGATGACGGCAGTACCGCCTCCGGCTGCTGGATTTTCGCCGGCTGCTGGACCGAGCAAGGCAACCAGATGGCCCGCCGCGACAACAGCGACCCGTACGGCATGCACCAGGTGCAGAACTGGGCCTGGGCCTGGCCGGCCAATCGCCGCATCCTCTACAACCGCGCGTCCAGCGACCCCCAAGGCAAGCCGTGGGACCCAGAGAAGAAGCGCCTGGTGTGGTGGAACGGCAAGGCCTGGACCGGCACCGACGTGCCCGACTTCAAGGTCGACTCGCCACCTGAGGCAGGGATGAACCCGTTCATCATGAACCCCGAAGGTGTGGCGCGGTTCTTCGCCATCGACAAGATGGCCGAAGGCCCGTTCCCCGAGCACTACGAGCCGTTCGAGACGCCGATTGGCATCAACCCGCTGCACCCGCAGAACAAGAAGGCCACCAGCAACCCGGCCGGGCGTATCTTCGATTCCGTGTGGGACACCCTTGGCAAGCACGAAGAGTTTCCATATGCGGCGACCACTTACCGGTTGACCGAGCACTTCCACTTCTGGAGCAAGCACTGCCGCCTCAATGCCATCGCCCAGCCCGAGCAGTTCGTCGAGATCGGCGAGGTGCTGGCCAACGAAAAAGGCATCAAGGCCGGTGACCGGGTGCGGGTGTCGAGCAAGCGTGGTCACATCGATGCGGTGGCGGTGGTGACCAAGCGGATTCGCCCGCTGCAGGTCAACAACCAGACGGTGCACCAGATCGGCATACCGCTGCACTGGGGCTTCACCGGGACCACGCGGCATGGCTACCTGACCAACACCTTGGTGCCGTTCCTCGGTGACGGCAACACCCAGACGCCAGAGTCCAAGTCGTTCCTCGTCAAAGTGGAGAAACTCTGATGGCCAGCCAAGACATCATCGCCCGCTCGGCCACCACCACCGTTCCGCCTTCGGTACGCCAGCTGGACGAGGTCGCCAAACTGATCGACACCACCAAGTGCATCGGTTGCAAGGCCTGCCAGGTGGCATGCTCGGAATGGAACGAACTGCGTGACGAGGTCGGCCACAACCACGGCACCTATGACAATCCCCAGGACCTCACCGCTGAAACCTGGACCCTGATGCGCTTCACCGAGCACGAGCGCGACGACGGCAACCTGGAGTGGCTGATTCGCAAGGACGGCTGCATGCACTGCGCCGAGCCGGGCTGCCTGAAGGCCTGCCCAAGCCCGGGCGCGATCATCAAGCACGCCAACGGCATCGTCGACTTCAACCAGGACCACTGCATCGGCTGCGGCTACTGCATCACCGGCTGCCCGTTCAACATCCCGCGCATCTCGCAGAAGGATCACAAGGCTTACAAGTGCACCTTGTGTTCCGACCGCGTGACCGTGGGCCTGGAGCCGGCCTGTGTGAAGACCTGCCCGACCGGGGCGATCGTGTTCGGTACCAAGGAGGAGATGAAGGTGCATGCCGCCGAGCGTATCGTCGACCTCAAGTCCCGCGGCTTCGAGCAGGCCGGGCTGTACGACCCGGACGGTGTCGGCGGCACCCACGTGATGTATGTGCTGCACCACGCCGACACACCGAAGCTGTACGCCGGCCTGCCGGACCAACCGGTGATCAGCCCGCTGGTGGGCTTGTGGAAGGGCTTCACCAAACCGCTGGCGCTGTTGGCCATGGGCGCGGCGGTGCTGGCCGGGTTCTTCCACTACGTGCGGGTGGGGCCACAGCGGGTCGAGGAGGACGAACACCCGGCGCCACCGGACAACAGCGTGCATCAGGTGGACCCTGCGGTGCATGTCTATGACCCGACCAAGCCCGGTGGGCAGGGGGAGCAGCGGCCATGAACGACGACAAACCCATCCTGCGCTACAACGCCAATGAGCGGACCAACCACTGGATCGTCGCCATCCTGTTCATGACGGCAGGTCTTTCCGGGCTGGCGCTGTTCCATCCGGCACTGTTCTGGCTCAGCCATCTGTTTGGCGGCGGACCATGGACGCGCATTCTGCACCCCTTCCTGGGCGTGGCGATGTTCGTGTTCTTCCTCGGCTTGGTGTTCCGTTTCTGGCGCGCCAACTTCATCACCGCCAACGACCGCCTGTGGCTGCGCCGCGTGGACCGGGTGATGTTGAACCAAGAGGAGGGAGTGCCACCGATCGGCAAGTACAACGCCGGGCAGAAGCTGCTGTTCTGGACCCTGCTGGTGTGCATGCTGGTGTTGTTGCTCAGCGGCGTGGTGATCTGGCGCGCGTATTTCAGCCAGCTGTTCGGTATCGAGGTCATTCGCCTGTCGGCGCTGGCCCATGCGCTGGCGGCGTTCGTGCTGATCCTCAGCATTATCGTGCACATCTACGCCGGTATCTGGATCAAGGGCTCGATCGGCGCCATGCTGCATGGCGGGGTCAGCCGCGCCTGGGCACGCAAGCACCATGAGTTGTGGTACCGCGAAGTGACCGGCGACAAGACGCCGGGCAATCACGGACGGAAAGAAGGATGAGCGCTTGAGCACGATACTCGAACCGGGGCAGATCGAAGCGTCGGCAGTGATGCCGCCGTTTCTGCACCTGCCGCCTGCCAATCTGTTTGCACTGCGCGCAGCGCGCCTGGAGCACTTGGCTGAGGGCAATGCCCTTGGCGATTACCTGCTGCTGATCGCTCAACTATGCCGCGTCCAGCAGCAGCTTGTGGATAACCCTCCCGGTAGTTTGCCGGTGGCCGAGGAGCGTCATCGCCTGTGCATAAGTCATGGGCTGCCGCCGTTGGCAGCCGACGGTCTGGTACGGGAGGGGCCGTGGCTGGTCTGGTTGCAGGCCTTGCTCTTGCACTTCGATAGCGAGGCCAGTGGCGCGCTGGGCGAAGCGCTACAGGCCCTGCGCGACAGTGACGACAGCCAGCGCAAGAGCTGGGGGATCGCTTTGCTGGCCGGCCAGTACGATGCGCTGCCGGCGGCGTTGGTACCGTTCATTGGCGCCGCCTTGCAGGCAGCCTGGTCGAGCTGGTTGCTGGCCCTGCCAGCACCGGAACTGAAGCCCGCCGGTAGCCTGGCGCAGTGCCCGGCCTGCGGTTCGCCGGCAATGGCCGGGGTGGTGCGCAACCGTGGCAAGCACAACGGCCTGCGTTACCTGGCATGTTCGTTGTGTGCCTGTGAGTGGCATGTGGTGCGGGTCAAGTGCGTCTATTGCGAATCGAGCAAGGACTTGCGTTACACCAGTCTCGAAGACGATCGCCATGCGCCGGGCAAGGCGCCGCTACGGGCCGAATGCTGCCCGGAATGCTCCAGCTACCTGAAGCAGCATTATCTGGAAAACGATGCGGCGGCCGAGCCACTGGCTGATGACCTGGCCAGCCTGGCGCTGGATATCAGGCTGGACGAGGAGGGCTTCCATCGCCTGGCACCCAACCTGATGCTCGCGCCGGGTAGTGGCTGAGTGTCTACACTGTAATACCGAGTTGCCTGCTTCGCGGGTAAACCCGCTCCCACAGTTACAGCGCACTTCTGAAGGTTGGCGCTATACCTGTGGGAGCGGGTTTACCCGCGAAGAGGCCATCAAAGACAACGGACCCGTCCAAGGTAGTACTCTGCATGCCCTCCAGCCTAGCCAGCGACACCCTGCGCCTGCCCTCCATCGATACCCTCCTGCGCCACCCGGCCTGCCTCCCGCTGATCGACCGTCACGGCCGCGACGCCGTCCTGAGCACCTTGCGCCAGCTGCTCGACGACCTGCGTGACCCTGCCCGCAACGGCGAACTCAGCGCCACCGAACTGGCCCCTGAAATCCTCCTCGGTCGTGCTGGCGAACGCCTCTCGATCCAGCAACGCAGCCAGGTCCGCCGCGTGTTCAACCTCACTGGCACCGTGCTGCACACCAACCTGGGTCGCGCGCTGCTGCCCGAGGAGGCCATCGAGGCCATGCAGACCGCCGCCCGCTATCCCCTCAACCTGGAGTTCGACCTGGCCACCGGCAAGCGCGGCGACCGTGATGACCTGATCGAAGGCCTGATTCGCGAGCTGACCGGCGCCGAGGCCGTCACCGTAGTCAACAACAACGCCGCTGCCGTGCTGCTGGCGCTCAACAGCCTGGGCGCGCGCAAGGAAGGCATCATCAGCCGTGGCGAACTGATCGAGATTGGCGGTGCCTTCCGCATTCCCGACATCATGGCAAGAGCCGGGGTGAAGCTTCACGAAGTCGGCACCACCAACCGCACCCATGCCCGCGACTATGAAGCCGCCATCGGCCCGCGCACCGGCCTGCTGATGCGCGTGCACTGCAGCAACTACAGCATTCAGGGCTTCACCCATCAGGTACCGACTGCCGACCTGGCGCGTATCGCTCACCAGCATGACTTGCCACTGCTCGAAGACCTCGGTAGCGGCAGCCTGCTTGACCTCACGCGCTGGGGCCTGCCCGCCGAACCGACGGTGCGCCAGGCCTTGGCCGATGGCGCCGATATCGTCACGTTCAGTGGCGACAAGCTGCTGGGCGGCCCCCAGGCCGGGATCATCGTCGGTAGCAAAGCCCTGATCGCCAGGATCAAGAAGAACCCGCTCAAGCGCGCACTGCGGGTCGACAAGATCACCCTCGCCGCACTCGAGGCGGTGCTGGCGCTATACCGCAACCCCGACCGCCTGGCCGAACGCTTGCCGAGCCTGCGCCTGCTGACCCGCGGCCAGGCCGAGATCCAGGCCCAGGCCGAACGCCTGGCTCCCGAGCTCAAGGCGCACCTTGGTGAGCAATGGCAAGTCGGCGTCGAGCCGGCGCTGGGCATGATCGGCAGCGGTAGCCAGCCAGTGGCGCGGCTGCCCAGTGCGGCGCTGTGCCTGCGCCCGCTGGTGTCGAAGAAGCTGCGCGGGCGCAGCCTGCATGTGCTGGAGCGTGCCTTGCGCGACCTGCCGGTACCGGTGCTTGGGCGCATCGCTGGCGACGCCCTGTGGCTCGACCTGCGCCAGCTCGACGATGAAGCCCAATGGCTGGCGCAGTTGCCGGCCCTGCAACTTGGGCCCGTGCAATGATCGTCGGCACCGCCGGCCACATCGACCACGGCAAGACTGCGCTGCTTCAGGCCCTTACCGGCCAGGCCGGGGACCAACGCCAGGAAGAGCGCGCGCGTGGCATGACCATCGACCTCGGCTACCGCTACGCGGCGCTGGCCGAGGGGGCTGCCTTGACCGGCTTCATCGATGTGCCGGGCCATGAGCGGTTCATCCACAACATGCTGGCCGGCGCCCATGGCATCGACCTGGTGCTGCTGGTGGTGGCCGCCGACGATGGGGTGATGCCACAGACCCGTGAGCACCTGGCGATCATCGAGCTGCTGGGGATTCCCCAGGCGCTGGTGGTGATCAGCAAATGTGACCGGGTCGAACCCGCTCGTTTGGCAGAGGTGCAGGCGCAGATCAGGGAGTTGCTGGCAGCGGGGCCTTATGCCAAGGCACGGCAGTTCCCCGTGTCGAGCATCACCGGGCAGGGTATCGAGGTGTTGCGTCGGGCCTTGCTAGAGGCCGAGGTGCGGGTGCGTCAGCGCAGCGCACGCGGGGGCTTTCGCCTGGCCGTCGATCGCGCCTTCGCCGTGACCGGCGCCGGGGTGGTGGTGACCGGCACGGCACTGGCCGGGCGTGTCAGTGCCGGCGACACGTTGCTGCTGGGCAAGGCCGGCAAGCCGGTACGGGTGCGTGGCTTGCACGCGCAGAACCAGGTGGCGTTGGTAGCCGAGGCCGGCCAGCGGGTGGCGTTGAACATTAGCGCCGAGCGCCTCGCGGTAGAGCATGTGCACCGAGGCGACTGGCTGGTGCCGGAATGGCTGCATGCGCCCAGCTTGCGAGTCGATATCGAACTTTGCCTGCTTCCCGGTGAAACCCGCCTGTTCGAGCATTTCAGTGCGGTACATGTGCACCTTGGTACTCAGGATGTGACGGCACGGGTGGCCTTGCTCGAAGGTGAAACCTTGGCCGCTGGCCAGCGCATGTTTGCCCAGCTGCTGCTCAACGCACCGTTGCAGGCGGTACATGGAGACCGCCTGGTGCTGCGCGACCAGCGTGCCCAGCGCACCCTGGGCGGCGGCAAGGTGCTCGACCCGTTCGCGCCCAGTCGGCAGCGCCGCAGTGAACAACGCCTGCGCCAACTGCAGGTGCTGCGTGATGCCGATGGCCTGGAGGAGGCACTGCCGGCCTTGCTCGCCAGTGCGCTTGGGGGGCTCGACCCGCAGCGCCTGGAGCGCCAGTTCAATCGCCAGCGCGATACCTGGCTGTTGCCCAATGATGTGTTGGTGGTAGCCACGCGCCAAGGCCCGCTGCTGTTTGCCCAAGGCCAATGGCAAGCGCTGAGGCAGCAGGTGCTGGAGCAACTGGCGCGCTTCCATGAGCAGGAGCCTGACCAGCTCGGCCCGGACCGCGACCGCCTGCGCCGCTTCGCTGCCTTGCCGCTTGAGCGCCCGGCGTTTGTCAGCTTGCTCGATGAGCTGCTCAATGACGAAATGATCGCCAGCAGCGGTCCGTGGCTGCATTTGCCTGATCACAAGGTGCAGTTGAGCGCCGTCGACAGCGCGCTATGGGAGCGGCTGCAGCCGAAGTTGCTCGCAGGGGAATATGACCCACCTTGGGTCCGGACGCTGGCCACCGAAGAACATTGCGCGGAGGCGGATGTGCGCCTGTTGCTGCGCAAGCTGGCCCGGCTGGGCCTGGTACATCAGGTGGTGCGCGACCTGTTCTATCCTGAGGTAACGCTAAGGCGCATGGCAGAGCTGCTGCTGCGGCAGGCTAACGACACGCCAGTAGTGCAGGTTGCTGCGTTTCGCGATATGTTGGGCATCGGTCGCAAGCGCAGTGTGCAGATTCTCGAATACTTCGACCGTATCGGGCTGACCCGTCGGGTGGCTGACCAGCGCTACATCCGCGCCGACAGTGCCCTGGCCCAGCAGCAGGCCAGGCACTGAGTTCAAGGAAGGCAATCGCGCCCGGTGGCGCGGCCGGGCTTCAAACCCGGTTGGGGACGGCAGCCGTTCCCGGGCAGGTTCGACTCCCGCTGCCTTCCGCCATTTTCCGCTTTCAGGCCCGCTCGCCGCAAAGGTCCAGCGCGAACCATTGCTCCACCGCGTCTACATCCAGCCCCGCACCCAGTAGCGCAAACATCTTGCCCAGCGCCGCTTCGCGGGTCATGCCGCCAGCGCTGACCAGTCCAGCCGCGCGCAGGCGGTTGCCTGCCGCATAGGTATCGAACACGACCGAACCTTCGGGGCACTGGCTGATGGCTGCCAGCAGCACACCACGCTGGCGCGCTGCACGCAGCACTTCCAGCAGCGCCTGATCATCCGACGGGCCGGTGCCACTGCCATAGCATTCCAGCAGTAACCCTTGCACGCCGCTGTCGAGCAAGCCCTTCAGATGCCCGGCTTGCAGGCCTGGGTACACCGGCATCACCGCCAGGTTGACTGGCTGACGCTGCTGGCGATAGTTCAGGGCGGCAGGCAATTCGGCGGCACGCTCGCCTCCACGGTGGCGCGGCAGTGCAGCGAAGGCGTCGAAGGCCTCGCTGCGCAGCTTCGAAGCCCGGCAGCCATGCAGCAGCTGGCCATGGAAGTACAGCTGCACGCCAGCCTCCAGGCCCTGTTCGAGCAGGCGCAAGGCCCCGCACAGGTTGCCCCAGGCATCGCTGCCCGGCGCGCCAGCCGGCAACATCGAGCCGGTCAGCAGTACCGGCACCGGCAGGCCCAGCAACAGGAACGACAGCGCTGCGGCGCTATAGGCCAGGCTGTCGGTACCGTGCAGCAGCAGCACACCGTCATGGCCGGCGTCCACCGCCGAGACGATGGCATCGCGCATCGCCAGCCAGTTGTGCTGCTGCATGTTGGCGCTATCGAGCAGCGGGTTCATTTCCTGCAGTGTCCATTGCACCTGGGGCGCGTCGGTCAACTGGGCCAGGTGTTCGCGCATCCGCGCGTCGAAGCCGCCAGCCGGCGCAAGGCCTTCGGCGGTTTCGAGCATGCCGATGGTGCCACCGGTGTAGAGCACGAGAAGATTCTTGACAGCACGCATGGAAAGCATCCGTAGCGGTGAGCGGAGGTGAAGCAGCCGCCCACGGACGGGGCGGCCAGGCAGGGGAGGATATCAGCGCTGCGTCTGAACTTGGCCAGCGGCCGCGTCAGTGGCGGTTTCCGCCTGCGGATTGGCAGGCCAGGCGTTACGGTCCAAATCCAGGTCGGCGAATTTCGACGAATCGAACACCGGCTGCTGGATGCCGGCCTTGCGCTGTTCGTCGTAGTCGCGCATTACCCGCAGGCCGACTTTGAACAGCAGCGCCAGGGCCACCAGGTTGACGAAGGCCAGGCAGGTCATGGTGATGTCGGCGAAGGCGAATACGGTCGACAGGTCCTGCATCGAACCCCATACCACCAGCGCCAGTACCAGGGCGCGGAATACCAGCAGCACTACGCGGTTGCGGCTGAGGAACTGCAGGCTGTTTTCACCCAGGTAGTAGTTGTAGAGGATGCAGGTGAACACGAACAGCGACAGTGCCACGCTGACGAACAGGCGGCCCCAGTCGCCGACCACGGCGGCCAGCGAGTTCTGGGTCAGGACGATGCCGTCACCTTCGAAGCCCGGGGTGTAGAAGCCCGACAGCAGGATCAGCAGCGCGGTGCAGGTGCAGATGACGAAGGTGTCGAGGAACACGCTGAACGCCTGGACCACGCCCTGGGCGCCCGGGTGTTTCACAGCGGCCACGGCAGCCACGTTTGGTGCACTGCCCAGGCCCGCTTCGTTGGCGAACACGCCACGCTTGACGCCCATGACGATGGCGCTGCCGAGCAGGCCACCGAACGCCGGGTCAAGGCCGAATGCGCTCTTGAAGATGGTTTCCAGCATGGCGGGCACGTGTTCGATCTGGGTGCCGATCACGTACAGGGTCACGCCGATGTAGGCCAGGGTCTTGACCGGTACCAGCAGGTCGGACACTGCGGCAATGCGCTTGATGCCACCGATGAAGGTGATGGCCAGCAGCACGGCAAGGACGATGCCGGTGTGCTTGGGGTCAAAGGCAAAGGCATTCTGCAGCGAGTGGGTCACGGTATACGACTGCAGGCCGATGAAGGCGAAGCCATAGGTGACCAGCAGCAGGATCGAGAACAAGATGGCCATGCTCTTGAGCTTCAGGCCGTGCTGGATGTAGTAGGCCGGGCCGCCACGGTACAAGCCGTCGCCGTCAGCGCGCTTGTAGACCTGGGCCAGGGTGCATTCGAAGAAACTGCTGGCCATGCCGACCAAGGCAGTGACCCACATCCAGAACACCGCGCCTGGGCCACCCAGAGTCACGGCGATACCGACACCGGCGATGTTACCGGCGCCAACGCGGCCGGCGAGGCTCAGCATCAGGGCCTGGAAGGAGCTCAGCTGGCCTGCCTGGCCACGCAGCGATTCCTTGAATACAGCAAACATGTGGCCGAAGTGGCGGAACTGGACGAACCGCGAACGGATGGTGAAGTAACCGCCGAGACCGACGATCAGCACGATGAGGAGTTTCCCCGAAAGGAAATCGTTGAGTGCTTCGAGCATTGGAAAATGACCTCGATTCTTATTCTTCGCATGGAATGAACAGCGGACGGCAGGCGTATCGCTGTTCGTTGGCGCGCATGGTTGGCCATGACAAAGGTGGTTACAATTTCGCGGGTTGCTCTAATTTGGTGCGACTTGATGCTACACTGGCGTCAATCGCGTCACCCGAGCCCCTAAGCATGAGCGATCATTTCGCTACCAACCTCAAACTGGCGTGCAGCCATTACCGCTCTATCTCCGAAGTTTGCCGCCAGCTGTCGATAAACCGCGCGCAATTCAACAAGTACCTGAGCGGGCAGAGCCGTCCGACGGCTTACAACCTCAAGCGCATCGGTGATTTCTTCGGCGTTGAAGATTACGAGCTGAACTTGCCGCCTGAGCAGTTCAGCCGCCTTATCGGTGCCCGTGCATCGACACCGGCCGAGCAGAGCGGTGACCCGATCAGCGAACTGTTCCGCCCGCTGCACGATCACGCGGGTAATCTGTCGCGTTATTGCGGCTACTACCTAGAATACTCCAACTGCATGTCCGTCCCGGGCACCATCCTGGTGTCGTTGGTGCACCTGTGGGAGGAGCGTGGCCGCTATTTGTTCGAGCGCCAGGAACGCCAGGAGCGCTCCAGTGCCACCGACCCACATGCCGAGGTGCGTTGCCGCTACCTGGGGGCGGCGTTCCAGTTGCAGGACCGTATGTTCCTGGTCGACTACGAATCGTTGACCTTCAACGAGATGAGCCAGACCATCCTGATCCCCAGCTTCAAGAGCCGCATCACGCGCCTGAACGGCCTGAAGGCCGGGGTCTCCAGCGGCGATCGGCGCAACCCGGCCTGCACCCGCGTGGTGTGGGAGTACCTGGGGGAGGAGATCAACCGCATCAATGCCTATCGGCAGGTGAGGTTGTACCAGCCGGATGATCCACGGATCGATGACGATGTGCGTGAGCGGTTGAGTGTTGGGCCGTTGCGTAACAGCTTGTTCGAGATTGAGTGAAATATTTAGTGCAGCACTGTGTAAGCGCGCAGCCATTCACCTACCGGATGACCGTCACCCAGCAGCAACTTCGTCGCCATCAGGCAACACACCGTGATCAACAGTGGCTTGATCAGTTGCGGCCCGAAGTAGAGGGCGCAACGAGCGCCGAGTTGAGCACCGAGGATGGCGCAGGCTGCCATGGCCAGCGCCAAAGGCCAAATGATGGCCCCACCGAAGGCAAATACTGACAACGCTCCAAGGTTGCAGGATGCATTGAGCAGTTTGCTGCTGCAGATTGCCTGCATGAGGTGCTGCCCCAGCAGCAACGTGAAGGCGACCATGAAGAATGAACCGGTACCCGGGCCAAAAATACCGTCATAGAAACCAATGCCTGGCGCTACCACGAGCGCGAAGCACAAATACGACAGCCGCCGCTTACGGTCCTGGTCCTCAAGCTTGGGGCTGAGTGCAAAATAAGCAGCGACCGCTATCAGCAAGAGCGGCACAATTGCTTCCAGGACCGCTCTGTCGAGCAAGCTGATCGACAAGGCGCCTGCAACACCACCTGCGAATGACAGCAAAGCCATTGGCCAGTCTGTTCGCCATTGGATCATTCGCTTGCGGGCGAACGCCCAGACTGCTGAAGAACTGGCCGAGGAGGCCTGGAACTTGTTGGTAGCCATTGCCGCCAGCGGATCGACTCCAGCAATGAATAACGCCGGAAGCGTGAGTAAACCACCGCCGCCTGCGATGGCGTCGAAGAAGCCTGCCAGCAATGCAGTGGCGGCAAGGATCAACAAAGTTGAAGTTTCGATTTCCATATTTGTTATTCCGTCTTATCCGCGAACGACGAGTGGGTCTGATTGAAGTACCAGAGGCTCCGCGTGAGGTGCATATGCAAACAGCCGAACCAGAAGCCTCCTGTTATCAAGAATGGTGTCCCGAGAATGCAGGGCCTGGCTGTTGTTGATCAAAAGCGCTGAGCTTGAGTCCAGCACAAATACTTTGGCTTCTATTTCGCTGACTAATCCCGCTAATGCCTTAAGTGCGTGCTGCGCAGGGATTGAAGCCTCTGAGTCCAACGAGTAGCGGTAAGTGCTGTAGCGCAAGGCAAACCCTTCCATTCTGTCGAACTGCAATATGGAACTTGCACGAGGAGGCGGGCTGTCGTCCTTGATGAAGCATTCGCTTCGGCTGAAGCGAAACGAGCGTGATGTGAGCGCAAGTGCCTCGATACCGTTCAGTCTTCTAATGGCTCCGCGCATGGGTGTTAACCGTGTCGGCTCGCGCTGAGGGTTCCATCTTGCGGTCAGGATAAGTGCGCTCGGTGCTGGTGAGTGTTCGTCTTCAGCCTTGACCGAACAGTTGTAAGGGGGTTCTGTATGGGGGCCAAGGCTGACGCCTGCATGGGAGCTCAATTCGGCCGTTCGGTCTTGTTTTTCCTCAACAAGCGGGACCTTTCCACCACCTTTGAAGTTACCCACAAGACGCGTTTGTCTCCCCTCGTTATCGATATCAAATGCGAAGGATTGGTATCCGACGAGACTCAGCAGAATCTGATGTCTGGACGCCAGATAAATAATAGCGGGCGCAGTGTTGAGGTTCCCATGTGGCGGCATTACATCAGGGAGTGGGTCACTGGACAATGGCAGCATGTTGCAGAACTCAATTGCGCAAACCTGGCCGGATGTGAATGCATCAAGAAGTCTCTGCTGTCGAGCTGTGATCTCCTGTTTCAGCCGCTCAGCATAGTGTCTGGATAACGCTGCAGTGCCTGAAGCATCAGGCCCCCCCTCAGCGGCCACACGAAGGCACGCTTCATCCAGTCTACGAGCTTGATCTGGCTCGAAGTTGAAGTGAGCAACATCGTGTAATTCTTCGCTATAGCCCGCAGCCATTGTTTTGTCCTTGCCTGTAGGGATTCTGTGAAACTTTCAAAGATACGGGAGCTATTTAGGCAACTTTTTTTGATGTTGGATGCAGGACCTGGCTACTCGAAGGTGTAGGAATATTCCTGCGAGGTGGTGGCTCCAAGGCGCATTAGTAGCGGCGCACCCTAGGGTTGGACTTCCCCGCCCGGAAACCGCAAAATGGCTCCTTTCCTTCTATCAACCTGTTCGGATCTGCTGACTCTATGCGTATGCGCCTGATGCTGTTGGGTGGTGGCAATGCCCTCGGGCAAGCGCTGATTCGTCTCGGGGCCGAGGAGGACATCGCATTTCTGGCACCGCGCCCGCCGGAGAACGGCTGGGCCCCGGCCAGCCTCACTCAGCTGCTTGACGATCATCGCCCCGATGCCCTGGTCAACCTGGCCTATTACTTCGACTGGTTCCAGGCCGAGTCGGTCAGCGACCAGCGCCTGGCCCAGCAGGAGCGGGCGGTAGAGCGGCTGGCGGAGTTGTGCCAGCACCACCAGATCACCCTGGTGCAGCCTTCCAGCTACCGGGTGTTCGACGGTTCGCGGGCCACGGCCTACAGCGAAAAGGACGAACCGGTCCCCTTGGGCCAGCGGGGCCAGGCCTTGTGGCGTATCGAGCAGAGCGTGCGTGCGGCGTGCCCGCAGCATGTGCTGCTGCGCTTCGGCTGGTTGCTGGACGAAAGCATTGACGGTGTTTTGGGCCGCTTCCTGACCCGAGCCGAGCAACCCCAGGAACTGCTGCTGGCCGATGACCGCCGCGGCAACCCGACGCCGGTCGACGACGCCGCGCGGGTGATCCTGTCGGTGCTCAAGCAGCTCGATTGCAGCGCGCCGCTGTGGGGCACCTACCACTACGCCGGTAACGAGGCGACCACGCCGCTGGCACTGGGCCAGGCAATCCTCAGCGAGGCCGGGCAGTACCGTCAGCTGGCCGTGCAGGCCCCGACCGCGCAGGCCCATGCCGCACGGCCGGATGCCAGCGAGGAGCCGCAGCACGCGGTACTGGCCTGCAAGAAAATTCTTCACACCTTCGGCATCAAGCCGCGTGCCTGGCGCGCTGGCTTGCCGCCACTATTGGATCGATTCTACCGCCATGGCTGATGCCCCCATCCTGATCACCGGCGGCGCCGGCTTCATTGGCTCCCACCTGTGCGATGCGTTGCTGGCCAAGGGCTACGCCGTACGTATTCTCGACGACCTTTCCACCGGCAAGCGCGATAATCTGCAACTGGATAACCCGCGCCTCGAACTGATCGAAGGCGATGTGGCCGACGCCGCGCTGGTTCAGCGTGCCGCCGCCGGTTGCGCTGCCGTGGTCCACCTGGCCGCGGTGGCGTCGGTGCAGGCGTCGGTCGAAGATCCGGTGAAGACCCACCAGAGCAACTTCATTGGCACCCTCAATGTGGCCGAGGCCATGCGCGTGCATGGCGTGCGCCGCGTGCTTTTTGCATCGAGCGCAGCGGTTTATGGCAACAATGGTGAAGGCGAGTCGATTGCCGAGGAAACGCCCAAGGCGCCGCTGACGCCCTATGCCGTGGACAAGCTGGCCAGCGAGCAGTACCTGGATTTCTACCGCCGTCAGCATGGCCTGGAGCCGGTGATATTCCGCTTCTTCAACATCTTCGGCCCGCGCCAGGACCCATCCTCGCCATACTCGGGCGTGATCAGTATCTTCAGTGAACGGGCGGTCCAAGGGTTGCCGATCACCGTGTTCGGTGATGGCGAGCAGACCCGGGACTTCCTCTACGTCGGGGACCTGGTGCAGGTGATGGTGCAGGCGCTGGAGCAGCCGCAGGTGGAAGAGGGCGCGGTGAACGTTGGCCTCAACCAGGCCACTTCGCTGAACCAGATGCTCAAGGCGCTGGAGCAGGTGGTGGGCAGCCTGCCAGCGATCAGTTACGGCCAGGCGCGCTCCGGTGATATTCGCCATTCGCGGGCGGACAACCAACGCTTGCTGGCGCGTTTTGCATTCCCGCAGCCGACCCCGATGGTCGAGGCATTGGCCAAGCTACTCGGCAAGGCTTGAGATAGCTGGGGCCGCTTTGCGGCCCTTTCGCGACACAAGGCCGCTCCTACAAGGGATCTCGGTCTGTGGTAGGAGCGGCCTTGTGTCGCGAAAGGGCTGCGAAGCAGCCCCAGCTCACGTATGCCGCACAACCTTGCGTAGGCAATCCTCCGCCGCGAGCAGTCTGCCATCTTCGGCCCGCACCTGCAGAATCCCGACTGGCCGCCCCTTGGCACTGTCCACCAGCTCCGACCGCGCTTCCCCCGCCTCGAACAGAAACCGCTCCCCCCACTGGCGCAACCCCACCACGATCGGAAACACCGAGCGTCCTTTCTCGGTCAGCACGTATTCCTTGTAGGCACTGCCATCCGACGCCGGCTGCAAAGCCAGCAGCCCACTCTCCACCAGCCATTTCAGCCGTGACGCCAGGATGTTCTTCGCCAGCCCCAGGTTCTTCTGGAACTCGCTGAAACGGCACAGGCCATCGAAGGCATCACGCAGGATCATCAGCGCCCAGCGGTCACCCAGCACTTCCAGCGCCCGGGCCACAGGGCATTGAGCATTCACTTCATCGAGCATTGGCAGCACCTGCATGATTCATCTGGTTGCAGATTAAAACCACATTTGCTAAATATCCATCATGTGGTTTCAATTTGAAACCAGGTGCGTAGGAGTCAGCCCGATGAATCGCTGGATAACCCTGTTGCTTGCCGCCACCTGCGCCATGGCAGTGGCCACGGTCTATTTCGCCCAGCCTCTGCTCGAGTCGATCGGCAGTGACCTGGGGGTGGCGCAGCGACAGATCGGTTGGGTAGTCGGTGCGACCCAGGCGGGTTATGCCCTTGGGCTGATCCTGATCGTACCGCTGGGCGATCTGATCGAGCGCAAGCGCCTGCTGCTGGTGCAGCTGCTGGTTGCCGCTTTGGCCCTGGTCGGTGTTGGCCTCGCACAGGACTGGCTTGTTCTGCTGGCAGCCTTGGCCCTGGTCGGGCTGATGGCGGTCATGGTGCAGGTGATGGTCGCCCACGCCGCCACCCTCGCCACCCCTGCCAGTCAGGGCCAGGCGGTTGGCACGGTCACCAGCGGGATCGTGCTGGGCATCCTGCTGGCGCGTCTGGTCTCCGGAGCACTCGCCGACCTGGCCGGATGGCGCAGTGTGTACTTCGTGGCGGCGGCACTGCTCATGCTGATGGCCGTGGTGCTCTGGCGCTGGCTGCCAGCGAGTCGGTTACCTGCACAACGACCTGGCTACCTGCGACTGATTGGCTCTTTGTACGCCTTGTATCGCCACGACAGTCTGCTGCGCCGGCGTGGGTTGCTCGGCCTGCTGATCTTCGCTGCGTTCAGCGTCCTGTGGAGTGCCATGGTGCTGCCCCTGAGTGCACCCGCGCTTGCGCTCAGCCATACCGAGATCGGCCTGTTCGGCCTGGCAGGTATCGCCGGCACCTTGGCGGCGTCGCGGGCCGGGCGTCTGGCTGATCGAGGGTTGGGCGAGCGCACCACCGGCCTGGCGCTGGCGTTGTTGACGCTGTCATGGCTGCCGACGGCCTTCGTCGGCCAATCGCTGACTTTGTTCGTGCTGGGTGTGCTGATGCTGGATTTCGCCGTGCAGGCGGTGCATGTCACCAACCAGAGCCTGCTGCTGGCGGGGCGTGGGGCGATGGCCAGCCGCTTGATCGGCGCCTACATGTGTTGCTACTCGATTGGTAGCGGCCTGGGCGCAGTGCTGGCGAGCTGGGTGTATGCGCGCTGGGGCTGGACCGCAGTATGCGGGCTGGGGATGGTGATCAGTGGGTTGGCACTGGGGTACTGGTCTTGGGGGCAACGAGAAAGGGCGACCGAAGCCGCCCTGCCGTGTTCAGGTCAGAACTTGTAGCCAAGGCCGACCATGTACACCCATGGGTCGACATCGACGTCGACCTTGGTCTTGCTGTAGCCCAAGGCGGTCGGGCCGTTGACGCTGGCCTTGGTGTCGATGTCGACATACCAGACCGAGGCGTTCACCAGCAGGTTGTCGGTGATCATGTAGTCCATGCCCAACTGGCCGGCGATACCCACCGAATCCTGCAGCTTGAGGTTGCTGAAGCCCTGTTGCTTGCGCTCGCTGGTCAGGTCTTCATCGAAGAACAGGGTGTAGTTGATGCCGACGCCAGCGTAGGGCTGGAACTTGGAGTTGGGCTCCATCGGGTAGTACTGCACGGACAGGGTCGGTGGCAGTTGCTTGATGTCGGCCAGCTTGCCGTCCAGCCCGCCGCCCAGGCCCTTGACGCCTACGCTGTGCTTGAACGGGGTCGCGGCCAGCAGCTCCAGGCCGATGTGGTCGGTGAGCATGTAGGCGAAGGTCAGGCCCAGCTGGGTGTCGCTGTCCAGGGTCGCCTTGGTGCCCGACACCTTGTTGCCGTCGAATTTCAGGTCGCCGCTGCTTTCGTTCGGCGCAGTGGTAATGGCACCGGCGCGGACGATGACATCACCCGCCTGGTGGGCGTGGGCAACAGGGGCGGCGAGCGCAAGGGCCACAAGCGAGGCGCCGAGCAAGGACTTGTTCATGGAAGCTCCCAAAGGACGTGAGTAATCGAATAGTCCAATGGTACGGAGCTGGCTAAACGGAATGTTTGACCCAGCTCAAAGAAGCGTCGTCATGAATCCGACACAGTTCTCACTTGAGAACATAAGCGTATATTTTCTCCGCTTCCATCTGGTATCCGGCGTCGGCCAATTCGCTGCTGGAGGCTCTAACCTGCATCTTTCCCTCGATCCAGTAGGGCTGATAGAGGTCCTCCACGCGCACACCCATTTCGCTGGAAACATGCACGATCTGATTCGACGGCGGCGGTGGCACATGGATGCAGGCGCCGTAGTAGGGCACCAGCAAAAACTCTGTGGTGCGCCCCTCTTCGCTCACCTCCAGCGGCACGATGTAGCCCGGGATCTTGACCTGCTGGCCGTCGAGGCTTTTCACCACTGGGGCATCAGGTGCCTGCTGGCGTGCAGCTGGGGCCGACTCGGCCGACAGCGCATCGCTCAACTGCGACATGTCGTGCAGCGGTGCCAGTTGTGGCGGGATGACCGGCGCGCCTTCGGGGATCAGCGCAGGCCAATCCAGCTCTTTGGGTTCGGCGGCCCACAAGGGCATCGACACTGTCAGCAGCAGGATCAACCCTATCTGCAGTGCTCGCCTGTTCGCGGCCCCTCTGCAAGAGTTGAGGCCTGCGCAGAACCCTGTGGGAGCGGGTTTACCCGCGAAAATGGCAGTGAGGTGCTGGATCATTGCACGGACTCAGAGGTGAATGGACAGGCCATCGGCCAGCGACTGCCGATAGGCACGCCAGGCCGGTACGCTGCCCATCAGCAGCGCAGCGCCAAGGATGATGGCCAGCAATGTCCATTCATGTGCGCTGGGCAAGGCCAGAGGCAGATACAGCCCGTAGTTGGCCTGAACGTAGCCCTGGGCCAGGGCGATGCCCGCGTACAGCAAACCCAGCCCCGCTGCGATGCCGGTGACGGCCAGGGCTAACGCTTCCAGCACCAGCAGCCCGGCGATATGCCATGGCCGCGCGCCCACCGAACGCAGGATCGCCATTTCCCGGCGGCGTTCGTTGAGGCTGGTGAGAATCGCCGTGAGCATGCCGATCAGGCCGGTCAGCACCACGAACAACGAGACCACGAACAACGCCTGCTCGGCAGTGCCCATCAGGCTCCACAGCTCCTGCAAGGCCACCCCAGGCAGGATCGCCAGCAACGGCTCGTTGCGATACTCGTTGATCTCGCGCTGCAGGCTGAAGGTGGCGATCTTGTTGTTCAGGCCGAGCATGAACGCGGTGATGGCCGCTGGCTGCAGGTCCATGGTCCGCGCCTGTTCGGCACTGATGCGCCCGGCACCACGAGCCGGCACGCCGTTGTGCCAGTCGATGTGGATGGCCTCCATGCCGCCGAGGCTGATGTGCAGGGTGCGGTCGACCGGCGTGCCGGTGCGCTTGAGCACGCCGACCACGGTGAACGGCTTGTCGTCATGCTTGACCAGGCTGATCGCGGCGACACCGTGCGCCAGTACCAGCTTGTCGCCAAGCTTGTAGTGCAGCGCGTCGGCCACTTCGGCGCCGAGTACCACTTCGAACGGGTCGCTGGCGAATTCACGGCCCTGGCTCAGCTGCAGATGCTGCTTGCGGCCGTACTGGTAGTGGCTGAAGTAATCGGTGGTGGTCCCCATCACCCGGTAGCCACGGTGCGAATCGCCCAGCGAAATCGGGATCGCCCACTTGACCCGTGGGTCCTGGGCGTAGTGCTGGTAGCTGTCCCAGCGGATGTTGTTGGTGGCGTTGCCGATGCGGAACACCGAGTACAGCAGCAGGTTCACCGACCCCGAGCGGGCACCGACGATCAGGTCGGTGCCGCTGATGGTGCTGGCGAAGCTGGCGCGCGCTTCGGTGCGCACCCGTTCGACCGCCAGCAGCAGGCATACCGACAGGGCGATGGCGAAGGCGGTGAGGAAGGCGGTGAAACGGCGGTTGGCCAGGCTGGCCAGGGCTAGGCGGGGCAGGTACATCAGGCCTCCCGGGGCTTGGCGGCGTGGTTGAGTTCGGCCAGGGACAGGTGACGGTCGAACAGCGGTGCCAGGCTCTGGTCATGGCTGACGAACAGCAGGCTGGAACCGGCCGCGCGGCATTCGTCGAACAGCAGGCGGATGAAGGCCTCACGGGTGTCGGCATCCAGTGCCGAGGTCGGCTCGTCGGCGATCACCAGTTCCGGCTGGCCGATCAGTGCGCGAGCAGCCGCAACGCGCTGCTGCTGGCCGATCGACAGGCTGTCGGCACGCCGTGCGAGCAACGTCGGGTCCCCCAGGCCCAGGTGCGCAAGCAGCTCGCTGGCGGCCTGGTCGACGCTGCCGTGGCGCTGGATGGCCCGTTCGGCGCGGCTGCGCGAGAAGCGGCAGGGTAGCTCGACATTCTCGCGCACCGAGAGGAACGGCAGCAGGTTGAACTGCTGGAAGATGTAGCCAGTGTGGTCGACCCGGAAGCGGTCACGTGCCCCCTGGCCGAGCAGGGCGAGGTCCTGGCCGAGCAGCTGGATACGCCCCTGTCCCGGCCGGTTGACCCCGCCGAGCAGGCCCAGCAGGGTGGTCTTGCCACTGCCGCTGGGGCCCTTGAGAAACAGCGCTTCGCCGGCCTCCAGGCGGAATGCCGGGATATCCAGCAGCGGCGCCTGGCCGGGCCATGCGAACACCAGACCTTGCAGTTCAATCAACGCCTGGCTCATTTTCAGAATGCAACCACAGCCTTTGCGGGCGAAGTTTCGACGCCTTTCTGGCCGTTCGGGCCAATCAATTGCACATTGATCTTCTGCGTGGCCGGGAAGGCTTTGTACAGCGGGGCGAGGTCGATCTGGGTGAGCTTTTCCGGGGTGGCGCAGGTCAGCTGATAGTGGGCATTGATGTCGCTGTGCACGTGGCCCTTCTCGTGTTCATCACCGTCGTCGTCAGCCTTGGCCGCGTCGCCGAACAGCGGGCTTTCCAGTTCTTGCTGGTCTTCCTTGCAGCCGGCGGACGAGGCCAGGGCAAACAGCTTCAGGGGTTGTTCGAGCTGCTGGCGCACCGCGGCAACCTTGGCCTTGTCGGCATCGCTGCTGGCCATGTGCTCGAAGCCGACCAGGTTCATCGCCGGGCTGTCCAGCTCCAGCTCCAGGGTGTTGCCGTCGAGCACGGCGTTGAGCCTGGCCACACCATGCTCGTGGGCGCCGAGGGTACCGTGGGCGTGATCGTGGTCATGTTCGTCGTGGGCGTGGGCCACGGCCAGGGGCAGCAGGGCGAAGGGCAGGGCGAGCAGCAGACGACGCATGAACGACTCCGGGAGCGGGCTGGAAGATTGGGTTATGTTATAACAACTTTTCTTGGCGCCGCCAGCCTGCGTGGCGCAGGTTTCATGTTGCGGTAGCATGGCTGCATTGACTTGAGCTCAAGGAACGCATCGTGAGAATTCGTGGACAGATTGGTGACTGGCCGGTGGACCTGACCATCGAGCTGGAGCCGCAGGAGTGGGCGCAATTGGGGCGGCAGATCGAGGTGCCAGTGGCTGAGCCGGTAGCTGCAGCGGCAGCTGCGCCGCGCCAGGATGATGGGCAGTGGCACGCGGCGTGTGAGGTGCTGCGCCTGGCCGGGCAGATGAGCGGGCCGGAGTTGCTCGATCGGCTGGAAGGGCTGGCCGGCAGTACGGCGGCGGGCAAGCGGTTGCTGGTGCGCTTGCGGCACAGCAGTGAGGTGAAGGTGGAAAGTGGCGTGGATGCGCCGGTGTATCACTGGGTGGGGTGAGGTTCTTTCTGGGGCTGCTCTGCAGCCCTTTCGCGACACAAGGCCGCTCCTACAAGGGCACGCGGTCTCGTGTAGGAGCGGCCTTGTGTCGCGAAAGGGCCGCAAAGCGGCCCCGGCAACCCCAACTCAGAACATGGCCGAAGACAGTCGACGGCGGTAAACACCCACCAGCGGATGATCACTGCCCAGCAGCTCGAACACCTGCAGCATCGCCTTCTGCGGCAAGCCGTTCTCATACCCACGATTACGCTGGAACAGCTTCAGCAACCCGTCCAGTGCCGCTTCATACTGCTGACGCGCCAACTGCTGAATGCTCAGCTGGTAGGTCGCCTCATCATCCTGCGGGTTCTGCGCCAGGCGGCTCTTCAAGTCGGCTATTTCCGGCAGGCTGGCGGCCTGGCGCAGGAAGGTCAGCTGGGCCTTGGCACCGGCCAGTGCAGCCTTGTGCTCATCGGTCTTGACCGCGTCCAGCACCACCTGGGCTTCACCCAGCTCACCGCGTTCAGCCAGGCAGCGGGCATAGTAGATCAGTGCTTCAGCATTGCTGTTGTCTTCACCCAGCAACGCTTGCAGCAGGGCCTCAGCCTCGGCGAAGCGGCTTTCGGCGAACAGCGCCTTGGCCTGTTCCAGCGGCGAAGCGGCTGGCGCGGCCGGCAGCTGTACATGTGGCTCGAGCATGGCGCGGATCGCCGACTCCGGCTGCGCACCGGCAAAGCCGTCAACCGGCTGGCCATCCTTGAACAGCACCACGGTCGGCAGGCTGCGGATGCCGAATTGGGCGACTACCTGCTGCTCGACGTCGCAGTTGATCTTGGCCAGCAGCAGTTCGCCCTGGTAACCCTCGGCGATCTTTGCCAGCAGCGGCATCAGCGCCTTGCACGGCGCGCACCACTCGGCCCAGAAGTCCACCAGCACCGGCTTGTGGAAGGAGTTCTCGATCACCAGTTGCTGGAAGGTGGCATCGGTGGCATCGAAGATATATGGGGTGTCCTGGCTCATCGCGACTCTCGCAAATCCGTGAATGGCACCACTATAAAGGCTCGCGGCTGGCATGGTACAGGCTGACCCGGCGGAATTCGTGCGGTTCGGCCAGGTCTGGCAGGGTCAAGGCGTCCAGCACGCCAAGCTGCTGGTACAGCGGGTGGCTGAAATCACGGACACGTGAGTCGGCCACCAGTGCCTGGCGGCCTCGGCCAAGGAAGGCATCGAGCAGCGGCAGGTTGGCGCGGTCGTAGAGCACGTCGGCGACCAGGATCAGGTCGAAGCGGTCGGCTTCGGCGAAAAAATCGCTGCTGTAGCCCAGCTCGACATGGTTGAGCATGGCGTTGGCACGGCAGGCTTCCAAGGCCAGCGGGTCAAGGTCACAGGCGACCACTTCCAGCGCCCCGGCCCGGGCTGCCGCGATCCCGGCTATGCCGGAGCCGGCTCCGAAGTCCAGCACGCGCTTGCCGGCGACCCACTCGGGGTGCGCCGCCAGGTAGCGGGCCATGGCCAGGCCGCTGGCCCAGCAGAAGCTCCAGTACGGTGGTTCTTCGAGGATGCGCCGGGTTTCTTCGCTGCTGAAGGCGCGGTCCATGTTCTGATCATCGATCAGCCACAGCTTCAGCTCGCACTCTGGTAGATGGCTGACGACCAGCCGCGCTTCACCGATCAGGCCGCTGAGGGCCTGTTGCAGGGCAAGCGGCGCCACTTACGGCATCTTCTCGAAGCGCAGCGGGCCGGTGGCCTGGGTCTGGGCCTGGAGGATCCGCACGGGGGCCAGATGCATGATCAACTGGCCGGAACTGCTGGCGCGGCCGCGCAGCTCGACGCGGGCGCCGGCCGGGAAGGCCTCGGGGTTGAAACGCAAGTGATACGGCAGGGCCTGGCCGGTGCCGGTCAGGTTGCTGCTGGCCAAAAGCTGTTGCGGGCGGTCGCGGTCGTCGATGACCAGCAGCGCCAGCTCGACGTCGGCGCCGGCGGGGATTTCCAGCAAGGTGCCGCTCAATTCACGCTGATAGGCCGGCAGCGGCCCAAGCGGTTCGGCGTTGTTCGCCACCTTGGCCACTGCTGGTGCGGGGGCTGCTTCAGGCTTGGGGCGGTCACTGCCGCAGGCGGCGAGCAGGGAAGCGCAGCACAGCACGACGAGCGCACGAAGATGCATGGGTAGGTCCTTCACGGGCAGAATTGTATGGATGTTAACCCCTTTGGCTTGTCTTGCCAGTGCAATGCGCTACCATGGCCCTCCCTTTTTTTGTTGCCTGCCACCATGCACTGTCCCTTTTGCGGTGCCAACGACACCAAGGTCATCGACTCGCGTCTGGTCGCCGAGGGCGAACAGGTGCGCCGCCGCCGTGAATGCGTCGCCTGCGGCGAGCGCTTCACCACCTTCGAAACCGCCGAGCTGGTGCTGCCCCGGCTGATCAAGCAAGACGGCACGCGCCAGCCTTTCGATGAAGAGAAGCTGCGTGCCGGCATGCAGCGAGCGCTGGAGAAGCGCCCGGTCAGCATCGAGCGCCTGGAAGCGGCGCTGGCGCATATCAAGAGCCGCCTGCGCGCCACTGGCGAGCGCGAGGTCAAGTCCCTGGTGGTAGGCGAAATGGTCATGGCCGAGCTGCGCAAGCTCGACGAAGTGGCTTATATCCGCTTTGCCTCGGTGTACCGGCGCTTCCAGGACCTCGACGAATTCCGCGAAGAAATCGACCGCCTGGCCCGCGAGCCGGCCAAAGAGTGAGCATGCCCAGCCAGACCGCGATCCTCGACGCCCATTACATGGCCCGCGCGCTGGAGCTGGCGCGCAAGGGTGTGTACACCACCCACCCCAACCCGCGAGTGGGTTGCGTGATCGTCCGCGATGGCGAGGTGGTCGGTGAAGGCTGGCACGTGCGTGCCGGCGAGCCGCATGCCGAAGTGCATGCCCTGCGTCAGGCCGGCGAACTGGCCCGTGGTGCCTGCGCCTACGTGACCCTGGAGCCGTGCAGCCACCATGGCCGCACGCCGCCGTGCGCAGAGGCGCTGGTCAAGGCTGGCGTAGCCCGGGTGGTCGCGGCCATGCAGGACCCCAATCCGCAAGTCGCAGGGCAAGGCCTGCGGCGCCTGGCAGAAGCCGGCATCGTCGTGGCCAGCGGCGTGCTCGAAACCGAAGCCCGCGCCCTCAACCCTGGCTTCCTCAAACGCATGGAACACGGCCTGCCATTCGTCCGCGCCAAGCTGGCCATGAGCCTGGATGGCCGCACCGCCATGGCCAGCGGCGAAAGCCAGTGGATCACCGGGCCGGCTGCCCGCTCGGCAGTGCAGCGCCTGCGCGCCCGTTCCAGTGTGGTGCTGACCAGTGCGGCCAGCGTGCTGGCCGATAACGCGCGGATGACCGTGCGGGGCAGCGAACTGGGGCTGGACGCCGAAACCACCGCCCTGGCACTGAGCCGCACGCCGTTGCGCGTTTTGGTCGACGGTCGCCTGCGTTTGCCGCTGGACGCGCCGTTCTTCCAGGCCGGCCCGGCGCTGGTGGTCACTGCCGTCGCAGATGACGTGCGCTATGCCGCTGCCGGCCATGAACTGCTCAGCCTGCCGGGCGACAATGGCCAGGTAGACTTGCCGGCGCTGCTGCAGGCGCTGGCCGCCCGCGGCGTCAATGAGGTCCTCCTGGAGGCCGGTGCCAGCCTGGTCGGCGCCTTTGCCCAGCTGGGCCTGATTGACGAATACCAGCTGTTCGTCGCCGGCACATTCCTCGGTTCCCAGGCCCGGCCGTTGCTGGACTGGCCGCTGCAGAAGATGAGCCAGGCACCACGGCTGAAAATCACCGAAATGCGCGCAGTGGGCGATGACTGGCGGGTCACGGCCATCCCTCTGCCGGCGCCCGGCGTATAATGCCGGGCTTGCCCCGCGCGACCCGTTTCTGAGGAAGTCCCCATGTTCACCGGCATCATCGAATCCATCGGCACCATCCGCAGCCTGACCCCCAAGGGCGGTGACGTGCGCGTCTACGTCGAAACCGGCAAGCTCGACCTGGGTGACGTCAAGCTCGGCGACAGCATTGCCGTCAACGGCGTGTGCCTGACCGCCGTCGAGCTGCCGGGCAACGGGTTCTGGGCCGACGTCAGTGTCGAGACCCTCAAGCGCACCGCGTTCATCGACCTCAAGAGCGGCAGCAAGGTCAACCTGGAAAAAGCCCTGACCCCGACCACCCGCCTGGGCGGCCACCTGGTCAGTGGCCACGTCGACGGCGTCGGCGAGATCGTCTCGCGCAGCGATAGCGCCCGCGCCATCCAGTTCCGGGTGCGTGCGCCCAAGGAGCTGGCCAAGTACATCGCCCACAAGGGTTCGATCACCGTCGACGGCACCAGCCTGACGGTCAACGAGGTCAATGGCGCCGAATTCGAGCTGACCATTGTCCCGCACACCCTGTCCGAAACCATCATGGCCGACTACCGCGCAGGGCGTCGGGTCAACCTTGAGGTCGACTTGCTGGCCCGTTACCTGGAGCGTCTGCTGCTGGGCGACAAGGCTGCCGAACCGAGCAAGGGCAGTGGCATCACCGAAAGCTTCCTGGCCGCCAACGGCTTCTTGAAATCCTGATTGAGAAGGGGGTGCCGAGTGGCGCTCAACAGCATCGAAGAACTGGTCGAAGACATCCGCCAGGGCAAAATGGTCATCCTCATGGATGACGAAGACCGCGAGAACGAAGGCGACATCATCATGGCGGCCGAGTGCTGCCTGCCTGAGCATATCAACTTCATGGCCAAGCACGCCCGGGGCCTCATCTGCATGCCGATGACCCGCGAGCGCTGCGAAACCCTGAAACTGCCGCTGATGGCGCCGCGCAACGGTTCGGGCTTCGGCACCAAGTTCACCGTGTCGATCGAAGCCGCCGAGGGCGTCACCACCGGCATCTCCGCCGCTGACCGTGCGCGCACCGTGCAGGCGGCCGCTGCCAAGGACGCCAAGGCCGAAGACATCGTCAGCCCAGGCCACATCTTCCCGCTGATGGCCCAGCCGGGCGGCACCCTGGCCCGCGCCGGCCATACCGAAGCGGCTTGCGACCTGGCGCGCATGGCCGGCTTCGAGCCGAGCGGCGTGATCTGCGAAGTGATGAACGACGATGGCACCATGTCGCGTCGCGCCGAACTTGAAGTGTTCGCCGCCGAGCACGGCCTGAAGATCGGCACCATCGCCGACCTGATCCACTACCGCATGATCCACGAACGCACCGTGCAGCGCGTCTCCGAGCAGCCGATCGAGAGCGAGCTGGGCGAGTTCAACCTGGTCACCTACCGTGACTCGGTGGAAGGCGACGTGCACATGGCCCTGACCCTGGGCAATATCTGCGCCGAAGAGCCGACCTTGGTGCGCGTGCACAACATGGACCCACTGCGCGACCTGCTGCTGGTCAAGCAGCCTGGCCGCTGGAGCCTGCGCGCGGCCATGGCCGCGGTGGCCGAGGCGGGCAGCGGCGTGGTGCTGCTGCTGGGCCACCCGCTGGACGGTGACGTGCTGCTGGCGCACATCCGCGAAAGTGCGGGTGATGCACCGACCAAGGCGCCGACCACCTACAGCACCGTCGGTGCCGGTTCGCAGATCCTGCGCGACCTTGGCGTGCGCAAGATGCGCCTGATGAGTTCGCCGATGAAGTTCAATGCGATATCCGGATTCGATCTGGAAGTTGTAGAATACGTGCCCTCCGAGTGACTTGAGGCGGCATTGACGCCCTTAAGCTCGAGTCCAGACCCCTGTCGAGGCCGCTTGTAAGCGGCCTCGCTCTTGAAGATGAGAATATCGGAATGACCCTGAAGACCATCGAAGGTACCTTCATCGCCCCCAAAGGTCGCTATGCTTTGGTGGTTGGCCGCTTCAACAGCTTCGTTGTCGAAAGCCTGGTAAGCGGCGCCGTTGATACCCTGGTACGCCACGGTGTCAGCGAAAGCGACATCACCATCATCCGTGCCCCGGGCGCCTTCGAAATCCCGCTGGTGGCACAGAAAGTCGCCCAGCAAGGCGAATACGACGCGATCATCGCCCTGGGCGCCGTGATCCGTGGCGGTACCCCGCACTTCGAATACGTGGCGGGCGAATGCACCAAGGGCCTGGCCCAGGTGTCCATGGAGTTCGGCGTACCGGTGGCCTTCGGCGTTCTGACCGTCGACTCCATCGAACAAGCCATCGAACGCTCCGGCACCAAGGCTGGCAACAAAGGCGGTGAAGCTGCCCTGTCCGCTCTGGAAATGGTCAGCCTGCTGGCGCAGTTGGAGGCCAAGTGATTAGCGACGAAAGCGATCGTTTCAACCCGCGCGATCCAAAACCTGCGGATGCCGGCAAGCCCTCGAAAAGCGCCAAGCGCCGCGAAGCCCGCAAGCTCGCGACCCAGGCCCTGTATCAGTGGCACATGGCCCAGCATTCGCTGAACGAGATCGAAGCGCAGTTCCGGGTCGATAACGATTTTACCGATGTCGACGGTGCCTATTTCCGCGAGATCCTCCACGGGGTCCCGGCGATCAAGGGCGAAATCGACAAGGCGCTGGTGCCTTGCATGGCCATCGCCCTGGAAGAACTCGACCCGGTCGAGTTGGCAGTGTTGCGCCTGTCCACCTGGGAACTGATCAAGCGCGTCGACGTTCCGTACCGCGTGGTGATCAACGAAGGCGTGGAACTGGCCAAGGTCTTCGGCGCCACTGATGGCCACAAGTTCGTCAACGGTGTGCTGGACAAGCTCGCCCCGGCCCTGCGTGAAGCAGAAGTCAAGGCGAACAAGCGCTGATCCTGGCGCTGCCGGCCCATGGGTGAGTTCGAGCTGATCAACCATTACTTCGCCGCCGCGCCTTGTGCGCAGGGCGGTGAGGGCGTGGCCCTGGGTATCGGCGACGACTGTGCCCTGCTGGACCTTCCACCCGGTGAACAACTGGCGGTGTCGACCGACACCCTGGTCGCCGGGGTGCATTTCCCTGCTGTCTGCGATCCGCTGCTGCTTGGCCAGCGCTCGTTGGCTGTGGCGGCCAGTGACCTGGCAGCCATGGGCGCGACGGCGATCGGCTTTACCCTTGCCCTGACCCTGCCTGATGTCGGCGCCGACTGGCTGGCGGCTTATGCCGACGGCCTCAGCCGCATGGCCCAGCGTTGCCGCATGAGCTTGATCGGTGGGGATACCACCCGCGGCCCGCTGAGCATCACCGTCACCGTGTTCGGCCGCGTGCCGGCCGGCCAGGCGTTGCGCCGCAGCGGCGCGCGGCCGGGCGATCTGCTGTGTGTCGGTGGTTCGCTGGGCAAGGCGGCAGGGGCGTTGCCGCTGGTCCTGGGTGAGCGCGAGGCACCGGCGGAGCTGGCCGAGCCGCTGCTCCAGCACTACTGGTCGCCGATGCCTCAGCTCCACCTGGGCCAGCTGCTGCGCGGCCGGGCCACGGCGGCGTTGGATATTTCCGATGGCCTGCTCGCCGACTGTGGGCATATTGCCAAGGCGTCCGGGGTCGCACTCGAGGTGAACCTGATGCAGGTGCCAGTGTCTCCTGCATTGGAAGCCTTCCTTGGCCATGATGCGGCCCGGCGGGCAGCGCTGACCGGCGGCGACGACTACGTACTGGCCTTCACCCTGCCACCTGCGGCGCTCGCGCCGCTGACCGACCTCGGTTTCGCCGAGTTGCATGTCATCGGCCGCGTGCTCGAAGGCCAGGGCGTGACCCTGCGCGACCCGCAGGGCCAGGACATCACCCCGGTTCAACGGGGCTATCAACACTTTAGGGAGACACCGTGACCGACCACCCCAACCAGGTGCCTGCGGAGTTCGTTCCGCCATCGGTCTGGCGCAACCCGTGGCACTTCATCGCTTTCGGCTTCGGCTCCGGCACCCTGCCCAAGGCCCCCGGCACCTGGGGCTCGATGGTAGCGATCCCGTTCATCCCGCTGTGGCAGATGCTGCCTGACTGGGGCTACTGGCTGTTGCTGGGCGTGACCATGCTGTTCGGCTTCTGGCTGTGCGGCAAGGTCGCCAACGACTTGCGTGTGCACGACCATGAAGGCATTGTCTGGGACGAAATGGTCGGCATGTGGATCACCCTGTGGCTGGTGCCGGAAGGGTGGCAGTGGCTTCTCGCGGGGTTCCTGATGTTCCGCTTCTTCGACATCCTCAAGCCATGGCCGATTCGCTGGATCGATCGCCATGTGCACGGGGGTGTCGGGATCATGCTCGACGATATCCTGGCCGGTGTATTTGCCTGGCTGGGCATGCAGATTCTGGTGTGGGCGGTAGGCTGAAGCAGGGAGCGTTTCGATGGCCATAAGGACTGTGCTGCTGGCAATGATGCTGAGCCTTGCCCCTTGGGCGGTGGCGGCCGATGCGTTACCGAAGCAGATTCACCTGGTCAGCGAAGAGTGGATCGACTACACCAATGCCGATGGCAGCGGTGTGGCCTGGGATGTGCTGCGCAAGGTGTTCGAGCCTGCCGGGGTCAAGGTGGTGGCCCAGAGTGCGCCGTACAGCCGCGCGGTCGGCCTGGTCAAGCGTGGCGAGGCCGATGCCTGGGTCGGGTCGTACAAGGAAGAGAACGACGACAACCTGTATCCGCGCTGGCATTTCGATATGGACCACATCTACGCCCTGGGCCTGGCCAGCAAGCCGGTGCCGACCTTGGCCACCGTCGGCCAGTACCGCCTGGCCTGGGTGCGCGGCTATGACTACGGCAGTTACCTGCCCAATGCGCACAACTTCCGCGAAATCCAGCGCCGCGAAGGCATCCTGCCGATGCTTGAGCATGAGCGGGTGGATTTCTACATCGATGCGCAGACCGAAGTCGACTATGTGCTCGGGCAGGCCTCGCAGCCGGAGCGTTTTCGCAGCACCCATGTGGCCGAATTGCCGCTGTACCTGGCGTTCTCCAGAAACGAGCACGCCAAAGCCCTGTGCGACCTGTTCGACAAACGCATGGCCGAGCTGGTGCACAGCGGCGAGCTGAAGCCGATCTTCGAGCACTGGAAGCAGCCGTATCCCTTCACGGCGGACAGCAAGCCACAGTAAGACCACTGTTTCATGGCCTGCGCGGCCTCCTGTGGGAGCGGGCATGCCCGCGAAGCAGGCGACGCGGTGGATGGCACCGGCGCTGCCGGTGTTCGCGGGCACGCCCGCTCCCACAGGGGTCGTGTAAGGCCCAGGCGAGTGCCAGCCCCCGACTAAGCATCGAACTTTTCGATCTTAAGCCACGGTATTCAACGAGCGCACACGCAGCGACCTGCTGATACAATCGGCTCACGAGAAATTTCCTACTTAATCCAGGAGCACAACGTGCCCGTCGTCTTTGTTGCCGCCTCGAAACTCCCGACTCCCTTTGCGATCTTCACCATGCATGGCTTCCTCGACGAAGCCACTGGCCGTGAGCACGTCGTGCTCAGCCTGGGTGATATCGCCGACGGCGAGCCGGTGCTGGGGCGCCTGCACTCCGAGTGCCTGACCGGCGATGCCCTGTTCAGCCAGCGCTGCGACTGCGGTTCGCAGCTGGAAGCCGCGCTGCAGGCGATCGCCCGTGAAGGCCGTGGCGTGCTGCTGTACCTGCGTCAGGAAGGCCGCGGCATCGGCCTTCTGAACAAGATCCGTGCCTATGAGCTGCAGGATGGTGGTGCCGACACCGTCGAGGCCAACGAGCGCCTGGGCTTTGCCGCGGACCAGCGCGACTACGCCATGTGCCTGCCGATGCTCGAGCACCTGGGTGTGAAATCGCTGCGCCTGATGACCAACAACCCGCGCAAGGTCAAAGCGCTGACCGACATGGGTATCAAGGTCGCCGAGCGCGTGCCTCTGCACACCGGGCACAACCCGCACAACCGCTACTACCTGGCGACCAAGGCCGGCAAGCTTGGCCACATGCTGGGTAATGAACACCAGGGCGAGGCGCCCCAGGCGTGACTCGCGGCGAGGTCAAGCGGCGCCTGGCGCTGGCCTGGTGGCAGTACCTGGCGGTTGGCCTGGTGCCGCTGCCGGTCATGGCCTGGGCCTTTGGCGGCGGCGAAGCACTGATCCCGGTGCTGGCGATGCCGCTGTTCATCGCCGGTGCCGCGACCATGTTCCTCAGCCTGCCGCGTTTCGGCGCCTACAAGCGGGCACTGATCGCCACCTCGAAGGTGCTGGGCACGGCTGAAGAGCCCGCCGCCTGGATCATCCTGGCGCGGGTGCGGCGCATGGCCATGCTGTTTGCCTGCTTCCCGGCCTGGGTCGCTGCGCTGTCGGTGCTGGTCGGGCTGGAGGCGGTGCCGCAGATCCTCCTCGCGCTGTCCACCGTGGTGCTGCTCTACCTCTACCGCATTCCGCGTCAGCTGGGCTGATGCGCATCCTGCTCTGCCTGCTGGCATTGCTGGCCCTTGGCGCAAGGGCCGGCGAGCCTTTGCGCGTGGTCAGCCTCGCGCCGTCGATGAGCGAAATCATGCTCGAACTGCACGCCGATGACCTGCTGGTGGGTGTGCTTGACGGCGGCGAGCGACCGCAGGCGCTGCAACGGCTGCCTTCGGTCGGGCGCCAGGGCCAGCTGGACATGGAAACCCTGCTCAGTCTCAAGCCTGACCTGCTGCTGCTCTGGCCCGGTAGCGTGGCACCCGCCCAGCGCGACCAGCTCAAGCGCTTGGGCATTGCCACCTACAGCGCCGAACCCCACGACCTGAATCAGCTGATCGAGCAGATCGAGGCAATTGCCGTGCGTGTCGGGCGGGGCGAGCAAGGCAGGCCCTACGTGCAGGCGTTGCGCGAGCGCCTGCGGCAGCTGCGCCAGCAATACCGGCGCGAGCAGCCGTTGCGGGTGTTCTACCAGGTGTGGGATCGGCCGCTGTACACCCTGGGCGGGCGGCAGGTGGTCAGCGATGCCTTGGCGGTGTGTGGGGCGCGCAATGTCTTTGCCGATCTGAGCCAGCCGGCACCGCAGGTGAATGTCGAGTCGGTGCTGATGCGTGACCCGCAGGTGATCCTGGCGGGTGACAAGGCGCAGCTGGCGAGCTGGAAGGCCTGGCCGCGGCTGAGCGCGGTGGCCGGCGAGGGCTTGCTGGTGGTGCCGGACAAAGGCCTGGAGCGGCCCAGCGGGCAGATGATCGAAGCCACCGCCCGCTTGTGCGCGCTGCTGGCGGCTAGAGTGCCGGCGTCCAGGTCACGCTGAACAGCGCAGTGCGGCCTTCTTCGCGGTAGCCGTAGCTGGCCCCATCGAAGCTGTACAGCGCCCGGCTGTAGTCCTTGTCCAGCAGGTTATCCAGCTTCACTTCCAGCTTCAGTTCCTCGCTTGCCAGCCAGCCTGCACGCAGGCCCAGCAAGCCGTAGCCGCCGAGTCGATTGCGGTTGGCTTCGTCGTCGTAGCTGGCGCTCACGGCCTGCCAGCTGGCGCCTACGTTTAAACGTTCGAACTGGCGATCCAGGTCCAGGCTCAAGGTGCGGCGGGCGCGGCGGGCGAGGGTATGGCCACTGTCGCGGTCACGTGGGTCGATCAGCGCCAGGCCAAGCTGGCTGCGCCATTCGCCCCATTGCTGGTCCAGTGCCATCTCCAGGCCGTTGATACGCGCCGAGGCGACGTTTTGCGGAATCGAGTCCTGGCCGAAGATGATCGCGTCGCGCAGGTCGGTGCGGTACAGCGAGGTCTCCAGCCGGCTGTCATGGGTCAGCTGGCTGCGCCACTGCACTTCGTAGCTCTTCGAACGCTCGGGCTTGAGGTCCGGGTTGCTGTACTGCGGGTAGTACAAGTCGTTGAACGTCGGGGCGCGGAAGCCTTCGCTATAGGACAGCAGCACGTCATTGCGGGCATTCAGCGGTATGGTGAGGCTGCCACTCCAGGTGGTCTGGCCGCCGAACTGCTGGTTCTCGTCGTGCCGTACACCCAGCTCGGTGGAGAAGTCTTCACCGCTGTAGCGGTGCTGGATGAAGGCCGCACGGTTCCAGCGGCTGTCTTCGCTGAAGTCGGTGCTGCCGTGCACGCGGTCTTCGTACCAGTCACCGCCCAGCAACAGGTTGTGTTGCTCGGCCAGCTTCAGGTCGTTCTGCCAGGTGATCTGGTCACGGTAAGTGTTGAACACGAAACGCTCGTCGCTCAGCTTGTCGCGCTTGTCGTCACGGTTTTCGCTGTGGGCGAGCTCCAGGCGCGAATGCCAGGCATCGTTGAGCTGAGCGTCAAGATAGCTGCCCAGACTGCTGACGCTGAAGTCGGTGTAGGGCTTTTGCCCGAAGCTTTCGAAAGTGACCGGGTCGAAGCGGCCGAACGGGTTGTCGTATTCGCTGCGGCCGCGGCTGTCGAGCAGGTTCAGGCCGGCTTCGAAGCGCTCGTCGAAAGTATGGCTCAGGCTCAGGGTGAGCGACTTGTCGCGGTAGGCGTCGTGGTCGCCGTCGCTGGCAAACGACGGGCCGGTCGAGTCGATGCCAGCGGTTTCTTCGAGGCTGGCGCCGAGGTTGAAACGGGTAGCATCGTCACCGCCGGACAGCCCCAGGCTGCGCTGGAACGTCTGGTTGCTGCCTGCCGCCAGGCGCAGGCGGGGTTGCAGGCCAGGGCCGCTGCTGCGGCGGGTGAAGATCTGGATCACCCCGCCGATGGCATCGCTGCCATACACCGCCGAGCGCGAACCGCGCAGCACTTCGACGCGTTCGATCTGGTCGACATCGAGAAATTGCAGGCCGCTGTCGCCGGAGGTGGCATTGGCGATACGCACGCCATCGACCAGCACCAGGCTCTGGGCGGCCTTGGTGCCGCGGATGAAGACGCCAGGCAGGCTGCCGCGGCCTCCGGTGGGCGCGACTTGCACGCCGGGCACGCGGGTGAGCAGGTCGGTCACGCTGCTGGGTTGCAGGCGGTCGATGTCGGCGCGGGTGAAGACGGTGTTGGCGGCGCTGGTGGCGGTGCGCGATTCGACCTGGCGGTTGGCGCTGATCAGGGTGTCGGGGAGCTTGAGGGCGTCGTCGCGCTCGGCGGCCAGCAGGATCGTGGGGGCGCAGAGTAGCGCAGCACAGGCGGCATTTTTCATTGGCAGTTCCAAAGCATTCGCGGGCATGCCCGCTCCCACATGGGCATCACCGGCCTTGAGGGCGGTGAGCTCTCTGTGGGAGCGGGCGTGCCCGCGAATAGGCCCTAAAGGCCGAGCTTGGCCATTCGAGCTTTGACGGAAGCCTCGATGCCAGCAGCATCCAGCCCACACTCGGCCAGCATCTGCGCCGGCTTGGCATGCTCGACATAGATGTCCGGCAGCCCCAGGTGCAGCAGCGGCTTGACCACGCCCTCACGGGCCAGGAACTCGCCCACGGCAGCCCCGGCGCCACCCATGATGCTGTTTTCTTCGATGGTTACCAGCAGCTCATGGTTGGCAGCCAGTTCCAGCACCAGGGCCTCGTCCAGTGGTTTGACGAAGCGCATGTCGACCACGGTGGCGTTGATCTGCTCGGCAACCTGCTGGGCTTCGGCCAACTGCACGCCGAAGACCAGCAGGGCAACCTTTTCACCTTGCCGGCGAACCACGCCCTTGCCGATCTCCAACGGTTCGAGGTCACCACTGATCGGTGCATTCGGGCCGGTGCCACGCGGGTAGCGCACAGCGGCAGGGCCGTTGTACAGGTGGCCGGTGCTGAGCATCTTGCGCAGCTCGTTCTCGTCGCTCGGGGTCATCACCAGCATGCCAGGGATGCAGCGCAGGTACGACAGGTCGTAGGCGCCAGCATGGGTCGGGCCGTCTTCGCCGACCAGGCCGGCACGGTCGATGGCGAACAGCACATCGAGGTTCTGCACCGCTACGTCGTGGATCAGTTGGTCGTAGCCGCGCTGCAGGAAGGTGGAGTAGATCGCCACCACTGGCTTGCTGCCTTCGCAGGCCATGCCTGCGGCCAGGGTCACCGCGTGCTGTTCGGCGATCGCCACGTCGAAGTAGCGCTCGGGGAAGCGTTCGCTGAAATCGACCAGGTCGGAGCCTTCCTTCATCGCCGGGGTGATGCCCACCAGGCGGTTGTCGGCGGCGGCCATGTCGCACAACCACTGGCCGAACACCGCAGAGTACTTCGGCCCGCTGACCTTTTTCGGCGCAGCCGGCTTGTCGGCGGGTTCGAGCTTGGTGATGGCGTGGTAGCCGATCGGATCGACCTCGGCGGGGGCGAAGCCCTTGCCTTTCTTGGTCACCACGTGGAGGAACTGCGGGCCTTTGAGGTCACGCATGTTGCGCAGGGTGGCGATCATGGTCGGCAGGTCATGGCCGTCGATCGGGCCGATGTAGTTCCAGCCCAGCTCTTCGAACAGCGTGCCCGGCACCAGCATGCCTTTGGCGTATTCCTCGGTGCGACGGGCGATTTCCCAGGCGCCTGGCAGGCGCGACAGCACCTTCTTGCTGCCCTCGCGCATGCTCGCGTAGGTGCGGCTGGAGAGGATCTTGGCCAGGTAGTTGGACAGGCCGCCGACATTGCGCGAAATCGACATGTCGTTGTCGTTGAGGATCACCAGCATGTCGGCGTTGACTTCCTGGGCGTGGTTCAACGCTTCGAAGGCCATGCCGGCAGTAAGGGCACCATCGCCGATCACGGCGATCGACTTGCGGGCGCTGTTTTGCAGACGGGCGGCGATGGCCATGCCCAGCGCGGCACTGATCGAGGTGCTGGAGTGGCCGACGCCGAAGGTGTCGTACTCGCTCTCGCTGCGGCGCGGGAAGGCGGCGATGCCGTCCTTCTGGCGCAGGCTGAGCATGCGCTTGCGGCGCCCGGTAAGGATCTTGTGCGGGTAGGCCTGGTGGCCAACGTCCCACACCAGCCGGTCATCCGGGGTGTCGAAGACGTAATGCAGCGCGATCGTCAGCTCAATGACGCCCAGGCCGGCGCCGAAATGCCCACCGGTCTGACCAACGGTGTAGAGCAACTCCTGGCGCAATTCGTCGGCCAGGGTCTCCAGGTCGGCTTCAGCCAGCCGGCGCAGGCCGGCAGGCGTGTCAGCGCGGTCGAGCAACGGCGTGACCGGGCGTTCGCGGGGGATCTCTTGAAACGTCGTGGGCATCAGGCGAGTCGTTATAGGTGTGTGAAGACGCGGCAGTTTACCCCATTGTGGGAAAAGCTGCCCATTCATGCGGGTGCTGCTGGGGCTGCTTTGCAGCCCTTCGCGGGCAAGCCCGCTCCCCCAGGATTACCACTGTATTCACGGCCAGTGAAGTCCGTGTGGGAGCGGGCTTGCCCGCGAAGGGCCGCAAAGCGGCCCCACTCAATCAGTGACGGCGCTCGACGATATAGCGTGCCAACGCCCGCAGCGGCTCGGCATTTTCGCCAAACCCTTGCAGTGCGACCAGCGCCTGGTCGCGCAGTTCGATTGCGTAGGCCTTGGCGGCTTCCAGCCCCAGCAGGGCCGGGTAGGTCGGTTTGTCACGGGCGATGTCAGCCCCCTGGCGCTTGCCCAGGGTAGCGGTGTCGCTTTCCACGTCGAGGATATCGTCTTGCACCTGGAAGGCCAGGCCGATGGCCTGTGCATAAGTCTGCAGGGCATCCAGTTGTGCCTGCTCGGCGCGGGCACTGGCCAGGGCGCCGAGGCGCACACTGGCTTCGATCAGGGCGCCGGTCTTGTGCCGGTGCATGAATTCCAGGGCCTGCTGGTCCAGCTTCAGGCCGACCGAGCCGAGGTCGATGGCCTGGCCGCCGACCATGCCCGCAGGGCCTGCGGCCTTGGCCAGGGCCTGGACCATGGCCAGGCGGGTGCTGTCGGCTTGCGGGCTCAGGGTTGGGTCGAGCAGGGCGCTGAACGCCAGGCTCTGCAAACCGTCACCGGCAAGAATCGCGCAGGCTTCGTCGAAGGCCTTGTGGGTAGTCGGCTGGCCACGGCGCAAGTCGTCGTCGTCCATGGCCGGCAGGTCGTCATGCACCAGCGAATAGGCGTGGATCAGTTCCACCGCACAGGCCGCCCCGTTGGCTTGCTCGGCTGGCGCGCCAAGGGCTTCGCAGGCGGCATAGGCGAGCAGCGGGCGCACGCGCTTGCCGCCGTTCATCACGCTGTAGCGCATGGCGGCGTAAAGCCGCTCCAGCTCCCTGGTCGGGGCGACGAACAGCGGTTCGAGGGCGGCGTCGACACGGGCCTGGCAGCTGGCCTGGTAAGCAGTGATCATGCCTCTGGCTCCGCATCGAACGGCTGCGCGGCCAGTTCGCCGTCACGTTCCAGCAGGATCTGCACTTTCTGTTCGGCCTGGGCCAGGGCGCCCTGGCAGTCGCGGGTCAGGGCGATGCCTTGCTCGAACGCGGCCAGCGAGTCTTCCAGCGACAGTTCGCCGTTCTCCAGGCGCTCGACCAGGGCTTGCAGGTCGGCGAGGGATTGTTCGAAATCGATGGAGGCTTTTTTGCGGGCCATGGCGACAGTCTCGGTGGCGGGTCAGAACGGCGCGACGTTAGCAGAGCGGGGCGGGGGGAGCAAACATCCGACTTGCTGATCAGTTAACGCGCAAATTTGTGGGAGCGGCCTTGTGTCGCGAAAGGGCTGCGAAGCAGCCCCGCAATTTCTGCATTTACGCTGAAATTCTGGGGCGGCTGTGCGGCCCTTTCGCGACACAAGGCCGCTCCCACAGGGATCAGGCTGGCTCGGCCTCGAGTTGCACCATGGCCTCACGGCACCGCGCCAGTTCCTCGATGGTCAGCACCGGCAGGTTGTACTGCCGCGCATACACCGCCACCTGCTCACCCCGCGCCATGCTGCCATCAGGATTCATCAGTTCGCACAGCACCGCCGCCGGGCGCAGGCCGGCCAGGCGCGCCAGGTCAACCGAGCCTTCGGTATGCCCGCGACGGGTCAGCACACCCCCATCGCGCGCGCGCAGCGGGAATACATGGCCCGGGCTGACGATATGGCGTTGCTCGGCGGTCGAACGCAGCGCCGCTTCGATGGTGGTGATGCGGTCCTGGGCGGAAACCCCGGTGCTCACGCCTTCGGCTGCCTCGATGGTGACGGTGAAGCCGGTGCCGTGACGGGCCTGGTTGTTCTGCACCATCGGCGCCAGCTGCAGGGCGTCGACAGTGGCTTCGTCCAGGCACAGGCAGACGATGCCGCTGCAATCGCGGATCATCATGGCCATGGTCTGCAGCGACAGGTTCTCAGCAGCGGCGACGATATCGGCTTCGTCCTCGCGGTCGTCATCGTCGAGCAGCAGCACAGGGCGCCCGGCCTGGAAGGCGGCGATGGCGGCGGAGACATTGGGAAATTGTTTTTGCAGCAAAGGGGACATGAAACGCTCCTCGTGATTGATCGATGAACGTCTCGGGGCGAACAAAATGCGCGCGCAGGGGCGCCCGAATGGCCCCTGCCTGACGCCTTCTTTCATCCGGACTATGACCGTCGGCTCTGGAGTCGCACCAGATCTGCTGACCCCCGGCATGGCCGGGGCGCTCGCGGGCTCATCTTTCGATTTACCGCCGGTGGGGACTTTCACCCCGCCCTGAAGACCGGCCAAGCATACAGCACTGTGCCACCTTGCTGGCAAGCCGCTGTTCCAAGGCCTTCGGCGGTATCATGCAGGCATGGCTCAACAGGAACAGCCCCATGGACATTCTCCAGGTCGCCGGTGGCAAGCCGGTCAAACTGTGGACCGACGGCGTGCCGGTCGAAGACGACGCCCGTCGGCAACTGCTCAATACAGCGAAGATGCCGTTCATCTTCAAGCACCTGGCGGTGATGCCGGATGTGCACCTGGGCAAGGGCTCGACCATTGGCAGCGTGATCCCCACGGTCGGCGCGATCATCCCCGCCGCGGTGGGCGTCGACATTGGCTGCGGCATGATCGCGGCGCGTACCTCGCTGCAGGCGCGTGACCTGCCGGACAACCTGCACCGCCTACGCGGCGCCATCGAGCAGGCGGTGCCCCACGGCAAGACCTTCGGCAAACGCGACCAAGGTGCCTGGGACAACGTGCCGGGCCTGGCAGACAAAGCCTGGGGCCAGCTCGCCGGGCGTTTCAAGGCCATCACCGACAAGTATCCGCGCCTGGAAAAGACCAACAACCGCCACCACCTTGGCACCCTGGGCGGCGGTAACCACTTCATCGAGGTGTGCCTGGACGAGGCCGACCGGGTCTGGTTCATGCTGCACAGCGGCTCGCGCGGTGTCGGCAATGCCATCGGCAACCTGTTCATCGAACTGGCCCAGGCCGACATGCGCCAGCACCTGGCCAACCTGCCGGACAAGGACCTGGCCTACTTCGAGGAGGGCAGCCGCCATTTCGCCGACTATGTCGAGGCGGTGGAATGGGCGCAGGACTTTGCCCGGCGCAACCGTGAACTGATGATGCTGGCGGTGATCGCGGCCACCCGCAAGGTGCTGGGCAAGCCGTTCGAGGCAAGCCTGGAGGCGGTCAACTGCCACCACAACTATGTGCAGCGCGAGCAGCATTTCGGCCGCGAGGTGCTGGTCACGCGCAAGGGCGCGGTGTCGGCGCAGAAAGGGCAGTTGGGCATCATTCCTGGCTCCATGGGCGCCAGGAGCTTCATCGTGCGGGGGCTGGGCAACGAGGAATCGTTCTGCTCCTGCAGCCATGGAGCGGGCAGGTTGATGAGCCGGACCAAGGCCAAAAGCCAATTCACCGTGGAAGACCAGCGGCGGGCCACGGCCCATGTGGAGTGCCGCAAGGACAAGGACGTGATCGACGAGATACCGATGGCGTACAAGGACATCGATGCGGTGATGAAGGCACAGAGCGAGTTGGTGGAAGTGGTGCACACGCTGCGGCAGGTGGTGTGTGTGAAAGGTTGACCTGTCCCGGCCTCTTCGCGGGCACGCCCACACAGGGATACGCGAGCCCCTGGTGCGGGCGTGCCCGCGAAGAGGCCGGGACAGGATTACCGCGACATGTCTCCAATCACCTTACCCAGCGAGGCCGGCAGCATCGGCCCATGCCCCAGCCCTTCGAATCGCTCGAAGTGCACCTGCAGCCCCTGCACCCTGGAAAGATCAGCCGCCAACTCCCGGGCCGGCCGCTCCACATCGCCCTTCACCGGCATACGCGGATTCGCCGGCTCCTCGCTCCCACGCATCAACAGCAACCGTGGCCGGCTATCGCCCAGGCGCTGCTGCAACCCCTGCGCCTCACGCAAGATCGCCCCGTCGTTCCACCATAGCGACGGGCTGGCCGCTGCATAGTCGCTGAACGCGCCAGGCCGGGTTAACAGTGCATGCAACACCGCCAGGCCACCATAGGAATGCCCCCACAGCGTCTGCCGCTGCGGGTCGATTGGTGCCACGTCAGCCACAATTGGCCGCATCTTTTGCGTCAGCAGATCAAGGAACGCATCCGCCCCACCGCTGGGCTCCCCCGTCAGTGGATCGCGCTGCTCGGCCTGTCCGGCTACTGCCGGGGTGTAATCGAAGGTGCGCCCGATCCGCTCGATGCGCTGATCTGTCTGGTACCCCACGGCAACCAGCAACGGTGCCTGACCGGCGGCGAGCTGGCTCAGTTGCTGGGCATTTAGTGCGCCCAGCGCGGCATTGCCGTCGAGCATCCACAGTACCGGATAACCGGTAGCCGGCGCCGGGCGACCCGGCTTGCCGAGCCACAGGCGGTAGTGGCGCTGGCCGTCGGCCGAATCCAGGTCAAGATGACTGAAGCGGTAGGCCAGGTCCTGGCGTTGCAGCAGCGAGGTGTCCATTTTCTGCTCACGTGCTGGCTGCGCCACGGCAACCGGGGCGGCCAGCGCCAGTGCAAAAATCAGGGACAGGGTCATCTTGCTCATCAGGCGTCTCGTCTGGGCTTTGCAGGGAAAGGCCAGATGATAATCAGTGCCGTTTGGGCGTAAAGCGCATTAACTTTCTAAACATTCCCCGCCGATTGGCAGCACCACATGCAGGCACAAGCCGGGGTGAGCATTGCTGGCCCACAGCCGGCCGCCTTGCAGTTCGATGGCGCGGCGGGCGATGGCCAGCCCAAGGCCGAAGCCTGCGCCGCTGTGGGGCAAGCGTTGGTAGGGTTGGAAGATGCGTTCGAGGTCAGCGTGCGGTATGCCGGGGCCCTGGTCGCTCAGGCGCAGGTGCCAGCAGTCGCCCTCACGCCAGCCATCGAGGCTGACCCGGCCGCCCTCGGGCGAATGGCGGATGGCATTGCGCATCAGGTTTTCCAGGGCCTGGGCCAGGCTGTCCAGATGGACCTGCACCCGGCAGTCGGTGCCCAGCGAGCAGGGCAGGCGTGATCGGTCCCAGCCACTTTCGAAGCAGATGTCCTGGCATAGCGCCTCCCACACGGAAAGCATCAGCACGGGCTCGGTAGGCAGTTGCGGTTGCTCGGTGTCCATCCAGGCAAGGTCCAGGGTGTCCTCGAGCAGCTTCTGCATGTCATTGACCTCACGCTCCAGGCGTTCACGCAGTTGTGCCGGCGGCAAGTCGCTGTCATGGGCGATGCGCAAGCGCGCCAGTGGCGTGCGCAGTTCGTGGGACAGCGTGCGCAGCAGCAGGCGTTGTTGCTCAAGGCTCTGGCGCAGGCGCCCGGCCATGTGCTCGAAGGCCTGCGCCAGCTCGCCCAGTTCATCGCGGCGCTCCTGCAGGGGCAGGCCAGGGCTTTCCAGGTCGTCGGCGCGCAAGGCATCGGCGCGGTCGCGCAGGCGGTTGAGCGGCACCACCAGCTGCCGATAGATCGCCAGGCCCAGCAGCAGGGCCAGCAGCGTGGGGGCGACGCCGTGGGTGATGACATGGGTCCAGGGCGTCAGGCCTGTGGGCAGCAGGCGTTCGGGCAGTTGCATCACCAGGCGGCCGTTCTCGGGGTGATCCGGAAACTCGATGCTGACGTACGGCAGTTCATCCTGCAGGCGCCGGCTCATCGGCCAGTCGAGCTTGCGCATGAAGGTCAGGTGGCTGGCCTCTTCGGCGTCCAGCGGCGTGGTGCCGAGGCTTTGCAGGTGTGGCCCGAGCAGCACCGCCCAGGTGTCTTCGGCGTGTTCGAGCTTGCGCCGGAACGCCTCGGCGCCGGTCGCCCCCGCTTGCTGCCAGGCCTGTTCAGCCTGCTGTGCGTAGCGGGCGAGATAGGCCTGGTCAGCTGCGGAGAGAAAATAGGTGCTGCGCTCCACCGACAGGCCCCAGGTCCAGATCAACCAGGTCAGCAACAGGCAGAAGCTGACCTGCAAGGCTGCCAGTTTCCACAGCAAGGGGTGTCGGCGCATCAGGCGTGTTCCGTGTCGACCAGCAAGTAGCCCTGGCCGCGCACGGCCTGGATCTGCAGGTGCTGAGCGCCGATATCGGTCAGCTTGCGACGCAGGTTGCACACGTGCACGTCGAGGCCGCGGTCCAGGCGGGTGTAGGCCCGGTGCAGCACGGTCTGGTACAGGAACGGCTTGCTCAGGGCCTCGCCGGGGTGGGCGCTCAATGTGGCCAGCAAGCGGAACTCCGAAGCGGTCAGGCCGGCCGCCTTGCCGTGGTGAAGCACATCCCGCAGGTACTGGTCGTAGACCAGCGGGCCGGCTTCGCTGTGCGGCAGTGTGCTGCGGCCGAAGGCCACTCGCCGCAACAGGGCATCTACCCGGGCGTCCAGCTCGGCGAGGCTGAACGGCTTTGGCAGGTAATCGTCCGCGCCCCGGGTAAAGCCGCTGATGCGGTCCTGCTCGGCGCCCAGCGCCGACATCAGCATCACGGGGACGGCATGCTGGCGGCGCAGCTCGTCGAGCAGGCTGAGGCCGTCGATGCCCGGCAGCATGATGTCCAGCAGCACCAGGTCGAAGCGGCTGTGCTGCACGGCATTCAACGCCTGGGTGCCGCTGGCGCAGGCGTTGACCTGGAAACCACGGTTGAGAAAGTGGCGCTGCAGATCCTCACGCAGGCGTGCGTCATCTTCGGCGAGAAGGAGTGAGGTGGGCATCGTTTGTCTTTAATGAGAATTTGTATCAGTTAGCCATCATCCCATTGTGGGCGGGGGAAGGGCAATCGCCCCGTGTCAGGCGCATGTGTTAAGAAGGTTAATCCTGCTGCACCTCGGTTTTTCGTCCGGTATCGTTCGCAAAAAGCAACTTGTTTCATTTGCGATTAAATATCACTTGGGCGAAGGGTGTGTCATGAGCGGTTTCAATGGTGTGGGGAGCCCGCGACGGGTTCGGGGATGGCTGGTGCTGGGGCTGCTGGCGCCGTTTTCGTTGTCGGCACTGGCTGAAACGGTGGCAGGCCAGGCGGCGGCGGACGACACGTCGCTCGACCTGCCGGCGCTGACCATCGAAGGCAACCGCCTCTACGACATGCTGCCCTCGGAACAGACCGGTGGTTACAGCGTCGATGCCGCCACCGTGGGCACCAAGACCCCGGCAGCTCTCAAGGACATCCCGCAATCGATCACCGTGTACACCCAGGACTACATCAAGGACCGCCAGTTCGTGCACCTGGATGACCTGGCCAAGTACACCGCCGGCCTGCGCACCCTGACCAACGACAGCGGCCGTTCATCGATCTACGCCCGTGGTTACGAGTACAGTGAGTTCAACATCGACGGTCTGCCGGCGCCCATGGCCAGTATCTTCGGCACCGTACCGTCGCTGGCAGCCTTCGACAGGGTCGAGATCATGCGCGGCCCGGCCGGCCTGTTCAGCAGCACCAGCGAGCTGGGCGGCATCGTCAACATGGTGCGCAAACGCCCAACCGCCGAATTCCAGGGCCATGTCGAAGGTAGCTACGGCACCTGGGACACCAACCACGAAGAAATCGACCTGAGCGGGCCGCTGGACGATGCCGGCCGGGTACGCGGGCGCTTCATCGCCTCGCGTGACGACACCAACGGTGAGGTGGATTACAACGCCAACACCAGCAACAGCTACTACGGCGCGCTGGACATCGACCTGGACGACGACACCACGCTGTCGTTCGGCCTGATCCACGAAGTGAAGAACATCACCCCGCACAACGGCTACCCGGCGACGCTGTCGGGCGAGGTGCCTGATTTCAGCCATTCAAAGTTCCTCGGCGCCGACTGGAACTACTTCGACGGCAAGACCACCGACCTGGTCGCCGAGCTGACCCACCGCTTCGACAACGGTGGCTATGGCCGCGTCGCCGCCCGCGGCTCGCACCGCGACACCAACTACCTGTATGCCTTCACCGCGACCAATGCCACCACCGGGGCCAACTCCGAGCGTGCCAGCGCCCGCGACTTCACCCAGGACACCTACTCGCTGGACGCCAGCTACAGCCAGCCGTTCGAAACCTTCGGCCAGGTCAGCGAATTCGTGGTCGGCACCGACTACAAGAACTACGACACCGAGTACCTCAACGGCACCACCAACCTGGGCAGCATCAACGTCGACACCTACACGCCGACGCGCTTCGCCAAGCCGTCGCCGAACTACAGCACCGAGACCGGCATGCAGGAAGAGGAATACGGCCTGTACTCCAAGGTCACCTTCCGCCCGATCGAGCGCCTGGCGCTGATCGCCGGCGGCCGCTTCAGCTGGTACCGCGGTGATTTCTACACCACCACCCTGAGCAGCGGCTCGACAGTTGACGACAACAAGCGCGTCGATGGCCGCTTCACGCCGTATGGCGGCCTGGTCTACGACCTGACCGAAAACCACGCGCTGTATGCCAGCTATTCACAGGTGTTCAAGCCCCAGTCGGACACCGACGGCAACGGCCGTGTGCTCAAGCCGCGCCAGGGTGAGCAGTACGAGTTCGGCCTGAAGAGCAGCTACTTCGGTGGCGACCTGAACACCCGCTTCTCGGTGTTCCGCCTGACCGACAAGAACCGCGCCAGCACAGAGTACGATGCCGATGGCGTGGACACCGGCTTCTCGGTCGCCTCCGGCAAGACCCGGGTCAAGGGTGCGGAAGTGGAAGTCAGCGGCAAGCTGACGCCTGACTGGGAGCTGCTGGCGGGCTACACCTGGATGGAAACCGACACCGTCAAGGGCGATGCCGAAACCACCTTCTTCATCATGCCGCGCAACCAGGCATCGCTGTGGAGCAAGTACACCATCAGTCAGAGCCCGCTGAACGGGCTGGCGATTGGTGGTGGCGTGTCGGCGATGAGCAACTTCTACTCCGAGAATGGCGGCGTGCGTATCGATGCGCCGGGCTATGCCACCGTGGATGCGATGCTGTCGTACCCGGTGACCTCGAAGCTGACGGCGACCTTCAACGTCAACAACCTGTTCGACCGGGATTACTTGTCGCGGGTGGGCTCGACTTCGACGTTCAACTTCTATGGGCCATCGCGGAGCATGATGGTCGGGGCGCGGTATGACTTCTAAGTTCAGAAAATTCCCGTTGTTTGTAGTCCATTTCTGAATTAGCTTCCTACCGCCCTTGGGCCATTGCGGTGGTGTTCTGGGCGGCCTAGTGTGGTCCGGTCGTTGTCAAAGCAGCGACCGGGCCTGCAAGCCCGTACAAACATCAGTACCGATTTCCGAGTTGCTGCTTGCCAGCAACTTCGGTCAATGGTGGCTGCGTGCGGGAGATCTTCGGATCTGCCGGTTCTCGTCTGTCCGGTCTTGCAGACCTGCACGTAGCCGCCACCCATCAAATGCAAGTGATGACGTGGTGGTTTCTTCGGATACAGACGAGGTTACACCATGCTTAAGATAGTCCCCGATCCACCCCACGATATTCATTCCCTCGAAGACACGCTTGTCCAGGCCACTGACTACGCACTCTGCGCGACGACGGTGGTGCATCAGGCGTTGCTGCTGCAGCCCAAGTCACCGGCGTCGATCCTGATGATGACCTCGATGCATGAGCTGGAGGCGCTGCGGGCTTTGCTCGAGTCGGCGTTGATCCAGGTGCAGATGGCCACTGGGCCTCGGACCTTGCACTAAGGCTCAGGTGATGTATTGCCTGTTCCGGCCTCTTCGCGGGCACGCCCGCTCCCACAGGTACGGCGCATGCCCGCGAAAGGGCCAGAACAGGCATTCGAGAATTTTCAGGGAGATGAGCAATGACCACAGACAACACCCAATGCACCGCCGGCAAAACCACCTTCTTCCAAGGTGAAAACCAGACCCACCCACTGTTCCGCATCGAACCCGGCATTCCCTGCCAGGATGCTCGCGAGCAGGCCTCGGAACTCATGGGCTATGTGCGCGAGCTGACCATCCTCGGCTTGATGGATGAGAAACCGATGCTGATCTGGGCCTCGCATTACCTGAGCGCGATGGCCAAGGCGCTGATGGATGATGCTGAGTTGGGCATGAGGCATTGATTGGCCAGACCTGATAGCGCATCACGGCCACCAAGTGTTCGCCGAAAGATGTGCAGCGCCTATCAGATCGAGCGCCGCCCGCGCGGCGCATCGCGGGCAAGCCCGCTCCCACATCTGTTTCGGGCCAGTCACTCCTATGAAGCCAACAGGGACCGCCCTGGTGCATGACAGGTAACAGGTGGAACAGCACGAGTGCCCATCGAGATGCATCGCCATGGCAACAAGGCTGTTCCTGTTGGCTTCACCGAGATGCATCGCCATGCTAACAAGGCGGTCCCTGTTGGCGGCACAGGAGTGATTGGCCCGAAACAGATGTGGGAGCGGGCTTGCCCGCGATGCGCCGCGCGGGCGGCGCTCGATCTGATAGGCGCTGCACAACTGTCGGCATACAAAAAAAGGGCATTAAAAAGCCGGCTTGTGGCCGGCTTCTCGGGGACGGTTCCGACTAATTTATGGTAAGTCGCAACCGCCTTAACTGTGTGGCCAGCAAGGGCCTGAAAGAGATGGCAAACGGTCGTGTGGAGCGTCGCCGAGCCCTCTGGAACGCGGCTTGCGCCGGCCGGGGCTGAATGTGCCGCGTAGCATACAAGGGCTGGCGCGGTATGCCCAGCAAAAAATGGCACAGGGCGTGTCAGCCGGGGCGTCGCTGGCGGTAATGCGACCAGTGGAACACCCAGCCGAGTACCTCCAGCTTCTGCGCCTTGCGCTGTAACGGTGTGTAGCGCTCCACCACCTCACGCCGGTTGTGGCTGTGCAGGCACAGGGTGCCTTGGTGGCCGAGGCTCAGGCTGTTCACCCTGAGCCTGCCGTTGTGCAGCAGGGCATAGATCTCGCCATCAACCACCCGGGTGTAGCTTAGGTCGATCGCCAGGATGGCATCGCGTGGAATCCACGGCGCCATATTGGCAGCCGGCATGGTCATGCAGATGGCTTGCTCCACGGGTACGGCCAAAGCCTCCAGCGCAGGTGCCGGCATTGCCAGGTGATGGCCGTCGATCGCGATGAGCTGGCCGTTGCGCAGCTCGTGGAAGGGTACTTGCACCAGGGGCACAAGTTGGTCCGATGACGCACCGAATGCGTCTATCGGCATTGCCTGTGGCGCATACATGCGCAGAAGCGAATGCGGGTGCTTCGGGCCTTCGCCCGTTTGCAGCCAGCGGCGCTGCACACAGAACAACTCGGCCATTTCGTCGAGGCGGGCAATCGGGATGCCGCGGGTGAACCAGTTGTTGATGTGCTGCGACGTCACGCGGCGCTGGGCAGCGAAGTCTGAGGGGGTCAGGCCACATTCCCGGAGGAGTGCCTTGAGTCGGTCACCGGATCTGTTCATGAGGCCGAGTGTAGCGGCCGGTTGCCAGTAGCGAAATGAACGTGATGTTGATATGAACGGTGTGAAAAATGCTTGGATGTAGGGCGAAGGTGTAGGGCTGCGTAGGATTTTTTACCTGCCTTCCGCGTAACCCATAAAAAACCCCGCTGAGGCGGGGTTTTTTATGCAAAACGGTATCAGCCTTTGTAGGCAGCGACCGATTTGGTGATCGCGGCGCGGGCGGCGTCGGCGCCTTCCCAGCCTTCGATCTTGACCCACTTGCCCTTCTCCAGATCCTTGTAGTTCGCGAAGAAGTGCTCGATCTGCTGGATCAGCAGGGCTGGCAGGTCGGTGTATTCCTTCACGTCGACGTACAGCTGGCTCAGCTTGTCGTGAGGCACGGCGATAACCTTGGCGTCGCCGCCGCCGTCGTCGGTCATGTTCAGCACGCCGACCGGACGGGCACGGATAACCGAGCCAGGAGCAACCGGGTATGGGGTCACGACCAGCACGTCCAGCGGATCACCGTCGTCGGCCAGGGTGTTCGGGATGAAACCGTAGTTGGCCGGGTAGAACATCGGGGTGGCCATGAAGCGATCGACGAACAGGGTGTCGCTGTCCTTGTCGATTTCATACTTGATCGGCGCGTGGTTGGCCGGGATCTCGATGGCGACGTAGATGTCGTTCGGCAGGTCTTTGCCAGCCGGAATCTTGCTGTAGCTCATTGGGCAGTGCCCCCGTGTTTGATCAAAAAAGTGGCGGCGATTATAGGCACATTCCGCCAGGCCATGCCACGTGTGCACGGATGTGCGGCCGCATCAGGCGTGGCTTTCGCGGTAATCCGGATGCCCGGCCTGCAGCTTCAGCAGGCGCTCGAGCGGGTTCTGCCGGTAGAACAGCGACAGCTGCTGGTACACCTGTGGATAAGCCTGCTGCAGCAGGTCGGGAGCGCTGAAGAAATACTCGCTGGTGACGGCGAAGAATTCCGCCGGGTTTTCCGCCGCGTAGGGGTCGATGGCGGTTTCAGCATCGGGGTCGGCGTCGAGCTGGCGGTTGAGGTCGTCGTAGGCCTGCTGCATGGCCGCTGCCCAGTCTTCCACGCGCATGCCCGGGTGCAGCGGCGGCAGGCCGTTGGCATCGCCATTGAGCATGTCGAGTTTGTGTGCCAGCTCGTGTATCACCAGGTTGTAGGCCTCCCAGCCGCCACTGGCCAGCACCCCGGCCCAGGCCAGGATGATCGGCCCCTGCTGCCAGGCTTCGCCGCTGTGTTCGGCATCCCACGCGTGCTCCACGCCAGTGGCATCGCGGTGGCGCTGCGGGCTCTTGAAGTCATCGGGGTAGAGAATGATCTCGTGGAAACCTTGGTACCAGTTCAACTCGCCCAGGTGCAGCAGTGGCAGCTGCGCCTGGGCGGCGAGAAACAGGCGCTGCTCGTCGTCCAGCTCGACCCCGGGGAGGGTGGTCAGGTGCTTGTCGAGCAGGAACAGGATGCAGGCTTCGCGCAGCCACTGGTCTTCGGCATCGGTGATGCCATCGAGCATCGGCAGGCGATCACGGATCACCTGCCATTGCTGTGGGTCGATCGGGTAGCGCGCGAGTGTGCGCTTGCGCCGCCAGGCGCTGAAGGACCACATGTCTGCTGTCAGTGGGCCTTGGCGGTGCGGCCCAGGCGGCTGCGCAGCAGGCCGAGGATCATCGGTACCAGGGATAGCAGGATGATGGCGACCACCATCAGCGACAGGTGCTGCTTGATGAACGGCACATTGCCGAAGAAGTAGCCCAGGGTCACCAGGCCACCGACCCACAGCAACGAACCGGCCACGCTGAAGCCCAGGAAACGCGGGTAGTGCATGTGCGCGATACCGGCCACGAACGGCGCGAAGGTGCGCAGGATCGGCAGGAAGCGTGCCATGGTTACGGTCTTGCCGCCATGGCGTTCATAGAAGTCGTGGGTCCGCTGCAGGTAGTCGCGGCGGAAGATCTTCGAATTGGGATTGCTGAACAGTTTTTCGCCTGTGGTGCGGCCGATGATGTAGTTGGTGCTGTCGCCGAGGATGGCGGCGGCCATCAGCAGGCCTGCCAGCAGGACCGGGTCCATCCCGCCACCGGCGGCCACGGCGCCAGCGATGAACAGCAACGAGTCGCCCGGCAGGAACGGCATCACCACCAGGCCGGTTTCGCAGAAGATCACAGCAAACAGGATCGCATAGATCCAGGGGCCGTAGTTGGTGACCAGCAGATCGAGGTAGGCATCGAGATGCAGGATTAAGTCCAGCGGGTTGAATTCCATGTACAGCACCTGTGTTCTTGCCCGCCTATACGGGCATGCGATGACCGACAATGCCCTCGGCGTCGGCATGACTAACCTGTGAGTGGGTAAATTTTCACACATGACAGGTCGAAGCATTATACGGCCAAGTAGGAAACCTGCCCGTAGAGTTTGTAGCGGGGGGTTACTGTGTGCGCCTGTGCCGTCCTCTTCGCGGGCACGCCCGCTCCCACAGGTACCACACAAGGCTCAAGGGCTGTGCAGTACCTGTGGGAGCGGGCGTGCCCGCGAAGAGGACGGTACAGGTCAGTCCTGGCTGATCGGCAGGATGTAGTTCTCGAACTCGGTGTCCTTGCGAAAGCCGATCGACTCATAGGTCTTGCGCGCCACCTCGTTGTTGGCACTGGTCGATACCCGCATGCGCACGGCCTGGGTCTGCTTGGCCATTTTCTTGGCCTCGCGCATCAGATGGTCGGCCACCAGCATGCGCCGCGAGTCTTCGGCGACAAAGATGTCGTTGAGGATCCATACGCGTTTCAGCGAAAGCGATGAAAAGCTCGGGTACAGTTGACAAAAACCGAGCAATTTACCGTCATCGTCATCCGCCAAGGCCAGGTAGATCACCGATTCGTCGCGTTTGAGGCGTTTCTCGAGAAAGGCACGCGAGCTGTCGGGGAAAGGCAGCTGCCCGTAGAACTCGCGGTATCTGACGAACAGCGGGGTGAGCAGGTCGAGGTGTTCCAGGGTTGCCTTGATGATGCGCATGTGCGGCCCTCAGAGTCCATTTGGGGAAACGGCGGAATGCCTGCAGCTTTCATGGGCATGCTGCCCCAATGCTGGCCGTCAGTGCAATCCGCCTTCCGTTACAGGTTCTTTAACCTTCACCGAGCAGGAAATTGCCGCGCTGGTTGGGGGTGTTTTCACTGTCGATGCTATGGACCTCGGCTTCGTCCTTCAGATTCACACCGGAAAGCTGCCGCCGGCAGGCTTCGCGCATCAGGTATAGCAGGCGGTGGGCTGCCATGCCGTAACTCAGACCCTCCAGGCGGATGTTGGAGATGCAGTTGCGGTAGGCATCGGTCAGGCCGACCTTTGGGGCGTAGGTGAAATACAGGCCCAGGCTGTCTGGCGAGCTCAGCCCTGGGCGCTCGCCGATCAGCATCACGGTCATGCGTGCACCGAGCAATTGGCCCACTTCGTCCGCCACGGCAACCCGGCCTTGCTCGACCAGCACCACCGGGGCGCTGGTCCAGCCATCGGCTGCGGCCTGCTCCTCGAAGCGGGCCAGGAATGGCAGGGTATGGCGGTGCACGGCCAGGGCCGAGAGGCCGTCGGCGACCACGATGGCCAGGTCGACGCCTTCGGGGTTGGCCTGGGCATGCTGGCGCAAGCGTTCGGCCGAATCGTCGTTCAGCCGCCGTCCCAGGTCGGGACGTTGCAGGTACTGGTGGCGATCAGTGGCGGCGCTGTGCAGCACCAGGCTGTCGCGGCCATGGTCCTTGAGCTGTTCACTCAGGGTGGCGTGGTCGAAGGCCAGGTGCACGGCGTCACGGGCCTGGGCGTGGGCGAACTGGAAGTCCAGTTGCGCAGCGGTAGGCAGGCTGGTGCCGCAACGGCCCAGGGCGATGCGTGCCGGGGTCAGGTTGCGCAGGGCCAGCCAAGGATTTTCAGGGATTGGGGATCGGTCTGCCATGGTCACCTCTAGGCCAACTGTGCCAACGCCTGGCGGAATGCCGGCGGCAGGTTGTCGCCAAAGCGCACGCGACCATCGGCCTGGGTGAAGATGCCGGTGCGTTGCAACCAGGCTTCGAATTCCGGCCCGGGCTTCAGGCCCAGGGTCTGGCGCGCATACAGCGCATCGTGGAACGACGTGGTCTGGTAGTTGAGCATGATGTCGTCGGAGCCTGGGATGCCCATGATGAAGTTGATCCCGGCCACGCCCAGCAAGGTCAGCAGGGTGTCCATGTCGTCCTGGTCGGCTTCGGCGTGGTTGGTGTAGCAGATGTCGCAGCCCATCGGCACGCCGAGCAGCTTGCCGCAGAAGTGGTCTTCGAGGCCGGCGCGGATGATCTGCTTGCCGTTGTACAGGTATTCGGGGCCGATGAAGCCGACCACGGTGTTGACCAGGAACGGCTTGAAGTGGCGAGCCACGGCGTAGGCGCGGGTCTCGCAGGTTTGCTGGTCGACGCCGTGGTGGGCATTGGCCGACAGCGCGCTGCCCTGGCCGGTTTCGAAGTACATCAGGTTCTGCCCGAGGGTGCCGCGCCTGAGCGACAGGCCGGCCTCGTAGCCTTCCTGCAGCACGTTAAGGTTGATGCCGAAGCCGGCGTTGGCCGCCTCGGTGCCAGCGATCGACTGGAACACCAGGTCCAGCGGCACGCCGCGGTTGATCGCTTCGATCGAGGTGGTGACGTGGGTCAGCACGCAAGCCTGGGTGGGAATGTCATAGCGCTGGATGATGGCGTCGAGCATTTCCAGCAGGGCGCAGATCGAGGCGATGCTGTCGGTGGCCGGGTTGATGCCGATCATGGCGTCGCCGTTGCCGTAGAGCAGGCCGTCGAGGATGCTGGCGGCGATACCGGCCGGCTCGTCGGTCGGGTGGTTGGGTTGCAGACGGGTCGACAGGCGCCCGCGCAAGCCCATGGTGCCGCGGAACCGGGTCACCACGCGGATCTTCTGCGCCACCAGCACCAGGTCCTGCACACGCATAATCTTCGACACGGCGGCGGCCATTTCCGGGGTCAGCCCAGGGGCGAGGGCGCGCAGGCTCTGCTCGTCAGCTTCTTCGCTGAGCAGCCAGTCGCGCAGGCCGCCAACGGTCAGGTGGCTGACCGGAGCGAAGGCCTGGGCGTCGTGGGTGTCGACGATCAGCCGAGTGATCTCGTCCTGTTCGTAGGGGATCAACGCTTCATTCAGAAAATGCGTCAGCGGGATGTTGGCCAGGGCCATCTGTGCGGCCACCCGTTCGCCGTCGTTGCTGGCGGCGACACCGGCCAAAAAGTCCCCGGAACGGGCCGGGCTGGCCTTGGCCATCACGTCCTTGAGGCTGTCGAAGCGATAGACCAGGTGGCCTACCGTGTGTACGAAACTTGCCATACAGAATCTCCAGAGCCGCGGGCTGGCCCGCGGCAGGTGGCTTTGATCAGTGCAGCGCCTCTTCGGCCTTCTGGATCGCGGCGAATTCCTCTTCCGGTGTGCCCGCAACCAGGTGGTGGCGGCTGTACAACGCAAAATAGGCGATGAATACCGCATAGATCACGGCAGCGCCAATCACCACCCGTGGGTCGACCAGGAAGCCCGCGACCACGGCGATACACGCCAGCACCAGGGCCAGGCCCGAGGTGAAGATGCCGCCTGGGGTGCGGTAAGGGCGCTCCATTTTTGGCCGACGGATACGCAGGGTGATGTGCGCGGCCATCATCAGCACATACGACAGTGTGGCACCGAATACCGCCACCAGGATCAGCAGGTCACCCTGGCCAGTCAGCGACAGGGCGAAGCCGATGAGGCCGGGGATCACCAGCGCCATGACCGGGGCCTTGCTCTTGTTGGTTTCCGACAGTTTGCGGGGCAGGTAGCCCGCCCGCGAAAGGGCGAAGATCTGCCGCGAATAGGCGTAGATGATCGAGAAGAAACTGGCGATCAGGCCGGCCAGGCCCACCAGGTTGACGAAACTGCCCATCCAGGTAGAACCGCCGTAAGCCTTGGCCAGCGCCTCGACCAACGGGTTGCCGGAGGCCTTCAGGGCTTCGGACCCTGCGCCGCCAGGGCCGACCACCAGGATCAGCAGGGCGAACGCCAGCAGTACCAGCATTGCGCCGATCAGGCCGCGGGGCAGGTCGCGCTTGGGGTTCTTGGTTTCTTCAGCGGCCAGTGGCACCCCCTCCACGGCGAGGAAGAACCAGATGGCATAGGGGATCGCGGCCCACACGCCGACATAGCCGAATGGCAGGAAGCTGCTGGCGCCCGCGGCGTCCGTTTTGGCGATGTCGAACAGGTTGGCTGCATCAAAATGGGGCACCATGGCCACCAGGAATACCGCCAGGGCAATGGCTGCGACGGCGGTGATGATGAACATCAGTTTCAGCGCTTCACCCACGCCGAAGATGTGAATGCCGATAAACACTACATAGAACGCCAGGTAAATCATCCAGCCGCCGATGCCGAACAATGACTGGCAGTAGGCGCCGATGAACGTGGCGATGGCGGCGGGGGCGATGGCGTACTCGATGAGGATCGCCGTGCCGGTCAAAAAGCCGCCCCACGGGCCGAAGGCGCTGCGGGCAAAACCGTAGCCGCCGCCAGCGGTGGGGATCATCGAGGAGAGCTCGGCCAGCGAGAAGCACATGCACAGGTACATGGTGGCCATCAGCAAGGTGGCGAGGAACATGCCGCCCCAGCCACCTTGGGCGAGGCCGAAGTTCCAGCCGGCGTAGTCGCCGGAAATCACGTAAGCAACGCCCAGGCCTACCAGCAGTACCCAGCCGGCGGCGCCTTTCTTCAGTTCACGTTGCTGGAAATAGTCCGAACCGACCTTTTCGAAGTCGACGGAAGACCCTGCCGGCACGCCGGCGGAATGATCGCTTGGCATAGATTCACCTGTTCTTTTTCTTGATGGCCGGAAGGGGTCCGGGCCGATGGTGATAGGTACTGCAGGAAGCGAGCCAGAGCGGTTTTGGCTCTGAAGATTGTGGTAGCAAGTCTGGCCTCTTCGCGGGCAAGCCCGCTCCCACAGGTACTGCACAGGCATGGAATCTTGCGCGATTCCTGTAGGAGCGGGCGTGCCCGCGAAGGGCGCGACGCGGTTTAGAAGAAGCCCAACGGGTTGATGTCGTAGCTCACCAGCAGGTTTTTGGTCTGCTGGTAGTGGTCGAGCATCATCTTGTGGGTTTCACGGCCGACGCCGGACTTCTTGTAGCCACCGAATGCGGCATGCGCCGGGTACAGGTGGTAGCAGTTGGTCCACACGCGGCCGGCCTTGATACCACGGCCCATGCGGTAGGCGCGGTTGATGTCGCGGGTCCACACGCCGGCACCGAGGCCGAACTCGGTGTCGTTGGCAATCGCCAGGGCTTCGGCTTCGTCCTTGAAGGTGGTGACGCTGACCACTGGGCCGAAGATTTCTTCCTGGAACACGCGCATGCGGTTGTTGCCTTTGAGCAGGGTCGGCTGGATGTAGTAACCGGTGGCCAGCGAGCCTTCGAGTTTTTCCACTTTGCCGCCGGTCAGCAGCTCGGCGCCTTCCTGCTGGGCGATGTCGAGGTACGAGAGGATCTTCTCGAACTGCTGCTGCGAGGCCTGGGCGCCGACCATGGTGTCGGTGTCGAGCGGGTCGCCGCGCTTGATTTGCAGCACCTTCTTCATCACCACTTCCATGAACTGCGGGTAGATCGACTCCTGCACCAGCGCGCGCGATGGGCAGGTGCACACCTCGCCTTGGTTGAAGAACGCCAGCACCATGCCTTCGGCGGCCTTGTCGATGAAGCTCGGCTCGGCCTGCATGATGTCTTCGAAGTACACGTTCGGCGACTTGCCACCCAGCTCGACGGTGGACGGGATGATGTTCTCGGCCGCGCATTTCATGATGTGCGAGCCGACCGGGGTGGAGCCGGTGAAGGCGATCTTGGCGATGCGCTTGCTGGTGGCCAGTGCTTCACCGGCCTCGCGGCCATAGCCTTGCACCACGTTGAGCACGCCTTTGGGCAGCAGGTCGGCAATCAGCTCGACCAGCACGGTGATGCCCAGCGGCGTCTGTTCGGCCGGCTTGAGCACCACGCAGTTGCCGGCGGCCAGGGCTGGGGCAAGCTTCCAGGCGGCCATCAGGATCGGGAAGTTCCACGGGATGATCTGCCCGACCACACCCAGTGGCTCGTGGATGTGGTAGGCCACGGTGTTTTCGTTGATTTCGGCAGCGCCGCCTTCCTGGGCGCGGATGCAGCCGGCAAAGTAGCGGAAGTGGTCGACGGCCAGCGGGATATCGGCGTTGAGGGTTTCGCGGATCGGCTTGCCGTTGTCCCAGGTTTCGGTAATGGCCAGGATTTCCAGGTTCTGCTCGATACGGTCGGCAATCTTCAGCAGGATGTTGGAGCGGTCCTGTACCGAAGTGCGGCCCCAGGCGTCGGCGGCGGCATGGGCGGCATCCAGGGCTTTTTCGATGTCTTCGGCAGTGGAACGCGGGAATTCGGCGATCAGCTGGCCGTTCACCGGGGAAGTGTTGTCGAAGTACTGGCCTTTGACGGGGGCCACGAATTCGCCACCGATGAAGTTGCCGTAGCGGTTCTTGAAGGAAACCTTCGCGCCCTCGGTACCGGGATGTGCGTAACGCATGGTGTGTCTCCTGGCTGTTATGTTTGTTGAGGAGTTGGAAAGCGTAGAGCAAAGGTTGGGCCAGCGTGGTGCACCCTCGTGGAATCAATGACTTGGGTCATGCTTTGGCGCCGCAGCAAGGTGCGCTGTGCCAGGCTTGGCACGGCCGGGGTGACACTTTGTACCGTTTGCGACACGGTGCCGGCAGGTACGTTGCAAAGCCTGCGCAGGTGGAGGATGCTGGCCTGAATCTCTATCTGCGGAGAACAACAACAAATGCAGAGCAACTCATTCAGCCGACATGCCCAGCAAGTGCATACCGTTGCCCGTGGAGAAGCGGGCAGCGATCCTTCCATTGCCCGCTCCTGGCTGCGCTGCCTCGACGATTACCACCTCGACCCGTCAGTGATCGAGGCACCGGTGGTGCTTGAGCACGGCCGCCTGCTGGAGAGCCGCGAGCGCCTGCGCCAGGTGCTGAAAATCGCCGACAGCGAAATGAACAGCCTGCACCAGCAGCTGTCTGGAGCCGGCCATGCGGTGCTGCTGACCGACGCCCGTGGGGTGATCCTCAACTGTGTCACCGCACCCAGCGAGCGGCGCAACTTCGAGCGTGCCGGGCTGTGGCTGGGCGCGGACTGGAGCGAGGCACGCGAGGGTACCAATGGCATCGGCACCTGCCTGGTCGAGCGCCAGGCCCTGACCATTCACCAGAATGAGCACTTTCGCGGCCGCCATACCGGGCTGACCTGCTCGGCGAGCCCGGTGTTCGACCCCCATGGTGAACTGCTGGCGGTGCTGGATGTGTCCTCGGCGCGGCCGGACGTGTCGCGCCAGAGCCAGTTCCACACCATGGCGCTGGTGAACCTTTCGGCGAAGATGATCGAGAGCTGCTATTTCCTGCGTCATTTCGAGCAGCAGTGGTTGCTGCGCATCCACGTGCAGGCGGAGTCGGTCGGCCAGTTCAGTGAAGGGTTGTTGGCGTTCGATGGCGATGGCCGGATCTGCGCCGCCAACCAGAGTGCGCTGAACCTGCTCGGCACCATTCGCGGGGGCGTGTTGGGCAAACCGCTGGAGATGTTCTTCGCCTGCAGCCACGACGAGCTGTTCAGCCGCGCTACGCCAGGCGGCAGTACGGTCTGGCCGTTGCGCACCCGTGATGGACGCCAGGTGTTCGCCAGCCTGCGCGGCCAGGCGCAGGCGCCGCGATGGACGGTGCCGGCCAGCCAGCCCCAGGCCAGGCCTGCCGCAGCGCCGGGTATCTGCTTGCTGGACCCGGCCCTGCAACACGATTTTCAACGTGCCGTGCGTGTGTTCGAGCGCGATGTGCCGCTGCTGCTGCGCGGCGAGACCGGTTGCGGTAAAGAAGCCTTTGCCCAAGCCGTGCACCAGGCCAGCCAGCGCTGTGGCAAGCCGTTCGTGGCGGTCAACTGTGCGTCGATCCCCGAGAGCCTGATCGAAAGTGAGCTGTTCGGCTACCGCGGTGGCAGCTTCACCGGGGCGCGCAAGGAGGGCATGCGTGGCAAGCTGTTGCAGGCCGACGGCGGTACTTTGTTGCTGGACGAGATTGGCGATATGCCACTGGCCTTGCAGACCCGCCTGTTGCGGGTGCTGGAAGAGCGCCAGGTGGTGCCGATTGGCGGTGAGCCGCAGGCGGTGGATGTGCGCATCGTCAGTGCCACCCACCGGGATTTGCTGGAGCGGGTGGAGCAGGGCAGTTTCCGTGAGGATCTGTACTACCGGCTCAATGGCCTGGAGGTGGCGCTGCCAGCGGTGCGCGAGCGTAGTGACAAGGAACGGTTGCTGGATTTCCTGCTGCATCAAGAGGCACAGGGGCAGGTGGTCCGATTGGCGCCCGAGGCGCGTCAGGCACTGCTTGGCTTCGCCTGGCCGGGGAACGTCCGGCAGATGCGTAACGTGCTACGGACCTTGGTGGCGCTGTGCGAAGACACCATCATCCGGTTCCTGGACCTTCCCTCCATCTTCAGGACATACGCGCCCTCTGTGGGAGCGGGCATGCCCGCGAACGAGGGCAACGGCCTCGCCTTGCATTCCCAGGTCGGGCCTCTTCGCGGGCATGCCCGCTCCCACAGGGGCGGTGTCGAGCCTGAGGTCTCAGTGAGGGGCGATGTATTGCAGAGCGCAGAACGCCAGGCGCTGATGGAAGTGCTGGAAGCAAAACACTGGCATCTGACCCGGGTCGCCGAGCACCTGGGCATCAGCCGCAATACCTTATATCGAAAATTACGAAAACACGGCATTAGCCGCGTGTAATAACCGAAACAGCGTGTGCGATTTTTCTCGCTCTGGGCTACCCTGCCTCGAAGTTTTGCGAGGTCGACCATGCATATTCATATTCTCGGTATTTGCGGCACTTTCATGGGTTCGCTGGCCGTGCTGGCCAAAGAGCTCGGCCACCGCGTCACCGGCTCCGACGCCAACGTCTATCCGCCCATGAGCACCCAGCTCGAAGCCCAGGGCATCGAGCTGACCCAGGGCTACGACCCGGTTCAGCTGGACCCTGCACCTGATCTGGTAGTGATCGGCAACGCCATGTCGCGGGGCAACCCGGCGGTGGAATATGTGCTGAACAAGGGCCTGCCTTATGTATCCGGCCCGCAGTGGCTGGCTGACCATGTGCTGCAGGGCCGCTGGGTGCTGGCCGTGGCGGGCACCCACGGCAAGACCACCACCAGCAGCATGCTGGCCTGGGTGCTGGAGCATGCCGGCATGAGCCCGGGCTTCCTGATCGGCGGCGTACCGCAGAACTTCTCGGTGTCGGCGCGCCTGGGCGGCACACCGTTCTTCGTGGTCGAGGCCGACGAATACGACAGCGCCTTCTTCGACAAGCGTTCGAAATTTGTGCATTACCACCCGCGCACCGCGATCCTCAACAACCTTGAGTTCGATCACGCGGACATCTTCCCTGACCTGGCGTCCATCGAGCGGCAGTTCCACCACTTGGTACGGACCATCCCGAGCGAAGGCCTGGTCATTCACCCGACCACCGAGCAGGCGCTGGAGCGTGTGATCGGCATGGGCTGCTGGACCCCGGTGCAGACCACCGGTGAAGGTGGCCAGTGGCAGGCTCGCCTGCTCAGTGCCGACGGTTCGCGTTTCGAGGTGCTGTTCGAGGGTGAGGTGCAGGGCGTGGTGGACTGGGCCCTGACCGGTCAGCACAACGTCGCCAACGCCCTCGCCACGCTGGCCGCCGCCCGTCATGTTGGCGTGGTGCCAGCAATGGGTATCGAAGGCCTGAGTGCGTTCAAGAGCGTCAAGCGGCGCATGGAAAAGGTGGCTGAAGTCCAGGGCGTGACCATCTACGATGATTTCGCCCACCATCCGACTGCCATTGCTACCACGCTCGACGGCCTGCGCAAGCGAGTGGGTGAAGCGCCGGTCATCGCCATCATCGAGCCGCGCTCCAACTCCATGAAGCTGGGCGCCCATCGAGATGGCCTGCCGGAAAGCGTCAATGACGCCGACCAGGTGATCTGGTACGCGCCCGCCAACCTGGGTTGGGACCTGGCCGGCACTGCCGCGCAATGCAAGGTGCCCAGCGTGGTGGCCGACAGCCTTGACGCGATCATCGACCGGGTCAAGGGCCAGGCTCGCCCAGGTACTCATGTGGTGATCATGAGCAATGGCGGCTTTGGCGGCCTGCATGGCAAGCTGGCCGAGGCACTGCAGTGAGCGGTCCGGAACGCATCACCCTGGCCATGACTGGCGCCTCCGGCGTGCAATATGGCCTGCGCCTGCTCGATTGCCTGGTGCGCGAGGACCGCGAGGTGCATTTCCTCATCTCCAAGGCCGCGCAACTGGTGATGGCCACCGAGACCGACGTACTCCTGCCGGCCAAGCCGCAGGCCATGCAGGCGTTTCTCACCGAATACACGGGTGCTGCCGATGGGCAGATCCGTGTCTATGGCAAGGAAGACTGGATGTCGCCGGTGGCTTCGGGCTCTGGAGCGCCAGCGGCGATGGTGGTGGTGCCGTGTTCAACCGGTACCTTGTCGGCAATCGCCACCGGCGCCTGCAACAACCTGATCGAGCGAGCCGCCGACGTCACCCTCAAGGAGCGTCGGCAACTGATCCTGGTGCCACGCGAGGCACCGTTCTCGACCATTCACCTGGAGAACATGCTCAAGCTGTCACAGATGGGGGCAATGATCCTGCCAGCGGCGCCGGGGTTCTATCACCAGCCGCAGACCATCGATGACCTGATCGACTTCGTCGTGGCGCGCATTCTCAACCTGCTGAACATTCCGCAGGACATGCTGCCGCGCTGGGGCGAGCATCATTTCGGGGCTGATGATTGAAACGCTGCCTGGCTGGATTGCTGGCGGCCAGTCTGCTCGGCGGCTGCGCCACGGTGCGCACGCTGGACGCCAACAAGCCTGGGGCGCCGGTGGTGTATGCCGGGACCCGGCTGGATATGTACGTGATCAACGGTGGCTGCTGCCCCAAGGATCGCTTTGGGGCCGAGGCACCGGCGTATCCTCACCTGGACCTGCCTGGCAGCATGCTGCTGGACACGCTGTTCCTGCCGCTGTCATTGCTGACGGCGGCAGGCATAGGGTTTCAGGCTACGGGTGGGCTGTAGCGGCTATTACTTGCCGAGCCTGCGTAACTCGTCGGACTCGATCACGCGGATTCCATCTTCTTCTTCCAGCGCCAGGCGCCACAACGCCCGTGCCAGTGTGCATGCCTCGATCCCGCGATATTTACCCGGCATCAACTTCGAGAACGGTGAGGCCAGCTTTTCACCCAGGCGTGGTTCCAGCCGTTCACCGAGTAGCAACGATGGCCGCACGATGGTCAGTTGTGGCCAGTCCTGAGCCTTTAGCGCTTCTTCCATTTCGCCTTTGACGCGGTTGTAGAAGATCGGCGACTTGGGGTCGGCACCCAAGGCGCTGACAACCAGCAGGTGGCGCGCACCCATTTCCCGTGCGCGCTTGCTGAAGGCCACGACCATGTCCAGATCGACGGCGCGAAACGCTTGCTCCGAGCCCGCCTGCTTGAGGGTGGTGCCCAGGCAGCAATAGGCAATATCGACCCGGCCGGCCAGTTGCGGGAGAAACACTGCGGGGTCGCCCACCGGGTTTTCCAGATGGGGGTGCTCGGCCAATGGCCGACGGGTCGGGGCCAGCACGCGACTGATGGTGGGTTCGTTGAGCAGGCGGTCGAGCAGGTGCTCACCGGTTAGGCCGGTGGCACCGGCAAGCAGGACATGCTGAGGCGTCAAATACATGATGTCTCTCCCTTGTTACACACAAGCTTAGCGGCTGGCAGGCGTTTTTGCCTGTTCCTCCGGCTTGGCCTGTGCCGCATTACGCAAGGCTTCCTCGGCTTGGTGCTTACGCAGTTGCTGCCAGTGTGCCAGTACTGCGGTCGGCGCCCAGATCTGGGGTTCGGAGGCCTCGAAACCTTCCCTCCGTTCTCGTTCGGCAACACTGGCGCGCGCCAGTTCAAACGCTTGTTTCAGGTCATCGGTCTGGTTCAAGGCCTCGGCGAACAAGGCATCGCCGAAGTAGGTGAAGTCAGCTTCTTCCGAGCACCCGAACGACACCCGGTCGGCACGGGCGGCCGTCATGATCAGCGTGCGGTCATCCTTGAGCGGGGGGATATAGCCACCTGAATAACAGGCGGAGATGACAATGATCTTGTCGCGGTCCTTGAGCGGGGCCAGGGCGCTGGCCAATTCGTCGGCGGACAGGTCGGCCAGCTGCAGGCGCGGTTGGTCGAGCACCAGTTGGTGGTCCTGGCTGCCGTGGCTGGTCAGGTAGATGAAGATCAGGTCTTCCGGGCCGCTGCGTTCGGCCAGGGTACGGGCGGCGCGGTTGAGGTTCTCGCGGGTGGCCATGGGGCGGGTGGTCATCTGGTCGCGGTGGTTGACCAAGGTGACCTGGCCACGGGCACCGAAACGCACATTGAGCATATTGCTGACATAGTCGGCTTCACGCAGGAACACGCTCTGCTGACCATCACCGGCCACTACCAGGCTGTACAGCTGGACGGGCGGCGCCGAGCGCGGTACCCGCGCCAGCGCTTCATCGAGCAGGCGGCCCTGATTGAGCAGGGCCAGGTCCAGCGGGTCGGGCAGAAGCTTGCCTTTCTGGTCACGTACGCGCACACCATTGACCCAGAAGCCGCTTTCGACCTGGCCGCTGGCCAGCGTCAGCTTGCCGTGGCCCTGGTAGGCGTCGTTGTCGAAACCGCCGACGTACTTGCTGCCATCCGGCAACTGCAGACTGCCTTGGCCAGACAGGTGCCAGTCGACGAAGGTGCCTTTGTAGTGGCTGCCGTCGCTGCCGAGCAATTCGCCTTCGCCGGTCAGCGAACCGTCCTTGAACTCGCCTATCCAGACGTCGCCGTCGGCGTTCTCGTAGCGGCCACGGCCCTCCAGGCGGTTGTCCTTGAACTCGCCGATGTATTGCTCGCCATCGACACTGTCGTAGATGCCGCTGCCCTGCAACTGGCCATCGACGAAGCGGCCGCTGAACTGGTTGCCGCTGGCATCGCTGCGCACGCCGGCGCCATTGGGTTTGCCTCTGGCGAACAGGCCTTGGTAGCGGCTGCCGTCGGCCATTTCCAGTTCGCCTGCGCCTTCGTACTGGTCATCCTTGAATTGGCCGCGGTAGGTCAGGTCGGCCTGCTTGAGCGTACCTTCACCGTCACGTCGGCCGTGGCTGAAGGTGCCGGCATAGTGGCTGCCGGGGGTGGTCAGGTCGCCCAGCCCGTGGAACAGTCCCTTGTCGAACTGGCCTCGGTAGATCTCGCCATTGCTGCCGTGCCACTCGCCCTGGCCGTGCCACTGGCCGTCCTTGAAGCTGCCGGCGTACCAGCTGCCGTTGGGGTAGTCGATGCGTCCCTCGCCCTGCAGCAACCCATCGACCACCTGCCCACGGTAGCGGCCACCGTCGGGCAGGCGCGCGTCAGGCGGGGACAATGATTCACCATCGCCACAGGCTGCGAGCATCAGGGTCAGTGCGAGGGGGAGCAGTGGACGCATGGCGGAATCCGGGCAAAAGGTCTGCCGAGTATGCCGCAGAATACGGGGCGCAGGTATCTGTGATCCAATCGAAAGCAGTGTTGGATTGTTCGCGGGTGAACCCGCTCCGACAGGTACGGCACAAGGCCTGGCCGTGTGGCGATCCTGTGCAAGCGGGTTCACCGAGCCGTCGAACCGCCGCGAAGCGGCCGGTTCAGACAAAGCAGAGCGAGAGGGGTTCAGCGATATAGGCCGGCTTCTCTTCGCCTTCGATCTCCAGGGTAGCGGTCGCCTTGAGCAGCCACTGCCCCGGCTTCTTCTCGGTCACCTCACCCAGGTCCACCTTCAGTCGAACCTTGCTGTCGACCTTTACCGGCTGGATGAAACGCACGCTGTCGAGTCCATAATTGACCACCATCTTCAATCCCTCAGGCAGTACCAGGATGTCCATCATCAGCATGGGGATCAGCGACAAGGTCAGAAAACCATGCGCGATGGTGGTGCCGAACGGGGTTTTCGCCGCCTTTTCCGGGTCGACATGGATGAACTGGAAATCGCCGGTGGCTTCAGCGAACAGGTTGATGCGCTGCTGGTCGATCTTCAGCCAGTCGGAACGTCCCAGCTCCTTTCCAACGTACTGCGATAGCTCATTTACCGGTACATAGGGCATCGCGACTCTCCAGGTTGTCATTTGGTACGAAAGTGCAAGATCAGCACGGCGAACCGTTTCAGCCAAGAAGCCCGCATTTCGGCGAATATCGGCTTATACGTAACGCGTGCTTATAATGACGCGGCGTGCCTGAAGGAGATCCTTATGCTGTTGCGTGGTTTGACCTGGCTGGTGCTGTTTCAGCTGCTGGGTACGGCGCTCAATCACTTGTGTGTGCCGATTCTGCCGGGCCCGATCATCGGCCTGTTGCTGCTGCTGTTTTTCCTCATGGCTCGCGGCGAGGTCGGCAAGCCGCTGAGCGAGGCCGCCGGTAGCCTGCTACGTTACCTGCCATTGCTGCTGGTGCCACCGGCGGTGGGGGTGATGGTCTACGCCAAGGACATTGCCGCAGACTTCTGGGCGATTGCCGGTGCGTTGCTGATTTCCTGCCTGGTCACCCTGGTGTTCGTCGGCCTGCTGATGCAGAAGCTAATCGACCGCCAACACGGCAAGCACGAGGAGTAGCCATGATCTTTGATTGGCAGGGCGCGCTCGACGCGGTCATTCACCATCCCTTGTTCGGTATCGGGATCACGTTGGGCGCGTACCAGATAGTGCTGGCTGCCTACGAAAAGACCCGCTGGCTGTTCCTGCAACCGGTATTGGTGTCGATGCTGCTGGTGATCGGCGTGCTGCTGACCTGCGGCATCAGCTACGGCGAATACCGCAAAAGCACCGAAATCATGAACATCCTCCTCGGTCCCGCCACCGTGGCCCTGGCGGTGCCGCTCTATCTCAACCTTCGGCGCATCCGGCAGCTGTTCTGGCCGACTTTTACTACGCTGGTAATCGGAGGCCTGTTCGCCACGGTCTGCTGCTTGCTGCTGGGGTGGTGGTTCGGTGCCGAACACATGATCCTGATGACCATGGCGCCGAAATCGGTCACTTCGCCGATCGCCATGCTGGTGGCGGAACAGATTGGTGGCGTGGCGGCGCTGGCGGCCGTGTTCGTGTTGATTACCGGGGTGATCGGGGCAATCTTCGGCCCCGCACTGCTGACCCGTCTGGGTGTGCACAGCCCGGAGGCGCGTGGCATGTCGCTAGGTGTGACGGCTCATGCCGTGGGCACTTCGGTGGCCTTGCAGGAAAGTGACGAGTGCGGCGCTTTTGCCGCGCTGGCGATGAGCCTGATGGGGGTGGCCACGGCGGTGTTCCTGCCGTTGGCGGTCAGCCTGGTGGCTTGAGGAGTTGTGATGACGCTACCGCTGTTTCCCCTCAATACCGTGTTGTTTCCCGGTTGCCTGCTGGATCTGCAGATCTTCGAGGCGCGCTACCTGGACATGATTGGCCGCTGCATGAAGCAGGGCACTGGCTTTGGCGTGGTGTGCATCGTCGAAGGCGAGCAGGTCGGCAAGGCGCCGCCGGTGGTGGCTTCGATCGGTTGCGAGGCCATGATTCGTGATTTCGTCCAGCAGGACAACGGCTTGCTGGGTATTCGCGTGGAAGGTGTACGGCGCTTCGAGTTGAGCCAGACCGAAGTGCAGAAGGATCAATTGCTGGTCGGCGAGGTGCATTGGCTGGCGGAGCAGCCGGACAGCCCGCTCACCGATCACGATGATGACTTGCTGGCGCTGTTGGTGGCCCTGGGCGAGCATCCGATGGTCGAGGCGCTGGACATGCCGCGGGACGTCGACGGGCGCCAGGCCCTGGCCAACCAACTGGCTTACCTGTTGCCGTTCATGGAAGAGGACAAGCTGGACTTGCTGGCGATCGACTCGCCGGCGCAGCGGCTGGAAGAGATCCAGAAGCTGCTGGAGCGCATCCAGGGTGAGTTGTTCGCCTGATTGAGCTCAGTGGCCCGTACCGGCCTCTTCGCGGCTAAAGTCGCTCCTGCAGGTAATGTGCGATCCCTGTAGAAGCAACTGTCTTGCTCAATAGCTTAAAGCTGGCGCGGCTCCACAAGTACAGCGCACGCCTGGACGCTGGTGATGATCCTGTGGGAGCGGCTTTAGCCGCGAAGAGGCTGGTGCAGGCTATCTCAATATTGGTAACGCAGCAGGGCGTGGGGCAGCGCATGCATGGCAAAGAACGCCAGCAGCGCGATACACGTCGGCAGCACCAGCCACCAGACTTTTTGCGGCAGTGCCGTCAGCGGCTGCCGATGCTGCACCAGGGTCAGGCTCAGGGCGCACACGCAACAGGCCAGCAGGGCACCGGCCATGATGTCGGTCGGCCAATGGGCACCCAGGTACACCCGCGACAAGGCAATCGCCAGCGCCGGGATGCAGCCCAGCATCACCCAGGTCAGGCGCATGCGCGGCGGCATGCCGCGCCCTGCCAGCACCGCCAGGGTCAGGAAGAATGCGAACGATGCCGAACTGTGCCCGCTGGGCATGCTGTAGCTGGTCAAAGGGTCGCTCAGTACTTCCGGGCGGGCACGGGCGAACAGCCATTTGAGCGTGCCATTGGCCAGCGCCGTGCCCATCAGCGTACCGCCCGCGAACAGGGCATGGCGCCACTGACGCGCCAGGAGCAGCAAGCCGGTCAGCAAACCTCCCAGGAAAAACTGGGTCTTGAAGTCGCCCAACCGGGTCACCAGCACCACGGTGCCGTCAATGGCTTTGCTACGGTGCTCCTGCACCAGCGTCATCACGCCCTGATCGAAGGCCTGCAGGTAGGGCCAGCCAAGAAACACCGCCGTCAGTGCGATGAAGCTGAGGCCGGCGATCAGCCGGGTACCATGACGCTGATCGCGCAGGCTGCTGTTCAGGCTCAGGCCGATCAGTACCGCCAGGGTCCCGGCGATGATGCCGGCATCCAGCCAGAAACCTTCTGGCAAGGGCAGGCGCATGGCCGCACCGGTGGCCCAGCCGGGCAGCAGATAGGCCACCGACCAACCGGCACCCGCCACCAGGCTGACGGCGATGAAGCGCGGCAGCGGCATATCGAACATCCCGGCCACCATTGGCAGCATCGGCCGCAGCGGGCCGATGAAGCGGCCGACCAGCAGGCTGGCGATGCCGTAGCGCTGGAAGTAGGCCTCGGCGCTGCCGATCCATTCGGGGTGATGGCGCAGCAGCGGCAGGCGGCGGATGTTCTGGTGGAAGTACTTGCCGACGGTGTATGACAGAGCGTCACCGAGCAGGCCGCCGAGGAACCCCAGCAGCAGGGTTTCACCCAGGCTGAATGCACCACTGCCGGCCAGCACGGCAACGGCAAACAGCAGTACCGTGCCCGGCACGATGATGCCGGCAATGGCCAGGCACTCAACGCACGCCACCAAAAAAATCGCCAGGCCAAGCCACTGGGGGTTGGCGCTGAGCCAGCCGGTCAGGCTGTCGAGCCATTGGCCCATGTTTCAGCTTCCTTGTTTGATGGTGAAAAAGTCTTGCCCTTCGACTTGGCCCCGGCGCAGCGGGTTCCGGGTGCAGAAACGGGCGTATTCGGCATCGACGAAGCGGTACGGCAGGTGCTCGTCGCGCCCGTGGGGAATGCCCAACCGTGCCGTCTGGATCACCCTTGGCACGGCGATGCCGCAGTCTTCGACGTACAGGCGCTCGGGGTCGAACCGTTGTGCGTCCCAGTGCGGCACTTTCAGGCCCATGGCCTTGCACAACAGGGTCTGCCCGGCGCACAGGCGCTCAGGTGGGCGCAGGTTGCCGCTGGCGTCGGGGTTGTTCAGTTGCATCTGCGCCAGGCTGTTGGCATCGGAGACGGCGTCGACCCAGGGATAGGCGGACTTGATCAGCACGGCGTTGCCTGGGCCCTGGGCACTGAAGTTGAGCGAGTCGCCGCCGCGGGCGTAATACATGTAGATGTGCCCGCCGTCGAGGAACAGCGCCTTGCGTTTTTCGGTGTAGCCGAGCGACGCGTGGCTGCCTTTGTCGGTCAGGTAGTAGGCCTCGGTCTCGATGATCCGCGCGGCCAGCCACAGGTCGCCTTGGCGATGACGGATGACTTTGCCCAGCAACGCCTTGGCCAAGGTCTGGGCGTCGCGGTCGAAGAAGCTGTCGGGGAGGGCGCGTGCAGGGCAGGGGGCTGAGGCTGGCATGCTGGCGGTTCGTGGCAGTAAAGGCGGGGATGATAGCAATGAATAGCTTAATCGAGGCTGAACCGGGACAGTTCGATAAGCGCGGTTACATCTTTCCTATGGATTCTACCGAGCCATTTTCGACCATCCGCCACCCGCCGCTGGGCGTATACCTGCGCGGCAGTTATAATCAGCCGATTTCCCCTTCGCCAAGACACCGAACCGATGACTGAGTCCGTTCTTGACTACATGACCCGCCTGGGTCGCGCCGCACGCCAGGCTTCCCGCGTCATCGCACGTGCCAGCACCGCGCAGAAGAACCGCGCCCTGCAGGCCGCCGCCGATGCGCTGGATGCTGCGCGCGCCGAGCTTGCCGCAGCCAACGAACAGGACCTGGCCGCCGGCCGTGCCAATGGCCTGGAAGCGGCGCTGCTTGACCGCCTGGCGCTGACACCGGCGCGTATCGACGGCATGATCACTGGCCTGCGCCAAGTGGCAAGCCTGCCAGACCCGGTCGGCGCCATCCGCGACATGAGCTACCGCCCGTCGGGCATTCAGGTCGGCAAGATGCGCGTGCCGCTGGGGGTGATCGGGATCATCTACGAGTCGCGCCCGAACGTGACCATCGATGCCGCCAGCCTGTGCCTGAAATCGGGCAACGCCACCATCCTTCGTGGCGGTTCCGAGGCCATCCACTCCAACCGTGCCATCGCCACCTGCATCCAGCGTGGCCTGGCTGCGGCCGGCTTGCCGGCTGCCGTGGTGCAGGTGGTCGAGACCACCGATCGCGAAGCCGTTGGCGCGCTGATCAGCATGCCCGAGTTCGTCGACGTCATCGTGCCGCGCGGTGGCCGTGGCCTGATCGAGCGCATCAGTCGCGATGCCCGGGTGCCGGTCATCAAGCACCTGGACGGTATCTGCCACGTCTATGTGGCCGAGCACGCCGACCTGGACAAGGCCTGGCGCGTGGCATTCAACGCCAAGACCTACCGCTACGGCATCTGTGGTGCGATGGAAACCCTGCTGGTCGACCAGCGCGTGGCCGAAGGCTTCCTGCCGGAAATGGCCCGCCGCTTCCAGGAGAAGGGCGTCGAACTGCGTGGCTGCGAGCGTACCCGTGGGTTGATCGAGGCCACGCCGGCCACTGAAGACGACTGGCACACCGAGTACCTCGACGCGATCCTGTCGATCCGCGTCGTCGACGGCCTGGACCAGGCCATCGAGCACATCAACCAGTACGGCTCGCACCACACCGACTCGATCATTACCGAACATCAAGGCCAGGCCCGCCAGTTCATGGCCGAGGTCGATTCGGCATCGGTGATGCTCAATACCCCGACCTGCTTCGCCGATGGCTTCGAGTACGGCCTGGGCGCGGAAATCGGCATTTCCACCGACAAGCTGCATGCCCGCGGCCCGGTCGGCCTGGAAGGCCTGACCTGCGAGAAGTACGTGGTGATCGGTGACGGCCAACTGCGCGGCCAGGAGTCCTGCTGAGTTGAGCAAGGCCCAGGCAGTCCGGCGCATCGGCATTCTTGGCGGTACCTTCGACCCCGTGCACATCGGCCACCTGCGCAGCGCGCTGGAAGTGGCCGAGTTCATGGCGCTCGATGAGCTGCGCCTGTTGCCCAATGCCCGACCGCCACACCGCGATACCCCGCAGGTGGCGGCGCAGGATCGCCTGGCCATGGTCCGTGAAGCGGTGCAGGGCGTCGATTGCCTGAGTGTCGATGCCCGCGAGCTGGAGCGCGACAAACCGTCGTACACCATCGACACGCTGGAGTCGATCCGCGCCGAGCTGGGCATCGACGACCAGCTGTTCCTGGTACTGGGCTGGGATGCCTTTTGCGGCCTGCCCACCTGGCACCGCTGGGAAGAACTGTTGCAGCACTGTCACATCCTGGTGCTGCAACGCCCGGATGCCGACGTTGAACCCCCTGACGAGTTGCGCAACCTGCTGGCTGCGCGCTCGGAGAGCGATCCCACCGCCATGTCCGGCCCGGCGGGGAATATTTCGTTCGTCTGGCAGACGCCGCTCGCGGTGTCGGCTACACAGATCCGACAGCTGCTGGCCAGCGGCAAATCGGTGAGGTTCCTGGTGCCGGACGCCGTACTGGCCTACATCGAGGCGCACGAACTGTATCGTGCCCCTCACTGACGGTGCCCCAGGGCGCCTCATCCAAACGAGTTGAAGAGTTTTTTATGAGCAAGCAGAAAATCAATGGCGAAGAACTGGTCATGCTGACCATCAGCGCCCTGGAAGACGTCAAGGCCCAGGACATCCAGGTCATCGACGTGCGCGAAAAGCACAGCCTGACTGACTACATGATCATTGCCACCGGTACTTCCAACCGTCAGATCAACGCGATGCTGGAAAAGGTCCGTGAAGCGGTCAAGGCCAAGGGCGCACAGCCGCTGGGTGAAGAAGGCAAGGGCGACAGCGACTGGGTACTGCTGGACCTGAACGACGTCATCGTGCACATGATGACCGCCGCTGCCCGCCAGTTCTACGACCTGGAGCGCCTGTGGATGGGCGCCGAGCAGAGCCGTGCCGCCGATGCCAAGCACCACAGCCCGGAAAACGCCAGCGACTTCTTCACCGAAAAACTGAAAGACCGGGAATAAGGAAGCGTCGTGCGTCTGCGTCTGATCGCGGTCGGCTCGCGTATGCCCAAGTGGGTCGAGGAAGGCTGGCATGAATATGCCAAGCGCCTGCCCCAGGAGCTGTCGCTCGAGCTGGTGGAAATCCCGCTGAACACCCGTGGCAAGAATGCCGACGTCGCCCGCCTGATCCGTCAGGAGGGCGAGGCCATGCTGAGCAAGGTTCAGCCTGGGGAACGCATCGTCACCCTCGAGGTCCATGGCAAGCCCTGGAGTACCGAGCAGCTGGCCACCGAGCTGGACCGCTGGCGCCTGGACTCGCGCACGGTGAATTTGATGGTTGGCGGTCCGGAGGGGCTGGCGCCTGAGGTCTGCGCACGCGCCGAGCAGCGCTGGTCGCTGTCGCCGTTGACCCTGCCGCACCCGTTGGTAAGGATACTCATCGGCGAGCAGATCTACCGCGCCTGGACGGTATTGTCCGGGCACCCTTACCACAAATGAGCCTGTAAGCAGTCCGATGTCGCAGCCGATCCGTCTCAAGGACCATGAGAAAGACGCCCGCCTGGTGCGCAACCGCGTCGTTGTCGGCGCGGTGGCGGTCATGCTGCTCATTTGCGTGTTGGTCGCGCGGCTGTATTACCTGCAGATCATCCAGTACGACTATCACTCGACGCTTTCGGAAAACAACCGGGTGCATGTGCAGCCGATTCCGCCGACGCGCGGGTTGATCTTCGACCGCAACGGGGTGATCGTCGCCGACAACCGGCCCAGTTTCAGCCTGTCGATGACACGTGAACGTGCGGGGAACTGGCAGGAAGTGCTGGATACCATCGTCGAAGTGTTGGACCTGACGGCGGATGACCGGGCGCTGTTCGAAAAGCGCATGAAGCAGGGGCGTCGGCCGTTCGAGCCGGTGCCGATCCTGTTCGAACTCAACGAAGAGCAGATCGCCCGCGTGGCGGTCAACCAGTTCCGCCTGCCTGGCGTCGAGGTCGTCGCCCAGCTGGTGCGCCATTACCCTCAGGGCGCGCATTTCGCTCATTCGGTCGGTTATGTCGGGCGGATCAACGAAAAAGAGCTGAAAACCCTCGATCCGGTCAACTACAGCGGCACCCACCATATCGGCAAGACCGGCATCGAGCGCTTCTACGAGCCCGAGCTGCACGGCCAGGTCGGTTACGAGGAAGTCGAGACCAACGCCCGGGGCCGCGTGCTGCGGGTGCTCAAGCGCACCGACCCGAAGCCGGGCAAGGACATCGTGCTGAGCCTCGACATCAAGCTGCAGGAAGCCGCCGAGGCCGCCCTGGGTGGCCGGCGCGGCGCAGTGGTGGCGCTCGACCCGCGTACCGGCGAGGTGCTGGCGATGGTCAGCCAGCCGAGCTTCGACCCCAACCTGTTCGTCACTGGCATCAGCTTCAAGGCCTACGCCGAACTGCGCGACTCGATCGACCGGCCCCTGTTCAACCGCGTTTTGCGCGGCCTGTATCCGCCGGGTTCGACCATCAAGCCGGCGGTGGCCATTGCCGGCCTCGACAGTGGGGTGGTCAACGCCAGCAGCCGGGTGTTCGACCCGGGCTACTACCAGTTGCCCAACTACGATCACAAGTACCGTAACTGGAACCGCACCGGTGACGGCTGGGTCGACCTGGACACCGCGATCATGCGCTCCAACGACACCTACTTCTACGACCTTGCCCACAAGATGGGTATCGATCGGCTGTCCAGCTACATGAACAAGTTCGGCATCGGCCAGAAGGTCGCCCTCGACATGTTCGAGGAATCGCCCGGGCTGATGCCGTCGCGCGAATGGAAGCGCGCCACCCGCCGCCAGGCCTGGTTCCCGGGTGAAACGCTGATTCTCGGCATTGGCCAGGGCTACATGCAGGCCACGCCGCTGCAATTGGCCCAGGCCACTGCATTGATCGCCAACAAGGGCGTGTGGAACCGTCCACACCTGGCCAAGACCATCGAAGGCCAGCCGCCGGTGGACCCTAACCCGATGGAAGACATCGTCCTGCGCGACAAGTCCGATTGGGCCAAGGTCACCCACGGCATGGAGCAGGTGATGCACAACGCCCGCGGCACCGCGCGCAAGGCGGCGACCGGCGCCCAGTACCGCATCGCCGGCAAGAGCGGTACCGCCCAGGTGGTGGCGATCAAGCAGGGCGAGAAGTACGACCGCAACAAACTCCAGGAGCGCCACCGCGACCACGCCCTGTTCGTGGCCTTTGCCCCGGCCGACGATCCCAGGATCGTGGTCTCGGTGATGGTCGAGAACGGTGAGTCCGGCTCCGGCGTTGCCGCGCCCGTGGTGCGGCAGATCATGGACGCCTGGCTGCTCGACGAGAGCGGCCGGCTGAAAAGCGAATTCGCGCCTGCCACCGTCGCCCAGGAAACGGCCCAGTGAAGAACAATTTCGATCGCATGCTCTCCAGCGAGGACGTGATGCGTCGACGCGCCAGCTTCCTGCAGCGCATCCACATCGACGGCCCCTTGCTGATCATCCTGCTGACCCTCGCTGCCGGCAGCCTGTTCGTCCTCTATTCGGCCAGTGGCAAGAACTGGGACCTGCTGCTCAAGCAGGCCACCTCGTTCGGTATCGGCCTGGTCTCGATGTTCGTCATCGCCCAGCTTGAGCCGCGCTTCATGGCCCGCTGGGTGCCACTGGCGTATCTGGTAGGGGTGTGCCTGCTGGTGGTGGTCGATGTCATGGGCCACAACGCCATGGGTGCCACGCGCTGGATCAACATCCCCGGGGTGATCCGTTTCCAGCCCTCGGAATTCCTCAAGATCATCATGCCGGCGACCATCGCCTGGTACCTGTCCAAGCGCACGTTGCCGCCGCACCTGAAACACGTGGCAATAAGCCTGGTGTTGATTGGCGTGCCGTTCATTCTTATCGTCCGTCAGCCTGACCTGGGCACGGCGTTGCTGATTCTTGCCTCCGGCGCATTCGTGCTGTTCATGGGTGGGCTGCGCTGGCGCTGGATCCTCAGCGTACTTGCAGCGACGGTACCGGTAGCGGTGGCGATGTGGTTCTTCGTGATGCACGACTACCAGAAGCAGCGCGTACTGACATTCCTCGACCCTGAAAGCGATCCGCTGGGTACCGGCTGGAACATCATCCAGTCGAAGGCTGCCATCGGTTCTGGTGGTGTGTTCGGCAAGGGTTGGCTACTGGGTACCCAGTCGCACCTGGACTTCCTGCCGGAAAGCCACACCGACTTCATCATCGCGGTGCTTGGCGAGGAGTTCGGCCTGGTCGGCATCTGCCTGCTGCTGATCGTCTACCTGCTGCTGATCGGCCGCGGGCTGATGATCACCGCTCAGGCGCAGACCCTGTTCGGCAAGTTGCTGGCAGGCAGCCTGACCATGACCTTCTTTGTCTATGTGTTCGTCAATATCGGTATGGTCAGCGGCCTGTTGCCCGTGGTGGGGGTGCCGCTGCCCTTCATCAGCTATGGCGGAACTTCGTTGGTGACGCTGCTGTCAGCGTTTGGCGTTCTGATGTCGATCCACACGCACCGCAAATGGATCGCGCAAGTTTGAATAAGGTGAACAATTTCATGCAAGCAGTGCGTAACTGGGCTGCCCGTTGTGCGCCGTGGATCGGCGCGGTGGGCCTGTTCGGCGCTGTACAGCTGGCCCATGCCGGTGACTACGACGGCTCCCCGCAGGTGACCGAGTTCGTTCTCCAGATGAGCCGCGACTACGGGTTTGCTCCCGAGCAATTGAACGGTGTGTTCCGCGAGGTGCAGCGCAAGCAGTCGATTCTCGACGCCATCTCGCGCCCGGCCGAACGGGTCAAGCCGTGGAAGGAATACAGGCCAATGTTCATCACCGACGCGCGCATTGCCCGGGGTGTGGACTTCTGGCGTCAGCACGAGGCGGTGCTGGCCCGGGCCGAGCAAACTTATGGTGTGCCGGCGCAATACATCGTCGCGATCATCGGGGTGGAGACCTTCTTTGGCCGCAACACCGGCAACTACCGAGTGATCGATGCCTTGTCCACCCTGGCCTTCGACTACCCGCCGCGAGCCGAATTCTTCCGCAAGGAGCTGCGCGAGTTCCTGCTGCTGGCCCGCGACGAACAGATCGACCCGCTCAACCTCAAGGGTTCCTACGCCGGCGCGATGGGCTTGCCGCAGTTCATGCCGAGCAGCTTCCGCAACTACGCAGTGGACTTCGACGGCGACGGTCACATCAACATCTGGAACAACCCCGACGATGCCATCGGCAGCGTGGCCAGCTACTTCAAGCGCCATGGCTGGGTGGCCGGCGAAGGCGTGGTCAGCCGCGCTCGGGTCAGTGGTACGCGGGTCGACGAAGGCGTCACCACGGGCATCGAGCCGGTCAAGACGGTCGGGGAGTTGCGGGCGTTGGGCTGGTCGAGCCATGATGCGCTGCGCGATGATCTGCCGGTGACGGCTTTGCGCCTGGAAGGCGAAAACGGCCCCGAGTACTGGATGGGCCTGAAGAACTTCTACGCGATCACTCGCTACAACCGCAGCGTGATGTATGCCATGGCGGTGCATCAGCTTGCGGAACAGCTGGTCCAAGTACGGGGCGTCAAGTAATGCGCGCAATCATCTCTGCCAATACCTTCAAGCTGCTGACCTGCATGACCGTCGGCATATTGCTGGTCAGCTGTTCCTCCAGCCGCCCGACCTCCCAGGGCAGTGGCAATGTCGTCCGTTCGCAGCCTGGCCTGGATATCAACCGTGCCCACAAGGACGGTGCGCCGTGGTGGGATGTGGATGTCAACAAGATCCCTGATGCCACCCCGACCGTGCATACCGGTGCCTACAAGGCCAACCCGTATACCGTGCTGGGCAAGACCTACTACCCGATGCAGGACGCGCGCAACTACCGCGCCGAGGGCACTGCATCGTGGTATGGCACCAAGTTCCACGGCCAGAACACTGCCAACGGAGAACTGTACGACCTCTACGGCATGAGCGCGGCGCACAAGACCCTGCCGCTGCCGGCCTATGTCCGGGTGACCAACCTGGCCAACGGTCGTAGTGTGATCCTGCGGGTGAACGACCGTGGCCCGTTCTATTCCGATCGGATCATCGACCTGTCCTATGCGGCGGCGAAGAAACTCGGCTATGCCGAGATCGGCACCGCGCACGTACGGGTCGAGGGTATCGACCCGCAGCAGTGGTGGGCACAGAAGGGCCAGAAGCCGCCACTGATGCTGAAAGAACCGCAGGTCGCGCAGACCCAGGCGATTCCGGCCAGCACCGGGCGGGTCGAGCAGTGGACCCCGCCACCGCAGCAGCACGCGGCGCCGGTGGTGCCGGTGCAGGTGGGCGGCGGCAACGTGCCAGCCGGCGCGGCTGGCAATGTCCTGCAGGTAGGTGCCTTCGCCAACCCGGATGCTGCCGAACTGCTGCGCTCCAAGCTCAGCACCATGGTCAGCGCGCCGGTGTTCATCAGCTCCATCGTGCGCAACCAGCAAACCCTGCACCGCGTGCGCCTGGGGCCGTTCGGCAGCCAGGGCGAGATCCAGCAGGCACAGGACAGCATTCGCCTGGCGAATCTTGGCCAGGCCAAGCTGGTCACCGCTGACTGACCGTTCATGTGGGGGTCCGGGCCTCCACAAACTGTCGGTTTTGTCATGAATTGCCGGGCCCGGACATGTACAATATCGGCTTTTGCCCGCAGCGACATAAAGCCGCAGTTCGCGGGCCAGGCCGAAGGCCACCAAAACTAGACTGACTGGCGCTGGGCACACGATGTGGCCCAGGGAACATCAGACCATTAGCGATTTTCGAGAGACGGATGAACATCACCAACCTTGCCAAACGACTTTGCCTGCCCGTACTGCTGATGCTCACGCCTGCTGCCTTCGCAGCAGAGCAGATGATGCCGGCGCCACCGCAACTGGCAGCCAAGTCCTACGTACTCATGGACGCGTCCAGCGGCAACGTGCTGGTCGAGAACAACGGTGACGAGCGCCTGCCGCCTGCCAGCCTGACCAAGCTCATGACCGCCTACATCGCCACCGTCGACATCCGTCGCGGCCAGATCGGCGAAAACGACCCGGTCACCGTCAGCGAGAACGCCTGGCGTACCGGCGGTTCGCGCATGTTCATCAAGGTCGGTAGCCAGGTCACCGTGAGCGACCTGCTGCACGGCATCATCATCCAGTCGGGCAACGATGCCTCGGTTGCCCTGGCCGAGCACATCGCCGGCAGTGAAGACGCCTTCGCCGACATGATGAACAAGACCGCTGCCGAACTGGGCATGTCCAACAGCCATTTCATGAACCCGACCGGCCTGCCGAACCCGGAGCACTACTCCTCGGCGCACGACATGGCCCTGCTGGCCCGCGCGATCATCAATATCGACCCGGCCCACTACGCCATCTACTCGCAGAAAGAGTTCTTCTGGAACAACATCAAGCAGCCGAACCGCAACCTGCTGCTGTGGCGTGACAAGACCGTCGACGGTCTGAAAACCGGCCACACCGAAGAAGCCGGCTACTGCATGGTGGCTTCGGCCGTTCGTGACGGCCAGCGCCTGATCGCCGTGGTGTTCGGCACCAACAGCGAGCAAGCCCGTGCTGCCGAGACCCAGAAGCTGCTGACCTACGGTTTCCGCTTCTTCGAAACCCAGACCTTCTACCAGAAGGGCACCGAGCTGACCCAGGCTCCGGTCTGGAAGGGTGCTACCAGCCAAGTCAAGGCTGGCCTGGCCGAAGACCTGACCATGACTATGCCTAAAGGCCAGCTTAAACGTCTGGTGGCTTCGATGACCATGAACCCGCAGCTCACCGCACCAATCGCCAAAGGTGACGTGATCGGCAAAGTGGAAGTCAAACTGGACGAGAACGTGGTTCACAGCGCCGACCTGATCGCCCTCGATGGCGTCGAGGAAGGTGGTTTCTTCCGCCGTATGTGGGATAGCATCCGTCTATTCTTCTACGGGTTGTTCAACTGAATACGTGACCTGCACGCCCCCGCGTAACCAGTGGGGGCGTTGTTGTTGCCACGGCTTACGAGGCCGTTTCCGCCATGAGCGAACCTGACGTCAAGTCGCACAAAATCGAATTCCCCTGCGACGATTACCCGATCAAGGTAATCGGCGACACCGTAGTCGGCTTCAAGGACACGGTGATCGAGATCCTGAGCAAGCACGCGAGGGTCGACCTTTCCACATTGGCCGAGCGCCAGAGCAAGGAAGGCAAGTACACCACCGTGCAACTGCACATCGTCGCCGAAAGCGAAAATCAGCTGCATGACATCAACAGTGCCCTGCGTGCCACCGGCATCGTGAAAATGGTGCTCTGATGTCGCTTTGCCTCGGTGTTCGCGAACTTGGCCTGCAGCCCTATGAACCGGTGCTGGAGGCCATGCGTCGCTTCACCGAGCAGCGTAGCCCGGACAGCCAGGACGAAATCTGGCTGGTCGAGCACCCCGCGGTCTTCACCCAGGGCCAGGCCGGCAAGGCCGAGCACCTGCTGGTTCCGGGAGACATCCCGGTGGTGCAGACCGACCGCGGCGGCCAGGTGACCTACCATGGCCCCGGGCAGCTGGTGGCCTACCTGCTGCTGGACGTGCGGCGTCTGGGCTTTGGCGTGCGCGACCTGGTCAGCCGCATCGAGCAGACCCTGATCGACCTGCTGGCCAGCTATGGCGTCAACGCCGTGGCCAAGCCCGATGCGCCGGGTGTCTATGTCGACGGAGCGAAAATCGCCTCCCTCGGCCTGCGAATCCGCAACGGCCGTTCCTTCCACGGCCTTGCTCTGAACGTGGACATGGACCTAGCGCCATTCCGCCGAATCAACCCCTGTGGGTATGCGGGGCTGGCCATGACCCAGCTGCGTGACCTGGCAGGTCCGATCGAACTCGACGAGGTCAGGACAAGGCTGCGCGGACAGCTGGTCAGGCACCTCGACTATGCTGAGCAGACGACCCTCACGGGCGGAATCGACTGAATATGACAACTGTGCAAGAAGCCGTGCCGAACCTGATACCCACCCAGGATGCCACCGCGCGCCCAGCGCCGAAAAAAGTGGAAGCCGGGGTAAAGCTGCGTGGCGCCGAAAAGGTCGCGCGTATCCCGGTGAAGATCATCCCCACCGATGAGCTGCCGAAAAAGCCTGACTGGATCCGCGTGCGCATCCCGGTCTCCCCAGAAGTCGACCGCATCAAGCAGCTGCTGCGCAAGCACAAGCTGCACAGCGTGTGCGAAGAGGCGTCCTGCCCGAACCTGGGCGAGTGCTTCTCCGGTGGCACCGCGACCTTCATGATCATGGGCGACATCTGCACCCGTCGCTGCCCGTTCTGCGACGTTGGCCATGGCCGGCCGAAGCCACTGGACCTGGACGAGCCGAAGAACCTGGCCGTTGCCATTGCCGACCTGCGCCTGAAGTACGTGGTGATCACCTCGGTGGACCGCGACGACCTGCGAGACGGCGGTGCCCAGCACTTCGCCGACTGCATTCGCGAAATCCGCGCCTTGTCGCCTGGCGTGCAGCTGGAAACCCTGGTGCCGGATTACCGTGGCCGCATGGAGGTTGCCCTGGAAATCACTGCGCAAACGCCGCCTGACGTGTTCAACCACAACCTCGAGACCGTACCACGCCTGTACAAGGCCGCGCGTCCGGGTTCGGACTACGACTGGTCGCTGGACCTGCTGCAAAAGTTCAAGCAGATGGTCCCGCACGTGCCGACCAAGTCGGGCCTGATGCTCGGCCTGGGCGAGACCGACGAGGAGGTGATCGAGGTGATGCAGCGCATGCGTGAGCACGATATCGACATGTTGACCCTCGGGCAGTACCTGCAGCCATCGCGCAGCCACCTGCCGGTGCAGCGTTTTGTCCACCCGGACACCTTCGCCTGGTTCGCCGAGGAAGGCTACAAGATGGGCTTCAAGAACGTCGCTTCCGGCCCGTTGGTGCGTTCGTCGTACCATGCCGACCAGCAGGCGCACGAAGCCAAGATCAAGCTCTGATCCGGGCTTGAGTTGAACATGCCGATGCACGCTGAGAGGCGGCATCGGCATTTTTGTCTTTGCTGTCCCGTAAGGAGCTGCGATGAATTGCGTTGAAACCACAGAGTCCCGTTTGCCTGCCGCGCTGGCGGAAAATGCCTGCTTTGCCATCGTTGCACCGGCAGGGCCGGCACGTCTGGATGCGCAGAAGGCCGGCCAGTGGTTCAGTGAGCGTGGCTACCGTTGCCGGATCTACCCGGGCGTTTCCCAGGCTGTGGGTTACCTGGCCGGTAGCGACGAGCAGCGCCTGGAGGATCTGCATGCCGCTTTCGCCGACCCGCAGGTCGATGCGATCCTGTGCATGCGTGGTGGTTATGGCAGCATGCGCCTGCTCGATCGGCTCGATTTCGAGCTGATCCGCCGCAACCCCAAGCCGTTGATCGGCTACAGCGACATCACCGCGCTGCACACCGCCATTCACCAGCGTACCGGGTTGATCACCTTTCACGGTGCGATGCTCAATGCCGACCTGTTGGGCGCCAAGCTGCAACCGACCGAGTCATCGTTGCTGGCGCAGTTGGGCGGGCTTTTGCGGGAGGGCGATGAAATTGTCCATCCGGCCGCGTTCGCCTTGAATTGCGTGGTACCCGGTGTCGCCAGCGGGCGCCTGCTGGGTGGCAATCTGTCGATGCTGGGTGCCACCCTCGGGACGGTAGCGGAGATTGATACGCAGGGCTGCATCCTGTTCATCGAGGACGTCAATGAGCCGCTGTATCGGGTGGACCGGTTGCTGACCCAGTTGCGCCTGGCGGGCAAGCTGGAGGGCGTCCGGGGCGTTCTGGTGGGGGATTTTGCCGGGATTACCGTGGCAGCGCTGGCGCCGCTGCTGGAGGAGACGTTCGGGCCGCTGGGCGTGCCGGTGCTGGCCGGGTGGCGCAGTGGGCATTGTGATCCGAATGTGTGCTTGCCGCTGGGGGCATTGGTGAGGCTCGACAGTGAGCAGCAGACATTGGTGCTGGGTCAGGATTTGTTCAAGGCTTGAAATCGCCGGGGCCGCAAAGCGGCCCCGGGGTGCATCAGCGCTGACGCAGGCTATCAAGCAGCTTGTGGGTCGGATAGCCATCCGCCGGCCACCCCAGCTGCTGCTGGGCATTACGAATCGCCTTGCGGGTGTTGGCCCCGATGATGCCGTCCGGGTTCCCGGCTTCATGGCCACGGGCGTTCAGCAGATTTTGCAACTCCATGCGCTCGCTGCGGCTCAATGGCAGGTCTTCTTTCGGCCAGCTGCCGCTGATGAAGCCCCAGCCCGAGAAGCGATCACCGAGCAGGCTCACTGCCAGCGCGTAGGACGACGAATTGTTGTATTTGAGAATGGCGCGGAAGTTGTCCAGCACGAGGAATGCCGGACCACGAGCGCCCGCAGGCAGCAGCAGGGCTGCCGACAGCTGATTGCTGCCCGCTGGCAGCTGGGTACCTGCCGGCAGTTTCACGCCCATCTGCAACCATTCGTACACCGGCTTTCGCAGCGAGCCGTCGGCTTGCCAGTAGTCGAAACCGGCCGGCACCTGCACTTCAAAGCCCCAAGGCTGGCCATGTTTCCAGCCAGAGCTCTGCAGGTAGTGCGCAGTCGATGCCAAGGCATCTGGCGTGCTGTTCCAGATATCCCGGCGACCATCACCGTCGAAATCCACCGCATGGGTGTTGTAGGTGGTCGGGATGAACTGGGTCTGGCCCATGGCGCCGGCCCACGAACCCCGCATGGCCTCAGGCTGGATATCGCCGTGCTGGATGATTTGCAGGGCGGCGATCAGCTGGTCCTGAGCGAACTGAGGGCGGCGCCCTTCATAGGCGAGGGTGGCCAGCGAACGGATCACCGACTTGCTGCCCTGGAACTGGCCAAAGTTGCTCTCCATGCCCCACACCGCAACCAGCGCCTGACGATCGACGCCATAGCGCTGCTCGATGCGGGTCAGCAGTTCGGCGTTCTGTTCCAGCAGTTTCTTGCCGTTGCGCACGCGCAGGGGCGACAGCGCGCCCTCCAGGTATTCCCACACCGGGCGGGTGAATTCGGGCTGGCTGCGGTCGGCCTTGATCACATCGAGGTCAGGGGTCACGCCGAGGAATGCTCGGTCGAAGGTGCTCGCTTCGATGCCGGCCTGGAGGGCCTGCTGGCGGAAGTTCGCCTGCCATTCGGCGAAGGACAGCAGGGGCTGGATTTCAGTGCTGACGTCAGCTGTGGCGCTGGGCAGGGTCACTGCCGGCGCGGGCTGGGCGGGGGCCAGCGGCAGGGCGTCGGCGGCGGTGGGTTTTTCCGCGCAGGCGACGAGCAGGATGAAGCTGGAGGCCGCGAGTAACTGGCGGGAATTCCAACGGGGGAGAAGACTCAAGAGCATGCACGGATCCAGAATTGCAGGTCAGGTGCCGACCATACCATGCCTGCGCCTGCGATGCTTTCATGCGGCCAAAAAGTAAGAAGCCTCCCAATCTCTCGATTGGAAGGCTTTGCGGCGGTAGCTGCCCTTGCCTTTTTCCGGTTGTTCCTGGCGGCAGCGGAACAAGGGTTGGGCGATGATAGATTTGGCCTTGTTGTGGCCGTGCTTTTTCGGCTTTTTGCTCATGGCGGGATCCCGGCTAGGGTAGGTTTCGGGGCGGACTTTAGGGCTTGGGGCTTGGTGGGGCCAATTGATTGTCTTTATGGCTGAGATTCTGGGGCCGCTTCGCGCCCCTTTCGCGACACAAGGCCGCTCCTACAGGTGAACGCGGCTCCTTGTAGGAGCGGCCTTGTGTCGCGAAAAGGGCGCAATGCGCCCTCAGCTATTGCGAAGGAAGTACCAGGCGCTGCCCGGCCATCAACAGTGCCAATCGCGACAACCCGGTCCAGGGCGAGCCCTCGGCCTGCCCCTTGATTTGCGCATCGATACGCTGGGCATCCTGCAGCAACTGCGCCCAGCGCTGCGCCGAGAGGCGCTGAAGCGCTTTGCTGACCAGCGGTCGGCGCTTGTCCCACACGGGCGGACGCGCCTGGCTGAAGGCCTTGTCCAGCGGTACACCTTGGCTGAACTGCTGGGCCAGCCCGGCCAGCAGGCGCAGCTCACGCGCCAACGCCCAGAGAATCACCGGCGGTTCCACACCCTCGCCGCGCAGCCCTTCGAGCATGCGCAGTGCATGTGCGGCCTCACCATTGAGAATGGCGTCCACCAAGCCGAAGACATCGAAGCGCGCACTGTCGGCAACCGCAGCCTGTACCGTCTCGACGGTGATCTGGTTGCCCTCTGCCAGCAGCTTGAGCTTTTCGATCTCCTGGGCGGCGGCCAGCAAGTTGCCTTCTACCCGCGCGGCGATCAGATCGACGGCATCGCGTTGCGCCGACAACCCGGCCTGGGACAGGCGCTGGTTGATCCACTGGGGTAATTGCTGGGGATCCACCGGCCAGATCTGGATGAACTGACAGTGGGCACCTTCGATCAGTGCCTTGCCCCACTTGGTCTTTTGCGCGCTGCCGTCGAGCTTGGGCAGGCTGATCAGCAGCAGGGTGTCTTCGGCGGGCTTGGCGCAATATTCCATGAGTGCCGCAGCGCCCTTGTCACCGGGCTTGCCCGACGGCAGGCGCAGCTCCAGCAGGCGCCGCTGGGCGAATAGCGACAGGCTGGCACCCGCTTGCAGCAGGGTACCCCAGTCGAAATTGGCGTCAGCGCTGAACACCTGGCGTTCGTCAAACCCCTGCTGGCGCGCCGCATTGCGGATGGCATCGGCGGCTTCCTGGCACAGCAGTGGGTCGTCGCCACTGACCACGTAGACCGGGGCCAGGCTACCTTGCAGGTGCTTGTTGAGTTGGGCGGGGGCGAGCTTCATGGGAGCAGGCGGGGCGCCGGAGTGCCCCGTTCGGGCTTAGTTGCCCGGGATTTCCATGGGGGACTGCTGCGGCGTCTCGGCCTGTTGGCGGCGTGCAGCTTCCAGTGCATCGGCTTCGGCCTTGGCGCGTGCGTCGGCCTTGCGCTGCAACTCATCGAGCTGCGCAGGGCTCAGCTGTTGCAGGCGCGAAACCATCGACTGCACCAGGTCGCGGCGCATCTCTTCGCGTGCTCGCAGGGCTTCCTGATCGGAGCCGGTGATATTGCCACCGTCACGCACGTACACCTTGCGTGCTTCTACCTTGTTGCTCAGCAGTTCGAGGTTGTTCAGGCCGAGGATGCTGTAGCTGAGCGTGGTGGTGAGCTCGTACTCGGCAGTGCTGTTGCCGCCGGAGTAGCTCGCCGAGCGAGAGCTTTCCTGCTCGTTGGTCAGTACCAGGCGATAAGGCGCGCCCGCATGCACGTTGACGCCACTGCGCTCAAGTACCTGGCGCAGTTGCACCACGGTCTGGCCGTAGGCGTTGCGCGCACTGACGTCCATCTCCTTGACGCGCAGGTCGTTGGTGCCGGTGCCGCGCAGCTGGAAACCGCAGGCGCTGAGCAGGACAGCCAGGCCCATTACCAGCAGATTGCGTTTGATCATGTTGTTGCTCCCTTGTGGGCCGATACCGCCCACCCGCACCGGATGCGGGTGGGCGTTGCCATCAGTTGGCGACGATGTTGACCAGTTTGCCCGGTACCACGATAACCTTGCGGATAGTCAGGCCATCGATGAAGCGCAGGACGTTTTCGTTGCTGCGGGCAGCGGCTTCGACTTCCTCGCGGCTGGCGGCGGCTGGCATTTCAACCTGGCCGCGCAGCTTGCCGTTGACCTGCACCACCAGGGTGATGCTGTCCTGCACCAGGGCGCTCTCGTCGACTGTTGGCCAGCCTGCGTCGATGACAGCCTGGTCGTGGCCCAGCTGCTTCCACAGCTCGTGGGAAATGTGCGGAGTGATCGGTGCCAGCAGCAGGGTCACGGCCTCCAGGCCTTCCTGCAGCAGGGCGCGGTCCTGTTCGGTGGCCTGCGGGGCCTTTTCCAGCACGTTCATCACGGTCATCACCTGGGCGATGGCGGTGTTGAACTTGTGGAACTGGCCGACATCGGTGCTGGCCTGTTTGATCGCGGCGTGGATGGCGCGGCGGATGACCTTCTGTGCATCGTCCAGTGCGGCGACGTCCAGCTTGCCCGGCAGGCCTTGTGCGACGTGAGCCTGGGCCAGGCGCCAGACGCGGCGCAGGAAGCGGCTTGCACCTTCGACGCCGGAGTCGGACCACTCCAGGCTCGCGTCAGGTGGCGAGGCGAACATCATGAACAGGCGGCAGGTGTCGGCGCCGTACTGGTCGATCATCGACTGCGGGTCGACGCCGTTGTTCTTCGACTTCGACATCTTCTCGGTGCCGCCGATTTCCACCGGCAGGCCATCGGTCTTCAGGCGGGCACCGATGATCTTGGCCTTGGCATCGCGTTCGATTTCGACGTCGGCCGGGTTGAACCAGTCCTTGCCGCCGTTGCTGGCTACGCGGTAGTAAGTCTCGGCGACCACCATGCCCTGGGTCAGCAGGTTCTTGAAGGGCTCGTTGGAGGTCACCAGGCCCTCGTCGCGCATCAGCTTGTGGAAGAAGCGCGCGTACAGCAGGTGCAGGATCGCGTGCTCGATACCGCCGATGTACTGGTCGACCGGCAGCCAGTGGTTGGCTGCTTTCGGGTCGACCATGCCACCTTCGTAGTTCGGCGAAGCGTAGCGGGCGAAATACCAGGACGACTCGACGAAGGTGTCCATGGTGTCGGTTTCGCGCTTGGCCGCAGCACCGCATTTCGGGCAGCTGCACTCATAGAACTCAGGCATGCGCGCCAGCGGCGAACCGGCACCGTCCGGCACCACGTTTTCCGGCAGGGTGACCGGCAGCTGGTCTTCCGGCACGGGTACGTCGCCGCACGACGGGCAGTGGATGATCGGGATCGGGCAGCCCCAGTAGCGCTGGCGGCTGATGCCCCAGTCGCGCAGGCGGAACTGGGTGCGAGATTTGCCCAGCTCCTTGCGGATCAGGGCGGCTTCGATGGCGTCGAAGGCGCCGGCGAAGTCCAGGCCGTCGAACTCGGCGGAGTTGATCAGCTGGCCATGCTCGCCATAGGCGGCCAGCCATTCGCTGCCGACGTCATCACCGGCGCTGGTGCGCACCACGGCCTTGACCGGCAGGTTGTACTTGCGGGCGAACTCGAAGTCGCGCTCGTCGTGGGCAGGGACGGCCATCACGGCGCCATCGCCGTAGTGCATCAGCACGTAGTTGGCGACCCAGACCGGCAGCTTCTCGCCGGTCAGCGGGTGCTCGACGAACAGGGAAGTGGGCATGCCCTTCTTCTCCTGGGTGGCCATGTCGGCCTCGGCGACGCTGCCGCTCTTGCATTCGTCGATGAACGCCTGCAGGGCAGGGTTGCCCTGGGCGGCCTGGGTGGCCAGCGGGTGCTCGGCGGCAACGGCGACGTAAGTGGCGCCCATCAGGGTGTCGGGACGGGTGGTGAAGACCTTGAGGGTGCCTTCGTGGCCGATGCTGGCCTTGTCATACGGGAACTGCACTTCCATGCCACGCGACTTGCCGATCCAGTTGCGCTGCATGGTCTTGACCTGCTCTGGCCAGCCCGGCAGTTCGTCGAGGCTTTCCAGCAACTCGTCGGCGTAGTCGGTGATGCGGAAGTAGTACATCGGGATTTCGCGCTTCTCGATCAGCGCGCCGGAACGCCAGCCGCGGCCGTCGATGACCTGCTCGTTGGCCAGTACGGTCTGGTCGGCCGGGTCCCAGTTCACGGTCCCGTTCTTGCGGTAGATGATGCCTTTCTCGAACAGGCGGGTGAACAGCCACTGTTCCCAGCGGTAGTAATCCGGCTTGCAGGTGGTGACTTCACGCGCCCAATCGATGGCCAGGCCCAGGCTCTTGAGCTGGGTCTTCATGTAGTCGACGTTCTCGTAAGTCCACTTGGCCGGGGCGACGTTGTTCTTCATTGCCGCGTTTTCCGCGGGCATGCCGAAGGCGTCCCAGCCCATCGGCTGCAGGACGTTCTTGCCCAGCATGCGCTGGTAACGGGCGATCACGTCACCGATGGTGTAGTTGCGCACGTGGCCCATGTGTAGCTTGCCGCTCGGGTACGGGAACATCGACAGGCAGTAGTACGTGTCTTTGCCTGGCTGTTCGGTAACAGCGAACGATTGTTGCTCGTCCCAGAATTTCTGGGCGGCGGCTTCGATATCACGGGGCGTGTATTGTTCGTGCATGGCTACTTTTTGCTGAGAGAGAAGAGACCTTGTTCCAGGCAGCGGAACCTCGCTGCGTCCGGCACTCCGGTGTCGTTTTAGAGTGAACGCCGTAGCATACAGCAGCGCCGCGCATCGTGGGAAACCTTGATTGCGAATGCCCGCTGGTCGCGGCATCCGGCTGCTTTTTATAGCGACGCTAAGCTCAGGTGTGGGGGGAGATAATCTTTATCTTCAATGAGGTGAACGGATGGGAGAGACGCAGCTACCCGCAATCAAACCGGAGCTTTACGAACGCCTGATCGACCGTCTTGGCCTGGCACTGGAAGTCGCCAGGACCTCGGTAAGATTACGCGACGAGATGCCAGCCGAGCTGGAGTTGCGTGGCTTGAGCCATGCAGAGTTCGAAGTGATCAAGGCTTACCTGGATTCCCTCCCGGAACGCCGTAATGCCTGTGCCGGTACATTCCCGCAAGCGGAACCGGCCACGGCCAAGATCATCTGGCTCAAGGACAAGAGACGCCCCGCCAACTCGGCGAGTTCCAGGAGGCTGCCGCATCGCTAGCCGTTCAGGACGCCAGGCGCAGGCAATCGCCCGCCGGTTCTACAACACACTTCCCATGATCGACGCCGGCCCGGGCTTGTTGACCGGCGTCGATCCTTTATAGGCTGCACGCCTTCCATGGAGGTGTGTCGATGCCGATCCGGTTTTTCTTCAAGCAATGGCTGATGCCGCCTGGCGTCCTGTTTCTGCTGCTGCTCGCGGCCTGGTGGTTGCGCAGAAGGCGGCCGCAGTTGGCGACGCTGTGTTTTGTCATGGGGCTGGGAGGCCTGTGGCTCATGAGTTTGCCGCTGGTGGTGCAAGAGTCTGCCCATATCCTGGAAACCGAGCCGCCCCTGGCGACAGCGGATTGGACCGGCCTGGCGAGCAGGGCAGATGCCATCGTCGTGCTTGGCGCGGGGCGCGAACGCGGTGATCCGGCCTGGGGTGGTGGTGACCAGCCCACGGCGACGGCCCTTGAGCGCATGCGTTTTGCTGCTCGGCTGGCGAAAGCCTCGGGGTTGCCGGTGCTGACCAGCGGTGGCTTGCATTACGGTACGCCGCCTAGCGAAGCACAGCTGATGGCGGATCGCCTGCGCGAAGATTTCGCCGTCGAGGTGAAATGGAAGGAAGAAGCCAGTCGTACCACCTGGGAGAACGCCCAGCTGAGCGCCAAGGTGTTGCAGCCGCTGGGTATGCGCCGCGTGGTGGTGGTGACCCAGGCGTGGCACATGCAGCGCTCACGCTGGAGCTTCGAGCGGGCCGGGTTCGAGGTGGTGCCGGCACCGGTGGGGTTCCTGGGGCGCGATCATGCACGGCCGTTCGGAGGGTTGCTGCCCGAGAGCCGGGCCATGTGGCAAAGCGGGCAGTTGCTCAATGAAGCGGTGGGCTTGGTGGGGTATCGGTTGTTCTACTGAGCCTTGTGTCGCCAATGCCGGCCTGTTCGCGGGCACGCCCGCTTCCACATGGGAGCGCGGAACCCTGTGGCAGCGGGCGTGCCCGCGAACAGGCCGTTGCAGGCTGAATCAGACTGTCTTGGCGATACGGCTCGCCAGCAGGGCCCAGCCCAGCAACAGCACGCAAAGAATCGCCAGCGGCCAGGACCGCCACTGCAGATAAGGCGTCAGCTGCTGCATTGGCACCACTTCGCCATACAGCACCGCCCGCTGGAACTGCGGCACTTGGGCGGTGATCTTGCCAAACGGGTCGATCAGTGCGGTTACACCATTGTTGGTGGCGCGGATCATCCAGCGGCCGGCTTCCAGTGCACGCATCTGCGCCATCTGCAGGTGCTGCAGAGGGCCGATCGAGGTACCGAACCAGGTGTCGTTGCTGATGGTCAGCAGCAGGTCACTGCGTGCCGCCAGGCCAGCAGCGAACTCGGGATAGACCACTTCGTAGCAGATGAACGGGGCAACCTGGTAGCCCTTGGCTTGCAGCAGTGGCTGGTCCGCGGGGCCGCGGGCAAAGTCCGACATCGGCAGGTTGAAGAACTCGATCGCGCCGCGAAGCATGTCCTGCAACGGCACGTACTCGCCAAACGGCACCAGTTTCTGCTTGAGGTAAGTGCCGTCGCCTTCGCCGGTTGCGGTGACGCCGTTGTAATAACGGCGCTGGTGATGCACCACTTCACGGACGGGGACACCGGTGATCAGCGCCGAGTGCCGGTCGGCAGCAAAGCGGCCCATCACATCGATATAGCCTTGAGCCTGGTCCTTGAGCACTGGCACGGCGGTTTCCGGCCACACCAGCAGGTCAACCAGTCTGGAGCTGAAGCTCATGTCGCGGTACAGCGCCAGTTGCGCGTCGATGTGGGCCGGGTCCCACTTCAGGTCCTGCTCGACGTTGCCCTGCAGGGCCGCAACCTTGAGCGGGTCGCCCGCCGGCGTGGTCCAGGCGTGGCCCTTGAGGGCCATGCCGATCACCCATGGCGCCAGCAGCAGCACCGCGCCGATGGCAAGGAACGATGGGCGTTCGCGCAGGCGCTGCAGGTTGCACAGCAGCGCGGCGCTCAGCGCCAGGGCGAAGGAAATCAGCCACACGCCACCTAGCGGCGCAAGGCCCGACAGCGGGCCGTCGAGCTGGCTGTAACCGGCATACAGCCAAGGGAAGCCAGTCAGCAACCAGCCACGGAAGGCCTCTTGCAGCAGCCACAGGGCGGCGAAGCACAGGGCATCGGCCAGAGGCGCCTCGTTGCGCCTGAACCAGCGTGCCCACAGCCAGGTGGGCAGGGCGAAGAACCAGGCGAGGGCGGCGAAGAATGCCAGCAGCAAGGCGATCGCCAACAACGGCGAGGCGCCGCCGTAGGTATTCATGCTGACGTAGATCCACCACGTACCTGCGCCATAGAGGCCAAAGCCGAACCACCAGCCACGCCACATGGCCTGGCGCGGGCTGAGCTCGCGCAGGCCAAGGTAGAGCAGGGCGATTGACAGCAGGGCCAGCGGCCAGATATCGAACGGCGCCAGGGCCAGGAGGGTCGATGCGCCGGCCGCCAGGGCCAGCAAATTACCGGGCCAGCCGGGGCGGGTGATCCAACGCATGTTTGTCCTTAGCGGGTGATCGGGGTAAGGCGCAGCAAGTGTATCCGCCGGCTGTCGGCATTGAGAATACGGAACTTGTAGGCGCCGATTTCGGTGGTCTCGTTGCGCTTGGGCAGGTGGCCGAAGGCGCTCATCACCAGGCCGCCGACGGTGTCGAACTCGTCATCCGAGAATTCGCTGTCGAAAAACTCGTTGAAGTTGTCGATCGGGGTCAGCGCTTTGACCAGGAAGTCACCGCTCGGTAGCGGCTTGATGTAGCTGTCTTCCTCGACGTCATGCTCGTCCTCGATGTCACCGACGATCTGCTCCAGCACGTCCTCGATGGTCACCAGGCCCGCCACGCCGCCGTATTCGTCGATAACGATGGCCATGTGGTTGTGGTTGGCGCGGAACTCGCGCAGCAGCACGTTCAGGCGCTTGGACTCCGGCACGAAGGTGGCCGGGCGCAGCAGGTCCTTGATGTTGAAGCTGTCGCCGTTCTCTTTGAGGATCAGCGGCAGCAGGTCCTTGGCCAGCAGGATCCCGAGCACATCGTCGTGGCTTTCACCGATCACCGGGTAGCGCGAGTGGGCAGCGTCGATGACGGCCGGGAGGAACTCGCGCGGCGATTGGGTCGCCTTGATGCTGATCATTTGCGAGCGCGGGACCATGATGTCGCGTACCTGCAGGTCGGCGACCTGGATGGCACCTTCGACGATGGTCAGCGCTTCGCTGTCGAGCAGCTTGTTCTGATGGGCTTCGCGCAGCAGCTCAAGGAGCTCCTGGCGGTTTTTCGGCTCATGGGCAAAAGCCTGGGTCAGTTTACCCAGCCAGGACTTCTGCCCGTTGCTCGATCGATCTTCGCTCATGGCGGTTCTCGTGATCCTTCGTGTATCAGTGTGTGAGAGGTTCGTTTTCATCGTCGGCGTACGGGTCAGGGTGACCCAGTTCCGCCAGCAATTCCCGTTCCAGCGCTTCCATTTCCTCGGCCTCGTCGTCTTCGATGTGGTCGTAGCCGAGCAAGTGAAGGCAGCCGTGGATGACCAGGTGCGCCCAGTGCGCTTCCAGCGATTTGCCCTGTTCGGCCGCCTCGCGCTCGACCACTGGCACGCAGATCACCAGGTCGCCCAACAGCGGGATATCGAGCAGGTCATCCGGCACGTCGGCCGGGAACGACAGCACATTGGTCGCGTAGTCCTTGTGCCGGTAGGTGTGGTTGAGTTCGCGGCCTTCGCCTTCGTCGACCAGACGAATGGTCATTTCCGAATCGGCCGTGCGCTGGCGCAAGGCCAGTTCGCACCAGCGGCGGAAGGCGGCGTCGTCCGGGGCGGCAGCATCCGTGGCCCGTTGCAGGTCAAGTTCAAGCATCTTTGCCGGGTGCCTCGGGCTTGGCCTGGCGGGCATCGAAGCGGTCATAAGCCTCGACGATACGCTGCACCAGTGGGTGACGAACCACATCTTTGGGTTGGAAGTGGGTGAAGCTGATCCCCGGTACGTCCCTGAGCACCTCGATCACATGGGCCAGGCCCGACTTGGTGCCACGGGGCAGGTCGACCTGGGTGATATCACCGGTGATCACCGCCGTCGAGCCGAAGCCGATACGGGTAAGGAACATCTTCATCTGTTCCAGCGTGGTGTTCTGGCTTTCGTCGAGGATGATGAAGCTATTGTTCAGGGTGCGGCCGCGCATGTAGGCCAGCGGGGCGATCTCGATCACCTGGCGCTCGATCAGCTTGGCCACATGTTCGAAGCCGAGCATCTCGTACAGCGCGTCGTACAGCGGGCGCAGGTACGGGTCGATCTTCTGGGCCAGGTCGCCAGGCAGGAAGCCGAGCTTTTCGCCCGCCTCGACCGCCGGGCGTACCAGCAGGATGCGGCGCACTTGCTCACGCTCCAGGGCGTCGACGGCGCAGGCCACGGCAAGGTAAGTCTTGCCGGTACCGGCCGGGCCGATGCCGAAGTTGATGTCGTTGCCGAGGATTTCCTTGACGTAGCGCTGCTGGTTGACGCCGCGCGGGCGAATATTGCCCTTGCGCGTGCGCAGCGAGACGCTGACTTCATTGACCGCAGGATTGTCGATGTTCTCTACCGTCGACTCCTGCAGGTACAGGTGCACGGTTTCCGGCGACAGGTCCGTGGCCTTGGTCTCGCGGTAGAGGCGGCGCAGCAGTTGCTCGGCAGCGGAAGTGGTCTTGGGTTCGCCGATCAGCTCGAATTGGTTGCCGCGGTTGCGGATTTCGATGGCCAGGCGTTGTTCGATCAGGCGCAGGTGCTCGTCGAACTGGCCGCACAAGTTGGCGAAACGGTGGGCCTCGAAGGGTTCGAGGATGAAACGATGAGGTTGTATGGGTGCGTTCAAGGTCGTTTTTAGCCGCTCGACGGCAATGAATGTGAACTCAAGAATAACCCTTGAAGGGCAGTGGCGAAAGCACTGAAACGATCAAGGGTTGGTTCAGGCTGTGTACCCGCCCGGGCCGGGGCCCGCTCTGCTATGATGCGCGCCTTTTCTTACGCATGTGTTATCCCGCCGAACATGAGCAAACGCGAACCCGCCATCTACAAAGTGATCTTCCTCAACCAGGGGCAGGTCTTCGAGATGTATGCCAAGCAGATCTACCAGAGCGACCTGTGGGGCTTTCTGGAAATCGAGGAGTTCGTTTTCGGCGAACGCACCCAGGTGGTGGTCGACCCAAGCGAAGAGAAGCTCAAGAATCAGTTCGAAGGGGTGATCCGCAGTTTCGTACCGATGCATTCGATCGTGCGGATCGATGAAGTGGAGCGCCTGGGCACGGCCAAGATCAGCGAGGCGAAGGTCAGCGGCAATGTGATGCCGTTCCCCATGCCGATGCCGGAGCGGTAAACATCAGGGCAGCGGCGAGAACGGTGTGCGTCCTTCGGCGTTCTGCAGTTCCAGCAGGTACTTGCGGAAGATCTGGCCAAGCACCTGGGTGGCGTGCTCAAGCTCGTCGCGAGGCATCTGTTCGGTTACTTCGTCGGCCATGTCCAGCGCATCCTCGGCGCCGTTGACCGCGGCCATCTTCAGCAGGATATAGGCCTGCACATTGTTGGCCTTTACCCCTTCGCCATGAAAGAACATGGCGCCAAGGCGGTACTGGGCTTCGGCGTGGCCTTGCAGCGAGGCCTTCTGGAACCAGTCCAGCGCCAACTTCAGGTTTTTCGGCGTAAGCGTGTAGTAGTACTCGCCCAGCTCGAACTGTGCCTGGGCGTCCCCGGTCGCCGCTGTTTCTTCGCAGGCTTTCAGCGCGTTCTGCAGGTCTTCTGGCTGAACGTTGAGCGTGCAGCGCCCCGTTGCCGGAATCAGCAACGAGTTACCGCCCTCCGCCAGGGCCAGCAGGGGCTGAAGAAGCAACAGGCAGCCCAAGGTGAGGGCGCGGCCGGTGCGGTTCATGGGGATCGACTTACCTCTGCAAAGCTGCGGCCAATATCTCTGGTGGCACATTATGGGATAAGCAGCGCCAACCTTACAAAGTTTTACGCGAATTTCTGTCTTGCTGGTGGATTGGATGATTGTGTAGGAGCGACCTTGTGTCGCGAAAGGGCCGCAAAGCGGCCCCGACATTGTCTGTGTCAACGCTAAAACGCTGGGGCTGCTCTGCAGCGCTTTCGCGACACAAGGCCGCTCCTACAGCGGCCGCGTGCTGGCTTATTTCAGCGCGGCAAAGGCTTTTTCGGCCGCATCCAGGGTGATCTGCAGTTCTTTTTCACCATGGGCGATCGACGTGAAGCCCGCCTCGAACGCACTTGGCGCCAGGTACACGCCACCGTCGAGCATCAGGTGGAAGAAGCGCTTGAAGCGTTCGGCATCGCTGGCCATCACGTCGTCGAAGGTGACGATGTCGTCGGCGCCGCTGAAGTACAGGCCGAACATGGCGCCGGCCTGGGTGGTGACGAACGGCACGCCCGCGGCATCGGCACGCTGCTGCAGGCCATCGAGCATACGGCTGGTGAAGGCGGTCAGCTCGTCATGGAAGCCAGCGCGGCTGATCAGCTTCAGGGTGGTAAGGCCAGCGGCCATGGCCAGCGGGTTGCCCGACAGGGTACCGGCCTGGTACACCGGGCCCAGCGGGGCGATGCAGCCCATGATTTCGCGTTTGCCGCCGAAGCAGCCAACCGGCATGCCGCCGCCAACGATCTTGCCGAAGGTCGACAGGTCAGGCCTGATCCCGTAGTAACCCTGGGCGCCGCCGAGCGAGACGCGGAAACCGGTCATCACTTCGTCGAAGATCAACACCACACCGTGCTTGTCGCAAAGCTCGCGCAGGCCTTCGAGGAAGCCGGGTGCCGGCGGTACGCAGTTCATGTTGCCGGCCACCGGTTCAACGATGATGCAGGCAACGGTCTGGCCGACTTCGGCGAGGGTCTTCTCGACTGCGGCGATGTCGTTGAACGGCAGGGTCAGGGTGTGCTTGGCGAAGTCTGCCGGTACGCCTGCCGAGCTTGGCACACCTTGGGTCAGCAGGCCGGAACCGGCCTTGACCAGCAGACTGTCGGAGTGGCCGTGGTAGCAGCCTTCGAACTTGATGATGGCGTCGCGACCGGTGTAGCCACGGGCCAGACGAATGGCGCTCATCGTCGCCTCGGTACCGGAGCTGACCATGCGCACCATTTCCATCGACGGCACCAGCGAGCAGACCAGGTCGGCCATCTCGGTTTCCATCGCGGTCGGCGCGCCGTAAGACAGGCCGTGTTCCAGCTGGCGACGTACTGCATCGAGTACGTCCGGGTGGCCGTGGCCAAGGATCATCGGGCCCCACGAGCCGACGTAGTCGACGTAGCGCTTGTCATCTTCATCGACGACGTAGGCGCCTTCGGCATGCTTTAAGAACAGTGGGGTGCCGCCGACGCTTTTGAAAGCGCGGACTGGCGAATTGACGCCGCCAGGGATGTGCTTCTGGGCTTGGGCAAACAGGGCTTCGGAACGGGACATGGGTCTTCTCTCGAAATCAGGAAGCGAACAGGGCGTTGAAGGCGCGGGCGCGGCGGGTGACTTCCTGCGCGCTGTCGGCACCGAACAAGCCGTGGATGACCGCCAGCAGATCGGCACCGTGGGCGATCAGCGGGGCGGCGTTGTCGAGGGTGATGCCACCGATCACGGCGATCGGCAGTTTTACCTGGGCGCGGGCCTGCTCCAGCAGGTCGACGTTGGCAGCCGGCGCACCGGGCTTGGTGACAGAATTGAAAAAGCGGCCAAAGGCCACGTAGCTGGCACCTTCGTTGGCAGCCTGGGCGGCAAGTTCGACGCTGGCGTGGCAAGTGGAGCCGATGATCGCCTGGCGGCCGAGCAGGGCGCGAGCGGGTGTCAGCGGGCCGTCGGTCTGGCCCAGGTGTACGCCGACGCCCAGGCGTGCGGCCAGTTCGGCGTCGTCGTTGATGATCAGCTGAGTGCCGTAGCGTTCGCAAAGCTTCATCAGGGCTTCGGCCTCGCGCAGGCGGCGGGCGGCGTCATCGCCCTTGTCGCGGTACTGCAGCAGGCACACACCGCCTTCCAGGGCTGCTTCGACGTGGGACAGGAAACGGCCGGCGAGCAGCTGGCTGTCGGTGATTGCATACAGACCGCGTAGCTTCATTGAACGCCTCGTCTCAGGAGCAGAAATCCAGGGGCAGGCGACGCGGAACGTACTGGCCTTTGCCCAGCTGTTCGGCGTCGCGCAGGGTACGCCAGGTATAGTCCAGGGCGCTTTTCACCGCGCTTTGCAATTGCTCGCCGAGGGCCAGGCGACCGGCCAGGGCGCTGGCCAGGGTGCAGCCCGAGCCGTGGTAGCTGCCCGGCAGGCGCTGGCAGGTCCAGGTATGGCTCTGGCCGTCGCGGCTGTACAGGCGATTGTGGATTTCTTCCTCGTCACCGTGCCCACCAGTAATCAGCAGGTTTTTGCAAAACGGCAACAGTTTCTCGGCACACTCGTCGGCGGTGCCTTCAGGGAGTTCGGCCAGGATGCGCGCTTCTGGCAAGTTCGGCGTGGCAATGGTCGCCAGCGGCAGCAGGCGTTCGCGCAGGGCATAGCCAACTTCGTCCTTGCCCAGGCGGCCACCGCCACCGGCTCGCAGCACCGGGTCGCAAACCAGCGGCAGGTGTGGGTGGGCACTGAGCAGTTCGGCGACGGTGTCGACCATGTCGATCGAGCCGAGCATGCCCAGCTTCACGGCGGCGACGGTGGAGTCAGCCAGCACGGCATTGGCCTGGGCCAGGACCCACTCGCGGTCGAGCACACGGAAGTCGGAAACGTTGACGGTATCCTGCACCGTCAGGGCAGTCACGGTAGGTGCGGCGTGACAGCCTTGGGCGAGCAGGGCTTCTATATCTGCCTGCAAGCCGGCGCCGCCACTTGGGTCGTGGCCGGAGAGACAGAGGACAACGGGGCGGGAGCTGTAGGTATTCATGGTCGGCGAGCTTACCACCAAACCCCTTTGTGCGGATCGTCCTACAAACGAGTTTTGTTGATCAAGTGGTCAGATTTTCTCGCGTGCTTGCGCTGAAAGTATTGTCCTAGAGCCTTTTGTTAGAAAATTGGAGTGGCCCGTCGCCAGCCTTGAAAGCTATGCTAGAGTGCTCGGATAACTCGACAAACGGGCTCTGCCGGATTTCGTCGTCTCAAAGGGATTGGAGGCCATCGCGACGCGACCGGACAGGCCATGCTGGGGCTGTATGCGCTATTTGCTGATTATGCTTCTGGGCTTGTTGCCCGTGCTGGCCGGAGCCGTCGAAATCGACGAGGCGACTCGGCATCTTCCCTTGGGCAAGATCATGCAGGTCTACGAAGACCGTGATGGCAGCGCGAGCATCGCCCAGGTCAGTGCGCCTATCTTTGCCAGCCGTTTCCGTACGCATCACCAGGACGTGCTGAACGCCGGTTACTCGCATTCGGTGTTCTGGCTCAAGGTCGAGCTGCATTATGTGGCTTCTGCCAATGCGCAACCGCGCCAGTGGCTGCTCGAGCTGGCATACCCCCCCATGGACCATATCGAGCTGTACCTGCCGGGCAGCGATGGCGAGTTCGTCCTGGCCCGGCGCACCGGCGACGCATTGCCCTACGCCAGCCGCCCGATCCGCCAGAACAATTACCTGTTCGAACTGCCACTGCAGCCCGGGCAGTCGACCACCGCCTACCTGCGCTTGCACAGCCAGGGTTCGGTACAGGCACCGCTGTCGTTGTGGTCTGCCGAAGCGTACCTGGAAGACCAGCCGACCCGCCTCTATGTGCTGGGCATGATCTACGGCGTACTGCTGGTAATGGCGGTGTACAACCTGTTCATCTACCTCAGTGTGCGAGACGTCAGTTACCTCTACTACATCCTCTACATTGCCTCGTTCGGCTTGTATCAGGTGTCGGTGAACGGGGCAGGGGTTGCCTACTTCTGGCCGGACAGCCCGTGGTGGGCCAACGCAGCAACACCGCTGTTCATCGGCGCTGCGGGCTTGTTCGGGTGCCAGTTCGCCCGTCACTTCCTGCAGCTGGGCAAGATCAGTCGCGGCTTTGACCGCTTGCTGCAACTGCTGATGCTGGGTGGCGTACTGGTGATGGTGCTGTCGGTGAGCATGCGCTACGGCATCGCCTTGCGCATGGCCACGGTGCTGGCCTTGCTGTTCACCGTGAGCATCTTTGCTGCCGGCTTGTATGCCTGGGTGCGGGGCCTGCGTGTGGCGCGCTGGTTCATCATCGCCTGGACGGCGTTCCTGCTCGGTGGGCTGGTCAATACCCTGATGGTGCTGGGTTACCTGCCTAACCAGTTCATCACCATGTATTCCAGCCAGCTGGGGTCGGCGCTGGAAGTGGCGTTGCTGTCGCTGGCCCTGGCCGACCGCATCAACAGCATGCGCGAACAGCAGGCACAGACCTTGCGCGATACCGGTGAGGCGTTGGAGCAGATGAACCAGCAGCTGGCCAGGAGCAATCACCTGAAGGATGAATTCCTCGCCACCGTTACCCACGAACTGCGGACACCGATGAATGGTGTGATCGGCTCGCTGGAACTGATGCACACACTGCCCATGACTGCCGAGATGGCCCAGTACCACCGCACGGCGGTCGGCTCGGCCCAGGACATGATGGACATGGTTGACGACATCCTCACGTTGACCGAACTGCAGGCCGGCCGTATGCGCCCGCAGGCGCTGCCGTTCAGCTTGCGGCGCACGCTGCAGGACCTGCGTGCCGGTTATGCCGGAACGGCCTTGGGCAAGGGTCTGTACCTGAGCCTGGACATCCCCGCCGAGCTGCCGGACGAGTTGCTGGGCGATGCGCAGAAAGTGGCCCGCTGCCTGGGCTGCCTGGTGGACAACGGCCTGAAGTTCACCCATCACGGTGGGGTGATGATGCAAGTTCGCGGGCGCCGCCTTGGCCCCGACAGCCTGGCGTTGACCTTTACCATCAGCGACAGCGGCATCGGCTTCGATGATCTGGACCAGGCGATTCTCTATCAGCGCTTCTTCCAGGTCGATGGCTCGATGACTCGCCGCTATGGCGGGCTCGGGATTGGATTGTCGATCTGCCGGCAACTGGCCGAACTGCTTGATGCCAAGCTGTCCCATGAGTCGACGCGGGGACTTGGGAGCCGGTTCGAGCTGGCCTTGAACGTCGCCATTGCCCAGGTGCAGATGCCGCCGGGACGGGCCGTGTCGGGGGCTACGCGGTTCTAGGGTCTGCCTTGAGGGTTTCAGCGCCTGCAAGATCGGGCGCCGCCCTCGCGGCGCTCGATCTTGCAGGCGCTGAAATTATTGTGGCGAACCCTTGGCAGCCCTGAGCCACATGTTTAGTCATTATTGTCACTACTACTCACCGGCAGGGAGTGCTTCACTGGGCCTTTCAGGCATACCCGGATCCAGGAGCTCCCGAATGAACCTCCACCAGTACGCTGAAACCCACGAAGTCACCAACCAGCCACCGTCGCTCGACGGTGCCAACCTGTACCGCCTCGACCTGCCGCTGCAGGAATGGTCGCGGCGTTTCGGGGCTGGTTGGGCCGAAGCGCGGATCGACGCCTATGGTGCCTTGGCCGGCGGTCCGCTGATGGCAGCAGGCTTTCTGGCCAATGCGCACAAGCCGGAATTCAGCAGCCATGACCGCTTTGGCCACCGCATCGACCTGGTCGAGTTCCACCCCGCCTACCACGAGTTGATGCGCACCGCCGTCGAACACGGCCTGCCATCATTGCCCTGGGCCGAACCTCGGCCCGGTGCCCACGTGGCGCGGGCATCGATGACCTACCTGCACAGCCAGGCCGAAGCCGGTACCGGCTGCCCGCTGACCATGACCTTTGCGGCCGTGCCTGCGCTGCGGTTGCAGCCAGAGCTGGCCGAATACTGGCTACCGAAGATCCTCGCCTGCGAATACGACCCGCGCAACGTCGGTGACCGTCACAAAGCCGGCGTGACCCTTGGCATGGCCATGACCGAGAAGCAGGGCGGTACCGACGTGCGCGCCAATACCACCCGTGCTTACCCGGTCGGCAGCCCCGGCCCCGGGCAGCCCTACGAGCTGGTCGGGCACAAGTGGTTCTGCTCGGCACCGATGTGCGATGCCTTCCTGACCCTGGCGCAGACCGACAAGGGCCTGAGCTGCTTCCTGCTGCCGCGCCATCGGCCCGACGACAGCCGCAACCAGTTCTACATCCAGCGCCTGAAGAACAAGCTGGGCAACAGCTCCAACGCTTCCAGCGAAGTCGAGTTCCGTGGCGCGCTGGCGTGGATGGTGGGCGAGGAGGGGCGCGGCGTGCCAACCATCATCGAGATGGTGGCCATGACCCGTTTCGATTGCATGGTCGGCTCCAGCGCGTTGATGCGCCAGGCGCTGACCCAGGCGGCGCACCACTGCGCCCATCGCAAGGTCGGCGGCCGGGTGCTGAACGAACAACCCTTGATGCAGAACGTGCTGGCTGATCTGGCGCTGGAAAGCGAGGCCGCGCTGGCCCTGAGCCTGCGCATGGGGCAGGCCCTGGAACAGCTCGACGACCCGCAGCAGGCGCACTTCGCACGGCTGGTCACGGCGGTGGGCAAGTACTGGATCTGCAAGCGGGCGCCGGCCATGATCAACGAGGCTGCCGAGTGCCTGGGCGGTGCCGGTTATGTCGAAGACAGCATCCTGCCGCGGTTGTATCGCGAAGCGCCGGTCAACTCGACCTGGGAGGGTTCCGGCAATGTGCAATGCCTGGACGTGCTGCGGGCGTTGTCCAAGGAGCCGGGGGTGCTCGATGCGCTGTTCGCCGAACTGGGCGACGGGCATGGCGACCCGCGCCTGGCCGCGCATATTGGCAACCTCAAGGGGGCGTTCGCCGATACCAGCGATATCCAGTACCGGGCACGGCAGCTGACCGAAGACATTGCCTTGGCGTTGCAGGCCAAGCTGCTGCTGGAGGCGGGCAATGCCGTGGTCAGCGATGCGTTCATTGGCAGCCGGCTGAACGGTGGCGGGCGGGTGTATGGCGCATTGCCGCGAGGCATCGATGTCGAGGCACTGGTGGCGCGGGCGACCCCCGCCTGGCCCAGCTGAACACAGCGGCTGACCATCGGGGATGTATTTAGTAACAAAGGCAGGCAAGATGGCTGACATGCATGTCCAGACAGGAAGCCCAGTGTGAGCCAAGCTTTTGTAGTCGTTGATACCCCCGAACAGGCCGTCGACCGTCTGGCGGCCCTGCATGAACAGGCCACCGGGGCTCTGAGCCAGGCCCTCAAGCGATACCTGAAAGACCGTACCGAACCGAGTGCCGACGAGCGCGCCCTGTATCGCTACCCCGCACTGCGCCTGACTTATTACAGCCACGGTGAAGTGGCTGCCACCACGCGCGCCTATGCCAAGGTCCAGGTGGCGGGTACCTACAGCGTCACCGTCACCCAGCCGGCGGCATTCCGCGGTTACCTGCTGGAGCAGCTGCGACCGCTGATGCATGACTACACAGTGACTGTGGAAGTCGGCGTCAGCGAGCAGAACATTCCCTACCCCTACGTGGTTGACCAGGGCGATGAGCTGGCTGGCAGCGGCATTACCGCCGCCGAGCTGGCGCGGGTATTCCCCAGCACCGACCTGTCGGCAGCCACCGACAACATCGCCGATGGCCTGTACGACTGGGGCAATGCCGAAACCCTGCCGTTGGCGCTGTTCGATGCCGCCCGCGTGGATTTCTCGCTGCGTCGCCTGGTGCATTACACCGGCAGTGACTGGCGCCATGTGCAGCCCTGGATCCTGCTGACCAACTATCACCGCTATGTCGACCAGTTCATCAGCCACGGCCTCGAGCAGCTGCGTGAAGACCCGCGCTTCGTGCGCATGGTGCTGCCAGGCAACGTGGTGATCGAAAAGGGCATGGACCACGGCGAAGCACAGGCATTGGTCGCCAGCGTGGTCTGGCACCGCTACCAGATGCCGGCCTATCACCTGATCGCCGGTGACGGTGATGGCGTGACCTTGGTCAACATCGGCGTCGGCCCGTCCAACGCCAAGAACATCACCGACCACCTGGCGGTGCTGCGCCCGCACTGCTGGCTGATGATCGGCCACTGCGGCGGTCTGCGTCAGTCGCAGACCATCGGCGACTACGTGCTGGCCCACGCCTACATGCGCCGCGATGGGATCCTCGACCGCGTGGTGCCGCCGAACATTCCGATTCCGGCCTTGGCCGAAGTGCAGTTGGCACTTCAGGAAGCCGCGGCACAGGTGACCGGCGAGCGTGGCGAAGAGCTGAAGAAGCGCCTGCGCACCGGCACCGTGCTGACCTACGACGATCGCAACTGGGAGCTGCGCTGGGCCCAGGAGCGGCCGTTGATCAACCTGTCGCGTGCCGTGGCAGTGGACATGGAAAGCGGCACTATCGCCGCCCAGGGCTATCGCTTGCGGGTACCGTATGGCACCTTGCTGTGCGTGTCCGACAAACCCCTGCACAGTGAGATCAAGTTGCCCGGCTCGGCCAATGCCTTCTACAACCGTGCGGTCAGCCAGCACCTGAAGATCGGCATCGCCGCCCTCGACCTGCTGCGCACCGAGCTCAATTCGTTGCACTCGCGTAAACTGCGCAGCTTCGATGAGCCGCCGTTCCGCTGAGGATCCATGCCACTGCCACCCCGTTCCAAGCCGCGCCGCCCCCAGGCGCGGCCTGCCGGCCCCCGTCGCCAGGCCAAGGCGCCACCGGCCGAGCCAGGCCTGATCCTGTTCAACAAGCCATTCGACGTGCTGACCCAGTTCAGTGACGGAGAAGGGCGCGCGACGCTCAAGGATTTCATCGATATCCCTGGCATCTACCCGGCCGGTCGGCTCGACCGTGACAGTGAAGGCCTGCTGCTGCTGACCAACGATGGCGGCTTGCAGGCGCGCATTGCCGACCCCAGGCACAAGTTGCCCAAGACCTATTGGGTGCAGGTGGAAGGCGAACCTAGCGACGAGCAGATCCAGCGTTTGCGCGATGGCGTGGAGCTCAATGATGGCCCAACCCTGCCAGCCGAAGCGCGGCGCCTCGACGAGCCCGAGCTATGGCCGCGCAATCCGCCGGTACGGTTTCGCAAGAGCGTACCGACCAGCTGGCTGGAGCTGGTGATTCGCGAAGGGCGTAATCGCCAGGTGCGGCGGATGACTGCCGCGGTCGGCTTGCCGACCTTGCGCCTGGTACGGGTGCGGATCGGCGACTGGGCGCTGGATGGGCTGGAGCAGGGCTGCTGGCGCGAGGTTGCCCCGAAGCTCGCGCGTTGATGGCCTAGACCCCTTCGAGAAACGCCACCACCACGCTCTTGATGATGAAGGCCAGCACTCCCAGCCCGAGCACGAAGAACAGGATCATCGTGCCAAAGCGCCCGGCCTTGGACTTTTTCGCCAGGTCCCAGACGATGAAGCCCATGAAGCCGATCAGTACAGTAACCAGCACGATCATCATCCACTCTTCAAATACGGCGGGATCCATCTGTGTTCTCCAGGCAGGCTGAGCTTGCGATTATACGCGGGCGAGTGGAGGTTTAACGCAGGTGCGTCAGTGGCAGCTCGGTGCTTGCCAGAACCTGGTTGAGCACGAAGCTCGAACGCACGCTGGTCACCCCTTCGATGCGGGTCAGGCTGCCCAGCAGCAGTTTCTGGTAGTGGTCCATGTCTGGCACCACCACCTTCAGCTGGTAGTCGGCATCCATGCCGGTGACCAGGCTGCACTCGAGCACCTGCGGCAGGTTGCGGATGGCGGCTTCGAATGTCTCGAAGCGCTCCGGGGTGTGCCGGTCCATGCCGATCAGCACGTAGGCGGTGAGGCTCAGGCCGAGTTTCTTGCGATCGAGCAGGGCGACCTGGCGCGAGATATAGCCGTCGTCTTCCAGTTGCTTGACCCGACGCGAGCATGGCGATGGCGACAGGCCGATGCGTTCGGCCAGCTCCTGGTTGGAGATGCGCGCGTCGCGCTGCAATTCGGCGAGGATGCTCAGGTCGTAGCGGTCAAGTTTGCTCATGGAAAAGGCCTTTTCTGTTCGGATTGCGGTGAATTATCGATCCAGGGTTAAAAATTGCGCAAGCGCTATTTATCTGAGCAATCTTCGCAATCCTGTGCCGCTACCGCTCCCGTATCGTTAACCCCAGAATCACTGCCCGGACATCAGTCCACGGCGACGCGCCCTAGGCGGGCGGTCGCGGCCAGCCATCCAACAGGATCTGCAGGCCCCCGGGCTACACAGCTTCCAGAAGACGCTGTGAGGTGAGCCGGCGCCACAAGTGCCGAGCACGGACGACAATTCTCAAAGGGAGGCCAATGGCCTCCCTTTTTTCATGGCCGCAATTTCATCTGCCCTTAGTGCCAGCGCGGTAGACTGGCAGCATGCCGTTTTCTTTACCGTGAGGAACAACATGAAGTCGCGCATCTGGCAGTTGGCAGGTGTTGGTTTGCTGGGCTTGAGTATCAGCCTCGGGGCTATGGCCGAAGGCCCGGGCGAGGGGCACGGCAACGAGGGAGCCCCTGGCCGCGCTCTCAACTCGCGTGACGAAGTGCAGCAGACGCAGCCCGCGCGGCAGGGCTATTACCAGGATATCCCCCGGCACAACGGCGACTACCGCCACTGGCAAGCCGGCGGCCCAGGGCAACGGCCCGGCGGCGACTGGCAGGGGCGCCCGGATGGCCACGGTAATGGCTGGGGCCCCGGGCCGCAGTATCGCCCGGGGCATACCATCGACCACTTCCGGGACCGCTACTGGAAGGTGCCCTACCGCGGCGATGATTACTTCTATTCCGGCGGTTACTGGTATCGCCCGCATGGGGGCAGCTACGTGGTGGTAACCCCGCCCTACGGCGTGCGGGTCAACTACCTGCCTTCCTATGCGCGGGAAGTCTGGCTGGGCGGTGCATTGTTCTTCCTTGTAGCCGACACCTACTACCAGTACCTGGCCGACAGCCAGGAGTACGTCGTGGTCAACCCGCCCGCCATGGCCCCGGCACCGTTGTCGGCGGCAGCGCCGGCCGGCAACAGCTACGACGTGATTGCCTACCCGATGCATGGCCAGGGGCAGGAGCAGCAGGACCAGGACCGCTACCAGTGCCACCGCTGGGCGGTAAGCCAGTCAGGCTTCGACCCGGCAACGGCGCCTTATGCGCCTCCCGGCGAAGTGGCGAGCAACTACCGACGGGCGCTGAGCGCCTGTTTCAGCGGCCGCGGCTACAGCGTCAACTGACGCCTGAGAGGAACTGCTCGCTCCCACAGGGATCGAGCCGACCTTGAAAAAATGAGCAAGACAGTGCCTGCCAATGATCACACCGGGTCGGCATGCACCATCACATCCGCCTGTGGATAACGCTGGCGGATGACGTCCGATGCCTGCACGCACAAGTCGTGCGCCGCATTCAGCGGCAGCTGCCCGGGTAGCTCCAGGTGCAATTGCACGAACCACTGGTTACCTGACACCCGGGTGCGCAGGTCATGCACGCCTTCGACACCTGGAATGCCCAGCACCAGTTCGACCATCCCTTCGCCGATGTCGCTTGGCAGTTCCTTGTCCATGAGAATCGCCGTGCTCTCGCGGGCGATCTGCAGTGCACTCCAAAGGATGTACAGCGCGATGCCCAAGCCGAACAGCGCATCCATCTGCGCCCAGCCCAGGCGTGCCAGCAGCAGGGCCAGCAGGATGCTGCCGTTGAGCAGCAGATCGGACCGGTAGTGCAGCGAGTCGGCGCGCACCGCGGTCGAGCCGGTCAGGCGAATCACCTTGCGCTGCAAGGCCAGCAAAGCGACGGTCAGCGCCAGCGACAACAGCATCACGCCGATGCCGATGGCTGTGTCACCCAGCGGTTGCGGGGCTTGCAGGCGCTCATAGGCCTGTATCCCGATCAGTACCGCACTGACCCCGATGAACAGCGCCTGGGCCATGCCCGCCAGCGCCTCTGCCTTACCGTGGCCAAAGCGATGGTCGTCATCGGCAGGGCGCAGGGCGTAGTGCACGGCAAGCAGGTTGAGGAACGAGGCGACGGCGTCCAGCGCCGAGTCGGTCAGCCCGGCCAGCAGGCTGACCGAGCCGCTCAGCCACCAGGCCACGGCCTTGCTTACCACCAGTATGCTGGCCACCGCCAGTGATGCGCGGGTGGCCAGGCGCAGCAAACGCTGATGCTCGGCTGGGGTGATCATGCTCAGGGCGTTGTCCTTGTCAGTGTCAGGCTGCGGGTACCAGCCCCAGGGCCGCCAGTTGCTCCACGCTGCCGCGGTGCTGGATCAGCCGCGGGTCATCCAGCGGCAGGCGCTGGCCCAGTTCGCTTTCCAGAATGGCCTGCAGCTTGAGGTTGTCGACCTTGCCATCCGGGCTGACGGCGTCACGCAGTTTTACCGGATCGACCTGGGCGGTGTGCCCGCCTTTGTAGTAGATGGCGCCCGTGGCGAAGTCGATGCCAAAGGCGATCAGGCCTGGGATGACATAGAACAGGATGCCGATGGCGTCCATTGCCGCCACGACGGGGTCGATCTTGCCGCCGATCTGGCCACGGCGCTCTGGGTAGAAGATGGTGCCGCAGGCCGTCAGTTGGGTCAGCAGCGTGACGATCAGGGCGCCACCGATGACACGGGATGGGATGCGCATGTAAATCTCCGAAAAGTATTCAGCAGGGCAAGCGAAGCGCCAGCACCTGAAGCTAAGACCATGATAGAGCAGGCTGGGTTCGCCGTTATACTCGCCAGACTGTTCGAGGACCACCATGATTTCTTTACCGATCGATGCTGTCTTGCCCGCCTTGCGCGAAGTCCTGCATAACCGCGATGAAGCCGTGCTCGAAGCGCCGCCTGGAGCGGGCAAGACCACCCGCGTACCGCTGGCGCTGCTCAACGAGCCGTGGCTGGCCGGGCAGACCATCCTCATGCTCGAGCCGCGCCGCCTGGCGGCGCGGGCGGCGGCCGAGCGCCTGGCCAGCGAACTGGGTGAAAAGGTCGGTGAAACCGTGGGCTACCGCATCCGCCTGGACAGCAAGGTCGGGCCGACCACGCGCATCGAGGTGGTCACCGAAGGCATCCTGACCCGCCGGCTACAGTCCGATCCGGCGCTGGACGGCGTGGGCCTGCTGATCTTCGACGAATTTCATGAGCGCAGCCTGGATGCTGACCTGGCCCTGGCGTTGAGCCTCAATGGCCGCGAACTACTGCGTGACGAGCCTGCGCTGAAAATCCTGCTGATGTCGGCGACCCTTGAAGGCGAGCGCCTCTCGCGGCTGCTGGGCGACGCGCCGGTGGTGCGCAGCGAAGGCCGCATGCATCCGGTGGATATCCGCTGGGGCCGGCCATTCCAGCCGGGCGAGTTCATCGAGCCGCGGGTGGTGGACAACGTATTGCTGGCGTTGGCCGAACAGCCTGGCAGCGTGCTGGTGTTCCTGCCTGGCCAGGCGGAGATCCGCCGTGTGCATCAAAGCCTGCAGGACGCCCTGGGTGAGCGGCCAGATGTGCTGCTGTGCCCGCTGCATGGTGAGCTTGACCTCAGTGCCCAGCGCGCCGCCATCGACCCGCCGGCCCAGGGCCTGCGCAAGGTGGTGCTGGCCACCAACATCGCCGAAACCAGCCTGACCATCGACGGCGTGCGCGTGGTCATCGATGCCGGCCTGGCGCGGGTGCCGCGCTTCGATCCGGGGAGCGGCATGACCCGCCTGGACACCCAGCGCATTTCCCGCGCCAGCGCCACCCAGCGCGCCGGCCGGGCAGGGCGCCTGGAACCAGGGGTGTGCTACCGCCTGTGGTCCGAGGCCCAGCATGACCAACTGACTGCCCACGGCAGCGCCGAGATCCTCCAGGCCGACCTTGCCGGCCTGGCCTTGCAGCTTGCGCGTTGGGGCGTCACTCCCGACCAGTTGCGCTGGCTCGACCAGCCGCCGGCAGCGGCCTTTGCCCAGGCCCAGGACCTGCTTGCGCGGCTGGGCGCGTTCAAGCCGGGCAGCCGCGACAACCTCAGCGACCACGGCCAGGCCATGGCCGAACTGCCGGCTCATCCGCGCATCGCCCACCTGCTGTTGCGCGGCCAGGACCTTGGCCTGGCAACGATGGCCTGCGATGTCGCGGGCTTGCTTGGCGAGCGAGATATCCAGCGCGGTGGTGGTGCCGACCTGCACAGCCGCCTGGCGCTGGTCAGCGGTGAAAGCAAGGCCAGCCGGGGTGGCCAGGGCGGCGTGCAGCGTGCGCGGCAACTCGCTCGGCAATACCGTGGCCTGTTGCGCGGCCAGGCCACGGCGGCGGTTGCCGACCCCGACCATCCCCGCTGGCTAGGCGCCTTGCTGGCGCTGGCCTATCCCGACCGGGTCGCCCAACAGCGTCGCGAAGGTGGCGCCGAGTATCGTCTGGCCAATGGCCGGGCCGCCTTGTTCGCCGAGGTTGACGCATTGATGAAATGCCCCTGGCTGGTAATCGCCGACCTCGGTAGCCGCCAGGGCCAGCGCGAAGAACGCATCTATCTGGCGGCCGAGTTCGACCCCGCGCTGCTCGAAGATGTGTTGGCCGAGCAGGTCGAGCGCGTCGATGTCCTTGATTGGGACGAGCGCGAGCAAGTGCTGCGCGCCGAGCGCCAGACCAAGGTCGGCGAGCTGATAGTGGGCCGCGAACCGTTGCCCGGCCTGGATGACCAGGCCCGCGCCAGGGCGCTGCTTGGCCTGGTGCGGCGCAAGGGCCTGAACCTGCTCACCTGGACCCCGGAGCTGCGCCAGTGGCAAGCACGGGTGGCGCTGTTGCGTCAGCTGGATCTGGACAAGGACGGGCAAAGCGAATGGCCCGACCTGGGGGACGAGGCGCTGTTGGCGACACTGGAAGACTGGCTGCAGTCCTACCTGGGCAAGGTCTCGCGCCTGAGCCACTTCGCCGCGCTGGACCTTCCGTCGATCCTGCGTAACCTGCTGCCCTGGCCATTGCCGCAGCGCCTGGACGAATGGGCGCCGGCGCATCTGGCGGTGCCGTCCGGCTCGAACATCCGCCTGGACTACAGCGAACACCCGCCGATCCTTGCCGTGCGCCTGCAGGAACTGTTCGGCCTGGCCGATACGCCGCGCATTGCCCAGGGCCGCCAGCAGGTAAAACTGCATCTGTTGTCGCCAGCGCGGCGGCCGGTGCAGGTGACCCAGGACCTGGCCAACTTCTGGCGTACCACCTACGCCGAGGTGAAGAAGGACCTGAAGGGGCGCTACCCGAAGCATTACTGGCCTGATGATCCGCTGGTGGCCGAAGCTACCGCACGGGCCAAGCCGCGCGGTACCTGAAACGCCTCTGGAGAAGGGGATTGCGGGCCGGTGGCAACATCGGTGGTGCACTTGCCGGAGCCTCGGCCCCGTATTTGGCCGGCGTTATCAAGAAAGTAGCGGGTGATAACGAAAACGTCCGGGTCATGGCCCATGCCGTATTGGGTGCCGTGGTGGCTCAGGCCCAGGGCAACTCGGCGGTTGCGGGTGCGGCCGGCGCAGCGACTGGTGAGTTGATAGCTGCTCGGATCTACCCTGACAAGCCTCGGGATCAACTGAGTGAGGAAGAGAAACAGACCATTTCCGCGCTGGCGACGCTTGCTTCAGCGCTGGGAGGCGCTGCAACGGGCGGCGGCTTGGGAGATGCCGTTGCAGCGGGCCAGGCGGGGAGGAACTCTGCGGGAAACAATGCGCTGAGTGATGTTGCCGAGGCCTTGGCGGCAGGCAAGACGCCAGAGGTCGTCGCCGAGGAACGGGTCAAGGCAGAAAACGAACGCTACAAACAGCAGAATTGCGCGGGGTTAAGCTCTGAGACCTGCTCGGTCAAAATGTACGACGAGCGCCCGCGGCCAGGTACGTGGGGCAGGTGTTCAGGCGCCGTCTTGGAGGCAACTGGTTCATGAATGACCAAGACAAGCAGAACATGTTCTGCGGGCGCCCACAGTTGGTCGAGATGAAAGGGCAATTTGCGCAAATACGCCCGTCGAGTATGGTCACGGCTGCGGTTGACCGCAGAACGGGCACTACACCGGCAGAATCCTGAACACCTTGAAGACCAAGGCAGGGGAGTAGGGCGCGGGCGCTGCGCCTTACGCCTTAGGTCAGCTGATCGTCCATCAAGAGGAATTCAACGGGGACCGCTTCAGTCAACCACACGCCATTCTCAGACTGGTAGAACCTGAACCCCCGCCGATGCATGCGCAGGGCATCGATCTTCAACAGCACCGGTTTCCCATATCGCTCGCCGACAGCGACCGCCGTCACGGTTTCCTGCGACAGGTGCACATGGTGGCGTGCACCCGCAATCAGCCCTTGCTGCAGAATTGACTCAAGAAAGCGTGTTGCCGTCCCGTGATAGAGCACCGGCGGCGGCTGCTTTTTCGTGTGCTGAAGATTCACGCCTGAAGCCGAATGCCCTTGTGCAGCCCGAATACGCTGGCCATCTTCGGAGAGCGTGAAGCGCTTCTTGTCGCTGCTTTCGACAACTTCACGGAGCGTTGTCAGGTCCAGCATGCGGCCTGCCTTTGCCGCGCCAGCAAGCAAGGCATCGATATCCACCCAGCCTTCGGCATCGAGTTGCAGGCCGATGGCGTGAGGCTCATGGCGCAGGACATAGCTCAGAAACTTGCGGGTTTCGGTCAGGTGTTTGCTGCTAATAGTCGTCCTTTTCCGGTACTCGGTTCTTCAGGCTTGCTCTTGCGCTTCCAGCAACATGAACAGGCGATACAGCACCACCGTGCTGAACAACTGCAGGAACCCACTCAGGCTGTCCAGGGCCAGTTCGACGCCCGGCGCAGGCTCGGGGAAGGCCATCAGCAGCAGGCCATCGATCAGCCAGATCGGTGCCAGCACGCCGAGCACGCAGATCATGATGCGCAGGAAGTGCCCGGTGGTCATGCGCGCACTTTCACGCATCGACTGCACCACCGGCAGGCCACGCAGCACCAGCAGGTATTCGGCGAACACCAGGTTGATCATGATCCACACGCCCGGGAACACCAGCAGCGCCAGGCCGGCCATGATCAGCAGCGAGCTGATCGTGATCAGCAGGGCCAGTTGCGGCCACAGCTGCACGGCGCGGGCGAACAGGTCGCGCTTGCGAATCTCCTGGCCGTTGCTGCGGGTGTCCAGGTATAGGATCAGCGCCGCGCTGTACAGCGGATAGAACAACAGGCTGATCAGCATGCCGTAGGCCGGCGAGGCCTGCTCGCCCAGCTGGCGGTACAGCAGCTGGGTGGAGAGGGCTTCGAGCACCACTAGCGGCAGGCATAGCGGAATGATGCTGGCCAGGTGGCGGCGGAAGAAGTACAGGGAGTCGCGCAGAACGCTCAGCGGATTCATCAGTCAACATCGCAAGGCAGTAAAAGCAGGGGCCTAACTTTAGCCCAGAGCGGTCGCTTGCTGAAAAAAGTTTCACCCGCGCGGTGATTGAATCCTTGGGCCGGGCGCCCCATCTTTGCCATGTCCGATGTCCTGCTAGCCCATGAGGTAGCCCAATGAACACTGATGAACAAACCCTGATCGACGGCCTGTTCGGCCGCATCAAGCAAGCCGAAGACCCAAGCCAGCCGCGCGATGCGCAGGCGCAGGCACGGATCGAGGAGCATGTCCGCCAGCAGCCGGCAGCGCCTTACTACATGGCCCAGGCGATCCTGGTTCAGGAAGCCGCGATCAAGCGCCTGGATGAGCAGAACAAGCAACTGGAGGCCGAACTGAAGCAGGCCCGTGCCCAGCTTGAGGCGACCCGTGCCAGCAGTGGCAATGGCGGCGGTGGGTTCCTCTCCAGCATCTTCGGTGCCGGTGCGCGCAACCCGGAGCCGGTTCAGCCGCAGCGCCCTAGTGCGCCGGTAGCATCGGGTGGCGGTTGGCGCGAGCCGAGTGCGCCAGGCTTCTCTCAGCCGCAGCCGCAGATGCAGGCTCAAGCACAGCCGCAACAGCCTGGCTTTGGCGCCGCGCCAGCGCGCAGCGGCGCCAGCAGCTTCCTCGGTGGTGCAATGCAGACCGCTGCGGGCGTCGCCGGTGGCGTGTTGCTGGCGCAAGGTATCAGCAGCCTGTTCCACCACAACTCGCAGCCTGAAGAGGTGGTCGAGGTGATCAAGGAAGAGCCGGCACCGGCCAGTGACAACGGCGGCTGGAATGACCAGGGGGCGCAGCAGCAGGTTGCCGACAACGGTGGCTGGGGCAATGACCAGGGCGGCTGGGCCGATACCGACTACGGCAACGATGGTGGTGGCTTCTTCTCGGATGACGATACGTTCGTCTGACCGGTCTGGCATACTGCTGGCATTTCCGAAGGGGCGCATTGCGCCCCTTTTCATGTCGAGGGTATGTGGTGAAAAAGATCGCGCTGTTCGCCGATGTGCAGAACCTCTACTACACCGTGCGCCAGGTCCATGGCTGCCACTTCAACTACACCGCACTGTGGAAGGAGGTCAGCCGCGAAGGCGAGATCGTCGAGGCCGTCGCCTATGCCATCGATCGCGGTGACAGCAAGCAGCAGCAATTCCAGCAGATCCTGCGCAACCTCGGTTTCGACGTGCGCCTCAAGCCGTTCATCCAGCGCAGCGACGGTTCGGCCAAGGGCGACTGGGATGTGGGCATCACTCTCGATGTGATCGATGCCGCCAGCCGGGTCGACCAGGTGGTGCTGGCCTCGGGTGATGGTGACTTCGACCTGCTGCTGGAACGGGTCATCCAGCGCCACGGCACCGAGGCGGTAGTCTATGGCGTGCCCGGCCTGACAGCGTTGTCGCTGATTCGCGCCGCCACCCGTTATGTGCCCATCGAGGGCGCGCTGTTGCTCAAGCACTAAGGTTTTTTCATGGAACGTATCGCTGTCATCGACTTTGAAACCACCGGCATCTCGCCCGGTGCCGGCTGCCGCGCCACCGAGGTGGCGGTGGTGATGCTGGAAGGCGGGCGCATTGTCGAGCGCTATCAGAGCCTGATGAATGCCGGTGTGCCGGTGCCGGCCTTCGTCGCCGGGCTCACCGGCATCACCACCGCCATGCTGCGCACGGCGCCGCCGGTCGATAAAGTGATGAACGAAGTGGCCGAGTTCGTCGGAGGTACCCCATTGCTGGCGCATAACGCCGCCTTCGACCAGAAGTTCTGGGATTACGAACTGAGCCGCATCGGCCGCAGCCGGCAGCAGTCTTTCGCGTGTTCCCTGTTGCTGTCACGGCGCCTCTTGCCGGCGGCGCCGAACCACAAGCTGGGTACCCTGACCCGGTGGGCCGGGCTGCCGCATACCGGTACCGCACACCGGGCCATGGCCGATGCCGAAATGGCCGCCAACCTGCTGCAACACCTGGCAGGCGTGTTGCGCCAGGCCCACGGCGTCCAGCAACTCTCCCACGAATTGCTGTGCCGCCTGCAGAAAACGCCTGCCGCGAAGGTTGGTGAAACCTTGGCCAAATTAGCCTGATGAGCGCAGCAAAAGTGTGCCGCTCATTTCGCACGGTTTTGTAACTTATATTTACCTGTGCACCGCCCTAAACTCGGTCACCCGAAAACGGATTTCTGAGTTACCTGCCATGCCTGCCTCCCGTCGCTTTCCGCTGCTGCTCATCGGCGCCTTCATTGCCCTGTACCTGGTATGGGGTTCCACCTACCTGTTCATTCGCATCGGTGTCGAATCGTGGCCGCCGATGCTGATGGCCGGTGTGCGTTTCATCATCGCCGGCTGTTTGCTGTATGGCTTCCTGCGCTGGCGGGGTGTGCCGGCCCCGACCTGGCCGCAATGGCGTGCGGCAGGGGCGATCGGTTTCCTGTTGCTCAGCTGCGGCAATGGCGGGGTGACAGTGGCCGAGCATGCGGGTGTGGCCTCGGGCGTGGCAGCGCTGGCGGTGGCGACGGTGCCGTTGTTCACGCTGCTGTTCGGTTTGCTGTTCGGCCACCGCAACTCGCGGCTGGAGTGGGCCGGTATCCTGCTCGGGTTGCTGGGTATCGCCTTGCTCAACCTCGGTTCCAACCTGCAGGCCAGCCCAGTGGGGGCGGCGTTGGTGGTGTTCGCTGCGGCGGCGTGGGCGTTCGGTTCGGTGTGGAGCAAGAGCCTTCCTTTGCCCCAAGGCCCGATGGCCAGTGCCGCCGAGATGCTGGTAGGCGGTGCGGTATTACTGTTGGGCAGTGCACTGTCCGGTGAGCGCATGACGCAGATGCCGACCCTTGCCGGCTGGGGGGCGCTGGCTTACCTGGTGCTGTTCGGTTCGATCCTCGCCTTCAGTGCCTACATGTACCTGCTCAAGAACGTGCGGCCGGCAGCGGCCACCAGCTACGCCTACGTCAACCCGGCGGTGGCGGTGCTGCTGGGTATCCTCTTTGCCGGCGAACAGATCGGCACCGAGGAGTGCCTGGCCATGGCGGTGATCATCGGCGCGGTGGTGCTGATCGGCCTGCCGCAATGGCGCAAGGCGCCAGAGCAGCCGATGAAAGGCGAAATCTGCAGCAAGTAGCCAGGGGTGATGCGGTAAACTTGCCGCCTTCGCTGAACCCCCTGACGGTATTGCCATGAATTTCGCCAAACTCGGCCTGATCGAACCGCTGCTGCGCACCTTGCAGCAGCTGGACTACACCACCCCGACCCCAGTCCAGGCCAAGGCCATCCCCGCCGTGCTGGCCGGCCGCGACCTGATGGCCGCAGCCCAGACCGGCACTGGCAAGACCGCCGGTTTCGCCTTGCCGGTGCTGCAGCGCCTTGCCCTGGAAGGTGAGAAGGTTGCCAGTAACTCGATCCGTGCGCTGGTGCTGGTACCGACCCGCGAGCTGGCCGAGCAGGTGCACAACAACGTGCGCGAATATGCCGAAAACCTGCCATTGAGCACCTATGCCGTCTACGGCGGGGTCAGCATCAACCCGCAGATGATGCGCCTGCGCCGTGGCGTCGACCTGCTGGTGGCCACGCCCGGCCGACTGCTCGACCTGTTCCGCCAGAATGCGGTGAAGTTCAATCAGGTACAGACACTGGTGCTCGACGAAGCCGACCGCATGCTCGACCTGGGCTTTGCCGAAGAGCTGCAGTCGGTTTATGCCGCCTTGCCGCGCAAGCGTCAGACGCTGCTGTTCTCCGCCACCTTCTCCGAGCAGATCCGCATGCTCGCCGGCTTGGCCCTGAACGACCCGCTGAGCATCGAAGTCAGCCCGCGCAACGCCGCGGCGACCACGGTCAAGCAGTGGCTGGTGCCTGTGGACAAGAAACGCAAGGCCGACTTGTTCATGCACCTGCTGCGCAAGCAGCGCTGGAAGCAGGTGCTGGTATTTGCCAAGACTCGCAATGGCGTCGATCAGCTGGTCGAGCGCTTGCTGGCTGAAGGCGTCAATGCCGACGGCATCCACGGCGACCGCCCGCAGGCCACCCGCCAGCGTGCGCTGGACAGTTTCAAGGCGCGGGAAATCCAGGTGCTGGTAGCGACCGATGTCGCCGCCCGTGGCCTGGATATCGACGACCTGCCGCTGGTGGTCAACCTCGACCTGCCGATCGTGGCCGAGGACTATGTGCACCGTATTGGCCGTACCGGCCGCGCCGGCAACAAGGGCGAGGCGATTTCGCTGGTGTGTGCCGATGAGGTGCAGATGCTCTCGGCGATTGAAGTGCTGACCCGGCAGACCCTGCCGCGCCTTGAAGAGCCAGACTTCATCCCCGAGCATCGGGTACCGATGACCGATGCCAGCGGCCAGGTGATCAAGAAGCCGAAGAAGCCCAAGAAACCGAAAGAGAACAGCGCCAAGCGTGGGCTGGGGCGCTGGATGGACAGTGCCGAGGCAGGTGCTGCGGAGCCATCGGTGAAGGCTGTGCGCAAGGTGCCGAGCTTCAACGGCGGGCCGCGCAAGCGTAAGCCTTGAGATCCCTGGGGCCGCTCTGCGGCCCTTTCGCGACACAAGGCCGCTCCTACAGGGGATTGCGTACCTCTGTAGGAGCGGCCTTGTGTCGCGAAAGGGCTGCGAAGCAGCCCCGGCAATCGATCAGGCAGGCCGCGCCAACCAATCCACCGCCGCTCGTCCCGCACGAAGCCCGCTGGCAAAGCACGCGGTCAGCAGATACCCCCCAGTCGGCGCCTCCCAGTCCAGCATTTCGCCCGCACAGAACACCCCCGGCATCCGGCGGACCATCAACCCTTCATCCAGCCCTTCGAAACGCACGCCACCGGCACTGCTGATCGCTTCGTCCAGCGGTCGCGTGCGTACCAGCGTGATCGGCAAGGCCTTGATCGCCCGCGCCAGCGCCTGAGGATCGGCAAAGGTCGCCTGATCCGTCAGCTCCCGCAGCAACCCCGCCTTGACCCCGTCGATCCCCAACTGGCTGTGCAGATGCTTGGCCATCGACCGCGACCCGCGTGGTTTGGCCAGCGCCTGGGCAATCTTGTCCACAGGCTTGTCCGGCAACAGGTCGAGCAACAGCCTGGCCTGCCCCTGATGCTCGATAGCCTGGCGCAGTTGCGCCGACCATGCATACACCAGGCTGCCCTCGACACCCTGCGCGGTGAGGATGAACTCGCCTTTGCGCGGCGCCATGCCCGGCACGCTCAGGGCAATGTTCTTCAGCGGCGCCCCCGCAAACTTGTCCACAAGCACTGGACTCCAGCCTTCGACCTCGAATCCGCAGTTGCTTGGCCGCAGTGGCGAGATATCCACATTGCGTTCGGCCAGCAATGGCTGCCAGGCTCCATCAGAGCCCAGCCTGGCCCAGCTGGCGCCACCGAGAGCCAGCACCACGGCGTCGGCCTTGACCTGCAATTCACCCTGTGGATAAGCGATTCGCAAGCTGCCGTCGGCATTCCAGCCCAACCAGCGATGGCGGGTGTGGATAACTACACCGATGTCACGCAGGCGCTTCAACCAGGCGCGCAGCAGCGGGGCTGCTTTCATATCGGTCGGGAAAACCCGGCCCGACGTACCGACAAAGGTTTCGATACCCAGCCCGTGAATCCACTGGCGCAGCGCATCGGCATCGAAGTCGCGCAGCAACCCGTCGATCTCGCTGCACCGCTCGGCGTAGCGCGAAACGAACTGTGGATAAGCTTCCGAATGGGTGATGTTCATGCCACCGACGCCGGCCAGCAAGAACTTGCGGCCCACCGAAGGCATGGCATCGAACACTTCCACCGCCAGGCCCGCCTGGGCCATGGCTTCAGCCGCCATCAGGCCAGCAGGGCCGCCGCCGATCACGACGGCCAGGGGAGGGGATGCGGGGTTTTTATCTGGCATGGTAGGCAGCAGGTTGTGGAAAAGACTGCGCATTCTAGCGCAGCCGGGCCAATCCACGTACTGAACAAAAAATGATCAGTGTTCTGCAGCCCCCACCGGTCAAGGGCTGCAGCGCCTTTCCCGCAGGTTATCCACAAGCGGTTCCACAGTCATTGTGAACAACCTATGACACGCGCCGCACTGTGGTGAAGAATGCCATGGCGCCTGGCCAAGGCTTCGCGGTCCTTGCTATAGCCGCCACCGATGACCCCGACCACCGGGATGTCACGGCCCAGGCAATGGCGCATCACCAGCTCGTCACGCGCCGCCAGGCCATCGTCGGTGAGTTGCAGGTAGCCCAGGGCATCATCCTTGTGCACATCGACGCCGGCGTCGTACAGCACCAGGTCGGGTTGATAGAGCGGCAGTAGGTAGTTCAGCGCGTCTTCCACCACCTTCAGGTAAGCCGTGTCGCCCATGCCGCGTGGCAGGGGAATGTCCCAGTCGCTGTGGGCCTTGCGTGCCGGGAAGTTCTGTTCGCAGTGCAGGGACACGGTGATGGCGTCCGGGGTGTCCTGGAGGATGCGTGCCGTGCCGTCGCCCTGGTGCACATCGCAGTCGAAGATCAGTACCCGGTGCACACGCCCGGCTTCGAGCAGGTAGCGGCTGATCACCGCCAGGTCATTGAAGATGCAGAAACCGGCCGGATGGTCGTAGTGGGCATGGTGGGTGCCACCGGCCAGGTGGCAGGCGATGCCATGCTGCAGCGCCATCTCGGCGGTCAGCAGCGAACCGCCCACTGCACGCACCGTGCGCCGGGCAAGGGCTTCGCTCCAGGGCAGGCCGAGGCGGCGCTGGTCCTCGCCGGACAGTTCGCCGTTCATGTAGCGCTCGATGTAGCTGCGGTCATGGGCCAGGGCGAGGATGTCGTTGGGGCAGATGTCCGGGCGCAGCAGGGCCTGGTCGGTAGTCAGGCCGCTGCCCACCAGGTGGTCGCGCAGCAGGCGGAACTTTTCCATGGGAAAGCGGTGCCCGGCGGGGAATTCCGGGCTGTAGTCTTCGTGGTAGATCAGCGGCAGCGGCATGGGACGTTCGCAATCGGGGCCAGCGCTGATCTTGCCAGTTATTTCCCCACGCTGGCCAATACCCGTTGCCAGTCTGGCTCGTTCAAGCGCCCAAGGATGCGCGCCTTGCCGTTGGCGTCCACCGAGACGAACAGCGCGCTGGCGTAGTTGCTCTCACGCTCACCCCCGGCCACGCCCTGCTGGCGGGCGAAGTGGTCGATGCAGCCATTGTGGGTGACCAGCACCAGGTTATGCCCGGCACGCTTGCGCGCCAGCGCTTCACGGGCGAACTGGTTGTCGCAGCTTTCCAGCCAGGCTTCGCTGGCAACGGCCTGGCCAAGGATGAAGTGCGCCGTCTGCAGGGTACGTACTTTGGGGCTGGCGAGCACCTCGGCATTGCCCAGGCCCAGTTGTTTCAAGCCTTGTCCGACCCGGGTGGCGGCCTCGCTGCCGGCCACGGTGATACCCGTAGGGTCGTTCAGGCAAGGGCCGGGTGCGCTGTCGCAACGTTCGGCATGGCGGATCATCACGATCACTGCACCGTCTGCCCAGTCCTGCAGCAGGCCGCTTTCATTCAACTGCCGCTCGTTGCCAAGGTCCACGATATGGGTCCTCGTTGACAGCCAGGTGGTGACCGCTGCGATGACCATGCACAAACCGAGAGCGGCACCAAGGGCTTTGCGTGACATGCGTCGCTTGCGACGGGCGTGGATGGCGGGATGGCCCAAGGTGTTGCTCGGCTGCATGCGTCACTCCAATGGCGCGGCGGTGGTGTGGGGGCATTGTGCTCAGCCGTCTGTCGGGGGCTAGTGAAGGGGTTGTGAAAATTGCATTCTGGGCGCCGCCGGTTGCGTGTCAAACCTGGCCGCGCCTACGCTGTAAAATGCCATTGGGTAAAACCGGAGCTGTTCTCATGACCCCCATCCTCCACCTGGAAAGCGCCCGCCTGGTGTTGCGCCAATGGCACGATGACGACCTGCGCGAATTTGCGGCAATGTGTGCCGACCCGCAGGTGATGCGTTATTTCCCGGCGCCCATGACGCGGCTCGAAGCGGCGGCGCTGATCGGCAGGATCCGCGGGCATTTCAACGAATACGGCTTCGGCCTGTGGGCGCTTGAGCGAAAAGACAGCGGGGCGTTCATCGGCATGACGGGCTTGCTCAACGTCAATTTCGACGCGCCGTTCGCCCCGGCGGTGGAGATTGGCTGGCGCCTGGCCCGGCGTCATTGGGGCCTGGGCTTTGCCAGCGAGGCGGCATGGACCTGCCTGCGTTGTGCTTTCGCCCAATTGCGCGTGGAAGAGGTGGTGTCGTTCACTAGCGAGAGCAACTTGCCGTCGCAAAAAGTCATGCAGGCCATCGGCATGGTCCAGGACGTCAATGGCAGCTTCGACCACCCCCGCCTGCCCATCGGCCACCCGCTGCGCCCTCACGTGCTGTATCGCATCGACCGCGCACACTGGGAGCAGACCCTGCGCACTGAATGAGCCGGCATGCACGGTGTCGATGACAAACCTTGTATCATTTCCTCATCCCTGAAAGGTGCTTGCCGAAAGATGTTCAGCGCCTGTGAAACCGAGCGCCGCTCAGCGGCGCATCGCGAGCAAGGCTCGCTCCTACAAGGAGAACCCCCGATGAGTCATGTGTTGGACGACCTGGTCGACCTGTTGAGCCTCGAATCGATCGAGGAGAACCTGTTCCGTGGCCGCAGCCAGGACCTCGGCTTCCGTCAGCTGTACGGTGGCCAGGTGCTGGGCCAGTCGCTGTCGGCGGCCAGCCAGACGGTCGAGGATGCGCGCCATGTGCATTCGCTGCACGGCTACTTCCTGCGCCCGGGCGATGCCAGCTTGCCGGTGGTTTATTCGGTCGACCGCGTGCGTGATGGCGGCAGTTTCAGCACCCGGCGGGTGACGGCGATCCAGAAGGGCCAGCCGATCTTCACCTGCAGCGCGTCGTTCCAGTACGACGAGGAAGGCTTCGAGCACCAGGTGCAGATGCCCGACGTGGTCGGCCCGGAAAACCTGGCGACCGAAGTCGAGTTGGCCAGCGCCCACGCCGACAAGCTGCCCGAACGCATCCGCGACAAGGTGCTGTGCGCCAAGCCGATCGAGATTCGCCCGGTGACCGAGCGCGATCCGTTCAACCCCCAGCCCGGCGACCCGGTGAAGTACGCCTGGTTCCGCGCCGACGGCTCTTTGCCTGACGTGCCGGCGCTGCACAAGTACCTGCTGGCCTACGCTTCCGATTTCGGCCTGCTGACGACGTCGCTGCTGCCCCATGGCAAATCGGTGTGGCAGCGCGACATGCAGATCGCCAGCCTCGACCATTCGCTGTGGTTCCACCGTAACCTGCGCGCCGATGAGTGGCTGTTGTACGCCACCGACAGCCCATGGGCTGGTAATGCCCGGGGTTTCTGCCGCGGCAGCATCTTCAACCGCGCCGGCCAGCTGGTGGCGTCGTCGACCCAGGAAGGCCTGATTCGCCACCGCAAGGACTGGGCATGAGCCTGGCCGAAATCCGCAATTGGGTGTTCGACATGGACGGCACCCTGACCGTGGCGGTGCACGATTTCGCCGCCATCCGCGTCGCCCTGGATATCCCGGCCGAGCACGACATTCTCACCCATCTGGCGGCGCTGCCGGCGGCGGAAGCGGCGGCCAAGCATGCCTGGCTGCTGGAACATGAGCGCGACCTGGCGATTGCCTCGACAGCGGCCAACGGGGCCGTGGAACTGGTGCGTGAGCTGGCCGAACGTGGCTGCCGCCTGGGCATCCTGACCCGCAATGCGCGGGAGTTGGCGCATGTGACGCTGGAGGCGATCGGCCTGGCGGACTGCTTCCAGGTCGAGCACATTCTCGGGCGCGATGAGGCCGAGCCGAAGCCGAGCCCGGATGGGCTGTTGAAGATTGCCAGTAGCTGGGGCGTGGCGCCTGGCGAGTTGGTGATGGTTGGGGATTATCGCTTTGACCTGGACTGTGGGCGGGCCGCTGGGGCGCGCACGGTGCTGGTGAACTTGCCGGATAACCCGTGGCCGGAACTGGTGGATTGGCATGCAGCAGATTGCCGGGCGTTGCGGGTGATGCTGGGCTGAATTATCTGTTGCCAGTTCCGGCCCTTTCGCGGGCTCGCCCGCTCCCACAGGATCTCTACAGGCCCGAGTCCAGTGCAATATCTGTTGGAGCGGGCACGCCCGCGAACAGGCCCACACTGGCTATGCTGAACCCCAGTCTTTCTCTGAATGGAGCCCCAGTCATGACCAGCAAGGCCATCTATGTGCAACCCGGCGGCGGCTACGACAAGGTCGAAGTCGGCACCTGCGAGGCGCCTGCGCCCAAGCCGGGCGAGATCACCGTGCAACTGCATGCCAGCTCCCTCAACTACCACGACTTCGCCGTGGTCAGTGGCATGTGGGGCCCGAGCGAGCGGCGTATTCCCATGGCCGACGGCGCCGGCGAAGTGGTCGCGGTCGGCGCAGGTGTGAGTGAATTCAAGGTTGGCGACAACGTCGTCAGCACCTTCTTCCCGGACTGGCTCGACGGCCAGGCCAACGTCGAAGGCTTTGCCCGGGTGCCCGGCGATGGCATTGATGGTTATGCCCGCGAGCAGGTAACGGCCCCGGTCACTTCGTTCACGCTGGCACCCAAGGGGTTCAGCCACGCCGAGGCTGCAACCCTGACCACGGCCGGCCTCACCGCCTGGCGCAGCTTGATGAGCGACGATCACCTCAAACCCGGTGACACGGTGCTGGTGCAGGGCACCGGCGGTGTGTCGATCTTCGCCCTGCAGTTCGCCAAGCTGGCCGGGGCCACGGTCATTGCCACGTCGTCCAGCGACGCCAAGCTCGAACGCCTGAAGGCCCTCGGCGCCGACCACCTGATCAACTACAAGAGCACCCCGGCCTGGGGCGAGAAGGCCCGTGAGCTGACTGGCAATCGCGGCGTCGATCATGTGATCGAAGTGGGTGGGCCGGCGACCCTGGAGCAGTCGATGATCGCCGCGCGCATTGGTGGGCATGTGTCGTTGATCGGCATTCTGACCGGTGTAGCCGGTCAGCTGCCATTGGTGCAGGCACTGGTACGCCAGATCCGCCTGCAAGGTGTGCTGGTGGGCAGCCGTGCGCAGCAGCAGGCGATGGTGCGGGCGATCGATGCCAATGGCTTGCGGCCAGTGGTGGACAAGCATTTCGAGCTGGAGCAGATCGTCGAGGCGTTCCGCTACCAGGAGAGCAACCGGCATTTCGGCAAGATCTGCCTGACCTGGTGAAACGGCAACGACAGCGGCCCTAGTCCGGCAGCAGGCGATCGCGGCTGTTGGACAGGTGCAGGCAGATCGCCGCCCGCGCCGCGTCCGGGTCTTGCCGGCGGATGGCATTGAGGATCGCCTCATGCTCAAGGTTGGCCAGGTAGGCATGCCGCGCCAGGTTGGCGCCGGCGCGTTCGGCCAGGGCCATGCGGTTACGCGGGATCAACCCGTTGCCCAGTTGCGCCATCACCTCGCTGAAATACAGGTTGCCAGTGGCCTCGGCGATCAACAGGTGAAAGCGCCGGTCTGCCTCGATGCAGCTGTCACCGGCAGCCGCCAGGTCCTGGTAGTCATCCAGCGCCTTGCGCATGCGCACCAGGTGCTCGTCGCTGCGGCGCACGGCAGCGAGCGCGGCCGCCTGGCCCTCCAGGCCGATGCGCAGCTCCAGCAGGTCGCGCACGCTCGCGGCATTTTCCGCCCCCACGCGCAGACCCGCCTGGCCCTGGCGCTCCATCACGAAGGTGCCGATGCCGTGGCGCGGTTCCACCAGGCCTGAAGCCTGCAGTTTCGACAGCGCTTCACGGACCACGGTGCGGCTGACGCCATGCTCGCGCACCAGGGTGTTCTCAGACGGCAGTTTGTCCCCCGGCTTGAACGTGCCCAGCAGGATTTGCTGGGTCAGGCTCGACACCAGGTCGTGGGCGCGGCTGTGGCTGCGTTTGGCAGGAGTATCCATGAGTAGTCCGGAGTTGACTGGCTTGTATGACAAGTTAATCGATAAAAATATTTTTTGCCCGTTTTTTCTCTGCACGGTACAGGTCCGACAATCGATTTATCAGCATTTTCGACGCTATTTACTGAGTTATAAGCTTGTATTTTGCCATTTAGGTGATAGCCGGCATCTTGTCGTACAACTTCGCTGCGCCTATGCTCCGTTCCACTGTCATGTCAGACAACCTCGACCCGCACAATAACAATCAGTGGGAGATACACCTGTGAACGACACCCTCGCTCCGTCTGCCCGGAATGAAGGCGACGCTTTGGCCAGTGCCGTGGCCAAGGTCAGGCGCCACGTCCTGCCGCTGTTCGTCATCATGTTCATCGTCAACTACCTTGACCGCGTCAATATCGGCTTCGTCCGTCCGCACCTGGAAAGCGACCTGGGCATCAGTGCCGCCGCCTTTGGTTTCGGTGCCGGGCTGTTCTTCATCGGCTACGCGCTGTTCGAGGTGCCCTCGAACATGCTGTTGCAGAAAGTCGGTGCGCGGCTGTGGCTGACCCGCATCATGTTCACCTGGGGCGTGGTCGCCACCGCGATGGCCTTCGTCCAGAACGAAACCCAGTTCTACGTGCTGCGCTTCCTGTTGGGCGTGGCCGAGGCAGGCTTCTTCCCCGGTGTGATCTACTACTTCACGCGCTGGTTGCCGGCCGCCGAGCGTGGCAAGGCGATTGCCATCTTCCTCAGCGGTTCGGCCTTGGCATCGCTGATTTCCGGGCCGCTGGCCGGCGCGCTGATGCAGATCCAGGGCCTGGGCCTGCATGGCTGGCAGTGGATGCTGTTCATCGAAGGCATGGCCTCGGTGGCCCTGTGCTTCTTCGTGTTCTTCTGGCTCGACTCCAAACCGCAGGATGCCAGGTGGCTTAGCCCGGCCGAACAGGACGCGCTGGTGGCGACCATCGACCGCGAACAGCGTGATCGTGAAGCCGTGGGCGCAGTCAAGCCATCGGCCTGGCGCCTGCTCCAGGACCGCCAGATCGTGCTGTTCTGCCTGATCTACTTTTGCATCCAGCTGACCATCTACGCCGCCACCTTCTGGCTGCCGAGCATCATCAAGCGCATGGGCGATCTCAGCGACCTGCAGGTCGGCTTCTTCAACTCGATCCCGTGGCTGATCTCGATCATCGCCATGTACGCCTTCGCTGCCGGTTCCACGCGCTGGAAGTTCCAGCAGGCCTGGGTTGCCGGTGCCTTGGTTGTCGCTGCCATCGGCATGTTCATGTCCACCACTGGCGGCCCGGTGTTCGCCTTCGTCGCCGTGTGCTTCGCCGCCATCGGCTTCAAGTCCGCCTCGTCGCTGTTCTGGCCGATTCCGCAGGGTTACCTAGACGCCCGTATCGCCGCGGCCGTGATCGCCTTGATCAACTCCGTCGGCAACCTCGGCGGCTTCGTTGCCCCCACCACTTTCGGCCTGCTCGAACAGCAGACCGGGTCGATCCAGGGCGGGCTGTATGGCCTGGCCGTGACTTCGGTGCTAGCGGCCATCGCCGTCTTCTTCGTACGCATTCGCCCAAAGGGCGCTTCCCCTGACCAGCACAAGGCGCCTTCGGCCTTGGGCCAGACCCACTGATGACTGCGAGACAACGACCATGAACATGCAGACCAACCCCGCCGTACACACCAGCACACCCGTCGTCACCGACCTGCGCGTTATTCCCGTGGCTGGCCACGACAGCATGCTGCTCAACCTCAGTGGCGCCCACGGCCCGTACTTCACCCGCAACGTCGTGGTGCTGCGCGACAGTGCCGGCAACACCGGCCTTGGCGAAGTGCCCGGTGGCGAGAAGATCCGCCAGACCCTGGAAGATGCCCGCAGCCTGGTGGTCGGCCAGCCGATCGGCCACTACCAGCGCGTGCTCAACGCCATGCGCCAGACCTTCGCCAACCGCGACTCCGCTGGCCGTGGCCTGCAGACCTTCGACCTGCGCATCACCGTGCACGCGGTGACCGCCATCGAGTCGGCGCTGCTCGACCTGCTCGGCCAGTACCTCAATGTGCCGATGGCGGCACTGCTGGGTGAAGGCCAGCAGCGCGAGGCGGTGAAGATGCTCGGCTACCTGTTCTACATCGGCGACCGCCAGCAAACCGACCTGGCCTACCGCGACGAAGCCGACGCCGATGACGACTGGTTGCGCCTGCGCCATGAAAAGGCCCTGACCCCGGAAGCGGTGGTGCGCCTGGCCGAGGCCGCCAAGCAGCGCTATGGCTTCAGCGACTTCAAGCTCAAGGGTGGTGTGCTGCGTGGCGAGGAAGAAATGGAAGCGGTAACGGCCCTGGCCGAACGCTTCCCCGAAGCGCGTATCACCCTCGACCCGAACGGCGCCTGGTCGCTGAAAGAAGCCATCGCCCTGTGCCGCGACAAGCACGATGTGCTGGCCTACGCCGAAGACCCGTGCGGTGCCGAGAACGGCTATTCGGGCCGTGAGGTGATGGCCGAGTTCCGCCGTGCCACCGGCCTGCCGACCGCCACCAACATGATCGCCACCGACTGGCGGCAGATGGGTCATGCGATCCAGCTGCAGTCGGTGGACATCCCCTTGGCCGACCCACACTTCTGGACCTTGCAGGGTTCGGTGCGGGTGGCGCAGATGTGTAACGACTGGGGCCTGACCTGGGGCTCGCACTCGAACAACCACTTCGACATTTCGCTGGCGATGTTCACCCAGGTGGCAGCGGCGGCGCCGGGTGAGATCACCGCCATCGATACTCACTGGATCTGGCAGGACGGCCAGCGCCTGACCCGTGAGCCACTGCGTATTGTTGACGGCCATGTGCGAGTGCCGGCGCGGCCGGGGCTGGGGGTGGAGCTGGATGAAGACCAGCTGGCCAAGGCCCACGAGTGCTACCGCAACATGGGGCTGGGGGCGCGGGATGACAGCGTGGCGATGCAGTTCCTGATTCCCGGTTGGAGCTTCGACAACAAACGGCCTTGCTTGGTGCGTTAAGGCTGCTGGCCCTTTCGCGGGCAAGCCCGCTCCCACAGGTACTGCACAAGACCCTGTGGGGAGCGGGCTTGCCCGCGAAGAAACCATCACTATTTATCCAGCTTCAAAGAATGCCCGCGCCATCTCGACAAAGCCCCCCAGCACCGGGTTCGGGTTATCCCGGCAAAACGCCAGAAAGATCTCCGCCTGCTGCTCCATCCCCAGCAACGGCTTGAACACCACCTGTTCCAGCCGCAATGCCTGCGCCGAAGCCGGCACCACCGCGCAGCCCAGCCCGACATTGACCAGGCCCAGGATCGAATGCGTCTGCCCCAGCTGGTGCAGGTACCGCGGCTGCACCTCATGCCGGGCAAACAGGTTGGCGATACGGTCATGGAAATAGCGCCCTTCGTTGGCGCTGTACATCACGAACGGCTGCTGGTCGAAATCGCTCGGCCTGAGCCGCTCGCGTGCCGCCAGCACATGCCCGGCGGGCAGGGCGGCGACGAAGGGTTCGCGGTGGATCGGCAGGTACTCCACGCGGGCGCTGGGCAGCACCTGGCGCACCAGGCCGACATCGATCAGGCCAGCTTCCAGGTCATGCACCTGGGTGGACGAGACCCGTTCGCTGAGCAGTAACTCGATGTCGGGCAAGGTCTGGCCGGCGTGCACCAGCAAGCGCGGGATCATGCTGTAGGCGCCGACGGCGGTGAAGCCCAGCGTCAAGCGACCTGCTTCGCCATGGGCGATACGCCGCGCCGACTGGCTGGCCGACTCGGCGACTTGCAGGATACGCCGGGCATCTTCGAGAAAACTTTGCCCGGCCAGGGTCAGGCGCGCCTGGCGGTTGTTGCGCTCCAGCAACAGCACCCCCAGAGAATGTTCCAGCAGCTGGATCTGCCGGCTCAGCGGTGGCTGGGTCATGTGCAGGCGGGTGGCGGCCCGGCCGAAATGCAGCTCCTCGGCGACGGCGACGAAGCAGCGCAACTGGTGCAGCTCCATGATTCAATTCCTGAATTATTCGATCCAGCATCTATATTAGACCTGTATCAAATGTGGGCCTAGCATCGAGTCATGTCTTCGAACTGCCGGATGCCCACGATGAACAACGACGCCATCGACGTGCTGCTGACCCAGCCCGTACCCGATGCCATTGATGCCCAACTGGTGAGTACTTACCGGGTGCATCGGCTGTATCAGCATGACCACCCGCAACAGCTGCTCGGCGAGGTTGGCCCGCGCATTCGCGCGGTAGTCACTGGCGGCGCCAAGGGCTTGTCGAACGCGCTGATGGACCAGCTGCCCAGCCTTGAGATCGTCGCCATCAGCGGCATCGGCACCGATGCCGTGGACCTGCGCCACGCGGCCAGCCGCGGTATCCACGTAACCACCACGCCGGGCGTGCTCACCGCTGATGTGGCAGACCTGGCGATGGGCCTGATCATCAGCACCCTGCGCCGCCTGGGCGAAGGGGAGCGGCTGGTGCGCGACGGTTTGTGGGGTACGGTGGACCTGCCACTGGCGCGCAAGGTCAGCGGCATTGGACTGGGTATCGTCGGGCTCGGCGAGGTGGGCAAGGCCATTGCCCGGCGCGCCGCTGCATTCGACATGCGCATTGCCTACAACGGGCGGCGCGAGCAGCCAGAAACCGGCTACCGCTACGAACCCGACCTGATCGAGTTGGCGCGCTCGGTGGATGTGCTGGTGGTGTCGGCTTCAGCCGATGGCGGCCGGGTGCTGGTGACGGCGCAGGTGCTCGATGCACTGGGGCCGGAGGGGTACCTGGTCAATGTGTCGCGGGGCAAGTTGGTTGACGAGCACGCGCTGGTCGAGGCGTTGCGTGAACAGCGCATCGCCGGGGCCGGGCTGGATGTGTTCGTCGATGAGCCGTATGTGCCACCCGCGTTGCGTGACCTGAACCAGGTGAGCCTGCAGCCCCATCGCGGTAGCGCCACGCTGCAGACCCGGCTGGAAATGGGACGCATGGTGCTGAACAACCTTCAAGCCTGCTTCCGAGGCGAGATGCCGTCGAATCGGGTGATCGACCTCTAGGGCCCTTTCGCGGGTAAACCCGCTCCCACAGGGGCCACACAGGATCGAGACCTGTGCAATTCCCCGTGGGAGCGGCTTTAGCCGCAAAGAGGCTGGCACAGGCAACACAAGGCCCAAGGGCCACACCTTCTCCGCACAAGAACAATCGCTTCCACCGAGAAGCAAGAGGGTCCACATGAACAGCAAATCCGCCGTCGCCCCATCGCAGGCCGTGGCCGGGGTCGGTCGCCATCGTTTCCTGGTCCTGGCGCTGATCTTCGTCATCACCGTGATCAACTACGCAGACCGCGCCACCCTGTCGATCACCGGCACCGAAGTCCTCAAAGACCTGGGCCTGGACCCTGTGATGCTGGGGATGATCTTCTCGGCTTTCGCCTGGGCCTATGCCCTGGGCCAGGTCCCCGGCGGCTGGCTGCTCGATCGCTTCGGCGCGCGCCGGGTGTATGGCCTCAGCCTGGTCCTGTGGTCGCTGTTCACGCTGCTGCAAGGCACCGTAGGCTGGCTGGGCCTGGCCGGGTTTTCCGCGGCAGTGACGCTGTTCTCCATGCGCTTCATGCTCGGCCTGGTGGAGTCGCCCGCGTTCCCGGCCAACTCACGCATCGTCAGCTGCTGGTTCCCCACCCGTGAGCGCGGCACGGCCTCTGCCTTGTTCAATTCGGCGCAGTACATGGCCGTGGTGGTGTTCACCCCGCTGATGGCATGGATGACCCACAGCCTGAGCTGGGAACAGGTGTTCATCTGGATGGGCGTGCTGGGGCTGCTGCTGAGCGTGGCGTGGTTCCGCCTTTATCACGAACCGCACAGCGCGCCGGGGTTGAGCCGCGAAGAGCTGGACTACATGCGCGAGGGCGGCGCCCTGGTCGACCTGGAGAAGCAACGCAAGACCGCCAAGAGCAAACCGACCCGTGCCGAGATCGCACAGCTGTTCACCAGCCGCAACCTGTGGGCGGTGTACCTGGGCCAGTACTGCATCACCGCGCTCACTTATTTCTTCATCACCTGGTTCCCGATCTACCTGATCAAGGGCCGTGGCATGACCATCATGGAAGCCGGCTGGGTCGCTGCGCTGCCAGCCATCTGCGGTTTCACCGGCGGCATCCTCGGCGGCTTCGTTTCGGACTGCCTGATCCGCCACGGCGTACACCCGTCGAAGGCACGCAAGACCCCGTTCGTGATCGGCATGGCGCTGTCCACCAGCCTGGTGCTGGCCAACTATGTGGACGGCAACGCGGCGGTGATCGCTCTGATGACCCTGGCGTTCTTCGGCAAGGGCCTGGCGGCGGTGGGCTGGGCGGTGCTGTCGGATGTGGCGCCGAAGAAGATGGTCGGCCTGTGTGGTGGCGTGTTCAACGGCATCGGCAATATCGCGGGCATCGTCACCCCGCTGGTGATCGGTTACGTGGTTGCCAGTACCGGTTCGTTCCACAACGCACTCTGGTTCGTGGCCGCCCATGGCGTGCTGGGGATCTTCGCTTACCTGTTGCTGGCCAGGCGTTTCGAGCGCACTGGGCAGGCGTAGGCAGACGCCTGAGCAACAGAGGCCCCGGGAGACCGGGGCTTTTTTGTTTGCATTGAGACTTGAATGGGCTTTACCGGCCTCTTCGCGGGCACGCCCGCTCCCACAGGTATTACACAAGATCTGAAATGTGTGCGGTCCCTGTGGGAGCGGGCGTGCCCGCGAAAGGGCCAGGCCTGCCAACACACATCCAGATGAAAAACTAAAGCGCCAGATGGATCCCTGGCGTGATCGGATATGCCATTCGCGACATCTGGCGTTTACGGAAATGCCCTGTCGTGATCGAACAGTTCCAAGGCGTTCTCGTGTAATTTCCCGCAGCCTTACGGGGCTTAAATGAAGCCCGAACCACACCGGCATCTTGCTCTGTGACGTGTGCCAAAGATCAACAACAGCGCACCAGCAACGTGTCGACTTCCTGATTTGAAAGGAGATATTTTCGCCTACGCCTGCCCGTCCTTCCTTGTGTCAGCAAAAAGAGAACAAGATCAATGAACACCGTGGGATCTGATGGCAACCTTGCACAAGGTTTCAAGCCACGTCATGTAACGATGCTGTCCATTGCCGGCATCATCGGTGCCGGACTTTTCGTAGGCTCCGGGCACGCCATCGCGGCTGCCGGGCCAGCCACCATACTTTCCTACTTCGTGGCCGGGACCCTGGTGGTACTGGTCATGCGCATGCTCGGCGAAATGGCCGTGGCGCATCCGGACACGGGATCGTTCTCCACCTACGCTGACCAGGCCATCGGCCGCTGGGCCGGCTATACCATCGGCTGGTTGTACTGGTGGTTCTGGGTGCTGGTGATCCCGATCGAGGCATTGGCGGCAGGGCACGTGCTCAACGCCTGGTTCCCCGATATCCCCAGCTGGATCTTCGCCCTCGCCTCGGTGCTGTTGCTGGCGGGCACCAACCTGTTCAGCGTGGCCAAGTACGGCGAGTTCGAGTTCTGGTTCGCCATCCTCAAGGTCACCGCCATTCTCGGTTTCATCGGCCTTGGCTTCGCTGCGCTGCTGGGCTGGCTGCCCGAGCGTGAAGTCAGTGGGCTGAGCGGGCTGATGGCCGAACATGGTGGCTTCGTGCCCAAGGGCTGGTCGGCGGTGGTCGGCGCGTTCATCACCGTGATGTTCAGCTTCATCGGCACCGAGGCCGTGACCATCGCCGCGTCCGAATCCAGCGACCCATCGCGCAACATAGCCAAGGCCACCCGTTCGGTGATCTGGCGGATCAGCACCTTCTACATCCTGTCGATCTTCGTGATCATCTCGGTGGTGCCGTGGAACGATCCACAGCTGGCAGTGGTGGGTTCTTACCAGCGTGCGCTGGAAATCATGAACATCCCCAATGCGGCTTTCATGGTCGACCTGGTGGTGCTGGTGGCCGTGACCAGCTGCATGAACTCGTCGATCTACATCGCCTCGCGGATGATGTACTCGCTGGCCAAGCGCGGCGACGCCCCGGCGCTGCTGAACAAGACCTCCAAGGTCGGCGTGCCACGTGCCGCAGTATTCGGCAGCACCCTGATCGGCGCCGCCATCGCCATCCTCAACTATTTCGCACCCAAGGGCGTGTTCGAGTTCCTGCTGGCCAGCTCCGGTGCCATCGCGCTGCTGGTGTACATGGTCATCGCCATCTCCCAGCTGCGCATGCGCCGCCGCCTGGAGCGCGGGAACACGGAGCTCAAGTTCCGCATGTGGTTGTTCCCGTACCTGACCTGGGCGGTCATCATTTTCATCGCCGGCGCGCTGGCCGTGATGATGTACACGCCTGAACACCGGGCGGAAGTGAGTTCGACCTTGGGCCTGGCGATCGTGATTTCCTTCCTGGGAATCGTGACCTCCCGGGGCCATACGCAAACGGTGGGGGCGCGGTCGATGGGGTGATTGAATTCACCTTGCAACAAAGGCGAGGGCACCCAGTGGATGGGTGCCCTTTGCTTTTTGAAACACTTGACCGGTACTGCTGGCAGTTGGAGGGTGGTTTGGTGGGGGTAGACTTCCTGCGCAATTCATACAGGGAGTCGAGGCATGAGCGCTAAACAACCAGACGCCAATGCGCCAGTGGCTTCTCCGTCGGTAAAGGATGACCGTTTCGAGGAAGTGCTGGCGTTGATTCACGGGGCCCGGCAGCGGGCGGTGCAGGCAGTCAATACCCAGTTGATCGATTTGTACTGGCAGGTGGGGGGCTATATCAGTCGCAAGCTGGAGCAAGCGGAGTGGGGCGATTCAGTGGTCAGCCAACTGGCGACCCACCTTGCCAAGACACAGCCAGGGTTGCGCGGCTTTACTCGCCGTAACCTATTTCGAATGCGCCAATTTTATGAGACCTACAGAGGCGACGAGAAAGTGTCAGCACTGCTGTCACAATTGCCCTGGACCCATAACCTAATAATTTTCATTCAGAGCAAGCTGCCGCAGGAGCGCGAGTTCTATTTGCGCATGGCGATTCAGGAGAAATGGTCGAGTCGGGAGTTGGAGCGCCAGTTCAAGACGTCCCTTTTCGAGCGGAGCATCGCCACCCCGGCAAAAACATCGGCAGTTTTGAAGGAGCAGTATCCGAAAGCCATGGGCGTCTTTCGTGATGCCTACATGGTGGAATTCCTCGGCCTGCCAAAGGGGCATGCCGAAGCGGATCTGCAGGGTTCGCTGATGGACCGGCTGAAAGAGTTCCTCATCGAGCTGGGCAGAGACTTCTGCTTCGTGGGCTCCCAATACCCATTACAGGTAGGCGGCCGCGACTTCGCTCTGGACCTGCTGTTCTTCCACCGTGGTCTCAATTGTCTGGTGGCGATCGAGCTCAAGGTCGGTCGCTTTGAGCCGGAATACCTGGGCAAGCTCGATTTCTATCTGGAAGCCCTGGATCGCAATGAGCGCAAGCCTCATGAAAACCCTGCCATCGGTGTATTGCTGTGTGCCAGCAAGGACGACGAAGTGGTCGAGTACGCGCTCAACCGCAGCTTGTCACCCGCTTTGATTGCGGAGTACCAGACACGACTGCCAGACAAGGCACTACTGCAGGCCAAGTTGCACGAGTTCTACGCCTTGGGAACTGTTTCTGATGACGGCGCTTGAGCTCGGGTCAAACCATCGTGCCCCTCGTGCAGCAGGCCTTCATGGATGGATGCCAGGCGCAGCTGCCCTGTGCCTGAAGCGCGGCCCTGGTGTTCGCTGAGCTTGTCGGTGCGCTGCTGAACTGCTCGCTGCCCCACCTGGGTGTTGAGACAGCGCGCTGATATGGCCCATTGCGACTATCTTTCCCGTGCGCCACAACTATTTGAATGTGAAGATGTCACTCTCAACAGACTGGCGCCCACCTGAGGATGCCGACCTTAACGCACAGGAGCGAAAGGCACATGGCAGCATTGCAAGGCAGCACGTTGGAAGCGATCAAGGTAAACCAGGCTCAGCTGATCAATGGGTGGCTTACGGCCCTGGAAGCCAGCGGCGCCACGCGCAACATCAAACAGCAGACGCTCAACCAGGAAGCCCGCGAATTCATCCAGCTGCTGTCGCAAGGCATGCAATCGGATGGCGACAGCAATGTCGCCACGGGTGAATGGGAGGAAACCCGGCGCTTTTTGGAGAAGTTGTCTGCCAGCCGCGCCCAGCTCGGTCATGATTCGCACCAGACGGTGTTCTTCATCTTCGCCCTCAAAGGCCCGTTGTTTGGCTTGCTCCAGGCCCATTACAGCGATGAGCCTGCGCGCCTCGCCGAGCAGCAGTGGGCCATCTCTGAGCTGCTCGACAGCCTGGGCATGCACACCATGCGCACCTACCAGAAAACCCGCGAAGCGGTGATCAAGCGTCAGCAGGAAGAGCTGCTGGAGCTGTCCACCCCCGTGGTCAAACTGTGGGACGGCGTGCTGGCGCTGCCGCTGATCGGCACTCTGGACTCGCAACGCAGCCAGACCGTGATGGAATCGTTGCTGCAACGCATCGTCGACACCGGTTCGGAAATCGCCATCATCGATATCACCGGCGTGCCGACCGTCGATACCCTGGTCGCCCAGCACCTGCTCAAGACGGTGACTGCAATCCGCCTGATGGGTGCCGACTGCATCATCAGTGGGGTGCGCCCACAGATCGCCCAGACCATCGTTCACCTGGGGCTCGACCTGGGCACGCTGACCACCAAGGCCAACCTTGCCGACGCGCTGAAACTGGCCCTGTCACGCCTGGGTGTGAGCCTGGCCGAGCGGGGATAAGGCCATGGAACGCATACCGATCCTGCAAATGGGCGAATTCTTGCTGGTGACCATTCAGGTCGACATGCATGACGAACTGGCCATGCGCCTGCAGGACGATCTTACCGACCGTATCAGCAGCACCTCGGCCCGTGGTGTGCTGATCGACATTTCAGCACTCGACATGGTCGACTCCTTCATCGGCCGGATGATCGCCGACATCGCCAGCCTGTCGCGGCTGATGGACGCCCAGGTGATGGTGGTGGGCATGCAGCCAGCGGTGGCCATCACCCTGGTGGAGCTGGGCCTGAACCTGCCCGGTGTCAACACGGCATTGAACGTCGAGCGTGGCATGCAGCGCCTGCGCCAGACCGTGAGGCGCGTATGAATGCCCATGACAGTGGCAGTCTGCCGGTGCGTATCGAGCAGGACGTGGTGCTGGCCCGTCAATTGGCCCGCAAGCTGGCCGGCGAATGCGGCATGCGCCTGGTGGACCTGACCAAACTGGTGACCGCGGTCAGCGAGCTGGCGCGCAACACCGTGGTCTACGGCGGTGGCGGCGACATGGACTGGCAGGTGCTGGAAGAGGCCGGGCGAACCGGCTTGCGCCTGGTGTTCCGCGATGAAGGCCCGGGCATCCCCGACATCAACCTGGCGCTGACCGACGGCTGGACCTCCGGCAATGGTCTGGGCCTTGGCCTGACCGGAGCCAGGCGGCTAGTCGACGAATTCGAACTGGACACCGCGCCAGGCGAGGGCACACGAGTGACGATCACGCGATGGGCATGAACATCCATGCCAGCCTCACGCTGGTGTTGCCGCTGGAAGACAGCAGCCAGGTCGGCCACGCCCGGCGCATGGCGCAGAAGCTGGCCGAGCAACAAGGCTTCGACAGTGAAGATGCCGGGCGCGTGGCCCTGCTGGCGACCGAACTGAGCAGCAATGTGCTCAAGCATGCACAACGCGGCGAGCTGCACCTGCGCGCGATACCCGGCGCCAACGGCTGCGGCGTCGAACTGCTGGCCGTGGACCGGGCGCAGGGCTTCGATACCGCCACCTGCCTGGCCGACGGTTATTCCACCGGCGGCACCCAAGGCATTGGCCTGGGTGCCATTGCGCGCCTGGCGCAGGTGTTCGACGTATATACCGATGCGCGAGGTTCGGTGATCATGGCGCGCTTGTACCGGCGCCAGGACGCCGGTCACGACATCCGTATCGGCGTGAGCCATCACGCCCTGCGTGACGACCCGGCCTGTGGCGACACCTGGCACGTGGCGATCGACGGCGACCGCCTCAGCGCGCTGCTGGTGGATGGCCTGGGCCACGGGCCAGATGCCGAGACGGCCGCGCAGGTAGGCGCTGTGGCCTTCGCTGCCGATGCATTCATCGATCCGCTGCTGCTGATCGAGCGGCTGCACCGGGCAATGGTCGGCACCCGCGGTGGCGCTGTCGCCATCGCCCAGCATGATGCCAGCCAGAACCGCCTGTCCTTCACCGGCATCGGCAATATCGGCGCCAGCCTGATCCAGGGCGCCCAGGCACGTGGCCTGGCCTCGCTGCCGGGCATTGTCGGCGGCCAGTACCGCAAGGCGCAGGCCTTCGACTACGCTCAGGTAAACGGCAACCTGCTCATCCTGTACAGCGACGGCCTGCAATCGCGCTGGAACCTTCAAGACTACCCTGGCCTGGTGCATCGCCATCCGGCCGTGATCGCGACCGTGCTGCACCGTGATTTCTGCCGTGGGCGGGATGATGTGACAGTGCTGGTCGTCGACCTGGAGGCCACCCATGGCTGAACCCTTGACCGACCCATTGGCACTGGTCGCCCGCCTGCAGGCCGAAAACCAGGCACTGCGCGCCGAACTCGACGAGACCAACCAGGGCGTGCTGGCGCTGTATGCCGAACTGGACATCCAGGCTGAACAACTGCGCCAGGCTTCGGACCTGAAAAGCCGCTTCCTGTCCTACATGAGCCACGAATTCCGCACACCGCTGGGCTCGATCCTGAGCATCACCAGCCTGCTGGCCGACGAACTGGATGGCCCCTTGTCCGAAGAGCAGCACCGCCAGGTCGCGTTCGTCAGTACCGCCACCCGCGAGCTGTCGGACATGGTCGACGATCTCCTCGACCTGGCCAAGATCGAGGCCGGCCGCATCACCATTTCGCCGGCCTGGTTCGACATGCTCGACCTGTTCGCGGCCCTGCGCGGAATGTTCCGGCCAATTGTCGACGCCAGCGCGGTGGACCTGATTTTCGAAGAGCCGGTCGGCCTGCCAAGGTTGTACACCGACGACAAGAAGCTTGCGCAGATCCTGCGCAACTTCATCTCCAACGCCGTGAAATTCACCTCGCGCGGAGAGGTGCGCGTTTCTGCCCGACTGCAAGGCGAAAACAAGATCCGCTTCGCCGTCAGCGATACCGGCATCGGCATCCCTACCGGGCTGTTGAACACCTTGTTCGAGGATTTCGCCCAGGTCGACTCGCCGCTGCAGAAACGCCTGCGCGGCACCGGCCTGGGGCTGTCGCTGTGCAAGCGCTTCGCCACGCTGCTGGGCGGTGAGGTGGGCGTGACCAGCGAACCAGGGATCGGTTCATGCTTCTTCGTGATCATCCCGCTGGCCCTGGCCCAGGAGAACGCCGATGAAACCTGATGTGCGCCTGCTGATCGTCGACGACAACGCGGCCACCCGCTACGCCTTGCGCCGGCGGTTGGACGTGCATGGCTATGAGGTGCTCGAAGCCGGCACCGGCGGCGAAGGGTTGGCGCTGATCAGGGAGCAGCAGGTGGATGCACTCATCCTCGACGTCAACCTGCCCGACATGAGCGGTTTCGATATCGTTCGCCTGCTGCGCCAGGACCCGGGCACAGCCTTGTTGCCGGTGATCCACGTGTCGGCAGCATCGATCCAGAGCGGCGACATCATCACAGGCCTCAACGCCGGTGCCGATGCCTACCTGATCCACCCGGTCGACCCGGACGTATTGCTGGCCACCCTGCGTACGCTGTTGCGGGTACGCGACAGCGAACGTGCGCTGCGCGAAAGCGAGGCGCGTTTTCAGGAAATCTTCCGCAGCGTATCGGCGCCTATCGCCGTGCTCGACGCCGCCTTCAAGGTGCATGAATGCAACCACGCATTCGCCCACCTGATGCAGGACAACCGCGACCCGCAGCAACTGCGCGAGTGCTTTGCCGAAGGCCAGGCACTGGTGCTGGAAGAACTGCGCGAGCACCTGCGCGCCGGCAAGCGCTGGCGCGGCAACCTGGGCATGCGCCTGCACGGCGAGCGGCGCGATACCGAATGGCAGCTGTCACCGTATCGCGCGCCTGGGCTTTGCCTGGTGTTCATCGAAGACATCACCGAGCACCTCCATCGCGAACGCTCGCACCTGGCGCGCCTGGACGACGCCACCACGCAGTTGGCCAAGGAAGTCGCCGAGCACGCCCGCACCGAGGCCCAGTTGCTGCAGTTGCAGAAGATGGAAGCCCTGGGCAGCCTGACCGGTGGCATCGCCCATGACTTCAACAACCTGCTGACGGGCGTGATCACCAGCCTCGAGCTGATCCGCAAACGCGTCACCGAAGGCCGCATGGAAAAGGTGCCGAAATACGTCGATGCAGCGCTCAGTTCCGCCAACAGCGCCGCCGTGCTGACCCACCGCCTGTTGGCCTTCGCTCGCCAGCAACCGCTGGACACCCGGCCGGTGGACGTCAATCAGCACGTCAGCTCGCTGGAGGAGCTGCTCACCCGCACCATCGGCGAACGCGTCACCCTCAGCCTGGATTTGTCTACCCATCCTGCCATCGCCCTGGTCGACCCCGTGCAGCTGGAAAGTGCCGTGCTCAACCTGGTGATCAACGCCCGCGATGCCCTGCCCAAGGGCGGGCAGATCTGGGTCAAGACCTGTATGGCGTTGGTCCATGGCGACCCCAACCTGCAAGACGGTCCCTATGTAGCGGTGACGGTGCGTGACAACGGCAGCGGCATCGAGCCTGATGTGCTCGACAAGGTTTTCGACCCGTTCTTCACTACCAAACCGCTGGGCCAGGGGACCGGTTTGGGGCTGTCGACCATATACGGCTTCGCCCGGCAGTCGGGCGGCCACGTAGTGCTGCGCAGCGTATTGGGTGAAGGCACCGAAGTGACCCTGATGTTGCCCGCCACCGAGGATATCGCCGTGCCCCCGCACCGCGAAGTGGCGGAAGATGCCCGCGGCAATGGCGAGCATGTGCTGATTGTCGAGGACATGGCTTCGGTGCGCCTGTCGGTGGCCGAGGCACTGACCGATGCGGGGTACCGCTGCACACTGGCTTCGACGATCGACGAGGCGCTTTTCCATCTGCGGCACGAGCCAGGGCCGGATTTGCTGTTGACCGATGTGGGGCTGCCGACCCTGAGCGGGCGCGAACTGGCGGATATGGCCAGGGTTTGCAGGCCAGGGTTGCCGGTGGTGTTCATGACCGGGTATGCCGATGAAGCGCTGGACCGGCAGGCGTTTCTGGGGGTGGGGATGGATATGCTGGTGAAGCCGTTTCGGTTGGGCGAGTTGCTGGACAAGGTGAGGCGGGCGGTGGGGCGCGTTTGAACAGCCGCCCTCAGGAGCAGAGCGGCTCAATGTTGATTCAGGGCGTTGTCGTCATGCCCAGTTCCGCGTCATCCAGCAGGGCCTTGGCCATGGCGCTTAGGTAGTGCGAGGCCCAAAGCAGCTGGGGTTTGTCTTCCATGAGGCCATCGATGGACAGGTCGCGCACGTAGCCCATCAGTTCTGAAGCCTGTTCGCGGGCGGCCTGGCAAGGGATGCCGGGTTCGATGCGGAATAATGGGTGGGTCTGGTTTTCGCCTTGGAAGAAGGTGGTTTTGCCAACGGTGAATCGGGTTTCTTCGGTGGCCATTGTTTGATCTCCCTGAAGTCGTAGAGGCCTGGCCTGGCCTGGCAGGCGAGGCTGAGCATGCTGCGGATCAGTGCAGTGTCTGCGGGGCGGCGGGTTTCTGGATCTGGGCCAGGGCCGTTTCGAGCAGTTTGCGCAAGCTGTCGAGCTCGTGCATCGACGTCATGATCAGCAGCGACACAGGTGACTTGGGCTGCATCAGCATTGCCTGCTGGACGACGGCTTCGGCGCGGAGCGCGTAGTCGGCGGCCATCATCAGCGTGTCTTCCAGGGCGTGGAGGAGGTGGGGTGGATCGGGGACTGTCTTCAACATGATTGCTTCCATTTCAGGGCCGTCACCATCTGCTGTCAAACAGAGGGTGGCAGCTGTACGCGGGTTGACAGACCGGCGGAAACAACAAGTTCCGGCGCACGCAAGCGTGCCCGCACGTACAGCCGCCATAACGACGAACCGCTTTGTTGTTTACCGTCGCGACCTGTCAAAGTCATGCCGTTGATGTGCAACGACCCATCGAGACTAAGACCCTGAAAAACCGATCGCAACGGAAAACAGCGGCCGAGAGTATCTTTGGGAAATGCCCTACAAGAAAGGGAATAAATCTGTTTTTTTCGCGGCATTTCGAAACAATCTGTAACGCCCAAGCCGGTGAGGTAGATTATTCCAGACACAAAAAAAGACGCCCTAGGGCGTCTTCTTTTTTGGAATTTGGTGGGCCGGGGTAATCTGAATCAAGCTTGTATCTATTTGAAAGAAAAGGAAAAGTTACGGTTAACTATTTCTGTGGAATACTTTTTGGAATACCAAGCGACTGGATTTGAACTCAGGATGTCGAGTGCGCTTTGGCTTGGCCCTATGGTTCCCGGACATGGTAACGCGGCGTGCGCTCTTTCTCTCGGCAGCCTCCCTTTCGCTGCTGACTAAGAGGCGCGCTCTGTGAACACTGAGTCTCTGAAGGCAACGTAGTCTATGGCGTCTTTCAGATCCTTCAGTTTGGGCTCAACAAATTTGGCGATGTCTTCATCGCTGGCGGCGGGTGGTGTCTCGTTTGGGTGCGCCAGCTCCCACTGAGCAAGAAGCTTTAGGTATCGCTCGGCGTACTTCAACGCCAGGTCCTGTTGAGTGGTCATGGTCGCAACTGTCTGGGCTGCTTTCTTTTGCTCGCGCGCGACTGATTCCTTGAGCTGCTTTTTGTAATCCCTCTCGGCCTCGGCGGCCAGTCCTTCTCTTTCTATGAGCGCTGTGATTACAGCTGTCTCGTCAGTGTTATTTCGCTTTGCGATTGAGTCCAGCTTGGAAAGGGTTTGTTTGCTGAGGGTGAATGTTCGAGGTTTTCGGCCATTGCTGTCAGAGCGGTAGCGACGCTGCCGTATAGCTCCCTGCAGTCTTATGACCAGGTCCAGCCTGTCCTCTTGGATCTGCCTGATAGCAGCAACGACGTTCTCGTAGGTCGCAAACCGGGTAAACGCATCGCCCTTGAGCCTCCTCATGTACTCGGCATCGAGCCGGTGCCTGAGGTAATCGGCTGCCCATTCCCACTCACCATCCTGCTTGCGCAGCCACTTCAGTGGTTTCTCATTTTCTGACATCTCATCCTCCAGGCGGGCCATTTGGGCTATGAGCCAAAGCCAAGCCTTCGGGAAAATTTATATCGTTACTGTTTCGTTGCGCAACCGTTATCAGCTTTGACACTGATATGTTAGTAAAACGTTACGTGTTGTTATGTGAGTCGTTACTGTAACTAAGGCATCGTAGATATAGGGTATATTTACGAGTTAAAAATTGGAGGTTATATGCTTGGTAGGCTTCTTGATGCGAAGCTAATGGCTGCTGATCCAGATGCTAAATTTTTGCTCATTGCATTCTGGGAGAATTATGGCGCGGTAACGCCTAAGCCTCGTTCGCAGAAGCAATTGGCTGAAGACCTGCGGCTTCCGGTTCAAGCCGTTTCAAAAGCGGTTGCCCAACTGGTTGATGTGGGGGTGCTGCGAGTCGTTACTCAGCCCGAAGGGAAGGGGCGGCCAAGGTGTACCTACGAGATGAGTAAAGCTATCCAGTCGGCTCTGCGGGATGTCGAGGAAAGGACGCTGAACCACCCCGGTTTGGTCAAGCATGTCTTGGGTGGCGAGTGCATCAGGGCCATCTGGTCTGGCTGGAAGGACGATGCGCCGACTGCGAAGGAGCTCAACACACGCTCGCGAGACGAGAAGCGAGTTGCTCCAGTGCGGGCGGGGAAGCTCAGCTTAGCGAATCGTTTGCTGCTCATGATCTTGCTAAGCCACGCAGATCCCTTTGGGGTTGCTAGGGGGCTGAGTAGCAAGGAGCTCTGCTTGCTGACGGGAATGGATGCGGCCTCTCTCAAGCAGCGATTGCGCAGGCTTACGAAGCTGGGGTTCATTCGGAGACACATACCTGGGCTGGCGAGTCCGATTTTCGCGGAGAAGCTCAGGAGCGTTTACTGGCTTAATCTGAACCATCTTCAGCTTTCACCTGCTGACGACGTTGTTTCCGTCGTGGTGCATAAGAAGGTCGCCGATCAAGACATCGACTACAAGTTTTTGGCTGGCGTCAAACTCGATCGAAACTCCTTCCTAAAGGGAGGGGAATACTTGGCACCTCGCAGCGTGGTTCGTCTCTTCAGGCGAGCGCCAGATCATGCGTTTGATCAGCTTGAGCTTTTTATTTGTGACTGCGTATTGGGCTTACTGTCGCGCCACTGGGTTCAGACTGATTCTGCTGGATGGAGAAAGGTGCGCTGTGTGGACTCGACGGTGACGGAGCAAGTGGCGGCATTCTTTCGACTGCCGATGCTTGACCCCAAGGACAAAGCGAGTCTGGACCACGAGGAGATTTTCGACTTCCTCCACCAACAAGTCCTTGAGCTGGCCAGAGAGGTGGTCCAACGTTTTTCGCAGGTATCCAGCATTGATCTGGCCAGGGTTAGCTACATCTTGGTGCCGGCGCATGTGTCGACTGGCCACCGTTGCATCGCTCTGTTGACTGAAAGAGCCTCGGGCCAAGGTCTGGCCAAGCATTGGATGGTCACCAAGGGGTACGATGATCCTGTGGTGAAAAGCGTGTTGAGGGAGGTGGATATTCCGCTGGAGCTGCGCGAAAAGTCAGGGTTGCTCACGCCAGCACGAGCTGCCGGGTAACAGGCAGTATTTTTATACGGCCTCCGCAGATCCTCTGAGCCACAGAGGAGCCTGCTCATGCGAATCATCCGTCTTAAAGAAGTCATCGACTCGACTGGCCTGGCGCGGTCGACCATCTACAAATACATCTCGGAAGGCACCTTCCCGAAACCGGTATCGCTCGGCGACCGCTGCGTCGGCTGGGTTGATAGCGAGGTGCACGACTGGATCCTGGCCCGGATCGAGGAGCGTGACCAAGCTGAGGGAGCGTCCACACGTCCCGTCGGCCATCTGAGCATGGCCAGCTAGAACCGCCACCTGCACCATGACCGGCTACGGCTGGTCATGGCGCTTATGCCGCCGTTCAGTTACTGGCTGTTCAGCCTCGCATGGCAAGTCGGGGTGGTGTCGCTCCCGCCGCCTCAACAGCCTCTGTTCCGATATCTGGCTCCGGCCTCTTCGGCTTGATTTATTTCCGAAATCCGAACTCGGCAAAAATTGCCGCTATGGCGGGAGGATTGAGGTGGCTTTGCCCGAGCTGGTCGGAGAAGGAAATTGCGGTGCGGGTATTATGCTTTTACTAGCTGTTACCACCCGAAGGGTTCACGCCTACCCGAGTAGTAATCTTCACGTACCTACACAGGGAGTCGGACACTGAGCCAATACCAGAAGGGCTAACACTACAGCGTATCCAGAGAGATCAACCAACTGATCAGGCGAGGACAGGTAGCGGTTAAAAAGTACACAGCAGACACAGGTTATGAAACTCAACCAACGAGAGGTCATAACCATGCTCAACGATAACGAACCCACCCGGCGCTACCCACTCCGTCACCCTGACAATCCCAACCTCCATCTGTACTACGGGAATACCTTCGAGGGCTTTCCCATACAGAGCGAAGTAGGCCCCTTTATTCGGGAGTACCTGTCTGATCTCCAGCGCACTATCGACCTGGCATTGGCTGAGTATCCGAGGATCTTGGCCTACAGGGTGGATCTCCGTTTGCCTCAGGGTGTCGAGCTACCCGACTTCGCCTATACGAACCAGGTCATCAGCCGGTTTTTCGAATCGTTTACTAAGAAAATCCAGTACCACCAAGAACGGTTGGCTGAGCGTAGCTGCTCGCGTGGCTGCAAAGTACGGTATGTCTGGTCGAGAGAGATCGGTCATGGCGGCCGGCAGCATTATCATCTGCTGATCCTGTTGAACCGCGATGCTTACTACACCATTGGACGCTTGGGTTCAGGCCGGGTGAACATGATCAGCCGTATAGAGGAGTCCTGGGCACGTGCGCTGCGTCTTCACGTCGACCACGTCAGGGGGCTGGTGCACATCCCGAAGGATGCTGAGTATCGAATCGATCGAGTAAAGCGTCGAGGCAAGGGCGACGAGCTGACCGATCTGTTCTACCGAGCCAGCTACCTGTGTAAGAAAGCGACCAAGTCCTACGGGAATCGTCAGCGGGGATTCGGCACCAGCCGAGGGTAGTGGCTACCTACTGCGCAATAGCGTCATGCGCATGGAATCCTGGCCGGCCGATGGTTTAGGCTCCGGCCAGGAATAGAATGCTGACGAGAGCGCTGCGGGATGACGGAAAATGGAGAGTGCTGCCGGCGGCATTACCAGTCGGTATACGAACGGAATCAGTCAGAGATTAGCAAGGGCCGTGCTCTTGATGAGAGCCTGCATCATTTCCTCGACCAGCGCCCGGCTGGTAAGAACCAGTCAGCACTTGAGCGTGCGCAAGGCCTGGCAACAGCATCGTTTTGGCTTGATGCGGATGCGGTTGCTCAATCCGAGCTCGCTAGCCTGGCACTCAGCCGGGTGCTGCATTTCGATAATGCAGTCAGCATCGAGCTGCTGTTGCACCTTGCCAGCCATAACCCGGAAACCCTCAGATGGGCGATTCGCTACTCGAAGCTGTTTGAGCGTATCGAGTCGCCCCTCTGGCTTGCGCTGCGTGTGGCGCTCACAGGGGAGGACTGGCAAGTCTTCTTCGGTGTCTGTGATCGGTTGCTGGATCAGCTCAAGCCCTTTGATGAGCTGATTGCTCACGCCGAAAAACAGCTAAAGCACTTGTCGCTGCTGGAGCTGTTTTCCTACCTAAGTGTGCTGGCCTACCAGGCATTTACCGAAGACGGTTCCGATGATCCTTCCGGTCAGCAGTGGAAGGTCTACAACCGCATTATTTTGAACAAGCTTCGCGCTTGCTCGGAAGAGGATTTCCGCCTTAGCGAGTCACGGCTTGGGCAATCGCTGAAACGGCACCTGTCACCGATTATCTTTCCCGGATCCAGCAATTCTGACGGGGTGAGATGTCGTCAAAATCTCGAATCTCTGGCCCTACTGATTGACGCCACTCAAGAGCGGATCGACTACGAAGGCTCCATCGACTGGTTCTGCTTTGATCCTGAATGCTGTTACCAGCTAAAACCCGGTGAGCCGGTTATCTACAACCAGTCGGAGGCGGGAACAGAGCGGTGGCTGCGCACCGGGCGTAAGAGTGATTTGCTTTGGCACTACTGGATGAATCGCGCCGTGCATGCCTTCGCTCTCTCCGGCATGGCTGAACAAATCATCGGTTCACCTGAGAATCATGAGCTGAACCAGCTGGCCTTTATCAAGGCGGTTCGCAGCAAGCTGCAGCTGCAGCAAATCTACGGCTTGGGTGACCGGCTCTCGCTCAGTGATGGCTCCCAGGTTCAGCTTCACCACTTGCTGCTGGCGAGTGAGCTGACCTCGGTTTTCTTTGAAAATCAGTTCATTCAGCCATTCCAGCATTATCTCCGCAATTCGGGCGTGCTAGCCCAGGCGCTTGGCCATCTGGCCATGGATGGCTTGTTGTCGGGAGAGAACAGGTTCCCCATGACCTGGTCCGAAGAGGAAGAAAAGATCCGTAGGATTAAAGGTTGGACGGTCTGCGAGGATCATCCGCTAGGCAGTGCTGATTCAGCCAAGGCCATTCTCAAGTTCTGGACCAGCGACCTCAAAGCACTAGCGCAGCAACTCAAGCAGCAGCCAGGGATGCCAACGCCACGCCTGTACGAGCAGCCCTTCTACAAGATCGGTCGATACAGCTTTCAGTTTCCTTGGGTCGGTGCGCAGCAAAACAACCTGACGGCGGCGATCAATAATCTGCGGCGCGTGAATGCTCGCAGAGCGGATGTGCAGACAGAAACCCAGCGCGTGGAGCTGGCGTTGGCCGAGAGTCTCCGGCAACGAGGCTTTGCCGTTGAGGTGGGTTATCGACCACTGGCGACCGAAGAGGACGATGCCGGCGAGGTGGATCTGATATGCCACCAGGATGGTGTGCTACTGCTGCTTGAGGTCAAGTCAGGCTATATCCGCTCGACCAGGCATGAGGTTTGGCTGCATCGCACCAACACATTGCGCAAGGCCGCCTGGCAGTTACGGCGCAAGCAGGTGGCGGTACTCAGTGCGCTGATGACTGATCAAGACCTACGCGCCAGATTGGACTATCACGGCCAGCAGCCTGAAGCGGATCTGCGTGCCTGGATCGTCGACACCTCCATTGAGCTCGATGGGCAGTCTGTCGATGGCTTCAGGGTGGTATCCCGCGAAGCGATGGAAGTTATTCTTCGTGATGAGAAGCAGCTCCTCAGGCCGATAGATCAGCTTGACGAGGAGAGTCGGAGCTCGTTGTTTCCTGACGGGTTTACTGCTGGTCGATTTGTCACCGTGGTCGAGTCGGATGAGCTGTGGCGCGGCATCTGTTAGGGCCCTGCGGGTAATGGCTTGGCATACCTGGGGGCGGAAGAACACACAAAAGTTCGTCTCCAAAAAGCCTAGATACCGCTTAAAGCCGGATGGCTAGGATGCGGCTTCCTAACCATCCAGCAGGAGACAATCATGTCCAAGCAACCCAACACCACCACCCAGCAGCGCCAGCAGCATAACCACCGCTCGGATGCGCTGAACAATAATCGCGGCACGTCGGGAACCAATCCGACCAACGCTCACGTTCATGGCAATCGCGGTAAACAGCTCAACCCCAACCAGCGCTAGGAGTGCGTTCCCCCGGTCGTCACTGGCCGGGGGTATCAAGGATTTCAGATGAGTAGAGATACTTGCTTTGCCACCCAGGGCGAGCTGGTCAAGCTGGCCTACGATGCATTCGGCGTGCTTCCCCGCAAGGAGGCCAGCCATGACGACATCGACGAGACGCAGAAGAAGGCCATTCAAAAGCAGTTGGCGAGACTGGCTAAAGAAGAAGGCGGGCTGCTATCGAATTTCGAGCAGGTGATTCAAACGCTCAGCAGCATCCTGACGGCGTATTTGCCCAGCATCCAGGTCATGAGCGCCATAGGCGATCCGCTCGATGATCTGCTAGAGGCATACAGCCGACTGGTTCGTGAAGAGGGTACCTACCTCAGCAAGGCGGAAACCCTTCGGTACTTCATCTCGATCAGGGCAATCCCTTTGCTGGTCGTGTCGCTGAATCAGAGCCTGCTCAAACACAGAATTGCAGACCTGGCGCTCGAAGTGCCGGAAGAAGAATTCTGGTACCTGCCGACGGTCGCTGAAGATGGCCGCCTAGTAATGCCGCTGGAAAAGGTCATGCGCTGGGTCTATGCGCGCTGTGATCTCTCGCAGACGCAGTTCCACTACCCAGGCAAGAACCCGCGAAGCGACAACAATACGCTTCAGCAGAACCTCGACAACGCCATCAAGTGGACGCGGGGTGCAAGACTGCCGGCGCTTCCTGCCCTGTTTAGAAATTTCGAAGAATCCTTCGCCGCGCTCGCGCAAATCGGGCGAGAGATACCCAAAGAGCTTCAAGTCAGCATCTTCGTAGCATTGATGGTGGCGCGGGTGTCGAGCTACCTCGCAAGGGAAATTGCGGACGCCTACGATCATCACTACCTCGCCGATGTCTGCGAACAATTTCGCGAGCACGCCCTGTGGATTGCTGATGACGTCAATGAGTTCAAGGCTGAGCTTGCACCGGTAATGCAGCGACAAGAATCACCTGAGTCAGCGCTGTATACGTGGCTAAATGCTTGCAGCCATTACTGGACTTTTTTCGACGGCAAATTGGCTGCCGTCGTCGACACTGTGCAGCGGCTCATGGATGCTCGTCCGGGAGTGCCACTACGAGACGATGTTCTCGCTGCGCTCAAGAGTAAGTACGGCCTTTATGCCGTGTGCTCCCTTTTAGATCGCATTCAGCGGCAGTCAGCATTTCTTCCACCCCACGGTTTTGCCGAGCTTCTGTTTAAAGGTTTTGACCTCAAGAGTTCTCCAGCAACCCAGCTAAATCAAATTGACGAGTATGCCGCTCAGGTAGCTGCTTACGGCCTGGATGAGCAACTCTGCTGGATGGTGCCCTGGTTGCGCGGGTGTTGGCGCTGATGGAAAATTGACCCACCCTGCCGATTGAAATTTGACCCAGGGCGGATTGCTGATTTTGTTACCAGCAACTGTGGATAAGTCTACCAGCGCAGCTGCTTTTGAACCCACTCCCTCGCTGTCCCAGTTCAGCTGTTGAAGACCTGCCACACGCAGCCATGTAGCAGGCCGTCGTCGCCATGAAATCAGAACGGCTCATCGTCCTCCGGTTCTTGGCCGCCCTTACGCTTTCGCTCCCGTGATTTGATCTTGGCCTGGGCCGCCAAGCTACTGTGTTGCAGGCGATAGGACTCGTTACCGGTTTCGACGATGTGGCAGTGGTGGGTCAGCCGATCCAGCAGGGCGGTGGTCATCTTGGCGTCGCCGAACACGCTCGACCATTCGGCGAAGCTCAGGTTGGTGGTGATCACCACGCTGGTGTGTTCGTACAGCTTGGACAGCAGGTGAAACAGCAACGCACCGCCAGCCTGGCTGAACGGCAGATAACCCAGTTCGTCGAGGATGACCAGATCCATGCGCAGCAGTGCCTGGGCGATCCGCCCGGCTTTGCCGTCGTGTTTTTCGCGCTCCAGCAGATTGACCAGATCGACCGTGGAGTAGAAGCGCACGCGCTTGCCATGCCGGGTGATGCCGGACACGGCCAGCGCGGTGGCTAGGTGGGTTTTACCGGTGCCTGGCCCACCGATCAGCACCACGTTCTGCGCGGTGTCGGTAAAGGCCAGGCTGGCCAGCTCGCTGATCAGGCGTGCGTCGGCGCTAGAGGTGTTGAAATCGAAGCTGGCCAGATCGCGGTGCATCGGCAGCTTGGCCATGTTCATCTGGTGGCTCACCGAGCGCATGGCGCGATCTGTGTGCTCTTGTTCCAGCAGGTGTTCGAGCAGCCACTTGGACGAGGCTGTGTTCGACTCACCCTGTGCAGTTAACTCCGCCCAGGCCGTGGCCATGCCGTGCAGGCGCAGCTCCTTGAGTTCCGCCATCAAATCACGCATGACCGACCTCCTCGGCCTGGCCACGCAGGCGGTCGTAGCGCGCCGTGTTAGCGACGGGGGCTTCCTTGAGCGACAAGTGGGTTTCGACGCTGGGTGGTGGTTCGGTCGCGGCCAGCCGTGCCACGACATTGAGGATGTGTTCGGCGCTCAGGCTGCCGCTCTCCAGTACCAGCTCAACGGCTACCAGCACGGCATCGAGTCCGGCGACCGGTACGGCAGCCAGGACTTGCGCCATGATCCGGTCACCGCCGGCATGACGCCCCAGACCGTGCTTAAGCTGACGCAGCGGCGCTGGCAGATCAGCAAAGGGCGCTCCGTTGCGCAGCGCACCGGGCTTGCGTTCGATCAGCGGGAGGTAGTGCTGCCAGTCATAGCTGACCTGGTCGCGATCCAGCAAGCGGACATGGCTGGCAATCAGCGCATCATCGGCCACCACCTCGATTCGCGTCGGATACAAACGGCTGCTGACCCACTTACCCGCGTACTCACATGGCACCGAGTAGCGGTTGCGCCCGACGCTGACCAGGCAGGTGCTGGAGACCCGCGCAGGCCGCTCGACGTAACCGTCGAATGGCGCTGGCACAGGCATCAGTTCAGCGCGCTCCAACTCCAGCACTTCGGCTACACTCAGCCCGCTGTATTGAGGGTGCGTCAGCTCGTTCCAAAGCGCGCGGCAGCGCTGGCCCAGCCAGGCATTGAGTTCCTCGAAGGAGTGAAAATGACAGTCCTGGGCGTCTAGCCAGATGCGCCTACGGCTGTCTTGCACGTTCTTTTCAACGATGCCCTTTTCCCAACCAGCGGCGACGTTGCAGAAGTCCGGATCGAACAGGTAATGCGCGCACATCACCGCAAAGCGCGCATTCACCGCCCGGCCTTTGCCCTTATTGACCTTGTCGACGGCGGTCTTCATGTTGTCGTAGATGCCCCGGCGCGGCACGCCGCCCAAGGCGCCGAACGAGCGTGTATGGGCGTCAAATAACATCTCATGGCCCTGGCTCGGATACGCCACAAGCCAGAACGCACGGCTGGCACACAGCTTCAGATGTGCCACCTGCATACGCCGGTAAATGCCGCCGACCAGCAAGCCTTCCTCGCTCCAGTCAAACTGAAACGCCTCGCCAAGAGCAAAGGTCAGCGGCACAAAGGCCTGCGACGCCTTGCCCTGTCCCCCTCGCCAGGCACGGATAAACGCGGTGAGCTGGCTGTAGCCACCGTCATAGCCTTCGGCTTTGATTTGCGCCAACAGCGCCTTGGCACTGCGCCGCTGTTGCTTGGGCCGCAGCGAATCGGCTTTTAGCGCCTGCTCCAGCGTGGCGTGAAAAGGGCTGAGTTTGTTGAAGATCGCGCGGCGTTGGTACACCGGCTGCTTGGCCTCAGGTGCTCTGACCCACTTGCGAATCGTGTTGCGCGCCAACCCGGTGCGCTTGGCTATCTCATGCAGCGACAGCTTGTCGCGGAAATACATCCGGCGGATTTTGCCCATCATTTCCATACTGATCACCCTGTGTTCTCCTGCTCAAAAATTGAGCAGGAGCAGTTGAACACCTGGGTCAGTTTTCAGTCGGCAGAACAGCCTCTACTGGGTCAGTTTTCGGTCAGCGGCAACAGCGCGGGGTCTATCACTATCGTCGAGAGGAGTTCGAGGCTGCCATGCCACACTTCCAGGCGGCCTTTGAAAATGCCAAGTACCGGGCAGGCAAAAACCAATACAAGCTGGTTAATCAGTACGTCGAGGTTGCGGCAAAAAATGATGACCGCCGTGGCTTCAAGAAGGGCATTGAGTGGGCGCAGTACCTAGACATTAAGGTGCGCTGGCTGCGTGATGATGAGCCGACCGAAGAGAAGCTGGACTACGTCTGTTACATGCTGAAAATCGCCCGGTACGACCACCAAATGTAGCGAGGTGATGAGCTGATCATCCCTATCGTCGCGGGTACTACAAGTACTGGCCGATGTGGGTGAAAAGCCGCATTTCCGGGCTCCTGCTGCTCCGGTGGCGGGTGCGGCAATTGTATCGGTCGGTCGGCTTGGATCTTTTTCACATGCCAATGCTCGTTCCTTTATCATCCATGCACTTTGCATGGATGGTGGGCCTAAAGGCCCCCTTTGCCGCCTTGGCAGCAGTGATCGGAACAGCCCTATATGAACGCCGTAGAAATCGAACAAGCCATCACCGACCTGGCCAGCCAGCCGTTTGACCGGGTCGAGTTCCCTTATGCCTTCCTGCAGGCCTTCGGTAATAAGGAAACCACTCTCAAGCGCCTGCGTTCGGGCTCAACCAACAAGTCCGATCTGGGCGGCGTGCTACAGACCAGCAATATCCACCTGGCTGTGTGTGAGCCAGGCAAGGTCACCGAGACCCTGGCGGCACTCAAGGCCAGCCCTGCCACGGCGCGCGCCAAGGCCAAGTATGTGCTCGCCACCGATGGCCAGATGCTGGAGGCAGAAGAGCTGGAAAGCGGCGAAGTCATCGCCTGCAGCTACTCGCAGTTTCCTGACCACTTTGGCTTTTTCCTGCCGTTGGCGGGTATCTCCACGGTCAAGCAGATTCGCGAGAACTCCTTTGATATCCGCGCGACCAGCCGACTGAACCGGCTTTATGTGGAGCTGCTCAAGGACAACCCGACCTGGGGCACCGCCGAACGCCGCCATGAGATGAACCATTTCATGGCGCGGCTGATCTTCTGCTTCTTCGCTGAAGATACCGACATTTTCAACGGCACCGGCCTGTTTACCGACACCCTCGCGCAGATGAGCGACCGCGATGCAAGCAATCTGCATGAGGTGATGGGCGAGATCTTCCGCGCCATGAACACGCCGATTGCTCAGCGAGCTTCGGCAAATCTGCCGCGCTGGGCGGATGCTTTTCCCTATGTCAACGGTGGGCTGTTCTCCGGCGAGCCGGATGTGCCGCGTTTTTCTCGCATTGCACGGAGCTATCTGCTGCATATCGGCGCGCTGGACTGGAAGCAGATCAACCCCGATATCTTCGGCTCCATGATTCAGGCCGTGGCCGACGACGAAGAGCGCGGCGCTCTGGGCATGCACTACACCAGCGTGCCCAATATCCTCAAGGTGTTGAACCCGCTGTTTCTCGATGAGCTGCGTGCCAAGCTGGATGAGGCTGGTGATAACCCGCGCATCTTGCTCAACCTGCGCAAACGCCTGGCACGTATTCGGGTATTCGACCCGGCCTGCGGCTCGGGCAACTTCCTGGTTATCGCCTACAAGCAGCTGCGTGAGATTGAAAACACGCTCAATGAGCGTCGTGGTGAGCCTGGGCGCAAGAGCGATATCCCACTGACCAATTTCCGAGGTATCGAACTGCGGGATTTTTCTGCAGAAATCGCTCGCCTGGCCCTTATCATCGCGGAGTATCAATGCGATGTTCTTTACCGAGGGCAAAAGGAGGCGCTGCTAGAGTTTCTTCCGCTGAGCAATCAGAACTGGATTACTTGTGGTAATGCTCTGATTCTGGATTGGCTCGATGTTTGTCCCCCTACTGGCACAGGAGTGAGCCTCAGAACTAATGATCTTTTTCAACTCCCGCTAGATCAAGTAACGATCGACTTCGAAAACGAAGGGGGTGAGACCTATATCTGTGGCAATCCGCCCTACTTGGGCTCCAAATGGCTTTCGGGCGAGCAGAAAGCCGAGTTAGGGGCGATTTTTGAGGGGCGTGTAAAAAGCTGGAAATCTTTAGACTATGTAAGCGGCTGGTTTATGAAAGCTGCGGACTACTGCGCGCACACCACAGGCGCAGCGGCCTTTGTATCCACCAACTCAATTTGTCAGGGCCAACAGGTACCTATTCTCTGGCCTGCGATTTTTAAGTCGGGCTGCCAAATTATTTTTGCTCACACTTCATTCAGGTGGGCCAACCTCGCTAGCCACAACGCTGGTGTCACTGTTGTTATCGTAGGTGTTTCCCGTAATCCAAGCATCCCTCGACATCTGTTCTCTATCAATGATGATGGCGAGACCGTGCTGCGCGAGACCGACAATATTAATGCCTACTTAGTTGCCGCACCCAATATCGAGGTTCACGCCCAATCGATGCCCCTGTCGGGATTAGCCACCATGCAGTTCGGTAACCATCCTTATTATGGTGGGGCGTTGATTTTTCCAATGAGCGAAGCGCGCGAACTGACTGTCGAAATGCCCGAGATTGCTCGTTATGTTCGCCCCTTATATGGAGCACAGGAGTTCATCAACGCAGCACCGCGTGCTTGCCTGTGGATTGAGGAGCAAGACGCAGAAAAAGCTATGCAGTTTGCCTCCATTGCTGCGAAGGCTGCCGAGGTGGAGCTCTCCCGAAAAGCTGCAAAGCAGGACAAGGCAGCGCAGAAGCTGGCAGAAACTCCTTACCGATTCCGAGATCAGGTCACGGCAGTTAACCACTTGCTTGTCATGCCACGTGTCAGCTCGGAAACACGTCCCTATTTGCCTGTTGGGTTATTGGGAGCGAAATCCATCGTTCAAGACCAAGCCCTAGCACTTTACGACGCACCACTGTGGAATTTGGCCCTGATCGCCTCACGCCTGCACTTGGTCTGGATAGCGAATGTCTGCGGCAAGATGAAAACTGATTTCCGCTATTCCAATACATTGGGCTGGAACACCTTCCCAGTCCCGGCCCTGACCGAAAAAAACAAGGCTGACCTTACCCGCTGCGCCGAGGATATCCTGTTGGCCCGTGAAGCCCACTTCCCTGCCGCAATTGCAGAGCTATACGCACCGGAAAAAATGCCGGCCAACCTGCGTGCCGCCCATGAGCGCAATGACGAAGTGCTGGAGCGCATCTATATCGGGCGCCGTTTCAAAAACGACACCGAGCGCCTGGAGAAGCTGTTCGAGCTTTACACCGAGATGACGGCCAAGCAGAAACCAGGGAAGGCGAAGCGATGACTGATTTGATTCTGTACAGCTCGGAGGATGGCCAGACGCGGCTGCATCTGCGCGTCGAGGGCCAAAGCGTGTGGCTGAGCCAGTTGGAAATTGCCGAGCTGTTCCAGACCACCAAGCAGAACGTGTCCCTGCATGCCAAGAACATTTTCGAGGACGGCGAGCTGAGCACCGAGGCAACTGTCAAGGAATCCTTGACAGTTCAAGTCGAGGGCCAGCGCCAGGTCAAGCGCAAGCTGACTCATTACAACCTCGACCTGATCCTGGCCATCGGCTACCGGGTGCGTTCGCCGCGAGGCGTGCAGTTCCGCCAGTGGGCCAGCAGCCACCTCAAGGAGTTTCTGCTCAAGGGCTTCGTGCTGGATGACCAGCGCCTGAAGAACCCCGGTGGCTGGGATCACTTCGACGAGTTACTGGCGCGCATCCGCGAGATTCGTGCCTCGGAGAAGCGCTTCTACCAAAAGGTACGCGAGCTGTTTGCCCTGAGCTCTGATTACCGCATTCGTGAGCAGGAAACCGCGCTGTTCTTCGCCGAGGTACAGAATAAGCTGCTTTACGCCACCACCGGCCATACAGCTGCCGAACTAGTGGTCAAGCGTGCCGATCCCAACCAGCCCAATATGGCTCTGAACACCTGGAGCGGCTCACGGGTGCGTAAGCAGGACGTGATCGTCGCCAAGAACTATCTGACGGCTGACGAGATCGACACACTCAACCGCTTGGTGGTGATATTCCTGGAGCAGGCTGAGCTGCGCGTCAAACAGCAGAAGGCGCTGACCCTGGACTTCTGGCGTAGCAACGTAGACAAGATGCTGGCCTTTAACGACCAGCCCATCCTGCAGGGCGCTGGCTCCGTCAGCCGCGATAGGATGGAGCAGCTTGCCCATGAGCGTTACGAAGCATTCGATCAGAAGCGCCGCGAGGCTGAGCGAATCCAGGCCGATGCGGATGACCTCAAGGAAATCGAGCAGCTCGAACACACCCTTAAAGACACGGGCAAGAAGCCCTGAATGGATGCATAGCCATGACCCAAACCGTTCCTTCCGTTTCCGTCTCCTATGCCCAGAACGGACGCTCCACCAAGGCCAACGAGCTTGGCATGCGCCCGATGCAGGAGCGCGTCTTCGAGCGACGTGGTGAGCAGTACCTGCTGATCAAGTCACCGCCTGCTTCAGGTAAAAGTCGGGCCTTGATGTTCATCGCTCTGGACAAGCTGGCGCACCAGGGCATCAAGCAGGCCATCATTGTGGTGCCGGAAAAATCCATTGGTTCGAGCTTTCACGATGAGCCGCTTAGCCGACACGGTTTCTGGGCCGACTGGCATGTGGAGCCGCGTTGGAACCTGTGCGATGCCCCCGGCACCGACGATGGCGGTAAGGTCAATGCAGTGGGAACGTTCCTGGAAAGCAGCGACCAGGTGCTGGTTTGTACCCATGCCACCTTCCGTTTTGCGGTGGAAAAATTCGGGGTGGCGGCGTTCGATGATCGCTTGATCGCCGTGGACGAGTTCCACCACGTTTCCGCTAACCCCGAAAACAGGCTGGGCACGTACCTGGGCCAGCTGATCGCCCGTGACAAGGTGCACATCGTGGCGATGACCGGCTCCTACTTCCGTGGAGATGCCGAGGCTGTGCTTTCACCCGCTGACGAAGCCCGCTTCGATACCGTGACCTACACCTACTACGAGCAGCTCAACGGTTACGAGCACCTGAAGAAGCTGGATATTGGTTACTACTTCTACTCAGGGGCTTACTCCGACGACATCCTCAAGGTCCTCGATCCGAACGAAAAGACCATCCTCCACATCCCCAACGTGAACTCCCGCGAGAGCACCAAGGACAAGATTCGCGAGGTGGAGCACATCATTGAAGAGCTAGGCGAGTGGCAGGGCACCGACCCGGTTACGGGCTTCCAGCTGGTGAAGACCGCCGATGGGCGTGTACTGCGTATTGCTGACCTGGTGGATGACGACCCGGCCAAGCGCGATAAGGTTTCGGCCGCCTTGAAAGACCCGGCCCAGAAGAACAACCGCGATCATGTGGACATCATCATTGCCCTGGGCATGGCCAAAGAGGGCTTCGACTGGATTTGGTGCGAGCATGCCCTTACGGTCGGTTACCGTTCCAGCCTGACCGAGATCGTGCAGATCATTGGGCGTGCGACACGCGATGCCCCTGGCAAAGCACGGGCACGCTTCACCAACCTCATCGCCGAGCCAGATGCCAGCGAGAAGGTGGTGACCGAGGCGGTGAACGATACGCTCAAGGCAATTGCTGCCAGCCTACTGATGGAGCAGGTTTTGGCCCCGCGTTTTGAGTTCAAGCCGAAGACTCCTACCTCTGGGCCGCAGGAAGGCTTTGACTATGGCGATGCGGGCTATCAGCCCGACAAGTGCAACGTGGGTTTCAACCATGAAACCGGGCAGCTGCAGATCGAGATCAAAGGTCTGGCCGAACCCAAGAGCCCTGAGGCCAGCCGTATCTGTCAGGAAGACCTGAACGAGGTGATTGCCAGCTTCGTTCAGGACAAGACCAACATTGAGCGCGGTCTGTTCGATGAGGAACTGGTTCCCGAAGAGCTGACCCAGCTGCGCATGGGTAAGATCATCCGCGACAAGTACCCCGAACTAGATGCCGAGGATCAGGAGGCCGTTCGCCAGCACGCCATTGCGGCACTGAACTTGACTCAGCAAGCCAAGCAACTGGTGCTGGGTGATGACCTGCAAGGCACCGTCACTGGGGCAAACAGCGCTCCGAGCACTGCCCTGATTGATGGCGTGCGCAAGTTCGCGATGGATGTGCGTGAGCTGGATATCGACCTGATCGACCGGATCAACCCGTTCAGCGAGGCCTACGCCATCCTCGCAAAGACCATGAGTGAGGAAAGTCTCAAGCAGGTTGCGGCAGTGATTGGTGCCAAACGCACTCGCCTGACGCCTGAAGAGGCCAAAGACCTCGCCGTGCGGGCGGTAAAATTCAAGAAGGATCATGGCCGGGTGCCTTCCCTGACTGCTCAAGACCCATGGGAGCGGAGCATGGCGGAAGGCGCTGCGGCCTTTATGCGTTTCAAGAAAGAGGGTCGTTATGGCTAACGAATTTGATCTGGATGAGCTGGAAGCGGAGCTTTCCGATTTCGCCACTTCAGACAAGAAGACCGGCCGCACTCCTCGCGAGGAGCGCATCATTGCCGGCTTCGAAGACATTCAGCGCTTTGTTGAGGAGCACGGCCATGCACCGCGCCACGGCGATGATAAAGACATCTTCGAGCGCCTGTATGCCGTGCGCCTTGATCGCCTGCGCGATCAGGAAGAATGTCGCACCCTGCTCATGCCTCTCGATCATCAGGGCCTACTGAATGCGTTTGAGGTGCGGGAGCCACAAGGCGACTACACCATGACGGACGACGAACTGTTGGCGGAACTGGCCGGCGACGACGAGGGTTCGGATATTCAGAACCTCCGTCACGTTCGCAGCAATGCCGAAAAGCGTGAGGCCGAGGAGATTGCGCAGCGCGAGCGTTGCGAGGACTTTGAGCGGTTCCAGCCGCTGTTTGAGCAAGTGCAGCGCGAGCTGCAGTCGGGCGTTCGAGTTACCCGCACTTTCATCCGTGATGCGAGCATCGAGGAGGGCCAGTTCTTCATTCTCGGTGGGCAGACGGTATATGTCGCTGATGTTGGCGAGACCTTCAAAGCTCCGAATGGTGAAAGCGATGCCCGGCTGAGGGTGATTTACTCCAACGGCACCGAGAGCAATCTACTGCGAAGATCCTTGCAGCGTGCGCTCTACAAGGACGATGCCGGCCGTCGTATTACCGATGCGGATGCCGGCCCGTTGTTTGGCGAAACACTGGAGCCCGACGACATCGAGAGTGGCACCATTTACGTCCTGCGCAGCCACTCAACGCATCCCTTCGTGGCCGAGCATCGCGAGCTGATCCACAAGATCGGCGTCACTGGCGGCAAGGTTGAAACACGTATCGCCGGGGCTGACAAGGACGCCACCTACCTGCTGGCGGATGTTGAGGTGGTCGCCACCTACAAGCTGCACAACATCAATCGCACGCGAATGGAAAACGTGTTCCACCGCCTGTTCAGCCCTGCCCAGATTGAGCTGACGATCCCTGATCGCTTCGGTAATCCGGTCAAACCCAGGGAGTGGTTTCTGGTACCGCTGCACGTTATCAACGAGGCTGTGGAGCGTATTCGCGACGGCTCGATCGCTGGAGTCATTTACGATCCAAAGTCGGCATCGTTGCGAAGTGCTGGTTGAGACGAACATTTGTCCCGTGAACATTTGTTCCCTGCAAGCATGCTGGATGCAACGCCGGGAGCCTCACTCGCATCGGCTGCTAATTGACCGGTCCTTGGGGAAGATTTGGTAGAGTCACTTCTTCAACTGAAGGAGTGCTTTACATGGGATTTTATATCGAGTGCTACCGTGGGGCTGAGATTGAGCATGCTGGGAAGACCAGCACGATCAGCCCCGGAGAGATTCAGCAGGTCGTTGAGGATACGACTCAGGTGTCAGCGCCTGTGTCAAAAGGTGCTGACGAAGTGCGTCGAGCTACGTTCGCTGCGACTACAGCCCAAGGGAAATTCACTTGGCACGTATTCTTCAGTACCGGTGACGCCGATGACTGCGTGGATGACGTTGCGCTTGTCAGTGCGCCGTCGGATGTAGTTGTCCAGGTGAACCCTGAGTTTAAGATCAGGGACGCGGATAGCTGAGTCCCTCTGGGATTTGGCTGATTAGCAAGCGCGCTTCGGGCCTTATCAGCGAGACACAAAAAATAAAGGATGTCCCACCCTCAGCGGAGCGGGACATCCGTTACTGCTGACGTCAGTCACTTGCTTGATGGCGCTGCCTGCAGTCGACAGAGAATCCAGCACGCCAGTACCACCGCTATCAGCAGTGGTGGAAAGCGCACCATCACAATCACCAGCAGCAACATTGCCAGACAGCCAGCTAGGATGCCGGCAAAGACAAATACAGCTGCGAAGGTGCGTAGTAGTAGCGTATCCGCTCCATGAAGCCCACATTCCAAGCGACTACCTGAAGCCCGATGCTGCGCTCCCGATTTCTTTCTGGAGCCAGTCCGCCATGATGCGTCCCGACAGCAAAGTCGAAAAGGTGTACCTCTATCCCAAGCCTGTGGATTTTCGAAAATCCATCGACGGCCTCACCGCCCTGGTCGAGCTGGACATCAAAGTCGCCGTGTTCGACCCCGTACTTTTCGTCTTCCTCAATAAAGCCCGTAACCGCATCAAGGTGTTGTACTGGGAGCGCAACGGCTTCTGCCTTTGGCTCAAGCGCCTCGAAGCCGAACGTTTCAAAACTTCCCCCGACGCCACCGACGAAGCCATCGTCCTGACCGTCCAGGAACTTAACTGGTTACTCGACGGCTTAGACCTCTGGCGCAACCGTCCGCATCAGGTTCTGACGCCCCGTTTCGTCGCCTGACCCGGTATAATCCGGGCCATGATTTCAGTGCCCGACAACCTCCCGGATGACCCTGTTCTGCTTAAGCAAATGCTGCTTGAGAGTTACGCTGCTCGTGCGTGTGAGCAATCGGCTGCCCGTGTGCGCGAGCAGGAGGTCAAGGAGGCTTATACGACACACATCGACGACCTGAAAGAGCAGATCAAGTTATGGCGTGACCGTTTCTTTGGCCGTAAGTCCGAGCAAACTGTCGATCCCAACACGCCGCAACTGGCGATGTTCAACGAACCCGAAAGCGACCCGCTACTGGCGGTGGTTGACGATGCCGACGAAGAAGTCGTTGCGCCTGCCAAACGTCGCGGCAAACGCAAACCACTGTCGGCCGATCTGCCTCGGGTCGAAGTCATCCACGACCTGCCCGAGCACGAACTGACCTGCGCCTGTGGTTGCCGCAAGCATGTCATTGGCGAGGAAACCAGCGAGCAGCTCGACATCGTGCCGATGCAGATCCGCGTACTCAAACACGTGCGCAAGATTTACGGGTGCCGGGGCTGCGAAACCGCGCCGGTTACCGCTGACAAGCCAGCCCAATTGATCGAAAAGAGCATGGCCAGCCCCAGCGTGCTGGCCATGCTGCTGACGACCAAGTACGTCGATGGCTTGCCGCTGCACCGTTTTGAAAGCGTACTGTCCCGACACGGCATCCACATTCCACGACAAACTCTGGCGCGTTGGGTGATCCAGTGCAGCGAACACTTCCAGCCACTGTTAAACCTGATGCGTGACCGGCTGCTGGAAAGTCCGGTGATTCACTGCGACGAAACGCGCGTACAGGTCTTGAAAGAGCCAGACCGCGACCCGACCAGCCAATCTTGGATGTGGGTGCAGGCCAGCGGCCCGCCTGATCGACAAGTTGTGCTATTTGACTACACCACCAGCCGTGCGCAGGAAGTACCGTTACGCCTGCTGGAAGGGTATCGCGGCTATGTGATGACCGATGATTACGCCGGTTACAACGCGTTGGCGTTGCAGCCCGATATCGAGCGGCTGGCGTGCATGGTTCATGCTCGACGCAAGTTCGTCGATGCGCAGAAAGTGCAGCCCAAGGGTAAGACGGGCCGCGCCGATGTAGCGCTGGCGATGATCAACAAGCTGTACGGCATCGAGCGCGACCTCAAGGAAGTCAGCGACGAACAGCGGTTCATCGGTCGCCAAGAAAGAAGCCTACCGATCCTCGGCCAATTGAAAAGCTGGCTGGACAAGACGTACTCCCAGGTCACACCGCAAAGTGTGCTGGGCAAGGCCGTGCACTATCTGGCCAACAACTGGAGTCGGTTGGAACGCTATGTCGAGGCCGGCCATTTGCCGATCGACAACAACCTTGCGGAGCGTGCGATCAAGCCATTTGTCATCGGGCGCAAGGCTTGGCTGTTCAGCGACACCGTGAACGGCGCCAGTGCCAGCGCAAAGATCTACAGCTTGGTTGAGACCGCCAAGGTCAACGGCCAGGAGCCCTATACGTGGCTGCGCCACGTACTTGAGCGCCTGCCGTATGCATCCTCGGTGGCCGACTACGAAGCTCTTCTGCCGTGGAACTGCTCGCCAGAGATGCCACGGTAACCTGCTGCCCCATCATGTGATAGGTGGGGTTCATGGATCGCACTCGTAGTAGCTTCATCGTGTCTCCTTACAGACAGCCCTGCTCAGCCAGTGATGTACAACCTTCATGCCCTACCACGATGTGGTCGAGCGTTCTGACCCCGACCAGGCTCAGTGCGTCCTTCAGCTTGCTGGTCAAGATACGGTCGGCCTGGCTGGGCTCGGGATCACCTGAGGGGTGGTTGTGCACCAGGATCATTGCGGCGGCGTTGTGCTCCAGTGCGATCTTCACGATCTCCCTGGGGTAGACACTGGCTGCGTCCAGGGTGCCGCGAAACACTTCCTCAAACGCAATCACTCGGTGTTGGCTATCGAGCATGAGCAGGGCGAACACCTCATGCTCGTATCCGGCCAACAATGCCTGCAGGTGGCTGAACACTTCCTTTGGTGAGGTCAGTGCTCGCCCCCGGCGCAGCCGCAGATTCGCCAACTGCCGTGCCATCAGCATGATGTCGTTTTCCGTAACCGGTGACTCGACCAGATAGGTGCCGGTCGTGTCACTGGCTTTCAGCTTGTGCAGGCGCATGACGGCCTCCTTGGTCTTGATCAGTTGGCGAGTTTTGACGCGCAGCTTGTGCCTCAAGCTTTTCAGCCAGGCTGGGTTTGGTGGGATTGGGTGGAGAGGTCGTTGCTGCAGCCGGTGCTTCACCCTCGGTGTAGAACTCTTCCACGATGGCGCTGGCATCCTCCTCGCTGTCTTCGAAGGCTCCGTTGCAAAAGCCACGTCGTGCTGCCTCATCCAACGCTGCCTGATTGAAGCCGGCTGCCTGACGCCGTGAATCGAGTTCATTGGCGGTCACCAGTGCTTCAGCCATGTCCATGCCGCCGCGTACCGTCAGATCGGCGTAGAAGATCGGCGTGCCATGGCTCTGGCGTGTCGACTTGCCACGTAGACGCAGTTCCAGTGGCAGGCAGGCCAGGCGGTTGCCCGAAATGGCCTGGAAGTAGTGCAAGCGAGCCGCCAAGGTGCGGATGCTGTTGAAGCCGGTGGTGCGGAAGACGAAGCTGCCTAGTGGATCCTCATCGCCAATGACCACGTTCAGTCGGCCGTAGGGCTTGCAGGAACCGCCTTTTGCCAGGGGACAAGCATCAGGTGACGGACAAGGCAACGACTGCATGCCGTCCTGAGTGACCCGCTTGCAGGTTTCACCATTGCCCACGCAGATTGGGCGTCCGGACTGTCGGTCGAACAGCGTGTAGTCAGCTCGGAAATTCAGCTCCGGTTCGTTGAACAGAAGCCGTACCGGAATGCTGCGCAGCTTGTCGTCCTTGCCCTGGCGCAGCTCGTCATTGAGCGGGTGCAGCAGCCAGCCGTCCTTACCCTGCACCTGGGAGGTGATGGTGAACTGGTCATCCTTCTCCGGCAGTCGCTTGCCGTTCTTCTCGATGACCTTGCCGATGGAAATCCGCCCGAGCACCGGCGGGGTGATAGCCAGACCTTTGAGCATGGTGATTCTCCTGGAAATGAAAAAAGGCCAGCCACGCAGCGCTAACTGCATGGGCTGACCAAGGGGGGAGATGGAGTTAGTTGGGTTTCAGCCCACCAGGAAGCGCCGTGCACCCGGTTTCAGCAGCGGGTACTTGGCCTGCAGGTAGGGCTTGTCCTTGAGCAGTTGAGCGACATCGAGTCCGATGCTGTCCTTGGCTTTGCGCCAACTGACGTAGCCATTGGCAAACTCCGCCCGACTGGCATCGCCCATGGCTTGCTGCAGCATCTGTTTGAGCTCGGCCTCACGCTTTTCCTGGTCGGCAATCGACTGGCGAACGGCCTTCAGTTCAATGAAGGCTGCGGCCAGTCCGGCATGTCCGCTGAAGTCGACGACCTGGCCGTTATCCTCCGGGTAGAGGCAGCGCAGCGCCAACTCAGCGGAAGCGGTGCCATCAGCTGGTGGTGGCGTGTCGGTTTCCACGTAGTGCCAGAACTGGCGCTCCAGCTCGATCAGACGGGCGATCATCTGCTCATCCCGCTCGATGCGGTGGATCTCCAGCGTCTGACCACCCAGCAGCACCGCCACATCCGCCGCCTTCTTGCCGGTGACGGCGAGCTGGTGCATCACCTGCAGCTGCACATACTCGGGAACGCCCTCTTTCCAGAGGCGTGCCCCGTTTATGCCGGCTGTTTTGCATTCGAGGATCTGCACATCGTCGGCCCCGATCACCTCTCGGTCGATGTTGGCCAGCATCCACGACAGCTCCGGGTCCGGATGCTGCAGTACGGCGTTGATGCGCCGTACCTTGTTCTTCGTGCGCTTGCTGTAATGCCAGGCCACGATCGGCTCTAGCACGTTGCCCCAATACATCGGGCTTTCCTCATCCTGAGGATCAGCCTTGGGGAGGCCGACATCGCGGCCGGTCTTCTCCATCCACAGCTCCAGCTGCGATTTGTACGGATTGAGTCCTACCGCAGCAGCGGCATCCGAACTGCCGATGCCCTGCTTGCGGATCTGCAGCCAGTCCTCGCGTGGCAGCGCCTTGGTGCTGACCAGGCGCAGAGCCGGACGGGTTTTGCTGGTGCTGCGATTCAATGAAGTGGCTTTCATAGCGTTCACCTTGCAGAAATAGAAACGCCCGACCTGCAGCGAAGCGGGTCGGGCGTTATGGGCGGAGTGGATAAAAGGTCAGGCGACCAATTGCAGGGCTGTATCCAAGGCGCGTTGCTTGATCTGGGCACCCTGGCCGAACCAGGCTGAGTCGAGGCGATACTCCGTGCTGCGTGCCCGTCGCTCGTGATCGACGTACTCGGTCACGGCATTGAGCAAGCCCCAGGCTGTACCGCGTGCCGAGTCCAGTTGGCTGCCACGGCCACGACCTTCGTACAGCTCCTGCACTTTGCGCAGAGCGCGCTCGTTAGGCAGTTGCTCCGGTAGTGCGCCGGTTGGGCTGGTGTCGCACATCACGTTCATAAAGAAACCCAGCGCCTCATGCCACTGCACCTTGCGTTCAGCCAGGTGGCGCATGCGGTACATGAAGTCGTCCCATTGCGAGACGGCGATGCCGAGCTGCTTCTTCACCAGATCGCCATCGAAGCGGGTGCTGTGCGGCACTTTGATCGCACGGCTGGTGCCGTCCAGGGCGATGGTCAGCGTGTTGTTGCAGACCACACGGATAGTCGTGGGTGTTGCGGTAGTGGCCAGAGTGCCGTCACAGGAAGTGGCCAACAGCAGGTAGCCATTCACCTGGTCGTTGCCCTTGAGCGCAGCGTTCTGCCCGGTACGTGCCAGCGCCCAGAACTTGCGGCCGCCCTTGAGCACGCCAGCGGTTTCCAGCTCGTAGCCGGAGACCTCGGTCAGATCGCGGTAGAACTCCAGCACCTCACGAGGCTGGACGGTGTGGTAGCGCTGCGAGACCACCGACAGCGGTGCCTTGGTGTCCGAGCGATAGAGCACCTTCTGTTCAGGGAACGAATGAATCGCGCCCAGGTGGCCTATGGCGTCCGACTTGAAGTGCACTGGGCTTTCCAGGATCTGCCAATCCATGCCGGCTTCGCGTTGCCAGACCTCGATGGGCTGTTTCTGCGGCAGGTTGTTGCCCAAGCCGTGCCACGGAGTAGCGCCAACGTAGGCCATTTGTTCGATTTGATGAGCCATGACGAATTTCCTTTGGGTGCAGGCCGGCATAAAAGCGCCGCGCATGGCGCAGCACCGGCAATCAGAGATGGGTAAGGAAGAAGAGAGCTGTGGCCGGATCAGGCCGGCAGGTTGAAGCGATGACCGCAGAGCAGGCAGAGGTTGTGAGCCAGGACGTGACGGTCGAGCGACTCGCCGAGCTGCGCACCAAGTGCACAGCCACCCACCCCGCCGGCCAGGCCGCCGAGGATGGCGCCAGACACGGAGCCGAGGGTGATACCGACTGGGCCGGCGATTACGCCGAGCGCTGCGCCGGCCTTGCCGCCTGCCAGAGCAGCGCTGACGCCGCGTGCGAGGCCACCGACCGTGCCGATAGCAGCGCCGGCTTTCATGGCGTGATGGAAAGAAGCGACTTTGGGGGAGTGGCAGCGAGGGCACTGCAATGACATGGTGAGATCCTCCTTGGGGGCTATGTCATGGCAGTTATGTGTGGTTGAGATTCTTTTGAATCGAAATGGTGGGTTTGGTCGATGAGTAACATTTTCTATCGACCGATCAGATCAACTTGGCGCCGCACAGTATTTCAGCCCAAGGCCGTGATGGCTTTCAGTGCGGTAAGATCATGGCTCGCGCGGAGCGCCAACTCGAGTTCTAGGGGGAGTGAATGTCAGAGTTCATCAAAAAACGGGTCATTCGGGATTTGATCGATGAGCTCGCTGATATCGATCCCATCTCACTTGAGATTATCGGCCACAAAGTCATCGAAACCCTTGAGTCCAAGAAGCTGGTACACCATGGCATCAACAAGGACTATAAGCCGGTGGGTTACACGGTCGATACGTTTTCCCAGGACTTTATGGTCGTTGGCGAGTACAGCACCGAGGAGAAGTACTTCGAGGACTCCTCTGGCGGGAAGGGGGAGAATCGATTCGACAAGATTGCTAAGGACATTAAGGAATCTCCGAACAAGCCTTCAGTTATGCGAGAATCCCCGCAACACCTGATCCGAGCCGCCCATGAGCCAGATGAGCTTTTCCGACTTTGAGTACGCCGGCAAGCGCAAGCAAACCCGCCGAGAGCGCTTCCTCGCCGAAATGGATCAGGTGGTGCCCTGGGCAGGCCTGCTGGAGCTGATCGAACCGTTCTACCCCAAGGCCGGCGGCGGTAGAAAACCCTATCCTCTGGAAACCATGCTGCGCATCCATCTGTTGCAGAACTGGTTCTCCCTGAGCGACCCGGCCATGGAAGAAGCGCTCTACGAAATCACGCCCATGCGCCAGTTCGCACGCCTGACGCTGAGCGCGCCAATCCCCGAAGACACCACGATCATGAACTTCCGGCACTTGCTGGAGAAGCATCAGCTCGCACCGGCAATCCTTGCGGTCATCAATGGTTATCTGCAGGAAAAAGGCCTGTCGCTGCGCCAAGGCACCATCGTCGATGCCACCATTATTCATGCCCCCAGCTCGACCAAAAATAAAGAAGGCAAGCGTGATCCCGAGATGCACCAGACCAAGAAAGGCGGTCAGTATTTCTTCGGGATGAAGGCGCACATCGGTGCCGATGTCGAGTCCGGCCTGGTGCATCACGTCCATGGCACCGCTGCCAATGTGGCCGATGTCACGCAGGTGGCTGAACTGCTGCATGGCGAAGAAAACGCCGTGTATGCAGATGCCGGTTACACCGGTGTCGAAAGGCGCGAAGAGCATGAAAATCGGGGGGTGATCTGGCAGATTGCAGCGCGTCGCAGCACCTATTCCAAGCTGAACCAGCGCAGCGTACTGTACAAAGCCAAGCGCAAGATCGAGTTCTGCAAGGCTCAGACACGGGCCAAGGTCGAGCATCCGTTTCGCGTGATCAAGCGGCAGTTTGGTTACGTGAAAGTACGTTTTCGTGGGCTGATGAAAAACACGGCTCAGTTGACCACGCTGTTCGCCCTGGCAAACCTGTGGAGGGTTCGAAAACAGCTCATGGGTATGGGTGAGGTTCGCGTTTAACACGGAGAACCGGTCGAAAAAGCTCTCCGTACATGATTTTTCGGTCACTTTTCGTCCAATGACGCTGTAGGTGCCTGGAAAATTGCAACTTGCCGCGGCTGCACGACAAGTTGATCGGAGCATCCTTAAGCATGCCTTGGTGAAGAGCGGAGACACGCCACCAGCGAGGATCTATTTGGTTTCGCGCGATGAAGAGCCGCCATCATTCAGGGGGAAATTCAACAAAACTGACCTCGCTAGAGAGCACGGAAATCGAGTGCATTTCCTAGATGCACGCGAGCTGGCGAAAATCATTTTTCAGTCGTCACAGGACAGTTCGCAAGCCGCTGACTTCTATCGCGATTACCTACCCGATTTTGCTCAGAACCTAGACAATTACGAGTACTACGGACGGATTCCGCCGGCCTGTGTGAACCATCAGTCCGAACCGCTGTTTCTAGACGCTATCCGGTATCACTTTGGTAGAGGCGCTGAGATTTGCGTACTACATGGACTTAGCGGATCCGGCAAGACGCAGGCAGCTATCGAATACGCACGCGCTACGCTCCCCGAGTTCGGAAACTACCTTTGGATCTCTGGCGAGGATTGGAAGGATGGGGTACCGCTCACTGCGATCAAGCGGTCGCGTGGTGGTGTTGCGATCAACGTGGCCGGGGTATTCAACTCCACAAAAACACTCCTAGTTGTAGATGACCTGTCGCGACCTCTAACGGTCGAGGCCTTCGCCGAGCTGGCGCCAGGGTTCGCGCTTGGTGGGCGGGTGCTAGTTACTTCCCAGCTGGGCGAACTAAACAGCGCTATTCACCTAGAGGTGCCGCGCCTGTCACTCGCAACCGCCTACCGGATCTTGGGGGAGGACGAGGCCAAGGCAAGTGACATTATTCGGCAATTCGTCGAAGCCTGCCGGTTCTGCCCGCTGATCCTCGCCGTAACGCGAGAGCTAGCCAAGCTGGACGACATCGATAAGGACGATCTTTTTCGTGAAGTGCTCATGGTTCCAAATGTTGCGCATGGGAGTGATGGCTCCCCCATCATGGCGCGGATCCTTGGTCGACTGAGCGATCTAAATCGGCAGGCTCTGGTCAAAATCGCCAACAGCGGATGCACTACCTACGACTCTCGTTTTCTGACGACCTACATCGGGGCCAATGCTCGTGCTTCGTTGCAGCGGCTGGCGATACTCAATCGCACTGCCACATCATCAACGTTGTCGGTGCATGACTTAATTTGCAGCGCCGTGCGCACGAATGCGCAAGTTGGATATGAGCTAGCTGATGCGGTCGAGCGGTATGTCGAGCGTCATGGGGGCGAGATGGTGCCCAGCGTTCTCAGGCAGATCCATTTGTCCGCAGATCAGTTGCTTGCCGCACACAAGGCACGTGGTAATCGTCGCCCCGACTGGCTGACGTATTCGCTGCTCCAGATGGATCGCGGCGCTAGGGAGGGACTGATCGAGCAGGTGCATGAAGAGCCGCTTCGTGCAGACATGCCGATAGCCGAATTGCTATGTATCGTCGACAGTAAAGAGGCGCATTCCTACTCTCTGTCCAAAAGCGAGCGCTCTGCTTACTACCTAGCTTGCGCAGACGAGTATGGGAGGATTGCAGAGGAGACCGAGGATCCCGATATTCGGGCCGAGATGTTGCATCATCGTGGTAAGTCCCTTCGTCGTTGTGGCCAGCTCGAAGTCGCCCAGGAGTGTTTTCAGCTTCTGCTGACAGAGAGGCCTGGTTGGCATGCGACCTATGGGCAGATTGCGCATATGGGAACCCAGTCGGACGCTACTGACGAGGTAAAGTCGGAAGGCGAAAAGGCGATGCGCTATCTTCTTGATGACATCCAAAAAGACCTTTACGCCGTGCCGCTTCGTGTGTCTTTGGCGGCTCTGAGTCGTCTTCGCTCCTATCCTGACGTAAGCGGCGAGATCGTCTCAGATCCGGCAACTGTCAAGCAGCTGGCTGAGGTTGTTGCACTGTCTGCGTTGGAGGGCTTCGATCAATTCTACGAGGCGTTCCTTGCCCTTACGTCCCTGTTTGGTTACCGCCATGGGAAGGTATGTCTGGTGGTGGCTGAAGTCTTCCCTGACATGCTGGCCATTTTTCCCAACGCTGTGGAGGAGCGCCAATGGGTCAATGCGTGTGAGGCATTAACCAATGTCGCTACCGTCGCATTGGAACAAGGAAAATACGACCTTGCGGGCAAGTTGAATAGTACCGCGAGCGCATTTGCCCAAGAGCTTGGTCGTACGTCGGGCAACAAGTCATATGTCGCCCGTGTGGTCGCCAAAACGTTCTTGTCGGCCGGGAATGCCAAGGAGGCGTTGGCAGCGGTAAGCCGAATCCCCGAGCAGTCCAAAGACCATTGGCTGCTTTATCAGCAAGCAAAGGCGGAATTGGCGCTAAAGCACCATGATGACGCACTGGCGACTGCGGAGCGGGCTCTTGACTTGTCGTCGAGGGATTCCAAGGCCCAGAGTCGGCTGTCCATCTATCACGATCAGGTGAGTCGGTGCCTAGAGGCTATGGGCAGGATGCCAGAAGCGATCACGAGCGCAACCACAGCTCTTAGTTTGGTGCGTGATGAAAAGTACGGTGAGCGTCTGAGAGCACGACTCGAAGAGTTGATGCGACAACAGGGCTGAACCTGACGCACTTGCCATCGTTGTGAATCCTCTCTGAGGTATCACTTAGCTTCAAGGGGGCGAAAGCTTTTGGCTGCCAGTAACACTCGCTCAGCGTATCGAAACGACCTTTCTGTCCCGGTTTTCCTTGATAGCTGATATCGAAAGGTTGCCGGTAGCTGCTTCCTGAATGTGCTCGCTCCACCAAGCCATCATCGGGCGTCTGCGCTCGATGTAGTCCGCCCGGTTGTAAGCGCTGCGAACCTCGTCCTTGTCGACGTGGGCAAGCGCTACTTCGATCAACTCAGGATCCCAGCCTTGTTCGTTGAGGATGGTGCTGGCCATTGAGCGCATGCCATGGCTTACCAGGCGCCCTTCAAAACCCATGCGCTTCAGCGCCATGTTGGCGGTCTGGCTGTTGCAATGGGTGCGAGGGTTCCGGTCTGCGGGGAAAACGTATTCACGGTGGCCGCTGTAGGGCTTGATTGCTTCCAGTAACGCGAGAGCCTGCTCTGTTAGCGGAATGATGTGCGTGCGGCGTTTCTTCATCCGCTCAGCTGGGATCGTCCAGATTTTCTTTTCGAAGTCGATGTCTGCCCAGCGAGTGGTTGCTGCCTCCGCTGGCCGTGTCATGGTGTGGAGTTGCCATTCGATAAGGCAGCGGGTCGTCCTTTTGATACTGGCATTGGCGATCGCCACCATGAGCTCCTTCAGCTCATCGGGGGGCAGTGCAGCCATGTTTTTCTTTTTTGGTTTCTTGAAGACAGAGCGGATGCCGCTGAGCGGGTTGGCATGGATCAGTCCCGAGTTGACCCCGTAGGTCATGATCTCGTTGAGCCGTTGCGTCAGCCGTTTAACGGTCTCAAGGCTGCCCTTGGTTTCGAGTGGCCGAAGCAGGTTGATGACCTGTGGTGCATTGATGGCTGAGATCGGGGTTGTGCCTAAGTCCGGAAAAACGTGCAGCGTCAGTGAGCGCCAGATGTCCTCGGCGTAGGCCTGTGTCACGGAGTCTTTTTTCAGCTCATACCAGGCGATAGCTACGTTCTGAAACGTGTGTTCGGTTGCGGCCCTCTTGGCTTGCTTAAGATTGTCCCGCTCTTCTTTGGGGTCGATGCCGGTGGCAAGAAGCTCCCTTGCTTCAACGGTCATTTTCCTTGCTTGGGCAAGTGACAATTCAGGGTATGCACCAAGCCCCATGTTGATGCGCTTCTTGGTTACTGGATGGTAATAGTTGAAATTCCATAGCCTAGAGCCATTGCTTCTCACTCGCATTTGCAATCCATCACCATCGACCAAGATGTAATCCTTTTCCTTGGGCTTGGCAGCTTTGAGCTTGAGTTCAGAAAGGCGAGAGGCTTGAGCGCACATTGGTATTCCATGAGAGGTTTTGGTATTCCAAAAATTACCACCTGAATGCTTGGAATACCATTTGGAATACCGGGTTTCGCGGATTCAGTCGGACGCTATCGGATCGTGATAACGCTGAAAGCCCCGTATTTACTGGATTTCAGGCACAAAAAAAGACGTCCGTGGACGTCTTTAGATGTTGTAATGGTGGAGCCGGGGGGATTTGAACCCCCGTCCGCCAGTACTCCGCTGTCGGTACTACATGCTTAGCCGTGTCTACTGATTTAATCCGCAGCCGCCCGACGGGCAGGGTGCTTTGGATGAGTTGGGTAAGTTTTAGTCGCTTTGCCCCCAACGTGCTACACGACGATCCTGTTCTGTATGACAATCATTTCGGGTTTACAGGCATCCCCTGATGATTGCTGGAGCCGAAGCTACCAGGAGAGCGGGCTCAGCTGCTTACGCAGCGAGAGCGTAGCCCTCGTAGTTTTCGTCATTGGCAACTATAGAAAGTTGCAACAGTGGATTTACGAGTTCTGTTACCAACTCGGCATGCACCTAGAGTTTCGCTACCGGCGTCGAATCCTGATCGGCCCCACACTAGCTCTTGGCTAACGCACCTTACGGCACGTAAGGCGGAGTATACGTCATTGCGCGGGCGACGTCGACAGCCGGTCCTGTCGCCCACGCTGCGACGGCTCAAGCACCGCCGCTACCGCCGGCCGAACCGCTGCCTTTCTCGGTTTTTTCCAGGCGCTCAAGCACTTTGCTGGTGATGGCGATGCAGCCTTTGGTGTCACCGGAAGCCTGGGCGGCCTTGGCTTTGTCGACCTGCTCGGTCACGGCTTTGTCCAGGCCATCGGAGGTAGCACCGGCGGTGGCCATGCTGTCGTCGATCTTCTGCAGGTTGGCGGTGCACAGGTCCTCGGCGGCGAAGGCCGGGGATGCCAGGAGGGTAGCGGCCGCGAAGAGGGCCGAAAGCGCGGTACCTTTCATGGGTGTCTCCTTTTATGGCCGCGGGAGGTGGGCCTGTAAGGGTGGACTGTCGGGATTTGGCGGGGGTTCAATCGGGGTGATGGCTTGGCGGCAGGGTGGTTTGTGGCGGGATGTTGCAGTCGACCGGGCAATGCGGTTCGGTGTGGGAGCGGCCTTGTGTCGCGAAAGGGCCGCGGAGCGGCCCCGGCGATTAAAGCGGCGAAGCTGAAATCGTGGGGCTGCTACGCAGCCCTTTCGCGACACAAGGCCGCTCCCACAGGGAATTGCGGCGGTTTTGAGGTCTGTGCAAGCGCTTGGATATCTCAGATTGCGCGTGGGCGGGTGACGCGGTCTACCAGGTAGACCAGGCCGTGATAGTCGATGCCGCTGTGGCTGGACAGGCCGATTTCGCAGGTGCGGCTGGTGGAGATGCCTTCGCTGCAATACTGCACCGCATCTTTCAGGCTGCGCAGCGAGTGGGCATTTAGTTCGGGGGTAGTGAAGCCTTTGTCGCCGGCGAAGCCGCAGCAGTGGATGCCTTCCGGGATTACCACCTGCTTGCTGCATCGGCGTGCCAGGTCGATCAGCGCCTGGCTTTCGCCCAGGTGCTGGGTGCTGCAGGTCACGTGCACGGCTACTGGCTCGTCCTGGGGGGTGAACTCCAGTTTGTCGACCAGGTGGGTGCGGATGAAGCGCACCGGGTCATACAGGTCCAGCCGGGTTTCGCCCAGGTCCTGCACCAGGCGCAGGGTGCACGGGCTGGTGTCGCAGTAGATCGGGTCGAGGCCGCCGCGGCTGGCGTGGAGCAGGGCGTTGAGCAGTTCCTGGCGCTTGTGTTCGGCTTGCTCGGGGTAGCCCTTGGAGGCGAACGGCTGGCCGCAGCAGAGGCTGTCGGCGTTGTCCGGGAACACCACTTGGTACCCGGCCTTTTCCAGCAGGGCGCGGGTCTTTTCGAGCAGCGAGCTTTGCTCGCGGTCGGCATAGGCGGGGCCCATCACGCGTGAAACACAGGCGGCAAGGTAGACCACGCGGGGCCGGGCGTCGTTGCTCGCCGGGCCGAAGTCCAGTGTGCGCAGCGGTTGGGGCAGGGCCGGGGTCCACTGTGGCAGGCGGCCTTTGCTGGCCTTGCTCAGGGCTGCACTGAGGCGCCCGAGGCGTGGTGCGCCGAGCAGCTTGCGGGCGCTGTTGGCGGCGGTGAGGGTGAAGCGGGCGCCGCCCAGCGCTGTGTGGAAATGTTCGGCCAACCAGTCTGCGGTCTTGGCATGGTCGGCGGCCTGGCTGCGCAGTTTCTTTATCAGCTCGCCGGTGTTGATGCCGACCGGGCAGCGCTGGGCGCACAGGCCGGTGGCGGCGCAGGTGTCGATGCCTTGGTACTGGTAGCTTTGCAGCAGCTCGCGGGTGTCGATGCCGGCGCGTTTCTTCGCCTGGATGTCGCGCCACATGACGATGCGCTGGCGCGGACTGAGGGTCAGGCCCTTGGAGGGGCAGACCGGTTCGCAGAAGCCGCACTCGATGCACTTGTCGACGATCTCGTCAGCGGCGGGCAGCGGTTTGAGATTTTTGAGGTGTATGTCCGGATCTTCGCTCAGCACCACATCGGGGTTGAGGATGCCGTTGGGGTCGAGCAGGCGCTTGAGTTTCCACATCAGCTGGTAGGCATCAGCGCCCCATTCCAGCGCCACGAACGGCGCCATGTTGCGTCCGGTGCCGTGCTCGGCCTTGAGCGAGCCGCCGAACTCGACGGCCACCAGCTGCGCCACGTCGTCCATGAAGGCCTGGTAACGTGCGACTTCCTCGGCGCTGTTGAAGCCCTGGGTGAAGACGAAGTGCAGGTTACCCTCCAGCGCGTGGCCGAAGATGATCGCCTCGTCATACTGGTGCTTGTCGAACAGCTGGATCAGCCGGTTGACGCCTTCGGCCAGTTGCTCGACGGGGAAGGTGACGTCCTCGATGATCACCGTGGTGCCGGTCTGGCGCACGGCACCGACGGCGGGGAAGGTGTCTTTGCGGATTTTCCACAGCTGGTTGTACACGGCCGGGTCTTCGCTGAAGTCGACCTTTTGCTCCAGCGGGTAGTCGGCGATCGAGGCCATCACCCGCTGCAGTTGTTCGTGCAGCAGGCTCTGGCTGGCGGCGCGGGACTCGATCAGCAGGGCGCAGGCGTTGGCTGACAGGGCTTTGACCCACAGCGGCATGCCCGGCATGTTCTGCACCGAACGCAGGCTGCGGCGGTCGAGCAGTTCGACGGCGGACACCGGCTGGCGCTTGAGCACGGTGACGGCGCGGCAGCAGCTTTCCACGCTGGGGAACACCAGCAGGGCGCTGGCCTTGTGCGGATGGTCGGGCACGGTGTTGTAGGTAACGGCGCTGATGAAGCCCAGGGTGCCTTCGGAACCGACCAGCAGGTGCTGCAGGATATCCAGCGGTTGGTCGTAGTCCACCAGTGCGTTGAGTGACAGGCCGGTAGTATTCTTCAGCCGGTATTTGTGCCGGATGCGGTCGGCCAGTTCGGTATTGGCGCGGGTTTCGCGGCCCAGGCGCGCCAGCGCTTCGAGCAGTTCGGCGTGGCTGCTTTCGAAGGCGGCGACACTGGCGGGGTCTTCGCTGTCCAGGCGGGTGCCATCAGCCAGCACCAGGCGCAGGCCGGCGAGGGTGTGGTAGGTGTTCTGCGCGGTACCGCAGCACATGCCGCTGGCGTTGTTGGCGACAATGCCGCCGATCTTGCAGGCGTTGATCGAAGCCGGGTCGGGGCCGATCTTGCGCCCGTAGGGGGCCAGCCAGGCGTTGGCCTGGGCGCCGATGACGCCGGTTGCAGGCGGATCTGCTCGCCCTGGCCGCGGATCTCCTTGCCTCCCCAGTTGTCGCCCAGCACGATCAGTACCGAGTCGCTGATGGCCTGGCCGGACAAGCTGGTGCCCGCCGCGCGGAAGGTCACCGGCACGCGATCACGCTGAGCCAGTTGAATCAGCCCGACCACTTCGTCCTCGGACTCGACGCGCACCACCAGCTTGGGGATCAGCCGATAGAAGCTGGCGTCGGTGCCGAAGGCCAGGGTAGAGGTCGGGTCGTCGAACCGGCGTTCGGCCGGGATAAGGCGCTCGGCATCGCGCAGGAACGCAGCGGGCAGGCTCATGCAATCTCCTCGCGGGGCCGCAGCGTCTGCTGCGCAGCGTGCCCCGGTCATTCAGGCGGTACGGTTTGCAGGCGCTCAGGCGCCCAGTTCGCGGACCAGCGAGTCGCGGGTGATCTCGCTGATCGACTTGGCGCCAGTCAGCACCATGGCCACGCGCATTTCCTTCTCGAACAGTTCGAGCAGGTTCTTCACCCCGGCCTGGCCGTGCACGGCCAGGGCCCACAGGAAGGCGCGGCCAATCAGCACGGTGTCGGCGCCAAGGGCGATCATGCGCACCACATCGAGGCCGCTGCGGATGCCGGAGTCGGCGAGGATCTTCAGGTCGCCTTTGACTGCATCGGCAATTGCCGGCAGGGCGCGGGCGCTCGACAGCACGCCGTCGAGCTGGCGGCCGCCGTGGTTGGAGACAACGATGCCGTCGGCGCCGAACTTGACCGCGTCACGGGCGTCATCGGCGTCGAGGATGCCCTTGATGATCATCGGGCCATCCCAGAATTCGCGGATCCACTCCAGGTCCTTCCACGAGATCGACGGATCGAAGTTGTTGCCGAGCCAGCCGATGTAGTCGGCCAGGCCCGTGGGGTTGCCACGGTACTTGGAGATGTTGCCCAGGTCGTGCGGGCGGCCCATCACGCCAACGTCCCACGCCCATTCGGGGTGGGTCATGGCCTGCAGCACGCGGCGCATCGGGCCGTTCGCACCGCTCATGCCGGAGTGGGCATCGCGGTAGCGGGCACCGGGCACGGGCATGTCGACGGTGAACACCAGGGTCTTCACGCCAGCGGCCTTGGCCCGTTCCAGGGCGTTGCGCATGAAGCCGCGGTCTTTGAGCACATACAGCTGGAACCACATCGGCCGGTCAATGGCGGGCGCCACTTCTTCGATCGGGCACACCGACACCGTCGACATGGTAAACGGAATGCCGTGGGCCGCTGCTGCACGCGCCGCCTGCACTTCACCACGGCGGGCGTACATGCCGGTGAGGCCGACCGGGGCCAAGGCCACGGGCATGCTCAGGGTCTCGTCGAACAGCTTGGTTTCCAGGCTCAGCTCGGACATGTTCTTCAGCACGCGCTGGCGCAGGGCGATGCTGGCCAGGTCCGAGACGTTGTGGCGCAGGGTGTGCTCGGCGTAGGCCCCGCCGTCGGCATAGTGGAAGAGGAAAGGAGGCAGCTTGCGTTGGGCCGCGGCGCGATAGTCGGTGGAGGCGGAAATGATCATGGATTCTCGCAGCGTGGGTTGAAGGAGATGCCGGGCGCGCAACGGCGCCCGGCCCCTTTCACTTTAGTGATGAACCAGCATGCCGGTCAGCCAGTAGGCCTGGATCAGGGTGATCAGGCCGACGATGGTGGCAAAGAACAGGCTGTGCTTGACGGTGAAGCGGAACAGGTCGGATTCCTTGCCGACCAGCCCGGTGGCAGCGCAGGCCACGGCGATCGACTGTGGCGAGATCATCTTGCCGGTCACGCCGCCGCTGGTATTGGCCGCCACCAGCAGGGTGTCGTTGACCCCGATCTGGTGGGCGGTGGTGGCCTGCAGCGAGCTGAACAGGGCGTTGGACGAGGTGTCGGAACCGGTCAGGAACACGCCCAGCCAGCCGAGGAACGGCGAGAAGAACGGGAACGCAGCACCGGTGCCGGCCAGGACCAGGGCCATGGTCGAGGACATGCCCGAATAGTTGGTGACGAAGGCGAAGGCCAGCACCATGCCGATCGACAGGATCGGCCAGCGCAGTTCCCAGAGGGTCTCTTTGAAAGTGGTCAGACCAGTTTTGAAGTTGATCTTCAACACCCACATGGACACCAGTGCGGAGAGGAAGATCGCGGTGCCGGTGGCGGAAATCGGATCGAGCTTGAACACCGCTGGCATGGCGGTTGGCGCGGTGACGATTGGCGCAGTCTTGATCACCAGCTGGTCAAGGTGCGGGATGGCGAAGTTGAACACGAAGTTGTACATCGCGCCGCCGGGGGCGAAGGCCGCTTTGAATGGCTTCAGGGTCCAGAGGGTGACCAGCACGGTGAGAATCAGGAACGGCGACCAGGCCTTGAAGATCTCGCCGAAGCTGTACGGGGTCGGCTGGCTACCGCTTGGCTGCACCACGGCGGCGCCGACGCTGCCTTTGGCTTCGGCGAACGAGCGCTTGGGCTGCCAGACTTTCAGGAACAGGGTCAGGCAAATCAGGCTGGCCAGGGCCGAGGTGATGTCCGGCAGCTCCGGGCCAATGAAGTTCGAGGTGAAGTACTGGGTCACGGCGAAGCTCAGGCCGGCGACCAGGGCGGCAGGCCAGGTTTCCTTCACGCCGCGCAGGCCGTCCATCATGAATACCAGCCAGAACGGTACGAACAGCGACAGCAGTGGCAGCTGGCGCCCCGTCATGGCGCCGATGTGGAAGGCATCGATACCGGTGACCTGGCCGGCCACGATGATCGGGATGCCCAGGGCACCGAAGGCTACCGGTGCGGTGTTGGCAATCAGGCACAGGCCGGCGGCGTACAGCGGATTGAAGCCCAGGCCCACCAGCAATGCGGCGGTAATGGCTACCGGTGCGCCGAAGCCGGCCGCGCCTTCGAGGAAGGCACCGAAGCAGAAGCCGATCAGCAGCACTTGCAGGCGCTGGTCATCGGTAATCGACAGCACCGAGCTGCGGATCACTTCGAACTGGCCGCTCTTGACCGTGAGTTTGTACAGGAACACCGCGGCAACGATGATCCAGGCAATCGGCCAGAGGCCGTAGAGGAAGCCATACCCTGCGGCAGCGAGGGCCATGTCGACAGGCATCTGGAAGGCAAAGATCGCCACCAGGAGCGACAGGGCCAGGGTGATGCTGCCGGCCACGTGGCCTTTGAGGCGGAACACGGCCAGGGCCAGGAAGAAGAACACGATGGGGATGACCGCCGCCAGTGCGGACAGGCCGAGACTACCAAGCGGGGTATAGAGTTGTTGCCAGGTTTGCATATGGGGTGGCCCCTAATTGTTGTTGGTCAGGCACTGGCATTGGATAATTGGTAAGACCAATTTACAATGACTGGTCGCTAGGTTAAAAGCGCTGTCGTGGGTGTGTCAATTTGTCCTGTGCAAAACTTTGGTCGCGGGTCGATGAACGGGCAGCTGCTCACTGGCGAAAACCGTCGCCTGATGCGTGCTGGCGCAGCGCGGATCGGCGAGAATAGGCGCTCGGCGATAATTGGCCGGGGTTTGTGGAGAGCATGTGATGGTTTTTGATCAGGTCCGCCAACGGCGCCTGTCCGACGACATCGTCGATCGGCTGGAAGGGATGATTCTGGAAGGCACGCTGACCTCTGGGCAGCGGCTGCCAGCCGAGCGCGTCCTGGCCGAGCAGTTCGGTGTGTCGCGCCCGTCACTGCGTGAGGCGATCCAGAAGCTGGTGGCCAAGGGTCTGCTGGTGAGCCGCCAGGGTGGCGGCAATTACGTAGCCGAATCGCTCGGCTCGACCTTCAGCGACCCACTGCTGCAGTTGCTCGAGCATAGCGCCGAAGCGCAGCGCGACCTGCTTGAGTTTCGCCATACGCTGGAGGCGTCATGCGCTTACTACGCAGCCCTGCGTGCCACCGAACCTGATCGTGCGCGGTTGAAAGCGGCGTTCGATGCTCTGCAGGACTGCTATGCGCGGGCTGACGAGGTGACGCGGGCGGAGGAGGGCGCGGCTGATGCGCGCTTCCACCTTGCGATTGCCGAGGCCAGCCATAACGCGGTGTTGCTGCATACGATCCGTGGCTTGTTCGACCTGCTCAAGCGCAATGTGGTGACCAACATTGGTGGCATGTACCAGCAGCGCACGGAAACACGCGACATGCTGATCAGTCAGCACCGCGAGTTGTACCTGGCGATTGTCGAAGGCCGGGCGGAGGAGGCGCGGGAGGTGTCGAGCCGGCACATCCTGTATGTGCAGGAGGTGCTGGAAGAGGCGCAGGACGAGGCCCAGCGGGTAGCGCGGGCAGAGCGGCGCAACGGGCGTTGAGATCGGTGCTGGATTCTTCGCGGGTAAACCCGCTCCCACAGGTACAGCGCAGGTTTCAAACCCTGTGCAACCCCTGTGAGAGCCCAGGTACTGCACAGGTTTCAAGCCCTGTGCAGCACCTGTGAGAGCCCAGATACTGCGCAGGTTTCAGGCCCTTTGCAGTCCCTGTGGGAGCGGGTTTACCCGCGAAGAGGCCGGAACAGGCTAAAGGAGATTTACTCTTCCTTGCCCTTGTTCCGCACCGCACGCTGCAGCTCGCGGTTGGAGTCGCGTTCGCGCATGGTGTCGCGCTTGTCGAACTCCTTCTTGCCCTTGCCAAGCGCGATCTCGCACTTGATCAGGTGCTTGCTCCAGTACAGCGCCAAGGCCACACAGGTGTAGCCTTTTTGTGCCACGGCGGCTTCCACGCGCTCGAGCTCGCGCTTGTTCAGCAGCAGCTTGCGGGTGCGCGTGGGGTCGGCGATGACGTGGGTGCTGGCGGTGGTCAGCGGGGTGATGTGGCTGCCGAACAGCCAGGCTTCGCCATCCTTGAGCAGCACGTAGCTGTCGGTCAGGTGCGCCTTGCCGGCCCGCAGGCTCTTTACTTCCCAGCCGGACAGGACCAGCCCGGCCTCGAACTTGTGTTCGATGAAGTAATCGTGTCGCGCCTTTTTGTTCTGCGCGATGGTCCCGGTCGGATGTTTCTTTTGTTTAGCCATAGGGGCGGCATTATAGGCAAGACATCACGTGGTCGGCTATGGGATTTCGGTGTGCTTGAGCCACCGCAATGAATACCGGACAATACAAGGCCTGTTCTCTGCACAGAACCTGTTTTCGGCACGCTGCGAAGCGCCGCCAACCAGCCTTGGAAGTGACGCCTGGATGACTACCCATATTCAACGCTCCGCCCTGCTGCCGTACCCTGCCCAGGCGCTCTACGATCTGGTCAACGACGTGGCCAGCTACCCTGAATTCCTGCCCTGGTGCTCGGCCTCGACGGTGATCGAGGCCAGCGACACGCACATGCGGGCGAAGCTGGAAGTGGCCAAGGGCGGCATGAGCCAGCAGTTCGTCACCCGCAATATTCTGGTGCCGGGGCAGTCCATCGAAATGAACCTGGAAGAGGGGCCATTCACGCAGCTGCATGGCCTGTGGGTGTTCAAGCCACTCGGCGAAAAGGCCTGCAAGATCAGCCTCGACCTGACCTTCGACTACGCCGGCGCGATCGTGCGCGCCACGCTCGGGCCGCTGTTCAACCAGGCGGCCAATACTCTGGTGGATGCGTTCTGCCAACGTGCCAAGCAGCTCAATGGTTAAGCTCGAAGTGGCCTACGCCACGGCCGAGCGCCAGTGGTTGTTGGCCTTTGAAGTGCCAGACGGGGTGAGTGTGCGTGAAGCGTTGCGCCTGTCCGGGATCGCCGGGCAAGTGATTGGGCTGGATATCGCGCACTGTCCGGTGGGCATTTTCGGCAAGGTGGTGGCAGATGCGCACGCGCATGTAGTCGAGGAGGGGGACCGCCTGGAAATCTACCGGCCTCTGCTGCTCGACCCTGTCGAGGCGCGCAAGCAGCGCGCTGCGAAGGCCAAGGCCAAGCGCTAGCTGAGCTGGCAGTAATAAAAAGCCCGGGCCATGGTCCGGGCTTTTTCATCTGGCCGGCATTTACTGCGGCGAGGTTTCCAGCGGTGCCGGTGTCGGCACTGGGGTGGTCTCGATGGTGTCGATCTCACGCTGGATGGACTCTTCCGTCGAGCCTGGCTTGGCCGGTTTCTCTTCCGGCTGCGGCTTGGCCTGCTCTGGCTGGGTGGCCGGGCTGACCGTGGTGGTGTTGCTGCCGCCGAGGATTTCCTGGTCGCGGCTCACGCCTGGCATGAAGTCGCCGGACAGGCTGACCAGCTGGTCGCTGTCGTTGAAGAAGATGCTCATGCGCTCCTGCTGACGTGTGCCGCCACCAGGTTGCAGGCTGTACAGATAGTCCCAACGATTGGTGTTGAAAGTGTCCTGCAGCAGCGGGTTGCCCATGATAAACCTTACTTGCCGACGGGTCATTCCGGGGCGTAATTGGTCTATCATGTCTTGCGTGACGACATTGCCCTGCTGGATGTCGATTTTGTAAACCCCGGGAAACGAGCAACCGGCGAGTGCGAGCAGTCCCGCGAGGGCGAGGCTGTTTAGCAAGAGCTTGGTGTTTTGCATCGGTGGGCGACTTCCACTATCTTGGCTGGACAACGTAAACCCCGATCATACCCGTATTAAGAGAAGCTGCGAAGCAGCATCGGCGAGAAAGCTGACCATGGTTGAAAATAGCGAATTGCGCAAAGCCGGTCTCAAGGTGACACTGCCTCGAGTCAAGATCCTTCAGATGCTCGACTCGACCGAGCAACGTCACATGAGCGCCGAGGATGTCTACAAGGCGCTGATGGAGGCTGGCGAGGACGTCGGTCTGGCAACCGTCTATCGCGTACTGACCCAGTTCGAAGCGGCGGGTCTGGTGGTGCGCCACAACTTCGACGGTGGCCACGCGGTGTTCGAGCTGGCTGACGGCGGTCACCACGACCATATGGTCAACGTGGATACCAGTGAAGTTATCGAGTTCATGGATGCCGAGATCGAACGCCGCCAGAAAGAGATCGTGGCCGAGCATGGCTACGAGCTCGTGGACCACAACCTGGTCCTTTATGTGCGTAAGAAAAAGTAACGATTTAGCTCGTTATGAATGACAAAGGCGACCTTCGGGTCGCCTTTGTGCTTTGTAGGGTGCTGAATGCGTGTTGGCCTTGCTGGCCCTTTCGCGGTGGTTCGACGCTTCGATAAACCCGCTTCCACAGGGTCTGCACAGACCTTGAGCCTTGCGAAATCCTGTGGGAGGGGTTTACCCGCGAAGAGGCTGAAGGTGCCCTCAAGCCTTGCCGGAAACCACCATCTTGCGCGCATGGGCCAGGGATTCCTTGGTCAGGTCGATGCCGCCCAGCATCCGCGCCACTTCTTCGACCCGCTCGCGTTTGCCCAGGCTGGCGACTGCGGTGTGGGTGGTATCGCTGTTGCGCACTTTGTGCACGAACAGATGATGGTGCCCTTGCGCGGCCACTTGCGGCAGGTGAGTCACGGTCAGTACCTGGCCACGCTCGCCCAGGCGGCGCAGCAACTGGCCGACGATTTCGGCCGTAGGGCCACCGATGCCGACGTCCACTTCGTCGAATACCAGGGTCGGAATGCGCGAGGTCTGAGCTGTGATCACCTGGATCGCCAGGCTGATACGGGAGAGCTCGCCCCCGGACGCCACCTTGGCCAGGCCCTTGAGTGGCTGCCCGGGGTTGGCGCTGACCAGCAATTCGATCTGTTCCAGGCCGTGGGGTGACAGGTCATTGCCTTCGTTGGGGGTAAGTTCGATGCAGAACCGCCCACCCGGCATACCCAGGCGCTGGATTTCCTGCTCCACGGCGACGGCCAGCTGTTTGGCTGCCTGCTGGCGCAGTGCGCTGAGCTCCTGTGCCTTCTGTTTATAGTGCTGGGCATAGGCGCCAAGTTCCTCGGCCAGGCGTTCGATCGACTCGTCGCTGGCGTTCAGGCCTTCGAGTTCATCCATCAGCTGTTGCTGCAAGTGTGGCAGCTCAGTGGGGTGCACGCGGTGCTTGCGCGCCAGGGTGTAAATCGTGTCGAGGCGCTCTTCCAGGGCTTGCAGGCGCATGGGGTCGGCGTCGAAGTTGTCGAGGAAGCGATTGAGTTCGCCCACCGCTTCTTCAACCTGAATCTGTGCGCTGGCGATCATGTTGGCGGCTTCGCCCAGCGCGCGCGGGGCGTTCGTTGCAGCGCCGAGGCGGTTGAGGCTGGCGGTGAGCGCGCTGAGCACATTGCCAGAATCGCTTTCGCTGCACTGGTCGATGACCTGGCGGCAGATGCCGAACAGGGCCTCTGCGTTGGTCAGGTTCTTGTGTTCCTGCTCCAGTTGTTCCAGTTCGTTTTCGCCCAGGCCGAGATTGTCCAGCTCTTCCAGCTGGTAGCTGAGCAGTTGGTGGCGGGCGCGTTGCTCGTCGCCGGAATTGCTCAGCCGCTCGAGTTCCAGGCGGGTCTGGTTCCAGCGTTTGGCGGCAAGCTGCACCTGGCGGGAGAGGTCGATGGCGCCGGCGTATTCGTCCACCAAACGGCGGTGGGTGTCGGTCTTCAGCAGTGACTGGTGTTCATGCTGGCTGTGGATGTCGATCAGCAGCTCGCCCAGCGCCTTGAGGTCGCCGAGCGGGCAGGGGGTGCCGTTGATGTAGCCGCGGCTGCGCCCTTCGGCGGTGATGACGCGGCGCAGAATGCACAACCCGTCGTTGTCCAGATCGCGCTCGGCCAGCCAGGCATGGGCTTCGGGGATGTCCACCAGGTCGAACGTGGCAAGGATGTCTGCCTTGTCGGTGCCGGGACGCACCACGCCGCTGTCGGCACGGTCGCCCAGGGCCAGGCCGAGGGCGTCGAGCATGATCGATTTGCCCGCACCGGTCTCGCCGGTGATCACCGACATGCCACGGGCGATTTCAAGGTCGAGGTGCTCGACGATGGCGTAGTTGTGAATGGACAGGTGCACCAGCATGGGGGCGGCTCCCGAAGTTCAGGTCTGGTTATTTATACAGTACTTTTTTCTGCCCTGCCAATGCCCTCTGGCGGATTCTGTTGCGACCGGCAAAACCCACGTGCCCCTTGAAGCTGGTTTTTCCGGCCCCATATAGCCGGCAGACACGGCGAGCTTTGCTCGTACAACCGAAATTGCGGAGGAGAGACCCATGGCTGACGAACAGCTGAATGAACAAGACCTTAATGCTGAAGAGGCAGGTGCAGTGGATAACGGCGCCCGCGTTCAGGAGCTCGAGGAGCAGCTGGCCGCCGCCAAGGATCAGTCCCTGCGTGCCGCTGCCGAAGCGCAGAACAGCATTCGTCGCGCCGAGCAGGAAGTCGACAAGGCCCGCAAGTTCGCGCTCGAGAAGTTTGCTGGCGACCTGCTGCCGGTGATCGACAGCCTGGAAATGGCCCTGGCGCACCTCAAGCCCGACGACGAACAGGTCAAGAGCACGCGTGAAGGCGTCGAGCTGACCCTGAAGATGTTCCAGGACACCCTCAAGCGCTACAACCTCGAAGCCATCGACCCGCACGGGCAGCCGTTCAACCCTGAGCACCATCAGGCCATGGCCATGCAGGAAAACGCCGAGGTCGAGCCTAACAGCGTGCTCAACGTGTTCCAGAAGGGCTACCTGCTCAACGGTCGCCTGCTGCGCCCTGCCATGGTGGTGGTCAGCAAGGCGCCAGCGGCACCGCAACCTTCTATCGATGAGAAGGCTTGAAATCCTCCGGGGCATCCCCATCTAGGTGTCAAGCGTTCAAGTATTACCGCAGTTGGCCACGACCGTAGCCGCTGCCGCCAAATTCAAGTTTCGGGAGAGTAAACATGGGCAAAATCATCGGTATCGACCTGGGGACCACCAACTCGTGCGTCTCCATTCTGGAAAACGGTAACGTCAAGGTCATCGAAAACGCCGAAGGCGCGCGCACTACCCCTTCGATCGTGGCCTACGCCAACGACGGTGAAATCCTGGTTGGCCAGTCGGCCAAGCGCCAGGCCGTCACCAACCCGCACAACACCCTGTTCGCAGTGAAGCGCCTGATCGGTCGTCGCTTCGAAGAAGATGTCGTGCAAAAAGACATCAAGCTGGTGCCCTACAAGATCGTCAAGGCCAATAACGGCGACGCCTGGGTCGAAGCCAGCGGCAAGGAAATGGCGCCTCCGCAGATCAGCGCCGAAGTACTGAAGAAAATGAAGAAGACCGCCGAAGACTACCTCGGCGAGTCCGTGACCGAAGCGGTAATCACCGTTCCGGCGTACTTCAACGACAGTCAGCGTCAGGCCACCAAGGATGCCGGCCGCATCGCTGGCCTGGACGTAAAACGTATCATCAACGAGCCGACCGCCGCTGCACTGGCTTACGGCATGGACAAGGCCAAGGGCGACCACACCGTCATCGTTTATGACCTGGGTGGTGGTACCTTCGACGTTTCGGTCATCGAAATCGCCGAAGTCGACGGTGAGCACCAGTTCGAAGTACTGGCCACCAACGGCGACACCTTCCTGGGTGGCGAAGACTTCGACATGCGCCTGATCGACTACCTCGTCGACGAGTTCAAGAAAGAGTCCGGCATGGACCTGAAGAACGATCCGCTGGCCCTGCAGCGTCTGAAAGAAGCTGCTGAAAAGGCCAAGATCGAGCTGTCCTCGGCGCAGTCGACCGATGTCAACCTGCCGTACATCACTGCAGACGCCACCGGTCCTAAGCACCTGAACGTGAAGATTTCCCGCGCCAAGCTGGAGTCGCTGGTCGAAGACCTGGTCAAGCGCACCATCGAGCCTTGCCGCATCGCCCTGAAAGACGCGGGCATCGACGCCAGCAAGATCGACGACGTGATCCTGGTCGGCGGCCAGACCCGTATGCCGATGGTGCAGAAGGCGGTTGCCGACTTCTTCGGTAAAGAAGCGCGCAAGGACGTCAACCCGGACGAAGCCGTGGCCATGGGTGCTGCCATTCAGGGCGCCGTGCTGGCCGGTGACGTGAAGGACGTGCTGCTGCTGGACGTCAGCCCGCTGACCCTGGGTATCGAAACCATGGGCGGCGTGATGACCGCGCTGATCGAGAAGAACACCACCATTCCGACCAAGAAGTCGCAGGTGTTCTCGACCGCCGACGACAACCAGAGCGCCGTGACCATTCACGTGCTGCAAGGCGAGCGCAAGCAGGCGGCGCAGAACAAGTCGCTGGGCAAGTTCGACCTGGCCGAGATTCCGCCAGCGCCTCGCGGCGTACCGCAAATCGAAGTGACCTTCGACATCGACGCCAACGGCATCCTGCATGTGGGCGCCAAGGACAAGGCCACCGGCAAGACCCAGTCGATCGTGATCAAGGCCAACTCCGGCCTGTCTGACGAAGAAATCGAGCGCATGGTGCGTGACGCCGAGGCCAACGCCGAGGAAGACCGCAAGTTCGAAGAGCTGGCCACTGCCCGTAACCAGGGTGATGCGCTGGTGCACTCGACCCGCAAGATGGTTGCGGACGCCGGTGACAAGGTTACTGCTGAAGAGAAGGCCGCGATCGAAGCTGCCGTGGTTGCCCTGGAAGCCGCTGTCAAAGGCGACGACAAGGCCGCCATCGACGCCAAGGTCGAAGAACTGTCCAAGGTATCGGCTCCGGTTGCTCAGAAGATGTACGCCGAGCAGCAGGCCGAACAGCCTCAGGGTGGCGCACAGCAAGCCGAGCCGGAAGCCAAGCACGATGACGTGGTTGACGCCGAGTTCGAAGAAGTGAAAGGCGACGACAAGAAGTAATCGTTGCCTGCTGTCGACCCGTTCACTGGTTGCTGCCGGTGAGCTGGTAGGATGTCGCCGCGCGGGGGCTTGCTCCCGCGTTGGCGTATCTGGAATTCGAGATTTTTTACAGCATTTGTCGGGGCCATTCGTGGTGTGCAGGCAGGTGCTGATGGCGCGGCGCAGATGCCTGACGCCCAACAAGGTGCAAATGACCTATGTCCAAGCGTGATTATTATGAGGTCCTGGGTGTCGAGCGCGGCGCCAGCGAAGCTGACCTCAAGAAGGCTTACCGCCGACTGGCGATGAAGTACCACCCGGACCGCAATCCGGGCGATAAAGAGTCGGAAGACAAGTTCAAGGAGGCCAACGAGGCCTACGAAGTACTGTCAGATGCGAACAAGCGTGCGGCGTTCGACCAGTACGGTCATGCCGGCGTCGACCCGAGCATGGGTGGCGGTGGTGCCGGCTTCGGCGGCGCCAACTTCTCCGACATTTTTGGCGACGTTTTCAGTGACTTCTTCGGCGGCGGTCGCGGTGGTGGACGTGGCGGTGCCCAGCGCGGCAGCGACCTGCGCTACACCCTGGAGCTGAACCTGGAAGAAGCGGTGCGCGGCACCACGGTCAGTATCCGCGTGCCGACTCTGGTCAACTGCAAACCGTGCGACGGCTCCGGCGCCAAGAAGGGGTCGACCCCGTCGACTTGCCCGACCTGCGGTGGCATCGGCCAGGTGCGCATGCAGCAAGGCTTCTTCTCGGTGCAGCAGACCTGCCCACGCTGCCACGGCCAGGGCAAGATCATCACCGACCCATGCACCTCGTGCCATGGCGAGGGCCGTGTCGAGGAATACAAGACCCTGTCGGTCAAAGTGCCGGCGGGCGTCGATACCGGCGACCGCATCCGTCTGTCCGGCGAGGGCGAGGCGGGCACCCATGGTGGTCCGACTGGCGATCTGTATGTGGTGATCAATGTGCGCGAGCACGAGATCTTCCAGCGTGACGGCAAGCACCTCTATTGCGAAGTGCCGATCAGCTACACCGATGCCGCACTCGGTGGCGAGCTGGAAGTGCCGACCCTCGATGGTCGCGTGAAGCTCAAGATTCCGGAAGGTACCCAGACCGGCAAGCAGTTCCGCTTGCGTGGCAAGGGTGTCGCCCCGGTTCGCGGTGGTGGTGCCGGTGACCTGCTGTGCCGCGTAGCGGTTGAGACACCGGTCAACCTGACCCGTCGCCAGCGCGAATTGCTCGAAGAGCTGCGCAGCTCGCTGGAAGGTGACAACTCGCCCAAGGCCAGCGGCTGGTTCGATGGCGTTAAGCGCTTCTTCGGCGATCTCTGACAAGGAAAATGGCTATGCGACGTATTGCAGTGATGGGCGCGGCGGGGCGGATGGGCAAGACCCTCATCGAAGCCGTTCAGCAAACCCCGGGCGCGGGGCTGACGGCGGCGATCGATCGTCCGGACAGCTCGCTGGTCGGGGCGGATGCCGGCGAGCTGGCAGCGCTCGGTCGTATCGGCGTACTGCTGTCGGACGACCTGGCCAAGGTTGTCGACGAATTCGACGTGCTGATCGACTTCACTCACCCGTCGGTGACGCTGAAGAACCTGGCGTTCTGCCGCAAGCACGGCAAGGCGATGATCATCGGTACCACCGGTTTTACCGCCGAGGAGAAGCAACTGCTTGCCGAGGCGGGCAAAGACATCCCGATCGTGTTTGCCGCCAACTTCAGCGTTGGTGTCAATCTCAGCCTCAAGCTGTTGGACATGGCTGCGCGGGTATTGGGTGACGATGTCGACATCGAGATCATCGAGGCGCACCACCGGCACAAGGTCGATGCCCCGTCGGGGACCGCGCTGCGCATGGGTGAAGTGGTTGCCAATGCGCTGGGGCGCGATCTGCAGGAAGTGGCGGTGTATGGCCGTGAAGGCCAGACCGGCGCGCGTGATCGCCAGACCATCGGCTTTGCCACCGTGCGTGCCGGCGATGTGGTCGGTGATCACACCGTGCTGTTTGCTGCTGAGGGCGAGCGCCTGGAAATCACCCACAAGGCCTCCAGCCGTATGACCTTCGCCAAGGGCGCGGTGCGAGCGGCGCTGTGGCTCGATGGGCGCAAGCCGGGCCTGTACGACATGCAGGATGTGCTCGACCTGCGCTAAGCCGTTCGAGCGGTGCTGGCGTCTTCGCGGGGCGCGCCCGCTCCCACAGGATTTGTGCAAGGCTCAGGCTCTGTGCGGTCGTTGTGGGAGCGGGCATGCCCGCGAAGCAGGCGCCGCAAATGTCAGTCTGTCGCAATCATGTGTTTTAGAGGCACATATGCGGTAGACCGAAAACGCACTTTTCTGTAAGCTACAGCTTTAGTGTGTCCACTAAAAGCGCGCAGCGAATTGAATTCAGCACATGAAAGCGGGGTGACGTGTCCATACGTCACTCCGCTTTTTTGCAACCTGCGATCGCCCTTTCATGCTTGACTTACGGGAGGTCTTCTTGACAAAGCCAGCCATACTCGCCCTTGCCGACGGCAGTATTTTCCGCGGTGAAGCCATCGGTGCCGACGGTCAGACCGTTGGTGAGGTGGTATTCAACACCGCTATGACCGGCTACCAGGAAATCCTTACAGACCCTTCCTACGCGCAGCAAATCGTCACCCTGACCTACCCGCACATCGGCAACACCGGTACTACGCCGGAAGATGCCGAGTCGAACCGTGTCTGGTCCGCTGGCCTGGTTATCCGCGACCTGCCGCTGCTGGCCAGCAACTGGCGTAATACCCAGTCGCTGCCTGAGTACCTCAAGGCCAACAACGTCGTCGCCATCGCCGGTATCGACACCCGTCGCCTGACCCGTATCCTGCGCGAAAAAGGCGCTCAGAACGGCTGCATCCTGGCGGGTGACGACATCAGCGAAGAAGCCGCCATCGCAGCCGCCCGTGGCTTCCCTGGCCTGAAGGGCATGGACCTGGCCAAGGTCGTTTCCACCAAGGAACGCTACGAGTGGCGCTCCAGCGTTTGGGAGCTGAAGACCGATAGCCACCCGACCATCGACGCTGCCGACCTGCCGTACCACGTGGTCGCCTTCGACTACGGCGTCAAGCTGAACATCCTGCGCATGCTGGTCGCCCGCGGCTGCCGCGTGACCGTGGTGCCTGCCCAGACCCCGGCCAGCGAAGTGCTGGCACTGAATCCGGATGGTGTGTTCCTGTCCAACGGCCCTGGTGATCCGGAGCCATGCGACTATGCGATCCAGGCGATCAAGGAAATCCTCGAAACCGAGATTCCGGTATTCGGCATCTGCCTCGGCCACCAGCTGCTGGCCCTGGCCTCCGGCGCCAAGACCGTGAAGATGGGCCATGGCCACCACGGTGCCAACCACCCGGTCCAGGACCTGGACACCGGCGTGGTCATGATCACCAGCCAGAACCACGGTTTCGCCGTTGACGAAGCCACCCTGCCGGGCAATGTCCGCGCCATCCACAAGTCGCTGTTCGACGGCACCCTGCAGGGTATCGAGCGCACCGACAAGAGCGCGTTCAGCTTCCAGGGCCACCCTGAAGCGAGCCCAGGCCCGACCGACGTCGCGCCACTGTTCGATCGTTTCACCGATGCCATGGCCAAGCGCCGCTGAGCATCCTGCATCAAGGCCCCGGGCCGGCTCACGCCGCGCCCGGAAGCGCCTGACCCAGATTGTTCAAGACGGCTTGCCGACTGACCCGCGGATTTGAGTGACAACCATGCCAAAACGTACAGACATCAAAAGCATCCTGATTCTCGGCGCTGGCCCGATCGTGATCGGCCAGGCCTGCGAATTCGACTATTCCGGCGCCCAGGCCTGTAAAGCCCTGCGCGAGGAAGGTTTCCGCGTCATCCTGGTGAACTCCAACCCGGCCACCATCATGACCGACCCGGCCATGGCCGACGCCACCTACATCGAGCCGATCAAGTGGCAATCGGTGGCCAAGATCATCGAAAAAGAGCGCCCGGACGCGGTACTGCCGACCATGGGTGGTCAGACTGCATTGAACTGCGCCCTGGACCTGGAGCGCCACGGCGTGCTGGAAAAGTTCGGCGTAGAGATGATCGGCGCCAACGCCGATACCATCGACAAGGCCGAAGACCGTTCGCGCTTCGACAAGGCCATGAAGGACATCGGCCTGGAGTGCCCGCGCTCCGGTATCGCCCACAGCATGGAAGAGGCCAATGCAGTGCTCGAGAAGCTCGGCTTCCCGTGCATCATCCGCCCATCGTTCACCATGGGCGGCACTGGCGGCGGTATCGCCTACAACCGCGAAGAATTCGAAGAAATCTGCACCCGTGGCCTGGACCTGTCGCCGACCAAAGAGCTGCTGATCGACGAATCGCTGATCGGCTGGAAGGAATACGAGATGGAGGTGGTCCGCGACAAGAAGGACAACTGCATCATCGTTTGTTCCATCGAGAACTTCGACCCGATGGGCGTGCACACCGGTGACTCGATCACCGTGGCGCCGGCGCAGACCCTGACCGACAAGGAATACCAGATCATGCGCAACGCCTCGCTGGCGGTGCTGCGTGAAATTGGTGTGGAAACCGGCGGCTCCAACGTGCAGTTCGGTATCTGCCCGAACACTGGCCGCATGGTCGTGATCGAGATGAACCCGCGTGTTTCGCGTTCGTCCGCCCTGGCTTCCAAGGCCACCGGCTTCCCGATCGCCAAGATCGCCGCCAAGCTGGCCATTGGTTACACCCTCGACGAGCTGCAGAACGACATCACCGGTGGCCGCACCCCGGCGTCCTTCGAGCCGTCGATCGACTACGTCGTGACCAAGCTGCCACGCTTCGCCTTCGAGAAATTCCCGAAAGCCGACGCCCGCCTGACCACCCAGATGAAATCGGTGGGTGAAGTCATGGCCATCGGCCGCACCTTCCAGGAGTCCCTGCAGAAAGCCCTGCGCGGTCTGGAAGTCGGCGCCTGCGGCCTCGACCCTAAAGTCGACCTGGCCAGCCCGGAAGCCGCCGGCATCCTCAAGCGCGAACTGACCGTGCCGGGCGCCGAGCGCATCTGGTACGTGGCTGACGCCATGCGTTCGGGGATGACCTGTGAAGAGATCTTCGCACTGACCGGCATCGACATGTGGTTCCTGGTGCAGATGGAAGACCTGATCAAGGAAGAAGAGAAGGTCAAGACCCTGGCGCTGTCGTCGATCGACAAAGACTACATGCTGCGCCTCAAGCGCAAGGGCTTCTCGGACCAGCGTCTGGCCAAGCTGCTCGGCATCACCGACAAGAACCTGCGTCGTCACCGCCACAAGCTGGAAGTGTTCCCGGTGTACAAGCGCGTCGACACCTGCGCCGCCGAGTTTGCCACCGATACCGCCTACCTGTACTCGACCTATGAGGAAGAGTGCGAGGCCAACCCGTCGACCCGCGACAAGATCATGATCCTGGGTGGCGGCCCGAACCGTATCGGCCAAGGTATCGAGTTCGACTACTGCTGCGTACACGCTGCACTGGCGCTGCGTGAAGACGGTTACGAGACCATCATGGTCAACTGCAACCCGGAGACCGTCTCCACCGACTACGACACCTCCGACCGCCTGTACTTCGAGCCGCTGACCCTGGAAGACGTGCTGGAAGTCTGCCGCGTCGAGAAGCCGAAGGGCGTCATCGTTCACTACGGCGGCCAGACCCCGCTGAAACTGGCTCGCGCCCTGGAAGAAGCCGGCGTGCCGATCATCGGTACCAGCCCTGACGCCATTGACCGTGCCGAAGACCGTGAGCGCTTCCAGCAGATGGTTCAGCGCCTGAGCCTGCTGCAGCCGCCAAACGCCACCGTGCGCAGTGAAGAGGAAGCCATTAGCGCTGCGGGTGGCATCGGTTACCCACTGGTCGTGCGCCCATCCTATGTACTGGGCGGTCGCGCCATGGAGATCGTCTACGAGCTGGACGAGCTCAAGCGCTACCTGCGTGAAGCCGTACAGGTTTCCAACGACAGTCCAGTGCTGCTCGATCACTTCCTCAACTGCGCCATCGAGATGGACGTGGATGCGGTCTGCGACGGCACCGACGTGGTGATCGGCGCGATCATGCAGCACATCGAGCAGGCCGGCGTTCACTCCGGTGACTCGGCGTGCTCGCTGCCACCTTACTCGCTGAGCAAGGAAGTGCAGGACGAAGTCCGCGTACAGGTCAAGAAAATGGCCCTGGAACTGGGTGTTGTCGGCCTGATGAACGTGCAGCTGGCCCTGCAGGGCGACAAGATCTACGTGATCGAAGTCAACCCGCGTGCGTCGCGTACCGTACCGTTCGTGTCCAAGTGCATCGGCACCTCCCTGGCCATGATCGCTGCCCGCGTGATGGCTGGCAAAACCCTGAAAGAGCTGGGCTTCACCCAGGAAATCATCCCGAACTTCTACAGCGTCAAGGAAGCCGTCTTCCCGTTCGCCAAGTTCCCAGGGGTTGACCCGATCCTCGGCCCTGAGATGAAATCGACCGGTGAAGTCATGGGCGTCGGCGACAGCTTCGGTGAAGCGTTCGCCAAGGCTCAGATGGGTGCCAGTGAAGTGCTGCCGACCGGCGGTACCGCGTTCATCAGCGTGCGTGACGACGACAAGCCGCAAGTGGCTGGCGTTGCCCGCGATCTGATCGCCCTGGGCTTCGAAGTGGTTGCAACTGCAGGCACCGCCAAGGTCATCGAAGCGGCAGGCCTGAAAGTGCGCCGTGTGAACAAGGTGACCGAAGGTCGTCCGCACGTGGTCGACATGATCAAGAACGATGAAGTGTCGTTGATCATCAACACCACCGAAGGTCGCCAGTCGATCGCCGATTCCTACTCGATTCGTCGCAATGCGCTGCAGCACAAGATCTACTGCACCACTACCATTGCGGCTGGTGAAGCCATCTGCGAGGCGCTGAAATTCGGTCCCGAGAAGACTGTTCGTCGCCTGCAGGATCTGCATGCAGGACTCAAAGCATGAGCATTACCAAGTACCCGATGACCGTCCAGGGCGCCCGCGCCCTGGAAGAGGAGCTGGCCTTCCTGAGCAAGACCGAGCGCCCACGCCTGAGCCAGGCCATTGGCGAAGCGCGTGAGCTGGGCGACCTCAAGGAAAACGCTGAATACCATGCTGCCCGTGAAGAGCAGGGCATGGTCGAAGCGCGCATCCGCGATATCGAAGGCCGTCTGCAGAACTCGGTGGTGATCGATGTCACCACCATCGCCCACACCGGCAAAGTGATTTTCGGCACCACCGTGGTGCTGGCCAACACCGAGACCGATGACGAAGTGACCTACCAGATCGTTGGCGAAGATGAAGCTGACGTGAAAATAGGCAAGCTTTCGAGCAGTGCACCGATTGCCCGTGCCATCATTGGCAAGGAAGAAGGTGACACCGTGGTGGTGAAGACGCCAAGCGGTACGGTCGAGTACGAGATTGTCGAAGTCAAACACATCTGACCGGCGCCTGCGGGCGCCATCCCTAGAGGGGATTCTCTGGCAACTGGCCCAGGTTTTCTGGGTCGGTGGCTTATGGGTGTTCCATGTAGGGCTGGTGCCGGCGCTGAAAGTCAGTGGCCTGGCACCTTTGCTGGTGCAGGACGTCGCCGGGCAGATCGACCGCTGGTTGATCGGTGTGGCGTTGCTTGGCTTGTTGACCCAGCTGGCGGTGCTGGCGAGGGTGGACGGCCTGGTGGCCTGGTGGCGGCAGTTTCGCGGTCAGATGCTGCTGTTGGGCTTCGCAGCCTGTGTAGGGTATTACACCTTGCGCTACGGCATCTCGGTCGGCGAGCGCTGGCAGATGTTCTGTTTTCTCGTGTTGGGCTTCTCCGGCATCGTGCTGGTGGCCCAACCGGTCCCGGTCAGGGCGCGCCGCTAGCCAGTACGGAGCCTTGTGGGAGCGGCCTTGTGTCGCGAAAGGGGCGCAAAGCGACCCCAGGATGTCAGCTTTATCGCAAATACCGCTGGGGCTGCTTTGCAGCCCTTTCGCGACGCAAGGCCGCTCCCACACCCGTCACTTGTAACGGTGGATGTTGGACAGCTGCTTGTTCGGCTGCGGATTCTTGCGATAGATCAGTGCCTTCTTGCCGATGGTCTGTACCAGTTCGGCGCGGCCGGCCTTGCACAGTTCGGCAATGACGACGGCGCGCTCTTCGCGATCTTCCGAGCGGATTTCGACCTTGATCAGTTCGTGATCGACCAGCGCGCGCTCCAGTTCGGCGATAACGCCTTCGTTCAAGCCGTTGCCAGCGACGATCAGGACCGGCTTCAGGTCATGACCAATGGACTTGTATTGCTTCTTCTGCTCGTTATTGAGCGGCATAATCTGACCCTTTCCGTCTGATTCTGTAAAATTGACCGGCATTTTACCCGAGGGCCACCGGCTCCGCCCAGTCAATCACGACGCATATCATCGAGGTGCCCCGTGGTACAACGTTCCAAAAGCAGCGCAAACTGGCTGCGAGAGCATTTCAACGATCCTTTTGTGAAGCAAGCGCAGAAGGATGGCTACCGTTCGCGTGCGAGCTACAAACTGCTGGAGATTCAGGAGAAAGACCGCCTGATCCGGCCTGGCATGAGTGTGATCGACCTCGGCGCGGCCCCCGGAGGCTGGTCGCAGGTGACCAGTCGTCTGATTGGTGGTCAGGGTCGCTTGATCGCCTCCGATATCCTGGAGATGGACTCGATCCCCGACGTGACCTTCATTCAGGGCGACTTCACGCAGGATGAAGTGCTGCAGCAGATCCTGCAGGCGGTCGGTGATTCGCACGTAGACCTTGTGATTTCCGACATGGCCCCCAATATGAGTGGTACGCCTGCGGTGGATATGCCGCGAGCCATGTTTCTCTGCGAGCTGGCCCTGGACCTGGCGACCCGCGTGCTCAAGCCGGGCGGGGACTTCCTGATCAAGATCTTCCAGGGTGAAGGTTTCGACATGTACCTCAAGGACGTGCGCAGCAAATTCGACAAGGTGCAGATGCGCAAGCCGTCGTCTTCGCGGGACCGCTCCCGCGAACAGTACCTGCTGGGCAGGGGTTTCAAGGGAGCATGAGGCGTATTGCGGGGTGGCTGATAGTTAATTCCAATCGGCTGCCCCGTCTGGATTGTCCGAACTTCGTGTAGTCTAGGTTTCACAAAGGGTTACAGACGGTGCCTGCGGATGCGTAGGTAATGTAGTAAGTTAGGGCGATGAATATCATGCGAGGCACGGCTGCGTCGTGCGCCGGCCTCAGAGGGTAGCGAATTGAACGACATGGCAAAGAATCTGATCCTGTGGTTGATCATCGCAGCTGTCCTGGTGACGGTGATGAACAACTTCTCCAGCCCTAACGAGCCGCAGACCCTCAACTATTCCGACTTCATCCAGCAGGTCAAGGATGGCAAGGTCGAGCGTGTGACCGTCGATGGCTACATCATTACCGGCAAGCGCGCCGACGGTGACAACTTCAAGACCGTGCGCCCGGCCATTACCGACAATGGCCTGATCGGCGACCTGGTCGACAACCATGTAGTCATCGAAGGCAAGCAGCCGGAACAGCAGAGCATCTGGACTCAGCTGTTGGTGGCAAGCTTCCCGATCCTCGTGATCATCGCCGTGTTCATGTTCTTCATGCGCCAGATGCAAGGTGGTGCGGGGGGCAAGGGCGGGCCGATGAGCTTCGGCAAGAGCAAGGCGCGCCTGCTTTCCGAAGACCAGGTCAAGACCACCCTGGCTGACGTCGCCGGTTGCGACGAGGCCAAGGAAGAGGTCGGCGAACTGGTCGAATTCCTGCGCGACCCGGGCAAGTTCCAGCGCCTGGGTGGTCGTATCCCGCGCGGCGTGCTGATGGTCGGCCCGCCTGGTACCGGTAAGACCCTGCTGGCCAAAGCCATTGCCGGTGAAGCCAAGGTCCCATTCTTCACCATCTCCGGTTCCGACTTCGTCGAGATGTTCGTCGGTGTAGGTGCAAGCCGGGTGCGTGACATGTTCGAGCAGGCCAAGAAGCATGCTCCGTGCATCATCTTCATTGATGAGATCGACGCTGTTGGTCGCCACCGTGGCGCCGGCATGGGCGGTGGTCACGACGAGCGCGAGCAGACCCTCAACCAGTTGCTGGTTGAAATGGACGGCTTCGAAATGAACGATGGGATCATCGTCATTGCTGCCACCAACCGCCCGGACGTGCTCGACCCTGCGCTGCTGCGCCCTGGTCGCTTCGACCGTCAGGTCGTCGTCGGTCTGCCGGATATTCGTGGCCGTGAGCAAATTCTCAAGGTGCACATGCGCAAGGTGCCGATCGGCGAAAACGTCAATCCGGCCGTCATTGCCCGTGGTACCCCAGGCTTCTCCGGTGCCGACCTGGCCAACCTGGTCAACGAGGCTTCGCTGTTTGCCGCTCGCGCCAACAAGCGCCTTGTCGAAATGAAAGAGTTCGAACTGGCCAAGGACAAGATCATGATGGGTGCCGAGCGCAAGACCATGGTCATGTCCGAGAAGGAGAAGAAGAACACCGCCTATCACGAGGCCGGTCACGCCATTGTCGGTCGCCTGGTGCCTGAGCACGATCCGGTCTACAAGGTTTCGATCATCCCCCGTGGTCGTGCCTTGGGTGTCACCATGTTCCTGCCGGAAGAAGACCGCTACAGCCTGTCCAAGCGTGCGCTGATCAGCCAGATCTGCTCGCTGTACGGCGGTCGGATCGCCGAGGAGATGACCTTGGGCTTCGATGGCGTTACCACGGGTGCGTCCAACGACATCATGCGAGCCAGCCAGATCGCTCGCAACATGGTTACCAAGTGGGGTCTGTCGGAAAAACTCGGTCCGCTGATGTACGCCGAAGAGGAGGGCGAGGTATTCCTCGGTCGCAGTGCCGCCAGCCAGCACGCCAGCGTTTCTGGCGAGACGGCCAAGCTGATCGACTCTGAAGTGCGTAGCATCATCGACCAGTGCTATGCCACGGCCAAGCAGTTGCTGATCGACAACCGCGACAAGCTGGAGGCGATGACCGAAGCCTTGATGAAGTACGAGACCATTGATGCCGATCAGATCGATGACATCATGGCAGGTCGTACGCCGCGTGAGCCCCGTGACTGGGATGATGACAAGGATTCGGGCGCGCCGACCGCCCAGAATGATCGCCCGGAATCGCCGATCGGCGGCCCCGCAGCTCAACACTAAGGGCATCTATGAGCTCAGTGCAGTACCCGACCCGGTTGCCTTGTGGCAACCGGGTTCTTGATCTTTCCCGTACCCATGTCATGGGTATCCTCAATGTCACTCCCGACTCCTTCTCCGATGGCGGGCGCTTCAGTCAGCGCGACGAAGCGTTGCGCCATGCCGAGGCGATGATCGCGGCAGGGGCCACGCTGATCGACATTGGTGGAGAATCGACCCGCCCCGGTGCGCGTGCGGTTTCGGTCACCGAAGAGATCGAGCGCGTGGCGCCGATGGTCGAGGCCATCAACAGTCGCTTCGACGTGGTCATTTCGGTCGATACTTCAACGCCTGCGGTCATTCGCGAGTCGGCGCGGTTGGGTGCCGGCCTGATCAACGACGTGCGTGCGCTGGAGCGCGATGGCGCTCTGGATGCGGCGGCGGACACCGGCTTGCCGGTTTGCCTGATGCACATGCGCGGCGAGCCCGGGAACATGCAGGACGATCCGCATTACGACGATGTGACTGCCGATGTAACGCGCTATCTTGAACAGCGGATGGCCGCTTGCGCGGCGGTGGGTATCCCTGCCGAACGCATCATTCTTGACCCAGGCTTCGGTTTCGCCAAGACACTCGCGCACAACCTCAGCTTGTTCAAACACATGGAAGCGCTCTATCGCCTGGGGCGCCCGCTGCTGGTGGGCGTTTCGCGCAAGAGCATGATCGGCCTGACGCTGAATCGTCCGGTCGGTGAGCGACTGTATGGCAGCCTCGCGCTGGCGGCTCTGGCCATGACCAAGGGGGCCAGCATCCTGCGCGTCCATGACGTGGCCGAGACCGTCGACGTGGTGCGCATGATTGCCGCAGTACAGAACGCCGAATAAGAACATTGGAGTCCCTATGAGCAGAAAATATTTTGGTACCGACGGTATTCGTGGCCGCGTCGGCGAGTATCCGATCACGCCGGATTTCATGCTGAAGCTGGGCTGGGCGGCTGGCATGGCCTTTCGCAAGCAAGGCAATTGCCGAGTACTGGTGGGCAAGGACACGCGTATTTCCGGTTATATGTTTGAATCCGCGCTCGAGGCCGGCTTGTCTGCAGCCGGTGCTGACGTCATGCTGCTCGGGCCTATGCCGACGCCGGCCATCGCTTACCTGACCCGCACTTTCCATGCTGAAGCGGGCATTGTCATCAGTGCCTCGCACAACCCGCATGACGACAACGGCATCAAGTTCTTCTCCGGGCAGGGCACCAAGCTGCCCGACGAAGTCGAACTGATGATCGAAGAGTTGCTCGATCAGCCAATGACCGTGGTCGAATCGAGCAAGCTGGGCAAGGTTTCCCGTATCAACGACGCGGCCGGCCGCTATATCGAATTCTGCAAGAGCAGCGTGCCGAGCAGCACCAGCTTCGAAGGCCTCAAGCTGGTGGTCGACTGCGCTCACGGTGCCACCTACAAGGTTGCCCCGAGCGTGTTCCGTGAATTGGGTGCCGACGTGACCGTGCTGCATGCGCAGCCGGACGGCCTGAACATCAACGAGGGCTGCGGCTCGACCCACATCGAGTCGCTGCAGGCTGCCGTACTGGTAGGGCATGCCGACCTGGGCATTGCCTTCGACGGCGATGGCGACCGGGTACTGATGGTCGACCACACCGGCGCCATCGTCGACGGCGATGAGTTGCTGTTCATCATCGCTCGTGACTTGCAGGAGCGTGGCAAGCTGCAAGGCGGCGTGGTCGGCACACTGATGAGCAACCTGGGCCTTGAGCTTGCCCTCAAGGATCTGGATATTCCTTTCGTGCGGGCCAAGGTCGGCGATCGCTACGTAATGGCAGAACTGCTCGAGCGCGATTGGCTGCTCGGGGGCGAAAACTCCGGGCACGTGGTGTGCTGCAACCACACCACCACCGGTGACGCGATCATTGCTGCCCTGCAGGTGCTGATGGCGCTCAAGCGCCGCGGCGAAACCCTGGCGCAGGCGCGTCAAGCCCTGCGCAAATGCCCGCAGGTCCTGATCAATGTGCGTTTCGGGGCGAGCAAGGTCGACCCGCTGGAGCATCCGGCGGTCAAGGAAGCCAGCGCCAAGGTCACCGAAGCCATGGCGGGGCGTGGGCGTGTGCTGCTGCGCAAATCCGGCACCGAGCCCTTGGTGCGGGTAATGGTCGAAGGCGACGACGAAAACCAGGTGCGTGGGCATGCCGAAGCCCTGGCCAAGCTGGTCGCAGAAGTTTGTGCCTGAAAGAGGCTTGCCAGCGCAGATCGGGTTGGGTAAGATCTGCGCCCACTTTGACCGACGAGGTAAAGCATGCGTCGCCCCATGGTAGCTGGTAACTGGAAGATGCACGGTACCCGCGCCAGCGTCGCTGAGCTGATCCTGGGCCTGGGCAATATGTCCGTGCCAAGCGGTGTTGAAGTCGCGGTGTTTCCGCCGACGCTGTTCATCAATCAAGTGGTTGATGGTCTGCAGGGTAGCGTGATCGCTGTCGGAGCACAGAATTCTGCGATAAAGCCCGAGCAGGGCGCGCTGACCGGTGAAGTTGCACCGAGTCAGTTGGTTGAAGCAGGTTGCAAGTTGGTCTTGATTGGTCACTCGGAGCGTCGCCAGATCATTGGCGAAAGTGAAGAAGTACTGAAAGAGAAGTTTGCAGCCGCTCAACTTAGTGGTTTAATGCCGGTGCTCTGCGTAGGGGAAACTCTTGAAGAGCGCGAGGCAGGCAAGACACTCGAAGTTGTCGGGCGTCAACTAAGCAGTATCATCGACGCGTTCGGTGTTAAGGCTTTTGCCAAGGCTGTAATTGCCTACGAGCCGGTTTGGGCTATTGGCACAGGTTTGACGGCTTCGCCTCAACAGGCTCAGGATGTGCATGCAGCCATCCGTGCCCAGTTGGCGGCCGAAGACGCCGAAGTTGCCGCAAGCGTGCAGCTTCTCTACGGCGGCAGCGTGAAGGCGGCCAATGCGGCCGAACTGTTCGGCATGCCGGATATCGATGGGGGGCTCATTGGTGGAGCGTCCCTGAACGCAGACGAATTCGGTGCAATTTGTCGCGCCGCAGGAAACTGAACAAATGCTGGAAACAGTTATCGTTGTTTTTCATCTGTTGGCAGCGCTGTCGCTTGTAGTGCTGGTTTTGCTGCAACAGGGTAAGGGTGCGGAAGCAGGTGCATCTTTCGGCGCAGGTGCCTCAAACACTGTGTTCGGAAGCCAAGGTTCTGCTACCTTCCTGAGTAAATTGACTGCTATACTCGCTGCCACTTTCTTTTTGACAGCACTTGGGTTAGGATACTTCGCGAAGCAACAAGCTCACCAGCTTAGCCAAGCAGGTCTTCCAGATCCAGCGGTGCTAGAAGTGAAAGAGCCGCAGAAACCGGCAGTTAATGATGATGTACCGGTGCTCCAGGAACAGAAGAGTGACACCACCACTAAAGGTGATGTGCCTCCTCCGGCCGAAGAGCAGAAGTAACGGGTTTCAAGTTGTAGTATTGCCGAGGTGGTGGAATTGGTAGACACGCAACCTTGAGGTGGTTGTGCCCATAGGGTGTAGGGGTTCGAGTCCCCTTCTCGGTACCAATTAAAGCTTGAGAGCCCGCTTTAGCGGGCTTTCTTGCAGGTGAAGGTTTGGGTTTGACCCATAAGCAGGTTAAGACTTATACTTTCGCCCCAGCTTTGTCGCGGGGTGGAGCAGCTTGGTAGCTCGTCGGGCTCATAACCCGAAGGTCGTTGGTTCAAATCCAGCCCCCGCAACCAGCTTCAGCGGAGCCCCTTTTCAGGGGCTTTTTGCTAGCTGAACGAAATTTACGGCGTCGTTGTCCTACGGCGCTTTCAGGGATGGGCGCTTCGCCCATTTTTTATTTGCACAGCATGCACGAGGGGGTTCAGGTGTCGAGCAAGCTAGAACAGTTGCAGGCCTTGTTGGCCCCGGTGGTCGAGGGTCTGGGCTATCAGTGCTGGGGGATCGAATTCGTATCCCAGGGTAAGCATTCGGTACTGCGCATCTATATCGACAAGGAAGACGGCATCCTGGTGGACGACTGCGAAGCGGTCAGCCGTCAGGCCAGCGCGATCCTCGATGTGGAAGATCCGATCAGCAGCGAATATACCCTTGAGGTCTCCTCTCCAGGCATGGATCGCCCACTGTTCACTCTGGAACAGTTTGCCTCGCATGCCGGCGAACAAGTGAAGATCAAGCTGCGTTCACCCTTCGAGGGGCGTCGTAACTTCCAGGGCCTTCTCCGCGGTGTGGAGGATCAGGACGTGGTGGTCCAGGTGGACAACCAGGAGTTCCTGCTGCCGATCGACTCGATCGACAAGGCCAATATTATTCCCAGTTTTGACTGAGACGTGCCGGGCCCGGCGGACTATCCGGGCCTAATGGCTTGCGCAAGGCGAGGCGTACGATGAGCAAAGAAGTACTGCTGGTTGTTGAATCGGTATCCAACGAAAAAGGTGTACCGCCCGGCGTCATTTTCGAAGCGCTGGAAGTGGCCCTGGCTACTGCAACCAAAAAACGTTTTGAGGACGAAGTCGATCTGCGTGTGGAAATCAACCGCCACACCGGTAGCTATGAGACGTTCCGTCGCTGGACCGTGGTCGACGAGAACGACCTGGACGATCCGGCGATCGAAACCTGGCTCGACAAGATCAAGGACACTCACCCTGAAGCGAAAGTCGGTGACGTGATCGAAGAAAAGATCGAGTCCATCGAATTCGGCCGTATCGCCGCGCAGACCGCCAAGCAGGTCATCGTGCAGAAGGTTCGTGAAGCCGAGCGCGCCCAGGTGGTTGACGCCTACCGCGAGCGGGTCAACGAGATCATCTCCGGCACCGTCAAGAAAGTCACCCGTGACAACGTCATCGTTGATCTGGGTAACAACGCCGAGGCCCTGCTGGCCCGCGAAGACATCATTCCACGTGAGACCTTCCGTGTTGGCGTGCGCCTGCGTGCGCTGCTCAAGGAAATCCGCACCGAGAACCGCGGTCCTCAGCTGATCCTGTCGCGCACCGCGCCGCAGATGCTGATCGAGCTGTTCCGCATCGAAGTGCCCGAAATCGCCGAAGGCCTCATCGAAGTCATGGCTGCATCCCGTGATCCGGGGTCGCGTGCCAAGATCGCCGTCCGCTCCAAGGACAAGCGCATCGACCCGCAAGGTGCCTGTATCGGCATGCGCGGTTCGCGCGTCCAGGCCGTATCCGGCGAGCTGGGTGGTGAGCGCGTGGATATCGTCCTGTGGGACGAGAACCCGGCGCAATTCGTCATCAACGCCATGTCGCCGGCTGAAGTCGCGGCGATCATCGTTGATGAAGATGCCCATGCAATGGACATCGCCGTTGCCGAAGACAACCTGGCACAAGCCATTGGCCGTGGTGGTCAGAACGTTCGCCTGGCCAGTCAGCTGACTGGCTGGACCCTGAATGTGATGACCGAAAAGGACATCCAGGCCAAGCAACAGGCTGAAACCGGCGACATCCTGCGTAATTTCATCGAAGAGCTGGAAGTCGACGAGGAGCTGGCCCAAGTGCTGGTCGACGAAGGCTTCACCAGCCTCGAAGAGATTGCCTACGTACCGTTGGAAGAAATGCTCAACATCGATGGCTTTGACGAAGAAATCGTCAATGAGCTGCGCGCTCGTGCCAAGGACCGTTTGTTGACCAAGGCCATCGCTACCGAAGAAAAACTGGCAGACGCCCATCCGTCCGACGACTTGCTCTCCCTTGAGGGCATGGACAAGGACCTGGCAGCGGAACTGGCGGTGCGCGGCGTGGTTAACCGCGAAGACCTGGCCGAGCAGTCGATTGACGACCTGCTCGACATCGACGGCATCGACGAAGAGCGTGCCGGCAAGTTGATCATGGCCGCCCGAGCCCACTGGTTCGAGTAATTAGGCGCGGCCTGAGGAGAGAAGTGCATGACGCAAGTCACGGTGAAAGAACTGGCCCAAGAGGTCGAGGCACCGGTAGAGCGCCTGCTGCAGCAGATGCGTGAGGCAGGTCTGCCGCACACCGACGCCGGTCAGGTAGTGACCGACAATGAAAAGCAGACTCTGCTGACCCATTTGAAGAGCAGCCACAAGAGCAAGGCGGAAGAGCCGCGCAAGATTACCTTGCAGCGCAAGACCACCAGCACCCTGCGTGTCGCCGGTAGCAAGAGCATCAGCGTAGAAGTACGCAAGAAGAAAGTTTTCGTTCAGCGCAGCCCGGAAGAAATCCAGGCCGAGCAGAAGCGTGAGCTGGATGAGCGCCGCGCGGCTGAAAATGCCGCTCGCGAAAAGGTCGAGGCCGAAGTTCGCCAGCGCAACGAAGAGCAGGCTCGCCGTCAGGCGGCCGATGCTGCTGCTGCAGCGTCAGCTCCGGCGCCTGTGGCAAAGGCCGAACCAGCACCTGCTCCGGCCCCGGTAGTCGCCGACGCCCCAGCGTCCGAAGACGCCGCCGCCCGTGCTGCCGAGCGCAAGAAGGACGAAGCCCGTCGCAACGAAGGCCGCACCCGTGACGAAGACCGTCGTGGTGGCGAGCGTCGTGGCGAAGCGCCGCGCGTGTCGATCAAGGTCAAGGTCAAGGAGAAGGAAAAGGCTCCGACTCCTCGTGCCGCACCGCGCACCACAGACGAAGAGAGCGATGGCGCTCGTCGTGGCCGTGGTGGCAAGAGCAAGCTGAAGAAACGTAACCAGCACGGCTTCCAGAACCCGACCGGCCCCGTCATTCGTGACGTGACCATCGGCGAGACCATCACCGTCTCCGAGCTGGCCAACCAGATGTCCGTCAAGGGCGCCGAAGTGGTCAAGTTCATGTTCAAGCTGGGTACCCCGGTTACCATCAACCAGGTGCTCGACCAGGAAACCGCTCAGCTGGTCGCAGAAGAGCTGGGTCACAAGGTCACCCTGATCAGCGATACCGCTCTGGAAGATTCCCTGGCCGAATCGCTGAAGTTCGAAGGGCAGACCGAGTCGCGTGCGCCGGTAGTTACCGTCATGGGTCACGTCGACCACGGTAAGACCTCGCTGCTCGACTACATCCGTCGTGCCAAGGTTGCTGCTGGCGAAGCCGGTGGTATTACCCAGCACATCGGTGCCTACCACGTGGAAACCGACCGCGGCATGGTCACCTTCCTCGATACCCCGGGCCACGCTGCGTTTACCGCCATGCGTGCCCGTGGTGCCAAGGCCACCGACATCGTCATCCTGGTGGTGGCGGCGGACGACGGCGTGATGCCGCAAACCCGCGAAGCCGTTCAGCATGCCAAGGCTGCTGGCGTTCCGCTGGTGGTTGCAGTGAACAAGATCGACAAGCCGGGTGCCGACCTCGATCGCATCCGCAACGAACTGGCCGTCGAAGGCGTGACCTCCGAGGACTGGGGTGGTGACACGCCGTTCGTCAAGGTTTCGGCGAAGATGGGTACCGGTGTCGACGAATTGCTCGAAGCCGTTCTGCTGCAGGCCGAGATCCTCGAGCTGACCGCCACCCCGACCGCTCCAGGTCGTGGCGTCGTGGTCGAATCGCGCCTGGACAAGGGCCGTGGCCCGGTGGCGACCATCCTGGTTCAGGACGGTACCCTGCGTCAGGGCGACATGGTCCTGTGCGGCTCCAACTATGGCCGCGTGCGTGCCATGCTCGACGAGAACGGCAAGCCTGTGAAGGAAGCCGGCCCGTCGATCCCGGTCGAGATCCTCGGCCTGGACGGTACCCCGGAAGCCGGTGACGAGCTGTCCGTGGTTGCCGACGAGAAGAAGGCCCGTGAAGTTGCCCTGTTCCGTCAAGGCAAATACCGCGAGGTCAAGCTCGCCCGTGCTCACGCCGGCAAGCTGGAAAACATCTTCGAGACCATGGGTCAGGAAGAGAAGAAGACCCTCAACATCGTCCTCAAGACCGACGTGCGGGGCTCCCTGGAAGCACTGCAGGGCTCGCTGTCTGGTCTGGGCAACGACGAAGTTCAGGTGCGCGTGATTGGTGGCGGCGTCGGTGGTATCACCGAAAGCGACGCCAACCTGGCGCTGGCTTCGAATGCAGTACTGTTCGGCTTCAACGTGCGTGCCGATGCCGGCGCGCGCAAGATCGTCGAGCAGGAAGGTCTGGATATGCGTTACTACAACGTGATCTACGACATCATCGAAGACGTCAAGAAAGCCCTGACCGGCATGCTCGGCAGCGATGTTCGCGAGAACATCCTGGGCGTCGCTGAAGTCCGTGACGTGTTCCGTTCGCCGAAGTTCGGCGCCATCGCTGGCTGTATGGTCATCGAAGGTACCGTGTACCGCAACCGTCCGATCCGCGTACTGCGCGAAGACGTTGTGATCTTCGAAGGTGAACTGGAATCGCTGCGTCGCTTCAAGGACGACGCTTCCGAAGTGCGTTCGGGCATGGAGTGCGGTATTGGCGTCAAGAGCTACAACGACGTCAAGGTCGGCGACAAGATCGAAGTCTTCGAGAAAGTCCAGGTTGCTCGTACCCTTTAAGGGTGAGCAGGGCGCCAGCCCCCGCCGCAGGGCGGTGGGCAGCGCCTCAGTAGGTAGCGCCCGGTCAGGCTTAAGCCTCACCGGGCGTTTGCCGCTTTAAGTTACAGGTAGCAAGAATGGCCAAAGAATACAGCCGTACCCAACGTATCGGTGATCAGATGCAGCGTGAGCTGGCCGAGCTGATCCGCCGTGAAGTCAAGGACCCACGCGTCGGTCTGGTGACCATCACCGCTGTGGATGTCAGCCGCGACCTGGGCCATGCCAAGGTCTTCATCACCGTCATGGGCGAAGAAGCGCCAGACGCCGTCCAGCAGTCGCTCAAGGCCCTGAACAGCGCCGCAAGCTTCCTGCGCCTGCACCTGGGCCGCTCGATGCAGCTGCGCAGCGTGCCGCAGTTGCACTTCCACTTCGATGAAAGTGTCAGCCGTGGTGTCCACCTCTCGGCGCTGATCGAGCGTGCAGTGGCCGAAGACCGCCTGCACAAGGATGCCGACGAGTCGGACGCCAAGGAGTAAGCGGTGGCCCAGGTCAAACGTATCCGCCGCAACGTCAGCGGCATCATCCTGCTGGACAAGCCGCTTGGTTTCACCTCCAACGCCGCGCTGCAGAAGGTCCGTTGGTTGCTCAATGCCGAGAAGGCCGGCCACACCGGCAGCCTCGACCCGCTGGCCACCGGCGTGCTGCCGCTGTGCTTTGGTGAGGCGACCAAGTTTTCGCAGTACCTGCTCGATTCCGACAAGGGCTACGAAACGGTCATGCAGCTGGGGCAGACTACCAGCACCGCAGACGCTGAAGGTGAAGTCCTGCAGACCCGCGAGGTGACCGTTGGTCGCGCCGATATCGAAGCGGTGATCCCGCGTTTTCGCGGTGAAATCCTTCAGGTACCGCCGATGTACTCGGCGCTCAAGCGTGACGGCCAGCCGCTGTATAAACTGGCGCGTGCAGGAGAGGTAGTGGAGCGCGAGGCGCGTTCTGTTACTATTGGCCGCTTGGAGTTGCTCGAGTGCGAAGGCGCCCGTGCACGGTTGTCGGTTGGCTGCAGCAAAGGCACCTATATCCGCACCCTGGTGGAGGATATCGGCGAGGCCCTTGGCTGTGGCGCCTATGTCGCCGAGTTGCGCCGGACCCAGGCCGGGCCTTTTGCCCTGGCCCAGACGGTGACCCTCGAGGAACTCGAGCAGGCCCATGCCGAAGGCGGCAACGAAGCGCTCGATCGCTTCCTGATGCCGTCCGACAGCGGGCTGCAGGACTGGCCACTGGTGTGCCTGTCCGAGCACAGCGCGTTTTACTGGCTGCATGGCCAGGCAGTGCGTGCGCCGGATGCACCGCAGTTTGGCATGGTCCGCGTACAGGATCACAATGGCCGCTTCATCGGTATCGGTGAAGTGAGCGAAGACGGGCGCATTGCGCCGCGTCGATTGATTCGGTCGGAATGACCGAAACCACAGGTCGAGGCTTTGGCTGAAACCGGTGGAACGAGGGTGGCTGTCAGTAGGCACGGTCACAGCTCATTTTATTAATACAGGGTTTTGTCCCTGGCCTATTGGAACCCGCTTGCGGGATCCGTTTGATTTGGAGAAGCCTCATGGCCCTCAGCGTTGAAGAAAAAGCTCAGATCGTTGCCGAATACCAGCAAGCCGCCGGCGATACCGGTAGCCCGGAAGTGCAGGTTGCTCTGCTGACCGCCAACATCAACAAGCTGCAAGGCCACTTCAAGGCCAACGATAAAGACCACCACTCCCGTCGTGGTCTGATCCGTATGGTCAACCAGCGTCGTAAGCTGCTGGACTACCTGAAGGGCAAAGACACCACTCGTTACAGCGCCCTGATCGGTCGCCTGGGCCTGCGTCGCTAATAGCGGCCTGGTCAGTGGTGTGCATGGCGTGTCGCAAGCTTCGGCTATGCTGCTTTGCAGCATCGTCGTCGGGCACGCCACGCGTATCTCCGAGGTTGGCAGCCTGGTTTTGCTGAGCGGTTTACCGCGCAGCAGCCAGGCTCCCAACCTCGTGTTGTATCTGGACGGTCAACGGGGCCGATTCCCCGTTCTGCCCAAGAATTCGCAAGAAACCAGTTCCCCCAGAGCCACTGAAAAAAGGTAGGAAACCGTGAACCCGGTAATCAAGAAATTCCAGTTCGGTCAATCGACCGTTACTCTCGAAACGGGCCGTATCGCCCGTCAGGCAACCGGCGCCGTGCTGGTGACCGTCGACAACGACGTCACCGTGCTGGTAACCGTGGTCGGTGCCAAGCAGGCCGACCCAGGCAAGGGGTTCTTCCCGCTGTCGGTCCACTACCAGGAAAAGACCTACGCCGCCGGCAAGATCCCGGGTGGCTTCTTCAAGCGTGAAGGCCGTCCTTCCGAGAAAGAGACGTTGACCTCGCGCCTGATCGACCGTCCGATCCGCCCGCTGTTCCCAGAAGGGTTCATGAACGAAGTGCAGGTTGTCTGCACCGTGGTTTCCACCAGCAAGAAGACCGATCCGGACATCGCTGCGATGATCGGTACCTCGGCTGCCCTGGCCATCTCCGGCATTCCGTTCGAAGGCCCGATTGGCGCTGCCCGTGTTGCCTTCCACGAAAGCACCGGCTACCTGCTGAACCCGACCTACGAGCAGCTGGCTGCTTCGAGCCTTGACATGGTCGTTGCCGGTACCTCCGACGCCGTTCTGATGGTTGAGTCGGAAGCTCAAGAGCTGACCGAAGACCAGATGCTGGGCGCCGTGCTGTTCGCCCACGACGAGTTCCAGGCTGTCATCCAGGCTGTCAAAGAGCTGGCCGCCGAAGCGGGCAAGCCGACCTGGGACTGGAAACCTGCCGTTGCCAATACCGAACTGTTCAACGCCATCCGTGCAGAGTTCGGCGAAGCCATTTCCCAGGGCTACACCATCACCGTCAAGGCCGACCGCTACGCGCGCCTGGGCGAGCTGCGCGATCAGGCGGTTGCCAAGTTCTCTGGTGAAGAAGGCCAACCTTCGGCTGCTGAAGTCAAAGAAATCTTCGGCGAAATCGAATACCGCACCGTTCGCGAAAACATCGTCAATGGCAAGCCACGTATCGATGGTCGCGACACCAAGACCGTACGTCCGCTGAACATCGAAGTCGGTGTGCTGCCCAAGACCCACGGCTCGGCCCTGTTCACCCGTGGCGAAACCCAGGCCCTGGTCGTCGCGACCCTCGGTACTGCGCGTGATGCCCAGCTGCTGGACACCCTCGAAGGCGAGAAGAAAGACCCGTTCATGCTGCACTACAACTTCCCGCCGTTCTCGGTGGGCGAGTGTGGTCGCATGGGGGGTGCCGGTCGCCGCGAAATCGGCCACGGCCGTCTGGCCCGTCGTTCGGTTCAGGCCATGCTGCCAGCCGCTGACGTGTTCCCGTACACCATCCGTGTGGTTTCGGAAATCACCGAATCCAACGGTTCCAGCTCGATGGCTTCGGTCTGCGGTGCTTCCCTGGCACTGATGGACGCTGGCGTACCGATGAAGGCGCCCGTTGCCGGTATCGCCATGGGCCTGGTCAAGGAAGGCGAGAAATTCGCAGTCCTGACCGACATCCTCGGTGACGAAGACCACCTCGGCGACATGGACTTCAAGGTTGCGGGTACCGCCAAAGGTGTTACCGCGCTGCAGATGGACATCAAGATCAACGGCATCACCGAAGAGATCATGGAAATCGCCCTGGGCCAGGCCCTGGAAGCGCGCCTGAACATCCTCGGCCAGATGAACCAGATCATTGGCGAGTCGCGTACCGAGCTGTCGGCCAACGCCCCGACCATGATCGCGATGAAGATCGACACCGACAAGATCCGTGATGTCATCGGCAAAGGCGGCGCTACCATTCGCGCCATCTGCGAAGAAACCAAGGCTTCGATCGACATCGAAGACGACGGCTCGATCAAGATCTTCGGCGAAACCAAGGACGCGGCAGACGCAGCCAAGCAGCGCATCCTGGGCATCACTGCCGAAGCCGAGATCGGCAAGATCTACGTCGGCAAGGTCGAGCGAATCGTCGACTTCGGCGCCTTCGTCAACATTCTGCCTGGCAAGGACGGCCTGGTTCACATCTCGATGCTGAGCGACGCTCGCGTAGAGAAGGTGACCGACGTACTGAAAGAAGGTCAGGAAGTCGAAGTGCTGGTACTGGACGTGGACAACCGCGGCCGTATCAAGCTGTCGATCAAAGACGTTGCCGCTGCCAAGGCTTCGGGCGTCTAAGCGACTGAAATGCGACAGGAAAAAGGGCCCCTCCGGGGCCTTTTTTTTATGGGTTGGGGAACCTTTTACGGACTTGCATCTTGCATGCAGGTTTTTCGCACTGATTGCAAAATGCACGAATGTCGGTTGCTGCCTTGTTCTTTAAGTTGTTGATTTATAAGGAAACAAGCGAAGCGGAAAAACTGGCACAGCGCATGCAACTACAGTGTTACCTGCCGCCAGGACATACGGCGCAGACCTTTCGACAAACAGGAGTGACCCAAATGAAGAAGTTCGCCATTGCTGCCGCTACTGCTACCGCTCTGACCCTGACCATGGCCAACGGTGCCTTCGCTGCCCAGCCAACTCAGGCTCCGGTCATGTTGGCTGCCAATACCGTGGACAACGCCAAGCAGGAAGGCTCTGACACCTGGATCACCACCAAGGTCAAAGCTGACCTGATGACCGAGAAAGGCGTACCGGGTAGCGATATCAAGGTGGAAACCAGCCACGGTGTTGTTTCGCTGTCGTCTGACGTGAAGGTGACTGAATCGCAGAAGGCTGAAGCTGTTCGCATCACCAAAAATATCAAAGGCGTGAAAAGCGTGATGGCTGATGGCTTGAAAGCCGAATAAGGAATGTCCCGTCGGCCAAACGGATTTGGCCACCTCTATCAAAGCCCCGGCTACTGCCGGGGCTTTTTCATGTTGGCCTCAGTGCACAGGGTTACGAGCGATCACATTACTTTCAAAGCACTCCTGCTCTACGATCAGCGGTTCGACCAGCGGGCGACTATCGCGAAAGTGGGCGGTCTGGGTATGTGCCTCGTACGCATTATCGTCGCGGTAGATCTCGTACAAGTAGATCACGTCTGGATCCATGCGGTCCTGGGATACATCGAACACCAGGCAGCCGGGCTCGGTAGCGACAGAGGCAGCGGCATTGACCTTGATGGCAGCGAGAAATGCTTCGGCGCAGCCGGCTTTGACGCGGGTCTTGATGAACAGGCTATACACAGGGCGTTCCTTTTGTTTTAAATTCAGCTATGAATTGTATACAAAAATGGAGTTACACCAATGTCCGAATTGCCTGCCCGTCCTGGCCGCCTGAATGGTCTGCGCCATATCGCCTTGCTGGTGCCCAACCTCGAAGAGTGTGAACGTTTCTATGTCGATGTGATGGGCATGGAGGTGCTGAACCGGGCTAATGAGGACCTGGTTTATCTGACCTGTGGTAATGACAACCTGTCGCTGGGGCGTGGGGCAGGGGCGGCCAATGGCCTGCAGACCCTCGACCATTACGGGTTCATCGTAGATAGCGTGGAGGAGCTGGAGGCCTGGTACCAGTACTTCAAGGCGCGGGGCGTGACCTTGCTCGATAAACCGTTCAACCATGGGGATGGTGCGCGCAGCTTCCACCTCCTGGACCCGGCCGGGAACAAGGTGCAGCCGCTGTATCACCCATCGGTATCAGGGCAGCGGCTGGTGTAGGAGCGGCCTTGTGTCGCGAAAGGGCCGCAACGCGACCCCTCGATCTCCGCACCAACATTGAATACCAGGGGCCGCTGTGCGGCCCTTTCGCGACACAAGGCCGCTCCTACAGGGCGCACGCAGGTTTGTTGACTACTCGGCATCCAGGTGCATCGGCGTAATCACCCGCCCATCGCTCTCGGCCTGCCCAAGGTTGGTATCGATGAAGTACACCCGGTCATCCTCGAGCTTGCCCTTGTCGACCAGGTAGTCCTTGATGCTGCTGGCCCGCTCCTGGCCAAGGGTACGCAGCAATGCAGTGCTTTCAGCCCAGGACTTGATCACCGCCTCGCGCAGCTTGGCGGTGCGCTCGTCACGGCTCAACTGCTCCCACTCGGCGGGAGGTTGTTGCTTCAGGCGGGTCCGGTAGATGCCTTCGAGCATCGCCGGCTTGTCGCGCTCATCGACCTGCAGCATCGAGGCATTGGCCGGTACCTTGTCGCCACGGCGTTGCAGGATCTTGTACCAGTTCGCCTGGTATTCACGTTCCAGACGTTGCTGGGCGATCAATGGGCCGTCGCTGCTCTGGGCACTGGTGCCTTCGATCTCCAGGCGCAGCTCCGGGCGTTCCTTGAGGGCGGATGCGAGCTTGTCCAGTGTCGACTGCGCATCGCCACTAAGTTCACTTGAGCCTGGGGCGAACGCCACGGTACCGAGGTCTTCCGAGCCACCACCGGAAATCAACCCACCGATGAACTTGAACGGCGCCTGCGCCGCACGCAGTACCAGGTTGCGCAGGGTCTGCCAGACGATCGGCATGACGCTGAACTGCGGGTTGTTCAGGTCACCGGAAACTGGCAGTTCGATGGAGATCCGCCCCTCAGTGTCTTTCAGCAGCGCGATCGCCAGGCGGATCGGCAGGTCCACGGCATCCGGGCTGTCGACCTTCTCAGCCAGTTGCAGCTGCTCGACCACCACCTTGTTCTCGGCCTTGAGCTGACCGTTGGTGATCAGGTAATGCAGGTCAAGGTTCAGCCGCCCCTTGCGGATGCGGAAGCCGGCGAACTTGCCGGAGTAGGGCGTCAAGGTGGTCAGTTCGACGCGCTTGAAGCTGGTGGCGATATCCAGGCTGGCCAGCGGGTTGAACGGGTTGAGTGCGCCCTTGATGGTGACCGGGGCATAACGGTCGACCTTGCCTTTGACGTCGACCTTGGCCGGGGTCGGCTTGCGGTTGTCGATGGTGCCTATCTGGCCGTTGAGCTGCTGGATGGCGGTGGCAAAGTTCGGGGTGAGGGTCAGGTCGGCGAAGTTGGCCGAGCCATCGTTGATGTCGATCTGGCCGATGCGGATGCCCAGTGGCTTGCCGGCAGTGGCACTGGCCGGCTTGGCCGGGCTGCTGGCAGGCGCGCCGGCCGGTTGCGGGATCAGCAGGTCGTCGACGCTGGTGGTGCGGTCTTCGTTGATGATGAAGCGTGCGTAGGGCTGCAGCAGGGTCACCTTGTCGATCGATAGGGCATCACCGTGCACGTATGACAGGCCATCTACGTTCACTTGCTGCCATTTGACGAAGTCACGGCCCTTGATGGTGTCCAGGGTGTGCAGCTGGTTGACCTGAGCCTTGCCTGCAACGCTGAAGGCCAATGGCTCGGTGCTCGTGAGGTTGACCTTGAGGTCGCTGGCGAGCATGCCACTGCGCAGCTCAAGGCGAATGAACGGGCTGATGTAGGCTTGGGCGACGCGCAGGTCGATGTCACGGGTGCTGACATCGAGCTTGGCCGTGACCGGCGCCAGATTCACTTCACCTGCCGCCTGCAGCTTGCCTTGCTTGCCAATGCCGGTGTCGAGCTTGAGGGTGAAAGGCGACTGGTTGAGGCTGTCGAAACCTTGCATATCGAGGTTCAGCGGGCCCACGTCCAGCGCCACCGGCTCCTTCTGGCTGCGGTCGGCGAGGTGAGCCTGATAGTTGCGCAGCTGCACGTCCTTGAGCAGTACCTGCCAGGGCTTGCTCGGCGCTTTCGCGGCCTTTTCATCTGCGCTGGGCTCGGCAGTCGCCGGCTCGGCTTTTTCTTTCGGGGTGGGCTTGGCCGGCTGGCTGGCGAACAGCTTCTGCCAGTCGAGCTGGCCGTCCTTTTCCAGGGCTGCCCAGGTTTCCAGTTTTTCGCTGCGGACTTTGCCGACGGTGACCAGCTGCCTGGCCAGGTCGATGGACGTCTCACTCACCTCCAGGTTGGCCAGGCGCACCAATGGCCGGCCATCGGGTGCCTTGATGGCGAACGGCGCGACTTTGACCGAGGTGTTGTCCAGCAACAGCTCGGTTTCCTTGGACAGGTTGAGCGTGTAGTGGGTATCGAGGTTGACCACGCCGTCTTCGAGAACAAGGGGCAGGGCATCGCGGACATAGGGCCAGAACAGCTTCATCTTGCCGTCGGTGACTTTCAGCGTGCCTTTCGAGGCGATCGGCGCCAGGCTGAGGGTGCCGTTCCAGTCGACGCGGCCACCATTGGGACCGAGCGCCACCAAGGTCATGTCGGCGTTGTCGTCGGGCAGGGTACTGAGATTCTTCAGCTCCAGGTTCATGTCGTCGTAGAGGAACTCGATCGGTTCGCTCGGGCGCACGTCCTCGAAATGCAGGTAGCCGCCGCTGATCCTGATGCTGTCGATACGCAGCGGGAAGGGATCGCCGGCGGGAGTGTCCGGTCTGGGCTCGCTGGCTGGCAACTTGAACAGTTGGGTCAGGTTGAGCGTGCCGTCCTTGGCGAACAGCACCTCGTTGCGGGGCTTGTCGAGTTCGATCGCCTGCAGGTGCAGTGCACGTTTCCACAGGCTGTCGAGTGCCAGGTTCGCGTATAGCCGTTCGAAGCCGACCTGCTCCTTGCCGGGCTCGCCGAGTTGCAGTCCCCACAAGGTCAGCTCGAGGCTGAAGGGGTTGAGTTCGATGCGTTGCAGATGCGCGGGCACGGTAGCGTATTGCGCCAGCTGCTGGTTGGCGATCCGCAGGGCGACACCAGGGAGGATGAGGAAGCCGAGCAGGCTGTAGAGGGCCACGAGAGCCAACAGGGCGCCGAGGGCGCGAGTCAATCCTTTGTACATGTGTCGCTTCGTCTGTCTAAGCAGGAGTGCTTGGAGTATGGCACGTTAAATCGGTTCCGCTGAGGCGACCAGTTTCCCCTCACTCGATACCCATGCGCCGCCTGGCCCGGTGCGCCGAACCGTCACGCATGGCCCAGCGCAGGATCGGTGCCGTGCGCTGCAGGCCAAGGCGGATCATGTGTCGTTGCAGCGGCCCCTGTTGAAGGCCGAGCAGGGCCTGGGCCCAATCCGGCAGCAGGTCGATACCCGCCTGCAGCATCAACTTGCCCACTGGCTCGGCAAGGCGACTGGGTGCGGGGGCTTCGAGCAGGATCCCGACCACTTCCAGGCTACGGGCGCTGCATTGCAGCTGTGGGCGCATCTGCTGCAGATAGTCCTCGACCTGTTGGCAGGAGCGTGGCACCCCACGGGCACCGAGGCGTTCGGCAATCAGGGCGATCTCGGCGTAGTAAGCGTCCTGACCGGCGCGTGACAGTTGCGGATCACGGTAGCGCAGGTGGGCAGCAAGGAAGCTGCTGACTTCGGCCACATGCACCCAAGTCAGCAGGTCGGGGTCGCTTGCAGCGTAGGGACGGCCGTCCGGTGCAGTCCCGGTCACCTGCACGTGGATGGTCCGCACCTTGTCGATCAACCACTCGGCATCCCGGGTGGAGCCGAACGTGGTGCCGGAGATGAACTGGCTGGTGCGACGCAGGCGACCGAGCAGGTCTTCGCGAAAATTGGAATGGTCCCACACTCCGGCCAGGGCCAGCGGGTGCAACAGTTGCAGCATCAGGGCGCTGATCCCGCCAACCAGCATGCTCGGAAAGTCGCCATGCACCCGCCAGCTGATGCTGTGGGGGCCGAACAGGCCGGGGTCACCCTTGGGGGATTCAAGGTCGAGCTGGCCGAGGGCCAGCCCGGTGAGGCTCATGAGCTGGGTTTCGATGCGTCGGCGTAGGGCTTCCATGGCGTCCTGTGGGTCAGGACGGCCAGGGAAAGTGGCCGCCCGCTATTGATTGAGGCGTTTGTCGATCAGTCCCTGGACTACGCTCGGGTCGGCCAGGGTCGAGGTGTCGCCGAGATTGTCCAGTTCGTTGCAGGCGATCTTGCGCAGTATACGCCGCATGATCTTGCCCGAGCGGGTCTTGGGCAAGGCCGGGGCCCACTGAATCAGCTCTGGCTTGGCGAAACTGCCGATCTCCTTGCTGACCAGCGCCAGCAACTCGGCCTTGAGCGTATCGTCCGGGGTAATGCCATTCATGGGCGTAACGAAGGCATACACGCCCTGGCCCTTGAGGTCATGGGGATAGCCGACCACGGCAGCCTCGGCGACGCTGTCGTGCAGCACCAGCGCGCTTTCCACCTCGGCGGTGCCGATGCGGTGCCCGGAGACGTTGATGACATCATCGATGCGGCCGGTGATCCAGTAGTCACCGTCGGCATCGCGGCGGGCGCCGTCACCGGTGAAATAGTAGCCGGGCATGGGTTTGAAGTAGGTGTCGACCATGCGCTGGTGGTCGCCGTAGACGCTGCGTATCTGCCCTGGCCAACTGGCCTTGATCACCAGCAGCCCGGCGCCGGGCCCTTCGACCAGTTTGCCTTGTTCATCCAGCAGCGCAGGTTGCACGCCGAACATCGGCTGGGTGGCGCAGCCGGGCTTGAGCCGTTGTGCCCCGGGCAGCGGCGTGAGCATGATGCCGCCGGTCTCGGTCTGCCACCAGGTGTCGACGATGGGGCAACGCTTTTGTCCGACCTCTTCGAAATACCACTCCCAGGCTTCCGGATTGATCGGCTCGCCTACGCTGCCGAGCAGGCGCAGGCTTTTGCGCGAGGTTCCCTGCAGCGGCGCCGAGCCTTCGCGCATCAACGCGCGCAGCGCAGTGGGCGCGGTGTAGAAGATGTTCACCTGATGCTTGTCCACCACCTGCCAGAAGCGCGAGGTGTCTGGGTAGTTGGGGACGCCTTCGAACATCAGCGAAATCGCGCCGTTGGCCAGCGGCCCGTAGACGATGTAACTGTGACCGGTGACCCATCCAACGTCTGCCGTGCACCAGAACACCTCGCCGTCGCGGTAATCGAACACCACCTTGAAGGTCATCGCCGCCTGCAACAGGTAGCCAGCGGTGCCATGCAGCACCCCTTTGGGTTTTCCGGTACTGCCGGAGGTATACAGGATGAACAATGGGGCTTCGGCGTCCATCGGTTCGGGCTGGCAGTCGTCGCCGGCCTTTTCGGTCACTTCGTGATACCAGAGGTCGCGGCCTTCGCTCCAGGCGACATCGCCACCGGTACGACGTACCACGAACACGCTGCTGACCGCAGGGCAACTGCTCAGGGCCTTGTCGACGTTCTGCTTGAGCGGGATGCGTTTGCCGCCGCGTACGCCTTCGTCGGCGGTGATCACGGTGCGGCAGTCGGCATCGAGAATGCGGTCGCGCAGGGCATCCGGCGAGAAGCCGCCGAACACCACCGAGTGGATGGCACCGATGCGTGTGCAAGCGAGCATGGCATACGCGGCTTCTGGAATCATCGGCATGTAGATGCACACCCGGTCGCCCTTGTGCACACCTCTTGCCTTCAGCGCATTGGCCAGGCGGCAGACCTGGCGGTGCAGCTCACGGTAGCTGATGGCCTTGGAGTCCTTGGGGTCGTCACCCTCCCACAGCAGGGCGGTTTGCTCGCCGCGCTGGGCCAGGTGACGATCAATGCAGTTAAAGCTGACGTTGAGCTGGGCACCGTCGAACCAGCGGGCGCTGCCGGTCTTCAGGTCGCATTGCTGCACGCTCGACCAGGGTTTGATCCAGTCCAGGCGTTTGGCCTGTTCGGCCCAGAAGGTGTCGGGATCATCGACCGACTGGCGGTAGAGGCGCTGGTAGTCGTCGGGGGAAAGGCTGGCGGACTGGCTGACGGCCAGGGCCTGGGGATACTGCTTGATATCGAACATGGCGGGTGGTCCTGCTCTTGTCGGAGGGACGGCAACGGCTATTCGATGGACAGTGTAGCTGGGGAGAGTGTTCAACCTGCCCCGGCCTCTTCGCGGGTAAACCCGTTCCCACAGGTTTTGCACACATTTCAAGTATTGTGCAGTACCTGTGGGAGCGGGTTTACCCGCGAAGAGGCCGGGGCAGGTTAAAGGTCAACCGCGGTGACGGCCGCGGAAGTAGTTGATCAGGCCTTGGGTGGAGCCATCTTCGGCGCTGTCTTCGAGGCTTCCCACAAGACGCTGGTAAACACCTTTGCCCAGCTCCTTGCCCAGTTCCACGCCCCACTGGTCGAAGGCGTTGATGCCCCAGATCACGCTTTGCACGAACACCTTGTGTTCGTACATCGCCACCAGAGCGCCCAGGCGGCGCGGGCTGATGCGTTCGACTACCAGGGTGTTGCTCGGGCGGTTGCCCGGAATCACCTTGTGCGGCGCGAGCTTTTCGATGTCCGCGTCGTTCAGGCCCTTCTGTCGCAGTTCGGCTTCGGCTTCTTCACGGGTCTTGCCGAGCATCAGCGCCTGGCTCTGCGACAGGCAGTTGGCGTACAGCCACTGATGGTGGTCCGCCACCGGGTTGAAGCTGACCACTGGCACGATGAAGTCGGCCGGAATCAGCTGGGTGCCCTGGTGCAGCAACTGGTGGTAGGCATGCTGGCCGTTGCAGCCGACGCCGCCCCAGATCACCGGACCGGTATCGGTCTTCACCGGGGTGCCGTCCTGCAGCACGCTCTTGCCGTTGGACTCCATGTCCAGCTGCTGCAGGTGCTTGGTGATGTTGCGCAGGTAATGGTCGTACGGCAGGATCGCGTGGCTGCTGGCGCCCCAGAAGTTGCCATACCAGATGCCCAGCAGGGCCAGCAGCACGGGCATGTTCTTGTCGAACGGCGCGGTCTGGAAGTGCTGGTCCATGGTGTAGGCACCGGACAGCAGTTCCTTGAAGTTGGCGGTCCCGATGGCCAAGGCGATCGGCAGGCCGATAGCGGACCACAGCGAGTAGCGCCCGCCTACCCAGTCCCACATCGGGAAGATGTTCTCTTCACGCATGCCGAAGGCCACGGCAGCGGCCTTGTTGCTGGAAACCGCGATGAAGTGGCGGTACAGCTCGGCTTCCGAGCCGCCTTGAGCAAGGTACCAGGTGCGCGCGGCCGTCGCATTCTTCAGGGTCTCGAGGGTGTTGAACGACTTCGACGAGACGATGAACAGCGTGGTTTCGGCGCGCAGGTTGGCCGATAGCTCATGGAACTCGCTGCCGTCGATATTGGCCAGGTAATGGCAACGCACGCCGCGCTGGGCGTAAGGCAGCAAGGCTTCAGAGACCAGCTCGGGGCCTAGGAATGAGCCACCGATGCCGATGTTGACCACATCAGTGATCGGCTTTTCGCTGTAGCCACGCCACAGGCCGTCATGGATTCGGCCGACCAGCTCGGTAATCTGGTTGAGTACCTTGTGGACTTCCGGCATCACGTTGACACCGTTGACGTTGAGCTTGTCGCCTACCGGACGGCGCAGTGCAGTGTGCAGCACCGGACGGCCTTCCGAGGCGTTGATGATCTCGCCGCTGAACATCGACTTGATTGCATCCTGCAGGCCAACCTGTTCGGCCAGGCTGACCAGAAGTCCACGGGTTTCGTCGGTGATCAGGTTTTTCGAATAGTCGAGGAACAGCCCGCAGCTGCTCAGGGAGAACTGGTCGAAGCGCTTGGCGTCGGCAGCAAAGGCTTCGCGCATGCTGAAGCCTTGCATGGCGTCGCGGTGTGTTTGCAGGGCCTGCCAGGCAGGCAGGGCCGTAACATCGTGGGGTGTACGGTAATACGCCATTGCGCGGAATTCCTTGATGCGAGATGTGCCTTGGACAGGGCAGTCATTGCCGGGTTCAGGCTGGCCATCATTATAGGCAAAGGCCGCGCGCAGGGAATGGGTATGCAGGGGGAATTTGGGGCTGCGAAGCAGCCCCGGAAGGTTATGCGGTCTTCTCGTCCAGATGCAGATACAGGTTGTCGATCAACCGGGTATTACCCAAGTAAGCAGCAACCAGAATCACCAGGTCCCGGTCACCGAACGCTGCCGGGCGCAGGTTCACAGCATGGCGCACTTCCAGATAATCCGGGCGCAGGCCGGCAGCGCTCAGCTGTGCCTTGCCTTGCTCGATCAATGCTGCGAAATCCACCTGGCCGCGGCCGAGCGCCTCACCGATCTGCTGCAGGGTGCGATACACCACTGGCGCCGTGGCGCGTTGCTCAGGGGTCAGGTAACCGTTGCGTGAAGACAGCGCCAGGCCATCTTCGGCGCGCACGGTCGGCTCACCGATGATCTGGATCGGCATGTTCAGGTCGCGCACCATGGCGCGGATTACCGCCAGTTGCTGGTAGTCCTTTTCGCCAAACACGGCCAGGTCTGGCTGGACCATGTTGAACAGCTTGCTGACCACGGTCGCCACGCCTTCGAAATGCCCAGGGCGGCTGGCACCGCACAGGCCTTCGGACAGGTTGGGCACGCTGACTCGTGTCTGCACGCTCATGCCGTCCGGGTACATCTCTTCCACGGTGGGTGCGAACAGCAGATTGCAACCGGCCTGCAGCAGGCGCTCCTGGTCGGCGGCGAGGGTGCGCGGGTATTTGTCGAGGTCTTCGTTGGCACCGAACTGCAAGGGGTTGACGAAGATGCTGGCGACCACGAAATCGGCACGTTGGGCAGCCTTGGTCACCAGCGCGGCATGGCCGCTGTGCAGGTTGCCCATGGTCGGCACGAAGCCGATGCGCTTGCCTTCGCCGCGTGCACGAGCGACGGCGGCACGCAGTTCGCGGACGGTCTTGACTGTGTTCATGCGCTGAATCCGTGTTCGGCAGCGGGGAAGGCAACGTCTTTGACGGCCTTGACGTAGGCGGTGAGCGCGCTCTGGATATCGGGCTGGCCTTGCATGAAATTCTTCACGAACTTCGGCACCCGGCCACTCAGCGACAGGCCGAGCATGTCGTGCAGGACCAATACCTGGCCATCGGTAGCGCTACCGGCACCGATGCCGATCACCGGAATGCTCACTGCCTGGGTGATTTCTGCGGCCAGTTCGCTCGGTACGCATTCGAGCAACAGCATCGCCGCGCCGGCTTGCTCCAGCGCAATGGCGTCGGCGCGCATCTGCCGGGCTTGCGCTTCCTGACGGCCTTGGACCTTGTATCCGCCGAGGACGTTGACGGTCTGCGGCGTCAGGCCCATGTGCGCGCACACTGGCACGCCGCGTTCGGCCAGCAGGCGAATGGTTTCGGCCAGCCAGGCGGCGCCTTCGAGCTTGATCATGTGGGCGCCGGCCTGCATCAGCGTGGCGCAGTTGGCAAACGCCTGCTCGGGAGTGGCATGGGCCATGAACGGCAGGTCCGCCAGGATCAGCGCGCCATCATTGCCGCGTTTGACGCAGGCGGTGTGGTAGGCCATCTCTGCAGTGGTGACGGGCAGTGTGCTGTCATGGCCCTGCAGGACCATGCCCAGGGAGTCGCCCACCAGCAACACGTCGACGCCAGCCTGGCTGCAGGCCTTGGCGAAGGTTGCATCGTAGCAGGTCAGCATGGTGATCTTTTCACCCTTGGCCTTGAGGCCATGCAGGGTGGTCAGGGTTACTTCAGGCATGTAGGAAAATCCTCGTTCAGGCGCTGTGAAAAACGACTGCATACAACGCGTGTAGTCATCTTCCGGAGCGGCACATCATCGCGCGTGATGTTCGGGCACAGGTCCGTCCGGGCCTAAATACGGGTATGCGGCACCTTGGTGCCACACGGGACGCCTATAGTCGTGAGCGAGGTGGGGGAAGTCAATCACCCTGTTACCGCATTGTTACTAACAGGGTGTTACTTGCGTTACCGTGCCTGAGTGACTATCTCAAACGCCCGGTTTACAGGCGTTCCAGGCCGACGAATGGGCAGGCTTGGAGCAGTTCGGCGAGGGCGCGGCCATCGGCCAGACAGAAGTCGTCTGCCACCAGCTCGGCCAAGGGGTACAGCACGAAGGGGCGCGCATGCATGTGGTAGTGCGGCACCTGCAGGCGTGGCAGATCGATGACCTGGTCGCCGAACAGCAGGATATCCAGGTCGAGGGTGCGCGGGCCCCAGCGTTCCTTGCGCACGCGGCCCTGGTCGTTCTCGATGGCTTGCAGGGCGTCGAGCAGTTGCAGTGGTGCCAGGGTGGTGTCGAGGGCGGCTACCGCGTTGGTGTAACGCGGCTGGCCGGGCAGCAGCGAGTCGCTGGTGTACAGCGCCGAAGCGCCCGCCAGGCGGCTGTCGGCAATCTGGTCGAGCGCCTGCAGGGCGCTGCGCAGTTGTTCTGCGGGGGCGTCCAGATTGCTGCCGAGGCCGATGAAGGCGCGCGTGGTCACTCGAACGCCTCGTCACCACCGCTGCGCTTGCGCTTGCCGCCACTGCGCTTGCGTTTGCGCGGGCCGGCAGCAGCGCCTTCGTCACGGCTGCCAAGCTCACGGATCATCTCGCGGCGCTCGCTGTCATTGGCATCCTGATAGTCGGTCCACCACTGGCCCAGATCGTCGGTTTCTTCGCCGGCGCTTTCGCGCAGCAGCAGGAAGTCGTAACCGGCACGGAAGCGCGGGTTGTCGAGCAGCAGGTCGGCGCGCTTGCCACTGCGGCGCGGCAGGCGTTCCTGCATGTCCCAGATCTCGCGGATGGGCAGGGTGAAGCGTTTCGGAATGGCGATGCGTGCGCACTGCTCGGCGATCAGGTCGTGGGCTGCGCCGTTCATGGCCGGAATCGGCGGCACGCCTTGGCTCTGCAGGTGCAGTACACGGCTTGGCAGGGCTGGCCAGAGCAGGGCGGCGAACAGGAAGGCCGGGGTTACCGGCTTGCCCTGCTTGACGCGCAGGTCGGTGTTGTTCAGCGCCTGGCTGATCAGGGTATGGGTGTAGGTCGGACGCTCTTCCAGGGCATGGGCACTGGCCGGGAACAGCGGTTCGAACAGCTCCAGGTCGACCAGCATCTCGAATGCGATGGCCCCTTGGCCGGAGAGGAACAGCTTGAGGCATTCCTCGAACAGGCGTGCGGGCGGGATCTCGCGCAGCAGCGGGGCCAGTTTGCGGATCGGCTGGAAAGTGTGCTTCTCGATACCGAAGTCCAGCTTGGCGGCAAAGCGCACTGCGCGCAGCATGCGCACCGGGTCTTCCTGGTAGCGGTGGGTCGGGTCGCCGATCAGACGCAACAGACGGTTGCGGATGTCGTGCACGCCATTGGCGTAGTCGAGAATGCGCTCGCTGACCGGATCGTAGTACAGGGCGTTGATCGTGAAATCGCGGCGCTGCGCGTCTTCTTCCAAAGTGCCGTATACGTTGTCACGCAGGATGCGACCGCTGGCGTTGTGGGACGAACGGTGGCTGTCACCCTGGTCGTCTTCGGAGTGGGGCGCACGGAAGGTGGCGACTTCGATGATCTCACGGCCGAAATGCACGTGGACCAGCTTGAAGCGCCGACCAATGATGCGCGCGTTGCGGAACTCGGCACGCACCTGCTCGGGCGTGGCGCTGGTGGCGACGTCGAAGTCCTTGGGCGTGATGCCCAGCATCAGGTCGCGGACGCAGCCACCGACCAGATATGCCTGGTAGCCCGCGCTCTGCAGGCGCTCGACGATGTTCACCGCGTGGCGGCTGAACTGGTGGCGCTGCAACGAGTGTTGGCTCTTGTTGATCACATCAGGCGTGGTGCGCCTGTGGTGCTGGCCCGGTACGGGAGGGCGGAACGACTGGAACAGCTTCTTCAGCATGGGATGCACTGTTTGAAGGAATGTTCGGCCAAGAATAGGAGAATGGCCGCATGATGGGCGGGGATTCTAGCATTTACTCGGGGAATGGTGTAGGCGGTAGCAGGAGGCCCTGCCGAGGGGGAGAAACGACAAGGGGAGCCTAAGCTCCCCAAGAAGTCGTTGCGTGCTCTTATTGTTTTTTTACTGGGCTTCTTGTTTTTGTTGAGTGCCCTGTCCACAAATCTCGAAGCTTGTGGACGACCCCCAATCCAGGGGTAAAGAGCAAACGGATTGCTTTGGTCGCTGACGTCATGTTGATCGTTCGATCCAACCAGTTCAGGCGCTGCTTTGAAGTGCAGTTTTTGTTGTTCTCTGCCTGGTCGTGGGGCAAGCCCCAAACACGCATCCTCTCCAAAAGAATCAGTTAGCTGCGCCTCCGCCGTCTTGTTCTTATTGTGCGTGAGCCGTTTCGTCTTGTTCTTATTCTGAGTTGCTGTGCTTGTTATTGTTCTTGTACCAGACATATAGCAGGTGCCGTGCCAACTTTTCAAAACCCAGTGAAATCAAGGGCTTGGCGAAATTTTGCGTTTGGCGGCGGGCTGGAAATGTGGATTTTTCGTTACCGTACGCCTCGTGAACTGTTACGGCGGAAAGGTTGGGTAACAGATTTGTGCGGGAACTGAGGTGTTACCCGGTGTGTGCATTGGCTTTGCCGGCCCATTCGCGGGCAAGCCCGCTTCCACAGGATCACGCAGTGTCAGAGACTGTGTAAATCCTGTGGGAGCGGGCTTGCCCGCGAAGAGGCCGGTAAGGCCAACGGAGATCTGAATCAGTTGTCGCTGGTCGCGTTGCTCTTGCGCCGTGGGATGCCCAGGCGCTGGCGCCGTTCCCACAGGCACTTGCGGCTGACCCCGAGCTTGCGTGCCAGCTCGGTCTCGGTCATGTGGTCCTGGTGCTCGAGTACGAAGTGCTGGAAGTAGTCCTCCAGCGACAGGTCCTCGGTCGGTTCATGGCTGGCACTGCTGGCGCTGGCCGCGACCAGAGCATTGTCGAGGATGTCATCCTCCTCGAGGTCGCTCAGCTCGATGTCGATGCCCAGCATGTCGGCGGAAATTTCCGCACTCTCGCTAAGGATCACCGCACGCTCCACGGCGTTTTCCAGTTCGCGCACGTTGCCCGGCCAGCTGTAATGACGAATGGCTTGCTCGGCCTCGGCCGAGAAGTGCAGGTCGTCACGACCGATGCGCGCGCTCTGGCGGGCGAGGAAGGCATTGGCGATCTCGTTGACGTCACTGCCGCGCTCGCGCAGGGCCGGCAACTTCAGGGCGATCACGTGGAGGCGGTAATACAGGTCTTCGCGGAACTGCCCGGCCTTGGCCAGGTTCTTCAGGTCGCGGTGGGTCGCGGCGATCAGGCGCACGTCGACTTTTTGCGACTGTACCGAACCGACCCGGCGAATCTCGCCTTCCTGCAGCACGCGCAGCAGGCGTGCCTGGGCTTCGAGCGGGAGTTCACCGATTTCGTCGAGGAACAATGTGCCACCGTCGGCGGCTTCTACCAGGCCAGCACGGCCGGCACTGGCGCCGGTGAATGCCCCTTTTTCATGGCCGAACAGTTCCGATTCGATGAGGGTCTCCGGAATGGCCGCACAGTTCACCGAAATCATCGGCGCCTTGGCGCGCCGTGACAGGTTGTGCAGGGCGCGGGCGACCAGTTCTTTGCCGGTGCCCGACTCACCCTGGATCAGCACGTTGGAGTCGGTCGGTGCCACCTTGCGGATCTTGCTGTACATGTCCTGCATGGGCGGGCACGAACCGATGATGCCGATCTCGCCATTGGCGGCGGCACCTTTGTCAGCTGGCGCGGCCTTGCCGTTGGCCCGCGGTTCGGCGGCCGGGGCCGGCGCGGCTGCCGGCGCGTTCTGGCGGTCACGCAAGATGCGCGCCACGGCCTGAAGCATTTCATCGTGATCGAAGGGTTTGGCGATGTAGTCCACCGCGCCCATCTTCATCGAGTCCACCGCCGATCGCAGGCTGGCGTAGCTGGTCATGATCAGCACCGGCGTGCCCTGGCCAAGCTTGATCAGCTCGGTGCCCGGGGCACCCGGCAGGCGCAGGTCGCTGACGATCAGGTCGAAGGTGGCAATGCTGAAGCGTTCCTGGGCTTCCTGTACCGAGCCGGCTTCGCTGACCTGGTACTGATTGCGTTCGAGCAGCCGACGCAGGGCCGAGCGGATGATGGTTTCGTCTTCGACGATCAGAATGTGCGGCATTGATTCAATTCTCTCGACGGTCTCGAATTTCAGGGGACGTCGCTACGACATGCCGGGGCAGGGTCACGCGGATCCGGGTGCCACGTTGCCGTTCGATATCGGCCGGGCTGTCGATGGTGATTTGCCCATAATGCTCTTCCACGATGGAATAGACCAGAGCGAGCCCCAGTCCGGTTCCTTCGCCCGGGTCCTTGGTGGTGAAGAACGGTTCGAACAGGCGGTCCATGATGTTCTTCGGGATCCCGCTGCCTTCGTCCTCGACGATAAGGTCGACGGTGTGCTCGCTGACTTCGCTGCGCACCCGCACGGCGCTGCCAGGCGGCGAGGCGTCGCGGGCATTGGACAGCAGGTTGATCAACACCTGGGCGAGGCGCTGCGGATCACCCTCGGCCCAATGGTCCGGGTCGCAGAGATTGAAGAACTGTACTTCGAAGTTGCGCCGGTTCAACGCCAGCAGACCGATGGCGTCTTGTGCCACCTCGGCCAGGCATACCGGCTCTTCACTGTTCTGATGGCTGCCGCCGGCGTGGGCGAAGCTCATCAGCGACTGGACGATGCGCGACACGCGCTTGGTCTGCTCGAGGATCTGGCTGGACAGCTCGATGATTTCCCCATCGCCTTCACGCTCCTCGCGCAGGTTCTGCGCCAGGCAGGCAATGCCGGTAATCGGGTTGCCGATTTCGTGGGCCACGCCAGCGGCCAGGCGGCCGATGCTGGCCAGGCGCTCGGAATGCACCAGTTTGTCTTCCAGGGCCTGGGTTTCGGTGAGGTCCTCGACCAGCAGCACCAGGCCGCTGTTGCCGGGCGCCAGGGGCTCGTCGATGGCCGCCTTGTGCAGGTTCAGCCAGCGCGGTTGACCGTCCAGCGCCAGGCGCTGCTTGTGCAAATGTTCGTCGGGCACGTTGATGAAGCCCTGCAGCAGGCCGCGCCAGGGTTCGCTGATGGTCACCAGGCGCGAGCCGACCACATGCTTGGCGGCAATGCCGGTCAGCTCTTCCATGGCCTTGTTCCACATCAGGATTTCCTGGTCCTTGGCCAGCGAGCAGACGCCCATGGGCAGCTCTTGCAGGGTCTGGCGGTGGTAGCGGCGCAGGGCGTCGAGTTCGGCGGCAAGGCCGGTAAGGCGCGAGTGGTAGTCTTCCAGGCGGCTCTCGATGAAATGGATGTCCTCGGTGACGTAGTTCTCGTTACCGGACTTGTACGGCAGGAAGGTCTCGACCATGTCCTGCGCCACGCTTGGCCCCATCAGGCCCGAGAGGTTGGCCTCGATACGGTCGCGCAGGCGGCGCAAGGCATAGGGGCGGCGCTCATCGAACGGCAGATAAAGGTCTCGCAGGGCCTGTTCGACCTCCTTCTGCGCCGCCTTGGCGCCAAGTGGTTTGGCCAGTTGGGTGGCGAATTCCTGTGGCGATGCGGCGTGCAGCTCGCGGCGCTGCGGCCGGCGCACGTTGTCCACGGCGCAGGCCTCGGCGGCGCTGACTTCCTCAGTGCTGGCGTTGGTGAACAACGAAATCAGCGTGAACAGCAGCACGTTGGCCGCCAGCGAGGCAATGGCCGCCATGTGCCAGCTGGTGTCGTCTAGCACATAGATCATGTCCAGCAGCGGGATATAGAAGCCCTGCAGGTTGCCCAGCAGCGGCAGCAGCATGGTCACCAGCCACACCACGGTCCCGGCCAGCAGACCGGCGATGAAGCCGCGGCGGTTGGCGGTCGGCCAGTACAGCACCGACAGCACGCCTGGCAGGAACTGCAGGGTGGCGACGAAGGCTACGATGCCCAGGTTGGCCAGGCTCTGGTGGTTGTTCTGGGTCAGGTAGAAGACGAAGCCGGCAGTGATGATGGCGACGATCAGCGCCCGGCGGGTCCACTTCAGCCAGCGGTAGATATTGCCTTCGGCAGGCGGCTGGTAAAGCGGCAGCACCAAGTGGTTGAGGGCCATGCCCGACAACGCCAGCGTGGTGACGATGATCAGCCCGCTGGCGGACGCGAGCCCGCCAACGTAGGCCAGCAAAGCCAGCGCCTGGTTGTTGGCGGCGATCCCCAGGCCCAGGGTGAAGTACTCGGGGTTGGTGCTGGCGCCCAGGCGCAGGCCGGCCCACAGCACCAGCGGCACGGCCAGGCTCATCAGCAGCAGGAACAGCGGCAGGCCCCAGCTGGCGCTGACCAGCGAGCGCGGGTTGAGGTTTTCGGTGAAGGCCATGTGGTACATGTGCGGCATGACGATGGCCGAGGCGAAGAACACCAGCAGCAGGGTGCGCCATGGGCCTTCCTGCAAGGGGGTGTGCAAGGCTGCCAGGGCCGTCTGGTTCTGCAGCAGCCACACTTCCAGTTGGTGCGGCCCGCCAAACACACCATACAGCGCATACAGGCCGATGCCGCCCAGGGCCAGCAGCTTGATCACCGACTCGAAGGCGATGGCGAACACCAGGCCTTCGTGTTTCTCACGGGTGGCGATATGGCGCGAGCCGAAGAAGATGGTGAACAGGATGATCAGCGCACAGAAGGCAAAGGCCACCCGGGCCTTGACCGGTTCGCCGGTAAGGATGCTGATCGAGTCGGCCACTGCCTGGATCTGCAGGGCAAGCAGGGGCAGCACGCCGATCAGCATGATGAGGGTGGTCAGCGCGCCGGCCCAGGTGCTGCGAAAACGGAACGCCAGCAGGTCGGCCAGTGACGATAACTGGTAGGTGCGGGTAATCTTGAGGATCGGGTAGAGCAGCACCGGCGCCAGCAGGAATGCACCGGATACCCCCAGGTAACAGGCGAGGAAGCCGTAGCCATACTGATAGGCCAGGCCTACCGAACCATAAAAGGCCCAGGCACTGGCGTAGACGCCCAGCGACAAGGTGTAGGTCAGCGGGTGGCGAATGATGGAGCGCGGGATCAGCCCTCGCTCGCTGATCCAGGCCACGCCGAACAGCACCATCAGGTACGCGGCGCTGATCAGGATCATCTGGGTCAGGCTAAAGCTCATCGGCATCTCGTTGGCTCTGCAGGATGAAGGTGACGACGATCAGGATCAGCCAGAGCAGGTAGGGGCGGTACCAGGCACCGGTCGGTTCGATCCACCAGTCCATGATGGCCGGGGAGAACAGGTAGATCCCCACGACCAGAAGCAGGACCAAACGATAGATGTACATGCTGGCCTCGAATGGTTGGGCGCTGCGGGCTTGGACTTATTATTGGCGCAATTGACTGTGGCGATGCTAGCGGTAATCCATAGGGTTCGCCAAGAGTCTGAATTTATTACGCTTTTGAATTTGAGCGGTATTTACCTGTGCCGTCCTCTTCGCGGGTGAACCCGCCCCCACAGGTACTGCACAGGTCCCGGGCATTGCACCGCTCCTGTGGGCGCGGGTTTACCCACGAACAGGCCATGCCTGCTTCAGTGCAAATCAGCCTCTGGCACCGTCAACTGCCGGGCAATGGCTTCTGGTCGCCACTGCTCGCGTGCTACCGCCAGCACTTCGGCGGGTGTTGCCAGCAGCAGTTCGGCATCGGTTTCCTGCCCCAGCGCCCGCAACGCGCGCAGCAGCAAAGGCGTCGCCTGCTGCGCCTGCAACGGCGGCGAACGATAGGACTTGCCCAGCTTGTGCCCGTCAGGCTGGACGATCAGTGGAATGTGCAGATAGCGCGGTTGCGAAAAGCCCAGCAACTCCTGCAGGTACAGTTGGCGCGGCGTGTTGTCGAGCAGGTCGGCCCCGCGCACGATATCGGTGATGCCTTGCCAGGCATCGTCCAGCACCACCGCCAGTTGATAGGCATAGAGCCCATCGCGTCGCTGGATGATGAAGTCGCCCACTTCGCGCCCAAGATGCTGCTGGAACTCGCCTTGCACCCGGTCGCTGAAGCGGTAGATCAGTTCGGGTACCCGCAGGCGGATCGCCGCGCCTTCCCGGGCATGCCCCGCGTTACGGCAATAGCCTGGGTAGATGCCATTGTGCCCCTCCAGCTGCTTGCGCGAGCAGGTACAGGCGTAGGCCAGGCCCATGCTGAACAGGCGGTCGACCACGGCGGCATAGGCTTCGTGGCGCTGGCTTTGATAAACCACTTCGCCATCCCACTCCAGGCCGTAGCGCTCGAGGGTCTGCAGTATCGCGTCGCGGGCCCCTGGCATTTCCCTGGGTGGGTCGGTGTCTTCCATGCGCAACAGCCAGCGGCCGTCCACGGCGCGGGCATCGAGCCAGGAGGCCAGGGCGGCAACCAGCGAGCCGAAGTGCAGGAAGCCGCTTGGGGTGGGGGCGAAGCGTCCGATATAACGGGAGTCTTTCATGGCATTGCCGGGCATATAAATGAAACGGGGCGCATGATGCGCCCCGTTCGGATGGAAGACGTGTCAGCCTTTGCCGACGGTCTTTTCCTTTTTCTCCGCGATTTCCTTGCAGTCGAAGCACAGGTCGGCGGTAGGACGGGCTTCAAGGCGGCGCAGGCCGATCTCGATGCCGCACGATTCGCACCAGCCGTATTCTTCGTCCTGGATCTTCTGCAAGGTCTTGTCGATCTTCTTGATCAGCTTGCGCTCGCGGTCGCGGTTACGAAGCTCCAGGGCAAATTCTTCTTCCTGGCTGGCGCGGTCGGCCGGATCGGGGAAGTTCGCAGCTTCATCCTTCATGTGGTCTACGGTGCGGTCGACACTCTGCATGAGCTCGCTTTTCCAAGCATTGAGCAGCTTGGTGAAGTGATCCCTCATGCGGTCGTCCATGTAATCTTCGCCCGTGCCCTCTTGATAGGGCGCGACACCGTACATGGTCTGACCGGTTTTTTGCTTTTCTACGGTGGACATGAATAGACCGCCTCTCACTCATCTGATCCAATGCGCAGGCTGCTCCATCTCCGGCACCCGCCGGCCCTGCGACTGCGAGCCGCCGAACTTACCAGATAGATCGGGGGTTGCGCTAGCCCGCCCGATCCTAGGTGTTGACCGCAGCGCGCGGCGCACGTTCGGTGCGCTGCAAAGGTAGAATCAACAGTTTAGACCCAATTGAGAGAAGGTCATGGCCCACCCCTACAGCGCGCGCAGCCGCGCCATCGAACCCTTCCACGTCATGGCGTTGCTGGCGCGGGCCAACGAGCTGCAAGCAGCCGGCTATGACGTGATCCACCTTGAAATCGGCGAGCCGGACTTCACCACCGCCGCACCGATCGTCGCTGCCGGCCAGGCCGCGTTGGCCGCCGGGCATACCCGCTATACCGCCGCCCGTGGCCTGCCAGCGCTGCGCGAGGCCATCGCCGGTTTCTATGGCCAGCGTTATGGCCTGCAGATCGACCCTGAGCGGATTCTCGTCACGCCGGGCGGCTCCGGGGCGTTGCTGCTGGCCAGCAGCTTGTTGGTCGACCCCGGCAAGCACTGGCTGCTGGCTGACCCGGGTTACCCGTGCAACCGCCACTTCCTGCGCCTGGTCGAAGGCGGCGCGCAGCTGGTCCCAGTCGGGCCAGAGGTCAACTACCAGCTCACCGCCGACCTGGTCGAGCGTTACTGGGACAAGGACAGCGTCGGCGCCCTGGTCGCCTCGCCAGCCAACCCGACGGGCACCGTGCTGGGCCGCGAGGAGCTGGCCAGCCTGTCCAAGGCCACCCGTGAACGCCATGGTCACCTGGTCGTGGACGAGATCTACCACGGCCTGACCTACGGCATGGATGCGCCGAGCGTGCTGGAAGTGGATGACTCGGCGTTTGTCCTCAATAGTTTTTCCAAGTATTTCGGCATGACCGGCTGGCGGCTCGGCTGGCTGGTGGCCCCGCCCAATGCCGTGGCCGATCTGGAGAAGCTGGCGCAGAACCTCTACATCAGTGCACCGAGCATGGCCCAGCATGCGGCGTTGGCCTGCTTCCAGCCGGAAACGCTGGCGATTTTCGAAGCGCGTCGCGCCGAATTCGCCCGTCGCCGCGACTATCTGTTGCCGGCCCTGCGTGAATTGGGCTTCCGCATTGCCGTCGAGCCGCAGGGCGCGTTCTACCTGTATGCCGATATCAGCGCGTTCGGTGGCGATGCCTTTGCTTTCTGCCAGCATTTCCTTGAAACCGAGCACCTGGCCTTTACCCCAGGCCTGGACTTCGGCCGCCATTTGGCCGGCCACCATGTACGGTTTGCCTATACCCAGGGCCTGCCGCGCCTGGAGCAGGCGGTCGAGCGCATCGCCCGTGGGTTGCGGAGCTGGCAAGGCTGAATGGTGTTCTTTCCTCCACTTGAACAAGGGCGCCTGCTGCGTCGCTACAAGCGCTTCCTGGCCGATATCGAATCGGCCAGTGGCGAGCAACTGACCATCCACTGCCCGAACACCGGATCCATGCTTAATTGCATGCGCGAAGGCGGGCAGGTGTGGTTCAGCCGCTCCAACGACCCCAAGCGCAAATTGCCAGGCACCTGGGAAATCAGCGAAACGCCCCAGGGCCGCCTGGCTTGCATCAACACCGGGCGCGCCAATGCGCTGGTTGAGGAGGCGTTGCGTGCCGGAGTGATCCACGAGCTGGCCGGGTTTACCGCGCTGAAACGTGAGGTGGCTTACGGCGAAGAACGCAGCCGGGTGGATTTTCGCCTGGAGTTTGCAGCCGGGCCAGCCTATATCGAGGTCAAGAGCGTGACCCTGGGTTACCCGGATACTGCCGTGGCGGCGTTCCCGGATGCCGTGACCCAGCGCGGTGCCAAGCACTTGCGCGAGCTGGCGGCTTTGGCCCGCCAGGGCATTCGTGCGGTGCAGCTGTACTGCGTGAACCTGACCGGCATCGAGGCGGTACGCCCAGCCGATGAAATCGACCTTGCCTATGCCAATGCCCTGCGCGCAGCGGTGGCCGACGGGGTCGAGGTGTTGGCCTACGGGGTACGCCTGGATGACGAGCAGATCATCATCGACCGCCGGCTACCGGTGTTGCTCAACCCCTGAGCCAGATGCCCTGGCTGTCCTCATGGCAGTCCAGGGCCTGCAGCATTTCGCCTTCGCAGGGACCGGCCACGCATTCACCACTCTCGATCAGAAACAGCGCGCCATGATGGGCACAGTGGATCAGGCTGGCACTGTCGTCGAGAAAGGCATCTTGCGCCCAGTTCAGCGGGATGCCGCGGTGAGGGCAGCGGTTGCGGTACAGGTACACCTGGCCCTGACGGCGCACGCCGAACAGGTCGATGCCGTCTACGCTGAAGGCGCGGCTATGGCCCTCGGCCAGGGCCGTGGAAGGACAAAGAAAATGCATTGCAGGGAAGGCTCGTGAAACAAAGTGATGGCTTGACGCGTCAATGCGAATAATTATCAAATTGCCCGCATTTGCTGCGCCGGCTGCCTATGGTGCGCAGTTCCGCTGCCCGCCACAAGGCGTGCGGCCCGCCTTCAGAAGGAATCCGATGATGCGCCGTCCCGCTGGCTTGCTCGCCCTGTGCGTAGTTTTCGTTGCTTCCACTCAGGCCTTGGCCGCCGAATTGCCGCAGCGCTGGGTCAGCGCCGGCGGGGCGCTGAGCGAGTGGATCAGTGAACTGGGTGGCGAGCCACGCCTGGTGGGCGTCGATACCACCAGCCAGCACCCCGCGTCGCTGAAGGCCTTGCCGAGTGTTGGTTATCAGCGGCAGTTGTCGGCCGAGGGCATTCTCAGCCTGCATCCGGATGTGCTGGTGGGTACCGAGGAGATGGGGCCGCCGCCGGTGCTGGCGCAGGTGCGCAAAGCAGGCGTGCCGGTCGAGTTGTTTTCCAGTCAGGCCGATCTGGCTGCCGTTGACCAGAATCTCAAGCACTTGGGCACCTTGCTCGGTGCCGAGGACAAAGCCGCACAGTTGGCGGCGGGCTATCATCAGCAACTCGAAGCGCTGCAATCGCAGGTCAGGCAGGCTCAGCAGCATCATCAGGCGCCAGGTGTGCTGCTGCTGGTTGGGCATGCCGGCGCCCGGCCGCTGATTGCCGGGCAGGGCACTGCAGGTGACTGGGTGCTCCGCCAGGCGGGGGGGCGCAACCTTGCCGAACACCAGGGCTACAGGAATTTCTCCACTGAGGCGCTGGCAGCGCTCGACCCGGATGTCGTAGTGTTTTCCGATCGTGCGTTGAGCGGTGAGCAGGCCTTGCAGGCGTTGCTCAAAGAGAACCCTGCGTTGGCCGCTTCCCGAGCAGTGCGCGACAAGCGCCTGGTATCGCTCGACCCGACTTTGCTGGTGGGAGGTCTCGGCCCCCGCCTGCCAACCGCCATGCAGGAGCTGGCGACAGCGTTCTACCCGGCAAGCGCTGCCAAATGAAACAGCGTATCCCGCCGCGAACGCTTTTTGTTTGCCTGGCTTTGCTGTGCCTGCTGGCCATCTGGCTGTCGCTGGCCCTTGGGCCGGTCAGCCTGCCGCCAGGGGATACCTTGCGCGCCGGCCTGCGTTTGCTCGGGCTGCCAATTGCCGCTGACGGCCTGGAACAGGCAGACATGATCCTTGGCCAGATCCGCATGCCCCGTACGCTGCTGGGGCTGGCCGTGGGCGCTGTGCTGGCGCTTTCCGGAGTGGCCATGCAGGGCCTGTTCCGCAACCCGTTGGCCGACCCCGGCCTGGTCGGTGTCGCCAGTGGTGCGGCGCTGGGGGCGGCGGTGGCGATTGTCGGCGGCAGCTGGCTAGGGGGTGTCCCGGAAGGGCTTGCCCCGTACCTGCTGTCGGCCTGCGCTTTCATCGGCGGGCTGGGCGTCACGGCGCTGGTGTACCGATTGGGACGGCGTGAGGGGCAGACCAACGTCGCCACGATGCTGCTGGCCGGCATTGCGCTGACAGCGCTCGGCGGCTCGGCGGTGGGGCTGTTTACCTACCTGGCCGATGACGCCACGCTGCGCACGCTGACCTTCTGGAATCTGGGCAGCCTCAATGGAGCCAGTTACGAGCGGCTCTGGCCTTTGTTGCTGATCACTGCGGGGGTGGCGCTCTGGCTGCCGCGCCGGGCTCAGGCGCTCAATGCGTTATTGCTCGGTGAATCGGAAGCGCGGCATCTGGGCATCGAAGTGGAGCGGCTCAAGCGCGAGCTGGTGTGCTGCACGGCTTTAGGGGTTGGCGCTGCAGTCGCCGCAGCGGGGCTGATCGGCTTCGTTGGCCTGGTGGTGCCACATCTGGTGCGGTTGCTGGCTGGCCCCGACCATAGGGTATTGTTGCCAGCCTCGCTGTTGGCCGGTGGGGCCTTGCTGTTGTTTGCCGACCTGGTGGCGCGCTTGGCGTTGGCCCCGGCTGAATTGCCCATTGGTATCGTGACCGCATTCATCGGTGCCCCGTTCTTCCTGTTTTTGCTGGTTCGAGGGCGTAATTGATGCTTGAGGTCCAAAACCTGCATCTGCGCCGAGGCAGCAATGAAGTGCTGCATGACATCAATCTGCAGCTGGAGCCTGGGCAGGTGCTGGGCGTGCTGGGGCCTAATGGCGCGGGTAAGAGCAGCCTGCTGGGGGCATTGTGCGGCGAGCTCACGCCAAGCCACGGGCAGGTGACCCTGCAGGGTAGAGCCCTGGCTCAATGGCCGGGCCAGGCTCGGGCACAGCGCCTGGCGGTGCTGCCACAGGTATCCAGCCTGGGCTTCGCCTTCCGTGTCGAGGAGGTAGTCGGCATGGGGCGGCTGCCCCACGGCAGTGGTCGGCAGCGTGACCGGGAGATCGTCGAGGCAGCGTTGCGTGCCGCGGATGCCTGGCACCTGGTTGAGCGCAGTTACCTGGCGCTGTCCGGTGGTGAGCGCCAACGTGTGCACCTGGCACGGGTTCTGGCCCAGCTCTGGCCGGGGGAAAAGGGGACCACGCTGTTGCTCGACGAACCGACTTCCATGCTCGATCCTTTGCATCAGCATACGACGCTGGAAACCGTACGCAGCTTCGCCGACCGTGGTGCAGCAGTGCTGGTGATCCTGCATGACCTCAACCTGGCTGCACGCTACTGCGATCGTGTCCTGCTTCTCGAAAGCGGCCGCTGCCATGCCCTGGCCAGTCCCCGGGAGGTGCTGACACCTGTGTCACTCAAGGCCGTGTTCGGCATCGACGTGCTGGTGCAGGCGCACCCGGAACGTGGCCACCCGCTGATCATTACCCGCTAGGAGGCACTGCCCATGGGTCATCCTTTGCTGTGCGGTTCATTGCTGTGCCTGGCGCTGGCGCTGGGTGGCTGTCAGGCCAACCTGCCGCCGTTGCCGGCCTGGCAAAGCAGCGAGGGGCGGGATAACGCCGAACTGGGGCAGATTCACGATCTGGCCAGTGGACAGGTGATCAGCCCCGAACAGCTGGTCGAGCGCCTGGCCCATGCGCCACGGGTGTTGATCGGCGAGAAGCATGACAACCCGGATCATCACGCCTTGCAGCTGTGGTTGATGCGTGCGCTGCAGCTGCGCCGGGCGCAGGGCAGCCTGTTGCTGGAAATGCTGCAGCCCGAGCAGCAGGCCGGCGTCGATGCGCTCGCCGGGCGAGCGCAACTGCCACAGGACCTGCCCAAGGCCCTGGCCTGGGACGACGGCTGGGACTGGCAATTGTACGGCCCTATTGTGCGAGAAGCCTTGCAACACCATGTGCCGCTGTTGGCGGCCAACCTGTCACCCACCGAGATGCGCCAGGCCTATCGGCACCCTGCGGTTATGTCGGGAACCCATTCCAATGCGCCAGCGGTACGGGCGGCACTGCTCGAACAGGTGAAGCAGGGGCATTGTGGCCTGTTACCGGAAAGCCAGCTGCCAGCGATGCTGGCTGTGCAGCAACAGCGGGATCGGCGTATCGCCGAACGGCTGCTGGCGGCGCCGCAGCCAGCGTTGCTGTTGGCCGGGTCGTTCCATGTGCGCAAGGACTTGGGGGTGCCTTTGCACCTTGCCGATCTTGGCGCGACGGGCGAGAGCAAAGTGGTGCTGCTGGCCGAAGCGGGTGAGCAGGTCAAAAGCGGGATGGCCGACTTTGTCTGGTACACGGCGGCGATGCCCGAGCAGGACTACTGCGCGCAGTTGCGCCAATAGCAAAGACGCCTCTGGGCGGGGTGAACCTGCGGGCAAAAAAAGACCCGGCAAAATGCCGGGTCAATAACCGTGATTAGCCTGATGAGGAGATAATCTGAGAGTCCGAACCAGGGGCTCTTAGTTTATCCAACCAGTCTCGCGACCAGTTGTGATAATCATAACGATTCTCATTTAATCGTCAACACCCTTCTCGCGTTTATTTCAGTTTTTTTTGGCGATAGGGCATTTCGCATCCAGTTGTTGATTGAGCGCTTCCTTGCGTTCGGCTGGCAAATCGTTCCAGTGCATGTCCAGCAATGCACCTTCAATGGCGTACAACAGCACCTTCGACGCCCTGAACCCTCGCGTTTTTACGGCCTGATAGGCGCCCACCGCGCCGAGCCGGCGCAAGTCCGACGCGCTGTGGATACCCGCCGCATGCAACCACTGCGCAGAGGTCTTGCCAAGATTCTTCAGGTGCTGCAATTCATCGTTCATCGAGCCTCCTTGCGATGGCTGAACGGGTCTAGGGGATAAATCGCGAGCAGGTCAGAGAGGAGTGTAGCGGGGGTTGGAAAATGCGCGGCCTTTTGCCATCGGGGACGACGAGCTGACAGGGGCAGCCTGTGCCGGCCTCTTCGCGGGTGAACCCGCGAAGGGGCCAGTACGGAAAAGCGGAGGACTTACAGGCCTGGCAGACGCTGGCGAATCTGGTCGATCACCTGGTCCATGCCGCTGGCTTCCTGGGTATCGATGCGGGTGCTGTTTGCCAGCTCCTGGGCATCCAGTGGCTCACGGCTGGCCTGCTGGGCCTTGACCACTTCAAGCGTGGCATCCGACGGGTCGCTGTTCTCGGCCTGGCGCTGTTCCAGCCAGCTGGCGATCACCGCTTCCGGTGCATGGCAGTCGAGGATCAGGAATGGCACCCCAGTCTCGTTGGCCACTGCTGCTGCGGCCTGGCGCTGTTCAGCCTTGAGGTAGGTGGCATCGAGCACCACCGGGAAGCCGGCACGCAAGATCGTCGCCGCCAGCGCGTGCAGGCGCTGGTAGGTGGCCACGCTGGCGTCCTGGTCATAGATCCCGGCCGCGAGTTGGCCGGCGTTCTGCGCCTGCTGTTCGCCGAACAGGCGCTTGCGCTCCACATCCGAACGCAGGCGAACCGCGCCCAGCGCCTCGACTAGGCGCATGGCCACGTGGCTCTTGCCCACTGCCGACACGCCATGGGTGATAGCAAGCAGGCGGGAAGGAATGGCGCTGTAGCTTTCCGCCAGGTTGGCGTAGTTGCGGTAGGTGCGCAGGGTCGTGGCGCGCTGCACGGCGTCGGCATCGGCCGACAGGCTGAACAGGGCGACCTTGGCCCGTACCAGTGCGCGGTAGGCCTTGTAGAAGTTCAGCAGTTCCAGGCCGGCGTAGTCGCCGGTCAGCTCCAGGTACTGGCTGATGAAGCGGCGGGCCAGGCACTTGAGGCCACGGTCTTCCAGGTCCATGGCCAGGAAACCGATGTCGGCGTAGACGTCAGTCAGGCGGAACGGCTCGTTGAACTCGATGCAGTCGAAGATCACCACCTTGCCATCGATCAGGGTGGCGTTGCCCAGGTGGATGTCACCGTGGCACTCGCGGATGAAACCATTGGCCTTGCGCGCCTGGAGCAGGCCATGCAGGCGCTCGAAGCTGCTGCGCGCCCAGGCCTGGAGGTTGTCCAGTTGCTGCAGGTCGGCTTTGTCGCTGAGGAACGGGCGGATCTGCTCGAAGTTCTGCTCGACCGGAGCCATCACGCTTTCCGGGGTGCCCAGCGGATGCTCCGGCGACACTTTCGGTGCCTGCAGGTGGAATTCGGCAATCTGCCGGGCCATCTGGTCGATGTGGCTGGTATTCAGCTCGCCATTGGCCTGCAGGGTGTTGAGCATCTGGCCTTGGGGGAACTGGCGCATCTTCAGTACATATTCGATCGCTTCACCTTCACCACCGATCTGTGGCGCTTCGGCGCTGCCGGTGATTGGCAGGACTTCAAGGTACAGGCCGTCGGTCAGGCGCTGGTTCAGACGCAGCTCTTCGTTACAGAAATGCTGGCGCTGGCCCAGGCTGGTGAAGTCGAGGAAGCCGAAGTTCATCGGCTTCTTGATCTTGTAGGCGTACTCGCCGGTGAGCAGGACCCAGGAGATGTGCGTCTCGATGAGCTGGAACCCGTCCACGGGATGAGGGTACAGGGCAGGGTTCTGCAACGCGTTGATCAAGGCTTGGCTCACGGGAAATCCTTCCGGGGACAGGGAATTCGAAAGCGCCATTATGGTCAATGGTGCCGTCCCTGCCTACCGCCAGAGGGCGCCTGCCTACCCTTCATAAAGTGCGTATAATCCGCCGCCATGACTCGAACCCGAAATCCTCGTACCCCTCAGAAACGCCCGACCGGCCGCTCGCGCGCCTGGCTGGGCTGGGCCTTGAAGCTCAGCCTGGTCGGCCTGGTGATCGTCGCCGGCTTCGCGGTTTACCTTGATGCCATCGTTCAGGAGAAGTTCTCCGGCAAGCGCTGGACCATCCCGGCCAAGGTGTATGCCCGGCCGCTGGAGCTGTTCAGCGGCCAGAAACTGAGCAAGAACGACTTCCTCACCGAACTCGACGCCCTCGGTTACCGGCGTGAAAGCGCGGCCAACGGCCCGGGCGCGGCGGCGGTCAACGGCAATACCGTCGACCTCAATACACGTGGCTTCCAGTTCTACGAGGGTATGGAGCCTGCGCAGTTCGTGCGTGTGCGCTTCTCCGGCGACTATGTGGCAGACCTCGCCGGTGCCAACGGCAAGAAACTCGACGTGGTACGCCTTGAGCCGCTGATGATCGGCGGCATCTACCCGAAGAACCTCGAAGATCGCATCCTGATCAAGATCGACCAGGTGCCGCCATACCTGCTCGAAACCCTGGTAGCCACCGAGGACCGGGACTTCTACAGCCACTTCGGCGTGTCGCCCAAGTCCATCGCCCGGGCCATGTGGGTCAACACTTCGGCCGGTTCGATGCGCCAGGGCGGCAGTACCCTGACCCAGCAGCTGGTGAAAAACTTCTACCTGACCAGCGAGCGTAGCCTCACCCGTAAGCTGACTGAAGCGATGATGGCCGTGCTGCTGGAAATGCATTACGACAAGCGCGAGATCCTCGAGGCCTACCTCAACGAAGTATTCGTCGGCCAGGATGGCCAGCGCGCCGTGCATGGCTTCGGCCTGGCCAGCCAGTTCTTCTTCAGCCAGCCGCTGTCGGAGCTGAAACTGCACCAGATCGCCTTGCTGGTTGGCATGGTCAAGGGGCCGTCTTATTACAACCCGCGGCGTTACCCTGACCGTGCGCTGGCGCGGCGTAACCTGGTCCTCGACCTGGTCGCCGAGCAAGGCGTGGCCAGCCAGGCGGAGGTCGATGCGGCGAAGAAGATGCCGTTGGGCGTAACCAAGCGCGGCAGCCTGGCCGACAGTTCGTTCCCGGCATTCCTTGACCTGGTCAAGCGCCAGTTGCGCCAGGACTACCGTGACGAAGACTTGACCGAGGAAGGCCTGCGCATCTTCACCAGCTTCGACCCGATCCTGCAGATGAAGGCTGAAACCTCCATGGCCGAAACCTTCAAGCGCCTGGCCGGGCGTAAAGGTGCCGACGAGGTGGAATCGGCGATGGTCGTGACCAACCCGGAAACCGGCGAGGTGCAGGCATTGATCGGCAGCCGCCAGTCCGGGTTTGCGGGCTTCAACCGTGCCATCGACGCCGTGCGGCCGATCGGCTCGCTGGTCAAGCCGGCGGTGTACCTGACCGCGCTGGAGCAGCCAAGCAAGTACACCCTGACCTCCTGGGTGCAGGACGAACCGTTCTCGGTAAAAGGAGCCGATGGCCAGGTATGGCGCCCGCAAAACTATGACCGGCGTTCGCACGGTACGATCTACCTGTACCAGGGCCTGGCCAACTCACTGAACCTGTCGACTGCCAAGCTCGGCCTGGAAGTCGGTGTGCCGAATGTGATCAAGACCATTGGCCGCCTCGGCGTCAACGTCGATTGGCCAGCCTTCCCGGCAATGCTGCTGGGTGCTGGCGGCATGTCGCCCATGCAAGTCGCGACGATGTACCAGACCATCGCCAACGGTGGCTTCAACACGCCGATGCGCGGCATCCGCAGCGTGCTCACGGCCGAGGGCGAGCCGCTCAAGCGCTACCCGTTCCAGATCCAGCAGACCTTCGACCCAGGTGCTATCTACCTGGTACAGAACGCCATGCAACGGGTGATGCGTGAAGGTACCGGTCGCTCGGTCTACAACGTGCTGCCAAGCTCGCTGACCCTGGCGGGCAAGACCGGCACCAGTAACGATTCGCGCGACAGCTGGTTCTCTGGCTTCAGTCAGGACCTGCTGGCAGTGGTGTGGATGGGCCGAGACGACAACGGCAAGACGCCATTTACTGGTGCCACCGGCGCCCTGCAGGTGTGGACCAGCTTCATGAAGAAGGCCGACCCGCTGCCATTGGACATGCCACAGCCAGACAATGTGGTGCAGGCCTGGATCGATCCGTACAGCGGCCATGGTTCTGACAGAAGCTGTCCGGGCGCCGTGCAGATGCCGTATATTCGCGGCAGTGAACCGCCCGCCGGAGCGACCTGCGGCGGTGAGCAGAATCCCGTAGAGTCGGTCATGGACTGGGTCAAGGGCTGGATGAACTGAGCCCAACGCAGCATTGATGAGGTGTGAATTGAAAAAGTGGCTGTTTCCTGCCGTGACGGCGCTGGTAGTGCTCCAGGGTTGCTCCAGCGTGCCGCGAGGCAACATTCCGGTGGTGGACTCGAGCACCCGGGTGTCCAATAGTGAGCGCGTCCAGGCCCACCGTTCGGCGGGCATGAGCAACGGCACCGCGCAGGCACAGTCGCTGCCAGAGGACTCGGGCGTGACCGTGATGATTCCGCAAGGCGCGGGGGCCGCAGGCATCCAGACCTTCCCGGCGGGCAGTAGCGCGGCGCCAATCAGCACCGGCCCTATCACGCCAGGCCCTGTGACTTCGGCGCCGATCACGACAAACCCTAACCCGATCGCTGACGAACCCTTCGATATCGCATCGATGAACAGCGCGCCGGCCGCATCCAGCGCGCCGACCGGCATCCCGCGCAGCAGTGCCGCTTCCGGTGGTCTCTCGGCCGATGAACAGCTTGATGGCCCGGTACTGGCGCTGCTGACCACCGCTCAGTCGCAGCAGGGCAGCGGTGACTTCAACGGTGCCGCCTCGAGCCTGGAGCGCGCCCAGCGCATTGCCCCGCGCGAGCCTCAGGTGCTGTTCCGCCTGGCCCAGGTGCGCCTGTCGCAGGGCGACGCGCCACAGGCCGAGCAACTGGCCCGCCGTGCGTTGACCTACGCCAATGGCCGCCCCGACCTGCAGGCCGAGCTGTGGAACACCATCGCCCAGGCCCGCGATAAGCAGGGTGACAGCGCCGGTGCCGCCTTGGCGCGGCAGAAAGCGCGGGTCAGCTCGTGATGATCGAGCAACGCGTTCTCGATATCGCCGACCACCTGCTGCTCATCGAGCGTGAGCTGCAGGTGCAAGGCTGGTGGGATGATGAGCCGCCGAGCGACGACGCGCTGGCCAGTACCGTTCCTTTCGCGGTCGACACGCTGAGCTTCGAGCAGTGGTTGCAGTGGATTTTCCTGCCACGCATGAAGATCATCATCGAACTCGGCCACCCCCTGCCCAATGCCTCGAGCATCCTGGTGATGGCGGAAACCGTGTTCACCGATCGTCCGGAAGAAAGTCGCGAGCTGCGCCGCCTGTTGGCAGCATTCGATCAATTGATCGCTCCTTCCGCCTGATTTCTTCAGTTTTTCCTTCAAGGGCCGCAGATTGTGGCCCTTTTTTATTAAATTCTTATTTTTTCTGCTGCTGACTCGGTTTTTAGTGGTGGCAGGAATTCATCTTCGGGAAAAATTGGCAATAATTTTTCTTGACTTGTAGGCGCCAAATCACAAGAATCCAGATTCCGCTGTAGAGGGACTGCCAGAAGCAGACCCGCTAGGCAGATCATGAGGCGCACACCCGCGCCGCCTGTTACACCCCGCAACGCGTTACCTCGCGCTGGGTGGGAAACCCCCGCAACATCTGGGGAGCTCCCAATACTTGCTCAGTCAGTGCTGACGTTCGCTCATGCTCTGCTTGGCAGTAAACCTATTAAGACCCGTCCACTAGGGACGGTATTCTGGCGTTTTAGAGGTGAACAACGTGGAGCTTTTATCTGGCGCTGAGATGGTCGTCCGCTTCTTGCGTGACGAAGGCGTTAAGCACATCTACGGGTACCCTGGTGGTGCTCTCCTTCATGTTTATGACGCGCTGTTCAAAGAGCCGGAAGTGGAACACATCCTGGTTCGTCACGAGCAGGCGGCAACCCATATGGCGGACGGCTACGCCCGCGCCACCGGCAAGGCCGGCGTGGTGCTGGTAACCTCCGGTCCGGGCGCGACCAATGCCATTACCGGCATTGCCACCGCCTACATGGATTCGATTCCGATGGTCATCCTGTCCGGCCAGGTGCCTAGCACCATGGTAGGTACCGATGCCTTCCAGGAAACCGACATGATCGGTATCTCGCGGCCGATCGTGAAGCACAGCTTCATGATCAAGAACCCGACCGAGATCCCTGAAGTACTCAAGAAAGCCTTCTACCTGGCGCAATCCGGTCGCCCGGGCCCGGTCGTGGTCGACATTCCAAAAGATATGACCAACCCGGCCGAGAAGTTCGAGTACGTCTATCCGAAGAAGGTCAAGCTGCGCTCTTACAGCCCGGCTGTGCGCGGTCATTCCGGCCAGATCCGCAAGGCTGCCGAAATGCTCCTGGCGGCCAAGCGCCCGATCGTCTATGCCGGTGGCGGCGTGATCCTCGGCGGTGGCTCCGAAGCCCTGACCGAAATCGCCAAGTCACTGAATCTGCCGGTCACCAACACCCTGATGGGGTTGGGTGGCTTCCCGGGGACCGACCGTCAGTTCCTCGGCATGCTCGGCATGCACGGCAGCTTCACTGCCAACATGGCCATGCACAATGCCGACGTGATCTTTGCTGTCGGCGCGCGTTTCGACGACCGCGTGGTCAATGGCCCGGCCAAGTTCTGCCCGAATGCCAAGATCATCCATGTCGACATCGACCCGGCGTCGATTTCCAAGATGATCAAAGCCGACGTGCCGATCGTTGGCCCGGTCGACAGCGTGCTCGGCGAAATGCTTGGCATCCTCAAGGAAATCGGCGAGCAGCCTGACAAGGTGGCGCTGGATGCCTGGTGGAAGCAGATCGACGAATGGCGTGGCAATGGCGAGCTGTTCCCTTATGACAAGGGCGACGGCAACGTCATCAAACCGCAAAAAGTCATCGAGACCCTGTGCGAAGTGACCCATGGCGATGCTTTCATCACCTCGGACGTTGGCCAGCACCAGATGTTCGCGGCGCAGTACTACCGCTTCAACAAGCCGAACCGCTGGATCAACTCCGGTGGCCTGGGCACCATGGGCTTCGGCTTCCCGGCAGCGATGGGCGTCAAGCTCAACTTCCCGGATCAGGACGTTGCCTGCGTGACTGGTGAAGGCAGCATCCAGATGAACATCCAGGAGCTGTCCACCTGCATGCAGTACGGCTTGCCGGTGAAGATCGTCAACCTTAACAACGGTGTATTGGGCATGGTCCGCCAATGGCAGGACATGGCCTACAACGGTCGTCATTCGCACTCGTACGTCGAGTCGCTGCCTGACTTCATCAAGCTGGCCGAGGCCTACGGCCATGTGGGTATCCGCATCACCAGCCTGAAAGATCTCAAGCCGAAGCTGGAAGAAGCGTTTGCGATGAAGGACCGCCTGGTGTTCATCGACATCGCGGTCGACCGCAGCGAGCACGTCTATCCGATGCAGATCAAGGATGGCTCGATGCGTGACATGTGGCTGAGCAAGACGGAGCGTACCTGATATGCGGCACATCATTTCCCTGCTGCTGGAAAACGAACCCGGTGCTCTGTCCCGTGTGGTCGGCCTGTTCTCCCAGCGCAACTACAACATTGAAAGCCTGACCGTGGCGCCGACCGAAGACCCGACCCTGTCGCGTCTGACGCTGACCACCGTTGGCCATGACGAAGTGATTGAACAGATCACCAAGAACCTGAACAAGCTGGTCGAAGTGGTAAAACTGGTCGACCTGTCGGAAAGCGCCCACATCGAGCGTGAACTGATGCTGGTCAAGGTCAAGGCCACCGGTGCCCAGCGCGCCGAGATCAAGCGCACCACGGATATCTTCCGTGGCCAGATCGTCGATGTGACCGCCAGCGTGTACACCGTGCAGCTGAGCGGCACCAGCGACAAGCTGGACAGCTTCATCCAGGCGATCGGCACCGCATCGATTCTCGAAACCGTGCGCAGTGGCGTTACCGGCATCGCCCGTGGCGACAAAGTGCTCAGCATCTAAATTCAAAAATTAGCGATGGCTCCGCAGGGGCCGAGATATAACCAGGGGTATTTTCATGAAAGTTTTCTACGATAAAGACTGCGACCTTTCCATCATCCAGGGTAAGAAAGTCGCCATCATCGGTTACGGTTCTCAGGGCCACGCTCAGGCGTGCAACCTGAAGGACTCCGGTGTAGATGTCACCATCGGTCTGCGTAAAGGTTCGGCCACCGTTGCCAAGGCTGAAGCCCATGGCCTGAAAGTGACCGACGTTGCCTCCGCTGTCGCTGCCGCCGACCTGGTCATGATCCTGACCCCGGACGAGTTCCAGGGCCAGCTGTACAAGCAGGAAATCGAGCCGAACATCAAGAAGGGCGCTACCCTGGCCTTCTCCCACGGCTTCGCCATCCACTACAATCAGGTTGTTCCACGTGCCGACCTCGACGTGATCATGATCGCGCCAAAAGCACCGGGCCACACCGTGCGTTCCGAGTTCGTCAAAGGTGGCGGTATCCCTGACCTGATCGCTATTTACCAGGACGCCTCCGGCAATGCCAAGAACGTCGCCCTGTCGTACGCTTCGGGCGTAGGCGGCGGCCGTACCGGTATCATCGAAACCACCTTCAAGGACGAGACCGAAACCGACCTGTTCGGTGAGCAGGCTGTTCTGTGTGGTGGTACCGTCGAGCTGGTCAAAGCCGGCTTCGAAACCCTGGTTGAAGCAGGCTACGCGCCAGAAATGGCCTACTTCGAGTGCTTGCACGAGCTGAAGCTGATCGTTGACCTCATGTACGAAGGCGGCATCGCCAACATGAACTACTCGATCTCCAACAACGCCGAGTACGGTGAGTACGTCACCGGTCCGGAAGTCATCAACGAAGAATCCCGCAAGGCCATGCGTAACGCTCTGAAGCGCATCCAGGACGGTGAGTACGCGAAGATGTTCATCTCCGAAGGTGCTACCAACTACCCATCGATGACCGCCAAGCGCCGCAACAACGCCGCTCACGGCATCGAGATCATCGGCGAGCAGCTGCGTTCGATGATGCCTTGGATCTCGGCTAACAAAATCGTCGACAAGACCAAGAACTAAGTCTTATCGAAAGATGAAAAACGCGGCTTCGGCCGCGTTTTTTCGTTCTGGCAGTCAGCTTCTGGTATAAAGCAGACCAGTGGCTCGCCGTCAGAACCAGTTTTGCGGGCCCGTGTCGAACATTTTCCATCCTGTTGCAAGGTACCCTCCATGAGCGAACGTCCCGAAGAGCCGAACAAGCCCTCCGACGCCGAAAGCCTGCTACCTGTCGATGAGCACGTTGAAGAAGGGCATGACGCCGAAGGGCGCAAGGTGCGCCATCGCGGCATCTATCTGCTGCCCAACCTTTTCACCACCGCCAACCTGTTCGCCGGTTTCTATTCCATCATCAGTTCGATGAGTGCGCAGAGCGCTGGCGATCCACGCGAGGCGAGCAAGTATTTCGCCTTTGCCGCCATTGCGATCTTCGTGGCCATGGTGCTCGACGGCCTCGATGGACGTGTGGCGCGCATGACCAATACCCAGAGCGCCTTCGGTGCCGAGTACGACTCGCTATCGGACATGGTCGCCTTCGGTGTGGCCCCGGCCCTGCTGGCCTTCGGCTGGGCGCTGGGTGACATGGGCAAGGTCGGCTGGATGGTCGCCTTCATCTATGTAGCGGGTGCGGCGTTGCGTCTGGCGCGTTTCAATACCCAGGTTGGCACTGCCGACAAGCGCTACTTCATCGGCCTGGCCAGTCCGGCCGCCGCCGGTGTGGTCGCCGGTACCGTCTGGGCATTCAGCGACTATGGCATTCAGGGCTCCAAGCTGTCGTTCCTGGTGGCACTGCTGGTTGCCGCTGCGGGCATGCTGATGGTCAGCAACATCAAGTACAACAGCTTCAAGGAGCTGGACCTCAAGGGGCGCGTGCCGTTCGTGGCGATCCTCGCGGTGGTGCTGGTGTTTGCCGTGGTGTTCAGCGACCCGCCGCGCATCCTGCTGCTGATCTTCCTCGCCTATGCGGCATCGGGGCCGATCCAGTTCCTGCTGCGCGGGCGTCGGCGCAAAGCGTGATAATTCCTTAACGCTGGAATAACCCTCCGGCTCCATAGTCTTACTGGTACATCCGTTATCCAGTGCTGTGGAGCCGACCATGCTCATCAAGCTTCCCAGGTCTTCCGACTGCAAGGCAGCGGAGATCACTCCTGAAGGTATCTACCTTTCCCGTCGTACTCTGCTCGGTGGCTCGCTGGCCGGTCTGGCCTTGGGCGCATTGCCCGGCGGGGCGAGCGCAGCTGATGTGTCGCGCTATGCCGATGTGGCGCCCGGCGCCGCGCCACGCTGGTTTACCGACAAGCTCGCTGCCGCACGTTGGCAGGCCGTGACGGTCAAGGATGAGGCGATCACGCCATACAAGGACGCCACCCATTACAACAACTTCTATGAGTTCGGCCCGGACAAGGGCGACCCGGCCGCCAATGGCGACAGCCTGAAGACCGAGCCCTGGTCGGTGGTGGTGGATGGTGAGGTGGGCAAGCCGGGGCGCTATGCGCTGGAAGACTTCGTCAAACCCTACCAGCTGGAAGAGCGCATTTATCGGTTGCGTTGCGTCGAGGCGTGGTCGATGGTCATTCCGTGGCTGGGGTTCCCCTTGGCACAGGTGCTCAAGCAGGTCGAGCCTACGTCGAAGGCGCGCTATGTCCGTTTCGAGACATTGAAGGATCCCGAGCACATGGCGGGGCAGCGTTCGGGGTTTGCCTTGATCGACTGGCCATACAGAGAAGGTTTGCGTCTGGATGAGGCGATGCATCCTTTGGCGATTCTGGCGGTAGGCATGTATGGCCGGGAGCTACCCAATCAGAACGGTGCGCCGTTACGCCTGGTAGTACCTTGGAAGTACGGCTTCAAAAGTATCAAGTCGATCGTGCGCATCAGCCTGGTGGCCGAGCAGCCAGGAACAACCTGGCAGGGGTTGGCGCCGGATGAGTATGGCTTCTATGCCAATGTGAATCCGACCGTTGATCATCCGCGCTGGACTCAGGCGCGGGAGCGCCGTTTGCCCAGTGGGCTGTTCAGTCCGAATGTGCGGCAGACACAGATGTTCAATGGTTACGCCGATGAAGTGGCGTCACTGTATAGCGGGCTCGATCTGCGGAAGAACTATTGATGCGCTATCCCTGGTTGCGACTGGGTATCTTTGTCGTGGGGTGCCTGTTTCCCGTGTGGTGGTTGTACGAGGCCGCGATGGGCCTGCTTGGCCCGGACCCTGGGAAAATCTTCATGGACCGCCTTGGGCTTGGAGCGCTGACCTTCCTGCTGGTGACTTTGAGCATGACGCCGCTGCAGAAGCTTTCGGGCTGGTCGGGCTGGATAGTGGTGCGGCGGCAGCTGGGGTTATGGGTATTTGCCTATATCGTGCTGCACATCCTGGCCTATCTGTTCTTTATTCTTGGACTGGATTGGGGGCAGTTGGCGGTCGAGCTACGTAAGCGGCCTTACATTATTGTCGGGGCGCTCGGCTTTCTTGGCCTGCTGGTGCTGGCGATTACCTCGAATCGGTATAGCCAGCGGCGACTGGGGGCGCGTTGGAAGAAGCTGCACAAGCTGGTGTACGGGGTGCTTGGACTGGGGTTGTTGCACTTCCTGTGGATCGTTCGGTCGGATCTGAGGGAGTGGGCTATTTATGCAGGCATTGGTGCTGTACTCATGTTCATGCGGGTTCCTGCTGTTGCGCGGATCCTTACGAGGATTTTCCGTAGGCAGGGGAGGGTGCTCTGAGATGTTTTTGAAAGAAAAGGTTGACGGGGTTTCGAATCTCCTTATAATGCGCCCCAATTCCAGCGACATCGGAACGACAAACTCCTTGAAATTCAACGAGTTAAGTAGTTAAGGTGAGGTTGGAGGCGCTTCGGTCGAATGATCGATGGCGGTTGAGATGAAGGTTGACAGCGGTTTTAAACGCTGTATTATTCGCCTCCCGCTACGAGAGATCGCAGCGAGCCAAGTGTTTGAAGCTAAACGAGTTTATCGCAAAAAACTTCAAAATAAACGCTTGACAGGCTCTGGGGAAAGCGTAGAATGCGCGCCTCGGTTGAGACGAAACGCTCTTGACCAAACGCTCTTTAACAAATCGAATCAAGCAATTCGTGTGGGTGCTTGTGAGTACGGACTGATAGTCACAAAGATTATCAGCATCACAAGTGGCCATGCGAGAAATCACATAGTCATTTGAGATTGCTGAGCCAAGTTTAGGGTTTCTTAAAAACCCAAGCAGTATTGAACTGAAGAGTTTGATCATGGCTCAGATTGAACGCTGGCGGCAGGCCTAACACATGCAAGTCGAGCGGATGACGGGAGCTTGCTCCTTGATTCAGCGGCGGACGGGTGAGTAATGCCTAGGAATCTGCCTGGTAGTGGGGGACAACGTTTCGAAAGGAACGCTAATACCGCATACGTCCTACGGGAGAAAGCAGGGGACCTTCGGGCCTTGCGCTATCAGATGAGCCTAGGTCGGATTAGCTAGTTGGTGGGGTAATGGCTCACCAAGGCGACGATCCGTAACTGGTCTGAGAGGATGATCAGTCACACTGGAACTGAGACACGGTCCAGACTCCTACGGGAGGCAGCAGTGGGGAATATTGGACAATGGGCGAAAGCCTGATCCAGCCATGCCGCGTGTGTGAAGAAGGTCTTCGGATTGTAAAGCACTTTAAGTTGGGAGGAAGGGCAGTAAGTTAATACCTTGCTGTTTTGACGTTACCGACAGAATAAGCACCGGCTAACTCTGTGCCAGCAGCCGCGGTAATACAGAGGGTGCAAGCGTTAATCGGAATTACTGGGCGTAAAGCGCGCGTAGGTGGTTTGTTAAGTTGGATGTGAAAGCCCCGGGCTCAACCTGGGAACTGCATCCAAAACTGGCAGGCTAGAGTACGGTAGAGGGTGGTGGAATTTCCTGTGTAGCGGTGAAATGCGTAGATATAGGAAGGAACACCAGTGGCGAAGGCGACCACCTGGACTGATACTGACACTGAGGTGCGAAAGCGTGGGGAGCAAACAGGATTAGATACCCTGGTAGTCCACGCCGTAAACGATGTCAACTAGCCGTTGGAATCCTTGAGATTTTAGTGGCGCAGCTAACGCATTAAGTTGACCGCCTGGGGAGTACGGCCGCAAGGTTAAAACTCAAATGAATTGACGGGGGCCCGCACAAGCGGTGGAGCATGTGGTTTAATTCGAAGCAACGCGAAGAACCTTACCAGGCCTTGACATGCAGAGAACTTTCCAGAGATGGATTGGTGCCTTCGGGAACTCTGACACAGGTGCTGCATGGCTGTCGTCAGCTCGTGTCGTGAGATGTTGGGTTAAGTCCCGTAACGAGCGCAACCCTTGTCCTTAGTTACCAGCACGTTATGGTGGGCACTCTAAGGAGACTGCCGGTGACAAACCGGAGGAAGGTGGGGATGACGTCAAGTCATCATGGCCCTTACGGCCTGGGCTACACACGTGCTACAATGGTCGGTACAGAGGGTTGCCAAGCCGCGAGGTGGAGCTAATCTCACAAAACCGATCGTAGTCCGGATCGCAGTCTGCAACTCGACTGCGTGAAGTCGGAATCGCTAGTAATCGCGAATCAGAATGTCGCGGTGAATACGTTCCCGGGCCTTGTACACACCGCCCGTCACACCATGGGAGTGGGTTGCACCAGAAGTAGCTAGTCTAACCTTCGGGAGGACGGTTACCACGGTGTGATTCATGACTGGGGTGAAGTCGTAACAAGGTAGCCGTAGGGGAACCTGCGGCTGGATCACCTCCTTAATCGACGACATCAGCCTGCTGATGAGCTCCCACACGAATTGCTTGATTCATTGTAAAAGACGATGTTGCAAAGTGACCCTGTTATAGGTCTGTAGCTCAGTTGGTTAGAGCGCACCCCTGATAAGGGTGAGGTCGGCAGTTCAAATCTGCCCAGACCTACCATTACAGAGTTAAGCCGTACACGGGGCCATAGCTCAGCTGGGAGAGCGCCTGCCTTGCACGCAGGAGGTCAGCGGTTCGATCCCGCTTGGCTCCACCACTTACACCTTACTTGCTTGATCAAATTCAGAAATGAGCATTCGCATCGAATGTTGATTTCTGGCTTTTGTCAGATCGTTCTTTAAAAATTCGGATATGTGATAGATATAGACTGAACACCAGTTTCACTGCTGGTGGATCAGGCTAAGGTAAAATTTGTGAGTTCTGCGCGAAAGCGCAACATGCGAATTTTCGGCGAGTGTCGTCTTCACAGTATAACCAGATTGCTTGGGGTTATATGGTCAAGTGAAGAAGCGCATACGGTGGATGCCTTGGCAGTCAGAGGCGATGAAAGACGTGGTAGCCTGCGATAAGCTTTGGGGAGTCGGCAAACAGACTGTGATCCAGAGATCTCTGAATGGGGGAACCCACTCAGCACAAGCTGAGTATCTTGTACTGAATACATAGGTACAAGAGGCGAACCAGGGGAACTGAAACATCTAAGTACCCTGAGGAAAAGAAATCAACCGAGATTCCCTTAGTAGTGGCGAGCGAACGGGGACCAGCCCTTAAGTTGATTTGAGATTAGTGGAACGCTCTGGAAAGTGCGGCCATAGTGGGTGATAGCCCCGTACACGAAAATCTCTTGTCAATGAAATCGAGTAGGACGGAGCACGAGAAACTTTGTCTGAACATGGGGGGACCATCCTCCAAGGCTAAATACTACTGACTGACCGATAGTGAACCAGTACCGTGAGGGAAAGGCGAAAAGAACCCCGGAGAGGGGAGTGAAATAGAACCTGAAACCGTATGCGTACAAGCAGTGGGAGCCTACTTTGTTAGGTGACTGCGTACCTTTTGTATAATGGGTCAGCGACTTATATTCAGTGGCGAGCTTAACCGAATAGGGGAGGCGTAGCGAAAGCGAGTCTTAATAGGGCGTTTAGTCGCTGGGTATAGACCCGAAACCGGGCGATCTATCCATGGGCAGGTTGAAGGTTAGGTAACACTGACTGGAGGACCGAACCGACTACCGTTGAAAAGTTAGCGGATGACCTGTGGATCGGAGTGAAAGGCTAATCAAGCTCGGAGATAGCTGGTTCTCCTCGAAAGCTATTTAGGTAGCGCCTCATGTATCACTGTAGGGGGTAGAGCACTGTTTCGGCTAGGGGGTCATCCCGACTTACCAAACCGATGCAAACTCCGAATACCTACAAGTGCCGAGCATGGGAGACACACGGCGGGTGCTAACGTCCGTCGTGAAAAGGGAAACAACCCAGACCGTCAGCTAAGGTCCCAAAGTCATGGTTAAGTGGGAAACGATGTGGGAAGGCTTAGACAGCTAGGAGGTTGGCTTAGAAGCAGCCACCCTTTAAAGAAAGCGTAATAGCTCACTAGTCGAGTCGGCCTGCGCGGAAGATGTAACGGGGCTCAAACCATGCACCGAAGCTACGGGTATCACCTTCTGGTGATGCGGTAGAGGAGCGTTCTGTAAGCCTGTGAAGGTGAGTTGAGAAGCTTGCTGGAGGTATCAGAAGTGCGAATGCTGACATGAGTAACGACAATGCGAGTGAAAAACTCGCACGCCGAAAGACCAAGGTTTCCTGCGCAACGTTAATCGACGCAGGGTTAGTCGGTCCCTAAGGCGAGGCTGAAAAGCGTAGTCGATGGAAAACAGGTTAATATTCCTGTACTTCCAGTTATTGCGATGGAGGGACGGAGAAGGCTAGGCCAGCTTGGCGTTGGTTGTCCAAGTTTAAGGTGGTAGGCTGAGATCTTAGGCAAATCCGGGATCTCAAGGCCGAGAGCTGATGACGAGTGCTCTTTAGAGCGCGAAGTGGTTGATGCCATGCTTCCAAGAAAAGCTCCTAAGCTTCAGATAACTGGGAACCGTACCCCAAACCGACACAGGTGGTTAGGTAGAGAATACCAAGGCGCTTGAGAGAACTCGGGTGAAGGAACTAGGCAAAATGGCACCGTAACTTCGGGAGAAGGTGCGCCGGCGAGGGTGAAGGACTTGCTCCGTAAGCCCATGCCGGTCGAAGATACCAGGCCGCTGCGACTGTTTATTAAAAACACAGCACTCTGCAAACACGAAAGTGGACGTATAGGGTGTGACGCCTGCCCGGTGCCGGAAGGTTAATTGATGGGGTTAGCGCAAGCGAAGCTCTTGATCGAAGCCCCGGTAAACGGCGGCCGTAACTATAACGGTCCTAAGGTAGCGAAATTCCTTGTCGGGTAAGTTCCGACCTGCACGAATGGCGTAACGATGGCGGCGCTGTCTCCACCCGAGACTCAGTGAAATTGAAATCGCTGTGAAGATGCAGTGTATCCGCGGCTAGACGGAAAGACCCCGTGAACCTTTACTATAGCTTTGCACTGGACTTTGAATTTGCTTGTGTAGGATAGGTGGGAGGCTTTGAAGTGGGGACGCCAGTTCTCATGGAGCCATCCTTGAAATACCACCCTGGCAACTTTGAGGTTCTAACTCAGGTCCGTTATCCGGATCGAGGACAGTGTATGGTGGGTAGTTTGACTGGGGCGGTCTCCTCCCAAAGAGTAACGGAGGAGTACGAAGGTGCGCTCAGACCGGTCGGAAATCGGTCGTAGAGTATAAAGGCAAAAGCGCGCTTGACTGCGAGACAAACACGTCGAGCAGGTACGAAAGTAGGTCTTAGTGATCCGGTGGTTCTGTATGGAAGGGCCATCGCTCAACGGATAAAAGGTACTCCGGGGATAACAGGCTGATACCGCCCAAGAGTTCATATCGACGGCGGTGTTTGGCACCTCGATGTCGGCTCATCACATCCTGGGGCTGAAGCCGGTCCCAAGGGTATGGCTGTTCGCCATTTAAAGTGGTACGCGAGCTGGGTTTAGAACGTCGTGAGACAGTTCGGTCCCTATCTGCCGTGGACGTTTGAGATTTGAGAGGGGCTGCTCCTAGTACGAGAGGACCGGAGTGGACGAACCTCTGGTGTTCCGGTTGTCACGCCAGTGGCATTGCCGGGTAGCTATGTTCGGAAGAGATAACCGCTGAAAGCATCTAAGCGGGAAACTTGCCTCAAGATGAGATCTCACTGGAACCTTGAGTTCCCTGAAGGGCCGTCGAAGACTACGACGTTGATAGGTTGGGTGTGTAAGCGCTGTGAGGCGTTGAGCTAACCAATACTAATTGCCCGTGAGGCTTGACCATATAACACCCAAGCAATTTGCTAGCGCAGATTGCGGTGGTGAAGATGATACGAACCGAAAGTTCGCAAGACCACAAATTCACATATCCGAATTAGCCAAGAGTGTTCAAAAGACATTCTGGCAACAGAATTTCTTGACGACCATAGAGCATTGGAACCACCTGATCCCATCCCGAACTCAGTAGTGAAACGATGCATCGCCGATGGTAGTGTGGGGTTTCCCCATGTGAGAGTAGGTCATCGTCAAGATTCATTTCGCAAAACCCCTATCTGCGCACGCAGGTAGGGGTTTTGTCTTTTCTGGCTTTTACCTGGCCCAGCATTGGCAGCCAGCCGTGATATCGTTCCCCATTATTCTCCCAGGGACTTTTCCATGCCCAGCACTACCTCACTGCAACCAGGTTTCATGATCGTCCACGGCAACCGCCTGGACGACCTGCGCAGCCTGGTCGTGAGTTGGATGCGCCGCTATCCGCTGGCACCGCTGGAAAACGAAATCGCCCTGGTACAAAGCAATGGCATCGCCCAATGGCTCAAGCTCGCCCTTGCCGAGGACCCACAGGACGATGACATGGGTGGTTGCGGGATTGCTGCCGCCATCGATGTGCAACTGCCCGGTAGCTTCATGTGGCAGTTGTACCGCAAAGTGCTCGGGCGCGACGAGATCCCAGAAGTTTCACTGCTCGACAAAGCACCGCTGACCTGGCGCCTGATGCGCCTGTTGCCTGCACTGATCGAGCGCCCGCATTTCGAACCGCTGCGTCGCTTTCTTACCGATGACAATGACCTGCGCAAGCGCTATCAGTTGGCCGAGCGCCTGGCCGACCTGTTCGACCAATACCAGGTCTATCGTGCCGACTGGCTGAAGGACTGGGCAGCCGGCGAGCACATCCTCAATACCGCCCGTGGCGAGCGCAAGCCCCTCGCCCCAGGCAACCGCTGGCAGGCCGAACTGTGGCGAGCATTGCTTGAAGATGTCGGTGAACAGGGCATGGCGCAGAGCCGGGCAGGGGTACACCAGCGCTTCATCGAACGCATCAACAGCCTGCAAAGCGCACCTCACGGACTTCCGTCGCGGGTCATCGTGTTCGGTATTTCTTCTTTGCCTGCCCAGGCATTGGAAGCGCTCGCCGGTTTGTCCCGTTTCAGCCAGGTATTGCTCTGTGTACACAACCCTTGCCGTCACCACTGGGCAGACATCGTTGCCGACAAGGACCTGCTGCGTCACCAGTACAAGCGTCAACAGCGCAAGCCAGGCATGCCCGTGCAACTGGACGACGAATCGCTGCATCAGCATGCCCACCCATTGCTCGCAGCCTGGGGCAAGCAAGGCCGTGATTACATCAACCTGCTGGACAGCTACGACGACCCGGGCAGTTACCAGGGCGTATTCAGCGATGGCCGTATCGACCTGTTCAGCGAAGGCCAGCCCACCACGCTGCTGAACCAGCTTCAGGACGACATTCTTGAACTGCGCCCACTTGCTGAAAGCCGCGAGCTGTGGCCCGAGGTCAACCTGGCCAAGGACCGTTCGGTGCGTTTCCACGTGGCACACAGCGCGCAGCGTGAGGTGGAAATCCTCCACGATCAGCTACTGGCCCGCTTCAGCGCCGATCCTGCGCTACGCCCGCGTGACGTCATCGTCATGCTCCCGGCAATCGACACTTACGCGCCGCATATCCGCGCGGTGTTCGGGCAATTGCAGCGCAACGACCCGCGCTACATCCCGTTTACCCTGACCGACCAAGGCCAGCGTGGCCGTGATCCGCTGCTGATCGCGCTTGAGCACCTGCTCAAGCTCCCCGACAGCCGCTTCGCCGTCAGCGAGGTGCTTGACCTGCTCGACGTTCCGGCGGTCCGCGCGCGTTTCGGCATCCGCGAAAGCGACCTGCCCACCCTGCACCGCTGGATCGAAGGCGCGGGTATTCGCTGGGGGTTGAACGCCGACCAGCGCGCCACCCTCGGGTTGCCTCAGGGCCTTGAGCAGAACAGTTGGCGCTTCGGCCTGCGGCGCATGCTGCTGGGCTACGCGGTTGGCGTGGGAGAGGGGTGCGATGGCATCGAACCTTACGATGAAATCGGCGGCCTGGATGCCGCCTTGATCGGCCCGCTGGTCGCACTGCTCGATGCCCTCGATGTGGCCAACCAGGCCTTGTCTCAACCTGCCACTGCCAGTGAATGGGGGGATCGCCTCAACGCGTTGCTGCAAGTGTTCTTCCTTGCCGAGGAGGAGCACGACGAATACCTGCTGATGCAACTGCAGGAATTGCGTGATAGCTGGCTGGAAGTCTGCGAAACCGTAGGCCTGCAAGACCAGCTGCCACTCACGGTGATCCGCGAGGCCTGGCTGTCGGGCCTCGACGAAGGCAAGCTGTCCCAGCGGTTTCTCGCAGGTTCGGTGAACTTCTGCACCTTGATGCCAATGCGGGCCATTCCGTTCCGCGTCGTCTGTTTGCTGGGTATGAATGATGGCGACTACCCCCGCGCCCAGCCGCCGCTGGACTTCGACCTGATGGCCAGCGACTACCGCCCCGGTGATCGTTCGCGTCGCGAGGACGACCGCTATCTGCTGCTCGAAGCGCTGTTGTCGGCACGTGACCAGCTCTATATCAGCTGGGTGGGTCGTAGCATCCGTGATAACAGCGAGCGGCCCGCCTCGGTGTTGATCGGCCAGCTACGCGATCACCTGGCTGCCGGTTGGCGCCTCAAGGGTGATGCTGACGGTGAGCACCTGCTCCACGCATTGACTCAGGAGCACCCGCTGCAGCCTTTCAGTGCGCGCTATTTCCAGAAGGGCAGTGCGCTGTTCAGCTATGCCCACGAGTGGCAATTGCTGCACCAGCACACCACTGACGACGAGCAGCCAGACCTTGACCTGCCTCCTTACGTCAGCGATGAAGCGCTGACGCTTACTCAGTTGCAGGACTTCTTGCGTCACCCGGTAAGGCATTTCTTCAGCCAGCGGCTGAAAGTGTTCTTCGAAGCCTTGGAAGCGCCCACGCCAGATGAAGAGCCATTTGTTCTGGACGCATTGCAACGCTACAGTGCCAGCGAGAGCCTGCTGGGCGCCGCCCTGAGCGACCCGGATAACGCCGAGCACGCATTACAGGCCCAGGCCCGGCGGCTGCAAGCCTGCGGCATGCTGCCTCTGGCAGGGTTTGGTGAACTGCTGCAGGCCGAACTGATCCAGCCGTTGCCCGATCTGCTGCAACGTCATCGCCAACTGTTGCAGCGCTGGCCAACGGTGGTCGACGGTGCGCTGCCGATCCACTTCGAACATGCGGACCATCGTCTTGAGGGTTGGCTGGGCCGGGTCTACAAGGCCGACGATCAAAGCCTGTTGAGCATCACCACGGTGCCCAACACAATCAGCGCCGGGCGCAACACCTTCAAGTGGCACCGCCTGATTGCCAGCTGGGTGATGCACTTGGCAGCTTGCGCTGCGGGTTATCCCCTGCACAGCGCGCTGCTGGCCAGCGACATCACCCTGCTGCTCGGCCCCTTGCCGCAGGCTCAGGCTGCCGAACAACTGGGTCACCTGCTACTCGCGCGCCAGGCTGGGATGAATGCACCGTTGCCTGTGGCCGCCAAGACCGCTTTCGCCTGGCTGGCCCAGGACGATCCTGACAAGGCCATGGCCGCCGCCATCCGTGCCTACGAGGGGGATGGCCGCACCAGTTTTGGCGAGCGCAGCGAAAGTGTTGCCCTGGCGCGGCAGTTCCGCGATTTCGCCGCGCTCAGCGCCGACGAAACTTTCGAAGGCTGGTGTGAAGCCTTGTACCGCCCCCTGTTCAGCGCCGACTGGCAGGCCCAAGGCAATCCGGAGAGTCAAGCATGACCAAGGCCCGCCCCCTGGCATTGAGTTTTCCCCTGCAGGGTAGCCAGCTGATCGAAGCCAGCGCCGGTACGGGCAAGACCTTCACCATTTCTGCACTGTACCTGCGCCTGATCCTCGGCCACGGCGACGAGCAAGGCTTTGGCCGCGAACTGTTACCGCCACAGATTCTCGTGGTGACCTTCACCGATGCCGCCACCAAGGAGCTGCGCGAGCGTATCCGTGCTCGTCTGGCCGAGGCTGCGCGCTTCTTCCGCGGCGAACTGGAAGGCGGCGATCCGCTGCTGCTGCAGCTGCGCGACGACTACGCCGAAGCACACTGGCCACGCTGCGCCAATCGCCTGGAAGTTGCCGTGCAGTGGATGGATGAAGCGGCCGTGTCGACCATCCACGGCTGGTGCCAGCGCATGCTCCGAGAGCACGCCTTCGACAGCGGCAGCCTGTTCACCCAAAGCCTGGAAACCGACCACAGCGACCTGCTTGGCCAAGTCATGCGCGACTACTGGCGGCGCTTCTGTTATGGCATGCACGGCGAAGCGCTGAACTGGGTGCGTAGCCAATGGGGCAGTCCCGATGCCCTGCTGCCGCGCATCCGGCCGCTGTTCGGTCGTGTGCGTGCACAGCAGGACGAAGCGGAACCGCAAGCGCTGATCGATGCCGCGCTGAAACAGCGCGTCGAGCAGTTGCGCCAACTCAAGGCGCCGTGGGCGCAATGGGCGGATGAACTGCTGCAGATCTGCCAGGACGCCGTGGCAGCGAAACAGGCCGATGGCCGCAAACTGCAGGCGCGTTACTTCGAGCCCTGGTTCGAGAAGCTGCGTAAATGGGCTTGTGATGAACAAGCGGTGGAGCTCGACTTGGGCACCGGCTTTACCCGCCTGACCCCGGCCGGGATGGCTGAAGCCTGGAAAACCGATCCGCCCGACCATCCGGCCCTGCATGCCATGCAGAACCTGCAGCAACAACTGCAGGCCCTGGCCAGCCCGGATGCCCGCTTGCTTGAACATGCCGCCGCTTGGGTTGCGGCGCGCTTCGAAGTGGAAAAACGCCGCCGCGCCGAGATGGGCTTCGACGATATGTTGCTACGTCTGCAGCAGGCGTTGGGCACGGAGTCGGGAGAACGCCTGGCTGCGCTGATCCGTGAGCAGTTCCCGGTGGCGTTGATCGACGAATTCCAGGACACCGACCCGGTCCAGTACGGCATTTTCGAAAGCATCTATCGCATCAGCGAGAACAACCCGGACACCGGCCTGTTCATGATCGGCGACCCCAAGCAGGCGATCTACGCCTTCCGTGGCGCCGATATCTACACCTACCTGTCGGCCCGCCGCGCCACCGCCGGTCGACTGCACAGCCTGGACACCAACTACCGCTCCAGCCAGGCGATGGTTGCAGCGGTCAACCGAGTCTTCATGCAGGCCGAAGGCCGCGAGCAGGGCAAGGGTGCGTTCCTGTTCCGCGAAGCCGACGACAACCCGTTGCCGTTCGTCGAGGTTCGCGCCAAGGGCCGCAGTGAACGCCTGTTGATCGACGGCAAGGCGTGTGCGGCGTTGCACTGCTGGCAGCTGGAAAGCGAAGAGCCGGTATCCAGCACGCTCTACCGTCAGCAGCTGGCAGCCAGCTGCGCCAGCCATATCGTTTGCGTATTGAATGGCGGCCAGCGCGGGGTGACCGGCTTCAGCGATGACCAGGGCGAACTGCGCCCATGCCAGCCTTCGGACATTGCCATCCTGGTGCGTGATGGCCATGAAGCGCAGTTGGTGCGCAACGAGCTTGCCGCCCGCGATGTGCGCAGCGTGTACCTGTCCGACAAGGATTCGGTATTCGCCGCCCAGGAGGCCCATGACTTGCTGGCCTGGCTAAAGGCCTGTGCCGAGCCGGACTCCGAACGCCTGCTCAAGGCCGCCCTGGCCAGCATGACCCTGGAGCTGTCGCTGGCTGAACTTGACCAGCTGAACCAGGACGAGCGGGTCTGGGAGGGCTGGGTCATGCGTTTTCGCCGCTATCGAGAGATCTGGCAGCGCCAGGGTGTGCTGCCCATGTTGCGGCACCTGCTGCACGACTTTGAATTGCCGCGCACGCTGATCGGCCGCACGGAGGGTGAGCGCGTGCTGACCAACCTGCTGCACCTGGCCGAACTGCTGCAGCAGGCGGCCACTGAGCTGGACGGCGAACAGGCGCTGATCCGCCACCTCGCCGAGCACCTGGCCAATTCCGGTCAAGCGGGAGAGGAGCAGATTCTGCGCCTGGAAAGCGACGAGCAGCTGGTCAAGGTAGTGACTATCCACAAGTCCAAAGGCCTGGAATACCCGCTGGTCTATTTGCCTTTCATCTGCACCAGCAAGCCGGTGGATGGCAGCCGCCTGCCCCTGGCCTGGCACGACAGCTTGGGCAACGCACAACTGACGTTGACCCCTGACGCAGCGCAGGTCGCCCTGGCCGACGAGGAGCGCCTGGCCGAAGACCTGCGCCTGCTCTACGTCGCGCTGACGCGTGCCCAGCACGCCTGCTGGCTGGGTGTCGCCGACCTCAAGCGCGGCAACCAGAAGAGTTCGCAACTGCACCGCTCGGCGCTCGGCTACCTGCTAGGTGGTGGCCTGCCACTGCCCAGCTCGGAGCACCTCAAGCAGTGGCTGCAGAGCTTGCTGGCCGGCTGTGAGCACATTGCCTGCCCGGCCCTGCCGCAGGCCAGTGATGAGCGCTACCGTGCGTCCCAGGCCGAACACGAGCTGATACCCGCACGCAAGCCACAACGGGCCGCCGCCGAACATTGGTGGATCGCCTCCTACAGTGCCTTGCGCGTGGGTGAACAGACCCTCGGTGCCGACAGCTCACAGGCCCAGCAGCTGCTCGATGACGAAGTTGCCGATACCCAACCGATCCGTGAAGTACCCGGCGACGGCGGCGACATCCATCGCTTTCCCCGTGGCCCCAACCCGGGCACCTTCCTCCATGGGCTGCTGGAGTGGGCCGGACGTGAAGGCTTTGCCGAGGTCGCCGGCAACCCCAAGCTCATCGAACGTACGGTTGGCCAACGTTGCAACCGCCGCGGCTGGACCGGCTGGATTCCGACACTCAGCCAGTGGCTGCAGCGCCTGCTCAACGAGCCGCTGCCGGCCGGCCCTTCGCAGCTGACGCTGGCGCAACTCCAGCATTACCAGATCGAGATGGAGTTCTGGTTCGCCAGCCACAACGTCGACGCCGAGCAACTCGACCGCCTGGTGGCCCGGCATACCTACCCCGGCACGGCTCGCCCGGCTGCGCAGCCAACCTTGCTCAATGGCATGTTCAAAGGTTTCATCGACTTGGCATACGAGCTCGACGGGCGCTATTACGTGGCGGACTACAAGTCCAATTGGCTCGGCCCGGACATCCAGGCCTACGACACCCAGGCCATGGAAAAAGCCATCCTTGAACACCGTTACGACCTGCAGTACGTGCTCTACCTGTTGGCCCTGCATCGCCAGTTGCGCGCACGGCTGCCGGATTACGATTACGACCGCCATGTCGGCGGTGCCCTGTTCATCTTCCTGCGTGGCGCCAGCAGCAGTGGCCACGGCGTGTACTTTGCCAGGCCGCCGCGCGAGCTGATCGAGGCCCTTGACGCGCTGTTCCGGGGCGCGCACCAGCCCGAGCAGCAGGACCTGTTTGCCGGAGCCCTGACATGAGCCGCACCCTCGACGATCTCTTGCCTGCGCCACTGCAAGCTGAACATCTGCTGGCCCTGGCTCCCCAGCACAACAGTGCGGACCTGCTGCAGTTGCTCGATCGCTGGGTCGAGCGAGGCTGGCTGCGTGCGCTCGACCGGGCGTTCGTCAGCTTTCTTGAAGAGCGAGCCCCTGGCAGTGACCCGTTGCTGTTGCTGGCGGCAGCACTGGCCAGCCACCAGCTGGGCCACGGGCATGTCTGCCTCGACCTGCAACAAACCCTCGCCGAGCCGGATTTCGCCCTGTCCCTGCCACCCGAAGGCGATGCCCTGACCGGCCCGTTGCTGTTGCCCTCGCAGCTGCTGGCCAACCTCGGCCTGCCCACCTGGCTGCAGCGCATTGCCGCAAGCCCCCTGGTGGCCGCCGGCAATACGCCGGGCCAGCACACGCGCCCGCTGGTGCTCAGCGGCCAGCGCCTGTACCTGCGCCGCTACTGGAGCTACGAGCGGCAGATCGACCAGACCCTGCGCCAGCGCCTGAGCGAGGAGGAAGCAACCCCGGCCGACCTGCCTGCGCGCCTGGCGCAGCTGTTCGACGGAGGCGCCCTGGCCGGGCAGGTGGACTGGCAGAAACTCGCCTGCGCCCTGGCTACCCGTGCAGGCTTCAGCATCATCACTGGCGGCCCTGGCACCGGCAAAACCACCACGGTGGTGCGGCTGTTGGCGCTGCTACAGGCACCTGCGGTGGAGCAGGGCAGGCCGCTGCGTATTCGCCTGGCCGCGCCGACCGGCAAGGCCGCCGCACGCCTGACCGAATCCATTGGCCAGCAGGTTGAACGGTTGCAGGTCAGCGCCGAGGTGCGCAGGCAGATCCCCACCGACGTCAGCACCGTGCATCGCCTGCTCGGCAGCCGCCCTGGCTCGCGGCACTTCCGGCACCACGCCGGTAATCTGCTGCCGCTGGATGTGCTGGTGGTCGACGAGGCGTCGATGATCGACCTGGAGATGATGGCCAACTTGCTGGAGGCATTGCCGCCCAAGGCGCGGCTGATTCTGCTCGGGGACAAGGACCAGCTGGCTTCAGTCGAGGCTGGCGCCGTACTCGGTGACCTGTGCCGGGATGCCGAGGAGGGCTGCTATTCGCCCGCGACCCAGGCCTGGCTGGAACGGATCGGTGGCCACTCGCTGGCCGCCAGTGGCCTGAAAACCGGCGATGCGCAACGCAATCCCCTAGCCCAGCAAGTGGTGATGCTGCGCTTCTCGCGACGTTTTGGTGAAGGCAGTGGCATCGGCCAGCTGGCGCGCCTGGTCAACCGCCAGGAGGCCCAGGCGGCACGCGACCTGCTGAGCATGCCGCCAGCGGACGTGTTCGGCCTGGCGCTGCGCGGTGAGCAGGACCGGGCTTTCGACCGCCTGATTCTCGACGGCCTCGACCGCGGTAACGAAGGGCCTCAAGGCTATCGCAGCTACCTGCGTGCCATTGGCCGCCATCGCCCCGCACCGGGAAGCGCTTTCGACGATCCGCGCTGGGAACAGTGGGCTGGCAGGGTGCTGCGCAGTTTCGAAGACTTCCAGCTGCTGTGCGCCGTGCGCAAGGGGCCCTGGGGTGTCGAAGGCCTCAACGAACGTGTGGCGCGGGTGCTGCACAATGCCGGGCTGATCGACAACCAGCAACCGTGGTATGAAGGTCGCCCGGTGCTGGTGACGCGCAACGACTACGGCTTGGGCTTGATGAACGGCGACATTGGTATCGCCCTGCGCTTGCCGGACGAGCACGGTGAAGCGCTGCTGCGTGTGGCTTTCCCGCGTAACGACGGCAGTGGTGGGGTGCGCTTCGTGCTGCCCAGCCGCCTCAACGAGGTGGAGACCGTTTACGCCATGACGGTGCATAAGTCCCAGGGCTCCGAGTTCAGCCACACCGCGCTGGTGCTGCCGGATGCACTCAACCCGGTGCTGACCAAGGAACTGGTGTACACCGGCATTACCCGGGCCAAGCATTGCTTCAGCTTGATCGAGCCGCGCCAAGGCATTTTCGAGGAAGCGGTGCTGCGCAAGGTACGGCGTATTTCCGGCCTGATGCTTGAACAAGTCTGACCAGGCCTGTGACTGACCCTGTGGCAGCGGGCTTGCCCGCGAACACCGGCGTAGCCGGTGCCATACACCGAGTTGCCTGATTCGCGGGCACGCCCGCTCCTCCCGATAGCCAGCGTTGTGCTATCGTTGCGCCGACTCAGACAGGTTTTTGAGAGAACTCTCACATGACAGGCGCCAGGGAGCGGTTGACAGGCTGTGCGCTTTTGCTGGTTCTCGTCGCCCTGTCGCTGTTGGCCAGCCCCGTCCAGGCGGGCGGTTCCGCGACCTCCGCTCAGGCCCAGCAGCGTGCCAAGGCGGTAACCCAAGTGGTCCAGGGCATCTTCAGCTATGCCCGCTGGCCTACCGAACCTGTGCCTTTGCGCTTGTGCATGGTCGGCCCCACCGAATATGCCGACGACCTGATCAAGGGCAACGTGCAGAACTCTGGCCAACCCTTGCAGGTGCGCCGCCTGCTGGCCGACGACCGGAACGTTGCCCAAGCCTGCGACGCGGTGTACATCGGCAAGCTCGACGATGCCCAGCGCGATCACCTGTTCCAGGCCATCAATGGCCATCCGGTACTGAGCATCAGCGAAGCCGACGACCCGTGCACGGTGGGTAGCCTGTTCTGCCTGCGCGTCGGTGACCAGCAGGTCGCGTTCGAGGTCAATCTCGACTCCGTGGCACGTTCCGGCGTGCGTATCCATCCCAGCGTGTTGCAGCTGTCACGGCGACGCGGAGCTGTGCCATGAAGCGTTCAGCCTGGAAGGCCGGCGTGCGTCCCACCTTGCGTTCGGTACTCGGCCGCGGCCACCTCAGCGTTGCCCTGATGGCAGTGGGCCTGGCCGGTATCTCGCTGACCCTGCTCGGTGTGCTGGCCCTGCGCGTGTACGCCCACCACAACCTGCACCTGATTGCCCGTTCGATCAACTACACCGTCGAAGCCGCGGTGGTGTTCGACGACAGCGCGGCGGCCCATGAGGCGCTGGAACTGATCGCCAAAACCGAAGAAGTGGCGGACGCCAAGGTATTCAACAACGATGGGGAGCAGCTGGCGCACTGGCAGCGTCGTGAAGAAGGCGTGCTCGGGCACCTTGAGGCGCAGGTGGCATCGGCCTTGCTGAATGGGCCGATCAACCTGCCGATCATGCACCAGCAACAGCAAGTCGGGCATATCGAGCTGGTCGGCCAGGGCCGCAGCTTGCTGCTGTTCCTGCTCAGCGGCCTTGGCGGCATTCTGTTCTGCACGATCCTCAGTGCCTTCGTTGCCTTGTATCTGTCGCGGCGGCTGCTTGGCGACATCGTGCGCCCCCTGCGCAGCCTGGCCAGTGTCGCCCACGCCGCACGTCGCGAACGCAGTTTCGACCGCCGTGTGCCGGAAGCGCCCATTGCCGAGCTGAACGAGTTGGGTAACGATTTCAATGCCTTGCTCGATGAACTGGAGGTCTGGCACGGCCACCTGCAAAACGAGAACGCCACCCTGGCTCACCAGGCCAGCCACGATAGCCTTACCGGCCTGCCCAACCGCGCGTTCTTCGAGGGGCGCCTCAGCCGCAGCCTGCGCAATGCGGCACGGCAGCAAGACCATTTAGCGCTGTTGTTCCTCGACAGTGACCACTTCAAACAGATCAACGACAGCCTCGGCCATGCCGTGGGCGACGAAGTGCTGATCAACGTGGCCGACCGTGTGCGTGCGCAACTGCGCGAGCACGATCTGGTGGCCCGCCTGGGGGGCGACGAGTTTGCCGTGCTGCTGACCCCGCTGCACTCGCGTGAGGACGCAGAGCGCATCGCCGAGAAGATCATCGCCAGCATGCAGCTGCCGATGCTGCTCGATGGCGGCGCCAGCCTCACCACGTCGCTCAGTGTCGGCATCGCCTATTACCCGGAGGATGGCAAAGACCCTGCCAGCCTCCTCAATGCCGCAGATGCGGCAATGTACCAGGCCAAGCGCAAGCGTCGTGGCCAGTGGCAAGCGGCGCAGACGGAACGGTCCGCTGCCGATTCCAGCAACAGGAGTTGAACCGTGATACAGCGTTTGCGTTTTTCATTCGTCGTGATGTTGCTGGCCTTGCTGGCGTTGGCAGGGTGCCAGAGCGCGCCACCCAAAGGGCTGAGCGCCGAACAGATCGCCGTACTCAAGCGTGAAGGTTTCGCCCCTACCGAGGAAGGCTGGGCATTCGACCTGTCGGGCAAGGTGCTGTTCGGCAGCGACCTGGACAGCCTCAATGCCCCGAGCCAGGCGATCGTCGAGCGGATCGGCAAGGCTTTGCTGGGCGTGGGTATCCAAAGCGTGCGTGTTGATGGCCACGCCGATGCTTCGGGCAAGGCCGCCTACAACCAGCAGTTGTCCGAGCGACGCGCGCAGAGTGTGGCCAAGGCGTTGATCGATGTTGGCATGCAGGCGCAGAACATTCATACCCGTGGGCTGGGCAGCACGCAGCCGGTGGCGGACAACCGCACCAGCGCCGGGCGGACCGAGAACCGACGAGTGTCGATTGTGGTGGCGTCTTACTGATAGTTCCGGTCTAGCGCACTGTTTGTGATAGCGGACTTGCTCTGGCAAGAAGTTGTGGTGGGGCTTACAGGTGCCAGCCTTGAGTTCTGTGGCGCCTGTGATATCGAGCGCCGCCCGCGCGGCGCATCGCGGGCAAGCCCCACATGGATCCGCGATCCCCTGTGGGAGCGGGCGTGCCCGCGAAGAGGCCAGACCAGCTAGCACATCACTTGAGCCTCAGTGCAAAAGTCCGAGGCCCAGTAGGCATCCGGACCTGGATCAACGCCGATTCGAGCAACGCCCGCAGCGTTTCCAGCTCATGCATCGAGGTCATCATCAGGATCGACGCCGGTGACTTGGGCTGCAGCAGCAACGCCTGGGTGATGGGTGGCGGGCCGCTAGAGGCCCCGTCAATCCTGAGCAAAGCGCATGTCGCGCGTCTCACCCATCAACAACGGCGCATTCGCCTCGGTCACCCCGCGGATGTAATCCCACAACAAGGTAATCCGCTTCAACTTCCTCAAATCTTCCCGGCAATACATCCAGAATTGCCGCGTCACCTCGATCTCCTCCGGCAACACCGTCACCAGCCGCGCATCCTGCGCCGCCAGGAAGCACGGCAAGATCGCCAACCCACGCCCCTGCAGCGCCGCCGTGTACTGGGCTATGACGCTGGTGCTGCGCAAATGCGCATTGGCGTTGGGAATCAGGTTGGCCAGGTACAGCAGCTCCGAACTGAACGCCAGATCGTCGACGTAACTGATGAACGGGTGGCTCCCCAGGTCGCTGACCTGGCGGATCGGTGCATGGCTGTCCAGGTAGTCCTGGGTCGCATAAAGCCGCAATCGGTAGTCACACAGCTTGCAGCATACATAGGGCCCATGCTCCGGCCGCTCCAGGGCGATGACGATATCTGCCTCGCGCTTGGACAGGCTGATGAAGTGCGGCAGCGGCAGGATATCTACCGAGATCGCCGGGTAGGCATCGACGAAATGGCTCAACTGCGGGGTGACGAAAAAACTGCCAAAGCCTTCGGTGCACCCCATGCGCACATGCCCCGAGAGCGCCACGCCGGAGCCGGAAACCTGTTCGCAGGCCATGTGCAAGGTGCTCTCGATCGACTCCGCGTAGCCCAGCAGGCGTTGCCCCTCGGCGGTCAGGACAAAGCCGTTGGTGCGTGACTTTTCGAACAGCAGCGTGCCCATCGCCCCCTCCAGCGAGCTGATGCGCCGCGATACCGTGGTGTAGTCGACGGCCAGGCGTTTGGCCGCGCTGCTGGCTTTGCGCGTGCGCGCCACTTCAATGAAGAACTTCAGATCGTCCCAGTTCAGCGCACTGAGGGAGGTCAGGTCTTTTTGCATGTTGATCCGGTTTTTTTATGCGTTCTTGTTGGATGTTTGCACATCTATACTCGAAAAAAGCCCCAAGGCGCCACCTCGCGTTTGCCCGGCGCTGGCGATCTCGTCCTGACAATAATTCCAAGGAGAACGCAGATGAACGCACCACAGTCCCCTGACAAGACCAAGGTCGAGCAGGTCAAGCTGCTGATCGACGGCCAGTGGGTCGAGTCGAAAACCAGCGAATGGCGCGACATCGTCAACCCGGCCACCCAAGAAGTGCTGGCGCGGGTACCGTTCGCCACCGTCGAAGAAGTGGATGCCGCCGTGGCTGCCGGCCAGCGCGCCTTCAAGACCTGGCGTGACACCCCGATCGGTGCACGCATGCGCATCATGCTCAAGCTGCAGGCGCTGATCCGCGAACACACCAAACGCATCGCCCAGGTGCTCAGCGCCGAGCAGGGCAAGACCCTTGCCGACGCCGAAGGCGATATCTTCCGCGGCCTGGAAGTGGTCGAGCACGCGGCTTCCATCGGTACTCTGCAGATGGGCGAATTCGCCGAGAACGTCGCCAGTGGCGTGGATACCTACACCCTGCGCCAGCCGATCGGTGTGTGCGCTGGCATCACCCCGTTCAACTTCCCGGCGATGATCCCGCTGTGGATGTTCCCGATGGCCATCGTCTGCGGCAACACCTTCGTCCTCAAGCCTTCCGAGCAGGACCCGCTGTCGACCATGCTGCTGGTCGAGCTGGCGCTGGAGGCCGGTGTACCGGCGGGCGTACTCAACGTGGTGCACGGCGGCAAGCAAGTGGTAGATGCGATCTGCACCCACCAGGACATCAAGGCGATTTCCTTCGTCGGCTCGACCGAAGTCGGCACCCACGTGTACAACCTGGCCAGCCAGCACGGCAAGCGTGTGCAGTCGATGATGGGCGCGAAGAATCACGCCGTGGTGCTGCCAGACGCCAACCGCACGCAAACCGTCAACGCCCTGGTCGGTGCCGCCTTCGGCGCAGCAGGCCAGCGCTGCATGGCTACCTCGGTGGCGGTGCTGGTGGGCAAGGCGCGTGAGTGGCTGCCGGACATCAAGGACGCGGCGAGCAAGCTCAAGGTGAACGCCGGTTGCGAGCCGGGCACGGATGTAGGCCCGGTGGTTTCCAAGCGCGCCAAGGAGCGGGTGCTGGGCCTGATCGAAAGCGGCATCCAGGAAGGCGCCAAGCTCGAACTCGATGGCCGTGGAGTCAAGGTGCCAGGCTATGAACAAGGCAACTTCGTCGGCCCGACCCTGTTCTCCGGGGTGAAGACCGACATGCAGGTGTACACCCAGGAAATCTTCGGCCCGGTGCTGGTGACCCTGGAAGTCGACACTCTCGACGAAGCCATTGCCCTGGTCAACGCCAACCCATTCGGCAACGGTACCGGCCTGTTCACCCAGAGCGGCGCGGCGGCGCGCAAGTTCCAGAGCGAGATCGACATCGGCCAGGTCGGTATCAACATCCCGATCCCGGTACCGGTACCGTTCTTCAGCTTCACCGGCTCGCGCGGTTCCAAGCTCGGCGACCTGGGCCCGTACGGCAAGCAAGTGGTGCAGTTCTACACTCAGACCAAGACCGTCACCGCCCGCTGGTTCGATGACGACAGCGTCAACGACGGTGTGAATACCACCATCAGCCTGCGCTAAGGAGCACGCCATGCGTATCGCATTCATCGGCCTGGGCAACATGGGCGCGCCCATGGCCCGCAACCTGATCAAGGCCGGGCACCAGTTGAACCTGTTTGACCTGAACAAGACCGTGCTGGCCGAGCTCGCTGAGCTGGGCGGGCAGGTCAGCGCCTCGCCGAAGGACGCGGCGGCCAGCAGCGAGCTGGTGATCACCATGCTGCCGGCGGCCGCACATGTGCGCGCCGTGTACCTCAACGAAGACGACGGCGTGCTGGCGGGCATCCGCCCAGGCACGCCGACCCTGGATTGCAGCACCATCGACCCGCAGACCGCGCGTGAGGTGTCCAAGGCGGCCGCCGCCAAAGGTGTGGACATGGGCGATGCGCCGGTGTCTGGTGGCACGGGTGGCGCCGCGGCGGGCACGCTGACCTTCATGGTCGGCGCCAGCGCAGAACTGTTCGCCACGCTCAAGCCGGTGCTGGAGCAGATGGGCCGTAACATCGTGCACTGCGGTGAGGTCGGTACCGGGCAGATCGCCAAGATCTGCAACAACCTGCTGCTGGGCATCTCGATGATCGGCGTATCCGAGGCCATGGCCCTGGGCAATGCACTGGGCATCGACACCAAGGTGCTGGCGGGGATCATCAACAGCTCGACCGGGCGTTGCTGGAGTTCCGATACCTACAACCCGTGGCCGGGCATCATCGAAACTGCACCTGCCTCGCGTGGGTATACCGGTGGGTTTGGTGCCGAACTGATGCTCAAGGACCTGGGGCTGGCCACCGAGGCTGCGCGCCAGGCACACCAGCCGGTGATCCTCGGTGCCGTCGCCCAGCAGCTGTACCAGGCCATGAGCCTGCGCGGGGAAGGCGGCAAGGACTTTTCGGCGATCGTCGAGGGGTACCGCAAGAAGGATTGATTGTGGGAGCGGGCGTGCCCGCGAAGCAGACGACTCGTTGCCCGCCACCGGCTACGCCGGTGTTCGCGGGCATGCCCGCTCCCACAGAGATTGGTGTCGCTTGATGGATCAGGCGAAGACGAAGTACTTGCGCACGGTCTCGACCACTTCCCAGGTGCCTTTCATCCCCGGTTCGATCACGAACACATCACCCGCCTTCAGGTGCTTCGGCTCTTCGCCTTCCGGGGTGATGATGCAGTAGCCATCGAGGAAGTGGCAGAACTCCCACTTCTCGTAGTTGACCTCGAACTTGCCCGGGGTGCAGATCCAGGTGCCCATGATCTTGCTGCCGTCGGCCGACAGGTAGGCGTTGAGGTTGACGGTGTGCGGATCGCCGCCGATGCGCTTCCACTTGGTGGCGTCCACGACCGGCGTCGGGCAGGTTTCGCGCAGGACGGTGATGAAATCGGACATGGCACAACTCCTGGTGACTGGCTGGATGACTTGTCACCATAGGGCCATCCGCCGAGCCGCAGTTGCCTGGGCTCGACGTCCAGCTGCCTGCCCGCGCTATGCCAGGGTGTTGACCTCGACGGTGATGTGGGCCAGTTCCTCATGCACGCCCAGCGCCTGGCGCACGCTGTCGGCGCTCAATGCGGCCTGGGTGGCCAGGCTGAGGATGCACGCGTACTGGTCCTTGCCCACGCGCCACACGTGCAGGTCGGTGATGGTGGCGGGCACCGGCAGTTCGGCGACCACTTCGCGAATCTCCTCGACCACCGGCGCATCCATCTCGGCATCCAGCAATACCCGGCCGGTATCGCGCAGCAGGCCGCGAGCCCAGAGCGCCACCAGCACCGCACCGACCAGGCCCATCACCGGGTCGAGCCAGCTGGCGCCCCAGAACTTGCCGGCCAGCAGGGCGACGATCGCCAGTACCGAGGTGGCGGCGTCGGCAATCACATGCAGGTAGGCCGAGCGCAGGTTCAGGTCGTGATGATGGTGATGACCGTGGTCATGATGATGGTCATGGCCATGACCGTGGTGGTGATGATCGTGGTCGTCACGCAGCAGCCAGGCGCAGATCAGGTTCACGGCCAGGCCGATCACGGCGATGAAGATCGCCTCGTCATAATGGATCGGCCCCGGCGTCAGCAGTCGCTCGGCCGACTGGAAGGCCATCAGCCCGGCCACGCCGAGCAGCAGCAGGGCGCTGGAGTAGCCGCCGAGGATCTCGATCTTCCAGGTGCCAAAAGCGAAGCGTTGGTCCTTGGCATAACGACGCGCGGCAGCGTAGGCCAGCAGCGACAGGCCCAGGGCCAGGGCATGCGAGCTCATGTGCCAGCCGTCGGCGAGCAGGGCCATGGAGTTGAAGAACCAGCCCCCGGCGATTTCCGCCACCATCATGATCGCCGTCAGCCACACGGCCAGGCGTGTCTTGCGCTCGGCACCGAGGTTGCTGGTGTGGAACTGGTGGCTGTGCTGCCAGCGGCCTGAGGTTTGTGTCGACATGGTTTATCATGCTCCCGGAACGTCGAGAAATATACTATACCCCAGTATACCTATAAGGGTGTGAAAGCCTATGGCACATACGATCAAGAGCAAGAAGCAACTGCTGACCCGCGTGCGCAAGATCAAAGGCCAGGCCGCTGCCCTGGAGACCGCGCTGGAGCAGGACAAGGACTGCCTGGCGATCCTTCAGCAGATCGCAGCCGTGCGCGGCGCGGTGAACGGGCTGATGGCCGAGGTGATGGAAGGGCACATCCGCGAACACCTGGTGGCGGAAGGGCTGAGCGCCGAGGAACGGCAGGAAGAGGCGGACAAGGTGGCGGCGTTGTTGCGGTCTTATCTGAAGTGATACCCCCTGGGGGTATACGGTAGGAATGTAGGTTCCTACAGAGCTATAAGTTGAAGCCTACTGGGTGATCTGAACCATCCGCTGGTCGCCGAAAGTGTGCATAGTGTGTACTGCGCTTCGTTTTGGTCAATTCGGTGTGTATCATACACATCGGCTGCCGAAGGAAGGGTGAATGCGCAGTCGTGAAGTGATCCAGCTCATTGAGGCGGATGGGTGGTATGAAGTCGAGGTGAAGGGCAGCCATCACCAGTTCAGGCATCCGTTCAAGAAGGGGAGGGTGACAGTTCCTCATCCCAAGAGCGATCTGCCTAAAGGCACTGTGCACAGCATCTTGAAACAAGCTGGCTTGAAGCAGTCCAGTGGCTTCGTCAGCGCGAACATCAGTGGAGACGCGCAATGAAATTTCCGGTCGTATTGCACAAGGACGCCGATTCGGACTACGGCGTGACCGTTCCCGATGTTCCTGGCTGCTTCTCTGCCGGAGGGACTGTCGCTCAAGCACTGGAGAACGTTCAGGAGGCGCTGGCGCTTCATTTTGAGGGCTTGGTTGCCGATAACGAGGCGCTACCGCAAGCACAGGAAGTCGATGTACATGTGGCGAATCCTGATTTTGCCGGTGGGGTCTGGGCTGTCGTTGATTTCGATATAACGCCATATCTGGGGAAGGCCGTGCGGTTCAATGCAACACTGCCGGAAAACCTGCTGCAGCGGATCGACGAAAAAGTGAAGCGTGATCATCGGTATGCCTCCCGTTCCGGATTTCTCGCCTCGGCTGCACTGCGAGAGCTGGCGCTCATGCACTGAACTACGAGTCGGCTTTGGAATTCATCACTTGTGGAGGTGGTGAATCGGGGCGCCGAAACCGCCGCAAATACGTCAGCCCAGGCGACGTTGAACGTTCACGCTGGCATCAATCGCTCGACCAACCCCGCCGCATAGCCCGGTAACCTGGCAAAATCCCGGGCACATAACAGCAACCGCCGGTTCGCCCAATCCTCTCGCAGCGCCACCCAGTGCATCGGCAACACCCCGTTCCAGCGCTGCACCGATGCCAGGGGCACCACGCCGACACCGGCACCACCGGCGACCATGCGAATCACCCCGTCAAACCCTTCGGCCCGCACCCGCACCTGCATGCGGTGGCCTTCGCGCAGGGCCTGTTCCTCCAGATACAGCGCCAGGGCGCTGTTCGCCCCCAGCCCGACATGGCCGTGGGCAAGGCAATCGACGAAGCTCGGGGCGGGCGCTGCGGCGAGGGGATGATCCAGCGGAGTCACCAGCACCAGCGGATCATCGCGAAAGGGCAGGGTCTGCAGATGCGCGCTGGGCGCGGCGGTGGAAATGATGCCCAGATCAGCCATGCCTTGGGTGATCGATTGCACGATGCGCAGGCTCGGTAGTTCCTGCACATCGATGCTGATCCCGGGGTTATCGGCAAGGTAGCTGGCCAGCAACTCCGGCAGGTACTCGGTCAGCGCCGCCGTGTTGCACAACAGCCGCACCTGGCCTTGCTGGCCGCACGCATAATGGGCCAGGTCGAACTGCAGGCGTTCGACCTGCTGGCCGATCAGTCGCGCATGCTGCAGCAGCGCCTGCCCGGCGGGTGTCGGCTGCACGCCACGGCGATTGCGCTCGAGCAAAGGTGTGCCAAGCGAGGCCTCCATCGCGCGGATACGTGCGCTGGCCGCTGGCAGCGACAGATGGCTGCGGCGGGCGCCGGCGGTGATGTTGCCGCATTCGGCGGTGTGCTGGAAAAGCCGGAGGTCGATCAGGTCGAAATGCATCTGCCTCTGTCCTGGCAAGAGTCTGGCTGAGTATATGGCAGATTTTCAGCCCAACTGCGGCAAGCCATCATCGCACCCATGAATACCTTGACCGCTTTCTACTACACCATTGGCCCGGCACTGACGTTGCTGGTGATCATCACCTTCCTGCTGGCCGGTGCCGTCAAAGGCGTGATCGGCCTCGGCCTGCCGACCATCGCCATGGGCTTGCTGGGGCTGGCTATGTCTCCGACGCAGGCTGCTGCGTTGTTGATCGTGCCTTCGACGCTTACCAACCTATGGCAACTTGCGGCTGGCGGGCATCTGCTCGCGCTGCTGCGAAGGCTCGGGCCAATGCTGGCGATGATATTCCTCGGTACGTTGCTTGGCAGTGCCTGGCTGGGCATCAACAACGGGCCATGGGCAGTGCAGGCGTTGGGGGCGGCGTTGGTGATCTACGCGCTGTACGGTCTGGCAGGCCCGGCCTTGCGGGTAGCGCCGGAGCGGGAAGGGTGGCTGGGGCCGGTCTGTGGACTGGTGACCGGTGTGGTCACTGCGGCTACTGGCGTGTTCGTGATGCCCGCGGTGCCTTACCTGCAAAGCCTGGGCTTGAGCCGCGACGAAATGGTGCAGGCGCTGGGCCTGTCGTTCACGGTCTCGACCCTGGCGCTGGCCCTTGGCCTGGCCGGGCAGGATGCCTTGGGTGGGCAAGCGCTGGGGGCTTCGCTGCTGATGCTGGCGCCGGCCCTTTTGGGCATGTTCGCCGGGAAGTGGCTGCGCCAGCGTATCAGCGCAGCGCTGTTCAAGCGCTGCTTCTTCATCGGCCTGGCCGCGTTGGGCGGCCACCTGCTGATCAACGGTTAGCGGACGAGGCGCTGAGCATGACGATGGGCTGGATGTCGAAATCGCGCTCCAGGTAATCCATGCGCTTTTCGAAGAACTCGACCATGTGCGGCAGTGCCGAGTGCACGTCCAGCGCTGCCTTGTCGGCCCACACTTCATAGAACACGAACAGGGTTGGGTCCTGCTGGTCGCGCAGCATGTGGTATTCGATGCAGCCTGGTTCCTGGCGGCTGGGCTCGACGTAGGCACGGAACAGGGTCTCGAATGCTTCGGCCATTTCCGGACGGGTCTTGGCCTTAAGGATGAATGCGTGCTGCTCGCTCATGGATCGTACTCACAGATAATTGGAGAATCGATTCTACGGCAATAATTAAGTTGTGATTCGTGACTTCAGGTCAATTGTATTTTGACTGCCAACTGCTGTATCCCGCGCCCGTCAGCCATTACTGTGCCGGTCATCCATCAAATGACTCGAGGCCCAGCATGAAAAAGATCCTTCTGCTCAATGGCGGCAAACAATTCGCCCACTCTGACGGTCGCCTCAACCAGACCCTGCACGATGCCGCGCTGGCGCATCTGGACCGTGCCGGTTTCGATGTGCAGCACACCTTCATCGACGGTGGCTACGACGCTCAGGTCGAAGTCGAGAAATTCCTCTGGGCCGATGTGATCATCTATCAGATGCCAGGCTGGTGGATGGGCGCACCGTGGACCGTGAAGAAGTACATCGACGATGTCTTCACCGCTGGCCACGGCAGCCTCTACGCCAATGATGGGCGTACCCGCTCCGACCACTCGCAGAAGTACGGCAGCGGTGGCCTGGTGCACGGCAAGCAATACATGCTGTCGTTGACCTGGAATGCACCACAGCAAGCGTTCGATGACCCGAGCGACTTCTTCGAGGGCAAGGGTGTCGATGCGGTGTATTTCCCGTTCCACAAAGCCAACCAGTTCCTGGGTATGACCGGGCTGCCAACCTTCCTTGCGGTGGATGTGATGAAGCGCCCGGATGTGGCGGCAGCCTTGGCGGCCTACGAGGCTCATCTGGACAAGGTCTTCGGCAAGGCTATCTAATCCCTGCACGGACCCGACACAGGCGCTCAAGTGAAAACCCGCTCCGAAGAACTCCAGATATTCGTCGCCGTCATCGACTGCGGCTCAATCTCCGCCGCTGCCGAGCAGATGGGCCAGACCCCGTCGGCGGTCAGCCGCACCCTGTCGCGCCTGGAGGCCAAGCTCGGCACCACCTTGGTCAACCGCACCACCCGGCGCATGGACCTCACCGAGGAGGGCCGCTTCTTCCTCGAACGCTCGCGCCTGGTGCTGCAGCAGATGGACGAGATGGAGGAGCGCCTGTCGATGAATCGCCAGACGCCGTCCGGGCGCCTGCGCATCAACGCCGCGGCGCCGTTCATGCTGCACGCCATCCTGCCGTGGATCGGCGAGTTCCGCCGCCAGTACCCCGGCATCGAGCTGGAGCTCAACACCGACGACCTGATCATCGACCTGCTGGAACAGAGCACCGACGTGGCCATCCGCATCGGTGACCTTGCCGACTCCAGCCTGCATGCCCGCTCGCTCGGTTGCAGCCCGATACAGGTGCTGGCAAGCCCGGAATACCTGGAGCGACACGGTACGCCGAAAAACGTCGAAGACCTGAACGGTCACTGCCTGCTCGGCTTTAGCCAGCCTGAATCGTTGAACCAGTGGCCGTTGCGCCACGCCCAGGGTGACCGCTGGGGCATCCGCCCGGCACTGATCGCCTCCAGCGGCGAGACCCTGCGCCAACTGGCGCTGGCCGGGGAGGGCATCGTCGCCCTGTCGCATTTCATGACCCACGAAGACATCCGCGCCGGCCGCCTCAAGGTACTGCTGAGCGAGGCCAACAATGGCTACCGCCAGCCGATCCACGCGGTGTACTACCGCAACACCCAGCTGGCCCTGCGGATTCAATGCTTCCTTGATTTCATCCAGCGCAAGTTGGCCATGTACGCCTGCTGAGTTGCCTGATCGCGACAGGTCCTGTCCACAGGCGGCGAAACTTCCTGCGTTTGATTGCACAGTCACAGCGCTTCGGCCTTACTGACTGCTCAACAAAAACAACACCAAGGAAGTGTCATGCGTATTGTCCCGTTCCAGTACCTGGCTCTGGCAGCCGCGATCCTGAGCTGTTCCTCGACTTACGCCGCCACGTTGGAAGGCGGCGCTGTAGCCGCCCCCGATCAATATGGTGCACAGGTTGCAGCCGACATCCTCAAGAAGGGCGGCAATGCGGTGGACGCGGCCGTGGCCACGGCCTTCACCCTGGCGGTGACCTACCCCGAGGCGGGTAACATCGGTGGCGGTGGCTTCATGACCCTGTTCGTCGACGGCAAGCCGTACTTCCTCGACTACCGCGAAGTGGCGCCCAAGGCTGCCTCACGCAACATGTACCTGGACGACAAGGGCGAAGTCATCGAGAACCTGAGCCTGGTCGGCGTGCGCGCCGCAGGCGTGCCTGGCACGGTGATGGGCCTGTGGGAAGCCCACCAGAAGTTCGGCAAGCTGCCCTGGAGCGAGCTGCTGACCCCGGCCATCGGCTATGCCAAAAACGGCTTCAAGGTCGCCGAGAAGCAGTACCAGTACCGCAACGATGCCCAGGGCATGTTCAAGACCGCGACCAACTTCAACGACTATTTCGGCAACATGAAGGTCGGTGAACTGTTCAAGCAGCCGGAAATGGCCAAGACCCTCGAGCGCATTGCCGACAAGGGCGTGAGCGAGTTCTACCAAGGCAAGACTGCCGACCTGCTGGTGGCGCAGATGCAGGCCGACAAGGGCTTGATCACCAAGGAAGACCTGAAGGACTACAAAGCCGTGTGGCGCGAACCGATCGCCATCAGCTGGCGCGGCAATGTGGTCTACACCGCGCCACCACCAAGCTCCGGCGGCGTGGCCCTGGCCCAGCTGCTGGGCATCAAGGAAGACCGCGTGGCGGACTTCAAGGGTGTTGCGCACAACTCGGCGCAGTACATCCATCTGCTATCGGAGATTGAAAAACGTGTGTTCGCCGACCGTGCCGACTACCTCGGCGACCCGGCGTTCACCAAAGTGCCGGTCGACCAGTTGGTGGCCAAGGACTACCTGGCCAAGCGCGCCGCCCAGGTCAACCCGAAGGCCATTTCCGAAACCGACAAGGTCAAGCCAGGCCTGGAGCCACACCAGACCACGCACTTCTCGATCGTCGACAAGCAGGGCAATGCGGTCAGCAATACCTACACCCTCAACCTCGATTACGGCAGCGGCGTGGTGGTCAAGGGCGCAGGCTTCCTGCTCAACGACGAGATGGACGATTTCAGCGCCAAGCCTGGCGCCGCGAATGCCTTTGGGGTGGTTGGCGGTGACGCCAACGCCATCGAACCGGGCAAGCGCATGCTGTCGTCGATGAGCCCGAGCCTGATGACCCGCGATGGCAAGGTCGAGCTGGTGATCGGTACGCCGGGCGGTTCGCGGATCTTTACCTCCATCTTCCAGGTGATGAACAACCTGTACGACTACGGCATGCCGCTGGAGAAGGCCGTGGCGGCGCAGCGTGTGCACCATCAGTTGCTGCCCAAGGACACCATCTACTTCGACAGCTACGCGCCGCTGACCGGGCCGGTGGCTGAAGAGCTGAAGAAGATGGGCTATGTGCTGGAGGATCAGGGCTGGGAGATGGGCGATATCCAGGCGATCCGGGTCAACGGCGCGCAGCTTGAGACCGCTTCGGATCCGCGTGGGCGCGGGGTGGGGATGATCGTCAAGTAACTCTGCATAGGCAGTGCGGGCCTCTTCGCGGGCACGCCCGCTCCCACAGGTACAGCGCAGGTTTCGAATCTTGCGCCGTACCTGTGGGAGCGGGCGTGCCCGCGAATGGTCTCCAGTCAGACGCGGAACTGGCTGACCAGCATCTGCAGGTGACCACCCAGGCGCGCCAGCTCGACGCTGGACGCTGCGGTCTCATCACTGGCTGCCGCGGTCTGTTCCGACACATCGCGCACATTCAGGATGCTGCGGCTGATCTCTTCTGCCACCGCGCTCTGCTGCTCGGCCGCCGCTGCGATCTGCTGGTTCATCGACTGGATGCTCGACACCGTGCCGGTGATGTTCTCCAGCGACGCACCTGCCTTTCGCGCCAGCTCGACACTGCTGTCGGTCAGGGTGCGGCTGCCCTGCATGGCATTGGCCACCTGCTGGGTGCCGTGCTGCAGGCTGGCCACCAACTCCTCGATCTCTTCGGTGGACTTCTGCGTGCGCTGGGCCAGGCCACGCACTTCGTCGGCGACCACGGCGAAACCACGGCCGGCTTCACCGGCTCGGGCCGCTTCGATCGCGGCGTTGAGCGCCAGCAGGTTGGTCTGCTCGGCAACCGACTTGATCACGTCCATCACGCTGCCGATCTTCTGGCTTTCCTGTTGCAGCAGGTTCATGGCCTCGGTGGAGCGGTGCACTTCTTCGGCCAGGCGTTCGATCTGGCTGATCGCCTCGCCGACCACGCGGTCACCGGCACGCGCTTCGTCATCGGCGCCAGTCGCGGCATGAGAAGCCTGCTCGGCGTTGCGCGCCACTTCCTGAACGGTGGCGGCCATTTCGTGCATGGCGGTGGCGACCTGGTCGGTCTCGACCTTCTGGCTGTTGGCACCGGCGCTGGTCTGCTCGGTCACCGCCGACAACTCTTCGGCGGCGCTGGCAATCTGAGTGACGCCGTCACGGATGCCGCTGATCAGTTCGCGCAGGGTCGTCCCCATGCGCGCAATGCCTTGTTGCAGCACGCCGATTTCATCGCGACGGGTAACGCGCAGGTCGTGGGTCAGGTCGCCACTGGCAATGCGTTCCACGGCTTGCAGGGTATCGCGCAGCGGGCGGGTGATCTGGTGAGTGATGACCACTGCAGCAATGACGCCAGCCAGCAGCGCCAGCAGCGTGGCGATGGTCTGCAGGCTGCGGGCCTGGGTGCTTTCTGCGTCGCGACGCTCCAGCTGGATGTTGTACAGCGCGTCGCTGCGCTTGACGATATCGGCGCCTTGCACGGTCATCTCGGCGCGGGCAACGGTGATGTCGGCAACCGCATCGCGGAACTGGCGCACGGCATCGCGGTAGGCCTGCACCGATTGCTCGAACTGCTGGACACGGGCGGCTTCAGCTGGCAACTGGCGCTTGAGGTTGTCGATATCGGCCAGGGCGCCTTCCAGCTGGCGCAGGGCGGTCTGCTCGTTGGCGGCACTGTTGTCGGCAATGTAACCGCGCACGTCGATACGCACCTGCAGCAGTTGCTGGCGCGCCTTGCTGATCAGTTGGTACTGGGCCAGGCGCACACTGTCTGGCTCGGGGCGGGACATGACGTCCTGGCTGAGGACTTCCATGGCCTCATCGGCCCTTGCCGCCGACACGTTCATTGCATCACGGGCGGCCAGCGAACTCTTGTAGCCGGCGCGCATCTTGTTCAGCGATACCTTGTACTCGCTGATGGTCTGCCCCAGCTCCTTGAGCAGCACGACGTTGGCCGGGCTGGTGAAGGTGGTGACCAGGTATTGCTGCTGCTTGCTGAAGGCGTCGAGCTTGGCCTGGGTGTTGGCAGCGGCGGCGTCATCGCCATTGGCGATCATGTACTGCAGACGCGCGATGCGCAGGTCGGTCAGATCCTTGTTGAGCTGACCGATGTCACCCATCCAGTTGCTGCGGTCAATCAGCCTGCCCAGGCTGGTCCAGCCGGTCAGGGCCAGCAGGCCGGTTAGACCCAGCACCAGGCCGAAGCCCAGGCCGAGTTTGAGGTTGACGCTGATGTTGGCAAACCAGCTGTTCATGCACGCTCTCCAGAAAATTCATTCGCTCACTTGATCATCAATCGCAGGGCGTTGTTGTTCTGGGGCCCGCTGATTCGTGCAGGTGTTATCGGCACGGCACAGCGAAAGCTGAATCGCTTTTTCAGCTGATTTGCAATATCGAGAAAACGTTTGCCTTTTGGAGATCGCTGAGGGCCGCAAAGCGGCCCCCCAGGCTCTCAAAGGCTACGCGCGCCGAAAGTATCGCAGCTGTTCACATTCCCTTGGGCAAACCCGGCCTTGAACCAGCGCACCCGCTGCGCCGAGGTGCCATGGGTGAAGGAGTCGGGCACCACGCGCCCCTGACCTTGCTGTTGCAGCCGGTCATCACCAATGGCATTGGCGGCATTCAGCGCCTCTTCAACATCACCCGGCTCCAGCCAGTTCAGCCGCTTCTGCGCCTGATACGCCCAAACGCCGGCCAGGCAGTCGGCCTGCAGTTCCTGGCGCACCAGCAGGCCATTGTCGCCTTCCAGGCGCTGGCCACTGCGCCGCGCGGCATCGACCTTGGCCGACACCCCGAGCAGGGTCTGCACGTGGTGGCCGATCTCGTGGGCGATCACGTAGGCCTGGGCGAAGTCGCCGGCCGCCGCGAAGCGGGTTTCCATTTCACGGAAGAACGACATGTCCAGGTAGACCCGCTGATCCGCCGGGCAGTAGAACGGCCCGACTGCCGCAGACGCAAAACCGCAGGCCGAATTGACCTGGCCGCTGAACAACACCAGCTTGGGATCACGGTACTGCTTGCCCGCTTGGGCGAACAGGGCCTTCCAGGTGTCTTCCGTATCGCCCAGGATCGAGGCGACGAACTGCGCCTGTTCGTCATTGGCCGGCGGTGCCTTGCCGCCAGCGCCACTGGGGGCTGCCTGCTGTTGCTGTTGTTCCATCTGCCCGGCGAGCTGGCCAAGAATCTGCAGCGGGTCCTGGCCGGTCAGCCAGCCGATGCCGACAATCAGCAGCACAGCGCCAAGCCCCAGCCCCTTGCCTCCGCCAAAGCGCATGCCGCCGCCGCCACCTTCGCCGCGAGCATCGACCACGTTGTCGCTGCGCCGGCCTTTTCGCCATTCCATGAAGAGCTCTCCAGAGCGTGAAACATGGGGATAAAGATTAGATCACCACAGCCAAAGCCACTAATACATAACCGTTTGGTTATGTAATTGGCGGGTGATTTCATTATCCATCCCTCGCTACCTGCCTGAAACTGCAAGTCCGCCTGCCGTGTACAGGCGTTTTCATAATTCCAAGAGAGGAATCCGGCATGCCTGCCCAGGACAACAGCCGCTTCGTGATCCGTGATCGCAACTGGCACCCCAAGGCCCTGACGCCCGACTACAAGACTTCCGTTGCCCGCTCGCCGCGCCAGGCACTGGTCAGCATCCCACAGTCGATCAGCGAAACCACCGGCCCGGACTTTTCCCACCTGGGCTTCGGTGCCCACGACCATGACCTGCTGCTGAACTTCAACAACGGTGGCTTGCCGATCGGCGAGCGCATCATCGTTGCCGGCCGCGTCGTCGACCAGTACGGCAAGCCTGTGCCGAACACCCTGGTGGAGATGTGGCAAGCCAACGCCGGTGGCCGCTATCGCCACAAGAACGACCGTTACCTGGCGCCGCTGGACCCGAATTTCGGTGGCGTCGGCCGTTGCCTGACCGACCGCGACGGCTACTACAGCTTCCGCACCATCAAGCCGGGCCCGTACCCTTGGCGCAACGGGCCGAATGACTGGCGCCCGGCGCACATCCATTTCGGCATCAGCGGCCCGTCGATCGCCACCAAGCTGATCACCCAGCTGTATTTCGAAGGTGATCCGCTGATCCCGATGTGCCCGATCGTCAAGTCGATCGCCAACCCTGAAGCCGTCCAGCAGTTGATCGCCAAGCTCGACATGAGCAACGCCAACCCGATGGACTGCCTGGCGTACCGCTTCGATATCGTGCTGCGTGGCCAGCGCAAGACCCACTTCGAAAACTGCTGAGGAACCCGCCATGCCAATCGAACTGCTGCCGGAAACCCCATCGCAGACTGCCGGCCCCTACGTGCACATCGGCCTGGCCCTGGAAGCGGCCGGCAACCCGACCCGCGACCAGGAAATCTGGAACCGCCTGGCCAAGCCGGACGCTCCGGGCGAGCACATCGTGCTGATCGGTCATGTGTATGACGGCAACGGCCACCTGGTGCGTGATTCGTTCCTGGAACTGTGGCAGGCCGACGCCAACGGTCAGTATCAGGATGCCTATAACCTGGAAAACGCCTTCAACAGCTTCGGCCGCACCGCCACCACCTTCGATGCCGGTGAGTGGACCGTGCATACGGTCAAGCCGGGTGTGGTGAACAATGCTGCAGGCGTGCCAATGGCGCCGCATATCAACATCAGCCTGTTCGCCCGGGGGATCAACATCCATCTGCACACGCGGCTGTACTTCGACGACGAGGCCGAGGCCAATGCCAAGTGCCCGGTGCTCAACCTGATCGAGCAGCCGCAACGTCGTGAGACCTTGATTGCCAAGCGTTGCGAGGTGGACGGGAAAACGGCGTATCGCTTCGATATCCGCATTCAGGGAGAAGGGGAGACGGTGTTCTTCGACTTCTGAGTCAAAGTTCGGGGCCGCTGTGCGGCCCTTCGCGGGCAAGCCCGCTCCCACAGGTGTCGCGCAAGCATCAAGGTTGATGCTATCCATGTGGGAGCGGGCTTGCCCGCGAACGCTCTAGCGCCGAACCAGCAGGACGCCACTCCCACAGGTGTCGCGCAAGCATCAAGGTTGATGCTATCCATGTGGGAGCGGGCTTGCCCGCGAACGCTCTAGCGCCGAACCAGCAGGACGCCACTCCCACAGGTGTCGCGCAAGCATCAAGGTTGATGCTATCCATGTGGGAGCGGGCTTGCCCGCGAATGCTCTAGCGCCGAACCAGCAGGACGCCACTTTCCATGTGGTGCGTATACGGGAACTGGTCGAACAACGCACAACGCTCGATGCGGTGCGTGTCGTGCAACTGGGCAATGTTCGCCGCCAGGGTCTCGGGGTTGCACGAGATGTACAGGATTCGCTCGAAACGCCGGGTCAGCTCGCAAGTGTCCGGGTCCATCCCAGCACGGGGCGGGTCGACGAACACGGTGCCGAACTCATAGCTCTTCAGGTCGATCCCTTCCAGCCGGCGGAACGGCCGTACTTCGTTCAGTGCCTGGGTCAGCTCTTCCGCCGACAGGCGCACCAGCCGCACGTTATCCACAGCGTTTTCAGCGAGGTTGCTCAGCGCGGCATTGACTGAAGTCTTGCTGATCTCTGTGGCCAGCACCTGGCGCACGCGGGTGGCCAGCGGCAGGGTAAAGTTGCCGTTGCCGCAATACAGCTCCAGCAAGTCGTCTTCACGTTGGCCGATGGCCTCGAACGCCCAGCTCAGCATCTTCTGGTTCACCGCGCCGTTGGGCTGGGTGAACGCGCCTTCCGGCTGGCGGTAGCTGAAAACGCGACCGGCAACATCAAGTTTTTCCACCGCATAGTCGCGGCCAATCACCAGGCGTTTGCCCTTCGAACGGCCGATCACGCTCACGCCGAGGTCTTCGGCCAACTGCCGGGCAGCCACTTCCCAGGCCTCGTCCAGCGGGCGGTGGTAGCACAGCGTGACCATGGCATCGCCGGCCAGCGTGGTGAGGAACTCTACCTGGAACAAGCGATTGCCCAGTGCCTCGCTGGCCTGCCAGGCGGCCTTCAGGCGCGGCATCAGCTCATTGATGCGCTGGCTGGCGATGGGGAAGTCGTCGATCAGGATCGCCTTGTGCTTGTCGCCAGGGGCGAACATCGCATAGTGGCGCTGGCCATCTTCGCGCCACAGGCGGAACTCGGCGCGCAGGCGGTAGTGCTCGCGCGGCGAGTCGAAAACGGCCGGTTCCGGCGCGCCGAAGGGCGCCAGCAGCTCGCGCAGGCGGGCGACTTTGCCCTCGAGCTGGGTGGCGTAGGCGGAGGGGTCGAAGACAGCACTCATGCGTTGAACCAGCCCAGCTTGATGACGAACAGGATGGAAAGGATCACCAGGGCCGGGTTCAGGTCGCGGTGGCGGCCGGAGATCAGCTTGACGGCGGTCCAGGAAATGAAACCGAAGGCGATGCCGTTGGCGATCGAGTAGGTCAGTGGCATGGCCAGGGCGGTCACGACCACGGGGGCGGCCTCGGTGATGTCGTCCCAATTGATTTCTGCCAGGCCCGAAGCCATCAGCACGGCGACGAACAACAGCGCCGGTGCCGTGGCGAAGGCCGGTACGCTACCGGCCAGCGGCGCGAAGAACAGCGCCAGCAGGAACAGGATGGCGACGACGATGGCAGTCAGGCCGGTGCGGCCTCCGGCGCTCACGCCAGCGGCGGATTCGATGTAGCTGGTGGTGGTCGAGGTGCCCAGCAGGGAACCTGCCATGGCGGCGGTGCTGTCGGCGATCAGGGCACGGCCCATCTTTGGCATGTGGCCGTCCTTGCCCATCAGGCCGGCGCGCTTGGCCACGCCGATCAGCGTGCCCGAGTTGTCGAACAGGTCGACGAACAGGAAGGCGAAGATCACGCTGACCAGGCCCACGTCGAGGGCGCCTTTGATGTCCAGCTGGAGGAAGGTCGGCGCCAGCGATGGCGGCATCGAGACCACGCCACCGAACGGTGTCACACCCATCAGGATCGAAGCGATGCTCACGGCCAGGATGCCGATCAGCACTGCGCCACGAACCTTCAGCGACTCGAGGCCGACGATCAGGAAGAAGCCCAGGGTAGCGAGGATAGGCGCTGGCTGCTTGAGGTCACCCAGGCCAACCAGGGTCGCTGGGTTATCAACGACGATGCCGGCATTGTGCAGGGCGATGAACGCCAGGAACAGGCCGATACCGGCAGCAATCGCAGAACGCAACGGCAGTGGAATGCTGTTCACGATCCATTCGCGGATACGGAAGATCGATAGCAGGAAGAACATCACCGCCGAGAGGAACACCGCGCCGAGTGCCACCTGCCAGGTGTGGCCCATGTGCAGGACCACCGTGTAGGTGAAGAACGCGTTCAGGCCCATGCCCGGCGCCAGGGCGATCGGGTAGTTGGCAATCAGGCCCATGGTGGTCGAGCCGATGGCGGCCGCCAGGCAGGTGGCGACGAAGATTGCGCCCTTGTCCATGCCGGTCTCACCGAGGATGCTCGGGTTGACGAACAGGATGTAGGCCATGGCCAGGAAGGTAGTGACGCCCGCAAGAATCTCGGTGCGCACATTGGTGTCGTGTGCTTTTAGTTGAAACAGCCTTTCCAGCATGCCCGCTCCCCAGGGCGCCCTCGCGCCGTGAATGTATCGACCCCATCAGCAAAGCACAGACCGAAGCCGATGCCGTGGTTTTGTGTGGGGAGGAAAAAAGCCGCGCATCATACCAGCATGCTCGGCGGGGGCCTATGGCCGTTGGGGAATGGGTAATACTTAGCCTGTGCCGGCCTCTTCGTGGGTAAACCCGCTCCCACAGGTACGGCGCTGCTCTCGAAACCCCTGTGGGAGCGGGTTTACCCGCGAAGAGGCCGGCACAGGCGAAAGATCAACCGTTGTGCAAACGGTCCCGCTTGGCCAGTGTGGGGAACAGTTTTATCCACACCCCGGTCACCACCAGCGTGCCCACGCCGCCCAGCACCACCGCCGGCACCGTGCCGAACCAGTGCGCCGTCACCCCGGACTCGAACTCGCCGAGCTGGTTCGAGGCACCGATGAACAAGCCGTTCACCGCGCTCACCCGCCCGCGCATCTCGTCCGGCGTCTCCAGCTGCACGAAGGCGCCGCGGATCACCATGCTGATCATGTCCGCCGCGCCCAGCACCACCAGCACCGCCAGCGAGAACCAGAACGAGGTCGAGAGGCCAAAGGCGATGGTTGCCACACCGAACAGCCCGACTGCGGTGAACATGGTGCGGCCGACTTTGCGCTCGACCGGGAACCGCGCCAGCCACAGCGACATCAACAGAGCCCCGACTGCAGGTGCGGAACGCAGCAGGCCCAGGCCCCACGGGCCGGTGAGCAGGATGTCCTTGGCAAATACCGGCAGCAGCGCGGTGGCGCCACCCAGCAGCACGGCGAACAGGTCCAGCGAAATGGCCCCGAGAATGTCCGGCCGGCTGCGGATGAAGCGGATCCCGGCCATCAGCGATTCAATACTGGCGCGGCCGCGCTGGGGCACTTGCTGGCGCGAGTCGAGGCTGAGCATGAGCAGGCAGGCGACGGCATACAGGGCAACGGTCGGGCCGTACACCCAGATGCTGCCGAACGCGTACAGGAAGCCGCCCACGGCAGGAGCGACGATGGTAGCCGCCTGGGTTGCCGAGGCGGAGGCGGCTACCGCTCGCGTGAACAGCCCTGGCGGCACGACGTTGGGGAGCAGCGCCTGGGTCGCCGGCATCTCGAATGAGCGGGTGGCACCGAGCAGGAAGGCCAGGGCGAAGATCAGTTCGCGGCTGACATTGTCGGTGGCACTGCCCACGGCCAGCGCCAGGGCGATAAGCCCCTGCAAGGTCTGGCACAGCGCCGCCACCTTGCGCCGGTCATAGCGGTCGGCAACATGCCCGGTATGCAGCATGAACAGCACCCGGGGCGCGAATTCGACCAGGCCGACCAGGCCCAGGTCGAGCACATTGCCGGTCAGCTGGTAGAGGTGCCAGCCAATGGCCACGGTGAGCATCTGGAAGCCACTGGCGGTGAACACCCGGGCCAGCCAGAAAGCGATGAAAGGGCGGTGATGACGCAACAACTGCGGTGCGGAATCGGACATCGGGAACCTGTTGGTCTCGGCGCAGTAGAGGGGCTCGCAGCGTATCATCTGTTTGTAACAACCGGTTACTGTTTGCCGTGATCGGCACTTTTTCATGCCTCGCGAAAGGGGGTGGGGCAACCGGTCACGCGGCAAACAACCGCACGGCCCAGCGGGCCATTCGGGACTATGCTTTTTAACAGTCGTTGATCTGGATCAATCGTTGCTTTTGCAACAGATGGGCAACGAACGGGCAACGAATTGGCCTTCGGGCCGGAATCCCTGCGATCGAACAGAACAATTCCAAGATGCCGCACTCGACTACCGTGGGGGCAGTGGGCGACGGGGCCACAAGCCCAGACGCCGGATTATCTGAAGAGGAAGCACCATGTTCGGAATAGAGGCCTTAGAGCTCGCCCGAATGCAGTTTGCCTTTACCGTGTCGTTCCACATCCTGTTCCCGGCCATCACCATTGGCCTGGCGAGCTACCTGGCGGTTCTCGAAGGCCTCTGGCTGCGGACCGACAAGCAGGTCTACCGTGATCTCTATCACTTCTGGTCGAAGATCTTCGCCGTCAACTTCGGCATGGGCGTGGTCTCCGGGTTGGTCATGGCCTACCAGTTCGGCACCAACTGGAGCCGCTTCTCGGAATTCGCAGGTTCAGTCACCGGCCCCTTGTTGACGTATGAAGTGCTGACGGCATTCTTCCTCGAGGCGGGCTTCCTCGGCGTCATGCTGTTCGGCTGGAACCGGGTCGGGCGCGGCTTGCATTTCTTTTCCACGTGCATGGTGGCGCTGGGCACGCTGGTGTCGACCTTCTGGATCCTTGCCTCGAACAGCTGGATGCACACCCCGCAGGGCCACGCGATCGTTGATGGCAGGGTGGTGCCGATGGACTGGTTCGCGATTGTATTCAACCCATCATTCCCCTTCCGCCTGATGCACATGGCCACTGCTGCTTTCGTCGCCACGGCCTTTTTCGTCGGCGCCTCGGCGGCCTGGCACCTGCTGCGCGGGCGGGACAACCCTGCCGTGCGCAAGATGCTGTCGATGGCCATGTGGATGGCCCTGATCGTCGCGCCGGTGCAGGCGGTGATCGGCGACTTCCATGGTCTGAACACGCTGAAGCATCAGCCGGTCAAGATTGCAGCCATCGAGGGCCACTGGGAAAACCAACCGGGTGAGCCGACCCCGCTGATCCTGTTCGGCATTCCCGACATGAAAGCCGAAACCACCCATTTCAAGATCGAGATCCCGGTGCTCGGCAGTCTGATTCTCACCCATAGCCTGGACAAGCAAGTCCCTGCCATGAAGGAATTCCCTGCCGAGGACAGGCCCAATTCGACCATCATCTTCTGGTCGTTCAGGGTCATGGTCGCCATGGGTCTGTTGATGATTGCCGCAGGGCTTTGGAGCCTGCTGTTGCGCAGGGGGGGCAAGCTCTACAGCTCACGCCCGTTCCTGCATTTCGTGATGTGGATGGGGCCCTCCGGACTGCTGGCCATCCTGGCAGGCTGGATCACCACTGAGGTCGGGCGCCAGCCGTGGGTGGTCTACGGCCTGATGCGCACTGCCGACGGTGTCTCCAACCACAGCTACGCCCAGCTCGGGTTTACCTTGATCGCGTTCGTGGTGGTGTATTTCGCGCTGTTCGGTACAGGCTTCGCCTACATGATGCGTTTGGTCCGCAAAGGTCCTCATACCGGCGAAGGCGATGATCAGCGGCCGGGTGGCCCAGGCCAGAAACGTACCCCGGCACGGCCATTGTCGGCCGCCGACGAGGGCAGCGATGCCGTCTCCGCCAACCTGAGCAAGGGGAACTGAGCCATGGGTATCGACCTTTCGCTGATCTGGGCTGTGATCATCATCTTTGGCGTCATGATGTACGTGGTGATGGACGGCTTCGATCTGGGGATCGGCATGCTTTTTCCCTTCGTCAAGGGCGAGCGTGACCGTGATGTGATGATGAATACCGTTGCCCCCGTGTGGGACGGCAACGAAACCTGGCTGGTGTTGGGCGGTGCCGGTTTGTTCGGGGCGTTCCCGATGGCCTATGCAGTGGTGCTCGAGGCGCTGTACTTGCCACTGATCCTGATGCTGATCGGCTTGATCTTCCGCGGTGTGGCGTTCGAGTTTCGCTTCAAGGCGACGGCCGAGAAGCGTCATATCTGGGACAAGGCGTTCATCGGCGGCTCGCTGGTCGCGACGTTCTTCCAGGGCGTGGCCTTGGGGGCTTTCCTCGAAGGCTTCAAGGTGGTCGACCGGCATTTCGCCGGTGGCACCCTCGACTGGCTGACACCGTTCAGCCTGTTCTGCGGCCTTGGCCTGATCGTCGCCTACACCCTGCTGGGCTGTACCTGGCTGATCATGAAGACCGAGGGCGCCCTGCAAACGCGAATGCACGACCTCGCACGGCCTTTGGCGCTGGTGCTGCTGGCGGTGATCGGCATCGTCAGCCTGTGGACCCCGATCGCGTATCCACAGATTGCCGACCGCTGGTTCAGCATGCCCAACCTGTTCTGGTTCATGCCGGTGCCGTTGCTGGTGCTGGTGACCTTCTACGGCCTGCTCAAGGCGGTGGCGCGCGATGCTCACTACACGCCATTCCTGCTGACCCTGGTGTTGATCTTCCTGGGTTACAGCGGGCTGGGCATCAGCCTGTGGCCGAACATCATCCCGCCGTCGATCTCGATCTGGGACGCCGCCGCGCCACCGCAGAGCCAAGGTTTCATGCTGGTGGGCACGCTGTTCATCCTGCCGTTCATCCTCATGTATACCTTCTGGAGCTACTACGTGTTCCGCGGCAAGGTAACCCATGAAGACGGCTATCACTAAGAGGGTTCCATGATGAACGGTAAACATGGCCTGGAAGACAAGAAGCCGCTGTGGCAGCGGCTTGGCTGGCTGCTGCTGATCTGGGCGATGAGCGTGGCTGCGCTGGGCGTGGCCGCCTGGGTGATGCGGCTGTTCATGGGGGCCGCAGGCCTGACCACCCATTGAGTGCAGGGGGGCGCGACAGGCGCCCCCTGCTTTTATTTACGCGCCTTGAGGACCACGAACTTCGGTGTTGCAGCGACTTGCTCGACGCCGCGGAACAGCCGCGCCAGCTTGCTGTGATAGCCCAGATGGCGGTTGCCGACGATGTACAGCGCGCCCCCGACCACCAGCGCCTCGCGCGCCTGCTGGAACATGCGCCAGGCGAGGAAGTCACCGACCACCTGCTGCTGGTGGAAGGGTGGGTTGCACAGCACGACATCCAGCGATTGTTTTTCAACGCCCGCCAGGCCGTCCCCCGGCATGACCGTGACTGGCCGTTCACCCAAAGCGGCCTGCCAGTTCTCCAGCGCCGACTGCACTGCCATGTACGACTCATCGACCAGGGTGTACTGCGCATCAGGGTTTGCCAGCGCGCTGGCAATCGCCAGCACGCCGTTACCGCAGCCCAGGTCGGCTACGCGGGCGTTGCCCAGGCCACGGGGCAGGTGGGGCAGGAAGGCGCGGGTGCCGATGTCCAGGCCCTCGCGGCAGAACACATTGGCATGGTTGAGCAGTTCCAGTGCTGGTTTGTCGAGCGTGTAGCGGGTCGGGTAGGGCGACCTCGCGGCCGGACGCTCGGCGACCGTGGCGGTCAACAGGCGCGCCTTTTTCTGTGCCAGCGAAGCCTGTACCGGGCCGATGTACTTTTCCAACAGGTCACCGGCCGCCCGCGGCAGGTGCTTGATCATGGCTCCGGCAATCACCTGGGCGCCGGGTGCCAGGTGGCCTTGCAGGCGGATCAGTTGTTCTTCAAGCAGTGCGAGGGTTTTCGGCACGCGCACCAGTACGCGGTCGAACGGGCCTTGCCAGTGCTCGCTGGCCGGCACGAAGGGCACGCTGTCGAACGCCTTGCCATTGCGCGCCAGGTTTTTCTCCAAGGCCATGTGCGCCAGGTGCGAGTCGCCGCTGCTGATCACCTGCAGATGGTCGACCAGGCTGGCCGCCAGGGCGCCGAAGCTGTCGTTGAGCACCAGTACCCGGCTGCCAGCGTCCAGGCCTTGGGCATGCAACTGCTCGAGCAGGTATTCATCAGCGGCATCGAAGGCCTGCAACGGGTCGTTAGCCTGGTCCGGCTGGCGGATCAGGTCGAGTTCGGCGAAGGGGGTGGTCAACAGGGGCATGGCATCTGGCTCGGGTACGGATCTGCCGATGGCGGTTCGCCACGGGCTTTGGCACGCGATTCTACAGGGCTTTGTCCGAGGCCGCAGGCCCGGCTACTGGTCGATCAGGCCGCGCATCATGGCGATGGCGATGGCACCGGACTTGTTGGCAGCGTTGGTCTTGGTGATGATGCTACGAATATGGAAGTTCACCGTGCTCTGCGACAGTGACAGGATGCAGGCCACGTCGGCTGCTGTCTTGCCAGCGGCTGACCATTTGAGCACTTCGATTTCCCGGTCGCTCATTTTGAGCGGGGTGCTGAGCCGGGCCAGGTGATATTCACTGACGATCGCGTGCAGGGTGTGACACAGCCACTGCACTTTGCCGGCTTTGTCATAAAGCTCGGTGATGGCTACAGCATTGCTCGGCCTGCACACGCTGACCTGGCTCTCATTGTGCTGCAGGTCATGCAGGGACTGCGTCCAGCCATGGCGCAGGCCGTGCGCACAGGCCTGTTCACGGTATTCGGGTACTTCCTTGTACAGCTCATCGGTCCACAATACCGGCATGGTCGAGCTATGGCTTCGGGTTGCCGCAGCGTCCTGTTTGTAGAATTCATCACGCTGGTAGCGCTCTATCCACGCCTCTGGATAGTTGCTGTACAGGTACAGCCTTGGCGATTGGGCAGCCAGTTGAATGCGCACTTTCAACCCTAGAAACGCCATATCCAAGTCTTGCGCCAGGTGCACTGCGAGGTCGAACACTTTTTGTGGCGTGCTCTCGCTGATCAGTCGATGAAGATGCTCATGATTCCATTGAGGCATCTGTCTCACTCCCTCGGCGGTTACCGTTCAAACCGTTCCATAACGGGATGATTGTAGGAAAAGGCCGACTGTTATGTTGGGTTTTTTTGTTATAGAGGCCGCTTTTTTCATGTAGCGACGCGGTCGTCTTGTTGTGCCCCTACTTTCCGGCGGTTTTTATCCAGGCCGCTTTGCGCGACACTGGGCGCACGCCTTACACGGAGCCCGTCATGACCGCCAGTGCCGAGAAATTTACCCGCCAGACCCTGCTCGATGTCCAGCCGCTGACGCCGAACCTGTTCAGCCTGCGGGTGACGCGCGATCCAGGGTTTCGCTTCCGGGCTGGCCAGTTTGCCCGGCTGGGCGTAGCCAAGGCCGATGGCAGCGTGGTCTGGCGTGCCTATTCGATGGTCAGTGCCCCCCATGACGAATACCTCGACTTCTTTTCAATCGTGGTGCCGGGTGGCGAATTCACCAGTGAACTGAGCCGCCTGGGCCAGGGCGATACCTTGTTGATCGACCGTCAGGCGTTCGGTTTCCTGACCCTGGATCGCTTCGTCGGTGGCCGAGACCTGTGGCTGCTGGCGACCGGCACCGGCATCGCACCCTTCATGTCGATCCTGCAGGACTTTGAAGCCTGGGAGCGTTTCGACAACATCAAGCTGGTGTACTCGGTGCGCGAGGCGAGAGAGCTGGCTTATGTAGATGCCATCGCCGGTTTGGAGCAGCGCGATTACCTGGCCGAATACGCTGGCAAGCTGCAGTTCATTCCGGTGGTGACCCGTGAGCTGCATCCCGGGGCTTTGAATGCGCGCATCACCACGCTGATCGAGAATGGCGAGCTGGAGAAGGCGGCGGGGCTGGAATTGTCGCCCGAGCATTCGCGGATCATGCTGTGTGGCAACCCGGAAATGATCGACGAGACACGCAAGGTGCTCAAGGCGCGTGACCTGCAACTGAGCCTGAGCAAGCGGCCGGGGCAGGTGGCGGTGGAAAACTACTGGTGATGCAAAGGGGCCGCAATGCGGCCCCAGCCATTTCAGGGCAACCGATTCTGGTTCTGTGCCTTGAGCAGGTCACGAATCTCGGTCAGCAGGGTTTCCTGCGGGGTGGGTACTGGCGGCGCGGTCGGTGCCACGGCCTCTTCGCGTTTGAGGCGGTTGATCGCCTTCACACCCATGAAGATGGCGAAGGCGACGATGAGGAAGTCGATCACCGTCTGGATGAACTTGCCGTAGGCCAGCACCACCGCCGGTACATCACCTTCGGCAGCTTTCAGGGTGATGGCCAGGTCGCTGAAGTCGACGCCCCCGATCAACAGTCCCAGTGGCGGCATGACCACATCACCGACGAAGGACGAGACGATCTTGCCGAAGGCCGCGCCGATGATGATACCGACCGCCATGTCGACGACATTGCCTTTGACCGCGAAGGCCTTGAACTCACTGATCATGCCCATGTTTGGTTCCTTGTAACAAATGGTGAGGTTAACGCAGTGTAAGCCACTAAAACGCTTCATGCGTTGGCTTCAGGGGTAGTGACTGCGGTTAGAACGTTTAGTTTTGTCGCATCTCGAACGGTTCGAGACACGTCGGCCTCGGCTATCATGGCGGTTTTTTCCAGGAGACCCTGCCCATGGCCAAGGCCAAGCGCTTGTATGGCTGCACCGAGTGCGGCGCGACCTTCCCCAAATGGGCCGGCCAGTGCGCCGACTGCGGGGCCTGGAACACCCTGGTCGAAACCATGATCGAAAGCGGCGGCGCGGCGGCCCCCAGCGGGCGCGCTGGCTGGACCGGGCAGCAGGCACAGATCAAGACCCTGGCCGAAGTCAGCGTCGAAGAGATCCCACGCTTCACCACCAGCAGCACCGAACTCGATCGCGTGCTCGGCGGTGGCCTGGTCGATGGTTCGGTGGTGCTGATTGGCGGTGACCCCGGGATAGGCAAGTCGACCATCCTGCTGCAGACGTTATGCAACATCGCCGTTGGCATGCCCGCGTTGTACGTCACCGGTGAAGAGTCGCAGCAACAGGTGGCCATGCGCTCGCGGCGCCTGGGCCTGCCCCAGGACCAGCTCAAGGTGATGACCGAAACCTGCATCGAAACCATCATCGCCACCGCCCGGGTGGAAAAACCCCGGGTCATGGTGATCGACTCGATCCAGACCATCTTCACCGAGCAGTTGCAGTCCGCCCCCGGCGGCGTGGCCCAGGTGCGCGAGAGCACGGCATTGCTGGTGCGCTATGCCAAGCAGAGCGGTACGGCGATCTTCCTGGTGGGCCATGTCACCAAGGAAGGCTCGCTGGCCGGGCCTCGGGTGTTGGAGCACATGGTCGATACCGTGCTGTATTTCGAGGGTGAGTCCGACGGCCGTCTGCGCCTGTTGCGGGCCGTGAAGAACCGCTTCGGCGCGGTCAACGAACTGGGCGTGTTCGGCATGACCGACCGTGGCCTGAAAGAAGTGTCCAACCCGTCGGCAATCTTCCTCAACCGTACCCAGGAAGAAGTGCCCGGCAGCGTGGTGATGGCTACCTGGGAAGGTACCCGGCCAATGCTGGTCGAGGTGCAGGCGCTGGTCGATGACAGCCACCTGGCCAACCCACGGCGGGTCACCCTGGGCCTGGATCAGAACCGCCTGGCCATGCTGCTGGCTGTACTGCATCGGCATGGGGGTATTCCCACCCACGACCAGGACGTGTTCCTCAACGTGGTCGGTGGGGTGAAAGTGCTGGAAACGGCTTCCGACCTGGCGTTACTGGCAGCGGTGATGTCCAGCCTGCGCAACCGGCCGTTGGCCCATGGGCTGCTGGTGTTTGGCGAGATCGGTTTGTCGGGCGAGGTGCGGCCAGTGCCCAGTGGCCAGGAGCGCTTGAAAGAAGCGGCCAAGCATGGCTTCAAGCGTGCCATCGTGCCCAAGGGCAATGCGCCGAAGGAGCCGCCTGCGGGGTTGCAGGTGATTGCCGTGACCCGCCTGGAGCAGGCCCTGGATGCCTTGTTCGAGTAATCTTTAACCTGTACCGGCCTCTTCGCGGGCACGCCCGCTCCCACAAGAAACCGCGTATCCCTGTGGGCGGGCGTGCCCGCGAAGAGGCCGGTACAGGAAAATGAAAAAGGGGAGCCGACGATGCGCATCGGCTCCCCCCACGGCACCACTCAGTCAGTGGTCAATGTTCGGCAACCGCACTGCGCCGGGGCGCCTGGTTACCGTGCTCGTCCAGCTCCATCACCGGCACTTCGTTGCCCTCGGCATCGAACAGCTTGCCATCCTTGAAGTAGTCACCGTCACGCAGGCATGAGATGTCCGAGTACTGGATGGTGCGCTCGTAGGCTGCGGCGAATACCGACTGGTTCTCCGAGTTGCCCGTCTGGAAGTGGTTGAACAGCAGGTTCAGCAGGATGGCCATGATTGCCGCCGAGCTGATGCCCGAGTGGAAGATGGTCTCGAACCAGTTCGGGAAGTTGTGGTAGAAGGTCGGCGCAGCGATCGGGATCATGCCGAAGCCCAGCGAGGCCGCGACGATGATCAGGTTGACGTTGTTCTTGTAGTTGACCTTCGACAGCGTGCGGATGCCGCTGGCGGCCACGGTGCCGAACAGCACGATGCCCGCGCCACCCAGCACCGGTGTCGGTACGGCGGCAATCACCCGGCCCATCACCGGCAGCAGGCCGAGCACCACCAGGATCACGCCACCGGTGGCAACCACGTAGCGGCTCTTGACCCCGGTCACGGCCACCAGGCCGACGTTCTGGGCAAACGCGCTTTGGGTGAAGGAGCCAAAGATCGGCGCCAGGATGCTCGATGCCATGTCGGCGCGCAGGCCGTTGCCCAGGCGCTTGGAGTCGACCTTGGTGTCGATGATTTCACCCACGGCGAGGATGTCGGCCGAGGTTTCCACCAGGGTCACCATGATCACGATGCACATCGACAGGATCGCGGCGATGTGGAATTCCGGCATGCCGAAGTGGAACGGGGTGGGGAAGGCGAACATCGGGCCTTCGCTGACCTTGCTGAAGTCGGTCATGCCCAGCGCCCAGGCGATCAGCGTGCCAACCACCATGGCCAGCAGGATCGACAGCCGCGAAATGGTTGCGCTGCCGAGTTTGCTCAATACCAGGACAATGGCGAAGGTCAATGCCGCCAGGCTGATGTTGGCGACGCTGCCGAACTCTGGCGATGCACTGTTACCTCCCATCACCCAGCGCGCGGCAACCGGCATCAAGGTCAGGCCAATGGTGGTGATGACGATGCCGGTCACCAGCGGCGGGAAGAACTTGGTGATGCGTGAGAACACCGGGGTGATCAGGAAACCGATCACCGAAGCCGCCATGACCGCGCCGAGCACACCCGGCAGGCCACCACCGCCCTCACTGCTGAGGATGGCGCCCATGGTCGCCACGCCGGCGAATGAAACGCCCTGTACCAGCGGCAGCTGGCAACCGAAGAATGGGATACCTAGCGTTTGCAGCAGGGTCGCCAGGCCACCGGCAAACAGCGAAGCGGCGATCAGCATGCCGATTTCGGCACCGTTGAGGCCGGCTGCCTGACCCAGGATCAGGGGTACCGCGACGATCCCGCCATACATGGTCAACACATGCTGCAGACCATAAGCCAGGTTGGCACCCAGCCCGAGGTTTTCGTCCTCGGGGCGCTGGGCGGGAGACGTGCTAGGGGACGTAGTCATGGAGCAGGCTCTCTGTTTATTGTTGTGCCGCTACTGTAGACATTTCCTACAAAGTATTGCTACATGAATTGTATACAATATTTTGATCGGAGCGCGAACAGCGGGCCTTGCAATGTGTGCAAAACCTCAATGCAGAAGGCGTACCAAGTTCTTCAATGCGGTGCTAGAGGGGTGTGTACAAAGCACTGCTACCCAGGCAGAAAGCTGTCTGGGTAGACAAGAAACGGAAGATGGGAAGGCTGTTAGTCAGCTAACAGATTCTATTCTTCGATCAGTTCGCGCAGCTCACGCATCATTTCGGTGCCGTCGGCGAGGTTCAATTCCACAAGACGGTGCAGATGGCTCATCGACTCGACGTCGATGTACAGGCAGACGAAGCCCAGACGGGTGGCTTCTTCGTGACGCAGTTCGACTTGCATCTGCACACGGACATCGCGATCGAGGTGGATGATGGCATCGAAATCCTGGGTCAGGTCAGCGTCCCAGGGCAAGGGGCGTTCGATCAGCAGGCCCTTGAGCGACAGGTCCAGCAGCTTCACCGGCCAGCGGCGGTCGCCCTGGCGCAGTTCGGTGGGGGCGTCGAAGTCGATGCGCTGGAAACGGCGACGGTCGTCGGCAGAAGTGGTCATGGCAGGCCCCTCGTCAGATGCACTGACTATAGACCAGCCATGGCCACTCCTGTCGATCTGACCTGCCGGGGATCACGAGCCGAAGAAGTTCAGGTCGACCACTTGGTAGAAGGCCTTGTCAGTCTCGGCAATTTCCCATACCCCGAGCAGTACATGATATCCCTGGCGCTCAGGCAACTGCAGGGTATGAATGGTAGGTTGTGCGGGCCACATTTCTTCGTCGGGGAAGCTCCAGTATGGCTTCCGTTCATTGAGGAATGTGGCAAGCGGCTCAGGCTCGAACTGGGCGCGCGCAAGCGGCGCCTTGGGGTCCCAGCCCTCTTTGGTGATGAAATAGTTGAAGCGGCGATACTTGTGGCGTGCACTGAAACTCCAGACAAAATCGAAGGCCTTGCCGCTGGTCACATCATGCTTGTCCCAGTCGACATCTGTCCGGTCCAGGTAAGTGGCGGCCGGCCTCTCGCCACTGGCGATCTTGCCATCGACGGGGGGTGGGATATTGCGGACATCATCCGGGGCGTAGGGGTCGGCCAGTTTTCCGTCCGTCTCCGGGAAGAACTTGCCACTTTCGATCCCATATTGGAGGTTACCTTCGATAAGGCCTCGCTCTTCTGCGAAGCACGCCCGTGACTTTGGCTTTGTAATCGCACCGTGGAGGGGGGTGATTGGGCCAGAGTTCTGGTTACCGCCTGATTTATCCGATGGCATGGTGGTCATTCTCCGTTCACGAAGGGTGAGGACGCAAAGTTTCAGCACCCGTCGATTCGAAACCGTGTGTCCATTCAGAGCCAATCCGAGTGCCTGGTTATTAGATGCGCACGTAATGTGCTCAACAACTGGCAAAAATGTCAGGTTGGTTCAGTTGACGGTTATCGGCTGAACGTGGCCGCGTGGGGAAAGGTACCGGGGCTCTAGCGCGGGCGGTTGCTTGTAGCAGCAAGCTCAATTCGGGATGGTAAACACTCCAAGCAAGCCCTAGACTCAAAGGGCTGTCTATTCCAACCACTTAGCTGGAAGCATGCCATGAACAACAATAACAGCCTGCTACGCCACATCCCGTGGCTGGCGCTGGCGGTCATAGGGGCCTGCGCGCTGGGTGTCGTCGCCCTGCGTCGCGGCGAGGCGATCAATGCCTTGTGGATCGTGGTCGCCGCGGTGGCCATCTACCTGGTCGCCTACCGTTACTACAGCCTGTTCATCGCCACCAAGGTGATGCAACTCGACCCTCGACGAGCCACCCCCGCGGTGCTCAACAACGACGGTCTGGACTACGTTCCGACCAACAAACACATCCTCTTCGGTCACCACTTCGCTGCCATCGCTGGTGCCGGCCCGCTGGTTGGCCCGGTACTCGCCGCGCAGATGGGCTACCTGCCCGGCACGCTGTGGCTGATCGCCGGCGTGGTGCTGGCCGGTGCAGTGCAGGACTTCATGGTCCTGTTCCTCTCCACTCGCCGCAACGGTCGCTCGCTGGGCGACATGGTGCGCGAGGAGATGGGCCGCATCCCGGGTACCATCGCCCTGTTCGGCTGCTTCCTGATCATGATCATCATCCTCGCGGTGCTGGCGCTGATCGTGGTCAAGGCCCTGGCCGAGAGCCCATGGGGCATGTTCACGGTGATGGCAACCATCCCGATCGCGATGTTCATGGGCGTGTACATGCGCTACATCCGCCCGGGCCGCATCGGCGAGATCTCGGTGGTTGGCGTGGTGCTGCTGCTGGCGTCGATCTGGCTGGGGGGCCAGATTGCTGCCGATCCAGTCTGGGGCCCGGCGTTCACCTTCACTGGCGTGCAGATCACCTGGATGCTGGTTGGCTACGGCTTCGTTGCCGCTGTGCTGCCGGTATGGCTGGTACTGGCGCCGCGTGACTATCTGTCGACCTTCCTCAAGATCGGTACCATCATTGCCCTGGCGATCGGTATCCTGGTGACCATGCCCGAGCTGAAAATGCCGGCGCTGACCCAGTTCACCGACGGCACCGGCCCGGTGTGGAAGGGCACCCTGTTCCCGTTCCTGTTCATCACCATTGCCTGCGGTGCGGTGTCTGGCTTCCACGCGCTGATTTCCTCGGGGACCACGCCGAAGCTGCTGGACAACGAAGCCAACGCCCGTTACATCGGCTACGGCGGCATGCTGATGGAATCGTTCGTCGCCATCATGGCCATGGTTGCCGCCTCGGTGATCGAGCCGGGCGTGTACTTCGCCATGAACAGCCCGGCCGCGGTGGTTGGCGCCGACGCAGTTTCGGTGGCGCAAACGGTCAGCAGCTGGGGCTTCCTGATTACCCCTGAGCAGCTCGAAGCGGTAGCCCGCGACATCGGCGAGCACACCGTACTGGCCCGTGCCGGTGGTGCACCGACCCTGGCGGTGGGCATCGCGCAGATCCTGCACCAGGTGTTGCCGGGTGAAAACACCATGGCCTTCTGGTACCACTTCGCGATCCTGTTCGAGGCGCTGTTCATCCTTACCGCGGTGGACGCGGGTACCCGTGCCGGTCGCTTCATGCTGCAAGACCTGCTGGGCAGCTTCGTGCCGGCCCTCAAGCGCACCGAGTCGTGGACTGCCAACCTGATCGGCACCGCCGGCTGCGTGGCGCTGTGGGGTTACCTGCTGTATCAGGGCGTGATCGACCCACTGGGCGGCATCAACACCCTTTGGCCGCTGTTCGGTATTTCCAACCAGATGCTGGCCGGGATCGCCTTGATGCTTGGCACCGTGGTGCTGATCAAGATGAAGCGCGAACGCTATATCTGGGTCACTCTGGTGCCGGCTGCCTGGCTGCTGATCTGCACCACTGCGGCGGGCCTGATCAAGCTGTTCGACCCGAACCCGGCGGTCGGCTTCCTGGCCCTGGCCAAGAAGTACAGCACGGCGCTGGACGCTGGCCAGGTATTGGCTCCCGCCAAGAACATCGACCAGATGCAGCACGTGATCTTCAACGCCTATACCAACGCCGGCCTGACCATTCTGTTCCTGCTGGTGGTGTTCAGCGTGCTGTTCTTCGCCCTCAAGGTCGGCTACGCCGCCCTCGGCCGCAAAGAACGCACCGACAAGGAAACCCCGTTCCAGGCCCTGCCTGACGCTTGAGAGGACCGCAGTGATGTTCAACGACTTGGGTCGACTGGGTAAGTACCTGGGGCAGGCAGCCCGCCTGATGGTCGGCATGCCCGACTACGACAACTACGTCGAGCACATGCGCAACAAGCACCCGGACAAACCGGTGATGACCTACGAGGCGTTCTTCCGCGAACGCCAGGAAGCACGTTACGGTGGCAAGTCCGGGCCCAAGTGCTGTTGAGTCCAAGGCCGGCGCAGTCCTTGTAGGAGCGGCCTTGTGTCGCGAAAGGGCTGCGAAGCGGCCCCGGCAATATCTGCTGTGAAGCTGAAAACTTGGGGCCGCTCTGCGGCCCTTTCGCGACACAAGGCCGCTCCTACAGGATTGCGGCCTTTCTTTTTCTACTGTGCAGGAGATTTTTGCGTGCACACGCCCATTCCCGTAACGGTCCTCACCGGTTTCCTCGGTGCCGGCAAGACCACGTTGCTCAAGCACATGCTCAAGGCCGAGCACGGGCTGAAGATCGCCGTGATCGAGAACGAGTTCAGCGAGGCTGGCATCGACAGCCAGTTGCTTGGTGACGAGCCGGTACAGGTCATGACCCTGGCCAACGGCTGCGTATGCTGCAGCATCCATGGCGACCTGACCCGCGCCCTGTACCTGCTGCTCGAACGCCTGGACACTGGCGAGATCGCCTTCGACCGCCTGGTGATCGAATGCACCGGCCTGGCCGACCCGGCACCCGTGGCACAGACCTTTTTCATCGATGAAGAACTGCGCGATCGCTACATCCTCGACGGCATCATCACCCTGGTCGATGCTGCCCATGCCGAGGTGCACCTGACCCAGACCATCGCCCAGGCCCAGGTCGGTTTTGCCGATCGTCTGCTGCTGAGCAAGACCGACCTGGTCGAACCGGCTGCAGTGGAGGCCCTGCGCGAGCGCCTGGCGCGGATCAATGGCCGGGCGGCCATCCGTGTAGTCGAGCATGGCCGCATCGACCTCGCCGAGCTGCTTGATGTGCGCGGCTTCAACCTTAACCCGGACCTGGGTGCCAACCTGAAGCCAAGCCTGCGCCCGGTGCTCAAACCGGCCACGCCAGACCGGATTTCCACCCTGGTGTTGCGTACCGAGACCGCCCTGGACATCGACCGCCTCAGCGAATTCATGAACCAATTGCTGGAAGAGCACGGCAAGCAGCTGCTGCGCTACAAAGGCGTGCTGAACATCGCCGGCGAGGAGCGTCGCCTGGTGTTCCAGGGCGTGCTCAAGCTCTACGGCTTCGACTGGGATGCCGAATGGGCGGCAGACGAGCAGCGCGAGAGCGTGATGGTGTTCATCGCCGATGAACTGCCCGAAGCTAAGATTCGGGCTGGGTTCGAGGCGCTGGCTGCGGGCTGAGCTGGCGCGGGGGCTGAGCCTCGAACCACTGCGGCCAGGAGCTGCGGTGGCGTGTCTCGACCTCGATGCACGGGATCAGTCGCTCAGTGAGCACGGCGGTTTGCCGCACGGCCTTGGCGGTGCGGTACTTGACGCTGTGGATGCACTCACGGTCGCCAAACTCGCAGCGGTTCAGCGCCGTGCCACCGCAAGGGCCGTTGGCCAGGCCCTTGGGGCAGGTTTCCGGGCAGGTGTAGAGGGTGTCTTCCAGGCGGCAGCGGCCGCAGGTGTCGCAGCCAATCAACGGGCGTTTGACCGCCCGTTCCAGCCCGTGCAACACCCGGGCCCCACGCTTGGTTGCCCACAGTGGCTGGCGCACGGCCCAGCCGAACGCCTTGCTGAGCCAGTGGCTGCGGCTGAACAGCAGCGAATGGGCACTGTGCAACAGGTGATAACGGACTTTCTCCTTGCCTGAGGCGCTGACGGTCGATTCACCTTGGCGCCAGTTGCCCTGTGGCGGATGGAACGCCACGATGGGCAGGCCTGGCATCTGCCAGCTGTCGGCCCAGGCGGGCGCCCAGTGCTCCAGCGAATGGATCTGCGCTTGCCAGTGTTCCAGGCGCTCTTCCAGTGCCAGCAGCTGTTTGAGTTCGTGAATCCCCGACAGGTGCACGCCTGCATACCCCATCAGCTTCACACCGATAATCTGCAAGGCAAGGCGGTCGACGCTGCGCGCCTGGGCGAAAGCCTTGGACACCTTGCTTTCGGCTTCAAGCAGGTCGCGCATCGAAGGCGAGACGGTTACCCCCGCCACATGCTCGAGCATCGTCGCGCGGCCGTGGGTCAGGCTCATCAGGCAGGCCAGCATCGGTTTGGGCGAGGCCTGGCGCTGCATCCAGTGGATGGCTTCCTGGTGCTTGCTGGCATCGAAGCCCAGTTGCAGGGTGAGGAAGTCGGCGCCGGCGGCGAGCTTTTTCTCCGCCTTGAAGTACTGTGCGCCGCCTTCTTCCTCGTGGTACTTGAACGGGTTCAGTGCCGCCCCGAGCAGCCAGTTCGGGCACGCCTGGCGCGCAATCAGCAGGGCCGCGACCGACTCCAGGTAGCGCACCGGGCGTTCACCGGGTTGGTGCCCGGGCAGGCGGTCGCCCGTGAGTAACAGCAACTGATCGAGGCCAGCGGCGTCCATGCGCTGCAGCTGAGCCAACAGATGATGGCGCTCGCGGTCCTTGCCCGAAAAGTGCGGCAAGGCGGGGAGCGGGGTGTTGAAGGAGGCGAGGGCGTCCAGCGGTGACATGTCCAGCGGGCTGCCCACGCGGTCGCCGATGGCGACGGTCATCGGCCAGCCACACAACTGCCCGCGGGCCATAATCGCCTCCATCGCGGCGAAGCGTTCCGCCGAGGGCTTGGGCACGAATTCCATTACGCAGACGAAGTGTTTTTCGCGCAGCGCGGCTTTCAGCAGGCTCATGGCTTGAGGGCACCTGGAGTTTTCAGGTTGGCATTGTGCGGCAGTTTGTCGGTCGGGCCATGTCTGAATACGTAGGCTGCTGCTCTGAACAAGACATTCAGGTTGGTCGGTATCATGAGTATTTCTTGAGTTCATCTCAAATTTTATGAGTTTGTCTCAGGCGTGTGCTGACTGGAAAATTCCCTTATTCATTTAGGCACTCTTTTTCGAACTCTGAGGGACAAGACATGGCACTGGCGCACAACCTGGGCTTTCCACGCTTTGGCAGTGACCGCGAGTTGCGTGCCCGCCACTGGCAAGTGCAGAAAGACGCCGGCATCGAGCTGCTGCCAGTCGGCGACTTCGCCTGGTGCGATCAGCCGTTTGCCCAAGGCTGGGAGCAACTGTTCGACGAAGTGACAGAAGCCAAGGCTTTGGGCCATGCAGTCAAACCGGTGGTCATCGGCCCGTTGACCTACCTGTGGCAGGCCAGCCAGGACAGCGCCATCCTCGACGAGCTGGAACACCTGCTGCCGCTGTATGACCAGGGCCTGAACCGCCTGGCTGCCCTGGGGGCGGAATGGGTGCAGATCGATGAGCCGATCCTTTCGCAGGAGCTGCCGCAGGATTGGAAGAACGCTTTTGAACGCGTTTACAACATCCTTCAGCGTGCGCCGCTGAAGAAGCTGATCGCCACTTACTTTGGTGGGCTGGAAGGCAACCTTGGCCTGGCCGTCAACCTGCCGGTCGATGGCCTGCACATCGACCTGGTGCAGGCCCCCGACCAGTACCAGACCCTTCTTGACCGGCTTCCGGCCTACAAGGTGCTGTCACTCGGCCTGGTCGACGCCGGCAACGTCTCGCCTTGCGACCAGGAGAAGACCTTGGACCTGCTGCGCGATGCCCACGACCGCCTGGGTGAGCGGCTGTGGGTGGCGACAGACTGTTCGTTGCTGCACAGCCCGGTGGACCAGGCCGTGCAGAAGTGTCAGGAAGTTGCGCTGCTGGCCAGGGCTATCAATGAGGCGGCTGCCACCGAGTTGCGCGCTTCTGCCTGATCAACGTTCGATCGCCAGTGCGACACCCTGGCCACCACCAATGCACAGGGTGGCCAGCCCCTTCTTGGCATCACGCTTGATCATTTCGTGCAGCAAGGTCACCAGCACCCGACACCCCGACGCACCGATCGGATGGCCCAGGGCAATCGCCCCGCCGTTGACGTTGACCTTGCTCGCATCCCACTCCAGCGCCTTGCCCACCGCCAGCGCCTGCGCGGCAAAGGCTTCGTTGGCTTCGATCAGGTCAAGGTCGGCCAGCTGCCAGCCTGCCTTGTCCAGGCAGCGCTGGGTCGCCGACACCGGGCCTATGCCCATGATCGCCGGGTCCACGCCCGCGCTGGCATAACTGGCAATCGTCGCCAGTACCGGCAGCCCCAGGGCCTGGGCCTTGCTGGCGCTCATCATCAGCACCGCGGCGGCGCCGTCGTTGAGGCTGGACGCGTTGCCAGCGGTGACGCTGCCGTCCTTCTTGAAGGCCGGGCGCAGCTTGGCCAGCGAATCGGCAGTGGTGTCCGGACGGGGTTGTTCGTCACGGTCGAAGACTTTCGGCTCGCCTTTTTTCTGCGGCATCACGATCGGCGTGATCTCGTCCTTGAAGCGGCCTGCTTCGATCGCCGCCACGGCCTTGCGTTGCGACTCGGCGGCGAAGGCGTCCTGCTGCTCACGGCTCAGGCCATATTTTTCCACCAGGTTCTCGGCGGTGATGCCCATGTGGTAGTCATTGAAGGCATCCCACAGGCCGTCGCTGATCATGCTGTCGATCAACTGGCCATGGCCCATGCGCTGGCCGGTGCGTGCCGATGGCATTACGTACGGGGCCAGGCTCATGTTCTCCTGGCCGCCGGCAATCACCACCTCGGCGTCACCGCAACGGATTGCCTGAGCGGCCAGGTGCAGTGCCTTGAGGCCCGAGCCGCAGACCTTGTTCAGAGTCAGCGCCGGCACGCTGTAGGGCAGGCCGGCCTTGATCGCGGCCTGGCGCGCCGGGTTCTGCCCGGCACCGGCGGTAAGCACCTGGCCGAGGATCACTTCATCGACCTGGGCCGGGTCCAGCCGGGTCTGCTCCAGCAGCTGCTTGATCACTGCTGCACCGAGGTCGACGGCCGGCACATTGGCCAGGGCACCCTGGAAGCTGCCGATGGCGGTACGGGTTGCGGCGACGATGACCACGTCGTTCATGTTGTTGTTCTCCGGGCAATGGGCGTAGTGCTGCCAGCATCTGCCGCTTTGGTTGATTTGTTAAGTTTGTTTTTCTTTGTGATTGATGTGAAAAGCCAATCAATGAGGGTGCAGACGATCCGCGGTTTTGCATCCCCCTGATCAGCCCGTAATATGTGTCGGATAACCTGCGGGGGTAGTCTCACCCTCTGATCAAACGGAATCGCCCCTATGGCGATTCCCCGGCATACACTGACGAGGTACAGACATTGGCCATCATTCATCCTAAGGTTCGCGGTTTCATCTGCACCACGACTCACCCGAAGGGCTGCGAGCTCAACGTCCGTGACCAGATCGAAGCCACCCGCAAGCTGGGCGTGCGCGAGGATGGCCCGAAGAAGGTCCTGGTCATCGGTGCTTCCAGCGGCTACGGCCTGGCAGCCCGCATCACCGCGGCCTTCGGTTTCAAGGCCGACACCCTGGGCGTGTTCTTCGAAAAGCCAGGTACCGAGACCAAGGCCGGTACCGCCGGCTGGTACAACGCCGCCGCCTTCGACAAGTTCGCCAAGGCCGAGGGCCTGTACAGCAAGTCGATCAATGGCGACGCCTTCTCCGATGAAGCCCGTGCCAAAGTCATCGAGCTGATCAAGAACGAAATGGGTGGCAAGGTCGACCTGGTCATCTATTCGCTGGCTTCGCCCGTGCGCAAGCTGCCGCACACCGGCGAACTGGTGCGTTCGGCATTGAAGCCGATCGGCCAGCCGTACAAGTCGACTGCCATCGACACCAACAAGGACACCATCATCGAGGCCAGCATCGAGCCGGCCACCGAGCAGGAAATCGCCGACACCGTGACCGTCATGGGCGGCCAGGACTGGCAACTGTGGATCGACGCCCTGGCCGGCGCTGACGTGCTGGCCGAAGGCGCGCGCACTGTGGCCTTCAGCTACATCGGCACCGAAATCACCTGGCCGATCTACTGGCACGGCGCCTTGGGCCAGGCCAAGCAGGACCTGGACGAAACCGCACTGCGCCTGGACAGGAAGCTGGCCGCTGAAGTGAAGGGCGGCGCCAATGTGGCCGTGCTGAAGTCGGTGGTCACCCAGGCCAGCTCGGCCATCCCGGTGATGCCGCTGTACCTGTCGATGGTGTTCAAGATCATGCAGGAAAAGGGCGTGCATGAAGGCACCCAGGACCAACTGGACCGCATGTTCCGTGATCGCATGTACCGCGCCGATGGCGCCCCGGCCGAGGTCGACGAGAAAGCCCGCCTGCGCCTGGACGACTGGGAACTGCGCGACGACGTACAGGACGCCTGCAAGGCCATGTGGCCACAGGTCACCACCGAGAACCTGTTCGAACTGACCGACTACGCCGGTTACAAGAAGCAGTTCCTCAACCTGTTCGGCTTCGAGCGCGCTGACGTCAACTACGACGAAGACGTGGCGACCGATGTGAAGTTCGACTGCATCGAGCTGTAAACGCTGCAGGCCTGTACCGGCCTCTTCGCGGGCAAGCCCGCTCCCACAGGTTCTCCACTAGCCTCAGGCATGGCGATACTTCTGTGGGAGCGGGCTTGCCCGCGAAAGGGCCAGTACAGCCCAGAAAATTTTTGCTAGTTTTGGCGCACAACAACAGGAAGTGCGCCATGAGCAGCCTCACCCAACCCGCCACCGCCTTTCGCCAGGCCACGGCCGACGGCTATAGCCTCGGCGGCTTCTGCTGGCGTCACGCCCACCCCGACGCCACGCGCCCGCTGGTGATCATCAACGCGGCCACTTCGGTACGCTGCCGCTATTACTCGCGTTTTGCCGACTACCTGTTCGCCCAAGGCTGCGATGTACTGACCTACGACTATCGTGGGATCGGCGAATCACGCCCGCATACCCTGCGCGGCTTCCAGGCATCGTGGAGCGATTGGGGCCGGCTGGATTTCGAAGCCATGCTGGCGCATGCCGCCACGCATTTTCCCGGGCAGCCGGTGGACGTGGTGGGCCACAGTTTTGGTGGTTGCGCCGTCGGCCTGGCGCCGTCGGCCGGGCAGGTACGGCGGGTGGTGATGGTCGGTGCGCAGTTCGCCTACTGGCGCGATTACGCTGCCAATCAGCGCTGGCGGCTGTTTGGGAAATGGCATGTGGTGATGCCGTTGCTGACCCGTGCCTTTGGCTATTTTCCCGGCAAACGCCTGGGTTGGCTTGAGGATACGCCCGCCGGCGTGGTGCATGACTGGACCACTCGCACACCGCGCTACGAACAGCGCCCGAGCGGGCTCGGTCTGGCAGCGTTGCCCTTCGCTCAAGTAAAGGCCGCGACCTTGGCCATCAGCCTGACCGACGATCCGTTTGGCACGGTGGCGGCGACCGAGCGTTTGCTGGGGTATCTGCCTGCGTCGCAGCGGCGGCATTTGCGGATTGCGCCTGTGGATATCTCGGTCGATGAGATTGGCCACTTCGCATTCTTCCATGATCGGTTTCGCGAGAGCCTGTGGCCGATTGCGCTGCATTGGTTGCAGAAGGGCGGGCTGGCAGATGAAGTGCCAGGGATAATGATCAGTTGAAATTCTGGGGCCGCCTTGCGGCCCTCTCGCGACACAAGGCCGCTCCCACAGAAGAATTGCATATCCTTGTGGGAGCGGCCTTGTGTCGCGAAAGGGCTGCGAAGCGGCCCCGGCATTTTCAAGCGTTGCGCGAGAGAGGCAGCTCGGCGAACTTCACGCCGGCCAGCCCATGCTTGATCAGTGCACGGATATTGCCATGGTCACTGCCCTCAGGCGTGGCCAGCACGTCACGGTAGTGCTCGCCGAAGGCCAACAGCGCTTCCTGGTCGCTCAAGCCTTCCAGCAGGGCCAGGCCGAGGGTCTTGCACGAGCCTTCGTTCTGCCCGGCAGCATTTTCCACGCCACCGTTGTTGAATGCCTGAGGCTGGTAGCTGTAGTTGCCAGCAATGAAGGCCAAGGTATCGGCGAAGGCGTGTTGGCCGCTGGCCAGGCTGGTGCGCAGGGTGTTCAGATCAGTCACGAGGTTTTCCTTGTTCAAACGCCGCTTGCTGCTCGGCGCTGGCTTCTTTCTGATATTGGGCTTTCCACTCGGCGTAGGGCATGCCGTACACCGCTTCCCGGGCATCATCCAGGCTGATGTCGACCTGGCGCTCGTCAGCGGCGGCCTTGTACCACTTTGACAGGCAGTTGCGGCAGAAGCCGGAAAGGTTCATCAGGTCGATGTTCTGTACGTCGGTGCGTTTTTGCAGGTGTTCGACCAGGCGCCGGAACGCGGCGGCTTCGAGTTCGAGCTGTTGTTGCTCAGTCATGTCAGTCTCTCAGATCATGCGGTTCTTCAGGTGGCGGCCACCGTTGATGACCACTTGGCTGCCGGTGCTGTACTGGCTGGCGAGCAAGTATTTCACTGTCTCGATCAGTGGTCCGGCGCCGGGTTCGAATTCCAGCAGGGCCTTTTTCAGGGTCTGCTGGCGGTAGGCCTCGTCTCCGCCTTCCTTGAGGATCAGCAGGCCCGGCAAGATACCGTTGACGTGCACCTTGGGCGCGTATTTTTCGGCAAACGACAACACCATGTTCTGCAGCGCGGCCTTGGTCGCGGCGTAGCCGATGTGGCCTTTGCTGCCGCGTGAGGAGGTTTCGTCGCAGATGTGGATGATATCGGCCTTGTCGACCTTGTTCAGCAACTCGCCGAGCGCCAGGTTGAGGTGATACGGCGCTTCGACGTGCAGATGGAACATGGTCTCGAGGTTGTCGAGGCCATCGTCGAGCCACAGCGAGGCGTTGTGAATGATTGCACGCAGGCCGTCATAGTTGCGCTGCAGGTGGTCGATCAACGCTTCACGGTCGGCTCTGAGGCAGAGGTCGGCCTGGAACTGCACGATGTTCGGGTGCGCGGACTGCGCCTGGAGGCTGCGGCTGGCACTGACCACCGTATGGCCGGCTTGAGCCAGCTCAAGGGCCAGGGCCAGCCCGACGCGCTGGCTGGCGCCGGTGACGAGAATAGGGCTGTTCATGTGCGGGCGGTCAACTTGTCTGTCCTGTCGTTGCCGCCCAGCATACCCGAACTGTCACCTCTTGTATGACCTCTGCTCAGCGGCTGCGCAGCGCCGGGCTGGCGGTTGGCGTGGCGTGCAGCCAGTTGGCCAGCAGGCGGGTGGACAACGGGATGAAGAAATAGACCATGACGGGTGTCAGCGCCAGCGTGCTGAGCATCACCCGGGGTACCAGCTCGAACGTAGCGAGCCAATGCCCGAACAGGGCATTGAACAGCAGCGAGACCGGGAAAAAGGCCAGCCAGATGGCCACGGCCTGCTTCCAGCGAGGTGGTTTTTGCACCATATTGGTGCCAAACCAGTCGTCAATGCCGCTGACGCGCCTCTCTTTGGGGCGCTCGAACAGGCCGTTGCCCCGGGCGAGCCAGGCCCGGCGCGAGGCGGAATGCTCCCAGGCGTGCAGGGTGGGCTCGTCGCTGAAGCGGAAAATGATCTGGAATTCGTCGCTGTGGCGGGGCGGCGCGAGGATGCCCGAGCCGAGGTAGCCGGGGAAGTCGGTGGCCAGCTGCTCGCCTTCGTGCAGCCAGGCCAGCAGGTCCTGGTAGCGGCCATGGGCGGCGCGGCGCGATACCATCAGGGTGACGGGTGGGGTAGACATCGTGTATCTCCTGGCGACGGGGCTGGCGGGTAGCCGGCTCCTGACTGCGTGGCCCGGGGTGGTGGGCAACGTCAATCTCCATGCAATAATCGGGCACGCGGCGGCATCGTGGTGACAGGCTGCCTTTGTCGACTGATCGCAAACGATTGCTGGTTTGCAGCACATGATGTCGTAGTACAATTGCCGCCCAACTTCCGCACACAGGTCACTCCAGTGCAGATGAACAAACAGGGACGTAGCTCGGCTATCGAGGCAGGCCTGCAACACCAGGACCTGTTCCCCATTCGTGAGGTTTCCCGCCTGACCGGCGTCAACACCGTGACCCTGCGTGCCTGGGAGCGCCGTTATGGGCTGATCCAGCCGACACGCACCGACAGCGGTCACCGGCTGTATTCCCAGGCAGATATCGAACAGGTCCGGAGCATCCTGGGTTGGCTCGAACGTGGCGTGGCGGTCAGCAAGGTCGGCGGCATTCTCGCGCGCGGCCAGGCCGTCGCCCAGGCCGTGGTATCGCCTGACAGCAGGGCTCAGTGGCAGGCTCAGATACGCCAGGCGGTGAATCGCTTCGACGCGTCAGGCCTGGATACGCTGTTCGATCAGGTGTTCGCGGCAATCGCTCAGGACCAAGTGTTCAGCGAGGTGTTCTTGCCGGTCTGGCATGATCTTGGCGCAGGGCAAGGGGCGTTCGGCCAGGCCAGCGAGTGGCTGTTCCTCGACCAGTTCCTGCGTGGCCGGGTGTTCTCCCGTTTGCAGCTCTCCCGTCGGCGGCGTGCGCGCCATGTGCTGCTGGCTCCCCTTCCCGGGCTGTGCCACGAACTGGAACTGCTGGTGACCGGCTTGCTGCTGGGCTGCGAGGACATCGGCGTGAGCCTGCTCATGCCCGGCCAGGCGCTGGAAGAACTACCGCTGGTCTGTGAGCGCCTGCGGCCGGATGCGCTGGTGCTGTTCGCCAACCACGCGCCGACCGTCGAATTGAACAAGCGCCTGCGGCGTCTGGCAGCAGGCCTGGAATGCCCATTGCTGCTTGCCGGTGAGGTGTCCGAGAGTGCTCAGGACAGCCTGGCGGGCAGCCCGGTTGCATGCCTCGGTGCGCAAAGTGAGCTGATGCGGCGTCGCTTGCAACAGTATCTGGCTGGTCAGCTCGATACCTGATCGTGCAGTTCTGGATGGGCCTGGCGATGGGCCTGCAAGATGTACTCACGCAGTCGGTCGATTTCTTCAGCCGGGCTGCGGCTGAGGTCGTAGGCGGCCAGGTCCGGGCCGATGCTTCGGCGCAGCCTGCCATGCAGGCTGATCGGGCTGATGCCAGCCGGGGCGAAATGCAGATCGAAACGCGATGGGGCTTTGGCCGGGCCACGCAACTCGAGCAACGCACCCTTGAACGAAATGTCCCTGACCAGCAGACCACTGGCCTTGCCCTGGGCATCCAGCAGGGCGCTGGGCTGATCCATCGTCAGGCGCCAGGGGCGCAGCGTGGGGCCGTCGTCTTCGTAGATTTCCGGTGAGCCGATCTGCAAGTGAACGGCATGGAACTCGTCTTCCACCAGTTGCAGCGGGAAGCTGATCTGCTGGTTGTTGAACTGCGCCTGCAGGGTCACCTGCTCATTGGCCACCAAGCGGGCGAGCAGTGACTGGATGTGGCGGTCACCATTGACCAGCAGGCTCGACATCGAGTCGGCCAGGTTCAATTGCGGGAAATGCTGCATGTCCTGGATAAAGTCCAGTTCGTCCTGGGTCAGGAGCGCTTCTGCTTGCATGATCGAACTCGATGATGACGATTTCTTCAACGGCAATTGACCGTGTTCACAGCGCTTGGTTCAGGCGCGTTCGTCGGCATTCCGACGAGCGTGCATTTCGGCCAGTTCGCGCTCGAGTTCGACTTGCCGGCTGACGTCCTTCTGGATACCGATGAAATAGGTGCGCTGGTCGCCAGCGTGCCTCACTGGGGTGATCGACAACTCGTTCCAGAATGCACTGCCATCCTTGCGGTAGTTGCGCAGTATTTCACGGCAGGGACGGCCTTCGGCCAAGGCCTTGCGGATGCGTGCGCGGCCCAGTTGATCGCGATCATCGGCCTGCAGGAAGCGGCAATCCTGATAGAGGATTTCATCCCGGCTGTAGCCGGTCAGGCGTTCGAAGGCCGCATTCACGTAGATCAGGATGGTGTCGTCGCCTTCCTGTTCGGCGACCACGATCCCGTCGTTGGATGCGTCGACCATCGATTGCAGCAGCTGCGCGTTGATCATGTCCGGACCATTGGGGCAATGAAGGGGACTGGGGTGGAGGCGGCCTTTTGCTGGCGCCGAATGCTAGTATCCTACGTTTTAACTCAGTTTCGGAATCCTCTTCCTGATGAAAGTCGCCATTATTTCCGGTTCGGTGTACGGCACCGCCGAAGAAGTCGCCCGCCATGCCGAGTCGTTGCTCAAGGCTGCTGGCCTTGACGCCTGGCATGCTGCCCGTGCTACCCAGCAGGATCTTGAGGGCTTTGGCCCTCAAGCGTTGCTCGCGGTGACTTCGACCACCGGCATGGGAGAACTGCCAGATAACCTGATGCCGCTTTTCAGCAGCATTCGCGACACCCTGCCTGCGGCCTGGCGTGGGCTGCCGGGCGCGGTGATTGCCCTGGGCGATTCGAGCTATGGCGATACCTATTGCGGCGGTGGCGAGCAGATGCGTGAGCTATTTGCCGAACTGGGGGTAAGGGAAGTGCTGCCGATGCTGAAGCTCGATGCCAGCGAGACCGTGACCCCAGAGACTGATGCCGAGCCTTGGCTGGCAGCGCTTGTTCAAGCGCTGAAAGCCTGAGGCGTTTCCTCCCGCAACAATGTGAGCCAGGCCTGTGCTGCACGCGACAGGTAGGCTCCACGCCGCCAGATGAAGGCGATATCCCAGCGTAGATCGGTCGGCGCCTCGAGCGGCACGCGCACCACCCCGGGGCGCTCCAGCGCTTTTGCCACCACACGGGGCAGCAGCACCACGCCCTGGCCGGCCGCGACCAGCGCCACGAGGAAATCCGCCTGGCCGCTGCGGCCACCTTCCTTCGGGGTGAAGCCTTGCTGCTGACAAGCCTTGAGCAAGCGGTCGTTGAGCACGAAGCTGCGTTGGTACAGCAGAAACGGCGTATCCGCCAACTGCTTCAAGCTCAACGGGCCCAGCCCGGCAAGCCCATGCCCGGCCGGCAACAGGACATCCAACGGTTCATTGCAGAACGGCTGGTATCCGAACGCCGGGTCGCTCGGGGTGAGGCTGCCGCCCAGCTCCAGTTCGCCACTCTTGACTGCCTGTTCGACGCTACGGCTGCCGCCCTCAAGTAGCTGAATGGCGATGTTCGGATGGCGCCTGCGGTATTCGGCGAACAACCCGGCGAACAAGGTATCGCTGCCCAGCATCGGCAAGCCCAGGCGCAACTCGCCGCGCGCCATGTGGCTGAGGTCGTCCAGCTCACTGAGCAGCTCCTGACGCTGGCGCAACAGCGCTTCGCCGCGCTCTAGCACGATGCGCCCGGCTGCCGTCAGATGCAGTTGCGAGGCTTGGCGCTCAAGCAGCGGCTGGCCCACATCTTGCTCCAGCTGGGCGACTTGCTTGCTCACGGCTGACTGGCTGATGTGCAAGGTCTGCGCGGCTTGGGTAAAGCCGCCGCGATGGATGACTTCGATGAAGCTGCGTAGCTGTTTGAATTCCATGATCGCGATTCCATTGTGGAATGGCTGCCAGTCTAACAATTCGCTTTTGGCCTAGGCAGACGAATCTTAAAATGAGGGCCTGTCGAGGAACGTTCACCCATGAAACCCGCATTACTGAAGAAAACGCTGCGCCTGCTCGCCGAGCTGGCGGTGCTGCTTGCCCTGTTCCTGTTCGGTGGCCAACTGGCCGCCTGGCTGAGTTGGCCGATTCCGGGCGGAGTAATGGGCCTTGGCCTGCTGTTGCTGCTGTTTGCCTTTGGTGTGCTCAAGCCGGCCACCTTGCAAATGGGCGCTGGCTGGCTGATGGCGGAAATGCTGCTGTTTTTCATCCCGGCACTCATGAGCCTGCTCGATTACGGCAGCCTGGTGCAAAGCGAAGGCTGGCGTATTTTGCTGGTCATCGCCGTGAGCACCCTGATGGTCATGGTGGTGACCGCCGTCACCGTGGAAGCGGTCTGCCGCTGGAGGCTGCGCCGTGAGCCTTGAACCCATGCCGCTGTTCTGGCTGGTGCTGACCTTGGTCGCCTACCTGGCCAGCCGCTGGCTTTATCGGCGCACCGGACGCTACCTGATGTCGCCCCTGATTCTGGTCCCGGCATTGCTGTTGGCGGTGGCTGTGCCACTGCACACGGCCTACGCCGAGTATTCGCGCAACACCCATTGGCTGATGAGCGTGCTGGGCCCGGTGACCGTGGCCTTTGCCGTGCCGATCTGGCAACAGCGGGCGATGCTGGCGCGTCATTGGCCTGCGCTGTTGATGGGTATGGTGGCCGGCAGCGCGGCGTCGATCGCCAGTTCCTGGAGCCTGGCGCACTTGCTGGCGCTGGATGATGCGATCAGCCTGTCGTTGGTGCCGCGTTCAATCACCACGCCATTTGCCATGCCGCTGGCCCATGACCTGGGTGGCGTGCCAGAACTGACGGCGGTATTCGTGATGTTCACCGGGGTGCTGGGTGCGATGTTCGGCGGCCTGCTGCTGCGCTGGCTGCCATTGCGTACGCCTCTGGCGCGTGGCGCGCTGTTCGGTGTGGGCGCGCATGGTGCGGGGGTCAGCCGGGCTCGCGAAGTGGGCTGTGAAGAGGGTTCGGTGGCCGGCCTGGTCATGGTCCTCACCGGCCTGCTCAACCTGTTCGCCGCGCCATTGCTGGCGATGCTGCTATGACCGTACGTGCCACTGACTCGCTCGGTCATCAAGCTGGCTGTTAACGCAATTTTCACATGATGGACCGGTGATTACACTCGGCCTCGATATAGAGAGCACATGAAAGTGCCGAGGTGAATGCAATGACCGCAGCCTTGCCCTATCCCGTCATCACCCCTCCACCGGGACAATTCTGATGCCTATGGCCGAGATTCCATTGCGCGTCTGGCGTACCCGGGGGCAGGATTTTTCGTTCCGGGGCCAGAGCATCCGCTACTGGACCGCAGGGCAAGGAGAGCCCCTGCTTCTTTTGCACGGATTTCCCACCGCAAGTTGGGATTGGCATTACCTATGGGCGCCGCTGACCCAGCGCTTCCGGGTGATTGCCTGCGACATGCTCGGCTTCGGCGATTCTGCCAAGCCGCTCAACCACCGCTACAGCCTGATCGAGCAAGCAGACCTGCAGCAGGCGTTGCTGAGCCATCTGGATATTCACCAGCCGATTCATCTGCTGGCGCATGACTACGGTGGCAGCGTCGCTCAGGAACTGCTGTCGCGCCACCACGAACAGCGTGCCGATATCGCCAGTTGCGTGTTCCTCAACAGTGGGTTGTTCCCGGAAAGCTGTCAGATCCCAAGAATCCAGAAGCTGCTGCTCAGTCGCCTGGGCTGGCTGGTGGGGCGTTCGTTCGGGCGCGACGATCTGGTGCGCAACGTCATCCAGATCTACGGCCCGTGCACCCACCCAAGTGAAAGCGCGCTGGACGATTGCTGGAGCCTGATCGCCAGCCGCAACGGTACGCGCATCCTGCACAAGCTGGTGGGTTACCAGCCTGAGCGAAGGCAGCACCGCGAGCGCTGGGTCGGGGCTTTGCAGCGCAGTGGTGTGCCGTTGCGGTTCATAAACGGCATTGCCGACCCTTTGTCCGGTGCGCAGATGGTCGAGCGCTATCGGCAGCTGGTGCCGCACCCCGATATCGTGCAACTGCAAGGCATCGGCCACTACCCGCACACCGAAGCGCCGGCGCAGGTGCTGCGCCATTACCTGGCCTTTCGCGAACAGCTGCTGAGCTATTTACCGCAGAAAGTCGCCTGGTCCTGAGCCGCGATCATCGCCTGCCGTTATCGCCCGGCATTCAGCCAGGGTGAGCTTGATTGTTCGCTTGCCTGGGCGGGCGGACAATCGATGCATTCAACCTGACCTGGAGCCTTGAGCATGAGCGAGCCGGTACGTCTGCAAGACCGTGTAGTGATCGTCACCGGAGCCGGTGGCGGCCTGGGCCGTGCCCATGCCTTGCTGTTTGCCGCACGTGGCGCCAGGGTCGTGGTCAATGACCTGGGCGGCTCGACCCATGGAGAAGGTGCCAATGCGTCGGCCGCCGACAAGGTCGTGGCCGAAATCCGCGCTGCCGGGGGCACTGCGGTGGCCAACCACGATTCGGTGGGCGACGGTGCGCGCATCGTCGAACAAGCGCTGGACAGTTTCGGCAGGGTCGATGTGCTGGTGAACAACGCCGGCATCCTGCGCGACAAGGCCTTCCACAAAATGGACGACAGCGATTGGGATCTGGTCTACAAGGTCCACGTCGAAGGCGCCTACAAGGTCACCCGGGCTGCCTGGCCACACCTGCGTGAGCAGAACTGGGGGCGGGTAATCTTCACTGCTTCAACCTCGGGCATCTACGGCAACTTCGGCCAGGCCAACTACGGCATGGCCAAACTGGGGCTGTATGGTTTGACCCGCACCCTGGCCATCGAAGGGCGCAAGCATGGCGTGCTGGTCAACGCCATCGCCCCTACCGGTGGCACGCGCATGACCGAAGGGCTGATACCCCCACGGGTGTTCGAGCGGCTCAGGCCGGAGTTGATCAGCCCTTTGGTGGTCTACCTGAGCAGCGAGCAGTGCCAGGACAGCGGCGAATTGTTCGAGGTGGGCGGTGGCTGGGTGGGCAAGGTGCGCTGGGAGCGTAGCCTCGGGGTCGGTTTCAATCCCGAGCAGGGGATCACCCCGGAGCAGGTCGCGGAACACTGGGCGCAGATTGGTGATTTCGAAGGGGCAGTGCACCCGCAGGACAACCTGCAGGCGTTGCAACAGATGATGGCCAACCTGCAGAAATAAAAAAGGCCGCTGCAAGACGCAGCGGCCAATCGAGACGTTAGATCAAGGAGCTTCAAAATCAACGTCGGTGAACCTCGCGGGCCTGAAAGGCGGGGGGTAGAGCCCTTCATGCCGGCCAGTGAGGCAAGAATAAGCGCTTGATCCAGTGGGAAAAATAGCCGCTTGTGACATTCACCTTTACGTTTCGGGCAACAGTGCCGGCGGGCACTTCACGCCGCTGGCGAATAGCCCATGCGCCAGCTGGTATTCCGCGCCGCTGCCAGCAGGCGCTGTGCAGCTGGTCCGTGTTCATCAGCGTGAAAGATCGAGGTCGGGCCGACCACGGTCATCACCGCCGCGATCTGCCCCATGGCATTGAATACCGGGGCAGATAACGCATCCACACCTGGCATCAAAAGGCCGTGCACATGGTGCAGGCCTTGTTGGCGGATGCCTGCCAGCAAGCCTTCGTAGTCGCTGGCGCGCTGCTGCAGCACGGCCAGCTCGCGGTCACGCAGCTCGACGGTTTCACGCTCGGGCAGATGGGCTGCAAACACCAGGCCGGTGGAGGAACTGAGCAGCGGCAGCACCGAACCGATCTGGGTCACCACCGTGACTGCGCGCACGGCGGGCTCGATGCTGACCACGGTGGCGCCCTGATTGCCCCACACGGCGAGGAAGCAACTCTCGTTCAGCTCATCGCGCAATTGCGACAGTGGCAGTGCTGCCACTTTCAGTACATCAATGCTGCCCAGCGCCGCCAGCCCCACGCGCAATGCCTCGCGCCCCAAGCCATAGTGGTTGGTGGCGGCATCCTGCTCGGCGAAACCACTGGCGATCAGCGCCTGCAGGTAGCGGTGCACCTTGCTCGCCGGCATCTGCACATGTTCGGCCAGGCGCGACAGCGAGGTAGACGGCGACAGTTCAGCGAGGGCCTTGAGAATGTCGGTGCCGACTTCCGCCGAGCGGACTTTCTGCTTGCCGTGGTCGGCGGGGGGGCTGGCTTTGGCCATGGGTAGGAGGCTTCCGGATTTTTCGCGTCGCGCCTTTATAGCTTGACGCCTGACGGGGAGCAAATTACGTTATTCGTAATCTGATTACGACAAAAACAATATCCGGAGGCTTCGATGAACCGCGACACGTCCCCCGATCTTCAATACCTGAGCGGTTTCGGCAACGAATTCGCCAGCGAAGCCCTGCCAGGCGCCCTGCCGGTGGGGCAAAACTCGCCACAGAAGGCCCCCTACGGTTTGTACGCCGAACTGCTGTCGGGCACGGCGTTCACCATGGCCCGCAGCGAGCTGCGCCGTACCTGGTTGTATCGCATCCGCCCGTCGGCCTTGCATCCGCGCTTCGAGCGCCTGCAGCGCCAGCCATTGAGCGGCCCGCTGGGCGCGGTCACGCCCAACCGCCTGCGCTGGAATCCGCAGCCCATCCCCAGCGAGCCAACCGATTTCATCGAAGGCTGGCTGCCGATGGTGGCCAATTCGGCCGCCGAGAAGCCGGCAGGGGTCAGCATCTACATCTATCGCGCCAACCGTTCCATGGAACGGGTGTTTTTCGATGCCGACGGCGAACTGCTGCTGGTGCCGGAACAGGGCCGCCTGCGCATCGCTACCGAACTGGGCGTCATGGATGTCGAGCCTCAGGAAATCGCCGTGATCCCGCGGGGCATGAAGTTCCGTGTCGAATTGCCCGATGGCCAGGCCCGGGGCTACATCGCCGAAAACCACGGCGCGCCGCTGCGCCTGCCTGACCTGGGCCCTATCGGTAGCAACGGCCTGGCCAACCCGCGTGATTTCCTCACCCCGGTGGCGCACTACGAAGAACTCAATGGCCCGGTGCAACTGGTGCAGAAGTTCCTCGGTGAGCATTGGGCCTGCCAACTGCAGCACTCGCCGCTGGACGTGGTCGCCTGGCATGGCAGCAACGTGCCCTACAAGTATGACCTGCGCCGATTCAACACCCTTGGCACGGTCAGCTTCGATCATCCGGATCCGTCGATCTTCACCGTGCTGACTTCGCCGACCAGCGTGCACGGCATGGCAAACATGGATTTCGTGATCTTCCCGCCGCGCTGGATGGTAGCCGAGAACACCTTCCGTCCACCGTGGTTCCACCGCAACCTGATGAATGAGTTCATGGGCCTGATCAACGGTGCCTACGACGCCAAGGCCGAAGGTTTCCTGCCGGGCGGTGCCTCGTTGCATGGGGTGATGAGCGCCCACGGCCCGGATGCCGAAACCTGCGAAAAGGCCATCGCTGCCGAGCTGGCTCCGCACAAGATCGACAACACCATGGCTTTCATGTTCGAGACCAGTCAAGTGCTGCGCCCGAGCCTGCAGGCCCTCGACAGCCCGCAATTGCAGGCCGACTACGATAGTTGCTGGGCCACCTTGCCGAGCACCTTCAACCCGAACCGGAGATAACCCATGAACCAGACCGCCATTGCCCGTAGCTGGGTCGAGCACGCCAACGGGCACAGCGACTTCCCGCTGCAGAACCTGCCGCTGGGCGTCTTCAGCCGCCCGGGTGAAGCACTGCGCTGTGGCGTCGCCATCGGCGATGCCATCCTTGACCTGGAGGCCGCGTTGGCCGCGGGCCTGTTCACTGGCCAGGCCAAGGCAGCGGTGGAAGCCACCCGCGGTGGTGCGCTGAACGCGTTCTTCGCCCTGGGGCGTGCTGCCCGGGTGGCGCTGCGTGAGCGTCTGCTGGTGCTGCTGGGCGAACACAGCGAACACCAGGCTGAACTCAAGGCTGCGCTGTATCCAGCCAGTGAGTGCCAGTTGCACCTGCCGGCCAAGGTCGGTGACTACACCGATTTCTACGTCGGCATCCAGCACGCCACCAATGTCGGCAAGCTGTTCCGCCCCGACAATCCGCTGCTGCCCAACTACAAATACGTACCGATCGGCTACCACGGCCGCGCCTCGACCTTGCGTCCCTCGGGGGCCGAGGTCCGTCGCCCGAAAGGCCAGACCCTGCCGCCCGGCCACACCGAACCGAGCTTCGGCCCCTGCGCGCGGCTGGACTACGAACTGGAGTTGGGCATCTGGATCGGCCAAGGCAACGACATCGGCCAGGCCATCCCGATTGCCGAAGCTGACCAGCACCTTGCCGGCCTGTGCTTGCTCAATGATTGGTCGGCGCGGGATATCCAGGCCTGGGAATATCAGCCACTGGGCCCGTTCCTGTCGAAGAGCTTCATCACTACGCTTTCGCCTTGGGTAGTCACTGCCGAGGCCCTGGAGCCGTTCCGCTGTGCCCAGCCGGCCCGGCCGAAGGGGGACCCGCAGCCGCTGCCTTACCTGCTCGACGAGCGTGACCAGGCCAATGGCGCCTTCGATATCGAGCTGGAAGTGCTGCTGCTCACCGAGCGCATGCGCGAGCAGGGTATGCCGGCCCAGCGTCTGGCCTTGAGCAACACCCTGAACATGTACTGGACCGTTGCCCAGCTGATCACCCACCACAGCGTCAACGGCTGCCAGTTGCAGCCTGGCGACTTGTTTGGTTCCGGCACGCTGTCCGGTGCCTCACCCGATTCGTACGGCAGCCTGCTGGAGACCACCGTAGGCGGCAAGCAGCCGGTGGAGCTGGCCAGCGGCGAAATCCGCAAGTTCCTCGAAGACGGTGACGAGATCATCCTGCGCGCCCGCTGCAAGCGTGAGGGCGTGGCCAGCATCGGCTTCGGCGAATGCCGCGGCAAGGTCATCGCAGCCAACTGAGGGAGCAGGCCATGGAGCTGTATACCTATTACCGTTCCACCTCTTCCTATCGGGTGCGCATTGCCCTGGCGCTGAAGGGCCTGGACTACCAGGCCCTGCCGGTCAACCTGCTCAAGGGCGACCAGCGCGGTGATGCCTACGTCGCGGTGAACCCGCAAGGCCGGGTGCCGGCCTTACGAACCGACGGCGGTGAATTGCTGGTGCAGTCGCCAGCGATCATCGAGTACCTGGAAGAGGTTTATCCACAGCCCGCGTTGCTGCCGGCTGGCGCTGCGCTGCGGGCCAAGGTGCGTGGCGTGGCGGCAATCATCGGTTGCGATGTGCACCCGCTGCACAATGTCAGCGTGCTCAACCAACTGCGCCAGCTGGGCCACGACGAGGCGCAGGTCAATCAGTGGATCGCACACTGGATCGGCCAGGGGCTGGCCACCGTTGAGCAGTTGATTGGCGATCACGGTTATTGCTTTGGCGACGAGCCGGGGCTGGCGGATGTCTACCTGATTCCGCAGCTGTATGCGGCCGAGCGCTTCAACATCGACCTCAGCGGCTACCCCCGCATAGCCCGGGTCGCTGCACTGGCCAAGGCGCATCCGGCGTTCGCCAGGGCGCACCCGTCCTGTCAGGTGGACACGCCGACTCAGTGAATCGAACGGTTCACTGCCGGTAGCTTGCCGATACGTTCGGACAGCTTAAGGCGCTGAACCGGGTCGTCGGTCAGCAGCAGGGCGTGTTCCAGGTCGAAACGTTCGGCCTGCGGGCAGTCCAGGTGTTGATACAGCGTTGCGCGGGTCATGTAGTCACTGACTTGGGCCGGGCCCAGTTGCATGACCCGTTCGGCGTCGATCAGTGCAGCCAAGTGGTTGTCGTTGCTCATATGCAACTGGCGCAGGTTGCGCGAAAGGCGCTGCAGTATCTGTGTGGCACTGGCGCTGCGCAGGTGTTCGGCAGTCAGCGGCACATGCGGGCCAAACTGGCGCGCCAGCAGCTCGCGGCAGTCCTTGGGGTACAGGCGCCGGCCCCCACAAGGGTCGAGCAGGTGGTCGGCACCGGGTACGCGCAGCAGGAAGTGCCCAGGGAATGCCACGCCTTCCAGGGGTATGGACAGGCGCCGGGCGAGTTCCAGAGCAACGATCGCCAATGCCAGGGGCTGGCCGCGTCGGCGCTGCAGTACCTTGTCCAGCAACGCCGCATGCGGCCGCAGCGGATGGAGTTCGTCCTGCTGGAAACCCAGTGCATTGAGCTGTCGCAGCAGCGGCTGGGCCAGTTCGGATAATGGCAGCATGGGCAGGCAGGCACTGATCTGCCCTTGCAGGTTTTGCAACGTGGCAAGGCTGGCCGCAGGCTCGACCTTTCGATCATGCTCGGCGGCAATCCACAACGCAGCTTCCAGCAGGGCGACCGGCTCGCGCTCCAGGCAGGCCAGGCAGGCTTGACGTGGCTTCATCAGGGCTCTCCACACACGCTTGAGTATTAGCCGTGGGGCGTGGATTCGTCCAGTGGTCCGCCGACGGCGCCGTACCTTGGCGCATGCCTATACTGGTAGGAGCACCTCGTTGGGGAGCCTGTCGATGTTCGCTCTGATGCAAAGCACCCGTACCCAGTCGCTGCACCTGTTCATTGACCCGCCCACTGGCCTCAAGGCCGTAGTGGCGATTCACAGCGAAAAATTGGGCCCTGCAGTGGGGGGGTGTCGCTACCTGCCCTATGCCGATGACGAGAGCGCCATGACCGATGCCATCCGCCTGGCCCAAGGCATGAGTTACAAGGCAGCACTGGCGGGCCTGCCGTTGGGTGGCGGCAAGGCGGTGATCATGCGCAACCCGCATGTGGAAAACCGTGCGGCACTGTTCGAGGCGTTCGGCCGCTTCATCGATACCTTGCAAGGGCGTTTCATCATTGCCGTCGACAGTGGTACCTCGACCCTGGACATGGACTGCATTGCCCAGAGCACACCGCATGTGACCAGCACCACGGCCTCTGGCGACCCGTCACCGCATGCTGCCATGGGCGTGTTCGCCGGCATACGCGCCACCTCGCAGGCACGCCTGGGCAGCAGCAACCTCGAAGGCTTGCGCGTCGCTGTGCAGGGGCTGGGCAATGTCGGTTATGCCTTGGCCGAGCAACTGCATGCGGCAGGGGCGGAGTTGCTGGTCAGCGACCTGGACCCTGGCCGCGTACGCTTGGCGGTAGAGCAGTTCAATGCTCACCCGGTGACCAATGACGCCCTGATCAGCACCCCTTGCGATATTTTCGCGCCCTGTGGCGTGGGCCCGGTGCTCAATGGCCAGACGGTGATGCAGCTGCGTTGCGCGGCGGTGGCGGGGGCGGCCAACAATCAGCTGACCACCTTGCAGGTGGCGGATCAGCTGGAGTCGCGCGGCATTCTGTATGCCCCTGACTACGTGATCAATGCCGGTGGCCTGATCTACGTAGCGCTGAAGCATCACGGAGGCGACCTGGGTACCATCACTGCGCATCTGGCGCGGATACCGACGCGGTTGACCGAGGTGTTCGGCCATGCCCAGGCGGAAAAGCGCTCCCCGGCCAGAGTGGCGCAGATGCTGGCCGAGCGCATGTTGTACGGTTGAGGGCCTGGCGCAACTGCCTCAATCATGCATGAGCCAGGGCCTCAGTTGCTTGAGGTTGGAGACCACTACCTGTTGCGCTTCAGGGCTGGTCGCCACGTTGCGCGGGTCGATCTGATGGCGCTGCAGCACATACTTGACCAGAGCCCTGCGGCTCGGCACCACCAGTCGCCCGTCAATCATGCCGAAGTCGGCTTCGATGATTGCCTTCTGCGCCTCGTTCAAACGCTCGTCGGGCTTGAAGATCACCGCAATTTCGGTATTCCAGTCTTCATCCTGTGCCCGGGGGTTGGGCGACTCGTCCAGCAGGCCCGGCTGCCCGCGCAAACGGCTGAGTACGAAGTCGCGGTACTGACGGTTCTTTTCACAGTACGCCCGCACATGCCAGCGCATGCCGGTGTAGACCAGCGTGTGCGGGGCGATGAGGCGTATTTCGACGTTCGGCGTGTTGAGTGAAACGTACTCGGTTTCCAGGCGCAGGCCTTCACGGCAGGCCTTGAGCAGGGGGCGCAGAACTTCTGGCCGAATGGGCCGGTCCGGTACTTCGAGCACCTTGGTGTGGGCGTAGGCCAGTGCCAGGCCGTCAATGTGCGGAGCGCGTTCACCGTTCTGATACAGCAGTTGCAGGTAGGCGCTTGCGCTGTCCTCGATGAACTTGGGTATGAACTGATTGCTGGGTACATAACCCTTGAGCTGTTTGTCGTACACCAGGTTCTTCGGCGCATGCTCGGTGATGTAGGTATTGATGTCCTTGGATGCCTGCTGCCGGCTGATTCCGAAGCTCTGCATCAGGTGGCCGGTGGTCAGGCGGCCTTCCCACCAGGCGACGGTCTCGATCAGCTTGTAGCGCAGTGCCAGGTCCCAGCGCACCTGCTCGACGGTTTGCCTGCGTTTCATGATCTCTCCTGGGAAGGCATGCCTGGGAGGTGCCTTGCAGGCGGTGACCCCGACTCGGAGGTGCGGCCTACTCGCTGGCTTTTTCCGCTGTATCCAGCTCAGCCAAAGCCGCCGCATTGCTCTTGAACGCCGCTGCAAACACAGCCCTGTTCTTGGCCATGAAGATGCTGGCCTCTTCGGCGATGTTTTCATCCAGCCCAGGTACGTGTTTAACCAGAACCTGAGTAAGCACCTCGGCCAGTTCCAGCATCTGGTCATGGGCATCTGCGAGTTTGCGGTCCAAGAACGTGGTCTCCAAATCGCGCGTGCTGCGGTAAAGAATCTCAACAGCCATACGAGGCCTCTCGGTCAGTGGGGCAGGGGCGCTGTGGTGCGCCTGCTGCTGTGCGGTTCAGTTGCTATCCAGGCAGTCGGGCAGAATGCCGTCACCGAATACTGTATCTATATACAGTAATGACAAGGCAGTCATTTCGCAACCGGAAATTGTAGCTGTACCGAATTCGCTCGCTGCCCGTGCCTTGCGGCAATCGGTCGCCTTCCAAGGCAGGGGCCTGGCCCTTTAACTGCATGGCACAAGCGTCACAGGCGTGACGCATCATCCTTCATGTCGTATCGGGGAATCGCACATCGTGGATATCAAATGGGCTGAAAAACTGCGCAAGGGCCTGCACGGCTCGGCCGACGCGCTGGGCAACCTGTGCGTGGAAGCGTTCCACTACCTGGCGCTGTTCGGCATTGGCGCGATTACCGCCTACGCGGCGGTGGTAACGTTCCTGGACATGCTCGGCAAGGGCGGGGTCAGCGTCGACGACATCCTGCTGCTGTTCATCTACCTGGAGCTGGGGGCGATGGTCGGTATCTACTTCAAGACCAACCACATGCCCATTCGCTTCCTGCTGTATGTGGCGATCACCGCGCTGACGCGCCTGCTGATTGGCGACGTGTCGCACCACAAGGCGCCGGACGAGGGGCTGTTGTACGTGTGCGGTGGTATCTTGCTGCTGGCGTTCTCGATCCTGGTGGTGCGCTACGCCTCTTACCGCTACCCCTCGACCAAGGTGCTGGACGCCAGCGGCAAGGAAGTGGAGGAGGGTAAGTGAGGGGCTAACCGGCTACCGCTGGCAATGGGCTCAGGCATCGTTGAATCCTGGCTGGCGCCTGGCAGAGCGTCGTGACAGCGGGTCGCGCACGGTGGCGCCGACAGGAGAATAAATTGAGCAGAAATACCGAAGCTGTACATGCCCACCTGAAGCAGGTGCTTGCGCCGTTGGGGCTCGACCCGAATGGGGTGTATGTCACCGAAGTCGCCGATGTCGTCGAATTGAAAGTGGTCGGCAGCCGTTCCCTGGTGGAGGAGTCGTTGTACTGGCTCAAGCGAGGCCAGGAGCCCACTTACGACCAGGGCCTGGTCGGTCTGTTCCACCGCTCCAATAGCTTTGATGCCGCGCACCGCGTAGGTAACTGGCGCCTGACGGAGTTGGAGAAAGCAATCGGCGAGATGCTGACGCTGGCCTGATCCTCAGTTGGCCACGCTCACTGCTGCGAACGGGCGGGCGTCAGGGCGCGTATCGCGGGTCAGGGCGGCCAACACCTGCAACGGGTTCTGCCCCAGTTCGATCGCAAGGCCCAGGCGGATGCTGTCGATGACCCGTTGCAGGCGCACAGGGTCGTTGCGCTGGGCCTGGCTGATGAGGCGCTTGGCAACCACGCCGGCGTCATCGGAAAGGGTCAGCATGATGCTGCCGTCCAGCCGTTCGATACTCAGGTTGATCCGGTATTCGGAGGCGAAGGCGGCGCTGATCTGTTCAAATGGATTGTTCATGGTCTGGGTCCGCAATGGATGACTGCAGAAGTTGACCGGGTAACCTGCACGATGGTTCATCCCCATTGATCGGTGCAAACCAAAACGCCCGGCGCGAGCCGGGCGTTGTTGTTCAGGGAGCCTGTCAGGCGTCGGGGTCGGTCAGTTCCAGTACCCCGCGCTTGCTGCGCAGTTTGCCGTAGAAGTGTTCCAGCGCATTGTTCAGCTTGCTGGCGGCACCGTCGACCGCCTGGTCCAGTGAGGTGGCAGTGTGGGTCACGGAAATCGGCTGATGGCCTTTCGGGCGAGCCTCCAACTGGCAGCGTTTGTCATGCGGGCCGGGCTTGGCGCCGTTCTCGTCACGCAGATGCACCTCGATGCGGGTGAGGTCGTCGTCATAGCGTTCGAGGGTGGCTTCCAGCGTACTGCGGACCCACTCGTTGAGACGGATGTTGCCTTCGATATGGTTGCTGCTGTTGACCTGGATTTGCATGATTCCAATCCTTATTCAGCTTGCTCGCATGGAGGCGTGCCTAGGCCATTGAGGGCCTTGGTATTTCTGCGCCTCTTGACTCTAAGGTCAGGCAACGGCGAAACGAATACAACCCCTTTTTGAAAATAAATTTTCTGTAGCAAATTCATTGGAGGGGGCCGCCAACATGGATTCGCCGCGAGCCTTGCAGCGCCTGTGCGATCGAGCGCCGCGCGGGCGACGCTCGGTCTCATAGGCGCTGAATATCTGACGGCGAACACCCGATAGCCTCCATAGAGATTTTGCTTATGAGAATTAAACTCATTACTATTGCATCCCCATTCCCCGGACCCTCGCCATGAAGCGCTCCGCCGCCGGACTCCCTCTCAGCTATCGCCTGGCCGTGGTTTCACGCAGCCTGGCGGCATTGCTGGGCGGCTATCTGCTGGCGTCGTCGGTCAGTGTCTGCCTGGCCCTGCTGTTGCCGTTGCCCCAGGTCGACGCCACGCTGTCCGGCCTGATGCTCTCGTTTGTGTTCTACCTGCTGGCCTTCATCTGGTGCTTCGCCTGCCGCAGCGCCTTGCGTGCCTGGCTTGGCGTGTTGTTGCCGAGCCTGGTGCTGGGCCTGCTCGGCGGGTTCGCCTACTGGATGAAGAACCCATGAAGGAAGGCTTCCGCCAGGCCATGGCCTGGCTGCACACCTGGACTGGCCTGATATTCGGCTGGCTGCTGTTTGCCATCTTCCTGACCGGCACCCTGTCGTACTTCAAGGAAGAGGTCAGCCACTGGGCGCAGCCGGAAGTGCGCCGCCATACGCTCGACCCGGTGACCAGCCTGGGCTTGGCCCAGCGCTATCTGGAGCGCAACGCCGCGCACTCGGACAGCTGGATGATCCGCCTGCCAAGCGAGCGCGACGCCGCCTTGAACGTCGGCTGGCGCGACCCCGAGGGTGGGCCTCGGGGCTTTGTCAGGAAGAACCTGGATGCACAGAGCGGGCAGCCGGTCGATGCGCGCGAAAGCCGTGGCGGCGAGTTCTTCTACCGCTTCCATTTTGAACTGCAGATGCCCTATCCATGGGGCCGCTGGCTGTCGACGCTGTGTGCCTTCATCATGCTGCTGGGGTTGGTCACCGGGATCATTACCCACAAGAAGATCTTCAAGGAGTTCTTCACTTTCCGCCCTGGCAAGGGCCAGCGCTCATGGCTGGATGGCCACAATGCCATTGGCGTGCTGGTGCTGCCGTTCCACCTGATGATCAGCTACAGCAGCCTGGTGCTGTTCATGTACATGGTCATGCCGGCCAGCATCATGGCCAGTTACGGCAATACCAACGGGTACTTCAATGACCTGTTCGGCCGCGACCAGGCACCCAAGCCAGCCCATGTCGCCGCGCCTCTGGTGCCGCTGGCGAGCCTCCATGCCAAGGTGCAGGCGCTGGTGCCGGGCGCACGCATCGGGCTTATCCAGGTGCAGAACGCGGGCGATCGCAATGCCCGTGTCGTCTTCACCCAGTCATCGGCGGATAACGTCCCCTACAAGCGCAGTGCCAACTGGACCTTCGATGGGGCCTCTGGCGAACTGCTGAAACAGGGCGCGCCGGAAAGCGCCGCGATGATGACCTCGTTCAGTTTCGCCGGCCTGCACATGGGCAACTACGCCGGGCCTTGGCTGCGTTGGTTGTACTTCGCCTTCGGGCTTGCCGGCACGGCGGTGATCGGCACCGGCCTGGTGATGTGGCTGGGCAAACGCCAGCTCAAGCATGCCAGGAGCGAACGTCTGCCGGGCGAGTTGCGCCTGGTCGAAGTGCTCAACATCGCCAGCATGAGTGGCCTGGTGCTGGCCGTGGCCGGTTTCTTCTGGGCCAACCGGTTGCTGCCGGTGGCACTGCATGGGCGTGCTGACTGGGAGGTGAACACGTTCTTCCTGGTCTGGCTGGCGTCACTGCTGCATGCCGTGCTGCGCCCGGGGCGCAGGGCCTGGGGCGAGCAGCTGGCAATGGGGGCACTGGCTTTTGCCCTGTTGCCGTTGCTCAACGCCTTGAGCACCGGCCAGGGGTTGAACGTCTCTGTGCCTGAGGGTGACTGGGCCATGGCCGGTTTCGACCTTACCGCCCTGGCGTGTGGGCTGTTCCTGGCCTGGGCCGCGAGCAAGATGCTGCGCCCACCGAAGCCCGTCGCAAAACGTGCGGCGAAGGCGGCCAAGGTCTCGCCCAAAATGGTCGAGGTGCAGTGATGCTGAGCATTGCCCTTATCGGTTTCGCCGGTTTCGCCGCGCTGTGCCTGGCGATGGAAAAGCATTACAACGAGCTGCTCAAGCACAAGCCCCGCCCGGCCCAGTTGCGTGCACTGCGCGCTGGCGGTTGGCTGCTGCTCATATTGTCCCTGGTGCTATCCGTTCACTGTCGTGGCTGGGCCCACGGGCTGGTGGAGTGGGCCGCGCTGTTGATGGCCGGCGTTACCCTGTGGGTGTTCGGTCTGCCTTACATGCCGCGGGCGTTGCTGGGCCTGGCTGCCGCCAGCCTGGTACTGGGCCCGCTGTTGGCCGTGGTTGCGGGGTGATGCCTTGAGCGAAACCGAGAGCGACAGCACCCGCGCGCGTTTCCTCGAGGTTTTCCTCGCCCAGCGTGCGCGCATGGAGGCGTTGGTCAGCCGTCGGGTAGGCTGCCGCGCTACTGCGTCCGACCTGGTGCAAGAGCTGTTCCTGCGCTTCTGGCGTCGCCCCGAGGTCAAGGTCGAAGCGCTCGATACCTACCTGCTGCGCTGTGCCGGCAACCTTGCCATCGATCATCTGCGCAGTGCAGGCAGTCGCGAACGCCTTGCCGAAGCCTCGCTGCAGCGTGATGAAGCGGCTCTGGCCCAGGCGCCAGAGCAGGCCGTCGAGGTCGATCATGACCTGCAGCGCATTGAAGCCGCCCTGCGAGCGCTGCCTGAGCGTACCCGGCAGATTTTTCTGCTCAACCGCGTCCACGGCTGCAAGTACGGCGAGATCGCCAAGGCCATGCAGCTTTCCCAGAGCAGTGTGGAAAAGCATATGATGCGCGCCCTCGAAGCGTGCAAGGCCAGTGTTGCCGAGCCCGCGACCTTCACTCGCAGGCCTGGGAGCGCCCGCCGATGAGCCACCCAGACCCGGTTACCGCTGCCCAGTCCGAGGCTGCCTTGCAGTGGCTGATCCGCATCAACGAGCAGCCTGAAGCGGCAAGCAGTGCGCCGTTCAAGCGCTGGTTGCTGGCCGATCCCAAGCATCGCCAAGCCTATGCCGAAGCCCAGTTGCTGATGCAGCTCAGCGAAACACCGGCAGCGCGTCTGGCGCAAGAACAGCATGCAGACCTGCAGCCTTACTTGCTGGCCATGGCCAAGCCACCCGGCAAAAGCCACTGGCGACGCGCTGGCATGGCGTTGGCAGCGGCGTGCCTGGTGCTGGCGGTCAGCGTGGCGGGTGGCTGGCGGCCGGGTGACTGGTTACTGGACCTGCAGGCCGATTTCAGCAGCAGTGATGCGATTCGCCAGGTAACCCTGGCGGACCAGTCGCAGGTGACCCTGGATGCGGGCAGCGCCATCGCCGTCGATTTCCGGCAAGGTGAACGCCGTGTACGCCTGCTGCATGGCGCAGCGTTCTTCGAGGTTACCCATACCGGGCAGCCATTCGTGGTGGAAGCGGCTGGCGGCGAGGTTCGGGTGCTGGGTACGCAGTTCGAAGTGCGTGACCAAGGGCAGGGTGCACAGGTCATCGTCCGCAGTGGGCGTGTGGCCGTCATCCCGGCCGCGGGGCAGGCCGGCCAGATACTGACGGCCAACCAGCAACTGGCCTATGCCGATGGGCACGCAGGCGAGCTGGCGAGTGTCGACGGCGACAGCCGCCTGGCCTGGCGCCAAGGCTGGCTGAACTATTACCAGGTGCCGCTGGCGCAGGTAGTGGCAGACCTGGGTCGGTACTACCCCGGCCGTATCGTGTTGTTGGATGGAGTATTGGGGCAGCGCAAGGTGAGCGGCAGTTTCCCGGTGGATGAGCCTTTGGCTGCACTGGATTCGCTAGGCAAGGTGCTGGGTTTCTCGCGGCAAACCTTGCTGGGGCGGCTGACCGTGATCCGCTGAAAAAAAATTGCAAAAGCGGATGAGGTAACCAGACGCTGCATCCGTGTAATGAGTGGAAGTGCGATTCATTCGCAGTAATAACCCTCTCACAGGTCAGCGTCCATGAAGTTCACCTCGCGTTGCGTCTCCCTCTGGTTTGGCCTTGCAGTGTGCCCGGCCATCACCGCTGCCCCTGGCCTCATGGCCGCCGAGCAACTGCAACTGCACGCTTTCGACCAGCCCGGCCAACCGCTGGCCCAGGCCCTGAGCGCCTTCAGCCGTGCCACTGGCCAGAGTGTCGTCTACAGCCTCGAACTGCCTGCTGTGCAGGCCCCGGCCCTCAATGGCTCGTTCAGCGCCGAGCAGGCCCTGCAACGGCTGCTGGGTAGCAGTGGGCTGAACTGGCGCCGCCTTGATGCACGCACCCTGACGCTCGAACCTGTAGATACCTCTGGCGCCCTCAACCTGCAGGCCACCACGGTGACCTCGCAAATGGACAGCTACAGCTATCAGCCACCCGCCAGTGCCTCGATCATGCGCGGCCAGGGCCCCGCCCAGGACATCCCGCAGGCGATCAACGTGGTACCGGCCCAGGTCATCCGCGATCAGGCCCCACGCAACCTTGACGACGCGTTGGCCAATGTCAGTGGCATTACCCAGGGCAACAACTTCGGTGGCACGTCCGACACGGTGATGAAACGCGGCTTCGGTGACAACCGCGACGGCTCGATCATGCGTGACGGCATGCCGGTGGTGCAGGGCCGCAGCCTCAATGCCACTACCGAGCGGGTCGAAGTGCTCAAGGGCCCGGCCTCGCTGCTGTACGGCATCCAGGACCCGGGCGGGGTGATCAACGTGGTCAGCAAGCGCCCGCAACTGCTGCAGTACAACGCCCTGACCGTGCGCGGTTCCACTTACGGCAGCGGCAAGAATGGCAGCGGCGGCGGCTTCGACAGCACCGGCGCGTTGGGCGACAGCAACTTCGCCTACCGCCTGACCGTCGATCACGAGGACGAGGATTACTGGCGCAACTTCGGCGTGCACCGCGAATCGCTGGTGGCGCCATCGTTGGCCTGGCTCGGCGAAGACACCCAGGTAGTGCTGGCCTACGAGCACCGCGAATTCCTCTATCCGTTCGACCGCGGCACGGCATTCGGCAGCAACGGCCACCCGCTGGACATTCCGGCCACCCGCCGCCTGGACGAGCCGTTCAACGACATGGAGGGGCGCTCCGACCTGTACCGCCTGGAGGTCGACCACCAACTGGCCGACGACTGGAAGCTGCACTTCGGCTACAGCTTCAACCGCGAAACCTACGATGCCAGCCAGGTTCGCGTTACCGGCGTGAACGAGGCCAAGGGCACGCTGACGCGCAGCATCGACGGCACCCACAACGCCATGAGCCGCGACCAGTTCGCCACCTTGAGCCTCAATGGCAATGTCGAGTTGGCCGGTATGCAGAACGACCTGCTGTTCGGTATCGACCACGAAGACCGCAAGATCTTTCGTGGCGACCTGATCCGTCAGACCTCTCGATCGGCCTTCAGCTACCTGAATCCAGTGTACGGCCAGGAGGTGGAGGGCAGCACGGTGCGTGCGAGCGACAGCGACCAGACCGACAAGCTGCGCACCGACGCCTTGTTCGTGCAGGACGCGCTGCACCTGGACGAGCACTGGATTCTGGTAGCGGGCGCGCGTTACCAGCAGTATGACCAGTACGCCGGCCGTGGTCGCCCGTTCAAGGCCAATACCGACAGCAACGGCCAGGCCTGGGTGCCGCATGCGGGCATCGTCTACAAGGTCGATGACCAGCTGTCGTTCTATGGCAGCTACAGCGAGTCGTTCAAGCCCAACTCCAGCATCGCCCCGCTGACCGGGGGCGTGGTGCTGGATTCCTCGGTGGCGCCGGAGGAGGGCAAGTCCTGGGAGCTGGGCGCCAAGCTCGACATGCCGGGCAGCCTCACCGGTACCTTGGCGCTGTTCGATATCACCAAGCGCAACGTGCTGGTTTCCAACTTCGACAGTGGCACTGGCGAGACGGTCTACAGCAACGCCGGGGAAGTCAGCTCACGCGGCGTGGAGCTCGACCTGACCGGGCAGCTCAGCGAGCGCTGGAGCCTGATCGGCAGTTACGCCTTCACCGATGCCAAGGTGACCAAGGACCCCGACCTTGAAGGCAACCGCCTGCAGAACGTGGCCCGGCATACCGGTTCGCTGTCGGCGGTGTATGACTTCGGCAGCCTGCTGGGTGGCGATCGCCTGCGTTTCGGCGCCGGGGCGCGCTATGTGGGTGAGCGGTCGGGGAACGCGACCAACACGTTCGACCTGCCGAGCTATACCGTGGCTGATGCATTCGCCACCTATGAGACCAAGCTTGACGAGCACAATGTGCGCTTGCAGCTGAACGTGAAGAACCTGTTCGACAAGGTCTACTACAGCTCGGCGGTCAACCAGTATTTCGTGGCGATTGGCGATGCGCGGCAGGTGAGCCTGTCGAGTACCTTCGAGTTCTGAGCCTTGTACCGCCTGTGCCGGCCTTTTCGCGGCTAAAGCCGCTGCAACAGGGATATCACAGGTTTTGAAAACTGTGCAGTACTTGTGGGCTTTAGCCGCGAAGGGCCAGACGGTAATCGCCAGGGGTTGCACCGAGTGCCTGGCGGAAGCGGTTGCTGAAATGGCTGGCACTGGCAAACCCGCACAATAGTGCCACCTGGCCCAACGGCAATTCGCCCAGGCGCAAGAGCTGGCAGGCCCGATGTAGCCTGCGCGCCAGCAGGTACTGATGCGGCGGCAGGCCAAAGCTGGTGCGGAACATCCGCGCAAAGTGGTACTCGGACAGGTTGCAGCGCAGTGCCAGTTCTCCCAGGGTGATCGGCTGGTCGAGATGCGCCTCGATGTACTCCACCAGCTGTCGGCGCAGGCTCGGCGCCAACCCGCCCTTCAGGCGCAACCCTTGGCGCAGGCCAACCTGGTTGAGCACGGCATGGTCGACGATCTCATGCGCCAGGCTGCTGGCCAGCAGACGCTCGGCGGGCTCATCCCAGTCCAGCGTGATCAACTGGCGAAAGCGCACGGATTGTTGCGGGTCATCGAGGAAGGTCGCTTCCTGCAGTTGCAGTTCGCGTGGCTCGCGATCGAGCAGGCGCACACAACCCAAGGCGAACTGCGCTTCGCTGATGTACAGGTGGGCCAGGCGAATTGCACCGTTCACCACCCAGTTCGACTCGTGCCCTGCCGGCATGATGCACAGCTTGTTTGGCGCGCCCTTGTCGGCCGGGCGCTGGCGACGAAAGGTGCCGGTGCCGTCGGCGATATAGCACGACAGCGTGTGATGGCTCGGCGCCTGGTAGTCGCGCGCATCGTCGCGGTTGCGCCACAACGCCGCCGCCAAGCCGTCGCCCAGGTGCGCGCTCAGCTCCAGCCGGGCGTTGGGCGAGGCGTGCATGGCGTTGAACACTTGCAGTTGGGTGAGTGGGGGCATGGGCAATTCCTCTGGCCTCATCCTACTGCGCCCGCGTTGCGCTGACAGCCACCCAGGGGCGAAAAGCGCAAGTTTGTGCAAGCGCGTGGCGGCGGGCAGGGAGAACACTGACGGCGTTGAAACTTGATAGGCCCAAGGAACCGCCGCCATGAACCTCGCTCTGTACCTGCTAACCGTCCTGATCTGGGGCACCACCTGGATCGCCTTGAAACTGCAACTGGGCGTAGTCGCCATCCCGGTGTCGATCGTCTACCGCTTCGCCCTGGCCGGCCTGATCCTGTTCGCCATGCTTCTGCTCAGCCGCCGCCTGCAGCCGATGAATCGGCGTGGCCACCTGATCTGCCTCGCGCAGGGCTTGTGCCTGTTCTGTGTCAACTTCATGTGCTTCCTCACCGCGAGCCAGTGGGTTGCCAGCGGCCTGATCGCCGTGGTGTTCTCCACAGCCACCTTGTGGAATGCCCTCACTGCCCGGATCTTCTTCGGCCAGAAGATCGCCAGCAATGTCCTTGCGGGCGGTGCGCTTGGCTTGCTCGGCCTGGGCTTGCTGTTCTGGCCCGAGCTGTCGCACCACGCGGCCAGCCGCGAAACCCTCTACGGCCTTGGCCTGGCACTGCTTGGCACGCTGTGTTTCTCGGCTGGCAACATGCTCTCCAGCATGCAGCAGAAGGCCGGGCTCAAGCCCATGACCACCAATGCCTGGGGCATGCTCTATGGCGCGGCGATGCTGGCGGTGTATTGCCTGGTCAGCGGCATCCCTTTCGCCATGGAATGGAACACCCGCTACATCGGTTCGCTGATGTATCTGGTCATCCCAGGCTCGGTGATCGGTTTCACCGCCTACCTGACCCTGGTCGGGCGCATGGGGCCGGAGCGGGCTGCCTACTGCACCGTGCTGTTCCCGCTGGTGGCGCTGAATGTGTCGGCATTCGCCGAAGGCTACCAGTGGACGACACCGGCGCTGCTGGGCCTGGTGGCGGTGATGGCGGGCAATGTGCTGGTGTTCCGCAAACCACGGCCCAAGCCGGCTGCGGCCTTAGCATGAGGCGGTCAGACAGCGGGGCTGTTGTCTGTCGGCTGGCCGCGAGAGATGCGGGGCAGCTGCTGCTGGATGGTGAACTCAACGCGCGCCGGTTTGATGCCGCTGAATGGGCAGTGGCTGGCCTCTTCGCGGGCACGCCCGCTCCCACTGGATCACCACAGGCTTGAGCCTTGTGCGGTACCTGTGGGAGCGGGCGCGCCCGCGAAGAGGCCGGTACAGGCGCTAGAGCATTATCAACCTTTCCAAACCTGTGGATTCACCAGATCCCGTGGCCGCTCACCGAGCAACGCTGCCCGCAGGTTCTCCATCGCCCGGTTGGCCATGGCCTCTCGGGTTTCGGCAGTCGCCGAACCAATGTGCGGCAAGGTCAGCGCATTGGGCAGCTGGAACAGCGGCGACTCGCTCAGCGGCTCCTTCTCATACACATCCAGGCCGGCGCCGCGAATAGTGCCGTTCTGCAGCGCCTCGATCAGCGCCGCCTCGTCGACCACCGGTCCGCGGGCGATGTTGATCAGGAACGCGCTCGGTTTCATCAGCTTCAGTTCACGGGCGCCGATCAGCTTGCGCGTGGCGTCCGACAGCGGCACCACCAGGCAGACGAAGTCGGCCTCGGCCAGCAGCTGCTCCAGGCTGCGGTACTGGGCGCCCAGCTCCTGCTCAAGGGCAGCCTTGCGGCTGTTGCCAGCGTACAGGATCGACATGTTGAAGCCGAAGCGGCCACGGCGGGCGACGGCGGCGCCGATGTTGCCCAGGCCGACGATGCCCAGCGTCTTGCCATGCACATCGCTACCGAAGTGCGAAGGGGCCACCGTGGCCTGCCAGTTGCCGGCCTTGGTCCAGGCGTCGAGTTCGGCGGTGCGGCGGGCGCAGCCCATGATCAGCGAGAAACCCAGGTCGGCGGTGCTTTCGGTGAGCACGTCCGGAGTGTTGGTCAGGGCGATGCCGCGCTCGTTGAAATAGTCGACGTCATAGTTGTCGTAGCCGACCGAGACGCTGGACACCACTTCGAGCTTGCCTGCACCTTCGAGCTGCGCGCGGCCTAGCTTGCGGCCAGCGCCGATCAGGCCGTGGGCCTCGGGCAGGGCTTCGTTGAACTGGGCACTGATGTCGCCGAGCTTGGGGTTCGGCACGATCACGTTGAAGTCTTGCTGCAGGCGCTCGGCCATGGCGGGGGTGATGCGGCTGAAGGCCAGGACGGTCTTTTTCATCGGCAACTTCTCGGGGCGGTGGGTCGGGTTGATTGGTTAGCAACCTACCATTGTCCACCGCCGCCGTGCAGCAGCTTTTTCAGTTGGCGATCAGCAATTCGTGGGTTTTCAGGTCGGCTTCATGGGCCGCCAGAATTTCCGGCAGCGAGTTGCGCAGGTACTCGACCCAGGTCTTGATCTTGGCATCCAGGTATTGGCGCGAAGGGTAGATGGCATACAGGTTGAGCTCCTGCAGCCGGTACTCCGGCATCACCCGCACCAGGCTGCCGTCGCGCAAACCATCGATCACCGAGTAGATCGGCAACACCCCCATGCCCATGCCACTGCGGATCGCGGTTTTCATCGCATCCGCCGAGTTGACCTGGAACGGTGAGCTGGTGATGTTGACCAGCTCCTGGCCCTCCGGGCCGTCGAACAGCCATTTTTCCAGTGGAATCACCGGGCTGACCATGCGCAGGCAGGCATGCTTGAGCAGATCGACCGGTTTATGTGCAAAACCGTGCTTGGCCACGTACTCGGGCGATGCGCAGACAATGCTGTAGGTGATGCCCAGGCGTTGCGAGACGAAGCCCGAGTCCGGCAGCTCGGTGGCCAGCACGATGGACACGTCGTAACCCTCGTCGAGCAGGTCGGGCACGCGGTTGGCCATGGTCAGGTCGAAGGTCACGTCCGGGTGCGATTCGCGGTAGCGGGCGATGGCGTCTACCACGAAGTGCTGACCGACCCCGGTCATCGAATGCACCTTCAATTGGCCGGCAGGCCGGGCATGGGCATCGCTGGCTTCGGCTTCGGCTTCTTCGACATAGGTAAGGATCTGTTCACAGCGCATCAGGTAACGCTTGCCGGCCTCGGTCAGGGCGATGCGCCGGGTGGTGCGGTTGAGCAGCCGGGTTTGCAGATGGGCTTCCAGGTTGGAGACCGCCCGCGACACGTTCGCGGTAGTCGTATCCAGTTGCGCCGCGGCAGCGGTAAAGCTGCCTAGCTGGGCTACGCAACTGAAAGCACGCATGTTTTGCAGGGTGTCCATGGGTCACTCTCAAGGTAGAGGACAAAATTGTGTCACGAAGTAACGCGAATGTGCGTTCGACCAAAGCCGGATTATCGCCGTTTCGGTAACAAAGATTCGCAAGAATATACGCTTATCGCCAGTGCGGCGGCCCCCTAGAATTGCGCGGCCCCTCCACCTCTTCCTCGGGAAATCGCAGCTGTGCCGCGTCGCATCATCAGAACGCTTCAAGTGTTCAGTGCCTGTGCCCTTTGTCTCACCTTGAGCGGCTGTATCGGAACCTGGGGTATCGCCCCGCAAAGCAAGACCCTGCAAGCCAACACCTTGATCACCGACGCGGCCATTCGCGAAGCGGCCAGCGACGCGCACTGGCCTGACCAGCGCTGGTGGCAGGCCTATGGCGACCCACAACTCGACCGCTGGATCGACCTCGCCGTAGCCGGTAGCCCAAGCCTGGCCATGGCCGCTGCGCGTGTGCGTGAAGCCAAGGCCATGGCCGGTGTGGTCGAGTCGGCGGAAAAGCTCCAGGTCAAAGGTGACGCCACGCTCAAGCGGCACAACTGGCCCGAGGACCAGTTCTACGGCCCTGGTGCGCTGTCGGGCGCCAACACCTGGGACAACAACGCCGCCATCGGCTTCAGCTACGCGCTGGACCTGTGGGGCCGCGAACGCAATGCCAGCGAGCAGTCGGTCGACCAGGCGCACATGAGCGTGGCCGAGGCCCGCCAGGCGCAGCTGGAACTGCAGAACAATGTGGTACGTGCCTACATTCAGCTGAGCCTGCAGTTCGCCCAGCGCGATATCGTCAAGGCCGAGCTGGAACAGCAGGAGCAGATCCTGGCCCTGGCCAAGCGCCGCCTGGATGGCGGCATCGGCACCCATTTCGAGGTCAGCCAGGCCGAGGCACCGCTGCCCGAAACCCATCGCCAGCTCGACAGCCTCGACGAGGAAATCGCCCTGACCCGTAACCAGTTGGCGGCGCTGGCCGGTAAAGGGCCGGGGGAGGGCGCGCAATTGCAACGGCCGAGCCTGGCCCTCGCGGCCCCGCTGAAGCTGCCGTCGAACCTGCCTGCCGAACTGGTCGGCCAGCGCCCGGACGTGGTCGCCAGCCGCTGGCAGGTCGCCGCCCAGGCCCGTGGCATCGATGTCGCCCATGCCGGCTTCTTCCCCAACGTCGACCTGGTCGGCAGCCTCGGCTTCATGGCCACTGGCGGTGGTCCGCTGGAATTCCTGACAGGGCGCAAGTTCAACTACAACGTCGGCCCGGCGATCAGCCTGCCGATCTTCGACGGTGGCCGCCTGCGCTCGCAGCTGGGCGTAGCCTCGGCGAGTTATGACGTAGCGGTGGCGCGCTACAACCAGACCGTGGTCGGCGCTCTGAAGAACATTTCCGATCAACTGATCCGCCGTGAATCGATGAAGGAACAGTCGCACTTCGCTGCCCAATCGGTGGCCGCTGCGCAGAAGACCTACGACATCGCCATGGTGGCCTTCCAGCGCGGCCTGACCGACTACCTCAATGTGCTCAATGCGCAGACCTTGCTGTTTCGCCAACAGCAGGTGCAGCAGCAGGTGCAGGCTGCCCGCCTGATCGCCCATGCCGAACTGGTCACCGCCCTGGGTGGCGGCCTGCAGGCTGGCCGGGACGTGCCGCAGGAAGAACGCCAGGCCGCGCCGAAAACCCCGGCCACCCTGGCCATTTTCGACAAGAAGGCGGATGACGCCGAATGAGCACTTCCAGTTTGCCCGTGCGCTGGCTGCAGAGCCTGGAATGGCGCCGGGGCTTCTTCGCCTGGGCGCGCACCGACGGCGTGACCTGGGTGTACATCTTCAAGGTGCTTGCGGCCGCGTTCATTACCCTGTGGCTGGCCATGCGCCTGGAGCTGCCGCAACCGCGCACGGCGATGATCACCGTGTTCATCGTCATGCAGCCGCAAAGCGGCCATGTGTTCGCCAAGAGCTTCTACCGGGTGCTCGGTACCCTGGCCGGTTCGGCGATGATGGTCGCGCTGATCGCCATCTTCCCGCAGAACACCGAGCTGTTCCTGCCCAGCCTGGCGGTGTGGGTCGGCCTGTGCTCGGCCGGCGCCATGCGCTACCGCACTTTCCGCGCCTATGGCTTCGTCCTCGCTGGCTACACCGCGGCGATGATCGGCCTGCCCGTGCTGCAGCACCCGGACCAGGCATTCATGGCGGCCGTATGGCGGGTGCTGGAGATCGCCCTGGGCATCCTGGTGTCGACCTTCGTCAGCGCCGCGGTCCTGCCGCAGTCGGCCAGTGCCGCCATGCGCAACGCCCTGTATCAGCGTTTCGGCGTGTTCGCCGGGGTCGTCGTGGAAGCCTTGCGCGGCGATAGCCAGCGCGACCGCTTCGAGGCCAGCAACGTGCGCTTCGTCGCCGAAGCGGTGGGGCTGGAGAGCCTGCGCAACGTTACCGCCTTCGAAGACCCGCACATGCGTCGCCGCTCTGGCCGATTGGTGCGCATGAACAGCGAGTTCATGGCCATTACCACGCGCTTCAACGCTTTGCACCGCCTGCTTGAGCGCCTGCGCGCGCGCGGCCCGCTACAGATCGTCGGCGCCATCGAGCCTGGCCTGAACACCTTGGTGGAGCTGTTGCAGCCCTATGTGGGCCGGGCCCTGACCGACGCCGATGCGCTGCGCCTGACGCTGGAGCTGGCGGCCTACAAGGAAGGCCTGCAGGCGCAGGTGCGTAGCTTGCGCGCCGACTATCTGGCCACCCAGCCCAGCGAAGCCGACCTGCTGGACTTTCACACCGCGTTCGAACTGCTCTACCGCTTCGTCGACGAGATGTACAGCTACGCCGAAACCCACGCTTCGCTGGCCGCGCACAAACACCAGCGCGAGCAATGGGACGAGCCCTACGTGGCGCAGACCAGCTGGCTGGTGTCGCTGGCCGCCGGTGTGCGCGCTTCGGCGGTGCTGTTGCTGCTGGGCAGCTACTGGCTGATGAGCGACTGGCCCAGCGGCGCCATGATGACCCTGATCGCCACCGTCACCGTGGGCCTCTCGGCCGCTTCGCCGAACCCCAAGCGCATGTCGTTCCAGATGGCCTGTGGTACGGCGATCGGGGCCTTCATCGGCTTCTTCGAAACCTTCTTCGTGTTCCCCTGGATCGACGGCTTCGCGCTGCTGTGCATGGTCCTGGCGCCGGTGTTCGTGCTCGGTGCGTTCCTCTCGTCGCGACCGGCGTACGCCGGTTACGGCATCGGCCTGCTGGTGTTCTTCGCCATCGGCTCGGTGCCGAACAACCTGACGGTCTATGACCCGTACAGCTTCATCAACGACTACATCGGCATGGTCATCGGCATGTTCGTCTGCGCCGCAGCCGGCGCGATCATCCTGCCGCCGAACAGCCGCTGGCTATGGAGTCGCCTGGAGCAGGAGCTGCGCGGGCAGGTGCTGTTCGCCATCAGCGGCCGCCTGCGAGGGCTCGGTTCGGCCTTCGAAAGCCGCACCCGCGACCTGTTGCACCAGGCCTATGGCCTGGCTGCCGGCAAGCCGCAGGTACAGAGCCAGCTGATGGGCTGGATGTTCACCGTGCTGGAGATCGGCCACGCCATCATCGAACTGCGCAAGGAGCAGGCCCGGGCTCCGATTCACCCGGCCTACGCCGAGTCACAACCGTGGCGCCAGGCCATTCGTGTCATGGGCCGCGCCCTGGCCCGCCTGTTCCTGCAGCCCAGCGCCAGCAACCACGAACGTGCCCTGGTCGCGGTGGACCACGCCATCGCTCGCGTGCAGGCCACCGACGAACCCTTCGCCCGGCACTTCGACACCTCGGTGCTGCGCCGGGTGCAGAGCTACCTGCACTTCATCCGTTCTTCACTGCTGGACCCACAGTCGCCGCTGGCACCGGCGAAAGGACTGAATCATGCCCCGTGAAATCGCCTTCCATGGCGTATACATGCCCACCATGACCCTGATGTTCCTGTTCGCCCTGGGCCTGGCCTGGGGCCTGGACCGGTTCATCGCCAGCCATGATGGCTACCGCTTCTTCTGGCACCCGGCGCTGCTGCGCCTGAGCCTGTTCGTCTGCCTGTTCGGCGCCCTGGCGCTGTCGCTCTACTGGTGAGAATCCTTCGATGAAAAAGTTCTTCAGCCTGATCGCCACCCTGCTGGTGCTGGCCGCTGCCGTGGTGATCGGACGCCAGTTGTGGCTGCACTACATGACCACGCCGTGGACCCGCGACGGCCGCGTGCGTGCCGACATCATCAACGTCGCCGCCGACGTGCCGGGCTATGTGGTGGACGTCCCGGTCAAGGATAACCAGCGGGTGAAGAAGGGCGACCTGCTGATCCAGATCGACCCTGAGCATTACCAACTGGCGGTCGATCAGGCCAAGGCTCTGGTCGCCTCGCGCAAGGCCACCTGGGAAATGCGCAAGGTCAACGCCAAGCGCCGTGCCGACATGGACAACCTGGTGATCTCCAAGGAAAACCGCGACGACGCCAGCAACATCGCCAGCTCCGCCCTGGCCGACTACCAGCAGGCCCAGGCTGAACTGGCAGCGGCCGAGCTGAACCTCAAACGCACCCATATCGTCGCCACGGTGGACGGTTACGTGACCAACCTGAACATCCACAAGGGCGACTATGCGCGTACCGGTGAAGCGGTGATGGCGGTGGTCGACGAGAACTCGTTCTGGGTGTACGGCTTCTTCGAGGAGACCAAGCTGCCGCATGTGAAGATTGGCGACCAGGCCGAGCTGCAAATGATGAGCGGCGAGCGCATCAAGGGGCATGTGGAGAGCATCGCCCGCGGCATCTACGACCGCGACAACCCACAAAGCCGAGAACTGATCGCCGATGTGAACCCGACCTTCAACTGGGTGCGCCTGGCGCAGCGGGTGCCGGTGCGCATTCACATCGATGAAGTGCCGGACGGGTTCCTGCTGGCGGCGGGGACGACCTGTACGGTGGTGGTGAAGCCGAGCGAGGGATAATCGAACGTCAAGCAGCTCAAGGTTGGGGAGCCAAGGTCAGAGGGCGGCTGGCTCATGACCTGAAAACCGCCTTTCCCGCGATGAAGGGGTTCTCTCGGGCCAATCTGATGTACATGCGTGCGTTTGCTGAAGCTTGGCCAGATGAGGCAATTGTCCAACAGGCTGTTGGACAATTGCCTTGGGGCCATAATCTGGTGCTGCTGACGAAGCTTAAGAAACCGGACGAGAGGCTTCCAGTTCGCACCATTCATCTTCTGCCAACAGAGGTTGATCCAGGTTGACCTCTGCATCACCCACGAGCTTGTCGAGGCGAGCGATGAGCTCAGCATCGACAACCTGCAGCCGTTGAGGATTGGTTGCGATGTCGTGAGCCATAAACTTCAGGAACTGGCCTAGCACGTGATCGTCCTCGGTTGCCTCTGCGTGGGTTAGCCCATCAGGCTAATGCGATTGCATTATCTGGTCAATTCAATCGCATTACCTGACTGAGCAGCGGTTCAAGCGGCCCCCACCAACACCGGCACCTCAACCCGGTCAATCACCTTCGCGCTGATCGACGGGTCCAGCAATCGCCCCAACCGCGACAGGTGGCGGTGGCCCATGATGATCAGCTCGCAATTGAGTTGTTGTGCCTTGGTGACAATCGCCTCGACCGGCTGCCCGGCGACCATGCAGCCCTGGCTGCTGAAGCCGGCCTGTTGCAGTAACTGAACGGCTTCACCCACGGCGCGATCGCCCAGGCGTTGCTCCTCGCAGGCGGCAGGGTATTCCTCCAGTTCCTCGGCGGTGTAGGGCGCGGGCTTGTCGTGCACGGCGAAGGTTGAGTCGATGGCCAGCAGTACGTGCAGTTCATGTTCATCGGGGCGGCAGTAGCGGCGGGCGAGGGTGAGCAGGGCGGTGGAGGCGGGGGAGGCATCGATGGCGATCAGGACGGGGCTGGGCATGCGGAATCCTAAGTTGAGGCTTGCTGATGTGCTTGCAGGCTCGGCCCTTTCCCGGGCAAGCCCGCTCCCACAGGAACTGCACACCACTTGAGCATTGTGGGATTGCTGTAGGAGCGGGCTTGCCCCGCGAAAGGGCCAGGCCTGCCAATGCTTCATTTATGGCCGAACACCGCCATTGAATAAATGCCCCACCACGCACGAGCGCATTGCGTCTGGTGCAATCCAGCAACCTGCTACCATCGCCTTTCCCCACAGCTGTCACGGAAAACGGCCATGCAACTCCCGGACATGAACCTGCTCGTCGCCCTCGATGCCTTGCTCGACGAAGGCAGCGTGGTCGGCGCCGCGCAGCGCATGAACCTGAGCCCGGCGGCGATGAGCCGCACGCTGGGGCGTATTCGCGATGCCCTGGGCGACCCGATCCTGGTGCGCGCCGGCCGTGGCCTGGTGCCGACCCCGCGGGCGCTGGCCTTGCGCGAGCAGGTGGCAGCACTGGTGGAGCAGGCTGGCGAGGTGTTCCGCAGCGCCGATGCAGTCGACCTGCCCAGGCTTGATCGCGCCTTCAACATTCGCACCAATGACCTGTTCATCGCCTTGTATGGCGCCCAGCTGCTGCGGCGCATGCATGAACAGGCGCCGCGCACGGTGCTGCGCTTCGTGCCGGAAAGCCCCGGTGGCGACGACGACAGTGTGCTGCGCGATGGGCGCACGGACCTGATCATCAGCTCCACCGTTGACCTGGGACCGGAAATCAAGGTGCAGAGCCTGTTCCAGACTTTCTACGTGGGCCTGGCACGGCGTGACCACCCGATCTTCGACCAGCCGATCACCCCGGCCAGCTTCGCCAGTTATCCACAGATCAGCGTGTCCCGCCGTGGCCGCGCCAACGGGCCGATCGATGTCGAACTGGCCAACTTCAAGGTGCAGCGGCGGGTGGCGCTGATCACCCCCAGTTTCCACTCGGCGCTGTTCTCGCTGCCGGATTCGGACCTGATCCTGCCCATGCCGGCCAATATCCTCAACAGCGTGCACAAGCTCGGGCTGCCGTTGCGTTCCTTCGAGATCCCGGTGCCGCTGGAGCGGGTGACCGTGCTGCAGGCGTGGCACCCACGCTTTCACAATGACCCGGCGCATCGCTGGCTGCGGCAGACCTTGAAGGCCTGTTGCAGCGTCGACCCTTGAGACCAGGTTGGATTCTTCGCGGGCATGCCCGCTCCCACAGGTACACCGCAACCCTCAATAACTGTGAATATCGCTGTGGGAGCGGGCGCGCCCGCGAAGCAGGCGACTCGGTTCAGGAGCGGATTGCGTCTGGCGCAACATAAACCTGCCGAGAAGTCAGTTTTCGTCAGCATTCGACCTTCTTAGACTGGCTCCAGTCGCAAATTTGTTGCTGGAGATGTCTGCCCATGAGTTCCCTGTCCGCCCCTTCTGCCGCGATTGCCGCCGCCCCCGCGCCGGCCACGCCTGCGCAGACGGCGTTCGGCCTGCGGGTGGTGGTCGGGCTGTTCGGTGTATTGCTGGCCGTACTGTGTGCCGGCCTCAACGAGTCGGTCACCAAGATTTCTCTCGCCGACATCCGCGGTGCCATGGGCATCGGTGCCGACGAAGGCGCCTGGTTGCTGGCGGTCTACAGCGCAGCGTCGGTATCGGCCATGGCCTTCGCACCTTGGTTGGCCACCACTTTCTCCCTGCGCCGCTTCACCATGAGTGCGGTCGGCCTGTTTGCCGTGCTCGGGTTGCTGCAACCATTCGCCCCCAATCTGCACAGCCTGATGCTGCTGCGCGTGCTTCAGGGCTTCGCCTCGGGCGCCTTGCCGCCGATGCTGATGAGCGTGGCGCTGCGCTTCCTGCCCCCTGGCATCAAGGTCTATGGCCTGGCCTGCTACGCCCTGACTGCCACCTTCGGGCCCAACCTCGGTACGCCGCTGGCTGGCCTGTGGACCGAGTACGTCGGCTGGCAGTGGGCGTTCTGGCAGATCATCCTGCCCTCGGCACTGGCCATGTTCTGCGTCGGCTGGGGCCTGCCGCAGGATCCGCTGCGCCTGGAGCGCTTCAAGCAGTTCGATTGGCGCGGCGTGTTGCTCGGCCTGCCGGCCATCAGTTGCATCGTCCTCGGCCTGTCACTGGGTGATCGCTGGGGCTGGTTCGATTCGCCGCTGATCTGCTGGTTGCTCGGTGGTGGCGTGCTGCTGCTGGTGCTGTTCATGTACAACGAATGGTCCGAGCCGCTGCCGTTCTTCCAGCTGCGCATGCTGCAGCGGCGCAACCTCAGCTTCGCCCTGGTGACCCTGGCCGGCGTGCTGATCGTGTTGTCCGGCGTGGGCAGCATTCCATCGGCGTACCTGGCGCAGATCCAGGGCTACCGCCCGGCGCAGACCAGCCCGCTGTTGATGCTGGTGGCCATGCCGCAGCTGATCGCGCTGCCACTGACTGCAGCGCTGTGCAACATTCGTGCGGTGGACTGCCGCTGGGTGCTGGCCATCGGCTTGGCCATGCTGGCGGTGTCGTGCGTGGGCAGCAGCTTGCTGACCAGCGAGTGGATCCGTGGCGATTTCTACCCGTTCTACCTGCTGCAGGTCTTCGGCCAGCCAATGGCCGTGCTGCCGCTGCTGATGCTCTCCACCAACGGCATGAGCCCGCAGGAAGGGCCGTTCGCCTCCAGCTGGTTCAACACCGTCAAAGGCCTGGCCGCCGTGATTGCCGGTGGCCTGCTGGATGCCTTGGGCACCCTGCGCCGGCACTTTCATTCCAACCACCTGGTGGACAGCCTGGGCAATGCCCCGCTGATCGACGACAACGCTGCCGGCCTTGCCAAGCGCATTCACGACCAGGCGCAGGTGCTGACGTCCGCCGACCTTTACCTGGTCATGGCCTGCATCGCCGTGGCCCTGATCTGCCTGATCCCTTTCGTGCCTACCCGGGTCTATCCGCCGCGCGCGGTGGCCTGAACCCTGGATGAATCCGAGACACTCAACATGACCAACCACCGCAAGACCTTTCTCATCGGCTCGGTACTCGCCGTGGCCGTGCTGGCCGGCATCGTCGGCCCCTGGCTGTTCGGCAGCGACCACCGGCAGCGTACCAATGATGCCTACGTGATCGCCGATTACACCGTGGTCGCCCCCAAGGTTGCCGGCTTCATCAAGGAAGTGCTGGTCGAGGACAACCAGCAGGTGCAGGCCGGCCAGTTGCTGGCGACCATCGATGCCCGCGATTACCAGGCTGCGCTGGATGCGGCCCAGGCACAGCTACTGGTGGCCAAGGCGCAGAGCGCCGATGCCCGCGCCACCCTGGAGCGCCAGGCCGCGCTGATTGCCCAGGCCCAGGCGGCGGTGACGGCAGCCCAGGCCGAAGCAGCGTTCGCCGACCATGAGGTCAACCGCTACAGCCGCCTGGCCGAGCAGGGCGCCGGCACCGTGCAGAACGCCCAGCAGGCGCGCAGCCGTGTCGACCAGGCCCGCGCACGCTTGGCCAACGCCCAGGCGGCGCTGGTGGCGACACGCAAGCAGGTGGACATCCTCACGGCCCAGGTGGCCAGTGCCGATGGCCAGTTGAAGCGTGCCGAAGCCGGCCTGGAGAAGGCCCGGCTGGACCTGTCCTACACCCGCATCACTGCGCCGGTCGACGGCATGGTCGGCGAGCGTGCGCTGCGCGTCGGCGCCTTCGTCAATCCCGGTGCGCACCTGCTTTCGGTGGTGCCGTTGCAGCATGCCTATGTGGTCGGCAACTTCCAGGAAACCCAGCTGACCCATGTACAGCCAGGCCAGCCGGTCAGCATCAGTGTCGACACCTTTTCCGGTGAAACCCTCACAGGCCATGTCGAGAGTATCGCCCCGGCGACTGGCGTGACCTTCGCTGCGGTAAAACCGGACAACGCCACCGGCAACTTCACCAAGGTGGTGCAACGCATTCCGGTGAAGATCGTCTTCGATGACGGGCAGCCGCTGCTCGCACGCCTGCGCGTGGGCATGTCGGTAGAAGCGACCATCGACACCCACGGTGACCAACTGACCGGCAAAGAGGTGAGCGCCCGATGAAACCTGCCGTACGCTTGAGCCCGCTGTTGCTGGCCGTGCTGATGGCCGGCTGCACGCTGGGGCCGGACTTCCAGCGCCCGGACAGCCAGGCGCCACAGCAATGGGCGGCGCTGCAAGGCGAGGCGGCTGCCAGCCAGCCTCAAGCCGAACCGCTGGAACTGCGCTGGTGGGAAACCTTTCATGATGCCCGCCTGAGCGCACTGATCCAGCGGGTGGCCGAAAACAACCTCGACCTGCAGATGGCCAGTGCCCGCCTGCTGCAAAGCCGCGCCCTGCGCAGCACGGTGGCGGCCGATGAATCACCGTCGGTGGACGTCAACGCTGGCTACAGCCGCGCTCGCAACAGTGCCGTAGGCCTGAACGACCCGTCCGGCAAGGCGGGCAAAGAGGCTTTCAACCTTTGGCAGGGCGATTTGGTGGCGGGTTGGGAGCTGGACTTGTGGGGCCGTGTGCGCCGCCAGGTCGAGGCTGCTGATGCCACCGTGGAAGTGGCCGAGAACGACCGCCGCGGCGTGTTGCTGGCGCTGCTCTCGGAAACGGCCGGCAACTACATCCAGCTGCGTGCCGTGCAGCACACCCTGGAGGTGACCCGCGACAACCTGAAGGTCGCCGAGCACAGCCTGAAGCTTTCCCAGGATCGTCAGGCCGAAGGTGTCGCCACCCGGCTCGACGTGGCCCAGGCCAGCGCCCAGGTGGCGTCCATCGAGGCGCGCCTGCCAAGCCTTGAGGCCCGGCGCGACGACCTGATCAATGCCCTCAGCCTGCTTGCCGCCGAACCGCCGCGCAGCCTGCAGGCCGAGTTGCTGCCAGCCGGAGAGCTGCCGGCGCCGCAGCAGAAGTTCGCCATCGGCTTGCCCTCCGAGCTGGCCGAACGGCGCCCAGACATCCGCCAGGCCGAGGCACGCCTGCATGCTGCCACTGCGAGCATTGGTGTCGCCAAAGCCGACTTCTATCCCAGTATCCGCCTGTCTGGCAGCGTCGGTTTCCAGGCCATGCAACTGGCCGATCTCGGCGGTTGGGATTCGCGTCGCTTCGCCTTCGGCCCACAGTTGTCACTGCCGATCTTCGAAGGTGGCCGGCTCAAAGGCACCCTGCAACTGCGCGAGGCGCAGCAGCAGGAAGCAGCGCTCAACTACCGCAAGGTGGTGCTCGGTGCCTGGCACGAAATCGACGATGTGCTACGCCTGTACAACGCCAGCCAGTTGCGTCGCGACCACCTGGCCGAGGCGGTGCGGCAGAACCGCATCGCCCTGGAAACCGCCCAGCGCCAGTATGTGGAGGGCGCGGTGGACTTTCTCAACGTGCTGACGGTGCAGGGTGCCTTGCTGGCCAGCGAAGAGCAGTGGATCGACAGTTCTGCCGCGGTGTCGCAGGCGCTGGTGGGGCTGTACAAGGCCTTGGGCGGTGGCTGGCAGGCATTCGATCTGAAAGCATAAATGGCCGGGGCCGCTTTGCGGCCCTTTCGCGACACAAGGCCGCTCCTACAGGCGATCGCTATCCCTTGTAGGAGCGGCCTTGTGTCGCGAAAGGGCTGCAAAGCAGCCCCGGCTATCCCCAGACAGATGAGGAGGCACAGATGCACATTTCCTTGAACGGCAAGCGCGCCATCGTCAGCGGCTCTACCGCTGGCATCGGCCTTGCTATCGCCATCGGCCTGGCCGAGGCGGGCGCCGAAGTGGTACTCAACGGCCGTACCCAGGCCCGTGTCGATGAAGCACTCAAAATGGTGCGCGAGCGCCTGCCACAAGCGCGCATCATCGGCATCGCCGCTGACCTGGGCACGACAGAGGGGGCGCAAAAGCTGTTCGACCAGGTGCCGCACACCGATATCCTGGTCAACAACCTCGGCATCTTCGAGCCCAAGCCGTTCTTCGAAATCGATGATGCCGACTGGCAGCGCTTCTTCGATGTCAACGTGCTCAGCGCCGTGCGCCTGTCGCGCCACTACGCCCAGGGCATGGCACAGCGCAAGTGGGGGCGGGTGATCTTCCTGTCCAGCGAGTCGGCGTTGCAGATCCCGACCGAGATGATTCACTACGGCATGACCAAGACGGCGCTGCTGGCGGTGTCCCGTGGCCTGGCCGAGACCTTGGCGGGTACTGGGGTGACGGTGAACTCGGTGCTGCCGGGGCCGACCCGCTCGGAGGGGGTGGGTGACTTCTTTGCCAAGCTGGCACAGGAACAGGGGGTATCCAGCGAAGAGCTGGAGGCCAACTTCCTGGCCGAGCACCGGCCAACTTCGCTGATCAAGCGGTTGGCGACGGTGGAGGAGGTGGCCAACATGGTGGTGTACCTGGCGTCGATGCAGGCCAGTGCCACGACTGGAGCGGCATTGCGGGTGGATGGCGGGGTGCTGCGTTCCATCGCCTGATGTGTCGTCGCCTGTACCGGCCTCTTCGCGGGCTCGCCCGCTTGCCACAGGTACAGCGCTATCCCTGTGGGAGCGGGCGAGCCCGCGAAGAAGCCGGTACAGCCAACCCATGACTCAAAGCGGGCGCAGTAGCCCGAAGCGTTTGCGCAGGGCCCAGTCCAGCAACCGCCGTGGCAGCAGGCGGGCCATCAGTGGCAGCGCCGTGCTGCCATTGCCCAACCGCACCACACCCGGCACCGGAGACTTGCCAACTGCCGCCAATACCCCCTGGGCAAATTCCGCCGCCGACGTCGGCTTGTCCTGCGATGCCCGCGCCCGCGCCTGCACATGCTCGCGCAGCGGCCACCACGGCGAATCCGCCGCCAGCACCTGATCGGCCTGGCGCTGGGCATTGCTGGCGAACTGCGAGGCAATCGCCCCCGGCTGCACTTCCATCACCTGAATGCCAAACGGCGCCAGCTCCAGGCGCAGTGCGTCGCTCAGGGCATGCACGGCGGCCTTGGACGCGCAGTAGGCGCCGGCGAACGGCGTTACCAGCACCCCCGAGACGCTGCCGATATTAACCACCAGCCCGCGTGCACGGCGCAGCAACGGGAACAGTGCGCGGGTCACCCCGACAACGGCGAAGACATTGGTCTCGAACTGCTGGCGCAGGGCATCGACGCCGCCGTCGAGCAGCGGCCCCATGGCGCCGTAGCCGGCGTTGTTGATCAGGATGTCGAGGGTTTCAAGCTCCTCGGCCAGACGGGCCAGGGCCTCGCTGTCGTTCACATCCAGTTGCCGGGCGCTGAAGCCGGCGGCGTTCAGGCGCTCGACATCCTCAGCTTTGCGGGCGGTAGCCCAGACGTGGTGGCCGGCATCGCGGAAGGCGTCGGCCAGGGCGCGGCCGATGCCGCTGGAACAACCGGTGATCAGAACGGTGGGCATGTTTGAGGCCTGTTTTGCAGGTGGGGTTTGTTTAACCTGTGCCGGCCTGTTCGCGGGCAAACCCGCTCCCACAGGGATGTCGCCGAGCCTGAGGGCAGCGCTGTACCTGTGGGAGCGGGCTTACCCGCGAAAGGGCCGGAACAGGTGCTGGACTAGTTGGCAAATGTACCTTGCAGATGCTCTGCACGGAATTCCAATGTCTGTGGGCGGTATCCCGAGCGCAGCGGGGGCAAAGGCAAGCAGTCCTGCCACTCGGCCCCTGGCTGCAGTTCACCCGGGCCACGGTAGCGCGGTGCGTTGTAGGTGTTTTCCGCCAGGTTCACGGTATCGCCCGGTGCATACGCCGCTACGCGCCAGCGCAGTTCGGTCAATGGCACTTCGTTACCGTTCTTCATGCGCACCTGCAGCGCACGGTCGGCAGGGCAGTGTTCGGGGGCATAGCTCAGGCGCAATTCCAGGCGTGCCAGTTGCGAGGCTTCGCGGTTGTCCTGCCAGAAGACCAACAATGCCACCAGGCCAAGGCCACAGATTGCGGCCAGGCTAATCGGCAGGGCCTTGGCCGGGTAGCGCAACAACAGCACCAGCCAGGTGAGGATGAGAAAGGCACCGATGATCATGGGGCAGGCAGACCTTGGTTGCGCAGGTCTGACCATCGTAGCGCCAAAACGGGCTGGCCTCAAAAGGAAGGGGCCGCTTTGGCGGCCCCTTGGGTGTTGCTTTACTGCGCGATGGTTTTCACCGAAACGCCACGCTCGATCGGCGTCGAAGTCCGCCCATAGACATCCTCGAAGCGCTCGATGTCGTCCTCGCCCAGGTAGCTGCCAGACTGCACCTCGATGATCTCCAGCGGGATCTTGCCGGGGTTGCGCAGGCGGTGGATCGAGGCGATCGGGATGTAGGTCGACTGGTTCTCGGTGAGCAGGAACACGTTCTCGTCACAAGTCACCTCGGCAGTGCCGGACACCACGATCCAGTGCTCGGCGCGGTGGTGGTGCATCTGCAGCGAGAGGCTGGCGCCTGGCTTGACGGTGATGTGTTTGACCTGGAAGCGGCCGCCCATGTCCACCGAGTCGTACGAGCCCCACGGGCGATACACTTCCAGGTGGTTCTGGGTTTCGCTGCGGCCCTGCTCGTCGAGGGTCTTGACCATCTGCTTGACGCCCTGGACCTTGTCCTTGTGGGCAATCATCATCGCGTCCTTGGTCTCGACCACGACGATGTTCTCCAGGCCGATCACCGACACCAGCTTGCCGTTGCCGTGGATCATGCAGTTGCGGCTGTCCTGCACCACCACGTCGCCCTTGGTGACGTTGCCGTCGGCGTCCTTGTCGTGCACTTCCCACAGCGACGACCAGCAGCCGACATCGCTCCAGCCGGCCGACATCGGCACCACGCAGGCACGCTGGGTCTTTTCCATCACCGCGTAGTCGATGGAGTTGTCCGGGCAGCAGGCGAAGGTGGCTTCGTCGATGCTCAGTACATCGCCGTCTTCCTGGCTGCGCTCAAGGGCCAGCAGGCAGGTATCGTAAATGTCGGAGTCGTGCTTTTTCAGCTCTTCAAGGAAGCGGCTGGCGCGGAACAGGAACATGCCGCTGTTCCAGAAGTAGCCACCAGCGGCGACGAACTCGGCGGCGCGCTTCTCGTCGGGCTTCTCGACGAACTGGGCAACCCGGGCCACGCCTTCGGGCAGCAGCGCGTCCTGGCTGGAACGGATGTAACCGTAGCCGGTTTCCGGCTTGGTGGCCGGCACACCGAACAGCACCATCTCGCCGCGCTCGGCAGCCACGGTGGCCAGGGCCAGGGCACGTTGCAGGGCCTTCTGGTCGTCGATCACGTGGTCGGCGGGCAGCACCAGCATCAGGTCGTCACGGCCTTCGTTGACCAGCTTCATGGCGGTCATCGCCACGGCTGGCGCGGTGTTGCGCCCGAACGGCTCCATCAGGATGCCTTGGGTTTCCAGTTTCAGGGCCGCGAGCTGCTCCTGGACGATGAACTTGTGGTCCTTGTTGCAGACCACGATCGGCGCGTCCATGCCTTCGAAGCGCAGGCGCTCGATGGTCTGCTGGAACAGGGTGTGTTCACCGGTCAGCGCCAGGAACTGCTTGGGGAACTGCTTGCGCGACAGAGGCCACAGACGGGAACCGCTACCACCAGAAAGAATTACCGGGATCATCATGTTTCTCCAATAGTCGTTATGAGGCAGGGGGATCAGTTGCTAGCCACGGGGCGAGTTACCCACACCGGCGACAAGTTGCCGCCGGAACCCGTTACGTACAGCACGGCCGCTTCGCCACGCTCCAGGGCGACCGGTTTCAGGTCGCTGACTTTCTTGTTGCCTTCGAACAAGGCCAGGTTGACCTTGACCGGATTGATTTCACGCTCGCCGCGACCCTTGGTGGCCACCGACGGCACCACTTCAGTCTTGCCGTCGGCGGTTTTCAGGGTCACCGCCTGGTCGCTGAGGTTCTGCACGCGAACCAAGGCTTTCTGCTTGTTCTTGAACGGTGGTTCTTCGATCAGCTGTGGGGTGCCGCTGGCGCTGTTGACCAGGGTGTAGTACTTGTCCGCCGCCAGCTTCACCGGCACGCTCTTGCCGCCGACCTGGGCGGTGTAGTCACCACCGGGCAGGAAGCTGAAGTCGCTGCTGGCCTGGGCGCCGACCTGCTTGATCTGGGTGTTGCCGACGCTGGCCGCAGCCGGGGCGCTGGAGGCGTTGTACAGGCGCACGAAGGTCGAGCCTTTCGGCGCGCTCGGGCCGTACAGCGCGGCGTCGGCACCGGCGAAGGCCTGCATGGAAGCAAGGGAAAGGCCGGCCGCGAGGGTGAGGGCTTTGGCAATGGAAGTTTTGGTAGTCATGTGCATTTCCTCTCTATCGATCAGTGATTCGTCCGGGTGGACGACAAGGCCAGGTTTTCTTCGGATTTACGTGAGTTCTTCAGCTGTGCGATCCACTGCGGATCGAAGCTGCTGAGGTCATTGGTCATTGGCAGATAACGCTCGGGGAATTCCCACACCACCACTTGTGGCGCGGCGTTCTTGAAGGCATCGCTCTGCAGATACTTGAGCATCGGCAGCAGCGGGCCGTGGCCGTCTTCGGCGTAGTTGGCGACGTCGCTGTGCAGCGCCTGCTGCAACGCGCCGAGGAAGTTCCAGTGCGGGTTGGCGCTGTAGCTGGTGCCCACCAGGGCGACCGGGATCTGGTTATCGGCGAACAGGGCGTCGCCGCCTTCGCCTGCGGTTTCGGCAGGGCGGGTCGTGCGCTGCTGCAGGTTGTCCGGGGTCGGCAGCAGGTTGCTGAACAGGGGGTCCAGGGGCAGGAAGTTGGTCAGGTCACCCTTGTACGGGGTGGAGCTGCCGGCTTCGGTGATAAAGGTCTGCGGGGCGCCGTTGAGCAGGTTCTGGCGGCTGACGGCCTCGGCCAGCGCCTGCGCCGCCACTTCGGCACCCATCGGCGTCCAGTGGGTGTCGGTACGCAGGAATACCTGACCGCGGCCCTTGGCCTGTTCCAGGGCTGCCATCAGGTCAGGGGCGAACACGTTGGCCTGGCGTGCCTGGGCATGGAACCGGTTGTACAGGTCGTCGTGCAGGCTGGCCGGTTGCTGCTTGCCGATGTACTCGGAATACACCCGTGCCTTGGCCGGAATGATCGCCAGCACCAGCTGGCTGCCATGCTTCTGCAAGGTGTCGCGCACCCCGCGGATCAGTGCCAGGTTGTCTTGCATCTGTTGCTCGGCACCGGCGCTGGGCTTGAACTCTTCGTCGCTGAACAGCCACTGGTCGCGGCCCAGCACCACGCCTGGGCGGCCTTCGTTGAACAGCTTGAAGTCCAGTGCGGCCCAGAGGTTGGTACCGAGGCGCTTGATCGGGAACTGGTCGTCGTAGTGGGTCTCGGCGGCCTTGGCCAGCTTGCCGTTGAGCAGGGTCATCTGCTCGGTGCGGTGGAAGCTCTGGAAGCCGCCGGTGGACCAGATGCCCATGCCCACCAGCAGGCCGAGAAACGACAGGGAATAGGTGACGCGTAATGTCCGGGTCATGTCATCCACCTCAGAACTGGAAGTACAGGAACGGCGAGTAGCTCTGCGCCGAAAGCTTGAGGATCGAGGCCACGAACAGCAGCAGGATCAGGGCGCGGGTCATCACCCGGGTCCAGTCCAGGCCGATCGAGCCATCGGCGTTGACCTGGGCCGGGGTGCGCACGGCTGCTGCCGGCGTGGCGTTGCGGTAGAAGTCGCGCAGGCCGAAGAACGCCAGGGTGAGGTAGGCGATCACCAGCGTCGCCACCTGCAGGCCGGTGAGCTGGGCGCGGTTGAGCTCCGACAGCTGCCAGTCGCCGAAGCTGAACATGGCGCCGTACATGCGGGCGGCGACGTGCAGGTTCTCAGCACGGAAGATCACCCAGCCGACCACTACCAGCAGGAAGGTGAAGGCCCATTTGACCGGGTTGAAGCGCTGCGGGTTGGTGTCGATGCCCAGCGCCCGCTCGATCGCCAGCCACATGCCGTGCCAGGCACCCCAGATGATGTAGGTGAAGTTTGCGCCGTGCCACAGGCCGCCCAGCAGCATGGTCAGGAACAGGTTGCGGTAGGTGTTGAAGGTGCCTTTGCGGTTACCGCCCAGGGTGATGTACAGGTAGTCGCGCAGCCAGGTCGACAGGCTGATGTGCCAGCGCCGCCAGAACTCGGTGATCGACTGGCTGATGTACGGCTGCTTGAAGTTCTCCATGAAGCGGAAGCCCATCATCAGCCCCAGGCCGATGGCCATGTCGCTGTAGCCGCTGAAGTCGAAGTACAGCTGCGCGGTGTAGGCCAGAGCGCCGAGCCAGGCGTCGCCAGTGGTCGGGTTCTGCAGCGCGAAGCAATGGTCGGCCACCACCGCCAGGGTATCGGCGATGAACACCTTCTTGATGAAGCCCTGCATGAAGCGGGTGCAGCCTTCGGAGAACTTGTCCAGGGTGTGGGTGCGGTTGTTGAACTGGTCGACCAGGTCCTTGAAGCGCAGCACGGGGCCGGCGATCAGGTGCGGGAAGATGGCCACGAACGCGGCGAAGTCGATCAGGTTGCGGGTGGCCGGGGTGTCGCCGCGGTACACGTCGATGATGTAGCTGATCGACTCGAAGATGTAGAACGAGATACCGATCGGCAGCAGCACGTGGGTGAGGATGAACGGTTCGAGGCCGAACGAGGTGATGATCGCATTGAGGCTTTCGACGCCGAAGTTGGCGTACTTGAAGTAGCCGAGGATCGCCAGGTCCACGCCCACGCCCAGCAGCAGCCAGCGTTGGGCCGGCTTGGTACGCACGCCGGCGGCGCCGACTTTCAGGCCGATCCAGTAGTTCCACAGGGTCACGCCGGCGAACAGGGCGAGGAAGTCGACCCGCCACCAGGCATAAAAGATGTAGCTGGCGACCAGCAGCAGCAGGTTGCGATAGCGTTGCCCGCTCAAGTAGTACAGGCCGAGGAAAACCGGCAAGAACAGGAACAGGAACACGTTGGACGAGAAGACCATCCCGGTTCTCCTTTTTTGTTCACAGCATCCGGGGCACAGCGCCCCCCAAACCCCCCGGTAAAAAAACCGGAGGAAACCGTTGTTACTTCAATACTGCTGGCGAGGGCTTCGCCCTCGTATCGCGACGCAAGGCCGCTCCCACAGGTACCGCGCATCCCTTGTGGGAGCGGCCTTGTGTCGCGATGGGGCGCGAAGCGGCCCCAATCCAGGCGACACCTACTTCTTCGATTCCGCGCTCGGGTCATAGACCCGGGTCATGTCGCCGCCGAGCCTGAAACTGTTGAACGGCTGCATGTGCTGCTTGCGCTGCAGGGTGTCGCCGACGCAGTGGTACAGCGCGCACCAGGGCTCGAGCCAGGAGTACTTGCTGTCCAGCTTGAGGTCGGTCAGGTCCTGTTTCTCGCCGGCCCGCTCCTTGAAGTGGCTTGGATCGCGGGCACCCGCCAGCACGCCTTCGCCCAGGCGTTGCAGGGCGAAGTTGTTCTCGGCGCGCAAGTCCACGCCGTTGGCCTGGGCGAAGCTGGCGATCATCGCCAGCGGCGGCAGGGCATAGTTGTGATAAGCCAAGGCACGCTGCTTGCGCTTGACCTCGTTGGGCAGGAAGCCCTGTTCGTCGACCTGGTTGGCGCCGATCTTGTATTCCTTCACGGCCCAGTCGAACAAATCACGGCGGTCGGTGGCGACGGCGGTGGCCATCACCGACCAAGCCGCCCAGTAGCTGTGGTTGTTGATCTTCTCCAGCGGCAGGTCACTCCAGTCGCGCACGGTCTGCTCGGCGAGGCGGGCGAACCACTTCTCGATCAGCTCGGCCTCGGCCTGGTGCGCGGCCAGCGGCTGCGAGTTGGAAAACTTCAGGCGCAGCCACGAACCGCTCATGCTGCCTAGCGCCCATTTGCGCATGGACTTGCCGGTGTGGTTGTAGTCGGTGGACAGCAGCGCATTGGCGCGTGCCCAGGTACCGAGCCAGGCCAGGGTGCAGTCGAGCTGCGCCGGGCGACCGTCGCGCATGTACTGGCCGACCATCTTGCTCACACCCTTCTCGAGCGTGGTGATGTCTTCGGTGGACTTGCGGAAGGCTTTTTCCGAGGCAACGTTGAGTGTCGCCCGGGCCTTGTCCGAGCCTTCGTACTTGCTGCGAAACTGCAGCGCGCCGGTATACGGCTTGGGGGCTGGCTCGCAGCGGAAGTTGCCGTCACTGGTCTTCAACTTTTCGATGCCCTCGTAGTAACCCTGCGGGGGCACCAGTGCGGCCTGTGCGGCGCTGCCAAACAGGGCGAGGGTAAGCAGGGCGGGGCTGAAAATTCGCTTGAGCATGGTCATGGTCGTCTCACTGGCCAGCCTGCGCAGTCTGCGCGGGCACGGCAAAGTTGTTGCGTTTGCAGAGCTTGGCTTCGACTTTCTGCGTGCCTTGTTCCGGGCCCTGGACTTCGAAAGCCAGCAGGCTCTGACCGGCCCAGTCTTCGTCTTCGCGCATCTGGAAGACGAAGCGGCCGTCGGTGTCCGAGGTCTCCGGTTTTTCCAGCTTGATGTCTTCGTGACGGCCATTGAGGTACCAGAGCGTGGCCTGCAGCACCTTGACCGACGGATCTTCGAACTTGACGTCCATCTGCATGTTGCGGTTGATCAGGTCCTTGATCACGCCGCCCTTGCCATTGACCATCAGCTCGTTCTTGCCGGGCTTGAGGGTGGCGCTGGCGCTCATCAGGGCTGGGCGATCGTCGCAGCCGTCGTCGAGCAGGGCGAGGATCTGCCGCCAGATGGTTTCCTGGTCCAGGCGGTACAGTGGCGAGAATTCCCAGATGAGGATCTTCGGTGGGTTCTTCTGGAATTCTTCACTGCCCAGGTACTGGATCATCGAGCCCTCCAGGCCGCCACCGGGGAAGGCGACGTTGAGCACGTCGGCGCCGATGTACTGCTCCAGGAAACCCGAGAAGTTGTAGTTCTTGCCACTGTGGCTGGTGCCGACCAGGGTGATCTGGGCGTTGCCGCTGTCACCGAACAGGTCGTCGCCGCCGCCGGTCGAGCCTTTCGGCTCGGTGGTGAACTGGTCCATGTACTGCACGGCGTAGCTGGTGCCGCAGAGCTGGCCGGCAACGTTGTGCAGGGTGCCGGTCTTGCCCATGCGCCCGGACTTGTGGGTTTCGAATTCCTTGCGCGGGATGCCTTCGAAGGCCGGCATCTTGTGCACGGTTTCGGCCACGATCTTCGCGGCGCGCTCGGCGCCGTAAGGCGTCCAGTGCTGGTCACCACGGAAGTAGAAGTCCTTGCCCTGGTCAGCGGCGGCCAGCTGCTCGTTGGTCAGCGGCGACAGGTCGGGGACGTTGTAACCCATGCTGGCGAAGCGCTTGAGCATGGCCTGGTAGTTGCCCAGTGCCTTCTGGTAATCGAAGGCGGCTTTCTCTTCTGGATTGAGCATGTTGCGGTTCACCAGGCCACGGGTCGGCTGGTAGACCACGACCAGTTCCACGCCGCGCTTCTTGAACGCATCGTGCACCTGCTGCAGGCGTTTGTAGCCGGCCGGGGTGGTATTGAACTCGGTGCGCAGGTCTTCGCGGGTACGGAACAGCCAGTCACCCTGGGCCTGTACCAGGGTGGTGAAGTTCTGCTGGTAGCGGGTGGTGTAGCGGCTCGCATCATGCGCCTCGGGGCACAGCTGGCAGCAGGGCTCGGCGGTGAAGGTCGGGGCCTTCACTTCGTCGGCGCGCACGCCCTGGCTGATGGCCAGGAGGGCGGCGGACAGGCCCAGCAGTTTCATCAGGTGTGGAGTCATGGTCTGGGCTTCCTTAATCGATCATTTCGGTCTGGCGTTCGACCGGGTCGATCAGCACGGCCTTCTGCTGGCGCACCAGCAGGTCGAGGATTTCGTCCTGGCGTTCGCCAAGCACGCCGTTGAGGCTGATGCCGCTGGCTTTGCGCGGGGCGAGCATGGACACCTTGTACAGCTCGACCGACAGCGGCGAGTCGATCGACAGCGGGCCGGAACCGTTGGCCGACAGCTCGCCGCCGACCACGATCAGCGACACCTTGGTGTCGAACGGGTCGAGAGCGATGTCGCGGTCGGTATCGGACAGGTCCTTGATGTGCCCGTACACGCCGACCAGGCCGTTGGCCATGGCGATGTTCTCGTACAGGCGAATGTTCACGCTGTTGCGCACGCGGATGCCGTGGCGACGGTTGTTGATCAGCTTGTTGCCCCAGATCAGGTTGTCGCCGCTCTCGTACAAGGTGATGCCGTCGGTGTGGTTGCGGTAGATCTCGTTGTAGGCCACCAGGTTGTTGACGCTGTTACGGTCGATCACCACGCCGGAAAGCTTGTTGTCGTAGCTCTTGTTGTTGATGATCCAGCTGTCGTTGACCTCACGCGAAACGATGATGCCGTGCTTCTTCTTGGTGCCGTACACGGTGTTGCCCGCGATGATCAGGCGGTGCGAGCGGTCGTGGGGGTCGATGCCGTAGACGATGTTGTCGTGGTAGGTGTTGTCCTTGACCACGAAGTCGGAGGTCTCGTAGCAGTAGAAGCCGTACCACATGTCACTGAATGTCGAACCGATGATCCAGCCGGTCGGTTCCGCGCGGCCCATGCGCTTGGACATGTTCGGTGTGTACTGCGAGATGCTCACGCCATACGACTTGGACTTGGCATAACCGAAGCTGGCCATCGTGGTATTGACGATGTAAGTCTCGGTTCCACCCCACGACAGCAGGAACGGGCGGAATTCCTTGGGCGAGCGGAAGGTCGCCGGACCGTTGTCCTTCTCGCGCCAGCCGATCACCTGGGTGTCGGTGACGAACAGCTTGCCGTCGTTGACCAGGAACGAACCGCCTTCCTGGGACAGGCGCAGTTGCTTGACCTTGCCGTCGATCTCGAGAATGCCCTTCTGCCCGACCACGATCGGCAGGCGCGCCAGGTAGACGCCCGGCTCGACTTCGCTGAGGTACTGCTTGGGCACCTTCTTGCTCAGCTCGACCAGGTCGACATGGCCGTCATCGATGAAGATCGCCTGAGGAATGCCGTGCTGGCGCTGCACCCACTCGGCGGCCTTGTTGTCGCCGCCGACGAATTCCTTGAGGGTGTCCTCCTGGAACATGCGGCGCAGGCTGACCTTGCCTTTGTGGCGGCGGTCGATCTTCTTCTGCACGGCCTGCGCGGTGTAGCCGGTGAGGTCGGGCAGTTTCGGCGGGTCCATCTGCAGCGGCTCGATCGGTGCGCTGGCCACAGTGTAGGTCTTGGCCTGCTGCAGCTCCTTGGCGATCACCTGGGGCTCTGCGGCGACGGCCAGGTGGCTTGCCAGCAGCAAAGCGCTGGCAAGGAGGCTGGGACGGATGTGCGGGTGAAGGTTCATCAGGGGTCTCCCGGCCTCAGAAGCGCCAGATCACGTCGACGAAGGCGCGGTGCATGTACGAGTCCGCTTCCTTGCCATAGGCATCGCCTGGCTTGAACACGCCGGCACGCAGGCGCACCAGGGCGGAAGGCTCGTCGATCGCCTGGCTCATCGAGGCCGGCAGCAGGCCTTGCTTGAAGTACTTGGTGACGACCACGTCCATTTCCTGGCCCAGGTCTTTTTCGCCATCGACCAGTTGGCGGTTCACGCCGTTGTCGTCGACCACTGCATTGATGCCGCTGGAACCGATGTTCTGGTTGCCGTCGACACGCCAGAACTTGTGATAGATGAGGCTGGCGTCGTAGTCGTCGCGCAGCTGCCAGGAGGCGAACAGGGTGGCCGCCTGGAGGTTGCCCAGCTCGCCGCGGAAGGCTTCGCCGAAGCGGTGCACGCGCGAGCGGGTGCCGGTGAAGTTGGAGCGGTTGCTCTCAAGGCCAGTCTGCTCGAAGTTGTTCGAACCGTCTTCACCGCCGCCACCGCTACCACGGGCGTAGGCCGCACCGACCTGCCATTGCGGGTCCAGGCGCAGGCGGATGCCGAGGTCGGTGGCCCAGGCATTGACATTGCCGCTCTGCTTGCCGGTGGCCACGGTCTGGTCGCCGACAGTCTGGCTGCTGAGGGTGTCGCGGTCACCGGTCAGCCAGGTGACGCTGCCCCAGTAGTTGACGGTGTGGTCGTTGCGCCAGTTGTAGGCGTCGCTGTTGGCTTCCAGGCCCAGCCAGGTGAGGTCGCCGGTGCGGGTCTTGTCCAGCGCGTCGACGGTTTCGCCCGGGTTTTTCAGGCTGCCGCTGTCATGGGTGTGGTGGGCGCGCAGGCCGACCCAGTGGCCAGGGGTCCACTGCGTGGCGACGTTGCCGTAGATGTGGGTGCGGTCCTTGTCTTCCGGGGCCAGCTCGGTGAGGTCGGTACGGTATTCGCTGAAGCGCTGGGCAACGCCCAGGTCTGCCTTGAGCAGGGTGGTGTCGAAGGTCCAGTTCAAGGCTTCGATGTTGGTGTCGCGCCACATGCCATCGTCGCTGCGCAGGCGCTGGCGGCCGAGGCGCAGTTGCTCGCCCGGGTAGGCAGTGAGGCCGCTGTAGCCGACCCAGAACTCGCGCATGGCCAGGTAGCTCTTGTCCTGCTTGCGGCCATCGGCGGCGGTGTCGGTGGTGGTGCCGTCGTCGTTCTGGCGCAGGGTATCGGTTTCGATGGTGTCGGTGGCGGTGACCGCCTGGCCCATGGCGTAGGCGCTCCAGTTGCCGCGCTCGCCGTACACCCAGGGGCGCAGGTCGAGGCCCAGGCCGTTGACGTCGCCGCCCGGACGGGTACCGAGGTCACGGTCGTCTTCCGATTGGCCGGTGATTTTCACATCAAGGCCGAAATTCTTCTGGGCGGTCATGTCCGCCAGGGTCGGGCAGGACCACAGCAGGGCGAAGCTCAGGCCAATGCCGGCTTTCACGAATGGATTGAGCGTCATAGCGAGTCCTCAGCTTCTACTTCTTTTTCGTCGTCTTGCAGCGCTTCGAGGGCCAAGGTGCTGGTGGCACCCTGGAGCATGCTGCCGCGCGCCTGCTTTTCCTGCGCCAGCAGGTTCTGCGCCTGGGTACGCTGGTCAGGCGTGAGTTGCTGGTCGAGCTGCTGCAGCAGTTCGCTGGACTGTGGTGTCGGGTTGACCTGGGACAGTTGGGCGAACACCCAGGCGTTGCCCGGCTGTCGACGGATGCCATGGCCTTCGCTGAACAGTTGGGCGAGGGCGTAGTCGGCGCTGTTCTGGCCGCCGCGGGCAGCAGCCAGCAGGTGGTCGACGGCCTTTTGCGGCTCGACATGGCCCAGGTAACCGCGGCGGTACAGCTGGCCGAGGTAGTAATGGGCGCTGATTTCGCCGGCGTCGGCGGCGGCCTGCAGGTGTTGCTCGGCCTTCTTGGCATCGGCTGGCAGGGTCTTGCCCTCGTAGTACAGGCGGCCCAGCAGCAGTTCGGCGCGTGGCTGTTCGGCCTCGCGGCCCTTGTCGATGTAGGCCATCAGCTGGTCGGTGTCGCCCAGTTCGGGGAAGTCGTACAGCAGCTGTGCCAGGCTGACCCAGGACGCCGGGTTGGCCGGGGCGACCTGTTCGAGCAAGTCCTTGGCGGTTTTCTCGTCGGTCTGGCCGAGGCTGCGGTCAGCCAGCACGCGGGCAACGCTGTCGACCCGGGTGGCCGGCACCGCGCCACGGCTGTAGGCGGATTTGAGCTGCCCAAGCAGGGCGGCCTGTTGATCGGCCTGGCCACGCTTCTGGTAAACGGTGGCCAGCTCGACGTAGCAGATGTCGGTAGCGTTCAGCGCGGCTTTGCAGATTTTCTCGACGTCGTCCAGGTGCTGGTCGTAGGTGCCCTGGGTGCGGTACAGCAGCACCTGGGCCAGGCCCGCTTCCGGGTTGCCGGCGGCGCGCCATTGGTCGATCTGCTGCTGCGCGTTGACCTTGGGGAAGCTCTGCGGGTAGGTCAGGTAGAGCATCGCCAGCGGGATCAGGGTATTGCCTTCACCTTGCCTGGCGGCGGCCTTGAGCAAGGTTTCCGCTTCTTCACGCTCGGCCTGCGTGCTGTCGGGCTTGGCTACCAGCAGGCGGCCAAGGCGTGCCTGGGCACGCGGCGAGGAAGGCGCGGCTGCGCGGTAGGTGGCTTCGGCCTCCTTGATTTTCGCCGGGTCGCGAGTGGCAACCTTGATGTCGGCCAAGCCCACTTGTGCGTCGCTGTAACCCAGGTCGGCCAGGGCCTTGTAGTTGCGCTCGGCCAATGCGGTGTCGCCGCGCTTGAGGGCTTCGTTGGCCAGACGCTGGTCGGGCAGGCCCGCACAGCCGGCCAGGGCGACCGCGGCCGCCAGGGCACAGAGGCCCAGGCTTGCGCTTTTCTTATGGGGAATCATCACGGGATCCTCTTACAGACCGCGGGCCACGGCTTTGTCGATCAGCCAGTTCAGCGAAGGGCCACGGTCGCTGTTGACCGAAGCCGGGCGGCCGGCGAGCTCGGCAGGCATGGCGCTGTCGGGCTTGATCTGCACGCGGATGTCGGAGGCCAGGTCATCGCTGTTGAGGCTGGCGCTGCTGACGATCTGGCCGGTACGGACTTCGTCCTCGCCGGCCACCTGGAAGTTGACCCGGGTGCCTGGCTTGACCTCGTCGAACTGGCGGTAGCTGAAGCGGGCCTCGACCATCGGGGTTGTGGTGCGTGGCACCAGCTGGAAGATCGGCTGGCCCTTGGCAGCGTACTGGCCGTCGTCCACCAGCTGGCGCGTGACCACGCAATCGCAAGGGCTGGTCAGGGTGCCGGAGAGCTGCTTGCCGAACAGTTCCTCGATCTTTGCCGGTTCCAGCTGCGAGTCGTCCAGGCTGCCCTTGAGCATGTCCAGCATGCTGGTGGTAAAGCTGGCCAGCGGCGCGCCCTTGACGATCTGCCCACCGGTTTCGGCCAGGCTGTTGACGGTACCGTCGCGCGGCATGGTGACGGTGGTGGTCGGCACGGCGACCACGCCGGCTTCGGCATGGCTGACGAAGTACATGCCGTACAGCGATTTGGCGACGAAACCAAAGGCGGCCACGCCGACCACGAACACGCCGAGGGTTACCGTCACGGCCTTCAGGCGGCCGAAGGCGGACAGGCCGGAGCCACTGTCCTTCTGCTTGCGGGCCTTGGTGAAGTTGTCGCGCTGCAGGGTGCTGAGCACGTCGCCGACGGTGATCAGCTCACCCGACAGGTGGGTGGTGATGATGTGGCGCAGGGTGGCGATGTCGCGCGGTTCGAGGTTCTGGAACTGCGCGCCGGTGCGGCCGCTTTTGCTGTCGTGGGCGCGCACCTGGAATTCGATGTCCATCGACAGGCCGAGGTTATCGACCGTGAACTGCAGGCGACCGCGCAGCACTTCACCGACCGACAGTGGCTGTTGGGTGTGGAAGCTCAGGCCACCGGCGGAGAGGTCGTCGACCTTCACATCGTGGGCCTGGCGTTCTTTGTCGAGGAAACGCAGCTTGGCCGGGATGCGTACCCGGGCGTGTTGGCGCTGGGCTTCGGACTCATGCACGACGTTGACGTTCACGGCGGTATTCATCTTGGTTTGTTCCTGTTAGTTCCGATCCGGGTTGGGCTCACACGACCATGAACAGCACAGCGACGAAGATGCTGGCAGCCGAGAAGGTCATGGTCCGCGAGGACCAGGTGTTGAACCATTGTTGAAAACTGGCGAGGTCACGCTTGAGGGCAGTCGGTTGGCGGGTCCAGGACTGCTTGTCGAGGCGGAAGAACACGTAGATCTTCATCAGCGCGCCGACGATCTGGTTGTAATAGAGAATCAGCGGATAGGCCGGGCCGACGTTGTGGCCGGAGCACAGCAGCATGATGGTGAGGATCAGGCGGGTGATGCCGATCCACAGCAGGTACACCAGTAGGTAGCCCATGCCGAACTTGAGGCTGGCGATCACCGCCACGGTCAGCCCGAGCAGGCTGGTCCACATCGACACGCGCTGGTCGAACAGCACGATGCTGGTGAACAGGCCCAGGCGGCGCAGGCCGAGGCCCAGTGCACGGGAGTTCTGACGCAGGTTGTTGCCGTACCAGCGGTACATCAGCTTGCGGCTGGCCTTGAGGAAGCTCTTCTCCGGAGGGTGCTCGACCGTGTTGATCGCGGCGTCTGGCACGTAGAAGGTGTCGTAGCCCAGGCGCATCAGGCTGAACCAGCTGGACTTGTCGTCACCGGTGAGGAACTTGAAGCGGCCCAGGCGCCAGTGCATCAGCGAGTCGCTTTCGACGTCGGCGATGAACTCAGGGTTGGTCACGACGCTGGCGCGGAACATCGACATGCGCCCGGTCATGGTCAGCACGCGCTTGGACAGGGCCATCGAGCACATGTTGATGTGGCGCTGGGCGAAACGCAGCTTGTGCCACTCGCTCATGATGTAGCCGCCGCGCACTTCGCAGAACTCGTTGGTGGTCAGGCCGCCGACGTTGGGGAACAGCTTGAACCACGGCACGGTCTTGCGCACCACACCTTCGCCGAGCACGGTGTCACCGTCGATCACGGCGACCACGGCGTTTTCGTCAGGCAGCATCCGCGAGATGGCGCGGAAGCCGTAGGCCAGGCCGTCGCGCTTGCCGGTACCGGCAATGCGCACGATGTCCAGTGTGACGTGTGCGGGCGGGTTGTAACGGGCCCACAGGCTCTTTACCAGCAGTTCATCGGACATCTCCACCAGCGAGCAGACCACGGTGGTGGGGTAGCCGCATTCGATCGCCTCGCGGATCACCGAGCTGTACACCTGGGCGGTGGTCAGCGCTTCGATACGGAAGCTGGTGACCATCAGGTACACGTGCGACGGCGCGGCGGCATCGCCCATCTTCTGCACCTTGCGGCGCAGGTACGGGTAGACGCCGTAGAGGAAGATCATGCCGCGGATGAAATGGGTGGCGCCCATGGAATAGCGCCAGATGCCGACTGCGCCGACCAGGAAGATGAAGTGCTTCGACTGCGAGTCGAAGATATCGGCTGGCAGGGCCAGGGCGATCAGCATGAGCAGGCTCATGTAGAGCAGCCACCCGGCGCACTGCAACAGCACTGTCTGGAGCCTTTGCATGTTCAGCATCCGTCGAGAATTCGGGAAAGGGTGGGCAGCGATGGTGGGGAGGCCACCGCTGCCCGGTCGGGCATTACCAGCAAATGCCTTCGGTACGGCTGGTGGTGCAGGTTGGCTTGCTCATGAAGCCGACCAGGTCGATCACCTGCTTGCCTTCCGGCGCTTGCTCGGCAAGGGCGCGGAACTGCTCGTCACGGTTGCCCAGGACGATGATGTCGGCGTTGTCGATGACCTTCTGGAAGTCGGCGTTGAGCAGCGACGAGACGTGCGGGATCTTCGACTCGATGTACTCTTTGTTCGCCCCGTGGACGCGGGCGTACTCGACGTTCTCGTCGTAGATATCCAACTGGTAGCCCTTGCCGATCAGGCGTTCGGCCAGTTCCACCAGCGGGCTTTCGCGCAGGTCGTCGGTGCCCGCCTTGAAGCTCAGGCCGAGCAGGGCGACCTTGCGCTTGTCGTGGGCTTCGATCAGCTCGAAGGCGTTCTGCACCTGCGATTCGTTGCTGCGCATCAGCGAGTCGAGCAACGGTGCACGCACGTCCAGGGAAGCGGCGCGATAGGTGAGGGCGCGCACGTCTTTCGGCAGGCACGAGCCACCGAAGGCGAAGCCAGGGCGCATGTAGTACTGCGACAGGTTCAGGACCTTGTCCTGGCAGACGACTTCCATCACATCACGGCCATCCACGCCGACCGCCTTGGCGATGTTGCCGATCTCGTTGGCGAAAGTGACCTTGGTGGCGTGCCACACGTTGCAGGTGTACTTGATCATCTCGGCCACTTCGATCGGCTTGCGGATGACCGGCGCGTCGAGCTCTTCGTACAGGGCTTGCAGCACATCGCCGCTGGCCTTGTCCAGTTCACCGATGACCGTCATCGGTGGGTGGTCGTAGTCCTTGATGGCGGTACTTTCACGCAGGAACTCCGGGTTCACGGCAACGCCGAAGTCGGCACCGGCCTTCTTGCCCGAGCAGTCTTCGAGAATCGGGATCACCACGTTCTTCACGGTGCCCGGCAGCACGGTGCTGCGGACCACGATGGTGTGGCGACGCTCGCTGTCGCGCAGCACGTAGCCGATTTCGCGGCACACCGACTCGATGTACTCAAGGCCCAGGTCGCCGTTCTTCTTGCTCGGGGTACCGACACAGATCATCGACACGTCGCTGGCGCGGATGGCCTCGGCGAAGTCGGTGGTGCCACGCAGGCGGCCGTTGGCGATGCCTTGTTGCAGCAGTGCTTCCAGGCCAGGTTCGACGATGGGCGACTTGCCCTGATTGATCAGGTCGATCTTGGTCTTGGACACGTCCACACCAATCACGTCATGACCTCGCGCCGTCAGGCAGCCTGCACAGACCGCACCCACATAACCCAAACCAAAGATGCTGATACGCATCGCTATCACCTCATGTGTTTATCACGCCAGCTCTTCCGGAAAGAGCCGGACTGGGTTGATTAACAACAGTTTTCAGGCGCACGGATCCATGGGCGAAAGCTCACTTCGCCGAGCGCAGGCATGAATAAATCCGTCGCGCACAAAGTTGTGCACTAAAAGTTGGCAGTATTAAGCCAGTACTTAAAAGGCGTGCCCTGTAATGCAGCCGTCTTTATTGCAAAGCGCTACTTGGCGCCATGCTGTGCTTGTTTTTTCAAGTGGAAAAATCCTTTGAAATCAACCACTAGGACGAGTTTGAAAGGGCGCGTTACTCCTCTTTGAGCAGCGCCTGCGGGGGTTCCCGTTGCGTCTGCCAGATTATCGAAGCGGGTAGTGATACCTGCCGGTTGTCATCTGTAAGTCATCTCTCACACCGCAGGGGCAGGAAATTCGTTACGGCACTATGAGCGATGGGTCGTGGGAGAAGTTCCGAGGTGGGTTCCGCTTCGATGAAAGATTTCTAAATAATTTTTAAGTGGCAAATACTTTCAAATTGATAGCACGTTGCAGTTTCACCCCCGCGTAGAAAGGACGAAACTGAGGCTTGGTAGTGTTGTGCCAGCATGGAAAAAATTTTTTCAAAATTCGTCAAAAAAGTACGAACGGTCTTATGGCGTTCGGCGATAGCACCCTGTGTGACGTGTTTTTGGCGCCTGAAGATTGACTTGATGGCTTTTTGCAGCTGCCCTGCAATGGGGCGCTGCTGGAAACATATCCGGTAACACACAAAGGCCATACTAAAGCTAAGGCTTTTCCGTCAGCTGCCGTTACTCCCTTTGGACGCTCTGAGGAGCTGTCCATGAACGAGGGAGCGTCCTGGGCAGCCTCTGGCCACTGGCCAACGAGGGCGTCTCATCCATCAATCACATGGAAGAGACGAGAGAAAGCTTATGAAGAAGACCACACAGGTTCTGATCGGCGGGGTATCGCTGCTGCTTGCTGGCATGGTGCAGGCAGGGCCCCCCGTGGAAGTGATCATCAAGAACCTTGGAACGCAAGCTGCGACGATGAAGCTGGTGACCTCCAATGAAACCAGCACCTACCAGATAGCCAATCCGCAACCCTCCAAGGCGATCCAAGCGAGCTCGTCGACTTCCATGCGCGTTCAGCGGGTTGTCAGCCCGGATGTGAATGCCGCCATGATCCGGTACACGATCGGCGGGAAGACCTGTGCTTTCGGTACGACATTCCAGATGCGAATGTTACCCGGAGGAGTCAAACAGCCCGAATGGACCAAAACGGCTACTCCGAGTGGAGGGGCGACCTGCAAGGCCACGATAACCAGTACGGCCGCAGATTACTCATGGAAAGTTGAGTTCACCATGAAGTAACCGTCACGTGAACAGTGCATTGCCTTGGTTTAAACAGGGCAGTGCACTGGCATTGTCGACTGTATCTGAATCATGTGCTTGGGAGAGATAAACAAATGGATGCCATCAACGGTCGTTCCGTAGCAAGTCGTGAGTCCGGTGCGCTGCAACGTATCAAGCCAATAGATAAAGTAGAGGTTCAAAATATCCAACCTCCCGTCGCAGCGTCGGGTAGATCCGATGAGCAGTTATCCAGTCTGGCCAAGAAACTGAGTGCTGCCGCCGAGTTGGCAGCGGAGCGCGACAGCCGTCTTTCGCGTAAGGAATTGGCCGATCTGGCGGCAAGGATCATGGATCGAATTGGAGGGCTAACCTATTCATTGGCAAAGGATTTTTACGATTCTCAGCTACCCGATACGCAAGATGAGGAGTGGCTTGAACGTGCACGGAAGGCGAATGATTTTGCTAGAGGAAAAGGGGAAAATCCGTTTAAAGGACTACCTCGCGAACAGCTCAGCCTGATTGTACATGATGAGAGCGGGGCTTTTACCGTGAATGAACGCCGTGCTGCATTGATGGAGAAAACAGATCAGCACAATCAGTGGGCTCACGCCATCATCGACAAGATGAATGCTGAATATAAGCTGACGGGGCGTACTGATCAGGGCTTGCGCGAAATTCTCGATTTTTATAGTTCATTGCCACCTATTGAAGTGGCCGAGTATGGGAACTACGAGGCCAACATCATGATGCAGTTATCCCAGCAGGAAGTGGAGTGGCCGGAGTTCAATACTTCATTGGTCGACCTGGTTGCCAAACAATGGAAGTCCGAAGAAAAGCCGATCGCCATGCATTATGACGCTGCCGCTGGCGGCCTCGGGGAGGAAGGTGAGAAAGGATGATTCCGATTATTGCCCTGCACGACATCACCCGCCGTCTGGGAGGCGAAGCCGTCCTGCAGGACGTATCGTTATCCCTCCCCGCAGGCCAGTCTTGCGCCATCATCGGTGGATCCGGATCTGGCAAAAGCACGCTGCTCAACCTGATCGGTCTCCTTGACCAGCCCTGTCACGGGCGTTTGGTCCTGGATGGGTGTGAACTGGCACACGCTGATGACGACCAGCGCGCCATCATCCGTAATCGCCTGCTTGGTTTCGTGTTCCAGAGTTTCAACCTGCTGCCAAGGCTGTCCGTGCTGGACAATGTTGCGCTGCCGTTGAGCTACCGTGGCATCTGTCTGGCTTCGGCTCGGCAGCTCGCCAAGGCCCAGCTGGAGAAAGTCGGCCTGGAGCATCGTGCGAAATATCGCCCGGCCCATCTCTCCGGTGGCCAACGCCAGCGAGTGGCAATAGCCAGGGCTTTGGTTACAGAACCAAGGATTCTGCTGGCCGATGAGCCCACAGGCAATTTGGATGGTGAGACGGCACGGGACATCATCGGGCTGCTGACGAAGCTGAATCGTGAGCAGTGCATGACGCTGCTGGTGGTGACACACGACCCGACCATTGCGCGGTGCATGGACCGCTGCCTGCTGGTTCGCAATGGCGGCGTATTCGATGCCTGAAGCCGCCTACGGCCCAGGCTGGCAGCAACGCTTCAGCGAGGCCTTGCTCAGCGTCTGGCAGTTGGGCCCCCGCGCCTGGCTTGCACTGTCAGGCATCGCAGTCGGCTGTGCCGCGCTGGTGGCCCTGATGAATATCGGCCACAGCGCGACCCAGTTTGCCCGGCAACTGTTCCAGGGCCTGGGAAGCGAGTTGCTGGTGGTGAACCTTCAGGCCACGGCCGAAGGCGGCATGCCCGTGCGTCTGGACCTTGTCGGATTGCCGCCAGGCATCCGAGCTGTCGCTCCGTTGGCAGCCGGTGTGTTCGCCGTCAAGTTCAACGGGGAGAGTATCGAGACGATGGTGGCAGGCAGCAGCGCACAGTTGTTCGAGGTCATCGACCTCGAGGTTGCCAGGGGCCGCTCGCTGTCTGCTTACGATGACCCGGCCGCGCATGTGCTGTTGGGGGCTTCGCTGGCGGCGCGGTTGCAGGCGAGGCCGGGTGACCGCGTGCAATTGGGTAGCTATCTGTTCGAGGTAGTCGGCGTGCTCGCGCCACGAGGGTACAACCCGATGTTGCCGATCAATTTCAACGACAGCGTGTTGATGCCGTTGCCAGGCATGCGTCGCTTGAGCCCGATACCCGAGGTGGCGACGCTGATCGCGAAGGGGGCCGATGCCTCGACCCTGGTCCAGGCGGCACGTTCGTTGGAGCGCTACCTGCGCGCCAGGCTCACGCAGCATGAGGTAGATGTCCAGTTACCACGGCAGATGCTCGAAGGCATGGCTGGTCAGTCGCGGGTGATGTCCGGGCTGCTGGCCGGCACCGCCGCCGTTGCCTTGCTGCTGGGCGGTGTGGGGGTGATGAATGTGATGGTGATGAACGTGGTGCAGCGTCGACGCGAAATCGGCGTGCGCATGGCCCTGGGCGCGCGCGCTCGGGATATCGCCTGGCAGTTCCTGCTTGAGGCGCTGGTGCTGTCCGTTGCCGGCGCGCTGCTGGGCGCGGTGCTGGGCCTTGTGGCCGCCTGGCTGTTTGCCCGCGGATCAGGGTGGGATTTTGCGCTCGATGCAAGGTCGCTTCCGGCGAGCATGGGCATGGCGCTGATCCTGGGGCTGTTCTTCGGTTTGCAGCCCGCACTGGCAGCGGCGCGTCTTCAACCTGTTGTCGCGTTGCGTGATGAGTAAGTGGCTGGCGATGGCCTGCATCTGGTCGTTACCTCTGTTGGCCATGGCCGACCGCGCGTTGCAACCGTCCCGGCCGACCTTGCGGCAGGCAGGCCCGGTGAGTGCCTTGTCGGCAATGCACGGCGAACCCGTGGAGATCGACCTGGCCGATGCCGTTGGCCTGGCCCTGCGCGACAACCGGGCGATCCGCAGTGCCTACCTTGAGCGTGTCGCGCAGAAGTTCGACCTGCGCGTGGCCCATGACCGGTTCGCCCCGCAGCTGTCGCTCAAGGCACGCTACCTGGGCAATCGCAATCATGCCGATCGCTACCGTGAGGCGCAGCTGGCCCCGAGCGCCAGCCTGCTGACCCCGTACGGAACGCGCCTGAGCCTGGACTGGGATTACGGGCATACCCGAGCCGATTCGGCGGGGCGGCGGTATCGGGATGGTGCCAGCCTGATGATCGTCCAGCCGTTGCTGCGCGGCGCCGGACGCGAGATAGCCAGCGCACCGTTGCGCCAGGCCACGCTGGCTGAACAGTCGAACCGCCTGGCGCTCGCCGACGACGTGGCGCAGGTCATTACCCGGACGCTGCTGTCGTACCGGGAGCTGCTGCGTGCCCAGGAGCAACTGCGTATCGCCGAAGATAGCCTGTTGCGTGCCCGTCAGCTGGTGGCAGTAAGCCACGCCTTGATCGCCGCCGGGCGCATGGCTGCCTTTGAAGTCGTGCAGGCAGAAGCCGAGGTTGCCAGTCAGGAACTGACCGTCGAAGGCAGCCGCAACCAGCTGCACCACAGCCGCGTAGCCCTTGCGCAATTGCTCGCCCTGGACCTTGCGACCCCGCTGCGGGCCGCGGAGCGGCTGCTGGCCGAGCGTTGGCAGGTGAGCACGGAGCAGGCCCTGGCCCGCGCCGAAGCGTTGCAGCCGACCTATCTGATGCAGCAGCTGGCGACCGAACAGGCGGCCATCGCGTTGCAGGTCGCAAGCAACGCGCAATGGTGGGACCTGTCGCTGGTCGGTGGGGCCAGCCAGATGCATCAACGGCCCGGCAATGAAGCGGCATGGGAGCACTACCTGGGGCTGGAGCTGGAGGTACCGATCGGTGACTTAAGTCGCCGCCAGGCGCAGGTACGGGCCCAGGTCGAGGTGGAAACCCAGCGCCTGGGCCTGGTCGAATCCCGTCAACAGCTTGAGCGTGATGTGAGTACCGCGATACGCGACCTGCAGGTGCGCTGGCGACAGCTGGAAATCGCCGGACGGGCGCTGGCACTGACCCGGCGCAAGCTGGACATCGAACAGCAAAAGCTCGCGGCAGGGCGCTCGAGCAATTTCCAGGTGCTCAGTTTCGAGAGTGATCTGCGTCAGGCGCAAAGCACGCAACTCGAAGCTACGATCGCGTACCTGGATGCGCAGGTCGTCCTCGACCAGGTCGTAGGGACCACGTTGCTCAAGTGGCAGGTGAGCCTCAATGATTAAGTGGGGCTGTTGGCTGGCGGTAGCGATGACCGGTGTTGTTCTGGCGATGTTGAACTGGCCCGGCGCCGTGCAGCCGCGCGAGCAGAGGTGGCTGCGGGTCGAACCGCAATTGCTGGAAAACCGTCTGGGGCTTGTCGGCAGACTTCAGGCGGCACGTCAGGTGACACTGAGTGCGCCGTTCGCTGGCGTGGTCGCGGCAATGCCGGTTGAGGAAGGGCAGCGCGTCGAGGCAGGCCAGCCGTTGATCAGCCTGGACACTGCTCAGCTGGACATCCAGCTGCGCCGTGCCCAGGCAGAGCGCCTCAAGGCCGAGGAACAGCTCATGCAGTTGCGTAGTTGGCAAAGCGGCCCGCAGGTGGCGCGAAGTTTGCGCGCTGTGGCAGCAGCTCGCGCCGCCATGGCGGCCACCCAGGCGAGCCTGGATGACACCCAGCGTCTTTTCGAGGGTGGCATTGTCGCCCGTATGGAAGTCGTCAGCCTCGAACAACTGCTTGGGGAGCAGCGTCAGGCGTTGCTGGATGCCGAGCAGGAACTGCGGCTGACGCGTGCCCGGGGGCAGGGTGATGCGTTGTTGATCGCTGAAATGGCGCTTGCCAACGCGCAAGCACAGTGCCGGGCCCTGATCAGGATGCGTGATCAGCAGGTGATCGAAGCGCCTTTCACTGGCGTGCTCTTGCCCGTGAGTACGGAGGCCGGCCACGGCGGCCGGCAGCTACACGTCGGGCAAGCGGTGAGCCAGGGGATGGCGTTGATGACGCTGGTCGACCTGGAGCGTCTGCAAGTGATGGCCAGGCTGGAAGAGCACGATCTGGTGAAGGTGCGCGAGGGCATGGAGGTTGAAGCCGTCATCGCCGGGCAGCGGCTTGCAGGCCGCATCGACCGTATTGCCATGCAAGCTCGCGACGATACGGCCCAGGGAGCCTGGTATGACGTGCGCGTCGATCTGGATTTGCCCGCCGCACCCCTGCAATTGGGCCTGCGCCTGGGCATGAGCGCCCAGTTGCAGTTGTTGCTGCATCGCCAGGAACGGGCGATGGTGGTACCTGCGCCCGCGTTGCAGGTGGACGAGGCCGGGCGCACCTATGTGCTGTTTCGGGCCGACGAAACCCAGGCGCCGCGCAAAGTACCGGTCACGGCTGGTCCGGCAGGGGTGCAGGGGGTCGAAGTTCAGGGCCTGGAAAGTGGTTACGTGCTGATTGCGCCGGAGCCGCCAGACGGCTCCGGTCTTGATCATTCGGCCGGGTGATCGCGCAGGAAAACCAGGTGATCCGGCTTGGACTGCTCGGCACTGTAGTAGTAACCCTGCACGTCGAACTGCTTGAGCTGCTCCGGGTCGTTGACCCGTTCCTGGATGACGAAGCGGCTCATCATGCCGCGGGCCTTCTTGGCATAGAAGCTGATGATCTTGTACTGGCCGTTCTTCAGGTCCTTGAAATCGACGTTGATTACCCGGGCCTTCAGTGCGCTGCGTTTCACGGCGCTGAAGTACTCGTTGCTGGCCAGGTTCAGCAGCAGGTCGTCGCCTTGGTCGGCCAGCGCCTGGTTCAGCCATTCGCTGATGCGCGTGCCCCAGAAGGCATACAGGTCCTTGCCGCGGGCATTGGCCAGCTTGGTACCCATTTCCAGTCGGTACGGCTGCATCAGGTCGAGCGGGCGCAGCAGGCCGTACAGGCCGGAGAGCATGCGCAGGTGGGCCTGGGCATAGCTGAAGTCATCCTCGCCGAGGGTTTCGGCATCCAGGCCGGTGTACACGTCCCCCTTGAATGCCAGCAGCGCCTGCTTGGCATTGGCCGGGGTAAAGTCCGGGGTCCAGCTGCCGAAGCGCGCGGCATTGAGGCCGGCTAGCTTGTCGGAGAGGTGCATCAACTCGCTGACCTGAGCGGGTGAAAGCTCGCGCAGCAGCAGGATCAGTTCCTGGGAGTCGTCCAGGTATTGTGGCAAGGTGAAACGGTCGGTCACCGGCGCGGTGTCATAGTCGAGAGTCTTGGCGGGGGAAATCACCGTCAGCATCGGGTCGGCTCCTGGAATCGTTGCAGCGGATTCTACGGATCGCGACCGGGAACGCCAAACTATGACGACAATAGTCACAGACCATCGCCAAAGCAGGCGTTATAGTGCGCGTTTTGGCTGTCACGGAGAGATTGATCGTGCGCATTGCCGGGGCCTTGCTGGCCACCTTGTTGAGCCTGGCCGCCCAGGCCGCCCCCGTGCCCCCGGCCAGCCTGGACCGCAGCCAGTGGCCCGAGCAACTGGATAGCCCGGTGCTGTTCGACGTCGCCTCGCGGGCAGAGATCCTGTCGTTTGCCCGAGTCCTGCATGAAAGCGAGCTGCTCGACGATGCCACACTGGCTGCACGGCTGGGATTGCGGCAGATCAACCTGCAAAAGATTCGCGCTGTGCGTGCGCAGATGTGGCAGCGTTTGTGGCAGGGTTACCAGCAGGCCCAGCGCAGTTGCGAGCAAGACGCCTCGTTCTGCTATCTGCTGGAGTCAATGGCAGATTTGCGCACCAAGGCGGCAACATTCGCTGCCGATGTCGGCACGTTCTATACCGGTTGGATCGAACCCAGTCATCAGTTCCATGTCCGTTACCTGGATGAACAGCTGCGCAAGGCAGCGTTGTTGCCGCAGACAAGCAGCGAGGTCGAACGCCTGTCCAGCCGCGAGCGCAATGGCGATGAGCTGAACGACCGCCTGTTCCTGCTGACCTTCGTCGGTGGCCCCGGGCCTGATGGCGCAAGTACCGATGAACTCACCGAGTACCTGCGCAAGCAGAAGCTGCAGGGCACCTTCTTTGTCCTGGGCAATCGCCTGCAGCAGCGGCGAGATGCAGGCGCGGCGAACGCATTGACCGATCTTTACGCCGGCCAATGCGTGGGCATCCAGGGCTGGGAATATCGCTCCCACGCCCAGTGGCAGGGCTGGCAGGATTCGATCAAACGCGCCCAGGCGCGGGTTCAGGCCGACCTGCCGGAGCAATACGTGCCGCTGTTCCGCCCGCCATATGGGCAGCGCCGGGCTGACGCCGAAGGGTTCATGGCCAGCCAGCAGCTGCGGGTTTCGCTATGGGACATCGACGCTCAGGATGATGGCGCGCTGACTGCCGAAGCTTCGGCCCAGCGGGTGATAACCTTGATGCTGTTATGGCGCAAGGGGGTGATCCAGTTCCATGACAGCCTGCCCAAGGCCCGGACGGCGCTCGAGTGGTTGCTGCACAACACCGCGCAAAGCGGCATCGGCTGGGAGGGCTGCCACGATTACGCCTATCGCGAATAGAGGGTATGACTTCTGACTGTAGCCTCGTCTGGTGCTGCCGCCAAGCGCTCTTCGTCAATCGGAAAAATAAACTTCAAAATCTCGTAAAAATGCTTTTTCCGGTAATGGCTTTTGCGGTATGAAGAAACCAGACAGCCGATTCCTGCAGCACAGGTGGCGTCATCCAGGCCCACCTTGCCAGGTACGCTTCCCGCCCGTAGCAACGCGGATACGGGGAGAACGGCGGTCACTCTGCGGCGCACACAGAGCGTGCCGTGTGGCTTCGACATAAGGTGACCGAGTATGGATGACCAAGGACGCAACCCTTCCTCCAGCAAGCCAATCCTCTATGTGCTCGATACCAACGTCCTGATTCACGACCCCAACGCATTACTCAACTTCGAGGAGCATCACGTCGCCATTCCGATGACGGTGCTGGAGGAACTCGACAAGCTCAAGACCGGCAAACAGAGCATCGCCGCCGAATGTCGTCAGGCCATCCGCCTGATCGACCAGACCCTCGGTGACGCTTCGCCCAGCGATGTCGAGCAGGGCGTGCCGATTCAGCGTGGCAAGAGCGGCGCCAAGGGCTACTTGTCGATCCTGATGAGCCCGCGCAACGAACCCAGCAAGTTGCTGCCGGAAAACCTCAACGACAACATCATCATCAACACCCTGTTCGAAGTTCGCAGCCGGCGCACCGACCTGGACGTGGTGCTGGTTACCAAAGACATCAACATGCGCCTGAAGGCGCGCGCCTGCGGGATCGCGGCCGAGGACTACAGTACCGACCAGTTGGTTGACGACGTGTCATTGCTGTCCAAGGGCTATCACTCGGTCACCGGCTCGTTCTGGGACCGGGTCAGCAAAGTCGATACCCGCCAGGAACGTGGCCGCACCTGGCATCGGGTGCAGATGATCGATAACCTGCCGGCCGTGCATATCAACGAGTTCATCATTGACGAGCAGGGTTTTGTCGGCTGGGTAAAAGGCATTCGCAACGACGAACTGCTATTGCTCGACCTGCACCAGGAACCCTTGCTGCACCAGGAAGCCTGGGGCCTGAAGCCGCGGGACATTCATCAGAGCCTGGCGCTGTTCGCCTTGCTCGACCCGGACATCCACCTGGTCAACCTGACCGGCGCTGCCGGCTCCGGCAAGACCATCCTGGCCCTGGCCGCAGCCATCGAGCAGACCATGGTCAGCAAGCGCTACCGGCGCATCATCGCCACCCGCAGCGTGCAGGGGCTGGACCAGGAGATCGGCTTCCTGCCGGGCACCGAGGCGGAAAAGATGGAGCCTTGGCTGGGTGCCATCACCGACAACCTGGAAGCCTTGCACATGGACGATGAAAGTACCCATGGCAGCGTCGAATACATCCTCGAACGCGTTCCGCTGCAGTTCAAGTCGCTTAACTACATCCGTGGGCGCAGCTTCCAGCAGAGCCTGATCCTGATCGACGAGTGCCAGAACCTGACGCCGCATCAGATGAAGACCATCATCACCCGGGCAGGCTCCGGTTCCAAGGTGGTGTGCCTGGGCAACCTGGCGCAGATCGACACGCCTTACCTGTCCGCGACCAGTTCGGGGCTGACCTACCTGACCGAGCGTTTCAAGGACTTCCCCCATGGCGTGCACATCACCCTGCAGGGTGTGCCACGCTCGGTGCTGGCCGAGTACGCCGAGTCCCATCTGTAATACCTCCAGCCGGGCGGTGCGCCGCCCGGCCTCTTCGCCGGTCCTGCCGACACATATCGCTGCTCAAACCTGACCCACGGGTTTACACTCTCTGTTCCCTTCACAGGAGCAGAGCAGTGCTGACTCATCTTGATTCCCAGGGGCGCGCCAACATGGTCGACGTCACTGAAAAGGCCGTGACCGAGCGCGAGGCCGTGGCCGAGGCGCGGGTGCGCATGTTGCCGCAGACCTTGCAGATGATCGTCGACGGCGAGCATCCCAAGGGCGATGTGTTCGCCGTGGCGCGCATTGCCGGCATCCAGGCGGCGAAGAAGACCAGTGACCTCATCCCGCTGTGCCACCCGCTGATGCTCACCAGCGTCAAGGTCGAACTGAGCGCCGAAGGCCAGGACGCGGTGCGTATCCTGGCCCGCTGCAAGCTGGCCGGCCAGACCGGGGTCGAGATGGAAGCGCTGACTGCGGCCAGCGTCGCTGCGCTGACGATCTATGACATGTGCAAGGCAGTGGACAAGGGCATGGTCATCGAACAGGTGCGCCTGCTGGAAAAAGTTGGCGGCAAGAGTGGGCACTACAAGGTGGAGGCGTGATGAAGGTCAAAGTGATGTACTTCGCCCGTTACCGTGAATTGCTGGGCGTCGATGCCGAGCGCCTGGAAGGCGAGTTCAAAGTGGTCGACGATGTGCGCCAGGCCCTGGTGGCCAAGGGTGGGCAGTATGCGGTGCTGGCCGAACAGAACCTGATGAGTGCGCGAAACGAAGAGCTGTGCAAGCTCGACGAGCCGCTGGAAGAGGGCGATGAAGTGGCGTTCTTCCCGCCGGTGACCGGAGGCTGAACATGGCAGTGCGAGTGCAACACGGGGCGTTCGACCCGGGGGCCGAGGTCAATGCCATGCATGCGGCCAACGTCGGCGTTGGTGCCGTGGTCGGTTTCGTCGGCTATGTCCGCGATTTCAACGATGGTCGGGACGTGGCGGGGATGTTTCTCGAACATTATCCGGGCATGACCGAGAAGGCCCTGGCCAAGATCGTGGTCGAGGCCGAGCAGCGCTGGCCGTTGCTCAAGGTCGAGGTGCTGCACCGCATCGGTGCGCTGGAGCCGGGTGAGCCGATCGTCTTTGTCGGTGTGGCCAGTGCCCATCGGCAGGCGGCGTTCGATGCCTGCAACTTCATCATGGACTACCTGAAGACCCGGGCGCCGTTCTGGAAGAAGGAAAATACCCAGGATGGGCCGCGCTGGGTGGAAGGCAAGCAGAGTGACCAGGATGCCGCCGGGCGCTGGTAAGGCAGGACACAGATCGCTTTTGTAGGAGCGGCCTTGTGTCGCGAAAGGAGCGCGAAGCGGTCCCAACAATTTCTGCATACAAGCTGAAATCCTGGGGCCGCTCCGCGGCCCTTTCGCGACACAAGGCCGCTCCTACAAGGGCGGCTAGCGCATCAGTGGTGCTTGCGAGGCACCGGTTTCAGCAATTCATCCGGCGGCATCTCGCACTTGATCTTGCGCCCCAGCAGCTCTTCGATGGCCGGTAGCTGGTAGGAATCATCCTCACCGGCAAAGCTGATCGACACCCCGCTGGTGCCCGCGCGGCCCGTACGGCCAATGCGGTGCACGTAGTCGTCCGGGTCTTCCGGCAGGGTGAAGTTGATCACGTGGCTGATGCCGTCGATGTGAATCCCGCGCCCGGCCACATCCGTGGCCACCAGCACGGTGATGCGCCCTTCGCGGAAGTTTTCCAAGGTGCGAATACGCTTGTGCTGCGGTACGTCACCGGACAACTGCGCGGCGTTGATACCGTCGCGCACGAGCTTTTCCTCGATGCGCCGTACCTCATCCTTGCGGTTGGCAAACACCATCACCCGTTCCCACTTGTTCTGGGTCACCAGGTTGTACAGCAGCTTGTACTTGTCGCTGCCGGCCACCGCATACACGTGTTGCTCGACCGTCTCGCTGGCGACGTTCTCCGGCTCGATCTCGACGATCGCCGGGTTGGTGGTCCACTGCTTGGCCAGGTTCATCACGTCGTCGGTGAAGGTGGCGGAGAACAGCAGGGTCTGGCGTTCGCTCTTCGGCGGGGTCTGGCGGATGATCTGCCGCACTTGGGGGATGAAGCCCATGTCGAGCATGCGGTCGGCTTCATCCAGCACCATCACCTCGACCATGTCCAGGTGCACCTCGCCGCGCTGGTTGAAGTCCAGCAGGCGGCCCGGGGTGGCCACCAGAATGTCGCAATGACGGGCTTCCAGCGCTTTGAGCTGCTTGTCGAAGTCCATGCCGCCGACGAAGCTCATCACGTTCAGGCCGGTGTACCTGGTCAGGGCAACGGCATCCTTGGCGATCTGCACCACCAGCTCGCGGGTTGGCGCGATGATCAGCGCGCGCGGCTCGCCCATGTAGCGCTCTTTGGGCGGCGGCGTCTGCTGCAGCTGGGAAATGATCGAAATCAGGAATGCCGCGGTCTTGCCGGTACCGGTCTGGGCGCGGCCGATGGCATCCTGGCCGGCCAGGGTATAACCCAGTACCTGCGCCTGGATCGGCGTGCAGTAAGGGAAACCGAGGTCGTGGATGGCGTGCATCAGCTCGTTTGAGAGCTTGAAGTCGTGGAAGCGGGTCTTGCCCTCTTGCGGCTCGACCACGAAGTCTTCCGGCTTCCACAGGCTCGCCTGGGGCTTTGGCTTGCGTTCGCGGCGTGGTTTGTCCTTGGCCGGCTTGTCGGCAGGCGCTGCCGCGTGGGCGGGTGCTTCTGCTTTGGCGGCGGGCTTGGCGCGGGGCGCGTCCGGTTTCGGCGCGGGCCGGGCCTCGGCAGTGGGGGCGGGCGCCGTCGGCGTCACGCTGGCAGCAGGAGCGGCGGGCTGTGCCGCAGCGTCTCCTTTGCCGAATATTTTCTTGAGTGCCTTGAGCACGATCGTCTCATCAACTGGTTAAGGAATGTACGCCGGGCAGTGTAAAGCAAGATTTGGGCGCGGCGTAGCGGAAAACTCCCACAGCTACAGAAGCTGAGGCTTATTGCAATTGCTTGCTCAGCCAGTCGTGGATATCGCTCAGTTCCTCGACCACCACCTCGTGCTCCATCGGGTATTCGTGCCAGCGTGCGGCGACGCCCCAGGTATTGAGGTATTCGAACGCGGTACGGCCCATGGACGGAATCACTACCGGGTCGTGCACGCCATGCAGGCAGAGGGCCGGGGTGCGTTGCTGGCAAGCGCTCAGCTGATGGCTGTCGGAGAAGGTCGGGGCGTAGGTCGACAGGGCGATCACTCCGCCCAACGCTTCCTGCCACTTTATATAGGCAGTGTGCAGCACCACCGCGCCACCTTGGGAGAAGCCGGCGAGGAAGATCCGCGACAGGTTGATGCCCTTGGCCTGCTCGGCCTTGATCAGGCCGATGATCTGCTCGGCCGATTCTTCCAGCTGTGCTTCGTCGATGGCGCGGGCCGGTGTCATGGCCTTGATGTCATACCAGCTGGGCATGGCGTAGCCGCCGTTGATGGTCACCGGGCGGGTCGGCGCCTGGGGCATGACGAAGCGGGTGCTGGTCAGCCGTTCCTGCATGAATTCGGCCACTGGTAGGAAGTCGTAACGGTCGGCACCCAAACCGTGCAACCAGATCACACAGGCGTCAGCGGTTTTCTGGGGTTCGAGAATCAACGGGTTGGTCATGACTGCTCCGAAAGAGTGCGGATGTTATTAGGCCGTGCGTGAAAAGAAGGCGCTGCAATTGATTGTCGGAAAAAGAATGTCGCAACGATACAACTTTCCCTACTTGACGAGCGCTTAAACGCTCCAGCCAGCAAATCTGGTACGCGCTTTGCACTTCTTCATACGATGCAAAGGGCGGGCCGTGACGGTAACACCCTCTGCACGCGAAGGCTGTCACAGAACAGCCCATTGCGCCAATTGACCCAATAACAAGCCAACAAGGGTCGGATGCGCCTCATAAGGGTGCGGTGCAATTCCGGCTCGTACAACAAGAGCGATTTGGAGGTTGTGAATGAAGATGTTGAAAACCACCCTGGCAGTCCTGACCGCTGCCGCTGCACTGGGCGCCGTGAGCACCGCCCAGGCCGGCGCCACGCTCGATGCGGTAAAGAAGAAGGGCTTCGTCCAGTGTGGCGTGAGCGACGGTCTTCCAGGCTTCTCGGTACCTGATACGCAGGGCAAGATCGTCGGTATCGACGCCGATGTCTGCCGCGCCGTGGCCGCCGCCGTGTTCGGCGACGCGACCAAGGTCAAGTTCAGCCAGCTCAACGCCAAGGAACGCTTCACCGCGCTGCAGTCGGGCGAAGTCGACGTGCTGTCGCGCAACACCACCTGGACCAGCTCGCGCGATGCCGGCATGGGCCTGGTGTTCGCGGGCGTGACCTACTACGACGGCGTCGGCTTCCTGGTCAATAAAAAGCTCGGCGTTTCCAGCGCCAAGGAACTCGACGGTGCGACCATCTGCATCCAGGCCGGTACCACCACCGAACTGAACGTTTCGGACTACTTCCGCGCCAACGGGCTGAAGTACACCCCGATCACCTTCGACACCTCCGACGAAAGCGCCAAGTCGCTGGAATCCGGTCGTTGCGACGTGCTGACCTCGGACAAGTCGCAGCTGTTCGCCCAGCGCTCCAAGCTGGCATCGCCCAAAGATTACGTGGTGCTGCCGGAAACCATCTCCAAGGAACCCCTGGGCCCGGTAGTGCGCAAAGGCGACGAAGACTGGTTCAGCATCGTCAAGTGGACCTTGTTCGCCATGCTCAACGCCGAAGAGGCCGGCATCACCTCGAAGAACGTCGAGGCCGAGGCCAAGTCCACCAAGAACCCGGACGTTGCCCGCCTGCTGGGCGCAGACGGTGAATATGGCAAGGACCTGAAGCTGCCCAAGGACTGGGTAGTGCAGATCGTCAAGCAGGTCGGCAACTACGGCGAAGTGTTCGAGAAGAACCTGGGCAAGAGCACACCGCTGGAGATCGACCGTGGCCTGAACGCTCTGTGGAACAACGGCGGCATCCAGTACGCGCCACCCGTGCGCTGATGGTTGCACCCTGCGGCGGCGTGTTGCCGCCGCGGGCTGTTCGAATCCCTAATGTCCGGGGCACTTCATGCAAAATCATATCGGCGCACGGAAGGGCTTGACCCTGAGTGATCCACGAGTGCGCGCGTGGCTGTTCCAGGTTCTCACGATCGCTTTCGTGGTGGGCCTGGGCTGGTACCTGTTTCACAATACGCAAACCAACCTGCAACACCGGGGTATCACCTCGGGCTTCGACTTCCTCGAACGTAGCGCTGGCTTCGGCATCGCCCAGCACCTGATTCCCTACGTGGAATCCGACAGCTATGCGCGGGTATTCGTCATCGGCTTGCTCAACACCTTGCTGGTGACGTTCATCGGCGTGATCCTGGCGACCCTCCTTGGCTTCATCATCGGCGTGGCGCGGCTGTCGCCGAACTGGATGATCAACAAGCTGGCGACCGTTTATGTGGAAACCTTCCGCAACATTCCGCCGCTGCTGCAGATCCTGTTCTGGTACTTCGCGGTGTTCCTGACCCTGCCGGGGCCAAGGGGCAGCATCAACATCAACGATGCCTTCTTCATCAGCAATCGGGGCCTGAACATGCCCGGTGCCTCGATGGCCGAAGGCTTCTGGCCGTTCGTGGTCGCCCTGGTGCTGGCACTGGTGGCAATCGTGCTGATGGTGCGTTATGCCAACAGGCGCTTCGACGCAACCGGCGAGCCGTTCCACAAGTTCTGGGTGGGGCTGGCGCTGCTCATCGCCATTCCAGGTGCCTGCGCGCTGCTGTTCGGCAGCCCGGTGCATTGGGAGGTACCGCAGCTCAAAGGCTTCAACTTTGTCGGCGGCTGGGTGTTGATCCCTGAGCTGCTGGCGCTGACCCTGGCGTTGACCATCTACACGGCGGCGTTCATTGCCGAGATCGTGCGTTCCGGCATTCGTTCGGTGAGCCACGGCCAGACCGAAGCGGCCCACTCGCTTGGCCTTCGCGACGGCCCGACCCTGCGCAAGGTGATCATCCCCCAGGCACTGCGGGTGATCATTCCGCCGCTGACCAGCCAATACCTGAACCTGGCGAAGAACTCGTCACTGGCGGCCGGTATCGGTTACCCCGAGATGGTCTCGCTGTTCGCCGGTACCGTGCTCAACCAGACCGGCCAGGCCATCGAGGTGATCGCCATCACCATGAGTGTCTATCTCGCCATCAGCATCAGCATTTCGCTGCTGATGAACTGGTACAACAAGCGCATCGCGCTGATCGAGCGGTGAGGATACGCCCGTGAATGCTCATGTTTTCAAACCCGACATGCCGCCACCGGTGAAAACCGTCGGCGTGCTCGCATGGATGCGTGCAAACCTGTTCTCCAGCTGGCTCAACACCCTGCTGACCGTGTTCGCCGTGTACCTGGTGTGGCTGATCGTGCCACCGTTGGTGCAATGGGCGTTGATCGACGCCAACTGGGTCGGCACTACCCGCGCTGACTGCACCCGGTCGGGCGCCTGCTGGGTGTTCGTGCAGCAGCGCTTCGGCCAGTTCATGTACGGCTACTACCCGGCCGAGCTGCGCTGGCGTGTCGACCTCACCGTGTGGCTGGCGGTGCTCGGTGCGGCACCGCTGTTCATCAAGCGTTTCCCGCGCAAGGCCTTCTACGGCCTGGGCTTTCTGGTGCTGTATCCGATCATCGCCTACACCTTGCTGCATGGCGGCGTGCTGGGCCTGAGCAATGTCGCCACCAGCCAGTGGGGCGGCCTGATGCTGACCCTGGTGATCGCTACCGTGGGGATCGTCGGCGCCTTGCCACTGGGCATCCTGCTCGCCCTTGGCCGGCGCTCGCGGATGCCGGCGGTGAAGGTGGTCTGCGTGACCTTCATCGAGTTCTGGCGTGGCGTGCCGCTGATCACCGTGCTGTTCATGTCGTCGGTGATGCTGCCGTTGTTCCTGCCGGAAGGCATGAGCTTCGACAAGCTGCTGCGAGCGATGATCGGGGTGATCCTGTTCCAGTCGGCCTATGTCGCCGAAGTGGTCCGTGGTGGCCTGCAGGCTATCCCCAAGGGCCAGTACGAAGCCGCCGCTGCCATGGGCCTGGGCTACTGGCGCTCGATGGGCCTGGTGATTCTGCCGCAGGCGCTCAAGCTGGTGATCCCCGGTATCGTCAACACCTTCATCGCCCTGTTCAAGGACACCAGCCTGGTGATCATCATCGGCCTGTTCGACCTGCTCAACAGCGTCAAGCAAGCCGCCGCTGACCCGGCCTGGCTGGGCATGGCCACCGAGGGCTACGTGTTTGCCGCCCTGGTGTTCTGGATTTTCTGTTTCGGTATGTCCCGCTACTCCATGCACCTGGAGCGCAAGCTGGACACTGGCCACAAGCGTTAGGAGTTTCGAAATGAGTGAAGCGATCAAGCAGCCTGCCGGCCCCGAAGGCATCATCCAGATGCAGGGCGTGAACAAGTGGTACGGCCAGTTCCATGTGCTCAAGGACATCAACCTGAACGTGCGCCAGGGCGAGCGCATCGTCCTGTGCGGGCCATCCGGCTCGGGCAAGTCGACCACCATCCGCTGCCTCAACCGCCTGGAGGAACACCAGCAGGGCCGCATCGTGGTCGATGGCGTGGAACTGACCAACGACCTCAAGCAGATCGAAGCGATCCGCCGAGAGGTGGGCATGGTCTTCCAGCACTTCAACCTGTTCCCGCACCTGAGCATTCTGGAAAACTGCACCTTGGCACCGATGTGGGTGCGCAAGATGCCACGGCGCAAGGCCGAGGAAATCGCCATGCACTACCTTGAGCGGGTACGCATTCCGGAGCAGGCGCACAAGTTCCCAGGGCAGCTCTCGGGTGGCCAGCAGCAGCGTGTGGCGATTGCCCGGGCGCTGTGCATGAAGCCGAAGATCATGCTGTTCGACGAGCCGACCTCGGCGCTGGACCCGGAAATGGTCAAGGAAGTGCTCGACACCATGGTCGGCCTGGCCGAGGACGGCATGACCATGCTCTGTGTGACCCACGAAATGGGCTTTGCCCGCACCGTGGCGAACCGGGTGATCTTCATGGACAAAGGGGAAATCGTCGAGCAGGCGGCGCCGGATGACTTCTTCGACCGCCCGCGCAGTGACCGGACCAAACTGTTCCTCAGCCAGATCCTGCACTGATACACGCAGTGAAAAAAGGGGCCGCGCATGCGGCCCCTTTTTTTCAGTTCTCTTCCTTCGCCGGGCTCGGCGCCGGTGGTGGTCGTAGCCCCACCTCGGCAATCAGCTTGAGCTGCTGACCATTGCGCATCACCTCGATGGTGATCTTCTCGGTCGGCTTGATCCGCGCTACCTGGTTCATCGACTTGCGCCCGTCACCGGCCGGTTCACCGTTGATGCTCAGGATCACGTCGCCCAGCTGCAGCCCGGCCTTCTGTGCCGGGCCGTCGCGGAAGATCCCGGCCACCACGATGCCCGGACGGCCCTGCATGCCGAACGATTCAGCCAGCTCCTGGCTCAACGGCTGCACTTCGATGCCCAGCCAGCCACGGATCACCTGGCCATGCTCGACGATCGACTTCATCACCTCCAGTGCCAGTTTGATCGGAATGGCGAAGCCGATGCCCTGGGAACCGCCGGACTTGGAGAAAATCGCGGTGTTGATGCCGACCAGGTTGCCATTGGCGTCGACCAGTGCACCGCCGGAGTTGCCCGGGTTGATTGCCGCGTCGGTCTGGATGAAGTCTTCGTAGTTGTTCAGGCCCAGCTGGTTGCGGCCGGTGGCACTGATGATGCCCATGGTCACGGTCTGGCCAACGCCGAACGGGTTGCCGATGGCCAGTACCACATCACCGATGTGGATGTTGTCGGAGCGGCCGATGGTGATGGCGGGCAGGTTCTTCAGGTCGATCTTCAGCACCGCCAGGTCGGTTTCCGGGTCGCTGCCGATCACCCGTGCCAGGGTTTCACGGCCGTCTTTCAGGGCCACGACGATCTGGTCGGCGCCGCTGGTGACGTGGTTGTTGGTGAGCAGGTAGCCCTCGGGGCTCATGATCACCGCCGAGCCCAGGCTCGACTCCCAGCGGCGCTGCTTGGGCAGGTTGTCGCCGAAGAAGCGGCGGAACTGCGGGTCTTCGAACAGCGGGTGGGCGGTCTTGTTCACCACCTTGGTGGTGTACAGGTTGACCACGGCCGGGGCGGCGAGGGTCACGGCGTCGGCGTAGGACACCGGGCCCTGCATGATCCGCGTGGTTTGTGGAGCTTGCTGCAGGTTGACGTCCTGGCTGGGCAGGCCGACCCACTCCGGGTAGCGCTGGATGATCAGTACGGCAATCAGAACACCGGTAAGCAGGGGCCAGCCAAAGTAACGCAACGCCTTGAACATGAACGAGTCCTGGAAAGAGCGGGGGCCGGTGGCCGCGCAATGGGGCATGAGCGCGCGCGATCATACACCGGTTCCCCCGATGCCGGCGACGGCCCATAATGGCCGGCATTATACGGGCGTTCTGCAGGCGTTGCGCCCGTGAAAAGCGCAGATTTCGAGGAGATTTTCATGGCCGTCGCTCTCAACACCCTGGTCGAGGAAGCCGAACGCTACCTGGGCAGCGCGAAGATCCAGGACTATTGCCCCAATGGCCTGCAAGTCGAGGGCCGGCCGCAGGTCAGCCGCATCGTCAGCGGCGTCACCGCCAGCCAGGCCTTGCTGGATGCGGCGGTCGAAGCCGAGGCCGACCTGATCCTGGTGCACCATGGTTACTTCTGGAAGGGCGAGAACCCCTGCGTGACCGGGATCCGACAACGCCGGCTGAAGACCCTGCTCAAGCACGACATCAGCCTGCTGGCGTTTCACCTGCCGCTGGATGTGCACCCTGAAGTCGGCAACAACGTGCAGCTGGCGCGGCAACTGGACGTCACTGTCGAAGGCCCGCTGGACCCGGAAAACCCCAAGGTGGTCGGGCTTGTCGGTTCGCTGGCGGAACCGGTGACCGCGCGCGATTTTGCCCGCCGGGTGCAGGAAGTGCTCGGGCGTGAGCCATTGCTGGTAGAAGGTGACGCGATGATCCGCAGGGTGGGCTGGTGCACCGGGGGCGGGCAGGGCTACATCGACACGGCGATTGCTGCGGGAGTTGACCTGTACCTCACGGGCGAGGCGTCCGAACAGACCTATCACAGCGCCCGCGAGACTGGCGTCAGCTTCATTGCTGCCGGGCACCATGCTACCGAGCGCTATGGGGTGCAGGCGCTGGGTGATTACCTGGCGCGGCGCTTCGCCCTGGAGCACCTGTTCATCGATTGCCCGAATCCTATCTGACATCGGTGTCGCCTGCTTCGCGGGTGAACCCGCTCCCACGGGATCGCGCCGGGCCTGTGGGTTTACCCGCGAAAGGGCCGGGCCTGCCAGCCCAAACCCGCAGTCATATCGTTAGACTTTTTCGATCTAGCCCGCCTCCTAAATAGAAGCAGCCCCTGTGATAAAGTGGCTCGCTCGAACACGGCCCGCAGGCCGTCCATAAGATCGTTTTTCGTGAGTAGCCATGGTCGACAAACTGACGCACTTGAAACAGCTGGAGGCGGAAAGCATCCACATCATCCGCGAGGTGGCCGCCGAGTTCGACAACCCGGTGATGCTGTACTCGATCGGCAAGGATTCCGCCGTGATGCTGCACCTGGCGCGCAAGGCCTTCTTCCCGGGCAAGCTGCCGTTCCCGGTGATGCACGTCGACACCCAGTGGAAATTCCAGGAGATGTACCGCTTCCGCGACAAGATGGTCGAGGAAATGGGCCTGGAGTTGATCACCCACGTCAACCCTGAGGGTGTGGCGCAGGGCATCAACCCGTTCACCCATGGCAGCTCCAAGCACACCGATATCATGAAGACCCAGGGCCTCAAGCAGGCGCTGGACAAGCATGGTTTCGACGCCGCCTTCGGTGGCGCGCGCCGCGACGAAGAGAAGTCCCGGGCCAAGGAGCGCGTGTATTCGTTCCGTGACAGCAAGCACCGCTGGGACCCGAAGAACCAGCGCCCGGAACTGTGGAACGTCTACAACGGCAAGGTCAACAAGGGCGAGTCGATCCGCGTCTTCCCGCTGTCGAACTGGACCGAGCTGGACATCTGGCAGTACATCTACCTCGAAGGCATCCCGATCGTACCGCTGTACTTCGCCGCTGAGCGTGAAGTCATCGAAAAGAACGGCACCCTGATCATGATCGACGACGATCGCATCCTCGAGCACCTTTCCGAGGAAGAAAAGGCGCGCATCGTCAAGAAGAAGGTGCGTTTCCGTACCCTCGGCTGCTACCCGCTGACGGGCGCTGTCGAGTCGGAAGCCGAAACGCTCACCGACATCATTCAGGAAATGCTCCTGACGCGCACTTCCGAGCGCCAGGGCCGAGTCATCGACCACGATGGCGCCGGTTCCATGGAAGACAAGAAACGTCAGGGCTACTTCTAATTTTCAGGGTCACTCCATGTCGCACCAATCCGATTTGATCAGCGAAGATATCCTCGCTTATCTGGCTCAGCACGAGCGTAAAGAACTGCTGCGTTTCCTCACCTGCGGTAACGTGGATGACGGCAAGAGCACCCTGATCGGGCGCCTGCTGCACGACTCGAAGATGATCTACGAGGACCACCTCGAGGCCATCACCCGTGATTCGAAGAAAGTTGGCACCACCGGCGAAGAAGTCGACCTGGCGCTGCTGGTAGACGGCTTGCAGGCCGAGCGCGAGCAGGGCATCACCATCGATGTCGCCTATCGCTACTTCTCGACCGCCAAGCGCAAGTTCATCATCGCCGACACCCCGGGCCACGAGCAGTACACCCGCAACATGGCCACCGGCGCGTCCACCTGCGACCTGGCGATCATCCTGGTCGATGCCCGCTACGGCGTGCAGACCCAGACCCGTCGCCACAGCTACATCGCATCCTTGCTGGGCATCAAGCACATCGTGGTCGCAGTCAACAAGATGGACCTCAAAGGCTTCGACGAAGGCGTGTTCGAGTCGATCAAGGCCGACTACCTGAAGTTCGCCGATGCCATCAACCTGAAGCCAAGCAGCCTGCACTTCGTGCCGATGTCGGCGCTCAAGGGCGACAACGTGGTCAACCACAGCGAGCAATCGCCTTGGTACGCCGGCCCGACCCTGATGGAAATCCTCGAGACCGTTGAAGTGTCGGCCGACCGCAACGTCACCGATCTGCGCTTCCCGGTGCAGTACGTCAACCGCCCGAACCTGAACTTCCGCGGCTTCGCCGGCACCATCGCCAGCGGCGTGGTGCACAAGGGTGACGAAGTGGTCGTGCTGCCGTCGGGCAAGAGCAGCCGGGTCAAGTCCATCGTCACCTACGAAGGTGAACTGGAGAACGCCGGCCCAGGCCAGGCCGTGACCTTGACCATGGAAGACGAGATCGACATCTCCCGTGGCGACTTGCTGGTGCACGCCGATAACGTGCCGCCAGTTACCGACCAGTTCGACGCCATGCTGGTGTGGATGGCCGAGGAGCCGATGCTCCCGGGCAAGAAGTACGACATCAAGCGCGCCACCAGCTATGTGCCGGGCTCGATTGCCAGCATCACCCACAGAGTTGATGTGAACACCCTGGAGCAGGGCGCTGCCAGCGCGTTGCAGTTGAATGAGATCGGCCGCGTCAAGGTCGCCCTGGACGCCGCGATCGCCCTGGACGGTTACGACAGCAACCGCACCACTGGTGCGTTCATCGTCATCGACCGCCTGACCAACGGCACCGTCGGCGCCGGCATGATCATCGCGCCGCCAGTCCTGCCGCACGGCGGCGCCGGGCAGCATGGCAAGCTCGCTCACGTGTCCACCGAAGAGCGCGCCCTGCGTTTCGGCCAGCAGCCGGCCACCGTGCTGTTCAGCGGTCTGTCCGGCGCTGGCAAGAGCACCCTGGCCTATGCCGTTGAGCGCAAGCTGTTCGACATGGGCCGTGCGGTATACGTGCTCGATGGCCAGAACCTGCGCCACGACCTGAACAAGGGCCTGCCACAGGACCGCGCCGGCCGCACCGAGAACTGGCGCCGCGCAGCCCATGTGGCGCGCCAGTTCAACGAAGCTGGCCTGCTGACCCTGGCTGCGTTCGTTGCCCCGGATGCCGAAGGTCGCGAGCAGGCCAAGGCGCTGATCGGCAAAGAGCGCCTGGTGACCGTGTACGTTCAGGCCTCGCCGCTGGCCTGCCGTGAGCGTGACCCGCAGGGCCTGTACGCAGCCGGTGGCGACAATATCCCGGGCGAAAGCTTCCCGTACGATGTGCCGCTGGATGCTGACCTGGTGATCGACACCCAGAGCACCAGCGTTGAGGAAGGTGTGAAGCAGGTGCTGGATGTGCTGCGGCAGCGTGGCGCGATCTAAGCGTTGTTGCTTGTGGAAAACCCCGCTTCGGCGGGGTTTTTTGTTGGTGGGGATATCTATGGTTGATTTATATTTTGACTAATTGACAAGTTGACATGTTTTTCGCGGCGGCCTAGCCTATAGACACATGGGCTATTCAGGCCCTGAGGAGGGTCTATGAGTGCGGTCACCCACGATGCCATTCATCCCGCGCTAGCAAGCATCGAGGCTGCCAAGGCTGCATTGCGGGAGCGCTTCGAGGAGCATCTTGCCCGAGCGTCGGCTGCGGTAGTGCTCAAAGCCGTGGCGCTTGCGGACGAGAAGGCTTTTGCTGCGCTCGCCAAGGTCGAGGTCGAGGTTGAGGCGAAACGCAGTATTGCTACGCGCAACCAGGAAGCGGTGGCCAGGATGAAGGCGCGCGCCTTTGAACGGGTAGACAGCCGCTGTGAGCTGCTTGACGCCAAAGCAGTGTGCGAAATCCTGGGCATTACCAAGCAAGCACTGAGTCAGAAGACCAAGGCGGGGAAGCTCCTGGCCTACACCAAGACCGGCAATCGCAGAAAGTTCTACCCGTCGTTTCAGTTTGCCGAAAACAAGCCAAGGTCAATCGTTGAGGCATTGATGACATCGCTTGATGTTGATCCTGCTGATACGGAAGCAATGAACACGCTCGTTCAGCACTTGGTCGGCAGAATGGATTACTCCGATCCAGGTGAGCCGAGCCACGAAGTGCCCCGGTTTGAAATGCTGGATGATCCAGCCGCTCTGGAAATCATCAAGCGTGACTACCGGAATGCGTTGATGGCGGGACAGTGAAGGCGGGCCTCGTGAGAGGTCCGCCTTTTTCGTGCTTACTCCAGTACTACACCCAGACTTTCCAGGAATTCCACAGCCGTCTCGCCATTCAATAGCAGTGCTTCCATTACCAGCTGGTGGCTGATCGCCTCGACTTGGCGCCTCCGGCCCTCGAACAGCACAAGGTTGCACCCGTCCATTGACCCGGTCACGGTGTAGACCGCTGACTGATAGAGCAGGCCATCGACCTCAGCGACATTCATGCATGCCTGGCTGATTTTTTGGGTGAGTGCATATCCCTCTCGCCCCTGTCCCTTGGCCTGCACGATATCGCGCACTTTGTGGTGGGTGGCTCTATTCGCCAATGCGGCCACGTCAACCACGTTCAATACACGCGCCGCCTTGAGTCGATGCAGTGACGTTTGCGCTAGTCGCCAGAGACTTACTGACTGGTTATCAACACCCTGGCCAGGCTGGAACGACTCGGCGACGGCAACTTCCTCAGTGAGACCGAGGTAATAGACACCGATCTGTTTGGCGGGATCGGCATAGCGGGTGTCGGAGTCTGCTCGGTAGTTGACGGGGTTGGCATCGTAAAGGGAAGGCTGGACGCGGTGCACCACGGTACCTACGGGTATCTGGCGTATCAGCTCCGGGTAACGCCTCAGTGTTTCCAGCACTTGCCTGGCGATTGTATTTTCGGGCTGCTTCGCCATACCGCTCATGAAATGCCTCCGAGCAATCGCGGTGGTGTTCGCAGATAGCGCCATATGAACGGACTGGCCCACCTACCTCTTCTTGTCCTCGACTGACTTGAAGTGCCGGTCATAATCGCTTTGGCGTTCACATCCCTGCTTGTAAGGATCAATGTCGCAGGAAAATTTCTGGTCCTGCTGATCAGGCAAAAGAAAGAATTTGCCGTCTACACAACCGGTCAGAAACAGCATCAACACCCATACAGATTTTTTCATTGCACGTCCTTGAACAGGGGAAGTCCCTTTGATTTTCGCCAGGCGATGATACGTGCGATCACCCCTACGGCGCAGCCCTCCAGTTCGTTTGCCGGGTAGTAGAGGAGGTCAGAGCCATCCGGATGTCCGGCCATGTCGATAAAGTGTTCGAGCAAGCGATCCTGCCAGCTGGAGGTTCCAGACGCCTGTAGCAATTCCTCAACCACCGTCTTGAATTCGGCGCAGGTGTAGTCGGCAAGGGAGTGTTTTGGGCTGATCACCATTTCACCTCCGATGACAGCGCATACTGCAGGGCGCTCATGATCCGCATGTTCTCGGCGTCGTACGTCGCACCGCCAAAGGCGGGTGGGTCGAGGTGGCAGATCTGGTAGTTGCGCACGCCTTTTGCGGTTTCGCAGAAGGGTGCGCGAGGTGGCCAGCCTTTCTTGAGGCGGTTGAGTTGCGAGGTAACGAATTGTTGGGAGTAGACCGGATCTTCGGCGATTGCCAGCCAAAAGGCTTGGGAGAAATCGTCGAAGCTGTAGAAGGAGCGTTTTTCCAGCTTCTTTGCGATGTAACTGGGTAGCGGGAATGCCATGCCGGTATTTCTCTCTTGTTTGATGGTGAGGTCATCGTTCAGCTAGTTGGTTTCTTGATCCAGCGGCGGTGCTCTTGATAGTCCATCTGCCGTTCGCAGCCTTGTTTGTAAGGGTCCAAGTCACACTGGAATTTCATTTCTTGCCTGTTGGGAAGCAGTAGGGGCATTTCGCCTGTGCATCCGGACAATATGAAAATAACGATTACTAATAGCTGTATCATATTGTGCTCGAGTCTATGTGTTGGCAACGTCCTTTTGAGTCGTTGTTTAGTGTGGTTTATTTTTGTGCCAGCGGGGGGAGCCTTGCCATGCATTGGATATTATGGCTAATTTATAAATGTGAAATGTGATAATTGTATGTGGGAGTATTCTATCTTTGCTGTAGGAGATTTTCCCCATGGTTGGGACGGTAATATATTCTGGGTGTGACGGTGAATTGCATTTGCGGATGATGAGCGCGTGCCACTACTGAGTGGTATCCTGAACTTATCTGAATAGGACTTTTGGGAAAAGCAAGTATCAACAGATACAATATCAGCCGTTCCAAGGGTCTGGGGGAGTATTGCTTCCTCCTAATCAGGCCATGCGGGCTGGGCATTTTCATAAGGTCTGATAATGGAAGATTTGTACTTCGTCTTAGGGGCGATGGTAATCTGGTTTTGGAAGACGCTGGTTCGGTCATTTGGATCGCTGATCATACGCAGCCATACAGTTCTACATTCCGTAATCGATCTCGCGAACCGCTTCAGTTTGTCGTGAGTAACTCTGGATTTTTATATGATCCGTCACGCGATAGGATATGGTCTGCGCAAAGCACTGAGACGCTGGATAGGTCCTATTGGACAAATAATCATCTGAAAATTACCGATACCGGGAATATTCTAATATTTGATGGCCGCAATGGGGAGGTTCGATGGGCGCGTCATGGTTATGCGCCAGGACGACTGCCTCGTAAACCTAAGATATATCCTCATGTTTACCCTCCCATTCCTGGTCCGCTCATTGAAATTCCTCATGATTATCCATGAGTTGTAGCGGTGAATTAGGTCGTGCCGATCTCCAAGCTGCATGCTTTGCTTTGATTCTAGTAGTTTGGAGATCGTTATTGATTGTGTGGCTTTTCAGATGTGTATTTCTGATACCGGAATCACCCGTTTTTCCTTGACCGCCTTATAGGAAAAACTCGAATAGATCTCCTTCACCCCCGGCAACCGCTGCAGCACTTCCCGGGTAAATTCCCCAAACGACTCCAGATCCCTCGCCAGAATTTCCAACAAAAAGTCATACCGTCCAGAAATGTTGTGGCAAGCAACGATCTCGGGAATCTCCATCAGCCTCTGCTCGAACGCCAGCGCCATGTCCTTGGTATGCGAATCCATCATGATGCTGACAAACGCCGTCACCCCGAACCCCAGTGACTTGGGTGACAAGATGGCCTGGTAGCCGGTGATATAGCCGTTGTCTTCCAGCAACTTGACCCGCCGCCAGCACGGCGAGGTAGTCAGTGCGACCTGGTCGGCAAGTTCGGAAATGGTCAGACGGGCGTTGTCCTGCAGCGCGGCAAGCAGGGCGCGGTCGGTGCGGTCGAGGCTTGAAGGCATGATTTGCCCTCCTGGTTTCGTATTTGTTGTTTTCATTCCAAAACAGTCGGGAACGCGTGGGCTATTTTGGAAAAATTCAGGCAGCTCGGTGGCATAAGCTTATAACAAACCACCAGAGGCTGTTGCCATGCGCGACTCCCATAACAACACCGGTTTTTCCACCCGCGCCATCCACCACGGCTACGACCCGCTTTCCCACGGCGGTGCCTTGGTGCCACCGGTTTACCAGACCTCAACCTATGCCTTCCCCAGCGTTGAATACGGCGCGGCGTGCTTTGCCGGGGAGGAGGGTGGGCACTTCTACAGCCGTATTTCCAACCCGACCCTGGCCTTGCTGGAGCAGCGTATGGCTTCACTGGAGGGGGGCGAGGCGGGCCTGGCGCTGGCGTCGGGCATGGGGGCCATCACCTCGACGCTATGGACCCTGTTGCGCCCCGGTGACGAGCTGCTTGTCGGGCGAACGGTGTATGGCTGCACCTTTGCCTATATGCACCACGGCATCGGCGAGTTCGGGGTAAAGGTCCGCCATGTCGACCTCAATGACGCCAAGGCGCTAAAGGCGGCGATCACCCACAAGACCCGGATGATCTACTTCGAAACTCCGGCCAACCCGAACATGCAATTGGTCGATATCGCGGCGGTGGCCGAAGCGGCGCGGGGGCATGACCTGCATATCGTGGTCGACAACACCTATTGCACGCCCTACCTGCAGCGGCCACTGGAACTGGGGGCGGACCTGGTGGTGCATTCGGCGACCAAGTACCTCAGCGGCCACGGCGATATCACCGCAGGCCTGGTGATCGGGCGCAAGGCGCTGGTGGACCGGATTCGCCTCGAAGGCCTCAAGGACATGACGGGCGCGGTGCTGTCGCCGCACGATGCCGCGCTGTTGATGCGTGGCATCAAGACGCTCGCGTTGCGCATGGACCGGCACTGCGCGAATGCCCAGCGGGTTGCCGAGTTTCTCGCGCGTCAGCCGCAGGTAGAGCTGATCCAGTATCCGGGACTGCCATCATTTGGCCAATATGAACTGGCGCAGCGGCAGATGCGCCTGCCGGGTGGGATGATTGCTTTCGAGCTCAAGGGCGGGATCGAGGCCGGGCGGCGCTTCATGAATGCGCTGCAACTGTTTGCCCGGGCGGTGAGCCTGGGCGATGCCGAATCGCTGGCGCAGCATCCGGCGAGCATGACCCATTCCAGCTATACCCCCGAAGAGCGGGCGCATCACGGGATTTCCGAGGGGCTGGTGCGGTTGTCGGTGGGGCTGGAGGATGTGGAGGATCTGCTGGTGGATGTGGGGCAGGCACTGAAGGCTTGCAGCTAGGTTGCCTCTCGGGCCTCTTCGCGGGCACGCCCGCTCCCACAGAGATCGCGCAGCCTCAAAACCTGCGCCGTTCCTGTGGGAGAGGGCGTGCCCGCGAAGAGGCCAGTGAATCCAGCCCAAGAAAAAGGCCTCTTGCGAGGCCTTCTTCATTTCAGCGCTTGAGCCCGTAGCTCTCGTCGAGCATGCCCGGCGAGTTCGGCGACTTCGGTGCATAGTCACGTGGCACTTCGGCGGTGTCCTTCGGCGGGGTCAGGCGGTCACGCGGACCCTGGGTGCCCTCGGAGTGCAGCGCGGCCAGCAGGCGCTGGCGGGTCAGCTCGTCGAGCGCCAGGTGGTTGGCGCCGTCGGCCAGGTGATCCTGCACGTCCTGGTAGCTCTGGGTCAGCTTCTTGACCAGTACTGCAGTGCTGTTGAAGTGGGTAACCACCTGGTTCTGGTAGCTGTCGAAGCGCTGCTGGATATCATCCAGCTGACGCTGGGTGCTGCTGGGCGCCGCGTTGGGCAACAGCCGGGCCACGATGAAACCGACCGCCACACCGATGACCAGGGCCAGGGTTGGCAACAACCAAACAAGGAGCGAGAGTTCCACGAGTCCTTCCTCTATAAACGGCTTTGCTTTACGTTAACGGCTCAGACCTGCGCTGTATACCGCGAGCGATCGCAAATCAGAACAGAATTCCTCACCTAGACGAATCGACCCCCTTCGAGGTCACGGAGTAGTGCCTTGCTTGTCCGCGAAACCCCCTTGTTCATCGATGGCCCGATCGGCCAGCTGGAAGCCTTGTACCTGGACGTGGCCGATGCCCGCGGTGCGGTGTTGATCTGCCACCCCAACCCGGTCCAGGGCGGCACCATGCTCAACAAGGTGGTCTCGACCCTGCAGCGCACCGCACGTGACGCCGGCTACGTGACCCTGCGCTTCAACTACCGCGGTGTTGGCCAGAGCGCCGGCAACCATGACATGGGTGCCGGCGAAGTGGCCGATGCCGAGGCCGCTGCAGCGTGGCTGCGCGCGCAGCATCCCGAGCTGCCCTTGGTACTCATGGGCTTCTCGTTCGGTGGCTTCGTCGCCACCAGCCTGGCCGGGCGCCTGGAAGCGCAAGGCGTGGAGCTGCAGCAGCTGTTCATGATCGCCCCGGCGGTAATGCGCCTGACCGCCGACTTCCCGCTGCCGCAGCGCTGCCCGATCGCCGTGGTGCAGCCTGAGGCCGACGAAGTCGTCGATCCGCAGCTGGTTTACGAATGGTCCGACGCACTGGGGCGCCCCCATGAGCTGCTGAAAGTGGCAGAATGCGGACACTTCTTCCATGGCAAGCTGACCGATCTGAAGGATCTGCTGCTGCCGCGCCTTTCGAACTGAGCCAAGCCTGAATAAGCGAACACCCATGACCACGCGTATCCTCACCGGTATCACCACCACCGGCACCCCGCACCTGGGCAACTACGCCGGCGCCATCCGCCCGGCGATCGTCGCCAGCCAGCAGCCGGGTGTCGACTCGTTCTACTTCCTGGCCGACTACCACGCCCTGATCAAGTGCGACGACCCGCTGCGCATCCAGCGCTCGCGCCTGGAAATCGCCGCGACCTGGCTTGCCGGTGGCCTGGACCCGGCCAAGGTGACCTTCTACCGGCAGTCCGACATCCCCGAGATCCCTGAGCTGACCTGGCTGCTGACCTGCGTCGCCGCCAAGGGCCTGCTCAACCGCGCCCACGCCTACAAGGCCTCGGTGGACAAGAACCTGGAAACCGGCGAAGACCCTGATGCCGGGGTGACCATGGGCCTGTACAGCTACCCGGTGCTGATGGCTGCGGACATCCTGATGTTCAACGCCAACAAGGTGCCGGTCGGCCGTGACCAGATCCAGCACGTGGAAATGGCCCGTGACATCGGCCAGCGCTTCAACCACCTGTTCGGCCAGGGCAACGACTTCTTCGCCCTGCCGGAAGCGGTGATCGAGGAGAGCGTGGCGACCCTGCCAGGCCTGGACGGGCGCAAGATGTCCAAGAGTTACGACAACACCATCCCGCTGTTCACCAGCGCCAAGGACATGAAAGACGCCATTTCGCGCATCGTCACCGACTCGCGGGCACCTGGCGAAGCCAAGGACCCGGACAATTCGCACCTGTTCACCCTGTTCCAGGCGTTCTCGACGCCGTCGCAGTGCGCCGAGTTCCGCGAAGAGCTGCTCCAGGGCCTGGGCTGGGGCGAAGCGAAGCAACGCCTGTTCCAGCTGCTCGACGGCCAGCTGGCCGAGAAGCGCGAGCACTACCACCAGCTGATTTCGCGTCCGGCAGACCTGGAGGACATCCTCCTCGCTGGCGCCGCAAAGGCGCGCAAGATCGCCACCCCGTTCCTCGAGCAGCTGCGTGAGGCCGTGGGCCTGCGCTCGTTCCGCAGCAGCGTGCAGGCCAGCACCGAAGTGAAGAAAAAAGGCGCCAAGAGCGCGCGCTTCGTCAGCTTCCGTGATGAAGACGGCAGCTTCCGCTTCCGCCTGCTGGCCGCCGATGGCGAGCAATTGCTGCTATCGCGCAGCTTCGCCGATGGCAAGAGCGCCGGCGCCGTGAGCAAGCAGCTGCAGCAGGGGGGTGACGCTGAGGTGCGCGTTGACGGTCTGGGCTTCAGCCTGTGGCTGAACGACGAGCATGTTGCCGACGGGCCGCAGTTCGGCAGTGCCGAAGCCCGTGATTCGGCGATCGAAAGCCTGCGTGTAGCGCTTCAGCCGCAACAAGACTGAGGCATATTGCCTGTAGGAGCGGGCTTGCCCGCGATCACCGGCGAAGCCGGTGCCATACAGCGTAAAAATGCCTTGAATGAGGCATATTGACGCAAGTCGCATTGCCATTAAGCGGGCCTGTCGCTACAGTGACGGCCCGTTTTTTGTTGCCTCGCTAACGAAATCATGACGCCCCTAGAACGATATCAAGCAGATCTGAAACGTCCCGACTTCTTCCATGACGCGGCGCAGGAAACTGCGGTACGTCACCTGCAGCGTCTGTACGACGACCTGGTGCACGCGCAGAACAACAAGCCGGGCGTGTTCGGCAAGCTGTTCGGCAAGAAGGAGCAGACGCCGGTCAAAGGCCTGTACTTCTGGGGTGGGGTAGGGCGTGGCAAGACCTATCTGGTCGACACCTTCTATGAAGCGCTGCCGTTCAAGCAGAAGATGCGTACGCACTTCCACCGTTTCATGAAGCGCGTCCATGAGGAAATGAAAACCCTCAAAGGCGAGAAGAACCCGCTGACCATCATCGCCAAGCGCTTCAGCGAAGAAGCCAAAGTGATCTGCTTCGACGAATTCTTCGTGTCCGACATCACCGATGCCATGATCCTCGGCACCCTGATGGAAGAGCTGTTCAAGAACGGCGTCTCGCTGGTGGCGACCTCCAACATCGTCCCGGACGGCCTGTACAAGGATGGCCTGCAGCGCGCACGCTTCCTGCCGGCCATCGCCATGATCAAGCAGTACACCGACGTGGTGAACGTCGACAGCGGCGTCGACTACCGTCTGCGTCACCTGGAGCAGGCCGAGCTTTACCACTTCCCGCTCGATGACGCGGCGCACCAGAGCATGCGCGCAAGCTTCAAGGCCCTGACGCCGGAATGCACCCAGGCCGTCGAGAACGACGTGCTGATGATCGAAAATCGCCCGATCAATGCCCTGCGCACCTGCGACGACGTTGCCTGGTTCGACTTCCGCGCCCTGTGCGACGGGCCGCGCAGCCAGAACGACTACATCGAACTGGGCAAGATCTTCCATGCCGTATTGCTGAGCAACGTGGAGCAGATGGGCGTCACCACCGACGACATCGCCCGCCGCTTCATCAACATGGTGGACGAATTCTACGATCGCAACGTCAAGCTGATCATCTCGGCCGAGGTCGAGCTGAAGGACCTGTACACCGGCGGGCGCTTGAGTTTCGAATTCCAGCGGACCCTCAGCCGTTTGCTGGAAATGCAGTCACACGAATTCCTGTCGCGCGCGCACAAGCCTTAGGACACTGGGGCCGCTTTGCGGCCCTTTCGCGACACAAGGCCGCTCCTACAGAAATTCGCGTTCCCCTGTAGGAGCGGCCTTGTGTCGCGAAAGGGCTGCAAAGCAGCCCCATTGGCCTCAAGCCTCTTGTACGAATTGCTGCCGATACTGGTTTGGCGACAACTCCGTGTGCTGGCGGAACAACCTCGCAAAGAAACTCGCATCGTCATAACCGACCTCATAACTGATGGTCTTGATGCTCTTGCGTGTGCTCGACAGCAATCCCTTGGCTGTCTCGATGCGTAACCGTTGCAGGTAGTGCAGCGGTTTGTCACCGGTCGCCCCTTGAAAACGGCGCATGAAGTTGCGGATGCTCATGCCATGGTTGCGAGCCACATCCTCGAAGCGGAACTTGTCGGCGAAATGCTCCTCCAGCCAGTGCTGGATCTGCAGGATGATCAGGTCCTGATGCAGCTTCTGGCCGCCGAAGCCCATGCGCCCTGGCGTGTAGTTGCGCTGCACCTCGTAGAGGATATCGCGGGCTACGGCACGCGCTACATTGGCGCCGCAGAAACGCTCGATCAGGTAGATGTACAGGTCACAGGCTGATGTGGTGCCGCCGGCGCAGTACAGGTTGTCGGCGTCGGTCAGATGCTTGTCCTGGTTCAGGCGGATCTTCGGGAAGCGCTCGGCGAAACTGTTGAAGAAGCGCCAGTAGGTGGTCGCCTCCTTGCCATCGAGCAGGCCGGATTCGGCCAGCCAGAACACCCCACTGGCTTCGGCGCAGAGCACGGCGCCACGGGCGTGCTGTTCGCGCAGCCAAGGCAGCACCTGTGGATAACGTTGCAGCAGGTTGTCGAAATCGTCCCAGAAGGCCGGGAGGATGATGACGTCGGCATCGTCGAGGCCGCCATCGACCGGCAATTGCACATTGCTGAAGCTGTCCACCGGCTGGGCATCGGGGCTCACCAGGCGAATCTCGAACATGGGCTGCAAGCCCAGGCCCAGCTGCTTGCTATAGCGCAAGCTGGCGAGGTGGAAGAAATCCTTGGCCTGCATCAGGGTCGAAGCGAACACCTTGTCAATGGCCAGGATGCTGACGCGCCGCAACGACGCGGAGGGTTGGGTAAACATCATTGTCATTGTTCTTATAGGGTAGAGTGGTCAATCACCGGCTGGATCGTCTTATTTTTTGGCGATTGTGTCTACCCCGCCCCCTCAAGGTCTGCACCAAACCCTGTGGGCGCGGGTTTACCCGCGATGAAGCCGATACCGGGTTCAGCTCAAGGCGCCGGGTTCGGCTGCTCCTGATGGATCGCCTCGATCCCCGCGAGCAGTTCATCACTGAGGTTCAGCTGCAGGCTGTCGAGGTTGCTCTGCAGCTGCACCAGGTCGGTTGCGCCGATGATGTTGCTGGTGACGAATGGCTGCCGGGTCACGAACGCCAGGGCCATTTGTGCCGGGTCCAGGCCATGCGCCCGGGCCAGTTGTACATAACGGCTGCAGGCTGCCACGGTCTGCGGGTTGGAGTAGCGGGCGAAGCGGCTGAACAGGGTCAGCCGGCCTTTTTCCGGTCGGGCACCGTTCTCGTACTTGCCCGAGAGCATGCCGAATGCCAGTGGCGAATAGGCCAGCAGGCCGCATTGCTCGCGGATAGCCACCTCCGCCATGCCGACTTCGAAGCTGCGGTTGAGCAGGTTGTAAGGGTTCTGGATCGACACCGCCCGCGACCAGCCGCGGCTATCGGCCAGGTGCAGGAACTTCATGGTGCCCCATGGCGTTTCGTTGGACAGGCCGATGTGCCGGATCTTGCCGGCACGTACCTGTTCGTCGAGCACTTCGAGGGTCTCTTCCAGTGGGGTGAACAGGTCGTTGGCCAAGTGCTGGTAGCCCAGCTTGCCGAAGAAGTTGGTACTGCGCTCCGGCCAGTGCAGCTGGTAGAGGTCGATGCGGTCGGTCTGCAGGCGCTTGAGGCTCTGGTCCAGCGCGGCGACGATGTGCTGGCGGTTGTGCTTGAGCTGGCCGTCGCGGATGTGGCTGATGCCATTGCCGGGCCCGGCGACCTTGCTGGCCAGTACCCAGTCATCGCGATCGCCGTTGGCACGGAACCAGTTGCCAATGATGCGCTCGGTGGCGGCATAGGTTTCCGGGCGTGGCGGCACCGGATACATCTCGGCGGTGTCGATGAAGTTGATGCCGCTGGCCTTGGCCAGGGCAATCTGCTCGAAGGCCTCGTCCTGGGTGTTCTGCTCGCCCCAGGTCATGGTGCCCAGGCACAGGGCGCTGACGTCGAGGTCGGTACGGCCGAGCTTGCGGTATTCCATCGGGAAAACACTCCTTGGCAAAAGAAGCCCATCAAAGCAGGTTGAAATTTTTCGCGCAATCTGGATAATTCTGCACCTCTCCGCGTGGCGGAAGTGATGCACCACCACGCAGGAAGAACCCCGTCGAACATTGGCGTGCCCGACCCGAGCCCCCAAAAGCGTCAGCGTTCGGCTGCGCGCTTGCCCTTGGCAAGCTGTGCACTATCCAGTAAGATTCGCCGTCTATTTTTCGCTGGGCGGCCTCTGAGGCTTTAGAGAATGAAAACTTTTACTGCTAAACCGGAAACAGTAAAGCGCGAGTGGTTCGTAGTCGACGCCGCTGGCCAGACCCTGGGTCGTCTGGCTACCGAAATCGCTAGCCGTCTGCGTGGCAAGCACAAACCAGAATACACCCCTCACGTTGACACCGGCGACTACATCGTCGTCATCAACGCTGAACAGGTTCGTGTGACTGGTGCCAAGTCTTCCGACAAAATGTACTACTCCCACTCCGGTTTCCCAGGCGGTATCAAGGAAATCAACTTCGAGAAGTTGATCGCCAAGGCCCCTGAGCGTGTTATCGAAACCGCGGTCAAAGGCATGCTGCCTAAGAACCCGCTGGGTCGCGACATGTACCGCAAGCTGAAAGTGTACGCGGGTGCTGCTCACCCACACACTGCTCAGCAGCCTCAAGAACTGAAGATCTAACGGGAAAGTTCATTATGTCGGCGACTCAAAATTACGGCACTGGCCGTCGCAAGACCGCAACCGCTCGCGTATTCCTGCGTCCGGGTACTGGTAACATTTCCATCAACAACCGTTCTCTGGACGTGTTCTTCGGTCGCGAAACCGCTCGCATGGTTGTTCGCCAGCCGCTCGAGCTGACCGAAACCGTTGAGAAGTTCGACATCTACGTCACCGTTTCCGGTGGTGGTGTCAGCGGTCAGGCCGGTGCTATCCGTCACGGTATCACCCGCGCTCTGATGGAATACGACGAAACCCTGCGTGGCGCTCTGCGTCGTGCTGGCTACGTCACCCGCGACGCTCGTGAAGTCGAGCGTAAGAAAGTGGGTCTGCGTAAAGCGCGTAAGCGTCCTCAGTACTCCAAGCGTTAATACCGCTTCGGCAGTCGAAGAAAGCCCGGTTCCTTGGAACCGGGCTTTTTTTTGTGCTTGAACTAACCTGTCAGCATGTCGGTGACCACTGGTCGCATAGACGCAGATCAAGCAAAGCGCGGGTTATGGCTCCCTGTGGGGGTAATCACCTTGTCACTGTGTGGATTTGTTTCTTACCATGGCGACCAATTTTTAGTGCCACAGACACAACCTAAGTACAGGTCAGGTCCAACTGGCCAAGCAAGCTGATGGGAGAGGACTGAATGAGCAATGACGGCGTCAACGCAGGCCGGCGCCGCTTCCTCGTAGCCGCGACATCCGTGGTCGGGGCAGCGGGGGCAGTGGGGGCTGCGGTACCGTTCGTGGGGTCATGGTTTCCCAGTGCCAAGGCGAAGGCAGCCGGGGCACCGGTGAAGGTCAATATTGCCAAGGTCGAGCCTGGGCAGCAGATGGTTGCCGAATGGCGTGGCCAGCCGGTATTCATCGTGCGGCGTACCCAGGAGATCCTTGGCAACCTCAAGAAGATCGAAGGCGACCTCTCCGATCCTCAATCGAAAAGCTCGGTGCAGCCGACCTATGTCGACCCCGAAGTCCGCTCGATCAAGCCGGAAATCCTCATTCTCGTCGGCCTCTGCACGCACCTGGGTTGCTCGCCGACCTTTCGCCCGGAAGTTGCGCCCGCAGACCTCGGGCCGAAGTGGGTCGGTGGCTATTTCTGCCCTTGCCACGGCTCCCACTACGACCTGGCCGGTCGTGTCTACAAGGCGCAACCGGCGCCTCTCAACCTGCCAGTACCGCCGCATTCTTATGAGTCGGACGACATTGTCGTCATCGGCGTCGACCAGGAGAAAGCATGATGAGCAAGTTCATGGACTGGATTGACGCGCGCTTCCCCGCCACCAAGATGTGGGAAGACCACCTGAGCAAGTATTACGCGCCCAAGAACTTCAACTTCCTGTATTTCTTCGGCTCGCTGGCACTGCTGGTGCTGGTCAACCAGATCGTCACTGGCGTATGGCTGACCATGAGTTTCACGCCCTCGGCGGAAGAGGCCTTTGCCTCGGTCGAGTACATCATGCGTGACGTCGAGTATGGCTGGATCCTGCGCTATCTGCACTCCACCGGCGCTTCGGCATTCTTCATCGTGGTTTACCTGCACATGTTCCGCGGCCTGCTCTATGGCTCGTACCAGAAGCCTCGTGAGCTGGTGTGGCTGTTCGGCATGCTGATCTACCTGGCGCTGATGGCGGAAGCGTTCATGGGCTACCTGCTGCCTTGGGGGCAGATGTCCTACTGGGGGGCCCAGGTGATCATCTCGCTGTTCGGCGCCATACCGGTGATCGGCGGCGACCTGACCCAGTGGATCCGTGGTGACTACCTGATTTCGGGCATCACCCTGAACCGCTTCTTCGCCTTGCACGTGGTGGCTTTGCCAATCGTGATTCTCGGCCTGGTGGTGCTGCATATCCTGGCCCTCCACGAAGTAGGCTCGAATAACCCCGATGGTGTCGACATCAAGAAGAAAAAGGACGAAAACGGCATTCCGCTCGACGGCATTCCGTTCCACCCGTACTACACGGTGAAAGACATCGTCGGTGTGGTGGTCTTCCTGTTCGTGTTCTGTGCCGTGGTGTTCTTCTTCCCGGAGATGGGCGGTTATTTCCTGGAAAAACCCAACTTCGAGCAGGCTAACGCGTTCAAGACGCCCGAGCATATCGCGCCTGTGTGGTACTTCACGCCGTTCTACGCGATCCTGCGGGCGGTGCCCGACAAGCTCATGGGTGTAATCGCCATGGGTGCTGCAATTGCCGTGCTGTTCGTGCTGCCCTGGCTCGACCGCAGCCCGGTGCGCTCCATGCGCTACAAGGGCTGGATCAGCAAGGTCTTCCTGCTGGTGTTCTGCATCGCCTTCGTCATCCTCGGCATCCTCGGCGTACTGGCGCCTACGCCTGGGCGTACCTTGCTGTCGCAGGTGTGCACGGTGCTGTACTTCGCCTACTTCGTGTTGATGCCGTTCTACACAAGGCTCGAGAAGACCAAACCGGTTCCGGAAAGGGTGACTGGCTGATGAAAAAGTTGATTGCAGTATTTTTGCTGGCAGTGATGCCTGCCTTTTCCTTCGCTGCCGAACACGGCCTGGAGCTGGACAAGGTCGATATCGACCTGAGCGACAAAGCGGCCATGCAGGACGGTGCGCGCACCTTCGCCAACTATTGCATGGGTTGCCACAGTGCCAAGTTCCAGCGTTACGAGCGGGTTGCCGATGACCTCGGTATCCCTCACGAGTTGATGCTCGAGAAGCTGGTGTTCACCGGGGCCAAGATTGGCGATCACATGCAGATCGGCATGCAGCCCAGCGACGCCAAGACCTGGTTCGGTGCTGCACCGCCCGACCTTACCCTGGTTGCGCGGGTGCGGGGTACCGACTGGCTGTACACCTACCTGCGCAGCTTCTATGAAGACAAGTCGCGCCCGTACGGGGTCAACAACAAGGTGTTCCCGAACGTCGGCATGCCCAACGTGCTGGTCGGCCTGCAAGGCAACCAGGTGATTGGTTGCAAGCAGGTGCAGATGGTGGTCGATGGCAAGAAGCAATTTGACCCATTGACGGGTAGCCCGCTCACCCATGAAGCCTGTGACCAGCTGACCATTACGCCGAATTCCGGTACCCTGAACACCGAGCAGTTCGACGAGAAGGTCAAGAACCTGGTGACCTTCCTGGCCTATTCGGCCAACCCGGTCAAACTGGAAAGCCAGCGCATCGGTACCTACGTGTTGCTGTACCTGGCTTTCTTCTTCGTATTTGCCTACTTGCTCAAGCGCGAATACTGGAAGGACGTGCACTGATCACGCAGTAATTTCTGGTAGTTGAACGCGCCCGCGGGGGGCTGGCAAATTTGCCAGGCCCCCGCGGGCGCGTTTTCATTTAGAGTTTACAAGCATCCCCTGCGAGGAGGCGCTACATGGGCGCAACCAACCGGTTAGCCTGTTATTCCGACCCTGCTGACCATTATTCTCATCGGGTACGCCTCGTGCTCGCCGAGAAGGGCATCAACGTGCAGGTGATCGACGTCGACCCTGCGCGTCTGCCAGCCAGGCTGGCAGAGGTGAACCCTTACGGCAGCGTACCGACCCTGGTCGATCGTGACCTGGCGTTGTATGAGTCTACCGTGGTGATGGAATACCTCGAGGAGCGTTACCCGCATCCGCCGTTGATGCCGGTCTACCCGGTGGCGCGTGGTAATAGCCGTCTGCTGATGCACCGCATCCAGCGTGACTGGTGCGCCCTGGCGGATACCATTCTCGACCCGCGCAGCGCTGAGGCCGCCCGTGTCGAGGCGCGCAAGGCGCTGCGCGAAAGCCTGACCGGCGTCTCGCCGCTGTTCGGCGAGTTTGCTTGCTTCATGAGTGAGGAGCAAAGTCTGGTCGACTGTTGTCTATTGCCCATACTGTGGCGTTTGCCGGTTATGGGTATCGAGTTGCCGCGGCAGGCCAAGCCGCTGCTGGATTACATGGAGCGGCAGTTCGCCCGCGAGCCTTTCCAGGCGAGCCTGTCCTCTGTTGAACGTGAAATGCGCAAGCTTTAAGGAGCCGTTGATGAACTCCAGTCGCCCCTACCTGGTTCGAGCACTGTACGAATGGATCGTCGACAACGATTGCACCCCCCATATGCTGGTCAATGCCGAATTCCCGGCTGTCCAGGTGCCACAAGGTTTTGCCAGTGATGGCCAGATTGTCCTGAACATTTCGCCAAGTGCCGTGCGCAACCTGCACATGGATAACGACGCGGTAAGCTTCGAGGGGCGCTTCAGTGGCGTTGCCCACTCGTTGTTCGTGCCAGCAGGTGCCATCCTGGGGATCTATGCTCGCGAGAATGGCCAAGGCATGGTCTTCGAGCTGGAGCCACCGCTGATGGATGGCGATGAACTGGAAGACGATGCTGTCGAACCGGATGACGATGGCCCGCCGGAAGGGGGTGGCCAGCCTCCACGTCCAAGTGGGCGACCCAGCCTGAAGGTGGTCAAGTAATAAAAAAGGCGATCCGCATGGATCGCCTTTTTTTTGCCAAGCTGAGCTTACAGGTCGCTGATGGTGCGAACCTGGTCCCGATTGATGCGGGTGCGCTTGCCGTCGAGCTGCTGGAATTCGTAGAAGCCCGAGTCCTTGTCGAAGTGCGGGGCGTCGACAGCCTGGATTTCGCGGCCGTCGTTGAGGGTGATCAGGCTTGGGGTCGAGCAGCCAGCCAGGGTGGCGAAGGTGCCGAGCAGCAGGGCGGGCAGCAGAAGCTTTTTCATGCGGTATTTCCTGGAAATTGAACGGGTGGGGCAAGTTGCCGCCGATGCCAGCCGGTAGCGGGCAGCGGCGGCAACTGAATCAGTCGATGTACTCGAACAGCTTGACGATCTTCTGCACGCCAGAGACACCTTGAACCACGGCGGTGGCGGAGTTGGCCTCTTGCTGGGTCACCAGGCCCAGCAGGTAGACGATGCCGTTCTCGGTGATGACCTTGATGCGCGAGCTGGGCACGGCATTGTCGGTGAGCATCTGGGCCTTGATCTTGGTGGTCAGCCAGGCATCGTTGTTGCGCGCCAGGATCGACGAGGGCTGCATCACCTGCAGTTCGTTGTGTACCTTCTTCACTCGCTGGACCTGGCTGGCCGTCTGTTCGGCCAGGCTCTTGAGGTCGGCACGCGGGGTTTGCCCGGCGAGCAGGACGATACCGTTGTAGCTGCTGACGACGATGTGCGAGCTCTTGTCCAGGTCAGGGCTGGCCTTGGCAATGTTCACCGAAGCCTTGGTTTCGATCAGCGAGTCGTCGATCTTGCTGCCGATGGTGCGGGTGCCGCGATCATCCTCGATCGGCGAGTTGCGGGTCGAGGTCAGTACCGAGCTGCAGCCGGTGACGCTCAGGCACAGGGTAAGGGCCATCAGGCCGAGGCGCATGGGGGTCATTCTTCACTCCCGAACAGTTGGCTGTCGATCAGATCGCACAGGCAGTGGATCGCCAGCAGGTGGACTTCCTGGATACGTGCGGTGACCATCGACGGTACGCGGATTTCCACGTCTTCCGGCAGCAGCAGCGATGCCATGCCGCCGCCGTCACGTCCGGTCAATGCTACGACAATCATTTCGCGATCATGTGCGGCCTGGATCGCTTGAATCACGTTGGCAGAGTTGCCGCTGGTCGAAATCGCCAGCAGTACGTCGCCGGGCTGGCCCAAGGCGCGAATCTGCTTGGAGAAGATTTCGTTGTAGCTGTAGTCGTTGGCGATCGAAGTCAGCGTCGAGCTGTCGGTGGTCAGGGCGATGGCCGGCAGGCTCGGGCGCTCACGCTCGAAACGGTTGAGCAGCTCCGAAGAGAAGTGCTGGGCATCGCCGGCTGAGCCGCCATTGCCGCAGGCGAGCATCTTGCCTTCGTTGAGCAGCGCATTGACCATGACCAGGCTAGCCTGCTCGATGTGCGGTGCCAGGATGTCCATTGCCTGTTGCTTGGTGTCGATGCTGGCCTGGAACAGCCGGCGAATTCGGGATTGCATGTCCATCGGGTGACCTTAAGTGGGGCGGTGGCCTTTGCTACGCGCAACAAGGACCAGCCCGCGAAACATAGAGCAAAAAAATCGGAGTGGGTTCAGCATTCGAAGGCGTTTTTCAGCCATTGAAGTGGCCGGCCTGCATGGTGACTGCCCTGCAGGGCGACAACGTCGAAGCGGCAGGGGTGATTGGCCCAGCGGGACTCCTTCTGCAGGAACAGTGTGGCGGCAAGCACCAGTCGTTTCTGCTTGCGCCCGTCAATGCTGCCGAGGGCGCCACCGAAGTCCGCGTGCAACCGGTAGCGGACTTCGATGAATACTACTGTATCGGCGTCGAGCATGACCAGATCAAGCTCGCCGCCTTTGCATCGCCAATTGCGCGTCAGCAGTTGCAGGCCTTGCCCTTGAAGGTACTCAAGGGCTTGGTTTTCTGCTGCCTGGCCGGCGCTGCTTGGCGATGCTGCGGGCATCAGCGCGAGGTATCTGGCAGGCGCTTGACCTGGCCACCAGCAAACTCGGCCCATGGCAACTGGCGCTCGACGCGCTGGCTGGCGTTGATGCTCAGGCTGCCGGACAGGCCTTGCACGCGGTTGTCTGGCAGTGCCTTGAGCTGGCCCAGGCGCGGCGCCAGGCTGTAAGCGTCGACACCCATCGCATACAGGCGGCCGAGGCTGCCGGCAGCCTGTGGCCACTGCTGTACCACCTGCTGGCGCAGGCTGTTGCTGGTGTCGAGCAGCCATGGGGTTTCGCAGAAGCGAATGCCGTTCATGTCGTTGTACTGGTTGACGTCACCGCTGGCGCTGTACAGGTTCGAGGTGGCGTAGACCGGTACGTCCCCGGCGTACTGGAAGTTCAGCGTCGGTTTGATCTGCTGCGCCTGCTGCGGGGTCGAGGCGAGGAAGATGAAGTCGATGTCCTGGCGGCGCGACGGTTGTGCCGCGATAGTACCGCCCACGGTGCTCTGCAGGCTCTGGGCGCGGCCTTCGCTCTGGCGCAGCTGGAACAGGTTGGCGATCTGCTGGGCGAGGGCGACCGGCTGGGCGATGCGCTCGGCGGCGATGATGGTGCCACCATTGCCTTCCCAGTCCTGGCGGAAGGCGGCCAGTACGCGGTCACCCCACTCACCGCTCGGTACCAGGGCAACGGCGCGGACCATGCCATCAGCACGGGCGCGGCGCGCCACTTCACGGGCTTCGTCCTCGGCGGCGAGGCCGAACTGGAACAGCTGCGGTGGTGCTTTCTGGCCGGCGTCGGCGTAGTTCAGGGCGAGGGTGGTGATGGGCAGTTGGCTGTTGCCAGCGAGTTGCTTGACCAGCGGCTTTTCAAGCGGGCCGACCACCAGTTGCACGCCATCGGCCTGGGCCTGGCGATAGAAGGCATCGAGCGAGCCGATGCGCGAGCTGTCGTAGACCTGCACGGCAGGCGCTTGCCCGCCCGCTTGCTGGGCCTGGAAGTGGGCGGCCATGAAGCCGTCACGCAGGGCCCGGGCAACGCCGGCCAGCGGGCCTTCCTGGGGCAGCAGCAGGGCGATCTTGGTCAGCGGCTGGCTGGCCAGTTCCTTGAGCTTGGTCAGCGCCGTTGGCAGCTGCTTGGCGGCTGGGTGATCAGGGTGCTGTTTGCGCCAGGCTTCGATGGCAGCCTGCTGCTGCTCCAGGGTACCGGCGCTTTTCACTGCCAGCGCCAGGCTGGCCCAGCCGGCCAGGATTTCGTTGTTGGCTGGCTGTTGCAGCTGCTCGGCCGGCAGCGAGGCGACCAGGGCCCAGATCGCGTCATGGTTCGCGCTGGCGGCCTGGCCACTGAGCAGCGGGCTCAGCAGCACGCGTTGCTGGGCGGCGGCCATGGCCTGGCCATCGGCTTCGAGGGCGGCGGCATGGACGCTGTAGGTGCGCACCTGCTGTTGCTCCGGCAGCTCTGCAATGTGTTGCAGGCTCGGATGGGACAGCGCGGTCAGGGCCGCCTTGGGCTGGTTGCGGCTCATGGCGAGTTCCGCGCCGAGGGTGGCGGCGAAAATCTGCTGGGCTGGCTTGAGCGTGTCCATCGGCACCTGTTCGAGGATGCGTGCCGCGCGTGGGAAGTCCTTCTGCTTGTAAGCCAGGTCGGCTGCGCTCAGGCGCAGCAGGGCAGCGTCTTCCGCGGACTTGCTGGTGGCGGCCTTCTCGAGCAGTTGCTCGATGCTGGCATCCGGGGTGCGTGGCAGTTCGCCCAGGCTGGATGAGGGCGAGCTGGCGCAGGCTGCCAGCAGGGCAGCGAGGCAGAGGGCTGTGAACAGCCGCAGGCAAGCGATCATGTAAAGGTCCTGTTACTCGATCAAGTTGGCCGGCAATTGTACCCAAGCAGCAGCCGGGGCGCGATCTGCCGTTAGCGGAACCTTCACTATAGGTGGCGTGCGCAGGAGGGCCGAAGAAGTTCTTTGCGCCCTGTTACCGGTGCTCGGGCTACAATGACGCCTTTGATCCGAAAGGCAGGGTGTGTGCAGTGACTGATGTGGCCGGGACTTCGAAATCCACCATGGGGACGCTTTATGTGGTCGCGACGCCCATTGGCAACCTTGATGACATGAGCGCCAGGGCGCTCAAGGTGCTGGCCGATGTCGCCCTGATCGCTGCCGAGGACACTCGGCATTCGATCCGCCTGCTGCAGCACTTCGGCATCGACACGCCGTTGGCGGCCTGCCATGAACACAACGAGCGCGACGAGGGTAGCCGCTTCATTGGCAAGTTGCTGGCCGGTGAAGATGTGGCGCTGGTATCCGATGCCGGTACGCCACTGATTTCCGATCCGGGTTACCACTTGGTGCGTCAGGCCCGTGCCGCCGGTGTCAGCGTGGTGCCCGTGCCTGGCGCCTGCGCCCTGATTGCCGCGCTGTCGGCAGCCGGCCTGCCATCCGACCGCTTCATCTTCGAAGGCTTCCTGCCCGCCAAGGCCGCGGGTCGTCGTGCGCGTCTGGAGCAGGTCAAGGAGGAGCCTCGCACGCTTATTTTCTACGAGGCGCCACACCGCATTCTGGAGTGCCTCGAGGACATGGAGTTGGTGTTCGGTGCCGAACGTCCGGCGCTGCTGGCCCGTGAGCTGACCAAGACCTTCGAGACCCTCAAGGGGCTGCCGTTGGCTGAGCTGCGTGCGTTCGTCGCCGGCGACAGCAATCAGCAACGGGGCGAGTGCGTGGTGCTGGTGGGTGGCTGGAGTGCGCCTGAGGGCGAAGATGCGATCAGCGCCGAGGCCCGGCGCGTGCTGGACCTGTTGCTGGCCGAGTTGCCGCTGAAAAGGGCGGCGGCATTGGCGGCGGAAATTACTGGTGTGCGCAAGAACCTGCTGTATCAGGTGGCCCTGGAAAAGCAGAAAGCGCAGTAGTGGCAATCAGGCATAGTTGACGGTATCGCTTGTTCTTGCGCGCGCGTGCCGTTAACCTTGTCGGCGGAGAGTCGATCGGACAGTCGCTGCCGTCTTTTGTTCCGCAAAAGATGGGGGAGGAAAGTCCGGGCTCCATAGGGCAGAGTGCCAGGTAACGCCTGGGAGGCGCGAGCCTACGGAAAGTGCCACAGAAAATAACCGCCTAAGCACTTCGGTGCCGGTAAGGGTGAAAAGGTGCGGTAAGAGCGCACCGCACGGCTGGCAACAGTGCGTGGCTAGGTAAACCCCACTCGGAGCAAGACCAAATAGGGTTCCATCAGGCGTGGCCCGCGTCGGAACCGGGTAGGTTGCTAGAGGCGTCCAGTGATGGCCGTCGTAGAGGAATGACTGTCCTCGACAAAACCCGGCTTACAGATCGACTCTCCACCTTTTCCTGTCCTGCTTGAATCGATAGCAGATAGCTCCTGGTAATACCAAAAAGATCTTACTCTTAATAATTCACTTTAACTTCGAACGACATTTGTTTGAGTCGGTTTGATTTTTCTCGCGTTTTTCCCCTCCTGGCAGTCTTTCCTCGTTCCTTTGTTGCGCTAAATCTCGGTCCTGTAAGGGATTTCCTTATGAACGTGCCTTGACGGTGCAGCGGACGGATTCCTATAGTGTGCGCAAGTGGCAGAAAGTGGGATGAAGTGGGTTTTCTGACACAGAAAAGCTAACATTGTGGGGAATCGCAGCCGTGTTCCGCGGAGCCAACGCCGTCAGCCTCGATGCCAAGGGCCGTCTCGCCATGCCGAGCCGGTACCGTGACGAGCTCGATTCGCGTTGCAATGGTCAGCTGATCGTGACCATCGACGCCGTAGACCCCTGCTTGTGTGTTTATCCCCTCGATGAGTGGGAACAGATTGAAGCCAAGTTGCGTGCCTTGCCGTCGTTGCGTGAGGAAAACCGCCGCCTGCAGCGTTTGCTGATCGGCAATGCGGTTGACCTGGAGCTCGATGGCAGTGGGCGTTTCCTGGTGCCGCCCCGCCTGCGTGAGTACGCCAAGCTGGACAAAAAGGCGATGTTGGTGGGGCAGCTGAACAAATTCCAGCTGTGGGACGAGGATGCCTGGAACGCGGTTTCGGCAGCCGACCTTGCAGCTATCCAACAACCGGGTGCCATGCCCGACGATTTGCGTGACCTGATCCTGTGACCATAGATAGCGGCTTCAACCACATCACCGTCCTGCTCGACGAAGCTGTCGAGGCATTGGCCCTGCGCGCCGACGGTTGCTATCTGGACGGCACCTTCGGGCGTGGTGGCCATAGCCGCCTGATCCTCAGCAAGCTCGGGCCGCAAGGGCGGCTTCTGGGCTTCGACAAAGATCCTCAAGCGATTACCACCGGGCAAGCGCTGGCGGCCGAAGACGGCCGCTTTGTCATTGTGCAGCGCAGCTTTGCCGAGCTTGGTTCGGAAGTCGCCGAGCGTGGTCTGCACGGCAAGATCAGCGGCATCCTGCTTGATCTGGGCGTGTCTTCACCGCAGCTGGATGACCCTGAGCGCGGCTTCAGCTTTCTCAATGACGGCCCGCTGGACATGCGCATGAACCCGCATCAGGGCATCAGTGCCGCCGAGTTCATTGCTACCGCACCTGTCGAAGAAATTGCCCGCGTGTTCAAGGAATACGGCGAAGAGCGCTTTGCCGGGCGCATGGCGCGTGCCGTGGTCGAGCGCCGCGAAAAGCAACCGTTCACCCGCACCGCTGACCTGGCTGAAGTGCTCAAGGTTGCAAACCCGGCCTGGGAAAAGGGCAAGAACCCGGCGACCCGGGCCTTCCAGGGCCTGCGCATCCACGTCAACAACGAACTGGGTGACCTGGAGGCTGGCCTCGAAGCAGCGCTCGATGCCCTGGAAGTGGGCGGCCGCCTGGCGGTCATCAGCTTCCATTCACTGGAAGACCGCATCGTCAAACTGTTCATGCGCAAGCTGGTCAAGGGCGAGGCCGACAATCTGCCGCGCAATCTGCCGGTACAGCACAAGGTCTTCGAGCCGAAGATCAAGCTGATCGGCAAGGCCCAGTTTGCCTCTGAGGCCGAACTCAAGGCCAACCCACGGTCGCGCAGCGCCGTGATGCGGGTTGCGGAGAAGCTTCGGTGAGCCGGCTTTTCGCCAAACCTCTGCCAGGCGGAAGCTTCCTGATGCTTCTGCTGTTTATCGGTGTGCTGGTTTCGGCCATCGCCGTGTCTTACAGCGCCCACTGGAATCGCCAGTTGCTCAACACCCTGTACGGCGAATTGAATGAGCGCGACAAGGCTCAGGCCGAGTGGGGCAGGCTGATTCTTGAACAAAGCACCTGGACCGCCTCCAGCCGTATCGAGAGCCTGGCCTCCGAGCAACTGAAAATGCGTGTGCCTGCGGCTGACGAAGTACGGATGGTGGCGCCATGATGAAGCTCGAAGGCGCACTCTACCCCTGGCGCTTCCGGGTCGTGATCGGCTTGCTCGCGCTGATGGTGGGCGCCATCTGCTGGCGCATCATCGACCTGCAGGTGGTCGACCGTGACTTCCTCAAGGGCCAGGGCGACGCCCGCAGTCTGCGTCATATTCCGATTCCTGCGCACCGTGGCCTGATCACCGACCGCAACGGCGAGCCGCTGGCGGTCAGTACCCCGGTCACCACCCTCTGGGCCAACCCCAAGGAAATGCAGGCGGCCAAGGATCGCTGGCCACAGCTGGCCGCGGCGCTTGGGCAGAACGCCCAGCAGCTGACCGAGCGCCTGACCCAGCAGGCCAACAAAGAGTTCATCTATCTGGTCCGCGGCCTGACCCCGGAGCAGGGCCAGCACGTGCTCGACCTGAAGGTACCGGGCGTGTATGGCCTGGAAGAATTCCGCCGTTTCTATCCGGCCGGTGACGTGACCGCCCACATGGTTGGCTTCACCGACCTCGACGACCACGGCCGCGAAGGTGTGGAGCTGGCCTACGATGAATGGCTGGCCGGCGTGCCCGGCAAGCGGCAAGTGATCAAGGACCGGCGTGGTCGCCTGATCAAGGACATCCAGGTCACCAAGAACGCCAAGGCCGGCAAGACCTTGGCGTTGTCGATCGACCTGCGCCTGCAGTACCTGGCCACCCGCGAACTGCGCAACGCCATCGCCGAACAGGACGCCAAGGCCGGCAGCCTGGTGATCATGGACGTCAAGACCGGCGAGGTCCTGGCCATGGTCAACCAGCCGACCTACAACCCGAACAACCGCCGTAGCATGTTCCCGGCTGCCATGCGTAACCGGGCGATCATCGACGTGTTCGAGCCAGGCTCGACGGTCAAGCCGATCTCGATGAGCGCGGCGCTGCAGAGCGGCCGATGGAAGCCGACCGACAAGGTCGAAGTGTATCCGGGCAGCCTGCAGATCGGCCGTTACACCATCAAGGACGTGTCCAAGAGCGAGGGGCCGATCCTCGACCTGACCGGCATCCTGATCAACTCTTCCAACGTCGGCATGAGCAAGATCGCCTTCGATATCGGCGGCGAGGCTATCTACCGGGTCATGTCCCAAGTGGGCCTTGGCCAGTACACCGGCCTCGGCTTCCCGGGCGAACGCGTCGGCAACCTGCCTAACCACCGCGAGTGGCGCAAGGCTGAAACCGCGACACTGTCCTACGGCTACGGTGTGTCGGTGACCGCCCTGCAGCTGGTGCATGCCTACGCCGCGCTGGCCAACGACGGCAAGATGGTGCCGCTGTCGATCCTCAAGGTGGACAAGGCGCCCGAAGCGGTGCAGGCCATTCCGAAGGAAACCGCCGAAACCGTCCAAGGCATGCTGCAGCAGGTGATCGAAGCGCCGCGCGGCGTGTTCCGTGCCCAGGTGCCGTTCTACCACGTGGCCGGCAAGTCCGGTACTGCACGTAAGGCCACCGTCGGCTCCAAGGGTTACACCGAAAACGCCTACCGCTCGCTGTTCGCCGGTTTCGGCCCGATGAGCGACCCGCGCTATGCCATCGTCGTGGTCATCGACGAACCGGGCAAAGGTGGTTATTTCGGTGGCCTGGTATCGGCCCCCGTATTCAGCAAGGTCATGTCGGGCACCCTGCGCCTGATGAACGTGCCGCCAGACAACCTGCCGCCGCCAAGCGATCCACAGCAGGCCAGCGCAGCACCCGCCAAGGGAGGGCGTGGATGATGACAATGCCTTTGAGCAAGCTTTTCGCCCACGCCAGCCGCGATCCGCTGATCCGTGAATTGACCCTGGACAGCCGTCAGGTGCGCCAGGGTGATCTGTTCCTGGCCGTGCCAGGTGCCAAGGTTGATGGCCGTGAGCACATTGCCGATGCCCTGTCCCGTGGCGCTGCGGCTGTGGCCTATGAAGAGCAGGGCGTCAACGTGCTGCCGCTTACCGACGTGCCGTTGATTCCGGTGAAAGGCCTGATCGGCCAGTTGTCGCAGATTGCCGGGCGCTTCTACGGCGAGCCGAGCCGCCAGCTGAACCTGGTGGGCGTCACTGGCACCAACGGCAAGACCAGCGTCACTCAGCTGGTGGCCCAGGCGCTCGATGCGTTGGGTCAGCGCTGCGGCCTGATCGGCACCTTGGGCACCGGCTTTTATGGCGAGCTGCAGAGCGGCCGCCTGACCACGCCCGACCCGATCGCCGTGCAGTCGACCCTGAACGACCTCAAGAAAGGCGGCGCCAAAGCCGTGGCCATGGAGGTGTCCTCCCACGCCCTGGAGCAGGGCCGGGTCGCCGCGCTGGAATTCGACATCGCGGTCATGACCAACCTGTCACGCGACCATCTTGACTACCACGGCAGCATGGAGGCCTACGAGGCCGCCAAGGCCAAGCTGTTCGCCTGGCCGAGCCTGCGTTGCCAGGTGGTCAACCTCGATGATGATTTCGGTCGCCGCCTGGCCGAAGACTTCGCCCGCCGCCCGAGCGTGGACCATATCGAGACCCGGTTGCTCAGCTACAGCCTGGAAAACCCGGACGCTTCGCTGTTCTGCCGCGAAGCGCATTTCGACGACGATGGTGTGCGCGCCATCATCGTCACCGCGCAGGGCGAACGCACCCTGCGCAGCCAGCTGCTTGGCCGCTTCAATCTGAGCAACATGCTTGCTGCTGTGGCCACGCTGCTGGCACTGGACTACTCGCTGGATGAGGTTCTCAGGGTCACCCCGCACCTGCAAGGGCCGGTCGGCCGCATGCAGCGCCTGGGGGGCGGTGACAAGCCGCTGGTAGTGGTCGATTACGCCCATACGCCCGATGCGCTGGAAAAAGTCCTCGAAGCCCTGCGTCCGCATGCTCACGGCAAACTGCTGTGCCTGTTCGGCTGCGGCGGCGACCGTGATCGCGGCAAGCGCCCGCTGATGGCCGAAGTGGCCGAGCGCCTGGCCGACCGCGTACTGGTCACCGACGACAACCCGCGTACCGAAGACCCGCTGCGCATCTTCGACGACATTCGACCTGGTTTCGCCAAGCCTGCGGGCGTCGAGTTCGTCGCTGGCCGTGGCGCAGCCATTGCCCATCTGATCGCCACCGCTGCCGCCGATGACGTCATCGTGCTGGCTGGCAAGGGGCATGAGGATTACCAGGAGATCAATGGCGAGCGCCATGCGTTCTCCGACCTGATCGAAGCCGACAAGGCACTTGCAGCCTGGGAGGCTCCGCATGCTTAAGCCCATGACCCTCAGCCAGCTGACCGGCGCCTTGAACGCGCGCCTGGTCAACGCCGACGCCAGCTTCACCGGGGTCAGCATCGACAGCCGTAGCGTCGCTGCCGGCCAGCTGTTCGTTGCCCTGACCGGGCCGCGCTTCGATGGCCATGACTACCTTGCCGACGTGCAAGCCAAGGGCGCCGTCGCTGCGCTGGTCGAGCGCGAAATTGTCAATGTCGATCTGCCGCAGCTGGTGGTCGCCGACTGCCGTATCGCACTCGGCCAGCTTGGTGCGCTGAACCGCGCTGCCTTCGACAAGCCAGTGGTCGCCATCACCGGTTCGAGCGGCAAGACCACGGTCAAAGAGATGCTGGCCAGCATCCTGCGCACCCGTGGCCTGGTGCATGCCACCCGCGGCAACCTGAACAACGACCTCGGTGCTCCGTTGACGCTGCTGGAAATCTCTCCGGAGCACAGCGCCGCCGTGATCGAACTGGGTGCTTCGCGCATCGGCGAGATCCGCTATACCGTCGGCCTGACCCAGCCGCAGGTGGTGATCATCAACAACGCCGGCACTGCTCATGTCGGTGAATTCGGCGGCCCGGACAAGATCGTCGAAGCCAAGGGCGAGATTCTCGAAGGCCTCGGCGAGGGCGGCACCGCCATCCTCAACCTGGCCGACAAGGCGTTCGACATCTGGCGCAAGCGCGCTGGCAGCCATCGTATCTTCAGCTTCGCCCTGGACAACCCGCAGGCCGACTTCCATGCCAGCAACATCGGCCGTGATGCCCGTGGCTGCCCGTCGTTCACCCTGCATGGCCCTGATGGCAGTGTGCCGGTGCAGCTGAACCTGCTGGGTACCCATAATGTCAGTAACGCCCTGGCTGCTGCCGCCGCTGCCCATGCCGTTGGTCTGAGCCTCAGCGGTATCGCCGCGGGCCTCAACGCAGTGCAGCCGGTCAAGGGCCGCACCGTGGCGCAAATCGCCCCCAACGGTGTGCGCGTAATCGACGACAGCTACAACGCAAATCCCACCTCCATGTGCGCGGCCATTGATATACTCCGCGCCTTTTCCGGGCGCACCGTTCTGGTGCTGGGGGATATAGGTGAACTTGGCCAGTGGGCGGAAGAAGGCCACCGTCAGGTGGGCGAGTACGCGCACGGCAAGGTCGATGCCCTTTATGCGGTGGGTTCCAACATGATTCATGCGGTCAAGGCGTTCGGCGCCCATGGCCGCCATTTCGCAACGCAAGCTGAGTTGATCGACGCTGTTCGCGCCGAAACTGCCAGCGAAACCACTATTTTGATCAAGGGCTCGCGCAGCGCTGCGATGGAAAACGTCGTGGCCGCACTGTGCGGTGCCAGCGGGGAGAAACATTAATGCTGCTGCTGTTGGCCGAGTATCTGCAACAGTTCCACAAAGGCTTCGCGGTCTTCCAGTACCTGTCCCTGCGCGGGATTCTTGGCGTACTGACCGCGTTGTCGCTGGCACTGTGGCTGGGGCCGTGGATGATCCGTACCCTGCAGATTCGCCAGATCGGTCAGGCCGTGCGTAACGACGGCCCACAATCGCACCTGTCCAAGTCTGGCACCCCGACCATGGGCGGCGCACTGATCCTGTCGGCCATCGGGGTCAGCACCCTGCTGTGGGCCGACCTGTCCAACCGTTATGTCTGGACCGTGCTGATCGTCACCTTGCTGTTTGGTGCCATCGGCTGGGTCGACGATTACCGCAAGGTGATCGAGAAGAACTCGCGTGGCCTGCCGAGCCGCTGGAAGTATTTCTGGCAATCGGTGTTCGGCCTGGGCGCTGCGGTGTTCCTGTACATGACCGCACCGACCACTGTCGAGACCACGCTGATCGTGCCGTTCCTCAAGGATGTCACCATCCCGCTGGGTATCGGCTTTGTCGTATTGACCTATTTCGTCATCGTCGGCTCCAGCAACGCGGTCAACCTGACCGACGGCCTCGATGGCCTGGCGATCATGCCGACCGTGATGGTGGGTGGTGCGCTGGGCATCTTCTGCTACCTGTCGGGTAACGTGAAGTTCGCCGAATACCTGCTGATCCCCTACGTGCCGGGCTCGGGCGAACTGATCGTGTTCTGCGGGGCGTTGATCGGTGCCGGCCTGGGCTTCCTGTGGTTCAACACCTATCCGGCCCAGGTGTTCATGGGCGACGTCGGCGCGCTGGCGCTGGGCGCCGCGCTGGGCACCATCGCCGTGATTGTGCGCCAGGAAATCGTGCTGTTCATCATGGGCGGCATCTTCGTGATGGAAACCCTGTCGGTGGTGATCCAGGTCGCCTCGTTCAAGCTCACCGGCAAGCGCGTGTTCCGCATGGCGCCGATTCACCACCACTTTGAACTCAAAGGCTGGCCTGAGCCACGCGTGATCGTCCGTTTCTGGATCATTACCGTGATTCTGGTGCTGATTGGCCTGGCAACCCTGAAACTGAGGTAGAAAAGCGTGTCACTGATCGCTTCCGACCAATTCCGCATCGTTGTCGGCCTCGGCAAGAGCGGCATGTCCCTGGTTCGCTTCCTGGCGAACCGGGGCATTGCCTTTGCGGTCGCCGACACCCGCGAGCAACCGCCGGAACTGGAAACCCTGCGTCGTGATTATCCGCAGGTGGAAGTGCGCTGTGGTGAGCTGGACGTGGACTTCCTGTGCCGCGCCAACGAACTGTACGTGAGCCCGGGCCTGGCGCTGGCCACCCCGGCGCTGCAGCAGGCGGCAGCACGTGGCGTGCAGCTGTCCGGTGACATCGAACTGTTTGCCCGCCATGCCAAGGCGCCGATCGTGGCGATCAGCGGTTCCAACGCGAAAAGCACGGTCACTACCCTGGTCGGCGAGATGGCCGCCAAGGCCGGCAAGCGCGTGGCGGTGGGGGGTAACCTGGGCACCCCGGCGCTGGACCTGCTGAGCGACGATGTCGAGTTGTACGTGCTGGAACTGTCGAGCTTCCAGCTGGAAACCACCGACCAGCTCAACGCCGAAGTAGCCACCGTGCTCAACATCAGCGAAGACCACATGGACCGCTACAGCGGCCTGCCGGCCTATCACCTGGCCAAGCACCGGATCTTCCGTGGTGCCCGTCAGGTCGTGGTCAACCGCCAGGATGCCCTGAGCCGGCCGCTGCCGGTGGAAGGCCGTCCATGCTTCACCTTCGGCCTCAACCAGCCAGACTTCAAGGCCTTTGGCCTGCGTGAGGTCGACGGCGAGAAATACCTGGCGTACGAATTCCAGGCACTGATGCCGGTGCGTGAGCTGAAGATCCGTGGCGCCCACAACCAGAGCAATGCCCTGGCGGCCCTGGCCCTCGGCCATGCCGCCGGCCTGCCGTTCGCGCCGATGCTCGAAGCGCTGCGTGAATTCAAGGGCCTGGCTCATCGTTGCCAGTGGATCCGGGAGCGCAACGGCGTCAACTGGTACGACGATTCCAAGGCCACCAATGTCGGTGCTGCCCTGGCGGCGATCGAAGGCTTGGGCGCGGACATCGACGGCCAGCTGGTGCTGATCGCCGGTGGCGACGGCAAGGGCGCCGATTTCGCCGCCTTGCGCGAGCCGGTCAAACGCTTCTGCCGCGCTGTGGTGCTGCTTGGCCGTGATGCCGAACGCCTGGCCGATACCCTGGGCGATGGCGTGCCGCTGGTGCGAGTGAAGACCTTGGATGAGGCTGTGCAGCAGTGCGCCGAGCTGGCCCAGCCAGGCGACGCAGTGCTGCTGTCGCCGGCCTGCGCGAGCCTCGACATGTTCAAGAACTTTGAAGAACGCGGGCGCCTGTTCGCCCAGGCGGCGGGAGGGCTGGCATGATCTTCGGCGTCCTCAAGCCGTACCCTTCGCCGCTGATCAGCGGCCGCGGCGTCGACCTCGACTTTGCCATGCTGGCCGGTTGCCTGGCGCTGCTGGGGCTGGGCCTGGTGATGATCACCTCGGCGTCATCGGAAGTTGCCGCCGTGCAATCGGGCAACCCGCTGTATCACATGTTCCGCCACCTGGTGTACGTGTTGCTCGGCCTGGCCGCTTGTGGCGCGACGATGATGGTGCCGATCGCCACCTGGCAGCGCATGGGCTTCATGATGCTGATCGGCGCCTTCGGCCTGCTGGTGCTGGTGCTGGTGCCGGGGATCGGCCGTGAAGTGAACGGTTCGATGCGCTGGATCGGCTTCAGCTTCTTCAACGTGCAGCCTTCGGAAATCGCCAAGGTCTTCGTGGTCATCTACCTGGCCGGCTATCTGGTGCGCCGTCAGACCGAGGTGCGCGAAACCTGGATGGGCTTCTTCAAGCCGTTCATCGTGCTGCTGCCAATGGCTGCGCTGCTGCTGATGGAGCCGGACTTCGGTGCCACCGTGGTGATGATGGGGGCTGCTGCGGCGATGCTGTTCCTCGGCGGGGTAGGCCTGTTCCGCTTCAGCCTGATGGTGGTGCTGGCGGTGGCTGCAGTGTTCATTCTGGTACAGGCGCAGCCGTACCGGATGGCGCGTCTGATCACCTTCACCGACCCCTGGTCCGACCAGTTCGGCTCCGGCTACCAGCTGACCCAGGCGCTGATCGCCTTCGGTCGTGGCGAATGGCTGGGCGTCGGCCTGGGCAACAGCGTACAGAAGCAGTTCTACCTGCCTGAAGCGCACACTGACTTCGTGTTCTCGGTACTGGCCGAAGAGCTGGGTGTGGTTGGCTCGCTGGTGACCATCGCGCTGTTCGTCTTCGTCACCATTCGCGCCCTGTACATCGGCCTGTGGGCGGAGAAAGCCAAGCAGTTCTTTGCCGCCTACATGGCGTTCGGCCTGGCGTTCCTGTGGATCGGTCAGTTCCTGATCAACATCGGGGTGAACGTCGGGCTGCTGCCGACCAAGGGCCTGACGCTGCCGTTCCTCAGTTATGGCGGCTCTTCGCTGGTGATCTGCTGTGCCTGCGTGGGGTTGCTGCTGCGCATCGAATGGGAGAGCCGCACGCACCTGGGCAGCGAGGAGCATGAATTCAAAGAGAGCGATTTTGCCGAGGAGACCACCCATGGCCGCTGACGGCAAGAACGTCCTGATCATGGCGGGCGGCACCGGGGGCCACGTCTTCCCGGCCCTGGCCTGCGCCCGTGAGTTCCAGGCCCGGGGCTACTCGGTGCACTGGTTGGGTACCCCGCGCGGCATAGAGAACGAACTGGTGCCGCAGGCCGGCTTGCCACTGCACCTGATCCAGGTCAGCGGCCTGCGTGGCAAGAGCAAGCTCTCCCTGCTCAAGGCGCCGTTCACCCTGTTCAAGGCGGTGCTCCAGGCACGTCGTATCGTGCGCGAGCTCAAGCCGGTGTGCGTGGTTGGCTTCGGCGGTTATGTGACCGGCCCGGGTGGTGTCGCGGCACGGCTATGCGGTGTGCCGCTGGTGATCCACGAGCAGAACGCCCGCGCCGGCACCACCAACCGCCTGCTGTTGCCGCTGGCGTCGCGGGTCTGCGAAGCCTTCCCGGCGACCTTTGACGCCAGCGACAAGCTGCGTACCACCGGCAACCCGGTGCGTCCGGAGCTGTTCATGGACGCCGTGCGCGCTCCTCTGGCCGAGCGCCGCGCACGGCTGCTGGTCATGGGGGGCAGCCTGGGTGCGGAACCATTGAACAAATTGTTGCCTAAGGCCCTGTCCGAAGTGCCGGCGAACCTGCGCCCGGAGGTGTTTCACCAGGCCGGCAAGCAGCATGCGCCGGCGACTGCCGAGCGTTACCGCGAGGTGGGGGTCGAGGCCCAGGTCGAACCGTTCATCAAGGACATGGCCCATGCCTATGGCTGGGCCGATATCGTGGTCTGCCGGGCCGGTGCCCTGACCGTCAGCGAACTCGCGGCGGCGGGCCTGCCTTCGATGCTGGTGCCCTTGCCCCACGCAATCGACGACCACCAGACCTACAACGCCCAATATCTGGCCCGGGAAGGTGCTGCCTTCCTCATGCCACAAGCGACAACTGGCGCAGCGCAACTCGCTGAACGCCTGAACGAGGTGCTGATGCAACCCGAGAAACTCAACACCATGGCAGGTACCGCACGGCGCCTGGCCAAACCTGCTGCAACCAGCACCGTGGTCGATATCTGCCTGGAGGTGGCCCATGGTTGAAAGCCAGAAAGCCATGCCCCAGCCAAAGATGGGCCGCATCAATCGCATCCACTTCGTCGGTATCGGTGGCGTGGGCATGTGCGGTATCGCTGAAGTGCTGCTGAACCTGGGCTACCAGGTATCCGGTTCCGACCTCAAGGCGTCGCCGGTGACCGAGCGCCTGGAGTCGTTCGGCGCTGAAATCTTCGTCGGCCACCGCGCCGAAAACGCTGCCAATGCCGATGTGCTGGTGGTGTCCAGTGCCATCAACCCGGCCAACCCGGAAGTCGCCACCGCTCTGGAGCGGCGAATTCCAGTGGTGCCGCGTGCCGAAATGCTCGCCGAGCTGATGCGTTATCGCCACGGCGTGGCGGTTGCCGGTACCCATGGCAAGACCACCACCACCAGCCTGCTGGCGTCGGTTTTCGCCGCCGGCGGCCTGGACCCGACCTTCGTCATCGGTGGGCGCCTGACCGCTGCCGGCACCAATGCGCAGCTCGGCACCAGCCGTTACCTGATTGCTGAAGCCGATGAAAGCGATGCCAGCTTCCTGCACTTGCAGCCGATGGTGGCCGTGGTCACCAACATCGACGCCGACCACATGGCGACCTACGAAGGCGACTTCAACAAGTTGAAGAAAACCTTCGTCGAGTTCCTGCACAACCTGCCGTTCTATGGCCTGGCCGTGATGTGCCTGGACGACCCTGTGGTGCGCGAGATCCTGCCGCAGGTCAAGCGCCCGACTGTCACCTACGGCTTCAGCGAAGAGGCTGACGTGCGCGCCATCAACGTGCGCCAGCAAGGCATGCAGACCCACTTCACCGTGCTGCGCCGCGACTGCGAGCCGCTTGAAGTGTCGGTGAACATGCCCGGCAACCACAACGTGCTCAACGCCTTGGCCACCATCGCCATCGCCACTGACGAAGGCATCAGCGATGACGCCATCGTCCAGGGCCTGTCCGGTTTCCAGGGCGTCGGCCGACGCTTCCAGGTCTATGGCGAACTGCCGGTCGACGGCGGCAGCGTGATGCTGGTCGACGACTACGGTCACCACCCGACCGAAGTGGCTGCGGTGATCAAGGCCGTGCGCGGTGGCTGGCCAAGCCGCCGCCTGGTGATCGTCTACCAGCCGCACCGCTACAGCCGTACCCGCGACCTGTACGACGATTTCGTCCAGGTGCTGGGCGATGCCAACGTGCTGCTGTTGATGGAGGTCTACCCGGCCGGCGAAGAGCCCATCCCCGGTGCCGACAGCCGCCAGCTGTGCCACAGCATCCGCCAGCGCGGCAAGCTGGACCCGATCTACATCGAACGTGGCGCCGAACTGGCACCGCTGGTCAAACCGCTGCTGCGCGCCGGCGACATCCTGATCTGCCAGGGTGCCGGTGACGTCGGTGGCCTGGCCCCGCAACTGATGAAAAGCCCGCTGTTCGCTGGCGCCAAGCAGGAGAAGTCGAAATGACCAGCGCCTACGAACAACTGCATTCGACCCTGGACGTGAAAGCGTTAGGCCGTGTAGCCGTGCTGTACGGTGGCAAGAGCGCCGAGCGTGAAGTGTCGCTGAAGTCTGGCGCCGCGGTAATCGACGCGCTGACCACCGCCGGTGTCGACGTGGTCGGCATCGATGTCGGTGATGACCTGCTGGTGCGCCTGCAGCGCGAGAAGATCGACCGCGCCTTCATCATCCTTCACGGCCGTGGCGGTGAAGACGGCAGCATGCAGGGCCTGCTCGAGTGCCTGGGCATCCCCTACACCGGCAGCGGCATCCTCGCTTCGGCGCTGGCCATGGACAAGCTGCGCACCAAGCAGGTGTGGCAGAGCCTGGGGATTCCGACGCCGCGTCACGCGGTGCTGGCCAGCGAGCACGACTGTGTTGCCGCCGGTACGGAACTGGGCTTCCCGTTGATCGTCAAACCGGCCCATGAAGGTTCCAGCATCGGCATGGCCAAGGTGAACAGCGTGGAAGAGCTGGTCACCGCCTGGAAGGATGCCGCCCGTTACGATTCGCAGGTCCTGGTCGAGCAATGGATTCACGGCCCGGAGTTCACCATCGCCGTGCTGCGTGGCCAGGTGCTGCCGCCGATCGCCCTGGGCACTCCGCACGTGTTCTACGACTACGACGCCAAGTACATCGCCAATGACACCCAGTACCGCATCCCGTGCGGCCTGGACAGTGCCAAGGAGCAGGAGCTGATCGACCTGACCGCGCGCGCCTGCGATGCCATCGGCATCGAGGGCTGGGGCCGGCTGGACGTGATGCAGGACGAGCAAGGCCGGTTCTGGCTGCTCGAAGTCAACACCGCACCCGGCATGACCGACCATAGCCTGGTGCCCATGGCGGCCCGCGCGGCCGGCCTGGACTTCCAGCAACTGGTGCTGGCGATCCTGGCCGAAAGCGTGAAGACGCGAGGTTAACCATCATGCAAGGCGCAATGATACGTCAGCAGCAACCCGTTACCGGCCGCAGCAAGCCGGTGCCGCGCGGTGCCAGCCGACTGGTGGCCGACGAGCCCGTATCGGCGCGCCTGCCGCGGCCCAGCCTGGGTGGCCTCAAGCGCTTGTTGTGGCCGCTGGTGCTGGTAGCTGCGGGCTTTGGTGCCTATGAAGGCGCCATCCGCCTGATGCCGTATGCCGACCGCCCGATCACCAAGATCGACGTGCAGGGTGACCTCAGCTACATCAGCCAGCAGTCGGTGCAGCAGCGCATTGCGCCGTATGTGGCGGCGAGCTTCTTCAGCGTCGACCTCACGGCGATGCGCGCCGAACTCGAACAGATGCCATGGATCGCCCACGCCGAAGTGCGCCGCGTGTGGCCCGACGAAGTGGTGATCCGCCTGGAAGAACAGCTGCCGGTGGCGCGCTGGGGTGACGAGGCCTTGCTCAATAACCAGGGCCAGGCCTTTACCCCGCGCGAACTGGCCAACTATGAGCACCTGCCGCAGCTGGCCGGGCCGCAGCGCGCTCAGCAACAAGTCATGCAGCAATATCAGGTATTGAGCCAGATGCTGCGCCCCATGGGCTTTTCCATCGCTCGCCTGGAGCTGCGCGAGCGGGGCAGCTGGTTCCTGACCACCGGTGCGAGCAGTGCCGGGCCGGGTATCGAGCTGCTGTTGGGGCGCGACCACCTGGTGGAGAAGATGCGCCGTTTCATTGCCATTTACGACAAGACACTCAAAGAGCAGATCACCAATATCGCCCGCATTGATCTGCGTTATTCCAACGGACTTGCCGTTGGTTGGCGGGAACCGAACGCACCGACGACGGCCAAACCCGCCGTTGCGAAGAATTAGAGAGAGGCAGGACCATGGCAAACGCGCATAGCGGCAAAATGATCGTCGGGCTGGACATCGGCACCTCCAAGGTGGTGGCGCTGGTGGGTGAAGTGGGCGAAGACGGCACCCTCGAGATCGTGGGTATCGGCACTCATCCATCCCGCGGCCTGAAGAAGGGTGTGGTGGTGAACATCGAATCGACCGTGCAGTCGATCCAGCGCGCGGTGGAAGAAGCCCAGCTGATGGCTGGCTGCCGCATTCACTCGGCGTTCGTCGGCGTGGCCGGCAACCACATCCGCAGCCTGAACTCCCATGGCATCGTCGCCATCCGCGACCGTGAGGTGAGCGTCGCCGACCTCGAGCGCGTGCTCGATGCTGCCCAGGCCGTGGCCATTCCGGCTGACCAGCGCGTGCTGCACACCCTGCCGCAGGACTACGTGATCGACAACCAGGAAGGCGTGCGCGAGCCGCTGGGCATGTCCGGCGTGCGCCTGGAAGCCAAGGTTCACGTGGTCACCTGCGCGGTCAACGCGGCGCAGAACATCGAGAAGTGCGTACGCCGCTGCGGCCTGGAAATCGACGACATCATCCTCGAGCAGCTGGCCTCGGCCTACTCGGTGCTGACCGACGACGAGAAAGAGCTGGGCGTGTGCCTGGTCGACATCGGTGGCGGCACCACCGACATCGCCATCTTCACCGAAGGTGCGATCCGCCACACCGCGGTCATCCCGATTGCTGGCGACCAGGTCACCAACGACATCGCCATGGCCCTGCGTACGCCGACCCAGTACGCCGAAGAAATCAAGATCCGCTACGCCTGTGCCCTGGCCAAACTGGCCGGCGCCGGTGAGACCATCAAGGTGCCGAGCGTGGGCGATCGCCCACCTCGCGAGCTGTCGCGTCAGGCCCTGGCCGAGGTGGTGGAGCCACGTTACGACGAGCTCTTCACCCTGATCCAGGCCGAGCTGCGCCGCAGCGGCTACGAGGATCTGGTGCCGGCCGGCATCGTCCTCACCGGCGGCACCGCGAAGATGGAAGGTGCCGTGGAACTGGCCGAGGAAATCTTCCACATGCCGGTACGCCTGGGCGTACCGCACAGCGTTCGGGGGCTGAGCGACGTGGTGCGCAACCCGATCTATTCCACCGGCGTGGGCTTGCTCACCTACGGCCTGCTCAAGCAGTCCGAGGACATGGTCCTGACCGGTAACAGCAACAGCAGCAGCAACAGCTATGGCGATGAACCGAAGGCCCCAGTGCTTGAACGCTTCAAGCGCTGGGTCCAGGGCAACTTCTAAGTTTCAAAGCAGTAGTGGTAGGCGCGACAACTAGAGAACTGTAAGGAGAGGGAAAATGTTCGAGCTCGTAGACAACGTCCCGCAAAGTCCGGTCATCAAGGTGATCGGTGTTGGCGGTGGCGGCGGCAACGCCGTCAACCACATGGTGAAGAGCAGCATCGAAGGCGTCGAGTTCATCTGCGCCAACACCGATGCCCAGGCGCTGAAAAACATCGGCGCACGCACCATCCTGCAACTGGGTACCGGCGTGACCAAAGGTCTGGGTGCCGGTGCCAATCCGGAAGTCGGCCGTCAGGCCGCGCTGGAAGACCGCGAGCGCATCGCCGAGGTGCTGCAGGGCACCAACATGGTGTTCATCACCACCGGCATGGGCGGCGGTACCGGCACCGGTGCGGCGCCGATCATCGCCGAAGTGGCCAAGGAAATGGGCATCCTCACCGTTGCTGTGGTGACCCGTCCGTTCCCGTTCGAAGGCCGCAAGCGCATGCAGATCGCCGATGAAGGCATCCGGATGCTGGCTGAGAGCGTCGACTCGCTCATCACCATCCCCAACGAGAAGCTGCTGACCATCCTGGGCAAGGATGCCAGCCTGCTGTCCGCCTTTGCCAAGGCCGACGATGTACTGGCCGGTGCCGTTCGCGGTATCTCCGACATCATCAAGCGCCCAGGCATGATCAACGTCGACTTCGCCGACGTACGCACCGTCATGGGTGAAATGGGCATGGCGATGATGGGTACCGGCTGCGCCAGCGGCCCGAACCGTGCGCGCGAAGCTACCGAGGCTGCAATCCGCAACCCACTGCTCGAAGACGTCAACCTGCAGGGCGCCCGCGGCATCCTGGTGAACATCACCGCAGGTCCTGACCTGTCGCTGGGTGAATACTCCGATGTGGGTAGCATCATCGAAGCCTTCGCCTCCGACCACGCCATGGTCAAGGTCGGCACCGTGATCGACCCTGACATGCGTGACGAACTGCACGTGACCGTAGTAGCCACTGGTCTGGGCGCGCGCATCGAAAAACCGGTCAAGGTGGTCGACAACACCCTGCAGACTGCACAGCAGGTGTATGAGGCTTCCAACCCGGCGCCGGTGCGCCAGGAGCAGCCAGCCGTCAACTATCGTGACCTCGAGCGCCCTACCGTGATGCGCAACCAGGCCCACGCAGGTGCCGCTGCGGCAGCTAAACTCAACCCTCAGGATGATCTGGACTACCTCGATATCCCAGCCTTCCTGCGTCGTCAGGCCGATTGATGGAATTTATCAGGGGTATAAGGGTGATTGGTGTTCAGCAAAGGCCGGGTCTGTTATCATCCCCAGCCTTTGTTGATACCTGTTCGCATTATTTGCGCTGAAGCGGCCAATGCCATGATTAGACAACGCACCCTGAAGAATACCATCCGTGCCACGGGCGTCGGCCTGCACTCCGGGGAGAAGGTCTACCTGACCCTCAAGCCTGCGCCTGTCGACACCGGCATCGTCTTCCGTCGCGCCGACCTTGACCCTGTGGTCGAGATCCCGGCGCGTGCGGCCAACGTCGGTGAGACCACCATGTCCACCACGCTGGTCAACGGTGACGTCAAGGTCGATACGGTCGAGCACCTGCTCTCCGCCATGGCGGGCCTGGGCATCGATAACGCCTACGTCGAGCTCTCCGCCTCGGAAGTGCCGATCATGGATGGCAGCGCCGGTCCCTTCGTATTCCTGATTCAGTCTGCCGGCCTGGAAGAACAGGACGCAGCCAAGAAGTTCATCCGCATCCTGCGCGAAGTGACAGTGACGGAGGGCGACAAGAGCGCCACCTTCCTGCCGTTCGACGGGTTCAAGGTGAGCTTCGAGATCGACTTCGATCACCCGGTCCTCAAGGGCCAGACCCAGAGTGCGGTCGTCGACTTCTCCAGCACCTCGTTCGTGAAGGAAGTCAGCCGCGCCCGTACTTTCGGTTTCATGCGTGACATCGAGTACCTGCGCAAGCACAACCTTGCGCTGGGTGGCAGTGTCGAGAATGCCATCGTGGTGGACGAGACTGGTGTGCTCAACGAAGACGGCCTTCGTTCCGATGACGAATTCGTCAAGCACAAGATCCTCGACGCCATTGGCGACCTTTACCTGCTGGGCAACAGCCTGATTGGCGAGTTCAAGGGCTACAAGTCCGGCCACGCGCTGAACAACCAGCTGCTGCGCAAGCTCATCACTGAAACCGATGCCTGGGAAGTGGTCACTTTCGAAGATGCCAGCACGGCACCGATCTCGTACATGCGCCCTGTTGCGGCTGTGTAAGTTCGAACACTCTCTAGTTCATTAAGGCCACCTTCGGGTGGCCTTTTTTATTTTCAGGGTTTTTCTTTGTGTTTGGCGTGGCTGGCCAACCGCTCCAGGGCGGCACGCAGCTTCGGATCGGCGATGCCTTCGGCGGAATCGCGGATACTTTCGGCGGCATCGTTCGACAGCTCGGTCGTGTTGCCGCCACGCTTGGCCGGCACCAGCGGTGGCTGCACCTTATAGAGGATGCGCTGCAGGTTGCCAAAGGCTTCCAGGGCCTGCAGCTGGCGCTGAAGACGCTTTTGCTGGTAGCGCAGGCGAGTCGCCCAATGGCCGTCGGTCACCACCAGCAACAACGTGCCATCGCGCCACGACGCCACATGACAGTGCTCGCGGGCAGCCGGCTGCAGCTGGCTTTCCAGCAGGCGCTGCAGATGCGCCAGGCGTTCGGCCTGGTTCAGCAGCAGGCGCAGCGGGCGGTTCTGGCGCAGCAGGGTGGCGGGCGGCTGGGCGGCGGAGGGTTTGTAGGCCATGGCGGTGTGCATGAGGTGGCAAGGTGGTCAGTCTAGCATGCCTGCACTGGCCTCTTCGCGGGCACGCCCGCTCCCACAGGATTCGCTGATCCCTGTGGGAGCGGGCGTGGCGAAGAGGCCAGTGCAGGATAAGAGTCATTCCCGCTACGTTTCATCAAGCTGCGGGTTGAACTCAGGGAAAATGCCCCTATCTTAGAAAAGCCCCCGCCAAAGCGCTGTGCCAGCATCGTGGCAATCGACCACTTTCCTCACCATCGTTTCCGGGTAGAATGCTCGTTCGCATGCGGCCTCAGGGCTGCACGGGCGACTCATGGGGCCGCCCTCCATCCCTACGTGTGGAAGATCCTGCCGATATGTTTGCGCCTTTGTTAAAAAAACTTTTTGGAAGCAAGAACGAGCGTGAAGTCAAACGCATGCTCAAGACGGTAGCTATCGTCAATGCCTTCGAAGAGAAGATGGTGGCCCTCTCCGATGAGCAACTGCGGGCCAAGACCGCAGAGTTCAAGGAGCGCCTGGCCAAAGGCGAGACGTTGGACCAATTGCTGCCCGAAGCCTTCGCCGTGGCCCGTGAGGCTGGCAAGCGTGTGATGGGCATGCGCCACTTCGACGTGCAGCTGATCGGCGGCATGACCCTGCACGAGGGCATGATCGCAGAAATGCGTACCGGTGAAGGCAAGACCTTGGTCGGTACCCTGGCCGTCTACCTCAATGCCTTGTCCGGCAAGGGCGTGCACGTGGTCACGGTGAACGACTACCTGGCCCGCCGTGACGCCAACTGGATGCGTCCGCTGTACGAATTCCTCGGTCTGTCCGTAGGCATCGTCTCGGCCTTCCAGCCGCCCGAAGAAAAGCGCGCCGCCTACGCTGCCGACATCACCTACGGCACCAACAACGAATTCGGTTTCGATTACCTGCGCGACAACATGGCGTTCAGCCAGGAAGAGAAGTTCCAGCGTGAACTGAACTTCGCCGTGATCGACGAAGTCGACTCGATCCTCATCGACGAAGCGCGCACTCCGCTGATCATCTCCGGCCAGGCCGAAGACAGCTCCAAGCTGTACATCGAGATCAACCGCCTGATCCCGCGCCTGACCCAGCACATCGAAGAAGTCGAAGGCCAGGTCACCCAGGAAGGCCACTTCACCATCGACGAGAAGAGCCGCCAGGTCGAGCTCAACGAAGCCGGTCACCAGTTCATCGAAGAAATGCTCACCCAGGCTGGCCTGCTGGCCGAAGGGGAGAGCCTGTATTCGGCGCATAACCTCGGCCTGCTGACCCACGTCTACGCCGGCCTGCGTGCGCACAAGCTGTTCCACCGCAACGTCGAGTACATCGTCCAGGACGGCCAGGTCCTGCTGATCGACGAACACACCGGCCGTACCATGCCCGGCCGCCGCCTGTCCGAAGGCCTGCACCAGGCCATCGAGGCGAAGGAAAACCTGAACATCCAGGCCGAAAGCCAGACCCTGGCTTCGACCACCTTCCAGAACTACTTCCGTCTCTACACCAAGCTGTCCGGCATGACCGGTACCGCCGACACCGAAGCGTTCGAGTTCCAGTCGATCTACGCCCTCAACGTCATGGTCATTCCGCCGAACAAGCCACTCGCGCGTAAAGACTTCAACGACCTGGTGTACCTGACCGCTGACGAGAAATACGCCGCGATCATCGCCGACATCAAAGAGAGCATGACCCAGGGCCGCCCGATCCTGGTGGGTACCGCCACCATCGAAACCTCGGAGCACATGTCGAACCTGCTGAAGAAGGAAGGTATCGACCACAAGGTACTGAACGCCAAGTACCACGAGAAGGAAGCCGAAATCATCGCCCAGGCCGGTGCCCCGGGTGCGCTGACCATCGCCACCAACATGGCCGGCCGTGGTACCGACATCCTGCTGGGCGGTAACTGGGAAGCCGAAGTGGCTGCACTGGAGAACCCGACCCCTGAGCAGATCGCCCAGATCAAGGCCGACTGGCAGAAGCGTCACCAGCAGGTGATTCAAGCCGGTGGCCTGCACGTGATCGCTTCCGAGCGCCACGAGTCACGCCGTATCGACAACCAGCTGCGTGGCCGTGCCGGCCGTCAGGGCGACCCGGGTTCGAGCCGCTTCTACCTGTCGCTGGAAGACAGCCTGATGCGCATCTTCGCCTCTGACCGGGTGAAGAACTTCATGAAGGCACTGGGCATGCAGTCCGGCGAGGCCATCGAGCATCGCATGGTCACCAATGCCATCGAGAAAGCCCAGCGCAAGGTCGAAGGCCGCAACTTCGACATCCGCAAACAGCTGCTCGAATACGATGACGTGGCCAACGAACAGCGCAAGGTGATCTACCACATGCGCAACAGCCTGCTGGCGGCCGAGAACATTGGCGACACCATCGTCGAGTTCCGCCAGGAAGTCCTGGACGCCACCATCAGCCAGCATATTCCGCCGCAGTCGCTGCCGGAGCAGTGGGACGTGGCCGGCCTTGAAGCTTCGCTGGCCAGCGACTTCGGCATGAAGCTGCCGATCCAGCAGTGGCTGGACGAAGACGATCACCTCTACGAGGAGACCCTGCGCGAGAAGCTGCTGAACCAGATCACCACCGCCTACACCGAGAAGGAAGACCAGGCCGGTATCGAAGCCCTGCGTACCTTCGAGAAGCAGATCCTGCTGCGTGTGCTGGACGACCTGTGGAAAGACCACCTGTCGACCATGGACCATCTGCGTCACGGTATCCACCTGCGTGGTTATGCACAGAAGAACCCGAAGCAGGAGTACAAGCGCGAGTCGTTCGCGCTGTTCCAGGAACTGCTCGAGTCGATCAAGCGCGACACCATCCGCGTGCTGTCGCACGTTCAGGTGCGCCGCGAAGACCCGGCCGAAGAAGAAGCCCGCCTGCGCCGCGAAGCCGAAGAGCTGGCCAGCCGCATGCAGTTCCAGCATGCCCCTGCGCCAGGCCTTGAAAGCGAGCAACTGAGCGAGGAGGGCGCCGAAGTGGCCGTGGCCGCTGCCCCGGTGCGCAACGACCTGAAGCTGGGCCGCAACGAGCCGTGCTGGTGTGGTTCGGGCAAGAAATTCAAGCATTGCCATGGTCAGATTGAATGATCTGATTCACTCGCTGTAACGTGACAAACCGGGGGCCGCTTTGCGGCCCTTTCGCGAAACAAGGCCGCTCCTACAGGAATCGCAACAATCTTGTAGGAGCGGCCTTGTGTCGCGATGGGGCGCGAAGCGGCCCCGTTTTTTGCAATCAACCGATTTTTCTAGGAGCGCTCTAATGGCTGTTGGTCTTGGTCCTTTGCCCACCCTGCACCCGGTTCCGGGTTTTGAACTCGGCATCGCTTCTGCCGGCATCAAGCGTCCTGGGCGCAAGGATGTGGTGGTCATGCGCTGCGCCGAAGGCTCCAGCGTGGCTGGCGTGTTCACCCTCAACGCCTTCTGTGCCGCTCCCGTGATCCTCTCCAAGCAGCGCGTGCAGGGCACCGTGCGCTACCTGCTGACCAACACCGGCAATGCCAACGCCGGTACCGGCGCGCCAGGCCTGGCAGCTGCCGAACGTACTTGCGCCAAGCTCGCTGAACTGACCGGGGTGCCGGCCGAGTCGGTGCTGCCGTTCTCCACCGGTGTGATCGGTGAGCCCCTGCCGGTCGAGAAGATCGAAGGCGCGCTGCAAGCCGCGCTGGACGACCTGTCGGAAAACCACTGGGCTGAAGCCGCTACTGGCATCATGACCACCGACACGCTGCCCAAAGGTGCCAGCCGCCAGTTCCAGCACGATGGTGTGACTGTCACCGTCACCGGCATCAGCAAAGGCGCCGGCATGATCCGTCCGAACATGGCCACCATGCTCGGCTACATCGCCACCGACGCCAAAGTCGCTCCGGCCGTGCTCAAGGACCTGATCCTCGACGGCGCCAACAAATCGTTCAACCGCATCACCATCGATGGCGACACCTCGACCAACGATTGCTGCATGCTGATCGCCACCGGCAAGGCCAACCTGCCGGAAGTCACCGAAGCCAGCGGAGCGCTGTTCGAAGCGCTGAAGAAGGCCGTGTTCGAAGTGTGCATGGAAGTGGCCCAGGCCATCGTCCGTGACGGCGAAGGCGCCACCAAGTTTGTCACCGTGCAGGTCAATGGCGGTGGCAACCACCAGGAGTGCCTGGATGTCGGTTACGCCGTGGCCCACTCGCCGTTGATCAAGACCGCGCTGTTCGCTTCCGACCCGAACTGGGGCCGGATTCTGGCTGCCGTGGGCCGTGCCGGTGTGCCAGAACTGGATGTCAGCCTGATCGACGTTTACCTGGGTGACGTGTGCATCGCCAGCAAAGGCGGCCGCAGCCCGAGCTACACCGAGGCACAAGGTTCGGCGGTGATGGCTCAGGAAGAGATCACCATCCGTATCGAGCTTGGCCGTGGCCAGTGCAGCGAAACCATCTGGACCACCGACCTGTCCCACGAATACGTGAAGATCAACGCCGAATACCGCACCTGATGTAATGCTGGGGCCGCTTTGCGGCCCTTTCGCGACACAAGGCCGCTCCTACAGGAAATCGCGTTCCCTTGTAGGAGCGGCCTTGTGTCGCGAAAGGGCTGCAAAGCAGCCCCCAAATCCCCAAATACATGGAGCCGAACCATGAGCTATCACCTGATCATCGGCGACAAGCTGTATTCCTCCTGGTCGCTGCGTGGCGCCCTGGCCCTCGAGCTGGCTGGCGTGCCCTATGAAGAAACGCTTATCTCGTTGAACCAGCCCGACACCCGCAAACGCATCCTCGAATTCTCCGCTACCGGCAAGGTGCCGCTGCTCAAGACTGAGCACGGTGTGATCGCCGACTCCCTGGCCATCGCCGAGTACCTCAACGAACGCCACCCCGAGGCCCAGCTGTGGCCGGCAGACGTTGCCGCCCGTGCCCAGGCCCGCTCGGCCTGTGCGCAGATGCACAGCGGCTTTTTCGCCCTGCGCGGTGCCATGCCGTTCGACCTGACACGTGACCAGGGGCTGGATAACATCCCGTTGGAGGTCCAAGTGGATATCGACCGCATCGTCGCGCTGTGGTCCGAATGCCGCCTGGTGGCCAAGGACAGCGGCCCCTTCCTGTTCGGCAAGCCGACCTTGGCCGATGCCTTCTTCGCCCCGGTGGCGGTGCGCCTGCGTAGCTACCGCGTAGAGGTGCCCGCCGAGGCAGCCACCTATATCGAAACCATTTACCAGTGGCCGGCCTTCCAGGCCTGGCGGCAAGCTGGCCTGGCGGAGCGTGCAGGTTGAAAAGAATCCATGTAGTCGCCGCGGTGATCCGCGGCAATGACGGGCGCATTCTGATTGCCCGTCGTGCTGATACCCAGCACCAGGGCGGCCTGTGGGAGTTCCCGGGTGGCAAGGTGGAAGAGGGCGAAGGCGTCGAAGCGGCGCTCGCCCGCGAGTTGCGCGAAGAATTAGGTATCGAAGTGACCCGTTCGCGGGCGCTGATCAAGGTCAGCCACGACTACCCGGACAAGCAGGTGCTGCTGGATGTCCGTGAGGTCGATGCGTTCACCGGCCAAGCCCATGGCGCCGAGGGCCAGCCGCTGGCCTGGGTCGCCCCGCGGGACCTGGCACAGTACCAATTCCCTGAAGCCAACAAGCCGATCGTCGCTGCTGCGCGCTTGCCGGATCAGTACCTGATCACGCCGGATGGCCTGGAAGTGCCGCAGATGCTCAAGGGTATCCAGAAGGCCGTGGCCAGTGGCATCCGCCTGATCCAGTTGCGCGCACCGGACATGTACGACCCCAAGTACCGCGATGTGGCGGTGGACGCGGTCGGGTTGTGCGCCGGCAAGGCGCAGCTGATGCTCAAGGGGCCGCTGGAGTGGCTGGGCGACTTCCCGTCCGCTGGCTGGCACCTGACCGCCTCACAGCTACGCAAGTACGCAGCAAATGGCCGCCCGTTCCCCAAGGAACGCTGGCTGGCAGCGTCGTGCCACAGTGCCGAAGAGCTGGCGCTGGCCGAGCAGATGGGCGTGGACTTCGTCACCCTGTCGCCGGTGCAGGCAACCCAGACCCACCCCGAGGCGGTGCCGTTGGGCTGGGATGAGGCGCAGCGGCTTATTGCCGGCTTCAACCAGCCGGTTTACCTGTTGGGTGGGGTTGGGCCGGGTGAGCGGGAGAAGGCCTGGGAGGCCGGTGCCCAAGGTGTTGCCGGGATCCGCGCATTCTGGCCTGAGGCCTGAGTAATTGGGGTCGCCTTGCGACCCATCGCAGGCAAGCCAGCTCCCGCAGGGATCTCACTGTCCGAGAAATCGGCGCAGTACCTGTGGGAGCTGGCTTGCCTGCGATGGGCTGCAGAGCAGCCCCGGCGATATCAGCCTTTAGGCTTTTCCGCAGGCTGCCACAAAACCTCTGCAACACCCTGCCGCCGCCCAATGATCCGCGCCGCCACGAACAGCAGATCCGAAAGCCTGTTGATATACGCCAACCCAACCCCCTCCAACGGCTCCAGCGCATTCAACTGCTGGCAGCGCCGCTCCGCACTGCGCGCCAGGCTGCGGCACACATGGGCCTGCGCCACCAGCGCCGAACCACTGGGCAGGATGAAGTTCTCCAGTGGCCCCAGTTCTTCGTTCCATACATCGATCGCCGCTTCGAGCCGCTCCACCTCAACCTGATTCAAGGCCTGGTAGCTGGGCATCGCCAACTCGCCACCAAGGTCGAACAAGCGATGCTGGCATGGCGCCAGAACACTGCTCACCTCATCCAGCTTGTGCTCATCCAGGCCAGCCAGCAGCAGCCCGAGCTGGCTGTTGAGGCTGTCCACCTCGCCGATCGCCTCGACCCGTGGGTGGTCCTTGGGTACCCGTCGCCCGTCGCCCAGGCCGGTTTCGCCTTTGTCGCCAGTGCGGGTATAGATCTTCGACAGGCGATAGCCCATGTCATGCCTCCGTGTGGGTCGGCGCAGCCGCTGGCGGCTGGCCGAGGGGCAGGCGCAGGGTGAAGCAGGTGCCCTGGCCGGGCGTGGACTGCACTTCCATCTGCCCCTTGTGGTTGTTGGTGATGATGAAGTACGAAACCGACAGCCCGAGGCCGGTGCCCTGGCCGATCTCCTTGGTGGTGAAAAACGGCTCGAAGGTACGCTTGCGAACGGCTTCGGGCATGCCCACGCCGTTGTCCTCGACCTCGATCTCGGCCCACGGCGGATTCAGCTTCGTACGCAGGATGATGCGCCCTGGCTCGCTGGGCTGCGGCCGCTGATGGATGGCCTGGGCAGCGTTCTTGAGCAAGTTCAGCAGCACTTGCTCCAGCTCGTTGGCGGTGCAGGGCACCGGGCCCAGGTTTGGGTCGAACTGACGGATGATGGCCTGGCCCTTGAAGTCGAAGCCGATGGTCAGGTCGAAGTCGTTGCTGGCGATCTCCACGGCCTGGTCGATCAGCGCCGGCAAGTCGCAAGGCGCCAGTTGGCGGTTGCTGCGACGGCTGAAACTGAGCATGTGGGTCACGATCTTCGCCGCGCGAGCGCCGGCCTGCTGGATGCCGTCGAGCAGTTGCGGTACTTCACGGTTTTCCAGGTAGCGGTTGACGTTGGCCAGGTCGATGCCCAGCTCACTGGCCTGTTCCTGGTTGCGCGGCAGCTCTGCCGAAAGGCGTCGGCGTATGTTCTGTACGTTGTGCAGGATCGCGCCCAACGGGTTGTTGATTTCATGGGCCATGCCGGCTGCGAGGCCGCCGACCGAGAGCATCTTCTCCGACTGCACCATCATCTCTTCCAGCGACAGGCGCTGGGTGATGTCGTCGATACGGATGACCACGCCGCGACCGCCGCCGCCCATCAGCGGGTAGAAGGTCAGGGCGTAATGACGCAGGTCGTCGCCCTTGGGCCAGGTGACCCGCTCGATTTTCGCCACCCGGTGCTTTTCGACGCTTTCCTTGAGCTGCGGCAGGAACGGCTTGAGTGGTTCGAAGGCGATGAAGATCGGCTGGTTCAGCGCTTCGTCCAGCGGCGTGCCGGAAAGCACCGTGGCCTCGTGGTTCCACTGCGTTACATAGAGTTGCTCATCGAGGGCGATCAGTGCCGAGGGCATGGAGTCGATGATGCTGTTGAGGTAGTTCTGGAACCCGGTGAGCTTCTTCTCGATCTTGCTGCGCACCTGGACTTCCAGCTCCAGTTTGCGATTGGTGTTACGGGTTTCCTCGGCCAGGCCTTGGGCTTGGTCGTAGGCGGTCTGGAATTCATCGCGGGTGCGCTTGAGTTGCTGCTCGCGGGCCTCGATACGCGAAAGCATGGTGTTGAAGGCTTCGGCCAGGCTGCCGATCTCATCGTCGTTGCCGCGGGTAGCACGCAAGGCATAGCTTTCTTCGCGGGTGACCTGACGGCTGAGTTCTTCGAGCTGGTTGATCGGCTGGGTGATCAACCGCTTGATCTGCCTGGCGATGACCAGCCACAGCAGGATGCTGAACACCAGGATCGCCAGGCTGGCGCTGAGCGTGCCGGTGTAGAACGCCGTGGGCAGCTCACTGCTGGCCACCAGCAGCAGGTGCGCCGGTGGGCTGGCGTCGCGCGGGATGCGGATCAGCTGGGTGCTGCGAAACTCCATCAGGCGCCAGCCGTCGATGTTGCGGTAGCGCTTGGGCAGGGCCAAAGACTCGCCGTGCTGGAGCTGGGCCAGCATGCTGCCGTCGCCGCCGTAGATGGCCGCGGCGCGTAGCGGCGTGTAGCTGTCCAGCTCCTTGAGCAGGGCCGTGGCGGTCTCGGTCGAGTCGCCGGCACGGGCCGACAGTTGCGGGTTGGCCACCAACTTGCCGATGGTCTGTAACGCCTGCGGCGCCATGCTCTCCTGGGTGATCCAGTAGGCGGCGCTGATGAAGGTCAGGTTGGCGACCAGCAGGATGGTCACCAGCAGTACCAGCAGGGCTGCCAGCAGTTTCTGCCCGACCGGGAGGTTTTCCAGGCGTTGGCGCAGGCTCATGGGCAAGGCAATGTCCGTATTGGGTTGACGTCAGGCGCTGGGCAAACCACGCGCTCGCAGGTTATCGACCAGGCGCTGGTGCAGGTGTTCCAGCTGCGGCAACGCCATGCCGTGGCGCTCGGCTGCCCGGCAGGCATGGCCCAGCAGGTAGTGCACTTCGGTGCGCCGGCCAGCGCGCACGTCCTGGTACATGGAAGAGTAGTTGGCCGCAGTGGCCAGGATCACCCGCAGCACTTCTTCGCCCAGATCGGCTGCGGCTTCGGGCTGGCCGCAACGGCGCAGCAGCTCGGCCAGTTCCGTGCTCAGTGCTTCGACCTCGCCGAGGTGCCCGAGCAGACCGCCGTTCTGGCAATCGTGCAGCACCGTCAGCGGGTTGATGGCGCAGTTGAGCGCCAGCTTGCGCCACAGGCGGGTAAGGATGTCGACCGTCCATTCGGCGGCAATGCCCGCGTCGTTCAGGTCATCGAACCATGCTGGTGGGGTGGGGTTGGCCGGGTCCCCCAGCCAGTTGAAACCATGACCGGCGAAGCGCACTCGCCAGTCGTCCTCGCGGAATGCACCTTCGGTGCTGGAGGCGAAGATGCAGCGGGCGAGGGGGGCCTGGTCGGCCACTTCGTCCTGGCTACCCAGGCCGTTCTGCAATAGCACCAGTTCTGCGCTCTCAGCCAGGCGCGGCGCCAGGCCGGCGACGGCGGGAGCGGCATCGTAGGCCTTGCAGGCTACCAGCAGGCGATGGATGGGGCCGCCGGATTCGGCCGTTTCGGCCGGGATGGCGTAGCGGCGGGTTTGCTCCTGCTCGGTCAACGTCAGGCCGCCGGCCTGCTGGTAGGCCTGCAGGCGCTGCGCATCACGCAGGATCAGGCGCACTGCCTTGCCGGCGCGTGCCAGGCGGCAGGCCCAGAGGCTGCCGAGGCTACCGGCGCCGAGAATATGCCAGGTGCTGCTCATCTGCGTTTCGCAACCCGTTATAATGAGCCCGCATTTTAACCCGCTAACACCGACGCGCTCCATGTTCAGACTGAGCGCGCGTTTATTTTATGGAGATTACCCATGCCTTCGTTCGACGTGGTATCGGAACTGGACAAGCACGAAGTGCAGAACGCGGTCGACAACGCCATCAAGGACCTCGATCGCCGCTATGACCTCAAGGGCAAGGGCAGCTTCGAGTTCAAGGACAAGGAGCAGACCGTGGTGCTGACCGCCGAGGAAGAATTCCAGCTCGAAGCCATGCTGGAAATCCTGCGCCTGGCGCTGGTCAAGCGCAAGATCGACGTCAAGTGCCTGGAAACCAAGGACCCGTACGCCTCGGGCAAGGAAAAGAAACAGGAAGCCAAGTTCCGCGAAGGCATCGACAAGGACCTGGCCAAGAAGATCGTCGCCACCATCAAGGACGGCAAGCTCAAGGTCCAGGCCGCGATCCAGGGCGAGCAGGTGCGTGTCACCGGTAAGAAGCGTGACGACCTGCAGGAAGCCATTGCCCTGCTGCGCACCAAGGAATTCGACATGCCGCTGCAGTTCAACAACTTCCGCGACTGATCGCTGGGTTGCCCGGAACCTCGATGGCGCAATGATGTCCATGGGGGCCGTGGCCGCTGGATGACCGGCGGCCTGCTTTACTGTGTACGTGCCGCACGGCATCAGGAGATGAATACATGGATTTGAACGCTGAAGTCGATCAGCTGGTCCGCCAGTCGCAGACCTGGATCCCCATGATCATGGCGTATGGCAGCCGTCTGCTGCTTGCGCTGGTGACCTTGGCCATCGGTTGGTGGATCACCAACAAGGTCAGTGACCGCTTGGCCAGGCTTGTCGGCCTGCGGGTCGCGGACCCGGCGTTGCAGGGTTTCATTCGCACGTTGGCCAACATCGTCATGAAGGTGATGCTGGCGATCAGTGTGGCGTCGATGATCGGCATCGAGACCACTTCGTTCGTGGCAGCCATGGGTGGCGCTGTGCTGGCTGTCGGCCTGGCGCTGCAGGGCAGCCTGGCGAACTTTGCCGGTGGCGTGCTGATCCTGATGTTCCGCCCGTTCCGCATCGGCGACTGGATCGAAGCACAGGGTGTATCCGGTACCGTCGACAGCATTCAGATCTTCCACACCGTGCTACGGACCGGTGACAACAAGACCGTGATCATGCCGAACGGCAGCCTGTCCAATGGCATCATCACCAACACCAACCGCCAGCCGACGCGCAAGGTGGTGTTCGATGTGGGGGTGGACTACGAGGCTGACTTGCAGAAGGCCCGCAACGTGTTGCTGGAGCTGGCGCAGGACCCGCGCGTGCTGCAGGACCCGGCGCCGCAGGCGGTCGTCTCGACCTTGGGTGACAGCTCGATCACCGTGTCGCTGCGCCTGTGGACCAAGACCGCCGACTACTGGGACGTGATGTTCATGCTCAACGAGCATGCCCGTGACCGGTTGAAGGCTGAAGGAATCGACATTCCGTTCCCGCAGCGGGTGATCCGCGTGGTGCAGGAGACTGCAACGCAGTAATACCGCGTTGCAACCGGGGCCGCTCCGCGCCCCTTCGCGGGCACGCCCGCTCCCACAGGTATCGCACAAGCTTCGAGACTTGTGCAGTACCTGTGGGAGCGGGCGTGCCCGCGAAGGGGCGCGAAGCGGCCCCGGCTATTTCTGTTCCCTTACACTTGTTCACAGCAATTCCCCGGCATTTCTGGCATATAGCCTGTCCCCCAGCCTGCACCTGATACACCATCATGAAACCACTGCTGTACATCACTCCGCTTCGGGCTCTGCTGTTCGGCCTGACCCTGGCCCTGTTCGAGCTGCTCACCTACCTGGCCAGTGACGCCGTGATGCCGGCGATGCCGGTGGTGGTCGAGCACCTGAACGCCAGCCCCGAATACATCCCGCACGCGCTCAACCTGTACCTGCTCGGTGGCGTGGTGCTGCAATGGCTGATCGGCCCGCTGGCCGACCGCTATGGGCGCCGTCCACTGTTGCTGGCCGGCTGCGCGTTTTTCGGCGGCGCCTGTCTGGCCACCTATTGGGTGCAGGACATCGGCCTGTTCAACCTGCTGCGCCTGTTGCAGGGCATCGGCCTGGGCTTCGTGGTGACGGTCAGCTACCCGGCACTGAACGAGTCGTTCAGTGAAGCGGACGCGGTGCGCATGATGGCGTTGCTGGCCAACATCGCCCTGCTGTCGCCGCTGCTCGGCCCGCTGGTCGGTACCCTCATGCTGCAATGGCTGGACTGGCGCTGGCTGTTCGTAGCCTTTGCCATCGGCGCGGTGTTGTGCTGGTTGCTGCTGCATCGGCTGATGCCGGAAACCCTCGGAGTGGAGCGTCGCGATGGTTCACGTCTGCCGTTCACCCCTATCCTCCTGCTGCCACTGCTCGTCGGTTACGGCCAGTTGCTGGCCAACCGCAAGTTCGTTGCCGGCAGTGCCGCGCTGGGTCTGGTGGGCTTGCCGCTGATTGGCTGGATCGGCCTGTCGCCGGTGCTGCTGATCCACGATGAGGGGCTGAGTACGATGGCCTATGCGCTGTGGCAGTTGCCGGTGTTTGGTGGGCTGATCCTGGGTAACCTGGTCATCAACCGCATTGCCGACCGCTACCCGCTGCCGGCTTTGGTGCGTGGTGCGCTTGGGCCGTACCTGGCCGGCTTGTGCCTGATGGTGCTGGCGACCTGGGTGTGGCCGACGGTGACCAGCGTGGTCGCTGGCATGTCGCTGTATGCGTTGGGGCTGGGCGTGGCCAATGCGGTGCTGTACCGCATGACGCTGTTCGCCAGCGAGCAAAGCAAGGGGCTGGTGTCGGCGATGCTGGGGATGATCACCATTGCCTTGCTGGGGCTGGGCGGGGCGGTTCTGGCGATGATCGGGGCGGGGGACAGCTTGTTGCACTTTGCCCTGGCGGCTGGCGTTGCAGGTGCCCTGGCACTTTGGCCGCTCTGGTTCGTGGTAGGAGGGCGGCCTGGGGAAAGTGCCGCCGCTCAATAACTGTCGTTGCGTTGCCGGCCTTTTCGCGGGTTCACCCGCGAAGAGGCCGGTACAGGCAGCGGAGAAGGATCAGGGCTGTTCGGCCGCCGGGTTATCCACCGGCACCTGCTTTCCCCGGCTCACTTCCTGGCGCCAGTGCAGCGCGATCAGGATCAGCGTGGGCACGCCCAGCAACGCAGTGATCAGGAAGAAGTCGTGATACCCGTATTTCTCCACCATCACCCCTGAATAGCCGCCGATCAGGCGTGGCAGCAACAGCATGATCGAACTGAGCAAGGCATATTGCGTGGCCGAGAACTTCAGGTTGGTCAGGCTCGACAGGTAGGCGACGAACGCCGATGTCGCCAGGCCCGAGCTGAAGTTGTCCAGCGAAATGGTCACCACCAGCATTTCCAGGTTCGGCCCCATGTCGGCCAGCATCAGGAACAGGATGTTGGTGGCCGCCGAGGCCGCGCCGCCGATGAACAGGATCGGCAGGATGCCGAAACGCACGATCAGCAAGCCGCCGACGCCTGCACCGACCAGGGTCATGATCAGGCCGAAAACCTTGCTGACGCTGGCGATCTGGTCCTTGGTGAAGCCCATGTCGATGTAGAACACGTTGGCCATGACGCCCATGACCGTGTCCGACATGCGATAGGTGGCAATCAGGCCGAGCAGCAACAGGGCCTGCCAGCGGTAGCGGGAGATGAAGTCGTGCACCGGTGTCAGTACCGGGGCCAGGCCACGCCGGCCCATGCTCGAAAGGCAGGCCCAGGTCAGCAGCACGTACAGGATCAGGCGCAGGAAGGCACGGTCTTCCAGCAGCAGGTCGAGAGGCGTCGCATCGCCGGAAATGACGCTTGACCAGCCGGTGTTGAACATCTGGGTAAAGCTGGCCGGCACCGACACCAGCAGGATGATCAGCACGAACACCGAGGCCATCTGATGCATCAGGCCATAGCGTGCGGCCGACAGCTGGGTGCGCATTGGCACCGCTGGTTCACGCATCACCAGGGTGGTGAACAGTGCCGGTAGCATCAACACACCGAACAGCACGTAAGTACCGGCCCAGGCCTTGTGCAGGTAGCTGAAACCGGTGGAGCCGAACCACTCAGCGAAGAACAGCGCGCCTGCTGTCGCGAGCAGGGCGGCAACCCGGTAGCCGGCCATGTAGCTGGCGGCAAGGGCCGCCTGGCGCTGGTCGTCGGCAATCTCCAGGCGATAGGCATCCACGGCGATGTCCTGAGTGGCCGAGGCAAAGGCCACCAGCACCGCCAGGGCGATCAGCCAGGAAAGGTGTTGCTGCGGGTCGCACAAGCTCATGCCGACCAGCCCGATCACCACCAGCGATTGCGACAGCAACAGCCATGAGCGCCGTCGCCCCAGGCCGCCAAGCAGCGGCAGGCGCCACTGGTCGAGCAGCGGTGACCAGACCCATTTGAAGGCATAGGCCAGGCCGATCAGGCTGGCGTAGCCAATGGTTTCACGGGCCACGCCGGCTTCACGCAGCCACACCGACAGGGTCGAGAACACCAGCATGTAGGGCAGGCCGGCGGCAAAGCCCAGCAGCAAAAGTACCAAGGTTGACGGGCTGGCATAGGCAGCAAGCGCAGCGCGCCAGGTTTTACGGGGCATGGGCCAACATCTGCCTCAAATTTGCGAAAACAAAGCGCGCACTCTAACCGCTGTGCTCCATCGGACGCCAGCCATGGAGCGTCAGATCCACACGATTATTGGTCACATTCACGCCCTCTGCGCGCAGTCTGGCCCGCTGTTCATCGCCCGAAGGCGTGCCCGGCGCCAGGCTCAGCCGCCCGCCAGCACCGAGTACCCGGTGCCAGGGCAGGCGCGTGTCGGCTGGCAACTGCCCAAGGATACGCCCGACCCAACGTGCCGCCCGCCCAAGCCCCGCCAGCTCGGCGAGCTCGCCGTAGCTGACCACCTTGCCCTCTGGTACCTGGCCAAGCACCGAATACAGCGCCGTTCGTCGGGCTTCGGGCGATGCCAGGGTGTGCTCATATCCCTCAGACATCAGGGCTGCCCTGGCCTGGGATGAAACCGGACGAATGGTTGCAGCAAATGAGAGTTGAACTCAACGGCATGCTCCTGGGTCAGTCCTTGCTCTGGTCGGTGGTATCTGGATAATGCCCGGCTTTTTTCGTCAAATCGAACCTGTAGCGCGCTTATGTATTCTAGATCCTTGCTTTGCCTGTTGACCGCTTCCCTGTGCGCCAGTCCGGTGTTCGCCGACACCGTGTGGATGAAGAACGGCGACCGGCTCAGCGGCAAGATCCGTGTATTCGACGGTGGCAAGCTGCTGCTGGAAACCCCCTATGGCGGCTCGATCTCGCTGGACTGGAAACAGGTCCAGACCCTGGAGAGCGACCAGGAACTGCTGGTCAAGCAGGACGCCTATAGCGGCGAGAAGGCCAAGTCGCTGAAGGCTGCCGAGCCGGGCAAGGTGACCCTGGCCAACGGCGATGCGCCGAAGACGGTCGACCTCGCCAGTGTCCAGCAGATCATGAAGCCAAAACCGCTGGTCGAGGACTTCATCTGGAAAGGCAATGTCGACGTGGCCATGGACTACAAGCGTGCCGAGACAGACAGCGACGACTACGACGTCGACTTCAAGACCACTGCCCGCCACGGTCGCTGGCGGCACAATGCCGAAGGCGAATACAACCGCGAATCCAAGGACGACGTCACCACCACCGACAACTGGAGCGCCGAATACGCGCTCGACCGCTTCATCACCGAGAAGTGGTTCTGGCAGGGGCGCATGGAGTACAAGCGCGACCGCATCGAAGACCTCTCCCGCCAGCGCACGATCGGTACCGGCCCTGGCTACCAGTTCTGGGACGATGAACTGGGCGCGTTCTCGCTGGGCTCGCTGATCAACCGTACTGATTTCGAGTACCAGGACGGCGCCAAGGACAACTTCTACTCGGCAGCGGTGAAGTGGGACTATACCCGCTACCTGATCGGCAAGAACGTCCAGCTGTTCACCAATGGCGAGTTCGCCAAACCGCTGGGCGGCGTGGCCGACTACGCGCTGGATGCCGAAGTGGGGCTGCGCTACAAGGTCACCGAATGGGCTTCGCTCAACCTCAAGGCAGAAAAGGACATCATCACCGGGACGCGCGACAGCGATCTGGACAAGACCCGCTATACCGCAGGGTTCGGTGTGGCCTGGTAAATCGTCGGGGACTGCACAGCAGCCCATTGGCGCTGGCAGCTGACAATGCTTATCTTGTCAGCATCCAGTCCGCCGTCAGGAGCCGCCCTCTGTGAGTACCAACGCCATTCGTCCCGCCCGGGAACTGCTGCTCAAGGAATACCGCGGCGTGCTTTCGACCCATTCCAAGTCCATGCCTGGCTTCCCGTTCGGATCAGTGGTGCCGTACTGCCTGGATGCCCAGGGCAATCCGCTGATCCTGATCAGCCGCATCGCCCAGCACACCCACAACCTGCAGAAAGACCCAAAGTGCTCGCTGCTGGTCGGTGAGCGCGAAGCTGAAGACGTGCAGGCCGTCGGCCGCCTGACGGTGATGGCCGAGGCGCACAAGTTGGTCGACGAGGCTGCCATCGAGGCCGCCGCCGAGCGCTACTACCGCTACTTCCCCGATGCCGCCAACTACCACAAGGCCCATGATTTCGACTTCTGGGTCCTGCAGCCGGTGCGTCATCGCTACATTGGCGGCTTCGGTGCGATCCACTGGCTCGACCAGGTCACCCTGGCCAATCCCTTTGCGGGCAAGGCCGAGGCGAGCATGATCGAGCACATGAACAGCGACCATGCCAATGCCATCGCTCATTATGTCGCGCTGAGCGACCTGCCGCGCAGCGTGCCGGCACAGATGGTCGGCATCGACAGCGAAGGCATGCACCTGCGTATCGGCCAGGGCATCTACTGGTTGGCATTTCCCGCGCCTTGCAACACTCCGACACAAGTCCGCGAAGCCCTGGTTCTGCTGGCGCGCGCCGACCAATGGCCGACTGCGAGTGAAGTCGAGGCTTGAAATAGCGAGCGCATGCATCCATCTGTAGGTCTTACAGGAAGGGTCTCTTCCGACGAGGAATGCTTTGATGCGTGCTTTTCTACTGCTGTTTCTCCTGTTTCCGGTGCTGGAGTTGTTCGTTTTCGTCAAGGTTGCCGGCGCCATCGGTTTCTTTCCGGCGCTGCTGCTGATCATCGCCGGCTCTGCATTGGGTGTGCTGGTGGTCCGCGTGGCGGGCCTCGCCACCGCCCTGCGTGCCCGTGAAAGCCTGCAGCGCGGCGAACTGCCCGCCGAGGACATGTTCCAGGGCCTGATGCTGGCCGTGGGTGGTGGTTTGCTGCTGTTGCCCGGCTTCATCAGCGATGTGCTGGGCCTGCTGTGCCTGCTGCCGTTCACCCGCCATCTGGCGGCGCGCAAGATGCGCCAACGCGCCGAAGCCCAGGCCATGCGCCAGCGTGCGTTCCAGGACGAGCCGTTCCAGGCACCGCCGCGTGACGGCGGCCATCGGCCGAACGTGATCGAAGGCGAGTACGAGCGCCGCGATCAATAATCAGAACTGTATCTTCCGGGGCCGCGCAAGCGGCCTCGGTCTTTTTGAGTGCCCTGAAATTTTTTGCATATCAAGCCTTGTAATTGCATATGGCGGCCTCATGTATGTGGTCACCGCAAGGTTTCTGGTGGTAACACCAGTCATGACAAAGGTGGTTCGCCCTTTGCGGGCCACCCCCGGCATCGCCGGATTGCATTAACCCGCCGGTTTCGTACCGGCCGATGAAAACCACTATTTGGGAGAGATCGACAATGAAGCTTCGTCCTCTGCATGACCGCGTAGTCATCCGTCGCAGCGAAGAAGAATCGAAAACCGCTGGCGGTATCGTCCTGCCGGGTTCGGCCGCAGAAAAACCAAACCGCGGTGAAGTCGTTGCAGTTGGCACCGGTCGCGTTCTGGAAAACGGCGAAGTACGTGCGCTGGCCGTTAAAGTCGGTGACAAAGTGGTATTCGGCCCTTACTCGGGCAGCAACACCGTGAAAGTCGATGGCGAAGACCTGCTGATCATGGCCGAGAACGAAATCCTCGCCGTTATCGAAGGCTGATTTTCCCCGACTTCCCGTTACTCCAAAGATTTTCAAGGATTAAACGATCATGGCTGCTAAAGACGTAAAATTCGGCGATTCCGCTCGTAAGAAAATGCTGGTTGGTGTCAACGTTCTGGCTGACGCAGTAAAAGCGACCCTCGGCCCGAAAGGCCGTAACGTAGTGCTGGCCAAGAGCTTCGGCGCTCCGACCATCACCAAGGACGGCGTTTCCGTCGCCAAAGAAATCGAGCTGAAAGACGCCTTCGAAAACATGGGCGCCCAGCTGGTCAAGGAAGTTGCTTCCAAGGCCAACGACGCTGCCGGTGACGGCACCACCACCGCTACCGTTCTGGCTCAGGCCATCGTCAACGAAGGCCTCAAGGCCGTCGCTGCCGGCATGAACCCGATGGACCTGAAGCGCGGCATCGACAAGGCCACCGCCGCCGTTGTCGCCGAGCTGAAGAACCTGTCCAAGCCATGCGCCGACTCCAAGGCCATCGCTCAGGTAGGCACCATCTCCGCCAACTCCGACAACTCCATCGGTGAAATCATCGCCGAAGCCATGGAAAAAGTCGGTAAAGAAGGCGTGATCACCGTTGAAGAAGGCTCGGGCCTGGAAAACGAACTGTCCGTAGTAGAAGGCATGCAGTTCGACCGTGGCTACCTGTCGCCATACTTCGTCAACAAGCCGGACACCATGGTTGCCGAGCTGGAAGGCCCGCTGCTGCTGCTGGTCGACAAGAAGATCTCCAACATCCGTGAGCTGCTGCCAGTTCTGGAAGCCGTTGCCAAGGCCGGCCGTCCGCTGCTGATCGTTGCCGAGGACGTGGAAGGCGAAGCCCTGGCTACCCTGGTAGTCAACAACATGCGCGGCATCGTCAAGGTTGCTGCGGTCAAGGCCCCGGGCTTCGGCGACCGCCGCAAGGCCATGCTGCAGGACATCGCCGTCCTGACCGGCGGCCAGGTCATCTCCGAAGAAATCGGCCTGACCCTGGAAACCACCACCCTGGAGCACCTGGGCAACGCCAAGCGCGTCATCCTGTCCAAGGAAAACACCACCATCATCGACGGTGCTGGCGTTGACGCCGACATCGAAGCTCGCGTCAAGCAGATCCGTGCCCAGATCGAAGAAACCTCTTCGGACTACGACCGTGAGAAGCTGCAAGAGCGTCTGGCCAAGCTGGCTGGCGGTGTTGCCGTGATCAAGGTCGGTGCTGGCACCGAAGTTGAAATGAAAGAGAAGAAAGCCCGCGTTGAAGACGCCCTGCACGCTACCCGTGCTGCCGTCGAAGAAGGCGTGGTGCCTGGCGGTGGTGTTGCCCTGGTTCGCGCCCTGGCAGCCATTGCCGATCTCAAAGGCGACAACGAAGACCAGAACGTCGGTATCGCCCTGCTGCGTCGCGCTGTAGAAGCGCCGCTGCGCCAGATCACTGCCAACGCCGGCGACGAGCCAAGCGTTGTCGCTGACAAGGTCAAGCAAGGTTCGGGCAACTACGGCTACAACGCCGCTACCGGCGAATACGGCGACATGATCGAGATGGGTATCCTCGACCCAGCCAAGGTCACCCGTTCGGCTCTGCAAGCTGCAGCTTCGATCGGCGGTCTGATGATCACCACCGAAGCCATGGTTGCCGACCTGCCGGAAGACAAGCCAGCTGCTGGCATGCCTGACATGGGCGGCATGGGTGGCATGGGCGGCATGATGTAAGCCAGCCTTACCCCCTGCACCAAGAAAAAGCCCCGCCTAGTGCGGGGCTTTTTCATTTTCAGGCGACGCGATGCTCGGCGGCTGGCACCTCGACCATGCCCTTGCGGTACAGCACCAGGTAATACGAGCCCAGGCCAATCAACCAGCAGAACACGGCGGTCCACACGTTATGCGACAGGAAGTGCGCCCCCTGCAGCATCCGCCCCAGCCCCAGCGCCGAGCCCGCCACCAAAGCCACCCCGAACGCCACCCGCGCCAGCTTCGGCTTGCGATCACGCAGCATGAAGAACAGGCCGAACAGGCAGAAACCGGTGGCGGCATGCCCACCTGGCCAGCACAGGCCTGGCTTGTCGGTTGCCGGGCGATGTTCCAGCAGCTTGCTGTAGGTTTCCTTGCCGCCGAACTGGGTCAGGCTCCAAGGGCATTGCACCTGGGTCACCTTCTTCAGCGGCGTGACGAAGGCGGTTGAAAGCCCCAGCGCCAGCACCAGGCAACCCAGCTCGCGGCGCCAGCTGAACAGGCGCTTCCAGAAGAAGCTCGAGGCGAACGCGCCCAGCGAGATCAGGCCAAGCAGGATCACGCCTTGCTTGACCCGGTCATGCATGACGGTTTCCAGCAGGTAACTGTGACGCCCGATGAACTGCCCGGCGGCGGCGTCGTAGAACAGGTTGGCGACGTCCATGTCGACCGAGGTCAGTTCCAGCAGGAGCAGGGTCGCGGCAACCGCCAGCGGTATGCCCAGGTACAGCCAGAGGTTGATCGGACGCGGACGAGTGCGTTGTTGCATGACAGCTCCAGGGGGTAAAAAGACCGGGCATTGTCATGCGCCCGCTATTCTCTGTCCGTGAAGGATCAGTGAAAAAACTGTCAAGTTCGCTGAATTTGCCCCAGGGCTGGCACAGTACCGGCGATGGCCTTAAGCTGCGCCTGCCGCGCACCGTAGCGAAGCGCCGCACAGGAGAACCCGATGCGTATTCTTTTGGTTGAAGACAACCGCGATATTCTTGCCAACCTTGCCGATTACCTGGGCATGAAAGGCTACACCGTCGACTGCGCCCAGGATGGTCTGTCGGGCCTGCACCTGGCCGCCACCGAGCATTACGACCTGATCGTGCTCGACATCATGCTGCCCGGTATCGATGGCTATACCCTGTGCAAGCGCCTGCGCGAGGATGCCCGCCGTGACACCCCGGTGATCATGCTCACGGCCCGCGACCAGCTGGACGATCGCCTGCAAGGCTTCCGCTCTGGTGCCGATGATTACCTGCTCAAGCCCTTTGCCTTGTCCGAACTGGCCGCGCGCATCGAAGCGGTGCTGCGCCGGGCCCAGGGCGGCGGGCGCCGTACCCTGCAGGTCGCGGACCTGAGCTACGATCTCGATACGCTCGAAGTGACCCGCCAGGGCCGCCTGCTCAAGCTCAACCCGGTCGGCCTCAAGCTGCTCGCCGTACTGATGCAGAAAAGCCCGCACGTGCTGCGGCGCGAAGTGCTGGAAGAAGCCCTGTGGGGTGATGATTGCCCTGATAGCGACAGCCTGCGCAGCCATGTGCACCAGCTGCGCCAAGTGATCGACAAACCGTTTGAAAAACCGCTGCTGCATACCGTCCATGGCGTCGGCTATCGCCTCGCCGAGGGCCGCGATGGAGTTTAAGCAAAGCCTTGCCCAGCGCATCATCATCGCCTTTGCGTTGATGAGCGCGCTGGTGGCCGGCGCCTTCGCCTTCGGTATCGTCGCCACCGTGCATTTGGTTGAGGAGCGCCTGATCTCATCGGTGCTCGGCGGCGACCTGCAGCGCCTGCTGCGCATGGACAGCGTCAGTGACTGGAGCCACCGGCCACGGCCTGACCAGCTTTTCTACTTCAGTGGCGGGCGCGATGATTTCGAGCTGCCCAAGGACTTGCGCCACCTCGATGTGGGCTTCCATGAAGTATTCCGCGACCAGTTGTCCTACCACGCGATGGTCGAGATCGTCGATGGTCGCCGCTACGTACTGCTGCAGGACCAAAGCGATTTCGAAGAGCGCGAGCGGGTGCTGTTCGCCGTGGTGGTGGTGGGCTTCGTGCTCAGCCTGGTACTGGCCGTGGTGCTCGGCTGGTTACTGGCGCGCAGGGTCATGGCACCGGTCATCCGCCTGGCGCGCCAGGTTCGCCATCGTGACCAGTTGCTCGGCCTGGCGCCGCCTTTGGCACCGGACTACGCGGCCGACGAAGTCGGCCAGTTGGCGGCGGCGTTCGACGATACCCTCGGCCGGCTGCGTGATGCACTGACCCGCGAGCGCTTGTTCACCAGCGATGTCAGCCATGAGCTGCGCACGCCGCTGATGGTGCTGGCCACCTCGTGCGAACTGCTGATGGAAAACCCCAATCTGGATACCCGCTCGCGCAATCAGGTAGAGCGCATCGCCCGCGCCACGGAAGAGATGCGCGAGCTGGTCAAGACCTTCTTGATGCTGGCGCGTGCCCAGCGTGACCAGGGAGCCGTGGCGTCCCAGGCAACCCTGCGCGAAGTCGCCGACGACTTGATCGGGGTGTGGCGCGATACCATCGAGCAGAAGGGCCTGGCGCTCTACTATGATGGCCAGGTCAGTGCAGGCCCATTGCTGTACAACGCCACCTTCCTGCACTCGGTGATGGGCAACCTGCTGCGTAATGCCGCGCATTACACGGATAGCGGTTATATCCGCCTGAGCCTGGAGCTCAACGGCTTCAGTGTCGAAGACAGTGGCGTGGGTATCCCGGAGGAAAAGCGCGAGGCCATGTTCCAGCCTTTCGTGCGTGGCGAGGAGCGGCGTGGCGAAGGCCTCGGCTTGGGCCTGTCGCTGGTACAGCGGATCTGCGATGACCAAGGCTGGCGGGTGACATTGACTTCGACGTCGCCGCACGGCTGCCGCTTCCAGGTGGACCTGAGCCAGAGTGCGGAAAAGACCGATCCCACCCTGTAATATGATGAAACAGTCCTGCCGTTTGGTGACGTTATTTTCACATTGGCATGACCTGTTTCCCACGATTTGTTACCTAAGGTAGGCGCATTGAAGATAGGAGCCTCTCGATGCGCAGCCCGATCAAACTCGAATTTTCCGAGAAGTACGACCAGCAACATGCCCAAGCGTATTTCCTCAAGCATCAGGATGGACTGGCACGACGCCTGTCCCACAAGCGCGACGAGCATCTCGCCCGTCGGGCCCTGACGCTGGCCGGCGAACCGGGCCTGGTCCTTGATCTGCCCTGCGGAGCGGGCCGATTCTGGCCGCTGCTGGCGGAAAAGCCGAACCGGGTGATCATCGGCGCCGATAACTCCGAGGCGATGATCAAGACCGCCTGTGCCGCACAACCGCCAGAAGTGGTGGCGCGGGTACGCCCTTTGCAGACTTCGGCGTTCGCCATCGATTTGCCGGATAATTCAGTCGACAGCATTTTCTGCATGCGGCTGTTTCACCATATCGGCCAAGCGGCTCATCGCAAAACCATTCTTGACGAGTTTCAAAGGGTTAGCCGTGACAGCGTAATCCTGTCATTGTGGGTGGACGGTAACTTCAAGGCTTGGCGCCGCCAGAAGCTCGAGCAAAAGCGCAGTGCCAACGGCGAGCAGGGCAGCTATCAGAACCGTTTCGTGTTACCGGTAGAAACGGTTGAAGCAGAATTCAAGGCCGCCGGCTTCAGAATCCAGGAGCGCCTCGACTTCCTGCCGTTCTATGCCATGTGGCGGGTATATGTATTGCGTAAGGGGTAGTGTTTGATGGCTGTAGCCCAAAATGGGGAGTCGCGGTTCGATTATTACTGGCGCCAGCAAGGTGAATGGGTCGAGGAACCCAACCAGCGGCGCGGTGGTGAAAGTGGCGTACAACGTCTGAGGGATGGCAACGGCAAGGTGCTGTATGCCAAGCGTCAGGTTGGCCATATCTATCGCAGCCTGTTACACCCATTCGGCAGGCCGACGGTGTTGCGCGAGCTCGATGCACTGAACAGCTTCGAACAACTCGGCGTGCGCGTGCCACGTATCGTGTTTTGTGGTGCCGAGCGTGATCCTGAGCATCAATGGCGTGCGCTGCTGGTCAGCGAGGCGCTGGATGGCTTTGTCGAGCTCGACACCTGGCATGCCGAAGGTGCGCGCGAGCGTTATCCCCAGGTGGTGCATGAACGCATGCTCAAGGACCTGGCCGACAACCTGGCGCGCATGCACCTGGGGCATTGGCAGCATGGCTGCCTGTACGGCAAGCACGTCTTCATCAAGGTCATCGGCGCAGGTGAGCAGGCCCGCGTCGAGGTAGCACTCCTGGACCTGGAAAAGTGCCGACGACGCATCAGTTGTCAGCGGGCCGCGGGCAACGACCTGCGCCAGCTGCGCCGCCACTCGTCGCTAAATGACACGGAATGGCAAACGCTGCTCTATTTTTACCAGATGGCGTTTGGCAGCGCTGTCAAAGGGTTAGGGCAATGAAACTAGAAATAGCTCGAGCTTTGTTCCTGGTGGCTGGGTTGGCTGTGACCACGGCGGCGGTAGCTGCCTGGGAAGAACCGCGGCCTGTGGTGTTCAGCAAGGCTGGCCAATGCGCGGTGCCGCATACGGTGAAGCAGCAGAACAAGGCCGAGCCGGACCAGGATCTGCTGTTGTTCCTCTTTGGAATGCGCCAGGGGCTACGGCCATTTGGCTGATACAGCTCGAGCAAGATAAAGGCCTCGCCAATGCGAGGCCTTTGTTTTTTCTGTGTGCCTCATCGGCTCTTCGCGGGCAAGCCCGCTCCCACACGGATCGCGCCAGCTTAAAATTGAGCAAGACAGTTGCTCCTGCAGGGCCAGCACATTGCTCAAGGGGTACGTTGTCTCTGTGGGAGCGGGCGTGCCCGCGAAGGGGCCGGATCAGGCGACAACAGGCTCCTTGGCTGCTGATTTGTGTGCCAGCAAGGTGTAGATACACGGCAACACGAACAGGGTAAACAAGGTCCCGATCGACATCCCGGTGGCAATCACCGTGCCGATGTCGAACCGGCTGACTGCCCCGGCACCGGTAGCCAGAATCAGCGGCACCATGCCGAACACCATGGCCGCCGTGGTCATCAGCACCGGCCGCAGGCGAATGGCGGCAGCCTCCTCGATGGCCTGGCGGATGCTCAAGCCCTGTTCCTCTCGCAACTGGTTGGCAAACTCGACGATCAGGATGCCGTGCTTGCTGATCAGGCCGATCAGGGTCACCAGCCCCACCTGGGTATAGATGTTCATGCTGGAAATGCCCAGGAACAGCGGAAGCAGCGCGCCACAGATCGACAAGGGTACGGTCACCAGAATCACCAGCGGGTCGCGGAAGCTCTCGAACTGCGCGGCCAGTACCAGGAAGATGATCGCCAATGCCAGGCCGAAGGTCACCCACAGGGCGCTGCCCTCCTGAACGTACTGCCTGGCCGCCCCGGCATAGTCGAAGGCAAAGCCCTCAGGTGCTTCTTCCCGGGCGATATCGCGCACCGTCTGCAACGCCTCGCCAATGCTGACCATCGGCACCCCTTGGATGATCGCCGAGTTCAGCTGCTGGAACTGGTTGAGCTGGCGCGGGCGGGCCCGGTCACGGAGCGTGATCAGCGTCGACAACGGTAGCAGCTGCCCTTGCTCGTTCTTCACGTAGTAGTTGTTCAGCCAGCCGGCGTTGTCCCGGAAGGGCCGCTCCACCTGGGCAATCACCTTGTAGCTGCGGCCTTCGAGGGTGAAGCGGTTGATTTCAGCCTCGCCCAGCAGGGTTGCCAAGGTACTGCCCAGCGTATCCATGGACACACCCATCTGCGCCGCCTTGGCCCGGTCGATGTCGACCACCACTTCTGGCTTGTCGAAGGCCAGGTCGATGTCGAGGAAAGCGAACTTGCCTGATGCCTGCGCCCTCTGCTTGACCCGCTGGGCGACTTCCAGCAGGGCAGGGTAGTCCCCGGCGGTGTTGATCACGAACTGAAACGGCAGGCCTTCGCCGGTACCCGGCAGCGACGGCAGGTTGAAACCGAAGATCTGCAGCCCACCGATCTGCTCGAGTTTGGCCTGCACCAGCGGCAGCAGCTCCATCTGCGTGCGTTGGCGTTCGTTCCACGGCTTGAGCAGAAAGCCACCGATGCCGCTCTGCACGCCGTTGAAGCCGTTTATCTGGAACGACGAGTAGTACTCGGGGAAACTCTTGAACAGCGGCGTGAACTGGTCGGTGTAGGCATTCAGGTAGTCGAGGTTGGCCGGCTGTGGCGAACTGCTCATCATGAAGATCACGCCCTGGTCCTCATTGGGCGCCAGTTCGTTCTGAGTGAACTTGAGCAACAACGGGATCAGGCACAGGATGATCACGGCGAACACCAGTACCACCGGGCGGCTGTCGAGGGTAGCGTGCAGCACGCGCTGATAACGCAGCTTGAGGCCGTCGAACAGCACATCGAGCCGATGGGCCAGGCCGCTGGGGTTCTGCTCCTGGCGCAGCAGCAGGGCGCACATCATCGGCGACAGGGTCAGGGCGACGATGCCGGAGATCACCACCGCCCCGGCCAGGGTCAGGGCGAACTCCTTGAACAGCGCACCGGTGAGCCCGGTGAGAAAACCGATGGGGGCGTACACCGCGGCCAGGGTGATGGTCATCGACACCACCGGCATGGCGATCTCCCGTGCGCCCTCCAGGGCCGCGTCGAAGGGGGACTTGCCTTCCTCCATGTGCCGGTGAATGTTCTCTACCACCACGATGGCGTCGTCCACCACCAGGCCGATGGCCAGCACCATGGCCAGCAGCGTCAGCAGGTTCAGCGAGTAACCCATCATCTGCATGAAGAACAGCACGCCAATCATCGACAGCGGAATGGTCACCACCGGGATCAGCACCGAGCGCAGGGCGCCGAGGAACAGGAACACCACCACGATGACGATCAGCACCGCTTCGCCGAGGGTCTTGATCACTTCGTCGATGGAGGCCTGGATGAACAGTGTGGCGTCGTAGGCGATCGATACCTTCAGCGCCGAAGGCAGCTGGCTCTCCAGCTCGGGCATGATGCGCCGTACTTCCTTGATCACGTCCAGCGGGTTGGCTGCCGGAGTGGCCTTGATGCCGATATAGACAGACGGCGTGCCGTCGAACGAGCTGACCGTGTCGTAGTTTTCCGCGCCCATTTCCACACGTGCCACATCACCCAGCAGTACCCGGCTGTCGCCGGACACCTTGAGCGGCAGGGCGGCAAAGGCTTCGGCCGATTTCAGCTCGGTGCTCGCGTTGATGCTGGTGACCACGTATTCGCCCTTCACCTCGCCGGCGGCGGAGAGGAAGTTGTAGCGGCGCACGGCATTGGTCACGTCGCTGGCGGCCAGGCCGAAGCCGGCCAGTTTCACCGGGTCGATCCAGATACGCATGGCGAACACCTGGTTGCCAAGGATTTCCGCCTCGGCCATGCCTGGCAAGGTGGCAAGCTTGGGCTGGATCACCCGCGACAGGTAGTCGGTGATCTGTGGGTTGCTCATATCCTTGCTGTAGAAGCTGATGTACATCAGTGCCGAGGCGTCGGCGGCCTCCTTGCTGAGCACCGGGTCTTCGGCGTTCTGCGGCAGCTGGTTGCGCACTTCGTTGGCCTTGGCCAGCAGTTCGGTGAACAGGCGGTCGCTGTCGGCGCCGACGCGCGCGTAGATGGAAATCACCGAGAAGTTCTGGCGGCTGACCGAGGTCATGTAGTCGATGCCTTCGGCACTGGCCAGGCTCTGTTGCAGCGGCTGGGTGATGTAGCCCTGAATGGTCTCGGCGTTGGCCCCGGGGTAGGCGGTGGTCACCGTGATCAGGGCGTTCTCCATTTTCGGGTACTGGCGGATCTGCAGTTTGTGCCAAGCCTGGAAACCGAGCAGCAGGATCAGCAGGCTGACCACGCTGGCCAGCACCGGGCGGCGGATGAACGGGTCGGTGAACGCCATGCCTGCCTCCTGCTCAGTCGCTGCGCGGTGCGCCCTGTTCGGGCTTGAGCGCGCTGTCCTGGCCAATCCGGATGGCCGCTCCAGGGGTCAGCTTGAGCTGCCCGGCGGTGACCACCTGCTCCCCGGCCTTGAGGCCTTTGCTGACCACCACCAGCCCATCGCGGCGTTCGCCGGTCTGTACGGTGCGCTGTTCGGCGCTGAGCTGTGGCTCGCCCTTTTCGTCGGTGACGGGGTTGCCGTCCTTGTCCTGCTTCGGCGTGGCGACGTACACCGAGTTGCCATAGAGGGTATAGGTGATTGCGCTTTCCGGCACGACCACCTGGGGTTGCGGGTCGGGCAGCAGGATCAGCAGGTTGGCGAACATGCCTGGCAGCAGTTTGTCTTCCGGGTTGGCCAGGGTCGCGCGAACCAGCAGGTTTCGCGTGTTCTCATCGACCTTGGGGTTGATCGCGCTGAGGCTGGCCGGGAAGGTCTGGCCAGGGTAGGCGGCCACCTGCACCAGCACCTGCTGGCCCAGGCTCAGGCGCGGCAACGCCTGCTCTGGGACGTTGAAGTCGACGTACAGGCTGGACAAATCCTGCAGGGTGGCAATCACCGTGCCGGCGGCCAGGTACTGGCCGATGTCCACCTGGCGAATGCCGATGGTGCCACTGAACGGCGCGTTGATGCTTTTCTTGATCTTCTGCGCCTTGAGCTGTTCAACCACCGCCTGATTGCGCCGGTACTGGGAGGACAGGCGATCGAATTCACCGCGGGAGATGGCGGCATCACCGACCAGCTGGCTGCCGCGACCGAAGTCGACCTTGGCCAGCCCCAGGTCGGCCTGGGCAGTGCCGAGCAGGGCGGTTTCCTGGTCGTCGTTGAGCTGCAGCAGCGGTTGCCCGGCTTTGACCTTCTGCCCGGAGTCGAAGTACAAGGCCTTGACGATGCCCTCCACTTCCAGGCTCAGTTCGACGCCTTGCAGGGCCTTCAGGCTGCCGACGGCAGGCAGGCGCTCCTGCCACTGGCGCTGTTCGGCCGGGGCGGCCGCAACAGTGATGGGTGGCCTGGGCGCAGAGAACATCTGGATCTGTTGGTAGATCGAGAAGCCCTTGTAGCCCCCCAGGGCCAGCACGATCAACAGAACGACAGCCAACATGATGAGCATGCGGCGGCGTAGCATAAGTCCGGTTCCTTGGATGCGTGATTGTTATTCGCTCGAACACGACAACGGGCGATCCTGCCCACGTGCGGATGGAGGAAGTATTGCAGAAGGGGGAGGAGATTGCCTGTGCCGGCCCTTTCGCGGCTAAAGCCGCTCCCACAGGGACCGCGTAGTCAGAGGGTGCGCGGTCCCTGTGGGAGCGGGCGTGCCCGCGAATAGGCCGGCACAGGCGGCAGAAAAATCAGACCAGATGCAGGTGGTTGTCCCAGAACCCGGACGGCAGGTCCATCGGTTGCCCGATGAGCTCGGCCTTGCGGCAATCGTAGAAGCGGCAACGACCCTGCCCGGACGTCACGACAAATCCATCCTCGACCGCACCGACCCCGGCGCAATCGGGCATCGGGGCATCGAGCTTCACCGCACCGCTGTCCAGGTCCCAGACGAACAGGCGGTTGGCCCGCGGTGCGGTCAATGCTACCAGGCGCAGGTCGCTGTGGATGGCGACGCTGGCGGTGTACTGGGCCATCGATTGCAGCTGGCGCTCCGGCACCGGGAAGGCCTTGAACGGCTCGCCCGGGCGCTTGATCGCCAGCAGCTCGGCGGTTTCGTCGGCAGCCCCCATGAACTGCTGGCAGGCGGCAATGGTGCCATCGTCGCCCACTGCGAGGTGGCGCACGCTGTTCATCTGCTGGGCCAGGGTTTCCTTGCTCAGCAGGGTGCCGTCGCGCTGCATCAGCACCAGGCTGGGTTCCATGGCGTCGAGGTTCATCTCGACCCGGCTCTCGGCCTCGGTGCGGATACCGCCGTTGGCCACGACCAGGGTTTCGCCGTCCGGCAGCCAGGCCAGCTCGTGGGGGCCGATGCCATGGGTCGGGATCTCACCGCTGTGCACCAGGCGCTCGCCCTCGAAACGGTACACGCCGAGCACACCGCGGCCTGGGTCGGTGGTGTCGTTTTCGGTGGCATACAGCCATTCGCCACCCTTGTGGATCACCGCATGGCCATAGAAGTGGCGGTTTGGTTGCGAGGTGATGGTCTGCAGCAGGCGCCCATCGCGCAGGTCGACCAGGTAGCTTTCGGTACCGGGGCGACGGGCGACGAACAGGGCGATCGGCAGCTCGGGGTGGTTAATGATGGCATGGCAACGCTGGGCGACCTGGGTGCTGAACACCTGGGTGCCGTCCAGGCGGAACCCGACCGCGTAATGCTTGCCGTCGCCATCGTCCCGCGCCGACAACAGCAAGGGTTCGCTGCCTTTGTTGCGCAGCAGGCTCCAGCCGCCCAAGGTCAGGGCGCTGAGCAATACGCTACCGAGTTTGAGGGCCTGGCGTCGCAGCATGATCAGTCACCGTCGTTGGCATTGAAGCCCAGCTGGATGTTCAGCGCCTTGGCCAGGTCGCCTTCGTGCAGGCGGTGGACGGCGTTCAGAGCATCGTAGATCTGATTGAGGGTCTGCTGCCCGGCGTCGTCGGCCAGCAGCTCGCCGAGGGTCTTCTGGTTGTCGGCCAGCAGTTTGAGCGCCGTAGCGTAGGCGTCGTCGATCTTCTGCGCCAGGGGTTTCTGATCGCTGGGCAGCAGGCCGCGCAGGCCCTGGTTGTCGACCCCGACCCACACCGCCTGGGCGGCCTTGAGGGTGGCTTCCAGGCTTTTCAGCGAGGAGTGGCTGCGCCAGGCTTCGGCCTGCAGCGGTTGTGGGATGCCCTTGCTCTGCCGGCCCATGGGGGCGCCCAGCTTCTTCTTCAGGGTATCCAGGGCGGTAACCTGGGAGCGCAGCAGGTCGGCGATCGCCTCGTGAGAGTCGGCGTAGCGCTGGTTGGGGAACTTGGTCATCTGCGACAGCATGCCGTCGGTGCTGTTCCAGGTCTTGAGAATATCCTCGGCCAGGGCCTTCTGGTGATCGGCAATGGCGACCAACAGCGGGCAATAGCGGGCCTTCTGCTCGGCAGTGGCGATGTCTGGCTTGCTGTCGAAAAGGATGTACTCGTAAGCCGACAGGCCGCGTACCACGACGCTGGCCTTGCCCAGGGCGGCGGCATCGACCGGCTTGTCGCCATTGACCAGCTGCTCGACCTGGCGGCCGACCAGGTTCTTCTTGTCCGGCCAGAATTGTACCTGCCAGGCGCGGTTGCCTTCGGCCAGCGGGCCGACCAGCAGCGGTTGCAGTTCGGCCCAGGCTTTTTGCGCATTGAGGAAATCGGCGCGGGCGGTGTCCAGGCTTTCCTTGCCCTCACAGTAGGCCAGGGCGCTGGCGGCCAGCTGGCGGTCGGCTTCGACCCAGCGGCTGTAGGTCGGCAGGATCACCTGCTTGGCGATGGCGGCGGAAGTCACTGCCTGCGGGTCCTGCGGCGAGCAGGCACCCAAGGCGAGTGCGGCGAGGCTGGTGAACAACAGTTTGGGTCGGAACATGCCCGGCTCCTTGCGCGTTTCAAAGTGAGTTCAGGAAAGCCAGCAACGCGGCGCGCTGCTCGGCATTGAAGGTCAATACATGGTCGCGCGCCGACTGTGCTTCGCCGCCGTGCCAGAGCACGGCTTCGAGCAGGTTGCGGGCGCGGCCGTCGTGCAGGTACTGGGTGTGGCCGCTGACCGTTTCGGTCAGGCCGATACCCCACAACGGCGGGGTACGCCAGTCCTGGCCGTTGGCGGCGAATTCGGTGCGCTCGTCGGCCAGGCCTGGGCCCATGTCGTGCAACAGCAGGTCGCTGTAGGGGCGGATCACCTGATTGGCCAGCTCCGCTTCGGCGGTGTTGGCGGCAGTGGTGAACTGCGGGATATGGCAGGCCTGGCAGCCGGCCTGGAAGAACAGGTTCTTGCCGGCCAGCACTTGCGGTGCGGCGACGTCACGACGTGCCGGCACGCCGAGATTGCGGGTGTAGAAGGTGACCAGGCGCAGGATGTTGTCGCTGACCTCCTTCTCGTCGCCTTCACCGTCGCCATTGGGCGCGGCCAGGCAGTCGACCTGGGCCGGGGTGCAGTCGTCCTTCGGTTGCAAGCGGCTGGTCAGGCCCATGTCGCCGTTGAAGGCGTGCACGTTCTGCTGGTTGACGTTGGGCTGCCCGGCCTTCCAGCCGAAGCGGCCGATCACGGTCTTGCCCTGGGCGTCGTCCCAGACCCGGTTGGCGCGGCCGCGGATACCATCGTGGTTGCGGTCGTCCGGGTCTTCGTTGGCCAGGATGTCGGCTTCGGCGATGGCTTCGAGCAGGCCCAGGCCAATCATCGGCGGGGCGACACGGGCCGAGAAGCGCGTGTCGGGGTGCATCGGGCCGTAGCCAAGCTGGGTGATCTGCAGGGTCGGGCGGCGCAGTTCGACCGGGTGGCCGTCCTTGAAGGTAACGGTCTGGGTGGAGTAGTTCACCCGCACCTTGCCCTCTGGCGCCACGCCGGGGATGGCCATGTCCTGTAGCTGGGTGCCGTAGACCGGCTCAGGGACCACGCCCAGGCGCTCGATCTGCTTGGCCAGGTAAGGCTGATCGGGGATCGACAGGCGCACCAGCATGCCCACGGCATTGCTGTCATCGGGCCCAGGTGGATGCCCGCGGCCATCGCGCACGTGGCAGTTCTGGCAGGCCGTGGTGTTGAACAACGGGCCCAGGCCATCACGCGCGGTGGTGGTGGACGGGGCGATCACCCAAGGGCTGCGGAAGAAGCTGTTGCCCACGGCGAAGTCCAGGCGCCGCTCGGCCGAAAGGTTGGCCGAGGGCAGGGAAAACGCCTTGCGGTCGTCGCGCTGAACCGTTGCCTGGCCGCCAGACAGCGCTTCGCCGGGCTCGGCCTGGGTGAAACGCGGGGCGTCATCACAGGCGGCAAGGGCGAGGGCCAGCAGCAGAGGGGAGAGTCGGGACAGCGACGAGGACATGCAAAATCCTGGGCGTGGACGAAAAACCGGCGTGCAAGCTTAGCAGGCCAGCCTTGTTTGAATAAGAGCAATTTGCAATTACCCGGGTGAAAAGAATGTTAAATGCCAGCATTTTCATCAGTCTGCACCGGCCTCTTCGCGGGCAAGCCCGCTCCCACAGGGGCCGCACAAGACCAGAGCCTGGGAAGATCCTGTGGGAGCGGCGGTGCGGCGATCCGACTTGCCCGCGAAGAGGCCGGGACAGAAAAAAGGCGACCCGAAGGTCGCCTCTTGGTGAACCGAAATTGTCGATCAGAATTCGTGATCGGCGGTGTCCGGGTTCAGGTTGGCGATGCCCAGCTTGCCTGCAGCCTGTTCGATCGAGCCGGTCTGCTTGACCAGCGAGGCGATGGCATCACGCACGATCTGGTTGCCGGCAGCGTTGTCGGCGGCGATCAGTTGGTCATAATGCTCACCCTTGAGCGCGTGGTCGACCATCACCTGGATTTTCGCTTCGGTGGCTTCGAGGTCGGCCTTGAGGGTGGCGTCGGCAGCCGGATCGGCTTTGGCCACCAGCGAGGACAGGCTCGGGCCGGTCAGCTTGGTGCCGTCGACACGGGTGTACTCGCCCAGGTAGACGTTACGGATGCCCTTGGCGTCGTAGAAGTGCGAGTAGTGGGTGTTGTCGCTGAAGCAGTCCTGCTCGTCTTCCGGCGAGTTGGCTTCCAGCGAGACCTTCATGCGCTCACCGGCCAGTTCGCCCAGCGACAGGCTGCCCATGCCGAACAGCATCTTGCGCAGGCCATCGGCCACCGGCTCGGCTTCCAGCGTGGCACGGTAGTTGTCGGCGACGTTCGGCTTCCAGTTGCCGACCATCTCTTCGAGGTCCTTTACCAGCAGCTCGGTGACCGCTTTCAGGTAGGCGCGGCGACGGTCGTTGTGGCCGCCGGTGGCACCTTTGCCTTCCAGGTAATCGGAAGCCGGGCGGTTGCCTGCGCCTGGGCCGGTGCCGTTGAGGTCCTGGCCCCAGAGCAGGAACTCGATGGCGTGGTAGCCGGTGGCGACGTTGGCTTCGGAACCTGCCAGTTCGTTCAGGCTGGCCAGTTTCTCAGGGGTTATGTCCTTGACATCGACCTTCTCTTCACCAACCTGGATCTCGGTGTTGGCAATGATGTTGGCGCTGGCCGCCGGGTTGCCCAGGGCATGCTCATAGCTCTTGTCGACATAGTCGATCAGGCCTTCGTCCAGCGGCCAGGAGTTCACCTGACCTTCCCAGTCATCAATGATGGTATTGCCGAAGCGGAACACCTCGCTCTGCAGGTAAGGTACGCGCGCGGCAGCCCAGGCCTCTTTGGCGGCTTTCAGGGTTTCGTCGTTGGGCTTGGCAAGGAACGCGTCGACGGCGGTCTGCAGGGTCTTGGCGGTGCTCAGCGCGTCGCTGTACACGGCATAGACCATTTCGGAGTAATGCTTGACCACGGCTTTGCCGGCCGCTTCGTCGACAGCCCCGGGCGCCGCTGCTGCGGTGCTGGCCGCAGCAGGTGCCTGAGCTTGCGGAGCGGCAGCCTTGTCATCCTTGCCTTCGCCGCAACCGGCGAGAGCGATGGCGATGGCGAGCAGACTGGCGGAGGCCAGAGGCATACGAATCATTATTGGTTTTCCTGCGTCGTGTGGTTGGACCAAGGGGTTAGGCCGTGCGCCGTGGCACGCGAAACGACAACATCATGCGAAAGATTTGCATTTGCTGTAAAGGGGTTGGCGCGCAATTCATGCAAATGCGCATCACGGGCCGGAATCGAGGGGCAAGCCTTACAGCGCGGAGACCTGATTGCGCTGGGCTTGTTTGAGGAAGTTGGTCAGTTCGCGGGCCGACAACGGCTTGCTGTAGTGATAGCCCTGACCTTCATGGCAGCCTTGGGCGATGATGTAGGTTTCCTGCTCGGCGGTTTCCACACCTTCGGCGATTACCTGCATGCCCAGGCTCTTGCCCAGCTGGATGATGGCGCGAACGATGGTCGCATCATCGTCATCGTCGAGCAGGTCCTGGACGAAGCTCTTGTCGATCTTGATCTTGTCCAGCGGCAGCGACTTCAGGTAGCTGAGCGACGAGTAACCGGTGCCGAAATCGTCGATGGCGATCAGCGCCCCCGAGCGGCGCAAGCTGAGCAGGTGCTGGGCGGCGGTGCTGATGTCTTCCATCAGGCCGGTCTCGGTCACCTCCAGCTCCAGGCTGCGCGGAGGCAGGCGGTAAGCCTGCAGCAGGTTGTTGACCACCCGCGGCAGCTCGCTGTGATGCAGCTGGACGGTGGACAGGTTGACCGCCATGCGTAATTCGCTGAAGCCCATGTCATGCCATTCGCGCAACTGCCGGCAGGCCTGGTCGAGTACCCACTCGCCAATTCTGATGATGCTGCCGTTCTGTTCGGCCAGGGGGATGAACTGATCGGGCGGGACCATGCCGAGCTCCGGGTGTTGCCAGCGCAACAAGGCCTCGACGCCGACCACGCGGTGGTCGCGGTAACTGATTTGCGGTTGGTAGACCAGGTACAGCTGGTTGCGCGGCAGGGCTTCGCGCAGGTCTTTTTCCAGCTCGCGGCGGCGGCGCATTTCGCTGTCGACGCTGGCGATGTAGAACTGGTAACGGTTGCGCGAGCGGGCCTTGGCCAGGGTCATGGTCTGTTCGGCTTTTTGCAGCAGCTTCTCGGTGCTGTCACCGTCCTCCGGGAACAGCGTGATGCCGATGGTGGCGCGCAGGCGGATTTGCTGTTGGTCCAGGGCGAACGGCAGTTCGAGGTCGTCGAGAATGATCTGGGCCAGCTCTGCCGCCTCGTAGGGCTGCTGGATATTGGCCTGGACCAGGGCAAACTGGTCGCCTCCCAGCCGCGCCAGAGAACCCAGGCGGCCACTGTGAGCGCGCAGGCGATCGGCCAGGGCCAGCAGCAACTGGTCGCCGGCCTGGTAGCTGAACTGCTCGTTGATGCCCTTGAAGTCGTCCAGGCCCACGCACAGTACGGCCACGCGATGTTGCAGGCGGCCGGCGTCGGCGAGGATCTTGTCGAGTTGCTCCTGCAATTGCTGGCGGTTCGGCAGGCCGGTGAGGAAATCGTACTGCGCCATGCGCTGCAAGCTGTTCTCGGCTTCGTGGCGCAGGTGGGTGTTGCGCTCGATCGAGGCCAGCAGCTGGTTGGCGGTATTGACCCAGAGGCCCAGCTCATTCTTCTCGTGGCCCTTGAGCAGCGGAATCTGGTGCTGGCTGGGGCGGTCAGGGTTGATCTGGGTAAGGTGCTCGATGATCTTCGACAGCGGCTTGGTCAGCAGCCAGTGATACACCAGATAGAGCACCAGGCCCATGGCCAGGGCGCGCAGCACGCCGGAAATGAAGATGATCACCGCATTGACCAGGAAGTCTTCGCCATAGGACGACGTGTCGAGGGTGATGCTCAGGTCGCCGTAGTACTCGCTGTACGGGCCACGGCCGACCAGTTGGGTGGTGTAGGTGCGTTCCTGGCCGAGGATCAGGTCGGTCAGCCAGCGCATCGGCATGTCCTGCAGCGGACGGGACTTTTCCGCCAGCATGGTTTCGTTGGGGTGGCCGATCGAAGCCATGCGCACCGACTCGTCCTGGAACAGGCCTTCCATCACCTGCATGCCCATTTCACGGTCGAGGCTGTATACCGCCTGGGTGGAGGGGTCGCGGAACATGTCGAGAATGCGTTGGGCGTCGTTATTGACGGCCTGGCGGGTCTTGTAGGTGTCGTAGACGATCTGCGCGCAACTGAGGACGACGCCGACCGCCAGCGCCGAAAGGAGCACGACCCTGAGCAACTTGACCGACAAGCTGTTCCGCAATTCCAGCTTCAATGGGGTTTTCCTTAATCCATGCGCATAACATCATTTTGCCATTAACCGTTGGCAATACACTATCGGCCGACCTTGGGTAGTGTATCGGTTGCCCGACCCTGCAACTTGAGTGCGCGGTATCAAACTTCCAGACGGTTGATGTTAGCGTGCTCTACGCGCTGAGCAAGCAAAACCGTGCCGGCCTCTTCGCGGCTAAACCCGCTCCCACAGGTACTGCGCCGCCTGTGATCTTGAAGCTGTCCCTGCGGGAGCGGGTTTACCCGCGAAGAGGCCGACACAGGCATGAAAAAACCCGGCACATGGCCGGGTTTCTTCGTTCAGGGCTGACTGAATCAGGCCTTGAAGGTCTTGCCTTCGAACTGCTCGGCAACGAATTTCCAGTTGACCAGGTTCCAGAACGCCTCGACGTACTTCGGACGCAGGTTGCGGTAGTCGATGTAGTAGGCGTGTTCCCAGACATCGCAGGTCAGCAGCGGGGTGTCGCCGCTGGTCAGCGGGCAGCCGGCGCCGATGGTGCTGGCCAGGGCCAGGGTGCCGTCAGCTTTCTTCACCAGCCAGCCCCAGCCGGAACCGAAGGTGCCGACCGAAGTCTTGGTGAACTCTTCCTTGAACTTGTCGAAGGAACCGAAAGCAGCGTTGATGGCATCAGCCAGGGCGCCGGTCGGCTGGCCCCCGGCGTTAGGTGCCAGGCAGTTCCAGTAGAAGGTGTGGTTCCAGACTTGAGCGGCGTTGTTGAAGATGCCGCCCGAAGAGCTCTTGACGATCTCTTCCAGGGTCTTGCCTTCGAATTCGGTGCCTGGGACCAGGTTGTTCAGGTTCACGACATAGGTGTTGTGGTGCTTGTCGTGGTGATACTCCAGGGTTTCCTTGGAGATGTGCGGCTGCAGGGCATCGTGGGCGTACGGCAGCGGCGGCAATTCAAAAGCCATGGTGGATCTCCTGATTCAGGTCTGTTTGCGGTTTGCGCAAGGCCGGTCACGGGCGGCCCGATGTACGTCGGCGAGTTTGTACTCTTTGCGACGCAAGGCCTGGATCATAGCACCGGGCCCGACGCATAACCACGCAACAAAGATAGGGAATAGAGGTTCCAGAGCGGTTGGCGGCTGCCGACCGGCGGTGTTTGCCCGGGTGCTTGTCTTGATGTTTGTGTTGCCTGTGAGATCGAGCGCCGCCCGCGCGGCGCTCGATTTCACAGGCGCTGAAAATGTTGTGCCAAGTCCGAGGTCAGTTGAACACCAACTGCGCAGCCACAGCGAACATCATAACCGCCACCATCAGGTCGAGCATGCGCCAGGTCGCTGGCCGGGCAAGCCATGGCGCCAGCCAAGCGGCGCCGATCGCCAACGTTGAGAACCACAGCAGCGATGCGCTGGCCGCCCCGGCCACGTAGGCACCTGGGGCCGTCTGCTGGGCACCGAGCGAGCCGATCAGCAGCACGGTGTCGAGGTACACGTGCGGGTTGAGCAGGGTAACCGCCAGTGCGCTCAGCAGTACCGCCCGGCGCGAGCGCATGCCCTGGCCTTCCTGATGCTGCAGGCTCTGCTTGGAGAAAGCGCTGCGCAGGGCCTTGGCGCCGTACCAGATGAGGAACACTGCGCCGCCCCAGCGGGCGATCGCCAGCAGCGTCGGGTTATGCGCCAGCACCGTGGCCAGGCCGAACACCCCGGCCGCCACCAGGATCGCGTCGCATACGATGCACAGCGCAGCCACCGGCAAGTGATGCTCGCGGCGCAGGCTCTGGGCGAGGACGAAGGCGTTTTGTGCACCGATGGCCATGATCAGGCCGAAGGCCACCAGCATGCCGTTGAGATAGCTTTGCCACATGGCGAATACTCCAAACAAGATGCTGGATATTGTGGCGAGTGAGGCTGTATAAGAAAAACAAATAACGCTGATCCATCATTAGGAAAATCGATGTTCGACTACAAGCTGCTGGCTGCCCTCGCGGCGGTGATCGAGCAAGGCGGTTTCGAACGTGCCGCGCAGGTGCTTGGGCTGTCTCAGTCGGCCATTTCGCAACGCATCAAGCTGCTCGAAGCGCGGGTCGGCCAACCGGTGCTGGTGCGTGCTGCACCGCCGAGCCCGACCGAAGTCGGCCGGCAACTGCTCAACCATGTGCAGCAGGTACGGCTGCTCGAACGTGACTTGCAACGCCAGGTGCCAGCGTTGGACGAGGAAGGCATGCCCGAGCGTCTGCGCATCGCCCTGAACGCCGACAGCCTGGCGACCTGGTGGGCCGGTGCAGTAGGAACATTCTGCGCCGAGCATCAGCTGTTGACCGACCTGGTGGTTGAAGACCAGGAGGTTGGCCTCAAGCGCATGCGTGCGGGCGAAGTGGCGGCCTGCCTGTGCGGCAGCGAGCGGCCAGTGGCTGGCGCACGCAGCCTGCCCCTAGGCGCCATGCGCTATCGGGCGCTCGCCAGCCCAGGGTTCATGGCGCGGAATTTCCCGCAGGGTTTCGCGGCGCAACGGCTGGCCCGCACGCCGGCCATCGTCTACGGGCCAGACGATTTCCTGCAGCACCGTTACCTGGCTTCGCTGGGGATCGAGGACGGCTTCCTGCACCATTTATGCCCGTCGTCCGAAGGTTTCCTGCGCATGACCGAAGCCGGTCTGGGCTGGGGTCTGGTGCCTGAATTGCAGGCTCGTGAGCAATTGGCCAATGGCCAACTGGTGGAAATCTGCAGCGATACCCCCATCGATGTGCCGTTGTACTGGCATCATTGGCGCAACGGCGGGCACCTGCTCGCGCAACTGACCGAACACCTGCGGCACACGGCACGGCATTGGCTGGTGCCCTTGTAGCGGCGGCTGGCGTCTGTTGCATCTGAAATCAAGGCGGAGTCATACATGCAAATTCTGGTCACCGGCGCGAGCGGCTTCATTGGCGGGCGTTTTGCGCGCTTTGCCCTGGAGCAAGGCCTGGCTGTGCGGGTCAGCGGCCGGCGCGCCGAAGGCGTGGAGCACCTGGTCAAACGTGGTGCACAGTTCATCCCTGGCGACCTGGGTGACCCTGAACTGGCCCGCCGCCTGTGCCAAGGCGTCGAGGCGGTGGTGCATTGCGCGGGGGCAGTGGGCAGCTGGGGGCGCTACCAGGACTTCCATCAAGGCAATGTGGTGGTCACGGAAAACGTCGTCGAGGGCTGCCTCAAGGAGCATGTGCGGCGCCTGGTGCACCTGTCGTCGCCGTCGATCTATTTCAATGGGCGTTCGCGCCTGGGTATCCGGGAAGACCAGGTGCCGCGTCGTTTTCACGACCACTATGCGCAAACCAAGCATATCGCCGAGCAGAAAGTCTTCGGGGCCCAGGAGTTCGGCCTGGAGGTGTTGGCGCTGCGGCCACGCTTCGTTACCGGGGCCGGTGATGCAAGTATCTTCCCGCGCTTGATGCAGATGCAGCGCAAGGGCCGTGTGGCGATCATCGGCAACGGCCTGAACAAGGTCGACTTCACCAGCGTGCACAACCTCAACGAGGCGCTGCTCAGCGCGCTGTTCGCCGAAGACCGTGCACTGGGCCAGGCCTACAACATCAGCAATGGCCAGCCGCTGCCGCTGTGGGACGTGGTCAACTACGTGATGCGCCAGATGCAGCTGCCGCAGGTTACCCGCTACCGCCCTTACGGCCTGGCCTACAGCCTCGCGGCGCTGAACGAAGCCGCCTGCATGCTGTGGCCCGGGCGCCCGCAGCCAACTTTGTCGCGTCTGGGCATGCAGGTCATGAGCCGTGATTTCACCCTGGACATCAGCCGCGCCCGTCAATATCTGGATTATCAGCCCAAGGTCAGCCTGTGGACCGCTCTGGATGAATTCTGTGCCTGGTGGAAGCATCAACCGCCGGGCCAGTGAACCCGATCGACAGATGATGGTCATCAGTGCGCCGCACGAGCGGTTTATACTCATGTCTCTTTGCTACCACCGCGGTTGAAGCCACCTATGCGTAACGATCCCCACGACGATTTCGATGATGTGCCTACCTTGCGGGCGGGTACCCCCGACGACGACGAGTTGCTGCCCGCGCACGTCGCGCGCAGCCGCCAAAAGGCCGCCAGGCCCGCCAGCAATGGGCCACTGTGGGCATTGCTGGGCGCGTCGTTGATCGCTTTGGCAGGGCTGGGCTGGTGGAGCTTTCAGCAGATCTCGCTGATGGAGCAGCAACTGGTGGCCACCCAGGAAAGCTTCGCGCGGATCAGCGAAGAAGCTGCCGGGCGTTTGCAGGCCATCAGCGGCAAGGTCGATGCCAGCGAGTCATCGACTGCCACCGGCAGCGAAGCATTGAAGCTGCAGATTCGTCAGTTGCAGGCCAGCCTGGCCGAGCAGGGCAAGCAGCAGCAAGGTGTGGCCGGGCAGGCGGGTGACCTGGGCAAGCGCCTGGAGCAGGTGCTGGCCGATACCCGTGAGCAGCAGAAAGCGGTGACCGAGTTGCAGACGCAACTGCAGGCCCAGTTGAAGGCCGTGAATGCTGAGTTGGCGGCGCTGAAGTCGGGGCAAGTGGATGGCGGCAAGCTCGATGGCCAACTGAAGAACCTGAGCGATGAAGTGGCCGCATTGAAAAAGCAGGGCAACCAGAAAGCGGCAGTGGAAAGCCTGGAGCAGGATGTGCTGGTGCTCAAGACCCAGATGGAAAACCGCACGGCGTCATCGAGTGGCGCGACGGTGCAAGAGTTCGATGCGTTCCGCGGGCAGACCACGCGCAACTTCAATACCCTGCAAAGTCAGATTCAGAACCTGCAGCAGCAGATCAATTCCCGGCCTTGAACCTGTCGGGGGCCGCTTTGCGGCCCCCGACGAGCTCGGTTACAGGCGCGGATAGTCGATGTAGCCCACTGGCCCTTTGCCATAGAACGTCTCCGGATGTGCCTCGTTCAGCGGAGCATCCGCCGCCAGCCGCGCCGGCAGGTCTGGGTTTGCTATGAACGGCACGCCGAACGCCACCGCATCTGCCTTGCCCGCCGCCAGGGCAGCGTTGGCGCTGGCCTTGTCGAAGCGTTCGTTGACGATATAGGGGCCACCGAATGCCGCCTTGATCAGCGGGCCGATGCTGTCGTCAGCTTCCTTCTCCCGCGAGCAGATAAAGGCAATGCCGCGTTTACCCAGTTCGCGCGCCACGTAGGTGAAGGTCTCGGCGCGGTCGGCATCGCCCATGTCATGGGCATCGGCACGTGGTGCCAAGTGCACGCCGACGCGACCTGGGCCCCACACGTCGATAGCTGCATCGGTCACTTCCAGCAGCAGCCGCGCACGGTTTTCCAGCGAGCCGCCGTACTGGTCGGTACGCTGGTTGGTGCTGCTCTGCAGGAACTGGTCCAGCAGGTAGCCATTGGCGCCGTGGATTTCCACGCCGTCGAAACCGGCGGCCTTGGCATTCTCGGCAGCGCTGCGGTAGGCCTCGACGATGTCGGCGATCTCTTCGGTTTCCAGGGCGCGCGGGGTCGGGTACTCGCTCAGCGGGCGCACCAGGCTGACGTGGCCTTTGGGCTGGATCGCGCTGGGCGCTACGGGCAGTTCGCCATTGAGGTAGCTGGGGTGGGAGATACGGCCAACGTGCCACAGCTGCAGGAAAATGCGCCCGCCAGCGCCGTGCACGGCCTGGGTGACGTTATGCCAGCCGCGCACCTGCTGGTCGTTCCAGATGCCGGGCGTGTCGGGGTAGCCGACGCCCATCGCGCTGACCGATGTCGCTTCGCTGAGAATCAGGCCGGCACTGGCGCGCTGCACGTAGTATTCGGCCATCAGCGCATTGGGCACGCGGCCTTCGTCGGCGCGGCAGCGGGTCAGCGGGGCCATGATGATGCGGTTGGGCAGTTGTACGTCGCCCAGTTGGATCGGATCGAAAAGCGTGGTCATAACGGTTACCTGCCTTGTCAAAGCGCTTGGCGCAGTTGTTCGAGGAACGCCTCGATGGTGGCTTCGTTGCGTTTGAAGAAGTGCCACTGGCCGACCTTCTGGCTGCTGATCAGGCCGGCCCGTTGCAAGGTGGCCAGGTGAGCAGAGACGGTCGACTGCGACAGCCCGCAGCGTTGGTCGATCTGCCCGGCGCAGACACCGTTCTCGGTGCTGTGGTGCTGGTCGGGAAATTGCGTTGCCGGGTCTTTCAGCCAGCTGAGGATTTCTCGCCTGACCGGGTGGGCCAGTGCTTTTATGATTTCGTCGAGATCGAGGGGCATGGATGGAGGCTCGTGCTGTAGCGGTGTATCGCGATATGGCGAAACTAACATCGTTATTTCGCGATATACAAATATGAAGAAGTTCTGAGCTTGGCGCGAATCGCTATATCGCGTTATAACGATATACGGGCCGGGAGTGCTAGACTGCGCCCATGAACTACCTTGCACACCTGCACCTGGGCGGCCCGGCGCCGCAGCAACTGCTTGGCAGCCTGTATGGCGACTTCGTCAAAGGCTCGCTGGAGGGGCGCTTTCCGCCTGCGCTGGAGGCGGCCATCCGGCTGCATCGGCATATCGACAGCTACACCGACCAGCACCCCTTGGTGCTGGCAGCGCTGGCGCGTTTTCCGCGGGAGCGGCGGCGCTTTGCCGGGATCGTCCTGGATGTGTTTTTCGACCATTGCCTGGCGCGGCACTGGGGGGATTACGCTGAGCAGCCGCTGGTGCAGTTCACCGGTGATTTCTACCGGGTGTTGCTGGCCGAGCCCGAGTTGCCGGGGCGGCTGGCGCGGATTGCGCCGTTCATGGCAGCGGATGACTGGCTGGGGGCGTATGGCGATTTTGCCGCGCTGGAGCAGGTGTTCAACGGCATTGCCCGACGATTGTCGCGGCCGCAAGGAATGGCCGGGGTGATGGATGAGCTGGAGCGGTTGTATGAACCGTTGCTGGCGGATTTCAGAGCGTTCTATCCACAGCTGCAGACGTTTGCTGCAGCGAGGCGTTTTGATAGCTAAGTCTTGTGCTGCCTGTGCTGGCCTCTTCGCGGCTAAAGCCGCTCCCACAGGATCACCACAGGCTCGAAAACTCTGATGTACCTGTGGGAGCGGTTTTAGCCGCGAAGAGGCCAGTGCAGGCAATCCATGAATCAAGCAGCGCGTGCCTGACGCCGAGGCATCACCGCCACTTCCTCAGCCCCGAACAACGCCATGTGAATCGCCTGTTGCGCCTGAAATGCCAGCGCCGCACGTTCCTTCTCGATGCTGCCAATCGGCTTCAACAGGTGAATGCACACCTCACTCCGTGGCTCGGCAAACAAGCGCATCAGGTGTGAAACCAGGTCATCGTCGCCAATGAATGGCGCAATCGGGTCCGCCTCGCCATTGCGCAAGTACTGGATGGCCACCGGCTGCACTGCCACGCCCTGGTCGATGGCCCCGGCCAGCAGACGACCGTGGAAGGTGCGCAACTGGCGCCCGTCGGTGGTGGTGCCTTCGGGAAAGATCAGCAGTGGCCGTGCCTGGCCCAGTTGCTCGCTGATCTGTTCGCGCAGGCGTTGGCCATCGCCGCCACCGCGGCGGATGAACAGCGTGCCGGCCTTTTCCGCCAGCCAGCCGGCCACCGGCCAGTGACGCACTTCGGCCTTGGACAGGAACGACAGCGGCAGCAGCATGCCGAGCAGGGGAATGTCGGTCCAGGAAACGTGGTTGCTGACCCACAACATCGGCTGTTTTGGCAGCTCACCGATTACCCGTACCTCGAAGGGCAAGGCGGCGACCAGGCGTTTCATGAACCAGCAGGACCAGCGCTGGCGAAGCTCGATCGAAGCCTTGATGCCCAAGCGTTCGCCCCCGGCAATGACACCGGCCATGAGCATGCCCAGCGACAATACCAGCAGCAGCCGCCAGAGGCGGGCGACTACCCGCAGGCCAGGCATCAGACCGCTGCCTTGAAGTGGCGGGCGTAGCGCGGGCAGAGGTCGTCGCGCTTGAGCAGGATGAACACGTCGGCGACCTGGAAATCCTCGTCCCAGCACGGCTCGCCGCAAATTTTTGCGCCCAGGCGCATGTAGGCCTTGAGCAGTGGCGGCATTTCAGCGATCACGTTGTTCGGCAGGGCCAGGCTGGGCAGCGGGTTCTTCGGCACGGCACGCAGGTGCTCGGTGCACAGGTAGCGCTCGCGCAGGCGCTGCATGACCGCGTGGGCTTGCATGCCGCCGTCCTGCATGGGGATGCTGGCGCAGCCCATCAGGTAGCTGTAGCGCCCCTCGTTGAGCACCTCCGCCAGCTCACCCCAAAGCACGGCAATGGTGCCGCCGTTGCGGTAGTTGGCGGCGACGCAGGTGCGGCCGAGTTCGAGAATCGGGCCCTGCAGTTGCAGCAGGCCATGCAGGCTGAATTCTTCTTCGCTGTAGAAGCGCCCCAGGCTGCTGGCTGCCTGGTGGTCGAGCAGGCGCGTGGTGGCCACCAACTCGCCAGTGCTCAGGTCGCGCACGCCGATGTGGCGGCAATGTACGTCGTAGTCATCCATGTCCAGGCCCAGTTCGGCGCCTTTGAGCTTGGCCTTGAACTCCGCGCTGAACACCTTGTAGCGCAGGGCCTGGGCTTCCTGCAGGGCCGCAGCGCCGACCAGGCGTTCGGCTTGCAGACGGCGTTCAGTGCTGTTGTCGCCAGAGTGAGCGATCCGAGTCATTACGAGTCTCCATAAGCCAGCCATGAAAGGTTGCGGCCGGTCGGCTTTGTTGTGCAAAGTCAGCCTAGGTAGGCGCGGTGTCACCCCTGTGAACCTTTGGTGATGCTTGCATGACACACCCCGACAGCCCCCGTGAAGGAGCGTCCGATGGCTTGGTTGCAACGACTCAACGACCCCCTCCGCCAGCCCCTTTCCGGCACTTTGGGCGAGGCCTATGCCGCGCAGCTCGAACGTCTTGGCGCGGTAGCCCCGTTCGAACTGGCGGTGCTGGGCGGCCGCGCCATGGCCACGCCAGGCCTGGCGTTCCTCATCGGTTACCAAGCTGCCTTGCGCGTGCTCTGGCCCAGCGCACCGGCCAGCCTGGGTGCGCTGTGCGCCACCGAGCGGCGCAGCGTGCGCCCGGCAGACATGCATACCCGGCTGGTCGGTTTGCGCCTCAATGGCGCCAAGGATTTCGTCACCGCCGGCCTGGATGCCGAGTGGCTGCTGGTGGCCGCACGCAGCGAAGCGCTGGGTGAAGCGCCGCGGCTGAGTCTGGCGGTGGTCTACCCGGGGGAGGCCGGGGTTACGCTGGACGCATTGCCGACCCTGCCGCTGATGCCCGAAGTAGGACATGGTCGCCTGCACTTGCAGGACGCGGCGTGCGAGCTGCTGGCTGGCGATGGCTGGGACGCTTACGTCAAACCGTTCCGCTCGCTGGAAGACTTGTACGTGCTCGCGGCGCTGACCGCCTGGCTTTACGGGGTAGGGCAGGAGTGTGGCTGGCCGCAGGAGCTGCGCCTGCGTCTACTGGGGCTGTTGGCGGCATGTGCCGAGGGTAGCCGACAGTGCGCTGACAGCGTCGGCTGCCACCTGTTGCTGGGGGGATTGTTTTCGCAGTTTCAGGAGCTGCGCGGGGCAATCGACAAGGCGCTGCTGGCAGGGCCGGAGCAGTGGGCGCAACTTTGGCAGCGCGATCAGGGGGTGCTTGCATTGGCCACTGCGGCGCGGGAAAAGCGCCTGGCCAAGGCCTGGTTGGCAGCAGGGCTGTCATGAAAGCCTGAAAAACTGGGGGACCTTTTGGATCCTGGGGCCGCTTCGCAGCCCACACTTGGGCGATAACGATGAAAGCACTGCTTCTGAGTCTTGCATTGGCTGTGTGCCCCGCCTGGGCCGAGGTCTGGCCGGAACCGGACTGGCCAGTCGACGACACTGCCCTCGACTGGCAAGCCGTCGATGCCTACGCTTTTCCGGAGCGCAACGCCAGCGAGCGCAGCGGCATCCGCACCGACGCCTTGTTGATCATCCGTGACGGTCGCATCCTCCACGAACGCTACAACGCCCCCACCACCGCCAATACCGCGCACCTGACCTGGTCGGTCAGCAAGAGCGTGCTGGCCACCGTGCTCGGCGTGGCCCAGGGTGAAGGCCGCTTCCAGCTGCAGGACCCGGCCGCACGCTTCTACCCGCCGATGCAGGCCCACCCTGATGTGCAACTGGCCGACCTGCTGCACTGGGCCAGTGGCCTGGACTGGCAGGAAGACTACGAGTACGCACCGCTGAAGTCCTCGGTGGTGGCCATGCTCTATACCCGCGGGCGCGACGACATGGCGGCTTATGCCGCTGCCCGCGCCAGTGCCGAAAAGCCTGGCCAGCGCTTTCTCTACTCCAGCGGCGACAGCAATGTGCTGGCTGCCGCACTGCGCGGCATGCTCGATGCCCGTACCTATGCCGACTATCCCTGGCAAGCGCTGTTCACCCCGCTGGGCATCGATAGCGCGGTGTGGGAGCGTGATGGCGAGGGCACGTTCGTCGGCTCTTCCTACCTCTACCTCAGTGCCCGCGACCTGGCGCGCATCGGTTTGTTGATGCAACGCGATGGTCGCTGGCAAGGGCACCCGCTGTTGCCAGCAAGCTGGGTTGCGTTCAACCGCACAGCGTTCACCCAGGCCGCCGCAGTAGCCGGTGAACCCACCCCGGGCGGCCACTGGTGGCTCAACCTGCCACTGGCAGGAAGCCCGACACCGTGGCCCGACGCCCCGACCGATACCTATGCGGCGCTCGGCCACTGGGGCCAGGCGTTGTATATCGTGCCGTCGCAGAAGCTGGTGATCGTGCGCTATGCCGATGACCGCGACGGCAGCTACCGCCATAACGAACTGCTCAAGCGGGTGCTCGCAGCACTGACCAGGGAGGGCGCATGAAGCGCGTGCTGTTGCTGATGATCGTCGCCTTGCTTGGCTGGGCATGGCTGAAGCGCCAGGCATTGGCGGACTTCCCGGGCATCCTCTCGGCCTATTCGGCCAAGGAATACTGCTCGTGCCGCTTCGTGATGGGCTTCGACGAAGCCTATTGCCGGGGTTATGTGAAGCAATGGTTGCCCCTGAGCCGGCTGGAGGAAGACGGCCCACAGCGGCGTGTCCGCGCCGAAGGCCTTGGCCAGCGCAACCAGGCGGTCTGGCAGGGCGCGCAGGCGGGCTGCCGCTTGCTGCCATGAGGACGGGCGGGTAAGGTTGGCGGTCAAGTTTCACGAGACCTGCCATGTTCAAGCTGCCCCGTATCCTGCCTGCCCTGCTGCTGGCTTTGTGCCTGCCCGCCCACGCCAACTGGCACCTCGATGGCGAGTCCTCACGCCTGTCGTTCGTCACCGGCAAGAACGGGGACACTGCCGAGGTGCATCGCTTCCTGGTCTTGCACGGCAGCGTCGACCGCAAAGGTGCGGCAGCGCTGCGTATCGAGATGGACTCGGTGAGCAGTGGCATCCCGCTGCGTGACGAGCAGATGCGCGACAACCTGTTCGAGGTGCAGCGCTTCGCCGAGGCGAACGTGAAGGCGCAGATCGACCTGCGGCCGATCAACGACCTGGCCGATGGCGCACAAATCGAGCTGCGCCTGCCGCTGACGGTCACCCTGCATGGCCAGTCGCACAGTTATAACGCGCTGTTGCTGGCCACTCGCCTGGATGAGCGGCGCTTTCAGGTGGTGACCCTCGAACCGCTGGTGTTGCGGGCCTCGGACTTCGGCCTGCTGCCGGGGCTGGAAAGCCTGCGCACGTTCGCCAAGCTGAAATCCATCAACCCGTCGGTACCGGTCAATGCGGTACTGATCTTCAACGCCCGCTGACATGTCGGGGCCGGTCTTCCCATGGCGGGGTGGCAATCAGTTCGAACTGCTGATCGACGGCCCCGAGTTCTTTCCGCGCATGCTCCAGGCGATCATGCGCGCCGAGTTCCAGGTCGACCTCGAACTGTATCTGGTCGAGGCGGGTGCATGTGCCGAGGCTGTGGTAGAGGCGCTGGAGCAGGTGGCTTTGCGTGGCGTACGCGTGCGTTGCCTGTTCGATGACTACGGCTCGCTGGCCTTTACCGCAGCGTTGCGCCAGCGCCTGGTGGAAGCCGGGGTGTACTTGCGCTGCTACAACCGCCTGCGCTGGAAGCGGGGATTTCGCAACCTGTATCGCGACCATCGCAAGCTCTTGCTGGTGGACGAACGTTGGGCGGTGGTGGGCGGCACGGGCGTCACCGATGAGTTCTGGACGCCAGGTGAGCCGGCCAGCGCCTGGCACGAAGTGATGGTGCAGATGCAAGGGCCAGTGGTGAGCGACTGGCAGTTGCTGTTCGATCGCCAGTGGCAAGCCAACAACCGCCGCACCGCCTGGCGCCCGGCTGAAGGCTTTGGCCTGCCGCGCCTGCCAAGGGTGCCGGTGCAGGGCCAAGGCATGGGCCGCGTGGCCTATGCCGACGCCCGTCAGCACCAGGACATCCTGCATTCGCTGGTGCGGGCGATCAACAGTGGCAAACAGCGGGTGTGGCTGGCCACGCCCTATTTCCTGCCGACCTGGAGCGTGCGCCGGTCGTTGCGCCGCGCTGCCAGCAAAGGCGTCGATGTGCGGCTGCTGCTGACCGGGCCACGCACCGACCACCCTTCTGTGCGTTATGCCGGGCATCGCTATTACCCCCGCTTATTGCGCGCCGGGGTGCGCATCTACGAATACCAGCCGTGCTTCCTGCACCTGAAGATGGTGCTGATCGACGACTGGGTCAGTATTGGCTCGTGCAATTTCGACCACTGGAACCTGCGCTTCAACCTGGAGGCCAACATCGAGGCCCTGGACCCGCCGTTGACGGCTGCCGTGCAGGCCAGCTTCGAGCGTGATTTCGCCTTGAGCGAGGTTGTCGACCTTCACCACTGGCATGCCCGCCCGCTGTGGCGACGGGTGAAGCAGCGCGTATGGGGCTGGCTGGACCGGCTGGTGGTCAACTTGCTCGACCGGCGCGACTGAGAGCGGCTATCGTGCAGTGACTGTCCAAGGCAATCGAAGGAGTGGGTGCGATGACGGCGAAGAAGATTCTCATGCTGGTGGGCGACTATGTCGAAGACTACGAGGCCATGGTGCCGTTCCAGGCCCTGAGCATGGTCGGACACACGGTGCATGCGGTGTGCCCGGAGAAGGTCGCAGGGCAGACCGTGCGCACGGCGATTCATGATTTCGAAGGCGAGCAGACCTACAGCGAAAAGCCCGGGCACAATTTTGCCCTCAACTATGATTTCGTGCGGGTGCGGGCCGAGGGTTACGACGCGTTGCTGATCCCGGGTGGCCGTGCGCCGGAATACCTGCGCCTGGACGAGAAGGTGCTGGAACTGGTTCGGGCGTTCGACCAGGCGGGCAAGCCGATTGCCGCAGTGTGCCATGGCGCGCAGTTGTTGGCGGCGGCGGGTGTGCTGGAAGGGCGCGAGTGCAGTGCCTATCCGGCCTGTGCGCCGGAAGTACGCCTGGCCGGTGGCACGTTCATCGATATCGCGGTGGACCAGGCGCACGTCGATGGCAACCTGGTGACCGCGCCGGCGTGGCCGGCGCACCCGGCATGGCTGGCCGCTTTCCTCAAGGTACTGGGTACCCGGATCGCTTAACCGACTTGCTCGACCCAGTCGTTGAGGTTGTAGTAATTGGTCACCCGGGCAATCTTGCCGCAGTGAATGTAGAAGAAGGCCCCCGCCGGCAGCACGTAGGTCTGGCCATTGGCTGCCGGCAGCCCTTCGTCGTCGGCCAGGTATTGGCCATGCACGGTGAATTCCGCAGCCGCCCGGCTGCCGTCGGCGTTCTGCATCACCACGATGTCGGCCAGGCGCTCGCGGTAGCAGCGGTTCATCTTGTCCATGAACGCAGCGAATCTGGCTTTGCCCATCTGCCGCTCGCCCTGGTTGATGTCGTGGATCACGTCTTCGCTGAGCAGTGCCAGGAAGGCCGGCATGTCGCCAGCATTGAAGGCGGCGTAGTAAGCATTTACCAGTTCGGTAGCGGTCATGGAACAATACCTGTCGTGTAGGGAAAAGGCGGTGCGTTGGCTCGGATGATAGGGTTTCCCCTCAAGCCCGGCTTAGCCGAGCGCGTCATCCACATCGACAAAACGACCGCCAAGCATGGAAATACGCCTGTTGCACGGCGCCGCTATCGCGCCTCACATCGATGACCTCGCTCGCCTGCGCCTGACCGTGTTTCGCGAGTTTCCCTATCTGTACGACGGTACCCCGGAGTACGAGGCCGACTACCTGGCCAGCTATGCCCGTTCCGGGCGCAGCCTGGTGGTGCTGGCCCTGGATGCCGGCCAGGTCATTGGCGCCTCGACCGCCCTGCCGCTGGTGGACGTAGCCCCGGAGTTCCAGCAGCCGTTCCTGGCGCTGGGGCGCGACCCGGCAAGCGTCTACTACTTCGGCGAGTCACTGGTGCTGCCCGAGTACCGTGGCCGCGGCCTGGGCGTGCGCTTTTTCATCGAGCGCGAATCCTATGCCCACAAGCTGGCCGAGTTCGACTTCTGCGCGTTCTGTGCCGTCGAGCGACCGGGAGGACACCCGCGCCGGCCTGCGGATTACAAGCCGCTGCATGGGTTCTGGCGCAATCGTGGCTTCCTGCACGACCCTTCCCTGCGCACCCGCTATGCCTGGCGCGACCTGGACGAGCAGGAAAGCTCGGAAAAGATCCTGTCGTTCTGGACCAAGGAGCTGCCGATTTGATTCGTCTCGCAGCCTGCCAGTACGCCATCGAGTTGCATGAAACCTGGGATGCCTATGCCGACCATCTGCAGGCCTTGTGCGCCGAGGCGGTGGAAGCGGGCGCCCGGTTGCTGCTGTTGCCGGAATACGCCGGGCTGGTGCTTAGCGGCCAGTTGCCGGCCGAGCAGCGGGGTGACCTCAAGGCTTCGATCGCCGGCATCCAGCCGCTCATCGAGCCGTGGCTGGCGCTGTGCGAAGGGATTGCCCGGCGCTGGGGCATCTACCTGCAGCCGGGCAGCCTGCCGGTGCTCGACCTGGATGGGCAGTACCGTAATCGGGCCTGGCTGTTCGGCCCAAAGGGCAAACTCGGTTATCAGGACAAGCTGATGATGACCCGCTTCGAGCGGGAGCAGTGGGGCATTGCTGCCGGAGAGGGGCTGCAGGTGTTCGACACTGATCTTGGGCGCCTGGGCATCCTGATCTGTTACGACAACGAGTTCCCGATGCTGGCGCGGCGCCTCGCCGAAGGTGGTGCCGACCTGATCCTGGCGCCGAGCTGTACCGACACCGAGGCGGGTTACCACCGGGTGCGCATTGGCGCACAGGCACGGGCATTGGAAAACCAGGTAGCCGTGTTGCAAAGCCCGACGGTAGGGGTGGCGCCCTGGTCGCCGGCACTGGATGAGAACATCGGCCGGGCTGGGCTGTTCGTTCCGCCGGATCATGGGATGCCGGGGGACGGGGTGGTTGCGCTGAGTGGGGCGATGAGCCCGGTGAGCAGCCAGTGGCTGGTGTGTGAGGTGGATCTTGAGGAAGTGCGGCGGGTGAGGCGGGAGGGGCAAGTGTTTACCCGCAGGGACTGGCCGGAACAGTTCGAGAGGCTTCTGTGAGAGCGGCGGCGCCTGTTCGCGGGTACGCCCGCTCCCACAGATACAGCGTAGCCTTCAGGCTTGAGCCGTACTTGTGGGAGCGGGCGTGCCCGCGAAGCAGGCGCCGCCGTTACAGCAGGCTTCCCACAGATACAGCGTAGCCTTCAGGCTTGAGCCGTACTTGTGGGAGCGGGCGTGCCCGCGAAGCAGGCGCCGCCGTTACAGCAGGCTTCCCACAGATACAGCGTAGCCTTCAGGCTCGAGCTGTACTTGTGGGAGCGGGCGTGCCCGCGAAGCAGGCGCCGCCTTTACAACAGGTTTACTTCACTTCGACTGCCAGGCTCTGGGCAATCTTGCTCTGCCACAGGGCAGGGCCAGTGATGTGCACCGACTCACCGTTGCTGTCGACGGCGACGGTCACCGGCATGTCCTTGACCTCGAACTCGTAGATCGCTTCCATGCCCAGTTCGGCGAAGGCCAGGACCTTCGACTTGCGAATCGCCTGGGCCACCAGGTAGGCGGCGCCGCCGACGGCCATCAGGTACACGGCCTTGTTGTCCTTGATCGCTTCGATCGCGGTCGGGCCACGCTCGGACTTGCCGATCATGCCCAGCAGGCCGGTCTGCTCAAGGATCTGGCGGGTGAACTTGTCCATGCGGGTGGCAGTGGTCGGGCCGGCTGGGCCTACCACTTCGTCACCGACTGGATCGACCGGGCCGACGTAGTAGATGAAGCGGCCCTTGAGGTCTACCGGCAGTTGTTCACCGCGGTTGAGCATCTCGACCATGCGCTTGTGGGCCGCATCGCGACCGGTGAGCATCTTGCCGTTGAGCAGGATGGTCTCGCCCGGTTTCCAGCTGGCGACTTCTTCCGGGGTGATGTCGTCGAGGTTGACGCGACGGGCGCTTGGGCCGGCTTCCCAGACGATTTCCGGGTAGGCGTCCAGCGACGGCGCTTCCAGCTCGGCCGGGCCGTTGCCGTCGAGCACGAAGTGGGCGTGACGGGTGGCGGCGCAGTTCGGGATCATGCACACCGGCAGCGAGGCGGCGTGAGTCGGGTAGTCCATGATCTTGACGTCGAGCACCGTGGTCAGGCCGCCCAGGCCCTGGGCGCCGATGCCCAGCTGGTTGACCTTCTCGAACAGCTCCAGGCGGATCTCTTCGAGGCGGTTTTGCGGGCCACGGGCTTTCAGTTCGTGGATGTCGATGGACTCCATCAACACTTCCTTGGCCATGACCGCAGCCTTCTCGGCGGTACCGCCGATGCCGATGCCGAGCATGCCAGGCGGGCACCAGCCAGCGCCCATGGTGGGAACGGTCTTCAGCACCCAGTCGACGATCGAGTCGGACGGGTTGAGCATGGCCATCTTCGACTTGTTCTCCGAGCCGCCGCCTTTGGCTGCAACGTCCACTTCGACCTTGTCGCCAGGGACGATGGAGTAGTGGATGACGGCCGGGGTGTTGTCCTTGGTATTCTTGCGGGCACCGGCCGGGTCGGCCAGGATCGAAGCGCGCAGGACGTTTTCAGGCAGGTTGTAGGCGCGACGCACACCTTCGTTGATCATGTCGTCGACGCTCATGGTGGCGCCGTCCCAGCGCACGTCCATGCCCACGCGGATGAACACGGTCACGATACCGGTGTCCTGGCAGATCGGGCGGTGGCCAGTGGCGCACATGCGCGAGTTGATCAGGATCTGGGCGATCGAATCGCGTGCCGCAGGCGACTCTTCACGCAGGTAGGCCTCGTGCATCGCCTGGATGAAATCGACGGGGTGGTAGTACGAAATGAATTGCAGGGCGTCGGCGACGCTCTGAATCAGGTCGTCTTGCTTGATCACGGTCATGCAGCGCGCTCCTCTTAAAGACGGGAACATTCAAAAAGACGCTCGACGGTGCCGACCAGCGTGTCGAAGCGCCTTGCAAGGCGCGCCGGCAGGCTGGCCGACGCAAAAGGGCGCGGCAGTATAGCGCGCCTCACCGCGCGAAACACCTGCGCGTGGTCTGGACCATGGTCGGCAGCTGGCAGGCATCCTTTTTGCTGCCAATGCGCGCTTGGCATACAGTGACTCGATGATCGACGGAGACAGACTTACCATGCCCGAACTTTGCGTGGGCGAGCGCCGCTGGGCGGTGCCGAACGGCAGCAACCTGCTCGATGCCCTCAACGGTGCCGGGCTGAATGTGCCCTACAGCTGCCGTGCCGGCAGTTGCCACGCCTGCCTGGTGCATTGCCTGGAAGGGCAGCCGGCGGACGCCTTGCCCGAGGCCCTGGCGCTCGACAAACATGCCCTGGGCTGGCGCCTGGCCTGCCAGTGCCAGGTGGTAGAGGACCTGCGGGTGGCCGTGTTCGACCCGCAGCAGGACGGGGTGCCGGCACAGGTGTGCGCGGTCGACTGGTCTGGCGATGTGCTGCGCGTGCGGCTGCGACCGGAGCGGGCGCTGCGTTATCAGGCGGGGCAGCATGTGGTGTTGTGGAATGGCGCTGTTGCCAGGCCTTACTCACTTGCCAGCTTGCCGGGGGAGGATGACTTCCTCGAGTTTCATATCGATTGCCAGCATCCCGGTGCCTTTTGCGACAAGGCGCGTGGGTTGCAGGTGGGCGACCAGTTGCGCCTGGGCGAGTTGCGGGGCGGGGCGCTGCATTACGACCCGGACTGGCAGGCGCGGCCGCTCTGGCTGCTGGCAGCGGGCACTGGCCTGGCGCCGTTATGGGGCATCTTGCGCGAAGCGTTGCGCCAGGGGCATCAAGCGGAGATCCGGGTAATGCATGTGGCGCGGGACAACGCAGGGCACTACATGGCTGAGTCGCTGATGCAACTGCAGGGGGTGACGGTCGAGCTGGTACTGGCGGAACAGATGGAGGAGGCGCTGGCGGGGTTGCGGCCGTCATCGCGGCAGACAGTGGCGCTGGTGTGCGGGGCGCCGGGACGCGTCGAGCGGTTTGCCCGGCGGCTGTTCATTGCCGGGGTGCCGCGGGGGCAGGTGTTTGCCGATGTGTTCGTCGAGCATGCCTGAATGAGCAGGGAGGGCTTTGCCCTCCTTTCGCGACACAAGGCCGCTCCTACAGGGAAATGCAATCGCCTGTAGGAGCGGCCTTGTGTCGCGATTGGGCCGCAAAGCGGCCCCATTTGGAGCAGATCAACCGACCATCGGGTCACCGACGTGGAGGATCTTCATGCCGTTGGTGCCACCGATGGTGTGGTAGCTGTCGCCCTTGGTCAGGATTACCCAGTCACCTTGCTCCACCAGGCCGCGCTTGAGCAGCTCGTCGACGGCCGCCTGGCTGACCTTGTCGGCCGGCAGCGAAGCCGGGTCGAAGGCAATCGGGTAGACGCCGCGGAACATGTTGGCGCGGGCCTGGGTGGCGCGGTGCGGTGACAGCGCGAAGATCGGCACGTGCGAACGCAGGCGCGACATGATCAGCGGGGTGTAGCCGCTTTCGGTCAGGGCGATGATCGCCTTCACGCCCGGGAAGTGGTTGGCGGTGTAGATGGCCGCCAGGGCGATGCTTTCGTCGCAGCGCTCGAAGGTGGTGTGCAGGCGGTGGCTGGACTTCTGGCTGGTCGGGTGCTTTTCGGCACCGGAACAGATACGCGCCATGGCCTGTACGGCTTCGATCGGGTAGGCACCTGCGGCGCTTTCGGCCGACAGCATCACCGCATCGGTGTTGTCGAGTACGGCGTTGGCCACGTCGGACACTTCGGCGCGGGTCGGCATCGGGTTCTGGATCATCGACTCCATCATCTGGGTCGCGACGATCACCGCCTTGTTGTTGCGGCGGGCGTGCTGGATGATCTTCTTCTGAATGGCGATCAGCTCGGCGTCGCCGATTTCCACACCCAGGTCGCCACGGGCAACCATGACGGCGTCGGAGGCGAGGATCAGCTTGTCGAGTGTTTCATCGTCGGCAACGGCTTCGGCGCGTTCGATCTTGGCCACCAGCCAGGCGCTGCCGCCAGATTCGTCACGCAGCTTGCGGGCGTATTCCATGTCGCTGGCGTCACGCGGGAACGAGACGGCCAGGTAGTCCAGGTCCATTTCCGCGGCGAGCTTGATGTCGGCCTTGTCTTTTTCGGTGAGGGCCGGAGCGGTCAGGCCGCCACCTTTGCGGTTGATGCCTTTGTGGTCCGACAGCGGGCCACCGATGATCACCACGCAGTGCAGGGCATCTGCGGTGGCGGTCTCGACGCGCATGACCACACGGCCGTCGTCGAGCAGCAGTTCGTCACCGACGCCGCAGTCCTTGACCAGGTCGGGATAGTCGATACCGACGATGTCCTGGTTGCCTTCGGTCAGCGGGTGGGCGGTGGAGAACGTGAACTTGTCACCGATCTTCAGTTCGATGCGCTTGTTGGCGAACTTGGCGATGCGGATCTTCGGACCCTGCAGGTCGCCCAACAGTGCGACATGGCGGCCGTTCTTGGCGGCGATGTCACGGATCAGGCGGGCGCGTGCCTTGTGCTCGTCCGGCGTGCCGTGGGAGAAGTTCAGGCGTGCCACGTCCAGGCCGGCAAGGATCAGCTGTTCGATCACTTCCGGCGAGTTGCTGGCGGGGCCAAGGGTGGCGACGATTTTGGTACGGCGGATGCTCATGCACAGACTCCTATAGTGAAGCGCAGCGAAAGGCTACTCCTCAATTACGCTGTAGTCATTGTTCCGTTGCACTACCTGCGGCCGATGCAGGGTGGCATTTGAACGGGTGGGAGTATCCTTGCAAAACGCTGTGAAGATTTGCCGGCAATGGCCGATACACTGGCATCAAAGGAGATACCCCATGCGCGCCCTGATCATCATTGCCCTGGCGGCCAGCACCGTCGGCTGCACCCGCTGGTCCATGGACCACCACCTGAACAACGCCTACCGCGCCTATGACCGGGGCGACTGTTCGAAGGTCATGCTGGAGTTGTCGCAGGTCGACCGCACCAGCCGTGCGCGGCCGTTCATCCACCCGGAAGTGTCGCTGCTGCGCGGTCAATGCCTTGAGCGTGACATGCTTTATGTGGATGCCGCGCAAACCTACGAGTACCTGATCCAGCAGTACCCGGGCAATGAATACGCCTATCGCGCCAAGGCGCGGCTGGAGACCCTGCAGAAGCTCGGTCACTACCGGGGTGGGGAGGCGGCAGTGACCAACCCGGTGACTACCCCCACTTGGCGTTAACACCAAGGTGTCTCTAATTTCACGGGATTTGCCCGGGCTGCTGCGCTAATCTGTAACTCAGTCGTTACAGCAACCGCCAGTACCTCGCATTCCTGGCACCAGGTACAGGACTGCACTCGCTATCATGTTCATCCAGCGCCATATCGAACGCCATCAGTTGCCTTGTGTGCTGACGGTCTACAACCGTTTCACCGATCAGCCGATCGGTCAGCTGGGCAATGCCTCCGAAGACGGCATCATGCTGATCAGCTCGCTACCCGTGCTGGTCGGGCCGGACTTTGAACTGCAATTGCGCCTGCCGTTGGCGGGTGGCGGGTTTCAGTTCATCAACCTGACCGCCAGCTGCCTGTGGTGCCGGGAAGACCAGACCCCGGGCCACTACGATTCTGGCTTCATGCTGTTGCAGGCGCCGCGCGAATACGACGAATTCGTCCGCTCGCTGCGCGACTATTTCAGTTTCCGCCCCGCCAACGCTTCCGCCTGAGCCTGTCTCCGCTAGAATCGGTCGACCTTGAAACAGGACGACCCCGTGACTTCCAGCATCTTCTGGCACGACTACGAAACCACAGGCATCAACCCGCGCTGCGACCGGCCGCTGCAGGTTGCAGGTGTGCGCACCGATTTCGAACTCAACGAGATCGAAGAACCGATCAACCTCTACTGCCGCCCCTCGGACGATATTCTGCCGCACCCGGCGGCCTGCCTGGTCACTGGTATCACCCCCGAGCAACTCGCCAGGCAGGGCTTGTGCGAAGCCGAGTTCATGACCCGGGTGCACGCGCAACTGGCGCGCCCCGGCACATGCAGCGCCGGCTACAACACCCTGCGTTTTGACGATGAAGTCACCCGCTACAGCCTGTACCGCAACTTCTTCGACCCTTATGCCCGCGAGTGGCAGGGCGGCAACAGCCGCTGGGACCTGATCGACGTGGTGCGCACTGCCTATGCCCTGCGCCCGGAGGGTATCGTCTGGCCACAACAGGACGGGCGCACCAGCCTGCGCCTGGAATTGCTCAGCCAGGCCAATGGCATCGACCACGGGCATGCCCATGAAGCGCTTTCCGACGTACGGGCCACCATTGCTTTGGCACGCCTGATCAGGCAGAAACAACCCAAGTTGTACGAATGGCTGTTCCAGTTGCGCAGCAAGCACAAAGTGATGGAACAGATCTGCCTGTTGCAGCCGATGGTGCATATATCTGGGCGTTTTTCTGCGGCGCGTAATTATCTGGGCGTGGTCTTGCCGTTGGCCTGGCACCCGCGTAATCGCAATGCACTGATTGTATGCGACCTGCACCAGGAAACCCTACCGTTAATAAGGGAAAGTGCCGAGGTACTGCGCGAGCGTTTGTACACGCGGCATGAGCAATTGTCCGAGGGGCAATTACCGGTTCCGCTCAAGTTGGTGCAGATCAATCGCTGCCCCGTAGTGGCTCCGCTTTCGGTATTGCGCCCTGCCGATCAGCAGCGACTGGGCATCGATTTGCCACAGGTGCAATCACGTGCTGAACAACTGGCTAAGCAACAGGCGCTGTGGCAAGACAAGCTGGAGTTTATCTATGGCAAGGAAGATTTCGCTGCGGTGGAAGACCCGGAACAGCAGTTGTATGACGGTTTCATCGGTGATCGCGACCGTCGCTTGTGCGAGCAAGTTCGTACGCTGGACCCTGCCCAGTTAGCGCATGGCCACTGGATGTTCGATGATTCGCGCCTGCCGGAGTTGCTGTTCCGGTATCGCGCCCGTAACTTCCCGCAGACCCTGAACAGCGAAGAGCGCCAACGCTGGTATGGCTTCTGCCAGCGACGCCTGAGCGACCCGCAGTGGGGCGCACCGAACACGCTGGGGGATTTCGAGCAGGCCAGGCTGAGCGCCTGGGCCAACGCCGACGAGGCCGGACGGCGGGTGTTGGCGGCGTGGCAGGCGCATGCCCGCAACTTGGCTGAGCAGTTTGCCATCAGTGTTGAATGAACAAACAAAAACGCCGGCATCATGCCGGCGTTCTTGTTGGTATATGTAGCAGCGTTGCTGCGGACAATCAGTCCAGCAGGGTCGCCCAGCTTTCAACCACGTCGCCGCCCCATTTGGCTTTCCATTCTTTCAGGGTCTTGTGGTTGCCGCCTTTGGTTTCGATCACTTCACCGTTGTGCGGGTTCTTGTATTGCTTGACCTTGCGCGCACGCTTGGTAGCAACAGGTTTCGCTGCACCGCGTGGGCCTTTGCTCAGTTTCGACTCTGGGTCGAGCAGGGCAATGACGTCGCGCAGCGACTTGGAATATTCGCCCATCAGGTTGCGCAGTTTGCCTTCGAACTCCAGTTCTTTCTTCAGCTTGTCATCCTGCGACAGGTTGGCCAGGCGGGCCTGAAGTTCCTTGATGGCTTCTTCGGTAGCGCGGTACTCGTTGATCAGGGACATGGAGTGTTCCTTTAATGCGTGTTCAGAAATGTGTGAGGCAATAATAGACAGGCGATACTCTCAAGTAAACATATTATTCAGTACTTAACTGTTATTAGCCCTGTGACAAAATATCTCAAGATTAAGAAAATTTTACATAAGGCCCTGGACTTCGGCCTGGTTGTGATCAGGCTGTAGCCGCCGGGCTCACGGCCAGGGTGGCCGGGCATATCATTGCCGGCGGGCGCGATGATTACTGCGTTTTTCTGGTCGGGCCGCTAGAATGAGCGCCTTTGCGAAGTTCTGGAGTCTTAATTCATGCGCACCTATCGTCTGGTGATCGCCTGCCCCGACCGTGTTGGCATCGTGGCGAAAGTCAGTAATTTCCTGGCCTTGTACAATGGCTGGATCAACGAAGCCAGCCACCACTCTGATGAACAGAGCGGCTGGTTCTTCATGCGCCATGAAATCCGCGCCGAATCGCTGCCATTCGGTATCGAGGCGTTCCGTGAGGCCTTCGCGCCGATCGCCGAAGAGTTCTCCATGACCTGGCGTATTACCGACTCGGCGCAGAAGAAGCGTGTGGTCTTGATGGCCAGCCGCGAATCGCACTGCCTGGCTGATCTGCTGCACCGCTGGCACACCGATGAACTGGACTGCGAGATCCCGTGCGTGATTTCCAACCACAACGACCTGCGCAGCATGGTCGAGTGGCACGGTATTCCGTTCTTCCACGTGCCGGTCGACCCCAAGGACAAGGCCCCGGCCTTTGCCGAAGTGTCGCGCCTGGTTCAGGAGCACGCGGCTGACGTGGTGGTGCTGGCGCGTTACATGCAGATCCTGCCGCCGCAACTGTGCCAGGACTATGCCGAAAAGGTCATCAACATCCACCACAGCTTCCTGCCATCGTTCGTCGGCGCCAAGCCGTATCACCAGGCAGCCCTGCGTGGCGTGAAGCTGATCGGTGCGACCTGCCATTATGTAACCGAGGAGCTGGACGCCGGCCCGATCATCGAGCAGGACGTGGTGCGTGTGAGCCACGCCGACAGCATCGAAGACATGGTCCGCTTCGGCCGTGATGTCGAGAAGATGGTTCTGGCCCGTGGCCTGCGCTATCACCTGGAAGACCGCGTACTGGTGCATGGCAACAAGACCGTGGTATTCGACTGATAGTCAGTGGGGCTGCGCAGCAGCCCTTGTGGGAGCGGGCGTGCCCGCCAAGCAGGCGGTGCGATGGATGGCACCGGCGTCGCCGGTGTTCGCGGGCACGCTCGCTCCCACAGGGGCGTGAAGCACCCTCGTTAACGGGAGTCACTTATGGCCAAGCGTAACCAGCCCACAGCCTCATCCCCACCCACCCTCGGCGAAGGCTGCCTGGCCCGCTACGACCCCGAAGCCCTGAGCGACGATGACGGCACCGACTTCCCCGATGCCGCCCAATTGTGGCGCCAGCTCAACCCGCCTGACCCCGCCAGCGCTCCAGCAACGGACGCGCCAGCAGGCAGAAAAACACCGGCCCGCCCGCCAGCAGATAAAAGTAGTAAGTGATCGCCCGCCAGATGAAGATCGCCGCTGCGGCTGTCGAACTGCCCACCAGCGGCGTCAGCAGGCTGGCTGATGTCAGCTCGGCGGCACCAGCGCCACCTGGCAGCAGGCTGAATTGCCCGGCGCTGAGCGACAGCATCTGCACCAGGAAGCTCGGGATCCACGATAGCTCCACCCCCAGGCCCTGCAGCACCAGGTACAGCACGCTGTAGCGCAGGCTCCAGTGCAGGCAGGTGAGGGTGAACACCAGCGCCAGGGTGCGTTTGGGCAGCTGCCAGGTCTGTGCCAGGGCGTCGATGAAATGCAGAACCTTGCGGGCCCAGCGGCGTTTGCGCCTGGCGGGCATGCCCAGGCGTTGCAGCAGGCGCCCGTTGAAGCGCATCACAGCCCGGCGATAACGCAGCAGTACCACGATCATGGTCAGGGCTGCACACAGCATCAAAGCGCTGCCCAGCAACATGCTTTGCTGACTGCGCCCGAGGCTGTGGAACAGGGCATAACCGGCAATCGCCAGCATCGCGCAGAAAAAGAACAGCAGGTCGTTCAACTGATCCATGGCAAATACCGCACCACTACGGGCCGGCCCGATGCGGTCACGGGCGAGCAGGGCCATCAGGGTGATCGGGCCGCCGCTGCCGCCAGGCGTGGTACAGATAGCGAACTCGGTGGCCATCACCACGCCCAGGCTGCGCACCCGACCCAGCTGCGCCGCCTGCTGGCCGAGCAGCAGGCGCAGGCGCATGGCATTGATCACCCAGCACAGCAGGATCATGCCGAGCAGGGCCAGCAATAACCGGGTGTCGAAGGCCGCCAGCCTGGGCAGCAGTTCGTCGCCGCCGAGCCAGGCCGGCACCAGCAGGGCGCCAGCCAGTGCCAGGGCCAGCCAGCCGAAGCGGTTCATGCGCCCACCTGGCGCTCCAGCCACGCCGACTTGGTCAGTGGCTCCCGGCCTTGCTGCAGCAAGTGATCGAGGGTGCGCAGCCAGTAATTGCGCGATGAGCGGTGGCGCATGTCGACAGGATGCAAACCCAGACGCAGGGTGTCAGCGCTGCGCCAGCGCCGACACTGCCAGTCGCAGACCACCTTCGACAGCCCCCGGCGCCACGCGCTGCGTGCGCTCCATACCAGCCCCGGCGCCTCGAACGCGGTGAAGTCCGGCAAGCGGTAAAGGTGCCGGGGCGTGCTGGTGTAACGCAGGGGGAGCTGGCTCAGTGCCTGCCGGGTGCCTTGGCTCATCAGCCAGGCCGGGGCGACGAACCCGGCCACTGGCCAGCCTTGCCCGGCGAACAGCGCCAGGCCTCGTTCCAGGCGCTGCAGGGCTTGCGCCTGGTCCAGGGCATAGAATTCGCCTTCGTGGGTGTAGATGCGCCGCATGAAGTACTCGCCGAGGCTGCGCGGGGTGGGCCCATCGTCGGCGTGGTAAAAGCCGTGCAGGGCCAGCTCGTCACCCTGCGCCAGGCGCCGTTCGAGCAGGCGGCAGAAGGTTGGTGAGCGGGTCAGCGGGTTGCGGTGATGAAAGTCCGGCACCACCAGCCAAGTCATTGGCACGTCACCCATCTCGTCCACGGCCTGCACGAACGGCTGGTAGTCCGGCCAAGTCTCGGGCGCCACATCGTGCAGCACCAGCATCAGGCTGCCCGAGGCGGTAGCGGCCTCAGCCATGGGCGCGGACCTGAGGTTGGTGGCCGAGCACTGCCTGGTAGTGTTGCAGCAGGCCGCAGACCACGTTGTCCCATGAATAATGTTGCTCCACATGGCGGCGAGCCTGGGCACCCAGCTTGCGCACGCCGGCTTCGAACGCTTCGCGCACCGCCAAGGCCATCGCCCGGCCATCATTGGCCGGGCACAGACGGCCACACTGATCGTTGACGATTTCGCCGAACGCCCCGGCGCGAACCGCGACCACCGGCGTGGCACTGGCCATGGCTTCGAGGATGACCAGGCCGAAGGTTTCCTGGTCGCCAGCATGCACCAGCAGGTCGGCGCTGGCCATCAGCCGGGCGACTTCTTGCGGCGGGCGGAAATGGTCGATGACGGTGACGTTCCCGGGCACGTTGGCCGGCATGTTCGAGCCGACCAGCAACAGGTGGTAGGGCTGCCCAAGGTGTTGCATGCATTCGAGCAGCACGGGCAGGTTCTTCTCCCGTGAGCCACGCCCGGCATAGATGAGCAGGCGGCTGGTATCGGCGATGCCCAGCTGGGCCCGCAGTTGCGGGTCGCGCCGGTCAGGGTGGAAGGTCTGCAGGTCGACACCCAGCCGCTGCACGTGCACGTCGCGCACGCCGAGGCGGCGCAGTTTGTCGGCCATCACCAGGCTCGGCGCCAGCACCCGGTCGAAATTGCCATAGAGTTTGCTCACATAGGCTTCGACATTCGGTGTGAACCAGTTACCCATGCGGTTGCTCACCAGCAGTGGCAGGTCGGAGTGGTAGAAGCCGATCACTGGCACGTCGAGCTTGCGCCGGGCTTCCAGCGCCGCCCAGGCAGTCAGGTAAGGGTCGCCGACTTCGATCAGGTCGGGCTTGAGGTGGCGCAGCACGTTGCACCAAGGCGCCAGGCGCACCGGGAAGCGGTAGCCGTTGCCGAAAGGCAGGGGCGGTGCAGGGACCTGGTAGATGCCATCGGCATGGCTGGCGCTGGGGCCGGGGATCAGAAGGCTGTGGCGTACGCCCGCAAGCGCGTCGAGGCGATGGTGTTTGGCGTCGAGGTAAGTCCGCACGCCGCCGCTGGCCGGGGCGTAGAACATGGTGATGTCGGCGATGTGCACGATCAGCATCCCTCCGGGATCGTCTTCGGGTTTGTCATCTGGCGATGACGCGCCTAAAGGTTGACCTACCAGAAGGATAGTTTGTTCGATCGGGTTGGGCGGCAGGGCAGGGGTGGATTCTTCGCGGCTTAAGCCGCGCTCCTGCAGGGAATTGCGCAATCCTGTAGGAGCGGATTTAGCCGCGAAGCAGGCGACGCGGTCTGGCGGTCAGATCCGGAAGCTGCCGACCAGATGCTTCAGGCGGGTGGCCTGCTGCTCCAGGTCCGAGCAGGCGCGCAGGGTGGCCTGGAGGTTCTCGACACCTTCCTGGTTGAGCATGTTGATTTCGTTGATGTCCATGTTGATCGAATCGACCACTGCGGTCTGCTCTTCCGTGGCAGTGGCCACCGACTGGTTCATGCCGTCGATTTCGCCAATGCGCACGGTCACGCTGTCCAGGCGCTCGCCGGCCTGGTTGGCGATCTGCATGCTGTCCTGGCTGTGGCGCTGGCTCTGGCTCATGGTATCGACCGACTCGCGGGCGCCGACCTGCAACTCTTCGATCATGGTCTGCACCTGCTGTGCCGACTCCTGGGTGCGGTGCGCCAGGTTGCGTACCTCGTCGGCAACCACGGCGAAACCACGCCCGGCCTCACCGGCGCGGGCCGCCTCGATCGCAGCATTGAGCGCCAGCAGGTTGGTTTGCTGGGAAATACTGGTGATCACTTCGAGGATCTGGCCGATGTTCACGGTCTTGCTGTTGAGCGTCTCGATGTGCGCGCTCGAGGTGACGATCAGGTCGGACAGGCGGTTCATCGCGGCGATGTTGCGCTCCACCACCTGCTGGCCTTCCTCGGCCAGCAGGCGCGCGGAGCTGGCGTGCTGCGAGGCTTGAGCGGCATTGCCAGCGATTTCCTGGGCAGCGGCGCCAAGTTCGTTGATGGCTGCGGCGACGCTGTTGGTGCGGTTGGACTGCTCGTCGGAGTTGGCCATCGATGAATTCGAGGCGCTGATCACGCGCAGGGCCACTTCATTGACCTGCTCGGTCGCCGACGACACTTCGCGGATCGAGCCGTGGATGCGTTCGACGAAGCGGTTGAAGGCTTTGCCGAGGATGCCGAACTCGTCGTCGCTGTGGATGCTCAGGCGCTTGGTCAGGTCGCCTTCACCTTCGGCGATGTCTTCCATGGCCCGGGTCATGGTGAGCAGCGGCTGCATCAGCACGCGGATCAGCAGGCCGAGCAGGCCGATGATGATCACCACCGCCACCAGCGTGGCGATCACCGCCGAGGTGCGGAAGGTGCTGAGCATGGCAAAGGCCTTGTCCCGGTCCACCGAAAGGCCGATGTACCAGTTGGCCGAAGGCAGGCCCTTGATCGGGGTGAAGGTCAGCAGGCGGGCTTGGCCGTCGGCGCTGACTTCGGTCAGCGCGCCGGACAGTTTCGGCGTGTCCTGTGGGAACAGGTCCGACAGCGACTTCATCACCAGATCCTTGTCCGGGTGGACCAGGATCTTGCCTTGGTCGTTGACCAGGAAGGCATAACCCATGCCGCCAAAGTTCAGCGAGTTGATGATTTGTACCAGGCCATCGAGGGCAAGGTCGCCACCGACCACGCCGACGTTGGCGGAAACCTTGCTGATGATGCCGATGACCATCTTGTTGGTGGCCATGTCGATGTAAGGCTCGGTGAGAATGGTGCCCTGCGCGTTCATGCCGTCCTTGTACCAGGGGCGGGTGCGCGGGTCGTAGCCATCGGGCATCTTGGAATCAGGGCGCACGCTGAAGCCACCATCGACCTTGCCCAGGTAGACCGTGAGGAAGCTCGAGATCAGGGCATTCTGGCCCATCAGTGTTTCAGCGTTGGCCGGTTGCTGGGCAATGTTCTGCGCCAGGTTTTCGACCAGTTTGATACGGCCATCGAACAGGTTGCGGATGTTGGTCGAAGTGGACTCGCCCATTTCAGCCAGATAATTCTCCAGATCCTGGCGGATCGCATTACGCTGAAGGTAATCGTTGTAAAAGGTGAATAGGCTGAAGGCGAGTATCACGATCAATGACGCAGCCAGAAGGATCTTGTGGCTGAAACGCAGGTTTTTGTTCATGGCGTAATCGATTCCGCTAAGGTTTTATCGGGCGTTCGCACGGTATCGCTGCAAACAGTGCAACATCCCGAAAAGTCCTTTTCGGTTGCTCCTGTCTATTAAGGCGAATATCACCCAATGGTATCGGCCGAATTAAGCCAAAGCTTGAGCGGGGGATGAGAGAGATGTCGGATACTTCGACCATAGTTGTAGGTGCTGACCCAGGCGGTCAGCCAGTCCAGCAAGCCATGCGCCTGGCCAATCGCCATGGCCTGGTCGCCGGTGCTACGGGTACTGGCAAGACCGTGACCCTCCAGCACCTGGCGGAGGTGTTCAGCGATGCCGGGGTGGCGGTGTTCGCGGCAGACGTCAAAGGCGACCTGTGCGGCCTGGGTGCTGCAGGCACGCCACAAGGCAAAGTGGCCGAGCGAATCGCTGGCATGCCTTGGCTTGGGCATACCCCCCAAGCCTATCCGTTAACGCTCTGGGACGTGGCGGGGCAGTCGGGGCACCCGTTGCGGACCACGCTCAGCGAAATGGGCCCGCTGCTGCTTGGCAACCTGCTGGAGTTGACCGACAGCCAGCAGGCCGCCCTGTATGCGGCATTCAAGGTGGCGGATCGCGAAGGCTTGCTGCTGCTCGACCTGAAAGATCTCAAGGCCCTGTTGGCGCACCTGAAGGACAACCCGCAACTGCTCGGCGAAGACAGTGCGTTGATGACCACTGGCTCGACTCAGGCCTTGCTGCGCCGGCTGGCGACGCTGGAGCAGCAAGGGGCTGAGGCGCTGTTTGGCGAACCGGCGCTGCAACTGGAGGACCTGTTGCGGCCGGATGCCGATGGCCGCGGGCGTATCCACCTGCTCGACGCCAGCCGGCTGGTGCATGAGGCGCCGAAGGTGTACGCGACATTCCTGCTGTGGTTGCTGGCTGAGCTGTTCGAGCAACTGCCGGAGCGCGGTGATGCTGACAAACCGGTACTGGCGCTGTTCTTCGATGAGGCGCATCTGTTGTTCAACGGCACGCCGAAAGCACTGCAGGACCGCCTGGAACAGGTGGTACGGCTGATCCGTTCCAAGGGGGTTGGCGTGTATTTCGTCACCCAGTCGCCGGGCGATCTGCCCGATAGCATATTGGCCCAATTGGGCTTGCGTATCCAGCATGGCCTGCGCGCCTTTACCGCCAAAGAGCAAAAATCGCTCAGGGCCGTGGCGGATGGCTTCCGCCCGAACCCGGCGTTTGACAGCCTGGCGGTGCTGACCGAACTAGGGATTGGCGAGGCGTTAGTCGGCACCCTGGAAGACAAGGGCACGCCGGCGATGGTCCAGCGGGTGCTGATCGCGCCACCGCAATCGCGGATCGGGCCGCTGAGTGCGGCCGAGCGCAGCGCGTTGATTGCGGCTTCGCCTTTGCTGGGGCGGTATGACAAGGCGATCGACCGGGAGTCGGCGTATGAGATGCTGACCCAGCGCAAAGGTGAGCCGGTCGAGCCGGCGCCAGTGCCGAAAGCGGATGAAGAGAGTTTCGCCGACAAGGCAGGGGATTTTTTGCAGAGTGCGGCGGGGCAGGCGATCAAGTCGGCGGTGCGCCAGGCGGCCAATCAGTTCGGGCGGCAATTGGTGCGGGGGTTGATGGGGTCATTGCTGGGTGGCAAGAAGAAGTGAAGGCAGCGCGGCCTTTGTGGGAGCGGCCTTGTGTCGCGAAAGGGCCGCCCAGCGGCCCCAGCAATCTGTGCTTTTGCATAGATCCTGGGGCCGCTTCGCAGCCCTTTCGCGACACAAGGCCGCTCCCACAGGGCGCCTTTTCAGTGCAGCGGGATCGCTCAGGCCAGTGCCTTGGACGCCAGCCAGAACAGGCCGGCCGCCAGGCCCATCGAGGCCGGCAGGGTCAGTACCCAGGCCAGCAGGATGGTCTTCACGGTGCCGCCTTGCAGGCCGCTCTTGTTGGCGACCATGGTGCCGGCAACGCCGGACGACAGCACGTGGGTGGTCGACACCGGCAGGGCGAACACGTTGGCCATGCCAATGGCGCAGGCTGCGGTGATCTGCGCAGACATGCCCTGGGCATAGGTCATGCCCTGCTTGCCGATCTTTTCGCCGACGGTCAGTACCACACGCTTCCAGCCGACCATGGTGCCCAGGCCCAAGGCCAGGGCAACGGCCACGATCACCCAGAACGGAGCGTATTCGGTCGTGGCGGTCAGGTCCTTGCGCAGCTTCTCGAGGTCGGCCTTTTCACGGGCCTCCAGGCCAGGCAGCTTGCCTACTTTCTTCGCAGTGTCGTCCAGGCACAGCAAATAGCGGCGCACTTCAACACGCTTCTCGGCATCCAGCGCATGGTAGTCGGTCACGCCTTGCAGCGACGCCTGCAAGGCGGCAATGGTCGGTTCGGTCTGTTGCGGGTTGCAGCTGAACTGCTCCGGCAAGTCGGTCGACTTGGCCTTGCCCAGTGCCAGGAACTCGCCGAGGGTGGCGGCGTTGCGCTGGTAGAACTGGCTCATGTGCAAGGTGGCGTCGCGGGTGCGCTCGATCTGGTAGGTGGTGCTGTTCAGGTCGAGGACGAACTTGGCCGGAACGATGCCAATCAGCACCAGCATGATCAGGCCGATGCCTTTCTGGCCATCGTTGGACCCGTGCACGAAGCTCACGCCCATGGCCGAAATCACCAGGACCAGGCGGTTCCAGAACGGTGGGTGCTTCTTGTCGTCGAGCTTGCGGCGCTGTTCCGGCGTCTTATGCATCTTCGACAGCGGGCGCCACCATTTCAGGCCGATGAGCACCAGGGCTGCGACAGCGAAGCCGGCGATCGGCGAGACCACCAGCGACATGGCGATGTCGATCGCCTTCTGCCAGTTGACGCCATCGCCCAGCGGGATGTCGTTGATCAGTGCATTGGCCAGGCCCACCCCGAGGATCGAGCCGATCAGGGTGTGCGAGCTGGATGCGGGGATGCCGAAGTACCAGGTCCCGAGATTCCAGGTGATGGCGGCGGCCAGCAACGAGAAGACCATGGCCAGGCCATGCCCGGTATTCACATTGATCAGCAGCTCGACCGGCAGCAGGTGCACGATGGCGTAGGCCACCCCGACACCACCGAGCAGAACGCCGAGGAAGTTGAACACCCCGGAGAAGAACACGGCCAGGTGTGGTGGCATGGCTTTGGTATAGATGACGGTGGCTACCGCGTTGGCGGTGTCATGAAAGCCATTGATGAACTCGAATGCGAGCACGAAGGTCAGGGCGAGCAGCAGGCTCACCAATACCCAGGCATCCAGTCCGCTGAATAAATCGATCATGAAGGTTGTCTGGCGGTCATAGGGGGGCGGGATTATGCCAGAAAACCTTGGCAATCGATGCACCCACTGCTGACCGATGGCAGCGTTGTGAGTGCGCTCTCAGCCTGGCTGGCGGCGAGATTTGGCGAAATAAGTTCCGCAAAAAAACGAGAAAAAGCAAAAAAAACGGCAAATATCCGGGAAAATCCAGGAGCGATCAGGCTTCAAACGGTTGTATGAAATTTGTGTGATTCCATTTCATCCTCGGCTTTTCAGTAAAGATAAGCCGCGTCGAGGGCGCTGCGCCCGCGACGTGATGGCCGTGCAGCGAGCAGATCAGGGTTGCTCGCTGCGCAGTTCCTTTTCCATTTTTTCCAGTTCCTGGCTGAACGCCTGGTCCTGGACAGTGGCACGTTTGCGCCACGGCTTGCGTTCCGGTTCCGGTTGCGCGGCATAGGTGGTGACTTCACCACCGTAAACTTCCTTGTAACGTTCTGCCTGGCGCTCGAGTTCTGCGCGCAGTTCATCTTTCGTCACAGTAATACCTGAATGAGTAGTCGTGGGTTGGTGTTGTGCACAGGACAAATTGTCCATACATGCGACGTGCTGTGGGCGAACGAAACCTGGCCAGTGTTGCATGGCAGCGTGTCGATCCGGGCCAGCGGAATCGATTATAGCAATCAGTAAATCGTCAAACAGGGGGTGCTTATGTAATGGCGTGCAAAGTTTCAATAACCTTGGCGGTTCGTACAAACTTTGAGCAAACAGTACCTGCTGCAGTTCACTGTGTTTTAACCAAAGCAGAAATAAAACGGCCCCGCACGAGGCGAGGCCGTTACCTTGGGACTTCTACGGTGGGTACCTGACCAGTCTCTCCAAAGAAGCCACATGTGGCAGGAGAAAGGTATAAGTAAATTTGTCGGCGGTCAATTGCGATTATCGGCCGTTCGTTCGATAATCGCACGAGCCAGCGATTTATTTGAGGTGAGCGATGAACGACGAAACCACGGCCAACGAAACTGCCAACCCAGAAGCGCCCCGCCCAAGCGCACCTGCGCTGGCACCGCCGATCGTGGCTTCGCCGGCCAAGCGTATCCAGGCGTTCACGGGTGACCCTGATTTCATGACCTCCCTGGCGCGTGGCCTGGCGGTGATCCAGGCCTTCCAGGAGCGCAAGCGCCACCTGACCATCGCCCAGATCAGCCATCGCACGGAAATCCCCAGGGCTGCCGTGCGCCGCTGCCTGCACACCTTGATCAAGCTGGGTTACGCCACTACCGATGGGCGTACCTATTCGCTGTTGCCGAAAGTGTTGACCCTGGGCCATGCCTACTTGTCGTCAACACCGCTGGCGGTGTCGGCCCAGCCCTACCTGGACCGCATCAGCGACCAGTTGCACGAGGCTGCCAACATGGCAACCCTCGAAGGCGACGACATTCTGTATATAGCCCGCTCGGCTACGGTGGAGCGGCTGATTTCGGTCGACCTGTCGGTCGGCGGGCGGTTGCCGGCCTATTGCACGTCCATGGGCCGTATCCTGCTGGCGGCGATGGACGACACCAGCCTGCGCGAATACCTCGACCGCGCCGACCTCAAGGCGCGCACCAGTCGTACCCTGAATGACCCTGAGTCATTGTTCGCCTGCATTCAACAAGTGCGGGAACAGGGTTGGTGTGTGGTCGACCAGGAACTGGAACAAGGGCTGCGCTCGATCGCCGTGCCTATATATGATGCGTCCGGGCAGGTGCTGGCGGCGCTGAACGTGAGCACTCACGTCGGGCGGGTGACTCGCAGTGAACTGGAGCAACGCTTCCTGCCGATCCTGCTGGCGGCCAGCCGCGATCTTTGTCACCAGTTGTTCGGCTGACAGCATTGGCGAGACTGTTTCCTGTTCGATAAACGCACAGTGTCGCTCCGGGTCAATTGCGCCTCCTCCAATCGCTGATTAATGTCTCTCGCAACGGTCGGCTCAGCCGACCGATACAAGAAAAACATAAGAGGCGCATCTCATGACCACTGTCACTCGACTGCCGCGGCCGCACCCGTTCGCAGTACCGTTGTATCCAGGCTGACTCAGGCCGCACTTCATCGCTATCAAGCCCTGTACTGTCGACCCTGGTGCAGTGGCCGAACCGTGCCCCCTTTCTGGATAATAACAATGAACCAACCACAGTCTGTCGGGAACGATCTCGACGTTCAGTCCTTCATCAATCAACAACCGCTGTCGCGCTATCAGTGGCGCGTGGTGATCCTCTGCTTTTTGATCGTCTTCCTCGATGGCCTCGACACGGCTGCAATGGGCTTCATCGCGCCAGCCCTGTCGCAAGAGTGGGGGATCGACCGTGCCAGCCTCGGCCCGGTAATGAGTGCCGCGCTGATCGGCATGGTGTTCGGTGCCCTGGGTTCCGGGCCGCTGGCCGACCGTTTCGGGCGCAAGGGTGTGCTGGTCGGTGCGGTGCTGGTGTTCGGTGGTTTCAGCCTGGCTTCGGCCTATGCCAGCAACGTTGATCAGCTCCTGGTGCTGCGCTTCCTCACGGGCCTGGGGCTGGGGGCGGGGATGCCCAATGCCACCACGCTGTTGTCCGAATACACCCCGGAGCGCCTCAAGTCGCTGCTGGTGACCAGCATGTTCTGCGGCTTCAACCTGGGCATGGCCGGCGGTGGCTTCATTTCGGCGAAGATGATCCCGGCCTACGGCTGGCACAGCCTGCTGGTGGTCGGTGGCGTGCTGCCGCTGCTGCTGGCCGTGGTGCTGATGGTCTGGCTGCCGGAGTCGGCGCGATTCTTGGTGGTGCGCAACCGCGGTAACGACAAGGTGCGCAAGACCCTGGCACCGATCGCGCCGGCGGTGGTGGCCCAGGCGACCAGCTTCAGTGTGCCGGAGCAGAAGGCCGTGGCTGCGCGCAATGTGTTTGCGGTGATCTTCTCGGGTACTTATGGCCTGGGCACGGTCCTGCTGTGGCTGACCTACTTCATGGGCCTGGTGATCGTCTACCTGCTGACCAGCTGGCTGCCGACGCTGATGCGCGACAGCGGCGCCAGCATGGAGCAGGCTGCGTTCATCGGTGCGCTGTTCCAGTTCGGCGGCGTGCTCAGCGCTGTAGCGGTAGGCTGGGCCATGGACCGCTTCAACCCGCACAAGGTCATTGGCATCTTCTACCTGCTGGCCGGTGTGTTTGCCTACGCCGTGGGCCAGAGCCTGGGCAATATCACCGTGCTCGCGACCCTGGTGCTGGTGGCTGGCATGTGCGTCAACGGCGCGCAGTCGGCCATGCCGTCGCTTGCAGCACGCTTCTACCCGACCCAAGGCCGCGCCACAGGCGTATCGTGGATGCTGGGTATCGGCCGCTTCGGCGCCATCCTTGGGGCCTGGAGTGGTGCAACGCTGCTGGGCCTGGGCTGGAATTTCGAGCAGGTCTTGACCGCCTTGCTGGTGCCGGCGGCGCTGGCGACGGTGGGGGTGATCGTCAAAGGGCTGGTGAGCCACGCCGACGCGACCTGATCCGGCGGGGCTGCACTGCGGCCCCGTAAACGGAGATGGATAGCAGAGCAACATTTGGTTCGATAATCGCACATATAGTCGATTATCGAATTGTAAGCGACCCCTCTGTCTCCTTAATCTGGGCTCAACGTAGCACCCCTGGCAGGAGAAGCCTGATGCGTGAAGTATTTATCTGTGACGCCATCCGCACCCCGATCGGCCGCTTCGGCGGCGCCCTGGCCGGCGTGCGTGCCGACGACCTGGCGGCCGTGCCGCTGAAGGCGCTGATCGAACGCAACCCGTCGGTACAGTGGGGCGAGCTCGACGAAGTGTTCTTCGGCTGCGCCAACCAGGCCGGTGAAGACAACCGCAACGTCGCGCGCATGGCCCTGTTGCTGGCCGGCCTGCCAGAGAGCGTGCCGGGCGTGACCCTGAACCGCCTGTGCGCTTCGGGCATGGATGCCATCGGTACGGCCTTCCGTGCCATTGCCAGCGGTGAGATGGAGTTGGTGATTGCCGGCGGCGTCGAGTCGATGTCGCGTGCGCCGTTCGTCATGGGCAAGGCCGAAAGCGGCTATTCGCGCAACATGAAGCTGGAAGACACCACCATCGGCTGGCGTTTCATCAACCCGCTGATGAAAAGCCAGTATGGCGTCGACGCCATGCCGGAAACCGCCGACAACGTGGCTGATGACTACAAAGTGTCCCGCGCTGACCAGGACGCCTTCGCCCTGCGCAGCCAGCAGAAGGCGGCTGCGGCCCAGGCCGCCGGCTTCTTCGCCGAAGAGATCGTGCCGGTGCGTATCGCCCACAAGAAGGGTGAAACCATCGTCGAGCGTGACGAGCACCTGCGCCCGGAAACCACCCTGGAAGCGCTGACCAAGCTCAAGCCGGTCAACGGCCCGGACAAGACGGTTACCGCCGGCAATGCCTCGGGCGTCAACGATGGCGCTGCGGCACTGATCCTGGCCTCGGCCGAGGCAGTGAAGAAACACGGCCTGACCCCGCGCGCCCGGGTACTGGGCATGGCCAGCGCCGGCGTCGCGCCGCGTGTCATGGGCATCGGCCCGGTGCCGGCGGTGCGCAAGCTGACCGAGCGCCTGGGTGTGGCGGTCAGTGATTTCGATGTGATCGAGCTCAACGAAGCGTTTGCCAGCCAAGGCCTTGCGGTATTGCGTGAGCTGGGCGTGGCCGACGATGCGCCGCAGGTGAACCCCAACGGCGGCGCCATCGCCCTCGGCCACCCGCTGGGCATGAGCGGTGCGCGCCTGGTGCTGACAGCACTTCACCAGCTGGAGAAGAGTGGCGGCCGCAAGGGCCTGGCGACCATGTGTGTGGGCGTTGGCCAAGGTCTGGCGTTGGCCATCGAGCGCGTTTGATCGGTGCCGGCCTCTTCGCGGGTAAACCCGCTCCCACAGGGGGAACCACGCCTCCCTCTGTGGGAGCGGGTTTACCCGCGAAGAGGCCGGCGCTTTCGACACAAGGCCATTTGCCAGCCCGCAAGCTGAACGAGTGTGTTACCGGGTATGTCTAGACTTACCTGTGACCCTTCAGGAGTAAACACACCATGACCTCAACCTATTACACCGGTGAAGAGCGCAGCAAGCGCATCTTCGCTATCGTCGGTGCCTCATCGGGCAACCTGGTTGAATGGTTCGACTTCTACGTCTATGCCTTCAGCGCGATCTACTTCGCCGCGTCGTTCTTCCCCTCCGACGACCCCACCGTGCAGTTGCTCAACACGGCCGGTGTCTTCGCTGCAGGTTTCCTCATGCGCCCGATCGGTGGTTGGCTGTTCGGCCGCCTGGCCGACCGCCATGGCCGCAAGAATTCTCTGATGATCTCGGTGCTGATGATGTGCTTCGGCTCGCTGATGATCGCCTGCCTGCCGACCTATTCGAGCATCGGTGCCTGGGCACCGGCGCTGCTGCTGCTCGCCCGCCTGATCCAGGGCCTGTCGGTGGGAGGCGAGTACGGCACCACCGCGACCTATATGAGTGAAGTGGCCCTGCGCGGCCAGCGCGGCTTCTTCGCGTCGTTCCAGTATGTGACCTTGATCGGTGGCCAGTTGCTGGCGGTACTGGTGGTCGTCATCATGCAGCAACTGCTCACCGATGAAGAATTGCGCGCCTGGGGCTGGCGCATTCCGTTCGTGGTTGGCGCCATCGCCGCGCTGGTTTCGCTGATGCTGCGCCGCTCGCTGCACGAGACCAGCAGCGCCGAAACCCGCAAGGACAAGGACGCCGGCACCATCAAAGGGCTGTTCCGCCACCACACCGCAGCGTTCATCACCGTACTGGGTTATACGGCCGGCGGTTCGCTGATCTTCTACACCTTCACCACCTACATGCAGAAGTACCTGGTCAACACGGCCGGGATGCCGGCGAAGACCGCCAGTTTCGTGATGACCGGCGCGCTGTTCCTGTACATGGTGATGCAGCCGTTTTTCGGCATGCTCTCCGACCGCATCGGCCGGCGTAACTCGATGCTGCTGTTCGGGGCGCTGGGCACGCTCTTCACCGTACCGCTGCTGATGGCGCTGAAGACCGTGAGCAGTCCGTTCATGGCCTTCGTGCTGATCACCCTGGCGCTGTGCATCGTCAGTTTCTACACCTCGATCAGTGGCCTGGTGAAAGCCGAGATGTTCCCGCCGCAGGTCCGTGCGCTGGGCGTGGGCCTGGCTTATGCAGTAGCCAACGCGGCATTTGGTGGCTCGGCCGAGTACGTGGCCCTGGGCCTGAAGACCATGGGCATGGAAAACACGTTCTACTGGTACGTGACGGCCATGATGGCAATCGCTTTCCTGTTCAGCTTGCGCCTGCCCAAGCAGGCGGAATACCTGCACCACGATGATTAAGGACGTTGCATGAGCAACCAATTGTTCGACGCCTACTTCACCGCGCCGGCCATGCGCGATGTGTTCTCCGACCGTGGCCGGCTGCAGGGCATGCTCGATTTCGAAGCCGCGCTTGCGCGTGCCGAGGCCGCCGCCGGCTTGGTACCGCACAGCGCCGTGGCGGCCATCGAGGCAGCTTGCCAGGCCGAGCGCTATGACGTGCAGGCCCTGGCCGATGCCATCGCCACTGCCGGCAACTCGGCGATCCCGCTGGTCAAGGCGCTAGGCAAGGTGATCGCCAGTGGTGTGCCCGAAGCCGAACGCTACGTGCACCTGGGCGCCACCAGCCAGGATGCGATGGATACCGGGCTGGTCTTGCAGTTGCGCGCTGCACTGGACCTGATCGAAGCCGATCTCGGCAAGCTGGCCGAGACCCTGGCTCGCCAGGCCTTGCTGCATGCCGACACGCCACTGGTGGGGCGCACCTGGCTGCAACATGCCACGCCTGTGACGCTTGGCATGAAGCTGGCGGGTGTGCTCGGTGCCTTGACTCGCCATCGCCAGCGCCTCCAGGAACTGCGCCCGCGTCTGCTGGTGCTGCAGTTCGGCGGTGCTTCGGGCAGCCTGGCGGCCTTGGGTAGCAAGGCCATGCCGGTGGCTGAAGCGCTGGCCGAACAACTCAAGCTGAGCCTGCCCGAGCAACCTTGGCACACCCATCGGGATCGGCTGGTGGAGTTCGCTTCGGTATTGGGCCTGGTTGCCGGCAGCCTGGGCAAGTTCGGCCGTGATGTCAGCCTGTTGATGCAGACTGAAGCCGGGGAGGTGTTCGAGCCTTCCGCACCGGGCAAAGGTGGCTCCTCAACCATGCCGCACAAGCGCAACCCGGTGGGTGCGGCGGTGCTTATCGGCGCCGCTACCCGCGTGCCGGGCCTGCTTTCGACGCTGTTCGCCGCCATGCCCCAGGAGCATGAGCGCAGCCTCGGCCTTTGGCATGCCGAATGGGAAACCTTGCCGGATATCTGCTGCCTGGTCTCTGGCGCCCTGCGCCAGGCCCAGGTGATCGCCGAAGGCATGCAAGTGGATGCCGAGCGCATGCGCCGCAACCTCGACCTGACACAAGGCCTGGTGCTGGCCGAAGCGGTCAGCATCGTGCTCGCCCAGCGCCTGGGCCGTGACCGTGCACACCACTTGCTGGAGCAATGCTGCCAGCGGGCCGTGGCCGAACAGCGCCATTTGCGCGCCGTGCTGGGTGACGAGCCGCAGGTCAGTGCCGAGCTGAGCGCGGAAGAACTCGACCGCCTGCTCGATCCTGCTCATTACCTCGGCCAGGCCCGCGTCTGGGTGGCGCGCGCCGTGGCTGAACATCAACGTTTGACTGCCTGAAGGAGACCGCTGTGGCGCACTTGCAACTGGCCGATGGCGTACTGAACTACCAACTCGACGGCCCGGCCGATGCGCCGGTGCTGGTCCTGTCCAACTCGCTGGGTACTCACCTGGGCATGTGGGACAGCCAGATTCCGTTGTGGAGCGAGCACTTTCGCGTGCTGCGCTACGACACCCGTGGCCACGGCGCTTCGCAGGTCACTGATGGCCCTTACAGCATCGAGCAACTGGGCCGGGATGTACTGGCGCTGCTCGACGCGCTGGACATCCAGCACGCGCACTTCGTCGGCCTGTCCATGGGCGGCCTGATCGGCCAGTGGCTGGGTATCCATGCAGGCGCGCGCCTGCACAGCCTGACCCTGTGCAACACCGCCGCCAAGATCGCCAACGACGAGGTGTGGAACACCCGTATCGACACCGTGCTCAAGGGCGGCCAGCAAGCCATGGTCGACCTGCGCGATGCGTCCATCGCCCGCTGGTTCACCCCGGCGTTTGCCCAGCAGCAGCCACAAGAAGCCCAGCGCATCTGCCAGATGCTGGCGCAAACCAGCCCGCAAGGGTATGCCGCCAACTGCGCGGCTGTGCGTGACGCCGACTTCCGCGAGCAACTGGGTCGCATCCAGGTGGCGACGCTGATCGTCGCCGGTACCGAAGACGTGGTCACCACACCGGAGCACGGCCGCTTCATGCAAGCCGGCATCATCGGTGCCACCTACGCCGAGTTCCCGGCCGCGCACCTGTCCAACGTCGAAATCGGCGAGGCATTCAGCCGCCGCGTACTCGACTTCCTGCTGGCTCGCTGAGGATTTGGCCATGGATGAGAAACAACGTTACGACGCTGGCATGCAGGTTCGCCGTGCGGTGCTGGGTGATGCCCATGTGGACCGCAGCCTGGAGAAGCTCAACGACTTCAACGGCGAATTCCAGGAAATGATCACCCGGCATGCCTGGGGTGACATCTGGACCCGTCCGGGCCTGCCGCGGCACACCCGCAGTCTGATCACCATCGCCATGCTGATCGGCATGAACCGCAACGACGAGCTCAAGCTGCACTTGCGCGCGGCAGCCAACAACGGCGTGACCCGCGACGAGATCAAAGAAGTGCTGATGCAAAGCGCGATCTACTGCGGCATCCCGGCAGCCAATGCCACCTTCCACCTGGCCGAGTCGGTGTGGGATGAGCTGGGCGTAGAGTCGCGGGGTTAAACCCCGCGCACGGCCACCGGCCCGGCATTGGCTTCCACAGCCTGTTTCAGTGCCGGGCACAGGCCCAACATGAATGCCGCTTCAGCCACCACGAACAGCGGGCCGATGATCAGCCCGCTGATATCGTCGATGAATGCCGGTTTGCGGCCTTCGTAATGATGCCCGACGAACTGGATGATCCAGCCCACCACGAACGCACCCAGCCCGGCGCCGAGCCACAGGGCGGTGGTTTGCGTGGCCAGTGCCTGGCCGAGCCACAGGCACAGGCCCAGCAGCAGGCCCATGACCAGGCCGAAGCGCAGGTCCAGGCGCAGGTAGAAGCGCACGGCAGCGGCCGCGGCGAGCAGGGCAGGTGATAGCCAGATACCGGCAACGTCCCAGCCGGGGCGCGACAGCAGCACTGTGACGGCGACGACGATCAACGGAATGCCGACGAAGTGAGTGGCGATGTTGCGTGGGTCGCGGTGGTAGTTGGCGTATTGACTCAGGTGTTCGACGAGGTTTTTCATTGTTGTTCCTCCCTGGTTTGCCTGATCGGGGTGTGCTGGCCTCTTCGCGGGTAAACCCGCTCCCACAGGTACGGCGCAGTTCTCCGCAGCTGTGGTATCCCTGTGGGGGGGTACCCGCGACAGGGCCGGGACTGGCAACCCATATAGCCCAGAATAGCCGGAAGCCACCACCATCATCAGCTCAGCGAATGGCCGTCACGCGCATTGGTGCATCCAGCCCCACCAGGGTCTCGATCATTGCCCGTGCCGCCGGTGACAACCGGTAGCCGCTGCGGCTGACCACTCCACACCTCACGCTCAGCACTTCCAGTGCCGATGGCAGGTTGCGCCAGTGCAGGCGCACCAGGCGCCCGCTGGCGAGGTCCTCGGCCACGGCCTCTTCACTGGCCGTGCCCACGGCATCGCTGGCCAGCACCACGCTGCGCAATACCGCCAGGTGCTCGGTCTGTAGGTGCGGGATGAAGTCGCTGCGCCCACTGAGGTTGGCCAGGCGCTTGCGCACGCCAGGGGCGAGCAGGGCGCTGGCCAAGGGGTAGGCGAACAGATCGTTGGTCGACAGGCTGTCCTTGGCCAGCAGCGGGTGGCCGGGGCGGCAGAAGAACAGCCCGGGGCGCGGCGTGAGCGGTTCGGTGTGGAAGTTGGGGTCGGCTTCGAAGGGGCGGATGTCGTCAACGAAGAACTCGATTTGTTCGCGCCGTAAGGCCTGGCCCAGGCGCTCGGCATTGTCCACCATCAGCGCCGTGCGGATGCCGGGGTGGCTGGCGATGAAATGCTGCAATGCTTGCGGGACCAGGCGCACAGCCAGGGCCGGGCCGCTGCCAAAATGCAGCTCACCCGCGTCGAGCTTGGTCATCTGCAGCACTTCATTGCTCAACTGGTTGGCGCCTTGCACCAGGCGGCGGGCGTGCTGCAGCACCACCAGGCCCTCGGGAGTAGGGTGCAGGGCTTTGCTGGCGCGGTCGACCAGAGGGCAGCCGAAGTTTTGTTCGAGGCTCTGGATGGCCCGGCTGAAGGCGGGTTGGGTGATGCCCATGGCTTCGGCGGCGCGGACGAAACTGCGGTATTCGGTGAGGGCGATGAAGTAGCGCAGTTGGCGAAGGTCCATGTCGAGGCTCTGCGGCGGAACAGGGCTCGATTTAAGCGGCTACTGCATATGTCGTCAAAGAAGGTTTATTGATTTGGTTATGTCTTTTAATTATTCAAAGGGCAGCTGGCCTCTTCGCGGCTAAAGCCGCTCCCACAGGTCTGACCCAGTACTCTGTGGGAGCGGCTTTAGCCGCGAAGAGGCCGTTGGATTTAGAGGAGATTCAGCGGATAGCTCACGATCAAGCGGTTCTCATCGAACGCGTTGGTACTGAAATCCCGGCGCATGGTGGAATTACGCCATTTTACCGACAGGTCCTTGAAGGTGCCGGACTGGATCACATAGGCCAGCTCGCTTTCCCGTGCCCATTCCTTGCCGTCGGTCACGCCGCCAGCGGTGACATTGTCGCCCTTGATGTAGCGGTTCATCAGGGTTAGGCCGGGAATGCCGACGGTGACGAAGTTGAAGTCATGGCGTACCTGCCAGGAGCGTTCCTTGGCATTGTCGAAGCTTGAGTTGTAGCTGTCGTTGGCCAGGGTGCCGCCACTGGTGCCGTTGACCCGCAGCCAGGCATTGTCACCGCTGACCTTCTGCAGGCCGACGTAGAAGGTGTTGCCCTTGTAGCGCGCCGAAAGCATCGCCGAGGCGGTCTTGTTGTCCAGCTGGCCTGCGCGTTCGGCGCCATCTTCCTTGCCCCAGAAATAGCCCAGGTTGGCCCCCAGCGTCCATTCGCCCAACGGCTGGCTGTGCACCACGTTGAGGTACTGCTGGCGGTAGATGTCCTTGAGCTGGGCGTCCCACAGGCCGATCATGGTGCGCTTGTCGTTGAAGGTATATTCACCGCCGCCGAAGTTGAAGCGGTCGGAGGTGAAGGCCGCGCGGCCGTTGAGCGACATGTCTTCCATGCTCGCGTCGTTGCGCGGGCTGTTGCCGCGGAACTGGCCGGCATACAGGGTCAGGCCCTCGATTTCTTTCGAGGTGACCTGGCCACCACGGAAGGTTTGCGGCAGCGAACGGCCGTCGTCCGAGCGCAGGATCGGCAGTACCGGCATCCATTCACCGACTTTCAGCTCGGTCTCGGACAGCTTGGCTTTCAATGCCACGCCCAGGCGGCCGAAGTCGTCGGCGGGGCGGCCGTCGTCATGCACCGGCAGCAGCTGGGTGTTGGCGGTACCTTTGCCGCCATCGAGCTTGATCGAATACAGGCCCAGTACGTCCACGCCGAAGCCGACAGTGCCTTGGGTGAAACCGGAGCGGGCATCGAGGATGAAGCTCTGGGTCCATTCTTCGCCCTTGCCCTGCGGGTAGGCCGGGTCGACGAAGTTGCGGTTTATGTAGAAGTTGCGCAGGTTGAGGCTGGCCTTGGCGTCCTCCATGAACCCGCCATTGTCGGCGGCGCATACAGGCAGGGCGCAGGAAATGGCCAACAGGCCGGGCAGCAGCTGGCGTGCGGGTTGCGAAGTGCTCATCTGTCGTAAATCTCTTGTTTTTATGGGCGAACCTGCGCTGCAGGATGCGGCCTGCAGGCGAGGGTCTTTTGATGAACTTGCGAAGCGTTGCGTGGGGGATGGTGCGGGGCTGGGCGGGGGTGAGGCAATTCGCCGCAAACGGTATTGGGCGATAATCGAACGCTATGTAACGTCTAGTTAATTATTTGCCCGAGCTGGCCTCTTCGCGGGCTTGCCCGCTCCCACAGGTACTGCACAGCCTTCAGATTCTGTGCAGTACCTGTGGGAGCGGGCAAGCCCGCGAAGAGGCCAGTACAGGCGAGACACAAAAAAGCCCAGCGCGAGGCTGGGCTTGAGGCGGTTGCCGGTCGATCAGCCTTTCGGTGTGTCCACCGAAGCCTGCTGGTTGGCCTGGCCACTCTGCTCGTACCAGCCACCGCCGAGCGCCTTGTACAGATTGACCTCGCTGGTCAGCTGCGAGAGGCGGTCGGTGATCAGCGACTGCTGCGACGAGTACAGGTTGCGCTGGGCATCGAGGAAGGTCAGGTTGCTGTCGATACCGATGCGGTAGCGGCGTTCGGCCAGGCGGTAGTAGTCCTGGTTCGCCTGCACCAGGTCGCGTTGCGCCTGCAGCTGCTCTTCGAAGGTCTTGCGCGCCGCCAGGCCATCGGAGACTTCCTGGAAGGCCGTCTGGATGGTTTTTTCGTACTTGGCGACGTTGATGTCCTTCTGGATCTTCGAGTAGTCCAGGCTGGCCTTCAGGCTGCCGGCGTTGAAGATCGGCAGGTTGATCTGCGGCTGGAACAGCCAGGTGCCCTGGCCGCCGGCGAACAGGTGGCCCATGTCGGGGCTCAGGCTGCCGGCGTTGGCGGTCAGGCTGATGCTCGGGAAGAACGCAGCACGGGCCGCACCGATATTGGCATTGGCGGCTTTGAGCAGGTGCTCGGCTTCCTGGATGTCGGGGCGACGCTGCAGGATCTCGGACGGCAGGCCGGCCGGCACTTCGGCCAGCTGGTCGGCATCGAGCTCCAGCGGCTTGGCCAGGTCGGCCGGAATGCCGGTACCCAGCAGCACGGTCAGGCTGTTGACGTCCTGCGCCACCAGGCGCTGGTACTGCGAGTACTTGACCCGTGCGCCTTCCACGGCGGTGCGCGACTGGCTGACGTCGAGCGCCGAAGCCACACCGACTTCGTTGCTGCGACGGGTGAGGTTGTAGCTTTCCTCGTAGGTCTTCAGCGTCTCTTCGGTCAGCTTGAACAGGGCTTGGTCGGCCTGCCAGGTGTAGTAGGCGTTGGCCACGCTGGCCACCAGGGCGATCTGCGTGGAGCGGCGCGCCTGCTCGCTGGACAGGTAGGTTTCCAGGGCCTGCTCGGTCAGGCTGCGGACGCGGCCGAACAGGTCCAGCTCATAGGCGCTGACACCCAGGGTGGCCGAGTACTGGCTGGTGATGCCGGATTCGCCGGTTTGCGACATGTTCGCCGGCACACGCTGGCGGCTGCCGCTGCCGGTGGCCGAAACCGCCGGGAACAGGTCGGCCCGCTGGATGCGGTACTGGGCACGATAGGCGTCGATGTTCAACGCCGCCACACGCAGGTCGCGGTTGTTGACCAGCGAGGTCTGGATCAGCTGCTGCAGTGCCGGGTCGTGGAAGAACTGGCGCCAGCCCTGTTCGGCGGCGGCGACTTCGGCCGACTGGGTCGGCGAGTACGCAGGGCCTTGCGGCCACTGCGCAGCCACCGGCGATTCCGGGGTCTGGTAGTCAGGAATCAGCGAGCAGCCGCCGAGAATGAAAGCGGTTACCGCCAGGGACAACAAAGACTTGGTCATTGCCCAGCCTCATAACGTGGAGTTTCAGGGGTGGCGTCCTTTTCCGGCTCTTTGCTGCCGAACAGCGACGACACTGCGACGAAGAATAGCGGTACCCAGAAGATTGCCAGGACGGTCGCACTGATCATGCCGCCGATCACACCCGTGCCGATGGCGTGCTGGCTGCCGGCGCCGGCGCCGCTGGAGATGGTCAACGGTACCACGCCGAGGATGAACGCCAGCGAGGTCATGATGATCGGGCGCAGACGCATGCGGCACGCTTCGATGGCCGAGTCGTACAGGCTGCGGCCCTGCTCATGCAGTTCCTTGGCGAATTCGACGATCAGGATCGCGTTCTTCGCCGCCAGGCCGATGGTGGTCAACAGGCCGACCAGGAAGTACACATCGTTGGACAACCCGCGCAGGCTGGTGGCGATCAGTGCACCGATGATACCCAACGGTACGACCAGCACCACGGCGATCGGGATCGACCAGCTTTCATACAGCGCTGCCAGGCAGAGGAACACGAACAGTACCGAGAGGGCGAACAGCGCCGGCATCTGCGAACCGGAGAGTTTTTCCTCGTAGGACGTGCCGGTCCAGGAGAAGCCGACGCCGCTTGGCAGTTCACTGGCAATGCGCTCGACCTCGGCCATGGCGTCGCCGGTACTGTAGCCCGGGGCCGGGGCACCCAGGATTTCCATGGCCTCGACGCCGTTGTAACGCGACAGCTTCGGCGAACCGTAGGTCCACTCGCCCTTGGCGAAGGACGAGAACGGTACCATCTCGCCGGCGCCGTTGCGCACGTACCATTTCTGCAGGTCTTCCGGGCTCATCCGCGAGTTGGGTTCACCCTGGATGTACACCTTCTTGACCCGGCCACGGTCGATGAAGTCGTTGACGTAGCTGGCACCCAGGGCAATCGACAGGGTGTTGTTGATGTCGGAGATGGTCACGCCGAGGGCGCTGGCACGTTCGTCATCGATGGTCAGCTGGTATTGCGGTTCGTCGTTCAGGCCGTTCGGGCGCACGGCACTGAGGATCTTGCTCTGTGCGGCCTTGGCCAGGAACTGGTTGCGCGCTTCCATCAGCTTGGCATGGCCGACGCCGCCGCGGTCCTGCAGGAACACGTCGAAGCCGGTGGCGTTACCCAGCTCCAGCACCGCAGGCGGGGCGAAGGCGAACACCATCGCGTCACGGAAGGTAAAGAAGTGCTGCTGGGCACGCTGGGCCAGGGCGAACACGCTGTTCTCCTTGGAACGTTCACCCCACGGCTTGAGCATGATGAACGCCATGCCCGAGCTCTGGCCGCGACCGGCGAAGTTGAAGCCGTTCACGGTGAATACCGAGGATACGGTGTCGGCTTCGTCCTTGAGCAGGTACTCGCGCATCTGGTCGACCACCACCTGGGTGCGCTCGGCACTGGAGCCAGCCGGTGTCTGCACCTGGGCGAACAGTACGCCCTGGTCTTCTTCAGGCAGGAACGCGGTAGGGATGCGGGCGAACAGCCAGATCATGCCGACCACGATCAGCGCATAGGCCAGCAGGAACGGCACCTTGTTGCGCAGGATCGCGCCGACACTGCGCTCATAACCGTTGACGCTGCGGTCGAAGTTACGGTTGAACCAGCCGAAGAAGCCACCTTTGGCGGTGTGGTGCTCGCCTTTCTTCAGCGGCTTGAGCATGGTTGCGCACAAGGCCGGGGTGAAGATCAGCGCCACCAGCACCGACAGGCCCATGGCCGATACGATGGTGATGGAGAACTGCCGGTAGATCACACCGGTGGAGCCGCCGAAGAACGCCATGGGCAGCAGTACCGCCGACAACACCAGGGCGATACCCACCAGGGCGCCCTGGATCTGCTCCATGGAGCGCTTGGTTGCCTCCTTGGGTGGCAGGCCTTCCTCGGACATCACCCGCTCGACGTTTTCCACCACGACGATGGCATCGTCCACCAGCAAGCCGATGGCCAGGACCATGGCGAACATGGTCAGGGTGTTGATGCTGAAGCCCGCAGCGGCAAGGATGCCGAAGGTGCCCAGCAGCACCACCGGTACGGTCATGGTGGTGATGATGGTGGCGCGGAAGTTCTGCAGGAACAGGTACATCACCAGGAACACCAGGACCACCGCTTCGATCAGGGTGTGAATCACGCCGCTGATCGATTCGGTGACCACCGGGGTGGTGTCATACGGGAACACCGCTTTCACCCCAGGCGGGAAGAACGGTTCCAGGTCGGCAATGGTCTTGCGCAAGGCCTTGGCGGTGTCCAGGGCGTTGGCGCCGGTGGCCAGTTTGACTGCAAGGCCGGAAGCCGGCTTGCCGTTGAACTGGGCACTGACCGCATAGTTTTCACCGCCCAGGCCGACCTGGGCAACATCACCCAGGCGCACCTGCGAACCGTCGCTGTTGACCTTGAGCAGGATCTTTTCGAACTGCTCGGCGGTCTGCAGACGGGTCTTGCCGATGATGGTGGCGTTCAGCTGGGTGCCTGGCATGGCCGGGAGCCCGCCAAGCTGGCCGGAGGACACCTGCACGTTCTGTGCAGCCACCGCGGTCTTGACGTCGACCGGGGTCAGCTGGAATTTGTTCAGCTTGGCCGGATCGAGCCAGATACGCATGGCGTACTGCGCACCGAACACCTGGAAGTCACCCACACCGGCAGTCCGCGAAATCGGGTCCTGCATGTTGGAAACGATGTAGTTGGCCAAGTCGTCCTTGGTCATGCTGCCGTCTTCGGACACCAGGCCGATCACCAGCAGGAAGTTCTTCACTGCCTTGGTGACGCGGATACCCTGCTGCTGCACTTCCTGCGGCAGCAACGGGGTGGCCAGGTTCAGCTTGTTCTGCACCTGGACCTGGGCGGTGTCAGGGTTGGTGCCCTGCTCGAAGGTGGCGGTAATAGTCATGCTGCCGTCGGAGTTACTTTCCGACGACACGTAACGCAGGTTGTCGATACCGTTGAGCTGCTGCTCGATGACCTGCACCACGGTGTCCTGCACGGTCTGCGCCGAGGCGCCCGGGTAGGTCACGGCGATGGCGATAGCCGGCGGCGCGATGCTTGGGTACTGGTTGATCGGCAGCTTCAGGATCGACAAGGCGCCGACCAGCATGATCACCAAGGCGATCACCCAGGCGAAGATCGGGCGATCGATAAAGAACTTCGACATGGTTTACTCCGCTTTGGCGTCTGCTTTGGCCGCGCTGGCCTGATCAGGTTTGCCTGGCTGCTTGACGTTGGTGGCGTCGCTGACCTTGACCTCGACACCTGGGCGCACGTACTGCAGGCCCTCGGTGATCAGGCGGTCGCCCGGGTTCAAGCCTTCCTCGATCAGCCAGTCGCTGCCCAGGGTACGGCTGGCCTTGAGCTGGCGCAGTTCGACCTTGTTCTCCTGGTTGACCACCAGTGCGGTCGGCGCGCCCTTGAGGTCGCGGGTCACGCCCTGTTGCGGGGCCAGGATGGCATTGGCATTGACCCCGGCCTTGAGCCGTGCATGCACGAACATGCCAGGCAGCAGGGTGTGGTCGGGGTTGGGGAACAGCGCACGCAGGGTCACCGAGCCGGTGGTCTCATCGACCGCGACTTCGGAGAATTCCAGGCGGCCTTCCTGCTTCAGCAGGCTGCCGTCTTCCAGCACCAGCTGTACCGAGGCGGCGTTGTCGCCGGCCTTCTGCAACTGGCCGCTTTCCAGGTCACGGCGCAGCTTGAGCAGCTCGGCGGTGGACTGGGTGACGTCGACGTAGATCGGGTCGAGCTGCTGGATGGTGGCCATGGCGTTGGTCTGGCCATTGCTTACCAGGGCGCCTTCGGTGAACGCGGAACGGCCGATGCGGCCGCTGATCGGTGCGAGGACCTTGGTATAGCGCAGGTCGATCTGCGCGCTTTTCAGCGAAGCTTCGGCTTGCAATCGTTTGGCATTGGCGTCGTCGTATTCCTGTTTCGACACCGCCTGCTCGTTGACCAGCTGCTTGTAGCGCTCGGCCAGCGACTTGGTGGACTGCAGGTTGGCCTGGGCGTTGGCCAGGTTGGCTTCGTACACGGCCGGGTCGATCTGGTACAGCTGTTGGCCTTCCTTGACCTCGCTGCCTTCCTTGAACAGGCGCTTGAGGATGATGCCATTGACCTGTGGGCGTACTTCGGCGACGCGGTAGGCACTGGTGCGGCCCGGCAGTTCCGAGGTCAGGGTGAAGGGTTGTGGCTGGATGGTCACGACGCCGACCTGAGGAGCCTGCGCTGCGGGCGGGGCTTCTTCTTTCTTACAGCCACTTAGCAGGGTTGCCAGGGCGACGGCGGAAACCAGAGCGGTAACGGCTGGCTTGAATTGCATAGGATCCTCGGGTCGCAAGAGCAGGGAGACGCTCAAGAGTAATGGAAGAGTCTTGTCAGAAAAAAACTATCCGGTGGATAAATAGCTTACTAACGAATATACTTACATTCACGGTTGTTTGTAAATACCGCTGGGTAGTACTTGGCTACTACCGCAGCCCTTGATTAGCCCATCCGAGAGTCACCCTGCAGAGGTGACCCCGGCGGTTTCCCCCCTGCACAGCGCAGCGGGCCCAGATGAGGTTGCACTGCCATGGTCCGTCGAACCAAAGAAGAAGCCCAAGAGACCCGCGCCCAGATCATCGAGGCAGCGGAAAGGGCCTTCTACAAGCGCGGCGTCGCGCGCACCACATTGGCCGACATCGCCGAACTGGCGGGCGTGACCCGGGGGGCGATCTACTGGCATTTCAACAACAAGGCGGAGTTGGTGCAGGCGCTGCTCGACAGCCTGCATGAAACCCATGACCATCTGGCGCGGGCCAGTGAAAGTGAAGACGAACTGGACCCGCTCGGCTGCATGCGCAAGCTGTTGCTGCAGGTGCTCAACGAGCTGGTGCTGGACGCCCGTACCCGGCGTATCAATGAAATCCTGCATCACAAGTGCGAGTTCACCGATGACATGTGTGAAATCCGCCAGCAGCGCCAAGGCGCGGTGCTGGACTGCCATGTGGGCATCGACCTGGCGCTGGCCAATGCCGTTCGCCGAGGTCAGTTGCCGGCGGAGCTGGATGTCGGGCGCGCTTCCGTCGCCTTGTTCGCCTATGTTGACGGCTTGATCGGGCGCTGGTTGCTGCTACCGGACAGCTTCGATCTGCTGCGCGACGCGGAAAAATGGGTCGACACAGGGCTGGATATGCTGCGCTTGAGCCCCGCGCTGCGCAAATGACACTTTGTTAAGGATTGTGAGGAAGTGTTTCCCTCATGTATTAAGTGAGTATTAATGCTGTGGGCTCCCACAGCCCTTAACGGCCACGCAATTGCCGGTCCGGCAACGCCAGGGCCGCCAGCAGCCCCAGCAAGGCAATTCCCGCACTGCCCAGCAACAACTGGCGGAACGTCTCCAGCAGTTTCATCTGCGTGTGCGGGTCCGCCTCACCTGCCTTCAGGCTCCCCAGCAGCGGGTTGCCCAGCAACTCGAAACCACCTTGTTGAAGCAGCGCCAGCAACAGGCTGGACATGCAGGCCACGCCCATGGCCCCGCCGAGCGAGCGGAACAGGTTGGTGGTGCTGGTGGCCACGCCGATATCCTTGCTTTGCACCGCGCTTTGCGTACCCACCAGCGAGGTTGGGAACTGCAAGCCGCAGGCGATACCGGTCAGCAGCATGAACACGGCACTGAGCAAGCCAGCCTGGGGGGGCGTGATGGCCATGGCGAAGATTGCCATGGGCATCAGCACGGCACCGGCCAGAATCTGTGGTTTGAAGCGCCCGGTGCGGCTGGTCATGCGGCCACCGGTGAAGGCGCCCAGGGGCAAGCCCATGGCCAGTGGCAGCAGGTGCAATGCGGCGCTGTCGGCACCGGCGCCAGTGATGCCCTGGTAGCGCAGCGGCATCAGCATGGTCAGCGAGATCGACTGGAAACTGGCGAAGAAGATCACCCCCCAGCACAGCACGGCCACCCGGTTGCCGAACAGGTCCATGGGCAGCAGCGGTTCATCGTAGCGACGCTCGTGGCCGACGAACAAGGCCAGGCCGAGCACCGCGCAGGCGAACAATGCCAACACGGGAGGGGCGGTCCAGGGCTGCCCTTGGCCGACCAGGGTGATGCCCAGCAGCAAACTGCCCAGGCCGACAATCAGCAGCACGGCGCCAAGGTAATCCACCCGGGCCTGGCGGTGCTGCACTGGCATGCCGGCCAGGGCGCGACGAATCGCCCACAGCGCGAGCAGGCCCAGCGGCAGGTTGATCCAGAATACCCAGCGCCAGGACAGGTATTCGGTCAGCCAGCCGCCCAGCACAGGCCCGGCCACGCTGGCCACGGCGTACATGCTGCTGAAGTAGCCCTGATAACGGCCCCGTTCACGCGGCGGCACGAAATCCCCGATGATTGCCTGGCTCACCGACACCATGCCGCCGGCACCGATGCCTTGCAGTACGCGCGCCATGACCAGCTGCTGCATGTCCTGAGCCAAGGCGCAGGCGATCGAGGCCAGGGTGAACAGGCTGATGCCTGTAAGGATCATCCGCCGCCGGCCATACAGGTCACCGAGCTTGCCGTAGATCGGCACGGCTACGGTCATCGCCACCATGTAGCCAGAAATCACCCAGGCAAGCAGGCCGACGTCGTTGAACCGGGCCGAGATGGCCGGCAGCGACACGGCGACGATGGTCTGGTCAAGGGCACCAAGGAAGATCGCCAGCATCAGGGCGGTCAGCACGTTGCGCAGGACGGTCGGGGGCAGGGCGGCTGTCACGGGAGTACCTTGTCTGGAAGGGTGACGCGATAGGCCGATTGTAACCCGAGTTAGGTAGCTTCCTATGTACTATCTGCATCGCCTATGCAAGATCGGCATTGGCGCATTCATCCAGAGCAGCATGGCTGCATGATATCGTTGGTATGCCACAGGGGCTGAAAGCCGCGGCCTGCACCAGCTTGGTGCAGCAATTTGTCGCAGGTTGTCAGGCCACTGTCTCCCACACCTTTTATTCCTCTGCCTGCATGTCGAGCATGACCGCCCAGATGGCGACGGTTGGAACAGGTCAGGTAGACCCGATTCAGGGGTCGGTAGCAACCGTTCAATTTCTACATATATAAGCGGAGTGATCATGCCCAAGGCTTCCCATCAAGATCTGCGTTTTGCCTTCCGCGAGCTGCTCGCTTCAGGGGCCTGCTACCACACCGCCTCCGTATTCGACCCGATGTCGGCGCGCATCGCTGCCGACCTGGGCTTCGAAGTCGGCATCCTCGGCGGTTCGGTGGCTTCATTGCAGGTGCTGGCCGCACCGGACTTCGCCCTGATCACCTTGAGCGAATTTGTCGAGCAGGCCACCCGCATTGGCCGTGTGGCGCAACTGCCGGTGCTCGCCGATGCCGACCACGGTTATGGCAATGCGCTCAACGTCATGCGCACGGTCATCGAACTGGAGCGCGCCGGCGTCGCTGCGCTGACCATCGAAGACACCCTGCTGCCTGCCCAGTTCGGACGCAAGTCCACTGACCTGATCTCGGTCGAGGAGGGGGTGGGCAAGATCCGTGCGGCCCTGGAAGCGCGTGTCGACTCGTCGCTGTCGATCATTGCCCGGACCAACGCCGGGGTGCTTTCCACCGAGGAAATCATCGTCCGCACCCAGAGCTACCAGAAGGCGGGTGCCGACGGTATCTGCATGGTCGGTGTGAAGGATTTCGAGCAGTTGGAGCAGATTGCCGGGCACCTGACCGTGCCGCTGATGCTGGTGACCTACGCCAACCCTGCCCTGCGTGACGACGAGCGCCTCGCTCGCCTGGGTGTGCGTATCGTGGTCGATGGCCATGCCGCCTACTTTGCCGCGATCAAGGCCACCTATGACTGCCTGCGCCTGCAGCGCGGCCAGCAGAACAAGTCCGAGAACCTGAGCGCCACCGAGCTCTCGCACACCTATACCCAGCCTGAGGACTATATTCGCTGGGCCAAGGAGTACATGAGCGTCGAGGAGTGATTGGCGTGGCGCCAATCAACTAACGGACGGCACTCAAGGTTGCGGTGTGGGGCACGCAGTGTTCCTGCTCGCAACGGTTGGCCGCACTGGGCTGGCTGCGCAGCAGTTCGGCCCGCCAGCAGGCCGAGCCATACAGCGCCGCGACCGCGGTCAGGGCCATGACCATGGCGACTCTTCTGGACTTGATGCCCATGGTGCTCACCTCCTGTTACTGCACAGGTGACACTCTAAGCATAGTCAATACAAATCCCGGTCCCACTCCGGTTCGTCCTTGAACCGTTGCACCAGAAAATCCAGCATGCTGCGCAAGGTCGCCGGCATATGCTTGCGCGAGGTGTAGACCGCGTTCAGGTTCAGCTCCCGTGGCCGCGCTTGCGGCAGCAGCCGCACCAGGGCGCCGCTGCGCAGTGCCGAGGCCGCCTGGTAGGTTGGCAGCATGGCGATGCCGGCACCTGCCAGTGTTGCGTTCTGCAGCGTCATGACCTCGTTGGCGCTGATGTTGCCTTGCACCGGCACGGCAATCTGCTGGCCGCCCACCTCGAAATGCCACAGGCTGTGGCCGAAATAGGCATGGGTCAGGCAGTTATGCTGGCTCAGTTCCTCGACCCGATGCGGCGTGCCGTGCTCGCGCAGGTAGGCGGGTGTTGCACAGATTACCGAACGGCACACGGTCAGGCGCCTGGCAATCAGGTTCGGGTCCAGATCGTTGCTGGTGCGGATCGCCAGGTCGATCCGCTCGTCCACCAGGTTGACCGTGCGATCGAGCATCTGCAGTTCAACCTTCACCCCAGGGTAGCGCCGCACATATTCGGCGACCGCATCGGCCAGCTGCGCCTGGCCAAACGACGTACTGACACTGATACGCAGGGCACCCTTAGGCGAATCTTGCGGTTGTTGCACGGCGGCCTGCAGGTCGCCGGCCAGGTCCAGCAACTGCCGGCAGCGGGGCAGGGTTTCCTGGCCGGCAGCAGTCAGGCTGAGCTTGCGCGTGGTGCGCTGCATGAGCCGTGCGCCGACCCATTCCTCCAGCTCGGCCAGGTAGCGCGACACCACAGGCCGCGACAGCTGCAGGTGGTCTGCCGCTGCCGACTGGCTGCCCAGATCGACGACGGTGACGAAAACGCGCATGGCGTTGAGACGGTCCATTATTTGCCCGATTTTAGAAACAAACTATGTCTGAGCATCGCATTTTTTGTCATGGATCGGGCAACTAAGCTGTTGCCCATCGTTCATCCCGCAGGAGTCACCATGTCGTTCCTCACCCCCTTGCGTGGCCTGCTGCTGGCCTGCATCACCCTGGCCGGCCCGGCACTGGCCTCCGAGCCGTTGCAGCTGGAGGTTTACAACCCGGGGCATCAGGCCATTTTCCCGGTCAGTTCGGTGATCGTCAGTGGCGAGAAAGAGGCCATCCTGGTCGATGCCCAGTTCGGCAAGGCCCAGGCCGAGCAACTGGTGCGGCGCCTGCAAGCCAGCGGCAAACGCCTGACCACCATCTACATCAGCCACGGCGACCCGGATTACTACTTCGGTCTGGACACCGTGACCCAGGCCTTCCCCGACGCCAAGGTGTTCGCCTCGGCAGCCACGCTGGCCCATATCCGCCAGACCATGGACGCCAAACTGGCCTACTGGGGGCCACAGATGGGCGCGGACAAACCGGCACGGCTGGTGCTGCCGCAGGTGCTGCACGGCCACACCCTGATGCTGGAAGGTCGGTCGCTGGAGGTCGTCGGCCTGGATGGCCCGCAACCGGATCGCAGCTTCGTCTGGATTCCGTCGATCAGGGCAGTGGTCGGCGGTGTCGTGGTTGCGCAGAACATCCACGTGTGGATGGCTGACACCCAGACAGCCAGGTCCCACGCCGACTGGCTTGCCACCCTGGCGAAGATCGAGACCTTGGCACCGCGTACGGTGGTGCCTGGCCATTACCTGGGCCAGAGCGACCACTCACTCGACGCCGTGCGCTTCACGTCGGGCTACATCCGCGCGTTCGATGCCGAAGCGGCGAGGGCGAAGGATAGCGGCGCGTTGATTGAGGCGATGAAACAGCGCTACCCCGCGCTTGCCGATGAGAGTTCGCTGGAGCTCGGCGCGAAGGTCGCCAAGGGCGAAATGAAGTGGTAATTGCGTTCAACTGACAGGAGCATTTTCGATGAGCAAGATCGCAATCATTGGCGCCACCGGCCGTGCCGGCAGCCAATTGCTGGAAGAAGCCCTGCGCCGTGGCCACAGTGTGGTGGCCATTGCCCGTGACCCATCGCAGTTGCAGGGGCGTGAAGGTGTAACCACCCAGGCATTGGATGCCAAGGACAGTGCCGCCCTGCAGCAGGCGGTCGCAGGCGTCGACGCGGTGCTCAGTGCAGCGCATTTCTCGACCCTCGAACCCCACGCCATCATCGAGCCGGTCAAGCGCGCCGGGGTCAAGCGCCTGCTGGTGGTGGGCGGCGCAGGCAGCCTGCTGCTGCCTTCCGGGCACCGCGTGATCGACAGCCCGGACTTCCCGGAGGCCTACAAGGCCGAGGCCAGTGCCGGGGTGCGTTTTCTCGATGTGCTGCGCCAGGAGCCGACGCTGGACTGGACCTTTCTCTCGCCATCGGCGGAGTTCGTCGAAGGCGAGCGCAGCGGGCACTACAAACTGGGCAAGGACCATCTGCTGATCGGTGCTGATGGCAAAAGCACAATCACCTTTGCCGACTTTGCCATTGCCATGCTCGATGAGCTGGAGAAACCGGCGCACTCGCGCCAGCGCTTCACCGTCGGTTACTGAGTCGTCTGCTTCGCGGGCATGCCCGCTGCCACAGGTTTCAAGCCTGGTGCCGAACCTGTGGGAGCGGGCGCGCCCGCGAATAGGCCCTCATTGACTGGCTCGGCTTTCCAGCCAATCAAACAATTCCACCAAGCCTGGCAGATGGCTCTTGGGGTGGCTCACCAGGTAATACCCTTTACCGGTCTGCACCTTCAGCGCAAACGGCATGCACAGCCGCCCCCCGCGCAAGTCATCACCGATCAGCGCCCAATCACCAATCGCCACCCCGGTTCCCTGCGATGCCATGGCCATCGCCATGTCCAGTGTTTCGAAATGCTGCTTCGGCCCCTGTGCCTCCAGCACCACGCCTGCTGCCTGCAGCCACAGCCGCCAGTCATGTTCATCCCGTGATGGATGCAGCAGCATGTGCCGGGCCAGATCCTGGATCTGCTGCAGGGGGACCGCCCCTTTCAACAGCGAAGGCGCGCACACCGGTGTCAGTTGCTCGTCGAACAGCTTGCGCACCCGCAGCCCATGGTTCGGCGCAGCGCCATAGACCACGGCGGCATCGAACCCCTCACGGCGAAAGTCCACCCCGTGCTGCACCGTGGTGGTCAACTCGACCGGCACGTCGGGTCGCAGCGCCTGCCACTCCATCAGCCGCGGCAGCAGCCAGCGCATCACGCAGGTCGGTGCCTTGAGCTGCAAGGTGGCGCTGCGCCCGCCCACTTCACGCACGCCTTGTTCGATAAGGCCGAAGATCTGCTGCACCCGAGGCAGCCAGTCCTGGCCTTCGCGGGTCAGGCTCAGGCCGCGAGCCTGGCGCTGGAACAAGGCGTAGCCCAGGTGCTCCTCGAGCCCGGCGATCTGCCGGCTGACGGCGCCTTGGGTGATATGCAGCTGCTGTGCGGCACGGGTGAAATTGCAGTGCTGTGCGGTGACCAGAAAGGTGTGCAGGGCGGGCAGGGGGGGTAGCCGTTTCATTGCGCTGAGCCATGATTACAGGACATGGCTAGTATGTGTTTTTTTGCATTGTGGCGGTAGCGCTGCCTTGGGTCCAATGGGCGCAGATTGCAACAAGATTCCCCCCAACAAGATCTTAGGTGAAACCCCATGGCAACCTGCGGCGAAGTATTGGTCAAACTCCTTGAAGGCTATGGCGTGGACCATGTCTTCGGCATTCCCGGCGTACATACCGTGGAGCTCTACCGTGGCCTGGCGGGCTCGTCGATCCGCCACATCACCCCGCGCCACGAGCAGGGCGCCGGGTTCATGGCTGATGGCTATGCGCGTACCCGTGGCAAGCCAGGCGTGTGCTTCATCATCACCGGCCCCGGGATGACCAACATCACCACCGCCATGGGCCAGGCCTATGCCGATTCGATCCCGATGCTGGTGATTTCCAGCGTGCAGTCGCGCGATCAGCTGGGCGGTGGCCGCGGCAAGCTGCACGAATTGCCGAACCAGGCAGCGCTGGTGTCGGGCGTTGCAGCGTTCTCGCAGACGCTGATGAGTGCCGATGACCTGCCGCAGGTGCTGGCTCGCGCCTTTGCCGTGTTCGATGGCGCCCGCCCGCGCCCGGTGCATATCGAGATCCCGCTGGACGTGCTGGTCGAGCCCGCCGACCACCTGCTGCCTGGCCGCCCTGTGCGCAGTGCTCGCGCAGGTGCTGCACCCCAGGCTGTAGCCGCCATGGCCGAACGCCTGGCCAATGCCCGCCGGCCGCTGATCCTGGCCGGTGGTGGCGCGCTGGCTGCGGGCGCACCGCTGGCGCTGCTGGCTGAGCACTTGCACGCACCGGTGGCACTGACCATCAATGCCAAAGGCCTGCTGCCAGCCAACCACCCGCTGCAGATCGGTTCGACCCAATCGCTGGTCGCCACCCGTGAGTTGGTGGAAGAGGCCGATGTGGTGCTGGCAATCGGCACCGAACTGGCCGAGACCGACTATGACGTGACCTTCAAGGGCGGCTTCAAGATTCCCGGCAGCCTGCTGCGCATCGACATCGACCCGGACCAGACCGTACGCAACTACCTGCCGGAACTGGCGCTGGTGGCGGATGCCGAACTGGCTGCGCAATCCCTGCTTGAGGCCTTGCGTCAGCTACCCGCACCGGTGTGTGCCGAGGGCTGGGGCGTTGCCCGTGCGCAGCGCCTGCGCGAAGCGTTGGCAACGGGCTGGGACCAGCCGACGCTGAGCCAGACACGCCTGCTGAACAGCATTCTGCAAAGCCTGCCCAACGCCATTCTGGTTGGTGACTCAACCCAGCCGGTGTACACCGGCAACCTGACCCTGGACATGGATCAGCCGCGCCGCTGGTTCAATGCCTCGACCGGCTACGGCACCTTGGGTTATGCATTGCCAGCGGCGATGGGTGCCTGGTTGGGCAGCGCCGAGCAAGCGGCCGAGCGTGCGCCAGCGGTCTGCCTGATTGGCGATGGCGGGCTGCAGTTCACCCTGCCAGAGCTTGCCAGCGCGGTGGAGGCGCAGGTGCCGCTGATCGTGCTGCTGTGGAACAACCAGGGTTACGAGGAAATCAAGAAGTACATGGTCAATCGGGCGATCGAGCCGGTCGGGGTGGATATCCATACCCCAGACTTCATCGGCGTGGCACGGGCGCTGGGTGCCGAGGCTGTGCACGTGGCCGATGTCGCGCAACTGCAGGCTGCGCTTGGCAAGGCGGTGGCGCGCAAGGGCCCGACCTTGATCCAGGTCGACCAGAACCAGTGGCAGGCTTCAGTGGTGGAGTGAAATAGCGTCTTTCCTGCCCGGGCCTCTTCGCGGGTAAACCCGCTCCCACAGGTACTCCCCAGCATTCAAGGCTTGTGGTGATCCTGTGGGAGCGGGTTTACCCGCGAAGAGGCCGGTGCAGGTTCACGTGATTCTTCAACCGGCGCTGGCGCGCAACCGCGCCACATCTCGAATCGGCGGTGCGCCATACAGCCGGCTGTACTCGCGGCTGAACTGCGACGGGCTTTCGTACCCCACCCGGTAGGCCGCCACCGCTGCTTCCAGGCCGTCGTTGAGCATCAGCCGCCGCGCTTCCTGCAGGCGCAGTTGCTTCTGGTATTGCAGCGGGCTCATTGAGGTCACGGCCTTGAAGCGGTGATGCAGGGTCGAGATGCTGAGGTTGACCTCGCGCGCCAGGTCCTCGATGCGCAGCGGCTGCTGGAAGTTCTGGTTGAGCCAGGTAATGGCCTGGCTCACCCGGTGGGTCTGGCTGTTGGCCAAGGCGATTTCGTACAGGCGATAACCCTGCGGCCCACGTAGCAGGCGGTAAAGAATCTCGCGACGAATCAGCGGCGCCAGCATGCCGATGTCGCGCGGGGCATCCAGCAAGCGGACCAGCCGCAGCAGCGCGTCGAGCAGCTGCGGATCGGTGCGTTCCACATACAGGCCGCGACCGGAGGGCAGGTTGGGCACCAGCATCGGCCCGCTCTCTGCGATCAGCTGGCTGATTTCGGCCGGGTCGAGGTCCATGCGCAAGCCAAGGCTGGGGTGCTCCGGGCTGGCGTCCAGCCGCACCGCGCTCAGCGGCAAGGTCACCGACACCACCATGTAATGCAACGGGTCGTAGGCGTATTGCTCGTCGCCGAGGAACAGGCTCTTGCTGCCTTGCGCCAGGATGCACAACGCCGGTTGTGCCAGGGTCGGCACCGATCGGACGTTTTCGGTGTAGCGCACCAGATACAGGTCGTCGATGGCCGAGGCGGGGCCGTAGGGTTCACCGGCGTGCCTGCGGATCAGGTCGGCCAGTTCCTGGCGTTGTACTTCCAGTGTCGGGTCGATGGACCGGGCTGTGGTCATGATGGCTTTCCTCTGCTGACCGACGCAGCATAGGTTTGGGCAATGACAGGCGCTAGTCGAAAGCTGCACGTCGATTGCCTGATCCTGCCGCGCTGCAGGATCAGGCAATCGCCGAGCAGTAATGGCCTAACGCGTCGCGTGCGCCAGCCCCTAATCTTGGCAGCCTGGTATTTCCGCCCGCTTGCTTCAAGGAGATCGTGCAATGACCCTACGACAACCGGTCACCCATCTGGCTTTCATCCGTGCCAGCAGCGGTCGCTCCGCAGAACTCGGCGCCCGCCTGCGCGACCTGCTGGAGCCGTCATTACGTACCCCGGGTTGCCTGAGCTTCAGCGTGCAGCGTTCCCAGGCCGACGCCGACCTGTGGCTGCTCAGCGGTAGCTGGCGAGATCAGCAGGCGATGAGTGGTTATTTCGCTTCACCTACCCTGGATGTGTTCGGTGAACTGGTCCAGGCGCAGGTCGTCAGCAGCCTCGACTTGCATACCTTCGATTGAAACACGGTTAGAATGCCGCCCTTCGATCAACAGGCGGAAGGCAACATGGCACGTAGAGAATTCCCGCATTTCGAAGCGGTTTCGGCGATGGTCCCGGTGGAAGGCGGCGGCTATCACGCCGCTATCGCGGTCAAGGCCCTGGGCATGGGCGGCGCGCCGCGCTTTCACAAGGTACTCGACGAACAAGTGTTCAAAAGCGCCGTGGCGGCTGACGAAGCCGCCTGCGCCGAGCTCGCACGCCTGCAGGGCGTGGGCGAGGAAGGCGAACTGATCTGGTGATCAGGCCTGTGGGCGAGCCATCTTGAACAGGTTGCCCAACTCGAAGTAATCCGCCGGGCCACCGCCACGCAGGATCGGTTCGGCGGCAGCGGTGTCGTAGATACCGTTCTTCAGCAGGTGTTCGGCGATGTGCACCGCCACCACTTCACCCAGGATCAACCAGCTCGGCACCAATGCCTGATCGGCGCGCTTGAGCTGGACGATCTGGCTCACCTTGCATTCGAAGGCCACTGGCGTTTCGCCAACGCGCGGCACCTTGACGATGTTCGATGCCACCGCAGTCAGGCCGCTCAGTTCGAACTCGTCGATATCGGCGGCAACGGCCGCGCAACTTTGGTTCATCTGCTCGGCCAGTGGCCGGGTAGCCAGGTTCCAGACGAACTCACCGGTCTGCTCGATGTTGTTCAGGCTGTCTTTGCGCCCGACGCTGCAGAACCCGATGATCGGTGGAATGTAGTTGAAGGCATTGAAGAAGCTGTACGGCGCGAGGTTCAGCTGGCCGTCCCGGCTCTGTGAGGAGATCCAGCCGATCGGGCGCGGGCCGACGATGGCATTAAATGGGTCGTGGGGCAGGCCGTGGCCTTTGGCGGGTTCGTAGTAGTACATCTGCCAGCATCCTTGGAACGAGGCGCCTAGCGTGCCAAGCCTTCGGCCGTCTGGAAATGATCAAGCCCGGCCGAGGCCGGGCTGGTAGCGCACAACAGGGTTAGCTGATGCGGTGGGCGTTGGTGCGGTCGAAGCCGTCTTCGGCGAAGCGTTGGCCGCCAGTGCGGTCGAAGCCGTCTTCGGCGAAGCGTTGGCCGCCAGTGCGGTCGAAGCCGTCTTCGGCGAAGCGTTGGCCGCCAGTGCGGTCGAAGCCGTCTTCGGCGAAGCGTTGTGCGCCAGTGTGGTCGAAACCGTCTTCGGCGTAGCTGGCCGATTGAGATTGAGCGGCGGCGAAAGTGTGGGCATTGGTGCGATCAAAACCATCTTCGGCAAAAGCGCCAGCAGCGAATACCGAGAGGGCCAGGGTGAGGATCAGTTTGCTTTTCATGGTTGTTGCTCCTTTGGATTCGAGAGGTTGTTTGTTTCTATGGGGTTAATGCTACGCCTATTAAATTGATTAAAAAGCGCAAAAAATAGCGTTTAAAAATCGAATTAGTAGATATTTAGGCCGTGCGCTTTGCCGCCCAGCGTTTGCTCAAGCTTGTCGATGAGGTGTGTTATGCCCAGGCGAGCGCAATGCTTCGCCAGCCACTGCAGATTGCGGGTGGTGGATTAATCGCTGGTTAAGAACGCAAAATCTTAATTTGTAACAGCGTATGAACGCTTTTTTCATATATCGCCAACCGATTTTTCAGGCGCTGCTCAGCACCATCGCCGCACTCAATTCCGGAGCGGCAAACGATGAACAAACTCCCGCAAATCACCTTGGCCTTCTGGGTCATGAAGATCTGCGCCACCACCCTTGGCGAAACTGCCGGTGATCTGCTGTCGATGACCCTTAACGTGGGTTATGCCGTCAGTTCGATGGTGCTGATCAGCGTGTTTCTGGTGACCTTGTTCGGTCAGCTGTTTTCGCGCAGTTATCATCCGATGCTGTATTGGCTGGTGATTCTGTCCACCAGCACGGCTGGCACCACCATGTCTGACTTCATGGACCGCACCCTGGGCCTGGGTTATGCCGCGGGTTCGGCAATCCTGATCGGCATCCTGCTGCTGACCTTCCTGGTCTGGCGCCTGAGCGGCAACCCACTCGACGTCACCCGCATCAAGAACCGCACCGGTGAAATCTATTACTGGATCGCCATCCTGTTCTCCAACACCCTGGGTACCGCGCTGGGTGACTACCTGGCGGATGACTCAGGTCTGGGCTTTGCTGGCGGTGCACTGCTGGTTGGCAGTGCCATCGCTCTGGTGGTACTGGCCCGATACTGGACGCGCATTCCCGGTGTGGTGTTGTTCTGGGTGGCCTTCGTGCTGACCCGTCCGTTCGGCGCGACCCTTGGCGACGTCCTGACCAAGCCGCATGAGAAGGGCGGGCTGGATTTCGGCACCATCGGTTCTTCCGCAGTGCTGGGCGGTGTGCTGCTGGTGCTGGTGCTGATGGCGAGCTGGTCCCAGAAGCGTGAGCCGCGCCAGGTGCTGGAAATGTCCTGATTACGGGTGTTTGACAAATAAAAAGGGCGCCCTCGAGAAGGCGCCCTTTTACATTACGCAATGGCATTCAGTCAGTGGTAATCCGCGAATGCTGCTTGGTGTCCTTCATGGTCGCATACACCAGCAGCGAGCAAGCGATGCACGCCGTGACGTACCAGTAGAAGCCGCTTTCCATGCCGACGCTCTTGAACCACAGCGCCACGTACTCGGCGGTGCCGCCGAAGATCGACACGGTCAGCGCGTACGGCAGGCCAACACCCAGGGCGCGGATTTCGGTAGGGAACAGCTCGGCCTTCACCACTGCGTTGATCGAGGTGTAGCCGCTGACGATGATCAGCGCTGCCATGATCAGGAAGAACGCGCCCCACCAGGTCTGGATGGTGTGCAAGGTGCTGAGGATCGGCACGGTAAACAAGGTGCCGAGCACGCCGAAAGCGATCAGGATCGGGCGACGGCCGATCTTGTCGGACAGGCCACCGATCACCGGCTGCAGGCACATGAACAGGAACAGCGTGGCCGCCGAGATGGTGGTCGAATCGCTGATGCTCATGCCTACGGTGTTGACCAGGTACTTCTGCATGTAGGTGGTGTAGGTGTAGAAGGCCAGCGTGCCGCCCATGGTCAGGCCGACCACGGTCAGCAGCTCCTTGGGGTGGCGCATGAGGGTGCGCATCAGGCTTTCCTTGGCCTTTTCCTTCTTGGTGAAAGACGCCGTTTCTTCCATGCCGCGGCGCAGGTACAGGGCAACCACTGCGCACAGGGCACCGATCACGAAGGGTACGCGCCAGCCCCAGGCATACAGCTGCTCGGTGGTCAGGGTCTGTTGCAGGATGATAAGTACCGCCAAAGCGATGAGCTGGCCGGAAATCAGCGTCACGTACTGGAAGCTGGAGAAGAAGCCACGGCGGTCCTTGCTGGCCATCTCGCTGAGGTAGGTGGCCGAGGTCCCGTATTCGCCGCCCACCGACAGGCCCTGCATCAGGCGTGCGATGACCAGCAGGATCGGCGCGGCGACGCCGATGGTTTCATAGCCGGGGGTCAGGGCGATCACCAGGGAGCCGGCACACATCAGCAGCACCGAAGCCATCAGTGCAGCCTTGCGCCCCTTGCGGTCGGCGTACAGACCCATCAGCCAGCCACCGATCGGGCGCATCAGGAAGCCCACGGCGAAGATCGCAGCGGTGTTGAGCAACTGGGCGGTGGAGTCGCCGGCGGGGAAGAAGGCTTTGGCGAAGTACAGCGAGAACGCGGCGTAGACGTACCAGTCGTACCATTCGACCATATTGCCGATGGAACCACTGAAGATCGACTTCAGGCGGCTGGCGGTGGTTTTTTCAGCGGCGGGCGTGACGGCCGCCCCGGCTGGCAGGGAGGTGGCGTTATCCATCAGGGATACCTTCTCGTTGTTTTTGTGGAGCGCGCCGAAGCGCAGCTTGCCTGGGCAATAGCAGAAGGTGTGCCAAATGGGTGCGTAGCGATCCAAATGGGGGCGTTGCAGCGTCACGGGAACCGCGTGTTACCTGGCGCGGCGCAGTTCCCTGTGGCAGCGGGCGTGCCCGCGATGGGCTGCCCAGCAGCCCCCGAAATCGCGCAGGGATAAGCGGATTTTCGCCGATCAAGATCCGTCGATAAGCGGATTTCCGCCTATTCCCGCTCGACGAATGCCTCGCGGACCAAACCGTGGCGCTGCATCTTTTCGTTCAGCGTGCGCCGAGGCAGCTGCAAGGCCTCCATCACCGCCTTGATCTCCCCCGCATGCTGGCGCAAGGCAGCACGCAGGCACTGGGCCTCGAACGCTTCCATCTGTTCACCCAACGACTGACCGGCAGGCGCTACCTCGATGTTCGGCGAACCCAACCCCAGGGCATGCCGCTCCGCGGCATTGGCGAGCTCACGCACATTGCCCGGCCAGTCATGGGACAGCAGCTGCGCCAGTTGCGCACCGCTCAGAGCGGGCGCCGTGCGCCCCAGCTTGGTCGCGGCCGCACGGGCGAAATGCTCGAACAACAGCGGGATATCCTCACGCCGTTCACGCAGCGGCGCCAGGCGCAGTTCCGCCACGTTCAGGCGATAGGCCAGGTCCTCGCGGAAACGCCCGGCACGGGCTTCTTCAAGCAAATCGGGCTTGGTAGCGGCAATGATCCGCAAGTCGACGCTGATGCTCTGGTTAGCCCCCAGCCGCTCCAGCTTCTGCTCCTGGATCACCCGCAACAGTTTGGCCTGCTGGGCCAGCGGCATGCTCTCGATCTCGTCGAGGAATACCGTACCGCCGTTGGCGTATTCCAGCTTGCCGATGCGTTTGCCCTGGGCGCCGGTGAAGGCGCCGCTTTCGTGGCCGAACAGTTCGGCTTCGAACAGCGCTTCAGGGATGGCCGCGCAGTTGAGCGCGACAAACGGTTTTTCGGCACGCGGGCCGAAGTCGTGCAGGCAACGCGCTACGCGCTCCTTGCCGCTACCGGTCTCGCCGCGGATCAGCACATTGACCGGCAGGCTGGCCAGGTCCAGCACCTGTCGGCGCAACTGCTGCAAGCCCTGGGACATGCCCAGCAGGGTCGTTTCCAGGCGTGACTTGACGTCGGCCTGCTCGTGCAGCCGTCGGTTCTCCAGGACCAGCTGGCGTTTCTCCAGGGCGCGGCGCAGGCTGCCCAGCAAATGTTGCGGTGTAAACGGCTTTTCCAGGAAGTCATAGGCGCCGTTGCGCATCGCTTCGACCGCCATCGGCACATCTCCATGGCCGGTCAGCAGGATCACCGGCAGGTCCGGGTCATCCCCCTGCAGGCGTTCGAGCAGCTGCAGGCCACCCATGCCCGGCATGCGCACGTCGCTGATGATCACCCCGGCAAAATGCGCGGGCAGCTGGGCCAGGCAGTCTTCGGCACGGGCGAACAGTTGCACGCTGAAGCCCGACAGGCTTAGCCACTGCTCGACCGCCGTGCGGATGCTGGCTTCATCATCGACGACGATCACTGAATTCAACATACAGGCTCCAGGTCACGGGGCAGGGTCATGCTCAACCGGGCGCCGCCCGGCAGGTTCTCGGCGTGTAACTGGCCGCCAGCTTCGACGATGATGCCATAGGAAATCGCCAGGCCCAGGCCCAGGCCTTCGCCTACCGGCTTGGTGGTGAAGAACGGGTCGAAGACCTTGGCCAGGTCAGCTTCGGCAATGCCGCCGCCGGAGTCCAGCACGCTGAGGCGCCACTGCCCATTATCCGGTTCGATGCGGACCTCCAGGCGCCTGTAGCGTTTGTCGGCCATGGCATCGAGGGCGTTGCGCAGCAGGTTGATCAATACCTGTTCGAGGCGGATGGCATCGCCCCGGACCCAGGCCGGGCGTGCCAGGTACAGGGCCACTTCGACTTCCTCACTGCGTATGCGAGTGTCCAGCAAGTGCAGGGCCTGGTCGACCACGGTGGCCAGGTCGAGGCGTTCACGCAGGCCGACCGGGCTGTTGCGGGCGAAGGTCTTCAGATGGCTGGTCAGGGCAGCCATGCGCGTGAGCATTTGCTCCAGCGGTTCGAGGGCCTTGCGCGCGTCGTCGTAACGGCCGTGGTCAAGCAACAGACGCAGGGTTTCCAGTTGCATGCGTTGGGTCGTCAGCGGCTGGTTGATCTCGTGGGCCATGGCCGCCGACATCTGCCCCAGGGCAGCCAGTTTGGCCGCTTGCACCAAGCCTTCCTGGGCGGTGCGCAGCTCGCGCGTACGTTGCTCGACCTGGCGCTTGAGCTCTTCGCGGCTGCGCTGGCGCAGGCGCGCCAGGCGCAGACGCTGGCTGACGAACAGCGCAGCGAACACCAGGCTCAGCCACACCGCTGCAGCACCCAGTGCAGCGTTGCGACCGGCAGCTTCGACCTGGGGGCTGCGCAGCAGGTGCAAGGTCCAGTCTTCGCCTTCCAGCGGCAGGCTCTCCCAAAGGAATTCGGCGCTGCCATCGGGGCTCTGCACCCGGCTCAGATGACTGTTGCTGGCGAAGCGAGTCAGCACCTGATGCTGAAGCGGCACCAGCGGCTGCTTGTCGTACTGGCGGGTTTCGGCCAGCTCGGCGCGGTCGGCGCCTGTGAGTGGCTTGAGTTGGCGGTAGCGCCAGCCTTCCTGGTTGGCGATGAAGGTGATGCCCCGGGCGTCACTGACCAGCAGGATGTCACTGCCCTGGCGCCATTCGCGTTCGAGCTCGGGGAACTCCAGCTTGACCACCATGGCGCCGAGGAAGCGCCCCTGTTCATCGCTGACCGCGCTGGCCAGGAAATAGCCCGGCACACCGCTGGTCACGCCAACCGCATAGAAGCGGCCACTGCCCTGGCTGCGGGCCTGCTTGAAGTAGGGACGAAAGCCATAATTGGAGCCAACGTAGGTGGTCGGCAGGCGCCAGTTGCTCGCGGCCACGGCCAGCCCGGTACGGTCGAGCAGCTCCAGGGTAGAAGAGTTGGCGGCGCCGTTGATGCGTTCGAGCTTGAGGTTGAGCGCGTGTTGCGTTTGCTCACTGACCGGGCCGCGCAAGGCCTCGATCAGTTCCGGGTCCAGTGCCAGCACGGCGGGCAGGGCGCGGTAGCGATCGATCAGGGTGTGCAGGGCGTTGGCGTACAGCACCAGTTGCTGGCTGGCGCGGCGGGCGTCGTCTTCCATGGCCTGGCGCTTGGCCTGGTGCATGGCCCAGCCGGCGCTGAGCACAGTGCCGAGTACGATGAGCAGGGTGATCAGCCCCAGACGCAGGGCGCGAAAGGACAAGGGCATGGGGCGGATCCGGATTCAGGGATATCAGGCCTGGCCTCTTCGCGGGCTTGCCGCTCCCACAGGATACTCACAGCCCAATGGGCTTGTGCAGTACCTGTGGGAGCGGCAAGCCCGCGAAAGGGCCGGTACAGGCAACCTTTCAGTTACAGCAGTTCGAAACTCTTTTGTTGCACCGCCTCGGAGTCCAGCCCGACCTGCACATTGAACTCGCCAGGCTCGGCCACCCGCTGCAGCTGGCCATTGTAGAACTTCAGGTCTTCCTCGCTGATGCGGAAGGACAAGGTCCGCGATTCGCCGGCCTTGAGCAGCAGCTTCTGGAAGTTCTTCAGCTCCTTGACCGGGCGGCTCATCGACGCCGAAACATCCTGCAGGTACAGCTGCACCACGGTCTCGCCGTCAAGCTTGCCGGTGTTCTTCACCGTCACCTTGGCCTCCAGGGTGTCGCCACGCTTGAGGTCCTTGCTCGACAGGGCCAGGCCCGACAGCTCGAAGCTGCTGTAGCTCAGGCCATAGCCGAACGGGTACAGCGGGCCGTTGGGTTCTTCGAAATACTGCGAGGTGTAGTTGCCTGGCTTGCCGGGGGTGTATGGGCGGCCGATGCGGGTGTGGTTGTAGTACATCGGGATTTGCCCGACCGAGCGCGGGAAGGTGATTGCCAGCTTGCCCGACGGGTTGTAATCGCCGAACAGCACGTCAGCGATGGCGTTGCCGCCTTCGGTGCCGGAGAACCAGGTTTCGAGGATGGCGTCGGCCTGTTCACGCTCCCAGCTGATCGACAGCGGGCGGCCGTTCATCAGCACCAGTACCAGCGGCTTGCCGGTGGCTTTCAGGGCCTTGATCAGCTCGCGCTGGCTGGCGGGGATTTCCAGGGTGGTTCGGCTCGACGACTCGTGGGACATGCCACGGGACTCACCGACCACGGCCACGACCACATCGGACTGCCTGGCAGCCTTGACCGCTTCATCGATCAGCACGGCCGCAGGGCGTGGGTCATCGACGATTTCCGGGGCATCGAAGTTGAGGAAGTTCAGGTAGTCGAGGATCGCCTTGTCGCCAGTGACGTTTGAGCCTTTGGCATACACAAGCTTCGCCTTGCCCTCGACGGCGCGGCGCAGGCCTTCGCGCACGGTGACCGAGTGCATCGGCTTGCCGTCGGCGGCCCAGCTGCCCATCATGTCGATCGGCGCATCGGCCAGCGGGCCGACCAATGCGATGGTACCGGCCTTTTTCAGCGGCAGTGTCTGGTTGCGGTTTTCCAGCAGCACCAGGCTGCGGCGTGCCACGTCGCGGGCGACGTCGCGGTGCAGACGGTCTTCGGCGTAGTAGTCTTTCAGGTCGGTTTCGGCCTTGCCGATGCGCACGTACGGGTCCTTGAACAGGCCCATGTCGTATTTGGCGCCGAGCACCTCGCGCACGGCCTGGTTCAACTCCTGCTGGGTCACTTCGCCGGACTTCAGCAGCCCTGGCAGTTCCTCGCCGTACAGGGTGTCGTTCATGCTCATGTCGATGCCGGCCTTGATCGCCAGCTTGGCAGCTTCGCGGCCGTCGCGGGCAACACCGTGGCGGATCAGCTCCTGGATGGCGCCGTGGTCGCTGATGGTCACGCCCTTGAAGCCCCATTGCTTGCGCAGCAGGTCGTTCATCAGCCAGGTGTTGGAAGTGGCTGGCACGCCGTTGATCGAGTTCAGCGCTACCATCACCCCGCCAGCACCGGCGTCGAGCGCGGCGCGGTAGGGCGGCAGGTAGTCGTTGTACATCTTCGGCAGGCTCATATCCACCGTGTTGTAGTCGCGCCCGCCTTCCACCGCGCCATACAGGGCGAAGTGCTTGACGATGGCCATGATGCTGTCGGCGTTGGCCGGGCTGCTGCCTTGGAACGAGCGGACCATTACCTGGCCGATCTTCGAGGTCAGGTAGGTATCTTCGCCGAAGCCTTCACTGGTACGGCCCCAGCGCGGGTCGCGGGCGATGTCGACCATTGGCGCGAAGGTCATGTCCAGGGCGTCGGCCGACGCTTCGATGGCCGAGGTGCGGCCGACCTTGGCGATGGCATCCATGTCCCAGCTGGCGGCCAGGCCCAGGCCGATCGGAAAGATGGTGCGCTCGCCATGGATGGTGTCGTAGGCGAAGAACATCGGGATCTTCAGGCGGCTGCGCATGGCGGCGTCCTGCATCGGCCGGTTCTCGGGGGCGGTACGCGAGTTGAAGGTACCGCCGATGCGCCCGGCGGCGATTTCTTCGCGGATCTTGTCGCGGGGCATGTCCGGGCCGATGCTGATCAGGCGCAGCTGGCCGATCTTTTCGGCTTCGGTCATCTGGCTGATCAGATGATCGATGAACGCCTGCTTGTCCTGCAGGGGCGGGGCGGATGGGGCGGCAAGGGCCGCCTGGCTGGCAAGGCCCATGGCCAGGCCCAGCAAAGACAGTTTCATCATCAATTCCATTGTCGAGGCTTTGCCGTACCCAACGGATACGTGCATGGCCGAAGTTTTCAGGCGGCTATTGTTGTACGATTCGCCGGTAATTCATCCAGCAGCGGATTATGCCTGAATATGTCGGCTGCGGAGGAAGCCCCGAGTGCCGGGAAAACAACTATAAGAACGCTTGAGAGACCGAAGGCATGACGCCCCTCAACGAATACGAACGCCGCCAGGTGGCCGAAGCCATTGCCCGCGTCGAGCGGCGCACCGACGCGCAACTGGTAACCGTCCTGGCGCGGCGGGCCGATGATTACGCCTACCTGCCGCTGTTCTGGGCTGCGGTGCTGGCGCTGGCCGTGCCTGGCCTGCTGCACTGGCTGCTGGGCTGGCCGGGCGTGCGTGGGCTGCTGGTAGCCAATGTGCTGTTGTTCATCGGCCTTTGCCTGTTGCTGCGTAGCCCTCGTGTGGCTGCGTGGCTGATTCCGGCCACCTTGCGCCGCTGGCGCGCCTCGAGCCTGGCGCGCCAGCAATTTCGAGAGCAGAACCTGGAGCGCACGGAGGGCGCCACGGGGGTACTGATCTTTGTCGCCGAGGCGGAGCGGCATGTGGAAATCCTCGTCGACCAGGGGATCGATCGCCATCTCGATGCGCAGGTCCGGGCGGCGATGGTTGCGCGTTTGGCCGAGCAGGTGCGCCAAGGGCGTACCTTGCAGGGTTTTGTCGAATGCATCGAAGCCTGCGGCGAACTGCTGTGCCAACAGGTGCCTCGCACCCATGCACGCAACGAACTGCCCAACCGTCTGGTGATTCTCGACTGAAGCGGCGGCTGCAGGGTGTAGAATGCGCGGCATTGCGCAACGCGCCCCTGCTATCCGAGGCACCCGTTTTCCATGTCCGCCAGTACTTCCGCTTCCCCCGCGCCGGATGCCCGCGCCCAGTTCCTCGACCTGCTGAGTGCCGCGCTGCACGGCAGCACCTTGGTCAAGCTGGTGCTGGCGCGCCATGTCGGTGCCGATCAGACCTTGCAGCGCATCATCGCCAAGCCTTTGCAGGTGAAGGGCCAGGCCCAGCTGTCCTTGGTCTACCGGCACCAGACCCGCGACATCACCCGCAACCTGCCGCTGGACCAGGCCCAGGCGCTGGTCGCCGAGTTGCTGCCGGCAAGCTTCCGCAACGCCCACCTGTTCGATGCAGACGGCGAAGTGCAGCTGACCTTCAGCAAGAAGGGCAAGCCGATGCTTCAGCGCCACGGCGCGCAGGCCCCCCGCGAAGCGGTTGCCAATAGCGGCCATGATCGCGAGAAAAAACGCTATCTGGAGCTGACGCGGCCGTTCCTGCGTGACCTGGGCGTGACCGATGCCCATGGTGCACTGATCCCGTCCATGTCGCGCAAGTGGAAACAGATCAACAAGTTCATCGAAGTCTTTGACCATGCCCTGGCCAACGCCCCGCTGGCGGCTGATCAGGCGCTGCGGGTAGCTGATTTCGGGTCGGGCAAGGGCTACCTGACCTTCGCCATGCATGACTACCTGCGCAATACCCTGTCCCGCCAGGCGCAGGTGACCGGGGTGGAATTGCGCCAGGACATGGTCGACCTGTGCAATGCCGCTGCGCAACGCCTGGAGCACCCGGGCCTGGAATTCCAGTGCGGCGACGTGCGCAGTGTGGTGCCCGAGGCCATCGAGGTGATGATTGCACTGCACGCCTGCGATATCGCCACTGACTACGCCATCCACACGGGTATCCGCTGCAACGCCGCGATCATCATGTGTTCGCCATGCTGCCACAAACAGATCCGCCCACAACTGCACAGCCCCGGGTTGCTGCAGCCAATGCTGCAATACGGCCTGCACCTGGGGCAGCAGGCCGAGATGCTCACCGACAGTTTGCGTGCGCTGTATCTGGAAGCCTGTGGCTACGAGACCAAGGTGTTCGAGTTCATCTCCCTGGAACACACCAACAAGAACAAGATGATTCTTGCAGTGAAGCGCCGGCAGGTGGGGGACAACGCAGCCTTGCTGGAGAAGATCGAACAGCTCAAGGCGTTTTACGGGGTGCAGGAGCATTGCCTGGAGACCCTGTTGCGGGCGGATAAGCTGATCTGATTACAGCTCGGGATATCTAGCGACGAGCTGCCGGTACTTCGATAGCGAGTTCTTCGAACCCCAACGGATGCGTGCTGGCATCGAAGAAGTGCAGCGCCGTCCCGGTCATATCCCCGAACCGTTCGACGAAGTGCTGCTTCTGGTTGATCACCGATGCCTCGCTCAACGGCCGTATGGCAATCGACAGGTGGGCCGGCCGCGCCTGGCGAATGGCTTCGACCAGGTGCTGGTCAGTACTGTCCAGGTGCTGCCCGAAAAGGCATAAACCCTGGCTTTCCTGTGCCAGTTGAGCCAAGCCCCAGGCCAGGTAATCCGAGTTGCGAATGGCGCGCAGTTTCTCGTCGCTGCGGTCTTCGTTGATGAACAACGGTACTTCACCCGGAATGTTCACCGCAAAACCGTCCAGCAGCTCGGCGCTGTCGGCGCTGCGCTGGCGGGTGCTGCCGTCGGGCAGCTTGAGCAGGTGCAGGCCGCCGTGCAGGTGCAGCACACGGGTACCTTGGCTGCGGGTGCGGCGTACGTCGAAGAAACCCTGATCGTCGAACAGCGCGGCAAAGCCCTGAGGGTTGTGCTGCAGGGCCCATGGCAGGATCAGGTCGTAGTTGCTGGTGTAGACGCTGCGGTACTCGCGCAAGGCCTGGTTGATCGACGCCAAGGTGGCAGCGGGCACCAGCGGCCAGGGCAGGTGCAGGGTGCGAATGGCGTGGATCAGGCCTTCCTTGATCGAGTAATAGCGGTTCAGCGGCGCGGTGGAGTTGATGGCCAGGGCGGCGTTGGCGCGCACGGTGTGATTCAGGGTGCTCAGTACCGGCTCGAACAACTCGGTGCCCAGCGACTTGAACAAGGCCTGGTCGCTGATCGCCAGGCCCTTCTTGCGCCCGGCGCGTTGGGCTTCCTCGTACAGCGAGAAGTAGCCGAACGGTTTCCACAGCGCACGACTGGCGCCGTTGCCCAGCAGCAGGGCTGGGCACGGGTGGCGCTGGTTGAGGTCTGGCCATGAGGCGAGGCGGGCGTCGAGAGCTGGCATGTGCGGTCCGTTCGGTGGCGCGGGAAACGGCGGGGACTTTAGCATGTCGTGCAAGGTGAGCGAGGGTTGGTGTTTGCATTGCCACCTTGTACTGCTTGTTCCGGCCTCTTCGCGGGTAAACCCGCTCCCGCGAAGAGGCCGGAACAAGCTACACAAGACCCGCATGACGAAACAGGGCTCCGGCTGCGCTGCAGTCCGCTTCTTTATTTAGCCACTGGCTCCTTGCGACTCCTGTTCCGCCAGACCCGATACGCGCGTATCCCTGCTCGCACCGAGCCGAACAGCAGCTTGTCTTCCATTTCCCGCGCCAGTCCCGAACGCACCAGCATGCGCAAAAAGGTGCCGCGTGCGCGGGCGATGGCGAAGTGGATGCCTTGTGCCGTCAGGGTGTCGCGCACTTCGCGCAGGGCGGCGATGCCGCTGACGTCGATGCTGCTCACCGCTTCCGCATCGAACAGCACTGCCTGAGGCTGGGCCTGGCTTTGCACCGCTTCGAGCAGGCGCATCTTGAAATAGTCGGCGTTGAAGAACAGGATCGCGTCGTCGAAGCGGTATACCACCAGGCCCGGTACGGTACGGGCGTCCTTGTGCTTGCGGATGTCGACCTGGCCTTCGGTGCCCGGCAGCCAGCCTAGTACGGCGTCGGTGGGCTGGTAGATGGTGTAGAGCAGGCGCAGGATCGCCAGGGTCACGGCAAACACGATGCCCGGCAGCACGCCCAGACCGAGCACGCCGACTGTGGTCAGCAGGCACAGCCAGAACTCGAAGCGGCTCAGGCGCCTGATGCTGCCCAGCGACCTGATGTCGATCAGGCCCCAGCCGGCCATCAGCAGCACGGCGCCCAGTACCGCCTGCGGGATCCACGCCATGGGTGCGGTGAAGAACAGCAGGATCAAGGCGATGACCAGTGCAGCGATGATGCCGACCAGCTGGCTCTTGCCGCCGACCATGTCATTGACTGCCGTGCGCGAGTCGGCGCCGCTGATGGCAAACCCTTGGGAGATTCCGGCGGCCAGGTTGCTCACGCCGAGGGCGACGAACTCGTGGTTGGCGTTGATCGCATAGCCGTGGCGTGCGGCGAAGCTGCGCGCGGTGAGCATCGCGCTGCAGAAGCTTACGGTGGCGATGCCCAGGGCATCGCGCAGCAGGCTCTTGGTTTCACCGAGGTTGCTGTGCGGCCAGGCAAGCGTGGGGATGCCGGACGGCACGGGCCCGAGAATGGCGACGCCAAAACGGTCGAGGCCGAGCAGGCCGACCAGCAATGTAAAGATCGCCACGGTCACCAGGGCCGCTGGCAGGCGCGGGTAGCGGCGCGGCAGCCAGACCAGCAGCGCCAGCCCGGCCAGGCCGATGGCCAGGGTCATCCAGTGGATCTCGTTCAGGCGCTGGAAGAAATTCACCACGCTGAGGATGAAGCCGTCACCCTCGATCTTGAACCCCACGACCTTCGACAGTTGCCCGGCAATCAGGCTCAGGCCGATGCCGTTGAGGTAACCGATCAGAATCGGCCGCGAGAAGAAGCTGGCGATGAACCCGGCGCGCGCCAGGCCGGCGACAATCAGCATCACCCCAACCAGCACGGTGACGATCACCGACAGTTCGGCAATGCGATGCGGGTCGCCCATGGCCAGTGGCGCCACGGCGCCCGCGATCATGGCGCAGGTGGCGGCGTCCGGGCCGACCATCAACTGCCGCGAGCTGCCGATCAGGGCATAGACCATCATTGGCAGCACGCAGGCATACAGGCCGTATTGCGGCGGCAGGCCGACGATCTGCGCGTAGGCAATGGCGATGGGGATCTGGATCGCGGCCACCGACAGCCCGGCCTGGAGGTCGGGCTGGAACCATTCACGACGGTAGTGCAGGAGGTTGGCAAGGCCGGGTAGCCAGCGGGACAGAAACATGCGTCGTCCTTTCGAAATGTTTCACGGTTCCATGAAGCATATGCGCCCCACGCCGTTTCGCTTGCATGCGAATTGAAGCGGAAGGTATCGAACGCGGCCATGGGCCATATCAATGAAAGGGCAGAAACGAAAAAAGGAGCCTTGGGCTCCTTTTGACAGCGATGACGTTGCTGAACGCCATGCGGGGAAATGCACGATGTGGAGCGGGTAGAGGGAATCGAACCCTCAACTAAAGCTTGGGAAGCTTTCGTTTTGCCACTAAACTATACCCGCGTCTGCGCTGGACTTTTTACCAGAACCCTCTCTGAATTAGAAGCCCACGTTATAAAAAAGCTTGTCGGCGCCCCGTGACCTGCGGGTGTCGGGGCGCCGATGCGCTCAGATGGCCAATGCATGCTGCCCCTGCTGGATGTATGCGTGACTGCGTTGACGGGCCTCGCGCATGGTCGGCTTGAGGAACCCGAGCATGGCGTTACGGGTGTCATCACAGGCTGCCTTGTGTTCCATGTCGAGGAAGTGGCCAGCATCGCGGATCACGCTGAACTGGCTGTTGCCTATATGCTTGCCGAATTCCCGTGCATCTTCGACCGTGGTGTATTCGTCGCGCTCGCCGTTGATGAACAGCACCGGGATGTCGATGTTGCGCGCGCCGTTCAACGCCCGTTGCAAGTCACGCTGCAGCACTTCGTTGATGTGGAAGTGCATCTGCGCGTACTCATGGCTGTCCAGGCCGCTGACATGCCGGTAATTGAAGCGCTTGAACAGTGATGGCAGGTACTTGCCGATGGTGTCGTTGACCAGGTTGCCGACCTGGTAGCGATCACAGGCGGCCAGATACTGGCAACCACGCTCAAGGTAGTCGCGCATCGGCTCGTTGATGATCGGCGAGAACGAGCTGACCACCGCCTTCTTCACCCGCCGCGGCTGGTGCGCCAGCGCCAGCAGCGTGCAGGCCCCGCCCCAGGAGAAGGACATGACGTGATCGCACTGGAAGCGATCGATCAGTTCGAGAAGGATCTGCGCCTCGTCCTCCTTGCTGATCAGCCGTTCCTGGCGGTTGTGTGGCTTGGACTTGCCGGCATAGGGCTGGTCGTACAGCACAACATTGAAATGCGGGTGCAGGTTGCGCACCGTCTGGGCAAACGAGGCGGTGGTGGCCAGCGACCCATTGATCAGGATGATCGTCTTTTCGGCCGCATCCGCGCGATAGAACTCCGTGTAAACCCGATACTGACCTTGGATATCAAGTACAGCGATTTCTGGCCTCATGTCATCGACTCCTGGCGCAAAAAGGGTAATCGCGTCACCTAGGGTGCACGTTCTTTATGACAGGTAGGCATTCGCCTGAATAAATCGGGGGGCCCTGTGTCGATCCTTGGCACATTTGTCGACGATATTGTTGTGGCGGGCAATTTGCCGTGCCCCAAGGCATCTGGGCTTCGGGTGGCCGGCAAAAGGTGTCATGAACGGCAGGCGTGACTGGGTGGTCACTCGCGGACTGACAAGCTAGGAGTCAAGCAGTGGCACAGCGATCCCGCAAGTGCCGTTTGCGCAAATTTGTGACTCGGGCCGCTCAGCGGTCGTATGGCGGTATTACGGCATTCGGACCGAAGCGATTTCGTCCGCTGTCAGAGCCCTGAATTGGCCAGGTTGCAGGCCCGGATCGAGCTGGATCGTGCCCATGCTTTCGCGATGCAGGCCAACCACTTTGTTGTCGAAATGGCCGAACATGCGCTTGATCTGGTGGTAGCGTCCTTCGACGATGGCCAGCCGTGCCTGACGCGGGCCAAGGATGTCGAGTCGGGCGGGCAGGGTGGTCAGGTCTTCGAAGGCGAAATAGAACCCTTCGCTGAACTTGGCAACATAGTGCGCGCCGATCTCGTCTTCGGTTTCCACCAGGTAGTGCTTGGGCAGCTTGGTGGCCGGTTGGGTCAAGCGCCGCGACCACTGGCCGTCGTTGGTCAGGATCATCAGGCCGGTGGTGTTGAAGTCCAGGCGCCCGGCGATGTGCAGGTCCTCGCGCAATTCGCCGGGCAGCAGGTCGAGCACGGTGCGGTGCTGCGGGTCTTGCGTGGCGCTGACGCAGCCCGCGGGCTTGTGCAGCATCAGGTAACGTGCGGGGCGGCCGGCCTGCAGCAGTTGCCCGTCCACCTCCACGCGGCTGAATGCCCGGACCTCTGCCTTGGGGTCGCTGACCACTTCATGGTCCAGGCGCACCCGGCGCTGCACCAGCAGCAGGCGCACTTGCTGACGGTTGTAGCAGGGCAGGTTGGCGAGGAAGCGGTCGAGGCGCATGTAAGTATCTGACTCAAGGAGAACGTTGTGGGAGCGGCTTCAGTCGCGAACACCGGCAAAGCCGGTGCCAGGCAGCGTGTCGCCTGCTTCGCGGCTAAAGCCGCTGCCACAGGGATCGCGGCAACTCTTAATATCGAGCAAAACAGTCGGGCCCACCTGCAGTTTCAAGCTGGTCTTGCACGGCGGCGCAGCGTGGGCACAGGCAGGCCTTGTCGCGCAGTTCGGCAGGCAGGGCCTGGAGTACGGCGGGGTCGATGGTCACGCCATAGCACCAACAGGCCTGGGTGGCGCTGCGAGGGTCGGCCAGGCTGCACTGGTTGAGGGCACCGCAGGCGGGGCAGTGCTGGTTGTCATTCATGTCCGGTTCCGGGTGTTTCACTGCAGACGCGGTTGCGGCCGGCCTGCTTGGCACGATAAAGCGCACGGTCGGCGCGGGTCAGCAGGGCGTGCAGCGTATCACCGGGCTGCAAGGCGCTCAGGCCGATACTGGTGGTGAGGGGCAAAGGTTGGCCTTCGTAACTGAACGTGAATTGCTCGGTACGACGGCGGATCTTCTCTGCCACGTCGATGGCCTGCCGGCCCTCGGCCTCGCGCAGCAGCACGATGAATTCCTCACCGCCCCAGCGGCAGAGTATATCCGACTGCCGAAGGCTGCCCTGCAGCACGTTGGCAAACTGGCGCAGCACTTCGTCGTCGGCCAGGTGGCCATGGGTATCGTTGAGCACCTTGAAGTGATCGAGATCGATCAGCAAGGCGGCCAGCGGCGCGCAATCGCGCTGGGCCTCCTGCAGGGCCTGGACGGCCAGCAGGTCGAAACTGCGCCGGTTGGGCAGCCCGGTCAGGCTGTCGAGGGTCGCCAGCGCCTCGGTACTGGCTTGGTGGCGCCTGAGCATGCCATTGAGCAGCAACAGAACGACCAGGGTGATCATCGCGCAGATCACCAGGTTCAGGTACAGCGAGTGGCGAATAGGCTCCAGGGCTCCGGTCTCGCGCTTGTCGACCAGCAGGTACCAGCCCAGTTCAGGCAATTGCCGCACATTGAGGAAGTGGCTGTGGCCTTTGCTGTCCTTGTACTCGTGGCTGCCTTCGGTGGGGGTCGCACGCTGCGCCAGCAAATCGTTCAGGTCGGCATTGTCGGTCAAGGGCTGCCCGATCTTCAGGCCAAGAAGACCTCCCTCCGAGCCGGTCAGGATGACCTTGCCCGTGGCGTCGGTGAACAACACCGAGCGCTGGTAACGGCGCTGGTACTTGTCGATCAGCTTGACCACCGCGTTGACACTCAGGCCCACCCCGGTGGCGCCAATGAAGCGCTGCTGGTAGTCCATCACCCGATAGTTGATGAACACCGTCAGGTTGTCCTGGTTGGCCATGTCCAGGTCGACGTTGATCTCGTACGGCGCGTTCAGCTCGCGCAAGCGGAAGTACCACGCGTCGCGCCAGGTGTCCGGTACCACCTGCTTGAGTATGCCCTTGGCCTGGTAGTAGGTCAGGGTGCGGTCGGAGACGAAGAAGGAGGTGAAGGTGTCCTGCTTGCCCATGACCTCGCCAAGAAAGCGAGTGATGCGCTGGGTGTCCTGCTCACCCGCCAGTACCCAGTCGCGCAGAAAGGTATCCTGGGCCATCATCGAGGCGATCAGCACCGGGCGGATCAAGTCTTTCTGGATTTCCGAATAGACGGTATCGGAGGTGAGCGGCAACTCGGTATTGATGATGCCGTCGCGGATTGTGCTGCGCGAGGCGAAATAGCTGATCAGCGATGTGGCGAGAAAGCCGCAGGTCAGCAACGACAGCAAGGCGAGGATCAGCGAGCGCTGTGAAAACAGGGCGGAGCGGGCGGGCATGATCTTCCCATATTGTGTGCCGGGGGGCTCATTCTATTGGGATGACAGGTAAATGACTGCATGTTTTTAAGGGTTATTTCCACCTGTATCAATTTGTTGCTGAAATGGCACTGCACCTGAGTGCCGTTGTCTGATTCATTGTCGATGAACGCATTTGCGTCGACGCTCGCCAGCGCCGCTGTTCGAGCACCCCCAGCGGTCCAGGAGGCCGCCATGTCCTATCGAATTCTGTTGATCGCCCTGCTGGGTCTGATGACGTCCGCCTGTGCGCCCTACTATGAGGGCGGTGGCTATTCCCGTTCCGAATACTATTCGACCGATCGTTATGTCGCGCCGGGGTATTACCGCTATGACCGTTACTATGTGACGCCGCAGCCGCGCTATTACTACCAGCCGGCGCCCCGTTACTACCGGCCCGCACCGGCTCCCTATTACCGGCCGGGCCCGACGCCGGGGATGAACCAGTGGCATGGCAATCCACGCTACGACTACGGCAATCGCCAGCGCTACGACTATGGCCGGGATCGCGACCGCCATGACTATCGCGATGGCAGCCAGCGCTACCAACATGATCGCTGGCATTCGAACAATCGCGGGGACGACGACCGTCAGTCGGATCGTGGGCGCGGAAGGGACCATGACTGGCGCCGCTGACCGCCTCATGCCCCGAGGTCGGCCAACGGATGCCGACCTTCCCACACCTTGGCGAAATGCGCCTCGACCACCGCCGCTGGCACCTGCGCTACATCGGGCCAGTGCCAGCGTGGCTGGTTGTCCTTGTCCAGCAGGCGCGCGCGCACGCCTTCACTGAATTCCGGGTGTCGGCAGCAGTTGAGGCTCATGCTGTATTCCATCTGGAACACCTGGGCCAGTGACAGGTGCCGGGCACGCCGGATCTGTTCCCAGACCAGGTGCGCCGTCAGCGGGCAGCCTTCATGCAGCCGTTGGCCGGCCTCGGCCAGCAATGGATCAGGGTGATGCTTGAGGCTTGCCAAGGCGCGCCAGGCGGCAGCCGGGTCGGCCACATCCAGCAGCTCGTCGATCACCTGGCGCCTCGGCAGCCATTGCGCCGCTGGCAGTTCGGCCCAGGCACGATGCTGTTCGGCCTTGAGCAGGCTGTTCAACTGCAGGTCGGTCTGCTCCTGCCAGTTCAATTGCAGCAGCTCCTCGAGCAATGCCTCTTGCTGTTCCTCGCCGAAGAACCGATCAGCCAGGCCCAGGTCGAGTGCATCTCGGGCGTTGATCGGTGCGCCGGTCAGCCCGAGGAACAAGCCGAGCTTGCCGGGCAGGCGGGCGAGAAACCAGCTGGCTCCCACATCCGGGTAAAGGCCGATGCTGATTTCCGGCATGGCCAGGCGGCTGCTTGGGGTGACGATGCGTACATTTGCGCCCTGCAGCAGCCCCATGCCGCCGCCCAGCACATGCCCGTGGCCCCAGCACAGCAGCGGTTTCGGGTAGGTATGCAGGCGGTAATCCAGGTGGTATTCAGCGGCAAAGAAGGTCGCAGCCAGCGCAGGAACGCTGCCGGGGCGGGCCAGGCAGGCCTGGGCCAGCGCCCGCACATCGCCGCCGGCGCAAAAAGCCTTGGCACCATTGCCACGCAACAGCACACAGACGACCCCAGGGTCGCTGGCCCAACTGTGCAGCTGTTCGCCAAGCACTTCGATCATCGGCAGGTTGAGGGCATTGAGCGCCTTGGGGGCATCGAGTGTGGCGATGCCGATTCGGGCGCCATCGGCGCCGGTGAGTACCTCGCAATGAATGGCCATGGACTACCTCGCACAAGTCATCCCCCAAGTATGGCCCGCGTGGCCGATCATGCCGGTCGTCGGTCGGATCGATTGACAAGGGCAAATGGCTTACCTAGTGTCGCGCCATTGTTTACGGATGGCCCCATGACTGAAGACGATCGAATCAAACTCGAACCCAGCTGGAAGGCTGCACTGCGCGCCGAGTTCGACCAGCCCTACATGCAACAGCTGCGGGAGTTCCTGCGCCAGGAGTACGCTGCCGGCAAGGAAATCTATCCGCCGGGGCCGCTGATCTTCAATGCGCTCAACTCCACGCCGCTGGATCAGGTCAAGGTGGTGATCCTCGGCCAGGACCCGTATCACGGCCCGGGCCAGGCCCATGGTCTGTGCTTCTCGGTGCAGCCGGGCGTGCCGGCGCCACCCTCGCTGGTCAACATCTATAAAGAGCTGCAACGTGACCTGAACATCCCGATTGCCAGCCATGGCTACCTGCAGAGCTGGGCCGAGCAGGGCGTGCTGCTGCTCAACACGACCATGACCGTAGAGCGCGCCAATGCAGCCTCGCATGCGAAGAAGGGCTGGGAGTTGTTTACCGACCGGATCATCCAGGTGGTCAGCGAGCAGTGCCCGAACGTGGTGTTCCTTCTGTGGGGCGCGCATGCCCAGAGCAAGCAGAAGCTGATCGATGGCACCAGGCACCTGGTGCTCAAGTCGGTGCACCCGTCGCCGCTGTCGGCCTATCGCGGGTTCCTCGGCTGCGGACACTTCAGCCGCACCAACAGCTTCCTCGAACAGCGTGGCATGGCGCCCATCAACTGGGCATTGCCGCCACTCTGAAACCGCGTCGCCTTCTTCGCGGGCAAGCCCGCTCCCACAGGGATAGCGCAGACCTCAAGGACTGTGCAGTCCCTGTGGGAAGCGGGCTTGCCCCGCGAAGCAGGCGACGCGATTACTGAGTGTTGGTGTTCCAAAGTCTGAACAACGGCTCGGCCAGAAACAGCACCAGGATCAACCGCACCACCTGCAGCGCCGTCACCAGCGGCACCGACAGCTGCAGGGTCTCGGCCGTCAGGCTCATCTCGGCGATGCCGCCCGGCATCATCCCCAGGGTCAGCGAACGCAGGTCCAGTTCGGTCAGCACGCTCAATCCCCACGCTGCGCTGCCGGCAATCGCCATGCACAGCGCCGTGGCCAGCAGTGTGCGGGCGAGGAAGGAGGGGGCGCGGCGGAAGAACGCACGGTTGAAATGGCAGGCCAGGCCGCTGCCGATCAGCCACTGGCCGATCTGGCTGGCACCGTTGGGCAAGCCGATCTGCAGGTTGCCTGCCAGGCTTACCGACGCGGCGACCAGCAACGGCCCGAACAGCCAAGGGTTGGGCTGGCGCAGGCGCTGCCAGGCGAAGCCCAGCGCCACGCCCAGTGGCACGATCAGCGCCAGCCAGCCCCAACTGACACTGCCAGCGTGATTCAGCGGCACACCGTCACCCAGCAGGTACTTGAACAGCGCCGGCACGCACAGCACCACGGCCAGCACGCGCAGGCTCTGCGCCGCCGCGACCTGGCTGAGCACCGCGCCATTGCGAGCGCCAAGATTGACCATCTCCCCTGAGCCACCGGGCATGCTGGCAAAGAACGCCGTGGCGCGGTCTTCACCGGTGCGCCGCAGCAGCCAAACGCTGATCACGCTGGAAAGCGTGGTAAACAGTGCGCCGAAGAAGATCAGCGCGAAGTGGCTGGCGACCTGCTCGATCACCGCCGGGGTGAAGTGCAGGCCGATCCCGATACCGATGATGCATTGCCCGCACTTGCGGCCATTGGGGATTTCCGACAGCTGCCAGGGCGTCAGGCAGCGCACCAGGATGATCGCCAGCAACGCACCGACCATCCACGGCAAAGGCCAGCCGACCTTGCTGGCGGCAAAACCGCCAGCAAGGCCGACCAGCCCGGTTGCGACAAACAGCGGCAGTGAGCGATCAGGCATCCGCCATGGCCTGGCGCTGCAGGCTGCGCTTGCGCCAGATGCGCAGCAGCGGCAGGGTCAGCATGCAGATCGTCAGCACCCACACCGACAGGCTGATCGGGCTCGACCAGAGGATGCCCAGCTCACCGTTGGAAATCGACAGCGCCCGGCGCAGGTTCTGCTCCATGAGCCCGCCGAGGATGAAGCCGAGCAGGATCGGCGACAGCGGGAAGTCCAGCTTGCGCAGGATGTAGCCCATGATGCCGATGCCGACCATCAGGAATAGGTCGAAGGTGGTGGCATGCACGGCGTACACGCCGATCGCGGTGATGATCGCGATCACCGGCACCAGCGCCCAGTTCGGCACGGCAAGGATGCGGGTGAAGATGCGGATCATCGGGATGTTCAGGATCACCAGCATGATGTTGGCGATGAACAGCGAGGCGATCAGGCCCCAGACGATGTCTGGCTGCTGTTCGAACAGCAGCGGGCCCGGGGTGATGTTGTACAGGGTCAGCGCGCCGATCATCACCGCCGTCGTGCCCGAACCTGGAACGCCGAGGGTCAGCATCGGCACCAGGGCGCCGCAGCAGGATGCACCGATGGCGGTTTCCGGGGCTGCCAGGCCGCGGGCGTCGCCTTTGCCGAACTTGCCCTTTTCTCCGGCGATGCGTTTCTCGGTCATGTAGGCCACGGCGCTGGCCAGGGTCGCGCCGGCACCCGGCAGCACGCCCATGATGAAGCCCAGCAGGCCGCAGCGGATGTTGACCACGAACACCGAGGCCGCTTCCTTGAGGTTGAACAGCATGCGCCCGGTGGCCTTGACCGCCTCGTGGCCATGGTGGGTCTTTTCCAGCAACAGCAGGATTTCGCTGACGGAGAACAGGCCCAGCACCAGCACCACGAACTGGATACCGTCGGCCAGGTGTACGCTGTCACCCGTGAAGCGGTACACGCCGCTGTTGGCATCGATACCGACTGCCGACAGGAACAGGCCGATCAGTGCGGCAATGAAGGTCTTCAGTGGCTTGTCACCGGCCATGCCGCCGAGGGCGACGATGGCGAACACCATCAGCACGAAGTATTCCGCCGGGCCGAAGGCAATCGCCCATTTCGCCAGCAGCGGGGCGAACAGCACCATGCCGCAGGTGGCGATGAACGCGCCGATGAACGAACTCCATGCCGACAGCGACAAGGCCACGCCAGCCAGGCCCTGGCGCGCCATCGGGTAGCCATCGAGGGTGGTCATCACGGTCGAGGCTTCGCCCGGAATGTTCAGCAGGATCGAGCTGATCCGGCCGCCGTATTCGCAACCCAGGTACACCGCGGCCAGCAGGATCAGCGCCGACTCCGGCGGCAGGCCCAGGGCAAAGGCGATCGGGATCAGCAGGGCCACGCCATTGATCGGGCCCAGGCCCGGCAGCAGGCCGACCACGGTGCCAATCAGCGTGCCCGACAGGGCGGTGACCAGGTTGTAAGGGGACAGGGCGACGCCGAAGCCCTGGCCCAGGTAGCTCAAGGTATCCATGTGTCAGTTCTCCAGTACGCTCAGCAGGCCGAGGGGCAGGGGTACGTCCATGACGCGGTCGAACAGCCAGTAGAGGAACACGCTCATGCCCACCACCACGAGGGTGCTGTTCAACCAGCGGCCGCCATACAGGCGCGCCATGGGGATGCCGACCAGGATGGCGCTGAGGATGAAGCCCAGGGCTTCAAAGGTGGCGGCGAAGATGATCAGCAGGCCGACGCAGGCGGTGATCTTGATCAGGGTTTCGCGGTCGAGCGCCGGCTCGTCGTCCTTGCGCACGATAGGCGTGGGGCGAATGGCCAGGTACAGCAAGCCCAGGCTCATCAGGCCGAGCATCAGCAACGGGTAGGCGCGTGGCCCCACCGGTTCGTAGGAAAACGCGGCCTGGTAAGGCCAGGCCATCACGGCCAGGGCGGCGCACACCGCCAGCAGGGCCAGGGCGAAGATGCGTTGCAGGATCATGAAGGAATCCTCGTTGTTATCGACGAGACGCGGAGCCTTTGTGGGAGCGGCCTTGTGTCGCGAAAGGGCCGCGTAGCGGCCCCAGGATTTCAGCGGCGCTGCGCATATTGCCGGGGCTGCTGCGCAGCCCTTTCGCGACACAAGGCCGCTCCCACAAAGAGCGGACCGCGCATGGGGCTTACTGGATCAGGCCGAATTCCTTGGCCAGTGCCTTGTACTCAGTCACCTGCTTCTTCACATAGCCGTCCAGCTCCGCACCGGTCATGGCGAACGGGAACAGCTCGCGCTGGTCACGCAGCTTGGCGAAGTCTTCCGATGCCAGCATCTTGTCGAACGAGTCTTTCCACCAGGCGTAGTCCTCGTCGCTCACCTTCGGCCCCAGGTAGAAACCGCGCACCACCGGCCAGACGATGTCGTAGCCCTGTTCCTTGGCGGTGGGGATATCTTTCATCTCCGGCTCGTCCAGGCGATGTTCCGAGAACACCGCGAGGATGCGCATGTTGCCGCTCTGGATGTGCGGCATGGAGTCGGAGATGTCGGTAGAGCCGACCTGGATATGCCCACCCAGCAGCGCGGTGGCGATTTCGCCGCCGCCTTCCAGGGCCACGTAGCGCAGGTCGCGCGGGTTGATGCCAGCGGCCTTGGCGATGAGTGCGGTCTGCATCCAGTCCTGGCTGCCGACGGTGCCGCCGGAGCCGATCACCACCTTGCTCGGGTCCTTCTTCAGTGCCGCGACCAGGTCGTCGAGGGTCTTGTAGGGCGAATCACTCTTCACCGCGATGGCGCCATAGCTGGTGCCGACTGCGGCCAACCACTTCACCGCGTTCTCGTCGAAGCGGCCGAACTTGCCCTGGGCCAGGTTCAGCAGCGAACCACTGGACCAGGCCACCAGGGTGCCAGCGTCGGCCGGGCGCTGGGCAACCACGGCGTTGTAGGCGACTGCACCGACACCGCCAGGCATGTAGGTCACGCGCATCGGCTTGCTGAGGATCTTCTCCTCCACCAGGGCGCTCTGCACCAGTTTGCAGGTCAGGTCGAAGCCACCGCCGGGCGAGGCCGGGGCGATGCATTCAGGGCGTTTCGGTTCGGCGGCGAGGGCATTGCCGGCCAACAGCAGGCAGCCGGTGGCGAGGACGAGGCGGCGCAGTGAAAAGGTCATCGAATGTCTCCGTGAGCGTTTTTGTTTTGGGTTACCGCATGGGTTACCAGAGCGCTACGCTGTAGCTCACCAGCAGCCGCACTTCGTCCGCATCGCGAGCGAAGTTGGAGCGGAAGGTGGCGTTGCGCAGGCGCACGGCGACGTTCTTCAACGGGCCGCTTTGTACCACGTACTTCAGTTCGGTGTTGCGTTCCCACTCCTTGCCCTCGCCACCGGCGGCACGGCTGACGTTGTCGCCGTTGATGTAGCGGGTCATGAAGGTCAGGCCGGGGACGCCGAGGGCGGCGAAGTTGTAGTCGTAGCGCGCTTGCCACGAGCGCTCGTCGGCACCGGCAAAGTCGTTGATCTGGACGAAGTTGACCAGGTATGGATCGGCGCCATCGACGTAGGGGAAGGCGCTGTCGCCGGAAAGCTGCTGCCAGGCCGCGCTGACCTTGTGCCCGCCCAGGCTGTAGCTGAGCATGGTGTTGAAGGTGGTGTTGTCGATGCGCCCGGCCTTGGCCGCGCCGGCATCGTCGCTGATCGCCAGGCGCACGTCGGCGCCGAAGGTGCCCGGGCCCCACGGCTGGGTGGCAAGCATGCCGATGAAGTGCTGGCGATAGATGTCGTCGAGCTGGGCGAAGTGGTAGCTGCCGGTGATGCGATCGGTGAACTTGTAGTCCAGGCCGGCCAGGTCGAGGTTGTCGGCGCTGAACGTGCCACCGAAGCGGCCGTTCTTGTTGTTGAGGGCCAGGTCTTCCCAGTTGGTGTCGTTGCGGTCCATGGCCTTGTCCAGGCGCCCGCCGGTGAAGGTCAGGCCCTTGATCTCCTGGGAGGTCAGCAGGCCGCCCTCGAAGGTCTGCGGCAGGATGCGCCCGTCGTTGGGCTGCAGGGTCGGCAGTTCCGGGATCAGGGTACCGATCTTCAGTTCGGTCTTCGACACTTTGACCTTGCCGGTCAGGCCGAGCTTGGAATACTCGTCGGCGGCCTTGCCGTCATCGTGGGTCGGCAGCAGGCCGGTGCCGGTGCGGTCGGGGCTGGAATCGAGCTTGATGCCCATCATGCCCAGCGCATCCAGGCCGAAGCCCACGGTGCCATCGGTATAGCCGGACTCGAAGTTGAGCATGAAGCCCTGGGCCCACTCGTCGCGCTTGGATTGTTGCGCGCTGGTGCCATCGCGGAAGTCGCGGTTGAAGTACATGTTGCGGGTTTCGAAGGTCGCCGTGCTGTCTTCGAAGAAGGCGGCCTGGCTCAGCGGGGCGACACCGGCAAGTGCAAGGGCGCAGGCGATGGCAGAAGGACGTGCGGACAGGTAACGGCTAGGCGCGAACGCCTGAGGCTGCGATGACAGCATCGGGATGACTCCGTTTTTTTGTTCTTATTCGTTGCACCTTGCTGGTGCTTTTTTTCGGCGCGTGGGGCGACCGTGGTGCGATGCTAGGTAATGAACCTTTCGCTAACCTTTCAGCGTGAAAGGTTTGTTCCGAGGGGCTTCACAGGCTTGCCGACAGCGGTACACTCCGCGCCACCGCCCCACCCGAGCAGGGAGAATCCGATGCGTGTGCTGTTGGTCGAAGACCATCTGCAACTGGCCGAAAGCGTGGCCCAGGCCCTGAAGAGCCAAGGCCTGACCGTGGATGTATTGCACGATGGCGTAGCTGCCGACCTGGCCTTGGCCAGCGAGGAATATGCCGTTGCCGTGCTCGACGTGGGCCTGCCGCGGATGGACGGTTTCGAGGTGCTGGCGCGCCTGCGCGGTCGTGGCAAGACCTTGCCGGTGCTGATGCTTACCGCGCGCAGCGATGTGAAGGACCGTGTGCATGGCCTGAACCTTGGCGCCGATGATTACCTGGCCAAGCCTTTTGAACTGACCGAACTTGAAGCCCGGGTAAAGGCGCTGCTCAGGCGCAGTGTGCTGGGCGGCGAACGCCAGCAGCGCTGCGGGCCGCTGGTCTATGACCTGGACACCCGGCGCTTCAGCCTCGGCGAGGACAACCTGACCCTGACCTCGCGCGAACAGAGCGTGCTGGAGGCTCTGATCGCCCGCCCGGGCCGGGTGATGAGCAAGGAACAGCTGGCCGCCCAGGTATTCGGCCTGGATGAAGAAGCAAGCCCGGATGCCATCGAAATCTACATCCATCGCCTGCGCAAGAAACTCGATGGCCACTCGGTCGCCATCGTCACCTTCCGTGGCCTGGGTTACCTGCTCGAGCACCGCGATGCGTGACAACGGCAGCTTGCGCGGGCGGCTGCTGGGCAACCTGGCACTGCTGCTGGTGGTACTGATGCTGGCCAGCGGCCTTAGCGCCTACTGGAACGGTCGCGAAGCAGCCGATACCGCGTATGACCGCACCTTGCTGGCTTCGGCGCGGACCATCGCTGCCGGGCTGTCCCAGCGGGACGGCAGCCTGAGCGCCGATGTGCCCTATGTGGCGCTGGACACCTTCGCCTACGACAGCGCCGGGCGTATCTACTATCAGGTTCTGGACATCAATCAGAAGCTGATTTCCGGTTATGAGCACTTGCCGCCACCGCCGCCCGGCACGCCGCGCACTGACGACTATCCGGCGCTGGCGCGCTTCTACGACGCCACCTATCTTGGCCAGGATGTGCGAGTGGTCAGCCTGCTGAAGGCGGTGAGCGAGCCGAACATGAACGGCATGGCGGAAATCCGCGTGGCCGAGACCGAAGAGGCGCGGGTGCGCATGGCCCGTGGGTTGATGGCCGATACCCTGCTGCGTCTGGGTATGCTGGCGCTGGGCGCGCTGGTCATGGTGGGGTTCGCGGTCAGCGCGGCACTTCGCCCGCTGGAGCGCCTGCGTACGGCGGTAGAGGAGCGTCAGCCGGATGACCTGCGGGCGTTGCCGGTGGTCCAGGTGCAACGTGAACTCGGCCCACTGGTGCGCGCCTTGAATCACTTCACCGAACGATTGCGCGGGCAGTTCGAACGCCAGGCGCAATTCATTGCCGAGGCTGCCCACGAACTGCGCACCCCGCTGGCGGCACTGAAGGCGCGAGTCGAGCTGGGGTTGCGTTCGCAGCAGCCCGAAGAATGGCGGCAGACCCTGGAGTCGGCTGCACAAGGCACTGATCGCCTGACTCATCTGGCCAATCAGTTACTGTCGCTGGCGCGGGTCGAGAACGGTGCCCGGGCGATTGCCGAAGGCGGTGCCCAGCGCCTGGACCTGAGCCAGCTGGCCCGTGAACTGGGCATGGCCATGGCGCCACTGGCCTACAACCGGGGCGTCGCCTTGGCCCTGGAGGCCGAGGCGCCGGTGTGGTTGAAGGGCGAGCCGACGCTGCTCAACGAGCTGCTCAGCAACCTGGTGGACAATGCGCTGGCGCATACCCCGACGGGCGGCAATGTGATCCTGCGGGTGCTGGCGCCGGCAGTGCTGGAGGTCGAGGATGATGGGCCGGGGATTCCCGAAGCAGAGCGTGAGCGGGTGTTCGAGCGTTTCTATCGCAGGGGCGTGCAGGGCAGTGGGCTGGGGTTGGCCATCGTCGGTGAAATCTGCAGGGCGCACCTGGCGCAGATCAGCCTGCATGATGGCGAGAAGGGCGGGTTGAAAGTGCGGGTGAGTTTTATTGCCGACTGATGGGTTGCCTGTGCCGGCCCCTTCGCGGGCATGCCCGCGAGGAGGCCGGCGCAGGCAAAACAAGTCAGCGCAACATGCTCCGCGCTTCCAGCAACTCGGCAACCTCCAGTTCGGTGCCAAACGGCAGCCCAAGATGGCGATAAGCAGGCAACGCCGCCAACGGCCGGCTGCGCGCGCGCTGGCTCAGGCACTTGGCGATCTGCACCACATCGATGTAGTCAACCTTGTCGGTGCGCCGGTCCAGGTCCTGGACCTGGCTCGGCAGGTTGACCAGCTGCTCGGGAAACTCCCACGAAGAGAGGATCTTGTCGCCCAGTACTGGCTGGATCTGCTCGATCACATAATGCAGGCAGACCGGGTCGGAAAGCAGCTCGTTGTGTTCTTCGGCGTAGATCAGCACCGGTAGTGCACCGATCTGGTTGACCAGCCCACCGAGTGTTGCCTGGTCGGGTTTCAGTTGGGTGAAACGGCGGCAAATTTCGTAGCTGATGCCGGCAACTTCAAGGCTGTTCGACCAGATATCGCGCAGCTTCTGTTCAACTGCCGGCGAGCGGGCATGGAAGATCTGTTCGATCACCAGGCCGATGGCCAGGTTGCAGCTGTAGTTGATGCCCATGCGGGTGATGGCCGTGTGCAAGTCGGTGACTTCGACCGCGGCACGCAACAGCGGGCTGTTGACCACCTTGATCAGGCGCGCCGACAGGGCGGCATCACGGCCGATCACCTTGCTCAGGGCAGCAACGCTGATCTCGCTGTCTTCGGCGGCCTCGCGAATGCTCAGGGCTACCTCGGGCAGGGTTGGCAGGACCAGGTCATCGTTATCGATGGCAGCCAGCAACTGCGCTTGAACCATCTCGGCCAGCTTGTTCATGAACGTCTCAACGGCAAGGGTGGTGCACTGTTCAGCGCTGGATTTCCTGATCGCGGTCCAGCTCGTACGGCAGGCTCAACACCTGCAGGCTGGGGCCTTCGAGGCTGCCCAGGTGCAGGTTGTCGTCCTCTACCGACTCGGCGCTGAGCACCGCTAGCAGCTCGCAACCCTGCCCTGTGCTGGCGGCCAGCACGACCTCGCCAACTGACGAGCCATGGGTCGGCGAGAAGATTTCCGTTCCCGGAGCGGGAATAGCCTGCTGCTCGAGTGCCAGCCGGTACTGGCGGCGCTTGAGCTTGCCCAGGTACTGCATGCGCGCGACGATTTCCTGGCCGGTGTAGCAGCCTTTCTTGAAACTCACGCCATCAACGGCCTGCAGGTTGATCATCTGCGGGATGAACAGCTCACGGGTCGGGCCCGTGACCTGGCCGATACCGGCGCGCACTTGCCCGAGCAGCCAGTCGTTGAGGCTGCCTTGCGGCAATGCGGCTGCCAGTTGTTGGCGAACGCTGTCGGCCTGGGCTACCGGTACCCAAAGTTCGGCACGGTCGGCGGAGACTGCAATAGCGATCAGGCCATCATGGCGAACGGTGCTGCCCGGCGCTGGCGGAAGGTCCAGGCCCAGTGCCTGCAGCGCGGCGCTGCCACCTTGCAGGCCGAAGCGTGCCCAGGCTGCGCTCTCATCAGTGAGCGTGGCCTTGGAAAAGACGGCGTACTTCTTCAGGTCTGCCAGTTGAGGCTCCAGCAACTCGCTGGCCATGGCCAGCAGGTAACCGTTGCCCTCGGGCAGGATGCGGAAGCTGGACTGCATGCGCCCCTTGACCATGCAGCGCGCGCCAAGGCTGGCGTGCTCCAGGCTGAGGTAGTTGATGTTGCAGGTCAGCTGGCCCTGCAGGAACTTGCCGGCGTCGGAGCCGCGGACGGCGAGGATGCCCTCGTGGGACAGGGGGCTGAAGAAAGCGGAATCGGCCATGGGTCATCGCGGTGGCTAAAGACTGGGGGCCATCATAGAACGCCAGTAACAAAATAGGTAGGTGACTAGACCAACGCCCTGTGCCGCTTCGTTCACTGCGCGGTATACTGCGCGACCATTCGAGGAGGGCCCCATGGTCGAACAAACTGAACTCAACCGGCTTTTCTGGCACAGCCGCCGCGGCATGCTGGAACTGGACGTACTGCTGGTGCCATTCACCCAGGAGGTCTACCCGACCCTGAGCGAAGCCGACCGCGAACTTTATGTCCGCCTGTTGAGCTGTGAAGATCAGGACATGTTCGGCTGGTTCATGGAGCGCACCGAGTCGGAAGACCCGGAGCTGCAGCGCATGGTCCGCATCATTCTGGACCGTGTCCAGCCCAAGTGAGTGTTTCCAGTGCCGTTGGCAGGGCTCACGCCTGCTGCTGGCGGCCTACCTGGGTTGCCAGGGGCTGGCGCTACTGGTCTTGTGGCTGAGCGCGCTGCCCTGGTGGCTCGGCTTTTGTATGCTTGCTGCTTGTATCGCCCACGCTCGCTGGGTGATTCCCCTGCGCATCCTGCTGACTGATCCCCGTGCCGTTACCGGTTTGCGCCGCGATGCGACGGGCTGGCAGGTCTTCAGCCGGGCGCTGGGCTGGCAGCCGGTGGCCTTGGCTCGGGACAGCGTGGCGCTGCCGGGGCTGGTGGTGTTGCGGTTCGTCAGGGCAGGGCACTGGCTTGGCGAGAGCCAGTGCGTGCCACGGGATGCCTTGGATGCTGACCAGCACCGACGTTTGCGAGTGAGGCTGAAGTTCAGCCGGCGCAGGTTCGCTGCCTTGTTCAGGCCGGGCTGAGGATGGTGTCCTTGGCCTCGGGCAGCATCCCCGGATAATCCAGGGTGTAATGCAGCCCGCGGCTTTCCTTGCGCTGCATTGCCGAGCGAATCATCAGCTCGGCTACCTGAGCCAGGTTGCGCAGTTCGATCAGGTCGCGGCTGACCTTGTAGTTGCTGTAGAACTCGACGCTATGAGGCTAAACCCAATGGATACAGGGGTTTCAGCCGATGACCATCAATCCACGCTCCCAAACTGGGACAAACCTGTTACAAACTGCCCTCGCCAAGCCATACCACTATCGTCGGTCTGGTCGCTATTACCTTCGCCTTCGCCCTCAAGGCACCTCAATGGGCTTCTTCACGCTGTCACTCAGGACCACCGACAAGGCCACCGCTATGACCATCTCGCAAGACATCCTCTCGACCCTAAAGGCGTACCATCTGGACAATCCAGAGGCGTCATGGGATGAGCTGAGAGAGCGTCTCTTGGACATCGCTGAGTACAGCCTGACGATGGCCCATGGTGATAGCTCACTGGTCGCCTACGAGATGATTAACGATGAGCACCATCAGGCTCTCCGTGAGGCAAGCGCAAAGCTGCCCCTTAGCGTCAATCAGCAGCGGGCTGTGAGCAAGGCACTGGAGATCATTGAGGCGTCTCAGGAGCGCATGAAGGGCAGGTCGGGGAATCTGGTGGAGATCGTAAAGGGTCTAAAGGATGAGTCTTGTAGCACGTCAGTGGCCCTGTCTCCGTCCCTATCTGTAAGTTCATCTGAGCGGCTGACCTTCAAGGCTCTCTCTGCGCTGTACTTGGACGAACTCAAGGACAACGTGACGCCGGGAACCATGCGAGATGCCAAGTCGTCCTGTAAGGAGATCGCTGAGATTCTCGGTGATTTGGACCTGAAGACCCATACGCGGGAGGATATGAAGAAACTTCGAGAGAAGCTCTTTGAGGGGCGCAAGGCTTCAACTGTGAAGAAGATACTGACCCGGCTATCAACAGTGATGAAGTGGGCGGTGAACAACGACTACATCTCCAAGGCGCTGACTGAGGGCCTGAAGCCAACCAAAGGCGCTGATAGCTCCCGTGAGGCGTTCTCTCAGGATCAGGTGAAGGCCCTTATGGCTCACGCTAAGAACCTGCCAGTGGACGCATGGCAACGCTGGGCGTTGTCCCTTGGGGTCATCACTGGGACCCGTATTGAGGAACTTAGGCAGTTAACGAAGGCCGATGTTAAGCAGGTCGGGGATGTCTGGGTCATCGACATCAATAGGAACGATGGCAAGACAGCCAAGACCAAGAATGCGCTTCGTGTCATCCCGTTGACCGATGGGGCCTATGGATTCGACCTGAAGGCTTTCCTTGAGTTTGTCCAAAGGGCGGACTCTCGCCTGTTCGCTTTGGGCGCTGGGCGATTCTCTGAGTTGCTCAATGGGCTTATCCGTGATGTCTTGGGTGTGAAGGCTGATCGGACGCAAACCTTCCATTCGCTACGGCACTCGCTGGCTGGTGCTCTGAAGGCCGCTGAGATTCCCGTGGGCACCGCTGAGTCAATCTTGGGGCACGCTTCAGGGTCGATCAGTTATGACCTCTATGGGGCGGGGAGTGCGGTTGAGGTGGGGCGTATGGCTGAGGCGCTCGTGAAGGCGCTTTCGATAGCTAAGTGATATCATCAAGGTTTCGAATGGAGGCGCTATGAGAAACCTTGACCTTTATGGAATCCAAAAGGTAAACAGTGAGTTGCACCAGCGAGCCTTGGTAGTTGACCGAATTACTTCGCTTGGCGAAAAGACGGCTCGCATCATGGCATGGCAGTGCTTCATCCAAGACCAGATTCAATTGGATGATAGCAATGAGCGGACTGCCAACCTTGCACGTATTAAGCATGGAGAGGCTATTGCAGCCTTCTGGGAGACCGGCGATCAAATGGACATTGATTCCAATACTTTCGTCTCGCACTTTTTCGATGAGTTGGGCGTCATCAATCAGAAGGTTACCAAGAAAGGTGTGCAGATCGTATTCTATATATTCGTTGCTCTCGGTCTGTTCGGCCTCTATAAGATTTTCTTCTGATTTGAGAAGCGCAATTTCATGGGCATCGAGCTGGATGTCCTCGTGGGCCACCCTGAACATGAACTGCTGTTCGTGGCGACTCAGGTGGCCCGAGCGGCTGGCTTGAAGAACCCGAGCCACGCGATCTTTAACTATCACCGAGTCAACGCCGATCACTCTGGGCTGATGCGCTGGGCTGATGTTCAGGTCTCTCATTCCGTGAGAGACACCCCGAGTCACCTCTCGGTGCAGCACCTGCAAGGGCGCTCGTGGATTGCAACTGAGTCGTGGGTCTATCGGATGCTCCTGAAGGGAAACGCTCCCCAGTCCGAGCCGTTCCGCAAGTGGGTCGCTGAGGAAGTCCTCCCGACCATCCGCAAGACCGGCCAGTACAACGCTGCTGAGTCGAGTGACCCAATTGCCGTGGGCATCATGGATGAGCTGAAGCTGCTCCGTGGTGAGCTGGTGGAGCTGAAGGAGATCGTTAAGGCTCTGGGGCTTCCTGTGGGGACCGCTAAGGCCCTGTTGTCAACCAGAATTTAAAAACCCTCACTATGGCCAGGACACACAGGGATCACAAAAAGAAATCTCACAGTGTCCTGCCATCCCTACCGGGCATCCTTGCGATCCCGATCAGCGACGACCAAGCGATAAGAGACCAGCCACCATTGCGGTGATGTGAGCCAGCGCCAGCAGTCCCCGATAAGCAGACCACAGCGTCTGGCTCCAGTAGGAAGGAGCACAGCTTGATATTGTCGATCCATGAACCGATGCCCACGAAGGGCACCGTTGGGGAGACCATGCACGGGATTGGGGCCACCGTGTATCGCTCAAGTTGTACGGGGGCCTTTAACTTAAAGATAACTCTTAGAGCAACTCTATCATTATTATCTTTAAATCAATCCAACAATTAAGTCTTAAAGAAAATCTCATAGACCTCTCTAAGTTAGGGATTGGTCTTGCGACCATGATATCCCCATTCAATCAGCCACCTCAAAGGAGGTCCAGATGAAATTCCATTTTGCACTTGACGGCATCCCACAAGGACGCCAAGAGACCCTGTTGTCTATTGAGTCATCCATGCTCACTGGTCGTCACCGTCTCGCCGTATTCAACCTCAAGAATATCGGTCTACGGACCAGTAAAGGACATGAGAGCTGTCTTGAGTATGTGTCGGGCAAGCTGGGAGCGTTTCTCTTAGATCCCCTTGAAGAAGTTCTTAAAGCCACGGGCCTTGACCTGATCCGTTTCTACCATGTCATTAACGCCGTGCCTGTGGTTCTTACAGGTCGTCGCTAAGTTCCAACTTTGACCGTCGCCACGGTTGATCCCTTCGATGCCCTTCAGGCTTGCCATGTCCTGAATCAGCGTCATCAACACCAATACCACTTGAAACCCAGAACCTTTTGATCGTCCTTGAAGATGCCCGCGAAGGCTTTCTCCTTGGCCGTCTGGTCGTGCGCGTCTATGGCGCAAGGACGAATCAAAGGGTCCCCAATAGGAGAACCCAAACCATGAAGATCACTATCACGAAAGTCCTGAAGAACGAAGTCACCGTGTCGGGCCAGACCCTGAACCGTGAGTACGTAGAGAACATCATGCTGCCCATGCTGGTCGCCCAATGCGGGACCGTTAAGGGCCAGCAATTCGAGATCGTTAAGGCGTTCGATGAGGCCGGTCTGTCGCTCCAAGCGATTCCTGTAGTTGCCCGAGAGTACCGCCAAGACCAATACCAGAAGGCCCAAGAGAAGGCTCAGAGAGAGGCTGAGGCCCGTTGGCATCAAGAGCGCTGCCGTGAGTACACACCTCGTGAGATCGCCCAAGCGAAGGCCGATAAGGAAGCCCGAGCCGCTGCCATTCGTGAGCATGGTGCCCGTATCCGTGCTGCCTCCCGTGCCAATAGCGCTGGCTGGTAACAGCACCTCGACACACAACCACTTCATTCATCTATTCAGGAGAAACAACCATGACTAAGCCCTTCCAGTACACCAAACCTTCGACCTACACCACCGCCATCACCGATGAGCACACTGGGTCGATTCGATTCAACACTGCTGATGTTCGCCCAGAGACCCAAGCGGCCACCGATGTATCCGTCTATGTGGAGGCCCTTGTGGAAGCCGCTGAGGACTACCTGAACGGCGATGAGTGGCGAGAGGCTGCCATGGAGGCGACTCCTTGTGAGTTCCGTCCGGCTGGCTCTGAGGCCACAGGGCAACAAATCATCACCATGGCCGACCGCTCTGTCGCCTTCGACCCTCGCAAGAACTGGGATAACGAGACCATCAGCAAGGGTGAAGTCCTGGCCGGTTCTGTGATCTTCACCGAAGCAACCGACACGGCATTGGTCATCAGTCACCGCGCCACCATCCTCGACCACAATCTCATGGCAGGCTTCACTGTCCAGTCTATGGAGCAGACCGCTGACAAGATGCTCCGTGACATCGAGCACAGCGCAGCCGGTAAGGTCGCTGCCATCTTGGCGACTGCCCCAAGCACTGAGAGCGTCTCTGAGGCTAAGCCAACAGGTAAGCCTATGGAGATCGCTGAGGAACTCATTGACCTCATGACGACCCACGTTAACCAGACTGTAGGGACCTCGCTGAGCGACTTCGTGATCCTGCTGCCCGTGTCACTGGTGGCTGTCCTTGAGCGTGCTGCTCAACGTGCTGGTCAGGACTCTATCGAGGACCTCATTGGCGCAGGCGTACAGCCGTACACCGGGACCGACCACGGCATCTTCATGTTGCCCAAGCTGTTCACCTCGCTGAGCTACCGTGAGCGTCAAGACGGCAGCGTGTGGCGCATCGAAGCGACCCGCAATCCGAACGCCCAAGGCTGGGACCTTGAGATCATGGCTGTGGTGGACATCATCGCCAACGGCATGGTCAAGGTGAAGCTCACTACCGATGGTCTTCAGACCGTCCAAGTGCCGTTCCCGCTGGTCACTCGCATTGCCCTGAGCTGATCTAAAAGCGCCCCGTAAGGCCGGACCTAAAGAGGGACCGGCAGGGGCACAGCTTCACCTATCCGCATCATCGCCCGTCGCTGGGCATCCATCTAATCGAAAGTCTTCCTGTTTGTTCCTTCATGCCACCGGCAGAACCCTTGGTCGGGTCTTTCGGCTGCCCGTGGGAGCGAACTTGAGGGAGCAAACAAGAGGAAAAGACCAATGAACATGAGCAACAACCCAATCCCCGTAGCCATCATGGGCAAGACCTTCACTGCCAATCAGGACCGGATGTGGCATCTCAACGAGATCCATAAGGGTCTCGACCTGCCAGACAGCAAGTCCCCATCGAAGTGGGACAATGAAATCTCACGAGCACTCGAAGCTTCCCGAAATTTCGTTAAGGTGGACAAGGTAGGCTCATTCGCTGATGAGCTTGGAACCATTGCCTACGCGATGTGGGTCTCCCCTGAGTTTTACCTGATGGTGGCCTCCGCCTTCGTTGCCATGCGTAACCACGCTGTCAGTGAGCTTCGTCATAAGGATGCCCTCTTAGACGCCAACATGCCCAAGGCTTCGACCCTCGACATGAAAGCCCGAGGCGCTGGCCTCACATGGACTGAGGCTTGCCGGGTTGCTGGTATTCAACAGCCACGCCTTGCCCTTGATGCTCTGGTCTCCATGAAAGCCTTCGTATACTCCTTAGACAACTTCGGGACCCGAGACGGCTCACCACGGCCACACAAGAAAGGCTTTGAGGTGGGGGCCTTTGTGAAGGTCTCATCGGACTTCGGTAACCGTGAAGGATGGCGGGTAAAACCCCGTGGTCTCGACTGGCTCCGTGAGAAGGCCCAAGAGATTAACCTCAACGTGTCCGAGACGAAGGCCCTCAAGGCTAAAGCCAAGCGAGCCTCCAAGGCTTCACGCATCGACCAGTGGGGCAGGGTCATCAAATAACCATCAACCTACAGGAGAACCCCATGGACCACCTACAGGCCCTCTACTGGGTCTGTCTGGCCGTTCAACTGGGGTTCTGGTTGTGGTCGCATAGACCACCGTAGTTAGCTGCTCGCCAGTGGTGTCAGCCACACCAGCTCACAGCAGGCCCTTTGAGAATCTGACAGAAAAATCTGAAAGGTCACCATTACAAGACTTCCCGCGCAGGCTCCCCCGTAGGCCCTCGCATGGGTGCCTGTGGGCGCGTTAAGGACCCTCGCGGGCAGGCGATAAGGACCCCAGCGATGGGACAAAGATGCGCCAAAGCTGTTACAAACGGGGCCTTACCGTGCTACGCTGAGGCTTCCTAACGTGCCTCATTTGTCGGGTGTAAGGATCGTATCCTTCGCCTCTGGCAGCATCTCTGGATAGTCCAGCGTGTAGTGCAGACCCCGAGATTCCTTGCGTTCCATGGCTGACCTAATCATCAGCTCTGCTACTTGAGCAAGGTTCCTCAGTTCAATCAGGTCTCTGCTTACTCGGTAGTTGCTGTAGAACTCGTCGATCTCGTCGAGCAGCAGGCGAACCCGGTGCTCGGCGCGCTGCAGGCGTTTACTGGTGCGCACGATACCCACGTAGTCCCACATGAAGCGCCGCAGCTCGTCCCAGTTGTGCGCGATGATCACGTCTTCGTCGGAGTCGGTGACCTGGCTGGCATCCCAGCAGGGCAGGGCTCTGGGCATGTCGATCTGATCCAGATGCGCCTCGATGTCCGCCGCTGCGGCACGGCCATAGACAAAGCACTCCAGCAACGAGTTGCTGGCCATGCGGTTGGCACCATGCAGGCCGGTGAAGCTGGTTTCGCCGATGGCGTACAGGCCAGGGACATCGGTGTGGCCACGATCATCGACCATGACTCCGCCACAGGTGTAATGGGCCGCAGGAACCACCGGGATCGGCTGACGGGTGATGTCGATGCCGAAGCCCAGGCAGCGCTCATATACGGTGGGGAAGTGGCCCTTGATGAAATCGGCCGGCTTGTGGGTGATGTCCAGGTAGACACAGTCGACGCCCAGCCGCTTCATTTCGTGGTCGATGGCGCGGGCGACGATATCGCGCGGTGCCAGTTCTTCACGCGGGTCGAAGCGCGGCATGAAACGCTCGCCATTGGGCAGGCGCAACAGCGCACCTTCGCCACGCAAGGCTTCGGTGATCAGAAAGCTCTTGGCCTGGGGGTGGTACAGGCAGGTCGGGTGGAACTGGTTGAACTCCAGGTTCGCCACCCGACAGCCGGCGCGCCAGGCCATGGCAATGCCATCGCCGCAGGCGCCGTCAGGGTTGCTGGTATAAAGGTAGACCTTGGCTGCGCCCCCCGTGGCAAGCACGGTGAAGCGCGCTCCGAAGGTGTCGACCTCTCCGCTGCTGCGGTTCAGTACGTAAGCCCCCAGGCATCGGTCACCCGCCAGCCCCAGGCGGCGCTCGGTGATCAGGTCGACCGCCACGCGTTGCTCCAGCAGCTCGATGTTCGGGCGCTTGCGGGCTTGCTCCAGCAGCGTGGTGAAAATCGCCGCGCCGGTGGCGTCGGCAGCATGGATGATGCGTCGGTGGCTGTGGCCGCCTTCCCGGGTCAAGTGGAATTCGAAACCGCCATCATCGACGCTGTAGTGTTCGTCTCGGGTAAACGGTACACCTTGCTCGATCAGCCACTCGATGGCTTCGCGGCTGTGCTCGACGGTAAAGCGCACAGCCTCTTCGTGGCACAGACCACCACCGGCATTGAGTGTATCTTCGACATGCGACTGCACGGTGTCGGTGTCATCGAGTACGGCGGCGACCCCACCCTGGGCCCAGAAGGTCGAGCCGTTGGCCAGGTCGCCCTTGCTCAGCACGGCAATGCGCAGATGGCCGGGGAGGTTCAGTGCCAGGCTGAGACCGGCTGCGCCGCTGCCGATCACCAGGACATCATGTTGGAATTGTTGGCTCATGTCGGGACACTAGTAATCTTTGGAAAGGGCGCGGCACAATAGTCACGTGCAGATGGCAATGTGAAACTATCGTGAATGCTGGCCGGGGTGCCTTTATAGCAGCCTGCGGTAGCCAATTTCCATGCCACTACGGACGTTGCGTCAATCTTTGTGGGAACTTTCCGATACGGCCGGAAATCCTATGAAGGCTGCCCGCACGCCATAATTTGCCGCGGCGACGCGGGCGGCAGCTCTATACGGGCTGACACCTGCGTATTCGAATCCTGATTATCGACGCAGCGGGCCGTGACCGTGCCGCGTCTTCCGTGCGAGCCGACCAAGGGCCGCAGGAAACTTGCTTGGAGGGGAGAACTTTTGCGCAAAGCCCGAGTCTATGGTTGCAAGCCTGAACAAAGGCTGTGGCAACGCTCCTTCGAGTTCACTGAGGAGTGTTCATGCTAACCCAGGAAGAGGATCAGCAGCTTGTCGAGCGCGTGCAGCGCGGAGACAGGCGAGCGTTCGATCTGTTGGTGCTGAAGTATCAGCACAAGATTCTAGGGTTGATCGTGCGGTTCGTTCACGACACCCACGAGGCCCAGGATGTGGCGCAGGAGGCCTTTATCAAGGCCTACCGTGCGCTTGGCAATTTTCGCGGTGACAGTGCGTTTTATACCTGGCTGTACCGCATCGCCATCAACACGGCGAAGAACTATCTGGTGTCCCGTGGAAGACGGCCACCAGACAGCGATGTGAGCTCCGAGGATGCGGAGTTTTACGACGGCGATCATGGTCTCAAGGATCTCGAGTCCCCAGAGCGCTCGTTGTTGCGGGATGAAATCGAAGGCACTGTCCATCGCACCATCCAGCAACTGCCCGAAGATTTGCGCACGGCATTGACCCTGCGTGAATTCGACGGGTTGAGTTACGAAGACATTGCCAGCGTCATGCAATGTCCGGTGGGTACCGTGCGCTCTCGAATCTTCCGCGCTCGGGAGGCCATAGACAAAGCCCTGCAGCCGTTGTTGCAGGAAACCTGAGACAGCGGCGACAGCCAAGAGAGGAACCGCCATGAGTCGTGAAGCTTTGCAGGAATCGCTGTCCGCGGTTATGGATAACGAAGCGGACGAACTGGAATTACGCCGGGTGTTGAATGCCGTCGACGATTCCGAAACCCGTGCCACCTGGTCGCGTTACCAGGTAGCCCGCGCAGCGATGCACAAGGAGCTGTTGCTGCCAAACCTGGATATCGCCTCGGCGGTCTCCGCCGCGCTGGCTGACGAAGCCGTGCCGGCCAAGGTCAAGCAGGGCCCATGGCGTAGCATTGGCCGCCTGGCCGTCGCTGCGTCGGTCACCGTAGCGGTGCTGGCGGGTGTGCGCATGTACAACCAGGACGAGATCACCGGCGCCGAGCTGGCTGCCCAGCAGCCTGCGCAGCAAGGCCTGAGCATGCCACAAAGTCAGGGCCCGGCTGTTTTGGCAGGCTATAGTGAAAGCAGTGAGCAACCGACCGGGCCGATGGCCAACGGCGTGCTGCAGAACCAGGCCGGCTGGGATCAGCGTCTGCCAGGCTATCTGCGCCAGCATGCGCAGGAATCCGCGCTCAAGGGCACTGAAACCGCATTGCCGTATGCCCGCGCCGCCAGCCTGGAAAACCGCTAAGTAAGGAGGATCATGCGCGCGCTACCTCTCCTGTCGCTGCTGTTAGGCAGCTGCATGACGGTGCCAGCGTTGGCGGCCAACTCCTCGCCCGAGGCGAGCGAATGGTTGAACAAGCTGGCACAGGCCGAGCAAAACCAGAGCTACCAAGGCTCTTTCGTCTACGAACGTAACGGCAGCTTCTCTTCCCACGATATCTGGCATCGCGTTCAGGACGGCAAGGTCAGCGAGCGGCTTCTTCAGCTCGATGGCTCCGCCCAGGAAATCGTGCGCGTGGACGGTAAGGTGCAGTGCGTCAGTGGTGCCTTGGCGAGCGGGGTGGGCAACCCTCCCGATTCTGCACAGCGCTCGCTCGATCCTCTGAAACTGATGAGCTGGTATGACCTCACGGTGGCGGGCAAGTCTCGGGTTGCAGACCGTGACGCGGTGATTGTCACGCTGACACCGCGTGACCAGCACCGCTACGCATTCGAACTCCATCTGGACCGCCGTACCGGCTTGCCGCTGCGCTCATTGATGCTCAATGACAAAGGGCAACTGCTCGAGCGCTTCCAGATGACCCGCCTGGACACCGACGACTTGCCTACCGACCAGGAGCTGCAAGCCAGCGCCGCGTGCAAGCCTGTCGAGCATGTGGCCAACAACACGCGCGAGGCGGTTGGCGGTTGGCGCTCCGACTGGCTGCCGCCGGGCTTCGAACTGATCAACAGCACGGTACGCCGCGACCCGGAGCGGAACAGTTCGATCAGCAGCCTGATGTATGACGATGGCCTGGCCCGTTTCTCTGTGTTCCTCGAACCCGTGAAGGATGACGCCGGTGCCGATGTACGCACCCAGCTTGGCCCGACCTCGGCCGTTTCCCGGCGACTGAACACGCCCAAAGGCAAAGTTCAGGTCACCGTGGTGGGCGAAATACCGCTGGGTACGGCAGAACGTATCGCGCTGTCGATGCGGCCTCAGGATGCCCAGGCGCGCCAGTGACGGCGCGCTTTTGCGGGCCGGATCAAGGGCAATGCAAAGGCGAACGGACACGCGGCTGAAATGAAATTAAAGCATTGTCATTTGCAATCCTTCGGCAAATTTTTTATAGGTCAGGCTTCCAGGAGTCTGGCCTTTGCTGCTTTGTGCAGGGCTATTTCCAACTACCGCTCGTTGTGACGGGAGCCGTATGTCAATACCACGTTTGAAATCCTACCTAACGATGTTCGCCGCTGTGCTGATGCTCGGCCAGGTGCTCAGTGCCCAGGCCGATGAAGCCCTGCCGGACTTCACCACCCTGGTCGAGCAGGCCTCGCCGGCCGTGGTCAACATCAGCACCAAGCAGAAACTGCCGGACCGTGTCGCCTCCGGGCAGATGCCGGACCTCGAAGGCCTGCCGCCGATGTTCCGCGAGTTCTTCGAACGCAACATGCCACAGCAGCCGCGTTCGCCGCGCGGTGACCGCCAGCGCGAGGCCATGTCGCTGGGCTCGGGCTTCATCATCTCCAGCGATGGCTATGTACTGACCAACAACCATGTGGTCGCCGATGCCGACGAGATCATCGTCCGCCTGTCTGACCGCAGCGAGCTGCAAGCCAAGCTGATCGGCACCGATCCGCGCACCGACGTGGCCCTGCTGAAGGTCGAGGGCAAGAACCTGCCGACCGTCAAGCTGGGTGACTCCGAGAAGCTCAAGGTCGGTGAGTGGGTGCTGGCCATTGGTTCGCCGTTCGGCTTCGACCACTCGGTGACCAAAGGCATCGTCAGCGCCAAGGGCCGTACCCTGCCCAACGACACCTATGTACCGTTCATCCAGACCGACGTGGCCATCAACCCGGGTAACTCCGGTGGCCCGCTGTTCAACATGAAGGGCGAGGTGGTCGGTATCAACTCGCAGATCTTCACCCGTTCCGGTGGCTTCATGGGCTTGTCCTTTGCCATCCCGATCGACGTGGCCCTCGATGTGTCCAATCAGCTGAAGAAAGACGGCAAGGTCAGCCGTGGCTGGCTGGGCGTGGTGATCCAGGAGGTCAACAAGGACCTGGCTGAATCGTTCGGCCTCGACAAGCCGGCGGGCGCCCTGGTGGCGCAGGTGCTGGAAAACGGCCCGGCTGCCAAGGGCGGCCTGCAGGTGGGTGACGTGATCCTGAGCATGAACGGCCAGCCGATCGTCATGTCGGCCGATTTGCCGCACCTGGTCGGCAGCCTGAAGGATGGCGAGAAGGCCAAGCTCGAAATCATCCGCAACGGCAAGCGCCAGACCCTGGACGTCGCCGTCGGCCCGATGCCGGATGACGATGCTGACATCGGCGCCGGTACCGGCCCCGAAGGCGGCGCCGAGCGCAACAGCAACCGCCTGGGCGTGTCCGTGTCTGACCTCACCGCCGAACAGAAGAAGACCCTTGAGCTCAAGGGTGGCGTGGTCATCAAGGAAGTTCAGGACGGCCCGGCGGCGATGATCGGTCTGCGTCCGGGCGATGTCATCAGCCACCTGAACAACCAGGCGGTGGTGTCGGCCAAGCAGTTCACTGAAATTGCCAAGGACCTGCCGAAGAACCGTTCGGTGTCGATGCGCGTGCTGCGTCAGGGCCGTGCCAGCTTTATCACCTTCAAACTCGCTGAATAAGCGGGCTCGGGGGTGGCAGAGGGCAGCTTCGGCTGCCCTTTTTCATGAAAGTTCACAATTGCAGGCACGAATGCTGTGTACAGTCCGATAGAGGAATCTCCCATATCCCAGCAGCTTAAGGTACAATTCCCGGCTATTTTTCGGCGGGCGTCCGGCTCGCAGCCTTTTCCGAGTGTTGACCCGTGAGTGATTTGAGTCATATCCGCAATTTCTCCATCATCGCCCACATCGACCATGGCAAGTCGACGCTGGCCGACCGTTTCATTCAAATGTGCGGTGGCCTGTCGGCGCGCGAAATGGAGGCCCAGGTACTGGATTCCATGGACCTGGAGCGCGAGCGCGGTATCACCATCAAGGCCCACAGCGTCACGCTCAACTACAAGGCGCAGGACGGCAAGGTCTACCAGCTGAACTTCATCGATACCCCAGGCCACGTCGACTTCACCTATGAAGTTTCGCGTTCGCTGGCAGCCTGTGAAGGTGCGCTGCTGGTGGTCGACGCCGGCCAGGGCGTCGAAGCCCAGTCGGTGGCCAACTGCTACACCGCCATCGAGCAAGGCCTGGAAGTCATGCCGGTGCTGAACAAGATGGACCTGCCCCAGGCCGATCCGGACCGCGTCAAGGACGAGATCGAGAAGATCATCGGCATCGACGCCACCGATGCCGTAGCCTGCAGCGCCAAGAGCGGCATGGGCGTGGACGAAGTGCTGGAGCGTCTGGTACAGACCATCCCTGCGCCGGAAGGTGATATTGAAGCGCCACTCCAGGCGCTGATCATCGACTCCTGGTTCGACAACTACCTGGGCGTGGTCTCGCTGGTGCGTGTGCGCCACGGCCGCGTCAAGAAAGGTGACAAGATCCTGGTCAAGTCCACCGGCAAGGTGCACCTGGTCGACAGCGTCGGTGTGTTCACCCCGAAGCACACCCAGACCGCCGACCTGAAGGCCGGTGAAGTAGGCTTCATCATTGCCAGCATCAAGGACATTCACGGCGCGCCGGTCGGTGACACCCTGACCCTGTCCGCGACCCCAGAGGTCGAAGTGCTGCCAGGCTTCAAGAAGATCCAGCCGCAGGTGTATGCCGGTCTGTTCCCGGTCAGCTCCGACGATTTCGAGGACTTCCGCGACGCCCTGCAGAAGCTGACCCTCAACGACTCGTCGCTGCAGTACATGCCGGAAAGCTCCGACGCCCTGGGCTTCGGCTTCCGTTGCGGCTTCCTCGGCATGCTGCACATGGAGATCATCCAGGAGCGCCTGGAGCGCGAATACGACCTGGACCTGATCACTACCGCGCCAAGCGTGATCTACGAGCTCGAACTCAAGACCGGCGAAACCATCGTCGTCGACAACCCGTCGAAGCTGCCGGATGTCTCGTCCGTGGCCGATTTCCGCGAGCCGATCGTCACCGCGACCATCCTGGTGCCGCAGGAGCATCTGGGCAACGTCATCACCCTGTGCATCGAGAAGCGTGGCGTGCAGCGCGACATGCAGTTCCTCGGCAGCCAGGTGCAAGTGCGGTACGACATGCCGATGAACGAAGTGGTACTTGACTTCTTCGATCGCCTGAAGTCGACCAGCCGCGGCTATGCTTCGCTGGACTATCATTTCGATCGCTACCAGTCGGCCAACCTGGTCAAGCTGGATGTGTTGATCAACGGCGACAAGGTCGATGCCCTGGCATTGATCGTGCACCGCGACAACGCGGCCTACAAGGGCCGTGCGTTGACCGAGAAGATGAAGGAGCTGATCCCTCGGCAGATGTTCGACGTAGCGATCCAGGCTGCCATTGGCGGCCAGATCATCGCGCGGACGACCGTCAAGGCGCTCCGAAAGAACGTACTGGCCAAGTGCTACGGTGGTGACGTCAGCCGTAAGAAGAAACTGCTGGAGAAGCAGAAGGCCGGTAAGAAACGCATGAAACAGGTGGGCAACGTGGAGATTCCACAGGAAGCCTTCCTCGCCGTGCTCAGGTTGGATAGCTAGGTCCTATGTCGCTAAATTTCCCGCTGTTGCTAGTCATCGCCGTCTTTGTCTGCGGTCTGCTGGGCTTGATCGATCTGCTGTTCCTGGCTCCGCGCCGGCGGGCAGCGATCGCCAACTACCAGGGCAGCGTCACCCAACCAGAAATGGCGGTGGTCGAGCGCCTGAGCAAAGAGCCGCTGCTGGTCGAATACGGCAAGTCGTTCTTCCCGGTGCTGTTCATCGTGCTGGTGCTGCGCTCGTTCCTGGTCGAACCGTTCCAGATCCCTTCAGGGTCGATGAAGCCGACCCTGGAAGTGGGCGATTTCATCCTGGTGAACAAGTTCTCCTATGGCATCCGCCTGCCGGTGATCGACAAGAAGGTCATCGAGGTGGGTGACCCGCAACGCGGCGATGTGATGGTGTTCCGCTACCCGAGCGACCCGAACGTCAACTACATCAAGCGTGTGGTCGGCCTGCCGGGCGACAAGATCAGCTACACCAGCGACAAGCGGCTGTTCGTCAACGGCCAGCCGATCGCCGAGCAGCTGGTCGGTGCCGAGCCAGGTACCCTGGGCAGTGCCGAGCTGTACAAGGAAAAGCTCGGCGAGGCCGAGCACCTGATCCGCAAGGAAATGACCCGTTATCGCATGCCGCCGGACCAGCAATGGACCGTGCCGGCCGGCCATTACTTCATGATGGGCGACAACCGCGACAACTCCAACGACAGCCGCTACTGGGATGATCCGAAAATCCCTAAAGAGCTGCACGGCATGGTTCCGGACCGGAACATCGTCGGCAAGGCCTTCGCGGTGTGGATGAGCTGGCCAGAGCCCAAGCTCAGCCACTTGCCCAACCTGTCGCGGGTCGGCCTGATCCATTGATACCCTTCGGCGCTGTCCTGCAGACAGCGCCGAATGCATTTCTGACATAGGCTGTGTTCTCAAGGAACGAGAGATTCGCCGCTCGCCGCGACGGACCACAGCCAAACAGTCTTTCAGGATGTTGATTTGAACAACGCGTTGAACAACCAACGGGTGGCTGCATGAGTGCTTCCCTTGCCCGTCTCGAGCGCAAGCTCGGCTACACCTTCAAGAACCAGGAGCAGATGCTGCTGGCCCTGACTCACCGCAGCTACGCCGGGCGCAACAACGAGCGCCTGGAGTTTCTCGGTGACGCCATTCTTAACTTCGTCGCCGGCGAGGCGCTGTTCGAGCGCTTCCCACAGGCCCGTGAAGGCCAGTTGTCGCGCCTTCGCGCCCGCCTGGTCAAGGGCGAGACCCTGGCCCGCCTGGCCCGTGGCTTCGACCTGGGTGATTACCTGCGCCTGGGCTCGGGTGAGCTCAAGAGCGGTGGCTTCCGCCGCGAGTCGATCCTGGCTGATGCCCTGGAGGCGCTGATCGGCGCCATCTACCTGGATGCGGACATGCAGACCGCGCGCGAGCGTGTTCTCGCCTGGCTGACCGACGAGTTCGAAGGCCTGACCCTGGTCGACACCAACAAGGACCCGAAAACCCGCCTGCAGGAGTTCCTGCAATCGCGCAGCTGCGAGCTGCCGCGTTACGAGGTGGTCGACATCCAGGGCGAACCGCACTGCCGCACCTTCTTCGTCGAATGCGAAGTGGTGCTGCTGAACAACAAGAGCCGTGGCCAGGGCGTCAGCCGGCGTATCGCCGAGCAGGTCGCCGCCGCTGCTGCACTGATCGCCCTGGGCGTGGAGAATGGCAATGACTGATAACAATCCGACCCGCTGCGGTTACGTGGCCATCGTCGGCCGCCCGAACGTGGGCAAGTCGACCTTGCTGAACCACATCCTCGGCCAGAAGCTGGCGATCACCTCGCGCAAGCCGCAGACCACACGCCACAACATGCTCGGTATCAAGACCGAGGGTGACGTGCAGGCGATCTATGTCGATACCCCGGGCATGCACAAGGCCAACGACAAGGCCTTGAACCGCTACATGAACCGCAACGCCTCGGCCGCCCTGAAGGACGTCGACGTGGTGATCTTCGTGGTCGACCGCACCAAGTGGACCGACGAGGACCAGCTGGTGCTTGAGCGCGTGCAGTACGTGACCGGCCCGCTGATCATCGCTGTCAACAAGACCGACCGCATGGAAGAGAAGGCCGAATTGATCCCGCACCTGCAGTGGCTGCAGGAACAACTGCCGAACGCCGAAGTGATGCCGATTTCCGCGCAGCAGGGCCACAACCTGGACGCGCTGGAAGCCCAGATCGCCAAGCACCTGCCGGAAAACGATCATTTCTTCCCGGAAGACCAGATCACCGACCGCAGCAGCCGTTTCCTCGCCGCCGAACTGGTGCGCGAGAAGATCATGCGCCAGCTGGGCGCCGAGCTGCCGTACCAGATCACCGTGGAAATCGAAGAATTCAAGCAGCAGGGCCACGTGCTGCACATCCATGCACTGATCCTGGTCGAGCGCGATGGCCAGAAGAAAATCATCATTGGTGACAAGGGCGAACGGATCAAGCGCATCGGCTCCGAGGCGCGCAAGGACATGGAGGTGCTGTTCGACTCCAAGGTCATGCTCAACCTCTGGGTCAAGGTCAAAGGCGGCTGGTCCGACGACGAACGCGCCCTGCGTTCGCTGGGCTACGGCGACCTCTAAGCCTTAGCGCGCACACCTGTAGGAGCGGCCTTGTGTCGCGAAAGGGGCGCGGAGCGGCCCCAAGATCTCAACAAGCACACAGATTCTGGGGCTGCTGCGCAGCCCTTTCGCGACACAAGGCCGCTCCTACAGAGGTCGCGTCAAGCCCGCTCAGAGATCGTAAATGGACCAACCCACCCCGCAGCCGGCCTACGTCCTGCACAGCCGCGCCTACAAGGAAACCAGTGCTCTGGTGGACTTCTTCACGCCCCAGGGCCGCCTGCGTGCGGTGCTGCGCCGTGCACGCGGCAAGGGTGGCAGCCTGGTGCGGCCGTTCGTACCGCTGGAAGTGGAACTGTTCGGTAAAGGTGAGCTGAAGAACGTCAGGCGCCTGGACACGGTCGGTATTGCTGCGTGGCTGCATGGCGACGCGCTGTTCAGCGGCCTCTACCTCAATGAACTGCTGATGCGCCTGCTGCCCGCCGAGGCGCCGCAGCCCGAACTGTTCGAGCATTACGCGCTGACCCTGCAGGCCTTGGCCGAGGGAAGGTCGCTGGAACCCTTGCTGCGTTCCTTTGAGTGGCGGTTGCTGGAGGACTTGGGCTACGCCTTTTCGCTCCACCACGACGTCAACGACGACCTGATCGAAGCCGACGGCCTCTACCGGCTGCGGGTCGATGCCGGCCTTGAACGGGTGTACCTGGCCCAGCCCGGACTGTTCAACGGCACCGAGCTGCTGGCCCTGGCCCATGCCGACTGGGACGCCCCCGGCGCCCTGCTGGCGGCCAAGCGCCTGATGCGTCAGGCCCTGGCAGTGCATCTGGGGGCAAAACCGCTGGTCAGCCGGGAACTGTTTCGCAAGCGCTGAGCACGTCGTATGCTGTGTGGCTCAATCCTCAGGAGAGCCTTTCGTGACTCACAGCAACCGCATGCTTCTCGGCGTCAACATCGACCACGTGGCAACCCTGCGCCAGGCCCGCGGTACCCGCTATCCGGACCCGGTCAAGGCTGCGCTGGATGCCGAGGAAGCGGGCGCCGATGGCATTACCGTGCACCTGCGCGAAGACCGTCGGCATATCCAGGAGCGCGACGTGCTGTTGCTCAAGGACGTGCTGCAGACGCGCATGAACTTCGAAATGGGCGTCACTGAAGAGATGATGGCCTTTGCCGAGAAGATTCGCCCGGCGCATATCTGCCTGGTCCCAGAGACCCGTCAGGAGCTGACCACCGAAGGTGGCCTGGACGTGGCCGGCCAGGAGGCGCGGATCAAGGCGGCGGTCGAGCGCTTATCGCGTACCGGTGCTGAAGTGTCGCTGTTCATCGATGCCGACGAGCGGCAGATCGAGGCTTCGCGCCGTGTCGGTGCGCCGGCTATCGAGTTGCACACCGGGCGTTATGCCGATGCACAGACCCCGACCGAAGTGGCGGAGGAACTGCAACGCATCGTCGATGGCGTTGCGTTTGGCGTGGGCCAGGGGCTGATCGTCAATGCCGGGCATGGCCTGCATTACCATAACGTCGAGGCGGTGGCAGCGATCAAGGGCATCAATGAGCTGAACATCGGCCATGCCTTGGTTGCGCATGCGCTGTTCGTCGGCTTCAAGGCCGCTGTGGCCGAAATGAAGGCATTGATCGTCGCGGCTTCGCGCTGATCCCTCGGCTGCCTGTAATGGCATCGCCGGCAAGCCCGCTCCCACAGGTATTGCGCAAGCCTCAAGGCCTGTGGAGTACCTGTGTGTGGGCATGCCCGCGAAAGGGCCAGTGCAGGTAACCCCTTACTCAGCCCGAAACAGCAGGGTAAACCGCGTGGGTCCCTCAGGCCTGCTGCGGACCTCGACCCGCCCCCCATGCAACTGCATGATTGACTTCACGATCGCCAACCCCAATCCCGTCCCGCCCTCCAGCCGCGATCGCCCCGATCCCACGCGATAGAACCGCTCAAACAGCTGCGGCCAGTGTTCTTCGGCAATCCCCGGCCCCTGGTTCTCCACCCACACCCGTACCTCACTGCCTTGCCGCTCGATGCCCAGCTTCACCGCCTGTCCTTCAGGCCCATGGCGAATGGCATTGCTCAACAGGTTCGACAGCGCCCGCTGGAACATCAAACGGTCCCCCAGCGCCGTCCCCCAGCCCTGCAAGCGCAGCTCGATGTTCTTGAGTTCGGCACTGAAGGCAAACAGCTCGCTCACCTGCGCCGCTTCGTCCGCCAACGCCAGCGGCTTGAGCGCCACCTGCGCCTGGGGTTGGCTGACCTGGGCGAGGAACAGCATGTCGTTGATGATGCGGTTGAGCCGGGTCAGCTCTTCGACACTGTCTTCCAGCACTTCCCGGTAGTGTTCGCCATCGCGTTCACGGGCCAGGGTGACTTGGGCCTTGCCCATCAGGTTGCTCAGCGGGGTGCGCAGCTCGTGGGCAAGGTCATCGGAAAACTGCGAAAGCTGGCGCACCCCTTGGTCCAGGCGATCGAGCATCACATTGATGCTGCGCGCCAGCTCTGCCAGCTCCAGCGGTAAGCCGGTCGCGGGCAGGCGGTGTTGCAGGTCTTGGGCGGAGACCCTGCCGGCGATGCGACGGAAGTGGCGCAGCGGCTGCAAGCCGCGTTGCACGAGCCACCAGGCGCCAGCGCCGATCAGCAGCAGCAGCAGGGGCAGGGCCAGCAGCGTCGAGTGCAGGTAGGCTTGCAGCAGGGCATGGTCGTCGGCGCGGTTGAGCGACATCATCACCCGCACCGGGGTGTCGTCGCGCAGGCGCATCTGCCGGGTGGCGGTAAGGATCTGATTACCGCTGCTGTCACGCCATTCGTGGTAGTTCAGCCGTGCATCGGTATGCAATTCGCCCACCCGGGATTCAAGGGCCGGGCCGAGGCTGAGCAGGTGCGGGTGGCGCCCCTCAAGGGCCAGTATGCTGAGGCTGAGGTTGTCGTGGCCCATCACCAGGTCGAGCAACGGATGGGCGCGGCTGCCAAGGTCTTCGCTGCGCAGGTCGACCCGCAGGTTATGTTCCACCTGCAACATCTTGCGCGCGAGGTCCCTGCGGGCGCGGCTGTCCAGTTCGTGGTCGAGGGCGAACACCGCCAGGCAGGCGAGCAGCAATATCAGCGCGGCGCCCATCAGGGTCACACTCAGGCCCAGGCGCAGGGACAGGCTGGCGTACTTCACACACGGGCCTCCAGTACGTAGCCGACGCCGCGCAAGGTGTGGATCAGCTTGTCTTCGAACGGATCGTCGATCTTCGCCCGCAGGCGGCGGATCGAAACCTCGACCACATTGGTATCGCAGTCGAAATTCATGTCCCACACCAGCGAGATGATCTGCGTGCGCGACAGCACCTCGCCGCTCTGGCGCATCAGCAGGTGGAGCAGGGCGAACTCCTTGGCGGTCAGGTCGATGCGTTTGCCGGCGCGGTAGGCGCGGTGGCGGCCGGGGTCGAGCTCAAGGTTGGCGACGCGCAGTGTGCTCGGTTGCAGTTGTTGATCGTTACGCCGCAGCAGGCTGCGGATGCGCGCCAGCAACTCGGGAAACTCGAACGGTTTGAGCAGGTAGTCATCTGCGCCCAGGTCCAGGCCTTTGACCCGGTCCGACAGGCGGCCATGGGCCGTCAGCATCATGATTCGCGTGGCCGATTCGGCGCGCAGACGCTGCAGCACCGTCCAGCCATCGAGTTCGGGCAGGTTGACGTCGAGAATGATCAGCTCATAAGGCTGCTGGCGCGCCAGGTGCAGGCCGTCGGTGCCCGTGTGGGCGCAGTCGACCACGTAGCCGTTTTCACGCAGGCCTTGTTGCAGGTAGTCGGCGGTACGCAGTTCGTCCTCGATGATCAGCAGGCGCATGGGTGGGCTCGGTATGGCTGGAAAAGGGCAGGATTCTCAAGCCTGAAGGGGCTTCAGGGTCAAGCCGCAGGATGTTACGGCATGCAAATGGCCCATCGGCGTAGATAACGGATTTGTAATCCTGGTGTTATCTGCCTGTCTGCCAAGGCCACATTGCAAGACTGTAATGCGCGCCTCACCTTGCCGTTAGCTGCCCGAGGATACGATGGCCCAGTCTGATCGCTTATCAACGAGGCAAGCATGATGAACCTGACCCGATACCTGTTGCTGGCGACCCTCGCCCTGGGCGCTGCCAGCGCCTACGCCGAAGGCGGCGGCGAACGTTCCAAGCAGTTCTGGCAAGCATTCCGTCAGGACCAGGAGCGCCTGCACGGCGACACGCAACAGGCGATCGCCGAGCGCGAGCGCAAGGCGCAGGAGAAGGCCCGCGAGGTGGCCAAGGACTAAGGCAACGGCAGCTGTGCCGGCACTGCTCCCCGGCACAGCTGTGATTCGGGCGTCCACATGGACGCCCTTTTTATTTGCGCGCCAACAGGGTGGCGCGGCGTGGGGCGGGCAGGCCTTCAATGGTCTTGCTGTGGTCGTTGGGGTCGAGGAAATCGCCCAGCGACTGGTAGCGCATCCATTCGGTGCTGCGCTGCTCCTCGATGCTGGTAACGCTCACGTCCACGCAGCGCACCTCGCTGAACCCGGCGCGGCGCAACCAGCGCTCCAAGGCCGGTACCGATGGCAGGTACCAGACATTGCGCATCTGCGCGTAACGGTCTTCGGGCACCAGTACCTGGTTTTCGTCGCCCTCGATCACCAGGGTTTCCAGCACCAGCTCGCCGCCTTTGACCAGGCAGTCCTTGAGCGCCAGCAGGTGCTCGATGGGCGAGCGGCGGTGGTAGAACACGCCCATGGAGAACACGGTGTCGAAGCCTTCGAGGTTGGCCGGCAGCTCTTCCAGGGCGAATGGCAGGTGCCAGGCGGGCAGGTCGGGCAGGTATCGCTGCACGGCCTGGAACTGGCAGAAGAACAGCCAGTTGGGGTCGACGCCGATGACCATGTCGGCACCAGCACCGAGCATGCGCCACTGGTAATAGCCGTTGCCGCAGCCAACGTCGAGCACGCGCTTGCCCTTGAGGTCGAGGTGCGGGCCGACCCGCGACCACTTCCAGTCCGAGCGCCACTCGGTGTCGACATGCACGCCGAACAGGTCGAACGGCCCCTTGCGCCAAGGTGACAGGCCCATCAGCGCCTGGCGCATCTGCGCACGGGTGGCGTCATCGCACTCGCAATCCAGGCGCAGGCCATCAGCCAGGTCGATTTCGCTGGGCTGCAGGGCCGGCAGCGCATCCAGCGCGCCGCGCCAGCGGTCGAGGTCGCCGTGGCCTTTTTCCAGCTTGGCTTGCAGTTGTGCTTGCAGGCCCTGGGACCAGGAAGCCAGGGGCGTGCCCGCCAGGCGGCGGACGAGGGGGGACAGATCGATCATGGCAGGGCTATCAGCGAGGCAAAATTGAGGCATTGGAACCACGGCACCACCTTGGTGAAGCCGGCCGCGTGCAGGCGTTCCTGATGGGCTTGCAGGGTGTCGGGCTTCATCACGTTCTCGATGGCGCTGCGCTTCTGGGCGATTTCCAGTTCGCTGTAGCCATTGGCCCGCTTGAAGTCCAGGTGCAGTTCGTTGAGCAGGGTCTGCTCGTTGTCATCGGCGAAGCGCAGTTTCTCCGAGAGGATCAGCGCACCGCCGGGCAGCAGCGCCTGGCGGATCCGGCTGAGCAGCGCCAGGCGTTGTTCAGGGGCGATGAACTGCAGGGTGAAGTTCATTGCCACCACCGAAGCCGGCTCGAAGGGCAGGGTGAGGATATCGGCTTCCAGCACGTCGACCGGCAGCAGTTCCTGGAACATCGAGTCCTGGGCGGTGAGGTACTGGCGGCAACGTTCGACCATGGCGGCGGAATTGTCCACCGCTATCACCCGGCAACCGTCGCTGCGCACATGGCGGCGCAGCGACTGGCTGACGGCACCCAGCGAGGCGCCCAGATCGTAAAGTGCAGAGTTCGGCTGGGCGAAGCGCGCGGCCAGCACGCCGAGGTTTTCGACGATGGTCGGGTAACCGGGCACCGAGCGCTTGATCATGTCCGGGAACACACGCACCACATCTTCGTTGAACACGAAGTCGGGGACTTGCTCCAGAGGTTGGGCGAAAAGGCGGTCGGGTTGTTTGCTCACGGTGAATCCAGGCGGCTGGCGATATGCAGGGCCGGCATTCTAGCCAAACCGCGAGTTGGATGCATGGTTGGCTGACCAGCGCTTTGCGTTCAGTTGACCCGGATGGCGCAATCGAAGGTCTGTACCGGGCGTACTTCCGGCGCCCAGGGCTGCTGGTAGACCAGCACCAGGTGGCCTTCACCGGCGGCGCGGGCCTGGTAACGCCAGGTCGAAATGCCCGAGCTGCCGACGATACCGGCGTCCTCGGGGGCACTGTAGACCTCGGGGCCCAGGCTGTGCAGCACGTTGGAGGCCGGATTCTGTACCAGCCAGCGGTAGCCGGTGGTGGGGTTGCTGGGCAGCGTCAGGGTGAGGTTCTGGCCGACCTGCAGGCGCTTGGGGCATTCGCTTTCGGCGTCCAGTTCGACGGTTTGCTTCGGCTGTTGGGCGCAGGCGGCGAGCAGGGCGAGGCTCAGGGGAACGAGCAGGCGAGGTGCGGTCATGGTGGCTCCGAAGACTGGCGATGGCCTGAGGATACCCGATGATCGAGGAATTTTGTGCTGCCAGTGCCGGCCTCTTCGCGGCTAAAGCCGCTCCCACAGGAACGGCACAGCGCTGGAAAACTGTGATTTCCCTGTGGAAGCGGCTTTAGCCGCGAAGAGGCCGGTAAAGGTTCAGAACAGGACTTTGGCCACGTCAGCGAAGCGCTTGGCGAAATGCACGGTCAAGCCGTCGCGCAGGTAGTCCGGCAGCTCTTCGAAGTCCCCACGGTTCGGCTCCGGCAGGATCAGCTCGAAGATCTTCTGCCGCCGCGCCGCGATCACCTTCTCGCGCACGCCACCGATCGGCAGTACCTGGCCGGTGAGGGTGAGCTCGCCGGTCATGGCCACGCCTTTCTTCGGCGCCTGGTCGCGGGCCAGCGACAACAGCGCGCTGGCCATGGTGATGCCGGCGCTCGGGCCATCCTTGGGCGTCGCACCTTCGGGCACATGCAGGTGAATGAACGCTTCGTTGAAGAAGCCGGGGTCACCGCCAAACTGTTTAAGGTTGGAACTGACATAGCTGTAGGCGATTTCAGCGGATTCTTTCATCACATCACCCAGCTTGCCGGTTAGCTTGAAGCCGCGATTCAGGGTGTGGATACGCGTCGCCTCGATCGGCAGGGTCGCACCGCCCATGCTGGTCCAGGCGAGGCCGGTGATCACACCTTTGCCTGCCAAAACCTGCTCGCTGCGGAACACCGGCATGCCCAGGGCGGCCTCGAGGTCCTTGTTGCCGATCTTGAGCTTGGCATCCGGGTCGTCCAGCAGCTTGACCACGGCCTTGCGCACCAGCTTGCCCAGCTGTTTCTCCAGCTGGCGCACGCCAGCTTCCCGGGCATAGCCCTCGATCACCGTGCGCAGGGCGCTGTCGCTGATGCTCAGGCTGGTCTTGGCCACACCGGCCTTTTCCAGCTGCTTGGGCCACAGGTGACGCTTGGCAATGGCCATTTTCTCTTCGGTGATGTAGCCGGACAGGCGGATCACTTCCATGCGATCGAGCAGCGGCCCGGGGATCGAGTCGAGGGTGTTGGCGGTGCACACGAACAGCACCTTGGACAGGTCCAGGCGCAGGTCGAGGTAGTGGTCGAGGAAATCGACGTTCTGCTCCGGGTCGAGGGTTTCCAGCAACGCCGAGGCGGGGTCGCCCTGGTAGCTCTGGCCCATCTTGTCGATCTCGTCGAGCATGATCACCGGGTTCATCACCTCGACTTCCTTCAGCGCCTGCACCAGCTTGCCCGGCTGGGCGCCGATGTAGGTGCGGCGATGGCCCTTGATCTCGGCCTCGTCGCGCATGCCGCCGACGCTGAAGCGGTAGAACGGCCGGCCGAGGGATTCGGCGATGGACTTGCCGATGCTGGTCTTGCCCACCCCGGGCGGGCCCACCAGCAGCACGATCGAGCCGCTGATCTCGCCCTTCCAGGCGCCAACGGCGAGGAATTCGAGGATGCGCTCCTTGATATCGTCCAGGCCAGCATGGTGCTGGTCGAGCACTTTGCGCGCATGCTTGAGGTCGAGTTTGTCCTTGCCGTACAGCCCCCAGGGCAGGGCGGTGGCCCATTCCAGATAATTGCGGGTGACCGCGTACTCGGGCGAGCCGGTCTCGAGGATGGCCAGTTTGCCCATTTCTTCATCGATGCGCTTTTTCGCCTGCTCGGGCAGGGTCTTGCCGGCAAGCCGCTGCTCGAACTGCTCGAGGTCGGCGCTGCGATCGTCCTTGGTCAGGCCCAGCTCCTGCTGGATGACCTTGAGCTGTTCCTTGAGGAAGAACTCACGCTGGTGCTCGCCGATCTGCCGGTTGACCTCGGCGGAAATCTCGTTTTGCAGGCGCGCCACTTCCACTTCCTTGCGCAACATCGGCAAGACTTTTTCCATGCGCTTGAGCATGGGCACGCAGTCGAGCACTTCCTGCAGCTGGTTACCAGTGGCGGAGGTGAGTGCAGCGGCAAAGTCGGTGAGTGGCGACGGGTCGTTGGGGCTGAAGCGATTGAGGTAGTTCTTAAGCTCTTCGCTGTACAGCGGGTTGAGCGGCAGCAGCTCTTTGATCGCGTTGATCAGTGCCATGCCGTAGGCCTTGACCTCGTCGGTCGGTTCCGCTGGCTGGCGCGGGTATTCGAGCTCGACCAGGTACGGCGGGCGATGATGCTTGAGCCAGGTGCGGATGCGCACCCGGGTCAGCCCCTGGGCGACGAACTGCAGCTTGCCGTTTTCGCGGCTGGCGTGATGCACCTTGACCAGGGTGCCGTACTCCGGCAGGGCCGAGGTGTCGAAATGGCGGTGGTCTTCCGGCGGGGTGTCCATGAAGAACAGTGCCAGCGAATGGTGTTCGGTCTTGGCCACCAGGTCGAGGGTTTCGGCCCAGGGTTCTTCATTGACGATCACCGGCAGCACTTGTGCGGGGAAGAACGGGCGGTTGTGGATCGGGATCACGTAGACCTTGTCCGGCAACTGCTGGCCGGGCAGGGCGAGGGCGTGGCCGATATCGACCTTGGTGTCAGGCTGTTCGATTGCGTTGTGTTCGTCGGGTTGTTCCGGGAAATCCTGCTGGTCGCTCATGGGGCACCTGCGTGAATGACTATGGTGCTTAGATGGGGCGGGGGGGAATGGGTTTCAATGGTAGACGAAGGGCGCAGGGGGAGGGTTTCATCTTTGCCAGCGTATGCCGGCCTTGCTTGTGTAGGAGCGGCCTTGTGTCGCGAAAGGGCTGCAAAGCAGCCCCAGCTATTGCTCAATGCTGCTGAATGCTGGGGCCGCGTTGCGGCCCTTTCGCGACACAAGGCCGCTCCTACAAGCGTTAATCAGCCAATTTGTAAGCGATGATGTAATCGCCCATTTTCGTGCCCAGCGAGCCATGGCCGCCGGCGACGATCAGCACGTACTGCTTGCCGTTCTTGCCGGTATAGGTCATTGGTGTGGCCTGGCCACCCGCTGGCAGGCGCGCCTTCCACAGTTCCTTGCCGTTGTTCACGTCATAGGCGCGCAGGTACTGGTCGAGGGTGCCACTGAGGAAGCCGACGCCACCTGCGGTGACGATCGAGCCGCCCATGCTCGGTACGCCCACCGGCATGCCGATCGGCACCGGGGTGCTGTCACGGGTAGTGCCGTTCTTGCGCTTCCATACCACCTTGTTGGTGAACAGGTCGATGGCCGCCACGTAGCCCCAGGCAGGCGCCTGGCAAGGGATGCCGATTGGCGACATGAACGGGTGCATGGTCACTGCGTAGGGCGCGCCGGTATTCGGCTGCACGCCGCTGGTCTCGCTTTCGCGCTTGCTCCCGGCAGCCACCTGCTCACGCGGCACCATCTTCGACACGAAGGCCATGTAGTTAGGCGAGGTGAACAGCAGCTGGCGTACCGGGTCGACCGACACGCTGCCCCAGTTGAACACGCCGACGTTGCCTGGGTAGACCAGGCTGCCCTGTTCGGACGGCGGGGTGTACTGGCCCTCGTAGCGCAGCTCGCGGAACTGGATGCGGCACAGCATCTGGTCGAACGGGGTGGCGCCCCACATGGCCTGCTCGGTCAGCTCAGGGCCAAGCAGGTTGAGGTCAGAGCGGGCCTGGGTCGGTGCGGTGTGGTCACCCTTGACCGCGCCTTGCGGAACCGGGATCTCGCGAATCGGCACGATCGGCGTGCCGTCGCGGCGGTCGAGCACATACAGGCTGCCCTGCTTGGTCGGCACGATGATCGCTGGCTTGATCTCGTCCTTGGTCTTGAGGTGCACCAGGGTCGGCTGGCTGCCGACGTCCATGTCCCACAGGTCGTGGTGGGTGAACTGGTAGTTCCAGCGTGCCTTGCCGGTGGCAAGGTCCAGGGCAACCACGCCGGCACTGTACTTCTCGGCGCCTGGGGTGCGGTCGGCGCCCCACTGGTCAGGGGTCTGGTTGCCCAGCGGCAGGTAGACCATGCCCAGGTCCTCGTCGACGCTGGCCAGCGACCACATGTTGGCCGAGTTGCGGCTGTACATCTTGCCGGGGGCCAGTGGCTTGGTGTCGTCCGGGTTGTTGCTGTCCCAGTTCCATACCAGGCGGCCATCGTGCACGTCATAGGCGCGGATCACGCCAGACGGTTCGTTGGTCGACTCGTTGTCGGTCACATGGCCACCGATGATCACCAGGCTGCGGGTGATCGCCACGGGCGAGGTGGAGTAATAGCCGCCTGCGGTGAACGGGCCGATACCGGTGGTCAGGTCGATCGCACCCTGGTTGGCGAAGCCTTCGCAGACCTTGCCGTTGTCGGCGTTGATGGCAATCAGGCGGGCGTCGGCGGTCGGCAGGTAGAGGCGGCGCGGGCAGGCCTGAGCCACGGCCTGGCCGGCGTCGGACACCTTAGGTGCCGGGCTGCCGTCGCGGCTGACGTAGCTGTTCTCGTCATAGTACGAGACGCCGCGGCAGGTCATGTGGGCGAAGCCCTTGAACGTGCCGACCGGGGTCTTGATCTGTGGGTCGTAGCGCCAGATTTCGGCGCCGGTGTCCGGGTCCAGGGCCAGCACCTTGCTGTGGGCGGTGCAGGCATAGAGCATGCCGTTGGCTTTCAGCGGGGTGTTTTCGTTGGTCAGTTCGACCGGGTCGTTGTCGGTCGGCAGGTCACCGGTGCGGATACGCCAGGCTTCTTCCAGGCGGTAGGCGTTCTGCGGGGTGATCTGGCGCAGCGGCGAATAGCGGTCGCCGTGCTCGGTACGGCCATAGGCCTGCCAGTCGCCATCCGGCATGGCCGGTGCGGCGCTGCCCATTTCGCTGTTGTCGCGGCCGAGTTCGCCAAACACTTCACCCGGGTGAGTGAACTGGCTGCCCAGGGCACAGGCGCCCGAAGCCAGCACGGCGACGCTCAGCAGCGCGGTGTTGGCCTTGGCCGCAGGGCCGGTCAGCGGACGGCGTGCCCACGGCAGCAGCAGCACTACGCCGATGGCGAACCAGATGGCCAGGCGCGGTACCAGTTGCCACCAGTCCAGGCCCACTTCCAGCATGGCCCACACCGTGCTGCCCAGCAGCACCAGGCCATAAAGGCCCAGGGCGAGGCGGCGCTTGGCCAGCAGCAGGGCACCCGACACGGCGAAGCCGATACCGGCAATCAGGTAGTACAGCGATCCGCCCAGCTGGCTCAGCTTGATGCCGCCGGCCAGCAGGGCCAGGCCCATCAGCAACAGCAGCACGCCCATCAGGCGTGGTAGCCAGCGGGTTCCTTGGTTGGCACTGTCAGTGCTCATTTTAGGTTCTCCGTTGTAGAAAGGTGGTCAGAAAGTACTTTGGATCTTCAGGCCGCCGATCAGCGCGCTGTCGACCTGCGACACCCCGCCCGGATGGCGGATGTACTGCAGGTTCGGGCGCACCGTGAGCCAGTCGGCCAGGTGGATGCCGTAATAGAGTTCGGCGCTGTATTCGGTGTCTTGCACCGGCAGGTAGCCTGGGTTGTCATAGTCGTCGAGCCCGGCCACCTGATTGGCCAGGCGGGCGTTCTTGCGGTAGGCCGGGTTGGCGTGCACGCGGGCGACGGCGAAGCCGATGTCGTCCTTGGCGCGGGCGTCGAAGGGGCCTTTGTAAACCAGTCCTGCCTGAACATAGTTGTCGATGACATTGGTCTTCTTGTCGTGCACCGTGGCGTTGGCGAACAGGCTCAGGCCGCGCGACTGGTCGGACGCCAGCGAAGTGACCTGCTGCTGGGCGCCGAGCCACAAGCCGTGCTTGCTTGAGCTGCTGCGGTAGGCGGCGCCACTGATGGCAGCTGGCTGGCCGTTACCGTCCTTGAGAACATCCTGTGCCTTGGCATTACTGTAGTAGTAGCCGACGCGATATTCCCCTTTAAGGTCTTGGAAGCGTGGGCTCCACACCAGTTCAATCGGCATCACCGCGCCCTGGGTGCCACTGCCGCTGAGCTTGAAGCCGTTGCCCGATTCCAGGTTGGACGGGTTCTGCTCGTACACGCCGACTTGGGCGTACAGCTCAGGGGAAAGGTTGTAGCGCACGCGCATGGCCCACTGGCTGACCGGCCAGTTGTACCAGATGCCGCCAACCCAGTTGCCCACCTGCGAGCCGCAGAAAGCCAGGTTCTGGAAGTCGCAGGGGAAGCTGTTGAAATCCTCGCCTTCGCCGAAACGGCCGACTTTCACGTCCAGGGCACCGTCGAAATATTTCTGCTTGATCCACATTTGCGTCAGCCGCCAGGTTTCGCCGCGGCCCCAGACCTCCTGAGCCGAGGTGAAGCCGCCGACCCGCGGGTCGTTGATGCGGTCATTGCTGATGTTATCGCCGTGGCGTTCAGTGACCGTCAGTTGCAGCTCGGTGTCGTTCCAGCCGAGGATCTTCTCCAGGTCCAGGTGGCTGCCAAAGGTGAACTGGTCGCTGTAGCGGGCCGTGCGGTCGTGGTCGTAGCCGCCGTGCAGGTTGCTGCCCATCTCGCCGGTGTAGCCGAGGGTGAAGTCGTAGCCTTTGTCCAGCAGCTCGCTGCGGGTGCCGCCCCAGTCGCCAAACATCCAGGGAGAGTCCTTGGCGAAGGGTTCGCTGGCACTGGCCGTGCTCGGCAGGGCGGCGGTGAAAGCGATGAGGGCAAAGCCGGTGTAGCGGGTTTTGGGCAGTTGGAACATGAGATAGCGCTATCTTTTTGATTATTGAGCAAAGGGCAAGCGCACCGAAAAGCGTGCTCTTCGATGTATATGGCAATTGGGAATGCTGGATGAAGCGATTCAGCTTGCGGCCGGGAGGATATAGGGGAAGTTGTAAGAAAAAAAGACAAATTGTCGCAGTTGATTGTTGCCGATCTGGTAACAAACCCTGTGGCAGAGGTGTGATGCGCCACCTGTGGGAGCGGGTTCACCCGCGAATGCGATGCCAGCGCACATGCCGCATTCGCAGGTGAACCGCTCCCACAGGAACCGCGTCAGGTCAGAATGTGGTGCGCAACCCGACTTCCACACTGCGCCCCGGCGCGGGGGCAATATCGCGCAGGATCGAACTTGCATAGCGCACGGTCTGGTCGGTCAGGTTCTCCCCACGCACGAAGGCCAGCCACTGGCTCTGGCCGATATCGAAGCGGTAGCCGACGCTGGCGCCGAGCGTGGTGTAGCCATCGGTACTGGTCTCATTTTCAGGCTTGCGATGCTGCGACGCGGCATGCTGCACATCGACCCGCGCCTGCCAGCGGTCCAGTTCCCATACCAGCCCACTGTTCAGCCGCAAGGGGGCAATACGCGGCAAGGGCTCGCCGCTGTCGAGGTTCTTGGCCCGTGTGTAGTCGCCGGACAGTTCCAGCGCGAAGCTGCCATAGCGGTTCTCGAGCAGCTTCCAGCGGTCTTGTGCCTCGATGCCGTAGAAGCGCGCACGCACGCCCTGGTACTGGTACTCAGGGAAGCCGCCATCGTCATGATCGTGGTCATGATCATCCTCGTCATGGTCGTGATCATGGCCTTCACGCAGGTTACCCGTGCCGATCAGGCCGATGTAGTTACGGAAGTGGCTGTAGAACACCCCGACGCTGCCCTTGTGGGTGCCATTGTCGAAGCGCAGGGCCAGGTCGGCGGAAATGGCCTTTTCCTTGTTCAGGCTGGCATCACCGACTTCATACGCGCCGGTGGCCACGTGGGCGCCGTTGGCATAAAGCTCGTAGAACGTCGGGGCCCGCTCGGTGTAGCTGAGGTTGGCCGCCAGCGACCAGATCGGGTCGAGCTGGTACACCGCGCCCGAAGACAGGCTCAAAGCATTGAAACTGCTGGCGCTGTCGGCATCGACGAAGTTCTCGTTACCCTTGGCATCAGGTTCGACCCGAGTATGTTCCATGCGGGCGCCCAGGCTCAGGTTCAGGCGCTCGGTGGCCTGCCATTGTTCGAGCATGAACACCGCCAGGCTGTCGGTGTCGGTGTGCGGGACGAAGGCTTCCTCGCCCAATGCCGAGAATTCGTTGCGGCTGACCTGCGCACCGATCACTCCTTCAAGCGGGCCGAACGGCTGATGACGCGCTTCGATACGGGCTTCGTAGCCCTTGTTCCTGAAGGTGGTATGCACCTCGCCTTCTTCGATCTCGCTGTGCTCGTAGTCGGTGTAGCCGGCATCGACCTTGACCGAACTGAAGGGGCCATCCAGATCACGCATTTCCGAGGCAAAGGCGTAGTGGTCTTGCTTCATGTCCAGACGCACGCCGGATTCGGCCACCGAACCGTAGTTGCTGTCGTAGCGGCTGTAGGACAGGCCGGCGTAGCCATGCTCCCAGTTGTAGGCACCGCCGATCGCGCCTCCATCCTGGCGGCCGTCGCTGTTTTCCAGGCGGTGGCGGCTGCCTGGTGCGTCGGCGTCACGGACCTTGGTGCTCTGCGCGTAGCCGGGGATGCGCAGGTCATTGAACTGTCGACTGTTGGCGTCCAGGTGCAAGGCGAAGGTGCCGTCACCGGCTTCCAGCTTGCCGGCGCTGCTGCGGGTGGTGTCGGCGCCGCCGTAGCGCAGTTCGCCGGCACCGTGGATGCCCTCGATCGGTGAATCGGGGATGCGATTGTCGAAGGTGTTGACCACGCCGCCGATGGCATTGCCGCCGTAGAGCAGGGCGGCCGGGCCGCGGACGATCTCCACGCGGTCGACCGTGACCGGGTCCAGCGGCACCGCGTGGTCGTAGGACAGCGACGAGGCATCCAGAGCCCCCACGCCATTGCGCAGGATACGAATGCGGTCGCCATCCAGGCCACGAATCACCGGGCGGCTGGCGCCAGGGCCGAACCAGGTGGAGGCCACGCCGGGTTGCTTGTTCAGGGTTTCACCGAGGCTGCCGTGCTGCTGTTGCAGCAGGTCGTCACCCTCCAGGACGGTGCTGGGTGCAGCCAGTTGACGATTGCCTAACGGGTTGGCAGTGATGACCTGGGGTTCCAGTTCCACGGCCTGGCTGGGTGATGAGGCGAGCCACAGGGCGACAGCCAGGGGGGAGAGACGAAGCGGGATGTGCAGCATGGGGATGAGGCGTTCCTTGGCAGATATTTAGTGTTGTTACAATATAACATTGCCATTTCAGCACAGAGGTTTTGCGCCTGGCCAGCGGTTTTTCCACAAGCACCACACATCCCACCCGCCACTACACTCGTGTAAGGTGCGCATCTTTCCTACGGAGCACTGGCATGAGCACGGCCCAACACAACGCGCTGCACGGCAAGACCCTCGAACAGATCCTCACCGAACTGGTGGCGCACTACCAATGGCAGGGCCTGGCCGAACGCGTTGACGTGCGCTGCTTCAAGAGCAACCCGAGCATCAAGTCGAGCCTGACCTTCCTGCGCAAGACCCCTTGGGCGCGGGAGAAGGTCGAGCAGTTGTACGTGAAGCTGCAGCGTCAGGCCTGACATGCCACGGCGCCCCTGGCTGACGTCAATGGCGTTGCTTGGCTGGTTCGGCCTGGCGGTGCAGGTTTACCTGGTGCTGCTGGCGCGCTGGCAGGAGCAGGCCAGTCTGATTGGTGGACTGATCAATGTGTTCGGTTACTTCACGGTACTGACCAATACCCTGGTGGCGACGGTGCTCAGCTACGCGGCCTTTGGCCGCGAGTCCGCGGCAAAGCGCTTCTTTCTGTCGCCATCGGTGAGTTCGGCGGTGGCTGCCAGCATCGTGCTGGTGGCCCTTGCCTACAGCGTGATGCTGCGCCACCTGTGGCAGCCCGAGGGCTGGCAGTGGCTGGCGGATGAACTGCTGCACGATGTGATGCCGCTGCTGTTTGCCTTGTACTGGTGGTTCGAGGTGCCCAAGGGCAGCCTGCGGTTCCGGCACCTGATGGTGTGGGCGCTTTACCCAGCGGTGTATTTCGCCTATGCACTGTGGCGGGGGCGTGAGATTGGGGCGTATGCCTATCCGTTCATCGACGTGGCGAGCCTGGGCTACGGGCAGGTCATGCTCAATGCGCTGGGGGTGTTGGCGGGGTTCTGGGGGATTGGCCTGGTGTTGCTGGCGCTGGACCGGTGGCGGGGAAGGTACCGATTGGCTTGACTTGCACCGGCCTCTTCGCGGGCATGCCCGCTTCCCACATAACACTGCAGCCCTCAAGGTTTGCGCAGTACCTGTGGGAGCGGGCGTGCCCGCGAAGAGGCCGGTGCAGGAGAGAGCAGATCACTCGTCGTCCGCAGTCCCGTCGGCACGCCAGTAAGCGGCGGCCTTCAAGGCATCTTCTGTCACGCCTTTCTCCAGCAACAAGGCCTTGGCCAGCCGAGTCAGTGACTTCTCAAGCGCCACCCAGCTGTACAGCTTGCCTTCCGGCAACGCCAGATCCTTGAGCAACGCGAGCAGGTCCTCATCCCGCTTGACCCAGATGATTTCGACGTGCGCTGCGCTCGGCAACGGCTGGCGCTCCTGTTCATCCTCGATCTGGATCACCGCCAGCACCCGACGCCCCGCCGGCAGTTCTTCCAGTCGCCGGCCAATCGCCGGGATCGCCGTCTCATCACCCACCAGCAGGTAGCTGTCGAAGATATCCTGCACCACCATCGATGCCCGAGGCCCGGCGATGTTCAACGTCTGCCCAGGTTCTGCCTGTGCAGCCCAGGTCGAAGCAGGGCCGTCGCCGTGCAGCACGAAGTCGATGTCCAGTTCGTTGGCCGCCAGGTCGATACGGCGCGGCGTGTACTCGCGCATGGTTGGCCGAGCGCCGCCGTCACGGCCCAGGTTGCGGGCGTCGATGGCTTGCTGCTGCTCGGCAGTTTCCGCGAACAGCAACTTGATGTGGTCGTCACTGCCCAGGCTGGTGAAACCCTGCAGCTCGGTGCCACCCAGGGTGATGCGGCGCATGCGCGGGGTGAGGTCGGTCACCCGCAGTACCTGCAAGCGACGTTGGCGGATTTCGTGATTGACGCGGTGAATGGTGTCACTCATGAGGATTCTCCCTGACTGGATCGGTTGGCCCGCAGGCAATGGCCTTGGCAGTGTCGTTGAGCAGGTTGCGTACCCGTTCGATTTCTTCCGGTGTCCAGCGGCCGCTGTGCATGTGCAGGGCATGGCGCAAATTGCCGACCGCTTCGTGGATTTCCGGCGGGCGGTCATGGCCACGCAGGGCGCGCTTGCTGACTTCGATGCGCATGCGCACGCCGTCCAGGGCGACGGCCTGATCGGCCAATGCGGTACGGCCGGCTGCGGTGATGGCGTACAGGCGTTTGCTGCCATGCACCTGGCCACTGATCAGTTCGGCTTCTTCGAGGAAATTGAGGGTGGGGTAGATCACCCCAGGGCTCGGCGTGTAGTTGCCGTCGAACAGGTTCTCGATCTGGCGGATCAGGTCATAGCCGTGGCCCGGTTGCTCGCAGAGCATCGACAGCATCAGCAGCTTGAGGTCACCCGGGGCGAACACCCGCGGGCCACGCTCGCCACGGGCGGGGCGGCGTTCAAAAGGGTCATGTGCGCCATGGTCACGCATTAGCAGGCTTCCGGTGTTTAGATATATCGCAAGATATTACTCAAGATATATCTAAACACAAGCCTCTAAATGCCGATGATTATCATCTACGTCTTGGATGAATCGTTGCCATGCATCGCAATCTGCGGTGGCTTGCATTCGTTCGGGTTGCCCGGTTGCAAGTACGGCATCAGGATCGGTGCCATGCCCTTGAGCACCTGGACGGGCAATGCCGACGTGAACTTGAACGCCTCAGCCGAGCGTCCAGGCACGAAGGCCGTCAGGGTGCCGAAGTGGTTGTCGCCGAGGAAGAACACGAAGGTGGCGGTACGGTTCAGCGAACGCGAGCCGATCAGCCGCCCGCCAGCACCGAAGCTTTCGATACGGTTGTCGCCGGTACCGGTCTTGCCGCCCATTACCAGCGGCGTGCCGTCATTGAGCTTGAAGCTGCCGGAGATGCGCCGTGCGGTCCCGGCGTCGACCACCTGTGACATGGCACCCTTCAGCGCCCGCGCCACTGCCACAGGCAGGATCCGCACACCACGGTCCGGGTCGCTGACCAGCTTGGTTTCATAGGGCGTATGGGCGGCGAAATGCAGGGTATCGATACGCAGCGTCGGCAGGCGCACGCCGTCATTCTGGATGATGCCGACCAGTTCCGACAGCGCGGCCGGGCGGTCGCCGGAGCTGCCGATGGCGGTTGCCAGCGACGGCACCAGATGATCGAACGGGTAGCCTACGCGTTTCCAGCGTTGATGGATGTCGAGGAACGCCTCGATCTCGACCATGGTGCGGATGCGGCTGTCACGCGCACCCTGGTGCCGGCTCTTGAACAGCCAGCTGTAGACCTCCTGGCGCTCGAAACGGCTGGCGTTGACCATTTCGGTGAGCGTGGAACTCGGGTTCTTCAACAGGTAGCCCAGCAGCCACAGGTCCAGCGGGTGGACCTTGGCGATGTAACCCTGGTCGGGCAGGTCGTACTTGCCTGGGCCATAGGCTTCGTACATCTCCGCCAGCTTGCCGTCGGTGAGTTTGCCCAGGGCGATCTTGTCATCCTTGCTGTGGGCACGGACGAAGGCATTGAAGGTTTCCTGGCCGGCTTCCGGGAACAGGTAGCGGTGCACCGCAGCCAGGCGCTGCGGGGTGGCGCGCATGCTGTCGAGGAAGGTGTCCAGGCGCTGTTGCGATGTCTTGCGCTGGTACTTCTTCCAGAAGCGCATCAAGTAACTGGTACCTTCCTTGTCGGCGAAGCGGGCCAGGTATTCCTGGCGACGTGGGTCGGAGTCGTCCTTGAGCAGCGGCACGCGGTTGAACGGCTGCTGGTAGGTGACGTAGCGCACCAGGTCGCGCATCAGGCGGATGAACGGCAGGTTGATCGACTCGCGCAAGGCATCCTTGAGGGTCGGGTTGCGGTTGTTGTCTTCCTTGCGGAAGTTGTTGAACACGTGCATGCCGCCACCGGTGAAGAAGGCTTCGCCGGTATTGGCCGAGTACTTGCGCTCCAGCGCCGCATCGAGCATGGCGTCCAGGCTCTGGTTCTTGCTGTTCTGTGCCAGCCATTCCAGCGACCACTGGGTGATGCGGTCGAGCTCGGCGACTTCGACTTTCTTCAACTCGGCGGCAGGTTTGCCTGCGTACTTGTCGTGCAGCTCGGCGATGATCTCCAGATAGGTCGTGAGCACCCGCAGCTTGGCGGTCGAACCCAGTTCCAGTTTGCTGCCTTCGTTGATGTCGAACGGCTGGTTGGTACTGTCGGTTTGGACCCGCACCCGCGAACCATCGGCCGTGCGTTCGAACAAGGTGAAACTGTAGCTCACCTGGTCGGTGGTCTTGGCGGTGAGTAGGCGTTCGCCGATCAGGCCCATCTGCGCAGCGAACTCCGGGTCGGCAAGGTTTTTCAGGTACTGGCTGACCTGCAATTGCAGGTCGGCCTGCAGGGTACTGGTGGCTGACACGTCGAGGCGGTCGAGATCGTACAGCGGGCGGTTGAGCATGGCTGCCAGGCGGTTGCGCGCCAGGCTGATGCCTTTGTTGGTGATGATCGGCACGATGGTCGGCTGGGCAACCCAGTCGCGGTAGACCGCCTTGCTGGCCAGCGCCGCACTGGCCAGCGGTGGCTCGATGATGTTGGCGGCCGCCAGTACGCGGATATGCGCGTCGGTGAGTTCGGCCAGTTCGACCCGGCCCTTGGACAGGTAATGCGAAGGGCGGCGCTGGGCAATCATCAGCGACAGCACCTGGCGCAGGGCCAGGCCGCGTGCGGCCATGCTCTCCGGGTCCGTGGCGGTGGAGTTCAGCGCCTGGTTGACCTGGTCGAAATCGGCGCCGTACCACACCCGCAGGCCCTCGGCCATGCCGTGCACTTCGCCATGCCCGGGCACAGCCGACAGCGGCACGCTGTTGAGGTAGTCACGCACGATCCGGTGGCGCGCTTCGCTGGTGTCGGGGCCGCCCTGGTAGGCGCGTACGCTGGCCGAGATCATCTGGCGAATCTTCTCGGCACCATTGACCGTCAGGCCATCCGGTGAGTGGCGGTACTTCTCCAGCTGGGTGGCCAGGGTACTGCCACCCGCTGACTGGCCAGGCAGGGCCAGGTACTTGGCCACCTGGCTGTACGCGGCCTTGGCAAAGCGCGGCCAGTCCACGGCCGGGTTGTTCTTCACGTCCCTGGTATCGAGCAGGTCGCGGTTCTCGATGAACAGCAGGCTGTTGACCATCACCGGCGGAATGGAGGCGAAATCCGGGTACAGGTGTTGCGGGTAGTTGTACTGGTACAGCGTCTCGCCCCGGCAGTCGGTGATCGACAGGCCGGCCTGGATCTTTTCGATGTATGGCGCGAACAGGCCGTGTTCGACATAGCGCATCAGCGCCGGGGAAAACCGCACCTGCTCGCTGATCAGGTAGTCGCGCTTGAGCAGGCGTGGCAGGAACTCGCCCAGCCCGCTGTAGCCCAGGCGCTTGTCGAAGGGCCCTTCGCCCGGATAGATGATCGCATCGCTCGGCCCTGGCTGCAGCGAATAGGTGAGGGTGGTGGCCAGCTTGCTGAATTCGCGTGACTGCAGGTTGGAGGTGCGGAACTCGTCGTAGGCAGCAAAACCGATGGCGATCAGTGCCACCAGCAGGATCAGGAAAATCAGCCGCCACCAGAGCCTGCGCTGACGTGGGGGCTGCGGTTGTGGCGTCATGGCCGGAGGTGCTTCAGATGCTTCCGTTCTGCTTGGTTCCGATTGCCACAGTGCGCCCATAGTCTTCTATCCGGCCAGATATCTTCGTCTTGCTTGTCTGAAGCTTAGACGTTGGTGGGAACAGGTGAAAAATTTGTAGGAAGCCGAGAATAGTGGCGTAGGACTATGCGGCTTTGGTGTGGGTTTATTCCTATGACGTTGTTGGTAGGGTGGTAGTGGAATTGGGGGCTGGCGCGCCAGCTCCGAAAAACTCGCTGAATTTTCCTGGTTATACAGCGAAAACCCCTGTATCGGACTTCCTATACTGCTCGGCCCTTCGCCGTGCCGGCCGCTCTAGCCCGGCACACGAGCCGGCCCACGAGGCCAGCCTGGCAAGCCAACGTCCCGCCTATCGGCAGGGCTGGTGCTGCACGAAGGTCTACTCCAATAACAAAATGAGGTTGTATTGCTATGCCAGTCGGCAACCCTTCTGCCCCTGCCGAGCCCATCGAGGGCGGCCCGCTCAAGCGTGAGCTGGGCGAACGGCACATCCGTTTGATGGCGCTGGGCGCCTGTATCGGCGTCGGACTGTTCCTCGGTTCGGCCAAGGCCATCGAAATGGCCGGTCCCGCGATCATGCTTTCCTACATCATTGGTGGCCTGGCGATCCTGGTGATCATGCGTGCCCTCGGCGAGATGGCCGTGCACAACCCGGTCGCCGGTTCGTTCAGCCGCTATGCCCAGGACTACCTTGGCCCGCTGGCTGGCTTTCTCACCGGCTGGAACTACTGGTTCCTGTGGCTGGTGACCTGCGTCGCGGAAATCACTGCCGTCGCCATCTACATGGGCATCTGGTTCCCCGATGTGCCGCGCTGGATCTGGGCCTTGATGGCGCTGGGCAGCATGGGCGCAGTCAATCTCATCGCGGTCAAGGCGTTTGGTGAATTCGAGTTCTGGTTCGCCCTGATCAAGATCGTCACCATCATTGCCATGGTCCTCGGCGGCATTGGCGTGATCGCTTTTGGTTTCGGTAATGATGGCGTCGCCGTGGGCATCTCCAACCTGTGGAGCAACGGCGGCTTCATGCCCAACGGCGTGACGGGCGTGCTGATGTCGCTGCAGATGGTGATGTTCGCCTACCTGGGCGTGGAAATGATCGGCCTTACCGCCGGCGAAGCTCGCAACCCGCAGAAAACCATCCCCCAGGCGATCGGCTCGGTGTTCTGGCGCATCCTGCTGTTCTACGTCGGCGCCCTGTTCGTGATTCTGTCGATCTACCCATGGGACGGCATTGGCAGCCAGGGCAGCCCGTTCGTCATGACCTTCGAGCGTCTGGGTATCAAGACCGCTGCCGGGATCATCAACTTCGTGGTGATTACCGCTGCGCTGTCGTCGTGCAACGGCGGCATCTTCAGTACCGGGCGCATGCTCTACAGCCTGGCGCAGAACGGCCAGGCCCCGGCCGCCTTCGCCCGCACTTCGAAAAGCGGCGTGCCGCGCAATGCACTGCTGCTGTCGATCGGTGCGCTGCTGCTGGGCGTGCTGGCCAACTACCTGGTGCCGGAAAAGGTGTTCGTCTGGGTAACCTCGATTGCCACCTTCGGTGCGATCTGGACCTGGGTGATGATCCTGCTGGCGCAGATCAAGTTCCGCGCCGGCCTGTCGACCGCCGAGCAGAAAACGCTGAAATACCGCATGTGGCTGTGGCCGCTGAGCTCCTACCTGGCCCTGGCCTTCCTGGTGCTGGTGGTGGGCCTGATGGCGTACTTCGAGGATACCCGCGTGGCGCTGTACATTGGCCCGGCGTTCCTTGTGCTGCTGACGGTGCTGTATTACGCGTTCCGTCTTGCGCCAAAGCAGGAGCAGGGCATCGTCAGCCCGGCTTCCTGATGTGAAAGGGGGGCAGCTAGGCTGCCCCTTGCCCGATCACCGGGGTCGCTGCCACGCGTTGCCCCAACTGCTGGTTCCAGTCCAGCCCGCCCGCCAGCATCAGCATGGCCACCAGCCCGCCCAATGCGGTCAGCAACTGCACCGGCCAGCGATCCCCGCCCCATCCTGCAACTCTGCCGCGCCGTCCAACCTTGCAGCCACGGGCCGCTTCGCCATCACCGTCAACTGGCATTTCTGTCAGTAGTCCCATTGCCTGATTTCCCCTAGCTTGGCTTAAAGGCCAAGCAGGGAAGGCTCGAACACGCATGCATCGCAGAATGCCAGCATTCCTCAAGTATCTGATCGTGGGCACCTTCAACACCGCTATTCATGTCGTGGTGTTTGCGGCGATGCAACTGGCGGGCAACGACCAGGCCCTCAGCAACCTGGTCGCGTTCATGGTGGCGCTGTCCTTTTCATACATTGCCAATGCCCGGTTCACCTTCAGGGTGCCCGTTTCGTTCATGCGCTACTGCGTATTCGTGGCGGGGATGGGCAGCCTCAGTGTGTCACTGGGATGCCTCGCCGACAGCCAAGGCTGGCCACCGCCGTTGACCGTCGGGCTGTTCTGCCTGGTCAGCCTGTTGCTGGGCTTTGTATTTGCGCGATGGGTCTTCACGGAGAAGCGTAGATGGATATTTCGCTGATCGTGCCGGTTTTCAATGAGGAGCAGGCGATCAGGCCATTCCATGACGCAGTGCGCCAGGCGCTTGCCAACCAGGCAGATCAGGTCGAACTGATTTTTATCAATGACGGTAGTCTGGATGGGACCGAAAAACAGATCCGCCAACTGATCGCCGGTGATCCCGATGTTGCCCTCATCGACCTTTCACGCAACTTCGGCAAGGAAGCCGCGCTGTTCGCCGGGCTGGAACAGGCCTGTGGCGATGCTGTCATTCCAATCGACGTCGACCTGCAAGACCCGGTCGAAGTGATTCCCAAGCTGATCGAACAATGGCGGGCAGGCTTCGATGTCGTGCTCGCCAAACGTCGTGACCGCTCATGCGACAGTTACTTGAAACGCTGCACGGCAGCAGGGTTCTACTTACTGCTGAACCGCATTTCGCAGATTCGCATCGAGGAAAACGTCGGTGATTTCCGCCTGCTCGATCGCAAGGTCGTGGAGGTGATCAAGTCGATGCCTGAACAGCAACTGTTCATGAAAGGCATGCTGTCGTGGCCTGGCTTCAAGACTGCGGTGGTCGAGTATGACCGCGCTTCGCGCACGGCAGGGAAGAGCCGCTTCAATGGCTGGAAACTGTGGAATCTTGCCCTGGATGGGATTACCTCGTTCAGTACCATGCCGTTGCGACTCTGGACTTATGTAGGCGGTGTAATCGCATTGCTCGCGCTATTGAGTGCGGCCTGCCAGGTCATCGACAAATGGCTGTTTGGCAACCCGGTGCCGGGCTATCCCTCGTTGATGACTGCCATTCTGTTCCTTGGCGGTGTACAGCTGATCGGCATCGGCGTGCTGGGTGAGTACATCGGGCGAATCTACATGGAGTCCAAGCATCGACCACGCTATGTAATTCGGGCCTTGGCAGGACGCCGGAGCAGTCGGAAGACACGCTCGACCTTCAAGGAGGAATAATGCGCATTCTAAATGATTGCCGGGCAAGTGTGACGGGGCCGATCGCTGTGGTAGGGATTCTGTTGCTGGCACTCGCTGTCCGGCTTTACCAACTTGACCTGCAAGTTGTCTGGTACGACGAAGCATTCAGCGTATGGCTGGCTCGAATGCCGATAGATCGGGCAATTTATTTCACAGCCCAGGACGTTCATCCGCCTCTGTACTATCTGCTCTTGCATGCGTGGATGACAGGCTTTGGCGATGGGGTCGTAGCTATCCGTAGTCTCAATGTCGTTCTAGGGGTAGTGACAGTTGCGGCGGGTATGCTATTGGCGCATCGCATGGCTTCGCGACGTATTGCCGTGATGGCGGGTCTGTTATTGGCGATGTTTCCGATTGCTGTTTATTACAGCCAGGAAGCCCGTATGTACGGGCTGCTCGGCTTGCTCATGCTTTCTGCCGCCTACATGTTGTTGTCATGGGCACAGCAGCAGTACAGCCGTTACTTGCTGGGTTATGCGTTATTGATGATTGCCGGCTTGTATACCCATTACTTTGCTGCCTTGGGGGCATTGGTCGGCTGGGTGTATGTTCTGTTTGCCCGAGCACCGGGCGGGCAGCGCCTGATCAGTATGCAGCGGTGGTGGTTGTGCAATCTGCTCATTGCGAGTGCTTACCTGCCTTGGCTTCCGACCTTGTATGGGCAGGTTCATGAAAATACCGGCATGGTGAGCTGGATCGCGCCTGTGACGCTGGTCACCCTACCGCAAAGCCTCTGGATTGCATTCATGCTAGGTGGCGACTCGTCGGTCATGGGCATCATGACGATGGTGCTGACGGTCCTGATCTTTGTCGCGGCCGCCCGTGCTGCTCGTCAAAGCAAAGAGCCTGATAAGGCTGGCGCATTGTTAGTCGTCTATTGTTTTGTGCCCGTCTGTGTGACATGGCTGTTCTCCTTTGTTTTGCCGTTGTATGTGGAGCGCTACCTCGTGTTTGCCTTTCTCGGGTTACCCATTCTGCTGGCGGTGGCAATGAATGGACTCCGATGGAAATGGCAGGTCACACTGCTCATCGCCTGCCTGTTCTTTGAGGGGGTGGGTCTGGCAAATCTTTATAATCGGGCGTTCAACTTGCGCGGTGGCAACGAATGGGTGAACAACCGGCTTGATTACGTCATGGCCCAGGTTGCCGCGCGCTGGCAGCCAGGTGATGCATTGTTGACGAGTGACAACGCTTTCTGGTCGCTTACGATTGATTTCTACAACAAGACGGGTTCGGCGCCACTGGTTTACAGCGTTGGTGAACTCGATGCGGACACCCTGCTTTATCCATCAAGTCTTGAACACGTCGTAACTGAACCGCGAACGTTGGCAAGCCAATACAAACGGGTCTGGTGGGTGACCAGTGGTGAAGTCACTGAGATCGAGAAGCGGATGGAACAGGATTGGCTCAAGTTGGAAGAGGTGGACAAGGGCGACTCTCGGGCACTGCTGTTTGCAATGCCCGAGCAATCGGCACGGATCAACTGAGCGCGCTCAGGCCGCCATCGGCTCGAAGCTGTCGGCCCGGGCCATCTGCCACATGCGCGAATAGAACTGCCCATCGACCTCGCCGGCCAGTAGTTCCCCAGGCTTGAGGAACACATGCATCTGCGAGAACAGCTTGATCTCGGTGGCCGACACGCGCCGCACCAGGTGCTTGGCCTCCAGCTGTGCCGGGTGTTCAAGGCCCGCTGCGGCCAGCATCTCGGCCAGCGCACGCAGGGTATTGTGGTGGAAGTTCAGCACCCGCTGGGCTTTGTCTGGCACCACCAGGGCGCGCTGGCGCAGCGGGTCTTGCGTGGCCACGCCGGTCGGGCACTTGTTGGTGTGGCAGCTCTGCGACTGGATGCAGCCAATGGCGAACATGAACCCGCGCGCCGAGTTGGCCCAGTCGGCGCCGATGGCCAGCACGCTGGCGATGTCGAAGGCGCTGACGATCTTGCCGCTGGCGCCGAGCTTGATCTTGTCGCGCAGGTTCAGGCCGACCAGGGTGTTGTGCACGAACAGCAGGCCCTCGCGCAGCGGCACGCCGATATGGTCGGTGAACTCCACTGGCGCGGCGCCGGTGCCACCTTCCTTGCCATCGACCACGATGAAGTCGGGGAGGATGCCGGTTTCCAGCATGGCCTTGGCGATGCCCATGAATTCCCACGGGTGGCCCAGGCAGAACTTGAAGCCCACCGGTTTACCGCCAGACAGTTCACGCAGCTGGGCGATGAAGTGCATCATCTCGATCGGGGTGGAGAAGGCGCTGTGGCGCGATGGCGAGATACAGTCCTCGCCCATCAGCACGCCACGGGTTTCGGCAATTTCCTCGGTCACCTTGTGCTTGGGCAGGATGCCGCCGTGGCCGGGCTTGGCGCCCTGGCTCATCTTGATCTCGATCATCCGCACCTGTGGGGCGCGGGCCTGGGCGGCGAAGCGTTCGGGGTCGAAGCGACCGTCAGCGGTGCGGCAGCCGAAGTAGCCGCTGCCCAGTTCCCACACCAGGTCGCCACCGTTTTCGCGGTGATAGGGGCTGATGCTGCCTTCACCGGTGTCGTGGTGGAAGTTGCCCAGCTTGGCGCCCTTGTTCAGGGCGCGGATGGCGTTGGCGCTGAGCGAACCGAAGCTCATGGCCGAGATGTTGAAGATCGACGCCGAATACGGCTGGCTGCACTGCGGCCCGCCGACGATGACCCGGAAGCTTGCCGGGTCGGTCAGTGGCGCCGGGCGCATGGAGTGGCCGATGAATTCGAAGCCCGACTCGTAGACGTCGATCAGGGTGCCGAAGGGTTTGTCCGAGGCTTCGTTCTTGGCTCGGGCGTATACCAGCGAGCGTTGGGCACGGGAGAAGGGCAGGGCGTCGCTGTCGGCCTCCAGCAGGTACTGGCGGATTTCCGGGCGGATGGCCTCGACCAGGTAGCGGATGTTGCCGAGGATCGGATAGTTGCGGCGCACCGCGTGGCGTTGTTGCAGCAGGTCGAACAGCCCGATCAGGCTGAGCACCCCGGTGACCAGGGTGAACGGCCACAGCCATTCGTGGTGGAGGAACGGCAGACTCGCCAGGGTGAACAGTACACAAGCGGTGAAGAAGGCATAACGGCTGAGAAGTGACAGGCTCATACGGGGTCCTTGCGATGGCGCGGTCAGGCTCAGGGCCTGGGGCAAACCCCGACCATAGCCAACTTGTGTGGCAGTGCAAATCAAAATCGGGGTAGCAAAAATCATTTTCGCCTGGGGTGTTCGACGATAAGGTTGCAGTGCCTGTGAGATCGAGCGCCGCCCGCGCGGCGCATCGCGGATAAACCCGCTCCCACATTTGTTTCGGGCCAGTCCCTCCTGTGCCGCCAACAGGATCCGCCTTGGTGTATGACTGGAGACCGATGATAGGCCTTGGTGTATGACTGGAGACCGATGATAGGCCTTGGTGTATGACTGGAGACCGATGATAGGCCTTCGTGCATGACTGTAGACAGGTGGAGCGGCATCAGCGCCCACCGAGATGCTTCGCCATGCCAACAAGGCGGTCCCTGTTGGCTTCACAGGAGAGATTGGCCCGAAACAGATGTGGGAGCGGGTTTACCCGCGATGCGCCGCGCGGGCGGCGCTCGATCTCACAGGCGCTGAAACCCTGTCGGCATACACCTGGTGGCCTTGATAAGCCCTCAAGACAGGCACCTAGATACTTCACACCGTCAAGCCAAATCACATCGCATTACGCAGCAATTTCTCCTTCCATCCAGCCTGCTCCTGCGCCGATCCCTCCACCAGATAGCTATACCGCCCAGCCACCCGCACCGCCACCGGCACACCGTCGCGGTACAGCAGCCGGTTGCCACCCACCGCAGGCACCTTCGCCCCAGGCAACAACGACCCGATCAGGTTCAGTGGGTCGCTGGCGCTCACCACCACCAGTTCTGCATCCAGGTTTCGCCGACGAACCTGGCGCAATAACCCGACCGCCTCCGGCAAGGCGAACTGCTCGCCGGCCAGCCCGGCAATGAAGCGCCCGCCACGAATCTCGCCACGCGCTTCCAGCCGGTGGTAGCAACGCAGCAGCTCGCGCCAGGGCGGTAACACATCGCTCTCTCGCTCCAGCAAGCGCCAGCAGATCACGCCATAGCGCCGTAGCAGGGCACGGGCGATGTGCTCCAGGCGCTGGTGCTCGTCGACATTGCCGCTGCCCCGACGCAGCAACGCCCAGCGCCCGGCATGGGCCATGCTGCTCGACAGCGGCGGGTGGCCGCGCCGGCTGTTGCGGGAGCTGCGTTTGGCGGCGGGGGTAATCAGGCTGCGCAGGCCGGTGAAACTGTCGGCGCCCACCAAGCCGGCACCCACCAGTTCCTGCAACGCCGCTTCCAGCTCGCTGGGCAGCAGGTGGGCATCGCTGGTCAGTTCGTCGAAGAACAACGCCCCATGGACCTGCAGCGCTTCAAGTACCCGTTGTGCCCGCCCGCCAAGTGCTTCCCGGGCAGGCTCGGGGGCGAGGCTACGCCACAGGCCCATGTGCTCGCGTGGCAACAGCACCAGCGGCGTGCTCGACAAGGTATTGCTCGCCACCGTTGCGGCCAGCCGGCTCCAGGCAAATTGCCCGCTGCGGCAGGCATCGTCCAGCCAGTGCGGGCTGTAGTCCTTGATACGTGCGGGCAACAGTTCCGCTTCCCAGGCGCCGGCTGCACTGGGGAAACCCTGCAACTGGCCCAGCACTTCGGCTACTGCCGCCGGACCACGCAGGCGCTCGTCAGGCGCCAGGTGCTGCCAGTCGAACAGAAAACGCATGAAGTCCTGCAGGCTGACCGGTTCGATCTCTCGGCGCAGGCGTTTCACCGTGTAGCGATGGATGCGTGCCAACAGATGGCGCTCACACCATTGCAGGTCCCGTGCCCCAGGGCTGAAGTGGCCACGCAACACATAGCCTTCGACTTCCAGGCGGGCCAGCGCCTGCTCGACCTCAGCTGCCGGCTTGCCCAGTGGTGCGCCAATCTGTGCAACGCTGAGCGGACCGTAGCCACTCAGGCGAGCGCGTAGCAGTTCGCGCAGTGCGCTGTCCGGGTCGATGGCCTGATCGAAGCCGGGCAGTACGTCCAGCGCAGGCTCCATTCGTGCAGCCGGATACAGCGCTTGCAGCAGGGTCAGGCGCTCGCGCGCGAACCACAGCTTTTCATCGGTCACGCGCAGCGCTCGCCCGGCCTTGGCCAATTGACGCAGCAGCAGGTCCCAGCTGGGGTTGGCCTGGACTTCCTCATGGCTGATGGCGCCCAAGGTCATCAGCGCCTCGTGCATCTCGTCGGCATTGCCCGGCTGCGGCCAGGCCTCGGCCTGCACGGCGGTGATCGCATCGGCGTCCAGCGCGCCGAGATCATCGCCGCTGTGAACTTCATTCCAGCGCCTGTTGATCACCGCCTGGGTACGCCGCTCTTCGAGCGGCGCGTCATCAAGAAAGGCGTATGGCCTGGCATTGAGAATGGCCGAGGCCAGTGGCGAGGGCGCTGGCAGGTCGCGACACAGCAGGCGCACCTGGCCGCTTTCCATGCGCCGCAGCAACGCCAGCCAGCCTTCGCTGTCCATGGCCTCGTGCAGGCAGTCGTCGAGGGTCTGCTCGACCAGTGGGTGATCAGGGATCTGCCGCTCGCCGACGATGTTCTCCAGGCAGGCGATCTGGTCGGGGAACACCGCAGCGATCAGGTCTTCGCTCTTCATGCGCTGGATCTGCGGCGCCACCTTGCGCCCGCCGACGAAGCGTGGCAGGGCCATGGCCACGCCGGCATTCCAGCGCCAGCGCACACCGAACAAGGGGGCGTCGAGCACGGCCTGGATGAGGATCTGCTCGGCAGTGCGGCTGTTGAGGTAGCGCCACACCTCCTCCAGCTCGAAACTGTGGCTGGTCGACAGCGACAGCACGATGGCGTCCTCGCTGGCCGCGGCCTGCAGCTCGAAATTGAAGGTACGGCAGAAGCGTTTGCGCAGGGCCAGGCCCCAGGCACGGTTGATGCGGCTGCCATAGGGCGAGTGGATGATCAGTTGGGTACCGCCAGACTCGTCGAAGAAACGCTCCATCACCAAGGTCTGCTGTGAGGGCAGGGCGCCCAGCACTTGGTGGGTGCGGGCGAGGTAGTCGAGCAACTGGCTGGCGCTGGCCTCATCCAGGTCGAACGTGGTCTGCAGCCACTGCTGCACCGCAGCCAGGTCGCCGTCGTTCAGCACCAGCTGTTCATCGATGCGCGCCTGCAGGCGGGCGACCGCCGCGGACAGTTCATCGCTGCGCCCCGGTGCTTCGCCAAGCCAGAACGGGATAGTGGGTGGCAGGCCCTGGGCGTCCTCGACCCGCACCCGGCCAGGCTCGACCCTGAGGATGCGGTAGGACGCGTTGCCCAGTTGGAAGATATCGCCTGCGATGCTTTCCACGGCGAAGTCTTCATTGACACTGCCGATGTTCAGCGCCTGTGGTTCAAGCAGCACCGCATAGTCAGCGTTGTCGGGAATGGTGCCGCCGCTGGTCAGCGCCGTCAGCTGGCTGCCCCGGCGGCCGCGCAACGTGCCGCTGACCGCATCGCGGTGCAGGTAGGCGCTGCGGATACCCTGGCGGCCGTTGTAGCCCTCGGCGAGCATGCTCAACAGCGCCTGGTAACGCCTTGGGTCGAGTTCTGCGTATGGCGTTGCCTGGCGCAGGCAGTCGAGCAACGCCTGTTCCTGCCAGGCCTGGTTGCTGACTTCGGCGACGATCTGCTGGGCCAGGACATCCAGGGGGGCATTGGGGATATGCAACTCGTCGAGTTCGCCGAGGCGGATGCAATCGAGCAACGCCGCGCATTCGATCAGGTCATCTCGTGAGGTCGCGAACAGCCGCCCTTTGGGAATGCCATCAACCTGGTGCCCGGAGCGCCCGACGCGCTGCAGGAAGGCGGCGATCGAGCCGGGCGATTCGATCTGGCAGACCAGGTCGACGTCGCCGATGTCGATGCCCAGCTCCAGCGAGGCGGTGGCCACCAGCATTTGCAGTTGGCCGTTTTTCAAGCGCTGTTCGGCGTCCAGGCGCAGCTCCTTGGACAGGCTGCCGTGGTGCGCGGCCACTGCCTCCTTGCCGAGGCGCTCGCTGAGATGACGGGTGATGCGTTCGGCCAGGCGACGGGTGTTGACGAACACCAGTGTGGTGCGATGCGCTCGCGCCAGGTCGGCCAGGCGGTCGTACACCAGGCCCCAGACGTCCGTGGCCATGACCGCGCCGAGCGGCACCGGGGGCACTTCGATGGCGAGGTCGCGTTGGCGCGCATGGCCAACGTCGATAGTTGCACAAGGGCGTCCCTGGCCGACCAGGAACTGCGCCACGCGCTCCACCGGGCGCTGGGTGGCGGACAGACCGATACGCCGCAAAGGGCGCCCACACAAGGCTTGCAGGCGTTCCAGGGTCAGCGCCAGGTGGGCGCCACGCTTGTTGCCTGCCAGGGCGTGGATCTCGTCGACGATCACCGTGTGCACGCTGGCCAGGCCTTCACGACCGGAAGCCGAGCCCATCAACACGTACAGCGATTCGGGCGTGGTGACCAGGATATGCGGCGCCTGCTTGCGCATCGCCGCACGCTCCTTCTGCGGGGTATCGCCAGTGCGTACGGCAGTGGCGATGCGCGGTGCTTTCAGACCCAGGTCTTCGAGGGCCTGGCTGATGCCCTCGAGCGGAGCCTGCAGGTTAAGACGGATGTCATTGGACAGCGCCTTGAGTGGCGACACGTAGACCACCTGGGTCTGTGCAGGCAGCTCGCCGCCATGCTCCAGGCCCTCGCGGAACAGTTCGTCGAGCACGGCCAGGAACGCGCTCAAGGTCTTGCCCGAGCCGGTCGGCGCGGCGAGCAGCATCGATTGCCCGGCATGGATCAGCGGCCAGGCACGGGCCTGGGCGTCGGTGACCGTGGCGAAGTGGCGACGGAACCAGGTGCTGACGGCCGGGTGGAACAGTTCGAGCGCCTGGTGCTGAAGGGCTGGCAGGTTCATGTGTTGGTTATGGCGGGTGAACGACGGGTTGGCAAGGGGCCGTTCGTCCATGAATGACCTGTGCCGGCCCTTTTGCGGGTGAACCGGCTCCCACAAGGACAGTGGCATCCCTGTGGGAGCGGGTTCACCCGCGAAAGGGCCGGTACAGGAAAGACCTGTCTTGTCAGGCCCAGGAGCCCATGGGATCCTCGCCGGCCAAAATGCCGAGACACCACCCATGCCCAATATCATCCGCATCGCCGCCGCCCTGTTGATCGACCCGCAAGGCCGCACCCTGCTGGTGCGCAAGCGCGGCACCCAGGCGTTCATGCAGCCAGGTGGCAAGATCGATGCCGGTGAATCGCCCATTCAGGCGCTGGCCCGCGAGTTGTTCGAAGAACTGGGCCTGCGTATCGATCCCGCCCAGGCGGTGCACCTGGGCCAGTTCAGCGCGCCAGCCGCCAACGAGCCAGGCTTCGAGGTGCAAGCCGAGCTGTTCCGCGTCGACAGTGCCGAAGCCGTAGCCCCGGCGGCGGAGATCGAAGAAGTGCGGTGGCTGGCCGCCGATCAGGCCGAAACGCTGGACCTGGCGCCGCTGACCCGCGACCTGATCCTGCCGCTGTACCGCCAGGCGGTCAGCGTACCGCGCTGACGCCGTCGAGGGTGGCGAACGAGGTGTCCTTGGCGGTCAGCAGGAAGTCGCGCATGTAGGGCGCATCGAGCATGTCGGTGCGCACCGCTGCATATAGCGTGGCGAACAGGCCTTTCTCGCCCAGGCGCTTGCCCTTCACATAGCCCCGCGAGCTGTATTCATGCAACGCCCAATGCGGCATGCCGCAGACGCCACGGCCGCTGGCTACCAGTTGCATCATCATCACTGTCAGCTCGGACGTGCGCACGGCAGCCGGCTCGATGTCGGCCGGTTCCAGGAAGCGGGTGAAGATGTCCAGGCGGTCGCGCTCCACCGGGTAGGTGATCAGGGTCTGGTCGAGCAGGTCCTGAGGCACGATGTACGGTTTGCTGGCCAACGGGTGCTGGTTGGCCACGGCGAGCATGGCCTCGTAGGTGAACAGCGGCACGTAGGTGATGCCGGCCAGGTCCAGTGGGTCGGAGGTCACCACCAGGTCGAGATCACCCCGTGCCAGCGCCGGCAGCGGGGCGAAGGCGAAGCCCGAGGCCAGGTCCAGCTCCACTTCCGGCCAGGCATCGCGGAACTGGTCGATGGTCGGCATCAGCCACTGGAAGCAGCTGTGGCATTCGATGGCCATGTGCAGGCGCCCGGCGGTGCCACCCGCCAGGCGGGCGATATCACGCTCGGCGCCGCGCAGCAGCGGCAGGGTGGCATCGGCCAGTTGCAACAGGCGCAGGCCGGCGCTGGTGAAGCGGATCGGCTTGGTCTTGCGCACGAACAGTGGCAGGCCCAGGCGCTCTTCAAGCTCCTTGAACTGGTGCGACAACGCCGACTGGGTCAGGTGCAGGCGTTCGGCCGCCTCAACCAGGCTGTCGGCCTCGCGCAAGGCATGAAGGGTTTTCAGGTGGCGGATCTCCAGCACGGGCTGTCTCCGAGAACAATTTTTGAAAAAACAGGGAATGAGTTGAGTTTCACTCATGTTGCCCCAGGCTGTCGACTGGACGATCAGCCGCACCGCTCGGCAGGGTTCATCAAACTGTCACCGAACTGTGGCAGCGCGCCCGAAAGAAAGTCATCAGACTCGCGCTCTACTGGGGATCTGCATTCTGGTGTTTCTTTCATGCGGGCTTTACTGCTGCTTTTCTTTCTGCTGTTCAGCGCTTCGGCCAGCTTCGCCGACACGCGCTGCGACGCCCATGTGCCGGTACAACGTGCCGAAGTCGGCAACCTGAGCCTGGTCTATCAAAGCGTCGGCGCCCCTCGCGATCCGGCGTTGCTGCTGGTCATGGGCCTGGGCGGGCAACTTATCCATTGGCCTGACGATGTGGTCGAGGCAATGTGCCGCCAGGGCTTTCGGGTCATTCGTTATGACAATCGCGATGTCGGCCTGTCGCGCTGGAACCAGCTGCCGCCTTCGGCCAACCTCACGGTCGAGTTGTTGCGCTACAAGCTTGGCCTGCCGGTTGCCGCGCCTTATACCCTGACCGACATGGCCAACGATGGCCTGCAGCTGATGGATGTGCTGGGCATTCGCCAGTTTCATGTGCTGGGCGTGAGCATGGGCGGGATGATCGCCCAGCATCTGGCAGCCATGGCGCCGGAGCGGGTGCGTAGCCTGACCCTGGTGATGTCCAGTTCGGGAGCGGCCGGGCTGCCGGCACCCGATCCGGCGTTGGTGCAGTTGCTGGCGCGGCGCAGCGCGCCGAATCGCGAGGTGGCCATCGAACAGCAGGCCGACCTGCTGGCGGCGCTGGGTAGCCCGCACGTGCACGATGACCGGGCGGTGCTGCTGCAACAGGCGGCGATAGCCTATGACCGGGCCTTCAACCCGGAGGGGGCGAAACGCCAGATCATGGCGATCCTGGCCGAACCGAGCCGGGTGCCGTTACTCAATGAGTTACGGGTGCCGACGCTGGTGGTGCACGGCACGGCCGATCCGCTGTTGCCGGTGATGCATGGGGTGCACCTGGCCGCGCATATCCAGGGTAGCCAGCTGAAGTTGATTCCAGGGTTGGCGCATCGCTTCCAGGAGCCCTTCAAGGCGCCCTTGCTGGCGGCGGTGCTGCCTTACCTGCAGGCGCACCGGCAGGATGTGACCCATATCGCAGGGCTTTGAATCGGTGTGGTCCTCTTCGCGGGCATGCCCGCTCCCACTGGGATGGTGTAATGCCTGAGGCCTGCACGGTAGCTGTGGGAGCGGGCTGGCCCGCGAAGCAGGCGACGCTGCTCCATCAGCCGAGCCCGTACTTCTTGACCTTGTCGAACAGCGTGGTCTTGGCCATGCCCAGCTCCTGGCTGGCCTGGCTGAGGTTGCCACCGGTGCGCTGCAAGGCATCACTGAGCAGGTTGCGTTCGAACGCTTCCACCGCCTCGGCAAAGCCAAGCCCTTGGCTGGCGCCGCCGCTCGGGCCTTTCTTGAAGGCTGGCAGGCCAAGGGCATAGCGCTCGGCCACGTTGCGCAATTCGCGCACGTTGCCCGGCCAGTCATGGGCCATCAAGCGCGACAGGGTCTGGCTGTCCAGCGTCGGTGCTTCGCGGTCGAATCGCAGCGCCGACTGCTGCAGGAAGTGCTCGAACAGTTGCAGGATGTCTTCCCGACGTTCGCGCAGCGGCGGCAGCTCCAGGGTGACCACGTTCAAGCGGTAATAGAGGTCGCTACGGAACTGCCCGGTCTGACCGAGGGCGTCGAGGTCGGATTTGGTGGCTGCAATCACCCGGCAATCCACCGCGATGCTCTGGTTCGAGCCCAGGCGCTCCAGGGTGCGTTCCTGCAGCACGCGCAGCAGCTTGATCTGCAAGTTGATCGGCATGCTCTCGACCTCGTCGAGGAACAGCGTGCCGCCATTGGCGTGTTCAATCTTGCCTATGCGGCGCTTGCCGGCACCGGTGAAGGCGTTGGCTTCGTGGCCAAAGATCTCGCTTTCGAACAGGTTCTCCGGCAGGCCACCGCAGTTCAGCGCCACGAACGGCTGGCCCTGGCGCCGGCTGAAATCGTGCAGGCAGCGGGCGACCAGCTCTTTGCCGGTGCCGGTTTCCCCTTCGATCAGCACGTTTGCCGACGTATCGGCGACGTTGGCGATCAGCTCGCGCAGGTGCTGCATGGCCGGCGAACGGCCGATGATGCGCCCTTCAAGGCTGCTCTGCTCGGCCAGTTGCCGGCGCAGGGCCACCACTTCGCGGGACAGCCCGCGCTGCTCCAGGGCACGGCGCACCACATCCACCAGGCGCTCAGGGGAGAAGGGCTTTTCCATGAAGTCGTACGCGCCGTTGCGCATGGCACCGACCGCCATGTCGATATCGCCGTGGCCGGTGATCAGCACTACCGGCAGGCTGCGGTCGCGGGCCTTGAGGCGGCTGAGCAGCTCCAGGCCATCGATGCCCGGCAGGCGGATATCGCTGACGACGATCCCGGCAAAATCATCGCCGATGCGCTCCAGGGCCTGTTCGGCACTGCCGACGCCCTCGCAGGCGATGTCTTCCAGAGCCAGCGCCTGCTGGCAGCCGAGCAGCACATGCGGGTCGTCTTCGACGATCAGAACGGTAAGTGGCGCTTGGTTCATGGTTGCTCTGCCGATTCGCTGGGGGGCGTGACCAAAGGCAGGGCGAGGACGAAGGCCGTGCCGCCGGTGGCGGGGTGCTCGACGTTCAGGCTGCCCTTGGCCGCGGCGGCAAGGCTCGCCGACAAGGTCAGCCCCAGGCCCAGGCCATGTTCGCCCGGTTTGGTGGTGAAGAAAGGTTCGAACAGGTGCTTGCGGGTTTCGGCATCGATGCCGTGGCCGTTATCGCGTACCCGCAGGCGATACTTGTCGCCTTGCAGCTCGCCTTCGAGCCACAGCTCGGGCAGTGGCTGGGTGGCCATGGCGTCAAGAGCGTTGCCGATCAGGTTGACCAGGATCTGCTCAAGGCGGGTCTGGTCGATGGCCAGTTGCTGGTCGTCGAACTGGTGGTGCAACTGCAGGTTGCAGCCCGTGATGCGGTCGTTCAGTACCTGCAAGGACGCCTCCACGGCCTTGGCCAGCGACGCCTGGCCACTGTCGTCACCGCGCCGGGCGAACGAGCGCAGGCTGGCCGTGATGCGGCCCATGCGGTCGATCAAGCCGTTCATGGTGCGCAGGTTGGTGCTGGCGGTGTCCAGTGCACCCCGCTCGAGAAAGCGCACGGTGTTGCCAGACAGGGTCCGCAGCGCCGCCAGAGGCTGGTTGAGTTCGTGGGCGATGCTGGTGGACATCTGCCCGATCGCCGCCAGCTTGCCGGCCTGGACCAGTTCGTCCTGGGCATGGCGCAGGGTCTGCTCGGCATGCCGGCGCTCACGGATCTGGCCCTTGAGCCGTTCGTTGCTGGCGCGCAGGTCGGCGGTGCGGTCGGCGATGCGCCGCTCCAGCTGGCTGTTGGCTTCTTCCAGGGCCTCGCGCGCGGCCAGGCGTGTGGCAACGACCTTGCGCCGTTCGTTCCAGGCGATGCCGAGGATGGTCAGCAGGGCGAAGGCCACGCCGACCAGGATGCCCTGCACCATGGACTCGCGGCGCAGGTCCTGCAGCGGAGTGAGCAGGGTGAAGTGCCAGGGCGTATCGGCCAGGCGCCGGGTCTGGGCCAGGTAGCTCACTTCATGGGGCTTGCCCTGGGCAGTTTCGGCGTTGGCCGGGAAGGTCAGTTTCTCCACGCCATCGGCCAGGGTTTCGCGGGCCAGCGGTTGCAGCTCGTTCAGCGGCCACCAGTAGTACTGCAGGCTGCGCGCCAGGCGCTCCTTGATCTGCGGGGTCAGCGGGCGCACCGACTTCAAGCGCCGGGCTGGGTCGCTGGAAAGAATGATGATGCCGTTCTCGTCGCTGACGAAGGCTTCCAGGCGGGCGCGCTGCCAGCGCTCTTCCAGGGTGTCCAGGCGCACTTTGATCACCGCCACGCCGATGATCTTGCCGTGTTCTTCCAGGCCGTGAGCAAGGTAATAGCCAGCCTCGCCCGTGGTGCTGCCGATCCCGTAGAAGCGGCCCGGTTCGCCACGCACGGCGCTCTGGAAATAGGCCCGGAACGACAGGTCTTCACCGAGGAACGAGTCGGCGTCGCGCCAGTTGCTGCTGGCCTGCACGCGGCCGTTGGTGTCGAGAACGAAGATCGCCCGGCTGCGGCTGCGGCGGTTCAGGCCTTCGAGGTATTCGTTGACGGTCTGCCGGTTGGCGCCATCAGGGTCGGTGAGCAGCTGCGAGACGCTGTCTTCCAGCTCCAGCAGGCTCGGCAGGTAGGTGTACTTGCTGATTTCGCTCTCGACCGTGCGCGCATGCAGCTCCAGCGCACGTTCGCCGCTTTCGCTCAAGGTGCGGATGCCATTGCTTTCGCTGATCAGGAAGCCGGCCATGCCCAGTCCGACCATCAGCAGGATGATCAGGGGCGGCAGCAGCAATTGGCGAATCAGGCGGGATTTCACGGCGGGCTTGGCAGGGAGAAGAAGCGAAGGGTCGCATTTCATCACAGTGGCCTTGTCACGGCCAGCACCCGCTGCCGGGCGAACCCTGGCAGCGGTGCCGTTGTTGCCGAATCAGTGTTGCAGGATCTTGCTGAGGAAGTGCTGGGTGCGTTCGTGGCGGGCGCTCGGGTTGCCGAAGAAGTCTTCCTTCTGGCAGTCCTCGATGATGTTGCCCTTGTCCATGAAGATCACCCGGTTGGCCACTTTGCGGGCGAAGCCCATTTCGTGGGTCACGCACATCATGGTCATGCCTTCGTGGGCCAGCTCGACCATCACGTCCAGTACTTCGTTGACCATCTCCGGGTCCAGCGCCGAGGTCGGTTCGTCGAACAGCATGACGATCGGGTCCATCGACAGCGCGCGGGCAATGGCCACGCGTTGCTGCTGGCCGCCAGACAGCTGGCCGGGGTGCTTCTTGGCGTGGGCGCCGAGGCCGACGCGGTCGAGCAGGGCCAGGCCCTTCTTGGTCGCTTCCGCCTCGCTGCGGCCGAGCACCTTGCGCTGGGCGATGGTCAGGTTCTCGGTGATGCTCAGGTGCGGGAACAGCTCGAAGTGCTGGAATACCATGCCCACCCGCGAACGCAGCTTGGGCAGGTTGGTCTTGGGGTCGGCGATCGAAGTGCCATCGACCACGATGTCGCCCTTCTGGAACGGCTCCAGGGCGTTGACGCACTTGATCAGGGTCGATTTGCCCGAGCCCGAAGGGCCGCAGACCACAACCACTTCACCTTTCTTGACCTCGGTGCTGCAGTCGGTCAGCACCTGGAAGTCGCCGTACCACTTGTTGACGTTCTTGATGGAAATCATACGGTGATCCTTTTTTGCAGGCGCTTGACCAGCCACGAAGCGGAGAAGCTGATGACGAAGTACACGACTCCGGCGAAGATCAGGAACTCATGGGAGCGCCCGATGATGTCGCCGTTGGAGCGTGCCGAGTTGAGGAAGTCCACCAGGCCCACGGTGTACACCAGCGAGGTGTCCTGGAACAGGATGATGCTCTGCTGCAGCAGCAGCGGGGTCATCTTGCGGAAGGCCTGGGGCAGGATGATCAGGCGCATGGTCTGGCCGTAGGTCATGCCCAAGGCCTGGGCAGCGCCCATCTGGCCCTTGGAGATCGACTGCACACCGGCGCGGACGATTTCGCAGAAGTAGGCGGCCTCGAACATCATGAACGCCACAACGCACGAAGTGAAGGCTCCCACCGGGGTGTCTTCGCCGGTGATCCAGCGCAGCACGAACGGCACCGCCAGGTAGAACCAGGTGATCACCAGCAGCAGCGGGATCGAGCGGAAGTAGTTGACGTAGGCACCGGCCACACGCGACAGCAGCTTGCTCGACGACAGGCGCATCAGTGCCAGAATGGTACCCAGCACGATACCGCCGACCACGCCCATGACCATCAGTTGCAGGGTCATGAGCATGCCGTCCCAGAGGGCCGGCAGGGCGGGGATGATTTCGCTGAAATCCATGTCCATTTACTTGCCCCCCACGGAGATCAGGCCAGGCACGGCGACTTTCTTCTCGACCATGCGCATCAGCAGCATCAGGCCCATGTTCAGGGTGAAGTAGATCAACGTGGCCAGGGTGAAGGCCTCGAACAGGTTGGCCGAGAATTCGGCGGTCTGCTTGGTCTGCGCCAGCAGCTCCATCAGGCCGATCAACGAGGCCACCGAGGAGTTCTTGAACACGTTCAGGAATTCCGAGGTGAGCGGCGGAATGATGATCCGGTAGGCCTGCGGCAGCAGCACGTTGTTGTAGATCTGCGGCAGGCTGAAGCCCATGGCGCGGGCGGCGGCTTCCTGGCCGCGCGGCAGCGCCTGGATGCCGGTGCGTACCTGTTCGCAGACGCGGGCGGCAGTGAACAGGCCCAGGCAGATGACCACGCTGATCAGTGCCGAGGTGGTCGGGTTGAGGTCTTGCTTGAACCATTCCTGCAGGCCTTCGGGCAGCAGGTCCGGCACCAGGAAGTACCAGATGAACAGCTGCACTAGCAGCGGCACGTTGCGGAACAGTTCCACGTAGGCGGTGGCGATGCCCGATACCAGACGGTTCGGCACGGTACGCATGACACCGAGGACCGACCCCAGCAGCAGTGCGATGATCCAGGCGGAAATGGCGATGGCGATGGTCCAGCCCAGACCGGTGATGTACCAGTCCAGATAGGTCTCGCTGCCCACGCCGGTGGACTTGAAGAACACGCCCCAGTCCCAGTTGTAATTCATCGGGATTTCCCCTCAGACGGTTGTTTCACGGGCACCTTCGAGCATCCGGGGGCGCTGGGCGCCCTCGGATGAAAGGTTAGACACTAATGGGTGGCCTGCAGGATTGATTCGCGCTAGCGAGCAGCAGGCCACTAACAGCTGAGGATCAGGACTTCTTCTCGTCGGCGGCCTTGTCGGTCGGCTCGGCGATCAGTTTCTTCAGCTCGTCGCTCATCTGGAAGTTCAGGTTGAGGCCCTTTGGCGGGATCGGCTGGGTGAACCACTTGTCGTAGCTCTTGTTGACTTCGCCCGATTTGAAGTACGCGACGATGGCGTCATCGACCGCTTTCTTGAAGGCCGGGTCATCCTTGCGCACCATGCAGCCGTAGATTTCATACGACTGTGGAGTACCGGTAATGACCCAGTCCTTTGGATTGCGCGCCTTGGCCATTTCACCGGCGAGCAGCGCGTCGTCCATCATGAAGGCCACGGCGCGGCCGCTTTCGAGCATGTTGAAGGCTTCACCGTGGTCCTTCGCGGAAATCACGTTCATCTTCATCTGCTTGTCGGCGTTCATGGCCTTGAGCAGGCGCTCGGAGGTGGTACCGGCGGTAGTCACCACGTTCTTGCCGGCCAGGTCCGGGAAGTCCTTGTAGGAAGGCTGACCGTCCTTGACCTTGGTCAGCAGGCGGGTGCCGACTTCGAAGATGCCGACCGAGAAGCCGACCTGTTGCTGGCGCTCGACGTTGTTGGTGGTAGAGCCGCACTCAAGGTCGACGGTGCCGTTCTGCACCAGCGGGATGCGGGTCTGGGAAGTCACGAGGTTGTACTTGACCTTGATATCGGTACCCAGTTGCTTCTTCAGGGCATCGACCACGGCCAGCTGGATGTCATGGGAGTAGCCCACGGGCGTTTGACCGCCAGCCAGGTAGGAAAATGGAATGGAAGAGTCGCGGTGCCCCAGGGTGATGGTGCCCGAGTCCTTGATTTTCTTCAGGGTACCGGTCAGTTCTTCAGCCATGGCTGGCGAAGCGATGATCGCGGCGGCGATGGTTGCGCCCAAAAGGTGACGAACGATACGCATCAAATTTTCCTCGACGTGTTTGTTTTTTTTATGGAGCCGTTGGCGGACTCTTTCGTTCAACGAATACAGCAGGAAGCGAGTGCATTCGGCTCCAAGTGTAGAGCATGAGTCGTGCCAAGCTCTCGATATCGATCATACCGCCTGATAAAACGGGCCGATCAACCTTTTCGCGTGAGCAGATACTTCATGTTTCGTTCGGAAATCCGTATGCATTCAACTAACTCGTTCGGTAATCCGATTGGGTGAGACAGGCAGTCTTGAACATCACTATTTAGTTACCGTCATGTTGCGGCGTCTCGGTGTTTAGCTGGGTTTCTTTTGTGACGAGACTCGCCAATGCCCCCGTTGATCCGCTACGACTCCGTTGACGCTCTGATCGCCCGCAACCTGCCAGGCTGGATGCGCCAGGCTTCGGAAGATCATTTGTCTGCGCTACGCCGTGCCATGTTGCAGGAACAGGCCATCGACCATCAGGTCAGCCAGCTGTGGAACACCATTCCGTCCCTGGATACGTTCGCCAGGCAGTTGCTGGAGCAGACGTTGTCCAGAACCAGCCTGGCCGGGGTTGATGTGAAGGCGGCGAAGGTCAGGATCGCCACGCTGATCGTGCTCCCTACCGGGTCACCAAAATTGTCGTCGCCTCACGTGAAGCGCGTGGTGGCGCATGACCTGCTGACCGCTGCGCTGCACAACTTTCACGCTGATGAGGCGGTGCCCAGCATTTATCGAGAGGCAAAGCTCTTAGGTGCCGACAAGCAGCCGCTAAAGATGAGCTTCGAGCGGTTCGCTCACCTGTGCCGACAGCTGGATATCGGCCAGCGCTACCAGGCATTGCTGCGTCAGACGCTGCAACCCGCGACCACAGCATCGGAGCCAGTCGCCAGCCTGCTTGAAGAGTCGCTGCGAGCGCGACTGGAGGTGGCCGTGCGCCTGTCGCTATTGAAGGGGCACCTTGACGAGCGCAGTTACTTGCGGATGTTGCCACTGTGCGCTGCCAAACCGATCGTGCCGGCGGATCCGGCCAGCGTCATCCCACGGCAGCTGTATCTGCTGGGCAAGCGCATCCGGGGGGTTGTGACCGTCGAAGTAAGGCTTGCAGAGGATGACAGCATCGACAGTGTCATTGCCTGGCTACCCAACGATGCGCAAGCGCCCTTGCAGCGCTATGACAGTTGGTCGTCGCTCTAGTGCTCACTGTGCCAGAAGCTGCGAAGCCAGGACTTTGCACGGTATTTCAGCCGTTTTATCGGCGAGCGCGACCGCGTCGACTTCAGCTATGCCCTGCGCAAGCGTCACGCTGCAGGGCCCGAACCCTCGGAACTCGATGGTCGCAACCTGGCGTTGGACGCGACCCTCTTTGTGCATTTGCGCAAGCAGCAGGTGGAGAAGTGTTTTGACGATGCGGCAGTGCTGGCGGTTTCCACCGAAGCGGTAGATGAGCAGGACCGACGTCGGCGCATGATCAACTACAAGGAGTTCGGTCTCGACTTGCTCGGGCTTGCAGGCCTGTTCGTACCGGTGTTGGGGTGGGCGATGCTTGCCCTGACGGCTGAGCAGGTCGTGGAAAATATCTATGAAGGTTACAAGGATTGGCAGATCGGTGATCGCCAGGACGCGCTGGAACATGTATTTGCCATTGCCCAGATCGTGGCCAGCGGTGTTGTTGTCGCTGCGGGCGCCGAACTGGTGGGGCGTACGTTGCCGCGTGTAGCGGCGGTCGATGCCATGGCCCCCGTTTGCACGGCGGACGGTGATGTGCGTTTATGCCGAACCGACCTGCCAGGCTATGCCTTGGCGGACAGCGACCTTGGCATCGGCCAGCACGAGACCCAGGATGCTGTGCGGCGGATGCGTCTGCATGACGCCACGTATGTTGTCGAAGAACGAGGCGAAGGCTTGGCCTTGCGTCATCCGTCGCGTAGCGAAGCGCAGCCGATAGCGTTGCAGCACAACGGTGTCGGAGGTTGGTGGCATGACCTGGAAAGTCCCCAGCACTGGGAGGGCAGTGGGCACTTGCTGCGCCGGTTGAGCAGTGCCTTGGCTACAGTGCCGGACGAGCTCGCCGAGACCTTGCTGTTGATTACGGGTCATGACCAGGCGCAACTGCGGCGTTTGCATCTTGAAGGTGCAAAGCCTCCGGCACGTCTGCTCGATGCACTGGAGCGTCTGCGCTTGCATGAGCAGTTCCCGCGGGTGAACGGCGCAGCCTTCGAGGACATAGTGGCACAGCGCCAAGCGAATCCGGAGGAAGGTGCGCGCTTGCTCATACGTGATTTTCCGGGGCTTACGCCGCGTTGCGCAGGGGAAATTCTGGAACTGGCAGACGATGTTCTGGTAGTGCGCCTGCTGGAGCACAAACGGGTGCCGCTGGCGCTCGCCGAGCAAGCGCGCTGGGCGGTACGTGACAGCCGGCTGGACCGGGCCTGCGCGGGCTTGCTGCAGCCGCAGGCCATCAATGGGGATAGCGAGCGGCTGGCGCTGGCGCTTGCCCAAAGGCACGGCAAGTGGCCTGCTGACCTGCGGGTCGAGGTTCGCGAGGGGCATCCCAACGGGGTGAAGTTGGCGGACAGCGGTGCGCCCGACGCTTCCCGGGTTGCCGTCCTGGTCAAGCAGGCGGACCGATATCTGATAGTGGGGGGCCCAGATCACGGTTCAGGCGCGTTGCTGGAGAGCCTGCTGGTCCTGGCTGAGGGGTTGCCTGGCGATGGCGCGGTCAAACGATGGCAAAAGGATCTGGCAACGCAGGCGGCAGCGGCGCGCGACGTCGCCGCTGAAATGATCGGCCTGGCTCCACCACCCGGGCGTGTGCGTCCCCCTGTGCGGCTGGGGGACGGACGCGTGGGCTATCTGCTCAGCGGGCGGGGAGAAAGCTCCGGTCAGGCGTTGCGGCGTGGCCTTCGCCAGATCTATCCGACGATGAGCGATGGTCAGGTGGACGCTTTACTTGCCGACCTGCGCTTGCGTGGCATCGAGCCTTGGCAGCACTTTGCACGTCTGCGCGCACAACTGGCTGACTTGCGAGGCTCATTGCTGCGTTGGCAGGAGCAGGCCAGCGGGCCCCTGGAGCGCCTGCGTCGCAGGCGTCTGGCTACCCGGCTACGTCGCTGCTGGCGACGCAAGAGCAATATCGGCACAGAAGATGGTTACGTCCTCCAGATCGATGGCCTGCAGGTGGGGGAGTTGCCTGAGTTGCCGGCTGGCCTGGACTTTCCTCACGTCACCCAGCTGACATTGCGTCGGCTGGGGCTCGAAGCGGTGCCGCACGCGTTTATCAGCCGTTTTGCCAACGTGGTTGAACTGGACTTGCGCGGCAATCGCTTGACGACGGTTCCCATGGGGGTGGAGCAGATGGTGAGGCTGCGCGAGTTGCGTCTGAGCCATAACCGGATCGTGCTCGATGCGCAAGCGGATGCCCAGCTGTCGGCCTTGGTCCGCCTGGAGCGATTGCATCTTGACCACAACCCGCTGGGTCAGGCGCCCGCTGTCAGTGGCTTGCCGCGATTGCGCGAGCTGTCGTTGCGCAGCACCGGCTTGGAAGACCTGCCAACGCGGGTGCAGACACCCTGGCGCGCACTCACCGATTTTCGCAACAATCAGCTGCGTCGATTGAACGTGGAGCTGAACGCCGTGCGCGAGCGTATTCGCCGTATGGCACTGCACGACAATCCGCTGGAGGATTTTAGCGAGGAGGAAATCAGCGAAAGTTCTGGGTCCTCGGAGGAGGGGCGAGGGCTTTCCTACCGCCATGCGCTGGTAGATCAGGCGATGCGCCAGCAATGGTTGGCGGGCAGTACAGGGGCGTTGCGCGCTCACCGGGAAGCACTTTGGGTCGGCCTGCAGGAAGAGCCTGGCGCACGAGACTTCTTCCGCTTTCTGGCTGACTTCGCTCAGTCTTCCGATCTGGCACGTTACCCGGGCTACTATAGGGCCCGCGTATGGGAAATCATCGAGGCCTGCGCATACGACACCGATGTTCGCTCAGGCCTGTTCGCCCTGGCTGGCGGCCCACGCACTTGCGAGGATCGGTTGTTGTGGACGCTCAGTCAGTTGGAGACGCGCGCTGCAGTGGTGAAGATGACCCGAGGCCTGCCGGCGCGGGGCGCCGAAACCGCGCTGGTCAGCCTGGGGCGTTCGCTGTACCGGCTGGACCGGCTCGATCGTATTGCTGCCCGCCATGTACAGCGAATGGCGTCGCAAGCCGGGCTATTCGTCGATGAGCTGGAGGTCTACCTGGCCTACCGGGTGAATCTGGCCGGCCCACTGCAATTGCCACCGCAACCGCGCTCGATGCACTACCGCAGCCATAGCGGGGTAAGCGCTTCCGACCTCAACGCAGCGCGCAGCGAAGTGTTGCAAGCGGAAAACCCAAGGACACTCAGCGACGCGTTGGCCACCCAGGACTTTTGGGAGGATCATGTCAGGCGACACCATGCCGACCGCTTCGAACAAATGCTCGCGCCGTTTCATGAACGCCTGGCGCACCTGGAGGCACATGCCGAGGAAACCGGTGAGATGGCTTATCTGATGGGGAGCAATACGCTCAGGGATGAGCTGCTGGAGGCTGAACGGCGCCTGTTGCGCACGCTCGCCCGTGCCGCCTACAGCCTGCCGGAGGACTGAGCCTCCGGCAGCGCTCCATCAGGCGGCGCGGCCCTGGTTGCGCAGCTTGCCGCGTTGTTGCAGGTATTCGCGCAGTGCCTGCTGCTCGGCGGTGCTGGTGAACAGGCCAAGCTTGGTCCGGCGCCAGAGAATGTCGTCGGCGTCGGTAGCCCATTCGATTTCGCACAGGTAGTCGACTTCGCGGCCGAACAAGCCGCCCCCGATGGCCTGGCCGAGGTCGTCCGGGCCGTTGACGCCGTCGAGCAATTGCCACACACGGCTGCCGTAGGTGACCGCCCAGCGTTTGGCGATATCCACTGGCAGCCAGCCGTGCTTGGCCAGCAATTGGTCCACCAACGCTTGCGCAGTGCTCATCTGCTCGCCGCCCGGCAGCGGCGCTGTGGCCGTCCAGCTGCCACCCATCTGTTCGAAGAACGGCTTGAGCTCGACCATGGCCGATTCCGCCAGCTTGCGGTAGGTGGTCAGTTTGCCACCGAACACCGACAGCAGCGGTGCCTGGCCAGTGCTGGCCGACAACGCCAGGGTGTAGTCGCGGGTCACCGCCGAGGGGTTGTCAGACTCGTCGTTGCACAGCGGGCGCACGCCCGAATAGGTGTGCAGGATGTCGGCACGGTTCAATGGCTGGTTGAAGTGTTCGTTGACGACCTTCAGCAGGTAGTCAGTTTCCTGCTCGGTGATCGCTACCTTGGCCGGGTCGCCGCTGTATTCGCGGTCGGTGGTGCCGATCAGGGTGAAGCGGTCCAGGTATGGAATGCAGAAGACGATGCGCTGGTCCTCGTTCTGCAGGATGTAGGCGTGTTCGCCTTCGTAGAGGCGCGGCACGATGATGTGGCTGCCCTGGATCAGGCGGATGCCGTAAGGGGCATCGAGCTTGAGGTCATCCTTGATGAAGCTGGCGACCCAAGGGCCGGCGGCGTTGACCAGGGCGCGTGCGCGAATGCTCTGCAGGCTGCCATCGGCATGCTGCAGTTCAACCTGCCACAGGCCATCCACACGCTCAGCACGCAGGCAACGGGTGTGGGTGTGGATGTGTGCGCCGTTTTCGCGGGCGCTCATGGCATTGAGCACCACCAGACGGGCATCGTCCACGGCGCAGTCGGCATATTCGAATCCGCGGGTGATTGTCGGCTTGAGCGGGTAGCCCGGGCCGAAGCGCAGGCTGCGCGAGGCACCCAGGCGCTTGCGCTTACCCAGGTGGTCGTAGAGGAACAGGCCGGCGCGGATCATCCAGGTCGGGCGCAGGTGCGGGCGGTGCGGCAGCACGAAGCGCATCGGCTTGACGATGTGCGGGGCTTTGGCCAGTAGCACTTCACGTTCGGCAAGCGCCTCGCGCACCAGCCGGAATTCGTAATGCTCCAGATAACGCAGGCCGCCGTGGATCAGCTTGCTACTGGCAGAAGAGGTATGTTGCGCCAGGTCGTCCTTTTCACAAAGGAATACCTTGAGGCCGCGCCCGGCGGCGTCTGCAGCGATGCCCACGCCATTGATACCACCGCCGATGACGGCGAGGTCGTAGCAGTCGGCGACTGGGAGCTGGGACGAAACTGGCTGGGACACGGGCAAGGCCTCCTGGGCTGTTCACATCGAAAATGAACATTGATGTTCGTTTACGAAAATACTAGCGCAACAGAAAGCCGGTCGCCAGTCAGTGTTTATAGAAAAAACTGATCAGATGACAAGAAAGTGAACATTTCCGAAAATTATGAGGGATCGGTTTGAGGTATCTTGCGCCTGTAAGACCGAGCGCCGCCCGCACGGCGCTCGATCTCACTGGCGGCAAAAGACCCATGTCATGCGACCGAGGCCCTCACACCACCTCAAGCCGAATCTTGTACTGGTTCAGCAATTGAGTGAGGGCAGGCGCAGGTCCCTGGTCGGTCACCAGGCAGTCGACCAGGCTGATCGACCCCAGGCGCACCATGGCGTTGCGCCCGAACTTGCTGGAGTCGGCGGCAAGCACGACCTGGCGGGCATTGGCGATGATCGCCTGGGAAACCCGTACTTCCTGATAATCGAAATCGAGCAGGCTACCGTCTTCATCGATGCCGCTGATGCCGACCAGGGCGAAATCAACCTTGAACTGGTTGATGAAGTCGACGCTGGCCTGGCCCACCACACCGCCGTCACGACGGACAGTGCCGCCGGCTACCAGCACCTCGAAGTCATCCTTGGCGGCGAGAATCGCGGCCACATGCAGGTTGTTGGTGATGACTTTGAGGTGGTTGTGGTTGAGCAATGCCCGGGCAATCGATTCGGTGGTGGTGCCGATGTTGATGAACAATGAGGCATGGTCGGGAATCTGCTGCGCCACCGCTTCGGCGATGCGTTGCTTTTCATCGCGCATCTGGTCGGCGCGCATGGCATAGGCGGTGTTCTCGATGCTCGAATCATAGGCCGCACCACCATGGTAGCGGCGCAGCAGGTTGAGTTCGGCGAGCTGGTTGATGTCGCGGCGGATGGTTTGCGGTGTGACAACGAACAGCTGCGCCATTTCTTCGATACTGACGTAGCCGCGATCGCGCACCAGTTCGAGGATTTGTTGTTGGCGTGGGTGCAGATTCATGGGCGGTCCTTTGGGGCTGCCGGACAAATTCTGCAATGATGCCGTAGGAAGGGGATGACGGCCAGTAGACCATCGGGGCCGCGTGGCGGCCCCGGCCTGATTTACGCTTCGTGATCTTCCCAGTCACGGGTGCGCTCGACGGCTTTCTTCCAGCCGGCGTACAGCTTCTCTTTGGCGGCCTCGTCCAGCTGCGGGCTGAACTCGCGCTCGATGATCGCCTTGTCGCGCAGTTCTTCCAGGCCGCTCCAGAAGCCACAGGCCAGGCCTGCCAGGTAGGCGGCGCCGAGGGCGGTGGTTTCGCGCATTTTCGGGCGCTCGACGCAGGTGCCGAGGATGTCGGCCTGGAACTGCATGAGGAAGTTGTTGGCCACTGCGCCACCGTCCACGCGTAGTTCCGACAGGCGCTGGCCGCAGTCCTGCTGCATGGCGTCGAGCACGTCGCGAGTCTGGTAGGCGATCGACTCCAGCGCGGCACGAATGATGTGGTCGACCTTCACCCCACGGGTCAGGCCGAACAGTGCACCGCGGGCATACGGGTCCCAATAGGGCGCGCCGAGACCGGTGAACGCAGGCACCAGGTACACACCGTTGCTGTCCTTGACCTTGCTGGCGAAGTATTCGGTGTCCAGCGCATCGTTGACGATTTTCAGCTCGTCACGCAGCCACTGCACGGTGGAACCACCGTTGAAGACCGCGCCTTCAAGGGCATAGGCCACCTCGCCACGCGGGCCGCATGCGATGGTGGTGAGCAGGCCGTGGGAAGACTTCACGGCCTGGTTGCCGGTGTTCATCAACAGGAAACAGCCGGTGCCGTAGGTGTTCTTGGCCTGGCCTGGCTCCACGCACATCTGGCCGAACAGCGCCGACTGCTGGTCGCCGGCGATGCCGGCGATGGCGATGCCGCTCTTGGTGTGGCCGTACACTTCCGAAGAGGGGCGTACTTCGGGCAGCATCTGCTGCGGGATGCCGAGGATTTCCAGCAGCTTCTGGTCCCACTGCAGGCTGTGGATGTTGAACATCAGTGTACGCGAAGCGTTGGTGTAGTCGGTGACATGCACCTTCCCGCCGGAGAACTTCCAGATCAGCCAGGTATCGATGGTGCCGAACAGCAGTTCGCCGCGCTCGGCGCGTTCGCGGACACCTTCGACGTTATCGAGGATCCACTTCAGCTTGGTGCCGGAGAAGTACGGGTCAGTGACCAGGCCGGTGGTTTCGCGGATGTAGTCTTCATGGCCATCTCGCTTGAGCTGGGCACAGATCTCGGTACTGCGGCGGCATTGCCATACGATCGCGTTGTACACCGGGCGGCCGGTTTCCTTGTCCCACACCACGGTGGTTTCACGCTGATTGGTAATCCCCAGCGCGGCCACCTGGGCATGGCTGATGCCGGCCTGGGCCAGGGCCTCGACCATGGTCGCGCTCTGGGTGGCGAAGATCTCCATCGGATCGTGCTCGACCCAGCCGGCTTGCGGGTAATGCTGGGCGAACTCGCGCTGCGAGGTACCGACCACGTTGGCATCGCGGTCGAAGATGATCGCTCGCGAGCTGGTGGTGCCCTGGTCCAGGGCGATGATGTAGTTCTTATCCTGGGTGTCTGTCATGGTCGTAGGCCTTGCATAAAAGAGGAGTTCAGGGCGCCAGTATCAGTTGGCTTGAGTATCGCCCTGGCGATTGTCGGTTGTCTCGGCGCTTGCGCCTTGCGCCGTCGGCAGGTTGCGGGCGATAAGGCCGCGGTAGGCAGCGGCACCCAGGCAAGCGCCGAGAATCGGCGCGAACACCGGAACCAGGAAATAGGGAATCTCCCGACCGCCAGTGAAGGCGATTTCGCCCCAGCCAGCCAGGAAGGTCATCAATTTGGGCCCAAAATCGCGGGCCGGGTTCATCGCAAAGCCGGTCAGCGGACCCATGGCGCTGCCAATCACGGCGATCAGCAGGCCGATCAGCAGAGGCGCCATGGCGCCGCGCGGCAGGCCATTGTTGTCGTCGGTCAGGGCCATGATCACGGCCATCAGGATCGCCGTGATCACCACCTCGACCAGAAATGCCTGGCCAGTGGACAGTGATGGGTGCGGATAGGTCGAGAATACCGAGGCCAGTTCGAGGCTCTCGGTGCTGCCACGCAACAGGGCGTGGGCTTGTTCGAAATCGAAGAACAGGTTGCTGTAGAGCGTGTAAACGAGCGCGGCGCCACAGAATGCGCCGCAGACCTGGGCAAGCGCGTAGAACGGCAGCTTGCGCTTGTCGAAGCCGGCAAACAAGGTAAGCGCGATGCTCACGGCCGGATTCAGGTGCGCGCCGGAAATGCCCGCGGTGAGGTAGATCGCCATGCTTACGCCGACGCCCCAGATGATGCTGATTTCCCACAGGCCGAAGCTGGCGCCAGCGACCTTGAGGGCGGCGACGCAACCCGTGCCGAAGAAGATCAGCAAGGCGGTGCCGAGAAACTCGGCCAGGCATTGGCTGGATAGAGTGGGTTCGCGTAGTGCAGTCGTCATGTATGACCTCGTTGTTTTTGTTGTGAGGCGCAAAGCGCTCGACAGCAAAGCCTGATGTCTATCCCCATTGACCTCAGGCGGGTGTTAAGAAGCGCACCTTAAAAGTGCACCATTTATTCAGAAACGAAAAAATATAGACAAGAAACGCTGATGTCAAAGGTCGAAAGTGAACGGGTAGTCACGTTTTGCTCGCCTGTTCCAGAGGCTGAACCCCGTGGTAGACGGCCGCGTCAGCCGTTGGCTGGCTGGGATGCAGGATTTGCCCTAAAGTAGCCGCGACCTGTCCCGGACCGGAGCATTGCATGACCCCCGCACTCGACCTGTTGAAAAAAGCCCGCGCCGAGCATCGCGTGCACAGCTATGAGCATGACCCCAAGTCGGCGTCCTATGGGCTGGAGGCGGCGGAAAAGCTTGGCCTCGAACCGCAGCAGGTGTTCAAGACCTTGCTCGCGAGCAGCGAGAAGGGCGAGTTGCTGGTGGCGGTGGTGCCGGTGGTCGGGACGCTGGACCTCAAGGCGCTGGCCCATGCGGCTGGCGTGAAAAAGTGCGAAATGGCTGACCCGGCTGTGGCCCAGCGGGCAACCGGTTACCTGGTGGGTGGGATCAGCCCCTTGGGGCAGAAGAAGCGGCTGCGCACCTTCATCGATGATTCGGCGCAGGATTTTGCCACCATCCATGTCAGCGCCGGGCGGCGGGGGCTGGAGGTCGAGTTGGCGGCGGCGGTGCTGGCCGAGCATACCCAGGGTGCATTTGCAGCCATCGGTAAGGTTTGAAACCATCGGGGCCGCACAGCGGCCCCGGGTTCTGCACTCAGGTCGCCGAGCTGTAGCGGCGAACCCCATTCTCCTGGCGCGCCGACTGCGTCGCGACACTGCCCGGTACGGGGAACAGCACCAGGTGGTCGGCCTTCACCGCGATACCTACGTCCTCACCCACCTGGTGGTCGATGTGGCTCGGGAAAATCGCTTCGAGCTGGCTGCCAGTGGGGAGTTGCAAACGGTACAACGTCGAGGCACCCAGGAAGCTCTTGCCGACGATGTTGGCCTGCAGTGCGCTGCCTGGCGCCGGCACGATGTCATCAGGGCGCAGCAGCACATCCACCGAGCTGCCCGGCGCCATGCTGTAGGCGCGGTTGCCACGCAGCTCGCCCAATTCGGTATTGACCGCTTCATGGCTGCTCATCTGGCCACGGATGAAGTAGCCCTGGCCGACGAAACTGGCCACGAACGGCGTCTGTGGTTCGTGATACAGGTTGTAAGGCGTATCCCATTGTTCGAGCCGGCCTTCCTTGAACACACCGACGTGATCGCTCACGGCAAACGCTTCTTCCTGGTCATGGGTCACCAGAATCGCACTGGTGCCGCGGCTCTTGAGGATGTCGCGCACTTCATGGCTGAGGCGCCGGCGCAGTTCCACGTCGAGGTTGGAGAACGGTTCGTCGAGCAACAACAGCTGTGGCTCCGGTGCCAGGGCACGCGCCAGGGCGACACGCTGTTGCTGGCCACCGGACAGCTCATGCGGGTAGCGCCCGCCAAGGCCGGCGAGCTTGACCAGTTCGAGCATCTCTTCGATCACCTGCGCCTGGTTTGGGTGCTTGGCGATGCCGAAGGCGATGTTCTGCGCCACGGTCAGGTGCGGGAACAGGGCGTAGTCCTGGAACACCATGCCGATCCGGCGTTTTTCCGGAGCCAGGGTGAACCCAGCGCGGGAAATCACCTCGCCGGCCAACTGTATTTCACCCTCGTGCACCGGCTCGAAGCCGGCGATGGCACGCAGGGTGGTGGTCTTGCCGCAACCCGATGAACCCAGCAGGCAACCGATGTCGCCTGCGTTCAGATGCAGGTTGAGGTTCTGGACGATGCGCTGCTCGCCGTAGCCACAGGCGAGGTTGCGCAGGTTGAGCAGTAGGGGTTGACTCATGCGTGGTGGTAAGCCGGTTCGACAAGGAATTCGAGGAGGGCCTTCTGTGCATGCAAGCGGTTCTCAGCCTGATCCCAGGCGACCGAACGAGGGTCGTCGAGCAGGTCATGGCTGATTTCCTCGCCCCGGTGGGCGGGCAGGCAGTGCATGAACAGGGCGTCGGGTGCCGCCAGGTCGAGCAATGCGCGGGTGACCTGGTAAGGCGCGAAATGCGCCAGGCGCCGTGCAGTTTCCTCTTCCTGGCCCATGGAAGTCCAGACATCCGTGGTCACCAGATGCGCACCGCGCACGGCATCCTGCGGATTGCGCACGATCTGCACATGGTCGCCACCCAGCTCCATGAAGCGCGCATCGGGCTCGTAGCCTTCCGGGCAGGCGATGCGCAGCTGGAAGTCGAACTGCCTGGCCGCTTCGATGTACGAGTTGCACATGTTGAAGCCATCGCCGATCCAGGCCACGGTCTTGCCCTGGATCGAGCCGCGGTGCTCGAGGAAGGTCTGCATGTCGGCCAGCAACTGGCACGGGTGCGACTCGTCGGACAAGGCGTTGATCACCGGCACGCGGGATTTGGCAGCAAATTCGGTCAGGGTGCTGTGGGCGTGGGTACGGATCATCACCACGTCGAGCATGCTCGACAGCACGATGGCGCTGTCGCCGATCGGTTCGCCACGGCCCAGCTGGGTGTCGCGCGGCGAGAGGAAGATGGCCTGGCCACCCAGCTGGATCATGCCGGCTTCGAACGACACACGGGTACGGGTCGAGGACTTCTCGAAGATCATGCCCAGCACGCGATTCTTCAAAGGCTCGAACAGCACGCCTCGCTTGCGCAGGTCCTTCAGCTCGATGCCTCGGCGGATCACACCGAGCAATTCGTCGGTGGTGAAATCCAGCAGGGAGAGAAAGTGCCTAGCGCTCATGATTGACTACCTTATCTGCAACGGTATGCAGGTCGACCGTATGGTTTTTTTTGACAACGGGAGTGACCTGCGGCGTAAGCCGCACGGGGCGGACGAAATGGGGAAAGGCGCAATACTATAATTAAATGTCGCCTGAAACCAAGAGGGGAAACAGCAGCGGGTGCTTAACAGGTTACAAAGGGTGTCTGCCCCCTTGAACCCGTGCTGTTTTTTATTTGCTACAGAAGGTTGTACACGGCTTGCTGGCAATTTGGCAAATGGCTGTCGCGAATCGTACGCCTGATGTCGCGGGATTCACGCCGCGAAGCACGCTGGTAGGGGCGAGTGCTGCGGCGCATAGTCGTTGCTCGACCAGCCCTTACACCACCAAGGCAGAAGCGGCCATGACCAAGACCCTGCATCACCGTGCCTGTCACCTGTGCGAAGCGATCTGCGGCCTGAACATAGAAGTCAGCCATGAACCAGACGGGCAGGCGCTGATCAGCTCGATCAAGGGGGACCCGCAAGACCCATTCAGCCGGGGCCACATCTGCCCCAAGGCAGTGGCCCTGCAGGATATCCAGAACGACCCGGACCGCCTGCGCCAGCCGCACCGACGGGTCGGGAGCGAGTGGCAGCCGATTGGCTGGGATGAGGCTTTCGCCTTGGCCGCCGACAGGTTGTGGGCGGTCCAGCAGGCCCACGGGCGCAACGCTGTGGCGGTCTATCAAGGCAACCCCAGCGTCCACAACTATGGGCTGATGACCCACAGCAATTACTTCCTCGGCCTGCTCAAGACCCGCAACCGCTTCTCTGCCACCTCGGTCGACCAGTTGCCACAGCATCTGATCAGCCATCTGATGTACGGCCACGGCCTACTGTTGCCCATACCGGATATCGACCATACCGACTTCATGCTGATCCTTGGTGGCAACCCGCTGGCCTCCAATGGCAGCATCATGACCGTGCCCGACGTGGAAAAGCGCCTGAAAGCCCTACGTGGGCGAGGTGGTCGCCTGGTCGTGGTCGATCCCCGCCGTAGCGAAACCGCTGCCATGGCCGACCTGCATCTGTTCATTCGGCCCGGCGGCGATGCTGCCTTGCTCTGTGGCCTGCTCAACACCTTGTTCGACGAAGGGCTCACGCGCGGCTCGCATTTGCCGGTCAGCGGCCTGCAGCAGGTGCGCGAAGCGATTGCGCCGTTCAGCGCAGAAGCGATGAGCGCACAGTGCGGCATCGCCGCCAGCCAGATACGTCAATTGGCGCGGAACTTTGCCGCTGCGGACAAGGCGGTCTGCTATGGTCGCATGGGGGTCTCGACCCAGGCGTTCGGCACGCTGTGCCACTGGCTGGTGCAGATGATCAACCTGGTGACTGGCAACCTCGACCGAGAGGGCGGTGCACTGTGTACCGAGCCTGCGGTCGATCTGGTGGCGACCACCTCAGGTGGCCATTTCAATGCCTGGCAGAGCCGGGTCTCTGGCTTGCCGGAGTACGCGGGCGAGCTGCCCGTGGCGGCCTTGGCCGAGGAGATGCTGACCCCGGGGGAGGGGCAGGTCCGCGCCCTGGTGACGGTCGCCGGCAATCCGGTGCTGTCGACACCCAATGGCCGGCAGCTGGATGCGGCGCTGGACGGCCTCGAGTTCATGCTCAGCATCGACCTGTACATCAATGAAACTACCCGTCACGCCGACCTGATCCTGCCGTCGACCTCGGCGCTGGAAAACGACCATTACGACAGCACCTTCAACCTGCTGGCCGTGCGCAATGTGACCCGTTTCAATCGCGCCATCCTGGCCAAGCCGGCAGGTGCCCTGCATGACTGGGAGATTTTCGTTGGCCTCGCCCAGGCCTTCGCCAAGCGCGCTGAACTGGATCTGAAACCGACCTGGCCGCCAGCGCAGATGATCGATCTGGCCCTGCGCAAGGGGCGCTATGGCGAGGCCAGCGCCTGGAACCTGTCGCTGCAGGCGCTGGAGCACTACCCTCACGGGCTTGACCTGGGACCGCTGCGCGCCAACCTGGCGACGCGCCTGGCAACCGCCAGCAAAGCCGTCGAGGCGGCGCCGCAGGTGCTGCTGGATGACCTGCAGCGGTTGGCCTCGCAGGCGCCGCCTGCGCCGGGCGAATTGCTGCTGATCGGTCGACGCCATGTGCGCAGCAACAATTCGTGGATGCACAACTATCATCGCTTGGTCAAAGGCAAGCCGCGTCATCAACTGCTGATGCACCCCCACGACATGCACGACCGGCAATTGCAGGATGGCCAGCGGGTGCGTATCCGTTCGCGCACTGGCCTGCTGGAGGTCGAGGTGCAGGCCTGTGAAGACATGATGCCCGGGGTGGTCAGCCTGCCCCACGGTTTCGGTCATGGTCGCCAGGGCGTGCAGTTGCAGGTCGCCCAGGCACAAGCCGGTGTGAGCGCCAATGACCTGACGGACGAGCGCCTGCGTGACGCGGTTTCCGGTAATGCTGCGCTCAATGGCGTGCCCGTGCAGGTCGAGGCTGCCTGAGCAACGGTAAGGCCGAGCACGCTGCTCGGCTTTCCGATACAATGCGTCACCGTGCCGACGATCGCGTCGGAAAGTTCAGCCGAGGTGCTACATGGATATCATCGAAACGATCAAAGAGCAGATTGCCAACAACACCGTTCTGCTTTACATGAAAGGCTCGCCGAATGCCCCGCAGTGTGGCTTCTCCGCGCGTGCTTCGCAGGCTGTGATGGGTTGCGGCGAGAAGTTCGCCTACGTCGACATCCTGCAGAACCCGGAAATCCGCGCCAACCTGCCAAAATACGCCAACTGGCCGACTTTCCCGCAATTGTGGGTAGCCGGTGAGCTGGTTGGCGGTAGCGATATCATGCTGGAAATGTTCGAGAAGGGTGAGCTGCAGACCCTGATCAAGGACGCCACCGCCAAGGCCAAGGCCTCCGAAGCCTGATCATCAGGCAGCCATGAAAAAACCCGCTCAGAGCGGGTTTTTTTAGGGGCGGGAATTTTATTCTTCGCCCATCTGCGACTGCAGGTAGTTCTCGATGCCGATCTTGTCGATCAGGCCCAGCTGGGTTTCCAGCCAGTCGATGTGTTCTTCCTCGGCTTCGAGGATGTCTTCGAGCAGGTCACGCGAGCCGAAGTCGCCAGCGGTTTCGCAGTGGGCGATGGCGGCTTTCAGGTCGACCAGGCCTTTCTGTTCGATCTTCAGGTCGCACTCGAGCATCTCTTTGGTGTGTTCACCGATCAGCAGCTTGCCAAGGTCCTGGACGTTGGGGATGCCTTCGAGGAAAAGAATACGCTTGATCAGTTTGTCAGCGTGTTTCATCTCATCGATGGATTCCTTGTACTCGTGCTTGCCGAGCTTGTTCAGGCCCCAATCTTCATACATGCGCGCGTGCAGGAAGTACTGGTTGATCGCGACCAGCTCGTTTCCGAGGATCTTGTTGAGATGCTGGATGACGCTTACGTCGCCTTTCATGTCGGGTTCCTGCCCTGTTGAAGTGTGCCAATACAGGGAAGTTTGAGCCTGTAACAGGGGGCTGTCAAACCTAAGTGTTTGAATAATAAGTGAAAATTAATAGGAATAAGAATGTTTGTGAACCGCGTTGGAACGCTAACTTATTGATATTCAGGCATAAAAAAACCGGACACGTGGTCCGGTTCTTCGAATTCTGAAATATCAGGCAGCAGTAAATTCCACCGGATAGGGCAAGGCGGCGTGCTGGCTCACCTGCAGTTCGGTGAGGGTCTCACGGACCACCTCTTTGGCCAGGCAGGCGCATTTGCCACACTGGCTGGCGACGTTGGTCGCTGCACGGACTTCCTTGTAACTGCAGCATCCTTCATAGATCGCATCGCGGATCTGTCCGTCGGTGACGCCGACACAAAGACACACATACATAAGGGCTGACCATCGCGGGTTGAGTCGATGGGTTGGAGCTTAATGTTAATGAGAATGCTTGTCAAAGGACTTTCTGAAAGGGCCGTGCTTGAGCGACCGACGGTTGCATTCGGCCTGTCACTGGAAGCCGTGTATGATGGTCAGCCTTTGTTGGATGTCGGGCAAGCCTGCCTTGGCCCGGCAAACGGTTCTTCACCCTCATCAGGAGATTACAATGAGCGTACTCGTTGGCAAACAAGCCCCCGACTTCACCGTCCCAGCTGTCCTGGGCAATGGCGAAATCGTCGACAGCTTCAACCTGGCTTCGGCTATCAAGGGCAAGTACGGCCTGGTGTTCTTCTACCCACTGGACTTCACCTTCGTCTGCCCGTCCGAGCTGATCGCCCTGGACAACCGCATCCCTGACTTCCAGGCGCGCAACGTAGAAGTGATCGGCGTTTCGATCGACTCGCACTTCACCCACAACGCCTGGCGTAACACTCCGGTCAACGCCGGCGGTATCGGCCAGGTCAAGTACACCCTGGCTGCCGACATCACCCACGAAATCTGCAAGGCCTACGACGTCGAGTCCGAAGGCGGCGTAGCCTTCCGCGGCGCCTTCCTGATCGACACCAACGGTGTCGTTCGTTCGCAGATCGTCAACGACCTGCCACTGGGCCGCAACATGGACGAACTGCTGCGTCTGGTCGACGCCCTGCAATTCCACGAAGAGCACGGCGAAGTCTGCCCGGCCAACTGGAAGAAAGGCGACCAAGGCATGACCGCTTCGCCAGAAGGCGTTGCTGCTTACCTGAGCGAGAACGCTGGCAAGCTGTAATGCCACGCGCATGAAAAAACCGGCCCATGTGGCCGGTTTTTTTGTGCCAGCTTGTGCCGGCCTCTTCGCGGGCTCGCCCACAGGTACACCACAGGCCGTTGGCATTGTGCGATACCTTTGGGAGCGGGCGTGCCCGCGAAGCTTTTCAGGTCAGTCGTTGAAGTCGCGCCAGCCGCCCATTTCCTTCCAGCGGTTGACAATGCCGCAGAACAGCTCGGCCGTCTTCTCGGTGTCGTAACGCGCCGAGTGCGCTTCACGCCCATCGAAGTCGATGTCAGCGCTCTGGCAGGCTCGCGCCAGTACGGTCTGGCCATAGGCCAGGCCAGCCAGGGTCGCGGTGTCGAAGCTGGAGAACGGGTGGAACGGGTTACGCTTGATGTCGTTACGCGTGACCGCCGCATTAAGGAAACCAAGGTCGAAGCTGCTGTTGTGGCCGACCAGGATCGCCCGTTTGCAGCCGTTGGCTTTAAGCGCCTTGCGCACACCGCGGAAGATGTCGGTGAGCGCGCTTTCCTCGCTCACCGCCATGCGCAGCGGGTGATCCAGCTTGATGCCGGTGAACTCCAGCGCGGCCGGCTCGATATTGGCCCCTTCGAACGGTTCGACCCGGTAGAAGTAGGTGTGCTCGGGGAACAGAAAGCCCTTTTCGTCCATGCCGATGGTCACTGCGGCAATTTCCAGCAGGGCGTCGGTGGCGCTGTTGAAGCCGCCAGTCTCGACATCCACGACTACCGGCAGATAGCCACGGAAGCGCTCGGCCATCGGGTGGCGCGAACCGCCGCCGACCTGGCCGTCCTGGTCGTCTTCGTACAGGTCTTCGCTCACGCGTTGTCCTCCAGCAGGCGCCAGCGCAGTTTTTCACCGGCGCGCAGCGGGATCACGGTTTGCTCGCCGAATGGCAGGCTGTCCGGGGCGGTCCATTCTTCGCGAACCAGGGTGATGGTGTCGGTGTTCGCTGGCAGGCCATAGAAGGCCGGGCCATGCAGGCTGGCGAAACCTTCCAGCTTGTCCAGCGCATTGCGCTGCTCGAACGCCTCGGCGTACATCTCGATGGCCGCGTATGCGGTGTAGCAACCGGCACAACCGCAGGCAGCTTCCTTGGCGTGACGGGCATGCGGTGCCGAGTCGGTGCCGAGGAAGAACTTCGGGTTGCCGCTGGTGGCCGCGTCCAGCAGCGCCACCTGGTGGGTGTTGCGCTTGAGGATCGGCAAGCAATAGAAGTGCGGGCGGATACCGCCAACCAGCATGTGGTTGCGGTTGTACAGCAGGTGCTGGGCAGTGATGGTTGCACCGACGTTGGCCGGGGCTTCGGTGACGAACTGCGCGGCGTCGCCTGTGGTGATGTGCTCGAAGACAACTTTCAGGGTCGGGAAGCGCTCGACCAGGCGGCGCATGTGCTCGTCGATGAAGCGCTTCTCGCGGTCGAACACGTCGATTTCGCTGCGGGTGACTTCACCGTGCACCAGCAAGGGCATGCCGACGTCCGCCAGTGCCTCGATGGCCGGGAAGATGTTGTCGATGCTGGTCACGCCCGAATCGGAGTTGGTCGTCGCGCCGGCAGGGTACAGCTTGGCGGCGTAGACGATACCGCTGGCCTTGGCCGCGCGGATGTCCTCGGGGCTGGTACGGTCGGTGAGGTACAGCACCATCAGCGGTTCGAAGCGGCTGCCAGCCGGGCGTGCGGCAAGGATGCGCTCGCGGTAGGCGCTGGCTTCGACGGCATTGCGCACCGGCGGAACCAGGTTGGGCATGATGATGGCACGGGCGAAAGTACGCGCCACATCGCCAACGGTATGGGGCAGGACGGCACCATCGCGCAGATGGATGTGCCAGTCGTCGGGACGCAGGAGGGTCAGGCGATCGGACATTGGGAATTCCAGGCGGGTCGAACTCAGGCCCCAATGCTACCGGAAAACCCCGGTCTGAGCACGGCTATCAAGTTTTCCGGCCAGCGTCCGATAGCCTGCCTGTAAGCCGTCAGAATTTGTGGAGCCACCCGTGCGCCAGCGTTACCTAGCCCTGTTGACCCTTGTCGCCAGCCTGCCGGCCGGTGCACTGACCTTCCAGACCCGCATGGAGAATGTCGCCTGGAAAGTCGAGGGTGACCAGTTCGAATGCCGCCTGATCCAGCCGATCGATGGTTTCGGCAGTGGCGAGTTCGTGCGCAAGGCTGGTGAGCAGCCGGTGTTCCAGCTGCGATCGCACAGCAATGTGCTTGGCGCAGGTTCGGCCACCTTGCTGGCTGCCGCTGCGCCTTGGCAGCCGGGCCGCGGGGATGTGAACCTCGGCGCTGTGCGCATGGCCCGCAGCGGCGTGCTGTTCAGCTCGTCGCAGAGCCAGGCCAGCCGCCTGATCAACGGCCTGCTCGATGGACGCAGCACGGTGGTGCGCAATTACACCGGCGAAGGCGGCAGGGCGATGGAAGTACGCGTGCTGCCGGTCAGCTTCGCCAAGGCCTACAGCGACTATCAGGCCTGTGCCAGCAAGATGCTGCCGATGAACTATGACCAGGTGCGCCAGACCCAGGTGGGCTTCCCGGGCGGTGGCTTCGACCTGGACGCCAATGCCCGTGCGCGGCTGGACGTGATCCTCGATTACCTCAAGGCTGACCCGACGGTGAACCACATCGAACTCAACGGCCATTCCGACAACAGCGGTAACCGCCTGACCAATCGCGATACTTCGCGACGTCGGGCCTTGGCCGTTGCCGATTACTTCAAGGCCCATGGCGTGCCGGAAGAGCAGATCGTCGTGCGCTTTCATGGCGAGCGCTATCCGCTGGTGAAAAACAACAGCCCGGCCAATCGGGCACGTAACCGGCGGGTGAATATCGAGCTGGATCGGGTGGCGGTGGCGGAGAAACCGGTGGTGCAGCCGGTTCAGCAACCGGCACCTGCGGCACCTGCCATCCCGCCTGCCACTGCGGCACCGGCTGCGGGCGCGCCCGGAGCGAAGACACCCTGAAACCATGTTGTTTCTCTGGGGCAGGTCTTGGGATTGCATCAGGGCTACCAGGTGCTTGCCACAACATTTTCAGCGCTTATGAGATCGAGCGCCGCCCGCGCGGCGCATCGCGGGTAAACCCGCTCCCACATCTGTTTCGGGCCAGTCACTCCTGTACCGCCAACAGGATCCGCCTTGGTGCATGACTGGAGACCGATGATGAGCAGTTATGCGCATGACTGGAGACAGGTGGAGCGGCATCAGCGCCCACGGAGATGCATCGCCATGCCAACAAGGCGGTCCCTGTTGGCTTCACAGGAGAGATTGGCCCGAAACAGATGTGGGAGCGGGTTTACCCGCGATGCGCCGCGCGGGCGGCGCTCGATCTCAAAGGCGCTGAAGCTTTGTGGCGAACACAGAAAGACGTCGCCCCACCGACAGTTCCTGTCGCTTTGTCGTCAGAAGCTGTCGCCCCACTGTAAATCTATCCGCAACGCCGGTAGAATTGGTCCCTTTCCGTACAACCCCGTGGAGTGATGGCATGGCGGACGTAAAAAAGGTCGTACTGGCGTATTCCGGCGGCCTTGATACTTCGGTGATTCTCAAGTGGCTGCAGGATACTTACAACTGCGAAGTGGTGACGTTCACCGCTGACCTGGGTCAGGGCGAAGAAGTCGAGCCGGCTCGCGCCAAAGCTCAGGCGATGGGCGTAAAAGAGATCTACATCGACGACCTGCGCGAAGAGTTCGTGCGTGATTTCGTCTTCCCGATGTTCCGCGCCAACACCGTCTACGAAGGCGAGTACCTGCTGGGTACTTCCATCGCTCGCCCGCTGATCGCCAAGCGCCTGATCGAAATCGCCAACGAAACCGGCGCCGACGCCATTTCTCACGGCGCGACCGGCAAGGGTAACGACCAGGTTCGCTTCGAGCTGGGTGCCTACGCCCTCAAGCCTGGGGTCAAGGTCATTGCTCCATGGCGCGAGTGGGACCTGCTGTCCCGCGAGAAGCTGATGGATTACGCCGAAAAGCATGGCATTCCGATCGAGCGTCACGGCAAGAAGAAGTCGCCATACTCGATGGACGCCAACCTGCTGCACATTTCCTATGAAGGCGGTGTGCTGGAAGATACCTGGACCGAGCACGAAGAAGACATGTGGCGCTGGAGCGTCTCGCCAGAGAACGCCCCGGACCAGGCTACCTACATCGAGCTGACCTACCGCAATGGTGACATCGTCGCCATCGACGGTGTCGACATGACCCCAGCCACCGTGCTTGCCGAACTGAACCGTATCGGCGGCGCCAACGGTATCGGCCGTCTGGACATCGTAGAGAACCGTTACGTGGGCATGAAGTCCCGTGGTTGCTACGAAACCCCTGGCGGTACCATCATGCTCAAGGCCCACCGCGCCATTGAGTCGATCACCCTGGACCGCGAAGTTGCTCACTTGAAAGACGAGCTGATGCCGAAGTATGCCAGCCTGATCTACACCGGCTACTGGTGGAGCCCGGAGCGCCTGATGCTGCAGAAGATGATCGACGCTTCGCAGGTCAACGTTAACGGCGTCGTGCGACTTAAACTGTACAAGGGCAATGTCATCGTGGTTGGCCGCAAGTCGGACGACTCGCTGTTCGATGCCAATATCGCTACCTTCGAAGAAGACGGCGGCGCCTACAACCAGGCAGATGCTGCTGGCTTCATCAAACTCAACGCGCTGCGCATGCGCATCGCTGCCAACAAAGGCCGCGGGATGCTCTGAGCATCTGGCTGAATTGGCAAACGAACCCCGGCTCTGGCCGGGGTTTTTTTTGTCTTCTCGACAGCGGGCTTCTCAACATCATGGGGTCAATCCTCAGGCAGGCAGCTGATGGTAAGAAGGATGCATTGATGTAGCTCCATATTACAGAAGCGCCATTGCTTGTATTCGGCATGCGGTTGGGTAATGGCTTGCATGATTTGTTGTTGTATCTGTTTTTGCGCATCAGGGCCGGAAAACATGACGGTTACAATTTCTTGAGGGGTGGCACGCGATGGTGGCCCGGTCGTTTGGGGGGGAGCGGACTGTTCAGGTTTGTAGAAGGATTTGGAGTTGAAGTTCAGGGTGAGGAAGAACAACGCCGTAAGGAAGAATGGAAACCCTACCAGGAACCATGTGTAGTACGTCTGACTTTCATCGCTTAGAAAAGGTAGGGTTGCCAAAGCAGAAGCTTCGATAATACCTGCAAATATGGCGATGATCGTCAGTGGGGCGACCGGTTGGTTCTCAGTCATGATTAATGCCTCCTGCATTTTTTACATACCAATAACCCACTGGCTCCCTTTACCAAATTATGGACTTTTTCCGGGTGCGGTAATTTTTCGGAAGCGAGGCATGACAAATCGATCATGCTTCGTGCGTTTTTTCTTAATCACTCTCAAAGCCAGTCTGTAAATTTTTCCGTTGTAGGAAAATTCCCAAACCGACGTAAGGTTCATCTATTCAGCTTTTTAAAGGGGTAATCGACGCGCCACTGAGCGTTCTGCTCGGTTATGGTGGGGCAGTCGTCAAAGCAGAATAACGAATGATGGATATCGCATGAACAAAGTCCTTATCGTGGATGATCATCCGGTCATACGCTTGGCAGTGCGCATGTTGATGGAGCGACATGGGTACGATGTTGTCGCGGAAACCGACAATGGCATAGCGGCCTTGCAGCTTACTCGAGAACATCTTCCCGACATCGTCGTGCTCGATATCGGAATCCCCAAGCTCGACGGTCTGGAGGTCATTGGCCGCATGGCAGCAGCGAGTCCTGGCAGTCGTGTGCTGGTACTGACCTCACAGGCGCCCGGGCATTTCTCCATGCGTTGCATGCAAGCGGGCGCCGCTGGCTATGTATACAAGCAGCAGGAGCTCACCGAGCTGCTGAGCGCCATCAAGGCTGTGCTCTCTGGTTACAGTTATTTCCCGAACCAGGCCTTGCACAAGTCACGTGGTCGGGTTGGGGGAGTAAGCGAAACGGAAATGGTCGATCGCCTGTCTGCCAGGGAGCTGATGGTCCTGCAGCAGTTGGCGCGGGGACGCTCCAACAAGGAGATAGCCGACAGCATGTACCTCAGCAACAAGACCGTCAGCACCTACAAGACGCGCCTGTTGCTGAAGCTCAATGCCCATTCGCTGGTGGACCTGATCGAGCTGGCCCGTCGCCATGGCCTGAGCTGAACCAGCCATGGACAAAGCCTCCCCGAGGGAGGCTTTGGAGGGCTAAAGGTCGTAGTCGAAATCGGCGAGTTGCCGTTGCAGGCGTCGCTCTTCGAGGAGGTTGTCAATGGTACGACGCTTGCTCAGGTTGGTTTTCGTGGTTTCTACCTGAGGCTCCGCTTCGTCGTCAGCGGTAGCAAAGTCATCTTCGATCGACAGGTCGTCTTTATCGGTACTCATGAGTCGCTCCAAGCCAAAGGGCCATTGGCCGTCCTTATAACGAGAAAGCGATGTCCGGTAAAAAAGATTTTTTCAATCGCAACGCAACTATTTTTGCTATTGGCTCAATCGTCGCAAGTCTTGTGCTTGTATTCGCACAGATCTTCGATGCGGCAGCTACCACAACGAGGCTTGCGTGCCTGGCACACGTAGCGGCCATGCAGGATGAGCCAATGGTGAGCGTCGAGCAGGTAGTCCTTGGGTACGAACTTGACCAGCTTCTTCTCGACTTCCAGCACGGTCTTGCCAGGCGCGATGCCGGTGCGGTTGCTGACCCTGAATATATGCGTGTCCACCGCCATGGTTGGCTGGCGAAAGGCGGTGTTGAGCACCACGTTGGCGGTCTTGCGCCCAACGCCTGGTAACGCTTCCAGTGCTTCTCGGGTTTGCGGCACTTCGCCGCCATGGCGCTCGATCAGCAGGCGGCACGCCTCGATGACGTTCTTGGCCTTGCTGTTATAAAGGCCGATGGTCTTGATGTATTCGCTCAGCCCCTCGACACCCAGCGCGTAGATGGCCTGCGGTGTATTGGCGACCGGAAACAGGCGTGCGGTGGCCTTGTTGACGCCGACATCGGTGGATTGCGCGGAAAGCGTCACGGCAACCAGGAGCTCGAATGGTGTGGTGTAGGCCAATTCCGTTTTCGGGTCGGGGTTATCTTCGTGCAGCCTGCGAAAAATCTCCAGGCGTTTGGCGGCATTCATGGGTTCAACGCTTTCCTTGACGACGTGTGAGGGTGGGGCGCAGCCAATTGTACAAGGCCAGTAGAGCGCCGAGCAGTAGCAACCCACCGGACGGCAGGTGGGCCAGGTGCATGCCGGCGACATCGTCCAGCCATTGGCGGCCAGCGCCAAGCAGCAAACAGGCGAGCAGCAGGCCACTCAAATGCAGCAACAATTCCCGCCAGCGCCCTTCAGCTGGCAGCAATGTGTCGATGGCGAGGCATTGCAGGCAGATCAACGCAGGAAAATAACCAAGCGTCAGCGCCAATGGCAATGCCAAGGCACGTAGGGCCAATTGCAGGCAACTGCCAAGCGCAGCCAGCAGCAGCAGGCTTGCCAGCCAGTACCTGGCGCCGCTGAGTGATGCCCGCAGCGGGCCAAGGAAGGCTTGGTGGAGAAGGATCATCACCCACATGCACGCGGCGATGGTCAGCGCATGGGTGACAGTGCCAGTCGCGCCAAGCAGCGGAGCCAGGCCGGTGATCAGCAGGCAGAATCTATTCATGGAGAGAGGTTCCAAGCAGTTCGCTGCGATGCTGATCAAAAAACCGCAAGGCTTCCTGCTGGGCATCGATGACGGCCCGGGACGTAACGGTCGCCCCGGCCAACTGATCGAAATCGCCCTGGTCGCGTCTGATTGCCCAGCGGTCGCCAAGGCCGTGCTTGGCAAACTGGTTCAGCCAGCCAGACTGCGGATCGGCAATCTGGCCGCCCAACCCAGGGCTTTCCTGCTGTTCGACTACCCGAGTGCCGACCAAGCGGCCATCGGCAGCGATGGCGATGGTCAGCTTGATGGGGCCGGCATAGCCCTGCACCTGGCTCACCAGCACGATGGCTGTTGGCGATGTCCCGTGGCTCGCGCGATAGGCCGCGAGTATCTTGCTGTGCTGCGGCTGTTCGGCGGGCAATGGCAACGCGCTGTCCAAAGGGCGGTTGTCGTAGCTTTGCGCGGGCAGCACCGCCAGCAACTGGCTTGCCTGAAGCCGGCGCTCGGCATCGATGATGGCCTGGCGAGTCCAGTGCTGCCAGGCCAGCGTTGATGCGATTGCCGACCCGCCGACGGCAAGGAGCAGAAGGCTGCTGCGCATGGGCGCGATCATGGCGAAACCTGTTGGCGCTGCAAGGCGAACCGATCCAGGGCGGGAACCGCCAGGTTCATCAACAGGATGGCGAAGGCCGTGCCATCCGGGTAACTGCCCCAGGTGCGGATCAGGTAGATCAGCGCGCCTGCGCCAAAGCCGAACAGCAGCCGGGCCAGATTCGCCTTTGGGCCGGACACCGGCTCGGTGGCGATGAAGAATGCCGCCAGCATCGTTGAACCGCTGAACAGATGCAGTAGTGGCGAGCCGTTCGAATCCGAACCGGAGCCATTCCAGGCCAGCAGGCTGAACAGGAAAAGGCCGCCCAGCAGCCCTGCCGGGGCATGCCAGCTGATCACCTTGCGCTGCAAGAGAAACAGCCCGCCGAACAGCAAGGCCAGATTGATCCATTCGCTGCTGCGACCGCCAACATTGCCAAAGCCGGGGTGACTGGCGAACAGTTCCTCGAGGGTCAGGCTGCGGTTGTGGCGCAGGCCATCGAGAATGGTCGGCCCCGCCCAGGCATCAATCTGGCCGCCCGCGCCAGCCACCTGCTGCAGGCTGTCGACAAAGCCAATGGCGTGGTTGGGCCAATGGTTCATGTGCAGCGGAAAGTTCAGCAGCACGAAGGCGTAACCGACCATGGCCGGGTTGAACAGATTGCGGCCCACTCCGCCAAAGGCCTGCTTGCCGACACCTATGGCAATGCCTGCTGCTGTCACTGGCACCCACCAAGGCGCCTGTCCGGGTAGGGCGATGGCCAGCAACACGGCAGTCACCAGGGCACTGCCATCGTTCAATGCCGGTAAGACAGGCTGGCGACGCACAGCCAGCAAGGCCGCCTCGCAACACAGCGCACTGCTGGCACACAGCAACAGGCTGAACAGGACTCCCCAGCCCTGTGTCCAGAGGGTGGCGAGCAAGCCGGGTATGCAGGCCAGCAGCACCAGGCCCATGGCTGCGCGTAGCCGTGGGTCAGGGCTTGCCATGTTCATGCCCGGCGCCTGTGGGCAGCGCATCGGCAGCGGCGCTTTTCTGCGCCCTGATGCGCTCCAGGGCGGCCTTGATCGGGTCTGCCGCGCCTTGTGTGGCTTCGGCCGTACGCGCCAGGCGCTGCGCCTCACGGCGCGCGATGTCGCGTTGCAGGCGGGCGTTTCGCTGCTGGTGGCGCTGGCGCGCCTGATCGCGGCGCTGGCGGCGGGCCTGCAGTTGTTCGGGGGAGTGAGCCAGGCCGCTGACGATCGGTACCACCCCTGCTGGCAGTGGCTGCATCTCGATGCAATCGACCGGGCAGGGCGCCAGGCACAGGTCACAGCCGGTGCATTCGCTGGCAATGACCGTGTGCATCAACTTGGCGGCGCCGACGATGGCATCGACCGGGCAGGCCTGGATGCACTTGGTGCAACCGATGCATTCGGCTTCGCGAATACAGGCGACCTGGGGCGGTGCGCTGCCGCGCAGCGGGTCAGGCGCAAGCAATGGCTTCTTGAGCAGCGCTGCCAGCGCAGCGATGGTTTCGCTGCCACCTGGCGGGCACTTGTTGATGGCCCCGCCCGCTGCCAATTCTTCGGCGTAGGGCCGACAGCCATTGTGGCCGCATTTGCCACATTGGGTTTGTGGCAGCAGGGCATCGATGCGTTGAATCAAATTCATTGAATGAAAATTCCGTTGAGCCCGGAGAACGCCAAGGCCATGACGCCTGCACCGATCAAGGTAATCGGCAAACCACGCAGCGCGGCCGGTACTTCCGCCTGCTGGCTGCGCTGCTGCAGGTCGTCGAACAGCACCAGCGCCAGCCAGAAGCCCACGCCGGCCGATGCCCCCCAGCGCAACGTAGCAAGCGCCGAGGTGTCCTCTCCCGTCACTTGCAGCGTCAGCCCGAGCAGCAAGGCGTTGCCCAGCAATGGCAGTGCAAGCCCGCTGGTGGGCCACTGCGGCCGCAACCTGCGCAGCACCGTCGGTACGCCCCATGTCAGCAATGCCAGCCAGGGCAACAGCAGGAACAGGCGCAGGTCCTGCAACTGCCAGGGCGCCACGATGAGCCATTCGAGCACTTGCCCGCCGCTCGCTCCGAGTACTACGGACAGGGCCCCCGCCAGGCCACAGACCTGCAGGCGCAGGCGGCTTGACGGCTGTGCTTGCACAAGCAGGTGGCTGACCAGCGCAGCGCTGGCGAGGATCAGCATGGAGTCGTTCATGTGAATGACGATAGCCGGGAATCGCCTGGAGCGTCCGGCATTGGTGCTGCAGATGGAACTGCCCCGGCGGTAAGGCCGGGGCAGAAGGCTTACTTGATGCGCTGACCTGGCTTGGCGCCACTGTCAGGGCTGAGCAGGTAGATCTCTTCGCCGCCAGGGCCGGCCGCCATGACCATGCCCTCGGAGACGCCAAAGCGCATTTTGCGCGGCTTGAGGTTGGCCACCATCATGGTCAGGCGGCCTTCCAGCTTGGAGGGATCCGGATAGGCCGACTTGATGCCGGAGAACACGTTGCGGCGCTCGTCGCCGATATCCAGGGTCAGTTGCAGGAGCTTGTCGGCGCCAGGCACGGCTTCAGCCTTGACGATCAGTGCGACACGCAGGTCAACTGCGGCAAAGGTGTCGAACTCGATTTCGGCAGACAGCGGGTCCTTGCTCAGCTCGCCGTTGCCGGCGGGTGCCTGGGCTTCGGCGGCCAGCAGGTCTTCCTTGCTGGCAGCGACCATGGCTTCGACCTTGGCAGGTTCGATACGGCTCATCAGCGCCTTGAACGGGTTCAGCTGGTGGTTTTCCAGGCGCGATTGATGGTCGTTCCAGGTCAGTGGCGCGACGTTGAGGAATGCCTCGGCATCAGCGGCGAGCAGCGGCAGCACGGGTTTCAGGAAGATCACCAGCTGGCGGAACAGGTTGATGCCCTGGGCGCAAATGGCCTGGACCTCGTCCTGCTTGCCTTCCTGCTTGGCCAGCGACCAAGGTGCCTTGTCAGCGATCCAGGCGTTGGCGCGGTCAGCCAGCGCCATGATTTCACGCATGGCACGGCCAAAATCGCGGCCCTCATAGGCTTCGGCGATCGACGGGGCGGCGGCGAGGAAGGCCTCGGTCAGTTCTGGCGCAGCATCGCCAGCGACCATCACGCCGGCATTGCCCTTGTGGATGAAGCCGGCGCAACGGCTGGCAATGTTGACCACTTTGCCAACCAGGTCGGAGTTGACCTTCTGCACGAAATCCTCGAGGTTCAGGTCGAGGTCATCGACGCCCCGGCCGAGCTTGGCGGCGTAGTAGTAGCGCAGGTATTCCGGGTGCAGGTGGTCCAGGTAGGTTCGGGCCTTGATGAAGGTGCCGCGCGACTTGGACATCTTGGCGCCGTTGACGGTCAGGTAGCCGTGCACGTTGACTGCAGTCGGCTTGCGGAAGCCGGCACCTTCGAGCATGGCAGGCCAGAACAGGGCGTGGAAGTTGACGATGTCCTTGCCGATGAAGTGATACAGCTCGGCCTTGGAGCCTTCGTTCCAGAAAGCGTCGAAGTCCAGCTCCGGGCGGCGTGCGCACAGGTTCTTGAAGCTGGCCATGTAGCCGATTGGCGCGTCCAGCCAGACGTAGAAATACTTGCCCGGCTCGCCCGGGATCTCGAAGCCGAAGTACGGCGCATCACGCGAGATGTCCCACTCTTGCAGGCCGGAATCCAGCCATTCGGCAAGCTTGTTGGCCACGGCGTCCTGCAGGGTTCCGCTGCGGGTCCACTGCTGCAGCATGGCCTGGAAGTCAGGCAGCTTGAAGAAGAAGTGCTGGGAATCGCGCAGCACCGGAGTGGCCCCGGAGATGGCCGACTTGGGGTTCTTCAGCTCAGTCGGGGCATAGGTGGCGCCGCATTTCTCGCAGTTGTCGCCGTACTGATCCTCAGCCGCGCATTTCGGGCAGGTGCCCTTGATGAAACGGTCGGCCAGGAACATGCCCTTTTCGGGGTCGAAATACTGGGTCACCGAACGGGTGGCGATGTGCCCTGCGTCGCGCAGGCGGCCGTAGATCAGGCCTGACAGCTCGCGGTTTTCGTCACTGTGGGTGGAGTGGAAGTTGTCGAAGTCCACCAGGAAGTCGGCGAAGTCACCACTGTGCTCGGCCTGGACATTGGCGATCAGCTGCTCAGGGGTGATGCCTTCCTTCTCGGCACGCAACATGATGGCCGAGCCGTGGGCGTCGTCGGCGCAGACGTAGATGCACTGGTTGCCGCGCAGTTTCTGGAAGCGCACCCACATGTCCGTCTGGATGTACTCCAGCATATGGCCAAGGTGGATGGATCCATTGGCATAGGGCAGGGCGCTGGTAACGAGAATCTGACGTGGCTCGGACATGGTGGCTCGGCTACTTATCTGGCTCGGGTAAAAATGAGGGTGATCGGCCACTATAAAGGGCCGGCGAAGATATTTCACCCCAAGCGCGCATCTGCTGACGATTGACGGGTTAGGATAGGCGTCTGTTTCGTACTCAGTTTGCCAATGGGAGTGTCCATGAGTGCCGTCACCCGTGCCGCCGTCGAAGGCGTGCTTCGCCAGTACACCGACCCCTACCTGAATCAGGACCCGGTCAGCGCCGGATGCGTGCGCGCCATCGACATCCAGGGCGGGCAAGTCGCTGTGCAGTTGCAACTGGGCTACGCCGCCGGCCTGTTCAAGAACGGTTGGGCCCAGGTGCTGCAGACCGCGATCGAGAATCTCGACGGCGTCAGCTCGGCCCAGGTGTCGATCGACTGTGTCGTCGCCGCTCACAAGGCCCAGGCCCAGGTGCCGGCCATGGCCAACGTCAAGAACATCATTGCCGTGGCCTCGGGCAAGGGCGGTGTCGGCAAATCGACCACCGCGGCCAACCTGGCCTTGGCCCTGGCCCGTGAAGGCGCCCGCGTGGGCATTCTCGATGCCGATATCTACGGCCCCAGCCAGGGCGTGATGTTCGGTATCGCCGAGGGTACCCGCCCGCAGATCCGCGAACAGAAGTGGTTCGTGCCGATCAAGGCCCATGGTGTGGAAGTGATGTCCATGGCGTTCCTCACCGATGACAACACGCCGATGGTCTGGCGTGGGCCGATGGTATCGGGTGCGCTGCTGCAGCTGGTGACCCAGACCGCCTGGGACGACCTGGATTATCTGGTCATCGACATGCCGCCGGGTACCGGCGATATCCAGCTGACCCTGGCGCAGAAGGTGCCGGTGGCCGGTTCGGTGATCGTTACCACGCCACAGGACCTGGCCCTGCTGGATGCCAAGAAGGGTGTGGAGATGTTCCGCAAGGTCAACATTCCGGTGTTGGGCGTGGTCGAGAACATGGCCGTGCACATCTGCTCGAACTGCGGCCACGCCGAGCACCTGTTCGGCGAAGGCGGTGGCGAGAAGCTGGCGGCGCAATACGGCGTCGACCTGCTGGCCTCGCTGCCGCTGTCGATGCTGATCCGCGAACAGGCCGATAGCGGCAAGCCGACGGCGATCGCTGAGCCGGAAAGCCAGATTGCCATGGTCTACCAGGAATTGGCCCGCCAGGTAGGCGCACGCATCGTGTTGCAGGAAGCGGCGGCGCCGGCGATGCCGAGCATCACCATCAGCGAGGACTGATCCGAACCGAGTCGCCTGCTTCGCGGGTAATCCCGCTCCCAGAACAGCGCAGCCTTCAAGTGTTGCGCGGTTTGTGTCGGAGCGGGCGAGCCCGCGAAGAAGCCAGCACCAATTTTCGGTCAGGCATAAAAAAACCCGCCAGAAGGCGGGTTTTTTTGAAAGCTAGAAAGCTAAATCGACTTAGGCGATTTGAACTTCTTCAGCCTGCATGCCTTTCTGGCCGCGGGTAGCGACGAAAGTAACAGCCTGGCCTTCTTTCAGGGTTTTGAAGCCGTCAGCTTGGATGGCTTTGAAGTGCACGAACAGGTCATCGCCCGACTGAGGGGTGATGAAGCCGTAGCCTTTCTCATCGTTGAACCACTTAACAACACCGGATTGACGGTTGGACATTTTTCTGTCTCCTTGGACAATTTGATAACGGTCAGGAAAAACCCTGGCCGGGACTGAGCGCAAAGAGAGCAGAAAATTCAGCGATGGGCCGATCAGGATCGTGCATCAAACTAGAGATTCTCGGTGTCACGTGCAGCACAGTGGCGCCACCTTACCCCACTTTCCACGAGCTGCCAATGGTCTGTGAACGCTTTACGCAAATTCGGATCGACGGCGGCTGCGACCCCCGTCCGGCGCGGGATGGGGCACTGGAACTTTAACCCGGGCGCCGGGACCGGTAAGATGCGCGTCTGGATTTTCCCCTCGCAACTCTTCAGGACACCCCGCCATGAGCATCAAATCGGACAAGTGGATTCGCCGCATGGCGCAGGAACACGGCATGATCGAACCGTTCGTCGAGCGCCAGGTGCGCGGCGAGCAGGACAACCGTGTCATCTCCTTTGGCGTTTCCAGCTACGGCTACGACGTGCGCTGCGCCGACGAATTCAAGGTGTTCACCAACATCAACTCGGCCACCGTCGACCCGAAGAACTTCGATGCCGGCAGCTTCGTCGACATCAAGAGCGACGTCTGCATCATCCCGCCGAACTCCTTCGCCCTGGCTCGCACCGTCGAGTACTTCCGCATTCCGCGTGATGTGTTGACCATCTGCCTGGGCAAGAGCACCTACGCCCGTTGCGGCATCATCGTCAACGTCACGCCGCTGGAGCCGGAGTGGGAAGGCCACGTGACCCTGGAGTTCTCCAATACCACCACGCTGCCGGCCAAGATCTACGCCAACGAAGGCGTGGCGCAGATGCTGTTCCTGCAGTCCGACGAAGAGTGTGAAGTGTCGTACAAGGACCGGGGCGGCAAGTACCAAGGGCAGCGCGGCGTCACCCTGCCACGCACCTGATCCGACGAGCGCAGGGAATTAGTTTCCCTGATGGCACTCCAACAGGTTGAACAGTGCCGATACGTATGCAGCGTGTTGGCCCTCGTCCAGGAGCTGCCAATGAAACTCAACCCCGCAATCAGTGCGAAGCTGGCTGTACTGCAGCCCAACCAGATCGGGTTGCTGGCCTGGTCACTGCTGGCGCACCCGCTGCCCGTGCAGGCTGGCGGTGTGCCGCACCAGCCTGATCCTGATACGCCGCAGCCGCCAGAGCCTGGTGATCATCCCCCGATGGAGCCCGGTGAGCCAACCCTTCCCGACGAGCCACCACCGTCTCCTGTCGCCTGACTCAGGTGGCCAGCGCCCAGACCTGATCGCCTCCGGCCAGGAAAACCCGCGTATCGGAACCCGGTTCGACCAACCACCCACCGGTGAACTCACCGAACGCCGGGAGCAGGCTGACCTGAGCATCGATCAGGAAGCACGGCAGCCTCAACCGTTGCCGCGCCCGCCCTCGCAGCACGTACACCGGATGCACGTGCCCGGCGAGTACCGGGTGGCTGGGGTGGGGCGTCGGTTCGTGCTGCAGGGCAAAGGGCGCCAGCAGCAGGGGTTCGTCTACCACTTCGATCCCCAGTTGCACCGGCGGATCACCGGCGTGGCGATCATGATTACCCCGTACCAGGACTACCTTCACCGCGCTGTGGCGGGTTCTCCATGCCTGCAGGCTGGCCTGCGTGCCAGGCGCCAGCGCAGCGCGGGCATGCAGGAAGTCGCCAAGGATGATCAGCTGCTCGCAGGCGTAGCTGTGCAGTAATCTATCCAGGCGTGCCAGGGTTGCGCTGGTGGTACCACGCGGAACGGGTTGATGCAGTGCCCGGTAACTGGCTGCCTTGCCGATATGAACGTCGGCCACCAGCAAGGTGCGGCGGGCCGGCCAGTAGATGGCCTTGTCTGGTAGCAGCCAGAGCGTTTCGCCACAGTGTTCGACAGGCAGATAGGTATTCATGGCCGGTTTGCCGCTTTTTCCAGGTCGGTCACCATCCGTGCAATGCGGTCCGCCAGCTTTTCCGTGCTCAAAGTCTCGCGCATGCCTTCGACCAGCAGGGCGAATGCCAGGGGGCCAGGCCGTTGCAGCATGCGCAGGTCCAGTTGCAGGTTTTGCATCTTGAGCAACTGCCGCTGCAGGCGCTCGATCTCCAGTTCTTCGTTCAGTACTTCATCGCGCGCCTGGCCCAGCAGCAAGTTGCTGGCGTCGTGTTTGCGGAATACTTCATAGAACAACCCGCTGGAAGCCTGAATCTGTCGGGTGCTCTTTTGAGCGGCCGGGTAGCCGCCGAACACCAGCCCGGCAATCTGGGCGATTTCGCGGAAGCGTCGCAGCGCCATTTCGCCAGCGTTCAGGCTTGCCAGCACGTCCTCCAGCAGGTTGTCGCCCGACAGCGCGTCCGGCAGGCAACTGGCCCAATCCACGGCGCTGGGGCTGAGCAGTTCGAAACCATAGTCGTTCACGGCGATGGATACCGACAGTGGCTGCACCCGGCTTACCCGCCAGGCGATCAGGTTGGCCAGGCCCAGGTTGGCCATGCGCCCGGCAAACGGGTAGAGGAACAGATGCGAGCCCTGGCGTGATCCCAGCGTTTCGGCCAGCAGTGTGTTGCGGGTGGGTAAGGCTGACCACTTCGACTGCAAGGCCAGCAGCGGCAGCACGGCCTGCATCTCCGGGCCGTGATAGGCCCCATGCGCCGCAGCATCGAGTTGTTCGACCACGGCGTCGGCCAGCTCGCTGGACAGTGGCATGCGCCCGCCATTCCAGCGCGCCACGGCGGCCTTGCGCGCGGTGCTGCGGCGCACGTAGGCGGTCATCCCTTCTACCCGTACCAACTCCAGGACCCGTCCGGCAAACACCAACGTATCGCCGGGGCGCAGGCGGGCGATGAAGGCTTCCTCGACACTGCCCAGGTGCTTGCCGCCCCCACCCTTGCTCCAATACTTGAGCTGCAGGCTGGCGTCGCTGACGATGGTTCCGATGCCCATGCGGTGACGCCTCGCCAGGCGCTCGCTGGCCACCCGCCAGACCCCGTCGGGGTGCGCCTCGACACGCTGATAGTCGGGGTACGCCGTCAATGCGTGGCCGCCGTGATTGACGAAATCCAGCGCCCATTGCCACTGGCTGTCACGCAGCTCACGGAACGCCCAGGTGCTGCGGACTTCCGCGAGCAGTTCGTCAGGCCGAAAGCCACTGCCCAGGGCCATGCTGACCAGATGCTGGACCAGCACGTCCAGGCACAGGCGCGGCGAGCGGCGCGCTTCGATATGGCCGGCGGCCAGGGCCGCCCGGGCGGCGGCAGCCTCCACCAGCTCCAGGCTATGGGTGGGCACCAGGGTGACGCGTGAGCGGCGTCCCGGGGCATGGCCAGAGCGCCCGGCGCGCTGCATGAGGCGGGCAATGCCTTTGGCCGAACCGATCTGCAGCACCCGTTCGACCGGCAGGAAGTCCACCCCCAGGTCTAGGCTGGAGGTGCAGATGACGGCCTTGAGCGTGCCCTGCTTGAGGCTCTGTTCGACCCAGTCGCGGGTCGCCCGGGCCAGTGACGCATGATGCAAGGCAATCTGCCCGGCCCAATCGGGGCGGGCGTCGAGCAGGGCCTGGTACCACAGTTCGGCCTGGGCACGGGTGTTGGTGAATACCAGGCTGCTTGAGCTGGCGTCGAGTTCATGGGCCACCTGGCCGAGCATTTTCAGGCCCATGTGCCCGGCCCAGGGGAAGCGCTCGATGGCATCGGGCAGCAAGGTGTCGACCAGCAGCTGTTTGTCCTGGCGACCTTTGACCAGCAGTCCACCGCCCGGCAACAGTACGTCGAGGGCGTGCGGCAGGTTGCCGAGCGTGGCCGACAAGCCCCAGGTGATCAGGCCCGGATGCCAGCGGCGCAGGCGGGCCAGGGCCAGTTGCAGTTGAACGCCGCGCTTGTTGCCAAGCAGCTCGTGCCATTCATCTACCACCACCAGGCGCAAGCTGGCGAAGTCTTCGGCGGCCTGGGCCCGGGTCAGCAGCAGTGTCAGGCTTTCCGGCGTGGTGATCAGCACGCTTGGCAGGCGCCGGGCCTGGCGAGCGCGCTCGGCACTGCCGGTATCGCCGCTGCGCACGCCGACCGTCCAGTTCAGGCCGAGCTCCTCCACTGGCGCTTGCAGCGCGCGCGCTGTATCAGCCGCCAGTGCGCGCATGGGGGTGATCCACAGCACCTGCAGTGCGGCCGGCTGGCGCCCGCTGGCGGCTGTGGCGAAGGCGCGTAGTGCAGCCAGCCAGACCGCATAGGTCTTGCCCGCCCCTGTGCTGGCATGCAATAGCCCTGATTCGCCACGTCCGACTGCTGCCCATACCTGGCGCTGGAAGGCGAAGGGTTTCCAGCCGCGGGCGGCGAACCAGGTATCGGCGAGGTTGGAAGCGGCGGGCATGGGGGCAAGCAGTCCTGCGCAGGTTGTGTTTCTACAGACCACTTGCCGCACGCTTTGGTTTTAACCGATCAATTGGCCAGCAGGTAGCCGCTGCGCAGCACCTGCTCGCCGGCGACATGGGCGATGACCATGCCGGCCGTGGCCATGCGCCGCACGCTGCGGGCGTAGAGCAAGCCAGGCTGGCTGTTGCGCACGGCCGTCACCCGGTCGCTGAGCGGGTCGATGACTTCAGCGATCAGTTGCCCGGCCTCCAGCTGCTGACCGGGGCGGGCGTGATACACCAGCAGCCCGCCAAGGGGCGCTGCCACGGGTTCGACAGCGGCCAGTGGGGTGGCCGGCCGCGGCAGCTCGGGCAGCGGGGTGGCGGTGCCTTCGATGACGCCGGCATGGGTAAGATAGTCGAGAATCGCCTGGCAGTCCTGGCTGGCCAGGTCATGGCTGACGTCGGCCTGGCCCCGCAGTTCTACGGTGACCGAGATGCTCCCCAGCGGGATCGGGAAGTGCTTGCCAAAGCGTTGCTGCAGCTGCCACCAGACCAGGCTGAAGCATTCGTCGAACGATTGCCCGCCGGAGTCGGTGGCCAACAGGCTGGCCTGGGCGCCCAGGTAGCGGGCCAGTGGCTCGACCTGCGGCCAGGCTTCCGGGGTGGTATACAGGTGCTCGACCGCTTCGAAATCACAGTGCAGGTCCAGCACCAGGTCGGCATCGCAGGCCAGCCGTTGCAAGGTCAGGCGCTGCGACTGCAACGGCGTGCGCGCCGGGTGGGCATCCAGGCCACGCCGCAGGTACTCGCGGATCAGCGCCACGTTGTGCGCCGGGTCCTGGCTCAGATGACCTTCGATCTGGTCGCCGATGCTGTCGGAAAGGTCGACGAAGTTGCGGTTGAAGTTCTCGCCGCTCTGCAGTTCGAAACGGCCCAGGGGCGCATCCAGCATCACCTGTTCCAGGCCGACCGGGTTGGCCACGGGTACCAGGATGATTTCGCGCAGCAGGCGACCCTGCTGTTCCAGCTCGGCGAGGCGACGCTTGAGATGCCAGGCGACCAGCATGCCGGGCAGTTCGTCGGCATGCAGCGAGGCCTGGATATACACCTTGGCGCCACCCCGTGGGCCGAAGTGGAAGCTGTGCAATTGGCGTGAAATGCCCGGTACGGGCGAGAGCAAGTCGTGGGTTGAATGGTGCATGGGGGTCCTGGCTGCGTGGCGAAAACGTTCTGCGACACCGGTCGGCACAAAGATAGAAGCATAATTTCCGTTACCGCGCCTCACCGTGAGGCCTTCTTTCAGACCAACAATGCCTGCAGGCTTGCCAGGTCATCGGCTTCATCGACCGGTTTGTCCAGGCGCCAGCGCAACATCCGCGGAAATCGCACGGCGATACCGCTCTTGTGGCGCTTGGACAGCGCGATGCCCTCGAAGCCCAGCTCAAAGACCAGTGTCGGGGTGACGCTACGCACCGGCCCGAAGGTTTCCACCGTGGTCTTGCGAATGATCGCATCCACCTTGCGCATCTCTGCGTCGCTGAGCCCGGAATAAGCCTTGGCGAAGGGCACCAGCGCACGGTCGGGCGTGCCCGCTGGCGCATTCCACACGGCGAAGGTGTAGTCGCTGTAGAGGCTGGCACGGCGGCCATGGCCGCGTTGGGCGTAGATCAGCACCGCATCGACGCTGAACGGGTCGATCTTCCACTTCCACCACAACCCCATGTCCTTGGTCCGGCCCACGCCGTACAGCGCGTCACGCTGCTTGAGCATCAAGCCCTCCACACCCAGGCTGCGCGATTGCTCGCGTTGCCGCGCCAGTTCTGCCCAGTCGTTGCCCTCGAGCAGTGGTGAAAGCAGCAGGGGGGCCAAGGGATGTTCTGCCAACAGGCGCTGCAGTTGCTGGCGCCGTTCATGTTGAGGCCGGCTGCGCCAGTCCTCGCCTTGCCACTCCAGCAAGTCATAGGCTTGCAGCACTACCGGCGCGTCCGCCAGCAACTTCTTGCCCAGTGTCTTGCGGCCGATGCGCTGTTGCAGCACGGCGAACGGCTGCACTGCCGGTGCGCCGGCATCGACGCCGGGCTTCCAGACCAGGATCTCACCGTCGAGCACCGTACCGTCGGGCAAGCTTTCGGCCAGGCTGTGCAGCTCGGGAAAGCGCTCGGTGACCAGTTCTTCGCCTCGGGACCAAATCCACAGCTGGCCATCACGCTTGACCACTTGAGCGCGTATGCCATCCCACTTCCATTCGATCAGCCAGCCAGCGGGAGGACCGAGCAGCGCTTCGAACTGCTCGGGCGGTGCCTGCAGGGCGTGAGCGAGGAAGAAGGGATAAGGTTGGCCACCCCGCTGGCTATGTTCATCGCTGGATTCTTCGGCGATCAGACGATGGTAGCTGGCGGCCGTCGGGCGGTGGCCGATATCGGTATAGCCGACCAAGCGCTGGGCCACGCGCTTGGCATCGAGGCCCGCCAGTTGCGCCAGGGCGCGAGTGACCAGCAGCTTGGATACACCGACCCGAAAGCTGCCGGTGATCAGCTTCAGGCACAGCATCAGGCTGGGGCGGTCCAGCTGTGCCCACAGCGGGGGCAGGCGTCGCTGGATTTCCTCTGGCGGCAGGCCGCGCAAGGGTAGCAGATGCGCTTCGACCCAGTGTGCCAGGCCGTCTTCGCTGGCATGGAAGGCTTGCGGCAACAGCAGCGAGATGGTTTCGGCCAGGTCGCCGACTGCCTGGTAACTTTCTTCGAACAACCAGTCGGGCAACCCCGCCAAGGCCGTGGCCAATTCGCGTAAAACGCGGGTCGGCACCAACTGGCGCGGACGCCCGCCAGCCAGGAAGTAGACGGCCCAGGCAGCATCTTCGGCGGGCGCTTTAGCAAAGTAGTCACGCAAGGCTTCGAGTTTGGCGTTGCTGGAGGTGGTCGCATCCAGGCGCAGGTACAGTTCGGCGAAGGCTTTCATTCCTCGGGCTCCGTGGCGGTGATGTCATCCTCTTCGCCGTATTCGGTCACGAAGGCACGGGCATCCAGGCCTTGTTCGTTCAGGTAGCGCACCAGCACATTCACTGACCCGTGGGTGACCATGACCCGCTCGGCAGCCGTCTGCTCGATGGCCCACAGCAACCCCGGCCAGTCGGCGTGGTCGGACAACACGAAGCCACGGTCGACACCACGCCGACGGCGGGTACCGCGCAACAGCATCCAGCCGCTGGCAAAGGCATCGCTGTATTCGCCGAATCGGCGCATCCAGCTACTCCCTGCGGCGGAGGGCGGCGCCAGGATCAATGCCTGGCGCAGCAGCGGGTCGTTGCGCGGGACCTCCCCGGCATAGCGGGTGGTCGGCAGGCGCACACCGGCTTCGCGGTATACCCGGTTCAGCGGCTCGACAGCGCCATGCACAAGGATCGGCCCGATGTCCGGGTCCAGGCCATGGAGAATTCGCTGAGCCTTGCCGAAGGCATAGCAGAACAGCACGCTGGCCTTGCCTTGTTCACAGTTGCTCCGCCACCAGGCATTGATCCCGGCAAAGATATCTGCCTGGCTGGGCCAACGGTAGATCGGCAGGCCGAACGTGGACTCGGTGATGAAGGTATGGCAGCGCACCGGCTCGAAGGCTGCGCAGGTGCCGTCCGGCTCGACTTTGTAATCACCCGAAGCGACCCATACTTCGCCTTGGTACTCAAGACGCACCTGTGCCGAACCCAGCACATGGCCGGCCGGGTGCAGGCTGAGGGTGACGCCGTGATGCTGGATGCATTCACCGTAGGGCAGCGTCTGCAGGTCGATGCCTTGGCCCAGTCGGCTGCGCAGGATGCCGGCTCCGGGGGCGGCGGTCAGATAGTGCTGATTGCCGGTGCGGGCATGGTCGCCATGGCCGTGGGTGATCACGGCGCGCTCGACCGGACGCCAGGGGTCGATATAAAAGTCCCCCGGCGGGCAGTACAGGCCTTCGGGGCGGGCGATGACAAGATCCATGGCAATGCCTGGGTAGAGGGCTTACCAGTTGAGAACGTCACAGGGTGGGGGAAGTTCGGACGATGACGAGCGCCAGCCCGGGTTCCGGGATGGCGCCTCGAATGCTCAGCGCAGGTTTATTTTCCAGCCGTTGGCCTTGGCATCGGCAATGCTGATTTTTTGCGCATAGCCGATATTCAGGCGTTTGTTGTCGTGCGCCAGGTAGGGCGAGGTATGGAAGTAGTCCCAGGTCGTCTTGCCATCATGGGACTGCAGGTCTTCCTGGCTGTAAGGAATTTCCAGTATGGCCGGCGAGCTATCTGCGGCTGCCGAGGAATCCAGGTCGCCGATCAGGCTGTAGCCGGCGCTTGCATTGCCAGCCCACAGCTGCGCATTGATGGTCGCGCCTGCCGGAACGGTCATCGATGCTGGCCAGGAGATTTCGATCTTGAGGGTTTCGCTGCTCATGTTAGTCATCCTTTTAAGTTGGGTTGTACTGCGCTCGCCGAAAGGCAAATGCAGTACGACAGGATGCTAAGTACATGGCTCGAGGGTGGTCAGGAGGAACTCTGGCCGCTAGCGGCCCGGCACCAGTGTCAATCGCTGGCTGCCATAGGCCCGGCCAAAGTTCTGCGGCTGCAGCGGCAGGCTCATGAACCGCCCCTTGAACCAGGCGTCCAGCCCGTCGCTGTAATGCGCACTGGCCGGGTTGCCCGACTGGCCGTTGCTGGTCAGGACCTGGAGCGGCTCGGCCTGGCCGAAGTCGACGATCATGCGTGCCGAGGCCGGCAGGCGGGTGTCGAAATCGCTGCCCCAGGCGTAAGGGGTCAGGGCCAGGGTGGTGAAATCGCCACCGGCAGCTATCGGTGAGCGGCTCAGTGGGTCGCCCAGGCCGTGGTAAGCAGGGGCCGGCCAGCGGTACTGGTGCAGTTTGCCCCACTGCCAGGCGCGTCGGTCGCTGCCCAGCTGCGCGGTGCCAGTATCCACGGCGGCCGCCAGGCTGCGGGCGAGGATGGCCGGTTTGTCCTCTTTCTGCGGCGTAGTCCGATCATCCCAGAACGGGCTGTCGTCGCGGCCCAGCAGGTGGTCGGCCTGGGCCGAATACGACAGGCGGGCGTTGCTGACAAAGGCTTGCCAGGCTGGGCTCGATTCCGGACCGAGGTCGTCGAGGAAGGTCTGCCGGGCTACTTCCTGGAGGAAGAGCTGATACAGCGCGGCATCGGCCGAGACCGGGCTCAGACGGCCGTCGAAGGCCTTCAGCCGGGCCAGGGTGTCGCGCGCCTTGTCACGCTGGGATGCAGGCAGGGCGTCTATCGCCTGCTTGAGCGGCTGGGCCATGCCGGGGGCGTCGAACATTTGCTTGAGCTTGTCGCTCAGCAACGTCACCTGATCGTTCTGCAGGGCCATCAGGCTGCGGTTGTCGTGCCGACCGTTGCCGGCCAGCTGGCCGAGGCGCTCGGCGCGTTCAGGGTAGTACCAGGTACTCGACAGCTGCATGCCGTAGCCACGCGGCAGGCTGCGTTGGTTGGCATGGGCGATCCAGCCGGCCGCGGGGTCCTGGTCATAGGGGTGCAGCATCGGGTCGGCATAACCATCCCAGTCATAGCGCCCCTCCCAGCCGGGCGATGGCAGCAGGCCCTGGCCTTCACGGCGGTTCGGGTAGCGGCCGCTGACCTGCCAGCCGATGTGCTCGGGCTCGGCGAAGACGAAGTTGAGCGCGGCAGTGGCGACTTCGCGGGTGCTGTCGAAGGCGCGCTCGACATTCTGCGCGCGGGTCAGGTCGAACAGCGCGTCGAGGCTACGGTCGCCCTTGAGTTGGGGCAGGCTCAGGGCCAGGCCCAGGCTGGCGCTGCCTGCCTGGGGGAGCAGGGTGCCGTGCCGGGTGTCGTACATCACCTCGCGCACTGGGCGCTGGCCACGGACGAAGAAGGTTTCGCTGCGGGCGCGGGCCGGCAGCCACTTGCCGTCGGCCAGATAGGTCACCTGGCTGCCGGCGTGGCGCAGCTGCTCCAGATACAGGTCCTGGTTGTCGGCCATCACCGCGCTGCTGCTCCAGGCCAGCTTGCCGTTGTAGCCGGCCAGTACGATGGGCAGGCCTGGCAATGACAGGCCTGCGACCTGATATCTGCCGGTGTGGATCTGCACCGGGCTCAGCGCCCACGCTGCTCGGCTGTCGCTGGCCAGCAGGCTCTTGCCGCTGCGGCTGCGTTGCGGGCCGAGCGCCAGGTTGGCCGAACCGGGGCTGCCGAGCAGGTCGAGATCGGCAAGTTTCTGGCTGGCCGCTGCCAGCGCGGGCAAACCTGGCAGTTGGCTGCTCAGGTTCAGGCCCTTGAGTTTTTCCACCTCGGCTTCTGCCAGGGGCTCGTCCGGTGCGCCGGGCAACAACCAGGGTAGTTTGTCGTTGCCGACTTTCTGCGCCAGGGTCAGGGCGCTGAGTTCTTCCTGCAGGTTTACCGACTGGCTGAAGGCGTACAGGTTGAAGATCAATGCCGAGTCTTCAGGCTTCCAGTACTCAGGGCGATAGCCACTGCTGGCCAGGTTGGCCGGCAGCTTGTCGCGGTAGCGGAACAGGTAGGCGTTGACCCCACGGGCGTACACTTCAAAGAAGCGCTTCAGGCGCGGCGAGGCATCGGCGTACTGCTGGGCGGCGTTCTGCTTCAGGTTAGCGGCGCGCATCAGCCGGTCGATATCCAGCGCTTCGCTGCCGGCCAGCTCCGCCAGGCGGCCTTGGGCGAGCAGGCGCATGGCAAGCATCTGCTCGATGCGATCGCCGGCATGCACATAGCCGAGGGTGAACAGCGCGTCATGGAAACTGCTGCTTTCGATCAGCGGTGCGCCCATGGCGTTGCGCCGGACCGAAGCATTCTGCGCCAGGCCTTTGAGTGGCTGCACGCCGGTCGACGGTGGCACGCTGTCCTGGTAACCACCCATCTGGCAGCCGGCGAGCCCGAGCATGCCGAGCAGCGTGGCGGCGCTACTGAACCGCAGGCGGAAGGGAGGAAGGACTGGGGCGGCCATGACAAGGGCTCCTGCAAGGCGTGGCGGGGTTCGAAAGGCGCTAAGGTAGTGAGCGCGCAGGCGCCGTGCAAGGTGCGACAGCGGTTTATTTACCAGCGGTACCCGCACCGCCGCCATCGTCGCTGCAGGTACCCGAGTTCAATGAATCAAGCGCCGTGGCACTTCTTGAACTTTTTCTGGCTGCCGCACGGGCACGGGTCGTTGCGGCCGACGTCCTTCAGGGCGTTGCGCACAGGCTCCTGGTGGCCATGGTTGCAGTGAGGGCCGTGTACATGGCCATGGTCGTGATCATGCTGATGATCGTGACCGTGGTTGCAGTCAGGGCCATGAACATGGGGTTGCTGAGTCATTGCAGGGTTACTCCGGTATGAGATCGCCGGGGATTATCTCACCACTGCGCGACAAGTGCAGGTCCTGATGGATGATCAGTCCGGTCTCCAGCTCGCCCCGCAGGCGGTAATGCAGTGGCTGCCCGCTCTTGAGCAGCTTGGCCAGCGGTTTCAGGTGCTGCCACAGATTGGTTCGCGCGGTGATCTTGAACGTGCGCCGGGCATGCCCGCCAACGCTGCGCCATAGGCTCACTTCGTCCTGCGCCAGCAGCAGGTCGTCGAGCCACACCGAATAGCTCAGGTTGCGAATGAACAGGCGGCTGTCGTTGGGGTTGTCGACGCGCAGGTGCAGGACGAATTCCTGCTGCAGCAGCCGCGCCTTTACCGTTTCCACCTTGTCCAGGTGCAGCTCAGGCTCGCGCGTATCATCGTCGCCCCAGCTCGCACAGCCCGCCAGCAGCCCCAGCAAGGCGCCGAGCAACAGCAGGCGGGTGGCGGCAATCATGCTCAATTGCCAACGTAGCTGGCACAGCATTTCTTGAATTTCTGCCCGCTGCCGCAGGGGCAGGGGTCGTTGCGGCCGGCCTTGAGCGCAACGGTGGGGTCGATGAAATACCAGCGCCGCTCGTGCTGCACGAAAGCAGAGCGCTCACGGTGCTGATGGTCGCCCGCCTGGTCATGCCAGCGTGCGGTGAAGGTCACGAAGGCGTGTTCGGGCTGGCCGCCGAGTACTTCGGCGCTTTCCACCTCCAGGCCCAGCCAGGTGCTCTGGGCGCTCCATGCTGCCATGGCAGCACGATCCAGCCCCTCCTGCTGGGCCGGCAGGGTGGTGGCCACCAGGTAGTCGACCAGCCCCAATACATAGGCGCTGTAGCGCGAACGCATCAATGTCTGGGCGTCGGGAGCCGCAGTGCCGGCATGGTAATGCCCACAGCAGGCGTCGAGCAGGTTGCCGCTGCCACAAGGGCAAACCGAGACACTCATCATCACCACCAATACTTGCCGAAGTTTTCAGGGTTGGCCCAGAACTGAGTGGGGTATGGCGGCAGGCCAAGCGTAGCGGGCTTCATAGAGGACCTCAAGGAATTTGGTGACAAAGCTGGTGACAGTGTTGGTGACAGACAGCGAGACCGCAAGGGCGAATTACTGGGGTCCTTAACGCACCCACGGGCACCCATGCGAGGGCCTACGGGGGAACCTGCGCGGGAAGTCTTGTAATGGTGACCTTTCAGATTTTTCTGTCAGATTCTCAAGAGGGTCTATGCGACCACAACCAGAACCCCAGTTGAACGGCCAGACAGACCCAGTAGAGGGCCTGTAGGTGGTCCATGGGGTTCTCCTATAGAGATTAAAATGACTTGTGAAAACGAACGTCTGTGAGTTCGTGTTGTTGAGCTACTTCAAGGAGGCGCTCATAGGAATGCGGCCAGCTCTTTTGAGATTGGTCATCAGAAGCACCTGATTGAAGTAATGCAAAGCATAGCGCTGCATGTGGGGTCAGAGACTCAACAGGAACCTTAGTGACGACTCGCTTGCCCTTGTAGGTGTAACATAGCGTGACACTCATCGTAGGTCCTTGAGATTCGAGTTATTCCACAAGCATAGACCCTTAGCTTCTGGTTACGAAAGTATTTATTCCTGCTTAGATTCTAAGTCCAAGCTCGCCAGCTCGCTGAAGTGTCAAATGGCCTTTTCTGACGGCAGCCTTTAGGCCCCTTTGAGTATTCTTGTGGGGAGCCTTCATTGCTTTCCAATCGCACTTGTCGTTGAAGGTCATGCGCTTGAGGATGTTTGCACCATGGTCATTGCCCAGTGAGGCCATCTTGTCGGCCACCAGTGCAGCTACCTCCGGCATCTCAAGGATCGCCTCGAAGGCGTCATAGACCATCGTCTCGAACTCACGAGAGACCCAGCCCGCATAGGCAAGAGCTGCTCGTTTGTTGGCGTGGGTCACTGTAACTGCACCAGCCTTAGCGGAATGGGAAAAACCCATTTCCCTCATGTATTGGCCTTCCTTCAAGTTGTTCCATTGGCCCGGTTGCTTGCCCTTTGGCAGCTTCAGGGTTCGCCAGATGTCTGTCAGGTCCCATTGGCCCCGGTCGTTTGCCTTGAAGGCGTGGCCTTCGATGATGATGACGTGACCGGAATGCTTGTGTTTGATGTCGATGCTCATTGGTCTTTTCCTCTTGTTTGCTCCCTCAAGTTCGCTCCCACGGGCAGCCGAAAGACCCGACCAAGGGTTCTGCCGGTGGCATGAAGGAACAAACAGGAAGACTTTCGTTTAGGTGTGCCCAGCGACGGGCAGTATTGGTTTGCGCGTCCATTTTCTGGATGCACAAAGACGGGCTGAGATTTCAGCTCGTTGAAGCGGTGCCCCCGCCGGTCCCTCTTTAGGTCCGGCCTTACGGGGCTACTTACTGGATCACTCGGCGGTCAGCTTCACATTGGTGACCAGCGGGAACGGCACTTGGACGGTCTGAAGACCATCGGTAGTCAGTTTCACCTTGACCATGCCATTGGCGATGATGTCCACCACAGCCATGATCTCAAGGTCCCAGCCTTGGGCGTTCGGGTTGCGGGTCGCTTCGATGCGCCACACGCTGCCGTCTTGGCGCTCACGGTAGCTCAGTGAGGTGAACAGCTTGGGCAACATGAAGATGCCGTGGTCGGTCCCGGTGTACGCCTGTACGCCTGCGCCGATTAGGTCCTCAATAGAGTCCTGACCGGCACGTTGAGCAGCACGCTCAAGGACCGCCACCTGCGATACAGGCAGCAAGATCACGAAGTCACTCAGCGAGGTCCCTACAGTCTGGTTAACGTGGGTCGTGAGGATGTCGATGAGGTCCTCTGCGATCTCAGCAGGCTTACCCGTTGGCTTGGCCTCAGAGACGCTCTCAGTGCTTGGGGCGGTTGCCAAGATGGCAGCGACCTTACCGGCTGCGCTGTGCTCAATATCACGAAGCATCTTGTCAGCGGTTTGCTCCATAGACTGGACGGTGAAGCCTGCCATCAGGTTGTGGTCAAGGATGGTGGCACGGTGGCTGATGACCAATGCCGTGTCGGTGGCCTCAGTGAAGATCACAGAACCGGCCAGGACTTCACCCTTGTCGATGGTCTCGTTATCCCAGTTCTTGCGGGGATCGAAGGTGACAGAGCGGTCGGCCATGGTGATGATTTGTTGCCCAGTGGCCTCAGAGCCAGCCGGACGGAACTCGCAAGGGGTTGCCTCCATGGCGGCCTCTCGCCACTCATCGCCGTTCAAGTAGTCCTCAGCGGCCTCCACAAGGGCCTCCACATAGACGGACACATCGGTGGCCGCTTGGGTCTCTGGGCGAACATCAGCAGTGTTGAATCGAATCGACCCAGTGTGCTCATCGGTGATGGCGGTGGTGTAGGTCGATGGCTTGGCGTACTGGAATGGTTGTTTCATGGGAATGGTCCTCCTGAATAGATGAATGAAGTGGGTGTGTCGAGGGAGGCGCTGTTACCAGCCACCGCTATTGCTGCGGGAGGCAGCTCGGATACGAATGCCATGCTCTTTGATGGCAGCCGCTCGGGCAGCACGCTCGGCCTTCGCTTGGGCGATCTCACGGGGCGTGTACTCACGGCAGCGCTCTTGATGCCAACGGGCCTCAGCCTCTCTCTGAGCCTTCTCTTGGGCCTTCTGGTGCTGGTCTTGGCGGTACTCTCGGGCAACTACGGGAATCGCTTGGAGCGACAGACCGGCCTCATCGAACGCCTTAACGATCTCGAATTGCTGGCCCTTAACGGTCCCGCATTGGGCGACCAGCATGGGCAACATGATGTTCTCGACGTACTCACGGTTAAGGGTCTGGCCCGACACGGTGACTTCGTTCTTCAGGACTTTGGTGATGGTGATTTTCATGGTTGGGTTCTCCTATTGGGGACCCTTTGATTCGTCCTTGCGCCATAGACGCGCACGACCAGACGGCCAAGGAGAAAGCCTTCGCGGGCATCTTCAAGGACGATCAAAAGGTTCTGGGTTTCAAGTGGTATTGGTGTTGATGACGCTGATTCAGGACATGGCAAGCCTGAAGGGCATCTTTGAGAGGACCGTGGCGACGGTCAATGACGGGCTGTGAGGACCACAGGCACGCCACAAATGACATGGTAGAAACGGAGCAGGTCGAGACCGGTAGCCGTTAGGGTTTCTTCAAGGGGACCCATGAGGAACGCTCCCAGCTTGCCCGACACATACTCAAGGCAGCTCTCATATCCTTTACTGGTCCGTAGACCGATGTTCTTGAGATTGAAGACAGCGAGGCGATGGCGACCAGTGGGCATAGCTGCCTCAATAGACAACAGGGTCTCTTGGCGTCCTTGTGGGATGCCGTCAAGTACAAGGTGGAATTTCATATGGACCTCCTTTGAGGTGACTGATCGAACAGGGATGTTATGGTCGCAAGACCAATCCCTAACTCAGAGGAATCTATTAGATTATCTTTAAGTTCTTATTGTTAGATTGATTTAAAGATAATAATAATAGAGTTACTCAAAGAGTAATCTTTAAGTAAAAGGCCCCCGTACAACTTGAGCGATGCATGGCGGCCCCAATTCCATGCACGGTCTCTCCAACGGTGTCCTTTGTGGGCATCGCTTCATGGATCGACAATATCAAGCTGTGCTCCTTCCTACTGGAGCCAGACGCTGGGGTCTGCTTATCGGGGACTGTTGGCGCTGGCTCGCATCACCGCAATGGTGGCTGGTCTCTTGTCGCTTGGTCGTCGCTGATCGGTCCTCGAGGAACCGGTAGGTGGCGAGAGATTTTTTCTTGCTGTTCTCTGCCTACTGCCATAGTGAGGGTATTTGTCCTCCCTATTGACACGCTGGAGAAAGACTGAGCGAATTAAGCGTTGCGTGCATATTCGCCGTGGTAGCGCTTGCGAATCTGATCTACATATCTGGTAGCCGCTCGGACATTTGCAAACCAGACCACGCCGGGCTTGTCGTCTCCAATAGAAAGCCTGACGCCGAATTGACTTCCCTGCTGGAAGATACCCTTGGGAAGTCCATCGGCTTTCTTACGGCACTTGGAGTTCCAAAGGTTCTCCTGCTGGGTACAGGTGCGCAGGTTCTCAACCTTGTTATTCAACTTGTTGCCGTCAATGTGATCGACAACAAGCTCGGCAGGGTCGATGCCGGTGTGCATAAAGAAGATGACTCGATGGGTCCGGTAGAACTGGCCGTCAAACTTCATTCGATAGTAGCCGTCGCTGCCCATGCTCACGACTGGGCCGACTCGACCGTTTCGACCACGGGTGGCCTTGATGCGGGAGAGACCCGAGGGACTCGCCGGGTCGATCTTGTAGATTTCTTGAAGGGATTCGAGGGATGGCATCGCGGTGTAGCTGGACATGGTGTTGACCTCCTATGGCTGTGTGGGTGTGCCATAGTGAGGGTCTATATGTGGTGTTCGGCCTCACCAATCAGATACTACATATTGTGCCCTTCAGTTCCACCAGTTCACCACGGAGCAGCTTCAGTTCGTCCATGATGCCCGCAGCGATTGGGTCGGTGGACTCGGAGGCGTCATAGCGACCGGTCTTGCGGATGCTCGGGAGGACTTCCTCGGTGACCCACTTGCGGAACGGCTCAGACTGGGGAGCGTGACCACGGAGCAGCATTGCGTACAGCTCAGACTCAGTGAAGATCACCGTATTGGAGCGAAGGCGGCGACCGTGAATGTCTGTTGGGAGACTGATGCAGTTTTCTTGGATCAGTGTCGAGAGTTGGTGCCCCGCCCCAAACCCCTGCCTTGCGTTGCGGATTGACTCAGCTGGGTGTTTCAAGCCAGCCGCTCGGGCTACCTGAGTCGCCACGAACAGCAAGTCATGCTCAGGGTGACCCACGAGGACATCCAGCTCGATGCCCATGAAGTTGCGTTTCTCAAAGCAGGCCTACCAACAAGTGGTAGACCCTTCATCGCCTTACTTAGCGGCCAGTGTAAACGCCTTCACCAGTGCCTCATGGAGCGTCCCCACAGGAACCCTCTGAGACCCCGCGTAGAGGTCGTAAGTGATGTTCCCTGAGCTGTGCCCGGTGATGCTCTGAGCGATGACCTCAGGGGTCGCAGCGGCCTTCAGCAGACCTGACAGAGAATGCCTCAGCGAGTGGAACGACTGGTCACTGCCTGCCTTCAATCCCAGAGGCTCACGTAGGGCCTCATTGAGCGGCTTGTTGAAATAGTGAGCCTTCGCCTTGAACAGCTTGCCGGGTTCCGATGCGACCCACTCAAGGAAGGTCTTTAGGGAGAACCCATAGGCCCCATCGACCAGAGGGACTTGCCGGATGGAGAAGTCATTTTTCAGGGTCTTTCCCTTCTCGTCCTTGTTGATGTCGATGACGGTAATCCCGTCCACTTGCTTTATGTCGTCCTGAGTCAGTTGGTACAGCTCGCCAATACGGGCACCTGTGAGGACTCCCAGAGACAGCGCCCAGCGCTTCCAGTCGGTCACAGGCAAGGTATTAGCGTGGTCCATGATGGTCGCCACTTCCTCACGGGAGAACGGTCTACGCTCGCTTTCAGCGCCCCTCTCAATCTTCAGGTCCTTGTCATAGGAGCGTTCGATATAGCCGTTGTTCTTTGCCCAGTCCATGACGGTCGATAACTGGCCCAGTAGCTTGTTGACAGTCAGAGGCTTTCGGCCCTCCATGACTCTCTCTTTGAGCGCCACCATGTCAGCCCGTGTGTGGGTCCTGATGTCGAGGTCTCCGAGAAGCGATGAGAGGGTCCTACAGTTCGATGTCACTGCCTTATGTGTGTCACCTGTCACGTTGCCTTGGCGTTCCTTCAGGAACATCTCAGCGAGGACCTCGAAGGTAATCGGGTTTGTCGAGGACGCATTTACAGATAGGGACACGGAAGGGGCTACAGACGTGCTACAAGACAGCTCCCCAATGATCTCCGTGAGTTCCTGAGGACGACCCTCAAGACGCTCCTGAGCAGCCCTGAGCACTCGTTGCCCGGTGCCGATGGCCCGGTGTTGGTTCATATTGAATCGACCCAGCGAGGCAGCCTCAGCGAGGTGGTGGCTCATCTGGTCATAGATTTCCATGTAGAGGCCCCGTGAGTCCTCGCTATGGCCCTGTAGGGCATCCTCAGCGATCTCCTTGAGGCGTTCCTTGAGGTCCTCCCACGAAGCCTCAGGGCGGTCGAGGTGGAAGACAGCCAGTGTCTTGAGGATGTCCTTTGAGAACTGCATAGCGGTTGGCCTATCGGTGGAACGGAGAGAGATGGCGAGACTACGGGTTGAGCATCCCCGAGGGCGAACCCTCAGGTAATAGATTCCTGACCGTCTGTAGTGCCAGACCGAAAGGGCCTGAGATGGTCGTTGGTGACAAGGCTGGTTACAGGCTGGTGACAGTTGGCCCTGCTCGGGCATAGCAATGCTGGTGGTCATGGTGAGGTAAGCCCTTGATATTCATGGGTTTACCACCAGTACTTCCCAAACATTTCCGGGTTGGCCCAGAACTTGGCGTTGAGCCAGTCCGGGACCTGCTTGTAGTCATGTAGATCATAGGTGAACAAGCTCAACACCTGCTCGTCACGGCGGAATTTCTCGCTGGCCGACAGCGCCAGCGAGAAGAAATCGGTGTCTTGCCAACCGCAGGCGGGCAGGTCGGCCAGCACTGCAACCCGGCTTGCGTTGAGGTTGCGGATGCCGCCCAACAATTGCAGGCCGGTGCGTTTGGGCAGGTGTTCCAGGCAGTCCACCAGCACCGCCAGGTCGAAGCGCTGCGCAGCCAGCGCTGCCGGCAATGGCCCCGGCGCGCAGGTTTCGATGGCCACCTGGGGGTGCGCCTGGGCAAAGGCATCCAGTGCCGGGAAGCGGGTGCCCACCAGCAGCAGGCGCTGCGGGGTGAAACGCTCTAGCAGGGCGGCCAGGGCTTGTTGCGGCGTGCGCTGGGAAAAACCGTCGGTCATTGCCAATCCTCGTTCAAGTCATCCAAGACTAGCGGGCTGCTGCCCGCCGGCATAGAGGCAAGAGGCCGCGTCGTGGCTTATTGGTGGCAGGGATGGACTGCGCGGTCTTTACTCCCAGAGATCGGCCTTATGCCGATTCCCCTAGGAGAAGCTACGAAAATGAGCATAGTACGCACAGCGTTACCCCTGGTACTGCTCACCAGTGTGTTGACTGGTTGTGCAGGTTTGCAAAAAACCGACTGGCCGAAGTGTGCTGCCGTCGGGGGCGTCGCCGGTGCCGGCCTGGGCGCCATCGAGAGCTCCAGCTGGGCTGGCTGGGGCGCGCTGCTCGGTGGTGGCCTGGCGGCGGGCTATTGCTGGGCTCACGGCGATGGCGACGAGGACGGTGATGGCGTGCCGGACAGCCGCGACAAGTGCCCGCACACGCCGCGCGGCGTGAAGGTCGATGCCAATGGCTGCCCGCCTGAGCCGGCGCCTGTGGTCGAGGAAGTGGTGGTGCAGAAGGAAGAAGTGATCGTCATTCGTGATGTGCACTTCGAGTTCAATTCCTCGCGCCTGACAGCGGCCGACAAGGAGCGCCTGAACACGGTTGCCACGCGCCTGAAGCAAGAGGCCCCGAGCGCCCGTCTGAGCGTGACTGGCCACACCGACAGCGTGGGCTCCGACAAGTACAACCAGAAGTTGTCCGAGCACCGTGCCCATGCGGTAACCGATTACTTGATCCAGAGCGGTGTGCCTCGCGCCAGCTTCGTCTCGGTGGTAGGCGCAGGCGAAACCCAGCCAGTGGCGGACAATGCCACGGCCGAGGGGCGTGCCATGAACCGTCGTACCGAAATCAAGATCCAGCGTTGACGGCACGGCGCCCGCGCCTTGTGAAGTGGCGCGGGCGCATCTTCAATCGCGCTGGCGGTGGCCGATGACACAGGAGCATTCATCATGAGTGTTATGTCGAAGGCGGCGATGCCGTTGCTGTTGGTTACCAGCCTGCTTGCAGGCTGCGCCACCCACAGTGACGGCAGTGCGCCTCTCAATCAAAGGACGTGGCCCGTCTGCAGCCTGCTCGGTGGCGCGGTGGGGGGTGGCCTTGGCGCCATCGAAAATTCGAGCTGGGCGGCTGGCCTCGGCGCCCTCGGCGCGATCACCGGTGGGCTGATCTGTTATGCCCAGGACGGTGACGAGGATGGTGACGGTGTGTTCGACCGTCGAGACCGCTGCCCCGACACCCCGGCCAATACAGCGGTGAACCACATGGGCTGCCCGCTGCCGCAGTATCCGCCGGCGCAACCCGCACCACAGCCCAAGCCTGAGTTGATCAGCCTCGATGACCAGGGCCAGGTGATGTTCGCGTTCAATTCCGCCGATCTCACCCCGGGTAGCGAAGAACGCCTGAAAAGCCTGCTACCGCGCCTCAACGAGTTGGGGGTCACGCGTGTCAAGGTGGTCGGGCATACCGACAACGTCGGCTCAGACAGCTACAACCAGGCGCTTTCCGAACGCCGCGCCGCCAGTGTCGCCGAATACCTGATCAGTCAGGGCCTGGCGCCGCAGAAGGTGACCAGCGAGGGCCGTGGCGCCCATGAGCCAATCGCCGACAACGCCACCGATGAAGGGCGTGCGCACAACCGACGGGTGGACCTGCACCTCAACTGACTGTGCTGGCGCGTGCCTGGGCATGCAGGTAGTGTTGGCTGCGCGGCGCGCATGCTCGGGCCGCGTGGACATAACAATAAATAGATACGTAGGGGCGGGGTATGAAGTTCATCCTGGGTCTGGGCAAGTTCCTGACCGTGGCATTCTGGGGCGTGGTGCTGTTCAACCTGATGATGCCGCAACCGTTGCCGTTGAATCTGTTGATCAATGCCTTGGGCATTTTTGTGCTGAGCCTGCATTTTCTTGAAGTACTGTTTTTCAATGGCAGCCTGCGAGGCCGTAGCCATCGCTGGTTCGACCGGCTGCAGATCCTGCTGACCGGTATCTTTCATGTCATGTCCATTCCCCGTCCGCAGGAGGCACCTCGCCATGCGTAATTTGATGTTGCTGGCGATGCTGGCCGCGCCCTTGGCCCAGGCGCAGAGCCTGGAGGTTGCCCCCCATTCCATGCTGCGGCTGCCGAACAAGTCGGCCAGCGTGCACCTGGAGCAGTTGAATGTCGCGGATTCGGCGACCTTGCTGTTGCCGTCCACATTGACCGAGCTGAAGGTCGATCATCTGCAACTGGGCCGCGATGCGAGGATTGCCATTGCGCCTGCCGAAGCACCTCTGCTTGTCGAGGTACGCAATGCTGTGCTGGGCGAGGGCAGTGAGATCAGCGCGCCAGGGGCGCCCGGTACCTACGAACGGGCTGCCCGCTCCGGGCGCAGCCTGGAATTGACCCTCGCCAAGGTCGACGCCGAACGCCTGGCCATCGATGCCCGTGGTGGCGCCGGAGCGCCGGGTTACATGGGCCTTGATGGCGCCAATGGCCAGGCGGGAGGTTGTGCCTGGGGCCAGGCAAGCAAAGGGGCTAATGGTGATGATGGTGGCAACGGGCATGACGGTGCACCCGGCGGGCGGATTCGCCTGAACCTGCCGCAAGGTTTCCCGCAGGAACGCATCGTGGTGCGCCTGGAGGGTGGTGCGCCGGGCAAGGCCGGGGCTGCGGGCAAGGCCGGTAAAGGCGGGGCGAGCAAGGGGTGCCTGGTGTATCGCACCGACGCCGGAGCCAATGGCCGACCGGGGCAGGAAGGGCAACCTGGGTTGGCTGGGGCCGAGGGTGAACTGATTTTGCAGCGACTCTGAGGCCGAGGGCCTGACTTTAGAGTTCCAGGGCCTGCGAGATCGAGCGCCGCCCGCGCGGCGCAAGCTCTCACAGGCACTGAAAATCCCGCCTGGAACCCCTCACATCAACAGCCGTGAACTGGCCACTGCAACGACCGCCAGGCCCAGCAGCAGGTTGACCCCCACCATCCGTCGAATCAGCCCCAGCACCGCAGCGCCCGCCGGCCAGTCTTCAGCCTGCACCGCCGCCTTGAGCTCCGGCAGCAGCAATGCCTGGATGCGCATGAACAGCGCGAACATGGCAATCCCGCCGCCAATCATCACGTGTACATATTTGGGTGCAGTCTCGAAGCCGCTGAAACGCATGTGCAACATGCCGATACCACTTATCGCCAGAATCGCCACGGCCAGCCAGACCCAGACGAAGAAGCGTCTGAAAACTTCCACCCACAGGCGCAGGCGGGCAGGCCCTTCAAGGGCTGCAACCGTTGCCGGGCGCAGCACCAGCCAGGCGAAGAACATGCCGCCGACCCATATCAGGGCGGCCAGGACATGCAATGTGTAGGGCAGGGCAAAGGCAAGCATCCGGATCTCCATGCGGCACAAAGGGCAATAGCGGGGTATGATAGCCGCCCCATGCGAAACACTGAAAATTTATCCAGCCCTCCGGGCGCCTGCAGACCATGATCAGCAACGAACTCAAAGCCACCATCCAGGGCGCCTACACGCGTTTTCTCGAAGCCAAGGGCCTCAAGCCGCGGTATGGCCAGCGCCTGATGATCGCCGAAGTGGCCAAGGTGCTCGGCGACATCGCCTGTGACGACGAAGGCCGTCGCGCCGGCGAGCCCGCCGTGGTTGCGGTGGAAGCGGGCACCGGTACCGGCAAGACGGTCGCCTACGCGCTGGCCGCGATCCCGGCCGCCAAGGCCGCCGGCAAGCGCCTGGTGATCGCCACCGCGACCGTGGCATTGCAGGAGCAGATCGTCATCAAGGACCTGCCGGACCTGATGCGCAACAGCGGCCTGAACTTCAGCTTCGCCCTGGCCAAGGGCCGCGGCCGTTACCTGTGTCTGTCCAAGCTCGACATCCTGCTGCAGGAGGGCCACGCGCAGTCGGCCACTGCCCAGCTGTTCGAGGAAGAAGGCTTCCACATCGAGGTCGACGAGCGCAGCCAGAAGCTGTTCAACAGCATGATCGAGAAGCTCGCCGGCAACCGTTGGGACGGCGACCGCGACAGCTGGTCGGAGGCCATCGAGGACCAGGACTGGGCGCGGCTGACCACCGATCACAGCCAGTGCACCGGCCGCCACTGCCCGAACTTCCAGCAGTGCGTGTTCTACAAGGCCCGTGAAGGCATGGGCAAGGTCGATGTGATCGTCACCAACCACGACATGGTCCTGGCCGACCTGGCCCTGGGCGGCGGCGCAGTGCTGCCTGACCCGCGCGACACGGTGTACGTGTTCGATGAAGGCCACCACCTGCCCGACAAGGCCATCGGCCATTTCGCCCATTATTCGCGCCTGCGCTCCACCGCCGACTGGCTGGAGCAGACTGCCAAGAACCTCACCAAGTTGCTGGCCCAGCACCCCTTGCCGGGCGACCTGGGCAAGTACATCGAACAGGTGCCAGAGCTGGCGCGGGAAGTGCGCACCCAGCAGCAGTTCATGTTCACCCTGTGCGAGCAGGTCGCCGATTTCCGCCCGAGCGAGGATACCGAAGGCCGGGAGCGCCCGCGTTATCGCTTTGAGGGCGGCGTGGTGCCGGAGCAGATCCGCGAAGTCGGCATCGAGCTGAAAAAGGGCTTCGCCCGCCTCAATGACCTGTTCACCCGCCTGGCCGACCTGCTCAAGGAAGGCATGGATGGCGAGGTCAACATCGGCATCGCCAGCCACCAGGCCGAGGAGTGGTACCCACTGTTCGGCAGCCTGGTCACTCGCGCCCAGGGCAACTGGGAGCTGTGGACCGCGTTCACCACCGAGGACCCGGAGGACAGCCCGCCCATGGCGCGTTGGCTGACCCTGGCCGAAAGCGGCGCGCTGTTCGACATCGAGGTCAATGCCAGCCCGATTCTTGCCGCCGACATGCTGCGCCGCAGCCTCTGGAGCGTTGCCCATGGCGCGCTGGTGACCTCGGCCACGCTGACCGCACTGGGCAAGTTCGACCGTTTCCGCATGCGCTCGGGGCTGCCCCGCGATGCCGTCACTTGCGTGGTGCCCAGCCCGTTCGTGCATGGCGATGCCGGCCTGCTGCGGGTCCCCGACCTCAAGGCCGATCCGCGCGACGCGGCGGCACACACGGCGGCGATCATTCGCGAACTGCCAGGCATCGTCGAAGATGCCCGCGGCGCGCTGGTGCTGTTCTCTTCGCGCAAACAGATGCAGGAAGTGTTCGACGGCCTGGACCGCGACTGGCGCAAGCTGGTGCTGATCCAGGGCAACCTGTCCAAGCAGGAAACCTTGAACAAGCACAAGGCAAGGGTCGACGATGGCCAGCACAGCGTGTTGTTCGGCCTGGCCAGCTTCGCCGAGGGTGTCGACCTGCCAGGTGCCTACTGTGAGCATGTGGTCATCGCCAAGATCCCCTTCGCCGTGCCCGACGACCCGGTCGAAGCAGCACTGGCCGAATGGATCGAGGCCCGTGGCGGCAACCCGTTCATGGAGATTGCCGTGCCCGACGCCTCGCTGCGTCTGATCCAGGCCTGCGGTCGCCTGTTGCGAACCGAGCAGGATCGCGGCGTCATCACCTTGCTTGATCGGCGCCTGGTCACGCAGCGCTATGGCAAAGCTATTCTCAATGCGCTGCCGCCTTTCCGGCGGGAGATTTCCTGAGGGCAGGAGCACGATGCGCCGGCCCGTTGTCCATTACTCAGTCGCGGGCCCATGAGGGCCTGGAAGGAGAGCCCCAGCCTTATGATTCGCCACACCTTGCCCGTGGTATTCACGCTGTTGTTCAGCGCGCCTTTGCTGGCCGGGCAACAGACGCTGTTCAGCTTCGTCCGCCCGGCCTCGGTGGTCAATGTGGCGACCGAAGGCACCGGCATGCCGCAGTACAATGCGGAGCAGACGGCTGAGGGCGAGGTGCTCAGGCGGGTGGTGTTCAATCCGGTCGAACGGCCAACCTTGCGCCTGAGCCCGCAAAGCGGCGTGTGGGACTGGTCGGCGGGGCGGTACCTCACCTTGCGCATGCAAAGCGCCCAGGATTGGGCGTTGACCGTCGACGTGACGCTGCTCGGCAGTGACGGGCGCACGCTGACCAGTCGTATCGACCTGCCTGCCGGGCCTGCGCAAACCGTCATGGTTCCGCTCACGGCCAGTTCGCCGTTGAGCCAGGGCATGCGGGCCGGCCCGCCGATGCCATGGGTCTATGACGGGCAGCGGTTGCTGCTGACCAGCAGTGCCGGTGAACTGGATCTCAAGCAGGTGGTGTCCGTCAGCCTGACCATACCCAACCCGAAAGTGGCGCAGAACCTGCTGATCGAGAAGGTCGGCATTCAGGACGACGATCTGGCCTACCAGGCGGCTTACCACGAGCTGATTGATGTCTACGGCCAGTCCACCCGCGGGCATTGGCCCGAGAAGATTGCCAGTGACGAGCAGCTCAAGGCGGCTGACGCGCGCGAACAGCAGCAACTCAAGAGCTGGCTGGCTGACCGTGATAAACAGCAACTGGACAGCTACGGTGGCGTGCTGGCCGGGCCGGCGTTTGCGGCCAAGGGCTTTTTCCGCACCGAGAAGCGCGACGGGCGCTGGTACCTGGTTACCCCGCAAGGCCACCCGTTCTATTCGCTGGGGGTCAATGCCGTGGCCGCCGATGGCGGGCGTACCTACGTTGCCGGCCGCGAGAGGATGTTCAAAGCCTTGCCAGGTGAAGGCGACGCGCTGACGGCTTTTTATGGTGAAGGCAACAACGACGATGGCAACGCCTCGTCGCAAGGGCGCAATTTCAAGCAAGGGCGCTGGTTCGATTTCTATGCCGCGAACATCCAGCGCACCTATGGCAAACCTTGTCCGCCTGCCGTGCAAGGCCAGGCCACCCCCGAGTGCCCGGCGCTGGCGCTGGATACCGAGCGGTGGCAGGCGCACACGCTGGACCGCCTGCAGGCCTGGGGCTTCAATACCTTGGGCAACTGGAGCGACCCTGCCATCGGCCAGGCCAAACGCATGCCCTACACTTTGCCGCTATCGATCGTCGGTGACTATGCCAGCATCAGCACCGGTATGGACTGGTGGGGCCGCATGCCTGACCCGTTCGACCCACGCTTTGCCATGGCCACGGAGCGCGCCGTGGCCATTGCCACGCGGGATCACCGTGACGACCCCTGGCTGATCGGCTATTTCGCCGACAACGAGCTGGCCTGGGCGGCGCCCGGCAACGACCCCAAGGCGCGCTATGGCCTGGCCTACGGGACACTGCGTCTGACCACCGACGTGCCGGCCAAGCGCGCTTTCCTCAAGCAGCTGCGCGACAAGTACCGCAACCAGGAGGGGCTGTCCAAGGCCTGGGGGATCGACCTGCAGGCCTGGGAGTTGATGGAAGACCCAGGCTTCGAGGCCCCGCTGCCGAATCCCGAGCACCCGGAAATCGAGCGCGATTACCAGTATTTCCAGCAGGTATTCGCCGAGACCTACTTCAAGACCATCGCCGATGCACTGAAGTGGCATGCACCCAACCACCTGCTGCTGGGTGGCCGCTATGCCGTGAGCACCCCGGAAGCGGTCAAGGCCTGCGCCGAGTTCTGCGATGTCCTGAGTTTCAACTTCTATACCCTCAAGCCCGAGGATGGCTATGACTTTGCCCGCTTGGCCGAACTTGACAAGCCGGTGCTGGTGTCCGAGTTCCAGTTCGGTTCCCGCGACCGCGGGCCGTTCTGGCCAGGGCCGGTGGAAGTAGCCAGGGAAGAGGACCGCGGGCCGGCCTATGGCAATTTCCTCAAGGCCGCGCTGGCGCAGCCGATGATCGTGGGCGCGCACTGGTTCCAATACCTTGACCAACCGGCCAGCGGGCGCTTGCTCGATGGCGAGAACGGCCACCTGGGCCTGGTGGCGATCACCGATGTGACGTACCCGGGTTTCGTCGAGGCGGTGCGCAAGAGCAACCTGCAGGCCGTTGGTCAGTTGCGCAGTGAACTGGAGAAAAAAGCCCCCTGAATGTCTACCGGGGGCGCTCAGTGCCCCTGGCCCATTGGATCTTGCCGCTTCGGCAGCGTCCATCCGGCTTCGCCCAGTAGGCAAAACCGCTAACTACTGAAACAATGCACGCCTTTGTCAGCATGGTCGTACGGAGAACAGCGGGTGCAGATCCAGGGTCACTATGAGCTGAAGTTCGAAGCGGTGCGTGAAGCGTTCGCGGCACTGTTCGAGGATCCCCAGGAGCGTGGCGCTGCGCTGTGCATCCAGGTCGGTGGCGAGACCGTGGTCGACCTGTGGGCAGGCACCGCCGACAAGGACGGCCAGCAGGCCTGGCACAGCGATACCATTGCCAACCTGTTTTCCTGCACCAAGACCTTCACCGCCGTGACCGCGTTGCAGCTGGTGGGTGAGGGCAAGCTGGCCCTGGATGCCCCGGTGGCCCGTTACTGGCCGGAGTTCGCCCAGGCCGGCAAGCAGAACATCACCCTGCGTCAATTGCTCAGCCACCGTGCAGGCCTGCCAGCCATCCGCGAGCTGCTACCGGCTGAAGCCCTGTACGACTGGCAGGCCATGGTCGATGCCCTGGCCGCTGAAACGCCCTGGTGGACGCCTGGCACCGAGCATGGTTATGCCGCCATCACCTATGGCTGGCTGATCGGTGAACTGATCCGCCGCGTCGATGGCCGCAGCCCGGGTGACTCGATCGTCGCTCGTACTGCCCGGCCGCTGGGCCTGGACTTCCACGTCGGCCTGGCCGACGAAGAGTTCCACCGCGTGGCGCACATCGCCCGTGGCAAGGGCAACGCGGGTGATGCCGCAGCCCAGCGCCTGCTGCAGGTGGCCATGCGTGAGCCCGCGGCGCTGTCGACTCGCGCCTTCACCAACCCGCCGGCAATCCTGACCAGCACCAATAAACCTGAATGGCGGCGCATGCAGCAGCCGGCGGCCAACGGCCATGGCAATGCACGCAGCCTGGCAGGTTTCTATGCCGGCCTGCTCGATGGCAGCCTGCTCGAATCCGAACTGCTCGACGAACTGACCCGCGAACACAGCCTGGGCGAGGACCGTACCTTGTTGACCCGGACCCGTTTCGGCCTGGGTTGCATGCTCGACCAGCCCAATGTGGCCAACGCCACCTTTGGCCTCGGCGCCCGTGCCTTTGGCCATCCAGGTGCTGGCGGTTCGGTCGGTTTTGCCGACCCGGAGCACGACGTGGCGTTCGGCTTCGTGGTCAATACCCTTGGCCCTTACGTGCTCATGGACCCAAGAGCCCAGCAACTGGTACGGGTGCTTGGCACTTGCCTTTGATCGGGTAAAGCGGGTATTACGCAGCCCCTTTGACTATCCTCAATGCCAACGCCTGAAGTGCGTTGGCAAAATATCTTTCAATTTCATGGTGTATCGCTGATGTCTTCACATAAAACCTTAGCTCTCGCCCTGTGCCTGGCCGCTATGACCGGTTGCGCCAGCAATTCCCAGGACGCCGCCAAGGATGGCGGCAGCAACTGGTGGCCGTTCGGTTCGGACAAGGTCGCTGACAAGGAAGTGAAAGCGGCGGTCACCGACAAAGTCGCCAAGGCGGACGCCAAGTCCGAGAGCGCCAGCCACTGGTGGTGGCCATTTGGCGGTGACGACAAGCAGGCCAAAGGGCCGGTCGTGCCGAAAATCGACGAAAAGGCCACCCAGGCCTGGTTGGACCAGTACGAGCCCAAGCTGCGTGAAGCGATCAAGGACAGCAAGCTTGAGCTTGAGCGCCGCGACAATGTGCTGGTGGTGACCATCCCGGTCGACAGCTCGTACAACCCGGACCGCCCGAACATGCTGTTGCCGATGACCCTGGCTCCGATCACCCGCGTGGCCAAGGCTGTCGAAGGCGACTCGAAGACGGCTGTGCTGGTGCTTGGCCATGCCGACAGCAGTGGTGTTGCCGCTGCCAATCAGAAGCTGAGCCTGGAGCGTGCCGCCTCGGTATCGGCGATCTTCCGTCTGAGTGGCCTGCAGCGTGACCGCCTGTCGCTCAAGGGCATGGGCGCGGAAATGCCGCGTGCCGCCAACGACAGCGCCGAAGGCCGGGCCCTGAACCGTCGCGTGGAAATGCTGCTGACGCCGCAGAACACCATGGTTGCCTTGCTGGCCAAGTATCAGCGGGCTGCCCCGGCTGCAACTCCGGCTTCGATGGTTGCCGTGCAGGATGCCAAGGCACCTGCCGCCAAGCCTGTCGAAACCAAGAAAGCGGCCGCCAAGCCAGCAGCGAAGAAAGCCGCTGCCAAACCTGCTGCGAAGACCACCGCCAAGAAAAAAGCCGCGCCAGCCAAGCCGGCCGCCAAGAAAGCCGCTACCACTGACAAGAAGGTAGCTGCCAATAGCCCTGCGAAGACCAACTGATCGTCAAGGAAACGCAGCCATGACCCAATCCCTGGCCGATATGCGCCGCGACTACACCCGTGATGGTCTGGCGGAAGCCCAGGCCCCGGGTGAGCCGTTCGCCCTGTTCCAGCAGTGGTTTGCCGATGCGGTGAAGACCGAGCAGCCTCCTGTGGAGGCTAATGCCCTGACACTCGCCACCGTCGATGGCGAAGGCCGCCCGCACTGTCGTGTGCTGCTGCTCAAGGGCCTTGATGACCGTGGATTCACCTTCTTCACCAACTATGACAGCGCCAAGGGCCAGCAACTGCTGGCCAACCCGTTCGCTGCCATGACCTTCTTCTGGCCGGCGCTGGAGCGTCAGGTACGGATCGAAGGGCGGGTGGAAAAGGTCACGGCCAAGGAGTCGGATGACTACTACCAGGTACGCCCGCTGGGCAGCCGCCTGGGGGCCTGGGCCTCGCCGCAGAGCCGCGTGATTGCCAATCGCGAGGAACTCGAAGGGTTGGTCAAGGCCACCGAAGCGCGCTTCTCCGATACCCAGCCGCATTGCCCGGAACATTGGGGGGGCTACCGTCTGCTGCCTGAGCGGATCGAGTTCTGGCAGGGCCGTGCCAGCCGGTTGCATGACCGCCTGAACTACCGGCTGGTAGATGGGCAGTGGACGCGAGAGCGCCTGGCGCCCTGACATCCACGGGGCTGTCAGGCAGCCCCGTTGCCCTCATGCCGACACTTCTTCACAGATGATGAAGTAATCCGTGGCTATCCTTTGTCTGATCTGTAACGCCCCCATTACTGTCCGTACAAGGCTGTACAGGGGCTGAATGAAGTTTTATTTTTTGTGCGGGCGCCGTGACAGCTGTCAACGCGTAGCGTCTAATGGACACCTGTTTTCTGGAGACTGTACCCATGCGTAAATCCGCTTTGCTGGTGGCGACTTTCACCACCATGTCGCTGCTGCTCGGTGGCTGTGCCTCGAGCCTGACCGGTGACAGCTACTCCCGTGATGAGGCCCGTCGCGTGCAGACCGTGCGCATGGGGACCATCGAATCCCTGCGCCCGGTCAAGATCGAAGGCACCAAGACGCCGATCGGCGGTGGTGCTGGCGCTATCGTCGGTGGTGTCGCCGGCAGCGCCATTGGCGGTGGCCGTGGCAGCATCGTCACCGCAGTGATCGGTGCCGTGGCCGGTGGCCTGGCAGGTTCCGCTGCCGAAGAAGGCCTGACCCGCACCCAGGGTGTGGAAATCACCGTGCGTGAAGACGACGGTAGCATGCGCGCCTATGTGCAAGCCGTGCAGCAGAACGAGATCTTCCGCGTTGGCGACCGCGTACGCATCATGACCGTCGATGGTACCAGCCGCGTTTCGCACTGACCGTAGCGGCAAATAAAAACCCCGAACGGGCCAGGCCTGTTCGGGGTTTTTTGTTTACCTGCACCGGCCTCTTCGCGGGTAAACCCGCTCCCAGAGGGATCGCATCAAGCTTGAGAGCTTTGCAGTACCTGTGGGAGCGGGTTTACCCGCGAAGAGGCCGGAAGCTTTAAAGGCCGAGGATGTCGCGAGCCACGGCTTCGGCAATGCGGATACCGTCCACGCCTGCCGAGAAAATCCCCCCGGCATACCCCGCACCTTCACCTGCCGGGAACAGCCCCTTGAGGTTCAGGCTCTGGAAGTCCGCGCCACGGGTAATGCGCAGTGGCGATGAGGTGCGTGTCTCGATCCCGGTCAACACCGCATCGTGCAGGTTGTAGCCTTTGATCTGGCGGTCGAAGGCCGGCAACGCCTCGCGGATCGCCTCGATGGCGAAGTCCGGCAGGCTCGGCGCCAGGTCACCCAGGGTCACCCCCGGCTTGTACGAAGGCTCGACGCTGCCCAGCGCGGTGGACGGCCTGCCGGCGACGAAGTCGCCGACCAGCTGCGCCGGGGCCTGGTAGTTGCTGCCACCCATCACGTAGGCATGGGCTTCCAGGCGCTCCTGCAACTCGATGCCGGCCAGCGGGCCGCCCGGGTAGTCGCGCTCGGGGTCGATGCCGACGACGATGCCGGAGTTGGCGTTGCGCTCGTTACGCGAATACTGGCTCATACCGTTGGTCACCACGCGGCCCGGCTCGCTGGTGGCGGCCACCACGGTGCCGCCTGGGCACATGCAGAAGCTGTACACCGAACGGCCATTCTTGGCGTGGTACACCAGCTTGTAGTCGGCGGCGCCGAGTTTCGGGTGACCGGCGTATTTGCCCAGGCGCGCCTTGTCGATCAGCGTTTGAGGGTGTTCGATACGGAAGCCCACCGAGAACGGCTTGGCTTCCATGTACACGCCCTTGGCGTGCAGCATGCGGAAGGTGTCGCGGGCGCTGTGGCCCAGGGCCAGGACCACATGCCGCGAGTGCAGCTGCTCGCCGCTTTCCAGCACCACGCCGGTCAGCTGACCGTCCTCGATCAGCAGGTCGGTGACCTTTTCCTGGAAGCGTACTTCGGCGCCAAGGGCAATCATGTCCTGGCGCATCTGCTCGACCATGCCGGTCAGGCGGAAGGTGCCGATGTGCGGTTTGTTGATGTACAGGATCTCGTCCGGTGCACCGGCCTTGACGAACTCTTCCAGGACCTTGCGGCCGTGGTGGTTCGGGTCCTTGATCTGGCTGTAGAGCTTGCCATCGGAGAAGGTCCCGGCGCCGCCTTCGCCGAACTGCACGTTGGACTCGGGGTTGAGCACGCTTTTACGCCACAGGCCCCAGGTGTCCTTGGTGCGCTGGCGCACTTCCTTGCCGCGTTCGAGGATGATCGGCTTGAAGCCCATCTGGGCCAGCAACAGGCCGGCAAAGATACCGCAGGGGCCGAAGCCAACCACGATCGGACGTTCTTTCAGGTCGGCAGGGGCATGGCCGACGAACTTGTAGGTGACGTCGGGTGCCACGCTGATGTTGTGATCGTCGGCGAACTTGCTGAGCAGCTCGGCTTCGTTGCTGGCTTCCAGGTCGATGGTGTAGATGAACAGCAGCTCGCTGTTCTTCTTGCGCGCATCGTAGCTGCGCTTGAACAGATTGAAGCTGAGCAGTTGCTCGTCGCTGATGCCCAGGCGCTGGACAATGGCATCACGCAGGGCTTCGTCGGGATGGTCCAGGGGCAGCTTGAGTTCGGTGATTCGTAGCATGGCAGGGTCCAGTATCCCGGCCATGGGCGGCCGGCGGCTTTACACAAACCGCCAAGTATAAGCTGTATGCCGCCCTGACTGGCAGGATAAAAGCGCCCGGCGATCAGTTGTCGCGGGCACCGCCGTAGTAACCGCAGCCGCGCAGGGTCTGGCCGTCGATGAGCAGCTCGGCGCGCAGATGACGCACGGCGCCGGTGGCGCCATCGACGCAGCGTTGCGGGGCGACCCACAGCTCAACGTGCTGGCCGTTGGCGTCGCTGGTCAGGGTCAGGCCGCCGCCGGGCACTTCTTCTTCAAGGAACGGCAGGGGCAGCGGGTCCTTGCCGACGCGGTTGAGCACCATGCCCTTGCCGCTGGCCTTGATGTCCCAGTCCGGCTCGTGGCCGTTGGCACGCAGGGTCAGCTGCTTGAAGTTGGGGTCGTCGCAGGCGCGGGTGGAAGGTTCCAGGCGGTACAGGCGGCTGACTTCCAGCTGGCCATCGTTGTCGGCCTGCTTGTTGCCGGTGAGGCGGCCGCGCACGTCGGCGAACAGCTTGGCCTTGGCATCTTTGGCCAGGCTCACGGACTCCTGGAGGATGCCCGTGCCGGCGACATCGTTGATCACGAAGTGGCGGCTTTCACCGCAGGGTTTGAACAACAGCCGGCCGCCGCCTGCGCTCAGCTCGCCCTGCATGCGCGTGGTGCCGATGTTCGGGTCACGGGGCTGCTCGGCCAGCAACTGGCAGCCTGCGAACATGGGCAACAAGACAGTGAGCAGCAGGGTAGGGGTGAGGCGCATGGGGCGGGCTCCGGAGAATCTTTGCCAAAGAGCTCGCCACGTTACTCAGGCTGGCGGCGGATCTCAAGTTAATGGTTGCCTCTGTCGGCCTCTTCGCGGGCACGCCCGCTCCCACAGGGATCGGACGGGTTTCGAAAACCGTGCAGTACCTGTGGGAGCGGGCGTGCCCGCGAAGAGGCCAGTACAGGCGACACATTGCTCACAGGCAGAAAAAAGGGCCCGAAGGCCCTTTTTCATTCAACCACCCAAGTAGGCGTCGCGCACTTTCGGGTCGGTCAGCAGTGCCTCACCGGTGCCTTGCATCACCACCCGGCCGTTTTCCAGTACATACGCCCGGTCAGCGATCTTCAGCGCCTGGTTGGCGTTCTGCTCCACCAGGAACACCGTCACGCCATCGCGGCGCAGCTGTTCGATGATGTCGAAGATCTGCTGGATGATGATCGGCGCCAGGCCCAGCGACGGCTCGTCGAGTAGCAACAGCTTGGGCTTGCTCATCAGCGCCCGGCCGATGGCCAGCATCTGCTGCTCGCCACCGGACATGGTGCCGCCACGCTGGATGTAACGCTCCTTCAGCCGTGGGAACAGCTGCAGGACCTTGTCCAGTTGCTCCTGGTAGTCGCCCTTGTCGGTGAAGAAACCACCCATGGCCAGGTTTTCCTCGACGGTCAGGCGGGCAAACACGCGGCGGCCTTCCGGCACTACCGCGATGCTCTTGCGCATGATGTGCGAAGACGGCTGGCCGACCAGCTCTTCACCCAGGTACTTGATGCTGCCGCTGTGCGCCTGCGGCGAGCCGCACAGGGTCATCAGCAAGGTCGACTTGCCGGCACCGTTGGCGCCGATCAGGGTGACGATCTCGCCCTGGTTGATCTCCACGTTGACGCTGTGAAGCGCCTGGATCTTGCCGTAGAAGGTGGAAACGTTCTCGAACTTCAGCATTTACGCTTCCCCCAGGTAGGCTTTGATCACATCAGGGTTGTCGCGGATCTCCTGCGGTGTGCCGTGGGCCAGGGGCGTGCCCTGGTTTATCACGACGATGTGGTCGGAGATGCTCATCACCAGCTTCATGTCGTGCTCGATCAGCAGCACGGTGACGTTGTGCGACTCACGCAGGTAGGCGATCAGCGCCTTGAGGTCTTCGGTTTCCTTCGGGTTCAGGCCTGCGGCGGGTTCGTCGAGCATGATGATCCGTGGCTGGGTCATCATGCAGCGGGCGATTTCCAGGCGGCGTTGCTGGCCGTAGGCGAGGGTGCCGGCAGTACGGTTGGCGAACTCGGTCAGGTTGACCTTGTCCAGCCAGTACTGGGCGCGCTCCATGGCCTCCTTCTCGCTGCGGCGGAAGTTCGGGGTCTTGAACAGGCCGGCGAAGAAGTTGGTGTTGAGGTGACGGTGCTGGGCGATCAGCAGGTTTTCCAGCGCGGTCATTTCCTTGAACAGGCGCACGTTCTGGAAAGTCCGCACCACCCCCTTGCGGGCGATCTGGTGGCCGGCCAGGCCCTGGATCGGCTGGCCGTCGAGCAGGATGGTGCCGCCGCTGGGCTTGTAGAAGCCGGTCAGGCAGTTGAACACCGTGGTCTTGCCGGCACCGTTCGGGCCGATCAGCGCCACCACCTGTTTTTCCTTGACGGTCAGGCCCACGCCGTTGACCGCCAACAAGCCGCCGAAGCGCATGCTCAGGCCGCTGACTTGCAGAATTTCGCGGCTCATCGACGCAGCTCCATGTGGGGACGTTGCATAGGCAGCAGGCCTTGCGGACGCCAGATCATCATCAACACCATCAGCGCACCGAACATCAGCATCCGGTATTCGCTGAACTCACGCATCAGCTCCGGCAGCAGGATCATCACGATGGCCGCGAGAATCACGCCCAGTTGTGAGCCCATGCCGCCGAGCACGACGATGGCGAGGATGATCGCCGACTCGATGAAGGTGAACGACTCCGGCGTCACCAGGCCCTGGCGCGCAGCGAAGAAGCTGCCGGCGAAACCGGCGAAGCAGGCACCCAGGGTGAACGCCGAGAGCTTGATCACGGTGGGGTTCAGGCCCAGCGCACGGCAGGCGATCTCGTCTTCGCGCAGCGCTTCCCAGGCGCGGCCGATCGGCATGCGCAGCAGGCGGTTGATCACGAACAGTGCCAGCAGCGCCAGCAGCAGGGCGACCAGGTAGAGGAAGATGACCTTGTTGATCGAGTTGTATTCCAGCCCGAAGAACTCGTGGAAGGTCTGCATCCCCTCGGCGGCCTTGCGCTCGAAGGTCAGGCCGAAGAACTCCGGCTTGGGGATGTTGCTGATGCCGTTGGGGCCGCCGGTCCAGTCGGTGAGGTTACGCAGGAACAGGCGGATGATTTCGCCGAAGCCGAGGGTCACGATCGCCAGGTAGTCACCGCGCAGGCGCAGCACCGGGAAGCCGAGCAGGAAGCCGAAGGTGGCAGCCATCAGGCCGGCAATCGGCAGGCAGACCCAGAAACTCCAGCCCAGGTAGTGCGAGAGCATCGCGTAGCTGTAGGCGCCGACGGCGTAGAAGCCGACGTAGCCCAGGTCCAGCAGGCCGGCCAGGCCGACCACGATGTTCAGGCCCAGGCCCAGCAGCACGTAGATCAGGATCAGCGTGGCGATGTCGACCGCCCCGCGCGAGCCGAAGAACGGCCATACCAGGGCCGCGACGATCAGGCCCATGATCACATAGCGCTGGGTTTTCGGCAGGGTCAGGTAGTTGCTGACGGCTGGCGGGATCAGCTTGCGGTCCGAGCGACGGCCCATCACCGAATTCCACTGCCTGTCGAACAGCACGCGCAGGAACATCAGCACCGAACACACGGCGATGATGCTGATGGTGAACGACCCTTGGCTGTGCACCGCCAGGCTGATGCCGTCGATGCTCAGTTTCAGGCCCAGTACCGGGAAGGCCACGGCCCACACCAGCAAGGCGCTGAAGAACGCCTGTTTGAGATTTCTGTTCATACTTTTTCAACCTCCGGGCGGCCCAGGATGCCGGTCGGCCGGAACAGCAGGACAAGAACCAACAAGCCGAATGCCACCACATCCTTGTACTGGTCGCCGAAAATGTCGGCGCCGAAGGCTTCGGCCACACCCAGCACCAGCCCGCCGAGCATGGCGCCCGGAATGCTGCCGATGCCGCCCAGTACCGCCGCGGTGAAGGCCTTGAGGCCTACCAGGAAACCGGCGTTGGGGTTGATTACCCCGTACTGCATGCTCAGCAGCACGGCCGCCACGGCCGCCAGGGCGGCACCGATGACGAAGGTCAGGGCGATGATGTTGTTGGTGTTGATGCCCAGCAGGTTGGCCATCTTGATGTCCTCGGCACAGGCGCGGCAGGCGCGGCCCAGGCGGGAACGGGAGATGAACAGGGTCAGGCAGGTCATGGCCACCAGGGTGACCACGAACACCAGGATCTGCATATAGGAAACCAGGACCTCCTCCGCGCCGCCCGGCCCGAAGGAAATGCTCCCTGGGATCAGGTTGGGAATGGATTTGTCCTTCGAATCTTGCGACAGCAAGACCGTGTTCTGCAGGAAGATCGACATGCCGATGGCAGAAATCAGCGGGATCAGGCGGTTGCTGTTGCGCAGGGGGCGGTAGGCAACCCGTTCGATGCTGTAGCCGTAGGCACTGGTGACGCAGATCGTCGCGACGAAGGCGACGGTCATCAGGATCGGCAGCGAATGGATACCCATCATGGCCAAGCCCGCCAGGGCGATGAAGGCCACGTAGGAACCGATCATGTACACCTCGCCGTGGGCGAAGTTGATCATGCCGATGATGCCGTACACCATCGTGTAGCCGATGGCGATCAAGGCATAGGTGCTGCCGATGGTCAATCCATTAACCAGTTGTTGGAAGAAATGGTAGATCTCAGGCATTACAGCGCTCCTAAAAACCTGATTTGCATTTCGCTGGCGGGGGTAAGGCCAGGAAACCGCGGGTGACGGTTTTAAGATTTTCAGGTGGGTCTGCCCCCGGATCGCGGGGATCAGGCCCATGAACCTCATAAAACAAAGCCCACTGCTCGCACAGTGGGCTCGTAGGTCAGCTATTAGTCACGCAGTTACTGAGGGGAGACTTCGGTCTTCGGCTTGCCGAAGTGCCATTCGTAAACCACGAACTTGAAGTCTTTCAGGTCGCCTTTCTCGTCGTAGGACAGTTCGCCGGTCGGGGTCTTGAACTTGCCGGCGTGGATGGCGGCTGCCACTTTGTCGGTGTCTTCGGACTTGGCTGCTTCGATACCTTTGGCGATCAGCTCGACAGCCGAGTAGGCCGGGAATACGAACGGGCCGCTCGGGTCCTTGCCGTCAGCCTTGATGGCGTCGACGATGGCCTTGTTCTCCGGGTCGGCGTCGAACGACTTGGGCAGGGTGACCAGCAGGCCTTCGGAAGCGTTCTGGGCGATCTGCGAAATGGAGTCGTTACCCACGCCTTCCGGGCCCATGAACTTGGCTTTCAGGCCCTTTTCCTGGGCTTGGCGCAGGATCAGGCCCAGCTCTGGGTGGTAGCCGCCGTAGTAGACGAAGTCGACGTTGTTCTGCTTGAGCTTCTGGATGATCGAGGAGAAGTCCTTGTCACCGGCGTTCAGGCCTTCGAACACGGCCACCTTGGTGCCTTTCTTCTCCAGGGTCTGCTTGACCGCAGTGGCAATGCCTTCACCGTATTGCTGCTTGTCATGCAGCACGGCGACGACCTTCGGCTTGACGTGGTCGGCGATGTAGTTGCCTGCCGCAGGGCCCTGGGCGCTGTCCAGGCCGATGGTGCGGAAGATCAGCTTGTAGCCACGGGCGGTGATTTCCGGCGAGGTGGCGGCCGGGGTGATCATGATCACGCCTTCGTCTTCGTAGATGTCGGACGCTGGCTGGGTGGAGCTGGAGCACAGGTGGCCGATGACGAACTTGACGCCGTCGTTGACCACTTTGTTGGCGACGGCCACGGCCTGTTTAGGGTCGCAGGCGTCGTCGTATTCCTTGGCTTCGAGCAGCTTGCCATCGACGCCGCCCTTGGCGTTGATATCCTTGATGGCTTGCTTGGCGCCGATGAACTGCATGTCGCCGTACTGGGTCACAGGGCCGGTCTTGGGGCCCGCGATCCCGATCTTGATGGTATCGGCGGCAAACGAATGGCTGGCTACCCCGGCCAGTACCATTGCGGCGAACAGCTTGGAAATCTTGATCATAGTGCTCCACTCATTCTGTTGTAATTCTTATAGTCCTGGCGGCCAGGGCTACAGACCGGGCGGGATATGCGGCATGGCCACGCCATACTGCATGCCCACCTTCCCCCGGAACATGTCCCGGAACTGTACCGGTACAGTGTAGAGCGCTGTTCGCGCGCTTGAAAAGCGGGCAAAAAGTGCCTGGTTCGCGGGTTGTCGCATGATCGACACAAAGATACAGAAAAGCGCCATCACTTTGCCTGCATCTACGGCCCCACCCCACAACTTCGGGGCCAATCGACCAAATTACATATTTGAAACCGGGTTTTTCTGCAAAAATGCCGGCCTTTTTTCATTGGCCGAATTTGCGGGTACAAACCCATGACTGATCAAACAAGCACCCTCTATGCCAAATTGCTCGGCGAGACGGCGACAATCGAGTGGAAGGCTTTGGAGCGTTTCTGGGCCAAGGGTGACCTGATTTGGGTCGACCCCAGTCTCGACCTGATCGAGGTTGCTGCGGCAATGGCCGAGAATCGCAGCGAGATCTTCGCCAAGTGGCGTAGTGATGGCACTGTCGGGCCGGTCAGCGCCGAGCAGGCACTCGACCTGCAAAGCCGCGATCCAGAGATATGGGCGGTGGTGGTTTCGCCGTTCATCGTGATCCAGGCCAGGCAATCGGAATAACGACGCGCTTTTTTAGTGCGTAAAAATACGCATCTGCCCTACGCTGGTGCGTGTTGACGCTCACGTAAGGTGGAAGTTGGTAACAGTGGTGGGTTGTTTCGGCGCTGCGGTAACAGTTTACGGCATGCGTAATCGGGGCCGCAGGGCGGCCCCATCAAGGTCAGTAGTCGACCCGGCCGGTATGGTTGTTGAGCGAAATCACCCGGGTCTTGCCGATGCGATGGCGGAAGATCTCACGCAGGTACTTCACCGCCTTCTTCACGCATTCGCGCGATAGGCGAATATCGTTGATCGACACGAAGCGGCTCTTGTCGTTGATCAGTTCGCGGTACTTCTTCTCGTACATCGGCTTGATTGCATACCAGTTGGTATCGAGGATCTTCGCCGGGTTTTCGAACTCGTTGAGCAGGTCGTCGATCCGCGCCTCCTCGAAGTGCTCGCTGGTAATGAACTCAAGGATGGCGTTGTCCAGCGTGTCATCGAAGCGGTATGGGGGGCGGGCGAAGCAGCGCTTGATGAAGGCCACGATCAGGGTCAGGAAATCGTCCGACAGGCACGGGCTCTTGGCGATCAGGGTGGTCAGTGACAGGTTGGCCGAGGCGCCGATCACCAGGGCGTAACGCTTGAGCGTGGTATTGGGGAACAGGCTGTTGAGGTGCGTCTTGAGCCGGTTCAGGTCCATGTACGACAGTTTGTAGTCCTTGGGCAGCGAGACGATCGACACCACCGACGAGCAGTTCTTGAAGAAGTGCAGGTCATGCAGCGCGGCGGCGTCGTAACCGGAGGCCTGGTATTGCTCCAGGGCCGCACGGTAACGGCGCGACTCGATCGGCAGCAGGCTGATGCCTTCGATGGCCTGGGTTTGCTTGTTGAAGTGCGGCAGGTCTATGGAGCGCAAGAACAGGTCGTCGATATCCAGGCGCGGGCTTTCGCGCTCGAACACCTTGAACTTGTCCGTGCCTTGCGCGGGCACTTCCGGCACCACCGATTCGGCATAGGCAATCGCCACCGGGCCGGCCAGGCTCATGAACAGGTCGTTGGCATCCAGGCGGATGGTTTCGCCAATGTCGATGCCGGCGCGGCGGAAGTAGTTCTGGTCGTAGTCGGTGGTCACCGCCTGGGCGGTGAGGATGTTGAAGATCTGCTGGGAGATGTACTGGTTGGCGTGCTTCTCCATCGCGTTGACGTCGATGTTGTGAATGGTGCCGTCATCGCTTTCTTCGGCGTAGCGCATGATGTCGTTGGAGATCAGCATCATCGCGTTCCACGGGCGGATACGGCCCATCACGCTGGCCTCGCTGCTGTCTTCGTTATCGAAGTTGTACGAGAAGTCCCATTCTTCCGAGAGGTATTTGCACAACAGCCGGCCGGCGTTGATGTGCAGGGCCTCGGACATCTCGCTGCGATGGTCCGTAGCATTGGGCAGCACGCAAATGCCGCTGGTGAAGATCGGTTCGAAGACGAACGAGTGGCCGCTCTTGCCGTCGTTCTCGTCGGCAGGCTTGGTGTCGAAGGTCTTGTTCATGTACGAGTACTGCTGGGCCAGGCCGAACTCCGAGGCCATGCCTGAACCGGTACCGCCACCGGCACTGAAGATGTAGAAGTACAGCCGCGATTGGTTGGCCTTGATGCCGCAGGAGTCGATCAGGTACGAATGGATCAGCTTCCAGTCGGCGCTGGAGAAACGCTGGGTGTCCTTGTTGAGGATGATCTTGGCCAGGTACTGGCCGAGGATCGGTGCGTTGCCGGCACCGCCAGCATGCACCTCGGACAGGTCCATGATTTTCATCTTGCTGTAGTCGCGCAGGAACTCGCCACGTTCGCCCTTGCGCGAGAAGCGGATACGCCCGGCGATGTCTTTGTCCAGGTCGCCCAGCATCACCAGCGGTTCGACCAGAAACACCGGCTTGACACCCTTGTTCTGCACCAGGCGCAGGTTCTGGCGGATCCAGCGTGCCGGGCTGTAGCCCGACTCGCCCTTGAAGCGGTCTTCATTGTTGAACTCGTTGAGGAAGAAGGTACGGGCGTTGTAGACCAGTTCCGCCACGTCAAGAGCGATGTTCGAGCCGCAACGGCCCAGGCCGATCAGGCAGACCGACGGAAACTGCTGCTCCAGGCGCAGGGGGTCGTCGTCTTCGACGTGCTGGTTGCCCGGAAACACCAGGTCACGCAGGCCGTCGAGGTTGTCGAGGATCCGCTGCACGTCCTGCTCGGTGAAGTACAGGTACTGCTGTGCCGGAGAGCTGCGTGCCGGCAGCGTGTCACGAACACCATTGGCGGTCGGTAAGTGGGGAAGAGCCGAAGACTCGGGGACCGCATTGGCAGAAGTGTTCGTAGAGGTCATAGTGCGCCATTTGCCTGGTGTAAGTGATTATCAGAGGGTTATGCCATATGGCCATCACGCAAAACGCCGCGACTCTATCAGTGCGCCATTTGCGGATGCGATAGGGGTTTCCCTTACTTGTTTTAAGGAATTTTCAGTCGAGCTGGCATTGCATCGCCCGTTTGTCGCGCTTCTTTAATCTTCTGCCTGGAGTCGTTCATGAGTACTGCACTGCCTTCGTTGGGATTCGCCGGGATTGGCCTGATGGGCTTGCCGATGTGCCAGCGCCTGTTGGCGGCGGGTTATCCGCTGACGGTCTGGAACCGCAGCCCGGACAAATGCGCCTCATTGGTGGCCGCCGGTGCGCGGCTGGCGACCAGCCCGGCCGAACTGAGTCGTGACAGCGACATGGTGTTGCTGTGCCTGGCCGACACGGCGGTGGTACGGGAGGTTGTGTTTGGCGAGCAAGGCATCGCCGAGGGCGGGCGCAGCGGGCAGTTGTTGGTGGACTTCTCCAGCCTGGAGCCGACTGCCACGCGGGAAATGGCGGCCGAACTGGCTGCGCTGTGCGGCATGGCCTGGCTGGATGCTCCCGTGTCGGGTGGCACGCCCGGCGCCGAGGCGGGTACGTTGGCGATCATGGTGGGGGGCGAGGCCACGGATCTGCAGCGGGCCCGCCCGGTTCTGCAGGTGCTCGGCCAGCGTGTGACGCACATGGGTGGGGTGGGAGCAGGGCAGGTGACCAAGGCCTGCAATCAGATGATCGTGGCCTGCAACGCGCTGGTAATTGCCGAGGTGGTGGCGTTGGCCGAACAGTCAGGTGTTGACGCCACGCTGATCGCCGAAGCTCTTGCTGGTGGCTTTGCCGACTCGAAGCCGCTGCAGATCCTGGCACCACAGATGGCCGAAAGCCGCTTCGAACCGGTCAAGTGGCATGTGCGTACCTTGCTCAAGGACCTGGACGGGGCCGTCAAGCTCTCCCGCGAGCAGGGCACGGCAACGCCGCTCAGTGGTCTTGCCGCGCAGCTGATGCGCCTGCACGGTAGCCAGGGATATCTGCAAAAAGATCCGGCGACCCTGGTAGAGCTGTATCGCAACAAGGCCTGAACACAGCGTCCTGGCGGTCGAGCTGATCGAGCAGCGAGCGCAATTCGCCCAGCGGTAGCGGGCGGCTGAGCAGAAAACCCTGCAGGTAGTCGCAGCCATTGCTGGCCAGGAATTCGTGCTGCTCGACGGTTTCCACGCCTTCACTGACCACCTCCAGGTGCAGGGTGTGGGCCATGGCGATGATCGCCTGGATGATCTCGCGATCCTTCTGGCTGTTGGGCACATCCTGCAGGAACGAGCGGTCGATCTTCAGCACGTCCAGAGGCAGGCGCTTGAGGTAGGCCAGCGACGAATAGCCGGTACCGAAATCATCGATCGACAGGCCGACACCTTGGTCGCGAATGCGCATGAGCAGGCTGACGGTTTGCTCGATGTCGCCCATCAACGCATGCTCGGTGACCTCCAGCTCAAGATGGCGAGGTGCCAGGCCCGCCTGGTACAGCGCCACTTCCACTTCATTAGGCAGGGTTTCATGGCCCAGGGTCACCGCCGAGCAATTGACCGTGAGCTTGAGGCTGGGAAAACCATGCTGCTGAAGCCGGGCCAGGTCCTGGCAAGCGTGACGCAGCACCCACAGGTCGAGGTCGACCATCAGGCCGTTGGCTTCGGCAATGCTGATGAACCGTTCTGGCCCCATCAGCCCGTGCAGCGGGTGCTGCCAGCGTACCAGCGCTTCAAGCTTGGCCACCTGGCCGGTGCGCACGTCGAAAATGGGTTGGTAGTGCACGCACAACCCTCGTTCTTCGAGCAGGGCGATGCGCAGTTCCTCTTCCAGTTGCAGGGCAAGGCTGGCGCGGTTTTTCAAGCTGCAGTTGAAAAAGTGCAGGCTGTTGCGGCCGCTGCCCTTGGATTGATACAGGGCCAGGTCGGCATGCTTGAGCAGTTCTTCGGCGTTCAGGCCGTCATCGGGGTAGATGCTGATGCCAATGCTGGTGGTCATGACCATGCGCCGGCCGCACAGGTCAATCGGGTCTTTCATCCGTTGCATGATGCGCTGTGCGAGGTGGCGTGCCTCGTCACGGTTGTTGAGCGACGTGACCACGCAGAATTCGTCACCGCCGAAGCGGGCGACCAAGTCGTGGCTGCGGGTGGCTGCCTTGATGTGGTTGGCGATGACTTTGAGCAATTCGTCGCCGGCATCGTGGCCGAGACTGTCGTTGCTGCGCTTGAAGTGGTCGATGTCGAGAAACATCACTGCCAGGCGGTGTTCGCCGGGAGTCTGTGCTGCCAGGCGTTCGGCAAAGATCTGGTTGAAACCACGGCGGTTGACCAGGTTGGTCAGGGCGTCGTAATGGGCGGCCTGTTGCAGGGATTCGCGGGCCTGGTCCAGCTGGCTGAGCAGGACACCATAACGGCGCAGGTCGTCTTCCTTGCTCTGCAGCTTCTTGTCGGCCAGGGCGGCACTGATGCTGCTACCACTGATCAGCAGGGTGATGAAGGCTACGGTCAGCCCCAGCTGCAGGCTGTTGTCGCTAGTTGGCAGGCTCAGGGCGGTGGAGGCGGGGATGACCAGGGTCATGGCGGCCATGGCGGTGAAGAGGGTAGCAACGATGCCGCCGGCCATCAGCAGACTGGCGCCATATTTCAGGGTCTGGTGCAGGATGCCGCTGCCATTGAGGAAGTAACGGGCCAGCAGCAAGGCGGCAAGGCTGGTGAGCAGGGCGATGGCGGCGCTGCTCAGCAATAGCGTGGTCTGGTAGTACTGCTGAGCACCGGTCTGCAGCGCGGCCATGCCAACGAAATGCATGAGGATGATACCCAGGCCGATGAGCAAGGCACTTTGCAGGTAGTGGTGCAGGCGCATATTGGTACGGTCGAGGCTGGTCATTGCCAACCAGGCAGCTACCAGGGCGATCAGCAGTGACAGGCCGGTCAGCGAAACGTCGTAGTGCATCTCCAGCGGGGCCTGGAAGGCCAGCATGCTGATGAAATGCATGGCCCAGATGCCGCCGGCCAGGCAGCAGGCACCGAGCATGCGCCACTGCCGCTGTGCTGCGCGCTGTTCGCTATGGGATTGGCGCTCGGCCATGTCGAGGGTGGCAAAGCAGGCTGCGCTGGCCACGGCGAAGGCAATCAGGATCAGCAGCGGTTCATGGCGGCAGTCGATGACGATGCGCCCGGTTGTCGGCAGTTCGGTGAACAGTTGCAGCCCCAGCCATTCCATTGCTTGCCCTTTGCTCGAGTTTCCACTCGTCTCCGTTCAAGCGCTGTGGAGACTGTTCAGGGGGAAGTATAGAAACAGGTCGTAGAACCTTCCTGGCTAGTGGCACTTTGACTTCAACCATTTGGTTCTGTCGTTGATAGCCAGTTGGCATAACGAACTGGGGCCGCTTTGCGCCCCTTTCGTGACACAAAGCCGCTCCTACAGGTGATTGCGGTTTCCTGCAGGAGCGGCCTTGTGTCACGAAAGGGGCGTGAAGCGGCCCCAGTTATATGACAGGAGGATCAGCCAGCGACCAGTACGCGAATGGCCTCCAGGCGCAACGCCGCCTTGTCGAGCATCGCCAGGCCTTGTTCACGCTGCTTGCGCAGCGCTTCGATCTCGCTGTCACGCACGCTCGGGTTGACAGCTTGCAGGGCAGTCAGGCGTGCCAGCTCTTCATCGGCTTCGGCGACCAGGCGGCGCTGGGCTTCGGCCACACGCTCGACGTGCACTGGCAGGACCTTGGCTTCACCGCCGCTGATGCGCTTGGCCAGCACGTCACGCTGGGCCTGGACGAACTTGTTGGCGCTGGCCCGTGGCACGCTTTCTAGCTGGTCGTTGAGGGTTTCGAACGCCACCCGCGAAGCCAGGTCGTTGCCGTTGGCATCGAGCAGGCAGCGCAGTGCTGCCGGCGGCAGGTAGCGGCCCAGTTGCAGGCTGCGGGGCGCCACCACCTCGCTGACGAACAGCAGTTCGAGCAGCACGGTACCCGGCTTGAGTGCCTTGTTCTTGATCAGCGCGACCGCAGTGTTGCCCATCGAACCGGACAGCACCAGGTCCATGCCGCCCTGCACCATCGGGTGCTCCCAGGTCAGGAACTGCATGTCTTCCCGCGACAGCGCCTGGGCGCGGTCGTAGGTAATGGTCACGCCTTCGTCGTCGCCCAGCGGGAAGCTGGCGTCGAGCATCTTTTCGCTCGGCTTGAGGATGAGGGCGTTTTCCGAATGGTCTTCGCTGTCGATGCCGAAGGCGTCGAACAGGGTTTCCATGTAGATCGGCAGGGCGAATTGATCGTCTTGTTCAAGGATCGCCTCGACCAGTGCCTGGCCTTCACCAGCACCACCGGAGTTGAGCTCCAGCAGGCGGTCACGGCCGCTGTGCAGCTCTGCCTCGAGGCGCTCGCGCTCGGCGCGCGCCTCGCTGACCAGCGCAGTCCAGGCCTTGGCATCGCCACCTTCGAGCATCGGCAGCAGGCGCGGGCCGAACTGGTGCTGCAGGGCGTTGCCGGTCGGGCAGGTATTGAGGAAGGCGTTCAGGCCCTCGTGGTACCACTGGAACAGGCGCTCCTGCGGGCTGTCCTGCAGGTACGGGATGTGCAGTTCGATGGTGTGCTTCTGGCCGATCCGGTCGAGGCGGCCGATACGCTGTTCGAGCAGGTCCGGGTGGGCTGGCAGGTCGAACATCACCAGGTGATGGGCGAACTGGAAGTTACGGCCTTCGCTGCCGATCTCGGAGCAGATCAGCACCTGGGCGCCGAACTCCTCGTCAGCGAAGTAGGCCGCGGCGCGGTCGCGTTCGAGGATGCTCATGCCTTCGTGGAACACCGTGGCCGGGATGCCGGAGCGCACGCGCAGGGCGTCTTCCAGGTCCATGGCGGTTTCGGCGTGGGCGCAGATCACCAGGACCTTGGTGCGCTTGAGCATCTTCAGCGTGTCGATCAGCCAGTCGACTCGTGGGTCGAAGCGCCACCAGCGTTCGTCATCGCTGACGTCACCCTGGGCCTGGAAGGCCACTTCCGGGTACAGCTCGGCGTGTTCGCCAGCGGGCAGGTCCTGGTATTGCGCGGGATTGGCCAGGGGATAAGGGTGCAACTGGCGCTCGGGGAAGCCCTGGACGGCCGCACGGGTGTTGCGGAACAGCACGCGACCGGTGCCGTGGCGGTCGAGCAGTTCGCGGATCAGGCGGGCACTGGCCTGGGTATCGCCATCGTTGACTGCAGCCAGCAAGGCTTCGCCTTCGGCGCCGAGGAAGCCTTGGATGGTGGCATGGGCCTTGGGTGACAGGCGGCCTTCTTCAAGCAGCTCTTGCACGGCTTCTGCCACCGGGCGGTAGTTTTCACTCTCGGCGCGGAACGCCGCGAGGTCGTGGAAACGGTTGGGGTCGAGCAGGCGCAGACGGGCGAAGTGGCTGTCCTGGCCGAGCTGTTCGGGGGTGGCAGTCAGCAGCAGCACGCCTGGGATGACTTGCGCCAGTTGCTCGACCAGGCCGTACTCAGCGCTGACCTGATCTTCGTGCCACACCAGGTGGTGCGCCTCATCGACCACCATCAGGTCCCAGCCCGCGGCGAACAGCGCGTCCTGGGCCCTTTCGTCATCGACCAGCCATTCCAGGGCGACCAGCGCCAGCTGGGCATCCTCGAACGGGTTGCTGGCGTCGCTTTCGATGAAGCGTTCGGCGTCGAACAGGGCGACCTGCAGGTTGAAGCGCCGGCGCATTTCCACCAGCCACTGATGCTGGAGGTTTTCCGGGACCAGGATCAGCACGCGACTGGCGCGGCCCGACAACAGCTGGCGGTGAATCACCAGGCCGGCTTCGATGGTCTTGCCCAGGCCCACTTCGTCGGCCAGCAATACACGCGGGGCGCTGCGGTCGGCGACTTCGCGGGCGATGTGCAGCTGGTGGGCGATCGGTTGCGCACGGCAACCGCCCAGGCCCCAAAGCGACGACTGCATCTGCTTGCTGGTGTGGTGCAGGGTGTTGTAGCGCAGGCTGAACCACGACAGCGGGTCGATCTGCCCGGCGAACAGGCGGTCGCTGGCCAGGCGGAACTGGATGAAGTTCGACAGCTGGGTTTCTGGCAGGGTGCGCGCCTGGTTCTGGGCATCCAGGCCGTGGTAGACCATCAGCCCGTCGATGTCCTCGACCTCGCGCACGGTCAGCTTCCAGCCTTCGAAGTGGGTGATCTGGTCACCCGGAGAGAAACGCACGCGGGTCAGCGGCGCATTGCGCAGGGAATACTGGCGGGTGTCGCCAGTGGCCGGGTAGAGCACGGTCAACAGGCGGCCATCCTGCGCCAGGATGGTCCCCAGGCCAAGCTCCGCTTCACTGTCGCTGATCCAGCGTTGCCCCGGTTGATACTGCTGCGCCATACTGCCTGAACTCCCGCGATGAAAAAGCCGGCTATGTTAACGGATAGGCCGGGCGGACCATAGACCAGAAGTCCATGAGTCTAGCTGTTTCATTGCAGAATACCGTCTTGCTGACGAGGGCTACGCACCGATATGCCGCTCAAGCACCGCTGGTTGCACACTTCCATGGCCATAGGTAGCTTGCTGCTGGCCGCCTGTGAGCAGAAAAATTTCGAAACCTTGCCTGCGATCCCCGTCGAGCAGCTCGAAGTACTGGGCGTGCAGACGCCAATCAAGAGCGTGCACTTCCGCGATCGCGACGGCGAAGGGCTGCTGGTACTTAGCCGCAGCGATGGCCAGGCAGTCGATGCCGAGTCCGAGCAGGAGGTCGACAAGGTGGTGCTGAAGGCCACCCTGTATGGTCGCACCGCCGAGGATGACGCGTTCAAGCCGCGTTGGCAGATCGAGCAGGAAACCACCTGCCCAGGGCTGGACCTGGATGTCGACTTCTATACCGATGTCAGTGATGTCAGTGACTTGAACAAGGACGGCGTCGCCGAAGTGACCGTGGCCAGCCACGCCTTCTGTGGTGGCGGCATCGACCCGCATGACATCGCCATCGAGATGCGCGAAGGGCAGAACGCCTACACCATCACTGGCCAGTCGCTGATCACCCCGGCAGGTGAAGAGCCGGTTGGCGGCGAGCGTGAAGACAGCGCTTCGTTGAAGAACGCACCCCAGGTGCTACGCGAGCATATGGATGCGGTCTGGCAACAGGTCTACAGGCGGCCCTGGAGCGAAGCCAGCCCGCCAGCCGACGATGACCCTGAGGATGAAGCCGAATAACGGCGATCTATACTGGCAAGGTGCGGCTGTTGTGGCCGCACGTCCTCACCTTTGACGCTCAAGCTGGCTAACGGATGGCCGATACAGTGGGCACAGGAGAATTTCCATGCTGCCACCGATCATCCCGCTCAGTGCTGCCCCCGTGACCTCGCAACATGACCCGGTCAAACAGACCCCCGACATCAAGCCGGTGGTGCCTGTGCAGCCTTCGCCCAACGAAAGCGCCATCGACCTCAAGCAGCAGCGCGATCCCCAGGAGCAAGCCTTGCTCCTGCGTGAAGAGCAGCGCCGCCAGCAGCGGCGCAACAACAAGGGTGATGAGGAGCGCTACAGCGCCGTCCCGGGCGATGAAGTCAACGCCGACAACACCGTGCCGGTGGCGCCATTGATCGGTGACCATCCGCGCCAGGGCCTGCTGGTCGATATAGAAGTCTGACGCGGGGCTGGTCACGGCCAGCGCCTGGCTTCATGATGCAAGTCTCTGTAGATCGTCGAGCCCACCCATGAGCCAAGACAACCTCATCGACTTCGATGCCGAGCGCGCCAAGCGCATCCATGACCTCAAGGAAAAACGCCTGAACGAAGTGCGCCAGGCATTCGAGCAGGCCATGCCGCTTGCCACCACGAAGAAAAAGAAGCCCAAGGGCAAGCCCAAGAAGCGCTGAAACTTGACGCAGGTCAAGCCTGCACCCGCCTCGCGTGCCCGGTCCCGGGCAGCATTGACCCTGATCAATTTTCCCCGCCGCCGTATTCGTTACCTTGCATCCATCGGACAACGGCAAACGAATCGGGAGGCCAGCATGTTCTTCGACAATGTGGTTATCGCGGGCGTGGTAACGGTCGGGTTGATGTTTGCATTCTTTGCCGGTCTGGGCATTTTCATCTGGAAGGACGCACAGAAGCGCAAGCCGCGCTGACCTTCCGGATCCACGAGCACGCAAGGCATTTAGGGCGACTTCGGTCGCCTTTTTTTTTGCCTGCGTTTTTGTCGTTAAAGATGATTAGCTAGCTAATTAATCGTCTCGTGAGTATCCTTCGCTGCATTGTCTATCGTTTATCAATACACCCTCACAAGGTCCGTTACGTGCCCATCACCTTCCAGGCCCTTTTCGCACCCAGCAGCCTTGCCATCAAATTCGCCATCAAGACCCTGCTAGGTGCGGGCCTGGCACTGTGGCTGGCCATGCGCTGGGGGCTGGAGCAACCGTCCTGGGCATTGATGACCGCATTCATCGTCGCCCAACCGTTGTCCGGGATGGTGGTGCAGAAGGGTCTGGCGCGGCTGGCGGGTACCCTGGTCGGCACGCTGATGTCGGTGGTGTTCATCGGCCTGTTCGCCCAGGCCCCCTGGCTGTTCCTGATCACCCTGGCGTTGTGGCTGGCCCTGTGCACCGCGGCCTCCACACAGCTGCGCAGCGCCTGGGCCTATTCATTCGTGCTGGCGGGCTATACCGCCGCCATCATCGCCTTGCCTGCCATCAGTCATCCCTTGCAGGTGTTCGACCAGGCGGTGGCACGTTGCACCGAAATCTGCCTGGGTATTTTCTGCGCCACGGCCAGCAGTGCGCTGATCTGGCCCATGCGGGTCGAGCAGCAGCTCGCCGGGCAGGCCCGTCAGGCCTGGCAGAATGGCCTGCAGGCAGCAAGCGCCATGCTCGGCGGCGAGGATGAAGCGCGCAAAGGGTTGCTGGACAGCCTCGGCCGTATAGTCGCCATCGATACCCAGCGTGAGCACGCCTGGTTCGAGGGCCCGCGCGGCCGGCTGCGGGCCAAGGCCATTCGCGGGTTGAGCCAGAAGCTCATGGTGCTGCTGCGCATTTCACGCTCGGTCCGTCGGCAGTGGCGGCAGCTGGACGAGCGCGAAACCGCGCACCTCGGTCCTTGGCTCGAAGAGCTGCGGGCCCTGCTGGTCAAACCTGATCAGCCGAGCCTTCTGGTGTTGCGCCAGCGCATCTGGGACGCCGCGCATGACGAGCAGATCAGCTCTGCCGAGCACTTCTGCCTGGCACGCATGGCCTTGTTGCTGGACTTCGCCATGGCCGCTACCCAGGCCTTGGACGATGTCGAGGCGGGCAGGGCGCCGAAGGATGTCGCCCAGGGCCTGGCGGCGCACCGCGACTGGTCGCTGGCTTTGTTGTTCGGTTCACGCAGTGCCCTGGCCTTCCTGGTCATGAGCAGCTTCTGGCTGGCCACTGCCTGGCCGTCGGCGCCGGGCGGCCTCGTGCTGACCTGCGTGGTCTGCAGCCTGTTCGCCAGCCGCGAGAATGGCGCACAGATCGGTCTGAGCTTCTTGCGCGGCATCTTCCTGGCGATCCCGACGGCCTTCCTGGTCGGGCAGATCATCCTGCCGCAGTGGAGTAGCTTCGCCATGCTCTGCCTGGGCATGGGCGTGCCGCTGTTCTTTGGTGCGCTGGGCATGGCCCATCCGCGTACCGGTGCCACCGCGACCTCTTATTGCCTGCACTTCATCGTGCTGGTATCACCGCTCAATGCCATGACCTTCGGGGTGGCGACCATGCTCAACAGCGCCCTGGCCATGTTGGTGGGCGTGGGCGCCGCCGTGTTGGCGTTCCGCCTGCTGGTGTTCCGCCACCCGGCCTGGCTTGGCCGGCGCCTGCGCGCTGCGACCCAGAATGACCTGGTGCGCCTGACCCGGCGCGATCTGCGCGGTGCCGACAGTTGGTTTGGCGGGCGCATGGCCGACCGCCTGATGCAATTGGCCCGGCATGCCAGCGAATTGCCGGCTACCGGGCGCAAGCGTTGGGATGATGGTTTGCATGGGCTGGATATCGGTGACGAACTGGTGCATCTGCGCATGTGCCTGGCGGTGGCCCAGGTGCCGTTGGGGGCTGCCGAGCGCGAGTACCTGCAGCAGGTCGAGGCGGCACTGGCCACCGGCCCGGCGGTTGGCCGCGAGCGGCGCCTGGATGCGGCCAGCGAGCAGTTCATCGCGGCTTTGCAACGAGCGCCGGCCAGTGACCCGTTGCGCCTTGCCCAAGGTGCGGTGCTGCAGTTGCAGAAGAGCTGGGGGAAATGGTGCCGTTCGCAGGAGGATGAGCATGGGCTTGCGTGAGTGGGAGCTGGGTGGTGTGCTGCTCAGCCCGTTCCTGATTTACGTGCTGATGGCGCTGGCGCTGACCGGCATGCTGCGTCTGCTGGTGCAGGCCACACCGTTGGGGCGCTGGATCTGGCATGAAGCGCTGTTCGACACGGCGTTGTTCGTTTGTGTGCTGTTCCTGGTGGTTCGCCTGCTGGGGCCTTTGTAAGGAGTGATTCGATGCGTGCTGTCGTCCGTGTCCTGGTGACCTTGTGCGTGGTCGCCATTGCCGTTCTGGCCGGTTTCAAGCTCTGGCAGTACTACATGCTCACGCCGTGGACGCGTGATGCCAGGGTGCGCGCCGATGTGGTGGTGATCGCCCCGGATGTGTCTGGATGGGTGCGTGAGCTCAAGGTGCAGGACAATCAGCAGGTCAAGGCGGGCGACCTGTTGATGAGCATTGATCGCGAGCGCTTCCAGGCCGCCTTCGACCAGGCCAGCGCGGTGGCTGAAACCCGCGCTCAGCAGTTGCACCTGCGTGAACGTGAAGCGGCGCGGCGTACGGCCTTGGGCCCGGAGGCGATCAGTGCCGAGCTGCGCGAAAACGCCCAGATCAACGCCGCCGTAGCCCGTGGTGAACTGCACGAGGCTCAAGCCCAGTTACAGGTGGCGAAGATCAACCTGGCGCGCAGCGAAGTGCGGGCGCCGCGTAGCGGGCATATCACCAACCTGCGCCTGGCCGAGGGCAACTATGTCAATACCGGTCAATCGGTGATGGCCCTGGTGGATGATTCGACGTTCTACATCCAGGCCTATTTCGAGGAGACCAAGCTGCCGCGCATTCGGGTTGGCGACGAGGTCAAGGTCTGGCTGATGGGCGCTGGCAATGCCATGCAGGGCCATGTGGAAAGCATCAGCCGTGGTATCACCGACAGCAACAGCAACCCGGACAGCCAGCTGCTGCCGGTGGTGGAACCGACCTTCAACTGGGTGCGGCTGGCGCAGCGCATACCGGTGCGGATCAGGCTGGACCAGATTCCCGAAGGCGTGCACCTGAGCGCGGGGATGACCGCCAGCGTCCAGGTGCATGAGGATCAGATAGAACAGTGATGGTCAGGGGGCTGCTTTGCAGCCCCAGAATTTCTGCTTTAAAGGAACATCCCGCCAGACACTTCCAGCCGCTGCCCGGTAATCCAGCCATTGCCCTCTTCAAGCAACAGTGCGATGGCGGCGCCGATATCATCGGGCAATCCGACCCGCCCCAGCGCAGTGTTACCGGCAATGAAATCATTGACCTGCTGGTTGTCGCGCACAACACCGCCACCAAAGTCAGTCTCGATCGCCCCCGGCGCGAGGATATTGACCCGAATGCCGCGTGCCCCGAGTTCCTTGGCCTGATACCGGGTCAATACCTCCATCGCGCCTTTCATTGCCGCATAGGCGGCATACCCGGGCAGTGCAAAACGCGCGAGCCCGGATGACACATTGACGATTCGCCCGCCATCGACCAGCAACGGCAGCAGCCGTTGGGTGAGGAAGAATGGCCCTTTGAGCTGAATGTTCAGCAACTGGTCGAACTGCGCCTCGGTGGTTTCGCTGAACGGCACATTCAGGCCGATACCGGCGTTGTTCACCAGGAAATCGAAGCGCTCACTGCCGAAACGTTGCTGCAAGGTCGTGCCCAGGCGTTCGGCAAAGCTGGCGAAGCTGCTGCAGTCGCCGACGTCCAGTTGCAGCATGACAGCCTTGGCGCCAGCCGCCTCGAGGGCCTTGGCCACCTGCTGGGCCTCGTCAGCCTTGCTGTGGTAGGTGCCGATGATGTCGATACCGCGTGCAGCCAGATGCTCGGCGGCATTGCGGCCCAGGCCACGGCTGGCGCCAGTGATCAGAGCGATCTTGCGAGTCATGTCGTATCCCTCTTGGGTGGTGGATGAGGGACAGGTTATTGATCGCGTTACGGCTGTTAAATCCAGCAGAATCGGAAATACTGTTCGTGTGTTTCGAATAGTCGGGGTGAAGATGAACAAGCTGGAACTGCTGCGCACGTTCGTTCGGGTCAGCGAACTGAGCAGTTTCACCCTGGCGGCAGACAGCCTCGGCCTGCCACGCTCGACGGTATCCGAGCAGGTCAGGGCGCTTGAGCAATTACTCGGCACGCGCCTGTTCAACCGCACCACGCGGCGCGTCCAGGCGACCCAGGACGGTGTTCTGCTGTATGAGCGCAGCAAGGATTTGCTGTCGGGCATGGACGAGATCGAGAGCCTGTTCCGTGCCGATGATGCCGAGCTGGCAGGCTGCCTGCGGATCGACATGCCGACCATGATGGCCCGCCGGGTGATCATTCCAGCCTTGCCGCAGTTCTTGTCACGGTTTCCCAAACTGGAGGTGGAGATCAGTTGCACCGATCGACAGGTTGACCTGCTGCGTGAAGGGTTCGACTGTGTGATGCGCATCGGTGCGCTGAGCGACCTGGATGTCGTGGCGCGGCCTGTCGGCCAGTTGAGCATGCGTAATTGCGCCAGCCCCGCCTACCTTGCCCGTTGCGGGGTGCCGCAGCGCCTGGAAGACCTGGCCGGGCACCGCCTGGTTCACTATGTGCGCAACCTGGGTGCGCGCAGTGCCGGTTTTGAATATGTGCAGGATGGCCAGGTGTGCTTTCAGCCCATGGGCGGCGCGGTCACGGTCAATAACGCCGAGGCCTATTCGGCAGCATGCCTGGCGGGCCTTGGCTTGATCCAGGTGCCCGCAGTGGGTGTCGCGCATCACCTGGCAAGCGGCGAGTTGGTACAGGTCATGCACGGCTGGCAGGCACAGGCCATGCCGGTGTCCTTGTTGTATGCCCGGCAACGCCATGTACCACGTCGTGTCCAGGCTTTCATGGGCTGGCTGGGCGGGCTGCTGGGGTCGCAGGTCGACCCGCTGCCGGGCAACGAAAACCTTGGTACAACCATGAGCCCATGAGCTAGGCTGCCCACTGCGCGTCGCCCATCAGAGGCGGCCGTTACCTGCCTGGCGTGCGTCACTTCCGTTCATTTGCGAGGTTACGTCATGGCCATCACTTCCCAAGACATCTGCAGCGCTGCCGACCAGCTCAATGGTTTTGTCGGCTTTCATCGCAAGCGCGGCATCCATATCGTGCGGTTTTCCGAGGACGCGTTCGGCATGGACGTGGCGGATGACAGCATCACCCCCTGCAGCGAGTTCGTCTGGCGGCCGCAACAGGACGCGCGCATGGCGCTGTGCCGGGAGCGTCTGGCACTGTTGCTGGAGCAGCATGTGGACGACCGGCTGAACATTGGCGAGCCGTTGCGCATCTACCTTCGGCGCAGTGACCTTCCGGAAATCGTGGCTGAGCGCTCGCTGCGCTGAGCCGCGGTTCAAGAGGCGTTTGCGGCCCTGCCGGGCTCCAGCTGCAACAATCGCTCGAAGCTGGCCTTGTCCAGAGGCCGGCTCAGGTAAAAGCCCTGCACTTCATGGCAGCGGTCGTTCTGCAGTGCCAGCAATTGTTGCTCGGTCTCCACGCCCTCGGCCGTCACCGTCAGCCCCATCGCCTCACCCAGGTTGATGATCGCCTGTACCACGGCGCGGTCGCTTCCCGTGTTGTTGGCCAGGCCGGCGATGAAACGCTTGTCGATCTTGATGCTGTCGAACGGGTAGGTCCGCAGGTAGCCCAGCGAGGAATAGCCGGTGCCGAAATCATCCATGTTCAGTCGTACGCCCAGTTCCTTGAGCGCGAGCATGGTGCCCAGGGCGCCTTCGATGTTGTTGAGCATCACATTCTCGGTAATTTCCAGCTCGAGCCGCTGAGCAGGAAAGCCGGTTTGCAAGAGGATTTCGCGCATGTCGGCGACCACGTCACTGCGCATGAATTGCGCAGGTGACAGGTTTACTGAAACCAGCAGAGGGGCGGGCCAGTCGCGGGCGCTGCGACAGGCCTCGCTCAGCACCCAGCGGCCGAGGGCAACGATCAGGCCGCTTTGCTCGGCCAACGGGATGAAGGTATCCGGCGCGAGCAGGCCTTCCTGCGGGTGCTGCCAGCGCAGCAAGGCCTCGACCGAGACGATGCGCAAATCGCTCAGGCGATAGCGTGGCTGGTAGTGGAGGACGAGCTCGTTGTTCTTCAGGGCGCGGCGCAAATCGTTTTCCAGCTGGCGGCGGTACTGGATCTGCTGGTTCATCGCGGCAGCGAAGTAGCGCCAAGTGCCTTTGCCGTCGACCTTGGCCTGGTACAGGGCGATATCGGCGCAGCGGATCAGCTCGCCAGCATCGAAGCCCGGCTCGCGCGTCTGGGCAATGCCGATGCTGACACCAATGTCCAGTTGCTGGTTTTCAAACGCAATGGGTTGCTGCAGCAGTTCGATCAGGCGCCGGCAGAGGCGGTCGATTTCGCTGCGGTTATCCAGGCCTTGCAGTACCAGGACGAACTCATCACCGCCCAGGCGCGCCACCAGGTCCACGTCGCGTGTGGTGTCGCGCAGGCGTGCGGCCACTTCCTGCAGCACGGCATCACCTGCGCTATGCCCGAGGGAGTCGTTGATCGGCTTGAAGTTGTCCAGGTCGAGCAGCAGCAAGGTCAGCGGCGGTGAGTCGCTGCCGCGCAACAGCGCCTGTTCGAGGTGCCTGGCCAGCTTGTTGCGATTGGCCAGGCCGGTCAGTGGGTCGTGCAGCGACAGGTGCTGGATGCGCGCGTGGGCCTCGACTTCGTCGGTAATATCGCTGGCCGTACCGCGAAAGCCGACGGGCTTGCCGTCGAGCTGGATGGCCCGTGCCGATATGCGGCAGTAGCGGCTCAGGCCGTTGTGGTCGTGGTAGGCGCAACGCAGGTTGGACGGTTGTTCCGAGTCTGCCTCGATCTGCCCATCCAGCCAGGCTGATAACGGCGTGGTTTCGCAGCTGAGCAGTTGATTGAGGGGTTGGCCAAGCCATGTCTCGACCGGGTCGCCGGTAACACTGACGAAACGCTGGGAAAGGTAGGTGAGCCGTTGCTGTCGGTCGGTTTCCCAGATCCAGTCGGAGCTGGCCTCGGCTACTGCGCGAAAACGTTGCTCGCTGGCCTCCAGAGCCTGATTGCTCGTTTGCAGGTGCTGCAGGCTGAGGTCGATGACGCGGGCGTTGCGCAACGCCAGACGAAACAGATAGAGCATCACCACGCCCAGTATCAGCAGCGCGCAGAGCAAGGGCGGCAATACGGCCCAGAGCAGCTGCCGACCGGGCATCGGGCTGGTCCAGGCCAGGCGATAACCGGTGTCGCCCAAGGCAATCTGCTGGCGACCGGGCTCGGGCTCCTCGTTCTTTTCTATATGCATGCGCGCAAGCCCAGCCACTTCGCCCAGGTGCGCGAGCTTGGCTTCGGTCAGTTGGTCGATGAACAGCATGACCGGTGCCTGGCTCACCTCTGCGGCGGTGACGTCCTTGTCCGGGCGCACGGCGGCAGCACTGAGGATCGCCGGCCAGTTGTTGAACAGGACGAAACGGTTGACCTGCCCGCGGGCGCTGGCGGCTGAGCGCGCGGCCGCGATGATTTCAGGCAGGGGCGCATCGATGAAACTGCCGGCAGCTGCCTCGGTAGGCGCACCTTTGAACAGCGCGTAGCTGGTGTGCTGGTCATCGACCACGAACACACCTTCGTAGCCGCTGGCACTGTACAGCGATTCGCCAACGTTCTTTTCTTCATAGGCCCACTGCCAGTCGACCTTGCCTGCCAGGTGCTCGAAGGCAGCGTCCCACACGGCGTAGCTGGACAGAAACTGCCGTGAGGCCAGCAGGCGTTGTTCCAGCGTCTGGCTGGCATGGAAAGCGCTGCGTTGTTTTTCCTGCTGGTCGAGGGTGGATGCGATGTTGAACAGTGCGCCAAGGGTGATCAGGCAGACGACGCCGAACACCACGCAGAAAAAGCCGATCAGACGACGGACGTGAAGGTGAGGGAGAGGGCTGGCGGTCCTGGCCATGCGCAAACGACTCCTTGTTGACTGCAACTCCCAGCCGGGCAATCAGCAAGGAGGCTCAGTCAGGATAGGCCAGCCTGAGCGCGGTGGCCTCGCCTTGGGCGAAATTGATCTGGTCGCGCCCGCGGCGCTTGGCGCTGTACAGTGCCTTGTCGGCCTGCTCCAGCCAGTGCTCGGCGGACTCCAGGTCGGCGTGGAAAGCCGCCAGGCCGATGCTCAAGCTTATGCGCAGGTGCGGCAGCTGTGGGTTGCGGTAGCTGGCGACGTGCTCACGCAAACGCTCCATGGCCTGGCAGGCCTGGGCCTCACTGGCGTCGGGCAGGATCACGCAGAACTCGTCGCCGCCGTAACGCCCGGCTTGGTCGGATTCGCGAAGGGTGCGCTTGAGCGCCTCGCTCATCTGGCGCAGCACACAATCACCGACCACATGGCCGAAGGTGTCGTTGATGGTCTTGAAGTGATCGATGTCGATGAGTGCGATCACGGCAGCGGACGGTTGTTGCCGGCAGGCCTGGAACCTGAGCAGCAGCAGGTCTTTCCAGGCGCCATGATTGAGCAGGCCGGTCAGGCTGTCAGTCAGGCTAAGGGCGCTGAGGCGACGCTTGTGCTCTCCCAGCTTGATCGCCAGGCGGTAGCAGACCCAGCCCAGCGCCAACGGGTAGAAGGTCAGCATTGGCAGGCAGGCGTAGATCTGCAGCGCCGTGGCGTTCAGCTGTAGCCCGGTGCCCAGCAATGCGCTACCCAGCAGCATGCCGGCCAGCTGCGCGATTGCCCCGCGAACGATCAGGCGCTTGCCGCCTGCGGCCACGTTGTTCATGGTCATCATCGACAGCACGGTCACGGTTGGCAGCGGGTTGAAGTGCATGGCCGCGGTCCAGAAGCCACCCAGCAGCGAGTCCAGCAGCAGGTTGCGTTGTTCGGCCTGATAAGGGGCTGCCGAACGTGTTGCCCATTGATAGGCGACATGGGGCCAGAGCAGACCGTTGAACAGTAGCAGCGCCCAGGCCCAGGTCGGTGGTGCCAGCGGTGCCACGCCGGCGGCTACGCTGAACAGGCCGATCCCCAGGCCGATGACACGCGGCAGGTAGATGCGTTTGACGAAAGAAAGTCCCTTGCCGCTGCGATTGTCCGTCATGGTCGTTGTTCTTCTGCTGGGGTGCCGTTTATCGCATAACTCACGTGAATATTGTCGAACAGTGTTTCGACGAAAAATGACCTTACAAGCCAATTCACGGTTGATGTGATCCCAGTGGGGTAACATGAAGCCTTTCCTCTTGCTTGGAGTGCTGCTGCTCATGGCTCCCATGGCTAATCCTGGCGACCAACCGGCGCCACAGCGGGACGGACGTTTTCACAACCAGGCCAGCCTGCCGCAGGATGGCGTGCTGAAGAAGCTGCGCATCGGCCTCAAGTACCTTTTTCTGCGCAAGCCGCCGGAAACCCGGCCGGCAACCGCGATCAGCGTGCAGCCGATGACCCGCCAGCAGGTGCTCGATGCACCGGACCACAGCCTGTGGCGCCTGGGCCACTCCACGGTATTGCTCAAGCTGCGCGGTCGCTACTTCATTACCGACCCGGTGTTTGCCGAACGCGCCTCGCCGGTGCAATGGGCCGGGCCGCTGCGCTTTCATGCGCCACCGCTGGGGCTGGATGAGTTGCCGCCGCTGACGGCGGTGATTCTGTCCCATGATCATTTCGACCATCTGGATGAGCAGGCGATACGCCGACTGGCCCTGCGTGCCGGGCGCTTTCTGGCGCCGCTCGGGGTGGGTGACTTGCTGATCGAATGGGGAGTGCCTGCGGCAAAGGTGGTGCAACTGGACTGGTGGCAGGAAACCGAAATCGAGGGTGTGCGTTTCGTCGCCACGCCCGCGCAACATTTTTCAGGGCGCGGCCTGTTCGACAGCAACCGCACCTTGTGGGCTTCCTGGGTGCTGATAGACGACCAGACGCGTGTCTACTTCAGCGGTGATACCGGTTACTTCAAGGGTTTTGCCGAAATCGGCGAGCGCTTCGGGCCGTTCGACCTGACATTGATCGAGACCGGTGCCTACAACGTGGCCTGGCCCAACGTGCACATGCAACCAGAGCAAAGCCTGCAGGCACATCTGGACCTGCGCGGGCGCTGGATGCTGCCGATCCATAACGGCACCTTCGACCTTTCAATCCACGGATGGCAGGAGCCGTTCGAACGTATTGTCGCCCTGGCAGCGGCGGCCCAGGTACGCCTGAGCACGCCTCAGATGGGCGAACGGGTAAGTATCGACTCTCCCCATGAGGGCCAGAACTGGTGGCAGCCGCACCCCACGCATCAGCGGGGCAGGGCGGTCGAACGGGCATTGGCGGCTCGCTGAGTTCAATTCCGGCCTTGTCGACGCTCTTCGTCTTTTAATAGCTGCGATGGCGGCTTGCCGCTGTCGCTGCGCACCTGAGCATGGCTGATCAGGGCAAAGATGAAACTGCCGCCGACGATATTGCCCGCCAGGGTCGGCAAGGCGAACTCCAGCCAGAAGCTGCGCCAGGTTTCGTCGCCCGCCCACACCAGGTAGGACACTTCCACCGAACCAACGACGATATGGGTGAAGTCGCCCAGCGCCATCAGGTAGGTGATCATGAGGATGATCCAGATCTTGGCATGCTCCATGGACGGGATCATCCAGACCATTGTGGCGATCATCCAACCCGAAACGATGCCTTTGGCGAACATCTGGCTGATGTCGTTCTGCATGACTTTGCGCCCGACTTCGAGGAAGGCCACGTCGGTCTTGCTGTCGAAGATCGGCAGTTCGAGCATTACCCAGGCCACCAGCAAGGTGCCTGCCAGGTTGCCGAGCAGCACTACTCCCCACAGCCGCAGCAAGCGCCCGAGGTTGGCCAGGCTTGGCGTGGTCATGACCGGCAGCACGGCGGTGAGGGTGTTTTCGGTAAACAGTTGCTGGCGTGCCAGGATCACCGCAAGAAAGCCGGCGCTGTAGCCAATGCTGGCGATGACCTGGGCGCTCCCGCCTTCGGGCAACCGTGCATAGAACAGCCCCATGGCCATCAGTGACAGGCCCATGGTCAGGCCGGCGGCAAGGGCAGACCACCAGAGTGCAGCGAGTGTGCGCTCCAGTTCCTGGTCGCCCTGGTATCGAATGATCTCGTGCAGTACCGCAGCCCGCGGCGGCTGGTTATGGCTGACTTCCTTCTCTTCGTCCGCCGAAAGGCCAGGGGTCTTTTCGCTCTGCGCATCGCTCATGGCCGTTACGCTCCAATGTGGGATTCTCTACAGAGCGGTGCAGCATGCATTTAGTTGCCAGGCCGCTGCAGACGACTATCTAAAGTTTTTTCAGATCAAGGTGTTGACTCTGATTTCAAAGCGCGTATTATTCGCCTCCTCGCAGCGTTGAACGCAACGAGGCAGGCGTAAGTTGTTGAAGTTGAAGGCTTTTAAAAGAAAGCGGTTTCAAAAAACTTCAAAATAAACGCTTGACAGGCTCTGAGGAAAGCGTAGAATGCGCGCCTCGGTTGAGACGAAACGCTCTTGGCCAAACGCTCTTTAACAAATCGAATCAAGCAATTCGTGTGGGTGCTTGTGAGTACGGACTGATAGTCACAAAGATTATCAGCATCACAAGTGGCCATGCGAGAAATCACATAGTCATTTGAGATTGCTGAGCCAAGTTTAGGGTTTCTTAAAAACCCAAGCAGTATTGAACTGAAGAGTTTGATCATGGCTCAGATTGAACGCTGGCGGCAGGCCTAACACATGCAAGTCGAGCGGATGACGGGAGCTTGCTCCTTGATTCAGCGGCGGACGGGTGAGTAATGCCTAGGAATCTGCCTGGTAGTGGGGGACAACGTTTCGAAAGGAACGCTAATACCGCATACGTCCTACGGGAGAAAGCAGGGGACCTTCGGGCCTTGCGCTATCAGATGAGCCTAGGTCGGATTAGCTAGTTGGTGGGGTAATGGCTCACCAAGGCGACGATCCGTAACTGGTCTGAGAGGATGATCAGTCACACTGGAACTGAGACACGGTCCAGACTCCTACGGGAGGCAGCAGTGGGGAATATTGGACAATGGGCGAAAGCCTGATCCAGCCATGCCGCGTGTGTGAAGAAGGTCTTCGGATTGTAAAGCACTTTAAGTTGGGAGGAAGGGCAGTAAGTTAATACCTTGCTGTTTTGACGTTACCGACAGAATAAGCACCGGCTAACTCTGTGCCAGCAGCCGCGGTAATACAGAGGGTGCAAGCGTTAATCGGAATTACTGGGCGTAAAGCGCGCGTAGGTGGTTTGTTAAGTTGGATGTGAAAGCCCCGGGCTCAACCTGGGAACTGCATCCAAAACTGGCAGGCTAGAGTACGGTAGAGGGTGGTGGAATTTCCTGTG
>NZ_JBQIHU010000001.1:0-1605000 GCF_052077595.1 Pseudomonas sp. SAR267 | reverse complement strand
TCGATGGAAAACAGGTTAATATTCCTGTACTTCCAGTTATTGCGATGGAGGGACGGAGAAGGCTAGGCCAGCTTGGCGTTGGTTGTCCAAGTTTAAGGTGGTAGGCTGAGATCTTAGGCAAATCCGGGATTTCAAGGCCGAGAGCTGATGACGAGTGCTCATTAGAGCGCGAAGTGGTTGATGCCATGCTTCCAAGAAAAGCTCCTAAGCTTCAGATAACTGGGAACCGTACCCCAAACCGACACAGGTGGTTAGGTAGAGAATACCAAGGCGCTTGAGAGAACTCGGGTGAAGGAACTAGGCAAAATGGCACCGTAACTTCGGGAGAAGGTGCGCCGGCGAGGGTGAAGGACTTGCTCCGTAAGCCCATGCCGGTCGAAGATACCAGGCCGCTGCGACTGTTTATTAAAAACACAGCACTCTGCAAACACGAAAGTGGACGTATAGGGTGTGACGCCTGCCCGGTGCCGGAAGGTTAATTGATGGGGTTAGCGCAAGCGAAGCTCTTGATCGAAGCCCCGGTAAACGGCGGCCGTAACTATAACGGTCCTAAGGTAGCGAAATTCCTTGTCGGGTAAGTTCCGACCTGCACGAATGGCGTAACGATGGCGGCGCTGTCTCCACCCGAGACTCAGTGAAATTGAAATCGCTGTGAAGATGCAGTGTATCCGCGGCTAGACGGAAAGACCCCGTGAACCTTTACTATAGCTTTGCACTGGACTTTGAATTTGCTTGTGTAGGATAGGTGGGAGGCTTTGAAGTGGGGACGCCAGTTCTCATGGAGCCATCCTTGAAATACCACCCTGGCAACTTTGAGGTTCTAACTCAGGTCCGTTATCCGGATCGAGGACAGTGTATGGTGGGTAGTTTGACTGGGGCGGTCTCCTCCCAAAGAGTAACGGAGGAGTACGAAGGTGCGCTCAGACCGGTCGGAAATCGGTCGTAGAGTATAAAGGCAAAAGCGCGCTTGACTGCGAGACAAACACGTCGAGCAGGTACGAAAGTAGGTCTTAGTGATCCGGTGGTTCTGTATGGAAGGGCCATCGCTCAACGGATAAAAGGTACTCCGGGGATAACAGGCTGATACCGCCCAAGAGTTCATATCGACGGCGGTGTTTGGCACCTCGATGTCGGCTCATCACATCCTGGGGCTGAAGCCGGTCCCAAGGGTATGGCTGTTCGCCATTTAAAGTGGTACGCGAGCTGGGTTTAGAACGTCGTGAGACAGTTCGGTCCCTATCTGCCGTGGACGTTTGAGATTTGAGAGGGGCTGCTCCTAGTACGAGAGGACCGGAGTGGACGAACCTCTGGTGTTCCGGTTGTCACGCCAGTGGCATTGCCGGGTAGCTATGTTCGGAAGAGATAACCGCTGAAAGCATCTAAGCGGGAAACTTGCCTCAAGATGAGATCTCACTGGAACCTTGAGTTCCCTGAAGGGCCGTCGAAGACTACGACGTTGATAGGTTGGGTGTGTAAGCGCTGTGAGGCGTTGAGCTAACCAATACTAATTGCCCGTGAGGCTTGACCATATAACACCCAAGCAATTTGCTAGCGCAGATTGCGGTGGTGAAGATGACACGAACCGAAAGTTCGCAAGATCACAAATTCACATATCCGAATTAGCCAAGAGTGTTCAAAAGACATTCTGGCAACAGAATTTCTTGACGACCATAGAGCATTGGAACCACCTGATCCCATCCCGAACTCAGTAGTGAAACGATGCATCGCCGATGGTAGTGTGGGGTTTCCCCATGTGAGAGTAGGTCATCGTCAAGATTCATTTCGCAAAACCCCTATCTGCGCATGCAGGTAGGGGTTTTGTCTTTTCCGTCCTCCGGCAATGCGGCGCTATGACGCTGCAGCCAAATGTCTTTTGTCTGTATCCTCCTATCTGTGCCGTCTGTACGGTGCGACAATATTTCTCGCAAATTAACGTGACTTGTTTGCGCTTAAGCTGCGTCAAGACTTAAGTTCGGGGCAATCCTGGCCCCCGAACCGAGCGATGCCAGCGTACCGTGCTGCGCATTTCTGGACTTTCCGTCCGATCACTTGAGGTTACAAGCAAGATGGCCAAGGCCGCCGATGTCGTTGTGCAATGCCTGGAAAACGAAGGTGTCGAGTATGTGTTCGGCATTCCTGGTGAGGAAAACCTCGACCTGCTGGAATCCCTGCGCAAGTCGAAGATCAAGCTGGTACTGACCCGCCACGAGCAGTCCGCGGGCTTCATGGCTGCCACCTATGGTCGCCTGACCGGCAAGACTGGCGTCAGCCTGTCGACCCTGGGCCCTGGTGCGACCAACCTGGTAACCGCCAGTGCATACGCCTACCTGGGCGGCATGCCGATGATGATGATCACCGGCCAGAAACCGATCAAGAAGTCCAAGCAGGGCCGCTTCCAGATCATTGATGTGTGCGGCATGATGGACCCCATCACCAAGTACACTCACCAGTTCGCCTCGGCCGACAACATCCCGGCCCGTATGCGCGAAGCGTTCCGCCTGGCTGAAGAAGAAAAGCCGGGCGCTGTGCACCTGGAGCTGCCGGAAGACATCGCCGCCGAGCAGACCGACGCCCTGCCGATCCCGCGCAGCCTGCACCGTCGCCCGCTGGCCGAGCACGTGGCCATCGAAGCCGCTGTAGAGAAACTGCACAAGGCCCGTAGCCCGATCCTGGTGATCGGCGCCGGCGCCAACCGCAAGATGACCGCCAAGGTCCTCAAGCAGTTGATCGACAAGACCGGTATCCCGTTCATCACCACCCAGATGGGTAAAGGTGTGGTCGACGAGCGCCACCCGCGCTTCCTCGGCAACGCTGCGCTGTCGTCCGGTGACTTCGTCCACCGTGCCATTGAAGCCGCCGACCTGATCATCAACATCGGCCACGACGTGATCGAGAAGCCGCCATTCTTCATGGTCCGTGGTGGCACCGAAGTCATCCACATCAGCTTCCGCTCCGCCGAAGTCGATGCCGTGTACTTCCCGCAGGTCGAAGTGATCGGCGACATTGCCAACGCCGTGTGGCAGATCAGCGAAGCACTGAACGACACCGCGCACTGGGACTTCACCCGTCTGATGGCCATTCGTGAAGCGAACGAGGCGCAGATCGCCGAAGGCGCCGACGACAATCGCTTCCCGGTCTACCCGCAGCGTCTGGTCGCCGACATCCGTCGCGTGCTGCCGTCCGAAGGCATCGTGGCCCTGGACAACGGCATCTACAAGATCTGGTTCGCCCGTAACTACAAGGCGCACAAGCCGAACACCGTACTGCTCGACAACGCCCTGGCGACCATGGGCGCAGGCCTGCCATCGGCCATGGCTTCGCACCTGGTGTACCCGGACCGCCCGGTGATCTCGGTGTGCGGCGACGGCGGCTTCATGATGAACAGCCAGGAGCTGGAAACCGCAGTCCGTCTGGGCATGCACATCACCGTGGTGATCCTGCGTGACGATGGCTACGGCATGATCCGCTGGAAACAGGCCAACATGGGCTTCACCGATTTCGGCCTGGACTACGGCAACCCGGACTTCGTCAAATACGCCGAAGCCTATGGTGCCAATGGTCACCGCGTCGAAAGCGCCGAAGCCTTGCTGCCACTGCTCGAGCACTGCATCAAGACCCCTGGCGTGCACGTAATCGACTGCCCGGTCGACTACAGCGAGAACGACCGCATCCTCAACAGCGAGCTGCGTGAGCGTGCGCTGGCGGTTTAAGGCTTAAGGGCCTATTCGCGGCGGTTCGCCGCCCCGCTGAACCCGCTGCCACTGGGACCGCACAGCTTGCGAAAGTTGTGCAACCCTTGGCCGCAGGTTCAGCGGGGTGTCGAACCGCCGCAGAATGCTTTCTGCAGATCCGATCCCCCATGTGCTAGGGTGCAGGCAAATCTTCACCCCAGGATACCCGCACATGCTCCCTGCCCTCAGCGAAAAAGAACTCGCCCGCCTCGAAGACTTGCTGATCACCTACGGCAACGACTATTCGGTGCTCAACCTGGCCGAGCTCAACGGCTTTTTCACCGCCCTGGCCAGCTCGCCGGTCGACGAGCTGCCCGAGCAATGGTTGCCTACCGTCGCTGGCGGCAAGGTGCCGAAGTTCAAGAAACCCGCCCATGAAGAGGCCTACACCGCCTTGATGCTGCGCTATGCCTACCAGATCGCCGAGCAACTGGCGCAGGACCTCGAAAGCTTCGAGCCGTTGTTCGAAGAGAGCGAGGCCGAGGAGGGGCCAGCGATCATCATGGAAGAGTGGTGCTTCGGTTACATGCGCGGCACGCAGGTGGCGGGTTGGGGGGAGCTGCCGCCAGAGCAGGAGCAGTTGCTCAAGGCGATTTCACTGCATGGGCTGGAAGACAACTTCGAATTGCTCGATGCCATGAGTTTCGATGAATTGCAGGCTTGCGTGCCGCACGTGGTCGAGGCAGCGCGCGGGCTGTATCGCTATCAGAAGCAGTCGCGGCACTGACCGGCCTATTATTCCACTAGGCGAAATTATGGTTTGCTCCTCACGCTGATTCTGCTGCCCGCCGGATCAGTGCAGGATGGGCTCCACCTGGCATCACCCCGATGCCGGCCCTGGAGCCCAGCCCATGATCAAACTTTACAACTTCCCCAAGTCCGGCCACGCCCACCGCATCGAGCTGATGCTGTCGCTGCTCGGCCTGCCTACCGAGCTGGTGTTCGTCGACCTGGCCAAAGGTGCGCACAAGCAGCCGGAATTCCTCGCCCTCAATCCGTTTGGCCAGGTACCGGTGATCGATGACAACGGCACCGTGATCGCTGATTCCAATGCCATTCTGGTGTACCTGGCCAGCACCTACGACAAGGCGGGCAAGTGGTTACCCCATGACCCGGTCAAAGCGGCACGCGTGCAGCGCTGGTTGTCGGTTGCAGCCGGGCCGCTGGCCTTCGGCCCCGCAGCCGCCCGCCTGGTGACCGTGTTCGGCGCTTCGTTCAACACCGACGAAGTCATTGCGCGAGCACACACCTTGCTCAAGGTGATGGACGCCGAGCTGGCCAAGTCGGCGTTCCTCGCCGGCAGCGAGCCGACCATCGCCGACGTCGCCAACTATTCCTACATTGCCCACGCACCCGAGGGCAATGTCTCGCTGGAACCCTATCCCAACGTGCGTGCCTGGCTGGCCCGGATAGAAGCATTGCCTGGCTTTGTCGCCATGCCGCGCACGGCCATTGGCTTGCAGACCAGTATCTGAGCCGCTACTCCACACGAGGACTGCCGCCATGCAGCAACTCCCCAGCCATCGCACTTCGCCCTGGCATGCCGGCGAGAAGCGCCTGCAAGAACAGGTCGGTGTTTCGGAGCGCATGGAAGTGTTCGGGCAGAAAGTCATCCGCGACTACATGCCCGACCAGCACCGCGCGTTCTACCAGCAATTGCCATTCATCGTTGCCGGTGCTGTAGACCAGGGCGGCAAACCTTGGGCGACGTTGCTCGAAGGCCCGGCAGGCTTCGTCAGCTCGCCTGACCCACGGCAATTGCTGATCGACTGTCACCCGGCCAGCGACGACCCTGCAGCGCCAGGGCTTGCTGCTGGCGGGGCCATCGGCCTGCTCGGCATCGAATTGCATACGCGCCGGCGTAACCGCATCAACGGGCTGATCGCTCAGGGTGCAAGTGGTGCGCTGCAGGTGCGGGTCGAGCAGTCTTTCGGCAATTGCCCGCAGTACATCCAGCTGCGCCAGTACACCCGTGTCGATGAACCGCAACAAGGGCGGATTGATGCGCGAGGGCTGGACGCAACGACCGCCCAGATGATCGCAAACGCGGACACGTTCTTCGTCGCCAGTTACATCGACCACGCCGACGGGCACCGTTCGGTGGACGTCTCGCACCGAGGCGGCCGCCCCGGCTTCGTTCGGGTCGAAGGCAACCGCCTGAGCATTCCAGACTATGCCGGCAACCTGCATTTCAACACCCTTGGCAACCTGCTGGAAAACCCGGTGGCCGGGCTGTTGTTCGTCGACTTCAGCAGTGGTGATGTGCTGCAAGTGACCGGGCGCACCGAGGTGATACTCGACAGCCCGCTGATCACGGTATTCGAAGGCGCCGAGCGGTTATGGACACTGGACATCGAGCAGGTGGTCCTGCGCCGGGCGGCGGTGAGTTTGCGCTGGGCCTTCGAGGAGTACGCGCCAACCAGCTTGATGACCGGCACCTGGGCCGAGGCGCAGCAGCGGCTTGAGCTGCGTGAGCGGCAACGCCAGTGGCTGACCTGGCGGGTGGCGCGGGTGGAGCAGGAGAGTCGAGACATACGCTCGTTCTATCTGGCCGCGGATGAGCCGGTGATCTTCTCGCCCGGCCAGCATATTCCCGTGCGTATCCCGCTGGGGGCCGATGCGCCGCTGATTCGCACCTACAGCCTGTCCTGCGCGCCGTCCGATGGCTACCTGCGGATCAGCGTCAAGGCGCAGGGCCCGGCGTCGCGCTTTCTGCATGAGCGTGTCAGGGCAGGGGACAGGCTGGAAGTCCGCCGGCCGATGGGCAGCTTCATCCTGGACAGCGTCAGCACCAGGCCTGTCGTGCTGATCGGTGCGGGCGTGGGTATCACACCGCTGATCGCCATGCTGCGCGAGCTGTTGGCGAACGGGCAGGCGCGCCGCATCCATTTGTTCCACGGTGCCCGCAGCCTGAGTGATCTGCCGTTCCAGCAGGAACTGGCCGAACTGCGTCAGCGAGCCGGCCCTGGCTTGAGCGTGCATCGTTCGTTGAGCCAGCCTGAGGCCGAAGCCGTGCAAGGGCGTGACTTCGAGCACGTCGGGCGCTTGGGCGTCGAGCAGGTGAAGGGCGCGCTGGCACTGGATGATTACGACTTCTACCTGTGTGGGCCGGCCAGCTTCACCCAGGATCTGTATGAGGGATTGCGCGGCGTGCATGTGCCGGATGCCCGCATTCATGCCGAAGCCTTCGGGCCATCGACACTGCGCCGGCATGGCGACGACCAGCGCCCCACGCTGCAGCAGCCGCCGGCTGCCAGCGAGCCGGTACCTGTGTACTTCGCCAGCTCCGCCAAGGAGGCGCGTTGGGCACCGGGGGCTGGGACCTTGCTGGAGCTGGCCGAGGCGCGCGGGCTGTCACCGGAGTTCAGTTGCCGGGGTGGGTCTTGCGGGACGTGCAAGACCAAGGTGGTGAGTGGGCAGGTGCATTACCCGAATCCCCCTGCCGAGATGCCGGAGGAAGGCACTGCGCTGATCTGTTGTGCCGTGCCAGCGCAGGCACTGGTGCTTGAGCTTTAAGGCAGCCGATAATCTCCCGCATCCCCGATGCTCAGGAGCGTGCATGGACCAGATCCACCTGATGAAGGTGTTCGTTGCTGTCGGCGAGCTGGAAAGCTTTGCCGCTGCCGCCCGCCGCCTGGACATCTCGCCGGCCGCCGTTACCCGTGCCGTCAGCGCCCTCGAAGAGCAGATCGGGGTCAAGCTGCTGTTGCGCACCACCCGCAGCGTGCGGCTGACCGATGCGGGCGGCCGTTACCTGGAAGACACCCGGCACATTCTCGCCAGCATCCATGAAGCCAACGAAGCTGCGGTTGGGATCAACGCCACGCCCAAGGGTGAACTGGCGATCACCGCGCCGATCCTGTTCGGCAAGAAGTTCGTCATGCCTTGTATCGTGCGCTACCTGCAGCGCTACCCCGAGGTCGATGTGTCGGCGTACTTCCTCGACCGCGTGGTGAACATGGTCGAGGAGGGCATGGACGTGGCCGTGCGCATCGGGCCGCTGCCTGACTCCGGTCTCAAGGCGCTGCGCGTGGGCCGGGTGCGGCGGATGCTGTGTGCATCGCCCGACTACCTTGCCCGATGGGGCGAGCCGCAGCACCCGTCGGACTTGCTGGAGCATGCGGTGATCGCCACTACCACCCTCTCGCCGCGCGCCGGCTGGCGCTTCGGCCTGGCCGACGAACCCACCCTGGTACGCATGAAGCCGAGGCTGACAGTCACCAGCAACGATGGCGCGATCGCTGCGGCAGTGGATGGACTGGGCGTTGCCAGGCTGTTGTCGTATCAGGTGGTCGATGAGCTGGCCAGCGGCAAGCTGAAGGTCATTCTTGCCGATTACGAGGAGGCCCCCTGGCCGATCCATATCTTGCATCGAGAGAGCAAGTACGGCTCAGCCAAGGTGCGTTCGTTCATCGACATGCTGGCGCAGGATTTGCGAGCCCGTCACCTGGATTGAGTAAAGAGATCGTACAACAACGCAGGGTCATCAGAGGCCCGCTGCCAACTGTTCGATTTATAGCGTCATTGATATTTATTGTTGTACGACGACCTACGACATGGCACTCTTCACCTGAAACAATTTGTCTCATTTCGCCCTGCCGGCGCATGGGGCAGATCACCCGTCACTCTAAAAACAAGATTCAGGTGAACCATGAAGATCAAAGGCATCCGTTGGTGGATGGTCAGCCTTGTCACGGCCGGGCTCGTCGTCAACTACCTCGCCCGCAACACCCTCTCGGTGGCAGCTCCCACCCTGATGACCGACCTATCCATCACCACCGAGCAATACGCCAAGATCGTCGCGACCTGGCAGATGTGTTACGCCCTCATGCAGCCGATTGCTGGCTGGCTCATCGATTTCATCGGCACCAAACTGGGCTTTGCCGTCTTCGCCTTGGCCTGGTCGCTGGCCTGTGCGGGGGCCGCCCTGGCCAGCGGTTGGCAGAGCATGGCGTTCCTGCGCGGGTTGCTGGGCATGACCGAGGCGGCCGGCTTGCCGGCCGGGGTCAAGGCCACCACCGAATGGTTCCCGGCCAAGGAACGCTCGGTCGCCATCGGCTGGTTCAACATCGGCTCGTCCTTGGGCGCATTGCTGGCGCCACCGCTGGTGGTATGGGCGATCCTGCACAGTGGCTGGCAGCTGGCATTCGTCATCGTTGGCGCGTCCGGTGTGCTGTGGACCCTGCTGTGGATGCTGCTGTACAAGCATCCGCGTGATCAGCAGCGCCTGAGTGACGCTGAGCGTGACTACATTCTCAGCGGCCAGGAAGCCCACTTCAAAGCCGAGCAGCGTGAAAAGGGCGCGTGGAAGCGCATCTTCAAGACCCGCAACTTCTACGCGATCGCCTCGGCACGCATTCTTTCCGAGCCGGCCTGGCAGACCTTCAACGCCTGGATCCCGCTGTACCTGATGACCGAGCGGCACATGAACATCAAGGAAGTGGCAATGTTCGCCTGGCTGCCGTTCCTGGCTGCCGACATCGGCTGCGTGCTTGGGGGCTACCTGAGCCCAATGTTCCATCGTTACTTCAAGGTGTCGCTGTTCACCTCACGCAAGATGGTGCTGGTATTCGGCGCCAGCTGCATGATCGGCCCGGCCTGTATCGGTTTGGTCGAAAGCCCGTACACGGCGATCCTGCTGCTGTGCATTGGCGGCTTTGCCCACCAGACCTTGTCGGGGGCGCTGTATTCGATCACCTCGGATTCGTTCAGCAAGGACCAGGTGGCGACGGCGACCGGCATGGGCGGGATGTGTGGTTACCTGGGCGCGGCGCTGTTTACCCTGGTGTTCGGCATCCTGGTTACGCAAATTGGCTACAGCCCACTGTTCGTGGTGCTGGCGGCATTCGATATCGTGGCGGCAGTGCTGGTATGGAAGGTCGCACGCGAGGTGAATGGGGCTGCTTCGCCACAGTCGTTGGCAACCTCGTCCGAGGCACTGGCGTAAGGCTTGAAGTCTTGGGGCTGTAAAGCAGCCCCAATCCCAGCCAGTCACATTGGCTGATAGTGCATCCTCAATCCCAGGCTCATCGATTCTCCCTGCTGCAACATTCTCAATCCTGGTCGCCCTGGCAAGTGATGCGCATTGATCGGGTGGCTCACTGGCTCGAAGCAGAAGAATGGCTGCTCGTGCGGGCAGAACAACAGAAAATGTTCGGCGCCGCTGGCACTGCATAGCAGCCGATATCCCGCGCCCGGCTGCTCGATCACGCAGTGGCCGGGCCATTCGCTGAAGGCATGATCCACCGCCGTGGCCGGCAGTGTCCGTGCGCGGGCGAAATTCCAGTGATCAGGTACCTCGGCTTGCCGTGACGGCAACGCACCGTTCTCCGCCAGCCAGACGGTGCGCGCCTGCGCCTGCAATCGCGTATCAGGATGGCGCGGAAAGTAAGGATGCAGCCCGAGGCCATACCAGCTAGCCGCCGAATCCAGATGCGTGGCCTGCAGATCGATGGCAAGGCAGCCCTCATGCAGGTGCACAGCCAGTGTCGCACGGTAGGCAAACGGTATTGTGCTGTCGAGGCTCAGGCGGGCGTGGTGCTCGCTGTGCTGCTCCACCTGCCAGGGCTGCTGCCAGGCACTGCCGTGGATCGGGTAGGGATCGTGCCCGGTGTTCGGTGCCAGGGCCAGCCAGCCATCGGGGCGCTGGAAGCCGCCCTCGGCGATCCGGTTGGACCAGGGGACCAAGGGGTAGCAGCCCAGGCGCCGCGGGCTGCCGCTAGCCAGGGCGGCCGCGTCGGCAGGGCGCAGCAGCGCCTGGCCGGTGGCGCTGGCCTGCCAGTTGACCAGGCTGGCGCCCAGCTCAGGGGCGATGCTCAGGCGGGTCAGCGGGTCTTGCAGGTGCAGCAGGGGGACGCTCATCAGGGCCTCCGATAGGTCAGCAGGACGATGCCGCACACCACTACGGCACCGCCAATCAATTGCAAGCCACTGAGTTGCTGGCCGAGCAACGCCCAGCCCAACAACAGGGTAGCGATGGGCTCTACGTTCATCACCGGTGCGTTCTGCGCCATGTTCAGCCTCGGCACACAGACGAACAGCAAGGTGAAGGCCACGCCATACAGCACCACCAGGCTGGCCAGTGCCACCCAGCCGGTGGAGCTGCCCGGCAGCGACAAGCCGGCAGGCATCACGCCGCTGATACCAGCGGCCAGCATGCTGGTGAACACGATCAGCAAAGTCAGCAGGCTGCGCACCGGGCCGCGTACGGCGGCCAGCTTGTGGTCGGTGATCCACAGGGCGCAGGCAAACACGCAGGCGGCGCAGAACGCCAGGCCCACACCCAAGGTCCAGTGCGGGTTGGCGTCGCCACCGTCGGCCAGGCGTGCCGGAACATCCAGCGCCAGCACCAGGCCACACAGGATCAGCCCCATGAACAGCAGCGTGCGCCCGCTCGGGCGGGTACCGCCCAGTGCCCAGGTCAGCAGTGCCAGGAGCATGGGGAAGGTGTTGCCCACCAGCAGCGCCAGGGCGACCGGAATGCGTGCCACCGCCGAATACAGGCACAGGCTCTGGGTCGCGATCAGCAAGCCCAGCAGCAGCTGCCAGCGCCGTGTGCCGGCAGGCAGGCCGAGCGGCTGGCGTTGCCATAGCACCAGGCTGGCCAGCACCAGGAAGGTGATGCCCGAGCGGCAGAGAATGGCCAGCAGCACCCCGGTGTCGTCGTCGAAGGCGATGCGTGCGGCGATGTGGTTGCCGGCGAACGAGCAGGCCAGCAGCGCCAGGAGGGCGATGGCCAGTTTGCGCGGGAAGAGGGTGGTTGCAGAAGAGGGGGCAGCCATGTGCAGGATCCGTTTGCATGGGAAATCCGGGGGCTGCTTTGCAGCCCATTCGCGGGCACGCCCGCTCCCACAGGGACCACGCAATCCCTGTGGGAGCGGGCGTGCCCGCGAATGGGCCGCAAAGCGGCCCCCATTGCGATTACAGGACGACGCTCGGCAGCCACAGCGAGATGGCCGGTATGTAGGTCACCGCCATCAGCACCAGGAACAGCGCCAGGTAGAACGGCAGCAACGCCTGCACCGTGGCCTCGATGCTGACTTTGCCAATCGCTGACCCGACGAACAGCACCGCACCCACCGGTGGGGTGATCAGACCGATCCCCAGGTTGACCAGCATGATCATGCCGAAGTGCACCGGGTCCACGCCGATACCGGTAATCACCGGCAGCAGGATCGGCGTGAGGATCAGAATCAGCGGTGCCATGTCCATCACCGTGCCCAGCAGCAGGAGCATGAAGTTGATGCACATCAGGATCACGTAGCGGTTGTCCGGCAGGGTCAGGAACGCCGTGGTGATCTTCGACGGGATCTGCATCAGGGTCATCACATAGCCGAAGCTTGCGGCGAAGCCGATCAGGATCATCACGATCGAGATGGTGCGTACCGTGCGGTGCATCAGCTTGGGCAGGTCGCGCCACTTGTAGTCGCGATAGATGAACATGGTCACGAAGAACGACCACACCACCGCCACCGCAGCCGATTCGGTCGCGGTGAACACACCCGACAGGATGCCGCCAAGGATGATCACCATGGCCATCAGGCCCCACAGGGCTTCACCGGCAATCTTCAGCGCCTGGCGCAGCGGAATCACCTCGCCCTTGGGGTAGTTGCGCTTCTTGGCGAAGATCAGGCACAGGCCCATCATCACAGCGCTCAGCAGCAGCCCCGGCATCACCCCGGCCATGAACAGCGAAGCGATCGACACCGTCCCCCCAGCAGCCAGCGAGTACAGCACCGAGTTGTGGCTCGGCGGCGTCAGCAGGGCCTGCACCGAGCCGCTCACGGTCACGGCTGTGGAGAATTCACGCGGGTAGCCCTTGCGCTCCATTTCCGGGATCAGCACCGAGCCCACCGATGCGGTATCCGCCACCGACGAGCCGGAGATGGCACCGAAGAAGGTCGACGCGGTGATGTTCACCAGCGAAAGCCCGCCGCGCACGAAGCCCACCAGCACCCCGGCGAACGCTACCAGGCGCCGCGACATGCCGCCCTCGGCCATGATCGCACCGGCCAGCACGAAGAACGGAATGGCCAGCAGCGAAAACTTGTTAACCCCACTGGCGACCTGGATCATCATCGCCTGCAGCGGGATGTCGATGTACCAGGCGCCGATCAGTGCCGACAGGCCCAGGGCGTAGGCCACCGGCATGCCCAGCAGGATCAGCGCAATGAAGCTACCCAACAGAATGAACGCATCCATTTACGCCGCCCCCTCGTTTTCTTCAACCAGGTCGAAGCGCACCACCTTGCGCTGGCTCTGGTCGCCCAGCAGAAGTTTCTCCAGCACGAAGATCAGCGTCAGCACGCCGCCGACCGGGATCGGCGCGTAGCTCATGCCCACCCGTACGCCGGGCAGCGAGGCCATGTACTGGTTCCAGGTGGTGACGCACAGCTTGTAGCCGTACCAGGTCATGAACACGCAGACCCCCACCATCAACAGTTGAGTGAACACCGCCACCAGCCGACGCAGCGGCTCCGGCAGGCGGTCAGTGATCATCGCCACCGCCATGTGCGCGCCGGCGCGGTAGCTGGCGGCGGCGCCGATGAAGGTGAACAGCACCATCAGCAGGATCGACACCGGCTCCGGCCAGCTGGACCCGGTACCCAGCACGTAGCGGGCAAAGATGCCCCAGGGGATGATCAGCGCCATGGTCAGGATCGACAGGCCGGCGACCCAGATGCAGGTGCGGTACAGCGTGTCGTTGACGCTCAGGAAAAGCATTTTCATAGGCATCACCAGAGCGGCAGGGCGACGGGTGTCGCACTGCCGAGGTCATCTTGGGAGGAGGGCCGGGGTTACTGGACCGCGTCGATACGCTTCATCAGGTCGGCATATTGCGCACCGTACTTCTCGCGCACCGGGGCGGTGGCGTCGTAGAACGGCTTGGTGTCGACGGCGATGAACTCGACACCGGCGGCCTTGAGCTTCTCTTCGCTGGCTGCGGACTTGGCGTCCCACAGTGCGCGTTCTTCCATCTGCGCTTCACGGGCAACCTTCTTCACCAGCACCTGCTGCTCAGGCGTGAGCTTGTTCCAGGTGGTCTTGGACATCACCACCGGCTCCGGCAGGATCAGGTGATTGGTCAGGGTGAAGTACTTGGCGCTCTGGTAGTGGTTGTGTTCGAGCAGGGTCGGCGGGTTGTTCTCGGCGCCGTCGATTACCCCGGTCTGCAGCGCGCTGAAGATTTCGCCGGTGTCCATGGCGATGCCATTGCCACCCATGGCGTTCATCATGTCGATGAACAGCGGGTTGCCCTGCACGCGGATTTTCATGCCCTTGAGGTCTTCGAGGCGGCGCACCGGCTTCTTGGTGTAGAGGCTGCGTGAGCCGCCATCCATCCAGGCCAGGGCCACCAGGTTGAATTCGGAGTTGGTGATCTTGTCGAGGATTTCCTGGCCGATTTCCCCATCGATGATCTTGCGCATGTGCTCATGGTCACGGAACACGAACGGCATGTTGAACACGTTCACGTCCGGTACCACCGGGCCGACGATACCGAGGCTGACGCGGGTCATCTGCACGGCACCGATCTGCGCCTGCTCGATCACTTCCTTTTCCGAACCCAGCACGCCGCCGGCGAACATCTTGAAGGTGATTTCGCCATTGCTGGCCTGTTCGAGCTTCTTGCCCATGTTCTGTTCGGCGACCACGGTCGGGTAGCCGGCCGGGTGGATCTCGGCGAACTTGATGTCGAGTGCCGAGGCCGGCAATGACAGGCTGAACGCGAATGGGAGTACGGCAAGAAGCAGCTTGCGTTTGAAGGTCATGGTGAAACTCCGTGGTTTTTATTATCTGGTTTCGCGTGCGAGTGTCGGGTGCTGCGGTGTTGCATGGGCCGCGGTCAGCCGCGCCAGGCAGGTTCCTCCAGGCCTTGGACGCCGGGGTGCAGGGCAAATACGCCACCGGCCAGGGGCTGGTCGCTGAGGTCAGTGCCTGCAGGGCGGATCGAGGTGACGAACAAGGTGTCGAGGTTGGCCCCGCCGAAGGCGCACATCGCCGGTTTCTTTACCGGCACGCTGAGCGAGCGGTCGAGCCGCCCGTCGGGGGTGAACCGGTGGATCTGCCCGGCGTCGTTGCCGCAGATCCAGTAGCAGCCGTCGGCATCGATGGCGGCGCCGTCGGGGCGGCCGGGGAAGGCGCGCATGTCGACGAACAGCCGCTGGTTGTGCGGGGTGCCGCTGTCGGTGTCGTAATCGAAGGTCCAGATCTTCTGCACGTTGGGATGCGAGTCCGACAGGTACATGCGCGTGCCGTCCGGGCTGAAGGCCAGGCCGTTGGGCACGATCATGTCCTTGAGCTGCTGGTGCAACCGGCCCTCGCCATCGAGCCGGTACAGCGCGCCGACGTGGGCGCCTTGCTGCATGTCCATCAACATGCTGCCGGCCCAGAACCGGCCCTGGCGGTCACAGCGGCCATCGTTGAAGCGCATGCCGTGGTGCGGGTGTTCGACTGTGGCGAGCCGGCGGCTGTCGAGGCGGCCGTCGGCCTGGGCCCGCAGCTGGAAGATGCCGCTTTCCATGCCAGCGACCCAGCCCCCTTCGGTGCGGGCGATGCAGGCGAGCATCTCGTCACCCTGCCAGACCTGATGGGCGCCGTCCTGCCAACGGTGCAACTGGCGGGCCGGGATATCGACCCAGTACAGGGCCTGTTCGCTGGGGTGCCATACAGGGCTTTCACCGGTGCCATTGCGGGCGTCGACGATCAGTTCGCAGTGCATGCTGGAGCCTCCTGGCAGGGGGGTGTCAGCTGAAAGGGCCGGCAGCGACGAAGGCGCCACCCTGGTAGACCATGCTCGGGTCGTCGGCGGCGGGCGCCGGTTTGGCCTCAACTGCGGCGCGGAACACTTCCGAGGTGTCCTTGGGTTGGTAGCCCAGGTGCGCAGCATGGCGGTTGTCCCACCAGACGGTGCGGTTGTCTGAGGCTCCGTAGACCACGGTGTGGCCGACATCGGCGGTGAACAGGCCGCGCTCGATCAGCTGAGTGAGGTCGTCGTAGCTCAGCCAGGTGCTGAGCATGCGTAGGTTCTGTGGCTCGTCGAACGAGGAGCCGATGCGGATGCTGACGGTCTGGATGCCGTAGCGGTCGAAGTAGAAGCTGGCGACATCCTCGCCGTAGCACTTGGACAGCCCGTAGTAGCTGTCGGGGCGGCGCAGGGCATGGGCGTCGATCGTCTGGTCCTGATGATAGAAGCCAATCACATGGTTGGAGCTGGCGAAGATGATGCGCTTGACCCCGTGCTTGCGTGCGGCTTCGTAGATGTGGAACACGCCGCAGATATTGGGGCCGAGGATGTCCTCGAAGGAATGCTCGGTGGACACGCCCCCGAAGTGGACGATAGCGTCGACGCCTTCGACCAGGGCATGGACCGCGGCCTTGTCGGCCAAGTCGCAAAGGACAACTTCTTCATGGGGGCCAGTGGCAGGGGCCATCGGCGCGATATCGGAAAGGCGCAGGACTTCGGCGAAGCCGGTGAGGCGTTGGCGAAGCACCTTGCCCAGGCCGCCTGCGGCTCCGGTGAGCAGCAGGCGCTTGAAGGGGGTGGTGGTCATGGCGGCTCTACTTGTGATTGTTGTAAGTTGTCGTATGACTTGGCTGATTATCGGCAGCGCTTCCCGAGGTTGTCAATGCTGCTTTTGGGCGTTTTCATGGCCCTGTGGGAGCGGGCATGCCCGCGAACACCGGCAGAGCCGGTGCCATCCACCGCGTCGCCTGTTTCGCGGGCGCGCCCGCTCCCACAAGGGCCGCATTACAGCAACGACAGGGGATAGTTGAAGATCAACCGGTTCTCATCGAATTCGTTGTTGCTGTAGTCGCGACGAATGCTCGAGTTGCGCCACTTCACGCTCAGGTCCTTGAACGGCCCGCTCTGGATCACATAGGCCAGCTCCGACTCGCGCACCCACTCCTTGCCGTCGGTCACCGCCCCGGTGTGCACGTCGCGGCCACTGATATAGCGGTTCATCAAGGTCAGCCCGGGCACCCCGAGCGTCACGAAGTTGAAGTCATGGCGCACCTGCCACGAGCGCTCTTCGGCATTGTCGAAGCTGGAGTTGTAGCTGTCGTTGGCCAAGGTCCCGCCGCTGGTGCCATTGACCCGCATCCAGGTATCGCCATCGACTTTCTGCAGCCCGATCCAGAAGGTGTTACCGCCGTAGCGGGCCGAGAACATCCCCGAATAGGTCTTGTTGTCCAGCTTGCCGGCACGTTCCGAGCCGTCCTCGCCGCCACGGAAGTAACCCAGGTTGGCGCCGAGGGTCCAGTCGCCCAGCGGCTGGCTGTGGCTCAGTTGCAGGTATTGCTGCGCGTAGACGTCCTTGAGCACCGCCTTCCATAGCCCGACCAGGGTGCGGTTCTGGTTGAACGTGTATTCGCCACCGACAAAGTTGAAGCGGTCCGATACGCCGCCGCCGTAGCTCATGTCTTCCATGCTCGCATCGTTGCGCGGGCTGTTGCCGCGGAACTGGCCGCCATACAGGGTCAGCCCGCCAATTTCGCTGGAGGTTACCTGGCCGCCGCGGAAGGTCTGCGGCAGTGAGCGACCATCGTCAGAGCGCAAAATCGGCAGCACCGGCATCCACTCGCCGATCTTCAGTTCGGTCTTGGAAATACGCGCTTTGCCTGCTACTGCCAGACGCCCGTAGTCATCCGCCGGCTTGCCGTCGTCATGGCGTGGCAGCAGCGCCGTGCCGTAGGTGCCGCCACCGCCATCGAGCTTGAGCGACCACAGCCCCAGCACATCCGCGCCAAACCCCACCGGCCCCTCGGTGAAGCCGGAACGGGCGTCGAGAATGAAGCTTTGGGTCCATTCTTCAGCTTTGCTCTGTGGGTTGCCGGGGTTGGTGAAGTTACGGTTGATGTAGAAGTTGCGCAGGCCCAACACGGCCTTGCTGTCTTCGACGAAGCCCTGGGCGAGGCTGATGCCCGGCATGCCGCCGAGCAGGCTGGCGCCGAGTAGCGCAAAGGGAAGGGGGATATGGCAGATTTTCGACATGGGGTGGGTCCGCTGTTGTTTTTGTTATGTGTTGTCGTACAACTGCGGCGTTTTTTATCAAGCGGGAAATGCACTGTCAACGTCGAAAATCGCAATGAATTAGCGCAGTCAAGTGAAACCTCGCCAGCGAGCGCTCTAGATCAAGGTTCAGATAAAGCCAAGGTCATACGATGACGTCGGGGAATATTGTTGCATTTGCGGCAACGGAGTCCCTTTGGCGCGATGGTTAGTCGCAGAATCATTTCGTAATACTATTCTTCGCTGCTGAAGGGCTAATCGATTCAGTCCAATGGAAACGGAGAATTCACCCATGAGCACAACCCGTGCTTCGCAACCCTCACGCTTGCTGCCCAGGCTGCTAGGTGTGCTCTTTCTGCTGATGGGCCTGGCCCTGGTAGCCGGCGGCATCAAGCTGATGGGCCTCGGCGGCTCGCTGTATTACCTCCTGGCCGGCATCGGCATCCTGATCACCGCTGGCCTGCTGCTGGCCGTGCGCCGCGAGGCGCTGAGCGTCTATGGCATCGTGCTGCTGCTGAGTACGTTGTGGTCAGTGATGGAGGTAGGTCTGGACTGGTGGCAACTGGTACCGCGCCTGGCGCTATGGTTCGTCCTTGGCCTGGTCCTGCTGTTGCCTTGGCTGCGCAGGCCGCTGACCCTTGGCCAGCTCTACCTCTTGGGCAATGGCGTGCTGGGCCTGGCCGTGGTTGTGGCGGGGCTGATGGCCCTGGCCAGCCAGTTCACCCATCCCGATACCGTCGTCGGCCGTCTCGACCGGGAAACCGCAGGCACCACCAGCGCGGCGCCGCAAATGCCCGACGGTGACTGGCAATCCTACGGCCGCACCGAGTTCGGTGATCGCTACTCGCCGCTCAAGCAGATTACCCCGGAGAACGTCGGCAAGCTCAAGCTGGCCTGGACCTACCGGACCGGTGATATTCCCGGCCCTAATGATCCGGGCGAGACCACTGCGGAGAACACCCCGCTAAAGGTCAACGGCAAGCTCTACGTGTGCACCCCGCACAGCCAGGTGATTGCCCTGGACCCGGATAGCGGCAAGGAAATCTGGCGTTTCGACCCCAAGCTCAGCACTCAGAACGCTGCCAACTTCAAGGGCTGGGCGCACATGACCTGCCGTGGCGTGGCCTACTTCGACACGGCCAAGTCCCAGGCGAGCACCGCTGAAGGCCAAGCCTGCGCCAAGCGTGTCTACGTGCCCACTGCCGACACCCGCCTTATTGCCTTGGATGCCGATACCGGCAAGCAGTGCGAGGGCTTTGGCGACAACGGCCAGATCGACCTGACCCGCAACATCGGTATCTTCGCCCCCGGCGGTTACTACTCCACCTCGCCACCCACCGTGGCCGGCGGCCTGCTGATCCTCGGCGGCCACGTCACCGACAACGTCTCCACCGACGAGCCGTCTGGGGTAGTCCGCGCCTATGACGCAGTCACCGGCAAGCTGGTGTGGAACTGGGACAGCGGCAACCCCGAAGCTACTACGCCGATCGCCGATGGCCAGTTCTACACCCGTAACTCACCGAACGTGTGGTCGGTGATCAGCGCCGATGAAAAACTCGGCCTGCTGTACCTGCCCATGGGCAACCAGATGCCTGACCAGTGGGGTGGCAACCGCACGCCCGAAGCCGAGAAGTTCAGTGCCGGCCTGGTGGCCCTGGACATTGCCACCGGCAAGGTGCGCTGGAACTACCAGTTCACCCATCATGACCTGTGGGACATGGACGTCGGCGGCCAGCCTAGCCTGATCGATATCAAGACTGCCGACGGCATGAAGCCTGCGGTGATGGCCTCGACCAAGCAAGGCAGCATCTATGTGCTCGACCGCAGCAACGGCCAGCCGCTGGTGCCTATCCACGAGACGCCGGTGCCGCAAGGTGCGGTAGAAGGCGATCACACCTCGCCGACCCAGCCGATGTCCGAACTCAACTTCATGCCGCCGACCCTGCACGAGCGCGACATGTGGGGCGTGACGCCGTTCGACCAGATGCTCTGCCGCATCGACTTCCGATCGCTGCGCTATGAAGGCATCTACACCCCGCCGTCGCTGCAGGGCTCGCTGGTTTATCCGGGCAACTTCGGGGTGTTCGACTGGGGTGGCATTTCGGTCGACCCGGTGCGCCAGATCGCCTTCGTCAACCCCAGCTACATGGCGTTCAAGTCACAGCTGGTGCCAGCGTCCAAGATCGCCGGGCAGCCGGCGCGCAAGAGCGAGACCGAAGGCATCCAGCCGAACAAGGGCGCACCTTATGGCGTGATCATGAGCGCCTTCCTGTCGCCGATGGGGCTGCCGTGCCAGGCACCGTCCTGGGGCTATGTGGCGGCCGTGGACCTGACCACGCACAAGGTGATCTGGAAGCACAAGAACGGCACTGTGCGGGACAGCTCGCCAGTACCGATCCCGCTGACCATGGGCGTACCGAGCCTGGGTGGTGCCTTCACCACCGCCAGCGGCCTGGCGTTCCTCAGCGGTACCCTCGACCAGTACCTGCGTGCCTATGACGTACGCGACGGCAAGGTGCTCTGGGAAGGGCGGTTGCCGGCAGGGGCGCAGACCACGCCGATGACCTATACCGGCAAGGACGGGCGCCAGTATGTGCTGGTGATGGCCGGCGGGCATGGCTCGCTGGGCACCAGGCAAGGGGACTATGTGATGGCGTTTGCCTTGCCTGAGTAACTGCCTTTTCCAGGTCGATTCGCGGGCACACCCGCTCCCACAGGTACTGCATCGCCCTTGATGGCAAAGCAGATCCCTGTGGGAGCGGGCGTGCCTGCGAATGGCCTCACAGATTCTTGAATCAAAAAAATCCCTATATGTGGGATTCAATTCTACATATTGGAATTTTCGTCCCTCCAGGTTTATAGTCGCCCTCACTCACTGCCAAAAAACAGAACAGGTGAAGCGATGCAGGCGCAATTGATCGCGCTCGACTGGGGAACCACCTCCCTTCGTGCTTACAAACTCGCCACCGACGGCCAGGTGCTGGACGTGCGCACGCTGCCCAGCGGCATCATGCAACTGCCCAAGGCTCCCCGCCTGATCAACGGCCAACCCTGTGCCGACGGTTTTGAACTGGCCTTCGACGACGCCTGCGGCGACTGGCTCGACGCCCAACCGGGCCTTCCGGTGATTGCCTGTGGCATGGTCGGCAGCGCCCAGGGTTGGCGCGAAGCGGCCTACCGCGACACGCCAGCCAACGTCGCCAGCCTCGGCGCGTCCCTGCAAACGGTGCGCAGCCAGCGCGGCGTCGATGTGCATATCGTGCCCGGCGTGATCCAGCGTTCGCGGCTGCCCAATGTCATGCGTGGTGAAGAGACTCAGGTGCTCGGCGCACTGCCCAGCGTGACCACGGATGACCTGCTGATTGGCCTGCCCGGCAGCCATTCGAAATGGGTACAGGTGGCCGACGGCTGCATCATGCAGTTCGACACCTTCATGACGGGCGAAGTGTTTGCCGTGCTCAGTGAGCACAGCATCCTCGGTCGTACTCAACAACGCGGCGCAGCGTTCGATGCACCGGCTTTCGACCACGGTGTGCAGGTATCGCTGTCCGCCGAAGGCGAGATCGGCCCGCTGTCCACCGTGTTCAGTGCCCGCAGCCTGGGCTTGACCGGTGAACTGAGCGCCAGCGCCCAGCCCGATTACCTCTCCGGCCTGCTGATCGGCCATGAACTCTCTGCCCTGGCCAAGGTGCAACGCGAGCGACGCAACAGCGTGCACTTGCCGGCGATCTTGCTGATCGGCAATGGCCCGCTCTGCATGCGCTACAGCCGTGCCCTGCAGGCGTGTGGCTTCAGCCACGTGAGCGTTGCCGAACAGGCCACCGAACGCGGCCTTTGGCAACTGGCGCTCGCGGCCGGCCTTACTCATTGATCCTGAAGGGAGCTCGACATGCTCGAACAAGCACTGGCACAGAACGGCCTGATCGCGATCCTGCGTGGCATACAGCCGCATGAAGCCGCGGCGATGGGTGAAGTCCTCTATGGCGCCGGTTTTCGCGTCATCGAAGTGCCGCTCAATTCCCCACAGCCCCTCGAGAGCATCCGCATCCTGCGCGACACGTTACCCGCCGATTGCCTGATCGGCGCAGGCACCGTGCTGACGCCGGCGCAGGTCGCGCAGGTGAAGGAGGCGGGCGGACAACTGATCGTCATGCCCCACAGCGACTCGCAGGTGCTACGGGCTGCCAAGGCGGCGGGCCTGTACCTGGCACCGGGTGTCGCCACGCCGACCGAGGCTTTCGCCGCCCTGGCCGAAGGTGCCGATGTACTCAAGCTGTTCCCGGCCGAGCAGATGGGCCCGGCGGTGGTGAAGGCCTGGCTGGCCGTGTTGCCCGCCGGCACCGTGCTGGCGCCGGTGGGCGGCATCACGCCAGGCAACCTGCAGCAGTTCTTTGACGCTGGCGCCAGAGGCTTCGGCCTAGGCTCCGGCTTGTACAAGCCGGGCATGACGCCTGAACAGGTCGCGGCCTCTGCCAAGGCTTACGTGACCGCTTGGCAGGCCCTGCACTGATCCATTCCTGCGCCGCATCCCAACAAGAGAGACAAGCAGATGAAAATTACCAAGCTGACCACCTTCATCGTTCCGCCACGCTGGTGCTTCCTCAAGGTCGAGACCGACCAGGGCGTGACCGGCTGGGGTGAACCTGTGGTCGAGGGGCGCGCCCATACGGTTGCCGCTGCCGTCGAAGAGCTTTCCGACTACCTCATCGGCAAAGACCCGCGCAACATCGAAGACATCTGGACCGTGCTCTACCGGGGCGGCTTCTACCGCGGTGGCGCCATCCACATGAGCGCCCTGGCCGGTATCGACCAGGCCCTCTGGGATATCAAAGGCAAAGCACTGGGCGTGTCGGTCAGCGACCTGCTCGGCGGCCAGGTGCGCGACAAGATCCGCGTGTATTCGTGGATCGGCGGCGACCGCCCAGCCGACACCGCCCGTGCAGCGAAGGAGGCCGTTGCCCGCGGCTTCACCGCGGTGAAGATGAACGGCACCGAAGAGTTGCAGTTTCTGGACACCTTCGACAAGGTCGACCAGGCCCTGGCCAACGTCGCCGCCGTGCGCGATGCGGTGGGCCCGAACGTCGGCATCGGCGTCGACTTCCATGGCCGCGTGCACAAGCCCATGGCCAAGGTGCTGATGAAGGAACTCGACCCGTACAAGCTGATGTTCATCGAAGAGCCAGTGCTCAGCGAAAACTACGAAGCGCTGAAAGAGCTGGCGCCGCTGACCAGCACGCCGATCGCCCTGGGCGAGCGGCTGTTCTCGCGCTGGGACTTCAAGCGCGTGCTCAGCGAAGGCTATGTCGACATCATCCAACCTGACGCCTCCCACGCGGGCGGGATCACCGAAACCCGCAAGATCGCCAACATGGCCGAGGCCTACGACGTCGCACTGGCGTTGCACTGCCCACTGGGCCCGATTGCCCTGGCGGCCTGCCTGCAACTCGACGCCGCCTGCTACAACGCCTTCATCCAGGAACAAAGCCTGGGCATCCATTACAACGAGAGCAACGACCTGCTCGACTACGTGCGCGACCCAGGTGTGTTCGACTACGAAAAAGGCATGGTGAAGATCCCCAACGGCCCGGGCCTGGGCATCGAGATCAACGAGGAATACGTCATCGAGCGCGCCGCCGTCGGCCACCGCTGGCGCAACCCGGTGTGGCGCCACGCCGACGGTAGTTTCGCCGAGTGGTGACACCGCTTCGGCAAACGCGTTGAAACGACCTCAATAACCATAACAAGAGGCACTTCTCATGCTCCCGCACACCCTCACCGGGCAGGCCACCTTGGTGGCGCCCAGCCGCAAGCGTTTTTTCATCATGGTGCTGCTGTTCATCACAGTGGTGATCAACTACCTGGACCGCAGCAACCTGTCGATCGCCGCGCCTGCCCTGACCAGCGAGCTCGGCATTGACCCGATCCATGTCGGCCTGGTTTTCTCGGCGTTCGGCTGGACCTACGCTGCCACGCAGATCTTTGGTGGTTGGCTGGTCGACCGGGTGCCGCCGCGTATTCTCTACAGCGTGGCGCTGGTGCTGTGGTCGTTGGCCACGGTGATGCTCGGTTTCGCTGCCAGCTTCATCGCGCTGTTCGTGCTGCGCATGGCGGTCGGCGCGTTGGAGGCGCCGGCCTACCCGATCAACAGCCGTGTGGTCACCACCTGGTTCCCCGAGCGCGAGCGGGCCACTGCCATCGGCTTCTACACCTCAGGGCAGTTTGTCGGCCTGGCGTTCCTGACCCCGGTGCTGGCCTGGCTGCAGCATGCGTTCGGCTGGCACATGGTGTTCGTTGCCACTGGTGCGGTCGGTATCCTCTGGGGCGTGATCTGGTACGCGGTGTATCGCGAGCCGCGTGATTTCAAGGGCGCCAACGAAGCCGAGATCGAACTGATCCGCGAGGGCGGTGGGCTGGTGGACATTCAGCACGAGCAGGCCAAGGCCAAGGCCAGTTTCAACTGGGCCGACCTCGGCATCGTGTTGACCAAGCGCAAGCTGTGGGGCATCTACCTCGGCCAGTTCTGCCTGAACTCGACGCTGTGGTTTTTCCTCACCTGGTTCCCGACCTACCTGGTGAAGTACCGCGGCATGGACTTCATCAAGTCCGGCATGCTGGCATCGCTGCCGTTCCTCGCGGCTTTCGTCGGCGTGCTGTGCTCAGGCTTCTTCTCCGACTGGCTGATTCGCCGCGGGTCGAGCGTGGGCTTTGCCCGCAAGCTGCCGATCATCAGCGGCCTGCTGATCTCCACCGCGATCATCGGCGCCAACTTCGTCGACTCGACCCCGCTGGTGATCGCCTTCCTGGCCCTGGCGTTCTTCGGCAACGGCCTGGCCTCGATCACCTGGTCGCTGGTCTCGACCCTCGCCCCGGCGCGCCTGCTCGGGCTGACCGGCGGGGTGTTCAATTTCATCGGCAACCTGTCGGCGATCGTCACCCCGATCGTGATCGGCTTCCTCGCCAGCGGCGATTCTTTCGCCCCGGCGATCACCTACATCGCCGTTCTGGCCCTGTGCGGCGCGCTGTCGTACATCCTGCTGGTGGGCAAGGTCGAACGCATCGAGTTGTAGGCACGCCCTGCGGGCGAACATAATGTTGCCCGCCCACTCGCTCATCGATAAAGGCAGCATATGCTGGAAGACCCCGCAAAAACCGCCCCCACCGGCACCCAGACCCTGCTGCGCGGCCTGGCCGTGGTGCAGGCCGTGGCCGCCGGCGCGCGCGACCTCAAGGACATCGCCCAACACATCGGCACCACCCGCAGCACCACCCACCGGCTGGTCAGCTGCCTGGTGGACGAACGCTACCTGCGCGTGGTGCCTCAGGTTGGTTATCTGCTCGGCCCCAAGCTGATCGAACTGGGCTTTCAGGCCCGCGAAGAGCTGCCCCTGGTGACCCTGGCCGGTCCTTATCTGGATGAGCTGTCGGCGCTGACCGGCGACACCATCCACCTGGCGATCCGCGAAGGCGACGAGGTGCTGTACTTGCACAAGACCCCGGGGCGCAACGGCCCGGAGATGCGCTCGCGGGTCGGCCACCGCATGCCGCTTGCCCGCACCGGCATCGGCAAGGCGCTGATGCTCGACGACACCCCGGCCGAATGGCAGCGCCTGTATGAAACCAGCCTGCCGACGGGTGGCAAGAGCGCGTTCTGGCCGCACCACAGCGAGCAGACCTGGGCGCAGTTCGAGCAGCGCATGGTCGAGTATGTGGAGGGCGGGTATGCCTTCGACCTGGAGGACAACGAACCGTCGATCCGCTGCGTGGCGGCGCCGGTGCGCGATGCCAGCCGCCGGATCGTGGCGGGGATCAGTGTGGCGAGTACGGTGCCGTACATGCCTGAGCAAAAGATGCGTGAGCTGGTGCCGGTCATGAAGGATGTGACGGCTAGGCTGTCCGCCGAGCTCGGCCTGAAGCAACGCGTGTAGGAAGATTCCCCGTACGGTCGTGGTTTGGCGACTTCAGAATAGAACCAATGGCATCCTTCTGGTCACCGTGCTCTCGCGCAACCAGGCGCTCGCCCCAGCCACCAGGGGCCGCATCCCACCTGCCCATCACGCAGCACCGTCACCACCTCGTGGGTCAGCCACCAGCCGTAGTTTGTAGGACACTTCCTGTTCTGATTTCGTAGGCAATAAAAAAGGCTGCCGTTCGGCAGCCTTCTCGATATTCAGCCCGGACGATCAGTCCCAGCTCAGCGCCCCACCAGTCTGATACTCGATCACGCGAGTTTCAAAGAAGTTCTTCTCCTTCTTCAAGTCCATGATCTCGCTCATCCATGGGAACGGGTTGGTAGTCCCCGGGTACTCTTCCTTCAGGCCAATCTGGGTCAGGCGACGGTTGGCGATGAACTTGAGGTAGTCCTCCATCATCGCCGCGTTCATGCCCAGCACGCCGCGTGGCATGGTGTCACGGGCGTATTCGATTTCCAGCTGGGTCCCTTGCAGGATCATCTGGGTCGCTTCTTCCTTCATCGCCGCGTCCCACAGGTGTGGGTTCTCGATCTTGATCTGGTTGATCACGTCGATACCGAAGTTCAGGTGCATCGACTCGTCACGCAGGATGTACTGGAACTGCTCGGCAACACCGGTCATCTTGTTGCGGCGGCCCATCGACAGGATCTGGGTGAAGCCGCAGTAGAAGAAGATGCCTTCCAGTACGCAGTAGTAGGCGATCAGGTTGCGCAGCAGCTCTTTGTCGGTTTCGACGGTACCGGTGTTGAATTCCGGGTCGGAGATGGCGCGGGTGTACTTCAGGCCCCAGGCGGCTTTCTTCGCGACCGACGGGATCTCGTGGTACATGTTGAAGATCTCGCCTTCATCCATGCCCAGCGACTCGATGCAGTACTGGTAGGCGTGGGTGTGGATCGCCTCTTCGAAGGCCTGGCGCAGAATGTACTGGCGGCACTCCGGGTTGGTGATCAGGCGGTACACGGCCAGGGCCAGGTTGTTGGCAACCAGGGAGTCGGCGGTGGAGAAGAAGCCGAGGTTGCGCATGACGATGCGGCGCTCGTCTTCGGTCAGGCCGTCCATGCTCTTCCACAGGGCGATGTCGGCGGTCATGTTGACCTCCTGCGGCATCCAGTGGTTAGCGCAGCCGTCGAGGTACTTCTGCCAGGCCCAGTCATACTTGAACGGTACCAGCTGGTTGAGGTCGGCGCGGCAGTTGATCATGCGTTTTTCGTCAACGGCGACGCGGGCCGAGGAGCCTTCCAGCTCGGCCAGGCCTTCGGCGATGTCGAGGGCGTCGAGGGCGGCCTTGGCACGCTTCACGGCGTCGGAGTCCGAGGCGGTGGCGGCACGGGCTTCCAGGGCGGCGGCACCGCCGGCGCTGTCGAGCTTGTCGAGGGTGGCGGCGGCAGTGGCCTGCGCAGGGGTGTTGCCTTTGGCGGCGACTTCGCCGTCTTCCTTGTCGAATTCGTCCCAGCTCAGCATGGTGATTGGCTCCTGCTTGAGGGTTGCCCTGGGGCAACCGGTTGGATTTTAAGAATGTGATGCCTGACGCAAGGCCGTTACGGCGAATGGACAGCTCGAGAGGCTGACTCTCGTTACATCGGGTTCGTGCCTGGCCAGGCCTTGGGGAGGGGCCAGGGACGTGAATGGGTGCCCTTTTCAGAGGGGGCGCAGTATAACGGAATTCGCTTTCGATCGGGGCGCGTGTCTTGCGGGCGAGGGTAAATTTTCGACCGGTTTTGTGCGCGTCCGTTCAGGGAATCTCGTGTCGTCTTTTCCGGGGAAGGAGTTTAGCCGCAAACGGCGCGAGGCACTACATGTTGTGGGTTTTTATTTTTACATCACAAGATGATGGGTTGCAGAAACCCTTGTGGGAGCGGCCTTGTGTCGCGAAAGGGCCGCGCAGCGGCCCCGGCAATCTCGCACTGGAGCAGAGATCCCGGGGCCGCTGCGCAGCCCTTTCGCGACACAAGGCCGCTCCCACAAGGACAGCATTCCTGTGGGCCATTCTGCGGATACAAAAATGCCGCGAGGGGCACCCATGGGGCACCCCGCGCGGCATCAGGCCTTACTGGCAGGCTTCGCAGTCAGGCTCGTCGATCGCGCAGGCCTTTGGCACTGGCGCTGGGCCAGCTGCCTGGACCGGGGCGCTGTCGCCGCCGCTGGAAACGGCGTTGAGCTTGCCGGTGTTGATGGTCGACTTCTCGGTGCTGGTCGCGGCCAGGGCACGGAGGTAGTAGGTGGTCTTCAGACCACGGTACCAGGCCATGCGGTAGGTCACGTCCAGCTTCTTGCCCGAGGCGCCGGCGATGTACAGGTTCAGCGACTGGGCCTGGTCGATCCACTTCTGGCGACGGGAGGCGGCGTCGACGATCCACTTGGTCTCGACTTCGAACGCGGTGGCGTACAAGTCCTTCAGCTCTTGCGGGATACGCTCGATCTGCTGCACCGAACCGTCGTAGTACTTCAGGTCGTTGATCATCACCGAGTCCCACAGGCCGCGGGCCTTCAGATCGCGGACCAGGTACGGGTTGATCACGGTGAATTCGCCCGACAGGTTCGATTTCACGTACAGGTTCTGGTAGGTCGGCTCGATCGACTGCGACACGCCGGTAATGTTGGCGATGGTCGCGGTTGGCGCGATGGCCATGATGTTCGAGTTACGAATGCCTTTCTGCACGCGGGCACGGACCGGCGCCCAGTCCAGCGACTCTTCCAGGTTGACGTCGATGTACTTCTGGCCACGGGCTTCGATCAGGATCTGTTGCGAATCCAGCGGCAGGATGCCCTTGGACCACAGCGAACCCTGGAACGTCTCGTAGGCGCCACGCTCGTCGGCCAGGTCGCAGGAAGCCTGGATCGCATAGTAGCTGACCGCTTCCATCGACTTGTCGGCGAACTCGACGGCAGCGTCGGAGCCGTACGGGATGTGCTGCAGGTACAGCGCGTCCTGGAAGCCCATGATGCCGAGGCCGACCGGGCGGTGCTTGAAGTTCGAGTTACGCGCTTGCGGCACCGAGTAGTAGTTGATGTCGATCACGTTGTCGAGCATGCGCACGGCGGTGTTCACGGTGCGTTGCAGCTTGGCGGTGTCCAGCTTGCCGTCGACGATGTGGTTCGGCAGGTTGATCGAGCCCAGGTTGCAGACCGCGATCTCGTCCTTGTTGGTGTTCAGGGTGATCTCGGTGCACAGGTTCGAGCTGTGGACCACGCCCACGTGCTGCTGCGGCGAACGCAGGTTGCACGGGTCCTTGAAGGTCAGCCACGGGTGGCCGGTCTCGAACAGCATCGACAGCATCTTGCGCCACAGGTCTTTGGCCTGGATGGTCTTGAACACCTTGATCTTGTTGTACTCGGTCAGGGCTTCGTAGTACTCGTAGCGCTCTTCGAAGGCCTTGCCGGTCAGGTCGTGCAGATCAGGCACTTCCGATGGCGAGAACAGGGTCCACTTGCCGTCATCGAAGACGCGCTTCATGAACAGGTCAGGGATCCAGTTGGCGGTGTTCATGTCGTGGGTACGACGGCGGTCATCACCGGTGTTCTTGCGCAGCTCGATGAATTCTTCGATATCGAGGTGCCAGGTTTCCAGGTAGGCACATACGGCGCCTTTGCGCTTGCCACCCTGGTTCACGGCGACGGCGGTGTCGTTGACCACTTTCAGGAACGGCACGACGCCCTGGGATTTGCCGTTGGTGCCCTTGATGTAAGAGCCCAGTGCACGCACAGGGGTCCAGTCGTTGCCCAGGCCACCGGCGAATTTCGACAGCATGGCGTTGTCGTGGATCGCGTGGTAGATGCCCGACAGGTCGTCCGGCACGGTGGTCAGGTAGCAGCTCGACAGCTGTGGACGCAGGGTACCGGCGTTGAACAAGGTCGGGGTCGAAGCCATGTAGTCGAACGACGAGAGCAGGTTGTAGAACTCGATCGCACGGGCTTCTTTGTCTTTCTCTTCCAGCGCCAGGCCCATGGCCACACGCATGAAGAACACCTGCGGCAGCTCGAAGCGCACGCCATCCTTGTGGATGAAGTAACGGTCGTACAGGGTCTGCAGGCCCAGGTAAGTGAACTGCTGGTCGCGCTCGTGGTTGATCGCCTTGCCCAGTTTTTCCAGGTCGAAGTCGGCCAGGGCCGGGTTCAGCAGTTCGAACTCGATACCTTTGGCGACATAGGCCGGCAGGGCCTTGGCGTACAGGTCGGCCATCTCGTGGTGGGTGGCGCTGTCGGCAACGTTGAGGAAGCCCAGGCCTTCGGCGCGCAGGGTGTCCATCAGCAGGCGGGCGGTGACGAACGAGTAGTTCGGCTCACGCTCGACCAGGGTACGGGCGGTCATCACCAGGGCGGTGTTGACGTCCTTGATGGCCACGCCGTCGTACAGGTTCTTCAGGGTTTCGCGCTGGATCAGGTCGCCATCGACTTCGGCCAGGCCTTCGCAGGCTTCGCTGATGATGGTATTCAGGCGCGCCATGTCCAGCGGCGCCAGGCTGCCGTCGGCCAGGGTGATGCGGATGCTTGGGTGCGGCTCGACCACTGCGTCGGTGTGGGCGCGGGTGGCGCGCTCCTTGGCGCGCTGGTCACGGTAGATCACGTAGTCGCGGGCGACTTTCTGCTCGCCGGCACGCATCAGGGCCAGCTCGACCTGGTCCTGGATTTCTTCGATGTGGATGGTGCCACCCGATGGCATGCGACGCTTGAACGTGGCAGTGACCTGCTCGGTCAGGCGCGCGACGGTGTCGTGGATGCGCGACGAGGCAGCGGCGGTGCCGCCTTCAACTGCGAGGAACGCCTTGGTGATGGCCACGGTGATCTTGTCGTCGGTGTAGGGGACGACAGTGCCGTTGCGCTTGATCACGCGCAGTTGGCCCGGAGCGGTGGCGGCCAGATCCTGGTTGGAATCGGCGGCCTGCGGCGCCAAAGCCTGCGGGTTCTCGCGAGTTGTGTCGGTTTGCATGGGTGGGTGTCTCCACAGTTTCTATAGTGTTCAGGCGCCTTTTGGGCGCCCACCGTTCCGTCCACTTGCTCGATGGCCTTGGCGAGGATGCGTCATGCACGCGCATCCACCCGCTCGGGCGTACCGACTTCGGGACAGATCAGGAATAAGGGGCAATAACCTGCCGCTCCCTGGCCGAAGTCAAATGCTCAACGGGATGACCCCGAAGGCTGTTGCTCTCAATGCTTCCGCTGGAGCGGTTTGGCTGATGAAACCACGTAAAGTTCTGCCAGAAATATCGCTTGAATTTCTGCGCTGACTGGTGTTGGTGACGAAAGGTCAACCCCAACATCTAGTGGTTCGTTGCGATAGGGATACAAGATAATGCGGTCTTGGGGGCTTTGCAAGGCAATCGACTGTGGATAAGTTGTGCGTACTTTGTGAGTGAATAGTGGGTATTCCCTGTAGGCCTTGTGCCAAGAGGTTTGCACTATTTTTCACAGGGCTGCTGCCCGCAGCCACAATTTTTCGGGCGCGCACCCTACCACAAAAAACGGTTCAGTCGAGGCTACCGGCGGGCAGGTTGGCAGTACTGGCGGGCGGCACGTAGTATCCGGGGGTGATGTTGCCTTTTGGTTAAAGGCCGGTACCGACAGAAAAACAATAATCCAAAGGCAGGGGCCATGGACCAACCCAGCAATCGCATCCTCATCGTCGAAGACGACCAGCGCCTGGCCGAACTCACCGCCGAATACCTGCAGGCCAACGGTTACGAGGTTGCCGTCGAGGGCGATGGCGCCCGCGCCGCGCGCCGCATCGTCGACAGCCAACCAGACCTGGTGATCCTCGACCTGATGCTGCCCGGCGAAGACGGGCTGAGCATCTGCCGTCGCGTACGTGGCCAGTACCCCGGCCCGATCCTGATGCTGACGGCCCGCAGCGACGAACTCGATCAGGTCCAGGGGCTGGATCTGGGGGCTGACGACTACGTGTGCAAGCCGGTGCGTCCGCGTTTGCTGCTGGCACGGATCCAGGCCCTGCTGCGGCGCAGTGAAAGCCCAGAGTCCAAGCGCCATGACCTGGCCTTCGGTGCGCTGCGCATCGACAATCGCCTGCGCGAGGCCTGGCTCGGCGCGCAGCAGATCGACCTCACCGGCGCTGAATTCGACCTGCTATGGCTGTTGGCCAGCAACGCCGGGCGGGTGCTGTCGCGTGAACAGATCTTCACCGCCTTGCGCGGGGTCGGCTACGACGGCCAGGACCGTTCCATCGACGTGCGCATTTCCAGGATTCGCCCCAAGATCGGCGACGACCCGATCCACCCGCGGCTGATCAAGACGCTGCGCAGCAAGGGCTACCTGTTCGTCGGCGATGCCCCATGAACCGCTCGATTTTCCTGCGCATCTATGGGGGCATGCTCGCGGTGCTGGTGCTGGTGGCGCTGCTCGGCGCGCTCAGCCTGCACTGGGTCAACGAAGTGCGCGCGGCCCAGCACCGCGAACGCCTGGCCCAGGGCACGTTCAGCCTGATGGCCGACAACCTGGCGCAGCAGAACGACACCGAGCGCAAGCGCTCGCTGTTGATGTGGGAGCGCTTGCTGGGCGTGCCGCTGGCGCTGCAGCCGATGTCGGCGCGTACCCTCGATGGCGGCCAGCGCGCTCGCCTGAACCGTGGCCTGGTGGTGGTGGAAAAGACCGGGCCACACGCCGCCCAGGTACTGCGCAAGGTCGGCCAGGAGGACCTGATGCTGGTGGCTCAGGTCAAGCAGGTCAGCGAGCAGCTGGCGCGTGCCACGCTTTATCTGCTGGCCGATGAGCTGGTGCGCTATCCGGTGACCGAGCAGCAGCAGCGCCTGGCGGACATCACCCAGAGCAAGGGCTTCGGCTTCGGCGTCGCCCTGCAGCGCATCGAGCGGGTCGGCCTGGACGACGACCAGCGGCGCCGGGTGGAGGAGGGGGATACGGTGATGGCGCTGGGGCGCGATGGTGACTCCATCCGTGTGTTCGCCGGGCTGCCAGGTTCGCCGCTGGTGCTGGAGATCGGTCCGCTCTATCAACTCAACCCTTATCCGCCGCAGTTGCTGATCCTGATTGCCTTTCTTGGCCTTTGCCTCATCGGCCTGGTGGTGTACCTGCTGGTGCGCCAGCTGGAGCGGCGCGTGTCAGGCATGGAAATCGCCGCCACGCGTATCGCCCAAGGCAGCCTAGACACCCGCGTGCCGGCCGGTGATGCCGATTCGGTGGGGCGCCTGGCTGCGGCATTCAATGGTATGGCCGAGCACCTGCAACGTTCGCTGAACATGCAGCGCGAACTGGTGCGTGCGGTGTCGCATGAACTTCGCACCCCGGTGGCACGCCTGCGCTTTGGCCTGGAGATGATCGAAAGTGCGCCCACCGAGCAGGCCCGCGCCAAGCACCTGGCCGGCATGGATGGTGATATCCAGGACCTGGACCAGCTGGTCGACGAAATGCTCACCTATGCGCGGCTGGAGCAGGGCGCCCCGGCGCTGAAGTTCCAGCGGGTCGAACTGGATGCCTTGCTCGATCGGGTGATTGAAGAACTGGCGCCGCTCAACAGCAAGGTCCGTTTGCTGCGCGGGGCCTGCCAGGCCAGCGACGGCTGCTGGGTCGAGGCCGAACCGCGCTACCTGCATCGTGCGCTGCAGAATCTGGTGAGCAATGCCTTGCGCCACGCCAGCTGTGAAGTGCGCCTGAGCTACCAGTTGGGCCAGCAGCGTTGCCGCATCGATGTCGAAGACGATGGCCAGGGGATCCCCGAGGGTGTATGGGATCGCATCTTCACCCCCTTCACCCGGCTCGATGACAGTCGCACCCGCGCTTCCGGCGGGCATGGCCTGGGCCTGTCGATCGTACGGCGGATCATCTACTGGCACGCAGGCCGGGCCACGGTGGGGCGCAGCGAGGCGCTGGGCGGGGCCTGCTTCAGCCTCAGCTGGCCGCGTGAACAGGCTCCGCAGTAAGGCTCAGACGCTGATCAGGCTGAGCAGGTGGCCGTCCTGCAAGCAGAACTGGCCTTCGACTTCGGCGCCGTGTCGCCACTGCGGCGACAGGTCAGTAAGCAGCCGTAAACGCGCCAGGCCATCGGCGGACCACGCCAGCACTTCGGCATGTTCGAAATAGAAGCGCTGCCGGGTCAGCGGGTAGAGGGCCTTGAACAGGCTTTCCTTGAGCGAGAAGGTCAGGGTGACCGTGAGGCCCAGTTGGCCAGGGGCCAGCCGTTCGCGTTCGGCGGGCGTCAGGATCTCGCCCATGAGCCGCTCGGCGCGCTGGTCATCCAGCAGCGCTTCCTGGTCCAGGCCCAGGCCACGGCAGGCGCCCTCGGCAGCGACCACCGCAGCGGCCCAGCCTTTGCCGTGGGTGATCGATCCGTGGATACCCGTGGGCCAGATCGGCGAGCGGTCCTCATGGGTGCCGGGCACGTAGTCGCGGCCATCCAGGCGCTGCAGTGCAGCGCGCGCGCAAACGCGGCCGGCCAGGTACTCGGCCTGGCGCTTGGCCACCGAACGCTGCAGGCTGGGACTGGGCACGATGCCGACGCGCTGGAAGTCATCGGCGGCAAGGTGGGCCGGGTCGAAGGCACAGCTGACCAGCACTGCGCCGGGCAGTGGGCGGGGCAGGGGCCAGTGGTGCTGGAGCGGGGCGCAGCAGGCAGGGAGTGTGTTCATGGCGGGTATTGTGCCAGCCGCGAGGCTTGCGTGGGAGCCGGGGCCGCACGGCGGCCCCAGCGAGCTTTACTTGAACACTTGCTTGAAGAACGCCTGCATGTCGGCCCAGGACCGCTTGTCTGCCGCCTCGTTGTAGCCGATGTCAGGCCCGCCATGATCGCCATGGCTCAGGCGGTCTGCATCCGGGTTGGTGAACCCATGCTTGGCCCCCGGGATGCTGACGAACTGGTAGTTGACCTTCGCCGCGTCCATCTCCTTCTTGAAGGCATCCACCTGCTGCGGGGTGACCATGCTGTCAGCCTCCCCGTGCTCGACCAGCAGGTAGGCGCGTACCACACCAGGCTGGGTGACCGGTGTCTGGGTGGCCAGTGCACCATGGAAGCTGACCACGCCATCCAGTCGTGCGCCCCGGCGCGCGGCATCCAGCACCACCTTGCCACCGAAGCAGTAACCGACCGCGCCGAGCTTGTGTCTGTCGGTATAGGGCTGTTTCTTCAGCAGGTCCAAGCCGGCGTCAAAGCGCTTGGCCGATGCCGACGGGTCCTTCATCGCCTCGGCCATGAACGCCTGGGCGTCCTGCGGGTGCTCGGTGTGCTTGCCTTCGCCATACATATCGATGGCCAACGCGCTGTAGCCCAGCGCGGCGAGCTCGCGAGCACGGCGTTTGGCGTAGTCGTTCAGCCCCCACCACTCGTGCACCACCAGCACGCCCGGGCGTTCGCCCTTGACGGCGTCGTCGTAAGCGTAATAGCCGATCAGCGCAGTGCCGTCGGCGTCCTGGTAACGAATCTCGCGGGTCTGCACCGCCGCTTGGGCGAGGGCGGTGCTGCACATCAGAATCAGGGCCAGCAGGGCGCGCATGTTGACTACTCCTTGTTTGCACACGAATCGTTCAGCCGCGGTTCAGTCAGGGTTCAGCCGCGGTTCAGGGCACCCTGCTTACTCTAGCTTCCAGACCGCAACAGCGCATTCAACTGGAGTAAGAAGTCATGAAAACCTTCAACACCCTGCTCGCTGCCATGGCCGTGTGCGCCGCTGGCATGACCACTGCCCAGGCCGCCGATGACACCTTCGCCAGCCTCACCTACGGCCAGACCAGCGACAAAGTGCGCAAGTCCGGCCTGCTGCAGAGCAACACCGACCACCTGAACGCCGACGGCATCATCGGCAAGGACGATACCTGGGGGGTGCGACTGGGCAAGATCAATGATCAGGCCCGCTACTACATGACCTATGACAACGTTTCCGGCGACCACAGCGGCTACAAGCTGCGCCAGGAAAACCTGCTCGGCAGCTATGACTTGCTGCTGCCGGTGGGGGACACCACCAAGCTGTTCGGCGGTGGCAGCCTGGGCATGACCAAGCTGACTCAGGATTCGCCGGGCGCCAGCCGGGATACCGACTACGGCTATGCTGTCGGCTTGCAGGCCGGTGTGATCCAGGAAATCACCGACAATGCGTCGATGGAGCTGGGGTATCGCTACCTGCGTACCAATGCTGCTACCGAAGTGGGCGCCAGTGGCGGGCCGAAGGAGGGCACCTTGCGTCTGACCAGCAGTGCTCAGACGTATCTGGCTGCAACCTACAAGTTCTGACCGGCGAGCCGGGTTATCCTGTACCGGCCTCTTCGCGGGGAGCCCGCTCCCACAGGGATCGCACAGCTTTCACTACCTGTGCAGTCCCTGTGGGAGCGGGTTTACCCGCGAGAGGGCCGTTACAGGCAGTACATTAATGAGGAGCGTTGAATGAAACTGCTGGTGGTCGAGGACGAAGCCCTGCTGCGGCACCACCTCCATACACGTCTGGGTGAAAGCGGCCATGTGGTCGAAGCCGTGGCCAATGCCGAAGAGGCGCTTTACCAGGCCGAACACTTTCACTTCGACCTGGCCATCGTCGACCTTGGCCTGCCGGGCATCAGCGGGCTTGAGCTGATCGGCCGCCTGCGCAGCCAGGGCAAGGCCTTCCCCATCCTTATTCTCACCGCCCGTGGCAACTGGCAGGACAAGGTCGAAGGCCTGGCTGCCGGTGCCGACGACTATCTGGTCAAGCCGTTCCAGTTCGAGGAACTCGAGGCACGCCTGAACGCCTTGCTGCGCCGTTCCAGCGGGTTCACCCAATCGACCATCGCCGCCGGCCCCCTGGTGCTTGACCTCAACCGCAAGCAGGCGACCCTGGATGAACAGCCGCTGGCACTGACGGCCTATGAGTACCGCATCCTCGAGTACCTCATGCGTCATCACCAGCAGGTGGTGGCCAAGGAGCGCCTGATGGAGCAGCTCTATCCCGGCGACGAGGAGCGCGACCCCAACGTCATCGAGGTGCTGGTCGGCCGCCTGCGCCGCAAGCTCGAGGGCGAGAACGGTTTCAAGCCGATCGACACGGTGCGCGGCCTGGGTTACCTGTTCACCGAGCGCTGCCGATGATCCGCTCGCTGCGGGTACGCCTGATGCTGGCGGCCGCGGTGCTGGCGCTGCTGTTCATGCTGGCCTTGTTGCCAGCCTTGCAGAAGGCTTTCAGCCTGGCCCTGCAGGAGTCGATCGAGCAGCGCCTGGCTTCGGACGTGACCACGCTGATTTCCGCAGCGCGCATCGAGCATGGCCAGTTACAGATGCCCGACTTGCTCCCGGATGAGCGCTACAACCTGCCCTATACCGGCCTGCTCGGCTACATCTTCGACCGTGACGGCAACCTGGTCTGGCGCTCGCGTGCCACCAGCGACCGGCATATCAACTACCGCCCGCGCTACGACGGGCGCGGCAACGAGTTTGCCCGCATCCACCAGGACGATGGCGAAGAGTTCTTCGTCTATGACGTCGAGATCAAGCTGCTCGGCGGCCAGAGCGCGGCATACAGCATCGTGGCGCTGCAACCGGTGAGTGAATACAGGGCCACGCTCGATGGCCTGCGCAAAAAGCTCTACCTGGGCTTTGGCGCGGCCTTGCTGGTCTTGCTGGCGCTGCTCTGGGCCGGCCTGACCTGGGGGTTGCGTTCGTTGCGCCGGTTGAGTATCGAGCTTGATGAGGTGGAGTCTGGCGCACGTGATGGCCTCAGTGGCGAGCACCCACGTGAACTGCTGCGCCTGACCCGCTCGCTGAACCGCTTGCTGAGCAGCGAACGCGAGCAGCGCACCCGTTACCGCGATTCATTGGGCGATCTGGCCCACAGCCTGAAAACCCCGCTGGCAGTGTTGCAGGGTGTGGGCGAGAGCATGCAGCAGCGTGCCGGCGAGCGCGAACAGGCGCGGGTGCTGCAGAGCCAGATCGAGCGCATGAGCCAGCAGATCGATTACCAGCTGCAGCGCGCCAGCCTGCGCAAGAGCGGCCTGGTGCGCCACAACGTGCTGTTGTGGCCGGTGCTGGAGAGCTTGTGCAGCACCTTGGCCAAGGTCTATCGCGACAAGCGCGTCGAGGTCGAGCTGGATGTACCGGCACAGTCGCACGTGCCGATGGAGCAGGGGGCCTTGCTGGAACTGCTGGGCAATCTGCTGGAGAACGCCTACCGGCTCAGCCTGGGGCACGTGCGGGTGAGCCTGCAGGAAGCACCTGGCACGCTGAGGTTGTGCATCGAGGACGATGGCCCCGGGGTGCCGGCCGACCAGCGTGAGAGGATTCTCGAGCGCGGTGAACGGCTGGACCGGCAGCACCCGGGGCAGGGTATTGGTCTGGCGGTGGTCAAGGACATCGTCGACAGCTATGGCGCCGGGCTGACCCTGGATGAATCCGCGCTTGGCGGGGCCGCCTTCTGCATCACCTTGCACCTTGATTGATGGGTTGCTGTGCCGGCCCTTTCGCGGCTGAAGCCGCTCGCACAGGGACCGCGCCGCATTTGAGGCTGGTGCTGTTGCTGTGGGAGCGGCTTTAGCCGCGAAAGGGCCAGCACAGGCATTACCCGTTCGGGCGGATTCCCGCCATATCCCCTGTACATTTCCCGCCATCGGGCGGAAATCCGCCACCATTGCTCAGAAAAATCGCCCCGTCGTTGGGCGTTTACAGCCCGTAAACAGTAGCGCTGCACCCAAGATGGGCATTTTGGCATCGCCCTTGCTATCTCACTTGGCAGAGGCCTGCCCAGGCAGCTCGAACACAACGACAAATCCCTCCAGGTGCAGGAGGGTTAGCGATTCAGGTGCCCGAACACCCTGGGAAGGGTGAAGCCGGCACACTTGAGGAAAAATGAGCCATGACGACACGTCAGCCGCTGTACAAATCCCTGTATGTCCAGGTGTTGGTCGCCATCACCATCGGCATCCTGCTCGGCCACTTCTACCCCGAAACCGGCGTCGCCCTGAAGCCTTTGGGCGATGGTTTCGTCAAACTGATCAAGATGGTCATCGCGCCCATCATCTTCTGTACCGTGGTCAGCGGCATCGCCGGCATGCAGAGCATGAAGTCGGTCGGCAAGACCGGCGGCTACGCGCTGCTGTACTTTGAGATCGTCTCCACCATCGCCCTGATCATCGGCCTCGTGGTCGTCAACGTGGTCCAGCCGGGCGCTGGCATGCACATCGACGTCAGCACCCTGAACGCCAGCAGCGTGGCCGCCTACGCCGCCGCCGGCGCGCAGCAGACCACTGTCGGCTTCCTGCTCAACATCATCCCCAGCACCGTAGTGGGCGCCTTCGCCAACGGCGACATCCTGCAGGTGCTGATGTTCTCGGTGATCTTCGGCTTCGCCCTGCACCGCCTGGGCAGCTACGGCAAGCCGGTGCTGGACCTGATCGACCGCTTCGCCCACGTGATGTTCAACATCATCAACATGATCATGAAGCTGGCCCCGGTCGGTGCCTTCGGCGCCATGGCCTTCACCATCGGCCAGTACGGCGTGGGCTCGCTGGTGCAGCTGGGCTACCTGATGGCGTGCTTCTACATCACCTGCCTGCTGTTCGTGCTGGTGGTGCTGGGTGGTATCTGCCGCGCCCACGGCTTCAGTGTCCTCAAGCTGATCCGCTACATCCGTGAAGAGCTGATGATCGTGCTGGGCACATCCTCCTCGGAATCGGCCCTGCCACGCATGCTGGCCAAGATGGAGCGCCTGGGTGCCAAGAAATCGGTCGTCGGCCTGGTGATCCCGACCGGCTACTCGTTCAACCTCGACGGTACCTCGATCTACCTGACCATGGCTGCGGTGTTCATCGCCCAGGCCACCGACACCCACATGGACATCACCCACCAGATCACCCTGCTGCTGGTGCTGCTGGTCGCGTCCAAAGGTGCTGCCGGCGTGACCGGTTCGGGCTTCATCGTGCTGGCTGCCACCCTGTCGGCCGTCGGCCACCTGCCGGTTGCCGGCCTGGCGCTGATCCTCGGCATCGACCGCTTCATGTCCGAAGCCCGCGCACTGACCAACCTGGTCGGCAACGCCGTGGCCACCGTGGTCGTGGCCAAGTGGGTGAAGGAGATGGACGACGACAAGCTGGCCTCCGAGCTGGCTTCCGGTGGCGCACCGCTGGAGTTGTCGGTACCTACCGATGACCTGGGCGTGGCAGAAACCCCGGTACGCTGATCCTCAGGCGGTAAAAAAGAAGGCGACCCTCGGGTCGCCTTTCTTGTGCCTGGCTATTCGAGGCGGGTTTCACCGCTGAACACCAGAGTCGCGCGGCAGCGCCGGCACAAGTAGCGGCGCCCTTGGCGCACCAGCTTGTGCCGCTGCGCGGTAAACGGGAAATCACTCTCCGGGCATGGGCAGCGGTAGATGTAGCGGGTTACCACGCGCCGCTGCACTGCATAATTGTGGCAACGGTTCGGCGGCAGTTCATACACCCCACGCATGATCAGCTGCCACTCCTCACCATGGGCCTGGATGCGGTCACCGAACAGCTGATGGGCCACCAGGTGCGCCACTTCATGAGCCACGGTCTGGCGCAGGAAGTCGTCCTGGTTCTCGCGATACAGTTGCAGGTTGAAGCGCAGCAGGTTCTCGTGCAGGTGAGCGACGCCGGCTTTCTGGCCGCGCAGCTTGAAGCTGACTTCCGGGCGCGGGAAGGGGCGTCTGAAGAAGGCTTCGGCTTGCTGGTAACAGGTTTCGACGCGTTGTTTGAGCAGCTCGGGCATGGCGGGGTGGTTCTCCTGACCGGGCATTATGCCGCATGCCAGTCGCGCTTGCCGAGCCACCGGTCAGCAAGCAGCCATAGGTACAAAGGCAAAGGCCGCCTTTGCGGCGGCCTCTGCTTGATGCCCTATGTTGGCTGGATCTGATCTAGTTGGTGTATACCGGCCCCACGCCCAAGCCCCAGATGATCACGGTTGCGGCCATGATCGCCACCAGCACCACAAGGCCCACGGCCAGCACTGAGCTTGAGAACAGGAAGCCTTCATCCGACGGTATGTTCATGAACGTCGGCAAGCCGACATACAGCAGGTACACGGTGTAGCAAATGGCAGCGGTCCCCACCAGCATGCCCAACCACAAGTGCGGATAGAGCGCCGCCAGGCCGCCGAGGAACAGCGGAGTGGCGGTGTAGGTGGCAAAGGCGATGCATTGCGCCATGGACGGGTTGGCGTCGTAGGTGCGGGCCATCCAGTGAATGAACGCCCCCATCACCGCAACCCCGGCGAGCATCGCCACGTATGACATGATGCTCATCCAGATCGCGCTATCCATGGTCAGCATCACCGCTGGCCGGCCACCGATCACCCAGCCCACCTGGGTTGTGCCGATAAAGGCGGAAATGGCGGGAATCGCCGCCAGGATGAGGGTATGGGTCAGGTACATGTGGCTGATGCTTTCTTCTTCGCCACGAATCTCCCGCCATTCCTGGTCGGGATGGGTAAACAGCCCCACAACGTGATGAATCATGCCGGTCACTCCTCTCAATGTTGCCAATCGCCCCCCACGTGGAGCGCAAGCGGCCCGAGGCCAAGGCACCGAAGCAGAACGGTAATGTGGCCTTATGTCGCAGTATAGGAAGTCAATTCCTGCACAAACCCTGCTTTTTAGAGCAAATTGCGCTGTCGAGGCCGCTGTTGATTACCTTGAAGTCTTTATCGGAATCCCTACAGGTGCGCGTGGTTTGTGCGTAAAATAGCCGGCTTTTGTCACACCTCGCGGATCCAAGCGCTATGGGCACCCTCTCGGTCAACCAGAACAAACTGCAAAAACGCCTGCGTCGCCTCGCCGGCGAAGCCATCACCGACTACAACATGATCGAAGATGGCGACAAGGTCATGGTCTGCCTGTCTGGCGGCAAGGACAGCTACACCATGCTCGACGTTCTGTTGCACCTGCAGAAGGTGGCACCGATCAAGTTCGAGATCGTCGCGGTGAACATGGACCAGAAGCAGCCAGGCTTCCCCGAGCATGTGCTGCCGGCGTACCTCAAGGAGTTGGGCGTCGAGTACCACATCGTCGAGAAGGACACCTACTCGGTGGTCAAGGAACTGGTCCCCGAGGGCAAGACCACCTGCTCGCTGTGCTCGCGCCTGCGCCGTGGCACGCTGTATACCTTCGCCGATGAGATCGGGGCGACCAAGATGGCCTTGGGGCACCACCGCGACGACATCGTCGAAACCTTCTTCCTCAATATGTTCTTCAACGGCGCGCTCAAGGGCATGCCGCCGAAGCTGCGTGCCGACGACGGCCGCAACGTGGTGATCCGCCCGCTGGCCTACTGCAGCGAGAAGGACATCCAGGCCTACTCCGACATGAAGCAATTCCCGATCATCCCGTGCAACCTCTGCGGCTCGCAAGAGAACCTGCAGCGTCAGGTGGTCAAGGACATGCTGGTGGAGTGGGAGCGCAAGCACCCGGGCCGGACCGAGAGCATCTTCCGCGCCCTGCAGAACGTGGCGCCGTCGCAGCTGGCCGACCGTAACCTGTTCGACTTCACCAGCCTGAAGATCGACGAGAACGCCACCCCGCGTTTCCTCGACGTGGTGAACATCTGAAGCCATGCGCGATTACCAGTGGCTGCACGAGTACTGCCTGAACCGCTTCGGCTCGGCCCAGGCGCTGGAGGCCTACCTGCCGCAGCCGCGCACGCCTGCGCAGTTGCGCGACATCGCTGACGACCGCTACCTGTCGACTCTGGCCCTGCGTGTGTTTCGCGCGGGGCTCAAGCACAGCCTGGTAGATGCCAAGTGGCCCGCGTTCGAACAGGTGTTCTTCGGCTTCGACCCGGAGAAGGTCGTGCTGATGGGGGCCGAACACCTGGAGCGCTTGATGCACGACGAACGCATCATCCGCCACCTGGGCAAGCTCAAGAGCGTGCCGCGCAATGCGCAGATGATCCTCGATGTGGCAAAGGAGAAGGGCAGCTTCGGCGCGTTCATCGCCGAATGGCCAGAGACCGACATCATCGGGCTGTGGAAGTACCTGGCCAGGCACGGTAACCAGTTGGGCGGGTTGTCGGCGCCGCGCTTCCTGCGCATGGTCGGCAAGGACACCTTTATCCCCACCGACGACATGTCGGCGGCGCTGATCGCGCAGAAAGTTATCGACAAGCAGCCGACCAGTCAGCGCGATCTGGCCCTGGTGCAGCAGGCGTTCAATCAATGGCACGCAGAGAGCGGGCGACCGCTGTGCCAGCTGTCAGTGATGCTGGCGCATACCGTCAACCATTGAGTTTTGTGTAGCCTTCTTCGCGGGCACGCCCGCTCCCACAAGGTCAGCGCGGTCCCTGTGGGAGCGGGCGTGCCCGCGAAGAAGCTAACGCCCTTCGCCCGCCATGCGCCGCTCGAACTGAAACTTCCAGCGCACATACAGCAGCCCGGCAATGAACAACCCCAGGCTCGCCAGCACTTCCACCCAGCCAAACACCGCCCGCGCCGGGTCGAACGCTGCCAGCACGCCCTTGATGAAGTAGATATTCACCACGAAGCAGGTCCAGGCATGCGCCCGGGCACTGCCCATCAGCATGCCCGGCAGCAGCAGTAACAGCGGCACCAGTTCGATTGCCAGGATCACTTCGACCCGCGCCCCATGCAGGTTGGCGAACCACAAGTTGTTCACCACCAGCAGCGCCATCAGGCCGAAGAACGACGCGAGGCTCAACGCCCGCGTCAGGCGCAGGCGCGGCGCCAGCCACTCGAGCGGCGGCAACACCTTGGGCTTTCTAGCCACGCGCGGCCTCCAGGGCCTTGGCCGTGGTCGCCAGGCGTTGGCCAAGGGCACGGCACAAGGCGATCTCGTGTGGGTCCAGTTCACGTTTGCCATCGGCGCCGGCGTGGTGGCTGGCCCCATAAGGCGTGCCGCCACCGCGGGTCTCCAGCAGCGCCGACTCGCTGTACGGCAGGCCCATCACCAGCATGCCGTGGTGCATCAGTGGCAGCATCATCGACAGCAAGGTGGTTTCCTGGCCGCCGTGCAAACTGGCGGTGGAGGTGAACACGCCGGCCGGCTTGCCGACCAGCTCGCCACCCAGCCACAGGCTGCTGGTGCCATCGAGGAAGTACTTCAGCGGTGCGGCCATGTTGCCGAAGCGGGTCGGGCTGCCCAGCACCAGGCCAGCGCAGTGGCGCAGGTCGTCGAGGGTGGCGTACAGCGCGCCGCTGGCAGGGATGTCCGGGGCTACCGCTTCGCATTCGGTGGAAATCGCCGGCACCGTGCGCAGGCGTGCTTCCATGCCGGCCAGCTCGATGCCGCGGGCGATGTGCCGGGCCATCTCACTGGTCGAGCCGTGGCGGCTGTAATACAGCACCAGGATGTACGGCGCACTCACGGCAGGATCTCCAGGACTTTCTCCGGCGGTCGGCCGATCATGGCCTTGTCACCGGCGACCAGGATCGGGCGTTCGATCAGCTTGGGGTGGTTGACCATGGCGTCGATCAGCTGCGCGTCGCTCAGTGCCGGGTTTGCCAGGTCGAGGGATTTGTATTCGTCTTCACCGCTGCGCAGCAACTGACGTGGGGCGATGCCCAGCTTGCCGAGCAGGGCCTTGAGGGTGGCGGCATCGGGCGGGGTTTCCAGGTAGCGCACGATGGTCGGTGCCAGGCCGCGTTGTTCAAGCAGTTCCAGCGCGCCGCGGGATTTCGAGCAGCGCGGGTTATGATAGAGCGTCAAGTCAGTCATGTCGGGTCGCATCCAGCTGGGTGTGGCAGCTATTCTAACCGCAGCGACTGACCTATTTGCTTGAAACTTCGAGAAGGATTGACCCATGGCAAGGCGTCTGGCAGCAGTACTGGCCATCACCGCGAGCCTTTTGCTCGGTGGTTGCGGTGCCGATTATGGCGTGGACCAAGATGGCAAGACGGTAAAGGCGGAACAGATCGACGGGCACTGGGTAGTGCTCAATTACTGGGCCGAATGGTGTGGCCCGTGCCGAACCGAGGTACCTGAACTGAACCAGGCGGCCAAGCAGTGGGCTGCCGATGGCATCAAGGTGGTCGGGGTGAATTTCGATGGCCTGCAAGGGCCTGAGCTGAAGCAGGCAGCCGAGGCCTTGGGCATCGGCTTCACCGTGCTGGCCCAGGACCCGGCCGAGCGTTATGACCTGCCACGCAGCGAGGCGCTGCCGGTGACCTACATCATCGATGACAAGGGCAAGGTGCGTGAACAACTGATGGGCGAGCAGACCCTGGAAGGGCTGCAGGCCAAGATCAAGGCCCTGAAAGGCGCCTGATGCCCTGGGGCCGCTTTGCGGCCCTATCGCGACACAAGGCCGCTGCCACAGGCGGTCGCGTTACTTGTAGGAGCGGCCTTGTGTCGCGAAAGGGCTGCAAAGCAGCCGCGGCAATCTTCAGCCTTCCTCGGGCCAGAAGCGCAGTGGTTTGCCTTCTTCAGGCCAGAAGCGCAACTGCTCGATAGGCGACACATCCCAGCGCTGTACCGTCTCCAGCGCCTGCAGGAAGCGCTTTTCCTGCTCCATCAACGCCGGGGCACACAGTTTGCGGGTCTTGCCGACCTTGCCGAAGCTCAGGTGCTCACCGTCCAGCGTGTACGGCGCAAACCAGTGGTTGCAGCCGGCATTGCCGTAGGCGCGGCCATCGCTGGCCAGGGTCAGGGTCAGGTGGCTGTAGTCGATCAGCGGACGTTCGCCGATCCACTCCAGCACGTAGCTGCGCTCCTGCTGCAGCTTCGAAGGTTCGGCAGCACAGCCGAGCAGGCCGGTGGCAATCAGCACGCCGGTCAGCAGATTCTTCACTCGGCGCTCTCCTGGCAACGCGGGCACAGGTGCTTGTCGCCACGGCTGGCCCAGCCCAGCTCGGCAACACGGGCGCTGGCAGCCGGCTGACGGGCCGCCTTGCCGAGTTTGGCGTCGACGGCGAACTCGAAGTCCAGCACCGCGTCGCAGCTGTCGCACTCGACCTTCCAGGTGAGGATTTCCAGCTCGTTGAACACCGGGCCGCTGGCCACGGCGACCCATTGGCCACGTGGGTTGATCAGGTGGCGCACGCTCTCGACGGTAAGGCGCATGGCCAGGTCCTTGCTGCCCTTGAGGGTCACGATCAGGACGTCGCCTTTGTGCATCGAGCCACCGTTGCCGGTCACCTGATAGCGGCCCGGAACCAGGGCGCGGCACTCGATCAGGGTGTGTTGCGGGTTGAAAAGGGTATAGCGGAAATCGTGCTCGACCATGGGTCCTCCAGAAATGCCGCGTATCCTAGCATCAACCGCTGACCAGATTCTGCGGATTACCCGCCGCCCAGCGGATGATGTTGTCCAGGGTGGTGGCGGCGATCGCGTCCAGGGCCTCGCGGGTCAGGAATGCCTGGTGCGCGGTGATGATCACGTTGGGGAAGGTCAGCAGCCGTGCCAGCACATCATCCTGCAGCGGCAGGTCGGAGCGGTCCTCGAAGAACAGCTGGGCTTCCTCTTCGTAGACGTCCAGGCCCAGGTAGCCGAGCTGGCCGCTTTTCAGGGCGTCGATCAGTGCCGGTGTGTCGACCAGCGCGCCACGCCCGGTGTTGATCAGCATGGCGCCCGGCTGCAGCTGGCCCAGGCTTTGCGCATTGATCAGGTGCCGGGTGTGCTCGGTCAGCGGGCAGTGCAGGCTGATGACCTGCGCCTCGCGCAGCAGGTCGGGCAATGCCATGTAGCGCGCGCCAAGGGCCAGCAGTTCCGGGTTGGGGTAGGGGTCATACGCCAGTAACTGGCATCCGAAACCGGCCATGATGCGGGCAAAGGCGCTGCCGATCTGGCCAGTGCCGACAACACCGACGGTCTTGCCATGCAGGTCGAAGCCGGTCAGCCCGTGCAGGGTGAAGTCACCTTCGCGGGTGCGGTTGTAGGCCCGGTGAAGGCGGCGGTTGAGCGCCAGGATCAAGGCCACGGCATGCTCGGCCACGGCATGTGGCGAATAGGCCGGCACGCGCACCACGGCCAGGCCAAGGCGCTGCGCCGCGGCCAGGTCGACGTGGTTGTAGCCGGCCGAGCGCAGGGCGATCAGCCGCGTACCACCCGCGGCCAGGCGCTGCAGCACCTGGGCGTCGAGCTCGTCGTTGATGAAGGCGCAGACGACCTCGTAGCCCTGGGCCAGCGGGGCGGTGTCGAGGGTCAGGCGGGTGGGCTGGAAGTGCAGGTCCAGGGCGCTGTCACGGACGGCCTGGGTGAAGCTTTCCTGGTCGTAGTGCTGGCTGCTGAACAACAGAACGCGCATGGTATGGGTCCTTTGCAGTGTATGTCTTGGGTTTTGTGGCGCCTGGGAGACCGAGCGCCGACTCTATCCAGTCAGGCACTAAGGCGCGCCTGCGCCACCAACCGATTGATCGCCGCGTCCAGCTCATCCAGCGCCTGCTGGGCCTGCGGGCTGTCCTGCTTGAGCAGTGTCTCGCTGCGCTGACACGCCGCCCGCAACTGCGGCACACCGCAGTAACGCGAGGCACCATTGAGCCGGTGCACCTGCTCGATCAGCGTCGTGCTGTCAGCTGCCTCGCGAGCGGAGCGAATCGCCTGGCGGTCGGTTTCCAGCGACGCCAGCAGCATGGCCAGCATGTCGGCTGCCAGGTCTGGCTTGCCGGCAGCCAGGCGCAAGCCTTCGTCCGGGTCCAGCACAGGTAGCTCATGGCCGTCACCCAGTGGCTCGCTGGCATGCTCCAGTGGCGACGCACCGAGGCTCAGCCCGGTCCACTTCAGCACTACCTGGGCCAACTGCCGCTCGCTGATCGGCTTGGTCAGGTAATCGTCCATGCCGCTGTGCAACAGAGCGCGTTTCTCGTTGGCCATGGCATGCGCGGTCAGGGCGACGATCGGCAGCGGGTTGCCGCTCTGGGTCTTTTCCCACAGACGGATCTGCTCGGTGCAGGCGCGGCCGTCCATGCCGGGCATCTGCACGTCCATCAGCACCAGGTCGAAAGGCTCAGCCTGGACCGCCTGCACGGCGGCAAGGCCGTTGTCTACCGCCAGCACTTCGGCGCCCAGGTCCTCGAGCAGCGTCTGTACCAGCAACAGATTGGCGGCATTGTCGTCGACGCACAGAATCTTCGCCCGGCGCTGGCCGCTGCCGGGCAACCCCGGTTCGGCCTGCAGCCGTCGCGGTTGTACCAATTCCAGCAACAGGCGGCGTAACTTGCGCGTGCAGGTCGGCTTGGACAGCAGTTGGCCATGGCCGTTGGGCAGGAAGGGGTGATACAGCGCCTGCTCGGTGGTCGGGCACAGCACCACGCACTGGCAGTGCAGGCGCTCCAGTTGCTGGTTGTACTGGCCGAGCTGTTCCGGTGAAAGCGTACCGAGGTTGGCACCGAGCACCGCGAACTCGAAGGGCATGCCGGCCTGGAAGCCGGCCTTCACGCCTTGCAGCAGCTGGTCGTAGGACGCGAACAGGCTGACGCTCAGGCCGCAATCCTCGAGCTGGTGCTCCAGGGCCTGGCGCGCCAGCTCATGGCCGTCGACGATGGCCACTCTGCGTCCCAGCAGCGGTTGCAGCGGCTGCTCCTCGATGTCGTCGTGTGCCTTGGGCAGGCTCAGGCTGATCCAGAACTGCGAACCCTCGCCCGGCGTGCTGTCGACACCGATTTCGCCGCCCATCTGCTCGATCAGGCGCTTGGAAATCACCAGCCCCAGGCCGGTACCGCCGGGTTGACGAGCCAGTGAATTGTCCGCCTGGCTGAAGGCCTGGAACAGCGTGCGCACGTCCTGTGGTGACAGGCCGATGCCAGTGTCCTGCACGCTGATGCGCAGCTGGGCGCTGTCTTCGTGTTCGTCGTCGAGCATCGCCCGGACGACGATGGTGCCTTCGCGGGTGAACTTGATCGCGTTGCTCACCAGGTTGGTGAGGATCTGTTTCAGCCGCAAGGGGTCGCCGATCAGCGAAATCGGCGTATCGCGGTAGATCAGGCTGAGCAGTTCGAGCTGCTTGGCGTGGGCGGCAGGGGCGAGGATCGTCAAGGTGTCCTGGACCAGGTCGCGCAGGTTGAACGGGATGCTGTCGAGCACCAGCTTGCCCGCTTCGATCTTGGAGAAGTCGAGGATCTCGTTGATGATCCCCAGCAGGTTGTCGGCGGACTTTTCGATGGTGTTCAGGTAGTCCAGCTGCCGCGGGGTCATCTCGCTCTTCTGCAGCAGGTGGGTGAAGCCCAGGATGCCATTGAGCGGGGTGCGGATTTCGTGGCTCATGTTGGCCAGGAATTCCGATTTGATGCGGCTGGCCTCCAGGGCCTCCTTGCGCGCCATGTCCAGCTCGATGTTCTGGATCTCGATGGTTTCCAGGTTCTGGCGTACGTCCTCGGTCGCCTGGTCGATGCTGTGCTGCAGCTCTTCGTGGGCGCCGTGCAAGGTCTCGGCCATGCGGTTGATGCCGCGGGCCAGTTCGTCCAGCTCATGGCTGCCCATGGCCGGCAGGCGTTCGTCGAGGTGGCCGTCCTTGAGCAGGTTGACCGTCTGCTTGATGCGTGCGATCGGGTCATTGATGGTACGGCTCATGCGCATCGCCAGCAGGCCACTGAGGGCCAGGCAGGCGAGGATCAGCAGCACACTGGTGAACAGGTTGCGGTAGCCACGCAGCAGCGTGCCGTCGTGGGACAGCTCGATCTCGACCCAGCCGAGCAGGCGCTCGGCTTCGGCCGGTACGGCATCGGTGGCCAGATCGCGGTGGTGGCCGAACACCGGCATCAGGTAACGGGTGGCGTCGTTGCCGGTACGCTGCAGCAACTGCGTGCCGGTACCGCCGCTGGGCGCCTGGTTGATCATGCTCGGGCCGGCATGGGCCAGGCGGCTGCGGTCGGGGGCGAGGAAGGCCACGGCACGTACGTCGGCCTGCTCCAGGGTCTGCGCGGCAATGCGCTCCAGCTGGGCAGGCGCCTGGCGTGCCAGGGCCGGTGCGGCCAGCGGGGCCAGTTGCTCGGCGAGCATCTTGCCGCGCTGCAGCAACTGGGTGCGCAACTGGTCTTGCTGCAGCCAGGTGAAATAGCTGCCCAGCACCAGTGCCATCAGGCTGGCAGGCAGCAATGCCAGCAGCAGCACCCGGCTTCTGATTCCCAAACGATCGAGCACACTCGCCTCCTGTGATGTGCCTGGATGCCGTCGTCGCTGCGGCGGCACAAAGCGGAAAGTTACTCCGCTGGCTGCGCTATTGCACTCTTTGAATGTCATTTCGTGGCGGGCCAAGGCACTGGTCGCAGGCAGTTGCCTGAAAGGAGAGCATGCACAATAATCGCGCAATTGAGAATGTATGGCAGTTGCCAATGAATCCTGTAACTAATTGCGCCTCGCGCATCCTGGCGATCGAGGACGATCCTGTGCTGGGGGCGTACCTGCACGAAGAACTGCAGCGTGGCGGCTTCCAGGTCACCTGGTGCCGCAATGGCCTGGATGGCCTGGAAGCAGCCGGGCGCCAAGCGTTCGACGTGGTCCTGCTGGACATCCTGCTGCCCGGCCTCAATGGCCTGGATGCCCTTGCCCGGCTGCGCCAGCGCAGCGCCACGCCGGTGATCCTGATGTCGGCACTGGGCGCCGAGGCCGACCGCATCAGCGGTTTCCAGCGCGGCGCCGACGACTACTTGCCCAAGCCCTTCAGCATCGCCGAACTGCAGGTGCGGATCGAGGCGATCCTGCGCCGGGTCGCTCTTGAGCGGCGTCATCAGCCGCAGCAGGCGGTGGCCGCAAGCGAGTTGTACTTCGACGAAAGCCGGTGTGATGTCAGCCTGAATGGCCAGCACGCCGGCATGACGCCGAGCGAATACCGCCTGCTCGATATCCTTCATCGCAATGTCGATGAAGTACTGAGCAAGCCCTTCCTTTACCAGCAGGTGCTCCAGCGCGGCTACTCGCGGCACGACCGTAGCCTCGACATGCATATCAGCCAGATCCGCCGCAAACTCAAGGGTATCGATTACCACGCCTGGCAGATCCGCACGGTGTGGGGCAAGGGCTACGTGCTCAGTGCCGGCGAAGCGGACTAAGTCATGCTTGATCGCCATTCACTGTTCTGGAAGCTGGCCACCCTGCTGGTGGGTTTCTGCCTGTTGATGATCGGCCTCAGCTACACCTGGGGCCGTCATATGGAAACCCGCAACGCCTTTCTCGACCCGCCGGCCCGCCAGGTGCTGCGCGACTATGCCAGCGACGCCGAAAGGGCCTGGCGCACCGGGGGACGCGAAGGGCTGGACCGCTGGGTGGCGGCGATGCACCAGCGTGAGCATGGCTGGATCGGTGTGCTCGACCTGAACCTGCGTCCCCTGGACAGCGCCATTCCTGGCCCTGAGATCATGCAGCGGCTGACCCGCCTGCGTGGGGTCGACTGGCCCATGAGCCGGCGCAGCGTCGACCAACCCTGGTTGCGCATTCCGTTCCCCGGTGCGCCGCAGCAGGGCATGCTGGTGATCGAGCTGCCGCAACGTTTCAACCCCGGCCAGTACCGCGTGTTCTGGCAGGTCGTCACCAACGGCATCATCCCTGGCCTGTTCACCTTGCTGCTGTGTGTCGGCTTGTACCGCATGCTGATCGTCCCGCTCAACCAGTTGCGCGAGCAGGCCAATGCCTGGCGTGCCGACCAGCTTTCGGCACGGCTGGATTCACGCACCACGGCCCGCCACGACGAACTGGGTGAACTGGCCCGAGCCTTTGATCAGATGGCCGAGCGCCTGCAAGGTACCGTGGCGATGCAGCAGCAACTGCTGCGCGACCTTTCCCACGAAATGCGCACCCCGCTGAGCCGCCTGCGCGTCGCCTGCGATGGCGAGACTGACTTCGCGCGCCTGCGTGAGCGCCTGGGCCGTGAAGTCGACTGCATGCAGCAGTTGGTCGAGAACACGCTGCAACTGGCCTGGCAGGATGCCGAACGTGCGCCGATGAACCTTAAGCCGATCCAGGTTCAGGCGCTCTGGGAGCTGCTGGCCGAGGACGCCAGCTACGAAAGCGGCTGGTCGCCCGGGCGCTTGCGCTGTGAACTGCCGGGCAATTGCTGGGTGCAGGGTAACCTCAACCACTTGGCCCAGGCCTTGGAGAACATGCTGCGCAATGCCATCCGCCATTCGCCGGAAAACGGCTTGGTACGGTTGGGCGGGCAGCGCGAAGGTGGCTACTGGCGTCTGTGGCTGGAAGATGAAGGCGGCGGTGTCGCCGATGAGGATCTGGAGCGCATCTTTGCGCCGTTTTCCCGGCTCGATGGTTCGCGGCCTGGGGACGGCGGTTTCGGCCTGGGGTTGAGCATTGCCCGCAGTGCCATTCAGCGCCAGGGTGGGACCTTGTGGGCCGAAAATGGCACGTCAGGGCTCCGGCTGTGCATGCGGCTGCCGTTTCATGTGCCGGCCTCTTCGGTGGCGCCGTTATAGCTGGTAGCTATAGCGTCCACAGATTGCGTGATATGGCCGGGAAAGGTTTGCCGGTATGATAGGCACCCCTGCCGTCCGGATTGTGAAATACACCATGACCTTGCAGTACCCAACCATCGCCGATTGCGTCGGCAATACGCCCCTGGTTCGCCTGCAGCGTATCGCTGGCGAAACCAGCAATACCCTCCTGCTCAAGCTCGAAGGTAACAATCCCGCCGGCTCGGTGAAGGACCGCCCGGCACTGTCGATGATCACCCGCGCCGAACTGCGCGGCCAGATCAAGCCAGGCGACACCCTGATCGAAGCCACCTCCGGCAATACCGGCATCGCCCTGGCGATGGCGGCGGCGATCAAGGGTTACAAGATGATCCTGATCATGCCCGACAATTCCACCGCCGAACGCAAGGCCGCCATGACCGCTTACGGCGCCGAGCTGATCCTGGTGACCAAGGAAGAGGGCATGGAAGGCGCCCGCGACCTCGCCGAGAAGTTGCAGGCCGAAGGCCGCGGCCTGGTCCTCGACCAGTTTGCCAACGGCGACAACCCGATCGCCCATTACACCAGCACCGGCCCGGAGATCTGGCAGCAGACCCAGGGCAGCATCACCCATTTCGTCAGCTCCATGGGTACCACCGGTACCATCATGGGATGCTCTCAGTACCTCAAGGAACAGAACCCCAACGTGCAGATCGTCGGCTTGCAGCCGATGGAAGGCTCGGCCATTCCGGGTATCCGCCGCTGGCCCGAGGAGTACCTGCCGAAGATATTCGATGCCACCCGCGTCGACCGCGTGATGGATATGTCCCAGCAGGAGGCCGAGGACACCACTCGCCGCCTCGCGCGCGAAGAGGGCATTTTCTGCGGCGTGTCTTCCGGTGGTGCGGTGGCAGCCATGCTGCGCCTGTCCCGCGAAGTGGAAAACGCCGTGATGGTCGCGATCATCTGTGACCGCGGCGACCGTTACCTGTCCACCGGCCTGTTCGACCCGAGCTAAATGTCCAAGAAAAAAAGCAACAGCGGCCTGCGCTTCCAGCCAGCCGGCGGCAACCGCACGCCCCAGGTCCCCGTGGGCAAGAAGCAGCGCCTGGCTATCGAGCGCCTGGCCGGTGACGGCCGCGGCATCGCCTTCCTGGAAGGGCGTACCTGGTTCGTCAGCGGCGCACTGGCCGGTGAAGCGGTCGAAGCGCGGGTGCTCAACGCCCGCGGCAAGGTCGTCGAGGCGCGTCTGGAGCGTGTGCTGCAAGCCAGCCCTGAACGCCGCCAGGCGCCCTGCCGCCACTACCAGCGTTGCGGCGGTTGCAACCTGCAACATCTGCCCCACGATGCACAGCTGGCGCTCAAGCAGCGCACCTTGGCCGAACAACTGCAACGGGTGGCCGGCGTGCAGCCCGAAGAATGGGCCGCGCCCCTGAGCGGGCCGGAATTCGGCTACCGCCGCCGCGCGCGAGTAGCCGTGCGCTGGGACGTGAAGGCCAAGCACCTGGATGTCGGTTTCCGCGCCGAGGCCAGCCAGGAAATTGTGTCCATCGATGACTGCGCCGTGCTGGTACAGCCTTTGCAATCTATTCTTCGCCACTTGCCGACCGTATTGCGCTCGCTGGGCAAGCCGCAGGCGATCGGCCATGTGGAACTGTTCAGCGGTACCGCCGAGGCCGTGCTGGTGCGTCACGTGGCGCCGTTGCCTGCGGACGACCTGGCGCGCCTGCAGGCATTCTGTGATGAGGCCAAGGCGCAGCTGTGGCTGCAGGGTGAAGGCGAGCCGGCAGCGGTGGATGCCGAGGCGAAACTGGGCTTTGCCCTGGAGCCCTGGCAGCTGGAACTGGCCTGGCGCCCGGGCGATTTTGTCCAGGTCAACGCCCAGGTCAACACGGCGATGATCGAGCAGGCCATGGCCTGGCTCGCTCCGCAGGCTGACGAGCGTGTGCTGGACCTGTTCTGCGGCCTCGGCAACTTTGCCCTGCCGCTGGCGCGCCAGGCACGTGAAGTGGTGGCAGTTGAAGGTGTACAGGCCATGGTCGATCGGGCCGCGGCCAATGCCCGGAACAACGATGTGCATAACGCCGCGTTTTTTCAGGCCGATTTATCGCAGCCTTTGGCAGGCGCCGAATGGGCCGCCGAGGGCTTTTCTGCGGTACTCTTGGATCCACCGCGCGACGGTGCATACGAGGTGGTGCAAGACATCGCCCGCCTCAAGGCCAAGCGCTTGGTGTATGTATCGTGCAACCCGGCCACGCTGGCGAGAGACGCCCAGGTGCTGGTCGGCCAGGGGTACCGGTTAAAAAGGGCCGGGATTATCGACATGTTTCCTCAGACGGCGCATGTCGAAGCCATGGCGTTATTCGAAGCGGGCTAGCGAGCTGGCCCCTTGGTGCGGCTTCCACGGAAGCGAAGCTGCACGGTGATAGCCAGTGCACCCGTGTGGTGCGCTGTATGGAAAGGTAAAACAAAGATGGTACAGGTGAGAGTGCACCAGCCGGTCAACACAGACGGCAGTATCAATCTCGAAGCATGGCTGGATCATGTGGTTAGCGTCGATTCGGCTCTGGATCGCGTGGCGCTTAAAGAAGCCTGCGAGTTCGCCCAGGAAATCGAAAAGAAGGGCAACCCGGCCAAGCATTCGTGGGCCGATGGTACGTCCAGTTATCAGGCTGGCCTGGAAATCGCTGAAATCCTTGCCGACCTCAAACTCGATCAGGATTCGTTGGTCGCGGCGGTGATCTATCGCTCGGTTCGTGAAGGCAAGGTGACCTTGGCCGAAGTCGGCCAGCGCTTTGGCCCGGTGGTGTCCAAGCTGATCGACGGCGTGCTGCGCATGGCCGCCATCAGTGCCAGCCTCAGCCCGCGCCAGTCGCTGGTGCTGGGGTCGCAGGCGCAGGTCGAGAACCTGCGCAAGATGCTCGTGGCCATGGTCGACGACGTGCGCGTGGCGCTGATCAAGCTGGCCGAGCGTACCTGCGCGATCCGTGCGGTGAAGTCCGCCGATGACGAAAAACGCCTGCGCGTGGCGCGCGAGGTGTTCGACATCTATGCGCCACTGGCCCACCGCCTGGGCATCGGCCACATCAAATGGGAGCTGGAAGACCTGTCCTTCCGCTACCTGGAGCCCGACCAGTACAAGCAGATCGCCAAGCTGTTGCACGAGCGCCGGCTGGACCGGGAGCGCTTCATCAGCGATGTGATGAACCAGCTGCAGAACGAGCTGTTGGCGACCGGTGTCAAGGCTGACATCAGCGGCCGGGCAAAACACATCTATTCGATCTGGCGCAAGATGCAGCGCAAGGGCCTCGAGTTCAGCCAGATCTACGACGTGCGTGCGGTCCGCGTGCTGGTGCCGGAGGTCCGCGATTGCTACACCGCGTTGGGCATCGTGCACACCCTGTGGCGGCATATTCCCAAGGAATTCGACGACTACATCGCCAACCCCAAGGAAAACGGCTATCGCTCGCTGCACACTGCGGTGATCGGCCCCGAGGGCAAGGTGCTGGAAGTGCAGATCCGTACCCACGGCATGCACGAAGAAGCCGAACTCGGCGTCTGCGCCCACTGGCGCTACAAGGGCACCGACGTCAAGCCGAGCTCCAACCACTACGAAGAGAAGATTTCCTGGCTGCGCCAGGTGCTCGAATGGCATGAAGAGCTGGGCGATATCGGTGGCCTGGCCGAGCAGCTGCGGGTCGATATCGAGCCTGACCGGGTCTACGTGTTCACCCCGGATGGCCACGCCATCGACCTGCCGAAGGGGGCCACCCCGCTGGACTTCGCCTACCGGGTGCACACCGAGATCGGCCACAACTGCCGTGGCGCCAAGATCAACGGGCGCATCGTGCCGCTCAACTACAGCCTGCAGACCGGCGAGCAGGTGGAGATCATCACCAGCAAGCACGGCAACCCGAGCCGCGACTGGCTGAACTCCAACCTGGGCTACGTCACCACCTCGCGGGCGCGGGCCAAGATCGTCCACTGGTTCAAGCTGCAGGCGCGTGACCAGAACGTCGCTGCCGGCAAGACCTTGCTCGAACGCGAGCTCAGCCGCCTGGGCCTGCCGCAGGTGGACTTCGAGCGCCTGGCCGAGAAGACCAACGTCAAGACCGCCGAAGACATGTTCGCCTCGCTGGGGGCCGGCGACCTGCGCCTGGCGCACCTGGTCAACGCCGCCCAGCAATTGCTCGAGCCCGAGCGCATCGAGCAGATCGAGCTGGTGCCGCGCAAGCCCACCGGGCCGCGTACCGGCAAGCGTGGCGATATCCAGATCCAGGGCGTCGGCAACTTGCTCACGCAGATGGCCGGCTGCTGCCAGCCGCTGCCGGGCGACGCCATCGTCGGTTATATCACCCAGGGCCGCGGCGTCAGCATCCACCGCCAGGACTGCGCCTCGGCGCTGCAACTGGCCGGGCGCGAGCCGGAGCGGATGATCCAGGTAAGCTGGGGGCCGATCCCGGTGCAGACCTATCCGGTCGACATCGTCATCCGCGCCTATGACCGCCCAGGCTTGTTGCGCGACGTGTCGCAGGTACTGCTGAACGAGAAGATCAACGTGCTGGCGGTCAACACCCGCTCGAACAAGGAAGACAACACCGCGCTGATGTCGCTGACCATCGAGATTCCGGGCCTGGATGCGCTTGGGCGCCTCCTGGGCAGGATTTCGCAGTTGCCGAACATCATCGAGACGCGGCGTAATCGTACCCCTTGAGACTGCGGCGCCTGCTTCGCGGGCACGCCCGCTCCCACAGGTAGAGTGCACATCTTGGAAATTGCACAATACCCTGTGGGAGCGGGCTTGCCCGCGAAGAAGTTGTCACTGAAGGACCTGCTTGAATGACCTACACCCTCGAAGACCTGCTGCACCTCATGGCCCGCCTGCGCGACCCGCAGTACGGCTGCCCATGGGACCTGAAGCAGAACTATGCGAGCATCGTGCAGCACACCATCGAAGAGGCCTACGAAGTCGCCGACACGATCGAGCGCGGCGATTTCGAACACCTGCAGGGCGAGCTCGGCGACCTGTTGTTCCAAGTGGTGTACTACAGCCAGCTGGCCCGGGAGGAGGGGCGTTTCGAGTTCGATGGCGTGGTCGATAGCATCACCCGCAAGCTGATCCGTCGTCACCCGCACGTCTTCCCGACCGGCGAACTGTACGCACCGCTCGACACCCCCAGCCTTGACGAGGCCCAGGTCAAGTCACGCTGGGAAGAGATCAAGGCCGAGGAACGCGCCGAGAAAATCACCCCTGAACAACTGTCGCTGCTCGATGACGTACCAACGGCATTGCCGGCGCTGTCGCGGGCGGCCAAACTGCAGAAACGCGCTGCCACTGTCGGTTTCGACTGGCCAGCGGCATTGCCGGTGCTGGACAAGGTGCGCGAGGAGCTCGACGAAGTGTTGCAGGCCATGGCCGACAACGACGCCGATGCCCTCGAGGATGAGGTCGGCGACCTGCTGTTTGCCGCCGTGAACCTGGCCCGGCACCTCAAGCAAGACCCGGAAAACGCCCTGCGCCGCGCCAACCGCAAGTTCGAGCGGCGTTTCCGCTTTATCGAACAGGCATTGCGCGACAGCGGTCGGCCGATTGAACATTGTAACCTTGACGAGCTGGATGCCCTCTGGGGTGAAGCCAAACGTCAGGAAAAGAACCTGCCCAGCTGCGGCTGAGCTGTTGCATAAGTGAGTGAACATTCATGAGCCTTTCCCTTCGCGACCAATTGCTCAAAGCCGGTCTGGTCAACCAGAAACAGGTCTCACAGACCAACAAAGCCGAAAAGAAACAGAAGCGCATGGAGCACAAGGGCCAGGTCGAAGTCGACGACAGCCAGCAGCGTATGGCCAAGGAAGCCATGGCCGAGAAGGCCAGGCGTGACCAGGAACTCAATCGCCAGCAACAGGAAAAGGCCGAGCAGAAGGCCCGTGTGGCGCAGATCAAGCAATTGATCGAAGCCACCCGCCTGCCCAAGCTGACCACCGAGGACTACTACAACTTCGTCGACGACAAGAAGGTCAAGCGCATTGCCGTCAACGCCCTGATGCGCACCCGCCTGAGTAACGGTGCCCTGGCCATCGTGTCGCATGCCGGTGGCTATGAAGTGATCCCGCGCGAGGCGGCGGTGAAGATTCAGGAGCGCGACGCGAGCCGCATCCTGCTGCTCAATACCCATGTCGAGGAGGCGGACGAAGACGATCCGTACGCGGCCTACAAGATCCCGGATGATCTGATGTGGTGATGCGAAAAACCCCGCCGCGGCGGGGTTTTTTATTGGAAGACCGGGTCATTGCGTGGTGCGCTGGTTTTCCAGGGCTTCGAGCTCGGCCCGATACTGGTGAGCTTCATGTTCCTGGTGGAACATGCCTACCAGCTGGCCTTGCTGGTGCACATCCCAGATCCGCACGCCAGCGGCCAGGCCTTCGTGGGACATTTTCGATTCGTCGCGTTCGGTTACTTGGACTGTCATCGGTAAACTCCACTGCTTGAGTTGGCTGCGACACTGTGTCGCACAACCCCTTTATAGAGTTTGTTAGCAGGCTAAGTAAATAAAACGGGCATGAAACAAGTTTCATGAAAGCCAGGCAAAAAGAAGCCCCGCACAAGGCGGGGCTCCGGATGCTGCGGGCTGTGGCGGATCAGTTACCCTTCACCGTCTTGCCATCGACCGTGCCATCCTGCAGCACGATCACGTACTCCTTGCCATCGGTCTCGACCTGGCGCAGTTGTACCAGCAGGTAATCCCAATCCTTGGCGAACCACAGCTCGGTGATGCGCTTGCTCTGGCTGGGGTCGCGCACGCGCTCGACTTTTACCGCCTCGACCTGGCCAGTCTTGGTGGTGACCTTCTCGGTGCCGAGTACGCGGAAGTCATAAGCGTCGATCTCGTCGCCATCGACCACCTGATAGGTCATGCTCTTCTTGCCGGCAGCCACATCGTGCTGCAGGGCCAGTTGATAGGACGACTTGTCCAGCACGCCGCGGTTGAGCGGCAGGTTGATGGCGTCCTTGCGGTCGGTACCGGTGATTTTCTTGGCGTTCCAGTCGAAGGTCAGGTCGACGGTCTTGGCCTTGCCCAGGCCGCCGCGCTCGAAGTGGTACTTTTGCGGCAGCAGGGTGTCGTTGTCCAGGCGCAGGGTACTTTGCTCGGTCAGGCTGGCGATCATCATGGAGGCCTTGAAATCAAGGTCCCAGCTGCCGTCCTTGTTCTTGACCAGGCTGCGCTCGGCGGTGCCGCTCATGGGCAGTTGCTTCCAGTCGGCGGTGTAGCTTGCCGAGAACGGCTTCAGGTCAGCTGCCTGGAGGGGCAGGGCGAGCACGGCGAGAGCCAATAGCAGGGCGCGACGCATAAATTCTCCTAGGGTCGGATCAAGTGACCACTGGCCGGCAGCGGTTGGTCATCCAGTAAGGCACCCTGTTCACCCAGGCGCAAGCGCCCTTGGGCAAACCAGTGCACCGCCAGCGGGTAGATCTGGTGTTCCTGATGGTGAACCCTTTGGGCCAGGCTTTCCACCGTGTCATCAGGCAGAACCGGTACTACAGCCTGTACGACCAGAGGCCCGCCATCGAGTTCCTCGGTGACGAAGTGTACGCTGCAGCCATGTTCGGCGTCGCCTGCTTCCAGTGCCCGACGGTGAGTATGCAGGCCCTTGTAGCGGGGCAGCAGCGACGGGTGGATGTTGAGCAGGCGACCGTGGTAGTGGCGCACGAAGCCGCCACTGAGGATGCGCATGAAGCCAGCCAGCACCACCAGGTCCGGGGTGAAACCGTCGATGTGCGCCATCAGCGCGGCATCGAAGGCTTCACGGCCGTCGAACTGGGTGTGGTCGAGCACCACGGTGTCGATACCGACTGCCTGGGCCCGCTGCAAACCATAGGCATCGGCACGGTTGGAGACCACCGCGGCGATGCGTACCTGGCTGTCCTGCGTGCGGCAGCTGTCGATCAAGGCTTGCAGGTTGCTGCCGGAACCCGACAGCAGTACCACTACATTGCAGGGCTTGCTCGGCATCAGTGTGCCTTGAGGTTCTGCAGTTCGACCTGAGCGGCGCCTTCGGTGGCCTCGGCGATATGGCCGATGACCCAAGGCTGTTCACCGGCGGCCCGCAGTTCGTTCAGGGCTGCGTCGACCTGATCCTGGGCCACGCAGATGACCATGCCGACGCCGCAGTTCAGGACGCGGTGCATTTCGTGCTCGTCGACGTTGCCTTTTTCCTGCAGGAAGTCGAACACTGCCGGGCGCTGCCAGCTGGCCACGTCAACCACGGCCTGGGCGTTCTTCGGCAGTACACGCGGGATGTTGTCGAGCAGGCCGCCACCGGTGATGTGGGCCATGGCCTTGACTGCGCCGGTGTTCTTGATCAGCTGCAGCAGTGGTTTGACGTAGATGCGGGTCGGCGCCATCAGCAGGTCGGTCAGCGGCTTGCCGTCGAGCTGGGTGTTTTCGATGTCGGTGCCGGACACTTCGAGGATCTTGCGGATCAACGAATAGCCGTTGGAGTGTGGGCCGGAGGACGGCAGGGCGATCAGCGCGTCGCCGGTGGCAACCTTGGAACCGTCGATGATCTCGGCCTTTTCCACCACGCCGACACAGAAGCCTGCCAGGTCGTAGTCTTCGCCTTCGTACATGCCCGGCATTTCGGCGGTTTCGCCGCCGACCAGCGAGCAGCCAGCCAGTTCACAGCCGGCGCCGATGCCGGTGACCACGGTGGCGGCCACGTCGACGTTCAGCTTGCCGGTGGCATAGTAGTCGAGGAAGAACAGCGGCTCGGCGCCGCAGACCACCAGGTCGTTGACGCACATGGCGACCAGGTCCTGGCCGATGCTGTCGTGCTTGTTCAGGTTCAGTGCCAGGCGCAGCTTGGTGCCGACGCCGTCGGTGCCGGAGACCAGCACCGGCTGCTTGTAGCCGGCCGGGATCTCGCAGAGGGCGCCGAAGCCGCCCAGGCCACCCATGACTTCAGGGCGTGCGGTGCGTTTTGCCACGCCCTTGATGCGTTCGACCAGTGCTTCGCCGGCGTCGATGTCTACACCGGCGTCCTTGTAGCTCAGGGAGGGTTGCTTGCTCATTGATCCAGGCCTTTAAGAGGGAGGGATTCGTAGAAACGACCATGACGGCCAAGGCCGGCTGGGAAGCGGCGGCTGCCTGAAACGTCTGTGGTCTGTGAAGGCGCGCGATTTTATCAGGGTTGCCGGGCAGCGGCCATCCTCAGGCCGACGGGCAGGGCGGTAAATTGCTGAAAAAGGTCTGCGGGTGGTTGATGAGCCACCTTCTGTATAAGCTGCAAGCCACAAGCTTCAAGCGCAATCGGACAGGAATACCCCATGCGACTATTCAATTATCTGGCAGCAGGGTGCCTTGCACTGGCCTGCATCACTGCGCAGGCTGAAACTGTCTCCGGGCTCTATCAGGTGCGCGAGCCGCTCGAAGGGCAGGGCGCCGAAGCGCGCAGCGCCGCCACTGGCAAGGCCTTCGATACCTTGGTGCTGCGCCTGACCGGCGACGCCAAGGCGGTGCAGAGCCCGGCGCTGGCCGCGTTGCGCAAGGATCCGCAACAGATCATCAACCAGGTCGGTACCGAGGCCGGGCCGCCAGAATCGGTGTTGGTCGAGTTCGACCCCGGCAGCACCGAACGGGCCTTGCGCAAGGCCGGGCTGGCGCTGTGGGGCAGTAACCGGCCCTCCATCCTCGGCTGGTGGCTCAACGACAGTGCCGAAGGCAGCAACCTGGTCGGCGACGGCCAGGCCAGTGCCCAGCCGCTGCGCCGGGCAGCCCAGCACCGCGGCCTGCCGCTGCGGCTGCCGCTGGCCGATCTGCAAGAGCAGCTGGTGGCCAATGCCCAGCAGCTCGAAGGCACTGATCCGGCCCCGCTGCGACAAGCCTCCGAGCGCTACGGCGCCGATGCCATGTTGGCGGTGCATGCCCACGAGGCCGATGGCAAATGGCAAGGTAAATGGCAGCTGTGGCTGGGCGACCAGCGTGAGCAGGGCAATGTCGAGGGCGCTGACCAGGCGGCCCTGGCGGACGCTGTCATGCTGGCGGTGAGCAGCCACCTGGCGCCGCGCTATGTGGTCAAGCCCGGCGCCAGCAGCCAGTTGCAGCTGCAGGTGCAAGGCATGAATCTGCAACGCTATGCCGAGCTGAGCCGTGTCCTCGAGCCATATGGCCCGCGCCTTGAGCTGGCCGAAGGCGGTACCTTGACCTATTCGGTCAGCGGTAACCGTGAGCAGCTGCGTGCCCAGCTGGGCCTGGCCAGGTTGCAGGAGGTGCCACCCGAGCAGGCACCGCCGACCCCGGCCACACCGGCGCCGACTCCGGGCGCGGCGCCTGACCAGCCAGGCACGCCCGCAGCCATCCCCGCCAAGCCGTTCGACGGCCTGCGATTCCGTTGGTAAGGGGCGCTATCGATGACTGACGTGCGTCGCTGGATCGGTTGGGGTGCTGCGCTACTGATCGCCGTGCTTCTATATAGCCTGCACAACATTCTCACACCGTTCCTGGTTGGCATCTTGCTGGCCTACCTGGCCGATCCTCTGGTCGACCGCCTGGAGCGCGTGGGCCTGTCGCGTACCTGGGGGGTGGTGGTGGTGTTCGGCCTCTTCACCTTGCTGCTGATGGCCTTGCTGCTAGTGCTGGTGCCGCTGCTGGCCAAACAGCTGCTGCGCCTGTACGAGCTGGCGCCGCAGATGCTCGATTGGCTCGAACATGTGGCGCTGCCCTGGGTGCAGGGTCGCCTGGGCCTGGCCGACGGTTTCTGGAAGTTCGACAAGATCAAGGCCGCCATCGGCGCGCACATGGGCCAGACCACCGATATCGTCGGTATGCTGCTGTCCCATGCCACCGCGTCGAGCCTGGCGCTGATCGCCTGGTTGGCCAACATGGTGCTGATCCCGGTGGTGGGCTTCTACCTTTTGCGCGACTGGGACCTGATGATGGCCAAACTGCGCGGCCTGCTGCCGCGTCAACGCGAGCCGCAGGTGGTCAGCCTGGCCGGTGAATGCCATGAGGTACTGGGTGCCTTCGTTCGTGGGCAGTTGATGGTGATGCTCGCGCTTGGCGTCATCTACTCGGCCGGCCTGATGCTGGTCGGGCTGGAACTGGGCCTGCTGATCGGCATGCTCGCGGGGCTGGCGGCCATCGTGCCTTACATGGGCTTCATCATTGGCATCGGCGCAGCGTTGGTGGCCGGTGTGTTCCAGTTTGGCGGTGACCTGTATCCGATGCTTGGCATCGTCGCCGTGTTCATGGTCGGGCAAGCCCTCGAAGGCATGGTACTCACGCCACTGCTGGTCGGTGACCGTATCGGCCTGCACCCGGTGGCGGTGATCTTCGCCATCCTTGCCGGTGGCGAACTGTTCGGTTTCACCGGCGTGTTGCTGGCGTTGCCAGTGGCGGCGGTGATCATGGTCCTGCTCCGCCATGTGCACGACTTGTACAAGGAATCTGACATGTACGCCGGCGATGTCGACCCGGATCTATGACCGCCAGCCTTGGTTGCGTCGCCCCGAAGTGGCGCAACTCGTTGATTTTGCTTGTGCAATCCGCCTGCACGATTGTGCGCTCTGCAATGCGGGTATAGACTTTGCAGATTGTTCACCAAAGGCCCCCCGCGGTCCTGCCGACCGCCCGCGAGCATGAAACCACCGATCCAGTTGCCCCTGGGTGTGCGCCTGCGCGATGACGCCACCTTCATCAACTACTATCCGGGCGCCAATGCTGCGGCGTTAGGCTATGTCGAGCGGCTGTGCGAAGCCGACGCCGGCTGGACCGAAAGCCTCATCTACCTGTGGGGCAAGCAGGGCGTCGGGCGCAGCCACCTGTTGCAGGCAGCCACCCATCGCTTCCAGCAACGCGGCGAACCGGCGGTATACCTGCCACTGGCGCAATTGCTCGATCGCGGCGTTGAACTGCTCGATTACCTGGCCCAGTACGAACTGGTGTGCATCGACGACCTGCATGTGATCGCCGGCAAGGCGGACTGGGAAGAAGCGATGTTCCACCTGTTCAACCGCCTGCGTGACAGCGGCCGCCGCCTGCTGCTGGCGGCCTCGGCTTCGCCCCGTGAACTGCCGATCAAGCTGCCAGACCTCAAGTCTCGCCTGACCCTCGCGCTGGTCTTCCAGATGCGTGGCCTGTCCGATGAAGACAAACTGCGTGCCCTGCAATTGCGCGCCTCGCGCCGTGGTTTGCACCTGACCGACGAGGTCGGCCATTTCATTCTCACGCGCGGTACGCGCAGCATGAGCGCGCTGTTCGACCTGCTCGAACGTCTCGACCAGGCCTCCCTGCAGGCCCAGCGCAAGCTGACGATCCCTTTCCTGAAGGAAACCCTCGGCTGGTAACGCCCGTAAACACTGGGCTCCGAGGCGCAAAACGAAAAAGTCACATCTTTTTCGATAAAATTTGCAAATGGCCATGATAGAGGGCATAGTTTCACCCTTCTAAAGGATTACAGACACGGTCGTGCCCATGCTCAAGCGCTTCGCACCCCTCGTGCCACTCGCACTCGTGACCCTGTTGTTTGGCTGCGCGGCCCACGGCCCGGCTTCCCAGCCCCAGGATCACACCCCGATTGCCTCGCAATCGGTCAACAATGCCAAAGCTTCGCCTTCGTCCGTTTTCGGCGAAGAAGAGCAGGCCACTGAAGATGACCTGGAGGCCTTCTCCAGCAGCAAGCCCTATCAGCTCCCGGTGCTGGCCGACAGCATCCTCGAGCGCGGCATGTCGCTGATCGGCACCCGCTACCGTTTCGGCGGTACCTCGGAAGCCTCCGGTTTCGACTGCAGCGGCTTCATCGGCTACCTGTTCCGCGAAGAGGCCGGCATGAACCTGCCGCGCTCGACCCGCGAAATGATCAACGTCGATGCGCCAAAGGTGGCTCGCAACAAGCTCAAGCCAGGCGACCTGCTGTTCTTCAGCACCAATGGCCGTGGCCGTGTCAGCCACGCCGGCATCTACCTGGGTGACAACCAGTTCATCCACTCCAGCAGCCGCCGCAGCGGTGGTGTGCGCATCGATAGCCTCGGTGATCGCTACTGGAGCAAGACCTTCATCGAAGCCAAGCGTGCCTTGGCCATGGCGCCGACCACCAATATCGCGCGCAATTGATATCAAAATGATATATCCTGCCACGGCGGCGTAGCTTAAAAAGCTCGCCGCCGTGCGCATTTACAGAAAGCGTCTAATCTAATTTCTCAACTCTTTTCGGCTGCGGCCGTTCGGTTTCAGACAGGAAGTTCTGGCCATGGCGATGATGGCGCGCTTCGCACTCCTTTCCCTGGTGGCACTGCTGGCCGCCTGCTCCAGCCGTGCCCCGGCACCGGCCCCTGTGGTGCAGCCACAGATCACCTACAACCAGCCCGAAGCCTCGCCGCTCGCCGACGACGTGTTGATGCGTGCGATCGGCCTGGTGGGTACACCGTATCGGTGGGGCGGCAACACACCGGATTCCGGGTTCGACTGCAGCGGCCTGATCGGTTATGTGTACCGCGATGCGGCGGGCATCAGCCTGCCACGTTCGACGCGCGAAATGCTCGTCATGCGCGCGCCCACCGTGGATATCAACTCGCTGCAGTCTGGTGACCTGGTGTTCTTCGCCACCGGTGGTGGTTCGCAGGTCAGCCATGCGGGTATCTACGTGGGCGAGGGGCGCTTCGTGCACGCGCCTCGCACGGGCGGTACGGTACGCCTGGATTACCTGTCCAACAGCTACTGGTCGAAGGCTTATTTGCAGGCCAAGCGGGTCATTGCGCAAGGTAACCTGGCGCAAAACCGTTGAGGCGAGCCGGGCATCCCTGCACCGGCTGCACCATCAGGCTCAGGCTTGCTTGAGCAGCAAGGCCACCCCTGGGTAGTACTGGCCCAGTTCGTTGTGCAACTTGCGATAGGCATACGGGAAGTACCAGGCGATGGCGCAGGCCGTATGCTTTTGCAGGTCATCGACCAGGTCCTGCAGTTGCTCCGGGCTGGCGTGTTGGCCTGCCTTCCAGGGCGTGACGAACAGCGCCCCGGCTTTCAGTTGGCTGGGGTAGGCCACGTGGCGGGCGAGGCTGGCGGCTTGCTGCAGGGCCGCTGCCATGTCCAGCTGGGCGATGCTTGGCCAGCGCTGGCTCACGCTCAGGTAGAGCACCTCGTCGGCGCTGCAGATCGACAGGTCGCAGCGCCCTTCCTGTTCACCTTCGTCACGCTGTTTCTTGCTGGCAAACTGTGGCAGCGCTGCCAGTTCCGCCTGCCAGGCGGCTGCGGCAAGCATGCCGATATTGGCCTGCGTACCATGCCAGTACGGCGCTTCGGCATCGCCGTTGAACTGGTTGAAGCGGTCGATGCAGTCGACCCAGCGTTCCAGAACCGGGCGGAGGAATTCCAGGCGCGGATTGTTGATGATCTGGCCTTGCATGCTGCGCACTCCTGTTGTCGTTGTAATGGCGTTCGGCGCGAAGTAGTGGCTATGTGATATCACCGCCTTCAGTGTGGCACAACCTGGCGGATCGGCCATTGACCCAGGCCAGTTTGCCAACGCCAATCGACGGCGTTCGATTGACGCTCCCAGTGCAACCCTCTAACCTTCGCGGCGTGTTTCAGGTGCCCTGCCAGCCTCGACTGGGCAGGGTGAAACTGGGAAGCCGGTGGTCGCCAGCATGGCGCGATTCCGGCGCTGCCCCCGCAACGGTAGGTGAGTAGCGGCCGCGCAGGGCCACTGGGTACGAACCCGGGAAGGCGCGCAGGCCAGGGCCGATTGCCCGCTCACGAGCCCGGAGACCGGCCTGAAACTGCCAACGGCATCACGGAGGGTGATGCGCGGTGCACCGTGGCTGCGGCCATGGCCCCTGCGCGTTCTCCGTTTGCCCGCCTATTACCTGTCGTCGCTTTCCTGCGGCGACAGCCTGCGGAGAACCCTTCATGAGCGAATCCACCGAACGCGACGAACGCCACCTGGCGCGCATGCAGCGCAAGAAGGCGGTCATCGACGAGCGTATTGCCAACTCCCCTAATGAATGCGGCCTGCTGCTGGTGCTCACCGGCAACGGCAAGGGCAAGAGCAGCTCGGCGTTCGGCATGCTCGCGCGCGCGCTGGGCCATGGCATGCAGTGCGGCGTGGTGCAGTTCATCAAGGGCCGCAACAGCACCGGTGAGGAACTGTTCTTCCGCCGCTTCCCCGAGCATGTGCGTTACCACGTGATGGGCGAGGGCTTCACCTGGGAGACCCAGGACCGCCAGCGCGACATCGCTGCTGCCGAAGCCGCGTGGGCGGTGTCGCGTCAACTGCTGCAAGACCCGGGTGTGCAGTTCGTGGTGCTCGATGAGCTGAACATCGCCCTCAAGCACGGCTACCTCGACCTCGACCAGGTGCTGAGTGACATTCAGGCTCGGCCGCCGATGCAGCATGTGATTGTCACCGGCCGTGCGGCCAAGCCCGAAATGATCGAACTGGCCGATACGGTTACCGAGATGGGCATGCTCAAGCATGCGTTCCAGGCCGGTATTCGCGCGCAGAAGGGCGTCGAACTGTGAGTGCAACGCGCAGCTGCCCGGCGGTGCTGATCGCAGCACCTGCCTCCGGTCAGGGCAAGACCACCGTGACGGCAGCCCTGGCCCGCCTGCACCGCAACCTTGGGCGAAAGGTCAGGGTGTTCAAGTGCGGCCCGGATTTCCTCGACCCGATGATCCTGGAGCGGGCCAGTGGCGCGCCGGTGTACCAGCTCGACCTGTGGATGATCGGTGCCGAAGAAAGCCGTCGCCTGTTGTGGCAAGCCGCAGAAGCGGCCGACCTGATTCTGATCGAAGGGGTGATGGGCCTGTTCGACGGCACGCCGTCAAGTGCCGATCTGGCTCGCCACTTTGGCGTGCCGGTACTGGCGGTGATCGACGGCACGGCCATGGCCCAGACGTTTGGCGCCCTGGCGCTGGGCCTGGCACGTTATCAGGCCGACCTGCCGTTCGCCGGTGTGCTGGCCAACCGGGTCGGTAGCTTGCGCCATGCGCAACTGCTCGAAGGCAGCCTGACCGAGGGCCTGCGCTGGTATGGCGGCCTGTCGCGGGAGCGCGGCATCGAGCTGCCCAGCCGCCACTTGGGACTGGTCCAGGCCAGCGAACTGAACGATTTGGATGCCCGCCTGGATGCGGCTGCCGAAGCGCTCGGCGCCAGCTGCGATGCTGCTTTGCCGCCGCCCGTGGTGTTTGCCGCGCCTGCATCGCAGCCGTGCGCCGGCTCGCTGAGTGGCGTGCGCATCGGCGTGGCGCGTGACGAAGCGTTCGCCTTCACCTATGGCGCCAACCTCGATCTGTTGCGCGACCTGGGGGCGCAGCTGTCGTTTTTCTCGCCCTTGCACGATTGTGAACTGCCGGCAGTGGACAGCCTGTACCTGCCCGGGGGGTATCCGGAGCTGCATCACCACGCGCTGGCCGCCAATGCGCCGATGTGCGAGGCGATCCGTGCCCATCACGCCCAAGGCAAACCCTTGCTGGCCGAGTGTGGCGGCATGCTGTATCTGCTCGAGGCGCTGACCGATGTCGCTGGCGAGCGTGCCGAGCTGCTCGGCCTGCTGCCCGGCGAGGCGACCATGCAGAAGCGCTTGGCGGCCCTGGCCCTGCAGGCCGTGGAACTGCCGGAAGGCACCCTGCGCGGGCACACCTATCACCACTCGCTGACCAGCACCGGGCTGGAACCAATTGCCCGCGGCCTGAGCCCCAACGGCGGGCGCGGCAACGAAGCGGTGTATCGGCTGGGCCGGCTGACCGCCTCCTACGTGCACTTCTACTTCCCGTCCAACCCTGACGCGGCGGCGGCGCTGTTGCGACCATGACTGATCACGCCTACAGCGCCGCCGAGCGCGCCGCGATCTACCGGGCGATCGGTGAACGCCGCGACATGCGCCACTTTGCCGGTGGCTCGGTCGCGCCTGAGCTGCTCGGCCGTCTGCTGGCCGCTGCGCACCGGGCGCCCAGTGTCGGCCTGATGCAGCCTTGGCGGTTCATCCGCATCAGCCAACGCGAGCTGCGCGGGCGCATTCAGGGCCTGGTCGAGGAGGAGCGGGTGCGTACTGCCCAAGCCTTGGGCCAACGCTCCGATGATTTCATGAAGCTCAAGGTCGAGGGCATCAGCGACTGTGCCGAAGTGCTGGTGGCGGCCTTGATGGATAACCGTGAGCCGCACATTTTCGGCCGCCGTACCCTGCCGGAAATGGACCTGGCCTCACTGGCCTGCGCGATCCAGAACCTGTGGCTGGCCGCCCGCGCCGAGGGCCTGGGGTTGGGTTGGGTGTCCCTGTTCGACCCGCAAGCCCTGGCCGCACTGCTGGGCATGCCCGCAGGCGCCAAGCCGGTGGCCGTGTTGTGCCTGGGGCCGGTCAGCGAATTCTACGCACAGCCCATGTTGGTCCAGGAAAACTGGGCCGAGGAACGCCCTTTGAGTGAAATGCTGTTCGAGAACCAATGGGGAGAACGCCCATGAGCGTGGCCTTGCTGACGGTGGCCGCCGTGGCCCTCGATGCACTGCTGGGCGAGCCCAAGCGCCGGCACCCACTGGTGGGCTTCGGTAACCTGGCGTCGAGCCTGGAGCGCCGCCTGAATGCTGGCGGACGCGGCTGGCGCAGCCACGGCGTGAGCGCCTGGTTCCTGGCCGTGGTGCCCTTGACCCTGGTGGCGCTGATCCTGTCCTGGCTGCCCTGTATCGGTTGGCTGGTGGATGTGCTGGCGCTGTATTGCGCCCTCGGCTTGCGCAGCCTCGGCGAGCATGTATTGCCGGTGGCCAATGCCTTGCGCCAAGGTGATCTGGAAGAGGCGCGGCGTCGTGTCGGCTATCTGGTCAGTCGGGAAACCCGCGAGCTTGATGAGCCCGCCGTGGCGCGCGCGGCCACCGAGTCGGTGCTGGAAAACGGCAGCGATGCGGTGTTCGCCGCGCTGTTCTGGTTTGTCGTCGCCGGTGCGCCGGGGGTAGTGCTGTACCGCTTGAGCAATACCCTGGATGCGATGTGGGGGTACCGCAATGAGCGCTTCGAGCGTTTCGGCTGGTGCGCCGCGCGCATCGACGATGTGCTGAACTACATTCCCGCCAGGTTGGTGGCGCTGACCTACGCACTGCTGGGCAGGACGCGCCTGGCCCTGGCCTGCTGGCGCAAGCAGGCGCCGCTGTGGGACAGCCCCAATGCCGGGCCGGTGATGGCCTCGGGTGCCGGTGCGCTGGGTGTGGAACTGGGTGGCCCGGCGGTGTACCACGGCGAACTGCACGAGCGCCCGCGCCTGGGTGAAGGGCCCATGGCCGATGCCGATGCCATCGAGCGCGGCTGGAGCCTGGTGCAGCGTGGTGTCTGGTTGTGGGTACTGCTGATTTGCCTGGGAGCCTATCTGAATGCTTGAACACGGTGGCCGCCTGCTGCGGGCAGTGCGGCAATACGGGATTGCCCGCGAGGACTGGCTCGACCTGTCCAGCGGCATTGCCCCTTGGCCTTACCCGATTCCCGCCATTGCGCCAGAAGCCTGGGCACGCCTGCCGGAGACCGACGACGGTCTGGAGGATGCTGCGCGGCACTACTACGGTGTGCGGCAACTGCTGCCCGTGGCAGGCTCCCAGGCAGCAATCCAGGCCTTGCCCCTGCTGCGCCCGCTGGGGCGCGTTGGTGTGCTGACGCCGTGCTACGCCGAGCACCCGCATGCCTGGCAGCGAGCCGGGCATCAGCTGATCGAGCTGGAGGAAAGCCAGGTCGAAGCGCAACTCGATCAGCTCGACGTGCTGGTGCTGGTCAACCCGAACAACCCGACCGGGCGGCTCGTGCCGCGCGAACGGCTGCTGGCCTGGCATGCGCGTCTTGCCGAGCGCGGTGGCTGGCTGCTGGTGGACGAAGCGTTCATGGACAACTCACCGCCACACAGCGTGGCGGATTGCGCCGAGCGCCCGGGCCTGATCGTGCTGCGTTCGTTCGGCAAGTTCTTCGGCCTGGCCGGTGTGCGGCTGGGCTGTGTAGTGGCTGAACCCTCCTTGTTGCGGCGCCTTGACGAATGGCTCGGGCCGTGGACCGTCAGCGGCCCGACCCGGGTGCTGGCGCAAGCCTGCTTTGCCGACCACGCGGCGCATCGGGCCCAGCTCGAACGCTGTGCCCTGGCCAGCCAGCGCCTGGCTGCACTGCTGCAGGGCTGCGGCCTGGCGCCCAGCGGCGGCTGCGACCTGTTTCAGTACGTACGCAGCACGCGAGCAGCCCAGTTGCATGACTTTCTCGCCCGCCGCGGCATCCTCGTGCGCCTGTTCGAGCAGCCCGCTGCCGTACGCCTTGGCCTGCCGGCAACTGCCGCCGACGAGCAGCGCCTGGCCCAGGCCCTGACTGATTACCAGAAGGAAACGGCATGACCACCCTCATGGTGCAAGGCACCACTTCCGATGCCGGCAAGAGCACGCTGGTCACCGCCTTGTGCCGTTGGCTGTTGCGCCAGGGCGTCGGCGTGGTGCCGTTCAAGCCGCAGAACATGGCGCTCAACAGCGCGGTGACCGCCGACGGCGGCGAAATCGGCCGCGCCCAGGCGGTGCAGGCCCAGGCCTGCCGACTGGCACCGCACATCGACATGAACCCGGTGCTGCTCAAGCCCAACAGCGACACGGGCGCCCAGGTGATCATCCACGGGCGTGCAGTCACCAGCATGAATGCGGTGGCCTATCACGACTACAAAGCCATTGCCATGCAGGCGGTGATGGCCTCGCATCAGCGCCTCAGCGCCGCCTATCCGGTGGTGATGGTCGAGGGGGCTGGCTCGCCGGCCGAGATCAACCTGCGTGCCGGCGACATCGCCAACATGGGCTTTGCCGAAGCGGTCGACTGCCCGGTGATCCTGGTGGCCGACATCAACCGTGGCGGGGTGTTCGCCCACCTCGTCGGCACCCTCGAACTGCTGTCACCGAGTGAGCAGGCGCGGGTCAAGGGCTTTGTCATCAACCGCTTCCGTGGCGACATCGCGCTGCTGCAGCCGGGCCTGGACTGGCTGGAGCAACGCACCGGCAAACCGGTGCTGGGTGTGCTGCCCTACGTCACCGACCTGCACCTGGAAGCCGAGGATGGCATCGACATCCGTCAGGGCGCCAAGCAGGCGCGCGTGCTCAAGGTAATCGTCCCGGTGTTGCCGCGCATCAGCAACCACACCGACTTCGACCCGCTGCGCCTGCACCCGCAGGTCGACCTGCAGTTCATCGGCCCGGGCCAGCCGATCCCGGCCGCTGACCTGATCATCCTGCCCGGCTCGAAGAGCGTACGTGGCGACTTGGCGCAACTGCGCGAACGTGGGTGGGACAAGGCCATCGAGCGCCACCTGCGCTATGGCGGCAAGCTGATCGGGATCTGTGGTGGCCTGCAGATGCTTGGCCGCGAGGTACAGGACCCGCTCGGCCTTGAGGGCGCCGCCGGTTCGAGTCCCGGGCTCGGCCTGTTCGACTACGTGACGGTGCTTGAAGCCGACAAGCAACTGCGTAACGTTGCCGGGACCCTGAGCCTTGAAGATGCGCCGGTCGCCGGCTATGAAATTCATGCCGGGGTCACTGCCGGGCCTGCCTTGGAGCAGCCGGCGGTGCAGCTCGCCGATGGCCGTTGTGACGGTGCCGTGAGTGCCGATGGCCAGATCCTCGCCACCTACCTGCATGGCCTGTTCGAGGGCAGCCAGTCGTGTGCCGCGCTGCTGCGCTGGGCGGGGCTGGAGCATGTGCAGACCATCGACTACGAGGCCCTGCGCGAACGTGACATCGAGCGCCTGGCCGATCTGGTTGAACAGCACCTGGATACCGCTCACCTGCGAACGCTTTGTGGAGTCGCCTGACATGCGCAACCTGATTCTCGGCGGCGCCCGCTCGGGCAAGAGCCGCCTGGCCGAGCAACTGGCCAGCAACTGCGGCCTGCCGGTTACCTACATCGCCACCAGCGAGCCGCTCGATGGCGAAATGAACGAGCGCGTGCGCCTGCACCGCCAGCGCCGGCCTGATGACTGGGGGCTGATCGAAGAACCCTTGGCCCTGGCTGCCGTGCTGCGCGCAGAAGCCGCCGCAGGCCGATGCCTGCTGGTGGACTGCCTGACCTTGTGGCTGACCAACCTGCTGATGCTCGAAGATCCGCAGCGGCTGGCCGCGGAGCGCGATGCGCTGCTCGACTGCCTGGAGCAGTTGCCTGGCACAATCATTCTGGTCAGCAACGAAACCGGCCTGGGCGTGGTGCCCATGGGCGAGCTGACCCGCCGTTACGTCGACCTGGCCGGCTGGCTGCACCAGGCCGTTGCCGAACGCTGCCAACGCGTGGTGCTGACCGTGGCCGGCCTACCTCTCATGCTCAAAGGACCCGCTCTATGAACCAAGCCTGGTGGCGTGATGCCTGCCAACCTCTCGACAATGCCGCCATGGACCAGGCCCGCGCCCGCCAGCAGCAGCTGACCAAACCTGCCGGCTCGCTCGGCCAGCTGGAGGGCTTGGCCGTGCAATTGGCTGGCCTGCAAGGCTGCGAGCGGCCTGTTCTGGATCAGGTCGCCATCAGCCTCTTTGCGGGCGACCACGGCGTGGTCGAAGAGGGCATTTCGGCCTACCCACAGGCAGTCACCGGGCAGATGCTGCGCAACTTCGTGGAGGGGGGCGCGGCGATCAGCGTGCTGGCCCGCCAACTGCAGGCCAGCCTTGACGTGGTCGACCTGGGCACGATCGATCCTGAGCTGGAACTGCCAGGGGTGCTGCACCTGCGCCTGGGCGCCGGCACCGCCAACTTCGCCCGCCAGCCGGCGATGACCGATGCCCAGCTGCAGGCTGCTTTGCAGGCAGGTCGTGACAGCGCCTTGCGTGCAGCGGCCAAGGGCGCTCAGTTGTTCATCGGCGGCGAGATGGGCATTGGCAACACCTCTGCCGCAGCCGCCCTGGCCAGCACGTTGCTGGCCTGCCCGGCACATGAGTTGAGCGGGCCGGGTACCGGCCTGGACAGCGCTGGTGTTCGCCATAAGGCCGACGTAATCGAGCGCGCCTTGGCGCTGCACGGCCTGCGCGCCGACGAGCCGCTGCGGGCGCTGGCCTGTGTCGGTGGCTTCGAGATCGCTGCGCTGACCGGTGCCTACCTGGCCTGCGCCCAGCAAGGTATCGCCGTGCTGGTGGATGGCTTCATCTGCAGCGTCGCGGCATTGCTGGCGGTGCGCCTCAATCCGCAGAGCCGTGACTGGTTGCTGTTTGCGCACCAAGGTGCCGAACCTGGGCACCAGGCCTTGCTCGCGGCGCTGCAGGCCCAGCCATTGCTGGCGCTGGGCCTGCGCCTGGGCGAGGGCAGTGGCGCCGCCCTGGCAGTGCCACTGATGCGCCTGGCCTGCGCCCTGCACGGGCAGATGGCGACCTTCGCCGAAGCGGCGGTGGCGGACCGCCCGGCATGATCCTCGACCTGCTGCGCCACGGTGAAACCGAACAGGGCGGCGGCCTGCGTGGCAGTCTGGACGATGCCTTGACCGTTAAAGGCTGGGGCCAGATGCGCGCAGCGCTGGCAGGCGCTGGCCCCTGGGATGTGCTGGTCAGTTCGCCATTGCAGCGCTGTGCGCGGTTTGCCGAGCAACTGGGCATGCCGGTTCAGCTCGAAGCCGATTTGCAAGAGCTGCATTTCGGCGAGTGGGAAGGGCGCAGTGCTTTGCAGATCATGCAAACGCAGGCCGACGAGCTTGGCCGTTTCTGGGCCGACCCGTACAGCTACACGCCGCCTGCAGGGGAGCCCGTTGCGGCCTTTGCCGAGCGTGTGCTGGCTGCGGTCGGGCGCCTGCATCAACAGCATGCCGGCAAGCGCGTGCTGCTGGTCACCCATGGTGGCGTCATGCGGCTGCTGTTGGCGCGTGCCCGTGGGCTGCCGAGGGCGCAATTGCTGCAGGTCGAGGTGGGTCATGGCGCTCTGATGCGTCTGGCGGTGGATGAACATGGCGCGATGCTCGAGGTGCTTTGACATGTTGCCGTTCTGGATTGCCCTGCAGTTTCTCAGCAGCTTGCCAGTGCGTTTGCCGGGGATGCCCGAACCGCGAGAAATGGGCCGGTCGTTGTTGTATTACCCGCTCGTAGGGTTGCTGTTCGGCCTGTTGCTGTGGCTGGCCAGCCATCTGCTGCAAGGTACTGCGGCGCCGTTGCACGCGGCGCTGTTGCTGACGCTGTGGGTGTCGCTCAGTGGCGCGCTGCACCTGGATGGCCTGGCTGACAGCGCCGATGCCTGGCTGGGTGGCTTTGGTGACCGGGAGCGCACGCTGCAGATCATGAAAGATCCGCGCAGCGGGCCGATAGCGGTGGTCACGCTGGTGCTGGTATTGCTGCTGAAATTCTGTGCGCTCTGGGTACTGGTGGAGCAGGGCGCGGGCATGGCATTGCTGCTGGCGCCGATTGTGGGACGGGCGGCGATGCTCGGATTGTTCCTCAGCACACCTTACGTGCGTCGCGGGGGCCTGGGGCAGGCACTCGCCGAGCACTTGCCGCGGCGTACGGCCGTGTGGGTTCTGCTGGCCAGTCTGCTGTCGTGTTTGCTGGCGGGGGGCACGCGTGTGATCTTGCCGATGCTGGTGGCGATCGCAGCATTCATCGCATTGCGCCGGCTGATGTGCAAGCGGCTGGGTGGGACCACGGGTGATACCGCAGGCGCCCTGTTGGAGGTTCTTGAATTGACTGTATTGCTGGGCTTGGCAATTTGAGAACAGTCCTGCAGATATCAGGGATATTTCTTACGGATAAAACGTGCCGTCATTTTTCGGAAAACTGCTGAAAAAATTCAGGAAATGACGCTTTTTATGCGGCTATCTATCCTCGCGGTTTCTCTTCCGCTGCGAAGGCATGGACAATGCGACGACTCCTGCTGGCCTTGTTACTGGTCACCGCTAGCGCCCCCGTTACGGCGGCCGACCTGATCGACTTCTGGAATACCCCGCGCCACGGCGGCAACAGCTTCAATCGCTTGCCGCCGGATCAGGCCTATTTCGATGCACTGCGTGCGTACGGTGCGAGCTGGGTACGGCTGTCCTACGACAAGTGGAAGCCGGCGCAGCGTGACTTCCTCCTGGGCAATGCGGACCGGTACGAGCAGCTGCCTGCCGCCGATCTCAAGCAACTGCGCGATACCCTGGATCGCGCGCACCGGGCGGGGCTCAAGGTGGTCATTGCACCGCTGTCGCTGCCTGGAATGCGCTGGTCACAGAATAACCAGGGGCAGTTCGATGACCGTCTTTGGCAAGGCAACGGTTACGCCCGGCAAGCGGTCAGTTTCTGGCGGGACCTGGCCCGGGCCCTTGAAGACCATCCTGCCATCGCCGCCTACAACCTGGTCAACGAGCCTGCCCCGGAGAAATTTGGCGGCCTGGCGGAGCACGCTTCGGCTGAGCGCATGCAGCAATGGTATGCCCACGCACGGAGTGGGGTGCGTGACCTGCCTGCGCTCTACACGCAGTTGATAGCGGCTATACGCGAAGTGGATGCCAAGACCCCGATAATGGTCGACGCGGGCTGGTACGCCAGCGCCGACGCTTTTGGTTACTGGCAAGTGCCCCTGCAAGATGATCGCGTGCTCTACAGCGTCCACATGTATGAGCCCTATTCGGCCACCAGTGCGCCGAACCTGTCGCGCAAGGTCCCAATCGATTACCCCGGCTTGGCGCCTTTCGCGGGTGAAATCCAGCAATGGGATGCCGAACGGGTTCGTCAGTATCTGGAGCTGCCGTTGGCCTGGATGGAGCGCATGAAGCTGCCACGTTCCCGGCTGGTCGTGGGGGAGTTCGGCTGCATGCGCCGGCTGCCCGGTTGCAGTGAGTATCTGGAAGATGTCCTCTCGGTCATGGACCGGCATCGGTTGCACTGGGCGTTCTACAGCTTCCGCGAAGACAACTGGGATGGCATGGACTACGAACTGGGATCGGCAAAGGTGCCGTGGCGGTATTGGCAAGCGATCGAGCAAGGTGCTCCCGACCCGTTGCCACGCAAGGCCACAGTGGAGTTCGAGCCGATTCGGCGGCGTTTGGCAAACTGAAACTTCTTGCAACAACCCTGGTGCGGGTATATACACCTATTGATGTTGACCAGTGAATGCATCTGCACCCATCTGCGTCGCGCCGCCCGCGGGGTGAGCCGGCATTACGACGAAGCCCTTGCTGGCTTCGGCATCAATGTCGCCCAGTTTTCCCTGTTGCGTCACTTACAGCGCCTTGATCGCCCCAGTATCACCACGCTGGCCGAGGCCATGGGCCTGGAGCGCAGTACCTTGGGCCGTAACCTGCGCGTGCTGGAGGCCGAAGGCCTGGTAGCCCTCGCCGATGGCGATGACCAGCGCAACCGCATGGTGTTGCTGACCGAGGCGGGGGCTGCACGTTTACAAGCGGCCCATCCTGCCTGGGAGCGGGCGCAATCGATGCTGGTCGGGCAGTTGGGTGAGGGGCAGCGTGACGAGCTGATACGTTTGCTGGAGCTGCTTGCCTGATTCATCACGATTAGAAGCGGGTATATACCCGTACAACCTTGCGATGTGCTGGAGATAACGACAATGACTTCGGTGTGGCGAACCAGCGGGTGGGTACTTGCGGGGGCGGCCTTTATCCTGGCGCTGTCCTTGGGTGTGCGGCACGGTTTCGGCCTGTTCCTGGCGCCGATGAGCGGCGAATTTGGCTGGGGCCGCGGGGTATTCGCCTTTGCCATTGCCTTGCAGAACCTGGTCTGGGGTCTGGCGCAGCCGTTTGCCGGTGCGTTGGCCGACCGCCTCGGTGCGGCGCGGGTCGTCATCATAGGGGGCATCCTCTATGCCGCTGGCCTGTTGTTGATGAGTACTGCCGATTCGGCCTGGTCGCTGTCGCTCAGCGCGGGCCTGCTGATCGGTATCGGCCTGTCTGGCACCTCTTTCTCGGTGATCCTCGGTGTGGTCGGCCGCGCCGTTCCAGCGGAAAAACGCAGCATGGCCATGGGCATTGCCAGTGCTGCCGGTTCCTTTGGCCAGTTCGCCATGCTCCCCGGTACCCTTGGCCTGATCGAATGGCTGGGTTGGTCGTCGGCGCTGCTGGTGCTTGGCTTGCTGGTGGCGCTGATCGTGCCCTTTGTCGGCCTGCTGCGTGATCGCCCGCTGGCCAGTCAGGGTGCGGAGCAGACATTGAGCGAGGCCCTGCGCGAGGCGTGTTCGCACTCCGGCTTCTGGCTGCTTGCGCTGGGCTTCTTCGTCTGTGGCTTCCAGGTGGTCTTCATTGGCGTACACCTGCCGGCCTACCTGGTAGACCAGCACCTGCCGGCAACCACCGGCACCACGGTGCTGGCACTGGTCGGGTTGTTCAATATCGTGGGTACCTACACCGCTGGCTGGCTGGGTGGGCGCATGTCCAAGCCACGCTTGCTGACGGCTTTGTATTTGCTGCGTGCCGTGGTGATTGCGCTGTTCCTTTGGGTGCCGGTGACTCAGTTCAGTGCCTACCTGTTCGGTATCGCCATGGGCCTGCTTTGGCTGTCCACGGTGCCGTTGACCAATGGCACCGTTGCCACTGTATTTGGCGTGCGCAACCTGTCGATGCTTGGCGGCATCGTCTTCCTGTTCCACCAGATGGGCGCTTTCCTTGGTGGCTGGCTGGGGGGCGTCGTCTACGACCAGACCGGCAACTATGACGTGGTGTGGCAGATTTCGATTCTGCTCAGTGTGCTAGCTGCGGGGCTTAACTGGCCGGTGCGAGAGCGGCCGGTCGCCCGCCTGCAGGTGCAGGCGGTATGAGCCGTTATCTGGCCCGCGGGCTGTTGCTGGCGGCGGCTGCGCTGCTGCTGGCGCTGGTGTGGTGGGGCTGGCAGCGGGGCGGAATGGCGTTGATGCAGTTGGGCATGAGCGTTTGTTAAGCGCTACCCTGCAAGTTCAAGGATTGTCTTGCAGGAGGAATGAATCATGCGTGCCCAATGGTTGACGATGCCGCTGCTAGCTTTGCTGGCAGCCAGTTCCAGCTGGGCTGCCGATTGCCCGGCGCTGTTGCAGGGGAGTTTGCCTGAGTTGCGTGGCAAGGGGCAGGTCGACCTGTGCCAGCGCTTCGGCGGCAAGCCGCTGGTGGTGGTCAATACGGCCAGTTACTGCGGGTTTGCGCCGCAGTTCGAAGGGCTGGAGGCGACCTACAAGGAGTACCACGAGCAGGGCCTGGAAATGCTTGGTGTGCCGTCCAATGACTTCAAGCAGGAAGACGCCGATAGCGAGAAGACGGCCAAGGTCTGTTACGCCAACTACGGTGTGACCTTTACCATGACCAAGACCCAGGCGGTTCGCGGTCAGGATGCGATACCGCTGTTTGCCGAGCTGGCGAGCCAGAGTAGCGCGCCGAAGTGGAATTTCTACAAGTACGTGGTGGATCGTCAGGGCAAGGTGATCGGCAACTTCTCGAGCTTGACCAAGCCCGATGATCCCGCCTTCAGGGCCGCGATCGAGAAGGCGATAGCCTCGCATCCCTAAGTGATGCTTTGTAAGGGGGAGGTGTTCGCGTGGAGGCTGGCAGGGGGTCGCCGATAATCATGCAGCGCCTGTGAGATCGAGCGCCGCCCGCGCGGCGCATCGCGGGCAAGCCCGCTCCCACATTTGTTTCGGGCCAATCACTCCTGTGCCGCCAACAGGGACCGCCTTGTTGGCATGGCGATGCAGCTCGGTGGAAGCTGACAGGGTCTGGCGATCCATCTCGGTGGAAGCTGACAGGGTCTGGCGATCCATCTCGGTGGAAGCTGACAGGGTTGGCGATGCATCTCGGTGGAAGCTGACAGGGTCTGGCGATCCATCTCGGTGGAAGCTGCCAGGGTCTGGCGATCCATCTCGGTGGAAGCTGACAGGGTCTGGCGATCCATCTCGGTGGAAGCTGACAGGGTCTGGCGATGCATCTCGGTGGAAGCTGACAGGGCCTGGCGATGCATCTCGGTGGAAGCTGACAGAGTCTGGCGATCCATCTCGGTGGGCGCTGATGCGACACAACCTGTCTCATGCACCAAGGCGGTCCCTGTTGGCTTCACAGGAGTGACTGGCCCGAAACAGATGTGGGAGATTCTATGGTTTTCAGCAAGCCAGTTTCCCACCTTTGGTGACGTATTCGTCCTGATTTTTCATCAGGGCGAATGCCACCCGCGCGAGCTTTCTAGCCAGGATTACCAGAGCTTGAGTTGTTCCTTTACCAGATTTCCGGTGCTGTTCATAAAGCCCTTTCCAAGCGGCCGATCTGCTGGCTGCCATCGCAGCGTTATGCAATAAGCGACGAATCTCTGAAAAACCTCGCTTGGTGAGACGACGCCGTCCATTTTTCTGTACAGAATCACTAACCCGTAAATCCATTCCCAAAAAGGCGATGTACGAGTCGCTACTTTTGAATTCGCCCCTCATAAAAGCCATCACCAATGCTGCGGCGGTGAGAAAACCAATGCCCTCTACTGCCTGACAGCGAGCGACTTGCTCCTGCAGCCCAGCTTCTCGCAACACTTCCTTGATCTTCTGTTGGATCAACTTGTCCAGCCGATCTATTGATTTCACAAAGGTTTCGAAGGCGGCTTGCAATAGGCTTTCATTAGCCCAGCTCTGGGTCATCGCAGTGCGAGCAGTCACCAAGGCGGCTCTGCGTCGCAGAAGGCTCTGAAGCTTGCCGTAGACCGCTGGAGGGGGGCTCCAAGGGCGAAGGTCCTCGCCTTCATTTTTCAGAAAACGGGACAGCAATCGAGCATCGGAAGGGTCAGTTTTAACCCGGCCTCCAACGCTTTTTCGGTAGTTGCTCAGTTGAAAGCCATCAATGACATAAACCTCGAAACCCAGGCTATGGGCCTGCTCAACCAAGTCCAGGTGGTAGACATTGGTCGCCTCAACAGCAATTGCAGTATTGAGGGGCTGCTGTTTCAGCCAGCGTTTGATTTCGGGTTTGGAGTTTTTCAGTCTGATAATTTCATCGCGATCATCGTGGTGGATAACCAGCTCAGCTTTCGCGACATCCGCACCCACGATCAACTTACCTGCCTGCATTGCCATGGGCGGCTCCTTACGTTATGGTTTTTCGGCTTGAAGGGGTTTCACCAAGAGGCGCTGGCTTGCTTCTATCGTCGCTTGCAAACGATGCATTCTTTATCGGCGCTTTGGTGGAAGGGGTGGGGCGATGTCTCCCACGGTCTGTACTGCTGCTAACAGTCAGAATCGGGCATTTAGTCCCACCACCCCTTCAAGTCTAACCATACAAGCGGGCTTGCCCGCGATGCGCCGCGCGGGCGGCGCTCGATCTCGCAGGCGCTGCAAGACTGTCGACGAGCACCTTTCAGCCCTCACCCAATTGCATTGCGGCTGCCTTTGTCAGTGTGGATGCACAGTAATCGCCACCAGCTTCACCACCACCGGCCTCACCATCAGCACGCACACAAATGCCACTGGCATCGCCAATTGGTAAGCCTTCAGCACATTGCTCAGGTAGTCCGGGTTCACCCCGGCATTCGCCGCCGTGATCACGAAGCACATCAGCAGCGCCATGATCGATGACATGTAAAACGCGAACACGTACGGCGTAGCGCTCGGGCGTAGTTTGCGCCGGCTGCGCGTGTGGGACAGATTGCTCATGCGATCTCCTGAAGGTTGACTGAGGGCGCAGGTTAGCAATGCCCCCGGCAGCGGCTGTAGACCCGCTGGATTGAGTTCTTTATAAAGAGATTCTTACGAATCGAAGAGCTTGCCATGGATCTGCTCAACGCCATCCGCAGCTTCATCAAAGTGGTCGAAGCCGGCAGCATCGCCGCCGGCGCCCGTAACCTCGGCCTCAGCCCGGCAGCGGTCAGCCAGAACCTGGCGCGCCTGGAAGGGCACCTGCACGTGCGCCTGCTCAGCCGTACCACCCGCAGCATGGCGCTGACGCCTGCCGGTAGCCAGTATTACGAACGGGTCAGGCACATCGAGCGCGACCTGGCCCTTGCCGAACAGGCGGTCACCACACCCGACAGTGAGCCACAAGGGCGCCTGTGCATCGCCTCGACTTCCGCTTTTGGTCGCCATGTGCTGGCGCCTCTGATCCCGGCCTTCAGCGCCCGCTATCCACTGCTTTCGATAGAATTGATAACGACTGATCGCAAGGTCAATCACGCCCGCGAAGATGTCGATGTCAGCCTGCGCATCACCCCGCAACTGGAAGACCAGCTGCTGGCGCGGCACATCGCCCGCATCCCGTTCATCTGCTGCGCGTCACCGGGTTACCTCGCCAGCGCCGGTTTGCCGACCAGTCCCGAGGTGCTGCGGGATCACCGCTGCCTGGTCTTCCGTTATCCGGTGGACGGCCGCTTCCTGCGTTGGGGCTTTGTGCGTGACGGCATGCGTTTCGAGGCGGAGTTCGGCAGCGTGTTGATCAGCGACGACATCGATGCCCTGACCCAGATGGCCCTCAACGATGGCGGCATCACCCGATTGGCCGAGTTCATCGTCAGGCCGCATCTGGCCTCGGGGGCACTGGTGCCGCTGTTCGAATACAGCGAAAGCGGCCAGGCCTACGCCCAGACCGAGCCAATGGATATCTACCTGTGCGTGGCCGATCGTTTCGCCATGACCGCAAAAGTGCGTGCGTTCATGGACTACCTGCGTGAGTCGTTGGGGGATGGCTGGCAAGTGCAGGCATGAAAAAACCGCCACGAGGGCGGTTTCTTGATGGGGCGGGTACGAATCAGAAGCGGTAGGTGAGCGAGGCACCGATACCGTGGGCGCTGTTCTCGTACTTGGCCTGGTAGCGACCCTTGGTGGGGCTGGCCAGGTTGACCTTGGTGTCCTCTTCCCACAGGTAGGAGTAGGCCACGTCGATGGTCATGTCGTCGGTTGGGCTGTAACCGGCACCGATGCTGATTGCCTTGCGATCACCCGTTGGGATGCGCGGCGAGCGGTCGGTGTTGTTGGTTGGCGACTGGTCGACAGAGAAGCCGGTACGCAGCACCCACTCCTTGTTCACCTTGTAGGAGGCGCCAATGGCGTGAGCCCAGGTATCGTGCCAGTTCTGCTCTTCGGTGATGGTGCCGAACTGGGCTCTCAGCGGTGCCGGGACGTCGTTGTTGACGGTGATGTTTTCCAGGCGGCTCCAGCGGGTCCAGGTGCTGCCGGCATACAGGGTCCACTGGTCGTCCAGTTCGTGGGTGACCGAGAAGTCCACGGACTCAGGTGTCTTGATCTTCAGCGTGGCGTCGAACTTGCTGCCGCTGAAAGGCCCGATCAGGGCGTTGTTGATCTTGGTGTCGCCTTCGAGTTTGTAGTCGACCATCGAGTGGTAGGTCAGGCCGACGCGGGTGCGGTCGGTGGCCTGCACCAGGATGCCGATGTTGTAACCGACGGCAGTGTCGTCACCCTTGATCTTCACTTCGCCATCGTTCACGCCTGGGGAGCGCGGGTTGATGGTGTTCGAGCCCAGCTCGCCCTTGATGCGGTTGATGGTCGGGCCGAAACCGATCGACACCTTGTCGTTGAAGGCGTAGCTGACGGTAGGCTGGAAGGTGATGACCTCGACGTGGCTCTTCTTGCCCCAGTAGCGAGCGGCGTCGCCGCTGCCATAATCGGTTACCAGGCCGTATGGCACGTAAACACCAAAGCCGACGCTCCAATGCTCATCGATCGGTTTCACGTAGTAGCCCATCGGGACGCCAACGGTCGGCACCATGTCACCATCGGTTTCGCCTGGCAGCGGGCGGCTGCCTGGGCCGGAAATGTCAGTCTTGGCGATTACGGCAGCTCCGCCCACGGTGACTTCCTGGCGTTTGAGGCGCGACATGCCTGCAGGGTTGCCGTACACCGTGCTGGCGTCCTCGGCAGAAGAAGAACGACCTGCAAAACCGGTACCCATGCCGCTGATGCTTTGTTCGTTAAGTGCGAAGCCGGCAGCGAACAGTTGGCTGGATGCCAGGGCAACGGCTACGCCGAGGGAGGTTTTGAGCATTGCTTTTTTCATTATTAGAAACTCCTTGTGATCTCCGGGGCGAAAAGCTACCAACAAATCACGCGCCGCGCTATAGCCTGAATTAAAGGAGATCGCGCTGTTTTGTAGGACAATCCGACCAAAATTCCATTTTTTCTAACAAAGATGTAGGACGCTTCTTAAGATGCCTGTGGCAATTTCTGCTCAACGCATAAATGCCAAGCCTGGGTAAAGTCGCGCAGGCGACCTTGGGGGTGGAAAATCTGCCGCCAGATTCGAGCCAGGCCGAGCAAGTCATCGGCCGCTGGCAGCGGCGTGGCTTGCTCTTCGACGAGCATCCAGGCGATAGCTGTGGAGTATCGCAGGTTCACCGTGAGTTCCAGGTGCGGCCCGCCGAGAAAGGCGTGCTGGCTGGCCAGGCCGCGAACCAGGCTGGCCAGCTCCGGGTCACGGGCAAGGAAATGATCCCAGATGGCTTGGTGCCGGCTTTCGCCAATGCGGTAGAGGCCGTGGCCACGGCGATCGTGCAAAGCCGAACCGAGTGCCGACTGGCTGGCCGCGATACCGAGCAGAAGGGCTTCGGCGCTGGCGCAATGGCGATTCAGATAGACCAGGGTAGGTCGGATCACATACTGACACAATTCATTCGCCGCGATACCCATGATGCCCTCGAGCAGTAAAGGGCCGACGGGCGCTGGAGCTTGGCAGCTGGTGATTTGGTCAGGCCCGCCGGAAGCGGTAAAGACCGCTCGAGTTGAAGTGTAGTGTGATAATCGTGGTGTAAAGGGCTGTTTTTAAATCGATTGCTGCCTGCCGCCCGTTGCCATATGCCTGGCGGCAATTAGCATCAGAACGATCAGGCAGCTTGCGACAGGCGCCATTCAGCTTGTGAATGCCCCGATATTCGCCGCTCACGCGGTGAGCGATTGACGGGTGCGGGCGATTACCGCCTGCAGGGGTTCCGAGTGGCTGTACTGTTCAGGGTACAGGCGTTCGGTGTGGCAGGCGATACCGTGCTCGTCCACCAGGGTGAAGCTGAAGCTGCCCTTGCGTGGGGCAACGATAAGGCACTTCAACGGCGAGAAAGCTTGGGAGAGGGTGCCAATGGCAGCCTGAATTTGATGATGAGTTTGCATGTTATTGGAGGTTCCTGCTTTAAACACGGGGATTATGATCCGTGCATGATAGAAACGTTCCAGTGACGCCTTTATTAAGGGACGAACGAACCTGACTGGAACAGGGCAGCCAGAGAGAGCGCAATCAAAGTGTGGGCGCTTGGGCTGACTGGTAGGTACTTCAGAAGGCAGGCAGCACACCGGGGCCAAGGTTCTAGGCCGTCGGGGTGGGATCCTGATCAATCTTCCGGTTGATTCGTGCTTGAACAGCGCTGGGCTGGCGAGAGAATCATCGAGGGGGCCGGTCCTGGTTTCAGCAGCGATCGTTCGGGAGAGCGATGGGCTGCAAGGACGCTTCTGGCCAGAATTGACTTTCAGCTTGGGTACTAACGTGCCGCACCTTAACGAAAATACGCGGCCTTTGCAAGCATTGCGTGTTTCTTCAGGCTAGCCGCGCAGTATGGCGTGTCTTCCTCCTTATGGGAAGAGGGGCCAACCGGCCTCCAACCGGCCCGATGGGCCAATTTCGTGCATCCAAACGCAGGCTTTCAGTGCACTTGTTCACATTCGAAGCATGACTTGTAACACGCGGGCAACAGCCCTCCTCATGCTCGCCAATGACTTGACTGGACCCTTAAGTCAATGAAAAAAAACACTAATTTTTGCTGGTGAAAAAATCGTCAGTTTGAGCGAAAGCCCCATTTTTCGGGGGTTTGCGGCCTCATTGGAGGGGTTGTCCACCGAGTTATCCACAGGAACTGTGGATTGTCCCGAGCGCTTGCTCTAGGACGGGCGTGCCAGCACCTCCGAGAACTGTCCGACAATCGTAAGGCACCTGCCGACCAGCCAGTCATCCACTCGGAAACGTCAAGAAAAAATCATCGAAAAAAATTGCAATCCGCCGGAAATCGACAGGCCATGCACAAAAAAAAGGAGTAGAGTTGCGCGCCCTTCGAATTGCCATCCCTGTCGGTCATGAAGTTTCGCGGTAAACCCCTCGCCAGCCCCGTTGTCGCCTCATCAGCCCCTTCGCCCAAACGCTTTTCCCTGAAAGTGGCCCTCTGGCTGCTCGACAGCCCGAGGCTGGGTGACAAGCCTCAGATCAAACACATTGCCGGGCACCTGCTCAAGCAGCCCGCGCGCGAAGGTGTGGTGGTGGCGCAGAGCCGCTTGGGGCAAATGCTCTGCCGTGATTGCGGCAATGCCCGGGACCGTCGCATCGGCCATGAACTGCTGCGTCAGGCGGCACGGGCCGGGGACCAACGGGCGCAGCAGGAGTATGCGCGGCTGCTCGAGGCCGATGCGGCGAAACAGGCGCCCGACGGGGCAGGCTGGTAAGCTGCACTCAACTCGCAATGGTGTGATCGGGGTACGCATGACAGTGGATCTGGCCAGCATTCTGCTGGGCTTGGTGGCAGGGGCTTTGCCTTGCCTGGGGTGGGTCATGCACGTGCAGCGCCGTCAGGCTGCGCGCCACGGCGAGCAGGCCCTGCTCGAGGAGCGCCTGAGCAGTGCGCAGTTGGCGCAGGCTGGCCTGCAGGCGCAACTGGATGCCAGCCGCGACGAAGTCAGCGACCTCAGTGAAGCCAACGCCGTCAAGCAGGCCCAGCTGGCCGCCCAGGGCCGTGAACTGGAACTGCTGCAGATCGACCGCGACAACGCCCGCGATGCGGCCCACGCCTGGCACATCGAACGCGCCACTCGCGAAGCAGAACTGCGTCGTCTGGAGGCCCAGGCCGCGCGCCTGGAGGCCGAGCTGCGCGAACAGCAGGACAGTCACCAGCAGCGCCTCGAAGACCTCCAGGAGGCCCGTGACACCCTGCGCGCCCAGTTTGCCGACCTGGCCACGAAAATCTTCGACGAGCGCGAACAGCGCTTCGCCCAGACCAGCCAGCAGCACCTGGGCCAGTTGCTCGACCCGCTCAAGGAGCGTATCCAGGCGTTCGAAAAACGTGTCGAGGAAAGCTACCAGCAAGAGGCCCGCGAGCGCTTCTCGCTGGGCAAGGAGCTGGAGCGTCTGCAACAACTCAACCTGCGACTGTCAGACGAAGCCACCAACCTCACACAGGCACTCAAGGGCCAGAAGACCCAAGGTAACTGGGGTGAGCTCATTCTTGAACGGGTGCTGGAACATGCCGGCCTGGAGAAAGGCCGCGAATACCAGACCCAGGTCAGCCTGAAGAGTGCCGATGGCGAGCGCTTTCAGCCTGACGTGCTGATCATGCTGCCCGGTGACAAGCAGGTGGTGGTCGACGCCAAGGTCAGCCTTACCGCCTACCAGCAATTTGTCGGCAGCAACGACGAAGCTGCCCTCAGGCAGCACGTGCAGTCGCTGCGCAACCACGTCAAAGGCCTGTCGAGCAAGGACTACAATCGCCTCGAAGGCCTGCACAGCCTGGACTTCGTGCTGTTGTTCGTGCCGATCGAGGCAGCCTTCTCGGCGGCGCTGCAGGCCGAACCCAACCTGTTCCAGGAAGCGTTCGACCGGCAGATCGTGATCGTCAGCCCGACCACCTTGCTGGCCACCCTGCGGGTCATCGACAGCCTGTGGAAACAGGAGCGCCAGGGCCAGAACGCCCGAGAGATCGCCGAGCGCGCCGGGTGGCTGTATGACAAGTTCGTGCTGTTCATCCAGGACCTGGACGAGCTGGGCAACCGCCTGCAGCAGGTCGACAAGGCCTACGCCGCCGCTCGCAACAAGCTGTGTGAAGGGCGCGGCAACCTGGTCAGCCGCAGCGAACAGCTCAAGCTGCTCGGTGCCCGCGCCAGCAAGAGCCTGCCGGCCGAGCTGCTCGAACGGGCCCTGTCAGACGAAGCGCTGGCCGACGAGGCGGTTACTGAACCAGGCTCAGATGGCGATTGAGCAGGGCGCGCAAGGCCGCCGGCTTCACCGGTTTGGCCAGGTAGTCCAGGCCTGCGGCATGCACGGTGGCCAGGGTTTCCTTGCTGCCGTCGGCGCTGATCACCACGCCGGGCACCGGCTCGCCCAGGCGTGCACGTAACCAGCCCATCAGCCCGGTGCCGGTTTCGCCGTCATCCAGGTGAAAGTCCACCAAGGCCAGGTGCGGGCGCATGCCCTTGGCCAGCAACGCTTCGCACTCGGCGCGGTTGCGCGCAGTCCATACCTGGCAGCCCCAGCGGCTGAGCAGGCTGTTCATGCCGATCAGGATGCTGTCTTCATTGTCCACGCACAGCACCTGCAAGCCCGCCAGCGGCTGGCTCGCGGTTTCTACCGGGGCGCTCGGCGCCGCTGCGGCCTGATGGGCAATCGGCACGTGGACGCGAAACACCGTGCCCTTGCCGGGCCAGGAGCGCACCTGCAAGCTGTGGCCAAGCACCCGGCACAGGCCGTCGGCGATCGCCAGGCCAAGGCCGAGGCCTTTTTCGGCGCGGGTCTGGTGGCTGTCCAGGCGCTTGAACTCCTGGAAAATCACCTGCAGCTTGTCGTCGGCGATACCCGGGCCTCGGTCCCAGACCTCCAGCCACAGGTGCTCGCCCTGGCGGCGTACACCCAGCAGGATCGGGCTTTTGCCGTAGCGCAAGGCATTGGTGAGGAAGTTCTGCAGCACCCGGCGCAGCAGTTTCATGTCGCTGTTGACCCGCAGGCGGCTGCCGCGCAAGCGGAACTCCAGGCCCTTCTCGGCGGCCAGCACCTTGAACTCGGCGCCAAGGGTGTCGAACAGTTCATTGAGGGCGAAGGGTTTGGCGTCGGGGGTGATCTTGCCGTTTTCCAGGCGCGAGATGTCCAGCAGGTCGCTGATCAGCTCTTCGGCCGAGCGCAGCGAGCTGTCCATGTGCTGCACCAGCTGCTGGGCCTCTTCGTTCATGCCTTCGGCCTGCTGCGACAGGGCGGCGGAGAACAGTCGCGCAGCGTTCAGCGGCTGCATCAGGTCATGGCTGACCGCAGCGAGGAAGCGGGTCTTGGACTTGCTCACCGCTTCGGCCTGGCTCTTGGCTTCCGACAGGGCCTGGTTGAGTTGCGACAGCTCGTGAGTGCGTTCGGCCACGCGCTGCTCCAGGCGTTCGTTGGCGTCGCGCAACGCCTGTTCGGCTTCGCGGAACGGCGTGATGTCGGTGAAGCTCATCACAAAGCCCCCACCGGGCATCGGGTTGCCGATCAGTTCGATGACCCGGCCATTGGGAAACAACCGCTCGGAAGAGTGGGCGCGGCCTTGGCGCATCCAGTGCAGGCGCCGCGCCACGTGGACTTGCGCCTCGCCCGGGCCGCACAGGCCGCGCTCGGCGTTGTAGCGGATGATGTCGGCGATCGGCCGGCCGACGCTGATCAGCCCCTCGGGGTAGTTGAAGAGCTCCAGGTAACGGCGGTTCCATGCCACCAGATGCAGGTTCTGGTCGACCACGCTGATGCCCTGGTTGATGTTCTCGATGGCACCCTGCAGCAACGCGCGGTTGAACTGCAGTACTTCGCTGGCTTCGTCGGCGATGCGCACCACGTCTTCAAGCTGCATGTCGCGGCCTTCGATGGCGGCCTTGACCACGGCACGGGTCGAGGAGGTGCCGAGCACACCGGCCAGCAGGCGTTCGGTGTGTTCGATCCAGTCGCCATCGGCGTTCTGGTTGGGGTTGAAACCCTTGCCCTGGCGGTAGGCGAAGCGGATGAAGCTTTGCCGCGCGCGCTCCTCGCCGACGAAACGCGAGGCGAGGGTGAGCAGGTCTTCGATCTGCACGGCCAGCAACGGTTTGCTGCTGGGCCGGGCGCTGGTCTGCTGGCCGATGAAGCGGCCTGCCTGCCAGTGCTCAGACACGCGGGTGCGCGACAACATCGACACCCATACAAACAGCGTGAAGTTGCCCGCCAGCGACAGCACTACCCCCTGGGTCAAGGGGCTGATCGGCAGGTCGAGCGGGTTGCCATGCAGCCAGGCCAGGCCCGGGAACAGACCCAGCGACAGGCCCAGGCTATGGGCGATGATCGGCAGCACCAGGGTGTAGAACCACAGGAAGATGCCCGCCGCCAGGCCGGCGAACACTCCACGGCGGTTGGCCTGCTTCCAGTACAGCGCGCCGAGCATGGCCGGGGTCAGCTGGGTGACGGCGGCGAAGGCGATCTGGCCGATGGTCGCCAGGCTTGCGGTGGAGCCGAGCAGGCGGTAGCTGACATAGGCCAGCAGCAAGATCACCACGATGGTCACCCGGCGTACCGAGAGCATCCAGTGGCGGAACGCTTCGAACGGCCGCTCGGCATTGTTGCGGCGCAGCAGCCAGGGCAGCAGCATGTCGTTGGAGACCATGGTCGACAGCGCTACCGCCTCGACGATGACCATGCCGGTAGCGGCCGAAGCGCCGCCGATGAAAGCCAGCAGGGCCAGGCTGGGGTGGGCTTCGGCCAGCGGCAGGCTGATGACGAAGGAGTCGGATATCACCGTGCCCGGCAGCAGCATCTGCCCGGCCAGCGCGATCGGCACCACGAACAGTGCAGCCAGCGCCAGGTACAGCGGGAACACCCAGCGCGCCAGGCGCATGTCCTGGGGTTCGATGTTCTCCACCACGGTGACATGGAACTGCCGCGGCAGGCAGATGATCGCCATCATCGCCACGGCGGTTTGCACCACCATCGACGGCCAGTTGATGGTTTCCTGCCAATAGCTGTCCAGTTGCACCGACTGGCGCGCCTGGCTGAGCAGGTCGTCGAAGCCGTCATACAGGTTGAACACCACGAACACGCCCACCGCGAGGAATGCCAGCAGCTTGATCAGCGACTCGAAGGCGATCGCCAGGACCATGCCGCGGTGGTGCTCGGTGACGTCCAGGCTGCGGGTGCCGAAGACGATGGCGAACAGCGCCAGCACCAGCGACACCACCAACGCGGTGTCCTGCACCCGGGTACCGGTGGCGTCGGCATTGGCGCCGATCAGCAGGTTGACGCCGAGCACGATGCCCTTGAGTTGCAGGGCGATATAAGGCAGCACGCCAACCAGGCAGATCAGCGCCACCACCACCGCCAGCGACTGCGACTTGCCATAGCGAGCGGCAATGAAGTCGGCGATCGAGGTGATGTTCTGCTGCTTGCTGATCAGCACCATCTTCTGCAGCACCCACGGCGCGAAAATCAGCAGCAGGATCGGCCCGAGGTAGATCGGCAGGAACGCCCACAGCTGTTCCGCGGCCTGGCCGACCGCGCCGAAGAACGTCCAGCTGGTGCAGTACACCGCCAGCGACAGGCTGTAGACCCAGGCACGCAGGCGCGGCGGCAACGGCGTGCTGCGGCGGTCGCCGTAGAAGGCGATGGCGAACATGACGGCCATATAGGCCAGGGCGACCACGGCGATCAGCCCGCTGGACAACGACATGAAAACTCCGGAGCAAGAAAGATAACGCGGTCCCGATCAATCAGTCTGGCACGCAGGCGGCGGTTCGTCAGCGCAGACGATGGTCGCAGCGGCGAGTCGTCGCAGGCTCATCGTTTGCCTGTACTGGCCTCTTCGCGGGCGTGCCCGCGAAGAGGCCAGTACAGGCAACATCATCCCCGACGAGTGCCCAGCCAGTAGAACACTCCCGCCAGTATCACCGACATCACCAGCAGGTAGAAGATCACCCCCGGCCACCACCGCCCCAGGGCAAACCCCACCAGCACCGGCCCCAGCGCTGCCCCGAGGTTGGACAGGTTCTGCGCCCCGTAATACACCCCGCGCAGGTGCTCCGGGGCAATCAGGTCGATGAACATGTACTCGGCGGGTATGACGATGATTTCACCGAGGGTGAACACCAGCATCGCCAGGCACCAGGCCACTATCGACCCGGCCATGGCAAAGCCGAGCAGCCCGGCGATGAACAGCGCCATGCCGGCCATCAGCCAGGGCATCAGCTGCTGGCGGCCGATGCGTCGACCGATCAGGTACTGCAGGGCTATCACCGTCACCGCGTTGGTGGTTACCAGGTAACCGACCAAGCGTGCCGCCTCGCTGGCGCTGCTGGTCACCACCAGGTACTGCGACAAGTAGGCGGTGAACTGGCCGAACACCACCGCGCTCAGCACGCCGCCCAGGGTAAAGCACACCAGCCGGCGGTCACGCGCCAGCCCCAGCGCAACCTGGCTGAATCCGACGCTCGGCTGCTCCTGGGCACTGGCCTGCAGCCCACGGTCGCCGAGCCGCCAGTAGGCCATGCACATGCCCAGGCCGGTCAGCGCCGAGGCAATGAAAGGCAGGTGGTTGTCCAGCTCCAGCATGGCCACGCCAAGCAACGGGCCGACGGCATAACCGACGTTGCTCAGGGTGTACTTGATGGCGAACACCTCGGCCCGTTGTTCCACCGGCAGCAGCGCGCAGAAGCCGGCCTTGGCGGCGATGTCGACCACCGCCAGGGCCAGGTTGATCAGCACCAGGCAGGTGAAGAACAGCCATACCGAACGGCTGGCGACGGCGACCATGAAGGCGAGAGCGAAGGCCAGCGTGCTGGCGCTGACCAGAGTGTGGTTGCGCACGGTGTCGACCAGGTGTCCGCCGTACAGGCTCAGCAGCGAAGCAACGATCAGCGCGCCACCGATCAGCAGGCCGATCTGGCCGACCGGCAGCTGGAAGTTGTCGGCCAGGTAGACCACCAAGTAGGGCAGGGTGAGGGCACGGGCCACCGTCAGGGTGAACGTTGTGGTCAGCAGCAGGCGGACGCTGGCGGGATAGCCTTTCAGGGCAGCGAGCATTACCACATCCTTGTCATGGGGATTTTCCGATGGTGAGGATAAGGGAGGCCAGCAGCGGCGACCAGCGGAGGATTGACAGCTCGGACCCCACGGGGAATACTCTCGGAAAATTCATATATATGTTTACATAACAAGACGAGAGCCGACCCATGCACCCACTGTCCGGTGATGCTCGACTACCCCGCTATCAACAACTGCGCGATCACCTGATCGAGCAGATTGCCAACAATCGCTGGCGCCCGGGCGAGGCCATTCCCACCGAAGCCGCCCTGGCCACCGAGTTCGACATGTCTGTCGGCACCGTGCGCAAGGCCGTCGACGTGCTGGTCGCCGAAGGCGTGCTAGAGCGTCAGCAGGGCCGCGGCACGTTCATCCGCCGCCCACAGTTCCAGTCTTCGCTGTTCCGCTTCTTCCGCTTCGAGAGCGCCACCGGCGAGCGGCTGATGCCGGAAAGCCGCATTCTCTCGATCGAGCCGGTATTGGCACCGTCGGCCGTTGCCCAGGCCTTGGGCCTGGCCGTCGAAGCCGAGGTCATCCGCATTGTCCGTACCCGTCTGCTCGGCGCACAGCCGGTGCTTGCCGAGGAAATCTGGCTGCCGCGCCAGACGTTCCAGCCACTGCTTGACGTCGAACTGGATAGCAAAGGCCCGCTGCTCTACCCCATCTACGAGGAGCTGTGCGGCCAGGTGGTCGCCTACGCCGAAGAGACCCTGACCGCCGAAGCGGTCGATGCTGCCCATGGCCGCTTGTTGCAGCTACCGGCCAACAGCCCGGTGGTGGTGATCGAGCGCCTGGCCCGCGATTACGCCGGCAAACCGCTGGAATGGCGCCGCTCGCGCGGCCACGCGCAACACTTCCGCTACCGCGTCGACATTCGCTGAGCCGTTAAACCGGCTGCTTCGCCCGTTACCCGTCTGCGCCGTTCTGCCACGGCGCAGTGGCTTCGCCTGCCCGGTCGCCAGCCTGCCAGAGCTTCGGCACGCCCGGCCGTAACACACACGACTAAGAAGGATAACAACCATGTTCAGCTGGTATCGCCAGATCACTTCACGGGAACGCAAGACGTTCTGGGCCTGTTTCGGTGGCTGGTCGCTCGATGCGCTGGAAGTGCAGATGTTCGGCCTGGCCATTCCCGCGCTGATCGCCGCGTTCTCGCTGACCAAGGGCGATGCTGGCCTGATCAGCGGAGTGACCCTGGTGACCTCGGCGCTCGGTGGTTGGCTCGGTGGCACCCTGTCGGACCGTTATGGCCGCGTGCGCACCCTGCAGTGGATGATCCTCTGGTTCTCCTTCTTCACCTTCCTTTCGGCGTTCGTCACCGGCTTCTACCCGTTGCTGTTCGTCAAGGCCATGCAGGGCTTCGGCATCGGTGGCGAGTGGGCGGCCGGTGCGGTGCTGATGGCCGAGACCATCAACCCGAAATACCGCGGCAAGGTCATGGGCACGGTGCAAAGCGCCTGGGCTGTAGGCTGGGGCCTGGCGGTGGGGCTGTTCACCCTGATCTATTCGCTGGTACCGGCCGAGTACGCCTGGCGAGTGATGTTCTTCGTCGGCCTGCTGCCGTCGCTGCTGATCATCTGGGTACGCCGCAACGTGCCGGAGCCAGACAGCTTCCAGCGCCTGCAGAAGGAGAAGGCCATTCCAGGCAGCTTCTTCAAGTCGATGTCCGGCATCTTCCGCCCGGAGCTGCTGCGCGTGACCTTGCTCGGCGGCCTGCTGGGCCTGGGCGCCCACGGCGGTTACCACGCGGTGATGACTTGGCTGCCGACCTTCCTCAAGACCGAACGCAACCTGTCGGTGCTGAACTCCGGTGGCTACCTGGCGGTGATCATATTCGCCTTCTGGTGTGGTTGCGTGGTCAGCGGCCTGCTGATCGACCGCATCGGCCGGCGCAAGAACATCCTGCTGTTCGCGCTGTGCTGCGTGCTCACGGTGCAGGCCTATGTGTTCTTCCCGCTGAGCAATACCCAGATGCTGTTCCTCGGCTTCCCGCTGGGCTTCTTCGCCGCTGGCATCCCGGCCAGCCTGGGGGCGTTCTTCAACGAACTGTACCCGGCCGACGTGCGCGGTGCCGGGGTCGGCTTCTGCTACAACTTCGGCCGCGTGCTGTCGGCGGTGTTCCCGTTCCTGGTCGGCCACATGAGCGAATCCATGTCGCTGGGTAGTGCGATCGGTATCGATGCCGGCATCGCCTACGGCGTGGCCATGCTCGCCGCGCTGTGCCTGCCGGAAACCCGTGGCCGCAACCTTGAGACCACGCCAGCGCCAGAAATGGCTGGCGCTGTCGCCAAGTAACCTGACTGTCCTGTGATGACCATGCCCGACGTTCCTGTTTCACACCTCACCGCCATCGACAGCCATGCCCACGTGTTCAGCCGTGGGCTGAACCTGGCCAGCGAGCGGCGTTACGCGCCCAGCTACGATGCGCCGCTGGGCGACTACCTGGGCCAGTTGCTGGCCCATGGTTTCAGCCATGGCGTACTGGTGCAGCCCAGTTTCCTGGGCACCGACAACCGCTACCTGCTCAGCGCCCTGCAAACCGCGCCGGGGCAACTGCGCGGGGTGGTGATGCTTGACCGGGACGTCGAGCGCGAGACGATGCAGGAAATGGATCGGCTTGGGGTCAGGGGCGTGCGTCTGAACCTCATGGGCCAGGGCCTCCCAGACCTGACGGGCGCCGAATGGCGACCCCTGCTGGAACGCATTGGTGAACAGGGCTGGCATCTGGAGCTGCACCGCCATGTCGCGGACACCCCTGCGCTGTTGCGGGCCCTGGAGCCTTATGGTCTGAACATTGTGGTCGACCATTTCGGTCGGCCCGATGCCCGTCTGGGGCTTGGGCAACCGGGCTTTGCCGAGCTGTTGACGCTGGGCGGCAAGGGCAAGGTGTGGGTCAAGGTGTCCGGCATTTATCGACTGGAAGGTACGCCGGAGCAGAATCTGGCGTTTGCACGTCAGGCCCTGTGTGCTCTGGAGGCCCATTACGGTGCTGAACGACTGATGTGGGGCAGCGACTGGCCGCATACCCAGCATGAGTCAGCGGTGAGCTTTACCACGGCGGTCGAGCAGTTCGAGGCCTTGGGCTGCTCGGCTGAATTGCGCCGGGCGCTGCTGGTGGATACTGCTCAGGCGTTGTTCGGGTTCGAGTGATGTAGCGACTGTGCCGGCCTCTTCGCGGGCGCGCCCGCTTCCACAGGATCACCGCAGTCTTGAAGACTGCGCAGTACCTGTGGGAGCGGGCAAGCCCGCGAAGAGGCCAGCACAGGAAAATCAGAACCGGAACCGGCTGATCATCTGCTGCAACTGCCCACCCAGCCGCGCCAGCTCCACACTGGACGCCGAAGTTTGCTGACTGGCCTCGGCGGTCTGTTCGGAAATATCCCGCACTGTCACCACGCTGCGGCTGATCTCTTCAGCCACCGCACTCTGCTGCTCCGAAGCCGCGGCAATCTGCTGGTTCATCAGCTCAATCGCCGATACCCGCTGGGTAATCCCCTCCAACGCCACCCCGGCCTCACGCACCAGCGCCACGCTGCTTTCGGTCAGGCTCTGGCTCTGCTCCATCAGCTCGCTCACCGAGCGGGTACCTTGCTCAAGGCTGCCGATCGCCGATTCGATCTCCAGTGTCGATGCCTGGGTACGCTGTGCCAGGCTGCGCACTTCATCTGCCACCACGGCGAAACCACGGCCCGCTTCACCGGCCCGGGCCGCTTCGATGGCAGCATTGAGCGCCAGCAGGTTGGTCTGTTCGGCCACGGCCTTGATCACGTCCATGACCTTGCCGATACGCTGGCTCTCGGTGCGCAGCGCGCCCATGGCTTCGCCAGTAGCGTCCACCTGGCTGGCCAGGCGGCTGATCTGGGCCACGGCGCGGTTGACCACGCTGTCACCTTCACGGGCTTCCTCGTCGGTGGCGCTGGCGGCGCTAGAGGCTTCGCCGGCATTGCGGGCGACTTCGTGGACGGTGGCAGCCATTTCCTGCATGGCCGTCGCCACCTGGTCGGTTTCCACCTTCTGGTTGTTGGCACCGGCACTGGTCTGCTCGGTGATCGCCGAAAGCTCCTCGGTAGCGCTGGCAATCTGCGAAATGCCATCGCGCACCTGGGCGATCAGCTCACGCAGGTTGCGGGTCATGCCCTGCAGGGCGTTCTGCAGTTGGCCGACTTCGTCGCGGCGGCGGCTGGCCGGTTGTTCGCTGAGGTCACCGGCAGCCACCTGTTCCATGGTTTTCAGTGCCTGGCGCAGCGGCTGGCTGATCTGCCGGGCGATGACCATGGCAGCCAGGGCGCCGAGCAGCAAGGCGAGCAGGGTGGTGGCGATCTGCAGGGTGCGGGCGAAGTGGCTGTCCTTGGCGACCAGCACCGCCTGGTCGTCCAGCAGTTGGCCAATGACACCGTTGAGGGTTTCGATATCGTTGGCCATGGCGGCGCGGTAGTCCACCAGGTGGCTGACCTCGCCACGGAACGCCTCCACGGCCTTCGCATAGGCCTGCACCTGCTGCTCCAGTTGCTGGAACTGCTGCGGGAAATTGCCGTTGAAGCGGGCGACCAGCCCCGGCAGATCGTTCACCGTGGTGGCGATCTGGCTGTTCATCAGTTTCTCGGTCTCGGCATTGGTATTACCGGTATAACCACGAACGTGGTAGCGCAGCAGGATCAGGTTTTCGCGTATCTGGTTGATGGCCTCGATGCGCACGAAACGCTGCTCGGCATCGGGCAAAGCGCGGACCTGATTGCGAATCTGCTCGATGCTGGCGAACGACTGGGTGGCCAGGGCGCCCATTTCCTTTTGCGCCGCGCGCATCTTTTCATAGGAGCGGAAACTGGCGGCCTGGTTGCCGCTGTAGCTCTGCAGTGCCTGGTCGGCGGTATTGATCAGCGCATGGGACTGCGCCCTGATCATCACCTCGCGCAGCTTTGCCAGTGTCGGCTTGAAGGCGTCCAGCGCAACTTGCAGCTGTTTGCTCTCGGCGGGGGCGCCGTTGGCCATGGCATGGCGCAAGCGCGCTTCGCGCAGGTCGCCGAGGGCGTCGTTGAGGCGCGATACGTCGCTGACGACCTCACTACGGCGTACCAGGCTGCCCAGGCCATCCCAGCTGATCAGCGACTGCACAAGTGTCAGGCACAGCACCAGGCCGAAACCGAGAAAGAGTTTGTGGGCGATCCTGAGGTCGCCAAACCAGGTAAACATTACTGCCGAGCTCCTTTTCTTATGCGTTGGAGGAGACCTGAGGTCTGTTCCTTCTGTCAGATATAGTCATCTATATGAATTATCGGCATGGGTAACAAAGTCTGAACAGTGGCTGGCGAAAAATTAATATCACTGTGATATCGAATTGTGAGCGGGTTCCTGAATTGTCCGGTGTTCCTTGCCAGGCGGTTGCTTTCCCATGCAGATTTGTGGCTTGCAGCGCTTCGCGTGCCTCCAATGACAAAAGACACTCAGGAACAAGGACGATGAGTCATCCCTCGCAATTCACCTTGCTCGGCAAGCGGCGTTTCCTGCCGTTCTTCGTCACCCAGTTACTGGGTGCCTTCAACGACAACCTGTTCAAGCAGTCGTTGATCCTGGCCATTCTGTTCAAGCTCAGCTTGGGCGACGGCGATCGATCGATCTGGGTCAACCTCTGCGCGCTGCTGTTCATCCTGCCGTTCTTTCTGTTCTCGGCGCTGGGCGGGCAGTTTGGCGAGAAGTTCGCCAAGGACGCGCTGATCCGCGCGATCAAGCTGGCCGAGATCGTCATCATGGCGGTCGGCGCCATCGGCTTCGTCACCAACCACCTCACGCTGATGCTGGTGGCGCTGTTCGGCATGGGCACCCACTCGGCGCTGTTCGGCCCGGTGAAATACTCGATCCTGCCCCAGGCCCTGCGTGAAGAAGAGCTGGTGGGGGGCAACGGCCTGGTGGAGATGGGCACCTTCCTCGCCATCCTGGTCGGCACCATTGGCGCCGGGGTAATGATGGCCAATGACAGCTATGCCACGGTGGTGGCCGGTGGCGTGGTCGGCACCGCCGTGCTCGGCTACCTGGCCAGCCGCTGGATTCCCCGGGCTGCGGCAGCGTCGCCGCAGATGGCGCTGGACTGGAACATCTTCAAGCAGTCGTGGGTGATCCTGCGCATGGGCCTGGGGCAGACCCCGGCAGTGTCGCGCTCGATCGTCGGCAACTCGTGGTTCTGGTTCGTCGGCGCCATCTACCTGACGCAGATCCCGACTTACGCCCAGGAGTGGCTGCACGGCGACGAGACTGCCGTGACCCTGGTGCTGACCTTGTTCTCGGTCGGTATCGCCGTCGGCTCGCTACTGTGCGAACGCCTCAGTGGGCGCAAGGTGGAAATCGGCCTGGTGCCGTTCGGCTCGTTTGGGTTGACCTTGTTCGGCCTGCTCTGGTGGTGGCATTCAGGTGACGTACCGGCCGGCGCCCAGCCGCACGACTGGCTGGCGCTGCTGGGCATGCACCAGGCCTGGTGGATCCTGGTGTCGATCGTTGGCCTCGGCGTGTTCGGCGGCTTCTACATCGTGCCGCTGTACGCGCTGATCCAGGCGCGCACTGCCGAAGACCAGCGGGCACGGGTAATAGCCTCCAACAACATTCTCAATGCGCTGTTCATGGTGGTCTCGGCGATCTTCACCATTGTCCTGCTGAGCGTGCTCAAGCTGAGCATCCCGCAGCTGTTCCTGGTGGTGTCGCTGCTGAACGTGCTGGTCAATGCCTACATCTTCAGGATCGTGCCCGAGTTCACCATGCGCTTCCTGATCTGGATGCTCAGCCATTCGATGTACCGCGTGCAGCACCGCGACCTTGAACGCATCCCCGATGAAGGCGCAGCGCTGCTGGTGTGCAACCATGTGTCGTTCGTCGATGCACTGCTGCTGGGCGGGGCGATCCGTCGGCCGATCCGCTTCGTCATGTATTACAAGATCTACAACCTGCCGGTGCTCAACTTCGTGTTCCGCACGGCGGGTGCCATTCCGATTGCCGGGCGCAACGAAGACCAGGCCACTTATGATCGGGCCTTTGCGCGTATCGCCGAGTACCTGGCAGACGGTGAGCTGGTGTGTATCTTCCCGGAAGGCAAATTGACCGGAGATGGCGAAATCGACGTGTTCAAGGGAGGCGTCAGCCGCATCCTCGAAGAAACCCCGGTGCCGGTGATTCCGCTGGCGCTGCAGGGCCTGTGGGGGAGTTTCTTCAGTCGCGACCCGGCCAAGGGCTTCTTCAAGCGCCTGTGGTCGCGGGTGACCATCGTGGCTGGCGCCGCCATCCCGGTGGAGGCGGCGCAGCCAGAGGCCTTGCGTGAGCAGGTCAGCCGCTTGCGCGGTGGCCTGCGCTGAGCAGGGTTATCAGCTGGCGCTGACTTTCAGGCCGATCAGGCCGGTAATGATCAGCGCCACGCTGACCAGCCGTACCAGGGCCATCGACTCGCCGAACAGGATGATCCCGGCGATCACCGTGCCGACGGCGCCGACGCCGGTCCAGATGGCATAGGCGGTGCCCAGCGGCAGTTCCTTCATGGCAAGGCCCAGCAGGCCCAGGCTGATGGCCATGGCGGCGACGGTGAGTACGGTCGGGAGCGGTTTGCTGAAGCCGTCGGTGTACTTCAGGCCGACGGCCCAGCCGACCTCGAACAGGCCGGCGAAGAACAGGATGATCCAGGACATGATGCTTCTCCATCGTTGCGAATGATGGGGCCGTCCCCGGAATGGTCACGCGGTGCGTCGTGAGGTCGTCCTCACAGTGGCCATCAGGGTACACATCAATGCCTGGCTGGCTCAACCTCTGCAGCCTCGGCCGAAGGTTCTTCCATCCGCCGGAAGCAGGTCGACAGCAGTGCTCCGGAGATGTTGTGCCAGACGCTGAACAGCGCGCTCGGCACCGCTGCCAGCGGCGAGAAATGCGCTGCCGCCAGCGCCGCGCCCAGCCCCGAGTTCTGCATGCCCACCTCCAGCGCCAGCGACTTGCGCTGGGCCAGCGGCAAGTTGCAGAGCCGGCCGGTGAGGTAGCCCAGCAGATAACCAAAGGTGTTGTGCAGCACCACGACCGCCATGATCAGCAAACCGGATTCGGCGATCTTGGCCTGGCTGGCCGCCACCACCGCACAGACGATCATCACGATGCTCACCACCGACACCAGCGGCAGCACCTGCACCGCCATCTGCACCCGCGCACCCAGCAAGCGCTGCGCCAGCACGCCGAGGACGATCGGCAGCATCACCAGCTGCAGGATCGACCAGAACATGTCCATGAAGGACACTGGCAGCCAGGCCGAGGCCAGGAACCAGATCAGTGCCGGGGTCAGCAGCGGGGCGAGGAGGGTGGTTACCGCGGCGATCGCCACTGCCAGCGCCAGGTCGCCCTTGGACAGCCAGACCATCACGTTCGACGCCGTGCCGCTCGGGCAGCAGCCGACCAGGATCACGCCCACGGCGATTTCCGCCGGCAGGTGGAACAACTGGCACAGCAGCCAGGCCATGCCCGGCATGATCACGAAGTGCGCCACCACGCCCAGGGCCACACGCCAGGGCTGGCGGGCGAGGGCGGCGAAGTCGTCGAGCTTGAGGGTCAGCCCCATGCCGAACATCACCAGGCCCAGCAGCGGCACGATGGCGACCTTGAGGGCGATGAACCACTGGGGCATCAGGAAGGCCAGCACGGCGAACACCAGCACCCACAGGGCAAAGGTGTTGCCGACGAAGCGGCTGAGAGCGGCGAGGGCACGCATGGGGCAATTCCTTTTCTATTTATAGCTTTATGAATTTCATGGGGCCTCTTCGCGGGCACGCCCGCTCCCACAGGTACGCCACAGAATCTGAAAACTGTGGCGTACCTGTGGGAGCGGGCGTGCCCGCGAAGAGGCCGGTCCTGGCCACAACAAAACCAGCCAGCACCGGTATTTCAAACCGAATCAGACCCCTTGAGGAATCTCCTCGCCACCGAGCACTTCGAACAGCGCCGGCAGGAATTCGGCAAAGGTCATCATCATCAGCTGGAAGCTGGCATCGAACTGCTGCGCGGCCTCTTCGCCACCGTCCTGTTCGGCCTGTTCCTGCAGCAGCTCTTCGAACTTCAGGCGCTTGATCACCATCTTGTCGTCAAGCACGAACGACAGCTTGTCCTGCCATGCCAGGGCAAGCTGGGTAACCACCTTGCCGGTGCTCAGGTGCAGCTGGATCTCCTCGCTGGTCAGGTCCTGGCGCTTGCAGCGCACGATGCCGCCGTCTTCGGCGGTGTCCCGCAGTTCGCACTCGTCCAGCACGTAGAAGCCTTCGGCAGCCTGTTGCGACTTGACCCAGTCGGTCATGGTCGCAGTGGGTGCGATCTTCACGGTCACCGGGCGCACCGGCAGCGAGCCCATCACTTCGCGCAGGGTCGACAGCAGGTCTTCGGCGCGCTTGGCGCTGGCCGAGTTGACCAGGATCATCCCCAGGCGCGGGGCGATGGCGGCGAAGATCATCGAGCGGCGGATGAACGCGCGCGGCAGGAAGGCCTGGATGATCTCGTCCTTGATCTGGTCGCGCTCTTTCTTGTAGACCTTGCGCATTTGCTCGGTCTCGATCTCTTCGACCTTCTCTTTCACGGCATCGTTGACCACGCTGCTCGGCAGGATGCGTTCTTCCTTGCGCGCGGCAACCAGCAGGAATTCGCCGCTGACGTGCACCAGGGGAGCATCTTCACCCTTGCCGAACGGCGCGATGAAACCGTAGGTGGTCAGCTCCTGGCTGGCGCAGGCGCGGGCTGGCTTGGTGGCCAGCGCGGCTTCCAGCGCTTCAGGCTCGAACGGTACTTCCTGGGTCAGGCGGTAGGACAGCAGGTTCTTGAACCACATGGGGGGCAATCTCTCCTTAATGCATAAGGCGGGCATTATTCTCCGAGCAGTGCTCCGAGGCCAACCCTGTCAGAGGGCCAGCAGGCCCGATAACGGAGGAAAAGCCCCGGCTGCGCTAGGTCTTTGAAAGGCTTGGAGTTTTTTTTGAAAAAAAATAAAAAAATGCTTGCCAGGGTAACAGCCCCTCCGTAGAATGCGCGCCACACCGAGACGAAGGGTGATTAGCTCAGCCGGGAGAGCATCTGCCTTACAAGCAGAGGGTCGGCGGTTCGATCCCGTCATCACCCACCACTCGATGTATAGCGCAGCGGTAGTTCAGTCGGTTAGAATACCGGCCTGTCACGCCGGGGGTCGCGGGTTCGAGTCCCGTCCGCTGCGCCATATTCCACTTCCTGGGCCCACTGAACACCCGGAAGTAACAAACAAAGCGACCTTAGGGTCGCTTTTTTTGTGCCTGAAATTTGCGCTGGGTGATTTTGCAAAAAAGTTGCTTCAATGGCTTGCCAGGCTGCTGGTTCATCCGTAGAATGCGCGCCTCACCGAGACGAATGGGTGATTAGCTCAGCCGGGAGAGCATCTGCCTTACAAGCAGAGGGTCGGCGGTTCGATCCCGTCATCACCCACCACTCGTTGATTAGCGCAGCGGTAGTTCAGTCGGTTAGAATACCGGCCTGTCACGCCGGGGGTCGCGGGTTCGAGTCCCGTCCGCTGCGCCATATTCCGCTTCCAGGGCCCACTGAACACCCGGAAGCCACAAAAAAAGCGACCTTAGGTCGCTTTTTTTGTTTGAGCGCTTACCGGCTACGCTCTTCATCCCGCAATGTCAGCACCTCGACCCCATCCTCAGTCACCGCCACCGTATGTTCCCACTGTGCCGACAGGCAGTGGTCGCGGGTGATCACCGTCCAGCCATCTTTCAGCGTCCGCGTCCCGCGCCCACCTTGGTTGATCATCGGCTCGATGGTGAACACCATGCCCGGTTGCAACTTCATGCCCATGCCACGCAGGCCGAAATGCAGCACCTCGGGCCCTTCATGCATCTGCTGGCCAATGCCATGGCCGCAGTATTCACGTACCACGCTGTAGCCAGCCGCTTCGGCATGAGCCTGGATGGCATGGCCGATGTCACCCAGCGTCGCCCCAGGGCGTACCTGCCCGATGCCTTCCCATAGCGCCTCATAGGTAATGTCGACCAACCGCTGTGCGTCTTCGCTGATTGGCCCGATGCTGTACATCTTCGACGAGTCGGCAATGTAACCGCCCTGTTCGAGGGTGATGTCGACATTGATGATCGAGCCTTCCTTCAGCACTTCATCGACTTTGGGGATGCCATGGCAGACCACATGGTCCACCGAGGTGTTGAGCGAGTAGGGGAAGCCGTACTGGCCCTTGCTCGCCGGGCGTGCCTTGAGGGTATCGACGATGAATGCCTCGGCGCGGTCGTTGATCTGCATCGTCGTCACGCCGGGGCGGATGAAGCTGTCGAGTTCGGCGAACACCTGGGCCAACAGCCGGCCGGCATTGCGCATCAGTTCGAGTTGGGCAGGGGTCTTGAGGATCACCTTGGACATGGAATGCGGGCTGTAGCTCTTGCTGGTAAGTGCCCCAGCATAGCGCCATGGGCCTTGTTGCTGCCACCGCATGGTGCGGTTGCCTGTACCGGCCTCTTCGCGGGCACGCCTGCTCCCACAGGACCTCCACAGGTTTGAAGACTGCGCAGTACCTGTGGGAGCGGGCGTGCCCGCGAAAGGGCCGGTACAGCTGGCCCACAAATTGCTGACTGACTGCTATCCAGGGCTATCAACGTCGACAGCCCAGAAACCTCACGACAAAGGCGCCGTGTTGCCCCGCTTGCTTTGCAAGCCCGGGCAGCCGGCGCCTTTTTGCGTTCCAGAAAGGGGAGACCGCCCATGGCCACAAGCGAAGTACGCAGCGTATGCCCCTACTGTGGCGTCGGTTGCGGCATCGTCATGAGCATCAAGGACGGCAAGGTCAGCAAGATCAGCGGCGACAAGCAGCACCCGAGCAACTTCGGCCGCCTGTGTACCAAAGGCCTCACCGCACACCTGCCACTGACCGCCGCCGGGCGCATGGAGCACGCCTTCGTCCGCCAGCAACGCAGCCAGCAGCCGGCGCGCAGCAGCATGGACCAGGCCATTGCCCAGGCCGGCGAGCGCCTGCGCGCTATCATCGACCAACACGGTGCGGACGCCGTGGCGCTGTATGTGTCCGGGCAGATGTCGCTGGAAGCCCAGTACCTGGCCAACAAGCTGGCCAAGGGCTTTATCCGCACGCGACATATCGAGTCCAACTCACGGCTGTGCATGGCCAGTGCCGGCAGCGGCTACAAGTTGTCGCTCGGCGCCGACGGCCCGCCCGGCAGCTACCAGGATTTCGAACGTGCCGAGGTGTTCCTGATGATCGGCGCGAACATGGCTGACTGCCATCCGGTGCTGTTCCTGCGCCTGCTGGACCGGCTCAAGGCCGGGGCCAGACTCATCGTGGTGGATCCACGGCGCACCGCCACGGCCGACAAGGCCGACCTGTTCCTGCAACTGCGCCCCGGCAGTGACATGGCGCTGCTCAACGGCCTGCTGCACCTGCTGCACCACAACGGCCACACCGACCCCGCGTTCATCGCCCGTTACACCGAAGGCTGGGACGAGCTGCCGGCCTTCCTCGACGATTACACCCCGGCGCGGGTAGCCGCCATCACTGGCTTGAGCGAAGCCGACATCCGCCGGGCTGCAGAATGGATCGGCACCGCCGGGGAGTGGATGAGCTGCTGGACCATGGGCCTCAACCAGAGCGTCCACGGCACCTGGCACAGCAACGCCTTGTGTAACTTGCACCTGGCCACCGGCGCCATCTGCCGCCCCGGCAGCGGGCCTTTTTCGCTGACCGGCCAACCCAATGCCATGGGCGGCCGCGAAATGGGCTACATGGGCCCGGGCCTGCCGGGCCAGCGTTCGGCGCTGGTGGCGGCGGACCGCGCCTTCGTCGAGCAGCAATGGCGCCTGCAACCGGGCAGCCTGCGCAGCGAAGCGGGTGAGGGCACGATCGCGCTGTTCGAGCAGATGAAGGCCGGCGAGGTGAAAGCCTGCTGGGTGATCTGCAGCAATCCGGTGGCCAGCGTCGCCAACCGGCAACAAGTGATCGACGGCCTGCGCCAGGCCGAGCTGGTAATCACCCAGGACGCTTTTCTCGACACCGAAACCAACCGCTACGCCGATATCCTCCTGCCCGCCGCGCTGTGGGCCGAAGGCGAGGGCGTGATGATCAATAGCGAACGCAACCTGACGCTGATGCCTCAGGCAGTTCAGGCGCCCGGCCAAAGCCTGGCGGACTGGCAGATCATTGCCCGGGTCGCCTGCGCCATGGGCTACGCCGAGGCCTTCGATTACCCGGATGCCGAGGCGGTATACGAAGAGATTCGGCGTTTCTGGAACCCGGCAACCGGCTATGACCTGCGCGGCATCGGCTATGAGCAGTTGCGCCAAAGCCCACGGCAATGGCCCTGTGCACCGGGTTGCGAAGATGACCGCAGCCCGCTGCGTTACCTCAACGACGGCAGCAGCCAGCCTCTGTTGCGCGATGCGCAAGGCAATGCGCCTGCCCTGGCATTCCCCACCGCCAGCGGCAAGGCGCGCTTCTTCACCCGGCCCTGGCTGCCGGCGCCCGAACTGCCCGACGCCGACTACCCGCTGGTGCTCAATACCGGCCGCGTGCAGCATCAGTGGCACACCCTGACCAAGACTGGCAAGGTGCCGGCGCTGAACAGGCTGGAGCCTGGGCCCTTCGTTGAAATCCATCCTGATGATGCCGCCCGCCTGGGCATCGTAGACAAGGATCAGGTCGCCATTCGCTCACGTCGCGGCCAGGCCGTGCTGCCGGCGCGCATCAGCGACCGGGTCATGCCCGGCAACTGCTTTGCGCCGTTCCACTGGAACGACCTGATCGGCGAGCAGCTGGCGATCAATGCCGTTACTTGCGATGCAGTCGATCCACTGTCGCTTCAGCCGGCATTCAAACATTGCGCCGTGGCCCTGGAGCGGGTCGCCAGTGCGCGCATCGATGCCCTGGAGCTGAACGGCGCTGTTATGCAGCCCGCCCAGCCAGTCGCAACGCCAGGCCTCGGCGGGCCGCGCCACCAGTTGCTGTGGGCTTCGCAGACGGGCACTGGCGAAGCGCTTGCCGAGCGCTGTGCCGAGCACCTGCGTGGTGCTGGCCTGGCGGTGCAGCTCAGTTGCATGGCAGCGGTCGACCCCCGGCAGCTGCAAGGCGCCGCCAGTGTGGTGCTGATCACCAGCACCTTCGGTGACGGTGATGCGCCCGACAGCGCCACGGCGTTCTGGCAGGCCCTGCAAGGTGAGCAGGGCGCTTGCTGCGCGGAGCTGCCGTATGCCGTGCTGGCCTTGGGTGATTCCAGCTACGAGCAGTTCTGTGGATTTGGCCGCAAGCTCGACCAGCGCCTGGCCGAACTGGGCGGGCGCCGCTTGTTGCAGCGGGTCGATTGCGAACCGGATTTCGATGAGGCCTTCGCCGCTTGGCTCGAAGCCCTGCTGGCGGAGCTCGGTTGCGCCAGCTCGCCACCACCGGCCAGCCAGTCGGCGCCAGTCGCGGGTTACAACAAGCAGCAACCGTGGTTGGCCCCGCTGCTGGAAAATCAGCTGCTCAACGGTCCGGGTGCCAGCAAGGAAACCCGCCAACTGGTGTTCGACCTGTCCGGCAGCGGTTTGACCTATGCCGCCGGCGATGCCCTGGGCGTGTGGCCGCGCAACTGTCCGGCACTGGTCGACGAACTGCTGGCGCTGACGCAGCTCGATGGCCAGGCGGTGGTGGAACTGAAGGGGCAGCCGCTGATGCCACTGGTCGAGGCTCTGGAAACCCGTCTGGAGATTGCCAAGGTCACGCCGCAGCAACTGCAGGTTTTCAGCGCGCATTACGCCGAGCTGCAGCACCTGCTGCAACCCGAGTGCAAGGCGCAACTGCAGGATTGGCTGTGGGGCCGGCAGTTGGTCGACGTGCTGCGGGCGTTCCCTCAGCAGTTGCCGCTGGCCACCTGGCTCGATCTGCTCAAGCCGCTGCAGCCGCGCCTGTATTCGATCAGCTCAAGCCCATTGGCTCATCCGGACCAGGTACACCTGACCGTTTCCACGGTGCGCTATGGCGAGCGCAAGGGTGTGTGCTCCACCTTCCTCGCCGATCGGGCGCAGTCACTGAAGGTGGCGATCTTCCCGCAGGTATCGAAGCACTTCCGCCTTCCCGAGGACAACGACGTGCCAGTGATCATGGTCGGTCCCGGCACCGGCATCGCGCCGTTCCGTGCCTTCCTCGAAGAACGTGAGGCACAGGGTGCCAAAGGCGGGAACTGGCTGTTCTTCGGCGAACAGTATGCGGCCACGGATTTCTACTATCAGGAGCAGCTTCAGGCCTGGCAGGCGAGCGGGCATCTGCGCCTGGACACGGCGTTCTCGCGGGACCAGGCCGAGAAGGTCTATGTGCAGCAGCGCATGCTCGAACAGGGTGCGCAGCTGTGGCAGTGGCTGGAGGCGGGGGCGTACTTCTATGTGTGTGGCGATGCGCAGCGCATGGCCAAGGATGTGGATGCGGCCTTGCGTGAAGTCATTGCCGTGCACGGAGGGGTGGATGCCGATGCTTATGTCGAGGCGTTGAGCAAGGCCAAGCGGTACCGGCGCGATGTGTATTGATGTGCTCCAGGATGGGGAGTGCTGCACTTGAAATGTGCATTGGCTGTGCTGGCCTCTTCGCGGGCAAGCCCGCTCCCCCAGGTTCACCTCGCTGCTGAACCCTGTGCGGTCCCTGTAGGAGCGGGCTTGCCCGCGAAGAGGCCAGTACAGGCAACCCAATTGGCACAGTCCCTGCTTTATCCCTGATACAACAAAGCCCACTGATCAACGGCGATCAACCCGGGCCACCCACCGTGATGAATACAGGCAAAGGCGCCTGGAGCTTCGGCTCCAGGCGCTTTTTTTTTTGATCGAGGATCGGCTTATGAAGGCAACAGCGAGCAGGCAACGAGAGCGACTGGTCATCGTCGGCAACGGCATGGTCGGCCACCACTGCGTGCAGCAGCTGGTCGAACGCGGCGCCCTTGAGCGGTTCGAGCTGCACGTGTTCGGTGAAGAACGTCAACGTGCCTACGACCGCGTGCACCTGTCGGAGTACTTCGCCGGCAGCTGTGCCGAGACCCTGGCCCTGTGCGGGCCGGACTACTACGGCAACAGCGGCGTGCACCTGCACCTGGGCGAAGCGGTGCTGGAGATCGACCGCGAACGCTGCGAGGTGGTGACTGCCGAGGGCCGCTACGGTTATGACCAGTTGGTCCTGGCCACCGGTTCCTACCCGTTCGTGCCGCCGATCGAAGGCTCCAGCGGCAACGCCCGCCTGGTCTACCGCACCCTCGACGACCTCGATGCCATTCGCGCCGCTGCCGGCCAGGCGCGCCGCGGCGTGGTGGTCGGTGGCGGCCTGCTCGGTCTGGAAGCCGCCAACGCGCTGAAGTCCCTCGGCCTGGAAGCACACGTGGTGGAGTTTGCCCCCCGGCTGATGCCGGTGCAGCTGGACGGCGAGGGCGGCGCCGCGCTCAAGGCGCAGATCGAAGCGCTGGGTGTGGGCGTGCACCTGTCGCGTGCCACCCAGTCGATCAGCGCGGGAGAAGCCTACCGCTACCGCATGAATTTCGATGGCGGCGAGCACCTGGAAACCGACCTGATCGTGTTCTCTGCCGGCATCCGCCCACAGGATGCCCTCGGCCGAGCCTGCGGCCTGGAGATCGCTGCACGCGGTGGCGTGGTGATCGACAACCACTGCCGCAGCAGCGACCCACGCATCTTCGCCATAGGCGAATGCGCCTCGTGGAACGGCAGCGTGTTCGGCCTGGTCGCCCCAGGCTACAGCATGGCGCGCAACCTGGCGGCGTTGCTGATGGGCGAAGCTGCCAACGCATTCACTGGCGCCGACATGTCGACCAAGCTCAAGCTGCTGGGCGTGGATGTCGGCTCCATCGGCGATGCCCACGGCGCCACGCCGGGTTCGCGCAGCTACCGCTTCATCGACGAGGCCAACAGCGCCTATCGCCGGCTGGTGGTGGATGCCAGCGGCAAGCACGTGCTCGGCGCAGTGCTGGTGGGCGACAACAGTTACTACGACACTTTGCTGCAATACGCCCAGAACGGCATTGCCCTGCCGGCCGACCCGGCAGCGCTGATCCTGCCGCAGAGTGGCGGTGCGCCTGCGCTCGGTGCCGACGCGCTGCCAGACAGCGCGACCATCTGCTCGTGCCACAACGTCAGCAAGGGTGCAGTGTGCGCGGCCATCGACAGTGGCTGCGGCGACCTGGCTGCGGTCAAGGGCTGCACCAAGGCGGCCACTGGCTGCGGTGGCTGCGCAGCGTTGCTCAAGCAGGTGTTCGAGCACGAACTCACTGCCCGCGGCGTGACCGTCGACAAGAGCCTGTGCGAACACTTCGCCTACACCCGTCAGGAGCTTTACGGGCTGGTGCGCGTGGAGGGTATCCGCACCTTCAACGAACTGCTCGAACGCCACGGCAAGGGCCATGTCGGCTGCGACATCTGCAAGCCCGCAGTGGGCTCGATCCTCGCCTCGTGCTGGAACCAGCCGATCATGGACCCGGCGCTGGTGCCGCTGCAGGACACCAACGACACCTTCATGGCCAACATGCAGAAGAACGGCACCTATTCGGTGGTGCCGCGCATTCCGGGCGGCGAGATCACCCCCGACAAGCTGATCGTGATCGGCCAGGTGGCGAAAAAGTACGACCTCTACACCAAGATCACCGGCGGCCAGCGCATCGACCTGTTCGGCGCCCAGCTGCACGAGCTGCCATTGATCTGGGGCGAACTCATCGAAGCCGGCTTCGAGACCGGTCACGCCTACGGCAAATCGACGCGCACGGTGAAATCGTGCGTGGGCAACACCTGGTGCCGTTACGGCGTGCAGGACAGTGTCGGCATGGCCCTGCGCCTGGAAGACCGCTACAAGGGCCTGCGCAGCCCGCACAAACTCAAGTTTGCCGTCTCCGGCTGCACCCGCGAGTGCGCCGAGGCGCAGAGCAAGGACATCGGCGTGATCGCCACTGACAAGGGCTGGAACCTGTACATCTGCGGCAACGGCGGCATGCGCCCGCGCCACGCCGAACTGTTCGCCACCGACCTGGACGACGAAACCCTGGTGCGCCTGATCGACCGCGTGCTGATGTTCTACATTCGCACCGCCGACAAACTGCAGCGCACCTCGGTCTGGCGCGAAAGCCTGGAAGGCGGCCTGGACTACCTCAAGCAGGTGATCCTCGACGACAGCCTGTGCCTGGCTGCCGAGCTGGAGGCGCAGATGCAGCATGTGGTCGACCAGTATGAATGCGAATGGGCCAACGCCCTCAACGACCCCGAGAAGCTCAAGCGCTTCCGCACCTTCGTCAACGACAAGCGTGCCGACCCGGACGTGCACTTCGTGCGCGAGCGTGAACAACGCCGGCCGGCTGCAGCGCTGCACCTGATTCCAACTGTCGAGGAAGCTGTCTGATGAACCTGTCCGATGCTGCTGTGAAAACCCAGGAGAACTGGCAGACGGTGTGCCGGGCCGATGACCTGGTGGCCGACTCCGGCGTGGTGGTGTGGCTCGATGGCGCGCAGGTGGCGCTGTTCTACCTGCCCGAGCTGGAGCAGAGCCTTTACGCGGTGGACAACCGTGATCCGCGGTCGGGGGCCAATATCATCGGTCGCGGGCTGGTGGGTAGCTTGCAGGGCGAACTGGTGGTGGCGGCGCCGTTGTACAAGCAGCACTTCAGCCTTGAAAGTGGGGCGTGCCTGGAAGATGCAGGGCAGCGGCTGCGGGTGTGGCCGGTGCGCTTGAATGGCGGGGCGGTGGAACTGGCGCTGGCCTGACATGCTTGCATCGCCATTACCGGCCCTTTCGCGGGCCCGCCCGCTCCCACAGGTACTGCGCAACCCTTAGGCATTGTGCGATCCCTGTGGGAGCGGGCGAGCCCGCGAAGAGGCCGGTACAGACCACTTAAATGACCAACCCCTGCGGCTTACGCCCGGCAAACACATCCACCAGGCTGGCCACCACCATCTCACCCATGCGCGTGCGGGTCTGCACCGTGGCACTGGCGCGATGCGGCTGCAGTACAACATCCTCGCGTTCGAACAACGCTTCGGGCGCCCGTGGCTCATCGGCAAACACATCCAGCGCCGCCCCCGCGATCTCGCCGGCCTCCAGCGCCGCAATCAACGCCGGTTCATCCACCAGCTTGCCGCGCGCGATGTTGATCAGATACCCCTCGGCGCCCAATGCCTGCAGCACTTCGCGGTTGACCAGCGCCTCGCCCTTGTCGGCCGCCGCCGCCAGGATCAGCGCATCGCTGTCCTTGGCCAGCTGCACCAGATCCGCCTCGAAACCATAAGGCACCTCCAGCGCCTGCAGATCGGTGTAGCGAATCGGGCAACCGAACGCCGCCGCCCGCTGCGCCACGGCGCGGCCGACTCGGCCCATGCCGACGATGCCCACGCGCATGCCCGACACCTGGCGAGCCAGCGGCAACGGTGCCAGCGGTGTCGCGCTGGTGGCCCAATGGCCAGCGCGGACGAAGCGGTCACCCGTGCAGATGCCACGGCACACGCCGATCAGCAGGCCCATGGCGAGGTCGGCGACATCCTCGGTGAGGGCGCCGATGGTCGCCGTCACCTGGATGCCACGGTCGCGGGCATAGGCCAGGTCCACCGCGTCGGTGCCGACGCCATTGACCGCTATCACTTCGAGGTTGGGCAGGCGCGCCATCAGCGCCTGGCTGATGCCGGTGTGGCCACCGGTGATCACGCCGCGGATGTTGTCGGCATGCTGGCTGACATAGGCGTCCTTGTCGGCCTGTTCGTAGTAGCGGTGCACGGTGAACAGCTGTTCCAGGCGCTCACGGATTTGCGGGATGAGGATCGGGCTCAGTTGCAGGACTTCAGGTTTCATCGGTCACTCCATCAGGAACAGGGGGTCAGCCGCGGCCAACGAAGGGCATGCTGCTGGCCATCACGGTCATGTTCAGTACGTTGGCGTCCAGCGGCAGCGCGGCGATGTAGCGCACTGCATCGGCCACATGGCGCACGTCGAGCATCGGTTCGGCGGCGATCTCGCCATTGGCCTGGCGTACACCACGGGTCATGCGCTCGGACAGTTCGGTCAGGGCGTTGCCGATGTCCAACTGGCTGCAGACGATGTCGTAGGGGCGGCCGTCCAGCGCCAGCGCCTTGGTCAGGCCCAGCACCGCGTGCTTGCTGGCGGTGTAGGGCGCGGTGAACGGGCGTGGGGTGTGCGCCGAGATCGAGCCGTTGTTGATGATTCGCCCGCCTTGCGGCTGCTGGCGGCGCATCAGGCCGAAGGCGGCACGGGCGCACAGGAACACACCGTCGACGTTGGTGGCGATGACGTTGCGCCAGTTCTCCAGCGGCAGCTCGTCGACCGGTACGGCGGGCGCATTGATGCCCGCGTTGTTGAAGATCACATCGAGGCGCCCATGTACCTCTTCGATGGTGGCGAACAGCTGTGCGACGCTCTGTTCATCGCGTACGTCGGTGGGTACGGCCAGGGCTTCACCACCCGCTGCCAGCGCTTGTTCGACGACGGCTTGCAGTGGCTCGGCGCGGCGCCCGGCGAGGACCAGGCTGAAGCCGTCTTCCAGCAGGGCGAGGGCAACAGCGCGGCCGATGCCGCTACCAGCGCCGGTGACCAGGGCGACTTTCTTGTTTTGGCTCATGTGGTGCTCCAGTAGATTCAGGCGGCGTTGGCCGCTTGCCTGGCAGGGCGAGGGCCGACGCGCAGGTGCAGTTCGCCGATGCCATCGATGCCGGCGTGGATCGTGTCGCCCGGGTTCAGCGGCGCCACGCCGGGCGGGCTGCCGGTCATGATCAGGTCGCCGGGGCGCAGCGGCAGCTGGCGCGACAGTCGGCTGATCACCTCGGCCAAGGCCCAGGTCTGCTGGCTCAGGTGGGCACGCTGACGCTCCTGGCCGTTCACCTGCAGCCACAGCGATGCGTCCAGCGGCAAGGCGCATTCGTTGGCAGGGACGATGGCGGTCATCGGTGCCGAGGCTTCGAACACCTTGGCGCCTTCCCACGGCAGGCCCTCGGCCTTGGCCTTGCGTTGGTGGTCGCGACGGGTCATGTCGAGGCCGGCGGCAAAGCCGAACACGTGTTCCAGGGCATGCTCCGGGGCAATGTCGGCGCCGCCCTTGGCGATGGCCGCGACCAGCTCGATTTCGTGGCAGAACTCATTGGTCTGGGGCGGGAAGGGCAGCTCGCCCAGCGCCTCGACCACGTTGCTCGCCGGTTTCATGAAGAACACAGGTTCTTGTGGGGCCGGGCCGTAGGACTCCGGCCAGGGGTAGTTGCGGCCCAGGCAGAACACCCGGCCGACCGGAAAGCGCGCAGCGCTGCCGCGGATCGGCAGGCTGACGATGGCCGGCGGGTTGAACAGGTAGGTCATGGATGGATCCTCCGTACTAAAGTGGCCAGCGTAAGCCAGGGGCTGGCCGGCAAAGTTGGACGAAAGCGGGGTCGGCTTGGACTATCCAAGTAACCTGTGCCGGCCCTTTCGCGGCTGAAGCCGCTCCCACAGGTACAGCGCTGCCCTCAGGTTTGGCACTCTCTCTGTGGGAGCGGCTTCAGCCGCGAAGAGGCCGGTACAGCCCATGCATTCCTCGAATCAGGCGGCAGTCTTCAGCTCGATCCGATACAGCTTCCCGAGCAGCAGCGAGTAGGACAGGGTGCCCATCAGCGCCACCCCGCCGATGAACCAGAACGCCATGGCGAACGAGCCGCTGGCATGCACGATCGCGCCAATCACGATCGGCGTGACGATGCCGCCGATGTTCGCCGCCAGGCTGGTGATCCCGCCGGTCAAGCCGATCAGTTCCTTGGGCGCGACTTCCGACACCGCCGCCCACGACGCCGAGGCGATGCCCTGGGCGAAGAAAGCCAGGGTGAGGATGGCGATGCACAGCACATTGGAATCGGTGAAGTTCACCAGCACGATCGACATGCCCAGCATCGAACCCACCACCAGCGGCAGCTTGCGGGCGAACGACAGCGAGTAGCCCTTGCGGATCAGCAGGTCGGAAACGATCCCCGCGAGGAGGATGCCGACCGTGGCACCAATGAAGGGCATGACCGCGAAGATGCCGACCTTGATCAAGGTCAGCTGGCGCTCTTCGATCAGGTAGGTGGGGAACCAGGTGAGGAAGAAATACAGCGCCGAGGTGCTGGCGAACTTGCCCAGGCAAATGGCCCAGATCTGGCGGTAGCGGAACAGCTGGGCGATTTGGCGCCAGTCGAAGCGGGTACGTTCCTGGCTGCTTTTGACCAGGCCGCCGCCTTGTTCGATGTAGGCCAGTTCCTCCTTGCTGACCTTCTTGCAGTTCAGCGGGTCGCGGTACAGCCACAGCCACACCACGCCGAACAGGATGCCGACCAGACCAGTGCTGTAGAACACATGGCGCCAGTCATAGGTGGTCGCCAGCCACAGCAGTGCGCCGGTGAATAGCGCGGTGCCCAGATACTGGCCACATACGTAGATACTGCTGGCCATACCGCGTTCGCGGGCGGGGAACCACACCGTGACCGCACGGCTGTTGGCCGGGAAAGCCGGGGCTTCCATGGCGCCCACCGCCAGGCGCAGGCCGAACAGCGAGGCGAAGCCGCTGGCCAGGCCCTGGGCCACGGTGACCGCCGACCAACTGATCAGCGACACGCCGTAGGTCAGGCGCGAGCCGAAGCGGTCGGCGATGAAGCCGGCGGGTACCAGGGCCAGGGCGTAGGTCCAGGCGAAGGCGGAGAAGATCAGGCCCATCTCGACCTTGTCCAGGGCCAGATCCTTGGCCATGAACGGCGCTGCGATGGAGATGTTCACCCGGTCGACGTAGTTGATGATGGTCGCCACCAGCAGCAGCGACAACATGAACCAGCGGCGGCGGGTGGGCAGGCGCTGGGCAGGGGCCGCGTCCAGCGCGTATGACGACGCGGCGCGGGGGGTAGGCGTGCTCGACATGAGTCGACCTCGTTTGTTGTTGTTGGTAGAGGTTGGGCTGCAGTCCCTTTTCTAAGGTGGTCGTACAACGAGTCGAATGCAATGGCGGTTTTAGACCGTTTTTTTTACAGAGGATGGGGTAGGTTGGTGCTGTCCAAGAAAATCCACTGTCAGGGTTTTGCCCGCAGTCCTTGCTGAATACCGCGTTTTTGGCGGGCTCTGTAGATTTGCTGTTGCGCAGGTTTTTGCAGAAGGGGTTAAATTGCAGAGTTTGGACATCGTACAACTAAAAGCCCTGCTACCCGGAGATTGCCCATGCCCCCCAAGCGCGAGGTCCCGACCTACGTCATGCAGCAGCGCAGCGAGCTGATGGATTTCTACATCCGCGACCAGCGCGGCCGCCCCGCCGAGACCGCGCCGCATCGTCACGAGTACTTCCAGATTCAGGTCAACTTCGGTGGCGACACGGTGCAGCACATCGGCAGCGTGCAGCGCCCCTTCAAGCGCAACACCTTGGCCTTCATCCTGCCGCACCGGGTGCATGTGATCCCGCATCCGGCCGACAGCGACTTCGTGGTGATCAATTTCTCCCAGACGTTCCTGCTGCCGCACCTGGCCTGCGACCCGATGGACCTGGAGGAGGTGTCGATCCTGCAGGCGCCGGAGCTGTCACCGTTCCGCTTCCAGGAGCACCTCGACTTCTGCCTCGACGAAGCCGACTTCGCCGAGGTACGGCAGATCCTCGATCGGATGCGCACGCTGGATGCCAATCGCCGCTTTGGTAGCCGCGAAATGCTCAAGGGCCTGCTGCTGCAGCTGATCGGCCAGGTCTGCGGCCTGTATGCCGAGCCGCTGCGCGAACTGGCCGACAGCAATGCCGCCCAGCTCAGCCGCCGCGCTGCGCTGGGGCGCATGAGCGAGTACTTGCGCCGGCATATCGATGACCCCGACTTGAACCTGCAGAAAGTGGCCGCCGCCACCTACATGTCGCCGACCTACCTGACCCACTGGCTGCGCAAGGAAATCGGCAAGACCTTCAGCGAGCTGGTGCTGGAGCGGCGGATGCACACTGCACGCAATTACCTGCTCAATGGCAGCCGCCCGGTGGGCGAGGTTGCGCGGCTTTGTGGCTTTGCCGATGAGGCCTACTTCTCGCGGCGCTTCCGCCAGATCCATGGCCTGCCGCCAGGGCAGTTCCGCCGCCAGCAGCGCGACCCGGATACGCCGCAGGTGGCGATGCGGTAAGCTTGCCGGCATGAACCTCGACACCCGTATCAAGTACCGTCACCTGCTGTGTTTCCTGGAGATTGCCCGGCAGGGCAGCCTGGCCAGGGCTGCGGATATCCTGGCGATCAGCCAGCCGGCGATCTCCAAGACCCTCAAGGAGCTCGAGGACCTGCTCGAAGCGCGCCTGTTCGAACGCAGCCGCCAGGGCGTCGAGCTGACCCCGGCCGGCACGCGGTTCATGCGTTACGCCGGGCCTAGCGTGCAGGCGCTGCGTGATGGCGTCAGCAGCTTGCGCGGTGAGGCGCGGGCACCGTCGCAGGTGCGCATCGGCGTGCTGTCGACGGTCGAGGGGCTGCTCATGCCCGAAGTGCTGTGCCGCCTGCATCAGCGCCACGAGGCCTTGGTGATCAGCGTGGTCACCGGGGTCAGTGCGCAGTTGCTTGGGCAACTGCACCTGGGTGAACTGGAACTGGTGGTCGGGCGCATGACCGAAAGCCCGCAGATCCAGGGGCTGTCATTCGAGCACCTGTACAGCGAGTCCATGGCCCTGGTGGTGCGCCCCGGCCATCCTTTGCTGGCAAGTGCACCAGTGGAGCGGCAGCGGGTCGGGCAGTACCCCTTGGTGCTGCCACCGCCGGGCACCACCATTCGCCAGCATGCCGACAGCCTGTTCGTGCAGTGCGGCATCCAGATGCCGGCGCAGCGCCTGGAGACCTTGTCGTTGGCGTTGAGCCGGCGTTACCTGCTGGGTAGCGATGCGTTGTGGGTGGCGCCGCGGGATGCGGTGCTGCTGGATTTGCGCCGGGGTGAGCTGGCCGAACTGGATCTCGGTGTGCGGGAGCCGGGCGGTTCGGTGGGTATCTGCCGGAATGCGGCATTGCCACTGAGCCTGCCGGGGCAGTGGGTGTGCGAGGTGCTGCGCGAGCTCGCTGAGCAGTATCGGGAGGGGCGGTATCCTTGAGGTGCATGCCGCAAGATTTTCAGCGCCTGTGAGATCGAGCGCCGCGCGGGCGGCGCTCGATCTCACAGGCGCTGAAGCTGTCGAGGCAGGCACTTGGTAGCCCTGGCACAAATTTAAATCCTGCCATCCTCAGCCTCCCAAACTCACCACTCGCCACCTCAGAACCCGCCGAAATAAAAAGCCACAAAAACCAGGAAAACCCAACACAAAGGGTCAATACTGGCAAATGGCTGTAAAGCTTCCATGAAGAAGCTTTTACCTACTGAACTTCCTTACGAAAACCCGCTCCTATGCCGGTAGCCATTGGTGATGGCCGCCTGATAAGCTCGCGGCTTTACCCTGATTGCCCTTATGGCGCATGAACAAGGAAATAGCATGAAACAGCATCGTCTGGCGGCTGCGGTTGCCCTGGTAGGCCTGGTACTGGCTGGCTGTGATCAACAAGCCAGCAGCCCCGAGCTGAAAACTCCGGCACAGAAAGCCTCCTACGGTATCGGCCTGAACATGGGCAAGAGCCTGGCCCAGGAAGGCATGGAAGACCTGGATTCGAAAGCGGTCGCTCTCGGCATCGAAGACGCTGTCGGCAAGAAAGAGCAACGCATCAAGGACGAAGAGCTGGTAGAAGCCTTCACCGCGCTGCAGAAGCGCGCCGAAGAGCGCCTGGCCAAGGCCAGCGAAGAAGCTGCCAGTGCTGGCAAGAAATTCCTCGAAGAGAACGCCAAGAAGCCTGGTGTGGTTACCACCGCCTCTGGCCTGCAGTATGAAGTCGTGAAGAAGGCCGACGGCCCGCAGCCAAAGCCGACCGACGTAGTCACCGTTCACTACGAAGGCAAGCTGATCGATGGCAAGGTATTCGACAGCTCGGTCGAGCGTGGCAGCCCGATCGACCTGCCCGTCAGCGGTGTGATCCCTGGCTGGGTCGAAGGCCTGCAGCTGATGCACGTTGGCGAGAAGTACAAACTGTTCATCCCGGCCGAACTGGCCTACGGCGCCCAAAGCCCGAGCCCGCTGATCCCGGCCAATTCGGTGCTGGTGTTCGACCTGGAACTGATCGCCATCAAGGACCCGGCCCAGCTGCAGGGTGGCGAAGCACCCGAAGCTGAAGCCCCGGCCGAAGCACCTGCCAAGTAACAACGGCTGGTACTTGCACAACGCCCCGTCCTGACGGGGCGTTGTCGTTTGTGAAGGCTCATTCGGCGAACCTCGTGCGGCGGCTATTGTCCGAGCAAGTGCAGTGTGAAGAAGCCGGAAGCTTCTGACGCATATCGTTTGCAGATCTGAAACGGCTGCGTAAAAAACGCCCGATCTGAGCGGGACCCTTGCCTTGTGGGCGCCCGCCGTCACAAACTTCGCCCTGTTCACAAGGTTATCCACAATAAATGTGGATAACCTTTACCTGCTGGAGGCTCCATGAGCGCACCCTGGAATTTCGCCCGTTTCCTGCCTCTGGCCGAGCGCCTGCTCAGCCGTGGCCGCTTGCCGGCCTTGCTGTTCGCAGTAGCCCGCAAAGGCCCGCGCATCGGCCAGCTGCGCGACGACGTCAAGTTGCTGCAGTCGCTGTGCCTGGCCTGGTGGCGGGGTGAATACCGCGCCATCAGTCCCAAGGCACTGGTGACCATCGTCGCCGGCCTGCTGTACTTCGTCAGCCCCATCGACGCCATTCCCGACTGGATTCTGGGTGTCGGTTTTCTCGATGACATCGCTGTGCTCGGCTGGGTCCTGAAGACCGTGGCTGATGAGCTGGCGCGCTTCAAGGCCTGGCGCGACAGCCAGGCGCCCGAGCGCCTGCGGGTAGTCGAACGCCTGCCCGACACCCCGGAAGCACTGCGGCTGGAGCGTAATACGCACTGAAATCGAGCAAGTCCCCACAGACTCCCGCGCTTGGTAATATAATTGGCATAAGCGTTATGCCTACGGATTACATGCGGTAATCCTTACGTAAGGGGGTTGTAATGGGTATTCAGGTTATTAGCCGGGACGGTCAACCCGAGTATGCCGTCGTGCCCTGGGAGCAGTACCAGGCCTTGCTCAAGGCAGCCGGGGAAGCGCCCGCCGAGGCGGTTGCCGAATCAGCGCAGCAAAGCGCGCCTGCAGCCAGCCTGCCAGCGTTCAGCGAAGTGGCGCAACTGCGCCAGGCCAAAGGCATCGCCCCTGAGCAACTGGCGCGTAATGTCGGGGTCAGCCCGGCTTACCTGGCCATGATCGAATCGGGTGAGCGCCAGCCGGATGCCGCGATCCGCCGCGCCCTGGCCTGGCATCTGGGGGTAGCCGGCTGGAGCGAGCCGTCATGAGCCAGGTCAGGATCAGCCGACAGCAATGGCAGAGCCTGCTGGACGAGCTTGACCTGGCCCGCCGTCAACGCCATCTGCTCACCTACCGTGCACTGATCGAGCGCCTGCAATTGCCCAGCCCGGCCATGCAGACCCTCACCGCTGCGCTGGAATACCTGGCGGTGCTCGATGCCCGTGCTGAGCAGCCCTTGCGCAGCTCGCTGGTGATCAGCCAGGGTGCCAGCCGTCTGCCGCGAACCGGCTTCTTCGAGTGTGTGGAGCGCCTGGGGCGTTTCGCGGGGCCTGTGGATGGCATGGAGGCGGCGTCCTGGCATGCCTCCGAGGTCGTTCGGGTGTTTGAGTACAGTTATCCCGAGCATGCCTGAACAGTGTGGGCTCCCTGTGCTGGCCTCTGCGAGACGTCGAACCGCCGCGAAGACGCCAGCACAGACAGAGCATCTCGATGGATCACGCCGCAAGGGTTGCCATCGGCATCCCGTACATCCAGTTCCTTCAGGTCACCATAGCGGCCAAACAAATCCATGACCTGGCCAAGCGTGGCATTCAGCCCCACCGTTGGCTGTTCGACCAAGGCCGCCGGCAGCACTTGAGCCATTAGCTGATCTTCTCGCACCCCCATATCCTGCGGCCGTCCCATCAGGTACCCCTGTACCAGGTCCACGCCCATCTCGGTCAATACCGCCAGCTCTTCCGGCAACTCGATCCCTTCGGCGATCACTTGCGCCTTCGAGGCCCTGGCAATCTGCAGGATGGAGCCGACGAATTCGCGCTTGAGCGGGTCGCGGTGGATGCCATCGATGAAGTGGCGGTCGATCTTCACGTACTCGGGACGCAGCTCCGACCACAGGCGCAGGCTCGAATAACCGGCGCCGAGGTCGTCCAGGGCGATGGAAAAGCCCATGTCGCGATAATGGTGCAAGGCGTTGGACAACAGCTGGAAATCGTCGGCAGGGGTCTGCTCGGTAAGCTCGATCACCACCCGACTGGGCGGCAACCCCACTTGTTCGAGGAGCTTGAGGGTGCGCCCGGAAGGATAGTGCGGTTCCAGCAGCGATTCGGGCGAGATGTTCAGAAACAGCTTGCCGTCGAGCCCCTGTTCGCTGAAGCGTCGGCACGCACTTTCACGGCACGCGGCCTCCAGTTCGGTCAGTCGACCGGCCTGGCGGGCGATGGCGAACAGGTTCAAGGGCGAATGCAGCGGGCTGTTGGAGGGGCCACGGCTCAATGCTTCATGGCCGAAGACCCGCCGTTCGCCGAGGCAGACGATCGGTTGGAACAAGCTGTGAATGCTGCGCTGAGCCAGAATTACACTCAATGCACTGAGCTGTTCGGCGATGGTCATGACGGTATCCTGAAAATGAAAGGGCCGGGCATTTGCATGCCCGGCCCCTCTATTTCACGAAAGTGCCATGACTGTTTGATGACGGATCACATTAATCTGCCATCATTGGTCGGTTACTTCTTGGCCATCTTGGTGCTTTCGCTCAGGTAGTCGATAAGGATGCGACCGGTCTCGGCCAGGTACGCATCATCTTCCGGCTTGGTCTTGTCATCCTCTTCCGGCAGGGCGTCCTCGTCGACTTTCTTCAGCTCCTTGAGTGGCTCCTCGCCCTTGGCCTTGCGACGAATGTTCTCCATGGCCAGCTGCTTGGCTTCGACCTCATCGTGGCGGGCACGTCGTTCTTGCTCGTTGAGGCTGACGGTCTTCTCGTCCATCAGCTTCTGGGTCAGGGCCAGGCGGTCACGGATGTAGGTGAACTCGGCGTCCTTGGCGCTGCGAGCGTCATGTTTGGCCTTGAGGTCGGCCAGGAACGGCTTGAATGGGTCGACTGCGGGCTTGACCACCGGGCGGATGGTGTCCCACGGCATCGCTTCCGGCAGGGCGCTCTCGCCGATTTCCTTGGTGTCGATGATCGATGGGTAGTCGATGTCCGGGAGCACGCCCTGATGCTGGGTGCTCTGCCCGGAAACGCGGTAGAACTTGGCCAGGGTCAGCTTCAGCTCGCCATGGTTGAGAGGCTGGATGGTCTGCACGGTGCCTTTGCCGAAGGTCTGGCCACCGATGATCAGCGCACGGTGGTAGTCCTGCATGGCGCCGGCGAAGATCTCCGAGGCCGAGGCTGACAGGCGGTTGACCAGCAGCGCCATCGGGCCTTTGTAGAAGGCGCCCGGGTTTTCATCCTCGAGCACATCGACGCGGCCGTCGCTGTTGCGGACCAGCACGGTCGGGCCTTTCTCGATGAACAGGCTGGTCAGCTCGGTGGCTTCCTGCAGGGAGCCGCCGCCGTTGTTGCGCAGGTCGATCACCACGCCGTCGACTTTCTCCTTCTGCAGCTCGGTGAGCAGTTTCTTCACGTCGCGCGTGGTGCTCTTGTACTCTGGGTCACCGGCGCGGTAAGCCTTGAAGTCCAGGTAGAAGGCCGGGATCTCGATGATGCCGAGTTTGTACTCACGCCCGTCCTGCTTGAGCTTGAGCACCGACTTCTTCGCAGCCTGTTCTTCGAGCTTCACCGCTTCGCGGGTGATCGAGACGATCTTGCTGGTCTGGTCGCTTGGCGCATTGCTGGCCGGGATGACTTCCAGGCGCACCACCGAGCCTTTCGGGCCACGGATCAGCTTGACCACTTCGTCCAGGCGCCAGCCGACCACGTCGACCATCTCCTTGTTGCCCTGGGCGACGCCGATGATCTTGTCGGCCGGTGCCACCTGCTTGGTCTTGGCGGCCGGGCCTGCCGGCACCAGGCGTACGATCTTGACCTGGTCGTTGTCGCTCTGCAGCACCGCGCCGATGCCTTCGAGCGACAGGCTCATGTTGATGTCGAAGTTCTCGGCGTTGTCTGGCGACAGGTAGTTGGTGTGCGGGTCGTAGGACTGGGCGAAGGTATTGATGTAGGCCTGGAAAATGTCTTCGGCCCGGGTCTGGTCAAGGCGCGCCAGCTGGTTCTTGTAGCGCTTGGTCAGGGTTTCCTGGATCTGCTTCGGCTCTTTGCCGGCGATCTTCTGGCGTAGCACCTCGTCCTTGACGCGTTTGCGCCACAGCTCGTCGAGCGCGGCCTGGTCCTTCTCCCACGGGGCATCCTTGCGGTCGATCAGCAAGGTTTCGCGGGTGGTGAAGTCGATCTTGTCGACGCCCTTGGCCAGCTCGGCCAGGGCGAAGTCCAGGCGCTGCTTGACGCGGTCGAGGTAGCGCTTGTAGATGGTGAAGCCGGGGTCGAGGTTGCCGCTCTTGAGGAAGTCGTCGAACTGCGTCTTCCACTTGTCGAATTCAGCGATGTCGGCTGCGGTGAAGTAGCTGCGGGCCGGGTCGAGCAGCTTGATATAGCTGTCGTAGATGATCACCGAGCGGGCGTCATCGAGCGGCGGCTTGCTGTAGTGGTGACGCTTGAGCAGCTCCACCACATTGAGGCTGGCGACGATTTCGTCGCGGTCCGGCTGCAGGCTGTCCCACTTGTTGGCGGCCGCCGCATTGCCGCCGAGCGTGAGGCTGCCCAGGCCAACCATCAGGGCCAGGGCGGTGCTGGGAAGGAAATGCTTCATGCTGATTCGACGTGGAGGCAATTGATCACGCATAGTAGGCCGTCTTATCCGTTCGCCGGTTCCATCAGAGCCGGGCAAATACTGCAAAAAAGCCTGAGGAGCGGGCTCCTCAGGCTCAGTCTGTGAATCAACTATGGAGGCACTGTGAAGGCATTGCAAGGCGTTGACGGACATGTGGCCTGGGTCGAGGCCGAACGCCCGGCCTGTGACGCGGGCCAAGTGCGCATTCGTGTGGCTGCAGCGGGGCTGAACCGCGCCGATCTGTTGCAGATGAAAGGGCTGTATCCACCGCCGCCAGGCGCGAGCCCATACATGGGCCTGGAGTGCGCCGGGGTGATCGAGGAGGTCGGTGCCGGCGCTGACTGGCGGGTGGGCGACCGCGTCTGCGCGCTGCTGGCCAGCGGTGCCATGGCGCAAGAAGTGGTGGTCGATGCGCGCCATGTGTTGCCGGTGCCAGAGGGCCTGAGCCTGCATGAAGCGGCGGCACTGCCGGAGGTGTATGCCACGGCGTGGCTGAACATCTTCCAGCTGGGCAAGGTGAAGGCCGGTGAGAAGGTGCTGGTGCATGCAGGCGCCAGCGGTGTGGGCTCGGCGGCGATTCAGCTGTGCAAGGCCTTTGGCAGCCCGATCTGGGTCAGTGTCGGTTCCCAGGACCGCCTGGACTACTGTGAGGCGCTGGGCGCAGCGGGTGGCGTGGTGCGCAACCAGAACCTCGACGCGCTGGAAGGCATTGGGCCGTTCGACGTGATTCTGGACCCGGTGGGTGCCAGCTACGGTGAGCTGAACCTCAAGCTGCTGGCGCGTGACGGGCGTTGGGTGATCATTGGCCTGATGGGCGGGCGCACGTTCGAGCTGGACCTGGCACAGGTGCTGGGCAAACGCCTGGAGATCACCGGCTCGACCCTGCGCAACCGCGATGATGGCTTCAAGGCCGAGCTGCTGCGTGAATTGCAGCAGCAGGTGTGGCCGCTGTTTGCCGAAGGGCGCCTGTCGCCGCAACTGGTCGATACCTACCCGGTGGAGTTTGCCCAGGCGGCTTATGCCGAGCTTGAGAGCAACCAGGTGTCCGGCAAGCTGGTGATGGTCATCGACCCGAGCCTGGCGTAAGCAGGCCAGGCCTTTTCGCGGGCACGCCCGCTCCCACAGGGATCACCACAAGTCCGAAAACTGTGGGGTGCCTGGGGGAGCGGGCGTGCCCGCGAAGAGGTCCACAGTAATCTTCAGGACCAGCTCAGGATTGGCCAGCCATTCTTCTCGGCATGCTCGCGCAATACCGCATCCGGGTTCACCACATGCGGATGATCCACCTTCAACAACAGCGGCAGGTCATTGCGCGAATCGGAATAGAAACTCGCCCCTTCTAGGTTCTCCTGCTCCTGATCCAGCCATTCAAGCAACCGGGTGATCTTGCCCTCGCGGTAGGTCAACACCCCATGGGTGTTGCCGGTATACACCCCGTTGACTGCCTCCAGTTCGATCGCCAGGTACTCATCAACCCCCAGCCGCGCCGCAATCGGCCCCACCAGGTGCGTGCCTGAGGCGGAAATGATCAGGACCCGGTCGCCTCGCTGGCGGTGCTCGGCAATGCAGCGGCAGGCGTCGCCGTAGATGATCGGCTCGATCACCTCCTCGACCCACGGCTCCACCAAGTGCTTCACCTCTTCCAGCGTGCGCCCGGCAATCGGCTCCAGGCTGAAGGCCATGTAGTCTTCCATGCGCAGGTGGCCCTTGCCGTAGGCCTCCATCAGTTCATGGTCGCGGCGCAGGAACGCCTTGCTGTCGACCCAGCCCAGCCGGGCCATCTGTTCGCTCCACAGCGACGCACAGTCGCCGTGGATCAGGGTTTCGTCCAGATCGAAAATTGCCAGTGCCATCTTGCTGATTCTCCTTAAGCCACTTCGCGCAACGCCGTGGGGTCGATCGACAGGGAGACCCGCTGGCCGTCTGCATGCAGGTCCTGTGGCGAGCGGTTGAGCACGTCGACCACCAGTTCCACCTCACGCACGTATACCCGGTAGCGGATGACGTTGCCGAGCAGGCTGTGACTGCGCACCTCGGCGTCCAGTTCACCGTCCAGGCCCAGGGTTATCGATTCGGGCCGGATTGCCAGGCGACCGGCCACCGGCCGTTGCAGCAGGCGGCTGGCGCTGTCGGCGTCGAGCAGGTTGTAGTTGCCGATGAAACCGGCGGCGAACAGGTCCACCGGCGCGGTGTAGAGGGTTTCGGCATCGCCGCTCTGGACGATGCGCCCCTGGTTCATCAGGAAAATGCGGTCAGACATCGTCAGCGCCTCCTCCTGATCGTGAGTGACGAAGATGGTGGTCAGCCCCAGTTCGCGCTGGATCGTGCGGATCTGCTCACGCAGGTGTTTGCGAATGCGCGCATCCAGCGCCGACAAGGGTTCGTCGAGCAGCAGCAGGCGCGGGCGAGTGACCAGCGAACGGGCCAGGGCCACACGCTGACACTGGCCACCGGACAGTTGATGCGGGTAACGCCCGGCGAAGCTGCCCAGCTCCACCAGCTCCAGTGCTTCGCGCACGCGCTGCTGGCTTTCATCGGCCTTGACCTTCTGCATGCGCAGGCCAAAGGCAACGTTCTGCTCCACGGTCATGTTGGGGAACAGCGCATAGCTCTGGAACACCATGCCGATGCCGCGCTTCTGCGGGCTTAGCGGCACGATGTCGTGGCCGTCGAGGAGGATCTTGCCGCCGTCTACCGGGGTCAGCCCGGCGATGCAACGCAACAGTGTGGATTTGCCGCAGCCGGAGGGGCCAAGCAGGGTGACGAACTCGCCGCGTTCGATCTGGCAGTCGATGTGCTCGAACACCGGGCTGCCGGCATAGCTTTTTTGCAGGTTCTGTACGCTGACGAAGCTCATGTCAGGTTTTGTCCTTGTTCAGGCGGTTGGCGACCCACGTCAGCACCAGCACGAAGGCGAAATACGAAATCACCAGCGCGCTGTTGAAGTGGCCACTGCTGTTGCGCATGTTGTTCAGGTACACCTGCAAGGTCTCATAGCGAGTGCCGACCAGCAGGTTGGCGAACACGAATTCGCCGAACAGGAACGAGAACGACAGCAGCAGCGCCACCAGCAGGCCTTTGCGCAGGTTCGGCAGCACCACCAGCAGGGCGGCCTGGCAGGTGCTGGCGCCGAGCAGTTGGGCGGCGTCCATCAGGTCGCGCAGGTTGATTGCCTGCAGGTTGTTGGTGATTGCCCGGTACATGAACGGCAAGGCGATGGTGAAGTAGCAGCCGATCAGGATCCACGGCGTGCCGACCATCGCCAGTGGGCCGCTGCCGTAGAGCTGCAGCAGGCCCACCGAGGACACCACCGGCGGTACCGCAAAGGGCAGCAGGATAAGGATGTTCATCAGTGCGTCGAGTTTCGGGAAGTGGTAGTGCACCACGAACAGCAGCGGCAGGATCAGCACCACCGACAGCAGCAACGCGCCCACGCACACCAGCAGCGACTGGCCGAACGCGGCCAGGAAGCGTGGCTCGCTCCACAGCGCGACATACCACTTGAAAGTCAGGCCGCTGGGCAGCAGGCTTGCCGACCAGCTGGTGGCCAACGAGTAGAGCAGGGTGCCGGCCAGCGGTAGCAGCAGGATCAGGAACAGCAGGTACGCCACCAGCCGATGGTAGAGCCCGGCGGAGGTTTTTTCAGCGCGCATGGTAGCTCCTCTTGAGCAGCCATTGATGAACCACCGTCACCAGCGTCATCAGCCCCACCAGCACCATCGCCAGGGCGCTGGCCAGGTTCGGGTCGAGGCTGATATCACCAGCCACCAGGCCGGCGATGCGGATCGGCAGTACGTTGAAGTTGCCGGTGGTCAGGGCGTACACGGTGGCGTAGGCGCCGAGGGCGTTGGCCAGCAGGATGACGAAGGTGCCGAGCAGCGCCGGGGTCAGTACCGGCAGGCCGATATGCCGCCAGAACTGCCAGTGGCTGGCACCGAGCAGCGCGGCCGACTCGCGCCAGTCTTCGCGCAGGGCGTCGAAGGCGGGGTAGAGCAGCAGTACGCCAAGCGGGATCTGGAAATAGGTGTAGACCAGGATCAGCCCGCTCTTGGAGTAGATGCTGAAGTCCTCCAGCAGGCCGATCTGTTTCAGCAGCAGGGTCAGCGCGCCGTTGAAGCCGAGCAGGATGATGAAGGCGAAGGCCAGCGGCACCCCGGCGAAGTTGCTGGTCATGTTGGCGAAGGCGCTGACGAAGTCGCGCAGCTTCGAGTCGACCTGGCGCAGCGAATAGGCGCCGAGGGTGGCGATGACGATACCGAACAGGCTCGACCAGAAGCTGATCTCCAGGCTGCGCTGCAGCGCTTGCAGGTAGAACTTCGAGGCGAACACCTTGCTGAAGTTGTCCATGCCCCAGCCTGCTTCCGATTGCAGGCTGTTGATCGCCACCCAGGCCAGCGGGGCGATCTGGAAGATCACGAAGAACACGGCGAACGGCAGCAGGCAGAGCAGGGCCAGGTAGCGGCCACGGTTCACTTGAGCAACTCCCGGCAAACCGACTTGTCGTGCGCCGCCCCGAGCAGCTCGCAGATGGTCCCGCACAGTTCGGTCTGCAGCGGTTTGGCAGCCGGGTCGAGGCTGAAGGCGTCGCCGAACACGAACAGCGGCACTTCACGCTCTTCGGCCAGCAAGCCGTTGTGCGAGCGGTCGTTGTTCATGCCATGGTCGGCGGTTACCAGCACCTGGTAGCCCTCTTCCAGCCAGAGCGGCAGGTAGTCGGACAACAGGATATCGGCGCTGCGCGCGGCATTACGGTACTGGCTGCTGTCCAGGCCATGGCGGTGGCCGACGTCGTCGATGCTCATCGGATGCACCAGCAGGAAATTCGGCGCATGGCGGCGGCGCAGGTATTCGCCGTCGGCCAGCAAGTGTGAGTCGGGATAGCGGTCGTCCCAGTAGAACAGGCCGTGCTGGATCGGCAGCTTCGGCGCGTGGGTGTGGCGGTCGCGCTGGGGGTCGAAGGGCGAGCGGTTGTACAGCTCGCTCATCCAGTGATAGGCCGCCGCGGCAGTCCCCAGATTGGCTTCGCGGGCGTAGTGGAACACGCTGCGCTGGTTGGACAGGCGGTTGACGTTGTTGTGCACGATGCCGCTGTCGATCGGTGCGACACCGGTGAGAATGCACTCGTACAGCGGCCGTGACAGCGACGGCAATTCGCATTCCATACGGTACAGCGCGGCGCGGTCGGCCTCGACGTAGGCGTGCAGGTGGCCCATGGCATGGTGCGCGACCTGGTAGTTGAGGCCGTCGAGCAGGACCAGAATGACGTTGTGTTGCATGGTGGCTCCAGTCAAATCCGCGTTGGCTTCTTCGCGGGCAAGTCCGCTCCCACAGGTACAGCACAGCTTTCAAGGCATGTGCAATCCCTGTGGGAGCGGGCGTGCCCGCGAAAGGGCCAGATCAGGTACTACAAAAGCTAGCCCTTTATTCCATCTCGATGATCACTTGCTCCTGCCACATCTGTGGCAGCTTCTTCGAAGTCGCTTCCCACACTTCGGCATTCTTGATCGGCTGCGCGGCCTTGTATTGCTCGTTGGGCAGCAGCTTGGCCTGCACATCCTCCGGCAGTTTCAGGTGCTCGGCACGGATCGGCCGCGCATGGCCCTTGGCCAGGTTGATCTGCCCGGCGTCGCTGAAGATGTACTCACGTGCAAGCTTGGCCGCGTTCGGGTGCTTGGCGTATTTGTTGATGATGGTGGTGTAGCCCGAGATCACCGTACCGTCCGATGGGATCAACACTTCGAAACGCTTGGGGTCGATCTGCTCGCGGTAGCTCAGGCCGTTGAAATCCCAGACCACGCCGACCTCGACCTCGCCCTTCTCGATGGTCTGGATGGTCGGGTTGGCCAGCGACAGGCGCTTCTGCTGGGCCAGCTTGGTAAACAACTGCAGGCCCGGGGCCAGGTTGCCTTCATCGCCCTTGTAGGCGATGGCCGCAGCCAGCACGCCATTGGCAGCCTGGGCGGCGGTGCTGACGTCACCGATGGCGACCTTGTACTTGCCTTTTTCAAGGTCGTGCCAAGTGGTCGGGCGATCGCCTTCCTTGACCAGGTCCTTGTTGATGATGAAGGCGATGGTGCCGGTATAGGCCAGCGCCCAATGGCCGTCCTTGTCCTTGGCCCACTCCGGCACCTGGTCCCAGGTACTTGGCTTGTAGGGTTGGGTCACGCCCTTGCTGGCGGCGATCGGGCCGAAGGCGGCACCGACGTCGCCGATGTCGGCGCTGGCGTTGTCCTTCTCGGCTTCGAACTTGGCGATTTCCTGGGCCGAACTCATGTCCGTGTCGCTGTGCTTCAGGCCGTATTTGCTGGCCAGGTCTTCCCAGGTGCCCTTCCAGTTGGCCCAGGCATCCGGCATGCCCACGCTGTTGACGTTGCCTTCCTTGCGGGCGGCGTCTTCCAGGGCTTTGAGGTCGGGGCCTGCGGCCATCGCCGAGGTGCACAGGGTAATGGCCGAACCGAGCAGTGACGCCATGAACAACTTTTTCATCCGAAGCTCCTTGGGTGGGTGCCTTTAGCGATCGTTGTTATGAGTGAAGCGGTTTTTGCTGACCGTTGGTCTAGGTCAGCAAAGCTTGAGCCAAGGTAGGCCGCTTGCATGACAGTTTGATGTAGGGCAAAGCCTGCACAAGGCCTTGACGCTACAGCGTAGACCACCCGATGGCCCCGGATATGCTGGCCTGGCGCGTTTCTGGCAGTACCCGGCCGAGGCCTTTGTCACAGGATGTTCATCAGCCCTGCCTAGGCTTGCACTATTCTCCAGAGGCCTCGTTATGGGGCTGGACTAGTCCAGATAGGTAACCTTTTGATGCAGTCGACGCCCCCGCGCGCGGTAACAGCCATCTGCCATGCCCTGCAGGAGCAGATCGAGCACGGCCTGCTGGCACCGGGCGGCAAGCTGCCGGCCGAACGCAAGCTCAGCGAGGTGTTCGCCACCACGCGCATCACCCTGCGCGAGGCGCTGGTGCAGCTGGAAGCCCAGGGCCTGATCTACCGCGAAGAACGGCGCGGCTGGTTCGTCGCACCGCAACGTCTGACCTACGACCTGATCGAGCGTAGCCACTTTCATGCGATGGTGCGGGACCAGGGGCGGGAGGCCAGCACCGAGCTGCTCTCGGCGCGTCTGCAGCCGGCTTCGGCGGCAATCTGCGCGCGCCTGCAACTGCCGGCGCTGTCCAGCGTGGTGCGAATATGCCGGTTACGGCGCATCGATGGGCGGGCGGTGCTGTACGCCGAGCATTACCTGAACCCGAGGTATTTTCCCGGGATCCTCGAGCAGGACCTGGCGCAGTCGCTGACCGAGATCTACGGGCGGGTGTACGGCATCCGCTACGGGCAGGTGTGCTTCGAGATCCTGCCGACCGCCTTGCCGGTGGAAGCGGCTGCTGCCCTCAAGGTCTCTACGGGAAGCCCCGGGTTGCATATCACCCGGGTCAACAGCGACCAGCATGGGCGCCTGATCGACTGTGACCTTGAATACTGGCGGCACGATGCCATTCGCATCCGCGCGCAGGCGGGCTGAGGTGTTGGATTCTTCGCGGGCTTGCCCGCTCCCACAGGTAACGCGCAGGTTTCAATACCAGTGAGCACCCTGTGGGAGCGGGCGAGCCCGCGAAAGGGACTTAGCTGGAAGAACCGGATTCCGCCATTTGGCCACCTCCGGCAGTCACCACCTGCACCGACAGCCGCGGCGTGGCCAGGTCCAGCCCGGCTTCATCGAGCTGGCGCTTGAGCGCCAGGTTGAACGCCCGCGACACTTCCCACTGCTTGATCGGCGCGGTCTTGAAGCGTGCCCGCAGGATCGCCGAGCCTGACTCGAAACTCTCCACCCCCTGCAGCTCCAGCGGCGACCAGATATTGCGGCGCATCAGCGGGTCGTTACGCAGTTTCTGCCCCACTTCGCGGATCAGCGTGATGGCCTGGTCGATGTTCATGCTGTGCGGGATGGCGACGCGGAAGATCGCGTAGCCGAACTCACGTGAGTAGTTCTTGATGCTCTTGATCTCGCTGAACGGGATGGTGTGCACGATGCCGTCGATATCGCGCAGGCGTACGGTACGGATGGTCAGGCCCTCGACCGTGCCCAGGTGGCCGCCGACATCGACATAATCGTCGATCGCCAGCGAGTCTTCGATGATGATGAACAGGCCGGTGATCAGGTCGGCTACCAGCGACTGCGCGCCAAAACCGATGGCCAGGCCGATCACGCCGGCACCAGCCAGCAGCGGCGTGACGTTCATGCCCATGTTGGCCAGGGCGACTATCACCGCAATGATGAAGATCACCACGAACATCACGTTGCGGATCAGCGGCATCATGGTCTGCGCACGGGCGTTGGCCAGGCCCCGGCGCGAGCGGACCAGGGCATGGTGTACGGCGGTGTCGGCAAGGATCCATACCAGCCAGGCGACAATCAGCGTGCCGGCCAGGCCCAGCAGGCGCAGGCTCACTTCATGGCCTTCGCCCTCGGCGAAGCCGATCATCGACAGGCCCCATACGCGCAAGCCCAGTTCGATGAATACCAGCCAGATGAACAGGTGCACCAGCAGGTAGGCAAAATTGCGCAGGCGCTCGGCGTACACCGCCTGGCGCTTGTTGGCGCGTTTGGGGTTGGCGGCGTGGCGGCGGACCAGCCCGTTGAGCACCATGCATACCACCACCAGCACGGTGCACATCAATGACTGGCGCAGGGCAGTGCTGGTGTCACCGGCGGAAATGAAGGTGGCGAACAGCGAAATGGCGACCAGGATCAGTGCCGGCACGAACCAGAAGCTGCCGAGGATCTCGATGGTGTCGCTCAGGGTGCGTCGGGTCAGGCGCCGGGCCAGGGGCTGGTTGCGGATCAGGTGGGCGATCGGCCGGCGGAAGCGCAGGATGAACAGGCCCGACGACAGCGCCGCGATGACATTGGCCAGGGTCGCCAGGGCGTGGGCCAGGTGGGTACCGAGTGCGACCTGCATGCGCGGGTCGCTCATGGCCTCGCCAAAGGCGGCGAAGCTGCCGATCAGCCACAGCGGGCGGAAGGCCTGGTGGCGCAGGATGTGCAGGGCGCGGTGGCGATGGGGGCCGTCGAGCAGCGAGAAGGCAATCACGCAGATGGCCGAGAAACAGGTACCGACCACCAGTGCATAGGCCAGCACCATCGCCAGCGATTTGCCCAGCGACGGGGGCAGGGCAAAGCTCAGGTACACAGTGAAGATCAGCGCCACCATCCACGGCCCCAACTTGCGCAGGGCGAAGCGCACCAGGTCCCAGGTACGGGGGTGTTGCGGCAGCTCCTCGGTCAGGCCGAAACGCACCCGCACGCGGTGGCCAATCCAGTTGAAGGCATAGGCCAGCAAGCTCCACACCGCGATCACCGCGGCAAAGCCGAACAGGATGGCCGGCCACTGATGCACCGGTACGATCAGTTCGGCCAGTTCGGCCTGGGCCTGTTCGATTTCCTGCGACCAGCGGTAGAACGGGCTGGAGTCACCGCTGAACTGCTTCTCGAAGTCGTGCAGGGCGCCGCCGATCAGGCCCAGGACGCCCTGTTCGACGGTAGGTTGCGATTGCCTGGTGGCGTCGCGCAGCTTCTTCAGGTCGGCCAGCAGCTTGGTGCGTTGCTGGTCGTTTTCGAGGTTCTTGATCACCTCGTCCAGTGAATTGGCCAGCGGCTCGGTGGCCTCCGGCTGAGCGGGGGCGCTGGAGCCCAGCAAGCTGGGCAGGCCGGCCGCGTGGGCCGGGGACAGGAAGATGAATAGCAGCAGGGCTAGGCAACGAAGGAAGGCTGGCACCGGGAAATCTACCTCAGGTCAAACGATTGACCGAGTGTAGAGGTTTATGTGGGCAGTTTCTCCAGGATCGTCCAGCAGGTGAGGCCAAAGATGCCCAAGGTGCCGATCCACATCATCAGTACGCCGATATTGCGCTCGCGCATGCTGAAACCGATGGTCAGCAGCATCAGGAACAGGAATACCGGCACGAACAGTGAAAGAAAGGGGGACATGTGCAGCGGTCCTTCTGCTTAAGGGGCTATACAACAATCATAGCGGGTTGGACAGAAGGGGGATTGATCCTGGGCATCTGTTTGCAGGCCCGGCCTCTTCGCGGGCACGCCCGCTCCCACAGGTATCGCACAGGATTTGAATCTTGTGGAGGACTTGGACTGCCCCCTAAAAGTTGGACAGTTCTATGCTGCAGCCTGAGCCCTGTACTCAACAGGGCTCAGGCCATTGAGCTTCAGTTTGATGCGGTCATGGTTGTAGTAGCGGATGTACTCGTCCAGGCCCGCTTTCAACTCATCGACACTCTCAAAGCGCTTCAGGTAGAAAAATTCAGACTTGAGCGTACCGAAGAAGCTTTCCATGGCCGCGTTGTCCAGGCAATTGCCCTTGCGCGACATGCTCTGTTTCACGCCTCGCCCACGGAGCTTGTGACGATACTGAGCCTGCTGGTAATGCCATCCCTGATCTGAATGCAGCACAAGCTTCGGCTTCTCTCCCAAGCAGTCGAGGGCCTTGTCGAGCATGTTCCCAACCAGGCTGTAGCAAGGACGTTTGGCCGTTTCGTACGCCACGATTTCACCGTTGTACAAATCCATAACCGGCGAGAGATAGAGCTTCTGTTGCGCCACCTTGAATTCAGTCACGTCGGTCACCCACTTCTGATTAGGTCGTTGGGCAACAAAATTTCGCTCTAGCAAATTCGCCGCCACCTTGCCGACAACACCACGATAGGAACGGTATTTCTTAGGCCGTACCACTGACTTCAACCCTTGCTCAGCCATCAGTCGTTCAACGACCTTCTTGTTCACCAGCTTGTCCTTTCTTATCACGAGCGCAACGCGGCGATAGCCGTACAGCCCTTTGTGCTCGTGATAGACACGATGTACCAGTTCTTTGAGCGCCGCATGCCTGTCCGGCTTCTGCTGAGCCTTGAGCTGATAGTAGAAGGTGCTGCGCGCCAGCCCGACTACCCGCAGGAGGTCAGGCAAAGGAAATCTGCGCTTGAGTTTGGCGACGATTAAGACTTTTTCGTCCGTGTTCGCTCCTGTTCCTCGCGCATGGCCTTGAGCTCCTTTAGGACAGCGTTCTCCATGCGCAGGTACTCAAGCTCAGCCATCAGCTGCTCTCGAGGCTTTTGCGCATCGTCGGTATTGGTGGGCTTGGCTGGCTTGATTTTTTTCGACACGTTGATTGGCTTTCTTTGCTTGATGACAGTAGGCGAGACAGGACTGCCACTGTAGTACTGCCGCTGCCAAATGCCTATCTGAGATGATTGTCCCAGGTCAAAGTGCGCAGCAGTTTGGCGCAGGGAAAGGCGATGCTCATGCATGTAACTCAGCACCTGCCGCTTGAAGTCCTCGGTATAGCGCCGTGCATGTGAGCCTGGGCTGATGCTGCGTCTCAACTGGTAGCTGGCAACCCAGCGTCGCAACAGGCTGAAATCGATGCCAAAGTTTCGAGCTACCGTACGGAAACCGTTGCTGCCATCCAAATAGGCAGTGATTGCTGTGAGCTTGAACTGCTCAGTGTACTTGGCCATGAATCCCCCAAGGGTTGGATTGGTGTCCAACTTCTTGGGGGCAGTCCAGACTTGTGGGAGCGGGCTTGCCCGCGAAGAGGCCGGACCTGCCTACATCAATCTCAGGGCAGCTCGCGGCTACGGTAGAAGGCCGAAAGCACTTTCACCAGGTGCGCCAGGTCATGGCTGCCACACAGCTCGCGGATCGAGTGCATGGCAAAGGTCGGCAAACCGATATCCACCGTGCGCACCCCCAGATGGCTGGCGGCGATCGGCCCGATGGTCGAACCACAGCCCATGTCGCTGCGCACCACGAAGCTCTGCACCGGCACTTCCTCGGCCATGCACAGGTGCCGGAAGAACCCGGCGGTTTCGCTGTTGGTGGCGTAGCGCTGGTTGTTGTTGACCTTGATCACCGGCCCGGCGTTGAGCTTGGGCCCGTGGTTGCCGTCGTGCTTGTCGGCATAGTTGGGGTGCACGCCGTGGGCGTTGTCGGCCGAGACCATCAGCGAGCGCTGGATGGTGCGCACATAGGCATCGCCATCCGGCAGCAGGCGCTGCAGGGTCTGTTCGAGCATCGGGCCATCGGCGCCACAGGCCGAGCAGCTGCCGACTTCTTCATGATCGTTGCACACCAGCACGCAGATCTCGTCGCTGTCGGCACCCAGCAGCGCCTGCAGGCCGGCATAGCACGACAGCAGGTTGTCCAGGCGGGCGCCAGCGATGAAGTCGCCATTGAGGCCGATCAGCGCAGCGTCCTGGGTATCGTAGAAGCTCAGCTCGTAATCCAGCACCACGTCGGCGTTGAGGTCGTGCTCGCGGGCCAGTTGCTCGGTGAGCACGGCGCGGAAGTCGATGCGCTCGTCACCGGCCACCTGGGCGAGAATCGGCGGCAGTTCATTCTGCGGATTGATCTGCCAGCCTTCGTTGGCGGTGCGGTTCAGGTGGATCGCCAGGTTGGGGATGATCGCGATCGGCAGCTTGAAGTCGATCAGCTGGCTTTCTACCTTGCCGTCACGGCGGAAGGTGACGCGCCCGGCCAGCGACAGGTCGCGGTCGAACCACGGCGCCAGCAACGCGCCGCCGTACACTTCCACGCCCAGTTGCAGGAAGCCCTGGCGCTGCAACTCAGGCTGCGGCTTGACCCGCAGGCAAGGGCTGTCGGTGTGCGCGCCGACCATGCGGATGCCGTTGTGCAGCGGCGACTGCTTGCCCAGCTTGATCGCGATGATCGAGGAGTCATTGCGGGTAAGGAAGTAACGGCCACCGGGCACCGTAGCCCAGCTGTCACGCTCGTCCAGGCGCTGGTAGCCGGCCGCCTCCAGGCGCTGGGCCAGGCTGGCGGTGGCATGGAAGGGCGTCGGGGAGGCCTTGAGGAATTCGATCAGGCCGGTATTCAGTGCTTCGCGCATAACTCACTCCAGACAGCAGTGGCGCGAGTTTAGCCTATTGAGTCGATAATTTGTGTCTGCCTCTTCGCGGCTAAAGCCGCTCCCAAGGGATATCACAGGCCTTGCGGCTGGCACCGTCCCTGTGGGAGCGGCTTTAGCCGCGAAGAGGCCGGTACAGGCCCTGCAGCATCAGAAGGGGGCAGGGCACTCGAACTTCAAGCGCTCGCCGCTGACCGGGTGGGTGAAGCTCAACATCGAGGCATGCAGGCACAGCCGTTCATGGGCCGCCAGCGCCTCGGGGTTGGCATACAGGCGGTCGCCCAGCAACGGGTGGCCGATCGACAGCATGTGCACGCGCAACTGGTGCGAGCGCCCGGTGATCGGGGTCAGCTCGACCCGGCAGTGATCCCCGCATCGCTCGACGATGCGCCAGAACGTCAGTGCATGCTTGCCCTGTTCATGGTCCACCACATGCCGTGGCTTGGTTGGCGGGTCGTAGCGCAGGGGCAGGTCGATGCTGCCGCTGTCCAGCGCCGGCTGGCCCCAGCACAACGCGGTGTAGGCCTTTTCGGTTTCGCGATCATGGAACTGGCGCGACAACTCGCGGTGGCTGTCGGCATCGCGGGCCAGCAGGATGATGCCAGAGGTTTCCCAATCCAGGCGGTGCACGATCAGCGCGTCCGGGTAGCCGTTTTCCTGCAGGCGGGTGATCAGGCAGTCCTTGTTGTCCTCGGCACGGCCGGGCACCGACAGCAGCAGGGTCGGTTTGTTGATCACCAGGATGGCGGCGTCTTCATGGAGGATCTGGATGTTCGACAGCGGCATTGCGGGTTCTCTGTGAAAATGACAAAAACCACTGGGGCTGCAGTGCAGCCCCAGTGGTTTTCGCCTGTGCCTGAAACGCCTGAATCAGCGATCAGGCAAGGTGATGTTCAGTTCCAGAATCGAGCAGCTGCCCTGGTTTTCCAGCTCGATGTGCACATCATCGTTGCCGATGTTCACATACTTGCGGATCACTTCCAGCAGTTCTTTCTGCAGCGCCGGCAGGTAGTCCGGTTCGCTGCGCTGGCCGCGCTCATGCGCCACGATGATCTGTAGACGCTCTTTCGCTACCGACGCGCTGGTCTGTTTCTGTCTGCCACGAAAGAAGTCAAAAAGGTTCATGGTTTACTTGCCTCCAAACAGGCGCGCGAAGAATCCTTGCTTCGGCACTTCGACGAAACGCAGGGGTTTCTCTTTGCCCAGGAGGCGGTCGACGGTGTCGCTGTACGCCTGGCCGGCATCGCTCTGGTCGTCGAGGATGACCGGGATACCCTGGTTGGAGGCCTTGAGCACGGCCTGCGACTCGGGGATCACACCCTTGAGCTTGATCGCCAGGATCTCTTCGACGTCGGCGATGCTGAGCATTTCGCCCTTTTCCACGCGCTCGGGGTGGTAACGGGTGATCAGCAGGTGTTCCTTGATCGGCTCTTCGCCGTTCTCGGAGCGGCGCGACTTGCTCGACAGGATGCCCAGCATGCGGTCCGAGTCACGCACCGAGGACACTTCAGGGTTGGTCACGACAATGGCTTCGTCGGCGAAGTACATCGCCAGGTGCGCGCCTTTCTCGATACCGGCCGGGGAATCGCAGATGACGTAATCGAACTGTTCTTTCAGCTCCATCAGCACCTTTTCCACGCCTTCCTGGGTCAGCGCGTCCTTGTCGCGGGTCTGGCTGGCGGCCAGCACGAACAGGTTCTCCAGGCGCTTGTCCTTGATCAGGGCCTGCTGCAGGTTGGCTTCGCCGTTGACTACGTTGACGAAGTCGTACACCACACGGCGCTCGCAGCCCATGATCAGGTCGAGGTTACGCAGGCCCACGTCGAAGTCGACGATGACAGTCTTGTGGCCGCGCAGTGCGAGGCCGGTGCCGATGGCGGCGCTGGTGGTGGTCTTGCCCACACCCCCCTTGCCGGAAGTAACGACGAGAATCTTGGCCAAGGTGTTTCACCCCTAAATAAGTCGGGACAGGTGTCCCAGCAATATGCAAATAAACGGCAACAGATGAAAAAGTTGCTCTAAAAATGACGGCAAGTATCCGTTAAAGACGGGTGATGTTCAACACGTCACCGGACAGGCTGACTTGCACGCCAGCGCCCCACAGCGGGTCGCGGCGCAGGTCTTCGCACACTTTGTACTGGCCGGCGATCGAGACCATTTCAGCGGTCATCTGCTGGCAGAAGATACGCGCCTTGGTATTGCCTTTGATCCCTGCCAGGGCGCGGCCGCGCATGGCGCCGTACACATGGATGTTGCCATCGGCGAGAAGTTCCGCACCCGGGCTGACCGAGGCGGTGACCACCAGGTCGCCACCCTGGGCATAGATCTGCTGGCCGCCGCGCACGGGGGCGGTGATGATGCGGGTCGGGCGCACCTCTGGCACAGGCGCAGGCTCTGCTGCCGGGGCAGGTGCAGGCTCGGCCTTTTTTACCTCGGGTTCGGGCTCCAGCGGCCGCTCACGGGCGCCGGACGGCGGCAGTACCGGCAGGTCGATGGCGATCGCCGCCGCGATGTCCTCGATGCGGTTGGCGCGGATCGCCAGGGTACGCAGGCCATGATGGCGGCAGATACGCATCAGCCCGGGCAGGTCGATTGCCCCTTCGTTGGCGGGCAGCTTGTCCAGCGCCAGCACCAGCGGCGTGTTGCTGAAGAAATTCGGCGCCTGGGCCACTTTCGCCGCCAGCTGGCGGTCCAGGGCTTCCAGGTCGTTACGCCCCAGTTCCAGCACAGTGATGGCGAGCATGCTGCCCTTGAGCTGGAACACGGAGGCGGTGTCGGGTGTGGGGTTTGGGCTCATGGTCTGCATAGACGGCTTGTTGCGAAAAAAGTGCCCTGACTTATAACGATAAGACCGGTTGGCCGCAACCGGTGCCGATCCGATGTAGAATGCTCGGCCTTTGTCTTGCCGGAAGCTTCAATGGAACGCCCGCGTTTTCGACCCTATTTCCTCCACCCGCGATTCTGGGGCCTGTGGCTGGGCCTGGGCCTGCTGTGGCTGGTGGTGCAGTTGCCCTACCGTGCCCTGCTATGGCTCGGCGCTGCCCTGGGCGCGCTGATGTATCGCGTGGCCGGTGAGCGCCGGCGCATTGCCGCGCGCAACCTCGAGCTGTGCTTCCCGGAGCTGTCCGACGACGAACGGCAGCGCCTGCTCAAGGCCAACTTTGCCTCGACCGGTATCGCCTTCTTCGAAATGGCCATGAGCTGGTGGTGGCCCAAGGCTCGCCTGGCGCGCCTGGCCCACATCGAAGGCCTCGAGCACCTGCAGGCTGCGCAGCAGGCCGGGCAGGGCGCGATTCTGATGGCGGTGCACTTCACCACCCTGGAGATCGGCGCCGCGTTGCTTGGCCAGGCGCATACCATCGACGGCATGTACCGCGAGCACGGCAACCCGCTGTTCGACTTCATCCAGCGCAGTGGCCGTGAGCGGCACAACCTCGATTCGCTGGCCGTGGAGCGTGATGACGTGCGTGGCATGCTCAAGCTGCTGCGCTCGGGCCGGGCGATCTGGTATGCACCGGACCAGGACTACGGCGCCAAGCAGAGCATCTTCGTGCCGTTGTTCGGTATTCCGGCAGCCACGGTCACCGCGACCACCAAGTTCGCCCGCTTGGGCAAGGCGCAGGTGATTCCCTTCACCCAGAAGCGCCTGGAGGACGGCAGCGGCTATCGTCTGGTGATCCACCCGCCGCTGGAGAACTTCCCCGGTGAAAGCGAAGAAGCGGATTGCCTGCGTATCAACCAGTGGGTCGAGGGTGTGCTGCGCGAGTGCCCGGAGCAGTACCTGTGGGCGCACCGGCGCTTCAAGTCGCGGCCTGAGGGCGCGCCACGGCTGTACGACAAGAAAAAACGCTAGACCGTTTGTTGCCTGTGCCGGCCTCTTCGCGGGCACGCCCGCTCCCACAGGGATTGCATAACCCGTGGGAGCGGGCGTGCCCGCGAAGAGGACAGGCCTGAAAGCACATCAACCCCAGGAAGGAATCCATGGCACCACCCCCGGTAACTGGTCTGATCCTCTCTGGCGGCGGTGCCCGCGCCGCCTATCAGGTCGGCGTCCTTGCCGGCATCGCCGAACTGCTGCCGCCCGGCGCACATAACCCGTTCCCGGTCATCGTCGGCACCTCGGCCGGTGCCATCAACGCCGTTACCCTGGCCAGTGGCGCCACCCGCTTCAACGATGCGGTGCAGCGCCTCACCACGTTCTGGCAGAACTTCCGCAGCCGCCTGGTGATCCGCAGCGATTGGCCCGGCGTCGTGCGCCAGGCCAGCCGCTTCGTTGGCCATAGCCTGCTGGGCCTGGGCGGCCAGGTGCCGGTGGCCTTGCTCGACAGCAGCCCGCTGCGGGGCCTGTTGCAGTCGCACCTGGACCTGGATGGCATCGGCCATTCCATCGCCGCCGAACAGCTACGGGCAGTCGCCGTGACCGCCTTCGGCTACGAAAGCGGCCAAGCGGTGACCTTCTACCAGGGGCGCGGCACCATCGATGCCTGGCTGCGCCACCGCCGTATCGGCGTGCCCACACCGTTGACCATCGATCACTTGCTGGCCAGCGCGGCGATCCCGCTGCTGTTCGCCCCGGTGCGCCTGGGTGACGAGTACTACGGTGACGGCGCGGTGCGCCAGTCGGCACCGATCAGTCCAGCCCTGCACCTGGGCGCCAGCCGGGTGCTGGTGGTCGGGGTCAGCGGCAACCCGCAGCGCCCGGCTGCGCCGTTGCCGACCCAGCGCGTGTTCAGCGGCCAGCAGCCGAGCCTGGCGCAGATTGGCGCGCACATGCTCAACAGCACGTTCATCGACAGCCTGGAAGACGATATCGAGCTGCTGCAGCGGCTCAACCACCTCAGCCGGCTGCTGCCGGCGCACCTGGATGCACGGCGCCTGGGGCTGGCGCCGATCGAGGTGCTGGTGGTAGCGCCCAGCCAACCGCTGGACGAGATTGCGGCGCGGCACCGGCGCGAGTTGCCGGCGGCGTTGCGCCTGTTCCTGCGCGGCCCGGGGGCGACCCGGACAAGCGGAGCAGGGGTGCTGAGCTATCTGCTGTTCGAGGCCAGTTATTGCAGCGAACTGATCGAACTGGGGCGGCGCGATGCCCTGGCGAAGAAGCGCGAGCTGTGCCAGTTCCTGGGGATTTGATGTTGCCTGTACCGGCCTCTTCGCGGCTAAAGCCGCTCCCACAGCGATCACCTCAGGCCTGAGACCTGCACAGTACCTGTGGGAGCGGCTTTAGCCGCAAAGAGGCCGGGCCTGCCTACTCGGCGATCTGCAGCTTGCGCGCCTGGGTGTACACATAACGCACCTTCTCATACTCGAACGGCGAGTTGAGCTGCCCATAGCGGAATTTGGTGGTGTAGCGCTTGTCCACCACGCGCAAGGCGAAGATCTCCGGGTGATGCTCGCTGGCTTCGGCCACGTTCAGGTAATTGACCGCCTGCTCGCCGGCATAGTCCACCACCAGTCCGGTCGTGTCGCGCAGGTTCGACGGGCCAAGTACCGGCAGCATCAGGTACGGCCCCTCCGGCACGCCATAGAAGCCCAGGGTCTGGCCAAAGTCCTCGCTCTGGCGCGGCAGGCCCATGCTGGTGGCCGGGTCCCACAAGCCGCCCACGCCGATGATGGTGTTGAACATCAGCCGCGCGGTGATTTCCGCCGAGCGCTTGGCCTTGAGCTGCAGCACGCTGTTGAACAGGTTCGGCACGTCACCCAGGTTGTTGAAGAAGTTGCTCACCCCGGTGCGCACGAAGCTGGGCGTGACGTACTGGTAACCGCTGACCAGCGGCAGCAGCACCCATTGGTCAAGGCGGTAGTTGAAGTGGTAGATGCGCCGGTTCACCGACTCCAGCGGGTCGTACACGTTCAGCGCTTCCAGGGTCGAGCGTTCGAATTCGCGCTGGTCCAGCCCTGGGTTGAATTTCAATTCGCGCAGCGGGTCGATGAAGCCGTCGGCCTCTGGTGTCAGCGGCGCCTGGGTGACTTGCGGGTCGGCTTCGACCACGCTGGCCCGTGGTGCGGTTTCGGCTGCCAGGGCATTGCCGGCGGCGACGAGCAGCGCGGTGGCGAGGAGGAATTGGTTAGCCACGGAAGAACTCCAGCATGGCGTCGCTGTTGACGCGGTAATTGAGGTTGCCGCAATGGCCGCCATGGGGGTAAAGGGTCAGCCGGTCGCCGAACACCTTGCGCAGGAAACCGATATCGCCGGGGCCGAGGATGACGTCGTCGGCGTTGTGCATCACGGCGATCTTGTCACTGTTGCGCAGGTAGTCTTCCAGCGCATACAGGCTGACCTGGTTGACCAGTTGCAGGATGCTGTTGCCATCGGTACGCGCGCGCCACATCGGGATCACCTGTTCGGTCATGTAGCAGTCGAAGTCGCATTGCAGCGCCCGTTTGAAGAACGGCGTCAGGCTGCTGCCCTCGGTGATCGGGAACTTCGGCGGAATGATCAGGCCGCGGCGGTTGATCAGGTCGGAAGTGAAGGCGATGTCGGCCGCCGAGAAGCGGAACGAGGTACCGATGAGCATGGCCATCTGTTCATTGGACAGGTGCTGTTTCGACTGCTGGAAGTCGTACAGCAGGGCGTCGTTGAGGTCGATGTAGCCCTTGTCCTGGAAATAGCGGGTGAGCTTCGCCAGCATCAGTTCGTAGAAGGTGGTGCTGCGGTCGATGCCCTTGACCTGGGTCTGCACCAGTTTGTCCAGGTTGTTGATCGAGGTGTACAGATTGACCGGCGGGTTGAGCAGCAGCACGCGCTTGAAGTTGAAACTGCGGCGGGTTTCGTCGAGGTGGCTGACGAAGGCAGCGTCCAGCGCGCCCAGGCTGTAGCCGCTCAGGTAGTACTCGCTGACCGGCAGGCGCGGGTGTTGGGCACGCACGGCCTGCATCACCCGGTACAAGTCCTCGGCGTCCTCCTGGCTGACCCCGGGGGTGGCGAAGCGCGAGGCGGCGCTCATGAAGTCGTAGCTGGTCGGCGACGATAGTTGCACCACGTGGTAGCCGGCCTGGTAGAACAACTTCTTGAGGTACTCGTTGATGCTGCTGGAGTAGGGCGCACCGGTACCGGCGATGAGGAAGATCAGCGGTGCCTCGTGGTCCTGGCGGGCCAGGCGGTACTTGAGCTTCTTCACTGCCCAGAAGTTGTCGGGCAGGGTGAACTCGCGCTCGGGGCGCAGGTTCAGGCTGTAGTCGGACTGGTCGATGTCATCGTCGCTGGGCAGGGTCGGGCGCTGCTCCGGCGGCGTGGTGGCGATGGTCGCCTCGAACGGGTTGGTCAAGGGGTAGCCGTAGCTGGCGGCGTCGATATCCCGCGCCGAAGCGGCCGCAGCCATGAGCAGGCCGCCAAGAAGGGCGGCAAGGCGCCAAGATCGAAGCATGTGTTCCCCCAGAAGGATCAAGGTCGTGCAGTACGCAGGCTAGGACCACGGTTGCCTGGGCAAAGTTGCCGAGCGCGGTGGCCTTTGGTGCGCTTGTTATCTGCAACATAGCTGCAGGGTTGTGATTTTGCCTTACAACAGGGCTTGGGCGATCATGGATGATTTCGATTACCGCTATTGGAGAACGGGATGTCTCGAACGCTGCCGGGCGCTCTACTGCTGATGTTTCTGGCCATCTGGCTTGCCGCCAGTTATGGCGTGCGCTATGGCTTGATGGAAGATGGACAGTGGGTGGGGCTGTGCGCAGTGCCGGGCGACCACTGGCAGTGCCAGGTACGTTCGTTGTTGGGGCTGGGCATTCACTTTCAGGTGATGGCCTGGGCCGGGTTGGGGCTGGCGTTGCTTGCCCAGGTCATTACCAGTCGTGGCGGTTGGTGGCTGGCGGTGTTGGCGCTGGTGTTCGGCGTTCCCGCCCTGGTGTTGTATACCGCCAGCATCGCGGTGTTCGTGGTGGTGCTGGCGGGCTTGCGCCTGGTACGGCAACGTGCAGCCTGAAAAACTACACGGTCTGTGTAGGAGCGGCCTTGCGTCGCGAAAGGGCTGCGTAGCGGCCCCAAGATTTCAGCATTCTGCCGAGATTGCTGGGGCCGCTACGCGGCCCTTTCGCGACGCAAGGCCGCTCCTACAAAAAGCTTATCGCCTTATAGTAATTCGCAGGCTTCGCCACAGGGCTGCGGTCATCAGCACGCTGACTACCGCCCAGCTCCAAGCCTGCTGGTTCTCCCAACCTTCCCGAAACAGTTGCGGCAACACCCCGGCGCCGACGATGAAGGCCAGCAACGCCACCTCCGCTCGCCGCGCCGCCACGGGCCTGAGCAGGTACACCAGCGCCGGCAATGCCAGCGCCACGCTGGGGAAGCTGCGGTAGCGCGGGTCGAACACCATCGCCAGCATGCTCACCGCCGCTGCAAAACCGGCCGCGAGCAACAGCCAACCGGCCCGAGCCTGCATATAGTCGAACAGCCGCCGACGCCAGCCGTCGCGGCGTGCCAGGGCAAGGGCCGCATGCATCAGCACCAGCAGGTTCAACCCAGCAAGCACCACCGCCCACACCCACTCCCCGGCAAACCGCGCATGGGTGCGCATCAACTCGCCCCACAAGCCCAGGCAGCCCGCAGCGAACGCGGCCAGCACTGGCAACAGCAGGGCTGCCAGCGGTGTCGCGGGTCGCCCGGCCATCAGCAGCGTGGCCGCCATCAACAGCGCGCTCGCCAGCAACCACTGCGGCCAGTAATGCAAGTTGCTGACCGGCCCTTCGAGCACGCCTTTGTCCTGCCGGTCGGCATCGTACAGCCCCCAATAGCCGCCCACGGCACCTTCACTGGCTCGCTTCCACGGCTGGTCGAAGGCTTCGATCAGGTTGTAGTGCCAGCCATTGGCCTCGGCCATGCTGACGAAACCACGTATGAAGCGCGCCTCGTTGGCCCGGCTGGGCACTGCGGTCTCGCGTTGGCGACCTTCGCTGGGCCACCCGGTTTCGCCGATGAAGATGTCTTTGGGCGCGAATCGGTTGCCGAACACTTGGCGCACATCGGCAACATGGGCCAGGGCATCGTCGATGCCGCGTGGGTCGTCTTCCCAGTAGGGCAGCAGGTGGATGGTCAGGAAGTCCACGGCCGGCGCCACCTGCGGGTGCTGCAACCAGAACTCCCAGACATCGGCATAGGTCACCGGCACACTGACCTGGCTTTTCACCTTTGCGATCAGCGCGGCCAGCTGCTCGCCGGTCACTTCCTTGCGCAACAGCGCCTCGTTGCCGACGATGACTGCGCTGACCACGTCCGGGTTGGCATTGGCAGCGGCAATCAGCGCGTCCACTTCCTTGCCGGTGTCGACCGGGTTGGCGTTGACCCAGGCGCCAAGCATCACCTTCAGCCCATGCTTGCGCGCCAACGCCGGGATTGCCTCAAGGCCGGTCATCGAATAGGTGCGGATGCACTGGAATCGCTCGGCCAGCAACGCCAGGTCGGCGTCCATGCGCGCCGGGCGCAGTCGGAAAGGCTGGTCGAAGGGCGACTGGTCCTTGTCGAACGGGGTGTACGACGCACACTGCAATTTATGCGTGGGGCTGGCCGCGTCGGGCAACTGCACCGGCTTGCCCAGCCCGTACCAGAGCGCTCCCAGCCCGAGCAGGGCGAGCAGGCAGGCGAGCAGGTACAACGGCAGCGGGCGGGAGGCATCGGGCATCGGGCGGTCCATCGTCAGGCGCAAAACGTTAGATAGTAGCCTGACGCCAAACCTTTGGCATGCAAGGATCGCGCAGGGCGCTGTAGCTCGATGCCGCTAATGGCACAGTGCTGTCGCCTATGGAGTGGTACAGGTCGCAGTGGGAGCAGGTCGCGCTTTGTTGCAGGAAGATGATGCAATCTCCAAGACCTGACGAGGGGATGCTTTGATGGCTACTTTTACAAGAATGCGCCGTTTCCTGGGGGTGGGCACCGCCCTGGTATTGGCCATGAGCGCTGCACAGGCCATGGCCAAAGAAGTCAGCATCGGTTACGTGGATGGTTGGGCTGACAGCGTGGCGACCACCAACGTCGCCGCAGAGGTGATCAAGCAGAAACTCGGTTACGACGTGAAGCTGCAGGCCGTGGCCACCGGCATCATGTGGCAGGGTGTGGCCACCGGCAAGCTCGACGCGATGCTCTCGGCCTGGCTGCCGGTCACCCACGGTGAGTACTGGACCAAGAACAAGGACAACGTGGTCGACTACGGCCCGAACTTCAAGGATGCCAAGATTGGCCTGATCGTTCCCGAGTACGTCAAGGCGGTGAGCATTGCCGACCTCAAGACCGATACCAGCTTCAAGCAGAAGATCGTCGGTATCGATGCAGGTTCGGGGGTGATGCTCAAGACCGACCAGGCCATCAAAGACTACGACCTGACCGGCTACAAGTTGCAGGCCAGCTCCGGCGCGGCCATGACCGCCGAACTGGGCCGCGCGTATGCCAAGCAGCAGTCGATTGCAGTGACCGGCTGGGTGCCGCACTGGATGTTCGCCAAGTGGAAGCTGAAATTCCTCGAAGACCCGAAAGGCGTATATGGCGCGGCTGAGACCGTGAACAGCATCGGCAGCAAGGAACTGGGCACCAAGGCGCCGGAAGTGGCGGAGTTCCTGAAGAAATTCCAGTGGCAGTCCAAGGATGAGATTGGCGAGGTGATGCTGGCCATTCAGGAAGGGGCCAAGCCTGAGGCAGCGGCCAAGGACTGGGTGGCCAAGCACCCTGACCGCGTTAAAGAGTGGACTGGCAAGTAATTTTTAGAGCATGGGGCTGCTCTGCAGCCCTTTCGCGACACAAGGCCGCTCCTACAGATGTGTGCGATCTCCTGTAGGAGCGGCCTTGTGTCGCGAAAGGGCCGCAAAGCGGCCCCGCTTTTTTGCAGATTCTGTAAAACACCGTTGCATCTAAGACTAAGGTCGTCTGGTTGGCGTCCAACAGCTGCATAAAGTAAGGGTGTGGGTTCCATCCCCTACCTGTGCTGCTAGGACAAAAACAATGAACGACAGCATTTACCTCTCGATACAAAACAGCCCGCGCTTCAAGGAGCTGGTCAGCAAACGTGAACGGTTCGCCTGGATTCTCTCGGCGATCATGCTCGGCCTCTACTGCGCCTTCATCCTCCTGATCGCCTACGGTCCGCAGATTCTGGGCACCAAGCTCAGCCCTGGCTCGTCGATTACCTGGGGCATTCCCCTGGGCGTCGGCCTGATCGTTTCGGCATTCGTCCTGACCGCCATCTACGTGCGCCGCGCCAACGGTGAATTCGATGAGCTGAACAAGGCCATCCTGAAGGAGGCGCAACAATGATTCGCCACGCCAAAGCCCTGGCCATCATGGCCTGCGGAGCCTTTGCACCCGCCGTGTGGGCCGCCGATGCCCTGACCGGCGAGGTGCAGAAACAACCGCTGAACGTGCCGGCGATCGCCATGTTCGTGGCCTTCGTCGCCTTCACCCTCGGTATCACCTACTGGGCCTCCAAGCGCAACAAGTCGGCGGCTGACTACTACGCCGCCGGTGGCAAGATCACCGGCTTCCAGAACGGCCTGGCGATTGCCGGCGACTACATGTCGGCGGCCTCGTTCCTGGGTATTTCGGCCCTGGTGTTCACCTCTGGCTACGATGGCCTGATCTACTCGATCGGCTTCCTGGTCGGCTGGCCGATCATCCTCTTCCTGATCGCCGAACGCCTGCGCAACCTCGGCAAGTACACCTTCGCCGACGTTGCCTCGTACCGCCTCGGGCAAAAGGAGATCCGCACGCTGTCGGCCTCCGGTTCGCTGGTGGTGGTGGCGTTCTACCTGATCGCGCAGATGGTCGGCGCGGGCAAGTTGATCGAGCTGCTGTTTGGCCTTGATTACCACGTCGCGGTGATCCTGGTGGGTATCCTGATGTGCCTGTATGTGCTGTTCGGCGGCATGCTGGCTACCACCTGGGTGCAGATCATCAAGGCCGTGTTGCTGCTGTCCGGTGCCAGCTTCATGGCGCTGATGGTGATGAAACACGTCGGCTTCGACTTCAATACGCTGTTCTCCGAAGCGATCAAGGTGCACGCCAAGGGCGAGGCGATCATGAGCCCGGGTGGCCTGGTGAAAGACCCGATCTCGGCGTTCTCCCTGGGCCTGGCGCTGATGTTCGGTACCGCTGGCCTGCCGCATATCCTGATGCGCTTCTTCACCGTCAGTGACGCCAAGGAAGCCCGCAAGAGCGTGCTGTACGCCACCGGCTTCATCGGCTACTTCTACATCCTGACCTTCATCATCGGCTTTGGCGCGATCCTGCTGGTCAGCACCAATCCGGACTTCAAGGACGCCGCTGGCGCCCTGATCGGCGGCAACAACATGGCGGCGGTGCACCTGGCCGATGCCGTGGGCGGCAGCGTGTTCCTCGGCTTCATCTCGGCCGTGGCCTTCGCCACCATCCTGGCGGTGGTTGCCGGCCTGACCCTGGCCGGTGCCTCGGCGGTTTCCCACGACCTTTATGCCAGCGTCTGGCGCAAGGGCAAGGCCAACGACAAGGACGAGATCCGCGTGTCGAAGATCACCACCATTGCCCTTGGCGTGCTGGCGATCGGCCTGGGTATCCTGTTCGAGAAGCAGAACATCGCCTTCATGGTTGGCCTTGCGTTTTCCATTGCCGCCAGCTGCAACTTCCCGGTACTGCTGCTCTCGATGTACTGGAAGAAGCTGACCACCCGCGGCGCCATGATCGGCGGCTGGCTGGGCCTGGTGAGCGCGGTGACGCTGATGATCCTCGGCCCGACCATCTGGGTGCAGATCCTTGGTCATGAGAAAGCCATCTACCCGTACGAGTACCCGGCGCTGTTCTCGATGATCATCGCCTTCATCGGGATCTGGTTCTTCTCGATCACCGACAAGTCCAAGGCAGCGGATGACGAACGTGCCAAGTTCTTCCCGCAGTTCGTTCGCTCGCAGACCGGCCTGGGCGCTTCCGGCGCGGTTTCGCACTGATCCACCGGCCATGAAAAAACCGCGCCTTGGCGCGGTTTTTTCATGGGCTGCGGCTAGATCATGCCTAGCAGCAATAGCACCAACAGAATCACCAGCACCACGCCAACGATGCCGGACGGGCCGTAGCCCCAGCTGCGCGAGTGCGGGAAGACCGGTAAGCCACCAATCAGCAGAAGGATCAGGATGATGATGAGAATCGTGGTCATGACGGAGTCCTTGCATGGTTGAAGGTCAAGGGCCTCGGACTGCTGGCCTCTTGTAAATTCGGACCGGTGCCGCTTGCCAAAGATTCCATTTGAATACTACCTGTGCTGGCCTCAGGCCTTAGGTGATCCCTGTGGCAGCGGCTTTAGCCGCGAAGAGGCTGGCACTGACTACACAGACATGCCCGCCCATTCACTACCCTGATGGATCCTGCCCCCGGCCGAAGCCTTGATTAGACTCGCTGCACAACCTGTCAGAACAAGGCGTGCCACCATGCAAAACCGCATCATGATCACTGGCGCCGGCTCCGGCCTTGGCCGCGAGATCGCCCTGCGCTGGGCGCGTGAGGGCTGGCACCTGGCGCTGGCCGATGTCAACGAAGCGGGCCTGCGCGAAACCTTGGCGCTGGTGCGGGACGCAGGGGGCGAGGGCTTCGTCCAGCGCTGCGACGTGCGCGACTACAGCCAGCTCACCGCCCTGGCCCAGGCCTGCGAAGAAAAGTTCGGCGGCATCGATGTGATCGTCAACAATGCCGGCGTCGCCTCGGGTGGCTTCTTCGCCGAGCTGTCGCTGGAAGACTGGGACTGGCAGATTGCGGTCAACCTGATGGGCGTGGTCAAGGGGTGCAAGGCGTTCCTGCCGCAGCTGGAGCGCAGCAAGGGCCGCATCATCAACGTCGCGTCCATGGCGGCGCTGATGCAGGGGCCTGGCATGAGCAACTACAACGTGGCCAAGGCCGGCGTGCTGGCGCTTTCGGAGAGCCTGTTGGTGGAGCTGCGCCAGCTCGAGGTGGCGGTGCACTGCGTGTGCCCGTCGTTCTTCCAGACCAACCTGCTGGACTCGTTCCGTGGGCCCAACCCGGCGATGAAAGCCCAGGTCGGCAAGCTGCTGGAAGGCTCGCCGATCAGCGCGGCGGATATCGCCGACTACATCCACCAGCACGTCGCGGCGGGTGAGTTCCTGATCCTCCCCCATACCGCCGGGCGCGAGGCTTGGCAGCTCAAACGCCAGGCGCCGGAGCGGCTGTACGATGCGATGGCGGACATGGCGGTAAAGATGCGGGCCAAGGCGCAGCCGCGTTGATTGTAGGAATTGTCTGTAGGAGAAATTACCTGCCTGCGTAGGCTCGTTCTGAATTGCAGGCGAAGTATTGTCCAGAGGAATATCCCTGAGCACTCTGCGGTCTTTTCCTGTTGCGAGAGGGCCGGGACATGTTGGTGATCACGCGTGAAATCGGTGAAGTCATCACCATTGGTGACGATATTCGGATCAAGGTAGTGGAAACGCGCAATGGCGTGGTGCGCTTTGGTGTGGATGCGCCGCGCAAGGTGCCGGTGCACCGGGCCGAAGTCTATCGGCGGATCAAGGCTGCGCTGGCGCGCAAGGCTGATTGACCGGCACCGGCCTCTGTGGGAGCGGCCTTGCGTCGCGAAAGGGCCGCAAAGCGGCCCCAGGATATCAGCGACTGCGCCGAGATTGCTGGGGCTGCTCTGCAGCCCTTTCGCGACGCAAGGCCGCTCCCACAGGACCCGCGACAAGGCACGATGTCACTCGAGCAGCTCGCGGGGCACGTCATGCCTGGCCAGCAGTTGGCACTGCTGGCTCTCCGGGTCGAACAGGATGAACGCCTGGCCCCTGGCCAACGCCTGGCGCACCCGCAGCACACGGGTCTCCAGCGGGGTATCGTCGCCGTTATCGGTACCGTCACGGGTGACGAAGTCTTCGATAAGGCGGGTCAGGGTTTCGGCTTGCAGTTGGTCGTAGGGGATCAGCATGGGCAGTGCACGGTCTTGTTCATGAATCCCTGCATGCTACGCGATTCCATGGCCATCAGCTTTTGTTTCCTACCAGGCTGTCCACGGCCGGTACCCGGGTATCGCTTTCCATCTGCGCATCGTGCTCCAGCTGGTGGCTGAAGCGCTCGAGCGAGGCATTGGCCGGTTGCGAGTCGCTGGCAAACACGGGTGGGCTGAGCAGGTATGCCGAAAGCAGGCGGCTGAGCGCGGCCAGGCTGTCGATATGGGTACGTTCGTAGCCATGGGTGGCATCGCAGCCGAACGCCACCAGCGCGGTGCGGATGTCATGCCCGGCGGTCACGGCCGAGTGGGCATCGCTGAAGTAGTAGCGGAACAGGTCGCGGCGCACTGGCACGTCCTGGTCGCCGGCCAGCTTCAGCAGGTGGCGTGACAGGTGGTAATCGTATGGCCCGGACGAGTCCTGCATGGCCACGCTCACCGCATGCTCGCTGGAGGCCTGGCCGGGGGCGACCGGGGCGATGTCGATGCCGACGAACTCGCTGACATCCCAGGGCAGGGCAGCGGCGGAACCGGAGCCGGTTTCCTCGGTGATGGTGAACAGCGGGTGGCAGTCGATCAGTGGCTGGCGGCCGCTTTCCACCACTGCCTTGAGGGCGGCCAGCAGGGCTGCCACGCCGGCCTTGTCGTCCAGGTGGCGGGCGCTGATATGGCCGCTTTCGGTGAACTCCGGCAGTGGGTCGAAGGCGACGAAATCACCGATGGCAATGCCCAGCGTTTCACAATCGGCGCGGGTGGTGCAGTAGGCATCCAGGCGTACCTCGACGTGTTCCCAGCTGATCGGCATCTGGTCGATGGCGGTGTTGAAGGCATGCCCGCTGGCCATCAGCGGCAATACGCTGCCACGGAAGACGCCGGTGTCGGTGAACACGCTGACCCGGCTGCCCTCGGCGAAGCGGCTCGACCAGCAGCCTACCGGGGCCAGGGCCAGGCGGCCGTTGTCCTGCAACTGGCGCACGCTGGCGCCGATGGTGTCGAGGTGGGCCGAGACGGCGCGGTCGGGCGAGCTTTGCCGGCCCTTGAGGGTGGCACGGATGGTGCCACGGCGGGTCAGTTCGAAGGGGATGCCCAGTTCGTCCAGGCGTTCGGCCACGTAACGCACGATGGTATCGGTGAAGCCGGTCGGGCTGGGGATGGCGAGCATCTCCAGCAGCACGCGCTTCATGTAGTCGAGGTCGGGTTCGGGGAGTCGATCGGTCATGGGTACTCCTTGGTTCCTGTGTTGGGGCCTTCGCGGGCACGCCCGCTCCCACAGGTATTGCACCGCCCTTGTGGGAGCGGGCGTGCCCGCGAAGGCCTCAACACTGATTCATGCCAAAGGCCGGCTATGCGGGAACAGCAAATCGACAAACCGCTCGGCCGTCGGCTGCGGCTCATGATTGGCCAGCCCGGCCCGCTCGTTGGCTTCGATGATCACGTAATCCGGTTGCTCGGCATCGCGTACCATGAAGTCCAGGCCCACCACCGGGATTTCCAGCGCGCGCGCCGCTCGCACCGCCGCATCGGCCAGCACCGGGTGCAGGCGTTCGGTGACGTCTTCCAGGGTGCCACCGGTATGCAAGTTGGCCGTGCGACGCACCGCCAGGCGTTGGCCGGCGGGCAGCACGTCGTCATAGCCGTGCCCGGCACTGTGCAGGGTACGTTCGGTCTCGTCGTCCAGCGGGATGCGGCTTTCGCCACCGGTCGCCGCCTGGCGCCGGCGGCTCTGCGCCTCGATCAGCTGACGAATGCTGTGCTTGCCGTCACCGATCACCTGGGCCGGGTGGCGAATCGCCGCCGCCACCACTTCATAGCCGATCACCAGAATGCGCAGGTCGCTGCCGGCATGAAAGCTCTCCAACAGCACCCGGCTGTCGAAGCGGCGGGCGCTTTCCACGGCCTGTGTCACTTCCTCGATGCAGGTGAGATTGACCGCCACCCCCTGGCCCTGCTCGCCGTCCACAGGCTTGACCACCACCGCGCCATGCTCGTCGAGAAACGCCAGGTTGTCGTCGGCATTGCCGGCCAGCTGCTGCGCTGGCACCTGCAGCCCGGCGTTGCGCAGGACATGCTGGGTAAGGCGCTTGTCCTGGCACAAGGTCATGGTCACGGCACTGGTCAGGTCACTCAGCGACTCGCGGCAGCGGATCCGGCGCCCGCCCAGGCTGAGGGTGAACAGGCCGGCAGCGGCGTCGTCGACGTGCACCTCGATACCGCGGCGCAACGCTTCGTCGACGATGATGCGGGCGTATGGGTTGAGGCCGGCTTCCGGGCCGGGCCCGAGAAACAGTTGCTGGTTGATGCCATTCTTGCGCTTGACCGCAAAGGTCGGCAGGTTGCGGAACCCGAGTTTTTCGTACAGGCGCTTGGCCTGGTGGTTGTCGTGCAGCACTGATAGGTCGAGGTAGGCCAGGCCCCGGCTCATGAAGTGTTCGACCAGGTGGCGCACCAGCACCTCGCCAACCCCCGGACGGGTGCACTGCGGGTCCACGGCCAGGCACCACAGGCTGCTGCCGTGTTCGGGATCGTCGAACGCCTTGCTGTGGTTCAGGCCCATGACACTGCCGATCACCGCACCGCTGTCCTCATCTTCGGCCAGCCAGTACACCGGGCCACCAAGGTGGCGGGGGGTGACCAGCTCGGGGTCGACCGGCAGCATCCCGCGCGCCTGGTACAAGGTATTGATCGCCTGCCAGTCGCTGGGGTTTTGCGCCCGGCGCACACGGAAGCCACGGAACACCCGCTGCGCCGGGCGGTAGTCGGTGAACCACAGGCGCAAGGTGTCGGAGGGGTCGAGAAACAGCTGCTGGGGTGCCTGGGCCAGCAATTGCTGGGGGGCGGCCACGTACAGGGCGATGTCACGCTCGCCGGGGCGCTCCTCCTGCAAGGCGGCGGCCAGGCTGGCTGGGTCCGGGTAGGTGTGGCCGATCAGCAGACGCCCCCAACCGCAGTGCAACACACGCGGCTGGTCGTGCGGCTCGCTGCCGTCGCCGGCCAGGCGCGCCTGCAAGCGCTCGTAGGACGGCGCCTGGCCGCGCAGAAGGCGCTGACCGTAGGCGATTTCGTGGGTTTTCATCGGTCAGATTCCTTGTTCGCTGAGCCACAGGTTCAGGGCCGCCAGCTGCCACAGTTTGGAACCGCGCAGTGGGGTGAGCTGGCCGTGCGGATTGCTCAGCAGGCGGTCAACCATGGCCGGGTTGAACAGGCCACGGTCCTGGCTTGGGTCGGTCAGCAGGTCGCGCACCCAGCCGAGCGTTGCGCCTTCCAGATGCTTGAGGCCGGGCACCGGGAAGTAGCCCTTCTTGCGGTCGATCACCTCGTGGGGGATCACCCGCCGCGCGGCTTGCTTGAGCACCTGCTTGCCGCCGTCGGGCAGCTTGAAGCGTGCCGGAATGCGCGCCGACAGTTCGACCAGGCGGTAGTCGAGGAATGGGGTGCGCGCCTCCAGGCCCCAGGCCATGGTCATGTTGTCGACCCGTTTGACCGGGTCATCGACCAGCATCACCGTACTGTCCAGGCGTAATGCCTTGTCCACGGCTTCGGGGGCGCCGGGGCGGGCGAAGTGCTCGCGGACAAAGTCGCCGGCCGCGTCGGTCTCCAGCAGCCAAGGGGCCTGGACCGTGTCGCGGTACTCGTCATGGCTGCGGTCGAAGAAGGCGTCGCGGTAGGCGGCGAAGGCATCCTCGGCACCGTTCACCTTCGGGTACCAGTGGTAGCCGGCGAACAGCTCGTCGGCGCCCTGGCCACTCTGCACGCCCTTGCAATGCTTGGCCACTTCCCGCGACAGCAGGTAGAAGGCGATACAGTCGTGGCTGACCATCGGTTCGCTCATGGCACGGAAGGCGGCCGGCAGCTGCTCGATGATCTCGTGCTCGGCGATGCGCAGCTGGTGGTGGCGGGTGCCGTAGTGCTTGGCGATCAGGTCGGAATACTGGAACTCGTCACCGCGTTCGCCGCCGGCATCCTCGAAGCCGATGGAGAAGGTCGACAGGTCGTCCACGCCGACCTCGCGCAACAGGCCGACCAGCAGGCTGGAGTCGACACCGCCAGACAGCAGCACGCCGACGTCAACGGCGGCGCGCTGGCGGATGGCCACGGCGTCGCGGGTGGCGTCGAGCACGCGAGTGGTCCAGCCTTCCAGGTCGAGGTCGCGCTCGTCCGGGTTGGGGCCATAGTGCAACTGCCACCAGGTCTGGCGCTCGACTTCGCCGTGACGGTCGACGCGCATCCAGGTGCCTGGCTCGAGCTTCTGTACATTGGCCAGCAACGTGCGCGGTGCAGGCACCACGGCATGGAAGTTGAGGTAGTGGTTGAGCGCCACCGGGTCGATCATCGGATCGATATCGCCCCCCTTGAGCAGCGCCGGCAGTGTCGAAGCGAAACGCAGGCGCTCGCCGTTGCGCGAAAGGTACAGCGGCTTGACGCCCAGGCGGTCGCGGGCCAGGAACAGGCGCTGGTTGTCGCGTTCCCAGATGGCCAGGGCGAACATGCCGTTGAGCTTGGGCAGCAAGGCTGCGCCCCAGGCGTGGTAGCCCTTGAGCAGCACCTCGGTGTCGCCGTCGGACCAGAAGCTGTAGCCCAGCGCCTGCAATTCCTGGCGCAGCTCGGGGAAGTTGTAGATGGCGCCGTTGAAGGCGAGGGACAGGCCCAGGGTGTTGTCGACCATCGGCTGCGCCGAACCGTCGGACAGGTCCATGATCTTCAGGCGGCGGTGGCCGAGGGCGATCGGGCCCTGGCTATGGAAGCCCCAGGCGTCGGGGCCACGGGGCGCCAGGTGGTGGGTTATGCGCTCTACCGCAGCCAGGTCGGCTGGGCGAGGGGCCTGGTCGATGGGGGTGAAACGCAACTCTCCTGCTAATCCGCACATAGGTCCTTACCGGTTTTTCCGTTGGGGAATGAGCGCCCCGGATTAGGGCACCCTGTAAGGAACTGACCTGTGCGGTTTGTGGGAGTTTTAGATCGATCTGTTATAAGCAGGGGTGAGGCCTGAAGTGTGAGCCGATAAATTTGTGTCGCCTGTGAGATCCATCGCCATACGCCCCCAGCCCCCTCACTTCCCGCGAATCAGCCGGCGCAGCATGAACCGGTTGGGGTGGCAGGCCTCAGCCACCGCCCGTGGCAACGGCAGCGGTTCGCCACTGGCCCAGGCCGCAATCAGCTCGCCACTCAACGGCGCGGTGATCAACCCTCGCGAGCCATGCCCACTGTTCACATACAGCCCATCCAGCCACGGGCACGCCACCTCCGGTACCTGTCGCGCATCTTTGCCGAGCACGGCATACGCCTGGGCAAACACTTCAGGGTCGGCGACCGGGCCGACTATCGGCAGGTAATCCGGACTGGTGCAACGAAACGCTGCCCGGCCCTGCAGTTGCTCGACGTCGAGTGCCTCCGCGCCCAGCCGTGAGGCCAGGTCGGTGGAAATCTCATCCAGCAACGCCAGGTTGCCTTGGTGCTCGGCAACGGTCGGTGTCAGGTCATCATTGTGGAAATCGAAACTGGCACCCAGGGTGTGCTCATCACCCCGGGGCGGTGCGACGTAGCCATCGGCACAGACCACGGTGCGCAAGGCACGGCTGGCTTCAGTGGCGGGCAGGCGCGTGATCTGCCCGCGAATGCGCTTGAGCGGCAATTGCGCGCAAGGCGCGAAGCGGCGCACATCGGCGGCCCCGGCCAGCACCACCAGCGGCGCGCTGGCCAGCAAATGCTCCCCATCCCAGGCCTGCCACAGGCCGTCGGCCTTGCGCAGCTCGACCACATCTTGATGGAGTTGAACGCGAATGTTCGGGTGCTGCAGCTGCGCCTGGCACAAGGCGGGCGGGTGTACCCAGCCACCCTCGGGGTAGAACAGGCCGCCCGCAGGCAGCGCCACCCCGGCAATCGCTTCGGCATCAGCCTGCTCCAGCGCCCGCAGCAGGCTGCTGTCGAAGGCCTCGGCAAGCTTGGCCTGGCGCTCGCCTTCCTGGCGGTCGAAGGCCAGTTGCAGCACACCGCAGGCGTCCCAATCGCGGCCACGCTGCAACCGTTCGAGCTGGCGCCGGGTAAAGCCGAAACCGGCCAGGATCATCTGCGACAAGGCGGTGCCATGGGCGGACAACTTAAGGTACAGCACACCCTGCGGGTTGCCCGACGCCTCCTGCGCGGGCGCCGCGTGGCGTTCCAGCACCGTGACCTGCCAGCCGCGTGTGGCCAGGCTGGCGGCGCTGGCGCTGCCCGCCAGGCCGGCACCGATCACCAGTGCCTGGCGCGGGCCTGCCACAGGCGCGGGGCGGGCGTACCAGGGCGTGACCATGGCCGGCGATGGATGCCCGGTGTATTCGCCACTCATCACCTCCCACTTCTTGCCGATGCCTGGGATCTTCTTCATGGTGAAGCCTGCATCGATCAGCCCGCGGCGCACCCATCCGGTGGTGGTGAAGGTGCCCAGCGCGGTGCCGGGGTGGGCCAGCCGTGCCAATTGGCCGAACAGCTCTGGGGTCCACATGTCAGGGTTCTTCGCGGGGGCGAAGCCGTCGAGAAACCACACGTCGATGCTGGCGTCGAGCTGCGGCAGTTGCTCCAGTACGTCGCCGATCAACAGGGTCAGGGTGACCCGGCCGTCGTCGAAACTGAACTGCTGGAAGCCCGGGTGCACTGCCACGTACTGGGCCAGGAAGGGCTCGGTGAAGGCCGCCATCTCCGGCCACAAGCGCGCGGCGCGAGCCATGTCGTCGCGGCCGAGCGGGTACTTCTCGACGCTGATGAAATGCAGGCGTGCATCGGCATGGGCCTGTTCGGTGAACAGCTGCCAGGCGCAGAAGAAGTTCATACCGGTGCCGAAGCCGGTCTCGCCGATCACCAGGCAAGCGTGTGGGGCCAGGGCGGCGAAGCGCTGCGCCAGGCGCGTCTGTTCGAGGAATACGTAGCGGGTTTCGTCGGTGCCTTCATTCTTGGAGAAATAGACGTCGTCGTACTGCCGCGAGTGGGGGCGGCCCTGGTCGTCCCAGTCGATCTGGGCATGCTGGAGGAGGGTGGACATGGTTGGCTCGGTTGCAGCGGATGTGCGGATCTTATGTCATCTGCCGGGTTTGCGCAGGCGCTACGCAAATCCGCTAGTCTTGCTTATCCAATGAAGGAGCCAGTGCATGTTCGAATCCGCAGAAATCGGTCACAGCATCGACAAGGAAACCTACGACGCAGAAGTGCCTGCCTTGCGCGAAGCGCTACTTGAGGCGCAATACGAACTCAAACAGCAGGCGCGGTTCCCGGTAATCGTGCTGATCAATGGCATCGAAGGCGCCGGCAAGGGCGAAACGGTCAAGCTGCTCAACGAGTGGATGGACCCGCGCATGATCGACGTGCTCACCTTCGACCAGCAGACCGATGAAGAACTGGCCCGGCCACCGGCCTGGCGTTACTGGCGAGCGTTGCCACCCAAAGGGCGGATGGGCGTGTTCTTCGGCAACTGGTACAGCCAGATGCTGCAGGGGCGGGTCCATGGCCAGTTCAAGGACGCCGTGCTCGACCAGGCCATCACCGGTGCCGAACGGCTTGAGCAGATGCTCTGTGACGAAGGCGCACTGATCATCAAGTTCTGGTTCCACCTGTCCAAGAAGCAGATGAAGGCGCGCCTGAAATCGCTCAAGGACGACCCGTTGCACAGCTGGAAGATCAGCCCGCTGGACTGGCAGCAGTCGGAAACCTACGACCGTTTCGTGCGTTTCGGCGAACGCGTGCTGCGCCGCACCAGCCGCGATTACGCGCCGTGGCATATCGTCGAAGGCGTCGACCCGAACTACCGCAGCCTGGCGGTGGGGCGCATCCTGCTGGAAAGCCTGCAGGCGGCGCTGGCCAACAACCCCAAGGGCAAGCACCAGGGCAACGTCGCTCCGCTGGGCCGGAGCATCGATCAGCGCAGCCTGCTCGGTGCCCTGGACCTGAGCGTGCGCCTGGACAAGCAAGACTATCAGGAGCAGCTGGTCACCGAGCAAGCCCGCCTGGCCGGCCTGCTGCGCGACAAGCGCATGCGCCGGCATGCCCTGGTGGCGGTTTTCGAAGGCAACGATGCTGCCGGCAAGGGCGGCGCCATCCGCCGCGTGGCGGCCGCGCTGGACCCGCGCCAGTACCGCATCGTGCCGATTGCCGCGCCCACCGAAGAAGAGCGCGCGCAGCCTTACCTGTGGCGGTTCTGGCGGCACATCCCGGCGCGCGGCAAGTTCACCATCTTCGACCGCTCCTGGTACGGCCGGGTGCTGGTGGAGCGGGTGGAGGGCTTCTGCACTCCGGCCGACTGGATGCGTGCCTACAGCGAAATCAACGACTTCGAAGAGCAATTGGTCAACGCAGGCGTGGTGGTGGTCAAGTTCTGGCTGGCGATCGACCAGCAGACCCAGCTGGAGCGCTTCGAGGAGCGCGAGCAGATCCCGTTCAAGCGCTACAAGATCACCGAAGACGACTGGCGCAACCGCGACAAGTGGGATGATTACACCCAGGCCGTGGGCGACATGGTCGACCGCACCAGCAGCGAGATCGCACCGTGGACGCTGGTCGAAGCCAACGACAAGCGCTGGGCGCGGGTGAAGGTGCTGCGCACGATCAACCAAGCCCTGGAGGCAGCTTTCGCCAAGGACAAGAAATAGCCAGTCATGCCGCCGAGGAATGACCCGATGAATTTATTTCCCGGCATTTTCCTCCGGCTCGGAGCTCCAAGCCCTTAGAATTCGGTTACCCCCACCAAGGGCACATTCGAGGACTGTATGCACACAACTTCCGGCCGTTGGGGTTACGGCCTGTTTCTGGCACTGCTGACCGCGCTGCTCTGGGGCATCCTGCCGATCAAGCTCAAGCAGGTGCTGCAGGTGGTCGACCCGATGACCGTCACCTGGTATCGCCTGCTGGTTTCCGGCGGCGTGCTGTTCGCCTGGCTGGCCGCCCAGCGGCGCCTGCCGTCGCTGCGCAAGCTGGCGCCCAAGGGCAAGGCCCTGATCGTGGTCGCCGTGTTCGGGCTGATGGGCAACTATGTGCTGTACCTGATCGGCCTGAAGCTGCTGAGCCCGGGCACTGCCCAGCTGGTGGTGCAGATCGGCCCGGTGTTGTTGCTGGTGGCCAGCGTGTTCGTGTTCAAGGAGCGCTTCAGCCTGGGGCAGGGCATTGGCCTGCTGGTGCTGCTGGGCGGTTTCGGCCTGTTCTTCAACCAGCGCCTGGAAGAGCTGCTGAACTCGCTGGGCACCTACACCACGGGTGTCCTGACCATTCTCCTGGCCACCAGCATCTGGGTGTTCTATGCCCTGAGCCAGAAGCAGCTGCTGACGGTGTGGCATTCGCAGCAGGTGATGATGGTCATCTACCTGAGTTGTGCGGCCCTGTTGACGCCTTGGGTGCATCCGCTGGAGGCGCTGCAATTGAGCCCGGTGCAGGGGTGGCTGTTGCTGGCTTGTTGCCTGAATACCCTGGTGGCCTATGGCGCGTTTGCCGAGGCGTTGGCGCATTGGGAGGCGTCACGGGTGAGCGCCACGCTGGCGCTGACACCGCTGGTGACCTTTGTCGCGGTGGCGCTGGCTGCCGTGGTGTGGCCGGAGTATGTGCAGGCCGAGGATATCAATACGCTGGGCTATGTGGGGGCGGTGACGGTGGTCGCGGGGTCGACCCTGGTAGCCCTGGGGCCCTCGCTGGTAGCCGGCTGGAAGGCCAGAAGGGCACGCCTGGCATAGGATTGCGCGCTCTTTGTAGGAGCGGCCTTGCGTCGCGAAAGGGCCGCGAAGCGGCCCCAGGATTTCAGCAGCGCTGCCGAAATTGCTGGGGCCGCTCTGCGGCCCTTTCGCGACACAAGGCCGCTCCTACAGGTTTCGCGCTATTCCTGGAATCGGCTGTTCAGCCCTTGCCACCGGGCGCCAGCATGTTCTCCGGCCTCACCCACTGGTCGAACTGTTCATTGGTCAGGTACTTCAACTCCAGCGCCGCTTCGCGCAAGGTCTTGCCCTCGCTGTAGGCCTTCTTGGCAATCTCCGCCGCCTTGTCATAGCCAATGTGTGGGTTCAGCGCCGTTACCAGCATCAGGCCGCGCTCCAGGTGCGCCGCCATCTGCTCTGCATCCGGCTCGATGCCGGCCACGCAATGCTGCTGGAAGTTGCGACAGCCATCGGCCAGCAGCTCGATCGACTGCAGCAGGTTGTGGATGATCACCGGCTTGAACACGTTCAGCTGCAAGTGACCCTGGCTGGCGGCAAAGCCGATTGCCGCGTCGTTGCCCAATACCTGGCAGGCCAGCATCGACAGCGCCTCGCACTGGGTCGGGTTGACCTTGCCGGGCATGATCGAGCTGCCCGGCTCGTTGGCCGGCAGGCGCACTTCGGCCAGCCCGGCCCGCGGGCCGGAACCGAGCAGGCGCAGGTCGTTGGCGATCTTCATCAGCGCCACCGCCAGGGTCTTCAGCGCACCGGCCAGGCTGGTCAGCGGCTCATGGCCGGCGAGGGCGGCGAACTTGTTGGGGGCAGTGATGAAGGGCAGGCCAGAGAGGGCGGCCAGCTCGGCGGCCACGGCCTCGGCAAAACCATGCGGGGCGTTCAGCCCGGTGCCGACGGCGGTGCCACCCTGCGCCAGCTCGCACACCGCCGGCAAGGTGGCGCGGATGGCGCGCTGGGCGTAGTCGAGCTGGGCGACGAAGGCCGACACCTCTTGGCCGAAGGTGATCGGTGTGGCATCCATCATGTGCGTGCGGCCGGTCTTGACCAGCTTGCTGTGGCGCGCCGACAACTCGGCCAGGCCCGATGACAGCTCGGCGATCGCCGGCAGCAGCTTGTCGTGTACCGCCTGGACAGCGGCGATGTGCATGGCGGTGGGGAAGCAGTCGTTGGAACTCTGCGAGCGGTTGACGTGATCGTTGGGGTGGACTGGCGCCTTGCCGCCGCGGCCTTTGCCCGCCAGCTCGTTGGCGCGCCCGGCGATCACCTCGTTGACGTTCATGTTGCTCTGGGTGCCGCTGCCGGTCTGCCAGACGACCAGCGGGAACTGGTCGTCATGCTCGCCATCGAGCACTTCATCGGCGGCTTGTTCGATCAGCCGGGCGATGTCGGCAGGCAGGTCGCCGTTGCGGTCGTTGACCCGCGCGGCGGCTTTCTTGATCAGTGCCAGGGCGTGCAGCACCGCGAGCGGCATGCGTTCCTTGCCAATGGCAAAGTTGATCAGCGAGCGCTGGGTCTGTGCGCCCCAGTAGGCGTCCTCAGGAACTTCGACCGGGCCCAGGCTGTCTGTCTCGATACGGCTCATGCTGCGTTCACTCCTTGTCAGTCAGAATCAGCAGTTTAGGCCCTCATGCGTGCGAGCGGTTCATTCGCTCGTCGTGCCACTTGAGCGCTGCGCCCCTGCGGGAGCAGAATGCTCTACTCTGAGGTACCGCCTCCCCTCCTGAAGGAAATGCAATGACCCGTCTCCGTGTCCTCTGTGCTGCTGTCGCCCTGGCCTGTGCCAGCGGCCAGGTACTCGCTGCCACCGCCAGCCACAATGCTGCCGCCGAGAAATTCCTGACCCTGGCCAATGCCGACAAGCTGGGCACTCCGGTGTACATGCAGGTCCAGCAGATGTTCGCCCAGCGTTTCGCCCAGACCAAGGCCCCGGCCTCCAAGCAGCCGGTGCTCGAGAGCTACCAGGCCAAGGCCAACGCTGCCCTGGACAACGCCATCGGCTGGAACAAGCTGAAGCCGAAGATGGTCGACCTGTACACCCAGACCTTCACCGAGCAAGAGCTCAAGGACCTGGTCAAGTTCTACGAGTCGCCGCTGGGCAAGAAAGTCCTGCGTGAAATGCCCAAGGTCACCCAGCAGTCGGCCCAGCTGACCCAGACCAGCCTGGAACCGGCGGTGCCTGTGGTCAACAAGCTGCTCGACGACATGACCAAGGAGCTGGACCCGAACGCTGGCAAGGCCGCCGCCCCGGCCAAGAAGTGAGTAGCACCCGATGAGCATGCAGCAACGCATCGAGCAGCAACTGGCCGCGCTGGCCCCGCAACACCTTGAAGTGCACAACGAAAGCCACATGCACAGCCGTGGCCAGGAAACCCACTACAAGGCGGTGATCGTCAGCGAGCAGTTCGCCGGGCTCAACAGCGTCAAGCGCCACCAGAAGGTCTACGCCACCATGGGTGAGCTGATGGGCGAGATCCACGCCCTGGCGATCCACACCTACACGGCCGAAGAGTGGGCCAAGGTGGGCGTAGCACCGGCTTCGCCGGTGTGTGCTGGCGGCGGGCACTGAATCCTTTCCGTCGTTCTGGTACAATCCTGCAAAATCCGGGGGCCGCTTTGCGGCCCTTTCGCGACACAAGGCCACTCCTACAGGAATTCGCATTCCCCTGTAGGAGCGGCCTTGTGTCGCGAAAGGGGCGCAAGGCGCCCCCATGTTTTTTAGGTCAAACCCGGTCCGCCCCTTACGAGGGCAACCACTGGAGAGTCTGTTACATGTCCCAAGCTATCGTCGTGGCGGCGCTTTACAAGTTCGTCACCCTGGAAGATTACGTCGAGCTGCGTGAACCGCTGCTCAAGACCATGCTCGACAACGGCGTCAAAGGCACCTTGCTGCTGGCCCACGAAGGCATCAACGGCACCGTTTCGGCCACTCGCGAGGGCATCGACGGCTTGCTCGCCTGGCTGCGCAACGACCCGCGCCTGGCCGATGTCGACCACAAGGAATCCTACTGCGACGAGCAGCCGTTCTACCGCACCAAGGTCAAGCTCAAGAAAGAGATCGTCACCCTCGGCGTGCCGGGTGTCGACCCGAACCAGGCCGTCGGCACCTATGTCGAGCCCAAGGACTGGAACGCCCTGATCAGCGACCCGGAAGTGCTGCTGATCGACACCCGCAACGACTACGAAGTGGCCATCGGCACCTTCAAGGGCGCCATCGACCCGAAGACCGAGACCTTCCGTGAGTTCCCCGAGTACATCAAGGCCAACTTCGACCCAAGCAAGCACAAGAAGGTCGCGATGTTCTGCACCGGCGGCATCCGTTGCGAAAAAGCGTCCAGCTACATGCTCGGTGAAGGCTTCGAGGAGGTCTATCATCTTAAGGGTGGCATCCTGAAATACTTCGAGGAAGTGCCTCAGGAAGAGAGCCTCTGGGACGGCGACTGCTTCGTCTTCGACAACCGCGTCACGGTGCGCCATGACCTGAGCGAGGGCGAGTACGACCAGTGCCATGCCTGCCGCCACCCGGTCGATGCCAAGGACCGCGAGTCGGAGCACTATTCGCCAGGCGTGAGCTGCCCGCATTGCTGGGACACCCTGAGCGAAAAGACCCGCCGCAGCGCCATCGATCGGCAGAAGCAGATCGAGCTGGCCAAGGCTCGCAATCAGCCGCACCCGATTGGTTACAACTACAAAGCCGAGGCTTGAACCATGACCGCCCGCCTGATCTATGTGATGGACCCGATGTGCTCCTGGTGCTGGGGTTTCGCACCTGTGGCTGCGGCCCTGATCGCACAGGCCGCCGAGGCGGGCGTCAGCACGCGGCTGGTGCCGGGCGGGCTGCGCAGCGGCGGCAGCGCGTTGGACGGCTCGACCCGCAAATACATCCTCGAGCACTGGCAAGCGGTGGCCGAAGCCACCGGGCAGCCGTTCCGTTTCGACGGCGCCATGCCTGACGGCTTCGTCTACGACACCGAGCCGGCCTGCCGCGCCCTGGTCACTGCCCGCGAGCTGGACGCCGAACGTGTCTGGCCGCTGCTGGCGCTGATCCAGCGTTCGTTCTACGAGCAGGGCGTGGATGTCACCCGCGCGCCGCAACTGGTCGAGCTGGCCGAACAGGCCGGCTTCGACCGCGAGCGCTTCGCCCAGCAGTTCACCAGCCATGATATTCGCGCCGCCACCAGCGCCGACTTCAGCTGGGTACAGGACCTTGGCATCGCCGGCTTCCCGACCCTGCTAGCTGAGCGTAACGGCCAGCTGGCGTTGCTGACCAATGGCTACCAGCCGCTGGGCAGCCTGCAACCGCTGCTTGGCCGCTGGCTACAGCAGGCCGTCTGTGCTTGATCTGCCAGGGTCGCACGACCCTGTGCCAGGGAAGCCCGCCGCTGTGTCCGATCGCCTGAGCTGGGCGGAAATCCGGCGCCTGGCCCTGCATCACAAGAAAAACCTCTGGGCCGCCAACCTGGTCGCCGTACTGGCAGCCTGCTGCGCGGTGCCGATCCCGTTGCTGTTGCCGTTGCTGGTTGACGAAGTGCTGCTGGGCCACGGCGATGCCGCGCTGAAATGGATGAACCAGCTGCTACCGAGCGCCTGGCAAGTGGCGGCCGGCTACATCGGCCTGATGCTGGTGGCCACGTTGTGCCTGCGCCTGGCGGCGCTGGCCTTCAACGTGGTGCAGGCCAAGCTGTTCGCCGGTTTGGCCAAGGACATCGTCTACCGCCTGCGCATTCGCCTGATCGAGCGCCTCAAGCGCATCTCGCTGAAGGAATATGAAAGCCTGGGCAGCGGCACCGTGACCACGCACCTGGTCACCGACCTGGATACCCTCGACAAGTTTGTCGGCGAGACCTTGAGCCGCTTCCTGGTGGCCATGCTGACCCTCACCGGCACGGCGGCGATCCTGATCTGGATGCACTGGAAACTGGCGTTGCTGATCCTGTTGTTCAACCCGCTGGTGATCTACTTCACCGTGCAGCTGGGCAAACGCGTCAAGCACCTGAAGAAACTCGAGAACGACAGCACCTCGCGTTTTACCCAGGCATTGTCGGAGACCCTGGATGCCATCCAGGAAATCCGTGCCGGCAACCGCCAGGGCTATTTCCTCGGCCGCCTTGGCCTGCGGGCCCGTGAAGTGCGCGACTATGCCGTGGAATCGCAATGGAAGAGCGATGCCAGCGGCCGCGCCAGCGGTCTGCTGTTCCAGTTCGGTATCGACATCTTCCGTGCGGCGGCGATGCTGACCGTGCTGTTTTCCGACCTGTCGATCGGCCAGATGCTGGCGGTGTTCAGCTACCTGTGGTTCATGATCGGCCCGGTGGAACAGCTGCTCAACCTGCAGTATGCCTACTACGCTGCCGGCGGTGCGCTGAGCCGGCTCAATGAGCTGCTGTCGCGGGCCGACGAGCCGCAGTACCCGGCGTCCTGTGACCCGTTCAGCGGCCGCGAGACGGTGGGTATCGAGGTGCGCGACCTGCGGTTTGCCTATGCCGACGAGCCGGTGCTGGACCAGCTGAACCTGGCCATTGCCCCCGGTGAGAAAGTGGCAATCGTCGGTGCCAGTGGTGGCGGCAAGAGTACCTTGGTGCAGTTGCTGCTGGGCCTGTACAGCGCGCAGGCCGGGACTATCCGCTTTGGCGGTGCCAGCCTGCAGGAAATCGGCCTTGAGACCCTGCGCGAGAATGTCGCGGTGGTGCTGCAGCACCCCTCGCTGTTCAACGACAGCGTGCGCGCCAACCTGACCATGGGCCGCGAATGCACTGACGAAGCGTGCTGGCAGGCACTGCGCATTGCCCAGCTGGACGCCACCATTGCCGCCTTGCCGCAAGGGCTGGACAGCGTGGTCGGCCGGTCGGGGGTGCGCCTTTCCGGTGGCCAGCGCCAGCGCCTGGCGATTGCCCGCATGGTCCTGGCCGAGCCCAAGGTGGTGATTCTCGATGAAGCCACCTCGGCGCTGGATGCTGCCACCGAGTACAACCTGCACCAGGCACTGGCGCGCTTCCTCAGCGGCCGCACCACGCTGATCATTGCCCACCGCTTGTCGGCGGTGAAGCAGGCCGACCGCGTGCTGGTATTCGACGGCGGGCATGTGGCCGAGGATGGCGACCATCAGCAGCTGATCGCCGAGGGTGGGCTGTATGCCAAGTTGTATGGGCATCTGCAACAAACCTGACGGCTTCCTATCGCCTGTGCCCGCGAAGAATCCAGCACAATCCATGAAGGTGTGAAATTCCCCTCCACTCAGATGGCAAATGGCCTACGCTGTGCTTGTCTGGGTTGATTCAAAGTCTTATCTGCTCTGCGACAGGGACTAAATGAAGGGAAATCGCACACAAGAAGCGCCTAGGTTGGCAGGTATCATCTGGCCCTTCATCGCCGTTGTCGTGTTCCAGGTGTTGCTGGGTAGCCTCAGCCTTTATGCGTTGTCGGCGGTACGTGCCTACGTCGCCGGTGAAAGCCTTTGGTCCAAGGCGCAGAAAGACGCCATCTATTACCTCAACCTGTATGCCGATGACCGCGACGAGCGTACCTATCAGCGCTATCGCCAGGTCATGACCGTGCCCCAGGGCGACCACGAACTGCGTGAACTGCTCGACCAGGCCAGCCCGGACCTGCAAGGCGCCCGTCAGGCTGTGCTGCAGGGGGGCAACCACCCGGACGATGTCGACCGGATCATCTGGTTCTACCGTAATTTTCGCCAGGTCAGCTATATGCAGACGGCGATCGATTACTGGAACATCGGCGATGATTACCTGATCAAGCTCGATATGCTGGCCAGCGACATGCACGCGGGTTTTGCTGCGGGGCAGGTCAGCGCTGCCCAGCTCGATGACTGGAAAGCCCGCATCGTCGCGATCAACGAAGGCGTCACGCCGGCCGCCAAGGCCTTCAGCGATGCGTTGGGCGAAGGCTCGCGGATGCTGCTGCGGGTGCTGCTGGTCACCAACCTGCTGACTGCGCTGTTCCTCATCACCTTTGCCTGGCGCCGTTCGAGCAAGCTGCTGGCCCAGCGCCAGGCCTTCGCCAATGCCCTGCGGGAGGAGAAGGAGCGGGCGCAGATCACCCTCGAGGCGATTGGTGATGCGGTGATCACCGCCGATGTCGAGGGTAATATCGGCTACATGAACCCGGCTGCCGAGCAGTTGACCCACTGGCAGTCCGGGCAGGCCCTGGGGCTGCCGTTGGGGGCGTTGTTCAGCCTGCTCGACGAGCAGCAGGAGGGCGAAGGCAGCACGCTGGTCGAGCAGGTGCTCAGCGGCAGCCTCGAGGGCGGCGCTGAGCATGCCCGGCTGATCCAGCGCCTGGATGGCAGCACGGTTTCGGTCAACCTGGTCGGTTCGCCGATCATCAACAACGACCAGGTGGCGGGCATCGTGCTGGTGCTGCACGACATGACCCAAGAGCGCCAGTACATCGCCAACCTGTCCTGGCAAGCCACCCATGACGCCTTGACCGGCCTGGCCAACCGTCGCGAATTCGAATACCGCCTGGAACAGGCGCTCAACAGCCTGGTGCGCCAGGCCGGGCGGCATTCGCTGATGTTCCTCGACCTCGACCAGTTCAAGCTGGTCAACGACACCAGTGGCCATGCAGCGGGTGACGAGCTGCTCAGGCACATTTGCGCGGTGCTGCAGTCAGGGCTGCGCGAAGGTGACACCTTGGCGCGCCTGGGCGGCGATGAATTTGGTGTGCTGCTGGAGAATTGCCCGCCCGAACAGTCCGAGCGCATCGCCGAGAACTTGCGCCAGGCCGTGCAGAGCCTGCACTTCGTGTGGAAGGGCAGGCCGTTCGTGACCACCGTCAGTATCGGCCTGGTGCACATCGCGCAGGTGCCGGGCACGCTGGAGGCCTCGTTGCGAGCTGCCGACATGGCCTGCTACATGGCCAAGGAAAAGGGCCGTAACCGGGTACAGGTGTACCACGCCGACGACAGTGAACTGTCCATGCGCTTTGGCGAGATGGCCTGGATCCAGCGCCTGCACGTGGCCCTGGAGGAGAACCGCTTCTGCCTCTATTGCCAGGAAATCGCCGCGCTGAAAGACATCGAGGGGCCGGGCCATATCGAGATACTGCTGCGCCTGCATGACGAAAGCGGTCGCACCATCCTTCCCGACAGTTTCATCCCGGCCGCCGAGCGCTATGGCCTGATGACGGCGCTGGACCGCTGGGTGGTGCGCAACGTGTTCCAGGTCATCCGCCAATGCCTGGATGAAGGGCGGGAGGGGCCGTTGGCGATGTGCGCGATCAACCTCTCGGGGACGAGCATCGGCGACGACAAGTTCCTCGAGTATCTGCAGCGGTTGTTCGTCGAATATGCCATTCCGCCGCGCATGGTCTGCTTCGAGATCACCGAGACCAGCGCCATCGCCAACCTGGGCAGCGCAATCCGCTTCATCAATGAATTGAAGGGGCTGGGTTGCAAGTTCTCACTGGATGACTTCTGCGCCGGGATGTCGTCATTTGCCTATTTGAAACATTTACCGGTCGACTTCTTGAAGATCGACGGAAGTTTTGTCAAAGATATGCTCGACGACCCGGTCAATCGTGCCATGGTCGAGGTGATCAATCACATCGGCCACGTCATGGGCAAGCGGACCATCGCCGAGTTCGTCGAAACACCGTTGATCGAGCAGGCCTTGCAGGAGATCGGCGTGGATTACGCCCAGGGCTATCTGATTGAACGACCGCAGGTGTTCACCTGCGACAGTCTGCAGCGCCAACGGATTGCTGCGCGGCCCTTGCTGCATCGGGCGCCAGGTACTTTTCGCTGAACACGTCCGCCAAATCACAAGGATCAAGGAGCTGAAAAGTGATTGATGCATTCGTACGTATCGGGCCCTTGATGGACCCGGCCAGCTACCCCCAGTGGGCCCAGCAACTGATCGAAGATTGCCGCGAAAGCAAGCGACGGGTGGTCGAACATGAGTTCTACCAGCGTCTGCGCGATGGCCAGCTGCGCCAGTCGACCATTCGCCAGTACCTGATCGGTGGCTGGCCGGTGGTCGAGCAGTTTTCCTTGTACATGGCCCATAACCTGACCAAGACCCGCTATGCCCGCCACCCTGGCGAAGACATGGCGCGGCGTTGGCTGATGCGTAACATCCGCGTCGAGCTCAACCATGCCGACTACTGGGTCAACTGGTGCCAGGCCCATGGCGTGCACCTGCACGAGCTGCAGGCGCAGGATGTACCGCCAGAACTGAACGGGCTGAACGACTGGTGCTGGCGGGTGTGCACCACCGAGTCGCTGGCGATTGCCATGGCGGCGACCAATTATGCGATCGAAGGGGCGACGGGCGAGTGGTCGGCGGTGGTCTGCGCTGCAGACACCTACGCCATGGGGTTCCCGGAAGATCAGCGCAAGCGGGCGATGAAGTGGTTGAAGATGCATGCCCAGTACGACGACGCGCACCCTTGGGAGGCGCTGGAGATCATCTGCACGCTGGCGGGCGAGAACCCGACCCTGGGGCTGCGCACCGAACTGCGCAAGGCCATCTGCAAGAGCTATGACTGCATGTACCTGTTCCTGGAACGGTGCATGCAACTGGAAGGGCGCCAGCAAGGGCGCCTGCGCCCGGCCTTGGCTGCTGGCTGAAATTTCTGGGGCCGCTTTGCGGCCCTTTCGCGACACAAGGCCGCTCCTACACCGGATCGCATTCCCCTGTAGGAGCGGCCTTGTGTCGCGAAAGGGCTGCAAGGCAGCCCCGGCAATCTCGAGCCTTACTGCGCGTTGAGCGCCTGCCCGTTCACATCTTTGCTATCCGGCCCCATCAGGTACAGATAGACCGGCATGATCTCTTCCGGCAGCGGGTTGTTCTGCGGGTTCTCGCTCGGATACGCCTGGGCCCGCATCGCCGTGCGCGTAGCGCCGGGGTTGATGCTGTTGGAGCGCACTGGTGCCACGCCTTCCAGTTCGTCGGCCAGGGTCTGCATCAGCCCTTCGGTGGCGAACTTCGACACCCCGTAGGCACCCCAGTAGGCCCGGCCCTTGCGCCCGACGCTGCTCGAGGTGAACACCACCGAGGCATCTTCAGACAACTTGAGCAGTGGCAACAAGGTGCTGGTGAGCATGAAGGTGGCGTCGACGTTGATGTGCATCACGCGCATGAAATTGTCGCCCGACAGCTGCTCCAGCGGCGTGCGCGGGCCGATGATCGAGGCGTTGTTGAGCAGGCCGTCGAGGCGGCCGAACTGCTCTTCGATCATTACCGCCAGCTCGTCGTACTGATGGGGCAGGGCGGTTTCCAGGTTGAATGGGATCACCACGGGCTGCGGGTGGCCGGCGGCCTCGATCTGGTCATAGACCTCGTTGAGGTTGGCCTCGGTCTTGCCCAGCAGCAGCACGGTAGCGCCCACGGCGGCATAGGCCTTGGCAGCAGCGGCGCCGATGCCGCGGCCGGCGCCGGTGACCAGGATGACGCGGCCGGCGAGCAGGCCGGGGCGGGCAGTGTAGTCGAACATTGAATATTCCCTGTGATCGTGAGGGCGAATGCGATCCCTGTGGGAGCGGGCGTGTCGAGGCGTCGAACCGCCGCGAACACGGGCGTAGCCCGTGCCAGGCACCGGGGTGTCTGCTTCGCGGGCTTGCCCGCTCCCACAGGGTCAGCCGTCAGTCGTCATGGATCAACAGCCGCACAGGGCGCTGTCGATCACCTTGCGCAGTTCCAGCGGGTGGTCCACCACCACATCGGCGCCCCAGTTGTTCGGGTTGTCCTCTGGATGAATATAGCCGTAGCGCACCGCCGCCGTGCGGGTGCCGGCGTCGCGGCCGGACTCGATGTCGCGCAGGTCGTCGCCGACGAACAGCACGCTGGCCGGGTCCAGGTCCAGCGTCTTGCACGCGAGGATCAGCGGCTCCGGGTCGGGTTTGCTGTTCTTCACGTGGTCCGGGCAGATCAGCAGGGCCGAACGCTCGGCCAGGCCCAGTTGCTGCATGATCGGCTCGGCGAAGCGCACCGGTTTGTTGGTCACCACGCCCCACAGCAGGTTGCCCTTTTCGATGTCGGCCAGCAGCTCGCCCATGCCGTCGAACAGCTTGCTGTGCACGGCGCAGTCACGCTGGTAGCGCTCGAGGAACTCCAGGCGCAGGGCCTCGAAGCCTTCGGCCTCGGGGTCCATGGCGAAGGTGGCCGCAACCATGGCGCGGGCGCCGCCGGAAATCACGTCGCGGATCCGTTGGTCATCGATGGCCGGCAGGCCGCGCTCGGCGAGCATGGCCTGGCAAATGGCGATGAAGTCCGGCGCCGTGTCGAGCAGGGTGCCGTCCATGTCGAAGAGTACTGCTCGCAAACGCATGGTCATTCCTCGCGCAGGGTCTGGATCATGTAGTTGACGTCAACGTCGCTGCTGAGCTTGTAGTGCTTGGTCAGCGGGTTGTAGGTCAGGCCGATGATGTCCTTGACCTCGAGGCCGGCGACACGGCTCCACGCGCCGAGCTCGGACGGGCGGATGAACTTCTTGAAGTCGTGGGTGCCGCGCGGCAGCATCTTGAGGATGTACTCGGCGCCGACGATGGCCAGCAGGTAGGCCTTCGGGTTGCGGTTGATGGTCGAGAAGAACACCTGGCCACCGGGCTTGACCATGCGGTGGCAGGCGCGGATTACCGACGACGGGTCGGGTACGTGCTCGAGCATTTCCAGGCAGGTGACCACGTCGAACTGCTCGGGCATTTCTTCGGCCAGGGCTTCGGCGGTGATCTGCCGGTATTCGACCTCGACGCCCGATTCCAGCTGGTGCAGCTGGGCGACCGCCAGGGGGGCCTCACCCATGTCGATGCCGGTGACGGTGGCGCCGCGCAAGGCCATGGCCTCGCTGAGGATGCCACCGCCGCAGCCAACGTCCAGCACCTTCTTGCCCGCCAGGCCGACGCGCTCGTCGATCCAGTTGACGCGCAGCGGGTTGATGTCGTGCAGCGGCTTGAACTCGCTTTCGCGGTCCCACCAGCGGTGGGCCAAGGCTTCGAACTTGGCGATTTCGGCGTGGTCGACGTTGCTCATTGAACAATCCTCTGGAACTTGCACTTCAAATGGGGCGCAGTATACCCGAGCGTCTGCGGCCGAGGGTCGCTATAATCGCCGGCTTTTGATATCCGAACGACGGGGAGAGGCAATGCGCGAGCGACTTTTGGCGGCGGAGAAGGTGACCGGGATGCGCTGGCAAGGCGGCGCCCTGCACCTGCTCGACCAGCGCCTGCTGCCGTCGGAAGAACGCTGGCTGACCTGCGACAATGTCGCGCAGGTGGCGGCGGCGATCCGCGACATGGCTGTGCGTGGCGCCGCTGCCATCGGCATTGCCGCTGCCTATGGCCTGGTCCTGGCCCTGGAAGAGCGCCTGGCCCAGGGGGGCGACTGGGAAATGGACCTGGAAGAGGACTTCCTCAGCCTGGCCGAAGCCCGGCCCACCGCGGCCAACCTGTTCTGGGCGCTGAACCGCATGCGTGAGCGACTGCTGCGGGTGCGTGGCGCCGAAGACGTGCTGGCCGCGCTGGAAGCCGAAGCGATCGCCATCCATGAAAGTGACCGCGAAGCCAACCTGACCATGGCCCAGCACGGTATCGAGCTGATCCGTCGCCATCAGGGCAACGAGCAGACCTTGCTGACCTACGGCAACGCCGGCGCCCTGGCCAGTGGTGGTATCGGTACGGCCCTGGGGGTGATTCGCGCCGGTTATCTGGAGGGGATGGTCGAGCGGGTGTACGCCGGGGAGACACGCCCTTGGCTGCAGGGCTCGCGCCTGACCGCCTGGGAGCTGGCCAAGGAGGGCATCCCGGTGACGCTGTGTGCCGACTCGGCGCTGGCCCACCTGATGAAGACCAAGGGCATCACCTGGGTGGTGGTCGGCGCCGACTGCATTGCCGCCAATGGCGATGTGGCGAGCAAGATCGGCACTTACCAGCTGGCCGTCAGTGCCATGCACCACGGCGTGCGCTTCATGGTGGTGGCGCCGAGCACCAGCATCGACCTCAACCTGGCCACCGGTGAGGATATTCCGCTTGAGGAGCGTGAGGCCGATGAGTTGCTGGACTACGCCGGCACCCGTGTGGCACCGCCGGTTGAGGCCTTCAACCCGGTATTCGACGTGACCCCGGCCGATCTGATCGACGTGATCGTCACCGAGCGCGGCATCGTCGAGCGGCCGGATACCGCCAAGCTGGCCCAACTGATGTGTCGCAAGCGGTTGCATTGATCATTGCCTGTACCGGCCTCTTCGCGGGCTCGCCCGCTCCCACAGGGAGGTGCGGTCCTCTGTGGCAGCGGGCGAGCCCGCGAAGAGGCCGGCACGGGCAACGAAAATCCTCGGCCTGAGGCCACCTGCCATATCTCCCCACCGCCCCGCCTTTGTGATAACATCCGGCAGTTTCCAGGACCGCCCAAGAAGGCGGCCTTCATTGCGCAGATCCATGCAACAACTCATTGATTTGTCGTAAGTCGTCGCACCCCTATGCGTTGCGGCGGCGAGCTTCGTTCGGCCCTTGATGGAGCTGCGAAGTTTCACCAGAAAAAGGAATCAGGCTTCTCATGGGCGAACTGGCCAAAGAAATCCTCCCGGTCAATATCGAAGACGAACTGAGACAGTCTTACCTCGACTACGCGATGAGCGTGATTGTCGGGCGAGCGCTGCCCGATGCGCGTGATGGCTTGAAGCCCGTGCATCGTCGCGTTCTCTATGCGATGAGCGAACTGGGCAACGACTGGAACAAGCCGTACAAGAAATCCGCCCGTGTGGTCGGTGACGTGATCGGTAAGTACCACCCGCACGGCGACACTGCGGTCTACGACACCATCGTGCGTATGGCCCAGCCGTTCTCGCTGCGCTACCTGCTGGTCGACGGCCAGGGCAACTTCGGTTCGGTCGACGGCGACAACGCCGCCGCCATGCGATACACCGAAGTGCGCATGACCAAGCTGGCCCACGAGCTGCTGGCCGACCTGCACAAAGAGACCGTCGACTGGGTGCCCAACTACGACGGCACCGAGCAGATCCCGGCAGTCATGCCGACCCGTATCCCCAACCTGCTGGTCAACGGTTCCAGCGGTATCGCCGTGGGTATGGCGACCAACATCCCGCCGCACAACCTCGGTGAAGTCATCGATGGTTGCCTGGCGCTGATCGACAACCCGGACGTCACCGTGGATGAGCTGATGCAGTTCATCCCCGGCCCGGACTTCCCGACTGCCGGCATCATCAACGGCCGCCAGGGCATCATCGAGGCCTACCGCACTGGCCGTGGCCGCATCTACATGCGCGCCCGCTCCGAGATCGAAGACATCGACAAGGTCGGTGGCCGCCAGCAGATCGTCATCACCGAGCTGCCGTACCAGCTGAACAAGGCCCGCCTGATCGAGAAGATCGCCGAGCTGGTCAAAGAGAAGAAGATCGAAGGCATCACCGAGCTGCGCGATGAGTCCGACAAGGACGGCATGCGCATCGTCATCGAGCTGCGCCGCGGCGAGGTGCCGGAGGTGGTGCTCAACAACCTCTACCAGCAGACCCAGCTGCAGAGCGTGTTCGGCATCAACGTGGTCGCCCTGGTTGATGGTCGCCCGCGTCTGCTCAACCTCAAGGACCTGCTCGAAGCGTTCGTCCGTCACCGCCGCGAAGTGGTGACCCGCCGCACCGTGTTCGAGCTGCGCAAGGCCCGTGAACGCGGCCACATCCTTGAAGGCCAGGCGGTCGCGCTGTCCAACATCGACCCGGTGATTGCCCTGATCAAGGCCTCGCCGACGCCTTCCGAAGCCAAGGAAGCGCTGGTTTCCACCCCCTGGGAATCCAGTGCCGTGCAGGTCATGGTCGAGCGCGCCGGCGCCGATTCCTGCCGCCCTGAAGACCTGCCGGAGCAGTACGGCCTGCGTGAAGGCAAGTATTACCTGTCGCCGGAGCAGGCCCAGGCCATCCTCGACCTGCGCCTGCACCGCCTGACCGGCCTGGAGCACGAGAAGCTGCTGGCCGAGTACCAGGAGATTCTCGAGCAGATCGGCGAGCTGATCCGCATCCTCAGCAGCGCCCAGCGCCTGATGGAAGTGATCCGCGAAGAACTCGAAGCGATCCGTGCCGAGTACGGCGATGCCCGTCGCACCGAAATCCTCGATGCCCGTCACGACCTCAACTACGGCGACATGATCCCGGAAGAAGAGCGCGTGGTGACCATCTCCCACGGCGGCTATGCCAAGACCCAGCCGCTGTCCGCCTACCAGGCCCAGCGCCGCGGCGGCAAGGGCAAGTCGGCCACCGGCGTGAAGGACGAGGACTACATCGAGCACCTGCTGGTCGCCAACAGCCACGCCACCCTGTTGCTGTTCTCCAGCAAGGGCAAGGTGTACTGGCTGAAGACCTACGACATCCCTGAAGCGTCGCGCGCCGCCCGCGGTCGCCCGCTGGTCAACCTGCTGCCGCTGGAAGAAGGTGAGCGCATCACCGCCATGCTGCAGATCGACCTCGAGGCCCTGCAGCAGAACGCCGACCCTGAAGAAGAGCTGGAAGACGGTGACGACGGTGTCATCGAGGGCGAAATCGTCGAGGCGGAAGAAATTGACGAAGAAGACGGCGACACCCCTGAATGGGTGGCCGAGCCGACTGGCGCCTACATCTTCATGGCCACTGCCTCCGGTACCGTCAAGAAGACCCCGCTGGCACAGTTCGCCCGCCCACGCTCCAGCGGCCTGATCGCCCTGAAGCTGAAGGAAGGCGACACCCTGATCGCTGCGGCAATCACCGACGGCGCCAAGGAAGTCATGATGTTCTCCGACGCCGGCAAGGTGATCCGCTTCGCCGAGAGCGTGGTTCGCGAAATGGGCCGTACCGCCCGTGGCGTACGGGGCATGAAGCTGGGCAAGGGCCAGCGGATCATTTCGATGCTGATCCCGGAATCCGGGGCGCAGATCCTCACCGCTTCGGAACGTGGCTTCGGCAAGCGCACCCCGCTGTCCAAGTTCCCGCGTCGCGGGCGTGGCGGCCAGGGCGTGATCGCCATGGGCACCAAGGGGCGCAACGGCTTGCTGATCGGCGCCATCCAGGTGCAGGAAGGCGAGGAAATCATGCTGATTTCCGACCAGGGCACCTTGGTGCGCACGCGGGTCGGTGAAGTGTCGAGCCTGGGTCGTAACACCCAGGGTGTGACCCTGATCAAGCTGGCCACCGATGAAACCCTGGTGGGCCTGGAGCGTATCCAGGAGCCATCCGAGGACGAACTCGATGATGTGATCGAGACGGACGAAGAAGGCGTCGGGGCCGATGCTCCGGATGATGAAGCTGCAGGCGCCGAAGAGGCTCCGCAGGAATAAGCAAGCGTAAAACCCGAGCGGGGCGACCAAGGTCGCCCCGTTTGACTGTGTAGGAGCGAGCACAGCTCGCGATGCAGGCACCACGGTTCCTGCAGGATATGTAGCAACCGAATCAAGATTTTGTTCTATTTGGCAGAGCGAGAGTGGATGTGAGCAAACGAGCCTTTAACTTCTGCGCAGGCCCTGCCGCGCTTCCTGACGCTGTGTTGCAGCGCGCCCAGGCCGAGATGCTGGACTGGAACGGCAAGGGCTTGTCGGTGATGGAGATGAGCCATCGTAGCGACGATTACGTGGCCATCGCCGAAAAGGCCGAGCAGGACCTGCGTGACCTGCTGTCCGTCCCCTCGAACTACAAGGTGCTGTTCCTGCAGGGCGGTGCCAGCCAGCAGTTCGCGGAAATTCCGCTGAACCTGCTGCCGGAAAACGGCACTGCCGACTACGTCGAAACCGGTATCTGGTCGAAAAAGGCGATCGAGGAAGCGCGCCGCTTTGGCACCGTCAATGTTGCCGCCAGCGCCAAGCCGTACGATTACCTGGCCATTCCGGGCCAGAATGAGTGGAAGCTGACCAAGAACGCCGCTTACGTCCACTATGCGTCCAACGAGACCATCGGTGGCCTGCAGTTCGACTGGGTTCCGGAAACCGGCGACGTTCCGCTGGTGGTCGACATGTCTTCCGACATCCTCTCGCGCCCGATCGACGTTTCGCAGTACGGCATGATCTACGCCGGCGCGCAGAAGAACATCGGCCCGAGCGGGCTGGTGGTGGTGATCGTTCGTGAAGACCTGATCGGCCGCGCCCGCAGCAGCTGCCCGACCATGCTCGACTACAAGGTCGCAGCCGACAACGGCTCGATGTACAACACCCCGGCTACTTATTCCTGGTACCTCTCGGGCCTGGTGTTCGAATGGCTCAAGGAGCAGGGTGGCGTCGAGGCCATGGAGCAGCGCAACCGCGCCAAGAAGGACCGCCTGTACGGTTTCATCGACGCCAGCGAGTTCTACACCAACCCGATCAGCCACAACGCCCGTTCGTGGATGAACGTGCCGTTCCGCCTGGCTGACGAGCGCCTGGACAAGGCTTTCCTCGCCGGCGCCGACGCCCGTGGCCTGCTCAACCTCAAGGGCCACCGCTCGGTTGGCGGTATGCGTGCCTCGATCTACAACGCCCTGGGCCTGGAGGCGGTAGAAGGCCTGGTGGCCTACATGGCCGAATTCGAGAAGGAGCACGGCTGATGTCCGAACAGGAACTCAAAGCCCTGCGCGTACGTATCGACAGCCTTGACGAGAAGATCCTCGAGCTGATCAGCGATCGCGCCCGCTGCGCCGAAGAAGTGGCGCGGGTCAAGACTGCCTCCCTGGCGGAAGGCGAAAAGCCGGTGTTCTACCGCCCCGAGCGTGAGGCTGCGGTGCTCAAGCGCGTGATGGAGCGCAACAAGGGGCCGCTGGGCAACGAAGAGATGGCGCGTCTGTTCCGCGAAATCATGTCGTCCTGCCTGGCCCTGGAAGAGCCGCTCAAGGTCGCCTACCTCGGCCCTGAAGGCACCTTCACCCAGGCTGCGGCCATGAAGCATTTCGGCCATGCCGTGGTCAGCCGCCCGATGGCGGCCATCGACGAAGTGTTCCGTGAAGTGGCGGCCGGTGCCGTCAACTTCGGCGTGGTACCGGTGGAAAACTCCACCGAGGGTGCGGTCAGCCACACCCTCGACAGCTTCCTCGAGCACGACATGGTGATCTGCGGCGAAGTCGAGCTGCGCATCCATCATCACCTGCTGGTGGGCGAGAACACCAAGACCAACAGCATCACTCGCATCTACTCCCACGCCCAGTCCCTGGCCCAGTGCCGCAAGTGGCTGGACGCGCACTACCCGAATGTCGAGCGCGTGGCCGTTTCGAGCAACGCCGAGGCGGCCAAGCGGGTCAAGGGCGAGTGGAATTCGGCGGCGATCGCCGGCGATATGGCGGCCAACCTGTATGGCCTGACTCGCCTGGCCGAGAAGATCGAGGACCGCCCGGACAACTCCACGCGCTTCCTGATGATCGGTCAGCAAGAAGTGCCGCCGACCGGCGACGACAAGACCTCGATCATCGTCTCGATGAGCAACAAGCCAGGGGCGCTGCATGAACTGCTGGTGCCTTTCCACGAGAACGGCATCGACCTGACCCGTATCGAAACCCGTCCGTCGCGCAGCGGCAAGTGGACCTACGTGTTCTTCATCGATTTCGTCGGTCACCACCGCGACCCGCTGATCAAGGCGGTACTGGAGAAGATCAGCCAGGAGGCCGTGGCGCTCAAGGTGCTGGGTTCCTATCCGAAGGCAGTGCTTTGATTCAGGGCCTTGGGGCCGCTGCGCGCCCCTTCGCGGGCTTGCCCGCTCCCACAGGTGTAATAAGCATCCCCCTGTGGGAGCGGGCGCGCCCGCGAAGGGGCGCGCAGCGGCCCCAATGGGCCTCACATACTGCCTAGATTTCTGAACAGGGTTCGCACCAGTGGTAAATGCAGCAAAAACCAAACCCGCGCCAATCATCAACCGCCTGGTCGTAGTCGGCCTCGGCCTGATCGGTGGCTCCTTCGCCAAGGGCCTGCGTGAAAGCGGCCTGTGCCGCGAAGTGGTCGGCGTCGATCTGGACGCCCCGTCGCGCAAGCTGGCTGTCGAGCTGGGCGTGGTCGACCGTTGCGAAGAAGACCTCGCGGCCGCCTGCATCGGCGCCGACGTCATTCAGCTCGCCGTGCCGATCCTGGCCATGGAAAAGGTCCTCGCCCGCCTGGCCCGGCTTGACCTCGGCAATGCCGTGATCACCGACGTCGGCAGCGCCAAGGGCAATGTCGTGCGTGAAGCGCGTGCCGTCTTCGGTGAGCGCCTGCCGCGCTTCGTGCCCGGCCACCCCATCGCCGGTTCCGAGCAGAGCGGGGTAGAGGCCTCCAACGCTGCCCTGTTCCGTCGGCACAAGGTCATCCTTACGCCGCTGGAAGAGACCGACCCCGCCGCCCTGGCACTGGTCGACCGCCTGTGGCGTGCGCTGGATGCCGATGTCGAGCACATGCCGGTGGCGCGCCATGACGAAGTGCTGGCTGCCACCAGTCACCTGCCGCACCTGCTGGCCTTTGGCTTGGTCGATTCGCTGGCCAAGCGCAATGAAAACCTCGACATCTTCCGGTACGCTGCGGGAGGTTTCCGCGATTTCACGCGGATCGCCGGTAGCGACCCGACCATGTGGCACGACATCTTCCTCGCCAACCGCGAGGCAGTCCTGCGCACCCTGGACACATTTCGCAGCGACCTCGACGCCTTGCGCGACGCAGTCGATGCTGGGGACGGGCACCAGCTGCTGGGTGTTTTCACTCGTGCACGCGTTGCCCGCGAGCATTTCAGTAAAATCCTGGCCCGCCGGGCCTATGTGGACGCTATGAACGCCAACGATCTGATTTTCCTGGCCCAACCGGGTGGCCGCCTGACCGGGCGAATCCGCGTACCGGGCGACAAGTCGATTTCCCACCGTTCGATCATGCTCGGCTCGCTGGCCGAAGGCACGACCGAAGTCGAAGGTTTCCTCGAAGGCGAGGACGCCCTGGCGACCCTGCAGGCATTCCGTGACATGGGTGTGGTCATCGAAGGCCCGAACCATGGCCGCGTGACCATCCACGGCGTCGGCCTGCACGGCCTCAAGCCGCCACCTGGACCGCTTTACGTCGGCAACTCCGGCACCTCGATGCGCCTGCTCTCCGGCCTGCTGGCCGGCCAGCCGTTCGATGTCACCATGACCGGCGACGCCTCGCTGTCCAAGCGCCCGATGAACCGCGTGGCCAACCCGCTGCGCGAAATGGGCGCGGTGGTCGAGACTGGCCCGGACGGCCGTCCGCCACTGACCATTCGTGGCGGTAGCAAGCTGAAGGCGCTGACCTACACGCTGCCGATGGCCAGTGCCCAGGTCAAATCCTGCCTGCTGCTGGCGGGCCTGTATGCCGAAGGCAAGACCACCGTCACCGAGCCGGCCCCGACCCGTGACCACACCGAGCGCATGCTGCGCGGCTTCGGTTACGCGGTCGAGAGCAACGGCCCGGTCGCTTCGCTGCAATCCGGTGGCAAGCTCACCGCTACCCGTATCGAAGTGCCGGCAGACATCTCGTCGGCGGCGTTCTTCCTGGTGGCTGCGTCGATTGCCGAAGGCTCCGAGCTGGTGCTCGAGCACGTTGGCATCAACCCGACCCGTACCGGCGTGATCGACATCCTGCGCCTTATGGGCGGCGACATCACCCTGGAAAACCAGCGTGAAGTCGGTGGCGAGCCTGTGGCCGACCTGCGCGTACGGGGTGCCAAGCTCAAGGGTATCGACATCCCTGAAGCGCTGGTGCCGCTGGCGATCGATGAATTCCCGGTGTTGTTCGTTGCCGCTGCCTGCGCCGAAGGGCGTACCGTGCTGCGTGGCGCCGAAGAGCTGCGGGTGAAGGAGTCCGACCGCATCCAGGTCATGGCCGACGGCCTGATTACCCTGGGCATCAAGTGCGAGCCGACCCCGGACGGCATAATCATCGACGGCGGCCAGCTCGGCGGTGGCGAAGTGCACGGTCACGGTGACCACCGAATCGCCATGGCCTTCAGCGTTGCCTCGCTGCGTGCCAGTGCGCCGATCCGCATCCATGATTGCGCCAACGTCGCCACCTCGTTCCCCAACTTCCTCAAGCTGTGCGCCGACGTCGGCATCCGCGTCGCCGAAGAGGGCAAAGCGTGAATAGCCTGGCACCGGTCATCACCATCGACGGCCCGAGCGGCTCCGGTAAAGGTACGGTCGCCGGGCTGCTGGCCCGCGAGCTCGGTTGGCACCTGCTGGATTCCGGCGCGCTCTACCGCTTGCTGGCCTTCAACGCCAGCAATCACGGCGTCGACCTGACCAACGAAGAGCTGCTGACGAAGCTTGCCGCCCATCTGGATGTGCAGTTCATCGCCGCCCAGCCCGGTAAGCTTCAACAGACAATTCTCGAGGGCGAGGACGTCAGCCAGGTCATCCGTACCGAAACCGTCGGTGCCGGTGCTTCGATGGTCGCCTCGCTGCCAGCAGTGCGTGATGCGCTGCTGGAGCGCCAGCGGGCGTTCCGTGAAATGCCAGGCCTGATTGCAGACGGTCGCGACATGGGTACCGTGGTGTTCCCGGACGCGCCGCTGAAGGTGTTCCTCACCGCCAGTGCCGAGGAGCGCGCCCGTCGCCGCTACCTGCAGTTGAAGGGCAAGGGCGAAGATGTTAGTCTGTCGAGTCTGCTAGATGAGATTCGTGCGCGTGATGAACGTGACACCCAGCGTGCAGTGGCCCCGCTGAAACCAGCGGCCGATGCCATTCAGCTGGACTCTACCGAGTTGTCCATCGAGCAGGTGTTGCAACGTATCAGGAGCGAGCTCGCCCAGCGCGACTTGGTCTGATAGCCAGGAGAGCAGGCGGGGGCACCAGTCAACGTCCTGCCGGCTTTCCTTTACTTAAAACAAACCCACATTGTCTGGAATGTGGCGATGGGCGTCTGTTTCGCCCGAATCTACAGGAATTAAAATGAGCGAAAGCTTTGCAGAACTCTTTGAAGAAAGCCTGAAAACCCTCAATCTTCAGCCGGGTGCCATCATCTCCGGTATCGTTGTCGACATCGACGGCGACTGGGTTACCGTACACGCTGGCCTGAAGTCCGAGGGCGTCATCCCGCTCGAGCAGTTCTACAACGAAGCTGGCGAGCTGACCATCAAGGTCGGTGACGAAGTTCACGTTGCGCTGGACGCGGTCGAAGACGGCTTTGGCGAAACCAAACTGTCCCGTGAAAAAGCCAAGCGCGCCGAGTGCTGGATTGTTCTGGAAGCAGCTTTCGCCGCCGAAGAAGTGGTCAAGGGCGTTATCAACGGTAAGGTTAAGGGCGGCTTCACTGTCGACGTTAACGGCATCCGTGCGTTCCTGCCGGGCTCCCTGGTTGATGTCCGCCCAGTGCGCGACACCACCCACCTGGAAGGCAAAGAGCTGGAATTCAAGGTCATCAAGCTGGACCAGAAGCGCAACAACGTTGTCGTTTCCCGTCGCAGCGTGCTGGAAGCCGAGAACTCCGCCGAGCGCGAAGCCCTGCTGGAAACCCTGCAGGAAGGCCAGCAAGTCAAAGGTATCGTCAAGAACCTCACCGACTACGGCGCATTCGTGGACCTGGGCGGTATCGACGGCCTGCTGCACATCACCGACATGGCCTGGAAGCGCATCAAGCACCCATCGGAAATCGTTAACGTTGGCGACGAAGTCGACGTACGCGTTCTGAAGTTCGACCGTGAGCGCAACCGCGTTTCCCTGGGTCTGAAGCAGATGGGCGAAGATCCGTGGGTCGCTATCACTGCACGTTACCCAGAAGGTACCCGTGTACAGGCTCGCGTTACCAACCTGACCGACTACGGCTGCTTCGCTGAGCTGGAAGAAGGCGTTGAAGGTCTGGTGCACGTTTCCGAAATGGACTGGACCAACAAGAACATCCACCCGTCGAAAGTCGTTCAGGTTGGCGACGAAGTGGAAGTCATGGTTCTGGACATCGACGAAGAGCGTCGTCGTATCTCCCTGGGCATCAAGCAGTGCAAGTCCAACCCATGGGAAGACTTCTCCGGCCAGTTCAACAAGGGTGACAAGATCACCGGTACCATCAAGTCGATCACCGACTTCGGTATCTTCATCGGTCTGGACGGCGGCATCGACGGCCTGGTTCACCTGTCCGACATCTCCTGGAACGAAACCGGCGAAGAAGCCGTACGTCGTTTCAAGAAGGGCGACGAGCTGGAAACCGTCATCCTGTCGGTTGACCCAGAGCGCGAGCGCATCTCCCTGGGCATCAAGCAGCTGGAAGACGATCCGTTCTCCAACTTCGTTGCTGTCAACGACAAGGGCGCTATCGTCAAGGGCATCGTGAAAGAAGTTGACGCCAAAGGCGCCATCGTCACCCTGGCCGACGACATCGAAGCCACTCTGAAAGCTTCCGAAATCAGCCGTGACCGCGTTGAAGACGCGCGTAACGTCCTGAAGGAAGGCGAAGAGATCGAAGCCAAGATCATCAGCGTTGACCGCAAATCGCGCGTCATCAGCCTGTCGATCAAGTCGAAAGACGACGCTGAAGAGCGTGAAGCCATCCAGAGCCTGAAAAACGCTCCGGAAGCGGCTGCCGACACCACCATGGCTGCGCTGCTGCGCGAAGCAATGGCCAAGCAGAACTGAGTTCTGTTTGATCGGTAAAAAGGGGTGGCCTTCGGGCCACCCTTTTTTTGCCTGCGATTTCGTGGATGTAGTGTGTTTCGTGCAGGGCGGTTTAATACGGCGTCAAGCCACCGAGAGCACGGGGGAAGCCCTTGGGCTCTCCAGCTCAGCGAGCAGCAGTTTGTTCGCTTGGGGTGCCGACTGCCGAGTTAGCGCCCAAGGTTTTGAGGTCTGCTGCCGAAGGTGTGAACGTGACGGTATAGCGACTCAGGTCGCTTTCGTTTCGCTGGAAATGCACTGCGACTCGCTTGCCTTGCCACGAGATGGTCTTCATCTCATAGGAAGCACCCGAGCTTAGCTGGATCCGGCGGCTCAAGCTCGAGCTAGGTTGCCCCAGGGTATCCGTCAGAAAATCATTGACCAATTCGAGGCTGCTGGAATTGCCGGTCAACATCAGCTGACTGACAGCGTCGTCTTTCACGGCCGCGAAAAGCTGGTATCCAGAACTGATCGGAAGGTAGGGCAATCCGTGAATCTCATACTTGTCAGGATCCGTGGTGCTTGTCCGGCACAGCGTCGCTTGGCGTGGGCTGCTGTCAGGGCATTCGGGAACCTGGGCTTTGAAGTCGCCCTGAAACGGGACGCCTAGAAACTCTGATGGCTCATTGTCCCAAGGCTGCGGCTGGCCGCCGGATTGAGCAAAGCTGACCGAGGTGCTTAAGAGGGTCGCAAGTGCGAGCGAAAGGGGAGAGATCCGCATAAACGATCCTTGTGAGTACGACTCAACGAGCAAGGTAGGATAGGTATTTTGGAATCCGCTTTAAGTCAGATCAAAGCAGATACGTCTTACTCGCGATTATGACAAATCCTACAAGGCTTAGGTGTGTCGCGCTGACGATTTTCACGTATACGCTGGCTACATTTCCGATTTATGACATCAACGCTGCCTCTAGCAACAACGGCATGCCCCCCAAAAGAGGGGGTCAGCTCTTATTTCTTAACAATCCAATCTTGAATTTTTTTATTAAGTCAAGAACCACCCTGTTCAAATCCTTCCGGGCGTGCTACAAACTGATTAAGCAATGATCTAGCTGCTTGATAACGAAGGGAAAAATATGACGAAGTCGGAGCTGATCGAACGTATTGTCACCCATCAGGGGCTGCTCTCGTCCAAGGACGTGGAGTTGGCCATCAAGACCATGCTTGAACAGATGTCCCAATGCCTGGCCACCGGAGATCGTATCGAAATCCGCGGTTTCGGCAGTTTCTCCTTGCACTATCGCGCTCCGCGGGTAGGTCGCAACCCCAAGACCGGCCAGTCGGTCGAGCTCGAAGGCAAGTTCGTGCCGCATTTCAAACCGGGCAAAGAGCTGCGTGACCGGGTCAACGAAGAAGAGCACGAGCACACTTGAGTCAGAAGGAGCAGTCTGATGCGTAACCTGAAGCGCGCCCTGGCGGCGATGTTTGTGCTGCTGCTGGCGGCTGTCGTGTTGTTCTTCGTGCTGGAGAATCAGCAGGCCGTGTCACTGGTGCTCTTCGGTTGGTCGGCTCCGGCCTTGCCTGTGGCGGTACCTGTGCTTGCGGCTCTGGTCGTGGGCCTGGCTGTTGGTCCGCTGCTTGGTGCTTATGGGGTGCAGCGTAGCAAACGCAAGATTCGCGCATCTGCACGCCAAGCGCTGCTCGACGGCAATTGATGAAGGCGCCTACAGCTTCGTAGGAAAGCTTCACCTATGCGCGCAGTTGGGGGAGTGGAGTAATAGGCATCCATTCAGAAGCCCAGGCGAGCGCTTATTCATATGCAATTCCCTAGCATTTCCCATCACGGTGGTACCCACGGCGTAACCGGTTCCTGCCACCGGCTCCATCTGGATTCGACTACCAGCCTGTTGGTGGATTGCGGCCTGGAGCAGGGCGCCGAGGCGCCCTCAGGGGCGGGTTCGCTGCCTCCCGATTTTGCAGTGCAGGGTATCCAGGCGCTGGTGATCACTCACGTGCATCTCGACCATGTCGGGCGAATCCCGGCACTGCTCGCCGCGGGTTATCGTGGCCCGATCCTTTGCAGTGAGCCATCTGCAAAGTTGTTGCCACTTGTTCTGGAAGATGCCTACAAGCTGACCATCAGCAGCGAGCCTGCCCACGTAGCACGATACCTTGAGATCATCGATAGTCTGGTAGTGCCGGTTCCCTTTGGGAATTGGCACACAGTGGTCGAAAAATCCGAATTCAAGTGCATGATTCGTTTGCAGCGTGCCGGGCATTTACTGGGCTCCGCCTATGTGGAATGTGATGTGCAAACGGCGGACGTCAATCAGCGTATCGTCTTCTCCGGTGACCTTGGTCACGAAGGTAATCCATTGATGCGCCAGTTACAGCCACCGGAGCGGGCTGATGTTCTGGTATTGGAAAGCACCTACGGTGACCGCCTTCATCCGGATCGCAGTGATCGCCAGCAGCAGCTCGAGCGGGTCATCGATCGCGCGCTGCAGGACCGTGGCACCATCCTCATTCCCGCATTCAGCCTGGGCCGCACCCAGGAGTTGTTGTTCGAGCTCGAAGATATCCTTCACCGCAAGGGGCTTGGCGACCCTGCTGTAGTGCAGGGCGATGACACCTATGCATGGTCGCAGCTACCCATAATTCTCGACTCGCCATTGGCACAGCGTATTACGGGTGTCTATCGACAGCTGCATGACTACTGGAATGACGAGGCCAGAGCGCGGTTGGATCAGGGGCGCGACCCCTTGGGGTTTGGTCAGCTGGTTTGCGTCGATACACACGCACGTCACCGGCAGGTGGTGAATTACCTGAAGAGCACCGGACGCCCGGCGATTGTCGTTGCTGGGAATGGGATGTGCTCAGGCGGGAGGATTGTCGGCTATCTCAAGGCGATGCTGGCGGACCCGCGGCATGAGGTGGTGTTTGTTGGCTACCAGGCCAAGGGCACTCCTGGGGCTGAGATCCAGGCTAGTGAAGGTGCGGAAGGATTTGTGCGGATTGATCTGGATGGTGAGCTGTATGAGATCCGGGCCAAGGTGGTTTCGCTTGGAGGCTATTCGGCGCATGCGGATCAGGCGGGGCTGGTGAGATTTGCGCGGGGTTGTAATGCGCGGCAGGTAGTGTTGGTGCATGGTGAGGGACGGGCGAAGCAGGTGCTGGCACGGGTATTGAGGGAAACGTTTGCGGCGGCGGGAAATGAGCTGAGCGTCACGATTGCGGAATGACCGTTGGGCGGGAAGTGCGTAATCTGGAAAAAAGTGAGGAACTTCCTTAGGTCGGCTCTCTCTACTACTGATTAATGCGAAGTGACTGAAAGATCGCGAGCAGGTTGGCAAATTGCCTCTACGCTTGACCCGAGAGGGGTGGGAGGGCCTTGCGGCTTGGAGGTGGCCCCCCCTCTGTTGACGCAATCAGACGGACCCAAGGAAAAAAAGACTAAATGCGCAATGAACGCGAGCGCCTGAGTGGTAGTGACGAGATTGACCTGGTTGAGCTTGTGCAGGGGATTTGGCGGCAAAAGCTTTGGGTTGTGATGGTGGCAATTCCAGTTATTGCTTTGGGTTTGGCTTACGTGATGCTGGTTTCACCGGTGTATGAGGCGAAACTTTACATTCGGCCTCCTACCCAGAATGAGATTGCACAGCTCAATTTCGGTCGAGGGGAAGGTACGGGGCTCGCGCCGCTGAGCGCGAAGGATGTATACAGCATCTATTTGAAGTCTCTTCAATCTGAGGCGGTGCGGGATAAATTCTTCCGAAATGCCTTCCTGCCAACGCTGACTCAAGATGAACGAGCGGGGTCGCGTGATGCCTTGTACACCCAGTTCAACAGCATGCTTACCGTAGCCTTGGTCGCCAGGGATATTCCTGACAGGTATGTGATTACAGCGAGCCTTGAAGATCCGAGGCTTGCGGCGATCTGGGTATCCAACTATGCCGAAATGGCTGCGGATCGGGCGAAGGAGGAGTTGCTTGGTGGGACGCGCAGCGACATATCGATCTTGGCGGATAACCTTGAGCAGCAGATCCGGGCTTCTCGTGCCAGTGCGGCGAATCAGCGCGCAGATCAGATCGCTCAGCTCAATGAGGCATTGCGGATTGCGAAATCCATAGGTTTGGAAAAGCCGCCGATCATCTCTAATACCTTATCCAGTGAGGTGTCTGCAGGGATGGGCGGTGCACTCACCTACATGCGTGGTACAAAAGCGCTGGAGGCGGAAATAGCCAATCTTGAAGCTCGCCCATCAAATGACCCGTACATTCCGAATCTTCGTGAGCGGCAAGAGAAGCTCAACTTTTTGCGCAATCTGAAAATCGATCCATCGCTGGTAGCTATGTATCAGCAGGACGGGGCAGTTTCTCCCCCCGATAAGCCGGTAAAGCCGCGAAAAGCGATCATCATGGCGTTCGCGGTACTCGCCGGGATCGTGATCGGGGCCTGCGTGGCCTTGGGGCGTGATCGTTGGTTGAGGCGAAAAAACAGCTTTTGAGGGAACTTGGCGTGCCAGTCATGGTCGCAAGTCGTTGTTGTCTGGTTCGGAAGGTGCAACAATGCACCTTCTCCGCCGATGACATGGATAGCTGGAAGAAGGTGCACGAAGCGCTTGCCAACTCTGCCTGTCTTGGGTAAACCACCGCTAGCAAGCAGGCTAACCATCGTGAACATTGATCCTCGCGGCTCCTACATGGCCGCTTCAGGTGAAGCAGACCTCTTTGACCTTTTTCGCACTATCTGGCGCAGGCGCGCATTCATCGCTGCCCTCGGTTTTTTGTTTGCAATCATCGGTGTTGCGGTTGCCTACGTCATCCCCCCTGAGTATGAAGCGTCCACCACGCTGCGCCCCGTTGAGCTTAATCAGCTGGATGCGTTGAATCGCTCAAAAATCTACTCGCTCCCCCCTGCAGAAGCCCTGAGGAGAGTCGGTGCGAGATTGGACTCCTACAGTGCGCGGCTGGATTACTTCCGTTCCAGGCCCGAGCTTGTCAACGCCTTCCAGGAAGAAGGACAGAGTCTTGAGCAAGCTTTTCAAGAATTCAATAATACTGCGCTTAGCCTAGAACAGGCTGATTCGAAGAAGGCTAATTTGCTAAGTGACTTCATCGGGTTGAAATTGCGTTACGGCAGAGATATCAATGGCGCAGCGGTGCTTAATGATTTCGTTGATTATGCTATGGAGCAGGAGCGTGCTCAGTTATCAAGGGATATGCAGATTATTCTGGCTAACCGCTTGGTTGAAGTAGATGCCAAGTTAAGTAATGCCCTAGCTGAATATCGGACCGGTAACGAGGGTCGTATCGCTCGCCTTGAAGAAAATGACTCCATCAAGCGAGCGCAATTAAATGATGAACTCAAGGCATTGCGTGTACAGCTAAAGTTGCAGCGTGAGGCGCGTTTGGCAGAGCTTGATGAAGCCATAGGTATTGCCCGTAGTCTGGGCCTGAAAAAGCCTTCCACACCCTCTTTGATGGCTGATGAGGTTTCTGGAAGTGGCAACATCATTCGTACCGAAGTAAATGGCAGGCCGGTTCCGCTTTATTTTATGGGGACAGAAGTGCTTGAGGCTGAGCGTTCTGCTTTGCGCAAGCGTGCCTCGGATGATTTTGTAGAGCCCAGAATCGGCGAAATTCGTAAAGAGCTCCTGTTGCTTTCCAACAACCGTAGCGTCGAGGCTATCAAGGCTCGGGACAATGATCAGAACTTTCTGGAAGGTGTCGAAGCGCTGCGGGCTGAGCGCGTGCGACTGCAAAACATTGATACGCAGCTGCAAGGCTTGCAACTGGTCAGTATTGATCAGCGAGCCGTCGCATCCGCTAAGCCTATAAAGCCGCGCAAAGCACTGATTGTCATGTTCACTTTCCTTGTTGGTGTAATGCTTGGGATCGTCATGGCGCTTGTACGGGCTGCTTACAAGACAAATCTGCGGCGTATGCGAACCGTTGAGGTTGCTGGTACTGTGTCGAATGTTTTGCCGGAAGGGCTCTCGCGTCAAGTCAATGTTCTTTTGCCCGAGACGCAGCTCAGTGCTGCAAAAAGCTGATTTATAGAATTTTTGGCTTTTAGCGAAGATACCTGTTTGTAGGCGCTGTTGAGGGGCTGTCTGTAATTGGGGCGGCTCCGTTTTTATCTGGCAAAAAGCAGGGTGCCTGGGGTCAAGGCCCTGGGAGGTGTTGGCGGCCTGTTTGGGCCGTTGGTCCGATGGCTTAATTAAATGAAAATTGTTTCGATGCGCAGAGGGTTGATTTTGTCGTGACCTACGCATTGGAAGGCGTTCAAGCCTTGTCAAATACGCAGCGGCGGACAACTTATGGTCTCTAAAGGCGCATAACCCCATGATTATGTTAGGAAGTTTTTCCTCGGCCCGTTTGGAGGAGGGCTGGCGCTGTGTGTGCGGGCGTGGTTGGAAGTGATCAACGCGCTGCGAGGGCCCAAGGCAAAATGCTGTGGTCTCAACAGTGGTTCACTGGCAAAATGAGTGGCTGCATCGTTGTGATCATGGCGTGGCGTACGCAGCAGTCCTTTGGGCTGGCAGGTGTCGCAAAATGTGTGATGGGTGACGCACCAGCTGTGAATTGCGCTTATGAAGCTTTGGCTTAAAGAACGACGTGCTGTAAGTGTAGTTGGGAAATGTTGTGTGACAGGGATGAATCTGTCGATATTTATATGAGGTTGGCTGAGTGAAGCTTACAAAGACAGACATTGCCGAAATTGTCATTATCGAACCAACAATCTTCGAGGATGAGCGGGGCTGGTTTTACGAGTTTTACAGTGAGCCTAAATTTCACGCGCTGTTGAGGGCGTGTGATTTGCCGGTGCCGCGCCCGTTCATCCAAGAAAACTGCTCGATGTCGAAGAAAGGAGTTGTCCGAGGATTGCATTACCAGCTGTCGCCTTGTTCGCAGGGCAAGCTCGTCAATGTGAGTCAAGGCGCTGCTTATGATGTTGCAGTCGATATTCGTAAAGGTTCACCGACGTTCGGGCAGTGGGTTGGCGTAACGTTGTCCGCAGCGAACCGAAAGATGCTTTGGATTCCCGAAGGCTTCGCTCATGGTTTCATGGCGCTTGAGGATGACACTGTATTCCAGTACCGCACGACGGATACCTACTCCAAGGTTCATGAGCGGAGCCTGGCCTGGGATGATCCTGATCTGGCAATTGACTGGCCGACGACGGTTGCTCCGGTGGTGAGTGAGAAGGATCGGATGGCGCCGACTTTCACCAAGGCTGAACACACGGATTATCTGATACCCGGTAAAGTAGATATCGTTGAGCTGGAATCGCACAGCGATGACCGTGGTAGTTTGATTGGTATTGAGAAGAACCTCAATATTCCGTTCTCGATCAGGCGTATCTATTATATTTTCGGTACCCAGCAAGGTGTCAGCAGGGGCTTCCACGCGCACCGTGATTTGCAACAATTGATCATCTGTGTCTCGGGAAGTTGCCGGATGGTGCTGGATGACGGCCGCGAACGGGTCGAGCATATTATTGATCGGCCAAACAAAGCAATTTTTGTTCGTAATATGGTCTGGCGCGAGATGCACGATTTCAGTGAGGATTGCGTGCTGGTGGTCGTGGCAAGTGAAGTGTATGACGAGCGCGACTATATTCGTGATTATCGGGATTTCAAGAGGCTGATTGGCAATGGCCAGTATTCACAAGTTGTCTGATGTTCAAACAGATGATGTAGGTGAGGGCACGCGAATCTGGCAGTATGCCGTGGTATTGCGGGGTGCTCGAATCGGCAGGGATTGTAATGTTTGTGCACATACCTTCATCGAAGGCGGCGTTGCCATAGGTGACAACGTAACCATCAAATGTGGTGTGTACCTGTGGGAAGGGGTCAGCGTCGAGGATAATGTCTTCATTGGTCCCAACGCTACGTTCACCAATGACAAGATACCCCGCTCCAGGCAGTATCCCGAGGCGTACGCAAAAACGCTACTCAAAGAAGGTTGCAGCATAGGCGCAAATGCAACTCTGCTACCGGGTATCACGATCGGCAAGCATGCGATGGTTGGCGCTGGTGCTGTTGTTACAAGAGATGTGCCTGACTACGCTGTCGTAGTCGGTAATCCTGCCAAAATAATCAGGGAGTTGGGTCGTGATTGATTTTTTGAGCCTGAAAGCGGTCAATCATCAATATCGGGACGAGTTGTTGAAGGCCTGTGCTGATGTTATCGATTCAGGCTGGTACATCAATGGTGGTGCGCTGAAGCGCTTCGAGAGTAATTTTGCCGACTACTGCGGCGTCAAATTTTGTATTGGGGTCGCGAATGGCCTTGATGCGTTGACCCTGACGCTCAAAGCTTGGAAGTTGCTCGGGCGATTGAAGGATGGCGATGAAGTCATCGTTCCAGGAAATACCTACATTGCCAGTGTGCTCGCCATCACTGAAAGTGGCCTGACGCCGGTGCTTGTAGAGCCCGATCCTGCGACCTTCAATATCGAGCCCGAAGCAGTTCGCGCAGCCGTTAACTCACGTACCAGGGTGATTCTACCTGTACACCTGTACGGGCGTATTGCGCCCATGCCGGCGATCCGTGCAATTGCTGAAGAATTTGGCCTGTTAGTACTTGAGGATTCTGCCCAGGCGCACGGTGCCGCAGTGCAGGGCAAGAGAGTCGGCGGTTGGGGCGACGCGTCCGGCTTCAGCTTCTATCCAGGCAAGAACTTGGGTGCTCTGGGGGATGGTGGTGCCATCACCACCAACGATTCCGAGTTGGCGGAAGTGCTTTGTGCCCTGCGCAATTATGGGTCACACGAGAAGTACAAAAACATTTACGTTGGCGTCAATAGCCGTCTTGATGAAATTCAGGCTGCCATGCTGGATGTGAAACTCAAGCATCTGGATGACGAGGTCGCGCGTCGTCGCCATATTGCCAAATGCTACGCCAAGGGTATCGAGAACTCGAGAATCGCATTGCCATCGCATGGCGATGAAGGCGAGCATGTCTGGCACTTGTATGTTGTCCGCACTGCCGCTCGCGACGCTCTACAGGCGCACCTGGCATCGAAGGGGGTACAGACCCTGGTTCACTACCCGATCCCGCCTCACAAGCAGCAAGCTTACCAGCACCTGAACGGGCTGAGCCTTCCCGTCACGGAGAGGATCCATGAGGAGGTGCTCAGCCTGCCGATGGATCCGACGATGACACAGGAAGCGATTGAGCACGTCATCGACGCGTGTAACGGCTTCTAGTCCGTCGAAGAAGGGTCATGACCCTGTATGGCACTTTGCATGCCGGCAGGGCTCATGGCTTTTTGGCATTCCCAATGAACTGACGGCGCTGCTCGAGGTGTGCGTAGTGATTGGAAAGTTTGGTGCTTTTGCGGATCGATACAGATGAATCTCATCAAAACTAGCGTGCTCAACGGTATTGCGGTCGTCACTAAGATGTTGGCGCTGCTTGGTATCAATAAAATACTCGCTTTGTACGTTGGTCCGGCAGGGTACGCGGCCTTCGGTCAGTTTCAGAATGTGGTTGCCTTGATCACTACGCTGATTGGTGGTGCTTTTAACACGGGAGTTACCAAGTATACGGCCGAGTATGCGGATGATGCCAAGCGCCGGGTAGCCGTCTGGCGTACGGCCGGCACCTTGAGCGTTGTGGTAAGTCTGGTCATTGCGTGTGCATTGTTCTTTTTTCGTGAAGCGTTGGCGGAAAGATTGCTGAATGATGGCGGGCTTTCCGATGTGTTTGCCTGGTTTGCTGTGGGTTTGGTGTTTCTTATTTTGAATACCTTTCTTCTGGCGGTGCTGAATGGCCTCAAGGAGATCGCCCGGTATGTGGTCTGCAATATTGCAGGTAGCGTACTTTCCGTACTGATTACGGCTGTTCTGGTCCATTTTTATGGGCTCAAAGGTGCGCTCATCGCGTTGGCTACGTATCAGTCCGTGGCCTTTTTTTCCACGCTGGTCGTGTGTCGCCGCTTGAAGTTTTTCAATTTTTCCATGCTCTTTGGTCAGCTGGATAAAGGTGTCGTCAGGAACCTGTTGAAATATGCGGTGATGGCAATCGTTTCGGCGGCCTGCCTTCCTGTCACCCAGATGTTGATCCGGAGCGAGATTGGACAGACGCTGGGGTGGCATGCGGCTGGATACTGGGAAGCCATGTGGCGTTTGAGTTCTGCCTATTTGATGATGGCGACCACGACCTTGTCGATCTACTTCCTGCCACGACTATCAGAGCTCAAGACGTATCCAGAGTTGATGGCTGAAATCGGTTTTGGGTACCGGGTTATCTTGCCATTGACTGTCTTGGCAGCGGTGGTGATCTATTTGCTGAGAGAGCCCATCGTACTGTTTTTGTTCAGTGCTGATTTTGTACCTGTCACTGACTTGTTTGCCTGGCAGTTGGTCGGTGATGCACTCAAGATTGGCAGCTGGATCATTGCTTATGTCATGTTGGGCAAGGCAATGTTCAAGGCTTTTATTTTTACTGAAATAATTGGGTCGTTATTGTTTTATGTGTTGGCGGTATTTCTGATCAGGGCGGTGGGGCTTGAGGGTGTCGTCATGGCCTATGCCCTGAACTATGCCATCTATTGGATCCTTGTGTGGGTAGTGATTCGCAGGAATTTACGGACTATGAGGCCTGCAGTCGAAGCGGTATAGCTGGCTTTTTTCCTTGAATTGATGCGTGCAGGAGCTTACAAGATGCTGACAGTGGTTATACCGTCTTACAATCATGTTGATTATATTTCCGAGTCTTTGCAGGCTGCGTTGTCCATTGATGTGCCTGGCTTGAAAGTTTTGGTAATTGATGATGGCTCGACGGATGGCTCCGTCGCCAAAGTTTCAGCGTTAATTGAGCAACTGGGGGTTCAAGACAAAGTTTCGGTGGTGGCCAAGGCGAATGGTGGGTTGGTGTCGTCGCTCAATCTTGCGCTGACGTTGATTGATACCGAGTTTTGCTGGATTGTTGCGTCTGACGATATACTTGTGCCCCAGGGCGTGAAAGAACTCTGCCAGCGCATGGCGACTAACCCAGCACTCGGTTTTATCTTGGGGGGTGGGCGCTACTTCTACGAAAATGGAGTTGCAGGCCCGATCTACAAAGAGTCGCACCGCAGATTTTTTGACCTTGAAGAAAGCCGCAGGGCGCGCGAGATTTTTACCGACTTTCCATCGCCCATTCTGCTGCAGTCCAGTGCTTTTCGCGTTCGAGCGCTCAAGGAAGTGGGTGGATGGGATCCAGCGCTCAAGTGGGATGATTACCCGATGTTTGTAAAGTTGCTTAATCGCTACCCTGGCAAGGGGCGAGAGTTTGACTTTGCGCCGGAAGTGGATTGCGTGAGGTATCGCCAGCATCCGAACAACACATACAAAAATATCGCAGGTCAATACTTCATGGTAAGGCAGACAATGCAAGCGTTGGCACCTGCTGATGTCAGGAGTAAGGCTATTTCACGAGCGCTGGCTTTTTATATGTTGCTGTCGCTGAAGAGCAGGAATGCCGACTCGCTGTCTCGTATGTTGCGTGCCTCTGGTTTTTTTGAAATAGCGTCTGGTCTGAAGAATATGCCGATCGTTGCTCTTAAATATCTTTTGGGCAGAATATGAGTGATGTAAGCTTTTTTGAGTTTGCTTTCAGTCATGTGCTCTTGATGCTGGGGTGCATGTTGCTGACCAGCTTGCTTGCCTATTTGGCCGTGCGCCGACGTACGGTGCTGGGCTATATGGATCCGTTGCATTTTTACTGGACGTTTACGTTCGGTACGGCGTACGGGGTCGTCCTCGCGCTCTATGTCGGGGGATATGTCGACTCCTTTTATTTTGCAGTCGTGATGGCCTACGCTGGGGTTTTTCTGCTGAGTTTCCGGATGGGGTTTTACCTGAGGAGCGGGCTGCATTCCGTGGTCGGAGTATTTTTGGTGCCTAGAGGAAAGGGCCGCTTCGAATTTTACTTCGTACTTTTAGCTTATAGCTTGCTGGCGTTATTTTTGATGTGGAAGACCGGCTTTGGTGTGAATGCCGAGTCAAATCGGTTCGAACAGAACCGGGGCGTGGGGGCGTTCGTCAGGGTTGCGGATGGTTTTCGGCTGTTTATTTTGAGCTACCTCGCGTTGATGTGTTTTGAGCGCTGGAGAGCGCATAAGCGAGGTTTGATTACCTGGGGATTGGTTTCTTTCTATCTTGGGTTGTTGGTGCTCAGTTCTCTTCTCAATGGTGCAAAGTTTGCAATTCTAGAAGGTATATACGCCTCGCTGTTCGCGCTCGCGGTTCAGGGCTACAGGCTACGCTTGGGCATCGGCAAGGTGTTTGCAATTTTTTTTGTTGTTCTGTTTTTTGCCATCTGGGTTCTTAGCAGAAATCTTGAGCAGGCGGGTGTCGATGATGCTTCTACGGGTGTCTACATGCAGGAAACGCCCATTCTTTACGAGCGTCTCGCGCTGAGGGTGTTGGCGAATGCGGACAAGTACTATTTGTCTCTGCCCAATGGTGTTATTGAGGATCTGAAAACCGATAGCGCGCTTATCCAGTTACTGGCACCTCTGGTCAGTATTACGAAAATGAGTGAGTTGGTCGGGCATCCAGTAAATGATTACACCGTAGGTCGTCAAGCGTTGCTGTATTGGTACCCTGACTATGATGTGGCGGGGGGGCCAACCAGCCATTTTGACCTGTTCTCCTACAAGTATTTTGGCCTGGCCCCAGGACTGTTGTTTGCTGCCTTTATCGGATTCTTCCTGTCGGCAATTGCGTCCTTGAGTCGATTTGATGGCGGTCCGTTCTATGCAGCCATCTGCGCAACGCTGTGGCTTCGCTCCATTCCCGTGCTGCTGGAGCCCGCGACGGGTTTGGCGTACGTGCTGGATATTTTTACATTGTTTTTCATTGTCAAGCTTTTTGGTGCGCTTCTTCGCGGGTCGAGCTTGCAGAGTGCTAAGGTGGGTGCCTAGTGGCTGATAACCTGGATGGTTTAAAAGTTTCGATTGTCTTGACGACCTACAACCCCGATGCGTGTGGGCTTCTTGAAAATCTGCGGTCTTACGCCGAGCAAGTGGGGGGCGTAGTCATTACGGATAACTCCGACTTGGCAGAAAAACAGCGTGAAGTTGCGCAAGTTGCCAGCCACTTTGGCAATGTGCAGGTCAATGCATTACTCACCAATGCCGGTATTGCCGTCGCTCAGAACCGCGGGATGCAAGCCGCCAAGGCACTCGGCAGCGAATTCGTCATCGAAATGGACCAGGACTCCAAGTTGCCCGCGGGTTACGTTAGCAATCTGTTGCGCCGCTTCAAGGAGTTGACGGATAAAGGGATCAAGGTAGGCGGCATCGGCCCCCTCGCTGTACGCAAGGACAGTGATGAGGTCTATGACGGACTCAGCCGCTCCGGCGATGTGATCGAGGTTGAATACACCTTGAGTTCCGGCTTTCTCATGCGTTTTGATGCCATTGACGCAGTCGGCCTGAAGAACGAGGACCTGTTCATCGATTTCGTCGACTGGGAATGGTGCTGGCGCAGTCGCGAGCGCGGCTATCGGATCTTTATCGACACCACCCTGGAAATATCCCACATGCTGGGCGATGGCCATAAAAAAATCCTTGGCCAGAGCATTGGCATGCCATCCCCCATCCGCCATTATTACCAGTTCCGCAATTTTATCTACCTGTTGGGCAAGCCCTTTGTCCCAGGCAAGTGGAAGTTGAAATACAGTGCCATCATGCTGGCGAAGTTGTGCCTGATTCCGTTGTGCTTCGATAGAAAAGTGAAACGGTTGAGCTTCGCGATTACAGGGATAAAAGACGCCATTCGTGGCGCTTGGGGAAAGATTGGAGAATGAATATGCTTTCTCGTTACGCGTCGATTGAGGGCAATTGAGATGTGCGGTTTCGCAGGGCTTCTCTCTCATTCGGCGCTAGGTAGTGATGCCGACAAGATTCTGGAAAACATGGGCCTTGCGATCGAACATCGCGGCCCTGATTCCAGCGGTATCTGGTCTGATGCCGCTTCAGGTATCGGCCTTTCCCATCGGCGGCTCTCGATCATGGATGTATCCAGCCATGGTGCTCAGCCCATGCGCTCCGCCAGTGGCCGTTACCTGATCGCCTTCAATGGCGAGATCTATAACCATGTTGACCTGAGAGACAAGCTTGCCCGTGAGCAACATGTCATTCAGTGGGTTGGGCATTCAGATACCGAAACGTTGCTCGCATGCTTCGAGGTCTATGGCATTGAAGCGACGCTTTCGCAGTTGCATGGCATGTTTGCCATTGCGCTATGGGATCGTGAACAGGCGCAATTGACGCTGATGCGTGATCGGTTGGGCGAGAAGCCGCTTTACTACGGTTGGCTGGGCGAGGTGTTTCTGTTCGGTTCGGAGCTCAGGGCGTTGAAAGCTGCGCCTGGATTCGAATCTCCGGTGGACCCGCAAGCACTTTCGCTGTTCCTGCAGTACGGCTACGTCCCCGCGCCGTTATCGATCTATGCCCGCGTCAGTAAACTGATGCCCGGCGAGTACCTGCAGGTGTCTCGGCGTGATCCCCAGCCTGTGACACGGGCGTACTGGAGCGTTGATGAGGTCATTCGCAGCGGCTTGAACGCACCGTTTCAGGGAACTGCGGATGAAGCCGTCACCGCGTTGGAAGGCAAACTGAAGGCGACCATCGGCAGGCAGATGCTTTCCGATGTGCCCTTGGGGGCATTCTTGTCCGGTGGTGTGGATTCGTCCCTGATCGTGGCGCTGATGCAGGCCCAGTCTTCGGAGAAGATCAAGACCTTCTCGATTGGCTTCGACGACCCACGCTTCAATGAAGCGCCATACGCCAAGGAGGTCGCCCAGCACATCGGCACGGAGCATGAGGAGCTTTATGTCAGTGCCAGGCAGGCGCTGGATGTGGTCCCGATGCTTCCTGACATATGGGACGAACCATTCGCCGATCCTTCGCAGATTCCCACATTCCTGGTTTCCAAGCTGGCTAAGGGGCAGGTGACCGTTTCGCTTTCCGGCGATGGTGGTGATGAACTGTTCTGCGGGTACAACCGTTATCTAGTGGCGGGTAAGTTGTGGCGTTACATGAAGCCGATTCCTGCTGGTCTCAGGGCGGGCGTAGGGCGGTTGCTGACCACCGTGGAACCGGGGGGCTGGGACTCGCTTGGCCGATGGTTGCCCGGTAGCAAGGGGCTGGGCAGTATCGGCGACAAGGTCCATAAGCTGGCCGGAGTGTTTGCCGCCCGCGGGCCGCATGACGTCTACAACAACATCGTCTCGAATCACGCACAAGCGAAAGACTTGCTGCTGAAGCCGGTAGTCGATTCCCGTCCGTCGCGGCAGGCAAATTACGGTTTGTGTAACGTACAGCAGATGATGGCCTGGGATCTGAAAGAATATTTGCCGGGCGATATTCTGACCAAGCTTGACCGGGCAGCAATGGCCGTGTCGCTGGAAGGGCGAGCGCCGTTCCTGGATCACTCGGTAGTGGAGTTCGCCTGGTCGTTGCCCCTTGAATACAAGTTCCGGGAGGGGGAGACCAAGTGGGCGCTCAAGCAGGTGCTCTACAAGCATGTCGATCGCGCGTTGATCGACCGCCCCAAGATGGGGTTTGGCGTGCCGTTGAGGGACTGGCTGATCGGCCCGCTGCGAGACTGGGCGCAAGCCTTGCTGGATGCCCGGAAGCTGCGTAGCGAAGGTCATTTCAATGTGGATGCCGTGCAGGCGCTCTGGCAAGAGCACCTCGGTGGCAAACGGAATCATGCGGCAATTCTCTGGAACGTACTGATGTTCCAGGCTTGGCTGGCGCGTCAGTAGTGTGAATATTGCAAAGGGATCAGAGCTGTGACTGCTGACTTTTCCGTACTTATCTCGGTTTACGCATCGGAGAAACCCGAGTTTCTGGCAGCATGCCTGGACAGCTTGACGGCACAGACCTGTACCGCGCAGGAATTGGTGGTCGTCGAGGATGGGGCGATAGCGGATTCGTTGAAGGCGGTAATCGAACAATTTCGGTCGAAGCTACCGATCGTTTCGGTGGTGCTACCGGTAAACGTGGGGCTGGCCAATGCGCTCAATGAAGGGCTGAAGTATTGCACCCATGAACTTGTCGCGCGGATGGATACCGATGACATCTGCCTGCCAGAGCGATTCGAACGACAGCTGAAGCATTTGCAAGACCACCCCGAGGTGGCTGTGCTGGGTGCGATGGTTGAAGAATACGACGTAACCATGACGCAGTCGTTGGGGCCGCGCAGATTGCCGCTGGACCATGACGCCCTGTGCGCATTTGCCAAACGCCGCAGCCCGCTCAGCCACCCGACCGTCATGTTCCGCAAGCCAGCAGTGCAGGCGGTGGGCGGCTACCCGAGCTTCAGGAAGGCTCAAGACTACGCGTTGTGGTCGCTGATGTTGCAAAAGGGGTACAGGATTGAGAACCTGCCGGACATTCTTTTGAAGATGCGTGCAGGCAGTGAGTTGATGCAGCGGCGTGGCAAGGACTATCTCAAGCATGAGCTCGCTATCATCCGGTTCCAGAAGGATATCGGTTTTATCAGTGGCGGGGCGTTTGTCGTCAACACGATGTTGCGTTCGATCGTCCGTCGGTCTCCCGCATTTCTTAAACAATTGCTATACAAATTCGCACGGTAGGCGTAAATGAAAATTTTGATTACCGGCGCAGCCGGATTTATCGGGCATGCGCTGATCAAGGCCTTGTCTGCTACCGCCGAGCAGTTGGTAGGTATGGATAACCTCAATGATTATTATGACGTCAGCCTCAAGGAAGCGCGGCTCAAGGATCTTGAGAGTATTGAAAACTTCACGTTCATCCGTGCGGATCTTGTCGACGGCGTAGCGATCGACAGTGTCTTTTCCACTTATAAATTCGACTGTGTGGTGAACTTGGCTGCCCAGGCAGGCGTCCGCTACTCGCTCGATAATCCGATGGCCTATGTGCAGAGCAATGTCGTGGGTTTTCTGAATATCCTGGAAGGTTGCCGTAATCACAACGTCAAGCGCTTGTTCTACGCATCTTCAAGTTCTGTTTATGGGCTGAGCAAGGATGTTCCATTCTCGACTCAGCAATCGGTGGACCACCCGATCAGCCTGTATGCGGCGACCAAGAAGTCGAATGAGCTGATGGCACATACGTACTCTCATCTGTACGGGATTCAGACCATCGGCTTGAGATTTTTTACTGTCTACGGCCCGTGGGGCCGTCCCGATATGGCGATGTTCAAGTTCACCAAGGCGATTCTCGAAGGGAAGCCCATCGATGTGTATAACCATGGGCAACTGTCGCGCGACTTTACCTACATCGACGACATCATTTCCGGCATTCTCCGGTTGCTGCAGAAGCCTGACCTTGACGCCTGCGCGGTGTTCAACATCGGTCACGGCAGCCCGGTCAACCTGATGGACTTCATCCACGCCGTGGAAGCCGCAACAGGCATCGAAGCAAGCTGCAATTACCTGCCCATGCAGCCCGGTGACGTCGAGCAGACGTGGGCTGATACTCAAGGGTTGTTCGATGCCGTCGGGTACACACCGAATGTGCCTGTTCAGGAAGGGGCTGCAAAGTTTGTTGATTGGTACCGCTCGTACTACAAAATTTGAAGGTGTGAATAGATGAAGATTACTGTTTTCGGCTCGGGCTATGTAGGGTTGGTTACCGGCACGTGCCTGGCGGATGTCGGCCATCACGTAGTGTGCGTCGATGTCGATCAGCGCAAGATCGATAATTTGAAGAAGGGCATCATCCCAATCTACGAGCCTGGCCTCGATGAAATGGTTCTTCGCAACCAGCACGAGGGGCGCCTTGATTTCACCACGGATGCCAGCATGGGCGTTGCGTTCGGAGAGATTCAGTTCATCGCGGTAGGTACTCCGCCGGATGAGGATGGTTCTGCTGACCTCAAGTACGTGCTGGCAGTCGCCAAGACGATTGGTCAGCACATGACCGAGCCCAAGATTGTTGTCGACAAGTCGACAGTGCCTGTGGGCACGGCTGACAAGGTCAAGGACACAATCCTGCGTACCTTGACATCTCGTGGTATCGATCTGCAGTTCGACGTCTGTTCCAACCCTGAATTCCTCAAGGAAGGTGCAGCCCTCGAGGACTTCACAAAAGGTGCGCGAATCGTGGTGGGTACCGATTCCGAGCACGTCCGCCGCAAGATGCGCGAGTGCTATGCGCCTTACAGCCGAAACCACGACAAGCTGATCTTCATGGATGTTCGCTCTGCCGAGCTGACCAAGTACGCGGCCAACGGCATGCTGGCCACCAAGATCAGCTTCATGAACGAGCTGTCCAACCTTGCCGAGCGCCTGGGTGCTGACATCGAGCAGGTGCGTATCGGTATCGGCTCGGACCCTCGGATCGGTTACAGCTTCATCTACCCAGGCTGTGGTTACGGCGGCTCCTGTTTCCCCAAGGATGTTCAGGCGTTGTACCGTACCGCGCAGGAAGTGGGTTATTCCGCCGACCTGCTGGCTGCCGTTGAGGGCGTCAACAAGCGCCAGAAAGAAAAGATGTTCGCCTCGTTCGAGGACATCTTCAAAGGCCAGCTGGAAGGTAAGACCATCGCGATATGGGGCCTGGCCTTCAAGCCCAACACGGACGATATGCGCGATGCGCCAAGCCGTCGGCTTATCGAACAACTCTGGCAGGCGGGGGCTAAGGTACGCGTCTTCGATCCAAAGGCCATGGAGGAATTCGAGCGCATCTACGGCGATCGGGCTGATACCCACTACGCAGCTACACAGGAAGAGGCCCTGGCTGGAGCCGACGCCCTGGCGATCTGCACCGAGTGGAAGTCTTTCCGAGCTGTAGACCCGCACATGCTGCGCGATGCGCTCTCCAGTGCCGTCGTGGTCGATGGCCGCAACCTCTTCGACCCGTGGACGATGGCGCAGGCTGGCGTGGCGTACCATGCGATTGGCAGGCCGCACATTGCTCCGGGAGTCTGAAATGGTGGGCCCATGCCGGGTAATGGTTACGGGTGCTTCAGGCTTTGTCGGCAGGCACCTGTGCGAGTCTCTGGTCAAGGGCGGCTTTTCTGTAAAGGCTGCGGTCCGGCGTGAGTCGGACCAAGCGCTGGCCGGGGATGTCGTGCTACTGGACTTGCTGGATCAGGCCACCGTGCAGCACAGCCTGGTGGACGTCGATTGCGTCGTTCATCTGGCCGGGCGTGCGCATGTCCTTAACGACCAGGTAGCGGACCCATTGGCCGCCTTCCGGCAGGCGAATGTAGAAACGACCCTGGCGCTGGCCAGGGCTGCATTGGCAGCCGGGGTCGGGCGATTCATCTTTGTCAGCTCCATTGGTGTAAATGGCAACGAGACTGTCGGCCAGGCGTTTACCGAGCAGAGCGAGGTAGCGCCAACTGCGGATTACGCCGTTTCCAAGCTGGAGGCCGAGCAGGCGTTGGGTGAGCTACTGGCAGGCACTGGTATGCAGTTGGTCATTGTGCGTCCTCCGCTCATTTATGATGCGGGCGCACCTGGCAATTTTGCGCGCTTGCTGAGCTTGGTGGCAAAAGGCTTGCCCTTGCCTTTTGCCGCATTGGATAACCGTCGCAGCCTGGTTTCTTTGAACAACCTGATCAGCTTCCTGACGCTGGTGATTACCCACGACAAGGCTGCCGGGCAGCTGTTCCTGATTGCTGATGGTGCCAGCGTTTCGACGCGTCAGATCGTTGCATCGCTCGCCATTGGCATGGGCCGCAAGGCCAGGTGCTTCTACATGCCCAAGCTGCTGGCCAGGCTGCTTTTGACTGCCTTGGGTCGGCCGGGTATGTATGTACAATTGTTCAGCTCATTGGAAGTCAGTACAAGCAAGGCACGTGACCTGCTGGGCTGGATGCCGGTTGAAGAGCCTGAAGCTGCGCTTGCAGAAGCCGGCAGAAAGCATGTCCAGCGATTGGCCGTTGATGCTCAGTAACTAGGAATTGGATTTCACGACTTATGGTTCAGCTACTAATAATAGCGTTAGCTCTAGTGGGTGCGGCTGCACTGACTGGAACGGTAAGACGCTTCGCAATACGCAAAAGTGTGCTTGATATTCCCAATGAGCGCAGTTCGCATTCCGTGCCGACGCCACGCGGGGGCGGCATCGCAATCGTTGTGACTTTTATTGCGACGGTGTTGCTGGGCTTTGCGCTCGGCGATGTCAGCCTCGCGACCACGTCGGCGCTGGTGCTTGGTGGCGCCGGTGTGGCGGTGCTTGGCTTTTACGATGACCTGGGCCATATCCCCGCGCGCTGGCGGTTGCTCGGCCATTTTCTCGCAGGAATATGGATAGTTTTCAGCCTTGGTGGTTTGGCCCCGGTCACGCTTTGGGGCGAGCCAACAAATCTCGGGTTCATCGGCAGCCTGCTGGCGGTGGTGTTCCTAGTATGGATGCTGAATCTCTATAACTTCATGGATGGTATTGATGGTCTTGCCAGTTCTGAAGCCGTTTTTGTCGGGTTGGCCGGTGGCCTAATCTATGTCCTGTCGGGGCATGGCGGCCTCGCAGGGCTGAGCTTTGCACTGGCCGCTTCGGCTGCAGGTTTCCTGCTGTGGAATTTTCCCCCGGCCAAAATCTTCATGGGTGACGCTGGCAGTGGATTCCTCGGTGTCGTCATGGGTGCGCTGGCACTGATTGCCGGGTGGGTGTCTTCTGATTTCTTCTGGAGCTGGATCATTTTGCTGGGCCTGTTTGTGGTCGATGCCACGGTCACCTTGGTGCGTCGCCTGATACGGGGTGAAAAAGTGTATGAGGCGCACAGGAGCCACGCTTATCAGTTCGCCTCCCGACAGTTCGCAAGCCACAAGAAGGTGACGCTGGCAGCCTGGTGCCTGAACCTGCTCTGGTTGTTCCCGGTCGCCCTGCTGGTTGCGTTCGGCGGCCTGAATGGCGTGCTTGGCGTATGCTTGGCATATGCACCGTTGGTAGTGCTCGCATTGAAATTCCATGCGGGCGAGCGTGAGCGCTGATTTTTTCAAGGATAAGGGGCAGGTGGGTAATTGGGTATGAAAGCTAGGGAACTGATCGAGCTTCGAAAATATCTGCTTCAATTGCCACGCAGGGAGAAGCGCACGCTTCAGGTGCTTATGGATGTGTGCCTGGTTTGGCTGGCCCTGCTACTGGCCTTTGCCGTGCGGCTTGGCCTGGATGACCTGGGTAATCCGATCAAGGAGCATACCTGGCTATTTGTGATGGCACCCGTTCTGGCCATACCGCTTTTTGTGAAGTTCGGCATGTACCGGGCGGTGATGCGGTACTTCGGTAACGATGCGCTCATCGTAATCGCCAAGGCGGTTTCCCTTTCTGCGCTCTTGCTGGGTTTTTTCGTCTACTGGTACAGCAATCATCAGACTTTGGTGCCGCGCTCTGTCATCTTCAATTACTGGTGGTTGAGCCTAGTCATGATTGGCGGTTTGCGCCTGGCCATGCGGCAGTACTTCCTGGGTGACTGGTTCTCTGCGACGCAGCACATGCCATTCGCCTCGCGTGACGATGGCTTGCCGCGAGTGGCGATCTACGGCGCCGGCGCTGCCGGCAACCAGCTTATCGCTGCACTGCGGATGGCCAAGTCGATGAGGCCAGTGGCATTCATCGATGACGATGTGGAAATTGCCGACCGAATCATTTCCGGGCTACAGGTATACCGCTCGGATGAGATTGGCCGGATGATCGATGTCACAGGGGCCCAGGAAATCCTGTTGGCGATTCCCAGTGCCAGCCGCAGCCGGCGCAGGGAAATCCTGACCTTCCTCGAGGGCTTCCCCTTGCACGTTCGCAGTGTTCCCAGCATTCTCGACCTCGCCAATGGCCGAGTGCAGGTGGATGATATTCAGGAGGTCGACATCGCTGACCTGTTGGGTCGCGACGCGGTTCCTGCGCAGAGCGATCTGCTGGCGCAATGTATTTCCAACAAGGTGGTGCTGGTTACCGGTGCGGGAGGTTCGATTGGTTCGGAGCTCTGTCGTCAGATTCTTGGGGCCGGGCCGAAAACCCTGCTGCTGTTTGAGCACAGTGAGTTCAACCTTTACAGCATCCTGAGTGAATTGGAACTGCGCGTTCGCCGGGAGGCGCTACCCGTCACGATTCTGCCTGTACTTGGGTCTGTGCGTAATCAGGCGCACCTATTGGAAGTCATGCAATCCTGGCGTGTGGATACCGTGTATCACGCGGCGGCTTACAAGCATGTGCCCATGGTTGAGCACAATATTTCCGAAGGCGTGCAGAACAACGTCATCGGTACGCTCTATTCTGCACAGGCCGCTGTGCAGGCTGGAGTTACCAACTTTGTTCTTATCTCTACGGACAAGGCTGTTCGGCCTACCAATGTCATGGGTAGTACGAAGCGGCTTGCCGAAATGGTATTGCAGGCACTGAGTCGCGAAAGTGCCCCGGTCCTGTTCGGCCAGAAGGACAACGTGGCGCAGGTTAACAAGACTCGTTTTACCATGGTGCGCTTCGGCAATGTGTTGGGCTCGTCGGGGTCGGTCATACCGTTGTTCCGCAAGCAGATCATCGCGGGCGGGCCACTGACGGTTACCCACCCCAAGATCACCCGTTATTTCATGACGATTCCTGAGGCTGCCCAACTGGTCATTCAGGCGGGTTCGATGGGCTTGGGGGGGGATGTGTTCGTACTCGATATGGGCGAGCCCGTGCGGATTGCTGAGTTGGCGGAGAAGATGATCCACCTGTCCGGCCTGAGCGTCCGTTCGGAAAAGAATCCGTTTGGAGATATTGCTATCGAGTTCACCGGGCTTCGGCCAGGTGAAAAACTCTACGAAGAGTTGCTGATTGGTGACAATGTCGTATCCACCAGACACCCGATGATCATGAGTGCCAATGAAGATTTTCTCGCTTGGGATGTCTTGAAAGTAAAGCTCGATGAGTTGCTTTTGGCTGTTGACGTGCATGAGCTGGTTACCGTCCGCAAGCTCCTGCGGGAGCTGGTCAGCGGCTATGTTCCACAAGGGGAAATTGTGGATCTGCTGTACATGCAGAGAAAAAAGGAAGTATGACGATCGCAGTGCCAGCGAGAGAATGTTTTTCAACGCTGAAAAGGCGGGTGAGGGTGTCGTGGACTGGGTCGTGTGGCCAGTGCATCCAGATTCCGCGCTTTTTGCTTTCAACGAATTGTTTAGTAGGTAACTGATAATGACTGTTTTAGTAACCGGTGGTGCCGGCTTCATCGGTGCAAATTTCGTTCTCGACTGGTTGGCAAATTCCAATGAGCCTGTCGTGAACCTGGACAAGCTCACCTATGCAGGCAATCTGCAGACGCTGAACAGCTTGCAAGGTGACGAGCGTCATATCTTCGTTCATGGCGACATTGGCGACTCTGAATTGGTCGCGCGGTTACTGAGAGAGCATCAGCCACGCGCCATTGTGAACTTCGCGGCAGAGTCCCATGTCGATCGTTCGATTCACGGACCTGAGGACTTCATCGAGACCAATATTGTCGGAACCTTCCGCCTGCTCGAGGCCGTGCGCGCCTATTGGGGCGGCTTGGCCAAGGATGCGCAACAGGCTTTCCGATTCCTGCATGTGTCCACCGACGAGGTCTATGGCTCCCTGGCGGCTGATGAGCCGGCGTTCACCGAGACCCACCAATATCAGCCAAACAGCCCGTACTCGGCCAGCAAGGCGGCAAGCGATCATTTGGTGCGCTCCTACCACCATACTTATGGCCTGCCGGTGCTGACAACCAACTGTTCGAACAACTACGGACCGTTCCACTTCCCGGAAAAACTCATCCCTCTGATGATCGTCAACGCACTGGGTGGTAAGCCACTGCCTGTCTATGGCGATGGCCAGCAGATTCGCGACTGGCTATATGTCAAAGATCACTGCAGCGCAATCCGTCGTGTGCTTGAGGCCGGGCAGACGGGCGAGGTGTATAACGTTGGTGGCTGGAATGAGAAGCCCAACCTGGAAATCGTCAATCGCGTTTGTGCACTTCTGGATGAACTGCGCCCGCGTGCTGACGGCAAGGCTTATGCAGAACAGATCACCTACGTCACCGATCGCCCGGGGCATGATCGCCGCTACGCCATCGATGCGCGCAAACTGGAGCGCGAGTTGGGTTGGAAGCCTGCGGAAACCTTCGAAACCGGTATTCGCAAGACAGTCGAATGGTACTTGGGCAATTGGGATTGGGTAGAGAACGTGCAGTCCGGCGGCTACCGTGACTGGGTTGAGAAAAACTACGCCGGGCGTACGGCATGAAAATTCTCCTGCTGGGCAAGGACGGCCAGGTAGGTTGGGAATTGCAGCGCAGTCTGGCGGTGTTGGGGCAAGTACTGGCGCTCAACTCCAGAAGCCAGGATTACTGTGGCGACCTGACCAATCTGCTGGGGTTGGAGGCAACCGTTCGCACCTTTGCACCCGATGTGATTGTCAATGCAGCGGCCTATACGGCGGTCGACAAAGCGGAGAGCGAGCGCGAACAAGCATTTCGAGTGAATGCCGAAGCGGTCGAGGTGTTGGCGCATGTGGCTGCAGAACTGGGGGCGTTGCTGGTGCATTATTCGACCGACTACGTCTTCCCGGGGCACGGCAGTGCGCCTTGGCGTGAGCAGGATGCGGTAGGGCCGTTGAATGTCTATGGCGAAAGCAAGCTTGCAGGCGAGCGGGCAATCCTGGCCTCAGGCTGCACATGCTTGATCTTCCGTACCTGCTGGGTATATGCAGCTCGCGGTAACAACTTTGCCCGAACCATGTTGCGCCTGGCGTCCGAGCGGGACACCCTGGGCGTCATCGATGACCAGTTCGGGGCGCCTACCGGCGCTGAACTGATTGCCGACGTTACTGCTCATGCCATCGCAGGCACTCGGCGTAACCCTGCGCTGGCCGGCGTGTATCACTTGGCGGCATCGGGTGAGACCACCTGGTTCGGTTTCGCACGTTTTGTTCTGGAGCATGCCGCGGCCCGTGGTGAGCCCTTGAAAGTGCGCGCCGCGCAGGTCAACCGACTGACTACCGATGCCTACCCGACCCCAGCCAAGCGGCCGGCGAACTCCCGGCTGAATACCCATAAACTGCAAGAAGCTTTTGCGCTGACGCTGCCTGACTGGCGCGTCGGCGTAGCTCGCATGCTGATAGAGATACATGAGAAATGATCAAAATGAATCGTAAAGGCATCATCCTGGCTGGCGGGTCGGGTACCCGTCTGCACCCGGCGACTTTGGCAATTTCCAAGCAGCTTTTGCCGGTTTACGACAAGCCGATGATCTACTACCCGCTTACCACACTCATGCTGGCCGGCATTCGTGACATCCTGATCATCTCCACGCCACAGGACACGCCACGGTTTGAGCAATTGCTCGGCGACGGACACCAGTGGGGCATCAATATCACCTACGCAGTGCAGGCATCGCCTGATGGCCTGGCACAAGCCTTCCTGATCGGTGAGCAGTTCATTGGTAATGACCTGTCGGCTTTGGTGTTGGGCGACAACATCTACTACGGCCATGATTTCCAGGGGCTGCTCGTCAACGCCATGGACCGTACCGATGGCGCGAGCGTATTCGCTTACCACGTGCACGACCCTGAGCGTTATGGTGTGGTTGAATTCGACCAGCGCGGAAAGGCCATCAGTCTGGAAGAGAAACCGACCAAGCCGAAATCGAGTTATGCGGTTACCGGGCTCTACTTCTACGACAACGAGGTGGTTGAGATCGCCAAGGGGATCAAGCCGTCTCCGCGAGGTGAGCTGGAAATTACCGACCTTAACCGAGTTTACCTGGAGCAGGGCAAGCTATCGGTTGAAATCATGGGGCGGGGCTACGCATGGCTTGATACCGGTACACATGACTCACTCCTGGAGGCCAGCGGTTACATCGCTACCATTGAGCGCCGGCAAGGATTGAAAGTAGCTTGTCCGGAGGAGGTCGCTTACCGTCAGAAGTGGATTGACGCACAACAGCTTGAAAAGTTGGCGGCACCATTGGCCAAGAATGGTTATGGGCAGTACCTGAATCGGTTGCTGGAAAAGACGGTTTACTGATAGCTGCTGATGCTGCTTTAAGTTATAAGTCAGCGCGCGCGGCTGTTGTAAAAGGAATAGGGCCCCCGAAAGGGGCCCTATTTTATTGCTTATTGGTTTTTCATGAACTCAATCAGTGCTGAAGCCACTTTCTCACTGCCAGCCTCGCTGAGGTGATGCCCATCTCGGAAGTACTCATGTACCGAATCACTTTGAGTGCAATTACTCTTGTTGCAGAATAGGCTTGACGGGTCAAATATCTTGACGTATGGGCTCATGGCCTTGATCTCTGCAAGCATGGCGTTGTATTCGGTGCTGCGTTCTTCAAATTGGCTGGTTTGAATGTCGCAATTTTGTGTGCTGATTTTAAATGGCCGTGCGAGGCAAGCTCTCGGGTCAACGAGAAACTCCGGGGTATCTTTCACAATGATGACATTTTTGCCGGCGTCCAGTAGCGTGCTTATCGAACGCTTCATTGCTGCGGCGAAAAGCTCACGCTTGTGCGTGACGTCATTGTCCTCGCCTATGATGTAGCGGTTATTTGGGTTGTTGTCATTGATGAGTGCGTGCTCTGGTGCAATACCTTTGCTGCCGATATACAAGCTACCGAGAGATGCCAGAACGACGGTTTTTACATCGCTCTGAAGAATCATCTCCATCGCCTTGCTATTGGCACGCTCGCAACTTTCTTTAGATGTGTTGGTCAGCCATGCCTTTGCGCCTAGGATCGGAGGGCAGCTATGTCTACCGATCAGCAGCCAATTTTGTGCCGACACGCGCTTGATGCCTGGAAAAAGATGTTCGGCATGACTATCCCCCCAAAGAATCACATCTGCTGGTTGGGAATCATTGACCTTGTTGCACCACGACATATCCTGGCCCAGCAGCTCATCGTTCTTGCAGCCTGTGAGTTGGTAAGTATTCAGCTCGTTTGATTTCTGCACTAGGCTCGTCATGATAGAGCGGCTGGGTACGCCATCGTCCTTAAATATACTGAAGCCGGCGACTCCAATCAGGGCCATGATCAAGAACAGTGTCAAAGTCTTCCATCTACCGGTAATTTTGAAGCGCACTGGTTTTTCAATGAGCTGGTAGGTGAGCCAGGAAAGTATCACTGCAGCGAGAATGGCAATAACTCTTACTGCAATTGCAGGGGTGTCACCTTCAATTATCCTTGCAAAGGATAAGAGAGGCCAGTGCCAGAGATAGAGAGGGAAACTAATTAAGCCAATGAGAATCATTGTTCTATTGGATAGGATGTGCTTGTTAAACCATGCCTGTGGGCCAGCGTTGATGACCAGGGCGCTGCCGACGGTGGGTAAGATAGCCCAAAACCCTGGAAACATATTTTCTTTTGTGATGACCATGAAGCCAGTGCCAATCATCACAATACCTAAGAGGGCTTGAGTGTTGTCAAATGATGTGGTGGCATGAGTCTTTGGATTGTGGTAGTACACCTTGGAGAGTATACGGTTTGCAAGGCTTTTGAAAAGGAACATGCGCTCCCTGCCGTACATTGAGTTGTAGGCAAGGAGTGAGCCAATTAGCAGTTCCCAGAAGCGCGTCAGAGGTGAGTAAAAGGCGGTAGCTGAGTCTGTAATTCTCAAGCTGATGTTAAGGTAGAATGAAACTGCGGTAATGAGCAGTATTGTCGTCATCCTGTTGAAGTTGCTTTTCCACATCCCCCAAAGCAATAGAGGCCATACAATATAAAATTGCTCCTCTACCCCGAGAGACCACAGGTGAAGCAATGGTTTGCTTTCTGAAGTGTTGTCAAAATAACCGCTTTCACTCCAGGATATTAGATTTGCAACGAACCCGGCTCCACCAGCCGTGTGTTTGCCTAGCTGTTTAAATTCCTCGGATAGAAGTGAGAACCAGCCGAATGCCAGGCAGCTTACCAAGACTATTATCAATGCAGGGTAGATGCGATTGATGCGTCGGCTGTAAAAGTCGACCAGACTGAATCTATTGTTGTCAAGGTTGGTGAATAATATTTGCGAGATCAGGAAGCCTGAAATAACGAAAAAAATATCTACGCCAATGAATCCGCCCTTCATGGTTGACGGGAAGGCGTGAAATATGATAACGGATCCTGCGGCTATGGCTCTCAGGCCATCAATATCCGGTCTGTATTTGGGATGGGCACTTGGGGTGTCTAATGCAGTAGCGGCAGCTTTCAATGATGTCATCAGGGCTCCACAATTCCTTTGGCGGGCAGGCTAAAAAGTACGCATCATTTTCCTAAGCAGGTTGATAAGAAAGCCCAGGGCCTTTCTCGGCTGCTTCTGTTGGATCGAAACGGTGATCAGGTGGCAGCTAAGGGCCGAGGGCCCTGGTTGCGGCGCTTGAATTGCTTGCTCTAACGAGGGAGCAGGCCTTAAAAGGGCTTGGTGCAGGGAGGAAATCGACGCGGACACCGGGGTGCCATGATGCCTTATGATGGCTAAGGCATCACCCAAGTCTAGTAGTTCCCGTAGCGGATTACGAATTTCCAGACCGAAGGCTGTTCGAGAGAATTTTCAATGCCACAAGCGTGAAGAAATCGGAGGCGTATTTTAATTAGTATTATGTGGTTTGTTCAGCTGTGAGTTCGGTGGTGAGTTCGATATCCTGCTCTTTAAAACGAGTAATGGTGATTATTTTTGCGTTAACTTTTTGGTTGGCTGGTTATGCTGCATATAAATTTTAGTGCGATGCAAGTTAATGCATTGATATGCGCATGAAGGTACGCGCTGGTGCTGTCTAAGGAATACCTTAAGAGGCCGAAAGGGCCACTTTATGAGTAGGAAAATTAGTAGTGCGTTGTATGAATGCGTTTTTGTCCACGCTGAATCTAAATGGAGCGGGTGTGGCCAGTCTGGGGGCGCTGCAGTTCGCTTCATGCAAAGCTTCGAAAAATGCAATCAGGGGTAGGGGATGCAGCCGTTTAGCTGTTTAACTCGGTAACATTTCAGGCACCTTGAACTGAAGCCACAGCGCTAGAGTTCACAGGGCAGCCAACGGAACGCTGCCTTCATTTCCATACAAGGAGTGCCCAATATGCGCAATACAGTCCTGTCCTACCTGCTGCTTCCACTTTTCACGGCTTTACCGTTCACCCTGCATGCGGCACCCGCCACGGTGTCGCAGCCAGTGGCCGTAACCGCCACGCAGGCAACGCAAGGGCCGGCCACCACCGAGTTGGCCAAAATCGACCTGAACGATGCCGACGCGCTGACGCTACAGCAAAACCTCAACGGTATCGGCAAAGCCAAAGCCGAAGCTATCGTGGCTTACAGGGAGGCAAACGGTCCATTCGACTCAGTGGATGAATTGCTGGAGATCAAGGGTATTGGCAAGGCCCTATTGGATCGAAACAAGGACAAGCTGATCGTGAAGTAGGAATAAGTAATGCCGGTTGGCATTGTGCCAACCGGCTCTCTGTTTGGATGCACTCTTCGTGTCAACGATCCTGCGCATCCTTGGCATCCGCCTCGGCATTGCGTTCATGCACCTTGCGCAGCTGTTCTTCCGTCAGCGGCAGCTTCTTCGCCGTATCGCGCAACATCATCAATCCCCCCACGATCGAGCCGAGGGCTATGATGAGTATCAGCCAGGCATACCAGGGCATTGTCGTTCTCCTATGCGCTTTGAAGGCTTCGCTTGTACAAAATATGAGCGATGGCCATATCCGTTGGTTCAATTATAGGAGCCGTACCTGTCTAGGCCAATTCTGACGGCGCCCTGGCCCCCAAGGCACGCTGACTTCGTTTACAATGCGCGCCGTTTACGACTTGCCAAGAGAACCCGACCATGTCCGCCTGCCAGACGCCCCTGATCGTCGCCCTGGATTTCCCCACCCGTGACGCCGCCCTGAAGCTGGCTGACCAACTCGACCCCGCCCTGTGCCGGGTAAAGGTTGGCAAGGAGCTGTTCACCAGCAGCGCTTCGGGCATTGTCGAAACCCTGTGCGCGAAGGGCTTCGAGGTGTTCCTCGACCTCAAGTTCCATGACATCCCCAACACCACGGCCATGGCGGTCAAGGCCGCTGCCGAGATGGGTGTGTGGATGGTCAACGTGCATTGCTCCGGTGGCCTGCGCATGATGGCCGCCTGCCGTGAAGAGCTGGCCAAGCGCAGCGGCCCGCAGCCGTTGCTGATCGGTGTGACCGTGCTCACCAGCATGGAGCGTGAAGACCTGGCCGGCATCGGCCTGGACGTGGACCCGCAAGAGCAAGTACTGCGCCTGGCGGCGCTGGCCGAAAAGGCTGGCATGGACGGCCTGGTGTGCTCGGCATTGGAAGCCCCGGCGCTGAAGGCTGCGCACCCGGCGCTGCAACTGGTCACCCCGGGCATTCGCCCTGCTGGTAGTGCCCAGGATGACCAGCGCCGTATCCTCACCCCGCGCCAGGCGCTGGATGCAGGTTCCGACTACTTGGTGATCGGCCGCCCGATCAGCCAGGCGGCAGACCCTGCTCAGGCATTGGCAGCTGTGGTAGCGGAAATCCGCGGCTGAATCCAAGGCAAAGAAAAAGGGCTGCGTTGCAGCCCTTTTTCATGCTTCGCCGAATCAGGCAATAACCAACGGCTGGAAGCCCTTGATCAGGTCATCCAGCGCCTTGATCTGCATCAGAAACGGCTCCAGCTTGTCCAGCGGCAGCGCACTCGGCCCATCGCACTTGGCCTGGTCCGGGTTCGGGTGAGCCTCCAGGAACAAGCCGGCCAGGCCAACCGCCATGCCGGCACGCGCCAGGTCGACCACCTGCTCGCGACGGCCACCGGAAGCAGCACCGGACGGGTCGCGGTTCTGCAGGGCGTGGGTTACGTCGAAGATGATCGGCAAGTCGTCACAGGTACGCTTCATCACGCCAAAGCCGAGCATGTCCACTACCAGGTTGTCGTAGCCCATGCAGGTACCACGGTCGCACAGGATCAGCTGGTCGTTACCGGCTTCCTTGAACTTGTGCACGATGTTCTGCATCTGCGACGGGCTGAGGAACTGTGGCTTCTTGATGTTGACCGGCTTGCCGGTCTTGGCCAGGGCCACCACCAGGTCGGTCTGGCGGGCCAGGAACGCGGGAAGCTGCAGCACATCGACCACTTCGGCCACCGGCGCGCACTGGTAGATCTCGTGTACGTCGGTAATGATCGGCACGCCGAACTCGGCCTTGACCTTCTCGAAGATGCGCAGGCCTTCTTCCATGCCGGGGCCACGGTAGGAGTGGATCGAGGAGCGGTTGGCCTTGTCGAAGCTGGCCTTGAACACGTAAGGGATGCCCAGTTTCTCGGTAACCCGAACGTACTCGGCGCAGGCGGTCAGGGCCAGGTCCTCGGACTCGAGCACGTTGATGCCGCCGAAGAGGACGAACGGGGCGGTGTTGGAGCACTCGATGGTGGGGGTGATCTTGATCATGGTCATCTCTGCAAATCCCTTGTCACTGGTTTCAGTGGCGAGGGGGAATCTTACAAGATCTGCTTTGCCTGTGCCGGCCCTTTCGCGGGTAAACCCGCTCCCACAGGTACTGCACAGCATCTGAAATCTGTGCGATCCCTGTGGGTTTACCCGCGAAAGGGCCGGCACAGGCTTACCCCAAGCTCAGACCTTCAACACCAACTTGCCGAAGTTCTCACCGCTGAACAGCTTGAGCAGCGTCTCGGGGAACGTCTCCAGCCCGTCCACCACATCCTCCTTGCTCTTGACCTTGCCCGTGGCCAGCCAGCCGGCCATCTCCTGGGCGGCCTTGCCGTACTCCTTGGCGTGGTCCATCACCACGAAGCCTTCCATGCGTGCACGGTTCACCAGCAGCGCCAGGTAGTTGGCCGGGCCTTTGACGGCTTCCTTGTTGTTGTACTGGCTGATGGCGCCGCAGATGACGATGCGTGCCTTGAAGTTGATGCGGGTGAGCACGGCATCAAGGATTTCGCCGCCGACGTTATCGAAGTACACGTCGACGCCTTTGGGGCATTCGCGTTTCAGGCCGGCCAGTACGTCTTCGGCCTTGTAGTCGATCACGCCGTCAAAGCCCAGTTCGTCCTTGAGGTACTGGCACTTCTGCGCGCCACCGGCGATGCCGACCACATGGCAGCCCTTGAGCTTGGCGATCTGGCCGACGATGCTGCCCACCGCGCCGGCCGCGCCGGAGATCACCACGGTGTCGCCGGCCTTGGGCTGGCCGACCTCGAGCAGGGCGAAGTAGGCGGTCATGCCGGTCATGCCCAGGGCCGACAGGTAGCGGGGCAGTGGGGCGAGGTTGGGGTCGATCTTGTGCAGGCCCTGGGGCTCGCCGGTGAAGTAGTCCTGTACGCCGAGGGCGCCGCTGACATGGTCACCGGGCTTGTAGTCCGGGTGGTTGGAGGCGACCACTTCACCGACGCCGAGGGCGCGCATCACTTGGCCGAGCGCCACGGGTGGGATGTATGACTTGCCTTCGTTCATCCAGCCGCGCATGGCCGGGTCCAGCGACAGGTACAGGTTGCGCACCTGGATTTGCCCGGCAGCAGGGGCTTCGGCAGGCACGGTCTCGAAAGTGAAGTCGTCACGGCGCACGGCGCCGACCGGGCGTTTGGCTAGCAGGAAGCGGCGGTTGGTCTGGGTCATGGCAGGTCCTTGTGGGCGATGAGGTGCAGCAGTCAATTTAACCCGCTGATGCAGGTTGGTCCGCAAAATCACTGGTAAGCATGGTAGCCCAACTGCTGCCTTGATGATGCTGCCCAGTCGGGTGGCCGGCTGACTAGACTCAGGGCCAATTCATCACTCTCAGGAGCAGACGATGAGCATGACCTTTTCCGGCCAGGTAGCCCTGGTCACTGGCGGTGCGGCAGGTATCGGCCGGGCGACGGCACTGGCTTTTGCCCGCGAGGGCCTGAAGGTGGTGGTGGCCGATCTCGACCCGGCCGGTGGCGAGGCCACGGTGGCCTTGATTCGCCAGGCGGGTGGCGAGGCGCTGTTCGTGGCCTGTGATGTGACCCAGGATGCGCAGGTGCGCGAGCTGCATGAGCGGGCCATCGAGGCCTATGGTCGGCTGGACTACGCCTACAACAATGCCGGCATCGAAATCGAACAGGGGCGCCTGGCCGAGGGCAGCGAGGCCGAGTTCGACGCGATCATGGGCGTCAACGTCAACGTCAAAGGCGTGTGGCTGTGCATGAAGTACCAGCTGCCGCTGCTGCTGGCCCAGGGCGGCGGTGCGATCGTCAACACCGCCTCGGTGGCGGGCCTGGGGGCGGCGCCCAAGATGAGTATCTACGCCGCCTCCAAGCATGCAGTGATCGGCCTGACCAAGTCGGCGGCCATCGAGTACGCCAAGAAGGGCATCCGGGTGAATGCCGTGTGCCCGGCGGTGATCGACACCGACATGTTCCGCCGCGCCTACGAGGCAGACCCGCGCAAGGCCGAATTTGCCGCAGCGATGCACCCGGTGGGGCGTATCGGCAAGGTCGAGGAAATTGCCAGCGCGGTGCTGTACCTGTGCAGTGACGGGGCGGCTTTCACCACCGGGCACAGCCTGACGGTAGATGGCGGGGCCACCGCGATCTGAACATCGACGGGTGCAGGTGCTACGCACCGTGTATAGCCGGCTTACTGATTCGCTGTATATACTCTGGCTCTTCTGGTTTTGGAAAGCGACATGGAGACCGTCAGCGCCCAAAAGCCCGGCTGCCATGCCTCGATATCGGATTTTGCGGCGTGCCGGGGTATCGCCGAGGGGCCCGTGTTCATCGTGGCCTCGGGAGCCTCTGCCAAGGGCTTCCCAGTGCAGCGTTTCGCCGGCGTGCCGATGATCACCGTCAATGGCGCGATTTCGATGTTCGCGGAGCATGGCGTGCGCCCGTATTTCTATGTGTGCACCGACACTGGGTTTGCGCAGCAGCAACCTGATCTTTACGCCAAGGCGCTACGGCTCAGCCAGCGCCTGGCGATCTGGCCGGATGAAATCGGTCTGTTGCCGGTGCCGACCAAGGCGCAGGTTTTCCCGTTGGCCAAGGCAGCCCGCGCCAGCCTGCAAGAATCTCTGTTCAATACCGAGCCAATGTTGGTGCGCAGCCGTACCTTATGGGGTAGCCGCTCGCGCTCGGTAGGCTTCAGCAAGGATCTCTCCCTGGGGTTTTTCGATGCACGTACGGTCGCTTATGCGGCGTTGCAGCTTGCCTGTCACCTGGGCTTCAATCAGGTTTTCCTGGTGGGTGTCGACCTCGACCAGTCGGTCGGGCGCTTCTATGAAGAACCCGGCCAGGCGGTTTCGCGCTGTCACCTGGACGAGTCATTTGAACGGCGTATCCTGCCCTCGCTGAAGCTGATGGCCGATCGGGTTGTTAACGAGCACTTCGCCGTCTACAACCTGTCTGCCACATCGAAGATCCCCGCATCGGTCATCCCCAAGATCAGCCTCGATCAGGCCGAGACGCTTATCCACGGCCGCGCGCCGCAGGCGTTCTTGTGCAGCCACCCCGCGTGACTCGAAACGTTACGGGTTGCTCGGCTGATGTACGCCTTGCCTTGCACCTGGTAACGCCGCGGCAACGGCCATGCACCCCGCCAGCAGCACCCCACCAAACCCCAGCAAGGCCACGCCCGAGCCAAGGTGGTCGCTCAGCACCCCGGTCAGGATCACCGGCACGCTGAAGCCCAGGTAGGCCAGCAGGAAGAACCCTGCACTGGCGCGGGTCTTTTCGACGCCGGCCATTTCATTCACTGCCGCCAGCCCGCCGAGGTAGATAAACCCATAGCAGGCGCTGCTGGCCGCCACCGCGCCGGCCAGCACCGCCCAGAGGCGGCCGCTGTCGGCGCCCCAGGCCAGCAAGGCATAGCTGCACGGCAAAATTGCCATGCCCAGCAAGGTGGCCGCGCGGCTGGACATGCGCCGGGCCAGCGGCTGGAACAGCAGGCCGCAGCTGATCACGCAGAACGTCGAAAACCCCGACCAGTCGCTCAGGCCATGCTGGCGCAGGATCCCGGGCAGCAGGGCGATCACCAGCCCGACGCAGGCCCAGGCCAGCAGAATGGCCAGGCCATACACCACGCTGCCGCGCGGGTAGCAGGGCAGGCGTAGCATGGCACTGCGCTGTGCCGGTCGCGGGTCGGGCAAGCGCCACACCAGCAGCAGCGCCACTGCGCCTAGCAGCAATTGCAAGTGGAAGCTGCCGGGTGTCAGGCTCGGGCCGCGCAGCAGGAACAGGCTGGTCAGTGCAGCGCCGAGGCCAAAGCCCAGTGAGGTGCTGGCGGTGACCCAGTTGGCGGCACGGGCGCTGCTGCTGGCGCCCATCAGTTCCGCCATGTAGGCGGTTGCCGTGGCCGAGGCCAGGCCGGTGCCCAGGCCCAGGAAGAAGCGAGCCACGCCCAGCGTCTGCAGGCTCGGTGCGAACAGCATGAGCAAGGTGGCAACCATCGACAGCACGAGCGCGGCGAGGATCAGTGGCCGTCGCCCGACCCGGTCGGCCAGTCCGCCCAGGGCCAGCAACACCGGCAGCACGCCCAGTACGTAGCCGGAGAAGGCCACTGCTGTGGCGGCGGCGCCTTGGCCGGAGAGATCGGCGTAGGTGATGTAGAGCGGAGCCTGCAGGTTGACTGCCAGGGTGATCAGGCACAGGGCGAAGGCCAGCAGGGCGGGGGAGTGGCGCGGGGGCATGGGATGGTCCTGGTTCTCGGTGCGGCAGACATTGCCCTGGGCCCAAGCATCCAACAAGGCACACCCAAGCCGCATTTATGCTTAACTGTTCGCTCAAAACAACCAAACACTTAGCCCATGCACTTCACCCTCGACCGCCAAAGCCCCACTGCGCTGGTGCAGCAACTCACCGACCACCTGCAAGCCTGGATCGAACAGCAGCGCCTGCGCCCCGGTGCCCGCCTGCCGTCGATCCGTACCCTGGCCCGCAGCCAGTCGGTCAGTGCTTCCTGCGTGATCGAGGCCTACGATCGCCTGGTCGCCAGCGGCTGGCTGGAGGCGCGCCACGGCACTGGCTTCTTCGTTGCCGAGCGCAAAGTCACCCTGGAAAGCGACAATCCGCCGGTCTGGGGCGAGGCAGGCGACGGCAGCTGGCGCCAGTTCCGCGAAGGCCACGACGAACTGCTCAAGCTCGGCTGCGGCTGGCTGCCGAACAGTTGGCGCGCAGACGTCGAGCTGGCCCAGGCAATCCGCCAGGTCAGCCGCGGCAACCCACAAGACCTGTTCGACTATTGCCCACCGCTGGGCCTGGCCAGTCTGCGCCAGCACTTGCACAAGCGCCTGGTACGGGTGGACATCGCTGCCGGGCCCGAGCGCATCCTCACCACCCAAGGTGCCAGCCATGGCCTCGACCTGCTGGTGCGGACCTTGTTGCGGCCCGGCGACACTGTGCTGGTGGAAAACCCTGGCTATTACAACCTCTACAACCTGTTACGCCAGCATCAGGTGCACATGCTGCCGGTACCGCGCACGGCGGCCGGCCCTGACCTGGCGGTGCTCGAACGTCTGCTGGCCGAGCACCGCCCACGCTGCCTGTTCACCAATAGCCTGTACCACAACCCCACCGGCACCAGCCTCGCACCCAAGGTTGCCTATCGTCTGCTGGAGCTGGCCCGCGAGCACGACCTGCGCATCATCGAGGACGATATCTACGCCGACTTCCAGGAAGGCCCGGCCACCCGCCTGGCCACCCTCGACAGCGAACAGCGGGTGATCTACCTGGCCAGCTTTTCCAAGACCCTGAGCAGTTCGCTGCGGGTCGGCTACCTGGTGGCCGATGCGCCGCTGCTGGCGCGTCTGGCCGAACTGAAGATGGTCAGTGGCATCGGCACCTCGCGCTTTGCCGAGCAGGTGGTCGGGCAGATGCTGGCCAACGGCAGCTACCGCAAGAGCGTGCAGCGTCTGCGGGTGCGGCTGGGCCAGCACATGGCCAAATTGCTCGGGCAGCTGGAGCAGTACGGCTGGCAGGTGTTCTGCGAGCCATATGGCGGCATGTTCGTCTGGGCGCGGGTGCCGGGGCGTGACTTCGCCAGCCTCGAACGCCTGGCGCTGGAGCATGCGGTGTTGCTCACCCCGGGCAGCGCCTTCGACTACCAGGGCGCCAGCAGCGACTGGCTGCGCATCAATGTCGCCTACGGGCAGGACACCCGCGCCCAAGGCTTCCTTCAGCACGCAGGGCGACCTTCAGCTAGCTGATCGCGACACGCTCATAGCGATTTGACACCATTTTGGCGCCAGCCTCTTGTTAGCAGGGCGACAAGATTGCCACGCTTGACCCTTGGCAAAACCTTGCACGGTGAAGGGGGATCGGCGATGGCGACGAGCAGGCACGGTGTTCTGGCCAACCTGGGCATGGCCCGCAAACTGGGCCTGGGTTTTGCCCTGGTGTTGCTGCTGACCGTCGCGGTGGCGGCCATCGGCATCGCGGCGCTGCACAGCGTTGGCCAGCGCTTCGACGGCTTGCGCCAGCTGGGCCAGATCAATACCGACCTGCTGCGGCTGCGCCAGCACGAGCAGGCCTTTGCCCTGCGCTCCGACATCAAGGAGGCCGAGGCCTTGCGCAGCGGCCTGCAAAACCTTGCCGAGCGCGCCCGCAGCCTGCCAGCACTGGCGGCGGCCGAGGCTGACCTGGCGGCTTACGGTCAGGCCTTCGAAGCCTTCGTCGAAGCAGTACAGGCCAAGGAGCTGGCGCTGGACATGGCCAGTTGGTCGGTGTCCAGCGTGGCCAACAACCTCGATGTGTTGCAGGCCGGCCTGGCCGACGATGGCACCTACACCCTCAAGCAGTCCCAGGGCCAGCAAGGTGGCGAGTTCCTCGAGCAGGCAGGGCAGGTGGCGCAGGTGTCGCGGCTGATGTTGCAGGCCATGGACGAAGCGCGGGTGCGCCTGGACAAGAGCCGCAAGGGCGAGGAGGGGGACCAAGGCCGTATCGCCCAGACGGTCGAGGCGGCGCAGCTGGTCGATCAGCTCAAGGCCTCCGTCAGTGACGCGGGCTACCAGAGTGTGCTTGGTGAGGTGGCTGGGCACATTGCCAGCTTCTCCGACAAGCTCAACGAATACACCGACCTGCTGGGCAAGGAGCAAGGCATCAAGGCGCAGTTGCAGGCGCGTGCCGAGCAGGTCACGGGGCGGGTCGACCAGGCCTATGCCGCCGATCAGCAAGCCATGCAGGCTGAACTGGCGCGCAACAGCCTGGCCATTGCCCTGGCCACCGGGCTGGCGTTATTGGTGGGTGTGCTCGCCGCCTGGCTGATCACCCGCGCCGTGGTCGGCCCGCTCAAGCGCGTGATCGGCCGAGCCCAGCGTATTGCCGCCGGCGAGTTGAGCCTGGACAGCGAGGCGCCGCGCAGCGATGAAGTCGGCCAGTTGATGCAGGCCATGCAGCAGATGGCCGCTGGGCTGTCTGGCGTGGTCAGCGGGCTGCAGCAGGGCATCGAGCAACTGGCCGGCAGCGCCCAGGCGTTGTCGGCAGTGACCGAGCAGACCAACCGCGAAGTCGGCAGCCAGAAGGAGGAGACCGAACAGGTGGCCACCGCCATGCAGCAGATGACCGCCACCGTGCATGACGTGGCGCGCAATGCCGAAGAAGCCGCACAGGCGGCGCAGGCCGCCGATGACAAGGTTGACGCCGGCCAGCGCGTGGTGCGCGAGAGCATGCAGCGCATCGAGCAGCTGGCGACGGCTGCGGACACGGCTAGCGCCGGCATCGACAGCCTAAGTGCCGAGATTCACACCATTGGCGATGTGCTGGAGGTGATCAAGAGCGTCGCCGAACAGACCAACCTGCTGGCGCTCAACGCAGCCATAGAGGCGGCCCGGGCGGGTGAGCAGGGGCGTGGTTTTGCGGTGGTGGCCGACGAAGTACGGGCACTGGCCCGGCGTACCCGGCAGTCGACCGAGGAAATCGAGCGGCTGGTGGCCAGCCTGCGCGGCAATGCCCAGCAGTCGGTGGCGCAGATCCGCGGCAGTACCGAGCTGGTGCGCCTGGCCGTGGCCGATGCGCTGCAGACCGAAAGCGCGCTGGGCAGCATCGCGGTGGCGGTGTCGTTGATCCAGCAGATGAACCAGCAGATTGCGGCGGCGGCGGAGCAGCAGAGTTCGGTGGCCGAGGAAATCAGCCGTAGCGTGACGCAGATCCGTGGCAGTGCCGACCAGGCGGCGCTGGCGATGCAGGACAATGCCCGGTCCAGCATCGAGTTGGCGCAGCTGGGCAATGACCTCAAAGGCATGGTCGGCCATTTCAGGCTGTGATTACCTGTGCCGGCCTCTTCGCGGGCGCGCCCGCTCCCACAGAGATATCACAAGGCCCGAGAGCGGTGATATCCCTGTGGGAGCGGGCGTGCCCGCGAAGAGGCTGGCACAGGCAATGAATTTCTTCAGGCCTTGCGCGGGTTGAGTATCAGCAAGGTCAACACCCCCGCCACGATCCCCCAGAACGCCGAGCCGATCGAGAACAGGGTCAACCCCGAAGCCGTCACCATGAAAGTAATCAGCGCCGCCTCGCGCTCCCTGGCCTCGCTCATGGCCACGGTCAGCCCGTTCATGATCGAACCGAACAGCGCCAGCGCCGCAATCGACAGCACCAGCTCCTTCGGCAGCGCCGCGAACAAGGCCGCCAGGGTGGCGCCGAACGTGCCGGCAATGCCATAGAAAATCCCGCACCACACCGCTGCGGTATAGCGCTTGCCCGGGTCTTCATGGGCGTGCGGCCCGGTGCAGATCGCCGCACTGATCGCCGCCAGGTTGACCCCGTGCGAGCCGAACGGTGCCAGCAGCAGCGACGCCAGACCCGTCGTTGAAATCAGCGGCGAGGCGGGCACCTGGTAGCCGTCGGCGCGCAACACGGCCACGCCAGGCATGTTTTGCGAGGTCATGGCCACCACGAACAGCGGAATGCCGATGCTGATGGTCGCAGCCAGCGAGAAGCTTGGCGTGGTCCACACCGGGGTAGCCACCTCCAGCTTGAAGCCGCTGAAGTCGAGCAGGCCGAGGGCGCCGGACAATGCCGTGCCCACCAGCAAGGCGGCCAGTACGCAGTAGCGCGGCGACAGGCGCTTGACCAGCAGGTAGCTGAAGAACATGCCGAGCACCAGCAACGTGCGGTGCTGGGCGGCCACGAAGATTTCGCTGCCGATCTTGAACAGGATGCCGGCCAGCAAGGCCGAGGCCAGCGACGCCGGGATGCGCTTGACCAGGCGCTCGAAGCTGCCGGTCAGGCCGCAGATCACCACCAGCAGCGCACAGGTGATGTAGGCACCGATGGCCTCGCCGTAGCTGACCCCACCCAGGCTGGTGATCAGCAGCGCCGCACCGGGGGTCGACCAGGCCACGGTGATCGGTGTGCGGTAGCGCAGCGACAAGCCGATACTGCACACCGCCATGCCGATCGACAGCGCCCAGATCCACGAAGAAATCTGCGCATTGGTCAGGCCTGCTGCCTGGCCGGCCTGGAACATCAGCACCAGCGAACTGGTGTAGCCAGTCAGCATGGCGATGAAGCCGGCGACCACCGCCGACGGGGAGGTGTCTGCCAGGGGCCGCAGGCGTGCGGAGGTGGCATCGGTCATTGGGTTGGGTCCTTGTCCATGTGTAAGCAGTTTTTTCAGACTAACGCGAGCCGAATTGATCCTTGCCATACAGCAGGCATTGCTTTTAGCCGTACAGTCGCCAACTATTGGGCAAGTTTTCGCAACTGCATGGGGAGGGGACGGGCGATGTTCAAGGTGTATGGTGATTACCAGTCAGGCAACTGCTACAAGGTCAAGCTGATGCTCAGCCTGCTTGACCGCCCGTATGAATGGCAGTCGGTGGATATCCTCAAGGGCGAGACCGAAACGCCAGAGTTCCTGGCCATGAACCCCAATGGCAAGGTGCCGGTGCTCAAGCTTGAGGACGGTACCTGCCTGTGGGAATCGAATGCGATCCTCAACTACCTGGCCGACGGCAGCGAGTTCCTGCCCAGCGAGCCGCGCCTGCGGACCCAGGTGTTGCAGTGGCAGTTCTTCGAGCAGTACAGCCATGAGCCATACATTGCCGTGGCGCGGTTCATCCAGTTCTACCTGGGGCTGCCGGACGAGCGCGTGGAGGAATACCGCAAGCTGCACAAGGGCGGGTACAAGGCGTTGAAGGTGATGGAGCGGCAGTTGCAGATGACGCCGTATCTGGTCGGGGACCATTACTCGATTGCCGATGTGGCGCTGTATGCCTACACCCATGTGGCGCATCAGGGCGGGTTCGACCTGGCCGGTTACCCGGCGGTGCGCGCCTGGCTTGAGCGGGTGGCCAGCCATCCGCGGCATGTGCCGATGGTGGATTGAACACTGGGACTGCTTTTTTGTGGGAGCGGCCTTGTGTCGCGAAAGGGCCGCAAAGCGGCCCCAGTAATATCAGCGTAAGTGCAAATACCCTGGGGCTGCTGCGCAGCCCTTTCGCGACACAAGGCCGCTCCCACAAGAGCCGCGCAGGGCTTACGCGAAGCGCTTGTCCAGATAGGCAATGATGGCCTTGGATTCATACATCCAGGTCACTTTGCCCGCTTCCTCGATGCGCAGGCACGGCACTTTCACCCGGCCGCCACCTTCGAGCAGCGCCTGGCGATGCACGTCGTCGTTCTTGGCGTCACGCAGCGCCACCGGCACATTCAGGCGGTGCAGGGTACGGCGGGTCTTCACGCAGAACGGGCAGGCATGGAACTGGTACAGCGCGAGGCCCTTGGCCTCCTGCTCGACACGCGCCTGGGCCGCTGCATCACGCTTCTGCTTGGCCGGGCGGCTGATCCAGTCGCCGAACACGATGAGCTGGCCGAGGCCGACCCGCAGGGCTTTGACGATCATGGGCTACTCCTGAAATGAAAAAGCCGACCCCTGGGGGGCCGGCTCGGGTCATGCGCCGATCACTTGATCAGGCTGAGGAACTCGCTGCGCGTCGCGGCGTTTTCACGGAACTCACCCAGCATTACCGAGGTGAGCATGGTCGAATTCTGCTTCTCCACGCCACGCATCATCATGCACATGTGCTTGGCTTCGATGACCACCGCCACGCCAGCGGCACCCGTCACCTGCTGCACGGCCTCGGCGATCTGGCGGCTGAGGTTTTCCTGGATCTGCAGGCGGCGGGCGAACATGTCGACGATGCGCGCCACCTTCGACAGGCCCAGCACCTTGCCCTTGGGCAGGTAGGCCACGTGGGCCTTGCCGATGAAAGGCAGCATGTGGTGTTCGCACATCGAATACAGCTCGATGTCCCGGACCAGCACCATCTCGCTGTTGTCGGAGGTGAACAGCGCGCCGTTGGTGACTTCTTCCAGCGTCTGCTCGTAACCGCGGCAAAGGTACTTCATGGCCTTTGCAGCCCGCTTGGGCGTGTCGAGCAGGCCCTCACGGGAGACGTCCTCGCCAAGTTGGCTGAGGATCTCGGTGTAGTTCTGTTCCAGGGACATGTATCTACCTGTGGGTAAAAATCGCAAAAAGGAAGGGTACGGCGCCGCGCGCGGCGCTGCAAGCACGGCGTTACTCGTCGCGGCCTTCCATCATGGTCCGCTTGAGCATCACATACACCGCGCCAGTACCGCCATGGCGGGCCTGGCACGAGGTGAAACCGAGCACTTGCGGGTGCTGGCGCAGCCAGGTGTTGACGTGGCTCTTGATCATCGGACGCTTGCCGTCCAGGCGTGCGGCCTTGCCGTGGGTCACCCGTACGCAGCGGACTTCGAGCTTGGTGGCTTCGGCGATGAAGGCCCACAGGGTTTCACGGGCCTTCTCCACGCTCATGCCATGCAGGTCGAGGCTGCCCTCGAAGGCGATCTGGCCCAGCTTGAGCTTGCGGATCTGGCTTTCCTGCACGCCGTCGCGGCGCCACATCAACTCGTCCTCGGCGCCGACGTCGATGACGAACTGGTCGGACAGGCCGTCGATCACCAGGGCCTGGTCGCTGCGGATGGTTGCCGCCTGGCGCAGGCCCGCCAGCTGCTTGCGGTCGGTTTTCGGCTTGCCCACATCAGCGCGGTCGTGCTTGATCGGCTTGACGCCGCGCACTTCAGCGCTGAACAGGGAAAAATCGTCGTCTTGCATGGTGCCTCCACGTGGGCGGCGTAGTTTACGCGATCAACCCAGTGTCGTCAGTACCGGCCTCTTCGCGGGCTCGCCCGCTCCCACAGGATTGCATCGAGGTTGAGTGTTGCGCGGCCCCTGTGGGAGCGGGCGCGCCCGCGAAGAGGCCGGCAGCACAAACGACTAATCATGCTTTTTCATCAGGTGTGGCGACAGGTTCAGCTCGCGCCCGCGGCGCAGGCGGATGCGGCTGCGTCGCCAGAAGCGCACGCCAAGGTACAGCAGCAACAGCCCGACCATGGCCACGATGCTGGCCAGCGGGCGGTTGGCATTGAGTTCGGCCAGGGCGGGGTAGTTGCCGAGCAGCCCGGCGATGCCGGCCATGGCCAGCAGCACGCCGAGCGTGGCGATCAGGGCCGACAGGCCGGCGGCAATACGCGCACCCCAGTTACGCGGTTCACGCGGGCGCAGACGCTTGGCGTCGAAACTGCCTTTGAGCTTCATTCCAGTTTCCTCTGTGGACATCCGGAATTCGACCTGGGCCCGGCCCTTGGGTTCCGCCCGGCTGCCGGGCGGTCATCGCAACGTCAGCTCAGATCAGGCTGGCGGTAGGGGCGACACAGGCGAAGTTGTCGGCCATCACGGCCATTTCGCACGCGTGGATCTGCGCGGCGGGGATCACCTGGTCCTTGAGCGCCAGGTCGCGAGTTGCCGAGGCGTCTTCCACCAAGGTGCAACGATAACCATAGTCCTTGGCGCGGCGCACGGTGGTGCTGACGCTGGAGTGGCTCATGAAGCCGCACACGATCAGGTCCAGGTGCCCCAGCTCCTGCAGGGTGTCGTGCAGCTTGGTGTTCTTGAAGGCGTTGGGCATGCGCTTTTCGATGACGATTTCACCTTCGCGTGGCTCCAGGCCGGGGATGAACTGGCCGGCCGGCCCCTGCGGGTCGAAGCGCCCGCCAACGGTACCGAGGTGGCGAACGTGGATGATCGGACGGCCGGCCTTGCGGGCGGCGTCGAGCAACCGGGCGATGTTGGCCACGGCCTCGTCCATGCCCGACAGTTGCAGAGGACCGCTCAGGTATTCCTTCTGCGCATCGATGATGATCAGGCTGGCTTGGCTCAGCTTGGCCGGCGGGTAATCGCGGCCAGTGAGGCGGAACATCGTGGTTGGAACGGACATCAAGGGCTCCTTGGGTCAGGGCTTTTGTATACCTATTCTCCCTTGCCTTGGCGCCAATGGGAATGGTTGACATCGCAAGCGGCATGTTTACTGGCCTGTGGCTTGCCGTCGAGGCATAGCGGGGAACAAATATGCGGGTGGGGCTGTTAGACTTTTGTACGGTCTGAATTAGGAGTACCCCGTGATCACATCTCGTCTGCGCACGTTGCGCGACCATATCCGCTGGGCGGTCAGCCGCTTCCATGAGCACGAGCTGTTCTTCGGCCATGGCGCCGACAATGCCTGGGACGAAGCCCGCCTGCTGGTGCTGGGCGCCGTGCACCTGCCGTGGGAAATCGCCGATAGCTACCTGGACTGCCAGCTGGAGGATGACGAGCGGGTACGCCTGCAGCACCTGCTCAAGCGCCGCATCGAAGACCGCGTGCCGACCGCCTACCTGCTGGGCGAAGCCTGGTTCTGTGGCATGTCGTTCATCGTCGACGAGCGTGTGCTGGTGCCCCGTTCGCCGATCGGTGAGCTCATCGAAAAGCGCTTCGAACCCTGGTTGGCGCAGGAGCCGGCGCGCATCCTCGACCTCTGCACCGGCTCCGGCTGCATCGGTATCGTGGCTGCCGAAGTGTTCCCCGAGGCCGAAGTGGTGCTGGCCGACCTGTCGTTCGACGCGCTGGAAGTGGCCAACCAGAACATCGAGCGCCATGGCCTCGATGAGCGTGTGTTCACCGTGCAGGGTGATGGTTTCGCCGGCCTGCCGGGGCAGCGTTTCGACCTGATCCTGTCCAACCCGCCGTATGTCGATGCCGAGGACTTCGGCGACATGCCGGCCGAATATCACCACGAACCGGAAATGGGCCTGGCCTGCGGCAACGACGGCCTGGACCTGGTACGGCGGATGCTGGCCGAGGCAGGCGACCACCTGACCGACAAAGGTTTGCTGATCGTCGAGGTCGGCAACAGCCAGGTGCATGTCGAGGCGCTGTACCCGGAAGTGGACTTCGCCTGGCTGGAGTTCGAGCGTGGCGGGCATGGTGTGTTCATGCTCACCGCCGAGCAGTGCCGTCAGCACCAGGAGCTGTTCAAGGCTCGCGTCTGACGCTGGATTGCCGGTGCTGCTGTGCAGCCCTTTCGCGACACAAGGCCGCTCCTACAGGAGTACGCGTTTTTCTGTAGGAGCGGCCTTGTGTCGCGAAAGGGCCGCAACGCGGCCCCAGCTGTTTACCGGGTAGCGATCCAGATCAGCAACCCCGCCTGGAACACGGCAAACGCCACCAGGCAGGTGATGGTGAAGCGCAACCCGCTGTCCTCACGCCGGTACTTGGCTACCCGTTCATCCCGTTCGCGCAGTTGCCCCTCTTTCTCCAGCAACTGTTGCTCGGCCTGCTGTAACATGCCCGCCGCATCCAGCATGCTCAACTGCTGCACCTTCTCGGTATTCCAGCCGCCCTTGAGCTGGCTCACCGTGGTGTCGAGGGTGCGACCCTTGAGGTGCTGCGGATCGGCGTATTCCACTTCCAGGCCGCTGGCGGTAATGAAACGGTCGCGGCGCAGGCGAGTGTCTTCGTTCAGCGCATCCTTGTTCGGCAACGCCATGCCTTCGACCCGGTAGTTCGACCAGCGGCGCTGCAGCCACTGCACGGCCTGGCCAAGCATGAAACGGCCGAGGCCACGGTTCAGCGGCTCCAGTTGCAGGCCGCTGTCGCTGCCGAGGGTCACCAGGCGCTCGGCGTGGTCTACCCGCACATCCAGTTGGTTCTGTTCCTTGCGTACCTTTTGCCCCGGAAGGCGGATTTCCATGCGTAGCAGGCTGTGGGCCTGGTCATGGCGCTCGGCGTAGGCGAACTCGACGAAGCGCAATGGCCGCGCACCGCTGTTGCGGTCGGTGGGCAAAGGCGCCAGGCGCAGCAGCTGGAAATGTTCGACGGCAAGGTCGGCCCAAGTCAGGGCAGCAGGTTCCGGAGCGTGCGGCTCTTCGGCCGGTTCGACGGCGGCGGGGGCATCGGTCATCTAGGCGTTTCCTCAGATACGGGCGGGTGCTGAAAGGACCGAAAAACGCTCCCATTCAGCACCAATACCGCGTTATCGGCAGGTTTAGCCGATGTTTGAGGGTCAGGCCGAAGGCAACTGGTGAATGAAGCTGACCACCCGCTCGCCAAGCTCCCGGGCCAACGGCAATTCCGGGTTGAGGTAGCTGTCACGCTGCTGGTGCATGTCCTTGGGGCTGATGCGCAGCATGTGGTTCATGCCGTCGATCAGCACCAGCTGGGCGTCTGGCTTGGCCGCCTTGAGGCGTTCGGCGTCAGCCACGTCGACTTGCACGTCATTGCGGCCCTGGACGATCAGCGCCGGCATCGGCAGGCGGGCGAAGGCCTGCGCCGGGTCCTGCTGGAGCAGGGTGATCAGGTAGGGCTGCACGCTGGGGCGGAACACCTGGCGCAGCGGTGCTGGCACGTCCAGGCTGGTCTGCCCAGCCTGCAGGCGGTCGAGCAGGGCGCTGCCACCGGCCAGTAAAGCAGGCGACATGCGTTGGGCCAGTTGTTCGCGCAGCACGTCCGCCAGTGGCCGGCCCATGCCGGCCAGGGTGATCACCGCGCTGGCGCCGGCACGTTCGGCGGCCAGGCTGGCGATGAGCGCCCCTTCACTGTGGCCGACCAGGATCAGCGGGCCGAAGCGTGGGTCAGCCTTGAGCTTGCGGCTCCAGGCCACCACGTCGTCGACGTAGCGCTGCACGCTGAGGTCGCGCTCATCGGGCGTAGCCGGCTGGCTGGCGGCCACCCCGCGCTTGTCGTAGCGCACGCTGGCGATGTGCTCGTTGGCCAGCACCAGGGCCAGGCGCTTGAGGTTGTCGACGCGCCCCGAGGCCGGGTTGTTGCCGTCGCGGTCGGTGGGGCCGGAGCCGGCGATGATCAGCACCACCGGCGGTGGCGTGGCCTGTTGCGGCAGCAGCAGGCTGCCGTGCAGCACGCCTTGACCGGTATCGAGGTCGATGGGGCGTTGCAGCACGGTGGGGGCAGCGGCCTGGGCCAGGCCCGTGCACAGCAGGAGGAACAAGGCGACGAGGCGCGACATCATGCGGTACTACAGTGGGGAGATGACGGTTCGACCCAATGTTTGCGGGAAGGTTCGCCAGTTGTATGTGGCAGGTCTGGCCTCTTCACGGTTAAACCCGCCCCTACAGGCTTTGTGCAGTCCCTGTGGCAGCGGGTTCATCGAGGCGTCGAACCGCCGCGAAGAGGCCCGCACAGGCAAGCAATCCATCTGTATACTGCCAGCTTTCGTTCATCTCAGGCAGATTTCGCGGAGCGTCCATGTCCGGCAATACCTACGGCAAGCTGTTCACTGTCACCACCGCTGGCGAAAGCCATGGCCCGGCGTTGGTCGCCATTGTCGATGGTTGCCCTCCTGGCCTGGAAATCTCCCTCGCCGACCTGCAGCATGACCTCGACCGGCGCAAGCCCGGCACCAGCCGGCACACTACCCAGCGCCAGGAAGCCGATGAAGTGGAGATTCTCTCCGGCGTATTCGAAGGCCGTACCACTGGCTGCTCGATCGGCCTGCTGATACGCAACACCGACCAGAAGTCCAAGGACTACTCGGCGATCAAGGACCTGTTCCGCCCGGCCCACGCCGACTACACCTACCACCACAAGTACGGTATCCGCGACTACCGCGGCGGTGGTCGCAGCTCGGCGCGGGAAACCGCCATGCGCGTGGCCGCCGGTGCCATCGCCAAGAAATACCTGGCCACCCAGGGCATCCAGGTGCGTGGCTACATGAGCCAGCTGGGCCCGATCGAAATCCCGTTCAAGAGCTGGGATTCGGTGGAGGACAACGCCTTCTTCAGCCCTGACCCGAGCAAAGTGCCGGAGCTCGAGGCCTACATGGACCAGCTGCGTCGCGACCAGGATTCGGTCGGGGCCAAGATCACCGTGGTGGCCGAAGGCGTGATGCCGGGCCTGGGCGAGCCGATCTTCGACCGCCTCGACGCCGAACTGGCCCACGCGCTGATGAGCATCAACGCGGTGAAGGGCGTGGAAATCGGCGCCGGTTTCGCCAGCGTTGCCCAGCGCGGCACCGAACACCGTGACGAACTGACCCCGGAAGGTTTCCTCAGCAACAACGCCGGCGGCATCCTCGGTGGTATCAGCTCGGGCCAGCCTATTGTCGCCCATCTGGCGCTGAAGCCGACCTCCAGCATCACCGTGCCTGGCCGTTCGATCGACGTCGACGGCAACCCGGTGGACGTGATCACCAAGGGCCGTCATGACCCGTGCGTCGGCATCCGCGCCACCCCGATCGCCGAAGCGATGATGGCCATCGTGCTGATGGATCACCTGCTGCGCCACCGTGCGCAGAACGCTGACGTGAAGGTCAACACCCCGGTGCTGGGCCAGCTCTGATCTAGCCAGGCCCGGCCTCTTCGCGGGCGCGCCCGCTCCCACAGGATCACCACAACCTTCGATATTGTGCGGTCCCTGTGGGAGCGGGCGAGCCCGCGAATAGGCCGCAACAGGCTCACACAAGGCCCACTCCATGTTCCCGATCCCCTACTGGCGCCTGTCCAGCTTCTACCTGTTCTACTTCGCCCTGCTGGGCTCCACCGCCCCGTTCCTGGCCCTGTACTTCGACCACCTGGGTTTTTCCCCGGCCCGCATCGGCGAGCTGGTGGCCATCCCCATGCTGATGCGCTGCGTTGCTCCCAACCTGTGGGGCTGGCTCGGTGACCGTAGCGGCCAGCGCCTGCTGATCGTGCGCTTGGGCGCCTTGTCGACCCTGGCCACCTTCTCGCTGATCTTCTTCGGCAAGAGCTACGCCTGGCTGGCGCTGGTCATGGCGCTGCATGCGTTCTTCTGGCACGCGGTGCTGCCGCAGTTCGAAGTCATCACCCTGGCCCACCTGCACGGGCAGACCTCGCGCTACAGCCAGGTGCGCCTGTGGGGTTCGATCGGCTTCATCCTCACCGTGGTCGGCCTGGGGCGGCTGTTCGAATGGCTGAGCCTGGATATCTACCCGGTGGCCTTGGTGACCATCATGGCCGGCATCGTCGCCGCCAGCTTGTGGGTGCCCAACGCGCAGCCGGTGGAGCAGGGCGAGCGACGGGAGGCGGGCGGTTTCCTGCGCCAATTGACCGCGCCGGGGGTGATCGCCTTCTATATCTGTGTGGCGCTGATGCAGCTCAGCCACGGCCCGTACTACACCTTCCTTACCCTGCACCTCGAACACCTGGGCTATAGCCGCGGTGCCATCGGCTTGCTGTGGGCCCTGGGGGTGGTGGCCGAAGTGCTGATGTTCATGGTGATGAGCCGCCTGTTCGCCCGCATCAGCGTGCAGCGGGTGTTGCTGGTCAGCTTCCTGCTGGCGGCGCTGCGCTGGCTGCTGCTGGGCAACCTGGCAAGTGAGCCCGCGGTGCTGGTGTTCGCCCAGTTGCTGCACGCGGCCACCTTTGGTTGCTTTCACGCTGCGTCCATCGCCTTCGTGCAGGCCAGTTTCGGTGCCCGCCAGCAAGGCCAGGGCCAGGCACTGTACGCGGCGCTGTCGGGTACCGGTGGTGCGCTGGGCGCCTTGTATTCAGGCTACAGCTGGAAACTGCTGGGGCCGTCCTTCACCTTTGGTATGGCCAGCGCCGCAGCGTTGGCGGCAGCCGTTATCATTGCCACTCGTTCGAAATCGACCAGGACCAGCAGCCGATGAGCATCCTCTGTGTTTTCCACCCGTCCAGCCCAGGCTTGCCGAACAAGGTGCTGACCCACCACGACGACATTACCGCGACCCTGGCCGAGCAGGGCGTGTGCTTCAGCCACAGCCCGCTGGCGCTGCGCGTGCGCCCCGGCAGTAGCGAGGCTGAAGTGCTCGAGGCCTGCCGTGAACACCTTGACCAATTGATGACGGCCCACGGCAGTGCGGCGTTCACGCTGCTCAACCGTGATGGCCTCGACGCGGCCCAGGTGGATGTACGTGACGAGCATGTGCACGCCAGCGACGAAGTGTTCAATGTGGTAAGCGGCCGCGCGCAGGTTGGCCTGCGCCTGGGCGAGTTTGTATATGCGGTGCTGTGTGAAAAGGGAGACCAGCTTGTGGTGCCGGCAGGGACGCGGCGCTGGGTGGAGCTGGGCGACAATCCGTTCTGCCTGGCGTTGCGCCTGTTTGGCAGTGAGCAGGGCGTGGAGCCGCGGTTTACCGGCGATGCGACTGCTCGGGCGTTTCTCGGGATCGACGAGCTGTAATGCCTGTCCCGGCCTCTTCGCGGCTAAAGCCGCTCCCACATGAACCCCGCCATCCCTAAGGGCAATGCAGTACCTGTGGGAGCGGCTTTAGCCGCGAAAGGGCCGGTGCAGACAAACGCTTAACGGTAGGTCGGCAGCGCAAACCGCTGCTGACTTTGCAGCATGGAAATCACAGGCAGTTCACTGGCCTGCTCGGCCAGGTCACGGCGGATGGCACTGATGGCCCAAGAGAGCTGCTCGGCACTGTGCAGTTGGCCGTAGGTCAGCACGCGGCGGGTCACTTTGCCATCGGCGGCGCGCAGGGTCAGCAGCACGCCACCGTCAGGGCGGGGCTGGGTAGCGACCTGGTAGGCCGGGAATACCGAGACGAATTTTTCCTGAATGAGGTCCATATCAACTCCTGACTGTTTGGGGGTGCAGACGTGAGTTGATTGTTGCAGTGACCGTGCCAGAAATTGAGAGTGGGAAAAATCTAGTAAATACAGTGAGTTAGGTAATTTTTCCACCAGCGATATCGTGCAGGCTGCATGGTCGTGCATTTTGCATAGTGCATTTTGCACGGCGCGGGTTGTTCCTATTGGCCCGATAGAATCTGAACCTTTGACCGCAATGGCATGCCTGACAAAGACTTGGGCAATCATTTATGCCAGGAGGTTCCCGATGTCCGCTCAACCCACCGCCACCGCCATGACCGAGGACGAGACCGCCGCGTTTGCCGAGCAGGTCTTCGAGCGTGCCCGCCAGGGCGACGCCGAGATGCTTGGCCGCCTGTTGGCCAGCGGCCTGCCGGCGAACCTGCGCAATCACAAGGGCGATACCTTGCTGATGCTGGCCAGCTACCACGGCCATCATGAAGCGGTGCGGGTGCTGTTGGCCCAGGGGGCCGACCCGTTGATCGCCAACGACAATGGCCAGTTGCCCATCGCCGGTGCGGCATTCAAGGGTGATCTGGCGATGATTCGCCTGTTACTGGAAAGCGGCGTCCCTGTGGATGCTGCTGCGCAGGATGGGCGCACCGCACTGATGCTGGCGGCGATGTTCAACCGCACAGAGATTGTCGACTATCTGCTGGCCCAGGGCGCCGACCCGGCGCACCAGGACGCCCGTGGCGCCACGGCGCTGATGGCGGCGCAGACCATGGGCGCGGTTGACGCTGCCGCACGCCTGCAAGCGCTGGCCGGCTAACCGCCCGGGGGCATTTGCGGCTATCCTTGGCGACTTTTCACCCGTCGCAGGCCCCCTTTCATGAAAAACCAGTTGCTCGAATTCATCAGCCTCGTCGGCGCCGGCTGCATGCGCGATGAGGATATCGAGCGCATCGCCGACGAGGCCGCCCAGGCCTACGCCGACCCCGCTGCCTTTCTCGCCGCCAACCCGGACATCAACTACGACGACAGCTTCCCGATCCCGCTGGGTGAGTGGGTCGTGCTCGGCAGCCTGCCAGACACCGTGGTATTCCAGGCCGACAGCTACCAGGAGCTGTTCCAGCGCATCAGCGATTCGTTCGACCAGAGCGTGCCGTTCACCCTCAAGCCCAAGCAGCTGGCGCGCACCGAGCCGCTGACCGCACTCAACCGCATCCAGGTGCAGATGGGCGCGTTGAACAAGGAAGCGGGCGGTTATGTACTGCTTAACTTCAGCCAGCTGCTCGATGACGAGTTGCAGATGGTGATGGTTGGCCAGCAGGACCTGGCGCGGGCGCTGGAGCTGGGGGCAGAGGTGGGGATCAAGGTGGAGCCGGCGCTGGAGGCTTTGAAGGTCGCGGTTCACGTCTGATTACACCGTTTGCTTCTTCGCGGGCTTGCCCGCTCCCACAGGGTCCGCACAATCTCGAAGCGTATGCCACCCTGTGGGAGCGGGCGAGCCCGCGAAGAGGCCAGCACAGGTAACCAATAAAATTCACCCCAGCGCGGTATCCAGAAACATCATCACCGCAAACCCACCCATCAACCCCAGGGTCGCCGACGTCTGATGCCCGTTACGGTGAGTCTCGGGAATCACCTCGTGGGACACCACGAAGATCATCGCCCCCGCCGCCAGCCCCATGCTGATCGGGTAGGCCAGGGCAAAGCCGGTGGAGATGCCCAGGCCGATCACCGCGCCCAAGGGCTCCATCAGCCCCGAACCAATCGCCACCAGCGCAGCCTTGAGGTTCGATAGCCCGGTTGCCCGCAGGGCCAGGGCCACGGCCAGGCCTTCGGGGATGTCCTGGATGGCGATCGCGCTGGTCAGCGGCAGGCCGATGTTCATGTCGCCATTGGCGAAGCTCACCCCGATCGCCATGCCTTCGGGCAGGTTGTGCAAGGTGATCGCCAGCACGAACAGCCAGACCCTGCTGATGCGCTCGGCCTCCGGCCCGCAAGGGCCGGTGCTCTCATGTTCGTGCGGGGTGAAGCGGTCGAGGCCGAGCATCAGCAGCACGCCCAGGCCCATGCCCAGCACCACGGTGAACGCCGCTGCCGGGCCATTGCCGGTGATTGCGCGGGCGGCATCCAGGCCTGGCAGGATCAGCGAGAACGAACTGGCAGCGAGCATCATGCCGGCGGCAAAGCCGAGCATCACATCCTGGCTGCGTGCGCTGACATCGCGCAGTACTACCGCCAGCACCGCACCCAAGGCGGTAGCGGCAAAACCGGAAAGCCCGCCGAGCGCAGCCAGGTGCAGGTTGTCGGCGTGGTCGCCGTTGATGGCGTTCCAGAAGCTGGCCACCAGCAGCACGACGACTGCCAGCAGGCTCACGCCCAGGCCCGCGCTGAGCCATGGGCTGCCGAGCAATTGCTCGCGCCAGGCGTTCAGCAGGGAGGGCGGGGTGGCGCTTTGGCTGTGAGCAGGGGGCATAAGAACCTCGAATGCAGGAATGCTTGCAGTGTAGGTAGTGACCTGCCCGGCAGGCCAAGGATTCACTTCTATCGCTCCAATAGAGGACTATGCTGAGCAACAGCCTTTCAAGGAGAACGTGGCATGGGCTCTACCTTCAATGGCCTGGTCGGCCTGATTATCCTCGCCCTCGACATCTGGGCAATTCTCAACGTGATCAAGAGCGGCAGCGAGGTAGGTATCAAGGTGTTGTGGATCCTGCTGATAGCCCTGCTGCCAGTGATCGGCCTGGTGATCTGGGCGATTGCCGGGCCGCGGGGCAATGTCCGTCCATGAAAGCTGCGTCCCAGACAAAATCAGCAATAGTGACGTGACAAAATTTTCACATTGGATTAAACAGAATCCGCTCCCGCATAATGCTTGCGTTGGGCCAGCCCCAACGCCACCTCCGCAAACCGCAATCCTAGGACCTTCCCATTCATGGCTAACACGGATGCCTTGAGGCAACAGGGCGCGCGAGCGTTCACGCCGACCTTGAAATCGCACCTGGCCTATACGCTGCTCAGCGGCCTGGTGATCATGTTGATGCTCAGCCTGGTGCGCCTGGCGCTACTGGTCTACAACAGCGACATGATCGGCGACACCCCTTACTCGACCGTCGCCGAAGGCTTTTTCAACGGATTGCGCTTCGACCTGCGGGTGGTGGTGTACCTGAGCATTCCTCTGCTGCTGGCGATGCTGAGCCCCTGGCTCATGGCCCGGCGCGGGCTGTTCCGCTTCTGGCTGACCCTCGCCTCGAGCGTGGTGATGTTCCTCGGCCTGATGGAGATGGACTTCTACCGTGAGTTCCACCAGCGCCTCAACGGCCTGGTTTTCCAGTACATCAAGGAAGACCCGAAAACCGTTCTGAGCATGCTCTGGTACGGCTTCCCGGTGGTCCGCTACCTGTTGGCCTGGGCCTTCGGCACCTGGCTGCTGAGCCTGCTGTTCAAGGGCATCGACCGCCTGACCCGGGGTACCGGCGAACAGCGCGTGGCGCCGTGGTACAACCGCCTGGCGGTGTTCATGGTGATCCTGCTGGTGGCGGTGGTCGCCGCCCGTGGCACCCTGCGCCAGGGCCCGCCGATGCGTTGGGGTGATGCCTTCACCACCGACTCCAACTTCGTCAACCAGTTGGGCCTGAACGGCACCCTGACCTTGATCGACGCTGCCAAGAGCCGCTTCGGCGAAGACCGCGCCAACATCTGGAAGCCGGTGCTGAAGCAAGAGCTGGCCACCGAGACCGTGCGCAAGCAGCTGCTGACCGCCAACGACACCCTGGTCGACGCCGACGAGGCCGCCGTACGCCGCGACTTCGTGCCGCCGGCCGACCGTACCCTGCCGATCAAGAACGTCGTGGTGATCCTCATGGAAAGCTTCGCCGGCCACTCGGTCGGTGCGCTGGGCAGCCCGAACAACATCACCCCGTACTTCGACAAGCTGGCCAAAGAAGGCCTGCTGTTCGACCGCTTCTTCTCCAACGGCACCCATACCCACCAGGGCATGTTCGCCACCATGGCCTGCTTCCCCAACCTGCCAGGCTTCGAATACCTGATGCAGACCCCTGAGGGTGGCCATAAGCTGTCGGGCCTGCCGGCACTGCTCAGCGCCCGCGACTACGACGACGTCTATGTCTACAACGGCGACTTCGCCTGGGACAACCAGTCCGGGTTCTTCGGCAACCAGGGCATGACCACCTTCATCGGCCGTAACGACTTCGTCAATCCGGTGTTCTCCGACCCGACCTGGGGCGTGTCCGACCAGGACATGTTCGACCGCGGTAACGAGGAACTGGCCAAGCACGACCAGAAGAAGCCGATCTACGCGCTGCTGCAGACCCTGTCCAACCACACGCCGTACGCGTTGCCAAGCAACCTGCCGGTGGAAAAGGTCACAGGGCTTGGTCGCCTGGACGAGCATCTGACCGCCATGCGCTACTCCGACTGGGCGTTGGGCCAGTTCTTCGAGAAGGCGCGTAAAGAGCCGTACTTCAAGGACACCCTGTTCGTGATCGTCGGCGACCACGGCTTCGGCAACCAGCAGCAGGTCACCGAGCTTGACCTGGGCCGCTTCAACGTGCCGCTGCTGCTGATCGCGCCGGGCATCCAGGAGAAGTTCGGTGCGGTCAACCACACTGTTGGTACCCAAGTCGACATCGTGCCGACCATCATGGGCCGCCTGGGTGGCGAAACGCGTCATCAGTGCTGGGGCCGCGACCTGCTCAACCTGCCTGAGGGTGACCCGGGCATCGGCATGATCAAGCCATCGGGCAGCGAGCAGATCGTCGGCCTGGTCAAGGGCGATCACCTGCTCATCGAGTCCAAGGACATGAGCCCGCGCATGTACCGCTACCAGCTGGGCAGCGAGTTCAAGGCCGAACTGATCGAAAGCCCGGAGCAGCCGCAGATGCTGCAGCAGCTCGAAGCCTTCATCCAGACGGCGACCAAGAGCTTGCTGGACAACACCGCCGGTGTCGTCCACGGTACGCCGAAGAAATAAGCATCAGGCAGCAATCAGTGAGTACAAAGGGGCCGCAATGCGGCCCTTTTTGTTGCCGGAACGAATGTCTGGGGCCAAGGTCTGCATCTACAGGCGTCACTCACCGGGTGTTCTTTGATCCAGAGGGCTAGTCAATGAAAGAGTGGGAAGTCATCTTTGCCGATCAGAAAGGCGAGCCAACCACCTTGCTGCTGCACGGTGAACAGTGCCCCAGCGAAGAGGAGGCGGCTCGCGCCATCCGTTCGCATCTGTTTCCGGTCATGGATGAGCTGGACCTCAACGACTTTCAGGACCGCGCCCCGTCACCCACTGCACGCTGGCTCAAGGAGCAGACCGGCGTGATTATCACCAGCATCCACGAAGCGCCCTGAACCACCGGTTGGCGTGGTGCCGGTGCAGGCACTACGCTGGTGGAAGGTGCCGGCCTTTTCTGCGGGCCTGCACCCATTCAATTCGCGTCTTGCATCAGCTCGATCTGTCGGCATTGCCGGCAGGTGCGTAGTGCACGGAAAGTCTATCCATCGCATTATTCGGGAGGACGATTCATGAGCAGCCTGAACGACGATATCAGCAGCAATGTCCTGCGCCAGATGAAAGCTGGCGGTTTCGACTTTACCCGCATCCACCCCATCGAGTTCTACGCGGTATTTCCAGATGAAGCCGGCGCGCGGCGGGCAGCCGGGCAGTTTCGTGGCGAATCGTTGAATGCTCAGGTGCGTGAACTGGACGATGGCGCGTGGCACCTGGAACTGAGCAAGGTCATGTATGCCACCTATGGCGGGATTGGTGATTTCGAGGAGGCCTTCGAGCAGGTCGTTTCACCTTGTGGCGGCGAAGTCGAAGGGTGGGGCGTCAAGCAGGAAAGGCTGACTGCCTGAAAACAATATGTGGCCTTCCTCGCGGGCCCGCCCGCGATGAAGGTCCCTCGATTTCAAGGCCTGCGCCCGGCCATATGCCCCAAATAAGCCAGCAATGCATCCAGCTCCTGCTCACTCAGCACACTCTCGGCAAACCCAGGCATTCGTGCCTGCGGCCATTGCCGCAAGCTCTGCGGATCACGAATGTACCTGCGCAGATACTCAGGCCGGAAATACTCGGTCGGGTTGTGCGGCACATTCAGGTCCGGCCCGAACTGGGCATCCCCCGCGCCATTGAGCCGATGGCAGGCCAGGCAGTTCTGCTGGAACAGGGCGAAGCCCTGGCGTACCGGGTCATTGGCTCCCAGCCTGGGGTCGGGCAGCAGTGCCGGGAAACGTTGTTCGACCGGCGCCAGGCGGCGGATCGTGGCGACCTGGAATGGCCATTGTTCGGGGCGAATGCCGCTGGCCTGCGGGTTGGTCCATACCAGGTAGAACGGCCCGGCACTCGGCTTGCCGTCACCCAGCGCAGGCCACGGTTTGGCCGGGTCCTCGACTGCCAGCCAGGCACGTGCCGGCGCCTGCTGCAGTAGCGGCCCGGCTGGCATTTCCGCGGCAAAACCGTCCAGCGCCACCGCCTGCAGATGGTCTTCGGGCTTGACCCCTTGCAGCAGCGCTGCCAGTGGCACGGCGCGAAAATGCATGGGCCGCTTGTACGAAACGTCCTGATCGATGTCGATATCGCGGGCCTGAGGGTGCCTCAACAGCGCTTCGCTGGACCATTGCCGGGCACTGTCACCCAGCTCCAGGTGCAACTGCGCCGCCGACAGCGGCAGGCTCAACAACAGGGCTAGCAGGGCCAGGCAATGACGCATGGGTAATCTCCGACCAGAAAACCGGAAGATTAACCCAAGCGAAGCATTGGCGCTGTCAGCCGAACAACCGCGTGAGGTTGGGAAGAATCAGCAGCAAAGTCGTGGCGAAGAGAATGAGCCCGGCTTGGCGAAGTTTCGATTGTCTGAACATGGCGGACCGCCTTCTTGTTGTTATTCCTGAATACCCGGTGGCTTCCTTGTCGGGTCTGCTTGCCTCATGTATGTGGATATAAACCACCCACAGGGCGAACGTCATGCATTGTCGAGAACGCTTTGTTCTAAAGGGGTTATGTACGATGCTGTTTGGCTATGAGGCCTTTAGCCATTGCGCTGGCAAGCTCTGCCTAGACAGCCGCAGATCCCTCCCTGGATATTCGACAAAATGTGACCGTTCGTCAGTGCAGCCTACTTGCTTGTACGTGGCTTTCGCGTCAGTCTCTACAGCAGATTCCCACCCATGTCGTTCAGGACTATCCCTAATGTCGTTACGCATCTGCATCCTTGAAACCGACGTCCTGCGACCGGAGTTGACCGCGCAGTATCAGGGCTACGGAAGGATGTTCGAGCAGCTCTTCTCGCGTCAGCCGATCGCAGCCGAGTTTCGTGTGTACAACGTGATGAACGGCGTGTACCCGCCCGACGGCGAACGCTTCGATGCGTACCTGGTGACGGGCAGCAAGGCCGACTCGTTCGGCAGCGACCCCTGGATCCAGACGCTCAAGGCCTACCTGCTCAAACTCTACGAGCGTGGCGAGAAGCTGCTGGGTGTGTGCTTCGGCCATCAGCTGCTGGCATTGACCCTGGGTGGCAAGGCCGAGCGCGCCGACCAGGGCTGGGGCGTGGGCGTGCACCGCTACTCGCTGGCGGCGCATGCACCGTGGATGGACCCGGAGGTTTCCGAGCTGACCTTGCTGATCAGCCATCAAGACCAGGTCACCGAGCTGCCGGAAGGCGCCACGGTAATTGCCTCCAGCGACTTCTGCCCGAATGCGGCGTATCACATCCGCGACCAGGTGCTTTGTTTCCAGGGCCACCCGGAGTTCGTCCACGACTACTCGCGGGCGCTGCTCGATGCGCGTCAGGAGTACCTCGGGGACGAGGTGTACCAAAAGGCGATTGCCAGCCTGGCCACCGAGCACCAGGGCGACCTGGTGGGCGAATGGATGCTGCGCTTCATCCAGCAGCCGGCCAAGGCCAGCGACAGCGCCGCCTGATCAAATGCCGGGGCGCAAAGCGCCCCCGGCAATCTAAAGCCAGCCGGCTTTCTTGAAGCTGGCAAACAACCCCGTACACCCCAGCGCGATCACACCCAGCACTGCGAAGTAGCCATAGTGCCACCCCAACTCTGGCATGTTCTGGAAGTTCATCCCGTAGATCCCGGCAATCGCCGTGGGGAAGGCCAGGATCGCCGCCCACGCGGCGAACTTGCGCTGCACGATGCTCTGCCGTGACGATTCCAGCAGCATGCCGATTTCGATGGTCTGGCTGGCGATGTCGCGAATCCCGGCCAGGTCCTCCATCTGCCGCGTCACGTGGATCTGCACATCACGAAAGTACGGGCGCATGTTCTTGTCGATGAACGGGAAGCTCAGGCGCTGCAGTTCCTCGCTGATTTCCACCATCGGCGCCACATAGCGGCGCAGGCGCAGGATGTCGCGGCGCAGGCCGTGCAGGCGCTGGATATCTTCCTCCTGCAGCGTGGTGCTCAGCACGCTCTGTTCCAGCTCCTCGATCTCGCCATGAATGGCCTCGCTGACCGGCTGGTAGTTCTCGGTGACGAAGTCGAGCAGGGCATACAGCACGAAGTCTTCGCCATGTTCCAGCAGCAGCGGGCGCGCCTCGCAGCGCTGGCGCACCAGCGCGTAGGATTTCGAGTGGCCATTGCGGCAGGTGATGATGTAGCCGTTGCCGGCGAAGATGTGAGTTTCGATGAACTCCAGCTTGCCCTGATGGCGGACTGGCGAATAGGTGACGATGAACAGCGCGTCACCGAACGTTTCCAGCTTGGGCCGGCTGTGTTTTTCCAGCGCATCCTCGATGGCCAGTTCGTGGAGGTTGAACTGGCACTGCAAGTTGGCCAGTTCCTCGGCGTTGGGTTCTTCCAGGCCGATCCACACGAAGTGCCCCGGCTTGCGCGCCCACTCGCTGCCTTCGTCGATATTGATGTTGGTGACCTTTCTGCCGGCGGCATACACCGCCGATGCCACGACTCGACCCATGGTTATCCACTTGTTCGGTTGTACACGGGTTACAGCTTGGGCTGTAGTTGGCTGTAGAGCAACTGGCGGCGCAAGCTTGCTGGCGACGAAAGCAACCTAGGCCTTTGCCAGTTCGTTTTCCATGCTATCGATGCACAGCTGCATCTGTGTGCGGCACTGTTCGATCAGCGCGGGCAGGTCCTGCTGGCTGAGGCCGCGGGTGGCGATAGGCGGCAACGAGCGCACGATCACGGTCCGCCGCCGCCAGCTGTTCAGGCTCAGGCGCCGGGCATAGCGGCTGACGCACACCGGGACGATCGGCACGCCGGCCTCCACGGCCATGTGAAAGGCGCCTTTCTTGAACGCCAGCAACTGTTCGTCGGGGTTGCGCGTGCCTTCCGGGAAGATCCAGATCGAGGTGTCGTCTTGCAGGATGCGCGTGGTGGTCTGCATGGCCTTGCGCGCCTGGTAGGCGTTTTTACGGTCGATCAGCACATTGCCACCGAGCCAGAACAGCTGCCCGAACAGCGGGATCCAGCCGAGGCTCTTTTTGCCAATGGCAACGGTGCGTTGCGGTACCACATGGCCGAGGATGAACAGGTCGAAGTTGGACTGGTGATTGGCGACGATCACGCAGCCGGGCGGCTGGTCCCACAGCGGGCCGACTTCGGCCTTGACCTTGATGCGCATCAGCCAGGTGGCTGGCACGCTGTAGAGGCGCGCGAAGACACGGCTGTTGTCGCGGTTGAAGGGGCGCAGCAGGCCGATCAGCAGGCCGATGAAGCCCACCAGCAGAAAATGCAGCCCCAGCAGGAACATGCGAAGCGAGTAAAGCATGGTACGACTCACACCAGACAGTCGCGACGCAGTGTACGGCTGTGCACTGGCCGGGGCAAACCCTGGTGTGAGCTGGTGCGGCCTCTTCGCAGGTAATCCGCCCCCACAGCGACAGCGCTGTACCCATGGGCAGTGATACCTGTGGGAGCGGGTTTACCCGCGAAAGGGCCAGTACCGGTCAGCCCATGTGGCCCTGGTCGAGCAGGATCGCCTCGTCAAGGCTATCCAGCAGCGCCTTGCGCACCTTCAGCTTGGTGTTCTTGTGCGCCAGCATGTTCAGCTTCTTCAGCTCGCGCGCCACGCCCAGGGCGACCTCAAGCAGCTGCTCGGCTGGTACTACCTTGTCGAGGAAACCGGCATCCAGGGCATCCTTGGGCTCGAACATTTCGGCATTGATCACCGAGCGGTGGAAGGCCGAGCGACGCAGGCGGTCGCGGGCCAGTTCGATGCCGGCGTGGTGCATGGTCATGCCGATCTGCACTTCGTTCAGGCCGATCTTGTACGGCCCTTCGATACCGATGCGGTAGTCGGCCGACAGCAGCAGGAAAGCGCCCTTGGCCACGGCATGGCCGGGGCAGGCGACGATCACCGGGAACGGGTGCGAGAGCAGGCGGCGGGCCAGGGTGGAACCGGCGGTGACCAGGGCGACGGCTTCTTTAGGGCCCGAGGTCATCACCTTGAGGTCGTAGCCACCCGAGAGGATGCCTGGCTGGCCGGTGATGATCACCACGGCGCGTTCCTGCGTAGCGCGGTCGAGGGCGGCATTGAAGGCCGCGATGACATCCGGCGAGATGGCGTTGACCTTGCCGTTGTTCAGGGTCAGGGTGGCGATGCCGTCTTCGGCGTGGTAGGTAATCAGCTCGCTCATGGCGCAATCCTTAGGGTGACGTGGCGAAGACGTTACCCAGCACCGCGAGCCAGGTAAAGCAGCAAGGCTGACCGGCCAGTCAGCGTCGGGCTGCAATGCCTTGTGCGGCGAGGGTGCAGTGTTTGTGACGAGAAAAAGCGCTGGCCAGATTGGCCGCTTTGCCCTGGCAACCTCGGGTTTTCAGTGGGTTGGCTTAAATGCATGAAAAATTTGAAAAAAATGCTTGCCAAAGAAAAGCTCTTCTACTAAATTAGCGCGCCTCGACGGGGTGAAAGCCTTGAAGGGAAAACGGTGAAGTGTCCGAGTGGTCGAAGGAGCACGCCTGGAAAGTGTGTATACGAGAAATCGTATCAAGGGTTCAAATCCCTTCTTCACCGCCACATTCTGCGAAAGCCCCCGAGCTGCAAAGTTCGGGGGCTTTTTGCATTCTGGGGCCTTGTAGGAGCGGCCTTGTGTCGCGAAAGGGCTGCGAAGCAGCCCCAGGGTTTCAGCGCAGACGCACAAATTGCTGGGGCTGCTTCGCAGCCCTTTCGCGACACAAGGCCGCTCCTACAAGGCCGTCACTCGCTCCAGAGACTCAAAAGTTCACTGAAGCCGACAGCCGCGCCGTTCGCGGTGCCCCCTGGAACAGGTAGTTGTCGCCCAGGTAATCCCCCACATCGCGCCAGTAGCGCTTGTCGAAGACGTTATCCACCGTCAGCCGCAGCACGGTGTCATACCCACCGATCTGCGTGCGGTAGCGGCTACCGATGTCGAGCACAGTGTACCCACCCACCTCGACGTTACCGGCCTGGCTCGCATACTTGCTGGCGCTGTAGCGTGCTCCACCGAGCAATGCCAGGCCCGGAACCGGCAGATTGTACTCGGCATGCAGGGCGGCGCGCAGTCGCGGCACGTTGATCGCCTGGTGGCCTTCATAGGCATCGGTGCCGCTGTTCTGCACCCGGGCGCGAATCGCCGCTGCGCTGGCCTGAAGTTGCAGGTTGGAGGTTGCCCAGCCGCTGGCACCCAGTTCAAGGCCGATGTTCTTCTGCTGGCCCTGTTGCACATAGGTGAAGCTGCCGTCGCCTTCCGGGCGTGCGTATTGGTACGCCTGGCGAATCTGGAACAGTGCGGCGCTGAAGCTCATGCCTTGCCAGTCGCGCTTGATGCCTAGCTCCAGCTGGTGCGAGAGGGTGGGGGCGAGGATCTCGGCCGCGTTGCTGGTATACCACGGGGCAGTGCCACCCGCCGACAAGCCCTTGGCATAGCTGGCATACACCGTGGTGTCCGGGCGTGGTTTGTAGATCAGGGCAGCATTGGGCAGCAACTGGTATTGCCGGGTATGGCGCCCGGCTACGCCGTCCTCGTCCCAGGTCTTTTCGTCCAGGCGCACTTCGCGGGCGCCAACAACGGTTTGCCATTGCTCGCTGAAGCTGATGCGATCGCTGACGAACAGGCCGTACTGGCGGCTGTCAAGGCGCCTTTCGCTGGTACCGACCTGTTGACCCGACGGCGCCACGGGCGGTGCGCCGGTGTAGATGTTGCCGCTGCCAACCCACTCGTTGTAATACGGGCGCTGATCGAGCGTGCGACGTTGGGCACTGCTGCCCACGGTCAGGTCGTGCTGCATGCCCAGCGCGTCGAAATGGCCATTGAGCATGGCCTGGGCCTCGTCGGTGCGGCGGGTATCGTCGGGGCTGCGGAAGTCATAGATGTCGTAGTCGCCTTCAGGGCTGAAGTGCGCTTGCCAGCCACCTTCGCTGCCCCAGGCGAAGGCACTGTAGTCGTCGATCACCACCTTGCTGCGCGACGCACTCAGGGTACCGGTCCAGGCCTCGTTGAAGCGGTATTCGAAGCGTCCACCCAGATTCAACGCGTCGTTCTGCACGGGCTTCGCCCAGTGCTGGTAGGCCAGGCGGTCACTCGGGTCGATGGCGTGGGGCAGTGCGCTGCCCCCCAGCAGCTGGTAGCCCGGCACAGAACGTTGCTCGCGGTGCTGGTATTCGGCATCGAGCTGCAAGGTGGCATCAGGGTTGATCTGCCAGTCGAAGGCCAGCGAGGCGAAGTCGCGCTGGCCGTCGGCATGGTCGACGTAGGAGCGGATGTCCTCGTGCGCCAGGTTGGCACGCAGGCCGAACTGCCGCTCGCTGCCGAACCAGCCACCGAGGTCGGTGGCCAGGTAGCGCTCGCCTTGAGCGTTGGTCGAAATCGTCACGCTGCGCACGTCGGCAGCGCGCTTGGTCACGTAGTTGATCAGCCCGCCGGGCTCCGATACGCCGCTCTGCAACCCGGACAGGCCCTTGAGCAACTCGACCTGCTGCTTGTTTTCCAGCGCCACGTTCTGCTCGCCAGCGATGGTCTGGCCATTGATGCGGTAGCTGCTGGCGGCGTTGAGCTCGAAGCCGCGCACGTTGAAGTTTTCGTAGTAACCGATCGGGGCATAGCTGTCGCCCACCGAGGCGTCACTTTGCAGCACTTCGCTGAGCAGGCGGACCTGGCGGTCTTCCAGCAGTGGCTGGCTGAACACGCTGACCGAGGCCGGGGTGTCGAGCAGGGGGGCGGGCTGAAAGCCGCCGACTGACGCTTCGTGCACCTGATAGCCCTCATCCCCGTAGCTGTCGGAGACCTGCACCGGGGCCAGTTCGACACTGTCCTGTGCCATGCCGTGGGGGGTGTGCAGGGCCAGGCCCAGGCTGAGCAGGCTCAGGGGCAGGTGAGGGCGAAGCAAGGGCATGCAGGGAGCGTCCTTGGGGCGAAAGACCGCGCAGGCCTGTTCGCGGGTAAACCCGCTGCCACAGGTATTGCACTGCCAGTGAGAGCAATGCAGTACCTGTGGGAGCGGGTTCACCCGCGAAAGGGCCGGAACAGGCAGAAAAAGGGGCGCTATCTTATCAGGCCCCAGTCCTGCAGGTCTTCAATCGGCAGGTGGCGGGCGGCGATGCTGGCGCCAGGTGTCGTCGATCTTCGACCAGGTCTTGCCGTCGGTGATGGCCATCAGTTTGCGCCCATCCTTGAAGGTGGCCAGGAAGGTGGCTTCTTCCTCTTTGCCGCCCAGCCAGAGCCCGGCAAGCAACCCCACCGGGCCGGCCACCAGCGCCCCGGCCACGCCCCAGCCGAGGGCGGTGCCCAGGCTGCGGCTGGACTCCAGGCTGGCCAGGCGCAGGTCAGCGATGCGGGCCAGTGAGATGCGCTCGCCGGGTGAAGGGCTACGCGGGGTCTTGAGTGTGAGCGATCCATTGCGAAACTCGCCTTCACCTTGCAAGAAATCGCCGGATTGCACCGTGAGTCTTGTCATTGAGTCGTCCTGTCAGCGAAAGGTCTGTGACCAGCGCTTACTGAGCGCCGCTAGGGCAGGCAAGTCAACGGCCAGGCGACGGAGGGTAATGCGGCGGGTTGTCACGTCCGCTGATGGCTTCAAGCCAGTTGCGCGGCGGCCTTGCGCTGCGAAACGCCCCATACCACCAAGGCCAGCGTGCCGATCACCAGGCCTGCCACCACGATGCCCATCCACCCTTGGCGCTGGAACAGTTGCGTGCCCAGCAACGAGCCTAGCGCACCGCCGATGAAGTAACAGGTGATGTAGCCGGCATTCAGCCGCGTGCGTGCTTCAGGGCGCAAGGCGATCACGGCATTCTGGTTGCTCACGTGTACCAGCTGCACGGCCAGGTCCAGGGCCAGCACGCCGACCAGCAACGCCAGCAGCGAGCTTTCGGCAAAACCCAGCGGGACCCACGACAGCAGCAGCGCCGCCAGGCCAACAGTGGTGCCCAGCGAGCCCTTGCCACCGTCGGCCAGGCGCCCGGCCCAGTTGGCCGCCAGTGCACCTGCGGCGCCGGCCAGGCCGAACAGCCCGATGGCCGCGTCGGAGTAGTGATAGGGCTCGCGTGCCAGCAGGAACGCCAGCGGTGTCCAGAACAGCGCGAACAGGCTGAACGCCAGCAGGCCGAGCAGCGAGCGCAGGCGCAGCACCGGCTCTTCGATGAACAGGCGAAACACCGAGCCGATCAGCGCCGGGTATTTCAAGCCTGCATGGCTACTGTGTTCGGGCAGGTTGCGGTACAGCGCCAGCGCAGTGAGTGCCATCAGCACGGCGGCCAGCACATAGATACTGCGCCAGCCGCCCAGCTCGGCCATGAAACCGGCGGCTGTACGCGCCAGCAGGATGCCGAGCAGCAACCCACTCATCAAGGTGCCCACTGCGCGGCCGCGCTGATGCGGCTCGCTCAGGGTCGCCGCCATCGGCACGAGGATCTGCGCTACCACCGAGAACAGGCCGGTAAGCGCGGTACCGAGCAGCAACCAGGGCAGGCTTGGGGCACACGCGCTGATGACCAGGCCCAAGGTGGAGATCGCGGTCATCACCACGATCAGCCGGCGCTGCTCGAACAGGTCACCCAGCGGTGCCAGCAGCAGCAGGCCGGCGCCGTAGCTCAGTTGTGCGGCGATGACGATGCTGCCGGCGCTGGCGGTACTCAGGCCGAACTGTTGCGCGATGCTGTGCAGCAGCGGTTGGGCGTAGTAATTGCTGGCCACGGCCAGGCCGGTGGCGGTGGCCATCAGCAGGATCAGGGCGCGGCTCAGGGAGGGGGATTTCATGGGCAATCTCGTCGCGGGCAGTAAGTGGTAACAAGTATCTGCAAGTGTCTTGAATGACGCCAATGTATAGTTTTCAGCTTATCAATCTTGAAAGCAGATAGATCGATGAACCTCAAGCAACTCGAATACGCTCTGGCCGTGGCCGACACCTGCAGTTTCACCCGTGCCGCCGAGCGTTGCCATGTGGTGCAGTCGGCCCTCAGCCACCAGGTGGCAAGGTTGGAAGCGCAGCTGGGTGTCAGCCTGTTCGAGCGTAGTTCGCGGCGAGTTCGCCTGACGCCTGCCGGTGAGGCGTTCGTGCTCAGTGCCCGGCCTGCCCTGGAGGCGGCCAGGCGCATTGCCGATGACGTGGCGGCGGCGTGCGGCCAGGTTCGGGGGCGATTGTCGATTGGCGAAATCAGCTCGCTGACAGCGTTGGACCTGGTCGATGTGCTGGCAGTGTTTCATGGCCGTTTCCCGGATGTGGACGTGCGTTGGCTTACCGCAAAAAGCGAACTGTTGATTGCCGATGTCTGCGAGCGCCGGCTGGATATCGGTTTCATTGGCTTGTGGCATGGCGAGGTGCTGCAAGGGGTGCAGCATCGCTTGCTGGCGCGGGAGGAACTGGTGGCCGTGTTGCCGCCGGGGCATGCGCAGGCGGGCAGGGCGCAGCTGGCTTTGGCAGACCTGGCGGATCAGGTGCTGGTGGATTTTCCTGAGGGTACCGGGGCGCGGCGCCAGACGGACGAGGCGTTTCAGGCGGCGGGGCTGGTAAGGCGCGTGCAGTTCGAGATCGGGCATATTCGCCTGGTGGAAAAGTTCGTGCAGCGGGGTATGGCGCTCGGGCTGGTGCCGGAGCGCGTGGCCCAAGGCTTCGAGGGAGTGGCTGTAGCGCGGCTGGTGGATGCGCCGGTGCGCCATCTGTATGCCGTCTGGGCGCAGAGCCCGACACCGGCGGCGCGGGCGTTTCTCGAGGTCATGGAGCAGAGCCTGGGGGTCAGTGGTTGATCTGTACCGGCCTCTTCGCGGGCTTGCCCCGCGAAGAGGCCGGTACAGGCTGAAATCAGGCCGCAAACCCACCATCGGCCAACAAGCTGGCCCCGGTGATGTAACCCGCCTCGGGCCCCGCGAGGTAGGCCACAAAGCTGGCAATTTCGTCCGCCTGCCCATACCGCCCGATCGCCATCAGCGGAATCAGGCTTTCGGCGAACTCGCCACTGGCCGGGTTCATGTCGGTGTCCACCGGCCCTGGCTGCACGTTGTTCACGGTAATTCCCTGCGGCCCGAGGTCGCGGGCCATGCCCTTGGTCAGGCCGACCAGCGCCGACTTGCTCATGGCATACGGGGCGCCACCGGCAAACGGCATGCGTTCGGCGTTGGTGCTGCCGATGTTGATGATGCGCCCGCCCTGGCCCATGTAGCGGGCTGCGGCCTGGCTGGCGACGAACACGCTGCGCACGTTGACCGCGAGGGTGCGGTCGAAGTCCGCCAGGTCGAACTCGGCCAGCGGTGCAACCGCCAGCACGCCGGCATTGTTGACCAGGATGTCGAGGCGGCCGAAAGCCTTCACCGCGTCGTCGATCGCCAGTTGCAGCGCGGCGGCGTCGGCGCTGTCGGCGCGCAAGGCCAGGGCCTGACCGCCAGCCGCCTTGACCTCATCGGCCAGCGCTTCGGCCGGGCCGGCAGAACTGACGTAGGTGAAGGCCACTTGTGCACCTTCTCGAGCCAGGCGCCGTACGATGGCCGCGCCGATACCGCGCGAACCGCCTTGGACGAAGGCGACTTTGCCTTCGAGGGTAAGTTGCTTGGACATGCTGATCTCCTGCTGGAAGCAAGGCCGGATGCCTTGGATGGACGCAGTATCGACTGCTGATTACCTGCTGATAAGATGGCAATCACTATTAGCAGAGTAAACCTTTGGTTGGTAATCAATGGCCATGGAATCCTTCAACGCCCTCGAGTGCTTCATCCGTAGTGCCGAGGTGGGCAGTTTCGCCGAGGCAGCCCGGCGCCTGAGCATCACCCCGGCGGCGGTGGGCAAGCACGTTGCCCAGTTGGAGGCGCGCCTCGGGGTGCGGCTGTTCCAGCGTAGTACGCGCAAGCTGACCCTGACCGAAGCCGGGCAGCGATTTCTGGGCGAGGTGAGCGACAGCTTCCGCACCATCCAGTACGCCGTGGCCAACCTGGCCAGCGCCGAGGGCCAGCCGGCCGGGCTGCTGCGGGTTAGCATGGGAACCGTGTTCGGCCGCTTGTACGTGCTGCCGCTGCTGGGTGAATTTCTGCGCCGCTACCCGGCAATCATCCCGGACTGGCATTTCGACAACCGCCAGGTCGACTTGATCGGCCAGGGCTTCGATGCGGCCATTGGCGGTGGGTTCGAGCTGCCGCTGGGCGTCGTGGCGCGCAAGCTGACCCCGGCCCATCGGGTGCTGGTGGCGGCGCCTGCGTACTTGAACCGGCATGCCGCTATCAACAGCCCTGAGGTGCTGCAGCGCCACGACGGAATTCTGATCCGTTCCCCACAGACCGGGCGGGTACGTTCCTGGCCCTTGACCAGTCGATGGCAGGAACAACAGCCATTGCTGTTGCGTCAGGCGATGACCATGAGCGATTCGGATGCGGCGTGTGCGGTGGCGCAGCAAGGGTTGGGCATCGCCCTGGTCAGCTTGCCGTTCGCCGTGCCGTACCTGGAGGCCCGGCAGCTACAGCGGGTGTTGCCAGACTGGTATGTGGATGATGGGCATATCAGCCTGTATTACGCCGAGCACAAGCTGTTGCCGGGCAAGACCCGGGCGTTTATCGATTTTGTGGTGGAGCAGTTTGCCGAGCGGGGGTTGGCGGGGAGGTTCGACGCTTTGGCCTAAAGGGGTGTCGCTTGTACCGGCCTCTTCGCGGGCACGCCCGCTCCCACAGGTACTGCACAGCCTTCAGATCTTGTGCTTATCTGTGGGAGCGGGCGTGCCCGCGAAGAGGCCAGGTCAGGCAGCATCAATGATGTAGAAAAGCTGATCCCCAAGCTTCACCTCGTCGTCGATCTTCTTGCCCACCAGCTGCTGTCCCAATGGCGAACGGGGGGTAATCACGGTCACCAACTCGTCCCCCTTGCCAATCTTCAAACCCGCGGCCTCAGGCCCGAGGAAAAGCAAGCGCCGCCCGCCATCGTCATCCTCCAGAGTCACCAGGTTGCTCACCTGCACCCCTCGCGCCGGGTCATACTCGCGCAACCGCAACTGCTGGTAAGTCAGCAGCGCCTGGCGAATCTCGGCCGTGCGCCGCGCCTGCCCGGTGGCCAGGTACGACGCCTCCAGCCCAAGGGTGTCGTACTTGTTCTCGGCGATGTTCTCTTCGGCGGTAGCGGCCTCGTAGGCGGTCTGCGCCGCACGGCGCAGCACCTCCATGTCGGTTTCCAGAGCAGTGACGATGCGGCTGAGCAGGGTGGCCTTGTCCATGGTCAGTAACAGAACTCCAGCACGTTGGCCTGGCTCTTCTCGGTCGGCGCGGTACGGTTCTGCGCAAGCCAGAACTGGCACTTGGGGCTATTGAGGTTGCGCGGGTTGCCTTGGGCAGCCTCAGCGGCCTGCTGGATTTCCTGCTTGTGCAGGATGTCCTTGTAGCGCTCGAACATCTCGCTTTGCGCGTCCACCGGCTGAGCGGGCGCAGTCGCCGGTGCAGGCTTGCTGTAGGCCGGCGCCACCGCCTGGGCCACGGGGGCCACCTGTTCGGGCCACAGCTGCAGCGCCAGCCACAGGCTCAGGCCAATCGCCACGGCGCCGAGCCACAGGCCCAAGGCCACGCAGAAAATCAGTTGCAGCGGTTTGAGGGTGATCTTCAATTCACGTTGGCGGGGCATGGCAGCTTCCTGGCAGAGCGGGCGAAGGGGGCATTGTCGCATGCTGCCGGAGAATTTTTGTGCGGCGCTTTTGTCGACGACAAATTATCCGCAGAATTCGCCCTTTTCGCGCAAGGCAAGGCAGGGCATATGAAAACCACCTGGGACATTTTCTGCAGTGTCGTCGACAACTATGGCGATATTGGCGTGACTTGGCGCCTGGCCCGGCAGCTGGTGGCCGAGCACGACCTGGCGGTGCGCCTGTGGGTGGACGACCTGAATGCCTTCGTGCCGCTGTGCCCGGGCGCCGATCCCGGTGCCGCGCAGCAATGGCAGCAGGGTGTCGAGGTGCGTGCCTGGCCTGCCGACTGGCAGCCCGCAGAGCCGGCCGACGTGGTGATCGGTGCCTTTGCCTGCCAGTTGCCGGCGGCCTACATCGAGGCGATGCGCGCTCGCCCGGCGCCGGTGCTGTGGCTGAACCTTGAATACCTCAGTGCCGAGGACTGGGTCGAAGGCTGCCATGGCTTGCCATCGCCCCAGCCCAATGGCCTGCGCAAGGTGTTCTTCTTTCCCGGCTTCACCGACAAGACCGGTGGGCTGTTGCGCGAGGCCAGCCTGCTATCGCGCCGGCAAGCCTTTGAGCAGTCGGCCGAGGCGCGTGCGGCATTTCTCCAGAGCCTGGGCGTGCAGGCGCAGCCTGGCGCGCTGCTGATATCGCTGTTCGCCTACGAAAACGGGCAACTGGGGCGCTGGCTCGATGCGCTGGCCGAGGATGCCCGACCGGTTCACCTGCTGGTCCCGCAAGGGCGCATCCTCGGCGACCTTGGGGCCTGGCTGGGTGAGCAGCAGCTGCAAGCCGGCGCTGTGCACCAGCGCGGCACCTTGACCGTGCAAATCCTGCCGTTCGTCAGTCAGGATGACTATGACCGCCTGCTGTGGAGCTGCGATTTCAACGCGGTGCGCGGGGAAGATTCGTTCGTCCGCGCCCAGTGGGCCGGCCGGCCGATGCTCTGGCACATCTATGTGCAGGAGGAAAATGCCCACTGGGAAAAGCTCGAAGCCTTCCTCAGCCATTATCGACAGGGCTTGTCGGACGCCGCCGACGAGGCGCTGATGGCATTGTGGCGTGCCTGGAACATGGACGGCGACATGCACGCGGCCTGGCAAGGCGCCCGCAAACACTGGGCGGAACTGCAGCAACACGCCCGTGATTGGGCCACTTGCCAGGCCGCTCGGCCGGACCTTGCCAAGGCGCTGGTACAGTTTTACCGAAATTGGCTATGATATGCGGCCTCGATTTTTATAAATCCATCCAGATTCGGATACTTCGTAATGAAAACTGGTAAAGAACTGAAACCCGGTACCGTACTGCGGATCGACAACGACCCGTGGCTGGTTCAGAAAGCCGAGTTCACCAAGTCGGGTCGCAACAGCGCGATCATGAAGACCAAGCTGAAGAACCTGCTGACCGGCTACAAGACTGAAACCGTCTACGGTGCAGACGACAAGCTGGACGACGTGATCCTGGATCGCAAAGAAGCGACCCTGTCGTTCATCAACGGTGACGAATACACCTTCATGGACACCACCGACTACACCATGTACGAGCTGAACGCCGAGGACATCGAAGCCGTTCTGCCGTACATCGAAGAAGGCATGGAAGACGTCTGCGAAGCCGTGTTCTTCGAAGGCCGCCTGGTATCGGTTGAACTGCCGACCACCATCAGCCGTCAGGTCGAGTACACCGAGAACGCTGCTCGCGGCGACACCTCGGGCAAGGTCATGAAGCCTGCCAAGCTGAAGAACGGTACCGAGATCTCGGTTGCCGACTTCATCGAAATCGGTGAGTTCATCGACATCGACACGCGCGACAACAGCTTCAAAGGCCGCTCCAAGAAGTAATCCTTCTTGCGAAACGCAAAAAAACCCGGCCTTGGCCGGGTTTTTTTGTGCCTGTGATTTACACGGTCACATGCAGGCGCACGTCCACATTGCCGCGGGTGGCGTTGGAGTAAGGGCAGACCTTATGAGCCTTTTCCACCAACGCTTCGGCGTCAGCCTGGGCCAGGCCCGGCAGGTTGATGTTCAGGTCGATGTCCAGGCCGAAACCACCGGGGATCTGGCCGATGCCGACCTTGGCGGTGATCGAGGCATCCGCGGGCAGGGCTTTCTTCTCCTGGCTGGCAACGAACTTCAGTGCGCCGATGAAGCAGGCCGAGTAGCCGGCGGCGAACATCTGCTCAGGGTTGGTGCCGTCACCACCGGCGCCGCCGAGTTCCTTGGGGGTGCTCAGCTTGACTTCCAGCTTGCCGTCGCTGGAGCGGGATTTGCCGTCGCGACCGCCGGTGGAAGTGGCTTCTGCGATGTACAGCGGAGTGACCTTTTGCATCTTGAGCCTCGCTAGTGTGCTGTGCGCCCCTGGTGATCAGGTGGCGTCGAGTGGGTACGGGATTTAATTTAGCGCGCAATTAGTTGGCGCGCAAGATAAATATTCACCGTTTATCGGAACGGGCAGCACACAGCGTAGCCGTCAGAGGTTTTTTTGCAGGCTGTCGCGCAGTTCCAGCAGGTCAGTCTGCAGCTGCTGCAGGCGTTCGAGGCTGCGGCCGCTGGCCTTGAGAATGCATTGCGGCACTTCCCGAGCCTGCTGCTGCAGGGCGCGGCCCTTGTCGGTCAGTTGCACCAGCACCACCCGCTCATCCTCGCGGCTGCGGTTGCGCTGCAGCAGGCCTTCGCTTTCCAGGCGCTTGAGCAGGGGCGTGAGCGAACCGGGGTCGGTCAGCAGGTGCTGGCTGATTTCGCCTACGGTAAGACCGTCCTGCTCCCACAGTACGAGCATGGCCAGATACTGCGGGTAGGTCAGGCCCAGTGCTTGCAGCAGAGGCTTGTAGACCTTGGTCATCAGCAAGGAGGTGGAGTGCAGAGCAAAGCAGACCTGGTTGTCCAGCAGCAGCTCGTCACAAGAGGCTTGAGTGTTGGCGTTCATGCAGGTCCTTGAATGTCATCAATGGAGAAATCTAGCACGCTGAAGGTTGGGGCGCTTACTGCCAGCGCAGTTCACTGCGCAGCGCCAGGTCCCAAGGTGGAACCGGGCTGAAGCGGCTCTTGAGAAATTCGAGCAGCAAACGGCTGCGAGAGTTCGTTTCATGTTCAAGGCGCAGTGCATAAATGCCGCTGGTTTCGGCTTCGGGCAGGCCGCTATCGCAGAACAGCGGCAGCAGTTCGCCGCGCAGCAGGTAGTCGCTGATCAGCCAGGTAGGCAGGTGGGCGATGCCGAGGCCGGCGAGCGCGCCGAACAACAGGGTCTCGGCGTTGTTGGCAGCCATGCGCATGCGCGCCGGGCGGTACAGGCGCATCTGCCCGTCGACCGCAAAGCGCCAGGCGAACGGTGGTGCCAGGCCGTCCCAGTCGAGGCCGTCATGACCGGGCAGCTCGCTGGGGCAGCTGGGCATGCCGCGGCTGGCCAGGTAGGCCGGGCTGGCGCAGGCGATGCGTACCATGTGCGCCAGCTTGGTTGCCACCAGCCGGGTATCGGCCAAGGGGCCGGCGCGCAGCACCAGGTCGACCTCGCCCAAGTGGCTGCCATGCAGGTCGACGAAACTGTCGATCAGGCGCAATTGCACGTCCAGGCCCGGATAGGCCACCAGGAAATCGGCGATTGCCGGCGCCAGGTGACGGCGACCGAAGGCGGCCGGGGCATCGATGCGGATCAAGCCTTCCGGGGCACTGCTCAGCGATACGGCCTCGGCGCGGGCCAGGCGCAGCTCTTCGAGAATGCGCCGGGCGCGTTCGGCGAAGGCATTGCCCGCCGGGGTGGCGCGTACGGCATGGGTGCTGCGAGTGAACAGGCGGCTACCGACTGCGCTCTCCAGGTTGTCGATGCGCCGAGCCACGGCGGACGGGGTCAGTGGATGGCGGCGAGCGGCAGCAGAGAAGCTTCCGCTCTCCAGCACATCCAGAAACAGGCTCAACTGGTCGGTCAGGGTATCGGGGTTCATGATCATCCGCTTTTGCAAGAAACGCATAGCCATTGTGCGTTGCTGTGCGTTTCCCCGCCAGAGCGCAATCGTTAGCATGCCCGCATTACCAACGCAGGCGGATGAGGCCCTGATGATCGAGTGGTTGTTGTATATCGTACTGGGCGCAGGCCTTGGCACCATGGGTGGGTTGTTCGGTATTGGCGGCGGGCTGATCGCCATCCCGGCACTGGGCGTGCTGTTTGGCCTCGACCAGCAGTTGGCGCAAGGCACGGCGCTGGTCATGGTGGTGCCGAACGTGCTGCTGGCGCTGTGGCGTTATCACCAGCGCAACCGCATCGAGCTGCGCCATGCCGTGCCGCTTTCGCTGTGCAGCTTCCTGTTCGCCTGGCTCGGCTCGGTCTGGGCGGTGGGTATCGATGCCCACTCGATGCGCCTGGGCTTTGTCGGCTTCCTGGTAGCGCTGGCCATCTGGAACGTGGCGCGTATGTTCCTCAAGGTCTCGCCGCCCAGCGCCGAGCTGCGTTACGCCTGGCCCTGGCTGGGCGTGCTGGGCAGCTTTGCCGGCACCATGGGCGGCCTGTTCGGCGTGGGTGGGGCGGTAGTGGCCACGCCTATTCTGACCAGTGTGTTCGGTACCACCCAGGTGGTGGCGCAGGGGTTGTCACTGGCGTTGGCGGCGCCGAGTACCTTGGTGACCTTGGTGACCTACGGGGTGCACCACAGCGTGGACTGGACCGTGGGCATTCCATTGGCGGTCGGTGGGCTGCTGAGCATCAGCTGGGGGGTGAAACTGGCCCATGCACTGCCAGAGAAAGTATTGCGGGCGATGTTCTGTGTGTTTCTGGTGGCGTGTGCGGTGATGCTGGGGTTCGAGCTGTGAGATCGCCGGGGCCGCTTTGCGGCCCTTTCGCGACACAAGGCCGCTCCTACAGAAGCGCGCGATCCTCTGTAGGAGCGGCCTTGTGTCGCGAAAGGGCTGCACAGCAGCCCCAGATCAAAGGAACCCTTCAACGATGTAATCGGCCATGCAGTCGGTGATCGGCGACTGGCCCTGGCTGTTGCGCAGCAGCATCACGTTTGCCAGTGGTAACTGCGGCAACCCGTCGTTCTCGCCGAGAATGCGGATGTTGCCACCAACCAGGCTCTGCAATTGCGCCGTCACTGCAAGCCCTGCGGTGACGATGGCAAAGATCGCCGCCAGGCTGGGGCTGGTATAGGCAATGCGGTAGTCGATGCCCTGGGCCTCCAGAGCGTTGCAGGCCCAGGCGCGGCAGAAGCAGTCGGTGTTGAACAGCGCCAGCGGCATTGGCCGTTGTTCCTGCGGGCAGAAGCCTTCGGCGGCTGCCCATACCAGGCGTTCCTGGCGCAGCAACTGGCCAACCTCGTTGCCCGGTTCGCGGGTGACGATGGTCAGGTCCAGGTCCTGGCGCAGCATCAGCTGTTTGGACGAGTCGCAATGCACCTCCACCTGCACCAGCGGGTAAGCCTGGGCGAAGCTGGAGAGGATGGTCGGCAGGAAGCGCATGGCGTAGTCATCCGGCGTGCCGATGCGCACCAGCCCGACCATGTGTGGCATGCGCAGGGTGTTGAACACTTCGCCATGCAGCTTGAGGATGCGCCGGGCGTAGCCGAGCAGCACCTGGCCCTCGGCGGTAAGCCGGACCTGACGGCCGTCACGCTCGAACAACTGGCGCTGCAGGATGTCTTCTTCCAGGCGTTTCATCTGCATGCTCACCGCCGACTGGGTGCGGTTGACCACTTCACCGGCGCGGGTGAAGCCACCTTGCTCGGCGATGGCGACAAAGGTGCGCAGCACGTCGGCATCAAGGCTCTGATACTGGGACATTGCATCAATCTCCGAGATGCATGACATCAGAAACATTCGTTGGATTGATCTTAAGCCTGGGCGGAGACTGAAGCCATCAACACGGAGGGCTTCACGATGAAAGGTCATGTCAGCAGCATCCAGCAACCTGCCTTTTCCTTGAACCACCTGTGGCATGTGGCCCTGGACCGCCCGGCCCGGTGGCTGCAGCTGTACCGCCAGCGCCAGGAACTGGCCAGCCTGAGTGATGCGACCCTGCATGACCTGGGCTTGAGCCGGGCGGACATCCAGCAAGAGGCTGAGCGGCATTTCTGGGATGATCCGTTGCGCAAATAGGCTAAACCTGTAAAGGCCTCTTCGCGGGCACGCCCGCTCCCACAGGTTATGTGCGATCCCTGTGGGAGATTCTATGGTTTTCAGCAAGCCAGTTTCCCACCTTTGGTGACGTATTCGTCCTGATTTTTCATCAGGGCGAATGCCACCCGCGCGAGCTTTCTAGCCAGGATTACCAGAGCTTGAGTTGTTGCTTTACCAGATTTCCGGTGCTGTTCATAAAGCCCTTTCCAAGCGGCCGATCTGCTGGCTGCCATCGCAGCGTTATGCAATAGGCGACGAATTTCTGAGCAACCTCGCTTGGTGAGACGACGCCGTCCATTTTTCTGTCCAGAATCACTAACCCGTAAATCCATTCCCAAAAAGGCGATGTACGAGTCGCTACTTTTGAATTCGCCCCTCATAAAAGCCATCACCAATGCTGCGGCGGTGAGAAAACCAATGCCCTCTACTGCCTGACAGCGAGCGACTTGCTCCTGCAGCCCAGCTTCTCGCAACACTTCCTTGATCTTCTGTTGGATCAACTTGTCCAGCCGATCTATTGATTTCACAAAGGTTTCGAAGGCGGCTTGCAAGAGGCTTTCGTTAGCCCAGCTCTGGGTCATCGCAGTGCGAGCAGTCACCAGGGCGGCTCTGCGTCGCAGAAGGCTTTGAAGCTTGCCGTAGACCGCTGGAGGGGGGCTCCAAGGGCGAAGGTCCTCGCCTTCATTTTTCAGAAAACGGGACAGCAATCGAGCATCGGAAGGGTCAGTTTTAACCCGGCCTCCAACGCTTTTTCGGTAGTTGCTCAGTTGAAAGCCATCAATGACATAAACCTCGAAACCCAGGCTATGGGCCTGCTCAACCAAGTCCAGGTGGTAGACATTGGTCGCCTCAACAGCAATTGCAGTATTGAGGGGCTGCTGTTTCAGCCAGCGTTTGATTTCGGGTTTGGAGTTTTTCAGTCTGATAATTTCATCGCGATCATCGTGGTGGATAACCAGCTCAGCTTTCGCGACATCCGCACCCACGATTAACTTACCTGCCTGCATTGCCATGGGCGGCTCCTCACGTTATGGTTTTTCGGCTTGAAGGGGTTTCACCAAGAGGCGCTGGCTTGCTTCTATCGTCGCTTGCAAACGATGCATTCTTTATCGGCGCTTTGGTGGAAGGGGTGGGGCGATGTCTCCCACGGTCTGTACTGCTGCTAACAGTCAGAATCGGGCATTTAGTCCCACCACCCCTTCAAGTCTAACCATACAAGCGGGCGTGCCCGCGAAGAGGCCGGAACAGACAATAAAAGGAGATCAGGCTTGCCGCTCAAGTTGTCCATAAGCCAGGCCCGCCGTCTGGCCCTGTCAGCCCAGGGATTCGGCAAACAGCCTGAAGCCCCACCGACCCTTCCCGCACTGAAACGCATGCTGCAACGCCTGGGTGTGGTGCAGATCGACTCGGTCAACGCCGTGGTCCGCTCCCATTACCTGCCGCTGTTCTCCCGCCTTGGCGACTATCCAACAGCCATGCTCGACCAACTCGCCTGGGGCCGTGGCCGCCAGCGCCAGCTGTTCGAATACTGGGGCCACGAAGCTTCGCTGCTACCCCTGAACCTCTACCCATTGCTGCGCTGGCGCATGGCCCATGCCGCTGATGGCCGCGGCATCTACCGTCAACTCGCGCAGTTCGGCCGCGAACGCCAGGACGTGATTGCCCGCGTGCTGGCCGCCGTTCGCGAACAGGGCGCCCTGGGCGCAGGCAGCCTGTCCACCCGTCAGGAGCGGGCCGGCCCATGGTGGGACTGGAGCGAAGAAAAACGCGCACTGGAATGGCTATTCGCCGCCGGTGAAGTCACGGTCGCGGGGCGTCGCGGCTTCGAGCGGCTCTACGACGTACCGGAAAAGGTCTTGCCCAAGGCGATCCTCGATCAGGCGCTGCCAAGCGAAGCCGAAGCCCATCAAGGCCTGATGCTGCATGCCGCCACGGCCTTGGGCGTGGCTACCGAGCGTGACCTGCGCGACTACTTCCGCCTTGAGCCCGGCCAGGGCAGGGCGGCGCTCGATGAACTGGTCGCCGATGGCCGATTGCAGCCGGTCGAAGTGCAGGGCTGGAAGCAGCTGGCCTACTGTGCCGGCACACCGCGCATTTCGCGGCGCATCGACGCCAGCGCGTTGCTGTCGCCGTTCGATTCGCTGGTCTGGGAGCGCAACCGCACCGAGCGGCTGTTCGATTTCCACTACCGCCTGGAGATCTACACCCCGGCGCACAAGCGGGTGTACGGCTACTACGTGTTGCCGTTTCTGCACCGCGAACGCATCGCCGCGCGCCTGGACCTGCGCGCCGAGCGCGCCCAAGGGCAACTGGCGGTGCATGCCGTGCACGCGCAATCGATAGCGTTGGACGCGGAGGGCTATCAGGCCCTGGCGGGGAATCTGCTGCGCATGGCCCAGTGGCTGGGCCTGGAGCGGGTGCAACTGAACTGCCCTCGGGCAGAGGGCAGCCAGCTGCGTGAGGCCCTGCTCAGCGCCGCACCTGCTTGAGGGTTTCGGCGATCAGGAAGGCCAGTTCCAGCGACTGATCGGCGTTCATCCGTGGGTCGCAGTGAGTGTGGTAGCGGTCGGACAGGGCATCTTCGGTGATCGGCCGGGCGCCGCCGATGCACTCGGTGACGTTCTGCCCGGTCATTTCGATATGGATGCCGCCGGCATGACTGCCCTCGGCCTGGTGCACCTGGAAGAACTGCTTCACCTCGTCGAGGATCTGCGCAAAGTCTCGGGTCTTGTAGCCGCTGCTGGCCTTGATGGTGTTGCCATGCATCGGGTCGGAGCTCCACAGCACCTTGCGCCCCTCGCGCTCGACGCTGCGAATCAGCCCTGGCAGGTGCGCGCCGACCTTGCCGGCGCCCATGCGCACGATCAGGTTGAGGCGGCCGGGGTCGTTGGCCGGGTTGAGCGTGTCGATCAGGCGGATCAGCTCCTCGGGGTTCATGCTCGGGCCGACCTTGACCCCGATCGGGTTATGCACGCCGCGCAGGAACTCGACATGGGCACCGTCGAGCTGGCGGGTGCGGTCGCCGATCCACAGCATGTGCGCGGAGCAGTCGTAATAGTCGCCGGTCAGGCTGTCCTGGCGTACGAAGGCTTCTTCATAGTTCAGCAGCAGCGCCTCGTGAGCGGTGAAGAAACTGGTTTCGCGCAGTTGCGGCGCACTGTCCAGGCCGCAGGCGCGCATGAACGCCAAGGTTTCGTCGATGCGGTTGGCCAGCTGGTGGTACTTGTCGGCCAGCGCCGAGTTGGCGATGAAGTCGAGGTTCCACTTGTGCACCTGGTGCAGGTCGGCGAAACCGCCCTGGGCGAAGGCGCGCAGCAGGTTGAGGCTGGCGGTGGCCTGGTGGTAGGCCTGCAGCAGGCGCTCCGGGTCCGGCACGCGGCTCTTTTCGTCGAAGCCGATACCGTTGACGATGTCGCCACGGTAAGCCGGCAGGGTGAGGTTGCCGATGGTTTCGTCGCCTGAGGAGCGCGGCTTGGCAAACTGCCCGGCCATGCGCCCGACCTTGACCACCGGGCAACCGGCGGCGAAGGTCATGACGATGGCCATCTGCAGCAATACCTTGAAGGTGTCGCGGATCTTCGCTGCCGAGAACTCGGCGAAGCTCTCGGCGCAGTCGCCACCCTGCAGCAGGAAGGCGCGGCCCTCGGTAACTTCAGCGAACTGCCGGCGCAGCTCGCGGGCCTCGCCGGCGAACACCAGGGGTGGGTAGCTGGCCAGGGTCTGCTCGACCTTGTGCAGGTGCGCGGCGTCGGGGTAGGTCGGTTGCTGCTGGATCGGCAGGGCACGCCAGCTGTCGGGGCTCCACGGTCGGTTCATCACAGGCTCGGTTTTGGCTGTTATAGGCTGCCTGCCATGGTAACAGCGGCGCCGAGCTTGTTGCATCCGGGGCGTTGGCGGACAATGCGTGTTTTGTGCGGGTGGGTGGCAGGTAGATGGCGACGGAGCGGGAAGAGAAGCTGTTGGCCCGGGTCGAGGATGCCTTTGGCGTCATCAGCGTGTACGAGGTGGAGGATTACCGCTTCCTCGAGTTCGGTGATGCCATCGAGCAGAGCTGCGTATTCACCGCTGACCCCAGCTGGCTGGAGTACGACTACACCCGCGCCATGCTGGTCGGTGCGCTGTGCCATGAACAGCCGGAAAGTGCGCTGTTTCTTGGCTTGGGCGCCGGTACCCTGACCCAGGCCTGCATGAAATTCCTGCCGCTGGAGGACATCGAGGCCATCGAGCTGCGTGCCGACGTGCCGCGTCTGGCCATGCAATACATGGGGCTGGACGATGATCCGCGGTTGTACGTGCGCATTGGCGACGCCCTGGAGCTGTTGCCCACGGCCGAGCAGGCCGACCTGCTGTTCGTCGACCTGTACACCGACCATGGGCCGGGTGTCGGGCACCTGGCGTGGAACTTCCTCGAGAACTGCCAGAAGCAACTCAACCCTGGTGGCTGGCTGGTGATCAACCAGTGGGCCAACGACGACGGCAAGCCGTTGGGCGCGGCGCTGCTGCGCGGGTTGTACCACCGGCATTACTGGGAGCTGCCGGTGAAGGAGGGCAATGTGATCCTGCTGGTGCCGGCGGACCTGGATCAGCACCTGGACCTCGATGGCCTGCGGGCGCGGGCCGAGGCCCTGGCGCCACGCCTGGGGTATAGCCTGGACGGGCTGATCCGCGAGATCCGGCCAGCTACCTGAAGACCGCGTCGCCTGCTTCGCGGGCTTGCCCGCTCCTACAGGAATACCTCTGCCCTCAGGATCTGCGCGGTACCTGTGGGAGCGGGCGAGCCCGCGAAAAGGGCAACTCGGAACCATCAGAAGGAATCGATTCAGCAGGCCAAGGCTGATGGCCGGATACTGGCTAACCGGCCAGAAAAATTTACTCACTCCCCGGCATTAATTCGGGTATAGTACGCGCCGGTCTTTTAGCGGACCTCAAAATCAGGTGGTGCAAATCCTCCGAGTCCAGCTTCGGCTGCACGTCCGCTAGGCGGACCTTCTCAAGTTTTTCTTTTTCAATCGTTTTCGCAAATCCCCGCCGACAAAGCTGCCTGGGTGACCGTTCCGGTCTTTCAAGGCATGTGCAGCTTTGCAGCATGGGTCTTTGCGGATGCACTTAGAGGCAGACCCATGACCCAGGAAACCGGCGGCTTCGCCGCTCTCGATCTCAATCAGAACATTGTTGCTGCCGTACTGGCTACCGGCTACGAAGAGCCGTCGGCCATTCAGCAACAATCGATCCCGATCATCCTCGCCGGTCACGACATGATCGGCCAGGCGCAGACTGGCACCGGCAAGACCGCTGCCTTCGCCCTGCCGATCCTCAACAAGATCGATGTGAGCAAGCGCGAACCGCAAGCCCTGATCCTGGCGCCAACCCGTGAGTTGGCGCTGCAAGTTGCTACCGCTTTCGAAACCTACGCCAAGCAGATGCCAGGCGTAAATGTAGTGGCCGTCTACGGTGGTGCCCCGATGGGCCCACAGCTGCGCGCCATTCGCAACGGCGCGCAAATCGTCGTCGCCACCCCGGGCCGTCTGTGCGACCACCTGCGTCGTGACGAGAAAGTCCTGTCGACCGTGCAGTACCTGGTGCTGGACGAAGCCGACGAAATGCTCAAGCTGGGCTTCATGGACGACCTCGAAGTGATCTTCGATGCAATCCCGGCCAGCCGCCAGACCGTGCTGTTCTCCGCCACCCTGCCGTCGTCGATCCGCTCGATCGCCGAACGCCACCTGCGCGAGCCCAAGCACGTCAAGATCCAGAGCAAGACCCAGACCGTCACCGCGATCGAGCAGGCCCACCTGATGGTCCATGCCGACCAGAAGATCCCGGCTGTGCTGCGTCTGCTGGAAGTCGAAGAGTTCGACGCGCTGATCGCCTTCGTGCGCACCAAGCAAGCCACCCTGGACCTGGCCGCCGCGCTGGAAGCCAAGGGCTACAAGGCTGCCGCGCTGAACGGCGACATCGCCCAGAACCAGCGTGAGCGGGTGATCGACTCGCTGAAGGATGGCCGCCTGGACATCGTCGTCGCCACCGACGTCGCTGCCCGTGGTCTGGACGTACCGCGCATCACCCACGTGTTCAACGTCGACATGCCGTACGACCCGGAATCCTACGTGCACCGTATCGGCCGTACCGGCCGTGCCGGCCGCGATGGCCGTGCGCTGCTGCTGGTCACCCCGCGTGAGCGCCGCATGCTGCAGGTGATCGAGCGCGTGACCGGGCAGAAGGTTGCCGAAGCCCGCCTGCCGAACGCCCAGGCTGTGCTGGATGCCCGCATCAAGAAGCTGACCAACAGCCTGGCGCCGCTGGTTGCCGAAGCAGAAGCCACCCATGGCGAGCTGTTCGACCGCCTGACTGCCGACCTCGGCTGCAGCGCGCGCGCCCTGGCTTCGGCCCTGCTGCGCAAGGCCACCAACGGCCAGGCGCTGGACCTGGCGACCGTCGAGCGCGAGCAGCCGCTGGTACCAAGCTTCGCCCCGCGTGGCGAGCGTACCGAGCGTGGTGAGCGCAGCGATCGTGGCGATCGCGGTGGTGACCGTGAGCGTCGTGCGCCAATGCCGCTGGCCGAAGGCCGCGTGCGCTGCCGTACTGCCCTGGGTGCCCGTGACGGTATCGCTGCCAAGAACCTGCTGGGCGCGATCCTCAACGAAGGTGGCCTGGCCCGTGACGCCATTGGCCGCATCCAGGTGCGCGACAGCTTCAGCCTGATCGAGCTGCCGGAAGATGGCCTGGAGAAGCTGCTGTCCAAGCTCAAGGACACTCGCGTAGCCGGCAAGCAGCTGAAGCTGCGCCGTTATCGCGAAGATTGATCCTGATGCTATGAAAAAATCCCCGGCCTAGGTCGGGGATTTTTTTTGCCTGTGCCATTTTGGGGCTGCTGCGCAGCCCTTTCGCGACGCAAGGCCGCTCCTACAAGAGAGGGCGGTCCCCTGTAGGAGCGGCCTTGTGTCGCGAAAGGGGCGCAAAGCGCCCCCGGCGTTATTCAGTCGAACCGGTAAATGTCCATCCCCAACGCCCCCAGTGTGAACCCCTGGTGCACGATCCCGAACCTGTCCCCAGCCGCCATGGCAAAGAACAGCGGCAGCAAATGCTCATCACTGGGATGGTTACGCGCTGCAAACGGCGCCTGTTTCCGGTAATCCAGGAGCGCAGCCTGGTCATCTGCCTTCAGCCGCTCCACCACCCAGTCCCGGAACGCCAGGGCCCACGGCTCGATCGCATCCGGCCCGGCATGCCAGTCCAGTTCACCCAGGTTGTGCGTGATGCTGCCGGAGCCCACCAGCAAAACGCCTTCAGCACGCAACCCAGCCAGCGCCTTGCCCATCTTGACCTGCAACCCCGGCCCCATCTGGCTGGGCAGTGACACTTGAATCACCGGAATGCTCGCATCCGGGTACATCAGCGACAGCGGCACCCAGGCGCCATGATCGAACGGTCGTTGCGGGTCCAGGCGCGCCTGCAGCCGTTCAGCGACCCGGCTTGCCAGGCCTGGTTCGCCCGGCGCCGGATACTGCACCGCGTACAGCGCCGGCGGGAAGCCGTAGAAGTCGTGCCAGGTCTCTGGTTGTGCGCTGCTGGTCACCCACAGCTCAGGGCTTTCCCAGTGCGCCGACACCACCACGATCGCCTTCGGCCGTGGCAGGGCGTTGGCCAGCCCGGCCAATGCCGGCCCGCTGGCGCCTGGTTGCAAGGCGAGCATGGGAGAACCGTGGGAAATGAACAGGCTGGGCAGCATGGCGGGGTCCTGAAGGTTATGATGCAGTCATCTTCAATCAACTATCGATCGAAATCCAAACCAAGTTTTACCGACAAACCATCTAAAAATCGGGAGTAATCATGGAGCCAGCGTTCTGGCAGAAGCGGTGGGCCGACAACCAGATCGGTTTTCATCAATCTCGGGTGAACCCATTTCTGCCGAAGTATTGGCCGCAACTGCAGCTGGCGCCGGGCAGCCGTGTGCTGGTACCACTGTGCGGCAAGAGCCTGGACCTCGCTTGGCTGGCGGGGCAGGGGCACCGGGTATTGGGGGTAGAGTTGTCACGCCAGGCAGTGGAGGCGTTCTTCCGTGAGCATGGGCTGGAGCCACAGGTGACGCAGCAGGGTGTCTTCGAAGTCTGGCGCAATGGCGATGTGGAGCTTTGGTGTGGCGACTTCTTTGCCTTGCAGGCCGAGGATGTGGCGGATTGCGTAGCGCTCTATGATCGCGCCGCAGTGATTGCCCTACCGCCGCAAATGCGTGCGCAATACATGGCTTTGCTTTCACAGGCATTGCCGGCAGGCGCCGGCTTGCTGGTGACATTGGATTATCAGCAGGAACTGCTGGCCGGGCCGCCGTTTTCGGTGGCTGACGAGGAGGTGAGGCGCGGGTTTGCCAACTGGCAGGTGGAGGAGCTGGAAGCGCAGCAAGTGATCAGCGACAGCCCAAAGTTCCTGCAGGCCGGGGTCACGAGTCTGATCGAACGGGTGTACCGCGTGAAGTTCTGAGCGGAAACGAAAAAGGGCGACCGAGGTCGCCCTTTCCTTTACCGGTTGGATCAACCGCGGCGGCGCAGCGCCTCGATGCGGTCTTCCAGTGGCGGGTGGCTCATCAGCAGGCCAGCCAGGCCGTGCTTGAGGCCGCCATTGATGCCGAAGGCCTTCATGGTGTCGGGCATGTGTACCGGCAGGCCTTGCTCCACGCGCAGGCGCTGCAGGGCGCCGATCATCGCGGCGGTACCGGCCAGTTGGGCACCGGCTTCGTCGGCACGGTATTCGCGGCGGCGCGAGAACCACATGACGATCATGCTGGCCAGAATGCCCAGGATCAGCTCGGCAACGATGGTCGCCACGTAGTAGGCGATGCCCTGGCCTTCTTCGTTCTTGAAGATCACCTTGTCGACGAAGTTGCCGATGATGCGGGCGAAGAACATCACGAAGGTGTTGACCACACCCTGCACCAGCGCCAGGGTGACCATGTCACCGTTGGCCACGTGGCCGATCTCGTGGGCCAGCACGGCGCGCACTTCATCGGGCGAGAAGCGCTCCAGCAAGCCTTGGGACACGGCTACCAGCGCGTCGTTGCGGTTCCAGCCGGTGGCGAAGGCGTTGGCCTCGTAGGCCGGGAAGATACCCACTTCGGGCATCTTGATGCCGGCCTCGCGCGACAGCTCTTCGACCGTTTGCAGCAGCCACTGCTCGTGGCGGGTACGCGGCTGGCTGATGATCTGGGTGCCGGTGGTCATCTTCGCCATCCACTTGGAGATGAACAGCGAAACCAGGGAGCCGGCGAAGCCGAACACGGCGCAGAACACCAGCAGGCTGCTGAGGTTGAGGTCAACCCCGTTGGCGGCCATGAACCCGTTGAAACCGAACAGGCTCAGGGTAATGCTTGCAACCAGCACCACCGCGAGGTTGGTGGCTACAAACAACAGAATGCGCATCATGGTTGTTACGTTCTCCTGACGGATGAGTTGTTGCTTACTGCGGGGTATATAAGGTGCCGGTCGCTGGGTTTCAATCGGGCGACTATTTCAAACTGTGTACGGCGGAGTATGGCAGAGGATTTTGCGCGGGCTGTGAGATAGAGCGTTGCAGGATGTAAGAAAAGGTCCATGCCATGAGATTTGTGGTGGTATAGAGATCGAGCGCCGCCCGCGCGGCGCATCGCGGGCAAGTCGGATCGCCGCACCGCCGCTCCCACATCTGTTTCGGGCCAGTCACTCCTGTGAAGCCAACAGGGACCGCCTTGGTGCATGACTGGAGACAGGTGGAGCCACCGAGATGTATCGCCATGCCAACAAGGCGGATCCTGTTGGCGGCACAGGAATAACTGGCCCGAAACAGATGTGGGAGCGGGCTTGCCCGCGATGCGCCGCGCGGGCGGCGCGCGATCTCGGCGCCACCGCAAATATCCCGTCGAACCTTACTGCGAATAAGTCCGCAGGAAGTTGCCGATCCGCCCGATCGCCGCCTCAAGGTCATCCACCCGCGGCAAGGTCACCACGCGGAAGTGGTCCGGCCACGGCCAGTTGAACGCCGTCCCCTGAACGATCAGCAGTTTTTCCGACAGCAGCAGGTCGAGGGCGAACTTCTCGTCGTTGAGGATCGGGCAGACTTTCGGGTCGATCCGCGGGAATGCATACAGCGCGCCCATCGGCTTGACGCAGCTGACGCCCGGGATGTCATTGAGCAGCTCGTAGGTGCGGTTGCGCTGCTCCAGCAGGCGGCCCGGCGGCAGCACCAGGTCGTTGATGCTCTGGTAGCCGCCCAGGGCGGTCTGGATGGCGTGCTGGGCCGGCACGTTGGCGCACAGGCGCATGTTGGCCAGCATGTCGATGCCTTCGATGTAGCTCTGGGCGTGGTGCTTGGGCCCGGAGATGATCAGCCAGCCGGAACGGAAACCGGCCACCCGGTACGACTTGGACAGGCCGTTGAAGGTCAGGCACAGCAGGTCCGGGGCCAGCGAGGCGGTGCTGATGTGCACGGCTTCGTCATAGAGGATCTTGTCGTAGATCTCGTCGGAGAACACCACCAGGTTGTGCTGGCGCGCCAGCTCCAGCATGCCCAGCAGCAACTCCTTGGAATACACCGCGCCAGTCGGGTTGTTCGGGTTGATGATCACCAGCGCCTTGGTGTTCGGGGTGATCTTGGCCTTGATGTCTTCCAGGTCCGGGAACCAGTCGGCCTGCTCGTCGCACAGGTAGTGCACCGGCTTGCCACCGGCCAGGCTCACGGCCGCGGTCCACAGCGGGTAGTCAGGGGCCGGGATCAGCACTTCGTCGCCGTTGTTCAGCAGCGCCTGCATCGACATCACGATCAGCTCGGACACACCGTTGCCGAGGTAGATGTCCTCGATGGTGACGCCTTCGATTTCCTTCTGCTGGCAGTACTGCATCACTGCCTTGCGCGCGCTGAACAGGCCCTTGGAATCGCTGTAGCCCTGGGCGGTGGGCAGGTTGCGGATCACATCCTGGAGAATTTCGTCCGGCGCCTCGAAGCCAAACGGCGCCGGGTTGCCGATGTTCAGCTTGAGGATGCGGTGGCCTTCCTCTTCGAGGCGTTTGGCGTGCTTGAGCACCGGGCCGCGAATGTCGTAGCAGACATTGGCGAGCTTGTTCGATTTGCTGAACTGCATGATGTGGTCCCGATTGAGAATACGCACTGCGGCCCTCCGAAACGTTCGAAAGGTTTGAAAGGGCAGGAAGCGGGTGCCAGACTGGAAGCCTTGCACACGAAGCCAACTAATATACGTGCCACCCGCGCTACGGAAAAGACGGCGCGAGGTGAAATTCAGCCTGCCGAGGTCCCCACATGCAAAAGATCGACAAGACACTTGAAGAATGGCGCGCCATGCTCGACCCCGCCCAGTATCAGGTGTGCCGCCTCAAAGGCACCGAACGGCCATTCAGTGGCAAGTACAACAGCGAGCGCCGGGCTGGCGTGTACCACTGCATCTGCTGCGACCTGCCGCTGTTCGACGCGCAGACCAAGTTCGACTCCGGCTGCGGCTGGCCGAGCTTCTATGCGCCGATCGAAGCGAGCGCGATGATCGAAATCCGCGATACCTCCCACGGCATGCTCCGCACCGAGGTCACCTGCGCCCGGTGCGACGCCCACCTGGGCCATGTGTTCCCCGACGGCCCGCCACCGACCGGCCTGCGCTACTGCATCAACTCGGTGTGCCTGGACTTCAAACCCCGTGACGGAGCCTGAGAATGGCCGGATCGATGCTGGACATCCCTTGTGTGACCTTGGGCGGCGAGCAGAAAAAGCTCGGCGACTTTGCTGGCAAGGCGTTGCTGGTGGTCAACACCGCCAGCCAGTGCGGCTTCACCCCGCAGTACCAGGGGCTGGAGCAGCTGTGGCGGGACTACCGCGAACGTGGCCTGGTGGTGCTGGGCTTCCCTTGCAACCAGTTTGGCCAGCAGGAGCCAGGTGATGCGCGGGACATCGCGCAGTTCTGCGAGGCCAATTTCGGCGTGAGTTTCCCGCTGTTTCGCAAGATCGAAGTCAATGGCCCCGGCGCCCACCCGCTGTTCGTCGAACTCAAGCAGCGTGCACCAGGCTTGCTCGGCACGCAGAAGATCAAGTGGAACTTCACCAAGTTCCTGGTCGACCCGGCCAGCGGCAAGGTCGCTCGCTACGCGCCGACCACCAAGCCACAGGCACTGCAAGCCGACATCGAGCGCTTGCTCAGCCGCTGAGCGGCACCCAGTGGTCGATCAGCGCCAGTAGCTCCTCGCGGCGGAACGGCTTGGCCAGGTAGTCGCTCATGCCTGCCGCGCGGCAGCGCTCGCGTTCTTCAGGCATGGCGTTGGCGGTCAGGGCGACGATCGGCAGCTGGGGCCAGCGCCCGCTCTGGCGAATCCGCCGGCTGGCCTCGTAGCCGTCCATCACCGGCATGTTGCAGTCCATCAGCACCAGGTCGAAGTCTTCTCGCTCCAGCCATTCCAGGGCCTCGGCGCCTTGGGTGGCGACTTCTACCCGGCAGCCGAGCTTGGCCAGCATGCCCTTGGCCACCAGTTGGTTCACCGGGTTGTCCTCCACCAGCAGGATGCGCGCACGGCCTTCGGTGGCGGTGAGCAGCGGGGTGGCCAGTGGGTGCTCCGGGGCATGCCCCTGCAAGGTGCGGCGCAGGGTCTGATACAGCGCGTTGCGCGCCAATGGCCGGGCCAGTTGGTGCAAAGGCGCCAGTTGCGCCGATTGCTCGCCGGGCAGGAAGTTGCCATAGGCGGTCACCAGCAGGATCGGCGCCTTCAGTGCCGGGCGCAGCTGGAACAGCTGCTCCAGGTCGTCGGTGATCAGCAGGTCGACGCTGCCGTCGAGCGTGGCGCGGCCGTCGTGCCGTTGATAGTCCAGCCCCCAGCCCGGCAGCAGGCCCTGCAGCAGCTCGCTGAGGCCGCTGCCGGCGTCACTGAGGGCGACGACCTTGCCGTGCAGGGCGGCCGGTGCGATGGCCTCGGTGTGAGTGGGCAATGGCAGCTCGGCGCTGAAGCGGCTGCCAAAGCCAGGCTCGGACTGGATGTGCAGATGCCCCTGCATGGCCTTGCACAGGTTGCGGGTCAGGGCCAGGCCCAGCCCGGTGCCGCCGTACTGGCGGGTGATGCCGGCGCCGGCCTGGGTGAACGGCTGGAAGATCCGCGCCTGGGCCGCTTCGGGAATGCCGATGCCGGTGTCGCGCACTTCCAGGCGCACACCGCCGACGATGCGTGCCAGGCGCACGTCGACGCGGCCGAAGCGGGTGAACTTGAGGGCGTTGGACAGCAGGTTGCTGACCACCTGGCGTACCCGCGTGGGGTCGCCGAGCACCGAACTCGGGAAGTCGCCAGCGATCAGGCAGGTCAGCTCGACGTTCTGCGCGGCATTCTGCGACAGCAGGTTGGCGGTGTCCTCGACCATGGCGCCCATGTCGAAGGGGATGCGCTCCAGTTCCAGCTGCCCGGCATCGAACTTGGACAGGTCGAGAATATCGTTGAGCAATTCCACCAGCACCTTGCCCGAATCGTGGGCAATCGACAGCTGCTGACGCTGTTCCCCGGCCAGTGGGCTGTCCAGGGCCAGGGCGATCATGCCGAGCATGCCGTTGAGCGGGGTGCGGATCTCATGGCTCATGTTGGCCAGGAACGCAGCGCGCGCCTGGGCCATGTCCAGGGCTCGTTGGCGGGCCTCTTCCAGCTCCTGATTGGACTGGCTGAGGCGATTGTTGCTGGCCTTTAGCTCTTCGGTGCGGGCCGAGACGATGTCTTCCAGTTCGTTGAGGTACTGCGTCAAGCGGTTTTCCGCGGTGCGCCGCTGCTGGATCTCGGTGGCCATGCTGACGAACTGCTGGTTGGCGACCCGCACCAGCACGCCGATCTCGTCCTGTTCGTGCCCGGGCGGGCAGTCCACCCGGGTTTGCCCCGGCTGGCGCGGGTCGCGCCCGGTGAGGGCTGCGATCACGGTGACCAGCGGTTTGGTCAGCATCATGTAGAACAGCGCAAGGAGGATGCCGGTCAGCACCAGGCTGCGGGCGAAACCATTGAGCAAGGTAACCCCGGCGCGGTCGAGGAAGCGGCTGCCGAAGGTGAAGGTGTCGACGTCCAGGTACAGCGTGCCGAGGTATTCCTCGGGCATGTGGGTCAGGTACAGGCGTTCCTTGAACTGGCGTTTTTCACCGAACAGAAAGTCGCTCAGCGGCCGGTAGCGGTCCTCGAGCCGTGGCCGTTCGACATCGGCCAGCACCGTTTCGTTGTTGTCGATCAGCCGCGCACGGATGACTGCTGGCGACTCCAGCAGGCCGCGGGTGAGTTCCAGCGCCAGCTCCGCATCGATGTTGTAGGCGATGCGCGAGGCCGGGTTGTGGCTGATTTGCAGCAACGCCTGCACTTCACGGTTGATGGATGCGTCTTCGCTGGCATAATCGATGCCGATCTGGATGAGACTCAGCAATGTTCCCAGGATGAAGCCGACCAGGACTGTCAACCGGGCTTGCTTGTATGACAGGCGATTGGTGAACTTGATATCCATGAGTCCCGAGCCGGTTTAACGTCCCTTGCGCTGCGCAAGCATAGCCGATCAGCCCCGGCTGCTGGCGGGTCTGTCTTTTCATTTCAGTTAATCGCCAAGCGGGGGCCGCTTTGCGGCCCCAAAAAAACTGAAATCCGTAGGAGTCGTCATGGACGCTCGCTTGAATGCTTTCCTGGAACGTGCCGAATCGGTGCTGGCGCGTCTCGAACCTTTGTTGCCGGCGCCGCGCCCGCACATCGACTGGAGCACCACCCTGGCTGCACGCTGGCAGCGCGACGGCCGCACGGGCTACCTGATGCCGCTGGAAGTCAGCCTGGACATCCGCCTGAGCGACCTGATCGGTGTCGACAAGCAACGTGATCAGTTGGGCCGCAACACCCACCAGTTCATCAATGGCATGCCGGCCAACCACGCCCTGCTGTGGGGTTCGCGTGGCACCGGCAAGTCGTCGCTGGTACGTGCCCTGCTGGCCGAGCATGCGGGTGCAGGGCTGCGCCTGATCGAGATCGAGCGCGACCACCTGGCCGACCTGCCGCGTGTCGTCGAGCAGCTGCAGAAGCTGCCGCAACGCTTCATCCTGTTCTGCGATGACCTCTCGTTCGAAGCCGGGGAGGGCGACTACCGGGTGCTCAAAAGCGTGCTCGATGGCTCGCTGGAGCAGGCCCCGGACAACGTGCTGCTGTACGCGACGTCCAACCGCCGCCACCTGGTGCCGGAAAAACAGAGCGACAACGAAAACTGGAAGATGGTCGACGGCGAGCTGCACCCCAACGAAGCGGTGGAGGACAAGATCGCCCTGTCCGACCGTTTTGGCCTGTGGCTGTCGTTCTACCCGTTCAGCCAGGAACACTTCCTCGACGTGGTCGAGCACTGGATCGGCCAGTTGGCCCGCCCTGCAGGCCTGGCCTGGCAGCGTGACGAAGCCCTGGACATTCTCGCCGTGCGCTGGGCAACCGGGCGCGGCAACCGTAATGGCCGTTGTGCCTATCAGTTCGCCCGCTACTGGGTCGGGCTGCAATTGCTGGAGCAAAAGTAAACATGATCGACCTCAATGCCAGTAGCACCGGCCTCGACGGCTACAACCTGCTGGCCGCGCAAGTACAGGCGCTGTTTGCCGACGAGCGCGACTTCATCGCCAATGCGGCGCAGTTTTCGGCGTTTCTCTACCACCAGGTGGATGACCTGAACTGGGCGGGGTTCTACCTCAACCGCAACGAACAGCTGGTGCTCGGCCCGTTCCAGGGCCAGGTAGCCTGTGTGCGCATTCCGTTCAGCAAAGGTGTGTGCGGCGCGGCTGCAGCCACCCGGCAGACCCAGCGAGTCGAGGATGTGCATGCATTCCCTGGGCATATCGCTTGTGACAGCGCGTCCAACAGCGAGCTGGTGATTCCGCTGGTAAAGGACGGGCGGTTGATTGGTGTGCTGGACCTGGATAGCCCGAAACTGGCGCGTTTCAGTGAGGCAGACCAGGTAGGGCTGGAAAGGTTGGTGGCGATCTTTCTGCAGTTGACCGACTGCTAACCCTGCGCCAATCCCTGTGGGAGCGGTCTTGTGTCGCGAAAGGGGTGCGAAGCGCCCCAGAGGGTTTCAGCTTCGCAGCAAGAATTGCGGGGGCCGCGTTGCGGCCCTTTCGCGACACAAGGCCGCTCCCACAGGGCCGGTGCAGACTCGAAGATCAGTCGTAGATCACGCGCTTCTTCCAGGTCTCTTCGTCATCGGTCTTGAGCCCCTGGGTCAGTTCGTTCTGCTCGTTCTCCGCCGGCTCCATCTTGTCCAGCACCTGGGCATTGGCCCGCGCCAGCAGCTTCTCCAGATAGGTCAGCTGCTCTTCATACACTTTCGGTTCCGGCTGCTTGCGCAGGTATTGCACGCCGCGTTCGAAAGCCAGGCGCGCCTGGCCGGGCTGCTCCTGCTGCAGGGCCTGCTGGCCAAGGTTGTTGAAGAACTCTATGTGCAGCAGCACCAGCATGTGGCGGATTTCCCTGACCCAGTGCTTGCCTTCGTTGGTCTGCAGGACGTTTTCCTGGGTGCCTTTGACGATCTGGGTGTGCAGGGCTTCTAGCAAGAACCGCACATCCTTGGCCTTGGCCTCGGTCTGGATCGGGCAGGGCGGGTTGTTCACCGGAATCCGCTCGCCTTGGGCAATCAGCCCTTCGAGTTCGGCGATGCGTGCCTTTAGTTGCGCATTGTGCTTGTCCAGCGCCAGTTGCCGCTGGTTGAGGTTCAGCTCCAGGCGTGCCAGCAGCAGCTTGAGCGCCGGGGTCATGAACTGGCCCGGGAAGGTCTCGGTGATTTCGCCGCAGCGGCGCACCCGGTCGGCGAGTTCGACTTTCAGCCGGGCGCGTTCAAGCTTGCTGTTTTCGACCACGTTGTTGAGGTAGCCGATCACGATCAGCAACGCGATACCCGCCACGATGAGCAGAGTGATCAGAAGTGGTGTCACCGTTAACGCCTCATTGAAGAAGAATTACAGCTTTGAGTGTAGTGAGTTTGCCAAGGTGCGAATAGCAGCACAGGCAAACCCTTTCTCTATATCGACCACGCCGCCCACATCTGCACCCCAACGAACCCGGAAGTCATTGATTTAAATAAATTTCTACAAAGGGGTTGACGCCTCTTCCAACCCTCCCTAGAATGCGCGCCACTTGCAGCGTAAAGCACACAGCGAAACGCGGCAGGGAGTGAAAGCAGGCAGCAATGCCAGCAGCGTGTCCCCTTCGTCTAGTGGCCTAGGACACCGCCCTTTCACGGCGGTAACAGGGGTTCGAGTCCCCTAGGGGACGCCAATGCGGGAATAGCTCAGTTGGTAGAGCACGACCTTGCCAAGGTCGGGGTCGCGAGTTCGAGTCTCGTTTCCCGCTCCAGATTCTCCGGCAACGCTTGACGGCGGGGCAGGAAATAGAAATCCAGTCTGAATCGTGAGGTTCATGTACTGGTGCACTGAAAAGTGTTGTGTGTCCCCTTCGTCTAGTGGCCTAGGACACCGCCCTTTCACGGCGGTAACAGGGGTTCGAGTCCCCTAGGGGACGCCAAATGCGGGAATAGCTCAGTTGGTAGAGCACGACCTTGCCAAGGTCGGGGTCGCGAGTTCGAGTCTCGTTTCCCGCTCCAGTTTAAATACTGTGGCGTTCGCACGGTGCAGTGGTGGTGAGGGTCTTCAGGGCGCCTCACGCCGATTAGCAGTAAAGTTTCAAATTGCGGGAATAGCTCAGTTGGTAGAGCACGACCTTGCCAAGGTCGGGGTCGCGAGTTCGAGTCTCGTTTCCCGCTCCAAACATGAAAAACGCCACTCTTCGAGTGGCGTTTTTTTTTTGCTGTCTGCTCCTGAGGGACCTAGGCCTGCAGCACGGCGGCCACATCCGGGAATTTCAACCAGGTTTGCTTGTCGTCAAATGACACCTGCACCGAAACTCGGAACTGGTAGTTGAGCGCCAGGCGCGAAAGCTCAGTGCGTGCAACCTCACCCAGTACCATCTCCCCCGACCCGGAAGGTACAGGCAGCTCGGTGGCGATGGGCAGCGTGATGAGGCTACCGATATTGTCGCGCTCCACGCCTTCGATCCAGGCGTTGACGAACTGCGATGGGGCGCGGAAGGCCCAATCCGCCAATGTGAACGCGGCGCTGTCGCCCATTCTGTTCAGCTCCAGGGCTCCGTTGACGATGTCTGTGCACTGCACGATCGGCAGGCCTTCTATTTTGCGTACCGTCACAAAGTGCGACGGTGAGGGCGGCATGTCAGGTTTGTCGATTTGGTAGTGCAGCTCGGCGCGGTTTTCCATGTGGGGCGGAATATGTTGGCCAGGGATGAGGTATTCGCGCCCGCCGGGTGCAATTGGCGTGCTGGTCGAGTAGCCGCCGAGGGTGCCAGGCTCCCCCCAGTACACGGTGACGGTTTCGTTGGGACGTATATCCGCGCCGTCCGGTATGACGAATGTGACCCCATCGACGGCGTCAGCCGGCAGCAGTGTGCTGAAATACTCGCTCCCGGTAGCCTCCCTGATAAACGGTGGTGGCAGTACCCGAGGTGGCGGGGATGGATCGGAATTCAGCGTGCGTGCCAGGGATCGCTGTACGGCCGTGCCGGCCCGGTCCTGCACTTCGTAACGGGCGAAGCGCTGGCCGCCTTGGGACTGACGAATGAAATCACCCGGGAATGTCAGCTCGATCGGTTTGCTGATGCCCCCAGAGAGTTCGATATCGTCCAGGGTCAGTGTGTGCATGTCGACCAGGTGAATCCCGACAGGGTCGTCGCTCCAGAACCATTTGATCACATCACCGGGCTCAGCACCCAGAAAGGACGGTACAGTTCCCACGACCTTGTCGCCGTTGGCATCGAGATACTCTTCGGTGACGCCTTCGCCGATCACGTAGTCAGGAAACCCCAGGCGGTCGTCATCCGGGTCCAGCATGGGGGGGGTCTTGTCGATGTAGACATTCAGAGGCCGGGAAGGGACCTCTGTGCCATTGAATATCGTTACCTCGTAGTGGAGGGTGTGCGTGCCTTCGATCAAGTAGCGCACCGGGACCAGAATGAACAGTTCTTCTGGTTTCACGGGTTGGTTGAAGGTCTTCCTTTCGACCAGCTCCCCGTTCCAGTAAAGGTCAAGGAACTCGTTGTCCTCTTCGCTTGGCTCGGAGGGTGCCCAGGGGTGGAATTCTACTCGCAGAGGCAAATACGTTGCCCGGAACGAAATAGTGTTGGGCATGGCGCCATCGACATCGGGTATGAGGTCTGGTACATCCGGCTCGACAAGCAGGCCCTCGTCCTCAGCAGGGCGCTCTGGCCGTGGTGCTTTGAATTCAACGCTGCGTTTGCTGTGTGCCATCCTGCTTCTCCACCCTTTCTGCTGAATGAAAAAGGGAAGGCACTCGGCCTTCCCGCGGTTTTACCAGTTGTAACGCACTCCGAAGTTGACGCCCCAGGGCTGTTCGATCTTGCTGCCATGGCTGTAATCGAAGTCGGCATGTGCCTGCCACTTGTCGTCCCAGGCAACCGCCATACCGACACCGACTTCACCACGCGACCCTGACAGGTCATTGGCGAAGCGGTTGTCGTTGACTTTCACCTGGTTGCCATTGGCGAACTCATGTGCCGCTGCAACGCGCAGGTAGGGCTGCAGGGTGCGCCCCTCGCCGGCTGCGAAATTGCGCCCGATGGTGGTGCCTACCTTGCCCAGCAGCGAGCGGGTGCGTTCACTCTCGGCACGCATGCCGTTATCCAGGGTGTAGTCCTTACCTTGCAGCACCAGCCCGGACAACTGCGCGAACGGTTCGAGGAACCAGTCATCGGCCAGGGTCAGATGCCGGCCTACTTCCAGCGATACACCGGCGCCGAGGTTGTTGTAGTCGCCCTTTGCCTTGCTGCCGTCGCTCAGGCGAACGTCGGCCTTGTTGCGCAACTGGTTGATACGGGCCACGGTGTCGATGTAATAGCCGCTATCAGCATCGAGCCAGGTGGCATACACCCCGGCGTGGTAGCTGTCGACGCTGGCTGATGAGCCGCGTGCGAGGTTCAGGTCCGAGTTGCTGTAGCCGGCCGTGATGCCGAGCAGCCAGTTGCCATCGCCGATCGGCAGCGGTGCGTCGGCACCTATCGACAGGCCTTGCTGCTGCTGTTGGTAAGGTGCACCCGTCGACACGTTGAATTGGTTGGCGTAGGTACGCACCCATCCACCCGCCTTGCCGGGGTTACGGCGCACGTCGCCCATGCGGCTGCGCAACACTCCCAGCTCGCCATACCAGATGGTCGGCGCGACATTGGCCAAGGCCATGACCGTTTGCGTGCCGGGGCTGATGGTGCGGGTGGTGGCATCCAGGTACCAGTCATTGTCGCCGCGCTGGACCAGGTCGTATGAATAGGCGCCCAAGTCTACCGGGCCGCCCAGCAGTGAAAATTGCGCATCGCCGGCCGCCGTGTGGACCACATGCAGGCTGTTGTCGGCGAGCGGGTCCTTGCCACTGGCGCTGACCTGCAACTGATGGTCGCCGCTGGCGCTGCCCGTGACATCAAGGAAGTCCGAGTGCGACGTGCTGAAGTCTGCCTCCATGATGAAGGTGCCATTGCCTGCCAGGTTTTCCACGGAAAGCTTGAAGAACTCACCCGGGCCGCCGAAGCGTACCGCGCCGCCATCGAGCTGAAGGTCGCCCACCTGGCTGTTCTCGACCAGAATCCACTCGGCACCGCTGCTGATCCCCAGGTCGGCAACGTTCTCCAGCCGCCCCTTTAGCGTTGCCTGGTTTTCCAGCAGTACGTTGGCAGTGCCCCCGCTGGCGACGACGATGTCACCGACCAGGTGACTGTCATTCACTCGCAGGTTGGCATCGGCATCGTCAGCGACTTCCAGCAGTACGCCGTTACCCCCGCTCAGGCTCGCGTTATTGAGCACCTCGATATTTGCTGATGCGGCACCTGCACCGCGTCCGACGGCGATCGCCGGCCCGTTGCGTCCTTCCACCAGGCTGTTGTCTACCACCAGCGACGACCCGCGGCCGTTGTCTTCAATGATGCGTACGCCGTAGCTGCCACCGCTGATGGTGCTGCCGTCCCTTGCAGCCAGGCTGCCGGCCACCATGCGCACGCCTTCGCTGGTCTCGCCGGTGCCACGCAGGGTGGTGCGTTGCAGTTCTGCGCTGCTGGCATTGATGGTTGCGCCCAGCACACCGCCTTCGATCAGGCTGTCGCTGATCGCGGCGGTTGCGCCTGCGCTGAATGCCATGCCGCGCCCGTTGCTACGGATAACAGAGCCTACGACGCTGGCGTTGGCGCCGTTGAGCGTAAGACCGTCGGCATTGCTTTCGGCGGTGACCTGGCTACCCGAAAGATTCACCGTGGAGCCGGCTCGAGCAGCGATCTGCAAGGTCGTGGCACCGGAGGCGGAGAGCGTCGCTTGGTTGGTCACACGGTAGCTGTCCAGTGCGCTACTGGCATCGAGTGCGGTGTCGCTGTCGATGAGCGTTTCAGCCAAGGCGGGGCCGGCGAACAACAGCGGGCCCAGCAGCACCAGTCGAGCGGGGTGCGTGAATTGGCGAAGGGTATGGAGGAGGCGAGTTGACATTAGGGGCACCATTGAAGTAGCAATTTTCTGTAGGACCATTCCCTTTTGGTTGAGAGATTGGTCTTGATGCCCCAAGGCTATTCGGACGAGACCGCGAAAAATGTAGGAAAAATCCCAACAAAATACCGGATTGTTCCTTCAGGGCTCGCCGGCCGCAGCTTTGCCCGTTAGCTGCGGCCGGGGCGCGTTCAAGGTCTGTTCAAATCGCATGAGCTGCCAGTACCTTGGTCGGCAATGCTGATCTTGTTTGCTGTCGTATTGGAGATGAGCGACGGGGTGTCGATGACATAGCTCACTTCGGCACGGCCACGTGATGGAGCGACGTCATAGATTGGCCGGATATGGTCTTCGTATGGCTGTACTCTCCAGACGAAGCCGTTGTTGATTTGCTCCGCATCTAACAAAACCGACTCGGTTTTCGTCACCGTCGTGATCAGGTTTCCGCCCACCTCCTGGTCATATACCTCCCAGGTCAAGGTCATCGTTGCACCTGGCTGGACATTGAGGCGGTGGCAAGGGGGAACCTGAATTCTTATTGCGGGAAGGGCGGTTGGGTCGTCGGGGTCCCAGATCGAAGCGCAACTCAGCCACCCTCGGGAGTTAATGCCAAGGAACTCAAGGTCATCCGGCGTCTTGTCGACCACCTCCACCTTAATATGCTTGGTAATTGACTGCTGTGCGTTGTCATTGGGATCCTCGCTGGCACGCACCGTGTAATACACGGGCAACGCCAGGTTATCGCCCCCGTCCTGGATGGTCTGCCAAAGAACGGTTACGGTCTTTGGCGTACCGGGTGCCTGATCGACCACCCAGCGTGCATATGGCAAAAGAGTGCTATTCCAGTAGAAGTCCACCACTTGCCCGTCTACGGCGCCTTCGAATACGTCGAACGTCAGGGAAGCGTTTTCACCCCGGTCTGGGGTGGTAATTTGGTCAACGACACCGGTATGGCTGGTGATCACCGGGGCGAAAATCTTGGCATTGACCGGGTCCGGCCAGTCGGTGTCAGGGTTGGGGCGTACTGGGCCGACAACAGAAAAGTCGACGTCGACGTCCCGTTGCGCCGGCCCATAGGGCGCTTGCCCGCGCAGTACCTGGTAGCTGATGCTGGTTGACTTGCGTCCGGTGGCAGTACCGTACTCGTCTTGCAGAATATCGCTCGGCACCAGGATCCGGATCGGGAATCCGCGTGACCCCACTTGTTCCTGCATCAGGGGGGTGCTGCCCCAGGTGACCACGATCGTGTCTTCGGGGCGATGGTTGGCGTACTCCAGGATATGCACATGCACGCCTACCTGTGCATCCGCCAGGTTCACCACACCATCCGTTTCGGCCTGGGGGACGCTGGGTGGTAGCAGCGCAGCCGGTTCCGGCGTGAGTACGACATCCACCGTCGCCGGCAAGCGGATGCGGCTGCGGTTCTGCGCCTTGTCGAACAGGTAGTAGACGATGTAGAAGCGGCCGTCGCCCAGGGGACGAACAACAGTATCCGGTATCTTGATCTTCAGGTTGTCAGGGACAGGGCCGACAGCGCTGGGGTTCTCGTAGTCGGTGTCATCTTCAGACCAGTTCTTGAGGTAGAAGACTTGGTAGGTGTCACCTGCCGCACGATCTACGTAGTCGGGGATATCCAGCTCGATCCCGTTGTTACCAGTCAGGTAAGCGTCGTTGATAACGCCGGGGGGCGTGTTCAGCGGAGGGGCAGGCTCGTCACCCCAAGGTGCGACGCTATCGCAGATCAGTTCGAGTGGCGTGGAGTCGTAAAGCTCCCCTCTGTGATCCTCCAGCTCGTAGCGGACCCAGAGTTTGCCGTTGCGTGGCAATGAAGCCTGGGGAAATGGGAGGAGGAGGGGGAAATCACTAGCCTCGAGCGGCCCATCATAGCGGTGGGTAGGCCCAATCGCCGTATAGTTGTCTTCGGCACCTGTCAGGGTGAACTGCAGCTGCACAGTCGAATAGTCATCTGGTTCAGTTTGTAATTCCGGCCATGCGGGGATCTTGAGTATCAGGTCGGCCTTCAGGCAGTCCTTGTGCAACGTGCCGTCAGTGCGATCGACGATGCCATCGACGTCGGGTTTGGTCAGGTCCACCAGCGCCGGCGAGAGGGGCGCATCCTGCAAGTTGAGGTGTTTGCGCCGGGCGCTGATGGCACGGGTCTGTTGGGGGGTGGAGGGTGATGTGTTCATGGTGACTCTCCGCATGGGTGACATCAGCGATGGGTGATGGTGCGCAGTGGTGCCATAGGTAATTGGCTGGGTATGGTCAGCGTCGAATGTCCTGTCTGAATTTCGGTATGTTCTTTCGAACTTGCCCCGAGTACAGCCAGGAGGGGCGCCATAAGCTATTGCCGGCGGTAGGGGCGGAGGTAGGTTTCGGAGGTACGGGCGGCCTGATTCGCGGCCCAATTGGATTCATGGCGTTCTCAAGTACGGAGTAGGTGGCGCGTGATAGCATTTTCGACGCCGAACCTGCCACATAGCCCAAGGCCCCTGCACCCAGCCCGGCAACGACCGCCGCATAGTTCAGGATCGCGCCGATGTTGCTGCGCTCTTCATTCCCCGAGAGCACCCCCTCGGTCTGCACTGCCGTACCGGCGACCGACAATGCTGCCCCGACGATGCTGCCGGCGAGCTTGATACCGGTGGCGATCGATACGCTGGCAATGGCCCCGGCGCCGGCTGCAACTGCCGCTCCGGTCCCCGCCAGCCCACCGCCGGCGGCTGTCCAGGCGGCGGCTACCGCCGGTGCTGCAACGCCGCCCGTGATCACCACAGCCGCCACCGATGCGATCGCGGCGAAGAGGAAGCCGAAGCCCATGCCAATCCAGCCCATCACCCCCAGCTCCACGCGGGGTGATACCCGGTTTGTCTCGATGTCTTCCAGGCTGCGGCTGGTACCGCTGTACCCGCTGCTGTAATGCCCGGTCGGGTCGCGGAAGGTCACCGGGTTGCCTTGGCAGTAGCCGTAACAGTTCAGTCCGCCCTCGGCGAACGGGCTAAGGGCGTCAGGGCTGTGAAAGCGCATCAGCACCGGGTTGAACGCGCGGTAGCCATTGCCCAGCAGATACCAGCCAGTGCCGGCGTCCAGCGCTTCGCCGGTATAGCCCAGGGCACTGTGCAGCGGCTGCTCGCTGTAGCCTTCGCCGTAGGCGGTGTAGTGGCGGGTGCGCAAGCTTCCCGCCTGGGTTTCGGCAATCACGTTGTAGCAGGTGCCGGTGTGCAGCAGCAGCGGCACCTGTGCACCGCTGCCGCTTTGCTGCTGGCCCAGCGGCTGGTCGCCGTGGTGCAGATAGAGGGTTTTCACCCCATCATGTACTGCTTGGCGCAGTTGCAGCCCGTCGCGCAGGAACAGCGTCTGCGGCCCGTTGGCAGAGGTGCTGGCAACCAGTTGTCCGTCGGCGTCATAGCGGTAGCTGATGGCGCTGCCTTCGATGCCCGTCAGGCGGTTCTGGCTGTCGTAGCGCAATACCCGGCCCTGCTCGTCACGGGTCAGGTTGCCATTGGCATCGTAGGTGAACGTCGGGTCCGGCTCGCTGCGCTTTGGTGTGTACTCGATGCGCACTAACTGGCAGGGATCCTGGTCGGCGTAGACGTACTTGGCACGCTCCGGGCGCGGCCCGCCTTCGAAGCTGGTGACGGTCAAGCTTATGCTGTCATAGGCATCAAACCCGATGGTCTGCGTGGCGAGGCGGCGACCAAGGGCATCCACTGGCCGCTCGGGGCCTTCGCACACGTGCTTGGTCAGACGACCGCGCAGGTCGTATTCGAAGGTTTCCTCGAGCAACGTTGCCCCTCCCTGGGTCAGCTTTCGCCATTGCAGGAGGTCGTCTTCCCCCCAGCGCTGTTCCAGGATGCGCTCGGCCTGGCCATCCTGGCGCCAGGTCTTCCTGCACTCACGGTCCTGATCATCGTATTCGATGAGGGCTTCCAGAAGAGTGCCGCTTGCCAGGTCGGTACTGTCCAGCTTCGACACGCGGCCGAGGGCATCGTAGTGAATTCGTGCCTTGAGCTGGCCTTGCTCGGTGGTTTCCAGGCGCCCGTGGGTGTCGTAGTCGTGAACGGTGTAGACACCGGCGTCTTCGTGCGTGCTCTTCAGCCTGTCGAACACCGTGCTGACGTGGGTTCTGCTGAAAGTCTGGTTGCCAGCATCGTCCCAGTGTTCAGCTGTCAGCTGGTTGGCGAGGTTGTAATCGAAGCGTCGCGTGCCCTGTGGGTTGCAGGTGCTCAGCAGGCGGGCGCTGGTGGGGTGGTAATCGAAATTGGCCGGATCGTCCGGCGCGATACTACTGATGGGCTCATCGTTCAGCGCAGGCGTATAGGTCAGCTTGATGGTGTCGCCAGCGGGGGTAACACGCCGCAGCGGGTGTGGCGCGCCTGCCTCGAAGTGGAAGTACTCGGTGCGCCCGCCAGTGGTGGCGCCCATCAGCCGGTCCAGCCCGTCATGGTACTGCGCGCCGACCTCCTGGGCGGGCAACTCGGTGTTGGCCGGCGTCACTGTCACGCTGGCGGGCAGCTCCTCGGTGGAGTGCGCCGCGTAGGTGCGTGTGAGCAAGGTGTCGTCCGCCAGGCGAGTGCTGAGCATGCGGCCCCATGGGTCGTAGGCGAATGTGGTGGTATGGCGGCGTTCGTTGGTTTCGCTGACCGTGCGCCCGAGGCCGTCGTACAGGTAGCTGACCTCCCCAAGCAGTTCGCCGAGGGGAGTGAGGCGTTTGACCTTGGCTGGTTTTTCGAAAAGGTTGAGCCAGGTTTCGGACTTGCCACTGGTCACCCGTGCCTGCAACGTACCGCCCTCACGCCAGCTGCGGCGAACAGGGCCATCGTGGCCCGGGACGCCGATGGGGTCGAGCTCGTCATGGTGCTCGACACCGTCAGGGTCGATGGTGCAGCGCAGTTCGCCCCAGCCGTCGTATTGATAGCGGTTGACGAGGGTCAGGTAGCGCTCACCCTGCAACCAGTCGGTGCGCGTCTCACTGTCGCGCTGGCCTTGTGCGTCATAGCGCGTCGCCAAGGTTTCGAAGAACAGGGTAGGGCGCTGTTCGTGGATATTGTCCCGCGCCTCAAAGGTGACCCTGCCCAGGCCGTCCACTTCGGTGCGGGTGGTGACCCCTCTGGCATTGGTCGCATGCTGGCGGGCGATGTCGCCATCTGCGGCGCAGAGCTCATAGACATAGCGACGGCTGGCCTCGAAAGAGGTACCTGGCGCGACCCGCTCGCGGGTGACCCGACGCAAAGCGTCATGCTCACGGTGGGTCTGCACGCCACTTTCGTCCTCCTCGAACACGGTTTCGCCCAACAGTAGCGAGCGTTGCATCAGGCTCGAGCGCAGGGTTCCATCGTAGCCATGGATGGTGGTGGTGGTCTGCAGCACTGGCTGCTCGCTGATGGGGTCGGCCATGACCCGGAACTGATATTGGGTCGTGGTTTCCAGTGTGCCCAGTTTGTGTATCTGTTGGTAAAGGCGACCATGCAGCAATCCGGACCTGGGTGCATCGACATGGCTGCTGATGGTCTGCTCAAGCACCTGGCCTTCATGCAGCAGGGTTTCGCTGTGCTCCACAGGCCAGTGCCTGAGTTTGGTGTCGTTGCCGGCCAGCGTCGGCAGGGCACGGTAACGGTACTGGCGCACCAGGGTCGGGGCTGAGGCCTCGCCCGCGGTCGAGGGGATGACGGTCTTGCTCTTCATGTGCCGGACAAAGCCGTAGGGGTCGCCGGGGTACCCCTCTTCGGCTTCGCTGCCGTACCAGGTCATCCGCTCGACCACTCCGTTGGGCTGTGTGCGTTCGATCGGGTTACCAAAGCTGTCGTATTTGGTTTCGGCGGTTTCCAGGCGATTGCTGGGCGTATGGCCGTCCATGCTCCAGCGGGTCTGTTGCTTGATCGGCAATTGGCAGGTGCTGACCTGTTGTGCAAATGGCACGTTGTCCGTGATCTCGTAACGGGTAATTACCTCATGGACGCTGGTGCCGCGCTCGGTTCGTACCAATGTCGGCAAGTGGAACCGGTTGAACGTGCGGGTGATGCACTGCAGGCGTGCGTTGTCGCTGTCGCACAGTTCCTGGACAGTCTGGTACTCGTAGTCCCCGGTGTGCTTGTAGAGATTGTCCAAACCGTCGTCCGACCAACCGACACGAGTGCCAAACCCCAGGAAGTTGCTGTTCTGCGGATAGCTGTAGTTGGTCTGGAACGCGGGCTGTTGCAGGCCTGGTTCGACGATGTGCCGGGTCACCCTGGGCAAGGGTTTGCGCTCGCCGCTCGGGAACAGATGGCCGCCGTCGTTGTACTGCAGGTACTCTCGTGCGCCGGTGGGCGTGCGGACCTCGGTGATGCACAGGTGTTCGAGCACTACCTTGTAGTCGAAGCGCCAGCTGGCCTGTTCCGCAGTGGGCAGGCTGAAGGAAGCGACCCGGTTGTCGACGTCCTGCAGGGTCATCACGTAAAGCGCCACCGGCTTGCCGTCGCCGCCCAGGTAGGGCCGCTCGCGGATTTCGATGAACCCGTCCTCACGCTCAACTTCCAGCAGCAGCTCGCCGCGGCCATCACGGATAGCGCCGAGCATCATGTATTCGGCGTTGAATTGCTTGTAACTCAGGTTCAGTTTGTGCCCCTGCGGCGAATAGATTTCTACCGGCAGAGCAATCGTGCCCCGGGCACTGCCCATTGTCTGCAGAATCTCCACCATCCCTGAGCGATGTACCACGCGGTAGCGGGGCGCTCCGCCCTCCCCAGGAGGTTCCCGGTACAAGTGGAAATGACTCAGTTTCTGCTCTTGAAAGGAATAACGATCACCCGTACTGCCGGTCACTTTGAATGCCTCGCCGGTGTATGTAGTGAGGATCTGATTGTGTTCGGTATATTGCGTCAGGGACAAGTTCCAGCCTTTGCCCCAGCCGGAATCGATTGTGTTCAGTGGGTTGAAACTCAAACTTAATTCAATGTCCGGGCCAAGCCACAAGTTTGCCGCCAGGTCGGGTAACTTGATCGTCACTGTGTATTGCCCTGTGCGGCTATCCACCCCGTTTTGCATGAAACTCATGAAGTTAAGCGCGTTTGAATGTACGGAAGATTCCGAGCTCATTGCGATGGCCTCTTGGGGGTGCATCAAGGTGAACAAGCGTTCTGCTGGCGGCTTGAATTGGGCGAACTCGTGAATACCGTACGCAATCTGCAAGCGGTTAGCACCTGGCATTTTTGTCAGGTGCGCCGGTTGCCCGGCAGGGTTATAACTTCGTCGCAATGACAGGCGCTGCGATGGAGGCTGCCGATGGATATTCCAGAAGTTGATCACCTCGACCCCCGAACTAACTCAGTGGATGTGGATGCACTCGGGGACGAGGATCTGAAAACTTGGATCACCTATCCAGGTATCGCAAAAGAAGATCGGATACTGATCAACTGGCGTGGCTGCGCTGCGGACGGCAGCGCGGTCGATGTTTTTGGCAATATCAGCGTGGGCGAGCTCGATGATCAGCAACGCTTCCTGCTGGAGATACGCAACTTTCAGCTGCAGGCACTGCGCGAAGGCACGGTGTTCTATTCGTATCAGCAGTTGGACGAAAACGATGAGCCGATCTCGATCGAATTCAAGCGCCGCTTTTTCTACGTCCAGCGGCCGCCCGAAACCAGCGAACTGCCCGCCGTTGCCTTGTTGAGCGGGGCGCATGACCTGATCATCGATGCCGCGCAGGTGCCATCCACCGGCGTTGGGGTGGTGACATTGCCCTATGCGGCAATGGCCCAGGGTGACGTGCTGACCCTCAATTGGCGCCCCTGGTTCGATGAAGACTTCGCCGGTTCCGAGGTGAAACTGGAGCACGAGGTACTTGCCAGCGAAATTGGCATGCCGCTGTCGTGGCGCCTCGACTCCAACGATTTTGTCATGTACTTCGATGGCTTCGGTTTTCTCGACTACAGCATCGAATATGCAGCCGGCGGCAGCAGCCGTTCACCCAGCCAGCGGTTCGACATCGTCTGGGAAGAGCCGGTTACCACGCCGCTGCTGGAAGCGCCGGTCATCCCAGGGCATTCAGGCAGCGTACTCGACCCCGATGACGACGCGTATCGCGACGGTGTCTGGTTGCTGGCAGACCCCTATGCGCAGCTGGCGCTGGGCGATGCACTGACCCTTTACGCTGAAGGCCCGGCCCTGACGCTGCGGCCACTGCGCACTGACGTGACGGTGCTCGACAGTGGCCGGTTGGCGTTTCACCTCGACCGCATCTGGTTGCAGAGCGACATCAACCGCGGCCAGCACGTCGAGTTCAGCTATCAGTTCGGCAGGCCGGGCGCGCAGAAGCGCTCGGCGGCGCTGGCCCTGGCCCTGCAGCGGCCATTGTTCCTGCCCTTGCCGAACATCAAGGATGCCCGCCCGCAGGAAGGTGACGAGCCGCACCAAGGCACCGTTCATCCACAGAACCTGCAGCAGGGCGCGGTGGTCACGGTGCCCAGCGAGGCGGTGATCGACGAGGGTGAAGTGTGGGTGCACTGGGAAGGCCATGGCAGCTCCGGGAACGTAGTCATCAAGCACCCGGACGGCGCCAGCCCCCGACAGTTCACCGTCCCGCGCAGCGCCATTGCGGCCAACCTGGGCCACCGCCTCTGGGTGTACTACTCGGTGACCAAGCCTGGCCAGATGCCCCAGCCCTCGGAAAAGTTCGACCTGGAGGTGGCGGACTACGAGACGCAGAGCTATCCGATCGTCCAGCTCGATGGCGTCGAAAATCAGCAGTTGTCGCTCAAGGGCGTTCCCGCCGCGGGCTGCCTGTGCGAGCTGGGTCCCTGGCCATTCATTGCACAAGGGCAGTGGCTGGGCATGGTTGTGGAGGGTGAGCTCAAGGGCGGCGGCAGTGATCAGCACACCATCCGCACCCGCGAAACCGAAGTGACCTTGGATGAGTACTACGACGGTATCGAAGAGTACTTACCCAGGGCGTTTCTTGAACGCTTGGCGCTCAATCGTGCCTTCCGGGTGTCGGTCGAGGCCAGTTTCGATGAAGGGAAGACCTGGCGGCCGTTCCGCTCAGCCGACGTCACATTGATTGCCTAACGCATTCTGCAATGCAGGAGAAATCCATGACCAGCAATTCAAAAGCAGAATTACTGTTCTGGTTGAGTGCCGACAACCGCCTGTTGGGGTTCGACTCGGTATTTGCCATCGACAAGACGAAAACCGACACCTTGTTGACCCAAGAGTATATCCGGCGCTTCAGCACGGCGTCTTACTTGCCGCCCGTCAGCGGTGAAACCGCGCCGGACAACAACTACAAGATTCACATGCAGGGCTTCGTTCTGGACCACCCACGGTTGTCTTTCGACAATGCCGACATCACCGACTCCAGAGCCAGCCTGCGCATGAAAATCGTTGGCGGCAACCAGGTGGACCTGAAGCAAGCGGGCGAACACTGGTACCCGCGGCGGATGGACCGCATCGGCCCGTTGACAGGGCCGGAGTTGCGCCTGCGGCTTGAGTTGGGTGCGGTGCCCGGATATGTGGATGAAGGCGGTCATGTCATCTTGGACTTGAGCAACAGTGATGACTTCGTGCTGACGTTTGCCCAGTCCAACCGCATTCGGCAATTGGGGGGGGAATTCTTCAAGGAAATCTTCATGGCATTGCCAGATGAGCAACGCGTGTGGTCGCTGGGACGAATCGAGCCGGGTGACGATGACTTGTTGCGGCCCGAGTCCTTCTTCCTGCGCACCCAGCGCAACCCGTCGGCGAGCTTTTCGCCAATGGCGGAAGGCGATCAGAACGATGTGGATGGCGCCGTGATAGGGCTGGTACAGATGATTGGCAGCAATGGTGATGTGTCACTGCCAGGGCCTGCTTATCGTTACCTGATTCCCGATGGCCCGGAGGATCATTCAGCGACAGTGCTATTTGAACGCAAGCGGGTTGCTGCCGCCGCACTGATCCGTGCATTGACCGAACTCGATATGACTGACGAACTCTTTCAGGTAAGCCAACAGGGAGAAGAGTGGCGTGTGAAGGCCATTGCCGGACACCTGCTAATGGGCTTCGGGTCTAGTTATTTCGAGCGCGAGATAAATGAGCGCGGTGGTTTTCATGTGTTTGGCAGCATGAATATCGATTTTTTCGATGTGCCGCTCGCGGGTGTTGATCAAGGCTTGTATATTTCCGCCACCGCTGAAGGCATTCAGTTAAATTACGATGGTGTGTTTGATATCGGCTTTTTTGTGACAATTGTTGAACAAACTTCAGACTTGGAGGTAGATACTTTAGCGTACCGTGGATCCTATCAGGCTAAATGCCGGTGCCAAATACGCGCAGGGTGGCGCTACGCTTATTCAAGGGGCTTTGTACTTGAAGGAGATGATATTGATATCGACTATTGGCTGAACGATTTTCATGGCCCTCTCGATGCTGAACAGCCCGCCAATCCCATTCATCACCATATTCACTCAACCTTGGCGAGTGCCGCTAGCGATATGGTTCGGGGTGCTCTGGTTGACAGGTTGAAAAGAAGACTGACACGGCAAATGTCAACCAATGTGCAGCTTGAGCACGTAGTGACGGAAACCATAAAACTCAACTTCGGCGGTGCCATCGTCGAGGACGACGTTCACCTGCCACGCGACATCGCCAGCTTCGGCAAGGTCAGCCCACGCCTGACCAGTTTCACCGTCACCCCGCTTGAAACCGTCATCACCCAAGGCAGCAGGTTGCAATTCACCACTCAGCCGCTGCAACAGGATGTGGCGTGGACATGCGAAGCCGTGGACGGTTCGGACGACGATCCGGGCAACTTCGACCGTACCACCCCAGGCTTGTACCTGGCCCCGGGTGCCGGCGGCATCGCCGGTGAGTTCACCCGAGTGCGCGTTACCGCCACGGCCAGCAATGGCTACAGCAGTTCCGCCCTCATCAGCGTGGTGAAGAATGCACTGTCGCTGAGCCCGCTTGTGCAGGTGTGCCAGGTCGGCGATGAAGGGGTCGACCTGAAGGCTGGGTTCGTCGGCGGCGGCGAGCTGCGCTGGCGCATTCTCGGTGCCCAGGCTCATGGCCGCCTGGCACTCGAAACAGGGGAGTCGAACCGCTATATCCCTGGGGAAAATATCGCAGGTCGATCGTTCCTGGTCGAGGAAGTCGAAGTCAGCAGCCCAACCGATGAACGCCGAACCCTCTGCATAGTGACCGAAATGACGCTCGCGCGCCCTGCTGACGTGGTCATCGCTCGGCAGGATGCGGCGCTGCGGCGGGTGTGGCTGACGATCACCGCGGGTAGCAAGCAACAGATCCCTGAACTGACTGTGGTCCACGGCCCCGGGTCCATTGGCAGGGACGCCGATGGCGAGCCCTATTACCAGGCGAGCGATTCGAGTGCTGCGCATTTCAGTGTGGTCCGGGCCTTCTGGGAACTGGCTGATTTTGGCCTGGAGTTCGAGGGTTTCATCGTGTTGCCGCTGCCGCTGGATCAGAACGCGGACACCTACCAAACCCTCCAGGACGCTGCGCAACGATGGCTGCGCAAGCGCTGAACTGCAAGACAGCACGTGACGCCACTTATCAGCCGGAGCAGGTTCATATCATGTCTAGCAACCAACTTTCAGCCTTACTGGCCTGGATGAAACAAAACCCAAGCCACCTGAACTGGGACCTCACCCTGGCGATGGCCCCCGAGTTTCTCAACCGTTTGCTGCTGCTGGGGCATTTCAGCCGTGAGGGCAGCACCATCGGCGACCTTGAAGGCGAGGTACCGGTACCCGGTACCGAGGTCGTCCACCTGCTGTCTGGGTACCGCATGGGACCGCCGCAGCTGCAAGGGCTGACTGCGGAGTATGCGTCTGACAAGGTGCGCCACGCGATCGCCCTGGAGGGTGGCACGCACCTGATCATGGACAAGACGGAAGGCTTGGTAGGCCTGGCGCTGCATGACCCGCTGGACCCGTTGTGGGTGCATCAGGAGCTGCCGCTGACAGCGGATGCCGAAGGCGTGAGAGCCGACCTGAAAAACGCTTCGGAAACCGAACTCGATCTCGGTGGAGGGCTTGCGCAGCGCCAGGCGGCGGGGCAGTTCTTCCAGCGCTTTCTCAACGGTGTGGTCCCAGCCAGGCGCGTTTTCCCCCTGGTGGACTTCAGCGCACTGGCGGGCAACCCGTTCCTTGGCATTCGCTACAGTGCGCTACGCACCCATGTCAGCAAGGCGAACGGCAAACCGGCGCTGGTGGTGTTCGCCGGCCTGAAGCATGGCGCGATCGGTGACTTCCCCGGGGAGGAGTCCAGCTACCCGTTCCTGCTGCCCGATGACCTGCAGCAGCCCGCTGCGACGACCCTTTTACTGTCATCGCGGCTGCTGCACCGCGCTGCCTACGCTACCGGGCTGGAACAGATGCTCGAAGAAGGGGCCTTCGACGCGGTTTACGACGATGATCAGGTGTTGCTGCGCATGGACGCGAAGGCAGGGCAACTGCGCAGCCTGCCCAGCGAATACCAGAGCAGCGAATACGAATTCAGATCCGAGGCGTTCGTCATACCGGTAGCGGCCGGGCCACTGCCGTTTGCCGGCCTGGATGACGCAGAGCTCAACCGGCACTGCCCTGTCTGCTGCGCCCTTGCCCTGAAGGCTGCCGGGCAGGACGGCCAGGATGCACTGTCGAGTATCGCGAAGCCATTGACCGTAGCGTTCGAGGACGATCAGGTACGTCAGCACTGGGCCTCTTTCTGCACCCTGTCGTTCAGCTTCAAACCGCGAAAAAGCAACGGCTGGCAAGAGTTGTCGGCAACCTTCCAGTTCGACCTCACGACACTGTTCCACCTGGTCGAGCCTACGCCCGAAGAAAGCGCCGGTTGCCTGTTGCTGGGTCAGGTGCTGTGGCCCTGGCAGCAAACAGCAGAAGTGCAGCCGGTAAGCGGCTTGCCGGAGGGCTTGAGCGAGCTGGAGAAGCAGGAGATATGCGCCTTTGTCGCGTATCTGATCAAGCAGGCGGTGCTGGAAGGCCTGGCTCGCAAGCTCAGTGCCCTGGTACCCGAGCAGGTGCTCGAAAAACTGTCACTGGCTGGGGCTGCGAGCCTTGAGCACACAGCTTTCGAGATGCCCCATGGCGTGGCGCTGTTCGCCAACGGCGGTGGAACTGCCGACTGGCGAATCGCTGATGCCCCGCATGTGCTGGCGGCCGCGCAGCGTCATACCTTCACTGTCGAACCGGCAGGGGAAGCGGTGAGCTGGACGGTGGAACCGCTGCCAGGCAACCTCGGCGATTTTGGCCGGATCGATGAAAGCAGCGGTGAATATCGGGCACCCCCGGCCCATGCCATGGGGGGGCAGCCGGCGCGATTGCTGATCGTGGCCACGGGGCGTGACAGCGGGTTGCGCAGCTCGAAGCTGCTCACCGTAACCCTCGCCGCACTGACGGTAAACCCTTTGATCCGGGTCTGCTACGTCGGCGATGAGCTGTCCCTGACGGCCGGTACCACCGCCGGTGATCTGCAATGGTCGCTGGCCGACCCCGACGCAGAGGGGCGCGGCACCGTCCGCCCTGAGGCGGATGGATTGCGTTGCACCTACATCGCCGGTAGCCCGGTAGAAGACAACCGGACCTATGTGCTGGATCAGGTGCTCGTGCAAAGCCCCGGTGCCGGTGAGCCACGCACGGTGCACATGCTGGTTCGCCAGCGGCGGCCCGAGATGGTGGTGGAGGTTGCCGAGCAGTTACCCGATGGCAGCTTGCAGTTCCAGGGGCGGGTCGCAGGCAATGTCGTCAAGGGGGTTCGCTGGTCCACACCTGTGGCTGACAGCGGCAGCATTGACCCTGACACCGGTCACTACACACCGCCAGGCGATGCAGGCCCGGGCTTCGTGCTGGTCATGGCCAGGCTGGAGATCCTTGACCTCGAGCTACTTTTCGAGGGCCACCTGGTACTGCCACTGCCCTTGGCCTTGCATGCTGATGCCATGCGCCGCTTGGCGCAACCCGCCGGCCTGCGGTTCGGCAAACCAGAAACTTCGGGAGAGTGATGCCATGTCCAATTCCATGAAGCAATTGCTTGAACGCATGAGCAAAGGTTCGGTGACCGAAGGCTGGGGGGCCGTCGCAGCCTATAGCCGCAGCCGCCTCAACCGTTTGCTCGAGCAGCAATATCTGGCTCGGCTGGAGGATAACAGCTACCTTCCGCCGTTCTCCGAGGTGCTGGCCGGTCAGGCCGTGGGCCAAAGGGTGAGGGTGCAACGCCTGGAGTTCGGCGCGCCGCTGTTGTCGTTCAGTAGCGCCTCGATGGAGAACTCCAGGGCCACCCTGACCATGAACATCGTCAGCGGCACCCTCGACACGCTCGGAACACTGATCAGCAGCACCGTGGTGACCGAGGCGCTGGGGTTGTGGGTGCAACTGGAAGTCGACCTGGAGGTGGTGGTAGGGGAGGTCAGTCGCTACGGCCGGGTCAGCCTCAACCTGTCCCATGCGGCAACCATTACCAGCAACCTGTTCGAAAACACGCCTGACCTGAACGCCTTGCTGACGGCGGCATTGCAGGACTGGATACACGCGCTGCCGGCTCGATATGCGGTATTCGAACTGGGAACTGTGGACTTTTCCGGCTACGACCCCTTGGCGCCGACGCGCTTCATCATCCGCACCCAGGCGGCGCCTGGAGCACGAGTACTTGGGGCCTTGAACCATGGTGACGGCGCAGTGCTGGTGTTCATACAGCTGCGGGCAAATGCCCGCGAAGGCATGCGTCCTGGCAGCAACTACCCTTACCTGATACCCGATGGCGACTATTCCGCGACGCTGGTGCTGAACGAAAACCTGCTCCACCACGCATCTGACCAGGGGCTGGAGCTGCTGGCCCGCTTGCTGTTCCCTGAGCTCAACGCCTTTGTGAAACGCGAAGACCATACACCGCGGGACCGGGCACTGTTCGGCAACATCGACCCGCTGCGCACCCAGCTGACCCTGGAGCCTGCGCTGGGTGCGGTGATCGTGGCTGGGGAGCGGCAGCAGTTCACCCTGCGCGACGGGTTTGGCCAGCCAGTGACCACGGGTGTCAGCTGGCGAGCGTTGAGCCCGCAAAGCCATACCGAGGCCGGCCACGGCGTCATCGATGCCAGGGGCTTGTACCAGGCCCCTGCCATCGCCGACATGGGCAATGAACTGATCACCGCCATCGTTACCGCCGAACGCGAGGAAGCAGGGCAGACCTACCGCGCTGCAGCCCGCTTGCTGGTGTGCGCCGAGCATCTGCTGGTCACGCCCAGCGCTGGCGCTTTCCGCCCCCAGCAGGAACAGGGGCTGGATGTGTGGAATGCTGGCCCCAAGGCCGCGAGCTTCGAGCTGCTGGAGCCACGGCTGGGTGAGCTTGCAATACTCGGCGACAAGAGCGCCAGGTTCGTGCCGTATCGCCAGACCCAGCGGCGTCTGTTGGCAGTACAGCAGGTGCAGGCCAGCGCCGGCGAGCAACGTAACGCCGCACTGATCATGGTCAACGGTGAGCCTCTGCTACCGCTCGAGCCACCCTTCATGCCCAGGCTCGGCCATGGCAGGACCACGCAGCTGAGCGAAGTCAACCGCATCATGCCGAATCAGGCCAGGCGCTGGCGCATGCTCGCGGGGGCCGGCAGCGTGACCCCCTCCGGCCTGTTCCAGGCCTCGGCACAACAGCAACCGCAGAGCAATGTGGTGGCTTGCGAAGTCGTGCACAACGGGGTCGTGTTCGCCTCGGGCTATAGCGTGCTCAAGCAGACCGACCTGGCAGAAAACGACACCTGGAAGGCGTTGAGCCTGTTCACCATTACCGTGGGCAAGAGCGGCTCAGGTACCGTTGGCAACGTCGCTTCCAGTGGCTACCAGCAGCTGGAGGTGGAAATCACGGTGCAAACCCAGGCCGTGGACGGCAAGGATTACAAATTGAGCATCGACGAGATCGCCACCCTGGCGCTGTACGATCGCTCGGGGCAAGTCATCGCCAGCCTGGCCGACAGCGAGGAGGGGATTGCCGAGGACGAAGGCCCCGCATGGCGTACCAGCCGGGTGAAGAACCGTTTCGTGCTGGCTAACGATAGCCAGCCCGTGGTGGGCGAGGCGGCAGCGCCTCACGGGGATGAAGACCGCACCATCCGCCAGATCTTCTACTTGCATCGACGGGGCGCTTCCGGCTCCACGGTCTTCTATGCCGGCTTCAAGTCGGATTCCGATGTGTGGCACTACTCCACCGACTTCTCCAGGGGGCTCAACAGCACCATCGAGGTACGGGTATTGACACCGGAGCCCTACAAGTCTTCCGACTACACACTCGTGCGCAAGCGCGTGGACGGTGGCGGCGAAGATGAGGGCAGTGTGGATCCGGAAAGCCCTGACTTCGACCTGCATCCCGTAACGACCGACTACTGGTTGCTGGACTACCGCGCAGGCACGTTCTACACCGCCGACTTCGTCACGGCGCACGAAGGTGATCTGGAAGCCGATGTGAACACCTCGATCGTCCGCTGGGAGAGCACCTATGGCAACGAGGTGTACCACAGCTACACCGGTTATGCCTTCCAGAACCACGGGCAAGCCGAGCCGAAGAACATTTCTTTTGATGACAGGATGGCAGAGGTTCTTGGCCGCAACGATTTCGCCACTCCAATCACCAGCCAGTACGAGGCCGGGCTGCTGCTTATTGCCAACTTCCGCAACCGTGACCGCAGGCTGGACGCGGTCCGTGATCTTGATGAGTACGCGAAAATGAGCAAACCATTGCGCGTGAGGCTACGCGATTCGAAGGGTAACGAGCACGTTGTACAACTCGACTACCTGCCACGCAGCATCATCGGTGATCGCAACGTGCTGGTACACAGTGTGCCGAGCCGCCCGTCCGGGCAAAGCAATGTCATCCGCTTGACCAACCGCCTCGAAGGAGCTGAGTGATGAAGAGTATCAAGGGTGTGACGAGCCTGCTGCTGATGGCGTTGCTGGCAGGCTGTGGCACGGCGCAGGCGCCCTCGAGCGATTCTGTAAAGGTAGCCAACTCGGGGCTTGTCAAGTTTGCCCAGAGGATGGACGGCCCTCAGCACCCGGGAGGCAATCAGTGTTCGGTCAGCGTCGGCGCGGTGGGCGAGTCGCGCAAGAAGACCAAAATGTCTACCGCTGGCTGTGGCAACGACGTCGTGACGTTTTTCAAGCTTGAGGATGTGGCCAGCTCCACGCTCATCGATCTGAGCTCGGAGTTCAAATGCTGGGGTGGAGACTGGTTATTCCGGGTACGTGCCATCAAACAGCCGACGACTTCGGTCTGGCTGGACATTCGAGACCTGAGAAACAGGGAAGAAGGAGACATCGTCGCGCCGGGTGTGGAGGTCATCCGTTCGGAATACCATCACGGCAATATCGAAGGGAAGCTCTCATGCACCGAAATCTTCCCACCAGAGCGTTGAGCCAACACTTGTAAGTGACTTCAGCGGCTTGAGCGTCGCGGGGAGGATCCATCATGGCTGCAGCAACTTCCGTGCATTCCAATGCATTCAATTTTTCGTCCTATGTGCAGACCGGCGTCGACCCGCGTACGGGGCAGTACACGATCGCCCTCAAGCTGCCAGAGCTCAAGGCCAATGCGCTGCAAGGGCCGGACTTCGAACTTTCTCTGTTCTATACCCCCTTGAACACTGAAGACTCAGGTTTTGGCAAAGGCTGGAACATGCAGTTGAGCCAGGTGCGCAAGACCCAAGGTAGCGAAGTCGTGACACTGAGCAGTGGGGAAACGTACCAGATCACCGACGAGTCCGACGGGCAGTTGCTGATGCGCGAGCAAAAGCTCAAGCAGTTCCAGCTCTACCGTGAAGCGCCGGCCGAAGCGGGTGGGGCTGGGCGCTATCGGCTGGTGCACCGCTCCGGTCTGGTAGAGGTGCTGGAAATCATGCAGTCGCAGCAAGCCGAGGTGGCCTTGCCGATTGAAATGCATTCGCCCATGGGCCACACGCTATGGCTTACCCACCGCGACCCGTTCGGCCCAGGTTCCGAGCCGTTCCTGAGCGTACGCGATGCTGACGATACCCTGTTGGAGATTACCCGCAGCGCAAATCAGGTCGATATCCGCTGTTATCCCTACGGCGGTGACGATGGTGAGCCACTGGCTCGCTACCGCTTGGCCCTGAGCCAGGCCGATAAACGGGTCAGTGATGTCATCCTGCCCACCGCCAACCAGGCTCGCTGGCATCTGGAGTACAGCACTCAGGGCGGGTTGCTGTGCGTGAGCAACGTCCAGACCCCGCATGGGGGGCACGAGGCCGTCTTCTACCAGGACCTTGGGCACGAATTCCCGGCGTCTGCCGGCCGTACAAGCAATCTGCCGCGGGTCACCCGCCATGAAACGTCGCCGCGTTTTGGTCAACCAGCGATGGTGGTGACCTATGAATACCCTGGGACGCGCAATTTTATCGGCGGCGGCAGTACGATCCCCTGGCGGGACGATGGGCGTGACAACCTTTACCAGGTGGGCCCGGATTACACGTACCAGTCGGTTGAAACGCAGCTTGGCCCTGTGCTGGAAACGGACGACGGTCCGCTGCAAACCAGACGGATCATCACCCGGACCTTCAACCGCTTCCACTTGCTCACCCTTCAGCACACCCAGCAGGGTGACAATGTGATCGAGGCGATTACCGAGTATGGTGACAGCAATGGTGACTTTGACGCACAGCCACCACAGTTTCAGCTGCCGGTAACGGAGACCACCCGCTGGTCGCTGGCGAGCGAATCGGGCAAGCGCCGCGTTGAGACGACCCGCAACAGTTACGACAATCAAGGCAACCTGCTTACCCGCACGCAGGCCAATAACGTGGTGGAAACGCAGGTTTGGTACAGCGTCGCCGAGGAGGGCTACCCAGGCGACGGGTCCGGTTTCGTACGCCACCTCAAGTCCAGGACGGTGAGCCCTGCCGACACCGGTCATGACGGGGCGGCGAGGTTGAAGCGCGTCTATCGCTACAAGGCCTTGCAACCGCTGGGGGCATACCTCGAGAACCCCTGGCTGCTCGTGGAAAACGAGCAGTTGCTGGACGCAGGTAACGCGGATGAAGTGCTGGAAGAAACGCAATTCCTCTACTACGACCAGCCATCGGTACCCGCCATCCAGTATGGCCGGGTGCGCACCCGCACCGTGAAGTACCCGGCCGGCGAACCCGGCAAAACCTTGGACAGCGTGACTGCGTTCAGCTACGAGCTGACGGGCCAGGGACGCGCGTTGCAGTCTGGCGAGACCCTCACCGGCTACGATGGCCAGCGCAAGAGCCTGACGCTGGAGCACGACCTGCAAACGGGTGAGCCTCTGCTCAACCGCGACGACAACGATGTCGAGATACGCTATGTGTATGACGCCCTGCGCCGGGTGACCCTGGAAACGGTAGCGCCGGGCACAGAATACGAAGCGTCGCGTCGTTACCAGTACTTCCTCTGCGCCTATGACAACGAGCAGGCCCAGCAATGGGCGCAGGATGTCAAACAGGTGCAGACCCGCACCCTGTTCGACGGGCTTGGGCGGGCCATTTTCGAAGAGCGGCAGGATACCGACAGTACGACCTTCGCGGGCGCACCACGCCCCATCTACCGGGCCCTTTATGATGAATTCGGCCAATTGAGTGTAGAAACCGAAATTGACTGGTTGGGTGATCGTTTGTTGGAGCTTGCAAGTGCCTACCACTACGATGACTGGGGAGAGCAGTACAGCGTCACCGACCCGGACGGGGTCATCAACGTCGAGCAGACCGACCATCTGGCATCGGCGCTGGGACCGGTTCGGCGCGCCTGGCGGGAACGTGACGACCGCCGCGACGATGAGGGCAAGCGGATCAAGTTGAGCGGTGTGGTCGAAACGCACATGAACCTGTTCGAAAAGGCCAGCCGCATTGAGCGTTTCGGCGAGCAAGGGCAGAGTGTCAGCGTGCAGGTCAATGATTACGACGGCCTTGGCCGGATTCGCCGGCAAACCTTGGGCAGCGGTGCCAAGCAACGGGTTGAAACGTTTCTCCACGATCCGTTCGACCGCCTGCTGGAGCAGCGCCTGGCCGACGGCAACACCGTCTATCGCACCTATGCACGCCACAGCACCGGTGATGTCCCGGTCAGTATCCGCGTCGGCAAGGCCTTTGAAAGTGCCATTTTATTGGGCGAGCAGACATTCGATGGCCTCGACCGGCGCACCAGTGCCACCACCGGTGGGCGGCTGCAGAAGTTCAGCTACGACCCGGGCCAGCGCCAACCCTGGCGGATGACTGCGGCAGATGGCACTCACGTGGATTACAAATACAACCCCCTGCTTGGCGAGGAACCCACCTGGAGGGTGTTGGCTGGCACTGAAGCCAATTACACCTACGACAAGCTCAACGCCAGGCTCACCCACTGCGATGAACCGGCGTATAAAATGGACCGTACGTATTTCAGCCACGGCGAAGTGAAAAGCGAAACGCGTGAGGTGGATGGCGAGCCTTACCACATGAGCTACAGCTACAGTTATCGGAGCCGGTTGCGCGCCTATGAGGATGTTCAGGGCCAGACCCAGGTCAATGCATACGATGACAATGGCCGCCTGGATTACACCGAGCTAAGGGCACCCTCTGCGCCGCAGGCCAACGGGTCGCGGCGCCGGCCATTCGATGAGCAGGTGTTGTTGCGGGCCACTTTCCTGTATGACGAACTGGGTCGCCAGCAAAGTATCACCACGCTCGACCTGGTCGACAATCAGGCGCTGACAACAACCCTGGACTATGACGAGTTCGACCGCGAGACCCTGCGCACATTCGAATTTGCCGATACCGTGCAGACGCTGGAACAGGGCTACGACGAATTCGACTGCCTGGAGTACCGCACACTCAGGGAGCGGCCGAAAGACGGCGACGAAGTACAGTCCGTGTTGCTGCGCCATGAAACCTACCAGTACGACTTGCGCGGGCGTTTGTCTCGATATGACTGCGAGGGCCCGCTGGCTCCGGTCGACCCTTCAGGCAGAACCATAGCCATGCAGCTGTTCGGCTTTGACGCAGTGGATAACATCACCTCTGTGCTCACCCAGGAGCCGGGCGGCCGGCCGGTTCGCACAAAGTACGTGTTCGACGGCACGGACCCGGCTCAGCTGCAAAGGATCGAACCTGCCGACGCGCCCCCCATCGACCTCGAATACGACGCCAACGGCAACCTGACGAAAGATGAGCAAGGCAGGCAGTTGCGCTATGACGCGCTCAACCGGCTGGTCAGCGTGACGACACCAGAAGGTGAAAGCCAACGTTATCACTACGACCCTGAAAACATCCTTTCGGGCACCTCAGCGGTCAGCGATAGCGCAGGGTGAACTTCAGTGCTCCCTTGGCGTTGCCTGCGCGCACCGCGCTGCTGGGTTCGGTCTGATAAAAACGGGCCTGGAAGTTCAGCAGCGTGCTGCCGCCTTGCACGGGGGTCAGTGGCAGCTCGGTGTCCAGTGGCATCGGGTTGCCTTGGTAGAGCACCTGGATGCCTATGCCGCGTGCGTCGGAATCATCGGTGAGGCTGAAGACGTTTTCGCCATTGGCCTCGATCGGCCCGGAGCCGTTGATACCGTTCAACTCGATGGTCGCTGTGGTCAGGTTGTCAGGGTCGTCTGGGTCGACCTGGCAGTTGGTCAGGCTGATCTGGAACGGCTTGAGTGGTGTCTTGAAGCCGACATGAGTGAAATCGGCCTTGCTCCACTCACCCAGCTCTACCGGGCTCGGGTTGACCGGTTGGTCTGCGGTATTGCATTGAGTCTGGATTATTGTCGCGAGCAAGGTGTAATTCATCACATGGTTGAAGGTGCGGTCAACATGGCCCGTAACCAGCACGCCTCTTATGTCGTGCGCGCCTGGCGCAATGTCGCCGGTTTTGACCAGCGTTATGCCGTGGCGCCAGCCAAGCAATTGCCCGGTGACGAATGGATGTTTGACGTGGAAGGCAGTGAAGGGCACCAGAGGCGGATTACGGCCGATGGGCCCCCATTCCGGAAGCTTCAAGAATGGTTGGGCCAATCTCATCACGACGCCTATACCCGGTACATTGGTCTGCAATACGTGACCGTTGACGTCCTGGCCGTTTATCGGCGGCAGGGGACCGGGGTGAACGCCTCTGGTTGCCTTGGCCTCGAAGTGAATAGGGCCATCATCGTCGGCTACGCACCTCAGTTCCAGGTTGCTGTCGTCGGGAGTGATTACGGTTACGTCCGCCGGCCCGATCACGGTCCCTATCCTGGCGTCCCGTGGCACATAGAGGGTGCCCATGTTTCGTTGGTAGACCTTGAGCGTGCCGCGTCCTATTGGTCTCAGCTCGCAGTAGCCTACATTGTCATCGGCCAGGGCAGTGGTGGCCGACCAGGCGATGCTTGCCAGCAGGGCATGGCGCAGGGTGGTGGTGTTGATCAACTTCATCGATGTTGTCCTTGCTCGCACCGGCTCCGCGATGGCGCTGTGCCGGTATTGATTCGCTACAGGCATGCCTGGGTGTGCAGTCGATAGCCCTCGACCAACGGTATCGCCTGGGGGTCGAGGGACAGTTGGCACTGCGCTTGAGATCGCTCTCCCCAGTTCACTTGCAGTTGCTGCGGGCGATCATGGGTGCTCAACAACGACTGGCCTGCCTGGCCCACTACACCCAGCACTTCACCGTCGCTGGCGGTGACCTGGGCACCGAAGGGCAGGGGGTGCCCGTTGGCATCGTGCAGCGTCAGCACCAGGCGCGATACCTGCCGCGCCTCGAAGCGTTGCCTGACCACCGCGCCTCGGCGCGGTACTACCTGGGCGGTGCCGTTGTCGATCTGCACGTCCAGCCCGAGACGGTCGGTGTTCAGTTCCAGGGCATTGCGCCGATAGGGTTGCAGAGCTGGCACGATGGCGAAGCCGTCGGCATTGGTACGTGTGTCGGCATTGAGCAGACCCACACCGGCAATCCCGGGGACCTCTATCAGCCCGGCGGTATCGCCCAGGTAAGGGCTGAACGCCACGCCATCGGCATGCATCAGCACGGCCCCACTGGCATTGAGGTTCAGGTTGCGATAGCCGTGGCCTTGGGTAAAACCGCTGCCCAGCGAGGCTTGTGGTCCTTGATAGCCCAGTGCCAGCGAGGCGACTTTATTGTGGTCATGCTCCTGGCTGACGCTGGCGCTGTAACTGAGTGCATCGTTGCCTCTGCCGCTGAGCGAGGCACGTTGGCTGTAGCCATTGTCACTTTTGCGCATCTCGAAGCTGGCGTTGGTGGAGCGTCCAAACTGCAACGGCATCGACAGCATCAGGCCAATTTGCTGGTCACTGCGGTTTTTGTCCGTCAGCGATTGCGAGGCATACAGGTTGTAGGTAATGCCACTGTGGTGGGTGCTGAAATTGAGCTGGTACTGCCGCTGGGTGGCGGAGTAGTGCCAATAGTCCTGTTGTGAAACGGTCAGGGTCAATGAACTGGACTTGCCCACCCGTTGGTGCGCGGAGGCCTCCAGGCGGCTGCGGCGCCCGCCCAGGAATTGGCTGTCGCGATTGCGCTGGTTCACTGCTTCGTCGAAATCCCGGTAGCCGGGCGTCGAATAGCGGTAGCCGGCAAAACGCAGGGTCGTCTGGGTGTTGAAGGACTTGCCATACCTTGCTGCGTAGCTCATCCCCTGCACCGCGCCGCCCGCACTGGCATCAAGGTCGGTGAGCGAGCGCGTGGCATCGACCGCCACTGCGCCGATTTCACCCAGGTCCTTGCTGATGCCCAGTGCCCCCGCTCGGTAGAATTCGCTGGCCATGAGCCCGCCGTACAGTGTGGCGTTCCAGTGCGTGCCCATGGCCAGGGTACCTTGCCAGAGCAGGGGCTTTTCCTGTGCGCTTGCAGGGTTGTAGCGTCCCAGCGTGGCACTGTAGCGCCACACACCTTGGCGCAACTGGTTGGCCAGTGTCGAGTAAGGCTGGATGAACCGGCGCACCTGGCCGTCCTCCTCGGTCAACACCACCTCCAGTTCGCCACTGCCCGAGGTGCTCAGGTCATCGATGACGTAAGGGCCCGCACTGACGTAAGTGGAATAGACCGGATAGCCGTTCTGCCAGATTTCCAGTTTCGAGCGGCTCTGTGCCACGCCTCGGATAACGGGGGCGTAACCCTGTTGCGAGTCCGGGAGCATGGACAGATCCGAGGCTACGCGCACGCCCGCAATCGGGACGCCGCGAAACACATCGCTGCTGGTGAAGGTTTCACCCAGGGTCAGGTTGGCGTGGGTGCCGGGCAGATCGCGTTGGACGTAAGTCTGGCCTCTGGTCCATTCTTGCAGGCCCTTGTTGTCCTGGCGCCAGGACTGAGTGCTGCGCAAGCGCCACTCGTCGAAATTCAGGCCGCTGTTGAGGTACAGATCGTGGCTGCTGGAGCGGCCTCGTGTGCGACTGTGACCTTGCTGGGTGGACGCCTGGTAATTGAAGAAAGCGGCATTGATGCCGCTATCCCACTGTTGTGGGTCGATGTACCCAGCCACGTCGCGACGCATGGCAATCTGCGGGATCGATAGCGACAGTAAGAGCTCCCCCGGTGAGAACTTCACCATGGCGCCAGGCACTTCCCGCACCAGGTCCAGGCAGGTGGCCTGCCCGGCATCGGCGTCATCCAGCGCAGCCAGCCTGAGGCCCCAGCTGGCCAGCAGCGAGGGCGCAAGGCAGGGTTGCAGTCCTGCGTCAGGGTGAGGTTGAAAATCCAGTGTATGTTGACCGACAGATTCGAGATTGACCTGAACTTGAACGCGATAGGCGCCAGGTGCCAAGGACTGATCGGCGAGCAGTTTCTGCAGCGCCCACGCACTGGCTTGTTGGGGCTGCCCGGGCACCTGGTGCAGAAAGCCGCTCTCGAATTCAGGTTCGGCGTGACTTGCGGGAATGTGCAGCATTGCCGAAATGCTACCGAACAGGCAAAGGAGTGCGTGCCGCCGGCGGCTTACGGCACGCCAGTGATGGTGAAAAGAGTGCATGTGCAGGAGTCCTTGCGTAGAGCGCGGCGTTGCCTTAGCGGGCCATGCTTACCGGCGCCTTCACAGGCTCGGTATTGCCGCCGAAGTCGTTGATCACCGTGAACTGCGCCTGCAGGTCGGTGGCGGGCTTTATCCCGGTCAAGGGGTAGGCCTGGGTGCTGAGTGGCAAGAGCATGTCGGCAGATTTCAACGTGTAATGCTGGCCTTTGCCATTGACTTCCAAACGCCTGAACGTGATATGAAACGGTGTAGGGTTCTCCACCAGTAATTCGGCTTGTCCGTTATTGTTGTTGAATGAGAATTTCAACTCGTTAATCTGTCGGGTCAATGAACCGGTTATCTGGTGGGGGCGATAGAACAGTTTGATACGGGTGCGCAACGCAATATTCAATACGTTGTCGGCGTCTTTGTCGGTCTGCGGTATTTCCTGAACATTGAGGTAGAACAGGGATTCGCGGTCGGTCGGTAACGTGTTGGGCAATGCATTGATCTGCAGCTGTTGATCGTCGCCTGGGCCCAGGCGAAACAGGTGCGGGGAGGCGATGAAGGGTACCGGTATCGTCGCCATGTCCTCGGCAGTATTGACCCAGGCCTGCACGGCATAGGTTTGTTTGCTGGGGTTGCGAACGACGGTCGAAGCACTGGTCTTGTCGCTGACGAATACCAATCGGGTGCTGTTCAGGCTCAAGGCTGCGTGGCTGGCATTGAAGGGAGTGGCGAGCAGCAGCAAGGTCATCCAGGCAGAAGACACGCGCATGCATACGGCCAGTAGTGAATTTCCGGACATGGGATTGCTCCAGGTTCCAGGCGCGCGGGCGCGCCCGGAGGTTCAGCAGGGGGGGGATCATGCCCCTGGATTGCCCAGGGGCGCGCAGGTCACGGCGTTTCTACGGTGAAGTTGAGGTTGGCCGAAGCATTGCCTGCACCAACCGTTGCGACGGAGCGGTAGTAGGCCGTGAATGGCAAGCGAGTCTCGCCGGAGGCCTGCAGTGGTTGCGGGGTGGAGGGGCTGCCCGGAGCAACCAGGGTGTCGCTCCAGTCTTTCAAACCAAGCGCAACCCCTGGGGCGGGGCTGGCGCCGGTGACGGCGAAGTAATTGTTGTCAGTGCCATCTGCAGTGCCACTGAAGGTGACGTGCACTTCATCGCCCAACGACGCGCATTCGGACTTGTCTGGCACGATGAGTTCAAAACGCTTCTGGTTGACGTCCACGCCAACATTGCCTCCGAACGCCGCTTTAGGTAACGCTCCCATATCGATGGTAGTGCCAGCACCGCCGCCGGGCGGACTGATCACGATGGGGCAGGTCACGTCGGTGATAGAGCCTTGAAAGATGATATTTCCAGTGTTGGCAAATGCGCTGGTACCTGCGGTGCTCAATATTACGCCAGCTGAAAGGGCAAGCAGTGACTTCTTCATAAGATGTCCCGAAGTGGATGTTGTTTATGGTGTTGAAGCGTTTGAAGTGCGCGAGACAGCACTGCGCTGTATCGTTTAACTTGGCTTCGGGGGCATCTTATGAATTTGTGCTTTTGTTCTGCAATGGTTATTTCTTGGTGTGCTTAATATATTTTTAATCCAAGTGAAATATGGAGTTTTTAAAGTTGTAAATTCTGATGAGGGTAAGTATTAATTTAACCGGTCAAGTAAGTTCAAGAGTTGGGGTATAAGTTTTTTCTGGTTTTAATGTAAGGCTTGTATGTAGTGCAGGATAGGGAAGGGAAGGCAAACAGGTGATGCGCGCAAGGAGGCGTCTCACGCCCGGGCGCGAGACGTCTGTAGGTAGGAGGTCAGTGCGTGCCGCCCTGGCCGAGCAGCTGTTTTTCCTGATGCCAGTCGAACGGTTCATCGTTCTGCTCAGCTTCGTAGCGGCGTTCTTCGAGCTGCTGGTACAGGGCGAGCTCTTCGTCCGGCATGAAGTGCAAGCAGTCACCGGCAAAGAACCACAGCAGGTCGCGAGGCACCAGGTGGGCAATTTGCGGATAACGCTGTATCACCTGGCAGATCAGGTCCTGGCCCAGGTACTGGCTTTGCAGCGGGTCCTGTGGCAACAGCGTCAGCAGTTCGTCGAAGCGTTCGAGGAACAGGGCGTGGCTTTCTTCCGGCACCTGCTCTGCCTCGCCCAGCGCCACCAGGATGGTGCGCAGGTGCTGGAGCAGTTGCAGGTGATATTCCAGGTGGGGGTTGGCCATGGAATGGGTCCTCGGTATGGCTGAAACGGGGGGCGGAGTATACGCCGCCCCCCGATGCTCGCGAAGGGTCAGCGCACCGTGCCGGGTTCAGCGAGCAGTTGTGCCTTGTCGAAGGCATCGACATCGATCACCTTGCGCCGCGCCTGTTCGGCATCGAGCAGGCGCTGACCTTCGCCAGGTTGCAGTACGCCTGCCTCGACGGCGGCGTCGATGCTGGATTGGCCGGGGGTTGGCTGGACTTTGCCTTCCTTGATGGCCTGGTGAAGTGCCTTGCGCAGCGGCGCCGTGTCGTCGAGCTGGTCGCTGGCCCTTTGCAGCGCGGCGACCGGGTCGTTTTCTGCTTGCGGGCGGTAACAGCCGGCGAGCAGCGCTTCCAGCGCCGGGTCGCCCTTGCGCCGACCGATCAGCTCGGCCACTTCGGCATCCAGTTCATCACTGGGCCCTGTATGGCGACGGCCGAAGGGGAATACCAGCACCCGCAGTGCGCAGCCGACAAAACGGTTTGGGAAGTTGTCGAGCAGGCGGTCCAGCGCATGCTCCGCCTGGCCCAGGCTTTCTTCCATGGCCCAGCGCAACAGCGGCTGCAGGTATTCGGGCGAACCCTGATCGTGATAACGCTTGAGGGCGGCGCTGGCGAGGTACAGGTAGCTGAGAACATCGCCGAGGCGGGCACTGAGGCGCTCGCGGCGCTTCAGTGCCCCGCCCAGCAGCATCATCGACAGGTCGGCCATCATCGCGAACGCCGCCGCCTGGCGGTTGAGGGCGCGGAAGTAGCCTTGGCTCAGGGCGTCGCCTGGCATCTGCTCCAGGCGACCCAAGCCCAGGCCGTAGATCAAGGTGCTGGCCGCATTGCCGGCGGCGAACATGATGTGCTTCATCAGCAGGTCATCGAACTCGACCAGCGCCTGGTCGCGGTCTTCGCGGGCGGCCAGGGCCATTTCCCTGAGCACGAAGGGGTGGCAGCGGATAGCGCCCTGGCCGAAGATCATCAAGTTGCGCGAGAGGATGTTGGCCCCTTCGACGGTGATGAAGATCGGCGCGCCCTGCCAGTTGCGCCCCAGATAGTTGTTCGGGCCCATGATGATGCCCTTGCCCCCATGCACGTCCATGGCGTGCTGAATGCATTCGCGACCGCGCTCGGTGAGGTGGTACTTGAGGATCGCCGACAGCACCGAGGGTTTTTCGCCCAGGTCCACGGCCTTGGCGGTGAGCAGGCGGGCGCTGTCCATCAGCCAGGCGTTGCCGCCGATGCGTGCCAGCGACTCCTGGATGCCCTCGAAGGCAGCCAGCGGCACGTTGAACTGCTCGCGGATATTGGCGTATTGGCCGGTGACCAGGCTGGTGTACTTGGCCGCGCCGGTGCCCACGGCGGGCAGCGAGATCGAGCGGCCCACCGACAGGCAATTCATGAGCATCATCCAGCCCTTGCCGAGCATGGCCTGGCCGCCGATAAGGAAGCTCAGCGGCACGAACACGTCCTTGCCGCTGTTGGGGCCATTCATGAACGCGGCGCCCAGCGGCAGATGGCGCTTGCCGATGTCCACGCCGGGGGTGTCGGTGGGGATCAGCGCCAGGCTGATACCCAGTTCTTCTTCCTCGCCCAGCAGATGGTCCGGGTCGTAGGCCTTGAACGCCAGGCCCAGCAAAGTGGCGACCGGGCCCAGGGTGATGTAGCGCTTTTCCCAGTTCAGGCGCAGGCCGATGACTTCCTCGCCCTGCCATTGGCCTTTGCAGATCACGCCGGTGTCAGGCATGGCTCCGGCGTCAGAGCCGGCCAGAGGGCCGGTGAGGGCGAAACAGGGTATTTCGTCGCCGCGGGCCAAGCGTGGCAGATAGTGATTGCGCTGCTCGTCGGTACCGTAATGCAACAGCAACTCTGCCGGGCCGAGGGAGTTTGGCACCATCACCGTGGACGCAAGGTCGCCGCTGCGGGTGGCCAGTTTCATGGCAACCTGCGAGTGGGCGTAGGCGCTGAAGCCTTTGCCGCCATACTCCTTGGGGATGATCAGGGCAAAAAAACCATTCGCTTTGATGTGCGCCCAGGCCTCGGGCGGCAGATCCAGGTCCTGGCCGATCTGCCAATCGCTGACCATGGCGCAGAGCGCTTCGGTGGGCCCGTCGATGAAGGCCTGTTCTTCGTCGCTGAGGGTGGGCGCCGGATAAGCGAGCAGGGTACGCCAGTCGGGGCGGCCGCTGAACAGTTCACCGTCCCACCACACGGTCCCGGCGTCGATGGCTTCACGCTCGGTCTGCGACATCGGCGGCAAGGTGCGCTGGAACCACTTGAACACCGGGCCGCTGAACACCTTGCGCCGCCATTGCGGCAGCGCCACGAGGGCAGCCTTCAGCGCCAGCACGATCCAGAACAGTGCCAGCAGCCAGCCAGGGGCACTGCTGAAAATGCCCATCAGCAGCACGTACGCGGCAATGCTGCCAAGAATCTGCAAGGGCGCCAGGCGCCGGTGCGTGAGGTATGCCGCGCCGATCACCAGCACCACCAACCACAACAGCAACATAATCGGTCCTCCTTGGAACCAAGGGCTTGAGCCGTCCCAGTCAGCTTAGACGTAACGCTGTGAACGGCAGGGTCAGAACAGTGACAGGGTGTGGCGGTCAGAGTTTCAGCGTTTTGTTTGTCTGTAGCGGCCTCTTCGCGGGCAAGCCCGCGAAGAGGCCGGTACAGGCGATAAAGCTCTGGAGTAGACTGTCCCACCTCCGCATTCATAAGGACGTTGCCATGCTGAAGATCTGGGGCCGCAAGAATTCGAGCAATGTGCGCAAGGCGCTGTGGATCGCCCACGAACTGGGGCTGGATTTCCAATCGATCGACGCTGGCGGCGCCTTCGGCGTGGTCAACGAGCCGCACTACCGTGCCCGCAACCCAAACGGCCTGGTACCGATGCTGGAGGACGGCGACCTGACCCTGTGGGAGTCCAATACCATCGTCCGCTATCTGTGCGCCGAATACGGTGCAGAGCAGGGCTGGTACCTGGAGAATCCACGCCAGCGCGCCCAGGCCGATAAGTGGATGGACTGGACCACCTCGTCCTTCGCCGGGTCGTTCCGACCGCTGTTCTGGGGCCTGCTGCGCACCCCCGAAGACCAGCGCGACTGGGTGGCGATCAATGCCGCGCACAAGCAATGCGCTCAGTTGCTGGCCATCGCCGATGAAACGCTGGCCAAGCAGGCGTATCTATCCGGTGACCAGATCGGCATGGGCGACATCCCACTGGGTAGCTTTGTCTATGCCTGGTTCGAGATGCCCATCGAGCGCCCGGCCATGCGTCACCTGGAAGCCTGGTACGCGCGGCTCAAGGGCCGCCCGGCCTATCAGGCTGCAGTGATGACTGCGCTGACCTGACCTTGCTTCGATAGTCATTATCAATACATGTGACTGTACTTGTGCGGCCTGGCCTTGCACCATGGCCGCACTCACTGCGCCAGTGATCTGCCCTGGCGTGTCCTGCACCTTATTCTTCGGTAAGTGACCCGCTATGAGTTCCGCCCTGTCCATCCGACAGCTGACCAAGACCTACGGCAACGGCTTCCAGGCCCTCAAGGGCATCGATCTGGATGTTGCCGAAGGCGACTTCTTCGCCTTGCTCGGCCCCAACGGTGCCGGCAAGTCCACCACCATCGGCATCCTCTCGACCCTGGTCAACAAGAGCAGTGGCACGGTGAACGTGTTTGGCCACGATCTGGACCGTGAGCCCTCGGCGCTCAAGCGTTGCCTGGGCGTGGTGCCGCAGGAGTTCAACTTCAACCAGTTCGAGAAATGCTTCGACATCGTCGTCACCCAGGCGGGCTATTACGGTATCCCGGCCAAGATCGCCAAGGAGCGCGCCGAACAGTATCTGACCCAGCTGGGTCTGTGGGACAAGCGCGATGTGCCGTCGCGCTCGCTGTCTGGCGGTATGAAGCGCCGCCTGATGATCGCCCGCGCGCTGATCCATGAACCACGCCTGCTGATCCTCGACGAGCCTACCGCTGGCGTGGACATCGAGCTGCGCCGTTCGATGTGGAGCTTCCTGACCGAGCTCAACCAGAAGGGCATCACCATCATCCTCACCACCCATTATCTGGAAGAGGCCGAGCAGCTGTGCCGTAACATAGGCATCATCGACCACGGCACCATCGTCGAGAACACCAGCATGCGCCAACTGCTGGGCAAGCTGCATGTCGAGACCTTCGTCCTCGACCTCAAGCAGGACCTGGCCACGGCGCCCGTGCTGCAGGGCTACCCGTGCCGGCTGCTGAGCCCGCACACCCTGGAAGTGCAGGTGGAAAAAGACAGCGGTATCACCGCGCTGTTCGGCCAGCTGGCGCTGCAGAACATCGAAGTGCAGAGCCTGCGCAACAAGACCAACCGACTCGAGGAGCTGTTCGTGTCCCTGGTGGAAAAAAACCTGTCGAAGGTGGCCGTATGAGTGTCGAACTGCGCACCAACTGGGTTGCCCTGCAGACCATCGTCTACCGCGAAGTGCGGCGCTTCCTGCGTATCTGGCCGCAGACCCTGCTGCCGCCGGCGATCACCATGGTCCTGTACTTCGTCATTTTCGGTAACCTGATCGGCCGGCAGATCGGTGACATGGGTGGCTTTACCTACATGCAGTACATCGTGCCGGGGCTGATCATGATGTCGGTGATCACCAACTCGTATGGCAACGTGGTGTCGAGCTTCTTCGGCAGCAAGTTCCAGCGCTCGATCGAAGAGCTGATGGTGTCGCCGGTGTCGCCGCATACCATCCTGGTCGGCTATGTGCTGGGCGGCGTGCTGCGGGGGCTGGCGGTCGGGGTGATCGTGACCATCCTGTCGCTGTTCTTCACCGACCTGCAGGTGCACCACCTGGGCGTGACGGTTGTCGTGGTGCTGCTGACCGCGACCATCTTTTCGTTGCTGGGCTTCGTCAACGCGGTATTCGCGCGCAACTTCGACGATATCTCGATCATCCCGACCTTCGTGCTGACCCCGCTGACCTACCTGGGCGGGGTGTTCTACTCGATCAACCTGCTGCCGCCGTTCTGGCAGACCGTGTCGCTGGCCAACCCGGTGCTGCACATGGTCAACTCGTTCCGCTACGGCATCCTAGGGGTGTCGGATATCAGTATTGGTACGGCGATCAGCTTCATGCTGGTGGCCACCGCAGTGCTCTATGTGCTTTGCGTGCGGCTGCTGGTCAGCGGCCGCGGCATGCGCGCCTGACAGCCGTTGCTTGCGCCGGCGCCACTGCCGGCCAATCCACCAGCGCCAGTACAGCAGGGTGGCGAAGTAGGCGAGTACGCCGAGCACCACCCCGCACACCACCGAACCCAGCAGGAATGGTTGCCACAGCGTGGCCAGCTGGTCGGTGATCCATTCGAAGGTCAGTTCGTCCGGCAGGCTGCGTGGCGGAATCTGCATCAGCCAGGCGCCGGTCATGTAGGTGACGAAGAACACCGGTGGCATGGTCAGCGGGTTGGTCAGCCAGACCAGGCTGACGGCGATCGGCAGGTTGCCGCGCACCGGGATCGCCAGTGCCGCGGCCAGCAGCATCTGCATGGGAATGGGGATCAACGCGGCGAACAGGCCCACACCCATGGCTCGCGCCACCGAGTGGCGGTTGAGATGCCAGAGGTTCGGGTCATGCAGCAGCTTGCCGAAAAAGCGTAAGGACTTGTGTTCCCGAATACTGGTCGGGTCCGGCATGTAGCGTTTGAAAAGTCGGCGCGGCATGTAGGCTCCCGGAGCGTTGATCGGGGCAGTATGCCTCGATTCCCGGTCGGCCTCGTTTAGAGTTTGTGACAATTGTTGAGCGGACAAAGCCGGCTTTTCGTCTATGCCTCTGTAAGCGATGTTGCTTCTGGAGCTCTACTTCATGCGCACAGGGATGTTTGCGCTCGCGCTCGGGCTGCTGTGCCTGGGCCTGCTTCCCGTTTTGCCATCTGTCGGATGGCTTTTGCTGCTTTTGTTCGGCGCAATCTTTTGACTGTGCACGCGGTTATGGCCACTGGGCTGTTTCGTGCTGGGGCTGTGCTGGGCCTGCTGGTCGGCCCAGCAGGCCCTGGATGATCGCCTGACCGCGGGCCTGGATGGCCGCACGCTTTGGCTGGAGGGCCGGGTCGTCGGCTTGCCGACGCGAACTGCGCAGGGCGTGCGCTTCGAGTTGGATCAGCCTCGCTCGCGCCGCGCCGAACTGCCCCGGCGCCTGCAATTGAGCTGGTTCGATGGGCCGGCCATACGGGCTGGCGAGCATTGGCGCTTGGCGGTCACCTTGCAGCGCCCGGTCGGCTTGCTGAACCCTCATGGCCCGGATCGTGAGGCCCAGCTGCTGGCGCGACGTATCGGCGCCACCGGCACGGTAAAGGCGGGGCAGGTGCTGCACCCGGTGGCTCCAGGGTGGCGGGATGCTTTGCGCGAGCGTTTGCTCAAGGTTGATGCCCAAGGGCAGGAAGCGGCATTGGTGGCCTTGGTACTCGGCGACGGGGCGGGCTTGGCCCGCGAGCAGTGGCAGACGTTGCAGGCTACGGGCACGGTGCACTTGCTGGTGATATCCGGGCAACACATCGGGCTGGTCGCGGGTTTGTTGTATGCCTTGGTTGCGGGCTTGGCGCGCTGGGGTCTCTGGCCGCGGGGATGGCCATGGTTGCCGTGGGCGTGCGGGCTGGCGCTGGCGGCGGCGCTGGCCTACGGCTGGCTGGCCGGCGCCGGCGTGCCGGTGCAGCGAGCCTGCCTGATGCTGGCAGTGGTGTTGTTGTGGCGCCTGCGTTTCCGCCAGCTTGGGGCGACGTTCCCGCTGTTGCTGGCGTTGATTCTGGTATTGCTGGTCGAACCCCTGGCGGCGTTGTTACCCGGCTTCTGGCTGTCGTTCGCAGCGGTGGCGATCCTCATCTACAGCTTTGCCGCACGGATTGGCGGTTGGCGACCCTGGCAGGCCTGGGCGCGGGCTCAGTGGGTGATCGCTGTCGGTCTTTTGCCGGTGCTGTTGGCTACAGGCTTGCCGGTTAGCCTGAGTGCGCCTGTGGCCAACCTGCTGGCGGTGCCCTGGGTCAGCCTGGCGGTGTTGCCGCTGGCATTGCTCGGTACGCTGTTATTGCCACTGGCAGGTGTCGGCGAGGGCTTGCTGTGGGTCGCGGGCGGCTCGCTGGATCTCCTGTTTCGCCTGCTTGCCTTGATGGCGCAGTGGCGGCCGGTATGGATGCCGCCGGCACTGCCGGTATTGGCCTGGTTAATGGTGTGTGCCGGGGCTCTGCTGCTGTTGCTGCCTCGTGGTGTGCCGCTTCGCGGCCTTGGCGGGGTCATGCTGCTGGCCCTTTGGCTGCCGCGGGATTCGGTACCGCATGGGCAGGTCGAGGTCTGGCAGCTGGACGTTGGTCAAGGCTTGGCGGTACTGCTGCGCACGCGTCATCACAGCCTGCTCTACGACGCAGGCCCTGCGCGGGGTGACAGTGACCTGGGAGAGCATGTGGTGTTGCCGACCTTGCATAAACTGGCTGTGCGGCAGTTGGATGTGATGTTGATCAGTCATGCTCATGCCGACCATGCCGGTGGCGCTGCGGCCATCCACCGAGGCTTGCCGGTCACGCGGGCCATTGGTGGCGAAGCGCTGGCCGACATTCAGTTGCAACCTTGCACCCGTGGCGAGCGATGGACATGGGACGGCGTGGACTTTTCTCTCTGGCGCTGGTCGGACGGGCAGAGCAGCAACGACCGCTCCTGTGTGCTGATGGTCGAGGCACAAGGCGAGCGGATGCTGTTGGCGGGGGATATGGAGGCCGGCGCCGAGCGGGCTTGGCTGGCGGATACCGAAACGCCTGCTGTCGATTGGCTGCAGGCGCCGCACCATGGCAGCCGTACATCCTCCAGCGAGGCCTTCATCCGCGCCACGGCACCCCGTGGGGTGCTGATTTCGCGGGGGCGCAACAACAGCTTCGGGCATCCGCATGCGCAGGTGGTCGAGCGGTATCGGCGGCATGGGGTGGTGGTGCATGACACTGCGGTGGACGGGGCTTTGCGGGTGGTGTTGGGTGGGCAGGGGGAGGTGGCGGGAGTGCGTTGGCAGAGAAGGTTCTGGCGGGGGCGGTGAGGTTGGGGCTGATAGGTGCCTGCCATGAGATCTTCAGCGCCTGTGACATCGAAACTGTGATGGCGAACACTCGCGAGCCCCAGCAGCATTTCCCTGACCTCCGGCAGATGAGCCCCTTGCGCTCCTGTGTTAGAGTGGCGGCCTTTTTCCAGAGGGGCGTTTACTGTGTGGGAATTGGTCAAGTCCGGTGGTTGGATGATGCTGCCGATCATTCTGAGTTCCATCGCCGCCATGGCTATCGTCGTCGAGCGCCTGTGGACCCTGCGCGCCAGCCGCGTTACCCCGCCGCACCTGCTGGGCCAGGTATGGATATGGATCAAGGACAAGCAACTCACCAGTGACAAGCTCAAGGCCCTGCGTGCTGATTCGCCGCTGGGCGAGATCCTCGCGGCGGGCCTGGCCAATTCGCGCCATGGCCGCGAAATCATGAAAGAGTGCATCGAGGAAGCCGCCTCGCGCGTCATCCACGAACTGGAGCGCTACATCAGCACCCTCGGCACCATCGCTGCCATGGCGCCGCTGCTCGGCCTGCTGGGCACCGTGCTGGGCATGATCGACATTTTCAGCGCTTTCATGGGCTCGCAGATGACCGCCAATGCCGCGGTGCTGGCCGGTGGTATCTCCAAGGCCCTGGTCACCACCGCAGCCGGCCTGATGGTCGGTATCCCGGCGGTGTTCTTCCATCGCTTCCTGCTGCGCCGCATCGACGAACTGGTGGTGGGCATGGAGCAGGAGGCGATCAAACTGGTGGAGGTGATCCAGGGCGACCGCGAAGTGGAAGTGGCCGGAGGCAAGGCGTGAAGTTCCGGCGCAATCGCCAGCGGGAGAACGTCGACATCAACCTCGCATCGCTGATCGATGTGGTGTTCGTCCTGCTGCTGTTCTTCGTGGTCACCACCACCTTCACCCGCGAGACCCAGTTGCGTGTCGAGCTGCCCGAGGCGGCGAGCGCCGAGCAGCCGCCGGCGGACCAGGGCAAGCTGGTTGAAGTGACCATCAGCGCCGATGGCGTGTATTCGGTGAACAATCACCTGCTACCCAAGAGCGACCTGGCGACCCTGACCGAGGCCATCGAGCGCGAGTCGGGGGGTGACAACAAGTTGCCGCTGGCCATCAGCGCCGATGGCAAGACCCCGCACCAGGCCGTGGTCACCGCAATGGATGCCGCCGGCAAGCTCGGTTTCAGCCACCTGCGCATGACCACCGTCGAGGCTGCCCAGGGGACACCTTGATGGCGCTCGCCGACCGCTTGCTCGCCGCCTGGTACGCCGGGCATCCGGCCCTGGCGCTGCTGCGCCCGCTCGAAGCGCTGTACCGGCGCGTGGTGATGCGCAAGCGCGCGCGTTTTCTCAGTGGTGAGAGTGCCAGCTACCGGGCACCGGTGCCGGTCATCGTGGTAGGCAACATCACCGTGGGGGGCACCGGCAAGACGCCGATGATTCTCTGGCTGATCGAGCATTGCCGTCGCCAGGGCCTCAAGGTTGGCGTGGTCAGCCGTGGTTACGGTGCCAAGCCGCCACACTACCCATGGCGTGTGGAGGCCAGCCAGCCAGCCGCACAGGCCGGCGACGAACCCTTGCTGATCGTCCAGCGCACGGATGTGCCGCTGATGATCGACCCTGACCGATCTGCTGCGGTAAAGGCGCTGCTGGCCAGCGAGCCACTGGACCTGATCCTGTGTGACGATGGCATGCAGCACTACCGCCTGGCCCGTGACCTTGAACTGGTGCTGATCGATGCTGCCCGTGGCCTTGGCAATCGCCGTTGCCTGCCGGCCGGGCCGCTGCGCGAGCCTGCCGAGCGGCTGCAGGATGCCGACGCCGTGCTGTTCAACGGCGCCAGTGAAGACCGCGCCGAGGGTTTCGCTTTGCGCCTGCAGCCGTCCGCCCTGGTCAACCTGCGCAGCGGCGAGCGCCGTGGACTGGATCATTTCCCGGCAGGCCAGCGCCTGCACGCGGTTGCTGGTATCGGCAACCCGCAACGTTTCTTCAATACCCTGCTGGGGCTAAACTGGCAACCGGTGCCGCATCCCTTTGCCGACCACGCGCAGTTCAGCGCCGAAAGCCTGGCGTTCAGCCCGGCGCTGCCGCTGGTCATGACCGAGAAGGATGCGGTGAAATGCCGGGCCTTCGCAGCCGATGACTGGTGGTACCTGGCTGTCGAGGCACAGCCTGCGCCAGCTTTCGGCGCGTGGTTCGACAGCCAGCTGCAGCGCTTGCTGCGCGAGCCCTGAGCCCTACTTCAATTTCTGGCCATCCGGCCTCAAGGACGCTTCCATGGACACCAAACTGCTCGATATCCTGGCCTGCCCGATCACCAAGGGCCCGCTCAAGCTCAGCGCCGACAAGACCGAGCTGATCAGCAAGGGCGCAGGCCTGGCCTACCCGATCCGCGACGGTATTCCGGTGATGCTGGAAAGCGAAGCTCGTACCCTGACCGACGACGAGCGTCTGGACAAATGAGCGTGGATTTCACCGTGGTAATTCCTGCCCGGCTGCGCTCCACGCGTCTGCCGGGCAAGCCATTGCTGGCGATCGCCGGCAAGCCGATGGTCCAGCACGTCTGGGAGCAGGCGCGCAAGAGCGGCGCCAGCCGTGTGGTCATCGCCACCGATGACGCGAGCATCTTAGAAGCCTGCCAGGCCTTCGGCGCCGAAGTGCTGATGACCCGCGCCGACCATGAATCGGGCACCGACCGCCTGGCCGAAGTGGCCGAGCACCTGGGCCTTTCCGCTGAGGCCATCGTGGTCAACGTGCAGGGTGACGAGCCGCTGATCCCGCCAGTGATCATCGACCAGGTGGCCGCCAACCTGGCTGCCCACCCGGAAGCGGGTATCGCCACCCTGGCCGAGCCGATCCATGAGCCAGAAACGGTATTCAACCCCAATGCCGTCAAGGTGGTCAGCGACAAGAACGGCCTGGCCCTGACATTCAGCCGCGCGCCGCTGCCTTGGGCCCGTGATGCCTTTGCCAAGGATCGTAACGTGCTGCCGGAAGGCGTGCCGTATCGCCGCCATATCGGCATGTACGCCTACCGCGTCGGCTTCCTCCAGGATTTCGTCAGCTGGGGCCCGTGCTGGCTCGAGCAGACCGAGGCCCTGGAGCAGTTGCGTGCACTGTGGCACGGCGTGCGCATTCACGTCGAGGATGCTATCGAAGCGCCAGCCGTGGGCGTCGATACCCCTGAAGACCTGGAGCGCGTACGGCGCTTGCTGGAGGCCTGATGCGCATCCTGTTCGTCTGCCTCGGCAACATCTGCCGATCGCCCACCGCCGAAGGCGTGCTGCGTCATCAGTTGCAGGCCGCCGGCCTGGCTGAGCAGGTGCATGTGGCGTCTGCCGGTACCGGCGACTGGCATGTCGGCAAGGCACCTGACAGCCGCACCTGCAAGGCTGCGTTGGCGCGTGGTTATGATTTGTCGCAGCAACGTGCCCAGCAGGTCAAGCCGGCGCATTTCGCCGAGTACGACCTGATCCTGGCCATGGATGAAAGCAACCTTGGCCACTTGCGCGCCCTGCGCCCACACGACGCCGCTGGCGAACTCGACCTGTTCCTGCGCCGCTATGGCGCGGCCCTGGACGAGGTGCCCGACCCTTACTATGGCGGTGCTGAGGGCTTCGAGCAGGTGCTCGACCTGATCGAGGCTGCGTGCCGCGAGCTGGTCGTGGAAATCAAGGGGCGGTTATGACAGCGGTTTGGCAGGAACAGGTTTCGCTCAAGCCCTACAACACCTTTGGCATCGATGTGAAAGCCCGTTATTTCACCCAGGCGCACAGCGATGAAGACGTGCGCGAGGTGCTGGCTCAGGCGCGCCAGCGCAAGCTGGCGGTGCACGTGATCGGGGGTGGGAGCAACCTGCTGCTGACTCGCGATATCGACGCAGTGGTGTTGCACATGGCCAGCCGTGGTCGGCGGGTCATGAGCGACGATGGCGAACGTGTGGTGGTCGAAGCGCAAGCGGGTGAACCCTGGCACCCGTTCGTGCAATGGTCGCTGGCCCAAGGCTACTGCGGCCTGGAAAACCTCAGCCTGATCCCCGGCACCGTGGGGGCTGCGCCGATGCAGAATGTCGGCGCCTATGGGGTCGAGATCAAGGATGTGTTCGCCGGCCTGACTGCGCTGGACCGTGAAACCGGAGCACTGCGCGATTTCAACCTGGAGGCCTGTGCTTTCGGTTACCGCGACAGCGTATTCAAGCGCAACCCGGGGCGTTGGTTGATTCTGCGTGTACGCTTTGCCCTGCGCCATGAGCTGCAGGCACATCTGGACTATGGCCCGGTGCGCCAGCGGCTGGCGGAGCAGGGCGTCGAACAACCGACCGCGCAGGCGATCAGTGACGCGATTTGCAGCATTCGTCGCGAGAAATTGCCGGATCCCGCCGAGCTGGGTAATGCCGGGAGCTTCTTCAAGAACCCGGTCGTGTCGGCTGAGCAGGTGGCGCGCATCCGTGCCCAGTATCCGGGTGTGGTCGCTTATCCCCAGGCTGATGGCCAGGTGAAGCTGGCAGCGGGCTGGCTGATCGAACAAGCGGGCTGGAAAGGTTATCGCGAGGGAGATGCCGGGGTGCATCGGTTGCAGTCGCTGGTGTTGGTCAATCATGGCCAGGCGAGTGGTGCGCAGGTGCATGCGCTGGCGCAGCGGATCCAGGCGGATATCCTGGAGCGGTTCGGGGTGGCGCTGGAGATGGAGCCCAACCTGTACTGATCGATCTGCCGCTGTTGCCTGCTTCGTGGGTAAACAGATAGCCAAGAAAAAGCCCCGCCAGTTCGCACTGGCGGGGCTTTTTCATTCAGCCTTGGCTATCAACCGTGATGAGGCTTGTGCTCATCGGCGGTTTCCAGCACGCCCTTGGCAGCTTCCTCGGCGGCTTTGGCAGCAGCCTCGGCCTCACGCTTGCGGCGACGCACTTCACGAGGGTCGTTCGGGGCGCGGCCGTTTGGCAGCATTACGGTAGCGGCCGGAGCTTGTTCCGCAGGGGCCTGCTCGACAACTACCGGTGCGGCTTCGACGGCTGCAGGCGCAGTTTCTGCGGCCACTACAGGCTGGGCATCGGCGACAGGCGCTGGCTGCTCGGCGACTGGGGCTTGCTCGACCGCGACCTGGGCCTTCTCGGCTTCACCGGCCTCGACGACCGCCGCTTCGGCAACTGGCGCTTCAACGGCGGGTGCATTTTCAGCGGCAGGCACTGCGACCGGTGCTTCGGCAACGAGCACTGGCTCTGCAGTGGCAGGAGCTTCTTCGGCCACAGGCTGTGGTGCGACCTCGACCACTGGCTCGACGCCGGCTTCGACCACGGCGACGGGGCCGCTGACTGGCTGCTCGACCACCGGTGCGATGGCTGCCTGCTCGGCCTGGGCAACCTCTTCAACCTGCTCGGTCGGCTGGGCGACTTCGCTGTTTTCAGTGGTCACAGCTTCGGCGTTGGCGCGTTCGGCCTGCTGGTTGGCTTCAGCCTCTGCATTGGCGCTGATCTGGCTGCTGGCGACAGCGGCGGTGACGGCCAGGCCGGCTGCCAGCTCGGCGCCAAGCGCAGTGGCCTGGTGCTGTTGCGGCTGTTCTTCGCTGCCTTCTTCCTCGCTGCCTTCGATCAGCTCGCCATTGGCATTGCGCTGACGCTCACGGCGGTTGCTGCGGCGACGCTGGCCACGGGAGCGACGACGCGGACGCTCATCATCGGTGCCTTCCTGCTCATCCTGCAGCAGCTCTTCGTTCGGCAGTTGCTCCTCGGCGAGCTCGGCAGCCTGCTCGGCGGCTTGTTCGGCCGGGCGTGGCTGGCGCTCTTCGCGCGGTGGGCGTGGCTGGCGCTCTTCACGAGGAGCGCGCTCTTCACGCGGGGCACGCTCTTCGCGAGGTGCGCGTTCTTCACGTGGGGCACGCTCTTCGCGAGGGGCGCGCTCTTCACGTGGGGCACGTTCCTCGCGAGGTGCGCGTTCTTCACGTGGGGCACGCTCTTCACGAGGTGCACGCTCCTCGCGGGCTACCCGTTCTTCACGCGGCTGACGCTCTTCGCGTTCGGCTGGTGCGGCGTCCAGCGGCTCACGCAGTTCGCGTACGCGTTCTTCACCGCGGTTGCCACGGCGGTCTTCGCGTGGCGGGCGCGGGGCGCGTTCTTCACGCGGAGCGCGCTCTTCACGAGGAGTGCGTTCTTCACGTGGGGCGCGCTCTTCGCGAGGTGCGCGTTCTTCACGCGGTTGGCGCTCTTCACGCGGGGCGCGCTCGGCGCGCTCTTCACGCGGCTTGCGCTCTTCATCGCGACGGCCGTTGCGGTTGCGGCTCTGCTGGCGACCGTTGCGGCGCTCTTCGTTGCGTTGGCTGCGCTCGGCGGCCGGCTTTTCAGCGGCAGCGACGACTGGTGCGGCGGCAGGCTCTTGCTTGCCGGCGAACAGGCTGACCAGCGACTTCACCAGGCCCTTGAACAGGCTTGGCTCAGGTGCGCTCGGCGCACGCGCTGCCGGTGCGGCCGCTTGAGGTTGCTCTTCGGCGGCGCTCGGTACCGGGGCGTTGGCGCGGGCCGGGGCGGTCTTGACCGCAGCTTCCTGGCGAACCAGGGTGCGGGTGGCGGTCGGCTGCGGCGCTTCTTCGGCTTCGGAGGCGGCGATTTCGTAGCTGGACTGGTTGTTCAGCACTTCCGGGTTGTCGTCGCGCAGGCGCTGGACTTCGAAGTGCGGGGTTTCCAGGTGGTCGTTCGGCAGGATGATGATGCGGGCGCGGGTGCGCAGTTCGATCTTGGTGATCGAGTTGCGCTTCTCGTTGAGCAGGAAGGCTGCGACCGGGATCGGCACCTGGGCGCGTACTTCGGCGGTGCGGTCTTTCAGGGCTTCTTCTTCGATCAGGCGCAGGATGGCCAGCGACAGCGATTCGACGTCGCGGATGATGCCGGTGCCGGAGCAGCGTGGGCAGACGATGCCGCTGCTTTCGCCGAGCGATGGGCGCAGGCGCTGACGGGACATTTCCAGCAGGCCGAAGCGCGAGATGCGGCCAACCTGCACGCGGGCACGGTCGGCTTCCAGGCATTCACGCACACGCTCTTCCACGGCGCGCTGGTTCTTCGCCGGAGTCATGTCGATGAAGTCGATGACGATCAGGCCGCCGATGTCACGCAGGCGCAGCTGACGTGCGATTTCCTCGGCCGCTTCCAGGTTGGTCTGCAGGGCGGTTTCTTCGATGTCGCTGCCCTTGGTGGCGCGCGCCGAGTTGATGTCGATGGACACCAGGGCTTCGGTCGGGTCGATCACGATCGAGCCGCCGGACGGCAGGTCGACGACGCGCTGGAAGGCGGTCTCGATCTGGCTTTCGATCTGGAAACGGTTGAACAGCGGCACGCTGTCTTCGTAGAGCTTGACCTTGCTGGCGTACTGCGGCATCACCTGGCGGATGAACGTCAGGGCTTCTTCCTGGGCATCGATGCTGTCGATCAGCACTTCGCCGATGTCCTGGCGCAGGTAGTCGCGGATGGCGCGGATGATGACGTTGCTTTCCTGGTAGATCAGGAAGGGCGCGGCACGGTCCTGGGACGCTTCCTTGATGGCGGTCCACAGTTGCAGCAGGTAATCGAGGTCCCACTGCATTTCTTCGCTGCTGCGGCCAAGGCCGGCAGTGCGTACGATCAGGCCCATGTCGCCCGGTACGGTCAGGCCGTTCAGGGCTTCACGCAGTTCGTTGCGCTCTTCGCCTTCGATACGGCGCGAGATGCCACCGGCACGCGGGTTGTTGGGCATCAGCACCAGGTAGCGGCCAGCCAGGCTGATGAAGGTGGTCAGGGCGGCGCCTTTGTTGCCGCGCTCTTCCTTCTCGACCTGGACGATGACTTCCTGGCCTTCGCTCAGGACTTCCTTGATGTTGACCCGGCCTTCAGGGGACTTCTTGAAGTACTCGCGGGAGATTTCCTTCAGCGGCAGGAAGCCGTGACGTTCGGAGCCGAAGTCGACGAAGGCGGCTTCGAGGCTGGGCTCGATCCGGGTGATCTTGCCTTTGTAGATGTTGGCCTTTTTCTGCTCGCGCGCGCCGGACTCGATGTCCAGGTCGTAGAGACGTTGGCCGTCCACCAGGGCTACACGCAACTCTTCAGGTTGAGTTGCGTTAATCAGCATTCTTTTCATGTTGTACCGTCGGTTTCCGGGCTGCCGGAAACGGCGTGCGGCACACACGACTTCTCATGGTCGGTGCCAAGGTGCGCAAAGGGTGGCCGGGCCACCCCCGTGTCGAGCAACGTTCGGCACCAGCCGGTTGCCCAGCCTGCCGTTGTCGCGACGACGCGTCCTGTTTGCTGCGGTGCCTACCAGGCCCCGGTGGCTTCGAATGGGTATCCGAATCAACCAAGCGGGCCTCGTGCACTCAGTCAGGAGGAGGAATCAACCGTCAGCCGTGGACGCCCGGAGGCATCTGTTCAGGACCTTATCCGCTCGCCGGCCGTTCAGTGGGCCGGTGGCCGGACGCGGTGCTACACGGTCCGAGGGCTGTGCATCTCCACCCTGCACGTATCCCTGATAATTCGGGTGCTGCCGCGCGCTGAATCCGCAACGGGTTGCATTTTTCGCCAGCTTCGAACGGGAAGCTGACGCCATTACATGTCCAAGGCAGGTATTTCCGAAGCATTCGCCTTGCGTTGCGTGGAAGCGACGGGGGCGGGCAGAGGTGCAGCGAAAAGAATCGGGAAGCAGGTGAATAACCACACTTGTCGTTTTTTTTCGGTCTTCTCTACACAGCGCTGGTGGCGATTCCAGGCAATTCGGTAAACTGGCGAAAACCCCGTAGGACGGCCTCGCGTCCTGGAGAACTGCGTAGGTCAGTAACCGGCCCAGGGCCTGGTTTCACTGGCCTGCCGCTTTTGGCGGCGTTCGCGACTATAGCATTGATGATTAAGTGCTTCAATTCCATAAATAATTGTTATGATCCCCTCCATGACGACCAATACCCCCCCGACTTCCGGCGTCCAGCTGATCGAAGTCGCGCCGGAACTTGCCGGCCAACGCATCGACAATTTCCTTATCACGGCGCTCAAGGGCGTGCCCAAGACCTTGGTCTACCGCATCCTGCGCAAGGGTGAGGTGCGCGTCAACAAGGGGCGGGTCAAACCCGAGTACAAGATCCAGGCCGGCGATATCGTGCGCGTGCCGCCCGTCCGCTTGCCCGAGCGTGACGAGCCGGCGCCGGTGGCCCAGGGGCTGCTGCAACGCCTGGAAGCCGCCATCGTCTACGAAGACAAGGCGCTGATCGTGATGAACAAGCCAGCCGGCATCGCCGTGCACGGTGGCAGCGGCCTGAGCTTCGGCGTGATCGAGGCGCTGCGCCAGCTGCGCCCGGACGCCAAGGAACTGGAGCTGGTGCACCGCCTGGACCGCGACACCTCTGGCCTGCTGATGATCGCCAAGAAGCGCAGCATGCTGCGCCACTTGCATGCTGCCTTGCGCGGTGACGGCGTGGACAAGCGCTACATGGCGCTGGTGCGCGGTCACTGGCCAACCTCGAAGAAGCAGGTCAACGCCCCGCTGCTCAAGAGCAACCTGCGCTCCGGCGAACGCATGGTCGAAGTCAACGATGAAGGCAAGGAGGCGTTGACCCTGTTCCGCGTGCTGCGTCGGTTCGGCGAGTTCGCCACCATTGTCGAGGCGCGCCCGATCACCGGTCGCACCCACCAGATTCGCGTGCATACCCTGCATGCCGGGCACATGATCGCCGGTGACAGCAAGTATGGCGACGAGGATTTCAGCCGCGAGATCCGCGAACTGGGGGGCAAGCGCCTGTTCCTGCATGCCTACGCATTGACCGTGCCGCTGCCAGATGGCGGCGAGCTGAAACTCGAAGCGCCTGTGGACGAAGTCTGGGCCAAGACCGTGGAGCGTTTGAGTGCGCCGTGACTATGAGCTGCTGATTTTCGACTGGGACGGCACCCTGGCCGATTCCATCGGCCGCATCGTCGAGGCGATGAATGCCGCTGCCGAGCGTGCCGGCGAGGCGCCAAGCCCTGAGGGTGCGGTCAAGGGCATCATTGGCCTGGCGCTTGGGGAGGCCATCTCGACACTGTATCCACACCTTGATCCGCAGCAGGTCGAAACCTTCCGTCAGCACTATGCCGACATCTATATGGCCCTCGATCAACAACCTTCGCCGCTGTTCGACGGTGTGGTCGAATCGCTGGATGCCTTCCGTGCCGAGGGCTATCGCCTGGCAGTAGCGACCGGCAAGGCGCGCCGCGGCCTGGATCGGGTGCTCAAGGCCAATGGTTGGGAGCGGTTCTTCGACGTTACCCGTGCCGCCGACGAAACCCGCGGCAAGCCTCACCCGCTCATGCTTGAGGAAATCCTCGGGCATTGCGGTGTCGAACCTGGTCGGGCGCTGATGGTCGGAGATTCGGCATTCGACCTGCAAATGGCCAGCAATGCCGGCATGCATTCGGTGGCGGTGGGCTACGGTGCGATGTCGCTTCAGGCACTGGCCGAGTTTGGCCCGCAAGTATGCATCGATCATTTTTCCCAGCTGCGCGAGTGGCTGGCTGGTTCCAGGCAAGTCCAATTCCAAGGTAGGTGAGCATGGCTGACGAGTGGAAAGCGCCGGTTAACGAGACCGAAGAGGAGCGTCTCGCTCGCGAAGCGCGTGAAGCGCAGAACGAAGAGGCTCGTGTAGAGCAGAAGAGCTGGAAGTTGCTTGAAAAGACCTTGCTGGCCGGGGTTCAGGAGCAGCGTCGGTCCCGGCGATGGGGGATCTTCTTCAAGCTTCTGACTTTCATCTACCTGTTTGGCATTCTCGCCCTGTTCCTGCCGTTCATGGATGTGGACAAGGCCGCGTCGCGCAGTGGCAACCACACAGCCCTGGTTGAAGTGCGCGGGGTGATTGCCGACCAGGAAGCGGCCAGCGCCGACAATATCGTCAAGAGCCTGCGCGATGCGTTCAAGGACCCCAAGACCAAGGCGGTGGTCCTGCGCATCAACAGTCCGGGCGGCAGCCCTGTGCAGGCAGGCTATGTGTATGACGAGATCCGTCGTCTGCGTGGCGAGTACACGGATATCAAACTGTATGCAGTGATAGCCGACCTGGGCGCTTCCGGGGCTTATTACATCGCCAGTGCGGCGGATGAGATCTATGCCGACAAGGCCAGCCTGGTCGGTTCCATTGGTGTGACGGCGGCCGGCTACGGTTTCGTGGGCTCCATGGAGAAGCTGGGCGTGGAGCGTCGTACCTACACCGCTGGCGAGCACAAGGCGTTTCTTGATCCGTTCTCGCCTGAAAAACCTGAAGAGCGTGCGTTCTGGCAGGGTGTGCTCAATACCACGCACCAGCAGTTCATTGCCATGGTCAAGCAGGGGCGGGGTGACCGCCTGAAGGACAAGGAGCATCCGGAGCTGTTCAGTGGCCTGGTCTGGTCGGGTGAGCAGGCCAAGGCACTGGGGCTGGTGGACGGGCTGGGCAGTGCCAGCTACGTGGCGCGTGAGATCGTGGGTGAGAAGGACTTGGTCGATTACACCGTGCAGGAGTCGCCGTTCGATCGCTTCTCCAAGCGCATTGGTGCCAGCGTGGCCGAGCACCTGGCCATGTGGATGGGGTTCCAGGGGCCTCAGCTGCGCTGAGTTCGTCTTGAGTTTTGTGGTGCCTGTGAGATCGAGCGCCGCCCGCGCGGCGCATCGCGGGCAAGCCCGCTCCCACATCTGTGTCGGGCCAGTATCTCCTGTGCCGCCAACAGGATCCGCCTTGTTGGCATGGCGATACATCTCGGTGGCTCCACCTGTCTTCTGCCTTGCGCCAAGGCGTTCCCTGTTGGCTTCACAGGAGGGATTGGCCCGAAACAGATGTGGGAGCGACCTTGGTCGCGATGCGCCGCGCGGGCGGCGCTCGATCTCCCAGGCGCAAAAATTTTCAAGCCAGGCTCAAGGAACAACCACCCCCTCCCGGGTCAGCATATCCACCAGCCGAATCAGCGGCAGCCCGATCAGGCTGGTGGCATCGCACCCATGGGTGCTCTGAAACAAACTCACCCCCAATCCTTCCGCCTTGAAGCTCCCCGCGCAATCCAGCGGCTGCTCCGCCTGCACATAGCGCTCCACCTGCTCCCGATTCAGCTCGCGCATGATGACCGTGAACGGCACGCAGTCGACCTGGCAGTGCCCGGTTGCGGTATTGAGCAGTGCCAGCCCGGTCAGGAAGGTCACCTGCTGGCCGCTGGCTTCGAGCAGCTGCTCGCAGGCGCGATCGAAGGTGTGCGGCTTGCCGAGGATCTGTTCGCCCAATACCGCGACCTGGTCAGAGCCGATGATCAGGTGCCCCGGATGGCTGGCGGCAAGCGCTTCGGCCTTTTGCCTGGCCAGGCGTTTCACCAGTTCCACAGCGGGTTCGTCAGCCAGGCGTCGCTCGTCTAGGTCGGGGCTTGCCCAGGTGAAGGGCAGGCGCAGGCGCGCGAGCAGTTCGCGTCGGTAGGCAGAGCTGGAAGCCAGCAACAGAGGCAGCATGATAGACTCCTGGTCAGTTGAACCCGATTCTAACATGCGAGATGCCGCCTAATTTCCTTTGACAGGGGCGGGGGGCATCCCTAGAATGCTGCGCCTATGTTGAATGACCCGATTCCACCTCACGTTGACCCGCGCAAATTAGCCGACCGAGGCGTATCCATCACTGGTACGCTGCAACTCGCTGATTTGGAAAGACTCTGCGACCCGCTTTCCGACGATGTCGGTACGGTGCAGGCGAAGTTCGATTTTGAACGAGATGAACAGCACGTGGTGGTTATCCACAGCGAGCTGGACGTCGAAGTCAAAATGGTTTGCCAGCGTTGTCTTGAGCTGGTCACCCTGCCGATCCACAGCGAATGTACTTACGCCGTGGTGAAGGAGGGTGCGAATACCCAGTCGTTGCCGAAAGGCTATGACGTGCTGGAACTGGGCGAAGATCCTTTGGATCTGCAGGCCTTGGTCGAGGAGGAGCTGCTGCTCGCCTTGCCTATCGTGCCTGCTCACCATCCGGAAGAATGCCAGCAGCCGGCGGGCGCAGACGAGCCCGAATCGAGCAAGGACGAGGTATCGCGGTCCAACCCGTTCAGTGTTTTGGCGCAGTTAAAGCGTGACCCAAACGTTTAGGAGTTAATCAATTATGGCTGTTCAGCAGAACAAAAAATCCCGCTCTGCCCGTGACATGCGCCGTTCCCACGACGCCCTGTCGGAAAACGCGCTGTCGGTAGAAAAGACCACCGGTGAAGTGCACCTGCGTCACCACGTTTCGCCAGAAGGCGTATACCGTGGCCGCAAAGTGGTCGATAAGGGCGCTGACGAGTAATCCTTGTCCGCTCAGATCATCGCGATCGACGCAATGGGCGGGGACTTCGGTCCCCGCAGCATTGTCCAGGCTAGCATTGCCTGCCTTTCGGCTACCCCCTCGCTGCACCTGACCCTCGTCGGTCAACCCTCCCTCCTTGAAGATCTTGTCAGCGGCCTTGCGGCTGCGGATCGCGCGCGCCTGCAGATTGTCGCCGCCAGTGAGGTAGTCGGTATGGACGAGCGGCCATCACAGGCGTTGCGCGGCAAGCCGGACTCGTCGATGCGCATCGCCCTCGAACTGGTGCGTGACGGCAAGGCCCAGGCCTGCGTAAGTGCCGGCAATACCGGGGCGCTGATGGCATTGTCGCGTTTCGTGCTCAAGACCTTGCCGGGTATCGATCGGCCGGCCATGGTCGCGGCGATCCCGACCCAGGCGGGTTACTGCCAGCTGCTCGACCTTGGCGCCAATGTCGACTGCAGTGCCGAAAACCTCTACCAGTTCGCCGTCATGGGGGCCGTGGCTGCCCAGGCCCTGGGCATTCACCGGCCACGCGTGGCGCTGCTGAACATCGGTACCGAGGACATCAAGGGCAACCAGCAGGTCAAGCTGGCCGCCACCCTGCTGCAGAACGCCCGTGGCCTCAACTATGTCGGCTTCGTCGAAGGTGATGGCTTGTACCGCGGTGAGGCGGATGTGGTGGTGTGCGACGGTTTTGTCGGCAACATCCTGCTCAAGTCCAGCGAAGGTCTGGCTACCATGATCGGCGCGCGTATCGAAAAGCTGTTCAAGGGCGGGGTGTTGTCGCGGGTGGCAGGGGCAATGGCGATGCCGTTGCTCAAGCGCCTGCAGGCCGACCTGGCGCCAGCGCGGCACAATGGCGCGAGCTTCCTCGGCCTGCAGGGTATCGTCATCAAGAGCCATGGTTCGGCGGGCGTGCAGGGCTTCCAGAGCGCGATCCAGCGGGCGCTGATCGAGATCCAGGAAAACCTCCCGCAGCGGCTGCATGGTCGCCTCGAAGATTTGTTGCCTTAGGCATTTCGCCGATGAAGTGCTTAAATGTGACCGCTTGGTCTGTGTTTCCATCCAAGTTTTCAGATTCCGCGCCCGGCCCAAGGCCCGGCGCACCCTATCCGATGACAAGATCATAAGGGCTTGTTCAATGTCTGCATCCCTCGCATTCGTCTTCCCCGGTCAAGGTTCCCAGTCGCTGGGCATGCTCGCCGAACTCGGCGCTGAAAAGCCGGTGGTCATCGAGACCTTCAAGGAGGCTTCCGAGGCTCTGGGCTATGACCTGTGGAAGCTGGTCCAGGAAGGCCCGGAAGAACAACTCAACCAAACCGACAAGACCCAGCCAGCGATCCTCACCGCTTCCATCGCCCTTTGGCGCCTGTGGCTGGAAGAGGGCGGCGCACAACCGGCGTTCGTTTCCGGCCATAGCCTGGGCGAATACAGCGCCCTGGTCGCTGCGGGCGCCCTGTCGCTGAAAGACGCCGTGCGCCTGGTCGAGCGTCGTGGTCAGCTGATGCAGGAAGCCGTGCCTGCCGGTCACGGTGCCATGGCTGCGATCCTGGGCCTGGATGACGCCGTCGTGGTGGAAATCTGCGCCGAAGCGGCCGAAGACCAAGTGGTCAGCGCCGTGAACTTCAACTCGCCAGGCCAGGTGGTCATCGCCGGTAACGAGGCTGCGGTCGACCGCGCCGTGGAACTGTGCAAGGCCAAGGGTGCCAAGCGCGCCCTGCCGCTGGCGGTCAGCGTGCCGTCGCACTGCGCCCTGATGGAGTCGGCTGCCGAGCGCTTTGCCGACTCCGTCAACGCCATCGAATGGAAGGCCCCGCAGATCCCGGTGGTGCAGAACGTCACCGCCGCTGTCGCCGCCGACCTCGATGCCCTGAAGCGAGACCTGCTGGCACAGCTGTACCAGCCGGTACGCTGGGTTGAATGCGTGCAGACCCTGGCCGCCAACGGTGCGGTCAACCTGGTCGAATGCGGCCCGGGCAAGGTCCTGGCTGGCCTGAACAAGCGTTGCGCCGACGGCGTGACCACCTACAACCTCAATACCCCTGACGCTGTCGCCGCCACCCGTGCGGCGCTGGCCTGATTTGGAGAAGCTTGCATGAGCCTGCAAGGTAAAGTTGCACTGGTCACCGGCGCCAGCCGTGGTATTGGCCAGGCCATCGCCCTCGAGCTGGGCCGCCAGGGCGCGACCGTGATTGGTACCGCCACCTCGGCTTCCGGTGCCGAGCGCATCGCCGCCACCCTGAAAGAACATGGCATCGCCGGCACCGGCATGGAGCTGAACGTGACCAGCGCCGAGTCCGTGGAAGCCGTGCTGGCCGCCATTGGTGAGCAGTTCGGCGCACCGGCCATTCTGGTCAACAACGCCGGTATCACCCGTGACAACCTCATGCTGCGCATGAAGGACGACGAGTGGTTCGACGTGATCGACACCAACCTGAACAGCCTCTACCGTCTGTCCAAGGGCGTGCTGCGTGGCATGACCAAGGCGCGCTGGGGTCGTATCATCAGCATCGGTTCGGTCGTCGGTGCCATGGGCAACGCCGGCCAGGCCAACTACGCGGCGGCCAAGGCCGGCCTCGAAGGCTTCAGCCGCGCCCTGGCGCGTGAAGTGGGCTCGCGTGGCATCACCGTCAACTCGGTGACCCCGGGCTTCATCGACACCGACATGACCCGCGAGCTGCCAGAAGCGCAGCGCGAAGCCCTGCAAACCCAGATTCCGCTGGGCCGCCTGGGCCAGGCTGACGAAATTGCCAAGGTGGTTTCGTTCCTGGCGTCGGATGGCGCTGGCTACGTTACCGGCGCTACCGTGCCGGTCAACGGCGGGATGTACATGTAAAACTGCAACGCAATGTGACGGATTGCTTCAAAAAAGAGTCATACTGCGAGCCTAAAATCCGTTATAAAGCTGCAACCAGATTCCAGGCAGCGGGTGCGGTGGCTAAAGGGAAGCTGCGTTCCGCTTGAAAAGCGAACGTCTTTCTATAAACTTGGTCACCGGCCAGCTGCCTGACATATGTCCATTAGGAGTGAAAACTAGGTATGAGCACCATCGAAGAACGCGTCAAGAAAATCGTCGCCGAGCAACTGGGCGTCAAGGAAGAGGAAGTGACTGCTGAGAAGTCCTTCGTCGATGACCTGGGTGCCGATTCGCTTGACACCGTTGAGCTGGTGATGGCTCTGGAAGAGGAATTCGAGACCGAAATCCCTGACGAAGAAGCCGAGAAGATCACTACCGTTCAAGCTGCAATCGACTACGTCAAAAACCACCAGGCTTAAGACGTTGTAGTCGACGCTTCTTGTCGAGAAGAACCGCACTGCCTTTGCCGGCGTGCGGTTTTTTCTTTGCGAGCCAGCGCCGTCGTTTCGCTCGCTACGAGAGCTTGTTGCCATTTCATTCCATTGCTTGAATGCAATGGCAAGAAACTCTGTGATTAGAAAAGGAGAGTACTGTGTCGCGTAGACGCGTCGTGGTCACCGGTATGGGCATGCTGTCGCCACTGGGTACCGATGTACCGAGCACCTGGCAGGGCATTCTGGCTGGCCGCAGTGGCATTGGTCCGATCGAGCATACGGACCTGTCTGCCTACTCCACCCGTTTTGGCGGCTCGGTGAAAGGCTTCGAGGTTGAGCAGTACCTGTCGGCCAAAGAGGCCCGCAAGCTCGACCTGTTCATTCAGTACGGCCTGGCGGCCGGTTTCCAGGCAGTGCGTAATGCCGGCCTGGAAGTCACCGACGCCAACCGTGAGCGCATTGGCGTGGCCATGGGCTCGGGTATCGGCGGTCTGACCAACATCGAAGAAACCAGCCGTACCTTGCACGAGCAAGGCCCGCGCCGTATTTCGCCGTTCTTCGTGCCGGGTTCGATCATCAACATGATCTCCGGCTTCCTGTCGATCCATCTGGGGCTGCAGGGGCCGAACTACGCCATCGCCACCGCTTGCACCACCGGCACCCACTGCATCGGCATGGCCGCGCGCAACATCGCCTACGGTGAAGCCGACGTGATGATTGCCGGTGGCGCCGAAATGGCTGCGTGTGGCCTGGGCATGGGGGGCTTCGGTGCGTCCCGTGCACTGTCCACCCGCAACGATGAGCCAACCCGTGCCAGCCGTCCGTGGGACAAGGGCCGTGATGGCTTCGTGCTGTCCGACGGTGCCGGTGCGCTGGTGCTCGAAGAGCTCGAACACGCCAAGGCCCGTGGTGCGACCATCTATGCCGAGCTGGTCGGTTTCGGCATGAGCGGTGACGCCTACCACATGACCTCGCCACCCGACAGCGGTGAAGGTGCTGCCCGTTGCATGGCCAATGCCCTGCGCGATGCTGGCATCCAGCCTGAAGCGGTCAGCTACATCAACGCCCACGGTACCTCGACCCCGGCCGGCGATATCGCCGAAGTCGCGGCGATCAAGCGCGTGTTCGGCGAGCATGCCTACAAGCTGGCGGTCAGCTCGACCAAGTCGATGACCGGTCACCTGCTCGGCGCTGCCGGTGCAGTTGAGGCGATCTTCAGCGTGCTGGCGATCAACAGCCAGATGGCGCCGCCGACCATCAACCTCGATGAGCCGGACGAAGGCTGCGACCTCGACTTCGTACCGCACCAGGCGCGCAGCATGCCGATCGACGTGGTGTTGTCCAACTCGTTCGGCTTTGGTGGCACCAACGGTTCGCTGGTGTTCCGCCGGTTCGTCGATTGATGCACAGCTGGATCGACGGCCAGCCCGCGACTGCGATCAATTTGCAGAACCGCGGCCTGGCCTACGGCGATGGCCTGTTCGAGACCATCGCCGTGCGCGCTGGCCGGCCCAGTCTGCTGGACGGCCATTTGGCCCGCCTGGCGCTGGGTTGCCAGCGGCTGATGATCGACGCCGATCTGGCGCTGGTGCGTGATGAAATCCTGCGCTTCGCCCGTCAGCTCGGTGACGGAGTCGCCAAGCTGGTCCTCACCCGTGGCGACAGTCAGCGGGGCTACGCGCCGGTTGCCGGCGTTGCACCGCGGCGGATTCTCCAGGGCAGCCCGCTGCCCAGCTATCCTGTCGAACATGCCCAGCACGGCGTGCGGCTGTTCCCTTGCCAGACCCGGCTTGCGGAGCAACCGTTGCTGGCCGGCCTGAAACACCTCAATCGCCTGGAACAAGTGCTGGCCCGTTCTGAGTGGCAGGACAGCGAACATGCCGAAGGCCTGATGCGTGACGGGCAGGGCAGGGTGATCGAAGGCGTATACAGCAATCTGTTCCTGGTGCGCGATGGCGTGCTGCTCACGGCTGAACTCAGCCGTTGTGGCGTGGCCGGCGTGATGCGCGGTGCTCTGCTGGAGCAGGCGCAGCGGCTGGGCATCCCGGTACAGGTGCGAGATATCGCGTTCGACGAATTGCAACAGGCGGACGAAGTGTTTGTCTGCAACAGTGTCTATGGCGTCTGGCCCGTGCGCGGAATTGCCGCGCTGAACTGGTCGCCGGGCCCACTCACCCGTAAACTGCAGGCCGTTGCCCGTACGTTACTGGATACCTGAATTCGTGAGACGCAAATTCCTGCTGCTGCTGGAAATGGGCTTGATCCTCGCTGGCCTGGCCCTGGGCTGGTCGGCCTGGAAGATCAACTCGGTGCTGGAGCAGCCCCTGCATGTGGCCGAAGAGCGCCTGCTCGACGTGCCCAGTGGCACCAACCCCAACCGCATGTTCTATCGCATGCAGGCCGAAGGCTTGCTCGACGATGCCGTCTGGCTGCGCCTGTACTGGCGCTTCAACATGGCCGGCACACAGTTGCATACCGGCGAGTATCGCCTCACCCCCGGCATGACCGTGGAAGATCTGTTCGACGTCTGGCGCCGTGGCGATGTGGTGCAGTACAACCTGACCCTGGTCGAAGGCTGGACCTTCCGCCAGGTGCGTTCGGCGGTGGCCAGGCATGAAAAGCTCAAGCACACCCTGGATGGCCTTTCCGACGCTGAAGTGATGGACAAGCTCGGCCACACCGGCGTGTTCCCTGAAGGCCGCTTCTTCCCTGATACCTACCGCTTCGTGCGTGGCATGAGTGACGTCGAGCTGCTGCAGCAGGCCTACATGCGCCTTGACGAGGTATTGGCCAAGGAATGGGCCGAGCGCACCACTGACCTGCCTTACCGTGACCCCTACCAGGCCTTGATCATGGCCTCGCTGGTGGAGAAGGAAACCGGTATCCCCCAGGAGCGTGGGCAGATCGCTGGCGTCTTCGTCCGCCGCCTGCGCCTGGGCATGATGCTGCAGACCGACCCGACGGTGATCTACGGCATGGGTGAGCGCTACAACGGCAAGATTTCCCGCGCCGACCTGCGCGAACCGACGCCTTACAACACCTACACCATGACCGGCCTGCCACCGACACCGATCGCCATGGTCGGGCGGGAGGCGATCCATGCCGCGCTCAACCCAGCCGATGGCACCAGCCTGTACTTCGTTGCCCGTGGCGATGGCAGCCACGTGTTTTCCGATGACCTGGACGATCACAACTCGGCGGTGCGTGAGTTTCAGCTCAAGCGTCGTGCGGATTACCGCTCCAGCCCGGCGCCGCAAAGTGCGCCTGCAGACGCGGCCGAACCCGCCGAGCAGGATCCTGCCAGCGACGCCGCGCCGGCCGACGCGGCTACGCCCGACGAACAACATTAAGGACTGCCAGTGAGCGGCTTGTTTATTACCCTTGAAGGCCCCGAAGGCGCGGGCAAGAGCACCAATCGCGATTACCTGGCTGCACGGCTGCGCGAGCAGGGCCTGGACGTGGTGTTGACCCGCGAGCCTGGCGGTACGCCGATGGCTGAAAAAGTCCGCGAGCTGTTGCTGGCGCCGAGTGACGAAGTAATGGCCGCAGACACCGAGCTGCTGCTGGTTTTCGCTGCCCGTGCACAGCACCTGGCCGAAGTGATTCGCCCGGCGCTTGCCCGTGGTGCGGTGGTGCTTTGTGATCGCTTTACCGATGCCACCTACGCCTACCAGGGCGGTGGCCGCGGCCTGTCGGTTGAGCGTATCGCTGCGCTGGAGCAATTCGTCCAGGGGGATCTGCGCCCGGATCTGACCCTGGTCTTCGACCTGCCGGTGGAAGTCGGCTTGGCCCGCGCCGCCGCGCGCGGTCGCCTGGACCGTTTCGAGCAGGAAGGCCAGGCCTTCTTCGAAGCTGTGCGCCAAGCCTATCTGCAACGCGCCCACGGCGCGCCGCAGCGCTACACCCTGCTCGACGCCGCTAAGCCACTGGAGGCCGTGCAGCGCGCCATCGATGCGCTGCTGCCGGGTATCGTGGAGCGTTGCCGTGGTTGAGGCCTACCCTTGGCAACAGGCGCTGTGGCAGCAACTGGCCGGGCGTGCCCGGCACGCCCACGCTTACCTGCTGCATGGGCCGCAGGGCATTGGCAAGCGCGCCCTGGCCGAGCGGCTGATGGCGCGCCTGCTGTGCCAGCAGCCGCAGGCACTGGATGCCTGCGGGCAGTGCAAGTCGTGCCTGTTGCTCAAGGCCGGTAGCCACCCGGATAACTTCGTGCTGGAGCCGGAGGAGGCCGACAAGCCGATCAAGGTCGATCAGGTGCGCGAACTGGTGTCGTTCGTCGTGCAGACGGCGCAGCTGGGCGGGCGTAAAGTGGTGCTGATCGAGCCGGTCGAGGCGATGAACGTCAACGCTTCCAACGCCTTGCTCAAGAGCCTGGAGGAGCCTTCGGGCGCTACCGTGCTGCTGCTGGTCAGTCATCAGCCCAGCCGCCTGTTGCCGACGATCAAGAGCCGCTGCCAGCAAGTCGTCTGCCCACAGCCCAGCCTGGCGCAGAGCCAGGCCTGGCTGGCCACGGCGTTGCCCGACAGCGACGAGGCCGAGCGCGAAGAGCTGTTGACCCTCGCCGCCGGTTCGCCGCTGATGGCGGTCAGCCTGCAAGCGCAAGGTGTACGTGAGCAACGGGCCTTGGTGACTGACGGGGTGAAGAAGCTGCTCAAGCAGCAGCAATCGCCCAGTCAGCTGGCCGAGGCCTGGAGCAATGTGCCGTTGCTGTTGCTGTTCGACTGGTTCTGCGACTGGTCGCACTTGATCCTGCGCTACCAGTTGACCCAGGATGAAGCGGGGTTGGGCTTGGCCGACATGCGCAAGGTGGTGCAGTACCTCGCGCAGAAGGCCCGTCAGGGTAAGGTGCTGGAGGTCCAGGCATGGATCCTCGAACAGCGCCAGAAGGTGCTCGGCAAAGCCAACCTCAATCGTGTACTGCTGCTGGAAGCGCTGCTGGGCCACTGGCTGCAGCTGCCCGGTTCCCGCTGACTTTCCATCTTTTCATGTGTGCCGCCTCCCATGCTCGTAGATTCCCATTGCCATCTCGACCGTCTTGACCTGAGCGCCCATCAGGGCTCCCTCGATGCTGCCCTGCAGGCAGCGCGCGAGCGTGGGGTCGGGCATTTTCTGTGCATTGGCGTCAGCGCCGAAAATGCCGGGGCGGTGAAGGCGCTGAGCGAGCAGTACGCCGATGTCGACTGCTCGGTGGGCGTGCACCCGCTGGACCTTGCGCCGGGCGAGACGCCGGCACTGGAGTGGCTGCTGCGCGAGTTGGCGCACCCGCATGTGGTGGCGATTGGCGAAACCGGCCTGGACTACCACTACGAGCCGGAAGCCGCCGAGTTGCAGCAGGCGTCGTTCCGCCTGCACCTGGAAGCCTCGCGGCAGACCGGCAAACCGGTAATCGTGCATACCCGTGCGGCGCGGGCCGATACCCTGGCGCTGTTGCGTGAAGCGAACCTGCCGCAGGCGGGCGTGTTGCACTGCTTCACTGAAGACTGGGACATGGCCAAGGCGGCGCTGGACCTGGGTTACTACATCTCGTTGTCCGGTATTGTCACCTTCCGCAATGCCGATGCCCTGCGCGAGGTGGCGCGGCAGGTGCCGGTCGACCGTCTGCTGGTGGAAACCGACTCGCCGTACCTGGCGCCGATCCCGTATCGCGGCAAGCCGAACCTGCCGCAGTATGTACGGGAGGTGGCGGAGTATGTGGCATCGTTGCGTGGGGTCAGCTACCAGCAGCTGGCGGAGCAGACCACGGGCAATTTCAAGCGCCTGTTCCCGCTGGCACGAGTGGCCTGAGTCCAGACCAATCGCTTTTGCTTTTGCTTTTGCTTTTGCTTTTGCTTTTGCTTTTGCTTTTGCTTTTGCTTTTGCTTTTTGCTTTTTGCTTTTTGCTTTTGCTTTTGCTTCTAAGCGCGCGGTAGATCAGGCGACGCAGAGTGCGACTTCAGGAGGCCGAACGCAGGCGTCTGGAGGGCCAGGGTGCGCAGCACCCCTTCGGCGTAGCCGAAGGCGCGAGATGTAGACTTGCGCAGCAAGTCGTAGGCCGCGCGGGCCCGGAGGGCGCCGGAGTGAGGGGACCCCGGAGCGCAGCGCAGGGGCCGGATGATGGGAGCGGGGGTTTTTGCCTACTTTTTGCCCAGTCAAAAAGTAGGTCGCCGTAAAGGCGAAAAGCTGATTCAGCGCCACCATGGCGAATGAATGTAGACCTGATTTGTAAGCCCACTTCCAAAGCCAAAAGCCAAATCCAAAAGCCAAAAGCCAAAAGCCAAAAGCCAAAAGCCAAAAGCCAAAAGCCAAAAGCCAAAAGCCAAAAGCCAAAAGCCAAAAGCCAAAAGCCAAAAGCCAAAAGCCAAAAGCCAAAAGCCAAAAGCACGAGCGCGATGGTTTTGATTTTTTCGCATACATTCATTTGTGATGGCGACGCACAGTCACCTTTCCGCCCTTACGGCGGGTCACTTTTTGTCAAACGCGACAAAAAGTAACCAAAAAACGCTGGCTCCCATCATCCGGCCCCTGCGCTTCGCTCCGGGGTCCCCTCGCTCCGGCGTCTTCCGGGCCCGCGCGGCCTACGACTTGCTGCGCAAGTCTACATCTCGCGCCTTCGGCTACGCCGAAGGGGTGCTGCGCACCCTGGCCCTCCAGACGCCTGCGCTCGGCCTCCTGAAGTCGCATTTCGCGTTGTCTGAACTATCGCGCGCTTAGAAGCAAAATCAAAAGCCAGAGCCAGAGCCAGAGCCAGAGCCAGAGCCAGAGCCAGAGCCAGAGCCGGAGCCGGGCGGCTGGTGCCGGGCAAAAAAAACCCGGGTTCTGGGGGGGGAATCCGGGTTAAGACCATTAGGAGTAAAACAAAGGTACGCGGTCCCTGAGCACCTTTATCGGCGCGCCACTTGGGGGGGATGCGCCGCGCCAACACTTCAAGTATTAGTCAGCTTTGGCGCAGTGCCAGTGCTTCTCTGTTCGTTTTTTAAACAGATTTGGAATACGTCCGCTGTCCCTTCCTCCCTCAGCGCATGGCCAAGCGCCGTATTTGCTGGACAGCTTCGTCGATCAGATGCTCACTGGTATAGAAATGTGGCGAAAACCGTATACCTGGCCCTCTCAGTGCGCAGATCGTCTGCTCCGCCATCAGGCTCCGATAGACAGCCGTGCTGTCCTGCCCCGCAAGGCTGAAAGTGACTATGCCCGCCCGTTTTTCCGGGGATACCGGGCTATGCAGGCGTACGCCGGGAATACTGGCCAGGCCCTGAAGCAATTGCTCGACCCGCAGTTGCAAGTGCCGGCCAACCTCTGCCATGCCTATCTCCTCCAGCAATGACAAGCTGGCCTCCAGGGCGCACGCCCCCAGCATGTTCGGGCTGCCGCATTCAAAACGCCTTGCGCTGCGTGCCGGTTGCCACTCGCGACGGTCGAAATCGCCCAGCTGTTCGAGCATATGCCAGCCATAAGCGTGCAGCTTCAACTGCGGGCGCAGTGCCGCCCGGCAATAGAACAACCCCATGCCCTCAGGGCCCAGCATCCACTTGTGGCCGTCGGCCATGGCGAAGTCGCACTGAGCGTGCTGCACGTCGAAAGGCAGGGCGCCGATCTGCTGGATGGCATCGACGCAGAACAGGACATGACGTGCTTGACACCCCTCGCCAAGGCGGGGCAGGTCCAGGCGCAGGCCGCTGGCGAACTGCACGGCACTCACTGCCAGCAGGCGTGTACGCGGGCCGCAGGCCGCGAGCAGTGCCGCTTCAGGGTCAGGCCCGGCGAGGCTCACCTTGGTTACCTCGACGCCATGCTCGCCCAAGGCTTCCCAGACGACCCGGTTGGAAGGAAATTCCTCGTCGCTGATCACCACTTGGTCACCGGCTTGCCAGTCGAGGCCGAACGCGACCAGCGAAAGCGCCTCTGACGTGTTTTTCACCAACGCGATGTCTGCCTGGGACGGGGCGTTGACCAGGCGTGCCAGCCTTTCCCGCAGCCTGCGTTCGGTGGCCAGCCATGCCGGGTAGTCGCTTGCACCCAGGCGCACGTTGACCTGAGCAAAGCGTGCCACCGCCTCGCTGGCCCGGCGTGGCCAGGGCGCGATGGCCGCGTGGTTCAGGTAACGCAGCCCCGGCGCCTGGGCAAACTCATCGAGAAACATAGACATGGTTGGATGATCCGTGCAATTTGCTGCAAGTTAGGCATAATAAACCGCTTCAATGTCATCCAGTCCTTCCTATGCAGAAAGAACCTCGTAAGGTCCGTGAGTTTCGCCGTCGCGAACAGGAAATCCTCGATACAGCCTTGAAGCTGTTCCTCGAACAGGGTGAAGACAGCGTCACTGTCGAGATGATCGCCGACGCCGTGGGGATCGGCAAAGGCACGATCTACAAGCACTTCAAGTCCAAGGCGGAGATCTACCTGCGCCTGATGCTCGACTATGAGCGCGACCTGAACGCGCTGTTGCACTCGGCCGATGTCGATCGCGACAAGGAGGCGCTGTCGCGCGCCTACTTCGAGTTCCGCATGCGCGACCCGCAGCGCTACCGGCTGTTCGATCGCCTGGAGGAGAAGGTGGTCAAGGGCAACCAGGTACCGGAAATGGTCGAGCAGTTGCACAGCATCCGCGCTTCCAACTTCGACCGCCTGACCCAGCTGATCAAGGGCCGCATCAGCGAAGGCAAGCTTGAAGACGTGCCGCCGTACTTCCACTACTGCGCCGCCTGGGCGTTGGTACATGGCGCCGTGGCGCTGTACCACTCGCCGTTCTGGAGCAACGTGCTGGAGGATCAGGAAGGCTTCTTCCAGTTCCTCATGGATATCGGCGTGCGCATGGGCAACAAGCGCAAGCGTGATCCGGAAGCCACTCACTAAAGGCACTTGTCGTCAGCGGGTGAGCCCGGGGTGTAAAGGGGACTTGCAAAAACTTGAACCATGAGTCAAGTTTTGCCAGCCCCGATTCATCCATGCCGGAGTCATCCATGATCGTCGATCGTCAAGGCAGGCGTTTTCGCAACCTGCGCGTCAGCCTGACGGCTGCCTGTAATTACGCCTGCAGCTACTGTGTGCCAGACGGCAAGCGCCTGGTGGCAGCCCAGGATGAACTGTCCGCGGATGCCCTGGCGCGGGGCGTGGCTTACCTTATCGAAGCTGCTGGTATCGAGCGCTTGCGCATTACCGGTGGCGAGCCATTGGTCAGCCCTCGACTGGATGCCTTTCTGGCGGCGGTAGCCAAGCTCGACCTTGACGACATCACGCTGACCACCAATGGGCAACTGCTCACCCGCAAGCTGCCACGACTGCAGGCGGCCGGTATTCGCCGCTTGAACGTGTCCCTCGATACCCTCGATCCCCACGCGTTCCGCCGCATCGCCCGTGGCGGTGACCTGGCCAGCGTGTTGGCAGGCATGGATCAGGCCAGCGCCATGGGCATGCGGATCAAGGTCAACATGGTACCGATGCGTGGGCAGAACCTCGATCAGGTGCTGCCGATGCTCGATTACTGCATGGCGCGAGGGTTCGAGCTGCGTTTCATCGAGCTGATGCGCATGGGGCACCTGGCCCGGGACAACAATGCCTTCCTGCAGCAGTTTGTCGGGCTCGATGCCTTGCTCGATGTGATCGGCGGCCGGTATGGCTACCAACAGGTCGACGCACCGCTGGATGCCACGGCGCTGCGCTACCAGATCCCGGGGCATGGCCATTTCGGCGTCATCGCCAATGAAAGCGTGCCGTTCTGCCGCACCTGCTCGCGGCTGCGCCTGTCCTCTACCGGCTGGCTGCACGGCTGCCTGTCCTCCGGCAATCGTCACTTTATCGGCGACCTGTTGGAGAAACCCCGTCATCAGGCGCTCCCTGGCTTGCAGCGGCTGCTGGTAAAAGCCCTGGCAGACAAGCAGGAACTGGCGTTTTCAGGGGGGGTAATGGTGATGAAGGTGATTGGCGGCTGAAGCTGGCGCAAAAGCTGCATCCGCCGGCTATTCGCCGGTTTTTCGTCACCGGTCACTGGAGGAAAGATGCGTAGCCTGGTCTTGCTGCTGACGCTGATGGCGTTGGGCGGTTGCATGAATGTCAGCGATATGGGCGAGGGCGTCCGTTACCACATGAGCGATGCCGGCTTGCTGGACCACAGCGATACCCGTCGTACCCTGTCGATTCGCCTGCAGCCTGATTCGTTCATCTTCATTGGCCAAGGCGCATTCATGCCGCCAGGCAAGGGCCCGCTGCCGAAGCAGAATGCCGTGGCCGATGAGGCCTTCAAGAGCTTCGTCGAGTACTTCCCGCTGGTGCGTCGCGCCCAAGGCCCGCTGGGGCTTGAGGAAGCGATTGCCCAGGCCCGCTCGGTGGGCGCCGACTACGTGTTGTATACCCGCTTCGCTCGCACCGATGACCGCATCGGTAATGGTGACGAGTGGTATGACGAGCAGGCGGTCGACCGCCTGGGTTGGGATACCGGGGTGGTGCAGATGATGCTGATCGAGACCAATACCCGCTACTTGATCGACACCGCACGGATCAAGAGCCGCGGCGGTTTGTTGACGTTCCACGACCAGTCGCCACAGGATTTGCTTGGCGCACCGATGCGCGAGTACGCTCGTAGCCTTCTGGGCATGAGCGAGTGAGGGCAGGGCGATGACGGATTCCGGCAAGGCCAACGATCTGTTGGCGCAAGTTCCCAAGCACAAGGGGCTGCCGCCGGTGCATCTGTGGAACCCGGATTTCTGCGGCGATATCGACATGCGTATTGCCCGCGATGGGACCTGGTACTACCTGGGTACGCCCATCGGGCGGAAACCTATGGTTCGCCTGTTCTCGACAATCATACGCCGCGATGGCGATGACTATTTCCTGATCACCCCGGTGGAGAAGGTCGGCATCCGCGTCGATGATGCGCCATTCGTGGCCGTGATGCTTGAGGTGGTGGGCAGTGGTGAGGCGCAGGTGCTGCGCTTTACCAGCAATGTCGAGGATCAGGCCGAAGCGGGGCCGCAGAACCCGTTGCGGATCGAGGTCGATCCCGATACTCAGGAGCCGTCGCCCTATGTGCTGATGCGCAGCAATCTCGAGGCGTTGATCCATCGCAATGTGTTCTACCAACTGGTCGACCTGGCGGTGCCACGGGTAATCGATGGCGAGGAGTGGCTCGGGGTGTGGAGCCATGGCGTGTTCTATCCGATCGGGCGCAATTGCTGAGAGCGTTCCGGCTGGCCCCCTGCTTTCCTTCTGATTGGCCGTTTGCACCCCGTGCCGCCGGGCCTAACCTGCAGGCAATCGCCAGTCAGGAGAAAGCCCATGAAATCTGCCAACTTTTCGTTTGCCTTGCTTATTGCCGCTGGATTGCTGGGTGGCCAGGCCACAGCCTGGGCCCACGGCGACGCCGCAGAACAAGTAAAAGTCCTTCAGCGACAACAGCCCTCGAATGCCCCAGGCAAGAGCGCCGTCATGCTCACGGTCAGCTATGCCCCCGGGCAAGCTTCACCTGCCCACCAGCATCCGGGGGCGGTAATGGCCTATGTGCTGGAAGGGGCGGTGATATCGAAGCTCAACGACGAACAGGAAAAGACCTACAAAGCCGGTGAATACTGGTACGAAGCGCCCGGCACCGAGCACAGCGTTTCGCGAAACGCCAGCAAGACCCGGCCTGCCAAATTGCTCGTATGGAGTCTGGTGGATGAAGGCAAGCCGGTGACTGAGCCGGTCAGGAAGTGATGTGTGGGCCCTGAGGTGCCTGGCTGGAGATCTTAGGCGCCTGAGAAATCGAGCGCCGCAACTCTTTCGCCATGCAACGAAAAAGCCCCCGATGCTTGCGCATACGGGGGCTTTCTCAGTGTTTGGCTCCGCGACCTGGACTCGAACCAGGGACCCAATGATTAACAGTCATTTGCTCTACCGACTGAGCTATCGCGGAATCTGCGCGTATCTTACCGATTGCCAGGAGGAAGTCAAGCGACCTCCTGACAAATCAATCAGTTACAGAACTTCAACGATGGCCTTGGTGACCACGTGAATGTTGCTCTGGTTCAGCGCGGCGACGGCGATGCGACCGGTGTCCAGCGCGTAGATGCCGAAGTCGTTCTTCAGACGGGCAACCTGCTCAACGGTCAGGCCCGAGTAGGAGAACATGCCCACCTGGCGGCCGACGAAGCTGAAGTCTCGCTTGGCGCCGTATTCGGCCAACAGCGCGACCATCTGCTTGCGCATGCCGTGGATGCGTTCGCGCATCTCGCCAAGCTCCGCTTCCCACATCTGGCGCAGCTCGGCGCTGTTGAGCACGGTGGCGACGATGGTCGCGCCGTGGGTCGGCGGGTTGGAGTAGGTGGTGCGAATCACACGCTTGACCTGCGAGAGGACGCGGGTGCTTTCGTCTTTCGAGGCGGTGACGATCGACAGCGCGCCGACGCGCTCGCCGTACAGCGAGAACGACTTGGAGAACGAGCTGGAAACAAAGAACTCCATGCCCGACTCGGCGAACAGGCGCACGGCAAAGGCGTCTTCGCCGATGCCATCACCGAAGCCCTGGTAGGCCATGTCGAGGAATGGCACGTGGCCCTTGGCCTTGACCACTTCCAGAACATTCTTCCAGTCGTCCAGGGTCAGGTCGACGCCAGTCGGGTTGTGGCAGCAGGCGTGCAGCACGACGATCGAACCGGACGGCAGGGCGTTGAGGTCTTCGAGCATGCCGGCGCGGTTGACGTCGTTGCTCGGCGCGTCGTAGTAACGGTAGTTCTGCACCGGGAAACCCGCGCTTTCGAACAGCGCACGGTGGTTTTCCCAGCTCGGGTCGCTGATGGCAACCACGGCATTCGGCGAAACACGCTTGAGGAAGTCGGCGCCGATCTTCAGAGCGCCAGTGCCGCCCACGGCCTGCACTGTAACCACGCGGCCAGCGGCCAGCAGTGGCGATTCGGCACCGAACAGCAGTTTCTGTACGGCCTGGTCGTAGGTGGCTATACCATCGATCGGCAGGTAGCCGCGCGAGGCGTGCTGGGCTGCACGCTGGGTTTCGGCTTCGATCACGGCGCGCAGCAGCGGAATGCGGCCTTCCTCATTGCAGTACACGCCTACGCCCAGGTTGACCTTGTCGGTACGTGGGTCGGCGTTGAATGCTTCGTTGAGGCCCAGGATAGGGTCGCGGGGTGCCAGCTCGACAGCGGAAAACAGGCTCATTGTTACTTCGGCTCTGATTGGAGAGTGATAGGGCGTACACGCTCCAGCCGAATGCACTGAAGCGGTGCACAAACGGGGAGTCAGTATAGTGATACCGACCGGTCACTGCGACAGTCGGGCGCAGGTTTTCCGGCGATTTGCGCAAATATTTTTCGACCATTGGTCGAAATGCCCGGTCCACCGTAATGCGCACGCACAGCTTGGCCTTGATTCCGCCCCCTGGCGCGCGCATTTGGGTATAGACTACTGGCTAAATTTACAGTTGCTGCGTTACCGCGAGGTCCGTCATGTCCGAGTTCCAGCTCGTCACCCGTTTCCAGCCGGCCGGCGACCAGCCCGAGGCCATCCGCCAGATGGTCGAGGGTATCGACGCAGGCCTGGCGCACCAGACCCTGCTAGGGGTAACCGGCTCGGGCAAGACCTTCAGCATCGCCAATGTCATCCAGCAGGTGCAGCGGCCAACCCTGGTGCTGGCGCCGAACAAGACTCTGGCGGCGCAGTTGTATGGCGAGTTCAAGGCGTTCTTCCCGAACAACGCGGTGGAGTACTTCGTCTCCTACTACGACTACTACCAGCCAGAGGCCTACGTGCCGTCGTCGGACACCTTCATCGAGAAGGATGCCTCGATCAACGACCACATTGAACAGATGCGCCTGTCGGCGACCAAGGCGCTGCTGGAACGGCGCGATGCGATCATCGTCACCACCGTGTCGTGCATCTACGGCCTCGGCAGCCCCGAGACTTACCTGAAGATGGTCCTGCACGTCGACCGGGGCGACAAGCTCGACCAGCGCGCCCTGTTGCGCCGGCTGGCCGACCTGCAATACACCCGCAACGAGATGGACTTCGCCCGTGCCACCTTCCGGGTGCGTGGCGACGTGATCGACATCTTCCCGGCCGAATCCGACCTCGAGGCCATCCGCATCGAGCTGTTCGATGACGAGGTCGAGAATATCGCTGCCTTCGACCCGCTGACCGGCGAGGTATTCCGCAAGCTGCCACGCTTCACCTTCTACCCCAAGAGCCACTACGTGACCCCGCGGGAAACCCTGCTGGAGGCGGTGGAGGGCATCAAGGAAGAGCTGCAGGAGCGGCTCGAGTACCTGCACAAGGCCAACAAGCTGGTCGAAGCCCAGCGCCTGGAGCAACGCACCCGTTTCGACCTGGAGATGATCCTCGAACTGGGTTACTGCAACGGCATCGAGAACTACTCGCGCTACCTGTCCGGGCGCCCGGCCGGCGCGCCGCCGCCCACGCTCTACGATTACCTGCCCGCCGATGCCCTGCTGGTGATCGACGAGTCCCACGTCAGCGTTCCGCAGGTTGGCGCCATGTACAAGGGTGACCGCTCGCGCAAGGAAACCCTGGTCGAATACGGCTTCCGCCTGCCGTCGGCACTGGACAACCGGCCGATGCGCTTTGACGAGTGGGAGGCTGTCAGCCCGCAGACCATCTTCGTGTCTGCCACCCCAGGCCCCTATGAAGCCGAGCATGCCGGCCGGGTGGTGGAGCAGGTAGTGCGTCCGACCGGCCTGGTCGACCCACAAGTAGAAGTGCGCCCGGCGCTGACCCAGGTCGACGACCTGCTGTCGGAGATCCGCAAGCGCGTCGCCCAGGGCGACCGGGTGCTGGCGACCACGCTGACCAAGCGCATGGCCGAAGACCTGACCGACTACCTGGCCGACCACGATGTGCGGGTACGCTACCTGCACTCGGACATCGACACGGTGGAGCGCGTAGAAATCATCCGTGACCTGCGCCTGGGCACCTTCGATGTGTTGGTAGGCATCAACCTGCTGCGCGAGGGCCTGGACATGCCTGAGGTGTCGCTGGTGGCAATTCTGGATGCCGACAAGGAAGGCTTCCTGCGTTCCGAGCGCTCGCTGATCCAGACCATTGGCCGTGCCGCACGTAACCTCAATGGCCGGGCGATCCTGTATGCCGACAGCATCACAGGCTCCATGCAGCGCGCCATCGATGAGACGGAGCGGCGCCGCGAGAAGCAGATCGCGTTCAACCAGGCCAACGGTATCGTGCCCAAGGGGGTGGTCAAGGACATCACCGACATCATGGAAGGCGCCACCGTGCCCGGCGCGCGCAGCAAGAAGCGCAAGGGCATGGCCAAGGCGGCGGAGGAGAGCGCCCGGTACGAGGCCGAGCTGCGAACGCCGGGCGAGATCACCAAGCGTATCAAGCAGCTGGAAGAGAAGATGATGCAGCTTGCCCGCGACCTGGAATTCGAGGCTGCTGCGCAACTGCGTGACGAGATTACCCAACTGCGCGAGCGGCTGATTACCAGCTGAAGCCCTTTGCGGCCCCTGTGGGAGCGGCCTTGTGTCGCGAAAGGGCTGCAAAGCAGCCCCAGGATGTCGGCTTCAATGCATCAATCGCCGGGGCTGCCTTGCAGCCCTTTCGCGACACAAGGCCGCTCCCACAGGGGCGCGATAGTCAGTGGGCTTCACCAGCCTTCAACCCCTCCGGCAGCTTCCGGGTCAACAACACCGCCACCATGCTCACCGCCAGCCCGATGCCGACAAAGTGGAAGGCATCGTTGTAGGCCATGATCAGTGCCTGCTGGTGGGTGATTTCGCTCAGCTTGCCCAACGCCGCATTGTCATTGCCCAGTCGCTCCGCCAATTGCGCCAGCCGCTCCGCCACCTGCGGGTTGCTCGGCACCACGGACTCCCTCAGGTAATCGAAATACACCTTGGTCCGCGCATCCAGCAAGGTTGCCAGCAAGGCGATGCCGATCGCGCCGCCCAGGTTGCGCAGAATGTTGAACAGGCTCGACGCAGACCCGGCATCCTGCGGCTGGATATACGCCGTGGCGATCAGCGAAATGGTCACCATGATCATCGGCTGGCCAAGGGCGCGGATGATCTGGATATGGTTGAACTGCGGCCCGGCGAAGTCCGGGTTCAACACTCCCGAGCCGAAGCTGGCGACCCCGAACAGGCAGAAACCGAGGGCGCACAGCAGCTTGGGCGACACCACCTTCATCAGTTGCGGCACCAGCGGAATCAGAAACAGCTGCGGAATGCCCATCCACATGATCACTTCGCCGATCTGCAGGGCGTTGTAGCCCTGGATCTGTGCCAGGTACAACGGCAGCAGGTAGATCGAACCATAAAGCCCAACGCCCATGCCCAGGCTGGCAATGCTCGACAAGCCGAAATTGCGGTTGCCGAGGATGCGCAGGTTGATCAAGGGCTGCGATTTGGACAGCTGCAGGATGACGAAGGTGGTCAGGCTGATCGCGGCGACAGTCGCCAAGCCGACGATCAGGTTCGACTCCAGCCAGTCTTTACGATGGCCCTCCTCAAGGAAGACCTGCAGGCAGCCCAGGCCCACGCCGAGGGTGACTATGCCGGCATAGTCGGTGCTTTTCAGCAGTTCCCAGTGCGCTTCTTTCTTCTCCAGGCCATAGAGCAGGCCGGCGATCATCACCAGCCCGGGCGGGATGTTGATATAGAAGATGTATTCCCAGCCCCAGTTTTCGGTCAGCCAGCCGCCAAGGGTCGGGCCGATCGACGGGGCGAAGGTGGCAGTCATGGCGAACATGGCCATGCCTTTGGCACGGTGATGCTCGGGCAATTTGATCAGGGTCAGGGTGAATGCCAGCGGGATCAGCGCGCCGCCGGTGAAGCCCTGCAGGGCACGGAACAGGATCATGCTTTCGAGGTTCCAGGCCATCGAGCAGAGCAATGAGGACACCAGGAAACCGCCAGACACCCACACCGCCAGGCGCCTCGCCGAGAGCAGCTGAACCAGCCAGGCGGTCAGCGGAATCATGATGATTTCCGCCACCAGGTAGGAAGTGGATATCCATGAGCCTTCCTCCAAGGTCGCCGAAAGCGCGCCCTGGATGTCCTTGAGCGAGGAGTTGGTGATCTGGATGTCCAGCACGGCCATGAAGGCCCCCAGCATCACGCTCATCACCGCGATCCAGTCGCGCCGGGTCGGCTCCGCAGTCGGGCGGAGCAGTTGATCACCGGCCATCGTGGCCTTCGTCTTCGTGACGCAGGTCGACGGTGGCGGTGACCGACATGCCGGGGCGAATGCGCCCATGCAGCGGGTTGTCGGCGGCGAACGTCAGCTTCACCGGGATGCGCTGCACCACCTTGGTGAAGTTGCCGGTGGCATTATCTGGCGGCAGCAGGCTGAACTGCGCGCCGGACGCGGCGAACAGGCTATCGACGCGGCCTTCGATCGGGGTGTCGGGGTAGCTGTCGAACAGCAATTCGGCGCGCTGGCCGGGTTGCATCTTGCCGATCTGGGTCTCCTTGAAGTTGGCCTGCACCCAGATGTTCTCATCGGGCACGATCGACAACAGGTAGGCGCCGGCCTGTACGACCTGGCCACTGCGGGCATTGCGCTGGCCGATGGTGCCGCTGAGTGGCGCGCGAATCTCACAGCGGGTCAGGTTCAGTTCCGCCTGGGCCAGGTCGGCGCGGGCATTGGCGATCTGCGCGTCGAGGCGTTTGAGGTCGGCGGTCAAGGCGTTGACCTGCTGGCGCTGGCTTTGCAGGTCGGCACGCGCTTTGTCGACCTGGGAACCGGCCACATGGCTCTCTGCCGACAGGGTGGTCACCCGCTCTTCGGAGACGAAGCCGGGCTTGCGCAGCTTTTCGGCGCGGCTCAGGTCCAGGCGCGCGCGGTCGAACGTGGCCTGGTTGGCGGCGACCTGCGCCTGCCCTGCGGCGATCTGGCTGCCTTGCTGAGTCAGCCGACTCTGGGCCTGGGCATATTCGGCCTCACGGGTGGCGAGGGCGGCGCGGGCACGTTCCACGGCCAGCTCGAAGTCGGCGGCCTCCAAGCGCACCAGCAGGTCGCCCTTGTTCACGTGCTGATTGTCGTCGACCCGGACCTCGTCGATACGTGCGCCGAGCTGGCTGGAGATACGGGTGATTTCACCCTGCACGTAGGCATTGTCGGTGCTCTCGAAGAAGCGGCCCTTGAAATACCACTCGGCCAGGAAGGCGAGGGCGATGAGGGCCACCAAGGTGAAGAAGATCGCCAGGCGGCGTTTGAGTTGGGCAGGCATGGGGACTATCGTTCCAGAAATGTAAATGAATTTAACAGCGGCACATGGCCAGCCGACAAGTGACGTTCGCGCCATTGCTGGAGCCCAGTGCCTGCTCCCTGCTAACATCCCGCCTTTGTTTCATCTTTCGTTCGAGACTCTCATGACCACCGTTCGCACGCGTATCGCGCCATCGCCCACTGGCGACCCCCATGTCGGCACCGCCTACATCGCCCTGTTCAACTACTGCTTTGCCAAGCAGCACGGCGGTGAGTTCATCCTGCGTATCGAAGACACCGACCAGCTGCGCTCCACGCGCGAGTCTGAGCAGCAGATCTTCGACGCCCTGCGCTGGCTCGGCATCGAATGGAACGAAGGCCCGGATGTCGGTGGCCCGCACGGTCCGTACCGGCAAAGCGAGCGTGGCGAGATCTACGCCAGGTACGCCAAGGAGCTGGTCGATGCCGGCCACGCCTTCTACTGCTTCTGCACCGCCGAAGAGCTGGAGCAGATGCGTGCCGAACAGATGGCCCGTGGTGAAACCCCGCGTTACGACGGCCGTGCCCTGCTGCTGAGCGCCGAAGAAGTGCAGCGTCGTCTGGCCGCCGGCGAGCCGCATGTGATCCGCATGAAGGTGCCGAGCGAAGGTATCTGCGTGGTACCGGACATGCTCCGTGGCGACGTCGAAATTCCCTGGGACCGCATGGATATGCAGGTGCTGATGAAGAATGACGGCCTGCCGACCTACTTCCTGGCCAACGTGGTCGATGACCACCTGATGGGCATCACCCATGTCCTGCGCGGCGAAGAGTGGCTGCCGTCGGCACCGAAGCTGATCAAGCTGTATGAGTATTTCGGTTGGGAGCAGCCGAAGCTTTGCTACATGCCGCTGCTGCGCAACCCGGACAAGTCCAAGTTGTCCAAGCGCAAGAACCCGACATCGGTGACCTTCTACGAGCGCATGGGCTTCATGCCCGAGGCCATGCTCAACTACCTGGGCCGCATGGGCTGGTCGATGCCGGACGAGCGCGAGAAGTTCTCCCTGGCCGAGATGGTCGAGCACTTCGACCTGTCGCGTATCTCCCTGGGTGGCCCGATCTTCGACATCGAGAAGCTGTCTTGGCTCAATGGCCAGTGGCTGCGCGAGCTGCCGGTAGAAGAATTCGCCGCACGTGTGCAGAAGTGGGCATTCAACAGCGACTACATGATGAAAATCGCCCCGCATGTGCAGGGCCGGGTCGAGACATTCAGCCAGATCGCCCCGCTGGGTGGTTTCTTCTTCGAGGGCGCGCTCAAGCTCGATGCCAAGCTGTTCGAAAGCAAGAGGCTGTCCGCCGACCAGGTGCGCCAGGTGATGCAGCTGATCCTGTGGAAACTGGAAAGCCTGCGCCAGTGGGAGAAAGAGCGCATCACCGGCTGCATCCAGGCCGTGGTCGAAGCGCTTGAGCTGAAGCTGCGTGACGCCATGCCGCTGATGTTCGCCGCCATTACCGGCCAGGCCAGCTCGGTGTCGGTGCTCGATGCCATGGAAATCCTTGGCCCCGACCTGACCCGCTACCGTCTGCGCCAGGCCCTGGACCTGCTCGGTGGTGTGTCGAAGAAAGAAAACAAGGAATGGGAAAAGCTGCTGGCCAACATCGCCTGATAGCCTTTCACCGGCCTGTAGGAGCGGCGTTGTGTCGCGAAAGGACCGCAACGCGGTTCCACGATTTCAGCTTCAAGGCAAACATCGCCGGGGCCGCGTTGCGGCCCTTTCGCGACACAAGGCCGCTCCCACAAGTTGATCCCAGGGCCCTTGATGTTCAGGTTTGGGCGGGCAGGGCGGTAAGTGATTGTTATCTGTGAAAAAAATTTTGAATATTTTCAAAATTTAGTTTGACAGCCCTGCGATCCGATCTTAATATGCGCCCCGTCCACAGCGATGAACGAAAACGAAACGCCAGGCACCCAGCCAGCGCTTCTGTTCAGAGCGACATTGTGGGGCTATAGCTCAGCTGGGAGAGCGCCTGCATGGCATGCAGGAGGTCAGCGGTTCGATCCCGCTTAGCTCCACCAAATTCCGCTTGGCAGCCATGGCTGTCGAGCAAGATCGGGTCCAGCAACCAGGTCTTGAAGGTAAGAAGGTTCGTCCCCTTCGTCTAGTGGCCTAGGACACCGCCCTTTCACGGCGGTAACAGGGGTTCGAGTCCCCTAGGGGACGCCAGTTTTGCACAAGCGATGTTTCACGATGTCGCTGGGCCGAGAGGCTAGAAATCCGGGGCTATAGCTCAGCTGGGAGAGCGCCTGCATGGCATGCAGGAGGTCAGCGGTTCGATCCCGCTTAGCTCCACCAATTCTGCCAGGGTTCGATGCGTCGAATCTTCGCGAAGGTTACGTCCCCTTCGTCTAGTGGCCTAGGACACCGCCCTTTCACGGCGGTAACAGGGGTTCGAGTCCCCTAGGGGACGCCACTTTTACCCGCGTTTTGCGGGACTTAAAAAGGCTCGTTCGCATATTGAATGAGTCTTTTGTTTCGGGGCTATAGCTCAGCTGGGAGAGCGCCTGCATGGCATGCAGGAGGTCAGCGGTTCGATCCCGCTTAGCTCCACCAATTCTGCCAGGGTTCGATGCGTCGAATCTTCGCGAAGGTTACGTCCCCTTCGTCTAGTGGCCTAGGACACCGCCCTTTCACGGCGGTAACAGGGGTTCGAGTCCCCTAGGGGACGCCATTTTTTACCCGAGTTTTGCGGGACTTTTAAGGCTCATTCGATTATTGAATGGGCCTTTTGTTTTTTTCCCGCCGAAAAAAAGCTGCTGCCGACAAGCGGTGGCAAATTCTGCTTGCGAAAAAATATGATGGGAATAATATTTCGATCATCATATTTTGATCGGCAGCCGGCCAATGAGCGACAAGAAGAGCAAGACCCGCGAACGCATTCTCGAAGCCGCCCGCAGCGCGTTGATCCAGCATGGACCGGCCGAGCCGAGCGTCAGCCAGGTAATGGGCGCGGCGGGCCTGACCGTGGGTGGTTTCTATGCGCACTTCGAGAGCAAGGACGAACTCATGCTCGAAGCCTTCCGCCAGTTGCTGGGCGAACGGCGTGCCTTGCTCGCCCAGATGGACCCGAACCTCGATGGGCAAGGGCGCCGTGCCCTGGCGAGCGCCTTCTACCTGTCGCGCAAGCACCGTGACGCCGAGGTGCATGCCTGCCCGCTGCCGAACTCGCTCGGCGAGATGCAGCGCCTGCCGGCAGCCTTCCGTGAAGTGCTGGCCGAGCACATCGAGCTGATGACGGCGGCGATGGTCGACCGCCCGGAAGACGCCGACAAAGCCTTGGCTGACCTGGCCCTGATGATCGGTGGCCTGGCCCTGGCGCGGGCCTTGGGCCCGGGCGAGTTGTCCGATCGCATTCTGCGTGCCGCCAAGTCGGCAGTTCTCTGATACCCCTGGTCCTGGAGCAAGGCGATGACTACCCTGAGCTGGATTCGTGGCGTAAATGGCACCTTGGGTCGACTGGCCCCCGAGCACGTCGCCGGCAAGATGCGCCGTGCCTTCATGACCCCGCGCAACCTGCCGCCCCGGCAATGGGAGCTGCCGCTGCTGGCCAGTGCCGAGCGCATCACCTTGCGCTTCGGCTTGTCGGCCTTGCGTTGGGGCAAAGGGCCGACGGTGCTGCTGATGCACGGCTGGGAAGGGCGCCCGACCCAGTTCGCGGCGCTGATCGAAACGCTGGTGCGGGCCGGGCACACCGTGGTCTCGCTGGAGGGCCCGGCCCACGGTCGCTCGCCCGGCCAGCAGGCGCATGTGGTGCTGTTTGCCCGGGCACTGCTGGAAGCGGCTGCCGAGTTGCCGCCGCTACGTGCCGTGATCGGTCACTCCATGGGCGGTGCCAGCGTGTTGCTGGCGCTGCAGATGGGGCTGCGCGCCGAGGCCGCAGTGAGCATTGCGGCCCCGGCGCAGCTGCTGGGTGTGTTGCGTGGCTTTGCCCAGCGTCTGGGGTTGCCGGCGCGGGCCAGGGCGGCGTTCATCCGCCAGGTCGAGCGCGATGTCGGCATGCAGATCGCTCGCCTCGATGTCAGTGGCTACCAGCTGGAGCTGCCGGGGCTGGTGGTGCATGCTGCGGATGACGCGCTGGTGCCCGCGGGTGAGGCGCAAGTCATCCACAAGGCCTGGTTCGACAGCCGGCTGATGCTGCTGGAGGAGGGTGGGCATCAGCGCCTGCTGGCTGACCCGCGTCTGAGCGAGGCGGTACTGGAGCTGCTGGCCCGTGAGCCTTCGCGGCAGAGTGCCTGACTGTGGAAGCGGGCTTGCCCGCGAAGAGGCCGGGCAATCCACCACAAAGGCTGGACATTTGCCCGCTTGGCCATGCTAAATCCAGTTTTCCTTCAAGGAAACAGGCATGAGCTGGGACCTGGCAGCACCATTCATCATCGACCTGCGCGTCGGATGCGAGGACATCGATGGCCTCGGTCACGCCAACAACGCGGTCTACGTCACCTGGCTGGAGCGTTGCGCCTGGCGCCACTCCCAGCGCCTGGGGCTGGACCTGGCCGAATACCGGCGCCTGGACCGGGCCATGGCGGTGGTGCGCCACGAAATCGACTACCTTGCTGCGGGCTACGAGGACGATGAGCTGCAACTGGCCACCTGGATCATCGACTGGGACCAGCGCCTGCGCATGACCCGGCGCTTCCAGCTCAAGCGTCCACGTGATGGCGTGACCTTGCTGCGTGCCCAGACCACCTTTGCCTGCATCGAGCTGTCCAGCGGCAAGCCCAAACGCATGCCGGCGGAGTTTCTCGAGGGTTACGGGCCGGCGCTGATCGGCAACTGAAACCACGGCTTTTTTTGCTAGACTGCCGCCTTTTTCCGCCGAGACCCCGACATGCAAATTGCCCTGGCCCCCATGGAGGGGCTGGTCGACAACATCCTGCGCGACGTCCTGACCCGAGTGGGCGGCATCGATTGGTGCGTCACCGAGTTCATCCGCGTGTGTGACCGCCTGCTGCCGGCCTCCTCGTTCGACAAGCTCGCCCCTGAGCTGCGCCAGGGCGCGCGCACGGCCGCTGGCGTGCCGATGCGTGTGCAGTTGCTGGGCTCGGACCCGGTGTGCCTGGCAGAAAACGCCGCGCTGGCCTGCGAGCTGGGGGCGCCGGTCATCGACCTGAATTTCGGCTGCCCGGCCAAGACCGTGAACAAGTCGCGTGGCGGCGCGGTGCTGCTCAAGGAGCCGGAGTTGTTGCATGCCATCGTTCGCGAAGTGCGCCGTGCGGTGCCCGCGCATATCCCGGTCACTGCCAAGATGCGCCTGGGTTTCGATAGCCCGGATGGGGCGCTGGAGTGTGCCACGGCGTTGGCCGACGGCGGCTCGGCGCACCTGGTGGTGCATGCGCGAACCAAGGTCGAAGGCTACAAGCCACCCGCCCACTGGGAGTGGGTGGCGCGGGTGCAGGATGTCGTGCGGGTGCCGGTGTTTGCCAATGGTGAAATCTGGAGCGTTGACGACTGGCGGCGTTGCCGCGAGGTCAGTGGTGCTGAAGACATCATGCTGGGGCGCGGGCTGGTGTCGTGCCCGGACCTGGCCCTGCAGATCGCCGCGGCGCGCGATGGGCGCGAGTACCAGCCACTAAGCTGGGATGACTTGCTGCCGTTGCTGCGCGAGTTCTGGCGCCAGGCTCAGGCCAAGCTGTCGCCGCGCTATGCGCCTGGGCGGATGAAGCAGTGGCTGGCGATGCTGACCCGCAGTTATCCCGAGGCGGTGGTGCTGTTTGCCGAGTTGCGGCGTGAGGATGATTGCGCCCGCATCAGCCGGTTGCTTGGGGTTGAAGCGACATCCTTCGAGGCTTGTGTTGCCTGATCCGGCCTATTCGCGGGCGCGCCCGCTCCCACACGGATAGCACGGGATTTGAGGCCGGTGCTGTACCTGTGGGAGCGGGCATGCCCGCGAAAAACCTGACACTGATTCCATATTTTTTCAGCGATCCCCTTGAAAGCTTTCCCGCTGGCCATATCTCTTGAGTACGCGATGCCGAAGTCGGGTCGCGCAGTGACTTTACTTGCTGAACCTCAGGAGTTTATGACCATGACTACCGCTTTCTCTCTCGCTCCACTGTTCCGCCATTCCGTTGGCTTCGACCGTTTCAACGACCTGTTCGAGTCTGCGGCGCGCAATGAGGCGGGTAGCAGCTACCCTCCCTACAACGTGGAAAAACATGGCGATGACCACTATCGCATCGTGGTGGCCGCAGCCGGCTTCCAGGAGCAGGACCTCGACCTGCAAGTCGAAAAGGGTGTCCTGACCGTAATCGGTGGCAAGCGCGAGAACGGCACCGCTGAAGTGACCTACCTGCACCAGGGCATTGCCCAGCGTGCCTTCAAGCTGTCGTTCCGCCTGGCCGACCATATCGAGGTCAAGTCGGCTGGCCTGGCCAACGGCCTGCTCAGCATCGACCTGCTGCGCATCGTGCCGGAAGAAGCCAAGGCCAAGCGCATCCCGATCAATGGCGACCAGCCAGCACTGAACTGAGTTCAGGATGAAGAAAGGGCACCTTCGGGTGCCCTTTTTTCGTTTCAGTAATCTGCCGGTGCTTCCAGCAACATCTGCCTGAACTCCGGCAGCGGCAACGGCCGGCTGTGCAGGTAGCCCTGGTACAGGTAGCAGCCCAGGCGTTCGAGAAACGCCAGTTGTTCGGTCAGTTCCACCCCTTCGGCAATCACCGCCAGGTCCAGGCTGCGGGCCATGGCCACGATGGCGCGGACAATCTCGGCATCGTTGGGGTCATCGGGTGCGTCGCGGACAAACGTCTGGTCGATTTTCAAGGCATCCACCGGCAGGCGCTTGAGGTAGGTGAGCGAGGAATAGCCGGTGCCAAAGTCGTCCATGGCAAAGCTCACGCCATAGCGCTTGAGTTCACGCATCTTGCTGATGGTGTCTTCCAGGTTCTGGATGACGATGCCCTCGGTGATCTCCAGCTTCAGCATCTGCCGTGGCAGGCGGTAGTCATCCAGGCTGCGCAGTACCCGCTCGACGAAATCGTTCTGGCGGAACTGCCGCGGGCTGATGTTCACGCACAGGCTGAAATCACTGGCGTCGATCAGGCCGTCCTCGAGCATGTGCGCGCAGGCATCGCAGGCTTCGTCGAGAATCCAGCTGCCAACTTCCAGTATCAGGCCGCTTTCTTCCAGCACCTGGATGAACTGCGCCGGCGGTTGCTGGCCCAGTTGCGGATGATGCCAGCGCAGCAGCACTTCGGCACCGACGATGCGATTGTCGCGGGCATCGACCTGGGGCTGGAAATGCAAGGCCAGTTCGCCCCGCGCCAGGGCCAGGCGCAGGTCGCTTTCCATGCGCAGGCGCTCGCTGGCGGCCTTCTGCATGGTGGTATGGAACAGTTCGGTGGTATTGCGCCCGGAGTCCTTGGCCCGGTACAGGGCGATATCGGCGCGCTTGAGCAAGTCAGCCGGCGTGGTGCCGTGGTCGGGGATCAATGCCACGCCGATACTCGGCGTAACCTGCAGGCGCTGGCCATCCAGCGACATCGGTTCGGCCAGCAGTTCGCGCAGGGTGTCGGCCAGTTCGCGAACCTTGCCTTCCACGGCCTCGCGGCTGCCTTCCAGGCCGCTGAGCAGCACCACGAACTCATCGCCGCCCAGGCGCGCCACGGTGTCTTCCAGGCGCACACTGGCTTCCAGGCGGGCGGTAATGATCTTCAGCACTGTGTCGCCCACCGGGTGCCCGAGCGAGTCGTTGATGTGCTTGAAGTGGTCGAGGTCGAGGAACAGCAGCGCGCCGCGCAGGTTGTGGCGGCGCAGCAGGGCGATCTGCTGGCTCAGGCGGTCCATCAGCAAGGCGCGGTTGGGCAGGTTGGTCAGCGGGTCGTGGTAGGCGAGGTGGCGAATCTGCGCCTGGGCGTTCTTCAGCTGGCTGACATCGCGGGCGGTCAGCAGCAGGCAGTCCGCCTCGTTGAGGCTGATCGGCTCCACCGACACCTCCACGGTGAGGATGTCGCCGCGCTTGTTGCGCCCGAGCATCTCCCGGTGGTGCACCCGGCCACGCTCCTTGAGCTCGCTGAGCAGTGCGCTGCGCTGCTTGTCGTCGGCCCAGATGCCGATTTCGTAGACGCTGCGGCAGATCACTTCGTCAGCGCTGTAGCCCGTCAGCCGGCAGAAGCCGTCGTTGACCTCCAGGTAGCGGCCGCTGCGGCGTTCGGTGATGGTGATGGCGTCCGGGCTGGAGTGGAAGGCCTTGGCGAACTTCTCTTCGCTGGCTTTGAGCGCCGCTTCGGCGCGTTGCTGCTGGGTGATGTCGCGCAGCGTGGTGACGCTGCACGGCTGGTCATCGACGCTTATCAGGCGGCTGGCAATGACGCAGGTCAGTGGCGCGCCATTGCGGTGGTTGACCACCACCGCCACGTTGCTCAGTGCCTGCTCGCGGATCACCCGCTCGATGCGCTGGGCGCGTTCGATCGACTCGGCCCACAGGCCGATCTCTTCGGCGGTGCGGCCGATCACCTGTTCGGCGCTCCAGCCGAAGGTCTGGGTGAAGGCCGGGTTGATCTCGATGAACTGACCGGTGTCCTGGCGGGTCACGCAGATCGGGTCGGGGCTGACCTGGAACAGGCTGGCGAATTTTTCTTCCGAGGCGCTCAGGCGCTGTTCGCGCTCCACCTGCTCGGTGATATCCAGCAAGGTGCCAGCCATGCGCAACGGGTTGCCCTGCTCATCGCGATACAGCCGAGCGCGGCTTTCGATATAGCGCGAAGTGCCGTTTTCCAGCTGCACGCGGTAGGTGATCTGGTAGTTGCCGGCCGGGCCTTCGCGCAGGCTGCGGTAGGCCTGGCGCATGCTGGAGCGTTCGTGTTCCGGCACGCCTTCGAAGAACGAATCGAACGACTCGTGGAACGGCACCGGATCCAGCCCGTGCAATTGTGCGGCGCGGGCCGAGCCGTAGAGCATGCCGCTGGGGATGTGCCAGTCCCAGGTACCCAGTTGCGCCGAGTCCAGCGCCAGGTCCAGGCGTTCCTGGCTGTCCTTGAGGGCCTGTTCGGCGCGTTTGCGCTCGGTGGTGTCGACAAAGGTGCTGATCAGGTAGGTCACGCCCTCCATCTCGATGCTCTGGGTGCACAGGATGCCGTCGTGGAGCTTGCCGGTGCTGGCGCGGAACTGCACTTCCATGATCGCCGGGCCGTGGTTGCCGCGGGTGGCCTCGATGACCTGGTGACGTTGTTCGGGGTTCACCCACAGGCCCAGCTCGATACTGGTCTTGCCGATCACCTGGCCGCCGGGCCAGCCGAACATGTCTTCGAAGTGCTGGTTGACCTCGATGATCATGCCGTCCTGGCGGCGGCTCAGTAAAATGGCGTTGGGGCTCAGGTGGAACAGCGTGGCGAAGCGCTTTTCCGAGTTGATCAGCGCGGTTTCCCGTTCGCGCTGACGGGTGATTTCGCGGATCACCCCGATCATCTGGCGCCGGCCGTGAGGGTCATGGGTCAGGCTGCCGTTGATTTCCAGCCAGTGCAGGGTGCCATCCGGCCACCGGATGCGATGGCGCATGGCTTGTTCCACCGGCTCGCCATTGACCACCGCGTGGAACAGTTGCCGGGTACGCGCACGGTCTTCTTCCGGCAGCAGGTCGAGGTAATCGATGTCGTTGGGCAGCGGGCGTTGCGGGTCGAAGCCGAACAGCGCCTGGGTGCCCCTTGACCAGCTGATCCTGCCGGTGTCGATATCCCACAGCCAGGCGCCCAGGCGTGCGCCGTTGAGGGCGGCCAGCAGCTGCGGGGCATTCTGCCAGGCCTGTTCCGATTCCTGCGGGTCGGCCGCTGGGATGCGCGGCAGGCGCGGAAAACGTTTTGCTGATTTGGGCATTGGTACCAGACCTTTGGCGTGTGACGCGTCCATGAAGTTGGAAATGCCGAGCTGACGGCCGGTCAGGCGGACCCTGCGTGGCTGTCGAGCAGGGCCATGAAGGCCCTGGCAGCGTTCGATAGCGTTCGCTCCGTGTGCAGAATGTAGCCTAGCTGGCGCGACAGCTGTATGCCGGGCAAGGCGATAGGTGCAACCTGATCATCCAGCATAGTCCGGGGCAGCACGCTCCACGCCAGGCCGATCGACACCATCATCTTGATGGTCTCCAGGTAGTTGGTGCTCATGGCGATGTTCGGCGTCAGGCCCTGGCTTTCGAACAGGCGCTGGACGATGTGGTGGGTGAAAGTATTGCCGCCGGGGAATACCGCCGGGTGGCGGGCGACATCGGCCAGGCTGACCGCCTGGTTGCTGGCCAGTGGATGCTCGGGCGCCGCCACGAAATCCAGGGCGTCGTCCCATACCGGTACGGCCCTGACCAGGTGGTGAGGCTCGGGGGCGAGGGTAATGACGGCAATTTCAGCGCGGCCATGGAGGATTTCATCGTAGGCCTGTTCCGAATCCATGAACTGAATATCCAACGCCACAGCCGGGTACTGCCGGGTAAACGCCCGTAAAAGCGGGGGCAGGCGGTGCAAACCGATGTGGTGGCTGGTGGCCAAGGTGAGTCGACCGCTCACTTCCCCCGACAGATTGGTCAGCGCCCGGCGGGTATCATCGAGAACGTTGAGGATCTGGTAGGCGCGGGGCAGCAGGGCGCGGCCGGCTTCGGTCAGGGTCACTTCGCGCCCCAGGCGGTCGAACAGGCGCACGTCCAGTTGCTGTTCCAGGCCAGCGATGCGTTTGCTGATCGCTGGCTGGGTCAGAAACAGGCGCTCGCCGGCACCCGAGAAGCTGCCGGTCTCGGCAATGGCAATGAACGCGCTGAGGTTGGCCAGGTCCACGATTTCGGATTCCTTTTGGTTATCCAAAGCATAAAAATTATGAATTTGAGTTATTCAATCTAACCCCATAGCATCGTCCGTACAAGCCAAGGGGTCTTTGGCATAGAAAGACGCTGATGAGGAACAGTCTGATGGCTGGCAAAACGCTCTACGACAAACTCTGGGAAGCCCATGAGGTCAAGCGCCGTGATGACGGCTCGTCCTTGATCTACATCGACCGCCATATCATTCACGAAGTGACGTCGCCCCAGGCCTTCGAAGGCCTGCGCCTGGCCAATCGCAAGCCGTGGCGCATCGATGCCAACATCGCCACCCCGGACCACAACGTGCCGACCACGCCAGAGCGCAAGGGCGGCATCGAAGCCATCGTCGACCAGGTGTCGCGCCTGCAGGTGCAGACCCTCGATGAAAACTGTGACGAATATGGCATCGTCGAATTCAAGATGAACGACGAACGCCAGGGCATCGTCCACGTCATCAGCCCGGAGCAGGGCGCCACCTTGCCGGGCATGACCGTGGTCTGCGGTGACTCGCACACCTCCACCCACGGCGCTTTCGGCGCCTTGGCCCACGGCATCGGTACCTCCGAGGTCGAGCATGTGCTCGCCACCCAGTGCCTGGTTGCCAAGAAGATGAAGAACATGCTGGTACGGGTTGAAGGCCAGTTGCCAGCCGGCGTCACCGCCAAGGACATCGTCCTTGCCGTGATCGGCAAGATCGGCACGGCCGGTGGTAATGGCCACGCCATGGAGTTCGCTGGCAGCGCCATCCGTGAATTGTCCATGGAAGGCCGCATGACCATCTGCAACATGTCCATCGAAGCCGGTGCCCGTGTGGGCCTGGTAGCGACCGACGCCACCACCATCGCCTACGTCGAAGGCCGCCCGTATGCGCCCAAGGGCGAGGACTGGAAGCGTGCCGTCGAGGCGTGGAAGGACCTGGTGTCCGACGACGATGCCGTGTTCGACACCGTGGTCGAACTCGACGCTGCGCAGATCAAGCCGCAAGTCAGCTGGGGCACTTCGCCGGAAATGGTCTTGGCCGTCGACCAGCGCGTGCCGGACCCGGCTGCCGAGCCAGACCTGATCAAGCGCGGTTCGATCGAGCGCGCCCTCAAGTACATGGGCCTCGCCGCCAATCAGGCGATTACCGACATCAAGCTCGACCGCGTATTCATCGGTTCGTGCACCAACTCGCGCATCGAAGACCTGCGCGCCGCCGCCGCGATCGCCAAGGGCCGCAAGGTTGCCGCGACGGTCAAGCAGGCGCTGGTGGTGCCAGGTTCGGGCCTGGTCAAGGCCCAGGCCGAACGTGAAGGCCTGGACAAGATTTTCCTCGAAGCCGGCTTCGAATGGCGTGAACCCGGCTGCTCGATGTGCCTGGCAATGAACCCGGATCGCCTGGAAAGCGGCGAGCACTGTGCGTCCACGTCCAACCGCAACTTCGAAGGCCGTCAGGGCGCCGGTGGCCGTACTCACCTGGTCAGCCCGGCCATGGCCGCCGCCGCCGCGGTGACTGGCCACTTCATCGATGTCCGCGAGTTGATCCAAGGGAGCGCAGCATGAAAGCCTTTACCCAGCACACCGGTCTCGTCGCGCCGTTGGATCGTGCCAACGTCGACACCGACCAGATCATCCCCAAGCAGTTCCTCAAGTCGATCAAGCGCACCGGTTTCGGCCCCAACCTGTTCGACGAATGGCGTTACCTGGATGTCGGTCAGCCGTACCAGGACAACAGCAAGCGCCCGCTGAACCAGGAATTCGTGCTCAACCACGCGCGTTACCAGGGGGCCAGCGTACTGCTGGCACGGGAGAACTTCGGTTGCGGTTCGAGCCGTGAGCACGCGCCCTGGGCACTGGACGAATACGGCTTCCGCAGCGTGATCGCACCGAGCTTCGCCGACATCTTCTTCAACAACAGCTTCAAGAACGGCTTGCTGCCGATCATCCTCAGCGACGAGGAAGTCGACGAGCTGTTCAAGCAGGTCGAAGCCAACCCGGGCTACCAGTTGACCATCGACCTGCAGGCGCAGGCGGTGACCCGCCCGGACGGCAAGGTGCTGCACTTCGAAATCGACGCGTTCCGCAAGCATTGCCTGCTCAATGGCCTGGACGACATCGGCCTGACCCTGCAGGACAGCGACGCGATCAAGGCATTCGAAGGCAAGCACCGCGCCGGCCAGCCTTGGCTGTTCCGTGATGCCTGACATTTGCAGGTGACAGTGCCGGCCCTTTCGCGGGCACGCCCGCTCCCACAGAGATAGGTGATCCCTGTGGGAGCGGGCATGCCCGCGAAGAGGCCGGTCCTGGCAACAAAATTCTAAAGGATTGAATCATGATCAGCACCACCCACACCGATGTGGTCCAACGCCAGTTCGGCGAACAGGCCAGCGCCTACCTCAGCAGCGCCGTGCACGCCCAGGGCAGCGAGTTCGCCCTGTTGCAGGCCGCGCTGGCAGGGCAGGGCGATGCCCGCGTGCTGGACCTGGGCTGCGGTGCCGGTCATGTCAGTTTCCACGTCGCGCCCCTGGTCGCTGAGGTGGTCGCCTACGACCTCTCGCAATCGATGCTCGACGTGGTTGCCAGCGCCGCCAGCGAGCGCGGCCTGGGCAATATCACCACCGAATGCGGTGCGGCCGAACGCTTGCCGTTCGCCGACGCGTCGTTCGACTTCGTCTTCAGCCGCTATTCGGCGCATCACTGGAGCGACCTGGGCGTGGCCCTGCGCGAAGTGCGCCGGGTGCTCAAGCCGGGCGGCGTGGCAGCGTTCATCGACGTGATGTCGCCGGGCAGCCCGTTGCTCGACACCTACCTGCAGGCCGTGGAAGTGCTGCGCGACACCAGTCACGTGCGCGACTACTCGGCCGCCGAATGGCAGCGCCAGGTCAGCGAAGCCGGCCTGCACGTGCGCAGCCACACGCGCCAGCCACTACGCCTGGAATTCAGCAGCTGGGTCGAGCGCATGCGCACCCCCGAGCCGATGCGCGTTGCCATTCTCCAATTGCAGCAAGCCATGGGCGCAGAAGTACGGCAGTATTACCAGATCGAGGCCGATGGCTCGTTCAGCACCGATGTGCTGGTGTTGTGGGCCGAGCGATAAGAACTTTTCGGTGAGGCCCACATGGCCGCACCGCGTGAATGTATAGAGGAAAGCATGAGCAAGCAGATTCTGATTCTCCCAGGTGATGGCATCGGCCCGGAAATCATGGCCGAGGCGGTCAAGGTGCTGGAGTTGGCCAACGACAAGTTCCAGCTCGGCTTCAGCCTCGAGCACGACGTGATCGGCGGCGCCGCCATCGACAAGCACGGCGTACCGCTGGCTGACGAGACCCTGGAGCGTGCCCGCAAGGCCGACGCCGTGCTGCTGGGCGCCGTAGGCGGCCCGAAATGGGACAAGATCGAGCGTGACATCCGCCCGGAACGCGGCTTGCTGAAAATCCGTTCGCAACTGGGCCTGTTCGCCAACCTGCGCCCGGCCATTCTCTACCCACAACTGGCCGATGCATCTTCGCTGAAGCCGGAAATCGTCTCGGGCCTGGATATCCTCATCGTCCGCGAGCTGACCGGCGGCATTTACTTCGGTGCCCCGCGGGGTCAGCGCGAGCTGCAAGGTGGCGAGCGCCAGGCCTACGACACCCTGCCCTACAGCGAAAGCGAAGTGCGCCGTATCGCCCGGGTCGGCTTCGACATGGCCCGCGTGCGTGGCAAGAAGCTGTGCTCGGTGGACAAGGCCAACGTCCTGGCCTCCAGCCAGCTGTGGCGTGAAGTGGTCGAAGATGTGGCCAAGGACTATCCGGACGTCGAACTGAGCCACATGTACGTCGATAACGCTGCGATGCAGCTGGTTCGCGCACCGAAACAGTTCGACGTGGTAGTGACCGACAACATGTTCGGTGACATTCTGTCGGATGAGGCTTCCATGCTGACCGGTTCCATCGGCATGCTGCCTTCAGCCTCCCTGGACGCCGAAAACAAGGGCATGTACGAGCCTTGCCACGGTTCGGCCCCGGACATCGCCGGGCAGGGCATCGCCAACCCGCTGGCGACCATCCTGTCGGTGTCGATGATGCTGCGTTACAGCTTCAACCAGCAGGTGGCAGCCGAGGCGATAGAGAAGGCGGTCAGCATCGTGCTGGACCAGGGCCTGCGCACCGGTGACATCTGGTCGGCCGGCTGCAACAAAGTAGGCACGCAGGAAATGGGCGACGCAGTAGTCGCAGCGCTGCGGAATCTGTAATCTCTCTGGCCCGCCACCAAAAACTCGAGGTGGCGGCCCACTTTTAGCAAAGGTGTAGTTGCGATGAAACGTGTAGGTCTGATCGGTTGGCGCGGTATGGTCGGTTCCGTGCTCATGCAGCGGATGCTGGAGGAGCAGGATTTCGACCTTATCGAGCCGGTGTTCTTCACCACCTCCAACGTAGGTGGCCAGGGCCCGAACGTGGGCAAGGATATTGCTCCGCTCAAGGACGCTTATTCGATTGAAGAACTCAAGACCCTCGACGTGATCCTGACCTGTCAGGGCGGCGACTATACCAACGAGGTGTTCCCCAAGCTGCGTGAAGCCGGCTGGCAGGGTTACTGGATCGATGCCGCTTCGTCGCTGCGCATGCAGGACGATGCGGTGATCGTGCTGGACCCGGTCAACCGCAAGGTCATCGACCAGCAGCTCGAAGCCGGTACCAGGAACTACATCGGCGGCAACTGCACGGTCAGCCTGATGCTGATGGGCCTGGGCGGCCTGTTCGAAGCTGGCCTGGTCGAGTGGATGAGCGCCATGACCTACCAGGCGGCTTCCGGTGCTGGTGCTCAGAACATGCGCGAGCTGATCAAGCAGATGGGGGCTACCCATGCAGCCGTTGCCGATGACCTGGCCAACCCGGCCAGCGCCATCCTCGACATCGACCGCAAGGTGGCTGAAACCATGCGTGGCGATGGGTTCCCGACCGAGAACTTCGGCGTGCCGCTGGCCGGTAGCCTGATCCCGTGGATCGACAAGGAGCTGCCCAACGGCCAGAGCCGCGAAGAGTGGAAGGCCCAGGCCGAGACCAACAAGATCCTCGGCCGCTTCAAGAGCCCTATCCCGGTCGATGGCATCTGCGTGCGCATCGGCGCCATGCGCTGCCACAGCCAGGCGCTGACCATCAAGCTGAACAAGGATGTGCCTCTGGCCGACATCGAAGGCATGATCAGCCAGCACAACCCGTGGGTGAAACTGGTGCCGAACCAGCGCGAGATCAGCATGCAAGAGCTGACCCCGACCAAGGTGACCGGTACCCTGAACATCCCGGTTGGCCGCCTGCGCAAGCTGAACATGGGGTCGCAGTACCTGGGCGCGTTCACCGTGGGTGACCAGCTGCTGTGGGGCGCCGCCGAACCGCTGCGGCGCATGCTGCGAATCCTGCTGGAGCGTTGATCGCTTGGGCTGCACCGAAAACCCGCGCTGGTGACAGCGCGGGTTTTTTTATGCCTGCACTGGCCTCTTCGCGGGTGAACCCACACAGGAAAAACACAGACCCTCAAGATAGCGCTGTACCTGTGGGAGCGGGTTCACCCGCGAAGAGGCCAGCACAGACAAAAGCCTACAATCCAAGTAAAGTGCCGCCCCCGCCGTTTCAGCAAAAGGATCCCTAGCATGACCACTCCCCTGGATATCGCCGTCGTCGGCGCCACCGGCAGCGTCGGTGAAACCCTCGTGCAGATCCTCGAAGAACTGGCCTTCCCGGTTGGCACCCTGCACCTGCTGGCCAGCATGGAATCGGCGGGCAGCAGCATGATGTTCGCCGGCAGGAAGCTCAAGGTGCGTGAGGTCGACAGTTTCGACTTCGCCCAGGTCAGGCTGGCCTTCTTTGCCACCAGTCCGGCCGTCAGCCGCAGTTTTGCCAGCAAGGCCGAGCAGGCCGGCTGCACGGTCATCGACCTTTCCGGCGGCCTGGACAATGCCCTCGCCGTGGTGCCGGAGGCCAATGGTGACAGTGTCGCCAGCCTCAGCCTGCCTGCGCGCATCACCAGCCCCAGCTGCGCCGCCGTGGCCCTGGCGGTTGCCCTGGCACCGCTCAAGGGCCAACTGGATATCGAGCGGGTGCAGGTCATGGCTGCCCTGGCGGTGTCGGCGCAAGGCCGTGAAGCGGTCAGCGAACTGGCCCGGCAAACCGCCGAGCTGCTCAATGCCCGGCCACTGGAGCCGCGCTTCTTCGATCGCCAGATGGCCTTCAACGTGCTGGCCCAGGTCGGGGGCGTCGACGAGCAGGGGCATACTGCCGTAGAGCGCCGCCTGGTGGGTGAACTTCGCGTGCTGCTGGGCCTGCCGGAACTGAAGATTTCCGTGAGCTGCATTCAAGTCCCGGTGTTTTTCGGCGATAGCTTCAGTGTGGCGGTGCAGAGCCGTCGCCCGGTCGATCTGGGCCAGGTCAACCAGGCACTGGAACAGGCCGAAAGCATCGAGCTGGTGGCAAACGACGATTATCCGACCCCGGTCGGTGACGCAGTCGGCCAAGACGTGGTCTATGTTGGTCGTGTACGCCATGGAATTGACGAAAAACAGCAGCTCAACCTTTGGTTGACCACTGACAATGCGCGCAAGGGCGCTGCTTTGAACGCCGTACAGGTGGCGCAATTGTTGATTAAACACATGGTGTAAAAGATACTGGCGAGCACTTTTGTCCCACGCCGCACGCAGGTTTTTGGGACGATTCATACAAGGGAAGAGGTCATGCTTCGAATTCGCAAACTGGTTCTGGCCATGGCGGCAGCTTCGGCGCTGACGTCTGGCATGGCGAATGCCCTGGGGTTGGGTGAACTGACATTGAAGTCGGCACAGAACCAGCCTCTGGACGCCGAGATCGAACTGCTCGATGTGCGCGACCTCACCGCAGCCGAAGTGGCGCCGAGCCTGGCGCCACCGGAAGAGTTCAGCAAGGCCGGTGTGGAGCTTCCAGGCTACCTCGAAGACCTGACGTTCACCCCGGTGATCAACCCCAACGGCAAGAGCGTGCTGCGGGTCACTTCCAGCCAGCCGTTGCCTGGCCCGGTGGTCAAGTTCCTGGTCCAGGTGATGTGGCCGCAGGGCCGCCTGCTGCGTGACTACAGCGTGTTGCTCGACCAGGCCAAGGCCCAGGGCCAGCAGCCTGCTGCCGGCAATGTCAACCCGGCCACCAGCAGCGCAGGCAGCTACACCACCAAACGCCGCGACACCCTGTGGCAGATCGCTGCCCGCAACACCCAGGGCGGTGGCTCGGTGCAGCAGACCATGATCGCCATCCAGGCACTCAACCCGGATGCCTTTATCGGCAACAACATCAACCAGCTGAAGGTGGGCCAGGTCTTGCGCCTGCCCGATCAGCAGCAGATTCAGAGCATTCCCCAGGGCGAAGCCAATCGCGAAGTGGCCGAGCAGTACGCCGCCTGGCGTGAAGGCCGGCGCCTGGGGCCGCGTGCACGGCAGCTGGATGCCACCCGCCGCGGTGCCGCCGATGCCGCGCCCGAGCGTATCGCCCAGGGTGACAACCTGCGCCTGGTCAGCCCCGGCACGCAGGCTGGCGGCAACAGTGCCAAGGCCATCAGCGACACGCTGGCGGTGGCCCAGGAAAGCCTGGATACCAGCCGTCGTGACAACGAAGAATTGAAAAGCCGGGTGAGTGACCTGCAGAGTCAGATGGACAAGCTGCAGAAGCTGATTCAGCTGAAGAATGACCAGTTGGCGCGCCTCGAAGCCCAGGGGGCGGCAGCTGAAGCACCGCCTGCGGGCGCCTTGCCGGGTGAGCCGGCCCCTGCGCAGCCACCTGCGCCAGGTTTGGCCCCGGCCGAACCGGTGGTCGCGCCAGCGCCGGCAGCAGTCGATACGGCCCCGGCTACAGCTCCCGCCGACGAGGTTGCGCCTGCACAGCCAGGTGCCATCGACGAGATGCTGGCCAATCCTGTGGTGCTGGGCCTGATCGCCGGCTCCGCGTTCCTCGTGCTGTTGCTCCTGCTGTTGCTGCTGGCGCGCAAGCGCAAGGCGCAGCAAGAGGCGGAAAAACACCTGCGCATGGCCCGCGCACTGGCCGAGGAAGGCGAGCGCAGCCCGGACCTCGACCTGCCACCGAGCAGCTTCGATGGGCTGGAAGTGTCCGCGCCGAGCGTCACCCTGTCGCCTGCCGTGGTGGCGGCTTCTGCTGCCGCTGCCGTGGCCGCGGAAAAACCGGCCGCCCCCGCACCTGCGGCCGCGGTTGCCGAGCCCGAGCCGGTACAGGACCCGAATGCCGAATTGCTGGCTGAGGTGGATCTGAGCCTGTCGCGTGGTCGCCTGAACCACGCGGCCGACCTGCTGGAAGCAGCAGTGGCGGCGCAGCCGGAGAATGACACCCTGCGCCTCAAGCTGATGGACGTTTACGCTCGCCAGGGCGACCACAGCGCTTTCGTCGAGCAGGAGCGCAAGCTGTCTGGCAGCGAAGCGAACACGGCGCAGGTCAACAGCCTCAAGGAGCGCTACCCGGCCATGCTGGGGCTCGCTGCCGCCGCTGGCGTGGGGGCTGCGGCACTGGCCGCGGAAATGGACGAGCAGTATGTCCAGGAGTTGCTGCAGGAACAGCCGCAAGCGCCAGCCGAAGCGCAGCCTGAGCCGCAGGCGGTGGTCGAGCCGGAGCCGGCAACTGAGCCTGATCTGGAAGCAGCCGCCGAGGCTTTCACCGAGACCTCGGTACTCGATGATAACGACCTGGACAGCGCCTTCGACCTGAGCCTCGGGGATGATCTGCCGTTAGATGATCAGCTCGAGCCGCCGACGCTGGATGAGCCGTCACTGGCTCAAGCGCAGGTGCCCGCTGAACCGGCAGCCGTGGCGCCGGAAACCGATGCCGATGCCGATTTCGAAGCCTTGCTGGCCCAAGCCCAGGCCGAGCCGCAGAGCGTCGACGACCTGGCCGATTTCGACCTGTCCGATTTCGATCTTGACAGTGGCGAGGCGGCTGCCCCGGCTGCGGCGGAAGAAGAGCCGGTGGATGTCGCCGCCGAACTGGCAGCCTTCGACACGCTCCCGGAATTCGAGCCGATTTCCGAGCTGGAACTGCCGGAAGACTTCGATCTTTCGTTGTCACTGGAAGACGACTCGCCGGCGGCCAAGAGTTTTGCCTCGGAGCTGAACGACGTCAACGCCGAGCTGGACAAGCTGTCGCAGAGCCTTGAGTCGCCATCCCTGGAGCCACACTTCACCGCCGAGGACGCCGCAGCCGAACCCGAGCCGCTGGATGACCTGGACTTCGACTTCTTCTCCGGTGCCGACGAAGTGGCGACCAAGCTCGACCTGGCGCGTGCCTATATCGACATGGGCGACCATCAAGGGGCTCGTGACATCCTCGACGAAGTGGTCAAGGACGGTGATGACGGCCAGCGTCAGGAAGCCGAAGAGATGCTCTCGCGCCTGGTCTGAGTGCGCCTTCGATGGCCTCTTCGCGGCTTCAGTCGCGAAGAGGTCATCGAAGCTCAGGCAAAATCAATGGCAGCCCTACACGGCTGCCGTTGTCGTTATAATCCCGCCATTCCGTATCACCCACAGGTTTCACGCTCTTGGACATCATCGACACTGCCGGCTCCGAATCGGCCGCCGAAGGCTTCACCCGCATTGCCCTGGGTGTGGAATACAAAGGCTCGCGCTATCGCGGCTGGCAGCGCCAGGCCAGCGGCGTGCCCAGCGTCCAGCAGGCCCTGGAGCAGGCGCTGTCGAAGGTGGCCGACGAGCCGATCAGCGTCATCTGTGCCGGGCGCACCGATGCCGGCGTGCACGGCTGCGGGCAGGTCGTGCATTTCGATACCCGCGCCGTACGTGACGAGCGCGCCTGGACCCTGGGCACCAATTTCAACCTGCCCCACGACATCAGCGTGGTCTGGTCGCGGCCGATGCCGGCGGACTTCCATGCGCGCTTCAAGGCTTGTGCCCGGCGCTACCGCTATGTGATCTACAACGACCCGATTCGTCCTGCGCACCTGGCCGAGGAAGTGACCTGGAACCACCGCCCGCTCGACGTCGGGCGCATGGCCCAGGCCGCCCAGTACCTGCTCGGTACCCATGATTTCAGCGCCTTCCGCGCCAGCCAGTGTCAGGCCAAGTCGCCGATCAAGCATATCCACCACCTGCGTGTGACCCGCCATGGCCAGATGATTGTGCTGGACGTGCGTGCCACCGCTTTCCTGCACCACATGGTGCGCAATATCGCCGGCGTGCTGATGACCATCGGTGCGGGTGAGCGTCCGGTCGAGTGGGCGCGCGAGGTGCTGGAAGGGCGTAACCGCCGCGAGGGCGGCGTTACCGCGCACCCTTACGGCTTGTACCTGGTGCAAGTGGAGTACCCGGAAGAGTTCCAGTTGCCGCAGCGTTACATCGGTCCACACTTTTTGACCGGTTACGAGGCGTTGGCCGACTGACGCGTCAAAAGTCATTTGCTAACATCGGGCCCTTCACAAGTTCACTCAGGGTTTGCAGTCCATGAGCAACGTTCGCAGCAAGATCTGCGGGATTACCCGCATCGAGGACGCGCTGGCCGCCGCCGAGGCGGGCGCCGATGCCATCGGCTTCGTCTTCTATGCCAGGAGCCCGCGTGCCGTGGACGTGCGCCAGGCACGGGCGATCATTGCCGAGCTGCCGCCGTTCGTGACCACGGTCGGGCTGTTCGTCAACGCCTCGCGTTGTGAGCTGAACGAGATCCTCGAGGTGGTGCCCCTGGACCTGCTACAGTTCCACGGCGATGAGACCCCGGCTGATTGCGAAGGCTATCATCGCCCCTGGATCAAGGCGCTGCGGGTGCGCCCCGGCGATGACCTGGAGGCCGCCTGCCAGCGCTATGCCGGCGCCCGCGGCATTCTCCTCGACACTTACGTGGCCGGTGTACCAGGTGGTACCGGCGAGGCCTTCGACTGGTCGCTGGTCCCGGCGCGGCTGAGCAAGCCGATCATCCTCGCGGGCGGGCTGTCGGCCGGCAACGTCGGCCAGGCAATCGCCCAGGTGCGCCCGTATGCGGTGGATGTCAGTGGCGGTGTGGAGCAGGCCAAGGGCATCAAGGATGCAGCGAAGATCGAAGCCTTCATGCGTGCGGTGAAACAGGCGTGACCGCAGATGTGACGGCTGGCGGCGCGCCATCGTCCATAGGTTTCGCAGCCCTGCGGGGCGGCCAGCGGCAAGCCGCGTGGCCAAACGACAGATTGAAGACGGCGCGGTGCGCAGGCAGTCCCTGTGGCCGGGTCGTCATCGTTTCATAGAAGAATTTGAGCTCAAGGGCAGGGCATGGCCGGCCAGTCCGGTCCCCGTCCGCCAATACTGGAGAAAGAAAGCATGAGCAACTGGTTAGTCGACAAACTGATCCCTTCGATCATGCGTTCCGAGGTGAAGAAGAGCTCGGTGCCGGAAGGCCTGTGGCACAAGTGCCCGGCCTGCGAGGCCGTGCTGTATCGTCCGGAGCTGGAAAAGACCCTGGATGTCTGCCCCAAGTGCAACCACCACATGCGCATAGGCGCACGTGCCCGCATCGACATCTTCCTCGACCCGGAAGGCCGCGCCGAACTTGGTGCCGAGCTGGAGCCGGTCGACCGCCTGAAGTTCCGTGACGGCAAGAAGTACAAGGACCGCCTGGCTGGTGCGCAAAAGCAGACTGGCGAAAAAGACGCCCTGATCTCCATGAGCGGCACCCTGATGGGCATGCCGATCGTGGTCAGCGCCTTCGAGTTCTCGTTCATGGGGGGCTCCATGGGTGCCATCGTCGGTGAGCGTTTCGTGCGTGCCGCCAACTACGCCCTGGAAAACCGCTGCCCGATGGTCTGCTTCTCCGCCTCCGGCGGTGCGCGCATGCAGGAAGCGCTGATCTCGCTGATGCAGATGGCCAAGACGTCGGCCGTGCTGGCACGCTTGCGCGAAGAAGGCATCCCGTTCATCTCGGTGCTGACCGACCCCGTCTACGGCGGCGTTTCCGCCAGTCTGGCGATGCTTGGCGACGTCATCGTCGGTGAGCCGAAGGCCCTGATCGGCTTCGCCGGTCCACGCGTGATCGAGCAGACCGTGCGCGAAAAACTGCCGGAAGGCTTCCAGCGCAGCGAGTTCCTGCTGGAGCATGGCGCCATCGACCTGATCATCTCCCGTGGCGAACTGCGCCCGCGTCTGGCTCGCCTGCTGGCCCAAATGACCGGCCAGCAGACCCCGGAACAGGCCCGTGAGGTCGCTGCGGTCGCGTGATGAAACAACGATCCCTGGGCGAGTGGCTCGCCTACCTCGAGCAATTGCACCCCTCGGCCATCGACATGGGCCTGGAGCGGTCGCAGAAGGTGCTTGCCCGGCTGGCGCTGGGCAAACTGGCGCCACGAGTGGTCACCGTGACCGGTACCAACGGCAAGGGCTCAACCTGCGCCTTCGTGGCCTCGCTGCTGCGGGCCCAGGGGCTGAAGGTGGGGGTGTACAGTTCGCCCCACCTGTTGCGCTACAACGAACGGGTGCTGATCGATGGCCAGCAAGCCAGCGATGAGCGCCTGTGCGAGGCCTTCGCTGCCGTCGAGGCGGCGCGGGGCGAGATTTCCCTGACCTACTTCGAGATGGGCACGCTGGCGGCGTTCTGGTTGTTCTACCAGTCGCAGCTGGATGCCGTGGTGCTCGAAGTGGGGCTCGGTGGCCGCCTGGACACAGTGAACGTGGTGGATGCCGACCTGGCGCTGGTAACCAGCATTGGCGTCGACCATGTCGAATACCTTGGCGATACCCGCGAGCAGGTGGCCTTCGAGAAGGCTGGCATCTTCCGCCAGGGCAGGCCGGCGCTGTGCGGTGACCTCGATCCGCCGCAGCCGTTGCTGGACAAGGCCGCCGAACTGGCGGCGCCGCTGTTCCTGCGCGGCCGTGATTTCGATCTGGCAAGCTGCGAAGGCGGCTGGGACTGGCACGGGGTCACTGCAGATGGCAAACCGGTAGCATTGCACGGTTTGCCGCTGCTCGACCTGCCCATGGAAAACGCTACCCTGGCCCTGCAGGCCTACCTGCTGATGGGCTTGCCGTGGGAAGCCGGGCAGATCCATCAGGCCTTGCTCGACACCCGCATCACCGGCCGTCTCGACCGTCGCCAGGTGACCTGGCAGGGTAGGCGCGTGGAGCTGTTGCTGGATGTCGGGCACAACCCGCACGCCGCCGAATATCTGGCCCGCCGCCTGGCTGCGCGTCCATTGAAGGGGCGGCGCCTGGCAGTGTTCGGCCTGCTCGCCGACAAGGACCTGCACGGCGTCATCGCGCCGCTGCACGGCTTGGTCGACGAGTGGGCGGTGGCGCCGCTGCATACCCCGCGCAGCCGTCCGGCTGGCGAATTGGCCGCTGCCTTGACGAACCACGGCGCCGCGGTGAAGTCTTACCCCAGCGTCGACGCAGCCCTTGAAGGGCAATGCGCGCAGGCGACGGCGGATGATCAGATTCTGCTGTTCGGTTCGTTTTTCTGTGTCGCCGAGGCCCTGGAATGGCTGGAGCGGCAGGCCCTGGAGGGGTGACTAGATGGCAGTGCTGGACAAAGGGATGAAGCAGCGCATGGTGGGTGCGTTGGTGCTGGTGGCGCTGGCGGTGATTTTCCTGCCAATGCTGTTCACCCGCCAGGACGAGATGCGCCAGGTACATGTCGACGCCCCGCAGGCGCCGGCCATGCCGACCCTGCCGGAGGTCAAGGTTGAGCCGGTGACGGTGCCGGAGCCGCAGCCGCTGCCTGAACAGCCCGAGCAGACCGAGCAGCCGCCAGTGGTGGTCAGCGAGTCGACGGCGCCGCTGAAGGCGCCGAGCCAGCCGATCACGCCGTCGCCGCAGGCCCAGGTGCAAGCCCAGCACAAACCGCAGGCGGCAGCGCAAACGCCAGCACCCGCTGCCAAGCCGGCCGCGCCAGTGCCGACTGCACCAGCGCCTGCACCTGCACCGTCGAAGATCGATGCCAATGGCCTGCCGGTAAGCTGGTCGATCCAGCTGGCCAGCCTGTCCAGCCGGGCCGGTGCCGAGAACCTGCAGAAGACCCTGCGCAGCCAGGGCTACAACGCCTACATCCGTTCGGCCGGCGGCATGAACCGGGTGTATGTCGGGCCGTTGATCGAGCGTGCCGAGGCAGACAAGCTGAAAGACGTGATCAACCGCCAGCAGAAGCTCAATGGCTTCGTGACGCGCTTCCAGCCTGAAAAAGGCTGAGTGCTGCGCAGCCCCTGTAGGAGCGGCCTTGTGTCGCGAAAGGGCCGCAAAGCGGCCCAAGAGTTTCAGCGAAATAGCGAAATTGCCGGGGCTGCTCTGCAGCCCTTTCGCGACACAAGGCCGCTCCTGCAGTAGGGGATGCAGGCCTGAAAAGCTGACTCAGGGATCCACCTGACATTCCGCTTACTCCCAGCCTTTTGCTCTGGTAAAATGCGCCGCCTCAAACGTCTGCAGGCAGCACCGTGGCCTTTACCCTGGTTGATTGGGCGATCATCGCGATCATCGCCGTCTCCACACTGATCAGTCTCAAACGCGGCTTCGTCAAGGAGGCCTTGTCCCTGCTCATCTGGATCGTCGCAGGGGCGGTCGCCTGGATGTTCGGTGGTTCGCTTTCGGTGTACCTTGAGAGCTATATCCAGACGCCGTCGATGCGCACCATCGCTGGTTGCGCCATTCTTTTCGTCGCCACCTTGCTGGTGGGCGCCATGCTCAACTTCCTGATCGGCGAGCTGATCCGCGTGACCGGGCTGTCCGGCACCGATCGTTTCCTCGGCATGGCCTTTGGTGCCGCGCGCGGGGGCCTGCTGGTGGTGGTAGCGGTCGGCCTGCTAAGCCTGGGGCCGGTGCAGCAAGACAGCTGGTGGCAGGAATCTCGCCTGATACCACAGTTTCTATTGGTCGCTGACTGGTCGAAAAACCTGATCCTGGGTTTCACTCATCAGTGGTCTTCAAGTGGGGTGATCAGCGCTCCGGCTGATCTTCCATTCAAGGAGCAGTTGCTCGGGCCGGCAAAGCCCTGAGTGCTGTTCGTTCAAGTTTTATCAAAGTAGGGGTTGCGTCGCATGTGTGGCATCGTCGGTATCGTCGGTAAGTCGAACGTCAATCAGGCGCTGTATGACGCGCTTACGGTCCTCCAGCACCGCGGCCAGGACGCTGCCGGTATCGTGACCAGCCACGACGGCCGGTTGTTCCTGCGCAAGGACAATGGCCTGGTGCGCGATGTCTTCCAGCAGCGCCACATGCAGCGCCTGGTCGGCAACATCGGCATCGGCCATGTGCGCTACCCGACTGCGGGCAGCTCGACGTCGGCCGAGGCTCAGCCGTTCTACGTCAACTCGCCGTATGGCATCACCCTGGCGCACAACGGCAACCTGACCAACGTCGAGCAGCTGGCCAAGGAGATCTACGAGTCCGACCTGCGCCACGTCAACACCAATTCCGACTCGGAAGTGCTGCTGAACGTGTTCGCCCATGAGCTGGCCGTGCGTGGCAAGCTGCAGCCGACCGAAGAAGACGTGTTCGCCGCGGTTTCCCACGTGCACAGCCGTTGCGTCGGCGGCTACGCGGTCGTTGCGATGATCACCGGCTACGGTGTCGTCGGCTTCCGTGACCCGAACGGCATCCGCCCTGTGGTGTTCGGTCAGCGCCACACCGACGAAGGCGTGGAATACATGATCGCCTCGGAAAGCGTCGCCCTCGACGTGCTCGGCTTCACCCTGATCCGCGACCTGGCGCCGGGCGAAGCGGTGTACATCACCGAGGAAGGCCAGCTGTTCACCAAACAGTGCGCCGATGCGCCGAAGCTGCAGCCGTGCATCTTCGAGCACGTCTACCTGGCCCGCCCGGACTCGATCATCGACGGTATCTCGGTGTACAAGGCCCGTCTGCGCATGGGTGAAAAACTCGCCGACAAGATCATGCGCGAGCGCCCGGAACACGACATCGACGTGGTCATCCCGATCCCGGACACCAGCCGTACTGCAGCGCTGGAGCTGGCCAACCGCCTGGGCGTGAAGTTCCGCGAAGGCTTCGTCAAGAACCGCTACATCGGCCGTACCTTCATCATGCCTGGGCAGGCCGCCCGCAAGAAGTCGGTGCGCCAGAAACTCAACGCCATCGAGCTGGAATTCCGCGGCAAGAACGTGATGCTGGTGGACGACTCGATCGTGCGCGGCACCACGTGCAAGCAGATCATCCAGATGGCCCGCGAAGCCGGCGCCAAGAACGTCTACTTCTGCTCCGCAGCCCCTGCGGTGCGCTACCCCAACGTCTACGGCATCGACATGCCGAGTGTTCACGAACTGATCGCCCACAACCGTACCACCGAACAGGTGGCCGAGTTGATCGGCGCCGACTGGCTGGTCTACCAGGACCTGCCGGACCTGATCGACTCGGTCGGTGGCGGCAAGATCAAGATCGATCACTTCGATTGCGCAGTGTTCAACGGTGAATACGTCACCGGCGACATCGACGAAGCCTACCTTGACCGTATCGAGCAGGCCCGTAACGACCTGGCCAAGGTCAAGAACCAGGCGGTCAGCGCGATCATCGACCTCTACAACAACTGATTTGGGAGCGACGGCATGACGGATCAATGGGATGCCGGGCGACTGGACAGTGACCTCGAGGGTGTCGGTTTCGACACCCTGGCGGTGCGCGCCGGTCAAAACCGTACACCGGAGGCCGAGCACAGCGAAGCGCTGTTCCTGACCTCCAGCTATGTGTTCCGCACGGCGGCCGATGCCGCTGCGCGCTTTGCCGGCGAAACGCCGGGCAACGTCTACTCGCGCTACACCAACCCGTCGGTGCGTGCCTTCGAAGAGCGCCTGGCGGCCATGGAAGGCGCCGAGCAGGCCGTGGCCACCTCCACCGGCATGGCGGCGATCCTCGCCGTGGTCATGTCGCTGTGCAGTGCCGGCGACCACGTGCTGGTCTCGCAGAGCGTATTCGGCTCGACCATCAGCCTGTTCGAGAAGTACTTCAAGCGCTTCGGTGTGCAGGTGGACTACGTGCCACTGGTCAACCTCGCTGGCTGGGAAAACGCCATCAAGGACAACACCAAGCTGCTGATCGTCGAGTCCCCGTCCAACCCACTGGCCGAGTTGGTCGACATTCCTGCGCTGGCTGAAATTGCTCACGCCCGTGGTGCCATGCTGGTGGTGGACAACTGCTTCAGCACCCCGGCCTTGCAGCAGCCGCTCAAGCTGGGTGCCGACATCGTGTTCCACTCGGCCACCAAGTTCATCGACGGCCAGGGCCGTTGCATGGGCGGTGTGGTCGCCGGTCGTGCCGAGCAAATGAAAGAAGTGGTGGGCTTCCTGCGCACAGCAGGGCCGACCCTCAGCCCCTTCAACGCCTGGATCTTCACCAAGGGCTTGGAAACCCTCAAGCTGCGCATGCGTGCGCACTGCGAGAGCGCCCAGGTCCTGGCCGAATGGCTGGAGCAACAGGAGGGCGTGGAGAAGGTGCATTACGCCGGCCTGCCAAGCCACCCGCAGCATGAGCTGGCCAAGCGCCAGATGAGCGGCTTCGGTGCGGTGGTCAGCTTCGAAGTCAAGGGGGGCAAAGAAGGTGCCTGGCGCTTCATCGACGCTACCCGGGTGATCTCGATCACTACCAACCTGGGTGACAGCAAGACCACCATCGCCCACCCGGCTACCACCTCCCACGGCCGCCTGACGCCGCAGGAGCGAGAAGCGGCGGGCATCCGCGACAGCCTGATCCGGGTTGCCGTGGGCCTGGAAGACGTGGCTGACCTGCAGGCGGACCTCGCCCGTGGGCTGGCGGTTCTCTGATGGAAATCCGCGGCGGTGTACCGGGCCATAATGGTCGGGTTGCCCTGGTCACCGGTGCCGCCCGCGGCATTGGCCTGGGTATTGCCGCCTGGCTGATCTGCGAAGGTTGGCAAGTGGTGCTCAGCGACCTCGACCGTCAGCGCGGTGCCAAGGTGGCCAAGGCGCTGGGCGAAAACGCCTGGTTCATCACCATGGACGTGGCCGACGAGGCCCAGGTCAGTGCCGGGGTATCCGAGGTGCTCGGTCAGTTCGGGCGGCTGGATGCGCTGGTGTGCAACGCGGCCATTGCCAACCCGCACAACCAGACCCTCGAAAGCTTGAGCCTGGCGCAATGGAACCGGGTACTGGCGGTCAACCTCAATGGGCCGATGTTGCTGGCCAAGCATTGTGCGCCGTACCTGCGCGCGCACAATGGTGCGATCGTCAACCTGACCTCGACGCGTGCCCGGCAGTCCGAACCGGACACCGAGGCCTACGCGGCGAGCAAGGGTGGCCTGGTGGCCTTGACCCATGCCTTGGCCATAAGCCTGGGGCCGGAGATCCGCGTCAACGCGGTGAGCCCGGGCTGGATCGATGCCCGTGACCCGTCCCAGCGCCGTGCCGAACCCTTGACCGAGGCCGACCATGCCCAGCATCCGACGGGCAGGGTGGGTACGGTGGAGGATGTGGCAGCCATGGTCGCCTGGCTGCTGTCGCGCCAGGCCGGGTTCGTCACCGGCCAGGAGTTCGTGGTCGACGGCGGCATGACCCGCAAGATGATCTACACCTGAGCAGGCAGCGGTAAGGCAAGGGGACCGAAAGGTCCCTTTTGCGTTTTTGCCTTTTTTGAAAAAATTCAACGGGGCTATTGACTTAGCATCGGCACCTGCGTAAATTTCGCGGCCTCAGCGAAGCAAACGCAACAAGCAACATCGCGAGGGTGATTAGCTCAGCCGGGAGAGCATCTGCCTTACAAGCAGAGGGTCGGCGGTTCGATCCCGTCATCACCCACCACTTCCTGAGACTGTTTCTAGCGCTGGACGCTTCCGATGAAGCCGATAGCCGGAGAGAAACGCACTGCGCAGCGGTAGTTCAGTCGGTTAGAATACCGGCCTGTCACGCCGGGGGTCGCGGGTTCGAGTCCCGTCCGCTGCGCCATTTTTCAGTAACAGATGGGTGCCTGGCACCGGTCTGGAGCCGAAGGCGAAATGCCTGAGGCTGATCCCAGTTTCAATCAGGCGCAAGCCTGAACGATACGCAGCGGTAGTTCAGTCGGTTAGAATACCGGCCTGTCACGCCGGGGGTCGCGGGTTCGAGTCCCGTCCGCTGCGCCATCTTCGTTTCGAGGTCCCTAGAACACCTTGAAGCACACACAAACGAAGCGATCAGACGTCGCTTTTTTTGTGCCTGCCCCGAGGCCATCGCGCCGCAAGGGTAGACCCAGGTTTCAATCGGGCGCAAGCCTGAATGATACGCAGCGGTAGTTCAGTCGGTTAGAATACCGGCCTGTCACGCCGGGGGTCGCGGGTTCGAGTCCCGTCCGCTGCGCCATCTTCGCCTCAAGGCCCCTTGAACGCCTTGAAGCAACGAGAAAGCGACCTTTGGGTCGCTTTTTTCGTTTCTGCGCCCTGCTGGCCACCAGATTTACACGATCCTGACACACTCTTCACCGATCAACGGTTCCTGTGCTTGCCTGCAGTGATGCACAATAGACCTCTTTTTGACTTACCCGGAATTCGCAATGACCAGATCATCCGTCTTTGGTGCGCTCGGGCTGGCCCTGGTGCTGGCGGGCGTGACCGGTTGCTCTTCGAAGAAAGCCGCCATCTACGAGCACGAGAACTTCGACGACTCGGGGACCTACTCGCGCAGCTTCCCGGTGACCGATGCCGGCTCCTGCGAAGCGGCGCGTCGCGCGTTGCTCAGCCAGGGCTACATCATCACCAGCAGTGGCGCCAACCAGGTGATGGGCAACAAGAGCTTCCAGCAGAACAGCGAAAACCACCTGCAGATCAGCTTCAACGTGACCTGCGCGCCAGACGTCAACGACGACAAGCGTTCGACCATGTTCGCCAACGCCTTGCAAGACCGTTACAGCCTGAAGAAGTCCAACAGCTCTGCCAGCCTGGGTGTCGGCGTGCTCGGTTCGGTATCCATGCCGATCGGCTCCAGCGATGACTCGATGGTCAAGGTCGCCAGCGAGACGGTGACGGCGGCGCAGTTCTATGATCGCTACTTCGCCCTGGTCGAAAGTTTCCTGCCGAAACCGAAGGAGGTCGCCAAGGCCAAGGTCGAAGCGCCTGCGCCAAAGCCTGAGAAGCCGGCGCCAGACCTGGGCTTGCCGGAGCAGGCCTCGGCAGCCCCGGCCGTTGCAGCGCCGGCGCCTGCGCCATTGGTTGAAGCCGCTCCCGCACCTGCGGCGGCTGTGCCTGCCAGTGAAGCCGCAGCCAAACCCGTGGTCGATGATAGCCAGGGCTCGCAACCGGTGGCACCGCCAGCAGAGGCCGCACCGATCCAGGTGCAGCAGGATACGCAGCCTGCGCAGGAGGCACCGGCGTCGCTTTAATTCGCTGTTACAGAAGCTTGGCGATAACTTCCTGAACGCCTGCTACGTTTACCACTCATAAGCTTGTCATCATTCCTTCACCCGGCCCGTTTAGGTTGAAGGCATGACCAATGAAGACAGATGAGAAGAGGACGCAGGACGATGGATGACTATCAGGAAGAGCTGCTCGAGTTTCAGGCTTTCGAACTGGATCCGCCAGAACCGGCAGACGACGCCACGGAGCTTTAACCTGCCCGCCGCTGGCTGCGGCGAAATTCCCCCGGCGTAAGGCCCGTCCAGCGCTTGAATGCGCGTTGGAAGGCCTCTGCCGATGCAAACCCCAACAAATAAGCGATCTCGCCAAAGGCCAACTCCGTATCGCGGATGTAGGCTTCGGCAAGGTCGCGTCGCGTGTCGTTGAGCAGGTCACGAAAGCGCGTGCCTTCTTCCGCCAGCTTGCGCCGCAGCGTCCAGGTGGGCAGTTGCAAGCGCAGCGCCACTTCTTCCAGGTCAGGTTCACGGCCGCCATTGAGCAGCGGGCCGAGGAGATGGGTAATGCGCTCGCCCAGGCTGCGCACGCGAGTGCGCTGGAGCATTTCTGCTTCACACAATTGCAGCAGGTGGCTGAAGGTGCTCGGGCAATGCTGTGGGTTGGCCTGCTCGAGCGTGCTGCGGCTCAGTCGCAAGCGGTTGGCGCTGGTGCCGAACTGCACCGGTGTGCTGCACAGGGGCTGGTACGCGGCGGCATAGTCAGGGGCATCGAATTCGACTTCCAGGCGCTCGGCCTGCACAGGGACGCCAGCCAGGGCGGCAAGCTGCGCAAGCCAGCCCGCCAGCAGCGAATCGACCACGAAGCGGTTGTAGTCGTTGTAGGGGCTGATCGAGTAGAAATGCAGCCACGCGCCTTGGGGGTCTTCCTGATAGCTGGAGTGGCCACGGTAGTTTGCCGCGTAGAGTGGCTCGAAGCGCAGCAGCGTACGGGCTGCCTCGCCCAGGGTCGGAGCCTGGGCTGCCGTGACGCCGGCCAGCCCGGCCTGGGCCAGGCGACTGAGGCGTCCCATGCGCAGGCCCAGCGCTGGCTCGCCACACAGCGCGATGGCCGCATGCCCGAGGTGCATGTAGCGCGGGATCGACAAGCGCGCGCCCGCTTCGGCCAGGCGTGCGGCATCGAGCCCGTATTGCTGCAACAGCGACGCAGGATCATGGCCTTGCTCGCGCAGCGCTTCAGCCAAGGGTTGCACGAAACCCACCGAAAGGTCGCCCAGGCGCACGCGGGGGCGGTTCATGTGCCTACAGCCACAGGTTCAGCAGGCGTGCGCCGCGGCTGGGAGGCCCTGCCAGCAATTCACCTGCCTGATGGGCGAAGCCCTGGCCATCGCTGCCTTGCTCCCAGAACTGCCCACGCATGAACACGCTCATGCTGCTGACGCCGTCACCTGCTGCCTGGGTCAGACGCTGCCAGGCGGCCTGCTCGCTGACCTCGCCGCGTTGCAGGGGCAGTTCGGCAGCGGCGTCCTGGTGGCGATTGCCGCGCCAGGGGGTATCCCAACTGTCTTTGCCGCTGAGAAATACCGGATTGGCAATCAGTTTCACCTGTTGCTGCTGCAACTGACGCTGGTTCTCGGGGTACCAACTGTCACTGCCGATCAGCACGCCAAGGCGCCCGGCGGGGGTTTGCAACACTTGCAGCGGGAAATGCCTGCCGTGGTGGATGTAGCGCCGTGTTTCGCTGTCGGGGTATTGCTGGTGTTGCGGTTGGCCAAGCGGTGAGCCGTCTGCGGCGAATACCAGGCTGCTGTTGAACAGCGGCCCGTGCCCAATGTGCAGTACACCTTGTTCAACATAAGGGGCGGGCAGCACGATCGAGCCTGCCACCAGGGTCACGCCGAACTCCTTGGCCAGGCCGCCGAACAGTTGCTGGTAATCGCTGGCCATCTGGCGGGCCTTCATGCGCAGGTGGGCATCGGCGCGCCGGTCATCGCCATTGGCGCTCAGCATGGCCAGGCCATAGAGCAGCGGGTTGCTCAGCTCCAGCCATTGCTCGGCGTCGCGATTGCGGGTGGCCTGGAACAGCTCGTTCTTTTCGCCCCGTGCCCACAGCCAGGTGCCGATGTGCTCCGGCAGTACCACGACCGTGCGCGGGCCGATCAGGCCTTGGGCGCGCGCTTGTTCCAGGTAGGCGGAAAGCTTGCGGTGCAGCCGTTGCAGGCTCTGGTAGTCGCTGGGGAACAGCAACGGCTCGATACCGAGCAGGTTGCCGTGCTCGCCGGGCACGCCATGGTTGAGCGCCAGTTCGATGCGCAAATCGGAGAGGTAATGGCCCTCCGGGCGCTGTTGGGTCCAGAAACCGTAGCCGCACAGAGCGGTGATCATTACCAGCGCCAGGGCGCCTGCCAGGAGTTTTCGCATCAAGCGGTACAGCGCCTTGGGAATCGAGGGTTCCCTAGGGTAGTCCCGCTGCGCGGGAGGATCAATAAGTTGTCAGTTTCGATCATTGAGCGCGTTCAAATGGCTGTTTACTGTCGCAGGCAGACAAACGACGGGGCCCGCCGAGGTACCCGCACTCCGTGATCACGCCACCTGGGGAACCGTACCATGGCTGCCGACCGCTACCCACATTTGCTGGCCCCGCTCGATCTGGGCTTCACCACCTTGCGCAACCGCACCCTGATGGGCTCGATGCACACTGGCCTCGAGGAGCGCCCGGGCGGTTTCGAGCGCATGGCGGCCTATTTTGCCGAGCGCGCCCGTGGCGGCGTCGGCCTGATGGTCACAGGCGGTATCGCCCCGAACGATGAAGGCGGGGTGTACTCCGGCGCGGCCAAGCTCAGTACCAAGGAAGAAGCCGACAAACATCGCATCGTCACCCAGGCCGTGCATGAGGCCGGCGGCAAGATCTGCCTGCAGATCCTGCATGCCGGCCGCTACGCCTACAGCCCGCGCCAGGTGGCGCCCAGCGCGATCCAGGCACCGATCAACCCGTTCAAGCCCAAGGAGCTGGATGAAGCGGGCATCGAGAAGCAGATCGCCGACTTCGTCAACTGTGCCGTGCTGGCCCAGCGTGCCGGCTACGATGGCGTCGAGATCATGGGGTCCGAAGGCTACTTCATCAACCAGTTCCTCGCCGCCCACACCAACCATCGCACCGACCGCTGGGGTGGCAGCTACGAGAACCGCATGCGTCTGGCGGTGCAGATCGTCACCCGTGTGCGCGAGGCCGTAGGGCCAAACTTCATCATCATCTTCCGCCTGTCGATGCTTGACCTGGTCGAAGGCGGCAGCACCTGGGACGAGATCGAGGTGCTGGCCAAGGCCATCGAGCAGGCCGGCGCGACCCTGATCAACACCGGTATCGGCTGGCACGAGGCGCGCATCCCGACCATTGCCACCAAGGTGCCGCGTGCGGCGTTCAGCAAGGTCACCGCCAAGCTGCGCGGCGCCGTGAACATTCCGCTGATCACCACCAACCGTATCAATACCCCGGAAGTGGCGGAAACCGTGCTGGCCGAGGGCGATGCCGACATGGTTTCGATGGCCCGGCCGTTCCTCGCCGACGCCGACTTCGTCAACAAGGCGGCCGCAGGGCGTGCCGACCAGATCAACACCTGCATTGGTTGCAACCAGGCCTGCCTGGACCACACCTTCGGTGGCAAGTTGACCAGTTGCCTGGTCAACCCGCGCGCCTGCCACGAAACCGAGCTCAACTATCTGCCGGTACGTGCCGTGAAGCGCATCGCCGTGGTCGGCGCTGGCCCTGCCGGCCTGGCAGCGGCCACCGTCGCGGCCGAGCGTGGCCATGAAGTGACGCTGTTCGATGCCGCCAGCGAGATTGGCGGGCAGTTCAACGTGGCCAAGCGGGTACCGGGCAAGGAGGAATTCCACGAGACTTTGCGCTACTTCCGTAACAAGGTGAAAAGCACCGGCGTCGATCTGCGCCTGAATACCCGGGTCGATGTGCAGGCGCTGGTAGCGGGTGGCTACGACGAAATCATCCTGGCTACCGGTATCGCGCCGCGTACCCCGGCCATCCCTGGTGTCGGGCATGCCAAGGTGCTCAGCTACCTGGACGTGCTGCTCGAGCGCAAAGCGGTGGGCAAGTCGGTCGCGGTGATTGGTGCGGGCGGTATCGGTTTCGACGTTTCCGAGTACCTGGTGCATCAGGGCGTGGCCAGCAGCCAGGACCGCGACGCGTTCTGGAAAGAGTGGGGGATCGATACCCACCTGGAGGCACGCGGTGGCGTTGCCGGGATCACGGCCGAGCCGCATGCGCCGGCGCGCCAGGTGTACCTGTTGCAGCGCAAGAAAACCAAGGTCGGCGACGGGCTGGGCAAGACCACGGGCTGGATTCACCGTACCGGGCTGAAGAACAAGCAGGTGCAGATGCTCAATGGCGTCGAGTACCTGCAGATCGACGATGCTGGCCTGCACATTCGCGTTGGCGAAGGCGAACCGCAGGTGTTGGCGGTGGACAACGTGGTGATCTGCGCCGGGCAGGAGCCGTTGCGCGAGCTGCATGAAGGGCTGGTTGCGGCGGGGCAATCGGTGCACCTGATCGGCGGTGCCGATGTGGCGGCCGAGCTGGATGCCAAGCGGGCGATCAACCAAGGCTCTCGACTGGCCGCTGAGCTCTGAGACCGCCGGGGCCGCAAAGCGGCCCCGGCGATTTCACTGATAAACTCCGCTCCATGCATTTACCTCAAGCTCCACTACAGCGTCTGAATCTACCTTGGCTGATAAAAGCCAAAGTTCAAGCCGCCATCCTGCGCCTGGACCTGATCGATCCCCTGATCAGCGGCAACAAGTGGTTCAAGCTCCGCCACCACTTGCAGCATGCCCATGGCGCAGGCGCCCCCGGCCTGATAAGCCTCGGCGGCAACCACTCCAACCACCTGCACGCCCTGGCTGCCGCAGGCAAACGCTTTGGCTTCGCCACCGCCGGCCTGCTGCGCGGCCACCGGCAAGACACCCCGACGGTGCGCGACCTGCAAGCACTGGGCATGCAATTGCACTGGCTGGGCTACGGCGGTTATCGGGCACGTTATCAGCCGGGCTTCTGGGAGCTTTGGCAGGCTCGATATCCAGGCTGGCATTGTATTCCCGAGGGCGGCGGCGGGACGGCGGGTGCCGAAGGGTGTGCGCTGATCGTCGAGCAAGCCCGTTCGCAGCTGTCAGCGCTGGGGTGGTCTGGCTACGACGCCTGGTGGCTGGCAGCAGGTACCGGCACCACCGTGGCCGGCCTTGTACGTGCCGAAGCAGGGGACCACCTCGTGCATGGCGCCCTGGCGGTGCCGCAGGGTCATGGCGTGGCGCAGACAGTCGCTGCACTGGCTGGCTCACAAGGCTACCAACTGCACGACGCCAGCCGCGGTGGCTTTGCCAAGTTCGATGATGATCTGCTGGCCTTCATCGCTGAGGGTGAGCGGCACTCTGGCGTGCCGCTGGAAGCCGTGTACACCGGCAAGGCCTTGCTGGCCCTGCATGATCAGGTCGAGGCCGGGCTGTTCGCGCCCGGTACCCGCCTGATCTTCGTCCACACCGGTGGCCTGCAGGGCCGGCGCGGTTACTTGTAGGGCAGCATGCGCAGCAGCGTGTTGTCGCGTTGCACGTAATGGTGGTACAGCCCGGCCAGTGCATGCAGGCCGATCAGCCAGTAACCCCAGCTAGCGACCCGCTCGTGCCAGCCCTTGATGAACTTGGCCTGGTCAGGGTCAGGGCCGATAAGGTGCGGTAGCTCGAGGCCGAAGAAGGGCACGGGTTTGTCGGCGGCACTGAGGATCAGCCAACCGGCCACGGGCAGGCCGATCATCAACAGGTACAGCGCCAGATGCACCAGGTGGGCAATGCCTGTCTGCCAGGCCGCTGGCTTGGGCACGATCGGCGGGGTCGGGCGGCTCAGGCGCACGGCCAGGCGCAGCCAGACCAGCACGAACACACTCAGGCCAAGCATGAAGTGCAGGTCTTTCATCAGGTTGCGTTCAGCGCTGTCCTTGGGGAACAGGCCGCGGAATTCGATACAGGCGTACACGGCGGCCAGCAGCAGAACCATCAGCCAGTGCAGGGCGATGGACAGGCGTGCGTAACGGGGTGCTGGGGTGGATGAAACCATGATCGGTCCTCGTCATCGGTTGGTAATGGCGCTCTTGGTGGCGCTCAGATAGCACTCTACTGGCTATTTGAAACAAATCTTTGCGCTGGGTCTGTGAAAATTCTGTTGTCAGGTAAATGTGGCCAACAATCCGCCACCAGAAACACCCGCTCGACTTCCTGCCAGGCGCCCTCGCCATCCGGCTCCAGCCTGACCAGCAACTGCGCCGGGGCATGCTCATCCAGCCCGGCCAGCCAAGCCTCGAACTGCGGCACGCTCCAGCATGCGTCGGGCTCTGCCCGTGCCGGTGCCAGCCAGGCATGCCTCGGCAACGGTTGCCAGCGTTGGTCTGCTGTGGTTTCCCAGTACTGTCGGCGTACCCAACGCCCGCGCAGATGCTCGGGATTGGCACCCGCAGGCGGCTCGGCGTGCCCCGGCCATGGATAGAACAGGTAGCCACCAAGCCACAAGTGCGCCTGCACCTGGTCGGCCCCTACGGCAGCCAGTGCTTCGCGACTCCGCGCATCCGCCGACATGGGCAGCTGGTGCCCGGCCAGGTGGGCCAGTTTGCTGCCTAGGCGATCGTGGCAGCCAGGCCCGAGCCAGTGCGCCGGATCACCTCCGTTGCCCGCGCTCGGCCCCAGGTACAGTTTGATGGCCAACTCCAGATGATGCGTGCCCTCGCCGTCGCGCAGCAGAATGTCCAGCTCGCCCAGGGTCCGCCCCCCCGTGCGAATCGCCAGGTTGGACGCCAGCAGCTCGACCCCGGGCGCTTGTTTCAGGGCGAACTGCCACAGAGCTTCGTAGTACAGCCCCAGACGCCGGCTGGTGATCCTTGCCAGCCAGTCGCGCAAGGGCAGTTCATCGGCATCCAGTGCGCGCAACCAGTCGTGCAGGTGCTGCGGATCGGCCGCCCAGGCGCTACCCGCCAGCGGATGGCGCTGGGGGCAGGGCGGGGCGCTGAGTAGCGCGGGCGACAGCAAGGTCCACGCCAGGTCGCGCACGGCAGGTCGGCGCAAGCGACGGGGCAGCTCATGGAACTGGGCGAAAGGCGTCATGCTGCGAGCATAGCCGGTTTGCCGCTACCCGGTCGTTTCGCCCATAATCGCGACATCGTCACCCGCCGCAGAGCCTTGCAGGAGCCCCATGGAGCAATTTCGCAATATCGGTATCATCGGCCGCCTTGGCAGCTCGCAGGTGCTCGACACCATTCGCCGACTGAAAAAATTCCTCCTCGAGCGCCACCTGCACGTGATCCTCGAGGACACCATCGCCGAAGTGCTGCCCGGCCACGGCCTGCAAACCTCCACGCGCAAGTTGCTGGGCGAGGTATGCGACCTGGTCATCGTGGTCGGTGGCGACGGCAGCCTGCTCGGTGCCGCCCGCGCCCTGGCCCGGCACAATGTGCCGGTGCTGGGTATCAACCGCGGCAACCTGGGCTTTCTCACCGATATCCGCCCGGACGAGCTGGAACAGAAGGTTGCCGAAGTGCTCGACGGCCATTACCTGGTGGAAAACCGCTTCCTGCTGCAGGCCGAGGTGCGCCGCCATCACGAGGCCATTGGCCAGGGCGATGCGCTCAACGACGTGGTCCTGCACCCGGGCAAGTCGACGCGGATGATCGAGTTCGAGATCTACATCGACGGCCAGTTCGTCTGCAGCCAGAAGGCCGACGGCCTGATCGTCGCCACCCCGACCGGTTCCACCGCCTACGCCCTGTCGGCCGGTGGACCGATCATGCACCCCAAGCTCGACGCCATCGTCATCGTGCCGATGTACCCGCACACCCTGTCGGGGCGGCCGATCGTGGTCGACGGCAACAGTGAGCTGAAGATCGTGGTGTCCAAGGAGCTGCAGATTTACCCGCAAGTGTCCTGCGACGGCCAGAACCACTTCACCTGCGCGCCGGGCGACACCATCACGGTCAGCAAGAAACCGCAGAAGCTGCGCCTGATCCACCCGCTCGACCACAATTACTATGAGGTGTGCCGCACCAAACTCGGCTGGGGCAGCCGCCTGGGAGGCAGGGACGACTGATGCTCGATCCGGCGCGCAGTTTCGACATCATCGGCGACGTGCACGGCTGTGCACTGACCCTCGAACGCCTGCTCGACGCCCTCGGCTACAAACGTGTCGGCGGGGTCTGGCGTCACCCGTGGCGTCAGGCGCTGTTCCTGGGCGACATCGTCGACCGTGGCCCACGCATCCGCGAGGCGCTGCACATCGTCCATGACATGGTCGAGGCCGGCCAGGCGTTCTGCATCATGGGCAACCACGAGTACAACGCGCTTGGCTGGGTCACCCCGGCACTGCCCGGCAGCGGCAAGTCGTTCGTGCGCGAACACACCCCGCGCCACGCCCGGCTGATCGACGAAACCCTGACCCAGTTCGCCCATCACCCGGGCGACTGGCACGACTTCGTGCAGTGGTTCTATGAACTGCCGCTGTTCGTCGATGCCGGGCGCTTCCGCCTGGTGCACGCCTGCTGGGACCCACGGTTGATCGAACCGCTGCGTCAGCAGTACCCGGGCGGGCGTATCGACGAGCACTTCATCCAGGCGTCGGCGGTGCCCGGCAGCTTCGCCGCCACCGTGTGCAACCGCCTGCTGCGCGGCACCGACATGCGCCTGCCGGACGGCCTGACCCTGACCGGCGGCGACGGCCTGACCCGCGCCTTCTTCCGCACCAAGTTCTGGGAAGAAGACCCGCAGACCTACGGCGACATCGTCTTCCAGCCTGATGCGCTGCCCGAAGACGTAGCCCGCACGCCATTGAGCCACAGCGAAAAAAATGCCCTGCTGCGCTACGCCGAGGACGAACCCCTGCTGTTCGTCGGCCACTACTGGCGCAGCGGCCGCCCGGCACCGATCCGTGCCAACCTGGCGTGCCTGGACTACAGCGCGGTGCTGTATGGCAAGCTGGCGGCCTACCGGCTGGATGATGAAACCCGCATCGACCCGCACAAGTTCGTCTGGGTCGACGTCGAACGCCCCCAGGCCAACCAATGAAAATCATCGAAGTGATGCGCCTGCCGCTGTCGGTCGACCTCAGCGGCTTCGTCCACCTGCTGCAGCGCCTGCAGGTACCGCACCGGGTCAGCGAGGAGGGCGAGGAGCAGGTGCTCTGGGCCCCCGACACCCTGGTTGCCGACGTGCGCGAGCTCTACCAGCGCTTCCCCGACGGTAACGCCGACGTGCAACTTGCGCCGGACCCTGTGGGAGCGGGCGTGCCCGCGAAAGCCCCATCCTTGGCGGACCAGGCCAAAGCCTGCAAGGTCACCGCCACCGTCCTCGTCCTGTGCCTGATCGTCGCCGGCCTCACCAGCCTGGGCGACAACCTCGACGCCATCAGCTGGTTCACCTTCCTCGACTTTCGCGTCCAGGGCGAGTACCTGCATTTCACCCCATTGGCCCAGGGCCTGGCCGAAGGCCAATGGTGGCGCCTGGTCTCGCCCATGTTGCTGCACTTTGGCGTGCTGCACCTGGCCATGAACGGCCTGTGGTACTGGGAGCTGGGCAAGCGCATCGAACTGCGCCAGGGCCCCTGGCTGCTGCTCGGCCTGACCCTGCTGTTCAGCCTGGTGTCCAACCTGGCCCAGCACTACACCAGTGGGCCGAGCCTGTTCGGCGGCCTGTCTGGCGTGCTGTACGGTCTGCTCGGCCACGTCTGGCTGTACCAGTGGCTGGCGCCCAACCCCTATTTCAACCTGCCCAAGGGCGTACTGGTGATGATGCTGATCTGGCTGGTGATCTGCCTGACCGGCGTGGTCGGCCAGCTTGGCTTCGGCCAGATCGCCAATGCCGCCCACGTCGGCGGGCTGCTCATCGGATGCCTGACCGGGCTCTTGGGCGGGGCGCTGGCCCGGCGTAAACTGTCGGCTTGAATCAGGAGACACTATGTCCACTTTCGCGCAAATGATCGAAAACATCACCCCGGAAATCTACCAGAGCCTGAAGCTGGCCGTGGAAATCGGCAAATGGTCGGACGGGCGCAAGCTCACCGCCGAGCAGAAGGAACTGTCGCTGCAGGCGGTGATCGCCTGGGAGATGAAGAACCTGCCCGAAGAGCAGCGCACTGGCTACATGGGCCCGCAGGAATGCGCGTCGAAGTCCGCCCCCATCGCCAACATTCTGTTCAAGTCGGACTCGGTACATTGATCGAACTCGCTCGTGGCTCTTTGAGCAAGATGGCGGTCAGCCTGCAGGCTCCGGTGGTGCAATACAGCTTCCGCCTGGATGACACTCAGGTGCCGGTCAACCCGCTGATCGGCCAGCGCCTGCGCCTGGAATACCTTGGCGCCATTCACTGCAGCCATTGCGGCAAGCGCACCAAGACCAGCTTCAGCCAGGGTTATTGCTACCCGTGCATGACCAAGCTGGCCCAGTGCGACGTTTGCATCATGGCCCCGGAAAAATGCCATTACGACGCCGGCACCTGCCGTGAGCCGTCGTGGGGCGAACAGTTCTGCATGACCGACCACGTGGTGTACCTGGCCAACTCGTCAGGTATCAAGGTCGGTATCACCCGTGCCAACCAGCTGCCCACCCGCTGGCTCGACCAAGGGGCCAGCCAGGCCCTGCCGATCATGCGCGTGGCTACCCGCCAGCAATCGGGCCTGGTCGAAGACATCCTGCGCAGCCAGGTGCCGGACCGCACCAACTGGCGCACGCTGCTCAAGGGTGACGCCGAGGTACTCGACCTGCCGGCCATCCGCGAACGCATCTTAGATGCCTGTGCCGAGGGCCTGCGCGCGCTGCAGGACCGCTTCGGCCTGCAGGCGATCCAGCCACTGCCCGACGCCGAAGTGGTGCAGATGCGCTACCCGGTCGAGGCCTACCCGAAGAAGATCGTCAGCTTCAATCTGGACAAGGATCCGGTCGCCGAAGGCACGCTGCTGGGTGTCAAGGGTCAGTACCTGATCTTCGACACCGGCGTGATCAATATTCGCAAGTACACGGCCTACCAGTTGGCCGTGCTCCAGTAAAAAGGACCTGCACATGCGTACCGAACAACCGCAAGTGATCTACCTCAAGGATTACCAGGCGCCCGAGTACCTCATCGACGAGACGCACCTGACCTTCGAGCTGTTCGAGGACCACACCCTGGTTCACGCGCAACTGGTCATGCGCCGCAACCCGGCACGCGGTGCCGGCCTGCCGCCGCTGGAGCTGGACGGCCAGCAGCTGGAGCTGCTGCGCGCCGCGCTGGACGATGTCGAACTGCAGGCGAGCGACTATCAGCTCGAAGCCGACAGCCTGACCGTTCAGCCAAAGGCCGAACACTTCACCCTCGACACCAGCGTGAAGATCCACCCGGAAAGCAACACCGCACTGGAAGGCCTGTACAAGTCCGGCAAGATGTTCTGCACCCAGTGCGAGGCCGAGGGCTTCCGCAAGATCACCTATTACCTCGACCGCCCGGACGTGATGAGCAAATTCACCACCACGGTGATCGCCGAGCAGCATCGCTACCCGGTGCTGCTGAGCAACGGCAACCCGATCGGCAGCGGTCCGGCAGAAGACGGCCGCCACTGGGCGACCTGGGAAGACCCGTTCATGAAGCCGGCCTACCTGTTCGCGCTGGTGGCCGGTGACCTGTGGTGCGTCGAAGACAACTTCGTCCGCCAGTCCGGCCGCGACGTGACGCTGCGCATCTACGTCGAGCCCGAGAACATCGACAAGTGCGACCACGCCATGGTCAGCCTGAAGAAGTCCATGCGCTGGGATGAGGAAGTCTACGGTCGCGAGTACGACCTGGACATCTTCATGATCGTCGCGGTCAACGACTTCAACATGGGCGCCATGGAAAACAAGGGCCTGAACATCTTCAACTCGAGCTGCGTGCTGGCCCGCGCCGAAACCGCCACCGATGCCGCCCACCAGCGCGTCGAGGGTGTGGTCGCCCACGAGTACTTCCACAACTGGTCGGGCAACCGCGTGACCTGCCGCGACTGGTTCCAACTGTCGCTCAAGGAAGGCTTCACGGTGTTCCGCGATGCCGAGTTCAGCGCCGACATGAACTCGCGCACGGTCAAGCGCATCGAGGATGTCGCTTACCTGCGTACCCATCAGTTCGCCGAAGACGCCGGCCCCATGGCCCACCCGGTGCGCCCGGACAGCTTCATCGAAATCTCCAACTTCTACACCCTGACCGTGTACGAGAAGGGCGCCGAAGTGGTGCGCATGGTGCGCACCTTGCTGGGTGCAGACGGCTTCCGCAAGGGCAGCGACCTGTACTTCGAACGCCACGATGGCCAGGCCGTGACCACCGATGATTTCATCAAGGCCATGGAAGACGCCAACGGCGTCGACCTCACCCAGTTCAAGCGCTGGTACAACCAGGCCGGCACCCCGCGCCTGGAAGTCAGCGAGGCTTATGATGCCGCCGCGCAGGCCTACAGCCTGACCTTCCGCCAGCGCTGCCCGCAGACCCCGGACAGGGCCGAGAAGCTGCCGTTCGTGATCCCGGTCGAGCTGGGCCTGCTCGATGCCGAGGGCAACGACTTGCCGCTGCAACTGGCCGGTGAAGCCCAGGCGACTGGCACCACCCGCGTGCTGTCGGTGACCGAAGCCGAGCAGACCTTCACCTTCCAGGGCATCGTTGCCAAGCCGCTGCCGTCGCTGCTGCGCGGCTTCAGCGCGCCGGTCAAGCTGAGCTTCCCGTACGACCGCGACCAGCTGATGTTCCTCATGCAGCACGACAGCGATGGCTTCAACCGCTGGGAAGCGGGCCAGCAGCTGTCGGTGCAGGTGCTGCAGGAGCTGATTGGCCAGCACCGGCGCGGGGAGGCGTTGAAGCTTGACCAGCGCCTGATCACCGCCCTGGGTACTGTGCTGGGCAACGAATCGCTGGACCCCGCCATGGTCGCCGAAATGCTGTCGCTGCCAGGCGAGGCCTACCTGACCGAGATCAGCCAGGTGGCGGACGTCGACGCCATCCACGCCGCGCGCGAGTTCGCCCGCCAGCAGATCGCCGAGGAACTGTTCGACGCCCTGTGGGCGCGCTATCAGGCCAACCGCGAGGTGTCGCGCAACACCGCCTACGTGGCCGCCGCCGAACACTTCGCCCGCCGCAGCCTGCAGAACATCGCCCTGTCGTATCTGATGCAGAGCGGCAAGGCGCAGGTGCTGGAGGCGACCCTGGAGCAGTTCGAGCACTGCGACAACATGACCGAGCGCCTGACCGCGCTGGCCGTGCTGGTCAACTCGCCGTTCGAGGCCGAGCGTGCCAAGGCCCTGGAGACCTTCGCCGAGCACTTCAAGGACAACCCGCTGGTCATGGACCAGTGGTTCAGCGTGCAGGCCGCCAGCACGCTGCCGGGCGGGCTGGCGCGGGTCAAGGCGCTGATGCAGCACCCGGCGTTCACCCTGAAGAACCCGAACAAGGTGCGGGCGCTGATCGGTGCCTTTGCCGGGCAGAACCTGGTCAACTTCCATGCTGCCGATGGTTCGGGCTATCGCTTCCTGGCGGATTTGGTGATCGAGCTGAATGCGCTGAACCCGCAGATTGCCTCGCGCCAACTGGCACCGCTGACCCGCTGGCGCAAGTATGACGATGCGCGGCAGGTGCTGATGAAGGGCGAGCTGGAGCGGATTCTTGCGTCTGGCGCGCTGTCCAGTGATGTGTATGAAGTGGTGAGCAAGAGCCTGGCGTAAGCCTGGTAGATCTTGGGGCTGCTTTGCAGCCCTTTCGCGACACAAGGCCGCTCCTACAGGGGACTCGCATTTCCTTGTAGGAGCGGCCTTGTGTCGCGAAAGGGCCGCACAGCGGCCCCAGCTTTTTTGGCGGTTAACAAAACATAACGTCCCGTTCGTTGTAATCGCGCAACCTTCCCCGATACGATCCCCCAAGCCTCTAAGACAGGCTTTTCACAGCACAGACCCACCAAGAAAAACACAACAGGGGATGGTCATGAAGCAGCGGGTGATGACGCAGGCCAGGCGTGGTGCCTGGCCATTGGCGGCTGGCGCGATGCTGGCGCTGGCACTGGGGATGTGGGCTGACAGCGCGCAGGCCGCTGCGGCCGACGAATACTCTACCGAGTCAGCCAAGGCCAGCCAGAGCCTGCTGATCGGCGCCGCCCATGCCGGCAAGCGCCTGGTGGTGGTCGGTGATCGTGGCCACATTCTGTTCTCCGACGACCAGGGCAACACCTGGACCCAGGCCCGGGTACCCACCCGCCAGCTGCTTACTGCCGTGTTCTTCCTCGACGACAAGCGTGGCTGGGCGGTCGGCCACGATGCGCAGATCCTCGCCAGCAGCGACGGCGGCGCGACCTGGAGCAAGCAGTTCGAAGACCTGTCCCGTGAAGCGCCGCTGCTCGACATCACCTTCCTCGACGCCCAGCACGGCTTCGCCGTGGGGGCCTACGGCGCGCTGCTGGAAACCCGCGATGGCGGCCAGCATTGGCAGGACATCGCCGAACGCCTGGACAATCCTGATCAGCTGCACCTCAACGGCATTACCCGGGTGCGCGATGCCGGATTGTTCATCGTCGGTGAGCAGGGCGGCATGTACCGCTCCAGCGACGACGGCCAGACCTGGGCCAAGGTGCAGGGCCCATACGAGGGGTCGCTGTTTGGAGTGGTCGCTACCACCCAGGCGAAGACGCTGTTGGCCTATGGCCTGCGTGGCAACCTGTTCCGCTCCGCCGACTTTGGTGACAGCTGGCAGGCGATCACGCTCAAGGCCGACCGTGGCGAGCTCGAATTCGGCCTGGCAGGCGCTACGCTTGTCGAAGATGGCAGCCTGGTGCTGGTCGGCAATGGCGGCAGCGTGCTGCGCAGCACCGATGATGGCCAGACCTTCAGCGTCTACAACCGCAGCGACCGCATCGCCCTGGCCGGTGTCAGTGGCCTGGCCAATGGTGGTTTGCTGCTGGTGGGGCAGGGCGGTGTGCACCTGGCCAACGCCGAAGGTGCAGAACCGGCTGCCGGGGAGGTGCGTCCATGACCAGCAGGGAGAGCATTACCATGCACCCGCACCATCAGGACAAGGCCACGCTGCTCGAACGCCTGATCTTCAACAACCGCCCGGTGGTCATCGCCCTGTGCCTCTTGGTCAGCATCTTCCTGTTCTGGCAGGCCACGCAGATCCGCCCCTCGACCAGCTTCGAGAAGATGATCCCGCTGCAGCACCCGTTCATCGAACAGATGATGGAGCACCGCAACGACCTGGCCAACCTCGGCAACACCGTGCGCATTTCGGTCGAGGCGGTCAACGGCGACATCTTCGACAAGGACTACATGGAAACGCTGCGGCAGATCCATGACGAGGTGTTCTACATCCCCGGGGTCGACCGCGCCGGCCTCAAGTCGCTGTGGAGCCCCAGCGTGCGCTGGAGCGAGGTCACCGAGGAGGGCTTCTCCGGCGGCGAAGTCATCCCCAACACCTACAACGGCTCCCAGGACAGCCTCGACACCCTGCGCGACAACGTGCTCAAGTCCGGCCAGGTCGGGCGCCTGGTGGGCAACAACTTCAAGTCCAGCATCGTCGACGTGCCGCTGCTGGAGAGCTTCCCCGACCCGCAGGACCCTGGCAAGCAGGTCAAGCTCGATTACCAGCAGTTCTCGCACCAGCTGGAAGAGAAGATCCGCGACAAGTTCCAGGCACAGAACCCCAACGTGAAGATCCACATCATCGGCTTCGCCAAGAAGGTCGGCGACCTGATCGACGGCCTGGTCATGGTGGCGATGTTCTTCGGCGTGGCCCTGGTGATCACCTGGGTCCTGCTGTACTGGTTCACCTGGTGCATCCGCAGCACCATCGCCGTGCTCATCACCACCCTGGTGGCGGTGGTCTGGCAACTGGGCCTGATGCATGCCGTGGGCTTCGGCCTTGACCCGTACTCGATGCTGGTACCGTTCCTGATCTTCGCCATCGGCATTTCCCACGGGGTACAGAAGATCAACGGCATCGCCTTGCAGTCGAGTGACGCCGACAATGCCTTGACCGCCGCCCGGCGCACCTTCCGTCAACTGTTCCTGCCGGGAATGATCGCCATCCTCGCCGACGCCGTGGGCTTCATCACCCTGCTGATCATCGACATCGGCGTGATCCGCGAACTGGCCATCGGCGCGTCCATCGGTGTGGCGGTGATCGTGTTCACCAACCTGATTCTGCTGCCGGTGGCCATTTCCTACGTCGGCATCAGCAAGAAGGCCATCGAGCGCAGCAAGAAGGACGCGACCCGCGAGCACCCGTTCTGGCGCCTGCTGTCGAACTTTGCCAGCGCCAAGGTGGCCCCGGTGTCCATCACCCTGGCGCTGATCGCCTTTGCCGGCGGCCTGTGGTACAGCCAGAACCTGAAGATCGGCGACCTTGACCAGGGCGCGCCGGAGCTGCGCCCGGATTCGCGTTACAACCAGGACAACAACTTCATCATCAGCAATTATTCGACCAGTTCCGACGTACTGGTGATCATGGTCAAGACACCGGCAGAGAGCTGCTCGATCCACTCGACCATGGCGCCGATCGACGAACTGATGTGGACCATGCAGAACACCCCCGGCGTGCAGTCGGCGATCTCCCTGGTGACCGTGTCCAAGCAGGTGATCAAGGGCATGAACGAGGGCAGCTTGAAGTGGGAGACGCTTTCACGCAACCCGGACATCCTCAACAACTCCATCGCCCGCGCCGACGGCCTGTACAACGCCGACTGCTCGCTGGCGCCGGTGCTGGTGTTCCTCAACGACCACAAGGCCGAGACCCTGGAGCGTGTCACTGCGGTGGCCAAGGCGTTTGCCGACAGCCATGACAAGGAGGACCTGCAGTTCCTGCTGGCGGCGGGTAACGCCGGGATCGAGGCGGCCACCAACGAAGTGATCAAGTCGGCCGAGCTGACCATCCTGATCCTGGTCTACCTGTGCGTGGCGGTGATGTGCATGATCACCTTCCGCTCGTTCGCCGCGACCCTGTGCATCGTGCTGCCGCTGGTGCTGACTTCGGTATTGGGTAACGCGCTGATGGCGTTCATGGGCATCGGCGTCAAGGTCGCCACTTTGCCGGTGGTGGCCCTGGGCGTGGGTATCGGCGTGGACTACGGTATCTACATCTACAGCCGCCTTGAAAGCTTCCTGCGTGCCGGCCTGCCGTTGCAGGAGGCTTACTACCAGACCCTGCGCTCGACCGGTAAAGCGGTGCTGTTCACCGGCCTGTGCCTGGCGATCGGCGTGTGCACCTGGATCTTCTCGGCGATCAAGTTCCAGGCCGACATGGGGTTGATGCTGACCTTCATGTTGCTGTGGAACATGTTCGGGGCGCTGTGGCTGCTGCCAGCACTGGCGCGGTTCCTGATCAAGCCGGAGAAGATGGTGGGCAAGGAGGGGGGCTCCATTTTCGCCCATTGAATCGCTGGGGGCCGCTTCGCGGCCCTTTCCGACCGGTCCGGCGCCCCGGCAAGGCTGCTCCCACAGGAGATCGCATGATTTCAAATGGATGCGATCTTCTGTGGGAGCGGCCTTGTGTCGCGATGGGCTGCAAAGCAGCCCCAGGGGTTATAATCCCGGCACATCCCTTACAGGTACCCCCATGTCTCCCCTCGCCACCGCCCTCGCATCCTGCGACATGCTCCTGATCGACGGCCTGCACGCCTTCGACTTCACCTGCGACGAATCCGGCCTGACCATCGAATGCATGGACGGCCGCCAACTTCGCCGCTGGTCCTTCACCCCCGAGCAGATCGCTGCCGCCGTCGGTGCCAATGATGAATGGCAACTCAACGATGCCCAGGGCGAGCATCGTCTAGTCTGTATGAGTGCCTTTCGCGCCCCGGATGAAGACGACGATGAACCCGATCTGGACGAGCCTGCTGACCGCTAGCCTGATGAGCCTGACAATCACCGCCCACGCCGCCACGTTGCTGGTGGGCAGCTACACCGATGGCCAGAGCCAGGGCATCTACCGTTACGCGTTCGACAGCAAGACCGGGCAGATCGACCCGACGCCGCAACAGGTGGTCAAGAGCGTCAGTCCGTCGTGGCTGGTGCTGTCAGCCGACCAGCGCCAGTTGTTCGCGGTCAATGAAACCCCGAACGGCCAAGTCAGCAGCTTCAGCGTCAGCGCCAAGGGCGAGATCAAGCCGCTGAACCAGGTGGCCAGCCGTGGTGATGAACCGACCCATGCCAGCCTGAGCCGTGACCAGCGCTACCTGTTCGTGGCCAACTACGCCGTTGCCCCCGACCCGGGCGGCAGCCTGGTGGTGATCCCGGTGGCCAAGGACGGCAAGCTCAAGGACGTGGTCCAGCAGCTGCAGCACACGCCCAGCAAGGTCAACCTTGAGCGCCAGGCCGGAGCCCACGTGCATTCGCTGGTGCTGTCACCGGATGGCCTGCATGTGTATGCCTGCGACCTGGGCGCCGACAAGGTCTTCATCTATCGCTACGACGGTGCCAGCGCCGATCACCCACTGACCCCGGCGATCCCGGCGTCGGTGGACCTGCCGCCCGGCAGCGGGCCGCGGCATCTGCTGTTCGATGCCAAGGGCCGGCATGCCTACCTGACGCTGGAAATGAGCGGCGAAGTGGTGATGTTCGACGTCAAGGACGCTGCCTTGCTGGAGCGTCAGCGCCTGCCGCTGACCGAGCAACAGGATGCCGCCGCCAAGGCTTCGGGTGGCCTGCACCTGTCGGCGGACGGGCGCTTCCTGTATGTCAGCAACCGCGGCACGGCGAACGAGATCGTGGTGTTCAGCGTGGGTAAGGACGATGGCCAGCTGACCTTCCTGCAGCGCCGTTCGGTGGAAGGCGACCACCCGCGGGAGTTCGCCCTGGACCCGAGCGACAACTTCCTGCTGGTGGCCAACCAGAAGAGCAACCAGATCGTGGTCATGCGCCGCGACCCGCGCAGCGGCAAGCTTGGCGAGACGGTGCAGAACTTCAAGCAGGATGCGCCTTCGGATCTCAAGTTCATCGATTGACTATCGATAGCGGTGATAACCCTTACCAGCGCAATGAATTTCTGCGGGCGACCTCAGCGGCGTAAGTTTGACCCAAGGCCCAAGCGGCTGAACGTCAAACCACATCTGTCGAGGTCAGCCACCATGAACTTCAATCTCTTCCCTGTGATTGCCGCATCTGCCATCTCCGCTTCCGTCGTGCTGCCGGCCCATGCCCATGCCGATACCCGCAAGGCCACGTCCACCCACAGCTACACCGAGCAGTACCTGCGCCAGAGCGCCAACTTTCATGCGGCCTTGAGTGGCAAGCACAGCCACTGATTGAGGCCTTGCACGGTCACTGTGGGAGCGGGCATGCCCGCGAAGCAGACACCGCGGTGTGTGGCACCGGCGTTGCCGGTGTTCGCGGGCGAGCCCGCTCCCACAGAGACCGAGTTGCAGCCTGAAGCGCTTTAGCGAGCCATGACCGAGTTGAAGAGCTCCGAAGCCAACCACCCCTCCAGCCAGCTCCGCACTTGCGGATAAGCCGCCTCGGCGAACCACTGCGGTTCGACCCCGGCAAACTGGCGCATCAGGGGCAACAGGGCGGCATCGGCCAGGCTCGGGTGAGCGGCCAGGAGGTACGGCCGGCCTTCGAGCAATTGTTCCAGCTCCGCCAGCCAGGCTTCGGCCTGCTGGCGATAGTGCTGGCGGGAATACTCAGGGTAGCGCTCGGCGTACTTGTACAGGTTCACCTGCGCCTTGAACGTGCTGTCATTGCGGGCAATCAGTACCTCGGCATGCTGTGCGGCGGCCGGGTCGGCGTGCAGGCGCCAATCCTGTGGGTCGTGTTGCTCGAGCGCCCAGCGCATGATGTCGAGGCTCTCTTCCAGTACCGCGGCGCCGGTATCCAGTACCGGCACCGTGCCCTTGGGTGACAAGGCCAGCAGTTCTGCCGGCTTGTTCTTCATCGCCACCTCGACAATCTCTACCGCGCAGCCGGCATAGCGCAGCGCCAGGCGCGCACGCATCGCCCACGGGCAGCGGCGGAACGAGTAGAGGATCACCCGCACACCTCCACGTCGCTCAGGCCATTGCCCTGGCGGCGCACCTGGATCTGCACCGGAATGCGCTCGTGCATCTCCTGCACGTGAGAGATCACCGCGACCTTGCGGCCTTGCGCCTGCAGGCCGTCGAGGGCGTCCATCGCCAGTTGCAGCGACTCAGGGTCGAGGCTGCCGAACCCTTCGTCGATGAACAGCGACTCGATGCGCAGGGTGCTCGAGGCCATCGATGCCAGGCCCAGGGCCAGGGCCAGCGAGACCAGGAACGTTTCACCGCCAGACAGCGAGTGCACCGAGCGCAGCTCGTCGCCCATCTCGGTGTCCAGCACCAGCAGGCCCAGGGCGCTGCCACCGCGCTTGAGGCGATAGCGGCGCGCCAGCTGGCGCAGCTGGGCGTTGGCGTGATGTAGCAGCAGGTCGAGGTTGTAGCCTTGGGCGATCTTGCGGAACACGTCGCCCGAGGCCGAGCCGATCAGCGCGTTCAGCCGCGCCCAGCGCTGCCATTGCTGGTGGGCCTGCTCGATTTCCCCGGCCAACGCCTGGCTCGCCTGCTGGCGACGCTGATCGTCGGCCTGCTGCGCGCGCAATTCGGCGCATTGCTGCTCATGGCCGGCCAAGCGCTCGCGCAGTTCGCCCAGCGTTTGCTCAAGGTCTTCGGCCGACGATTCGACGGTCATCTGCGCGGCGTGTTGCTGCAGGCGCTGGTCGCGCTCCTGGAGCAGCACACGGCTCTGCTCGACGGCCTTCTCGGCAAGTTGCAGGCGCTGGCGCAGCTCGCCCAACTGGGCGTCGTCGATAGCCAACAGGCGATCCAGCCCGGCGTCGTCCAGCTCTGGATGCTCGGCACGCCACTGGGCGATGTCGCCCTGCAGCTGCTGGTACTCGCTTTCCAGTACCTGCTGTTGCTGGCTATTGGCCTTGATTTCACTGGCCAGCTGCACGCCCTGGGTGCGCAGATCCTGCAGGTGCTGGGCGGTTTGCGCATCGATGGCACGGGCCTGCTCCAGCTGGCTGTCCATGTGCTGGTGCCAGGCTTCGGCGCTGGCCTGCTCACCGAGCAGCTCGGCCAGCGCGGCCTGGGCCTGCTGACGTTGGCTTTCGAGGGCGGCGAGCTGCTGCTGCACGTGTGCCAGGGTTTGCTCGCGGGCTTGCTGCTGATCGCGCAGCTTGTCCAGTTGCACCTGGCGTGCCTGCAGTTCTTCCTGCTCGTCCTTGCGCTGCTCCAGTTGCTGCAGCCGCTGGGCGATTTGCTGGTCGAGGGCCAGGAAAGCGTTGGCCGGATCATCGCCGAGGGCTTTGAGCACATCACCCGGCAGCACGTTGGCCAGGCCGTCCAGGCCCTGCCTAAGCTGTTGTTCATCGCTGGCCAAGGCCTGGTGCTGCTGGTCGAGATGGCGCTGGGCCTGCTGTTGGGCCTCCTGCGCCGCCTGCAGTTGCTGGTTGAGGCGCGCGGCATCCTTTTGCAGGGCAAGCAGGGCACTCTGGCGCTTCTCGTCCTTGCCGATCTCTTCGTCCAGGCGCCGCAGCTGGCTGTCGAGCCAGGCGCTGCGGGCCTTGTCGTCCTGCGGGGCGAGGGCGGGCCAGAGGCTGTGCGACTGCAGCTGGGCCACCAGCGGTTGTACCTGTTCGGCAAGTTGCTGCTGTTGCTGTTGATGGTCCTTGAGCTGAGCGTTGACCACGCCCAGCTGGGTGCGCAGGTCGACCAGCTTGCCGTTGAGGGTTTCGACCTGTTTCTGCGCGGTTGCTTCTTCAGCATGGTCATGGCGACCGAGGCTTTGCAGCAGGGCCTCGGGTTGATGGAACGGGTGTTCGGCACTGCCACATACCGGGCAGGGCTCGCCGTCGCGCAACTGGGCGCGCAGCTCTTCGACGCTGTTAGTGCGCGCCAGGCGCTGGCGCTCCAGCAACTGCCGAGTGAGGTTGAGCGCCTGTTCGGCAGCTTCCTGCTCGGCCTTGGCCGCAGTGCCTTCGCCGATCAGTTGCTGGCGTTGCTGCATGGCCTGCTGCTGACGCTCACGCAGGGCATCGAGCTGCTGGCGCAGTTCCTGTTCACGGCCGTGCAGGCGCGAAAGTTCTTCGACGGCGCGTTGCTGCTTGCGGTTGTCCTGCAGCATGTTGCCGAGCAGGTCGATCTGTTCGGCCAGGGCCTGTGGTTCGGCCTTGGCTTCGCGGAACAGCAGCTCGAAGTGCTCGCGCAGGGCCTGCAATTGAACATTGGCCTGGCTGGCCTGGGCCTGCAGGCCAGGCAGCTCTTCCCGGCCCTTGGCCAGGCGGCCACCGATCAGCATCACCTGCTTGAGTTGTGGCAGGTAGGCCTGCCAGGCATTGGCCAGGCCGGCCAAATGCTGGCTGTCGGCCAGGGCGCTGTCGATCTGGGCCAGTTGCTGCTGGCTGCGCTGCTGGTTTGCTTCCATTTGCTGCAGTTGCTGCTGGCCTTCGGCAAGCTGCTGGGTGGCCAGCTCGCAGGCGCTACGCTGCCCCGCCAGTTCCTGGTCAAGACGTATCAGGTGGTCCTGGGCTGCGAAGGCCTGGCGCAGGCGCGGGGCATTTTCGCTGTGCAAGGCCTGGCGTTGTGCCAGGGCCTCCTGAGACGCCAGCGATGCGTGTTCCAGCTCCACGGTGCGCCTTTGCAATTCGGTTTGCTGGCGCTGTTGCTCGGCTATTTGTGCCACCAGTGGTGCCAGTTGCGCGCCGAGCGTCTGCTGCCGGTGGAACTGGTGGCGCTGCGGCGCCAGGCGCTCCAGGCGTTGCAGGTCGAGGCGTTGCTCAGCCAGCTGTTGCCAGTCTTGTTCGGCTGCTTGAAGGGTGGCGCTGGCTTCGCCGTGCTGGGCCTGCAGCTGACGTTGTTCATTGAACCAGTTGCGTTGCTGCTCGAGTTGGCGCTCGCCGGCCTGGTCGGCCTTGAACTGCTGCAATGCCTGTTCCAGGCGCTGGTCGAGTTCGGCGCGGGCCTCTGCGGCCATCGGCAGGAGGTGGCTGGCACGCTCCTTGAGGGCGTTGTAGGTGTCTGCAGCTTCCCGCGCCTTGCTGAAGGCACGTTGGCCGAGGCGGGTATAGATGGCGGTGTTGGTGAGCTTTTCCAGTAGCTCGCTGCGTTCTTTGTCGTCGGCCTTGAGGAAGGCGCCGAACTCACTTTGTGCCAGCATCACCGCGCGGGTGAACTGCTCGAAATTCAGGCCCAGGCGGGCTTCGATCAGTTGCTTGTATTCGTTCTTGCCGCTGCCCAGCAGCTGTTCGCTGTCCAGGTCATACAGGCTCTGGCGGCTCAACTGCAGCTTGCCGTTGGCCTTGTCGCGGGCGCGGTTGGCTTCCCAGCGGGCGCGGTAGCGGTGGCCGTCGATGCCGACGAAGTCGACTTCAGCAAAGCCGCTGCCGGTGCCCCGGCGCAGCAGGTTGCGCGGGTCGGACGTGGGGATTTCACCGTCGGCATCCGGCACCTTGGCTTCGCGGGCGATGTCGCTCAGGCGCGGCACGGTACCGAACAAGGCCAGGCACAGGGCATCGAGCAGGGTGCTCTTGCCGGCGCCGGTAGGCCCGGTGATGGCGAACAGGCCGGCGCTGGCCAGGGGCTCGGCGGTGAAGTCGATATCGACCGGGCCGACCAGGGATGCCAGGTTCTTCAGGCGGATGGCGAGAATCTTCATGGCTGTTCCTCTTCCAGCTGGACGTCCTGCAGCAGCAGGGCGAAATCGGCCAGGGCCTGCTCGTCGACGGGGTTGCCGTAGGCCTGTTCCCAGGCGCGGCTGAACAGGTCCTGTGGGGTCATCTGCGCCAACTCGACGAATTGCAGGTCGTCGTCTTCGCTGTTGGTGCGGCCGGCGTATTCGGCGCTGATGCGGATCAACCGTACGGCCTTGCCCTGAAGCGCGGTTTCGATCTGCTGGCGCAGGTCGGGTTGCGGCTCGTCGAGAACCACCCGCACCTCCAGCCAAGGCTGACGGTTGGGGTCTTCGAGCAGGTCGATCACCGGCAGCTCGGCCAGTTGTTCGAGCAGTTCGCCGAGCGGCGCCGGGCCGACCCGCTGCAGGGCCACCGCACGCGGCACCGGGCGCGGCTCGACGCTGACCAGCTCGCTGCCCTCGAGTTCGACTTCCAGTACCTGGTGCGGGTAGTTGATTTCGGCGAACGACAGCGGGATCGGCGAGCCGCTGTAGCGGATGCGGTTTTCGCGGTTGACCTTCTGCGGCTTGTGCAGGTGGCCGAGCGCCACGTAGCTGATCGACTTGTCGAACAGCTTGGCTGGCAGTGCCTCGGCATTGCCGATGATCAGGCTGCGCTCGGAGTCTTCGGACACCGCACCACCGGCCATGTGGGCGTGGCTGATGGCGATCAGCGCCTGGTCCTTCTTGCGTTTCTTCTGCGCCGCGCCAATCAGTTGCTGGTGCACCTGGGTGATGCCTTGCAGGTAGTCGTCGCCCAGCTGCGGGCCGGTCACTTCGGCCGGGCGCAGGAAGGGCAGGGCCAGGCACCAGGCAGCGACCTTGCCACGGCCGTTGGTCAGCGGGATCAGCAGGCGCTCGGCGTCCAGTTGGCCTTCGTCGAGCCAATGCACCCGGCCCAGCGCGTGGGTGCGCAGGCGGCGCATGAGTGCCGCCGGCAATTCGATACGCGAGCCGGAGTCGTGGTTGCCGGCGATCATCACGATGTCCAGCTTCGGTTGCTGCTCGTGGGCCTGGACGATGAAGTCGTAAAGCCGCTCCTGGGCTTTGACCGGCGGGTTGACCGTGTCGAAGATGTCGCCAGCGATCAGCAGCGCGTCCGGCTGGCGCAGGCGCAGCTGGCCGAGCAGCCAGTCGAGGAAGCAAGCGTGTTCGAAGTCGCGTTCCTGGCCGTGCAGGCTTTGGCCCAGATGCCAGTCGGAGGTGTGAAACAGACGCATGGATGACCTGTTGGTGTCGAGTCAGCAAGCCGGGGCTTGGCTTGGGAGGTGGGCGTTGCGCAAGGGCGGTATGGTAACTCAAGCTTGCGTCGGGGTGCATGGCAGTGCGGATAGGCCGATGAACAACTGGCAACCGTGATGCGGTCATTGTTCTGCAACAGCGCTCGCCTGGCATTTTTGTCAGTTGCCTTGCTGTTGTTGATGGCTGAAAAATTGTGCTTGGGCAATTTACCTATCTCAGCCGCATGATGCGAGGCGATGGCAAACCTGGCACAGGTCTATACGGTGTACGGGTACTGCGCACGACCCGGCAAAAAGACTGCACTTGGTTTCAATGGTGAACGGCTGGTCGTTGAGTTGGCAAGTTACCTCTTGGGCAACGGTTATCGTGCCTTGCCTTTGTACGAGCAGCAACTAACCATCGCTCAAGACTTGGCGAAGACCAAATACAATCACTTACCCAAAAGAAAAAATTGGAGTTTGACAGTTCGCGAGACACTGAGACGCCCATGATGGATGCGCTCGGCAACTTTGATAATCCTTTACTGCCAGTGTTGCGCATTGTCCATGTCGCTAAGTCGGTAGGGAGTGACCCCGCTTCGCCTGTCCAAACGGCTGCACAACTTCGAGCGGGAGAGTCAGTGGTTTGAACTGTTCATCGTGTTACGGCCGTTTCGTGACTTGGCTCTCACGCTACCCGAGTTGCAGGCTTGCCCTTGAACCAATCTTGAACTAGCCTCGGAACCGGCCAAATTCCAGGCCATTCACACCCACGGACGATCATCACGGAGCTCCCCATGGAAGGCATCCCGCAAACCCAATCCAGCACTGGCAACCTCAAGCCGAAATGGCAGGAGCGTTTCGCCTTCTTCGATCAGTACGGCAGCCCGAGCAGCGCCGCCTACAAGGCCGCCCTGAAAGCTGCGCCCTTCGGCAAAAGGCTGCTGATCGGAATGAACTTCATCGCCTTCTTCTTCGGCCCGATCTACTTGTTTGTGCTGGGTCTGTGGAAAAAGAACTTGTCCCTGCTGGGGATCATTGTGGCGATCACCTTGGTGATCGAGATTTTCCAGAATGTGACTGGCATCGTCATGCCGAAGGCGCTGGATACTGGCATCAACGTGGCGTTCAACGTGATGTACGGGATTCTCACCAACTATGCTTATTACCTGAAGCAGACCACGGGCAAGCAAGGCTGGAACCCGTTCGAGGGCTTGCGTTTCATTTGAAGGCTTTGTAGCGCGCGAAAGGGCTTAGAGGTGCCTGGCGGGAGAGACTCAGCGCCTGTGAGATCGAGCGCCGCCCGCGCGGCGCATCGCGGGCAAGCCCGCTCCCACATTTGTTTCGGGCCAGTCACTCCTGCACTGCCAACAGGGACCGCCTTGGTGCATGACTTGAGATAGGTGGAGCAGCATTAGCGCCCACCGAGATGTATCGCCATGCCAACAAGGCTGCTCCTGTTGGCATCACAGGAGTGACTGGCCCGAAACAAATGTGGGAGCGGGCTTGCCCGCGATGCGCCGCGCGGGCGGCGCTCGATCTCAAGAGCGCTGAAGATCCCAAGGCATGACTTCCAAACCCAAACCCTCACTTCGGATAAAGCGGCGGCAAACTCCCACTCTCGCCCGCAGGCAACAATACCTGCTCCGCCGGCGGAATCGTGCCGATCGCCCGCCACAGATCCTCCCCCTGCCAATACTGCCCACTCTCGCTATAAAGCGCCCCGTTCAACCCGTCCAGCGCATCCGACAACGGCACGAACCGCGCCGCCATCTCAGCCAGGGTCTCCGGCTGCTGCCGCGCCCAGGCATCGAGCGCCTGGCGGGTAGCCTGTGGGTCGTTGGCCTGGCATGCGCGCTTGAGGTCATCCAGCAAAGTCCGCGGGCTCGGCCCGTTCTGCGCAGCACGCAGCACTGCTGGTTGCGAGCGGGCGCGCCACCACAGGGCGAAACCGAGCACGGTGGTCAGGGCGAACAGCAGGGTGGCGAGCTGCCAGGGCCACAGCAGCTGATTCGCACCGCCAAGGTCGCCAACCGGGGAGTCGGCGCTCAGCGCCGGGTTGTCTAACACATCCAGCATGCGCGCCGGCAGGCTGCTGTGCTCCAGATGGTCTTCGCGGGTGTTCCACCAAGTGACTTCCACGGCCGGCAGGGCCAGCTTGCCGCTGTGTGTCGGCACCAGCGCTTCACGCTCTTCGCGGTTGGCAGTCATGCCGCGTTCGTTGATCTCGTTGCGCAGCACCGGCTGGTCCGGGTAGCGGCGCAGGCCGACGATCTCGGTGGCGGGCAGTTGTGGCAGCTGGGTGCTCGACAGGCCTTCGGCGCGCAGGGTGATGCTGCGCGTCAATGAGTCGCCAATCTGAGGTTGCTGGCTCGCCGGGTCTGGGTTCCAGTGTTCTTCCAGGCTCAGGCCTCGCGCCGGCAGCCAGGGCACGTTGGCCGGCCAGGTAGCGGGGATGGGGCGTACTGCCAGGCGTAGCGGCAGCGAACTGACCTGCACCTGGCGGCCGACCCGGGCGGTGCTGGCAGGTTGCTGGCTGTTGTCGGCGGCGGTGGCAGTGAAGGTCAGCGGCGGGATGTCCAGGTCGCCGCTCTGCTGCGGGTACACCGCGTAGCGGGTTTCGATCACCCCGTGGCGCACACCGTTGATTTCCTTCTCGTAAGTGCGCGACTCACCCAGCGGCTCGACCTTGGCATTCTCCAGCTGCAGTGGGCTCAGGCTGCTGTCGTCGTACAGCGACACCGAGTGGTAGATGCGCAGGGTCAGCACGGCCTGTGCCTGGACGTACACCTCGTTGCTGTCCAGGGTGGCTTCGACGAAGACTTGCGAGGCGACTTCCGGGCGGCTGCTGTCGGCCTGCAGCACTTGCAGGTCGATGGCCTGGCTGTGCGACTGGCCCAGTTGCAGCTCGGGAATACGCAGGCTGCCGCTGCGCCGGGGCAGCAGGGTAATGATCCAGCGGGTGCTGGCGCGTGTTTCGCCGTCGAGGGTGTGCAAGCTGTTCAACTGGCGCGTGCCGCGCACTTCGAAGTCGCCTTCCAGGGCACGCAAATCAGGCTTGCCGAACTGGGTCACGTCCTGGCTTTCGAGGGTCAGTTCGAGGGTTTCGCCGGCCTCCAGGCGCGTGCGGTCGACGCTGGCCTGCAGCGTGGGTAGGGCCTGGGCCATGATGGCCCACAACAGGCCAAGAACAAAGACGCCGAAGCGACTCATCGTGTGTTTTCCTGATGCAATTGCTGTTCATACCAGAATTTGCGCCGCAACAGCTCCGCCGGGTTGTCGGGGATCTCGCGCAGCCATTGTTCCAGAGCCTGACGCTGCTCGGCATCGAGGCTGGTCGATACCGGGCGCTGCGGCGGCTGGGTGATGCTGTCGTCATCGCCGCCCTGGTTGCCAGGCGCCGCCTGGCTGTTGTTGGTGCCTTCACCGGGTTGTTCGGCGCTGGCCTGTTCTTCGCTCGCAGGCGTGCCCTGGGCAGGGCTGCTGGCCGAACTGCTGTTGCCTTCGGTTTCGCTGCCCGGAGTGCCTTGGGCGTCGCTCTCGGCCGGTTGTTCCTCGGCCTGGGCCTCGCGTTGCTGCAGCAACTGTTGCACCAGCGCCTGGTTGGCCAGTGCCGGCTGCAGGTCGGGCTGGCGCTCCAGGGCCTGTTCGTAGGCATCCAGGGCGGCTTCCAGCTCGCCGCTACGGGCCAGGGCATTGCCTCGATTGCAGTGGGCTGCGGCGCTGTCGCCCTGGGCGAAGGCTTCGGCGGCAGCGGCGTAGTCGCCGGCCTGGTACAGCGCCATGCCGCGCCATTGCGGGTCCTGGAAATGCCGGGCGGCGTCTGCCGGGCGCTGCTTGCCCAACAGCATCTGGCCCTGTTGATCGGGGCGCAGCCACAGGTCGTTGAACTCGAAGGCCTGGCTCGGTTGTGGCAGGGCCAGCAGCAGCGGCAGGCAGAACAGCCAGCCGCGGCGCCCGGCACAGGCGGCCAGCAACAACAATGGCAGCAACAGCCAGTAGCCCTGGTCGGCCCAGCTGTCCAGCTGCAGGGTCTGGCCGGCATCGTGCAGGCGGCGCGGGTTGTCGAACAGGCCAAGGCCGCGCAGGTCGAGGTCGTCGATGCGGGCATGGCGGTAGCGCCCGCCGGTGCCGCTGATGAAGGCCTTGAGGCTGGCACTGTCGAGCCGTGGCAGGAGGATGCCCCCCTGGTCATCCTTGAGGTATTCGCCATTGGCCTGGCGCACCGGCGCGCCGTCGCCGGTGCCGATGCCAAGCATCAGCAGGCTCGGGCCCTGGCGGCCGAGGGCCTGGCTGATGCCTTGGCGCTCCGCTGCGCTCAGCGCCGAGCCGACCAGCAGCAGACGGCCCTGGCCGAGGCCACTCTGCGCCAGCAGGGCCAGGCCTTTTTGCACGGCAAGGTCGGCGCGTTGGCCCGGTTTGGGCATGATCGATGGGTCGATGGCTTCCAGCAGGTTGCGCGTGGTGCCGAGGTCATCCGACAGCGGCACCAGCGTGTGCGCACTGCCGGCGTAGACGATCAGCGCGGTCTGGCTGTCGTTGCGGTGTTCGAGCAAGTCGAGGATCTTGCGTCGCGCCTGTTCCAGGCGGTTGGGCGTAACATCCTCGGCCAGCATCTGCGGGGTCAGTTCGAGCAGGATCACCAGCGGGTCGGCGGGGCGCTGGCGGGTTTCTTCCAGGCGCTGCCAGCTCGGCCCGAGCAGGGCCAGCACCACCAGCAACCAGGCCAGGCCCAGGGCCACCCAGGGCAGCTTGCTGTTGCTGCCGCTGCCACCGCCGAGCAGCACCGGGTGGAACGCTGGCGGCAGGATCATCTGCCAGCGCCCGGCACGTTTGCGCCGGTGCCAGAGCTTGAACAGCAGCCAGCCGAGCAGGGGCACGACCAGCAGCCAGAGCGGGCGCAACCATTGTGGCCAGAGATCGATCATCGCCGTTTCCTCAGGCGCAGGCGTTTCAGGCGCTGGCGCCATTCCGGATGGGGCTGCAGGAAGCGGGGTCTGCGCAGCACCTTGTGCAGCAGGTTGTCGGGCCATTGCACTGCCACCACCAGCAACACGCTGAGCAGCAGGGCCAAGGCCAGCGGCCAGGCATACAGGGCTTTGGCCGTACGCGCTTGGGTTGGCTGCTGGGCCACCGGTTCAAGCTGGTCGAGGGTATCGCCGATGGCGTTCAGCTCAGCGCCGTCATGGGCGCGGAAGTAGGCGCCGTGGGTGATTTCGGCAATTTCCCTGAGTGACGCTTCGTCGAGGTCCAGGCTCGGGTTCAGGCCGAGCAGGCCGGGGGTACCGCTGGCCTCGGGGTTGGCGCCGATACCAATGGTATAGATGCGCACGTCTTCCTGGGCAGCCAGGCGGGCGGCTGTCAGTGGGTGGATCTGCCCGCCGTTGTTGGCACCATCGGTGACCAGCACCAGTACCCGGCTTTGCGCCGGGCGCTGGCGCAGGCGCTTGACCGCCAGGCCGATGGCGTCGCCGATGGCGGTGTTCTTGCCGGCGATGCCGATCTGCGCCTCGTCGAGGAAGGTGCGCACGGTGCGCCGGTCGAAGGTCAGCGGGGCTTGCAGGTAAGCCTGGCTGCCAAACAGGATCAAGCCGACACGGTCGCCTTCGCGGTCTTGCAGGAAGTCGCCGAGCAGTGCCTTGACCAGGTCGAGGCGGCTGATGTCTTCGTCTTTCCACTGCATGTCGGGGAAGTCCATCGAGCCCGAGACATCCACTGCCACCAGCAGGTCGCGGCCACTGGAGGCCACCGGCACCGGCTCGCCAAGCCATTGCGGGCGCGCGGCGGCCAGCAGCAGCAACAGCCAGATCACCACATACGGTGCCTGTTGGCGCAGGGTCGGCAGGTTCAGCCGTGCGCGGCGCCCGGCCAGGCCCTCCAGTTCGTCGAGGAAACCGACCTTGAGCACCGGCTCGCCGCTGTCGGCGGCGGGCAGCAAAAGGCGCGCCAGCCACGGTAGCGGCAGCAACACGAAGATCCACGGCCAGGCCAGCTCAAACATGTTTGCGAATCCAGGTTTCGACCGCCTGGCTGAGCCCGACGATAGCCTTGTCGTCGAGCTTGCACTCGGGCTTGTAGGCGCCTTCGACCAGCACCATCCAGCGGGTCAGGCCGGCGGCCGGGCAGCGGTTGTCGAGAAAGGCCAGCCACTGGCGGCCGTTCAAGGTATGGCTGTTGGCACCGGGGTAGTGGTTGCGGCACAGGCGCTTGAGCAGGGCGTTGATCTGCTGCAGCCAGGCGCCGGCCGGTGCGCCGTCGTAGGGGCGCGGCAGGCGGGCGAGTTCGGCCAGCGCTTCCAGGCGCACCGGGTCGAGCGGCAACTCGGCGCGTACCACCGGGCGCTTGCCCGGCCGCCAGCGGCGCAACCGCCACAAGCCCCAGACCAGCAGCGGCAACAGCGCAAGCAACAGCCACCAGCCCGGTGCCGGCGGCCACAGGCCGATCGCTGGCGGTGCGATCAGCGGTTGCAGCTGGTCCAGCGGGTTCACTGGCCACTCCCGGGGCGCTGGGCGTTCAGGTATTCGCGCAGTTGTTCGATCATCTCGCTCTGGGTGCTCAGCGGCATCAGCAGCACGCGCAGCTTCTGTGCCATCAGCTCCCAGCGCTCGATGCGCGCTTCGGCTTGGTGACGGTAAGCCTGGCGCAGGTTGGCGTCCAGGGTGTCAAGCTCCAGCTGCGCGCCGCGTTGGGCGAAGCGCAGCAGGCCGGCGGCGGGCAGGGCGTGGTCGAGCGGGTCGGACACCGGCATCAGCAGCAGGTCGCAATGGCGCGAGAGCATGGCCAGGTGTTGCTCGGCCTGGGCGCTGAGCGAGCGTTCGTCGCAGATGACAATGGCCAGGCTGCCAGGGCGCAACACCTCACGGGCGCGGCGCAGGGCCAGGCCAAGGCTGTCGGCCTGGGGCGCGGCTTCGGTGTGCAGGGCCTGGTTGACCTTGGCCAGGCGGTTGAGCAGCTGCAGCAGGCTCTGCTTGCTGCGCCGGGGTTTGATCTCGTGGTGCTCGTTATCGCCGAACACCAGCCCGCCGATACGGTCGTTGTGGCCCAGCGCGGCCCAGCCGAACAGCGCGGCAGCTTCGGCTGCGAGCACCGACTTGAACATCAGTCCCGAGCCGAAGAACAGGCGCTGGCTCTGCTCGACGAGGATGAAAATCGGCCGTTCGCGTTCTTCGTGGAACAGCTTGGTGTGCGGTTCCTGGGTGCGTGCGGTGACGCGCCAGTCGATGTTGCGTACATCGTCACCGGCCTGGTACACGCGCACCTGGTCGAAGTCCACGCCCCGCCCGCGCAGTTTGGAATGGTGCAGGCCGACCAGCGGGCTGCGCTGGCCCGGGCGGGAAAACAGCTGGATCTCGCGCACGCGGTGGCGCATGTCGATCAGTTCGGCGAGGCCGATGCGGATGCCGGGTTCGGCCTGCAGCGCGGTGGGCATGGGTCAGGCGACGGCCACGACGTCGAGGATGCGCTGGACCACGCGGTCCTGATCGATCCCTGCGGCTTCGGCTTCGAACGACAGGATGATGCGGTGGCGCAGCACATCGAACAGCACCGCCTGGATGTCCTCGGGGCTGACGAAGTCGCGCCCGGCCAGCCAGGCATGGGCACGGGCGCAGCGGTCAAGCGCGATCGAGCCGCGCGGGCTGGCACCGTAGGCGATCCAGTCGGCCAACTCGGCATCGAACTTGGCCGGGGTGCGGGTAGCCATCACCAGTTGCACCAGGTATTCCTCCACGGCGTCGGCCATGTACAGGCCGAGGATTTCCTTGCGTGCGGCAAAGATTGCCTGCTGGCTGACCCGACGCTCGGGCTTCACTTCGCCGCCCAGCGCTTCGCCACGGGCCTGGGCGAGGATACGGCGCTCTACGGCGGCATCGGGGAAGCCGATCTTCACGTGCATCAGGAAGCGGTCGAGCTGGGCTTCGGGCAGCGGGTAGGTGCCTTCCTGCTCAATCGGGTTCTGTGTGGCCATCACCAGGAACAGCGGCGACAGGTCGTAGGTGCTGCGGCCCACGCTGACCTGGCGTTCGGCCATGGCTTCGAGCAGCGCCGACTGCACCTTGGCCGGGGCACGGTTGATTTCATCGGCCAGCACCAGGTTATGGAAGATCGGCCCCTGCTGGAACACGAAGCTGCCGGTTTCCGGGCGATAGATCTCGGTGCCGGTGATGTCGGCGGGGAGCAGGTCGGGGGTGAACTGGATGCGATGGAACTGCGCCTCGATGCCTTCGGCCAGCTCTTTGATGGCCTTGGTCTTGGCCAGACCCGGGGCCCCTTCGACCAGCATGTGGCCGTCGGCCAACAGCACGATCAACAGCCGCTCGACCAGCTTCTCCTGGCCTAGGATCTGGGAGGAAAGAAAGGTGCGTAGCGCGATCAGCGCTTCACGGTGTTCCATCGGTGGCGGTTCCTGGGTTTGCGCCAGGTCGCGGACGACCTGGCAGGGGCTGATACTTTAATCTATCCAGGGGGGCGCCGACCAATGAAGGGCGGGATTTTTATCGCTGCCACAGTCGCTGCAGGGCGCGCCCGCACGCTTATCGGCTCAGTTCTTCGAGGCAGAGTGCTTGCGCCCCTGGTCGCACAGGGCGAACACCACGACCAGCACCCCGGCGATTGCCAGGATCAGCGCTACACCATCGGTGGAATGGGTCGCCGAGCCGGCCACCAGGGCCAGGCCGCCCAGCGGTGCCAGGCCACCGGCCACCGCCGTGCCGATCTCACGGCCTGTACCGAAGCCCGAGGCGCGCGTTTGGGTCGGGAACTGGCGGCTGAGGAACGAACCTTGCGGGGCAAACATCATCGGCGCGAGGATGCCGGTGCCGATCGCGATGGCGATGTAGATCTGGGTGGGCTCACCAGTGCCCAGCAGTTGCAGGAACGGGTAGGCGAACACTGCCGACAGCACCCCGCCTAGCATCAGCACGGTCTTGCTGCTCCAGCGGTCGCACAGCCAGCCGAAGAACGGCACGGCGAATATCGCCACGAGGCTGGCGATGGTCACCGACAGCGAGGTGACATGCGCCTCCACGCCCTTGAACTGGGTCAGGTAGGCCAGCGAGAAGGTCTTGAAGATGTAGCTCAGGGCGTTGTAGCCGATGGCCACGAAGAACACCACGGCCAGGCCCTTGAGGTCGTTCCTGAACAGCAGTTTCAATGGCGACACCTGTGGCTTGCTGCTGTCGGCCTTGTCCAGCTCCTTGAAGTCCGGTGTCTCCGGGATGCTCTTGCGCACCCACAGGCCGATCGCCACCAGGGCGATGCTGGCGATGAACGGGATGCGCCAGCCACCGGCCAGGAGGAATTCGTTACCGTTCATGGTCAGCAGGTACACCGTCAGCGACGACAGCAGCAGCCCCAGGTTCAGCCCCAGCGCCGGCCAGGCGCCCTGGCTGCCGCGCTTGCCTTCGCTGGCATGTTCATAGGAGGTCACCGCCGCGCCGGACAGCTCGGCACCCGCGCCCAGGCCCTGGATGATGCGGATCACCACCAGCAGGATCGGTGCCCAGATGCCGATGCTGGCGTAGCTTGGGATCAGCCCGATCAGCGCCGTGCACACGCCCATCATGCAAAAGGTGATCACCAGCACATGCTTGCGCCCGAAACGGTCGCCCAGGTAGCCGAACAGAATGCCGCCGAAGGGGCGGGCAATGAAGCCGATGGCGAAGGTGGAGAAGGCCAGCAGCGAGGCCACCGCCGGGTTGCTGGCATCAAAGAAGATCTTCGAAAACACGATCGCGGCCATCGTCGCGTAAAGGTAGAAGTCGTACCACTCCAGCATCGAGCCGAAGATGGTCGCCGCCGCCACCTTGCGCAGGCGCTTGCGTTGCTGTTGCGGGGTCTCGTGCGCGGCCGGGGCCGCCTCATGTACCGACATGGGGGGTTCCTTATTGTCTTTGTAGTTGTGGGTGAAGCAGATTTCAGCGGGCCTTGAGGATCTTCGCGGCGATCATCTGGCCGATCGGAATGGCCGAGGTGGCAGCCGGCGACGGGGCATTGCAGACATGCACCATGCGCGGGGTCTCGGCGAACAGGAAGTCATGCACCAAGGTGCCGTCGCGCATCACCGCCTGGGCGCGAATACCCGCCTCGTAGGGCAGCAGGTCTTCTACTTGCAGCGACGGGCAGTACTTGCGGCACTGTTCCAGGTAGCCGCGCTTGAACAGCGAGTTCTTCATCTCGGTGGTGCCGGAGCCGAGGTTGTTCCAGAGGGTTTTCCAGAAGCCTGGGAAGCTGGCGTACTCGGCGACGTCGCGCCAGTTGAGCGAAAACTTGCGGTAGTTCTCGCGACCGAAGCCGAGCACGGCGTTCGGGCCGACGGTGACGCTGCCGTCGATCATGCGCGTCAGGTGCACGCCGAGGAATGGCAGCTCCGGGTCGGGGATCGGGTAGATCAGGTGGTTGACGATCTGGTTCTTGCTGGCCGGCAGGCGGTAGTACTCACCGCGGAAGGGGATGATCTGGTGGTCGATCTTCACCCCGGCCAGGCGCGCCAGGCGGTCGGACTGCAGGCCGGCGCAGGCCACCAGCTGGCGGGCGCGCCAGGTGTGGCTGTCGGTGCCCACGGCGACATGGTCGGCGTGCTCCTGGATGGCACGCACGCGAGTAGACAGGTGTACTTCGCCGCCAGCCTGGCGGATCACCTTGGCCATGGCGTTGCACACCTGGGTGTAGTCGACGATGCCGGTGGCATCGAGGAACAGCGCGCCCTTGCCGACGATGTTCGGCTCACGTTCGGCCAGTGCGGCCGCACCCAGGCGCTCGACGTTCAGGCCGTTCAATTGCGAGCGCTCGTACAGCGCCTGCATGCGTTGCACTTCCAGGTCATTGGAGGCCACCAGCAGCTTGCCGCAGACTTCGAAGGCAATGCCGTGCTCGGTGCAGAAGTCCTTCGTCGCCTGGGCGCCGCGCTTGCACAGTTCGGCCTTCAGGCTGCCAGGCGCATAGTAGATGCCCGCATGGATCACCCCGCTGTTGTGGCCGGTCTGGTGGCGGCCGAGGCTGGCTTCCTTCTCCAGGATCAGCAGGGATGCGCCCGGGCGTTGTTCGAGCAGGGCCATCGCGGTGGCAAGGCCGACGATGCCGCCGCCGATGATGCAGTAGTCATAAGTCATGCAGGGGTACCTTGGTGTTCTTGTCGGTGGATCTGCTTATCAGGTTGTCAGACTAAGTAATGCGTAAAAAAGGCCCGCGTCAGGCCACGTCGGTTTCTCCGGGGTCAGTCGAGGGCGGGGAGGTCGATCTTCAGGCGCTTGGCCGAGGCACGCAGGTGCGCTTCGGCGCAGGCCGCGGCCGCCTGGCGGTCGCCATCGGCTATGGCCTGGTACAGCGCCTGGTGTTCACGATTGGCATCGGCCGAACCACCCACCGAGTGGGCTGCGGAGTTTTCCCAGGCGGTGCGCCGGGCACTGGCCAGCTGGCCACCGAGGAAGTCGTGGAAGGCCACGAAGTAATCGTTCTTGCTGGCTTCGGCAATCGCTCGGTGGAAGGCCACGTCGGCGGCCGAGGCGGTGGCGAAGTCACTGCGCTTGTCGAGCATTACCTGCAGGGCCTTGGCCATGTGGGCCAGGTCCTGCTCATCGCGGCGGCGGGCGGCGATGGCGGCGGCCTGGGTTTCGATCCACAGGCGCATTTCGAACATCTGCACCAGGTCCGGCTTGCGGCCATTGCTGCCGGGGAAGCGGAACACGGTACCGGCGGGTGTTTGCGAGATGTAGGAGCCGAGCCCGCGCCGGGCGATCAGCACGCCGTCGGCCTTGAGCTGCGCCACCGCCTCGCGTACCACCGAGCGGCTGACATTCAGCTGTTCGGCCAGTTGCTGTTCGGTGGGCAGGCGCGATTCGGCGGCCAGGCGGCCGGAGTCGATCTCGGCGCGGATGGCGCTGACGACCCGGTCTACCAGGGTGTCGGGGCGCTGGAGCTCTAGCATGGAAACGGTTGCCTAGTTATCAGGTTGTCAGACAATGCCTGTGATGGGGCAGGGCTGTCAATGCTTCCTGGGAGGAAGCGGTAAGCAGATCCGGTCCTTTCGCGGGCACGTCCGCTCCCACAGGTACGGCGCAGGTTTCAGAATTTGCACAATCCCTGTGGGAGCGGGCGTGCCCGCGAAGAGGCCGGAACAGGAATACTCAGAGCTCGCTGACGAAGGTACCGGTGCCATCCAGGATGTTTTTCAGGGTCAGCGCCACTTCCTCAAGGTCGGTCCCCGCCGAAGTCAGCACGATCTCCAGCGCCTCATCCCCTTTCAGCGCATCACGATCCCCGGCCGCCACTTCGATCAGCAGGCGTTGTGCACTCAAGGTCACTTTCAGCCCATCCAGTGTCGACGGCTCGTCATCCAGGGTCAGGTCGACGGTGTCTTCGTCCGGGTAACGGGTCAGCAGAAACATCTGCCCCTTGTCGCTGTGGCAGCACAGGGTCGCCATGTTGTCTTCCTCGTCATCGCAAGGGGTGGCGAACAGCACGGAGGTTTGAATTTGCATGACGGCGACTCGGGTCAAGGGAATTGAACGGGAATTCTGACAGCCTTGCACACATCCATAAACGTAAAGTTGCCAGCCCTTGACCGAAATTGTCGCAGCCTCGCAAGCGGCAATGACCGCTCAGTCGTTAAGCTTCGGCGAGCCCTGGACGTGCCTGCCACGTTCAACGTCTGGTTTTTACCGTCCGGCTTGCCATGGGTTGGCTATCGTTGATCCGTAACATGGCGGACGTGCGCGACGCTTCAACCATTACAAAGCCCAAGCGGAGTACCACAGATGGCGTTCTTCACCGCAGCCAGCAAAGCCGACTTCCAGCATCAACTGCAAGCGGCCCTGGCGCAGCACATCAGCGAACAGTCCCTGCCACAAGTGGCGCTGTTCGCCGAGCAGTTCTTCGGCATCATCTCTCTGGACGAACTCACCCAGCGCCGGCTTTCGGACCTGGCCGGCTGTACCCTGTCGGCGTGGCGCATCATCGAGCGCTTCGACCCCGAATACCCGCAAGTGCGGGTGTACAACCCCGATTACGAGCGTAATGGCTGGCAGTCGACCCACACCGTGGTAGAAGTGCTGCATCACGACTTGCCGTTCCTGGTCGACTCGGTGCGCACCGAGCTCAACCGCCGCGGCTACAGCATCCACACCCTGCAGACCACGGTGCTGAGCGTGCGCCGGGGCGCCAAGGGCGAACTGCTTGAACTGCTGCCCAAGGGCACCCAGGGCGAGGGCGTGCGCCACGAGTCGCTGATGTACCTGGAGATCGACCGCTGCGCCAATGCCGCCGAGCTGACGGTGCTGGCCCGCGAGATCGAGCAGGTGCTGGCCGAAGTGCGTGTGGCGGTGGCTGATTTCGAACCGATGAAAGCCAAGCTGCGTGAAGTCGTCGCCGAAGTGGAGAACACCGCCTATGGCCCGGCCCAGCACGAAAAGGGCGAGGTCAAGGCCTTCCTCGAATGGCTGCTGGATAACCACTTCACCTTCCTCGGCTACGAAGAATTCACCGTCCAGGCCGACATCAACGGTGGCCAGATGGACTACGACGAACAGTCGTTCCTCGGCCTGCCGCGCCGCCTGCGGGTGGGCCTGACGGCGGAAGAACTGCGCATCGAAGACTACGCCGTGGCCTACCTCAACGAGCCGCTGCTGCTGTCGTTCGCCAAGGCCGCGCTGCCCAGCCGCGTGCATCGCCCAGCCTACCCGGACTACGTGTCGATCCGCCAGCTCGATGCCGACGGCAAGGTCATCAAGGAGCACCGCTTCATGGGCCTGTACACGTCGTCGGTGTACGGCGAGAGCGTGCATGCCATCCCTTACATTCGCGTGAAGGTCGCCGAAGTCGAACGCCGTTCCGGCTTCGACCCGAAAGCGCACCTGGGCAAGGAACTGGCCCAGGTGCTCGAAGTGCTGCCACGCGACGACCTGTTCCAGACCCCGATCGACGAGTTGTTCAACACCGTCATGTCGATCGTGCAGATCCAGGAACGCAACAAGATCCGTGTGTTCCTGCGCAAGGACCCCTACGGGCGCTTCTGCTATTGCCTGGCCTACGTGCCGCGCGAGATCTACTCCACCGAAGTGCGGCAGAAGATCCAGCAGGTGTTGATGGAGCGCCTGAAGGCCAGCGATTGCGAGTTCTGGACCTTCTTCTCCGAATCGGTGTTGGCGCGCGTGCAGCTTATTCTGCGGGTCGACCCGAAGAACCGCATCGACATCGACCCGCAGCAACTGGAAAACGAAGTGATCCAGGCCTGCCGCTCGTGGCATGACGACTACTCGGCGCTGGTCATCGAGAACTTCGGCGAAGCCCAGGGCACCAACATCCTGGCTGACTTCCCCAAAGGCTTCCCGGCTGGCTACCGCGAGCGTTTCCCGGCGCATTCGGCGGTGGTCGACCTGCAGCACGTGGTGGCGCTGTCCGAGCACAAGCCGCTGGCGATGAGTTTTTACCAGCCGCTGACCCGCCTGGGCGACCGCCTGCTGCATTGCAAGCTGTACCATGCCGATACCCCGCTGGCGCTGTCGGACGTGCTGCCGATCCTGGAAAACCTTGGCCTGCGCGTACTCGGCGAGTTCCCATACCGCCTGCGCCACACCAGCGGGCGCGAGTTCTGGATCCACGACTTCGCCTTCACCTATAGCGAAGGCCTGGACCTGGACATCCAGCAGCTCAACGACATCCTGCAGGATGCCTTCATCCACATCGTCAAGGGCGACGCCGAGAACGATGCCTTCAACCGTCTGGTGCTCACCGCCGGCCTGCCATGGCGTGACGTGGCGTTGCTGCGTGCCTATGCCCGTTACCTGAAGCAGATCCGCCTGGGCTTCGACCTTGGCTACATCGCCAGCACCCTGAACAACCACACCGAGATCGCCCGCGAGCTGACCCGGTTGTTCAAGACTCGCTTCTACCTGGCGCGCAAGCTCACCAGCGAAGACCTGGACGACAAGCAGCAACGCCTGGAGCAGGCGATCCTCACCGCCCTGGACGATGTCCAGGTGCTCAACGAGGACCGCATCCTGCGCCGGTACCTGGACCTGATCAAGGCCACCCTGCGCACCAACTTCTATCAGCCGGATGGCAACGGCCAGAACAAGTCGTACTTCAGCTTCAAGTTCAACCCCAAGCTGATTCCCGAGCTGCCCAAGCCTGTGCCGAAGTTCGAGATCTTCGTCTATTCGCCACGGGTCGAGGGCGTACACCTGCGCTTTGGCAATGTCGCCCGCGGCGGTCTGCGCTGGTCGGACCGCGAGGAAGACTTCCGCACCGAAGTGCTGGGCCTGGTCAAAGCCCAGCAGGTGAAGAACTCGGTGATCGTGCCGGTCGGCGCCAAGGGTGGCTTCCTGCCGCGCCGGCTGCCGCTGGGCGGTAGCCGTGACGAAATCGCCGCCGAGGGCGTGGCGTGCTATCGCATCTTCATCTGCGGCCTGCTCGACATCACCGACAACCTCAAGGACGGTGGCGTGGTGCCGCCGGCCAACGTGGTGCGTCACGACGACGACGACCCGTACCTGGTGGTGGCAGCCGACAAGGGCACCGCGACCTTCTCCGACATCGCCAACGGCATCGCCATCGATTACGGCTTCTGGCTCGGCGACGCGTTCGCCTCGGGTGGCTCGGCCGGTTATGACCACAAGAAGATGGGTATCACCGCCCGTGGCGCCTGGGTCGGTGTGCAGCGCCACTTCCGCGAGCGCGGCATCAATGTGCAGCAGGACCCGATCACCGTGATCGGCATCGGCGACATGGCCGGCGACGTGTTCGGCAACGGCCTGCTGATGTCCGACAAGTTGCAACTGGTGGCGGCGTTCAACCACCTGCACATCTTCATCGACCCGAACCCGGACCCGGCCACCAGCTTCGTCGAGCGCAAGCGCCTGTTCGACCTGCCGCGCTCAGCCTGGAGCGACTACGACACCAGTATCATGTCCGAAGGCGGCGGGATCTTCCCACGCAGCGCCAAAAGCATCGCCATCAGCCCGCAGATGAAGGAACGCTTTGCCATCGAAGCCGACCGCCTGACCCCGACAGAACTGCTGCACGCGCTGCTCAAGGCACCGGTCGACCTGCTGTGGAACGGCGGTATCGGTACTTACGTCAAGGCCAGCACTGAAAGCCACGCCGATGTCGGCGACAAGGCCAACGATGCCCTGCGGGTCAACGGCAACGAACTGCGCTGCAAGGTGGTAGGCGAGGGCGGCAACCTCGGCATGACCCAGCTCGGTCGTGTCGAATTTGGCCTGCATGGCGGCGCCACCAACACCGATTTCATTGACAACGCCGGTGGCGTGGACTGCTCCGACCACGAGGTCAATATCAAGATCCTGCTCAATGAAGTGGTGCAGGGTGGCGATATGACCGAGAAGCAGCGCAACCAGTTGCTCGGCAGCATGACCGACGAAGTGGCTGGCCTGGTGCTGGGCAACAACTACAAGCAGACCCAGGCCCTGTCGCTGGCAGCCCGCCGCGCCCGCGAGCGGATCGCCGAATACAAGCGCCTGATGGCCGACCTCGAAAGCCGTGGCAAGCTGGACCGAGCGATCGAGTTCCTGCCGTCCGAGGAACAGCTGGCCGAGCGCCTGGCGGCTGGCCAGGGCCTGACCCGCGCCGAGCTGTCGGTGCTGATCTCGTACAGCAAGATCGACCTCAAGGAGCAGCTGCTCAAGTCGCAGGTGCCGGACGATGACTACCTGACCCGCGACATGGAAACCGCCTTCCCGCCGTCGCTGGTCAGCAAGTTCGCCGACGCCATGCGCCGTCACCGCCTGAAGCGCGAAATCGTCAGCACCCAGATCGCCAACGACCTGGTCAACAACATGGGTATCACTTTCGTACAGCGCCTGAAGGAGTCGACCGGCATGAGCCCGGCCAACGTCGCCGGGGCCTATGTGATCGTGCGTGACATCTTCCACCTGCCGCACTGGTTCCGCCAGATCGAGGCGCTGGACTATCAGGTGCCGGCGGAGATCCAGCTGACCTTGATGGACGAGCTGATGCGCCTGGGCCGCCGCGCCACCCGCTGGTTCCTGCGCAGCCGCCGCAATGAGCAGGATGCCGGGCGTGACAGCGCGCACTTCGGGCCGAAGATCGCCCAGTTGGGGCTCAAGCTCGACGAGCTGCTGGAAGGCCCGACCCGCGAGCGCTGGATGGTGCGTTACCAGAGCTTCGTCGACGCCGGCGTGCCAGAATTGCTGGCGCGCATGGTTGCCGGCACCACCCACCTGTACACCCTGCTGCCGATCATCGAGGCCTCGGACGTAACGGGCCATGACCCGGCGCAGGTAGCCAAGGCGTTCTTCGCCGTGGGCAGCGCGCTGGACCTGACCTGGTACTTGCAGGAAATCAGCAACCTGCCGGTGGAGAACAATTGGCAGGCCCTGGCCCGCGAGGCGTTCCGTGACGACATCGACCTGCAGCAGCGGGCGATCACCATCTCGGTCTTGCAGATGGCCGATGCGCCGCAAGACATGGACGCCCGGGTGGCGCTGTGGGCCGAGCAGCACCGGGTGATGGTCGAGCGTTGGCGCGCCATGCTCGACGACCTGCGCAACGCCACCGGCACCGACTATGCGATGTACGCGGTGGCTAACCGCGAGCTGGTCGACCTGGCGCTGAGCGGGCAGGCGGCGGTGGTGCCGTCCTGAGTCAGGTAGTGAGGTAAAAAGAAAGCCCCGGCAGCGATGCCGGGGCTTTTTTGTATTCCTGTGCCGGCCCTTTCGCGGGTAAACCCGCTCCCACAGGCACTGCCCAAGTCTCAGGATTGGTGCGTTTCCTGTGGGAGCGGGTTTACCCGCGAAGAGGCCAGTGCAGGCTTACTTGAACCTGCGCTCCACGCCTTTCTCCACCAGGATCTTCGCCGAAATCTCTTCCACCGAAAAATGCGTCGAATTAATGTTGGGAATGTTCTCCCGGCGGAACAGGTTCTCCACCTCGCGCACCTCGAATTCGCACTGGGCAAAGCTGGAATAGCGGCTGTTTGGCTTGCGCTCGTGGCGGATGGCGGTCAGACGGTCGGGGTCGATGGTCAGGCCGAACAGCTTGCTGTGGTGCTTCTTCAGCACCGCCGGCAATTGCAGGCGCTCCATGTCGTCCTCGGTCAGCGGGTAGTTGGCGGCGCGAATACCGAACTGCATGGCCATGTACAGGCAGGTGGGCGTCTTGCCGCAGCGCGATACGCCGACCAGGATCAGGTCGGCCTTGTCGTAGTAGTGGGTGCGCGCGCCGTCGTCGTTGTCCAGGGCGAAATTCACCGCCTCGATGCGTTCCATGTAGTTGGAGTTGCCACCAATCGAGTGCGATTTGCCGACGGAATACGACGAATGGGCAGTCAGTTCCTGCTCGAGCGGGGATAAAAACGAAGAAAAGATGTCGATCATGAAGCCGTTCGACGTCGCCAGGATCTCGCGGATGTCCTGATTGACGATGGTGTCGAAGATGATCGGCCGCATGCCATCGCGCTCTGCGGCGGCATTGATCTGCTGCACCATGGTCCGTGCTTTTTCCGGGCTATCGATGTATGGACGAGTGAATTTATTGAACGGAATGCTTTCGAATTGAGCGAGCAGGCTCTGGCCCAGGGTTTCGGCGGTGATGCCGGTGCCATCGGAGATGAAGAACGCGGTTCGTTTCATTTGCGATCTGGGCCTTAAGCTGATGACGTTTCTTGGATATGATAAGTTCGGTTTGCCGAATGCGGCTGTCAGCAATTCTGCCATATTTTGCGAACCTATATTCCAGGTACAGGCCACAAGCGTCCGGCCCAGTCAACGAAGGCAGGCGGGCGCCCTTGAGCTTTTCCAATACAGTTAGTGGAGAGATCACCTTGGTAGAGTACGTAGTTTCCCTCGATAAGCTCGGCGTCCACGATGTGGAGCATGTGGGGGGCAAGAACGCATCCCTGGGCGAGATGATCAGTAACCTCGCTGGTGCCGGTGTGTCGGTGCCGGGCGGCTTTGCCACTACGGCTCAGGCGTACCGTGACTTTCTCGAGCAGAGTGGCCTGAACAACAAGATCCATGCGGCACTCGATGCGCTCGACGTGGATGACGTCAATGCCCTGGCCAAGACCGGCGCGCAGATCCGCCAGTGGGTGATGGAGGCCGATTTCCCGGCCCGCCTGGATGCGGAAATCCGCACCGCCTTCGCCGAAATGTCCCAGGGCAACGACAACATGGCCGTGGCCGTGCGTTCCTCGGCCACCGCCGAAGACCTGCCGGACGCCTCGTTCGCCGGCCAGCAGGAAACCTTCCTCAACATCCGTGGCGTCGACAACGTGATCCGCGCGGCCAAGGAAGTGTTTGCCTCGCTGTTCAACGACCGCGCCATCGCCTACCGCGTGCACCAGGGCTTCGACCACAAGCTGGTAGCCCTGTCCGCCGGCGTGCAGCGCATGGTCCGTTCAGAAACCGGCACCGCCGGCGTGATGTTCACCCTCGACACCGAGTCGGGCTTCCGTGACGTGGTGTTTATCACCGGTGCCTACGGCCTGGGTGAAACCGTGGTGCAGGGCGCGGTCAACCCTGACGAATTCTACGTGCACAAACAAACCCTGCAGGCTGGTCGCCCGGCCATCCTGCGCCGCAACCTGGGCAGCAAGGCGATCAAGATGGTCTATGGCGACGAAGCCAAGGCCGGCCGCTCGGTCAAGACCATCGAGGTCGACCGTGCCGATCGTGCCCGCTTCTGCCTGAGCGACGACGAAGTCAACGAACTGGCCAAGCAGGCGATGATCATCGAGCAGCACTACCAGCGCCCGATGGACATCGAGTGGGCCAAGGACGGTGACGACGGCAAGCTGTACATCGTTCAGGCCCGCCCTGAGACCGTGAAGAGCCGCGCCAGCGCCAATGTCATGGAGCGTTACCTGCTCAAAGAGAAGGGCACCGTGCTGGTCGAAGGCCGCGCCATCGGCCAGCGCATTGGCGCCGGCAAGGTCCGCGTGATCAACGACGTGTCCGAGATGGACAAGGTGCAGCCCGGCGACGTACTGGTCTCAGACATGACCGACCCGGACTGGGAACCGGTGATGAAGCGCGCCAGTGCCATCGTCACCAACCGTGGCGGGCGCACCTGCCACGCGGCGATCATCGCCCGTGAGCTGGGCATCCCGGCCGTGGTCGGTTGCGGCAATGCCACCCAGGTACTAAAAGACGGCCAGGGCGTGACCGTATCCTGCGCCGAAGGCGACACCGGCTTCATCTTCGAGGGTGAACTGGGCTTCGACGTCAAGCAGAACTCGGTGGACGCCATGCCGGAGCTGCCGTTCAAGATCATGATGAACGTCGGCAACCCGGACCGTGCCTTCGACTTCGCCCAGCTGCCCAACGCCGGTGTAGGCCTGGCACGCCTGGAATTCATCATCAACCGCATGATCGGCGTGCACCCCAAGGCGCTGCTGAACTACGCCGGTCTGCCAGCCGACCTGAAAGAAAGCGTCGACAAGCGCATCGCCGGCTACAACGACCCGGTCGGCTTCTATGTCGAGAAGCTGGTCGAGGGCATCAGCACCCTGGCGGCAGCCTTCTACCCGAAAAAGGTCATCGTGCGCCTGTCGGACTTCAAGTCCAACGAGTACGCCAACCTGATCGGCGGCAAGCTGTATGAGCCGGAAGAAGAAAACCCGATGCTGGGCTTCCGCGGCGCCTCGCGCTACATCAGCGAGTCGTTCCGCGACTGCTTCGAGCTCGAGTGCCGTGCGCTGAAGCGCGTGCGCAACGAAATGGGCCTGACCAACGTCGAGATCATGGTGCCGTTCGTGCGCACCCTGGGCGAAGCCAGCCAGGTCGTCGACCTGCTTGCCGAAAACGGCCTGGCCCGTGGCGACAACGGCCTGCGCGTGATCATGATGTGCGAGTTGCCGTCCAACGCCATCCTCGCCGAAGAGTTCCTCGAATACTTCGACGGCTTCTCCATCGGCTCCAACGACCTGACCCAGCTGACCCTGGGCCTGGACCGTGACTCGGGCATCATCGCCCACCTGTTCGACGAGCGAAATCCTGCGGTGAAGAAGCTGCTGGCCAACGCCATCCAGGCATGCAACAAGGCCGGCAAGTACATCGGCATCTGTGGCCAAGGCCCGTCGGACCACCCGGACCTGGCCAAGTGGCTGATGGAGCAGGGCATCGAAAGCGTGTCGCTGAACCCGGACTCGGTCCTGGAGACCTGGTTCTTCCTGGCCGAAGGCCAGGGCGCGGCCTGATGCGGTAAATTGCGGGGGCGCGTCTGGCGCGCTTCCGCCTGGTTTTTTCCAGGGCGAGCTCCAGTGATGGATCCCGCCCTTTTTTGTGCACCAAGCAACCTTATGCAAAGCAGCAGCAACCTTTTTCCCGTGGCCTTGCTCAGTGCCGAGCGCCGCGGCGACCTCAGCGAAGACGTGTACCGGATCAAGACCGGCAACGGCCCGGACCCCAGCGTCGAACTGGCCGTGACCCGCCTGGGGCTGGCCGATCAAGGCCGGCCCCAAGGTGTGCCGGTGATTCTGCTGCATGGCAGTTTCTCCAACCGGCGCTTCTGGTACTCGCCCAAGGGCATCGGCCTTGGGGCCTATCTGGCGCGGGCCGGGTTCGACGTATGGATCCCGGAAATGCGCGGCCACGGGCTGTCGCCGCGTAACCGCAACTGGAAGCACAACAGCGTGGCCGATTATGCCCGCGACGATCTGCCACTGATCGGTGCATTCGTGCGTGAGCAGTCTGGCCAGGCGCCGCACTGGGTCGGCCACTCCCTGGGTGGCACTACCTTGGTGGCAGCCTTGGGTGGCGGCTTCATAAAGGCTGAGCAGGTGGCCAGCGTGGCGCTTTTCGGAACCCAGGTCAGCCGGGTCTATTGGCCGCTCAAGGTGCCTCCGCTGACCTGGGGGGCAAAACTGCTGCTCAAGCGTTGGGGGCAGATTTCCGGGCCGCGCTTCAAGCGTGGGCCGGAGGACGAGCCGATCGGCCTGGCGCTGGAGAGCATGCGCTGGCATGGCCTGTTCGGGCGCTTTGGCGACAAGCAGAACGACTGGTGGGCGGGGCTGGCCGACGTGGATGTGCCGTTGCTGGCCGTGGCTGGTGCCGGGGACTTCCAGGACCCGGTATGGGCTTGCCGCAAGCTGTTCGATCAGCTGGGCGGGGAGCGCAAGCAGTTCCTGCGTCTGGGCCGTGAAGAGGGGTTCGAGGCCTTTGGTCATGTCGACATGCTGGTGAGCAAGGCGGCGCAGGTGCAGGTCTGGCCGTTGGTTGAACGCTGGTTGCGTGATCCGCTGTTGCCGGTGCATGAGTCGACAGTGGCTGAGTTGGTCAGTGCCGTGTAGGAGCGGCCTTGTGTCGCGAAAGGGCCGCAGGGCGGCCCCTGGATTTCAGCAGCGGTGCGTGAAATGCCGGGGCTGCTTTGCAGCCCTTTCGCGACACAAGGCCGCTCCTACACCGGTCCCGGGTGACTGCGACGGCTTCTACGGTGTAGCCTTGGCCGATACCCGCCTTCGTTGTGACTGACAGGAGCTTCCCATGCAGCATTACGTAACGCCCGACCTGTGTGACGCCTACCCGGACCTGGTTCAGGTGCTCGAACCCATGTTCAGCAACTTCGGTGGCCGCGACTCCTTCGGTGGCCAGATCGTTACCATCAAGTGCTTCGAAGACAACTCGCTGGTCAAGGAGCAGGTCGAGCTCGATGGCAAGGGCAAGGTCCTGGTGGTCGACGGGGGTGGCTCGCTGCGCCGTGCGCTGCTGGGTGACATGCTCGCCGAAAAGGCCGCCAAGAACGGCTGGGAAGGCCTGGTTATCTACGGTTGCGTGCGTGACGTCGATGTACTGATCCAGACCGACGTCGGTGTACAGGCGCTGGCCAGCCACCCGATGAAAACCGACAAACGCGGCATCGGCGACCTTAACGTGGCCGTGACCTTCGCCGGTGTCACCTTCCGCCCGGGCGAGTACCTGTATGCCGACAACAATGGCGTGATCATCTCGCCAAGCCCGCTGAAGATGCCGGAGTGACGCGCAGTACGCGCTGATGGAGCTTTGATGTTCGAGGAAGACAACGCGCAGTGGGGGTTGGTGCATGCCCTGGTGCTCGATGGTAAAGGTGGCGCGCGTTCGATTGCCCGGACCGAGCTGGACGGCCTGCAGCTGCAACCACAGCAAAGCCTGTGGTTGCATTGGGATCGCAGTCATCCGCAAACCCGCACCTGGTTGTTGCAGGACAGTGGCCTGAGCGAATTCGCCTGCGACCTGCTGCTGGAGGAAAACACCCGGCCACGGCTGTTGCCGCAGGCCGGTGAGCAGATGTTGCTGTTCCTGCGCGGGGTCAACCTCAACCCGGGTGCCGAGCCCGAGGACATGGTGTCGGTGCGCATTCATGCCCAGGCGCAGCGGGTCATTTCGCTGCGTTTGCGGCCATTGCGTGCCAGCGATGAAATCCTTCAGCAGCTTGAAGAGGGCAGGGGGCCGAAATCGGCGTCCGAGCTGTTGCTGTTGATGGGTGAGTTACTGACCGAGAAGGTACAGAGCCTGGTCAGCGACCTCTCGGAACTGGTCGATGTGGAGGAAGAGAAGGTTGAATCTGACGAACGGTATACACCGGAGCACGGCAGCCTGCAGCAGATTCGCCGCCGCGCGGCGGGCTTGCGTCGCTTTCTGGCACCTCAGCGTGAGATCTACGCCCAGCTGTCGCGCAGCAAATGGAGCTGGTTCTGCGATGCCGATGCCGATTACTGGAACGAGCTGAACAACAGCCTGATCCGCTACCTCGAAGAGCTGGAGCTGACCCGCGAGCGGGCAGCGCTGGTGCTGGAAAGCGAAGACCGCCGGCGCAGCGAGCGGATGAACCGGACCATGTACCGCTTCGGCATCATCACCTGCATCTTCCTGCCCATGAGCTTCGTCACCGGGTTGCTCGGCATCAATGTCGGCGGCATTCCGGGGGCGAGCAACCCTTATGGCTTCCTGCTGGCCTGCATCGTCGTGCTCGGCCTGGCAGTGGGGCAGTGGTGGTTGTTTCGGCGGTTGCGCTGGGTATGAACATGCCGAGTCGTCATGAAGCATTCGTTCCACTGCGATGTGTGACCCATCGCCCGGCCACCTCGTCTCTGAGTGACACTGCGCGAGGTGCCCATGCACGATCCGTTTGAAGAATCACTGCGTGACCTGCTCAAGGCGTCGCCCTCCGGTGAGGAGCGAGACGATGCCGCGTGCCTGGGTCGCGTGCTGAAAACCGCCAACCGCCAGGTCGGTGCCGGTGATCTGTTCAGCCTGCTTGGCCGCTGGAGCCAGGCGCTGCTGATCGCCGTGAACAATGGCTCGGCGCACGTTGCGCCGGTGCGTCGACACTCTACCCGCAACGCTGCCGGTGGCAGCAAAGCAGATAAGGCCGATTGAATATGGAACTCGATCTCTGGACCCAGAGCCTGGTCACTGCCATGACCGCCCTATGGACCAAGGTAGCGAACTTCATCCCCAACCTGTTCGGCGCGCTGGTCGTGGTGCTGCTCGGTTTCGTGGTGGCCAAGCTGCTCGACACACTGCTTTCCAAGCTCCTGGCCAAGTTCGGCCTGGACCGTCTCATGGCCGGTACCGGGCTGACCAAGATGCTTGGCCGGGTTGGCATCCAGGTGCCGATCTCGACGTTGATCGGCAAGATCGTCTACTGGTTCGTGTTGCTCATCTTCCTCGTCTCGGCCGCTGAGTCGTTGGGCCTGGAGCGGGTTTCGGCGACCCTGGACATGCTCGCCCTTTACCTGCCCAAGGTGTTCGGCGCAGCCCTGGTGCTGCTGGCCGGCGTGCTGCTGGCGCAGGTGGCCAACGGCCTGGTGCGTGGTGCGGCCGAAGGTATCGGCCTGGAATATTCCGCCGGCCTTGGGCGCATCACCCAGGGCCTGGTGATCATCATCAGCATCTCGGTGGCCATCAGCCAGCTGGAGGTCAAGACCGACCTGCTCAACCACGTGATCGTCATCGGGCTGATTACCGTTGGTCTGGCCGTTGCGCTTGCCATGGGCCTTGGCAGCCGCGAAATCGCCGGGCAGATCCTGGCCGGCATTTATGTTCGCGAACTGTACCAGGTCGGCCAGCAGGTGCGGATTGGAGAGGTTGAAGGAATGATCGAAGAGATCGGCACAGTCAAGACGACGCTGTTGACCGATGAGGGCGAGCTGGTGTCGCTGTCCAATCGCGAGCTCCTCGAGCAGCGAGTCAATAGCCGCTAACCGTACAAAAGCTGTTAATGTATGCCGCCGCGAAATCAGCCCCAGGGGTTGAGCGGCGACATTGACCTGACTGTCGGCCAGATCCGTTTTGAATAAAGTTCATTCGCCGCCCATGCGTTACGACCCCCGCGAACTCACCGACGAGGAGTTGGTGGCGCGTTCGCATGAAGAGCTGTATCACGTAACCCGCGCGTATGAGGAGCTCATGCGGCGCTACCAGCGGACCCTGTTCAACGTCTGTGCGCGTTATCTGGGGAACGACCGCGATGCTGATGATGTCTGTCAGGAAGTGATGCTGAAGGTGCTCTACGGTCTGAAGAACTTCGAGGGCAAGTCCAAGTTCAAGACCTGGCTCTACAGCATTACCTACAACGAATGCATTACCCAGTACCGCAAGGAGCGTCGTAAACGCCGGTTGATGGATGCCTTGAGCCTGGACCCTGTTGAAGAGGCGTCCGAAGAGAAGGCTCCGAAACCGGAAGAAAAAGGCGGTCTGGACAAGTGGCTGGTGCATGTGAACCCGATTGATCGGGAAATTCTGGTGCTGCGTTTTGTCGCGGAGCTGGAATTTCAGGAAATCGCCGATATCATGCACATGGGCCTGAGCGCAACGAAAATGCGCTACAAGCGCGCGCTAGACAAGCTTCGTGAGAAATTTGCAGGGCTTGATGAAACTTAGCCCTCTGCAAATATCTCTAACGGATCGGCGAGTTCTGCTAGACTTGCCGTCGAGTTGTCCCCCGGATGTTGGTGGGACTGCTTAACTATCACCAGATGGGGATTTAACGGATGAAATTGAAAAACACCTTGGGCTTGGCCATTGGCTCGCTCGTCGCAGCTACTTCGTTCGGCGTTCTGGCTCAAGGCCAAGGCGCGGTCGAAGTCGAAGGCAACGTGACCAAGCAGTACTACGACAGCGAGCGTAACTTCAAGAACGACGGCACCAACCCTGGTGTTCGTCTGGGTTACTTCCTGACTGACGACGTATCCCTGGACCTGGGCTACAACGAGACTCACAACGCTCGTGGCGAAGTCTTCAACAAAGACATCAAAGGTTCCAAGGCCAAGCTGGACGCTACCTACCACTTCGGTACCGTTGGCGATGCTCTGCGTCCGTACGTTTCCGCCGGTTTCGCTCACGAGAGCCTGGGCCAGGCCACTCGTAGCGGCCGCGACCACTCCACCTTCGCCAACGTTGGCGCTGGCGCCAAGTGGTACATCACCGACATGTTCTTCGCCCGTGCTGGCGTTGAAGCCATGTACAACATCGACGACGGCAACACCGAGTGGGGCCCAACCGTTGGTGTTGGTCTGAACTTCGGTGGTAGCGGTGGTAAAGTGGCTGCTGCTCCGGCTCCAGTTGCTGAAGTCTGCTCCGACTCCGACAACGATGGCGTTTGCGACAACGTCGACAAGTGCCCAGACACCCCAGCCAACGTTACCGTTGACGCTGATGGCTGCCCGGCTGTTGCCGAAGTCGTTCGCGTTGAGCTGGATGTCAAGTTCGACTTCGACAAGTCGGTCGTCAAGCCAAACAGCTACGGCGACATCAAGAACCTGGCTGACTTCATGAAGCAGTACCCACAGACCACCACCGTGGTTGAAGGTCACACTGACTCCGTCGGCCCAGACGCCTACAACCAGAAGCTGTCCGAGCGTCGTGCCAATGCTGTCAAGCAGGTTCTGACCCAGCAGTACGGTGTTGAATCCAGCCGCGTTCAGTCGGTTGGCTACGGCGAAACCCGTCCGGTTGCTGACAACGCCACCGAAGAAGGCCGCGCTATCAACCGTCGCGTTGAAGCTCAGGTAGAAGCCCAGGCCAAGTAATTGGTTTGAAGCTTCAATGAAAAACCCGGCCTCGGCCGGGTTTTTCTTTGTCTGTCATTTATGCAACCACCGTATCCCCGGCAAGGCACGTTCAACCCTTTAGCAGGGCGAACAGCAGCACCACATTCAACAACAGGGACAGCAGGGCCAAGGTGCGCCATACCTTCAACGGCTCACGCTCCAGCAGCGGGCGAGGGCGGCTGGGCAGTTCCTGGCGGTCGCCGCGTTCGAGCAACAGTAACCATTGCTCGGCGGTCTCGAAGCGATGCGCCGGGTCCGCCGCCACGGCCTGCAGCAAATTGTGCTGCAACCATTCGGGCAGGTCGGGGCGATAACGGGAGGGATTTACGGCCTGAGCAAAGCGTGGGCGCTGGAAGGCCTCGATCTCCCCATAAGGATAATGCCCGGTCAGCAAGCGATAGAGCGTGACGCCGGCGGCGTACAGGTCCTGGCGCGGGCTCGGGGGCTGGCCTTGGTAGGCTTCCGGGGCGATATACGACGGTGTGCCGGCCAATTCGTGCAACGGTTCCTGGGACAACCCCGGGCAATACGCCAGGCCGAAGTCCAGCAAGCGTACCTGGCCGTCATCGCCCAGGTGCAGGTTTTGCGGTTTGATGTCGCGATGCAGCAGGTTTCGTCGGTGCAGCACGCCGATGGCCTGGAGCAGCTGACGGGCGATTTCCAGCCATTGTGCGAGCGCTAACGGGCCATGTGCTTCGAGGTGCGTGGCGAGCGTCTTGCCGCTGTGTTCGCGCATCACGTAATACAAGTGCTGGCGCCGGCCGGCGGCATGCAGTTCGGGGAAATGGCGGCCGGCGACCCGCCGCAGGAACCATTCTTCCAGTAGCAGGCCCTGGGCGGCGCCGGGTTCCTGTTCGCGCTCGCCGGGCAGTGTTTTCAGCAGCCAGGGTTGACCCTCGGTATCACGTACCCGGTAAAGCAGCGACTGGCGACTGTGCGCCAGGCACGTTTCGACCTGCCAGCCATCGAGCGCCTGGCCCTCGCGCAGTGGGCCAGGCAATGGCCATTGCTGCAGTTGCACCAGGGTGTCGCCGAGATTGGCCGTGCCCAGTTGCTCGACCCGCACCAGCAAGGCGCTGGCGTTGTCCTGGCTGCCGTTGTGATGGGCGCTGGCAACCAGGGTGTCGGCGGCCGATTGCAGGTCGGGTTGCTCGCGCAGGATGGCCTTAATGTGCTGGTCGCCAAGGCTGGCCCAGACGCCGTCGCTGAGCAGCAGGTAGCACTCGCCAGCTTGCAGTTCGCCCTCCAGATAGTCGACAAGCAGGTGCTGGTCCAGGCCTAGTGCACGCTTGAGCACATGCTGCATGCCGGGCTGGTCCCAGACGTGGTCTTCACTCAGGCATTGCAGGCGCCCGGCGTGCCAGCGATAGGCCCGGCAATCGCCCACGTGGGCCAGGGTGAAACGGCGCCCGCGCAGCACCAGGGCGCTCAGTGTGGTCAGCAGTGGCTGGCTGCCTTGGGCACGCAACCAGCGATTTTGTGCCAACAGCAGGCGGTCGAGGGCCTGGGCCACGCCCCAGGTAGCGGGCGTCGCGTAGTAATCCATGGCCAGCGCCTGCAGGCTGGCGCGAGCGGCGAGGCCACCGTCGGCGCATTGACTGACGCCATCGGCAAGGGCGAACAGATAGCCCTTGCTGGCGGCCAGCTCCGCCGCCGGCGTGGCCAGGCGCAGGGCATCCTGGTTCTCCATGCGTGGCCCGGTGGCGCTGGCCTGGGCGAAGCTGAGCTGCAGGCTCATGGTCTTCCTCAGACCCGCGCAGCGGTAACCGCTGCCGAGCCCCAGGTGGTACGCCAGCGTTGCTTGACCCCGTACAGGCCGAACCAGGCGAGCACGCCGAGGCTGGCGAACATCCACAGGCCCAGCTGATAGTCGCCGCTGTGCTGCTTGATGGCGCCGAGCCCTGCTGCCAGCAGGAAGCCGCCGATGCCACCGGCCATGCCGATCAGCCCGGTCATCACGCCGATCTCCTGGCGGAAGCGTTGCGGTACCAGCTGGAACACCGCGCCATTGCCAGCGCCGAGGCCGAGCATGGCGCTGACGAACAGCGCCAGGGCGGCTGCGGCACTGGGAAGGTTGAAGCCAACTGCCGCGATGCAGATGGCAGCCACGCTGTACATGCCGAGCAGGGTGCGGATGCCGCCGAAGCGGTCGGCCAGGGCGCCACCCAGCGGGCGCATCAGGCTGCCGGCGAACACGCAGGCGGCGGTGTAGTAGCCGGCGGTGACCGGGCTCAGGGCGTACTGGTCGCTGAAGTAGCCGGGCAGGGCGCTGGCCAGGCCGATAAAGCCGCCGAAGGTGACGCTGTAGAAGAACATGAACCACCAGCTGTCACGGTCGCCCAGGGCACTGAGGTAATCGGCTGCTGCCTTTGGCTTGGGCCGCTGCGGGGCATTGCGCGCCAGCAGGGCGAACAGTGCCAAGGTCAGCAACAGCGGGAGCACGGCAAAGCCGAACACGTTGTTCCAGCCAAACCCGGCAGCCAGCACCGGGGCCAGCAGGGCGGCGAACACCGTACCGGAGTTGCCTGCGCCAGCGATGCCCATGGCCTTGCCCTGGTGCTGTGGCGGGTACCACTGCGAGGCGAGCGGCAGCGACACGGCGAACGAGGCGCCGGCTACACCGAGGAACACACCCAGCAGCAGGGCTTGCTCATAGGTGTGCACGCCCAGGTACCAGGCTCCGGTCAGGGCGACGATGACAATCGTCTGGCCGATCAGGCCAGCGGTCTTTGGCGACAGGCGATCGACCAGCACGCCCATGACGAAGCGCAGCACTGCACCGGCAAGGATCGGCGTAGCCACCATCAGGCCGCGCTGCTGGGCGCTCAGTTGCAGGTCGGCAGCAATCTGCACCGCCAGCGGGCCAAGCAGGTACCAGACCATGAAGCTCAAGTCGAAATACAGGAACGCGGCGAACAGCGTGGGCACATGCCCGGATTTCCAGAAGCTGGTACTCATCGAACACCTCACTCGGCAATGCAGCGGAAACGAAAAAGACGCCGCTGCCCGGTCCACTGGCGTGGAGCGAAGAGCGACGTCTTTGTCGGGGGGGTATGAGGCAACCGCCGTTGGCTACCGGTGAACTAGGTTCAGCAAAAGCTGGGCCAACTTTTTGATCTGGCAGCCCTGGCGATGCTGCCGGGCTAGCCGAGCATCTCATGCATGGCGATGATCTGCTCGGCCACCTGGATGAGCTTCTGCTGCCGGCTCATGGCCTGCCGGCGCATCAAGGTGTAGGCCTGTTCTTCGTTGCAGTCCTTCATCTTCATCAGCAGCCCCTTGGCCTGCTCGATGCGCTTGCGCTCTGCCAGTTGCTGGTCGCGGGCCAGCAACTGAGCCTTGAGTGCCTGGTCGCTCTCGAAGCGCGCCATGGCGACGTCGAGAATGGGCTGCAGCCGCGCCGCCTGGATGCCTTCGACGATATAGGCGCTGACCCCGGCCTGGATCGCCTGGCGCATTACCGTCGGGTCGTGCTCGTCGGTGAACAGCACGATGGGCCGTGGCTGGTCGCGGCTGACCAGCACCACCTGCTCCATCACGTCACGGTCAGGTGAGTCGGTATCGATCAGTATGACGTCCGGGCGCACCGTTTCGACGCAGGCGGGCAGGTCGATGGTCAGGTCTGGCGCTTCGATCACCTCGAATCCGGCTTCGCGCAGTGCGGCCTTGAGGCGGCCAAGCTGCTTCTGGGTGTCGTCGATCAGCAAGATGCGCAGCATGGTCATGGCCCTCACAGACCGACTCGGGCATCGGGCGCCTGGCCCAGTGCGTGCAGGCGGAAGCTGCGGGCGTAGGCATAGGGGTCGGTACCATCCCAGCGCGTGCCGTCGATGAGCAGGCTGCTGCGCATGGCTGAGTCGGGGCTGCTCACGCCGAGTGCGTCAGCGGCTTCGCGGTACAGCTGCAATTGCTGCACCTGGCGAGCCACGCCGAGATAGTCGGGGTCATCGCGCAACAGGCCCCAGCGGCGGAACTGGGTCATGAACCACATGCCATCGGACAGGTAAGGCAGGTTGGCGCGGCCTTGATCGAACAGGCGCAGGGCGTGCCGGTCGTGCCAGGTGTTGCCCAGGCCGTCCTGATAGTTGCCCAGCAGGCGCGGCTCGATGTTTTCGAGCGGTGTGTCGAGGTAGGCGCTGCCGCTGAGCAGTTGCGCGGTGCTGCGCACGTTCTCCGGGCTCTGTTCGATGAACCGGCTGGCAGCGAGTACCGCCTTGACCAGTGCGCGGGCGCTGTTGGGGCAGTGCTCGACGAAAGCGCGGGTGCAGGCCAGTACCTTCTCCGGGTGGTCGGGCCAGATCGACTGGCTGGTGGCCAGGGTGAAGCCCTGGCCCTGGCTGACGGCGGCAGCAGCCCAGGGCTCGCCGACGCAAAAGCCGTCGATGCGCCCGGCCTGGATGTGCGCCGTCATCTGGGCCGGTGGCACCACCACGCTGGTGACGTCGTGCAGCGGGTGGATGCCCTGGCTGGCCAGCCAGTAATACAGCCACATGGCGTGGGTGCCGGTGGGGAAGGTCTGGGCGAAGGTCAGCCGTGCGCGCTGCTGGTGCACCCGCTGCGCCAGTGCCTCAGGGCTGGTCACGCCCTGCTGCTGCAAGGCGGGTGACAGGTTGATGGCCTGGGCGTTCTGGTTCAGCCCCATGAGCACCGCCATGTTGCTGGCCGGTACACCGCCGATCCCCAGGTGCACGGCATAGACCAGGCCGTACAGGCAATGGGCGGCATCCAGCTCGCCATTGGCCAGCTTGTCGCGCAGGCCGGCCCAGGACCCCTGACGTACCAGGTTGAGGGTCAGGCCGTGTTGCTGGGCAAAGCCCTGGGTGGCGGCGACCACCACCGAGGCGCAATCGGTCAGGGCCATGTAGCCGATGTTGAGGCTGGTTTTTTCCGGCGCGTCGCTGCCGTTTACCCAGGCTAGAGGTGCGGTATTCACAAAGGTCCTCGCCTGTACTGAATAGACTGTAGGCAAACGAAGAAGCAACCCATGTGCCAAGCCCCTGTCATGCCGGGCGCGCGCTGGCTATAATCGCTGCCTCACTTACCCCGAGCCTTGCCCGCCCATGTATACCCTGGCCCGCCAGCTGCTGTTCAAGCTTTCCCCGGAAACCTCCCATGACCTCTCCCTGGACCTGATCGGCGCCGGTGGCCGGCTTGGGCTCAATGGTGTGCTGTGCAAGCAGCCGGCGGCCCTGCCGGTGACCGTGATGGGCTTGAACTTCGCCAACCCGGTGGGGCTGGCGGCGGGCCTGGACAAGAACGGCGCGGCCATCGACGGCTTTGCCCAGCTGGGCTTCGGCTTCGTCGAGATCGGCACCGTGACCCCGCGTCCGCAGCCGGGCAACCCCAAACCGCGGTTGTTCCGCCTGCCGCAGGCAACGGCGATCATCAATCGCATGGGTTTCAACAACCTGGGCGTCGATCACCTGCTCGAGCGCGTGCGGGCTTCGCGTTACGACGGCGTGTTGGGCATCAATATCGGCAAGAACTTCGATACCCCGGTCGAGCGTGCGGTCGACGATTACCTGATCTGCCTGAATAAGGTCTATACCGAAGCCAGCTACATCACCGTCAACGTCAGCTCGCCGAATACTCCCGGCCTGCGCAGCCTGCAGTTCGGCGACTCGCTCAAGCAACTGCTCGATGCCCTGGCCGAGCGCCGTGAGCAGCTGGCCGCCGAGCACGGCAAGCGCGTGCCGTTGGCGATCAAGATCGCCCCGGACATGAGCGACGAGGAAACCGCGCTGGTCGCCAGCGCGCTGATGGAATCGGGCATGGATGCGGTAATTGCCACCAATACCACCCTGGGGCGCGAAGGGGTCGAGGGGCTGGAGCATGGTGGCGAGGCCGGCGGGTTGTCGGGTGCGCCAGTGCTGGAGAAGAGCACGCACATCGTCAAGGTACTGGCGGGCGAGTTGGGCGGCAAACTGCCGATCATCGCCGCCGGAGGCATCACCGAAGGCCGTCATGCGGCCGAGAAGATCGCTGCAGGGGCGAGCCTGGTGCAGATCTACTCGGGCTTCATCTATAAAGGGCCAGCGCTGATTCGTGAAGCGGTAGATGCCATTGCTGCAATGCCACGTTGACCTGACCGGGCCTCTTCGCGGTTGATCCCGCGAAGAATGCAGCGCTGATGTAAGATCGAGCCTGATAAAAAAGGGCCCCTTAAAGGGGCCCCTGGGCCGAAGCCCGCCGCCCGGATAGGGCGCGCATGGGTAACTCGAATTCAGTGTCCTCGTTCAGCCAACGGCGTGATTTTCGTTGAGTCTATGGATGCCAGCGGTGCCAGTCATTCCGTCCCAGTTATCACCGCGACCTTCGCGCCAGCCGTTGATCCAGGCTTGGCGAACTGAAGGAAGTGTAAAGGGGCAAAGTTCGCGGGATTTGCCGGTGACCCCGTATTGGTAGCCACGTGAATATGCTCTTTCCAACGGATCACGCTTAAGTCTTCTCATAGGGTGTTGCCCTCACTTGTTGACTGTAATGTCCCGTCGGCCTCTCCGAGGCCGGGCAGAGTCTTTCTGCCGGTTTTGCGCTCGCTGCCGGCGTGGCGAGCTGAAGGTGCCGCCTCATTGCGAAGCGGCCTGAGACCAGTTCTAACGAATGCAGGTCACGGTGGGAATGATCAATTTGTCATAAGCACGTAACCTTTCCGAGGGTGAGGGGATAAGTAAATAAATGCGACTCAACCTTGTTTGGCGTTGAGCCCGCTATTATCAGGGTTTGCCGAACCTTGGCGTCATTTCGCCAGCGTTGCGACGGGATGACAGAAATATTTGGTAATGCGACGAAGGGTCACACGGCCACGACGTCGACGGAAATTATTGGTACTGCCTGATGATCTAAGCTGTTTTTGCCACTTGGCGAGCGGCAGATCGATCAGGCGGCCCGGCCCCTCGGTTGCGATGACGCAGCGGGGAAGGCCACTCGGACGCTTGCTGGAAGGGCGTTCGGGCAAACATCGGCAAGGCGATGCGTCGCCTCGTCACTTACATAGCCCAAGGCGCTGGAATACTCATGTCGGACCGTTTCGAACTCTATCTCACTTGCCCCAAAGGCCTGGAAGGCCTGCTTGCCGAAGAGGCCCGAGGCCTCGGCCTGGATGATGTGCGTGAGCACACCTCGGCCATTCGCGGCGCCGCCGACATGGAAACCGCCTACCGCCTGTGCCTGTGGTCACGCCTGGCCAACCGCGTGCTGCTGGTGCTCAAGCGCTTCCCGATGAAGAATGCCGACGACCTCTATGATGGTGTGCACGCCGTCGACTGGGCCGACCACTTGGCTGCCGACGGCACCCTGGCCGTGGAATTCAGCGGCCATGGCTCGGGCATCGACAACACTCACTTCGGTGCGCTCAAGGTCAAGGACGCGATCGTCGACAAGCTGCGCAACCGTGAGGGCCTGCGCCCATCGGTGGAAAAGGTCGACCCGGATATCCGCGTGCACCTGCGCCTGGACCGTGGCGAGGCGATCCTCTCGCTCGACCTGTCCGGCCACAGCCTGCACCAGCGTGGCTATCGCCTGCAGCAAGGCGCCGCGCCGCTGAAGGAAAACCTGGCCGCTGCGGTGCTGATCCGCGCCGGCTGGCCGCGCATTGCTGCCCAAGGCGGCGCCCTTGCCGACCCGATGTGCGGTGTCGGCACCTTCCTGGTGGAGGCGGCGATGATCGCTGCCGACATTGCCCCCAACCTCAAGCGTGAGCGCTGGGGCTTCAGCGCCTGGCTCGGCCATGTGCCGGCCACATGGCGCAAGGTTCACGAAGAGGGCCTGGCCCGTGCGCAAGCCGGCCTGGCCAAGCCGCCACTGTGGATTCGCGGTTACGAAGCCGACCCGCGGCTGATCCAGCCGGGGCGCAACAACGTCGAGCGTGCCGGCCTGGGCGACTGGGTGAAGATCTACCAAGGCGAAGTCAGCACCTTCGAGCCACGCCCGGACCAGAACCAGAAAGGCCTGGTCATCAGCAACCCCCCGTACGGCGAGCGCCTGGGTGACGAAGCCAGCCTGTTGTACCTCTACCAGAACTTTGGCGAGCGCCTGCGCCAGGCCTGCATGGGCTGGGAAGCGGCGGTGTTCACCGGCGCGCCGGAGCTGGGCAAGCGCATGGGCATCCGCAGCCACAAGCAATATGCCTTCTGGAACGGCGCCTTGCCGTGCAAGCTGCTGTTGTTCAAGGTTCAGCCTGATCAGTTCGTCACCGGCGAGCGCCGCGAGGCCCAGGCCGACAATGGCGAGGCCCGCCGCCCAGCTGCGGTTGCCAGCGAGCCGGCACGCCTCTCGGAAGGCGCAAAGATGTTCGCCAACCGCCTGCAAAAGAACCTCAAGCAGCTGGGCAAGTGGGCCCGCCGCGAGCAGGTCGACTGCTACCGCCTGTACGATGCCGACATGCCCGAGTATGCCCTGGCAGTCGACCTCTATCAGGATTGGGTTCACGTGCAGGAATACGCAGCCCCGCGCTCGATCGACCCGGACAGGGCCCAGGCACGCCTGCTCGACGCACTGGCGGCGATCCCCCAGGCACTGAACATCGACCCGCAGCGAGTGGTGCTCAAGCGCCGCGAGCGCCAGAGCGGCACGCGCCAGTACGAGCGTCAGGCCACCGAAGGCCGCTTCCAGGAGGTGAACGAGGGCGGCGTCAAGCTGCTGGTCAACCTTACCGACTACCTCGACACCGGGCTGTTCCTCGACCACCGTCCGATGCGCATGCGCATCCAGCGCGAGGCGGCTGGCAAACGCTTCCTCAACCTGTTCTGCTATACCGCTACAGCGACCGTGCACGCGGCCAAGGGCGGGGCGCGCAGCACCACCAGCGTCGACCTGTCGAAAACCTACCTGGACTGGGCACGGCGCAACCTGGCGTTGAACGGTTTCTCCGAGCGTAACCGCCTGGAGCAGGGTGACGTGATGGCCTGGCTGGAAGCCAACCGCGACAGCTACGACCTGATCTTCATCGACCCGCCGACCTTCTCCAACTCCAAACGCATGGAAGGGGTATTCGACGTCCAGCGCGACCATGTGCAATTGCTCGATCTGGCCATGGCCCGCCTGGCATCCGGCGGCGTGTTGTATTTCTCCAACAACTTCCGCAAGTTCCAGCTCGATGAGCATGTCAGCACGCGCTACGCCGTGGAGGAAATCAGCGCCCAGACCCTGGACCCGGACTTCGCTCGCAACAACCGGATCCACCGCGCCTGGCGCCTGCAGCTGCGTTAATTCGACGAGGCGCATTGCGCGCCTAATGGCCAATAGCTATAACTCAGCACAGGGCCAGAAGTTTCGCAGGACGCTGACGTGATGAGATCTCTCTATGTCGAAGTGGGGCGTGCGTGCGAAGGTGCTGGGCCTGTGCCGCGAGGCAATGGCTGCCTGGGCGGTGGCGCTGGTCGCGTTGGTGGCCGGCGTGCTGCTGTCGGCTGGCCTCGCGCTGGCCGCGCAGGCGTTCTACAAGCAGCAGTTGCGCCAGCGCTTCGAACTGTTGGCCAGCGAGCGTTATAGCCGTATAGCCGAGCGTTTCGACGACCAGGAGCGACGCCTGGATGGCTTGCGGCGCTTCTTCACCTATGCCAATGAAATCACCCCGAGCGAGTTCGATGGCTATGCCCGGCCCTTGTTGCAGCGGACCCAGGCGTATTCCTGGGCGCCGCGGGTCGAGGGCGGGCAGCGGCGCGAGTTCGAGCGCCAGGCCAGTGCCTGGCTGGGGCAGGATTACCTGATCCGCGAGGTGGATGGCGCTGGTCACTGGTACCCTTCGCCACGCCGAGCCTATTACTACCCGGTGCTTTATACCCAGGCCGAGCGTATGCAGGGGCAGCCCTACGGGCTCGACCTGCGCAGCCAGCCGGCCCGTGAGCAGGCCTTGGCACGCGCAATGCTATCGGGCAGCATGGCGGTTTCCGAGCCGCTGGACATGCTCAGCGTCGCCCCGGACCTTAGCCGTGGGCTGTTGATGGTCGCACCAGTATTCCGTGATGCATCGCCGGATGACCCGCCGGCGGGATATGTCATGGCCTTGCTGAATGTGCGCCAGTTGGTCACCGAAGGCCTACCCATCGCTGAAGATGACAATCTGGTGATGCGCATCATCGACCCGAGCGGGCGGGACGGCCACGAAGTGCTGTTCGATTCACAGAATCCGGTGGCGGCACTGGCCATGGTCAGCACGCAGCTGCTGCGTCTTGCCGACCATCATTTCCAGCTCGAAATGCGCCCGAGCCAGGCATTCCTGCGGGCCAACCAGTCCACTGCCGCCTTGGCCGTGGGGCTGCTGGGCGGCTTGTTGAGCCTGCTGCTGAGTGTGTTGCTGTACAACCTGTTCAGCCAGCGCCAGCGTGCCTTGACCCTGGTCGAGCAACGTACGGCGGAACTGCGGGTCAGCGAGCAATCGTTGCGTGAGACTCACAACCAGTTGCGCAGCGTACTGGATGCCGCGACCCAGGTGGCCATCATCGCGACCGGCCTCAAAGGCGAGGTCAGCACCTTCAACGCCGGTGCCGAACGCATGCTGGGTTATTCGGCCAGCGAGGCGATCGGGCACCTGCACCTGGAGGACCTGGTGATGCCGGAAGAGCTCAGCCAGCGTGCCCATGCTTTGAGCCTGCGCTATGGGCGGCACATCGCCGGAGGCCAGGCAATGTTCGCCGAGACCATCCAGGAGAGCGGCGGCGAACCTGGCGAGTGGACCCTGGTGCGCAAGGATGGCGGTCATTTGCTGGCCAACATGCTGGTGACTGCCGTGCTCGACGAGCAGGGGCTTTGGGTCGGCTACCTGGCGATCTGTATCGATGTCACCGAGCGGCGCCGGGTGCACGAGGCCCTGGCCCTGCGAGATCGTTTGCTGGAGAAACTCAGCGCGGAAGTGCCGGGCGGGATCTACCAGTACCGGCTGGACGCCGATGGCCACTCGTGCTTCCCCTATGCCAGCCAGGGGCTGTTCGACATCTACGAGGTCGACCTGCAACTGCTGCGCGAGGATGCTTCGGTGGTATTCGAGCGCATCCATCCCGATGACCTGGAGCGCGTGCGCCGTTCGGTGCGCTATTCCGCTGAACACCTGTCGCCGTGGCGCGAAGAGTACCGGGTATGCCTGCCGCGGGCCGGATTGCGTTGGGTGCGCGGTGAGGCGACGCCCGAGGTCGGCGAGAACGGTTGCACGCTATGGCATGGCTATCTCACCGATATTTCCGACCTCAAAGGGGTGGAAGAAGAGTTACGGGCGCTGTCGGTCACCGATTCGCTGACCGGTATTCATAATCGCCGCTATTTTCAGGAACGACTCAAGGTCGAACTGGATCGTGCCCAGCGTGATAAGCAGGACTTGGCCGTGATCATGCTCGACATAGACCATTTCAAGCGGATCAACGATCAGTACGGCCATGCCGTGGGTGACCATGTACTGCGCAGCCTGTGCCAACGCATTGGCCAGCGCTTGCGCCGCACCGATGTGTTCTGCCGGTTGGGGGGGGAGGAGTTCATGGTGCTGTGCCCTGGAAGCGATGTCGAACAGGCGCGGACGCTGGCCACGGAGCTGTGGCAAGGCGTGCGCAGTGTGCCAGTTGAAGGAGTGGGCAAGGTCACTGCAAGCTTTGGCGTGGCCGGGTGGCGGCAGGGGGAGGGGGCTGATGCCTTGTTGCTGCGGGCAGATGCCGGGGTGTATGCGGCCAAGCAGGCAGGACGGGACAGAGTAGAGGCAGAGTCGGCTTGAGATTGCTTTTTTGCCTGTCCCGGCCTCTTCGCGGGTAAACCCACAGGAATAGCACAAGGCATGAGCCCTGTGGGTGCCTGTTGGAGCGGGTTTCCCCGCGAGGTGGCCAGTGCAGGTTATCGAAGCATCAAGGTGCTGCAGCCGTCGCGCTGTTGTTCAGCTTCGGCTGGCGGTAGAGATCCAGCAGCACTTGGTCGAGCACCTGCGAGGCGCCCCATGGCTTCGGATCGTTGAGGATCGCCGCCACCGCCCAGGTATTGCCGTTGCTGTCGCGACTGAAGCCGGCGATCGCCCGTACGGTATTCAGGGTGCCGGTCTTGATGTGCCCTTCGCCGGTCAAAGCGGTGCGCTTCAGGCGTTTGCGCATGGTGCCGTCCATACCCACCAGTGGCATCGAGCTCATGAACTCGGCGGCATACGGGCTGTTCCACGCCGCTTGCAGCAGTGCCGCCATTTCGCGGGTGCTGACCCGTTCGGCGCGCGACAGGCCGGAGCCGTTCTCCATCACCAGGTGCGGCGCGGTGATGCCTTTCTTGGCCAGCCACTGGCGCACCACGCGCTGCGCGGCACGGGCGTCATCGCCGTCGGCATCGGTGCGGAACTGCGCGCCGATGCTAAGGAACAGCTGCTGGGCCATGGTGTTGTTGCTGTACTTGTTGATGTCGCGGATCACCTCAACCAGGTCGGGCGAGAAGGCCCGGGCCAGCAGGCGAGCGCTCTTGGGCACGTTTTCGATGCGGTCACGGCCCTGGATGCTGCCACCCAGCTCGTTCCAGATGGCCCGCACGGCCCCGGCAGCGTAGGTCGGGTGGTCAAGCAGCGACAGGTAGGTCTGCGAATTGCAGCCATCGCCCAGCTGGCCGGTGACGGTCACGCTGATGCCGTCGGGTTGCTGTACCGGGTTGTAGCGCACGTCGCCGCTGCACTGCTTGGAGGCCACGGCCTTGACCTGGTTGTCGATGTGGATGCTGGCGATCGGTGGCTCGACGGCAACGGTGACCTTGCCGCCGTCGTTGCGGGCAACGAAGCGCAGGGCCTTGAGGTTGATCATCAGCGAATCCGGCTTGACCAGGAACGGCTTGTTGACGTCGCCACCGTCATCGTCGAACTGCGGCAGGTTGGGTTGCACGAAGTGGCTGCGGTCCAGCACCAGGTCGCCGGTAACGGTGCGTACGCCATTGGCGCGCAGGTCACGCATCAGCAGCCAGAGCTTTTCCATGTTCAGCTTGGGGTCGCCGCCGCCCTTGAGGTACAGGTTGCCATTGAGCACCCCGTTGCTCAGGCTGCCGTCGGTGTAGAACTCGGTTTTCCACTGGAAAGTGGGACCGAGCAGTTCAAGGGCGGCATATGTGGTGACCAGCTTCATGGTCGAGGCCGGGTTGACCGATACATCGGCGTTGAACACGGTCGCCGAGCCAGGACCGTTAAGCGGCAGCATGACCAGCGACAGTGCGCTGTCCTGCAGCTTGTTGGCCTTCAGTGCTTGCTGGACTTTCGGCGGCAGGGAGGTATTGACGGCAGCTGCCTGGCTGGGCAATGCCAGTGGCAGCAGCAGGCCAGCGAGAACGAGGGGGCGGAGCTTTTTGATCATATGGATTAAATACCCTGCGGACGAGGGAAAAAGACAATGGGGCTGTACGAGATGATTACCCCAGGACGAAATATAGAGCGCATTATGCCCCAAGCGCAGCGCTGATGCGCCACGTTCGACGGAAAAGCGCCTTTGTAGCGTGGAAACTGGTAAAGTGCCGCGCGTTAATACTCAAGAGGATTGTTTCATGGCTACCAACCGTTCCCGTCGTCTGCGCAAGAAGCTGTGCGTTGATGAATTCCAGGAGCTGGGTTTCGAACTGAACCTGGGTTTCAAGGAAGACCTGTCCGACGAAGCCATCGATGCCTTCCTCGACGCCTTCCTGGCTGAAGCCATGGATGCCAACGGCCTCGATTACGTTGGCGGTGATGACTTCGGTCTGGTGTGCTCGGCCAAGCGTGGCTCGGTCAGCGAAGAGCAGCGTGCCACTGTCGAAGCCTGGCTCAAAGGCCGCAGCGAACTGACCAACATCGAAGTCAGCCCGCTGCTGGACGCCTGGTATCCGGAAAAGCCGATCAACCCGGCTTCCTGACCTGTGCATGAGCGGCGCCTCGCTCGGGCGCCGCTCAGTCAGCCCTTGGCCAGTTCCCTCGCCAGCGCTTTCTCCACCCGGCGCATATGCCGGGCCAGTACCTGCCGCTGCAGTCTGATGCACCCAGCAGATAACGCTTCTTCCTCCAGGGCCTCGCAGGCCGTCATCATGCGCCTTGCTTCCAGCAGCCGTGCCGCGCTGAGGATCTTGTGCGCCTGCTCGCGAATCTGGTTGGCCTGATGCTGGGGATCAAGGCTCATGAGCAGTGCCAGGTCTTCCTGCAGGCTTGTGTGCACGGCAGTGAGAAAGCGCGTGCGGCTTCTGGCGTTGTTGCCGACGATGCCGGCCAGGCCCGCCAGGTTGAACAATGGCTCGATGGCTTGGTGGGGGCTGGGCACGATCTTGGCCAGGTATTGGCTGAGCGTACGCAGACTGATGGGCTTGAGCAGGCAATCGTCCATGCCGGCGCTGAGGCACTTTTGCCTGACTTCGGGTTGGGCGTTTGCGGTGTAGCCCAGGATGACGCAGCGCGGTCGCCCGTTCTGGCGCTCTTCGCTGCGCACGGCAGTGGCCAGTTGGTAGCCGCTCAGGTGTGGCATGTTGCAATCGAGCACCAGCACGTCGAACGGCGTATGGCGCCATTTTTCCAGGCCTTCGCGGCCGTCGCTGGCGCTGGCATGGCTTAGCCCCAGGTAACCCAGTTGCTGTGCCATCAGCAAGAGGTTGGCTGGGTGATCATCGACCACCAGCACTGTCAGGTCACGGTCGGGTATGTCCACCTCCTCGGCCTCCCGCCCCTGAGGCGCCGGGGCGTCGACGCGCTCAAGCGGCAACAGCAGGCGAACTTGTGTGCCAAAGTCCGGGAGGCTCTTGATGCTCAGGTTGCCACCCATCATCTCGCACAGGCTGTGGCAGATAGCCAGGCCGAGCCCAGTGCCGGCGCGGGCACCCTGGCTATGCGGGTTGGCCTGGACGAACGGGTTGAACAGGCGCTGGAGGTCTTCGCCCTCGATGCCGATGCCACTGTCGCGCACCTCCAGTTCCAGCGTCGGGTGCGTGCACGGGCCTTCGTCGCGCAAACCGAGTGTGATGCTGATCTGGCCCTGCTCGGTGAACTTGATGGCGTTGCTGACGAGGTTGGACAGGATCTGCTTGAAGCGCAGCGGGTCGAGCAAGGCATGGCCACGGGCTTCAGGGCTGATGTTGATGTCCAGGGCCAGGCCTTTCTGGCGCGCTTGCCCGTGGAAAACGCGGCCGACCGACTCGACAAGCGCTGCCGGATCGACGGCCTCTGGATTGAGTGACAGGTGGCCAGACTCGATACGCACGATATCCAGGATATCGCCGATCAGGCCAAGCAAATCCCTCGCCGATTGGTGGGCGACTTCCAGCGAAGTGGCGTCCACTTGCCCTTGCAGTGCGCGCTGCAACGCCAGTTCGAGCATGCCGATGACCGCGCTCATCGGCGTGCGGATCTCGTGGCTGATGGTGGCCAGGAAGGTACTCTTGGCACGGTTGGCGTCGTCGGCCAGGCGCTTGGCTTCGCGCAGCTCCTGAACCAGTTTGCGCCGATCGCTGATGTCGACCCAGCCGCCAATGATCCCTTGTACTTCACCCAGCGAATCACGGTAGGGCAGGATCCAGTGGTAAAGGGTCATTTCGCGATCCTTGAGGCGCACAGGACGGTCAATGATCAGCGGCACGCCGGCAGCCATCACCTGTTGGTAGTCGGCCTGAATCTGGCGGGTGTTCTCGGCATCGGCGAACAGGCTCTCTTCCAGGCGTTTGCCAATCACTGCTTCCAGGCTGGACTGGACGGCTTCAAGGTAGCTGGCGTTGCAGCTTTGCAAGCGGCCCTCGCGGTCGCGCACGTACATGGGGTGCGGGGTGCCGTTGAGCAGTGCACCCATGAACTCCAGCTGGTCGCTCAGCGCACGTTCGGCGCGTTGGCGCTGCTTGATCTGGCCGCGCAGGCGAGCGTTCCACAGCAGCGCCAGCAACAGCAGCACGCCTGTCCCCAGCAGCACTTGCAGGATCAGGCGTCGCAAGCTTTGCCAGCTGGCATCTTCATGCACGTCGTAGCCGCGCCAGCGATTGTTGATCACCCCCAGTTCTTCCGGTGAGATGCTCAGCAGGGCTTTGTCGAGCATGCTGGCAAGGGCTTTGTCCTGTTCGCGGGTCGCCATCGCGAAGTTGGCTGGCTCGCTGCCCACCGTGCTGCGTATGACCAGGTTGGTATTGACGGCAAGGGCGTGGTTGGCGTCGATCAATGGTGTGATCACGGCATCGACGGCACCACTGTTGAGCAGCGCTACCGAATAATAGGGGCTTTCGGTCTCGATCCAGCCGATCTGCGGGAAGTGGTTCGCCAGCAGGTCGTCCATGTTGCTGTAGCGGGAGATGGCGATACGACGCTGGCTCAGCTGCTCCAGCGAACTGAACCGCTCGTCATGGGCACGGGTGACCAGCACGTGGGGGCTTTCGAGGTACGGCCGGCTCAAACGCAGGCTTTTGTCGTTGATGCCGTCGCTGGCAAGGGCGGCAATCATGTCTACACGCCCGTCTTCAAGCCGTGCGAGCATGTCGGCAATGCCATTGGCCCGCTGGACCTGAAAGCGCAGGCCGGTTCGCAGGCGTATCAGGTCCAGCAGGTCGGCCGTTATTCCGCGAAAATGGCCGTTGCCATCGAAATAGGAAAGGGGAGCTGCCGTTTCGTCAATCGCGACCTGCATGACCGGATGGCTGCGCAGCCACTGCTCCTCGTCTGCCGTCAACTGCAGCTGGCGATTGCTCAGCAGCAGGTCGCTGCCAGCGCTCCAGCGCTTGAGAATACTGGCCCGCAGTGAGCTGGACTGGCGGTCGAGGGTTGCATCGACCAGCTCTTTGAGCTGCACATCCTCGGTGCGCATGGCGAAACTGAAACCGAAGTTCTCGTGTTGGCCGAAACTGGCCAAGCGCAACCGTGGCAGGTGCCCGCGGTTGAGCTGGTAATGGGTCGAAATGGTATCGCCGACGAACACATCCGCCTGGCCAAAGGCCACGGCGTTGAGGGCCTGGGTGGATGAGCCGAAAACCAGCACCTCGGCATTGGGGTAGGTAGCCTGGACTTCCTCCTGCGGCAGGTAGTGGTAGAGCATGCCCAGGCGCATGCCAGGCAGGCCGCCATTGAGGGCACGCATTTCATCTTCCCGGGTGACCAGCACGGGTTGATCAACCGCATAAGGGTGCGAAAGTGTCACGCCTTCGGTTGTCGCTTCGTAACCATTGGCGCTGCCGAGCAGGTCGATTTCGCCACGTTTGAGCGCCTGCAGCGCTGCCTGCCTGTGCGGGTAGCGCATGACCTTGACCGGCAGGTTCAGTGCCCTGCCGATCAGGCTTGCATATTCGGCCGTGAGGCCCTGGTAGATCTGCCCGCCACTGGTGATGTCGAAGGGTGGGTAGTCGGGCGCCGAGGTGCCCAGGGTCAGGCTATGGCGACCCATCAGCCACTTCTTTTGCTGTTCAGTCAGTGGCGGATTGAGCGGTATCGCCGAAGAGCGGGCCAGCAGGGTATAGGTCTCGACATCCTGGGATGAAGCCTGCGCCAGGTCGCAGGCGAAGGCCAGGACGAACCCCAGGCAAGTGATCAGATGCAGCATCGAAAACCTCAGACCAGCGCGTTACGTTTAGCCATTTCAATCAGGTCGACCAAGGTGTCGACCTGCAATTTCTGCATGAGCCGCTTTTTGTAGGTACTGACGGTCTTGTTGCTGATGAACATGCCCTTGGCGATCTCCTGGTTACTGCGGCCTTGGGCGAAAAGTTGCAGGACCATCAGTTCTCGGTCGTTAACGAGTCGGAAAAGTTGCAGGTCTGCGTCAGCTGTTGCGTGGTCATTGTGTATCGCCTGGCTGGGAAAATAGTTATAGCCAGCCAGTACGGCCTTGATTGCACTGAGCAGTTCGCTCAGGTCTTCCTGTTTGCATACATAACCTGCGGCGCCGGAGTGCATGCAGCGCATCGCGAACAATGCCGGTGTCTGTGCGGTGAGTATCAGGATTTTCAGCGGCAGGGCCATGCCCTGGAAGCGCGAAAGCACCTCAAGACCGTCGAGTTTGGGAATGCTGATATCCAGGATCACCAGTTCTGGCTGGGTTTCACGAATCATCTGTATGGCATCTACGCCATTGTCCGATTCACCCACGACTTTGTAGTTCTGGTTTTCCAGCAACATACGGACAGCAAGGCGGATGACTGGATGGTCATCGACGATAAATACGCTATTCATGTTCAAGTTCCCTGCAGCGAATGGCGGAGGCAGGGTGGCACCTTACCCCAGTTGCAAGTCGACGGGGGCGAGTGGATAGGTAATTCGATATATATGGGAAACGGCTTACAGCGGAAAACAAATTGAGCCACGAAGTGTAAGAATTTACTTCGTCATCAAAGGCGTTTTGGGTGCGTTTTGTTCTTTTGTGTATACGTTGTTTATAAGGCGGTAGGGTTTGTAGGACGTTTCTTAGATAAGGGCGTCGCTCGGTATGTGCTGAGCGACGCCTTGCCCTTAGCTCAGGCTCGAGTGCCCGGTCATTTCCCGAGCCATGTCACTTGCATAACTGTCGGTCATGCCTGCGATGAAGTCGATCATACGCAGGAACGCCTGGTGCAAAGAGTCGTGCGGGTTGGGGGCGTTGTTGCCGATCAGGTCCAGCACGCGGCGGCTCTTGAATGACGGCGTGCGGCCGCCATGCTGTTCCAGGGCGGCAGCGCAGAACGTGTTGAGGAGGATTTCCAGCGTGGTGTATGCGCCAATTTCATGCAGCGTCTTGCGCTTGTCCTGGAAAATCTTGTTTCGCGCCATAGCCTTGGCCTGCAGTACGCAACGCTTGGCCGGGCCGTGCATGTGCTCGACCAGGTCACCGCTCAGGCGACCGCTCAACAGTGCTTGCTGCTGCTCGACAAAGGCGTGGGCAGCGGCATTGGTCAGGTGCTCGATGGCTTTGCCTCGCAGTATGGCCAGTTTGCGTCGGCGGGAGTCGGCAGGGCCAAGCTGTCGATAGGTCTCCGGCAGGTCATCGCCGACCAGGTCGAGCAGCAGCGCCTCGACTTCGGCGTAGTGCAGCAGCTCCATCTCCAGGCCGTCTTCCAGGTCAATCAGGGCGTAGCAGATGTCATCTGCCGCTTCCATCAGGTACACCAGCGGATGGCGCGCCCAGCGCTGTTCTTCAAGCTGCGGCAGGCCGAGCTTGCGGGCAATCTGTTCAAGCAGTGGCAGTTCGCTCTGGTAGCAGCCGAACTTGTGCTTCTTGTACCCCAGGGCATCGGCATGCCGGGCAGTCCAAGGGTACTTGAGGTACGTGCCAAGGGTGGCGTAGGTGAGCCGGGTGCCGCCATCGAACTGGTGGTACTCGAGCTGGGTGAGCACACGAAAGCCTTGCGCGTTGCCTTCGAAATTGAGGAAGTCGGCGCGTTCGTCGTCGCTCATGTCGTCCAGCCAGCCACGCCCGGCTGCCTGCTGGAACCAGTGGCGAATGGCGTCTTCACCGGAGTGGCCGAACGGTGGATTGCCAATGTCGTGAGCCAGGCAGGCCGACTGCACGATCATGCCCAGGTCGCTGGGCTCGCACCACTCGGGCAGGCTGCTGCGCAGTGTTTCACCGACACGCATGCCCAGTGAGCGGCCTACGCAGCTGACCTCCAGGGAATGGGTCAGGCGCGTGTGGATATGGTCGTTGCTGGTGACGGGGTGGACCTGGGTCTTGCGCCCGAGGCGGCGAAAGGCCCCTGAGAAGATGATCCGGTCATGGTCTTTGTGAAACGGGCTGCGGCCCAGTTCTTCGGCGCTATACAGCGCTTTGCCAAGGCGCTCGCGGGTGAGCAGGGTGTGCCAGTCCAAGGCGCGGTCTCCTGTCGATCGAGAGGGATAGCTTCCAGCGTCGCGAGCAGGCGTGCAAGAGGAAGATCGTGACCGGCCCTGGGCAGGGGGCCGGTCATGACGTTCAAGGGCGACGGTTGCCTTGCAGGTACAGGCGCACCAGCGGCAACAAGCTGGTTCCCAGCCGGACCAGGCGGCCCAGGTTACCGCTGCGTACCCCTTTGCCGGTCAGAAAGCCCAGTGCCACGACGGCCCCGATGCCCCACAACGGCGCGTGCTTGATACCCAACCCGTCATGCAGCGAGCTGCCCATGCCGCGCAGGCGCTGCAAGGGTTGCAGCAGCTGGCCGGACTCATGGCGGATTTCCTGGCGGTGCATTTCCATGCGCAGGCGTAGCAGCGCCTTGCGCAGCTCCCGTGGATTACGGGTATTCGGAAGTTCTGGCAGGCTCATGGCAACAGGCGCTCCCGGTCCTTGGCCAGTTCGTCGAGGGTCGCACCGAACGGTGACGACTCATCGAACACAGCCGCTTTGAGGCGCAGGCCGCAATACAGCGCAGCCGCGCCATAGAACACGCACAGGCCAGAGATGCCAGCCAGCCGATAGCTGTCCCACAGCAGCACCAGCAGCAAGCCGGACAAGGCCGTCAGCAGCAGCAGTGCGAACACCAGTGCCAGGCCGGCGAACAGCAGCAGGCTCAGGGTGCGTGCTTTCTGCTCCTGCAGTTCGATGCCGAACAGTTCGATGTGGCTGTGCAGCAACCCCAGCAGTGCCGCGCCCAGGCGCTTGCCGGAAGCGCTGGTGCCAATGCTGTCATTGTCCATGGGGACTCCTCAGCGCCGATTGGCCAGCAGGCCGATCAGCAGGCCGACGCCTGCGGCAATACCAATGGCCTGCCAGGGTTTCTCCTGGACGTACTGTTCGGCGCTACCGAGCGCTGCCTGGCCGCGCTCGCGCACTGAATCCTGAGTCAGCTGCAAGGTTTCACGGGCTTGGGTCAGACGCTCGTGGATCTGCTCGCGCAGTTCATCGGCCTGGTCGCCGGCGAGGTTGGCAGTATCGGCCAGCAAGCGCTCGGTATCGCGAACCAAGGCTTGGAAGTCAGCCATCAATATCTCTTGTGCAGTCTTTGCCGATTTGCTGGCCATGGGGCTCTCCCTATTGTAGGTGTGCAGGTCTGTAGGTCATTCGAGTGACCGGGTGTATGGAAGGTTCACTAGCGGCGCTGGTATGGGCCTTGCTACTGAAACTTGCCACAACGCGGGGCGTAGCCCGCAGCGGTGCGCCGAACCAGGGCGTCGACCCTGGCGGATACCGATAAACCTTAACCCAATCCACGACAAACCCAAGAAAAAACCACGCAGGCCGCGCCCGGTTCGGCAAAACAGGGCAAACGCTGGCACCGATTCGGTGCAGGGATGCAGGTTCTTGAACTGTCCTGGTGCTTTTTCAGCAGGTCTGCCTCTTTCATGGAAAACATGCACAGCGCAATGGACTCCCTGGTCCACGGCTCCAACACCCTGTTCATCCTGATGGGCGCCATTCTGGTGCTCGCCATGCACGCCGGCTTCGCCTTTCTCGAAGTGGGCACCGTGCGCCACAAGAACCAGGTCAACGCGTTGTCGAAGATCCTCAGCGATTTCGCCATTTCCGCGTTGGTGTATTTCTTCATCGGCTACTGGATCGCCTATGGCGTGAATTTCCTGCAACCGGCGTCGCAACTGGCCACCGACCACGGCTATGCGCTGGTCAAATGCTTTTTCCTGCTGACCTTCGCAGCCGCGATTCCGGCGATCATCTCGGGGGGGATCGCCGAACGTGCGCGCTTCGCGCCGCAGCTATGCGCCACCGCGTTGATCGTTGCGTTCATCTACCCCTTTTTCGAAGGTGTGGTGTGGAACGGCAATTTCGGCGTGCAGGCCTGGATGCAGGCCAGCTTTGGTGCGCCGTTCCATGATTTTGCCGGCTCGGTGGTCGTGCATGCCATGGGCGGCTGGCTGGCGCTGGCCGCGGTGCTGTTGCTGGGCGCCCGGCGGGGGCGCTACCGCGACGGCCGGCTGGTGGCCTTCGCACCGTCGAGCATTCCATTCCTGGCATTGGGCTCATGGATCCTGATCATCGGCTGGTTCGGCTTCAACGTGATGAGCGCCCAGACCTTGCAAGGTGTCAGTGGCCTGGTAGCGATCAATTCGCTGATGGCCATGGTCGGCGGCACCTTGGCAGCCTTGCTGGCCGGGCGCAACGACCCGGGCTTCCTGCACAACGGGCCGTTGGCAGGGCTGGTGGCGATCTGTGCCGGCTCTGACCTGATGCACCCCGTTGGCGCTTTGGCTACCGGGCTGGTGGCGGGGGTACTGTTTGTCTGGAGCTTCACCGCTGCGCAGAATCGCTGGAAGGTCGACGATGTGCTCGGTGTCTGGCCGCTGCACGGGCTTTGCGGCCTGTGGGGCGGCATCGCCTGCGGCGTGTTTGGCCAGGCGGCTCTGGGTGGCATGGGTGGGGTCAGCCTGGTCAGCCAGCTGCTGGGCAGCCTGGCAGGCGTCCTGCTCGCACTGATCGGTGGTTTCGCCGTGTACGGCCTGATTCGCCAGGTGCATGGCCTGCGCTTGAGCCATGAACAGGAGTTTCAGGGTGCAGACTTGTCGCTGCACCGGATCGGCGCCACCAGCCAGGATTGAGCAGGGTCAGGTGCACAGGGGGCAGGACGGACTTAGAATAAGCTTCTTCCTACAGTCAAATCGGGTGTTGCCCCACATGCTGCCTGAATGCCAACTCTTCGGCACCGTCGGGTGCCACTTGTGCGAAGTGGCCGAAGCCGTGCTGATGCCCTTTGTCGAACATGGCTTGCTGATCGAGTTGGTCGATATCGCCGATGACCAGGCCTTGTTCGAGCGGTACGGTTTGATCATTCCGGTGTTGCGGCGCAGCGACACGTCTGCAGAGCTTGCTTGGCCCTTCGATGCCGAACAGGTAGTGGCTTTTCTTCACCAGTAACGGGCAGGAGGGAATGATTGCCCTCGTGCACGGCCTCGGGCCAGAAATGATGATGCCTCACCGTTGAATGGTCATCGGTACTTTTGCATTGTCATCGAGAGCCTCATCATGCTGATCACGCCACATTTCGCCCTGGAAGAACTGATTGCTTCGCAAGTTGCCGCGAGAAAGGGACTGGACAATATTCCTCCGCCTGAAGTCCTGGGTAATCTGCACCTGCTTTGCCAGGTGCTTGAGCAGGTTCGGGAGATGTTCGGGCGCCCCGTGATCGTCAGCAGCGGATACCGCAGCGAGGCGCTGAATCTGCTCGTCGGCGGGGCGCCAGGCAGCCAGCACGTGAAAGGCCTGGCTGCGGATTTCACCGTGCGGGGCATCGACAACCGGGAAGTGGTCAGGCAGGTCAGTGAGAGTGACTTGGCGTTCGACCAGTTGATTCTGGAGTTCGACAGATGGGTTCACTTGTCGGTATCGGTGGCCGCGCCGCGCCGTCAGGTGCTGACCATTCGCAAGGGTACGGGCTACCTGCCCGGCTTGCAGTAGGGGCCGAGACGATTGACGCAGCGGTGTCGCGCTACGTATGCTGTATATAAATACAGTGTCGAGGTGGATCATGCTCAACGTCGAGCAACTCAAGTACAGCGTCAACCGTATGCCGGTGGAGCGGGTGTGCGACGCCGTGCTGGAATTGCGTCTCGAAGGCTTGGTCACCGATGACCGCACGCCCTTCGCAAAGGTGCATTTCAATACCTGTTTTGCAGAAATCGAGGCCTTGTTCCAGCGTGCCGGTTACCATCGCGGGCTGGATGTTGTGGGTTACCAAGGCCTGATCTATGCGCTCTATGACCCCGGGCGCTGGGAGCCGGTGCAGGTATTGCGCTGGTTGAAGGCACATAGCGAGAGGATAGTGGAGACTGGTTGAGGCGCCGGGCTTGGGGGATAATGTGCGGCTTTGATTGCTCGAGCCCTGCCATGACCACGCCTTTCGACCCCGCCCGCCAGCAAGCCAGCACGCTCTGCCTGCCACCCGGCAACTGGGCCACGGTACTCGATTGCCTGTGCGACCATTTCAAGGCGATCGAGCGTGCGCAGTGGCTTGACCGCTTCGCTCGAGGGCGGGTGCTCGATGCCGAAGGCAGGGCAATTGCCGCCGACATGCCCTACCTTCGCGGCATGCGCGTTCACTATTTTCGCGAAGTACTCAACGAGCGGCCGATTCCGGTGCAGGAGACCATCCTGCATGTTGATGAGCACCTGGTAGTGGCCGACAAACCGCACTTTCTGCCGGTTACGCCCACCGGGGAGTACGTCGAGCAGACCCTTTTGCGGCGCCTGATCCGGCGCCTGGACAACCCGCATCTGGTCCCACTGCACCGCATCGATCGGCACACCGCCGGGTTGGTGCTGTTTTCCGCCAATCCGCAGACGCGCAGCGCATATCAACGGTTGTTTCCGGAGCGGCGGATCGACAAGCGTTATCAGGCCATCGCTGCCGCCTTGCCGCAGCATGCATTCCCCTTGGTGCACAAAAGTCGCCTGGTGCACGGCGAGCCGTTCTTCCGCATGCATGAAGTGCCAGGGGAGGCCAACAGCGAGACCTTCGCCGATGTGCTGGAGACGAATGGCGAGTGGTGGCGCTACGGCCTGTCGCCGGTAACGGGCAAGACACATCAGCTGCGTGTGCACATGGCGGCGTTGGGAGCAGGAATCTGCAACGACCCGTTCTATCCCGAGTTGCTCAAGGAAGAGGACGACTATCAGCGGCCGTTGAAGCTGCTGGCGCAAAGCTTGCGGTTTGTCGACCCGTTGACGGGCAGCGAGCGCTACTTCGAGAGCCGGCTTGGCCTGGACTGGTAATGCGCCTTTGCCCGTCATGCAGAAGCGGCTTGCGCTGCGAACGGGCCGCAAGGCTGCTCCTGCAATGACGGCGTGGGCCTGAACTAGCGGTTGAACCGCTCCACCAGCGAATACTGGCTGCCGGCAGTGACGGTCAGCTCTTCGCTGAGCTGCGCCGAATGCTGCGCTTGCTCGGCTGTCTGGTCGGCCAGTTCAGCTATGGTGCTGATGTTGCGGCTGATCTCGTCGGCCACTGCGGTCTGCTCTTCGGTGGCGGCGGCAATCTGGGTCGCCATGTCAGTGATATTGGCCACGGCTTCGCTGATGCCGACCAGAGCCTGGTCGGCCTGCATGACGCGGTCAACGCCTTCCTGGGCCTGACGGTGGCCGGTTTCCATGGTCTGCACGGCGTTGTTGGCGGTCTGTTGCAGCTTGGCGATCAGGCCGTGGATCTGCCCGGTCGATTCGGCGGTGCGTTGGGCCAGCTGGCGTACCTCGTCGGCGACCACGGCAAAACCACGGCCCATCTCGCCGGCACGGGCCGCTTCGATTGCAGCGTTGAGTGCCAGCAGGTTGGTCTGGTCGGCGATGCCCTTGATCACATCGACCACGCCGCCAATCTCGTCGCTGTCCTTGGCCAGCTGGGTCACGGTCTGGCCGGTTTCGCCGACGGCGCTCGACAGGCGTTCGATGGCGTCGCGGGTTTCCCCGGCGATCTGCCGACCCTGGCTGGTCAGGCGGTTGGCTTCCTGGGTAGCGTCTGCGGTGCGTTGCACGTGGTTGGCCACTTCCTGAGTGGTGGCCGCCATCTGGTTGACCGCGGCGGCAACCTGTTCTGTCTCCACGCGCTGGCGCTCCAGGCCCGAGGAGCTCTTGTGCGCCAGCGCATCGGACTGACGCGCCTGGTCACTAAGGTGCTCGGCGCTGTCCTGCAGGCGGGTCAGGCAGGTCTTCATGCGCGCGTCCTGGCTGAGCATGGCCATCTCCAGGCGTGCCTGTACCCCACGGCTGTCGGTGTACATCTGTGCGATCAGCGGGTCGGAGGTGGTCTGTTCTGCCAGGCGCAGCAGGCGCTTCAGGCCACGCTGTTGCCAGCTCAGGCCGAGCAGGCCGAGCGGTACCGACAGGCCGGCGGCCAGTGCGAAGCCCCACGAGTGACCGAGCCAGTTGCCAATCAGGAAACCGACCTGGCTGACCAGGATGAACGGCAGCCAGTCCTGCAGCACCGGCAGCCAGCGATCGCGGCGCGGGATGGCCGTCTTGCCGTCGTTGATGCGCTGGTACAGGGCTTCGGCACGGCGGATCTGCTCGGCGCTAGGCTTTACCCGCACCGACTCGAAGCCAACGACCTGGTTGTTCTCGAATATCGGCGTGACGTAGGCATTTACCCAGTAGTGATCGCCGGATTTGCAACGGTTCTTGACGATGCCCATCCACGGCAAGCCTTGCTTGAGGGTTTGCCACATGTGGGCAAACACCGCAGTCGGCACATCCGGGTGGCGCACCAGGTTGTGGGGGGCACCATTCAGCTCTTCGCGGGTGAAACCGCTGATCTCGACGAATGCATCGTTGCAGTAGGTGATCACACCCTTGGCATTGGTGGTGGAGATCAACCGTTGTTGGGCAGGGAAGGTCCGTTCCCTCTGGGTAATCGGCTGGTTGTTACGCATGAGCTGAAATAGTCCGTAAGGCTTTCGACTGATATCGGCAAGCCACTGGTTTTATTGAATGGATATTTAATTTACTTGACCTGGGGCAAATGGCCGCTACTGCAGGTGCGTTATGCGAACCTTGGCGTTCGCAGCAGTTGGCCTATGTTTGTGACCGTTTGGTTACAAATCGGGTGCATGATGACTGACCGGCCATCAAAGTGCTACTGCCGGGTGCCTGACGTCGTTTTCTGTTGTCGCGCGTAGATCGAGCGCCGCCCTCGCGGCGCTCGATCTACGCGCCACAACACCCAAGCCAATCAGCTGCGAATCATCTGCCGCAGCACATAGTGCAAGATCCCACCTGACTTGAAGTACTCCACCTCATTGAGCGTGTCGATCCGGCACAGCACCTCGATCTGCTGTTGTTGCCCATCCTCACGGGTAATGCGCAGGGGCAGGCTCATGCCCGGTGTGATCTGGGCACCGTCGAGCCCCAGCAGGTCGATCTGTTCCTTGCCCGTGAGCGCCAATTGCTTGCGGTCCTGCCCGGCCTTGAACTGCAGCGGCAGCACGCCCATGCCCACCAGGTTGGAGCGGTGGATGCGTTCGAAACTTTCTGCCAGCACCGCCTTGACCCCCAGCAGGTTGGTGCCCTTGGCCGCCCAGTCACGGCTGGAGCCGGTGCCGTATTCCTGGCCGGCGATGACCACCAGCGGCGTGCCCTCAGCCTGATAACGCATGGCGGCGTCATAGATCGAAAGCTTTTCACCGCTGGGCACGTGCAGGGTGTTGCCACCTTCCTCGCCGGCCAGCATCTCGTTGCGGATGCGGATATTGGCGAAGGTGCCGCGCATCATCACTTCGTGGTTGCCGCGCCGTGAACCGTAGGAGTTGAAGTCCCGAGGCTCCACCCCCTTGCTGCGCAGGTAACGCCCGGCGGGGCTGTCGGCCTTGATGTTGCCGGCCGGGGAGATGTGGTCGGTGGTCACCGAGTCGCCGAGCAGGGCGAGGATGCGTGCACCGTGGATGTCCTTGATCTCGGGCAGCGGCCCGCCGATATCGTCGAAGAACGGTGGGTGCTGGATGTAGGTAGAACTGTCCTGCCATACGTAAGTCGCCGCCTGCGGTACTGCAATGGCCTGCCATTGAGCATCGCCGGCGAAGACTTCGGCGTATTCCTTGTGGAACATGGCCGTGTCGACCTTGGCCACGGCGTCGGCGATTTCCTGCTGGCTGGGCCAGATATCGCGCAGGTAGACGGGCTTGCCGTCGTTGTCCGTCCCCAGCGCATCCTGGGTCAGGTCGACGCGCACGCTGCCGGCCAGCGCGTAGGCCACTACCAGCGGAGGCGAGGCCAGCCAGTTGGTCTTGACCAGCGGGTGCACGCGGCCTTCGAAGTTGCGGTTGCCCGAGAGGACCGACGCGACCGTGAGGTCGGCGCTGGCGATGGCTTTTTCGATGGCTTCGTCCAATGGCCCTGAGTTGCCGATGCAGGTGGTGCAGCCATAGCCGACCAGGTCGAAGCCAAGCTGGTCAAGGTATGGGGTGAGCCCCGCAGCCTGGTAATAGTCGGTCACCACCTTGGAGCCAGGGGCCAGTGAACTCTTGACCCAGGGCTTGCGTTGCAGGCCTTTTTCCAGGGCCTTTTTCGCCAGCAGGCCGGCCGCCATCATCACGCTGGGGTTGGAAGTGTTGGTGCACGAGGTAATCGCGGCGATGACCACAGCGCCGTCGCGCAGGGTGTAGTTCTGGCCTTCATGGCTGTAGGCGATTTCGCCGGCCTGATCGGCGTTGCCGACCGCCACACCGCCACCCCCTTCACTCTCCATGCGCCCGACCTCTTTGGCCAGCGGTTTGGGTTGCAACTCGATGAAGTGGTCGAAGGCCTGGCTTACCTGTCCCAGGGCAACCCTGTCCTGTGGCCGCTTGGGCCCGGCCAGGCTGGCCTCGACGTCATGCATGTCCAGGGCCAGTGTGTCGCTGAACAGCGGTTCTTGCCCTGGCAGGCGCCACAGGCCTTGTGCCTTGCAATACTGCTCGACCAGTTCCACGGATTCGCTTGGGCGGCCGGACAGCCGCAGGTAGTCGAGAGTGACCTCATCGACCGGGAAGAAGCCACAGGTCGCGCCGTACTCCGGTGCCATGTTGGCGATGGTCGCACGGTCGGCCAACGGCAGGTCGGCCAGGCCGTCGCCGTAGAACTCGACGAATTTGCCGACGACGCCTTTCTTGCGCAGCATCTGCGTGACGGTCAGTACCAGGTCGGTGGCGGTGATGCCTTCGCGCAGCTTGCCGGTGAGCTTGAAGCCGATCACTTCCGGTATCAGCATCGACACCGGCTGGCCGAGCATGGCCGCTTCCGCCTCGATGCCGCCGACGCCCCAGCCGAGTACGCCAAGGCCGTTGATCATGGTGGTGTGCGAGTCGGTGCCGACCAGCGTGTCGGGGAAGGCATAGGTGCGGCCATCGTCGTCGCGGGTCCATACCGTGCGCCCGAGGTATTCCAGGTTGACCTGGTGGCAGATGCCAGTGCCCGGCGGTACCACGCGGAAGTTGTCGAATGCACTTTGGCCCCAGCGCAGGAAGGCATAACGTTCGCCGTTGCGCTGCATTTCGATGTCGACGTTCTGGGTGAAGGCCTGTGGCGTGGCGTAGCGGTCGACCATCACCGAGTGGTCGATCACCAGGTCCACCGGCGACAGCGGGTTGATCCGCTGCGGATCACCGCCGGCCTTGGCCATGGCGGCGCGCATGGCGGCCAGGTCGACGACTGCTGGCACACCCGTGAAGTCCTGCATCAGCACCCGCGCCGGGCGGTACTGGATTTCGCGGTCGGAGCGACGTTCCTGCAGCCAGCCGGCGAGGGCGCGCAGGTCATCGGTGCCGACGGTCTTGCCGTCTTCCCAGCGCAGCAGGTTTTCCAGCAGTACCTTGAGCGACATGGGCAGGCGCTGCAGGTCGCCCAGCTGCCGGCCGGCTTCGGCTAGGCTGTAGTAGTGGTAGGTGCGGTCAGCCACCTGGAGGGTCTGGAGGGTATTCAGGCTATCGAGCGAGGGCATTGCCAACTCCTTGTGCGGCGGGGGCCCGGCACGGCTGGATGGCCGGTGCCACCGCGCTGTTTCGGCCCGCACGGCACGGGCCAGGCTGAAGGGTCAGGTTAGCTCTGTTTGCTGCCCCTGACTCTTTTCTGGACCGGCGGGGCATGTCGCAGGTTCCGATCTTCCTTTATCATCGCCGCCCTGCCGGCGCCCGTGGTGCGTCAGCCGTAGTGGAGTGAGAGATGAATACCCTGTTCATGCATTGCCGGCCCGGTTTCGAGGGTGAGGTCTGCGCCGAGATCAGCGAACACGCCGCCCAGCTGGGTGTGGCCGGTTATGCCAAGGGCAAGCCGCAGAGCGCTTGTGCCGAGTTCGTCTGCGCCGAGGCCGAAGGTGCCGAACGCCTGATGGCACAGCTGCGCTTTGCGCAACTGATCTTCCCGCGCCAGTGGGCGCGAGGCACGTATATCGAGTTGCCGGAAACTGACCGCATCAGCGTGCTGCTGGCGCATCTGGCCGAGCTCCCGGTGTTCGGCAGCCTGTGGCTGGAGGTGCTGGACAGCAACGAAGGCAAGGAGCTGTCGACCTTCTGCCGCAAGTTCGAAGTACCGCTGCGCAAGGCCCTGGAAAAGGCCGGCCGCCTGGTCGACAACGCGAGCCTGCCGCGCCTGCTGCTGACTTTCATCAGCGGCCGCCGGGTTTTCGTTGGCGTGGCCGAGGCGAACAACAGCGCGCTGTGGCCGATGGGTATCCCGCGCCTGAAATTCCCGCGTGAGGCGCCCAGCCGTTCGACCCTCAAGCTGGAGGAGGCCTGGCACCAGTTCATCCCGCGCGAGAAGTGGGAACAGCGCCTGAATGACGATATGACCGGGGTCGACCTGGGTGCTTCGCCGGGTGGCTGGACTTACCAGCTGGTGCGCCGTGGCATGCTGGTGACCGCCATCGACAACGGGCCAATGGCTGAAAGCCTGATGGACACCGGGCTGGTACAACACTTGATGGCAGATGGTTTCACCTGGCAGCCGAAGCAGCCGGTGGACTGGATGGTCTGCGATATCGTCGAGAAGCCGGCGCGTACTACTTCGTTGATCGAGACCTGGCTGGGCGAGGGGTTGTGCCGTGAGGCGATCGTCAACCTGAAGTTGCCGATGAAGCAGCGTTATGCCGAGGTGCGCCGGTTGCTGGACCGTATGGAGGCAACGTTCAAGGCGCGCAAGGTCAAGGTGTCGATTGCCTGCAAGCAGCTGTATCACGACCGCGAGGAAGTGACGTGTCACCTGCGCAGGTTGGACCTCAAACCACGTTGACATCTGCCTTGCTCTTGCTCTTGCTCTTGCTCTTGCTCTTGCTCTTGCTCTTGCTCTGCTTTTGCTTTTGCTTTTGCTTTTGCTTTGGCTTCTAAGCGCGCGGTAGTTCAGGCGACGCAAATTGCGACTTCAGGAGGCCGAACGCAGGCGTCTGGAGGGCCAGGGTGCGCAGCACCCCTTCGGCGTAGCCGAAGGCGCGAGATGTAGACTTGCGTAGCAAGTCGTAGGCCGCGCGGGCCCGGAAGGCGCCGGAGTGAGGGGACCCCGGAGCGAAGCGCAGGGGCCGGATGATGGGAGCGAGGGGTTTTTGGTTACTTTTTGCCCCGTCAAAAAGTGACCCGCCGTAAGGGCGGAAGGGTGATTGTGCGTCGCCATCGCAAATGAATGTACTTGAGTGAAACAAAACCACCGCAGTCGAGCTTTTTCTTTTGGCTTTTGGCTTTTGGCTTTTGGCTTTTGGAGAAGTGGGGAAGTGTCAGATTTTTTGTGTGCGGGCCGGTAACGGGGGCCTTTGCATCAGGTCAACATTCATTTGCCAAGGTGGCGCTGAGTCACCTTTCCGCCCTTACGGCGGGTCACTTTTTGACTGGGCAAAAAGTAACCAAAAACCCCGGCTCCCATCATCCGGCCCCTGCGCTTCGCTCCGGGGTCCCCTCACTCCGGCGCCCTCCGGGCCCGCGCGGCCTACGACTTGCTGCGCAAGTCTACATCTCGCGCCTTCGGCTGCGCCGAAGGGGTGCTACGCACCCTGGCCCTCCAGACGCCTGCGTTCGGCCTCCTGAAGTCGCAATTTGCGTCGCCTGAACTACCGCGCGCTTAGAAGCAAAAGCAGAGCAAGAGCAAAAGCAGAGCAAGAGCAGAGCAAGAGCAAAAGCAGAGCAAGAGCAAAAGCAGAGCAAGAGCAAAAGCAGAGCAAGAGCAAGAGCAAGAGCAAGAGCAAGAGCAAGAGCAAGAGCAAGAGCAAGAGCAAGAGCAAGAGCAAGAGCAAGAGCAAGAGCAAGAGCAAGAGCAGTCAGAGGTGGGCCTCATGAATGGCTATTGGTCCTGGTGGCGCGATGCGCCACAATAGCGATCATTTGCGGAGCCCCCCATGACTGATTTCACCCCCGATGCCATCCTCGACGCCACCGGCCTCAACTGCCCGGAACCGGTGATGATGCTGCACCAGCACGTACGCAACCTGGCCGCCGGCGGCCTGCTCAAGGTCATCGCCACCGACCCGTCGACCCGCCGCGACATCCCCAAGTTCTGCAACTTCCTCGGCCACGAATTGCTCGGGCAGCAGGAAGAAGCCGGCACCTACCTGTACTGGATCCGCAAGAAAGCCGACTGACCCACGCTGGAACACACCTCGCGTAGCGCCTACACTGCGCTCCCCAGACAGGAGAGCGCCATGCTGATAGTTGCCGACGAGAATATCCCGCTGCTCGATGCCTTTTTCGCAGGCTTCGGCGAGATCCGCCGTTATCCCGGCCGCAGCCTCGACGCCGCCAGCGTCAGGGACGCCGATGTGCTGCTGGTGCGCTCGGTGACCAAGGTCGACCGGCAACTGCTCGAAGGCAGCAAGGTGCGCTTCGTCGGCACCTGCACCATTGGCACCGACCACCTGGACCTCGACTACTTCGCCGAAGCCGGTATTCACTGGAGCAGCGCGCCGGGCTGCAATGCCCGTGGCGTGGTCGATTACGTACTGGGTAGCCTGCTGACCCTGGCCGACCTGGACGGCGCGGTACTGGCGCAACGCACCTATGGGGTGGTCGGCGCCGGCGAAGTCGGTGGCCGCCTGGTGCGCGTGTTGCACGGCCTGGGCTGGAAGGTGCTGGTCTGCGACCCGCTGCGCCAGGCCACCGAGGGCGGCGATTTCGTCAGCCTCGCGACCATCCTCGAGCAGTGCGACGTGATCAGCCTGCACACCCCGCTGCAGCGCGGCGGTGAGTATCCAACCTGGCACCTGCTCGGTGCAGCCCAGCTGGCGCAGCTGCGCCCCGGTGCCTGGCTGATCAACGCCAGCCGCGGGCCGGTGGTGGACAACGCAGCGCTGCGCGAGCTGCTGCTGGATCGCGAAGACGTGCACGCAGTGCTCGATGTCTGGGAAGGCGAGCCGCAGGTCGACCTGCAACTGGCAGACCTGTGCACCCTGGCCACGCCACATATTGCCGGTTATAGCCTGGATGGCCGCCAGCGTGGCACGGCGCAGATCTATCAGGCCTTGTGCCGCCACCTGGGCGAGGCCGAACAGGTCCAGCTGGCCGACCTGCTGCCGCCTGCGCCGTTGGCGCAAATCGAGCTGGACGGCACCGCAGAGCCTGCCTGGGCCTTGGCGACGCTGTGCCGGGCGGTATATGACCCGCGACGTGACGATGCCGATTTCCGTCGCAGCCTGAGTGACGATGTGGCCGAGCAGCGTGCGGCGTTCGACCAGCTGCGCAAGCAGTATCCACCGCGCCGGGAGATCGAAGGGCTGGCGGTGCGCGTGCGGGGCGAAGCGCCGCAGCTGGCGCAGATGGTCAATGCCCTGGGGGGCGTGCTGGCCTGAGCACGGCCAACACATAAAAAACCCGGCATCAAGCCGGGTTTCAAAAAGTCCGCACTTCAGCCGTGGTGAAGTTTTTTCACGCGGCTGTCTTCCAGGTCCTTGCAGGCCTGCTGGATCATCTGCTCGGTGATCTCGATCTCGCGGCCCTGGGCGTCGATGATCGAACCACAGGCCTTGGGTTGTGGCTTGTTCTGCGGTTTCACAGTGTCGCTGCCATGTTGCAAGCTCATTGAATATCTCCTCATCAGGTTCAGGCCCAGGTTAAACCTGCGCCGTGACTGGCCTGTTACAAAAGTTATCGTGTGCACCAAGGCCTGCACAGTCCAGCAGAAAGCGCAGCAAAGCTCCAGAGGCCCGTTAGAACGATGGGCTATAGGCACTGCCTGGGTGGATGAGTGGTAGTCTTCATATTCCTGCTTTCCTGGTTCATGTCATGCCCGATTCGGCTTCCTTTCGCCAACGCCGTGCCCTGCGCCTGGCCTGGCAGTTCATGCATCCTTACCGTCGCCAGGCGCTGTTGGCATTGCTGGCGCTGATCGTCACCGCTGGCATCACCCTGTCCATGGGCCAGGGTATCCGCCTGCTGGTCGACCAGGGTTTCATGACCCGTTCAGCACACCAGTTGAACCAGACCATCGGCCTGTTCATGGTGCTGGTGCTGGCCCTGGCGACTGGCACGTTCAGCCGCTTCTATCTGGTGTCGTGGATTGGCGAGCGCTGCGTTGCCGACATCCGCCGCGCGGTCTTCGACCACCTGGTGGGTTTGCATCCGGGCTTTTTCGAAGACAACCGCAGCGCTGAGATCCAGTCGCGGCTGACTGCCGACACGACCTTGTTGCAGTCGGTGATCGGCTCCTCGCTGTCAATGTTCCTGCGCAATGCACTGATGGTGATCGGTGGCGTGGTGCTGCTGTTCATCACCAACCCCAAGCTCACCAGCATCGTGGTGGTGGCATTGCCGCTGGTGCTGGCACCGATCCTGTTGTTTGGCCGACGGGTGCGCAGCCTGTCGCGGCAGAGCCAGGACCGGGTGGCCGATGTAGGCAGCTATGTGGCGGAGACCCTGGGGCAGATCAAGACCGTGCAGGCATACAACCACCAGGTGCGCGACCGTGAAATGTTCGCCGGTACGGTGGAGGCTGCATTTGCCGTGGCCCGGCAACGTATTGCCCAGCGTGCCTGGCTGATCACGCTGGTGATCGTGCTGGTGTTGGGGGCGGTGGGCGTGATGCTGTGGGTGGGCGGCATGGATGTGATCGCCGGGCGCATTTCTGCAGGCGAGTTGGCGGCGTTCGTGTTCTATAGCCTGATTGTCGGCAGCGCCGTTGGCACGCTCAGTGAAGTGATCGGCGAGCTGCAGCGCGCCGCTGGGGCCGCCGAGCGCATCGCCGAGCTGCTGGCGGCGAATAGCACGATCCTGGCCCCAGAGGCCCCCGTGATGCTGGCACAGCAGCGCGCCAGTGGACGCATCGAACTGCAGCACGTGACCTTTGCCTATCCCTCGCGACCCTCGGTGGCTGCCATCGACCAGCTCAGCCTGACCATCGAACCCGGCCAGACCTTGGCGCTGGTGGGGCCGTCGGGGGCGGGTAAGTCGACATTGTTCGACCTGCTTTTGCGCTTCTACGACCCACAGCAGGGGCGCATCGTGCTCGACGGCCAACCCATCACGGCGCTGGCCCCGGACGACCTGCGCCGCCAGTTCGCCCTGGTGGCGCAGAACCCGTCGCTGTTCCGCGGCACGGTCGAGGCCAACATCCGCTACGGCCGGCCCGAGGCGACAGTGGCCGAGGTCGAGGCGGCGGCCCATGGCGCCCACGCCGACGAGTTCATCCGGCAACTGCCGCAGGGTTACCAGACGCCGCTGGGCGAGGGCGGCATTGGCCTTTCCGGTGGCCAGAAGCAACGCCTGGCAATCGCCCGGGCGCTGCTGGTGGATGCGCCGATCCTGCTGCTCGACGAAGCCACCAGCGCCCTAGATGCGCAAAGCGAACACTTGATCCAGCAGGCCTTGCCGCGCCTGATGGCCGGGCGTACCACGCTGGTCATCGCCCATCGCCTGGCCACGGTGCAGCACGCCGACCGCATCGCGGTGATCGACAAGGGGCGTGTGGTCGCGGTCGGCACCCATCGGCAGCTGATCGAGGAAAGCCCGTTGTACGCTCGCCTGGCCGAGTTGCAGTTCACCACGGGCTAAGCGTCGTGTAGCTGTAACATTTCTGTAGCAATTGCTTGAGAGTATGGATCGCAACTGTTGCGTAAGTGCTCGACCTGGCTGCTATCGATTGATGGCAGCTTTTTTTTGGCCTGCGAAAGAGGACAAGGATGTCTGTCGCGGCGCTGCAACGGCGCGCCGTTCCCTTATTCCTTGTTCCCGAGATCCGCGATGTTGCGTAAATCACTTCGAGTGCAAATTCTTACCCTGCTGGGCAGCAGCCTGGCGGCGATGCTGCTGATCGCCCTGGTGTGCTTCCAGTTCCTGTCCTCCAGCGTGCGTGGCTATGGTGAACTGGTGGACGGGCCGCTGCGGGCTTCGCAATTGATCGATGAAGCCAACCTGCAGTTCAAGATCCAGGTGCAGGAGTGGAAGAACGTGCTGCTGCGCGGCCGCCAACCTGCCGAGCTGGACAAGTACTGGCAGCAGTTCCAGGCCCGTGAGCAGCAGGTTCAGCAATTGCTCGGGCAACTGATCGACGGCAGCGAGGAAGAGCTCAAGGCACCGCTGCAACAGCTGCGTGATAGCCATCGCCAGCTTGGCCAGGCCTACGCACAAGGGCGTCAGGCCTTTCTGGCGGCCGGGGGGGACCCGGTAGCCGGTGACCAGGCGGTTAAGGGGGTCGACCGGGCGGCCAGTGAGCAGATGAGCGCGCTGGTCGAGCAGTTGCGCGCCGAGGCCCGTGACCGCGCCTCCCAGATCAACGCCAGTGCCGAACGCACCGTGTGGCTGGGTGTGTTGGTAATGCTGGGGTCGGCCTTACTGGTCGGCCTGCTCAGCCTGTGGCTGCTCAACCGCAGCCTGATCGAGCCGATCCGCCAACTGATCGAATACGTGGCGCAACTCAGCCAGGGGCACTTCGCCGCCCGCGTCGACAGCCGTCGCGAAGACGAACTGGGCCGCTTGGCGCGTGCTGCCAATACCCTGCGCGACTTCCTCGCCGACACCGTTGGCCGCCTCAAGGACAATGCCCAGGAACTGGAGGGCGCCAGTGGCCAGCTGCGCACCATTGCCGGTGACATGGCCCGTGGCACCCACGACCAGTTCCAACGCACCGACCAAGTGGCCACGGCCATGCACGAGATGTCTGCCACCGCCCAGGAAGTGGCGCGCCACGCAGCGGATGCTGCACGGGCCGCCGACGAGGCCGACCACAGCGCCCAGGCCGGCGAGCAGGTGATGCAGCAGACCATCGACACCATTGGCGTGGTCAATCGCGAGATCGCCGGTACCGCCGCAGTGATCCGCAATCTTGAGAACGACAGCTCACGCATCGGCAAAGTGCTTGAGGTGATCCGTGGCATCGCCGAGCAGACCAACTTGCTGGCGCTCAATGCCGCCATCGAGGCGGCCCGCGCGGGTGAGGCCGGGCGTGGCTTTGCCGTGGTCGCCGACGAGGTGCGCAGCCTGGCCCAGCGTACTGCGGCGTCGATCGCCGAAATTCACCAGATCATCGAAGCCGTGCAGTCGGGTGCGGTGGAGGCGGCCAAGGCTATCGAAAGTGGCCAGCAGCGTAGCGAGGAGGGTGCCGAACAGGTGCAGCAGGCCGGGCAGATGCTGCAGCGCATCACCCTGGCGGTGGAGGCGATCCGCGACATGAACCGGCAGATCGCCACGGCGGCCGAGGAGCAGACCAGCGTGGCCGAGGATATCTCGCGCAACCTGATCGAAATCACCCGGATTGCCACCGCCAACCAAGAGGCCGTGCAACATACCGAGCAGGCGGGGCAACGCCTGCATGGTTTGTCGGGGCAGCTGGGCGAGGTCACTTCGCGTCTGACCGCCTGATGGTTGCCGAGGGGACGAAGCGCCCCCCAGCGGCAACCCGCCCTGTGCCGGTGCAGGCGGAACAGGCGCGTTCAACGCGCAACAAAAAGCCCGCGCGAGGCGGGCTGTTTGTTGAGGATCTGGTCGGAGAGACAGGATTCGAACCTGCGGCCTTCTCGTCCCGAACGAGACGCGCTACCTGGCTGCGCTACACTCCGATGAGCAAAATCCTACTGCATAGCATTTTCGGGTGCAAGCCCTTGTAGTTTAAAGGGCTTATGCCCAAAACAGCGCGTGGATCAGAGCTCCTTGACGGTACGGATCTGGTCCTTGTTCAGGCGCGTGCGCTTGCCGTCGAGCTGTTCGAATTCGTAGAAACCGGAGTCCTCGTCAAAGGAAGGGGTATCCACTGCCTGGATTTCACGGCCGTCGTTCAGAGTGATCACGGTCGGCGATGCACAGCCGGCGAGGGCGCCAAGGCCCAGGGCGAGCAAGAAGGCGGGAAGGGTCCGTTGAATCATCGTGTTTCTCCAGTGCGATGGTGCAAGATGACTTTATGACGCAGGGCGTCCACGCAAGTTCCTTTTACATTCCATCATAGCGACAAGCCAGGGTTATTGACCTGTGCCTGCTTGCACGGCCGCCTGTGTTATAACTGCGCGCATCATCTTCCCCTGCGACGGACACTCATGAAAGCCAAGGCAGATACCCCCTTCGTGGCGCTGAACATTGCCGTGCTGACGGTCAGCGACACCCGCACTTTCGAAACCGACACCTCCGGGCAAACCTTCGTCGAGCGCCTTACTGCCGCGGGCCACAACCTGGCCGCGCGCGTGCTGCTCAAGGATGACCTGTACAAGATCCGCGCCCAGGTCGCCACCTGGATCGCCGACGATAGCGTACAGGTGGTGCTGATTACCGGTGGTACCGGCTTTACCGGCCGTGACAGTACACCGGAAGCTGTTACCTGCCTGCTGGACAAGCAGGTTGAAGGTTTTGGCGAGTTGTTCCGGCAGATTTCCGTGGCCGATATCGGCACCTCCACCATTCAGTCGCGCGCCCTGGCTGGCCTGGCCAACGGCACCCTGGTTTGCTGCCTGCCGGGTTCGACCAATGCCGTACGCACCGGTTGGGACGGCATCCTCGCCGAACAGCTGGATGCCCGCCATCGTCCGTGCAATTTCGTCGCCCACCTGAAACAGGCAGCGGCCTGTGACAGCCGTGGCTGAGGCACCCGCTACCCGGCCACTGATGCCGGTGGAGCAAGCCTTGGAGCGCCTGCTGGCGCTGGCCGAGGCTGCGCCAATCACGCAAACCGAACGCGTCTCGCTGGCCGAAGCCGAAGGCCGCGTGCTGGCCACCGAGCTAGTGGCCACGCTCGACCTGCCGCCGTGGCCGAACAGCGCCATGGACGGCTACGCCTTGCGCCTGGCCGACCTGCAGGGCGAGCCTTTGCCGGTTAGCCAGCGGATTTTCGCCGGGCACGCGCCTGAGCCTCTGCAGCCCGGTACCTGTGCACGGATCTTCACCGGTGCACCGATGCCGGCGGGTGCCGACTGCGTCGAAATGCAGGAAAATACCGAGGTGCTGGAAGATGGCCGGGTGCGCTTCCTCGAAGCGCTGACGCTTGACCAGAACGTTCGCCCGCAGGGCCAGGAAACCCGCAAGGGCGAGCAGGTGATGGCCGCCGGCACACGGCTCGGGCCGATAGAACTGGGCCTGGCGGCGACCCTGGGTCATGCCGAGCTGCCGGTGGTGCGACGGGTGCGGGTGGCGGTTCTGTCCACTGGCGATGAACTGGTCGAGCCCGGCCTGCCGCTGGGCCCGGGGCAGATCTACAACAGCAACCGGCGCCTGCTGGTCAGCTGGCTGCAGCGGCTGGGCTGCGAAGTGCGCGACATGGGCATTGTTCCCGATAACCTGGAACGTACCCGCGAGTGCCTGGGTGCCCTGGGCGATGTCGACCTGATCCTCTCCACGGGCGGTGTCTCCGTGGGCGAGGCCGACTACCTCGGTGCCGCACTGCGCGAAGCGGGGGAACTGGCCCTGTGGAAGCTGGCGATCAAGCCTGGCAAGCCGCTGACATTCGGCCATTACCGCGGTGTGCCGGTACTCGGCCTGCCCGGTAACCCGGCGTCGACCCTGGTCACCTTTGGCCTGTTGACCCGGCCCTATCTGCTGCGCCGCCAGGGTGTGGCTGATGTCACACCGCTGCGCTTCGATGTACCGGCCGGGTTCGAATGGACCAAGGCCGGCACGCGCCGCGAGTACTTGCGTGCGCGCATCGACCAAGGCCAGGTGCGTATCTACAAGAACCAGAGCTCCGGCGTGCTGCGCAGTGCGGCCTGGGCAGAGGGCTTGGTGGAGGTGCGTGAAGGCAGCACGCCGAAACCTGGCGATAGCGTGCCGTTCATCCCGCTGAGCGAACTACTCGGTTGAGCGACCCAGCCAGGCGCCAGCGCCTTGGGAGGCGCCGGCCGTTGCTGCCTGGGTTAGGCGCATGTGCACCGTTTCCAGTTGCTGGGCGGCCACGCTCCAGTCGTGGCGATTGCGGGCGAACTGTCGGCCGGCCTCGCTCAATTGGCACATGCGCCACGGCTGGTTGAGCAATTGCGTGACCAGCAGCGCCAACTGGTCGCCGTCGTCACTGCCCAGGTAATGTTCGCCGTTGTTGGCGGCCAGCCCTGAGACGCCTTTGCCGGTGCTGATCACCGGCAGCCCGGCGGCCATGGCTTCGAGGATCTTCACCTTGGAGCCCCCGGCATAGCGCAAGGGCGCGAAGAACAGCGCGGAGCGGCGTTGCAATTCGCGCAGGTCCGGGCGATAGCCGACCCATTCGATACGTGGATCGTTCCAGCGCAGTTTCCAGCTTGCCGGCAGCGCATGCCCGGCGATGGCCAGGCGTACCGCCGGATTGCTCATCCACACTTGGGGCAGGATTTCTTCCAGGGCCCATTCGACCGCCTCCACGTTGGCGGCGTACTCGAAGTTGCCAACGAACAGCAAGCGCTGGCTATGCAGGGCCGGGTGGACGTTCTGGTAATAGTCGCAATCGACGCCGTTGACCACCACCTTTACCGGGCGGCCGCTGACCTGGCTGATCAACTCGGCATCATGCGGACTCACCGCCACCACCTCGGTGGGTTGGCGCAGCACGCGCTGCTCCCAGCGCCGGTAGCGCCAACGGTCGAAGGCGTTGAGCGGGCGCAGCCACAGCGGCAGGCGGTCGTGGCAGGCGGCGCCGGTGACTGATTCCAGATTGTGCTCGCAGAGCATGTAGGGCAGCTCGCGTGCCTGCAGTGCTTTTTCGAAAGGCTGGAAACTGTAGCTGTGCTCGATCTGGATAACGTCCCAGGGTTCGTCCAGCAACTGCTCGAACTGGCGCCGCAAGCCTGGCGACAGGCCATTGATGATGGCCCGCATCGGGTAGTCGATGATCGGCGAGGCGAGCAGATTGAGCGGGCTGTGCAAGGGGCGCCGGGGCAGCACGATCAGGCGTTCGAGCAGGGGTTCCAGGGCTTCGCGGGCGGCATCGCACAAAGGGATTTTCGACTGCACCAGCAAGGTGATCCGGTTGCCCTGCTGCGCCAGCGCGCGCAGCAGGTGATATTGCCGGGTCTTGCTGCCACTGGTGGTGGGCCAGGGCAGGTAAGGCAGAGTCCAGAGAATGCGCATGAAGCGGAAACCTCACTGAAGGCTGCGGACAAAAAACGCGCCCGCCAGCCTTCAGCCGATGGCTGCCGCCGGGACGCGTCCGTAAATATCAGTAAAGCGCACGATGTCGTCTTCGCCCAGATACTCGCCGCTCTGGACTTCGATCATCACCAGGTCGATGACGCCGGGGTTGGTCAGGCGGTGGGTGCGGCCTGGCTTGATGAAGGTCGACTCGTTGGTGTCGAGCAGAAACTCTTCTTCGCCGTTGGTCACGCAGGCCATGCCGCTGACGATGATCCAGTGCTCGCTGCGATGATGGTGCATCTGCAGCGACAGCGATTCGCCCGGGCGCACCATGATCCGCTTGATCTTGAAGCGCGGGCCTTCCTCGAGCACGGTGTACATGCCCCAGGGGCGAATGACGGTGCGGTGCAGGCGGTAGGCCTCATGGCCTTGGTGCTTGAGCTGCTGGGCAATCACCTTGACCTCCTGGCTGCGCGCTGCGTCGGCGATCAGCAGGGCGTCGGGGGTGTCGATGACGATGAGGTTATCCACGCCGACCGCGCCGACCAGGCGCTTTGGCGAGTCGATGTAGCAGTTGGTCACATCGTGCAGCACGGCTTCACCATTGCAGTGGTTGCCGTCGTCGTCGGTGTGGCGCAGCTCGCGCACTGCTTCCCAGCTGCCGATATCGCTCCAGCCCAGTTCGCAAGGCACCACGGCAACCTTGTCGGAGCGCTCCATCAAGGCGTAGTCGATGGAAATGTCCTCGGCCAGGGCGAAGCTGTTCGGGTCCAGTTCCACCTGCAGTGCCTTGTCGCCCTCCTTGGTCGCGCTCTGTTCCAGGCAGCAGGTCACGCAGGCCAGCAGTTCCGGGGCATGCGCCTGCAATTCGGCGAGCACGGTGCCCGCACGCAGACAGAACATGCCGGCATTCCACAAGTGGCGGCCGCCTTCGAGGTATTCGCGGGCGGTGAGGGCATCGGGCTTCTCCACGAAGCAGGTGACCTGATGCGCATGCTGGCCGATCGCCTCGCCTTGCTCGATGTAACCAAAGCCGGTTTCGGCGCGGCTGGGCAGCAGGCCGAAGGTGGCCAGCCAGCCATCGTCAGCCAATAGCCGGGCGTGTTCGACGGCGTTGGCGAAGGCCTCGGCATCCTGGATCAGATGGTCGGCGGGCAACACCAGCAGCACGCTGTCATGGCCATGGTGCCTGGCACAATGCAGCGCGGCTGCAGCGATGGCGGGAGCAGTGTTGCGGCCGTTAGTTTCCAGCAGGTAATCGAGGGCGAGCTTGCCGGTGTTGACCTGGCGGTATTCGTCCTGGGTGCGGAAGAACACTTCGCGGTTGGTCACCGTCAGTATTCTTTCGACGCCCGGTAACGCCGCAGCGCGGGAAAAGGTCTTCTGCAGCAGGCTCTGGCCATCGGGCAGACGCATGAAGGGTTTGGGCATGGCTTCGCGCGAAACCGGCCACAGGCGGGTGCCGGCACCGCCGGCGATGATGCAGGGGATCAGAACGCTCATTTCACGGCCTCGACTCTCGGCGCTGATTACAGCGCAGTGAAGGGAAACGTTGCGACCTGTCACGGTTTTGGCGGAAAAGTCAAAAAACCGACTTTTCACTACAGCTTCGTCCATGAAGGCCAAATATTTGTCGATAATGCGCCGGATGGAAAAAGCTTTCAATGATATTTATGTGAATCTGGTCGATTTTTGTTCGACCACGCGCCAAGTCAATCCCCGATGTAGAGCTGTTTTACCGGCGGCATGCAGTATTTGGGCAGACTTTGTGGTCGAGATCTGGACTGAACCAACCCCATGGAGACGCGTGATGCCACAGCGCAAGGCAATCTTGATCCTGCATGGCAAGCAGGCCATGAACGAAGCGGTGCGCCACGCCGTGAGCGCCATGCGCGAACGTGGCTGGACGCTGGATGTGCGGGTGACCTGGGAAGGTGGCGATGCCCAGCGGCTGGTAGGCGAAGCGCTGGCGGCCGGGTACAGCCATGTGATCGCTGGCGGGGGGGACGGCACCTTGCGCGACGTCGCCGAAGCCATGGGCCGGGCACGCAGCGAAGCCAGCCTGGCGTTGCTGCCGCTGGGAACGGCCAATGACTTCGCCAGGGCTGCCGGCATTTCCCTTGAGCCAACCGAGGCCTTGGCGCTGCTGGAACTGCCGCCACGGCCGATCGACTTGGGCCAAGTGGGCGACCAGTTGTTCCTGAACATGGCCACGGGCGGTTTCGGCAGTCAGGTTACCGCCAATACTTCTGAAGACCTGAAGAAAATGCTCGGCGCTGCGGCCTACCTGTTTACCGGGCTGTCACGCTTCAGTGAGCTGCAGGCCGCCTCGGTCGAGCTGTCAGGGCCGGGCTTCGACTGGCAGGGCGACCTGCTGGCGCTGGGGATCGGCAATGGTCGCCAGGCCGGTGGCGGACAAGTGTTGTGCCCGGACGCGCAAGTCGATGATGGCCTGCTCGATATCGCCATCCTGCCAGCGCCCCAGGAAATGGTAGGCGCCCTTCGTGATTTGCTGGCGGGTGAAGGCTTGTTCGTGCGGGCACGTTTGCCTTGGGTCGAGATTACCTGTTCGCAGGGGCTGGACATCAACCTCGATGGCGAGCCGCTGCAGGCCGACAGCCTGCGCTTTGCGGCGTTGCCAGGGGCGCTGCGCCTGCACTTGCCGTTGAATTCACCGCTGATCAGTCATCCAGGCTGATGATTTTTTCGCGCACGGCGAACAGCACCAGGCCGGCCACGTCGTAGATCTGCAGGCGCTTCATGATCTGCGAACGGTGAGTTTCCACGGTCTTGATCGACAGGCCCAGGCCGGCGGCGATTTCACGGGTGGACTTGCCGCGCACGATCAGGCGCAGGATCTCCAGTTGCCTTGCGGTGAGGTTGTGGCGATCAAGGCCGGGTTGCTTGCCGTGTTGCGCGCGCATCAATGCCTGGTTGATCACCGTATGGGCGATGGCCGGGCTGAGGTAGCGCTCGCCATTGCGCAGCGCGGCCAAGGCCTGCTCCAGTTCGATCGCCGTGGCATCCTTGAGCAGGTAACCGTGGGCGCCACTTTCCAGCGCGCGCATGATCAGGTCCGGATCGGTGTGCATGGACAGGATCAGCACCTTGCAGGGGTTACCCGTGGCGCGCAGTTGGGTGAGGGCATCGAGGCCGCTGGTCGAACGCATGGAGATGTCCAGCAGGACGATGTCGGGTGCCAGGTGCCGAACCTGCTCGAGCAACTGGTCGCCGTCATCGGCTTCGCCGGCCACGGTGTAGCCAGGGATGTCGGATACCAGGGCACGAACCCCGGCACGGATCAGCGAGTGGTCGTCCACCAGCAGCAATCTACAGGTCATGTTGAAGCGGTAGTCCTGGCGCGTTCATGAATACGGGGTGGCCACGGGAACAGCACGTCGATCGTCGTGCCCAGGCCGAGCTGGCTGGTGATCGCCAGGCTGCCGTTGAGGGCGGTGGCGCGTTCCTGCATGCCGGCCATGCCGCGCTGGCCGGCCTCGGCCGGATTGGCAGCCGGGATGAAGCCCTGGCCGTCATCCTGGATCGATAGGGCAAGCCCTGCTGCGCTGCGCTGCAGGCGGATGGTCAAGTTGCGAGCCCGGGCATGGCGCAGCATGTTGGTGACCGCCTCCTGGGTGATGCGAAACGCCGCCATGGCGACTTCTTCGGAAATACCGCCCAGGCGTTGATGGCATTCCAGGCTCCAGTGCACGTCGCTGTTTGCCAAGGTGCGTACCAGGTGGGCCCGCAGGCTGGCCTCGAGACCAAGGCTGGCCAGTTGCCGTGGGTTGAGCAGGGCGGAAACGTCGCGCACTTTGCTCAAGGTGTCTTCAAGGGTGCTGCGCAAGTCGTCACAGTGTGTCTGCAAGTCGCTCGGTACACGGCGTTGCAACCAATCCAGCTGCATCTTGGCGGCGGTCAGCAATTGCCCGATGTCGTCGTGAAGTTCGCGGCTCAGGTGCTGGCGCTCTGTCTCCTGGACTTGGAGCATGCGCCCGGCCAGCTCCGCCGGGCGCAGGCTGATCGACTTGGCACCGTGGCTCAGGTGCCAGCAGAGGCCAAGCGTGGCCACCAGTTGCAGCAGCAACAGGCTGGCCGGCATGCCTTGCCCGCCAGCATACAGAGCCAGGTTGGCAAGCAGGGACACCACGCACAGCATTGCCGTCACCCAGCGCAGCAAGGTGGTGCGTGAACGGCAGCGCAGAGATATCTTCAAGCGTGGGGACATAGAGTTGAGAAGCCACTGAAGTCTTGCTGATGGGGGCTGTGCACACCTCTTGGCAGAGGCTTTGGCGCTGTGCTTGCAACAAGTGGCGAGCGCGACCCGATGCGAAACATGGGGAGCCGGCCAGCATTTGTGTGCGCGCATCTTACCACTTCGGTTCAATTTGGTCGCGCTGGGCAATGCTTTGAAACCTAAGCATTTCCGGGCTCGGGAGGGGGGCTGGGCAGGCAAATTGAGTGTCAAAATGCCACCTCCCGATCTTGTGATGACCGCTTCACGTTCAACTAGCAACAGACCGCGAAAGTGCGCCCGGCTGAACGTGTGAAAAACCCCTCGAGTCATGCGTCATTGGGTGAGTTGTACCCGCCGGCTAGTGGCGCTGTGCGGCTCCGCTGGCTGATGGCCTGCCGGGCACGGCGGAGCGCGGATGCAAGCAGTTACTGGCGTTTTCGTTGCAAGACGCACACGTTTGCGGCAACGGCTGATTCAGGGCGACTGCCAGTTCGCTCAGCAGCGTTACCTGCTCACAGCAATCGAGAGCGAGCCTGCCGGTGCGCACATCGAGCAGTTCGAGTTGCCAGGCCAGCAAGGTCAGGCAGGCATTCAGCGCTGGCAAAACGGTCTGATCCAGGCACCGCTGCTTGCAGGCCGGGGCGAGCAGTCGGTGCAGCACGCTGGCATAGTGGGCGACTTCAAGCAGGCCCAGGGCGCTGGCGCGTCGGGCCAGGGTCTGGAGGGTGCTGTTCAGGCATTGGCAGGCGTCCGGGTCGTTGCTGATCAGTTCCAGATGCTGCAGGCATTCCTGGGACTGGGTCAGCAAGACCTGGGCATCCAGCAGGAAGTCCTGCAGGGTGTCGAAGTTGGAGACGCTGCTGTCCATCAAGTCACTCCGGCGCGTTGGGCTGGAGCAGGGGATGGCCACGCCATATCGATCGCTAGCAAAAGCCTGACTCCATTCATGCAGTGAGAATGGCGTCACATTAATGGCTAAAGGATATCGCGAACATCAGGTTGCGCCTGATTGCGCCTAGGGGATTCCCTGATGGCACCTAGGGTGCGACAGGTTGCGCTGAAATGGATCCAGGCGGGTCATGCCGCAGTAAAGCATGATGCTAATCTGATATCAATCGCCCGGCAGGGCATTTTTTCGCCGGGGTCAAGATACGCAGAATAGCGCCGATACAGGACGGATCATTTCTATTTTTCGACATAACCCTGGGGGTTTTCCAATGGCTGGCATTCTCGACACGGTAGACCAACGCACGCAGCTGGTGGGTGAGAACCGTCTGGAAATCCTGATGTTCCGCCTTGCCGGTCGCCAGTTGTTCGCAATCAACGTGTTCAAGGTGCAGGAAGTACTGCAACTGCCAAAGCTGACCCTGATGCCGCAGCGCCACGCCTTCGTCTGTGGGGTGGTCAACCTGCGTGGGCAGACCCTGCCGGTGATCGACCTGTCCCAGGCGATCGGCATGCGCCCGCTGCAGCCGGGGCCGGACAGCACCATCATCGTCACCGAGTACAACCGCTCGGTGCAGGCGTTCCTGGTGGGTGGCGTCGATCGCATCGTCAACATGAATTGGGAATCCATCATGCCGCCGCCTTCGAGTGCCGGGCGCCAGCACTACCTGACCGCCATCACCAAAGTGGATGACAAGCTGGTCGAAGTGATCGATGTGGAGAAGGTGCTCGCCGAGATCGTGCCTTATAACGCCCGGGTCTCCGGCGACAAACTGGCCGACCCGGTGCTGGCGCGCGCGCGTGGCCGTGAAGTGCTGCTGGTGGACGACTCCAGCGTGGCACTGGCGCAACTGCGCGATACCCTGTCGCAACTCGGGGTGAAGCTGCACGTTGCCAGTGATGGCCTTAAAGCCTTGCGCCTGCTCAAGGGTTGGGCCGATGCGGGGGAGGACGTCTGCGAGAAGCTGTTGATGGTCTTCACCGATGCGGAAATGCCGGAGATGGACGGCTACCGGCTGACCACCGAAATTCGTGGCGATGCGCGCCTGCGCAAGCTCTACGTGGTGCTGCACACTTCTTTATCGGGCAGTTTCAACGAGTCGATGGTGAAAAAGGTCGGTTGTGACAATTTCCTCTCCAAGTTCCAGCCTGATCGCCTGGTCGATGTGGTCAAGCAGCGCCTGCTGCTGGATGCCGGCAACGCGTGATCCCACGGTCAGCCAGGTATAAGCTTGGCTTTTGACAAGGCATGAGGCGGGCAGGGATGTTTCTCAGTGAGTTGTATCGATACCCGGTGAAGTCGGGGCAGGCGCAATGTTTGCGAGCTTCACCGGTGGGGCTTCTAGGCTTGCAGGGCGACCGACGCTGGATGGTGGTCGAGGAAGAGAACGGACGCTTCCTCACTCAGCGTGCCTGGCCCCAACTGGGCCAGCTGAAGGCCAGCGCGGGCGAGGCTGGCGAATTGCTGCTCGAACTGCCTGGGCAGGCGCCGTTGCCAGTGGCGGTACCCGCCGCTGACGATGGGCTGCGCGGTGTGACCATCTGGCGCGATACCTTGCGTGTGCCGGACGCCGGCGACGAGGCGGCTGCCTGGCTGTCGCAGTGGCTTGGCAAGGCGGTGCGCCTGGTGCATTGCCCGGAGCAGCGGGCGCGCTACCTGCCCAATGGTTACGGCCTGAACAGCGACCGTGCGGCGTTCCCTGATGGCTTTCCGTTGCTGCTGATCGGGCAGGGCTCGCTGGATGACCTGAGCCGGCGGATTGGCCGGCCCATGGAAATGCTGCGTTTTCGGCCAAACCTGGTGGTGCAGGGGGCTGAGCCGTTCGCCGAGGATGGTTGGAAGCGGATCCGCATTGGCGAGCTGGAGTTTCGAGTGCTCAAACCGAGCGTCCGGTGCATCTTCACTACCCTCGACCCGGCGACCGGGGAGCGCAGTGCTGACCGTGAGCCGTTGACGACCCTGAAGACTTTCCGTGAGAAGGAAGGCGACATCCTGTTCGGGCAGAACCTGGCCATGGATGGCAGTGGCTGGCTTGAAGTGGGGATGGAAGTCGAAGTGCTCGAATAACCTGTACCGGCCTCTTCGCGGCTAAAGGCGCTCCCACAGGTATTGCACTGATTCTGCAAGCTGTGGGATCCCTGTGGTAGCGGCTTTAGCCGCGAAGAGGCCGGTACAGGCTTAGCTGGAACTACATGTCATCGAAATACCGCTCATGCCAGTCCACCAGCGGCTGTGGCACATTGAGCTTTTGCCCGTAGATCACCGAATACGACAGCACGTTCTGCACATACTGGCGGGTTTCATCGAACGGGATCGACTCCACCCACACGTCGAAGCTCAGGTGCTTGGCGCCCTTGAGCCACTGTCGCACACGCCCGGGGCCTGCGTTGTAGGCCGCCGACGCCAGCACCCGGTTGCCGTTGAACTGGCCATGCACCTGGCTCAGGTAGGCCGCACCGACCTGAATGTTCTTTTCCGGGTTGAACATCTGCTGCGGCGAGGCCAGCGGGATGCTGAACTTGCGTGCGGTTTCCTTGGCGGTGGCCGGCATCACCTGCATCAGGCCGCTGGCGCCGACGCTGGAGCGGGCATCCTCCATGAAGGCGCTTTCCTGGCGGGTGATGGCGAACACCCAGCTCGAATGCAGCCCACGCACCTTGGCTTCACGTACCAGGGTGTCGCGATAGGCCATGGGGAAGCGGACATCCAGGTCGTCCCAGTACTGCGCCTGGCTGATGGTGCGGATGGCCGGGAAGTACCAACGCATGTCGTAGGCCAGGCGAGCCTGGGCGACCATCTCATCGCGGTTGAAGTGACGGCTGACGTGGTACCACTCGCGGCGGCCTTCGACCACCTGGCCACGCGCGTGGAACTCCAGGGCACGCTGGATGCCGGGGGTATTGCGCACCTTGTTGACCAGTTGCGGGCTCAACAGCAGCGGCCTGTTGTTCAACTGGTAAGGCGTTTTGGCCCGGTCAGCCGCGAGGAAACCGTAGAAGTCACGCTCGCGTGCCACGTTCTTGTACAGCAATGGAACCTGCGGGTTGTTCGGCTGGGCCAGCTCCAGGGTGCGGGCCTGCCAGTATTTCCAGCGGTTGCTGCTGGCCAGGTCCTGTGGCAGACGCCGGGTCAGCTCGTAGGCGTCTTGCCAACGGCCGAGGCGCAGCAACAGGCGCAGGCGCCATTCACTGACCGTGTTGTCGCGCAGTTCAGGGTCGTAGCGGGTCATCAGGTCCAGCGCGCGCGGGTCGTAGCGGCGTGCCAGGGTCAGGCCGATCTCGCGGGCGATGGCGACCTTCTCGTCACGCGAGAAATGCATGCGTTGGGCGTACTCGTCGAGCAGCGCCATGGCCCGTTCAGGGTCTTGCCGGGCCAGGCGGCGCAGGCCGAGGCTGACCACGTCGGACATGGCCTCGGTGGCCGGCGTGAAGCGCGACGGCTGGTTGAGCAGTTCCGGCTTCTGGGCAACGTCGATCAGCAGCCGGCCCTGAGGCCCGAGCGTGGTCAGGCCTTGCACCATGTTGTTGGCCAGTGCGTAGTTGCGCGCCTGGGCTGCAAGCTTGGCGCGGTTCCAGCGCTTGGCCTCGGTCAGCTGGCCTTCAGCGGCCCACATGCCGAACAGGGTGTCACAGGCAGCCGGTTGCGTCTTGCCGACGTTCCACAATTTTTCCGCACTGGCGAAGCCTTCGGCGCGCTGGCCGTGGCTCAACTGATACTGGCCGTTGAGGCAGTCCAGCTCGGTGAAGTTGAGCTTGGGGTCGTAGTACTTGACGAAGGTGTTCCACTCGCCGCGTTCGGCCAGCCAGCGCAGCCAGCGCAGTTTCATCCAGTTGGCCTGGGGCAGGTCGCCGTGCTTGGCCAGGAAACCTTCGATTTCCTCGTTGCTGGCAGTCTTCAGGCGCGCAGTCAGTTCGTCATACGCCAGGTACGGCGTGAGCGGGTAGTCGCGCAGCTGTGGGGCGTAACGCAGGTAAGGGCCCTTGTCACCCTTGGCCAGCGCACGCTTGGCCTCGTCGTAATACTGGCGTTGCAGAGAAAGGTCGATGGCCTGCGCCGCACTGGCGGTGGCGGCAGTGAGCAGCAGGCAGGAAGCAATCTGTAACAGGCGGCTGCGCATGATACGTCCGGGCAGTTGAACCATGGGGAAGTGACGGCGAAGCCAGCACTGTTGAAATCTGATTGCCTTAGCTTAGCCGTTTGCCGGCGGCGGGTGATAGCGCTGTGCTTGTAACCGGGCATTAACACTGACCGGGTGTCGCCAAGCCTCGGTACGGAAGTGTACTTAATGCCGGCAGGGGCCAAGTCAGGTAGAATGCGCGCCCGCTTTCTGGAGACGAACATGACCCTGCTCAAATTCAGCGATGTGTCCCTCGCATTCGGCGCGATGCCGCTGCTGGACAAAGTGTCCTGGCAGATCGCCCGTGGCGAGCGGGTGTGCATCATCGGCCGTAACGGCACCGGCAAATCGAGCATGCTGCGCCTGGTCAAGGGCGAGCAGAAGGGCGACGATGGCGAGATCTGGCGCGCCCCTGGCTTGAAGATCGGCGAGCTGCCACAGGAGCTGCCGGTTGCCGACGAGCGTACGGTGTTCGATGTGGTCGCGGCAGGCCTGGATGGCGTCGGCGAGTTGCTCGCCGAGTTTCATCACCTGAGCCAGAACATCCACAGCGATGCAGATCTGGAAAAGCTCATGCACGTTCAGCACGAGCTCGAAGCCCGCGACGGCTGGCGCCTGCAGCAAGTGGTGGAAAGCACCTTGAGCCGCCTGCAGTTGCCCGCCGACAAGACCCTGGCCGAGCTCTCCGGTGGCTGGCGCCGCCGCGTGCTGCTGGCCCAGGCGCTGGTGTCCGAGCCTGATCTGTTGCTGCTCGACGAGCCGACCAACCACCTGGACATCGGGGCCATCGCCTGGCTCGAAGAAGCCCTGCGCGGTTTCAACGGTGCCGTGCTGTTCATCACCCACGACCGTTCCTTCCTGCAGAACCTCGCCACGCGCATCCTCGAACTGGACCGCGGCGGCCTGATCGACTGGAACGGCGACTACGCCAGCTTCCTGGTGCACAAGGAAGCCGCGCTGGCCGCCGAAGAGACCGCCAATGCGCTGTTCGACAAGCGCCTGGCCCAGGAAGAAGTGTGGATTCGCCAGGGCATCAAGGCCCGGCGTACCCGCAACGAAGGCCGTGTGCGTGCACTCAAGGCCCTGCGCGTCGAGCGCAGCGAGCGCCGCGAACGCCAGGGCAAGGCGAACATCCAGATCGAAGCGGCGGACAAATCCGGCAAGCAGGTGATGGTGCTGGAAAACGTCAGCTTCCATCACGCCGATGGCCCGCTGCTGGTCAAGGACTTCTCCATGGTCCTGCAGCGCCAGGACCGTATCGGCCTGCTGGGTGCCAACGGTACCGGCAAGACCACCCTGCTGAAGATGATGCTCGGTGATCTGGAGCCTACTGCAGGCAAGGTCGAGCGCGGCACCAAGCTGGAAGTGGCGTATTTCGACCAGATGCGCCACCAGCTCGACCTGGAAAAGACCGTCATCGACAACCTCGCCGAAGGCCGTGACTTCATCGAGATCGATGGTCAGAACCGCCATGTACTGAGCTACCTGGGCGATTTCCTGTTCAGCCCGCAGCGTGCCCGTACGCCAGTCAAGGCGCTGTCCGGCGGCGAGCGGGCGCGCCTGCTGCTGGCCAAGCTGTTCAGCAAGCCGGCCAACCTGCTGGTGCTCGACGAGCCGACCAACGACCTGGATGTGGAAACCCTCGAGTTGCTGGAAGAGGTGCTGTCCAACTACAAGGGTACCGTGCTGATGGTCAGCCACGACCGGGCCTTCCTCGACAACGTCGTCACCAGCACGTTGGTATTCGAAGGTGAGGGCAAGGTGCGCGAGTATGTCGGTGGCTATGAAGACTGGATCCGCCAGGGCGGTTCGGCGAAGCTGCTCGGCGTGACCGAGAGCAAGAGCGGCAAGTCCGAGCTCAACAGTGCCGTGGTCGAAAAGCCGGTGGAAGTGGCTGCGCCTGCGCCAGCTGCGCCGGTTGCCGATACTTCGAAGAAAAAGCTCAGCTACAAGCTGCAACGCGAGCTTGAAATGCTGCCGGGTCAGATCGATGAGGTCGAGCAGCGCATGGCCGAGGCGCAGGAAGAGGTGAACGCTGCTGGCTTCTATCAGCGGCCGATTGCCGAGACTTCGGCAGTGCTGGCCAAGATCGAGAAGCTGCAAGCTGAGCTGGATGCGCTGGTAGAGCGGTGGGCTGAGCTGGAAGGCTGAGTCTGCTGCGCCGGCCTCTTCGCGCAGAACCGCCGCGAAGAGGCCGGCGCAGGCTGGATCATTCTTTTTTCTGCAAGCGCACCGCCAGCACATCGCACGGCGCACCATGCAGCACATCATTGGCGGTGGATCCCAGCAGCAAGGCCAGGCCATGCCGGCCATGGCTGCCGACCACGATAAGGTCGCATTTCTGGTCCTTGGCCAGTTGGTGGATTTCCTGGCGCGGCTGGCCGTAGGTCAGGTGCGAGTCGCCACGATTGATGCCGGGGTACTTGTTGAACAGGCGGTCCATGCGCTCCTTGGCCTGGTCGAACTGCTGCTGTTGCAGTTGCGACAGGTCCATCGGCACATCGCCGCCAAAGGCCATGGCCATCGGTTCGACGATATGCACCAGCGAGACCTTGGCGCCTGTGGGCTCGGCGAGCTTCATGGCACGCTTGATCACCGGGTCGCATTCCTCGGTGAGGTCGACGGCGACCAGAAGATGTTCGTAGGACATGAGCTGTACTCCTGACAATCGCGATAGTAGAAGTATGGTCGCTTTCCGGCAGGTCATCCGTGAATACTGAGTAACCCGCTCTTTTGCAACGCTTTATGGAACTTACTGATATGACGGTATGGCTAGTGGTGTCAATCCTTGCGCTGATTCTCAGTCCGCTGTCCTGGCTGCGCCTGTCGCGCAAACAGGGGCAGCAGATGAGCCTGCGCCTGGAGGCGCGGCGCATGGGCCTGGCCATGCAACTGGCCCCCCAACAGTGGCCACACTGGTTCGAGCAGGCGCCACCGAGCCCGTGCCCGCAATACCACCGTGGGCGCAGGCGCGGGCATGAAGACAGCTGGTGCTACTGGCAGGTCAGCCCTGGTGTCTGGTGGAACCAGTGGAAGGAGGCCTGCGAGGAGCCGCGCCTGAACGAAGTGTTCATGCGCCTGCCGGCAACCGTCTACAAGGTGGAGGCTGACAAGCGCATGCTTGCCCTGTACTGGAGCGAGCGCGGGGATAAATCTGTATTGCAGGATATTGCCCACGCCTTCGACACCCTGGCTTGATAGCCACAACGACAAAGCGGCAACCCGGTAGCTACCAGGTTGCCGCTTTGTCGTTTCTGCCGCGCAGAAAAGGCCAGGCAGGCCGGGAAATTCCTGAATCCAGTCGCAGTGTAGCCATTCCCTGGCCGCGTGCATGAAATAAATGCAGCCCCCGTCGTTTGCTTGTGGTCAATCGCTGACATGAATGATCGGTAATCACTGTCATCATGTTTAACCCATCGGCGATACAAAATGACCGCAAAGTCGCGTTTTCACCCTGTTCCAGAGCATTTGACAACGCCGACCTTTTCGGTGAATGTGTGCATACCCAAATCAAACGGGCGTATGAATTGAGCGTTTGTATGTCATGCCGCTCATACAGAATCCCGACTAGCGCGCTGACGGGTGTGCCTGGGGCAAGGGCGGCAAGACCTACTCTTCCACCAGCGATCGGCGTGTACAGTTCAGCTTCCATATCGTGGAGATCAGTTGATGATTTACGAAGGTAAAGCCATCACGGTTAAGGCTCTTGAAAGCGGCATCGTCGAACTGAAGTTCGACCTCAAGGGTGAGTCCGTCAACAAGTTCAATCGCCTGACCCTGGACGAGCTGCGCCAGGCCATCGACGCCATCAAGGCCGACGCCTCGGTGAAAGGCGTGATCGTCAGCAGTGGCAAGGACGTGTTCATCGTCGGCGCCGACATCACCGAGTTCGTCGACAACTTCAAGCTGCCCGAAGCCGAACTGGTTGCCGGCAACCTGGAAGCCAACCGCATCTTCAACGCCTTCGAAGACCTCGAAGTACCGACCGTGGCGGCCATCAATGGCATCGCCCTGGGCGGCGGCCTGGAAATGTGCCTGGCAGCCGACTATCGAGTCATGTCCAGCAGCGCCAAGATCGGCCTGCCCGAAGTCAAGCTGGGCATCTACCCAGGCTTCGGCGGTACCGTGCGCCTGCCGCGCCTGATCGGCTCGGACAACGCCATTGAGTGGATCGCCGCCGGCAAGGAAAACCGTGCCGAAGACGCCCTGAAAGTCGGCGCCGTCGATGCCGTGGTCGCCCCTGAGCTGCTGCTGGCCGGTGCGCTGGACCTGATCAAGCGCGCCATCAGTGGCGAGCTGGACTACAAGGCCAAGCGCCAGCCCAAGCTGGAAAAGCTCAAGCTCAACGCCATTGAGCAGATGATGGCCTTCGAGACCGCCAAGGGCTTCGTCGCTGGCCAGGCCGGCCCGAATTACCCGGCGCCGGTCGAGGCCATCAAGACCATCCAGAAGGCCGCCAACTTCGGCCGCGACAAGGCCCTGGAAGTCGAGGCTGCAGGCTTCGCCAAACTGGCCAAGACCTCGGTTGCCGAAAGCCTGATCGGCCTGTTCCTGAATGACCAGGAGCTCAAGCGCAAGGCCAAGGCCCATGACGAAATCGCCCACGACGTGAAGCAGGCTGCCGTGCTCGGCGCCGGCATCATGGGTGGCGGCATTGCCTACCAGTCGGCGGTCAAGGGCACCCCGATCCTGATGAAGGACATCCGCGAGGAAGCCATCCAGTTGGGCCTGAACGAGGCCTCCAAGTTGCTTGGCAACCGCGTCGAGAAAGGCCGCCTGACTCCGGCGAAAATGGCCGAGGCGCTCAACGCCATTCGCCCGACCCTGTCGTATGGCGACTTCGCCAACGTCGACATCGTCGTAGAAGCCGTGGTCGAAAACCCGAAGGTCAAGCAGGCCGTGCTGGCCGAAGTGGAAGGCCAGGTAAAAGAGGACGCGATCCTCGCCTCCAACACTTCGACCATTTCCATCAACCTGCTGGCCAAGGCGCTCAAGCGCCCGGAAAACTTCGTCGGCATGCACTTCTTCAACCCGGTACACATGATGCCGCTGGTGGAAGTGATCCGTGGCGAGAAGTCCAGTGAGGTAGCAGTCGCGACCACCGTGGCCTACGCCAAGAAGATGGGCAAGAACCCGATCGTGGTCAACGACTGCCCGGGCTTCCTGGTCAACCGTGTGCTGTTCCCGTACTTTGGCGGTTTCGCCAAGCTGGTCAGCGCTGGCGTCGACTTCGTGCGCATCGACAAGGTCATGGAGAAGTTCGGCTGGCCGATGGGCCCGGCCTACCTGATGGACGTGGTCGGCATCGACACCGGCCACCATGGCCGCGACGTGATGGCCGAAGGCTTCCCGGACCGCATGAAGGACGAGCGCCGCTCGGCCGTCGACGCCCTGTACGAGGCCAACCGCCTGGGCCAGAAGAACGGCAAGGGCTTCTATGCCTACGAGACCGACAAGCGCGGCAAACCGAAGAAAGTCTTCGATGCCACCGTGCTGGATGTGCTCAAGCCGATCGTCTTCGAGCAGCGTGAAGTGAGCGACGAAGACATCATCAACTGGATGATGGTGCCGCTGTGCCTGGAGACCGTGCGTTGCCTGGAAGACGGCATCGTCGAAACCGCCGCCGAAGCCGACATGGGCCTGGTCTATGGCATCGGTTTCCCTCCCTTCCGGGGTGGTGCGCTGCGCTACATCGACTCGATCGGTGTGGCCGAATTCGTTGCCCTGGCCGACCAGTACGCCGACCTTGGGCCGCTGTACCACCCGACCGCGAAGCTGCGTGAAATGGCCAAGAACGGCCAGCGCTTCTTCAACTGAGTGGTCAACGAGCTAGAGCGAGAGATTTGATATGAGCCTTAATCCAAGAGACGTGGTGATTGTCGACTTTGGTCGCACCCCGATGGGCCGCTCCAAGGGTGGCATGCACCGCAACACCCGCGCCGAAGACATGTCCGCGCACCTGATCAGCAAGCTGCTGGAACGCAACGGCAAGGTCGACCCGAAAGAAGTCGAAGACGTGATCTGGGGCTGCGTGAACCAGACCCTGGAGCAGGGCTGGAACATCGCCCGCATGGCGTCGTTGATGACCCAGATCCCGCACACCTCGGCCGCCCAGACCGTCAGCCGCCTGTGCGGCTCGTCGATGAGCGCGCTGCACACCGCCGCCCAGGCGATCATGACCGGCAACGGCGATGTGTTCGTGGTCGGCGGCGTCGAGCACATGGGCCACGTCAGCATGATGCATGGTGTCGACCCCAACCCGCACCTGTCGCTGCATGCGGCCAAGGCGTCGGGGATGATGGGCCTGACCGCCGAAATGCTCGGCAAGATGCATGGCATCAGCCGCGAGCAGCAGGACCTGTTCGGCCTGCGTTCGCACCAGCTCGCCCACAAGGCGACGGTCGAAGGCAAGTTCAAGGACGAGATCATCCCGATGCAGGGCTATGACGAGAACGGTTTCCTCAAGGTCTTCGACTTCGACGAGACCATTCGCCCGGAAACCACCCTCGAGGGCCTGGCGTCGCTGAAACCGGCGTTCAACCCGAAAGGTGGTACCGTGACTGCCGGTACTTCGTCGCAGATCACCGACGGTGCATCGTGCATGATCGTCATGTCCGGCCAGCGCGCCATGGACCTGGGCATCCAGCCACTGGCCGTGATCCGCTCGATGGCGGTGGCCGGTGTCGACCCGGCAATCATGGGCTACGGCCCGGTGCCGTCGACCCAGAAAGCCCTCAAGCGCGCCGGTCTGACCATGGCCGATATCGACTTCATCGAGCTCAACGAAGCCTTCGCTGCACAAGCCCTGCCAGTGCTCAAAGACTTGAAAGTGCTCGACAAGATGGATGAGAAGGTTAACCTGCACGGCGGCGCCATCGCTTTGGGCCACCCGTTCGGTTGCTCCGGTGCACGGATTTCCGGCACCCTGCTCAATGTCATGAAGCAGAACGGCGGTACCCTGGGGGTGGCGACCATGTGCGTCGGCCTCGGTCAAGGTATCACCACTGTCTTCGAACGCGTCTGATCGCGTAGCGGGACAGCAGCCGGGGCCTTGTGCCCCGGTTTTTGTTTTTTACAGAATTTGTTTCAAGAGGAAGGGCGGCATGCAGATACAACCAGGCGTATACCGGCATTACAAAGGGCCTGAGTACCGTGTCTTCAGTGTTGCACGGCACTCGGAGAATGAAGAGTGGATGGTCTTCTACCAATGCCTGTATGGTGATTACAGCTTCTGGGTGAGGCCCCTTGCGATGTTCCAGGAGTCCGTCGAGGTTGACGGCGAGCAGGTGCCGCGCTTTGCTTTGGTCAAGGTCGAAGAAGGGCTGCCGGAGCTGGTTGGCAAGTCGCAAGCGTGATCGACCACGCTTGACCTCACTCTTTTGCCACTATATATAGCGGTGCCGCGTCCGGCACCTGACGCGTTTTTCATCTTCAGATTCAGGAATACTCCGATCCATGGGCAAATCGCTGGTCATTGTGGAATCCCCGGCCAAGGCCAAGACCATCAACAAGTACCTGGGCAACCAGTACGTGGTGAAGTCGAGTATCGGCCATATCCGAGACCTCCCCACCAGCGGTTCGGCCAGCGCAAGCAAAGAGCCGGCCGCCAAGCGTGGCAAGGCTGCTGCGGGTGAGGCTCCGGCGCTGTCGCCAAAAGAGAAGGCCCGTCGCCAGCTGGTGGCGCGCATGGGCGTCGACCCTGAGCACGGCTGGAAAGCCAAGTACGAGATCCTTCCCGGCAAGGAGAAGGTGATCGAAGAGCTCCGCCGCCTGGCCAAGGATGCCGACACCATCTATCTCGCAACCGACTTGGACCGCGAAGGGGAAGCCATTGCCTGGCACCTGCGCGAAGCCATCGGGGGCGACGACACTCGCTACAAGCGCGTGGTGTTCAACGAAATTACCAAGAAGGCGATCCAGGAAGCGTTCTCGCAGCCTGGCGAGCTGGATATCGACCGGGTCAACGCCCAACAGGCGCGGCGCTTCCTCGACCGCGTAGTGGGCTACATGGTCTCGCCACTGCTGTGGGCCAAGATCGCCCGCGGCCTGTCTGCCGGCCGCGTACAGTCGGTGGCGGTGAAGCTGGTGGTCGAGCGTGAACGCGAGATCCGTGCCTTCGTCCCAGAAGAGTACTGGGAAGTGCACGCCGACCTTGGCACCGCCAAGAACGCCAAAGTGCGTTTTGAAGTGGCGCGGGAGAAGGGCGAGGCCTTCAAGCCGCTGAACGAAGCTCAGGCCATGGCCGCGCTGGAGAAGCTCAAGGCCTCCAGCTACAGCGTGATCAAGCGCGAAGACCGGCCGACCAGCAGCAAGCCGTCGGCCCCGTTCATCACCTCGACCTTGCAGCAGGCCGCGAGCAACCGCCTGGGCTTTGGGGTGAAGAAAACCATGATGATGGCCCAGCGTTTGTACGAAGCGGGTTACATCACCTACATGCGTACCGACTCGACCAACCTGTCGGCAGATGCCCTGGACATGGCGCGCAGCTACATCGAGCGCGAGTTCGGCAAGCAGTACCTGCCGGAAGCCCCGCTGGTGTATGGCAGCAAGGAAGGTGCCCAGGAGGCGCACGAGGCGATTCGCCCCTCTGACGTCAATACCCACCCCACCAAGCTCAGCGGCATGGAGCGGGATGCAGAGCGCCTGTACGAGCTGATCTGGCGCCAGTTCCTGGCCTGCCAGATGCCTCCGGCGCAATACCTGTCCACCAGTGTCACTGTGGCCGCAGGTGATTTCGAGCTGCGTGCCAAGGGCCGCATCCTCAAGTTCGACGGTTACACCCGCGTGCTGCCACAGCAGAGCAAGCCGGGCGAAGACGATGTGCTGCCGGAAATGGCCCAGGGCGAAGCGCTCAAGCTGATCCAGCTCGACCCGAGCCAGCACTTCACCAAGCCACCGGCGCGCTTCACTGAAGCGAGCCTGGTCAAGGAAATGGAAAAACGCGGTATTGGTCGCCCGTCGACCTATGCGGCGATCATTTCTACCATCCAGGACCGCGGCTACGTCACTCTGCACAATCGTCGTTTCTACTCCGAGAAAATGGGCGATATCGTCACCGAGCGCCTGTCGGAGAGTTTCTCCAACCTGATGGACTATGGCTTCACTGCCGACATGGAAGAGAACCTCGACGACGTGGCCCAGGGCGAACGTGACTGGAAGAACGTGCTCGACGAGTTCTACGGTGACTTCAGCAAGAAACTGCTGACCGCCGAGTCTGCCGAAAGCGGCATGCGTGCCAACCAGCCGACCATGACCAATATTCCGTGCAAGGAATGTGGCCGGCCAATGATGATCCGCACCGCTTCCACCGGTGTGTTTCTCGGTTGCTCGGGTTACAGCCTGCCGCCGAAAGAGCGTTGCAAGGCCACAGTGAACCTGGTGCCGGGCGATGAGATCGCTGCGGACGATGAGGGTGAATCGGAATCGCGCGTGCTGTTGGGCAAGCACCGCTGCCCGATCTGTGCCACGGCGATGGATGCCTACCTGCTGGACGAGAAGCACAAGCTGCACATCTGCGGTAATAACCCGGACTGCGCCGGCTACGAGATCGAAGAGGGCAGCTACCGCATCAAGGGCTACGAAGGGCCGAGCCTGGAGTGCGACAAGTGCGGCAGCGAGATGCAACTCAAGACGGGCCGATTCGGCAAGTTCTTCGGTTGCACCAACCCGGCGTGCAAGAACACCCGCAAGCTGCTCAAGAGCGGTGAGGCCGCACCACCGAAGATGGACAAGGTGGAAATGCCGGAGCTCAAGTGCGAGAAGGTCGACGACACCTACGTGCTGCGTGACGGCGCTTCGGGCCTGTTCCTGGCGGCCAGCCAGTTCCCGAAAAACCGCGAAACCCGTGCACCGTTGGTGCTGGAGATCGTTCCGCACAAGCACGAGATCGATCCGAAGTACCACTTCCTGTGCGATGCGCCGCAGAAAGACCCGGAAGGGCGCCCGGCGGTGATTCGTTACAGCCGCAAGACCAAGGAGCAGTACGTGCAGTCCGAGGTCGATGGCAAGCCGACTGGCTGGAAGGCTTTCTATGATGGTGGTAGCTGGAAGGTCGAAGACAAGCGCTGATCTATCGGTGCAGTAACTGGGGCCGCTTCGCGCCCCTTCGCGGGCAAGCCCGCTCCCACAGGTACGGCATCGCCCTCAAGGCTGTTGCCATTCCTGTGGGAGCGGGCTTGCCCGCGAAGGGGCGCAAAGCGGCCTCAATCATTTATGATGCAGCTATCCGCCTCGCAGCCTTACGGAGGGCACTGAAAATGGCCCAGGAACTCTACACCCGCACCAACCAGAAACTGTTCTTCGCAGGGCTGGCCCTCGAATCCATGGCCAAGGCCGAGCAAAGCCAGGCCATGAACGCCCAAGGCCTGGTCCAGGCCGAACGTGAATCAGCGCTGTTTCACCTGTACGGCGCACTGTTGGGGCTGTGCCATGAAATCGGTGGATTCTACCGTCTGCCCGTAGTGGCTTCGGTCGAGCAGGCGCTCGCCGATGATGCATTGAACACCATCGCCATCCCTGAAGTGGCCGAAATGCTCGAACTGGTTCGCCAGCGGGAAACCTGGTTGGCGCAATTGGTCAGTGCTTATGCCGATTTGTTCCGACCACCGGTCGCGAAAAAAACAGCAAAAACCGACGTCACCCAGCCGTTGATTCAGGCCGTCAACCTCGATGAGCCCGAGCACCCTGCGTTGTCTAGGGAAGAGTTGGAAAGTTGGCGGAACAATCTCAAAGGCTTGGTGAGACGTTTCCGCGACGCGTTGAGTGAGTGCTGATAGCTGCAACGGCTGGTACACTACCGGCCTTTCGTGGAGAACTGCCCTATATGTCTACGTCGTTTCTGGAAATTGTCGAGTTGCCTGATGGCCGTATCGAGCTGCGTCGCGCCGAGGATGAAGGCTCCCTGGTAACCCTGGATTTCTCGGAAGACGCCAAGGCGTTCCTGCAGGGCCAGCATGTCGAGGTCGCCAAGGCAATGCTGAGTGTTGGCGTGCAGATGGCAGGCCGCTTGGTAGAGGGTGAGCTGGAGCGCGACGAAGGGCCGCGTGTACTGCACTAAAGCGCCCGCTTGCACTGCTTCATAGGCAAAGCCTGAACATCAGCCGAGGCGGATGTTCAGGCTTTGTGCGTTTCCGACACTGGCAGCGCGTAGCAGTTGTTGGCGAGCGGTAGCGTTGACGCTGCCAAGCCAGCTGACCACGGTGTGGCTGCGGCCCAGGCGCAACGCTTCGCAGGCCAGCTGCAGTGCGCTCTGATTGCCACGGGCATGCAACAGCAGGATCCGTTCGCGGTTAAGCCCGGCATCGCGCAGCCAGGCCTGGGTGAGGCTGGCCGGTGGGGCGATCAGCGTCAGCCAGCGCGCTTCCTCCTCCTCGCTAAGCTCGCGCAATACCGGCGCCAACAGGCTCTGGCAGTGTTCGGGGGCGCCACGCAGTGACAGTTCGCTGAACAGCTCCGGATGGCTGCTCTTGCGTGCCTGCTCGCTGGCCTTCAGGCCTGGCAGTACCGGCTGGGCGAGGAACGCTTCGAACAGCGGAAGCTGGACCTGCTGATGTGCTTGGATGGACTGCTGCATGACGCCTCCTGAATCAGCGGCGAATGACGCCGACACTCAAACCCTCGATCACCAGTTCCTGCTCTTTCAGGTCGACTTCGATAGGGGCGAACTCGGGGTTTTCGGCGATGAGCCAGACCTTGCTGCCTTCGCGCTTGAAGCGCTTGACGGTCACTTCGTCGCCGATACGGGCGACGACGATCTGGCCATTACGGGCCTCGCGGCAGGTGTGCACCGCCAGCAGATCGCCGTCGAAGATGCCGATGTCCTTCATGCTCATGCCGTGCACACGCAACAAATAGTCGGCAGGGGGGTGGAAGAAGGTCGGGTTGATGTTGCAGGATTGCTCGATGTGCTGCTCGGCGAGGATAGGAGCGCCAGCAGCGACTCGGCCAATGATCGGCAAGCCGTTTTCTTCGGCCTTGGCTTCAAAGCCCGGTATACGGATGCCACGGGAAGCGCCCGGGGTCATTTCGATTGCGCCTTTGCGGGCGAGGGCCTTGAGGTGCTCCTCGGCGGCATTCGGCGACTTGAAGCCCAGCTCCTGAGCGATTTCCGCACGCGTGGGTGGGAAGCCGTTATCTTCGAGGCAGCGTTTGATGAAGGCCAGAATCTCGGCTTGGCGTGGCGTCAGTTTCAACATGGCGGGCGCTCTGTCTTTTTATACAGTGCCTGGGATTATATACAGTGCTGGGTTCGCTGCAAGCACAAGCTGCAGGAAATACGCAGGATGACGCTTGCAGCCTGCAGTCTGGCGCCTTTAAATGGCGACCGCCCAGTCACCGAGCCTTGACATCGGCAGGGCTGAAACGTATGTTTCAAACACCTGTTTGTCTCTGTCTGGCGGAGTAGTGATGGCCCAATCTGAAACCGTTGAACGCATCCTCGATGCTGCCGAGCAGCTGTTCGCGGAACGAGGCTTCGCGGAAACCTCATTGCGGCTGATTACCAGCAAGGCCGGGGTCAACCTCGCAGCGGTCAATTATCATTTCGGCTCGAAGAAGGCCCTGATCCAGGCCGTCTTTTCGCGTTTCCTCGGGCCGTTCTGCGCCAGCCTCGAACGTGAGCTGGAGCGGCGACAGGCCAAGCCCGAGCAGAAGCCCAGCCTTGAAGAGCTGCTGGAAATGCTGGTAGAGCAGGCATTGGTCGTGCAGCCACGCAGCAACAACGACCTGTCGATCTTCATGCGCCTGCTGGGCCTGGCGTTCAGTCAGAGCCAGGGCCATTTGCGGCGCTATCTCGAGGACATGTACGGCAAGGTGTTCCGCCGCTACATGCTGTTGGTAAACGAAGCTGCACCGCGCATTCCACCGCTGGAATTGTTCTGGCGCGTACACTTCATGCTCGGTGCCGCGGCGTTCAGCATGTCCGGGATCAAGGCGCTGCGCGCCATTGCCGAGACCGATTTCGGTATCAACACGTCGATCGAGCAAGTCATGCGCCTGATGGTGCCATTCCTGGCCGCTGGCATGCGTGCCGACAGCGGTGTCACCGACAGCGCCATGGCCAGCGCCCAGTTGCGCCCGCGCAGCAAGTCCGGCAGCGCTACTGCCAAGGCTTGAAGGCTGGGCGGGGCAGGGCGCTTCGGCTAAGCTAGCGCCCATGCCTGACCTCGATTTCCTGCACATCGCTCTCGCCGACCAGCGCCTCTACGGCTTTGCCCAAGGCCGGTTGCGCGTGCGCATCGTGGTTTCCACCGCCCGCAATGGGGCAGGTGAGCGCAACGGCTCGGGCTGCACACCACGCGGGCTACACCAGGTGCGTGCACGTATCGGCGCAGGCTTGCCAGTCAATGCCGTGCTGCAAGGCCGGCGCTGGACGGGCGAGGTCTGGTCGCCGACGCTGCACGCGCAGCATCCCGGGCGGGACTGGGTCCTGACCCGCATCTTCTGGCTCAGTGGCTGCGAGCCGGGCGTCAACCGCCTGGGTAGTGTCGACACCTTTCGCCGCCACATCTATCTGCACGGCACGCCAGACACGGAACCCTTGGGCGTGCCGCTGTCCCATGGCTGCATACGCTTGCGCAACATCGACATGCTTGGCCTTTTCGAGCGCGTCCCGGCACATTGCCCGGTGCGCATCGACGAGGCCGCTTGCCCTGAGTGGGCTTCACTGACTCTGCAATGAAGGATTGCCTATGACCAGCCTGCAAGGCTCCCTGATGGTGGATATCGCCGGTAAATGGCTGACTGCCGAAGATCGCCAGCTTCTACGCCAGCCGGAAGTGGCCGGCCTGATCATCTTCGCCCGCAACATCGACAGCCCACGCCAGGTGCGTGAGCTGTGCGCATCGATTCGCGCCATCCGTCCCGACCTGATCCTTGCGGTCGACCAGGAAGGCGGCCGCGTGCAGCGCCTGCGCCAGGGCTTCGTACGCCTGCCGGCGATGCGCGCCATCGCCGACAATGCCAATGCCGAGTACCTGGCCGAGCAGTGCGGCTGGCTGATGGCCACCGAGGTGCTCGCGGTCGGCCTGGACCTCAGCTTCGCTCCGGTGCTCGACCTCGACCACCAGCGCAGCGCGGTGGTTGGCAGCCGTGCCTTCGAAGGCAACCCTGAGCGTGCCACACAGCTGGCTGGCGCATTCATTCGCGGCATGAATGCGGCGGGCATGGCAGCTTGCGGCAAGCATTTCCCGGGGCATGGCTGGGCCGAGGCGGATTCGCATGTAGCGATTCCTACCGACGAGCGCAGCCTCGAACAGCTGCGCCAGGCAGACCTGGTGCCGTTCTCCCGCCTTAGCGGGCAACTGGCGGCGGTGATGCCGGCGCATGTGATCTACCCGCAGGTCGACAACCAGCCTGCCGGGTTCTCGCGCCGCTGGCTGCAGGACATCTTGCGCGGCGAGCTGGGCTTCGACGGGGTGATCTTCAGTGACGACCTTTCGATGGCCGGTGCGCATGTGGTGGGTGATGCCGCCAATCGCATCGAGGCGGCGCTGAGCGCCGGTTGCGACATGGGCCTGGTGTGCAACGACCGGGCGGCGGCGGAGCTGGCGTTGACCGCAGCGCAGCGCTTGAAGGTCAAGCCGTCGCCGCGTATTGCGCAGATGCGCGGGCGTGGCTTTGCCCGTACCGATTATCGCCAGCAGCCGCGTTGGCTGGAGGCCCTGGGGGCCCTGAAAGACGCACAGCTGGTCGATTGACTGTACCGGCCTCTTCGCGGGACAAGCCCGCTCCCACAGGATTTCACCCACCTCAAGAACGGTGCACTACCTAGGGGAGCGGGCGTGTCCCGCGAAGAGGCCGGTACAGGTTATCGGGTTCGCTTGCCAGGTAGCGGGGCAAACAGCGCGTCGATCTCGTCATCGCCAAGTCGCCATTGCCCTACCTGCCCTCCATCGAGCAGGCTCGCCGCCAGCGCTGCCTTCTCCTGCTGCAGCGCCTGGATCTTTTCTTCCACCGTCCCCCGGGTAATCAGCTTGAACACGAACACCGGCTTGTCCTGGCCGATCCGGTAGGCACGGTCGGTCGCCTGGTTCTCGCTGGCCGGGTTCCACCACGGGTCGAAGTGGATTACGGTGTCCGCAGCGGTGAGGTTCAGCCCCACCCCTCCGGCCTTGAGGCTTATCAGGAACACTTCACTGTCGCCCTGCTGGAACTGCTGCACCGGGGTGCGTCGGTCGCGGGTGTCGCCGGTGAGCAGGCTATAGCGGATCTTGCGCTTTTCCAGCTCCTGCTCGATCAGCGCCAGCATCGAGGTGAACTGCGAGAACAGCAGGACACGGCGCCCCTCGCTGAGCAGCTCTTCGAGCATCTCCAGTAGCGCCCCGAGCTTGCCCTTGTCGGCCTGGTTGCCTTTGGTCTCGACCCCTTTGACCAGGCGCAGGTCGCAGCACACCTGGCGCAGCTTGAGCAGGGCGTCGAGGATCACGATCTGGCTGCGCGCCGCGCCATTGCGGGCGATTTCGTCGCGGACCTTCTTGTCCATGGCCACGCGCACCGCCTCGTAGGTGTCGCGCTGGGCGTCACTGAGTTCGACCCAGTGGACCATTTCGGTTTTCGCCGGCAGCTCGGTGGCCACCTGTTCCTTGGTGCGGCGCAGCAGGAACGGGCGCACCCGGCTGACCAGGTGGGCCAGGCGCTCGGCGTCGCCGTGGCGCTCGATAGGGGTGCGGTAATCCTGGTTGAAGCGTTTCACGTCTCCCAGCCAGCCGGGCATGAGGAAGTGGAAGATCGACCACAGCTCGCCCAGGTTGTTCTCCATTGGCGTGCCGGTCAGGCACAGGCGCTGGTTGGCCTGCAGTTCGCCGACGGCCTGGGCGGCTTTGCTGGTGCTGCTCTTGATGTTCTGTGCCTCGTCCAGCACCAGCACATGCCAGGCTTGCGCGCGCAGGTGTTCCAGGTCGCGAGGCAGCAGGGCGTAGGTGCTCAGTACCAGGTCGTATTCGTGCAGCTTGGCGAAATGCTTGCTGCGGCCGGGGCCATGCAGGGCCAGCACGCGCAGGCCGGGAGCGAAGCGTTGCGCTTCATCGAGCCAGTTGGGCACCAGGCTGGTTGGCATCACCGCCAGGGCCGGGGCGGTCAGGCGCCCGGACTGTTTTTCCAGCAGCAGATGAGCCAGGGCCTGCAGGGTCTTGCCCAGGCCCATGTCGTCGCCAAGGATGCCGCCGGTGCCCATTTCGCGCAGGGCCTGCAGCCAGTTCAGGCCTTGCTGCTGGTAAGGCCGCAGGGTGGCGTTGAGCCCGCTCGGCACTTCGACCTGCAGCTCGCGGGCGTGGCGCAGGCGCCGGCCAAGGTCACGCACATGGGCGCCGCCTTCCCAGTGCAGTGGCAGGTGTTCGATGTCATTCAGCCGCGCGGCGTCGGCACGGTCCATGCGCAGGGTAGGGCCGACCGCGTCCTCGTGCAGGTACAGTTCGCCGAGCGTGCCCATCACTGCCTTGATGCGGCCATAGGGAAGGGCAACGCGCAGCGCCGGGCTATCCAGGCGGCCGCGATTGAGGTCGATCAACAAATGCTCATCGTCGCTGCGCCGCGCCAGTTCGCTGGGGCGCAGCAGCTCGGGGTTGCTGCGCAACAGTTGCAGCACGATCGGCAGCAGGCTGTGACGCTGGCCTTCGACCACGATGCCCAGCTCCAGGTCGAACCATTCATGCCCCGGCGCTTCCTCGATAGTGGCGTACCAGTCGTCCACGTCCTGCAGGTTGAAGGCGAAGTCACGGTGGATTTCGATGTCCCAGCCAGCCTCGCGCAAGCGTGGCAGGCCATCGCGGGCAAAGCGCAGCCAGGCCTCGTCGTCGGGCAGCTGGAGCATCTCGCCAGCACTGTCGGGCAGGGCCTTGCTCTGCCGGGTGGCGGGTTTGAAGCCGAAATCGCGCAGCACCTTGCGCTGCGCCTGCTCGGCCTGGGGCTGGCGGCGGATGCGCTGACAGGTGGCGTCGACCAGGCGGGTCAACGGCTTGTCGTCATTGCCACTGGCGCGCAGGCCGTCGTAGTCGAACGCCAGTGCGGCGCGGTGCTGCATCTGCCGTTGCATACGCCCGGTCTTGGGCGTGTAGGCGCTGAATTCGAGGCTGCCGAGGGTCAGGTGGGGCCTGGGCTGCAGGTCATCGATGAGCTGTTCGTCCAGTGTGGTCGGCGTAGGAAGCTGGTGGTTCAAGGCATTGAGCTTGTGGCTGAGAGGCACGACGAGGTGTTCCGGAACGTCAGGAGCGATGGTCAGTTGCAGGGCAATGTGAGGGTCGAGGCTGTGCTCGAGCTTGCCTGCTTCACTGCTCGAAAAATCGAAGTAGTAAAGCGGCAGTAGTGCAATCACGCAGTTCAGCGGTGTTTCGCCGTGATACCAGATGCCGCGATAATGGCCGTTATCCAGTCGCACCCAGCGGAACTCGGCGGCAAGCGCCGGGCCCTCGCGCAGCAGCGGTTTGTTCTCGTCACAGAGCATGCGCCCGGTATCCAGTGCACGCTGGAACAGTTCGCCGCCTTCGCGGCCTGTGAGCTGGTAGCCGCGATCCTGGCTACCGGCCTGGTTCAGTGCCGAGAGCAGGCGCAGGATGCGGATGTCTTCCTCTTTGACGAAACGCGGTGGTTCGTAGAGGAATTCATACAGTGACTGCACGCGGCTGTAACGCAAGCCCTCCTCTTCGCGCATGCCTTTGCGTACCCGCAGGGCGCAGCCAGGTTCCTCGGTCAGCCTGAGCTGGTAGCAAACCATGCGTCCACGTTTATCTTGCGCTTCGGCGGTTTCCGGGGCGGGTTGCTCAAGGCCTTTCAGCCAGCGCTGCAGGTTGGCTGGCAGTGCGTCGCCAGCGTGTTTTGCCGCTGCCTGCGGCTCGCTCAAGGTGAGCAATACGGCGGCGCAGTGCTTGCAGTTCTGCCCCACTGGGCAACTGCACTGGCCGCGTACGTGGCAGCGGCCAGCCAGGGCGGTGAGGGTGATCTTCAGCCGATAGCGGCTGCCTTCGCTGCCACGACAGGTGGCTTCGATGATCGGGCCGCTGCAGTGTTCGACCTCTACCCGGTCTTCCCGGGCGTAACGCTCGCCGCGCTGCAGGACCGGGCCGGTGAACGACTGGGTCCAGTTCGGGTATTCGCGCAGCAGCTGGAGAGCGTCGCGGCTCATTGCATCACTGCTCCATCATCTCCGGGTCCATCACCGGCATCTTCGGCGTGCCCGGGGGCGTGACCTTCAGCAGCAGGGCCAGGTGGCCGCCATCGAGGAACGTCAGTTGGCCGCCTTTCATGTTGCTGTTGCTCTGCTTGAACTGCTCGCTTTGCAGTACGTTGCCGTTGCTGTCCAGCTGGTTGACCCAGAAGTTGGCCTCCACGCCGATGAAGCGGCCGGCGGTGATGCCCAGGTTGCCCTCGATGGGGAAGTGGCCGAACTGCTCGGCGCCGGCGCTCAGGGCGATGCGGCTGGTGTCGCTGCTGACCGGCTGTTGCCAGGCCTTGTGCAGCAACACGGTGTAGTCGGCAGTGGCTTGCAGGCGGGTGGCCTCATCCTGCAGCGCCAGTGGGCGTTCGGCGCCCTTGTCCAGGCGCGGGGCGCCGGCGCTCCAGTCTTCCGGGGCGAACGGGCTGGTGAAGGCGGGCACGCTATTCTGCCGCACCAGAATCATTTCCACCTGATACATCCCTTCGGCAAAGGCGGCCGGCGCGAACAGCGCGAACAGCAGGGTCAGGCAACGGATGGCACGCATGGATCTTCCTTAGGCAGGCTGTGGGGTCAGGCGCTCGAACAGCGCCTCCAAGGTGTTGAAGCGTTCTTCGGGGCGTTCCATCGGTACCAGGAAACGGAACTGCGTCGCGCCTTCGAACTTGTAGCGTTTGGGCTGGCTCTGGATCAGCTTGATCAGGGTCAGCGGGTCGACCGGGGTCTCGGCCTCGAATTCGAGCTTGCCGCCATTGGGGCCGGCGTCGACTTTCTTGATGCCGAGGGTTTCCGCCTGCAGCTTGAGCTGGGTCAGGCGCATGAGGTTCTTGGTCGGCTCGGGCAGCAGGCCGAAGCGGTCGATCATCTCAACCTGCAAGTCCTTCAAGCCCTCTTCGTCGGCCGCCGAGGCGATGCGCTTGTAGAGGATCAGGCGGGCATGCACGTCGGGCAAATAGTCCTCGGGGATCAGCGCCGGCAGGCGCAGGTTGATCTCCGGGCCGCCGCCCAGCGGCTGCTCGAGGTTTGGCTGGGTGCCTTTGCGGATGGCCTTGACCGCACGTTCGAGCATTTCCATGTACAGGGTGAAGCCCACGGCCTGGATCTGCCCGCTCTGGCCTTCACCAAGCAACTCGCCGGCACCGCGGATTTCCAGGTCGTTGGTGGCCAGCACGAAGCCGGCACCGAGGTCCTGGGTGTTGGCGATGGCTTCCAGGCGCTTTTCGGCGTCGGCGCTGATCTTCTGGCGCTGCGGCGTCAGCAGGTAGGCGTAGGCCTGGTGGTGGCTACGGCCAACCCGGCCACGCAGCTGGTGCAGCTGGGCCAGGCCGAACTTGTCGGCGCGCTCGATGACGATGGTGTTGGCACTGGGCACGTCGATACCGGTCTCGATGATGGTCGAGGCGATCAGCACGTTGAAGCGCTTGTGGTAGAAGTCGCTCATCACCTGTTCCAGTTCGCGCTCGCGCATCTGCCCGTGGCCGATGCCGATACGCGCTTCCGGGACCAGCTCGGCCAGTTCGGCGGCGCACTTTTCGATGGTTTTCACATCGTTGTGCAGGTAATACACCTGGCCACCGCGCAGCAGTTCACGCAGCAGCGCCTCTTTGACCGTGCTCTTGTTCTGCTCCATGACGAAGGTACGCACCGACAGGCGCCGCGCCGGCGGGGTGGCGATGATCGACAGGTCGCGCATGCCCGCCACCGCCATGTTCAGCGTACGCGGGATCGGTGTGGCGGTCAGGGTGAGGATGTCCACTTCGCTGCGCAGGGCCTTGAGCTGCTCTTTCTGGCGCACGCCGAAGCGGTGTTCCTCGTCGATGATGGCCAGGCCCAGGTCCTTGAAGCGCACGTCATCCTGCAGCAGCTTGTGGGTGCCGATGAGGATGTCGATCTTGCCTTCGGCGAGGTCGGCGGCCGCTGCGGCCACTTCCTTGGCCGACTTGAAGCGGCTCATCACTTCGACCTTCACCGGCCATTCGGCAAAGCGGTCGCGGAAGCTGTTGTAGTGCTGCTGGGCGAGCAGGGTGGTGGGCACCAGCACCGCCACCTGGCGGCCACTGTGCACGGCAATGAAGGCGGCGCGCATGGCCACTTCGGTCTTGCCGAAGCCGACGTCGCCACACACCAGGCGGTCCATCGGCTTGGGCGCCAGCATGTCGAGCCGCACCGCCTCGATCGCTGCTTGCTGGTCAGGGGTTTCCTCGAACGGGAAGCCTGCGCTGAAAGTGGCGTAGTCAGCGGCGGGGTCAGCGAAGGCATAGCCCTTGCGCGCCGCGCGGCGGGCATAGATGTCGAGCAGCTCGGCCGCCACGTCGCGGACCTGTTCGGCGGCCTTGCGCTTGGCTTTCTGCCAGGCTTCGGAACCCAGCCGGTGCAGCGGCGCCAGGGCGTCATCGCTGCCGGTGTAGCGGGCGATCAGGTGCAGGTTGGCCACCGGCACATACAGCTTGGCGCCCTCGGCGTATTCCAGGGTGAGGAATTCGGCGGCCTGGCCGTCGATCTCCAGGGTGGCCAGGCCCAGGTAGCGGCCCACGCCATGGTCGATATGCACCACCGGCGCGCCTTCGCGCAGTTCGGTGAGGTTCTTGATCACCGCGTCGTTGGCAGCCTCGCCGCGTTTTTCACGGCGCCGACGCTGCATCACGCGCTGGCCGAACAGCGGGCTCTCGGCAACCAGGGCGACGGCCGGGTCGTCCAGCAGCAAGCCGTCGTCGAGCGGGGCGATGGTGATCGCCAGGCGTTCGCCGCCGGTAATGAAGTCGGCCCAGCTGTCGACCGTCTGTGGGCGCAGCTTGAGGCGTTCGAGCAGTTCCAGCAGTACCTCGCGGCGGCCCGCCGATTCGGCGGTAAACAGCACGCGGCCGCTGAACTGATCGAGGAACTCGGCCAGCGCCGCCAGCGGCTGGTTGGCCTTGGCTTCGATGGCAAGGTTGGGCAGGCTGCGCGCAGGGAAGCGCTCGCGGCCGACACCGGTTTCGATGTCGTCGGGGCTGACCACCACCCGTGGCCACTGCTTGAGTTGGGCGAAGCAGTCTTCCACCGGCAGGAACAGCTCGGCTGGCGGCAGCAGCGGGCGGGTCAGGTCGCCGCGGCGTTCTTCATAGCGCCCGCGCACGTCGCTCCAGAAGTGCTCGGCAGCCTGCTCGACGCCTGGCAGCGAGAACACCTGGGTGTCGGCGGGCAGGTAGTCGAACAGGGTCGAGGTTTCTTCGAAGAACAGCGGCAGGTAGTACTCGATGCCGGCGGGGATGATGCCGCTGGCCAGGTCCTGGAAGATCGCGCTGCGGCGGAAGTCGACATCGAAACGCTCACGGAAACGCGCCTTGAAGCGGGTCACCTCTTCCTTCTGCATGGGGAACTCGCGCGCCGGCAGCAGGCGGATCGAGTCGACCTTGTCGATCGAGCGCTGGGTTTCCGGGTCGAAGGTGCGCAGGGTCTCGATCTCGTCATCGAACAGGTCGATGCGATAAGGCAGCTTGCTACCCATCGGGAACAAGTCGATCAGCGCGCCACGCACGGCGAACTCACCATGCTCGTAGACCGTGTCTACGCAGCGGTAGCCGGTGGCCTCAAGGCGCTTGCGCATCTGCTCGACGTCAATGGTCTGGCCCACGTCGAGCACCAGGCTGCTGCCCAACAGGAAGCGCGTGGGGGCCAGGCGGTGCAGGGCGGTGGTGATCGGCACCACCAGAATGCCGTGGCTCAGTTCGGGCAACCGGTAGAGGCTGGCGATACGCTGGGAAATGATGTCCTGGTGCGGCGAGAACAGGTCGTAGGGCAGGGTTTCCCAATCGGGGAACGGCAGCACTGGCAGGTCCGGGGCAAAGAAGCGAAGTTCCTGTTCCAGACGATCGGCTGCCTGGCTGTCGGCGGTCAGCAGCAGGGTGAAGCGACCCGCGCTGCTGGCGGCCTCGGCGATGGCCAGGCTGAGGGCGGCCCCGGGCAGGTTGCCCCAGGTTTGTTTGCCGGCCGTGGCCGACATTTGCGGAAGGCGCAGAACTGACACGGGAGATTGCACTCCAAGCGTTGCGGCAAAGAGATCGATTGTACCGGTGACGGTGCCTGCTGTCAGGCTTCACAGGCCATGAACAGCAGGCTTTACCATCGGCGACAGGCGCTCATTGCCGGTTACGCGCTGGGGCGTCATAATGTAGCCCCTTTTTTCTGTCCCTACATGTGGAAGGTTCCCGTGACTCAGAAGCCCGACCAGTGTCTTGGTGAGTGGATCGATCGTGAAGCGCTGGCTGAAGCGATGATCCCGCTTATCGGTCAGCTCTACCGCAACAACAATGTGGTGAGCTCGATTTATGGCCGCAGCCTGATCAACCGTTCGGTTATCTCGATCCTCAAAGCCCACCGCTTTGCGCGTCACCGTCAGACCGACGAGACCGAACTGTCCGTACACGAGACATTCCCCCTGCTCAAGGCCATGAGCGAGCTGAAACTGGGCGCCGCTTCGGTCGACCTGGGCAAGCTGGCCAACAAGTTCAAGCAGGAGGGCAACGGCCGCACTGCCGAGCAGTTCGTCCGTGAAGAGCTGGCCGACGTGGTTGGCCAACAGAACGCTTCGGCCCGCAAGGGTACCGACGTCGTCCTGTACGGCTTCGGTCGCATCGGCCGCCTGCTGGCGCGCATCCTGATCGAGAAGACCGGTGGCGGCGACGGCCTGCGTCTGCGTGCCATTGTCGTGCGCAAAGGCGCCGAGAACGACCTGGTCAAGCGTGCCAGCCTGCTGCGCCGTGACTCGGTGCATGGCCCGTTCGATGGCACCATCACCATCGATGAAGCCAACAACACCATCACTGCCAACGGCAACCTGATCCAGATCATCTACGCCAAGAGCCCGAGCGAAGTCGACTACACCCAGTACGGCATCAACAATGCGCTGATCGTCGACAACACCGGTGTATGGCGTGACGCCGATGGCCTGGGCCAGCACCTGGCCTGCCCGGGCGCTGCCCGCGTGATCCTCACTGCGCCGGGCAAGGGCGCGCTGAAGAACATCGTGCATGGCATCAACCACGGCGACATCACTGCCGATGACAAGATCATCTCGGCAGCTTCGTGCACCACCAACGCCATCGTGCCGGTGCTCAAGGCCATCAATGACCAGTACGGCATCGTCAACGGCCACGTCGAAACCGTTCACTCGTTCACCAACGACCAGAACCTGATCGACAACTTCCACAAGGGCAGCCGCCGTGGCCGTGCCGCGCCGCTGAACATGGTCATCACCGAAACCGGCGCCGCCACCGCTGCCGCCAAGGCGCTGCCAGTGCTGAAGGGCAAGCTGACCGGCAACGCCATCCGCGTTCCGACGCCGAACGTTTCGATGGCCATTCTCAACCTGAACCTTGAGAAGCCGACCACCCGCGACGAAATCAACGAGTACCTGCGCCAGACCGCCATGCACTCGGAACTGCACAAGCAGATCGACTACGTCAGCTCGCAAGAAGTGGTTTCGACCGACTTCGTCGGATCGCGCCACGCCGGTGTGGTGGATGCCGAGGCGACCATCGCCAACGACAACCGCGTTGTCCTGTACGTCTGGTACGACAACGAATTCGGTTACAGCTGCCAGGTCGTTCGCGTGATGGAAGAGATGTCGGGTGTGAACCCGCCAGCGTTTCCACGCTGATTCGCTTGTAAGCGCATGAAAAAACGGGAACCTTCGGGTTCCCGTTTTTTTTGCCTGGCATTTGTTGTTGCCTGTGCCGGCCTCTTCGCGGGCTTGCCCGCTCCCACAGGGATATCACTGCTTTCAAGGCTTGTGATATCCCTGTGGGAGCGGGCAAGCCCGCGAAGAGGCCGGCACAGACAATCGAGATCTCGATATTGCGTGCACTTCTCTCAATCCTGTTGATGCTCCTCACCGCCTGCAACCAAGGCCCGACCCTGGAACGCCTGGGCGGCCCGACCATGGGCAGCAGCTACAGCATCCAGTACGTCCGCGAACCCGGCGGCCCGGCACCGGCCCAGGTCCAGGCGGCGGTCGAGACCATCCTCAACGACATCGACCAGCATTACTCGACCTACCGCGGCGACTCCACCGTCAGCCAGTTCAACCTGCTGCCCGCCAACCAGTGCATGGCTTTGCCGCCCGACATGCTTGAGCTGGCCGCATTCGGCCAGCACCTGGCCGAACAGAGTGATGGCGCTTTCGACCTCACCGTCGAGCCATTGCTCGACCTCTGGGGGTTCGGCCCGCAAGCCCGCCAGGAGCAGGTGCCCGATCCGCTGGCCCTGGCCCAGGCCCGCCAGCGCGTTGGTTACCACCACCTGCGCATCGACGCCCAGGCACTGTGCAAGGACGCTGCGGTGCAACTGGATTTCAACAGCATCGCTGCTGGCCACGCCGTCGACCTGATCGCCGAGCGCCTGCGCGCCATGGGCGTGGCCAGTTTCATCGCCGAAGCCACCGGTGAGCTCAAGGCCGTGGGCCGCAAGCCCGACGGCAGCCCCTGGCGCATCGCCCTTGAATTGCCGCGCGAAGACCGGCAGATCGCCCGCCAGATCATCCCGGTCAATGGCCTGGGGGTGTCGACCTCGGGTGACTATCGCCACTATTTCGAGGAGAATGGCCGGCGCTATTCACACACGTTCGACGCACGCCTGGGGCGCCCGGTCGACCACGACCTGGCCGCGGTCACCGTGCTCGATGCCTCGGCGCTGCAGGCCGATGGCTATTCGACCCTGTTGCTGATCCTGGGGCCAGAGCGCGGCTGGGATTTTGCCCTGGCCCATGATCTGGCTGCGGTTTTGGTGACTCGGGCAGACGGTGGCTTCGTCTCCCGAGCGACCCCTGCATTCGAGCAGGCGGTGAAAGGCGATTGAAAGCGTTGCCAGGGATGATCGCCGCCAGGGATCGGTGAATGACATGTAGTGCAGGCAAAATTGGCCTACGACGCGACCAAGGGTTAATGTGCGCGGCGTTCACGCTTGATTAGACTGCACCCGAATTTTCTCATGACGCCCCGGCGGCATGATCGAGCCCCGCGGGTAACCGTAACCCCGGGCCAGTTCTGAAGGAGTACGCATGGCTGTCTACAACTACGACGTAGTGGTGCTGGGTTCCGGCCCGGCCGGTGAAGGCGCGGCAATGAACGCCGCCAAAGCGGGGCGCAAGGTGGCAATGGTCGACAGCCGCCGTCAGGTCGGCGGCAACTGCACCCACCTGGGCACCATCCCGTCCAAGGCGCTGCGTCACTCGGTGCGGCAGATCATGCAGTTCAACACCAACCCGATGTTCCGTGCCATCGGTGAGCCGCGCTGGTTCTCGTTCCCGGACGTACTCAAGAGCGCCGAGAAGGTCATTGCCAAGCAGGTTGCGTCGCGTACCGGCTACTATGCCCGTAATCGCGTTGATCTGTTCTTCGGTACTGGCAGCTTCGCCGACGAGCAGACCGTCGAAGTGGTGTGCCCGAATGGCGTGGTCGAGAAGCTCAACGCCAAGCACATCATCATTGCCACCGGCTCGCGCCCGTACCGCCCGGCCGACATCGACTTCCACCACCCGCGTGTCTATGACAGCGACACCATCCTCAGCCTGAGCCACACCCCGCGCAAGCTGATCGTCTACGGCGCCGGCGTGATCGGTTGCGAGTACGCCTCGATCTTCAGCGGCCTGGGCGTGCTGGTCGAGCTCGTCGACAACCGCGGTCAACTGCTGAGCTTCCTCGATTCGGAAATTTCCCAGGCGCTGAGCTACCACTTCAGCAACAACAACATCACCGTGCGCCACAACGAGGAGTACGAGCGGGTCGAGGGCCTGGACAACGGCGTCATCCTGCACCTGAAGTCGGGCAAGAAGATCAAGGCCGACGCCTTGCTGTGGTGCAACGGCCGTACCGGCAACACCGACAAGCTGGGCCTGGAAAACATCGGCATCAAGGTCAACAGCCGTGGCCAGATCGAGGTCGACGAGGCCTACCGCACCAGCGTGCCGAACGTCTATGGCGCCGGTGATGTGATCGGCTGGCCAAGCCTGGCCAGTGCTGCCCATGACCAGGGCCGTTCGGCTTCTGGCAGCATCGTCGATAACGGCAGCTGGCGCTTCGTCAATGACGTGCCGACCGGCATCTACACCATCCCGGAGATCAGCTCGATCGGCAAGAACGAGCAGGAGCTGACCCAGGCCAAGGTGCCATACGAAGTGGGCAAGGCGTTCTTCAAGAGCATGGCGCGCGCGCAGATCGCTGGCGAGCCGCAAGGCATGCTGAAGATCCTGTTCCACCGCGAAACCCTGGAAATCCTCGGCGTGCACTGCTTCGGCTACCAGGCTTCGGAAATCGTTCACATCGGCCAGGCGATCATGAACCAGCCAGGCGAGCAGAACAATCTGAAGTACTTCGTCAACACCACGTTCAACTACCCGACCATGGCCGAAGCCTATCGGGTAGCTGCCTACGACGGCCTGAACCGGCTTTTTTAACCGGCTCCGGCCGGTGGCCTGAGCCGGTCGGGGAGACCGATTTCAGCCCTACCCGAGGGTGGTCTTGGCCAAACCGGGAAAGTCTGTAATCAGGCTGTCCACGCCAAAATCAGCGAGCCGGCGCATCAGTGCCGGTTCGTTGACCGTCCACACCGACACATGCAAGCCCTGACCCTGTGCCTTGAGCAGGCGCTCTGGGGTGCACAGCGTCCAGTTCAACGCCAGCAGCTCGCAGCCATAATTCTGCGCGACCTTCAACGGGTCGAGCCAGGCGTACTCGGCTACCAGCCCGCGTTTCACATCCGGTACCAGCTCCTGGGCCGCGCCCAGTACTTCCCGTGAGCTCGAGGTGATGGTCACCTTGTCCAGCAGGCCGTATTGCTGCGCCAGTTCGCGGATCGCCAGCACGGTTGTGGCGGCGCGGGTGCGCGAGGCGCTCTTGACCTCCAGCTGCCAGTGCTCGAACGGACACTTCTCGAACAGTTCCTCAAGTTTCGGGATGGGGCAGGGCTGCACGTGGCCCGGGCCGCCCTTGCGCGCATCGATCCTGACCAGCTCGGCAGCCGGGTGCTCGACCACCTTGCCGCGCCGGCCGGTGGTGCGCTTGAGGGTAGGGTCGTGGATGACCATCAGTTCGTTGTCGGCCGACAGGTGCAGGTCCAGTTCGCAGCGGGTCACGCCGTGTGACAGGCACTGCTGAAAACTCTTCAGGGTATTTTCGGGGGCTTCGCCCTTGGCGCCGCGGTGGCCATAGATCAGGGTCACGTTCGTTCCTTCAAATCAGGGGGATAGGGCTCAGGAGGCGGGGCCGTCTTGTTCCAGTTGCTGGCGCCGTTGCTGCTGTTGGCGTTGCAGGATGTAGCGGGCCAGCAGTTGCCGTTGGGCATCGGTCATGTCGGTGAATTCCGTGCCCACCTCGAAATCGCCGTCCGGGCGCCGGTCGCAGTGGGTGACCTTGCCGCGCAGCAGCAGGCCGTGGGCGCGTGGCATCAGCACCATCTTCACTTTCACCCGGGTGCCGGGGGCGATCTGCCGCGGTTGCGCGAACTCGATGCCCCCTTCGGAGATGATCACCCGTTGTGGTTGGCCGATTTCGCCGAGCAGGGTTTGCGCGACAACGGCGCTGAGCAGGTCGAGGCGTTTGTTCTGCGCCCGCAGGAATGCTGCGAGGGTGCGGTCCTTCTCGCTCAGCTGGCGCAGCAGGTGCTGCGACTCGAAGTCGGACAGGTGTAATTCGCTGAGCAGGTTGAACAGCGGCGAATCATCCTGCAACAGTTCTGCTTCAAGGGCTTCGGCCGCGCTGAGGGGGCTGATTTCCAGTGCGATCCGATCTTCGATGCGGTAGTATTCGCGGCGATCTTCTTCGTCTAATGTCGTCATGGCGAACCCATGGTTGCGGCGGTGGTCCGAGTGTAAAGCCGCCGTAGGCGCCTCGCCACAAGGACGTTCCCTTTCATCCGAACAAGCCCCGACATGTTCAGACCTCTTTTCGCATTCATCGGTACGCGTTACACCCGTGCCAAGCGCCGTAATCACTTCGTCTCGTTCATTTCCCTGACCTCGATGATCGGCCTCGCCCTGGGCGTGGTGGTGATGATCGTGGTGCTCTCGGTCATGAACGGTTTCGACCACGAGATGCGTACCCGCGTGTTGGGGATGATCCCCCACGCCACGCTGGAGAGTGGCCAGCCGATCAACGACTGGTCTGCCCTTGCCCAACAAGTAAAGCAGAATCCGCACGTGCTGGCGGTTGCTCCGTACACGCAGATGCAGGGCCTGCTGACCCATGATGGCAAGGTGCAGAAGGTGTTGCTCAATGGCATCGACCCGGCGCGCGAGCGCGAGGTGTCGATCATCGACAACTTCATCCAGCAAGGCAGCCTCGACAAGCTGGCGGCCGGGGAGTGGGGCATCATGATCGGCGACAAGGCCGCAGCCAAGCTGGGCGTCGCCATCGGCGACAAGCTGACCTTCGTCGCTCCCGAGGTCAGCGTGACCCCGGCCGGGATGTTCCCGCGCATGAAGCGCTTCACCGTGGTCGGCACCTTCCACGTTGGCGCTGGCGAGATCGACGGCTACCTGGGCCTGACCCACATCACCGACCTGTCCCGCCTGCACCGCTGGAAGCCGGACCAGGTACAGGGCCTGCGCCTGAAGTTCGACGACCTGTTCCAGGCGCCGCGAGAGGCCTGGAGCATCGCCCAGCAGCTCGGTGACCAGGAATACTACAGCCGCGACTGGACCCGCACCCACGGCAACCTGTACCAGGCGATCCGCATGGAAAAGGCCATGATCGGCCTGCTGTTGCTGCTGATCGTCGCGGTGGCGGCGTTCAACATCATTTCCACCCTGGTGATGGTGGTCAACGACAAGCGCGGCGATATTGCCATCTTGCGTACCCTGGGTGCCACGCCCGGGCAAATCATGCTGATCTTCATGGTTCAGGGCACGGTGATCGGGGTGATCGGCACTCTGATCGGCGCCGTGGTCGGGATCGTCGCTGCGCTGAATGTCAGCGCGGTGATCGCCGGCATCGAGAAACTGATCGGGCACAAGTTCCTCAACGCCGACGTCTACTTCATCGATTACCTGCCGTCGCAGATCCAGGCCCAGGACGTTTACATGGTCTGTGGTGCGGCGCTGGTCCTGAGTTTCTTCGCCACCCTGTACCCGGCCTGGCGTGCGGCCCGCACCCAGCCTGCAGAGGCGCTACGTTATGAGTGAGTCGCGCATGAGTGATAAAGCCGTTCTGAGTTGCCGCAACCTGGGCAAGTCCTACGACGAGGGCCCGGAGTCGGTGCAGGTGCTGTCCGGGCTCAACCTGGAGCTGCACGCTGGTGAGCGTGTGGCCATCGTCGGCAGCTCGGGCTCGGGCAAGAGCACCTTGCTCAACCTGCTAGGTGGCCTCGACCGGCCGACCCAGGGCAGCGTATGGCTGGCCGGCGAAGAGCTGTCGGCCCTTGGCGAGCGCGCCCGCGGCCTGCTGCGCAACCGCGAGCTGGGTTTCGTCTACCAGTTCCACCACCTGTTGCCAGAGTTCACCGCCATGGAGAACGTGTGCATGCCGCTGCTGATCGGCCGCACTGCCATCCCGGAAGCCCGTGAGCGTGCCGAGGCGTTGCTCAAGCGGGTCGGCCTGGGCCATCGCCTGCACCACAAGCCGGCCGAGCTGTCCGGTGGCGAGCGCCAGCGCGTGGCGATCGCCCGCGCCCTGGTCAACCGCCCGGGCCTGGTGATGCTCGACGAGCCGACCGGCAACCTCGACCATCACACCGCCCAAGGCATCCAGGAACTGATGCAGGAGCTGTCCAGTGCGTCGCGTACCGCCTTCCTGGTGGTGACTCACGACCTCAACCTGGCGCGCCAGATGGACCGCGTGCTGAAGCTCGACGACGGCCACCTGGTGGCGATCTGACCGAGTGCACGGGGTGGCAGCGCTGCCCCGTTTTCCCGTTTTAATTGGGTGTTTCCTACATGTTCAGACCCTTGCCCATCTTCATCGGCGCACGCTATACCCGGGCCAAGCGCCGCAACCACTTCATCTCGTTCATCTCGATGACCTCGATGATCGGCCTGTCGCTGGGCGTGCTGGCGATGATCGTGGTGCTGTCGGTGATGAACGGCTTCCAGCGTGAAATGAGCTCGCGCATTCTCGGCCTGGTGCCGCATGCCTCGATCCTTGGTGTGCAACCGTTGGACGACTGGCACAAGGCGGCCGATGCTGCGCTGCAGAACCCGGCGGTGATGGCCGCTGCGCCGATCACCGAGATGGAAGGCATGCTCTCCTACAAGGGCGCGATGCAGCCGATCCAGGTCAGCGGCATCGACCCGGCCGAGGAAGGCAAGGTTTCGATCGTCGGCCAGCACATCGTCCAGGGTCGCCTGCAGGACCTGCAGCCGGGTGAGTACGGTGTGGTGATCGGTGAACTGACCGCACGGCGCTTCCGCCTCAATACGGGCGACAAGCTGACCCTGATCGTGCCGGAAATCAGCAAGGAGCCAGGGGGCATCACCCCGCGCATGCAGCGCCTGACCGTGGTCGGCATCTTCAAGGTCGGTGCCGAACTGGACGGCTCGCAGGCCTACATGCACGTGGCCGATGCCGGTGAAATGCAGCGCTGGGCGCCGGGCCAGGTCCAGGGTGTGCGCCTGAAGCTGCATGACCTGTATGCCGCGCCACAGGTGTCCAAGGCGATCGCTGCCAGCTTGGGCGATCGCTACCGTGCCGACGACTGGTCGCACACCCAGGGCAGCCTGTTCAGCGCGATGAAGATGGAAAAGACCATGATCGGCCTGTTGCTGCTGATGATCATCGCGGTGGCGGCATTCAACATCATCGCCACCTTGGTCATGGTGGTGAACGACAAGGGGCCGGACATCGCCATCCTCCGTACCCTGGGCGCCACGCCAGCGCAGATCATGGGCACGTTCATGGTCCAGGGCAGCTTGATCGGCATTGTCGGCACCCTGATCGGCGGTGTGTTCGGGGTACTTGCAGCGCTCAATGTCAGCCAGATCGTCGGCTGGCTGGAGCGGGTGAGCGGGCAGCACATCTTCACCTCGGATGTTTACTTCGTCAGCAGCTTGCCGTCCGAGCTGCAGGGCGGGGATGTGCTGATGATCTGTGCTGCCGGGTTGGTAATGAGCTTCCTGGCGACCATCTATCCTGCTTACCGGGCGTCGCAGGTACAGCCGGCGATAGGCCTGGCAGTTTGATGTCTGCCTGAGCTGCGGGGCTGCAAAGCAGCCCCGCTTTCACCTGGTTTCAGGTAATTCGATCACAAAGCGTGTCCAGCCCCCCTGGCTCTGCACCGAAATGCTGCCGCCATGGGCCTGCACGATCGAACGGGTGATCGCCAACCCCAACCCCGCATGTTCGCTGCTGCCTTCCCGCCGCGCCGGGTCCACCCGGTAAAACCGATCAAACAGGCGCGGCAACGCCGCCGCTTCGATTGCTACCCCGGTATTGGCCACGCAGATTCGCAAACCCGGCCCCAAGGTTACCCGTACCTGCCCGCCCCTGGGTGTGAAGCGCAAGGCATTGTCGAGGAGGTTCGACAGCGCCCGGCGCAGCATGGGCCGGTCCCCCTGCAGTACCGCCTCGCCTTCGCGCAGCAGCTGCACGTCATTGTCCTCGGCCAGCGGTGCGTAGTACTCCAGCAATGCGTCCACGTCATCGTGCAGGGCCAGGGCTGTTTGCCCAGGCACCAACAAGCCGTGGTCGGCCTTGGCGAGGAACAGCATGTCGTTGATCATCTGCGCCATCCACTGCAGTTCCTCGAGGTTGCCATGCAGTGCCTCGCGGTACTCCTCCAGGCTGCGCGGGCGGGTGAGGGTGACCTGGGTGTGGGTCAGCAGGTTGGACAGCGGCGTGCGCAACTCGTGGGCGATGTCGGCGGAGAACGCCGACAGGCGCTGGAAGGCGTCGTCCAGGCGCTGGAGCATGGCGTTGACGGTCGTGGCCAGTTCCGCGAGCTCCTCGGGCATCTGCGCCACCGGCAGGCGCGTGGTCAATGAGCGCGCCGACACGCTGGCGGCTACCCGGCCCATCTGGCGCAAGGGGCGCAAGCCACTGCGTGCGGCCCAGGCACCGAGCAGGGCGGTGGCCAGCGCCGACAGCCCGACGGTGAGCCAGATCAGGCGCTGCATGCCCTGCAAGAAGTGCTGGTGATGGGTGATGTCGAGAAACAGCGTCAGTTGCGCAGGCGTCTGAGCGTCCGGCGGCACAGACAGGCTTCGATAATCGATGCCGTCGGCGTGAAGGGTCGTAAGCCCCGGCGTTGACGGCGTGCTGGGCAGGCTGTCACGGCTGGCGAACCAGGTCGCACCGTCGCGGCCAGCGATGCGCAGCGCCAGGTCTGCCTGATGGCTCAGCTCGTTGCGCAGGGCAGGCAGGCGGCCTTGCAATTCACCAGGCCCCTGCAGGCCAGCGAGCTGGCTGCGAAACAGAGAAAGGCGCGACTCCAGCAGTTGCTGGTCCAGTTCGATGAAATGCTGCTCGCTGGCGCGGTTGAACAGCAGCCCAGCGCCCAGCGACACGGCGGCGGTACAGGCGGCAAACAGCAGCGCCAGGCGCGTGCCGAGGGAAAGCCTGCGCATCAGTCGTGACGCTCTTCGAGCACGTAGCCCATGCCGCGCACGGTATGGATCAGCTTGTTCGGGTGCGGGTCGTCGATCTTCAGGCGCAGGCGGCGGACCGCCACTTCGATCACGTTGGTGTCGCTGTCGAAATTCATGTCCCACACTTGCGAGGCAATCAGCGATTTGGGCAGCACCTCACCCTGGCGGCGCAGCAGCAGTTCGAGCAAGGCGAACTCCTTGGCGGTCAGGTCGATGCGTGTGCCCGCCCGTTCGGCGCGGCGGCGGATCAGGTCCAGGCGCAGGTCGGCCAGGCCCAGGGTAGTGTCCTGGCTGGGGCTGGCGCCCCGGCGCAGCAGGCTGCGTACCCGGGCCAGCAGCTCAGAGAAGGCGAAGGGCTTGACCAGATAGTCATCGGCGCCCAATTCAAGGCCGTGCACGCGATCTTCGACGGCGTCGCGGGCGGTAAGGAACAGCACCGGAGTGTCCAGCCCGGCAGAGCGCACCGCTTGCAGAATCTGCCAGCCGTCACGCCCGGGCAGCATCACGTCGAGAATCAGCAGGTCGTGGTCGCCTGTCAGGGCCAGGTACTGGCCGGTTTCGCCGTCGGTGGCCAGTTCGGTGGCAAACCCGGCTTCGCTCAAGCCCTGGCTCAGGTACTGGCCGGTGCGGGCCTGGTCTTCGACGATCAGCAGTTTCATGCTCAATCCACAATCAGAGGGTTGACGCGGTTCCTTGTGGGAGCGGTTTTACCCGCGAATGCGTCGGTGCGTTCACTAGAGCATTCGCGGGTAAACCCGCTCCCACAGGGGGAGATGTAATGGCAGAAATGATACGTGACTAACTTGTGCCTCGGCCAAGCTGACAAAGTTGTAATCTCCCCGTCAGCTAACCGCCAGCCGTGCCTTTCTAGAGTGGTCTCATCCCGCCGTGATCTTTCGGAGTCATCATGAAGCACCTGTTCGTCGCCGCTGCGTTGGCCCTGGCCAGCCTGTCCACCCTGGCTGGCGAGGCGAAAGCCTTCGCTTTCGGCGAGCCCGCTCCGGCGGCCAAGGCCACCCGCACCGTCGAAGTGGTGCTCAAGGACATCGCCTTCGAGCCCAAGAACCTGCACGTCAAAGTCGGTGAGACCGTGCGCTTCGTGCTGATCAACGAAGGCAAGCTGCCCCATGAGTTCAACCTCGGTGACAAGGCCATGCATGCCGAACACCAGAAGGAAATGATCGCCATGCAGGGCAACATGTACAACGCTGCCATGCAGCATGAGGGCATGGACCATTCGCAGATGGGCCACGCACCCGCCAAGCCGATGGACCACGGTGCCCACGGCCACGACGGCGGCAATACCGTGCTGCTGCAGCCTGGCCAGCGCGCCGAGCTGACCTGGACGTTCCGCAAGTCGGCGCCGATCGAATTCGCCTGCAACGTGCCGGGGCATTACCAGGCCGGTATGGTCGGTGAGCTGACCATCGAGTGACTGGCACTCCAAGGCGGGGTGCAAAACCGGTAGACTAGGGGCAATTTCGAACCTCCAGGTCAGTTTCCATGCATCCCGCCGCCGAACACTCTCCGCTGGGCAAGTCCAGCGAATACATCGCCACCTACACGCCCTCGCTGCTGTTCCCGATCCCGCGCACGGCCAAGTGGGCTGAGCTGGGTGTGACTGCCCAGACTTTGCCGTGGCAGGGCGTGGACTACTGGAACTGCTTCGAGCTGTCGTGGCTGCTGCCCTCGGGCAAACCGGTGGTGGCCATCGGCGAGTTCGCCATTCCGGCCGATTCGCCGAACATCATCGAGTCGAAGTCGTTCAAGCTCTACCTCAACTCGTTGAATCAGACCGTGTTTGCCTCGATCGGCGAGCTCCAGGCGTGCCTGGTCAAGGACCTGTCGGCGGTCGCTGGCAAACCCGTCGATGTGCAGGTGCGGACCTTGGCAGAAGTGGAGGCCCAAGGCGTGGTCGCGTTGCCTGGGCAGTGCATCGATGCGCTGGATGTGGCGATCGACAACTACGAGCAGCCGCAACCGGAGCTGTTGAGCTGCCACCCGGAGCGCATTGTCGAAGAGACCGTGCACAGCCACCTGCTCAAATCCAATTGCCCGGTGACCGGCCAGCCGGACTGGGGTAGCGTGGTGGTCGAGTACAAGGGCAGGGCGCTTGACCATGCCAGCCTGCTGACCTACCTGATCAGCTTTCGCCAGCATGCCGACTTCCATGAGCAGTGCGTGGAGCGGATTTACCTGGACTTGAAGAACCTGCTGCAGCCTGAGCACCTGACGGTGTATGCGCGGTACGTACGCCGCGGCGGGCTGGATATCAACCCGTACCGCAGCACCGGAGCGATCAGCCCGGCGAACCGGCGGCTGGTTCGGCAGTAATTTGCATGTAATCGGGGCCGCAAAGCGGCCCCAGATGTTTCAGATCCCCATACTGTGCAGCGAGTTGGCGATGCTGCGCAGTGTCGCGGTCAAGTCCGGGTGATCGGCCTCGAAACGTTCGATCGCCAGGTTCACCCCGTCAACCACGTTGTTGTCCGGCGTGGCTTCCTCGAGCTTCAACTGCGCTTCGATCTGCCTGGCCTCTTCGTGCAAGGCGGCCAGTTCTTCATCCGTAAGCGGTATGTTGCGGTCCAGTTGCTCGCGCAGGCTGTTCAAGCGCTCTTGCAATTCGCGGGCAGGCATTGGCTGTTCTCCATCAATGGCTTGGCAAGGCATGGACCTCAGCGAAGCGGCAAAGGTTCTCGCCTGTCTCCTAGCGTAATCCACTCGCTGGCGCTTTGCATGATCGACATCAATGGCGCTGTGTCAGGGTTTTTCGCCCTTGCTGCAACGCAGGGCGATGTCGGCAAGGCAGGCGTCCAGTTCATCGAGGTGGTCGATCACCGAATGTACCCCCAGGCTGAACAACCCCAGGGTGGCCTTGCCACGCGCCAGGTCCTGCTCTTGCTGGGTCATGGCCTGCCATTGCCTGGTGGAGGCGTCGCACGAGGGGCTGCAGGCCGCCAGGCCCACCGTCCACAAGCCGGCGGTGAGGCCAGATTGCAGCAGCTTTGGCTCACCGCTGACCAGCACGCAACCTTCCAGGCGTTCGCTGCCCAGGCTCATCAAGGCCTGCCAGCAGGCGTTTGGCGCCGGCCAGTGCACACCATTGACCGAGTGGCCCGGCAGCCAGGCGGGGAGAACGCTGGCAAGGCGCCTGCTTTGCAGGCTGCCGAGATCGTCCAGCCAGATGCACGGCACCTGGGCGTGGCGCAGGCCGGCCAGGGCTTCGAGGGCGCCAGGGGCGGGCAGGGGGTTGCCGTCGGTGGCCTGGACCAGGCAACCGCGCAGGCCGAACAGCACAGCGGTAATGGCGGGTGCAGCGAGCATGGTAACGTCCCTGAAATAGTCCGCAGGCTATTGGACGATTGTTACCGTGCCGTGACGGGCAACAGTTGTTCACAAATTATTGAGCAAAAATGTGTAAGGCTGTTTATCAGCGTACAAGGCTCTATACTGCCGCCGTACAGCAGCGCTCACGTGGCGTTTGCGACCGAGAATTTCGATGGAGAAACATCTATGCGTAGGATCGGTGCCGGTGTGATCGAACGAGTCACCCAGGCCTGTGTCTGCGCCAGCTTGTTGCTGGCGCCCGTGGCAGCCACCCATGCCGCCACCGAGGAAGATCCCTGGGAAGCGGTCAACCGCCCGATCTTCCGTTTCAACGATGCGATCGATACCTATGGCCTCAAGCCGTTGGCCAAGGGCTACCAGTGGGTCACCCCGCAGTTCTTGCAGGATGGCATCCACAACATGTTCAACAACGTTGGTGATGTCACCAACCTGGCCAACGACGTGCTGCAATTCAAGCCCCATGCGGCAGGCGTCGACACGGCGCGGCTGATCGTCAATACGGTGTTCGGCATCGGTGGCTTCTTCGATGTCGGCAGCAAGATGGGCTTGCAGCGCAACGACGAAGACTTCGGCCAGACCCTCGGTCACTGGGGCGTGCCCAGCGGTCCATACGTCGTGATCCCGCTACTCGGCCCGAGCACCGTGCGTGACGGCCTGGCCAAGTACCCGGACTCCTATACCGAACCCTACCGATACATCAACGATGTGCCGGTGCGTAATTCGATCTTCGCCCTCAACGTAGTCGACACGCGCGCCAGCCTGCTGTCGGCCGAGAAGCTGATCCAGGGAGACAAGTACATCTTCATCCGCAATGCCTACCTGCAGAACCGCGAGTTCAAGGTCAAGGATGGCGAAGTCGAAGACGACTTCTGATCCTGGCATGTATGAAAACGGCGACTTTCGGGTCGCCGTTTTCATTTCAGCTCAATGCATGGCCAGGATGCGCAGGCCAAATTTCTGCTGCCCGCCGGGTTGATTGGCGATCCACACCACTTCGGTGGTGGCATGCAAGCCCTTGAGTGCGGGGTGATCGGATTCGATGCGCACCTCCAAGGGGTCACCCACCTTGAATTGCTGCGGCGCCTGCACCTGCATGCCGCCGCTGGAAAGGTCCAGGCAGATCGCCGCGATGACCTGCCCCTCATGCAGCAGGCTGACCTCGGTGTCGATGCGCATGCGGATGAAATCGCGTTTTTCGCTGTGGCTGGTGGGCGTGTGAGGCATGCTGCATCCTTCCCAATAGGTAGTACTGGTTGGCGTTTTTATAACTCTCGGTGATTTACCCTGTAAAGAGCAGCGAACTCGACCGACGTATGCTTGAAACGCCTGGCGGATGGGAGTACCGTCTGCGCCTTACGAGGTAGCTCGACTGGTTGCCTGGGCCGCGTTCTTGGCCTACAACTCAAGTAGAGTGATACTACAGAGTATTCCAGCAGTTGGATGTCAGCCTTGCAGACGCCCCTGCACCACCCCAAATCGGCGCCGTTCGCCCACATGCAGAAAATCAGTGCAACGCTGCTGATCATCGATGATGACGACGTGGTCCGTGCGAGCCTCGCCGCCTATCTGGAAGACAGTGGCTTCAGCGTCCTCCAGGCCGGAAATGGCCAGCAGGGGCTTCAGGTCTTTGAAGAACACCAGCCCAACCTCGTGATCTGCGATCTGCGCATGCCGCAGATGGGCGGCCTCGAACTGATCCGCCAGATCAGCGAGCGTGCGCCGCAGTTGCCGGTGATCGTGGTCTCGGGTGCCGGCGTGATGAGCGACGCGGTCGAGGCCTTGCGCCTGGGGGCCGCCGACTACCTGATCAAGCCGCTGGAAGACTTGGCCGTGCTCGAGCACTCGGTACGCCGGGCGCTTGACCGTTCGCGCCTGGTGCTGGAAAACCAGCGCTACCGCGACAAGCTGGAAGCGGCCAACCGCGAACTGGAGGCCAGCCTGCACCTGTTGCAGGAGGACCAGACCGCTGGTCGCCAAGTGCAGATGAACATGCTGCCAGAAAGCCCCTGGAAGCTCGGCGAGTTCTCTTTCGAGCACCAGATCATTCCATCGCTGTACCTGTCGGGCGATTTCGTCGACTACTTCCGCGTGGATGAGCGGCGCATTGCCTTCTACCTGGCCGATGTCTCCGGGCACGGCGCGTCGTCGGCGTTCGTCACGGTGCTGCTGAAGTTCATGACCACACGGCTGTTGTTCGAATTCAAGCGCAACAGCAAGCTACGCGAGTTCAAGCCTTCGGAAGTGCTCAGCCACATCAACCGTGGTTTGATCAACTGCAAGCTGGGCAAGCACGTGACCATGGTCGGTGGCGTGATCGACGAAGAAACCGGCCTGCTGACCTATGCCGTGGGCGGCCACCTGCCGCTGCCGGTGCTGTTTACCCCCGGCGGAGCCCGCTACCTGGAAGGCCGAGGCCTGCCGGTAGGGTTGTTCGACGAAGCGAGCTACCAGGACTTGGTGATCGAGCTGCCGCCGCAGTTCAGCCTGAGCCTGATGTCCGACGGCATTCTGGACCTTTTGCCGGGGCATACGCTCAAAGATAAAGAAGCTGCCTTGCCGGATATCGTCAAGGCGGCGGGGGGTAGCCTGGATGGGCTGCGCCAACGATTCGGATTGGCTACGCTTGGGGAGATGCCGGATGATATCGCCCTATTGGTGTTGAGCAGGAACCTTCAATGAGTACCGGTAGAATCCAGTTCGCCGAGCAGAGCGGTACCTTTGTGCTGAAATTCGTCGGTGAAGTGCGCCTGACCCTGTGTTCGGCGCTGGATGCGACGATCGAGAAGATTTTCACCGCACTGAACTTCTCGACCATTGTCATCGACCTGACCGAAACCGAAAGCATCGACAGCACCACCCTGGGCCTGCTGGCCAAGCTGTCGATCCTGTCGCGGCAGAAGGTGGGCCTGTTGCCGACCGTGGTTACCACCAACCCGGATATTTCGCGGCTGCTGCAATCGATGGGCTTCGACCAGGTGTTCAACATCGTCGACCGCCCGGTGCCGCGCCCTGAGTGCCTGACCGACCTGCCGTCGCAGGATCAGAACGAAGATGTAGTACGCTCCAAGGTGCTGGAGGCGCACAAGATTCTCATGGGGCTCAATGACTCCAACCGCGAAGCGTTCCATGACCTGGTGAATGCGCTGGAGCGCACCTGATCTGCAGCCTGCGCTGGCCCCTTCGCGGCTAAAGCCGCTCCCACAGTTCCTCCACAGACCTCAAGGCAGGTGAGATCCCTGTACGAGCGGCTTTAGCCGCGAAGAGGCCAGCAAGGCCTCCACAACCTCACCAGGCAAGTCACTCTCGCTGTGCGAACTCGGTCGCCTCACTGCCATCCGCGCTCAGTTGCAGCACCCGCGCCGGTCGCCCCTGCTCATCGAAGAACACCTGCCCCAACCCCGCCCCATTCCACAACCGCTCCCCGGCCTTGCTGCGGCTGGGTGGGCGGGGCACAACCTCCATCTGCCGGCGCTTGGTAAACCAGTTCAATGGTGAACGTGGCGAGTACAACCAGCGGTTGAGCCTGTCGAGCACGTTCAGCAAGCGCCGCGGGAACTCGTTCTTGATCCCGCTGCTGGTCACCTGCCAGAGGTGCGGGCTGCGTTGGCGATGGCGGATCAGCACCTCATAGACGAATGAATAATGCACATCGCCCGAGAGGATCACGTAGTGCCCCGGCGTGCGCGAATGGCGGAAGATGTTGAGGATCACCTGCGCTGCGCCGCGGTGGGCCATCCAGTTCTCGGCATCCACCAGCAACGGGTAGCCCAGCCAGCTGAACACCTTCTGCACGGTCTCGATCAGCTTGACGCCAAAGACCGGAGCCGGTGACACGATGATTGCCGAAGGATGGTCCAGCAGCGCCTGCTGCAGCTCGCACAGCGCTTCCCAGTCGAGCAGGCCGGACGGCTTGCCCAGGTCGCTCTCGCTGCGCCAACGGCGGGTGCGGGTGTCCAGCACCAGCAGCGGCGGCTCGCTGGGCAGGCTGTATTGCCAGCCCTGGAAGCGCAGGAGCTCACTGATCAGCTCGTCCTGCTGCTGGCTCAGCGCCTGGCACCGCCCGATCAGCGTGTTGCAGCCATCCGGGTCGTTACCCCAGGCCTGGCACAGCAGATAGCCCAATAACGCGTTGCCGATGATTCGTCGCGAGAAGGGGTGGCCATAGGCGGTTTCTTCCCATTGCGCGGAGAGGTTCCAGTCGTCGGTGATGTCGTGATCATCGAAGATCATCAGGCAGGGCAGGTGCGCCATCACCCGTGCCACGTCACCCAGGTTGGCGGCGAAAGCTTCGATCAGCGGCAGTTCCGTATGGTAGCGCGCCTGGTCATGCTGGCTCAGGCCGGCAGGCATGCCCAGGTCCACCAGGTGCCAGGGCGCGGGCGCCCATACCAGCAAGTACATGGCCATGACCTCGGCTAAGGTCACCAGGTGGTTGTCGGCATTGCTGGAAGAGAATATCGGTTTGCGCTTGCCGCCGAAGAAGCGTTCGCGCAGGGTTTCGTTGCGGGCCTGGGCCGGCAGCAGGTCGGCACGATGGTAGTAACTGGCAGCATGCCGGTAGAGCGCCTGGCTGTCGGTCACGACTGCGCCATCCAGCGCTTCGTCGAACAACCCCAGGCGTTCGATCAGCGAGTGAATGGCCCGCAGCATCGGGCCGGCGACGTCGTCGGCATACACCTGATCGCCGCTCATCAAGAGCACGGCGGGGCGGTCCTCCGGGCGTTGGCAGGCCTGCAGCAGGCGGTCGGCGCAGAGCAGGCCGTCGGCGGCAGGGTAATGCGGTTTGCGACAGGACCCGTGCAGCAGCTGATCGAGGCGGTCACGCAGCACCAGGCTGGGGCGTTGGCTGCCGGGGTAGAGCAGGTGCGGGGCCCAGCCGGCAACGCCCTGGCCGTCGATCAGCAGGTCATAGGCGATGGCGACGTTGCGCGGCAGGGGCTCGGCGAAGTGGACGTCCAACAGGTGAACGAAGGCGTGCTGGCCAACGGCGACGACCTGGCAATCGACCTGGGCGGTGCCGTCGAAGATGAATTCAGGTTGCAGGGGTTGGCTGCCGACCAGCCAGATGGCCAGCCTTTGCGGTTCAAGGCGGCGCAGTACCGGGCCGGAGAGTACGAGGGGCAAGGGGGATGAGGTCATTTTGCCTTTGGGTTCGGAACGCGTTCACAGCCCGCTGAAACGAAACGGGCGGAAAATGCTGAACATTTCCCGCCCGCCTGGCAAACCTTAGATGTATCAGGCTTTTTCACCCATCAACTTCTCGAGTTTTTCCTGATCCCGGGCGAACTGGCGAATACCTTCAGCCAGCTTCTCGGTGCCCATGGCATCTTCGTTCATCGCCCAGCGGAACTGGCTTTCGTTCAGCACCTGTCTGGCTTCACCGGCATTGCCCGGCTTGAGAACCCGCGGCAGTTCGCCTTGGTCGCTGCTCAGCTTGTCCAGCAGGTCCGGGCTGATGGTCAGGCGATCACACCCGGCCAGCTGTTCGATCTGGCCGAGGTTGCGGAAGCTGGCGCCCATGACCACGGTGTCGTAGCCATTGGCCTTGTAGTAGTTGTAGATGCGCGTGACCGACTGCACGCCCGGGTCTTCGGCGCCGACGTATTCCTGGCCGGTATTCTTCTTGTACCAGTCGTAGATGCGGCCCACGAATGGCGAAATCAGAAACACCCCGGCGTCGGCGCAGGCCTGGGCCTGGGCGAAGGAAAAAAGCAGGGTCAGGTTGGTCTGGATGCCTTCTTTTTCCAGCTTCTCGGCGGCGCGGATGCCTTCCCAGGTGGAGGCGAGCTTGATCAGTACGCGGTCTTTCGACACCCCTGCGGCTTCGTACAGGCCGATCAGCTGGCGTGCCTTGTTCAGCAGTGCCGGCTCATCGAACGACAGGCGCGCATCCACTTCGGTGGAGATACGCCCGGGAATCACCTTGAGAATGCCCGCGCCCACAGCCACGGCGAACTTGTCGCAGGCCAGGTCTACATCGCCCTTGGCATCGGCCTTCACTTGCTTGAGCAGCTCGGCGTAGCCCGGGATGGCCGCGGCCTTGAGCAGCAGGGAGGGGTTGGTGGTGGCATCGACCGGCTTGAGGCGGGTGATGGCATCCAGGTCCCCGGTGTCGGCAACCACGGTGGTGAACTGCTTGAGTTGTTCCAGCTTGGAGGTCATGGGCGTGCTCTGTCCTGTGCATTTACTCGACATTACCCGAGGCCCGACGGGCGCTCAAGAGGCCAGTGGGGCGGGGCAGAAGTGCCGACGGTGATGATTCGAGTCAGGAGGTGGCGTGAGGTTCCCTGGGGGTTCGCCTTGAGTGTTGCAGCGCCTGTCAGCCCCAGCCTCACCGCCCCTGCATTAACTCCGCCGCCTGATCAAACACCTTCAGCGGCTCCGCCGCCTTGTGAATATCCGCCGACAACAGCTGCCGGAACCGCCGCGCACCCGGGAACCCCTGGCCAAGCCCCAGGATATGCCGGGTGATGTGATGCATAGCGCCGCCACTCTCCATATGCGCCACGATATAAGGCCGCAGTTGCTCCAGTGCCTCGCTGCGGCTCACCACCGGCGCTTCGCTGGCAAACAGCTGCTGATCCACCTCGGCCAGCAGGTAAGGGTTGTGGTACGCCTCGCGCCCCAGCATCACGCCATCGAAGGTCTGAAGATGCGCCTGGCATTGCGCCAGGGTCTTGATCCCGCCATTGAGCACGATCTCCAGGTCCGGGAAGTCAGCCTTGAGCTGCGCGGCCACGTCGTAGCGCAGCGGCGGGATCTCGCGGTTTTCCTTCGGCGACAGCCCTTCGAGAATCGCGATCCGCGCATGCACGGTAAAACTGCGGCAACCGGCCTCTCGCACCTGGCCAACGAAATCGCGCAGCTCGGCATAGCTGTCGCGGCCATTGATGCCAATGCGGTGCTTCACCGTCACGGGCGTGGATACCGCGTCCTGCATGGCCTTCACGCAATCGGCGACCAGCGCCGGGTGGGCCATCAGGCAGGCGCCGATCATGTTGTTCTGCACCCGGTCGCTCGGGCAGCCAACGTTGAGGTTGACCTCGTCGTAGCCAGCTTCCTCGGCCAACTTGGCACAAGCGGCCAGCTCGGCCGGCACGCTGCCGCCCAACTGCAGAGCCAGCGGGTGCTCAGAGACGTCGTGACGCAGGAAACGGTGGGCGTCGTTGTGCAGCAAGGCGCCGGTGGTGACCATTTCGGTGTAGAGCAGGGTTTGCTTGGAGAGCAGGCGCAGGAAGAACCTGCAGTGGCGGTCAGTCCAATCCATCATGGGGGCAACGCTGAAGCGTCTGGACGGCTCAGGGCGCGTGGTATCTGGCTTAGCACCTGATTTTGCAGTGATTTCGTTCAACGTGTTTCGTACCGATTTTCGGGGGTTTTGGGGCGTTTTTACCAAGCGCTTTGTACAATGTACCAATCGAATCAGGACGTGTACCAATTCTCATGGCAACGATCAGGCCCCGCAAGAAGGCCGACGGCTCCATCAGCTACACAGCTCAGATCCGCATCAACCGCGACAAGGTGACAGTCTACCAAGAGAGCCAGACGTTCGCCCGCAAACAGGCGGCGGTGGCCTGGGCGAAGCGACGGGAAACCGAGTTGGCGGAACCTGGTGCAATCGGGCGGGCGAGCGGGGTAGGGCACACGGTCAAGCAGATGATCGACCGCTACCTGGTCGAGGCCGAGAAAGCCCGGCCGCTGGGCGAGACGAAGCGGCGCACGTTGAATGCCATCAAGAACAGCTACCTGGGTGAGAAGGTGGATTCTGACCTCACCCAGCAGGTGCTGGTGGACTATGCGCTTTGGCGCATGAGTGCTGAAGGTGGAGGCATTAAGCCGCAGACGGCCGGCAATGATTTGGCCTGGGGTCGGTGCTGTCCCTGGCCAGGGCGGCGTGGGGGTATGAGATTGACGCGCAAGCAATGCCAGATGCGCGCCTCGTGCTGAAGAAGTTCGGCTACAACCTGAAGAGCCGAGAGCGGGATCGGCGTCCTTCGCTCGATGAGATCGATAAGGTGATGGAGCACTTCTTCGAGATGTTGCAGCGGCGTCCGAGCGTCATCCACATGCCCAAGGTAGTAGCGTTCGCGATCTTTTCGACCCGCCGAATGGACGAGATCACACGCTTACGGTGGGAAGATCTCGATGAGCACCGACAGGCAGTGAAGGTGCCGGACATGAAAAACCCTGGTCAGAAGATCGGCAACGATGTCTGGTGTTACTTGCCGGATGAGGCGTGGATCATCGTGCAGAGCATGCCCAGAGCGTGTCGCGAGATATTCCCTTACAACACGGATTCAATCGGAACAGCCTGGTCGAAAGCATGCAAGATGAAAGGGATAGAGGATCTGCACTTCCACGACTTGCGTCACGAAGGGGTGAGTCGGTTGTTTGAAATGGACTGGGACATACCGAGGGTCTCATGCGTATCCGGTCACCGTGATTGGAACTCGCTGCGGCGGTATACCCATTTGCGTGGGCGAGGGGATGGGTAAAGGCTGGAAGTGGCTGGATCAGATCATTCAGGCACCGGTTAAACTCGGCGCCCGGGCTGATTAGGCGGGTGGGTAACGATGCTACCTCTATATGCGCTTTCTGGTGGTAGGCATCGGCTGTGGGTCGATTGGAATCAGTCGCGAACGGCTGCTCTCGATCCAAAGCAGTCAGTGATTCTAGACCTTTTTTCCTCAAATCACTTTTACCGCGCGGCCAATGAACTTAACCGGCCCCGTCGGCAGCCCGGTAGGTGAACCGCTGGATTTCTCCAATGTAAGCTCGAACAACTGGTTGGCCTCCAGCGGTGGTAGGCTCTGTAGCGGAACACGATAGGGCTCTCCGGGCTTGACCAGGCCCAGTGAAACTGGGGCACGCCACTGTTCACCCTTGGTCCAGAACTGAAGGGCCATGCCTTCGGGGACAACATCCTGGCCAAGCGGGATCAGCTCGATCATGCGGCTGTCGCTGGTCTGCACCACCCAGCCGGCGGTCTGGCTGCTCGGCGCCACCAATACCACCACGAATTGAGTGGTGGGCGGGGGTGCAGTCAGCAAGGTAAACGCCAGGACCGCGCTTGCAGCCAGCCCCGCAGCACTCAGCCCTTGCCACAGGCCGAGGCGTCGCCACCATTTGACTCGCTGTTGTACGGCGGGTGCGGCCAGCTCACTCAGGCTGCGCTGGATACGGCCCCATAGGCGAGCGCTTGCTGGTTGCGGCGCAGCCAGCGCGGTCAGCTCCAGCAAACGAGCCTCCCAGGCATCCACGGCGGCGCGCAAAGCCGGATCGCTGCCCAGGCGCTCAATCACTGTGGCATGTTGCTGTGGCGACAGGGTTCCCAGCACAAACTCGCCAGCGAGGCTGTCCAGTTCCTCGGCAGTATCCGGCTTCATTCCAGGCACTCCCGTAATGCCTTGAGGCTGCGCTTGATCCAGGCTTTGACGGTGCCCAAGGGCGCCCCCAGAAGCCCAGCGATTTCGGCGTGGCTGCAGCCGTCCACATAGGCGTGCAGGATGCAACGCTGCGGTGCAGGCTGCAGTTTTTCGAGGCAACGGTAGATCTTCGCCGACCCTGACCAGAGGTCAATGTCATCGAATCCCCCGTGCAATGTGGGCGTCGTATCCATATCGGCTTCGTCCAGCACCGTTTCGCGGCGGGAATCGCGGATCGAATTCAATGCCAGGTGGCGGGTGATGCTGTAGATCCAGCCGCGTGCCGAGCCGCGCGCCGGGTCGAAGCTAGCGGCGCGGGTCCAGATGCGGATAAACGCGTCGTGGACGATATCTTCTGCGCTGGCGTCGTCACGCGCGATGCGCCGAGCAACGCCCAGCAGGCGTGCGCCTTCGTGGTCGTAAAGTGCTTGCAGGGCGCGCCGGTCGCCCTGTGCGCAGGCCTCCAGGCAGCGGTGGAAGTCGAAGGGGGCGACAGGCGAATTCAATGTGTGCAGCTTCCTTGTGTCATGCAAGGTACCCCGGCCATCCAGCCGGGGGCTTGCCAACGAGCGTAGATGAACGATTGCAAGGTGTCTGCTCAAGTGCATCTTACTTGGCTGTCCAGAACACATAGTCGGCCTGGTACTGGACGACTTGCTTGGTACCTTTGTTCTGCGCTGTGCAGTCGCTTGTCGGCGCCACGCCGCCGCGGGTGGCCAGGCGCTGGATATAGCTGACCCCTTGCATGGCGCCTTTGCCTTCGGCCGGGTTGGCCTTGACCAGTTGGTAGGGTATGGCGCCTTTGTCCGCCGGTGCCACCGCCAGCTGGGTGCCCGTGACTTTCGAGCCATCCTTGGCCTGCCAGGTAGCGGGCGGGCCGAAGTAATCGCCCACCTGTTTACCGGCGCGATCATTGAGCACTGCCTTGGGGCCGACGAAGGTCCATTCGGTCTGGCCGGGCGTGTTGGCCTTGTCGCGGCATTCGTAGGTGATTTCGCCGACGCCGACGGTCTCGAGCAAGACGCGATGGCCATCGGGGACCTTGACCGCATCTGGCACCGCGGATTGGGCGTGAGCGGGTTGCAGCGCCAGGGCGAGGCAGCAGGCGAGCAGACAGGCGGAGGGTTTGAGGCTCATGTGTAGTGCTCCTACAGGTTATTTGGCTGGGCAGTCACAGGCCGCCCATTCAGCAATACCCGCCAACGGTAGAACTGGATGCACCGGATGGAAAAAAAAGCTGCGCCATGGCCACCCGAGCAGCGCCTGCAAAGCAGGCTAGAGTAGTTGAATGCGCCGCAGGAGACCGCCCCCTTTGCCTATCAGACCGAACACTGCGGAGTCCGCCCCACGGGAAACCGAAGCCCAGGCACAGGATGTGCTACTGCAGGCTTGCGGCAGCGGTAACCGCCTGGCCTTCGAAACTTTGTACCGCGCCACTTCGGCCCGACTGTTCGGGATCTGCCTGTGCTACCTGGGCAATCGCGCCGAGGCAGAAGAGGTGCTGCAGGAGGCCTACACCAGTATCTGGCTCAAGGCTTCCAGTTTTGACCCCGGGCTCGCCAGTGCCTACACATGGCTGGCGACCATCACTCGGCACAAGGCCATCGACCGGCGACGCGCCCGGCGTGTACACGAGCCACTCGAAGCCGCCACGCAATGGGCTGCCAAGGACACGGTCATCGACAGCATCGAGCGCGAACGCCAGGGCAATGCGATCGATCGCTGCCTGGCAACGCTGGCGGAGGATCAGCAACGCTATATCCGCGTGGCATTCTTCGAGGGCTGCTCGTATGCCGAACTGGCCGAACGCCACAGTATCCCGCTGGGCACCATGAAAAGCTGGATCCGTCGGGGGCTGCTGGTCTTGCGTGGGTGCCTGGGCCTATGAACGAGCAAGGTGTGCCATCCGACGAACGCGATCAGTTGATCGCCGAATACGTGCTGGGCGTGCTCAGCGCCGAGGACCGCGCCCAGGTCGAGGCCATTGCTGCACGGGACCCCAATGCTCAGGCGGCAATTGCAGCATGGCAGTCTCACTTTGCGTGCTGGCTTGATCGAATGCCTGAGGTCAGCCCGCCAGCGCATGTCTGGCAGGCGATCGAGGCGAAACTGTTCCCAGTAATCGGCCAGCCGCAGCGCGAACGACCGGTTTGGTGGCGCAGCCTCAGGTTCTGGCGCTGGACCTCGGCGGCTCTGGCGGCCTGCCTGCTCGCAAGCGTTATCACGCTCGTACAACCGCCACATCCAACGCAGCCTGCAATGCTTGCCCGCCTTGAGCAGAGCGACGGGGTTACACTGTTCGCCGCGACGGTTCAAACCGGTGGCACCAGCGTGCTGTTCGTCCCCACCCGAACCACCACCTGGAGATACCGTACTGCCCAGGCCTGGGTGATCGGCGGCGATGGCACGCCACGTTCGCTCGGTCTCTTGGCGGCCAATGCAGCCACCGCACTGACCGTGCCTTCGGAGCTTGCTGGAGCACTCACCGACGGTGCGGTGCTGGCGGTGTCTCTGGAGCCTCTGAAAGGCTCGCCGACCGGGCTGCCGACCGGGCCAGTCATCGCTCAAGGAAAAATATCGTCGTTGTGATGCATCCGTCCGGGTTGCTGCTCCGTATATTCCTCACCTTCATCCGAAGGCCAAAGAATCGAGGAGACGCATCATGCTTACCTTTGTTCAACGTATTACCGCGACCTGCCTAGTCGCCCTCTGCCTGACGGCATCCCCTAGCTTCGCCGCCAGCCCGCTTATGGTCGGCGGTGCGCCGATGTACCCCAACAATACCATTGTCGAAAACGCGGTGAACTCCAAAGACCACACCACGCTGGTGGCGGCTGTCAAAGCAGCGGGTCTGGTGGACACCCTCAACAGTAAAGGTCCCTTCACTGTCTTTGCACCGACCAACGAAGCCTTCGCCAAGCTACCTGCTGGTACAGTCGACACCTTGGTGAAACCTGAGCACAAAGCGGATCTGACCAAGATACTGACCTACCACGTTGTGTCCGGCACCCTCACTGCCAAGCAATTGATGACCGAGGCCAAGGCACACGGCGGCAAGATCATGCTGAAAACCGTCCAGGGTGAACCTCTAACCGTCATGCTACATGGCAGCCAGCTTTGGGTGATGGACGCGAAAGGTGGTAAGGCCGCGGTCACCATCGCCGATGTAATGCAGGCCAATGGCGTGATTCATGTGGTCGATACGGTGTTGATGCCGAAGTAGCGTTGTCGACCATGGCGGACATTCTGGCGATGTCCGCCATGGGTCGTTAGCTGCCCTCGCCAAAGGCAGGTCCGGGTTAATCGTCGACGATGTCGACGGCCACCGGCACCTTGCCGGCGAGGTGCAATCCCCGATTATCCGGCCCGAAGCGTCTTGTTCAATTGCGCACATTCCTTGAGGGCAGCCTCTCGCTGTTGATCCACGTATTGCGCCAGATCGGCAATACGAATGCCTCGTGCGCTCTTTTGGCTTGTTTCGAGCCTAGGCTCTGTCTGAAATCCCAAGAAACTCAAATGTGGCCGTGGAACCGTTTGGGTTCTGTACAGTAGCCGACCATCTACGGAAAGGAATTCTGTAATGGCAAAGCGGTACGAACTCTCGGATCAAGCGTGGGCAGTAGTCGCCGATCTCTTCACGGCAGCCCACGTTAGGGGGCAGGCCCCCGCAGCAGTGATCGCTTGATGCTCAATGGTGTGCTCTGGGTGCTCTGCTCAGGAGCAGCCTGGCGAGATATGCCAGAGCGTTTCGGGTCTTGGGCGACGGTCTATCACCGCTTCCGAGTCTGGCGAAATCGCGGAACGTTCGATCAAATGCTCAGACGATTGCACCTCAGGCTCAATGACAAAGGCTTGATCGATCCCCGCACCTGGATGATCGATTCGACTGCTGTTAGAACAACCCGTGCTTCATCTGGAGCGCGGAAAAAAGGGGGGCTGACGAGCCTGCCGATCACGCTCTAGGCCGCAGCCGTGGCGGCCTGACAACCAAAATCCACATGCTCGAAGCCCAAGCCTGGCTTACCCAGACTGTTCGACCGGCCCAAATACCGACAGCGCAACATCATCGAATGCATGTTTGGTTGGCTGAAAGAGAAGCGCCGAATCGTCACGCGCTTCCACAAGCTCGCAAAAAGTTATGCCGCGATGGTCTCGCTAGCTTGTGTCTTGCGGTGTATGCGACGGCTTTTTTCAGGCAGAGCCTAGGACATTGGTTTCTAGGGCAACGATCGAAACAAGGAAAAAGGCCGATGGCGTGGTCAGTGTCCTCGCCGGATCGGCCTTCAGGAAGAGCTGCCCTAGTTTACCAAGAGTGGCAAGCGCGTGCCTGCCGACAGCCAGGATGGCGACGCAATGTCGGTTTTACCTCAGCCCCGCAGCCAACCCGCCCTGATCGGCACCGCCATCAGGCTGCGATAGCACCGTTCCGCCAGTTCGGTGACAGGCCGGCCAATACGCTGCCAGACAGGCGAGAACCCTGTGTAAACCAATAGCGAGACCATCATCGCGCCTAGCATGTCGAGCGGGAAGTGCACCCCAAGGAACACCCGCGCCCAGGCGACGCTGAGCCCGGTCAGCAGGATGATCGCGCCCCAACCCGACAAGCCGTCGAGCAGTAGGGTCAAGCCGATGCAGCCGAACACGGTCATGTGGTCGCTCGGGAACGACGAATCAGGTGCATGCAGCATCCACGTGTGCCCCAACCCGATCATGAATGGCCGTGGATGCGGCCAGACCGCCCAGATCAGCTGGTTGACGACCAACGCAATCACTGTAATCAGCGTCGCCTTGAGCACCAGCCTGCGTTCGCCACGATGCCCCCACAACCAGAACCCCATCATCAGCACGGGAAGCAGAAAGATCAGTCCCTTGGCTATACCGATGGCGAGCAGTATCAGCCAGTGCGGCGTGTCACTGCCGGCGTTGATCAGCAGGAAGAGGGAGCGGTTGAATGCTTCGAGTTCGCCCATGGTGTGTTTTCCCCGCCGTGTGTTCTGCCGCTGTGTTGATATCAAGTAAAGCTGCTGGCATGCGTTGCGCAGCGACTGGACAAAGAAAAGGCCGATGGCATGTCAGAGACCTCGCCATCGGCCTTCAGAGCGGTGGGTAGCCGTCCGCTCGTTACTGCTGGGAATTGGCCGCAGTCTGCTGAGCCTGCCCCGCCGTGTCCTGCGGCAGCTGGTCGAACTCATGCAACCCATCCTTGCGGTACGGGTCGCCAATCCAGCGCGGCATTGGCGTGAACTGCGTGCTCACCAGGCTCTTGGCCGGCTCGTACCGGTCGTAGCTCAACCCTGCCAGGTCCGACAGCGTATGAATCAGGTGCGAGCTGCTGTAGGCACGGTTGGCCATCGACTGCAGGTCACGCGGGTGCTCGGCCTGCCAGCTCGGTGATGTCCACAGCAGGAACGGCACGGTGTACATCGGCCGGGTTGGCGCGCCTTCGTTGCGGCCCAGGCGGTCGTGGTTGCCGGAGCTGTAGACGTCTTCGCCGTGGTCGGACAGGTACAGCAAGAAGCCGTTGGGCGTGGTCGCCGAATACTGTTTGATCAGGCTCGACACCACGAAATCGTTATAGCGCACGGCATTGTCGTAGAAGTTGTAGGTTTCTACCTGGTCATCGGTCAGTGCAGCCGGCGCGCCTTTGCGATCAGTGAAGTGCTGGTAGGCATCCGGGTACCGGTAGCGGTAGTCCATGTGCGTGCCCAGCAGGTGGACGATGATGAACTTCTTCGGCGCCGGGTCTTTGAGGGCCTTATCGAACGGTGGCAGTACCACTTCGTCGTACTGGCTGGCGTTCTGGTTGCGCTGGTTGTTCAGGTACACCTGCTCGTCCGTCTGCTGCGAGAACGTGGTGAGCATGGTGTTGCGCTTGGTCATGGTCTGCTGGTTGGTGATCCAGAAGGTCTTGTAGCCTGCCTGTTTCATCAGGTTGATCAGCGACGGGTCGGTGAGGAAGCGGTCGGGGTGTTCCTCGTCGCCAAAGGTGAGGATTTGCTGCATCACCTCGATGGTGTAGGGGCGCGGGGTCACCACGTTGCGGAATACGGTCAGGCTCTTGTCGGCGGCCAGGGCATCCAGGTTGGGGGTGGTGTCGCGGTTGTAGCCGTACAGGTGCATGTGTTCGCGGGTAGTCGACTCGCCAAGTACCAGCACCAGGGTGCGCGGGGCGTCGCCGCTGCTGTCCTGCAGGTTCTGCAGGGGCGGCAGGGCAGCGTTCTGGGCCAGCAGTTTCTGCATGTTGTTCAGCTGCTGCAGGTACTGACGGTAACCGACCACCAGCTGCCAGGGCACGGCAGGCTCCATGCGTTGCTGCACTTTTTCCACGGCGTCGGCGAAATTGCGTTCCTGGGTGACCATCTGCTTGTAGAACGGCAGCACCAGGTTGACGACCAGCAACAGCACCACCACCGGGATGCGGCTGCGCAGGCGCAGGGTGACCGGGCGCACGCGGGTCCACAGCAGCACGGCGCCCACGGTGTAGGCCAGCAGGCCGAGCATCAGGCCAATGCTGAAGTACTGGCTGAAGTATTCGCCCGCTTCGGCGGTGTTCGACTCGAACATCACGAAGATGACGCTTTGCGAGAATTCCTGGTGGTAGATGCCGAAGTAGCTCAAACCCACCAGCGAGGCGGCCCACAACACCACGCCGATCACGGCGGCGAGGGTGCGGGTGAGGCGTGGCAGCAGCAGGACCGGGACGAACCACAGGGTGCTGAGGAACAGGGCATCGCGGAAGCCAGCGAAACCGGTGGTACCGCTGAACAGCAGCAACGCCTGGGTGACGCCGGAGAAATACCAGAAGAACAGCAGGAGCCAGCCCAGGCCGGCCCAGTCCACGCGCTTGGATGTGGATGGGGATGCGGTGTTTGCCACGTGTGCCTCGTAACCATGGCGGCAGCCAGAAAAGGGGGCTGCCGGAAAGGCAGAGACGCTAGAGGGCGGATCGTGAAAATTACGTTAACGGAGTATGGAAAAAGTCTTAACGAATCGTTGCTCAAGACCTACTCCCACCGGCATCGTGAATGGTCTGAAGCGCTGTGCAAGGCTCAGGGCGCTGTCGCTTGGGCTGCGCAGCACGCTGGGGCATCGCCGGCAAACCGGCGCCCAGGCCAGTAGTTACACCACATTTCCAGCGAAAAGAATGCTCACACCGTCAGTATTGGCCCAGGTATTGAAACCCGTTAAGGTGTCGCCCCCAGCAAGGAACGCCGCGACCCCAGGGAGTAATTGATGTCGCTTTTCAATCGGGCCAGCCCGCCTTTCGACCTGCGTTTTGGCAGTACCTTCACGCCTGCTCCAACGCTTGAGCCGTTGCTCGACGGTTACTCTGAACTTCAGCTCCCCGGCCCGGAAACGGTATGGGCCTGCGGCGAGGTCGACCTTGGCCAGTCCGTACGCCTTTTGCGTTATTACCTGGACGACGAAGATTACTGGCTGCAGGTGCTGATGCACGGCAGCCAGCCGGGCGATACCGTGCTGTTCGGCTACCACAGCGCCATTGCCGTGCGCGACGATGCGCACCGGCAGGCGCTGGTTGGCTGCCTGTCCAAGGTCGGCCTGCCGATCTACACGCACGAAGGCTGCCTCTACTCCCGCCAATGGGGCCAGGCTCAAGGGCAGGCTGAACTGGTCCCGTTCCTTGAGCAGGTGGTCAGCCCGCAGGCGCGCTATGGCGTCCAGCACCTGTCGATGCTTTATGCCCGCGACACGGGCCTGCCCGACCGTCGCGAATTTCTGCTGTTTTCCCTCGAAGAAGATGAGCACGGTGCGCTCACCTTCACCACCTCGCTGGGTGTCACCCTGTTCCCCACGGACTTCAACGTAACCTGACAAGGATTCACCATGCTCGACGCGCTTCGCCTGTCACTCAATGCTTCGGCGGTGACCGGTTTCATTCTCTATATCAGTGTGGCGCTGCTGCTGTTCTGGCTGTTCCAGTTCATCTACACGCGCATTACGCCCCACCGCGAGTTTTCGCTGATCCGCGAAAACAATCCGGCGGCGGCCATCGCCCTCGGGGGCTCGCTGATCGGTTTCTCGCTGCCAGCCAGCAACATCATCGCCTACAGCGTGAGCATCCTTGACTTCGTCGCCTGGGTGGTGATCGCAGCCGTGGTGCAGTTGCTCGCCTTCGGCCTCACCAGCCTGGTGCTGCGCGACCTGTCCAGGCGCATCGCCAAGGGTGAACTGGCTGCGGCCATATACGCGGCCAGCGTGGCAATCAGCGTGGGCTTCCTCAACTCGGCCTGCATGACGCCGGCGGCCTGACATGCAAGGAGCCCCCATGAAGCCCCCTGTTCGACGCAGCTCCGTCAAGCTGGTGCTGGCCGGTTCGCTGCCACTGGCGCTGACCGCTTGCGGCCCGCAGGAAGAGCTGTACACGGTCACCCAGCAAAGCAATTACGACAGCGTTGCCGCCTGCGTCGCCGACCAGGTGCCGGAACCCGCCTGCAACGATGCCTTCAAGCGGGCGCTGGCGGATTACAAGCGCAATGCACCGACATTTTTCACCCAGGCGGAGTGCGAGGCGCAGTTCACCCCGGACGGTTGCCAGATCACCGTTGGTGGGCGCTACATGCCGCGCATGAGTGGCTTCGAGCTGCAGACCAGCGCTGAGGTGACGCAGTCTCAGCTCGACGCGGGCTATGCTCAGGGCGGTGGCTATGGCCATGTGGCCACCGCCGCAGTGGCTGGCATGCTGCTTGCGCAGATGGGCAACAGCGCCAGCCGTCACTACAACGCGCAACCGTTGTATGCCTACCGCGACGGTACAGGCCAGCGGCACGGCTTGCTTGGCCAGCGTTACGGTGCCACGGGTGGCGGTATTCAGCGGGTGAAGCAGGACGAAGAGAGCAACAGCTCATCGAGTGGCGGAGGGGGTGGTGGCGGCTACGGCGGCTCAAGCCGCAACGAGTCGCGTTCGGCGACTTCAGCCTCGGTCACGCGTGGTGGCTTTGGCAGCCAGGCCACTGCGCGCAGTGGCTGGGGCGGCAGATCCGGCAGTTTCTTCGGGGGCTAGGCATGCGCAAGGTCGAACTGGCGGAGCGTCCCGACTGGCGCACGACAGCCCTGCGCGAGGGCTTTGCCTTTCACACGATCGACGGTGAGCGTTACTGGGACGAGCGTGGGTACTATCAATTCAGCGAGGCCCAGGTGATGCATGACCTGCACGCCCCGACCGCAGAGCTGCACGCGATGTGTCTGGACGCGGTAGGGCGCATCGTCGAAAGCGAAGCGCTGATGGCGCGCCTGGCAATCCCGCCAGCCTTCTTCGACCTGGTACGCCGCTCATGGCTGGAGGGGCAGGCGCACCTCTACGGGCGCTTCGACTTCAGCTACGACGGCAAAGGCCCGGCGAAGTTGATCGAGGCCAATTACGACACGCCCACCTCACTGTACGAAGCCGCAGCATTTCAGTTGATCTGGCTGGAGGAGCAGCTTCAGCGCGGCGTTCTGCCCGCCGAGGCGAGCCAGTTCAATACCCTGGCCGAAGACCTGGTCCAGGCATTTGCAGCGATGCCTGGGCATGCAGATTTCTATTTTTCGACCATCTCCGGTTCGCTGGAGGACCGTGGTACCACCGACTTCCTGCGCAAGATGGCCGAGCATGCCGGCATCCGTACCCGGCATATCGACCTGGAAGACATCGGCCTGGACGGCGATGGCCGCTTCGTCGACCTGCAGGGGCGGGCGATTGCACGGCTGTTCAAGCTGCATGCCTGGGAGCACATGTTCCACGAGGACTTCGGCCAGGCGATTGGCGGGTGCGACACGCAGTTCGTCGAGCCGCCCTGGAAGGCGTTGATTTCCAACAAAGGCATTCTGCCGTTGCTTTGGCAATGGCATGAAGGCCACCCGAACCTGCTCCCGGCGTTTGTCGACCACAGCCCGCACCTGCCGGTGCCCAAGGGCTGGGTACGCAAACCGTATTTCTCGCGGGAAGGGGCCAACGTGGATATCCGCACTGCCGAGGGGGAGCGGGTTTTCGAGGACGGCCCATACGATGATGCGCCTTACATCCTGCAGGGTTCTGCTCCGCTGCCGAAGTTTGGCGACAGCTATACCCTGATCGGGTCCTGGGTGGTTGGGGGCAGGGCTTCGGGGATCGGCATCCGCGAGGATGATTCGTTGATAACCAAGGACAGTTCACGGTTCCTGCCTCATGTGGTGATTGGCTGAGAGGCCAGCAAACACCTGCAAGAATCCTGAGGTCGGTTTCAGGATGCGCCTGGTCGCTCGCACGCAACCTAACGGCGTCACAACTGCCATGCTTGTGGGATGCCCATGAGCCCAGTGCGCGCAGACGCACGGCCATCGGCAAGGAGGCCACCGCGCCCACGCCACCGTGACGTGGCCGGTGTGCCGCAGCAGAACACGCCGGATACCTGCCCTTCACAATAATTCAGGCAGGGTCCGTGATGCCGAGGTCCGCTGTATGCCTGATGAACTGCTTCACCTGCCGGTAATCCAGAACATCCTGACCCGCGAGAAGGACGCTCCCGGCGCGCTGTTGCCGATCCTTCACGCCATCCAGGACGCTGTCGGTTTCGTCCCCGAAGCTGCTGTTCCTGAAATCGCCCATGCCCTTAACCTCAGCCTCGCCGAGGTGCGCGGGGTGATCAGCTTCTATCACGACTTCCGCACCTCACCGCCTGCCCGTCACACCCTGCGCCTGTGTCGCGCCGAATCGTGCCAGAGCCGTGGCAGCGAAGCCCTGGCTGCGCAGCTGCGCGAACAGCTGGCGCTGGATGACCATGGCACCAGCGCCGACGGTGCCATCAGCCTGCGCCCGGTGTACTGCCTGGGCGCTTGCGCCTGCTCGCCGGCGCTGGAGCTGGATGGCCAGGTGCATGCAAGGCTTACCCCTGAGCGCCTGCGGGCGTTGGTGAACGGTTGCCTGGAGGGTGAAACATGCTGAAGTTGTGCATTCCCTGTGACTCGGTCGCCCGCGCAGTCGGTGCCGATGAGGTCGCCGATGCAATCCAGGCCGAGGCCGCGCGCCGCCAGTTGCCCGTCGATATTCAACGCACCAGTTCGCGTGGCCTGTATTGGCTGGAGCCGCTGCTGGAGTACGAAAGCAGCGAAGGGCGCCAGGGCTTCGGCCCGGTCAGCCCGGCAGACGTGCCGTCGCTGCTTGACGCCCTGGCGGGTGAACCCGGCGGCCATTCGCTGGCGCTGGGCCCGGTCGAAGCAATCCCTTACCTGAAAACCCAGCAGCGCCTGCTGTTCGCCCGCGCGGGCATCACCCGCCCGTTGTCGCTGGACGACTACCGTGCCCACGGCGGTTTCAAGGGCCTGGAAACGGCGGTGGCGATGGACGGCGCCGCCGTGGTCGCCACCGTGCTCGACTCCGGCCTGCGCGGCCGTGGCGGCGCGGCGTTCCCGGCCGGCATCAAGTGGCGCACCGTGCGCGAGGCCAGTGCAGCGCAAAAGTACGTGGTGTGTAACGCCGATGAAGGCGATTCTGGCACCTTCGCTGACCGCATGCTGATGGAGGGCGACCCCTTCCTGCTGATCGAAGGCATGATCATCGCCGGCCTTGCCGTCGGGGCCGACAAAGGCTACATCTATGTGCGCTCGGAGTATCCCGACGCCATCCGCGTGCTCAACCAGGCCTTTGCCATCGCCCGCGACGCCGGTTATCTGGGCAGCGACGTGGCCGGCAGCGGCCAGGCTTTCGACCTGGAAGTACGGGTGGGTGCCGGTGCCTATATCTGCGGCGAGGAAACCGCGCTGCTCGAATCCATCGAAGGCAAACGCGGCATCGTCCGCGCCAAGCCGCCGTTGCCCGCGCTCGAAGGCCTGTTCGGCCTGCCGACGCTGGTGCACAACGTGCTTACCCTGGCCTCGGTGCCGACCATCCTGGCCGAGGGCGCGGCGTTCTACCGTGATTTCGGCATGGGCCGCTCGCTGGGCACCATGCCGTTCCAGCTGGCCGGCAACATCCGCAACGGTGGCCTGGTGGAGCGCGCTTTCGGCCTGACCCTGCGCGAACTGGTGGAAGGCTACGGCGGCGGCACCGCCAGCGGCCGGCCGCTCAAGGCCGCCCAGGTCGGCGGCCCGCTCGGCGCCTGGGTGCCGCCCAGCCACTTCGATACGCCGCTGGACTACGAGGCCTTCGCCGCCATGGGCGCGATGCTCGGCCATGGTGGCGTGGTGGTGGCCGACGATACACTGAACATGGCCAGCATGGCGCGCTTTGCCCTGCAGTTCTGCGCCGAGGAATCCTGCGGCAAATGCACCCCGTGCCGGATCGGCTCGACCCGTGGCATGGAGGTGGTCGACCGGCTGATTGCGAGCAGCGACTTCACCGAGCGCCATGACCAGGCGCTGCTGCTGCGCGACCTCTGCGACACCATGCAGTACGGCTCGCTGTGCGCCATGGGCGGCATGACCGCCTACCCGGTGGCCAGCGCCCTCAAGTACTTCCCCGCCGATTTCGGGCTGACCACCACGGAGGCCGCACAGTGATCAACTATTTCGATCCAGAGACCGACCTGGGCACGCCAGCGCGTGACAGCGACGTGCAGGTCAGCCTGAACATCGATGGCCGCAGCATCAGCGTGCCGGCCGGCACCTCGGTGATGCGCGCCGCCGCCATGCTTGGCACCAGCATCCCCAAGCTGTGCGCCACCGACAGCCTCGAAGCCTTCGGCTCGTGCCGCATGTGCATGGTGGAAATCGACGGCATGCGTGGCTACCCGGCCTCGTGCACCACGCCGGTCAGCGAGGGCATGGTCGTGCGCACGCAAACCCCGCGCCTGGCCGACCTGCGCCGCAATGTGATGGAGCTGTACATCTCCGACCACCCGCTGGATTGCCTGACCTGCTCGGCCAACGGCAACTGCGAACTGCAGACCGTTGCCGGCCAGGTCGGTCTGCGCGAGGTGCGCTACGGCTATGACGGCGCCAACCACCTGGCGGAGAAGAAGGACACCTCCAACCCGTATTTCGACTACGAACCCAGCAAGTGCATCGTCTGCAGCCGCTGCGTGCGTGCCTGCGAAGACATCCAGGGCACCTTCGCCCTGACCATCACCGGGCGCGGTTTCGAGTCGCGGGTAGCGGCAGCCGGTGGCGACAACTTCCTGGCCTCCGAATGCGTGTCGTGTGGCGCCTGCGTGCAGGCCTGCCCGACGGCGACCCTCACTGAGAAGAGCCTGGTCCAGCTTGGCCAGCCCGAGCGTGCGGTGATCACCACCTGCGCCTATTGCGGTGTTGGCTGCTCGTTCCGCGCCGAGATGAAGGGCGACCAGCTGGTGCGTATGGTCCCGGACAAGAATGGCGGCGCCAACCACGGCCACGCCTGCGTCAAGGGCCGCTTCGCCTGGGGCTATGCCACCCACCCCGATCGCATCACCAGGCCGATGATCCGCAAGCGCCTGGAAGACCCATGGCAGGAAGTCAGCTGGGATGAGGCGGTCACCTACGCCGCCAGCGAGTTCCGCCGCATCCAGCTCAAGTACGGGCGGGATTCCATCGGCGGCATCACCTCCAGCCGCTGCACCAACGAAGAAGCCTACCTGGTGCAAAAGCTGGTGCGCACGGCGTTCGGCAACAACAACGTCGACACCTGCGCCCGGGTTTGCCATTCGCCGACCGGCTATGGCCTGAAGCAGACCCTGGGTGAGTCGGCTGGCACCCAGAGCTTCGATTCGGTGATGCAGGCCGATGTGATCCTGGTGATCGGCGCCAACCCAACCGACGCCCACCCGGTATTTGGCTCGCAGCTCAAGCGCCGCCTGCGCCAAGGCGCACGGCTGATCGTCATCGACCCAAGGCGCATCGACCTGGTCGACTCGCCCCACGCCCGCGCCGAACTGCACCTGCAGCTGCGCCCCGGTACCAACGTGGCCATGCTCAATGCCCTGGCCCATGTGATCGTCAGCGAGGGGCTGCTGGCCCAGACGTTCATCGACGCCCGCTGCGAAACCGAGGACTTTGCCCGCTGGCGTGACTTCGTCAGCCTGCCGGAAAACGCCCCGGAAGCCCTGGGGCCCGTATGCGGTGTGCCCGCCGAGCAGATCCGCCGTGCCGCCCGGTTGTACGCCACCGGTGGCAACGCGGCGATCTACTACGGCCTGGGGGTGACCGAACACAGCCAGGGCAGCACCGCAGTCATGGGCATCGCCAACCTGGCCATGGCCACCGGCAACATCGGCCGCGAAGGGGTAGGGGTGAACCCGCTGCGTGGGCAGAACAACGTGCAGGGCTCGTGCGACATGGGGTCGTTCCCCCACGAGCTGCCGGGCTACCGGCATATCTCCAACGAGGGGGTGCGGGCCGAGTTCGAGCAGGCGTGGGGCGTGACCTTGCAGCCCGATCCGGGCCTGCGTATTCCCAACATGTTCGAAGCGGCGCTCGATGGCAGTTTCAAGGCGCTGTACTGCCAGGGCGAGGACATCGCCCAGAGCGACCCCAACACCCAGCATGTCACCGCTGCCCTGCGCGCCATGGAATGTGTGGTGGTGCAGGACATCTTCCTCAACGAGACGGCCAAGTTTGCCCATGTGTTCCTGCCGGGCAGCTCGTTCCTCGAGAAGGACGGCACCTTCACCAACGCCGAGCGGCGCATCTCGCGGGTGCGCAAGGTCATGGAACCGCTCGCCGGCAAGGCCGACTGGGAGGCTACCGTGGCCTTGGCCAATGCCCTGGGCTATCCGATGGACTACCGCCATCCGTCCGAGATCATGGACGAGATCGCCCGCCTGACCCCGAGCTTCCACCGCGTCAGTTATGCCGAGATCGACCGCCACGGCAGCCTGCAATGGCCGTGCAACGACGCCGCCCCGGACGGCACCCCGACCATGCACATCGAGCAGTTCGTGCGCGGCAAGGGGCGTTTCATGCTTACCGGTTATGTGCCCACCGACGAGAGGGTCAACAGCCGTTACCCGTTGCTGCTGACCACCGGACGCATCCTCAGCCAGTACAACGTCGGCGCCCAGACCCGGCGCACCAGCAACACCGCGTGGCACGATGCCGACCGGCTGGAGATCCACCCCGACGACGCTGAAAGCCGCGGCATCCATGACGGCGATTGGGTCGGCATCGGCAGCCGTGCAGGGCAGACTGTGCTGCGTGCCAAGGTCAGCACGCGGGTGGCCCCGGGGGTGGTGTACACCACCTTCCATTTCCCCGAGTCCGGTGCCAACGTAATCACCACCGACAACTCCGACTGGGCCACCAACTGCCCGGAATACAAGGTCACGGCGGTGGAAGTGGTGAAGGTGTTCCACCCATCGGAATGGCAGAAGCGCTATCAGGACTTCAGTGACCAACAGCGGCGTCTGCTCAAGGAGCGCCGCACACAGGAACAAGCCGAGGTGCGCCGATGAGCAGTGACAACCTGGTCAAGATGGCCAACCAGATTGCCCACTACTTCGACAGCGAGCCAAACCGGGCGCAGGCGGTGCAGGGCGTGAGGCAGCATCTGCAAAGCTTCTGGACGCCGGCGATGCGCCGGCAGTTGGGGGAGTGGATTGCCGAGCATGGCCAGGAAGGGCTGGATGCCAAGGTGGTAGAGGCCCTGGCCTAGCGCCTGTCTGTTCCGGCCTCTTCGCGGGCTCGCCCGTCCCCACAGGTGTAGCACCGACTTCAAGGCCGGTGATATCCCTGTGGGAGCGGGCAAGCCCGCGAAGAGGCCGGCACAGGCAAAATGAAATGTCCGTCATTTATGCAAGACGAATCCCGCCGCAATGCTACGCTCGCGGAAACCCTCGTCACGGATATCTTCTATGGACATGAACTGGCACCAGGCCCTGCAAGAGAGCCTGAGCTGGCTTGCAATCGCCTCGTTCATCACCCTCATCGGCTTCACCGCTGCTGCTTTCCTGGCCGTGCGCTACACGCGCTGGGGCAGCCAGTTCTGGCAGCTGGCGGGGCCTTACTTCACCTTCCGCCGCAGCTGGCGCCCGCTGCTGGTGTTCGGCCTGCTGCTGGTGCTGACGCTGTTCTCGGTGCGCCTGAACGTGCTGTTCTCGTTCTGGTACAACGGCTTCTACAGCGCCCTGCAGGCTCTCGACCAGACGGCCTTCTGGTACCTGCTGGGGGTGTTCGCGGTGCTGGCCACCATCCATGTGCTGCGTTCGCTGTTCACCTTCTACGTGACCCAGGCGTTCAGCATTCAATGGCGGGTGTGGCTGACCGAGCGCCTGACCGGCGACTGGATGAAAGGCGATGCCTATTACCGCGGCCGTTTCCTCGCCGAGCCGGTGGACAACCCTGACCAGCGTATCGAACTGGACGTCAGCGCGTTCGTCACCCATTCTGTTTCGCTGGCCCTGGGCGCGGTCAGCGCGCTGGTTTCGCTGGTGGCCTTTACCGGCATCCTCTGGGGCCTGTCGGCGCCGCTGACGGTGGCGGGGTACGAGATACCCCGGGCGATGGTGTTTGCGGTGTATATCTATGTGCTGATCGCCACCTGGATTGCCTTCCGCCTCGGCCGGCCGTTGATCCGCCTGAATTTCCTCAATGAAAAACTCACGGCGAACTTCCGTTATGCGCTGATGCGCCTGCGCGAGAACGCCGAGAACATTGCCTTCTACCAGGGCGCTGCGGTCGAACGGGCAACCTTGCTCGGGCGCTTCGGCGCACTGATCGGCAACGTCTGGGCGCTGGTGTTCCGAAACCTGAAGTTCAGCGGTTTCAACCTCGGCGTCAGCCAGGTGGCGGTGGTGTTCCCGTTCATCCTGCAGGCGCCACGCTTTTTCAGCGGGGCGATCAAGCTCGGTGACGTGATGCAGACCTCCCAGGCGTTCGGCCAGGTGCAGGATTCGCTGTCATTCTTCCGTGAGTCCTACGACACCTTTGCCCAGTACCGCGCCACCCTCGACCGTTTGACCGGCTTCCTCAATGCCAACGACCAGGCCAGTGCGCTGCCACGGGTGCTGACCGAAGACCAGCCACGCGCCCTGGATATCATTGGCCTGCAGGTGCTGCGCCCGGACGGGCATGCGCTGATTGCCGACCTCGACCTGCGCCTGCAGGGCGGCCAGGCGCTGCTGATCAAAGGGCCGTCGGGCAGCGGCAAGACCACCTTGCTGCGCGCCTTGGCAGGCCTGTGGCCGTATGCCGAGGGCGAAGTCCGGCGGCCGTTGGGGACCCAGGCGTTGTTCCTGTCGCAGCGGCCTTACCTGCCGCTGGGCGACTTGCGTACCGCCATTGCCTACCCGGCCGACAGCCAGCCGGAGGATGAAGCGCGCATGCAGCAGGCCCTGCGCGAGGTCAACCTGGCGCACCTGGCCGAGCGGCTGGCGGTGAGTTGCGACTGGTCGAACATTCTCTCGGTCGGTGAACAGCAACGCCTGGCGTTTGCCCGGGTACTGTTCAACCGGCCGCAGGTGGTGTTCCTCGACGAATCCACCTCGGCGATGGACGAAGGGCTGGAGCATGCGATGTATGCGCTGTTGCGTAAGGAGATGCCCGAGACCTTGCTGGTGAGCGTGGGGCATCGCAGCACCTTGGCCGACTTCCATACCCACCGGCTGGAAGTGGATGGGCAAGGCGGCTGGTCGCTGCGCCAGCAGGAGGTTCTGGTTTAGCCAGTGCTGGCCTCTTCGCGGGCATGCCCGCTCCCGCAGGTGGTGCACAGATCTGGAGTTCTGCGCTGTATCTGTGGGAGCGGACGCGCCCGCGAAGAGGCCATCACAGGCATCAAAAACTTCAAGGCTGATGCTCGGCATCCAGCATGACGATCAGCTCAGCCCCTTCATTGCGCACATTCCCCACCTCCTTGCCCACCGCAAACCACTCGAACGCCGCCACCGGCAAGCACTGCTCCCGCGCCAGGCGCTCGGCCTCCTCGGCAGGTACCTCGGGGTCAATCCAGGCTCGCGCATGCTCCGGGCTCAGCACCAGGGGCCGGCGGTCGTGGATATCGACCATCCCCGCATCGCTGGCGGCGGTGATGATCACGAAGCCATCCCCTTCGTTAGGCTCCTGCCCGGCACGCACCTCGGCCAGTGCCGCCATGAACATCGGGGCCTGGTTTTTCAGGCGAATGAAATAGGGTTGTTTACGCTCGGGGTCATGCGGGTCAGCCACCCACTCGTACCAGCCGTCAGCCATTACCAAAGCCCGCCCTTGCGGCCAAAGGGCCTTGAACAACTTGCCGGAGGTCACCGTCTCGACCCGCGCGTTGATCGGTGCCGGCCGCTTGCCCGTGGCCCAGAACGGCGCCCAACCCCAATGGCAGGGGGCGATGCGCAGGCCCTCGGTGGCCTGATGCAGGATCAGCACGCGGCTGCCGGGGGCGACGTTGTAGCGGCCGATCGGCACGTTGTCGGACCCGCTGATCACGTCCTGTTCGGCGTCCAGTTCACGCAGGTAGTCGGCCAGGCCCTGGTACTGGGCGAAGCGTCCACACATGGCATCTACCCCCACTTGTCGAAATATCCTGCGGCGAAATTGACCGGATACCTGCTACGGCGTTTACTGTATATGCATACAGCTAAACATCAAGGCCGTCGCATGACTTTCTTCCTGGCTCCCATCACGGGGGCCAGTGTGCCGTGCCGCGCTATCTGTTCCGTGTTCCGGCGGGCTTTGCGTCACCTGCCGCCGACCACATGGAGCAGCCCATCTCGCTGGACGAGCTGCCCAACCTGCGGGCACCGCACATTTATCTGGTCAGGATAGACGGCGACAGCCTGCAAGGTGCCGGCATATTTGATTGCGACCTGGTGCTCGTCGACCGTTCGATAGAGGCGCGCCATGGCCATATCGTGATTGCCGCAGTCAACGGCGAGCCGCCGTGCAAGCGGCTGCAGTACGTCGCCGGGCAAGTGCTGCTGCGCTCGGAAACCCGCGCTATGCGCCACGCTACCTCATGGAGGGTGACGACTTCATGATCTGGGGCGTGGGGACGTTCAGTTTGCGCAGCCATGACCCGGCTTAGCGCAGCAGCATCACTCCGACGAGGGTGGCGCCGGCAAAACCCGCCCCGACCAGGAAGGTCGCCTGGAACCCGGCGCCATCCCACAGCAGCCCGGCCACCACACTGGCGCCCAGCAGTGCCACCCCAGTCAGCAAGTTGAACAGGCCGAACGCGGTGCCACGCAGGCTGGCCGGTGCACGGTCGGCAATCAGCGCGGCGAAGATGCCCTGGGTGAACCCCAGGTGCAGGCCCCAGGCGGCAACCCCGAGCGCCAGCCCGGCCCAGCCTGGCAACAGGGCCAGCAACAGGTCAGCGGCGATCAGCAGGCCCAGTCCTGTCATCAGCACGCCACGGCGGCCGACGCGGTCTGACAGCGCGCCGGCCGGGTAGGCCGACAGCGAATAGGCCAGGGCCATGAGCACCAGCACCGCGGGCGCCCACAAAGGCGCCAGGCCCATATCCTGGGCGCGCAGCAGCAGGAAAGCCTCGCTGAACCGGGCCAGTGTGAACAGCATGGCCAGGCCGCTCAGGCGCCAGTAGGCCGGGCCCAGGCGCGCCAGTTCATGCCATGCCAGCGGCGAGCGCACCGGCCGCGCGCTGGGTGCTGTCTCGGGCTCACGGACGAAGGCAACGAGAATGTACACGGCGACGAACGCCGGGATCACCGCCACCCAGAACACCGTCTGGAAATGGCTCGCCGTCAGCCACATCAGCCCGATCGCCAGCAACGGGCCGAGGAAAGCCCCCACGGTGTCCAGCGCCTGGCGCAGGCCGAATGCCGCGCCACGCAGTTCGGCCGGCGTCACATCGGCGACCAGCGCATCGCGCGGGGCGCCGCGGATACCCTTGCCGATGCGGTCGACGAAGCGCGCCGCAGTCAGCCACTCCAGGCCGGAGGCCAGCGGGAACACTGGCTTGGTCAACGCGCCCAGGCCATAGCCCAGCACCGTCAGCAGCTTGCGCTTGCCGAGGCGGTCGCTGAGTGCGCCTGAGAACACCTTGGTGATCGACGCGGTGGCCTCGGCGATACCCTCGATGAAGCCAACGGCGACCACTGACGTACCGAGCACGGTGACCATGTACAGCGGCAGCAGGGCGTGGATCATTTCCGAGGAGATGTCCATGAACATCGACACGAAACCCAGCGCCCAGACGCTACGAGGGATCTTCGGCAGGGCCTTGGCGGTGCTGCCTTGTTCGGACTTTTCGGCACTGTGCATCGGGAGCCTCGATGGAGTTGTCACAGCTCGAAACTGTAGGACCGCGTGCGCAGGATGCAAATTGGATGAGTGGCTGGAGGCATCGGCAAGGCGTTGTGATTAACTGTATGTAGATACAGTATTGATGATATTTGCAATGAAGCCCGCAACGTACGCCCATCGTCGTGCTCAGCAACGACGGCTGTGTCGTCGCTCGCGGTGCCGAGGCCAAGCCTGTCCGGTATGCCCGGCGATCTCAAATGCTCAGCCGCACTGCCAGCGCCGCCAAGGTCACCAGCAGCACCGGCACTGTAAGCAGCACGCCAACCTTGAAGTAATACCCCCAGCCAATCGTCACTCCCTTGCGCGCCAGCACATGCAGCCAGAGCAAGGTCGCCAGGCTGCCGATCGGCGTAATCTTCGGCCCCAGGTCGCAGCCGATCACGTTGGCGTAGATCATTGCCTCGCGGACCACGCCGTGCGCCTCGCTGGCGTGGATCGACAGTGCGCCGATCAGCACGCTGGGCAGGTTGTTCATCACCGAGGACAGCAGCGCGGCAATCAGCCCGGTTCCCAGTGATGCCGCCCACAGGCCATGCCCGGCCAGGCCATTGAGCACGTGGGTCAGCGAGTCGGTCAGGCCGGCATTGCGCAGCCCGTATACCACCAGGTACATGCCCAGCGAGAACACCACGATGTGCCACGGCGCCTCACGCAGCACGCGGCGGGTCATGATGACGTGGCCGCGCGCAGCCACCGCGAACAGCACCAGCGCCCCCGCAGTGGACACGGCGCTGACCGGAATGCCGAGCGGCTCCAGCACGAACAACCCGGCCAGCAGGCCCACAAGCACTACCCAGCCGACGCGGAAGGTAGCGCGATCGCGGATGGCCAGGGCCGGTAGCTTGAGGTCCTCGGCAGTGTATCGGGCCGGGATGTCACGGCGAAAATACAACCCCAGCACCAGCAGCGTGGCCGCCACCGCCACCAGGTTCACCGGCACCATCACCGACGCGTAGGCATTGAAACCGAGGCCGAAGTAGTCAGCTGAAACAATGTTCACCAGGTTCGACACGACCAACGGCAGGCTGGCGGTGTCGGCAATGAAACCGGCACCCATGACGAAGGCGAGGGTCGCTGCGGGGGAGAAACGCAGGGCCAGCAGCATCGACATGACGATCGGGGTGAGGATCAGCGCTGCCCCGTCATTGGCGAACAATGCCGACACCGCAGCCCCCAGCAGCACCATGAAGGCGAACAGCCTGCGCCCGTCGCCGCGCGCCCAACGTGCCACGTGCAGCGCTGTCCATTCGAAGAAACCCGCCTCATCCAGCAACAGGCTGATGACGATCAGGGCGATGAAGGTGCCGGTGGCGTTCCAGATGATCGCCCATACGGTGGGGATGTCCTGCACTGAGACCACCCCGAACAACAGCGCCAGCACGGCGCCAAGGCTGGCGCTCCAGCCGACGCCGAGGCCCTTGGGCTGCCAGATGACCAGGGTCAGGGTGAACAGGAAGATCAGTGCGGCTGGGAGCATGGGCAAGGGATTCGTTGAGGGAGAGGGTCGACGTGAAGCGTCTGTGGGTTGTACCTGAAATCGTACCTTTCAACTACAAGGATCTGACCGGCCAATGGATGGCCAGGGTCGCTCGCGAGCATGCTGAAGACGCCGGTCAGGGCAAGCGGCAGTCGCTAGTGCAAGACACCGCGATGGTCCAGCCACGCTTCGAAGCGGGTAAAGGTGTCGATGGCGGCCTGCATGGTAGCGGCCTGTTCTGCAGCCGGTGCCCGGCCAAGCCGCTCCAGGAAGCTTCGCCAGTAGCTGCCGGTCCGTTCGCCATACACGTCGAGAAAGGCTGCACCGCTGTCGTGGCCGATGCCCAGGCGCTCGGCCATCGCCCGCTTGAGCACCTGGCCACCCAGGGTCGAACCCTCCAGCACGTACATAACACCCAGCGCGCTGGCCTCGTCGTGGATGGCCGGCAGTGCCTGGCACAGCGGCAGGGCGCCGATGTCGGCTTCGCTCAGGCCCAAGGCCAGCAGGTCGCGGGCCAAGGTTGGGGCCTTGTGGCGCTCTCGTCCCTGGTAATCGCTCAAGCGATGTTCCAGGGGAAAGTGAAAACCGTAGTAGGCCTGCAGCAGGCGCCGATAGTCAGCGCTATCGAAGCTGGGGCTGAAGAACGGCAGGCGCGCCTCCAGCAGCTTGTGGCAGTCACGGGTGCCTTGGCGCAGGGCAAGTAGCAAAGGGCTGGGCGTAGTGGTGGGCATCGATCTGGCTCTGGTGGCATTTCGCCTAGGTAGGAGTGGCGATGCTAACTCGACGTTCCGCCCTGGCGTGACTTTGTTGCGGTAAAAAAGTGGCTGGCATGTTAAACCAGTCGGCCTGACTTTCAATGAAGAACGCCTTGGTGAAAGCCGTACGCCTGACCTTGCTCTGCCATGCCCTGACCCCGGCCCAGAAAAGCGGGCGCCTGGCGCAGCCCGACGACGGCATTTTGCCTTCGGCCCTCGAGTCCTTGGCGTCTACTCCCGGCATGCAGCTGCTGGCTGCGCCTGAGCGGCGCGCGCAGGAGACGGCGCTGTGCCTCTCGTCGCTGGTGCAGTGCGTACCGGCATTGGCCGATTGCGCCCTTGGCCATTGGCAGGGTTTGCCACTCAAACAGTTGCAGGCCGAGCAGCCTCAGGCGTTGGCGCTGTGGCTCGCCGACCCGCTCAGTGCGCCCCCTGGCGGTGAGTCGTTTGCGCAGGTGTGCGAACGTGTAAAGGCATGGTTGACGGCCTTCGACGGGCCGGGTGAGTGGCTGGCGGTCACTCACCCGTGGGCGATCCGCGCCGCACTGGTGGCGGTGCTGGAATGCCCGCTGGCTGCCGCGCAGCGGATCGATGTGCTGCCGTTGTCGCGGGTCGAGTTGAGCTTTGCCGGGCAGTGGCGCTTGCGTCTGGATTGAGCAAGCGCCGGTTGCCAGGTCAGAACACCAGCTTGTAGCCGATCAGCAGCAACATGGTCGCCAGGCAAGGGCGCAGGACGCGATCGGAGATGCGCCCGGTGAGGTGGCTGCCAAGGTAGATGCCCGGCAGCGAGCCCAGCAGCAGGTAACCCAGCAGCGACCAGTCCATGTTGCCCATGCCGGCATGGCCGATACCGGCAACCAGGGTCAGGGGGACGGCATGGGCGATTTCGGTGCCAACCAGGCGACGGGTGGCCAGGAAGGGGTAGAGCAGGAACAGCGCCACGGTACCCAGGGCGCCGGCACCGATCGAGGTCAGGGTGACCATGACGCCCAGCAGTACGCCGGTCAGCACAGTGAGAACGTTCAGGCTGCGGTCGCTGAGGTGATAGTGGTCACCTGCATGACGGCTGGCGAACGCTTGCAGGCGGGATTTGAACAGGATTGCCAGGGCGGTGAGGATCAGCACCACCGCCAGGCCCTGCTTGATAATGGCGTTCAGCGCCGTGGTGTCGGTGTGCAGGGTGCTGAGGAACCACAGGGTCAGGGCTGCCGCCGGGACGCTACCGAGGCTGAGCAGGCCGGTGATCTTCCAGTCGATGTTCTTCTGCCGGGCATGCACCCAGACGCCACTGCCCTTGGTGATCGCCGCATACAACAAGTCGGTGCCTACGGCAGTCGCCGGGTTGATGCCGAACCACAGCAGGATCGGGGTCATCAGTGAGCCACCACCGACGCCGGTCATGCCGACGATGAAACCCACAACCAGTCCGGCAATGGTGAAACCGAAAGAACCTACATCCATACGCTACTCGACTGCCCAGCTTTGCCCGTTATCGGATGCGTGCAGCATATAGGGAGTTTTTATAGCCAAATAGACTTGTTCGTTATTAGGTTATAACCGGTTCTTGGGTTGATGCAGACGTGCGCTGGCGAAAGCCCTCGTCGGCAAGCGCCGACGAGGGGTTACACGTCATCAGATGCGGAAGCTGCCTACCAGCTGCTTCAGGCGCCCGGCCTGTTGAGCGAGCGCATCGCAATGCTGCAGGGTCTGGTTGAGGTTTTGCACCCCTTGCTGGTTCAGCGCGTTGATCTGGGTGATGTCCAGGTTCAGGCTCTCGACCACTGCGGTCTGCTCCTCGGTAGCGGTGGCCACCGATTGGTTCATGCCATCGATTTCACCGATGCGCTCGGTGACACTGGCCAGGCGTTCACCGGCCTGGTTGGCCACCTGCACGGTCTGTTCGCTCGATACCTGGCTGGTATTCATGGTGTGCACCGCCTCACGCGAGCCCACCTGCAGGCTGGTGATCATGCGGTGGATTTCCTCGGCCGATTCCTGGGTGCGGTGGGCCAGGTTGCGCACCTCGTCGGCGACCACGGCAAAGCCGCGTCCGGCCTCACCGGCGCGGGCGGCTTCGATGGCGGCGTTGAGCGCCAGCAGGTTGGTCTGCTGGGAAATGCCCTTGATCACGTCGAGAATCTTGCCGATCTCATCGGTGCTGGCATTGAGGGTTTCGATCTGCTGGCACGATTCGCTGATGCGCTGGGAAAGCGCAGTCATGGCGCTGATCGCCTGCTCGACCACTTCACGGCCGCCGTGGGCCTGCTCACTGGCACCGCTGGCGTGTTGCGAGGCGTCGGCCGCATTGCGGGCGATTTCCTGGGTCGCGGCGCCCAGCTGGTTGATGGCCGCGGCCACGCTGTTGGTGCGCATGCTCTGTTCTTCGGAACCGATGATCGAGGCGTTGGAGGCGTCGACGACTTTTTCCGACAGATCGTGCACCAGGCGGGTGGCCGAAGAGACTTCGCTGATCGAGGTGTGGATACGCTCGACGAAGCGGTTGAACGAGCTGGCCAGCTCGCCGAATTCGTCCTTGTGCTGCACCTCGAGCCGGCGGGTCAGGTCGCCTTCACCTTCGGCAATGTCACGCATGGCGCGGCCCATGGTGGTCAGCGGGCGCATCAGCACCGGGATCAGCAGGCCCAGCAGCACGGCGATGGCGACTACGGCGATGAGCATGGCGATGATCGCTGAAGTTCGGAACTGGCTGAGTGCAGCGTAGGCTTTGTCCTTGTCGATCGACAGGCCGATGTACCACTGCGCCGACGGCAGGCCGGCCACCGGGGCGAACGAGATCAGCCGTTCTTCACCGTTGAGGGTGACGTCCTGCATGCCAGCGGCCACCCGCAGGCCGCTGCCGGGGTAGATGTCCTTGAGGTTTTTCATCAGCTGGTCTTTGTCCGGGCTGACGATCACCTGGCCACTGCTGTCGGCGAGGAAGGCGTGGCCGATGCCACCGAAGTCGACCGAGTTGATGATCTCGACCAGAGTGTCAAGGGTCAGGTCACCGCCGACCACGCCGATCAGTTCGCCGTTACGCTTGCTTTTCACCGGTACCGCGATGGTGACCATGAGGCCACCGACTGCGCCCTGGTAAGGGGCGGTGAGCACGGTCTGGCCGGCGCTGGCCGCGCTGCTGTACCACGGCCGCTGGCGGGGGTCGTAGCCGGCCGGCATCTGTGTGTCAGGGCGCTGGGTGAATGCGCCGTTGGCCTGGCCCAGATAGGTGAAAAGGAAATTTCGCGTATAGGAAGGCTGCTCGATCAGCCCGCCCAAGGTTTCTCCTGCCCCTTGTTCGGCAATGTCCTGCGCCAGGTTTTCCAGCACCAGGATGCGCCCGCTCATCCAGTTCTGCACGCTGCTGGCAGTCAGCGCGCCAGACTGTTGCACGGACGATTCGATATTCTGGCGAAGGGTGTTGCGTTGCAGGTAATCGTTGTAGAGCGTGAACAGTGCAAAGGCCAGCACCACGACACCGCAGGCGCTGAGAAGGATCTTGTGGCGAAATTTCAGGTTCATGTTTCGAGACCTTGAGCCAAGGATGGGAAGGGCGCCGCGTGCTTGTGGCGAAAAGGCGAGTCCTGTCCTACCTGTTATCGGCGCGCTTGGTAAAAGGTTGAAACAATTAGCTATTTGCCTGGCTCACCGACGACGGACGGTGGGCTAGCCTGCTGCCAGCAGATCGATCAGCAGGCGAGCGCCCTGGTGCAGCGGATGCTGCTTGCGCCAGAGCACATGGATTGGCAGCTGCAGTTCGTTGCGGGTATTGCCAAATTGCAGGCGCACCAGGCGCCCGGCCGCGACCAGCGGCGCGACCCGGGCCAGGGGCAGGTCGCCCCAGCCAAGGCCGGCTTCGACCATCTGCAGGGCCAGGTCGAAACTATCGGTGGACCAGTGCGTGGCGCCGATCAGTGGGCGTGGGTCGAGCAGTGGCAGGTCGCGGCTGCGGACCAGGATCTGGCGCACGTTGACCAGGTCCTCGAGGTAGTGAATACGGCCCTCGAGCAGGGCCGGGTGGGTGGGCGACAAGGTGGCCACCAGCGTTTCCATGCCGATGTGCTGGAAACTGCGCCGGGCATCGACCTGCAAGCCGGCAAAAGCCAGGCACAGATCGACGCGGCCGCTGTCGAGCAGCTGCAGGGCTTCTTCCTGGGGAGCGCTGAGCAACTGGATGTCGAGCAACGGGTAGCGGGCGCCGAGGTTGGCAATGGCGGCGAGCAACGGGCGATGATCGATATCCGGGACCACGGCGAGGGTGAGGCTGCTTTCCAGGCCCTGGGACAGTTCCAGCGCGTGCACCTGCAACAAGCCCAGTTGCTCGGCGATCAGCCGTGCATGGGGCTCGAGTGCCAACGCCTGGGCGGTGGCGCGGACTTCGCGTGAGCCGCGCTCGAACAGGGTGTAGCCCAGTTCGGCTTCGAGGTTGCCAATGGCCATGCTCACCGCCGAAGGCACCCGGTGCAGGGCGCGGGCAGCGGCGGAAAACGAGCCGCGGTCGAGCACGGCAAGAAACAGCTGGATGTTATCGCTGGAAAAGTTCATGGCGGCCTCCTGTCAGCCAATCTGAAGGCTGTTGACTTTTCCTGTCAAGCCAGGTGAATCATCCTTGCGCTCTCGCAATTCGACACATGAGGTAACCCGTGCAGGGGGTCAAACGCAAACTGGTCTACGTGACCGCCTATGAACTCATCGGCCTGTGCATGTCGACGCTGGGGCTAGCCTACCTGTCCGACACCCAGGCTTCGCACACCGGGCCGCTGGCGGTGATGATCACCACCATCGCCATGCTCTGGAACCTGATCTACAACAGCCTCTTCGAGTACTGGGAGAGCCGCCAGGCCAAGCGTGGGCGCAGCGTGGCGCGGCGGGTGGCGCATGCCGTCGGCTTTCAGTTGACCTTGGTGGTGTACCTGATTCCGCTGATTGCCTGGTGGCTGGACATGAGCCTGGTGGAGGCGTTGCTGGTGGACCTGGCGTTCATCGTTCTGATCCCGTGCTACACCTTCGCCTACAACTGGGCGTTCGACCGGATCTTTGGCTTGCCGACTTCGGCGATGGCCGCTGCCTGAGGCAGGCAGGTCAGGCCTCTTCGCGGCTAAAGCCGCTCCCACAGGTATGTCACTGCCCTCGGGAACAGTGGTGTCCCTGTGGGAGCGGCTTTAGCCGCGAAAAGGCCGGAACAGGAACCTACGGCAAGCGAATCAGAAGAGGCTCCTGTCTTGTGGGTGCCTGGCGCTGTTCGGTCTGCTGCTCCATCGAAGGTTGTGGCATGGTCGCCAGCAGGCTGTCCTCGACCTGCCCAGACAGGTAGTACACCCCCGCCAGGGCGCCGCTCTGGCGGTTTTCCATCAGCTCCTGCCATTCCTGGTTGAGCGCGACGTTGAGGATGACCCGCAGTTGCTCGACCATCTGCGGCTGGTCACGGTTGTGCGACATGATGCCGTAGCCGGTCGCCGCGATCGAGATCATCGCGCCGGCCACCTTGCCCACGGCACTGGCGACGGCACTGGCGATGCCGCGAGGGGCCAGGGTGGCGCCGAGTTTCTCACTGGCATTGGTGGCCACGGACGACAAGCTCACATCGGTTTTCCCCGGGCCTTTGGCGGCCTGCTTGTGCAAGTGCTCGCGCAACGCCAGCCAGGCCGGTTGCTGCTCGAGCGGCTTGGCCCGCAGCAATTGATAGAGCGAGGCATTGCGGGCGGGTGGCGGCCCCAGGTTGATCGCCGGGATGCGATTCAGGCGCTGGCTGAACTGCTCGGGCGGCGCATGGAAGCGCTGGATGATCGCTGGCAGTTGCTGGCCGAACAGTTGCACGTACAGCTCGCAGGCACGATCGCGAATGCCTTCTGGGTTGATCTGTTCGGCCACGGGTTCGATCACCCGCTCGTGGTACTGCTCCTGCAGGTACAACGCCAGGCGCTTCTCTGCAGGCTCGCGGCCTTCGCCGCTGTCGAGCTTGTACCAGGCTACCTTCATGGTCAGCCATTGTTGGGTCCAGTAACCGGTGAACCAAGGGATAAAGTCGTTTTCGGTGCGTTGCTGCACCTGTTCCTTCCATACCCGCATCGAGCGCCGTGCATAGTCGTTGGCCGAGCCGGCCGCGCCGACCGAGGCCTCGATCAGCTCCTGGTCGATGCGCTGCCAGCTGGCGGGGTCGAGTACCACTGGCGGGGGCGGGGCCGGCGGGCGTTTGCCTGCGCAGCCGGCGATAGCCAGCAAGATGCACAGCAGGACCAGCAATCTTCGGCTCACTCGGCTGCCTCCCGGGGGTAGAGGCGGGGTGGTCATCCGAGTATAGGGCGCAGCTCAGGGGGCTGCCGTGCAGCCTATCGGCCGTGGTCAGCCAAGGTCGAGCTTGTCTTCCAGACGGTCGAGATGATCATGCATCAACGCCAGTGCCACCTCTGCATCACCGGCTTCCACGGCATCGATGATCGCGGCATGTTCCTCCCAGGCGCAGTGGTCGCAGCAAGGCGATTCATAGCGGGCGATGATCAGCGAAGTCATGGGTACCAGGCCGTTGAGGAAGCGCGCCAGCGGCGCATTGGCCGCCACCTGGGCGAGCTTGAGGTGAAATTCGCCACCCAGGCGGATGGCGGCGCAGCGTTCACCGCGTTCGTGGTGCTGGCGCTCGCGTTCGACCAGTTGGCGCAGCTGGCGAACCTGCACCGGTCGTGCGCGTTGTGCGGCCAGGCTGATCAGGGTGGTTTCGGCCAGGCGCCGGGCACTCAGTACCTGGCGCGCCTGCTGCGGGTCGGGCGCAGCCAGGTGGGCAGTGTGGCTGGGGCGCTGCACCACCACTTGCTGGTCCGACAGACGCCCGAGCACCCGGCGGATCACCGTGCGGCTGACGCCAAAGGCATTGCCCAGGGCCTGTTCGGGCAACAGGCTGCCAGGCGGCAGGCGCTGTTCGAGGATCGCGTCGAACAGACGCGGGTAGATCTGCTCGGCCGACAGGCGGGTCTCGCCGGCGGCGAGCAGGGCAGGCAGGCGGGGGGCGGCGTGGGCGCAGGCGGTCATGGTCGCTCTCCAAGGGTCATTGGCCGGGCTGGTCGTCCGGGATATTGAGTTGAATGCCCATGCGCTGGCCTTCGGCGAGAATGTGCTGGCGCATCTGGGCGCTGGCCTGGGCACTGTTGCGTTCGCGGATGGCGCGCACCACCGCTTCATTCTCCTTGAGCCGTGCGGCCAAGTGCTCGGGCGAGTTGCGCAGCATGCTGGCGCTCTGCTTGAGGGCGTTGCCGGTCTGCTGCACCACGCTCTGGAAGATCGGGTTGGTGGTCAGGGCGAATAGCGCCTCGTGGAACGCGATGTAAGCCTTGGCCCCGGCTTCGCTGTCATCGGCTTCCAGCGCTTCGCGCATGTCCATCAGGGTCAGGCGCAGCTGGCCGATGTCCTGGCTGTTGGCCGATTGCGCGACCAGCCCGACGATGAACGGTTCGAGGGTGTAGCGCAGTTCCAGCACATCGGCCAGGCTGGCCGCTGCGGCGCTTTCGCTGGCTGGGTCCTGGGGCACGGCATCGGCATCCAGTACCAGCACACCCTTGCCTGGCAACGCACGCACCAGGCCCAGGGTTTCCAGCACAGTCACCGCTTCGCGCAGGCTGGGGCGGCTGATACCCAGTTGTTCGGCCAGTTCGCGCTGCCCGGGCAGCATGTCGCCGGAGCGCCACTGGCCGCGGGCCAGGGCCTGGCGCAGTTTTTCCACCACTGAGTTGACGACGGTCGATGAGCTGATCACGGTTCGCTCCTGCAAGGGCCGGCGTCAGCGCCGGCCACGTTCGCTCAGAATTGCTGTTGATGGGGGTTGGCTTGCTTGCGTGGCGCAGGGGCGAAGCCGGGTTTGCCATCGAGCACGTTATGCGCACGTTCCAGGTCGATGTCCTTTTCCCAGCGGGCTATGGCGACGGTGGCCACGCAGTTGCCGATCAGGTTGGTCAGCGCCCGGCCAATGCCCATGAACCAGTCCACCGCCAGTACCAGCACCAGGCCCACCACCGGGATCGCCGGCACGGCGGTCAGGGTGGCGGCAAGGATTACCAGCGCCGAGCCTGGGATGCCGTGAGCACCCTTGGAGGTCACCAGCGACACCAGCAAAATGGTCAGCAGGTCGGTCATCTCCAGCGGTGTGCCGGTGGCGTTGGCAATGAACACGATGGCCAGGGTCAGGTAGATGGAAAAACCGTCGAGGTTGAACGAGTAGCCGGTGGGAATGACCAGGCCGACGGTGGAGCTGCCGATGCCCAGGTGTTCCAGCTTGCGCATGATCTGCGGCAGCACGGCGTCGGACGAAGCGGTGCCGAGGACGATGGTCAGCTCTTCACGCAGGTACTTGATGAACGGCAACAGCTTCAGGCCGGACACGCGCATCACGGTACCCAGCACAATCAGCACGAAGCCGGCGCAGGTCAGGTAGAACAATGCCACCAGGCCGCCCAGGTGCTGCAGCGATTCCAGGCCGTACTTGCTGGTGGTGAAGGCGATGGCGCCGAACACGCCGATCGGCGCCAGGCGCACGATCATGCCCATGATGCGGAAGATGACGTGGCTCAGTTCGTTGATCAGCCGCGAGATGCCAGCGGCCGAGTCGCCCACCAGGTTCAAGGCACTGCCGAACAGTACCGAGAACAGCAGCACCTGAAGGATGTTGTTGTCGGCGAAGGCACCCACCACCGACGTCGGGATCAGGTCCATGAAGAACGCCGTGGCCCCATGGATGTGCTGGCCGCGCTCGGCCAGGCTGCTGGCATCGGCGCTGGACAGCTGGTCGAGGTGTATGTTGGCGCCGCTGCCGATGCCGCTGCTGAAGGCGAACACCAGGCCGATGACCAGGGCGATGGTGGTCAGCACTTCGAAATAGATCACCGATTTCAGGCCGATGCGCCCGACCTTCTTCAGGTCGCCGGCGCCGGAAATGCCGCTGACCACCACGCAGAACACGATCAGGCCGATGAGCATCTTGATCAGCTTGATGAAGCCGTCGCCGAGGGGTTTGAGCTGCAGGGAAAGGTCGGGGAAGCTGAGGCCGCAGGCAATGCCGAGAGCAAGGCCGAGCACAACTTGCAGGAAGATCGAACGCGAGCACCATTTGAGCATGGGAGGGATCTCAGATCGGTGTCCTTGCTTCGGTGCCGCACGGGGCGAAAGAGCGCAGGACTTAATTATTGTGGTCTTACCGGTATGTTCAGCGCGGGATCATAAAAGCGCGAAAAATCCAAGTTTGCAAGCGATTTTGGCCTTACCGGTCTGACCAGTTGTAGGGCATTGGCACTGCCTTGGCTCTAGTTCGGTGCATGGGGCGCAGCTCCTGCCCCACGCTGTCCGCTGAAATCAGATCAGGACTGGCCAACGCCTGATCAACTGCTGCAATCAGCTTGCCAAGATGATGGGGCGCGGGTTCAAGGGCTGGCCGCGAAGGTATGCGGGTTGGCGTCGCTCAGGGCTTCAGTCAGTGTCCTCAGCAGCGCTTCCCGCGCCTGTTGTCGACTTTGCAGCAAAAGCTCCGAAGCCCGTAGGTAGAGGGCGTCGTCGTTGCACAGGTCAACGCGTTGCAGTACGCCTGCGCGGCGCCAGGTGATCTGCCCCATGTGCTGTTCCAGGCGGGTGATGTAGGCCTGCGGGACCTCGGGGCCGGTGTAGCTACCGGTCACGCTGGCGCTGTCATTGAGCGTGTCGAAATACTCTGAAGCACCCTCCCATTGCAGGTCGAACTGCTGGAATGCTTGCGGGCGCAAGCGCTGTAGCCAGCGCTGCCAGAAGGGTTGGTCGCTGACCCAGGCACTCAGGCGCGTCGCTGTCGCATCCGACCACACAGCCTGCTCCAACCGTTGCAAGGTGGCATCGCTCAGGCGTGCCAGGTACTCGAAACGCATCCCGTCGGGTTGTGGGGGCAGGCGCAGACGCTGCTGCAGGCGAATGCGTGCGTACAAGGCCATTTCCAGCTCATCCAGCAGGAAGCTCGCCTCGGTCAGCTGCGCATCACTGAGGTCATCATGCCTCGACAAGGCAGGTGCAGCCTCGCGCTCAGCGCTATTGCCGGCGTCGGCAAGTGCACGGCGCCTGGCGCGCCGAGCGTTGAACAACCCGCTAATTTGCTCGTCGAGCAAACGCTGACGCATCAGGCTCGCGGCGCTGTCGATGGCCACTTGTTCGTTGCCTGCACCCGGTTCTGCGCGGGCCACGGACTGCCAAAGCGAGACTTCTGTCTCGACCTGCTGAAACAGCAGGCTGGCCTGGTCGACGCATTCCTGGCCAGCGTCCACCAGAAGGTCATGGATCTGCTGTTGCAGTTGGGCAAAGCCTGTGCCGGCTTGATCTGACTGTGCGCCTTCAACCAGGGTCTGCAGCACTTGGCGCATCCGTTGGTCCATGGCTGCTGTGCTGACCCGGTATGCCTCCGTGTTGGGCAGTCGCTGGTACAAGTCGAACAAGGGCTGCCAGTTCGCGTCCATCCAGAACTCGGCCAGATGCGCCCGCAGGGCGCCAGGCCAGCCGGCGGACCAGTCGTCTTCCTCAAAGTCTTGCTGATCGGCAGGTAATCCAGCCTCTTCGAGGCGCTGCAAGGCCAGATCGTTGAAGGGGTTGTCGTCGAAGGCGTAACTCAGCTCCGGGTCGCGTTCGCGGTATCGGCGGGCGAAGGTGGTGTCGCGCAGGGCGGGTGCATCGCTCAGTTCATTGAGGCTCAAGTCGATGGCGCGGAGGTTGAGCGGTTCATGGCTCATCAAGGTGGTCAGCCCGGCAGGCCATTCGACGATCAGCGTGCGCTCCAGGTCGATTTGCTCAAGTGCAGCCCAGCCAGTCAGGTCGGGCGCCAGCTCCAGCGGGTTGCGACGCAGTGAAAGCAGACGCAGCCGATTCAGCCCGGCCAGTGCCGTGCGGCTTGCTTCGGTCAGCACGATCTGGTTGTGACCCAGTTCAAGGTGGGTGAGGCTCGGCCAGCCCTGCAGTGCCTGGAAGTGCTCTACACCGAAGCTCAAGGCGTTCCGGTCGGCCTGGAAAAACGTCAGCGCTGGCAGATTGGCAAGCCGTTGTAGGGCACTGACCGGCAGGTCCTGCAGGCATTGCGACAGATTCAGGCGCTGGAGGTTGGTCAGCCGCGTGAGGGTTGTGAGGTCGGTTTCCTGAGAGAGATCGAGCTCGTTGTACGAGAGGTCCAGTGATTGCACTTCGCCGAGTTCGCCCAGTGCCGGAGGAAGGCTGCGCAGGGCATTGCCTTCCAGGTCCAGGTAGCGGACCTGGGGGAAAACCCGGAGAAAGGCGTCCAGTTGCGTGTGAACACGTTCGGGAAGCTCGGTGATACGCAAGTCGCGAACGTGTGGCAGGGTCACGCTCAACCTGGGCAAGGTTTGCAGTTGTGCTGCGTTGATGTCGAGAATGATGTGATCGATCGAACCGGTGGGCTCGTCGGGGCTTTCCCTGCGCCAGGCTCGGCGAATGCGCTGGGCCTGGGTGTCTCGTGCGGTGCGCTGCGCACCCTGGCCATACTCGACCCAGCTCTGCAGCTCGCTATCCAGCTGCCGATAATCACTGCGCAGGCCATCCAGCAAGCGCATGAAGGCGCCCGGCCCATGGCCTGCCTGGTGGCGCAGGCGTTGACGCAGGAGCTGGCGCTCTTCCAGATTGCCGGCAGGGTAAAGCTGGTCGAACAATTGGTCGGCGGTCAGCACGCCGCGGCCGTGACCACTGAGCTGATAGCCAACCCGGTGGCTGCCCGGTAGCGAGCCGGGCGGGTTGTACAGCGGGCGCACGGGTGCCATGCCCAGGTCGCGTGCGGTTGCTTCGCGGTCTCTGTGGGCCAGTTCGAACAAGGCATCTCGCAGGGCTGGTGCGTCGTAAATGGCCAGCCCGAGTGCGTCGCGTTCGCTGTCTGGCAGGGCATGCAGGATGGCATTAGCAAGCGACTCCTGGTTCTCAAGGGTCTGGCCAGACGCGTCGACTGCCTGGTAGCCATGATTGCTGCGCAAGACGCGCTTGACCGTTGAGCCTGGCGCGCCAACAGCTTCGATGACTTGACCTTGCTCGACAAGTTCAAGGCGGATGTTGCCGGTCCACCCCGGCAAGCGTGGCAAGTTGGCGAACACCAGGGCATCGCGATCACTGCTGTTGGCCGAAGCTTGCCGGAGTTGGCCCAGTGCTCGATTGAGTCGCGCTTCGCGCAGGTACAGCCGGGCCTGTTCGGCCATGGCCAGCGGCAGTCGGCCGGTTTGCCTGAGCCGTGCCACGTCACCCGGCGATGCCGCAGCCAGGATTTCGTTGCGTGCGCGTGGGCTGAGCGAAGGAAAGTCCCTTGCCAGCACGGCGCTATCGCCCCTTTCAATGAGCGGCAGCGGCGTGGAACCAAAGGCTTCAAGTCCGTCCAGCAACAGCGCGGGCAGTGGCCGGTGATCGAGCAGCAGTCGCCTCAGCGCGGCGTCATCGTAGCCGCAGCTGCGCAAGGCGTTGGCCAGGGCGGCGTCGTCCAGGCCCGCGCACGCGCGGCCAAGGCGCCGCGGCAGTTCTGGGCTGCGCCAGGCCAGTGGCCGCTCATGCTCCAGTAGCCAGCTGCCGTCACCGTTGCCGAGCAGCCTGGGTTGATGGCGATGGCCTTCACCTGGCGCCAGGCGCCAGCCACCCTCTGCTTCTGGCGCCAGCGCCAATGCCTTGCCTTCGTGTTGCCACCAGTGCTGACCTTGCCATGCCTGCAGGCCATCGGCGGTCACTGGTGTATCCGCAGGCCATGGGCGAGACCGGGCGAACGCTGAAAGGTCGCCATGCCACAGGCGCTCGGTGTCGCCATGGCCAATGCGGTGCCATTGGTGCAATGGCCCCGGCGATTCGACATAGTGCCCGGCGGTACCCAGTGCGGCGAATAGCGCCAGGTTTTCGAAGACGCCGAACAAATGGGCGACAGCGGCGTCGGTATCGCTTTCATCGGCGGCATGGACACCTTCGAGGAATTCGTCGACCAGCTGCGCCCCGCCCACCACCAACATCACTTCTGCCAGGCCGGGTACGAAGAAGCTGGCAACATTGAGCAGGTTCAGGCCGGTCTGCAGCCAGCCTTCAATTCGCTCGAGCAGTGCCGCCGCGTCGCGTTTTTCGGTGGGCACTACAATGCTGGCGGCATCCTGTCGCTTGCGTTCGATCTGAGTGCGCACGCGTTCTGCAAAGCAGTCCCTGCGCCAGCGCGAAGCGCTCCAGGGTAACCGTGCATTCTTGTCCAGGGTTTCTTGCCACGGATGGTGAGGGTCAGGGAAAAGCCGGGTGATCCAGCTGACGTGCTGGCCTTTCTCCAATATCGGTGTGCCGGGTTGCACTGTGGCGTAGGGGTAGTGGGGGAACAAGGTCTCGCGCAGGCTCATGGCGAAGCGGGGCTGCTGGTCATGGCTGACGTAGCGCAAGAAAAACCGTCGTTCATCGTCGTCCCAGAGCATGCGGGTGAGGCTCTGACCCAGTGCTGCGAGGGAGGCGTACTGACGCAGGGGCCTGCTTGGGTGCCCGGGGAGGTAAAGCAGGCAGGGTTCAGTGTCGGCGTGAGCTTGCAGGGTGATGAGCAATGGCCCGTTCAGCGGGCAGTCGAGCAGGCTCAGATAACTGCACTGCAGATCGCGCTGGCTGGCATCGGGGCGAGTGAGCTGTGTAGCCCCCGCCAGTGCCGCTTCGCCCAATAACTCGCCACGGCTGTCGATATGACCGCGCAGCAGCGCCAGGCTCAACTCGGCGGCGAAGGCTGCGCGGTCCTGGTCTTGCTGCAGTTGGGCGGTCAGTTCGGAATCGAGCACGGCGGCCAGGTGATCTTGGTAACGGCGGCCGAGGTCGAGGTTGCGGACCATCTTCACGAAACGCTCGGTATCGATGTTGGTGGCTGCCGGCGCGTCCTTGCGCAGGTACAGCTGTACCTTGTCGGTTTCATCGAAGTTCAGCATGGCGGCTTCCAGCCAGGACATGCCGCGCCCCAGCGCTGCATGCCACAGCCAGCCCTGGCCGACGTCGGGTAGCTCGCGCTCGGCAAACCAGTATGCAAGTGCGTCGTTCAGGTGGGCGCGGCAAAATGCTTCTGGGGCTTGCAGCGTTGCCAGATGTTTGCGCAGCCGGTGGCTGGCGCGATGACTGCTGCGCACGCGCAGTTCAAGCTGTTTGCGTTGCCGGGGCGTAGACGATTTCAGCCACTGGGGCATGCGCCGCTGGATAAATGCCAGGTGAGGTGAAGGGGCTTGAGGCATGGGCCGTACTCCATTGCAAGGAGACGGCGAGGCTATTCAAGCTGACAAGGGCTTGGGGGTACAGGGTTAGCGCCCGATCTGCGGCGCCATGCACTTGATCGACGCCAGCTCAGGGTGTGCCACCAGCTTGTCGATGTGCAGTGCATCATTGTTCATCCAGCTTTCGCTCAGCACCCGATAGTGCTCCATGTCGCGGCAGCGCAGGCGCAGGCTGTAGTCGAAGTGGCCGCTGATCAGCTGGCATTCGTAGACGTCCGGGCAGGCCAGCATGGTGGCCTCGAAGGCCTTCTGCGCGGCGCGCCCGCTCTGGTTGGACAGGGCCACCAGCACCAGCAAAGACAAGCCAGGGGCGAGTTTCTGCAAGTCGATGATCGCGCCATAGCCGCGGATCACACCCCGGCGTTCAAGCTTGCGCACGCGCTCCAGGCAGGGGCGCGGGGTGAGGTGCACCAGGGTCGAGAGCTTTTCGAAGGTGATGCGACCGTCGTGGCGCAGCACCTCGATAATGGCCTCATCGATCCGGTCCAGAGGTTGGGCATTGGCGTCCTTGGTGTCCATGCGCAGGGCTTCTTTCGAAAGTGGGCACGGACAGGGTAGGCGTAATCCGGGGCTGCTGCTCGGCCCCGGGGTTGATCAGGCGCAGGCGGTATCTTCCTTGCGCATCGCGCGTACGCCAACCACGCGCGGCTGCAGCAGTGAATACAAGTCCTTCGGGTTCTCCAGCTTCGGTACCAGCGCGATGTCCTGGCCAATGCCCAGCATACGTGCGGTGTCCAGCACGTAGCGCAAGGCCGAGTAGTCTTCCAGGGCAAATCCGACCGAGTCGAACAGGGTCACTTGCCCTGCGTTCTCGCGGCCTTGAACAAGCCCCGCGACGACCTTCCACAATTCGACCACCGGCGAATCTTCAGGCATCTGCTGGATCTCGCCCTCGACACGGCTCTGCGGTTCGTACTCGACGATCACCCGCGCCTGTTCGACGATGTCGCGGTGTAGTTCGGTCTTGCCCGGGCAGTCGCCCCCCACCGCATTCAGGTGCATGCCCGGTTCGATCATGTCTGGCGTGAGGATGGTTGCATAGGCCTTGTCGGCAGTCACTGTGGTGACGATATCGGCACCGCGGATCGCTTCGGTCACGGAGCTGGCGACGCTCAACTTCAGGCCAGGGCGGCCGGCCAGGTTCGCCACCAGCTTGGCCGTGGCAGCAGGGTCGATGTCGTACAGGCGGATCTCGTCGATGCCCAACAGGGTATTGAAGGCGATGGCCTGGAACTCGCTTTGCGAGCCGTTGCCGATCAGGGCCATGCAGCGGCTGTTCTCCCGCGCCAGGTAGCGAGCTGCCAGTGCCGAGGTGGCGGCGGTACGGATCGCCGTGGTCAGGGTCATCTCGCTGAGCAGCAAGGGGGTGCCGGTGTCGACATCGGCCAGGGTACCGAAGGCCATCACCGTGGGCAGGCCATGGTGGGTGTTCTTCGGGTGGCCGTTGACGTACTTGAAAGCGTAAAGGCTCGCATCGGACACCGGCATCAGCTCGATCACCCCGTCGGGCGAATGGTTGGCCACCCGGGCGCACTTCTCGAAGGCCGGCCAGCGCAGGTAGTCCTGGCGAATGTACTCGGCCATCTCTACCAGGCAAGTGGCCAGGCCTTTGCGGTTGACCAGGCGGGCGAGGTCTTGCACATCGATATAGCGGGTCATGACGGGTCTCCTTGCGGCGACGCTTCCAGTGAGGTCTCTGGAAATATTGTCGGGCGCGGAGCGTGGCGATGCTGGCTGAAGCAGGGGATGCTGGCAGCGGGAGCGGCTGATCTTGCGCGCCCCTGCAGCCGAATCGGCTGCGCTGTGGCGCAAGCAAAAAAAAACGGCACCTGCCAGAGGTGCCGTCTTCATGTCACGCGCTGTTACTTGTGCAGTTCTTCCGCCGCATACAGCGTATTCTCCAGCAGGCAGGCGCGGGTCATCGGCCCGACGCCACCCGGCACCGGCGTGATCCAGCCGGCGCGTGGCAGGGCGGTCTCGTAGACCACGTCGCCGACCAGCTTGCCATCTTCCTGGCGGTTGATGCCGACGTCGATGACGATGGCGCCTTCCTTGATCCATTCACCCTTGACCAGGCCCGGCTTGCCGGCGGCCACGACCACCAGGTCGGCGCGGCCGACGTGGCCGGCCAAATCCTTGGTGAAGCGGTGGCAGACAGTCACGGTGCAACCGCCCAGCAGCAGTTCCATGGCCATCGGGCGGCCAACGATGTTGGAAGCGCCGACGATGACCGCGTTCATGCCGTACAGGTCCTGCCCGGTGCTTTCCAGCAGGGTCATGATGCCTTTTGGCGTGCACGGGCGCAGCAGCGGGATACGCTGGGCCAGGCGGCCGATGTTGTAAGGGTGGAAGCCATCGACGTCTTTGTCGGGGCGGATGCGTTCGAGCAGCAGCGAGGCGTCCAGGTGCGCCGGCAGCGGCAGTTGCAGCAGGATGCCGTCGACGGCCGGGTCGTCATTGAGGCGGTCGATCAGCTCGGTCAGCGCTTGCTGCGTAGTCTCGCTGGGCAGGTCGAATGCCTGGGAGATGAAGCCGACCTCTTCGCAGTCCTTGCGCTTGTGCGAGACATAGACTTGGGAGGCGGGGTCGGTGCCGACCAGGATCACCGCCAGGCCCGGCGTGCGCAGGCCTTGCTGGCGACGCTCCTCGACACGTTGAGCGATCTGCTTGCGCAGGTTGGCGGCGATCGCCTTGCCATCGATTAGGTGTGCAGTCATAGACGCGTGATTAACCATCGAGAAAGGAACAATAAAGAGGGCGCATTCTCGCACGAGTCCGCCCAAGGGCAAAGGCGGGTGGTCGGGCAAATCCTCTAACCCCTTAAATAATTTAAATTTTTCCGAGAAAGGTGTTGACGACCTGTAGGGTCGCCTATAAGATTCGCCGCACTTGTCGGGCACAGCCTAGCACTGGTTGGCGAGGTCGGGCAGAATGAGTGGTTTGGCAGTTATCTGTTAACGGCTTGTTCGGTTAGGCTTCAAGCTTAAGCGCCCGTAGCTCAGCTGGATAGAGCATCCGCCTTCTAAGCGGATGGTCGCAGGTTCGAGTCCTGCCGGGTGCGCCATTTAGGCAGCTTGGGCAAGCAAGTAAGGCTGTAATGCAATATGGTGGGCGTAGCTCAGTTGGTAGAGCGCCGGATTGTGATTCCGGTTGTCGTGGGTTCGATTCCCATCGTCCACCCCATATTCGACGAAGGCGCCGCTGATTGAATGGTCTGGCGCCTTTGTTTTTAAGCGTTACGCGGACGTGGTGAAATTGGTAGACACACTGGATTTAGGTTCCAGCGGCGCAAGCTGTAAGAGTTCGAGTCTCTTCGTCCGCACCATGCTTCTGTAAGGTTGTATCGCAACACCGCAATATGGTGGGCGTAGCTCAGTTGGTAGAGCGCTGGATTGTGATTCCAGTTGTCGTGGGTTCGATTCCCATCGTCCACCCCATATTTTCGAAGGCGCCTTGATCGTGAGATCGGGCGCCTTTGTCGTTTTCGGGGTGCCTGCCTTGAGGGGTTTGGCGTCTGTGGGTTCGAGCGCCGCCCGCGCGGCGCTCGATATGGCAGGCGCCACAACTTTCAGGGCAGGACTTCGCAGTCATTACTCAATCCCCCCTTGCAATCCTCTGGTGGCACCCCAATAAAAGCTGTTAGATTTCAGCCGGTTGAAACACCGGTCCATTTGGCCGGCAGAGGAATACCCCTGATGATTGCAAAAGAAGCCCGCCAGGCCATGGCGTTGCAGCGCTTTGCCGAAGCCAATCCGCAACTGCTCGAAGAAATTCGCGAGCTGGATGCGCGTGAGCAGGCCCAGCAGATCGAGTGGGCATTCGAGGATGCTGCCGATGAGCAGGGCCTTCAGCCTTGGGAGCTGGCGTTGCAGCTGATTGCCGAAAGCCCCGAGCAACTGCAGGCCATGCGCCTGGAGACCCATCGCGAAGTGGCCGAGGCGTTGGGCATGGAGTGGGAGGAGTACTGCCAGTTCAACGAGATTGATCCTGAATAAACGGGTCGCTCTCAAGCTGGTGGATGTTTGACAAGGTATTTCGGTTGTGTGCCGGCGTTGGCTGGTATGCGGCCTTCTATATAAAGAGGCTCGGCACTTTACCGTGCGGGCCATGCAAGTTAATCGACCGGCGTGGCTTCCCGTCGTCCCGGGTGGGGTGACTTCTGGTGCGTGACTCACTAGAATGTTCGCCCTTGATTCTGGAGTCGGGCTATCGCCGGCTAACGTCTGTGCAACGAGGAATATCCATGCAAGTTTCTGTTGAAAACACTTCCGCTCTCGAGCGCCGCATGACCATCGCCGTTCCGGCCGAGCGCGTCGAGAACGAAGTCAACAAGCGTCTGCAACAGACTGCCAAGCGCGCCAAGGTCGCGGGCTTCCGCCCAGGCAAGGTGCCGATGAGCGTGATCCGTCAGCGTTTCGAAGCCGATGCCCGTCAAGAGGCCTTCGGTGACCTGGTCCAGGCTTCGTTCTACGAAGCCATCGTCGAGCAGAAGCTGAACCCTGCTGGCGCTCCGGCCGTCGAGCCGAAGTCCTTCGAGAAGGGCAAGGACCTGGAATTCGTTGCTGTCTTCGAAGTATTCCCGGAGTTCACCGTTGCCGGCTTCGAGTCGATCAACGTCGAGCGCCTGAGCGCCGAAGTGGCTGACGCCGACCTGGACAACATGCTGGAAGTGCTGCGCAAGCAGAATACCCGTTTCGAGGCTGTCGAGCGCGCTGCGCAGAACGACGACCAGGTCAACATCGATTTCGTCGGCAAGGTCGACGGTGAAGTGTTCGCTGGCGGTTCCGCCAAAGGCACTCAGCTGGTACTCGGTTCCGGCCGCATGATCCCTGGCTTCGAAGACGGCCTGGTTGGCGCCAAGGCGGGTGAAGAGCGCGTTGTCAACGTGACCTTCCCTGAGGACTACCAGAACCTGGACCTGGCTGGCAAGGCCGCCGAGTTCACCATCACCGTCAACAGCGTCTCGGCGCCTGTGCTGCCAGAGCTGAACGAAGAGTTCTTCGCCCAGTTCGGCATCAAAGAGTCGACCCTGGAAGGCTTCCGCAGCGAAGTTCGCAAGAATATGGAGCGTGAACTGCGCCAGGCAATCAAGACCAAGGTCAAGAACCAGGTCATGGACGGTCTGCTGGCCGCCAACCCGATCGAAGTGCCAAAGGCCCTGCTGGAAAATGAAGTCAACCGTCTGCGCGTGCAGGCTGTTCAGCAGTTCGGTGGCAACATCAAGCCTGAGCAACTGCCGGCCGAGCTGTTCGAAGAGCAAGCCAAGCGCCGCGTGGTGCTGGGCCTGATCGTCGCCGAAGTGGTCAAGCAGTTCGAGCTGAAGCCGGACGAAGGCAAGGTTCGCGAAATGATCGAAGAAATGGCCTCGGCTTACCAAGAGCCTGAGCAGGTCATTTCCTGGTACTACAAGAACGACCAGCAACTGAACGAAGTTCGTTCGGTTGTGCTGGAAGAACAAGTTGTAGATACTGTTCTGCAGAAAGCGACTGTGACCGACAAGTCGGTCTCGTACGAAGATGCCGTAAAGCCAGCACAGGCCCCTGCCGCCGCTGAGTAACAGGCTTCTCTCGTAGGAAACCCCCACAAGCCAGCCTTCGAGCTGGCTTGTGCGTTATCAAGCCATGACTATTTGGGAGTGAGCGCAGGACATGTCCCGCAATTCTTATATTCAGCAGAGCTCTGACATCCAGGCCGCAGGCGGCCTGGTCCCGATGGTTATCGAGCAGTCCGCCCGTGGCGAACGTGCCTACGACATCTACTCGCGCCTGTTGAAGGAGCGAGTGATCTTCCTGGTTGGCCCGGTAGAGGATTACATGGCCAACCTGGTTGTGGCGCAGCTGCTGTTCCTTGAAGCGGAAAACCCGGACAAGGATATCCATCTGTACATCAACTCCCCAGGCGGTTCGGTGACTGCTGGCATGTCGATCTACGACACCATGCAATTCATCAAGCCAGACGTCTCGACCATCTGCATCGGCCAGGCCTGCAGCATGGGTGCGTTCCTGCTGGCCGCAGGAGCCAAGGGCAAGCGTCACTGCCTGCCGAACTCGCGCGTGATGATCCACCAGCCACTGGGCGGTTTCCAGGGGCAGGCCACCGATATCGAGATTCACGCCCAGGAAATCCTCAATATCAAGGCGCGCCTGAACGAGCTGCTGGCCTACCACACTGGCCAGGACCTCGAGACCATCAAGCGCGACACCGAGCGTGACAATTTCATGAGCGCCTCGCGCGCGGCCGAGTACGGCCTGATCGACTCGGTATACGACAAGCGGCAACTGGCCTCCTGAACCCAGGTGCCAGGGCAGGTAGGTGCGCAAAGCGCCTACCTGCGGACTTGAAAAAGCCCGCAATTGCCTTCATCTTGTGTTGCAAGCCTACCGGATTGGATCGATCGAATGACTGACACCCGTAACGGCGAGGACAGCGGCAAATTGCTTTATTGCTCCTTCTGCGGCAAAAGCCAGCACGAAGTGCGCAAACTGATTGCCGGGCCCTCGGTATTTATCTGCGACGAGTGCGTCGACCTGTGCAACGACATCATCCGTGAGGAGGTGCAGGAAGCCCAGGCCGAGAGCAGCGCGCACAAATTGCCTTCGCCGAAAGAAATCAGCGGCATCCTGGACCAGTACGTCATCGGTCAGGAGCGCGCGAAGAAGGTGCTCTCGGTAGCGGTGTACAACCACTACAAGCGCCTGAACCAGCGTGACAAGAAGGGCGACGAAGTCGAACTCGGCAAAAGCAACATCCTGCTCATCGGGCCTACTGGCTCGGGCAAGACCCTGCTCGCCGAAACCCTTGCGCGACTGTTGAACGTACCGTTCACCATCGCTGACGCCACCACCCTGACCGAAGCCGGTTATGTGGGTGAGGACGTCGAGAACATCATTCAGAAACTGCTGCAGAAGTGCGACTACGACGTGGAAAAGGCCCAGATGGGCATTGTCTACATCGACGAGATCGACAAGATCTCGCGCAAGTCGGACAACCCGTCCATTACCCGCGACGTTTCGGGTGAAGGCGTGCAGCAGGCACTGCTGAAGCTGATTGAGGGCACCGTTGCTTCGGTACCGCCGCAGGGCGGCCGCAAGCACCCGCAACAGGAATTCCTGCAGGTTGATACCCGCAACATCCTGTTCATCTGCGGTGGCGCCTTCTCCGGCCTGGAAAAGGTCATCCAGAACCGCTCCACCAAGGGTGGCATCGGTTTTGGCGCCGAAGTACGCAGCAAGGAAGAGGGCAAGAAGGTCGGCGAATCGCTGCGCGAGGTCGAGCCGGACGATCTGGTCAAGTTTGGCCTGATCCCCGAGTTCGTGGGTCGCCTGCCGGTTCTGGCGACCCTCGACGAGCTTGACGAGGCTGCACTGATGCAGATTCTCACCGAGCCGAAGAATGCCCTGACCAAGCAGTACGCCAAGCTGTTCGAGATGGAAAGCGTGGACCTCGAGTTCCGCACCGACGCCCTCAAGGCCGTCGCACGCAAGGCCCTGGAGCGCAAGACGGGCGCCCGTGGCCTGCGTTCGATCCTCGAAGGCGTGCTGCTCGACACCATGTACGAGATTCCTTCGCAGAAGGATGTCAGCAAGGTGGTGATCGACGAGAGCGTCATCGAAGGCACCTCGCAGCCGCTGATGATCTACGAAAACAGCGAGCCGCAAGCCAAGGCCGCCCCCGACGCCTGATTCCAGGCGTACACCGGGTGATGGCAGCAAAGCTAGAAGGGGCCTACGGGCCCCTTTCTGCTTTTCCTATGCAAGCGCTTGTAATTTCCCAAGCGTGCCCCCACATTAGGTCCAAGCATCATTTCCACCGGTTTCCGGCCATAAGGCCGCTGTAGAGGCGAAATCATGAAGACCACCCTCGACTTGCCTCTTTTGCCATTGCGCGATGTCGTCGTCTATCCGCACATGGTCATCCCACTGTTCGTGGGGCGTGAGAAGTCTATCGAAGCCCTTGAGGCGGCGATGACGGGCGAGAAGCAGATCCTGCTGCTGGCCCAGAAAAACCCTGCCGATGACGATCCAGGCGAAGACGCCCTGTATCGGGTCGGTACCGTCGCTACCGTATTGCAATTGCTGAAGCTGCCCGATGGCACTGTCAAGGTGTTGGTCGAGGGCGAGCAGCGCGGTGCGGTCGAGCGCTTCACCGAAGTAGAAGGGCACATCCGTGCCGAAGTTTCCCTGATCGATGAAACCGACGCCGCCGAGCGCGAGTCGGAAGTCTTCGTGCGCACGCTGCTCTCGCAATTCGAGCAGTACGTGCAATTGGGCAAGAAAGTGCCCGCCGAAGTGTTGTCGTCGCTGAACAGCATCGAAGAGCCTGGTCGCCTGGTCGATACCATGGCCGCGCACATGGCGTTGAAGATCGAGCAAAAGCAGGAAATCCTCGAGATCGTCGACCTGGCGACCCGAGTCGAGCACGTGCTGGCCCTGCTCGATGCCGAAATCGACCTTCTGCAGGTCGAGAAGCGAATCCGCGGCCGGGTCAAGAAACAGATGGAGCGCAGCCAGCGCGAGTACTATCTGAATGAGCAGATGAAGGCCATTCAGAAGGAACTTGGCGACGGTGACGAAGGCCATAACGAAGTCGAAGAGCTGAAAAAGCGCATCGAAGGCGCTGGCCTGCCGAAAGACGCCCTGGCCAAGGCCCAGGCCGAGCTGAACAAGCTCAAGCAGATGTCGCCGATGTCCGCCGAGGCCACCGTGGTGCGCTCGTACCTCGACTGGCTCGTGCAGGTGCCGTGGAAGGCCCAGAGCAAGGTGCGCCTGGACCTGGCCAAGGCCGAAGAGATCCTCGACGCCGACCACTATGGCCTGGAAGAGGTCAAGGAGCGGATCCTCGAGTACCTCGCCGTGCAGAAACGGGTGAAGAAGATCCGCGGCCCGGTGCTGTGCCTGGTCGGCCCGCCTGGCGTGGGCAAGACCTCGCTGGCCGAGTCGATCGCTGCCGCGACCAACCGCAAGTTCGTGCGCATGGCCCTGGGCGGCGTGCGTGACGAGGCCGAGATTCGGGGGCACCGTCGTACCTACATCGGTTCGATGCCTGGCCGCCTGATCCAGAAGATGACCAAGGTGGGTGTACGCAACCCGCTGTTCCTGCTCGACGAGATCGACAAGATGGGCAGCGACATGCGTGGCGACCCGGCCTCGGCGCTGCTGGAAGTGCTCGACCCAGAGCAGAACCACAATTTCAACGACCACTACCTGGAAGTCGACTACGACCTCTCGGACGTGATGTTCCTGTGCACCTCGAACTCGATGAACATTCCGCCGGCGCTGCTGGACCGGATGGAAGTCATCCGCCTGCCGGGTTACACCGAAGACGAGAAGATCAACATCGCGGTCAAGTACCTGACGCCCAAGCAGGTCAAGGCCAACGGCCTGAAGGTCGAAGAGCTGGAGATTGACGTCTCGGCGATTCGCGACATCATCCGTTACTACACCCGCGAAGCGGGTGTGCGTGGCCTGGAGCGCCAGATTGCCAAGGTCTGCCGCAAGGTGGTCAAGGAACATACCGGGCAGAAGCAGGTCAAGGTCAAGGTCACCGGTGAGCAGCTCGAGCACCTGCTCGGCGTTCGCAAGTTCCGCTACGGCCTGGCCGAGCAGCAGGACCAGATCGGTCAGGTCACCGGCCTTGCCTGGACCCAGGTGGGCGGCGAATTGCTGACCATCGAGTCGGTGGTGATCCCCGGCAAGGGCCAGCTGATCAAGACCGGCTCGCTGGGCGATGTCATGGTCGAGTCGATCACTGCCGCGCAAACCGTGGTCCGCAGCCGTGCCCGCAGCCTGGGTATTGCCGCCGATTTCCACGAGAAGCACGACGTGCATATCCACATGCCCGAGGGCGCCACGCCGAAGGACGGCCCGAGCGCGGGTATCGGCATGTGTACCGCGCTGGTGTCGGCGCTGACGCAGATTCCGGTGCGTGCCGACGTGGCAATGACCGGTGAAATCACCCTGCGTGGTCAGGTATTGGCCATCGGCGGTTTGAAGGAAAAACTGCTGGCTGCACACCGTGGCGGGATCAAGACGGTGATCATTCCTGAGGAAAATGTTCGCGATCTGAAGGAAATTCCGGAAAATATCAAACAGGATCTGCAGATCAAACCGGTCAAATGGATTGACGAAGTCCTCCAAATTGCGCTGCAATACGCCCCGGAGCCCTTGCCAGATGTGGCTCCGGAGATTGTCGCGAAAGATGACAAACGCGACGGCGATGCCAAGGAAAGAATTAGCACGCATTAGTAGTTTTTGGCCGGGGGGCTTTCCTTGACAGTTTTTTCGGGGCCTTGCTATAAAGCGGCACGCTATTGTCAAGCTGCCACCCGGCGCACGTTTCATAAGCTTTTCATTACATACTTAGAAACAAACTCAATAGAGAAATAAGGGGACTTAGAGTGAACAAGTCGGAACTGATTGACGCTATCGCTGTATCGGCTGACATTTCCAAGGCTGCCGCCGGCAAAGCTCTGGACGCTGTGATCGACTCCGTAACTGGCGCCCTGAAAGCAGGCGACGACGTCGTTCTGGTTGGCTTCGGTACCTTCTCGGTCAAAGAGCGCGCCGAGCGCACCGGCCGCAACCCGCAAACCGGCAAGGCGATCAAGATCGCAGCTGCCAAGGTTCCAGGCTTCAAGGCTGGCAAAGGCCTGAAAGACGCCGTCAACTAAGTCGTCTCTTTCAGCCGGGCCCGGCTTGGCCAGGTCCGAGCACGCTGATGGCGGGCCGCAAACGTTCCCGCCTGACACGTTTGCTAAGAAAAGGCGCATCCTCGGATGCGCCTTTCTTTTATCAGGATTCTACCCACGCTCCGCGGTTGTCGACGCAGTGGTACAGCCGTTTCTGGGGGACGCATGCTGCAAAATATCAGGGACAATTCACAAGGTTGGATTGCCAAGACCATCATCGGCCTCATCGTCGTGTTGATGGCGTTGACCGGTTTCGAAGCCATTTTCAAGGCCGCCACCCACAGCCAGGACGCGGCTAAGGTGAACGGCGACACCATCAGCCAGAATGAGCTGAGCCAGGCTGCCGACATGCAGCGCCGTCAGCTGATGCAACAGTTGGGCAAGGATTTCGACCCAGCGGTGCTGGATGACAAGCGCCTGCGCGACGCTGCGCTCAAAGGTCTGATCGATCGCAAACTGCTGCTGCAGGGTGCCAAAGACGCCAAGTTCGCCTTCTCTGAGGCCGCGCTGGACCAGGTGATTTTGCAGACGCCGGAATTTCAGGTCGATGGCAAGTTCAGTGCCGATCGTTTCGATCAGGTTATCCGCCAGCTGGGTTATGGCCGCATGCAGTTCCGCGACATGCTCGCGGAAGAGATGCTGATCGGCCAGCTGCGTACCGGTATCGCTGGCAGCAGCTTCGTCACCGACCAGCAGGTTGACGCCTTTGCCCGTTTGGAAAACCAGACCCGCGATTTCGCTTCCCTGACCTTCAAGGCCGACCCGGCCGCAGTCAAGGTAAGCGATGGCGAGGTCAAGGCGCATTACGACCAGCACGCCAAAGAGTTCATGACCCCTGACCAGGTGGTCATCGACTACATCGAGCTGAAGAAGTCGGCGTTCTTCGACCAGGTCAAGGTCACCGACGACGAGCTCAAGGCCCAGTACGAGAAGGAAGTTGCCAACCTCGCCGAACAGCGTCGTGCCGCGCATATCCTCATCGAGGTCAACGACAAGGTCACCGACGCCCAGGCCAAGGCCAAGGCCGAAGAGATCGAACAGCGCCTGGCCAAGGGCGAAGACTTCGCCAAGCTGGCCAAGGAGTTCTCCCAGGACCCAGGTTCTGCCAGCAATGGCGGTGATCTCGGCTTCGCAGGCCCAGGCGTGTATGACCCGGCCTTCGAAGACGCGCTGTACAAGCTCAACGACGGTCAGGTATCGGCCCCGGTACGTACCGAGTTCGGCTACCACCTGATCAAGCTGCTGGGCAAGCAAGCGCCGGAAATACCGAGTTTCGCCAGCCTGAAGGACAAGCTGACCCGCGACTTGAAGACCCCTCTGGTCGAGCAGCGTTACGTCGACGCCAGCAAGCAGCTGCAGGATGCTGCCTACGAGGCTTCCGACCTGGCCCAGCCGGCTCAGGACCTGAACCTCAAGGTGCAGACTTCCGCGCCGTTCGGCCGCGAAGGCGGCGAGGGCATCACCGCCAACCGTGGCGTGATTCAGGCGGCGTTCTCCGAAGAGGTGATGGATGAAGGTGCCAACAGCACCGCCATCGAACTCGACCCGGAAACCACCGTCGTGCTGCGCGTCAAGGAACACCGCAAGCCGGAGCAACTGCCGCTGGAAGCCGTGGCCAAGAACATCAGCGAACACCTGGCCAAGGAGAAGGCAACTGCCGAACTCAAGGCCAAGGCGGACAAGCTGATTGCCGGCCTGCGTGACGGTTCCATCGCTGCTGCTGGTGCGCACGACGGTCAGCAGTGGAAGGCTCACGAAGCAGTGACCCGTGGTCAGGACGGTATCGATCCGGCCGAGCTGCAGGCGCTGTTCCGCCTGGCCAAGCCGCAAGCCAAGGACAAGCCGGTGTACGGCAGCGTGGTCCTGGCCGACGGCAGCCTGGTCGTGCTGCAGCTCAAGGGCGTCAACGAAGGTGCCGCCGCCAGCGATGACGAGAAGCAGCAGATCCGCCGCTACCTCGCATCGCGTGCAGGGCAGCAAGACTTTGCAGCCTACCGCAAGCAACTGGAAGGCACTGCCGACATCACCCGTTACTGAGTGATGGTTGCATGACAAAACAGGCCGCCTTGTGCGGCCTGTTTCTTTTCTGTCGTCCTGTACCGGCCCTTTCGCGGGCAAGCCCCACAGGTACGGCACCGCTCTTGAAAGCTGTGCCGTACCTGTGGGGCTTGTCCGCGAAGAGGCCCGCAAAGGCGACTCAAGGCCTAGCGCTTGACTCCCTCATAGTTGTCCAGCGTATCCCGCGCAATCTCCCGCCCCAGCGCAATGAGTTCCGGCGCCTTGTAGAACTCGAAGAAGCGGCACACCCGCTTTGGCACGTTGATCAGCACATCCGGCGGATACCCGGCGATCTTGTACTGCGCCAGTGACGTCTGCATCACCTCGAAGCTCTGGTTGATCAGGTCGAGCAGCGAGGCCGGCCCGACGTTGTCGATGATGAACGAGCCGGTTGCTGACTTGGGCGCGCCTTCACCCTCGGGCGCTGCGGCGGGTTGCTGGGCCTCGGGGGCGGCCGTGTCGGCCAGCCACGGGTTGGGCGGTGCCAGCCCTTCGGCGACGATCTCCTGCTCGATGCGAATCAGCTCTTCGGCAGGCTTGCGCCGAAACGGCAGGCGCGAGCCCAGTGAGCTGAGCAGGGCATCGAAGCGCATCTTGAAAGCTGCCGGCCGCTCGATCACCGGCAGCTGGTATTGCTTCTGGTTGGTCGCGTTAAGGTTGACCGCGATGATCAAGTCACAGTGGCTGGACACCACCGGTACGATCGGCAGAGGGTTGAGAATGCCACCGTCGACCAGCATGCGATTGCCCTGCATCACCGGGGTGAAAAGGCTCGGTATCGCCGCCGAGGCACGCATGGCCTGATGCAGGCAGCCTTCCTGGAACCAGATTTCCTGCTGGTTGGTCAGGTCGGCCGCCACTGCCGTATAAGGGATGCGCAGCTGCTCGATGTTCATGTCGCCGACGATCTTGCGGATCTGGCCGAACACCTTGTCACCGCGGATGGCGCCAAGGCGGAAACTGACATCGACCAGGCGCAGTACGTCCAGGTAGTCCAGGCTTTCGATCCAGTTGCGGTATTCCTCCAGTTTGCCTGCCGCGTAGATACCGCCAATCACTGCGCCCATGGAGCAGCCAGCAATGCAGGCGATGTCGTAGCCGCGCCGTTCGATTTCCTCGATAACGCCGATATGGGCATACCCACGAGCGCCTCCCGATCCCAACACCAATGCCACGCGTTTGCTCATGAGCGATCCCCGGCTTGTGCCACCATGGTTCTACAATGCACTCATCGCTGCCTGTGCTTCAATCCAGACGGCGCTGAACTACGCTAAGCAAAGCATATCGAGCCGGGCACTTTTCAGTTGCACAGGCGTCGAACAGCCACTGTTTTTTGACCTTTGAGGTACTACCGATGAAAGCCTGGATCTGCCTTCCACTGATTGCCCTGGCCCTTGCAGGCTGCGCGGGCAAGACGGCCTACCGCGAAAGCTGCGCGACTCAGCTCGATGCCGCCTGGAAGGAGCTGGACCTGGCCAAGGCCGAGGGCTTCGCCGGCACTGTCAGCTATTCCAAGGCGCTGTCGTTGCTGACGGGTGCCAAGACGCAGCAGCAGTTCGAGGGGTACGAAGGGTGCACCCACAAGTCCGAGAAGGCCCGCTTCTACATTCGTGAGTCGCGCGCCGGGCGTTGATCAAGGAGTGTCACATGTCAGCCATGCTCGATCATATCGTTGCCCAGTTGCTGACCTTGCAGGTGCGTCTGCTGGCCTGCCGTGAGCGCCTGGCTGCCAATACTGACAGCGAGGCGCTGCACGACTTGCGGACCAGCCTGCGGCGCCTGCGCAGCCTGTTGCGGCCGCTGCGGGGGCTGCCAGGAGTGGAGCAGCTGGAGGAGGCGGCGCGGTCGTTGGGGGCGCTGACCACGCCCCTGCGGGATCGAGAGGTGCTGGCTGCCGAGCTCATCGGGTGCGGCCATGCCGAAGCCGGGCAACGGCGCCTGGCAAGGTGGGACAGTGCATTCGCCAGTGTTGCCGCCAGCCCGCAGCTGACCCGGGTGCTGGCGATAGTCGATGTGTTCCCGCTGTTTCTGCGGGCAGCGGAGCGCGAGGGGCTGGCCAAGTCGCTGGTCAAGCGGGTCGACAAGCGCCTGGTCAAGCAATGGCACAAGCTGCATGAAGCCCTGCAGGACCCCGGCCATGATCGCCATCGTTTGCGCCTGCTGATCAAGCGGGTACGGTACGGCGACGAGGCTTATCCGCAGCTCGACCATGCCGGCAAGAAGCTGCAGCGTCTGTTGAAGAAGGCCCAGGGCAATCTGGGTGATTGGCATGACCGCCTGCAGTGGTTGCTGCAAGCCAAGGATCACCCGGACCTGGCGCCATGCAAGGAAAGCTGGGAGCGGCAACTGCGCGACGCAGAACGCAACGCCGACCTCACCCTCGATGCGCTGCAGGCCTCGCTCAAGCGACGTTAGCCCGGCAAATGACCGATATGCGGGCTGATCGGTCGGCGTTTGCTGGCTAGTATTGGCAAACCTTTCGCTGTAGGCAGGAGCCGGCCGATGAATTTCAACCAATTGCTCGACGCGGTGCGGGAAAACCCCGAGGCGCTCAGCATTCCGCCCAGCTGGGCCCAGGGGCGTGCCGTGTTCGGCGGCCTGATGGCGGCCATGGTTTATGAGCGTATGCGTCTGAAGCTCGCCGATGATCGCCCGGTGCGTTCGCTGGCCATCTGCTTCGTCAGCCCGGCGGCAGCGGATGTGCCCATCCGTTTCGAGGTAGAAGTGCTGCGTGAGGGCAAGGCAGTCAGCACCTTGCTGGGCCGCGCCATTCAGAATGGCCAGGTGGTGACGCTGGTGCAGGGCAATTTTGGTGCGGGCCGACCGTCGGTGATCAATGTTGCCGCTGCGCCCGCCGTGGCGATGACACCGCTCGAGCAAGCGGCTCCGGAGTTACCCTACATCAAGGGCGTCACTCCGGAGTTCATGCGCCATGTTGCGTTGCGCTGGACGGTCGGAGGCCTGCCGTTCAGTGGCAACGCGTCGCGCCACATGGGCGGCTGGGTGCGCCTGCGCGATGTTGCTGAAGAGCAGATCAACGAGGCGCACCTGTTGGCGCTGGTGGACGCCTGGCCACCGAGCCTGATGCCGTTTCTCAAGCAACCAGCCGCGGGCAGTACCTTGACCTGGACCATCGAATTCATCCAGCCGACGGCGAAACTGTCAACGCTGGACTGGTGCTATTACCGTGTCGAGACCGAACATGCGCGCGATGGCTACGGCCACGCGGCGGCAGCGTTGTGGAGTGCCGAAGGGGAGTTGCTGGCGCTGAGCCGGCAGACGGTCACGGTGTTCGCCTGATCATCAGTGCCGGTGCTTGTGCCGCTCGCGCCAGGCTCTCCACCAGGCGCCGCTGAGCACGAAGCGTGGAAAGGTGACGAACTGCTCGGTCAGCAGCCGCTGCACCGCGTCCTTGCGATTGGCGAACGGTTCAGACTGCTCGGCTTCCAGGCGATGCCCTTGGCGCTGCAGGCCCAGGCCGGCAAACACGGCTATGACGCCGACGGCGATCTGGCCCAGGTCCAGGCCGAACAGGCCTGACAACACCAGTAGCGCACCGAGGATGAACAGCGGCACGGCAATCAGGTGCAACACCAGATTGGTCGGGTGCCGGTGATTGTGGTGGTAGCCACGCCATTGCCAGGCGTGCAGGTTGGGCAGTCGTTTGCTCATGGGCAGCTCCTCGCGCTTTTTCTTGCAGGCATGCCCAAAGCTTAGTGTGGCCCCGGTTACGGGGCCAATCGAGGCTGGCTATGGCGACTATAGCTTGAGCTGGCCAATGGCCTTGCTCAGCTCACCGGCCAGGGTCGCCAGGTGGCTGCTGGTGGTGGCCGAGTCGACGGTCTGCTGCACGGTCTCTTCGGTGACATCGCGGATGCTCACCACCGCGCGGTTCATCTCTTCGGCCACTTGGCTTTGCTGCTCCGCAGCGACGGCAATCTGTGTATTGCTCTCGCGCATCCGGGCAACCGCGCCGGTAATTTCGGCCAACGCCGCGCCAGCCTCCTGCGCCTGGCGGACGCAGTCGTCGGCCTTGTACGAACTCTCCTGCATGAACTCCACGGCGTCACGGGTGCCAGCCTGCAGGTCGGCGACCATGCGGGTGATTTCGTCAGTGGAGGTCTGCACGCGCTTGGCCAGGTTGCGCACCTCGTCGGCAACCACGGCAAATCCGCGGCCCAGGTCACCTGCGCGGGCGGCTTCGATGGCGGCGTTGAGTGCCAGCAGGTTGGTCTGCTCGGCGATACTGTGAATGACCCCGACCACGCTGTTGATCTTCTGGCTGTCGTCGGCGAGCTGACGAATCATCTCGGCGGTTTGCTGAACGCCACTGGAGAGCCCGGAGATCGAGTCCTGCACCCGGCTGACCACGTCCTTGCCACTGCCGGCCAGGGTGTCGGCGGTCTGCGACAAGTCACGGGTGGCGCCTGCATGCTGGGCAATGTGGTGCACAGTGGCCGACATTTCATTGATTGCCGTGGCCGCCTGGTCGGTCTCACTCTGTTGGCCGAGCATGCCATGGCGCACTTCGCTCATGCTTGCGGCCAGGCGCGCGGCACCGGAATCCAGCTGCGCCGCGGTCTGGGCGACGGTGCTGACCACACGGTGGTAGGTGGCCTGCATGGCATTGAAGGCACCGGCCATCTGGCCGACTTCGTCGCCACAGGCCAGCGGCACGCGGGCCGACAGGTCGCCGGTCTTTTCCACGTGCAGCATCACGTCCTTGAGGGTGTTGAGCTGGCTGAGCAGGAAGCGGATCAGCAGCTGCGATGCGCCGAGCATCGCGAGCATGAGGATAAGCACGCAGAAGGCGTAGTTGCTGAAGCGGTCTAAGAACACCTGGCGAAGGCTTGGCGCTACGGCCAGTACGGCCAGTTGCTGCGAACCATGGCGCAGCACCTGAGCGCCGCGCAGCGGGTTGTCGCCGAGGATCCAGGCCGCCGGCAAGGCTACCCAGCCTTGGGCAGTGGTCAGGGCTTCGAGGCCTTCACCCGCATAAGACGGGGTCTGCCCGGGCTGCCAGGTGATCAGGTTGGCTTGGCGCGGCAGGGCCTGACCGGTAGGCCAGGCCGCCAGCAGTTCGGCCTGGGCTTGCGCCTGGGCTTGCGCAGCCTCGGCACGGGCGCGTTGCTCAAGGTGCACCGCATAGAGCACCAGCAGCAATGTCGTGACAAAGGCCACCGCGTTGACGGCCCAGAATTTGTACTTCAGGGAAATATTGCTAAGCCAGGCACCCATGGGCAGGTCTTCTCTGAGTTGAGCGGAAACATTATTGGCAAGGTGCCATCATTGTGCCCGCGCACTCGAGAAACGTTCATGACATGCGTCAAGGAAGCTGGAAGAAGGCTTTGGCCGTGGCAGTGGTGTGTTGGGCGCAGTGCTCGATGCGCTCGTTGCGATGCAGCGCCACTTCACGCAACACCTCGGTGAGGAATGCCGGCTCATTGCGGCCGTTTTTCGGCTTTGGCCGCAGGCTGCGTGGTAGCAGGTAGGGCGCGTCGCTCTCCAGCATCAGCCGGCCTTCGGCGATGTTGCCCACCAGCGGATGCAGGTGGGTGCCGCGACGCTCGTCGCAGATCCAGCCGGTGATGCCGATGTGCAGGTCCATGTCCAGGTAGGCGAACAAGGCTTCGCGCGCGCCGGTAAAGCAATGCACCACGGCAGCCGGTAGGTGGTCGCGGTAATCCTTGAGGATGGCCAGCAGGCGCTCGCTGGCATCGCGCTCATGCAGAAACACCGGCAAGCGCAGTTCCGCCGCCAGGGCCAGCTGGGCTTCCAGGGCCTTTTCCTGGAGCGGGCGAGGGGAGAAGTCACGGTTGAAATCCAGCCCGCATTCACCCACGGCCCGCACCCGGGATTCAGCCAGCAGCTGGCGCAGATTCCGCTCGCTGTCGCCATCCCATGACTTGGCATCGTGTGGGTGCACGCCAGCCGTGGCGAACAGGTGCTGGCCGTCGCCATCGAGCTGCTGACACAGCTCCAGCGCCTGCTCGCTGACCTCCAGGCTGGTGCCGGTCAGGACCATTTGTAGCACGCCGGCTTCGATGGCGCGCTCGACGATGGCGGCCTGCTGGTCGTGAAAACTGCTGTTGGTCAGGTTGACGCCGATATCGATCAGTTGCATGGTGCTACCTCGTGCCGCGGGGCGGCCAGCATAGCAAAAAGCGTGATATTCGGAAAAAACCAAGAACTTCAGGCAGTTGTCGTGGTCTTCTAGCGTCATTTCTTACGACCGCACGTTCCGCCATGGCTGCTGCCCACCGACCACGGACACGATTTCGCATGCTGCGATACCTGCTGACCCTGATGCTGATGCTCGGGCTGACCGCGGTCGGTCCGGCCTACGCACGGCTGCCAGGGCCACAGCAGCACGTGCCGGTGAACAGTGCCCGAGACTTGCAGCAGATCCGCAGCACCAAGGTGCTGCGGGTGCTGGTCAACCAGAGCCGCAACAGCTCCGGTGAGATCAAGGGTGAACCGGTGGGTATCGAGTATTACCGCCTGCGTGGCCTCGAGCATTACCTCAATGCCCGGGCCGGTGATGGCCAGCAGATCAGCCTGAAGATCATTCCACGGGCCAAGGAGCAGCTGCTGGGTGCCCTGCAGCGCGGTGAAGGTGACCTGGCCGCACCAGGCGAGCTGCTCGACCCGGCCCTGACCGGCGGGGTCAACAGCAGTGCGCCAGTGCTCGACCAGGTGCCGCTGCTGCTGGTCGGGCGCAAGGGGGAGCGCAGCTATACCCGCGCCGAACAGCTCTCCGGCCGTACGGTGGCATTGACCAGCGCCAGCGCGGCAGGGGCGGTGATACAGCAGCTCAATCAGCAGCTGGCTCTGCGTAAACGGGCGCCGATCAAGATCGAATGGGTTGATGCGACGTTGGCGGTGGAAGACGTGCTGGAGATGGTCCAGGCCGGCATCTATCCGTTGACCATGGTGGAGCGCCCGATCGCCCAGCGCTGGGCCAGGGTCATGCCGAACCTGCGCCTGGACACCCGCGTGCAACTGGGGCAGGCGCAGGCCATGCGGTGGTATGTGCGGCGTGATGCGACGATGCTGTTGGCCACGGTTGATCGCTTTCTCCAGGGGTATCATGCGCCGGAAAACCAGGATGCGGCCTTCGAACGCATCTACCGACGCCAGTACCGGGTACACAACCCGTTGGCTGGCAAAGACCGGCAGCGCCTGAACTCACTGCGCCCGGTATTGCAGAAGCATGCCGAGGCGCAGCAGATCGACTGGCTGAACCTGGCGGCCCTGGCCTTCAAGGAATCCACCCTGAACCCTGCGGCACGCGGCAGCGGCGGGGCGCACGGCCTGATGCAGATCACCCCGTCGGCTGCGCAACGGGTGGGGGTCAGCGACACTGGCTCGGTCGATGGCAATGTCCAGGCCAGTGCGCGCTACCTGGCGCTGATCCGCCGCAAGTTCTTCGCCAGCCCGCAGATCAACGAGCGCGAGCGCATGGCGTTTGTGCTGGCGGCCTACAACCTCGGCCCGGAGCGGGTCCAGGCCATGCGCGCCGAGGCCCGCAAGCGCGGCCTCAATGGTAACCAATGGTTCTTCCAGACCGAGCGCATCGCCATGGAGCAGGTCGGCATGGGGCCGGTCAATTTCGTCAACAGCGTCAACAAGTACTTCCTGGCGTTCAGCCGCGAACGCACGGCGCTGGAACGTGTTGTCAGTCGTTGACCAAGCGCCAGCCGAACGCATTTCAGCGTGGGGCTTGCAGCTTGCGGCTGGTCGCTCTAGCATACCGCCTGCGCCGATTTAAACAGCTACTTGCGGGGCGCGGGACTGGCACGCTTTCCGGGTCGTCCGAAATACCGCTAAAGCGCTGGTTCGGTGACGCCTCCCACCGCTGCCCAGCGGGATTCGCGAGGCGGAGAGAAACTCCATGAGTTGTCCACGTACCAGTGTCTGTTTGAGCCCGTTGCCTGCCGGCCAGGCTTCCCGTACACCGCGCATTCTGCTCGGTGGCCAGCATCAACCAACGCTCTTGCGCCAACTTGAAGGCTTGTCGCGCCGCAAGGGGCAGGCCCGCGCTTTTCTCATCCAGTTCGCCGAAGACGCATGCCGCCTGGAGCAGTTCGGCAACGATCGCTTCGACCTGGCGGTGATCCAGGCGCCAACCCGCGAGGACGCGGCCGAAGTGATTGGCCAGCTGACCCGCATCGCGCGCCAGGGCCTGATTACCCGACGCTGAGGAGCGCGCCGTTGAGCACCAACATCATCACCACGGAAGGTCGCGAGGCCCTCAAGAAGGAGCTGGACCATCTGTGGCGGGTGTACCGCCCGGAAATCACCCAGAAAGTGGCCTGGGCCGCTTCGCTCGGCGATCGCAGCGAGAACGCCGACTACCAGTACAACAAGAAGTTGCTGCGCGAAATCGACCGTCGGGTCCGCTATCTGCGCAAGCGCCTCGAGGATGTGAAGGTGGTCGCCTACTCGCCGCAGCAGGAAGGCAAGGTCTTCTTCGGTGCCTGGGTCGAAATCGAAAACGATGACGGCGAGACCAAGAAGTTTCGTATTGTCGGGTATGACGAGATCTATGGCCGTAACGACTATATCTCGATCGACTCGCCGATGGCCCGGGCCCTGCTCAAGAAGGAGGAGGGCGACGAAGTGCTGGTGAATACCCCCACCGGTCAAGCAACCTGGTACGTGAACAGCATCCACTACGGGCAATGAATCAATATCGCCTGCGCCGGCCTCTTCGCGGGTAAATCCGCTCCCACAGCGATTGCACAACTTTCAGACTGGTGATGTACCTGTGGGAGCGGCTCTAGCCGCGAAGCGGCCAGCACAGGCGCTATCAACTTTCCCGTAGTACCGCCAGTGGGCTGGCATTCAGCGCTCGTCGAGTGCCTAAAACACCTGCCCCGCCCACCAGCATCGCCCCGATCAGCGGCAACAGCAGCAGCCACGGATGCGGGCTCCACTGCAAGTCGAACGCATAACGATACAGCACCAGGGTAATCAGCTCGCACCCCAGCGCCGCCAAGGCACCACTGGCCGCCCCCAGCAAACCGAACTCGATGCGCCGCGCCTTGACCAACAAGGGGCGCGCGGCGCCCAGTGCTCGCAGCAAGGCACCTTGGCGAATCCGCTCGTCCAACGTTGCCTGCAACCCGGCGAACAATACGGCAAGCCCTGCCGCCAGCACGAACAGCAACACATACTCGACCGCCAGGGTGACCTGGGCGAGGATGCTGCGCAGCTGCTCGAGCAAGGCATCGACCTGCAGGATGGTCACTGCCGGGAACGCCCGCGACAGCGCCACCACGTCCAGATCATGGCCGGGGGCGAGGTAGAAGCTGGTCAGGTACGTGGTTGGCAGCCCCTGCAGGGTGCCCGGCTGGAAGATCATGTAGAAGTTCGGCTGAAAGCTGTCCCAGTGCACGCTGCGCAGGCTGCTGACGCGCGCCTGGCGCTGCTCGCCACCAATGTCGAACGTCAGCAGGTCGCCCAGTTGCAGCTTCAGGCTGGCAGCCAGTTCGGCCTCGACCGACACACCGGGAGTTTCGTCGCTGGCAGGCAAGGCTTGCCACCAGTTGCCTGCGCTCAGCACATTGCCCACGGGCAGGTCGGCAGCCCAGGTCAGGCTGAGGTCGCGTTGTACCGCCCGCTCGCCGGCGGAATCCTTGCTGACGACCTGCTGCACCGGTTGATCGTTGATCTGAATCAGCCGGCCCGGTGTCACCGGATATAGCGGTGCCGAACTGGCGTTTACCTCGTGCAGGCGCTGGGCGAACGGTTCGCGGTCGGTGGGCAGGATGTTCAGGGCAAAGTGGTTGGGTGCGTCCTTGGGCAGTTGTGCCTGCCAGTTGTCGAGCAGTTCTGCCCGCAACAGCGCCACCACTGCCATTGCCAGGAGGATCAGGCCAAATGCCAGGGCTTGCCCGGCAGCGGCCATGGGGTGGCGCAGCAACTGGCCAAGGCCCAGGCGCCAGGCCAGTGGCGCGCCGGCGAGTGCCTTGCGCAAGCTCTGCAAACCGAGCAACAGCAGCCCGCCCAGCAGCAGTGCGGCGACCAGGCCACCGCCGAGCAGGGCGAAGGTCAGTAGCAGGTCGAGGCTCAGGCGCCACATGATCAGGCCCAGGGCGAGCAGGGCGGCGCCATACACCAGCCAGCTGCTCGGTGGCACGGGCAGCAGATCACGGCGCAGCACGCGCAGCGGTGGCACCTGGCCGAGCGCGGCCAGCGGCGGCAAGGCAAAACCGGCCAGGGCGACCAGGCCGGTGGCGATGCCGGCCAGTGCCGGAAGCATGCCCCCGGCCGGCACTTCGCTGGGCAACAGGCCATGCAGCAGGCGGAACAGGCCCAGTTGCGCCAGCCAGCCGAGCAGGGCGCCAGCCAGTGCGGCGACCAGCCCTAGCATCGCCAGTTGCAGGCAATACAGCCCCAAGGCCTGGTGCCGCGACAGCCCCAGGCAGCGCAGCAAGGCGCTGGCATCCAGGCGCCGCGCAGCGTAGCGGCTGGCGGACAGCGCCACGGCGACGCCTGCCAGCAGCACGGCCACCAGGCTAGCCATGTTCAGGTAGCGCTCGGCTTTGCCCAGGGCGCCACCGATCTGGCGGTTGCCATCGCGGGTGTCGAGCAGGCGCTGGTTGGCAGCAAGGTGCTTGGCCACGTTCTTGTGGTATTGCACGACGGCTTCGGCATCGCCGCGCCAGAGGTCGCGGTAGGTGACCCGGCTGCCGGGCTGAACGACCCCGGTCGCTTGCAGGTCGGCCAGGTTCATCATCAGCCGGGGCGTCAGGCTATAGAAGTTGTTGGCGCGGTCCGGCTCGTAAGTCAGCACCCGGCTCATGCGCAAGGTCTTCATGCCGACGTCGATGCGGTCGCCGACTTTCAGCCCCAGCGCCGCGAGCAGGCGAGGTTCGACCCAGGCTTCTCCAGGGGCCGGGCCGCCTCCAGGGGTTTCCTCGGCATACGGGGCTGCGGCACTGCGTACCTGCCCGCGCAACGGGTAGGCGCCATCGACCGCCTTGATGCTGGAAAGCTGGATGCCGGCATCGCCGCCCACCACGCTGGTGAATTCGACGACCTGGGCATGCCGCAGGCCCAGCGCCTGGCCAGCGCTGAGCTGTTCTTCCCGGGCAGCCGTGCTGCCTTGCAGTACCAGGTCGGCGCCGAGGAATTCGCTGGCGCGCAGTTGCATCGCGCCATTCAGGCGGGCGCCGAAATAACCGATGGCGGTACTGGCGGCGACGGCCACCAGCAAGGCAAAGAACAGCACCCGCACTTCGCTGGCGCGGATGTCGCGCAGCAGCTGGCGCAGGGCCAGGCCGCACAGGCGAGACAGTGGCATGTGCTTCATCAGGCCTCCACCTGCGCCACCAGGCGGCCTGCGTCCAGGCGGATCTGGCGGCGGCAGCGCCGGGCCAGGCGCTCGTCATGGGTGACCAGCACCAGGGTGGTGCCGCGCTCCTTGTTCAGCTCGAACAGCAGGTCGCTGATGCGCTCGCCGGTGTGGCTGTCGAGGTTGCCGGTAGGTTCGTCGGCGAACAGCACTGCCGGTTGTGCGGCGAAGGCGCGAGCGATGGCGACACGCTGTTGCTCGCCACCGGAAAGCTGGCGTGGGGTGTGGGCCAGGCGCTTGCCCAGGCCGACCCGCTCCAGCAGGGTGCGGGCATGCTCGCGGGCGTCGCGCCGACCGTCCAGCTCCAGCGGCAACATCACGTTCTCCAGGGCATTGAGGCTGTCGAGCAGCTGGAACGATTGAAAGACGAAACCGACATGCTCGGCGCGTACCCTGGCGCGTTGGTCTTCGTCCAGCGGGCCGAGGTCGTGCCCGGCGAGAATGACCTGGCCGGCGCTGGGACGATCGAGGCCGGCGAGCAACCCGAGCAGGGTCGACTTGCCCGAGCCGGAGGCACCGACGATGGCCAGGCTGTCGCCCTGGGCGAGGTCGAGGGAAAGAGCGTGGAGGATGGTCAGGTCACCTTCCGCGCTGGGGACCACTTTGCTAAGGTTCTGCGCAACGAGAATGCTGGGGCCCATGGAGAATCCGATGCGAATGTGGTGGTTGAGTGCCGGTCTGGCCCTGTATTGCCTGGCCCAGAGCGCGGCGGCGGGAACATTGCTGGTCGTCGGCGATAGTATCAGCGCCGGTTTTGGCCTGGATACCCGCCAGGGTTGGGTCTCTTTGTTGCAGACCCGGCTCAAGGACGAAGGTTTCGACGATCAGGTGGTCAACGCGTCGATCAGTGGCGACACCAGTGCAGGCGGCCAGGCCCGGCTGCCGGCGCTGCTTGCAGCGCATAAGCCGAGCCTGGTGGTGCTGGAATTGGGAGGTAATGATGGCCTGCGCGGTCAGCCTCCGCAGCAATTGCAACAAAATCTTGCCTCGATGATCGAGAGTGCCCGCCAGGCGGGGGCCAAGGTGCTGCTGCTGGGCATGCGCCTGCCACCGAACTATGGCGTGCGCTATACCACGGCCTTCGCCAACGTCTATGAACAGCTGGCGACGGAAAAGCAGGTGGCGCTTGTGCCGTTCTTCCTCGAAGGGGTTGGCGGTGTGCCGGGAATGATGCAGGCCGACGGCATCCATCCGGCACAGGCTGCCCAGCAGCGGTTGCTGGAAAATGCCTGGCCCAAGATAAAACCCTTGCTGTGACGCTTTAAACGGGGCCGGCTTTCGGCTAATGTTGCGCCCCCCGTTTCGAGAGCCCCCGATGCCGCGCCCTGCCTGGTCCTTGTTTGCCTATCAACTGATCGAGCCTGATGAGCAGCTCGACCTGTTCGCTTGCCAGGAAATCCGCGTCCACCTCGTGGCCCGTCAGCTCGAACTCGGCGTGCCGGTCGACCGCACCTTGTGCGGTGGCCTGCTGCCGGCGCAACCGCGCTGGTCCGGTGTATCGCGCAGCATTTACCGTGACGGACGCCTGTGCGACCTCTGCCGGGCGATCCTCGATGCCCAGCGCCGCGGCATGCGGCCGGTCTGGCCCGAACTCTGAGGTGAATGGCAGGTACGAAATTGCGCGCACCTTTCATCATCTGAAACGCACGTAAGACGCCAATGCCTCCCGCTTGCAGCGAGGCGGGTGTACAATCGTGCTTCTTGACTACCTTTCGAAGGATTTACCGGATGTTGCCGCGCTTTCCCGCCGTCACCCGTTGCCTGTCCCTGGCCGCCCTGCTGGTAGCGGGCCCCGCTGCTGCGCTGGAACTGCCACTGCCACCACCCGGTGAAGACGTCGTTGGCCAGGTCCAGACGATCAAGGCCAAGTACGAAGACACCTTTGCCGACATCGGCACTGCCAACGACCTCGGCTACCTGGAAATGATCGCTGCCAACCCGGGTGTCGACCCGTGGCTGCCGGGCGCTGGTACCGAAATCATCCTGCCGACCCGCTATATCCTGCCGCCGGGCCCGCGTGAAGGCATCGTAATCAACCTGGCCGAGTACCGTATGTACTACTACCCGAAAGGGCAGAACGTGGTGCATACCTTCCCGCTGGGCATCGGGCGCGAAGGCTGGGGTTCCCCGGTGGCCATGACCAAGATCACCGCGAAGACGCCGAACCCGACCTGGACGCCTCCCGCGTCGATCCGTGCCGAGCACGCCGCAGACGGTGACATCCTGCCGACCGTGGTGCCGGCCGGCCCTGACAACCCGCTGGGGCCGTTCAAGTTCACCCTGGGTGTGCCGGGCTACCTCATCCATGGTTCGAACAAGAAGTTCGGTATCGGCATGCGCACCAGCCATGGCTGCTTCCGCATGCTCAACAACAACGTGCTGGAACTGTCGAAGATGGTCCCGGTGGGCACGCCGGTGCGCATCATCAACGAGCCTTACAAGTTCGGTATCAGTGGCGGCAAGGTTTATCTCGAGGCCCATACGCCGCTGGACGATCACGGAAACCCGTCCGTGGTCGACAAGCACACGGCAGTCATCAATGCCTTGCTCAAGCGTGAAGACCTGGCCAACAACCTGCGCATGAACTGGGACATGGTACGTGACGTGGTGGCCGCAGAAGACGGCATGCCGGTGGAAATTGCCGTACCGGTCAATAACCAGGGCGCCGCACCGATGGTGTCGAGCATCCCACCCGAACTGCAGTAACGCTTTTGTAACACCTTCGGGCCCGCTCGGGTTTACAGCCTGATGCGGGCCTTTTGGTTTGCGCTGGAGGCCTTTCCTTCGGGCAATAAAAAAGCCGACCCACAAGTGGGTCGGCTCCATAACAATCCGTGAGGATTATTACTTGCGGCTGGCTTTGTCCAGCATACGCAGAGCGCGCTCGTTGGCTTCGTCAGCAGTCTGCTGAGCCTTCTGAGCGGCTGCCAGTGCGTCGTCAGCCTTACGGTAGGCTTCGTCAGCACGAGCCTGAGCGCGAGCTGCTGCGTCTTCAGTCGCAGTCAGACGAGCTTCGGTTTCTTTGGATACGCTGCTGCAACCGGTAGCCAGAACTGCGGCCAGAGCCAGAGCAGAGAATTTCAGAACGTTGTTCATCGTGTTCCCCTTCAAGGACTTTCTATTAAATAGCCATCTCTCGGAAAAGAGAAACTGGCCGGCGTACATAGTACCCATTACTTGTAGTAAGTAAACTGACAGAGCGCAAGAACTGCAAAAAAAATGTTGCTATGGGTCACGCCGACAAGATTTGCCGGGGTTTTGTGAAAAAACCGTACAGCCGGTGCAAGCGATTGTGCTGCAGGAACTTTTTTGCTGAACTAGCGGTGACTTTAACTGTCTCTCAGCGTCTTAAGCACAACAACATCCGGTTGCTGTTCAGGGCGTGATTGCTGTTGCAGGGTGTGCAAGCTCCAGGCGTGGCCTGCTGCTACTTTTTAACGCTGACCACCTTGAGCAATCCCGCTTGCGGCGCCTACTATTTGTGAGTGCCCGACCCGGTCGAACAATTGCTGTCGGCGGATGGTCCAAGGGGCATGAGGTGGCGTTGAGGTTCCTCCGCCGGATAAACCACACGGTTAAGGTAAGGGTCTGCCAGAAAGGCCTGCGAGGAGTAGTGATGAGTGAAGCGCTGACCATCCACCATGACCAGGCCGGTCATCAGTTCGAAACCAACGTGGACGGTCATCGTGCCTACCTGACCTACATGGACCTGGGCAAGCAGACACTGGACATCTATCGCACTTTTGTTCCCAACGCTCTGCGTGGCCGCGGGATCGCAGCAGCGTTGACCGAGAAAGCCCTCGAGTATGCAGACCAGATGGGCTACACGGTGATTCCTTCCTGCTCGTATGTGGAGCGCTACATGGAGCGCCAGCAGCGCCATTCGAGCAAGGCCTGAACGGGCAAGCGACAGCTGTTACAAAAACGCCGGGCAATGCCCGGCGTTTTTCATCGCGCTTGACTCAACCGCGCTTGCGTTGTGGCAGCACGTCCTTGAGCTTGGCGTGCATGCTGCGCAGGGTTTTTTCAGTAGTCGACCAGTCGATGCAGGCATCGGTGATCGACACACCGTACTGCAGTTCGTCGAGGTTTTTCGGGATCGACTGGCAGCCCCAGTTCAGGTGGCTCTCGACCATCAGGCCGATGATCGACTGGTTGCCTTCGAGGATCTGGTTGGCGACGTTCTCCATGACCAGTGGCTGCAGGGCCGGGTCCTTGTTGGAGTTGGCGTGGCTGCAGTCGACCATGATGTTGGCCTTGATCCTGGCCTTGGCCAGGTCCTGTTCGCACAGGGCGACACTGACCGAATCGTAGTTGGGCTTGCCATTGCCGCCACGCAGCACCACGTGGCCATAAGGGTTGCCCTTGGTGGTCACGATCGATACGCCACCTTCCTGGTTGATACCGAGGAAGCGGTGCGGTTTGGACACCGACTGCAGAGCGTTGATGGCCACGGTCAAACCGCCATCGGTGCCGTTCTTGAAGCCGACCGCCGATGACAGGCCCGAGGCCATCTCGCGGTGGGTTTGCGATTCGGTGGTGCGGGCGCCGATGGCCGACCAGCTGATCAGGTCCTGCAGGTACTGCGGCGAGATCGGGTCGAGCGCTTCGGTAGCGGTCGGCAGGCCCATTTCGGCCAAGTCCAGCAGCAACTGGCGGCCAATGTGCAGGCCGTCCTGGATCTTGAACGAGTCATCCAGGTATGGATCGTTGATCAGGCCTTTCCAGCCAACGGTGGTGCGTGGCTTTTCAAAGTACACGCGCATGACCAGGTACAGCGTGTCGGACACTTCCTCGGCCAGCACCTTCAGGCGCTCGGCATATTCGTGAGCGGCCTTGATGTCATGGATGGAGCATGGGCCGACTACCACGAACAGGCGATGGTCCTTGCCGTCGAGGATATTGCGCACAACTTCGCGGCCGGCAGTCACAGTCTGCAGGGCCTTGGCGCTGAGGGGGATCTCCTTCTTGAGCTGATCGGGGGTGATCAAGGTCTCGTTGGAGGCAACGTTAAGGTCGTCGATCGGTAAATCAGCCATCGTGTTACTCGTCAGGTCACGGGTGCCGGCCGCCAGCAATCCCCGTGCGGCCCAGCAGCAATAATGTTCGCAGCGGGGAGCCGAACCTTAGCGCGTTACAGGGGGCGCGACAATGGGATTTGGTACGTGTTGACACTTGTGTGTCCTCGAAAGGCCCAGATGGGTGTAAAAAAGCGAACCAACCTACTCAGGAGATTTCCATGGCTTCTCGCAAACCACGCATCGGCATCATTGGCAGCGGTGCTATCGGTGGCTTCTATGGGCTGATGCTGGCGCGCGCTGGTTTCGATGTGCATTTTCTGCTGCGCAGCGAATATGACGTGGTCCGCGAACAGGGCTTGACCCTGGAGCATGCCGTGCATGGCGTGGTGCAGATGCCGGTCAGCGCCTACACCAGTGCTGCCGACATGCCGCCCTGCGACTGGCTGCTGGTGGGTGCCAAGTCAACCAGCAATGTCGAGCTCGCACCGCTGATCATCCAGGCCGCCACAGCCGATGCCAAGGTGGTGCTGTTGCAGAATGGCCTGGGCGTGGAAGAGCAGTTGAGGGTGGCCTTGCCGGCTAACCTGCACCTGCTCGGCGGCTTGTGTTTCATCTGCGTCAACCGCCAGGCCCCGGGGGTGATCCGCCACCAGGCGCTGGGTGCGGTCAACCTCGGTTACCACAGTGGGCCGGCCGAAGATGGCGGTGCGGCGATCGTGGCGGCGGGCGCCGCGCTGTTCCGCGCGGCGGGCGTCGAATCCCAGCCGATGGCCAACCTGGCTCAGGCGCGCTGGCAGAAACTGGTATGGAACGTGCCGTACAACGGCCTTTCGGTTTTGTTGGGGGCCAGCACCGCGCCGCTGATGGCCGCTGACGAGAGTCGCGACCTGATCCAGGCGCTGATGGCTGAAGTGGTGCAAGGCGCTGCCGCGTGCGGGTATGAACTGCCGGCGGGCTATGCTGAGCAACTGTTCCGCATGACCGAGCAGATGCCTGATTACTGGCCGAGCATGTACCACGACCATGCCCAGCAACGCCCGCTGGAACTGCAGGCGATCTATGCCGAGCCGATTGCCCGTGCAGGGGCGGCCGGCTGCAGTCTGCCGCGGATGCAAATGTTGTATCAGGCCCTGGCCTTCATCGACCGCGCCAACCGAGCTGGCTGATGCTCTGCAGGCCGCATCGGCAGTGCGCCGGACGGCAGAGCGCGGGTCCGGTGCACTGCTAAGCTGAAGCTTGCTCTGCCGTCACGGCAGTCGAGGAGGTCGAATGATCCGCTCCATGCTGTACGCCACCGACCTCGGTGTCTACGCACCTTTTGTCATGCAGCACGCCCTGACCCTGGCTCGGGCCTTCAACGCAGAACTCTATGTGATTCACGCGGTGGAGCCCATGGGCCAGTTCGCTGAGTCGCTGCTGCAGAGTTACCTCGATGAGCAGACGCTGGATGCATTGCACAGTGAAGGCGTCAACACGGTGATGGCCAATATCGAACAGCGGGTGTTGGAGAACTTTCGTGACGAATTGGGCGAGGACGCTGACTTGGCGCTGATCAGGGCAGTGCGGGTGCGTCAGGGTGACCCGGCACAGGTCATCCTCGACCAGGCGCAGCGGCTGAGTGTCGACCTGTTGATCTTCGGCAGCCACAGTGCCGGTGCCGGGGTGGATGTGCCGATTGGGCGGACGGCGGTGCGTCTGCTGCAACTGTCGCCGGTGCCGGTGTACATGGTGCCGCTCTCGCAGCACTTAGGGCGTAGGAAATCGTGAAGCTGGCTGTAGTCTGTTTCGGAGGCGCGTGTAACAAAATAGTTCTAGTTTTATTTCGAGAACCACTAATATAGTTATATCTCGTCGCTGCCTGCTGCCGCTGACTTACCGCCGATTCGAGGGAAACCTATGAAGCTTCAACAACTGCGCTACATCTGGGAAGTGGCGCACCATGACCTCAACGTCTCCGCGACGGCGCAGAGCCTGTATACCTCGCAGCCGGGCATCAGCAAGCAGATCCGCCTGCTCGAGGACGAACTGGGTGTTGAAGTCTTTGCCCGCAGCGGCAAGCACCTGACCCGGGTGACACCGGCCGGTGAGCGCATCATCAACACCGCTGGTGAGATCTTGCGCAAGGTCGAGAGCATCAAGCAGATCGCCCAGGAATTCTCCAACGAGAAGAAGGGCACTCTGTCCATCGCGACCACCCACACCCAGGCCCGCTATGCGCTGCCGCCGGTGATCAGCAGCTTCATCAAGCAGTACCCGGAAGTCGCCCTGCACATGCACCAGGGCTCACCGATGCAGATCGCGGAAATGGCCGCCGACGGCACCGTCGATTTCGCCATTGCCACCGAGGCGCTGGAGTTGTTCGGCGACCTGATCATGATGCCGTGCTACAAGTGGAACCGTTGCGTGGTCGTACCGCAAGGTCACCCGCTGACCAAGCTGCCGAAGCTGACCCTGGAGGCGGTTGCCGAATACCCGATCGTCACCTATGTATTCGGTTTCACCGGCCGTTCGAAGCTGGACGAAGCCTTCAATCACCGTGGCCTGACGCCGAAGGTGGTGTTCACTGCGGCTGACGCCGACGTGATCAAGACTTATGTGCGCCTTGGGCTGGGCGTGGGCATCGTGGCCAAAATGGCGGTCGACACCAAGCTCGACAGCGACCTGGTGGCATTGGATGCCAGCGAGCTGTTCGAAGCCAGCATCACTAAGATCGGCTTCCGTCGTGGCACCTTCCTGCGCGGCTTCATGTGCGACTTCATCGAGAAGTTCGCGCCGCACCTGACCCGTGAAGTGATGGCCAAGGCCATCCAGTGCCACAACAAGCAGGAACTCGAAGAGCTGTTCGACGGCGTCGAACTGCCGGTGCACTGAGTGCGCCAGGGATGAAAAAACCGGCCCAATGGCCGGTTTTTCTTTACCTGTGAATCAGGCCTTGCTGATCAGGTTGCCGGCATGCAGCCCGCATTCCTTCTGGGTCGACTCTTCCCACCACCAGCGGCCTTCGCGCTCGTGCTGGTTTGGCAGCACCGGGCGCGTACACGGCTCGCAACCGATGCTGATGAAGCCGCGCTCATGCAGGCTGTTGTACGGCAATTCAAGCATGCGGATGTAACCCCACACTTCCTCGCTGGTCATCTGCGCCAGTGGGTTGAACTTGTAGAGGGGACGTTCAGGCGTGGAGAAGGCGCCGTCGATTTCCAGTGCTGCCACCTGGCTGCGGGTACCCGGGCTCTGGTCACGGCGCTGACCGGTGGCCCAGGCGCTGACGGTGGCAAGTTTGCGCCGCAGCGGTTCGATCTTGCGGATGCCACAGCATTCGCCGTGGCCATCCTTGTAGAAGCTGAACAGGCCTTTTTCCTTGACGAACGGGTCGAGCCTGGCGCGATCCGGGCTGAGGATTTCGATCGGCAGGTTGTAATGCTCGCGCACCTGGTCGATGAAGCGGTAGGTCTCCGGATGCAGGCGGCCGGTATCGAGGCTGAACACCTTGACCTGCTTGTTCAGCTTCCAGGCCATGTCGACCAGCACCACATCCTCGGCGCCGCTGAAGGAGATCCACAGGTCATCGCCAAAGTGCTCGAAGGCGAGCTTGAGGATGTCCTGCGGGGACTTGTTGGCATAGGTCGCGGCCAGGGCGGCGACGTCGAAGGGTTGGCTCATCAGGCGGTTTCCATCTTGGCTGTGGCGCTGTGCGCTCGTAATGAAGTGATGGTAACAAAAAATGGCCGGGCAGACGCCTGGCGAGAGCCTCAAAGGCTCTGCAGCGTTTCCATCAGTACCCGCACCTTGGCAATCGATTCCTCGTATTCGGCCTGCCAGTTCGAGTCGGCTACCACTGCGCCGCCGCCCCAGCAACTGACCTGGCCATCCTTGACCAGCAAGCTGCGAATGGCGATGGAGCTGTCCATCTCGCCGCGCACGTCCATGTACAGCAGCGAGCCGCAGTACAGTGCGCGGCGTGTCGGTTCCAGCTCGTCGATGATCTGCATGGCGCGGATTTTCGGTGCGCCGGTGATCGAACCACCCGGGAAGCTGTCGCCGATCAGGTCCAGGGCGTCCTTGTCGCGGGCCAGCCGGCCGGTGACGCTACTGACCAGGTGATGAACGTTGGGGTAGCTTTCCAGGCTGAACAGCTCCGGCACCTTCACCGAGCCGATTTCGCACGTGCGGCCCAGGTCGTTGCGCAGCAAGTCGACGATCATCAGGTTTTCCGAACGGTCCTTGGCGCTGTGGCGCAGCTCCTCGGCATTGCTGGCGTCCTCGGCGGGGTCGGCCGAGCGCGGGCGGGTGCCCTTGATCGGGCGGGTTTCCACCTGGCCTTGGCTGACGCGGATGAAGCGTTCCGGGGAGAAGCTCAGCAGGGCACTGCCATCAGCCAGTTGTTGGTAACCGGAAAATGGCGTCGGGCAGGCTTTGCGCAGGGCCTGGTAGGCTTGCCACGGGTCACCCTGGCAAGGGGCGCGGAAGCGCTGGGTGAGGTTGATCTGGTAGCAGTCGCCTGCCTGGATGTAGCGCTGCACCTGGTCGAAGGCGGCCTGGTACTGTTCGGGCTGCAAGTCGCCCCGCATTGGGGCAAGCAGTTGGAAATCGCCGCACATCGAAGTGTCGACAGCCTCGAACAGTGCCGTCAGGCGAGCCCGCTCTTCAGGCGCCAGGCTCGGGTGGAACACCAGTTGGCTGGTGCCAAGCTGGTGGTCGGTCAGCAGTGCCCAGGCGTACAGGCCCAGTTGTGCCTCGGGCAATGCCAGGTCGTCGCTCGCAAGGCAGGGCAGCTGCTCCAGGCGGCGGCCGAAGTCATAGCTCAGGTAGCCGATCAGGCCGCCGACGAAGGGCAGTTCGATGCCGGCGGGCAGCTGTGCTTCACCCAGTTGTGCCAGGCTGGCACGCAGGCGTTCGAGGAAGGCGCGGCCATCCTCGTCGGGCTGGGCCTGCAGGTGTTGCACGGGCCAGGCGCTGAGCAGGTCGAAGCGGCCGCGTTCGGCACCGGGGCGGGCGCTGTCGAGCAGGATCGCGCCGGGGGCCTGGCGCAGGCGGGCGAAATAGGCAGCGGGGTCGGGCTGATAGGGCAGGGGGTGAAGCGTACAGGTCGGCATCAGTGTGGACGGCGATGTAAAAGCGAGGAGGGCGATTGTAGACCTGTGCAGGAAATGCGCCTAGCCCTGTGGGGGCGGGTTTACCCGCGAAGAAAGCGGCGCGGTGTATGGCACCGGCTTCGCCGGTGTTCGCGGGTAAACCCGCTCCCACAGGCACAGCGAAGGCCTTGGGAGCAGTGCTTTGCCTGTGAGAGCCGGTTTGCCGGCGATAAGGCCCTTGAAGGTTAACGCGGATGCACGTGCCCGAACAGATTCTGGGTCACCCGCACACGTTGCTCGGCGTCTTCGGTAATCCCGTCCTTGGCCAGCGCTTCGATGTGCGCTTCGATGGCATGGGTGCGCTGAGTCAGCCCGGTATCGTTGGCGATCTGGATGTTCAGGCCGGGGCGGGCGTTGAGTTCGAGAATCAGCGGCCCCTTGTCCTGGTCCAGCACCATGTCCACGCCGATATAGCCCAGCCCGCACAGCTCATAACAGCCGGCGGCCAGTTTCATGAAGCCGTCCCAGTTCGGCAGCTGTACGCCGTCCACCGCGTTGGTGGTGTCCGGGTGCTTGCTGATGATGTTGTTCAGCCAGGTGCCGCGCAGGGTCACGCCGGTAGCCAGGTCGACACCCACGCCGATGGCGCCCTGGTGCAGGTTGGCCTTGCCACCGGACTGACGAGTCGGCAGTCGCAGCATGGCCATCACCGGGTAGCCCATCAGCACGATGATGCGGATGTCTGGCACACCCTCGTAGCTGATGCTCTTGAAGATCTGGTCGGGGGTCACCCGATACTCGATCAGCGCCCGGTCTCGGTGGCCGCCAAGCGAGTACAGCCCGGTGAGGATGCTCGACACCTGGTGCTCGATTTCCTCGTGGCTGATGATCTTGCCCGACACCGTGCGGTAGCGGTCCTCGAAGCGGTCGGCGATCACCAGGATGCCGTCACCGCCAGCGCCTTGCGCTGGCTTGATGACGAAGTCGTTGCGCCCGCCGATGATCTCGTGAAGCTTTTCGATCTGCTTCTCGGTCTCGATGATGCCGTACATCTCCGGCACATGGATGCCGGCAGCGAGCGCACGCTCCTTGGTGATGATCTTGTCGTCGACGATCGGGTACAAGTGCCGCTTGTTGTACTTCAGCACGTAGTCCGCGTTGCGCCGGTTGATCCCCATGATGCCCCGGGCCTCCAGGGCTTTCCATGTCTTGATCAGGCCAAACATTAGGCGTCAGCCTTCTTCAGGAATGCCTTGAAACGCACCAGCTCGGTCAGCCGGTAGCCGCGGTAGCGACCCATCGCCAGCATGAAGCCCACCAGGATCAACAGCACGGCCGGGAAGGTGAAGACGAAGTACACCAGCTCCGGCACCATCATCAGCAAGTGCGCCAGGGAGGCAGCGAACAGGGTTCCGATCGCCACTTTCATGGCATGGCCACCGCCGCGTTCTTCCCAGGTGATCGACAGGCGCTCGATGGTCATGGTCAGGATCACCATCGGGAACAGCGCCACCGACAGGCCGCGCTCCAGGCCCAGCTTGTGGCTGAACAGGCTGATGGCGGCGATCAATACCACGACAAAGGTCAGCACCACCGACAGGCGCGGCAGCATCTGCAGCTTCAGGTGTTCCAGGTACGAACGTAGCGACAGGCCCAGGGCGGTGATCACCGTGAACAGCATGATGCCGAAGCCCAGCTGGGTCTCGCGGAAGGCCAGGGCGATCAGCACCGGGGTAAAGGTACCCAGCGTCTGGATGCCGATCAGGTTGCGCAGGATCAGGATCACCAGCACGCCGATCGGGATCATGACCATGATCATGAAGGTCTGCTGGGTCTGCAGCGGCAAGCCGTACAGCGAGTATTCGAGGAAGTCGGCGTCGGTGTTCTCGTCAGTCAGCTTGGCCAGGCGGATGGCGTTCATCTCGCTGTTGTTCATGCTGAAGGTGACGTTGGCTTTCTTGCCGCCATCGACGGTAATCAGGTTGTCATCTCCGGTCCACCACAGCAGGCGGTCGGCCGGCAGGCCCTGTTCGCCGGTGTCCGGGTTGAAGTACAGCCAGTCGTTGCCATTGAAGCTGCGCAACCACAGCTCCGGGGTCTGGGGCGTGTCGGCAACCAGCCGGATGGTGTGGACCTTTTCCATCGGCACATGGGCGATCGACAGCAGCAGGTCGATGACCTGGGCCTTCTTCATCGGCGAGGTATCACCGGCCAGCAGCAGCTTGACGTTGTCGTCGTTGAGGTTGTTGACCCGTTTGATGGTCTCGCTGACAAAGGTCTCGACGTCGGCCGAGTGCTGGCGGATAGGGGCCATCAGGGCTTCGGCGGCGATTTTCTCCGGGCCTTCGATGGCCAGGCTGTCACGGAAGGTCGGGCCTTTGATGGCGGACTTTTCGTTGCTGTAGCGCTTGGTCAGCACCAGCCGGTAGTACAGGGTCTGGTTGCCGCTGACACGGCGCGCTGACCAGGTCACCTTGCGGTTGCCGTCGGCGCGGTTGACGCTCACCCCATAGTTGTTGGAGATGAAGCTCTCGTTGAGGCTGACGTAGTCGCGGTTCAGCGGCGGCACGAACATCTGGATCTTGACCGGGTCCTTGGAGCTGGCGACGAACTCGACCTTGGCGTCGATGTTCCACAGGTCGTCGGTCTCGTCTTCGGTCACCGGGATGCCGAGCACGAAGATCTGATAGGCCGTGACCGCCACGCCGAGCAACACCAGCACGGTGATCAGGACTTTCAGATGGAGGGTAAGAGAGCGCATCGGGATTACTCTGCTTTGGTAGCGTCGGTGGCACAGGCAGGTTTGCCGGCCGCGTATTTAAGGCTTGGGTCGACCAGCGCGTCGAAGTGCTTGAGCGCCTCGGAGCCGATCAGCAACGGGAACTGGAAGGCGCTGCGGTCGGTGAGGTTGACTTCGATGGTGCGCCGGGCCTGGCCCATGCAGATTTCAAGTTCGATGACCGGGCGGGCGGTATAGGCCTTGCCGGATTCCGCATCATAGTCGCCGGCGCGGCGTTTGATCTTGCTCACGCGGGCCAGAGGGCGCTCGATGGGGTGCGAATGAGCGGCGTCGATGGCCAGGTAGAAGCGCACCCAGCTTTCGCCGTTGCGCTTGAAGCGTTTGATGTCACGGGCACTGAGCGACGCGGTCTTGGCTCCGGTGTCGAGCTTGGCGGCCACTTCCAGGTCGAGGTCGCCAAGCCGGGCGTATTCGTTCAGACCGTACACGGTCTTGCCCGCCGCCTGGCCAAGGGCCGGCAGCAGGGTGAGGCATAACAGCAATAATACGGGTGTAAGTCTCATAGTCCTGGCGCGGTGCTGAGCTGTGCAGGGTTCGGGGTAAAGGTGACTGGCAACGGCTGCACAAGCTTCCTCGTTCATCTGTCAACAACATGAATTGATGACAAATACACTATCGATACCCCCTTGGAGGCGCGGCATTCTATCACGCCGACGTCTTGACGCCAGCGTGAAGCGATCTGACAACGCCATCACTGGGTAAGTTCGTTCTTAGACGATTGTCGACAATGTTGATTTTGTCTTTGACTGTGAGCCACTGATTCGCTAGTTTCTGCTCAAGCGCTTAGCAAGGTGTCGACAATATGCTGGACATCACCACCCCAAGCCCTGCCGAGGCAGACGAAACGGAAACCTTGTCCGAGAATGTCTTTCGGCGTATCCAGGCGGCGATCGTCAAGGGCGACATTGCCCCCGGCAGCAAGATCTCCGAGCCAGAGCTGGCACGTACCTATGGCATCAGCCGCGGCCCGCTGCGCGAGGCCATCCATCGGCTGGAGGGGCAGCGCCTGCTGGTGCGGGTACCGCACGTCGGCGCGCGGGTGGTTTCGCTCAACCACGCCGAACTGATCGAGCTGTACGAAATCCGCGAGTCGCTGGAAGGCATGGCCTGCCGCCTTGCCGCCGAGCGCATGAGCCAGGCCGACATCGACGAGCTGCGCCGGGTGCTCGATACCCATGAGCGCGATGCCGCGTTCCAGGCCGGGCTTGGCTACTACCAGCAGGAAGGCGACTACGACTTCCATTACCGCATCATCCAGGGCAGCGGCAACCAGACCTTGGTCAAGATGCTCTGCGGCGAGCTGTATCAACTGGTGCGCATGTACCGCATCCAGTTTTCCGCCACGCCCAACCGGCCGCGCCAGGCCTTTGCCGAACACCACCGCATTCTCGATGCCATTGCCGACCGTGACGGCGAACTGGCCGAACTCCTGATGCGCCGCCATATCGGCGCGTCCAAGCGCAACATCGAGCGTCACTATCTGGACGCCAACAACAACAGCCCACGAGGTGAGAAATGACTGTGAACAGCACCCCCGGTCAGCGTTTCCGCGACGCCGTTGCCGCCGAACACCCGCTGCAAGTGGTCGGCGCGATCAACGCCAACCATGCACTGCTGGCCAAGCGTGCCGGTTTCAAAGCCATCTACCTGTCCGGTGGCGGCGTTGCTGCCGGCTCCCTGGGCCTGCCTGACCTGGGCATCAGTGGCCTGGATGATGTGCTGACCGATGTGCGCCGCATCACCGATGTCTGCGACGTGCCCTTGCTGGTGGATGTCGACACCGGTTTCGGCGCTTCGGCCTTCAACGTCGCCCGCACCGTGCGTTCGATGTGCAAGTTCGGCGCTGCGGCCATCCACATCGAGGACCAGGTTGGCGCCAAACGCTGCGGCCACCGCCCGAACAAAGAAATCGTCAGCCAGCAGGAGATGGTCGATCGCATCAAGGCGGCAGTGGATGCCCGCACCGATGACAGCTTCGTGATCATGGCGCGCACCGACGCCCTGGCGGTGGAAGGTCTGAACGCTGCCCTGGACCGGGCTGCTGCCTGCATCGAGGCCGGCGCCGACATGATCTTCCCGGAAGCCATCACCGAACTGTCGATGTACAAGACCTTCGCCGACCGCGTGCAGGCACCGATCCTGGCCAACATCACCGAGTTTGGCGCTACACCGCTGTACACCACCGAAGAACTGGCCTCGGTCGACGTGTCGCTGGTGCTGTACCCGCTGTCGGCGTTCCGGGCCATGAACAAGGCGGCTGAAAACGTGTATACCGCGCTGCGCCGCGACGGTACCCAGAAAAACGTGATCGACACCATGCAGACCCGCATGGAGCTCTACGATGCCATTGGCTACCACGCCTTCGAGCAGAGCCTCGACGCGCTGTTTGCCCAGAAGAAAGGTTGAGCGCACCGCTCTCGAATCAGCCAGATCGCTTCCATAACAAGTTCAAGAAAGGAGAAACACCATGGCCGAAGCAAAAGTACTCAGTGGCGCTGGCCTGCGCGGCCAGGTGGCCGGCCAGACTGCTCTGTCGACCGTGGGCCAGGCCGGCGCCGGCCTGACCTACCGTGGCTACGACGTCCGTGACCTGGCCGCCGGTGCCGAATTCGAGGAAGTCGCCTATCTGCTGCTGTATGGCGAGCTGCCGAGCAAGGCGGAGCTGGCCGACTACAAACGCAAGCTCAAGGGCCTGCGTGACCTGCCGCAGGCGCTGAAAGAGGTGCTCGAACGCATCCCTCGCGACGCCCATCCGATGGATGTGATGCGCACCGGTTGCTCGGTGCTCGGTACCCTGGAGCCGGAGCTGACCTTCGACGCCCAGCGCGAGAAGACCGACCGCCTGCTGGCGCTGTTCCCGGCAGTGATGTGCTACTGGTACCGCTTCACCCACCACGGCGTGCGTATCGACTGCACCAGCGACGAGGACACCCTCGGCGGCCACTTCCTGCACCTGCTGCATGGCAAGAAGCCGAGCGAGCTGCACGTCAAGGTGATGAACGTGTCGCTGATCCTCTACGCCGAGCATGAGTTCAATGCCTCGACCTTTACTGCGCGGGTTTGCGCGTCGACCCTGTCCGACCTGTACTCCTGCGTCACCGCCGCCATCGGCTCGCTGCGCGGCCCGCTGCACGGTGGTGCCAACGAAGCGGCGATGGAGCTGATCGAGCGCTTCCAGAGCCCGCAGGAGGCCACCGCCGAACTGCTGCGCATGCTCGAGCGCAAAGACAAGATCATGGGCTTCGGCCACGCGATCTACAAAGAGTCCGACCCGCGCAACGAGGTGATCAAGGGCTGGTCGAAGCAGCTGGCCGACCAGGTCGGTGACAAGGTCCTGTACCCGGTCTCCGAAGCCATCGACAAGACCATGTGGGAGCAGAAGCGCCTGTTCCCCAACGCCGACTTCTACCATGCCTCGGCGTACCACTTCATGGGCATTCCGACCAAGCTGTTCACCCCGATCTTCGTCTGCTCGCGCCTGACCGGCTGGGCCGCGCACGTGTTCGAACAGCGCGCCAACAACCGCATCATCCGCCCGAGCGCCGAGTATGTCGGCGTCGAACAGCGCCAGTTCGTACCGATCGAACAGCGCTGAGTCGTAGATCGCCGGGGCTGCTGCGCAGCCCTTTCGCGACACAAGGCCGCTCCTACAGGCGCGGCGCAGTTCCTGTAGGAGCGGCCTTGTGTCGCGAAAGGGGCGCGCAGCGCCCCAAGGGCCAGACCTGCTTACCGAAGACCGTGACCGAGCCTGATAACGATATGAACACTGCCTACCGCAAGAACCTGCCAGGCACAGCCCTGGACTACTTCGATGCCCGCGCTGCCGTCGAGGCCATCAAGCCTGGTGCCTACGACAGCCTGCCGTATACCTCCCGCGTGCTGGCCGAAAACCTGGTGCGCCGCTGCGATCCGGCCACTCTCGATGCCTCGCTGGGCCAGTTGATCGAGCGCAAGCGCGACCTCGACTTCCCGTGGTTCCCGGCCCGCGTGGTGTGCCATGACATCCTCGGCCAGACCGCCCTGGTCGATCTGGCCGGCCTGCGCGATGCCATCGCCGACAAGGGCGGTGACCCGGCCCAGGTCAACCCGGTGGTGCCGGTGCAGCTGATCGTCGACCACTCCCTGGCCGTGGAGTGCGGTGGCTTCGACCCGCAGGCGTTCGAGAAGAACCGCGCCATCGAAGACCGCCGTAACGAAGACCGTTTCCATTTCATCAACTGGACCAAGAAGGCGTTCAAGAACGTCGACGTGATCCAGCCCGGCAACGGCATCATGCACCAGATCAACCTGGAGAAGATGTCGCCGGTGATCCATAGCGACCGCGGCCTGGCCTACCCGGACACCTGCGTCGGCACCGACAGCCATACCCCGCATGTCGATGCCTTGGGCGTTATCGCCATCGGTGTCGGTGGCCTTGAAGCCGAAAACGTCATGCTTGGCCGTGCCTCGTGGATGCGCCTGCCGGAAATCATCGGCGTCGAGCTGACCGGCAAGCTGGCGCCAAACATCACCGCCACCGACCTGGTGCTGGCCCTGACCGAATTCCTGCGCAAGCAGAAAGTGGTCGGCGCCTACCTTGAGTTCCATGGCGAAGGCGCACGCGCGCTGACCCTGGGCGACCGTGCCACCATCTCCAACATGGCGCCGGAATATGGCGCCACCGCTGCGATGTTCGCCATCGACCAGCAGACCATCGACTACCTCAAGCTGACCGGCCGCGATGACCAGCAGGTGCAGTTGGTGGAAACCTACGCCAAGGTCACCGGCCTGTGGGCCGACAGCCTGGCCAAGGCCGAATACGAACGCACCCTAAGCTTCGACCTGTCGAGCGTGGTGCGCAACATGGCCGGCCCGTCCAACCCGCACGCCCGCGTCGCTACCAGCGACCTGGCGGCCAAGGGCATCGCTGGCGCCTGGGAAGAAGTGCCGGGCCAGATGCCTGACGGTGCAGTGATCATCGCCGCCATCACCAGCTGCACCAACACCAGCAACCCGCGCAACGTGATTGCCGCAGGCCTGCTGGCGCGCAACGCCAACAAGCTCGGCCTCAACCGCAAGCCGTGGGTCAAGTCGTCGCTGGCACCCGGCTCCAAGGCCGTGCAGCTGTACCTGGAAGAAGCGGGGTTGGAAAAAGAGCTGGAGAAACTGGGCTTCGGCATCGTCGCCTTCGCCTGCACCACCTGCAACGGCATGTCCGGCGCACTGGACCCGGTGATCCAGCAGGAGATCATCGACCGTGACCTGTACGCCACCGCCGTGCTGTCGGGCAACCGCAACTTCGACGGGCGTATCCACCCGTATGCCAAGCAGGCGTTCCTTGCCTCGCCGCCGCTGGTGGTAGCCTACGCGATTGCCGGCACCATCCGCTTCGACATCGAAAAGGACGTGCTGGGCGTGGTCGACGGCAAGGAAATCCGCCTCAAGGACATCTGGCCGAGCGACGAGGAAATCGACGCGGTGGTGCGTGCGGCGGTCAAGCCCGAGCAGTTCCGCAAGGTCTACATCCCGATGTTCGCCATCGAGGAAGACCGTGGGCCGAAAGTCGCGCCGCTGTACGACTGGCGCCCGATGAGCACCTATATTCGCCGCCCGCCTTACTGGGAAGGCGCCTTGGCCGGCGAGCGTACCCTGCGCGGCATGCGCCCGCTGGCGGTACTGCCGGACAACATCACCACCGACCACCTGTCGCCATCCAACGCCATCCTCCTCGACAGCGCCGCCGGTGAGTACCTGGCGAAGATGGGCCTGCCGGAAGAGGACTTCAACTCCTACGCCACCCACCGTGGTGACCACCTGACCGCCCAGCGCGCCACCTTCGCCAACCCCAAGCTGTTCAACGAAATGGTGCGCAACGAAGACGGCAGCGTGAAGCAAGGCTCGCTGGCGCGCATCGAGCCGGAAGGCAAGGTGACCCGCATGTGGGAAGCTATCGAGACCTACATGGCGCGCAAGCAGCCGCTGATCATCGTAGCCGGTGGCGACTATGGCCAGGGCTCGTCCCGCGACTGGGCGGCCAAGGGCGTGCGCCTGGCCGGTGTCGAGGCGATCGTCGCCGAGGGCTTCGAGCGCATTCACCGCACCAACCTGGTGGGCATGGGCGTTTTGCCACTGGAATTCAAGCCGGGTACCGACCGCAAGACCCTGGGCCTGGATGGCAGCGAGACCTATGACGTGCTCGGCGAGCGCAAGCCACGGGCGACGCTGACCCTGGTGGTGACGCGACGCAATGGCGAGCGTGTCGAAGTGCCAGTGACCTGCCGCCTGGACACTGCCGAGGAAGTGTCGATCTATGAGGCGGGCGGAGTGCTGCAGCGCTTTGCCCAGGACTTCCTCGAAGCGACCGCTTGAACAGGACTTGAACATGGCACATGTACCACAAGTGAAAATCCCCGCCACCTACATCCGTGGCGGCACCAGCAAGGGCGTGTTCTTCCGCCTGCAGGACCTGCCAGAGCCTGCTCAGGTCCCAGGCCCGGCGCGCGATGCCTTGCTGTTGCGGGTAATCGGCAGCCCCGACCCTTACGCCAAACAGATCGACGGCATGGGCGGCGCCACCTCGAGCACCAGCAAGACGGTCATCCTGTCGAAGAGCATCAAGCCCGGGCACGATGTCGACTACCTGTTCGGCCAGGTCGCCATCGACAAGGCTTTCGTCGACTGGAGCGGCAACTGCGGCAACCTGTCTGCGGCGGTCGGCTCGTTCGCCATCAGCAACGGCCTGGTCGAGCCGGCGCGCATTCCCCGCAATGGCATCGCCACTGTGCGCATCTGGCAGGCCAACATCGGCAAGACCATCATCGCCCATGTGCCGATCACCGAAGGTGAAGTGCAGGAAACAGGCGACTTCGAACTCGACGGCGTGACCTTCCCGGCCGCCGAAGTACAACTGGAGTTCCTCGATCCGGCCGCCGACGAGGATGGCGACGGTGGGGCAATGTTCCCTACGGGCAACCTGGTGGACGACCTGGAAGTGCCGGGGGTGGGCACCTTCAAGGCGACCTTGATCAACGCCGGCATCCCGACCGTGTTCGTCAATGCCGCCGACATCGGTTACACCGGTACCGAGTTGCAGGATGCGATCAATGGCGACCCCCAGGCGCTGCAGCGCTTCGAGTCCATTCGTGCCTACGCAGCCGTGCGCATGGGCCTGATCGAGCATGTCGACCAGGCTGCCGGGCGTCAGCACACGCCGAAGGTGGCTTTCGTTGCGCCACCCAGCACCTACACTGCGTCCAGTGGCAAGGCGGTTGCGGCCGGTGACATCGACCTGCTGGTGCGTGCGCTGTCGATGGGCAAGCTGCACCACGCGATGATGGGCACCGCAGCCGTGGCCATCGGCACCGCCGCGGCCATTCCGGGCACATTGGTCAACCTCGCTGCGGGCGGGGGTGAGCGCAGTGCCGTGCGTTTCGGTCATCCGTCCGGCACCTTGCGGGTCGGGGCCGAGGCGCGCCAGGTGGATGGCCAGTGGACGGTGACCAAGGCAATCATGAGCCGCAGTGCTCGCGTGCTGATGGAGGGCTGGGTTCGCGTGCCTGGCGATAGCTTCTAACGCACCATTGGCGCTCGGCTTTAGTTGATGGGGCCGCTTTGCGGCCCTTCGCGGGCACGCCCGCTCCTACAGGTATTGCACGACTTTCAAGTTCAGTGTGATCTCTGTGGGAGCGGGCAAGCCCGCGAAGGGCTGCAACGCAGCCCCGGCAATTCTGAAGGGAGCTGGCTATGAGCGCCAACGTGGACCTGAACGACCGCCCGGACTACGACCGGGTGCTGCAAACCCTCGCCGACTACGCCCTCGGCTACCGCGTCGAATCCCCTGAAGCCCTGGACACCGCACGCAACTGCCTGATGGATACCCTCGGCTGCGGCCTGCTGGCCTTGCGCTTCCCCGAGTGCACCAAGCTCCTCGGCCCGCTGGTGGAAGGCACCGTGGTGCCCAATGGTGCGCGCGTACCGGGTACCGCCTATCGCCTCGACCCGGTCAAGGCCGCCTGGGACATCGGCTGCACCGTGCGCTGGCTGGACTACAACGACACCTGGCTGGCTGCCGAGTGGGCGCACCCTTCGGACAACCTTGGCGGCATCCTCGCCGTTGCCGATCACCTTTCACAGAAGCGCGTGGCCGCGGGTGAGGCGCCGTTGCTGATGCGTGAGGTGCTGCAAGCGATGGTCATGGCCCACGAGATCCAAGGCGTGCTGGCGCTGGAAAACTCATTCAACCGCGTCGGCCTGGATCACGTGATTCTGGTCAAGGTAGCCTCCACCGCCGTGTGCGCCCGGCTGATGGGCGCCAACCGCGAGCAGATGCTATCGGCCTTGTCCCATGCCTTCGTCGATGGCCAGGCGCTGCGCACCTATCGCCATGCCCCCAATGCTGGCTCGCGCAAGTCCTGGGCGGCCGGTGACGCTTCCAGCCGCGGCGTGCGCCTGGCCGATATCGCGCTGCGTGGCGAGATGGGCGTGCCGGGCGTGCTGACTGCGCCGCAGTGGGGGTTTCATGACGTCTCGTTCAGCCACACCAACAAGGACCTGGCGGTGAAGCCCTCCGGCCAGTATGAGCTGCGCCTGCCGCAACCCCTGGCCAGTTACGTGATGGAGAATGTGCTGTTCAAGGTCAGCTTCCCGGCCGAATTCCACGCCCAGACCGCCTGTGAGGCGGCGGTCACCCTGCATCCTCTGGTGCGTAACCGCCTGCATGAGATCGACCGCATTGTCATTACCACCCAGGAATCGGCGATCCGTATCATTTCCAAGAGCGGCCCGTTGGCCAATGCCGCTGACCGTGACCATTGCCTGCAATACATGGTGGCGGTACCGCTGATCTTCGGCCACCTGGTGGCCGAGCATTATGAAGATGCCTTTCATGCCAACCACCCGAGCATCGATCGTCTGCGCGAGAAGATGGAAGTGGTTGAAGACCCGCGCTTCAGTCGCGAGTATCTGGAGGCGGACAAGCGCTCGATCGCCAATGCCGTGCAGGTGTTCTTCAAGGATGGCAGCTGTACCGAGCAGGTGCTGGTGGAGTACCCGATCGGGCATCGGCGGCGGCGCGAGGAGGGGATACCGCTGCTGGAGGCCAAGTTCAGAAGCAACCTGGCGACGCGCTTTGTGCGGCAGCGGTGTCAGCAGATTTTCGAACTGTGCAAGGACCAGCAACTGCTGGAGCAGATGGCGGTGCACAGGTTTGTGGATTTGTTCGTGATTTGATGTGGCCTGTGACGGCCTCTTCGCGGCTAAAGCCGCTCCCACAGGGTTCTCTACAGGTCTTGAAGACTGTGGGGCTCCTGTGGGAGCGGGTTTACCCGCGAAGGGGCCGGCACAGGTGACAAAAAAAAGCCCCGGCATTTCTGCCGGGGCTTTGTCTTACAGCCTACAACCGATGCTTACGCCTGAACCACAGGGATCTTGGCGTTGGCAGCCGCTTCACGGAACTCGGCGATCTGGTCGAAGCTCAGGTAGCGGTAGACGTCGGCAGCCATGCTGTCGATGTCTTTGGCGTACTGCATGTACTCTTCGACGGTCGGCAGCTTGCCGAGGATCGATGCGACCGCGGCGAGCTCGGCCGAGGCCAGGTACACGTTGGTGGCGTCGCCCAGACGGTTCGGGAAGTTACGGGTCGAGGTGGAAACCACGGTCGAACCGGTCTGCACACGTGCCTGGTTACCCATGCACAGCGAGCAGCCTGGCATTTCCATGCGAGCGCCAGCCTTGCCGTAGATGCCGTAGTAGCCTTCTTCGGTCAGCTGATGGGCGTCCATCTTGGTTGGCGGGGCCAGCCACAGACGGGTCGGGATACCGCCCTTGACCTTGTCCAGCAGCTTGCCGGCAGCGCGGAAGTGACCGATGTTGGTCATGCACGAACCGATGAACACTTCGTCGATCTTCTCGCCTTGTACCGAGGACAGCAGGCGGGCATCGTCCGGGTCGTTCGGCGCGCAGAGCACAGGCTCCTTGACGTCGGCCAGGTCGATTTCGATGATTTCGGCGTATTCCGCATCGGCGTCGGCCGACAGCAGTTCAGGCTTGGCCAGCCAGGCTTCCATGGCCTGGGCACGACGCTCCAGGGTGCGGGCATCGCCGTAGCCTTCGCCGATCATCCAGCGCAGCAGGGTGATGTTGGACTGCAGGTATTCGGCGATGGCCTTTTCCGGCAGCTTGATGGTGCAGCCCGCGGCGGAACGCTCGGCCGAGGCGTCGGACAGCTCGAAGGCTTGCTCGACGGTCAGGTCGTCCAGGCCTTCGATTTCCAGGATGCGGCCGGAGAAGGCGTTCTTCTTGCCTTTCTTCTCGACGGTCAGCAGGCCCTTCTGGATCGCGTAGTAAGGGATGGCATGAACCAGGTCACGCAGGGTGATGCCAGGTTGCAGTTTGCCCTTGAAGCGCACCAGGATCGATTCTGGCATGTCCAGCGGCATGACGCCGGTGGCGGCGGCGAAGGCCACCAGGCCGGAACCGGCCGGGAACGAGATGCCGATCGGGAAGCGGGTGTGCGAGTCACCACCGGTACCTACGGTGTCAGGCATCAGCATGCGGTTCAGCCAGCTGTGGATGATGCCGTCGCCTGGGCGCAGCGACACGCCGCCACGGGTGCGGATGAAGTCTGGCAGGGTGTGGTGGGTGTTTACGTCGATCGGCTTCGGATAGGCTGCGGTGTGGCAGAACGACTGCATCACCAGGTCAGCGGAGAAGCCCAGGCACGCCAAGTCTTTCAGTTCGTCGCGAGTCATCGGGCCAGTGGTGTCCTGGGAACCGACGGTGGTCATCTTCGGCTCGCAGTAGGCACCCGGGCGCACGCCCTGGCCTTCCGGCAGGCCACAGGCGCGGCCAACCATCTTCTGCGCCAGGGTGAAGCCTTTGCCGGTGTCGGCAGGCTGCTCTGGCTTCTTGAACAGGTCGGAAGGGCCCAGGCCCAGTTCGGCACGGGCTTTTTCGGTCAGGCCACGGCCAACGATCAGCGGGATACGGCCGCCAGCGCGGACTTCATCCAGCAGTACTTCGGTTTTCAGCGCGAACTCGGTGACCAGCTCGTCGCTGCCGTGACGGCGCACTTCACCTTTGAACGGGTAGACGTCGATGACGTCGCCCATGGCCAGGTTGGTGCAGTCGAATTCGATCGGCAGGGCGCCGGCGTCTTCCATGGTGTTGTAGAAGATCGGGGCGATCTTGGTGCCGAAGCAGAAGCCACCGGCGCGCTTGTTCGGCACGTACGGGATGTCGTCGCCGAAGAACCACAGCACCGAGTTGGTGGCGGATTTACGCGAAGAACCGGTACCGACCACGTCACCGACGTAGGCAACCGGGAAGCCCTTGGCCTTGACCGCTTCGATCTGTGCCAGCGGGCCAACCGAACCAGGCTGTTGCGGTTCGATGCCATCACGGGCCATTTTCAGCATGGCCAGGGCGTGCAGCGGGATGTCAGGGCGCGACCAGGCGTCCGGGGCAGGGGACAGGTCGTCGGTGTTGGTTTCGCCAGGCACCTTGAACACGGTCAGGGTGTACTTGTCGGCGATGGCCGGACGCGAGGTGAACCACTCGCCGGCAGCCCAGGATTCCAGTACGGCTTTGGCGTGAACGTTGCCGGCCTTGGCTTTTTCGGCCACGTCGTGGAAGGCATCGAACATCAGCAGGGTGTGCTTGAGCTGTTCGGCCGCGACGGCGCCCAGTTCGGCGTCGTCGAGCAGCGCGACCAGCGTTTCGATGTTGTAGCCGCCCTGCATGGTGCCCAGCAGTTCAGCAGCGTGCTTGCGGTCGATCAGTGGCGATTTGGCTTCGCCCTTGGCCACGGCTGAGAGGAAAGCGGCCTTGACGTAGGCAGCTTCGTCGACCCCTGGCGGAACGCGGTTGGTGATCAGGTCTACGAGGAAGGCTTCTTCGCCGGCCGGCGGGTTTTTCAGCAGCTCGACCAGGCCTGCAGTTTGTTCGGCGTTCAGCGGCTGGGGCACGATACCCAGGGCGGCACGCTCTTCGATGTGTTTGCGGTAGGCTTCAAGCACAGTTATTACCCTCATCAGTGGTCCCTAAAGGGAGTCCGGGACGCTCATCCAGCATTCAATGCACCCATGCGCTGCCACGGCTTTGTGGGCCGCCCAGCCAGAGTCGCAGAGAATCCTTACAGAAGCTGCTTTCAAAGTTTTACGCCTGCAGAACGGGAGCTGATGAGGGCTGGCTCGGGCATGCGAGGGGTGCATGGCCCGGGCCAACGCCGTTCTACCGGATGAACTGTGCTCGTGACGCTTTGAAAACAGCTTCCAACGGACATTGTTGCCTTGAAAAGGCGGGGTGATTCTACGGCAAAAAAAGCCCGAAGGTAAGGCAGCGATCACGACTTTAACGGGTGACCCTGGTTAGACAAAGGGCTAACATGACCCCGTATTCCACCGCCAAGCCGTTGTTTTCAATGTCCAACCAGTCCATCAAGACCCCGTGTGTCGGCCTCTGTTCCACTGTCTACGGAGACACGGTTTGCCGTGGCTGCAAGCGTTTCCACCATGAAGTGATCAACTGGAACGGCTACGACGACGAACAGAAGCGCGCCGTCTGGCTGCGCCTGGAGCAACTGCTGGTGCAGGTGATGATGGCCAAGCTGGAAGTGTTCGACAAAGGCCTGCTGCGCCAGCAGCTGCAGCAGCGCTCGATCCGCTTCGTCGAGCAACAGTCCGAATACTGCTGGGCCTATCAGCTGATCGCCCGCGGGGCGCGGATGATCCGCGAGCTGGAGGCATACGGGATGGTGCTGCTGCCGGAGTTTCGCGACTGGGAGCTGCCACAGCTGCGCGATGCAATCGACCGTGAATTCTTCCTGTTGTCCGAGGCGCATTACCAACGCTACATCGCGCCTGCCTTTCTCAGGGATACGCTGGGGTAACGGCTTCTCGCTGCATGCCGTGAGTGCCTGCCCCTAGCCTGACGCTCCACGTTCAGGCAAGAGGACCGAGCATGTCCCTGTACTACGCATTCGAGCCCGCGCACTCTTTCATCGGCAGGTTTTACTGGCAACTCGACGACCAGCACATCTCGCCGGCCGAATGGCCAACAGCCGTTTCCAGGGTCAAGCCCATCTGGGTTCGATTCGAAAGCGGGGATGGCGAAGATGGTTACCTTCGCACCGAGAGCCGTGCCGGCTCGCTCGAGCCCTGGTCGGAGCGCCCGGCCAGGCATGCGGTAGCGATTCATCAGTTGTTCTGGTTCGGTGCCTACCAGGACGCGGGCAAGCGCTACTATCAGCTGCGCCCGTTGCAAAACGACCGCGACCTGCGCGCCAACCCGGCTTTGCTGCCGTGGGTCCTGGAGGCAGACCCGGTCGGCTATTTGGGGATGTACGCCACCTGGAGCGACCCTCCAGAGTGGGTCAAGTACACGGGGGGCGGCCTGTGGCAGTTCGAAGGCCTGGATCCCCGGGCACTGAAAGTCGGCGGGCGTTTCGCCAACCTGCGCATGCTCGACAGCGCTGGCAATCGGGTCACCCGAAGGTTCCAGGCCAAGCGCCCTTACCTGTCCTCGGGGGCCGTGGGCGGGGGCAGGGTCACGGTAGAGGTGCGCCGCTACCCCTGGTCGCCCTGAGTCAGTCGCCGCAGTATTCGCAGCCGCTGGTGCAGGTTTCGTGGATGCGCACTTTGGACAGCTCTGGCATCAGCGGTTTGACTTGCTCCCAGATCCACTTGGCGATCACTTCGCTGGTCGGGTTTTCGAGGCCTGGGATGTCGTTCAGGTAGTTGTGGTCCAACTGCTCGTAGATCGGCTTGAAGATCGCCTTGACCTCGGCGAAGTCACGAATCCAGCCGGTGTGCGGGTCGAGCGGGCCGGTCAGGTGCAGGCCGACCTTGAACGAGTGGCCGTGCAGGCGGCCGCATTTGTGCCCTTCAGGAACGTGGGGCAGGCGGTGGGCTGACTCGAATGTAAATTCCTTGAAGATTTCCACGCTGTCATAACTCTATGTGAATCAATAATGCGCGCAGTCTACCAGCATGGCCGCTACAAGGCTTGCAGGCGTTCGTGCAACCGCCCGGTGGCGATCAGCTCCAGCAACTCATCACCCAGTCGCTGGCTTTCGGCGATCGCTTTGTACCAATAACGCTTGCGACCGGGCGCATCGCCCATGAAACGCTTGAAGTCGTTGCGATCTGGCAACTTGCCGAAGGGCAGGGCGGCCAGGTACTGCGGGGACGGCGTCATCAGCAGCACGTTCTGCAGACGCGTGGGGTCCCCTTTGCGCCAAGGCAGCGCCTTGTCGAACCAGCCGGGCACGACCTTGTCGGTAAAGTGCGGGTAGAGCACCAGGTCGCTACCGCGGTAGGGCAGGTCGAGGTGGTAGTCGAGCAGGCCGCCATCGCGGTAGGTGCCGGCACCAGCACCGGGAATGTCGCGCACGCCTTCCATCACCATCGGTATCGAGCCCGAGGCGAGCAGGGCCTGGCGCAGGTTGCAAAGGTCCAGCGGCAGGCAGCGCGAGGGAAAGTCGGTGAGAGCGTCGAGCGGCGGTGCGCTGCGCGCATCGTGCAGAATGACCCGTTCGAAGTGCCGGGCCAGGCGCGCACGCCCCAGCAGGTTGCTGGCGACCACCGAACCCAGGCCCATGCCGAGGCGGCCGCGGTGGTCGTGAGCGAGCTGGCCGTGGCTTTTTACCACCAGGATGTTCAGGCGGTAGTGCGGGTTGGCGAGGATCTGCCCGTCACGTCCCTGCAGCAGGTCGTCGAGCATGCGCTGGCAACTGCGGCTGATCTCGGCGGGGGTGACGCCTTTGGCAAAGTCCTGCTCGGTATAAAGCTCGCCCAGGCGGCGGATGCCGGCGACCGGGTCGTCGAGGCATGCGCTGGCGAAGCGCCAGGAGCCGATCGAGGCGCCGATCAGCGCGCGCTGTCGGGGTGCCGAGGGCAGCCATTCACCGAACAGTGCCAGGTCCAGACCCTGGATGCCCAGGGGCTTTGGGCCACCTGCCGCGCCTGGCAGCACACCGACATCGCTTGCCTGCAGTCCCTTTTCCCGAATCTGGCGTATAGCGCGCTGGCCAGCCTTGAAAGTGAGTGCAGGGTATTTGATGTGAATGGCGCTCATGACGGATCTCGCAGGTAACAAGGCGGTCATTATAGGGGCTTGAGACCGTTTCAGCTGCGCTATCATGGCGCCAGCTGTTTTCAGGTTGAATTAAGGACCGCTGGTTAGTCTTAGCCCCGTAGACAACTTGAACCTCGCTCAGGAGAGCCCCCATGAAAACTTTGACTGCCCTGTTCACCGCCGCCGCACTTGCCTTGGGCGCCAATGCCGCCTTCGCTCAGGACGTCCAGCCTGACAAAGTGGTCGAGCTGGTCAATGCCAAGACCATCAAGTCGCTGGACGAGCTCAAGGCCGCTGCCGTGGCCAAGCACCCAGGCGCCACCGTTACCGACTCGGAGCTGGAAAACGAATACGGTCGTTACATCTACAAGGTCGAATTGCGTGATTCGCAGAACGTCGAGTGGGATGTCGACCTGGATGCCAAGACCGGTGAAGTGCTGAAGGACGAGCAGGACCACTGATGATCCACTTACCCCGGCCGGCGCGATACCTGGCGTTGTCCTTGCTGGCCGTGTGCTCCTTGGCCGTTGCCCGCGACCTGGACCAGGACGAAGCCCTGAAGCTACGGCAGAAGGGCATCATCCTGCCGCTCGAGCAATTGCTGGATACTGCCCTGGGGCGTTACCCCGGGGCTCGCCTGCTGGAGGCAGAGCTGGAAGAAGACGACGGCCGTTACGAATATGAAGTCGAGCTGCTGACCAGGGACGGCGTAGTGCGCGAGGTCAAGCTCGATGCCAGCAGCGGCGCGCTGCTCAAAGATGAGGAAGACGACTGACATGCGCTTGCTGCTTGTCGAAGACAACGTGCCCCTGGCCGACGAACTGACCACCAGCCTGCAACGCCAGGGCTACGCCGTGGACTGGCTGGCCGATGGCCGCGACGCGGTGTACCAGGGCCAGAGCGAACCCTATGATCTGATCATCCTCGACCTCGGCTTGCCGGGCTTGCCGGGCCTGGAGGTGCTGGCGCAATGGCGTGCCGGCGGCCTCGCCACGCCGGTGCTGATCCTCACGGCGCGCGGGTCGTGGGCGGAACGCATCGAAGGTTTGAAGACCGGGGCGGACGACTACCTCAGCAAGCCCTTTCACCCCGAGGAACTGCAGTTGCGCATTCAGGCCCTGCTGCGCCGTGCCCGCGGCCTGGCCAACCAGCCAACACTGGAAGCTGCAGGCCTGCAGCTGGATGAAAGCCGCCAGTGCGTGAGCCGCGATGGCGTCGACATCCAGCTCACCGCTGCGGAGTTTCGCCTGTTGCGCTACTTCATGCTGCACCCCCAGCAGATCCTGTCCAAGAGCCACCTGGCCGAGCACCTTTACGACGGCGAGACCGAGCGCGATTCCAATGTGCTGGAAGTACACGTCAACCACCTGCGGCGCAAGCTGGGTCGCAGCGTCATCGAGACACGTCGCGGGCAAGGCTACATTTATGCCGGGAGCACCGGGTGAAGTCCATCCAGGCGCGCCTGAGCCTGGGCCTGGTCGCCGTGCTGGTGCTGGTCGGGCTGGTACTGGCGCAATTGACCCTGTGGCTGTTCGAGGCAGGCTTGCAGCGCTACCTGGAAAACGGCCTGCGCAAGGAAAGCGAGAACCTGCTGGTGGCATTGGTACGCGGGCCGAATGGCCTGCAGCTGGATGAGCGGCGCATTTCCGCTGCCTATCAGCGGCCTTTTTCGGGGTACTACTTCCGTATCGATCTAGACCAGGGCACGTGGCGTTCGCGCTCGCTGTGGGACCTGGACATGCCCAAGCCGGCCACGCCGGGGTTGTCCGATAGCCACGAGCTGGGCCCGGAAGGCCAGCAGCTGTTGGCCTTGCGCGCCGATTACCGGCGCCTGGGCCAGGACATCTCGATCAGCGTGGCACAGGACTACTCGCCGGTTCGCGACGGTTTCCGCCGCTTGCAGCAGATCGGCCTGGGGATGGGGCTGGTGGCATTGCTGATCGTGCTGGTGCTGCAGCGCATCACCGTCACCCGCTCGTTGCGCCCGCTGGAGCGCGCGCGCCAGCAGATCGCCCAGCTGCAGCAAGGCCAACGCTCGCTACTCGATGCCGAGGTGCCCAGCGAGCTGGCGCCGCTGGTGGACCAGATCAACCACTTGCTCAGCCATACCGAAGACAGCCTGCGCCGCTCGCGCAATGCCCTGGGCAACCTCGGCCATGCACTGAAGACGCCGCTGGCGGTGCTGCTCAGCCTGGCGTCCAGTGAGCGCTTGCAGGGCCTGCCTGAGGTGCAGGCGCAATTGCGTGAACAGTTGGAGCAGATCCAGCAGCGCCTGGCCCGTGAGCTGAACCGGGCACGGCTGGCCGGCGATGCCTTGCCTGGGGCGCAGTTCGACTGTGATGCCGAACTGCCTGGCTTGCTCTCGACCTTGGCCATGATCCATGGCGAGGGCTTGCTGCTCGAGCACGATGTCCCACCGGGCCTGCTGCTGCCGTGGGATCGTGAAGACGTGCTGGAACTCCTCGGCAACCTGCTGGACAACGCCTGCAAATGGGCCGACAGCGAAGTGCGGCTGGGGATCGCGCCGACAGCCGGGGGCTATCGGCTATGGGTCGATGACGATGGCCCCGGGATTCCGCAAAACCAGCGCCTGCAGGTGCTGGAGCGTGGTTCGCGGCTGGATGAACAGGTCGATGGGCATGGGCTGGGGCTCGGCATCGTGCGCGACATCGTCGAGGCTTGGGGCGGGCGTCTGGCGTTGTTGGATAGCCCCTTGGGCGGGCTGCGGGTGAGCATCGAGTTGCCGCGCAAGGCGCGCTAGTGCCAGGGCACACCTGGTGCCCCCAGTGCCCAGTTCAGCACTGCAAAAAAATTGCAGTACAGGCGCATTTTTTTGAATTAGCCCCGTCTGCCTCCAACCGGCACAATTCCTTCGTTTTCAATCAGAAAAACTTCAGATCCCGATTACTTAAATGTCTGCCATGCGTTCTGAAAGTCGTCTTCAGCGGCTACTGCCAGCCCCCCTGAACATCCCTCCCAAACAAGGCGTGCGTGCCGCTATCGGTGCGTTGCTCGGCCTGTCACTCGCCGGCTGGCTGACCAGCCTTGCCTATGGGCCGGGCATTGCCCTGCACCTGCTCGGCCCGTTGGCGGCCTCGGCCGTGCTGGTGTTCGCCGTGCATTCCGGGCCCTTGGCGCAGCCGTGGCCAGTGCTCGGCAGCTATGCCTTGGCCGGTGCCGTCGGCCTGGCCCTGCGCCAGGGGTTTGGCCCAGAGCTCTGGGTAGCGGCCGTTGCCTTGGGGCTTTCGATTCTGGTGATGTGCCTGCTGCGTTGCCTGCACCCACCGGGTGGTGGGGTGGCAGTGAGTGCGGTCCTGGCCGACCCGGGCTTGACGGCCATGGGCGATCACCTGCTTGAACCGGTACTGCTCAACGCGCTGATCCTGGTGGCCGTGGCCGTGATCTACAACCGGCTCACCGGTGTGCAGTACCCGAAAGCCGGGGCGCCGCGCAAGGACGTGCACCACACCCACGACCCGCTGCCCAGCGAGCGCGTGGGCATCAGTGGCGCTGACCTGGACCAGGCCCTTGAAGAGTTGGGTGAGTTTGTCGATGTCACCCGCGGCGAACTGGAGCGCATCATTCTTGCCACGGAACAGCATGCGCTGCAGCGTAGCCTGGGCGGCATCACTGCCGGCGCGGTAATGTCCCGCGACGTGCAGTTCGCTACGCCGGACACCCCCTTGGAGCAGGCCTGGAAAATGCTCGCTGACCACCACCTGAAAACCTTGCCGGTGCTGCAGCAGGGCAAGCTGGTGGGCATTGTCAGCCTCAGTGACCTGGCGGGCGCGGCCATGCAGCGTGGCCAATTCAGCTGGCGTGGCCTGTTCGGTCGCCAGACAGTGCGCATGGCGCAGGTGATGAGCCGGCGGGTAGTCAGCGTCAGCAGCCAGCACCCGCTGGAGCGCCTGTTGCCGCTGCTGTGCGAGCAGGGTTTGCACTGCCTGCCGGTACTCGACGGCGAGCAATTGGTTGGCGTGGTCACCCAGACCGACCTGATCGCCGGCCTCAAGCGCCAGTTGCTCAGTGCGGCCGGCGATTCCTCAGACAGCCGGGTCCCAGCGTTGTGACCAATCGCTGGCGCCGGCTGCCACCTGCCGGCGCAGCATCGCGAAGGCCTGCTGCAAGGCTTCGCTGTCGCGCTTGCGCGAGTAGACCAGGTAGGTCGGGTAGGTAAATTCCGGCGCCTGTGGCACCCGCTCGAACACACCACTCTCCAGGTAGGCCTGGACCACGCGGGTACGGAAGTAGCCGCTGCCACCTTGCTCCAGGATGAACTGCAGGGCCAGCGGCCCGAGGTTGAAACTCAGCGCCGGGCGTGCGCAGTCGGGCAGGGCGGCGTCATGTTGGCGGCGGAAGGCTTCGCCCCAGTCAATGTAGATATAGGGCTCAGGTTGCGCGACCCGTCGCACGCGGATCAGCTTTTCTTCCATCAGTTGCTCCACCTGCAGCCCCGGGCCGTAGGTCGGCTGGTAGACCAGCGCGGCGTCGAGCAGGCCCATCTCCACCTTGTGCAGCAACGACTCGCCATCGCTCACCTCGCTGCGGATGGCATGGCTGGGCAGCTCGCGGTACAAGGCGCCGACCCAGTCGAGCAGCATCGGGTTGCCCAGGCTCACCTCCGCGCCCACATGCAGCACCTGCCGGCAGCCTGCGGGCAGCGGCAGGTCGCGGCGTGCCGCTTCCCAGGTCTGCACCAGCTGGTTGGCATAGCTGACGAAGGCTTCGCCGTCACTGGTCAGGCTGGCGCCATTGCGGCTGCGCACAAAGAGCTGGCAGCCCAGTTGCTGCTCCAGGCGCTGCACACGGGCGGTGATCGCGGTCTGCGAAACGAAGAGGCGTTCGGCAGCGGCGACCAGGCTGCCGCAACGCACGATTTCCAGGAAGGTCCGGGCCTGATCGATGTCCATGAGCTGCTCTGTGGCGGGAAGGGCGGCCTATTCTAGAGGCTTTGCACCGTTGTGGGGCATTTCTGTCAGGTCTGCAAATTTGCAGGTCCGTTGTGACTTTAGTCCCATGGCGGCCCCGGTGTGGCAGGCCATACTCACTATCCGCCCTTCAATAACAACAAGTACCGGGTTTTCATCGACATGACCTACCAGCACAGCTACGCCCAATCCATTGCCGACCCTGCGGCCTTCTGGGCCGAGCAGGCCAAAGCCCTGGCCTGGTATCGGCAACCCTCGCAGACCTTGCAGAACAACCCCGACGGTACCCACCGCTGGTTCGCCGACGGTCGCCTGAACAGCTGTTACCTGGCCCTGGACCGGCAGATCGAACTGGGCCGGGGTGAGCAGCTGGCGTTGATCTACGACTCTCCCGTGACCGGTGTGCAACAGACCTTCACCTACCATCAGTTGCGCGACGAAGTGGCGCGCCTGGCCGGCCTGCTGCGGCAGTTGGGCGTGGGCCAGGGCGACGGGGTGATCATCTACATGCCGATGGTGCCGCAGGCGGCCATGGCCATGCTCGCCTGTGCGCGAATCGGCGCGGTGCATTCGGTGGTGTTCGGTGGCTTTGCCGCCAACGAGTTGGCGCTGCGTATCGATGATGCCCGGCCCACGCTGGTGCTCACCGCGTCCTGTGGGCTGGAGTTCGACCGGGTGATCGAATACAAGCCGCTGGTCGACCGCGCCCTGCAGCTGGCCCGCCATCAGCCTCGCAAGGTGCTGGTGCTGCAACGGCCCCAGGCCCGTGCGCAGTTGCTGGCAGGCCGTGACCTGGACTGGCAGCAGGCCTTGGCCGGTGCCGAGCCGGTGGCGCCCGTCGAGCTGGAGGCCGGCGCCCCGCTGTACATCATGTACACCTCCGGTACAACCGGCAAACCCAAGGGCATCGTCCGCGAAAATGGTGGCAACGCGGTCGCGCTTTGCTATGCGATGCGTCATATCTACGGCATGCAGGCCGGGGATGTATGGTGGGGCATTTCCGATGTCGGCTGGGTGGTTGGCCATTCGCTGATCGTCTACGGGCCACTGATGAGCGGTTGCACCACGATGTTCTACGAGGGCAAGCCGATCCGCACGCCGGACGCCTCGGCGTATTGGCGGGTGGTCGAGCAGTACCAGGTCAATGCCTTGTTCTGCGCGCCGACGGCCATGCGGGCGATCCGCAAGGAAGACCCGGAAGGCGAGCTGATCCGCAAGCATGACCTGAGCTCGTTGCGCCAGCTGTTCCTGGCCGGGGAAAAACTCGATTCCAGTACGCACCAGTGGCTGGAGCAGGTCACCGGCAAACCGGTGCACGACCACTGGTGGCAAACCGAGACTGGCTGGCCGGTCACCGCGCCTTGCGTGGGGCTGGAAGGCAGTGCGGCGCGGCCGGGTTCGAGCAACCGTGCGGTGCCGGGTTATCACGTGCGCGTGCTGGATGACGACGGGCACCTGCTGGGGCCGGACCAACAAGGCTCCATCGTCATTGCCCTGCCGCTGCCGCCCGGGTGCAGCCAGACCTTGTGGGGCGACCATGAACGTTACCTGCAAGCCTACCTGCAGACCTACCCTGGCTATTACCACACGGGTGACGGCGGTTACCTCGACGAGGAGGGCTTCGTCTACATCATGGGCCGCACCGACGACGTGATAAACGTCTCCGGGCATCGGCTGTCCACCGGGGAGATGGAGGACCTGGTCGCCCGTCACCCGGCGGTGGCCGAGTGTGCGGTGATCGGTGTGCATGACGAGATCAAGGGCCAGGTGCCGCTGGCGCTGGTGGTGCTCAAGGATGGCGAGGGCATAGCCGAAGCGCAGTTGCTGGTGGAATTGGTCGGCAGGGTGCGTGAGGAAATCGGCGCGCTGGCGTGTTTCAACCGGGTGCGCCTGGTCAAGCGTTTGCCCAAGACCCGTTCGGGGAAAATCCTGCGGGCGGTACTGCGCAAGATTGCCGATGGGCAGGCTTACGTACCGCCTTCGACCCTGGATGACGCGGCGGTGCTGGGGGAGATCGAGGCGGTGCTGGCGGATCTGCCCAGGGCAGGTTGATCTGGGGCCGCTTTGCGGCCCTTTCGCGACACAAGACCGCTCCTACAGGATCGCGCGGTACTTGTAGGAGCGGCCTTGCGTCGCGAAAGGGCTGCGCAGCAGCCCCAATATCACGCAGGTCCTGCTTGATGCAATTGCCCCAACCGACTGCGGGTGCGCATCAGGTCGGCCAGCGGCCCGCCGAGGCTTTGTTCCAGTGGCCGGCGCCCGATCACGGTCACCTGCCGATCCTGGTCATAAAGCACGTCCACCAGGTTGACGAAGCGCTGCTGCGCCGCCAGCGAACACGCCGACAGATCATCCAGCCCATCGATGATCCACTCGTCGTACTGTGCGGCCAGCACCAGGTAGTCGATCACCGCTGTGGCCTTCTCGCACAGGTCCTCGAAGGCCAGCATCACGCGTCGGCCATCGATGGCCAAGGCGCGCAGCGGGCGCTTGTTCACTTCCAGCACCACGGGTTGCTCAGCGGGTAGGTCAAGCGCCCGGCGCTGCGCCGCATCGCCCGGCCACACATAGTGCCCTTTGGTAAAGCGCTGCTGCTCGCGGTTGGCCGGCAGGCTGCGAAAGTCCGTGTCGCCGCCCACTTCAAGCACGTCCATCGAATCGTTGATCAGGCGGATCACCGGCAGGAAGCGTTCGTGGTACAGCGGGTTGGGCAGCAGCCCTTCAGGCGCGTAGTTGGAGGTCACCAACAGGAAGACACCGCGGGTGAACAAGGCGTTGAACAGTCGGGTGAGCAGCATGGCATCGCCGATGTCATGCACGTGAAACTCATCGAAGCACAGCACCTGGCAGCCGCCCAGTAGTTCGTCCAGGGTGGCGCCCAACGCATCGTCCAGCAGGCGGTGCTGGTGCATGCCTTGGTGCAGGCGGGCAAAAAAGTCGTGGAAGTGCAGGCGCCGCTTGGCCGCTACCGGTACCGCCTGGAAGAAACCATCGAGCAGCCAGCTCTTGCCACGGCCGACCGAGCCGTACAGATAGAGGCTGCGAGGCTGGCCTCCCTCCAGCAGACGCGCGAGTTGCGCGGCCATGCTGTCGATGACCCGGCGCTGACCATCGCTGAGCTGATAGCCGCGGCTGGCGGCCTTGTCTTCGAACCAACTGAGCAATTCGCTCTGTTGAGGCGCGGCAGGGCGCAGGCGCTGGCCGAGCTGGCGCAGCGGTGCAGGGATCCAGGCGGGCAAGGTGAAGCCTCCTTGGGCAAATGCGGGCTGCGCGCAGCTTGCCCGAGGCGAGCGGTTTTGACCAATACAAAAAGTGCCAGGCATCTATCGCCTGGCACGATGTGTTCAGGCCTTGCGCTCCAGCTGGCGCTCGATCATGTATTTCACGGTCAACCGGCGCTCCTTCAGGTGTAGCAGGTCTTCGTCGACGAAGTTGCCGGCCGAGATCGATTCGGCAGCCAGCACCTGGTTGTCGATATCCACATACTCGTCGAGCAGCCGGTCCAGGGTCTTGTCCTGCTGACGCCGCTGCTGGACGATTTCGCGGGGGTAGTGCAGGTCCTGGTAAAGGTCGTGGGAAACGGGCATGGGGGTCCTCCTTGGTCAATAGAATTCGCTTATCTGATTGGAAGGGAGGAATGCGATTGCGTTGAAGCGCAGCGGTATAAATACGACGAACGGTTGCCCGAGCGGTCCGCAGAATCGGCGCGTGAACACTAACTTGCTGTTTTAAGGCATTTTTTTTCACGAAGGGGGTTTACAGGCTGAATCTATGTGTTAAAGTGCCGCGCATTCCAAGACAACAACCCGGTTGTCACTCGATTGGAATTGTCAGGTCAGCGTCAGCTGCATCCGATACAGGGGCGTCGCCAAGCGGTAAGGCAGCAGGTTTTGATCCTGCCATGCGTTGGTTCGAATCCAGCCGCCCCTGCCATTTTTCTCTTCAGTTAGCAAATTTCCCAATCAGTGCAGACGACTGTCAGCGCTGGTTTTGTCGTTTCCGTTTCCTGCACCAGCCTCTTCGCGGGTAAACCCGCGAAGAGGCTGGTGCAGGAAAACGAATCTAACCGGTTGCGCGCAGCAGTTCATTCAACATCCTGGCCAGTTCATCGGCCTGCACCGGCTTCTGCATCACCAGGCTCCCCGGTAACTCCAGCCCTTGCAGTTCCGCATACCCGGTCAGGAACACCACCGGCAATTGCGGATAGCGGTCACGCGCCGCCATGGCCAGTTGCCCGCCGTTGAATTCGGGCATGGCAAAGTCGGTCAGTAGCAGGTCGATATCATCGTCCAGCAAGGCCAGCGCCTGCTCCCCGCTGTGCGCCTGGCGCACCTGGTAGCCATACTGGCGCAGCACGTCACCGAGCAGGTCGCGCACCAGGTGATCGTCATCCACCAGCAGCACCGTGCGGTCCCTGCCACTGTCGTCGATGGTCAGTGCAGCGATCGGCGCGACGGGATCGATGGCCACCTCTTGCTTCACTGCCGGCAAGTACACCGCCACCAGGGTGCCATGCCCAGGCTCGGTATCGATGCGCACACCGCCACCGGACTGCTTGGCGAAGCCGAACACCTGGGCCAGGCCCAGGCCAGAGCCCTTGCCGATATCCTTGGTGGTGAAGAACGGCTCGAACACCTTGGCCAGCACCTCTTCGCTCATGCCGCAGCCGGTGTCGCGAATGCTCAGCATCACGTATTCGCCGGGCTCCGGGTCTTCCGGGCGTTGCGGGCGGTTGCTGATGCGTGTGTTGCGGGTCGACAGGGTCAACTGGCCGCCTTCGGGCATGGCGTCGCGGGCGTTGATCGCCAGGTTGAGGATGATCATCTCGGTCTGGGTCGGGTCGGTCAGCGCCTGCCACAGGCTATGGTCCAGGTCCAGGCGCACGCGGATATTGCCGCCGAGGGTGCGGCGCAGCAGTTCTTCCAGGCCGGTAAGGGTGCGGTTCAGGTTCAGCGGCACCGGCTCCAGGCGCTGGCGACGGGAGAACGCGAGCAGTTGCGAGGTCAGCTTGGCGCCGCGGTCACCGGCTTCGCGGATATGCGTGAGGCGGCTGCGGGCCTTGGCCAGGTCCCCCTTGGCCAGGTCGCGCTCAAGGAAGCTGGCGCCGGTGAGGATGACCGTGAGCAGGTTGTTGAAGTCATGGGCGACCCCGGCGGTGAGCTGGCCGACGGCCTCCAGCCGCTGCATCTGCTGCAGTGCCGCCTCGATGCGTTCACGCTCGGCGATCTGTTCGCGCAGGCGGTTGTTGGCTTCGGCCAGGCCCAGGGCGGTTTCCCGCTCGCTGGTGATGTCCCGCGCCACCACGTAGAGCAGGGTATCTTCCGGTACCACGACCCAGGACAGCCAGCGCAACTGGCCGCCGGCGTGCTGGATGCGGCCGACGAAGCGCGCACTGGTGCGGCCATGGGCGAGGGCGGCCAGTTCGGTCAGCAGCGCTTCCTGATCCGCCTCAGGCAGCAGGTGCAGCAGCGAAGCCTGGCTCAGACGCTCGCGGGAAAAGCCCAGGCTGGCCTCCCAGGCCGGGTTGAGGGCCACCGGGGTCAGGTCCTTGTTGAGCACTGCGAGCAAGTCCTGGGACAGCTCCCAGGCGCGGTCGCGCTCACGGGTACGGCGCTCGACCCGTTCGCCGAGCATCTCGTTGAGCTGCTTGAGCGCAAGGGTCGCCTGGCGTTGGGTATGGATGTCCTGCAATACACCGGTAAACCGCGTGCACTGGCCATCGACGAACTGGCACTGGCCGCTGCTGAGCAGCCAGCGCGGTTCCAGGCCATGAGGTTGGGCAATGCGGAACTCGACCCGGTACAGGCCGTCGCTGTCCGGGCGCATGGCCTGATCGACGGCCTCGCGCACCTTGGCGAGGTCGTCGGGGTAGATGCCGGCGTAGAACACCTCAAGGCTCATCTCGGTCTCGGCTGGCAGGCCGAAGAGGGTCTTGCAGCGCACATCCCAAACCAGTTGGCCCTGTTGCGGCCGGAAGTCCCAGGTGCCCATGCCGGCGGCATCGATGGCAATGCGCGCGCGCGCCTCGACATCAGCCAGGGCTTCTTCGGCACGGCGCCGGCGCTGGCGTTCCTGCACTTCGGACAAGGCCCGGCGCACGGCCTTGGGCAACAACGGCAGGTTCTTCTTCAGCACATAATCGGTGGCGCCCAGGCGAATCATCTCGACCGCATGCTCTTCGCCATAGATGCCCGAGAGGAAGATGAACGGCGTGTCAGGGGCCAGGCGCTGGGCGATGGCCAGCACTTCGGTACCGGACGATCCCGGCAGCACGCAGTCGCACAGGATCAGGTCGAAACTGCCTTCAAGCAGGGCGTGCTCGACCCCGACATGGTCGAAAACCAGCCGCGATTGCACCTGTAATCCGCTGCGCTCCAGGCGCATCAGGGTCAGCTCGGCGTCCATCGAGCTGTCTTCGACCATCAGCAACTTGAGTGGTGTGGGCAACATCTCTGCGGGGGCCTCAGTGGCTGCCACGGCGGTTCAGGCGCAGCGAACCGGGAGGCGGTTCGTTGAGCACCGCCCAGAATACGCCAAGGTCGGAAATCGCCGCGACGAACTCCTTGAACTCCACGGGCTTGACCACATAGGCGTTGACCCCAAGTTCGTAGGCGCGCAGCAGGTCGGGCTCTTCCCGCGAGGAAGTCAGCATCACCGTGGGTATGCTGCGCAGCTCGGGCGTGGTACGCACTACCTTGAGCACTTCCAGGCCGTCGACTTTCGGCAGCTTGAGGTCCAGCAGCAGGACGGCCGGGTTGCCGTCGGCACGCTCGTGGTAAGTGTTGCGGCGTAACAGGTAGTCGAGGGCATCGGCGCCGTCGCGCAGGACGATCACTTCGTTGGCCAGCTGGCTGCGTTCCAGGGCCAGGAGCGTCAGCTCCAGGTCCCGGGGGTTGTCTTCGACCAGCAAGATTGGTTTGAGCATGGTGATACGGGTACCTCAGGTGGTTGCGGGGTGACGGGGCAGGGTGAAGTAGAAGCAGGCACCCTGGTCGAGATGGCCTTCGGCCCAGACTCGCCCGTCATGACGCTCGATGATCCGCCGCACGCTGGCAAGGCCGATCCCGGTGCCTTCGAAGTCTTCCATGCGGTGCAGGCGCTGGAACACTCCGAACAGCTTGTTGGCGTAGGCCATATCGAAGCCTACACCATTGTCGCGGATGTATATCTGCGTCTCGTCGTGGTTTTGCTCGGACCCGATGGTGATGTGGGCGGGTTCACGGCCACGGGTGTACTTGATGGCGTTGGCGATCAGGTTGTGCAAGGCCAGGTTGATGAACGCCGGGTCGGCAATGACCCTGGGCAGCGGCGCGATATCCCAGACGATTTCGCGGCCTGCATAGTCCGGGGCCAGGTCCTGGCGGATGGCGTCGACCAGCGCATTGAGGTCGACATCCGACAGGCGCAGGGCCGAGCGGCCCATCTGCGAGAAATGGAGCAGGTTGTCGACCAGGCTGCCGGCAAAGCGCGCGGCTTCATCGATATGCTGCAGAAAGCGTTTACCGCGCTCGCTCAGGCCCTGGCCCTCGATCTCGCCGAGCAGCTCGGTGTAGCCGGCGATGTGGCGCAACGGGGCGCGCAGGTCATGGGACACACTGTAGGAGAAGGCTTCGAGTTCCTTGTTCGAGCGGCGCAGCTCGTTGGCCAGTTGCGCCAGCTCCTCGGCTTTGCGCAGCACGATACCCAGCACTGCCGTGCGCAATTCGAGCACGCCTTCGATGACCAGCGGGTCCCAGGGGGCGCTGTAGCCGCTGATCTCTTCTCGCCAACGCTCGAAACTGTGCCGCGGGTTGAGCGTACCCTGGGCGTCGATCTGCTTGTCGGGGCGCCCGGCCCAGTCGACGGTACGCACCTGCTCGGGGCGGAACCATAGCAGGTAGTGCGAGTGGATCTGCGAGATGGCCACGGCCAGCACGCCGCCGGCATATGCGGCCAGTTCTGGCAGTTCATCGATGTCACGGCGCAGGTTGTCGCTGTGGAATACCGTTTCTTCGCCGCGCTGCTCCAGCCAGTGCACCAGGGCCGTGACCTGCGCCGCAGGCGGGGTCTGGCCGATCAGCTCACAGCGGTCGGCAGAGATGATCGCCGCGCCGCTGGCGCCTGCGAACGCCAGCAGCACCTCGGGCAAGTCGTACAGGCCATCGCTGACGCTGTCATGGTCGGCCATCGACGAGATCATGCGCACGATGTGCTGGCGCAGCTCGAGCAACTGGCGGGTCTTGGCGTGCGATTCGCGGCTCTCGATCTGCAGCGACAGCACGCTGGCCAGCAGTTCGCAGGCCGTGCGGGTACGGAACTCGACCGCGCGCGGCTGGGCGTGGTGGCAGGAGATCAGGCCCCAGAGCTGGCCATCGACCACGATCGACAATGACATCGAAGCCAGGGTGCCCATGTTGCGCATGTATTGCAGGTGCACCGGCGACACGCTGCGCAGGGCGGCGAAGCTCATGTCCAGAGGCTTGCCAGTGCGCGGGTTGTTCGCCGGCAAGAGGGGGGAGGCGTGGTAGTTGGCATCTTCGATCACGCGGATGCGATTGACCCGGTACAGGTCGCGGGCCTGGCGCGGGATGTCCGTCGCGGGGAAGCGCAGGCCAAGGTAACTCGGGTAACCGGCGTCGGCCAGTTCGGCGAGCACTTGGCCATTGCCCTCGGCATCGAAGCGGTAGGCCAGGACCCGGCCGAAGCCGGTGATGCGCTTCACTTGCATCACGCATTGCTGGAGCAGCTCTTCGAGGCTGTCGGCGTTGTGCAGGCTGCTGACGAACCCGCGCACCAGTGGGTAGTAGTCGCCCTGGTCGGTTACGTCCGCAGGCAGGCGAAAGGGTTCGAACTCGGCGATCAGTACCTGGTCATGGCGGTGGGTCAGCAGGCGCAGTTTGTCGCTGCACGGCGCGCCCTCGCGCAAGCGCACATCGCCGATGTGGAACGGGAACGCTTCGTCCTCAGGCAGGCGTTCGAGCTGGACGCGGAGGTCGAAGCGCTCGCTGACCAAGTCAGCGAAGGTACAGCCGATCAGCTCCCTGGCCGGTACACCCAACCAGCGCTCGATGTTCTCGCTGGCCTGGAGGATACGCAGGTCGTGCTCATCCAGTACCAGCAGAAAGCCGTGCGGCTGGATACTGCCGGGCACTTGGATCGGCTCTTCGGCGCAGCGCTCCACGGCGGCGTCGAGCGCTTTGTCTGCAGTCATTGGTGGAAACGCTCCTGTGAAGTTCTTCCATGCATGCCGCCGGCAACGGACGCTGGCGGTTGGCTAACGGCCACCCTAGCAGAATGCCGATCGCTTTTGTCGGCCCATGGCCATTGGAGGCATGGGATGGCCCGGGGTTCGCCGGGATTCGGAAATTTCTTGTCGGCCTGCTACCGCTTTGGCGTTAGCACAAAAGAATGGCACCCAGCCATCACGGTTCTGTCACCTGCTGCTACGCTCAGAATCACACGAGAAAAACAAGGAACATCCAGTGACGGAACGCTTTCTGGCCGCGCTGTTTGGCCTGTTGTTGAGCGGCAGTGCCGTAGCGGCGGACTTCCTGGTCGAGGTGCGGGTACTGGTGCAGCGCGGCTGCATGCTGATTACCCAGCAGCGTGATGCGGGCGCCCAGGCCCTGGGTCGGATCGACCTGGGTGCTGCCGCACGCCTGGACGGCCCGGATGCGCCACTGAGTGGCGTATTGCTCAGCCAGCGCCCGCCACGGCTCGAATGCAACCCTGACACAGCTTACCAAGTGCGGGTCGACGGTGGCCAGCATGGCGGCGTTGGCGAGCTGCGCTTTCTGGCCAGCGACGACACCAAGGCCAGACCGATCCCCTATCGGCTTTTCCGTGATGCCGCCTGGCGCGAGCCGGTGGTTGTCGGTGAAGCGCATGCCGCGCGTGTGCCTGATACCGGCTCGGTTGAGCTGCCGCTCTACGCCCGCATCGACAAGCTGGCCTGGGTGCCACGCGCCGGCCAGTACGCCGACCGGCTCAAAGTCACGGTCACCTGGTAGCGAGGCACCCGGCACATGTTGAACCGTACTTCGATCCTGCTGCTCAGCCTTGGCCCGTTGCTGTTGCCCAGTGGCGGGGCACATGGCACCACCACTGGGTTCATCCAGGCGCGGCTGGTGATCAGCGCTGCCTGCCAGATCAACAGCGGTGACCAGCCGCCAGCCACGCTGGGCAATCCAGGCCTGATGGATTTCGGCGAGCGCGGCCCGAACTGGGACACGCCGCTGCGCAGTCGGGTCGACGAGGCGGGTGGCGAGGGCAGTTTGCGGATCAGTTGCACGCCAGAGGTGCGGGCGTTCAATGTGCGCATCAATGGTGGCCTGAATGGCGACGATGGCGTCCGTCGTCTCAGCAATGGCCGAGAAATGATCCCCTATCAACTGGCAGTCGACCCGGGTGGCAACAGCCGCTACGGCATCGGCCAGGCCCGTGCCTTTACCGTCAGCAGTTCCGAGCAGATCCCTATTCCCATCTACGGTGTGGTAGTGGCGCAGCCGCGCGCACTGCCGGCTGGGCTGTACCGCGACACCCTGAGAGTGACCCTGGACTGGTAAACGACGCAAGGAGACTCAGATGCGCACGACTTTTTCCCGTTGCATGCTCGCCGGCCTCGGCCTGGCCATGGTAGCTCACACCCAGGCCGCTACGGTGACCGGGACCATCTCCTCGACCCTGACCCTGACCTCGGCGTGCCAGGTCAACGGCGCCGGCGGCACCTCGGGGCTGAACTTCGGTACCCTGAACTTTGGCACCCAGGAAGCCCTGTTCACCACCGCCAATGCCCAGGTGCTGGGCGGTGGCGGTGGCGCCATGAGCATCCTCTGCTCGGCCGGCACGGTGCCGGCGATCCGCGTGCGGGCCGGGTCACATGATGGCCAGTCGACCGGCGGCACGCGTGCGCTGGCTGACGGCGCTGGCAATTTCGTGCCCTACGACTTCTACACCGATGCCGGGCGCACCACGCTGTTGGCCATCGACGGCACCATCACCTTGCCGACCAGCACTGGCGTGGCGCAGACCGTCAACCTGTATGGCCAGGCGCGGGGCAAGGCGGGCCTTCCGGCCGGGACGTACACCGATACCGTGGCAGTCGAGCTGTCGTTCTGAACCATGCCCAGCGCCATGCGTTGCTGGCTCACGGGTTGCCTGACGGGGCTCGGCATGTGGCTGCCCCTGCCCCTGGATGCCGCGACCAGCAGTACTTTCCAGGTCACCGCGCAGATCGTTGCCGGCTGCCTGGTGGTGGGCGGGGTGACCAATTACGGCGCGCTCGACTTCGGCACCCAGTCGGCACTGTCCACCGGCCTTCTCAGCACCTCGCTGGGCGGCGCCACGGTGACCTTCCAGTGCACCCCGGGGGTGACCATGAGCATGAGCCTGGACGGCGGCCAGAACAGCGCCAGTGGTACGCGCAACCTCAAGCGTACGGGCGGCACCCAGGTGCTGGCCTACCAGTTGTACCGGGACGCGGCCTATAGCCAGGTTCTGGGCATCGGCCAGGGCGTGACGGTGAGCTACTCCGACGCCACGGCCATCAAGTTGCCGGTGTATGGCCGTACCCAGTTGCCCGGCAGTTTGCCGGCCGGGACCTACACCGATGTGGTGCAAGTATCGGTGACCTGGTGAACACACCAGCACCCAAGAAAAAAGACCAAGGAGAGTGGTATGGGGGGAGGCGCGAAGTGGGCGCAAGGTGCGGTCGGTCTGTTGCTGTTGGCGAGCCTGCCGGCAGGGGCGGCCACCTCGGTGCTGATCTGGCCGATCGACCCGGTGCTGGAGGCTGACCAGAAGGCCGGCGCCCTGTGGCTGGAAAATCGCGGCACGGCGCCGGCCAGCCTGCAGGTACGGGTGTTCGCCTGGCGCCAGGGTGACTATCAGGAGCAGTTCCAGGCCCAGCGCGAGGTCATCGGCAGCCCGCCGGTGGCCACCATTGCTCCCGGGCAAAAGCAGCTGATCCGCCTGACCCGCACGGGCAGTTCGCCGGCCGGCCAGGAGCAGGCCTACCGCATCATCATCGACGAGATCCCCTCGCCTATCCCCATCGACACTGCCAGCCAGGGCACCACCGCAGCGATCCGCCTGCAGATGCGCTATTCGGTGCCGTTGTTCGTCTATGGCGAAGGCTTGTGGGGCAAGCCTGACCCGCAAGGCAAGCGCAACGCCGACGGCGTCGGCAAGCCGCAGCTCAGCTGGCGCGCGGTGACGGTGCAGGGCAAACCCTATGTGGAAATGCGCAATACCGGCCCGGTGCATGCGCGTCTGACCGATGTGGTGGTGCAGCAGGGTGGCCAGGGCAAACCCTTGGCCGAGGGCCTGCTTGGCTATGTGCTGCCCGGTGCCAGCATGCGCTGGCCGGCGCCGGTAGTGCCGAACGCAGGCAGTGTGATCAAGGGCAGGGTAAACGGCCAGGAAGTGGCCGAAGCGATCCGGCAAGGGCAATGAGCCCCCGGCTGGATGAAAGGCATGGCCCATGGAGCATCTGGCAATGGTCGGAATCCGTGTGTGAGGCGGCTGTCGCGGGCTTCGCGCCGCTGGTGCCTGGGGCTGACCTTGTTCGGCCCCTGGCTGGCGCTGGCCGACGACCTGCCACCCCCGCCCAGCGAAACCATGGCCGTGGCCGACGCTACGCTGTACCTCGACTTGCTGGTGAACCAGATGCCCAGGGCTGAGCTGGTGGCGGTGCAGCAACGTGCCGGGCGCCTGTACCTGGACAGCGATGTGCTGCGCAACCTGGGCATTCAGCTGCCGGGCGATCCGCAGGGTGAAATTTCGCTGGACGATGTGCCGGGCCTGCACAGCGATTACGACAGCCAGAACCAGCGCCTGCTGCTGCAGGTGCCGCCGGCCTGGCTGCCGGACCAGCAGGTCGGTGATCGCGGGCTGTACCCGGCCACCGAAGCGCGCAGCAGCTTCGGCGCCTTGTTCAACTACGACCTGTACCTCAATGACACCGACGAAGGCGGTTCCTACCTGGCAGCCTGGAACGAGCTGCGCGTGTTCGACAGCTGGGGCACGTTCTCGACCACCGGCCAGTGGCGCCAGTCGTTCAATGGTGCGCAGAGCGATGCCAATCGCCAGGGCTTTCTGCGCTATGACACCACCTGGCGGTTCACCGATGAACAGCGCCTGCTCACGTACGAAGCCGGTGACTTCGTGACCGGGGCCTTGCCCTGGAGCAGTTCGGTGCGGGTGGGTGGCGTGCAGTTGTCGCGCGACTTTGGCGCCCGCCCGGATCTGGTGACCTATCCGCTGCCGGCCTTTGCTGGCGAAGCCGCAGTGCCGACCTCGCTGGATCTGTTCATCAATGGCTACAAGTCCAGCACCACCGAATTGCAGCCAGGCCCCTACACCCTGACCAACGTGCCGTTCATCAACGGTGCCGGCGAGGCCGTGGTGGTGACCACCGATGCCCTGGGCCGGCAGGTGTCCACGACCTTGCCGTTCTATGTCACCAGCAGCCTGCTGCAGAAAGGCCTGTCGGACTTCTCCGTGGCCGCCGGCAGCCTGCGCCGCGACTATGCCGTTGAAGATTTCAGCTACGGCACCGGCGTTGCCTCGGCCAGCCTGCGCCATGGCCTCAGCGACAGCTTCACCCTGGAAACCCATGTTGAAACCGCACAATCACTGTTGCTCGGCGGCCTGGGCGGCAACATGCGCCTGGGTAACTTCGGTGTCCTCAATGCCGCCTTGGCACAGAGCCAGTTCGAGGGCGAGAAGGGCCACCAGGTCGCCCTCGGCTACCAGTACAACAGCCAGCGCTTCGGCTTCAATTACCAGCGCCTGCAGCGCCATGGCGAGTATTCGGACCTGACCCGGGTCGACACCCCTGACATGCAACTGAGCCAGCGCAGCGAGCAGGTGACCCTGAGCGTCAACCTCGACCAGTACGGCAGCCTCGGCGCCGGCTATTTCGATGTTCGCGCCGGCGACGACACGCGCACCCGGCTGATCAACCTGAGCTGGAGCAAACCGCTGTGGGGCAACAGCAGCCTGTACCTGTCGGCCAACCGTGAGGTCGGCGACAGCAACTGGGCGGTGCAGGCGCAGGTGGTCATGCCGTTCGACTTCGGCGGCACCCTGGCGGTGGGGACTGAACGCAGCAAGGATGGCGAGCGCCTGCAACGGGTCAATTACAGCCGCGCCGTGCCGGTGGGCGGCGGCGTCGGCTACAACCTCGGCTATGCCAGCGGCAGCGACCGCGATGCCTATCGCCAGGCTGATGTCACCTGGCGCCTGCAATCGGTGCAATTGCAGGCCGGCGTTTACGGCAGCAGCGGTGAGATGACCCGCTGGGCCGACGCCAGTGGTTCGCTGGTGTGGATGGATTCCGGCGTATACGCAGCCAACCGCATCGATGATGCCTTCGTGGTGGTCAGCACCAATGGCTACGCCGATGTGCCGGTGCGTTACGAGAATCAGGAAATCGGCCGCACCGACCGTAGCGGCCATCTGCTGGTGCCGTACAGCAGCGGCTACTACCGCGGCAAGTACGAAATCGACCCGATGAACCTGCCGCCCGACGTGCTGGCCGCCGAGGTCGAGCAGCGGGTGGCGGTGCGCCGTGGCAGCGGCTACCTGCTGGAGTTCCCGCTCAAGCGTGTGCTGGCGGCGAGCATCGAGCTGGTCGACGCCAATCAGCAACCGCTGAAGCTCGGCAGCAAGGTCAGCCATCAGGAAAGCGGCAGCCAGGCTGTGGTGGGCTGGGACGGGTTGGTGTACCTGGAGAACCTGTCGCCGCACAACCGCCTGCACGTGACGGTGGAAGGAGGAGGGCAGTGCCAGGTGGAATTCGATTTGCCCGATTCGCAAGGCAGTGTTCCGCTGATCGGCCCACTGGTGTGCCGATGAAGCGGCTATTGTGTGCCTTGATGCTGTTGCCGGCAGGTTCGGCCTGGGCGCTGTGCTCGTCGGTGGCCACCACGCCGGCGGCGTTCGGCACGATCAACTCGACCCTGGTACGTACCACGATACAGAGCGCATCGAGCACCAATGCCGGGCTGCAATGCACCGGTTCGCTGCTGAGCCTGCTCAGTGCCAGCGACCATTTCTACGCGACCATCACCTCGTCCACCAGCGGGCTGGTCGGCCCAACGGGGGACGTCATTGCGTACACCCTGTACGCAGACAACAGCACCAGCTATCCGATCACCCGCGGTGTCGCCTTCGATTTCGCCCGTAATGGCATCCTCGATCTACTGGGGTTGTTGAATGGCACCACGCCCAAGGCAGTGCCGCTTTACATGAAGACCCAGGTCGGCAGCAATGTCGCGGCGGGTTTGTACCAGGAAACCCTGACCATCGCCTGGAGCTGGAACTACTGCTCCGGGATCGGGGTCGGCGGCCTCTGCCTGGGGCGGGATATCGGTTCCGGCACCCAGACGATGACCGTCAACCTGACGGTGAGCAACGACTGCCAGATCACCACCCCCAGCATCAGCTTCGGCAGTGCCCCGGTGGTGGCCGGGTTTGGCACCGTGAGCCAGAGCGTGAGCCTGTCGTGCACCAAGGGCAGTGCCTATACGGTGGGCTTGAATGATGGGGAGAATGTGTCCGGCGGGCGGCGGCGAATGAAGTCCTCGGCGGGCAACTACCTGGCCTATTACATCTTCAAGAGCGCAGGCACCGTGCGCTGGGGCTCGCTGACCGCCGCCCGGCGGGCGAGCAGCGATGCCGATGTGAACCCCGGTAATGGCACCGGGACCGGAAGCCAGGTGTTCAACTACAACGCCAAGGTCTACACCGACCAGGCCACACCGCCAGCGGCCAGTTACATCGACAATGTGATTCTCGATGTGCAGTTCTGACTGGACAAGCCTGGTCTGGCCTCTTCGCGGGTAAACCCGCTCCCACAGGTTCCCACTCGCCTCAAGGCCAGTGCACTGCCTGTGGGAGCGGGTTTACCCGCGAAGAGGCCGAACCTGATCAGCGCAGATGGTCGACCATTTTCAGCAAGGTCTCCAGCACCGCCCCGGCCAACGCCTTGGACCGCGCCCCCGACCACTCGGCCAGCGGCTCCGGTGCATCGTCATGGTCCTTGAACGGCATCTCCAGCGTCAGTGACAGGCAGTCATACGCCATGCCCACTGCATTGCACGCCAGTGTGGTATTTGCCTGTCCCGGCTCGTCCCGCGTGTAGCCATGCACTGTCTGGAAGTCCTTGGTCACACTGCACAAGGTCGTGCGGAACTGCTCTTCCAGCTTGGCCAGCCGCGGTGTGTACCCCGGGTTGCCCTCACAGGCCGCCGTGAACACATGCGGGATTTCCTCATCCCCATGCACGTCGATGAACGCATCCACCCCGTACTGTTTCATCTGCGCCTGGGCGAAGAACACCTCCGGGCTGAACTCGACACTGGCATCCTGCCAGGCCCGGTTCAGGTCCTTGCCCTTGAAGTTGGTGCGCAGGTGGCCGAGGAAAGCGCCGTCCGGGTTCATGTTCGGGATCAGGTACAGGTCGGCTTTCTCCAGCAGCTTCTGAACGGTTGGGTCATTGGCTTGCAGCCGGTCGATCACCCCCTCCATGAACCACTCGGCCATGTGCTCGCCCGGGTGCTGCTGGGCAATCAGCCACAGCTTGCGCTTGCCCGCCGCGCCATCGCCTGCGCGCAGCAGCGGGATATCCCGGCCTTGCACGCTGCGGCCGTGGGCCAGCAGCTCGACGCCAGGGATCTGCTGGGCACGTTCGATCAGCTGGTTGTGGCGGGCACGCGAGTAAGGCTCGAAGTAGGCGAACCAGACCTGCTCCTGCTCGGCCTTGAGTTCGAACGACAGCGCCTTGCCATCGAACTGGCTTGGCACGCGGAACCAGCTCTGCTGGTCGTAGGAGGCCACGGCGTTGTAGCCGCTCCAGGCGTTCTTGTAGGAAGACTCGCTGGCGTTGTCCAGGCTGAAGCGATGGACCTGGCCCGGGGTGAGGCCGCTGACCTTGAAGTGGAACCACTGGAAGTGGCCGCTGTTCGTGTCCGGGCGGATGGCCAGGTGCACCTGGGCCGGGTTGCTGGCATCCAGGACCTGGATGTTGCCGGAGTCGAAATCGCAGTCGATTTGCAGGGGGGACAGCGTCACGGTCATGGGCGGGCTCCTTGGGATTTGTTGTGGGGGTACTGTACACCGCTTGAGAGGGAAGTGTGCGGGTGACTATCAGGCTCGCGAAGCTAGGGGGTAGACGTTTCCTACAGATATTTAAGGGTATTCGCTCTGTATTTTGTCTTGTGCATCTTGCTCGAATACATCCCAATTCCTCCGTTTGAAATTGAGGGTTGGCTATATGAAAAGGCGAGACACTCCGCGGTCCACTAATTGTTATGTTTTATTGCTCCTTCTCATCACGCTTCTGGGCGTGTTTCCGCTAGATGTGATCTTGCCCTCTGTGCCGTTGCTGGCCCGGGACTTTGCTGTTGATGCGCAGTACATTGCGTACTCAATCAGCCTGTTCGCCATCGGTGTTGCCATTTCACAAACTATCATCGGTCCGCTTTCCGACCGGATGGGGCGAAAACGTCTGCTGATTGTTGGTCTGGTGGTTTCCATTGCAGGTGCGGCGGGATGCATCTTTGCAACCCGTTACGAAGGCTTCATGGTCTTTCGTTTACTACAGGCAGTCGGATGCGGGTGCTTCGTGCTCAGCCAGGCTTTGGTGCAGGATAAGTTTAATGGCCATCAGCGCAATGCGATGCGTATCCTCTTGACCAGCGCAAGTGGTGTATTTATTTCTTTGTCGCCACTTGCGGGCAGCGTACTCCAGCGACATCTCGGTTGGGCAGGCAGCTTTCAGGTCTTTGTGGTGCTGGCCATTGCTGTGCTGGTGCTGGCTTTGAAGTTGCTGCAAGAGAAGCCGACATCTGCTGCCAGTGCAGGCGTATTGGATAGTTATCAGGCTTTACTCAAGGACCGCGCGTTTCTCGTCAGTTCGCTATTTTCTTGCTTGGCGTTCGCCTGCCATTTTTCATTTGTGGTCGTCTCCCCATTGTTACTAATCGAGCAACTTGGCCTGACGGAGTTCGCCTTCTCCATGGTCTTTCTCGGGTATGGGCTGGCGTACCTGATCGGCGGCTTCATTGCCAGCTGGCTGAATTGCCGCATCGCAATGCAGGCGCAGGTGGGTTGGGGATTCGCACTCATCGGTCTGGCTGGGCTTGCTCTTTGCCTGGTTGTCACCCTGCATGAGCTTGGGGTTTTCAGCCTTCTGCTTCCCTTGGTGCTCTGTACCATCGGCACAACCATTGTGCGGCCAGCTGCAACCAGCCATGCGCTGGGGCTGCACCCGCAGCGTGCAGGTGCTGCGGCTTCGCTCAGCAATACGATGCTGTTTGCATCCGGTGGGGGCGCCAGCATGCTGGTGGCATCTACGAGGTACAGCTTGCCGATGAGCCTGGCGCTGGGCTTTATCGTCTGCAGCCTTGCGGGCGGGTATTTGCTTATCTATCTGAATGGTTTGGAGCGGCGCCAGCGGGTTTGTAACTCAGGCCCAATACCCAAATAGCAGTAGCGCGGCCAAGCCCAAACCAACCGCTACCGAACACCCACCCACCGAAATCGCCGCCCGCCCTTGCCGGTACCAGCCATCCTGCCCCAGCTCCCGCGCCGGGGCGAGCAGGCTGCGCCAGCGCAGCTCGGTATCGTGAAACGCTTGCAAGTGTGCTGGTGCCGCATCCAGCCAACGGCGAAAATCGATGCGTTCGCACGACGTCACCTCAGGGCTCTGCAACCGCACATACCATTGCCCGGCCACGCTGGCCAATGCATCCCCGCGTGGGTGTACGACCTGCAGGGCCTGGTTCATGTTGCGTTCGATGCTGAGTAGCGGAAGGTCGAGGCGTTTGGCGATGCTGGCAAAGTCCAGCTGATCGAGACGGTTGAGCAGAAACACTTGCTGCACACGCCGAGGCAGGCGCTTGAGCGCATGCAGCAGTTCATTCTCGGCAGCCTGCTCGCGGGAAGGCGTGGGATGCTCAAGGGGCAGCAGCAGACGGCTCATGGACAGCTCCTTGCTCGGGGGTAGGGTGGGGGCATCGTCCTTGATGCAGAAACAGCCTAGATAAAACGAGATTGATTCTCAAGTGCTGATTCCGCAAAGATTTGTAATGAGCGTTCACGCTCTGAAACACTTTTGCTATCATGCGCGCCATCAACGATCTTCATTAGCCTGAAGAGCCAAAAAAAAATGACCCGGCAAAAAGCCGGGTCAAAAACCGTGATTAGCCTGATGAGGAGATAATCTGGAGCGACCTAAGCTCCGGGTTATCCAGCAGATCTCGCGATCAGCTGATTGCAATAATAATCGTTATCATTTGCCAGTCAAATGAATTTTCAGTTATCCGGTAAAAAGATTTTACCGGCGCGCTTCCCGATCCCGGCAAATGGGGCCTTTTGCCGTTACCCGGCCATCACGTTTCTCCCGCCTTTTTTGCCTATAAGCCGTTCTGCAGGGCGCGTCTGTGCTCCAGCAGGGCCCTGGCCATGTCGATCATGTGCATCAGCGCGAACGTCAATTCGCGGGTGCTGCCTTCCTGATGGGTGGCGGTTTCGTGGGCTGTGGCGGCGGCGCAGCGCAGCAGCTCGATGGCGTGATCCTGGGCCTGCTCGGCGGTGACGCCTTCATGCAGGGTCCAGATCCGGTTGTTCGCGCTAGGGCGCGTGGGGTTCGGATTGAGGTAGTAATCGAGCGCGCGGCGGGCTGCTTCGCTGTCGAGATCTGTTACGTCGTCTTTCGGTGGTTTCATCCTGATACCTGCGCAGGCCAATGGGAAAGGGTTCTGCCTCAGTTTAATACCTTGGGTATTTATGTGCTTTTCTAGAAATAATACTGAATGTTTATTGAGCGCCAGAAGGCAGTCCGTATCGTGCCAGCGATGAATATGGATAAATGGATTGCCCTCGTCCGTGACCGGATGGAGGAGCTGAAGCTCACTCAGGAGCAACTGGCCGAGCGCGTTGGCGTGTCTCAAGGCAGCGTGGGGCATTGGGTGAACAAGCGGCGCCAGCCGAAGATCGAGTCGATGAACCGCACCTTCGTCGAGATTGGCATGCCTCACTACAGCGTCAGCCTGCAGTTGCGCATTCAGGGGCAGGTGGGTGAGGAGCGCGGCATCTACGAGGTGGATGACGACGATGACGAACTTGACCTCATGCAATACATCGTGTGCTTTCGCTACCCGGTGTTGGCTTGGGATGAGCTTGGAACTGCAGAGATGGCTGAGCCCGGCGAGTTCGAGCAGACGGATTACCTGGCACAGGGCAAGGCGTTCTGGTTGACCGTTGAAAACGACACGATGAGTTCAGCCAGTGGCCGCAGCGTGCCCCAGGGCATGCGGATACTGGTGGATCCGGGGCTGGAGGCGGAGCCGGGGCGGTTGGTCATTGCCCGGCAGCCGGGGAAAACGGCGATTCTGCGTGAGCTGGCCGAGGAGGGTGGGCAGCAGTACTTGAAGGCGCTGAACCGCAGTTATCCGACGCTGGTGTGTGAAGAAGGCTGCGAGTTTCTCGGCGTGGTCGTGCGGGTGCACGGCGTCTTCTAGATTGCTGGGGCCGCACAGCGGCCCCTGTATGCCTCACTCAGCCAGTTCGACCAGCACTGTCCCTTCGCTGACCATATCCCCTTCCTGGCAGAACAGCGCTTTCACCGTCCCGGCATGGGGCGCACGAATGCTGTGCTCCATCTTCATCGCCTCCAGCACCACCAGCGCCGTTCCAGCCTCAACTGCCTGCCCAGGCTCTACCAACACCCGCACGATACTGCCGTTCATGGGCGCGCCGAGCCCGCCCTGATGGCTGTGGCTGGCCTCGGCTTCGGCAATCGGGTCGAAGGCTTCGACGGCATGCACCTCGCCATCCCAGTGCAGGAACAGCGTGCCCCCGCGACGTACCGCCAGAGAGCGACGACGGATACCGCCAGCGTCATGGCCCAGCTGTTCGCCCTCCAGCTGCCAGGTCGATGCGGCACTGCACTCCAGGGCAACCGCCTGGCTTTCACCGCCACAGACCAGGTGCAAGCTGCTGCGCGCCGGCAGCCCCAGGCGCAGGCCATTGCGTTCGGCCCACGGCGAACGCGCATCGTCGGCGCGCTGGTGCGGCGGCTGGCCTTGCAGCCAGGCTTGTGCCGCGGCCTCCCAAAAGCCCGCAGACAGTGCCTGGGGGGCTGGCAGCAGCACCTCCTGATGCCGGGGAATGAAGCCGGTGTCCAGCTCGGCGGCGGCAAAGGACGGGTGGGCCAGGATGCGGCGCAGGAAGGCGATATTGGTCTTCAGCCCGCCGATGGCGAACTCGTCGAGCATGGCCAGCAAGCGCAGGCGTGCCTGTTCGCGGTCCTGGCCCCAGGCGATCAGCTTGCCCAGCATCGGGTCGTAGAAGGGCGATACCACGTCGCCTTCGCTGACCCCGCTGTCCACCCGGCGGCCTTCGCCCGCTGCCGATTCGCGGTACAGCGTGAGCGTGCCAGTGGCCGGCAGGAATTCATTGGCCGGGTCCTCGGCATACAGCCGCACCTCGATGGCATGGCCGATCAGCGGCACCTGTGCCTGGGTGATCGGCAGCGGCTCGCCGCAAGCCACGCGAATCTGCCAGGCCACCAGGTCGAGGCCGGTGATGGCTTCGGTGACCGGGTGCTCGACCTGCAGGCGGGTGTTCATTTCCATGAAGAAGAACTCGCCACGGGCGTCCAGCAGAAACTCGACGGTGCCCGCGCCGACGTAGCCGATGGCTTGGGCCGCGCGTACCGCCGCTTCGCCCATGGCCTGGCGCAACTCGACGGACAGGCCCGGCGCCGGGGCCTCCTCAACCACCTTTTGATGCCGACGCTGGATCGAGCAATCCCGCTCGTTGAGGTACAGGCAGTTGCCGTGCTGGTCGGCGAACACTTGGATTTCCACATGGCGTGGCTTGAGCACGTACTTCTCCACCAGCATGCGCGCATCGCCAAAGGACGACTGCGCTTCACGCTGGGCCGAGGCCAGGGCGTCGGCCAGCTGGCTTTCGTCCTCGACCACTTTCATGCCCTTGCCACCGCCACCGGCGCTGGCCTTGAGCAGCACCGGGTAGCCGATGCGCTCGGCGGCGGCGCGGAAGGTGTCCAGGTCCTGGGCTTCGCCGTGGTAACCGGGCACCAGTGGCACCCCGGCCTCTTCCATCAAGGCCTTGGCCGCCGACTTGCTGCCCATGGCATCGATGGCGCTGGCCGGCGGGCCGAGGAAGATCAGCCCGGCCTGTTCGATGGCGCGGGCAAAGCCGGCGTTCTCGGACAGGAAGCCATAGCCCGGGTGGATGGCCTGGGCGCCGCTGGCCTTGGCCGCAGCGAGAATCTTGTCGACCACCAGGTAGCTGTCGGCGGCCTTGCTGCCGCCCAGGTCGACGCGAATATCCGCTTCGCGGCTGTGGCGGGCGTCACGGTCGGTGGCGCTGTGCACGGCGACGGTGGTCAGGCCCATGGCCTTGGCGGTGCGCATCACCCGGCAGGCGATTTCGCCACGGTTGGCGACCAGCAGGGTGGTCAAAGCGGGGCGGCTCATGGGCGCGGCTCCTTCTTGTCGTCGGTTTGCCAGGCGGGGCGGCGTTTTTCCAGGAAGGCGCGCAGGCCCTCCTGGCCTTCGGCGCTGACGCGGATGCGGGCGATGGTGTTTTCGCAGTAGCGGCGCAGGGCCGGGCTGAGTTCGCCGTCGTCCACTTCGCGCAGCAGGTCCTTGGTGGCGCGCAGCGCTTGCGGGCTGTTCTGCAGCATATTGCTCACCCAGGCTTCGACCTGCGCGTCCAGTTCACTGGCCGGGTACACCTCGGCCAGCAGGCCCAGCTCGCGGGCCCGCGCGCCGCTGAAGCGCTCGGCGGTCAGGGCATAGCGGCGTGCGGCGCGTTGGCCGATGGCCTTGACCACGAACGGGCTGATCACTGCCGGGGCCAGGCCGATGCGCACTTCCGACAGGCACAGTTGGGCGTCTTCGGTGCCAATGGCCATGTCGCAGCAGCTGATCAGGCCCAGCGCGCCGCCGAAGGCCGCGCCTTGCACCACGGCCAGGGTCGGTGCCTTGAGGCGGTGCAGGGCGTACATCAGTTCGCCGAGCTCGCGGGCGTCATCGAGGTTGGTGTTGAAGTCCAGCTGCGCCGATTGCTGCATCCAGGCCAGGTCGGCGCCGGCGCTGAAGTGCCGGCCGCGGCCGCGCAGCAGCAGGAAGCGCAGGCTGGCATCTTCGGCCAGTTGGTCGAGGGCAACGATCAGTTCGCGGATCATCAGCGCGTTGAAGGCGTTGTTCTTGTCCTCGCGGCTCAGCCACAGGGTGGCGAAGCCGCGAGGGTCGCGGATCACTTCGAGGGTGCTGAAATCGCTCATGGATCACATCCGGAAAATGCCGAAGCGGCTCTGTTCGATCGGCGCGTTAAGCGCGGCGGACAACGCCAGGCCGAGCACGTCGCGGGTCTGCGCCGGGTCGATGACACCGTCGTCCCACAGGCGAGCGCTGGAGTAGTAGGGGTGGCCCTGGTGTTCGTACTGGTCGAGGATCGGCTGCTTGAGCCTGGCCTCGTCCTCGGCGCTGAAGGCCTGGCCGCTGCGTTCGCTCTGCTCGCGCTTGACCTGGGCCAGCACCCCTGCTGCCTGCTCGGCACCCATCACGCCGATGCGCGCGTTGGGCCACATCCACAGGAAGCGTGGGTCATAGGCGCGGCCGCACATGCCGTAGTTGCCCGCGCCGAAGCTGCCGCCGATGATCACCGTGAACTTCGGCACCTGGGCACAGGCCACGGCGGTGACCAGCTTGGCGCCGTGCTTGGCGATGCCGCCTTCTTCGTACTTCTTGCCGACCATGAAGCCGGTGATGTTCTGCAGGAACAACAGCGGGATGCCGCGCTGGCAGGCCAGTTCGATGAAGTGCGCGCCTTTTTGCGCGGCTTCGGCGAAAAGGATGCCATTGTTGGCCAGGATCGCCACTGGGTAGCCATGCAAGTGGGCGAAGCCGCACACCAGGGTGGTGCCGAACAGGGCCTTGAACTCATCGAACACCGAACCGTCGACCAGCCGCGCGATCACTTCGCGCACGTCGAACGGCTGCTTGGCATCGGCCGGCACCACGCCATACAGCTCGTCAGCGGCATACAGGGGGGCCACCGGTGCCTGGCATTGCAACTTGCCGAGCTTGTGCCAGTTGAGGTTGGCCACACTGCGCCGGGCGATGGCCAAGGCGTGCTCATCGTTGTCGGCGTAGTGGTCGGCAACGCCGCTGGTGCGGCAATGCACATCGGCGCCGCCGAGGTCTTCGGCGCTGACCACTTCACCGGTGGCGGCTTTCACCAATGGCGGCCCGGCGAGGAAAATGGTCGCCTGCTGGCGCACCATGATCGCTTCGTCGGCCATGGCCGGCACATAGGCGCCGCCCGCCGTGCACGAGCCCATCACCACGGCGATCTGTGGGATGCCCAAAGCGCTCATGTTGGCCTGGTTGAAGAAGATGCGCCCGAAATGTTCGCGGTCGGGGAACACTTCGTCCTGGCGCGGCAGGTTGGCGCCGCCGGAATCCACCAGGTAGATGCACGGCAGGCGGTTCTGCAGGGCAATGGTCTGCGCGCGCAAATGCTTCTTCACCGTCAGCGGGTAGTAGGAACCGCCTTTGACCGTGGCGTCGTTGGCGACGATCATGCATTCCACGCCTTCGACGCGGCCGATGCCGGCGATCACCCCGGCGGCCGGCACGTCTTCGTCGTACACCTCATGGGCCGCCAGCTGGCCGATCTCGAGGAACGGCGAGCCTGGGTCGAGCAGCCGGTCGATGCGCTCGCGCGGCAGCAGCTTGCCACGCGAGGTATGCCGCTCCTGTGCCCTGGGCCCGCCGCCCTGGGCCACCTGGGCGAGCAGCCCGCGCAGGGCCTGGACCTGTTCGAGCATGGCCGCGCGGTTGCCGGCGAACTCCGCCGAACGCGGGTTGATCTGGGTGTGCAAGGTAGCCATGTGCGCCCGTCCCTTGTACTCAGCGGGTTTCGTTGAACAGTTCGCGGCCGATCAGCATCCGGCGGATTTCGCTGGTGCCGGCACCGATCTCGTACAGCTTGGCGTCGCGCAGCAGGCGGCCAGCCGGGAATTCGTTGATGTAGCCGTTGCCACCGAGAATCTGGATCGCTTCAAGGGCCATCTGCGTGGCGCGTTCGGCGGTGTAGAGGATCACCCCGGCGGCGTCCTTGCGGGTGGTCTCGCCACGGTCGCAGGCCTGGGCCACGGCATACAGGTAGGCGCGGCTGGCGTTGAGCTGGGTGTACATGTCGGCGATCTTGCCCTGGATCAGCTGGAACTCGCCGATGCTCTGGCCGAACTGCTTGCGGTCGTGGATGTACGGCACCACCAGGTCCATGCAGCTTTGCATGATGCCGGTCGGTCCGCCGGACAACACCACGCGCTCGTAGTCCAGGCCGCTCATCAGCACCCGCACGCCGCCGTTGAGCTGGCCGAGGATGTTTTCTTCCGGCACTTCGACGCTGTCGAAGAACAGCTCGCAGGTGTTGGAGCCGCGCATGCCCAGCTTGTCGAACTTGTTGCTGCGGCTGAAGCCTTTCCAGTCACGTTCGACGATGAACGCGGTGATGCCGTGCGGCCCCTTGTCCAGGTCGGTCTTGGCATAGATCACGTAGGTGTTGGCATCAGGGCCGTTGGTGATCCAGGTCTTGCTGCCATTGAGCACATAGTGGTCGCCGCGCTTTTCGGCGCGCAGTTTCATCGATACCACGTCGGAGCCGGCGTTGGGTTCGCTCATGGCCAGGGCGCCGATGTGCTCGCCGCTGATCAGCTTGGGCAGGTACTTGAGCTTCTGCTCGTGGGTGCCGTTGCGGTTGATCTGGTTGACGCAGAGGTTGGAGTGGGCACCGTAGGAGAGGGCGACCGAAGCCGAACCGCGGCTGATCTCTTCCATCGACACCACATGGGCCAGGTAACCCAGGCCGGCGCCGCCGTATTCCTCGGCAACGGTAATGCCCAGCAGGCCCATGTCGCCGAACTTGCGCCACATGTCGGCGGGGAACAGGTTGTCGTGGTCGATCTGTGCAGCGCGCGGGGCCAGTTCGGCGGCAACGAAGGTACGCACCTGGTCGCGGAGCATGTCGATGGTTTCGCCCAGGGCGAAGTTCAGGGAGGGGTAATGCATGCTGGGGCACCTTGTTGTTCTTGAAATTGGGTTACACCGTAGCTCAAGGACAATCCGCCGGCCCTGTGGGAGCGGGTTTACCCGCGAATGCATTGGCAGGGTCACCGTCATTGCCTGACAGATCGCATTCGCGGGTGAACCCGCTCCCACAGGGTCGGCGCTGTACCGAAGATCCGGGTGTCGTTCATCACCTTTACGTTAACGTAAACCTGCAATCGGTCACTGTCAATCCGCTGGTCACCTTTACGTAAACGTAAATCTGCGCCACAGTATTCCCAGCTCGCTTCAGCCGTGCCCAGAACAACCACAAGAAGGGACACCCATGAGTCAACCAAGCTACACCCGCGGTCGCCAGGACCAACCGTTGCTGACCCTGACCATCGGCCAGGCCTTCGATGCCACCGTGGCCCGTTGCGCCGACGGCGAAGCGCTGGTGGCGCGCCACCAGGGCCTGCGCTACAGCTGGCGGCAGCTGGCCGAACAGGTCGACACCCATGCCTGCGCCCTGATGGCCCTGGGCGTGAACACTGGCGACCGGGTCGGCATCTGGTCGCCCAACTGCGCCCAGTGGTGCATCTTGCAATTGGCCAGCGCCAAGGTCGGTGCGATCCTGGTCAACATCAACCCGGCCTATCGCGTGGGTGAACTGGAGTACGTGCTACGCCAGTCTGGCTGCCGCTGGCTGGTGTGTGCCGATGCGTTCAAGACCTCTGATTACCATGCCATGGTCCAAGCGTTGGTGCCGGAGCTGGCGACCGCCAACCTTGGCGAGCTGGCCAGTGAACGCCTGCCCGAACTGCGCGGGGTGATCAGCCTGGCGGCCAACCCGCCCAGCGGCTTCCTGCCCTGGCAAGCGCTGGCCGAGCGGGCAGGGCAAACGCCGCTGCAAGCCTACGTGGCTCGCCAGCACAGCCTGCAGTTCGACCAACCGGTGAACATCCAGTACACCTCCGGCACGACCGGTGCGCCCAAAGGTGCCACGCTCAGCCACTACAACATCCTCAACAACGGCTTCATGGTCGGTGAAAGCCTCGGCCTGAGCGACCGCGACCGCATGGTGATCCCGGTGCCGCTTTACCATTGCTTCGGCATGGTCATGGCCAACCTCGGCTGCATCACTCACGGCAGTACCATGGTCTACCCCAATGACGCCTTCGACGCCGAACTCACCCTGCGCGCCGTCGCCGAAGAACGTGCCAGCATCCTGTATGGCGTGCCAACCATGTTCATTGCCATGCTCGACCACCCATCGCGCACGCAACTGGACCTGTCGACCCTGCGCAGCGGCATCATGGCCGGCGCCACCTGCCCGATCGAGGTGATGCGCCGGGTCATCGAGCACATGCACATGGCCGAGGTGCAGATCGCCTACGGCATGACCGAAACCAGCCCGGTATCCTTGCAAACCGGCCCGGACGATGAACTGGAGCTGCGCGTGACCACCGTTGGCCGCACTCAGCCGCAGCTGGAAACCAAGCTGGTGGACGCCGATGGCTGCATCGTCGCCCGGGGTGAGATCGGTGAGCTTTGCACGCGCGGCTATAGCGTGATGCTTGGCTACTGGGGCAACCCCGAGGCCACGGCGGATGCCATCGACCCGGCTGGCTGGATGCATTCGGGCGACCTGGCGGTGATGGATGAGCACGGGTATGTGCGCATTGTCGGGCGCAACAAGGACATGATCATTCGCGGTGGGGAGAACATCTACCCGCGCGAGCTGGAGGAGTTCTTCTACACCCACCCGGCAGTGGCCGACGCACAGGTGGTGGGCATTCCGTGCAACCGATACGGCGAAGAGATCGTGGCCTGGATCAAGCTGCACCCGGGGCACAGCGCCACGGCTGAGGAGCTGCAGGACTGGTGCAAGGCACGTATTGCGCACTTCAAGGTGCCACGGTATTTCCGCTTCGTTGACGAATTTCCGATGACGGTGACCGGGAAGGTGCAGAAGTTTCGCATGCGGGAGATCAGTATCGAGAGCTTCTCCTTGCGGGAATGATGACGATGGAAACAGGTCGGTGTTCCGGCCTGTTTCCTGTCAAGCAATCGCTCAAGGCGTGCAGAGCGTTTCGATCACATCGCCAACGGTCATCGCATCGCTATAAGTTAGCGGTTTCCGGGTGGCCACCCGAAGCGCTTTCAAGTACAAGCGTAGTGTCTTCTCGCCGAGTGCTTCCCTTAGCAGCAGTTCATCGTGAACTTTGAAATCCTGCAATAACTCGCTTACGCCATAGGCTCTGGTGTGTTGCAGCTGTTTGTTGGACAGAATCTTCTGAAGGCTTCTGACTACGAGCTTGCGATATTGATCCATGATGGCGTCTCCGGAGGGCGCGAAGGCTTGGTTTGAGGTCGCATGGGCGGACTTCTGGCCTATTGGGCGCTGATGTAATCGATTGCGTCTTGCACGGTGGAGAGTTTTTCCGCGTCTTCGTCGGGTATTTCCATCTCGAACTCTTCTTCCAGCGCCATGACTAACTCTACGGTGTCGAGCGAGTCTGCGCCGAGGTCCTCGGAGAATGATGAAGAGAGCGTGACCGCATCAACTTTGACGCTCAATTGCTCTGCAACGATTTGCTTTACGCGTTCCTCGATGGTGCTCATCTCATGCTCCCGCTGATGGCTGGTGTGCCTTGTATAGCGCGCAGGAGAAAGTACCGAAACTGGTAAAAATGACAGTTGTCGAAGGCACATTGCGTGCTTGCTGTCTTTGGTTCTTGCCGGTTGACGTATTTGCGCTACCGGCCCTTTCGCGGGCACGCCCGCTCCCACAGGTATTGCGCCGGACTTGATTCGGCGCGGTACCTGTGGGAGCGGGTTTACCCGCGAAGAGGTGCAGCCTGGCGGCGGAATGTGCTTGAAAGGCGGACTCAACCCATCGACTCCAACTGGCTATAGTAGGTCTGCGCCATTTCCTTCACTGTTTTACACGCTTTCATGGCGCTGCCAGGAGCCTCGTTGAACTCCTTAAAGTCCAGGTCAATTTCGTTCAGTGCCTTCATGACCTTGTCCCGACCCATTGCATCTACCGTGTCGGTCAGACTCGGGTCGGGAATCCCTGCTTCTTTGAGTTTTTTAATGACATAGGCCAGAGCATCCGGTTGTCATCATCAGACATGGTGTAGCCTCTTTGAGTATTGAGGAGGCTTCAGTGTCAGAGTGAGCCGTTAAAGGCACAACTGGCATTTTTGTCAGTTCAACAGGCGAGCTGACTGGAAGGGTCAGCTCAGTTCCATTGCCTTGCAAAGCCCCGCGGCAAGCTCGGCAACGGTCTGGTAATCACGGCGCAAGTGCACGCCGTAACGTGCCTCCAGCGCCATCAGCGCGAATTCGCATTTATCCTTGTCCTGATGGGCCAGCCAGGTTCCCAGCCATGGGTCGACCACCCCGGCATCCTGCAAGTAGTCGATCACTTGTCGCTCGAACTCCATGCGCAGCCAACGGGTCGCGATATGCATGATAGGGGGCTCCTTGGCATAAATAGGGAGCCCTCATCTTCAGCAACGGCGGCAAACCGCGCTACTGGCAAAAATATCAGTCCGCCGTCGTCTACCCTTAAGCCTTCACCGGTGGTTCATCACTCGGCGGATCCCCCACCGTTGGCGGCATGGTCGGCTTGATCGGCAGCTCGTCCGGGTCGTCCTCCGGCACGGGCGGCGGCAGGCTCGGGTCGTCGATATTAGGGTCGGGTGTTTCCGGTGGAATGGGAATGTTCATGGCCGGGCTCGTGTGAATGCGCGTGGGTGGAATTGAAGAGGTCCTGCAGGCTCTGACCGCTGGCAGCAGCCATTCGCTCCAATTTTTTTGAACCCCTTGACGTGCGCCCGGCTCTGAACCCTTACCGCCACCAGCCTGAGGGAGCAAGGTCGATGTCACGCAACGAGCCCTTTGAACATGCGCCCACGGCGAATGATCACCCGGACCAGGCCATCAGCCTGTCCCAGGCGCTACTGGCGCCACGCATCGTCATCGAAGACACCCAGCCGGTGCTCGACGCCGGCAGCTTCGCGGCCAAGGCCATCAGCGGCCAGCCTGTGGCGGTCAGCAGCAAGGTCTATACCGATGGCCATGACCGCATGGCCGTGGTGCTGACCTGGCGCCAGTCGCAAAGCCGCCGGGTGCACTGCGTGCCCATGCAGTCGCCGGGCAATGACCTGTGGCTGGCCGAGTTCACGCCCACCGAGATCGGCCCGCACGTGTTCAGCATCGAGGCCTGGATCGACCCGTTCGCTACCTATTGCCATGATCTGGAGAAAAAGTACCACGCCGGCGTCGACGTCAAGCTGGAGCTCGAAGAGGGCCGGCTGATGCTCGGCAAAGGCATCGAACTCAGTGAAGGTGTGCTTCGCGACGAACTGCAACGCTTGCAACAGCAATTGGGCGAGCTGCACACCGATGATCAGGTAGCACTGTTGCTGGGCGCCGAAGCGTCGCGGCTGATGGCCGAAGCCGAGCACCGTAGCTACCTGACCCGCAGCATCGAATTCCCGCTGGATGTCGACCGGCCGGCAGCGCAGTTCGCCAGTTGGTACGAACTGTTCCCGCGTTCGATCACCGACAGCCCCGAGCGCCACGGCACCTTCAACGACGTGCACCAGCGCCTGCCGATGATTCGCGACATGGGTTTTGACGTGCTGTATTTTCCGCCGATCCACCCCATCGGCAGCAAGCACCGCAAAGGCCGCAACAATGCACTGCAGGCCGAGCCCGGTGACCCGGGCAGCCCCTATGCCATCGGCAGCCCGGACGGTGGTCACGACGCGATCCATCCGCAGCTGGGCAGCCGTGACGACTTCCGCCGCCTGGTGTCGGCCGCCGCCCAGCATGGCCTGGAGATCGCTTTGGACTTCGCCATCCAGTGCTCCCAGGACCACCCGTGGCTCACCGAACACCCAGGCTGGTTCAGCTGGCGGCCGGACGGCACCATTCGCTACGCGGAAAACCCGCCGAAGAAATATCAGGACATCGTCAACGTCGATTTCTATGCGCCCGACGCGGTACCCAGCCTGTGGCTGGCCCTGCGTGACGTGATCATCGGCTGGGTCGAGGAGGGGGTGAAGACCTTTCGTGTCGATAACCCGCACACCAAACCGTTGCCCTTCTGGCAATGGCTGATCGCCAATGTGCGTGCTCAATACCCCGACGTGATCTTCCTCGCCGAAGCCTTCACCAAGCCCGCGATGATGGCGCGCCTGGGCAAGGTCGGGTACGCCCAGAGCTATACCTACTTCACCTGGCGCAACACCAAGCAAGAGTTGCGCGAGTATTTCGAACAACTCAACCAGCCGCCATGGAGCCAATGCTACCGGCCGAATTTCTTCGTCAACACACCAGACATCAACCCGTACTTCCTGCAGCATAACGGCCGCGCCGGTTTCCTCATCCGGGCGGCGCTGGCGACCATGGGCTCGGGGCTGTGGGGCATGTACAGCGGCTTCGAGCTGTGCGAAAGCGCAGCGCTGCCGGGCAAGGAGGAATACCTGGACTCGGAGAAGTACGAAATCCGCCCCCGGGATTTCACCCAGCCTGGCAACATCATCGCCGAGATCGCCCAGCTCAATCGCATCCGTCGCCATAACCCCGCGCTGCAGACCCACCTTGGGGTGGCGTTCTTCAACTGCTGGAACGACAACATCCTGTACTTCGCCAAACGCACGCCAGCGCGCGACAACTTCATCCTGGTTGCGGTGAGCCTCGATCCGCACAACGCCCAGGAGGCGCATTTCGAATTGCCGCTGTGGGAACTGGGCCTGGATGACAATGCCGAAACCCATGGCGAAGACCTGATGACCGGCCATCGCTGGTCCTGGTACGGCAAGACCCAGTGGATGCGCATCGAACCCTGGAACCTGCCGTTCGGCATCTGGCGCATCAGCAAGGCCCGATAGGGCAAGGAGTCGCACATGGCCAAGCGGTCCCGCCCGGCAGCCTTCATCGATGACCCGCTGTGGTACAAGGATGCCGTGATCTACCAGCTGCATATCAAGTCGTTCTTCGATTCGAACAACGACGGCATCGGCGATTTCGCTGGCCTGATCAGCAAGCTCGACTACATTGCCGAGCTGGGCGTCAACACCCTCTGGCTGCTGCCGTTCTACCCCTCGCCACGGCGCGACGACGGTTACGACATCGCCGAGTACAAGGCTGTGCACCCGGACTACGGCAGCATGGCCGACGCCCGCCGCTTCATCGCCGAGGCGCACAAGCGCGGCCTGCGGGTGATCACCGAACTGGTCATCAACCACACCAGCGACCAGCACCCGTGGTTCCAGCGCGCCCGCCACGCCAAACGCGGCAGCAAGGCGCGGGACTTCTACGTGTGGTCGGACGACGACCAGAAGTACGACGGCACGCGGATCATCTTCCTCGACACCGAAAAATCCAACTGGACCTGGGACCCGGTAGCCGGGCAGTACTTCTGGCACCGCTTCTATTCGCACCAGCCGGACCTCAACTTCGACAACCCGCAGGTGCTCAAGGCGGTGATCGGGGTGATGCGCTTCTGGCTCGACCTCGGCGTCGATGGCCTGCGCCTGGACGCCATTCCGTACCTGATCGAGCGCGACGGTACCAACAACGAGAACCTCGCCGAGACCCACACGGTGCTCAAGGCAATCCGCGCCGAGATCGATGCCAACTACCCTGACCGCATGCTGCTGGCCGAGGCCAACCAGTGGCCCGAAGACACTCGGCCGTATTTCGGCGAGGGGGATGGCGACGAATGCCACATGGCCTTCCACTTCCCGCTGATGCCGCGCATGTACATGGCGCTGGCCATGGAAGACCGCTTCCCGATCACCGACATCCTGCGCCAGACCCCGGACATTCCGGCCAACTGCCAGTGGGCGATCTTCCTGCGCAACCACGATGAGCTGACCCTGGAAATGGTCACCGACCGCGAGCGCGATTACTTGTGGAACTACTACGCCGAGGACCGTCGCGCCCGTATCAACCTCGGTATCCGCCGGCGTCTGGCGCCGTTGCTGCAACGTGACCGGCGGCGCATCGAGCTGCTTACCAGCCTGTTGCTGTCGATGCCGGGGACGCCAACGCTGTACTACGGCGATGAACTGGGCATGGGCGACAACATCTACCTCGGCGACCGCGACGGTGTGCGCACGCCGATGCAATGGTCACCGGACCGCAACGGCGGTTTTTCCAGAGCCGACCCGCAACGCCTGGTGCTACCGCCGATCATGGACCCGTTGTACGGCTACCAGACCGTCAACGTCGAGGCCCAGGCCCACGACCCGCACTCGTTGCTGAACTGGAACCGCCGGCTGCTGGCAGTGCGCAAGCAGCAGAAGGCCTTTGGCCGCGGCAGCCTGCGTACGCTTACGCCGAGCAACCGGCGCATCCTGGCCTACATCCGCGAGTACACCGACGCCGACGGCAATATCGAAGTCATCCTTTGCGTCGCCAACGTCTCCCGCGCCGCCCAGGCGGCGGAGCTCGAACTGTCGCAATACGCGGGCAAAGTGCCGGTGGAGATGCTCGGTGGCAGCGCCTTCCCGCCGATTGGCCAGCTGCCGTTCCTGCTGACGTTGCCGCCGTACGCCTTCTACTGGTTCCTGCTGGCTGCCCATGACCGCATGCCCAGCTGGCACATCCAAGCCACCGAGGGGTTGCCGGAATTGACCACTTTAGTGCTGCGCAAACGCATGGAAGAACTGCTGGAATCGCCCTCCAGCGACACCCTCAACGACACCATCCTGCCGCAATACCTGCCCAAGCGTCGCTGGTTCGCCGGCAAGGAAGGCCCGATCGATCAGGTGCGCCTGCGCTACGGCGTGCGTTTCGGCACCGCTACCACCCCGGTGCTGCTCAGTGAGATCGAAGTGCTCAGCGATGGCATAGCCACCCGCTACCAGTTGCCGTTCGGCCTGCTTGCGGAAGAGCAGATCAACTCGGCGCTGCCACAGCAGTTGGCGCTGTCGCGGGTGCGCCGTGGCCGTCAGGTCGGCCTGATTACCGATGCCTTCGTCCTCGAACCGTTCATCCGTGCGGTACTGCGGGCCTGCCAGGACGGCACGCAGCTGCCCTGCGGCAATGGCCAAGGCGAGTTGCGCTTCGCGTGCACCGCTCAGCTGGCCGGGCTGGAACTGAACGAGCAAAGCCAGGTGCGCTACCTCAGCGCCGAGCAATCCAACAGCTCGGTGGTGGTTGGCGACCGCGTGGTGCTCAAGCTGATTCGCCGGGTCAACCCAGGCATTCACCCCGAGCTGGAAATGAGCGCCTATCTCACCGCCGCCGGCTTCGCCAACATCTCGCCGCTGCTGGCCTGGGTCAGCCGCGTCGATGAGAAGGGCGCGCCGCACCTGTTGATGATCGCCCAAGGCTACCTCAGCAACCAGGGCGATGCCTGGGCCTGGACCCAGAACACCCTGGAGCGGGCCATCCGCGACGAGATGGAGCCTGGCACTGCCGACCCAGAAGCGCATACCGACGCGCTGGCCGAACTCACCGGTTTCGCCGCCTTGCTCGGTCAGCGCCTGGGCGAGATGCACCAGCTGCTCGCAGCACCGAGCGACGACGAAGCGTTCCAGCCGCGCCCCAGCGACGCCGACGACTGCCAACGCTGGAGCGCGCAGATCAGCGCCGAACTGGATCATGCCCTCGACCTGCTGGCGCAGCACCGCGAACACCTCGACAGCGACAGCCAGGCCCTGGTCGACGACCTGCAACAGCAGCGGGACGGCCTCGCCCAGCACGTCGCCAGGCTCGCCGAACAGGCCCAGGGCGGCCTGCTGATGCGCGTGCACGGCGACCTGCACCTGGGCCAGGTGCTGGTGGTGCAGGGCGATGCCTACCTGATCGATTTCGAGGGCGAACCTGCCCGTCCGCTGGACGAACGCCGGGCCAAACATAGCCCGTACAAGGATGTCAGCGGCGTGTTGCGATCCTTCGACTATGCTGCTGCGATGATCTTGCGCAGCGCGTCTGCCGTAGACCTTTCCGACCCGGCCCGGCTAGCCCGGCAACGGGTTGCCCGGCGGTACCTGCACCAGTCGCGGCATGCCTTCGTCGAAGCCTACGGCCTGGCAACCGCCGCCGTGCCCCACGCCTGGCAACATGCCGAGGGCGAGCGCGCCGCGCTGGAGTTGTTCTGCCTGGAAAAAGCCGCCTACGAAATCACATACGAAGCCGAAAACCGTCCAAGTTGGCTGGCCGTGCCTTTGCATGGCCTGCATGGACTGATCAGTACCTGGGGAGATTCATAGATGAACGCAACCACGCGTGAAAACGGCGGCCTTCGGCAACGGGACCTGGATGCCCTGGCCCGCGCCGAGCACGCCGATCCATTTGCAGTGCTGGGCCCCCATGGCGACGGGCAGGGCGGCTTGTTCGTCCGTGCCTTCCTGCCCAATGCCCTGAGCGTGCGGGTGCTGGCGCGCCATGACGGGCGTGTCCTTGCCGACATGGTGCAGGGCAGCCTGCCTGGCCTGTTCACTGCGCACCTCGATGAGGCACAGCCGTACTTGCTGCAAATCGGCTGGGCCGGTGGCGAGCAGGTGACCGAAGACCCTTACAGCTTCGGCCCGCAACTCGGCGACATGGACCTCTACCTGTTTGCCGAAGGCAACCACCGCGACCTTTCCGGGCGCTTCGGCGCTCAGCCGACCCAGGTCGAGGGTGTCGATGGCGTGTGCTTCTCGGTGTGGGCACCGAATGCGCGGCGGGTGTCGGTGGTCGGCGACTTCAACAACTGGGACGGCCGCCGCCACCCCATGCGCCTGCGCCACAGCGCTGGCGTGTGGGAGCTGTTCGTGCCGCGCCTGGGTGTGGGCGAAACCTACAAGTTCGAAGTGCTCGGCAAGGACGGCATACTGCCGCTCAAGGCTGACCCGCTGGCCCGCGCCACTGAGCTGCCACCGAGCACCGCATCCAAGGTGGCCGCCGAACTGAGCCATGCCTGGCAGGACCACGACTGGATGGAGCACCGCGCCCAGCGCCACGCCTACAGCGCCCCGTTGTCGATCTACGAACTGCACCCCGGCTCCTGGCAATGCGAGCTTGACGAGCTGGGTGAAGTGTCGCGCTACTACAACTGGCGTGAGCTGGCCGAACGCCTGGTGCCTTACGTGCAGCAACTGGGGTTCACCCATATCGAGCTGCTGCCGATCATGGAGCACCCGTTCGGGGGCTCGTGGGGTTACCAGCCGCTGTCGATGTTCGCACCGACCTCGCGCTACGGCAGCCCTGAGGACTTCGCGGCCTTCATCGATGCCTGCCATCAGGGTGGCATTGGCGTGATCCTCGACTGGGTACCGGCGCATTTCCCCACCGACGAACACGGCCTGGCCCGCTTTGACGGCACTGCACTGTACGAGTACGACAACCCGCTCGAAGGCTACCATCAGGACTGGAACACGCTGATCTACAACCTCGGCCGCAACGAGGTGCGTGGTTTCATGATGGCGTCGGCCCTGCACTGGCTCAAACACTTCCACATCGACGGTTTGCGCGTCGATGCGGTGGCCTCGATGCTGTACCGCGACTACTCGCGCAAGCCCGGTGAATGGGTGCCCAACCGCCACGGTGGGCGCGAAAACCTCGAGGCCATCGACTTCATCCGCCACCTCAACGGTATCGCCGCCCATGAGGCACCGGGCGCACTGATCATCGCCGAGGAATCCACTGCCTGGCCGGGTGTGAGCCAGCCGACCGAGCAGGGCGGCCTGGGCTTCGCCTACAAGTGGAACATGGGCTGGATGCACGACACCTTGCACTACATCCAGAACGATCCGGTGCACCGAACCTATCACCACAATGAGATGAGCTTCGGCCTGATCTATGCCTATTCCGAACACTTCATCCTGCCGATCTCTCACGACGAGGTGGTGCACGGCAAGCACTCGCTGATCGACAAGATGCCAGGCGACCGCTGGCAGAAGTTCGCCAACTTGCGTGCCTACCTGACCTTCATGTGGACCCACCCGGGCAAGAAGCTGCTGTTCATGGGCTGCGAGTTCGGCCAGTGGCGCGAGTGGAACCATGACCACCAGCTGGACTGGTACCTGCTGCAATATCCTGAGCACCAGGGCGTGCAGCGCCTGGTAGGCGACCTCAACCGCTTGTATCGCGAGCTGCCGGCGCTGCATGAACAGGACTGCCAGCCCCAGGGTTTCCAGTGGCTGATCGGCGATGACGCGCACAACAGCGTGTACGCCTGGCTGCGCTGGAGCAGCCAGGGTGAGCCATTGCTGGTGGTGGCCAACTTCACCCCGGTGCCGCGCGAGGGTTACCGGATTGGTGTGCCATTTGGCGAGCGTTGGCAGGAGTTGCTGAACAGCGATGCCGAGCTGTATGCCGGGTCGAACGTGGGCAACCTGGGGGCGGTGGCGAGTGATCAGGTGGCCAGCCATGGGCAGCCACTGTCACTGGCACTGAACTTGCCACCGCTTGGCGTTCTGGTGATGAAGCCGGCCTGATTTATTGCCCGTACTGGCCTCTTCGCGGGTTCACCCGCGAAGAGGCCAGACCTGCCTACCACCGCATCCGCACCCCAAGGCTGCCTATCAGCCCATTGAGGTCGTTGCCATCCACATCACTGCTGTAGTCGGCACTGACGAACAGCGCCACCTTGGGTGTCACCCGTGCCACCAGGCCCAAGCCCAGTTCTACCGTGGTCGAGTATCGCGAGCTGGAGATCTTGTCGACCTGGTCCAGCTTGACATCGCTGGCGTCGTTGAAGTCATACCAGACGTTGGTTCGCACATAGGGCTCGATCGGCATGCCTTTCACGTCGTAGCGCCCGGACAGCTTGGCACCGACCCGGCCGCTCCAGCTCGGCTGGCTGTCGAAGGCCTGCAAGGTCTCCGCCTGAACCTGGTTACCCGGGAAGAACTGCTGGTTGATCAATTGTGCCTGGGGCTCGATCACCCAGCCGCCACCCAGGCCGATCGGGTAACCGCCTTCAATCGAAAAAGTCATCGCATGGCCACTGTCATTCAGGCGTTGGCCACTGTCGCCGCGGCCCATCACCTCGATGCGCGAGCCCATGGCCACGGCATCCAGGTGCCAGCCTCGCTCATGGGTCATGCTCCAGAATACCCCCAGGCTTTCGCCACTGAGGTTGACTGCGTTGCGCTGCTTGTCACCCAGCAACGGCCGTACGCCATTGAAGCTGCTTTGCAGGTTGTTATGGCCGACGAAAATCCCCGCACGGTGGACATTGCCATCGGCGGTTTCACGCACGAACAGGTCCGGGCCGATCATCAATTGCTGGCTGGGCGCTTCCAGTTGCTCTGGCGCTCGCGCCCCAGGCCGAGGCATGGTGCCAGGGAAGAACTGTGCCCACTGGCCGCCTGCCCGCTCGGGGGCCGACAGGTTGTGGCGTTCGCCCATTTTCTCGCTGAAGGCGTTCAGTGTCCCCATGTTCAGCCCGCTGGCAGTGACCGGGTCTAGCGACAACGTCGGCACCGTCGCTTGTTGCAAGTAGCTGGGCGAGATCGGATCTTCCTGCAGTTCGAACGCGAAAGTTTCCACTGGGGTTGCCAGAAGCATCGACGTGGAAACCGCATAGAAAATAGGTTCGAAGCGCAAGGGATTCGAGGTTCTTTTCATGGCGGATCTCCTCTGTTTTTTTTGGTGTGAAGCCCAAGGACCTGGCCTGTTGTCACGAGCTGTACGTCAAAAACAGAGGGCGACAAAAACCAGCACGCCGGCGTTCACGAGCGCGCACAAAGGCGCGAGCTAGAGGCCCGGCGCGAGTTCTTACATCTAGTGATAGTGTTCAGCTAAGGAGAGACAGGCGCTTGCGTCAAGAAAACGTGAAATGTCTGTTCAAACCCTGTGTTCAGCAGTAAGTCATTGATTGAAATAATTAACTTTCCATATATAGCGATGATCGCTATTTCTGCTGCACTGGCTATGCCGAATCATTGTTACAGCCTGACCTCTACGGCCAGTGGCAAGTGGTCGGAGAGGTGCGTCCAAGGTTTGTGCCCCAGTATCTGCGGCGCATGGCTATCGGCATTGCGCAGGTAGATGCGATCCAGGCGCAGCAGGGGCAGGCGCGCCGGGTAGGTACGGGCGAGGTGGCCATGGTGGCGTTCGAAGGCCTCGTGCAGGTCGCGCTGCAGGCCAAGGGTGCGGTTGCCGTGGGACTTCCAGTCATTGAAATCACCGGCAATGATCACCGGTGCCTCGGCAGGCAAGGAATCAAGCAACTGACGCAGCAGCTTGAGCTGCTTCTGTCGATGGTTTTCCAGCAATGACAGGTGCACGCAGATGGCATGCACGTTGTGCTGGCCGGGGACGTCGAGGATGCAGTGCAGCAGGCCGCGCCGCTCGGGGCCGGTGATCGACACGTCGAGGTTGCGGTGCTCGATGATCGGGTACTTGGACAGCAGCGCATTGCCGTGGTGGCCGTCGGGGTAGACCGCGTTGCGGCCATAGGCGAAGTCGCTCCACATGCTGTCGGCAAGGAATTCGTACTGCGAGGTCTGCGGCCAGCCGGGGTAGCGCGCGGCATGGCGGTCGTGGCTGCCGAGCACTTCCTGGAGGAACACGACGTCGGCCTGGGTGCTGCGCACCGCCTCGCGCAGCTCAGGCAGGATGAAGCGCCGGTTGAAGGCGGTGAAGCCCTTGTGGGTGTTCACCGTCAGCACCCGCAGGCGTTTCACGGGAGGGGCCTGGCGGGTGCTGGCGAAACCTGGGTTGCCGGCTTCGAGGTTCACGGTGACTCCTTCATGCGGGTTGCGCACCTGTAGGAGCGGCCTTGTGTCGCGACAGGGCTGCGCAGCAGCCCCGGCAATTTCTGCTGCGCAGCTCAAATCCTGGGGCCGCTTCGCAGCCCTTTCGCGACACAAGGCCGCTCCTACAGCCGCCTGGTGGGTTCAGTCTTCCTCGCGCTGCAATGCCAACAGCAGCAACGACCGCCCCTTGACCTCAAAGGTACTGTCGAACTGCACATGCTGCGGCTTGCGCAGCTCCGGCCGGTCGGTGTCGATCAGGCAGCTCCAGTAGTCACCTTCCGGAACCGCCGGCAGCAAGAATGGCACCACATCGTGGTGCGCATTGACGATCAACAGCATGGTCGCCTCAGACCCAGGCCGGGCAATACCACTGACCTGCGCGCGACCATCGATCAGCATGCCCAGGCAACGGCCGTGCGGGTCTTCCCACTGCTCCACACTCATCTCGTTGCCATCGGGCGCCAGCCAGGTCACGTCCTTGACCCCGATCGCTTCGTTGTAATCGCCGACCAGGAAGCGCGAGCGGCGCAGCACCGGGTAGGCCAGGCGCAGGCGGGTCAGACGCTTGACGAAGGCCAGCAGTTGCTTGCCTTCGTCATCCAGGTCCCAGTTGACCCAGCCGATCTCGCTGTCCTGGCAATAGGCGTTGTTGTTGCCATGCTGGGTGCGGCTGAATTCATCACCGGCGACGATCATTGGCGTACCCTGGGCCAGTAGCAGCGTGGCGAAGAAGTTGCGCATCTGGCGCATGCGCAGAGCGTTGATTTCAGGGTCGTCGGTCGGGCCTTCGGCGCCACAGTTCCACGACAGGTTGTTGTCGGTGCCGTCCTGGTTGTTCTCGTCGTTGTCTTCGTTGTGCTTGCCGTTGTACGACACCAGGTCGCGCAGGGTGAAGCCATCGTGGGCGGTGATGAAGTTGACCGAGGAATACGGCCGCCGCCCGCGGTTGTTGAACAGGTCGCCTGAAGCGGTGATACGTGCGGCGAAATCGGCCAGCTGGCCTTCGTCGCCCTTCCAGAAGGCCCGTGCCGTGTCACGGAAGCGGTCGTTCCACTCGGCCCAGCCCGGCGCGAAATTGCCGACCTGATAGCCACCTGGGCCGCAGTCCCAGGGTTCGGCGATCAGCTTGACCTGGCTGAGCATCGGGTCCTGGCGGCAGGCGACAAGGAAGCCGTGACGCTCGCTGTAGCCGTCGTGATAGCGGCCAAGGATGGTCGCCAGGTCGAAGCGGAAGCCGTCTACATGCATTTCGCCCGCCCAGTAGCGCAGCGAGTCGGTGACCAGCTGCAGTACGCAGGGGTGGCTGAGGTCGAGGGTGTTGCCGGTGCCGGAATCGTTGATGTAGTAGCGCTTGTCGTCGGGCATCAGGCGGTAGTAAGAGGCGTTGTCGATGCCACGCATCGACAGGGTCGGGCCGCGTTCGTTGCCTTCGGCGGTGTGGTTGTAGACCACGTCGAGGATCACTTCCAGGCCTGCGTCATGCAGGTGCGCGACCATCTCCTTGAACTCGGCAATCTTGCCGCTGGCCAGGTAGCTCGGGTGCGGTGCGAAGAAGGCGATGCTGTTGTAGCCCCAGTAATTGTTCAGGCCCTTGTCCAGCAAATGCTGGTCGTTGACGAAGGCATGGATCGGCAGCAGCTCGATGCTCGACACGCCCAGGTCCTTGATGTGCTTGAGCAGTTCGTCGTTGGCAAGGCCGGCGAAGGTGCCACGCAGCTCTTCCGGCACGGCAGGGTGGCGCATGCTGATGCCGCGGGTGTGGGCTTCATAGATGATCGTGCGCTCCCAAGGGACCTGCACGCGCTGGTCGCGGCCCCAGGTGAAGGCCGGGTCGATGACCTTGCACTTGGGCACGAAAGGCGCACTGTCGCGTTCGTCGAACGACAGGTCGCCATCCGGGTGGCCAATGGTGTAACCGAACAGCGCCTCGGACCATTTCAGGCTGCCGACCAATTGCTTGGCATAGGGGTCGATCAGCAATTTGTTCGGGTTGAAGCGGTGGCCGTTTTCCGGCTCGTAGGGGCCGTATACGCGGTAACCGTAGATCAGTCCGGGATGCGCATCAGGCAAGTAGCCATGGTAGATCTCGTCGGTGTACTCGGGCAGCTCGATGCGCTCGAGCTCCTGCTCGCCGGTGGAGTCGAAGAGGCACAACTCGACCTTGGTGGCATTGGCCGAAAACAGGGCGAAATTGACCCCCAGGCCGTCCCAGGTCGCGCCGAGGGGGAAGGGCAGGCCTTCGCGGATGCGCGTTGGGGCGACGGAGCGGGTTTTCTTTGGGGTGCGCGGGCTCATGGCAATCCTCGATTGGCCGTTGTGGAGGGTATGTTGCGCAGTCCGGCAGTGGCCTCTTCGCGGCTTTAGCCGCGAAAGGGCCGGCACGGGCTTAACCAGCAGTAGGCTTTTTCACCGCGCGAGGCTTCTTGGCAGCCACCGGTTTGCTGGCCCCAGGCAACGCCGCAGCCTTGGGTTCAGCCGCTACCTTGGGCTTGGCCGGCGCCCGCTTGCGCGGTGTCGCCTTGGGGGCCAGCGCTTCGGCTTCGGCAAGCTTGCGTGCCATATCCCAGTGGCGTTCCTCCTGACCCTCCGGCTTACCCTCCGATTCCCAGATCTGATAAGCGAATTCACGTACTCGTTTTTCTTCGACACTCATCACGACGCTCCTGAATGCTATGCATGTTCGATCAACAAGTTGACTGGGAATTGCGCCAAGACCGCGCTCAACATCAGCTCCCTTGTAGGGCTGACAGCGGCGCCGCCGAAAAGTCCAGTCCAAGTGGCAGGCGACAAGGCAAACGGCAGGATCACTCGGGTATCGTCCCAGTTCTGTGCCGGGATCAACGGTGTAGTGGCGCCGCCGAGCAAGCCGCAGGCCAGGCGCGGGGCGACGACAATGGCGCGTTGGCCTTCACCCAGGCGGGCGAAGGCAATGACCTGATCGGCATGCCGGCCCTGCACCTGCAGCGGCAGGTAGGCCCCGCGTCGGAACAGCTCGGCGTGGGCCTGGCGGCAGTCCAGCACCCGGGCGATCAGCGCCTGCTTGATGCGGCCGTCACGCCAGTGCGCCAGCAGCTCGCCAGGCGCGCTGGTATCGTCCAGGGTGCGACGCCTGCAAGCGTAGTCCACGGCGCGGCGGTTATCCGGGTCGACCAGGCTGAAATCCCAGTATTCGTTGCCCTGGTACAAGTCGGGCACGCCCGGCACGGTCATGCGCAGCAGGCTCTGGACCAGGCCGTTGAGCGCGCCGGGGCAGGCGATCAGCTGTGCAGCATCGGCCAGTGACTGGCGCAACTGCTGGTTTTCCCGGCCCAGCAGCAAGCCGTCGACATAGGCGGCGCAGGCCGCTTCATAGGCTTCGTTGGGCGCGCTCCAGCTGCTGCGCAGCTTGGCTTCGCGCAGGGCCTTCTGCTGCCATTGGCGGATACGTTCGGCGTACTGGCGCAGTGCCTTGTCATCCTGCAGGTCAAGCGCGAGTGGCCAGCTACCCAGCAACGTCTGCCACAGCAACAGCTCGTCGCCGGGGCTGGGGGCCACGCCCTCATCCAGTTGCTCGCGCAGCGGCGCGGCCAGCTCGCGCCAGTGTTCCACGCGGCTGGCCAACCAGGGCCCACGCTCGCTCAGCACGGCCAGGCGAGCACGGCTGTCCTCGCCGCGCTTGTGGTCATGGGTGGCGGTGGCCAGCAGGTTGTCGGGGAAGTCGCGCAGGCGGCGCTGAGCCTCGTTATGGAAATGCTCGACGCCTGCGCTGAAGCGCTCGGCCTCGAAGCCGACATCGTTGCGCGACAGCAGCCGTGCCGAGCGGTAGAAGGCGGTGTCTTCCACAGCCTTGGCGGCACTGGGTGCGGTGAGCTGCTGGAAGCGCACGCAGGCATGGCGCAGGTGCTTGCGTGGGCGGCCCGGTGGCAGCTGGCGCCAGGGTTGGCCACCGAGCCATTGCTCGAGCTGGTCGAGCAACGGCCAGTCGGCTTCGCCAAGGTCCTGGCGGGCATTGGCCAGGGCCTGCTGGAAGAAGCGTTCGTCCTCGGCCGGGCGCCCGCAGGCATTGAAGTAGGTGCGATACACCGGGTAATGCGCAACCAGCGCTTGCAGCGCGCGGCGAATCGCGCCCAAGGTCAGGTCGCGGGTCATCAGGTCGTCACGGGCGACCTGCAACAACGCCTGGGCGACGGATTCGCAATCGCCGGCGAGGCTGGCATTGAGCACCAGATGGCGCGCCAGCCGCACTTCCTCGGGGAACGCGGGGCGCTCGCTGACCGTAGCCCACAACTCGGTCAGCGGCGCTTCACCGGCCGGGTCGTGTTGCAGCAGCGAGACCTGGTTCATGAACTCGTAGCCGGTGGTGCCGTCGGTCAGCCAGTCGCGGTGCAGGTGTTCGTCGGTGCCGAGGATCTTTTCCACGTAGATCGGGAAGTGTTCCAGCGCAGCCTGCAGCGGGCGCCTGGCGAGCAGGCTGTCGACCCGGCGGCGCAGCTTGCGGCAATAGCCGCGCGGGTCGGCCAGGCCGTCGATATGGTCGATGCGCAGGCCGTCCACCAGGCCGCGCTCGATCAGTTCGAACAGTTTGGCGTGGGTGGCTTCGAACACCGCGCTACGCTCCACCCGCAGGCCGCCCAGTTCGTTGATGTCGAAGAAGCGCCGCCAGTTGATGTCATCGGCGGCAGTGCGCCAGCTGGCGAGGCGGTAGGTCTGGCGTTCGAGCAACAGGTGCAGGCGCTTGAAGCCGTTTTCGCTGCGGCTGTCGAAGGCGATCAGGGCCGACTCCAGGTCCGCGCCTTCGCCCACCAGGCGCGCCAGTTCGGCGTGCAGTGGCAAGGCGTTCGCCACGGGTTCGGGGGATTCGCGCAAGGCGGTGAAATGCTCCGCCAGGGCCTTGAGTGCCGGCTCGGGGCTCTGTGCGAGGATCCAGCCGTAGTCCAGCGGGCAGATCGGGAAGCGATGCTGATAGTGGGCGATCTGCAGCACGCCGGACTGCGCGTCGAATTGCAGCGGGATGTCGCCGTTCTTCAGCGCCACGCCGTAGTCGCTGCCGAGAAACGGCAGCAGCAACTGCCCGGCCAGCAGCGGGTCGCTGGAGTGCCACTGAATGTCGAAGAACTCCGCGTAGGGGCTGCGCCGGCCCCAGGCCAGCAGGCTCTGCCACCACGGGTTGTCGGCGCCGCCCACGGCCATGTGGTTGGACACGGTATCGAGGATCAGCCCCATGCCATGCTGGCGCAGCGCAGCCACCAGCCGTTGCAACGCAGCCTCGCCACCCAGTTCGGGGTTGACGCAAGTCGGGTCGACCACGTCGTAACCGTGGCGCGAGCCGGCGCGGGCCTTGAGGATCGGCGAGGCGTACAGGTGGCTGATGCCCAGCCGGGCGAAGTACGGCACCAGTGGCACCGCGTCATCGAGGCTGAAGTCGCTGTGAAATTGCAGGCGTAGCGTCGCGGTCAGTGGTTTCATCGGTCACGCTCCCAGGCTTGTTCGCGGGCCTGGGCCAGCAGTTCAAGGCGCCGTGCGGCGTCTTCGTCGTCGAGTAGTTCGTGCACCGGAGCGGCGAAGCGCCGGCGCCAGTTGGGGTGGCCGCTGGTGGTGCCGGGCAGGTTGGGCTGCTCGTCACTGCCCAGCAGGTCTTCCAGTGGGATCAGCACCAACGGGGCGCGGGTGTGGCCGACGTAGCGGATGGCGGCATCGATCAGCGCGTCATTGTCCAATTGCGGGCCATAGTTGGCTTCCAGCGTGCGGCGCAGGCCTTCGCGTTCCTTTTGCCGATCGTGGCGCCAGTGCAGTTCGGTGGCGGCGTCGATGAGGTTCAGGCGCTGGCTCCAGTCGATGTCGCGGCTTTGCAGCCAGCCGGCCAGTGGCGCCAGGTCATGAGTACCGGTGGTGGCCAGGGCATCGTCCGGCCAGTCGAGGATCGGTTTGAAATGGCCGGGCTGGGTCTGTTCGAACGGCAGCACACGCATGCCCAGTATGGCCTTGGCCGCCAGTTGCTCGCGCAGGCCCTCGGGCACGGTGCCGAGGTCTTCACCCAGAATGATCGCCTGGTGGCGTACCGACTCCAGGGCCAGCAGGCGCAGCAGGTCTTGCACCGGGTATTCGAGGTAGGCGCCCTGGTCGGGCTCGCAGCCACGCGGGATCAGCCACAGCCGGCGCAGCCCCATCACATGGTCGATGCGCAGGCCGCCGGCATGGGCCAGGTTGGCGCGCAGCATCTCGATGAAGGCACGGTAGCCGTTGCGCTTGAGGCCTTCGGGAGAGAAGGCGCAAATGCCCCAGTCCTGGCCCGAGCGGTTGAGAATATCGGGTGGCGCGCCGACCTTGAGGTTGGCCAGCAGCTCGTCCTGGCGGCTCCAGGCCTGGCTGCCGGCGCCATCGGCACCGACGGCCAGGTCGGCGATCAGGCCGATGGCCATGCCATTGCTGCGTGCGGCGTGCTGGGCGCGTTGCAGGCTGCGTTCGGTCAACCACTGGCAGAACGCGTGGAATTCGATCTTGGCTGGATACGCGTTGGCAAAGGCTTCGACTTCCGGGTGGTACGGGTCGTGCCAGGCGCTGGGCCAGTTGCGCCAGTCGGCGCCCAGGCCATGCTCGACGGCATGCGCCTGCAGCACTTCGAAGCGGCAGTGGTGTTCCAAGGCCTGGCCACGGGCCTCACGGAAGCTGTCGAAGTCTTTGCGCAACGGGTGGTCGGCCTGGCTGAAGTCCAGGTACAGCGCTTCGAGTAGCCGCAGGCGGGCGTCGGCGGCGCGGGGCCAGTCGACCAGTGGGCGTTGTTCCAGGTCTTCGAGTACTTGTTCCAGGCCGCAGGCCTCGATCGCCATGCGCACGGCGCGCTCGCCCAGCAGCGCGGCGGGGCTGGCATATAAGGTATTGAGCAGCAGGCGGCTGGACGGCGAGTAGGGGCTGTAGTGTTGCTGGTCGATGGCTGACAGGGCATGGATGGGGCTGATCGCCAGGGCGTCGGCGCCGCGTTCGGCGGCACTGCGTGCCAGCTGCTCCAGCGCCAGGCAATCGCCATATCCGCCGTCGCCTGGGCGGCGCAGGCTGTAAAGCTGCACGGCCAGGCCCCAGCAGCGCGGCGGTGGTTCGCTGACGACGTCAGCCAAACTCCAGCAACGCGGCGGTGCCACGGCGACGGTGAAGCTGCGGTCGTTGACCTGCAGCAGGTGATAACCCACCGGCAAGCTGCCGGGCAGGTTGCCCTGGGCATCGAGGGTCAGGTACTGCAGGCGGTTGCTTTCCAGGGTGCAGCGCACGGCGCTGCCTGGCGGAAAATAGCGCCCCAGGGGCAGCGGTTGGTCAAGCTCGGCAGTGATCAGCGGGGGCAGGTGCTCGGCGTCTTCGGCGGCTTCCACTGCGCGCAGGCTGGCGAGGATGGCAGGCTCGTCGTCAGCAGCGTGGCCCAAGCCGTCGAGGACCTTGCGCAGGACCTCGTCGCTGACCTGCTGCGGCCGGTTGTTGGCGTCGATCCAGTCGCGGGCCAGCCCTACGCGGGCGGCCAGTCGGTGCAGGGCGGTTTCGCTCATGGGCGCTCCTGGCCAGGTGGAAGCAGGCTGACCACGCAGCTGTAGGCGGACAGCGCGGTATCGGGGTGGCGGGTGTCGCTGCTGTCGAACAGGCGCCATTGCGCGGCGGGCAGTTCAACGACCTGCGGCGTCGCGGCCAGGTTAAGGTCGATGCGCAGGATACGGCCATCGCCCAGGCGCCAGCGTGCGGTCAGGGCCTGATCACCCAGCACCACGGCGCCCAATGCACGGCTGCCGGGCAGGTGTGGGATGACATGGCGCTGGCGCACGTCGAGCAGCTGCTGATACAGGCCGTGCCAGCCCGCGAGGACCTGCTTGCTTTGCGGCCGCGATGCCTGGAAGGTCTGCTCGGCGTTGGGGTCGGGTATGTGTTCGCGTTGCTCGGGGTCGACAAACGCCTTGAAGTGGGCGAACTCGCCGCGCCGGCCCTCGCGCACGGCATCGGCCAGCTCGTCGTGGAAGTCGGTAAAGAACAGGAACGGCTGGCAACTGCCATCTTCATCGCCCATGAACAGCAGCGGAATCATCGGCGCCAGCAGCAACAGGCCGGTGGCGGCACGCAAGGCCGCTGGCGAGCACAGGCGAGTCAGGCGCTCGCCCAAAGCGCGATTGCCGATCTGGTCATGGTTCTGCAGGAACAACACGAACGAAGAGGGTTCCAGGTGCCCGCTGGGTTCGCCGCGGGGCGTACCGTGGCGGTTGGCCTGACCTTGGAAGACGAAGCCTTCGGACAGGCAGCGAGCCAGTTTTTCGATGGGTTTTTCCTGGTAATCGGCGTAGTAACCTTCGGTTTCCCCGGTCAACAGGACGTGCAAGGCATTGTGGCCATCGTCGTTCCACTGGGCATCGAAGCCCTGTTGCAGCAGCGAGGCCTGGTTGTGCTCGTTCTCCAGCACCAGCCACACATGCCGGCCCGGTTCCACCGCCGCGCGCACGCGTTGCGCCAGTTCCACCAGGAAGTCGGGCTGGTCGATGGCGTGCACCGCGTCCAGGCGCAGGCCATCGCAGCGGTAATCGCACAGCCACATCAGGGCGTTCTGGATGAAGTACTCGCGCACCTCTGGGCGGCGGAAATCGATGGCGTCGCCCCAGGGCGTCTGGCGGTCTTCCCTGAAGAACGGGCTGGCGTACTGGTGCAGGTAGTTGCCGTCCGGGCCGAAGTGGTTGTAGACCACATCGATCATCACCATCAGCCCGTGGCCATGGGCCTGATCGACCAGCGCGCACAGCTGCTCCGGGCTGCCATAGCTGTGCTGCGGCGCATAGGGCAATACACCGTCGTAGCCCCAGTTACGGTCACCGGGGAACTGCCCCAGGGGCATCAGCTCGATGGCGCTGATGCCCAGTTCGGCCAGCCTCGGCAGCCGCCGGGCGACCCCCTGGTAGCCCTCGAGCACGCCGACGTGCAGTTCCTGGATCACCGCTTCGTGCCAGGGCCGGCCCTGCCAGGGGTGCTGCCAGTCGAAGGCGCCGACATCCACGACCTGGCTCGGCCCGTGCACCCCTTCGGGTTGGTAGCGCGACGCCGGGTCAGGCACTTGCAGCTCGCCGTCGATACGATAGTGATAACGGTCAGCGGCCCGGCACGGGGCAACCCCGGTGTACCAGCCGCCGTCTTCGGGCAGCAGCTCGATCGCGGGCTGCTGTTCCAGTTCCAAGCTCACGCTGCGCGCATCGGGCGCCCACAGGGCGAAGCGCGCCGACGTGGCGTCCATCAGGTGTGCGCCATGTCTGTGCATCTTCTAACCCCGCTCAGTAGTGGCTCAGGTGGGCCTGCTTGACCAGGTCCTCATACAGGCGCGCGTAGGGTTCCACCGCCTGGCACCAGTTGAACGGCTGGGTCATCGACAGGCAGCGCATGGCATTGAGCAGGTCCTTCTTGCCGTAGGTATAGAAGGCACGGCTCAATGCTTCGCGGTAGCTGTCGACGGTCGATTCATCGAACAGGAAACCGGTAACGCCGTTCTCGATGGTGTCGGCCAGGCCGCCGGTGTTGCGTGCCACCGGCAGTGAACCGAAGCGCTGCGCGTACATCTGGCTCAGGCCGCAAGGCTCGTAGCGCGAAGGCATCAGCAGGAAGTCGCTGCCCGCGAACATGCGCCTGGCGTCGGTTTCGTTGAAACCGATGCGTACCCCGATGCGGCCAGGGTAGCGCAGGGCCAGCTCGCGCATGGCCTGTTCCTCTTCCGGCTCACCGCGGCCGATGATCGCAATCTGCCCGCCTTGCTCGACGATGTAGTCGGCAACGCCGAGGGTCAGGTCCAGGCCTTTCTGGTAGACCAGCCGCGAAACGACGGCAAACAGCGGCCCTTCGGAAGGTTGCAGCCCGAACAGCTTGCGCACGGCGTCGGTGTTGCGTGCCTTGCCTTCCCAGTCGTTGATGCTGAAGTTGTGCTCCAGGTGCTTGTCGGTGGCCGAGTCCCAGCTTTCGTCGATGCCATTGGGGATGCCGCCGAGCAGGCCTTGCTGGGCCTTGCTGGCCAGGAAGCCATCGAGCCCACAGCCGAATTCCGGGGTGGTGATCTCCTGGGCGTAGGTGGCGCTGACCGTGGTGATGTGGCTGGAGTAGGCAAGGCCGGCCTTGAGGAACGACAGCTTGCCGTAGAACTCCATGCCTTCTTGCTGCATGGCATGGTCGGGTATCGCCAGCTCCGGGCTGCAGCCGCGACTGTAGACGCCCTGATAGGCCAGGTTGTGAATGGTGAACAGGGTCGGTGTGTTCAGCCCGCGCCAGTGCATGTAGGCCGGTGCCAGGCCTGCGGGCCAGTCGTGGGCATGCACCACTTCTGGCTTCCAGTGGATCATGCCTTCGCCGGCGGCGATCTCCGCCGCGGCCAGGCCCAGGCGGGCGAAACGGATGTGGTTGTCCGGCCAGTCGCGACCGTTGTTGGCGCCGTAAGGGGTGCCGTCGCGCTGGTACAGCTCGGGGCAGATCAGCACATAGATGACCAAGCCGTCGGCCATGTCCATGCGGCCGATCTTGCAAGGCGGCAGGGCAGCGTGGCCGCCGAGCTCGCCGACGATGTGGATGGGATTGTCGCTTTCCACCACCTGCGGGTAACCCGGGATCAACACGCGGACATCATGCAAGTGCGCCAGGGCGCGTGGCAGTGCTGCGGAAACGTCGCCGAGGCCGCCGGTCTTGACCAGGTCGGCGATTTCCGAGGTGACGAACAGGATCTTGCGCTTGTTGGGGTTGTGCTGGCGTTGGGCGCCGGGTGCCGTGCCTGTCTTGGCGAAATCCGGGGTAAGCGGCTCGCGGTTGTCCGGTTTGAATGACTCTACGTGAGGCTCGACAGCGGCACTGATCATACTTCTCTCCGTCCCTAAGTGTTGGCAGGGTGCTGGCACCCTTGGTGTTATCTCGTGCGGTTCTCTCTGATTCGGCAATTGCGTGATGCTATCCATGCCCCGAAGCCGTGCGTGCAGGCACAACGCGATCGGCATTCCGGCCGAAGGCGCTTGGACTGGTTGGGGTAGGCGGGCCGTGCGAAGGAAGTCCTTTGCGATTGGCCTACTTAGTTGCTGACCCGCCACCATTTCCAAAAGTTCGACTTTTTTACGTCGCTCTTCCTCTGAGCAAATGGCGGGCCGAAACCTGAGTGTAGGAGAGCGGGCGATAAAAAGGTGACCCATTGGTCACTTCGGTTATGACCGAGATAGACGCAAACGTTGGCGAGTGTGACCGGATATGAACAGGGGTGTTCGAGGGTGGGGCAGAGCTGGCTCACGCGTGCGCCATCAGGTGACTTATCAACGTGTCGCGCACCAGAGTGGGGCGGGGTTGCAGCGCTGTGGGAGCGCGAAGCTCCCACCAGGAGAGAGGGGATGAATCAGAAACCGACGGTTTTGCCGTCGTCGCTACGTGCCTGTTCCAGCAGCATGTGCAATTGAGCGACCTGCTGGCGCAGCTGGTCACGTTCGTCCTTCAACTGGCGCAGCTCGTCGCGGCGCACGGAGACATAGAGGGTCTGGGTTGGAGTAGCAGGCATCAAGGTACCCATGGCACACCTCGCGGTTTTGGCTGGTGACAGTTAAAGCGTAGTCGCTTCACGCGGCGCGCATTCTGAATTCTTTCTCCGCCTAAGGGAACTTTTTTGTTTAACGTTGTCACGCCGTTCGTCGCTGAACCCTCAGGCGCCGTGCTGGACTAATCTGAAAAGTTGAACTGTGGTTGTCATTTATCTGGTAAGGGGAGCATCGGCTCATGCAATTGGGAATCGTCGGGCTGGGCCGCATGGGCGGCAATATTGCAAGGCGGCTGATGCGCGCCGGCCACCGCACCGTGGTCCATGACCGAAACCGTGAAGCCGTGGTCGGGCTGGAAGGCGAAGGCGCCCAAGGTGCCCACGACCTTGGCGCACTGGTGCAGAAACTCAAGGCGCCACGGGCGGTGTGGGTGATGCTGCCAGCCGGCGAGCCTACCGAGCAGACCATCGCCCAGCTGGCCGAGCTGCTGGAACCGGGCGATGCCATCATCGACGGGGGCAACACGTTCTATAAGGATGACATGCGCCGAGCGGCCGAACTTGGCAAGCGTGGGCTGCATTACCTGGATGTCGGCACCTCTGGCGGTGTGTGGGGCCTGGACCGCGGCTACTGCATGATGATCGGTGGCGAGAAGGCGGTGTTCGAGCGCCTTGAGCCGCTGTTCAGGGCACTGGCCCCGGGCGTCGGCGACATTCCGCGTACCCACGGCCGCAGCGGTGAGCACGAACGTGCCGAGCACGGCTATATTCATGCCGGCCCGCCTGGCGCAGGGCACTATGTGAAGATGGTGCACAACGGTATCGAGTACGGCCTGATGCAGGCCTATGCCGAAGGCTTCGACCTGCTGCGCAGCAAAGGCGGCACCGAGCTGCCGGAAGACCAGCGCTTCGACCTGAACGTGGCCGAGATCGCCGAAGTGTGGCGCCGTGGCAGCGTGGTCACCTCCTGGTTGCTTGACCTCACTGCCGATGCGCTGGTGGCCGACCCGACGCTTGCGCAGTTCAGTGGCTCGGTGTCCGACAGTGGCGAAGGCCGCTGGACCATCGACGCCGCCGTCGAACAGGCGGTGCCGGTACCGGTGCTGTCCAGTGCGCTGTTCGCCCGCTTCCGCTCGCGCCAGCAGCAGGGCACCTATGGCGACAAGATCCTGTCGGCCATGCGCCTGGGCTTCGGTGGCCACGTCGAGAAAAAAGACTGATGACCCAACAGACCATACCTGCTGCTCCGCCCTGCACGCTGTTCCTGTTTGGCGCCAACGGTGACCTGGTCAAGCGCCTGCTGATGCCGGCGCTCTACAACCTCAGCCGTGACGGTTTGCTGGACCGCAACCTGCGCATCGTCGGCGTCGACCACAACCCGGCCACGGCCGCCGAATTCGCCGAGCGCCTGCATGCCTTCATGCAGGCGCGCGACAAAGGCGGCGAGGGCGCTGCCAAGTGCCTCGACGAAAAGCTCTGGGCGCGGCTGGCCAAGCGCCTGGACTACCAGACCGGCGACTTCCTTGACCCGGCGACCTATGCGGCGTTGACCAAGCGCATCGAAAAAACCAGCCACGGCAATGCCATTTTCTATCTGGCCACTTCGCCACGTTTCTTCCCGGAGGTGGCTCAGCGCCTGGGCGACGCCGGGCTGCTCGACGAGTCGGCCGGTGGCTTCCGGCGTGTGGTGGTGGAGAAACCTTTCGGCACCGACCTGGCCAGTGCCGAGGCGCTCAATGCCTGCCTGTTGAACGTGATGAGCGAGCGGCAGATCTACCGTATCGACCATTACCTGGGCAAGGAAACGGTGCAGAACATTCTGGTCAGCCGCTTCTCCAATGGCCTGTTCGAGTCGTTCTGGAACAACCACTACATCGACCATGTGCAGATCACTGCCGCCGAGACAGTCGGTGTGGAAACCCGCGGCGCGTTCTATGACAACACCGGCGCGCTGCGCGACATGGTGCCCAACCACCTGTTCCAGCTGCTGGCAATGGTGGCCATGGAGCCACCGGCGGCGTTTGCCGCCGACGCGGTGCGAGGCGAGAAGGCCAAGGTGATCGGTGCCATCCGCCCCTGGTCGGCAAAAATGGCCCTGAAGAACTCGGTGCGTGGCCAGTACACGGCGGGCAAGCAGGGCCGCAAACAGCTGCCGGGCTATCGGCAGGAAAATAACGTCGCTGCCGACAGCCAGACCGAAACCTACGTGGCGCTCAAGGTGATGATCGACAACTGGCGCTGGGCCGGGGTGCCGTTCTACCTGCGCACTGGCAAGCGCATGAGCGTGCGCGACACCGAGATCGCCATCTGCTTCAAGCCCGCGCCCTACGCGCAGTTTCGCGAGTCGGAGCTGGAGCGGCCCAAGCCCAACTACCTGAAGATCCAGATCCAGCCCAACGAAGGCATGTGGTTCGACCTCCAGGCCAAGCGGCCGGGGCCGGAGCTGGTGATGGAGAACATCGAGCTGGGCTTTGCCTACAAGGACTTTTTCAAGATGACCCCGGCCACCGGTTATGAAACGCTGATCTACGACTGCCTGACCGGCGATCAGACCTTGTTCCAGCGGGCCGACAACATCGAGAACGGCTGGCGGGCGGTACAGCCATTTCTCGATGCCTGGGCCCAGGGCGGCGAGGTGCATGAGTACCCGGCAGGGCAGGACGGCCCCGAACAAGGCAATGAATTGCTGACCCGCGACAAGCGCGAGTGGCACAAACTGGGATGAAAGTGCTTTGTTGCCTGCCCGGGCCTCTTCCCGGGTAAACCCGCTCCCACAGGTACATCACTGGCTGCGAGGTAGTGATATCCCTGAGGGAGCGGGTTTACCCGCGAAGAGGCCCGGGCAGGCAAGCTTTGAAAAGGAGGTTTGATGCCCGCCCACATCGAAGACTACGCCCTGCTCGGCAACTGCCGCAGTGCCGCCCTGGTCAGCCGCGACGGCTCGATCGACTGGCTCTGCCTGCCGCGTTTCGACGCCCCGGCCGTGTTCGCTGCATTGCTGGGCAACGAAGAGAATGGCCGCTGGCGCCTGGCCCCCACCGACCCCATCGAACACAGCAGTCGCCAGTACCTGGGTGACACCCTGGTGCTGGAAACCACCTGGGTCACTGCCAGCGGCCGCGCCCGGGTGCTCGACTTCATGCCGCTGGGCGAAGTCAATTCGGTGGTGCGCATCGTCGAGGGCGTCACCGGTGAAACCCACTTCGAAATGGACCTGGTGCTGCGCTTCGACTACGGCCGCAGTGTGCCCTGGGTAGAAAAACTCGACCCGCTGACGCTAAGTGCGGTGGCCGGCCCCGACCGTCTGATCTTGAGCAGCAGCGTGGAGCCCCATGGCCTGGACCATCACACCGCCGCCCGTTTTCGCGTGGGTGCCGGCGAGCGGCAGGTCTTCAGCCTGCGTCATCAGTCTTCGCATTTGCCCGTGCAGCCCGACTGCGACATCGACCAGGCGCTGCAATACGCCCTCGCGCATTGGCAGGCATTCGCCGACCGTTGCCCTGAGGTCGGCCCCTACACCGGCCTGGTGCGCCGATCGCTGCTCACCCTCAAGGCCATGACCTATGCGCCCACCGGCGGTATCGTCGCAGCGGTCACCACCTCGCTGCCCGAGCGCATCGGCCACGAACGCAACTGGGACTACCGCTTCTGCTGGCTGCGCGACGCCACCATGACGTTGCTGGCGTTCATGAACCTTGGCTACTTCGATGAAGCCCAGGCCTGGCGTGAATGGTTGTTGCGCTCGGTGGCTGGCAACCCTGAACAGATGCAGATCATGTACGGTTTGGCTGGCGAGCGTGACCTGCAGGAATACACCTTGCCCTGGCTGGCTGGCTACGAGCACTCGCAGCCGGTAAGGGTGGGCAACGCGGCTGCCGAGCAGAGGCAGCTGGACATCTATGGCGAACTGGCCGATGCCATGGCCCAGGCGATCAAGGGCGGTTTGCCGCGTCACCCGCGCAGCGCAGCGATCTCCCGGCTGATCCTGCCCTATGTCGAGCGGATCTGGCGTGACCCGGACGAAGGCATCTGGGAAGTGCGCGGAGGCCGTCAGCATTTCGTCCATTCCAAGGTCATGGCCTGGGTCGCCTTCGACCGTGCCGCGGGGCTGGCCGACACCACCGAAGAAGGCCGCGAGCAGGGCCGTCACTATCGGCAGGTGGCCGACCAGATTCATCAGGAGGTCTGCGCCCGCGGGCTCGATGCCAGCGGCCAGCATTTCGTCCAGGCCTATGGCTCTACCGAGATGGACGCCAGCCTGTTGCAGATCGCCCTGACCGGCTTCCTGCCGGCCGAGGATCCGCGCTTTCAGCGCACCCTGGTGCAGATCGAGCAACGCCTGCTGAAGAACGGCCTGCTGTTGCGCTACGACAGCGACAGCTGCAGCGACGGGCTGACGCCAGGGGAGGGCACGTTCCTGGTGTGCTCGTTCTGGCTGGCCGATGTGTACGTGCTGCTGGGGCGCAAGGCCGAGGCCCAGGCGCTGTACGAAACGCTCACCGGGCTGTGCAACGACGTCGGCCTGCTGGCCGAGCAGTACGACCCTGCCGGCAAGCGCATGCTCGGCAACTTCCCCCAGGCGTTCAGCCACATCGGCATCATCAACACGGCGCTGAACCTGCACCGGGCACAAAGCCCGGCGCGTGATCGGGCACGATGTGACTAGGGGCGTCGTCAACTCCCGGAGTAGACTAGGGCAAACCCATTCTGCAAGGAGCACGCATGAGTGTTCGTGGCCACGATCGGCAGATCGACAACATCGAGTTCAACGTCAGCGACATCGCACGGAGCAAAGCTTTCTACGGTAGCGTGTTCGGCTGGCGCTTCACCGACTACGGGCCGACCTATACCGAGTTCAGCGATGGGCGCTTGACCGGAGGCTTCACCACTGGCGAAGCGGTGCGGCCGGGCGGGCCACTGATCATCCTTTATGCCGACGACCTGGAAGGCGCGCAACAGCGGGTCGAGGCCGCCGGATCGAAAATCAGCCGGGCTACCTTTGCCTTCCCGGGTGGTCGCCGTTTCCATTTCATCGACCCGGACGGATACGAGCTTGCTGTGTGGACGGCCCAAGCCTGATGGCCAACCACAAGATCGAAATCCGCCGTCGCAATATCGAGAAGATCCTCGTCGCCGCAGAAAAGGTGTTCGCCGAAAAGGGTTATGGCGCCACCTCGATGGGTGACATCGCCGAGCAGGCCGAGCTGCCGCGTTCCAACCTGCATTACTACTTCAGCACCAAGGATGAGTTGTTCCGCGCGGTGCTGCAGGACCTGCTGGATGTGTGGAAGCAGGACGCGCTGTGCTTCGAGAACTTCGAAGACCCGCGGGTGGTGCTGACCAGCTACATCCGCGCCAAGATGGGCCATTCGCGTTCACGGCCGCTGGGCTCGAAGATCTGGGCCGAGGAGATGCTGCATGGGGCGCCTGTACTGGGGGTGAACCTCGCTGAGAGCCTGGTGCCTTGGGCGAAGCTCAAGGAAGACAAGATTCGTCGGTGGGTGGCGGAGGGGCGCATCCTGCCGGTGGAGCCTTCGGCGCTGCTCTACATGATCTGGGCCTCGACCCAGCACTATGCCGACTTTGGCTATCAGGTGACGTTGCTGAACGAAGGTGAGCCATTGTCGGACCTGGCGTTCGAAAGCGCGGTGCAGACGGTGACCTGCGTGATCTTGCGCGGCATAGGCTTGGAACCGTGAGTGAGTGGGGCCGCTTTGCGGCCCTTCGCGGGCACGCCCGCGAAGGGCTGCGAAGCAGCCCCATCGATCTAGAGTACTCAGCTGGCCTCACGGTAGGGGTTGCGCGGATCCTGGGTCCAGTTCAGGTAAGGCTTGCCGGTATCCTGCGCCACCATCTCGATGCAGTTCTCCACCGGGCAGGTGATCTGGCACAGGTTGCAGCCCACGCATTCATCCTCGATCACGCTGTAGGCATGCGTCCCGTCAGCTTTCAAGGTGCTGGCAATCGCCTGGTGCGAGGTATCCTCGCAGGCGATGTGGCAGCGCCCGCAACCGATGCACGCCTGCTGGTCGATCTGCGCCACCGACTTGTAGTTGATGTCCAGGTACTTCCAGTCGGTGGTATGCCCCACGGCCTGCCCGCGGAAGGCTTGCAGGCTGCGGTGGCCGTGCTGGTCCATCCAGCGCGCAAGGCCATCTTTCATGTCTTCGACAATGCGGAAGCCATGCAGCATCGCCGCCGTGCACACTTGCACCGCACCGCTGCCCAGGGCGATGAACTCGGCGGCATCGCGCCAGTTGCCGATCCCGCCGATGCCGCAGATCGGCAAGCCGCGGGTTTCCGGGTCGCGGGCGATCTCGGCGACCATGTTCAGGGCGATCGGCTTGACCGCCGAGCCGCAGTAACCGCCGTGGGTGCTCTGGTCGCCGACGATGGGGTGGGCGACCATGCGGTCCAGGTCGACGCTGGTGATCGAGTTGATGGTGTTGATCAGCGACACGGCATCGGCGCCACCGCGGTGGGCGGCCCGGGCCGACTGGCGAATGTCGGTGATGTTCGGCGTGAGCTTGACGATCACCGGCAGCGAGCAGTGCATCTTGCACCAGCGGGTGACCATTTCGACGTATTCCGGCACCTGGCCGACCGCCGCGCCCATGCCGCGCTCAGGCATGCCGTGCGGGCAGCCGAAGTTCAGCTCGATGCCATCGGCGCCGGTGGCTTCCACCAGCGGCAGGATGAATTTCCACGACGCCTCCACGCACGGCACCATCAGCGACACGATCAGAGCGCGGTCGGGCCAGTCCTTCTTCACCTGGGTGATTTCCCGCAGGTTGATCTCCAGCGAGCGGTCGGTGATCAGTTCGATGTTGTTGATGCCCTGCACTTGGCGATTGGGCCCGTAGTGCGCCGAATACCGTGACGACACGTTGACCGCAGCCGGGTCCTCGCCCAGGGTCTTCCAGACCACGCCGCCCCAGCCGGCCTCGAAGGCGCGGACCACGTTGTAGGCCTTGTCGGTCGGCGGCGCGGAAGCCAGCCAGAAGGGGTTGGGCGCCTTGATGCCGGCGAATTCGATGGACAGATCGGCCATTTACGCTGCCTCCACGTTGAGCATGAGTTGGGCATGGATGGCTTCGGCGGCCAGCTTGCCGTGTTGCACGGCCTGGACGGTGAGGTCCTGGCCCAGGGCGGTGCAGTCGCCACCGGCGTACACGCCCGGGAGGCTGGTGCGCAGGTTTTCGTCGACGCGGATGCGTTCGCCGTCTCGCGCCAGTTGTGCGGCAACCGGGTCGCCGAGGCTGGCGTCGTCGAAGCGCTGGCCGATGGCTTTGAAGATGGCATCAGCAGCCAGTTCATAGGTCTCGCCCGTGTCGCGCAGGCGGCCGTCGGCCAGTTCGGTGCGCATGAAGCGCATGCCACGCACGCGGCCGTGGTCATCGAGCAGTACGCCGTCGGGGCGGGCCCAGGTGTGCAGGCGCACCTGGTTGGCCTTGGCGATGTCCTGCTCATGGCCGGTAGCGCCCATGTCGGGGTAACCGCGGCGGTACACCAGGTTGACGTCGCGGGCGCCCAGCCGGCTCATCTGCACGGCCATGTCGATGGCGGTGTTGCCGGCGCCGATCACCAGGCAGCGGTCGGCCAGCGGCAGTTGCGCCAGGTCGTCGGCCTGGCGCAGTTCGCGGATGTAGGCCGTGGCGGCGAGCAGGCCGGGGGCTTGTTCGTCATCCAGGCCAAGCTCGCGCACGGCGTTCAGGCCCAGGCCGAGGAACACCGCGTCGAACTGCTCGCGCAACTCGCCCAGGCCAAGGTTGGCGCCCAGGCGCTGGCCGTGGCGGATCTCGATACCACCGATGCCGAGCAGGAATTCCACTTCGCGCTGGGCATAATCGTCCACCAGTTTGTAGCGGGCGATGCCGTATTCGTTGAGGCCTCCGGCCTTTTCGCTGGCTTCGAACACCACTACGTCATGGCCGTGCATGGCCAGGCGGTGGGCGCACGACAGCCCGGCAGGGCCGGCGCCGACCACGGCAATGCGCTTGCCGGTAGCCGGCGAACGTTTGAACGGGTGCTCGCTGAACTGGGCATTGTCCAAGGCGTAGCGCTGCAACTGGCCGATCAGCACCGGGGCGCATTCTTGAGCATTGTTGCGCACGCAGGCTTGTTGGCAGAGGATCTCGGTGGGACACACGCGGGCGCAGCTGCCGCCGAGGATATTGGCCGACAGGATGCGCTCGGCGGCGCCTTGCAGGTTCTCGTCGCTGATGCGGTGGATGAACGACGGAATGTCGATTTCGCTCGGGCAGGCGTTAACGCAGGGGGCGTCGTAGCAGTACAGGCAGCGGGCGCTTTCGACGGCTGCCTGGCGGGCGGTGAGCGGCGGGGCCAGGTCGGTGAAGCGCTCGGCCAGCTGGTCGCTGCCGGCGCGCGGGCGCGGCAGATGGTTCAGGGCATCGATCACGGTTGTAGCCTCTCTTTTTTTATGGATGCAGACGAGCGGAATCGCGTTGGATTCGGGGGGGCTTTGCACCCCTTTCGCGACGCAAGGCCGCTCCCACAGGGGCTGCGCAGCAGCCCCGATGGCCTCAGCGCTGAACGGGGGTCGGGCGCTGTTGCTCGGCGCGTCGGCCCAGCACCTCGTACACCGAGGGATAGGCCGGGCGCTCCACGTAACGACCGGCGCCAGGCTCGGCGCGCAGGTCGCCATCGGCCCAGAGCACCTTGCCCTGGCTGATGGTGTGGCTGGGGATGCCGCGCACTGTGCGGCCTTCGAAAATGTTGAAGTCGACCCGCTGGTGGTGGGTCTGGGCGGAAATCGTGCGTGTGCCCTGCGGGTCCCACAGCACCAGGTCGGCGTCGGCGCCGACGCGGATGGCACCCTTGCGCGGGAACAGGTTGAAAATCTTCGCGGTGTTGGTCGAAGTCAGGGCGACGAACTCGTGCATCGACAGGCGCCCGCTGTTGACCCCGGCATCCCACAACACTGCCATGCGGTCCTCGATGCCGGCCGTGCCGTTGGGGATGCGGCTGAAGTCGTTGCGGCCCATGGCCTTCTGCTCGGCGCAGAAGCAGCAGTGGTCGGTGGCGGTGGTGTGCAGGTTGCCCGATTGCAGGCCACGCCACAGGGCCTCCTGATGCTCGCGTGGGCGGAATGGCGGGCTCATCACATAACCGGCGGCGGTTGCCCAGTCCGGGTTGCGGTAGACGCTGTCATCGATCAGCAGGTGGCCCGGCAGCACTTCACCGTACACCGGCTGGCCCTTGGCCCGCGCGTAGGTGATTTCGTCCAGCGCTTCACGGCTGGAGATGTGCACCACGTACAACGGCGTACCAATGGTTTCGGCAATGCGGATGGCGCGGCTGGCGGCTTCGCCTTCGACTTGCGAAGGGCGCGACAGCGGGTGCGCTTCCGGCCCGGTCAGGCCCTGGGCCAGCAGTTTTTGTTGCAGGTGGTAGACCAGCTCGCCGTTCTCGGCATGTACCGTGGGCACGGCGCCCAGTTGCAGGCAGCGCTCGAAACTGGCTACCAGCGTGTCGTCGGCCGCCATGATGGCGTTCTTGTAGGCCATGAAGTGCTTGAAACTGTTGACCCCGTGCTGGCTGACCAGCTCGCCCATTTCTTCGGCGACCTGTTCGCTCCACCAGGTGATGGCAACGTGGAAACCGTAGTCGCAGGCACTCTTCTGCGCCCAGCCGCGCCAGGTGTGGAAGGCCTCGAGCAGTGACTGCTGCGGGTTGGGGATGACGAAATCGATGATCGAGGTGGTGCCACCGGCCAGCCCGGCGGCGGTGCCGCTGAAGAAGTCCTCGCTAGCGACCGTGCCCATGAAGGGCAACTGCATGTGGGTGTGCGGGTCGATGCCGCCGGGCATCAGGTACTGGCCGCTGCCGTCGAGGATCTCGCAGTCGGCAGGGGCTTCGAGGCCTTTGCCGATGGCGCGGATCTGGCCGTCGACACACAGGACATCGGCGAGATAGCTCTCTTCATGGGTAACCACGGTGGCGCCACGGATCAACAGGGACATGCCGTCTTCCTCGCAGGCTGACCGGTCTGAGCCGGCTTTTGGAATTGTTATGCGCCAGTGGCTGAAGAAGGAGTTTTAATCCTGTCAGAACTGACAAGATTGGAATCTAGATGCAGTTTCAGGATTGTTCAAGAAAAAATTTTATCTGCTTATATCTGTATTATCTTATTGATAATAAAGGATAAATTTTTCAAATCCCCAAAATGGGGAGGCCTTTCACCATTTTGACGCACTTGACAAGAAGCCAAATTGGTCAAGATTTTCCATGCAAAATCAGCTGCTTGATTCCTGGCTTTGAGGCGCACGCCGCGCCGTTGAAAAAACAGGCTGCACCAGTTTGAAACCTGATGCAGGGGCCAGGGCCGGCCCAGGGTGGCGCAAGCGGCAGGCGAGGGAACCATCGTGCCCCCGCCTGCCGCGCAACAATGCTTTGCAGATCAGTTGATTACCTCCGGTCGGCGACGGCCGGCCGGGTTGGCGCAGGCCAACCCGGCACGCAATTTGAGTACGGCCACAACCGCCAGGCCGGACCGGAGGAGCATTACTGGTGGTGTGTGTACTCCGGCCATCGCGTTAGCCCGATGAGCGAACAACTAGAAGAAATCTGGAGAAGGCCCCATGCAACAGAGCAGATCGGAAGTGATCGAGCAGGCAGGCCTGTTCGAGCTGTCCGCAGGCAGTGACGTCCTCGACAGCCCGCGTTATAACCACGACATCGCGCCGACCAAGGTGCACCAGCGCACCTGGAACAAATGGCACATCACCGCACTGTGGGTGGGCATGTCCATCTGCGTGCCGACCTACACCCTCGGCGGCGTGCTCACGGCCTACTTCGGCCTGAGCGTGGGTGAGGCGCTGCTGGCGATTCTGCTGGCCAACCTCATCGTGCTGATCCCGCTGACCCTCAATGCCTTCCCAGGCACCAAGTACGGCATCCCGTTCCCGGTGCTGCTGCGCTCGTCGTTCGGCATCCTCGGCTCCAACGTACCGTGCCTGATCCGTGCGGTGGTGGCCTGTGGCTGGTTCGGCATCCAGACGATGTTCGGCGGTTTGGCCATCCACCTGTTCCTTGGCTCGATCTTCGACGGCTGGAAGGCGCTGGGCGGCACTGGCGAGGTAATCGGGTTCATGATCTTCTGGGCGTTGAACCTGTGGGTGGTGCTGCGCGGCGCCGAGTCGATCAAGTGGCTTGAAACACTGTCGGCACCGCTGTTGGTGGCGGTGGGTTTCGGCCTGCTGTTCTGGGCCTTGCCGCACATGTCGATGACTGAATTGCTGGCGCAGCCACCCAAGCGCCCGGAAGGTGCCAGCGTGGTCGGCTACTTCTGCGCCGGGCTGACCGCCATGGTCGGTTTCTGGGCCACGCTGTCACTGAACATTCCCGACTTCAGCCGCTACGCCAAGAGCCAGAAAGACCAGATCCTCGGGCAGATCTTCGGCCTGCCGCTGACCATGTTCCTGTTCGCCTCGCTGGGGGTGGTCATGACGGCAGCGTCCGCCTCGCTGGTGGGTGAGACGGTGTCCGACCCGGTCAGCCTGATCGGCAAGATTCATAGCCCTGGCTGGGTCGCGCTGGCCATGGCGCTGATCGTGGTCGCCACGCTGTCGACCAACACTGCCGCCAATATTGTCTCGCCGACCAACGACTTCCAGAACATCGCGCCGCGCCTGATCGGGCGCAGCCGCGCGGTGTGGCTGACCGGCTTCATCGGCCTGGCGCTGATGGGCCACGAGTTGCTGAAGAAGCTCGGCTGGATCGTTTCCGACCTGAGCCTGGAAAGCGTCTATTCCAACTGGTTGCTGGGTTACTCCAGCCTGCTCGGGCCGATCGCCGGGATCATGGTGGTGGACTACTTCCTGATCCGCCGCCAGCACCTGGACCTTGCCGGGCTGTACCGCGACGACGTGTACCCGGCATGGAACCGGGCGGGCTTCGCCGCCTTCGCCGTGCCGGTGGCGCTGACCGTGCTGGCCATCGGCAACAGCAGCTTCAGCTGGTTCTACGACTATGGCTGGTTCACCGGGTCGCTGCTGGGCGGGGCGCTGTACTACGCCCTGGGCGGCGTGGCGGTGCGCGGGCCTGCGATTGCGCCAGTACACACCAATAAAAATGCCTGAGGAGAAACACCATGAGCCAATCCCAGCATGTTCTGAAATCAACCGAGCGCCACGTCGACAGTGCACGTCTGTGGCAGTCGCTGATGGACCTTGCCCGCCTCGGCGCCACACCCAAGGGCGGCGTGTGCCGGCTGGCGCTCACCGACCTCGACCGCCAGGCTCGCGACCTGTTCGTGCAATGGACCGAGGCTGCCGGTTGCAGCGTCAGTGTCGATGCGGTGGGCAACATCTTCGCCCGTCGCCCAGGGCGCAACCCCAAGCTGCCACCGGTGATGACCGGCAGCCATATCGACACCCAGCCAACCGGCGGCAAGTTCGATGGTTGTTTTGGTGTGATGGCCGGGCTGGAGGTGCTGCGCACCCTCAACGACCTGGGCATCGAGACCGAGGCACCGCTGGAAGTGGTGGTGTGGACCAACGAGGAGGGCTCGCGCTTTGCGCCTTGCATGATGGGCTCGGGTGTGTTCGCCGGCAAATTCACCTTGGAAGAAACCCTGGCCAAGCGCGACGCCCAAGGCGTTTCCGTCGGCGAAGCGCTGGACGCCATCGGCTATGCCGGCCAGCGTGCAGTGCTTGGCCACCCGGTGGGTGCCTACTTCGAAGCCCATATCGAACAGGGGCCGATCCTCGAGGACCAGGCCAAGACCATCGGTGTGGTGCTCGGCGCCCTGGGCCAGAAGTGGTTCGACCTGACCCTGCGCGGCGTCGAGGCCCATGCCGGGCCGACGCCGATGCACCTGCGCAAGGACGCCCTGGTGGGCGCCGCAGCCGTGGTCGAAGCGGTCAACCGCACCGCCCACGCGCATCAGCCTCACGCCTGCGGCACAGTCGGGTGCCTGCAGGCCTACCCCGGCTCGCGCAACGTGATCCCTGGCGAGGTGCGCATGACCTTGGACTTCCGTCACCTGGAGGGCGACCAGCTGCAAGCGATGATTGCCGATGTGCGCACGGTGATCGAGGCGACCTGTGCCAAGCATGGCTTGAGCCATGAACTGGTCCCCACGGCGGACTTCCCGGCGCTGTACTTCGACCGCGGTTGCGTCGATGCCGTACGCCAGTCGGCGCAGGCCCTGGGCTTGCCGCACATGGACATCGTCAGCGGGGCAGGGCATGACGCGATCTTCCTGGCCGAGCTTGGGCCGGCGGGGATGATCTTCGTGCCTTGCGAGAATGGCATCAGCCACAACGAGATCGAGAACGCCACGCCAGAGGACCTGGCGGCAGGATGTGCCGTGCTGCTGCGGGCCATGCTGGCGGCGTCGGAGGCGATCGCCAGCGGGCGCCTGGCGGCATAGCAATGCACTGAAAGGGGCCGCTTTGCGGCCCCGGCGATCTCAAGACTGAACGGCGACCAGGCACCCATCACGGTCGACATGGTAACGCTGCAGGTCCTGAGCCAAGGTCAGGTGCCCACTGTAGTGAGCCAACGCCTCATCCCGCACATCACCAATGCACGGGCTGCGCTTCGGATCCCCCTGGTACCGCGCACTGAAATGCGTCAGTACCAGATTGCGCACCCCTGCCGCTTCAGCGAACTGCGCCACCGCCGCCGCCGTACTATGCCCGAACGCGTTGCCACTGCGCTCGACGATGGGCTGGGTATAGGTCGCCTCATGCACCAGTACATCCGCGTCCTTGGCGACCTCGGCGAGCAATGCCGGGTTGTCGTTGTCGCCACAGACGATCACCCGCCGCGGCGGCCGAGAGGCTTTCAGGTAGTCACGCGGTTCGAGCCGCTGCCCGTCAAGCTCGACCATCAGTCCCTTGGCCAGATCGCCCCACAACGGCCCACGCGGGACCCCTTCAGCCACCAACCGCTGAATGTCCAGGCGTGGTTCAGGGTTCAGTTCGGTGAACACGAAGCCCACGCTCGGCACCCGGTGCGACAGCTGCACGGTACTGACCTGGATGTGTTCGCTCTGCCACTGCCCCAGCCCCTCGACCGGCAACAAGCGCAGTTCGAACGGCAGGTGGGTTTCGCTGGCCGCCAGGCTCAGTCGCACCCAGTCCTGCAAAGCGGCGGGCAAGATCAGGTCCAGGGGTTCGCTGCGCCCGCCCATTGCGGCACTGGCCAACAGCCCCGGCAGGCCGAAACAATGGTCGCCATGCACATGGGTAATGAAGATGCCGCGCAGGTCGCGTACCGAGAGCGAACTGTGCAGCAGCTGGTGCTGCGTGCCTTCGCCGCAATCGACCAGGTACCAGTGTCTGCCGCTGGCTTCGATGACGGCGGTGGCGCTGACGTTGCGGGCTTTGGTGGGCACCCCGGAGGAGGTGCCCAGAAACTGCAGGTCCAATGCTTTGCTCCATGCTTGGGGGAGCCACACCTTAGACGGATTGCTGCAGGGCGTCGATGCTCAAGGCTCGGCGGGGGTGTCCTGCCGCCAGATCAGCTTGCTGGTGTCATAACCCTGCTTCTGGGCAATCGTCAGCAGCTGGTCACGCGTCTGGTCGGTAATTGCCGGCGTGCGCGACAGCAGCCACAGGTATTCGCGGTTGGGGTGGCCAACCAGTGCCACGCGGTAGTCCTTGTCGTGGTACAGCACCCAGTATTCACCCTTGGTCAGCCCCGGCGCCAGGCGGCTGAACCAGTTATCGAAGCGCACCCAGAGCTTGTCGGTCCGGCCCGGCACCTGGGCTTCGGCAATACCACGGGCTTCGTTCAAGGTGCCGTCTTTTTCCTTGCAGCGGTTGGTCACGTCGATACGGCCATCTTCGCGCAAGCCGTAATGGGCTTCGGACTGCACACAGTTGCGCTGGAAGAACATCGGCAGACGTGCAAGCTCGTACCAGGTGCCCTGGTAGCGTTGCAGGTCGACCTGTTCGGTGGACGGCGGGGTGTGGTGATCGTCGTTGGAACCGACGCAGCCCATCAGGGCCACGGTCATGCAGGAAAGCATCAGGGCCGTGCGCATCGCCATGGCAAATCTCCTGTCAGCGGGTGTGAGTGTTGCTTATGGTTGGATGCGGGCGAGGTGTAAAAGTTGTATTGGTTGTTCCTGGCTTAAGTTATTTGGCGCCTGTGAGATCGAGCGCCGCCCGCGCGGCGCATCGCGGGCAAGTCGGATCGCCGCACCGCCGCTCCCACATCTGTTTCGGGCCAGTTACTCCTGTACCGCCAACAGGATCCGCCTTGGTGCATGACTGGAGACAAGTGGAGCGACATCAGCGCCCACTCAGATGCATCGCCATACCAACAAGGCGGTCCCTGTTGGCTTCACAGGAGAGACTGGCCCGAAACAGATGTGGGAGATTCTATGGTTTTCAGCAAGCCAGTTTCCCACCTTTGGTGACGTATTCGTCCTGATTTTTCATCAGGGCGAATGCCACCCGCGCGAGCTTTCTAGCCAGGATTACCAGAGCTTGAGTTGTTGCTTTACCAGATTTCCGGTGCTGTTCATAAAGCCCTTTCCAAGCGGCCGATCTGCTGGCTGCCATCGCAGCGTTATGCAATAGGCGACGAATTTCTGAGCAACCTCGCTTGGTGAGACGACGCCGTCCATTTTTCTGTCCAGAATCACTAACCCGTAAATCCATTCCCAAAAAGGCGATGTACGAGTCGCTACTTTTGAATTCGCCCCTCATAAAAGCCATCACCAATGCTGCGGCGGTGAGAAAACCAATGCCCTCTACTGCCTGACAGCGAGCGACTTGCTCCTGCAGCCCAGCTTCTCGCAACACTTCCTTGATCTTCTGTTGGATCAACTTGTCCAGCCGATCTATTGATTTCACAAAGGTTTCGAAGGCGGCTTGCAAGAGGCTTTCGTTAGCCCAGCTCTGGGTCATCGCAGTGCGAGCAGTCACCAGGGCGGCTCTGCGTCGCAGAAGGCTTTGAAGCTTGCCGTAGACCGCTGGAGGGGGGCTCCAAGGGCGAAGGTCCTCGCCTTCATTTTTCAGAAAACGGGACAGCAATCGAGCATCGGAAGGGTCAGTTTTAACCCGGCCTCCAACGCTTTTTCGGTAGTTGCTCAGTTGAAAGCCATCAATGACATAAACCTCGAAACCCAGGCTATGGGCCTGCTCAACCAAGTCCAGGTGGTAGACATTGGTCGCCTCAACAGCAATTGCAGTATTGAGGGGCTGCTGTTTCAGCCAGCGTTTGATTTCGGGTTTGGAGTTTTTCAGTCTGATAATTTCATCGCGATCATCGTGGTGGATAACCAGCTCAGCTTTCGCGACATCCGCACCCACGATTAACTTACCTGCCTGCATTGCCATGGGCGGCTCCTCACGTTATGGTTTTTCGGCTTGAAGGGGTTTCACCAAGAGGCGCTGGCTTGCTTCTATCGTCGCTTGCAAACGATGCATTCTTTATCGGCGCTTTGGTGGAAGGGGTGGGGCGATGTCTCCCACGGTCTGTACTGCTGCTAACAGTCAGAATCGGGCATTTAGTCCCACCACCCCTTCAAGTCTAACCATACAAGCGGGCTTGCCCGCGATGCGCCGCGCGGGCGGCGCTCGATCTCACAGGCGCTACAAATCTGTCGGCAGGCACCTGTCAGCCCTCACCCATTCTCCGGCGGTAAATCAAACGATCCCGTCTCGACTTCGCCCTTACGCACATAGCGGGCAATGATCACGCCCTTCGGCGTTACCTGCGAATGTTTCAGGGTGAAAACCCCAGGCGCCGCATTATCACTGAACAACCGCTTGCCATGCCCCAGCAACACAGGGTGAATGAGCAACTGAAGCTCATCGACCAGCCCGGCGGCGAGCAGTTGCTGCACCAGATTGGCACTGCCCTGGGTCAGCAGATCAGCGCCGTGCTGCTGCTTCAGGGCTCGCACCGCTGACACAATATCCGCGCCCAGCGCATGGCTGTTATGCCATTCGAGACTGTCGGGATCATGGGTGGCGACATGCTTGGCCACGCTGTTGAACAGCTTGGCGATGGAGAAGTCCTCGGTATCGTCTTTCACCTTCGGCCAGTAGCCGGCAAAGATGTCATAGGTGCGCCGCCCCAGCAGCAATTCGAACCGTTGGCTGAACAACGCCTGCATGGCCTGGCCAAACACTTCCTCGGCATGGGGCACGAGCCAACCGCCAAAGGTGAAACCACCGCTGGTGTCTTCCTGAGGGCCACCGGGGGCCTGCATGACCCCGTCGAGGCTGACGAAGGCGGCTACGATAAGTTTGCGCATGGGGCTCTCCTGAAAGGCTTGCCGATGTGATGATTCACCCTATGGTCGAACGGCGCGCGGCGATTTCGACAGGGCATGCAGTCCCGTTTTTGGCACAAGCACGGTCACCTGCCTGGGTTACCATCCATGCCGTGAATCCTTTCCCCACAGGAGTGCCGCCCGTGACCGAATACACCGCGCTCAAGGTCGAACTGACCGACAACATCGCCCATGTGCAGATCAACCGCCCGGAAAAGATCAACGCCATGAACGCGGCCTTCTGGACGGAAATCGTCGATGTCTTCCAGTGGATCGACGACACCGAGGCCGTGCGCGCAGTGGTGATCAGCGGTGCCGGCAAGCACTTTTCCGCCGGTATCGACCTGATGATGCTGGCGTCGCTGGCCGGGCAGATGGGCAAGGATGTTGGCCGCAACGCACGCTTCCTGCGCAAGACCATCCAGCGCCTGCAGGCCTCCTTCAATGCCGTGGACAACTGCCGCAAGCCGGTGCTGGCGGCGGTCCAGGGCTACTGCATTGGCGGCGCAATCGACCTGATCTCGGCCTGCGACATGCGCTATTGCAGCCGCGATGCGCAATTCTCGATCAAGGAAATCGACATGGGCATGGCCGCCGATGTCGGCACCTTGCAACGTTTGCCACGTATCATCGGCGACGGCATCATGCGTGAGCTGGCCTTCACCGGGCGCAATGTAGAGGCTGACGAGGCGCTGCGCATCGGCCTGGTCAACCGGGTCTATGATGATCAGGCCGCGTTGCTCGACGGGGTCTTTGCCATCGCCCGCGAGATTGCCGCAAAATCGCCGATCGCCGTGGCCGGCACCAAGGAGATGCTCAGCTACATGCGTGACCATCGCATCGACGATGGCCTGGACTACATCGCCACCTGGAACGCCGCGATGCTGCAGTCCGAAGACCTGCGCGTGGCCGTGGCGGCGCACATGAGCAAACAGAAACCGACGTTCGCCGACTGACCGGGCCGGGGGACGCAGCAAAGGAACCCCCGACATGTCAGCTCGCTGGACTACCGCAGTACTCGACCCACAGATCACCGGGGGGCTGGCCGTGGCCCGCAGCCCGGAAGGGTTCCTGGTGGACGCCAACGGCGCGCTGTTCCCCCGCGACTGGCTCAAGCGGCAGGACCTGGAGGTGCTGTGCGAGCACGGTATCGGCCATTTCGATGGCGAGCCGGTATTCCTGCTGGAGCTGCGCAGCGCGACCGAAGTACCGGGTTGCAGTTGGCGTGGCCTGCGCGCGTTCATGCTGGAAGGCGACTTCGACACCTACAAGGTGCTGGGCTATGCCGCGCAGATCGGCACCTGGGCCCGCGAGCACCGCTTCTGCGGCAGTTGCGGCCAGGCGATGACGCAGATCCGCTGGGAGCGGGCGATGTACTGCCAGCCCTGCGACCTGCGCAGCTATCCGCGCATCTCGCCGAGCATGATCGTACTGGTGACCCGTGGCGACGAGATCCTGTTGGCCCGTTCGCCGCGCTTCGTCACAGGCGTGTACAGCACCCTGGCGGGCTTTGCCGAACCGGGCGAATCCGCCGAAGACTGCCTGGTACGAGAGGTGCGCGAAGAGGTGGCGGTGGAGGTGCGCAACATCCAGTACATCGGCAGCCAGTGCTGGCCGTTCCCGCACTCGATGATGCTGGGCTTCCATGCCGAATACGCCGGGGGCGAGATTGTCATGCAGCCGGACGAGATCGAGGACGCCAAGTGGTTCAGCGTGCACGACTTACCGCCACTGCCGGCCGGGCGGTCCATCGCCCGATACTTGATCGACCTTTACGTGGCGCGCCGCGTAGGCCTGCCCGAACCAGTGCTGCCACGCTAGGTTTGTGGTTATCAAGGGGACTGTCATTTCTGATAGTTGCTGAGCCCGAATTGAACTTTACAATGGCAGGGGCCGTTAACCTGAAGGGGAAATGCCTACGTTGATCTCAGTTTAGTCCCCGGCAGCAGAGTTGTGGCGGCGATTTCAAGGAGAGTCTTATGCATTACGGTGGTCGCGCCAAATTACCTGTCTCTCGCGCCTATACGCCTTATGGTTATAACCGTACTGCCACAACTGAATCGCTACTGGGATTCAACGCGCAGTTGCGAGACTCCTTTACAGGCTTTTACATGCTGGGTAATGGCTATAGAGCTCTCAGTTGTGCATTGCAAAGGTTTCTTTCGCCCGACATCTTGAGCCCATTTGATAGGGGTGGAATAAATACTTATGCTTATTGCGCTAGTGATCCTGTTAATCGTGTTGATCCATCAGGGCGCATGAGCTGGCTTAAGGCATTATTCCAAAAATCGATAACTTTTGAGGACGATTATCAAGTTTTGTTCCCGGGTCGGAAGGGGGTCTCATCAACCACATTTCATAAGGAAGTTTTTAAGACTGGTAACGCGGGGTTTGTAACGCATGGCCACGCTGACGGCAGCCCGCGGCTTATGAATGAACATGGGAATATGGTATCTGCCAGAAAAGTAGCAATGAAGGAAATTGCTCCTAGACTGAAGGGGTTGAAATCTTATCGAGCCGATCCAAATAAGCCAATTTATCTGATTGCTTGCAAGTCAGGGGCGAGCGGTGCAGCACAGGAAGTCGCTAATGCGTTGAATAGACCAGTGATTGGATACCGTCACAATGTGCTGACGCCTGACGATTGGTTTATGAACACGCAAGCAGAAAATCATCCCTGGTTAGGGCTTTTCGAGCTACCTCCAGTACCGTACGTTCGAAGAACCGCCACCCCGATAACTTTCAATCCCGTTGGCCGAATACGCCGTAAGGAATAGGTGGGGTCATACCAACCCGAACCAGTGCTGCCACGCCAGGCGCACGGTCAGCGCCAGCACCACGGTGATGAACACCGGGCGGATGAACTTGCTGCCGCCGCTGATCGCCGTGCGTGCGCCGAAGAAGGCGCCGACCATCACCGACAGGCCCATGCACAGGCCAACGATGTAATCCACCTGCCCGGAAATGATGAACACGGTCAGCGCCGCGATGTTGCTGACGAAGTTCATGCTGCGCGCCACGCCGCTGGCGCGGACCAAGTCGATGGGGTAGAGCAGCAGCGTGCTGACGGTCCAGAACGCACCGGTGCCGGGGCCGGCCACACCGTCGTAGAAACCGAGGGTGAAGCCTTGGGGGAACTGCCATTTCTTCTTGATCGGCGCATCGGCATCCAGCGGTGCCTTGGGCGTGCCGCCGAACAGCAGGTAGATGCCACAGGCGAAGACGATCACCGGCAGCATCTTGTTCAGCCACTCGGCTGGCATGTAGTGGGCCACCACTGCACCGATCGAGGCGCCAACCAAGGTCGCGAGCAGGGCGGGGCGCCATTGCGCCGGGTGGAACAGCTTGCGCTTGTAGTAGGTGAAGCCGGCGGTGGCCGAGCCGAAGGTCGAGCTGAGCTTGTTGGTGCCGAGAACCAGGTGTGGCGGCATGCCGGCGGTGAGTAGCGCCGGAGTGGTCAGCAGGCCGCCGCCACCGGCGATGGCATCGATGAAACCGGCGACGAAGGCGACCAGGGCGAGGATCAGTAAGGTGAGCGGTTCTACGGTGAGTTCGAAGGGCATGGGGGCTGACTGGCAGAGGGCAGGGCGTGCGGCAAATGGCCGCGCTAGAAGGGGACATGGTAATCCTGGGCGCAAACGGTTGCCAGTGCCGGCCCTTTCGCGGGTGAACCCGCTCCCACAGGTATTGCACAGGTCTTGAAGTTGACGCAAACCTGTGGGAACGGGCTTGCCCGCGAAGAGGCCGGTACTGCAAACCCTATCAGTTCTGGATGAACGCCAGCAGATCCGCATTGATCACATCGGCATGGGTAGTCGGCATGCCATGCGGGTACCCCTTGTAGGTCTTCAAGGTGCCATTGGGCAGCAACTTGGCTGACCGCGGCCCGGAATTCTCGTAGGGCACGATCTGGTCATCATCCCCATGCATCACCAGCACCGGCTGCTTGATACCCTTGAGATCCTCGGTGAAATCGGTCTGCGAGAACGCCACGATGCCGTCGTAATGCGCCTTGGCGCTTCCGATCATGCCCTGGCGCCACCAGTTGCCGATGACGCCTTCCGACGCTTGCACACCCGGTCGGTTGTAGCCATAGAACGGACCCGTCGGAACATCCCGGTAGAACTGTGCACGGTTGCTGGCGACCTGGGCCTGGAAGTTGTCGAACACCGACTTGGGCAGGCCGCCAGGATTGGCCGGCGTCTGCACCATCAACGGTGGCACGGCGGCGATCAGCACGGCCTTGGCCACCGGGTCACCAGGATACCGGGCCATGTAGCGCACCACTTCGCCGCCACCGGTGGAATGGCCCACATGTACCGCGCCCTGGATGCCCAGGTGGTCGACCACGGCTGCGACATCGTCGGCATAGTGGTCCATGTCGTGGCCGTCCCATACCTGGCTGGAGCGCCCGTGGCCGCGGCGGTCGTGGGCGACCACGCGAAAGCCCTTGGCCAGGAAGAACAGCATCTGTGCGTCCCAGTCATCAGCGCTGAGCGGCCAGCCATGGTGGAAGTGGATGACCTGCGCATCGCGCGGTCCCCAGTCCTTGTAGAAAATCTGAACGCCATCCTTCGTGGTTACGTAGCTCATGGTCGTGTCTCCTCAGTGCACGAACCGAAGTGAGCTATTGAGAATAGGAGGGATTGCGCACGGCATTGAAGTTTGTAGTGGCAGTACCGGCCTTTTCGCGGGCACGCCCGCTCCCACAGGTATCGCACAGGCATTGAGGCTAGCGCAGGACCTGTGGGAGCGGGCGTGCCCGCGAAGAGGCCATCACCGATGTCACATGAACCAGCGGTACTCCCGCGCACTGACTTCCTGCATGAACGCCAGATGGTCCTGGCGCTTGTTCTCGCAGTACACCATCACGAACTCTTCCCCCAGCCCTTCGTTCACTGCCGGGTGACTGCGCATGGCCGCGACCGCGCCGAGCATGTCCTTGGGGAAATCGATGCCGCTGCTGCGATCTTCGTTCAGCGGCGCAATCGGCTCCTGCGCGGCATCCAGCCCATGCTCCATGCCACACAGGATCGCCGCCAGCACCAGGTACGGGTTGGCATCCGCCCCCGCCAGCCGGTGCTCGATACGCAGATTGCGCGCATCCGATTCGGGAATGCGAATGCACGCATCGCGGTCCTCGAACCCCCAGCTCGCACGGCTGGCGGCATTGACCATGGCGCTATAGCGGCGAAATGCATTGTGGTTGGCCGCGAAGATCGGCATGCAATGCGGCAGCAGCGCCAGGCAGCCGGCCACCGCGTGGCGTAGCGGGCGCTGCTGGTCGGCGGCCAGCAGGTTGTTGCCGGCCTGGTCGTACAGGCTCACATGCACGTGCATGCCGCTGCCAGGCGCCTGCAGGTAGGGCTTGCTCATGAACGAGGCGCGCAGCCCGTGCTTGAGCGCGACGCCGCGGGTGCTGCGGCAGAACAGGGCGGCCCAGTCGGCCGCCTGCAGGCCGTCGTCGCAGTGGCCGAAGTTGATCTCGAACTGGCCGGGGCCCAGTTCGGCGGTGATCACGTTGGCGTCCACGCCCTGCGCCTGGGCAGTGTCGACCATGTCATGCAGCACGTCGCTGAAGCGCGACAGCCGTTCGATGTGCATGTTGGGTTGGTCGTCCGGGTCATCGCTGAGCGGGTCGCGGGGGAACTGCGGCAGCCCTTGCTTGAGCGCCCGGTCGAACAGGTAGAACTCCAGTTCGAACGCCACCACCGGGCGGATGCCACGTCGCTCGAGGCGCTGCAGCACGCGGGCGAGGACTTCGCGGGGTTCGAACTCGATAGGCGCGGCAGTACCGTCGGAGCTGATCAGCATCTGCCCCAGTGGCTCGCGCTCCCAGGTCACCGGCTTGAGCGTGCCGGGGATCAGGCGGCGGATGGCATCCGGGTCGCCGTCGTTGAAGCAGTAGTCGCCGATCGGGAACAGCCCGCCTTGTACGCCCAGCAGTACGCAATTCTGCGGCAGTTTCAGCGGGCTGCCGGCGGCGACCTTTTCCAGCATGTCGATCGGGTAGCGCTTGCCGTAGAAGTGCCCAGGGATGTCAAGGCTGAGCAGGTCGACATGGCTGACGTCGGGGTGGCGGGCACGGAACGCGCGGACTTCACTGAGCAGATCGGGAAAGCCTGTTGTTAGGGTCATGCTGTGCTCTCATCGGAATACCCAGAGGACGCGGGTCGTCTGGTCGGTCAGGTTGGCGTAGCGAAAGTGGCGGTTGGGCGGCAGCTGGAAGCTGTCGTTGGGCGCCAGGGTCACGGCTTGTTCGTCATCGGCAAGCCAGAGGGTCAGTTCGCCCTCGAGGACGAAACCACCTTGCTCGGAGCTGTCGTCCAGGTGCCCCTCGCCACTGCTGGCGCCGGGCGCCAGGTGGCTTTCGAGCATGGCAAAACGGCCGTTGAGGGTCGGTGAGACCAGCACGTCGCTGATGCCTTCGGCGTAGTAGATGGTGCGCCGCTCGCCGGGGCGGGTGACCCAGTCCAGCGCGGGTGGCTGGCTGGCCTGGTAGAAGTAGGTGGTCGGCACCTGCAGGGCTTCGCTGATGGCCGTAAGGTCGGCCACGGTCGGCTGCGACAGGCCCCGTTCGACCTGGGACAGAAAGCCCAGCGAGCGTTTGACCTTGCCCGCCAGCTCATCGAGGGTCAGCCCGCGGTGCTTGCGCAAGTCGCGAATCAGCAGGGCCAGGCCCTGGGCGTCTTCAGACATGATCGCGCATCCTGTACCAGGCCTTGGCCGCTGCCTCCAGCGGTGCGGCCAGCAGGTCACCGCCCGGGAAGCGGCCGTTGTCGATGCCCTGGTACAACGCCAGCAGGTCATCGTCGCCGAGAATGGCGTCGCTGACCGCCCGCGCGGCGGCCAGGGTCGGCAGCACGCCGTGGCCAGAGAAGCCTTGCAGCCAATAGCGCAGGCCCTCGCGACCGACGTCCGGGGTGCGCTGGATGCTGCAGTCGATGTGGCCGCCCCAGGCATAATCGATGGCCACCCCGGCCAGTTGCGGGAACACCCTTTCCAGGTAGGGGCGCGTGGCGCTGGCGACGTCCTTTGGAATGCCGCCCAGGTAGGTGCAGCCACCGCCGAACAGCAGGCGGTGATCGGGGGTGAGGCGGAAGTAGTCGGGTACGAACTGGTTGTCGATCACGCAGCTGTTGCGCGGCAGCAGCGAGCGGGCGAACTCGGCATCCAGCGGCGCGGTGGCCACCTGGTACGAGCCGACCGGCAGCAGCCGGCGCGACAGGCCACGGTCGAGGCGGTCGATGTAGGCGTTGCAGGCCAGTACCAGCACCCCGCAACGTACCTCGCCATGCTCGGTGCGGGCCACGTAGCCGTTGGCGCTGGGCTGATAGCCGAGCACCTGGCTCTGCTCGAAGATGCGCCCGCCATGGGCTTCGATCGTGGCGGACAGGCCCTGGGCCAGTTTCAGCGGGTTGAGGTGCGCGCCCTTGGCGTCATACAGCGCCGCCTGATAGCGCGGGCTGTCGATCCATTGCGCCAGCTCGTCGCGGCCGATCAGGCGCAGGGCGTCGTAGCCCCATTTGTGCTCGGCGTCGTGCAGGGCTTCTTCGAGCATCTTTATCCGGCGGGGCAACACGGCGGTCCACAGGCTACCGAGCCGGTAATCGATGTCGAAGCCATGGCGCTGGGGCAGCTCGCGCATCTCGTCGGCGGCCCAGCACATGCTGTCCCACAGGCGCCGGGTGCGTTCCACGCCCAGCGCTTTCTCCAGGGGCGGCATATCGCACGACCAGCCCAGCAGCGCCTGGCCTCCGTTGCGACCGGAAGCGGCCCAGGCCACTCGGCTGGCTTCCAGCATCGTCACGCGCTTGCCGGCCAAGGTCAGGCGCAGCGCGGTGTGCAGGCCGCTGAAACCGGCGCCGATGATCAGCACATCGCTGTCGTGCGAGCCTTGCAGGGTAGGGCGCAGGGGGATGCTGGCGGGGTAGGTCTGGGCGTAGTAGCTGGCGACGTGCTGGGCGGATTGCTTGAACATGCCTTGGCCTCGTGAAATTTATTGTGGTTATTTTCATGAAAATCTAGCAGGTAATTTTCATGGCGCCACACCGTTCGTCTTTGAATCTTCGTTGCATATATGATTCTGGGGCCGCTGCGCAGCCCTTTCGCGACACAAGGCCGCTCCTACAGACGAGCGCGGATTCCTGTAGGAGCGGCCTTGTGTCGCGAAAGGGCTGCAAAGCAGCCCCCGAGGCCCTGACAGGAAAAACAATGCGCCGCCTGCCTTCCCTGACTGCCCTGCGCACTTTCGAATGCGCCGCCCGCCATGGCCACTTCGGCCGTGCCGCCGCCGAGCTGTGCGTTACCGACAGCGCCGTCAGCCACCAGATTCGCCAGCTCGAAGAGCAGCTCGGCGTCGCCCTGTTCGAGCGCGTCGGCCGCCAGGTGCGCCCCAGTGCCGAAGCCGAACGCCTGCTGCATCACCTGCAACAGGCCTTCGAGCTGATCGGCAAGGCCTGTGACGAGCTGCGCGACCCGGCCTCGCAAGCGGTGCTGCGGATCGCGGTGACGGCGGAGCTGGCGCAAAAGTGGCTGGTCGCGCGCCTGGCCGATTTCAGCAGCCGTTACCCGCACATCACCCTGCACCTGCACGATCAGCCGATCGATGCCGGCGCCCCGGCGCTGGACGTCGACCTGGCCATCACCTACGGCACCAGCGCCCTGGACGCCAGCACCCACTTCGTCCGGCCGCTGCCACTGCTGCAGTTCTTCCCCGTCTGCAGCCCGGGCCTGTTCAACCAGGGCGGGCTCAAGCGCCCGCGTGACCTGGTGCGCCACTGCCTGTTGCACGATGACCAGGACGGTCGCACCTGGACCACCTGGCTGGCCACTCACGCCGATGACGCCTTGCCCACCCGTCAGCTGTACTTCCCCCATGCCGCGCTGGCGCTGGAGGCTGCGCTGCTGGGGCAGGGCGTGGCGATGGGCGACAACCTGACCTGCCAGGCCGACCTGCAGAGCGGCCGGTTGGTGCGCCCGTTCAGTGCCAGCGTGACGGCCCAGGGGCAATACGCGCTGGTGTGCGAACGGCTGCGCCTTGAGCGGGCACCGGTGGCTGACTTCATCGAATGGTTCATCGAACAGCTGGGCGATAGCTGAATTGAATTCAGCTATCGCTGAGTTTTCGTCGTTGGATGCCGCAAGCGGGGCGGCGTAGCGTGCAGCCATCACCCACCGATACGAGGTTGACCCATGGCACGTTCGCTCACCACCACCCCCAAGGCCGATGGCTTCCGCCTGCCCGGCGAATTCGAGCGCAAGGCGGGTTGCTGGCTCGGCTGGCCAGAGCGCCCGGATGTCTGGCGCAATGGCGCCAAGCCTGCGCAGAAGGTCTGGGTCGAGATCGTCACGGCAATCGCCTCCAGCGAGCCGGTCACGGTCTGCGCCTCCGCTGGCCAGTACGTCAATGCCCGGCGCCTGCTGCCACCGCAGGTCCGGGTAGTGGAAATGACCTGCAACGACACCTGGTTCCGTGACAGCGGTGCTTGCTTCGTGGTCAATGACAACAGTGGTGAAGTGCGTGGCGTCGACTTCGAGTTCAACGCCTATGGCGGGCTCGATGGCGGCCTCTACTACCCGTGGGACAAGGACGACCAGATCGCCCAGAAAATCCTCGAGATCGAAGGCCTGGACCGCTATCGCGCGCCGCTGATCGCCGAGCTTGGCGGCATCCAGAGCGACGGCCAGGGCAGCCTGCTGACCACCGAGCAATGCCTGCTGAACCGCAACCGCAACGCCCACCTGGGCAAGGCCGAGGTGACCCGTCGCCTTGAAGACTACCTAGGGGCCGAGCAGGTGATCTGGCTGCCGCGTGGCTGCAAGTTCGACGAGACCGATGGCCACGTCGACGACCTGGCCTGCTTTGTGCGCCCCGGTGAAGTGGTGCTGCAATGGACCGATAACCGTGACGACCCGCAGTGGGAAATCTACCAGGAGGCCTACGACATCCTGCGCAGCACCCGCGATACCCGTGGCCGTGAACTGAAGGTGCACAAGCTGCCGCAACCCGACGTGCTGCAATGGACGGCCGAAGAGGCCGCAGGGCTGGACCAGGTCGAAGGCACTCACCTGCGCGAGGCCGGCACCCAGATTTGTGCTTCGTACATCAACTACTACGCGGGCAACTCGGCCATCGTCGTGCCGCTGTTTGGCGATCGCAATGACGCAATTGCCCAGGCGACACTGGCCGAGTTGTTCCCCGAGCACCGCATTATCGGTATCGAGAACTCCCGCGAGATCCTGCTCGGTGGCGGCAACGTCGCCTGCATCACCATGCCGCAATACGCTGGAGGCCGCCGCTGATGAAGCCGAGCGCACTCACCCTTGCGCTCGCCCTGGGCTGCGCCGCCTCGGCGGCCCAGGCTGCCGACGCACAACAGCCGACCGTGAACCTGTACATCTGGGGCGAGTACCTTGCCCCCGATACCTTGACCCGGTTCGAAAAGGAAACCGGCATTCGTGTGGTGGCCGACCACTTCGACTCGCTGGAAACCGCCGAGACCAAGCTGCTGACCGGTGGCAGTGGCTACGACGTGGTGCTCACCGCCGGCCAGCACCTGAGCCGGGCCATTGCCAGCGGCGCCCTGCAGCCGCTGGACAAAGCCCAGCTACCGCACCTGGCCGGGGTGGGTGAAGAGTTCCGCCAGCACATGGCCTTGTTCGACCCGGGTAACCGCTATGCCGGGACCTATGCCTGGGGCACCACCGGGGTGGGCTACCAGCAGCAGGCGGTGAAGGCACGCATGGGCGATGCACCGCTGGACAGCTGGGCGATGCTGTTCGACCCGCAGGTGGTGGCGAAATTCGCCGACTGCGGGGTGAGTCTGCTCAACGACCCCAACGAAGTGTTCGCCGCAGTGATGCGCTACATGGGCCTGGACATCAACCAGCAGCGCCTTGAGGACCTGAAGGCGGCGGAGGTGCAACTGCGCAAGGTGCGCCCGTACATTCGCTACTTCGACAACGACCGCAACATCAACGACCTGGCCAATGGCGAAACCTGCGTGGCGATGTCGTGGAACGGCAACGTGGCCATCGCCGAAGGGCAGGCGCAGCAGGCGGGCAAGGCGTTTGTGCTGGACTACAGCATTCCGAAGGAGGGCACGTTGATCTGGCTGGATGCGCTGGTGGTGCCCAAGGATGCGCCGCACCCGGATGCCGCGTGGAAACTGGTGGATTACCTGATGCGGCCGGATGTGATCGCGCCGATTACCGACACCATTCACTACGCCAACGCGATTACGGCGGCGGATGGGCTGGTGGACGCGCAGATCCGCAATGCGCCGGGGACCTATCCGTCGGCTGAGGTGCGGGCGCGGTTGTATGGCAAGAATGATAATGGCAAGGCGTTCAACCGCGAGTTGACCCGGGCATTCAGCCGGCTGAAGAGTGGGACTTAGAATTTGTGGTGGCTGTACCGGCCTCTTCGCGGCTAAAGCCGCTCCCACAGGGATAGCACCGCCTTCGGCATCTATGCAGTACCTGTGGGAGCGGCTTTAGCCGCGAAGGAGGCCGGCACAAGCGCTGCATCAGCCAGAGGCCTTGCGCCGTGGCTGCCGCGGCTTGCTGGCAGCTGGTTTGCCATCAGACGCCTTGCCTTTACTGGTAGTGCGCCGCTTCTTCTTCCAAGGCGCCGCCTTGCCCACCGCCGGCCCGGTAATGGTCATGCGCATCCCGCGGCAACGCTCCACCAGCTTGCCCATCCACGCCGACTGCCGGGTGACGAACTCTTCAAGGCTCATCTCGCCGCTCTGCACCATGTCCAGTGCCTGTTCCCAGATGGCCGTGGTACCAGGGTCGGCAATGGCGCGGGGCACGGCGTCAATCAGGCTGAACGCGGCAGGGGTGGCAGACAGTGCCTTGCCGTTCTTCACCAGATAACCACGGTCGAGCAAGCCCTGGATGATGCTGGCACGGGTGGCTTCGGTGCCGATGCCGGTGGTTTCCTTAAGCTTCTGTTTCAGCCGTGGGTCGTCCACCAGCTTGGCGACGTTCTTCATCGCCTTGATCAGGTCGCCTTCGGTAAACGGTTTCGGTGGCTGGGTCCACAGGTCCTTCAGTTGCACATCATGCACGTTGCAGTCCTGGCCTTCGCGCAGGGCCGGCAGCACCTGGGCTGGCTGGGCCTCGCGGCCCCTGGCCGGGGTCAGCGCTTCGGGGAGGGCGCGGCGCCAGCCGGGTTGGACGATCTGCTTGCCGACGGCGCGCAGGGCATGGCCGGCGCAGTCGAACTCGACCTGGGTGCGATCGTACTCGTGGTTGGGTAGAAACTGCGCCAGGTAGCGGGCACGAATCAGGGTATAGACAGCCTTGTGCTTGGCCGGCAGGCGTGCCGGGTCGCTGGCGGCTGCCGTGGGGATGATGCCGTGGTGGGCGCTGACCTTGGCGTCGTTCCAGGCGCGGGAGCGGCGCTGTGGCTCAAGGTGGGCTTGCAGCGGCGCCAGGCTGGCGTCCGCCCGCTGCAGCGCCGCGAGGATGGCTGGCGCCTCGCTGTGCTGGCTGACGGGCAGGTAGCCGCAGTCGCTGCGCGGGTAGGTGATCAGCTTGTGGGTTTCGTACAGCGCCTGGGCGATGTCGAGGGTTTCCTGGGCGCCGAGGCCGAACTTTTTCGAGCACAGCTCCTGCAGGGTGCCCAGGTCGAAGGGCAGCGGTGCGGCCTCGCGCACGCGCTCGGTGGCGACTTTCAATACCCGCGCCGTACCGGCATCTTGCATGTCGCCAGCAGCCTGTCGGGCGAGCGCCTGGTTCAGGCAGCGGCCCTGGTCGTCGCAGGTGTCTTCCGGTGCGCGCCACTGGGCGTTGAAAGACCGGCCGGCACTTTCCAGCTGGACATCGATGGCCCAGAACGGCACGGGCACGAAATCAGCGATGCTGCGGTCGCGGTCGACCACCAGGCGCAGGGTAGGGGTTTGCACCCGCCCCACTGGCAGCACGCCCTGGTAGCCGGATTGGCGGCCGAGCAGGGTGAACAGCCGGCTCATGTTCATGCCGATCAGCCAGTCGGCGCGGGAGCGGCCCAGGGCCGAATGGTAGAGGTTGAAGGTTTGCTGGCCGGGCAGCAGGCGCGCCAGGGCCTTGCGGATCGAAGCGTCGTCCAGGGCCGACAGCCACAGGCGCTGGATCGGGCCGCGGTAGCGGCAGTGCTCGACCAGCTCGCGGGCAATCATTTCACCTTCGCGGTCGGCGTCGGTGGCGATCACCAGTTCGCGGGCTTCGCCGAGCAGGCGCTTGACCGCCTTGAACTGGCTGGCGGTCTTGGGCTTGACCAGCATCTTCCACTTTGCCGGGATGATCGGCAGGTCGGCCAGGTTCCAGCGCTTGTAGCGGTCGTCGTAGCTGTCGGGCGGGGCGGTTTCCAGCAGGTGGCCGATGCACCAGGTCACGCAGACGTCGGTGCCCTGCCAGCAGCCGTCGGCCTTGCGGTTGGCGCCGAGCACCTTGGCGATGTCTTTGGCCTGGGAGGGTTTTTCGCAGAGGAACAGGCGCATGGCCGGGAACGCTTCATCGGGGAATGATGGGCACTAGGATGCGCAAGCAGGGGCGCGGAGGCAAGTTTTATCTGGATGGATGTACAGGTTTTTGTGAGGGGGAGTGTCTTTACCTGTGCTGGCCTCTTCGCGGGCATGCCCGCGAAGAGGCCAGTGCAGGTTTCAGGCGCGCGAGTCGCGTACCATGTCCACGTGCGGAATGCCGGCTTCGAGGAACTCCTCGCTGACTACGCGAAAGCCCAGGCGCTCGTAGAACGGCGTGGCATGCACCTGTGCACTGAGCATCTGCTGCTTCAGGTCACGGTTCTGCGCTTCGACGATCACTGCATTCATCAGTGCATCGCCGACCTTCAACCCACGCCAGTCCTTGAGCACCGAGACCCGGCCAATGGTGCCGTCAGGCAGCAGGCGAGCCGTGCCGATCGGATAGTCGCCTTCCAGCGCCAGGAAGTGTGCGGCGCCCGGATCGTCCGAATCCCACTCCAGCTCTGGTGGTACATGCTGCTCGGCAATGAACACGGCTTCGCGGATACGGCGGATATCAGCGTTATCCTTGTGCCAGTCGGCAAGGCGCACACGAATCTTATTCATTGGCGAATCCCAGGCTTCCTTGTTTGATCAGCTGCTGGACCAGCATAAGGCCATCTTCATCCTGCAACCACTGCTCAAGGTTGTCGATGTGTAGCGCATCGGCCGAGCACACCAGCTTCAGCAGCTCGCGCAGCTTGGCCGGCAGTGGGCAGCTACGGCCGCTGGCGAACAGCATCAGGTCGTCGCCGAGTTCGGACCAGGCCAGCCGCGCGCTCGGGTTGCGGATCAGGATGGCGCCGTCTTCCAGGGCTTCGATCAGCTCGTCTTCGTCCATTTCTTCACCGACCACCTGTTCCGGGTAGCGCGGCTCGGTCATGAACTGGCCGAACCAGGTCAGCAGCAGGTCCTTGTCGTTGGTGTGCTTGTCGATCAACGCCTTGAGGCGGTCGAGGGCATCGTGCTGGATCTGGTGCGGGTCGCTGGCAGGTTGCGCGTCGGCGTCGCTGTAGCGCTCTTCGTCCGGCAGGAACTGGCCGAGGAAATCGGTGAAGTGGGTCAGCACTTCGGCGGCGCTTGGGGCGCGGAAGCCGACCGAGTAGGTCAGGCAGTTGTCCACGGCGACGCCGTAGTGGGCCAGGCGCGGCGGCAGGTAGAGCATGTCGCCCGGCTCCAGCGTCCATTCGCCGCTCTGTTCGAATTCGGCCAGGATGCGCAGGTCGGCGTGCTCAAGCAGCGGGCTGTCGCTGTTGCACATCTGGCCGATTTTCCAGTTACGCTCGCCATGGCCCTGGAGCAGGAACACGTCGTAATTGTCGAAGTGCGGGCCGACACTGCCCCCTGGGGTGGCGAAGCTGATCATCACGTCATCGATACGCCAGCTCGGCAGGAAGCGGAAGTGCTCGAGCAGCTCGGCGACTTCCGGGACGAACTGGTCGACGGCCTGCACCAGCAGGGTCCAGTCCTTCTCTGGCAGTTCGGCAAAGGTGTCTTCGCTGAACGGCCCGCGGCGCAGCTCCCACGGGTGGGCGCCGTGTTCGAGGACGATGCGCGACTCGACTTCCTCTTCCAGGGCCAGGCCGGCCAGCTCGTCGGGGTCGATCGGGCTTTCGAAGTCCGGGAAGGCCTGGCGTACCAGCAGCGGCTTCTTCTGCCAGTAGTCGCGCATGAATTCGCGGGCCGAGATGCCGCCGAGCAGCTGCAGTGGAGTATCAGGATTCATGTTCAACCTATTGAAAAAACGTAATTTTCGTCCGCGAATAAAAACGCCCGGCCAGGCCGGGCGTTGAACGCGACGGTCAGCTTAGATGCGTTTGGCCTGGGCTGCCGCGTTACCGATGTAGGTAGCGGGGGTGAGCAGCTTCAGTTCGGCCTTGGCGTCGGCCGGCATATCGAGGCCGTCGATGAAGGTCAGCAGCGCTTCTGGCGTGATGCCCTTGCCACGGGTCAGTTCCTTGAGCTTCTCGTAGGGGTTCTCGATGTTGAAGCGGCGCATCACGGTCTGGATCGGCTCGGCGAGGACTTCCCAGCAGGCGTCCAGGTCGGCGGCGATGCGGGCTTGGTTGACTTCCAGCTTGCCGATGCCTTTCAGGCTGGCTTCGTAGGCGATGACGCTGTGAGCGAAGCCCACGCCCAGGTTGCGCAGCACGGTGGAGTCGGTCAGGTCACGCTGCCAGCGCGAGATCGGCAGCTTGCTGGCCAGGTGCTGGAACAGTGCGTTGGCTATCCCTAAGTTGCCTTCGGAGTTTTCGAAGTCGATCGGGTTGACCTTGTGCGGCATGGTCGACGAGCCGATTTCGCCAGCCACGGTCTTCTGCTTGAAGTAGCCCAGCGAGATGTAGCCCCAGACGTCGCGGTCGAAGTCGATGAGGATGGTGTTGAAGCGAGCGATCGCGTCGAACAGCTCGGCGATGTAGTCGTGCGGCTCGATCTGGGTGGTGTACGGGTTGAACTGCAGGCCCAGCTCGTCTTCGATGAAGGCGCGGGCGTTCTGTTCCCAGTCGATCTGCGAGTAAGCCGACAGGTGGGCATTGTAGTTGCCCACGGCGCCGTTGATCTTGCCCAGCAGCGGCACGGCGGCAACCTGGGCGATCTGGCGCTCCAGGCGGTACACGACGTTGGCCAGCTCTTTGCCCAGGGTGGTCGGCGAAGCCGGCTGGCCGTGGGTGCGCGAGAGCATCGGCACGTCGGCATGGGCATGGGCCAGGGCGCGGATGGCGTCGGCGATCTGGCGCATCAGCGGCAGCAGCACATCGTCACGGCCGGCGCGCAGCATCAGGGCGTGGGACAGGTTGTTGATGTCCTCGCTGGTGCAGGCGAAGTGGATGAACTCGCTGACCTTGGCCAGCTCAGGCAGCTTGGCGGCCTGCTCCTTGAGGAGGTATTCGATCGCCTTGACGTCGTGGTTGGTGGTGCGCTCGATTTCCTTGACGCGTTCGGCGTGCTCGAGCTTGAAGTCGGTGGCCAGGCTGTCCAGCAGGGCGTTGGCTTCGGCGGAGAACGCCGGCACTTCGCCGATCTGCGGGTGGGCGGCCAGGCGCTGCAGCCAGCGCACTTCGACCAGGGCGCGGAAACGGATCAGCCCGAATTCGCTGAAAATGGGGCGCAAGGCCTGGGTTTTGCCGGCGTAACGGCCGTCTACAGGGGAAACCGCAGTGAGCGAAGAAAGCTGCATGGGGTGTTCTCGGACAGTCAGGCTTTTGGAAGGGCGCATATCATACATGAAAAATCCCTGTAGGAGCGGCCTTGCGTCGCGAAAGGGCTGCGCAGCAGCCCCGGCAATCTATGCTGGGGCGGCGATTCTGGGGCTGCTGCGCAGCCCTTTCGCGACGCAAGGCCGCTCCTACAGGTCCGGCGTTTTTCTTCAGGACGGTGTGCGCATCATGTCGTACAGTTCGTTGAGCAGCTTGCGCCGGCTGAACACCAACTGCCAGCGATGCCCGCCCAGCTGGCGCCACAGGCGTGCGGCGCGGATGCCGGCGAGCAGCAGGGCGCGGATCTTCGAGGCGTTGCTGGCCTGCTGCAGGAAGCGCATGTCGCCGTGCACCTGGATGCGCTGGCGCAAGGTGCTCAGGGTGTCCTGGTACAACGCGCCGCTGGACGCGATGACATTTTCATGGGCCAGGCCGAAATGGTCGGCCTGCGACTGGATTTGCGGCAGGCGGTTGCCGATGGTTTCGAGCAGGTCGCCGCGCTTGTTCAGCTGGCGCTCAAGGCCCAGCATCGACAGTGCGTAGCGCAGCGGTTCGCGTTGCAGGCTGCTGGGGTCGCGCTCGAGGGCGCCGACCAGGGCGCGGTAACCGTCGCGCAGGTTGAGGTCGTCGCCGCCGAACACCTCCAGGGTGTCCTTGGGGGCGCGCACCAGCAGGCTGCCCAGCATGCAGCCGATGTTGGCTTCGCTGGCCTGGCCGGTGCGGGCGATGCGGTCGACCAGCACGGCGGCCTGGAACACGCCGCCCAGGGCAATCAGCTGCTCCTGCAGATTGCTCATGCGCGCGGGCTCCACGGCTCGGCGGTCTCGATCACGCCGCCACCCAGGCACACATCGCCGTCATAGAACACCACCGACTGGCCCGGGGTCACGGCGCGCTGCGGCTCGTCGAACACGGCGCGGTAGCCGGTTGCGGTCAGCTCCAGCGTGCATTGCTGGTCGCTCTGGCGGTAGCGCACCTTGGCGGTCAGCCGGCGCGGGCTGCTCAGGTCGACCGGGTTGACCCAGAAGATTTCCGATGCAAGCAGGGCGCGGGAGAACAGCCACGGGTGCTCGTTGCCCTGGCCGACCACCAGCACATTGCGGGTCAGGTCCTTGTGCAACACGTACCACGGCTCGTCACCGGCGTCCTTCAGGCCGCCTATGCCCAAGCCTTGGCGCTGGCCGATGGTGTGGTACATCAGGCCGTGGTGGCGACCGATCACTTCACCTTCGGTGGTTTCGATGTTGCCGGGCTGGGCTGGCAGGTACTGCTTGAGGAAGTCGCTGAAGCGGCGCTCGCCGATGAAGCAGATGCCGGTGGAATCCTTTTTCTTGGCGGTGGCCAGGCCGTGTTTTTCGGCGATGGCGCGCACCTCGGGCTTTTCCAGCTCGCCGACCGGGAACAGTGTACGGGCGATTTCCTTGCCGCCAACTGCATGCAGGAAGTAGCTCTGGTCCTTGTTCGGGTCCAGGCCTTTGAGCAGTTCGGTGAGCGCGCCGGAGTCGCGGCGGCGCACATAGTGGCCGGTGGCGATCAGGTCGGCACCCAGCGACAGGGCATAATCAAGGAACGCCTTGAACTTGATTTCGCGGTTGCAGAGGATGTCCGGGTTGGGCGTGCGGCCGGCCTTGTATTCCTCAAGGAAGTGCTCGAACACGTTGTCCCAGTATTCGGCGGCGAAGTTGGCGGTGTGCAGCTTGATGCCGATGCGGTCGCACACGGCCTGGGCGTCGGCCAGGTCTTCACGGGCGGTGCAGTATTCGGTGCCGTCGTCTTCTTCCCAGTTCTTCATGAACAGCCCTTCCACCTGGTAGCCCTGTTCCATGAGCAGAAGGGCAGAGACGGATGAGTCCACGCCGCCGGACATGCCGACGATGACGCGGGTCTTGGCGGGGTCTTTGAGTGCTGGGCTGGTCATGGGTACCGGTGTGTATCAAGGGGGAAAAACGCCGATTCTAGCAAAACCGGCGCGGCGCGTCAGTCACGCAGCAAGTCGAGGCTGTGCAGCGGGCCGGCGAGGTAGTCGTCGAGACAGCGCGGGACGAGTTCGCTGCGCCAGCGAGCGGGGTCGGCCAGCAGTTCTTCGCGGGTCAGCCACACGGCGCGGACAATGTCGCTGTCCAGGGCAAGGTCCTGGTGGTGGCGCACGGGGCGGGCGGCGAAGCAGATGCGCTGGTAGGTCACGCCATTGCTCGGGGCGGTGTAGAGGTAGATGCCGACCACGCCGGTGAGCTCGACTTCCCAGGCGGTTTCTTCCAGGGTTTCGCGCAGGGCGGCCTGGGGCAGGGTCTCGTTGGGTTCGAGGTGGCCGGCGGGTTGGTTGAAGACGTGCTGGCCGGCTTTGAATTCTTCGACGAAGAGGAATTTGCCTTCGTGTTCGACGATGGTGGCGACGGTGATGTGCGGTTGCCAGGTCATATGCGGTGTCCTTTCAGAATGTCGGGGCCGCGTTGCGGTCCATCGCAGGCAAGCCAGCTCCCACAGGTACGGTGCAAGGCCTGGGTCATTCACACTCCCTGTGGGAGCTGGCTTGCCTGCGGTGGGCTGCGCAGCAGCCCCGGGGCCAGAAAGCACAAACCCCGGTGCGTGGCCGGGGTTTGTGCGGTTACCTCAAGCGAACCTTACAGGGCGGCAATGGCGCTGTTCAGGGTCTGGCTTGGGCGCATCACCTTGGCGGTCAGCTCGGCATCCGGGGCGTAGTAGCCACCGATGTCGGCCGGCTTGCCCTGAACGGCGTTGAGCTCGGCGACAATGGTCTCCTCGTTCTCGGTCAGGGTCTTGGCCAGTGGGGCGAAGCGCGCCTGCAGAGCGGCGTCATCGCTCTGTGCAGCCAGCGCCTGGGCCCAGTACAGGGTCAGGTAGAAGTGGCTGCCGCGGTTGTCGATACCACCGACTTTGCGCGAAGGCGACTTGTTGGTGTCGAGGAACTTGCCGGTTGCCTGATCCAGGGTGTTGGCCAGGACCTTGGCGCGCGGGTTGTCGTAGGTGTTGCCCAGGTGCTCCAGGGAAGCGGCCAGGGCCAGGAATTCACCCAGCGAGTCCCAACGCAGGAAGTTCTCTTCCACCAGCTGCTGCACGTGCTTCGGAGCCGAACCGCCGGCGCCGGTTTCGAACAGGCCACCGCCGTTCATCAGCGGCACGATCGACAGCATCTTGGCGCTGGTGCCCAGTTCCATGATCGGGAACAGGTCGGTCAGGTAGTCGCGCAGCACGTTGCCGGTCACCGAGATGGTGTCCTTGCCTTCGCGGATGCGGGCCAGGGAAAACTTGATAGCGTCGACCGGCGCCAGGACACGGATGTCCAGGCCAGTGGTGTCGTGGTCCTTCAGGTACTTCTGTACCTTCTCGATCATCACGCCGTCGTGGGCGCGGGCCGGGTCCAGCCAGAACACCGCCGGGGTGTTGCTCAGGCGGGCACGGTTGACGGCCAGCTTGACCCAGTCCTGGATCGGCGCGTCTTTGGTCTGGCACATGCGGAAGATGTCACCGGCTTCAACGTTCTGCTCCAGAACGACGTTGCCTTTGCCATCGACCACGCGTACTACGCCGTCGGCCTGAATCTGGAAGGTCTTGTCGTGGGAGCCGTACTCTTCGGCCTTCTGCGCCATCAGGCCGACGTTCGGCACGCTGCCCATGGTGGTCGGGTCGAAGGCGCCGTTGGCCTTGCAGTCTTCGATGGTGGCCTGGTAGATGCCGGCGTAGCAACGATCCGGGATGATCGCCTTGGCATCCTGCAGTTCACCGGCGCTGTTCCACATCTTGCCCGAGTCGCGGATCATCGCTGGCATCGAGGCGTCGACGATGACGTCGCTCGGCACGTGCAGGTTGGTGATGCCCTTGTCGGAGTTGACCATGGCCAGGGCTGGACGCTCGGCGTACAGGGCCTGGATGTCGGCTTCGATCTCGGCCTGCTTGTCGGCTGGCAGGTCCTTGATGCGGGCGTACAGGTCGCCGATGCCGTTGTTGGCGTTGAAGCCTACTTCAGCCAGGGCTGCTGCGTGCTTGGCCAGTACCTGGTCGTAGAACGCTTCGACGATGACGCCGAACATGATCGGGTCGGAAACCTTCATCATGGTGGCTTTCAGGTGCACCGACAGCAGTACGCCGGAGGCCTTGGCATCGGCGATCTGCTCAGTGATGAAGGCTTTCAGGGCCTTGCGGCTCATGGTGGCGCAGTCGACGATTTCGGCGGCTTTGACGGCAGTCTTGGCTTTCAGCACGGTGGTGCTGCCATCTTTGCCGACCAGCTCGATGCGCAGGTTGTCGTCTGCCTCGATCAGTGCGGCTTTTTCGCTGCCGTAGAAGTCGCCGTTGTTCATGTGGGCAACGTGCGACTTCGAGTCGGCGGCCCAGGCGCCCATCTTGTGCGGGTGCTTGCGAGCGTAGTTCTTGACCGAAAGCGGGGCGCGGCGGTCGGAGTTGCCTTCGCGCAGCACTGGGTTCACGGCCGAACCCTTGATGCGGTCGTAGCGTGCGCGGGATTCTTTCTCGGCCTCGGTGGATGGCTCGTCGGCGTAGTCAGGGATGTTGAAGCCCTTGCCCTGCAGTTCCTTGATCGCGGCCTTGAGCTGCGGTACCGAGGCGCTGATGTTCGGCAGCTTGATGATGTTGGCTTCAGGAGTGGTAGCCAGCTGACCCAGTTCCGCCAGGTGATCGCCTACTTGCTTCTCTGCGCCCAGTTGCTCCGGGAAGGCGGCAAGGATACGGCCAGCCAGGGAGATGTCGCGAGTTTCGACGGCGATGTCAGCGGAAGCGGTGAAGGCTTCGATGATCGGCAGCAGCGAGTAGGTGGCGAGGGCGGGGGCTTCGTCGGTGAAGGTATAGATGATCTTGGAACGGGTGGGCATGCGGGTTAACTCTCTGTGTGCTGAGCGTGCTCGAGTCTCGTGGTGCGCAGGGTAGGCGCATCGCCCTGGCAACGCCATGAGCGGAAAGTCGAGAGGCTGCGAGCGGTGATGGTGGATGCATCAGTCGAGCGTCAATGCTGAGCTGCGGTAACAGTCCAGACTTTTCTGGCCAGGCTTGATGGCCATTCCTGGCCAAGGGCGGTCCGCATTTTCCTGGGATTCGCCCCGATGACCCTTCGGTCGCGGCGGAGTATACCAAACCATTCGGGCTAATCAGCAAGGCGAAGTGACATCGGTGCCATTTATAAGACCAAAGACGTAGGGGCAATGTGGCGTGATGACGCACCGCTTGCAGGTCGACGGATGTGGTTTAGGCTCATTGGATCGCATGATGTCCAATCACACCCGACAGCGGAGTAGTGCAAGCATGGGATACCAGAAAATCAAGGTTCCGACCGACGGCACCAAGATCACCGTCAATGCCGACCATTCGCTCAACGTGCCCGACAACCCGATCATTCCTTATATCGAAGGTGACGGGATTGGCGTCGATGTCTCGCCAGTGATGATCAAGGTGGTCGATGCCGCCGTGCAGAAAGCCTACGGCGGCAAGCGCAAGATCGCCTGGATGGAGGTGTATGCCGGCGAGAAGGCCACCCAGGTGTACGACCAGGATACCTGGCTGCCGCAGGAGACCCTGGATGCGGTGAAGGACTACGTTGTCTCGATCAAGGGGCCGCTGACTACGCCGGTCGGCGGTGGTATCCGGTCGCTCAACGTGGCTTTGCGCCAGCAGCTCGACCTCTACGTGTGCCTGCGCCCGGTGCTGTGGTTCCAGGGCGTGCCAAGCCCGGTGAAAAAGCCAGGCGATGTCGACATGGTGATCTTCCGAGAAAACTCCGAAGACATCTATGCCGGCATCGAGTGGAAGGCCGGCTCGCCTGAAGCGAACAAGGTGATCAAGTTCCTCAAGGAGGAAATGGGTGTCACCAAGATCCGTTTCGACCAGGACTGCGGCATTGGCGTCAAGCCGGTCTCGCGCGAGGGCACCAAGCGCCTGGTACGCAAGGCCCTGCAATATGTGGTGGACAATGATCGCGAATCGCTGACCCTGGTGCACAAGGGCAACATCATGAAGTTCACCGAGGGCGCCTTCAAGGATTGGGGCTACGAGGTGGCCCGCGACGAGTTTGGTGCCGAACTGCTCGACGGCGGCCCTTGGATGAAGTTCAAGAACCCCAGGAGCGGCCGTGAAGTGATCGTCAAGGACGCCATCGCCGACGCCATGCTCCAGCAGATCCTGCTGCGCCCTGCCGAGTACGACGTGATCGCCACCCTCAACCTGAACGGTGACTACCTGTCCGATGCCCTGGCGGCGGAAGTGGGTGGCATCGGCATCGCGCCGGGCGCCAACCTGTCCGACACCGTGGCCATGTTCGAGGCTACCCATGGTACCGCCCCGAAATATGCCGGGCAGGACAAGGTCAATCCGGGCTCGGTCATCCTGTCGGCGGAGATGATGCTGCGGCACATGGGCTGGACTGAGGCGGCCGACCTGATCATCAAGGGCACCAATGGTGCGATTGCTGCCAAGACCGTGACCTACGACTTCGAGCGCTTGATGGAAGGTGCCACGCTGGTGAGTAGCTCAGGTTTTGGCGATGAAATGATCAAGCATATGTGAGGCCATGAAAAACCGGCCGCTTCTGTAAAGGAGCGGCCGGTTGTTCGTGTGTCGGCAGAGAGCAGGGATCAGGCTTGGACGGTAGTTGAGGGCTGGGATGCTCCTGTAGAGACGCTGGTGGCGGCGCTGGCGATCTTGATCGCATGCAGGCCCTTGGGGCCTTGGTGGATCTCGAACGTTACGGCTTGCCCAGCTTTGAGCGTTTTGTAACCTTCCATCTCGATCGCCGAATAGTGGGCGAACAAATCGTCGGTTTTCCCGTCTTCATTGATGAATCCGTAGCCCTTGGCATTGTTGAACCACTTGACTTTACCGCTTGCCATCCCTATGTCCCTCTGCAAAGGACTCCATCACTGGAGTATCATCCACTTCATCCGCATACGAACCTTGCGAAAAATCTGGTTGACTGCGCGGATCTTTATCGACCACGGTGGGTTCTTATTGGTTGTAACACCGTTTTGCCGTTAGTCAAGGTCAGGTGGCGCGTGCGCCAGCGGCCGCCAATGCAGTCAACCCACAACCTTAACCTGACGCTCATGATGAAATTCTTTCCATGCATGCACCCAGTGAGATTCGACTAACATTCAATCAGGATCGCCCGCAAACGAATGAGGACGACGGCTCAGGGCTTGCGGTACAGGAAGCCAAGCCGATCCTGCAGGCGCCACCGATGTACAAGGTGGTTTTATTCAACGATGACTACACGCCGATGGATTTCGTCGTCGAAGTGCTCGAAACGTTCTTCAGTCTGAACCGCGAGCTGGCGACCAAGATCATGCTGACCGTCCACACCGAAGGGCGGGCAGTGTGCGGATTGTTTACCCGTGACATCGCCGAAACGAAGGCCATGCAGGTCAACCAATACGCCAGGGAAAGCCAGCATCCGCTACTCTGTGAAATCGAGAAGGACGGTTAATCGCCGACCACTTGGGTATGAGGTGAAGCTATGTTAAACCGCGAGCTCGAAGTCACCCTCAATCTTGCCTTCAAGGAGGCCCGTTCGAAGCGTCATGAGTTCATGACCGTCGAACATCTGCTGCTGGCACTCCTTGACAATGAGGCTGCCGCGACCGTTCTGCGCGCCTGTGGCGCGAATCTCGACAAACTCAAGCACGACCTGCAAGAGTTCATCGATTCCACTACCCCGCTGATCCCCGTCAACGATGAAGACCGCGAAACCCAGCCGACCCTGGGCTTCCAGCGGGTGCTGCAGCGTGCCGTGTTCCACGTGCAGAGTTCCGGCAAGCGCGAAGTGACCGGCGCCAATGTGCTGGTGGCGATCTTCAGCGAACAGGAAAGCCAGGCCGTGTTCCTGCTGAAACAGCAGAGCGTGGCCCGTATCGATGTGGTCAACTACATCGCCCACGGCATCTCCAAAGTGCCGGGCCATGGCTCGCATTCCGAAAGCGACCAGGACATGCAGGACGAAGAGGGTGGCGAAACCTCCTCTTCGAGCAACCCGCTGGACGCCTACGCCAGCAACCTGAACGAACTGGCCCGTGCCGGCCGGATCGACCCGCTGGTGGGTCGCGAGCAGGAAGTCGAGCGTGTGGCGCAGATTCTGGCCCGGCGGCGCAAGAACAACCCGCTGCTGGTCGGTGAGGCGGGCGTCGGCAAGACTGCCATCGCCGAAGGCCTGGCCAAACGCATCGTCGACGGCCAGGTGCCGGACCTGCTGGCGCAGAGCGTGGTCTATTCGCTGGACCTTGGCGCGCTGCTGGCGGGTACCAAATACCGCGGTGATTTCGAAAAACGCTTCAAGGCCCTGCTCGGTGAGTTGAAAAAGCGCCCGCAAGCGATTCTGTTCATCGATGAAATCCACACCATCATCGGTGCCGGTGCGGCGTCAGGCGGGGTGATGGATGCCTCCAACCTGCTCAAGCCGCTGCTGTCGTCGGGTGAGATTCGTTGCATCGGTTCGACCACCTTCCAGGAGTTCCGCGGCATCTTCGAGAAGGACCGTGCCCTGGCGCGGCGCTTCCAGAAGGTCGATGTCAGCGAGCCGTCGGTGGAGGACACCGTCGGCATCCTGCGTGGCCTGAAAGGCCGGTTCGAGAGCCACCACAACATCGAGTACAGCGATGAAGCCCTGCGCGCCGCCGCCGAGCTGGCCTCGCGCTATATCAACGATCGCCACATGCCGGACAAGGCCATTGACGTGATCGATGAAGCGGGCGCCTATCAGCGCCTGCAGCCTGAAGCCAGCCGGGTCAAGCGTATCGATGTGCCGCAGGTCGAGGACATCGTCGCCAAGATCGCGCGGATTCCGCCGAAGCACGTCACCAGTTCCGACAAGGAGTTGCTGCGTAACCTCGAACGCGACCTGAAGCTGACCGTGTTCGGTCAGGACCAGGCCATCGACTCGCTGGCCACCGCCATCAAGCTGTCCCGGGCCGGCCTCAAGTCGCCGGACAAGCCGGTGGGTTCGTTCCTGTTCGCCGGCCCCACCGGTGTGGGCAAGACCGAAGCGGCGCGGCAGCTGGCCAAGGCGCTGGGCGTCGAGCTGGTGCGCTTCGACATGTCCGAGTACATGGAGCGTCACACCGTGTCGCGCCTGATCGGTGCGCCGCCTGGCTACGTTGGTTTCGACCAGGGTGGCCTGCTGACCGAAGCCATCACCAAGCAACCGCACTGCGTGCTGCTGCTCGACGAAATCGAGAAGGCCCACCCGGAAGTCTTCAACCTGCTGCTGCAGGTGATGGACCACGGTACCCTGACCGACAACAACGGGCGCAAGGCCGACTTCCGTAACGTGATCCTGATCATGACCACCAACGCCGGTGCCGAAACCGCCGCGCGGGCCTCGATCGGCTTCACCCATCAGGACCATGCGTCCGATGCCATGGAAGTCATCCGCAAGAGCTTCACGCCGGAGTTCCGCAACCGCCTGGACACCATCATCCAGTTTGGCCGCCTGAGCACCGAGACGATCAAGAGCATCGTCGACAAGTTCCTCATCGAGTTGCAGGCGCAGTTGGAAGACAAGCGGGTGCTGCTGGAAGTCAGCGATGCCGCCCGCGGCTGGCTGGCTGCTTCCGGCTACGACGTGCAGATGGGAGCACGGCCGATGGCGCGGCTTATCCAGGACAAGATCAAGCGGCCGCTGGCCGAAGAGATCCTGTTTGGTGAGCTGGCCGAGCACGGTGGCGTGGTGCACGTCGACCTGCGCGATGGCGAACTGGTGTTCGACTTCGAGACTACGGCTGAGGTGGCCTGACGGAGGGGCGGGGCTGTACCTGTGGGAGCGGCTTCAGCCGCGAACACCGGCGCAGCCGGTGCCATCCATCGGGTTGGGCTCTTCGCGGGTGAACCGCTGCCACAGGGCTGCGAAGTAGCCCCATACAATCTGGCAGGCACAAAAAAGCCCGGCACATGGCCGGGCTTTTTCATGGCTGGAGCTTAGCGCGCACGGTAAGTGATGCGGCCCTTGCTCAGGTCGTAAGGCGTCAGTTCGACGCGGACCTTGTCGCCAGTGAGAATGCGGATGTAGTTCTTGCGCATCTTTCCGGAGATGTGCGCGGTTACGACGTGCCCGTTTTCCAACTCCACGCGGAACATGGTGTTGGGCAGGGTGTCGACGACAGTACCTTCCATTTCGAAGCTGTCTTCTTTCGACATGCAGTAGAGCCCTCGGATCCAGTGTTGGCCCGACGCATACCGCACCGGGCAAAAAAGTGGCGTGGATTATGCCCGAAAACTGTGTGTCAAGCCAATGCTTTCAGTTGAGGGTGACCCAGCGCTGGTTTATCAACAACTCGATAGGCCGATACTGCGTCTTGTAGTTCATTTTCTTGCAGTTCTTGATCCAGTAACCCAGGTACACCGCTTCCAGATCCTGGCGCAAGGCTTCGGTGATCTGCCAGAGGATGGCAAAGCGCCCGAGGCTGCGGCGTTCTTCTTCCGGCTCGTAGAACGTGTAGACCGCCGACAGGCCATTGGGCAGCAGGTCACAGACGGCCACTGCCAGCAGGCGGCCTTCGAGGCGGAACTCGTAGAACCAGCAGAACGGCAGGTCGCGGACCAGGAAGGTGGAAAACTGGTCGCGACTCGGCGGGTACATGTCGCCATCGGCGTGACGGGTCTCGATGTAGCGCCGGTACAGGTCGAAATATTCTTCCTTGAACGCCGGGCGCGCCGCCGTCACGGTCAGGTCGGCATTACGCTTGAGGATGCGCCGCTGCTGGCGGTTGGGGATGAAGCGCGCGGCGGGGATGCGCGCTGGCACGCAGGCATTGCAGTTCTGGCAATGCGGGCGGTACAGGTGGTCACCGCTGCGGCGAAAGCCCATTTCCGACAGATCGGCATACACATGCACGTCCATCGGCTGGCTGGGGTCGAGGAACAGCGTGGTGGCCTGTTCGTCCGGCAGGTAGCTGCAGGAGTGGGGTTGAGTGGCATAGAACTTCAACCGCGCCAACTCTGTCATGATCAACCCCCTCGGTGAGACTTTGCTTTAAGTGTAAGCCAGCTGGCAAAACTCGCCTAGCAAACCCAGGTAGCACTGTTGGGCTGATCGAGGTGGCGCGCCAGGTAGTCGGCGAAGCGGCTGCGGCTGATGGCCCGGGCGCCCAGGCTATGCAGGTGGTTGGTGGGCATCTGGCAGTCGATCAGCACGAAGCCGGCCTGGCGCAGGTGTTCGACCAGCGTCACGAAGCCGACCTTGGAGGCATTGTCGGCGCGGCTGAACATCGACTCGCCGAAGAACAGTTGGCCGATGGCCAGGCCATACAGGCCGCCGACCAGCACGCCGTCTGCGCGCACTTCTACCGAATGGGCAATACCGCGCCGGTGCAGTTCGCAGTAGGCATTGCGCATGGTGTCGGTGATCCAGGTGCCGTCGGCGTAGTCGCGCGGGGCAGCGCAGGCGGCAATCACCGCCGGGAAGTCGGTGTCGAAGCTGACCTGGTAGCGGCCCTGGCGCATCAGTTTGGCCAGCGAGCGCGAGACGTGCAGCTCGTCAGGGAACAGCACCGTGCGCGGGTCAGGTGACCACCAGAGAATCGGCTGGCCGTCCTGATACCAGGGGAAGCAGCCATGCCGGTAGGCCTGCTCCAGGCGCTCGGGGCTCAGGTCGCCGCCAGCGGCAAGCAAACCGTTGGGGTCGTGCAGGGCCTTTTCCAGGGGTGGGAAGGTCAGCGAGTCGCGGGTTAGCCAGGTGAGCATGGTCTATCGTGCGGTGGGGGAGGGGAGAGGGCAGCATGGCTTGCAGGGCTTGCGGGGTCAATGCTGGCAGGCTCAGCAGTTATTGGCTGGCAGCAGAATAGGCAATTTCCTACACATTCATGAAGGCATAGGCACCATCCGCTACATTTGCTGTCACACCTGTGCAAAAACACAGCATAAGCCTTTGTCACAGAAGGCAATGCATGCTCAAATTGCACCTATACGAAAGTCGCCCCCACTCGAGCTCCATACGGCGTGCCGTCATGGCGGCTGGCGGGCAGTAATGTTAAAAGTAGTGGTTCATTGGCCAGACACCGGCCGATCACTACTGGACGCGCAGCACGCGCAGGAATAGACGCGTTTTGAAGAAATCCACCGCAACTCCAGCTCCTTTGCCTGTGCCCCTGTGGCGGCAGCAGCTGCATTACCGCCTCAAGGAAGGTGCGTTGATCGCTGTCGGCGCCCTGTGCCTGTACCTGTGGATGGCACTGCTGACCTACGACACGTCGGACCCGGGCTTCAGCCATACCAGCAACATCGACCAGGTGCAGAATGCCGCCGGGCGTGCCGGCGCGTACTTTGCCGACATCCTGTTCATGGTGCTCGGCTACTTCGCCTATATCTTCCCGTTGCTGCTGGCGATCAAGACCTGGCAGATCTTCCGCGAACGGCACCAGCCGTGGCAATGGAGCGGCTGGCTGTTCTCCTGGCGGCTGATCGGCCTGGTGTTCCTGGTGCTGTCGGGCGCGGCGCTGGCGCATATCCATTTCCACCCGCCGGCGAGCCTGCCGTTTTCCGCGGGCGGTGCGCTGGGCGAAAGCCTCGGCGACCTGGCGCGCAACCTGCTGAACGTGCAGGGCAGCACCCTGATGTTCATTGCCCTGTTCCTGTTCGGCCTGACCGTGTTCACCGACCTGTCATGGTTCAAGGTGATGGACATGACCGGCAAGATCACCCTCGACCTGTTCGAACTGGTTCAGGGCGCGGCCAGCCGCTGGTGGGAGGCACGCAACGAGCGCAAGCGCCTGGAGGCGCAACTGCGTGAAGTGGACGACCCGGTGTTCGATCTGGGGTCGAAGGCCAGCGACAAGCGTGAACCAGCCAAACCGGCGCTGCGCGAGCGCATCTTCAAGCGTGAGGAAACGCCGGCCCAGCCCGTCGAGCCGCGTGAACCGACCCTTTCCCGTGAACCGACACTCGCCCGCGAGCCTGTGGTGCCTCGCGAACCAACCCTCGCCCGCGAACCTGTCGTGCCGCGTGAGCCCGTGGTCTCCCGCGAGCAGCCAGCAGCGGCCCCGACCATTGTGCCCCCGGCCGCGGCAAGGGCGCCGGAGCCGAGCAAGCGGGTCATGAAGGAAAAACAGGCGCCGCTGTTCGTCGACAGCGCCGTAGAGGGGACCCTGCCGTCGATTTCCATCCTCGACCCGGCCGAACAGAAGAAGATCGAGTACTCGCCAGAGTCCCTGGCCGGTGTCGGCCAGTTGCTGGAAATCAAGCTCAAGGAGTTCGGCGTGGAAGTCTCGGTGGACTCCATCCACCCAGGCCCGGTGATTACCCGTTACGAAATCCAGCCGGCCGCTGGCGTGAAAGTCAGCCGCATTGCCAACCTGGCCAAGGACCTGGCGCGTTCCCTGGCGGTGACCAGCGTGCGGGTGGTCGAGGTCATCCCCGGCAAGACCACCGTGGGTATCGAGATCCCCAACGAAAACCGGCAGATGGTGCGCTTCTCGGAAGTGCTCGCGACGCCGCAGTACGACGAGCAGAAATCGCCGGTCACCCTGGCTCTGGGCCACGACATCGGCGGCAAGCCGGTGATCACCGACCTGGCCAAGATGCCGCACCTGCTGGTGGCCGGTACTACCGGTTCCGGTAAGTCGGTGGGTGTCAACGCGATGATCCTGTCGATCCTGTTCAAGTCCAGCCCGGAAGACGCGCGGCTGATCATGATCGACCCGAAAATGCTCGAGCTGTCGATCTACGAGGGCATCCCGCACCTGCTGTGCCCGGTGGTCACCGACATGAAGGACGCCGCCAACGCCCTGCGCTGGAGCGTGGCCGAGATGGAGCGGCGTTACAAGCTGATGGCGGCCATGGGCGTGCGTAACCTGGCCGGCTTCAACCGCAAGATCAAGGACGCCCAGGAAGCTGGCGAGATCATCCATGACCCGCTGTACCGCCGCGAGAGCATGGACGACGAGCCGCCAGCGCTGAAGACCCTGCCGACCATCGTCGTGGTGGTCGACGAATTTGCCGACATGATGATGATCGTCGGCAAGAAGGTCGAAGAGCTGATCGCCCGTATCGCCCAGAAGGCACGGGCTGCCGGTATCCACCTGATCCTCGCCACCCAGCGCCCGTCGGTGGATGTGATCACCGGCCTGATCAAGGCCAACATCCCGACCCGCATGGCGTTCCAGGTGTCGAGCAAGATCGACTCGCGGACCATCATCGACCAGGGCGGCGCCGAACAGTTGCTTGGCCACGGTGACATGCTGTACATGCCGCCGGGCACCAGCCTGCCCATCCGTGTGCACGGTGCGTTCGTCTCCGACGATGAAGTGCACCGCACGGTCGAGGCGTGGAAGCTGCGTGGCGCGCCGGACTACAACGATGACATCCTCAATGGCGTCGAAGAGGCCGGTAGCGGCTTCGATGGCGGCGGCGGCGGCGGTGGGGGCGATGGTGACGATGCCGAAACCGATGCCCTGTATGATGAGGCCGTGCAGTTCGTGCTGGAAAGCCGCCGCGCTTCCATCTCGGCCGTACAGCGCAAGCTCAAGATCGGCTACAACCGCGCCGCGCGGATGATCGAGTCGATGGAGATGGCCGGCGTGGTCACCCCGATGAACAGCAACGGCTCGCGGGAAGTGATTGCCCCGGGTGGCCCGCGCGACTGATGAACACCTTGCCGGGCGCCAACGGTGGCGCCCGGCCTTTTCAATGCTCAATGAGGATTCCCATGCGCGCGATTCGCATGCTGTTGGTTTCTGCCCTGACCCTGGGCTCGGTTACTGCTTATGCCGGTGAGCAAGATGTACAACGCCTGACCCAGTTGCTGGAAAAATCCCAGACCATCGAGGCCAACTTCTCCCAGCTGACCCTCGACGCGGGCGGTACCAGCCTGCAGGAAACGTCCGGCAAGATGACTGTGAAGCGCCCGGGCCTGTTCTACTGGCACACCAATGCGCCGCAGGAGCAGGTAGTGGTGTCCGACGGCAAGAACGTCACCTTGTGGGACCCGGACCTGGAGCAGGCGACCATCAAGAAGCTCGACCAGCGCCTGAACCAGACCCCGGCACTGCTGCTGTCCGGTGACGTGTCGAAGATCAGCCAGAGCTTCGACATCACCTCCAAGGAGCAGGGCGACGTGATGGACTTCACCCTCAAGCCAAAGACCAAGGACACCCTGTTCGACTCGCTGCGCGTGTCGTTCCGCAAAGGCTTGATCAACGACATGCAGCTGATCGACAGCGTCGGCCAGCGCACCAACATCCTGTTCAATGGCGTCAAGGCCAACCAGGCGGTGCCGGACAACCAGTTCAGGTTCGACATCCCCAAAGGCGCCGACGTCATCAAGGAGTAAGCAGAGCTCGCCATGGACCTGTTTCGAAGCGAACCCGTCGCCCAGCCTCTGGCGGCCCGCCTGCGCCCGTCCAACCTGGACGAATACGTCGGCCAGGAGCACCTGCTGGCGCGCGGCAAACCGCTGCGCGAGGCGCTGGAGCAGGGTGCGCTGCACTCGATGATCTTCTGGGGGCCGCCGGGGGTGGGCAAGACCACCCTGGCGCGGCTGCTGGCGCATTTCTGCGATGCGCACTTCGAAACGGTCTCGGCGGTGTTGGCGGGGGTAAAGGAGATCCGCCAGGCCGTCGAAGTGGCCAAGCAGCAGGCCGGCCAGTATGGCCGACGCACCATTCTGTTCGTCGACGAAGTGCACCGTTTCAACAAGTCCCAGCAGGATGCCTTTCTGCCCTACGTCGAAGACGGCACGCTACTGTTCATCGGTGCTACCACCGAGAATCCCTCGTTCGAACTGAACAACGCCCTGCTGTCGCGGGCGCGGGTCTACGTGCTCAAGAGCCTGGACGAAGCGGCGCTGCGCAAGCTGGTCAACCGTGCGCTGACGGAAGAGCGCGGGCTGGGCAAGCGCAACCTGCGCGTCGGTGACGACGCCTTCAAGATGCTCATGGCTGCCGCCGATGGCGATGGCCGGCGCATGCTCAACTTCCTGGAGAACGCTGCCGACCTTGCCGAAGATGGCAGCGAGATCGACGTCGAGATGCTGCAAAGCCTGCTCGGCGACAGCCGGCGGCGTTTCGACAAGGGCGGCGAGGCGTTCTACGACCAGATTTCCGCGCTGCACAAGTCGGTGCGCGGCTCCAACCCCGATGGCGCCCTGTACTGGTTCGCGCGCATGCTCGACGGCGGTTGCGACCCGCTGTACATCGCCCGTCGCGTCGTGCGCATGGCCAGCGAGGACATCGGCAACGCCGACCCGCGGGCCCTGAGCCTGTGCCTGGCCGCCTGGGACGTGCAGGAACGCCTGGGCAGCCCGGAAGGCGAGCTGGCGGTGGCCCAGGCCATCACCTACATCGCCTGCGCGCCGAAGAGCAATGCCGTCTACGTGGGCTTCAAGACCGCGTTGCGCGAGGCGGCCGAACATGGCTCGCTGGAGGTGCCGCTGCACCTGCGCAACGCGCCGACCAAGCTGATGAAACAATTGGGCTATGGCGAAGAATACCGCTACGCCCACGACGAGCCCGATGCCTATGCCGCTGGTGAGGATTACTTCCCCGAGGCGCTTGAGCCACGCCAGTACTACCAGCCCGTGCCGCGAGGCCTGGAGCTGAAGATCGGCGAGAAACTGCGCCACCTGGCCGAGCTTGACCGCAACAGCCCCCGCCAGCGGAGAAAACCATGATTGCCCTGATCGCTGCAGTCAGCGCCGGTGGTATTGCCGGGACCTTGCTACGCTTCGCCACCGCCAATTGGGTCGCGGCCAACTGGCCACGGCACTTCTATCTCGGTACGCTGGCGGTCAACCTGGCGGGTTGCCTGCTGATCGGCCTGCTTTACGGCCTGTTCCTGCACAAACCGCTGGCGCCGGTCGAACTGCGCGCCGGCCTGATCGTCGGCTTCCTCGGTGGCCTGACGACCTTTTCTTCCTTCTCGCTCGATACCGTGCGCCTGATCGAAAGTGGGCAAGTGCCCCTCGCCTTGGGCTATACCAGTATCAGCGTGGTGGGCGGGCTCCTGGCCACCTGGGCCGGCCTGTCCCTGACCCGATTCTGAACCAACACTTATCCATAACGAGAGAACGATATGCTCGATTCCAAACTGTTACGCGGCCAACTTCAGGAAGTGGCGGATCGCCTGGCCTCCCGTGGCTTCAGCCTGGATGTCGCGCGCATCGAATCACTGGAAGAGCGCCGCAAGGCGGTGCAGACCCGCACCGAGCAGCTGCAAGCCGAGCGTAACGCCCGTTCCAAGTCGATCGGCCAGGCCAAGGCCAAGGGCGAGGACATTGCCCCGCTGATGGCGGACGTCGAGCGCATGGCCAATGAACTGGCCGCTGGCAAGGTAGAGCTGGATGCTATCCAGGCCGAACTGGACAGCATCCTGCTGACCATCCCCAACCTGCCGGACGCCAGCGTACCGGTCGGTGCCAGCGAGGACGACAACGTAGAAGTGCGCCGCTGGGGTACGCCGACCGCCTTCGATTTCGAGATCAAGGACCACGTCGCCTTGGGTGAAGTCAGCGGTGGCCTGGACTTCGAAGCCGCGGCCAAGCTGTCTGGCGCGCGCTTTGCCGTGCTGCGCGGGCCGATTGCCCGCCTGCACCGCGCCCTGGCGCAGTTCATGATCAACCTGCACACCGGCGAGCACGGCTACGAGGAACACTACACCCCGTACCTGGTGCAGGCCCCGGCCCTGCAGGGCACTGGCCAGTTGCCGAAGTTCGAGGAAGACCTGTTCAAGATCACCCGCGAAGGCGAAGCTGACTTCTACCTGATCCCGACCGCCGAAGTGTCGCTGACCAACCTCGTTGCCGGCCAGATCCTCGACGCCAAGCAGTTGCCCTTGAAACTGGTTGCCCACACCCCTTGCTTCCGCAGTGAAGCCGGTGCGTCGGGCCGTGACACCCGTGGCATGATCCGCCAACACCAGTTCGACAAGGTCGAGATGGTTCAGGTCGTCGAACCGTCCAAGTCGATGGAAGCCCTGGAAAGCCTGACCGCCAACGCCGAGCGCGTCCTGCAGCTGCTGCAGCTGCCCTACCGCGTGCTGGCCCTGTGCACCGGCGACATGGGCTTTGGCGCTGTGAAGACCTACGACCTGGAAGTGTGGGTGCCGAGCCAGGACAAGTACCGCGAGATCAGCTCGTGCTCCAACTGCGGTGACTTCCAGGCACGCCGCATGCAGGCTCGCTGGCGCAATCCGGAAACCGGCAAGCCAGAGCTGGTGCATACCCTCAACGGTTCTGGACTGGCCGTAGGCCGTACCCTGGTCGCGGTGCTGGAAAACTACCAGCAGGCCGACGGTTCGATCCGCGTACCGGACGTGCTGAAGCCGTACATGGGCGGCGTCGAGGTTATCCGCTAAATGGATTACCTGCCGCTGTTCCACAAGCTGCAGGGCGGCCGGGTGCTGGTCGTCGGCGGCGGTGAGATCGCCTTGCGCAAGGCGCGCCTGCTGGCTGATGCCGGCGCCGCGCTGCGCGTGGTGGCGCCGGACATCGACGGTCAGCTGGCCGCGTTGGCCCGGGAAGGTGGCGGTGAGGTGCTGGTGCGTGGCTATCAGGCGGCCGACCTGGTCGGTTGCCGACTGGTGATCGCGGCCACCGACGACCCTGGGCTCAACGCCCAGGTGTCGGCGGACGCACAGGCGCTGAGCCTGCCGGTCAACGTGGTGGATGCGCCGGCCCTGTGCACGGTGATCTTCCCGGCCATCGTCGACCGTTCCCCGTTGGTGATCGCGGTGTCCAGTGGCGGTGACGCCCCGGTGTTGGCGCGCTTGATTCGCGCCAAGCTGGAGGCCTGGATTCCGTCGGCTTATGGTGAGCTGGCCGGGCTGGCAGCGCGCTTCCGGCACAAGGTCAAATCCCTGTACCCGGATGTCAATCAGCGCCGAGGCTTCTGGGAAACCGTGTTCCAGGGGCCGATTGCCGAACGCCAGCTGGCCGGACAGGGCGCCGAGGCCGAGCGCCTGTTGCAGGCGATGGTCGAAGGTGCCCCGGTGCAGCAGGGCGGTGAGGTGTATCTGGTGGGGGCGGGGCCGGGCGATCCGGACTTGCTGACCTTCCGTGCCTTGCGCCTGATGCAGCAGGCCGACGTGGTGCTGTACGACCGCCTGGTGGCACCCGCGATCATCGAGATGTGCCGGCGTGATGCCGAGCGTATCTACGTTGGCAAGCGCCGCGCCGACCATGCCGTGCCGCAGGACCAGATCAACCGCCTGCTGGTCGACCTCGCCCAGCAGGGCAAGCGTGTGTTGCGCCTCAAGGGCGGCGACCCGTTCATCTTCGGCCGCGGTGGCGAAGAGATCGAAGAGCTGGCCGAGCACGGCATTCCGTTCCAGGTGGTACCGGGGATTACCGCGGCCAGTGGTTGCTCCGCCTATGGCGGCATTCCGCTGACTCACCGTGACTATGCCCAGTCGGTGCGTTTCGTCACCGGGCACCTCAAGGATGGCACCAGCAACCTGCCGTGGGATGACCTGGTGGCGCCGGCCCAGACCCTGGTGTTTTACATGGGGCTGGTGGGGTTGCCGACCATCTGTGCCGAGCTGATTCGCCATGGGCGGGCGGCGAGCACGCCGGCGGCACTGGTGCAGCAGGGCACTACGCGCAATCAGCGGGTGTTCACCGGTACCTTGGCGGATTTGCCGGAGCTGGTGGCTCGGCATGAAGTGCATGCGCCGACCCTGGTGATTGTCGGGGAAGTGGTGCAGTTGCGCGACAAGCTGGCCTGGTTCGAAGGTTCGCAACACAGCTGAAATCGTTGGGGCCGCTCTGCGGCCCTTTCGCGACACAAGGCCGCTCCTACAGGAAACGCGTATCCCCTGTAGGAGCGGCCTTGTGTCGCGAAAGGGCTGCAAAGCAGCCCCAGCGATCTCAACCCTGGTAGATCCCTTTCCCCACCAACCGCTCCCGATCATGGGGCAGGTTGAAGTCCTGCAACGGCCCCTTGGGCACGATGCCGTTCGGGTTGATGGTCTTGTGGCTCATGTAGTAATGCTTCTGGATATGTTCCATATCCACCGTCCCAGCCACGCCCGGCCACTGGTACAGCTCGCGTAGCCAGTTGGACAGGTTGTGGTAGTCGCTCAACCGCCGCAGGTTGCACTTGAAGTGCCCGTGGTACACCGCATCGAAACGCACCAAGGTCGTGAACAGGCGCACATCGGCCTCGGTCAGGTACTCGCCAGCGAGGTAGCGATTGCGGCCCAGCAGCGCTTCCAGATGATCCAGCTCGTTGAATACCTCATCGAACGCCGCCTCGTAGGCATCCTGCGTGGTGGCGAAGCCTGCGCGGTACACGCCGTTGTTCACCGCCGGGTAGATGCGTTCGTTCAACGCCTCGATGGTCGGGCGCAGTGGCTCCGGGTATAGGTCCAAGGTATTGCCGGTCAGCTCGTTGAACGCGCTGTTGAAGATGCGGATGATCTCCGACGACTCGTTGTTGACGATGCGTTTCTCTTGCTTGTCCCACAGCACGGGCACGGTCACGCGGCCGGTGTAGTGCGGGTCGTCCTGGGTGTAGCGCTGGTGCAGATACTGCAGGGCATCGAGGTGGTCGCCAGTGGAGCCTTGCTGCTGGTCGAAGGTCCAGCCATGGTCCTGCATCAACCAACTGACCACCGACACGTCGATCAGCGGCTCAAGGCCTTTGAGGGCGCGGAAGATCAGGGTGCGGTGGGCCCATGGGCAGGCCAGTGAAACGTACAGGTGATAACGGCCGGCTTCTGGCGCGGGCAGTTGATTGCGGCGCTGGGCGTTTTCCCGTTTGAAGGTGCCGTCCTTGCCGTTTTCGTACCACTGGTCATGCCAGCGACCGTCGATCAAAAGGCCCATGGTGAGCTCCTCGGAAACAAAGTTGTTTGTCGTTGGAGCCCAGTCTAGGGCAAATCGTTCGAATAACTAGCGCAAAGACCGCACACTTATAATCTATTTATTCGATTGGTTGCGAGCGGCCCAGTAACCACGTGCGGTGGCGAAAGCCTGTTCGCGCTCCTGGCCCAGACCACGCAGCGCCAGGGCCATGGTCGCCACCACGGCCATTTCGCCGTAGCTGTCCTCGGCTTCGCCACGCCACACCGCCAGTAGCTGCTCGGGCTGCAGGCTCGGTGGTTTTACATGGCGGCGTTCGCTTAGCGCCGGCCATTCCTCGTCCCAGGCTTCGCCTGCACTGGTGCCGTAGAGGTGGCTAATGACATCCGGGTTGACCTCGATCTCGCCGCCATCACCCTTGATCACTACGGCATGGTCGCCGAGCAGGCGGCTGGCTTCACGGTGCACCGCCTGGTAACCAGGGTGGAAGATGCTCTGCAGGCCGCAGCGCGCAGCCAGTGGATTCAGCACCCGCGCCAGGGAATGGATGGGCGAGCGCAGGCCCAGCGTGTTGCGCAGATCGATCATCCGCTGCAGCTGTGGCGCCCAATCATGCAGCGGAGCGAAGGCCAGGCGATGCTGGTCGAGGGCCTGGCTGACCGCTGCCCAGTCGCGGCAAAGCGGGATCTCCAGCAGCGCCAGCAGCTGTTCGGTGTACAGGCGCCCGGCGGTATGTGCGCCGCCGCCGTGCATGAGGATGCGCACACCGTTGGCAGCCAGGCACTTGGCGCTCAGCAGGTACCAGGGCAGATGGCGCTTCTTGCCGGCGTAGGTCGGCCAGTCGATATCCACGGCGATACGCGGCACTTGCAGGTGCGCACGCAGGGCTTCGGTGAAGCCGGCGAGTTCTTCTGCGCTCTCTTCCTTGTGCCGCAGCAACATCAGGAAGGCACCGAGCTGGGTATCTTCGACCTTGCCTTCGAGCAGCAGGGTCATGGCGGCGTGGGCTTCCTCGCGGGTCAGGCCGCGGGCGCCGCGTTTGCCTTTGCCAAGGATGCGCACGAATTCGGCGAACGGGTGTTCGGCCGGTGTTTCCAGGGTCAGCGGGCGGGCGTCGGTCATATGCAATTGGTTGGCTTGGGCAGGCCCGCCAGCTTGGCGGCGAGTTTGGCGGGGGTGCCATTGAACAGGCGGTTTAAGTGCGGGCTGTTGCCTTTTTCCGTGCCCAGCTTGAGCGCGGCGTACTTGATCAGTGGGCGGGTGGCCGGCGACAGCTGGTATTCGTCGTAGAACTGGCGCAGCAGTTCGAGGATTTCCCAGTGGTCGGCGGTCAGGGCGATGCTTTCGCGCTCGGCCAGGGCTTCGGCGACGGGGCGCGACCAGTCTTGCAGGTCGACCAGGAAGCCATCCTTGTCCAGGGCGATGGCGCGATCGCCAACATTCAGCGTACTCATAGCCAGCTGTTGACCTTGTCGTAGTGCAGTGACAGCTCGACGAAGGCCTGGTAATTCACGGCCTCGGCCAGCGCGCTACTGATGCCACGGGCCAGCAGGTCTTCGTCGAGGGCGAACAGGCGCCGTGCCAGGTTGGCAGCTTGCAGTTGGCGCTGGCTGTCACTGCCGTCGCGCAGCGCATAGACCGCATCGCCGCACAGCAGCACGCCATCGTCAGCGCCCAGCAGGCGCAGGCAGCTGTCCAGGCGCTCGTCGCCGAACGGGGAGTGGGATAACACGTGCAGGGTTGGCATCAGAGCGTCACCACTTGGTCGAAACGGGCAATCAGGGCCTGCAGGGCTGCGTTGTCCAGCACCTCCACCGGCAGCTCCAGGCCGTCGGCGGCAAGGCCACGCCGCGCCAGGCTGTGCTGGCAGGCAAACAGCTCTTCGACGCCAAACATCGGCAGCGCCTGCAGGTTGGCGGCGAGGTTCTTCTGCTCCACGGCGGCAGGTTGCTGACCGGGTGCCAACTGGAACACGCCGTCATCGAGGAACAGCATGGCCAGCGGCAGATCGAAGGCGCCGCCGGCCAGGGCGATGTCCAGTGCTTCGCGGGCAGCCGGGCCGTTCCAGGGTGCCTGGCGGCTGATGATCAACATGGATTTGGCCATTTCAGTCGCCTCCGAAACAGACCAGGCGGTCGGCATTTTGAGCGGCTTCGTGCAGCTGGCCGAGGCCAGACAACTCCCACGGCTTGGGCAGGTTGACCGCCGGGCGTTGGTAGCGGTTGGCTTCGGCGTCATCGAGCACGCCGCGGCGCAGCGCGGCGGCGATGCACACCACTGCATCGAGGCGTTTTACTTCGATGAAGGTCCGCCATTGGGCGGCGATGTCCTGTTCATCCTGGGGTGCGACCACGTTGGCCGAGGCACTGTGTACCCCGTCCTGATAGAAGAACAGCCGGGCAATCTCATGCCCGCCAGCCAGCACTGCCTCGGCGAAGCGCAAGGCGCGGCGCGAAGAGGGCGCATGGGCCGGGGAAAAAACCGCGATAGCGAATTTCATGGATAACTCGTGCAAAGGAATGCCGCCATGATAAAGCAAAAAGCCCGCGCAAGTGGGCGCGGGCTTTGTCGGCGGGGCAGGTGCGGATCAGGCGTTTTCCTTGCTTTCCGGCAGGAACCAGTTGAGCACCAGGGCGCAGATGCCCCCTGTGGCCACACCCGACTCCAGCACATTGCGGATGGCAGCAGGCATGTGCGCGAGGAACTCCGGCACCTGCGCCACGCCCAGGCCCAGTGCCAGCGACACGGCGATGATCAGCAGGGCGCGACGGTCCAGGCGAGTACTGGCCAGAATATTGATGCCCGACGCGGCCACCGCGCCGAACATGACCATGGCCGCACCACCCAGCACTGGCTCAGGCACTGCCTGAATCACCCCGGCCACGCTCGGAAACAGCCCCAGCAGCACCAGCATCACGGCAATCCAGATACCGATATGGCGGCTGGCAATGCCGGTCAGCTGAATCACGCCGTTGTTCTGGGCAAAAATCGAGCTGGGGAAGGTGTTGAACAGGCCAGCCAGCAGCGAGTTGGCGCCGTTGACCAGCACCCCGCCCTTGATGCGCGACATCCACAGCGGGCCTTCGACCGGTTGGCGCGAAACCTTGCTGGTGGCGGTGACATCACCGATGGCTTCCAGCGAAGTCACCAGGTAGATCACCAGCATCGGGATGAACAACGCCCAGGAGAAGCCCAGGCCGAAATGCAGCGGCATCGGCACCTGGAACAGCGCGGCTTCGTGCATGCCGGTGAAGTCCAGGCGTCCGAGGTAACCGGCCAGGGCATAGCCGACTGCCAGGGCAATGACGATCGCGCAGCTGCGCATCCATATCACCGGGATGCGGTTGAGGATCACGATCACCGCCAGCACAGCACCCGACAGCATCAGGTTTTCGCCGTTGGCGAAGGTGCCATTGGCCATGGCGCCGAAACCGCCACCCATGCTGATAAGGCCGACCTTGATCAGGGTCAGGCCGATCATCAGCACCACGATGCCGGTCACCAGTGGGGTGATCAGGCGTTTGACGAACGGCAGGATCCGCGACACGCCCATTTCGACGAACGAGCCGGCAATCACTACGCCGAAGATCGCCGCCATCACGCTTTCCACCGGCGTACCTTGCTTGACCATCAGCGCGCCGCCGGCAATCAGTGGCCCAACGAAGTTGAAACTGGTGCCCTGCACGATCAGCAGCCCGGCACCGAACGGGCCGAAGCGCTTGCACTGGACGAAAGTGGCGATACCGGAGATCACCAGCGACATGGAGACGATGAGGTTGGTATCGCGAGCCGAAACACCCAGCGCCTGGCAGATCAGCAGGCCAGGGGTCACGATCGGCACGATGATCGCCAGCAGATGTTGCAGGGCTGCCAGCAGGCCGATCAACAGCCGTGGCTTGTCCTCAAGGCCAAGTACCAGTTCGTTTGCAGGCGCCGCCGCGCCTAGGCTGTGTTCGTGTGAGCTCATCAGTGAAGCTGCCCCGGTAGAAAAAAGGAGCGCATTCTACGGGCAGAAGTGCGATTGCGGTAGGGGAATGCACGATGGCGGCATGATCGCCGACCATTAACTGGATTTATTGACTTTTAAGTCAATGTCCAAGCCCGCAACATTTCCAGCGCGCAAAGAAAAGCCCGCCGAAGCGGGCTTTCCCAAGCAGCAATCAATCAGTCATCACGACCCATGATGCCAAACAGCTGCAGCAAGCTGATGAACAGGTTGTAGATCGACACATACAGGCTGATGGTCGCCATGATGTAGTTCCGCTCACCGCCATGAATGATCGCGCTGGTCTGGAACAGAATGCAGACCGACGAGAACAGCACGAAGCCGGCACTGATTGCAAGTTGCAGGCCGCTGATCTGGAAGAAGAAGCTCGCGACCACGGCACCCAGCAGCACAAAGAAACCAGCGGTAATGAAACCGCTGAGGAAGCTCATGTCCTTGCGGGTGATCAGCACGTACGCCGACAGGCCACCAAACACCAGCGCAGTCATGGCAAACGCCGAGCTGACCACTTCAGCGCCACCGGCCATGCCCAGGTACCGGTTGAGGATCGGGCCGAGAATGAAGCCCATGAAGCCGGTGAGGGCGAAGGTGGAAACCAGGCCCCAGACCGAATCACGCAGTTTGGCAGTGAGGAAGAACAGCCCGTAGAAGCCTATGAGCACGACGAACACATTCGGGTAACCGACGCGCATCTGCTGAGCTACGAAGGCCATGACACCGCTGAAGGCGAGGGTGAGTGCCAGCAGGCTGTAGGTGTTGCGCAGGACCTTGCTGACCTCCTGCTGCTCGGCTTGCTGGCCGTGGTGTACGGCATAATCCTGTTCGCGCATGGCGACACTCCTTATGAATCCATGGTTTTGGACGTTCAGATGCAAGCAGTCTAACAGACGCTCCGCAAGCCGCGACACAGAGAGTTTGACAGCTTGTTTCATTACGGTATTATGGCGGCCGCAAAACGAGCTGGAAGCGTGGCCGAGTGGTTTAAGGCAACGGTCTTGAAACCGTCGATGGGCAACTATCCTAGAGTTCTTATCTCAGGTAGTCCCCAGATGCACACTTCAGGATACCCTCAGAATTGCATCGGGGAATTGGCAGAGTGGTTGAATGCACCGGTCTTGAAAACCGGCGAACGTGAGAGCGTTCCCAGGGTTCGAATCCCTGGTTCCCCGCCAAACACAAGCGAATCAAGGGCCAGAGAGATCTGAGCCCTTTTTTTGTGCCTATTTTTACCCTTCCTCCCTTGGCGCAAGCGTCCCTTGTCCAAGCATGCACGTGAGTCAACTGCTCTCGGATGCACACTAATGCATACCTCTGACCCCGAGAGTCCTATCAGAATCCCAACTGCACACTTGCTATCCGCCCGAACTGATAGAAAAGACGCATAGCAGTGCTTAGGGGGATCCTGCTAAGTGTGAAATTCCAACCCTCAGTGCGACCCTGGATCCCTCGGAACCTATGAAAACCTTGGGCAGCGTCATCCAACAAGCTGCCCAATCCAGCATGTTTTGACTTCGGATTTTTTCTAAGCAGGTCAGTCACGACACGAAGTCGGGTCGAAATCTACTCAATACTCGGGCTCGACATTCGTCCTAGGCTCTGTACGAAAAGAGATGTCGCAAACACCGCATGGAGCAAGCCAGTGAGACCATGGCGGCATAACTTTTCGCGAGCTTGTCGGAGCGGGTCACGATCCGGCGGTTCTCTTTCAGCCAGCCGAACATGCGCTCGATGATGTTGCGCTGTCGGTATTTGGGCCGGTCAAACAGTCTTGGTAAGCCAGGCTTGGGCTTGCGCTTCATCGAGCGCAGCGGGATGACGGGTTGTATTCGATATTGATCGCAGTAGCGGCGTAGCGCTTCTGCGTCGTAGCCCTTGTCGGCAAGCAGCCATTTGCAGCGCTTGCGCGGGCGGCCACGTTGGCTCGATGGGATGCTGACCTCATCCAACAGCGGTTGTGCGTAGCTGATGTCACTGGCTTGACCGCCAGAGAGGAGAAAACGCAGCGGTGCTCCGTTGGCGTCGCATAGCATGTGGATTTTGGTTGTCAGGCCACCGCGACTGCGGCCTAGAGCATGATCGGCAGGCTCGTCAGGCCCCCTTTTTTCCCGGCGCCAGATGAGGCTCGGGTTGCGCGTACTGCGGTTGAGTCGATCATCCAGGTTTGCAGATCGATCAAGCCCTGCTCATTCAATCGCAGGTGCAGACGTTTGAGCATCTGCTCGAAAGTCCCTTGGTTTCGCCAGCCCCGAAACCGTTGATACACCGTTGACCATGGGCCGAAGCGCTCTGGCATATCTCGCCATGCAGCACCTGAGCAGAGCACTCACAGCACGCCATCGAGCATCAGCCGGTCGCTCAGTCGGGGCCGGCCTCGGCCATGGGTTTCGATGAAGAGATCGGAGACCACATCCCAGGCCTCGTCCGTGAGTTCGTAGCGCCTTGCCATCACAGAATTCCTTTCCGTTAATGGCGCGTGACTCTACAAAATCTCAGCGCTAAAGGAGCGACGATTAGGTTTCTCGGGATTTCGTACAGAGCCTAGGAAGCCGTCAGCGAGTGCGGGAGTGGCAAGATTGCCAAGGCTGAGAAAGGTGCAGATCGGGATTACGTTATGTGCCTTCATGATTACTCCTGGCGTTTACTGCGCACACAGGAGATGGGCACGCAGAAACAGCCAAATTGTTTTTGTTGGTTGGAGTGACGCGTTATTTCTGCTGGGTTACCGGGGAGGGACACGTCACCAAGGTTCGCTTACGCCCAGCGTTTGTGGCACTGAGCAGCTCACCCAAAATGGTCAAACGACCGGTTTACGTCCCGAGCTTCTTGTAAAGGGCCGGAGTCGCAATCTGGCTTCATTGGAGAAGCTGATCACTTCAACCACAGGTGAGCTTGCCCACCTGTGCATTGCTTGGTTAAGGAAGGCCCTCAGTTGAAAATGTCGATGGTTCCAATCGCGATAGCCGCAACGAACATCACCAGGCACGTACCGATGCTCCAGCCGATGGACGCTCGTTGGTTGTCTCCGTAGTCCAGGTCAAGCAGTCCACAGAGCAGATAGGTTGAGGCAACCAGTGGGCTGAGCAGATGTACTGGCTGCCCGATCAATCCGGCGATGGCCATTTCTTTAGCGCCGATGCCGTAATGGCTCGCAGTCTCGGCCAGGATGGGAAGGATCCCGAAGTAGAAAGCGTCGTTGGTCAGCACGTAGGTGAAAGGCATGCTGAGGAACGCAGTGATGACCGACATGAAATGACCAGCGGAGTCAGGGATCACATGGATCAGGCTTTCCGAGATCGCTTTGATCATCCCTGTGCCGGACATGATCCCGACGAAGATGCCAGCGGCGAAGATCAGCAGGGTTACCGCCATGACGTTGTCGGCGTATTTTCCGATGACTTCCTTTTGGTCTTTGACGCTCGGGAAGTTCACCAAGACGCCCAGGCCGAAGGCAAGCATGAAGAGGATTGGAAGGGGCATAAGGCTGAGCATCATCATGGTGATCAGCGTGATGGTGAGTACAGCGTTGAAAAGGAAGCGCCAGTCGGTCAGTTTGAACTCGGTGAAGTGGCTCATGACCTCATCGTGATCGAGTTGCACGACACCCAGACGACGGCGCTCCCGGCCACCGAGGTAAAAGGCCGCGAAAATTACCCAGCCCGCTCCAGCGATCATGAGTGGCAGCATCTCGATGAACAGTTCAGTGATGTCGACGTGCATGGCGCTTGCCGCACGCGAGAAGGGCCCCGCCCAAGGGAGGATGTTCATCACCCCGTTGGTCAGCAACAGAACGGTGGCCAGAACCTGAAGGCTCATCCCTGTGCGTCGGTATAGCGGAAGGAGTGCTGCGGTGGTGATGATGTAGGTCGTGGCACCATCACCATCCAGCCCCACGCAAATTCCGAGCACTGCAGTGCCGATGACAATCTTCAGCGGGTCGCCTTTCACGCATTTCAGGATCAGCTTGATCAGCGGATTGAACAAACCTGCGTCGGTCATCATGCAGAAGTAGAGGATCGCGAAGGTCAGCATGATCCCTGTCGGGGCCAGCATCTTCACGCCATCGAACATCATGGGGCCGAGCTGGGTTGCAAATCCTCCCAGGCTTGCGAATGCAACCGGCACCAGAATCAGGGCAACCAGTGGTGAAAGGCGTTTGCTCATGACGAGGTACATGAAGCAGACGATCATTGTGTAGCTCAAGAGAGTGAGCATGTAGCCCTCTTATTATCTGTTTTGTATGAGTAATAGTTTTCGCTGGCCGTTTTTTAGCCGAGCAAAGCCCGTGCGCCATATGCACAGGGCCGCACAACGAAGTCGTTAGGCTGGAGCGTGCGAGAACATTCGCTTTCCTGAGTGGCCGGGATCAGCCCTCAAGATGTGTCCTGTCGACGAGTCGGTGATGAACAGGCCGTGATTACCTTCGCCACCAAAGGCGAGGTTGGTGAGCGTGCGGCCTTCGGTGCATGACTTGAAGCGATAGAGCGGCACAGCGTGGGAATCAAATGCCCACACACATCCATTGCCTGCATCGCATACATATAGATTTCCTGACTCATCCAGAGCCATACCGTCTGCGCCACTCACACCCCCGGCCATAGCGGTGAACACACCCACCTTGGACGTAGTGCCATCGGGTTGAAGCGGGAGTCGCCATACTGCGTTTCCGCGAGTCATCGCTACCAGCAGTGCTTTCTCCTGAAGATCCATCACCAGGCCATTAGGGCTAGGGCCGTTATCCAGCAAACAATCCAGGCGTTGTTGCTCCAGGTCGTAGCGGAAAACTCGACCCGTTGGATCATGCATGCCTGTCTGGCCTTGATCGGTGAAGAAGAGGCGCCCCTGTCGGTCAAAGAACAGATCATTTACACCCTTGAAGCCTTCACTTCGACGATGCGTCAGGAACGGCTCGATGCGTTTGCTGATAGGGTCGAGAACGAGGATCCCGTTCTTGTAGTCGGCAATGAAGATTCGCCCGTCACGATGGATTTTCAAGCCGTTAGGCCAGCCGTCGTATTCAACAACCAGTTCCCAGTCACCCTGTGGGGAAATTCGAAAGATCCTGCCATACGGGATATCTGTGACATAGAGATTGCCGGCCTGGTCGAAGGAAGGCCCTTCCAGGAAGCTCGCGACCTGCTGGCCTGGTTTGTTGGCTCTGACCCAGTCGGAATCCCCGTCACGCCAAAACTCTTTCGGCAGTCTGCTGAAGACTTCTGTTGGGCGTTCCTCGGGAGGGGCATACAGGCTCATGGCAAATCTCCATGTGAAAACAGACACACGACGCTGAGGCTCAAACGGCCGAGTCTGGGCCAATCTCATCAGTGTACGTTGCCTGGGATATCTTGTTGTTTCGAGCGACTGTTCTATCCAGTAGAACGTCATTGCTTTTGATAGAACACTTTCCAAGCTATTTTCTTTGCTGTCAAGTCTCGCTCGAAACTCACGATCGCTCTCAATAGCCAGCGAAAAGCCGACCTTATCCTTTCATCGTCAGCCTCATTGACAGGTGTGAAAATGTGGGTAGATACTAAAACAGAACGTAATTCTGCCTGACAGAACAATCATAAAAACTGCGCTTCGCCTCGCAGCCGCACTGAGTGAATGTTCGGACAGGCTCTCCCCAGTAACAGGAGAACCTCCGTGAAAGAAGCGACAGATATCGACATCCTCGTCAGCGAAGTCGGGCCCAGAGATGGCTTGCAGAGCGTCAAGGCCACCATGCCTACCGAATTGAAGCTGGAGTGGATTTCAGCTTTGGCGGGCGCGGGCTTGAGAGAGATCGAGGTCGGCTCGTTTGTATCTCCGAAGCTGCTGCCGCAGATGGCCGATGCGGCCCAGGTCGTCGCTCATGCCCTGACCCTGCCGAACCTTTTCGTCACTGCCCTGGTGCCGAATCTCAAGGGTGCCGAAGCCGCTTTCAACGCTGGTGTGCACAAGATCACGCTGCCCATTTCCGTTAGCGAGCAGCACTCGATATCAAACATCCGCAAGACACACGCTCAAGTCTTCGATGAGGTTCAGGCGGTGGTTGCCTCGCGTAATGAGCGCTTCCCGAATGTCCTGATCGAGGCCGGCGTTTCGACAGCCTTCGGTTGCACAATTCAAGGCGTCGTAACCGACGACGAGACCATGGCGATCGCCTTGAAAATGGCGGAACTGGGGGTAGACGAAGTCGGCCTTTCAGATACGGTCGGCTACGCCAACCCCGTTCAAGTGCGTCGACTGTTCACTCGTCTGTTCCAAGAGCTCGGCGCGCTCGCAGGCAGCGCCCACTTCCACAACACTCGGGGCCAGGGTCTGGCCAACGTCGTCGCTGCATTGGACGCAGGCGTGAAGACGTTCGATGGTTCTCAAGGCGGCTTGGGCGGCTGTCCATACGCGCCGGGTGCTTCGGGCAACATCGTCACTGAAGATTTGGTGTACCTCCTTGAGTCGATGGGCCTGAAAACCGGCGTCGACATTGATCGCTTGGTTGCGGCACGTGAGGCACTTCGCCGTGGGCTTCCCGGAGAGCCTGTCTACGGCTTCATCCCAGATGCCGGCGTTGGCAAGAATTTCACCTATGCGAAGGAGGCCATATGAGCCTGCACGAAGAACAATCTCTCCCCCTGTCTGGCATTCGCGTAGTTGAGTTTGTCCACATGGTAATGGGCCCAACCTGCGGGCTGCTTCTTGCGGATCTTGGCGCCGAGGTTATCAAGGTGGAGCCCGTGCCGGAGGGCGACAACACCCGTCGACTGATGGGATCGGGTGCCGGCTACTGGATGACCTACAACCGCAACAAGAAGAGCTTTGCGGTGGACATCAAGTCCGAGGAAGGCATGGCCGCTGTGAAGAAATTGCTCGCCACGGCAGATGTCGTGACTGAAAACTTCCGTCCTGGCGCCATGGAGAAATTGGGCCTGGGCTACGAGCAAGTCAAAGCCATCAAGCCGGACGTCATCTACAGCTCGATGAAGGGCTTCCTGCCAGGCCCCTATGAGAAGCGCACGGCGCTGGATGAGGTCGTACAGATGATGACGGGCTTGGCTTACATGACTGGGCCTGTCGGGCGCCCATTGCGCGCAGGAGCCTCTGTCAACGATGTGATGGGCGGTATGTTCAGCACTGTCTCAATTCTTGCCGCCCTGCTGCAGCGCAAAGAGACCGGCCGTGGTCAGTTCGTACAGACCGGTCTGTTTGAAAACTCGGCCTTCCTAGTCGCTCAGCACATGATGCAGAAAGTCGTGACCGGTAAAGCGGCAGCACCAATGCCGAGTCGAATTTCGGCTTGGGCTATCTATGACGTTTTCGAGACTGCCCAGAATGGTGAGCAGGTCTTCATGGGCGTCGTCAGCGACAGTCAGTGGGTCTCATTCTGCGAAACCTTCGACTTCCCTGAATTTGGAAAGGACGCCGAACTGAGTCGGAACAACCAGCGCGTTCAGGCTCGAGACCGAATAATTCCTATGGTGCGGGAGCGCTTGTCTGGCATGGATAAGCAGACCGTGATGGCTCTCTGTGAGAAAGCCGGCTTGCCGTTTTCCCCCATTCAGCGACCGGAAGACATGTTTGAGGATGAGCACCTTAATCAGTCTGGCGGTATGGCAGAGCTGACGTTGCCAGATGGCGAGCAGGTGAAGGTGCCGATGCTGCCTTTTGAGATGAATGGCCAACGCTTTGGCGCTCGTCTCAATGTCCCGACCCTAGGCAGCCATTCGAGAGAGCTGCTTGCACAGCTGGGTTACGGTGACGACGAGATCACTCAGCTCGAAGCTAGCGGCACGGTCAAAACTGCCTAATCACAACTGATGCAAGCCTCCTGCCAGGGCTCGCTAGCGACACCCTTTTCACATCGAGCTCGAAATGACTCTCGGGCGAAATCAGCAGCGCTACTGGTACTGGATGTACTAGAAGCCTGTGCTCACCGATGGCCCATCCAGCCACGGTATTCATAACAACAAAACCGAGGATACAGTCATGGCTAATGTCACGACCCCGGATACCCACTTGTCCATGCCGCAGCCTGAAGTCACATCTCTGGTGCAGCAAAGAGCAATGAAGAAGGCCGCTTGGCGGCTTATCCCATTGCTGGCACTGGCCTATTTCTTCAACTACCTGGATCGCACAAGTGTCGGTTACGCAGCCCTGCAGATGACCGACCAGCTCGGGCTGACTGCTGCTCAGTTTGGCCTGGGTGCAGGGATAATGTTCGTGGGCTATTGCCTTTGCGAAGTCCCCAGTAATCTGGCCATGTACCGGTTCGGCGCACGGCTCTGGATGGCTCGAATCATGATCACCTGGGGACTTGCCGCAGCAGCCACGGCATTCGTTATCGGCCCCTATAGTTTCTACGTTGTTCGTTTCCTCTTGGGTGTTGCCGAGGCCGGCTTCTTCCCTGGAGTAATCTTCTTCCTCACCCTCTGGTTCCCTGCCCAATACCGTACTCGGGTACTGGCTTGGTTCACAGTTGCAACGCCGATCTCCTTCCTTGTAGGTGGCCCACTTTCTATTTACCTGCTTCAAATGCACGGTGCTTGGGGGCTCGCGGGATGGCAGTGGATGTTCATCATTGAGGGTTTGCCAGCTTGTGTCCTGGGGCTCATCACGTTGAAGGTGCTTGCCAATCGGCCTAACGAGGCCAAGTGGCTGTCCCTAGAAGAGAAGGACGCTCTCACCGGCATGCTGGAGAAGGAAAAGGCGAACACCAAAAAAAGCCACGGCTTCGCTGCAGCACTGAAGGATCCGCGAGTGTGGATCTTGAGCTCCATCACCTTCAGCTTCACCATCGGCACCTACGGTATCGGTATCTGGCTGCCGCAAATGCTAAAGGCGCAGGGCGTAGAAATAAGCTTGATCGGATGGGTCGCTGCAGTACCGTACTTCTTCTCAACCATCGGCCTGTTATTCTGGGCCAAGCATGTTGACCGGAGCGGACGCGGGATCTTGAACCTGATCACAGCGTTGGTACTGGCCGGTCTTGCTTTGATCTTTGCGGTGAATATGAACGCCCTGATTCCAGCGCTGGCAGGCATCACACTGGCCCTGGTGGGAACAATCTCGGCGAAAACGATCTTCTACACGCTGCCAGCGAAGTTCCTGAGTGGCCAAGCTGCTGCTGGGGGTATTGCTCTGATCAACTCCATAGGTGCATTTGGCGGGTTCGTCGGGCCATACCTGATGGGTTTCCTGAAGGACTACACCCAGTCTTTCACGGCGGGCCTGATGGTCATGGGATGCATCCTATTCTTCGCCGCCGTGATGGCATTGTCCCTGCGACTGTTTATGCATGATGCCTGAAGTCTGATGTTGGTAAAGCAGAACGTTGTTCTGGACAATGGACTAGCTGCTAACCGTACTCACAGGTAAGGTATCAGCCATCTGAACGGCCCCCTCAAGGGGCCGCTTTTTCACGATTGTGCCGAGAAGAAGTCTGATGTCACCAAAAAATGAGCCAACGGTAGCCGAAGCTTCCAAGAACAATGCTGACGGAGGGGTGGCAGCGGTTGATCGAGCCTTTGCGATCCTTAGAGCTTTCGAGCCTGATCAAAGCACTCTCCCGCTAGCTGAGATCGCTCGTCGCACTGGTTTGTACAAAAGCACTATCCTTCGACTCATGAGCTCTTTGGAAAGGGCTGGATTTATCAGGCGCCTGGCTGACGGGCAGTATGCTGTGGGCCATGAGCCTCTGCGATTGGCTCAGATTTACCAATCCTCTTTCCGTCTACGCGATACGATCTATCCGGTGCTTGAGGCACTGACTGAAGAGAGTGGCGAGACCTCTTCGTTCTACGTGATCGAGAACGATATCCGAGTGGTACTTTTCAGGGTAGAACCCAAGCGAGCAGTGCGCTTCAGCATCCATGAGGGTGACCGATTCCCGCTGCATGCCGGAGCCTCCGGAAAGATCCTCAGGGCATTTGGCCCGCCAGCTGATCGCGCTTTAGCTGAGGTGCGGGAACAGTTCTGGGCAGCTTCGTTCGGAGAACGTGACCCAGATACATCATCGATCTCTGCTCCTGTGTTTGGTGTCGGCCATGAGTTCAAAGGTGCTCTCACGCTGTCAGGCCCCTCCGAGCGTTTCAACAAGGATCAGCTCCAGGCGGCTCGACTGTTGCTGTTGAAGCGTGCTGCCCAGGCGACAAGTCTGCTCGGGGGAAGCAACAATGAGTTACTCGCCGCTTTACAAAAGGCGGAGGAAAATAGGATTGCAACTTTTTAAATTGGGTCGGTTGCTGCCATTTACTAATGACAGTTGTGGATCGGAGGCAGCCATTCGCGAAAGGCAGTTAATGGCCATTTGCAACTATTCGATGTGTCTACGAAACCAAGAGCGAGTCAGTTAACAACGCAGAGGCAAGCAGATGAAGCGAACACTGCTGGGAATGGCGGAGGCGAGCCTCTACTGAACCAAGCGCTGGAGGCTATCAGGGCTTACAACGAGGCAATGGCCCAAGGCCGATCCGACGCCGATCTCGAGCGCCTTCGCATCGAGGCGGATCATCTGTACCAGACCGTGATTGACTATCAACTGCACAAAGCCGGTACACTAGGCGAATCAGTACACTAATTCGAAATGTGCCGTCTGCAGGCCGCTTACGTAGCAAAGCTGGCTGATTGCGAGGCTGTCTTCAATTAGATCTCACCTCCTTGGTAGTGCCCAAACTACTACCGCGGAAGCTAACGTAATCCAGGCAGGCTATGGTTCAGCTATTCGCATAGACCCTGAGGATTTCAATATGGCGAAGGATCTCAAGAGCGTTCTGCCACCCGATAATCCCATGTACCCGGATGCTGTAAACGCTATGAAACGGTATCACTAGGCACAAGCCGACGGCATCACCGGGGCGGAGCTCAAGCGTTTACGGCTGCTGGCTGAACATCAGTTTCAAGCCGTTACTGACTATCAACTTCGCGCCCTCGGCGGCCCAGCCAAGCCCAATCATTAGCGATAGTTTGTAGTGGTCTACTAACCCCGGACACCTTTTTAGGCGAGAATGCTCGCCATACAGAGGTGTTCGATGAGCAGACAACGACGTACTTTCACCCCGACTTTCAAGCGTGAGGCTGCCAGCCTGGTGCTCGACCAGGGCTACAGTTGTCCCGAGGCCGCCAGATCTCTCGATGTAGGTGAGAGCTTATTGCGCCGCTGGGTTACCCAGTTGCAGCTGGAGCGCGGGGGCGTTACGCCCACTGCCAAGGCGCTCACGCCGGAGCAGCAGACCATTCAGGAGCTTCAGGCCCGTATCAACCGGCTGGAGCTTGAGAAGAAAATATTAAAGGAGGCCACTGCGCTCTTGATGGCCGAGGAACACGGGCGCAGACGTTGAAGTCGATTCGGCAGTTGGCAAAGCACTACCCTGTTCAACTGTTGTGTTCAGTCTTCGAGCTACCCCGGTCTTGTTATTACGCCCACTTGGCCCGGCGGCGTCATATCGATGTCCGCCGAGTGAACCTACGCAGTCGTGTCAACGAGCTGTTCAACCAAAGTCGTGGCTCAGCGGGCAGTCGCAGTCTGGTTGCCATGCTGCGGGATGAAGGCGTTAACGTCGGGCGTTTCAGAGTCAGAAGATTGATGAAGGAACAAGGACTGATCAGCAAACAGCCCGGCTCTCATGCGTACAAGAAGGCCACGGTCGAGCGCCCCGACATTCCCAATGTGCTTGATCGCAAGTTCACCGTGGCTGCGCCAAACAAGGTCTGGTGTGGCGACATCACGTATATCTGGGCAGAGGGTCGATGGAGCTATCTGGCGGTGGTCTTGGACTTGTGCAGCCGCAGAGTGGTGGGTTGGGCGATGTCCGCCAAGCCTGATGCGGAACTGGTCGTCAAAGCGCTCGACAGGGCTTACGAGATGCGTGGCAGACCACAAGGCGTGCTGTTTCACAGCGACCAGGGCAGCCAATATGGCAGCCGTAGCTTCCGCCAGCGGCTCTGGCGCTATCGGATGACCCAGAGCATGAGCCGAAGGGGAAATTGTTACGACAATTCGCCCATGGAGCGGCTGTTTCGTAGCCTGAAAACGGAGTGGGTGCCGACAGTGGGTTACATGACGACAGCGTTGGCCGAGCAGGACATCGGCCGTTACCTCATGCAGCGGTACAACTGGATAAGGCCGCATCAGCACAACGGCTTCGTACCGCCGGCGGTGGCGGAAGAAAAACTCAATTCTGTGTCCGGGAATTGTTGACCACTACAGTTAAACGCCATAGCGTTTGTTTCCCCCAGATGTGATGCAGTAGCGGCCGCCTCGTGGGCCTATGCAAACACGACCAGTGGAGCAGGGACACGATGATCCATATTCAGGTGTTGAGCTTCGAACTGGCCGCGGAGCAGGGCGCTCCCTTTTGGGCTGCGAGGTGACAAAGCAGTTCGAGCCGCTGCAGAGGTTTTTGTAGGAGATCCATCGTTGTGGTTGGCCGTCGAGGCTGATTCGCGCCCATTCCGCTTTCTGCTCATAGACCTGAACCTTCTCACCGCGCTTGAGGCTAGAGATCACTTTCCCTCCCGGTTGAGCGCGCAGAGTCAGCTTGTCCGCGTTGACGAAATGCTCGGGTGCCGAGGCTTGTGTAGGTTGTGGTACTGGTGATGAGGTTGAGGCCAAAGTGCTAACCGGCGCCTGGATAACTGGTGGCTCAGTTTTAGGCGAATCATTCTTGCCAATGGCCCAGATCATCACGAAGAGAACTAGAAGCGGCAGAAACCATGATTGCCCTTTCTTGCGCATATCCTTTGCACCCTCGAAATGATTCTGTCCTTTTTAGCAGTGGCTAGCTGGGGCCTAGCGAGCAATCCTCCATCAGCCATCACCGATGCTATTCAGCTTAGCCGAGTGAGGCGGCTGTGAGCGGCAGCAGCCTTACCGGCATCAAGCTGTCTTCGGAAGATCACTGAATGAGAGACACCAAGCGGAGCGGGCAAGGCTGATGGAAGGTCGCCCCGCAGCTGAGACTTCAGCATACGACGATGGCTCGATTCACGAATGCCGGGCCTTGCTCTACAGTGCGTTCAACATCCGCTTCAGAGTTTGATGTTCCCACGTTGATAACAGAGCAACAGGATCCGCCCGACTACCTGGATCGAACTCCCAGCGCTGACCATCGGGACTCTCACAGCTCGCGCAGTAGTCCGGCTCATCTCTGTCGTTGTAAATCGTGATCAGCCAGCCCTCTACATCGACCTGGCAATGACTGGCGTACAGCTGCTCTGTGAACAGGCGGTCTACCTTCGTCATTGTCCGACGCCCGAGCACAACCTCTCGCAACACCTGGCTGACGTCCCGGGCCGTTAACGCGCCTGATGGTATGTCGTGCCGGTTATGTTCGGTCATACGCTGCCTGAGCCTCTCAGTGATCAGCCATCGATAATACCCTGTGTCAAAGGTGCTCTGGAAAGCACGCGGGGTCGGGAGGGTGGGGGTTGCAGTGATAGCAAGAGGCTGGAGTACGGATGTGCTCCATGGCGCTAGTGGAGGCTGACTTTGCTCCATCTCGTGCATTCAACCGGCAGGTTGCGCTGCCTACACGAAGGACGGTTCAGGCCAAAACGCGATCCGTCTTCTTCCGGCATGCACCCTTTGAGTCATCTCTGGTGTCCTTCATGTATCGCCCACGAGATCTTCGCTATGCATCCAACGACACCAGACGGACGTTATTTTGTTGTCAAAGGTCAGCTCTGGCGCTGCACGAATCCTTCATTGAGTGAATGCGAGCGGCAACGCCTTGTGCATGCCCTGATGGATGCTCGACGAGATGTCAAAAAGGCCAAGCGCGCTGACGATTCGAGCATGCTCAAATCTGCGCGTGCGCGAGTGAATGCTGCCAAGGTAGAACTGGGCGAGCGGGGGCCCGTTTGGTGGGATGACGGCAGCCCGGACTACAATCGCTGTCGGGTAGACCTTTCGCCATACGTTGATTGGTACAACGCTTTGGATGTCACAAAGGGTGAGTAATGTACGTCGAAAAAACCTTCACACCTCAACAGCTATTTGAAATGGTGTGGGAGCGACCTGTTCTCATCATCGCAAAGGAAATAGGTGTCTCGGATGTGGGCTTGTCGAAGGCCTGCCGCAAAGCGGGGATCACTTATCGGCGATCTTGGGCGGAGGTGGCCCAAACAGAGGCCGCCGGGATTACTGTTACCCGTGCAGCTGCACGTACACGTAAACAAACAGAAGGATCAGAATCAGGCGTCCGATGATCACAGGTAGAACTCCAAGAACGAGCGATATTGCTCATCTTGTAAGTGCTTGCGTAAAGGGCACCACCCGTGAAAGTTTCCTTACTGATCGAAACCTGGGGACGGATTCTTGAACCGGGTGCTGTCTGACAAGGCGCTGGCGGGCAGCGCCGAGTGATATGCTTCGCCGCTTACCAAACAAGGAGAGTGGTAATGGAGTTGCGAGATCGGGGAAGACTCTCGCAGGCAGCGCCGGAGGGTCATGGGCAGTCCTTCGCGCCGCAGTTCTTGGCAGTCAATCGGCCGTCCCGGCTGATGAAGCGTCCGCAGCCGTGGCAATTGAGCGGCCGCTCCCAGGGCTTGGGCTGCTTTGTTGGCTGAGTGGGCAGAGCCGGCGGTGGGGTCTTAGCCCGAGCCGCCGGCAAATAGAGTTGCTACTCGACGATGCAGATCCACCGATGGTTTTGCCGGTATGGCGCTCTGGTAAATGCAACGTCTGTTACGAGTTTCATGCCGCGCTCTTGGAGAGCTTTGGTCAATTGAGCGAGTGTCTCTGCCTGGATAGTCATTGCTGTTACCTCGTCAGATTTACTGCGTTCATAATTCCTGACCGAGCAGGCAATTAGCTGATTCAATTTTTTTGACTGTTCTGAAGATGCATCGGGGTGTGATCTGGCAGGAGCCAATCCCTGCACCGACCGGTGTTCGTTCCACCCGATCTCGACTGACACCTGCTGACTCCAGTCGCCTACCGCTATCTGCACGGCGTCTGATCCCGCCAGCCTCAGGCTGATGGGCGCTTTGCGAGGTGATCTTTCATCACGGCCATTGCTAATTTCTTGGGTTCCGCTAACTTATACAAAACCTGTACAAATACGAGGTCTTGTACATGTATTGCCAGTGGCCTTTGACGCTGTACTTCGACGGCGCGTGCCCATTGTGCTCCAGGGAGGTGGCCTTCCTGCGCAGGCGCTCTACCGCAGCAAAGCTCATCCTGATCGATATCGATGGCGATGGCTTCGATCCCAGACCCTTGGGCCTGACGATTGAACAATTGAGGTCGTGCTTGCACGCAAGGTTCGCGAACGATCGTATCCGCTCCATGAAGCCCACATTCCAAGCGACTACCTGAAGCCCGATGCTGCGCTCCCGATTTCTTTCTGGAGCCAGTCCGCCATGATGCGTCCCGACAGCAAAGTCGAAAAGGTGTACCTCTATCCCAAGCCTGTGGATTTTCGAAAATCCATCGACGGCCTCACCGCCCTGGTCGAGCTGGACATCAAAGTCGCCGTGTTCGACCCCGTACTTTTCGTCTTCCTCAATAAAGCCCGTAACCGCATCAAGGTGTTGTACTGGGAGCGCAACGGCTTCTGCCTTTGGCTCAAGCGCCTCGAAGCCGAACGTTTCAAAACTTCCCCCGACGCCACCGACGAAGCCATCGTCCTGACCGTCCAGGAACTTAACTGGTTACTCGACGGCTTAGACCTCTGGCGCAACCGTCCGCATCAGGTTCTGACGCCCCGTTTCGTCGCCTGACCCGGTATAATCCGGGCCATGATTTCAGTGCCCGACAACCTCCCGGATGACCCTGTTCTGCTTAAGCAAATGCTGCTTGAGAGTTACGCTGCTCGTGCGTGTGAGCAATCGGCTGCCCGTGTGCGCGAGCAGGAGGTCAAGGAGGCTTATACGACACACATCGACGACCTGAAAGAGCAGATCAAGTTATGGCGTGACCGTTTCTTTGGCCGTAAGTCCGAGCAAACTGTCGATCCCAACACGCCGCAACTGGCGATGTTCAACGAACCCGAAAGCGACCCGCTACTGGCGGTGGTTGACGATGCCGACGAAGAAGTCGTTGCGCCTGCCAAACGTCGCGGCAAACGCAAACCACTGTCGGCCGATCTGCCTCGGGTCGAAGTCATCCACGACCTGCCCGAGCACGAACTGACCTGCGCCTGTGGTTGCCGCAAGCATGTCATTGGCGAGGAAACCAGCGAGCAGCTCGACATCGTGCCGATGCAGATCCGCGTACTCAAACACGTGCGCAAGATTTACGGGTGCCGGGGCTGCGAAACCGCGCCGGTTACCGCTGACAAGCCAGCCCAATTGATCGAAAAGAGCATGGCCAGCCCCAGCGTGCTGGCCATGCTGCTGACGACCAAGTACGTCGATGGCTTGCCGCTGCACCGTTTTGAAAGCGTACTGTCCCGACACGGCATCCACATTCCACGACAAACTCTGGCGCGTTGGGTGATCCAGTGCAGCGAACACTTCCAGCCACTGTTAAACCTGATGCGTGACCGGCTGCTGGAAAGTCCGGTGATTCACTGCGACGAAACGCGCGTACAGGTCTTGAAAGAGCCAGACCGCGACCCGACCAGCCAATCTTGGATGTGGGTGCAGGCCAGCGGCCCGCCTGATCGACAAGTTGTGCTATTTGACTACACCACCAGCCGTGCGCAGGAAGTACCGTTACGCCTGCTGGAAGGGTATCGCGGCTATGTGATGACCGATGATTACGCCGGTTACAACGCGTTGGCGTTGCAGCCCGATATCGAGCGGCTGGCGTGCATGGTTCATGCTCGACGCAAGTTCGTCGATGCGCAGAAAGTGCAGCCCAAGGGTAAGACGGGCCGCGCCGATGTAGCGCTGGCGATGATCAACAAGCTGTACGGCATCGAGCGCGACCTCAAGGAAGTCAGCGACGAACAGCGGTTCATCGGTCGCCAAGAAAGAAGCCTACCGATCCTCGGCCAATTGAAAAGCTGGCTGGACAAGACGTACTCCCAGGTCACACCGCAAAGTGTGCTGGGCAAGGCCGTGCACTATCTGGCCAACAACTGGAGTCGGTTGGAACGCTATGTCGAGGCCGGCCATTTGCCGATCGACAACAACCTTGCGGAGCGTGCGATCAAGCCATTTGTCATCGGGCGCAAGGCTTGGCTGTTCAGCGACACCGTGAACGGCGCCAGTGCCAGCGCAAAGATCTACAGCTTGGTTGAGACCGCCAAGGTCAACGGCCAGGAGCCCTATACGTGGCTGCGCCACGTACTTGAGCGCCTGCCGTATGCATCCTCGGTGGCCGACTACGAAGCTCTTCTGCCGTGGAACTGCTCGCCAGAGATGCCACGGTAACCTGCTGCCCCATCATGTGATAGGTGGGGTTCATGGATCGCACTCGAACGATCAGTGGGTCACAGGCTTGGACGCAACCTTGTGGAGTTGGCGTGCTGCCGGTGTAGGAATCTGGGCAGCTCCACTGGCTTGGCGTCCGCTACGTCCTTTTCTTTCGGTTTTTTACAGATTGTTCTGTCTTTTGAGGCCTGGTTTGGCCTGGCTCCCTCATCCCGAGGGTGGGCAACGTTGCAAAGGTGAGGAATCCAAATGTCGCGTTCGCTAGCCGAGTCTTATCGTGAAATCCTTGTCGGCGTGGGTGAAGACCCGCAGCGAGAAGGCCTCTTGGATACGCCCCAACGTGCTGCTAAAGCGATGCAATACCTATGCAATGGCTACTCCCAGAGCCTGGATGAGATAGTCAATGGTGCTTTGTTCGAAAGCCAGAACGATGAGATGGTCGTGGTTCGCGATATTGAACTGTACTCATTATGTGAGCATCACATGTTGCCGTTTATTGGAAAGGCGCATGTTGCTTACCTGCCAACAGGGCGTGTATTAGGTCTTTCCAAAGTGGCACGCTTAGTTGATATGTTCGCCCGCCGTTTGCAGATTCAAGAGAATTTAACCAGACAGATTGCATGTGCCGTACAGGAAGTGACTGACGCTGCAGGGGTTGGGGTAGTTATCGAGGCTAAGCACATGTGCATGATGATGCGAGGTGTAGAAAAGCAGAACTCGGTGATGATTTCGTCGGTAATGCTTGGTGAGTTCCGAGAGTCCCCGACTACCCGGTACGAATTCCTGAAGCTCATTGGGCGAAACACCTGAAAACTGATCCTGAGCCTTAGAGGAGTGACGTACCAATGAGTACTGTTTTCGATTCGTTATCTCCACGTCGCTTTACAGTCTTGGGTTACAGTGGATTGCTGCCATTTGTTGGTTTGACACTGCTGATTTGTTTGGCGGCTGAGTATCGAGAGTTTCTATCTGTTGCATTGGTTGGCTATGGGGCTGTGATACTGAGTTTTGTGGGGGCTCTGCATTGGGGGTTCGCTATGACGCTACAGGGCTTGCCTGCGGCTGAGCGACAGGAGAGGCTCGTGTGGAGTGTGGTTCCAGCCCTTATCGGTTGGATTGGCATGTTGTTACCTGCGCCATGGGGCTGCTTCCTTTTATGCTTTGGCTTTATTGGACACTTTTGGCAAGATCGTAAATTGATGAATTTTTTGCCTGAGTGGTATTTACCTATGCGAATGAACTTAACAATTGTGGCGAGCTTGTGTTTGATCATTGGCGCGCTTGTAGTGTCTTTTGAAAACTGAAACTACTGTTCCGGTGTCGGTGCCTAAGTAGCAATTGAAGCGTCACCACCCAGGCCATACCGACCCTATCGTTCGCAAATGTTGGCTCGGGGCGCTGGCTCTCCAGGCTCTATACGAAACTCCGAGAAACCCAATCGCCGCCACAAGATCATTTTGTAGAGTCCCCCCGCCATCAACGAAAAGGAATTCTGTGATGGCAAAGCGTTACGGACTCTCGGACGAAGTCCGCGATTGCTGTGCCAGGCTGGCTATGCACCAGGGATCACCGCAATCCCCAATGCGTTGATTGGATCGGGTGCCAGATGGCTCATTAGCGGTTGCGTAGGGTATCTAGAGCAGGAGACCAGATGGGATGGCCACATCGGGTGCAAGAGACCGAGTCCTGCGTCTCGTGGTAAGTCGGGAATCCGCAGTTCACGCAGCAGTAGAGGCCTGCAGTCGGGGGTGATGCAAACTCTGACCGGTGTTCTTCAGGGAGCACCGATAGGCCAGGACGAGTGTCTTCAGCAGCGTAAAAATAAAGGCTGAGATCCCCATCGGTTTCCAACAGGCCAAGACGTACCTGGCCCAAGTGTTCCACACCTTGTTGACGAAGCTCCATGAACAGTTCATTGGAGGATATGTTCAGGTTCCGCAGAGAATGGATTTCGTACATCCCGTCTTTTACCACCGTGATGGGTAAGCCATCGATCCACGCCTCACAGGTTTTGCTTCGCCGCATGAGGTAGAGGGTGCCGCGATAGAGCAGCAATAGCGTGAGGAAAACGAGCGCGACCGGAAGCAGGGGCACATCTTCGTAAAAGGTCACATCGCCTGCTGCAGAACCAAGGGTAAGAATGACGACGAGTTCGAATCGGGAGAGCTGTCTGATTCCACGTCGGCCACTGAACTTCAAGAAAAAGAATACGGCCAGGAATGCTGCAGAAACCCGCAAGGCAACCTCGAGAAGGAAGGTTAGCGGGAGCTCGCCTATCAGCATCCGTTGCAGATCGAATGTGACCATTCTCTATTCCATTTTCACTGTTGTTCAAGCAGCGGGCAGGCCGCTCCTCTAGCGCTTGCTGATCGTTATAGAGAGTCTCGAAACCAACGAAGAATCCAATTCCGGTCGCGATCGGCCACGAAGCATTCGCGCTTGAGCACCTCTACAGGCGGCGGTTTGATCGCAGAACAGATAGCCCAGGCAATCATGGTCCACGAGTTGTTCGGGATGCAGCGGAGTCCCTTTGCGTGACCTCAGAGGTCTTCGCCGAGATCCAGACTTTGGTAGATGGCCAAGCGGACTGCGGGGGGGCGTTTCACGCTAGCGGATACGCCGTCAAAGCATGCGCGGCGGTTATCAGCAGCCCGGTTGATGTCACGATTACCTTTGGGTCCTTAAGCAAATGTCACAGGTCATGCGCGCTGAACTCCCTTCGATTGCAACGCGTCCCTCGCAAGAATGCCTCTCAAAACCGGCATTCACTTCCAATCAGCTTCGAGGGTACAACGATGGAAAAGACCGACCAAAGCTCGACATCCCCACCCGGCAACCTCCAGGACCACGTGCATGCCATCCATCAAGAGGCCGGAGCGTTGCTGGGTGAAGCCAGGCACCAGGGCAGCGAACAGTTTGAGCATTATCGCGATACTGCAGCCGACCAGCTCGATTCGCTGAAGGAGGGTGCGCGATCAGCGGCGTCGGCGCTGGAAGGCAACGACAGCCTGGGTCTCTCGCACTATCTCAGCCAGGCGGCTGAATATGTGGGCGAGTTCGCCGAACAGGTACGTCACGAAAGCGCCGAGAGCCTGCTGCAACGCAGCGCACAGCTTGCCCGCAGCAACCCGGCACTGTTTCTGGCCGGTAGCGTTGCAGTCGGCTTTGCCGTGTCACGTTTCCTCCGAGCCACTGCCACCCAGGAACCAGACCGTCCTGCGGCTGCGGCTTTCAGCCCGCCGCATCCTGCGCAGCCAGAAACACCTGACAGAGGCAGCGACATATCCACCAGCACTCTTTACACCCCGAACGATCCCGTTGGGACAGGTGCCGGTACGCCAGTCAGTGGCAGCCCGTTCGAGCGCGACCCGCTCAAAGGAGGTGAATGATGAACAACGATCCTTTGCATAACACAGGCTTGCACTCCTCGGAAAACGATTCGGTCGGCGTGGGTGGGCTGCTGCGCCAATTGATGCGGGAAGTGCCCGAGCTGTTCACCAAGGAACTGGCGCTGGCCAAGGCTGAATTGCAGCACAACCTGGCCACCTTGAAGGCGGGTACGGCGGCGGTGGCAGCCGGGGCGATCGTGGTGCTGGCGGGCTTTGTCATCCTTCTGATGGCGGCGGTCTACGCGTTGGCGCTGGTGGTCGCGCCGTGGTTGGCAGCGTTGATCGTCGGCGCAGTCACGGTAGTGATTGGCTTCATCATGCTGCAGTCTGGCAAGAAGCAATTCGAGCCCGGCCATTTGGCACCTGACCGCACCTTGCATGCCATGCAACAGGACAAGGACACGCTGAAGAGGAAATTGCCATGACCACTCCTTTCGAGACTGATGCGCAAAAAGACCCGCAGCTGCTGGAGCAGGAAATCAACGCCAAGCGCGAGCATATCAGCGACCTGGTAGATGCACTCGAACAGCGCCTGAGCCCAGGCCAGATGCTTGACCGGGTGTTGGCCTATTCCAAAGGCCATGGTGGCGAGTTTTTCCAGAACCTCGGCACCACGCTCAAAAATAATCCGGTACCCGCTACCTTGACGGTGCTGGGCCTGGCATGGCTGGGCCTGAATCAGAACCGCCCGTTCAACCCTGGGCCGGCGCATGACGGTCCCGGATTGGGCGAGAAACTCGGCGATGCCGTAGACACGGTGAAAGATGCCTTCGCCCATGCCGGAGCAGCGATGCACGACGCAAGCCAGAAAGCACGCATGAAGGCCCATGACGTGCGCGATCGGGCCAGTGAGCTGGGCAGCGGTGCGCGCGATTCCGTGGGTGCGTCAGCTGATACCGTGCGCAGTACCGCACACAGGGTCGCGGACCAGACCACGGCATTGAAGGGGCAATTCGATCATCTGCTGCAAGAACAGCCGCTGGTGCTGGCAGCCTTGGGCATCGCCCTGGGTGCGGCATTGGGGGCGGCGCTACCGAGCACGCACAAAGAAGATCAACTGATGGGCGCCAGCAGTGACCGGTTGACCGATACCCTCAAGGCCAAGGGCAGCGAGGTGAAGACGTCGGTCGAGCAGTCTATCCATCAGGCGGGTGATGCCGGGTCATCACAGGTGGGCCGCAAAGCTGAAGGCTCTGACCTTTCTGCCGGGCTGGGTTTCACCCCATGATTGGCAAGCCCATGTCTCGCCAGCCCTTTCAGTATGCAAAGGGCTGGTGTTCATCCCGATCGATTATCAGTAACGGGTAAGCAGGGAGGATCAGCATGATCCATCTGGGATGTGCGGGCTGGAGCCTGCCAAGTCGCTATGCCGAGCACTTTCCACAGTCGGGGTCCCACCTGCAACGCTACGCTGGCCAGTTGAACGCTGTGGAGATCAACAGTTCGTTCTACCGACCCCATCGGCCAGAAACCTACGCTCGCTGGGCTTCGTCTGTGCCTGAGGATTTTCGCTTCGCAGTGAAGGTACCCAAAAGGATCACCCACGAGCTGCGCTTGCAGGGCTGCGAGAGCCCGCTTGCCGAATTCCTGGCCCAATGTGGGCAACTAGGTAGCCGCCTGGGATGCCTGTTGATACAGCTACCCCCGTCGCTGATCTATGATTACGCCGTTGCGCGGCGTTTTTTCGAAAGGGTGCGTGAATGCTATGAAGGCCCGCTGGCTCTGGAGCCGAGGCACAGCAGTTGGCATGACGCACAGGCGTTGTTGATGGATCAGCAGGTAGCTCAGGTTGCGGCCAACCCAGCGCGATTCGGCACCGACGCATCGCCGGCTGGATGGCCAGGCCTGAACTATTGGCGCTTGCACGGCGAACCGCGGATCTATCACAGCGAGTATTCGGGTGAGTACCTGAATGGTTTGGCTGAACATTTGCGCCTCAGTTGCGCAGCCGGACACCGCACATGGTGTATTTTCGACAACACTGCCTCGGGTGCAGCGACCGCCAATGCGCTGCAGTTGCAGCGCTGTTTGTCGATGCAGGCAGGTTGAGCCTGTTCAAAGGAAACCCGCGGCCAGTCAAGAAAGGGTGAGGCTGCGGATCGGATACTGAAAAGCCCCAGGAATGTAATGAGAAAGTACCTCACCGTAGCAATCGCACTGCTGGCTCCGCTGGTGCTCTGCGCCTGTTCCACACCCGGCACAGCAAAGCCGCCAAGTGAAACGGCAAACACAGCGCCCAGGTACCTGAAAAGCGACCTGTATGGCGTCTGGTACTCCAACGCCGATGATGGCACGTCCCAGGCGCTGGCGTTGTTGCTACTCAGGGCAGACGGTTCGGCCACCGACTTTCTGATCCTCAGCGAAAAGAACTCAATGCAGAAGATCGTGCAGCAGTCGTCCTGGTCGTATGATGCTGAACACAACAGGTTCGAGCAGACCGTCAGCGAAGTTTCCATCCAGAAAGGCAAGGCGCCCGCAGAAGTCACTCATCCCCACGAAGTCATCCGGGCATCGGTCGAGCTGGTCAAGCTGGACAACAAGGTGATGGGCATCAAATTCAAACGGGACGATGGCGAGGTCACCGGTTACCTCAAGGGCAGCGCCGCCATGCTCGAAAAGCTCAAGCACATTCAGTAAGCGCGCTTTGCCATGGCTCTCGCTAGCGACGCAGTTCGGTGGCGAACTGCGCAGCCTTCAGCTGTAGCTGCGCAGGCCCACCCCAGAAGGCGCCGTGGCGCACGATTACCCGTTCATGAATGGCTGCCGCCACCGCCGCTGCTGCATTCGGAGCCTTGAACAGGATGAAGCTGGCTTCATTGCCGACCTTCAACCCGTAATCCTGCTTGCCCATCACCCCGGCGCTGGCCACGGTCGCCATTTCCAATGCTACGCGCAGCTCCTCGTCGGTATTGAAACCAGAGCGGTAACTGACCAGCATCGCCCGCTGCAGCATGTCGCCGTTGCCATAGGGCCACCAGGCGTCCTGGATATTGTCGTTGCCAGTGAACACCCGCACGCCACCGGCACGCAGGCGCAGCACAGGCGGGAAGGCGTGGTCGCCGGGTGCATTGGTCATGATCGAAACGCCGGCAAGGGCCAGCACTTCGGCAGTGCGGTCAACCACGGCGTCGCTGACATCACCCAGGCCGTAGGCATGGCTGACCGCCACCAGGCCTTGCATGCCCAGTGCCTGGGTACGGGCGGCGATACGCTCGAGCTGGGCGATGCAGCTGTCGCCGGGTTCGTGCAGGTGAATGTCCACCTTCACGCCATGGCGGTCGGCAATACCGAAAACGATATCAAGCTGGGCGTCGGCATCGCCGTCCAGGGTGGTCGGGTCGATGCCGCCAACCACCTGCACACCTTCACGCACGGCGGCCTCCATCACCTGCGCGGTGCCAGGGCAGGTCACTACACCGGCCTGCGGGAAAGCCACCAGTTCGATGTCGACCAGGTCTTTCCACTTGTCGCGGGCTTCAAGGATGGCGCGCAAGTTGGCCAGGCCAGTGGTGGCATCGACGTCGACATGGCAGCGCATGGCCAGGGTGCCGAACGAGGCGGCCTGGCGGATCAGCGCGTCGGCGCGCTCGACGATCGGTGGGGCGCTGGCAAGTTCGCGTTTTTCCACGGCCAGGCGCTCGCGCAGGCTGGCGACCGGCTGGTGCGGGCGCCAGCGGTCACCGACAAAGCTCTTGTCCAGATGGATGTGGCCGTCGACGAAGCCGGGCAGCACCAGCAGGCCTTCCAGGTCGATGGTCTCAATGGCGGCGGTGCGGGCGCGGTGCGCGCCGAGGTGGCTGATGCGGCCGCCGCGCACGGCGATGTTCAGGGGTAGCCCATCGGCGTCGATGGCATTGATGAACTCACGGTCGTTCATGAAAGGGGCCTTTGCTTCCCAGACTTGACTAGCGTCATACGGTAGGGATGATCCGGCCCCCTCACAAATTAATTATCAGGATCGACCACAGTGTATTTCTTGATACAGGCAAGGGCCGTTTGCTTACCTACTGCAACGTTGGTGGTTTGGCCTCTGCGGGCAATGCAGCCACCACCGCTTCGATGCGCGAAATTTCCTGCGCCAGTCGTTCAGCCTCCTGATGCTTGCCTTCGGTCCTCAAGCGATCCCGTTCACGACGCAGATTGAGCAGATTTTTCTGTAAGGCCAGGCCAGATTTGTCGTATTGATCCATGTTGCTCTCGCGGCATTGGCGTCCGTGCCGTTGTAGGAAAAGTGGACCGTATCAGTGACAAAATCTTGCAGAAACTGGGGTTTCATACAGGAAAGGGGCGATGCGGCGATTCTGCCTACAGCGCTCGGAAGAAACGTCCTACAAATCCGCCTGCTAGCTGTTTCAATTCATGTGCATTGAATGTCAGCCAAATGCCCGTATTTGCTGAGCTTCGCGGCAGGCCGTCGTCGCCATGAGCGTGGCCAGCGCAGCCAAGGCGTTTTCACCCTGGCTGCAACTTTATGTAGCAATTGCCAGGCGGCACCATCGCCCGGGCGCCTGGCAGTTGGCGGTGGTCACTTGAAGAACTGACTGGGCGTGATACCGAACTGGCGCTTGAACATGCTGGCGAATGCACTGGGGCTGTCATAGCCCAGCGTGGCTGCGATATCGACGATGCGTTCGCCCAGAGCGATGCGCTCCAGCGCCTGCATCAGGCGCGCCTGTTGGCGCCACTGGCCGAATGTCATGCCGGTTTCCTTGCGGAACAGGCGCTGGATGGTCTTCTCGTCAACGCCCAGGTGCACACCCCAGTCGGCGAGGGTCGACGTGTCGTGGGGGCGTGCCTGCAAGGCTGAGCAGAGCGTGCGCAGGCGTTTGTCGCTGGGCTGCAACAGTTTCAGCGGCAAGGTCGGCAGCACGCAGATCTCGTCGAGGATCAGGCGCATGATCCGCGCCTCGCGTGAGTCCTCGACAAAAGGGCCAGCGAAGTCGACCGACGCCTTGATCAGCTCGCTGAGCAGCGGCGAGATACTGATGGCCTTGCTTTGCTGCGGCAGTTCGAGCGCCGTATCAGGACGCACGAACACGCTGCGCATCTTCACGTCACCGACGCAGCGGATGGCGTGCACCTGGCCGCTGGGCATCCAGATGCCGCGGCTGGGTGGCACAGTCCAGCGCTCGGCCTCGGACTCGACCAGCATCAGCCCCTTGATGGCGTAGATCAGTTGGTGCTTGGCGTGCGAGTGAGGGGCGATGTACCAGTCTGGCGGGTAGTCGGTTGCCCGGCTGCCCACCTCCCAGGTCCATTCATCGACCTCCATCAGCAGTTCGTGCTGGGGTTTGACCATGATCGTGTCCAGTCCAACAGGCGCGGCCATCTTAGCAGCAGCGGGCAGGCCGTGCTTTCGAGCGGGTGGCCGGCAGCAGCGCGGTGGCCAAGCCCAGCAGCGGCAGGAACGAAATCACCTGGTAGACCCACTCGATGCCATGCAGATCGGCCAGTTCGCCGAGGCCTGCAGCGCCGATGCCACTGATGCCGAACATCAGGCCGAACATCACCCCCGAGACCATGCCGACGCGGCCAGGCACTGCCTCCTGGGCGTACACCACCAGCGCGGCGAAGGCCGACGACATCACCAGGCCGATGGCCACCGCCAGCACCGCAGTCCAGGCCAGGTTGGCGTAGGGCAGGGCGAGGGCGAACGGGGCTACACCGAGGAACGAAATCCAGATCACCGCCTTGCGCCCGATACGGTCACCCACCGGCCCGCCGGCAAAGGTGCCCAGGGCCACGGCAGCAAGGAACACGAACAGATACAGCTGGCTTTGCTGCACGCTCAGGCCGAAGTGTTCGATCAGGTAGAAGGTGAAGTAGTTGGTGAACGACGCGATGTAGACGAATTTGGCGAACATCAGTACGGCGATCACGCCCACTGCGCGCCACATGGCGGCTGTGGGCAGTCCTGGCGCCTGTTGCCCGGCCAGGCCCTTGAGCTGGGTCTGGCCGTGGCGGATGGTCCAGCCAGTGACGCGCAGTAACACGAAGATCGCCAGGGCGGCCGCCAGCATGAACCAGGCGATGGCAGGCTGACCGTGGGGGATGACGATGGCGGCGGTCAGCAGCGGGCCGATGGCGGAACCGGTGTTGCCGCCGACCTGGAAGGTTGACTGTGCGGTGCCGAAGCGCCCGCCGGAGGCCATGCGCGCCACCCGTGAGGCTTCGGGATGGAAGGTCGCCGAGCCGATACCCACCACCGCAGCGGCGAACAGCAACATCGGGTAGCTGTTGGCGAAGGCGAGCAGGGCGATACCCACCAGGGTGAACAGCATGCCGGTGGGCAGCAGGTAAGGCATGGGGCGCTTGTCGGTGTACATGCCGACCCACGGCTGCAGCAGCGAGGCGGTGACCTGGTAGATCAGGGCGATCCAGCCGATCTGGGCGAAGCTCAGCGAGAAGTCGCTCTTGAGCATCGGGTAGATCGACGGCAGCACGGCCTGGATCAGGTCGTTGAGCAGGTGGGCGAAGGCGGCGGCACCGACGATGCGGACCAGAAAACCCTGGGGTTGGTCGGCGGTGGTGGGTGGGGCCAAGGTGGCGGCAGGAGTCGTCATGGGCGAGGCTCTTTTTCGAATGATGGCAAGGCATTGCCCGACGAAGGTTATCCAGCCGGGAAATGCCTGTCTCACGCCGAACAGGCACCCACTGTCGCGATTCGGACATTCAGTAGGCGGGTGTCGCGTTATGACGTGCCTGCCCTGGCCATCCACTTCAACAGCGTGGCGATCGGTATGCGGCGATGCACTTCGTGGCGCTGGGTATCGCCACCGTCGGCATAACGTTCCCGATAACGGCTGAGGATCAGGCCCGGGGTGAGTCGTATGAAGCCTATGACCGCAGCATCGACGTGCAAGTCAGCCGGTTGCGGCGCAAGCTGGAGAGCGACGCGGGTGCCGAACCGTTGATCCGCACGTTGCGCAATGTCGGCTACCTGTTCACTGCCAGCGTGGTCAGGCGATGACGCTGTTGAGCAGGCTGCGCAGGGCCTTGCCGCGGCCACGCATCACCATCGCCCGCTGGATTGCCCTGACCACCCTGACGGCGATGTTCATCCTGCTGTTGCTCAAGGGGCTGTTCAGCCTGCTGCTGAGCGTGTGGGCGCAACCGCCGCTGCTGGAGAGCGGCGTGATCGAGAAGGTCGCCGCGGTCACTCGCATCCTCGATACAGCGCCCGTCGCACAGCGCCCCGGCATCGCCAGCGCAGCAGGCGATGGTTCTTACTCCGTGCAATGGCTGCGCAGCCGTGACCAGGCCGGTATACCGGAACTGGTCGATGCCGAGTTTCGCCAGGGCGCGCCAACCCTGCGGGCCTTGTTGAAACGGCCTGATGCTCGGATCCAGGCCTTTGAAGCGTCCGAACTGTGGGAGTTCGAACCCGCGCGCGGCTACGCCCTGATGATCGAGCTGAGTGACAAACTCGACGCGCCGCGGCGCTGCGTCTACGTTGGCAGGCCGGTGGGTATCAAGCGGGTGCTGGTGAACCTGGTGGACAACGCGGTCAAATACGGTCTGGCGCCTGAGCTGCGGCTGGCGGTAACCGCCGAGCAACTGGAAATCACCGTGCTGGATCGCGGGCCTGGCATCGCGCCCGAGTTACAGGAGCGCGTGTTCGCGCCGTTTTCCGCATCGAAGGTTCGCGCAATCGTGACACCGGTGGTGCCGGCCTCGGCTTGCCGGCGGTACGCGCGATCGTGCTGGAGCAAGGCGGCAGCGTGACATTGGCCAACCGCCCGGGCGGCGGGCTGGAGGTCAAGGTCAGCTTGCCAGTGTGCTGATCAGAGGCTCAGGTGGCTCAGGCCGGTATTCGTAGGCATAGCGCACGGCGGTGTGGTAGTGGTCAGTGGCAGGTTTCCCCGTCTTTGCCAGTTTTCAGGGCTCGACTTCGTCGATGTACGCATCGAAGAACCAGTCAGGAATCTGTTCAGCTCGGTACTCAAGCTCGGTGCCTTCAGTAATCTCCGCCAGCCACACAGCACACTCACCTGAGTTGTCGAATACGTAGGCGCGATTGCTGACTGCGATAGCGTCCGGCAGCAAGTCCAATGCCCGTGCGTAGCGCTCTCTGACTAGATCCGGTCTGACTGGATGCCCACCTTCCTGCACTCGAATGTGTACCCGGTCGATATTGATTTCAGGGTTTTCAGTCGAGACGAAGTAAAGGTAAGTACGGTAGCCCCGCGCTTGGGCACTGCGCATGAACTCGACCTTGCTGGGGTGCGACATGACAGTTTCGAAACTGAAGCTGACACCCTCATCGAGCAAGCGGTGCCGAATGAAGTCAGACAGAACGGAGGCGAAATAGGAATTCACCTTGATCTGCCTGTAGTCGACGCACGAGCCGTGCAGGCCCAGCATTCTGGCTTCATCAGTCAGTTGCTTCTGCCGTATCAGGTAATGATCGGTGTGAAATAGAACCAGCTCAGCCAGGCTGGCTTCGATTTCAAAGACTGCCAGGTCGATAAAGCCAGTGGCCTTGGCTTCTCTCTCCAATTCATCGGCATTGACGAAAATTCGCGTGAGGGCTGCCGGCAGGTCAGCCTTGATAGTACTTTTGCCAGATCCATTGGGGCCGGCGAATACCCGCAGCCTGCGGGCCTTCACTGGGTCGGATTCTCGCTGACCTTCCTTACGCTGATCTTCTCGCCAATATTGACTCTGCGCCGGGGTTTGGCCTTGGCCACGACTGTTCTGGAGCCGTCAGCAGCAACCCGCACGAGATGGCCATCATCGGTGCGCAGTACGCCGTGCCGGCTCACTTGCAGCGCCCGCAGATAAGCGGAATGCGTCGCTTCAGTGGCGCAGTCGGGAATCAACTGCTCCAGTGCGTCGAGCTCAGTTTCAGTGGCATGCTTGGCTTTTGCAGCCATGGGTAGATACCTCCAGACAACCTGAAACAGATTGTGTGCATAGGGGACATCATAGCGCTGGCACGGTAAAAAGGCATCAAAGGATGGCATCTTGGCGGTCCTGATAAGAGGTCGTGCCTGAGTGTGGCACGAAGGCGCTTAGCTGTTTTCGCCATGATGTGTAGTCCAATTCTGATTCATCGCACAATTCGGCCGCTGGCCGCTTCAGCGCAATTGCAATCCTGGACCCACGGACCGGAGCACAACAACCACCAGGAATTGATCGGCATCGAGCGTATCTACACTGACGGCCTGTTATGGGGCGCGGCGACCTTCAAGAACTCGTTCTCCCAGCGCTCTTACTACGCCTACCTGGGCAAGGTCTGGGAGCACGAGCGCTATCCCGTGTATGCCAAGCTGAGCGCCGGCCTGATCGAGGGCTACAAGGGCGAATATGACGACAAGATCCCGTTGAACCACTTCGGCGTTGCGCCGGTGATCATTCCGTCGTTCGGCGTGCATTGGGGGCCGGTGGGGGCCGAGTTCGTGGTGCTGGGAGGGGCTGCGGGGATGATCAACGTAGGATTGAGATTCTGACAGGTAGCGCCGCTCCCTCAGGTTCGGCGCTATCCGTGAGTTCAGGCGGTGCCCAGGGTTTTATCCGCAGCCTTGCTGCGCCCACCGAGCCATACCAGCAGCAACCCGGCAGCCGCCAGCACACCACCGGCCATCGGCACTGCGGCATAGCCGAGGTTCAGGCTGATTACCGCGCCGCCCAAGGCTGCGCCAAGCGCGTTACCCAGATTGAACGCACCGACGTTGATCGACGACGCCAGCCCAGGTGCCTCGATGGCGGCGATCATCACCCGCATCTGCAGTGGCGGCACCACGGCGAAGGTGAACATGCCCCACACCAGCAAAGCGATGGCGGCACCGATATGGCTGCCCAGCACCAGCGGCATCAACAGCATGATCACCGCCAGCACGCCGAGGAAGATCCGCGCCGAGCCGTCCAGCGACCAGTCGGCCAGGCGCCCACCCAGGCTGTTGCCCAAGGTGAAGCCAACGCCGATCAGCACCAGGCCAAGGGTGATGAAACTGTCCGAGGCGCCGGTCAGCGCCGCCAGCACTGGCGCCACGTAGGTATACAAGGTGAACATGGCGCCAGCGCCCAGCACCGTGGTGGCCATCGCCAGCAGCACGCTGGGGCGCGCGATCACCGCCAGTTCCTTGCGCACATGTGGCACGCTGCCGCGCTCACCCTTGGGCAGGGCATACCACAGGGCCGCCATGGCCAGCAGGCCGAGCCCCGCAGTGCCAGCGAAGGCCATGCGCCAGCCGACCTGCTGGCCTATCCAGGTGGCCGCCGGCACGCCGCCGATGTTGGCGATGGTCAGGCCCATGAACATGGTCGCCACGGCGCTGGCCCGCTTTTCCTTGGGCACGACACTGGCGGCCACCACGGCGCCCAGGCCGAAGAAAGCGCCGTGGTTGAGGCTGGTGACCAGGCGTGAGGCGAGCAGGGTGTAATAGTCTGGCGACAGCGCCGAGAGCAGGTTGCCTGCGGTGAAAATCGCCATCAATGCCATCAGTGCCGCGCGTTTGCCGAAGCGGCTGAACAGCAAGGTCATGATCGGCGCACCGACCATGACGCCGATGGCATAGGCGGTAATCAGCATGCCAGCGCTGGGGATGCTGACGTCTACGCCTTGGGCGATCACCGGTAGCAGGCCCATCGGCGTGAATTCGGTGGTGCCGATGCCAAAGGCACCGATGGCCAGGGCGAACAGGACACGTCCGGCTTTCATGATGCAGCCTCCTGCGCGGTGTGATGAACGCGCTGCAATCGGTATTCGGCGACAGTCATGGCATCAGTCCCAGATCGGTGCCAGGCCTTCAGGGCTGACTTCACGGCCATTGCGCTCGAGCGTGGCGATGCGCGCCATGTCTTGGTCATCCAGGTGCAGGTCGCGGGCGAGCAGGTTGCTGGCCAGGTTTTCACGCTTGGTTGAAGACGGGATGACCGCGTAACCGAGCTGCAGGGCCCAGGCCAGCGCAACCTGGGCGACGGTGGCCTTGTGCTTGTTGGCGATCTCGGCCAGTACCGGGTCTTTCAGCACCTTGCCGTAGGCCAGGGTCATGTACGAAGTGACGGTGATGCCTTGTTCCTTGAGGAACGCGGTCAGCTTGCTGTTCTGCAGGTACGGGCTGAGCTCGATCTGGTTGGTGGCGATTTCGCCTTTGCCGACCACGGCGATGGCCTGGCGGGTCAGCTCGATGTTGAAGTTGGAGACGCCGATCTGACGGGTCAGGCCCAATGTCTTGGCTTCAGCCAAGGCTTCCATGTATTCGGCCAACTCAACGCCGTTGCCTGGGGCCGGCCAGTGGATCAGCAACAGGTCGACATAGTCGGTGCGCAGTTTCTGCAGGCTGTCGCGCAGGCTGGGGATCAGCTTGTCGGCGGCGTAGTTCTCGACCCAGATCTTGGTGGTGATGAACAACTCGCTGCGTGGCACGCCGCTTTCGGCGATGGCCTGCCCGACGTCAGCTTCGTTCTTGTAGATTTGCGCCGTGTCGATGACCCGGTAGCCCAGTTCCAGGGCCGACTTGACCGAATCGATGACGGCTTGGCCGGTTAGGCGGAATGTGCCGAGGCCGAAGGATGGGATGCTCATGAATCTGCTCCAGGTGAGAGAACGGTAAGGAGCAGTGTGCGGGATTCCGCGTGTTTGATTAAGGCAGGGCAGGGCCAAGGTCATTTGACTTGAAGTCACAAATGACCCCTGAGCTCATGCAGTTCAGGCAAGGTGGCGCAATCAATGCTTGATCTGCGCCGGATTGGATTGCAGCAACCACAGTTGGCTCAGTCCCAGCAGTTGTTGTTCCAAGGCCGACTGCGCGCCGATGCGCTGTGCTTCACTGTCCTTTCGCAGCAGCGCGTCGAGGACGCCCAGCAGGTCCCGATCCTTGCTGTTGGAGAAGTGCTTGTCGACATCCGAGATCTCGATGCCATTCTGGTAGGAACGGACCCGCTCCGTCTGGCTAGCCTGTTGCGACACGCGAGCTTCAGTCAGAACGCCGTTTCTGAAGCCGAGGCGGGTCGTGCTGTTCGACTGGTCGTCGACCTCGTGATAGCGGTAGTTCTGCGATTCGCTGTCACGGGTCAGCTGCAGGGCCACCAGTGGGTTGAACCCTTGATGCCAAGCGGCCTTCAGACTGGCCTGTTGCTGTTGCTCCACGGACAGGTGGGGGCCGCCGTTGATCTGGGTTGCCTGTGAAACCTGGTAGCTGAAGTAGTCTGCCTCTTCCGGCTTCACCGGATTGGGCTGCAGCGTGGGCTGACTGACAGACGCGTTGAAGTCGGCCAGGCCGTTGAGCAGCAGGCGACTGTTGCGGTTCAGGGCGGCTGCCGCACCGGCTGTGCGAGGTCTGTCGTCATCGACGCTGTTGAGCTGGCTGAAGGCATCCTTGAACAGGCTCATCAGGTGTTCGTCGCCATGGCCGCGTTGCTGCGCGGCGTCAAATTGCGTCAGGTAGTTGGCCACCGCAGCCTGACGCATGGCCTGATTACCCAGCAAAGCGCCGCCCTGGGTGTCGAAGTTCATCTTCACTTCGCCACCGGGCCCCAGCAGTTTCAGGCTACGGGTCTGGTCGTCCAGGCGCAGTTCGAAGGTTTGTCGTTCACCGCTGCTGGTGACCAGTTGCGCGTCCAGTTGCAGGCCAGTGAACAGGTTTGGGTCGAGCTTGACCAGTGCGCCCAGCTGGAGGCTCGGCGGCTCCTGGGTCAGGCCGTTGATGGCCGACTGGAAGCTGTTGGCGAGCGCTGCCAGGCCATCGAGCTCCTTGGCGCTGAGCGTACCGCCTTGTACCTGCGCATCCACGGCCAGGCCTTGCTCGCTGCTGTACAGGCCCAAGGTCACAGTGGCGCCGGAAGCGGTGGTGAGGTTGAAAGTGATGCTATTGCTGGCGTATTCGCGCAGGCGCGACTGCTGCAGGCCGAGGATCAGCTCGTTGGGCGCGGATGTATCGCTGACCAGTAAGCCGGATTGGGCGATGGTCTCACCGCCATTGGCGGCCAGTTGCGCCAGCAGCGCCGCCCCCAGGCCCTGGAAGCGTGTGCTGGTTGCACCCGATTGCACGGCGCTGGCCATGTATTGGCTGAGCTTGTCGACAGCCGGCGTTTCCCAGATGTAGCGGTTCGAGGTGTTGCCCAAGTTGCCTTTGGCGGAGTAGATGTCGCTGTCCGTGCCGACCGTTGGCTGGCCGAGGATCACCTGCGTACTGGCGCGCGTCACCGTGCCGGGGGCTTGGCTGGCTGCGTTGATCTGGGCTGTCGCTGCAGGCGCGATCTGGACGGGAAAGGTGCGAACGGCAGCTATCGGGTTCATCATCGGCGTTCCATGCGGATTCTGTGGGTATCCATGCTATCGGCGTGCCATCAGGAAACCTGAATGTGTATTGCGCACAAACGAAACGGCCCGCCAAAAGGCGGGCCGTAGGGCATTGCAGGTGCCGATCAGCGGCGCCGGAACAGCGGCAGCGGCTCGTCGGTGGCGCCCTGGTAGGTAACCGAGAAGTCCTTCAGACTTTGCAGGGCATCTTCCGGGTCCTTGTCGGCACGCAGGGCGAAGGCGTCGAAGCCGCAGCGGGCCATGAAGAACAGCTGGTCGCGCAGCACGTCGCCGATGGCGCGCAGCTCGCCCTTGAAGCCATAGCGGTCACGCAGCAGGCGCGCGTTGGAATAGCTGCGCCCGTCGGTGAAGGCCGGGAAGTTCAGGGCGATGACCTGGAAGTGCTGCACGTCCTCGCCGATTTCTTCCGCTTCCTGGTCGCTGTCCAGCCACACGCCCAGGCCGCCATCGCGGGCCTTGAGCACGTGGGCGTGGTCGCGCCACATCTGCAGCGGGACGATGTAGTCGTCGCAGTTGGTCAGCTCGTCGAACGCGGTGTCCTTGGGCAGCAGGTGCCAGGTTTCGTCGACGATCTGGTTGTTCTTAATGATTCGCTGCATAGACGCGTTCCTTGAAGGGGTCGATGCCGATACGCTGGTAGGTGTCGATGAAACGCTCTTCCTCGGTACGTTGTTCGACGTACACGGCGATCAGCTTCTCGATCACATCGGCCATGTCATCCTGGGCGAAGGACGGGCCGAGGATCTTGCCCAGGCTGGCGTCGCGCGCGGCGTTGCCGCCCAGCGATACCTGGTAGAACTCCTCGCCCTTCTTGTCCACCCCGAGGATGCCGATGTGGCCGACGTGGTGGTGGCCGCAGGCGTTCATGCAGCCAGAGATGTTCAGGTCGATCTCGCCGATGTCGAACAGGTAGTCCAGGTCGTCGAAACGGCGCTGGATCGATTCGGCGATCGGGATCGACTTGGCGTTGGCCAGCGAGCAGTAGTCGCCGCCCGGGCAGCAGATGATGTCGGTCAGCAGGCCGATGTTCGGCGTGGCGAAGCCGTTTTCGCGCAGTTCCATCCACAGCGCGTGCAACTGGCGCTGCTCGACGTCGGCGAGGATGATGTTCTGCTCGTGGGAGGTACGCAGGAAGCCGAAGCTGTAGCGCTCGGCAAGGTCGGCCACGGCGTCCAGCTGCTTGTCTGTCAGGTCGCCCGGGGCAACACCGGTCGGCTTCAGCGACAGGGTCACGGCCACGTAGCCAGGGCGCTTGTGGGCGCGGGTATTACGCGAACGCCAGCGGGCGAAGCCCGGGAACTCGGCATCCTGGGCGCTGTAGTCGACGTTGTCGAGGGCCAGGTAATCCGGATCGACGAAGTGGCGCGAGACGCGCTGGACTTCTTCCTCGGTCAGGGTGGTGCTGCCGCCACGCAGGTAGGCCATTTCGGCCTCGACCTTCTCGGCGAACACTTCAGGGGTCAGAGCCTTGACCAGGATCTTGATCCGCGCCTTGTACTTGTTGTCACGACGACCGTAACGGTTGTACACGCGCAGGATGGCGTCGAGGTAGCTGATCAGGTCCTGCCACGGCAGGAACTCGTTGATGAACGAACCGACCACCGGGGTACGGCCCAGGCCACCACCGACCAGCACGCGGAAGCCCAGCTCGCCAGCGGCGTTGCGCACCGGCTCCAGGCCGATGTCGTGCACTTCGATGGCGGCGCGGTCTTCTTGCGAGCCGTTGATGGCGATCTTGAACTTGCGCGGCAGGTAGGCGAATTCCGGGTGGAAGGTGGTCCACTGGCGGACGATTTCGCACCAGGGGCGCGGGTCGACGATTTCATCCGCAGCCACACCGGCGAACTGGTCGGTGGTGGTGTTGCGCAGGCAGTTGCCGCTGGTCTGGATCGCGTGCATCTGCACGGTGGCCAGTTCGGCGAGAATATCCGGGATGTCTTCCAGCGCTGGCCAGTTGAACTGCACGTTCTGGCGGGTGGAAATGTGGGCGTAGCCCTTGTCGTAGTCGCGGGCGATCTTGGCCAGGGTGCGAACCTGTTTGGCGTTCAGCTGGCCGTACGGCACGGCGACGCGCAGCATCGGCGCGAAACGTTGGATGTAGAGGCCGTTCTGCAGGCGCAGAGGGCGGAATTCTTCTTCGCTCAGCTCACCGGCCAGGTAGCGGCGGGTCTGATCACGGAACTGCTTGACGCGGTCCTCGATGATCCGCTGATCGTACTCGTCGTATACGTACATAAAAGTCCTGTCTCAGGCTGCATGCAGCTATTCGCGCGCACGGCCGCGCACTCCGGTTCGGAGCCGGGGAACGATAGCAGGTTGGGTTTATGCGCTAAAGTGATGTTTTTGCATATGAAAAGAACCAAACGAACTAAGTGAGACTGACTGGCATTTATTCCCCTATCAGGCGACGGGTTTATACTCAGTGGTTTGTTTCAAAGGGTGTATCCGCATGCTCAAGGCGCTTTGCCAAAGCTTGTGCCTGAGCCTGCCTTTGGCAGCTTCCGCTCAGGCCGCTTCGGTGGTCTTCCTGAACCCTGGCCACTCCAACGAGACGTTCTGGGTCAATTACTCGCGTTTCATGCAGGCCGCCGCCGATGAGCTGGGCATGACCCTGCGGGTCGAGTACAGCGAGCGCGATGCCGGGCGGGCGATGAGCCAGGCCCGGGCGACGCTCGATGGCCCGCAGCGGCCGGATTACCTGGTGCTGGTCAACGAACAGTACCTGGCGCCAGAGATCATCCGCTTGTCCCGTGGGACCGGGGTCAAGCTGTTCCTGGTCAACAACGGCCTCACCGCCAACCAGGCCCGGAGCATCCAGGCCCAGCCCGACAGATATGGGCAGGTGCTCGGTACCTTGACCGCCAACGATCAGCAGGCAGGCTTTCGCATGCTGCACGAGATGGTCGCATTGTTGCCCCGAGACAATGAGCCGATCGACCTGGTGGCCTTTGCCGGTGTCAAGACCACCCCGGCTTCGCAGTTGCGTGAAGAAGGCATGCGCCAGGCGTTGGCAGACTTTCCTCAGGTGCGCCTGCGCCAGGTGGTGTATGGCGGCTGGAACCGCGAGCGCGCCTACGAGCAAGCCAAACAGTTGGTGCAGCGCTATCCCCGGACCCGGCTGGTGTGGGCAGCCAACGACCAGATGGCTTTCGGTGCCATGCAGGCGTTCGAGGAAGCCGGGCGCAAGCCTGGGCGCGACGTGGTGTTCGCCGCTGTCAACAGCTCGCCGCAAGCCTTGCGCGCCCGGATCGATGGGCGCCTTGGCGTGCTGATGGGCGGGCATACCACCCTGGGGGGCTGGGCCATGGTATTGCTGCACGACGATGCCCAAGGCCTGCAAGTCAACCGCGACGGTAAGCAAGAGCATGTGCTGCCCGTGCTGCAGTCGATCGACCAGGCCAAGGCACGGCGTTGGCTGAAGCTGCTGGAGCGCGACGACTACGGTGTCGATTTCCAGCATTACAGCGCCCAAGGGCAGCCGCCGAGCTACCAGTACCCGTTTCTCACGTCACCCGTCGACTATTGAAAGACCTTGCTTGAGTGAAGGGCATAGCTCGTCTTAACTGCTGGTGGTGAAGTGCATTCCCATAACCACTACAAGAGGCAATGCAATGGGAAACTCTACCAAGGTCCGCAAAGCTGACAGCAGTGTCGATGCCTGGGCGATCCTTTGCCTGATCGTCCTGGTGGTGGTCACCGCGGTGTATTGGGTCAGCCACCAGTGACCTGAACTCAAGACCGTGATCCAGGCAGAACGCCTGCGGGAGGGAATCTCGCAGGCGTTTGCGTTTTATTTCAGCGTGCTCAGCGCGCAGTGAGGTGCAGCGCCAGTTGCACCAGGCCGATCAGTACGGCAATGAACACCAGGGTGAACAGCGTGCCCAGCACGATGAAGTGGCTGGCCTTGCCGTGGGTGAAGTCGCGGGCGCGGTTCTTGCCGCTTTGCACACCAAAGGCGGCGGCGAGAATGCTGTGCAGCATCTGCCAGAAGGTCGGGGGCTTGCCCTGGCTGGAATCGTCCATGGTGGCTCCTGAAGAATCAGCGGCAATCAGCAACAGTGTAGGCAACGCGCATGAGCTTGGCTGGATACATTGCCACGGTCGGTTCCTCACGATAAGGTTTTCGGCTTGACGCGGTGGCGCGATGAACAATAGACGTGTCCGCCAGCACGGACCTGATTGCAGACCAAAGGTGACTCGATTTGAACCCTGACTCCATGCTGGCGGCGTTGCCAGGCTTCGCCATCGCCCCCGAAGCGATCCAGGTGTTGCCGGATGCCGCGGCCTACCGCACCTGCCTGCTGGAACGCATCGCCACGGCGACCCGGCGAATCGTGATCGTTGCCTTGTACCTGCAAGAGGACGAGGCCGGCCAGGAGGTGCTCGATGCCCTGTACCAGGCCAAGGCCGAGCGGCCGGGCCTGGAGATCGTCATCGTGGTCGACTGGTTCCGTGCCCGTCGTGGCCTGCTGGGGGCCGGGCGCCAGCCGGGCAATGCCGCCTGGTATCAGGCCCAGCGCCAGTTGCGTGGGCTGGATGTGGTGATTCATGGTGTGCCGGTGCAGACCCGCGAGCTGTTCGGTGTACTGCACCTGAAAGGCAGCGTGATCGACGATTGCGTGATCTACACCGGCGCCAGCCTCAATAACGTCTATCTCCACCGGTTCGACCGCTACCGGCTCGACCGTTACCACCTGTTCCAGTCGCCGGCCCTGGCCGATGCCATGGTCGGCTTGGTTCGACGCTTGTTGCACCACACCGCGACGCCGCGTCTGGACCTGCCTGCTGCCCCTGCAACCCGCAGCCTGCGCGGCGATATCCGGCGTCTGCGTGCGCGCCTGCGGCGTATGGCCTATGACGCACCGCCCGCCATTGCGGGGCAGGGGCTGCGTGTCATCCCGCTGCTGGGCGTCGGCCGTGGCAACCCGCTCAACCGCACGCTATGCGCGCTGCTGGCGGTGGCACGTGCGCAGATCATCATCAGCACACCGTATTTCAACCCGCCTCGGGTGGTAATGCGCGAGATCGACCATGCACTGGGCAGGGGCGTGCGCATCGAGCTGATCGTCGGCCACCGCACCGCCAACGACTTCTATATCGCCCCGGGCGAGCCGTTCAGTGCCAGTGGTGCCTTGCCGTACCTGTACGAGGACAACCTGCGGGCCTTTGCCCGGCGCCGTCAGGCCGCGATTGCCAGCGGCCAGTTGCTGATACGGATATGGAACGATCCGGGCCACACCTTCCATGCCAAGGGGGTGTGGGTCGACCAGCGCTATTCGCTGCTGACCGGCAACAACCTCAACCCACGCGGGTTCAACCTGGACCTGGAGAACGGGCTGCTGATCGATGACCCGCACGGGCAGTGGCTGGTGCCACGGGCGGTGGAGCTGGAGGGCATTCGCCGGCATGCGCCGCAGATCGGCACGGTGGATGAGCTGGGCGAGAAAGCCGAGCATCCCAAGGAAGTGCGCAAGTTCCTGCGGCGCCTGCGCTACAGCCGGCTGGAGCCGTTGATCAAAAGGGTCCTGTAGGCCGCCAGTCGTCAGCTGGATCGATCCTTGCCAATCGGTCGGGGTCCACTTTGACGAACCCTGGTAAAAGGCTCTGCGAATGGAATCACTTGTTGGCAATGGCTCGCCGCGCAGTCTCGTGGTCCGACAGCTGGTCCTGGCCTTCTCGGCACTGTTGTTGGTGGCGTTGGTGCTGGGCATGGTCTCGCTGTACCGGATCGCCCAGTCACTCGATGAGCGCGAACGTAGCCAAAGCAGTTTTCACACGCAGTCTTCCCTTGAGCAACTCCAGAAAAACGAGCGTGCCTACCTGCTCAGCTACGCTTTCTGGCAGGCCGCCTACGATCACCTGGCAGGGCCGGTGGACAGCCACTGGGCGTATGACGAGGATAATGTCGGCCAGACCCTTTATAGCGACAATGGCTACGAGGGCGTGTTTGTTTTGGACGATGACGGTACCCACTATGCGGTGATCAAAGGCGAACTCAGCACCCGCACGTTTGACGATTTCAGCGCCAGCGGCAGCAGGGTCATGCAATTGGCGCGTGCCGCGGTCAAGCAGGATCAGGCCGCGTCCGGGTTTGTCATGTTCGCCGGACGACCTGCATTGTTTTCTGCTGCCGTCATTCGCTCCCCCTCGACACCGCACCATGTGGCGGCGCCGAATGCGGTGCTGGTGTTCGTGCGTGCACTGGACGCGGTCATGCTCGCAGAGCTGGCCAAGGCGGTCGGTTTGAGTGGTTTCGCCACCACCGCGAGCAAAGTCCCGCAAGCGGGCCTGGGTTACTTGCCGCTGGAAGGCACCGGGCAGGCCCTGACCTGGGAAATCGAGCGCCCCGGCACCATTTTGTTGCGCACGGTGGTCGCACCCTTGAGCCTGGTATTGCTGGTGTTTGGCCTGTTGACGGCATTGCTCACCCGCTATGCCATCCGCGCCAGCGCCCGTATCGACCGCAGCCACCGCCAGCTGGCGGCCTCCAAGAACGCCCTGGAAACCAGCGAGGCGCGTTTCAAGGCCGTCGCCGAGGCGGCCTCGGACTGGATCTGGGAAACCGATGTCCAGCAGCACCTGACCTACCTCTCCGCACGGTTCGCCGAGCTGACCGGCCACCCTGTCGAGCAATGGCTGCAGCGCCCCCTCACGCAACTGCTGGCCTGCGACACCAGCCCTGTCGAGACCTGGCTGCATAATCTGGCAGCCACCGAAGCGACCGCCAGCCTGCGCTGCCAGTACCGCGACCGCCTGGGCCAGCAGCGCGAGTGCCGCATCGCGGCGCGGGCGATCATCGAGCAGGGTATCTGCAAAGGCTTCCGTGGTACCTGCAGTGACATTACCGACGAAGTGGCTGCCCACGCCCAGATCCAGCACCTTTCCTTGCACGATGCGCTTACCGGCCTGCCCAATCGCAACAAACTGTTCCGTTTTCTCGAGCAGGACCAGCCCGTGCCCGTGGCCGTGCTGATGCTCGACCTGGACAACTTCAAGCCGATCAATGACAGCCTCGGCCACCCGGCTGGCGATTCGGTGCTGATCGAGGTAGCCCGGCGCCTCGGCGAGGTGACCCGTGAAAGTGACCTGGTGGCGCGCCTGGGTGGGGACGAATTCATCGTCGTGCTGGTGCGGCCTGGTCAGCGAGAGGAAATGGACCGCTTCTGTGCGCGGCTGATCGACACCTTGCGTCGGCCGATCACGCTGGGTAGCCATGCCGTGCAGGTCGGCGCGAGCCTGGGGGTGGTGCTCTCGGCCGAGTACCCCGGCACCCCCGGCGACCTGATCCGCTATGCCGACGTCGCCCTCTATAGCGCCAAGCAGGCCGGCAAAAACACCTGGCGCTATTTCTCGACGCAGATGAACGCGGCGCTGCTGGAAAAACGCACGCTCGAAGGCGATCTGCGTGCGGGCATCTCGCGTGGCGAGTTGCTGTTGCATTATCAGCCACGCTTCAAGGTCGATGGCAACACGGTGGCCTCCGTCGAGGCGCTGGTGCGCTGGCATCACCCGCGCCTGGGGCTACTGCACCCGGACCGTTTCATCCCGTTGGCCGAAGAGTCGGACCTGATCGTGCAACTGGGCAGCTGGGTGCTGCATGAAGCCTGCAGCCGTGCGCGCAGCTGGCCGCTTGACGTGCTGGTCTCGGTCAACATGTCGCCGGCGCAGTTTCGCCGCAGCGATGTGGTACGTGACGTGGCGGAGGCGCTCAGGCACACCGGCCTGCCGGCGCACCGCCTGGAGCTGGAAATCACCGAAAACGTCATGCTCAACGATGTCGAGGGCGCGCTACATACCATGAATGCGCTCAAGGAACTGGGCGTGCGCCTGAACATGGACGATTTCGGCACTGGCTATTCGTCACTCGGCTACCTGCGTACCTACCCGTTCGACAGCATCAAGATCGACAAGCGTTTCGTGCAGTCGCTGGGCAAGAGCGACAGTGACCGCAGCGTGGTTCAGGCCATCATCAACCTGGGCAATGCCATGGGCATGACCGTCACTGCCGAGGGTGTCGAGACCCCGCAACAACTGGCGCTGCTCAGCGATGACCAATGCCACGAGGTGCAGGGTTTCTTGCTCAGCAAACCGGTGGAAAACCAGGCGTTGGTGCGTTTGATGGAGGCGGGGATCGCCACCGGACCTGTCGTACCTTGAACGGTTACACTCATTTGCATGCAGCGTGACCGTTCGCCCCTCTGAAAAGTCATGCCAAGCGCATACAATCGGCCTTTTCCACGTTATCAGACAGGCCAGACCGTATATGGCGCTTGATCCACCCACAATGCTGACGATCACCATCGCCCTGGCCGCTGCCGCTGCGCTGTACCTGGCGATCGAGTGGCGCAGTGTCCGCGAATCGTCGCTGCTGTTCTGGAGCGCCGGTTTCGCCACGATCACCGTCGGTTCGACCCTGGCACTGTTGCGCGGGATCGGCCTGCTGCTGATCGGTATCTGGTTCGCCAATGGCTTGTTGGTGGTTGCCCATGCGTTCTTTCTGCTGGGCGTGGTGCGTTTCACCCAGGCCCGGCTGTCGCGGGCATGGCTGCTGATCGTGGTGATCTGGTTCGGCTTGTTGCTTCTGCCCGTGGGGCCGCAGTGGTCGAAACTGATGCTGATGGTCAACTCGCTGCTGGTAGCGTCGCTCACGCTCAAGGCCAGCTACCTGCTGCGCCCGCATGGCAAGTCGCTGAGTGTGGGGGCGGTGCAACTGCGTTACGTGCTGTTGATCCATGGCCTGTTCTATGTAGCCAAGGCGGCCGTGGCGGTGATACCGGGCACGTTGATCGACCTGGCGACCTTTGGCGGCCTGATCATCCAGGTTTCGCTGGTCGAAGGGGCGATGGCGATCATGCTGATCGCGCTGTCGATGACCGGCACCGAGCGCTATCGCCGTGAAGAACGCATCGCCCGGCTGGCTGCTCGCGATCCGCTGACGGCGTTGTACAACCGTCGGGCCCTGGAAGTGCGGGCGACGCACCTGTTCAAGGCGGTCAGCCCGGCTCAGCCGGGGGCGTTGCTGCTGATCGACATCGACAACTTCAAGCTGGTCAATGACCTGCATGGACATGCGGCGGGTGACCGCCTGCTGATTGCCTTGAGCGAGATGATTCGTGCGGTGTTGCCGGAGCGTTCGTTGGCGGCAAGACTGGGCGGCGATGAGTTCGTCATCCTGCTCAATGGTGCCAGCAGCGAGAAGGTGGTGGCACTGGGCAGCCAGCTGCGCGAACAGTTCCAGCAGTTTGCCAGGGAGGCGATGCCGACCCCGCAGGCGGTGACCTTGAGTATCGGCGCCAACCTGTTCGATCAGCCACCGGCCAGCCTGGCGGCGTTGATCGAGCAGGGGGATGTGGCGTTGTACCAGTCCAAGCGGGGCGGGCGTGACAGCATCCGCCTGGTTGACCGGACCGTGGCGAGTCCGGTCAGATAGATTGATGCTGGCGCCTTCGCGGGCACGCCCGCTCCCACAGGAATACCGCTGGCTTCAATGTCTGTGAAACCCCTGTGGGAGCGGGCGTGCCCGCGAAGGGGGCGCAAAGCGGCCCCCTGCAATCTCAGGTCACGACCTGATAGCAAGGTACATAAGCAGCGCCACCTGGCAGCTTCATCCGGTGCTGGTCGACGAACGCCTGCAACAGGCGCCCCAACGGTTCCAGCACCGCCGCATCACCGCGGATCTGATACGGCCCGTGCTCCTCGATCAGCCGGATCCCTTTGTCTTTCACGTTGCCCGCAACGATGCCGGAAAACGCCCGGCGCAGATTGGCCGCCAGCTCGTGGGCTGGCAGGTCACGGCGCAGGGCCAGTTCGGCCATGTTGGCGTGGGTCGGGTCGAACGGGTGCTGGAAGCCACCGTCGATCCTCAGCAGCCAGTTGAAGTGGAACGCGTCATTGCGCTCGCGGCGGAACTGCTTGACCTGCTTGAGCCCCTCGACCATGTGCCGGGCCACTTCCGCCGGATCATCGATGATGATCTGGTAGTGGCGTTGCGCGGCCTCGCCGAGGGTGGCACCGACGAAGGCATGCAGCTGCTGCAGGAACGGTTCGGCACTGCGCGGCCCGGTGAGCACCACCGGGAAGGGCAGGTCCTGGTTGTCGGGGTGCATGAGGATGCCGAGCAGGTAGAGGAATTCCTCGGCAGTGCCGGCGCCGCCGGGGAAGATGATGATGCCGTGGCCGACGCGGACGAAGGCTTCCAGGCGCTTCTCGATGTCCGGCAGGATCACCAGCTCGTTGACGATCGGGTTCGGTGCCTCGGCGGCAATGATGCCCGGCTCGGTCAGGCCCAGGTAGCGGCTGCCGTGCATGCGTTGCTTGGCATGGGCGATGGTCGCGCCCTTCATCGGGCCCTTCATCACGCCCGGGCCGCAGCCGGTGCAGATGTCCAGTTTGCGCAGGCCCAGTTCGTGGCCGACCTTCTTGGTGTACTGGTACTCCTCGCTGCTGATCGAGTGGCCACCCCAGCACACCACCATCTTCGGCTCCACGCCAGGGCGCAGGGTCCGGGCGTTGCGCAGCAGGTGGAAGACATAGTCGGTGATGCCCTGGGAGCTTTCCAGGTCGATGCGCTGGCTGGCCAGCTCGCTTTCGGTGTAGACGATGTCCCGCAGGGCGCTGAACAGCATTTCGCGGGTGCTGGCGATCATTTCGCCATCGACGAAGGCGTCGGCTGGAGCGTTCAGCAGTTCCAGGCGCACGCCGCGGTCTTGCTGGTGGATGCGGACTTCGAAGTCCTTGTACGCTTCGAGAATGGTCTTGGCGTTGTCGACATGGGCGCCGGTGTTGAGAATGGCCAGGGCGCACTGGCGGAACAAAGTGTTGAGGCTGCCGGTACCGACTTCACTCAGTTGCTGGACTTCACGTTGCGACAGCGTCTCCAGGCTGCCTTTGGGGCTGACGGATGCATTGATGACATGGCGTTGAGGCATCTAAGTCGTTCCTGTGCAGGTAAAAACATCCTTGCAAGACAACACCATACCGATCAAGGCGCGTCAACCTAAAAGGCGTTGCACACCGAGGGTGATTGCCAGGCCACCTGCCACCAGCCACAGGTTGAGGACTGCCCCGGTGATCAGTGCCTTGGGCCCGGCCTGGCGGATCTGGCTCCAGCGGGTTTCCATGCCCAGCGCGGTCATGGCCATGGTCAGGGCGAAGGTGTCCAGGCTGTTGACCGCCTGGGTCACGCTGCCCGGCAGCACCTGCAGCGAGTTCACCAGCACCAGGGCGAGGAAACCGAAGGCGAACCAGGGCATGGCGATGCGGCCGTTGCCTTGCGCCTGGCCGGGGTGGCGCGAACGGCTGATCCACAGGCCCACCACCAGCAGCACCGGCACCAGCAGCATCACCCGGGTCATCTTGACGATGGTGGCGATGTGCGTGGCTTCGGGGCTGACATTACTGGCCGCGCCCACCACTTGCGCCACTTCGTGAATGGTCCCGCCGAGGAACAGGCCGGCGCCCAGGGTGTCCAGGTGCAGCCAGCCGGCGTTGATCGCCAGTGGATAGAGGAACATCGACAGGGTGCCGAACAGCACCACGCTACCAACGGCCATGGCGCTCTTGTGCGGGGCGCTGCGCAGTGCCGATTCGAACGCCAGCACGGCGGCAGCACCACAGATCGCGCTGCCCGCTGCGGTGAGCAGGGCAGTATCGCGGTCCAGCTTGAACAGTCTGGTGCCGCACCACAGGCCGATCAGCAAGGTGCTGGTCACGACCAGCAACGATACCGTCAAGCCGGACCAGCCGACTTCGGCGATCTCCTGCAGGCTCACGCGCAGGCCGAAGAAGGCCACGGCGATGCGCAGCAACCCACGGGCCGAGAAGTTGATACCGGCTGCCCAGCTGGCCGGCACGCCATCGCGCAGGGCATTGCCATAAAGGGCGCCGGCGACAATCCCGACGATCAGCGGGCTGATGCCCAGGCCGGCGATGGCCGGCAGGGCTGCCAACTGGGTGACGGCGAGCGCGAACAGCGCGACGAACAGGATGCCGTTGAGCCGCCCTCGGGTGGAGAGGGTAGGCGCCAACGTGGGGTTGGAAGTTGCCGTGGCCATGTGAGTCCTCCGGAAAATGTTTCGACATGACCTACGTTAATCTGGTTATAAGCTTATAAAAAATCGTAATTTAGGATGGCAAATATCCGTTTGGCTGATATTTTTACTAGATGACCCCAGAACAGCTGATAACCTTCGCCACCGTAGCCGAGCATGGCAACATCAGCCATGCGGCCCTGGCCCTGCATCTGTCGCAACCGGCGGTGTCCGGTCAGCTCAAGTTGCTGCAGGAAGACTTTGGCGAACCCCTGTACCAGCGCGCCGGCCGTGGCGTGCGCCTGACCGCTGCCGGCGAGCAACTGCTGGCCCATGCCCAGCGCCTGCGCGACACCTTCCGCCAGGCCCAGGCCTTGTGCGAGGCCATGCGCGGGCTGGAGCGCGGCACCTTGCGCATCGGCGCCAGCACCACGCCGGCCAGCTACCTGCTGCCGTACCTGATTGCCGATTTTCACAAGCGTTATCCGGACGTGCTGGTCAGCACCTCCCACGGCAACACCACGGAGATCGTCGCGGCGTTGGACAGTGTCGATATCGCCTTGATCGAGGGGCCGCCCGGGCAGGATCTGCCCTTGGGCACGCAAGTGACGGCGTGGCGCGAGGACGAGATCGTGGCCATCGTGCCGAGTGATCATCCGCTTGCCGAGGCCGAGGAGCATACCTTGGCGTCACTCGGCGCCTACCCACTGGTACTGCGCGAAAGCGGCTCGGGGGTCCGGCAGATCGTCGAGCGGGCGTTTGCCCGCTACGGCGTAGCGATGCGCGTGGCGTTGGAGATTGCCGGGGTGGAGGGGGTGAAGGAGGCGGTGCGGGCCGGGATGGGCGTTGGGTTCGTCTCGGCCATGTCGATCCGCCATGAGGACGGGGCATTGCGGCAGGTGCGGATTGCGCCAGCGCCACTGGTCAGGCGCTTTTCCATTCTGTTGCCCCATGCTGCCACGCCTTCGCGGGCGGCGGCGCGGTTCATGGAATTGTGCGTGGGGCGGCTCGATGATGCCGGGCGATGATGGGTCAGCCTTTGCCAGGCCAAAGGTGTCAGCCCTTCAGCCCTCATGAAAGCTCGGCAAAAGTGCGCTTGATCGTAGAACCCACAATCGAGCGCGATATCTGCCAGCAGCATCCTCGCGTCGAGCAGCAGTTGCTTGCTTTTCCTGATCCGTTGCTCGCGCATCCATTGCTGTGGCGGCACCCGGGTGCTTTCCTTGAACATTCTGCTGAAGTGGCTGCGCGACAGCGCGCATGCCTCGGCGAGCTCGGTCACCGATATGCCCACGTCCAGATGCGCCAGCATCATCTGCTTGGCGGTCCGCAATTGCCAAGGTTTGAGCTGCCTGGTCGATTTCAAGGCGACAGTCGCCAGCACAGTGCAATCGCCACTGTTCATGAAGGTCCATTCCTGTTCGCGAGGGAAGAACGCTCAGCGGGCAGCTGTGCCCGCTGAGGGAGGCTGATGCGGGATCAGAGAGGCGCGGCAACCGGCGCCAAGGTGGGGCCATGCTTAACGCGCTCAGGCGCCTTGTGGACCATGGTGTAGGCGTAGTCCACGCCCATGCCGTATGCGCCGGAGTGTTCTTTGACCAGCTCCATCACGGCGTCGTAGGTCGCGCGATTGTTCCAGTCGCGCTGCCACTCCAGGAGCACCTGCTGCCAGGTCACCGGCACGACGCCTGCCTGGATCATGCGCTGCATGGCGTAGTCGTGGGCCTCCTTGGTCGTGCCGCCGGAGGCATCGGCAACCATGTAGATCTCGTAGCCGGCATCGTGCATGGCGGACAGCGCGAATGTGGTGTTGCAGACCTCGGTCCACAGGCCGGAAACGATGATCTTGTTGCGGCCGTTGTTCTTCAGGGCATCACGAACCTTCTGATCGTCCCAGGAGTTCATGGAAGTCCGTTCCAGCAGCGGCGCATCAGGGAATACCGCTAGCAGCTCGGGGTAGGTGTGCCCGGAGAAACTCTCGGTCTCGACCGTGGTGAAGATGGTCGGCACGTTGAAGATCCTGGCCGCCTTGGCCAGGCCAACGGTGTTGTTCTTCAGCGTTTGTCGATCAATGCTCTGGACGCCGAAAGCCATCTGCGGTTGTTGATCGATGAAGATCAGCTGGCTGTTGAACGGGGTCAGGACTTCAGTGTTTGGCGTGCTCATTGCTAATCCCTGTGCTGGTTTGTGGCGAAAGTTTGCTCAGCGGTTGTCGCCGAGTGCCAGCAAACGATAACCAAACCATCAGCGATGCGGTGGCGCACTTTTGCGTCGCTAAAGGCGCATTAATGCGCCACCTGTTGCGCTGGGTACGGTGCTAGCCTCTGCGCTACCCGGATCACTACGATCCGTCATTCACTTGGAGAATGCAGTGGCCGCATCACGACCTTTCAACGACGACACCGCCTACTGGGGCGTCCCCTGGGAAGCAAGCTACGGCTATCCGCAAGCCCGGCGGGTAGGTAACGAGATTTTCGTATCGGGCCAGTTCAACCATGACCAGGACGGCAATCTGGTCGCTCCGGCGCCTCTGGATGCCGACGGCAGACCCAGCGATTTCTCATCGATGGGGGAACAGATGCGTGTGGCCTATGACAACATCTCGTCGTTACTCGCCCTCTACGGCGCCAGCCTTGATGATGTCGTCGAAGAAACCCTTTACGTGCTGGACATGGATGCAGCCTTCGCCGTGGTCGGCAAGGTACGCAAGGCGGCCTATGGTTCGGAACGCCCGCAGGCGGCGAGTAACATCATTGGTGTGTCGAGGCTCGCCCAACGCCCTCAGCTGATCGAAATCGCCTGCCGGGCGGTGATTGGCGCCCGAACCCGCTGACCTGCGTTCCCGCCATCAGCCTGTCAGGCCGGGACCGCCTGCTGCCCTTCGACCAGCGGTTTCAGGTCGGCAACGGCAGCCGCGCAGAATGTCATGAAGGCTTTGACCCGCCAGGACTTGCGTATGTCCTGGTGGGTCAGCAACCACAATTCGTCCTGCAGCTGCGGCACTACCGGGCCGAGGCGAACCAGGCCTGGCGTAATGTCGCCCAGCATGCAGGGCAGGAACCCGTAACCCAGGCCCGCCGCAATGGCTGCACTGGCTGCGGCCACTGAATCGGTGCGATAGGCAATGGACTCGGGCGCAACCCTGGATTCGACATAGCTTGTCGCTTTCAAACCGCACAGCGCCGCGGAATAGGAAACCCATCCGTGGCCTTCGGCAAAGGGGTTGGCAGGTAGAGGCTGCTTGATGCTGGCATAGGGCGCCCAGGCGATGTTGGCCAACTTTCGGCCGACCAGGCTTTGCGCTGGCTTACGGGTCGCACGGACGGCGATATCAGACTCATCGCGGGCAAGGCTCAGCGTCTCGTTCCCGACCAGCACTTCAATGGTTATGCCTTCATTGAGCGCTTTGAAGTCCGCGATGATCGGGGTGAGAAAGTACAGCAGCAATGAGTCGCTCGTGGTGATCCGCAGCTTGCCGAGAGGGCCTTGGCCGGCTCGGGAGACACGCCGCGTCACGCTCACGATGTCGAGTTCGACGCGCTCGGCCAGGGCACGCAATTCCGCACCTTCGGCCGTCAGCAAGTACCCAGCTTTACGGTGATCGAACAGCGCCACCCCGAGGGCTTTTTCGACCTGGGAGACCCGGCGCGATACCGTGGAAACGTTGATGCCAAGTTTCTTGGCCGTGGCGGAGCGATTGCCGCAATCACTCAAGGTCTTGATGATTCGCAGGTCGTCCCAGGACAGCTGGTTGACCGCCGCACCTGCATCCCATTTGGGCCCGGTGGCGTTGACAGGGGTCGGCAGGGCACTTCCAGGTGACGGCTTCACGGCGTTCATTCCAGGTACGGTGTGCAGATGATACGAGAAGGGGCGGGGGCAACCAAGATGGCCCACCCGCTCATCCCGGCCCTATCCATTCACCTTGAACACATGCTTCATGTAGGCCACGAAGTTCGCATCCCGGCACTGGGTCTTGCCCGGGCTGTCCGAGATCTTCGCCACTGGCGCGCCATTGCAGTCGGTCATCTTGATCACGATGTTCATCGGCTCTACCCCGGGGACATCGCAGGTCAGCCGGGTACCAATGCCGAAGCTTACGTTGATCCGCGAGTGCAATGCCCGGTACAGGCCCAGCGCCTTGGCGAAATCCAGGCCGTCGGAAAAGATCAGCGTCTTGCCTTTCGGGTCGATCCCCAGCCGCTCATAGTGGGCGATGGCTTTCTCCGCCCACACCAGCGGGTCCCCAGAGTCGTGACGCAGGCCGTCGAACAGCTTGGCGAAGTACAGGTCGAAATCTTCCAGGAAGGCGTCCATGGTGATGCAGTCGGTCAAGGCGATGCCGAGCAAGCCACGGTACTCGCGCACCCAGGCTTCCAGTGCGGCGGCCTGGCTGTCGACCAGCCGTGGTCCGAGCTGCTGGTGGGCCATGAACCATTCGTGGGCCATGGTGCCGAGCGGCTTGAGTTCGAGTTCGCGAGCCAGGTGCACGTTGCTGGTGCCGACGAAGCGGCCGGGGAAGTCGTGCTTGAGCAGGTATACCACCTCTTCCTGCACCCGGTAGGAAAAGCGCCGCCGCGTCCCGAAGTCGGCGAGCTGGAAGCCGGCCAGCTCGTCGGCACTGGCCTCGGCCTTGAGCCAGTCCATTTTCTGGTACAGGCGCTCGCCCACCTGTTCGATCGTGACATCACGATAGCGGTAGCGATTGCGTACTTCGCTGATGATCGCCAGCAAGGGGATTTCGTAGAGGATCACGTGCAGCCACGGCCCGCGCACGCGGATCGCCAATTGCCCGGCCGCGTCCAGGCCGACCTGCACGTAGCGCAGGTTGAAGCGGAACAGGCTGAGGAAGCGGATGAAGTCCGGCTTGAGGAACGGGATCTTTTCCAGGTAGGCCAGCTGGTCGTGGGTGACGGTGACTTCGCTCAGCTGCTCGATCTGGTAGCGGATCTCCGCCAGGTAAGGAGAGAGGTCTTCATTGTTGCGGCAGCGGAACTCCCACTCCACCTCGGCGTTGGGGTAGTTGTGCAGCACCGCCTGCATCATGGTGATCTTGTAGAAGTCGGTGTCCAGCAGGTTCTGGATGATCCGTGGGCCGAAAACGCTTTCGCTCATGGGCGGTCTTCCTTGATCAGTGAGAGCTGGTAGTCGAGCGCGGCTTCATCGCCGCAGAGGATAACGCCCTCGGCGGCCAGCGCACCGCAGGCGCTGATGGCGCCTTCCTGGGTCAGGGCGCGACAGGCCGGCAGGTACAGCAGCACCTGGAAGCCGGCCTGGCGCAATTGCCGGGCGGTGGTCTTGACGCAGTAGTCCAGGGCCAGGCCGCCGACGATCACCGCGCCTACTTCCTGCACCTTCAGGTATTCGATGACCCCGGTGGAGCGGCGCTCGGCGAGGTCGTGGAAGCAGGCGCCGTAGGGGTGCAAGTCGGGCTCGACACCTTTCCAGACGAAGTAGTCGTAGTCGATGGGGGCGGGCAGGCCGGGCAGCAGCTCGAAGCCGGCGGTGCCGGGGACGCAGTGGCTGACCCAGGTCAGGTCGGCGTTGGCCAGGGTCAGCGGTTGCAGCATCTGGCCGGGCTCGGCCACCACCCAGGCAGCGTTGGCCGGGTGGGCGTCCTTGCTGCCCAGGCGCAGGTCGGCGCGCAAGGCCATGGCGTTGAGGTCCGGGGCGATCTCGTTGCCTTCCGGCACCGGCAGCTCCTGAGGGGCGTTGGCGGTGAAGCCGTTCTGCGCGTCGACATCGAAACTGGCTATCTTCATGGCGGGTCTCCTCGCTGGAATGACCATATAATTCACCTGGTGTATTAAGTATGTCAAGTGACAATTGCTGTGCGTTTGCGGGTTGCCATACTTAGAAGCTCTGGTGGATTATTGCATTGATGAACAAGGAGTCCCCGGTGAGTACAGTCGAAGTTCTGGCCAGTGTCGACATCGTCGCCCTGCGCCTGGCCCCTGATGCCCAGCATCTGCAAGTGTTGTTGCACCGTCGTGAGCGCGAGCCCCATATCGGCCAGTGGGCCTTGCCCGGCGTGATCGTCAATGGCCGCACCCCGGACACCAGCCTGGAGGGCGCTGCTGAGCGTGCCCTGCGCGAGAAAGCCCAGGTACTGCCACGTTACCTCGAACAGGTGGGTACCGAAGGCAATGCTTTCCGCGACCCGCGTGGGTGGTCGTTGAGTACCTACTACCTGGCTTTGCTCGACCCGCAACAGCAGGTCGAAGGTGAGCAGCTGGCGTTTTTCGACCTGGACAGCGTGATTGACCGCAAGGTGTTGCTGCCGTTCGACCATAACCTGCTGGCCGAGCGTGCGCGTGAGCGGTTGGCTTCGAAGACGGTGTATAGCAGCTTGCCGCTGTACCTGCTGGCGGAGAAATTCACCGTGCTCGATGCGCTGGGGGCGGTGCAGGCGTGCCTTGGGCAGGCGGTGAACAACACCTCGCTGCGCAAGCGCCTGGAGCGCCTGCGCGAGCTGGGGTGGGTGCGGGATACCGGGGAGAAGAACCAGCCCAGGCTGGGCCGGCCGCAGCAGTTGTATCAGTACACGCCGCAGGGGGAGCGGGTGTTCATGTTCGACCGGAGCCTTCTACCCGAAGGCCTGTAGGAGCGGCCTTGTGTCGCGAAAGGGGCGCGTAGCGGCCCCAGAATATCAGCGCAAACGCACAGATTGCTGGGGCCGCTACGCGCCCCTTTCGCGACACAAGGCCGCTCCTACAGCGGTCGCGTTCGGTCAGGTCAATGCGCGCCGCCGCCAGAATGGTCGCCAGCACGATCAGCGCAGCACCGGCCGCCATGCGCAGGCTCGGCTGGTCACCGAACAGCCACCAGGCGCCGAGGATCGCATACACCGGTTCCAGCGCGATGATCATGCCGGCGGTACGCGCCTCCAGCCCTTCCAGGCTCTTGACGAACAGGAACTGCGACAACCCGGTGCAGAACACCCCCAGCAGCGCCAGGTTGATCCAGTCATTGCTGCCGAGGCTGGTGTTGCCCAGGTGGGTAAAGGCAAATGGCGCTACCAGCGCGGCCACCACCACGTTCTGCCAGAAGGCCACCTGCATGGCATTCATGCTCGACTGGTTGCGGCGGTTGGCCACGGTCAGCAGGGCGAATGCCAGGCCCGAGCCCAGGCCCCAGAGCAGGCCGATGGTGCCCTTGTCCAGCAGGTCGAAGGTCGGTACCACCAGCACCAGGCCCTGCACGGCGCCGATGCGCTGGCCGAACACACCGCGCTCGATCATGGCGATGAACGCCGGGAAGCTGGCAAAGCCCAGGGTGGCAACGCCCACCCCACCGACTTTCACAGCGATGAAGAAGGTCACCCAGTGGGTGGCCAGCAGCGCGCCGGTCAAGCCCAGCACCGGCAGATTGCGCAGGGTCAGCGCGTCGAGCAGGCGGGTGCCCTTGAGCCCGGCGACGAAGCCCAGGGCGATGAAGGCGAAGGTGGCGCGGCCGAAGGTGATGATGCTGGCGTCGGCGTCGATCAGGTGACCGAGGATACCGGTCAGGCCGAACAGCACCGCGGCGATGTGGGCAACGCACAGGGCGTTACGGTGGCCGGTGGCAGCACCGGCTACGGGGATTGAAGTCGCGATCATGGCAGTCAAGTCTTCACAATGTGGCGCGCAAACACTCCCGATCAGCGCGACGCGGGTCTTTGATTCTGGGAGTTTTATCGTTATGAGCCCGGACGAACTGCCCGGTGCAAAAAGGCGCCACAGCGTTGGAATTGTGAAGCGAGGCTGTTTTACTCGCGACTACCACACCGATCAGCCCACGGCGCGGGGCTGGTCGATGTGTGTATTATTTTTGTAGACACGGTTTGGACGCCGATTGCGGGCGACGTGTGCTTGTCTGATCGCGACGTCGGCTGTTGCCTTGTAGCGCCTTGTTATTCCTCACCGTAATTCATGATCGACAGCAGGCGGATCGGCACCTGCACCAGCTGCTCAGGGCCGTGCGGGGTTTCGCCATCGAAGGTCAGGCTGTCGCCGGCCTGCATGTGGTAGAGCTGGTTGCCGTGGCGGTAGACCAGTTCCCCCTCCAGCAGGTGGAGGAACTCGGTACCGGGGTGGGCGAAGGTCGGGAACTCTTCGCTGGCGTCATCCATGGTCACCATGTACGCCTCGAAATTCTTCTTCGGCCCCCTGGCGTGATTGAGCAAATGGTAGGTATGGCCCTTCTCGGTGCCGCGGCGCACCACCTCCAGCCCTTCACCGGCCTTCACCAGCAAGGCATTGCCATCGGGCTGGTCATACTGGCTGAACAGCTTGGCCATCGGCATGCCCAGCACATCGCACAGACGGCTCAGGGTATCGAGGCTGGTGGACACCTGGGCGTTCTCGATCTTGCTCAGCATGCCCTGGCTGATGCCGGCGATGCGCGCCACATCGGCGAGCTTGAGCGACTGGGCCTGGCGCTGGCGCTTGATCTGCAGGCCCAGGTACTGCTCCAGGCGAAGGCGCGGTGGGGTTTCGGATGGCATCGAATGTCCTGCACGGTTTCAGTTCAAGAATAAAGATTTCGCACTGGGAAAGTGCGAAAGGCAGCTGCGTTGGCGGCTTCTTTCCTCAGATGAAAACAAGTTTCCCATAAACAGAGCATAAAAACCTGCATGGGTTTTGTGTTGTCTGTGCGGGCCTCTTCGCGGGCACGCCCGCTCCCACAGGGACTTTGCGCCGATCTCTGTGGGAGCGGGCGTGCCCGCGAAGAGGCCGGAACAGAAAGCAAACACCAGCCATCAGGCAGAGTTGGCAAGCACGTTGCATTCCTGTGAGGAAAGTAAATTTCTCATGTGGAATTAGTGCCCCTCACCCAGGAGTGATCAACCCATGTTGCCAGCAGAAACCCAGCGCACCCTCGACCAGTACGGCATCAAGTATGTGCTGGCGCAGTTCGTCGACATCCACGGTTCGGCGAAGACCAAGTCGGTGCCGGTATCGGGCCTAAAGATGGTGGCTGAAGAGGGCGCCGGCTTTGCCGGGTTCGCCATCTGCGGCATGGGCATGGAGCCCCATGGCCCGGATTTCATGGCCCGTGGTGACCTGTCCACATTGATCCCGGTGCCCTGGCAGCCGGGCTATGGGCGGGTGGTGTGCGTGGGCCATGTGAACGGCAAGCCGTGGCCCTACGACAGCCGTTACGTCTTGCAGCAGCAGGTGCAGCGCCTGGCCGACAAGGGCTGGACCCTGAATACCGGCCTTGAGCCCGAGTTCAGCCTCTTCCGCCGTGACGAAGGTGGCAAGCTGCAGCTGGTGGACGCCTCCGACAACCTCGACAAGCCTTGCTACGACTACAAGGGCCTGTCGCGCTCGCGGCTGTTTCTCGAACGCCTTACCGAGGCCCTGCAGCCGGTCGGCTTCGACATCTACCAGATCGACCACGAAGACGCCAACGGCCAGTTCGAGATCAACTACACCTACAGCGAGGCGATGGAGTCGGCCGACCGCTTCACCTTCTTCCGCATGGCAGCCGGCGAGATCGCCAACGACCTGGGCATGATCTGCTCGTTCATGCCCAAGCCAGACCCCAAGCGCGCCGGCAACGGCATGCACTTCCACCTGTCGCTGGCCAGCAGCAGCAACAACAACCTGTTCCACGACCCCTCCGACAGCAGCGGCATGGGCCTGTCGAAACTGGCCTACCACTTCGCCGCCGGCCTGCTGGCCCACGGCCCGGCGCTGTGCGCCTTCGCCGCGCCCACGGTCAATTCGTACAAGCGCCTGGTGGTCGGCCGCTCGCTGTCCGGTGCCACCTGGGCCCCGGCCTTCGTTGCCTACGGCGCCAACAACCGTTCGGCGATGGTGCGCATCCCCTATGGCCGCCTGGAGTTTCGCCTGCCGGACGCCGGCTGCAACCCGTACCTGGTCACCGCAGCGATCATCGCCGCCGGCCTCGATGGCATCGACCGCCAGCTGGAGCCGGGTGAGATGTGCAACGAGAACCTCTACAACCTGAGCCTGGAAGCGATCGCCGCACGCGGCATCAAGACCTTGCCGCAGTCGCTCAAGGAAGCCGCCGACGCCCTGGAGGCCGACCCGCTGTTCCGCGAGGTGCTCGGCGCCGAGATCGTCGATGAGTTCATCAAGCTCAAGCGCATGGAGTGGGTGGAGTACTGCCGCCACGTCTCAGACTGGGAAATCCAGCGTTACACCGAATTCTTCTGACCGCCAACCCTATCCCTGGGTAGCGGCGACAGCAGCGGCTACCCACTGCCTGAAAGGAGTATCACCATGTGTGGAATCGTAGGTCTGTACCTGAAAAAGCCGGAGCTGGAAGCCCAGCTCGGCAAGCTCTTCGAACCCATGCTCGAAGCCATGACCGACCGTGGCCCGGACAGCGCCGGCTTCGCCATCTACGGTGACGAAGTGGCCGATGGCTGGGTCAAGCTGACCCTGCAGGCGACGGACATCAACTACCCCTGGGCGGCCCTGATGGGCCAGCTGGAAGGTCGCCTGGGCTGCTCGCTGGACTGGTTCCAGAACGCCAGCGCGGCGGTACTCAAGGTGCATACCGATGAAGCCAGCGCCCGTGGCGCGCTCGCCGAACTGGCACCGGGCGTGCGCATCATGAGCGCCGGGCAGAGCATCGAGATCCTCAAGGGCATGGGCCTGCCGGCAGAAATCTCCAGCCGCTTCGGCCTGGCCGGCATGAAGGGCAGCCACATCATCGGGCATACCCGCATGGCCACCGAAAGTGCGGTGACCATGGAAGGCAGCCATCCGTTTTCCACCGGCGCCGACCTGTGCCTGGTGCACAACGGCTCGCTGTCCAACCATTTCCGTCTGCGTCAGGAGCTCAAGCGCGAAGGCATCAGCTTCGAGACCGACAACGACACCGAGGTGGCGGCCGGCTACCTGACCTGGCGCCTGCAGCAGGGCGACACCCTGGCCCAGGCCCTGGATGGCGCGCTGCAAGACCTGGACGGTTTCTTCACCTTCGCCATCGGCACCCGCAACGGCTTTGCCGTGATCCGCGACCCGATCGCCTGCAAGCCGGCCGTGCTGGCCGAGACCGACGACTACGTGGCCATGGCCTCCGAGTACCAGGCCCTGGCCAGCCTGCCGGGTATAGACAAGGCCAAGGTCTGGGAGCCGGCGCCGGCCACCTTGTACGTCTGGGAACGCGAAAGCGCCTGACCCTCACCGAATCACTGGAGACATCCATGAAGACGATCGACCTTTCCAGCGCCTCGGTGCGCATGCTCAACCAGTCCCTGCATGGTGACGTGCAGGACCGTGAATGGCGGGTGACCCACCCTGACGGCAAGCACAACCTGGCGGTGGGCATCAACGCCGCCGTGTCGGTGGATATCGAAGGCCATGCCGGCTACTACTGCGCAGGCATGAACCAGCAGGCCAGCGTCACCGTGCACGGCAACGTTGGCGTCGGCGTGGCCGAGAACATGATGTCCGGCTCGGTGCGGGTCAAGGGCAGCGCCTCCCAGGCCGCCGGCGCCACCGCCCATGGTGGGCTGCTGGTGATCGAGGGCGATGCCGGCGCGCGTTGCGGCATTTCCATGAAGGGCGTGGACATCGTGGTCGGCGGCAGCATCGGCCACATGAGCTGCTTCATGGGCCAGGCCGGGCGTCTGGTCGTCTGTGGCGATGCCGGCGATGCCTTGGGCGATTCACTCTATGAGGTGCGCATCTACGTCAAGGGCTCGGTGCAATCGCTGGGCTCGGATTGCATCGAGAAGGAGATGCGCGCCGAGCATCTGCAAGAGCTGCAAGAACTGCTGAACAAGGCGGGCCTTGCGCACAAGGCCGCCGATTTCAAGCGCTACGGCTCGGCCCGCCAGCTGTACAACTTCAAAGTCGACAACGCCAGCGCGTACTGATCCAGGAGCATTCCCATGAGCGAACAATTCCCCCCGGTACTGCGTGAGTCGGCCACTTTCGATCGCCTGACCATCCAGGAAATCCAGCGTGCCGCCGAAACCGGCATTTACGATATCCGCGGCGGTGGCACCAAGCGCCGCGTGCCGCACTTCGACGACCTGCTGCTGCTCGGCGCCAGCGTGTCGCGCTACCCGCTGGAAGGCTATCGCGAGAAATGCGGCACCGACGTGGTGCTGGGCAACCGCTTCGCCAAGAAGCCGATCCACCTGAAGATCCCGGTGACCATCGCCGGCATGAGCTTCGGCGCGCTGTCGGCCAACGCCAAGGAGGCCTTGGGCCGTGGCGCGACCATCGCCGGTACCAGCACCACCACCGGCGACGGCGGCATGACCCCGGAAGAGCGTGGTCAGTCGCAGCACCTGGTCTATCAGTACCTGCCTTCACGCTATGGCATGAACCCCGATGACCTGCGCAAGGCCGACGCCATCGAGATCGTCCTCGGCCAGGGTGCCAAGCCGGGCGGTGGCGGCATGCTGCTGGGCATGAAGGTGACCGAGCGCGTGGCCGGCATGCGCACCTTGCCGATCGGCGTCGACCAGCGCAGCGCCTGTCGGCACCCTGACTGGACCGGCCCGGACGACCTGGCGATCAAGATTGCCGAGATCCGTGAAATCACCGACTGGGAAAAACCGATCTACGTCAAGATCGGTGCCAGCCGCCCGTACTACGACGTCAAGCTGGCGGTGAAGGCCGGCGCCGACGTGATTGTGCTCGACGGTATGCAGGGCGGCACGGCGGCCACCCAGGAAGTGTTCATCGAGCATGTCGGTATCCCGATCCTGCCGGCCATTCCACAGGCGGTGCAGGCGCTGCAGGAGATGGGCATGCACCGCAAGGTGCAACTGATCGTCTCCGGTGGCATCCGCAACGGTGCCGACGTGGCCAAGGCGATGGCGTTGGGTGCCGATGCCGTGGCCATCGGTACGGCGGCGCTGATCGCCTTGGGCGACAACCATCCGCGGCTGGACGCTGAGCTGAAGAAGATCGGCTCGGCCGCCGGGTTCTATGACGACTGGCAGAACGGCCGCGATCCGGCCGGCATCACCACACAGGACCCGGGCCTGGCCAAGCGCCTCAACCCGGAGGAGGCCGGCCGGCGCCTGGCCAACTACCTGAGGGTGCTGGTGCTGGAAGCGCAGACCATGGCTCGCGCCTGCGGCAAGTCGCACCTGCACAACCTCGACCCCGAGGACCTGGTGGCGCTTACCGTCGAGGCCGCTGCCATGGCCCGGGTGCCGCTGGCAGGAACTGCCTGGGTACCAGGACAGGCGCAGTACTGACTGGACCATTGGGGCCGCTTTGCGGCCCTTTCGCGGGTAAACCCGCTCCCACAGGGATATCACAAGTTTCAAGTCTTGAGTTTCCCTGGGGGAGCGGGTTCACCCGCGAAGAGGCCGGTGCAGATGAATCAGTGCCCCATTGCCAACTTGGCAGTGGTCTGCCGACGGCGATAGGCACTGTCACGGCTGGCCAGCCACCAGTACAGCGGCGAGGTCACTGCCAGGCCCACCAGCCACGACAGGTCAGCGCCGTTGATGTGCTCGGAGATCGGCCCGACGTACAGCGGCGTGTTCATGAACGGAATCTGCACCACGATACCCACCACATAAGCAATCAGTGCCTGGGGGTTGTAACGGCCGTAGATGCCGCCATCGACCTTGAAGATCGACTGGATGTCGTACTCGCCCTTGTGGATCGCATAGAAGTCGATCAGGTTGATCGCCGTCCACGGCACCAGCACCACCAGCAGCACCAGCACCATGTCGACGAAGTGGCCGATGAAGTCGGCCGAGGCGAACACCGCCACCACGCAGCAGGCGGCCAGCACGATCAGCGACAGCACCGCACGGCTCTTGGCGGTGGGGATCCAGCGGTAGGCGAAGGTCTGCACCAGGGTGATGATCGACAGCACCGCGCCATACAGGTTGAGGGCGTTGTGGCTGATCACGCTGAGCAGGAACAGCACCAGCATCACCGGGCCGAGGGTGCCGGTGGCGAGCTTGACTGCATCCATGGTGTCCACACCTGCAGGGATCGCCAGCACCGCCACGGCGCCGAAGATGAACGACAGGCTCGAACCCAGCGCCGAACCCAGGTAAGTGGTCCAGAAGGTCGAGCTGACTTTCACGTCTGCCGGCAGGTAGCGCGAGTAATCCGACACATACGGGGCGAAAGCGATCTGCCACAGCGCTGCCAGCGACACGGTGGCCAGCCAGCCGGCCAGGTTGAAGCCGCCACGGGTGAGGAAGTCGTCACTTTGCACATGGCTGAAAATGTAGCCGAAGCCGACCACGATGCCGATGCCCAGCACCCAGGTGCCGATGCGGTTGAGCACGTGGATGAAGCGGTAGCCGATGATGCCGATAATGCCCGACCCCAACGCACCGATGACGATGCCCACCGGCACCGGTACGGCCTCGACCACCCCATGCAGCGACTTGCCAGCCAAAACGATATTGGAGGCGAAGAAGCCGATGTACATCACCCCGGCGATCACCACCACCAGCAAGGCGCCGAGCGTGCCGAACTGGGCGCGGCTCTGGATCATCTGCGGGATACCCATCTGCGGGCCCTGGGCCGAGTGCAGCGCCATCAGCACGCCGCCGACCAGGTGGCCGACCAGGATGGCGACGATGCCCCACACCAGGTTCAGGTGAAACAGCTGCACGCCCAGCGCGCCGGTGACGATGGGCAGCGGCGCGATGTTGCCGCCGAACCACAATGTGAACAGATCCCTTACCTTTCCATGGCGGTCTTGCGGCGGTACATAGCCGATCGTGTGTTTTTCTATGAGGGGTGCCGAATTGGCTGCACTGGTCATGACTGACTCCAAGGCAAGGTGGGGCATCGGGTGCTGCCCGGATGCGTGCCGGCGAAGGGCGACGCGTTCTTGTTGGAGCGATGATGCGGGGCGCGGGGATAACGAGAAATTAGTAAATATGTGCCCATAAACCTTAAAAAACCTAAGGCTGACAAAAGGTTAAGCGGTGGACGGTAGCAAGGAGGGTGCCAGTAGGCTGGAGGGCTTGTGATAGAGGGCGTTGCGACGGTGGGCGGCAATAAGGGTGGGCCGTGTTGGTGCACAGCGAGCCTTTACAGGGCAGCTTGAAGGTTTGCCTGTACCGGCCTCTTCCCGGGCTTGCCCGCGAAGAGGCCGTTACAGGAGAAAATGCTACATCGGCAATAACCGGTCCTGAATCACTTCCTTCATCACCAAGGTCGAACTCAGGCGTTTCACATTGGGAATGCTGGTCAGTTGCTCGTCATACAGTTTCTGGAAGGCTGGCAAGTCCTTGGCCACCACATGCAACAGGTAATCCGGGTCGCCGAACAGCCGCTGGGCCTCGACGATCTGCGCAATCTCCGCCAGCGCCGCCTCGAAATCCGCCACCGGCTGGCGGGTTACCTCGCGCAGGGTGACGAACACCAGCGCGGCAAAGTTCAGCCCCAATGCGCTGGGCGCCAGGCGCGCGTGGTAGCCAAGGATGGCGCCAGACTCCTCCAGCGCCTTCAATCGCCGATGGCAAGGTGAGAGGCTGAGACCGACACGGTCGGCCAGCTCAGTCACCGAGAGGCGACCGTCTTTTTGCAGTTCAGCAAGGATCTTTCGGTCTGTTCTGTCCACCGGGAAGAATCTTCCAGAAAAAATGGCTAGAGGGGAAATATACGAAAGAAAATCCCTTGGCGGAATCCGTAGGCTTTCTTCACCCGCAAACTGTGTGAAAGGAAGACTCAAGTGGCAATCAGCCTGCTGTCCGCGTTCTGGGCCGTGTCGTTGTTGTTCGTGATTACCCCCGGTGCCGACTGGGCCTATGCCATCTCTGCCGGGATGCGCGGGCGCTGGGTAATGCCTGCGGTGGCGGGCATGTTGTCAGGGCATTTGCTCGCCACCCTGGTGGTGGCGGCAGGGGTGGGCAGCCTGCTGGCTGGTCACCCGCTGGCGATGACCCTGCTGACCCTGGCTGGCTGCGCCTACCTGTTGTGGTTGGGCGGCAACCTGCTGCTGAGCCCGGCTGCGCCAGAAGCCGCGCAGGCCAGCGTGGGCGAGTCGGGATCGCGCTGGGCATTCAAGGGCTTTTGCGTGAGCGGGCTCAACCCGAAGGTATTTCTGTTGTTCCTGGCCTTGTTGCCGCAGTTCACCGACCCGCACTCCAGCTGGCCGGTGCCATTGCAGATCCTGCTGCTGGGGCTGGTGCACCTGTGCAGTTCGCTGGTCATCTATTCGCTGGTGGGTTACGGCGCCAAGGCGGTGTTGAGCAGCCGACCCGGCGCGGCCAGGTGGGTAGGGCGCGTGTCTGGCATGGCAATGGTGGCGGTGGCGCTGGGGTTGATTGGCGGCCAGCTGCGCTGAACGCAGCACCGCTGATCGCCCGGCAAAATTCAGTGGAACGAACGGCTGGTTGCAGGTCTCCTATCCACAGATGGATGGCAATGTGCCCGGGACCTCCCAGACATGAGATCGCTTCAGCAACACAACACGGACCCCCTGAAACCCCCGTCGAACTTCTTGCTCAACGGCGGCAGCATTGGCAATTTGCTGCAGACAATGGACTGGAGTGGCTCGCCGCTGGGCCCGCCACATAGCTGGTCACCGCACCTGCAGGCGGTGATGGCCATGCTGCTACCGGCACAAGCTCAGTTCGTACTGTTCTGGGGCGAAGCTTATGTGGCCCTGTACAACGATGCCTACGCCCCGACGATCGGCACCAAGCACCCTGTTGCGCTCGGGAGGCCAGCGCAGGAGCACTGGAGCGAACTGTGGGACGACCTCGAGCCGCTGCTGCGCGGCGTGCGTGAAACCGGTCAGACCTTCTGGGCCAAGGATCGCCCCTTCTATATAGAACGCCGGGGCCTTGGCGAAACCGTGTACTTCGACGTGTCCTATTCTGCTGTGCGCGAAGCCGATGGCAGCGTCGGCGGCGTATTGTGCCTGGTCGCCGACACCACCGAGCGGGTGCGCTTCCAGCAGCGCCAGGCGTTCTTGCTGGAACTGGGCCGGACCTTGCCAGGGCTGGGCGAGGCCGAGCGCATCGAGGCCTATGCGGTCAGGCGCCTGGCGCAGGAGCTGGGTGCTGCACGGGTGTGCTTCGGTGAGGATCAGGGCGACGGCCGCAGTTTCCGGGTGGCCCATGACTGGGCCGACGGCTTGCCCTCCCTGGTCGGTCAGCATGACTACGCCACCTTTGGCACGACGCTGCGAGAGCAGTTGGCGGCGGGCCAGGTGGTGCAGCAGGCCTACCAGGCACGCCGCGATGGCTTGTGCACCACGCTGCATGTCCCGGTGTTGCGCGCCGGGCGCCTGGAGGCGATGCTGGGCGTGCACTTCCATACCCCGCGCCAGTGTTTTGAAGACGACTGTCAGTTGGTCGAGGAAGCGGCCAAGCAGACTTGGGCCGCCATCACCCACGCCCGTGCCGAGCGCGCGCTGCACCTGCTCAACGAAAGCCTGGAGGACCGCGTCGCGGCGGTGCTGGCCGAGCGCGAGGCGGCCATGTTGCAGTTGCATGAGGCCCACAAGCTGGAAATGATCGGGCAGTTGACCGGTGGCATCGCCCACGACCTCAACAACATGCTCACGCCGATCATCGCCTCGTTCGAACTGCTGCGCCGACACCCTCAATCCGAACGTGCCCCGCGCCTGATCGAAGGCGGCCTGCAGGCGGCCGAGCGGGCGCGCAACCTGGTGGGGCGCCTGCTCAGTTTCGCCCGGCGCCAGACGCTCAAGCCGCAGCCGGTGTCGCTGGCGGACCTGGTGGTGGACATGCGCGAGCTGATGGCCCGCTCGCTAGGGCCGACCATTGCCGTTCAGGTGCAGATAGACCCGGCACTGCCCTCGGTGGTGGCTGACCCCCACCAACTGGAACTGGCCTTGCTCAACCTGGTGGTCAATGCCCGCGACGCCATGCCCGACGGCGGAGCGCTGCAGATCAGGGCCGGGCTGGATGCCGACGGCCCGCCCCGGCCATCGGGCCTGGCTGCGTCGCGCCTGCTCTGGTTGCAGGTGCGTGACAATGGCTGCGGCATGGATGAAGAGCAATTGCGCCGCTGCATCGAGCCGTTCTACTCGACCAAGGGCGTGGGCAAGGGCACCGGCCTGGGGCTGCCGATGGTTCAGGGCCTGGCATTGCAGTCGGGTGGGGGCTTCGCCATCGATTCGCAGGTGGGGCAGGGCACGACGGCCACGTTGTGGTTGCCGCTCAGCGATGTGGCGGCGCCTTGCAAGGACAGCGAAATACCCGAGGCGCCGCAGGCTGACCGGCCCTACCGTGTACTGCTGGTGGATGATGAGGAAATCGTGCGCCATGCCACCGCCGCGCAGTTGCGCGACCTGGGTTATGACGTGACCGAGGCCGGCAATGCGGCGGCGGCACTGCATCTGCTGGAGCGGGGGTGGCTGCCGGATGTGCTGGTCACCGACCATGTCATGGCCGAGATGACCGGTGTGCGTTTTGCCCAACAGATGCGCGAGCGGCGGGTGGATCTACCGGTGCTGATCATCACCGGTTATGCCAACCTCACGCCGCGGGAACTCAAGGGTTTCGAAGGGCTGCGCAAGCCTTACCGGCAGGCGGAACTGGCGCAGAGCGTCGCACGTTTGCTGGCCAACCCGCGTTAACGGGCGGTGCCGGCGCTGAGGCCGGCACGCCTCAGCGCATGAAATGCACCTTGCCGGTGTCGTCATTGCCCATGTAGATGCCGTACACCCCGGCCTGGCGCTCGAGGATGTAGCGCTCGAGAATCTGCCGGATCGCCGGGTAATAGATGTCGTCCCAGGGAATCTCGTCAGGGGCGAAGAACTGGTACGCCAGCGTCTCCGGCCCATACTGCCCGGTCTCCTCGGTGGCGATGGCGCGGAAGATGATGTACACCTCGCTGATCTTCGGCACGCTGAAGATCGAGTAGGGCGAGACGATGTCGGCGCGCACGCCGCTTTCTTCCCAGACCTCGCGCAAGGCTGCCTGCTCGGTGGTCTCGCCGGCTTCCATGAACCCGGCCGGCAAGGTCCAGGTGCCCGGGCGCGGCGGGATGGCGCGCTGGCACAGCAGGTACTTGCCGTCACGCTCGATAATGCAGCCGGCGATGATCTTCGGGTTGATGTAATGGATATACCCGCAGCGGCTGCAGTGCAGGCGTTCGTGGGTGTCGCCGGTGGGAACGCCCCGGGCCAGCTCCGTGGTGCAGTGTGGGCAGTAGCGCGGGGCGTTGGGCATGGTCAGCGGCCTGTGCAGGGGCTTATATACGTGGGTCCTTCAGGGCCAGGGGCTCGACCATGTCGCGCACCTTGGGGTTGTCGTCCTGCTTCTGGCGCAGGTACTCCAGGGCCACTTTGGCGGCGGCGCGCACGTGATCGACCGATGCCTGGTGGGCCACCAGCGGGTCGCCGCTTTTGATCGCCTCGACGATCTTTTCCATTTCACGGTTACTGGCGCCGCGGCGGTTCTCCTGCGACACCGAGGTAGCCCGCAGGTAGCTGATGCGTGCCTGCAGCTGGCGCAGCTGCTGGGCTGCAACCTGGTTGCCGGAGCCTTCCAGAAGCACATCGTAGAAGCCTTGTACCGAGTCCAGCACCTGCTGCAGCTCGCCTTCTTCCAGGGCTTCGCGGTTGACTTCGAGCGCGCGCTCCAGGGCACGGATGTCCTTGGCCTTGGCGTTGAGGGTAAACAGCTGCACGATCAGGCCTTCGAGCACGCAGCGCAGCTCGTAGATGTCGCGGGCGTCTTCCAGGGTAATGATGGCCACGCGCGGGCCCTTGGCATCGGCGAATTCCACCAGGCCTTCGGACTCGAGGTGGCGCAGCGCTTCGCGCACCGAGGTGCGGCTGACGCCGAGGCGGTCGCAGAGGTCTCGCTCGACCAGGCGGTCGCCCGGCAGCAGGTGGAAGTTCATGATCGCGCCGCGCAGCTTGTCGAGCACGATTTCGCGCAGGGTAACGGGGTTGCGATTGACCTTGAAGCTGTCGTCGAGGGGCTGGCGTTTCATCAAGTGCGCTCTGAATGAGGCTGCACGTCCGCAACCGCAATAGCACCACGAACCATCGGTGCTCCTTGCGTGGGTTCGAACAGCCCGCGGTTAACGGGTTGACTCCGCATCGGCTTCTGCGAACGCTTCGCGGGCCAGGCGGAAGCTGTCCACCGCCGCGGGCACGCCGCAATAAATGCCGACCTGGAGCAGGATCTCGCGAATCTGTTCACGGCTCAGGCCATTACGCAAGGCGCCGCGAATATGCAGCTTGAGCTCGTGGGGCCGGTTGAGCGCGGAAATCATGGCCAAGTTTATCATGCTGCGCTCTTTCAGCGAGAGGCCTTCGCGGCCCCAGACGTGGCCCCAGCAATACTCGGTGACCAGCTCCTGCAGCGGCTGGGTGAACTCATCGGCATTCTGGATCGAGCGGTTGACGTACGCCTCGCCCAGCACCTGGGTGCGGATCTGCAGGCCTTTCTCGTACTTTTCGTTACTCATGCGCAGTACTCCGGATTAAAACAGGGGCCGCAACCGAGGGTGAGACGATTAGCGCGGCCCCTGAAAAACAGGGTCATCGGTGTTGGCTTCTTCGCGGGCAAGCCCGCTCCCACAGGGACTGCACAGGTTTCAGCATCTGTGCGATCCCTGTGGGAGCGGGTTTACCCACGAAGGCCCCAGCATCGACTTGACGGGGGATCAGCCCAGCGGCGGCAGGGCGCCCAGCTTGCCTTTGTGGTAGACCATCGGCGTCACCGGCTCGGCCGGCAGCACCAGGTTCTTCACTGCGCCAACGATGATCGCGTGGTCGCCGCCGTCGTACTCGCGCCACAGTTCGCACTCGATGATCGCGGTGGCCTTGGTCAGCAGCGGGTTGCCCAGTTCGCTCAGCTGCCACTCGATGCCTTTGGCCTTGTCCTTGCCCTTGCCGGCGAAGGCGTAGGCCTCGGCGGTCTGGTCGGCGGACAGCAGGTGAATGGCAAACTGCTTGCTGTCACGCAGGATCGGGTAGGTGTCCGAAGCGTAGTTGGGGCAGAACAGCACCAGCGCCGGGTCGATCGACAACGCGCTGAACGCGCTGGCGGTGATGCCGACGATGCCGCCGTCGGCGTCCAGGGTGGTGACCACGGTGACGCCGGACGGGAACGAGCCCATCACGTCTTTGTAGATGCCTGGTTCGATCATCTCGTGCTACCTCTTAGCGCATCACAAACGGGTCGGGCATCGGCGCGGTGGACAGGTTGATCCACACGGTCTTCAGCTCGGTATAGGCCAGCACCGAATCGATGCCGCTCTCGCGGCCGTAGCCGCTGTTCTTGAAGCCGCCGATCGGCGCCATGGCCGACACGGCGCGGTAGGTGTTGACCCAGATGATCCCCGAACGCACATCGCGGGCCAGACGGTGGGCCCGCCCCAAGTCGCGGGTCCAGATGCCGGCAGCGAGGCCGAACTGCGAGTCGTTGGCGATGGCCAGCGCCTCTTCCTCGGTCTTGAAGCGGATCACCGCAGCGACCGGGCCGAACACCTCTTCCTGCATGATGGTCATCGAGTTGCTGTCGCACTCGAACAGGGTCGGCTCGTAGAACCAGCCGTCACCCTCGACCTCGGCCCGTTTGCCACCCATGTGCAGCCTGGCGCCTTCGGCCTTGGCCGCGGCGACCAGGCCTTCGACCACGGCCAACTGCTGTGCGGTGGCCATCGGGCCCATTTCGCTGGCGTCGTCCTGCGGGTTGCCGATGCGGATGCGCTTGGCGCGGGCAATCAGGCGCTCGACGAATTCGTCGAAGATCTCGTCCTGTACCAGCAGGCGCGAGCCGGCCACGCAGCTCTGGCCGGAGGCTGCATAGATGCCGGCCACGGCGCCGTTGATGGCGCTGTCCAGGTCAGCGTCGGCGAAGATGATGTTGGGCGACTTGCCGCCCAGTTCCAGCGACAACTTGGCAAAGTTCTCGGCGCTGCTGCGCACCACATGGCGAGCAGTGGCGGCGCCGCCGGTGAAGGCGATCTTGCGCACCAGCGGGTGACGGGTCAGGGCTGCGCCGGTGCTTGGGCCGTAGCCGGTGACCACGTTGACCACGCCGGCCGGGAAACCGGCTTCGAGGGCCAGACGAGCCAGTTCCAGGATCGTCGCCGAGGCGTGCTCGGACGGCTTGAGCACGATGGTGTTACCGGCGGCCAGGGCCGGGGCCAGCTTGATCGCGGTCAGGTACAGCGGGCTGTTCCACGGGATGATCCCGGCCACCACGCCGATCGGCTCATGCACGGTGTAGGCGAACAGGTCCGGCTTGTCCAGCGGCAGGGTGCCGCCTTCGAGCTTGTCGGCCAGGCCTGCGGTGTAGTGGAAGAACTCTGGCAGATAACCGACCTGGCCACGGGTTTCGCGGATCAGCTTGCCGTTGTCACGGCTTTCCAGCTGGGCCAGGTGCTCCTTGTTCTCGGCGATCAGGTCGCCCAGGCGACGCAGCAGCTTGCCGCGCGCAGTGGCGGTGATGCTGCGCCATTGTTTGCTGTCGAAGGCACGCTGGGCAGCCTGGACGGCCAGCTCGACATCGGCTTCGTCGGCGTCGGGCAGTTGCGCCCAGGCCTGGGCAGTGGCCGGGTTGAGGCTGTCGAAGGTCTTGCCGCTCTGGGCATCGAGCCATTGGCCATCGATGCACATCTGGAAACGAACGAGGGTCATGCAACAATCCCCTTGGCGGATTCGGTGAGGGTGCGGGCTTGGGCGAGGAAGTCCAGCAGCATCTTGTTGACTTCCCGGGGTGCTTCCACTGGCATCATATGCCGTTGCTCGGCGAGGACCACGCTTTGTGCGCCAGGAATGCTGGCGGCGAGCTGGCGGGTCATGGCCGGAGTGGAGCCCGAGTCGAGTTCGCCGGTGGCGATCAGGGTCGGCACCTGAATGCTGCCCAGGTCGCCGGCGCGGTACATGTCCTGGGTGGCGAACAGCGAATAAGTGGTGTGGTAACCCTGCGGGTCGTTGTTCGCCAGCACTTGGCGAATGGCAGCGACCTGCGCCGGGTTGGCAGCCTTGTATTCACGGCTGAACCAGCGGTCGAGAGCGGCGTCGACGTTGGCATCGGGGCCGAGCTCCGCAGCCTGGGCGGCGCGGGCGATGACGCCGGCACTCTGTTCAGGGGTGCGGTTGAACACGCTGTTGAGCACTACCAGCGCAGCCAGGCGCTGCGGGTAGTGGAGGGCGAATGCACGGGCGACCAGGCCACCCATGGAGAAGCCGATCACGGTGGCTTGTTGAATCTGCAGGTGGTCGAGCAGTTCGGCCAGCTGGGCGGCATAGCCTTCCAGGCCGGTGTCGGCGGCCGGCAGCGCGCTCTGGCCGTGGCCGAGCATGTCGTAGGTGATGACGCGGTAGTCATTGGCCAGGCCAACGATCTGCCCGCCCCACATTTCCTTGTTCAGGCCCACGCCGTGGATCAGTACCACAGGTTGGCCCTGGCCGACGGACAGGTAGCTGGTGCCGGCGGGTGTGCGTTCAGCGACAGGCTGAATCATGGAGGGCGCTCCTTGAAGGTCGGGCGCGGCGGGTAAGCACGCCACGCCCCGGCCCGTCTTGGTTGTTGTTATTGAGCGTTGGCTTTTTCGGCAGCCAGTTCTTCCAGGTCGATGTAGCGGTTGCCGATGCGCGGGTGCAGGCGGCCACCATCGGCGGCGCCCAGGACCACAACGATTTCATCGGCGCGCGGAGCGTCTTCGATCTGCATTTCCAGGGTGATGTAGTGCGAACGCAGGCCTTCGTCGTCCTTCTGCATCATCGGGATCTGGATCGAGGTGCCTGGGCCGCCGCGCTTGTTGGTGAAGCTCAGGTAGCTCTTGGCCTGTACCGCTTCGCGGTAGTGGTTGCCGAAGCGCAGGGTGTGGATCACCGCCGAGGCGTGCTCGATCTCACCATCGGCGCCGACCACTGCGGCCTTGCCGTAGGCTTCGATCTTGTCGGCGCCGCCGATGGCAGCGGTCAGGCGCTCGACCATCAGGGCACCCAGCTCCGAGCAGTTGGCGCGGATTTCCGGCTTCAGATCTTCAACGAAACCGCGACCGGCCCATGGGTTCTTGATCACGACGGCCAGGCCGACCATGGTCACCGGCTTGTCGGTGGCCTTGCCGCCTTCGATGCGGGTCTCTTCGGAGTAGGTGACGATCTTGCGGATTTCGAAACTCATGGGTGGCTCCTGGTGAGGGTTATCAGCTCTTGTTGTCTGATGGTATACCATAATATTTGTTGCGCAAGAGGTGGCTTGAAATTTCTCTTGCGGGGGGACGAAAGGTGGGGTCCGCCTTGAGTTGTATGGCGCCTGTGAGATCGAGCGCCGCCCGCGCGGCGCATCGCGGGCAAGTCGGATCGCCGCACCGCCGCTCCCACATCTGTTTCGGGCCAGTTACACCTGTTCCGCCAACAGGATCCGCCTTGGTGCATGACTGGAGACAGGTGGAACAGCATCAGCGCCCGCCAGGATGCATCGCCATGCCCCTGTTGGCTTCCACCGAGATGCATCGCCATGCCAACAAGGCGGTCCCTGTTGGCTTCACAGGAGAGATTGGCCCGAAACAGATGTGGGAGCGGGCTTGCCCGCGATGCGCCGCGCGGGCGGCGCTCGATCTCACAGGCGCCATACAACTCAAGCGTACACCCCAAAAAAAGCCCGCTCACGCGGGCCACAAGGGCCCACGGGAGCGGGCGCGTCCCGCAATGTCTCAGGCAATGGGAATTCAGGCGAAGGCCGGCACCACTTCCTTGATGAACAGCTCGAGCGACTTTTTCTTCTCGGCGTGGGGCAGGCTGTTGTCGCACCAGAAGCTGAACTCGTCGACACCGAGCTCCTGGTAGTACTTGATGCGGGCGATGATCTCTTCCGGGGTGCCGATCATGGTGTTCTTGCGGATGTTCTCCAGTTGGAACGCCGGCACTTCGGCAAACTTCGACTCAGGGCTCGGCTCGAGGAAGCCGTTGACCGGGGTGGTCTTGTTGCCGAACCAGGCATCGAAGGTGCGGTAGAAGCGCGAGATGGCCTGGGCGCCGATTTTCCAGCCTTCGGGCTCGGACGGGCTATGCACATGGGTGTGGCGCAGCACCATCAGTTGCGGGCGCGGTACGTCCGGGTTGTTGTCGAGAGCGGCCTGGAACTTGTTCTTCAGGTCCAGCACTTCTTCGTCGCCCTTCATCAGCGGGGTGACCATGACGTTGCAGCCGTTGGCCACGGCAAAGTTGTGCGAGTCCGGGTCGCGGGCGGCGATCCACATCGGCGGGGTGGCGTTGAACGGCTTCGGTACGCTGGTGGAGGTCGGGAACTTGTAGACTTCGCCGTCATGGGCGTAGTCGCCTTCCCACAGCTTGCGCACCACCGGGACCATTTCGCGCAGGGCCTTGCCGCCGTCGGTGGCCGGCATGCCACCGGCCATGCGGTCGAATTCGAACTGGTAGGCACCACGGGCCAGGCCCACTTCCATGCGGCCGTTGCTGATCACGTCGAGCAGGGCGCATTCGCCAGCCACGCGGATCGGGTTCCAGAATGGCGCGATGATGGTGCCGGCACCCAGGCGGATTTTCTCGGTGCGCGCGGCGAGGTACGCCAGCAGCGGCATCGGGCTTGGCGAGATGGTGTACTCCATGGCGTGGTGTTCGCCGATCCACACGGTGCTGAAACCGCCGCGCTCGGCCATCAGGGTCAGTTCGGTCAGGTCTTCGAACAGCTGGCGGTGGCTGACCTGTTCATCCCAACGTTCCATGTGCACGAACAACGAAAATTTCATGGGGCTTTCCTCAACGCTTGAAAGTGTCTGTCGCCAGGCTGCGCAGGCGCCAGGTGTCTCGATTCAGAATAGGCTTCAGGCAAAGGCCGGCAGGCTGGCCATCTTGCCGCGGCAGTAGACCATCGGTCGTGGTGCGTCTTCAGGGACGATCAGGTTGTGTACCTTGCCGACCATGATGGCGTGGTCGCCACCTTCATATTCGCGCCACAGTTCGCATTCGATGACGGCGGTGGCGCCGGCCAGGATCGGGTTGCCCAGTTCGCTCAGGGTCCACTCGATGCCGGCGGCCTTGTCCTTGCCCTTCTTGGCGAACGCGTAGGCTTCGGCCTGCTGCCCACCGGAGAGCAGATGGATGGCGAAGCGCTTGTTCTTGATCAGGACCGGGTAGGAGTCGGAGGTGTAGTTGGGGCAGAAAAGCACCAGCGGCGGGTCCATCGACAGGGAGGAGAACGCACTGGCGGTCAGGCCGACGACCGAGCCGTCGTCGTCCAGGGTGGTGATGACGGTCACGCCGGACGGGAAGGAGCCCAGGACGTTCTTGTAGATGCTTGCGTCGATCATCTGGTGTACCTCTAAAGGGCTGCGGTGGTCCGCGGTTTTTATCGTTGATCTGTCTGATGGTATACCGTAATACCTATTTTGCAAGCGGAATTTTCAGCCCTGGTTTTTCACGATGAACGGCTCAAGGCCACGTAAACCGTGGGATTGAGCGGTGAGGCGGTTTGTCGCAGGGGTTGTGCGAGCAGATCAGCGGGCGTTTTTTACTGCGGATCAGTGTTGTCACAAGTTTGGAATACCATAATATGGTCCGCAGCTGAGAGGCCGCCTAGATGCGGTTTCCTTACAAAGATAAAAACGACCTTTCGAGCTGAATCCTATGTCCCAACCGTCGTCGCAACACCAGTTTGTCGAGAATCACACGGTCGATTACGTTCCACCTGCCGAGCGCCATGGGAAGGCGCGCGACCTGTTCACCCTCTGGTTCAGTACCAACATCGCGCCACTGCCTATCGTCACCGGCGCCATGGTGGTCCAGGTGTTTCACCTGAACCTGCTGTGGGGGCTGATCGCAATCGTGCTGGGTCACCTGATCGGGGGCGTGTTCATCGCCCTGGCCTCTGCGCAGGGACCGCAGCTGGGGATTCCACAGATGGTCCAGAGCCGTGGCCAGTTCGGCCGTTACGGCGCGCTGCTGATCGTGTTCTTCACTGCGCTGATCTATGTCGGCTTCTTCATTTCCAACATCGTCCTGGCGGGCAAGACCATCCACGGCATCGCCCCGAGCGTGCCGATGCCGGGCGCGATCGTGATCGGTGCGCTGAGTGCGACGGCCATTGGCGTAATTGGCTACCGCTTCATCCACATCCTCAACCGTATCGGTACCTGGGTGATGGGTTCGGCGCTGCTGGCCGGCTTCATCATGATGTTCGTGCAGGAGCTGCCGGCCGACTTCTTCAGCCGCGGCGCGTTCAACCTGTCCGGCTTTATCGCCACGGTGTCGCTGGGCATCATCTGGCAGATCAGTTTCTCGCCTTACACCTCCGACTACTCGCGCTATCTGCCGCGTGAAGTGGGCATCGCCAAGCCGTTCTGGGCCACCTACTTCGGCGCCACGCTGGGCACCATCCTGTGTTTCAGCTTCGGCACGATCGCGGTGCTGTGCGTGCCGGAAGGCACCGACGCGATGGATGCGGTCAAGCAGGCCACCGGCTGGCTGGGCCCGATCCTGATGGTGCTGTTCCTGCTCAACATCATCAGCCACAACGCCCTTAACCTCTACGGCGCAGTGCTGTCGATCGTCACAGCGATCCAGACCTTCATTGCCGAATGGACGCCGAGCATCAAGGTGCGAGTGATCCTGGCAGTGGTGATCCTAGTGGGCTGCGCGATGGTGGCGCTGAACGCGTCGGCGGGCTTCATCGGCCAGTTCATCGGCCTGATCCTGGCGCTGCTGCTGGTGCTGGTACCTTGGGCTTCGATCAACCTGATCGACTTCTACCTGATCAAGAAAGGCCAGTACGACATCGCCTCGATCTTCCGTGCCGACGGCGGCATCTATGGCCGCTTCAATCACCACGCGATCATTGCCTATGCCTGCGGCATCCTGGTGCAGTTGCCGTTTGCCAACACGTCGCTGTATGTGGGGCCGTATTCGAACATTGTCGAAGGGGCTGACCTGTCGTGGCTGTTCGGCCTGCTGGTGACGGTGCCGCTGTACTACTGCCTGGCAACCCGTGGCAATGCGGCCGAGACGGCGGGGCGGGTTGTGAGCGTCAACGACTGATAGAGTGCTGTTGCTGTAAGGGGCTGCTTTGCAGCCCTTTCGCGACACAAGGCCGCTCCTACAGGGGTATGCGTTTCCCTGTAGGAGCGGCCTTGTGTCGCGAAAGGGCCGCAAAGCGGCCCCAGCCATTTCAGATCAGACCTTGAACTGCGCAACCATGCCATTCAAGTCCACCGCAAGGCGCGACAGGTCCTGCGCCGCTGCGCTGGTCTGGTTGGCCCCCGCCGACGTCTGCATTGCCAGATCCCGAATGTTCACCAGGTTGCGATCCACCTCCCGTGCCACTTGTGCCTGCTCCTCGGAAGCGCTGGCAATCACCAGGTTGCGCTGGTTGATCGAGGCGATCGCCTCGGCAATCACTTCCAGCGCCTCACCGGCACCTTGCGCCACCTCCAGCGTGCCGTTCGCCCGGCCGCGGCTGCTGTGCATCGCCGCCACCGCACGCTCGGTACCGTTCTGGATCCCGGCGATCATCTGCTCGATCTCTGCCGTCGACTGCTGGGTCCGATGGGCGAGGGCGCGTACCTCATCGGCCACCACGGCAAAGCCGCGGCCCGCTTCACCTGCGCGTGCGGCTTCGATGGCGGCGTTGAGTGCCAGCAGGTTGGTCTGGCCGGCAATCGCACCGATCACATCCAGCACGCGGCTGATCTCGTTGGCATTGCTGGCCAGTTGTTCGATCTCGGTGGAGGTGCCCGCCACGTCGTTGACCAGGTGCTGGATGGAGGCCAGCGCCTGGTTGACCTGCTCACGGCCATCGCGAGTGGTCTGGTCGGCACCTTTGGAGGCATCGGCCGTGCTCACCGCGTTGTTGGCCACTTCTTCGACTGCTGCGGTCATCTGGTTGACGGCGGTGGCGGCCTGGTCGATTTCCGCGCTCTGCTGGTGCAGGCCGCGGCTGGTGTCTTCGGTGACGGTGTGCAGCTCTTCCGAGGCCGAGGCCAGCTGGTCGGAGGAGGCGGCGATCTTGCGGATGGTGTCGCGCAGGCTGTTCTGCATGCGGCTCAAGGCGCGCAGCAGCAGAGCCGGTTCGTCACGGCCGATGACACGGATGTCCTGGGTCAGGTCGCCGGTGGCCACGCGCTCGGCCACAGCCACTGCATCGGCCAGCGGCACCACGATGCTGCGCGTGAGCACCGTGGCAATGGCGGCCAGTGCAAGCATGATGATCACCAGTGAGGCGATGATCGCGGTGAAGGCCTCGTCGGCTACATCGCTGCTGCGCTGCGAGGCATCCTCGGCACCTTTGCCGTTGTAGGCAATGAGCGCGGCCATGGCCTTCATCATGGTATCGGCGTACTGGGTCAGCGGGCCGCTGATCTGCTGCTTGGCCTGGTCCATGCGACCGGCAGCGATGTCCTGCACCACCCGCGACTGCAGGTCGAGGTATTGCGTGTAGGCTGCATTGAAGGCAGTGAACAGGGCGCGATCATCTGCGGCGATGATGGTGTCCTGGTAGTCCTTGAGGCCCCTGCTGAGCTGTTCGTTGACGCCCTTGAGCATGTCGATGTTGCGCGCACGCTCCCCGGGGTTGTCGTCCAGCGCGGCGCGCAAGGTGACGGCGCGGGCGCGTCCGAGGTTGGTGCTGATTTCACCGAGGGCAACCACGGCGGGCATCCAGGTGACACGGATTTCGTCCGTGGCGGAGTCCATCTGCCGGGTTTCATGGATTGCGATGAGGCCCATGGCCAGGACCAATGCGCCTAACAGGGCGAAAACGCTGCTGGCGCGAGTGCCGATCTTCATATTCCGTAACTGCATGGAATGCTCCTTGACGTTGGCGTGCAGGCGTCAAGAGCATGGTCGGACGGCCGGGTCACCGGGATGGCGCCAGGCTCTCGATGCGCTGCGATTTAAGTGTGTGCCTCACCCTTTGGAATGCTTTTTGATTTCAATGATGCCATATGGCCATCAATATTGACCAGTCATTCAATGTAACGACATCTTCTGAGGGATCCGTCATTTTTTGATGGATCTGTCAGGAATGTGCCGTTAAAAGATCGAGATCTACGCAATGGCTGTGGCGAGCGGCGAGGCACGACCGGGGGCACCTGCGCGATTCACGCGGCGCTTCGGCGTAAGTGGCCGACCGAGTTCGGGCAGAAGGTCAAGGAATGGATGTGCGTACGGCGCGATGGCAAGCGGGCCGGGGATACCCTGGTCAGCCAGGTCTGAGTGCAGTGCCGAGCTTGGTGCTGTCGCGGGCATGCGCGACAGCACCAAGGCGATGCTTAGCTGTCGTAGCCGAGGTTCGGCGCCAGCCAGCGCTCGCTCACGCTAACCTCCTGGCCTTTGCGCGCGCTGTAACGCTCGATCTGGTCCTTGTCGACCTTGCCCACGGCAAAGTACTGCGCCTGCGGATGGGCGAAATACCAGCCGCTGACAGCCGCCGCCGGGAACATCGCGAAGTGCTCGGTGAGGAACACGCCACTTGGGCCGGTTTCGCCGATGGCGCTGCCGTCGAGCAGGCGGAACAGGGTTGCCTTCTCGGTGTGGTCCGGGCACGCCGGGTAGCCCGGGGCAGGGCGGATACCGCTGTATTGCTCCTTGATCAGCGCCTCGTTGTCCAGCTGCTCGTCGCGGGCATAGCCCCAGTGCTCTTTACGCACCTGCTCGTGCAGCCACTCGGCACAGGCCTCGGCCAGGCGGTCGGCCAGGGCCTTCACCATGATCGAGCTGTAGTCGTCGCCCTTGTCCTGGTACGCCTTGGCCACTTCCTCGGCGCCGATGCCGGCAGTGGTGATGAAGCCGCCGACGTAGTCGGTGACGCCGCTGGCCTTCGGTGCGACGAAGTCGGCCAGGGACAGGTTCGGCTTGCCATCGGGCTTGATGGTCTGCTGGCGCAGGTGGTGCAGGGTGGCCAGGGCCTGGCCGTCTGCGCCGTAGACTTCGATGTCGTCATCGGCGACCTGGTTGGCCGGCCAGAAGCCGAACACCGCGCGGGCGCTGATCAGCTTCTCGTCGATCAGCTTGTCGAGCATCTCGCGGGCATCCTTGTACAGCGCGGTGGCGGCTTCGCCGACCACTTCGTCGGTGAGGATCCGCGGGAACTTGCCGGCCAGGTCCCAGGAAATGAAGAACGGCGTCCAGTCGATGTACTCGGCCAGGGTGCGCAAGTCGATGTCTTCCAGCACCTTGACCCCGGTGAAGGCGGGCACCACCGGCTGGTAGCTGGCCCAGTCGTACTGCGGTTTGGCAGCGATGGCCTGCGCGTAGCTCAGGCGCTCGGTGCGGGCGCTGCGATTGGCGGTGCGCTCGCGCACTTCCACGTATTCCTGGCGGGTCTTCTCGACGAAGCCGGGCTTGAGCTCCTTGGACAGCAGCTGGGTGGCCACACCCACCGCACGCGAGGCGTCGGTGACGTAGACCACGGCGTCGTTGCTGTACTTGGGCTCGATCTTGACCGCAGTGTGTGCCTTGGACGTGGTGGCGCCGCCGATCATCAGCGGCAGGTGGAAGCCCTGGCGCTGCATTTCGCGGGCGACGTGGACCATCTCGTCCAGCGACGGGGTAATCAGGCCGGACAGGCCGATGATGTCGCACTTCTGTTCGCGGGCGGTCTGCAGGATCTTCTCGGCCGGCACCATCACGCCAAGGTCGACGATGTCGTAGCCGTTGCAGCCTAGTACCACGCCGACGATGTTCTTGCCGATGTCGTGCACGTCACCCTTGACCGTGGCCATGAGGATCTTGCCCTTGGCTTCCGGCTTGTCGCCTTTCTCGGCTTCGATGAATGGAATCAAATGGGCCACGGCCTGTTTCATCACCCGGGCCGACTTGACCACCTGGGGCAGGAACATCTTGCCCGCGCCGAACAGGTCACCGACCACGTTCATGCCGTTCATCAGCGGGCCTTCGATGACTTCGATCGGGCGTGCGCACTGCTGGCGGCATTCTTCGGTGTCTTCGACGATGAAGGCGGTGATGCCCTTGACCAGCGCGTGTTCCAGGCGCTTTTCAACGGGCAGCGAACGCCACTCTTCGTTTTCCACTTCCTTGGTCGCGCCGCCGCCCTTGTAGTCGTCGGCAATTGCCAGCAGCGCGTCGGTGCCGTGCGGCGTGCGGTTGAGCACCACGTCCTCGACCTTTTCGCGCAGCGCGGCCGGGATCTCGTCGTAGATCTCCAGCTGGCCGGCGTTGACGATACCCATGGTCAGGCCGTTCTGGATCGCGTGGTAGAGGAATACCGAGTGGATCGCCTCACGCACCGGGTTGTTGCCGCGGAACGAGAACGACACGTTGGACACGCCACCCGAACTCAGCGCGTGGGGCAGGTGATCACGGATGTAGGCGCAGGCCTCGATGAAGTCGACGGCGTAGTTGTTGTGCTCTTCGATGCCGGTGGCGACGGCGAAGATGTTCGGGTCGAAGATGATGTCTTCCGGCGGGAAGCCGACTTCGTTGACCAGGATGTCGTAGCTGCGCTGGCAGATTTCCTTCTTGCGCGCGGCGGTGTCGGCCTGGCCGACCTCGTCGAAGGCCATCACCACCACGGCCGCGCCATAGCGCTTGCACAGCCGGGCATGGTGCTTGAACTGCTCGACGCCTTCTTTCATGGAGATCGAGTTGACGATGCCTTTGCCCTGGATGCACTTCAGGCCCGCTTCGATCACTTCCCACTTGGACGAGTCGATCATGATCGGCACGCGGGAGATGTCCGGCTCACCGGCGATCAGGTTGAGGAAGCGGACCATGGCGGCCTGGGAATCGAGCATCCCTTCGTCCATGTTGATGTCGATCACCTGGGCGCCGGCCTCGACCTGCTGCAGGGCGACCTCCAGGGCTTCGGTGTAGTTCTCTTCGCGGATCAGCCGGGCGAACTTGGCAGAGCCGGTGATGTTGGTGCGCTCGCCGACGTTGACGAACAGCGACTGGCGGTCGATGGTGAACGGTTCCAGGCCCGACAGGCGGCAGGCCTTGGCGATTTCCGGGATTTCGCGTGGCTTGTACTTGGCCACGGCCTCGGCGATCGCCTGGATATGGCCCGGGGTGGTGCCGCAGCAGCCACCGATGATGTTGAGGAAGCCGCTGGCGGCGAACTCTTCGACCACCGCCGCCATCTCTGCCGGGGTTTCGTCATACTCACCGAAAGCGTTCGGCAGGCCGGCGTTGGGGTGGGCAGACACATGGGTATCGGCCTTGGTCGCCAGCTCTTCCAGGTACGGGCGCAGGTCCTTGGCGCCGAGGGCGCAGTTGAGGCCCACGGAAATCGGCTTGGCGTGGCGCACCGAGTTCCAGAACGCTTCGGTGGTCTGGCCCGACAGGGTGCGGCCGGAGGCATCGGTGATGGTGCCGGAGATCATGATCGGCAGTTCGATGCCATCGTCTTCGAACACCTGTTGCACGGCGAAGATCGCCGCCTTGGCATTGAGCGTGTCGAAGATGGTCTCGATCAGGATCAGGTCGGCGCCGCCCTCGATCAGGCCACGGGTGGCCTCGATGTAGTTTTCCACCAGTTCGTCGAAGGTGACGTTGCGGTAGCCGGGGTCGTTGACGTCCGGGGAGATCGAGCAGGTCCGGCTGGTCGGGCCGAGCACGCCGGCGACGAAGCGCGGTTTGTCCGGGGTTTCCAGGGTCTTGGCATCGGCTACCTGGCGGGCGATGCGCGCGCCCTCGACGTTCAGCTCGTACACCAGCGATTCCATGCCGTAGTCGGCCTGGGAAATCTGGGTGGCGTTGAAGGTGTTGGTTTCGAGGATATCGGCGCCGGCATCCAGGTAGGCTTTCTCGATCGCCGCGATCACATCCGGGCGGCTGAGCAGCAACAGGTCGTTGTTGCCTTTCACGTCGCTTGGCCAATCGGCGAAGCGCGTGCCACGATAGTCGTGTTCCTCGAGGCGATAGCTTTGGATCATAGTACCCATGCCGCCGTCGAGGATCAGAATGCGCTCTTTGAGTGCGTGCTGGAGTGCTTGGAGACGAGCGCTGCGGTCGGACATAGGAACTACCTGGTCGGGCAAATATCAGAAGGTGCCGAATCATAACAAAGCTGCGCGGTTTTTAGGCGCATCGCCCTTTTTCATGAATTTTGTTCATGTTGGGTGAAATCAAGGCACCCAGGGCCGACCAGACAATCGTGATGGCTTCACTACCCAGGACTTTTCGCACATGGTGCATCGTATCCTTGCCAGCGTCTTCGCGCTGCTCATCAGTGGCGTGGCGTCAGGGCAAGTCCCCCAGTCGAGCCCGGTGATTTCCTACACCCGGGACATCCAGCCGATCTTCACCGAAAAATGCGTGGCCTGCCACGCCTGCAACGACGCTGCCTGCCAGCTCAAGCTGGAGAGCCCCGAAGGTGCAGTGCGAGGTGCCACCAAGGTGCCGGTGTACCAAGGCGAACGCAGCAAGGCCGTGGCACCCACGCGGTTGTTCTACGACGCCCACAGTGAAGATGAATGGCGCAAGAAGGGCTTCTATTCGGTACTCGACAACCAGGGTAGCCAGGCGGCGCTGATGGCACGCATGCTCGAGCTGGGGCACAAGACCCCGCTCACGCCCAATGCCAAACTGCCTGACGAGATCGTCCTGGGGCTCAACCGCAACAACATGTGCCCGCTGCCGGAAGAGTTCGACGCCTATGCCGGCGCCCACCCCAAGGAGGGCATGCCGCTGGCGGTCACCGGCCTGACCGACAAGCAATACCAGACCCTGCAGCGCTGGCTGGCTGCCGGCGCGCCGGTCGAGTACCAGCCGATCCAGCCAAGCGCGGCCGAGGCCAGGCAGATCGCTGACTGGGAAGAGTTGCTCAACCGCCCCGGCTCCACCGAGGCGCTGGTCGGCCGCTGGCTGTACGAGCACCTGTTCCTGGCGCATATCTACTTCGTCGGCGGCGAGCAGGGCCACTTCTTCCAGTGGGTGCGTTCGCGCACGCCAAGCGGCAAACCGGTCGACATCATTGCCACGCGCCGCCCCAATGACCCGCCGGGCACCGACTTCTATTACCGGCTGATCCCGGTACAGGGCGTGATCGTGCACAAGACCCACATCACCTACCCGATGGGGCCGCAGAAGCTCAAGCGCGTCAAGCAGCTGTTCTACGCCGGCGACTGGCATGCCACCGCGCTGCCGGGCTATGGCCCACGCCACCGGGCCAACCCGTTCGAAACCTTCGAGGCGATCCCGGCCGTGGCGCGTTACCAGTTCATGCTGGATAACGCCGAGTATTTCGTGCGCACCTTCATCCGTGGCCCGGTGTGTCGCGGGCAGATCGCCACCGACGTGATTCGCGACAACTTCTGGGCGTTGTTCCAGGAACCGGCCCACGACCGTTACATCACCGATGCCAAGTACCGCGGCGAAGCCACGCCGCTGCTGGCCATGCCGGGGCAGATCGACGATGTTGGCAGCGTGCTGAACCTGTGGCATGCCTACCGCGACAAGCGCAACGATTACGAGAAATTGCGGCGTGAGGCCTATGCCGAAATGCCGGCTCCGGGCTGGGCAACCCTGTGGGCCGGCAACGACAATGCGCTGTTGAGCATCTTCCGCCACTTCGACAGCGCTTCGGTGACCAAGGGCCTGATCGGCGACGTGCCGTTGACCGTCTGGTTGTTCGACTACCCGCTGTTCGAGCGCACCTACTACCAGCTGGCGGTCAACTTCGATGTGTTCGGCAACGTCTCGCACCAGCTGCAGACACGCCTGTATTTCGACCTGATCCGCAACGGCGCCGAGGTCAATTTCCTGCGCCTGATGCCGGCCGACCAGCGCAGCGACATCCTTGGCAGTTGGTACCAGAACAGCGGCAAGGTGAAGATGTGGCTGGACTACGAGGACATCGACACCGACACGCCGAGCGGCATCAAGCTCGACCCGCGCGACCCCAAGCGCGACTTCGGCTTGAAGCTGCTGCAACGTACCGCCAGCCTCAACGCTGCCCCCGACCCGATCAACCGCTGCACCGGCGCCTACTGCTCGCGGCCGCAGATGAGCGAGGAGTTCCGCAACGTCGAGCAGTCGCTCAGCCGCTTGGTGTCACGCCCGGCCGCCGGCCTCAAGGTGATCGGCCAACTGCCTGAAGCGACCATGCTGCGCATCGAAGGCGAGGGCGGCCAGCGCCAGGTCTACAGCCTGCTGCGCAACCGCGCGCACAGCAACGTGGCGTTCCTGCTCGGTGAGGCTTACCGCTACGTGCCCGGGCTGGACACCCTGACCCTGTACCCGGGCGTGCTCAGCAGTTACCCCAACTTCATCTTCAATATTCCGGCCAGGGATGTGCCGGAGTTCGTCGAGGACATGGAGTACGCCAAGGATGACCCGGCGAAGTTCGAGCGCATCGTCATGCGTTGGGGGGTGCGCCGCAGCCATCCGGAGTTCTGGCGCTACTTCCATGACCTCAGTACCTATATCAAGGAAACCGATCCGGTGGAGGACGGGGTGCTGGACATGAACCGCTACGAGAACCTCTGATCGGGTGGGCTGACCTTTCCGAATACGCTGCGGTCGGAATCGGTGGGTGGTCCTGATCGATTGCTGGGGGCTGCTTTGCAGCCCTTCGCGGGTAAACCCGCTCCCACAGGTACTGCGCTGTTCTTGAAGTCAGCTCCGTCCCGTGGGAGCGGTTTTGCCCGCGAACGAGCGCGCAGCGCTCGCCTGTGCACTCGATGCGGGCCTCAATGCACCGGCAATCGCAGGTATTCCATGCTGTATTCGCTTCAGGCACTGCGGGCGTTCGCCGCCTGGGTGGTGGTCTGCCACCATTTCATGCAAATCTTCTTCGACTTTCATGCCACCGGCCCCATCGGCCAATTGCTCACCGACCGTGGCGCGGTAGGCGTCGACATTTTCTTCGTCATCAGCGGGCTGGTGATCTACCTGTCGACCCGCGACAAACCCATCGAACCTCGCCAGTTCCTGCTCAACCGGGCCTTGCGCATTGTCCCGGCCTACTGGTTCTACACCGCGCTGATGGCGTTACTGTTGCTGGCCTTCAGCCAATGGATGCCGCACCAGGCCTTCGACTGGCATCACCTGTTGCTATCGCTGCTGTTCATCCCGGCGGAAAACCCCGGCGGCTACGGTTTGTACCCGACCCTGAACGTAGGCTGGACGCTGAATTTCGAGATGTTCTTCTACCTGCTGTTCGGCCTGGCCTTCCTGGTTCGCCAGCGTCATCACCTCGTGCTGGTGACCGCTGGGCTGCTGCTGGTCAGCGAAGTACTCGGCCGCATGGGCGTACTCAGCCGTTTCTACAACAACGACATCATCTACGAATTCCTGCTGGGCATCGGCCTGGGCGTGATCCATCGTCGCGGCCTGATCCGCGAAGGGCTGTGGTTGCCGCTGGCGGTGCTGGGCGTGGCGGGTTATGCGATCTATCACCTGGACGCTGCGCAGCGCCTGCTGCACTGGGGCGTGCCAAGCGCGATGATCGTGCTGGCGTTCATCGCCCTGGAGCCGTACTTCAAGGGCAACCGCCTGCTCAAGGCATTGGGTGACTGCTCCTACTCGGTGTATCTGATCCACGTGCTGGTGCTATACGCCGGCTGGTTCGCCTGCCAGCGCCTGCGCCTGAACCCGTACCTGGTGTTCGCCTTGTGCGTGCCGTCCATTGGACTAATGTCGTGGTTCAGCTATCTGTGGCTGGAGCGCGGCCTGTACCGGCGGATGCAGGCGTGGCTGGCCGCGCCACGGGAGCAAAGCCCGGCATTCGTGCTTTCCCGAGTCAAATACTAGGACTTTGTTCAAAGGCCAGGTTGGCGTACACTTGGGCGCAAGTCTGTGAGGAACTTCCATGAGCGCTATAACCATTACTGACGCCGCCCATGATTACCTGGCCGATCTGCTTTCCAAGCAGAACACGCCTGGCATTGGCATCCGTATTTTCATCACCCAGCCGGGCACCCAGTACGCCGAGACCTGCATTGCCTACTGCAAGCCGGGCGAAGAGAAACCCGACGACGAGCCGGTCGGCCTGAAGAGCTTCACTGCCTACCTCGACGCGGTCAGCGTGCCGTTCCTGGAAGACGCGCTGGTCGACTACGCTACCGATCGCATGGGCGGCCAGCTGACCATCAAGGCGCCAAACGCCAAGGTGCCGATGGTCAACGAAGACAGCCCGATCAACGAGCGTATCAACTACTACCTGCAGACCGAGATCAATCCCGGCCTGGCCAGCCACGGCGGCCAGGTGAGCCTGGTGGATGTGGTCGACGACGGCATCGCCGTGCTGCAGTTCGGTGGCGGTTGCCAGGGCTGCGGCCAGGCCGACGTGACGCTCAAGGAGGGCATCGAGCGTACCCTGCTCGAGCGCATTCCGGAGCTCAAGGGCGTGCGTGACGTGACTGACCACTCCCAGAAAGAGAACGCCTACTATTGATCTGGGCGCGGCCGCTCCTACAGCGACCGCGTCAGGTCAAGGCTTAGCAACAAAGTGTTACGGTTTCAACCCCTGCGACAACAGGCCGCAGCCCGTGTTTAAAGGGCTGCGGGCCATCAGCGCCTTGGTCGGGTAGAAGCCCACTGGGTGTCATGCCAGAATGCCCCGGTTTTTCGGCCGGCCCGTCCCGAGGGTCGGCACCTTCCCTGTAAAGGATGGTTCAATGAATGATCAGTTTACCCGGCGCGCGGTTGTCGCCGGGATGGGCGTTCTCGGGCTCGGCCTGCTGGCAGGCTGCAACCCGGCCCGGGGGCTCGAGTTCAAGTACGGCAAGAACATGAGCAATGAAATCCTGGGGCGCAAGTTCAGCCTCAAGGACCCCCAGGGCAATGCCCGTACCCTGTCGAGCTTCTACGGCAGCATGCCGATGATCTTCTTCGGTTTCACCCAGTGCCCGGCTGTCTGCCCGACCACCCTGGCGCGCGCGGCACAGATCAAGAAGCTGCTGAGGGGCCGCGACCGCGAGATCTTCCAGGTGGTGTTCATCACCCTGGACCCGGAGCGCGACACCCCGCAAGTGCTCGATGCCTACGTCAAGGCCTTCGACCCGTCGTTCACCGCCCTGACCGGCACCCCGGAAGAAATCGCCGCGGTGGCCAAGGAGTTCAAGGTGTTCTACGAGAAGGTCCCGGCCGGTGACACCTATACCATCTCTCACTCGTCCACCAGCTACGTCTACGATACACGTGGCACCTTGCGCCTGAGCCTGGGTCATTCGCTGAATGCCAAGGAATGCGCTGAAGACCTGGCAACCCTTATGGAGATTTGCTAATGGCAGTATCCCTGCAACCTATCAAGCGCGGCCTGGCCGCCATCGCCCTGCTGGGCCTGGCCCTGCCGGCCCTGGCGCAAACCACCGTGAGCGACGCCTGGGTACGCGCCAGCGTGCCGCATCAGCCGTCCACGGGCGCCTTCATGACCCTGACCGCCAGCACCGACAGCAAGCTGGTCGGCGTGGCATCGCCAGTGGCCAAGACCGTGCAGGTGCACGAGATGACCATGAACGGCGACGTTATGGGCATGAAGGAAGTCAAGGCCGTGGAGCTGCCTGCGGGCAAGCCGGTGAGCCTCGACCCCAATGGCTATCACGTGATGCTGATGGGCCTGACCCAGCAGGTGAAGGAAGGCGAGAAGGTGCCACTGACCCTGACCATCGAAGATGCCAAGGGCGCCAAGGAAACCGTGGACGTGCAGGCAGAAGTCCGTCCGCTCAACGCCGAGGCTGGCGGCGGGCATGAGCACATGCACATGAATCACTGACCAACGAAAGGGCCGCATCAGCGGCCCTTTTTCATTGTGCTGCGCGCTTTAGCTACGGAAGCGTGGCAGCGGCCTTTCGAGGGTCAGCGAGGTCAGTGTCTTGCGGACCTGGGCCTCATCGGCCTCCAGGGCCTTAAGGCTGGCGCGGATCTTGCCCGCAGCGGGCACATCGCCCTGGCGGTCGATCCAGTCGGCAATTTCCTTGCAGGCACTGCTCAGGCAGGCTTGGCGCTGGTTCATCAGCGATATCAGGGTGGTGAGCTCTCTTTCGGACATGGCGGGATCCTCCGTTCAGCTCTGTCAGTGTAGCAGTGGCTGGCCAGCTTGCCTGAGGCCTGGCGTCGCGGGCGCTAACTGTGCAGGCAGGCGCTGCGATAGGCACCTGGCGTCACGCCAAACGCCTGCTTGAACTGCCGGCTCAAGTGACTCTGGTCGGCAAAGCCCAAGGTAAACGCCACCTCTGAAGCCGCCAGGCCGCTTTTCAGAAACTCCCGTGCGCGCGCCAGTCGCCGTTGTTTCAGCCAGGCATGCGGCGGCAAACCGGTGGCCTGGCGGAACACCCGGGCGAAATGGAACGGCGAGAGATTGACTGCAGCCGCCAGGGCCTCCAGCGATGGCGGGTCTGCCAACTGGGTTTCCAGCAGTTCCCGCGCACGGGCCACCGCCAGCGGTTCGTTGCCCGGGGCCTTGGGCTCCGGGCAATGGCCGTGGCTTTGCACCAGCGCCAGCACCGCCTGGCGCCAGGCGTGCTGTTGTTCCAGGGCGCTGGCACCGGCTTCCGACAGCTGGTGCAACTGGCTGAAGGCCCGCGCCAGGCTAGGGTCCTGGATCACGCTGTCCTTGAAGCGCGGCATGCCGTGCCGGCCCAGTTCCAGTTCGTCCAGCACCCCAGTCACCCGTTCATGCTCCGGATAGAAACCCCGGTAGCGCCAGCCGGCCTCGTGGGCGGTGGCGCCGGTGTGCAGCTCGTCCGGATTGATCAGCACCATGCTGCCGACCGGCGCCAGGTGTTCGCTGCCACGGTGCCAGAAGCGCTGCGCGCCCGATTCGATCACGGTGAATACATAGCCTTCATGCACATGCGGGGCGAAGCGCTGCTGGAAGTAGCGCGCATGCAGCATCTCGACGTCGCCCAGGGCCGGCGCCTGCCAGAGGTGGGTCTGTTCGCGCAGGGGCATGCTCATGCCAGACAGCTGCGCAGCAAGAAGAAGATCAACATGCTCGCCAGCATGCTCAGCAACACGCTGCGGGTCAACAGCACCAGCGCAACGGCCACCAGGGCACCGAGCAGGTAGGGGTTGAGTGGGCTCAGGTCGAGCTGGTGGCCGGGCAGGAAGATGATCGGCCCGCAGATCGCGGTGAGCATGCCGGGCACGGCAAAGCCCAGGAACTGCCGAGCGTTTGAGCTCAGGCGCAGCGGCAGGCGTGGCTCCAGGAAGGCATAGCGGTTGAGGAATACCACGGCGCCCATGGCGAAGATCAGCAGCCAGATCATGGGCGGCCTCCGGTAAATTTCTGGCAGACGAAGCCGGCAGTCATGCCCAGCAGGCCAGCGGCGACCAGTGCGGTCTCCCAATGCCAGTAACTGAACAGCACCGAGCAGAATAGCGACACCGCCACGCACACCACGGTGGCGAGATTGCGTACCAGCGGCGCGATCAGCGCGACGAAGGTGGCGACGATGGAGAAGTCCAGGCCGAGCTGGTCGAGGTGCGGGATATTCTGGCCCAGCACGATGCCGGCCAGGGTGAACAGGTTCCACGCGACGTAGAAGGTCAGGCCTACACCGAGTGCATACCAGCGGTCGAACTGCTGCTGGTCGTAGTGGCTGGTAAGGGCGAAGAATTCGTCGGTGAGCAGGAAGCCCAGGACAAGCCGCCAGCGCAACGGCTGGTTTGACAAGACTGGGCGCATGGACAAGCCATAGAGCAGGTGCTGGGACGTCAGCAGCAGGGTGGTGAGCAGGATCGACAGCAGGTTGGCGCCGCCCTTGAGCATGCCGATCGCGACCAGTTGCGCGGCACCGGCGAACACGATCGCCGACAGTCCTTGGCCTTGCCAGGCACTGAGGTTGGCCTCGATGGCCATGGAGCCGGCGAGCAGGCCCCAGGGAGCGACGGCCAGGGAAAGCGGCAGGATGGCGATGGCGCCGTGCAGGAAAGCTTGGCGGGCAATGGGGGGACTGCTGGGCATGATGGCTGCACTTTTTACTCGGTAGGGCAGCATGACAGAGCGGCGGGGCGGGTGGCTTGAACGATCTTGCTTGTTTGCTGCCTGTGCCGGTTTCTCGCGGCTAAAGCCGCTCCTATCAGGTTTGGCGCCGGGGCAGGTGATTATCGTCTGGTCAACCGCTGCTGCGCCGCCACGCAGCCATTGATCTCCACAGCCTTTTGCAGCAGAGCCTGGCGATGCTGTGGATCGAGGTCACTCAGCAATCGGTAGACCTCGGCCTGGTAGTCGCGCTGGCGCCCCCACTGCATCTGCAACCCTTGCGGGCGGCTGCGGCTGCAGGCCAGGCGTGCGGTGGGTTGCGGGAAGTAGGGCGCATACAGGGTCGCCATGCCCGGGATCGCCTCGAGGGCTTCGCGGTAGGCCGGGCTGGCATTGTAGGGTTGGCACCAGGTAGCAATTGCAACCGCCGGTGGTGCGAAGCCTTGTTTCAGGCTGGCCTGCAGCAGCGGGCAGGCGGCATCGGCGATCTGTGCTGCAGGCAGGTAGGTGGTGTAGTACAGCGCCAGGCGATACTGCGCCACCGGGTGGCCAAGCTCGACCGACTTTTTCAGCAGGGCCACTGCCGTCGGCAGGGTTTGCGCCATCGCCCGGCCCTGGCGGTTAAGCTCCGGGTCGACGCCTATGGCAGTGCGCAGGGTGCTGTTGTCGTCCGGGCTGTCGGCTTGCTCCAGCAGCGGTAGCGCCTGGCGGTAAAGCAGGTCGGCGTGTGGGTCGATACGTACTTCGAGCGCGTGCGCGGCCACCGGTGTCAGCACGATGAACAGTGCCGACGCCAGAACGACGGGGTTCACAGGCGTGCCCCGTTCAATGAACGAGGCCGGCTGGCTGCCAGGCAGGGGGAAACGGCTTGATGAGTGATCACAACTGCGCGTACGCCTCGGGCGAATCGGAACGACGGGGTATTCTATCGAAGCGAGGGTCAAAACCGAAACCCTGTGACTCGTCAGTCAGACGAGCTTGATCGGTGTGACCTTGCGCTGGCTGTGTCGTTCCTGGGCCAGCCCCAACTTGGCGGTAATCACCTTGGCCAGGGCATTGTTGCCCAGATCGTTCAAGTGCAAGCGGTCGACGAACAGATCGGCACCGAATACCGGCGAGCTGCTGAGCATGCTGTTCATGTCGTAGCAGGGCACGGGGTCTGCCTGGCTTTTGATGCGACGGAAGAAAGCCATGTGCAGCTTGCTGTCGAATGCACCGTCGAGCAGGCGGTCGAAATTCCCCGGTTGTTGCTCGAGGGCGGCAAGCATTGCCAGTTCCCCCGCCGGCAGGGTTTCCCGGCACCAGGGCAGCAGGGGCTGGAGGATGAAGGTCAGGGTGGCGTGACTGTCAGCCAGCATTCGTTCCCATTGGCGCAAGGTGCGGGCGATGCTGTCGGCCGCTCGTGCCAGGCGCTTTTCCGGGGCGGACAGCGACCAGTTGGGGGCAGGTTCGTTGCGCCGTGGTGCCAGTGCCTGGCCCAGGCGCTGCCACAGCGACTCACGGCGAGCCGGGCCAGCGGGTGGCATGCCCTCGTTGAAACTGTTCAGGTAAGCCTGGTGAGCCTTGGCCTGCTGCGGGTCATACGGGCCGGCCAGGACCTCGCCGAGCGCTTCATGGGCCAAGGTGTTGAGGCCGCTGAGCAGTACTACATGGCCCACTTCGCCGAAGCGATGCTGGTGGGTCAGGAACAGCAACAGCTCCTGGCTGGCGTTGAGCCCGCAGCCGGCCAGGCTCAGCCATACCTCACCGGTCAGCATCGACAGGTGCGAGGCTACCGTATGTTCGTCGCAGCTGGCGCCGATGCCCAGGGCGGTCGAGCCGCCGACCAGCAGGTTGATGCGCGAGGCAGTACCGCGCTCGGCAACCGAGACGCGCTTGCCGGCGCAATGGCTGTAGCGCAAGCCAAGGGCATCGGTGTTGATGGTGCAGGAGCGGTAGCCGCTCTCGTGCACATGCAGGGTGTGTGGGGCGCGGCGATTGCCCAGCAGCAGAAAGCGCTGGTAATCATGATGCAGTGGCGAAGCGAGACCCTGGACATACGTGCTGGGTGTCATGGGCGCTCCTTCTCGGCTGGTGTGGTGGCGGGCGTTCAGCCCGCCAGTTCCTTGAGGTTATAAGCCAGGCCACCGACGGCAATCAGCAGCAGAACCACCCCCGAGGCCAGGGAAATCAGGCGGTTGCTGCGCTGCGAGGTGATCTTGCCGATGGCGAAGATGTACAGGCTGAGCACGGCGAAATCGATCAGTACCCACAACAGCGACAGCACCACCATGCTCTTGCCGAACGATTCGGTGATCTGGATGAACTGCGGGAAGAAGGCGATGAAGAAGATGATGTCCTTCGGGTTGGAAATACCGACCATGAAGCCTTGCCACAAACCGCCGCGCCCGGCTTTGGCCGGTTGCAGCTCGGCTTCGTCGACGGCAGGCGCCTGCAGGCACTCGCGCAGGGTGCCCACGGCAATGTAGCCAATGAACAGGCAGCCCAGCAGGCTCATGGCACTGAGCCAGGCCTTGTCGATGGCCGCACTGGTGAGGATGACCCAGGCGGCGGCGCCGATCAGCACGAGTGACGCCCAGTTGGTGCCGACGGCGGTGAACATGGCCTTGCGTGAGCCGGAGGCCGCGGCGGTGTTGACGATCAGCGCTACTACCGGGCCGGGGGTGGCGATCAGCAGCAGCACGGTAAGTGCGTAAGTCAGTGTCAGTGCGGTATTCACGGTCAGTTCTCGATCAGAATGTCGGGTGTCGCGTGGGCGTGGGCATGAAACGGGCAGCGCGCCGGATTGAGCGAGCCGGCTTCCTGCAGTTGGTACTGCTTCCATTCGAAGTTGTCATCCTGGCCAAAGAAGCCGAGGGTTTCGGGCATGACCCCTTCGTTGTAGTGACGCACGCGATCACGGATGCGGGCACGAATGCGTTGCCCGCTTTCGGTGCTGGCGTTGGCCACTTCGTCGAAGTTCTCCCGCGGGTTGATGACGAAGGTGATGTGCGGGCCGAGGTTGCGGCTTTTCATCTGCTGGTGGCCGGGGAAGTTCATGTTGATGAACAGCGGCATGCCGGCGTAGCAGAACGACCAGGCGTTGTCGTGCGGGTCGGTGGGAACCGCTTGCGGCCACGGGTGCGGGTCACGGGCATGGACTCCGCGCAGTACTTTCCAGGCCAGTGCCTGTTGCTCGGCCAGGGTGCTGTCGGCGGCTGTCTGCAGAAACACCACCAGTGGGCTGCCGATGCGTTGCTTGATCGGCACAGGGGTTATGGTGCGTACATATTCGGCCAGGCCCTGGGCGATATCATCGGCCAGTTGTTCGGCGCGGGCGAAGAGGATGTGGCAGGATGCGCCGGCTACCGCCTTGCGCCCGAACAGGCACGGGAAGTCGGGGTTGGCGAGCACGCTGCGAAAATGCTGTAAGGTTTGATGCGTCCAGTGCTGAGTGTTCCGTACATGTTCATCGGCCAGCTCTAGCGCGTCCAGGCGATAGCAGTTTCCATAACCCGTAAACATGATTTCCCCAGGAGATTCAAGTAAGAGAGAGTTCCACACTTATGCAGGCAGGTTGGAGACTTATCTTTGTTATTTACCTGCATTTTCTGAGACGCTCTTCACGTTGTAAAACGCGTGGAACTATGACCTACTATTAGTCTTACTCATGATTCGAGGGCATCATGTCGGAACGGATTCAAGCTTTGCACGCCCTGCGTGCTTTCGAGGTGGCCTCGCGCTACGGCTCGTTTACCCGGGCCGCTGAAGAGCTGGCCCTTACCCAAGGGGCGGTCAGCCATCACATCAAGACCCTTGAATCCATGTTCGGCTGCGACCTGTTCGAGCGCCGCGGCCCCAAGTTGAGCCTTACCGAGCATGGACGGGTACTGGCTCAAGAGCTGAAGGTGGGCTTCAAGATCATCGAAAACGCCTGCGCGCTGCTGCGTCAGGACCGTTATGGGTTGCGCTTGAAGGCCCCTTCGACGCTGACCGTGCGCTGGCTGCTGCGGGCGCTGGACGGGTTCAAGAAGCTTGAGGACAACTGCAGCGTGCAGCTGTCGAGCGTGTGGATGGACATTGACTCGGTGGACTTCTACTCCGAGCCTTACGACTGCGCCATCCTCCTGGCCAACGGCCGTTTCCCGGCCGACGTGGAGAGTATCAAGCTGTTCGATGAGTGGCTGATCCCGGTGTGTCACCCGGACTACATGGCACAGGCGCAACCCGAACTGGCCGACCTGCGCCAGTGTGAGTTCCTCCACCCATCACCGGACCGCCGCGACTGGCGGCGCTGGCTGGCGCGCATGGATGCGCTGGACATCAGCATCGACCAGGGCCAGGTGTTCGATACCCTCGACCAGGGCATCTCGGCGGCGCAGCAGGGCCTCGGCATTTCGGTGGTCGACCTGGTACTGGCCAGTGCCGACCTCGCCGCCGGGCGCCTGGTGACGCCGTTCAAGCATGCGGTGTCGACCGGTGACGGATACTACATGACCTGGCTCAAGAGCAGCCCCAAGGCGCGGCAGATGCACAAGCTGCGCGACTTCCTGCTCAGCCAGGTGCCGCCGCTGGGCTACAAGGACATCAACTACCTGTACGGCTGAATAGTTGCGCAGGCTGATCGTGCCGAGCCTGGGTTTGCCGATGGTGTGGAACAGCGCCATTGCAGCGTAGAATCGTGCTTTTCAGCAGAGGTCGACGCGGTGGAGTTGCAGCAGGGCTTTGTCCTGACCCGGCATTGGCATGACACGCCCGAAGGCACTTGCGTGGAATTCTGGCTGGCCACGGATGCCGGGCCACAGTTGTTGCGCCTGGCGCCGCAGGAATCAGTGGCGTTTATTGCGCAGGCGCAGGCTGAACACGCCCGGGTGTTGCTGGCCAAGGAGCAGGGCGCAGAGCTCAAACCGTTGCGCCTGAAAGACTTCGACCAGCGTCCGATGCTCGGCCTCTACACGCGCCAGCACCGCCAGCTGATGCAGTTGGAGCAGCGCCTGCGCACGGCTGGCATCGACGTCTTCGAGGCCGATATTCGGCCGCCGGAGCGCTACCTGATGGAGCGCTTCATTACGGCGCCGGTGCAGTTCACCGGCCAGCGGGACGCGCAGGGCGTGTACTGCGAGGCCCAGCTCAAGCCGCTGCCGGATTACCGCCCGACGCTGCGCCTGGCCTCGCTGGACATCGAGACCAGCGAGCGCGGCGAGCTGTACAGCATCGCCCTGGAAGGCTGCGGCCAGCGCCAGGTGTACATGCTCGGGCCGGCAAATGGCGATGCCGATGGCGTGGATTTCGACCTGCACTACTGCGCTGATCGCGCCGAGTTGCTGACCTGTCTCAACCAGTGGATGGCCGAGCATGACCCGGATGCGATCATTGGCTGGAACCTGATCCAGTTCGACCTGCGCCTGCTGCACGAGCATGCCAAGCTTCTGCAAGTGCCACTGGCGCTGGGGCGCAACGGCGCGCCGATGACCTTGCGCAGCCATGCCGGCGGTGGCCACGTCTTCGCCGAGGCCCCGGGGCGGCTGCTGATCGATGGCATCGAAGCGCTGCGTTCGGCCACCTGGAGTTTCCCTTCGTTCAGCCTGGAGAGTGTTGCCCAGACCTTGCTCGGCGAAGGCAAGGCCATCGACACACCCTACCAGCGCATGGACGAGATCAACCGCCGCTTCGCCGAGGACAAACCGGCGCTCGCCCGCTACAACCTCAAGGACTGCGAGCTGGTCACGCGTATTTTTGCCCACACCCGGCTGCTCGACTTCCTGCTGGAGCGTTCGTCGGTTACCGGCCTGGCGGTGGACCGCAGCGGCGGTTCGGTCGCCGCATTCTGCCACCTGTATATCCCGCACATGCACCGCATGGGTTTTGTCGCGCCCAGCCTCGGCAGCCGTCCGGAGGAGGCCAGCCCCGGTGGCTTTGTCATGGATTCACGCCCGGGGCTGTACGACTCGGTGCTGGTGCTGGACTACAAGAGCCTGTACCCGTCGATCATCCGCACCTTCCTGATCGACCCGGTGGGCCTGGTAGAAGGCTTGCGTCTGCCCGATGACCAGCACTCGGTGGAAGGCTTCCGCGGCGGTCGTTTCTCGCGCACCCAGCATTGCCTGCCAGCTATTGTCGAGCGGGTATGGCAGGGCCGGGAAGCGGCCAAGCGCGAAGGCAATGCGCCGCTGTCGCAAGCGCTGAAGATCATCATGAACGCCTTTTACGGCGTACTCGGCTCCAGCGGTTGCCGTTTTTTTGATCCGCGCCTGGCCTCATCGATCACGCTGCGCGGCCACCAGATCATGCGCCAGACCCGCGCGCTGATCGAGGCCCAGGGTTACGAGGTGATCTATGGCGACACCGACTCCACCTTCGTCTGGCTCAAGGGCGCTCATGACGAACAGGCCGCGGCCCGCATCGGTCGTGAGCTGGTGGCGCAGGTCAACCAGTGGTGGCGTGAGCACCTGCGCACGACCCTGAACCTGGAGAGCGCGCTGGAACTGCAGTTCGAGGTGCACTACCGGCGTTTCCTGATGCCGACCATCCGCGGTACCGACGAGGGCAGCAAGAAGCGTTATGCCGGCCTGGTGCAGCGCACCGATGGCAGCGAGGAGGTGGTCTACAAGGGCCTGGAGTCGGTGCGCACCGACTGGTCGCCGCTGGCCCAGCGCTTCCAGCAGGAGCTGTATGGGCGGATCTTCCGTGGCCAGCCTTATCGCGACTACCTGCGCGAGTACGTGCGCCAGACCCTGGCAGGCGAGCTTGATGAGCTGCTGGTCTACCGCAAGCGCCTGCGCCGGCCACTGGCCGATTACCAACGCAATGTACCGCCGCACGTGCGCGCCGCACGCCTGGCGGACGACTACAACAGTCGTGTCGGGCGCCCCAGGCAGTATCAGCGCGGCGGCTGGATCAGTTACCTGATCACCACCAGTGGCCCAGAGCCCCTCGAGAACCTGCAGGCGCCGATCGACTACGAGCATTACCTGAGCCGCCAGTTGCAGCCGGTGGCCGATGCCATTCTGCCGATGGTCGGCGACGATTTCGCCCGCCTGACCGACCAACAACTGCCGCTGTTCTGAGCCGGGTAGTAGCCGGCCACCGCAGCTGCCTGAGCCGCTGGCACTAACCTGGCGTTTTCTTGTGAAGGAGAAACGCCAGTGCTCAACCTCAGCGAACACCCTGACGGCCAGGGCGAAACGGCGGACCGGGTTTTTCAGGACAAGTTGCTGGCCGAGCGTTTACCCGGCTGGTTGCGTGGCGCCACCCTGCAGCAGCTGCGCTGGCTTGGCGATGCAATGAGTCTGAGTCTGTACTTTACCGAGCAGGCCAGGGCAGTGCTTGGCACTGTCAGCAGTCTTGAGGCATTTGCCCTGCCCAGATTGCAACTGGCGATGGATCAGGCCTTCGGTATCGGACTCGATGCCGCACGCCTGCAGTTGCGTTGGGGGCACCGCGAACCGGTGCTGACGTCGCAGCCAATCGGCTACCCGGTCACTGAGCCGGTCTACCGGCAGATACCGTTGCTGGAAGCAGCACTTGGCAATTTCACCCAGGAACAGGCGAGCAGCGATGGCCAACTGTCAGGCAATCGCCTGGTCGATCCTGACGACCCTGCGCGTACGCTGCCCAGCGCCACGCGCTTCGCCGCAATCTGCCGGAAACTCGACCTCGGCGGGCAATACCAGCGGCACCTGGACGCCTGCCTGCAACCATCCGGGTCTACCGATACGGAGGGTGCGGCCGCTGAGCAGCGCCAGCGGGTGCTCTCGTTGTTCGCGCGAGCCCACCGCTACGGCATGCTTGCCGATGCCCATGTCGGGCTGATCAAAGGGGCGCTGAGCGAAACGGAACATCAGTTGCTGGTGCGCCTTTGCGGGCTCCATCAGCCGCTGACCTTGGACGGCCGCCCGGTGCAGGCCAAGCGTCTGGACCTGCTGGGTTGCCAGATGCAGCAGATACTCGTGCTCGACGTTCGCGACGAGCGCTACAGCCCCTTGTACACCTCCAGCAACCGGATACTCGTGCATATCCCAGGTGACCCACACGCACCCTGGCAGGTATTCGCCGACCTGCGCCATTTCGCCAACGCACTGGGCAAGCGGCTGCGCACGCCAAGCTATCAGCGCTTCTTCGCACGTTTCGTGCGCCGTCGCGACAGCCAGGCCTTTTTCAGCGCGGTCGCGGCTTGCTATGACGGGCTTTCGGACTTGGCCAACGCCGACCTCGAGGAACGTCTGCACAAATACCCGGCTCCGTTGTTCGACACCTGGGCGCAGGCCAGGATCAGGCAGATCAAGGACGATGCTGGTGTGATCGCGATGGCAACTGCGGCGGTCGACCTCGAAGTCCGCCGGGCCCACGAGCAGCGGCTGGCGGCCGAGGGTTGGACCTTGCTGACCCTGGCCGGGCTGTTCGTGCCGGCGCTGGGCCTGGCGATGCTGGCGCTGGCCGCTTGGGAAGTACTCGATGAAGCGTTCCATGGCATCGAGGCCTGGCACGAAGGTAACAGTGCCGAAGCGCTCGAACACTTGGTAAATGTTGCCACCGATGTTGCGCTGGTGGCCGCAACGGCTGCAGGCGTTCAAGGTGTGCGCAGGCTCTGGGCGCGATCTGCATGGGTCGACGGGCTGGTCCCGGCACGGCTCGACGACGGCAGCCGACGGCTGTGGCACGACGATGCGGCACCGTATCGAGGCACCGCACCGGCGTTACAGGCAGTACGTGACGAGGCAGGGGTGTATCGGCACGGCAACGATGCCTGGGTCGAGATGGAGGGGCATCATTATCCGGTCGAGCAACGCCCGGATACTGGCCGCTGGTACCTGCGCAGCCGCTCTGGGTATGGCCCCGAGCTCTGCCACAATGGCGCGGGTGCCTGGCGGCTATGGAGCGAACAGCCGGCCCAATGGGCAGATGCACCGCGCATGTTCCGGCGCTTGGGCGGCGCATTTGGCCAACTCGATGACCGCCAGATCGACCTGGTGATGTTCACCCATGACCTGGATGCCGATCACTTGCGGTACCTGTATGTGCATGGGCAGGCACCTGACGCCGAACTGCTGGACAGCGTGATGCGTTTCGCTCTCGACCGTCGACTGCGCAGGTTTATCGAGGCTTTGGGCGCTGGACACATGACTGACGACCGCGAAGCCTTGCAACAGTTGTTGTACATGGCCGACGGTGCCGTCCTGGATGACGCCGGTCTCGCTGAGCTGGCGACGCATCAACGGCAGTCGCTGTTCCAGGCACTGTACCAAGCTGCCCAACCCGTGCAGACCCCTGCCGAGGAACTGCTACGCCGACAGTTTCCGAGCCTGCACCGGCTGGCGGCACGTGCGCTGCTGCGCGACACCACGCCTGCCGAGCGTATGACAATGGATGAACAGCGACGCGTACCGCTGCGCCTGGCCAGGGCTGCGCGAACCAGGGTCAATCACATCCGCCTGGTCAGGGCGCTCGAAGGCTTGTACCTGGACGCCCCACAGACTGCCGACCTGGCTCGGGTTGCCCTGGGCCTGAGCGAAGCCCTGCCGGGTGCACCATCGGGAATCTACTGGCGTCTGTTCGACAGCTCGGTACAGGGGCCGCTGCTGGCGGTGGCAGGGCCGCAAGGCGCCGGCAAGGCGGTCGATCTTGTGTATGCCGATGGGCAGTTCCGCTTGTTCGATGCGGCGGGTCACCGGCTGGCGGGGCCTGGCGAACTGTTCGAGGTCATGGCCGCAGCCTTTGACCCTGCTCAGCGGCGCACCATGGGCCTGGGGCAGCCATTTGCAGCCAACTTGCGGGCGCAGTTCGGCGCCCTGGCAGGAGCGCGCCGGCAACAGCTCGGGCGCCTGCTTGGCCAGGCCCCAGCGCGGGGCTGGTTCAGGCCACCTCAGCGGCTGGCTTACGGGCGCATCGGCTATCCGCTCAGTGGTCGCGGGCGTGGCAGTTCGCGGGCACTTCATGCCATGGTTCGCACGGTTTACCCAAGCTTTGATGACGCGCAGATTGAAGCCTGGCTGGCCCAGGTTCGCCAGGCAGGGCTGCAGGTCGAGGCCCATCTGGAGCGCTTGCAGGCTGAGTTGGCAGCTTTGGACAGCTGCATGAACCGCTGGTGTGCAACGGCCAGGTCGCGCGTTGAGCGTGCGGATCGGCGCAGCTTCGCCGACGGCTTGCGCAACTGTTGGCAGCGTACCGCGTCCAGAGCTGGCGGCGAGCTGCCGCTCTATTATCGGCTGACCATTCGCAATGTCACCCTGAGCAGCCTGCCGGAATTGCCAGAGTTGGTGAGCTTCGCCCATGTTCGCGAGCTTTCGTTGACGGCACTGGGCATCAGTGATGTGCCGGATGGGTTTCTGCGCGCTTTCCCGACCGTGCGCATCCTCGAGCTTTCCAGTAATCGCCTGACCCGGCTGCCATCGGGCCTGGGACGCTTGAGCATCCTTCGGGAAATGGACCTGTTCGGTAACCAGATCGTGCTCGATGCTGCGCAAAGCCGACAATTGGCGCGTTGCACGCACCTGGAGTACTTGAACCTGTCCTACAACCCGTTGAGTCGCGCTTTCCCGGTGCAGAGCATGCCTCGGCTGCGGCGTTTGCACATGCGCGCCACAGGGTTGACGGAGCTGCCCAGGGGCCTGCTGGCCAGTCTCGAACTGGTCATGGCCGACCTACGCGACAATCGCATCACCAGCATCCCTGGCGGCTTCTATCGGGCACCGGCCTGGGTCAGCAGTTGCATACGCCTGGAGGGCAACCCGTTGGGGCGCGTCGATGCGCAAAGGTTACAGGCGTTCATGCGAGACCACGGCTGGGCGGCAGACGTCGAGGAAGCTATCGGCGTGAGCACAGCCCGTCAGCGCTGGCTGGACGCTGCAGACAGCCTTGAGCGTATGGACCAGGCGGCGATGTGGGACGAGCTCGAGGTGTATGACGGTTGCGACGATTTCTTCAGCTTGCTGATCCGTCTGCTGCAAACCGCCGATTACCAGCAGCACCGGGAGGCACTGGCAACCCGGGTTTTCACCATGCTCAGGGCGATGTGCGAGCACGAGACTCTGCGCCAGGAATTGTTTGCCCAGGCCAGCCTGCCGGTGACGTGCCAGGACAGCGCGTCCTTGTCGTTCAGCGGCCTGGAGCTGCGCATGCTGGTGTGGCGTGCGCGCGTCGACGCTGCCGCCGGAGGGGAGCAGGCGGCATTCCTGCGGCTTGGCCGTCAGTTGTGGCGACTGGATGAGGTCGACCGGATTGCCCAACGCGACTATGAAAGCCGGCGTGCCGCAGGTGCAGATCCGGACCAGATCGAGGTGGTGCTGGCGTACCGCGTCGGCCTGCGGGCGACGCTGGACCTGCCTGCGCAACCCAGCGACATGCTGTTCGCCGAAGTGGCTGGTCTGGATCAGGCGCGTCTCGACCAGGCGCGCAATGATGTACTTGGCAATGAAACGACGGAACGCCTCAGCCAGGCGCTGGTCGAGCGCGATTTTTGGCGTGAACATCTGCTGCAGGCCAATGGAGCGCGCTTCGAATCGCTGGATGTGACATTTCATGCCCGCGTGGAGGCGTTGATGAATGCTTCCGACAGCCTACCTGAGGGGCGCTATCTCGAGGAAATGAACCAGGTGCAGGCCGAGCGTGAAGTGGCACGGCGGGCATTGATGTTGAGGCTCTCGCGTCAAGCCATCGGCGATCACCTGGAACCCTTGCCAGAAGTGCCGGAACCTTAAGGCGGGCGTTGCCGCCATGGTCTTGGGCTATGCTCACAGCAGGAAAGTCAGCGGCTTGGGTTGTAGGAAGTTTCTGGCGGTCAGTCAGAAACTGGCTGTTACCTTTCGCCCAAGCGTTCACCTGCCCAGCTGGTTTAGGCTCGCAGGCCGGATCTTTCTCCCTGATCCGCAGTCTTTGGTTAATCGAGAGAATAAGGAGATACGCATGCTCGTCCGGTCACTGACCCTCGCCACCTTGCTTGCCGTCGCCGGCCCGTTGTTTGCCGCCGACAGTGATGCGCCACTGGCCAAGGAGCTGGGCAAGGCCAGGCCGCTGGTGGTCATCGCACCCAGCGATAAGGACCCGACTTTGCGCGGCCTGAACGAAGCGCTGAAGGATCGCGCCACCCAGGCAGCCTTCAAAGAGCGCAGCCTGATCATGTTCAGCGTTGTCAACACGATGGGCAAGCGCGAGGACAAGAACCTTGAACAACAGACCACCATGGCCCTTATTCGCGAACTCAAGCTGGGCGCGAGCAAGGGCACCAAGGTGATCCTGGTGGGCAAAGACGGCGAGCGACATGTGCTCAAGGACGATGACTCGGGCGATAAGATCGACCCTCAAGTGATCATCGACGCGGTCGACCATTTGCCGGCGAGTGAAAAGGCGGTGAGCGCACCGGAACCCGTGGCCGCTGCGCCGGAACCCAAGGCCAAGGACAGCAAGGCAGCCAAACCGGTCAAGCCCGCCAAGCCAGCTGCCCCGCCAAAACCGTTGGATGACTGAACGCTGCAGGGTCATCGTGTACAGGCCTTGATCCAGTGGTCCAGGCTCAAGCGTCCCGAACCTTTGAGCAGCAGGGGCATCAGCGCGACCAGGTAGATCAGTGGCAGCTTGAAGTTGCCATGACCCTGATCGGTGATGGCGTAGCCTTGCGCCAGTTCGGCCAGGCTGGACCACTGCGCGGGCCAGTGCACGGCGGCAATCGCCACCACGGTCACCACCATCAGCCCCGCCGACGCCAGCCTGGTGCCCAGGCCAAGCAGCAACAGCAGCGGCAACAGCAGTTCGGCCCACATCGACAACTGCCAATTGAGTTCCGCCGGCAGGGCGTTGAAGGGAAATGGGAAACTCCCTTGCAAGTCGCCGAACCAGTTGCTGCCATTGAACTTCTCCAAACCTGATTCGAAGAACTCCCAGGCCAGGAACAGCCGCAGTGGCAGGTCGGCACTCCAGCTGCCGAGGCGATCGATCAGGTTGAAGGTACGGGTCGTCAGTGCATTCATGTGATTATCTCGCTCAGGAAAGGGCATCGGCAGCGCGACGCGGTGCCAGCTTGGCAGTCAGCTTGAGGGCGATGGCGCTGAACATCAGGGCGAAGGCCAGTGAGTACCCGCCGCCCATGGGGATGCGTTTGTAGAACGACAGGCAGAACACTCCGGCCAGTACCCACATGCCGGTGCTGTGCAGGGTTTTCCAGGTACGGCCGCCGAGCAGGCGCATCGGTGCCTTGAATGAGGTCAGGGTGAGCAGCAACAGAAACACATAACCGATGCTGCCAGGCAGGCTCGAGGTGACCGTGCGTCCGGCCCAGAACAGTTCAGGAAATTGCTGGGCGTAGCGGTAGATCAGCAGGCCATGCACGGTATGCGAAAAGGCGAAGGCCAGGCCCACGTAGCGTCGCTCGCGGAGCAACCAGCGGCTGCCATTGCCAGGCAGCAAGGTGACCATTGCCGAGGCCAGGAAGGCCAGCAGGAACAGTGCGAAAGAGCTGCGCGCAGTGGCGCGGATGGCACTGCGCAGGCCATCCGCACCGGGTGGGTAGCTGAGCAGTACCACGGCGGTCATGAACACGGTCAGGCCAGCAAGAGCGGTGAACAGTTTCCAGCCGGAGGGCAGGGTGAGCGGCTTCATGGGTGACTCCCGGAGTATCGTTGTGTGACCGGGAGTGTGTTGGGAATGAGTATCTGCAGTGTGTCGGTGAAAGCGGCTTTGTGTATCGGACTGTAGTTACCGGAGCTGTATGACGGCCCGCGCGGGCCGCCGCGTTTGTCGTTACAGCTCGATCTGGGCGCATAGCCCGCCGCTTTTTCGGTTGCTCAAGGTCAGCCTGCCGCCCATGGCCTGGGTCAGTTGCTGGGCGATGGCAAGCCCCAGGCCGGTACCGCCCGTGCTGCGGTTGCGCGAGCTTTCTACCCGGTAGAATGGCTTGAGCACTTCGTCCAGCTCTTCGGCGGGGATCCCGGGGCCTTCATCGAGCACCCGGATCAGCGTCTTGCCCCGCTCGCGGCTGACCTCAAGCTGTGCCTTGCCGGCAAATTTCAAGGCGTTGTCCACCAGATTCACCAGCACGCGGCGCAAAGCATGCGGGCGGGTTTCCAGCAGGCTGCCGGTACTACCGTTGCGCTCCACCTGGGCGCCGCTGTCCTGGTAGTCGAACACCACGCTGTCGAGAAAGGCGTCAAGGTTGATCCGGCAGGGCGCCTCGGTGTTGATGTCCATGCTGCGTGCGTAGGCCACGCCTTCGCGGACCAAGTGCTCCATGGCGTCCAGGTCGTGCCAGAGCTTGTCCTTCTCGACGCCATCGTCCATCACCTCGACCCGCAGTTTCATGCGCGTGATCGGTGTTTGCAGGTCGTGGGAAATGGCAGCAAGCAGTTGCATGCGCTCTTTGAGGTAGGCGGCGATGCGCGCCTGCAGGGCATTGAACGCCACGGCGGCGTACTGGACCTCGCGTGGGCCGCTTTCATCCAGCAGCACGCCAGGCTTGTCCGGGTCGAGGGTGTCCACTGCCTGGACCAGGCGGGTAAGAGGCCCGATGGCCAGGCGCACGGCGAGCCAGGTACAGAACAGCAGCACCGCCAGCTGGATCAGCAGTACCAGCGGCAACCAGCGCGCTACCGGGACGGGTGCCGGCGTGACATCGATGGTCAGTGGCGCCCCATCGGCCAGGCGCAGGTGGGCCTGGAAGTGGGCATTGGGGCCGGGAATATCCTGGAAAGTCAGCGGATACTGGGCACCGATGGCCTTGACGATCGATTCGGCAGCCATGGGAGGATCGGTGCTTGGCATCGCTGAACCCTGCAAGCCTTCGTCCAGCCGGTACCGATAGGTGCGTCGCTCCAGCCTCGGCAGCCAGGCTGCACGCTCGGCAGCAGGCAGGCGGTCGAGGATGGCCACCGAGGTGACCACATCCTGCTCGAGGTTGCTGAGCATCATCGAGCGGCTGCTGATGTAGCGCTCGTACGCCTGCAGGCTGAACGACAAGCCATAGGCCAGCACCAGCCCGGTGAAGAAGATCAGTGCCAGGCGTGAGGCGAGGGTGCGCGGCCATTTCATGCCGGTGACTCGAGCAGTTGCACTGCCAGCGAGAACACATAGCCCTCACTGCGCACGGTCTTGATGCAGCTCGGCTCTCGGGCATCGTCGCCCAGGCGCTGACGCAGGCGGCTGACCAGCAGGTCGATGGAGCGGTCGAAGATGTCCGCCTCGCGGCCTTGGGTCAGGTTCAGCAACTGCTCGCGGCTGAGCACCCGTTGCGGATGGTCGAGGAACACCCGCAACAGGCGGTATTCGGCGCCGCTCAGCGCCACCAGTGTGCCTTCGCTGTCGAGCAGGTGGCGTGCGGTGGTGTCCAGGCGCCACTGGCCGAAGGCGAGCAGGCGGCTGCTTTCACTGATGGTCAGGTTCGGTGGCAGCATGCGGGTGCGGCGCAGCACGGCATTGATGCGCGCCAGCAGTTCGCGGGCGGAGAACGGCTTGGTCAGGTAGTCGTCGGCGCCCATTTCCAGGCCGATGATGCGGTCGGTCTCGTCGTTGCGTGCGGTCAACATCAGAACCGGCGTGTTGCGGTGCTTGCCGGCACGCAGTTCGCGGCACAGCAGCAGGCCGTCGTCGCCAGGCATCATGATGTCGAGGACGATCAGGTCGACGCTGTTGGCCTCGAGGAACGCGCGCATCTGCCGGCCGTCGGCGACGATGCTGGTGCGCAAACCACTCTTTTTCAGGTAATTGCCGACCAGCTCGCGGATCTCACGGTCGTCGTCGACGATCAGGATGTGATCGACATGTTCCATTTGCAGCGTTCCTTTTCAAAAGGGGGTGTGGGCGCAGTGTACCGAGCGCGTAGGGACTTGCCTGTGCGGGTTTGTATTGCAGTGTATCTGGGCTGGGTGGAGATACAGCAGGAAGCAGATCACAGGCCGGGGCGACACATGCGAGATACCTGGCGGGCGTGAAATGGCTCTCACCGGGGAACAGTGATCCCCATTCCTGAAATGTTGCAAGGAGAGATGCCATGAACTTCAAGACCATCGCCAGCGCCAGTGTGTTCGCCGTGCTCAGCTTCGCTGCCGTTGCCGCCAATGCCAGTTCCACGTCCATGAATGACGCCAGCGTCATGCAGTACCGCTACGGCGATCACCTGGATGTAAAGAAGGTGCTGTCGCTGAAAGACGACCAGCGCAATGCCTGCGGCCCGGTCAAGACGCGCATGGACTACCTCGACTCCCAAGGCCAGTATCAGAGCGTCGAGTACCGCAGCTACGCCACGAGCGGTTGCCATGACAACTGATCGCCGACGGCTGCTGAACGTGGCGAGCGTGGCCTTGGCGCTGGTTGGCCTGGGCCTCGCTGGAGGGCAATTGATGGCTCGCGACAGTTTCGGCAGCATGCCGTCGCTGGCCGGTGCCAGCCAGTGGCTCAACTCGCCACCCTTGGACGCCCAGGAGCTCAAGGGCAAGGTGGTGCTGGTGGACTTCTGGACCTGGGACTGCATCAATTGCCAGCGCAGCCTGCCGCACGTCAACGACTGGGCACGGCGCTATGCCGACCAGGGCCTGGTGGTGGTGGGCGTGCATACGCCGGAGTACGACTACGAGCATGATGTCAGCCAGTTGCGAAGCAAGGTGGCCAGCCTGGGTATCGCGTATCCGGTGGCGGTGGATAACGACTATCAGGTGTGGAATGCCTGGGGTAACCAGTTCTGGCCAGCGCATTACTTTGTCGACCGGCATGGGCAGGTGCGGCATGTGCACTTTGGTGAAGGTGATTATGCTGGGCAGGAGAATGTGATAAAGGCGTTGCTGGATGAGAAAGGGTAGGCTTGTGCCGGCCTCTTCGCGGTCTGTCAGGAGAAGCTGGCGAAATGCGCCTGCATCCGCTCGGCATCTGCCTGTTTGCCACTGAACAGCTCGAACGCCTTGACCGCCTGGAACACCGCCATGTTGCTGCCATCGAGCGTGCGGCAACCCAGCGCGCGAGCGGCTTTCAGCAGTTCGGTCTCCAACGGGAAATAGATGATTTCAGCCACCCACAGACGCGGGTGCAACAGCGCCACCGGGAGTGGCGTGCCTGGCAACTTGGCCATGCCCACTGGCGTGGTATTGACCAGGCCATCGGCTTCGGCCACTTCGACCGCTAGGTCCGTGCCAAGTACCGCGCGACCCGTGCCGAAATGGCCATTGAGGTTGTCCACCAAAGCCTGGGCGCGCGTTGCGTCCACTTCGAACAGCACCAGTTGCTCGACCCCTTCGCTCAGCAGCGCATGGGCCACCGCCGAACCGGCGCCACCGGCGCCCATCTGTACCACGCGCCGGCGCGAAACATCCGGCAAACCGCGCCGCAAACCTTCGGCGAAGCCCAGGCAGTCGGTGTTGTGGCCGACCCGCTTGCCGTCCTTGAGCACAACGGTGTTCACCGCACCAATGCCACGTGCCTCGTCCGACAGCTCATCGAGCAGCGGCAGGATGGCCTGCTTGAACGGATAGGTGATGTTGAGGCCGGTAAAGCCGGTGTGCTGGGCCGCATCGAGCAGCTGTGCCAGGGCGCTGTCTTCCAGCTGGAGCTGGTCGGCGTCGATCAGGCGATAGAGATAACGCAGGTGCTGGGCGTCGCCTTCGTGTTCGTGCAGGGCAGGGGTGCGCGAAAGCTGGATGCCACGGCCGATCAGGCCGGCGAGGATGGCGGGCTGGCTCATGCGCGCGGCTCCTGGAACAGCTCGGCAAAGTGGCTCAAGGCCATGCGGTAGCCATGGCTGCCCAGGCCGCAGATGACCCCCACGGCAATCGACGAGACGAACGACAGGTGGCGGAACGGCTCGCGCTTGTGCACGTTGGACAGGTGTACCTCGATGACCGGGAGTTCGCTGGCCACCAGGGCATCGCGAATCGCTACCGATGTGTGGGTCCAGGCGCCGGGGTTGATCACGATACCGGCACAGCGGCCGCGGGCGGCGTGGATCCAGTCGATCAGTTCGCCTTCATGGTTGGTCTGGCGAAATTCGATTTCCAGGCCGTGGGCGTGGGCAGTGTCGGCGCAACCCTGGGCCAGGTCGGCCAGGGTTTCATGGCCATACTGGGCGGGTTCGCGGGTTCCCAGCATGTTCAGGTTGGGGCCATTGAGCACGAGGATAAGTGGCTTCATGACGGGCATCGCTTTGTTGTTGTTGAATGCCGCTATGTTTGTACCGGGTGGTTAATTCCGTCAATCCGCTCAGGTGTCGCAGGGGGGCAAAGTGGGCGATTATCGAACTTGTCCGGCAGCGTGCCGGATTACGTAATTGTAATGCTGACGCCACCGCCTCGATAACCAGCCTTCTTTACAGTCCATCGCCAACGCTTGTCGACGAGGACTCTCGAAGTGCCCACCCCCCGCAAGATCGCCTTGCTCGGCCTGTTGCTGGCGGCCACCGCCAGCGCCCAGGCCGGGCCAGGCATGAGCCTGCCCGAGGCGTTGAGCGCCGCCTTTGCCAACAACCCTGAACTGGCCGCAGCCGGTCGCGAAGTCGGCATTGCCGAGGGCGAGCGGCGCCAGGCCGGGTTGATCCCCAACCCTGAACTGGCCTGGGAAATGGAAGACACCCGCCGCGATACCAGCACCAGCACCGTCACGCTCAGCCAGCCACTGGAACTGGGCGGCAAGCGCGGTGCGCGCATTGCGGTGGCCGGCGCCGGCCAGGCCATTGCCCAGCTTGACCTCGAAAGGCAGCGCAATAGCCTGCGCGCCGATGTGGTCCAGGCGTATCACGCCGCCTTGCGTGCGCAGACCGGCGTGGAACTGGCGCAGCAGTCGCAAGCGCTGACCGAGCGTGGCCTGCGGGTAGTCCAGGGCCGGGTCACGGCCGGCCAGTCGTCACCGGTGGAGGTCACCCGTGCCCAGGTTCAACTGGCCCAGGCCCGGGCCGACGTAAGACGCGCCGAAACCCAGCGCACCGTGGCCTACCAGGCCCTGGCGCGGTTGACCGGCAGCTCGCTGGCGACCTTCGACACCTTGGCGACGGCCAGTCTGTCGCCTGGCGCCGCACCTTCGGCCGAGGCCTTGCTCGGCCAGCTCGAACGGACCGCCGAATGGCGCCTGGCAGCTGCCCAGGTCGAGCGCGGCGAAGCGTCGCTGGGGTCGGCAAAGGCCCTGCGCGTGCCCAACCTCACCGTCAGTGTCGGCAGCCAGTACAGCCGTGAGGACCGTGAGCGGGTCAATGTGGTCGGGCTGTCGATGCCCTTGCCGTTGTTCGACCGTAACCAGGGCAACGTGCTCGCCGCGGCACGCCGCGCCGACCAGGCCCGTGACCTGCGCAACGCGGTCGAACTGCGCCTGCGCAGCGAAACCCGCAGCGCCGTTGACCAGTGGCGCACGGCGATGCAGGAGGTGCAGGCCTACGACCAGACCATCCTGCCGTCGGCGCAGCAGGCCGTGGACACCGCTACCCGTGGCTTCGAAATGGGCAAATTCGCTTTCCTCGACGTGCTCGACGCCCAGCGCACCTTGATCGACGCGCGCGGGCTGTACCTCGAGGCCTTGGCCACGGCAACCGATGCACGGGCACAGGTCGAACGGATCTACGGCGATCTGGACGGTTTGAGCAACATTTCGAGCAGCAGGAGCAACAATGACTAACCCCCGCAAATTCGCCCTCCTGGCCGCTGCCATTGCCATTCTCGGCATGGGTGGCTTGGCCTGGACCGGCCACCTTGGCCAGGCCAGCAAAGGCCAGACCAGTCCAGCAGAGCCCCGCCACGACGACCATGGCGAAGACAGCCACGGTCACGCTGATGAAGCGGTTGAAGCGCATCAGGAAAAGGAAGGCGCACTGCACCTGTCGACTGCCCAGATCGAGTCGGCCGGCATCCAGTTGACCACCGCCGGCCCACGCGAACTGGGTACCGCCATCAGCTTCCCCGGCGAGATCCGTTTCGATGAAGACCGCACGGCCCATTTGGTACCACGGGTGCCGGGCGTGGTCGAAGCGGTGCAGGCCGAGCTCGGCCAGTCGGTCAGGCGCGGCCAGGTGCTGGCGGTCATCGCCAGCCAGCAGATCTCCGACTTGCGCAGCGAGCAGCAGGCCGCACAGCGGCGCCTCGAACTGGCGCGCCTGACTTTCCAGCGCGAGCAGCAGCTGTGGCAGGAGCGCATCAGTGCCGAGCAGGATTACCTGCAGGCGCGCCAGGCCTTGCAAGAAGCCGAAATCGCCCTGGCCAATGCCCGGCATAAAGTGGCCGCCGTCGGCCCGGCCGGTGCCGGTAACCGCTACGAGTTGCGTGCCCCGTTCGATGCGGTGGTGGTGGAGAAGCACCTGACCGTAGGCGAAGTGGTCGACGAGACCAGCAACGCCTTCACACTGTCCGACCTCAGCCGCGTGTGGGCGACCTTCGCTGTCGCACCCCGCGAACTGGCGAGGGTCACCACTGGGCGCAGCGTGACCGTCAGCGCGCCGGACCTCGGCGCCGAAACCGAAGGCACGGTCAACTACGTCGGCAGCCTGCTCGGCGAGCAGAACCGCGCCGCCACCGTGCGCGTCACCCTGGCCAACCCCAGCGGTGCCTGGCGCCCGGGGTTGTTGGTCAATATCGGGGTCAGTGTCGAACGCTTCAAGGCGGCCGTCGTCGTGCCCGAAAGCGCATTGCAGAGCTGGGAGCAGCAGACCGTGGTGTTCGCCCGCACCGACGAAGGTTTCGAGGCCCGCCCGGTGAACACCGGCCGCCGCGACGCCGGCCAGGTAGAGATCACCTCGGGCCTGGCCGCCGGGACCCAGGTGGCTGCTGCCGGCAGCTTCGTCCTCAAGTCCGAGCTCGGCAAAGCCTCTGCCGAGCACAGCCATTGACTGCGGGGATGCTTGCATGTTCGAACGCCTGATCCAATTCGCCATCGAGCAGCGCCTGGTAGTGATGCTCGCCGTGGTGCTGATGGCTGCCGTGGGAATCCACAGCTACCAGAAACTGCCGATCGATGCGGTGCCGGATATCACCAACGTACAGGTGCAGGTCAACACTGCCGCGCCGGGCTATTCGCCGCTGGAGACCGAGCAGCGCATCACCTTCGCCATCGAGACCGCCATGGCAGGCCTGCCGGGCCTGAAACAGACCCGCTCGCTGTCGCGCTCGGGGTTGTCGCAGGTAACGGTGATCTTTGACGATGGCACCGATCTGTTCTTCGCCCGGCAACTGGTCAACGAGCGCCTGCAGGTCGCTCGCGAGCAGTTGCCCGAAGGCATCGAGGCCGGCATGGGGCCGATCTCCACGGGGCTGGGGGAAATCTTCCTGTGGACGGTGGAGGCCGAGCAGGGCGCACTCAAGGACGACGGTACGCCTTACACGGCGACTGACCTGCGGGTGATCCAGGACTGGATCATCAAGCCGCAGCTGCGCAACGTGCCCGGCGTCGCCGAGGTCAACAGCATCGGCGGCCACGCCAGGCAGTACCTGATCGCCCCCGACCCGAAGCGCCTGGCAGCCTACACGCTCACCCTCAACGACCTGATCGCGGCGCTGGAGCGTAACAACGCCAACGTGGGCGCCGGCTACATCGAGCGCAACGGTGAGCAGCTGCTGATTCGTGCGCCGGGGCAGGTGGCCTCGGCCGAAGACATCGCCAACATCGTCATTTCCACTGTCGATGGCACGCCCATCCGCGTCAGCCATGTTGCCCAGGTTGGCTTGGGCAAAGAGCTGCGCGCTGGCGCGGCTACCGAAAACGGCCGCGAGGTGGTGCTGGGCACGGTGTTCATGCTGATCGGCGAGAACAGCCGCACTGTGTCCCAGGCGGTGGCGGCCAAACTCGCCGAGATCAATCGCAACCTGCCCAAGGGTGTGGTCGCGGTCACGGTCTATGACCGCACCCACCTGGTCGAAAAGGCCATCGCCACGGTGAAGAAGAACCTGGTCGAAGGCGCGATCCTGGTGATTGCCGTGCTGTTCCTGTTCCTGGGCAACATCCGCGCTGCGCTGATCACTGCCATGGTCATCCCGCTGTCGATGCTGTTCACCTTCACCGGCATGTTCAGCAACAAGGTCAGTGCCAACCTGATGAGCCTTGGCGCCCTGGACTTCGGCATCATCGTCGATGGCGCGGTGGTGATCGTCGAAAACGCCATCCGCCGCCTGGCCCATGCGCAGCAGCGCCATGGCCGCATGCTGACCCGTGCCGAACGCTTCCACGAGGTGTTCGCCGCCGCCCGTGAGGCGCGCCGGCCGCTGATCTACGGGCAGTTGATCATCATGGTGGTGTACCTGCCGATCTTTGCCTTGACCGGGGTCGAGGGCAAGATGTTCCACCCGATGGCCTTCACCGTGGTGATGGCACTGCTGGGTGCCATGATCCTTTCGGTGACCTTCGTGCCAGCCGCTATCGCGCTGTTCGTCACCGGCAAGGTCAAGGAGGAAGAGGGCGTGCTCATGCGCACCGCCCGCCTGCGCTACGCACCGGTGCTCAACTGGGTGCTGGGCCGGCGCAAGCTGGCGTTCACCACAGCCGCCGGGCTGGTGCTGCTGTCCGGGGTCATGGCCAGCCGCCTGGGCAGCGAGTTCATCCCCAGCCTCAGCGAAGGTGATTTTGCCTTGCAGGCGCTGCGTGTTCCAGGCACCAGCCTGTCGCAGTCGGTGGACATGCAGCAGCGCCTGGAGCAGGCCATCATCGCCCAGGTGCCGGAAGTGCAGCGGGTGTTTGCCCGCACTGGCACCGCCGAGATCGCCTCCGACCCGATGCCGCCGAACATCTCCGATGCCTACGTGATGCTGCGCCCGCGCGAGCAGTGGGCGGACCCCGGCAAGCCCCGCACGGAACTGATTGCCGAGGTGCAGCGCGCTGCCGCCAGCGTGCCGGGCAGCAACTACGAGCTGTCGCAGCCGATCCAGTTGCGCTTCAACGAGCTGATCTCCGGCGTGCGCAGCGATGTGGCGGTGAAGGTGTTCGGGGATGACATGGAAGTGCTCAACCGTACCGCCGCGCAGATCGCCAGCAGCCTGCAACAGGTACCCGGCGCCGCGGAGGTGAAGGTCGAGCAGACCACCGGCCTGCCGGTGCTGACCATTGATATCGATCGCGACAAGGCTGCGCGCCATGGCCTGAATGTGGGCGACGTGCAGGACGCCATCGCCATCGCCGTCGGCGGGCGCACGGCGGGCACGGTGTACCAAGGCGATCGCCGCTTCGACATGGTGGTACGCCTGCCCGAAACCCTGCGGACCGATGTCGATGGCCTGGGCAGCCTGCTGATTCCGGTCCCCGCCAGCGCGGCGGCCGGCGCGGCACGGATCGGCTTCATCCCGCTTTCGCAGGTGGCCACGTTGAACCTGCAGTTGGGGCCGAATCAGGTCAGCCGCGAGGATGGCAAGCGCGTGGTGGTGGTCAGCGCCAACGTGCGCGGGCGCGACCTGGGTTCGTTTGTCGAGCAGGCCGAGCAGACGTTGCTTGCGCAGGTACAGATCCCGCCGGGTTACTGGACCCGCTGGGGCGGCCAGTTCGAGCAGCTGCAGTCGGCCGCCGAGCGCTTGCGCGTGGTGGTGCCGGTAGCGCTGTTGCTGGTGATGGCTTTGCTGCTGATGATGTTCAACAACCTCAAGGACGGCCTGCTGGTGTTCACCGGGATTCCGTTTGCCTTGACCGGCGGGGTGCTGGCGCTGTGGCTTCGCGAGATTCCGCTGTCGATTTCCGCCGGGGTCGGTTTCATTGCCTTGTCGGGTGTGGCGGTGCTCAATGGCCTGGTGATGATCGCCTTCATTCGCAACCTGCGCGAGCAAGGGCGTGGCGTGCGTGCGGCGGTCGAGGAGGGGGCGTTGACGCGCTTGCGGCCGGTGCTGATGACCGCGCTGGTGGCGTCGTTGGGGTTCATCCCGATGGCCTTGGCGACCGGGACTGGGGCCGAGGTGCAGCGGCCGCTGGCGACGGTGGTGATTGGCGGGATTCTGTCGTCGACCGCGCTGACCTTGCTGGTGTTGCCGGCCTTGTATCAATGGGCATACAGGCGCGAAGAGGATTGAGATCGCCGGGGCCGCTCTGCGGCCCTTTCGCGACACAAGGCCGCTCCCACAAGGATCGCGCAGTCCCTGTGGGAGCGGCCTTGTGTCGCGAAAGGGCTGCAAAGCAGCCCCAAGGGCCTCAGCTCGAAGCGCGGACTGCAGGGCTCACATCAACCCCAGCTTCATCATGCAACGATATCCTCGATGTCTCCGGCAACGCCAACCCGCCCACCAAGGCCACCAGCGCAATCACCACCAGGTAGAACGCCGGCGCCAGGCTGCTGCCGGTCTGCCCGATCAACCAGGTCGCCACCAGCGGTGCAGTCCCACCAAACAGCGTATACGCCACGTTGTAGGTAATCGCCGAAGCGGTATAGCGGGTCCGCGTAGGGAAACTCTCCGACAGCAATGCCGCCGTCACCACGCCACTGCACAGCGCCCCCACCGCCAGCAGGATCACCCCCAGCAGCGCCCCCGACATCGACCCGGAGCTGGCCAGCCAGTAAGCGGGGAACACGCAGACCATCACCCACAGGCAGGTGAAGCCAATGGTCTTGCGCCGCCCGACCCGGTCCGAGAAGGCCCCGGCCAGCGGGCAACCGACGGCAGCGAACAGCAGCGCCACGGTGGTCACCAGCAGCGACTGGGCGCGGGTCAGGTTGCCGACCAGTTGCAGGTAGGTGGCGAAGTAGGTGGTGAACATGTAGAACGACAGCGCCGTCAGCGAAATGAACATGCCCAGGTTGCGGATCGCGCGGCCGTGGTTGCGCAGGGTCTCCTTGAGCGGCGAATGTTCATGTTCCTTGCCTTGGGCGATAGCCTCACGAAACGCCGGGGTTTCCTCCATGCGCCAGCGCAGGTACAAGCCCACCAGCCCCAGCGGCGCGGCCACCAGGAACGGGATGCGCCAGCCCCAGGCGGCCATGGTTTCGGCCGACAGGCTGGCTTCCAGACCATAGGCTATGACCGCCGCGCAGGCAAAGGCCGAGAAGGTCGACACAGGCACGAAGCTGCCGTAGAACGCACGCCTGTTGCGTGGCGCATGTTCCATCAGGTAGGCGCAGGCGCCGGCATATTCGCCGCCGGCCGAGAAGCCTTGCAGGCAGCGCGCCAGGGTCAGCAGTGCCGGCGCGGCAAGGCCGATGCTGGCATAGGTCGGCAGCAGGCCGATCAAGGTGGTGGAGCCGGCCATCAGCAGGATGGTCAGCGACAGAATACGCTTGCGCCCCAGGCGGTCGCCCAGTGCACCGAACACGATACCGCCGAGCGGGCGCAAGGCGAAGGCCACGGCGAAAACGGCAAAGGTCTTGAGCAGGGCGACGCTGGCATCTTCGCTGGCGAAGAACTGCCCGGCAATCAGCGTGGCGAGGAAGCCATAGACGGCGAAGTCGAACCACTCGACGAAGTTGCCGATGGCCGAAGCGGCGATGACCCTGCGCAGGGCGGCGGGGGATACCTCATGCGATGCAGACATACGGAAGCTCTCCGGTTTCCATAGGCAGCCTGGATGAATGTGGCGCGCTCAGGCGCGCCATCGTTGTTATCAAGGGCCAGTAGACCGGGTCAGCTGGGGCGGGCGCATCGTTCAGGGCGACATCGGGATGCCTGTTACGACCGCAACGGGCCGACGCTACACCGTAAACACCACGCCGGTGCGCGAGGCCGCGTTGCGGATGTGCTCCTGCATCGCCTTCTGCGCGGCCGCCTGCGAGCGGCGGCTCAGGGCGCGGAGAATCTTGCGGTGCTCCTGCCAGGTTTCCAGGGCGCGTTCCGGGCGAATGAAGGGCAGCTTCTGGCTCTCGAGGAAAATCTCCTGGCTCGCCGTGATCACCTGCAGCATCGCCTGGTTGCCGCAGGCTTGCAGCAACCGCTGGTGGAACGCGAAGTCCAGCCGGGCCGCGGCTTCGAAGCGGCCCGCGCGCAACTCCTGGTGCATCGCCTCGACATTTTCCTCCAGGCGATCGATGTCATCTGCGGTCAGGGCCAGTGCCGCCTGCCCGGCGGCGAAGCCTTCCAGGGCGTAACGCAACTGGAAGGTGTCACTGGCGGACACCTGCTCGGCATAAGGCCAGGCAAACGTCGAGGCTGCAGGCACCGGCGCTTGCACGAACACACCCTTGCCCGGTTGCACGCTGACCAGGCCCAGGGCACTGAGCGACGACAGCGCTTCACGCAGCGATGCCCGGCTCACCCCCAGCTGCTCGGCAAGGTCACGTTGCGAGGGCAAGGCATCGCCGGGTTGATAGGTGCCTTCGTCGATCAGCTTGCGAATGCCTTGCAGGGCCTGTTCGGGGACGGCGCGGGGGAGGGTATCGAGCATGCTGTTCAGACCGGTCGGAGGGCGATGACTTTGGCTTTTTACGGCGATTGCCTTGCGCTGGCAAGTGCTGCTCCGCCCTGGCGCAGCGTAGTGCCCGGCTGCACGAAAGCGGGGCGTGCCCTCGGCGACGCGGGCGGCCGACGGGCAACTGTTCAGACCAGTAAGACCGTTCAGTGCGCGCTTTCCACCGCTTCGTGATGTGCCCGGGCGCACTCTGGCATGGCCCGTGCACTGCCCTGGCGGCAGTCCACTTCCTGAATGCTTGCGAGGCCATCCGATGAAGATATTCCGCCCCCTGTTCCTGGCCACTCTGTTCTGCGGCGGCGCCCTGGCATTGCCAGGCGCGCAGGCCGATGCGCTGGCCGACATCAGCGCCCGTGGCGTGCTCAAAGTGGCGGTGCCGCAAGACTTCCCGCCTTTCGGTTCGGTCGGCCCCGACCTCAAGCCTCGAGGCCTGGACATCGACACCGCCCAGCTGCTGGCCGACAAGCTTGGCGTAAAGCTGGCGCTGACGCCGGTCAATAGCACCAACCGCATTCCGTTTCTCACCACCGGCAAGGTCGACCTGGTGATCTCCAGCCTGGGCAAGAACCCCGAGCGTGCCGCCGTCATCGATTTCTCCCGCCCCTACGCACCGTTCTACCTGGCCGTGTTCGGCCCGGCCGACGTGGCCATCGCCGGGATCGACGCGATCGCCGGCAAAACCATCAGCGTCACCCGCGGCTCGATCGAAGACATGGAACTCAGCGCCGTGGCGCCCAAGGGCGCGGTGATCAAGCGCTTCGAGGACAACAACTCGACCATCGCCGCGTACCTCTCCGGGCAGGTCGAGCTGATCGCCAGTGGCAGCGTGGTGATGGCGGCGATCGCCGAGAAAAACCCGGCCAAGGTGCCGGTGGTCAAGGTCAAGCTCAAGGATTCGCCGGTCTACGTGGGGATGGCCAAGAACGAGCCAGCGCTGATGGACAAGGTCAACGCCACGCTGGAGGCCGCCAAGGCGGACGGCAGCCTGAACCGCAACGCGGAAAAATGGTTGAAACAGCCGCTGCCGGCTGACCTCTGAGCGGCGCCTGGAGCCTGTCACCATGGCCTATGAATTCGATTTCGCTCCTGTGTTGGCCCAGGCCGACCTGCTGCTCAAGGGCGCCTGGTTCACCCTGCAGCTGACGGCGGTCGGCACCTTGCTGGGCGTGGCCATCGGCGTGCTGGGTGCAGGTGTGCGCGCCTGGCACGTGCGGCCGTTCGACACGCTGTTCGGCCTCTATGTGGAGCTGATCCGCAACACGCCCTTCATCGTCCAGCTGTTCTTCATCTTCTTCGGCCTGCCCGCGCTGGGCATTCGCCTGAGCGAATGGCAGGCGGCGGTGCTGGCCATGGTGGTCAACCTGGGCGCCTATTCCACGGAGATCATCCGTGCAGGTATCCAGGCCATCCCCAAGGGGCAGCTGGAAGCCGCCGCGGCCTTGGCCATGAACCGCTTCGAGGCGTTCCGCCATGTGGTGCTGCGGCCAGCGCTGGCCAAGGTCTGGCCGGCACTGTCCAGCCAGATCGTGATCGTCATGCTCGGCTCGGCGGTGTGTTCGCAGATCGCCACCGAAGAGCTGTCGTTCGCTGCCAACTTCATCCAGTCGCGCAACTTCCGCGCGTTCGAAACGTACTTGCTGACCACCGCGTTGTACCTGCTCATGGCCATTCTCCTGCGCCAGTCGCTGGCCTGGCTGGGGCAGCGCCTGCTGATGGGGAGACGCTGATGGACTTCACCTTCTGGGACATCCTGCGCAACCTGCTGGTCGGCCTGCAGTGGACCTTGCTGCTGTCGTTGGTGGCCTTCGTCTGCGGTGGCCTGGCCGGGCTGTTGGTGCTGGTCGGGCGGCTCTCCGAGCAGCCGCTGTGGCGCGGCCTGGCGCGGGGCTATATCGAGCTGTTCCAGGGCACGCCGCTGTTGATGCAGCTGTTCATGGTGTTCTTCGGCATTGCCCTGTTCGGCCTCGATGTGTCGGCCTGGATGGCTGCGGCCATTGCCTTGACCCTGTTCACCAGCGCCTTTCTCGCTGAAATCTGGCGCGGTTGCGTCGAAGCCATCCCGCGTGGCCAGTGGGAGGCCTCCGGCAGCCTGGCGCTGAGCCGCCTGGAGCAACTGCGCCACGTCATCCTGCCCCAGGCCCTGCGCATTGCCATTGCCCCGACGGTGGGCTTCTCGGTGCAGGTGGTCAAGGGCACGGCGGTGACCTCGATCATCGGCTTCACCGAACTGACCAAGACCGGCGGCATGCTGGCCAACGCCACCTTCGAGCCGTTCATGGTCTACGGCCTGGTCGCGCTCGGTTACTTCGTTCTCTGCTATCCGCTCTCGCTGAGCGCCCGTTACCTGGAAAGGAGGCTGCATGCCCCTGCTTAGAGTGTCTGCATTGCACAAGTACTATGGCGACAACCACGTGCTCAAGGGCGTCGACCTGAGCATTGAGGAGGGCGAGGTGGTGGCCATCATCGGCCGCAGCGGCTCGGGCAAGAGCACCTTGCTGCGCACCCTCAATGGCCTGGAGTCGATCAGCGATGGCGTCATCGAAGTCGACGGCGAATACCTCGACGCCAGCCGCGCCGACCTGCGCGCCTTGCGCCAGAAGGTGGGCATGGTGTTCCAGCAGTTCAACCTGTTTCCGCACCTGAGCGTCGGCGAGAATGTGATGCTTGCGCCGCAGGTGGTGAAGAAGGCCAGCCGCAGCGAAGCACGCCAACTGGCCGAACAGATGCTGGCACGGGTGGGCCTGGCGGAGAAGTTCGATGCCTTCCCCGACCGGCTTTCTGGCGGCCAGCAGCAGCGCGTGGCCATTGCCAGGGCCCTGGCAATGTCACCCAAGGTGCTGCTGTGCGACGAGATCACCTCGGCGCTCGACCCTGAACTGGTCAACGAGGTGCTGGGCGTGGTGCGTCAACTGGCCAGCGAGGGCATGACCCTGATCATGGTCACTCACGAAATGCGTTTCGCCCGGGAAGTGGGCGACAAGCTGGTGTTCATGCACCACGGCAAGGTGCATGAGGTGGGCAACCCTCGCGAGGTGTTCGCTGCACCGCAGACGGCCGAACTGGCCAACTTCATTGGCGCGGTGGCGTCGGCTTAGCAGCAGGGGCGATGCAGCCCCGCTGCCTTGGCGCACAGCCAGTGTCAGAAGCGTACGTCCACCGCTACCTCGAAGGTCCGCGGCGCCCCCATGTAGTACTGCAGTCCATAGGCCTGCTTGGCATACACCTCATCGGTCAGGTTGCGCACCCGCCCGGTAATGGTGGTGTGTTCATCCAGCCGGTAGCGGGCAAAGCTGCCGAACAAGGTATAGGCCGGCGCCTTGAGGGTGTTGGCGTTGTCGGCGTACACCGAGCCGACATAGCGGGCATCCACCCCCGCCGACCAGGCCGAGGTGAAGCTGTAGGTCAGCCACAGGTTGGCGACATTGGCCGGGACGTTGACCGGGGCATTGCCCTTGCGCGACACCGATACGCCGTTGACCGCTTCGTTGAACGCGTCGTACTGCGCGTCGACATAGGCGTAGTTGCCCTCGGCCAGCAGCTTCGGCGTGACCTGCAGCCGCCCGGACAACTCGACTCCGCGTGAGGTCTGCTGCCCGGCCTGGACCGTCAGGTTGGGGTTGCTCGAATCGCGCACGGCAAAGTCCTTGCGCACGATCTGGTACAAGGCCACGGTCGCCGCGCCTCGCCCTTCGAGGAAGTCAAACTTGCTGCCCACTTCCCATTGCTCGCCCTTGGACAGGTCGAAGGTGCCGACGTTGGCGTAGGTGGCTGCCGCCAGCGAACCGGCCGGCAGGTCGGCGGCGGTGCTGTACTGGGCGTAGAAGCTGGCCGACGGGGTCAGTTCGTAGGTCAGGCCGATGCGACCGGACAGCGGTTCCCAGCGCCGCTCGAAGAACGCCGGCGAGGTCGGTGTCACCGCACCGTAGTTGGTCACCTCCATGTCCAGGTAGTCGTAACGCAGGGCCGTGAGCAAGGCCAGGCGCTCGGTCAGTTGCAGGCGGTTTTCGGCAAACACGGCGCGGTTGCTGGTGACATGCCGGCGCTGCTTGGTCAAGCCGGCGTTGACCCCGGGGATGTCATGGAAACTGCCGGGGTCGAAGTGGTCCGGGTCGACCACATCGGTCCAGCTCCCGGACCTCGGATACACGGTCTGGCGCATGTGTGAGTAATCCAGCCCCAGTGACCACTGGCTGGCCAGGCCGAACAGCGAGTTGTCGTGGCGCAATTCGATGCGCTCGCCCAGCACGCTTTGTTCATGGCGCTGCAGGTAAGGGCTGGCACGCTGCACATTGCCGTCGCGGGTGTAGCTGTAGCGCTCGACGTTGCGGTAATCGCGCTGGGCGCTGTAGTGGTACAGGGTGTTGTGCACGCTGGTGCTGTCGTTGACCTGGTAATCGAGCATCGAGCGCAGCCAGCGCACCCGCTGCTCGTAGCGGCCGTCGGCGACGTTGTAGTTCTCGAAGCGGCGGCTGTTGTCGATCTTCATGGTGCTGCGCCCCGGCAGGATCGGCGCGCCCCAGTACGGGCTGTCTTCGCGGTCCTCCTGGTATTCCAGCGCCAGGGTGTGGGTGAGGTCGGGCGTCAGGTCGCTGAGCAGGGAAAACGCCAGGCTGTCGGTCTTGCGCTGGTTACGGTCGATGTAGCCATTGCTGCCGGTGTGGCTGAAGTCCAGGCGCATGAAATGGCGGGCATCGGCCGGGTTGCTGGCCAGTGCCTGGTTGATGCCGAAAGCCACTTCCGAGTCGTCGTAACTGCCATGGCGCACGCGGCCATCGATGATCTGTTGGTCACGGCTGGCGGTCTTGGTGATGTAGTTGATCGAGCCGCCGACTGCGCCTGCGCCATGCAGGAACGACGACGGGCCGCCGAGCAGCTCGACGCGGTCCAGCACCCAGGCGTCCACTGGCCGGGTGGCGCTGCTGTAGCCGAGGTTGATGCCGTTGAACAGCTGGGTCACCTGGTTCTGGGTGAAGCCGCGGTAGCTGACGAAGCCGCCATAGCCGGGGTTGGCCGACGCGTTCACGCCGGTCATGGCGTTGATCACATCCTGGCTGTCCTTGGCGCCGCGTTCTTCGATGACGCGGCGGTCCGATACGCTGACCGACGCGGGGGTTTCCCGTGCGGTGAGGCCCAGCCGCGAGCCGGTGCTGATGGGCACGTCCAGTTGCACGCCGGAGGGTGCATCGCGCTCACCGTCGATGGTGGTGGCGTTGAGTTCGACGGCGGCATCGTCCGCCCAGGCAAAGGTGCAGGTGCCCATGAGGAGCACCAGAGAGGTATTGCGGAGCATGTTGTTATGTCTTCCACGCAAAGGTCATGGCTGACGGCGAGCGCGCAGGCAGGCGCGCCCGGCTGAAGTCAGGCGATATGAGTGATGGCTGCGGGGAGGACGACAGGGGGAGCGCGGGGGGTGAGGGCAGGGCGTTGGTAACGGGGCGGCGGTTGCGCCCAACTGCGCACGACGATGGGCGAAGTGGCAGCGGCGTGTGCAGGGCTGAACGACCAGCCGCTGCTGGCCAGCGGCACGGCCAGGCCGAACGAGGAGCATACCGGGCAATCGAGCTGGGCCATGTGCTCGTCGCCACCGGCGCCGTCGAGGTCGATGGCCACGCCGTGCTCGCTGTTGATCGAGCAGAAACCACCTTCCAGGCCGGCCAGGCGCAGGCCGCCCATCTGGCCATGGTGCAGGCCACACAGCAACAGGCTGAACAGGACGCTGGCATAGAGCGTCCAGGCAGTCAGGGTGCGAGTGTGCCGGGTGATTTTCATGGCGGCGAATCTATCACCCGGACGAACGGCAGGGTAGTGCCTGGCCGTGACAGGTTGTCGCAGCTCAGGCAGCGCGTTCGAGCACGTCCAGCAGGTCGACGAATTCCTGCGCGAGCTTGTGGCGTGGCGCCATGTGCACCAACGGTACCGAGACCTGGTGCGACTCGCGCATCTTGATCGAACTGCTCAGGTACACCGGCAGCACCGGCATGCCTTCGGCGCGCAACTGATCGACCAGGGTCTGGTGCAGCGCGGTGCGCCCGGCGAACTGGTTGACCACCACGCCCTCGACCTGCAGCGCCGGGTTGTGGTCCTGGCGTAGCTCTTCGACCTCGGCCATGACGCTGAGCAGCGCCTGGCGCGAGAAGCTGTCGCAGTCGAACGGGATCAGCAGGCGCTCGGCGGCCACCAGGGCACTGAAGGTGTAGAAGTTCAGCGCAGGTGGGGTGTCGATGTAGATCCGCTCATAGTCCTCGCCCAGCTCGGCCAGCAGCTTGCGCAGCTTGTTGATCTTGAACTTGCTTTCCAGCTTGCTCTGCAGGTCGCTGAGGTCGGGGCTGGCGGTCACCAGGTGCAGGTTGTCGTAGCGGGTTTCGCTGATCGCCACGCGGTGCTTCTTGCCAGCGGCGGTGGCCGGCGAGAGGGTCTGGCGGAAGAAGTCGGCGATACCGGCAGGGATGGCGTCGTCGGTCAGCCCGGTGAGGTAATAGGTGGCGTTGGCCTGCGGGTCGAGGTCGACCAGCAATGTGCGATAGCCCTCGGCGGCGCTGGCCGCGGCGAGGTTGCAGGCGATGCTCGACTTGCCCACGCCACCTTTCTGATTGAAAACCACACGACGCATGAGACGCTCATCCATGAAGTGAAAATGTCAGGTTGGGGTCAATCCTATGACTGAAACACGACAGATTTATGACAACGGTTGAAACAGTAGTTAAGTTCATCTTTTTCGAACCGCAAGCGCTCTGTTGCGGTGGTTTTGCGCTCATGGCCGCTCGACATGGCGCCGGTAGAAATCCAGGGTCGCCAGGTTCTTGTCCTTGGCTTCGAACATGATGTCGAAGTGGTCGAGGAACTGCAGGGCGTAGCGGTTGGTCCAGTCGTTCCACATCTGCGCGCTGTGCTGATACAGGTCACGCTTGTTCACCTTCTCCAGCAACGCCGGGATGGTCAGCTTGCGGTCAGCGTCGAAGCCCAGCGCCAGCAAGCTTTCCGGCGGCTGCGAGTAGTGCATGGTCGGCCGCACCCCACGCCAGCTGTCGATGATCCGGGCCACACGCGGGTCGTGCGGGTCGATGTAGTCACCCTCGTGGATCCAGCAGTGGTGGATGTCCAGCACGACTGGCGCAAGGTCGGCCAGTGCCAGGCAGTCGTCGACGCCATAGGTCTTTTCGTCGTTCTCGAAGGTAATCACGTTGCGTGCCACCTGGGACAACCGTGGCCACACCTGGCGCACACCGGCCGCGCCGAGGCGCCCGGCGATATGCACATTGCACTTGAAGTCCTGAAAGCGTTGGCCGAAGCCCATCATGCGGATCATGTCGGCGTGGTATTCGAATTCGGCCAGACTATTTTCCACTACCTCGGGGCGGTCCGAGCCGAGCACGCAGTACTGGCCGGGGTGAAATGACAGGCGCAAATCCTGCTCCCGAGCCAGCTTGCCGATGGCGGCGAAGCCTTCGGCCATCAGGGCCTGGAACTCGCTGTCGCGATAGAGCGGCGCGACGCTGGGGTGGCTGTAGAGCGGCAGCAGGTCGCTACTCAGGCGCACCATGCGCAGCATCGGCGGCAATTCGCTGACGTAGGCCAGCAGGCGCAGTTGGGCATCGAGGTTGTGCTGCACCAGCTCCAGCAGTTTGGCGCGGGCCGTTTCTTCGCTGGCACTGGTCAGCCAGCGCAGCGTGGTGGTGCGCGGATTGAAGGTGCGTTCGATCGCTTCCAGCGCTTTCACCGACAGGCTGCGGTGCGGGTGGCGGTACATGCAGGCGAAGCCCAGGCGGGGCATGGTCGGTCTCCCGATGAGGAATGTTCGTTGGACTCGGTGGCTGCGAGAACGATCACTTCAAGCCTGTTCCGGCCTCTTCGTGGGTAAACCCACAGGGATAGCGTTGCTCTGAAGTTGCGGTGCCTGTGGGAGCGGGTTTACCCGCGAAGAGGCCGCAACAGGCGAAGTATCGATCCAGGTTCAGGAGCCCGATTTTTCCAGGGCTTGCAGGTCATCCTCGACCTGCTGCATGCGCTGCTCGGCCAGGGCCTGGACCTTTGCATCCCGCGCCGTTTCGCGCATCAGGCCGGTGAGTTTGTCGCTCAAACGCTTGCCTTCCTCGGTCTCTTCCAGCGCCTTGGCCTTGGCCGGGTCGTGGGTGGCGGCGACGATGGTGGCGAATTCGGCGTCGCTGAAGTTCTTCTCGCTGTAGAGCTTGTACAGGTCCTGGCGCTGGTCCTCGACGGTGAGGTGTTTGCGCAGGACGTTGCTGATGGTGGCCGCATCCAGCTGCGGGTGGGTGCGCGTGAGCAGTGCAGCCATGCGCTCGATATTGTGGTCGTAGGCCTCCTGCAATGGCAGGTTGGCCAGGATCTGCTGTTCGCGGGTGGGCTTCTGGTCGCAGGCGGCGAGGGCGGCAGTGAGCAGCAGGGGGAGCAGCAACTTCTGGATGCGGGGCATTGGGTGGCCTTGGGCGGGTATTTCCGAGAGGGGGATTATAGCGGTGTCGCAGTGGCTGTCAGAAACCGCCTGGCAACGGCCATTCCACTGCCAGGCGGATCTGATTGCCATCGAGCTCCGCCTGCGCCGTGTTGCCGCGGTGCACGTTGTGCCGCAGCGAGAAGGTGGTGCCCTTGGCCTTGCCGCTCTGCACCACATAGCGTGCCTCCAGGTCACGTTCCCAGTGCTTGCCACCCTTGCCATAACCCAAGTACGCATAGCCGCCGTTGGGGTCGACATGGCTGCCGTCGATATCGAAACCGCGTACATACAGGGCGGTCAGGCTCAGCCCCGGAATGCCGTAGCCGCCCATGTTCAGGTCATAGCGTGCCTGCCATGACTTTTCGTTGGGTGCGTTGAAATCGGACATCTGCACGGCGTTGGCGATGTAGATTGCCCCACGCGTCACGTAGTCGAACGGCGTGTTGCCATCCACTTGCTGCCAGCCGAGGCTGTAGCTGTGCGGGCCCTGGTTGTAGCGTGAGACCAGGCTCCAGGTGGTGTTGTCGATACGCCCGGACAGCGCCTTGCCGGCGTCGGTGGTGCGGTACAGGTTGAGGTCCAGGCTCAGGCTGCGGCGGTCGCCCAGGGCCTGGGTGAAGGTGCTGCCAAGGTAGTGCTGGTTCCAGGTGTCTGCGTAGCGTGAGGTGTACAGGCTGCCACTGAAGGCAGCGCCGGGGTTCCACACCAGGCCGGCGAGGTCGAAGCTGTTGCCCTGGCGGCCATCGGAGTAGTTCACCACGAAGCCCTGGTCGTGGCTGGAGGCGTTGCGGTCGGTGCTTTCGTTGAAGTGGCCGGCGACCAGCTTGAGGGTGTCGTTCTCGCTGCTGGTCAGGAACAAGCCCGTGGCGGTTTCGGGGAGCAGGCGGCTGTCGGAGGAGCTGAACACCGGCGTCTTCACCCGCTGTTCGCCCCAGGACAGCACGGTGTTCGATACCCGCAGCTTCAGCGCCGCGCCGCCCCGGCTGTATGCGTTCTTGGGGTGGCCGTCGTTGTCCAGGCTCAGCAGGCGCGCCTTGCCGGCACGGCCGCCACCGCTGTCGAGCTGCACGCCCTGATAGGCGTGGGCATCGACGCCGACGCCGATCAAGCCCTGGGTGAAACCGGACTGGTACGTGCCCATCAGGCCGTAGGCCCATTCCTCGGCCAGGCCGTTACGTTCGCTGCGTGGCTTATAGGCATTGCGCGCGCCGCTGTTACGCCCGCCGTGCTTGTAGTCACGCTGGTCGTAGACCGTGCGATTGAGGATGCTCCAACTGCTGTCTTCGACAAAACCGCTGCTGTGGGACTGCGCCGAGCCCGCGAAGGCAAATGGGGCCAGGCCTGCCAGTGGCAGGGACAAAAGCACAGCGGCGGGGCGCAACAACATGGCGGGAACGTCCTGGTTCAGGGGGCGCGGAAACGCAGGATGCGTGCGCCGTCGAAGGGGTCGGTGAGGTAGTGGGCATGCACGCCGAAGGTGCTCAGCAGGCGCTCGGGGGTCAGCACCTGCAGCGGCTTGCCGAGGGCTACCAGGCGGCCTTGGTCGAGCACTGCCACACGGTCGCAGGTCAGCGCCTGGTTGAGGTCGTGCAGGGCCACCAGGGTGGTCACCGGCAACGCCTGCACCTGTTGCAGCAGGCTCAGCTGGTGCTGGATGTCGAGGTGGTTGGTCGGTTCGTCGAGCAGCAGTACCTGCGGGCGCTGGGCCAGGGCGCGGGCGATGTGCACGCGCTGGCGCTCGCCGCCGGACAGCGAACTCCAGGACCGTTCACGCAGGTGCGTGGCGTCGAGGTCGGCCAGGGCCTGTTCGACCATGGCCCGGTCTTCGCGGGAAAACGGCGCCAGCGCGGACAGCCAGGGTGTGCGCCCCAGGGCGACGGCGTCGAACACGCTGATCGCGTCGAGGGTGTCGGCCTGTTGCTCGACCAGCGCCAACGCCTGGGCGACGCGCCGGCGCGGCAGGCGCGCCAGGGGCTCGCCGAGCAGCTGCACGTTGCCGCTGCTCGGCGTGCGCAGCCCGGCCAGCAATTTGAGCAGGGACGATTTGCCTGAACCGTTGGGGCCGACGATAGCCAGCGTTTCACCGGCCGCCACGCTGAGGTCGATGTTGCTCAGCACACTGGTGCCTGACAGTTGCAGGCCCAGCCCGCTGCAGGCGAGTGGCGCGACGTGCGCGCTGTTCATGATGTTCATGGGCGCCCCCGGCGGCTGACCAGGATCAGGGCGAACACGGGCGCGCCGATCAATGCGGTGACCACGCCGACTGGAATCACCTGGCCGCCAATCAGCGTGCGCGACAGCACATCGGCAGCAATCAGGAACAACGCGCCGCCCAGCGCGCTGGCCGGCAGCAGGCGGCTATGACCGGGGCCGAGCAGCAGGCGCAGGGCGTGGGGGATGACCAGGCCGACGAAACCGATGGCGCCGACGATCGACACCATCACCGCCGTTACCAGTGCCGCGCAGCTGATCAGCAGCAATTGCGTGCGGCGTACGGCGATGCCCAGCGAAGCTGCCGAGTCGGCGCCGAAAGTGAAGGCATCCAGCGCCCGACGGTGCCAAAGGCACACCGCCAGGCCGAACAGCGCCACGGGCAATGCCTGCCACACCGACGGCCAGCGCACGCCACTGAGGTTGCCCAGCAGCCAGAACAGGATGCCGCGTGCCTGTTCGGCGGTGGCCGACTTGGTGATGAGCAAAGCGGTGATGGCGGTGAACAGTTGGGAGCCGGCAATACCGGCGAGGATGACCTGCGCGTGGTTGTTGCTCGGCCCGGCCGCACGGGCCAGCACCAGCACCAGCAAAAAGGCCGCCAGGGCACCGATGAAGGCGCCGCCGGACATGCTCAGGGCGACGCTGCCCAGGCCCAGCAGGCCAACCAGCACCGCGCCCATCGATGCGCCGGCGGACAGCCCGAGCAGGTAGGGCTCGGCCAGCGGATTGCGCAGCAGCGCCTGGAGGATCACCCCACAGGTCGCCAGCCCCGCCCCGCAAGCGGCAGCGACCAGGGCGCGGGTCAGGCGGTAGTTCCAGACGATGCCGGCGTCGATCGGGTCGACCGGATAGCCGGCCTGCCACAGGTGGTTGGCCAGCACCTGGTAGACCACCTGTGGCGGCAGGTTGGTTTCGCCGATGGCCGTACCGGCCAGCACGGCCGCGAGCAAGGCCAGCAGGGCCAGGGCGCTGTAGGGCAAAGCTTTCATCATGGCGCTGCTTTACCGCTGGCGAAGGCCGCGGACAAGGTCTGCAGGCCGCGGAACAGGCGGATCCCGGCCTGCATGGCGTCGGCGTCGAGGATGATGATGCGGTTGTTCTTTACCGCATCCATCTGCTTCGTCACCGGGTCGTGGCGGAGGAATTCGAGCTTTTTCCGGTAATCATCGGCGGGGTAGCGGCGGCGGTCCATGCGCGCGATGATCAGCCAGGTCGGGTTGGCCTTGGCCAGGGTTTCCCAGCCTACGGTTGGCCATTCTTCAGTCGACTCGACCACGTTGCGCACGCCCAGGGTGCGCAGCATGAAGTCGGCTACGCCCTGGCGGCCCGCAACATAAGGGTCGATGCCGAGGTCGGCGCTGGAGAACCAGAACATTGCCGAAGTCTGCGACAGGTCCTTGCCGGCCAGTTGCTGCCGGGCACCCTCCAGGCGTGCCTTGAGGTCGGCATTGAGCGCGGCACCGCGGTCCTGTACGTCGAAGATCTCGGCCAGCTGGCTGATGCTCTTGTAGATGCTGTCGACCTGGAATGCCTGCAGACGGGTGCCGTCGGCGCCGACCAGGTTGTCCTTGCCTTCACAGTCCGAGGGCAGCAGGTAGGTGGCAATGTTCAGTTCGCGGAACTGTTCACGGGTGGCGACCGCGCCCTGGGCGCCGACCATCCACTCGAACTGCACCGCCACCAGTTGCGGGCGCTTGCCGACCACGGCTTCGAAGCTGGGCTCGTTGTCGGCCAGGCGCGGTACCTTGTCGTTCACTGCCTGGTATTCGGGCAAGACGTTGTTGAACCACAAAGAGGTGCCGGCCAGCTTGTCGCCCAGGCCCAGGGCGTAAAGCATCTCGGTGCCGGCCTGGCCGATGGTGACCGCACGCTCAGGCGCCTGGGCGAAGGTCTGCGGCGCGCTGCAGTTGTCGACGGTCAGCGGGTAAAGGGTGGCCGCAGCCTGAGCCAGGCCGGTGAGGCTCAGGCCGGCGAGCAAGGTGGCGATACGGGGCAGCATGCTGGGCGATCTCCTGTCGGACAGTTCTGGTGAGGAACGCACGGACAGGCATCGCCGCAGCCCTGCACGTGCAGGGGCAAGACGGATGGCCATCCCGGACACCCCGCCGGTTGGTGAATGTAGGCCGGCAGGTCTCCTGACTGGTGCGTCCTCGCCCGGCTCCGGCCTTCCCGGACCAGGTCCAGTGGCATCGATGGAGCAGGCTCGGCACCTACAGTTGCGGGGGCAGTTCCGATTGGCACGCCGGGTTGGGCGGGCCCGGGATTCCCTATTAATTCCGTGGTGGAAACCGGCGGGCGGCATGGTAGACCATCCGGCCGCCGGGTGAAACGCTGAATCAGAAGTACTTCAGCCAGTGGATGTCGCGCCGGCGCGCCTTGAGCCGGGCGAACCAGCGCACCGGCAGGTACAGCGCCGCCGCCAGCAGCAGCGCGGCCAGCCACACCGCGCCGATGCCGTCGAAGCCGAAGTAGTCGCCCTGGTTGAGGCCGAACAGCGCCACACAGGCCAGGTACAGCAGCTTGAGCACATACAGGTGCAGCAAGTAGAAGAACATCGGCGCTGCGCCGAACACCGCCAGGGCGCTGACCCAGCGGGCAAGCCCGGCACGCTCGAAGGCGCGCAGCAACAGCAGGCCGCAACCCAGGGTCAGGGCCAGGAACAGCAGCGAGGGCGGATATTTGGTGATGTTGAAGAAGCTCATCAGCGTCTGGGTGAGCGCCGGGTAGCCGCTCCACGGCGCTTCGCCGTAGCCGTTGTAGAGGCGCAGCACCATGAAGGCGAGCAGGGCGGTGACGCCGGCCATCAGCAGGCGATGCTGGCGCTCGCCGGCATCGCTGCCACGCCCGAACCACGGACCGAGGCCGTAGCCCAGCGCGATCACGCCGATCCACGGCAGCACCGGGTAGGAGGTGCGCAGGCGCAGGTTCTCCGAGACCTCCAGCCAGCCGCGGTCATGCAGGATCGCCCACGGTACATGCAGGGCTGATTGCGCGTCGAAGTGCAGGCCATCGAGCAGATTATGGCCGGCGATGATCAGCGCGCCCACGGCGAGCAGGGCCGGACGCGGCAGCCACACCAGCAGCGACAGGGCGATCATGCTCACGCCGATGGCCCAGATCACTTGCATGTAGACCACGCTCGGTGGCAGCTGGAAGGTCCAGGCGAAGTTGACCAGGGTGAATTCCAGCACCACCAGGAACAGCCCGCGCTTGAACAGAAACGCCGACACATCGCTGCGACCCCGGTACTTCTCGCCATACAGCCAGGCCGACAGGCCGGTGAGCAGGACGAACACCGGTGCGCACAGGTGGGCCAGGGTACGGCTGGCGAACAGCGAAGGGTCGGTGGCATCGATGGCCATCGGGTCGCTGACCTGGCGGTGCAGGAAGAAGGTTTCGCGCACGTGGTCGAGGAGCATGAGCAGGATCACCAGGCCGCGCAGGGCATCGATGCTCTGCAGGCGCTGGGTGAGCAGGGTGGGGGTGGCTGAGGCGCTGGTCATGGAAGGCGGTCGCAAGCAGGAATGAATGTCAAATGAAACGTTATCCTATAACTATTTGGTTGGCTTCTGATAGTGTTTTTTATGTTGCCTGTGCCGGCCTCTTCGCGGGCAAGCCCGCTCCCACAGGTTCACCACCCTTTTCAAATGAGTGGAAATCCTGTGGGAGCGGGCTTGCCCGCGAAGAGGCCGGGACAGGCGGTTCAAGTCAGAAGGTGTAATCCACGGTAGCGAAGTAGGACCTTGGCGCGCCCATCACCCACTGCTCGCCACTGAACACCGATGCCACATACTCCCGGTCGAACAGGTTGTTCACCTGCAACCCCAGCCGAACATCCGGCAGCACCTGCCAGCCGATGTTGGCATCGACCACGGTGTACCCCGGCGCACTCTGGCTATTGGCCGTGTCGGCATAACGCTCATCCACATAGCGTGCGCCAATCCCGGCCTCGACCTGCTGGCCGAAGCCTTTGGTCAACCACAGGTTGGCCGTGCGCCGTGGCACGTTGGCCGGGCGGTTGCCGGCACGGTCCTGGGCTACGCCTTCGACCACTTCGTCGAAATCATCGTACTGCGCCCGCACCAGCGACGCATTGGCCGACAGCTGCCACTGCTGCCCCAGGGCCAGCTCCAGCGACGCCTCCAGGCCGTCGGAGGTCTGCTGCCCGGCCTGTTGCGCCTCGTGGGTGATCGGGTCATCCACCAGCAGCTTGTTCTTGACGATATGGAACGCCGCCAGCGTCCATTCGCCACGGCCTTCCCAGAAGCGCTGCTTGAGGCCCAGCTCGGTCTGCTTCGCCTCGGTCAGGTCGTAGTGCATCTGTGTCGGGCTGAGGCTGACCAGATTATCCACCCCGTCCTCGCTGGTGGAGTACTGACCATACAGCCACAGGTCGTCGGTGACGGCGAACACCAGCCCGGCCCGCCAGTTGCCGCCTTGCAGGCTGCGGTCGCTGCGGCTGCCATCGATCAGGTTGTCGCGGTCGATGTGGTTCTGGTCGCGGCGCACGCCGGTCACCAGCGACAGGCGCTCGGTGAGCTGCAGGCTGTTCTCGGCGAACAGGGCGAAGGTGTGGGTGGTGGACAGTGTTTGCGGGCGTGTTGGCGAGGCGCTGTGGAACCAGCCCGGGGTCGGCTGCCACGGGTCGATGTAGTCGCCGCCGACGTCGTTGTACGGCCGATTGCTGTCGACGTTGAAGCGCACCTTGTTGAATTCGACACCGACCAGCGTCTTGCTGGCCAGGCCGAGCAGGCGGTGGTCGAAGGTGAAGGTCTGGCGGTCACCGATCTGCTCCTGGTTGTGCTTGATCTCCAGGTAGCTCTGGCGCTCCAGTTGCTCGCGGTCGGCGTCCCAGCTGTAGTTCTCGGCATTGCGCCAGTGGCGACGGCTCTTGATGTAGTAGAGCTGGTTGGTGGCGCTGAGCTGGTCATTGATCGCCCAGTCGGTGGTGAAACGGGTCCACTCGTCGTGGTAGCGCTGCACGTCGTTCTGGACGTTGTAGTTGTTCTTGCGCAGGCTGCTGCGGTAATGCCCGTCGATCAGCGGCGTGCCGTAGTAGTTGGCCGGCAGGGCGTCACCGCGCTCATGGGCGAGGGTGAAACTCAGGTCGTCGCTGGCATCGAAACGCAGCGCGGCACTGAGGGCCAGGCTGCGCGAGTCGGTGCGGTCGACCCAACCGTTGCCGGCCTGCTGGTTCAGGGTCAGGCGATAGCTCAGCCGCTCGCTGAGGCTGCCGCCGCTGTCCAGGCCTAGTTGCTGGCGGTCCCAGGAGCCGTAGCCCAGGCGCAGGCGGTTGTGGATGTCGCCAGCGAAGGGTTTTTTCGGGATCACGTTGACCACCGCGCCGGTCGCGCCTTCGCCATAAAGCACCGAAGCCGGGCCGCGGATCACGTCGATCTGCTCGACCATCCACGGGTCGACCGGGAAGGTCTGGGTACCGGCTCCGGTGTACAGGCGCGCGCCGTCGAACAGGGTCATCACCGAGCCATGGCCGGTGAATCCGCGCGCCGACAGGCCTGTACCGCCATCGCCCGGGTTGCCGATGAAGGTGATGCCGGGCGAGCGGGTCACGGCGTCCTGCACGGTGAGGTTGTTGCGTTGTTCGATCTGTGCGGCCGTGATGCTGCTGGTGCTGGCCGGTGTTTCCAGGGCACTGAGGTGCAGCCGTGAACCGGCCTCGGTCGGCGTGGCCAGGTCGACGCGCTGTGGGTCACGGGTATCGGTGATGGCCGTGGAGGGGAGGTTCAGCACAGGTTCGTCGGCCAGGGCCGGCAGGGTAACGGCCAGGCAGGCCGCCAGGGGGTGAAGCTTGATGAGTCGGGACATGTCGTTCCACTGCTGCAGGAATGAATGGATCCCGGTGGAAAACACGCAAAGGCGCACCCCGTACGCAGGCGCACGCGGATACCGGCCTGCGCCCGCCCACCGCGGGTTGCCAAGTGACGCTTCAGGCCGGTCTCCGGGCTTGCGAGGGTCATGAGTCCTTCACCTTCCCATGCTGGTGCACAGTGGTGTGTCGAAGGCATCGCTCGCTTACCGTTGCGGGGGCAGCGCCGGACTTGTCGTGGACCACGACGCACCGGCTTCCCGTTTCACCCTGCGCACGGCGGCGCAGGACACCTGAAACTGCCGCGTATCTGAACATCCCGACACTGCCTCGTCAAATGTCGCAGCATCGGAAAATAACGGCGAATCAGTTCTTTAAGAGTACTCCCTGAATTTTTTTCGAACTTTTCTGCGCGGCGTTGCCTCGAAGCGCTCGTTAGTCATTCGTATTACTGTCATGGAGACTTCAGGTATGTTCACCCGTAATCTGCTTCGCCAATCCTGCCTCCTCGCTTTGCTCGGCAGCCCATTGTTGGCAAGCGCTGCGCCCAGCACTGAGCCGCTGTTCAGCGTCGGCCTGTTGGGTGCATACAACAAATTCAAGTTCGAAGGTGGCAGTGATTCCGACAAGGAGCACATGGGCCAAGGTGGTGTGTTTGCCACGTTCGGTAACAAGCTCACCGCTGAATCGGGCTTCATCTACCAAGCCGGCGTCGAAGCCAAATACGGCAAGAAGAACGACGACAAGCTCAAGGAGGCGCAAGCCGACCTTGACCTTGGCTGGCGCGCGGCGCTGGATGCGCGCAACTTCGTCGATGTCATCGTGGGCGGTGGCTACAGCTGGACCCGCTTCGAGCCCGAGATCAACGACCTCGATACCAAGCTCACCTACAAATCGCCCTTCGCCAAGGCGGCGCTGGGCTACAACCATCAGTTCGATGCATCCACCTTGCGTGTGGAAGTGGGCGCGCGTCACACCATCGACGGGCGTGCACGGTTGAAGGTGGATGATTTTGGCAGCGACACGGTGGACATGAAAGACCGTACCAACCCTTATGCCGAAGTCACGCTGCTGATGAACCAGCAGGGCGGCATGCCGGTGCAGGCGGGCGTGTATTACACCCGCACCGAGTACAAGCTCGATGAGGATTCGCCAGTGGCGGACAACACCAAGCTCAAGCGTGACGAATTTGGCTTCAAGGTTGGCCTGGCCTTCTGAGACAGCGTTGAGCAGGATCGGCCTTTTCGCGCTTCAGTCGCGAAAAGGCCTTACCGGCTAGCGCCCACGTCGGCGCGACACCCGAGCCTCGATGTTTTTGCGCCCGATCAGCAGCGCTGGCTTCTCCACCACCGGCTCATCGGCCAGCCACTTGTACATCACCAGGCAGTCGACCAACCCCAGGCGCGCGTGGCGATAGGCCTTGGGCAGGCGGCCCACGGTCTCGAAGCCGAGCCGGGTCCACAGCGCCACCGCCACCTCGTTGCTCGCCACCACCGAATTGAACTGCAACGCCAGGAAGCCCTCCTGGCGTGCCAGCTTCTGCGAGTGCTCGCACATCAGCCGGGCCACACCACGGCCACGGGCGGCCTCGCAGACCATGTAGCCGCAGTTGCCGACATGGGCGCCGGGGCCTGCGGCGTTGGCCTTGAGGTAGTAGGAACCGAGCAGCGCGCCGTCTTCCTCGGCCACCAATGTGTGCAGTGGCTGTTGCAGCCACAGCTGGCGAGCTTGCTCGACGGTCAGCTCGGGGTCGAAGGCGTAGGTTTCGCGGGCCTGGACGATGGCCTGGAAGGTCGGCCAGAAACGCTCGAAATCGTCGGGCGTCATGGGGCGAATGTGGATCATGGCGGTTCCTGCAATGGCTAGGCCGCCAAGTCTGGGTGGCGCGGCGCCGTCGCGCAAGGGCGGCGACGCCGTCGGGCTTCAGCCGTTGGCCTTGCCCACCGCATCCAGGGCGCGGGCCGAGTAGACCAGTGCGGCCCCGGCATTCATCGCCACGGCTACACCCAGCGCCTCGGCGATCTCCTCACGGGTGGCGCCGTGCTTGACGGCTTGCTGTGAGTGCACGGCGATGCAGCCGTCGCAGCGGGTGGTGACGGCCACGGCCAGGGAGATCAGTTCGCGGGTCTTGGCGTCCAGGTGGTTGGTCTTGGCACCCGCGCCGCTGGCGGTCATGTAGCCGGCCACGGTGTCGGGGGACAATTGCTTGAGATCGCCGATGCCGGCCATCAACTGCTTACGGTAGGCGTCCCAGTCCATCATGCTCATCGTCTTCACCTTGGTAAGGTTGCGAGTGGAGCTTTCATGCTAGTCGAAGCGCGGGAGGCGAGACTTGTACTTTAGTGCTGGCCAGCATTGAGCGGCCAGAAAAGGCCGCTTCTGCAATGGCCAACGTGTCGGTCAGATATAGACGAACACCAGCACCAGGGCGGCGACCACCAACCACTTCTCCAGGTAGTAGCGCATGCGGTTGCGCTTCTTCAGCGCCTTGCCACGTTCGCGGATCTTGTAGATGCGGGTGAACAGGCGGTTGATGCCGCCGGTCTTGTCGCCGGCGTCGTTGGGCGCTGCGGCGGCGGCCATGACGTTGCGGCTGAACCAGCGGTTGAACGCGGTGGCCCAGCGGTACTTCAGCGGGCGTTCGATGTCGCAGAACAGGATGATGCGGTTGTGCTCGGTGGTGTTGGCCGCGTAGTGGATGTAGGTCTCGTCGAAGACCACGCCCTCGCCGTCGCGCCAGGAGTATTTCTCGCCGTCCACATCGATGTAGCAACCGTCATCGTTCGGCGTGTCCAGGCCGAGGTGGAAGCGGTACGAGCCGGCATACGGGTCACGGTGACGGACCAGCTTGGCACCCGGTGGCAGGGTAGCGAACATCGCCGCCTTGACCGTGCCGATGCCTTGCAGCAGCTCGGTGGTGCGCGGGCACAGGGTCATCGCCGAGGGGTGGCTTTCGCCGTACCACTTCAGGTAGAAGCGCTTCCAGCCGGTCTTGAAGAACGAATTGAAACCGACGTCGTCATAATTGTCGGACTTCTTGATCTCGCCCACGTGCAGCAGCTGCTGGCCTTCGGCACGGATCTCCTGCCAGTGGTCCATCAGTGGCTGCAGTTCGGGGAACGCCTCGACCGGCAGATAAGGCTTGGCCGGGTGCTTGGAGAACAGGTACAGGAAGCTGTTGACCGGGGCCAGGAAGCTGGAATGGTCGCCCAGCTGACGGGTCAGCTTGTGGCGTACCCGACCGCGCAGGTGAACATAGGCGATCGAGAGGACGAAGATCAGTACGAGTGCGATTTTCATGGACGTTTACTTGTCGAAAAATGGCCATGCGCCATGGCATAAGCTCGCCAGCATAAACAATCATGGGGGCAGTTTGTACTTATTGTTACGTTAATGCGGGGCGACATTGGTGTAAGGCCCTTAAGCGTGAAAAAACGTTTCACGTGATGGAGTTCACATGATTCAGGACATTCGCCCGAGTGGCACCCCATTCAAAAGGTTGTTTTTCGCCTTGCCGGTCAGCGACGCCCAACGCCGTGCGATCAGCCAGTGGCGGCGTGGCCTGAACCTGCGCAGTGGCAAGCCGGTACCGAGCGAAAACTTCCACCTGACCTTGCTGTTTCTCGGTGATGTGGATGCGGCGCAGGTGCCGGCCATCTGCGCGGCGGTGGACAACCTGGCGCGGCCGGTTGCGCCGTTGCGCCTGCTGCTGGACCAGCTGAATACCTGGCAGCGCGCCAATGTGCTGGTGCTGGAGCCGCAGGAAACCCCCGCCGCCTTGCGCCAGTTGGTCTATGGCTTGCAGCAGGCGTTGTTGCCGATGGGCTTCGAAGAACAGGCCCGCGAGTACCGTCCGCACCTGACGCTGTCACGGGACTTTCGTGGCCAGGCCCCGGAGGCGGCCGTAGCGCCCGAGTTCCCTCTCAGCGCCCGGCATTTCACTCTGTACGAATCGCGCAAGGGCCGTTACTGGCCGCTGGCGCAGTGGCCGCTGGCGTAATAGCTCGGCTCGTTTCCAGAGGTTGATGCGATCTCTGTGTGAACAATGTCCGCAAGAGCGCTGCGATACCTGTGGGAGCGGCTTTAGCCGCGAAGCAGGCGACGCGGTGGATGGCACCGGCCTTGCCGGTGTTCGCGGGTGAACCCGCTTTCACAAGAGCCGTGCGATACCGATGTGCAGGTCACACCGGCAGGCTCTGGTAGGGCAGTTCATCCCCTGGGCTGCGGGCAAACTGGCGCTTGTACTCGCGGCTGAACTGCGAAGTGCTCTGGTAGCCCACCCGATGCGCCGTCTGTGCCACCCCGAGCCCCTCACCGATCAGCATCTGCTGCGCCTTGAGCAGGCGCAGGCGCTTGAGGTACTGCATCGGCGCCATGTCGGTGCAGCGTTTGAAGTGCTCATGGAAGGTCGATACGCTCATATTGGCGCAGGCGGCCAGTGCCTCGACACTCAGCTGCTCGGTGTAATGTTCGCGCAGGTGCGTGAGCGCCGCGCCGATCCGGGCGAAGTGCCCTTGCTGTTCCACCAGCGCGCGCAGCACCCCGGCCTGGGGGCCGCGTAGCGCGGTGTACAGCACCTCGCGTACTCGCGCCGGGCCCAGCACCTTGGCGTCCACAGGGTCTTGCAGGCACTGCAGCAGACGCTCCACCGACTCACGCATCGGTGCATCGAGCGCCGCCGAGGTCATCGACTGTGGCGTTTGCGCCTGCACTGCAGGGTCGGGTGCCAGGGCCATGCTTTGCACCAGTTCACCCAGTACAGCGCGGTCGATGTCCACCGCCACGCCCAGCAGCGGCTCGTCGGTGGTGGCAAAGGTTTCGCACATGAACGGTACCGACAGCGCTTGCACCAGATAATGGCCGGCGCCGTATTCCAGGGTGCGCGGGCCGAGGCGCGCCAGCTTGCTGCCCTGGGCCAGGATCATCAGGCTCGGCTCGTAGATCTGCGGGCTGCTGGCCACATAGTGGTCCCAGCTCAGCACCTGTACCTGGGGCAGGTGCGTGGGTACGAAACCCGGGCGGGTGGCCAGGCTGCGGATCAGCGAGCACAGCGGGGCGTTGGCATCGACGTGGCGGGTCAGTTGCATGAGGAACCTGGGCAGAGAATCAGACAGTCGCATCATCGCAGATCGGCAGGCCAGCGCCAGATGGTCGCTGGCAGGTTCGGAGAATCAGGCATGGATGCCGGAGAATCAGCCGTGTGCGGGCCGGGCGAGGACGAGCAGAATGCGCAGCCTGAATCGTTTCACTTCCCTGTGAGGTCCCGCATGTACACCGCCATCGGTTATGCCGCCCAAACCCCGACCAGCCCCTTGGCCCCCATGACCTTCGAGCGCCGCGCCCCGCGCCCGGACGACGTCGCCATCGAGATCCTCTACTGTGGCGTTTGCCATTCCGACATCCACCAGGCGCGCAACGAATGGGGCATCGCCGTGTACCCGCTGATGCCCGGCCACGAGATCATTGGCCGGGTCACTGCGGTGGGTGACCAGGTCACCTCGCACAAGGTCGGCGACCTGGTCGGTGTCGGTTGCATGGTCGACTCCTGCCGCCACTGCGAGGCCTGCGCCAAGGACCTGGAGCAGTACTGCATCGAAGGCCCGACCATGACCTACGCCACCCCGGACCGGGTCGATGGCAGCAACACCATGGGTGGTTATTCCAGCAGCATCGTGGTCAGCGAGCACTTCGTGGTGCGCATCCCGGCTGGCATGGACCTGCCCAGCGCGGCGCCGATCCTTTGCGCAGGCATCACCACCTACTCGCCGCTCAAGCACCATGGCGTCGGCCCCGGCCACAAGGTCGGCATCCTCGGCATGGGCGGACTGGGCCATATGGGCATCAAGCTGGCCAAGGCCCTGGGCGCCGAAGTGACCCTGTTTACCCGCTCCCGGGCCAAGGCCGAGGAAGCCCGCCGCCAGGGTGCCGACCATGTGATCGTGTCTACCGATGCCGAACAGATGCGCGCGGCGGCGGGCCGTTTCGACTTCCTGCTCGACACCATCCCGGTGCAGCACGACCTCAATCCGTATCTGGAGACCCTGAAGTTCGACGGCGTGCACATCCTGGTGGGCCTGATCGAGCCGATCGACCCGGCCGTGCATGCCGCCAACCTGGTGATGAAGCGTCGGGTGCTGGCCGGTTCGCTGATTGGCGGCATCGCCGAAACCCAGGAAGTGCTGGACTTCTGTGCCGCCCATGACATCCGTTGCGACATCGAGATGCTCGACATCCGCAACATCAACCAAGCCTACGAGCGCATGATCGCGGGTGATGTGAAGTACCGCTTCGTGATCGACATGGCCACCCTGCAGGGCTGAACCAGCCGTTAGCCTGCACCGGCCTCTTCGCGGGTAAACCCGCTCCCACAGGTACTGCGCTTGCCTCAGGCTGAGTGCTATTCCTGTGGGAGCGGGTTTACCCGCGAAGAGGGCGGTGCAGGATTGCACGATCAGCGCCTTGTCACACTTTTCCACAACAGGCATCCCCCAATGCTGCCATGGTTGTGAGGCCCCGGCGTGACGCGTACCATGCGGGCAATCCTTCCAATAACAAACCCGTGCCTCAGCGCGGCCGATACTTGGCCCCTGACGCGCGTCCTTTCGCCTTGCCTGCGGAGAACAGATTCCAGCCCATGAACGGACCCATCCCCACCAACCTGCCGCCGACCGCGGGTGCTGGCAGCTGGCTGAGCGTGATTGCCCTGGCCCTGGCGGCCTTCATCTTCAATACCACCGAGTTCGTCCCGGTAGCGCTGCTCAGCGACATCGGCCGCAGCTTCGACATGACCACCGCGCAGGTCGGCCTGATGCTGACCATCTATGCCTGGGTGGTGGCGCTGGCTTCGCTGCCGATGATGCTGCTTACCCGCAACATCGAGCGCCGGCGCCTGCTGCTGTTGGTGTTCCTGGTGTTCATCATCAGCCACCTGCTGTCGTGGTTGTCGCAAAGCTTTGCCATGCTGCTGGTCAGCCGCATCGGTATCGCCCTGGCCCACGCCGTGTTCTGGGCCATCACCGCGTCGCTGGCCGTGCGCGTGGCGCCGCCGGGCCAGCAGGCCAAGGCCCTGGGATTGCTGGCGACGGGCACGACCCTGGCGATGGTGCTGGGCATCCCGTTGGGGCGCGTGGTGGGCGAAGCGCTGGGCTGGCGCATCACCTTCCTCAGCATTGCCGCGGTGGCGCTGGTGACCATGCTGTGCCTGATGAAGTCGCTGCCGTTGCTGCCGAGCCAGAACTCCGGTTCACTGCGCAGCCTGCCGATTTTGTTCAAGCGCCCGGCGCTGGTGATTACCTACCTGCTGGTGACGCTGGTGATCACCGCGCAGTTCACTGCCTATAGCTACATAGAGCCCTTTGCCTTGCACGTGGCGCAGATCGGTGGTGAGCGCACCACGCTGTTGTTGCTGTTGTTCGGTGGCGCTGGCGTGTTCGGTTCGCTGTTGTTCAGCCGCTACAGCGACCGTTACCCGCATGGGTTCCTGGTGGGTTCGATCGGGGTGCTGGCGGCTTGCCTGCTGTTGCTGCTGCCGCTGTCGGGCGATTTCTATGTGTTTGCGGCGTTGAGCATGTTCTGGGGCGTGGCGATTCTCAGCTTCAGCCTGGCGCTGCAATCCAAGACCCTGAAGCTGGCGTCCGATGCCACCGACGTGGCCATGGCGCTGTTCTCCGGCATCTACAACATCGGCATCGGTGGCGGGGCGTTGCTGGGCAGTATCGTCAGCAGTCAGATGGGCGTGGCCGATATCGGCATGGTTGGCGGCAGTGTGGCGGTGGTCGGGTTGCTGCTGGCAGTGGCCAGTACCCGGCGATTCCGCGAGGCCCTGAGTCATTGAAGAACCGCACCGGCCTCTTCGCGGGTTTACCCGCGAAGAGGCCAGCGCAGGCATATCAACTCTCAGCTCAGCACGGCCGCCCATGCGGAAACAAGGAGCAACCCTGCCAAGCCCCGGTTGAACCACCGCAACCGCCCAGGCGCCTGCAACCAGCGCGCACTACCTACCCCCAACAGGGCCCACACCGCCATGCACGGCACGGCAATCAGCAGAAACACCAGGGCCAATTGCCACACCGGCAGCGTCGGCGCCGCAAACACGCCAATCACGGCCACTGCCATCATCCACACCTTTGGGTTGACCACCTGCAACGATGCTGCGCTGACTGCGCCGAACGGCTTGCCGCCTGCCGTATCCAGCGGCTCGCCGGCACTGCGCAACATGCGCCAGGCCAGCCAGCTCAACCACAGCACCCCGGCCCAGCTCATCGCCTGCTGGGCTGTTGGATGGCGCAGCAGCGCCTCACCCAGCCCCAGGCCGACCAGCAACACGATTGTTGCCGCCGCACCACAGGCCGCCAGTATCGGTGCCAGGCTTGCGCGCAGGCCTTGCCGGGCGCCGTGGGCGAGGATCAGCAGGTTGGTCGGCCCCGGGCTGATGCTCGAGACCAGGGCGAAAAGCATGAAAGGTAACAACGATTGCGACATGGGAACGGCTCCGAATGCTCAGGGCCCCATGGTCGCCATTGACGGCTTGTCAGTCTGGAAGGTTTGAGCAGCGGCGTCGGTAGTCGGCCGGGGTCAGCCGATAGGCACGACGGAACCAGCGACCCAGGTGGCTCTGGTCGGCAAAGCCAAGGGTCATGGCCACCTCGGCAGGTGTCTGGCCGTGAGCAAGCAGGCGCCGGGCACGGGCCAGCCGCAGCTGGACCAGGTAGGCATGGGGCGCCAGGCCGAAGGCCGCCTTGAAGGCGCGGGTCAGGCGGAAACGGTCGACCCCACAGGCCTGGGCAACCTGCTCCAGGCCGATGTCCTGGTCGAAATGGGCGTGCAGGAAATCACGCGCCCGCTGTGCGGTCAGTGGTAGGCGCGGGTCGGGGTTGAGGCGCTTGCGCCAGTGCAGGTGGCGGGTCAAGGTGGCCAGCAGGGTGTCCATGGCCGTCTGGCGCACGATGCGCAACTCCTGGCCATGCACCGCCTGGAACGCCAGGGCGATAGCGTGGGCCAGGCGCTGGTCGTGGCACAAGGTGTCGGCGAAACGCGGCAGGCTGTCACCGGGGGCCTGTTCGAACAGCGCCCGCAGCTCGGTGTCCAGCCAGTTCGGTTCAAGGTACAGGGTCGAGTAGGTGAAGCCTTCGGCAGTCGGGGCATGGCCGTCGTGAAGGTCGCCGGGTTCGAGCAGGAAGACCTGGCCTGCAGTGCTCTGGTGGCGAACCCGACGGCAGTTGAACTGCTGCACGCCCTGCTCGGTGAAACCGACCAGAAAGCTGTCGTGCCAGTGCGGGTCGTAGGCGTGCCCGACAAAATGCGCGCGAACCGACTCGATGCCGGTGTCGGCGTCCTGCTTGAGGTCGATCCCAGTTGCTCATGGCGCTGCGCTGCTGACGGGGAGGGCAGTTCACCTTACTCCAGATGCGTTAGCCGGTTTAGAACAATTGTGCAGGCTGCAGCGCGGCAAAACGCTCGCGCAGCCACAAGTGCAGTTGCGTCACCGCGGGCGACAGCTGCTTGCGGTGCGGGCACACCAGCGTCACCGGCGTGGCTTCGCCCTGATGCTCCGGCAACAGGACTTCCAGTTCGCCGGCGGCGATGTTGGCACTGACGTCCAGCCACGACTTGTAGACGATGCCTTCACCTTCCAGCGCCCAGCGCCGCACCACGTCGGCGTCGTCGCTGACCAACGGCCCGCGCACCTGCACGGTGCGGTTGCCCAGCTGCCATTTGTCGTATACGCGGTTGTGCTGCAGGTACAGCAGGCAGTGATGCTGTTGCAGCTCTTCGGCTGTGCGGGGGCGGCCGTGGCGGGCCAGGTAGGCGGGGGATGCCACCACCACGCGACGGTTCCAGGGCGCCAGCGGCAGGGCGATATAGTTGGCGTCCTGGTTGAGGCCATAGCGGATGGCGATGTCCACCGGGTCACGGCTGAAATCGGCCATCTGGTCGGAAAGGAAGAAGCGCAGGCTCAACGCCGGGTGCTCGCGGCGAAACGCACTGAGCCAGGGCAGCAACAGGTTGCGGCCGATGTCGGAAGGCGCGGACACCTGCAACACCCCGCGCAAGGTGCTGTGGCTGCCGTGCAGCTGTTCGTGGCCCTGGCGCAGGGTGTCGAGCACGCGCTGGGCGGTGGGCAGGTAGAGTTCGCCCTCGGCGGTCAGGCGCAGGCTGCGGGTGGTGCGGGCGAACAGGCGCACGTCGAGGTCGCGCTCCAGGCGCTTGATCGCGGCGGCCACTTGCCCGGGCAACAGGTCAGCCTCATGGGCAGCGGCGGTGAAGCTGCCAAGGGCGCTGCTGCGCACGAACAGTTCGAGGTCGGTGAAACGAAGCATTTTCACTCCGCAAGGTAAAGTGTTGCTGCATTCTGCCGCTTTTTCCGGTTTGCAGGAAAGATAAGATGCGCGACAAATCCCTTCGTTAACTGGAGTTGCAGCATGGATACCGTCTCCCTGGCCAAGCGCCGTTACACCACCAAGGCCTACGATGCCGCCCGCAAGATTCCCCAGGCCACGGTCGATGCGCTGCTCGAACAGCTGCGCCACAGCCCGTCCTCGGTCAACTCGCAGCCTTGGCATTTCGTTGTCGCCGACAGCGCCGAAGGCAAGGCCCGCCTGGCCAAGGCCACCGACGGCCGTTTTGCCTACAACTCGCCGAAAATCCTCGATGCTTCGCATGTAGTCGTATTCTGCACCCGCACCGATATGACCGAGGCGCACCTGAATGCGGTGCTTGAGCAGGAACAGGCCGATGGCCGCTTCCGCGACGATCAGGCACGGGCAGGGCAGAACCAGAGCCGTCGCGGCTATGTGGACCTGCACCGTTTCGATCAGAAAGACCTGCAGCACTGGATGGAGAAGCAGACCTACCTGGCCTTGGGCACCGCGCTGCTGGGTGCTGCGGCACATGGGCTGGATGCGACGCCGATCGAAGGGTTTGATAGCAAGGTGATGGATGCTGAGCTGGGGCTGCGTGAGCAGGGCTACAGCAGCGTCGTGGTATTGAGCCTGGGCTATCGCAGCGAGGCGGACTTCAATGCCGGGCTGAGCAAATCGCGCCTGCCGGCGTCGACAGTCTTCACCTTCCTGTAAGTGCGTTATCGGCAGTGGCGGCCTCTTCGCGGGTAAACCCGCTCCCACAGGGATATCACCGACCTTGAAGCCGGTGGAGACCTTGTGGGAGCGGGTTTACCCGCGAAGAGGCCAGCACTGCCGACACATTCGTCATGCATGAACGATACTGAGAAGCCCACTGACCGCTTCTGGATCTCACCATGCCTGACCTGACCCCCAGCGAACAGATCGACGCCCGCATCGCCGTCCTGGACGACTGGCGCGGCCCGGCCCTCGCACGTCTGCGAGCCCTGATCCACCAGGCCGACCCCGACGTGCTGGAGGAAGTGAAATGGCGTGGCGTCCCGGTCTGGTCCCACGCCGGCATCCTCTGCACCGGTGAAAGCTACAAGGACAAGCTCAAGCTGACCTTCGCCAAAGGCGCGCGACTGGCCGACCCCGCAGGCCTGTTCAATGCCAGCCTCGACGGCAACACGCGCCGCGCCATCGACGTGTTCGAAGGAGATGAAATCGACGAACAGGCGTTCATCAACCTGATCCGGTCAGCCGTGGCACTCAACGCGAACAAGGACTGAGCGGCAGCTACCAAAGCGCGGCCGAAGCCGCCGTCAAAGCCCGCCCGAACACCGCGATCGCCGTGTCCACCTCGGCCTCGCTGGTAAACCGCCCGATACTCACGCGCACGCTCTTGCGTGCCCGCGCTTCATCGAGCCCCAGCGCCAACAGCACATGCGAAGCGGCATTGCTCGCCGAGTTGCAAGCCGATGTGGTCGACAGCGCCAGTTCACTGGCCAAGGCCATGCTGTTGAAACCGTTGGCTTCGATGCACAGGTTCAGGGTGTGAGGGATCCGCTGCAGGGCGCAGCCATTGAGGCTGACCCCCGGCAATGCCAGCAACCCATCACGCAGGCGCTTGGCCAAATGTTCGATACGCTGGTGCTCGCTGTCACCCGGCTCACCGGCCAGGGCGAAGGCACTGCCCATGCCGACGATCTGGTGCGTCGGCAAGGTACCCGAGCGCAGCCCTTGCTCATGCCCGCCACCGTGGATCTGCGCACGCATCAATTCACGGGCGCGAGGCCCGACATACAAAGCGCCGATACCTTTTGGCCCATAGACCTTGTGCGCCGAAAACGACATCAGGTCCACCGCCATTGCCTGCAGGTCAATGGCCAGCTTGCCGACCGCCTGGGCCGCATCCACATGCAGCAGGGCGCCATGGGCGCGAACCCGTTCGCCAATGGCAGCGAAATCGGTGACAGTGCCCAGTTCATTGTTGACGGCCATCAGCGACACCAGGCGGGTGTCCGCGCGCAGCGCAGCCTGCACGGCGTAGGGCTGGATCAGGCCGCCGGCGTCCGGCGCCAGGCGGGTGATGGCCCAGCCCTGGCGCTCCAGTTCCTTGACCGTATCGAGCACGGCCTTGTGCTCCAGCTGGCTGGTGATCAAGTGGCCAGGCTGGGCCATGCCCTGGGCGATGCCCTTGAGTGCCAGGTTGTTCGACTCGGTGGCGCCCGATGTCCAGACAATGTCGTCGGCGCGGGCGCCAACCCGCTCGGCCACTTGCCGACGGGCCTGCTCGACCACTTCGCGTGCGGCCTGGCCGTAGGCGTGGCCACTGGAGGCGGGGTTGCCGAAGTTAACCTGGCGACCGAGGCAGGTGAGCATGGTTTCGATGACCCGGTCGTCGACCGGAGTGGTGGCGGCGTAGTCGAAATAGAGGGGGGCGCTAGGCATGGGGCGGATCCGTGCAATGTTGCCGTGGTGTCGGCAATCGTTGCATCAAGCCTAAGCGCTTGTGGAAAAATGATTTTGCTATTTATGCTGCAGATAGCCGGTTAATGGAGAATTTTTTTCTCCGCTGATAAATCAGTTAGAAATGCTTTTTCTCTCTGTGGGCCCAGGCGAGCCCACAATGCCATGAGCGCTTCAGGCAGGCTCCAGCGCCCGTTCTTCTTCGGCCACCACGCGCTCGCACAATTCGATGATTTGCTCGCGCATCCAGCGGTTGGCCGGGTCCTGATCGGTGCTCTCATGCCAGTACAGGTGAGTCTCCAGCGCTGGCACCTCCACCGGCAGCGGCTGGAAACGCAGCTGGTGGCGGCGGGCGAAGCGCTCGGGCACGGTCATGGCCATGTCGGTCTGCTGCAACACCTGCGAAGCCATCAGGTAATGCTGGGAGCGCAGCGCGACCTTGCGTTGCACGCCCATCTTGCCCAGTGCCAGGTCGACGTAGCCCAGGCCGTTGCGGCGGCTGGAGATATGGATATGGGTCATGCCCAGATAGTTGTCGAGGGTCAGCTTGGTATCGGCCAACGGGTGGTCCTGGCGCAGCGCGCAGACGTAGCGGTCCTGCATCAGCTTGACGTGGCGCACCTGCGGGTCGGTGTTCAGCGGGGCATCGACGGCGAAGTCCAGGCGCCCGGCGGCCAGTTCCTTGGTGGTTTCCCGGCGTTTGCACAGGAAGCTTTCGATCAGCACTGCCGGGGCCAGGCGGCGCAGACGCTGGAACAGTGGCGGCAGGATCACCGCCTCGGTCAGGTCGGTCATGCTGATGCGGAAGGTCTTGTTGGCCTGCTGCGGGTTGAAGATGCGGCTTTCCTGCACCGAGGTGCGCAGCAGCGCCAGGGCATTGCGCACCGGGCCGATGATGTTCTGGGCCATGGGCGTGGGCACCATGCCCTGGGCGGTACGTACGAACAGCGGATCGTTGAAGGTTTCGCGCAGCCGGGACAGGGCGTTGGACACCGCCGGCTGGGTGATGCCGACGATCTGCCCGGCGCGGGTCAGGTTGGCTTCGGTGTAGATCGCGTCGAAGACGATGAACAGATTGAGGTCGACCTTGCTGAGGTTCATGGCGCCGCTCTTTGTTGGAATTATTGGCCGATCATATATCGGTTATGAATGTTTATACACGCTGAAAATAGGCTAGGTAGATCGAGGCTGGCTGCTCTAGGCTCTGCGCATGTACTTCGAACCGTGAAGGTAACCCCGATGGATTTCGCCTATTCGCCCAAGGTCCAGGCACTGCGAGAGCGCGTCAGCGCCTTCATGGATGCTTATGTCTATCCCGCCGAACCGGTGTTCGAGCGCCAGGTCGCCGAGGGCGACCGCTGGCAACCCACCGCGATCATGGAAGAGCTCAAGGCCAAGGCCCGTGCCGAGGGTTTGTGGAACCTGTTCCTGCCCGAGTCGGAGTACGGCGCTGGTCTGAGCAATCTGGAATACGCACCGTTGGCCGAGATCATGGGCCGTTCGCTGCTGGGCCCGGAGCCGTTCAACTGCTCGGCACCGGACACCGGCAACATGGAAGTGCTGGTGCGGTATGGCAGCGAGGCGCAGAAGCGCCAGTGGCTGGAGCCGCTGCTGCGGGGTGAAATCCGCTCGGCATTCGCCATGACAGAACCGGACGTGGCGTCTTCGGACGCGACCAACATGGCCGCTACCGCAGTGCGTGATGGCGACGAGTGGGTGATCAACGGCCGCAAGTGGTGGACCTCCGGTGCCTGCGACCCACGCTGCAAGGTGATGATCTTCATGGGCCTGTCCAACCCCGATGGTCCGCGCCATCAGCAGCATTCGATGGTGCTGGTACCGACCGATGCAGCGGGGGTGAAGATCGTCCGCCCGTTGCCGGTATTTGGCTATGACGATGCACCCCACGGTCATGCCGAGGTGCTGTTCGAGAACGTGCGGGTGCCGTATGAAAACGTGGTCCTCGGCGAGGGGCGTGGTTTCGAGATTGCCCAGGGGCGCCTTGGCCCAGGCCGTATCCACCATTGCATGCGCTCGATCGGCATGGCCGAGCGGGCGCTGGAGCTGATGTGCAAGCGCTCGGTCGAACGCACGGCCTTTGGCCGGCCCCTGGCGCGCCTGGGCGGCAACGTCGACAAGATCGCCGACTCGCGCATGGAGATCGACATGGCGCGCCTGCTGACGCTGAAGGCGGCGTACATGATGGACACCGTCGGCAACAAGGTCGCGCGCAGCGAGATTGCGCAGATCAAGGTGGTGGCGCCGAATGTGGCGTTGAAGGTGATCGACCGGGCCATCCAGATGCACGGTGGGGCAGGGGTGAGTGGTGATTTCCCGCTGGCCTACATGTACGCCATGCAACGCACCCTGCGCCTGGCCGATGGGCCGGATGAGGTGCACCGGGCGGCGATCGGCAAGTACGAGATCGGCAAGTATGTGCCGGTGGAGATGTTGCGCGGAGGAAGGTGAGGCAAGCCTGCTCCTGTCTCTGTGGGAGGAACTGTCTTGCTCAAATGTTGAAAGCTGGCGCGATTCCTGTGGGAGCGGGCTTGCCCGCGAACACGGGCAAAGCCCGTGCCATGGACCGCGGCGCTTGCTTCGCGGCTGAAGCCGCAGTGGACCGTGCAGGTTTATTGTGTCTTGAGGTCTACATCAGATCTTTGGCCCCCTTGGCGGCCCAGTACACTCATCAGCTTGCTCGTCTCATCCTGGCGCCCCACGCCAGTGTCTGATCCCCCATCCTCACGCGCGGCACCGGTGTCCTTGGCGCCGTGGCGAACACCAGTTTTTTCTTCCTCCTTGAGCGGCTCCGCTGCGCCACTTCCAGTTCCGCCAACGCCTCTTGCACCGCGCCCGTCGTTGAAACGCCATGAAGTCGGAAGGCATTAACTGATGCTGTAGGACGTTTCCATCATAACCGTGCAGAAAATTCTTCAGAAGTTTAATGAGCGGCGAGTTCATCCTGCAATACATCGGGCTCGAATCCTAGTCGGCGGCGAGTGTGCTTTCGAGTTTTCTTATTTCAGGGTGCTTGTTCGAGTTTGTAGGAAGTATCTGATTATATGCGGGCGACTTGAAATATATTGTTGCTTGTGTGTGGCGGAAGTTGGTTTGGTTTGATGCTGATTGTGTTGATGTAGGTCAATGTCTGAGCAGCGATTGGGCTGTTTCCATTGGATATGTAGTTGTGTTGGTGCGGTTGATACGGCTTCTGTAGTTCAGTGTGGTTTTGACTGATTTTTGTAGGACGCTTCTCTATTTTTACAAGGGGGTAGCGCACTGTGGAAAATTACGCCATGGTTTGGCGAGGAGATGGTTCCGTGCGCAGTGGTACATTTGGGTTTGAAACTCGACGAGTCTTGAGGGTCGCTAACTTTTTTCTAATCCTCGCCAGGGGGTCCTGTTTTAGGAGAATATATGGCTTCAAACAGCTTTCAAAATGAAGTGCCGAAGGCGCGGGTCAATATCAAGCTAGATCTGCACACTGGCGGTGCCCAACGCAAGGTGGAACTTCCGCTTAAGCTCATGCTGATGGGGGACTACAGCAACGGCAAGGAGCAGCGCCCGCTGTCAGAGCGGCCGAAGGTAAATATCAATAAGCATAATTTCGACAGTGTGCTATCCGAACTCTCTCCACGTCTCAAGCTTATCGTTGAAGATACGCTGTCGGGAGGCGGTGGCGAGACGCCGGTCGAACTGAGCTTTCAGCGCATGAAGGACTTTGAACCAGAGCAGGTTGCCCGACAGATCCCCCAGTTGCGTGCACTGTTGGCGATGCGGAATTTACTGCGCGAGTTGAAGGCCAATCTTCTGGATAACGCCACGTTTCGTGCTGAACTGGAGCGGATACTTAAAGATGAAGCGTTAAGTGACGAGTTGCGTAGGGAGCTCGCCGCCCTTGCGCCGCAAAGCGAGCGCTAAAACCATCATCTCGACAGACGGGAAGCTAATAAATGTCCGAAGAACAATCTTCTGCGCAAGTGCGTGGCGCCACCGTGCAGGTGGAACAAAACCAGAGCGTCTATCACGCGCTGTTTGAAAGAATAAACCTTGAGCCGCTTGAGCAGATGGGCCGCATTGAAGCGTTCCAAAATGTCGATGCGTTGTCAGAAGCGACGGCTAATGAACGTGTGACGGCATCGGTGAGCGTTTTTCTGGACCGGCTCAAGCAAGTCTCGCCGAAGGTGGAGAAACTGGACAGGGCTCTGCTGGATGAGCACATCGCCTCGATTGACGCTCAGATCAGCAGCCAGCTGGACAAGGTCATGCATCACCCGGATTTTCAGAGGGTCGAATCAATCTGGCGTGGCGCGAAGTCGTTGATTGATCAAACGGATTTTCGTCAGAACGTTCGGATCGAGCTGCTGGATATCAGCAAAGCGCATTTGATGCAGGACTTTGAGGACGCGCCGGAAATTTCTCAAAGCGGTATGTATCTGCATACCTACACCCAGGAATACGATACGCCTGGCGGTGAGCCCATCGCGGCGGCGGTTTCGAATTACGAATTTGGGCGGGGGGCGCAAGATATCGCGCTGTTGCGGAATGTTTCGAAAGTGGCAGCCGCCGCGCACATGCCCTTCCTGTGCTCGGTTGGCCCGGCGTTCTTCGGCAAGGACACCATGGAGGAGGTTGCCGCGATCAAGGATATCGGCAACTACATGGATCGCGCTGAATACATTAAATGGCATGCCTTTGCGCAAAGCGATGACGCCCGTTACGTGGGGGCGACGATGCCCCGTGTGTTGGGGCGCCTGCCTTATGGGCCTGACACGAACCCGGTGCGACTCTTTAACTATGTGGAGCAGGTCAAGGGGCCGGACCACAGTAAATACCTGTGGGTGAATTCGACCTTTGCATTCGCAGCCAACATGGTTAAGAGCTTTATCGCCAATGGCTGGTGCGTGCAGATTCGAGGACCGCAGTCCGGTGGCGCTGTCACGAACTTGCCGATCCATTTGTACGACATGGGGACTGGTAGTCAAGTCAAGATCCCTTCGGAAGTGATGATCCCGGAGACCCGAGAATTTGAGTTTGCCAACCTGGGCTTGATACCACTTTCGTATTACAAGAATCGCGACTACGCGTGTTTCTTCTCGGCTAACTCAGCGCATAAGCCGGCCATCTATGACACCGCAGAGGCCACGGCGAATAGCCGTATCAATTCGCGCTTGCCCTATGTGTTCCTGCTTTCTCGCATTGCACATTATTTGAAACTGATCCAGCGGGAGAATATCGGTACCACCAAAGACCGTCGTCTGTTGGAGTTGGAGCTGAACAGGTGGGTAGGCGGTTTGGTCACCGAGATGACGGACCCAGGGGATGACTTGCAGGCATCTCACCCGCTAAGGCAAGCCAAAGTGGTTGTCGAAGACATTGATGACAATCCGGGCTTCTTCAGAGTCAAGTCGTTTGCTGTGCCGCATTTCCAGGTTGAGGGTATGGACATCAACCTCTCCTTGGTTTCGCAGATGCCCAAAGCAAAATCTTGATTGCGGTTGCAGGAGTGTACGACGTGAAAATCGATCGGCCTTTATGGGCGTCCGGAGTGGTGTTGTCTGCGCAGCAGTTTCAGCAGCAGGCCCGCTTTGAATCGTGGACTAATCAGAGTATTGCCTCACTGGCCTTGGTCCACCCTTGGGGTATCCGCAATGTGGCGTTTGATTCAGAGGCGCTGAGGTTGGGCAAGCTGATGGCCACTCGGCTTCAATTGTGCCTGCCAGAGGGTACTTTGATTGACACCGATCGGTTGGATCGACTGCCCGGTGCCCTGGAACTCTCTCGGGTATTACCCGGTGATATCCAGACGGCAACGGTTGTGCTCGCTTTGCCACTGGAGCAGGCCAATGGTAACAACTGCCTGCTTGAGGGCAGCAGCGCTGAGCGGCCTGTCAGATATCACCAGGTTTGGCGTGATACCAAGGATCTCTACTCCGGGGAAATGCAGTCAATCAGCGTGCTCGAGCATGCGCTGAGCTTGCGACTGGCTGACGACGATAATGCGGATTATCTCACGTGCCCGGTGGCCCGTTTGCTGCGTGATGGCCGGGATGGGTGGGCAATGGATGATACCTACATCCCGCCCTTGCTCAGGTTTGATGCGCATGCCGGGTTGTTGCTTCAGCTCGACAACTTGCTGACCCAGCTGTCCGCCAAGCGTGAGCGGTTGATGGGGATGCGCCGGGAGAGCAACCAGCGCATGGCGGATTTTGCTGTTGCGGATGTCACATTGTTCTGGTTGCTCAATGCGCTGAACACTTATCAGCCAGTGTTGGCCGACCTGAAAGCGCACCCTGGTCGGCACCCGGAGCAGGTGTATCAGCAGTTGGTGAAGTTTGCAGGTGGTCTGCTGACCTTCTCGTTGGACCAGCATATAGAGGACATACCTGCCTACCAGCACGCAGATCTTCAAGCCGTTTTCCCGCCGTTGATGCGTACCCTTTCTACGTTGCTAGAGGCGAGCCTGCCGTCACGTGTGCTGGCCTTGACCCTGGAGGTACGCAGCGCAAACCGTTGGCAGGTTTCCCTGAGCGATCCACGCTTGCTAGAGCCAGAAGGTGCTGACTTCTATCTCTCGGTTCGCTGCCGGCTGCCGGCCGTTCAAATTCAAAGCCAGTTCCCCCGGCTGTGCAAGGTCGGTTCCCCTGATGACGTGGACCGTCTCGTCAATGCGGCGCTCGATGGCGTTCCGCTGAAACCTTTGAGCCATGTGCCGGCGGCAATACCGCTACGTCTGGAAAATCAGTACTTCGCACTCGACCTCAGCCACGCGAAAGGGCGGGCGATGCTGGCTGATGGGGTCTGTGCGCTCTATGTACCGAGCGTGTTTCAGGATGTCCAGCTCGAATTGTTCGCGGTGCTTCGCTCATGAATCGTGCGACACAAAAGAACGCCGCAGCCAAGGTGGATATCGACGCGCTGATGCAGGATACCTATCTGCGGGTAGTCGAGTTGCGTCACGGTACCGAGGCGCACAGTAGTCCCCAGCTTTGGGCGCGTTGTGTTGCCGATGTCGAGCATATACGCGCCGTGCTTCAGGAGCGTGGTCTGGATCGCCGTAGCATCGATCTGATCAGCCATGCGCAATGTGCCCTGCTGGACGAGACGGTGCTTGCTTGCGCGGAGGGTCGAGCCCATGAGGATTGGGCGATGGAGACCTTGCAGGCAAAGTTTTTCAGTAGCCACCAGGCGGGTGAGTCGCTTTACGAAGATATCCGCAGTGCGCTGCGAGAAGCCTCTGTGCATCCTCACGTACTCACCGTATTTCATCGAGTCCTGATGCTTGGATTCCTGGGGCGTTACCGAGAAGTCAACCATCCGGAGCGGCAGCAACTGTTGACCGCCATCTCTGCCGAGGTGCCGCCTCTGGTCACAAGCCAGTCGTTGGTGATCCCTTTAGGCACTGGTCCGCGGATGCCGATCTGGGGATGGTTGCGCTCTCCTCTGGTTCACATCGTGATGGCCACTGCCCTGTTGGTAGGCGCCTGGTGGTGGCTTGATAACGCGTTAAGTGAGGCGGTGGCCTCACTCTTGCCGGCGCAGGAGTGAGGATATGCCGCAGATACACAAACAAGGGCTTTGGCTGTGGGCCGGTGCGCTGTCCTTGTTGTTGATTGCCATGCTGCCGATGGCTGTAGAGGTTCAAGCCATCGCTGCCCTGGTGGTCACTGCTTTGATGATGTTGGGTTGGCGCCGGATTTCGCGTGCTGCCGAAAAACGTACACAGCTGCAGCGGAGCAGTGGTGTCAGCCTGCCTGCCGGATCGTATTGTCATCCCGTTGTTCTAGTGGTCGGCGATGGTTTGGCTGAACTGTTTGAGGCCTTGTCTGCCGAGCAGTTGGCTCCACGAATAACAGGGGAGGGATGTTATGTGCCAGTGCCCGACCTTTCGAAGTTACCCGCAACCGTAGCCGATCTCTTGCTGGCGCAGCCAGAGTGGAGTGGGCAGCTCAGCGTCATGTGGGTCGTAACCCCCAGTGCCCACACTGACGGCGCAGTGCTTGCGAGCCAGATACAAAGCTTGTGCCACCAGCTCGCAATATTGCGCAAGCGAGGTATACCGCTGCCGCTGCTGGTTGTGGGCTATTTCCACAGCGCGACGGGGGCTTCGCCCTGGTTCAGCTGGGAGGCTGAAGCGTCGAGTGTGCAAGTACGCGAGGCAGGTGAATGCCTGAGCCTGTCCGAATGGCAGCGCAGGGGCAAAGATCCTGAGCGCCAGGCTGGTCGACTACGAACCACGGTGCAATTGAACGCTGCCGTCGGTTGGTTGAACGAAGCATGCTTGCCGGAAATGGACATAGGCAATTCCCATCAGGGGATCGAAACTGCGCTCACCCTTGCGGTTGCCTTTGTTCCCAAGACTGAGGGGGCGCGTGACAGCAATATTTGGCACCGTTGGCTCCAGCAGCGGACCGGCCTTTCCTACAGTCGTGATGGCGCTAATTACGCAAACGCGTCGTTACCCTTTCCTGATGCACTGCTTCATTTGCTGCCCGGCAGGGCTCCGTACAGTCCGCGAAGCAGGGCTGTGGTGATTGGGGTCTGGTTGTTCGTGCTAGCGGCTTGCGTCGCATTGATCAGTTCGGCGAGGCAGAACACGCTCTTGATGCGTCAGGTCACCGATGATTTGCGACGCTACAGCACCGCTTCGCTGAGCCCCGATTCGGACAACATATCGCAGCGTCAAGAGGCACTGATGGTGCTTCGCCAGGATGCGCAGCGCCTGGATCACTACTACCGCCAGGGAGAGCCATGGTCACTGGGTATCGGGCTTTACCAAGGCGAAAGATTACGTCCGTCACTGCTGTCTGCGATCAACGGCCACCGCACCCCGCCCGTGCCTCAAGGATTGCCTGACAAGCCACGCACGGTTCGCCTGGACAGTTTGTCGCTGTTCAACAGTGGCAGCGCGCAGTTGAAGCCAGAGTCGACCAAGGTCCTGGTGAAGTCGTTGGCGGGCATCAAGGCCCAGCCAGGTTGGTTGATTGTGATCACGGGCCACACGGATGCGACGGGTCGTGACGAACAGAACCTGCGCTTGTCGCGAGCACGCGCTGCTGCGGTTCACGACTGGATTCAACACATGGGTGACATACCCAGCAATTGCTTCGCTGTACAAGGCTTGGGGGCGAGCGAGCCCGTTGCAAGCAATGACACGGAACAAGGACGGTCGGCCAATCGCCGAGTTGAAATTCGCCTGGTGCCGGAGGCGGGGGCTTGTCAGTCCTCGGCGACGGCCTCAGGACTGCAACCCCTGTCGCATTCCGCGACTTCCAACGCTTGAAATGAGGAACTTATAGATGGCTATTCCTATTTACCTGTGGCTGAAAGACGATGGCGGGGCCGATATCAAAGGCTCGGTGGATGTAAAGGGCCGCGAAGGTAGTGTTGAAGTGGTCGGTCAAGATCATGATCTGTATATCCCCACTGATAACAATACCGGCAAGTTAACCGGTACTCGCATCCATACGCCATTTGTTTTCACCAAGGAGATAGACGCCTCTTCTCCGTACCTCTACAAGGCCGTGACGACCGGGCAGACGCTTAAAAAAGCGGAATTCAAATGGTACAAAATCAATGGTGCCGGGCAGGAGGTAGAGTATTTCAACACCAAACTGGAAAACGTCAAGGTCGTGAAAGTTGCACCAAAAATGCATGACGTCAAAGATCCAGAGAAAGAGAGACACAATCACTTGGAATTGGTCGAGTTGCGCTACGAGAAGATTACTTGGGCTTTCAAGGATGGAAACATCATCCATTCAGATTCTTGGAATGAACGCCCTAGCGCCGCTGCCGCTGGATAAAACCTGGCTGTCAGGCCAAGTTGGTTGACAGCTTCCAGTGTCTTGGGTTGAGCGCCCGTGCGCGGGCGTTCAGCCAAATACACCTCAGATATTCAGACGCGCTCGCACTTGTGGCGACAGGCTGATAATTGACGACAAGGATGCCCTGTATGGCACACGATCCTACCCGCTTGCTACGCCGGCTCAACTCATATTGTACCCAAGCACTCACGGCGGCTGCATCGCTATGCCAGGCACGTGGGCACAGTCATATCACTGTTGAACATTGGCTGTTGAAGTTGTTTGAGCAGGGCGAAGGCGATCTGGTGGTCATCGCCCGTCGATACGCGTGGGATGTGGAAACAATCTGGCAAGGGTTGCTTGAATACTTCGATACCTTGCCGCGCAGCGTGCTCAGTAAACCTCAGCTGAGCGGTGAGGTACAGCAGTTGATCACCAATGCCTGGTTGCTGGCATCGTTGGATCGTGATTGTGAGCAATTGCGATCCGTTCATTTGCTGGAGGCGCTATTTGAAACGCCAACCTTGTTGAACTGTTCCGCCACTTGGCCTCTATCGAGCATCGGTCCAACGCAATCTGAGCAAATGATGGCGCTGCTTGAATTCGATTCGGAAGAAGGTCAACCAGAGCAGGCATCACTATTCGAACCAGAAGTGTCAGATGAGCCTAACGCCGTCGTCGCCTCACGTGGTGACGTGGCATTGCTCGCTACTCTAGACCAGTTCAGCCACGACGTTACTGCCAAGGCAGCAGCGGGGCAGATTGACCCCGTGTTCGGCCGCGACGATGAGATCCGTCAGGTGATCGATGTACTGAGCCGTCGGCGCAAGAACAACCCCATTTTGGTAGGCGATCCAGGTGTCGGAAAAACCGCGCTGGTCGAGGGGCTGGCTTTACGCATCGCCAGCGGCGATGTCCCCGATAGCTTGAAACCGGTGTGTATCCGTACGCTGGACCTGGGGTTGCTCCAGGCGGGCGCCGGGGTCAAAGGCGAGTTCGAACAACGCTTGAGAAACGTGATCGATGCCGTCCAGCGCTCAGCAACGCCGGTGCTGCTGTTCATTGACGAAGCGCACACCTTGATCGGCGCTGGCAACCAGGCAGGGGGCGCAGATGCGGCGAATCTGTTGAAGCCGGCCTTGGCGCGTGGCGAGCTGCGCACCATCGCTGCCACCACCTGGAGTGAATACAAGCAGTACTTCGAGCGCGACGCGGCACTGGAACGTCGCTTCCAGATGATCAAGGTCGATGAGCCGGATGATGCCAATGCCTGTGTGATGCTGCGAGGGCTCAAAGCACGTTATGCCAGCTACCACGGTGTGCATGTTCAAGACGCTGCGGTGCAGGCGGCGGTCAGCTTGTCCCGGCGCTTTCTGACGGGGCGCCGCCTGCCAGACAAAGCGGTTGATCTGGTTGATACCGCCTGTGCTCGGGTCCGCATGAGTCTGGATTGTGAGCCTCACGCACTGGTCCAGCTGAAGTCGCAAATGACGGCGCTGATTACTGAGCAAATGGCGCTGGAAGAGGATGCGCAGCTGACCGGCAATGTGGCTGAGCCGCGCCTGGCCAAGATCAACGCACAACGGGCCCATCTTGAAAGTCAGCAAACCGCGTTGGCGCTGCAATACCAGCAAGAGCTCGATTTCACCCATCAGCTGCTAGAGGCTCGTCAGACCGACCAGATCGATACGGCTGCCTGCGCTCAGCTTCAACAAGACCTCAGCCGCGTGCAGGGGAGTCGACCACTGCTGTCACTCGACGTGTGCGCACGCAGTGTGGCTGAAGTGATTGCCGACTGGACGGGCGTGCCTCTCGGCAGCTTGCTGAAGGATGAACACGCCAGCTTGTTGAACCTGGAAGATCAGTTGGCCGAGCGTGTTGTTGGTCAAGGCCCCGCGCTGCTTGCACTTGCCCAACGGTTGCGCGCCGCCCGAACGGGCCTCACTGACGACAAAGCACCGATGGGCGTGTTCCTGCTGGTCGGCACCAGTGGTATCGGCAAGACAGAAACGGCACATGCCTTAGCCAGCAGTCTGTTCGGTGGCGAGAAGTCGTTGATCACGCTGAACATGTCGGAGTACCAGGAGGCGCACACCGTCAGCCAACTCAAGGGCTCGCCGCCTGGCTATGTGGGCTACGGTCAGGGCGGTGTGCTCACCGAAGCCGTCCGCCAGCGGCCCTATAGCGTCGTGTTGCTCGATGAAGTCGAGAAGGCCCACCGCGACGTGCTCAACCTGTTCTACCAAGTGTTCGACCGCGGCTTCATGCGTGATGGAGAGGGAAGGGAGATCGATTTTCGCAACACGGTCATCTTGATGACTTCCAACCTGGGTAGCGACCTGCTGCAAGACAGTGTCGAGCGGCAACCAGACATTGAGGAAGCGGCACTGAACGAACTACTGCGTCCCGTGCTACGCGAGCACTTCCAGCCTGCGCTCTTGGCGCGCTTCCAGACCTTGATCTACCGCCCACTGGATGCCGATGCGTTGGCGCGCATTGTCGCGATCAAGCTCGATCAAGTCGGCAAACGGTTACAGCGTCACTATGGATTGCGATGCGAGGTTGACGACTCCCTGCATGCAGCCTTGGTGGCTGCCTGCCTTTTGCCCGATACCGGCGCCCGCAACATCGATAGCTTGCTCAACCAGCAGATCCTGCCGGTGCTCAGCCAGCAGTTACTCCAGCGGCAAGCGCTTGGCCAGGCGACTCAAACCGTGACGCTCGGGTACTGCGAAGACACCGGCATCAGCTTGAGCTTTGTGGATGAACCCGATCCTGCGTTGCTGGCTATCGAGGGGGCCTGATCATGGCTAAGCCAATCAGGGGTTCCACCCACAACCGCTATCAGCTAGAAGTTGAAGACCTTACGGCCGAAGTCGATGTACTGTCATTCAAAGGCGAGGAATGGCTAAGCCAGCCATTCAAGTACACCATTGCATTCACATCCCAGGAGCAGGATATCGAGGCGGCGCAGATCCTCGGTAAAGATGCCAGCTTCCATCTGGGCAAGTCTGAACTGACCACTCCGCTTCCAATGCCTGACGGCATGTCACGCACAGTGCATGGTGTGCTCACGGGTTTCAAGCGTGTCTCAGGCTCCCGGGATGAGGTCCGCTACCAAGTCACACTTGAAGCGCACCTGGCCTTGCTCGGGCGTGGCAAGCAGTACCGGATCTATCAGCATCAGTCGGTACCGGAGATAGTCGAAAGCATCCTGCGCAGTCGCCATCAGCTGCAAGGGCAGCACTTCGTGTTCGACCTGGCACGTGAATACCCCAAGCGTGAACAGGTCATGCAGTACGGTGAGAGCGACCTGACCTTCATCAGCCGGCTGCTGGCGGAGGTCGGTATCTGGTATCGCTTCTCCCACGACGATCGCCTGTACATTGACGTGATCGAGTTTCACGACCATCAACGCCATTACCAGTTTGGCGTCAAGTTGCCGCATCGGCCCCTGTCGGGTTTGACCAGCAATGGGCAGGACGGCGTATGGGCGCTGCAGGTTGAGCATCAGGTGGTGGAGCAACACATCAATGTGCGTGCCTACCACCACCGGGACGCGACTGCGTTTCTGGATGGTGAGGTTGATCACAGCCGGGGTAACACCACCACGTACGGCGAAAGCTATCACTACGGCGAACCCTATACCGCGCTGGGTGACGCAATTGACCAGGATGAGGACCTGCTCAGCGAAAGCGGGTACTTCTGTGCGCGCCTGAATCATGAACGCTTTCTCAACGAGCAGACCCGTTGCAACGGTGTCAGCAGCAGCGTGACGCTGGCCCCAGGGCAAGTGCTGACGGTCTCTGACGGGGCGCCGCAGGTCTTCGAGCCCGGGGTGGTCATCACCCATTTGACCGTCGAGGCAGCACGCGACCGGAGCCTGGAGGCCAGGTTCGACGCGATTCCCTACTCGGAGTCGATCGGCTTTCGGCCAAGAGTGCTGAGCAAGCCACAGATTGCCGGTACGGTGCCGGCGCGGGTCACCAGTACGCAAAAGAACGACCCTTACGGCCATATCGACATGGAGGGACGTTACCGGGTCAACTTCCTGTTCGACCGGGACACGTGGCGAGCAGGCGAGGAAAGCGTTTGGCTACGACTGGCGCGCCCTTATGCGGGGGACACCCATGGCCTGCACCTGCCGTTGATCTGCGGTACCGAAGTGGCGGTGGCGTTCGAACAAGGCGACCCGGACCGGCCCTACATTGCGCATGCCCTGCACGACAGCCAGCACCCCGACCACGTCACGTTGCGCAACTACAAGCGCAATGTGCTGCGGACCCCGGCCAACAACAAGTTCCGCCTGGACGATACGCGTGGACAGGAGCACATCAAGCTCAGTACCGAGCACAGTGGCAAGACTCAGCTTAATCTGGGGCATGTAGTCGACGCTGAGCGCAAACCCCGAGGAGCGGGGGCAGAGCTGCGAACGGATGGGCATGTCGCTGTGCGCGGTGGCAGCGGCATCTTCATCAGTGCTGATGCTCAGCCTCAAGCCCAAGGGACAATGCTGGAGATGGGAGCAGCGTTGGCTCAGCTCAATAACGCCCTGGCATTGGTGAACGCACTGTCGCAAAGCGCAGCTGTGTCGGGAGCATTACCAGCTGATAATCAGGCCCAACAGAGCCTGCGGGAGGCATTGGCGCGGCTCAAAGATGCGGGACTCCTTGCCTCGGCACCTGCCGGGATAGCTATGGTTACACCTGCAAACATCCAACTATCGGCAGAAAACTCTATTACAGCTACGGCTGGTGATAGTGCTGACTTCAGCCTATTCAAACGTTTCAGCGTGGCCGCAGGTGAGGCAATCAGTCTGTTCGCCCAAAAGTTAGGGCTCAGATTAATTGCGGCTCGTGGCCCTGTGGACATTCAGGCCCAAAGCGATGCGATGACGTTACAAGCAGACAAGGAACTTGCTTTAAATAGCAGTAATGGCGAGATCGTTCTCAATGCCCAACACGGTATCACTCTGGTTAGCAGAGGTGCCTATATCAAGATAAAAGACGGATCTGTTGAGATCGGTGCCCCGGGTGAACTGCATATCAAGAATGACAATATCGCTTGGGGAGGCACTGCCTCATTGGAGAAGGCCTTGGCACCGATGATCCTGGAAGATCCTGTTTACAGCAATCCCATGCAAGGTGGCTTTCAAGTTAAAGATAAAGTCAGTGACAAGCCAAAACCTTACGTACGGTATCGAATTGAAGCTGCCGATGGCAGTGTGCTGAGAGGCATGACAGATGGGAATGGTTATACACAATCCCACTATGGAGTTGATCTTCAAAGCATAAAGTTATTCTTTGAGTAACTTCGGGGTGATAGAAAATGAGCGGTGCGGATACTTCAGTGGCAGAGTGCAGGGTTTGCAAAAGTAATCCCGTTGTAGTGGCTCATCATCAATCGGTGCAGTGTTATTTTTGTCCGGAAACCGAAGAGTTGGTTTTTGTTGCTGACAGTGAGGCTGCAGAGTTTGAGGCGCATTGGAAGGAAATGCAGCAGTGTGTAAATGATTTTCATCAGGAAAAAATTAATTACTCCATTGCAATCGAAAAATATGGAATTGCTGCAGAAACCACAGCAGCGCCTGAGGCGTCATTTCATGACGCTGTAGTGCGAGCTGAGGGAAATTTGGAGTTGAAGCGAAAAGAATTAAAAGAAAAAATTGGTGAGTTTTCTACCCAAGACATGAAATATAATGATGTTGTGGAGCTGGTTCCTGTTAGTGGCCAGTCTGCTAGAAGAAAAACTGGTGGGAAACGAGCGCCTGTAGTTTATGTAAAAAAAGGTTACTACAGTAAAGGCAAGGATGGCAGAGAACTCCATACTGTGTCGTTGAAAAGTAGTGACAAAAAAGGCGGCGCTGAAAGTATCTTTGAGCGACGCAAAGATGGAAAAATTCGACGCATAGACGACAAGAAGCTTAAGAGGCAGCTTGCCGGATTGAATTGGCCAAAAATAAAAATTGATCTAAAGGATGTTGTTAAATGGGCAGGCCTTGGTTTTGATCCTGAGGCACTGAGTATGGATTGTTCACTTTTTGACTGGGCAGATAGCTGGAATGCTGCCGCACAAGGTGAGGCAAAGTGGGGGGATCATATTGATTTTGAGGGCGGAACTCAGTTTATGCGCTTTGTTTCCAATTTCGGCGCTAATGTTGAAATTGATCCACGTAAGCAACAATTCTCCATCAAAGGAGAGGGTGGCGGCAGCTTAACTGCGGCTGCCGGCATAGCCTCCTTTTCAATTTACGCCCCGGATCGCATCGGATGGGCGCTTACAGTTAATCCCTCTGATGAGAACGAGGCGCCGTTTGATTTAGGGATGATGCGCCTAAGTTTAAACGTTCGCTTGGCCGCATTTATTGGAGCGACGCTTCAGGTGGAGGCTCAATTCCAGGTAGTCAGGAGTGGTGACCAGCAAACCGTCATGGGCCAACCTGGTCGTTTGAGACCTTTCAGTGAAAGAAAAAGCAAAGCTTACGATTTTCATAAGCAGATGAGCGGTGAAGATGAAGGGATAAAACTTTCGGCAGAAGCTTTTGCGGGTGCGAGGGCGGAAGGAACACTGACGGGATCACTGCAATGGTTAAAGCCGACAGCGGCAGGGGAAACAAATGGCGGTATATTGGAGACTACTGGAGAGTACGTCGATTTTTGTAAAATAGGACCCAGTATTGCAGGGTTGGCGGGGGTGGGTGCCGGCTTGAGTTTTCATTGTACTTTTATTAATGGGAAGTTTTGTTTTCATTTTGCAGCCTCTCTATGCAAAGGGGCGGGTGCCAAAGGTGGCTTTATTTGTGAGGTGGATGGCAATACCTTTCTGAAGTTTGGTGCTTGGTTGATTTATCAACTGAATGAAAGGAATTATGGTTTTTTTAGAGTTATGGATAAGGCCGCATTTAGAGTGTATACGTGGTGTTGTGTTATGCAAATGGAGGTCGTTGAAGCTAATGTATATGACTATTACTCATTCGCAAAAGGATCGATTAAAACAATTGCAGAGGGTTTCAAAAGACAGGTTGGTGAATTGGCTGATGAGACGAAGAGGAGTGTTGATGCTTCGAGACGACGGAATCAGTTAGCTAAAAATGTTATCACACGACAGTTGGATCTGTTGCGCTACACCCCTGAAGCTAAGGGTATATTGCTTTACCTTCTAACGCGTCATGGTAAGTGGGATAATATAGATCCAGGAAACATAGAGTTTCTCGATCGCTACGGCGAACGAAAAGAGGCGGTGCTTTGTGTGCTTAGAAGTATTCAGAGCAAGCCGGAGTGGCGTAAAGTATTGTCTCGTGTCAATGCGGAAGGGAAGGGCCCATCAGAGGGACACGATGAGTTGGACGCCGTCGAGCGGCATGAGCGAAGCTTGGTGGACTTTCTTAAGTTAGGGAGGGATCGAGATAGAGAATTATATGAAATAAAATATGAGCGAAACGAATTGGCCATAATTTATGATCGGTTGAAGGAGTTTGGTTCTTCTGGCTATGCGCTCGCTATGAATGATACGGTCTATTATAAGCTAAACGTTGGTCGTAATCCGAATTACCCGCGACGCTGCAAGTTTGGTCCTTGTGGTGCGGGCATTGCTTAAGTAGATCTAATTGGAGTGGTCGTGAAATTTTTTAAGGTGTCTCTATTTTGTTTAGTTTTTTTGAGTTTGTCAGGCTGTGACCAGTTGGCGAACGGAGTTGATCATAAGGAACTCGGGATAACGCCGATAGAGATGAAGAGTTTTATCGAAGAAGTAAAAAGGGACTTGGTGTTTGTTGAGGGTGGTGAATATTTGATGGGGGATTATGGATTAGAGTATGGGCCGGAGCAAATGTCTTATGATAGTGATGGAGACAGCCGGCCAGTACATAAGGTCAAGTTGAGCGCCTTTTCTATCGCAAGATTTAAAATCTCAAATAAAGAGTTTGAGATGTATCTTAAAGGCAATGGTCTTAAGTTGCGTTCTTTTGAGCAGAGGGAAATACAGGAGGAGTGGAAGAACATTCATTCTTTACCTAATTTGCCAGCGCATATGGACTGGTATGAGGCCGACCGCTATTGCAACTGGCTGGCTAAAGTGTCCAATCTTCCTTTCTCATTACCCACTGAGGCCCAGTGGGAGTACGCGGCACGCAGCCGCGGTCAGTTTCTGATGGTGGCCACTGATGACGGTACTTATAGGCAGACAAATGATGGTTTTACTAAATATGGGGGAGGGCCAAAAGGAATTAACATTTCTACTTATCGAGATCGTGAGGAGTTTGCTAGAAAAATGGGGTGGAGCACGGACGGGCTCACGCCCTTGCCGGTAGACAGGTTTCCTCCCAATCCGTTGGGCCTTTATGCCATGTCGGATAATGGGCTGGAGTGGGTTAAAGATTGGTATGACGAAAATTATTATCAGTACTCCCCTGAAATTGACCCCCAGGGGCCGAAAACACCCGTTACCAAGGACTACTATGGACGGGATACAAAAGTTGCACGCGGTCAGGCATATGCCAATCCAAGCTGGGGAGGAGGAGTGAATGTGCACAGAACCGCTGAGAATCCGCATGGTTATGCATTTGAACATAAAATGATTGTGTTGGGCGATAAAACGGCTCGGTGTGTTGTTAATAGTGGCAATCGGATTGAGTAGCGGTGAGCTCTCTATTTCAGGGGTATTTAAATATAGGCTGCCTGAAAGGCGGGTAATGAATTTATTATTTGGTGCTTATTGATATGCGCGGAGTTATTCGTGTTGGCGACAAACTGTCTTCGGGAGGCAAGGTAATTGCCGGCACCAGTGGATTGAAATTTATGCAGCTTGATGTCGCTTGCGTAGGTGATGCTGTTTTTTGTCCAATACCTGGGCACGGCGTGAATGAAATAGCAGAGGGGGATACAGGTTCGAAAGTTAAAGGTCGGCCCATTGCTTTAGACGGTCATTGCTGTTCCTGTGGTTGTGAGTTAATCACGTCGCTTCCTCAAGCAGGTAGGCTGTGAGATGGCAGTTGACCTGAACTCATTACCCGAGAAGCGATTGCTACCCCGGCAACCTCGGCACTGGCGATGGGGTGTGGTCATCTTGCTTTGTTCGCTCGTAGTTGGCGGGTTGATGGTCCTGCTTTGGCGGGTGGACAGTTGGCATACATCATTTTGGTTTTGGATCTGCGCATTATTAGGAGTCTTGATTGCCGGGTTAATGTTCTACGCACTGCGTTTGTTGGCGTACGAGAAATATCGAGATTATATAGAGAGTTGGAATGAGAGTCGCGATGAGTTGGAGCGGTCACTCATTCGGCGCGGCCAGCGTACGGTTGCCGTATTGGCCGTATCCTATTGTTCCGGGGCGGGTAATAATAAACTTGCTCAGGCCCTACGTTTGGGTAGTAAGCCTCTCCAACCTGTTTATCTGGAAGGACAAGCCTTAACAATGCGGTTGAGTCAATTAAAACCGTCGGTACAAAATTACTCAAAGTCCGAATACGCTAAGCGTTTACGTGGTTTTTTACAACAAGTTTTACGTGAGTTGGAGGCTGATTTAGAGATCGGGGCGCGCAGTCTTGCTGTGGATGTTCGTATCAGGCATAACCAAGTGCTTTGCAATGAAGAGCTGCTGTCTATTTGGTCTGCAGTTACCACCAGTCACCGTTTAACTGATAGCGTGGTCTTTGCGGTGGACGATGATGGCGTAATGTGGCTGGACACTTGGTTGGATGCGCCGGAGCGACATCAACTGTTAGTGTCCGTCGAAATTAATCTTTTTCTAAACCCCGTTGCTGAACAGGCCGAGACCGTGACAGCTGTGTTGTTGGGCTCTTCGCAGTGGTGTAACTCGCAAAAAATTGATTCGATCGCCCTGGTTCATCGCCCTGTCCAACTTGAGTGCGCTGGTCGCTCTATCAAGGATGCAGTTACGGATGCATTTCTTTGGGGGCAACTGCGTGCCGGAGAAGAAACGTACTTCAGTTGGCAGGTTCAGGTGCCTGGTGACGTTTTACGTGAGACAAGTATCGCTGTGAATGCAGCACGTTTCCCTTTTAACGTGGCCAGGTGTCATCGATTGGATGATTCATTTGGTTTGCCCGGATGTGCAGTAGGTAATGTCGCATTAATCGTTGCTAGTGAGTGTGCCAAGGCGGAGGACGGACCGCAGGTGGTCCTGCTACACGATGCCTCTGCTCAAATTTTTATTGTCCGGCCTGCATGAGATCTTGAAATAGAGAATGATCGTGAAAAAGAAGAGAATCAGCGTCTGGATAGTGATCCTGTGTTTGCTCGTTGCGGGTGGGGTATTGATCTGGGTCGATAATCCCGTAGTGCAGGTGAGGAGTGAGACTGCACGCTTGCAATGGTCAGCATTGTTGTTGATCGGCTGTTTGATATTTCTCTTTCTCGATGGCGTCGGCGAATTGGCTATCCGAATGTTGGGCGCGAGAGATTTTATTGCTCTGATGGGACAAAAACTCGGAGTCAACTGGACTCGTTCGACTGGCAGTAATGTGGTTTCTAATGCTGAGGATCCATTCGGCGTACCCGAGTTGAGGGCGCATTTGAAGGGACGCTACGGCTTCTTCTGGCGGCGTAAAATTCGACTGTTGTTGGTGGTCGGTGAGTCTGAGCAGATCGAGGCGATTGCCCCTGGGTTGAGTGAGCAGCGTTGGCTGGAAGGGCAAAACACCGTGCTGCTGTGGGCCGGCAGCATCCAAGGTGAATCGCAAGACGCGTTGCTTTTGCAGTGGCGCGGCCTATGCCGCAACCGTGCGCTCAATGGGGTGGTCTGGGTGTTGAACAAAGACCAAAGCAATAACGTGAGCGCGATGAACGATAGCGTTCGTCGTTTGCAGAATCTGGCCAAAACCCTACGCTGCCAATTGCTGCTGCATGTGTGGCAGGTCTGCGACAGTATGTGGCCTCAGCACGCGCGCGAAATCGGAGCGGTAGGCTGCATGCTCCCGGTACCATTATCGTCAGTGCGGCTCGCCGACCACTTAGGCATGCTCGTACAACCCTTACGTGAGCAGGGTCTATCGCAGCTTCAAAAAGATTCTGATAACGATTTCTTGCTCCGGTTGTCACGCGATATTGCGACCGAGGGAGTCTCCGGGTGGTGCACTGCATTGTCCGCGCTGTTGCGGCAACGCGACGTTTGGTTGCGTGGTGTGTGGTTCAGCTTACCGCGGCAACCCCAGAACTACCTTCGCGTGGATCATTACTGGCCCGAAGACCCAGCATGGTCAGGCATCCTCAGCGACCGGTCCGCCCGAGCCCGCCGACTGGGCTGGCACCCAGCCAGAATCGCCTACGTTTCTGCGCTTGGCCTGGCTTCCATCTGGGGCATTGGTTTGCTGTTGTCCTTTACCAGCAATCGTGCCGAAGTCGGTCAGATCGCGGCGGCCTACAGCGCGTTGCAGCAGCCCGTAGCAGGCACCGACACTAAACAGGCCCTGGGCGAGCTGGTACGCGAACTCTCCCGCCTGGACTACCGATCAGAACACGGCGCACCGTGGTACCAGCGTTTTGGCCTGAACCGGTCGCATGACCTGCGTGAAGCGGTGTGGCCGCTCTATACGCAGGCCAATAACCTGCTGCTCCGCGACCCCGCCGTCTCTGCGCTGGAAAACCGGCTCAAAACGTTGGTCAACTTGCCGCCGGCAAGCCCCCTGCGCGTCAAGCGGGCACAGCAGACGTACAACTACCTCAAAGCCTATCTGATGCTGGCGCGCCCAGAAAAAGCCGATGCTGCTTTCTTGGCCGAGACCTTGGGCGCTGCCGAACCGGCATTGTGGACATTCTACGGCCAGCATCTGCCCGAGCACCCTGACTGGGCGATCAAGGCCGACCTCAGGTTGATTGCCCAAACACGCCAGGTGCTGCTGCGCGAACTGGGGCAACGAAACGCTGAAAGCAGCCTCTACCAGCAGGTCCTCGACACCGCGGCGAACCACTACCCGGCGTTGGGTTTGCAACAGCTGGTCGGCGACACCGATGCAAGCGCCCTGTTCGCCAGTGCAGAACAGGTCCCCGGTGTATTCACCCGCCAAGCGTGGGAAGGGCAGGTTCGTGCAGCCATTGAAGACGCGGCGCAAGCCCGGCACGAAGAGATCGACTGGGTACTCAGCGACCACCCCAACGACATCGCCAAGGCGCTGAGCCCCGACCAGCTCAGGGAGCGGTTGACCACACGCTACTTCGAGGACTTCAGCAGTGCCTGGCTCACCTTCCTCAACAGCCTGCGCTGGCAGCAAGGCCATGGCCTGCGCGATGTGATTGCACAGTTGACGCTGATGAGTGATGTGCGCCAGTCACCGCTGATCGCCTTGATGAACACGTTGAGCTACCAGGGGCAGGCCGGCGTCCGTGGCCAGGCCCTGGCCGATTCCCTGATCGAATCCGCACAGAAGTTGGTGGGGCAAAAAGCAACGCCGATAGTCGATCAACTTCCCCAAACACCCGGCGGCCCGCTCGACAGCACCTTTGGCCCCTTGATGGCGTTGCTGGGCAAGGACACTGACGGGCGATCAGGCGATGGCCGTCTGAGCCTGCAAGCCTTCCTCACGCGGGTCACCGGCGTGCGCTTGAAGCTGCAGCAGGTCGTCAATGCGCCCGATCCCGAGGCGATGATGCAGGCCTTGGCACAGACGGTATTCCAAGGCAAAGGCGCGGACCTGACCGACACGCAGGCCTATGGCAACCTGATCGCCGCCAGCCTCGGCGCCGACTGTGGACCAGCGGCCAATACGCTGTTCGTGCAGCCGCTGGATCAGGCATGGCAACAGATTCTGCAGCCGTCCTCGGTCGGGCTCAACCGGGCCTGGCAGCGCGCGATCGTTGATGAGTGGCAGGGCGCTTTCAGCGGCCGTTATCCCTTCGTCGCCACCAGCAGTGACGCTTCATTGCCCATGCTGGGGCAGATGATCCGCGCCGATTCCGGGCGGATCGAACAGTTTCTGGCACAGCAGCTCACGGGGCTTCTGCGCAAGGAAGGCAGCCGCTGGGTGGCCGACTCGCGGCAGAGCCAGGGGCTACGTTTCAACCCGGACTTTCTGACCGCGATCAATCAGCTCAGTCAGCTGGCCGATGTGCTGTACACCGATGGCGGTATGGGCTTGAGCTTCGAGCTGCAAGGCAAGCCTGTGCGTGATGTGGTGCAGACCACCTTCGTACTCAATGGTGAGAAGCATCACTACTTCAATCAGCGAGAAAGCTGGCAACGCTTTCGCTGGCCCGGGCAGGGTGATCATCCGGGCATCAGCCTGACGTGGAGCAGTGTCCATACCGGCGAACGTCTGTTTGCGGATTACCAGGGCACCTGGGGACTGATTCGTCTGCTGGAGCAGGCCAATGTCATGGCGCTGGACGACGGCGACAGTCGTTTTCGGGTCGTGCTGGATGCGCCAGATGGCCTGGGCCTGACCTGGCATTTGCGCACGGAGTTGGGCGAAGGGCCGCTGGCACTGCTCAAGTTGCGCGGGTTCAGCCTGCCGCGAGAGATCTTCCTGGTAGAGGGCCGTGATATCCCGCAGTACACGCTCAATGGGGGCTTCGAATGAGCCTGAAAAGCCTGGTTGAAAGCTGTTTGTCCGCCAGCGAGCCGCTGGTCATTGCCCGCAAACACAGCGAATCCTGGGAGCCTTGGCTAACACCCATCAGCGGCGATGTCCCGGTGGGAGAGGATCCGGGCTATGACGACGATTTCCAGCGCATGCGCGAAGAGGTCAACAAACTCTCCGGGGCGGATGTCGACCTTGTGGCGCAACTGGCGCAGAAGCTGCTCCAGCAGTCCTGCAAAGACCTTCGCGTGGCCACGTACTACCTCTGGGCCCGCTTGCATCGGGACGGTGAGGCCGGTTTGGCAGATGGCCTGAGTTTGCTGGCGGCGCTAATGGAACGCTATGCCTGCGACATCCTGCCGGTGCGTCCCAATAGCCGCAAGATGGCCTTGGAGTGGCTTGCCGGCAGCAGGGTACTGGCAAGCCTGTCGCTCTACCCTCAGGTCATCAAGGCTGAAACCGAGCGAACGGTGGCTGCTTTGGTGTGGTTGGAGCACGGTGTCAGCCATTGGCCTGAAGACCAGCGGCCACGACTGGACGGCTTGTACGGCGCCCTTGACACCCGACTCGCCGTGTCGGGAGGTGTTGATGCAATCGTCCCTCAGACGGGCAGTGATTCACCTGTAGACGGCAGGGCGGCAGGCCCGAGCCCGACACCCATTCAGTCCGGTCGAGATCTCTTGGACAGTGGTCGAGGGCTAGCCAGCTATTTACGTGATCAACCAGAAGGGTGGTTGGCAGCGCATAGGCTGATGAAGAGCTTGCGTTGGGACACCGTGCATCAGGTGCCGCCGCACAATACACAGGGGATTACCCGCCTGGCGCCGCCTCGCGGCGAGTATCGCGCTCAGCTCAAGCGCTTGTACCTGCAGCAGAGCTGGAGCGAGTTGATTGATCAGGTCGAGCAAATGTTTGCCGAAGGCGTCAACCACTTCTGGTTGGATTTGCAATGGTATCTCCATCAGGCCTTGAGCAAATCGGCTGAGCCCTACAAAAGCTGGGCGGATATCGTCAAGCACGATCTGGGCATGCTGCTGCAACGCCTGCCGGGCGTGGAGCTGCTGTGTTGGAACGATGGTTCGCCATTCGCCGATGAAGCCACGCGTGAGTGGATCAACCAGCAGGTCAGCGGTAACCGCCCGGAACAATGGCTGCCTGCAGCGGCCCCCGCACTGTCGGCGGCCGCGTGCGAAATACTCGCCTTGGAACCCGAGGCACTGGCGCAAGCGGATGCCGACGGTGTCGAGCAGGCGCTGGCCTGGCTGGCGAACCGGCCGGATGTGCAGACCGGGCGACAGCGTTGGCTACTGCGTTTGCTGATGGCGCGGGTGGCCGAGCAGTGCGGCAAGGCCGAGCTGGCCATTCATCTGTTCACTGAACTGGACGCTGCCGCGCAACGCCACACATTTGCCGACTGGGAGCCTGACCTGCTGTTCGAAGTCAAGGCGCGCTTACTCAAGCTGCTGCGTTTGAAGGCCCAGCGCAACGACGCTGACCGGCCTGCGTTGGCGCGGCAAATGGAACATCAGCTGGCAGCACTCGTATCCATTGACCCGGTACGTGCTGCAGTGCTGTGCAGCTAATTCACTTTGATCAGGAATGTGTTTTGACTAAGGACAACCTAACCCTGCGTTACTTCGACGCTGAAATGCACTATCTGCGCGAAGCGGGCAAGGAGTTTGCCCAGGCTTTTCCGGACCGTGCGGCGCAGCTCAACCTGGACAAACCCGGCGCTGAAGACCCCTTTGTTGAGCGCCTGTTCGAAGGCTTTGCGTTCCTGATGGGGCGCCTGCGCGAGAAATTGGACGATGACCTGCCCGAGCTGACGGAGGGGCTGGTCAGCCTGCTATGGCCCCACTACTTGCGCACCATCCCATCACTGGCAATCGTCGAACTGATGCCAGATGTCAGTCAGATGAAAGGCTGTGAGGCGGTCACAAGAGGCTTTCAGGTGCTGTCACAGCCGGTGGGTCAGCACCGTACCCGCTGCCGCTACTCCACCACGCAGGATTTGACGCTACGGCCGCTCAATCTGGAAACCGTGCGGCTTGACCATGAGCCAGATGGGCGTGCAGTGCTAAGCCTACGCTTCGAACGTGGAGCACTGGCCAACTGGGATCAACTCGACCTCGCGCAGGTCCCCTTGTACCTGAATGGCGACGCGGCGCTTGCCAGTGTGCTGCACCAGGCGCTGACATTGAATGTGCAGGCGCTGCATGTGCGCTTGCCAGGCGCGGCGCAGCGCAAGGCATTTGCGGGGCACTTCAAGCCAAAGGGGTTTGCGGACGATGATCGCCTTTGGCCTAAAGGCGACAGCGCCTTCAGTGGTTATCAGTTGTTGCTGGAGTATTTCACCTTCCGTGAGAAATTCATGTTCGTCACGCTCTGTGGCCTCGAATCGCTCGCGTTGCCCCCAGACGCCCCATGGTTCGAGCTTGAAGTCGTGCTCAGTGAGACCTGGTCGCATACGTTCACGCCTACACAAGAGCACATTCGCCTGCACGCGGTTCCCGTGATCAATCTGTTTGCACTGGAGGCGGACCCGCTCACCTTGGACCCGTTGCAGAATGAATACCTGCTGCGCCCAATGCGCTTGCAAGACGGTCATACAGAAATCTACTCGGTAGACAAGGTTTCTGGAGCGAAAGACAGCGTGCGTCAGGACTACGTGCCTTTCAGCAGCTTTCGCCACAAAGGCGGGATGCTTCGCGATGAGGCCCCTGAGCGCTACTTCCATACCCGCTTGAGGCGCGGTGCCAACGGTCTTCATGACACCTGGTTGATCCTTGGTGGGGAGGGCTTTGACAAAGATGTGCTGCTCAATCGCAAAAGCCTGTCGTTGCGCCTGACCGGTACCAATGGCCAGCTGCCGCGCAAAGCCTTGCGCAGCACTTTGCTCGATGCAGCGGCGCAGTCCACCCAGGCAGGTTTGCGAGTCCGTAACCTGACCGCGCCGACACTACCGTGCTACCCACCCAATCGCGACCGTTTTCACTGGCGTGTACTCAGTCACTTGGGATCGAATTTTCTACCGATGCTCAACAGTGCTGAAGTACTGCGTGGCACGTTGGCCTTGTATGAGTGGACGGGCAGCGAAACTAACCGCCGCCGTCTGGAGGCCATTGTTGACGTCAAGCATCACCTGATCCAGCGCTTTGAAAAAGGGTTCTTGCTGCGAGGTGTGGATATCGAGGTGACGGTCGATAGCAACGGCTTTTCAGGCGAGGGGGACATATGCCTGTTCGGTGAAATGCTCAGCCGGTTCTTCGCGCTGTATGCGGACATTCATTTGTGCACTCAACTGACGATGATTCTGCAACCGACGGGGAGGTGCCTGCGATGGAACGAACATCACAGTCAGCGTATTCCCGGTTAAAGGCCGAAGGCATTCTGCACGTGTTGGCCGAACAGGTTTCGACCGCTAACGTCTACCGCTTCTGCCAGGTGCTGGAGCAGGTGTTGGCTGAACACCCACCGCTGGGCAGCACTGCGAATCCCGGCGATGACCGGGTCAGGTTCCGGCCAGACCCTGGAATGGGATTTCCAGCAGGCGAGTTGAAGGCCATTGAAATCGACGAGTCTGCTCCACACCGACCGCTGACAGTGCGTACCCGGCTGTTGGGTTTGTATGGCGTCGACTCTCCTTTGCCCACAGGCTATCTGGACGATATCGCCCAGCGACGCGAAGGCCATGAAGCGCTGGAGCACTTCCTCGATATCTTCAACCACCGGCTATTCACCCAGTTCTACCGGATCTGGCGCAAGTACTCCTACCCGGCAACGTTCGAGCCGGGCGGGCGCGATGCCACTTCACAGTGTTTGTTGGGCTTGATCGGGCTGGGCATTCCCGGTACGGCAGAGCGCATCGCCACACCGATGTCACGTTTTCTGGCCCTGCTCAGTGTGATGCGCCTGCCCACACGCAATGCGCAGGGGATCAGTGCCTTGGTGAAGTTGCAGGCACCACACACGGATTCGCACGTAACCGGGCATTGGCCGCAGAGCATTGTGCTTGAGCAGCCCGCCAGCCTTGCACCCGAGCGTCCGGTGAGGTTAGACCAGGGCATGCCGTTGGGTGCTGTCGGGCATGATGCGAATAGCCAGCTGTGCCTGCGGCTGTGTACGGAGAACCAGGATGAGGCGCGTGAATGGCTTCCCGGCGGCCGTCTGATAGCCGATTTGCAGGTGTTGCTTGAGGTGTATCTGGGGTGGCGTTGCACAGTGCTGCTGCAGCTCTCGATTCCACGCGAGATGGTGCCGGCTCCTGTACTAGGACGTACTTGCTCGATGCTTGGCATGACCGCTGTGTTGAAGCGGGCAGAGGGCGCACGCGCATCGGCTCAAGACGACACGATCACGATCAACCTGGGCCGCTACCAAGGCCTGCAACTGAACCCTTGCCGGAAGGAGGTACAGCATGTGGCGTACCGTTTTTAGTTGTTTCACCGCATCAACTTTGATTGCTGTTTTGAGTGGGTGTGGCCTTGCACAAACGGTGGCAGACGGTACGGCGTCCACTGCCCAGGCGATCTTCTACAAGCAAGTCAAAACGCTGCACCTGGATCTCAACGGCCGGACAGCGATAAATACCGATGGCGCTGAGATGAGCGGGCTGTCGGTGCCAGTACTGGTGCGGGTCTATCAGTTGAAGGGCAGCAAGGCGCTGGAGAACGCCTCCTATGACGAGCTGGTAAGCCAAGGTGAGCATGTGCTTCGCGATGATCTGCTCGATGAACGCGTGGTAGTGATCAAGCCCGGTGAGGCGGCGCAGCTGAGTACTCCCCTGCAAGGCGACGCTCGATATATTGCGGTGGTTGCTCTGTTCCGAAGTCCAGACGTTATCGAAAATACGTGGCGCGTTGTCTTGCATCGTGACGACCTCGAACCGGATCAGGCCAGAGTACTCGAACTGGGCGATAACCGACTGACGTTACGACAGCGCGTGGAGGGCTGACTGCATGCCTGAAACCAGTTCTTCTCTTTACGAAATCCTGATGCAGAACTTCCGCGGTGAGCTAGCGCTGAACAAGGTGAATGAAGATGAGCAGCTGACTCTCTCGGTGCTGGACAACATGCAGCGCATTCTCAACAGCCGTGCAGGTTCACTCTCGCATCTGCCCGACTATGGCTTGCCGGATATGGGCACGGTGCTGCAAGGGCTACCGGCTTCAGCCCATGGCTTGATGAACGACATCGCCCGAACGTTGCGCCGTTATGAGCCACGGCTGGCGCAGGTAAGCGTTCAGCTGATACCTCAGTCTCGCCCTGGCCATCTCGACTATGCCCTTGACGTGATCATCAAGGGCGGCGGCAGGGCGTCCTTTGGGACCACACTCGGCGCCGAAGGCAGGGTTGTGGTGCGTCACCTCAAGCAGGAAGGCTACCTTCCCGGGCAATGGAACTGACAGGAGACCAGATGACGGCGCTTTTTGAGATACGTCTTCGCCTGGGTGGGGATCCGGGCAACTTCGATGAGTTCAAGATGCTGCACGGTGAGTTGGCAAAGCTCAATCACCCTGCCTGCCCAGAGGTGGACTGGGCAAAAGTCGAGGGGCTGTGCTTGCGGCTTTTCGAGCTGAACGGGGTTGAACTGCAGACAGCGGTGGCTTTTGTACTTGCGCGTAGCTACCGCACGGGGTTGGCGGGCTTGACTGAAGGTGTGGCGCTGCTCACAACACTGAGCGAAGAGTGGTCGCGCTTGTGGCCCGTGCAGGCTTCAGCTCGCATCGATCTCATGGCATGGCTGTTTACTCAGTTGCATCCATTGGTTCGAAGGGTGGAGTGGGGCACGTCAAATTCGGCAGTGCTGAGCAATCTGGTGGTCGAGCTGAACCGGCTGGAGCACCGCTTGGAACGCCTTGGTCATGCGCCATTGGTGTCGCTGCAGGTTTTCCGCAATCAGATAGTCAGCCTGCTGCAACGCATGTCGGGAAGCCGGGCGGCGCCAATGCCGCTTCCTCTGCAATCCTGGGGGACGATTGCTGAGCCTTCCAACACGCCTCAAATTGCTGCTGTCGTTTCTCCGCCTTCGACTTATACATTCGTTGTCGAGCCTGCAGTGCAGAAGCGTGTCGTGTTGCCGTGGTTGCTGACATTGATGATCACAATTGCATTCATGGGGTGGTTAGGCTGGCAAGAGTGGGCAGCCAGGCAAGCCAAAGAACCCCCTACGCCTGATCCAATCCAACTCGACAGCTTGAACCTGTTCGATCCTGGCAGTGCTGAACTCAAACCCGGCTCTACCAAGCTATTGGTCAATGCACTGGTGGGTATCAAGGCCCAGCCTGGCTGGTTGATCGTTATCTCCGGGCATTCGGATGCGCGGGGGGATGCAGCCAAGAATCTCGATCTTTCTCGTGCCCGTGCCTCTGCTGTTCGCGACTGGATGCAGCGAATGGGCGACATCCCGGACAGTTGTTTTGCTGTTCAAGGTGTCGCGGCCAGTCAACCGGTCAGCAGCAACGACACCTTGAATGGTCGCGCAGACAATCGTCGGGTGGACATTCGATTGGTACCTCAGCGAGATGCATGCGGCGAGCTGGAGGCCGTAGCGCGTTCGCTTCGGGGAGATAACTCAGTGTGACCCGCCCATCAGACCCGCATCTGCGGGTCTTGCTCCTTCTTGCCAACTTTGTCTTTCCCATCCGTTAGTTGTTCCAACTCCGTGCCACCCACCATTTTCTCCCCCCGCGTCTTGATCAACGAAACCACCACCCCACCCAGCAACAACCCGAACGTCACCCCCAACGACAGCAACGCTGGCACCTTGCCCACCATGCCGTGGTAGAAGATCTTGCAGCCAATGAAGATCAGCACCATCGCCAGCGCATACTTGAGGTAGACGAACCGGTGCATCAGCGCCGACAAGGCAAAGTACAGCGAGCGCAAGCCGAGGATGGCGAAGATGTTCGAGGTGTAGACGATGAACGGGTCCTGGGTGATGGCGAAAATCGCCGGCACGCTGTCGACGGCGAACACCAGGTCGGCCAGTTCGATCAGCACCAAGGCCAGAAACAGCGGTGTGGCATAACGCAGGGCCTTGCTTTCACCGGGCGGCGTCAGGCGCACGAAGAAGTGCGAGCCGTGGATCTGGTCGGTCACGCGCATGTGCCGGCGGACGAATTTCAAGATCGGGTTATTGGCCAGGTCGGGGTGGCTGTCCTCCTTCGACAGGGCCATCTTCACCCCGGTGAACAGCAGGAAGGCGCCGAAAATGTAGAGCACCCAGGCGAAGTTCTGCACCAGTGCCGCCCCCACGCCGATCATGATCGCCCGCAGGAACACCACGCCGAGAATGCCCCAGAACAGTACCCGATGCTGGTAGCGGCGGGGGATGGCGAAGAAGCCGAAGATCATCGCCATGACGAACACGTTGTCCATCGACAACGACTGCTCGACCAGGAAGCCGGTGTAGAACTCCAGCGCCGACTGCGCGCCCAGCTCATACCAGACCCACAGGCCGAACAGCACGCCGACGCTGAAATACCCCGAATACAGCAGCAGGCTCTCGCGCATTTCGATCTCGCGATCCTGGCGGTGCAGCACACCCAGGTCGAGTACCAGTAAACCGATGACGATGGCCATGAACACCAGCCACAACCAGGTGCTGGTGCCAAGAAACGGGGAGGTGAGGAATGTCTGCAGAGCTGTCATGAGCCCCTCCTTGAATGTCGACGTTGCCAGGTGAAGATCGCAACAGTGATCCGACATCACGGCTTGGCAGCCGTCAGAGGGGCCCGGTATCACATGAGCTTGAGCCTAGACCCGTTAGCCCGTGATGCCGAATGGTGAGCTGTTACATTTCTTTGCGTGTCAGTAGACCCAGACTTCAACCCGCCGGTTACGCAAGCGGCCTTGTTCCCTGTCATTGCCAGCGACCGGCAACTCGTCGCCCATGCCGGTCACTTCCAGTACTTCCACGCCACCCCTTGCCAGCTCGCGGCGAACCGCCTGGGCCCGCAGCCGCGACAGCAGGGCCGCGCGCCCTGGTGTTTCCTTGGGGTCGCCAAAGCCCACCAGCACTGCCTTGCTCTGCAGCTTGCCGGCCTGGCGCAAGTACTCGGCAACCCGCTGCACATCGCGCAGGGCCTTGTTGTCGAGGCTGGCGCTGCCTTCCTGGAAGCGGAAATTGACGCTCAAGCGTTGCGCCTGCTGGGCCAGGCTGCGGTAGCGCGGCGGCATGTCGGCCTGCGCCGCTACCGGTTGCGCCTTGACCTGCTGCGAAACGAAGCCCTGTTCGGCGACGATGGCCTGGCCGGCCGCGGTCTGGGCGAAGTCGGCCAGCGCGCGGGCCTGGGGTTTGGCGTTGGCTGGCAGGTAGAAGTACAGCCGCCGCGACAACGGATAGTCCTCGCTGGCGATCATTGGGCGGTCAGGCAGGATGGCCGGTGCATCGCCCTCGGCCACCGCCAGCACCTTGGCCCCGTGCACCGCTGCCAGGCTGCTGAAACCGATGGCGTGACGATCAGCGCTGACCCGCTCGGCCAGTGCTTCGCTGGACTCGAAACGCTGCGCCTGCCTGGCCAGCGCGCCATGGTGCGGTTCCAGTACCAGTGCCTTGAAGGTTTCATAGGTCCCGGAGCGATCATCGCGGGCATACAGGTGAATGGCCCCACCCGCCACGCCCAGTTGCTCCCAGCGCTGGATCTGCCCGGAGAAGATCTGCGCCAGTTGCTGGGTGGTCAGTTGCGGCAGGGGGTTGTCGGGGTGGACGATGACGGCCACGCCATCCAGGCCGATGACCTGTTCGGCCCTGGCCGAGCGCAGGTCGCCCAGGGCCTTGAGCTGGTTAACCTCGGCATCGCTGATGGGACGCGAGGCCGCCGCCAGGTCTGCCTGGCCCTGGCCGAGGGCGGCAAAACCAGTGCTCGAACCGTGGGCGGCAATGTCGATACGCAAGGGTTGGCCATGCGCATCGCGGGCCTTGATCACGGTTTCGTTGGCCGCCGCCCCTGGCAGTTGCTCGATGTCCGTCGCTTGCTGCGCGCGCAGCTGCGCTTGCACCAATGCCGGCAGCAATGCTGCGCCAATGGTGTTGGAGCCCTGCACGCGCAATTGCGCAGGTTCGGCCTGGGCCGTCAGGGTCAGCAGGGGAAGCAGCAGGAGCAGCAGGCGACGCATGCCGGGCAACCTTTGGCATAGAGTTGCCCGGCAGATTACGACGGTGGCGTGACCGAAATGTGACAGTCAGGCGGCATCCAGTGCATCGACGATGGCCTGGCCGACCGCCTGGGTCGAGCGGCTGCCGCCCATGTCAGGCGTGGTCGCACCGCTAGCGATGACGGCTTCGATGGCCAGCAGGATTTCATCGTGTGCAGCCTGATAACGGGCGTCTGCGGTTTCCTTGCCAAGGAATTCGAGCATCAGCGCACCCGACCAGATCATGCCGATCGGGTTGGCGATGTTCTTGCCGAAGATATCCGGCGCCGAACCATGCACCGGCTCGAACAACGACGGGAACTTGCGCTCGGGGTTGAGGTTGGCCGACGGCGCGATGCCGATGGTGCCGGTGCAGGCCGGCCCGAGGTCGGAGAGGATGTCGCCGAACAGGTTGGAGGCCACAACCACGTCGAAGCGCTCCGGTTGCAGCACGAAGCGAGCGCAAAGGATATCGATGTGCTGCTTGTCCCAGGTGATCTCCGGGTAATGCGCGGCCACGGCGGCGGTGCGCTCGTCCCAGTAGGGCATGCTCACGGCCATGCCGTTGGACTTGGTGGCCGAGGTCACATGCTGGCGCGGGCGGTTGTGGGCGAGTTCGAACGCGTATTCGAGGATGCGGTCGACGCCACGGCGGGTGAACACCGATTCCTGCAGGACGAATTCGTTGGCAGTGCCTTCGAACATGCGCCCACCCAGCGACGAGTACTCGCCTTCGGTGTTTTCCCGCACCACCACGAAGTCGATGTCGCCAGGCTGCTTGCCGGCCAGCGGGCAGGGCACGCCAGGGAACAGGCGGACCGGGCGAATGTTCACGTACTGGTCGAAGTCGCGGCGGAACTTGAGCAGCGAGCCCCACAGGGAAATGTGGTCAGGCACCTTGTCGGGCCAGCCGACGGCACCGAAGTACAAGGCGTCGAAGCCCTTGAGCTGGTCGAACCAGTCGTCCGGCATCATCTTGCCGTGGGCCAGGTAGTAGTCGCAGCTAGCCCATTCGAAAAACTCGAACTGCAGGTCCAGGCCATGCTTGCGGGCGGCGGCTTCGACCACGCGGATACCTTCCGGGAGTACTTCATTGCCGATGCCGTCGCCGGGAATGGCAGCGATCTTGAAAGTCTTGGTCTTGGTCATGGCCACACCTTGTGTCTGGGGAACTGATGTGGGTCATGCTATAAGAGTTCGTTTCATAGATAATCGGCCAATTCATGCATTCTTGGTGCACGTATCGTGAATAATCTACCAAGCCTCGACGACCTCGATATCTTTCTTCAGGTAGCCCGCCGTGCGAGCTTTGCGGCGGTGGCCGAGGCCCGTGGCATGTCGGCTGCCTTCGTCAGCAAGCGCATCCGCCTGCTCGAAGCGGACCTCGGCGTGCGCCTGCTGCACCGCACCACCCGGCGGGTGACGGTGAGCGAGGAGGGTGAGCGGGTCTATCAATGGGCGCAGCAGATCTTCGAGGCATTGCAGCGCATGGGCGATGATCTGGACGCCGGCCAGCGTGAGCCGGCCGGGCAATTGCGCATCGCCAGCAGCCTGGGCCTGGGGCGGCGGATGGTGGCGCCGGCGTTGTCGGCGCTGACGTCGCGCTACCCACGGCTGGACATACGCCTGGACGTGCATGACCGCCTGATGGACCTGGCGGCCGAGGGCGTCGATCTGGATATCCGCGTGGGTGACCAGATTGCCCCGAACCTGATCGCCAAGCGCTTGGCACGCAACTGGCGGGTGTTGTGTGCGGCGCCGGACTATCTTGCCCGGCGCGGCACGCCGAAGAGCCTGGCGGATCTGGCCAGCCACGACTGCCTGGTGATCAAGGAACGTGACCATCCTTTCGGGCTCTGGCACCTGGAGGGGCCCGCTGGCGAGGAAACTGTGCGGGTCACCGGCGCGTTGTCGAGCAACCATGGCGAAGTGGTGCACCAATGGTGCCTGGACGGGCGCGGGATCGTGTTGCGGTCGTGGTGGGATGTGCACGACAGCCTGGTGGATAGCCGGCTGGTGCAGGTGCTGGAGGGATATCGGCAGAGTGCCGATATCTGGGCGGTATATACCGCGCCGCTGGCCGGGTCGGCCAAGGTACGAGTGGCGGTGGAGTTTTTCCGGGAATACTTTGCTGAACGATTACGATTGCCTGAGTGATAGCAGGGGAGGGCGTTGCCCTCCTTTCGCGACACAAGGCCGCTCCTACACGGTAACGCGATCTCCTGTAGGAGCGGCCTTGTGTCGCGAAAGGGCCGCGCAGCGGCCCCGGTTTTTTAATGAGCCCCAGCCGACTTGCTCAGGTCGCTCTCGGCCCACTCGGTATAGATGCAGGCATCCGCCACCGCCCAGCGCACTTTCACGGTATCCCCCGGCTGCATCGGCATCCCGGCGGCAGACAGCGCCTTCACCGTCAGCTCTGTACCGCCGGCCGTCACCACATGGCAGGTCTGGCTCTCACCCAGGAACAGCACTTCACCGACCTTGGCACTGACCTCGTTCCAGCCCGCAGGCAATGGCTCGCGCGCGGCCTGTTCGGCGGTCAGGGCCAGGGCTTTCTCCGGGCGCACCATGATCAGTGCATCCTGCTCTGCGCTGAGGCCCGGGGTCAGGCGAATCGCCACCGGCTGGCCTTCGAAGCTGGCCGCGCCATTGCTGCTGGCCTTGATGCGCAGGAAGTTGGAGTTGCCCAGGAACGACGCGACAAAGGCATTTGGCGGATTCTGATAAAGGTCGTAACCGGTACCCAGGCCAACGATCTTGCCATGGCTGAAGATGGCGATGCGCTGGGACAGGCGCATGGCTTCTTCCTGGTCATGGGTCACGTAGACGATGGTGATGCCCAGCCGGCGATGCAGCTGGCGCAGTTCGTCCTGCAGGTCTTCACGCAGCTTCTTGTCCAGCGCCCCGAGTGGTTCGTCCATCAGCAGGATGCGTGGCTCGTAAACCAGCGCCCGGGCAATTGCCACACGTTGCTGCTGGCCACCGGACATCTGCGACGGCTTGCGGTGGGCGAACTTCTCCAGCTGCACCAGCTTGAGCATGGCATCGACGCGCTTGGTGGTTTCGGTGGCACTGAGCTTGCGGATCGCCAGCGGGAAGCCGATGTTGTCACGCACGTTCAAGTGCGGGAACAGCGAATAGCGCTGGAATACCATGCCGATGTCACGCTTGTGCGGCGGCACGTTGACCAGCGACTGGCCCTCGACCAGGATTTCGCCGCTGCTTGGCGTTTCGAAACCGGCCAGCATCGACAGCGTGGTGGACTTGCCGGAGCCACTGGAGCCGAGGAAGGTCAGGAACTCGCCGTCCTGGATCTCCAGGTCGAGGTTGTCGACGGCGGTGAAGTCGCCGTAGTGCTTGTTCAGGCCACGCAAGCTGACCAGGGTCTTGCCGTGGGCGTTGTCTTTGATGACTGCACTCATTGTTGTTTTCTCCGCACGCTCAGGCGTTGACTTCGGTGCGCCGGCGCAAGGCGGCGGCAATGAACATGACAAGCAGCGACAGGCCGATCAGCAGGGTCGAGGCCACGGCGATGACCGGGCTGAGGTCCTGGCGCAGGGTGGTCCACATCTTCACCGGCAGGGTCTGCAGGTCGGGGCTGGCCATCATCACGCTCAGCACCACCTCGTCCCACGACACCAGGAAGGCGAACAGGCCACCGGCGATCATGCCCGGGCGAATCGCCGGGAAGGTCACCTTGAATATCGCCTGCAGGCGCGAGGCGCCGCAGATCACCGCAGCATCCTCGATCGACTGGTCGAACAGCTTCAGCGAGTTGATAATCGAGATGATGGTGAACGGCAGGGCGACGATCACATGGCTGACCACGAAGGCGAACAGCGTGCCGGTGTAGCCGAGCTTGAGGAACAGTGCGTACACCGCCACGGCGATGATCACCAGCGGCACGATCATCGGCATGGTGAACAGCCCGTAGAGCATTTCGCGGCCGGGGAAGCGGCCACGCACCAGGGCGAAGGCGGTGGGAAGGCCCAGCAGCACCGCGGCGATGGTGGTCAGCACGGCGACCTTGAGGCTGGCCAGGGCGGCGTCCATCCACTCCGGGTTGGAGAAGAACTGGCCGTACCACTTGAAAGTCCAGCCCGGTGGCGGGAACACCAGCCACTGGGACGAGCCGAACGACAGCAGCACGATGAACACCACCGGCAGCAGCAGGAAGGCCGCGATGACCCCGGTGGTCAGGTACAGGCCCGTACGCAGCGGGCGGCCCATGGCATTGGGAGACAGGAGCATGGCGGTTTACCTCGCGTTGCCAACCGGGGATTCCGGCTGCAGCTTCAGGTACAGGTAGAAGAGCACCAGGGTGATCACCACCAGCAATGCGGCGGCGGCGCTGGCCAGGCCCCAGTTGAGGAACGACTGCACCTGCTGAATGATGAATTCCGGCAGCATCATGTTCTGCGCGCCACCGAGCAGGGCTGGGGTCACGTAGTAACCGAGCGACATCACGAACACCATCAACGCCCCGGAGAACAGCCCCGAGCGGCATAGCGGCAGGAACACCTTCCAGAAGTTGGTCCAGGGGCTTGCGCCGCAGATCGAGCCGGCCTGCAGCACCATCGGGTCGATGGCGTGCATGGTCGCCTGCAGCGGCAGCACGATGAACGGGATCATGATGTAGCTCATGCCGATCACCACGCCGGTGAGGTTGTGCACCATCTCCAGCGGGGTATCGATGATGCCCATGGCCATCAACGCCTTGTTGATCACCCCCGAGCTCTGCAGCAGCACCAGCCACGAGTAGGTGCGCGCCAGCAGGCTGGTCCACATCGACAGCAGCACGATGTTCAGCAGCCAGCGGCCCCAGCCCTTGGGCACCAGGGTGATCGCCCAGGCCAGCGGGAAGCCCAGCAGCACGCTGATCAGGGTGACCACGCCGGCCACCGAGAAGGTGTTGAACAGCACCCGTGCATAAGCCGAGTTGGCAAACAGCTGCTCGTAGTTGCCCAGCCCTGGCGTTGGCTCCAGCACCCCGCGCAGCAACAGGCCGACCAGCGGGGCGAAGAAGAACAGGCCGAGGAACAGCAGGGCCGGCAGCAGGTTGCGGCTGCCTTTCCAGCGCTGGCCCAGGCTCACGCGACGAGGGGCCGTTCCCGGGGCGCCGGTGCCCGTGGGGGCACCTTGCGCGTTCTGCAGGGCGTTGATGGCGACTTTCATTTGACCAACCACTCATTCCAGCGGGCTGCGAAGGCCTGGCCGTTTTTCGCCCAGTAGGCGAAGTCCAGGGTGACCTGGTCCTGGGCGTAGGCGGTCGGCAGGTTCGGGGCGAGGTCCTTGTCGAGCTTGGCCACGCTGTCGACGTTCACCGGGGCGTAGGCGGTCTTGTTGGCGAACGCGGCCTGGCCTTCGGCGCTGCTGGCATTGGCCAGGAACTTCATCGCCGCATCCTTGTTCTTCGAGCCTTTCGGGATGACCAGGAAGTCGGCCATGACCAGGTTCTGCTTCCAGCTCACGCCCACCGGTGCACCGTCTTGCTGCAGGGCATAGACGCGGCCGTTCCAGAACTGGCCGAGCGAGGCTTCACCGGAGGCCAGCAGCTGTTGCGACTGGGCGCCACCGCCCCACCAGACGATGTCTTTCTTGATGGTGTCGAGCTTCTTGAAGGCGCGATCCAGGTCCAGCGGGTAGAGATCCTTGGGCGCTACGCCGTCAGCCAGCAGGGCCAGCTCCAGCACGCCGGGGCTCGGCCATTTGTACAGGGCGCGTTTGCCTGGGTAGGTCTTGGTGTCGAACAGCGCGGTCCAGTCGACCGGCTTGTTGGCACCGAGCTTGCCTTCGTTGTAGCCGAGCACGAAGGAGAAGAAGAACGAGCCGACGCCGTGGTCGGAGACGAAGCGCGGGTCGATCTTGTCGCGTTTGATCTGGGTGAAGTCGAGGGGTTCGAGCAGGCCTTCGCTGGCGGCGCGCAGGGCGAAGTCGGCTTCGACGTCGACCACGTCCCATTGCACGTTGCCGCTTTCGACCATGGCCTTGAGCTTGCCGTAGTCAGTCGGGCCGTCCTGGACGACCTTGATGTCGGTGCTTTTTGTGAAGGGTACGGCCCATGCTTCTTTCTGGGCGTCCTGGGTGGTACCGCCCCAACTGACGAAGTTCAGGCTGTCAGCGGCCTGGGCGGCCTGACATGCCAGGGTCAGCAGGCTGGCGGACAGCACTGCGGTTACACGTTTGCTCAACAGCATGGTTACGCCCTCGTTGCTTTTGTTATTCGAGGCGGGGCTTCTGGTGCGCCCGCCAACAGTATTCGGGGAGCAGCTAAAACAAAGTGTCTTGTGGCCGTTTGTGATTGTAGGTGCCGGCCTGCAGATTTAAGGTCTACGGGATATCATATTATGGTATTCCAAGCTTTTGGCAAGAGGTATGAGGCTACCGGCCATCACTCCGCCCTTGTAGGAGCGGCCTCGTGTCGCGAAAGGGCCGCGAAGCGGCCCCAGGATTTCAGCGTCGACACATGAATTGCTGGGGCCGCCTTGCGGCCCTTTCGCGACACAAGGCCGCTCCTACACGACCCGTATCAGCCAACCATTCCTGGCTCAAAGGGAATGCTCTGCACCACTTCCAGCTCATACCCGGCCAGCCCCGCATACTTCAGCGGCGGCCCCAGGTGACGCAGCTTGCCCACGCCCAGGTCCTGCAGAATCTGCGCCCCGGTACCGACCTCCGAGTACACCTTGGACTGCCCACGCTGATAAGGCCGCACCGGCTGAGTCAGCTGCGGTACGCGTTCGAGCAATGCCTGGGAAGACTCGTGGTTGGCGAGGATCACCACCACTCCGGCGCCTTCCTCGGCGACCCTCTGCAAGGCCGCCCATAAGGTCCAGTTGGCGGGGCCGGCGTACTCGGCGCCGACCAGGTCGCGCAGCGGGTCGATCACGTGCACCCGCACCAGGGTCGGTTGCTCACGGCGGATATCGCCCATGACCATCGCCATGTGCACGCCGCCTTCGATGCGGTCCTCGTAGGTCACCAGGCGGAACGTGCCGTGCACGGTCGGCAGTTCGCGTTCGCCGATGCGTTTGATGGTCTGTTCGGTGCTCAGGCGGTAGTGGATCAGGTCGGCAATGGTGCCGATCTTGATGCCATGCTGCGCGGCGAACACTTCCAGGTCCGGGCGGCGGGCCATGGTGCCGTCATCGTTGAGCACCTCGACGATCACCGAGGCCGGGGTGAAACCGGCCAGGCGAGCCAGGTCGCAACCGGCTTCGGTGTGCCCGGCACGGGTCAGCACGCCGCCTTCGCGGGCGCGCAGGGGGAAGATGTGGCCAGGCTGCACCAGGTCTTCGGGGCGGGCATCGGGTGCCATGGCAGCGGCCACGGTGCGCGCCCGGTCAGCGGCGGAAATACCGGTGGTGACGCCGCTGGCGGCTTCGATCGACACGGTGAAGGCGGTGCTGAACACGCTGCCGTTGGCCGGTACCATCTGCTCAAGGCCCAGGCGCTGGCAGTGGTCGTCGGTCAGGGTCAGGCAGATCAGCCCGCGCGCTTCGCGGGCCATGAAGTTGATGGCCTGGGCGTCACAGCGCTCGGCGGCGATCAGCAGGTCGCCTTCGTTTTCCCGGTCCTCGTCGTCCACCAGCAGGACCATCTTGCCTTGCCGGTAGTCCTCGAGGAGTTCCTCGATGGTGTTGAAAGCCATGTTGCACACTCACTGTGGTGGGGTGATTTTTATGGTATACCATCATACACAAATATTTTTGCTACAGGAGAGCAGCGGATGAAGGCCTATTGGATCGCCCACGTCGACGTGACCGACCCCGAGCAGTACCAGCAGTACACCCAGCGCGCTCCCGCTGCCTTCAAGGCATTCGGCGGCCGCTTCCTGGCCCGCGGCGGGCGTAGCGAGGCGATGGAAGGGCGGCCCACTCCACAGCGTAGCGTGGTGATCGAGTTCGATTCGTATGAGCAGGCGGTGGCGTGTTACCAGTCCGATCTGTATCAGGAGGCGTGCAGCCATCGCCAAGGGGTGGCAAAGGCCGAAGTGATCATCGTTGAAGGCTTCGAGCCCTGAGTCTTTGCTGATGGCCCTTTCGCGGGCACGCCCGCTCCCACAGGCATCGCACAGATTCTGAAAACTGTGCAGTACCTGTGGGAGCGGGCGTGCCCGCGAAGAGGCCGATCCCGCTTACGGCATACCCGGCAACTCATGAGGCCGCAGGTCGAACACCAGCACCTCGGCATCCACCCCATTACCCAGCTCAAGCAGTTGTTCCTGCCGTACCCGCACACCATCCCCTTCATTGAGCACCTGGCCGTTGAGCTCGATGCTGCCGCGTGCCACGTGTACATAGGCATGGCGATTCTCCGGCAAGCTCAGCGTCGCGCGCTCCGCGCCATCGAACAGCCCGGCATACACTCGCGCGTTCTGCCGCACCTGCAATGACTCCTCGGCACCATCCGGCGAGATGATCAGGCGCAATTTGCCGCGCTTCTCCTCGGCACTGAAGTGCTGTTGCTGGTAACGCGGCGTCGCCCCTTTCACATTGGGCACGATCCAGATCTGCAGGAAGTGCACCGGCTGCGCCTGGCTGTGGTTGAACTCGCTGTGCGCCACGCCATGACCGGCGCTCATCAGCTGCACGTCACCCGGGCGGATCACCGAGCCGGTACCCAGGGTGTCCTTGTGCTCCAGCGCGCCTTCGAGCACGTAGGAGAAGATTTCCATATCGCGGTGCGGGTGCTGGCCGAAACCCTTGCCAGGGATGACGCGGTCGTCGTTGATCACCAGCAGGTCGGAAAAGCCTTGCTCGTCAGGGTTGCGGTAGTGGCCGAAGGAGAAGGTGTGGAAGGATTTCAGCCAGCCGTGGAAGGCCAGGCCGCGGTCTTGGGCGTTACGGACGGTGAGCATGACGAATCTCCAGTAAGGGCAGGGCACCTGGGCCCTGCCACGCGGTTGGCTGGTGTTATTGCAAATGCACGTTCAGTTCGTTTGCGGCCTGGCGCATCGCCGCCTTCACAGCCGGCACCTGGCTCAGCGGGTTGAGCAAGCCATAGTCATGAATCATCCCGTTGTAGCGCACCGAGGTCACCGTCACGCCTGCCGCATTCAACTTACGGGCATAGGCCTCGCCCTCATCGCGCAGCACATCGAACTCGGCCGTTTGCACCAGCGCCGGTGGCAAGCCTTTCAACTGTTCACTGCTGGCCTGCAGCGGCGAGGCGTAGATCTCTGCCCGTGCCTTGGCATCGGTGGTGTAGTTGTCCCAAAACCACTTCATCATCCCGGTGGTGAGGAAGTGCCCTTCGGCAAACTGCTTGTACGACGCTGTCTCGAAGCTGGCATCGGTCACCGGCCACAGCAGCAGCTGGAAGCGCAGCGCCGGGGTGCCGGCCTCTTTGGCCTTGAGTGCGACCACCGCCGCCATGTTGCCGCCGACGCTGTTGCCGGCCACCGCCAGGCGCTTGCCGTCGACACCGATTTCCTTGCCATGCTCGGCTACCCACCGGGTCGCGGCGTAGGCCTGGTTGATCGCCGTCGGGTAGTGCGCCTCGGGTGACGGGGTGTAGTCCACATAGACCGCCACAGCGCCGGAGCCGACCACCAGGTCGCGGATCAGCCGTTGGTGGGTCGGGAAGTCGCCGAGCACCCAGCCGCCGCCGTGGAAGAACATGAACACAGGCAACTCACCTTTGACATTGGCCGGGCGCACCACCTGCAGCTTGATCGATTGGCCGTTGGCCTGGATGGTGCGCTCCTTGACCTCGATACCGGACAGGTCGACCTTCACCGAAGCCTGGGCACCGGTCAGTACGGCGCGGGCGTCTTTCGGGCTGAGCTGTTCGAGCGGCTTGCCGCCGCCTTGCTCCAGCGCTTCGAGAAAGGCCTGGGTGTGCTGCTCGACGCCTGGGCTGCCCGCAGCGAAAGCGCTGGACACGGACAGGGCGAGGAGGGAGGCGGTGAGGGTTTTGTGGACAATGTTCATGAGCGAATCCTTTTCTGTTCAAGTGTTGGTAATGGGCGTCTTGCCTGGCCTTCAGGGCCATCGCTGCGACCTGTGTGTAGATTAAGCAGATGCATTGGCGGGAAAAAGCCGCTATAAAGCGTTTGACTGTCACCAAGAGCGAGACAATGAACCCCTACGAAGACATGCGAATCTTTGCCCAGGTCATGGAGGCCGGTAGCTTCACTGCTGCCGCCGACCGCCTGGGCATGTCCAAGCAATCGGTCAGCCGCCGCCTGATGCAGCTCGAAGAGCGCCTCGGAGTGCGCTTGTTGAACCGCTCTACCCGGCGCCTGGACGCTACGCCGCTGGGCCAGCACTACTACCAGTCGGCACTGCGCCTGCTGGGCGAGGTGCAGCAGGTGGAACACGACATCAGCGGCCAGGCCCAGGCCCTGCGCGGCACCTTGCGCCTGAGTGCGCCGCTGTCGTTCGCCATGGCCCACCTGGGCTGCCTGCTGACCGAGTTTCTGCAGTTGCACCCGCAGGTGGATGTGGAGGTGGATCTCAGTGATCGCGCGGTGGACCTGATCGGCGAGGGTTATGACCTGGCGCTGCGTATCGGCGCGCTGGAGGACTCCAGCCTGATTGCCCGGCGCATTGCCGATGTCGAGCGGGTGTATTGCGCGAGCCCGGCGTACCTTGCCGCACGTGGCGTGCCGGCCAAACCGGAAGACCTGGCCGCGCATGATTGCCTGCCCTATGGGCACTCGCGGCAGGTGCAGTGGCAGTTCCGCCAGGGTGGCAAGGCCCAGGTGATTCAGGTGACCGGGCGGATGCGGGCGAACAACGGCGAGCTGCTCAGGGATGCGGCGATTGCCGGGATGGGGGTGACCTATCTGCCGACCTTTATCGTCGGGCAGGCACTGGCGGACGGGCGCTTGGTGACAGTGCTGGATGAGTGGGTGCCGCCGGCGCTGCAGTTGTCGGCGGTGTATCCGCAGCACAGGCAGGTAGCGCGGCCGGTGCAGGGGTTTGTCAGTTTCCTGCGCGAGCGGCTGACTCAACTCTGACCTTGATAGAAGTGTTTGCTTCTTCGCGGGCTCGCCCGCTCCCACAGGTACGCCACAGTTCTCAAGGTCTGTGGTGTACCTGTGGGAGCGGGCGAGCCCGCGATGAGGCCGGTACAGGTCAAATCATCAGCTGATCCAGCCCAACCCACCCGCCATCGAACTCATCCATGGCATCCAGCACAGCCTCCTGGAAGTACGCCAGCGATGCCCGGTCGAACAGCAACTGCAATGCCGGCAATCCATCACTCCCGACATTCACCACGATCACATTGATCCGCGCCGCCGACGTCTGCGCCACAGCACCGACCGCAAACGCCTGCAACCGCAGATCGACCCCGCACAACTTGGCCATCACCGCACTGCAATGCTCCCCCGACAGTTGCAGCCAGGCATGGCTGTCCTGACGCGGTAGCAGGTAGTTGCGCCGGGCATCCTGCACCCAGCGCTGTTCTTCGCTGGCAACCCGGGCGCCCTGGTCTGCCAGGCTGCCGAGCAACAGGTACTCGCTGGCCGACAGGCGCGCGACCCAGCCGCCGTCGCCCTGGCGCAAGGCCTGGTTGGGCAGCGAGGGCAGCTGGTAGCCACGCCCTTGCAGGTAGTCAGCTGCGTCACCGCCGCGAAACCCGACCCGCGCCAGTCCGGTCAGGTCGGTCAACGCACAGGCGTGCAAAAGGCTGCTTGGGAGGTAGGCTTCGGCTTTCAGGCTGGTCATGGTTCAGAGTTCCTGGCGCAGGTTGTCGGGATCGTAGAAGGGCAGTGGCACCACCTTGGCATTGACCATCACGCCGCCTTCCACGCGGATCGGGATGTGCATGCCAGGTGTCGCCTGATGGGTACCGGCGTAGGCCAGGCCGATGATCTGCCCGAGGGTCTGCGAGTACTCGCAAGAGGTGACGTTGCCACTGATATCCGGGCCGTCCAGCACCAGGTGGCCCTCCAGCGGCTGCGGGCTGCCCTTGGGCAGGGTAAAACCGACCAGCTTGCGCTTGAGCGGCTGTGCTTCGAGGATCTCGATCGAGCGTTTGCCGACGAAAAACGGCTTCTTGCGGCCAATCGCCCACTGCATGTCGAGCTCTGCCGGGTGGCTCATGCCGTCGCTGTCCTGGCCGATGATCACGTGGCCTTTCTCCAGGCGCAGCAGGCGCTGGGTCTCGACCCCGAACGGGCGGATACCCAGCCCGGCCCCGGCCTGCATCAGCGAGTCCCACAGGCGCTCGGCATGGCGCGCCGGCACATGCACTTCATAACCCAGCTCGCCGACGAAGCCGACCCGCAGGATGCGCGCCGGGATGCCGGCCACCGTGCCCAGGCGCACCCCCAGATAAGGGAAGGCTTCGGCGGACAGCTCGACATCGTTGCAGAGCTTGGCCAGCACCTGGCGCGACAGCGGCCCGGCCAGGTTGACCGCGGCCAGGGCGGCGGTGACGTTGGCGATGTCCACGTCCAGCCGCCACTGCGCGTTCCACTTGAGCATCTGCTGGTAGATGCGGTCGACGCCGCTGGTGGTGGCGGTGACGTAGAAGTGCTGCTCGGCCAGGCGCGCGCAAACGCCGTCATCGATCACCACGCCGTGCTCGTTGGTCATCAGCGCATAGCGGGTGCGGCCGATGGCCAGCTTGGCAAAGCCGAAGGTGTACAGGCGCTCCAGCAGTTCGGCGGCATCGGGGCCGCGCACATCCAGGCCGCCTAGGGTAGAGACGTCGATCAGGCCGACCTTTTCGCGAACATGGCGTGCTTCCTCCTGCACGCAGCGCTCGCGGTGTTCCGGCTTGCCGTAGAAGGCCGGCCGCTGCCAGCTGCCAGCGGGCATCATCTGCGCGCCCGCCTGCAGGTGGCGGCGGTGCATCGGCGTCTGCCGGTACGGGTCGAACGCACGGCCGGCGACATGCGCCAGTTTCTCGGCCTGGAAGGGTGGGCGGGCAGTGGTCACGCCGGTTTCGCTGATGCTGCGGCCGGTGGCCTGGGCCACCAGGCGTGCGGTGGGCAGCGCCGAGTGGCGGCCTTGTGACGGGCCCATGCCGACCGTGGAAAAGCGCTTGACCAGTTGCACGTCGCGGTAGCCGCTGCGGGTGGCGTTGACGATATCGCGTACTTGCAGGTCTTCGTCGAAGTCGACGAAATCCTTGCCCTTGGGGTGCGGAAAGATCGGCCAGGGGAAGTTGACCTTGGCCTCGGCCACGCAGGCCGACGGCGTTGCTGCTGGCAGGCCCAGTGCCGCGAGGGCTTCGGCGGCGCCGCGGCTGGCGTCGGTGAGCACGTTGTCCAGGCGGTGCCGGCCGTTCACCGAGCCGGCAATGTCCAGGCCGACGGGCAGGTGGCTGATGGTGAACTCGTCACGGTTGACGTCATAGGCCAGCTTGCCACCGGCCTGGCACAGCAACTGATACACCGGCATGTAGCCGGCGGACATGCACAGCAAGTCGCAGGCCACGCGAAGGCCGTGGTCAGCAACCTTGCCCTGGCCGGTGATCGGACGAATGTCCACGCCCGTAACGTGGCGCATGCCTGCTTCGTGCAGGGCTTCATAGACGGTACTGCCCAGGTGCACGGGAATGGCGCGACGCTTCAGCTCGCTGGCTAGCGCGGCATCGGCAGGCGCGGCGCGCATGTCGACCAGGGCGGCGACAGCCACGCCCTGTTCTTGCAGGTCGAGGGCGGCCAGGTAGCCGTCATCGTGGCCGGTGAGAATCACCGCGCGTTGCCCCGGCTTGACCGCATACAGCTTCATCAGCCGCTGCGCGGCGCTGGTCAGCATTACCCCGGGCAGGTCGTTGTTGCGGAACACCACCGGCTGGTCGAACGACCCGGCGGCCACCAGGCAGCGAGTGGCGCGTACCTTGTACAGGCGCTTGTGCTGGATCACCGGCAGGTAGTTGTCGGTGAACCAGCCGTTGCAGGTGGCCTCGCACAGCACCTGGATGTTCGGCTGGCCTTCGACAGCGGCGAGCAGTTCCTGGCGCAGGCTGGCGGCGCGGGTGCCGGCGATGTCGAAGCGGGCGTAGGTCAGCGAGCCGCCGAGCACCGGCTGTTGCTCGATCAGCAGCACCTTGGCCCCGGCATTGGCGGCGTCCAGCGCGGCGCGCAGGCCGGCCGGGCCGGCACCGATCACGGCCAGGTCGACAAACAGATAGGCCTTGTCGTAGTACTGCGGCCTGAAGCCGAGGTCGAGCACGCCGAGGCCGGCCTTCTTGCGGATCAGCGGCTCCCACACCTTCCACATGCCCTTGGGCTTGTAGAACGAGCGGTAGTAGAAGCCCACCGGCATGAAGCGCGAGAACTTGCCCAGGTAGGCGTCGCGGTCGTGTTCCAGGCTGCCGTTGAAGTTCTGCCCGGCGACCACCTGGCCGTCACGGGCGGCCTCCAGGTCGGCCGGCACGTTGGGCTCTTCGGGGAGCTGCACCAAGGTGTTGGCGTCCTGCCCGGCCATGCTCAGCGGGCCACGCGGGCGGTGGTACTTGAACGAGCGCGACAGCAGCCAGCGGCCGTTGCCGAGCAGGGCACTGGCAATGGTGTCACCGGCAAAGCCCGGGCAGGCCTGGCCATCGAATTCGAATCGCAGGGGCCGCTCGCGGTCGATCAACAGGCCCATGGGTGCGGGGAGGCGAGTGAGGCTGTTCATCCGGCGATCTCCGGGGTGGCGGCGGGGGTGAAGTCGACGCGGCGGTCGAACAACTCTTTCGGGTCGAAGGTGCGCAGCACCTGGTCGCTGACGGTGTGGCGCTCGGCCAGGAACCAGTAGCTCGAGGCGTTGTGCAGCCACCACTCGATGACCACGCCGGCCAGGTTGTCGCTGTTGAACACGTAGTCGGCCCACTCGGTGTCAGTGCAACTGGCCGGGTCGGGCATGGACTTGAGCTCGCCGTCGTAGGTGAACTCGCTGATGTTGCGCGGGCCGTTCAAGGGGCAGGTCAGGATCTTCATCGTCGTGTGCTCCTAGTGGCTGGCCGCAGTGGCGCCCATTTCGTTGACTTGCCGGAAGCGGCTGAAACGCTCCAGGGCGAATGGCGCGATCAGTTCCGGAACCTTGCCGCCGCTGGCGACCAGCTCGGCCATGGTCTTGCCGCAGATCGGCGTGGCCTTGAAGCCCCAGGTGCCCCAGCCGGCGTCGAGGTAGTAGTTGTCGACCGGCGACAGGCCCATGATCGGGCTGTAGTCCGGGGTCATGTCGGTGATCCCGGCCCACTGGCGCATCAGCTTGGCGTTGGCCATGAACGGGAACATCTCGATGGCGTGGGCCAGCAGGCTTTCCTTGAGGTCGAGGGTAGAGCGGGTGTTGTACAGCGGGTACGGGTCGGAGCCGCCGCCGAAGACGATCTCGCCACGGCTGGTCTGCTGCACGTAGCAGTGCAATGCCGACGAACTCACCAGCGGGTCGAGGAACGGCTTGAACGGCTGGGTGACCATGGCTTGCAGCGGGTAGGTGTGGATCGGCGCCCGGATGCCGGCCTTGGCCAACAGCTGCGAACTGGCGCCGGCCACCGCCTGCACCACACAGCCGCACTGAACGGTGCCGCGGTTGGTCTTGACTGCTTCGATGCGGCCATTGCGAATCAGCAGGTCCTGCACTTCGGTCAGCTGGTGGATTTCCACGCCGCGCTTGGCAGCCTGCTTGGCATAGCCCCAGGCCACCGCGTCGTGGCGCGCTGTGGCGCCGTCGATGTGCCAGAGGCCCGCCAGCACCGGCAGGTGGCCGGGGTCGAGGTTCAGGCTCGGCACCAGCTCGCGGATCTGCTGTCGGTCGATCATCTCGGTGCGCCCGCCGAAGTGCTTGTTGACCTCGGCGCGCTGGCGGAACGCGCGCACGGTGGCGTCGGTGTGCGCCAGGGTCAGTTGGCCACGCTCGGAGTACATGATGTTGAAGTCGAACTCGTTGGACAGGTTCTGGAACATCCGCACCGATTCTGCGTAGAAGCGCACGCCCTCGGAGGTGAGGTAGTTGGAGCGGATCACGGCGGTGTTGCGCGCGGTGTTGCCGCCGCCCAGGTAGGCCTTCTCCAGCACGGCAACGTTGGTCACGCCGTGGTACTTGGCCAGGTAATAGGCAATGGCCAGGCCGTGGCCGCCGCCGCCAATGATTACCACGTCATAGCGCGGCTTGAGTTCGCACGGTGGCGGCAGGTCGACCTCCACCGGGTAGTCGGCGCTCAGGCCGTATTTCAGCAGGGCGAAAGGCATGGGGTGCGCTCCTGGTGGGCGGCCTGTTGTTGCAGGTCGAGGGCGAGCAGGGTGTTTTTCATCAGGTAGGCGATGGTCATCGGGCCGACGCCGCCAGGCACCGGGGTGATGGCGGCGACCTGGGGCAGGGCGGCAGCGAAATCGACATCGCCGACCAGGCGGCTATGGCCGCCTTCTTCGATGCGGTTGATGCCGACATCGATCACCACCGCGCCGGGCTTGAGCCACTCGGCGCCGACCAGGCGTGGCTTGCCGACCGCCGCGACGACGATGTCGGCCTGGCGGCACAGCGTCGGCAGACCGCGACTGCGCGAGTGCACCACGGTTACCGTGCAGTCGGCCTGCAGCAGCAACGCGGCCATGGGTTTGCCGACGATGTTCGAGCGGCCGATCACCACGGCATGCTTGCCGCGCAGCTCGCCGCAGGCATCGCGCAGCAGGCGCATGCAGCCGCTGGGGGTGCAGGGCGTGAGCACGTCGCGCCCCTGGGCCAGGCCACCGACGTTTTCGCTGTGGAAACCGTCCACGTCCTTCAGCGGGCTGATCGCCTGGAGAATGCAGTGCTCGTCGACATGCTCGGGCAGCGGCAACTGCACGAGGATGCCGTTGACCTTGCTGTCGCGGTTGAGCCGGTCGATCAGGGTCAGCAGTTGCGCCTGGGTGGTGTCGGCCGGCAGCCGGTGTTCCTGCGAACGGATGCCCACTTCCTCGGCGCGTAGCACCTTGTTGCGTACATACACCTGGCTGGCCGCGTCGGCCCCGACCAGGACCACTGCCAGGCCTGGTTGCACGCCGCCCTGGCGCAAGGTCTGCACCTGCTCGCGAACCTCGGCCAGCACCCGCGCCGCGGTGGCCTTGCCGTCGATCAGCTTGATGCTGGGGATGGCGTTCATTTGAAGATCACCGTGCGGTCGTGGTTGAGGAACACCCGGTGCTCAAGGTGGTATTTGACGGCGCGGGAAAGGGCGATGGTCTCGGTGTCGCGGCCGATCGCCACCAGGTCGTCGGGGGTATAGGCGTGGTCGACGCGCTGCACTTCCTGTTCGATGATCGGGCCCTCGTCGAGGTCGCTGGTGACGTAGTGGGCGGTGGCACCGATCAACTTGACCCCGCGCTGATAGGCCTGGTGGTACGGCTTGGCGCCCTTGAAACCAGGCAGGAACGAGTGATGGATGTTGATCGCCCGGCCTGACAGCTGGCGGCACAAGTCGTCGGAGAGAATCTGCATGTAGCGCGCCAGCACCACCAGTTCGGTGCCGGTGTCCTCGACGATGCGCATCAGTGCGGCTTCCTGCTCGGCCTTGGTCTCCTTGCTCACCGGCAGGTAGACGAAGCGGATGCCCTGGCGCTCGGCCATTGGCCGCAGGTCGAGGTGGTTGGAGACCACGGCGGTGATCTGCATGTCCAGCTCGCCCTTGGCATGGCGGTAGAGCAGGTCGGCCAGGCAGTGGTCGAACTTGCTGACCATCAGCAGCACGCGCAGCGGCCGGGCGCTGCTGTGCAGGCTCCAGTCCATGTCGAAACGCTGGGCGACATCGGCGAAGCCTGCTTCCAGCTGCGGCGTGTCACCGCTCACGCCAGTGTTGTAGCGGAACACCGCACGCATGAAGAAGCGGCCATTGTCCTCGTCGTCGAACTGCGCCATCTCGCTGATGTAGCAACCGTGCTCGGCCAGGTAGGTGGTCACCGCCGCAACGATGCCGGACACGGCCGGGCAACTGACGCGCAGGATGAAGTGATCGGGAGCGGGGTGCATGTCGGATAGGCCTCGTGATGGAGTGGGGCAGGTCTGGCACAAGGGCAAAAGAAGCTTCGCGGCGGGCGAAGTGTTGTTTCTTGACGGGAATATAAATTTCCCTTGGGCGATTTATAGGCGAAGCGAGGGGGCGGGGTCCAGCGGTTTGTGAAATTTTTTATCCTGGCAGGAAAGTTTTTCTGAAGCGTTTACTGAGAACGGGCTGGTGAAGCTATGCTTGCTGCATGAGCACCCCACCTCCTCTTCGCCAACCGTGCCCCCCTGGCGCCTGTGACTGCGGCCGCGAACACCTGGCCGGGCACCCGCCAGCGGCCCAGCGCATCCTCCTGCTCACCCGCCAGGAAGAAAAGCGCCTGCTCGAACGCCTGGAAAACCTCAAGGACCTGGAAGACCTGCAGCGCCTGCAACAGCGGCTGTACGAAAACCTTGGCATCCGCGTGCACATCAGCCCCGGCTTCAACGAAGTGCGCACCATGCGCGGCATCGTCATCGAACTCGACGAGCAGCCCGGCCTGTGCCGCAAGACCCGCCAGTCGATCCCGGCCGCGATCCGCCGGGGCCTTGAGCGCAACCCGCAGGTGGCGTTCCGGCTGCTCGATGCGCATGACTTGCTGAGGGATGCGTGAGGCTAGTGCTTGGCTTGGCTTGGCTTGGCTTGGGGTGTGTGGGGGCTGTGAGATCGAGCGCCGCCCGCGCGGCGCATCGCGGGCAAGCCCGCTCCCACATCTGTTTCGGGCCAGTCCCTCCTGTGCCGCCAACAGGGACCGCCTTGTTGGCATGGCGATGCATCTCGGTGGAAGCCGACAGGGGTATGGCGATGCATCTTGGTGGGCATTGATGCTTGCTCCACCTGTCTTCAGTCATGCACCAAGGCGGATCCTGTTGGCGGCACAGGAGGGACTGGCCCGAAACAGATGTGGGAGCGGGCTTGCCCGCGATGCGCCGCGCGGGCGGCGCTCGATTTATGCCCCACCACATAACCCAAGCCAGGTACTTGGTAGCCTCAAATCTCTCTCCCGGCGAACATTGCCTATCCACAATCCCTGAGTAACCTAATTTTTCCGCAGCGCCCTACGTCTACCTGAGAACCTCCCTGCGCCAGGCGCGCAGTGGCATCCATCACTCAAGGAGACAGGCAATGACTTCCGTATTCGACCGCGACGATATCCAGTTCCAGGTAGTGGTCAACCACGAAGAGCAATACTCCATCTGGCCGGACTACAAGGCCATCCCCGAAGGCTGGCGCGCGGTAGGCAAGAGCGGCCTGAAGAAGGATTGCCTGGCCTACATCGACGAAGTCTGGACCGACATGCGTCCCTTGAGCCTGCGCCAGCAGATGGCCGCAGCTGCCGCCCAGTGACCCCGCTCAACCTGCTGTGCCTGCCGTATTCCGGGGCCAGTGCCATGGTCTACAGCCGCTGGCGGCGCAAGCTGCCGGCCTGGCTGCAGGTGCGCCCGGTCGAACTCCCTGGGCGGGGGGCACGCATGGGCGAGCCGCTGCAGACCGACATGCAGGCGCTGGCCCGGCAGTTGGCCAGTGAGCAACGCCTGGCCGTCAACGCGCCTTATGCGTTGCTCGGCCATAGTCTTGGCGCACTGCTGGCCTTCGAACTGGCCCACGAACTGCGCGCATTGGGCTGCCCGGCACCGCTGGCGCTGTTCGCTTGCGGCACGGCGGCGCCCACCCGGCGCGAGGATTACGATGGCCACAACTGGCGCGACCCCAAGAGCGATGACCAGCTCAAGTCCGAACTGCGCGAACTCAATGGCACGCCGGAGGAGGTGCTGGCCAATGCCGAGCTGATGAGCCTGACCTTGCCCACCCTGCGCGCTGACTTCCTGCTCTGCGGCCGTTATCTCTACCGTCAGCGGCCTGCCTTGCAGTGCCCGCTGCATGTGCTCGGTGGCGAAGCGGACCGGGCCAGCGCAGAGCAACTGCAGGCCTGGCGCAGGGAAACCCTCGGTGCCTTTTCGCTGCAGATGTTCCCCGGCGGCCACTTCTTCATCCACGAGCACGAGGACCAGGTGCTCGCTGCGCTGACACAGGCCCTTGAGGCGTATCGGCTTTCTGCCTGATTGACGGCGCCGCCTGCCTGGGGGAGGCTAGGCCTTTTTCCAGGCAAGAGGCGGACAATGCTGATCGAACATCACAAGGCCACGTTGCTGGTGGTCGACATCCAGGAAAAGCTCATCGGCGCCATGAGCGACCCTCAAGGCACTCGCGCCCGAGCGCGCTGGTTGCTCTCGGCCTGCCATGACCTGGAACTGCCGATCGTGATTTCCGAGCAGTACCCCAAAGGCCTGGGTCACACCTTGTCGGAACTGATCGCGGTGGCCCCGGCGGCAGAAGTGGTGGAAAAGACCCATTTCTCCTGCGTGGCCGCCCAATGCTTGCCGGCCGGCCTGATGGCCCGTGAGCAGGTCATCGTCTGCGGCATGGAAACCCACGTCTGCGTGCTGCAGACCGTGCTTGGCCTGCTGGCCCTGGGCAAGCAGGTGCTGGTGGTCGAGGATGCCTGCGACAGCCGTACCCCGGCCAACAAAGCCGCGGGCCTTGCGCGCATGCGCCAGGCCGGGGCGCAAGTGGTGACCCGGGAAATGGTGCTGTTCGAGCTCATGGGCAGCGCCAGCCACCCGCAGTTCCGCCACATCAGCAAGACCTATCTGGTCGGTGAACAGCCCTGAACGGCCGTCTGTTGGCGGCCGGGCTGATGGCCCTGGCGCTGTTGCAGGGGTGCGCCGGGCGCCGCGAGGAAGAGCCGGAGGCCGACCCGGCCAAGGTTCGCGCTCAGCTGATGCGCCTGCTGCCGGCCCAGGCCAGGGACCGCGAAGGCTGGGCCAGGGATATCCAGGTGGCGTTCGAGGCCCAGCGCATTGCGCCGAGCAAGCGCAACCTGTGCGCGGTGCTGGCGGTGACCGAGCAGGAGTCGACCTTCAATGCTGACCCGCAAGTGCCCGGCCTCGGGCGCATCGCCCGTGAGGAAATCGACCGCCGTGCGGCGCGCCTGCACATTCCCAAGCTGCTGGTCGACGCTGCACTGAAGACGCCTTCAGGCAATGGCCAGAGCTATCAGCAGCGCCTGCTGGCAGTGCGCAGCGAGAAGCAACTGAGCGCGCTGTACGACGAGTTCATCGCGCGCTTGCCGTTGGGCAAGACCTTGCTGGACGGCTTGAACCCTGTGCACACCGGCGGGCCGATGCAGGTCAGCATTGACTTCGCCGAAAAGCACGCCAAGGATTATCCCTACACCTATGACGGCACCCTTCGCCAGGAAGTCTTCAGCCGCCGTGGGGGCATGTACTTCGGTATTGCCCATCTGCTCGGCTATCCGGTGCATTACGAGCGCCAGCTGTACCGCTTCGCCGATTTCAACGCAGGGTGGTACGCCAGCCGCAATGCCGCGTTCCAGGCTGCCTTGAGCAAGGTCACGGGGGCATCCCTGGCGCTGGATGGCGACCTGGTCGCCCCCGGTTCGATCATGCCCGGCAGCACTGAGCAGGCGGCGCGCAAGCTCGGGGTCAAGCTGGGGCTGCGCAACACACAGATCCGCAACCAGCTGGAGCTCGGTGACAGCCTGGCGTTCGAGGACAGCAAGCTGTACAGCGGGGTGTTTGCCCTGGCCGATGCGGCTGCCGGCAAGCCGCTGCCGCGGGCCGTGCTGCCGGGGATCGAGCTGAAGAGCCCGAAGATCACCCGTAAGCTGACGACCGCCTGGTTTGCCGGGCGGGTGGACGAGCGTTATGAGCGGTGCATGAATCGATAGCGCATGGCCAAGGCCCTGCAGGCAGCCTGTTCAGGCTGATAGCAACGGCCAGCCCTGGTGATGCTCCACCAGAAAATCCACGAACACCCGCACCCGTGCCGGCATCGCCGGCCCGCCGACGAATACCGCATGCAGCGGTTCGCGGTCGCCTGGGTTGTAGTCTTCCAGTAGCGCTACCAGTTGTCCGTTTTTCAGCTCATCGGCTACGGTAAAGGTCCCGATCCGGGCAATGCCCGCCCCCAGCCTGGCCAGCTGCGCCAACGCCTCGCCACTGCTGCACTCGATATTCCCCGTCACTTTCAGTGAAAAATCCTCCCCCGCCCGGCGAAACGGCCAATCCGGTGCTGCACGCCGGAAGTTGAAGCGCAGGCAGTTGTGCTGCGCCAGGTCCTCCGGCACCTGCGGCGCGCCACAGCGTGACAGGTAGTCGGGCGAAGCGACCACCACCTGGCCGGTATGACCGATGCAGCGTGCACTGAGCGAGCTGTCTGGCAGCTGGCCGAAGCGCAGCGCCACGTCGGCCTGACCGCCATGGATATCGGCGATTTCATCGCTCAGCGTCAGGTCCACCAGCACCTGCGGATACAACGCGCTGAACGCCGTCAGCAACGGCACCATCGTCTGCCGCCCATGCCCCAGCGCCGCGCTGACCCGCAAGCGCCCGCGCGGCACGCCCTGATCGGTGATCGCCTCTTCGACTTCCAGCAGGTCGGCCAGGATGCGCCGCGCCCCGCGCAGGTACGCCTCACCCTCGGTGGTGAGGGTGATCGCCCGGGTGGTGCGCAGCAGCAGGCGGGTGCCCAGGCGCTGCTCGGCGCGGGCGATGATGCGGCTCACCGCCGAGGGTGTCAGGCCCAGCTCGCGGGCCGCGGCAGACAGGCTGCCGGCATCCACCACCTTGGCAAAAACCTCCATCTCCCCGGATCGCCCGTTGAAATCCATCTGTGCCTCCAGCGCAAAGGTGGTTACCGGGAAACCGGTCTAGTGCATTCAAAAGTCTGATCGTAGCATTCCCGTCATAGATAAGGAGCCTTGTATGCGTATCAATCCCCCTCTCGTCGCGCTCGCCATCGGTGCCTTCGGCATCGGTGTGACCGAGTTCGCCCCCATGGGCATGCTGCCCGGCATTGCCAGCGACCTCGGCGTGTCGATCCCGGCGGCAGGCCTGCTGGTCAGTGCCTACGCGCTAGGTGTGCTGATCGGTGCCCCGTTGATGACCCTGGCCACCGGCAAAGTGCCGCGGCGCTACCTGCTGATCGGGTTGATGGCCATCTTTACCCTGGGCAACCTGCTTTCGGCCCTGGCCACCGATTACCAGAGCCTGCTGATTGCACGGGTGGTGACCTCGCTCAACCATGGCGCGTTCTTTGGCGTCGGCTCGGTGGTGGCGGCCAGCGTGGTGCCGCCCGAGAAGCGGGCAGGGGCGGTGGCCGCCATGTTCATGGGCCTGACCCTTGCCACCATTGGCGGTGTGCCGCTGGCCACTTGGTTCGCAGAGCTGCTCGGCTGGCGCACGGCGTTCTGGGGCATTGCCGGCCTGGGCCTGGTGGCGATGGCTTCGCTGTGGTTCGCGCTGCCCAGTGTGCCGCTGCCCAAGAGCGCAGGTGTGATGGCCGAAATCCGTGTGCTGGGGCGTGGGCCGGTGCTGGCGGCGCTGACCCTGACCGTGGTCGGCTCCAGCGCGATGTTCACCCTGTTCACCTACATTGCACCGATCCTTCACAGCCAGGCGCAGGCTTCCACGACCTTCATCACCGCCATGCTGGTGCTGTTCGGCATTGGCCTGACCCTGGGCAACGCGTGGGGCGGCAAGGCCGCGGATCGCTCGGTCGAGCGTACCTTGATCGTGTCGTTGCTGGTGTTGATTGCAGTGCTGCTGGTGTTCCCGGCGATGCTTGGCTGGTCGCTGCCTACGGCGCTGGCCATCCTGATCTGGGGCATTGCCAGTTTCGCCCTGGTGCCGCCGCTGCAGATGCGCGTGATGGATGCCGCCAAGGACGCGCCCAACTTGGCCTCGGCGGTGAACATTGGCGCGTTCAACCTGGGCAATGCGATTGGTGCGGCGCTGGGCGGCGCGGTGATCAACGCAGGGTTGGGATACTCGGCGGTGTCGTTTGCCGGGGCCGGGATGGCGCTGCTGGGGCTGCTGCTGACCATCGCCTGGCGATCGCGGCCGGCAGTGCCGGTGCAGCAGACGGCGTAACGAACAGTGGGCTGCAAAGCAGCCCCGTTTGTGTAGACTTGCCGGGTGCCGATAAGGAAATCACCATGCATCCCACCCAGGCCGATATCGAAGCCTTGCTGTGCTACCAGGCCCAGCTCTACCCCAATGGCGTAGCGATCAAGACCTACACCCTCCAGGAAGGCAGCCTTTGGCCCGATTATCAAACGGTGGTCAGCGCGTTTTACCAGGAGGCCGGCAGGGACTGCTGGATCGACGTCAATTACCGGCCCACCGCCGACCACCTGCTCAGCGCCCCTGACACCATCGCCCAGGCCACCTTGCCCCAACTGCAGAGCCTGCTGACCTACTGCGTGCGTGGTGAACGGTTCTGTGACGGCCATTGGGCGGCCATGATCGAACGGGGCCACGTGCAGCGCATCCTCTCGCGTTTGGCCGCGTTTGCCTGAAGGCACGCAAATAGCTTGGCTCGGTACCATCTTCCCGCTGTTCATCAGCCGCCAGGCCGAAGTCGGCGCCGAGTACGACCTGGGCCGAGTCGCCTTCACTGCCAGCGCGTTGCGCATTCGCCAGCCGGCCTACGAGACCAACGCCATATCACGAGTGTTCGGCCGCCACGCCGCGCACCTACCTGCTCTGCGCCATCCTCGGTTTCTGAAGCGTGCTCAGCGGCTACCTGCTCAAGGCAGGCCGTTGCGTCCATGGGCAAGGTAGCCAGGCCGCTGGCTCAGGCGTTGGTAATAGTCACTCACGGCGGGCAGTTGGGGATGATCGATCGGTGTGGCGAACCAGCGCTGCACCGACAGGCCGATGGGGATGTCGGCCAGGGTGAAGTGCTCGCAAGCGACGAACGCGCCGGTCGCAGCCAGTTGCCGATCGAGGATGCCCATGTAGCGCGCCCACTCTGCGCAACCGGCAGCCAGCGCCTGGGTATCCTGATGCGCAGGCGAGTGGCGTACCCGCGACATGAACGGGTAGCTCCACGCCCGGTTCAGGTCAGAGGCCTGCCAGTCGATCCACTGGTCGATGCGCGCCCGTGCCTGCGCTTCGCTTGGGTAGCAGGCCGCATCGCCATAGCGGTTGGCCAGGTAGCGGATGATGCTGTTGGATTCCCACAGCGTGAAATCGCCGTCCTGGATCACCGGGACCATGGCGTTGGGGTTGAGCGTGAGGAATTCGGGCGCATCGGTGGGCCGGAAGCCGCTGCCCCAGTCTTCGCGGGTGAAGGGGATGTTGAATTCGGCGCAGGCCCACAGCACCTTGCGCACGTTGATCGATGAGGCCCTGCCCAGTATCCGTAACATAGCTTCGTCCTTGATGAGGGTAGTGATGATCGTCAATGACTGCATTGTCTGGGTCAAGCTGGATCTGAAGCAGACATTCATGTGCGGCTCTGGCAAGGTGGAACGCCGATCACGTCAGGCTTGAATCGCCCATGGATGCCTTCTACCTCATCGCCCTCGGTGCCATCGTCGCCGGTTTCGTCCAGGGCCTTTCCGGCTTTGCCTTCGGCATGGTCGCGATGTCGTTCTGGGCCTGGGGCTTGGAACCACGGCTGGCGGCGTCGCTGACCGTGTTCGGCAGCCTCACCGGCCAGCTGATCGCCGTGTTCAGCGTGCGACGCGGCTTCAGCTGGGCGTTGTTGTGGCCGTTCTTGCTCGGCGGCCTGGCCGGCATCCCGCTGGGGGTGTGGGTATTGCCGTACCTGGACATGCTCTGGTTCAAGGCGGTGTTCGGCACCTTGCTGGTGCTGTGGTGCCCGCTGATGCTGCTGGCGCCGCGCCTGCCACGGCTGCCGGGCAACCGCCTGGCCGATGGTGCGGTGGGCCTGGTGGGCGGGGCGCTCGGCGGAATCGGTGGTTTTACCGGCACAGTGCCTACACTGTGGTGTACCTTGCGCGGCTTCGAGCGTGATACCCAGCGTGCGGTGATCCAGAACTTCAACCTGTCGATGCTGCTGGTGACCATGCTCACCTACCTGGGCACCGGCGTGGTGACCCGCGACATGCTGCCCGCGTTCGCTGTGGTGCTGCTGTCCATGGCGCTGCCGGCACTGCTGGGCACGCGGGTGTACCTGGGGATCAGCGAGCTGGCGTTTCGCCGGGTGGTGCTGGGGTTGTTGACCGCCTCGGGGGTGGCCATGCTCATGGCATCGCTGCCGCAGTTGTCGAGCCGTTGAGTGCTTGCCTGGCGGCACTGAACTTGGCACCCTTTGCGCCGCTTCGATCTTCCGTGCCGTAACAGAAGGAACCGCACCGTTGAGTTGGGACAAAGTCGGCAAACGTCTGATCGCCATGCTGCTTGGCCTGATGGTCATCCTGGTGGCTTATATGCTGCTCAAGCCCCAGTCACGGCTCGAGGCGACCTTGACCTACGCTTACCTGACCTATCCCAGCCAGTTCAGCGAGCGCATCAGCAGGGCCAACGCGCAGCTCAAGTACGAGCAGTTGCAGCCGCGCATCAATACCATCAGCGACGGCGCGTTGAACCCGTATCAGGTCGACAAGCTGATCGAACTGGCCCAGGCACCTTATGCGCAGTTGTTCGCCAAACCCTTCGAAGCCGGGTTGGTCGACCACCGTACTGGCTTGCTCATCGACCTGCACACCCGTGGCGACATTGATGTGCGCGAGGTGAAGATCCGGCTGCCGGCCAAGGGCCTGGTGCAGGTACGCGATGGGTCGGGTAACGACACCCTGTACGAGACGGCGACGGCGCAGGTAGAGATACCGGCCATCAAGAAGGGCAGCGAGTGCCGGGTCTGGGTGTATTTCGACGCCGACTACGCACAGATTCGCCAGGGTGGCATCGGTGTCAGTTTTGCTGGTGGCGAGGCCACTGTGCGGGTCTACCAGTGAATTCACTGGGTTCCCGGCGCTGGTGGCACGCTACAGCCGCGAGTTGGTGGGGTTGCTCGCGGCATTGATGCTCAGCGTGCTGGGGATGGGGTACGCCTGCCTGGCCCGGCGGCGCGCCCTGGCCTGAGCATTCCTGCACCGGCCTCTTCGCGGGCTTGCCCGGTCCCACAGGTACTGCACAAGGCTTGAGAGCTGTGGTGTCCCTATGGGAGCGGGCAAGCCGCGAAGAGGCCGGTACAGGATCACTCAGGCTGGAACCATGGCAAAGCCCACGCCAAAGCGGTTCCAGGCGTTGATGGTGGCGATGGCCAAGGTCAGGTTGGCCAGCTCGGCCGGCTCGAAGTGCTGCTGCAGCGCTTCGTATTCTGCTTGCGGGGCGCCACGCTCGGGCAGACGGGTCAGGCATTCCACCCAGGCCAGCGCGGCACGTTCACGCGGGGTGAAATAGTTCGTTTCCTGCCAGGCGCACAGGGTCTGCAAGCGCGCCTCGGTCTCGCCGGCCTTGCGCGCGTCATTGGCATGCATGTTCACGCAGTAGGCGCAGCCGTTGATCTGCGAAGCCCGCAGGCGCACCAGCTCCAGCAGTGAGTTTTCCAGGCCACTCTTGGCCAGGGCCTGCTCCAGGCCGACCATGGCCTTGTAGGCCTCCGGCGCGTGTTTGGCCCATTCGATACGGTTGTGCATGACGTGCTCCAGGGATGTGTGTGGACATGGCGCTACCATAGCGCCGAGCGGTGACTGGCCCGATAGCCAATCGCGCGCTTTGCCGGGAGGCCAATCGGGCCATTAAGGTGGCCACTGACCTGCATCCAATCTCTTCATTTCTTCCCTGACTGCCTGGACAGGATAATGGCCGGGTCTTGCTTGGGAGTTTCGATACGTGATGAGAGGGGCGTTGAACCTGTTGCTGGTGATCTTGCTGGCATTGAACCTGAGACCGATCCTGACCAGTATTGGCCCGTTGCTCGAGCCGATGCGCGCCAGCACCGGGCTGGGCTACCAGCAGGCGGCATTGCTGACGGCGTTGCCGGTACTGTGCATGGGCCTGGTGCCGTTGTTGCAGCCCTGGCTGCGGCGCTGGGTCAGCGAACATGGCGGCATGCTCGCCGGCCTTGGCGCCATTGCCCTGGCCTGCCTGTGGCGGCTGCAACTGGACAGCGCCTGGGCGCTGATCGCCAGCGCGGTACTGGCCGGGTTGGGCGTGGCGGTGGTGCAGGGCATGATGCCGGGCTTGGTCAATCGCTGGTTCCCCGGCCGCCTGGCCGGGACCATGGGCCTGTACTCGGCGGCGCTGATGTGTGGCGGCGGCCTGGCTGCGGTGCTCGGCCCGTCTATCAGCGGGCACTTCGGCCACTGGCAGGCCGGGCTGGGCTTGTGGGCGATCCCGGCGCTGCTGGCGGTGCTGGCCTGGGCCGTGCTGCGGCCCCGGGCACACGCACCGAAGCTGGCCGGCGCCGCTGGCGGGCACTGGTTCGGCACGCGGCGGGCCTGGCTGCTGGCGCTGTACTTCGGCCTGATCAATGGCGGCTATACCAGCATGGTCGCCTGGCTACCGGCCTACCACCTGGAGCACGGTGGCACGGCGCAGGGCGGTGGCGGCCTGGTCGGCCTGATGACCATTTTCCAGGTGTGCGGTGCCCTGGCCCTGCCGCTGTTGCTGCGCGGCGTTGCTGACCGGCGCCCGGGCTTGTGGCTGGCACTGTCGATCCAGCTGGCGGGCTTCCTTGGCTTGCTGCTGGCACCGACGCTGGCCATGGGCCTGTGGGTAGCGCTGATCGGCTTTGGCTTGGGCGCTTGCTTCAGCCTGAGCCTGACCTTGACCCTGGAGCACCTCCAGACGCCCGCTGAAGCCGGCAGCCTGGCGGCCTTCGTGCAGGGCATCGGCTTCATCATCACCGGCATCATCCCGTACATCACCGGTTGGTTGCGGGATGTCAGCGGTGATTTCCAGGCATCGTGGACGCTGCTGACCGTCACCGTGCTGGCGATGCTGCTGGTGACCGCCTGTTTCGCCCCACGCGGCTACGCAGCGGCCATCGCCCGGCCGCGGCAGGCTGGCGAGGCGGCGCTCAACTGAGACGTTGCAAGGTATCGCGGACGCGGTCCAGTGCCGGGTCGATGTCCAGCAGCTCGATGGCGCCGAAGCCCAGCAGCAACCCTTGGCGCACGGGCGCTTCGCTGAAGAATGGCGCCAGCGAGTACAGGCCCACCTCCACCTTGCGGGCGAGGTTGGCCAGCAACTCGACATCCACCCCAGGCCGCGCCAGCGCGCTCAGGTGGAACCCTGCATTGGCGGGCACGGCGCTGAACCAGGGCGCCAGGTCGCCGTCCAGCCGCGCCAGTATGCGTTCGCGGCGGCCGCTGTAGATGTCATGGCAGCGGCGGATATGCTTGTTCAGGTGGCCCTCGCCAATGAACCGAGCCAGGGCCCACTGCAGCAAGGTCGGGCTGTGCCAGTCGCTCAGGTGCTTGGCCACGCAGGCGGCGCTGAGCACTGCCGGAGGCAGCACCGCGTAGCCCAGGCGCAGCTCTGGCAGCAAGGTCTTGGAAAAGGTCCCGACATACGCCACCAGCCCTTGCCGGTCGAGGCGCTGCAGCGCATCGGCGGCCTGGCCCTGGTAGCGGAATTCGCAGTCGTAGTCGTCCTCGATGATCAACGCGCCTAGCTCGGCGGCCCGCGCCAGCAAGGCATGACGGCGGGCCTCGCTCATCGGCATGCCGAGCGGAAACTGGTGCGAAGGCGTCACGTAGATCAGCCGAGTGCCATCGGCGATGTGAGAAACGCACAGTCCCTCATCGTCCACCGGCACGGATTGCAGCTTTGCCCCCAGGGCGAGGAACAGCTGGCGTGCGGGCGGGTAGCCGGGGTCTTCCATGGCCACTTGGCAGCCGGGCTCGACCAGTACCCGGGCGATCAGGTCCAGGGCCTGTTGGGCGCCATTGCACACCAGTACATCTGCCCCATTGCAATGCACGCCACGGGCGTAGGCGATATGGCGGGCAATGGCCTCGCGCAGTTCGGGCAAGCCCTGGGCGGCAAACTGCCGTTCGGGGTGTCGCTGGCTGCGGCGCAGCGCGTAGTTCAGGCAACTGCGCCACTGGTCGAAGGGGAACTGCGCCTTGTTCGAGGCACCGCCGATGAAGTCATAGCGCGACGGGGCTTCCTGGGTGCGCCTGGCAAGTACCGTGGCGCGTTGCTGCCAGCGCTCCAGGGCGGCGGCAGCGGCCAGGGGCACGGTGGAGGGTTCATGGGTGCGCAGCGCTTGGCGCGGGGTGATGAAGGTGCCGCGGCCGACCACGCCGCTGAGCAGGTTGTCGTAGGTCAACCGCGAATAGGCCTCGGCCACGGTCTTGCGCGACACGCCCAGTTGCTCGGCCAGCAGCCGGGTCGGCGGCAGTTGCGTGCCGGCGGCCAGGTGGCCGCTGTCGATGCCGGCGCGCAGTTGCTGGTAGAGCTGGTCGGCCAGGCCTTTGCGGCCGTCCAGGCGGATATGCAGTTCCATGATCGCTGTCCCAGGCACGAGAGTGCTGAGGATAGCGGATCAGAACCGTGCGGTGCTCACCGTGATGTAGCCCTTGTCGTTGAGGTCGATGCAGATCACCGTTTCATCCGCCGAAGCCTTGCGTTTCTGCTTGATGCGCACGCCCTTGACGCCGATGGCGCGCATCCTGTGGCGGATGGCTCGCCCGCAGGGATCGAAGAAGATCTCGCTGGCCAGCAGTTCGATGCGCTCGACCAGTTGCCGGGTGTAGTCGTCGGTTGCACAAAAGAACAGCACGCCTGACAGGTGTGGGTCGTCGTCCGGGTTGTTGACGTCGTGGGCCAGCAGCTCGCGCAGGGCACTGCGCAGTTCGGCCAGGGTGCGGGAATCTGGGTGCATGCGCAGGGTCCTCTGGGGCGAAGACGTCGATCATGTTTTGACCGACCCAAGGGCGGCAAGTAAGGCACTTCGGAATGCGCTGTGGGAATTTTCTGTGAATCCCAAGAAGGTGAGAATGCCGACCCGCAGCGGCGCAGCCTGCACTACGCAGCGGGTGGGCATTTCCACGAAGGTTGTTACTGCTCAGCCTCCTGCTTGAACTTCAAACGCCACCCATGCAGCAACGGCTCGGTATACCCGCCAGGTTGCTCACGCCCCTTGAACACCAGCTCCTGTGCTGCACGGTATGCATGCGAGCCCGCGAAATTACCGGCCATCGGCCGGTACGCCGGATCCCCGGCATTTTGCTGGTCCACCACCTTGGCCATGCGCTGCAAGGTCGTCTCGACCTGATCACTGCCGACCACCCCGTGATGCAGCCAGTTGGCGATGTGCTGGGCCGAGATGCGCAAGGTGGCACGGTCTTCCATCAACCCCACGTCGTGGATGTCCGGCACCTTCGAGCACCCGACGCCTTGCTCCACCCAGCGCACGACATACCCCAGGATGCCCTGGCAGTTGTTGTCCAGCTCGGCCTGGATATCCTCGGCATTCCAGGGCCGGTCCGGGCTGACCGGGATGCTCAGCAGGTCATGCAGCAACTGTTCGCGCTCGGCGTTCAGGTCGACGCTTTCCAGTTGCGCCTGTACAGCCGGCACGTCCACCTGGTGATAATGCAGCGCATGCAAGGTCGCGGCAGTCGGTGAGGGCACCCAGGCGGTGTTGGCGCCGGCGCGGGGCTGGGCGACCTTCTGCTCGAGCATGGCCGCCATCAGGTCAGGCATGGCCCACATGCCCTTGCCGATCTGCGCCTTGCCGCGCAGGCCGCAGGCCAGGCCCACCAGCACGTTGCTGCGTTCGTAAGCCTGGATCCAGGCGCTGCCTTTCATGTCGCCCTTGCGCAGCATGGCGCCGGCTTCCATGGCGCTGTGCATCTCGTCGCCGGTGCGGTCGAGGAACCCGGTGTTGATGAACACCACCCGCGCTGCCGCGCTGGCGATGCAGGCCGCGAGGTTGACGCTGGTGCGCCGCTCTTCGTCCATGATGCCCATCTTCAAGGTGTGCCGGGGCAGGCCCAGCAGGTCCTCGACACGGCCGAACAGTTGGTCGGCGAAGGCCACTTCGGCCGGGCCATGCATCTTCGGCTTGACGATGTACAGGCTGCCTTCGCGGGAGTTGCCGCGACGCTTGAGGTCGTGCAGGCCGATCAGGCTGGTGACCACGGCGTCAAGGATGCCCTCGGGTATCTCCCGGCCATCGCGGTCGTGGATCGCCGGGTTGGTCATCAGGTGGCCGACGTTACGGATGAACAGCAGCGAGCGGCCGGGCAGGGTCAGTGGCTGGCCATCCGCACCCTGATATTCGCGGTCCTTGGCCAGCATGCGGGTGAAGGTCTTGCCACCCTTGCTGACCTGCTCGCTGAGGTCGCCCTTCATCAGCCCCAGCCAGTTGCGGTAGACATTCACCTTGTCCTCGGCATCCACTGCCGCCACCGAGTCCTCGCAGTCGATGATGGTGGTCAACGCCGCTTCGATGAGGATGTCCTTGACCCCGGCGGGATCGGCTTTGCCGATGGTGCTGGTTGGGTCGACCTGGATTTCGACATGCAGGCGATGGTGTTGCAGCAGGATGGCCGTTGGTTGGCCGGGTTGGCCTTGATAGCCGCGCAGCTGCGCAGGCTCCGCGAGACCGACCTGGCGGCCATCGCGCAAGGTCACCGACAGGTTGCCCTGGTCGACCGTGTAGGTCTGGGCGTCGGTGTGGGAAGCACCTGCGAGCGGTGCCGAGCGGTCGAGGAATTCCCGGCCGAAAGCAATGACCTTGGCGCCGCGCTCCGGGTTGTAGCCCTGGCCGCGCCCGGCGCTGTCACTGTCGGGGATGGCGTCGGTACCGTACAGGGCGTCATACAGCGAGCCCCAGCGGGCGTTGGCGGCGTTCAGCGCGTAGCGGGCATTGCTCAGCGGCACTACCAGTTGCGGGCCGGCCTGCTCGGCGATTTCGCGGTCGACCTGGTTGGTGCTGATGCGCACGTGCTGCGGGGTTTCAACGAGGTAGCCGATGCGGCGCAGGAACGCCTGGTAGGCAGCCATGTCACGGATCGGGCCCGGGTGCTGGCGGTGCCAGGTGTCCAGTTCGTGCTGCAGGCGCTCGCGTTCGGCGAGCAGCTCGCGGTTGCGTGGGGCCAGGTCGTGGACCAGGGTGCTGAAGCCTTGCCAGAAGCTGGCGGCATCGATGCCGGTGCCAGGCAGCACTTCATCCTCGATGAAGCGTTGCAGGATCGGGGCGACTTTGAGTGGATGGGGCATTGTCTTCTCGCTCAGTGTACAGATTCAGAGAATGTGCTGCTTGTGCCGGCCTCTTCGCGGCTAGAGCCGCTCCTACAGGTACTGAGCAACCTTTGAAACCTGTGCTGTCCCTGTGGGAGCGGGTTCACCCGCGAAGGGTGCGGCGCCGATTCAAAGGGCCGCCACGCCCGCCTTGGCTACCTGGGCATCCTGCTCGGGCTTGACCCCGGACACGCCGACGGCGCCCACCACCTGGCCGTCGACCAGCACGGGCACGCCGCCTTCCAGGCTGGTCAGCAGTGGCGCGGTGACAAAGGCGGTACGCCCGCCATTGACCATTTGCTCGAAGTCGCGGGTTTCCTTGCGCCCCAGGGCGGCACTGCGGGCCTTTTCCATGGCGATGTAGGCACTCGACGGGGCACAGCCGTCCATACGCTCCAGGGCCAGCGGGTGGCCGCCGTCGTCGACCACGGCGATGGTCACCTTCCACTGTTGCGCCTGGGCTTGCTGGCGGGCGGCGGCGAGCAGGCGGCTCACTTCCGCCTGGCCGATCACGGGTTTGCTATGCATGGCTGTTCTCCTGGCTCAAGGCTGCTTCGACGATTTCGATCCAGTGCCGCACCGGCGTGCGCCCGGCCCCGTCGAGGTGGGTCTGGCAGCCGATGTTGGCGGTAGCGATGACCTGTGGTTTGCCGCTTTCCAGCGCGTTCAGGCGGTTGTCGCGCAATTGCCGCGACAGCACCGGCTGGGTCAGCGAATAGGTGCCGGCCGAGCCGCAGCACAGGTGGCCGTCCGGCACTGCGGTAAGGGTGAAGCCCAGGCGCGTCAGCAGGCTTTCGACCTGGCCGCCGAGCTTGAGCGCATGTTGCAGGGTGCAAGGGCAATGGAAGGCCAGGCGCTGGTCGGCGCACAGGCCGAGTTGTTCGACCGGTTCGTCGCGCAGCACTTCGACCAGGTCCCGCGACAGGGCACTGACCCGTGCAGCCTTGGTGGCGTAACGCGGGTCGTGTGCCAGCAGGTGACCGTAGTCACGCACGAAGGCACCGCAGCCACTGGCGGTCTGCACGATGGCTTCGGCGCCGGCCTCGATGGCCGGCCACCAGGCATCGATGTTGCGCCGGGCGCGCTCCAGGCCTTGTTCCTGGGCATTGAGGTGGTAGTCCACCGCACCGCAGCAGCCGGCTTCAGCCGCCGGCTCCACGCTGATCCCCAGGCGGTCCAGCAGGCGCGCGGTGGCGGCGTTGGTATTGGGCGACAAGGCGGCCTGCACGCAACCTTCGAGCAGCAGGATGCGCCGCGCATGGCGGGGCACGGGCCGTTCGCCGGGGGGCGTCACCTGGGCCGGCAGCTTGCTCTTCAGTTCGGCCGGCAGCAACGGCCGCAGGGCTTGGCCCGTGCGCGTCAGGGCCTTGAACAGCGCCGGGCGTGGCACCACTGCGCGCAGGCCCTGGCGCAGCAGGCGCTGGCCGAGCGGGCGCGGTACCCGCTGCTCGACCACGGCGCGGCCGATGTCCAGCAGGTCGTGGTACTTGACCCCCGACGGGCAGGTGGTTTCGCAGTTGCGGCAGGTCAGGCAACGGTCCAGGTGCAGTTGCGTGCTGGCGGTGACCGGCGCGCCTTCGAGCACCTGCTTGATCAGGTAGATACGCCCCCGTGGCCCGTCCAGTTCATCGCCGAGCAACTGGTAGGTCGGGCAGGTGGCCGTGCAGAAACCGCAGTGTACGCAGGTGCGCAGGATGCTTTCGGCTTCCTCGCCGCGGGGCAGGCGCTTGGCGCTTTCGCTCAGGTTGGTTTGCATGGGCGTAGCCTCACAGGTCCGGGTACAGGCGGCCAGGGTTGAATACGCCCTGGGGATCGAGTTGTTGCTTGAGCGCGAGGTGGTAGCGCATCAGCGCCGCTGGCAGCGGCGCGCTGCTGTCGTCGCCGGGGGCATAGAGGGTGGCGTGGCCGCCGGCCCTGCCCGCTTGTTCGCGGATCAACTGCACCGGTGCCGTCGACTTCAGCCAGCGTTGCGCGCCGCCCCAGTCGATGAGTTGCTGCCCCGGCAAGTCGAGTTCGCCGCTGGCGGTCGGGACCGACAGCCGCCATAGCGGCGCCGGGTCGCAGAAGAAGGCCAGGCGCTGTTCGCGCAGGTCACTCCAGAAACGGCTGTCCAGCACTTCGCCGCCCAGGCGCTGGCGGGCCGACTGGACCGAGCCTTCACCCCCTTCCAGGCGCAGGTGCAGTGCTTCGCCATCGTGGCAGGCGGCGCTTATCGGCAGCGGCTGCTGGCCCCATTCGGCCAGTTCGGCCAAGGCCTGGTGGCGGTCCATCGGCAGGCGCAGGCTGAGGCATTCGCGTGGGCGTGGCAGTACCTTCAGCGACACCTCGGTCAACACCCCGAGGCAGCCAAAGCTGCCGGCCATCAGCCGCGAGACGTCATAGCCGGCAACGTTCTTCATCACTTCGCCACCAAAACGCAGCAGCTTGCCGTGGCCGGTGATGACCCGCGTGCCGAGTACGTAGTCACGTACCGACCCGGCCCATGGCCGGCGCGGGCCGGACAACCCGGCCGCGACCATGCCGCCCAGGGTCGCCTCGGCGCCCAGGTGCGGCGGTTCGCAGGGCAGCATTTGCCCGGCCTCGTGCAGCGCCGCCTCGATCTCCAGCAACGGCGTGCCAGCCCGGGCGGTGAGCACCAGCTCGGTCGGGTCGTAGCTGACGATGCCCCGGTGGTTGCGGGTATCGAGGATTTCGCCGGCCACCGGGCGGCCGAGCATGGCCTTGCTGTTGCCACCCTGGATGCGCAGCGGCGTGCCCCGGTTGAGGGCCTGGTTGACCTGTTCGAGCAGGTCCGGGCTCATGTCGCGGTCCATGCTCATCAGAAGCGCTCCAGTTCGGGGAAGGGCAATTGCCCGTGGTGCACGTGCAGCGCACCGAACTCGGCGCAGCGGTGCAGGGTGGGGATGTTCTTGCCCGGGTTGAGCAGCCCTTGCGGGTCGAATGCCGCCTTGACGGCATGGAACAGGGTGATTTCGTCGCTGTTGAACTGCGCGCACATCTGGTTGATCTTCTCGCGGCCTACGCCGTGCTCGCCGGTGATGCTGCCGCCCACCGCCACGCACAATTCGAGGATCCGCCCGCCGATGGCCTCGGCGCGTTCCAGCTCGCCAGGCAGGTTGGCATCGAACAGGATCAACGGGTGCATGTTGCCATCGCCGGCATGGAACACGTTGGCCACGCGCAGGCCATATTCCTCGCTCAGTTCACTGATGCCCTTGAGCACCCGTGGCAGCTCGCGCCGCGGGATGGTGCCGTCCATGCAGTAGTAGTCCGGGGAAATCCGCCCCACCGCCGGGAAGGCATTCTTGCGCCCGGCCCAGAAGCGCACACGCTCGGCTTCGTCGCAGGCCAGGCGCACTTCACGGGCACCGGCTTGCTTGAGCACGTCGGCCACCCGCGCGCAGTCATCCTGGACGTCGGCTTCGACACCATCCAGCTCGCACAAGAGGATGGCGGCCGCGTCCACCGGGTAGCCGGCGTGGATGAAATCCTCCGCGGCGCGGATCGCCAGGTTGTCCATCATCTCCAGGCCACCGGGGATGATGCCGGCGGCGATGATCTCGGCCACGGCGCGGCCGGCGTCCTCGACGCTATCGAAGCTGGCCAGCAGAACTCGCGCCACCTGGGGTTTGGGCAGCAGTTTGACGGTCACTTCGGTAACGATGCCGAGCATGCCCTCGGAGCCGGTGAACAGCGCCAGCAGGTCGAAGCCCGGGCTGTCGAGGGCGTCGCTGCCCAAGGTCAGGCGTTCGCCCTCGACGGTGAGGATTTCGACCTTGAGCAGGTTGTGCACGGTCAGTCCGTACTTCAGGCAGTGCACGCCACCGGCGTTTTCGGCGACGTTGCCGCCGATCGAGCAGGCGATTTGCGAAGAAGGGTCGGGTGCGTAGTACAGGCCATGGGGCGCGGCCGCCTGGGAAATGGCCAGGTTGCGTACACCGGGCTGCACCCGGGCGAAACGCCCTTGCGGGTTGACTTCGAGAATGCGGTTGAAGCGTGCCATCACCAGCAGGATGCCCTTGGCCAGTGGCAGGGCACCGCCCGACAGGCCGGTCCCGGCGCCGCGCGCCACCACCGGCACGCCACGCAGGTGGCAGAGCCTGAGCAACGTCTGCACCTGTTCCAGGCGTTCGGGCAGCACCACCAGTAGCGGCACAGAGCGGTAGGCCGAGAGGCCGTCGCATTCATACGGTTTGAGATCTTCCGCCCGATGCAGGATCTCCAGGTCGGGGAGTGCATCGCGCAACGCCTGTAACAGCGCGGACTGATCCACGGCGGGCAGCGCGCCGTCGACACGTTCGTCGTAGAGGATGTTCATGAGGCTCACTCAGCGGCAATTTTTGTTGTTGTGGGCAAACCGGACGCTTTGCAGCCTGCGCGTTTGGCCGGGAGCGGTCGAGGGCATAGGGCACTGGTCCTACCAGTTTTTCCGTTGGGGGCTGGTTATCCATGGCTTCGACCGGCTAGATTGGTGTCGGCGCAGGGCAGTGGTCCTACCAGTTGGAGTGTGCTAATGGGGATTGAAGGCAAGGCCAAGGTCGCAGACCAGGTGGCCGAGCGAGTGGAGCGGCTGATCGTCGAAGGTGTGCTCAAGGTCGGCCAGGCCTTGCCATCGGAACGGCGGCTGGTGGAAAAGCTCGGTTGCTCGCGGTCGGCATTGCGTGAGGGCCTGCGCATCTTGCGTGGGCGCGGCATCATCGACACCGAGCAGGGGCGCGGTTCGTTCGTTGCCGACCTGGCCGGGCAGGCGGGGACCACACCGTTGATGCACCTGTTCAGCTCACAGCCGCGCACGCTGTTCGACTTGCTGGAAGTGCGCGCCTTGCTGGAGGCGGAATCGGCACGCCTGGCGGCGTTGCGCGCCACCGATGTCGACCGCCTGCTGATCCGCAGGCGCTATGAAGACATGCTCGATGCCCATGCGGCTGCCGAAGTGCTCGACCCACGCGAACATGCCCGGCGTGACCATGCCTTCCATCGGGCGATCAGCGAGGCGTCACACAATCCGGTGCTGGTGCATACCTTGCAGTCATTGAGCGACCTGACCTTGAGTACGGTGTTCGCCTCGGTCAACAACCTGTATTGCCGCCCTGCGCAAAAGCGCCAGATCGACCGCCAGCATGCGCGCTTGTATCACGCGGTGATGGAGCAATTGCCCGAGCAGGCGCAGCGGGCAGCGCGCGAACATATCAACGGGATTCGCGACAGCTTGCGGGAGATCGAGCAGGAAGAGCAACGCCTGGTCAGGGCGACGATGCGCATGGATGGTTGGGGCTGAGTTTTGCCTGTACTGGCCTCTTCGCGGGCACGCCCGCTCCCACAGAGAACACACATTTTCATGTGTTGCCCTGTGGGAGCGGGTTTACCCGCGAAGAGGCCGGCGCAGGCGATAGATCACTTGGCTAGATGCCTGATCATCGCCACGGTGAGGTAAAGGCGCGGCGCGATGCTGCCCAGTTCGATGTATTCATCGTCCCCATGCAACCCGGCCCCGACCACCCCCAGCGTTTCCAGCACCGCCGGTTTTTCGCTGCCGGGCACGTAGGCATACCCGGCGTCGGTGCCGAAGCGCATGGCAATCGGCTCGACCTTGTAGCCAGCTTCTTCGTACAGCTTCTGGGCTGTCTCGGCCAATCGGGTCGAAGCCGGGTTACGCGCCAACGGCGGTCGCCCTTTTTCGACCACGACACTGGCCTGGGTATCGGCCACCAGCTGCTTCTGCACGATGCGTTGGGCGTCGGCCTGTACCCGCTCAGTCTCGCCCAGGTCCGAATAGCGCATGTCCGCTTCGGCGGTGGCCAGGGCCGGAATGATATTGGCCTTTTCGCCGGCCTTGGCCAACGTCCAGTTCACCGTGGTGCCTTTGCTCGCATCGCCCAGGTCCTTGAGCTGGAGTAACTGGTGGGCCAGTTCGGTGAGCGCGTTGCGGCCCTCTTCGGGCGCAGAGCCTGCATGTGATGCACGGCCTTTGACTTCAAGCTTGAGGCGGTTGATGCCGTTGGTGGCGACAGTCACTGCATCCTTGTCCGGTGGCTCGTAAGAGAACACGTAGTCATGCTTGCGGGCCAGTTCGGCTATGATCTGCTTCGACCCGGCAGAGCCCATTTCTTCGTCCGGGTTGAACAGCACGGTGAGCGTGCGGTAGCCCTTGAACTGCTGATCGTTCAGCAACTTCAGCGCGTGCAGGATCATCGCCACACCCCCCTTGGCATCGGCGACGCCCGGGCCGTATGCGCGCTGGCCATCGACCCGGAACGGGCGTTTGGCAACGGTGCCGGGGACGAACACGGTGTCGTAGTGCACCATCAGCAGGAAGTCCTTGCTGCCACTACCTTTGAAGGTGCCGACAATATTGTCGCCGACCGACGGCTTGGCAGGGTGAGTCTGCACCTCGGCGCCCAGTGCCTTGAGGCGCTTCACCAGCTCGGCACTGACTTGCGTCAGGCCCGCTTCGGTACCGGTGCCGGTGTCTACCGAGACCAGGCTCTTGAGGGTTTGCAGGTACGCCGGTTGTTCGTTCTCGGCCTGCTTGAGCAGCTCGTTGGGGGCGGGTTCAGCGGCAGGTGCCTGGGTCCAGGCGATCAGCAGCGCCAAGGCGATGGCGTGGGGAGGGCGGGGCAACGGCATGGGGGCTTCCTTGTTGTAGTGAGTCCTTGAGCCTAGCCACTAAGCTCGATGTCGCTCGGGTAAACCAGTACGCACATCAACTCCACCGCTGTTCGAGCCGGTGGAGTCTGCGTGGCAAAAGTTCAATGATGGGCGACCGGATCATCCTGCGAGAGGATTGCCTTTGCCAGCTCTTCGTCACTGGCCTGCAAGCCAGGATGGTCCTTGCGAGCCTGTTCCAGCGCCGATTCCACATAGGCGCCACGAATGGTCCCGCCGCTGGCGACGAAGGCCGACAGCTCGTCCTGTGCGGGGATGATGCGTTTATCGTCCTTGAAGGTCGAATACAGCGAGGCGGAAACACCGGCCGAGGTGGCGACGTCGCCCGCATCGACGCGGGCCAGGGCAGCACCGGCAGGCAGCAGGAGCAGCAGCGCAGGGGCGAGGAGTAGGTGGCGCATGTTGTGTTCTCCAGTAACGTGAAGCACAAGGAAATAAACCACTCACTGCTTAAGAGAGCGGGCGAGGGTCAGGAGTTCCCTGAGTTCTGCCGGAGCGTCGTCGTGGCTCACACCTTGCTGCCCAGCAAGCGCTGCAGCGAAGCATCGAAGTCGCGCAGGGCATCGGCCTTGGCGGCCTGCTCATCTTCCAGCATCCGCGCTACGTTGCTGACATCCTTGTGCGCACGCCCTTCGGCGCGGCCAATGTAGGTCAGCTGGCTGTCGAAGAACCGCGCCACCACCCGGCTCTCGACGTCTGCCGTGGCCAGGCGGCTTTCGCTGTCCAGCAGCACGATCACGTCCGGGTGGTCGGCAAGCAGGCTGTCCAGGTCTTCGTAGAAGGTCACTTCGGCGAACTGCTGGGCCAGCGAATGCGCCAGCCAGTCGTAGGCCTGGCTGCCCCCGCGCAAGGTGGCTACCGGAATGCTGCGCGGCTGCGACCTGGCCACCGCATCGTCACGGTGCTGCTGCAGGTAGCTGAGGGTGCTGTCGGCATTACGCCCGAGCAGCACGGCCACATGCTGCCCCGGGGCCAGGGCGACGCTGGAAATGGCCGTGGCCGAGTAGAAGTGCCCGCAGGGCTGGGCAGCCTGCTGGCCGGCCGGCGCGGCACAACCGCCAAGGGCAGCGAACAGGGCGAGCAGGGCAGCGAGCATGCCGGTTTTCATGGTTAGAGCCTCATCGATCAGTGAATGCCGCCATCTTCCGCCCGTCGCGGCTGCGGCGGAACTCGATGGCATTCATGGTGGCTATCGATGGGGTCGATGAATCAGCTCGGGCGGGCCATGTACTGCAAAATGCGTTCGCGCAGCCAGCGCTCGGCCGGGTCGTTGTCGTGGGCGCCGCTCCACACCATCGACAGCTCGGCCTCGGTGATCTCGAAGGGCGCGGGATCGGCACGCAGGCTGCCATCGTCTGCCAGGGCGCAGGCGGCATAGTCGGGCACGGTGGCGATCATTTCGGTATTGCGCAGCAGTGCACGCAGGCTGCCGAACTGCGGCACGGCCAGGACCACCTTGCGGCAGCGGCCGATGCGTGCAAGGTCGAGGTCGATGTTGCCGCTCATGTCACCGGAGAACGACACCATCACATGGGGCCGCGCACAGTACTCGTCGAGGGTCAGCGGGCCGGGGCGGTCGTCGGCGCGCAGCACACGCACGCCGATATCGCGCAGCTTGCGGCGTTTGGCGGTGGCGGGCAGGTCGGTGGTGTAGCTTACCCCCACAGAGATCTCACCGCTGGCCAGCAGGCCTGGCATCAGCAGGAAATTGGCCCGGCGCACCACCACGCTGATGTCAGGCGCTTCCTCGCGCAGGGCTTGCAGCAAGGCCGGGAACAGGCCGAACTCGGCATCGTCCGACAGGCCCAGGCGGAACTGGTTGCAACTGCTGGCCGGGTCGAAGTCACGGGCGCGGCTGATCGCAGACGAAATCACGTCCATGGCCGGGCCCAGTTCGGCGAAGATCTGCATGGCCCGCGGGGTGGGCTCCATGGCCCGGCCGCTGCGGATCAGCAGCGGGTCGTCGAACAGCTCGCGCAGGCGGGCAAGGGCGGCGCTGACGGTGGACTGGGTGATGAACAGCTTTTCGCCGACGCGGGTCAGGTTGCGTTCGATCATCAGGGCTTCGAAAAGCACCAGCAGGTTCATGTCGACGCGGCGCAGGTCGTTGCGGTTCATGGGGCTTGGCTCACCGGGCTGGATGGGTTGGCGGTGTATTGAAGCACGACGCTGAGCGTTGTGCCTTGTATGGATGTGCCGGGGCTATCAGCCCTTAAGAGCCACTCTATTAGAAGTCTGCCCAAGCTCGGCTAGTCTTTCCCCTGGCCCCGCGAAATCCACCTGTGCGCGGCGTGGCAGCACGTGCGTGCAAGACCGCGCCGCACGTGACGTGGGAGCTTCGCCAGCCCCGTGTCGGCACATCACCGACCAGACCTGACGAGGGGTAGGCACGAGCCCACGTGCTCGGCTGAAAGAACACCTGGCAGAGACCGGAAATCTGGATAACCGACCCAAAGGTAACAGCAGATGTCGAACGAATCGAAATGCCCGTTCCATCAAACCGCAGGTGGCGGCACCACCAACCGTGACTGGTGGCCTGACCAGCTCAACCTCAGGATCCTCCATCAACACTCGTCGAAATCCAACCCTGACCCGGATTTCGATTATGCCAAGGCGTTCAAGAGCCTCGATTTCCAGGCCCTGAAAAAAGACCTGACCGCCTTGATGACCGACTCACAGGACTGGTGGCCAGCCGACTTCGGCCACTACGGCCCGCTGTTCATTCGCATGGCCTGGCACAGCGCTGGTACCTACCGCATCGGCGATGGCCGTGGCGGTGCCGGCTCCGGTCAGCAGCGTTTCGCGCCGCTCAACAGCTGGCCGGACAACGTCAGCCTGGACAAGGCCCGGCGCCTGCTGTGGCCGATCAAGCAGAAGTATGGCAACAAGATCTCCTGGGCCGACCTGATCGTGCTCACGGGTAACGTCGCCCTGGAATCCATGGGCTTCAAGACCTTTGGCTTCTCTGGCGGCCGCGCCGATGTGTGGGAGCCGGACGAAGACGTGTACTGGGGTTCGGAAAAGGTCTGGCTCGGTGGTGACACCCGTTACGGCAAGGAGCAGGTCAAGGCGCAACCGCCAGGCCAGGGTGACCTGGTCGCGGAGCCACAGAAACATCCCGAGGAACAGAGCCGTGACCTCAGCGGCGAACGCAACCTGGAAAACCCGCTGGCGGCGGTGCAGATGGGGTTGATCTACGTCAACCCGGAAGGCCCGGAAGGCAACCCGGACCCCGTCGCATCAGGTCGGGATATTCGCGAAACGTTCGGCCGGATGGCGATGAATGACGAAGAAACCGTGGCGCTGATCGCGGGCGGCCATGCCTTCGGCAAGACCCACGGTGCCGGCCCGGCCGACAATGTAGGCCCTGAACCGGAAGCGGCGAGCCTCGAACTGCAGGGCCTCGGCTGGGCCAACAGTTTTGGCACTGGCAAAGGCGGGGATACCATTACCAGCGGCTTGGAGGTGACCTGGACGTCGACGCCGACTCGTTGGAGCAACGAGTACCTCAACAACCTGTTCAACTTCGAGTGGGAACTGACCAAGAGCCCGGCCGGTGCGCACCAGTGGCGACCGAAGGATGGCAAAGGCGCAGGCACCGTGCCGGATGCCCACGATCCGGGCAAGAAGCATGCACCGTCCATGCTCACCTCTGACCTGGCGCTGCGCTTCGACCCGATCTACGGGCCGATCGCCAAGCGCTTCAAGGATAACCCCGACCAGCTGGCCGATGCCTTCGCCCGTGCCTGGTACAAGCTGATCCACCGTGACATGGGCCCGCTGGCGCGCTACCTGGGCCCGGAGATGCCCAACGAAGAGCTGCTGTGGCAAGACCCGCTGCCCAAAGCCGACCACCCGCTGGTGGACGAACAGGACATCGCCGGGCTCAAGGCCAGGATTCTTGCGTCGGGCCTGAGCGTCGCCGAACTGGTGTCCACCGCCTGGGCGGCAGCCTCGACCTTCCGTGGCTCGGACAAGCGCGGGGGGGCCAACGGCGGCCGCCTGCGCCTGGCACCGCAGAAGGACTGGGTGGCCAACCAAGGCACCGGCACGGTGCTGGCGGCGCTGGAGAAGATCCAGAGTGACTTCAATGCCGCAGGCAAGAAAATCTCCCTGGCCGACCTGATCGTCCTCGCCGGTTCTGCCGCCGTGGAAAAGGCGGCCAAGGATGCCGGGCACGATGTCAGCGTTGGCTTCCGGCCGGGCCGTGTCGATGCCTCGCAGGCGCAGACCGACGTCGAGTCGTTTGCCGTGCTTGAGCCGCTGGCTGATGGATTCCGCAACTTCAGCAAGGCCCGCTACAGCGTCAAGGCCGAGAAGCTGTTGCTGGACAAGGCCCAGTTGCTGACCCTGACCGCGCCTGAACTGACCGTGCTGATCGGTGGCCTGCGCGTGCTGGGTGCCAACCATGGCGGCAGCAAGGACGGTGTGTTCACCGACAAGCCTGGCACCCTGAGCAACGACTTCTTCCGCAACCTGCTGGACATGGGCGTGGAATGGAAGCCGACTTCGGCGGACAACGACCGCTTCGAGGGCCGTGATCGCAAGACCGGGCAGGTGAAGTGGACGGGCAGCCGGGTCGACCTGGTGTTCGGCTCGCACGCGCAGTTGCGGGCGCTGAGCGAGGTGTATGGCAGCAGCGATGGCAATGACAAGTTCGTCAAGGACTTCGTGGCGGCCTGGGTAAAAGTGATGGAACTCGATCGCTTCGACCTGAAATAACGTTCTCGCTGACAGCCAGGGGGCGCTTTGCGCCCCCTTTCAGCCGGTCAGCGCTGCTCGTGCTGGCGTCGATATGCCCCCGGTTGCACACCCACGGTCTTGGCAAACGCCCGGGTAAACGCCGCCACCGACTGATACCCCACCTGCGCCCCCACCTGTTCCACGGTATTGCCCGCCTGCAGCAACCGGCAGGCATGGCGCATGCGCAGCGCCAGCAGCACCTGCCCCGGCGACTGCCCGGCCACCTCCACGAAGCGCTTGAAGAACGCCGAGCGCGACAATCCGGTGCAGGCCGCCATGTTCTCCAGTGTCCAGGCCTGGCCAGGCTGTTCGATCAATTGCTCCAGCAACCCGGCGAAGGCCGGCTGACGGGCGAGGGCGACCAGCCCGCCAAGCGCCTGCCCGCCATGCACCTGCTGGCGCAGCACATACAGGAACAGCAACTGGGTGAGGCGCTCCAGCATCGTTTGCGAGGGCGAGCGCTGGCACTCCTCCAGAATCAGCCCGAACAATGCCCGCGCCGCATGCCCGGCCGGTTCATCGGCACGCAGCACGATCCAGTCGGCCAGCCCGTCGACGATCAGCGACGACAACCCGGCGCGGAAGTCGAAGAACCCGCATACCAGGCCCACCCCGTCGCTCGCCGTCTCATCCAGTGCCTGCATTTGCTGGCGTGGCTGGTCGCAGGCGGTAATCGGGTCCTGGTCGCTGGACAGTCGATAGCCCAGGTCGCGCAGCAGGAACACGGCATCGCCGGCGGCCAGGCGCACAGCCTCGCTCCGGCCATCGAGGTGCAACCAGCAATGCCCCTGCACCACCAGGTGAAAGCTGGCGCGGCCCATGCCTTGGGTGCTGGCATGCCAGCCACCGCAATAGCGGCCGACATGAAACAGGCTGGCATCGAGTTCGAGGCCCTCTAATAACCAATCGACAAGATGGCTGGATGAAATCATCTAATGCAAAGACTCAGGAGCAAGGAAAGGCGACTGATGAATATGGAGGGTAATTCTTATAACCAACAGACTGTAGCGACCTACACGACAGGAGACCACTCCATGACCTCGCGCATTACTCTACACACTCTGCAGAGCGCTCCGGAAGCGGCCCGCCCATTCCTCGAGAGCGCCCAGAAGAACTCCGGCTTCATTCCCAACCTGCTCGGCGTGCTGGCCAATGCCCCGGCAGCGCTGGAGACCTATGTCACCGTCTCGGCCCTGAACGGCAAGTCCGAATTGTCCCTGGCCGAGCGTGAAGTGGTGCAATTGATAGCCGCCACCCAACACGGTTGCGACTTCTGCGTCGCCGGCCATACCGCCGTGGCCCTGAACAAGGCCAAGCTGCCCGCCGAAGTGGTCGACGCCCTGCGCGCCCGTGGTGAACTGCCGGATGCCCGCTACGAGACCCTGGCCGAATTCGCCCGTGAAGTCATTGCCACCCGCGGCAACGTCAGCGACGCCACCTACCAGGCCTTCCGCGCAGCCGGTTTCACCGAGGGCAACGCCCTGGAAGTGATTCTTGGCGTGAGTCTCGCAACCCTGTGCAACTTTGCTAATGTGTTCGCCCAGACGCCGCTCAACGACGAGCTGAGCAAGTACCGCTGGCAGCCAACTGCGTAATCGACGCCTGGCGCGGGTGGCGCCTGTGATTTCAAAAGGAGTAGGGACATGCTTGATGCTGCATTTCGTCAATGGCTGGATGCCAATGCCGAGGCAATCGACCAGGGCCAATGCGACCCGCAGCACGTGCTGGCGCATATTGCCGAATCGCAACTGCTGCGCGTTGGCGTCGCCCCGGCACTGGGCGGCAGCGGCGGCGCAGTCACCGATGCGGTCGAAGCCATCGCCGCCATCGCCAGCCGCTCACTGGCCGCAGCCTTCGTTTGCTGGGGCCAGCGCGCGTTTATCGAATACCTGCTGCAAAGCCCCAACCAGGGTTTGCGCGAGCGCTTGCTACCCAGCCTGCTGACCGGCGAGCTGGCCGGTGCCACCGGGTTGTCCAACGCCATGAAGTTCCTTTCCGGCATCGAGGCCTTGCAGGTGCGTGGCCGCTGCGAGGCGGCGGGCTGGACGCTGGAAGGCCGCCTGCACTGGGTGACCAACCTGCGCAAGAGCGGCTTCGTCGTGGCGGCGGCCATCGAGGACGACGCCGGTGGCTCGCCTTTCGTGATGGCCATTCCCTCCGCCAGCCAGGGCCTGGAGCGCTCTGACGACCTGGAACTGATGGGCCTGCAATCGAGCAACACCGCCGCGTTGGCGTTTCATCAGGTGCAGTTGAGCCGCGACTGGCTGTTGCACGAAAACGCCCGCGAATTCCTGCCCAAGGTGCGCCCGGCGTTCCTTGCCCTGCAGTGCGGCATGGCCATTGGCCTGGCGCGGCGCTCGCTGGAGGAAGTCCACGAACACCTGCATGGGCGCCTGTCGTTCCTCGAAGAACACCGCCAGGTGCTCAAGGAACGCCTGGAAAACACCGTGGCCGAGCTCAAGCAAGGTCTGCTCGAGGGGCGCTACCAGGGCCAGCCGGCGGCGCTGTTCAAGCTGCGCATCACCCTCGCCGAAAGTGCTGCCGACGCCGTGCAGCTGGAGCTGCAGGCCAGCGGCGGCAAGGCGTACCTGGATGAGTTCGGGGCCGGCTTCGCCCGCCGCTGGCGCGAGTCGGCGTTCGTGCCGATCGTTACCCCAAGCCTGGTGCAACTGCGCGCCGAGCTGCATCGCCAGGCCGCCAACGCATGAGCCAAACGCTACTCCAAGCCTGCGCGATCAACCTGGGCTACCCGCGCGAGGGTGGTTGGCAGGAGGTGCTGGCGCGCTTTGACCTGCAACTGGCGCCAGGCGAGGTGGTGACCATCCTCGGCCCCAGTGGCGTCGGCAAGTCCAGCCTGCTGCGGGTGCTGGCCGGTTTGCAGCAACCGCGCAGCGGGCGAGTGACCCTGCACGGCGAGCCGCTGCAGGGGCCGCACCCGCGCCTGGCGGTGGCCTTTCAGGACCCGAGCCTGCTGCCCTGGTTGAGCCTGGAAAAGAACGTCGCCTTCGGCCTGGATTTCGCCCGCCAGCCCAAGCTGCCGGCAGCCGAGCGCCGCGCGCGCATCGACCAGGCCATCAGCGCGGTGGGCCTGGCCCATGCGCGCAACCAGTATCCGGCGCAGTTGTCTGGCGGCATGGCCCAGCGCACCGCTCTGGCCCGTTGCCTGGCGCGCCAGCCCGAAGTCCTGCTGCTCGACGAGCCGTTCGGCGCGCTCGACGAAGTGACCCGTGCCGACATGCAGCAATTGCTGCTGCAACTGATCGCCGCTCACAACACGGCGGCGGTGCTGATTACCCACGACATCGACGAAGCCTTGTTGCTGTCCGACCGGGTGCTGCTACTGGGCGACCACCCGGCGCACATCCTTGGCCAATGGCACATCGGCCTGCCGCAACCGCGCACGCAGCGGGTCGAGGAGCTGGGCGCGCTGCGAATCGAGATACTCAAGACCCTTCGGCGGGCGAGCCGCACGGCTGAACCTTCCCCTTCCTCGTTGACTTCGGAGCCTGCCCATGTGCATGGATGACTGCTGTTCCTCCACCTCGCGTCGTGATTTCCTCAAGCTCAGCGCCATGCTCACCGCTGCCGGCGCCGTACCGCTGCTCTCCAGCTTGCAGGCTCGCGCTGCGGCCGAACCCGACGCGCCGGTGCGCATCGGCTACCTGCCGATCACCGATGCCACGCCGCTGCTGGTGGCGCACAACAACGGCCTGTTCGAGGCTGAAGGCATCAAGGCCGAGCGCCCGGTATTGCTGCGCAGCTGGGCGCAGGTGATCGAGGCTTTCATCTCTGGCCAGGTCAACGTCATCCACCTGCTTTCGCCGATGACCGTGTGGGCACGTTACGGCAGCAAGGTACCGGCCAAGGTGGTGGCCTGGAACCATGTCGGCGGCTCGGGCCTGACCGTGGCGCCGGACATCAGCGACATGAAGCAACTGGGCGGCAAGACAGTGGCCATCCCGTTCTGGTACTCGATCCACAATGTGGTGTTGCAGCAGATGCTCAACGACAACGGCCTGACCCCGGTGTCGAAACCTGCCAATGCCTCGCTGGCGGCCAATGAGGTCAACCTGCTGGTGCTGCCGCCCTCGGACATGCCGCCGGCCCTGGCCAGCAAGCGCATCGCCGGCTACATCGTCGCCGAACCGTTCAATGCCCTGGCCGAGAACCTCAAGGTCGGCCGCGTGCAGCGCTTTACCGGCGATGTCTGGCGCAACCACGCCTGCTGCGTGGTGTTCATGCATGAACACGACCTGAACAACCGCCCGGAGTGGTCGCAGAAGGTGGTCAACGCCATCGTCAAGGCCCAGCAATGGGCCCGCGACCACCGCGCCGAAGCGGCGGCGTTGCTGTCCAAGGCGGGCCCCAACAAGTACACGCCGCATGAACCGGCGGTGCTGACCAAGGTGCTGGCGCCGGCCGCCGAAGACCGCGCTGGCTACGTGGCCAGTGGTGCGATCCGGCATCAGCAATGGTACGAGAAGCGCATCGACTTCCAGCCCTACCCATACCCCAGCTATACGGAAGAACTGGTCAAGCGCTTGAAGCACACCCTGATCGAGGGCGAAAGCGGCTTCCTCGCCGGGTTGGACCCGGTGCAGACGGCTCGCGACCTGGTCGACGACCGCTTCGTGCGCAACGCCATTGCCGCAGTCGGTGGCCCGTCGGTGTTCGGCATCGCCGAGAACTTCCAGCGTAGCGAGGAGTTCGCGGTCTGATGGGCAAGCACGTCGTAGCTGCCGGCCTGGGGCTGGCGGGCCTGCTGGGGTTGCTGCTGCTGTGGTGGGCGGGTGTTCAGTTGTTCGGCGAGGCTGACGGCCTGTCGGCACGCTTCTCGCCCCAGGCGACCCTGGCCAGCCTGGTCGAGTTGCTTGGCCAAGGCGAGGTCTACGGGCATGTCTGGGTCAGCCTCAAGCGCATTCTGGTCGGCTTGTTGCTGGCGTTGCTGATCGGCGTGCCGCTGGGGCTGCTGGTGGGTAGCTACCGGCACCTGGAAGCAGCGACCACACCGGCGTTCCAGTTCCTGCGGATGATCTCGCCCTTGTCGTGGATGCCAGTGGTGGTGATGCTGATGGGCGTGGGTGACCAGCCGATCTACTTCCTGCTGGCCTTCGCCGCACTCTGGCCGATCCTGCTCAACACGGCCGCAGGCGTGCGCCAGCTCGACCCGCGCTGGCTGCAGTTGAGCCGCAGCCTCAGTGCCACGCGTTGGGAAACCTTGTGCAAGGTGATCGTGCCGGGGGTTATCGGCCATGTGCTGACCGGGGTGCGCCTGGCGATTGGCATCCTGTGGATCGTGCTGGTGCCGTGCGAGATGCTCGGGGTGAGCGCGGGGCTTGGGTACTTCATTCTCGATACCCGCGACCGCCTGGCTTACTCGGAACTGATGGCAATGGTACTGCTGATCGGCGTGCTGGGGTTCATGCTCGATGCCTTGGCCCGCGGGCTGCATCGGCGTTGGGTGCATGCCTGACCGCCCAGTTTTGCTTCTTCGCGGGCAAGCCCGCTCCCACCGGGGACGCACAATTTTCCAGGCCTGTGCAGTACCTGTGGGAGCGGGCTTGCCCGCGAAGAGGCCCTCAGATCAATGCACCGATCTGCGCTGCCTGACACATTCCTTGGCCTGCACCGTCAACTCATCCAGCCATTCATCCCGCTGCTGCTCGGCATCGAGCATGGCATCCTCACCCTGCTGATTGAGCAGGTAGGTGTGAATCTGCAGCACCTCGGCGGTCTGATAGATCGGCGCAATGTCCAGCCGACCGATCAGCGCGCCACTGGCCTGGCCGGTGCTGCTCATCAGCACCTGCGGCCCGCTGGCGGCGACCACCTGCATGCCCATGCTCTCGAACCACGGCACCTGGCTGGCAAAGGCATTCAGCTCGACACTGGCATAGCGTGCCTGCGCGTCACCCAGCAGGGCACGGGCAATGCCTTGGCGGCGGTGGCTGGGTGCCACGGCCAGAAACGCCAGGGCGCAGGCCTGGGGGTTGTCCTGGGCCGGCAAGGCCAGGGCGAAACCGAGCAACTGGTCCGGGGCATCGGCATCCAGGGCCAGGGTCAGTTCCACTGCCAGGCCACGGGTGCCGTCCATGGCCTGCAGGTACTGGTGCACCTCCATGCCGACGCCGTACTGGTACAGCGGATACAGTGGGTTTTCGGCGCGAATGGCGACACTGCTCAGATCGCCGACGTTGTGGATCACCAGCTCGCGGATCTGGCTCTGGAAAGATTCGGGCGGCACGCTGTCGAGGCGGCTCAGGATGAACATCGGTAAACGGGCTCCGGCTGCGATTGGCTCATCCCGCGCCGAGGTGGCGCGGGGTGCACAGTCTAAACCCTTTTTAGCCGCGCATCGCGGCGAGCATCAGGTCGAGGTTCTGCACGGCCGCGCCCGAGGCACCCTTGCCGAGGTTGTCGAACACCGCCGTCAGCAGCACCTGGCCGTGCTCGGGGTTGGCGTACAGCGCCAGGCGCAGGTCGTTGCTGTCATTCAGCGCCTCCGGGTCGAGCGGGGTGGCCGGGCCTTGCTGATGCAGGGGCATCATCTGCACATGGCGGGCACCCTGGTAGTGGTGCTCCAGGCAGGCTTGCAACTGCTCGGCGCGCGGCTGGCCCGGCAGCAGGCGCAGCTGCAGGGGAATACTCAGGACGATGCCCTGGCGATAGGCCGCGTAACCGGGCAGGAACATGGGCCGTGCCGACAGACCCGCATGCAGCTGGATTTCCGGCACGTGCTTGTGCGCCAGTTCCAGGCCATACATCTGCAAGATGGGGGTATGTTCAGCGCCCGGTGTTTCGTGCCGCTCGACGGCGGCACGACCACCGCCGGAATAACCCGAGATGGCGTGGATGCTCAGCGGGTAGTCGGCCGGCAGCAGGCCGGCCTTGACCAGTGGGCGCAGCAGGGCGATGGCGCCGGTCGGGTAGCAGCCGGGGTTGCTGACCCGCTTGGCCTGGGCGATGCGCTCGGCCTGCTGCCCGTCCAGCTCCGGCAGGCCGTAGACCCAGCCTGGTGTGGTGCGGTGCGCGGAGCTGGCGTCGATCACCCGTACGGCCGCGTTCTCGATGGCCGCCACGGCCGTGCGGGCAGCATCGTCGGGCAGGCACAGCAAGGCGATGTCGGCGCTGTTGATGGCGTCGGCGCGGCGCTGTGGGTCCTTGCGCTCGGCTTGCGGCAGGGTCAGCAGGCGCAGGTCGGTGCGGCCTTGCAGGCGGGCGTGGATCTGCAGGCCGGTGGTGCCTTGGTCACCGTCGATGAAGACAACAGGGGTGTGCATGGTCGGAGTCCGGTCAGCGGAGGAGATGGCCTATGCTCGCCTGTGGCGCTGGGAAAGAAAATTTGAATATGATGACGCTGACGTTCAGCTTTCATGAATCAAGGATCGCCGCCCATGCGCGAAATCAGCCTCGACCGCCTGCGTACCTTGGTAGTGGTTACCGACCTGGGCTCGTTTGCCGAAGCCGCCCGCCAGCTCAACCTCGCGCCGCCCACCATCAGCTTGCACGTGGCCGAGCTGGAGGCGCGGGTCGGTGCGCCGCTGCTGACGCGCAACCGCAACCAGGTGCGCCCGACGGCCATCGGCGAGACGCTGCTGGGTAGGGCCCGGCGTTTGCTGGCCGATGCCGACCTGGCGTTGGACGAAGTGCGTCGCCAGGTCGAGGGCCTGACCGGGCGGGTGCGCCTGGGGGCATCCACGGGTGCCATTGCCCACTTGTTGCCCAAGGCCCTTGAGCATTTGAAAGAGGCGCACCCTGGTATCGACGTGCAGGTTCAGGTGCTGACTTCCCAGGCTTCCCTGGCGCGCTTGCGAGAAGGCAGCCTGGACATCGGCCTGGTCGCGCTGCCGCAGGTGGCCGGCAAGGGTGTCAGCCTCACGCCCTGGCGGCGCGACCCGATTCTGGCGTATGTGCCGGCCGACTGGCAGCCGCCGGCCAAGGTCACCCCGGCCTGGCTGGCGCAGCGTGCATTGATCCTCAATGACCACAGTACCCAGTTGTCACGGGTGACCGGGGAGTGGTTCGCGGCGGCGGGCTTGTATCCCGAGCCGCGAATCGAGCTGAACTACAACGATGCGATCAAGAGCCTGGTCGGGGCGGGCTATGGCGCGACCTTGTTGCCGCAGGAAGGCGAGGCCGCCGAACTGGATCGGCGGATTGCCCGCCGGCCGCTGCGGCCCGGGTTGTGGCGGCAGCTGGGGATTGCCTGCCGGGAAGGGCAAGTGGAGCGGGCAACGGGGTTTGTGTTGCAAGCGCTGGAACGGTTGCGGCAGTAAGGCCCGCAAAGAAGGGCCTCGACCGAGCCGCCGTGCAGCGGTGTATCGATGATCCCGGGTGCTACCGCATTGACCTGCCCGCCGCTGGCTGCCAGCTCCAGGCCCTTGACCGCCTGATTCAGCCCGCCCTTGACCAGCACCTGGCAACAACGCCGGTACGCGGGGGAGCAGGTGGTGGTGGCGACACCGGCCTACCTGGCATGCTGATCTACCCTTAGGCCCGGCACATGCCCTTGCGGGTACGGGCGTTCATCGACTTCCTGTTTGCCGAGTGGCGATGACCGCCGAGCTGAACCGACACAGCCCGCGCCATCGCCGTCTATGCTTTCCCCTGCATCGAGCCAAATGCCTCTCGATGATCATTCTGATTTCCAAGGAGAACGCTCCATGAAATCCATCCTATTGCTGGTAATTGCTTCAGTGCTGAGTATTGCTGCACACGCTGACCCCAAAACCAACTGCGATGCGAAGATCAAGGAACTGGAAGACGACCACAAAGCCAGTGGCCAGGGCATGCACGGCGGCATGGCCCATGATTTCAAAGTGAAATGGGAAGAAGCCAAAAAGGCTCGGGATGCCGGCGATATGGCCAAGTGTCAGTCTGCTGCCGACCAGGCCAAAAGTATCTATAACAAGGCGCGCAGCCGATAGCGCCACGTTGCTGCGGGCCTCTGCGCGGTTGAATCCGTGAAGAGGCCCGCCTGTCTATGATCAGAACCAGCGGTCGTTCTTTTTCCGCCCACGGGTCAGCGCCGGCAGGATCAGCCCCGCCAGCAGGCCGGCACCGGCGATGCTGCCGCCGTAGACCATGTAACGCATCATCACCTGCTTGTTCTCGTCGCCCAGACGTGCCTGGGTATCGCGCAGGCTCGACTGGCTCTGGTCGAGCTGTTCGCTGAGCGCCTGGTTGCGTGCTTCCAGCTCATCGATGAGCTTCTTGCGCGAGTCGAGGGTCTCCTGCATGCCCTGTACACGGTTCTTCCAGCTGTCATCGATGGTCTTGAGCTGCCCGGACAGCTCCGCCACCTGAGCGTCGAGTTGCGGCAGGCGCTCGCTCTGGCCTGGCACCGACTGCAGGTCATTGGTGAGGATCCATACCAGGTCGCCATTCTGCCCACGTACCTGGCTGTAGTTGCCCTGGCTACCGACCAGGGTGAGTTTCTGCCCGGACTTGAGCGTGCCGACGATGCGGTGGCCATCGGTCGGGCCACTGCGCACGTAGGTGCTCAAGCTGTCGCTGACCCAGCGCGCATCGCTGGCCGGCTCTTCGGCATGCGCGGGGACGGCAAGGGCCAGCAGGGCGGCGAGCAGGCTGCCGCGCAGGGCAGGGAGGGCAAGGGAGGCTGGGCGGGATTCAGGCATGTTGGGTCTTCGCTGCAACAGGAAAAATAGGCCCGGTAACTGTGGATCAGCGACGAGGCCGGCGAACCGGTCGGTGAATTGACCGTCAGGGACAGACCGCAATTTTGTAAGCAGGTTCACTGCTGAATGTAGGATTTCCCAACAGAATGTTGCAGGTACCGGGCGCGAGGCACGCGCCCCGGGTGGGGCGCTTTTTTCATGTCGATATCAGGGTCCTGGCAAGGCAATCCTTGCAATTGACGATGGTTTCCCGAGGCCCCGCCTTCACATGCACCAGGTTCGATCCGCACATGGCGCAAAACAGCCTGCAGCCGTTATCGTCCGCATGTACCGGCAGCTCAGCGATGTAGTCGCTGACCTTGCGACTCAGGCCATGGTCGCGCTGTTGCAACAGCACGTCGAACAGCGCCTGACTGAAACCTGAACGCGGGGCGTGGCTGTCGTAGCTCGATACCGTGAACTGCCAGTCCTCGCGGATGGCGCGTTCGCTCAGCGACAGCAGGCTCCCTGGAATGGTGTTGGCGGCGTGCAGTTTGTTGACCTGGGCGCGGGCAACGAATGACAGTGCCCCACGGACCGCAGTGTTGACCAGCGACCAGATGTGCCGCACGGGATGCTTGTCGAGCAGCTGGGCTGCGACTTCTGCGGCTTTGTGCCTTGCCTCGAAGGGCAGCCCGTGTTCCGCGCAGCGGGTGGCGATGTAGGCGCACACTTCTTCGTTGCAGAGCGACTTGATGGCTGCGACGAGTTCGTCATGCCATTGCGGCTGCGGGCCAGCGCAAAGCGCCGTGTGCAGCGCGCGATGCAAAATGCCGAGGCCGGCCCGCTGCGGGTCATCCAGGCTGACATTGGCGACCCAGCGCACCTTGTTCTGCCAGGCCTTCGGTGTCGGGTCGTCGCTGAAGGCCTCCAGCGGCGAATCCGGGTCGACCAGCAGGATCTGGTCTTCATGCAGCGCCAGCAGGATGGTTGAATCCATGCCCTTGGAGGGGCTGACACGCCCATCGCCGATGGTTTTTTCCGCAGCCAGGATGCAATCCGTTTGCGTGTCCATGCGGATTTCGAGCACGGCCAGCAACTGCAACTGGCGGGTGATCGACAGCGTGTGCAGTGGCACTGGCAGGTGCTTTCCCAGCGACCAGTGCTCCTTGATGCGCTTGCGCTGTTCGATGGCCTTTGCCTGCCGGGCCTGTTCGCGCGCCGCCAGGCAGGGCTGGCAGGCGCAAGCGCGTTGCCAGCGGTTGCGCCCTGGGAAGTAGTGACGGTGGGCGCAGTTCGGGCAGTAGGCCAGGTTATCGTTCCAGCTGTTGGCCGTGCGGCTTTTGCGCCGTTCGTACAGGCTGACTTCGCAATAAGGGCACACGAGTTCGGCGCAGGGTACGGGGGGAAAGGCCTTGATCAGGCTGCTGGGGGCGAGGTCGATGGCGTAGCGTTCGAGCAGCTGGGCAATTTTCTCCCCGCTGATGTATTCGCTGTACAGCGCCTCGATCTGTTCGGCGCTGAGGTGCTGCAACTTTGATTTGAAATCAGACAAACCTGTATCTCCCTGCGAGAAGTCGCTTGTGAGGTTCGTCCGCAATGATGCAATGCCCCGCCATGTGCGGGTTGTGGGAAATTTCCCCGTGATTGGTAGGTGGCTTCTGATCGTTATCTTGGCGGTGGCCCTCGTCAGCTTGGACTGAAGGGCTAGACTCAAAGCTTCCTGTTTGCCCATGGGGCCTTGCCATGACTGCCAAGAACACGATCTGCCTGTGGTTCGACAAGGATGCCGAACAAGCGGCCAACTTTTATGCCCGAACCTTCCCCGACAGCCACGTGCTGGCGGTGCACCTGGCCCCCGGCGACTACCCGTCGGGCAAGGTCGGTGAGGTGATTACCGTCGAATTTACCGTGATGGGCATCCCTTGCGTCGGGCTCAATGGCGGTACCACGTTCAAGCACAGCGAGGCGTTTTCGTTCCAGGTCTGCACCGAGGACCAGGCCGAGACCGACCGGCTCTGGCATGCCATCGTCAGCAACGACGGCAGCGAGAGCGTCTGTGGCTGGTGCAAGGACAAGTGGGGCATCTCCTGGCAGATCACCCCGCGCATACTCATCCAAGCCATCTCCCACCCCGACAAGGCAGCGGCCAAGCGGGCGTTCGACGCGATGATGAGCATGGGCAAGATCGATGTGGCGAAGATCGAGGCGGCATTGAAGGGCCCGGCGTGAGGATTGTGGCGCCGCTAGCCACCGCACCCCTGGGTCAGGCGAATGATCTGCCGCGCACAGAAGGCCCCGGTCAGGATCACCCCGAACAGCCGCAAGGTCTGCATGGCCAGTACCAGGCCGACATCTGCATGGGTTTCCACTGCAATGATTGCCATGGCATCCAGCCCCCCCGGGCTGGTCGCCAGGTACATCGACAAGAAGTCCGTGCCCATCGCCAAGGCCAGCCCGTAAGCGCACGCGGCGCATAGCGCAATCAGCACCACCGCCCCGGCAATCATGGTCGGCAGGCGCTTCCACACATAGCGCACGGTCTGCCGGTCGAAGCGCAGGCCGATGTAACAGCCGATGGCACCGTAGGCAATGGCCAGCAAGGGCTCGGCCAAGCGGATGGTCAGCAACCCACTGAGTTGCAGGGCACCGCCCAGCAGCAGCGGTGTCAGCAAGGCGCCGGCAGGCAGGCGGTTGCCGAGGGTGATGCCCAGCAGCACCACACCCAGGCTGAGCAGGCTGTCGAGCAGGTGCGGGCCTGCCAGCGCCGCCGGTGCATTAGCCACCGCGCCTGCAGCCGGTGTGGCGCCGAGCAAGTGGCTGACCAGCGAGCCAATCATCACCACGCAGACCACCCGCACATATTGCATGGTTGCCACGACGCGGCCGTCGGCGCCATTGTCCTCGGCCATCGACACCATCGCCGAAGCTGCCCCCGGTGCCGTACCCCAGGCGGCAGTGCTGCCTGGGATGCCGCCGAAGCGCACCGTGCCAAGGCCCACCAGGGCGCTGAGCGCCACCGTGATGAAGGTGGCGACCAGCATCAAGTGCCAGGACTGGGCCATCGACACCAGTACCGCCCACGTCACCGAATGGGCGACCAGCAGGCCGACGCAGCCCTGACCGAAACGGAACAGCTGGCGATGCAGGTGCAGTTGCGCGCCCGAGACGCCGAAGACGATGGCCACCAGCATGGGGCCGAGGAACAACCCGGCCGGCACGGCCAGGGCATGCAGCAACTGGCCGAATGCGCCGGCACAGATCAGCAGTGCGAGCCATTGCAAGAGGGGCCTGAAAGCGGGGGGTAGGGCGGTCTGCAACGTGGATACTCCTTGCGCAGCGGATAACGCGTGGCTGGCAGCGCCAGCGGAGAAAATTATCGACGGCGCAATCGATCAAGTCTATTTTCTACTTTCGATGAATCCATAACTGAAATTCATGAATCATGGACCTGCGTGACCTCACCTATTTCGAAACCATTGCCGAACTCGGCCACCTGGGCCGGGCTGCGGAAAAGCTCAACCGCAGCCAGCCGGCGCTGAGCAAGAGCATCCAGCGCCTGGAAGAATCGCTGGGCACCCGCTTGTTCCAGCGCGATGGCCGCCGCATCAAGCTCACCGATGTCGGCAAGCTGCTGCTGGCGCGGGGCAAGCAACTGCAGTTGAACATCGCCGAAACCGAGCGCGAGGTGCGCGACTTCGCCAGTGGGCTGGTCGGCAACATCCGCCTGGGCTGCGCCGCGAGCATGGCCGATCACCTGCTGCCGCATCTGACCGCAGCGCTGCTGGAGCGAGCGCCGGAAGTGACCTTGAAGCTGTCGATCGCCCAGGACGACGTGCTCAAGGAGTCCCTGCGCGCCGGGCGGCTGGATGTGATCATTTCACCGCAGATCGCCATGGATCCCGAGTTCACCACCTATCCGATTCTCGAAGACGAAGCGATCGTGGTGGCCAGCGCCGAGCACCCGATCTTCGCTGGCCCCATCACCTTGCAGCGCCTCTGCCAGTACCGCTGGGTGCTGGCGGGGCCGACGGTGACTGCCCGTCGCTGGATCGACAACGTGTTCATCGCCCATCAGTTGCCAGCGCCGCTTGTGCAGATCGAGACCAACGCCATCTCGCTGCTGCCCCGGCTGATTGCGCGTACCCAGTTGCTCAGCTTCGCTGCCAGGGAAACCCTGGAGCATGGCTTGGGCATGTCCTGGCTGCGCGAAGTGCCGCTCCGGCAGACCACCATGTGCCGCACCGTAGCAGTGTCGGTGCGCACGGACGGCTACTTGTCGCCGGCGGCAGGGGCGTTGGTGACGCTGCTCAAGGAAAAAGGCAGCAGCTTCTTCGAACGTGGCTAGAGCAGCGCTCAGCCGATGCCGCCGGGCCTTTCAGCTGTGCGGCACCGGCTTGGCCGCTGGCGTGCCGGCAAATTGAGGCTTCAGGTGGCCCTGTTCATCGAGCAGATACGCGTCCATCACTTCGCGCACCACCGGGCCGGCAACGCGGCCGCCGGCCTCGCCGTTCTCGATCATCACGGCGACTACCACGCTCGGGTGGTCGGCCGGGGCGAAACCGACGAAAAGGGCGTTGTCGCGGTGGCGTTCGAGGGTCTTGTTGCGGTTGTAGCGCTCACCTTGCTTGATCGCCACCACCTGTGCCGTGCCGCTCTTGCCGGCGATGCGGTACTGGGCACCGGCCGCAGCGGCGCGGGCGATGCCGCGCGGATCGTGCATGACCATCTGCATGCCGACGTTGACCTGGTCCCAGGCGTGCTTGTCGTGTAGCACGATGTCGGGCATCGGGTTGGGGTCGACCGGGGCCTCGCCACCCACGGTCATGGCCAGGTGCGGGCGGTGCCACACGCCTTTGCTGGCCAGCAGGCTGGTAGCCTGGGCCAGTTGCAGCGGGGTGACCTGCATGTAGCCCTGGCCGATGCCGAGGATCAGCGTTTCGCCCGGGAACCAGGCCTGGCGGCGGGTGGCACGCTTCCAGGCTTGCGAAGGCATCAGCCCTGGGGCTTCTTCGAACATGTCCAGCGAGACCTTCTGGCCCAGGCCGAATTCGGCCATGTAGTCGTGCAGGCGGTCGATGCCGAGCTTGTGCGCGAGGTCGTAGAAGTAGGTGTCGTTGGAGCGCATGATGGCGGTGTACATATCTACCCAGCCATCGCCGCTGTGGTTCCAGTTGCGGTACTTGTGGTCGTAGTTGGGCAGCTCGTAGTAGCCGGGGTCGAACACGCGGCTGCCGGGGGTGATCACGCCGCTGTCGAGGCCGGCGATGGCCACTTCCGGCTTGACCGTCGAGCCTGGCGCATAGAGGCCGCGCAGCACGCGGTTGAACAGCGGCCGGTCGATCGAGTCGCGCAGCGCGGCGTACTGCTTGAAGCTGATGCCCTTGACGAACAGGTTGGGGTCGAAGCTCGGGTTGCTGACCATCGCCAGCACGTCGCCGTTGGCCGGGTCGAGCACCACCACTGCGCCACGGCGGTCACCCAGGGCCTTTTCGGCGGCCACCTGCAGGTGCGCGTCGAGGCTGAGGATGATGTCCTTGCCGGGGATCGGGTCCTTGTGGTTGAGCACACGCATCACCCGGCCCTGGGCGTTGGTTTCCACTTCTTCGTAACCCACATGGCCGTGCAGTTGGGCTTCGTAGAAGTGCTCGATGCCGGTCTTGCCGATGGACTGGGTGCCGCGGTACTCGGTGCTGTCGAGGGTCTTGGCTTCTTTTTCGTTGATGCGCCCGACGTAGCCGACCGAATGGGCGAAACGTTCGGCCAGCGGGTATTCGCGGATGAACTGCGGCTCCACGTCGAGGCCGGGCAGGCGGAACTGGTTGACTGCGATCAGGGCGATCTGTTCTTCGGTCAGGCCGACCATGAGGGTGACCGGCTCGAACGGTTTGCGGCCGCGACGCAGGTCTTTGTCGAACTGCTTGCGGTCGTCCTCGCCCAGGCCGAGGATTTGCGCCAGGGTGTCGAGCACCTTGGCCGAGTCACCGGCGCGCTCGCGGGTCATGGTCAGGTCGAAGCTGGGCTTGTTGTCGGCCAGCACCACGCCATTGCGGTCGTAGATCAGCCCGCGTTCGGGGGCGATGGGCAGGATATGCACGCGGTTGTTTTCCGAAACGGCGCTCTGCTGGTCGTGTTGCAGCACTTGCAGCACGTAGAGCCTGCCCACCAGGACGGCGCACAGGCTGAACACCAGGGCGGCGCAGGCCAGGAGCCGGCGATTGACCAGGTGTTTTTCCTTTTCGTGGTCCTTGAGGGGGATCGGTTGCGGCATGGGGGCTCTGTACAGTAGCGAATTCGGCAGGCGAGGGCTTCGCCCTCGTTCGCGGGCACGCCCGCTCCCACAGGTACTGCGCCGATCTTGAGCTGGCGCGTAACTGTGGGAGCGGGCGTGCCCGCGAATGGGCCGCCCAGCGGCCCCGGGGCCGGCGATGCTACGCAACCCGGCCCCGCGCCTCAAGGCAAGCGCGATCCGTGTACCGCTGCGCATCGTGCATCCACCCCACCATCAGGGCGTTGAGGGCCAAGATGAAGATTTGTTCATGCGGTTTCAGAATCAGTCCTGCAACCGCTGAGCCTCGGTTCTTGCTCTTGCTCTTGCTCTTGCTCTTGCTCTTGCTCTTGCTCTTGCTCCTGCTTTTGCTCTGCTTTTGCTTTGGCTTCTAAGCGCGCGATAGTCCAGGCGACGCTGAGTGCGACTTCAGGAGGCCGAACGCAGGCGTCTGGAGGGCCAGGGTGCGCAGCACCCCTTCGGCGCAGCCGAAGGCGCGAGATGTAGACTTGCGCAGCAAGTCGTAGGCCGCGCGGGCCCGGAAGGCGCCGGAGTGAGGGGACCCCGGAGCGCAGCGCAGGGGCCGGATGATGGGAGCGGGGGTTTTTGCCTACTTTTTGCCCAGTCAAAAAGTAGGTCGCCGTAAAGGCGAAAAGGTGATTCAGCGCCACCATGGCGAATGAATGTTGACTTGATTTGAAAGCCCACTCCCAAAAGCCAAAAGCCAAAAGCCAAAAGCCAAAAGCCAAAAGCCAAAAGCCAAAAGCTCGACTGCGGTGGTTTTGATTCAGTCGAGTGCATTCTTTTGCGATGGCGACGCACAGTCACCTTTCCGCCCTTACGGCGGGTCACTTTTTGTCAACGCGACAAAAAGTAACCAAAAAACGCTGGCTCCTATCATCCGGCCCCTGCGCTGCGCTCCGGGGTTCCCTCGCTCCGGCCTTGCTCCCGGGAGGACCGCGCTGAACGGCCCATCCTGGGCCGCAGCGCTTGACGGGCATCCATGCCCGTCACCTCCCTCCGCAAGGCCTGCGCTCGGCCTCCTGAAGTCGCATTCTGCGTTTGCTGAACTACCGCGCGCTTAGAAGCAAAAGCAGAGCAGAGCAGAGCAGAAGCAGAGCACTTCCTGGCGGAGTCAGTCGCCGCTGACGAGCTGGTAGGCCAGTTGGTTGTGGCGTTCCAGCACACGCGGCAGGTCGATGGTGGTGATGCGACCATCCTGCACCACCACACGGCCATTGATCACGCTGGTGTCGACGTGGGTCGGGGTGCAGAACACCAGGGCCGCCAGCGGGTCATGCAGGGCACCGGCATAGGCCACATGACCCAGGTCGAAGGCCACGAAGTCGGCGGTCATGCCCGGCGCCAAGGCACCAATGTCGTTGCGGTTGAGCACCTTGGCGCCGCCCAGGGTGGCGATTTCCAGGGCTTCGCGGGCGGTCATCGCGTCAGGCCCAAAGCCTACGCGCTGCAGCAGCAGCGCCTGGCGCACTTCGCCGATCATGCTGGCACCGTCATTGGAGGCCGAGCCGTCGACGCCCAGGCCCACCGGTACACCGTGGTCGCGCATCTTGCGGATCGGCGCGATGCCAGACGCCAGGCGCATGTTCGAGCACGGGCAGTGGGCGACACCGGTGCCGGTGCGAGCGAACAGCTCGATGCCATGCTGGTCAAGCTGCACGCAGTGGGCGTGCCACACGTCATGGCCAACCCAACCGAGGTCTTCGGCATATTCGGCCGGGGTCATGCCGAACTTCTCGCGGCTGTAGGCGATGTCGTTGACGTTCTCGGCCAGGTGGGTGTGCAGCGATACGCCGTAGTTGCGCGCCAGTACTGCGGCTTCGCGCATCAGGTCACGGCTGACCGAGAAAGGCGAGCAGGGCGCCACCACCACGCGCAGCATCGAACCGTGACGGGCATCGTGGTAGTCCTCGATCAGGCGCTGCGACTCCTTGAGAATGTCGCTTTCCTTCTCCACCACCGAGTCAGGCGGCAAGCCACCCTGGCTGCGGCCCACGCTCATGCTGCCGCGGGCGGCATGAAAACGCATGCCGATCTCGCTGGCAGCGTGGATGCTGTCGTCGAGCTTGCAGCCGTTGGGGTAGATGTACAGGTGGTCGCTGGAGGTGGTGCAGCCCGACAGGATCAGCTCGGCCATGGCCGTCTGGGTCGAAACCGAGATCATTTCCGGGGTCAGCCGCGCCCAGATCGGGTAAAGGTTGGTCAGCCAGTTGAACAGCTCACCGTCCTGGGCCGCCGGCACCACGCGGGTAAGGCTCTGGTACATGTGGTGGTGGGTGTTGACCAGGCCCGGGATGACCACCTTGCCGGCCATGTCGAGGATCACGTCGGCGTGCTGTGGCAGCGTATCGCCGGGGCCGACCTGCTTGATCAGGTTGTCTTCGATATAAAGGCCGCCACCTCTGATTTCACGGCGTTCGCCGTCCATGGTGACCAGCAGTGCGGCATTCTTGACCAGGAGGGTCTTAGGGGTGTGTTGCTGAGAAGCTTGCATGGCTCATGCCTGGCACAATACGCAGCGACGATTGCCGCTGTCGTAGGCGCACAGACACGCATGTAAGCAAAGTTCGGGTATTTTGTATACAGGAAAATGCCGGGGCCATCAGGCCCCGGTCACCCTTCAACTAACTTGCACAGGCGCCTTGCTCGCGCCCTTGCGCAGGCCCGTGACGCCCCAGGCGAGGCCCAGCACGGCTGCGATGACCGAGCCCGACAGCACGCCAAGCTTGGCTGCACCCAGCGAGGCCGGGTCGCTGTAGGCCAGGTTGGCAATGAAGATCGACATGGTGAAGCCAATGCCAGCCAGCAGGCCGATCAGCGTGATGCCGCGCCAGTTGACCTGGGCCGGCAGGCTGCACCAGCCCAGGCGCACCATCAGCCAGCTGACGCTGATGATGCCCAGCGGCTTGCCAGCCACCAGCGCCACGGCAACTGCCATCATCACCCAGTGTGGCGCCTCGGCGGACAAGTCGATACCGGACAGGCCCACACCGGCGTTGGCCAGGGCGAACAGCGGCATGATCGCATAGGCTACCCAAGGGTGCAGGGCGCCGCCGACACGGGTCACTGGGGGCACCAGCTCGCGTTGCGCCAGGCGCAGGCGTTTGAGCGGGTCGATGAGTTCACCGGTGTCCGACTCGGGCGTCTTGGCCCGGCCCAACAGATCGTGGGTGAACCGCGAAATCGCATCCACCGGGCGCTCGCCCAGGGGCATGGCGGCCACCGGCGTCATCAGGCCGAGGATCACCCCGGCCAGGGTTGGGTGGGCACCGGTCATCAGCATGCCGACCCAAGTGATCGCGCCGGGGATGACATAGGCCCAAGCCGAGCCGACGCCGATTTTCTGCAGCGCTACTACCAGCAGCAGGCCGATGGCAGCGACGCCGAAGCCGCTGTAGTCGAGGCCACCGGAGTAGAACACGGCGATGATCAGCACGGCGATGATGTCATCGATGATCGCCAGCGCCAGCAGGAATACGCGGATGTTGGAAGGGATCGACTTGCCCAGCAAGGCCAGCACGCCGACCGCGAAGGCGATGTCGGTGGCAGTCGGCACGGCCCAGCCTTGCTGCTCGGTCGGCGCATGGCCGAAGGCCAGGTAGATCAGTGCAGGAGCGACGACGCCACCCACCGCAGCGGCCATCGGTAAGGTGGCCTGGCGCAGGCTGGACAGCGCGCCTTCATGGATTTCGCGGCGGATCTCCATGCCCACCACCAGGAAGAAGATGGTCATCAAGCCATCGTTGATCCAGAAGTGCAGTGACTGCGAGAAGCTCAGCGACCCGATCCCGAAGCTGATCGGCGTGTGCCAAAGGGCGTCATAGCTGGCAGCGGCCGGGGAGTTGGCCCAGATCAGCGCTGCAACGGCGGTGACCAGCAGGACGATGCCGCTGACCGCTTCGATGTGCAGGAAACGCTCGAAATTGGCGAAGGCCCGCTGGGCCAGGCGCTGGGCGCGGGTCAATTTGGTTTTTTGCATAGGCACAAGAACTCCTGCAGGCGGCCCGACCTGCACTGTTCTTTAACCTGCATCACTGCACCTTGCAGCTAGCACCCGCGGAGGATTTTAGCGGGTAGGGGCGTGCAGGCCAAGGATTTCCACCACAGCAGTCTCCTACGCTGGGGCGGTCTTGGTCGTTCTGCATTGAAGTCGATAATTGCGCTGTGCCACTATCGGGCATGCCTAGCTGCCACATGCCACTACCGCCCGGCATGTTTGTCTCGACTGATTACACTGTTGAAGTCGCCACACAAGGAATGCTGCGGATGGTCTGCGTATTGCTGGGTCATGCTGCCGGGGCGGCAGGTCGCCTGTGGGCGAACAGGGTGTGCATCGGGCGTTCGTGGAGCAGCCAGCCATGAGCAACGCCGGGCGGGGTATTCCCCTGCAACTGTTGGTAGCAATGGCCATCATGCTGGGTATGCTGCTGCTCGGCGCCGGCCTGGCCTGGCAGGGCTATCACGGTATCAGTCAGGCCCTGGTGGCCGCTGCCGGCGATGCCGCGCAGCAGGTTGGCAAGACCATCGACGAACGTGCCCGGCGCCTGGTCGACCCGGTGCAGAGCAGCATCCGCCTGCTGGCCTTCAACCCGGTTGCCGTCAACCAGGACCAGCGCCTGGAGCGGCTGCCGCAACTGGTCGAGAGCCTCAAGGCCAACAAGATGCTCAGCGCCGCCTATGTCGGCTACCCCAATGGCGAATTTTTGCTGGTGCGCCGCTTGCGCGACCCGCAGCTGCTTGAGCGCTTTGCCGCGCCGACCGGTACCCGCTTCCTGGTGCAGAGTGTCAGCCTGGGCGAGGGTGGGGCGAGGGTAGGCGAGTGGCGCTTTTATGACCCGGCGCTGACCCTGCTCAAACGCCAGGCCATGCCGGACTATCACTACGACCCGCGCACGCGGCCGTGGTTCGCTGACGCCTCGGCGCAGGCCAGCACGGTGCTGACCCGGCCCTACGTGTTCTTCACCACCCGTGAAATCGGCATGACCATGGCCCAGCGCAGCGTCGATGGCGCGTCGGTACTCGGCATGGATGTCTCGGTCGATGACTTGGCCAACGAGACCCGCGACCTGCGCATGACCCGCGGTACCGAGATCGCCGTGATCGATGACCAAGGCAGCGTGGTGGCCTACCCGGACCTGCAGCGGGTCATCGTGCATGACGGCGAAGCGGTGCGCCTGTCGCGCGTGGCCGAACTGGGTATCCCCAGCTTGCAGCAGATCTACAACCGTTTGCCCCAAGGCACTCGACCCGAGGTCTATGAGGTGGACGGCGCCACTTGGTACGGCATGCGCGTGCAGCTGACCAAGCTGGCCGGGCAGGACTTGCAGGTGCTGATTGCCGTGCCGGCGCAGGAGTTGCTGGCAAGCGCACGCGAGGTGCTGTTCCGGCAGATGCTGTGGACCGCGATGCTGATGGCCGTGTTGCTGCTGTTGGGCGGCTTGCTTGGCCAGCGCATCGGGCGCCCGTTGCATCAGCTGGCCGAACAGGTGCGCGGCCTGGCCGATTTCGATTTCAGCCGCGAAGTGGGGGTGGCATCGCGGGTGTCCGAAGTAAAGGAGCTGAGCCGGGTGCTCAGCCGCATGTCCGGCACCATCCGCAGCTTCCAGGCAATCACCCTGACGCTGAGCCGGGAGAGCCAGCTGGAACGCATGCTCGATGGGGTGTTGAGCCATCTGGTGGACGCTGCCGGGGTCAGTGCGGGCGCGGTGTACCTGTTCGATGAAGAGCGCGCCCAGCTGCACCTGGCGGCCGCTTGCCGGGGCCGTGGCTACCCTGAGGCGCTGGCCGTTGGCGAAGCCGGGCACCTCGACCTGGCCGCTACGGTAACCCATGCTTTGGGGCTGGGCGGGCGCAGCCTGGCGCTGGTGCTCAAGGACCGTGGTCATGAGCTGCTAGGCATTCTTGTTCTTGAATTGCAGCAAAAGCCCGCCGAAGTCGGCGCGCCCTTCCTCCGCTTCGTCGAGGAGCTGTCCGGTGCCGCTGCCGTGGCCATCGAGACGCGCCAGCTGGTCGAAGCCCAGAAGCGCCTGCTGGACGCGATGATCAAGCTGCTGGCTGACGCCATCGATGCCAAGAGTCCCTACACCGGCGGTCACTGCGAGCGCGTGCCGCGATTGGCGCAGATGCTGCTGGACAAGGCCGTGCAGGCCGACAGTGGGCCCTACGCCGACTTCAGCATGAGCGAGGCCGAGCGCTACGAATTCCGCATTGCCGCCTGGCTGCACGATTGCGGCAAGGTTACCAGCCCTGAATACGTGGTGGACAAGGCAACCAAGCTGGAGACCCTGTACAACCGCATCCATGAAGTCCGCACGCGCTTCGAGGTGCTCTGGCGCGACGCCGAACTGGCCTATTGGCAAGGCCTGGCGGCGGGCGAGGATAAAACGGTGCTGCAACGAACCCTGGCGCACTGCCGTGGCGAACTGCAGGACGACTTCGCCTTCGTCGCCAAGGTCAATATCGGTGGCGAATTCATGCAGGATGAAGACGTCGAGCGCCTGCAGCGTATCGGCCAGCGCCGCTGGCTGCGGCATTTCGACAACCGTCTGGGCATTTCCCACGAGGAGGCGCAGCGCCATGCAGGTGCCACGCCCGCGCCGTTGCCGGTGGCTGAACCGTTGCTGGCCGATCGGCCTGACCACCAGGTGCCTTGGGGCTCGCGCAAGCCGCCAGTGGCCAAGGACGACCCGCGCAATGTCTGGGGCTTTGACATGCGCCTGCCGGCCAATGCCAGCAACCACGGCGAGCTGTACAACCTGTCGATCCGCCGTGGCACGCTCAACGATGAAGAACGCTTCAAGATCAACGAACATATTGTGCAGACCATCATCATGCTGACCGCGCTGCCGTTCCCGCGCCAGCTGCGGCGGGTGCCGGATATCGCCGGCAACCACCACGAGAAGATGGATGGCGGCGGCTACCCGCGGCGGCTGGGCAAAGATGACCTGAGCATTGCCGAGCGGGTGATGGCCATTGCCGATATCTTTGAGGCGCTGACGGCTGCGGACAGGCCGTACAAGGCGGCGAAGAGCTTGTCGGAGTCGGTGAAGATCCTGGTCGCCATGGCCCGCGACAACCACATCGATGGGCAGCTGCTGCGGCTGTTCTTAAGCAGCGGTGTGCATCGGGAATATGCCGCGCGCTTCCTGCGTGAGGACCAGATCGACGAGGTGGATGTGACGTACTGGCTGGCGCAGTTCTAGGGTGCGCTGACTCACCAGGCCAGGATCGCGGCCAGCTCCACCGCGCACAGGGCGGTAACGCATACCGCCAGCAACAGGTTCACGGTGATGCCAGAGGCAATGGTCTCGGCCTGCAGGCCAGTCACATTGCGCAGGTAGCTGCGCCGCAAACGCAGCCAGGCGGCGCCGGCCGCCAGCAGGCAAAGCACCGCCGGTGCCACCGCCAGCCAGCGATGGTGCGGCACCCAGCGCAGGAAGAAACAACTGCACACGACCATCGCCAGGATGGTCCGGCGCCACGCCAGCAGCGTGCGCTCTGGCTGCAACCCCTCATCGACGTTGGCCAGTTGTGGGTCAGGCATGGAAGAACACCGCGTAGGCAAAGAACGCCATCACCAGTGACACGCCAATCGACAGCGCAGGGGCGATCAGTGGGAACGGCAGCGGGCGCTTCTGGCGCATCGCCCGCTCCACATTGAGCCAGCGGACGAAGGCCGGCAAGCTCAGGAGCAAGGCCAGGCTGATCAACGCCACTGCCAGCAGGCGGCGGGTGCCGGCGCTGAAGATTTCGGCGGTGAACATGTCCACGGCGATGCCGCTGGCCAGCAATGCCAGCGCGGTCCTGATCCAGGCCAGGAAGGTGCGCTCGTTGGCCAGGGTGAAGCGCGGGTCCGGTTCCTGGCCATCGGCGAGCAGTTTACTCGCGAGCCAGCCGCGTGAGGGCTCGGTGTTCTTGTTCAAGGGCGGTCGTCCTCCTCGGGTAAGGTCGGTGGGCACTCTTTTTGGCGCTGGCCAAGTGTGAGTGGCAAACCCCGCCGATGTCCATGGTTTGCCAACCGCTGCCGTTATTCGTATGCCGTGACGCCGCTGATATGCCGCGCGGCGACATAGCCGAAGGTCAGCGCCGGCCCGAGGTTGATGCCGCCAGACGGGTACCAGCCGCCGAACACGCTGGCCATGTCGGTACCGGCCGCGTACAGGCCGCTGATTGGCTCGCCGGCGTCGTTCAGCACGCGGGCGTGGCCGTCGGTGCGCAGGCCGGCGAAGGTGCCGAAGCAGCCAGGTTGTACCTTCACCGCGTAGAACGGCCCATGCTCGATAGGCGCTACGCAGGGGTTCGGCCCTTTGTGCAACGGGTCGCCCTGTTTGCGGTTGAACGGCGTCGAGCCACGGCCGAAGGCTGGGTCCTGGCCTTGGCGCGCATGCTGGTTGAATTCGGCGACCGTGGCGGCCAGCCCTGCGGGGTCGATGCCGCAAACCTGGGCCAGTTGCGCCAGGGTGGTGCCGCGTTTCAGGTAGCCGCTGCGTAGATGCGGCCCTACTGGCAGGGGCGCCGGGCGCGCATGGCCGAGGCCGTAGCGGCGCAGGAAGCGGTGGTCGCAGATCAGCCATGAGCAGACTTCCTGGCCCTGCGGCACGGCGGCAACCATGGCCGATACATAGTCGTAATAGCCGTGCGCCTCGTTGACGAAGCGCTTGCCGTTGGCGAGCACACCGATGATGCCCGGTTTGCCGCGTTCGATGATATGCGGGAAGTGGCCGACGCTGCCGTCGCGGTGCGGCACTTTCGACACCGGCGCCCAGGCCACTGGCGACTTGAGGTCGGTGGCCACCACGCCACCGGCCGACTCACCCAGGCGCAGGCCATCGCCGGAGCAGGACTGCGGGGGCAGGGCGAGGTTGTCGTGGCCGCTGGCATCGCGCGGGAACAGCTGCCGGCGCCTGGCCGTATCGTTGGGGAAGCCGCCTGCCGCCAGCACGACGGCCTTGGCACGGATCGCCCGCTCGCCTTGCGCGGTGGCAACCAAGGCCCCCTGCACCTTGCCGTGCTCCATCAGCAGGCCCTGGGCTGCGGTCGACTCGATCATCCGCACGCCCAAGTCTTCCGCCGACTTGGCCAGTCGTGCCACCAGCGCCACCCCGTTGACCAGGTGCATCGCCCGGCCATGGCGGGCCAGGTGGTAGAGGTGGCAGGCGAAGCGTTTGCCCACATGCAGCAAGGCGCGCGGCGAGCGGGTCATGTTGAGGAAGGCGGCAAGGTCGGCACCGGCCATGATCGGCATGCCCATGAACGAGGTTTCGCGCAGGGTCTTGCGCAGGCGCGGCAGCAGTGCGCCCAGCTGGCGGGCATCGTATGGCGCGGCAATCACCTGGTGGCCACCGAGCGCGGCGCCGGGCGTGTCGCCGTGCATGTCGGGGATGCCATTGCCGTCGGCGAACTGCAGGGCTGTGTGCCGTTCGAAGAAGGCGACCATGTGCGGGCAGGCTTCGAGGAAGGCGTCGACGCGCTCGGCATCGTAGTGGCTGCCCAGTTCGTGGCGCAGGTAGGTGCGCGGCTGCTCGATGTCCTCGATGATCCCGGCGCGCCGGGCCAGCGGGTTGCGCGGCACCCAGGCCCAGCCACCGGACCAGGCGGTGGCACCGCCGAGCACAGCGTCTTTTTCCACCAGGATGACCTTCTGCCCGTGCCAGGCGGCCGTGACTGCCGCTGCCAGGCCGGCCGCACCGGAGCCTATGACCAGTACGTCGCAGTCGCTTGGGAAGGGTTCGGCGGGCATTGCGGTATCTCCTGCATTATTATTGGAGCACGGTTCCACAATGTTCCTTTGCAGGCCTCAGCACTGCAAGGCCGGGTGCCAATAACTGGTCGATAACCGGACACTTCAATGCAAGCAGGCTGCGTTGAATGTTGAGGACATGGAATCATCTTCTAGAATCGGGCAAATTTTCAGGAATATGTGTCATGGCTGGTAGTCAGATCGAACGCGCCTTCAGTCTTGTAGAAAGCCTTACCGGCGAGCCGCACGGCCTGCCGCTGCAAACCCTGGCCGAGCGCCTGGACATTCCCAAGAGTGCGGCCCACCGCATGCTTACCGAACTGGTGCGCCTGGGCTACGTGCGCCAGAACCGCGACAACAGCCGCTATCAATTGTCCGCCAAGCTGGTGGCGATGGGCTTTCGCTACCTGTCCAGCAGCGGTGCGGACATCATCCAGCCCATTCTCGATCGCCTGGCCCAGGACAGCGGCGAGCTGGTACGCCTGGGGGTGATCGAGGGCCATCGCCAGACCTGGATCGCCAAGTCTCAAGGGGCCCGTTCCGGTTTGCGCTACGACCCGGACATGGGGCGTGACGCGCCCTTGTTCTACACCGCCTCCGGGCATGCCTGGCTGGCCAGCCTGAGCGATGAAGAAGCGCTGCAGATGGTGTTGCGCCAAGGCATTGCCGACCCTGCCCAGTTCGGCCCCAACGCGCCGCGCTCCACCGATGACCTGCTGGCCTACCTGCACCGCGCCCGCGAGCGCGGCTATGCCTGGGTCGAGCAGACCTCGGCCATCGGCACATCGGCCCTTGCCGCCGTAGTGCGACGCCCGCAAAACGACGAGGTCATAGGCGTGCTCAGCATTGCCGGCCCTAGCGCCCGTCTGGCGCAAACCCGCTTGGCAGAATTGGCGCCGTTGTTGCTGGCGGCAGCAGAAGAGCTGTCAGCGGCCAGTCGAGCGAGCGAATTATTCGCCTGAGAAGCGTTTCTGGTCGGTAATCGCACAGTCTGTGCGACAGGTCGTTCTGAAAAGCTGAACTTGGTTCTACAGTGTGCTGATGTCGATTCTGGAACTCTGTTTCACAATTGGTAGCACAATAAAGACAAGAGGACAGCACGTTGAACGCACCCCTACGCATCGCCCTGATCGGTGCCGGCATCATGGGCCGCCAGCATTACCAGCATCTGCTCAGGCTGCCGCAAGCCGCCCGGCTGTGTGCCGTGGCAGACCCGGGCCCGCAGACCGAGGCGTTTGCCGCAGAATGCGGGGTAGCCTGCTTCGCCGATCACCGGCAGATGCTCGACCAGGCCCGCCCCGATGCGGTGATCGTCGCCAACCCCAACAACTTGCACGTGGCCACCGCCCTGGATTGTGTCGAGGCTGGCGTACCGGTGCTGCTGGAAAAACCAGTGGGCGTGCACCTGGACGAAGTGCGTGCGTTGGTCGAGGCCTCGCGCCGTCGTGGCGTGCCGGTGCTGGTGGGCCATCATCGGCGCCATAACCCGCTGATCGCCAAGGCCCGCCAGGTTATCGCCGATGGCAAACTGGGGCGGCTGATCAACGTCACCGCGTTGTGGCAGCTGCAGAAGCCCGACAGCTACTTCGAGACGCCTTGGCGCCGCGAGCCGGGGGCGGGCTTTCTGCTCACCAACCTGATTCACGACCTCGACCTGCTGCGCCACCTGTGCGGCGAGGTGGTGCAGGTGCAGGCATTCACCCGCAACGACGTGCGCGGCTTCGCCAACGAAGACAGCGCGGCGGTGCTGTTGCAGTTCGCCAACGGCGCACTGGGTAGCCTGACCGGTTCCGACGCGGTCGCCGCGCCGTGGAGCTGGGAGCTGGATTCCGGCGAGAGCCCGATCTACCCGCGCCAGGACGGTCAGCCCTGCTACCTGCTGGCGGGCACCAAGGGGGCGCTGAGCATTCCGCAGCTCAAGCGCTGGCACTACGCTGAGGCCGGTTCCGGCTGGCACACACCGTTGCTGCAGAGCGAGGAGGCCATCCCGGCAGGCGAGGCGTTGACCTTGCAACTGCAACACTTCATCCGCGTGGTCCAGGGCAGCGAAGCGCCCTTGATCGACGCAGCCGACGCTGGCCGTACCCTGGCCCTGATCGAAGCGATCCGCCAGGCCGCCGAAACGGGCCGGGCCTGCGCGCCCGAACTGATCGCCTGATTTCCCGACCTTTGGTGAATGACATGACCGACCGAATCTTTTCCCTCGCCGCCCTGACGGTGCTCGAACTGTCGCCGCCAGACATGGTGGAAGCTGCCGCCCGCGCCGGTTACAGCCATGTCGGCCTGCGCCTGGTGCCGGCCACCGAGCAGGAACAGCACTTCCCGCTGGTGGCTGACCCCACCCTGCGCCGGCAGACCCAGGCGCGCCTGCGCGACACCGGCATCAAGGTGCTCGACCTGGAAATCCTCCGCCTCAAGGCGGACACGTGCGTGGCCGATTTCGAACCGATCCTGGCGGTCGGCGCCGAACTGGGCGGCACCGAGCTGCTGGTGGCCGGCAACGATCCGGATGAAGCGCGCCTCACCATGCGCTTTGCCGAACTCTGCGATCTGGCGGCCGGCTACGGCATCTACCCGCACCTGGAGTTCATGCCCTGGACCGACGTTCGCGACCTGCGCCAGGCCATGCGCGTCGTGGCCAACGCCGAGCGGGCCAATGGCTGCGTGCTGGTCGATGCCTTCCACTTCAACCGCTCGCGTTCCTCGCTGGACGACCTGGCGACGCTACCGGCGCAGCGCATGCGTTATGCCCAGTTGTGCGACGTCGCCGGCCCGGTGCCGGCCGAGATGGACGAGATCCTGCGCCAGGCGCGCAATGAACGGCGCTTCCCAGGGGAGGGCGACGCCGACCTGGTCGGGCTGTTGCGTGGCTTGCCGGCGACGCTGCCATTGAGCCTGGAGATCCCCACCCGGCAGTTGCTGGAACAGGGCATCAGTGGTGAGCAGCGGGCGCGTATGGCGCTGGACAAGGCCAGGACTGTGCTGGCCCGCGTTCACGAGTTGTGTTCGCTGGAGTAGTTTGCCGCTGGCGGCATGGCGAATAGCGCGAGGTCGAGATCTGGCAGTTGCCCGGCCATGAGACGCTGCTCAAAGCGTGCCGATGCGATCCAGCTCACGCTTGAGCTGCTCACGGTCGAGGTGAGTGAAAGGCAGTGTAAAGAAGGCCTGGCAGCGTGCTTCGATGCGGGCCAGCGTGGCGTGGAATGCAGCGTCGACCGACGCTTCTTGGCCTACGACATCGGACGGATCCTCCAGTCCCCAGTGCGTTTTCAGCGCCGGGCCGAAATACACCGGGCAGCACGATAGCGCAGCCCAATCAGCTTGCCGTCTTCCCACGAAGATTGCTGTTCGGCTGACCGTCTAAATTGGGTCGAAAGCAGACGCTCTCGACCGGCTGCATTCGACCCTTTGCAGCCGTTCGAGGTGTCTACGAAACCGAGGTCGATGCATCTGGCCGTTGGTCGCGCTGGTCGAAACCTGCCAACTGTGAAGCTTCGCCGCAGGAGTTGATTCACATCAATCAGCACTGTTCCAGTTATCTCACACTGGGTTTTCCTCAGCCGTGTTGTGTAGGGAAGGCTGTTGAACAGTGGATTCTCTCTTTCATTTTCAGGCAGACGCCGTCCTGCTCTGTGAGGTTCCTCATGTACAGCAGAGTTCTTGTTTCGCCCTCCGAATTGGCCGAACTGGTCAAACATGGGCCCGTCGTACTCATCGACACCCGAGATGCTGCGAGTTACGCCGAGGCCCACCTGCCGGGCGCGGTGAATATCCATGAGATATTTACCTACCTGGCGACCACCACTCTGGAAGGCCTGACCGCGCTGCGCGATACATTCGTCCAGGCATTCGCGAAGGCCGGCTTGTCCGGCAAGGAGACGGCGCTGGTATACGAGCAGTCCATGACCGCTGGCTTCGGGCAGTCTTGCCGGGGCTACGTGCTGCTCCGCTATCTCGGCTACCCACGCGACAAGATCAAGATTCTGCATGGCGGCTACAACGCCTGGCGCAACGCAGGACTTCCCAGTACCAGTGAAGCGTCCTCGCCGGCCCCCGCCACGTTTCCTTCTTCCGATGGAGAACGCAGCCTCTTCGTCGACCTCGCCGAAATGAAGCGGGTAGTTGCCGACCCCAAAGTCGTCAAGCTCGACGTACGTGACGTTGACGAATGGATCGGCGAAAGCTCATCGCCTTATGGAAAGGATTTCTGCCCGCGCAAGGGGCGTATCCCTGGATCCGTCTGGCTGGAGTGGTACCGGATGATGAAGCCGACGGCTCAAGGGCCGATGTTCAAGTCACCCAGTGAGATTCTCGCTGAGTGCGCGACGGTCGGATTCGGCCGCGATACGCCTGTGGTGGTCTTTTGCTTCAAGGGCGCACGTGCCTCCAATACCTTAGTGGCTTTGGAGGAAGCCGGAATCAGGGACGTTCGCCTCTACCTGGGCTCCTGGAACGAGTGGTCTCGAGACCCTGCGTTACCCATCGAGGAAGGGCTCCCCTATGAGTAGCCGCTCATGCAGCCAGCCGGACTGGCTGCCCTGCGCGAATCTCTGTGAGCGTCCAGCGATTGCACATTGATCTTTCAGTCAGTGGGAGAACAAACATGAAGAAAACCACAATAGCCATGGCGTTGGCTCTGTTGGCAAGCGCTCCACTGGTGTCGGCGATGGCGGCCGAAACCAAGCCCAAGGTCGACGACAAGGCGGCGGTGCAGGCTGCGCCTAAGGCGCCGGACACCGCTGCGTTCGACAAGCAACTGGAGCAGATACAGCAGCAGATGGGAGCGATGCACGAACAAATGCAGAAGATCCAGTCCACCCAGGACCCGAAGGAGCGGCAGAAGCTGCTGGATGAGCACTGGAACAGCATGCGCAGCACCATGACCGCGATGCACGACCTCTGGGCGAAGGGGGGCGGACCCGCTGGCATGGGGCCCGGAGGAATGGGCATGGGGCGGGGCATGATGGGGGAGGGTGGCGGCTGGAAGCACATGCGCGGCTACTACTCGCATCTCACGCCCGAGCAGGCGCGTCAGCACCAATACATGATGGATCAGTACCTGAACATGCAGCAGCAGATGATGAACCACATGATGTGGCAGCAGTACCATGGCGCAGAGCCGGCACAGAAACCGTGACCGATCTCTCTGGCAACACAAAGGCCTCGCCCTTGGCGAGCCCGCTTGCGGCAAGCCAACGGTGATCTGGAAACTCGCCTGCAGGATCACGATTGGCAATTCCGCTCGCTGGAAGAGAAGCATCAACACGCCCGCGATGCAGTGGAACACTATCGCCAGATGTTTTTAGCGTTTTGAAGCGTTTTCGAAGGTAAGGAGAGCCCGTGTTTACGGGCCTTCCAGCCCTCCCCGCAACACTCCTTCCCCCTTCCAGAACACAGCCAGTGGTACAAAAATTGGCACCCGCTAACTGTGCGCCCATCCAGCATTTTTCGAAGCCACTCTGCCCCTTTAGCCAACATAACCATGCGCTATGCCATGGGGTTTTGCGAGTGGGGATCTGTTGATTTTGCTGGATAAGATACCCCTCTATCCTCAATCGAAACACATCTGTTGTTCGCGCCCCATAGCGGACGTTCAGCCGAGATTTGCTTGCATACCACATATGGAGATACGTATATTCGAGTTTCCATATGTATTGGTGCAACTATGATTACCCCGCCCGATGTGTTCAAGAGCCTATCCGACGAGACCCGTGCTCGCGCCACCTTGCTGATCGCAAGCCTCGGTGAACTATGTGTCTGCGAACTGATGTGCGCTCTGAATGACAGCCAACCCAAGATAAGCCGTCACCTCGCGCAGCTGCGCAGCAATGGCATGCTGTTGGATCGTCGACAGGGCCAGTGGGTGTACTACCGCCTTAACCCGGAGCTTCCCGCCTGGGTACATGAAATGCTGCAGGTGACCTTGCAGGCCAACTCACAGTGGTTGGCAGACAACTCGCTTCGGCTGCAAAACATGGACGGCCGCCCCGTCCGTGACGCTGCCTGCTGCTGACCAACGTCGAGCGAGGTCTTCATGCTGGTCGCAATTGCCGTGTTTGTTTTCACCCTTATCCTGGTCATCTGGCAGCCGAAGGGGCTTGGCGTTGGCTGGAGTGCCGCGCTCGGTGCCCTCATCGCTCTGGCGGCGGGTGCCGTTTCGCTGCACGACCTCCCGACCGTATGGGCGATTGTCTGGAACGCCACCGCCACCTTCATCGCCGTCATCATCATCAGCCTGTTGCTGGACGAGGCCGGTTTTTTCGAATGGGCCGCGTTGCATGTGGCGCGCTGGGCAAACGGCAGCGGCTACCGCCTGTTCGCCTTCTGCGTGCTGCTCGGTGCTGCCGTGTCGGCGCTGTTCGCTAACGATGGTGCGGCGCTGATACTCACGCCCATCGTCATGTCGATGCTTCTCGCGCTGCGTTTTTCTCCTGCCGCGACGCTGGCTTTCGTCATGGCTGCCGGCTTCATCGCCGATACGGCGAGCCTGCCGCTGGTAGTCTCCAACCTGGTGAACATTGTCTCGGCCGACTACTTCAGGCTGGGTTTCAGCGAGTATGCCTCGGTGATGGTGCCGGTAAATTTCGCCAGCGTGGCCGCAACCCTGCTGGTGCTGTTCCTGTTCTTCCGCCGTGACATCCCAAGGCAGTACACGGTCGCGGCCTTGAAGTCGCCAAGCGAGGCGATTCATGACCGAGCCACCTTCAACGTCGGTGGCTGGGTGCTGGTGGTGCTGTTGATCAGCCTGTTCGCCCTGGAACCACTGGGTATCCCGATCAGTGCGGTAGCCGCAGCCTGTGCGGCGATCCTCTTTACCGTCGCCGCTCGCGGGCATCGCATCTCGACCCGCAGGGTACTGCGCGAAGCGCCCTGGCAGGTGGTGATCTTCTCTCTTGGCATGTACCTGGTGGTCTACGGGCTGAAAAATGCCGGCCTCACCGACATGCTTACGCACCTGCTGAATCGCTTCGCGCAGCAAGGGCTGTGGAGTGCCGCCATTGGCACCGGGTTGATTGCTGCATTGCTGTCCTCGGTCATGAACAACATGCCCAGTGTGCTGGTTGGCGCCCTGTCGATCCAGGCCAGCGAGGCGCAAGGGCTGGTGCATGAGGCGATGATCTACGCCAACGTCATCGGCTGCGACCTCGGCCCAAAAATCACCCCTATCGGTAGCCTCGCCACGCTGCTCTGGCTGCACGTGCTGGAGCGCAAAGGCATGCGCATCACTTGGGGTTACTACTTCAAGGTCGGCATCCTGCTGACGCTGCCGGTTCTGTTGATCACCCTTTCGGCTCTGGCATTGCGCCTGAGCCTCTGACATCCGCCACGAAGCGGAGGAGCCTCCATGCGAGTCCTGTTCATGTGCACGGCCAACAGCTGCCGCAGCATCCTTTCCGAAGCCATGTTCAATCACCTGGCGCCTCACGGATTTGAAGCCGTCAGTTCCGGCAGTTTTCCGAAGGGCCAAGTGTTGCCTCGCAGCCTGACCACCTTGCAGCATGCAGGCATCTCGACTGGAGGGCTGAGCAGCAAAGGCAATGACGCGTTCGAAGGCTGCCCTCCGGATATCGTCATCACCGTGTGCGACAAGGCTGCCGGCGAGGCCTGCCCGGTATATTTCGGCCCTGCACTGAAGTCACACTGGGGGCTGGAGGATCCGTCCGATATCGTGGGTGACGAAGCGTCGGTCGACGCTGCGTTCCACGCCACGCTGGCCCGCATCGAAGCTCGCTGCCTGGCCTTCTTCGCGCTGCCTTTCGATCACCTCGACCGTGAGCAGCTCAAGCATGAGCTGGATCGCATCAGTACGCTTTAAGCAGGAGGAAACATGTCCGAGCAATTGCCTAATCTCGACTTCGCGCTGTTCGATGGGCCGCCAGCGGCAACCCGTTCCAGCGAGCACAAACCACGCATCCTACTGCTGTTCGGATCAACCCGCGAACGCTCCTTCAGTCGCTTGCTGGTAGAAGAAGCCGCACGCTTGCTGGAGTACTTCGGTGCCGAGACGCGGGTGTTCAATCCATCAGGCCTGCCGCTGCCTGACGATGTACCTGTCGAACACCCGAAGGTGCAAGAATTGCGTGATCTGGTGCAGTGGTCGGAAGGCCAGGTCTGGTGCTCGCCCGAGCGCCATGGTGCGATGTCCGCAGTATTTAAGGCGCAGATCGATTGGATACCCCTGGCGCTGGGTGCGGTTCGCCCCACCCAAGGCAAGACACTGGCAGTCATGCAGGTATGTGGCGGCTCGCAGTCGTTCAACGTGGTCAACCAGCTGCGCGTGCTTGGTCGCTGGATGCGGATGTTCACCATACCGAACCAGTCCTCGGTACCCAAGGCCTACCTAGAGTTCGACGACGCTGGGCGGATGAATCCTTCCCCGTACTACGACCGCGTGGTGGATGTCATGGAGGAGCTGGTGAAGTTCACCGTACTGCTGCGTGACCGCCAGGAATTCCTGGTGGATCGCTATTCGGAGCGCAAGGAAAACGCCGAGCAGCTATCTGCTCGTGTGAACCAGCGCTCGATCTAAGCGCTATGCCCGGAATGTCCGTTATGGGTTGAAAGCAGACGCTCACGACCGGCTGCATTCGACCCCGAAGCTGCCATTGAAAAAGAAACGATATCGTGAGCGCTACTTGCACCCTGTGGGAGCGGGTTTACCCGCGAACCAGGCGCCGCGGTGGGTGGCACCGGCTGTGCCGGTGTTCGCGGGTAAACCCGCTCCCACAATGGATGGTGGTCAAGCTCAACGGCAGCTTCGGGCGTAAGCGAACAGTCACGAACGGGTGCTGTAGGTCGTTAGCAGCCGCCCGTGACAGGCGAAACGAATTTGTTGCTTTCGGTGCATCCAGTCCGCTCATTGGCGGGTATTGCATAGCGGCGGCCTGTGACTGCCCAGCCAAATGTCATATCAGGCGCACTACCCAGGAGACCGCAAACCCTCCGCCTGCCTGCTCGCCTGCTGCCGCGACAAGTCCAACACCCCGGCCTGACCGAATGGACTTTCGCCCCCAAGGCCGTGCGTCCGCAAAGGCTCGAAAGTGATCACCGCACAGCAATGGATTTGGCCATTTCCGCCGTTCCAGCCCAGCCGGCTTGCTCGTACACCGGCTTGCCCGTCTCGGTGGCGTGCAGCACAGCGAACGTGATGCCTCGGCGAGCGAACTCATGCTCAGCCGCTTGCATCAATGACGAAGCCAGGCCCCGGCGGCGGTAGGCCGGCTGGACGTACACATTCAGCACATAGCCACGCTTGTCCAGGGTTGGGTGCGAGGGATGGGGAGGCCAATCGATGCTCATCAGGCCAATCGCGGCGACCACGTGTTCGCCATCCAGGAGCTTGAACCCGTAATACCGACCGTCTCGCAGCCGCTCCTCCAGCCATGGGCGAAAATGCTCAGTCATGACGCGCAGATCTTCAGCAATGCCACCCGCTTCAAGGAACATCTGCTCGCGATGCGAGCAGATCATTTCGGCGTCAGAGGGCCCGACAGGGCGGCACGCCAGACCGTGAAACGCTGCACATCCTTGTAATCCCATCATTGTTTCCCCAGCGTCAGTAGCATCCACTCATGAAGATGCAGCCTATTTCACTCCCTAAACCCTCGCAACTTCTCCAGGAACGACGACGATAACTTCCTTTTGGTCTTGACACTTGGGAAGGACGGCGCTCCCGTGCCGAAGGGAGGATGTTCATCACCCCGTTGGTTAGCGACAGCACGATGGCCAGAATCTGCAGGCTCATTCCTGTACGTCGGTATTTCAGGGAGCAGCCCACCTGTTTCATGACATATGAGTCATCATGCTCGACGGCCGGGGTACTGCGCAGCTTGAGTTCGACCTGGGTCGGGCTTGTAGGCAATCGGTTGTAATCAGCTATCGAACCAGGACTGAAATGCCATGAATCCATATCTACAAGAAGTCATCGACCTGCACGTGTTGATCGAGGCGCTCTTCGCCAGAGGAGAGGGCCAGGTCGAAGCCATGGTCGAGCGCTTCACGGCGGATTTCTCCATGATCACGCCGACTGGCTTGCAGGTGTGCCTGCAGGATGTCGCCAACCTGTTCGCCACGCGTGCTGGTAGCCAGCCGGGGTTGATCATCGAGCTCTCTGGGTTGGAAACCTTGGCGCAATGGCCGGAGGGTGCAATGGTCCGCTATCAAGAGACCCATCGGCTGCCCGGCCAGGACCCGACGGCACGGCGCTCGACGGCGCTGTTCAGCCTCCAGGTAGACCGCGTTCTGTGGCGCCATCTCCATGAAACCTGGGCAGCCTGATTTGCCGCTTGAGCCTTAGGCAGACACGAATCATCCGTCCGTCGGGGCTTTGCAAACAGGAAAAAACCCTCGACGAAGGCGTCCATCAAAACAGCTGTAGAGTTCGTTCGACTCTCCACGTCAGGTCTTCGGTCCGCCCAGTGCGGGCCATTTTTTATGACGTCAGAGACCCACAGTCTGGCCGCCGCGGCTTCTTCAAGGCCTGGTGCCGTGTCAACCTTTACCGTTCGGCGAACTGGCCACAGGCCGGCCAGGTTTCACAAACCGAGCATGTTGTAGTGCACGTAGTACATGATCCACAGCGACAACCCCACCAGCAGCACGATGATCACTATGGTGAAAACAAGCGCCACCAGGCTCCAGCGCTGCTCGCGTGCGGTGGTCAGGTGCAGAAAGAACACCATGTGCACCAGAATCTGCATCACCGCGCAGGCCAGCACCAGCAGGAACGTGGCGCTGCGCGACAAGCTGGGATACATGGCCAGCCCGAAGGGAACGAGCGTCAGCAATGCGGCCAGCACAAAGCCGACGTTGTAGGACTTGTGGCTGGACTGGCTGGCCCCTGCGCTGCTATGAACCTGGCTTTCGCTGCTCATCGGATCACCCCGAACAAGTAAACGACGGTAAACACGCATACCCACACAATGTCGAGGAAGTGCCAGAACAGGCTCAGGCAGCTCAGCCGTGTGGACATGACGCAGCACAGGCCGCGCTGCTGTACCTGAATCATCAGCACGGCCATCCACACCAGACCTGTCAGCACGTGCAGGCCGTGGGTGCCGACCAGGGTGAAGAAGCCAGTGAGGAACGCGCTGCGCTGTGGCCCGTAGCCCTCGGCGATCAGGTGATGGAACTCGTTCACCTCCATGGCGATGAAGCCCAGGCCAAGCGTGAAGGTCACACCCAGCCACTGCAACACGCGGCGTTTGTCCTTGCGGTGATTGGCGAGCATGGCATAGCCGTAGGTGACGCTGCTGAACAGCAGCAGGCTGGTTTCACCGAGTACGTAGGGCAATTCGAAGATGTCTGCCGCACCCGGGCCGCCTGCCACAGACTGGCCCAGCACGGCGTAGGTGGCGAACAGCGTGGCGAACAGGATGCAGTCGGTCAGCAGGTAGATCCAGAAGCCAAACAGGCTCAGGGAACCCGCATCCTCGTAACCTTGCTCTTGCTGATGGGCGGTTTCGTTCAGGACGATATGCGACATGGATCAGGCCTCCGCCATCAGTTGGCGCCGTTCGGTTTCCACGCGTTCGACTTCCTCGGCTGTCACGTAGTACTCGGTATGCTGGTCGTAGCTGCGCACGATCAATGCCGCCACCGTGGCCAGCAGGCTGGCGATCACCAGCCACCAGATGTGCCAGACCAAGGCGAAGCCCAGCACCGCGCTCAACGCGCCGATCACCACGCCCAGCCTGGTGTTGCAGGGCATGTGAATCTTGCGGAAATCCGCCTCGATCAGCGTCTTTACCCCGCGTTCCTTCATGCCCCAATAGGCATCGATGCCGTGTACTACCGGTTGCTCGGCGAAGTTGTAGAACGGCGGCGGTGACGCAGTGGCCCATTCCAGCGTGCGGCCGTCCCAGGGGTCGCCGGTGTGGTCGCGGTTTTCGTGGCGCTTGCGGATGCTCACAACCAGCTGCGTCAGCTGGCAGGCCACGCCGCAGAGGATGATCAGTACGCCGACCATCTCCAGCAGCAGGAACGGCCGCCACTCCGGCACGTTGAAATGGTTCAGGCGCCGGGTCATGCCCATGAAGCCGAGGAAGTACGACGGCATGAAAGCGAAATAGAACCCCACCAGCCAGCACCAGAACGCAGCGCGCCCCAACGGGTCGTAGAGCTTGAAGCCGAACGCCTTGGGGAACCAGTAGGTCAGCCCGCACATGTAGCCGAATACTGCGCCGCCGATGATCACGTTATGAAAGTGCGCGATCAGGAACAGGCTGTTGTGCAACAGGAAGTCGGCGCCTGGCACAGCCAGCAGCACACCGGTCATGCCACCGATGCTGAAGGTTACGATGAAGCCGACGGTCCACAGCATCGGTGTCTCGAAACGCACTCGCCCGCGGTACATGGTGAACAGCCAGGTGAAGATCTTCACCCCCGTGGGTACAGCGATGATCATCGTCATGATGCCGAAGAATGCGTTCACGTTCGGCCCGGCGCCCATGGTGAAGAAGTGGTGCACCCAGACGATGAACGACAGCACGGTGATGACGATCGTCGCCCATACCAGCGAGTAATAGCCGAACAGCCGCTTGCGCGAGAAGGTCGAGGCGACTTCCGAGAAAATGCCAAACGCCGGCAGAATCAGGATGTACACCTCAGGGTGGCCCCAGGCCCAGATGAGGTTGATGTACATCATCGGGTTGCCACCCAGCTCGTTGGTGAAAAAATGCATCCCCAGGTAGCGATCGAGGCTGAGCATGAACAAGGTGGCGGTCAGGATGGGGAATGCCGCCAGAATCAGGATCGAGGTGCACAGCACCGTCCAGGTGAACACCGGCATGCGGAACAGCGTCATGCCCGTGGTACGCATCTTGAGGATGGTGACCAGGAAATTGAGCCCCGTCAGCAAGGTGCCTATCCCCGATATCTGCAATGACCAGATGTAGTAGTCAACGCCCACTCCGGGGCTGTAGGCGATGCCGGACAAAGGCGGATAGGCGACCCAGCCGGTGCGGGCGAACTCACCAATGCCCAGTGAGAGGTTGACCAGCACCGCGCCGGAAACGAACAGCCAGAAGCTCACCGCGTTCAGGAACGGGTAGGCCACGTCGCGCGCGCCGATCTGCAACGGCACCACAATGTTCATCAGGCCGACCACGAACGGCATGGCCATGAAGAAGATCATGATCACGCCGTGGGCGGTGAAGATCTGGTCATAGTGCTCTGGCGGCAGATAGCCGGGCGAACCGTCCGAGGCCATGGCCTGCTGGGTACGCATCATCAACGCGTCGGCGAAACCGCGCAGCAGCATCACCAGGGCGACGACGATGTACATCACGCCGATGCGCTTGTGGTCGACCGAGGTAAACCACTCCTTCCACAGGTACGTCCATTTGCGCTTGTAGGTGATGGCTGCGACACCGCCGAAGCCGATCAGCCCGACCACCGCAAGGGTATACATGATGATGGGCTCGCCGAGGGGGATGGCATCCCAGGTCAGTTTTCCGAACATGTGCCTCACTCCTTGCTGCCTTGCGGCGATTGACCCTGAGGGGCGCCCAGGCGCTCCTCGACCTCGCGGGACCGGTTGACACCCTGGTACTTGTCGATCAGCGACTGGAACAGCCCGGCATCGACCGCAGCGTAATGCTCTACCGGGTGAGCGACGCTGGGTTTGGCCAGCTGCGCATAGCGGCTCTGATCGAGCTGGCGTTGCGAGCTGCGCACCTTGGCCACCCAGGCATCGAAACCGGCCTGGTCGAGTGCAAGGGCATTGAAGTGCATGTCGGAGAAGCCGGGGCCGTTGTAGTTGGCGGCGATACCGGTGTAGCGCCCCGGCGCGTTGGCAATCAGGTGGAGCTGGGTCTGCATGCCGGCCATCGCGTAGATCTGCCCACCCAGTGCAGGGATGAAGAACGAGGTAATGGCGCCATCGGAGGTCACCCGGAAATCCACTGGTGTGTCCACCGGCATAGCCAGCTCGTTGACCGTGGCGATACCCAGTTCGGGGTAGACGAACAGCCACTTCCAGTCCGTGGCGATGACCTGCACCTTGACCGGCGCCTTGGCGGCATCGAGTGGGCGGTAAGGGTCGAGCGCGTGGGTCGAGCGCCAGGTCACGACCCCGAGCACGATGATGATGATCAGCGGCACGCCCCAGACCACGGCCTCGATTGCGCGCGAGTGGCTCCACTCGGGCGTATAGCGGGCCTTTTCGTTGGAGGCGCGGTAATGCACCGAAAACACCAGCGCCATGACCATGACCGGGACGACCACCACCAGCATCAACAGCGTGGCCAGGATGATCAGGTTGCGTTGTTCCAGCCCGACCTGGCCCTTTGGGTTGAACAACACCATGTCGCAGCCCGAAAGCTGTAGCGCGATGATGCCCAGCATCAACAGCCCGAATAGTCGTGCGGCTTTGGAAGTTCCCATTACCATGCGCCCGGTCCTGGAATTGTTGCTGAATATGTTGTTGTGCTGGTTTAGAAGGAGGACCCGCGCATGAAGGTTGTATGTAAATCATGTAATCACGACGAACGGCGGTCTGACGCCGCTTGCCTGGTTCAGGGCTGGGTACCGGTTCGCCCGGGTTCGATACCTGCGCAAACCGGGCAGGCATGAAAAAGGGGCCTGCCAAGGCCCCTTCGAGGTCAGTGCAACCCGCGCTTATCGGGCTTCGATCTTGCGCGGTGCCATGAAGTACATCCAGGTCAGCGCCAGGAAGTACATGGCCGGGATCATGGTGAACAGCACGGCATAGTTATTGTTCGTCGCCATCAGCACACTGCCGACGATCTGCGTCATGAACATCCCGCCAATCGCTGCGCACATGCTGGCGAAGCCGAACACCGTGCTGATCAGGTGCTTGGGTGTGTAGTCCATCACCAGGCTCCAGATGTTGGCGGTCCAGGCCTGGTGCGCGCCGACTGCCAGGGCGATGGCCAGCACCGCGATCCACAGGCCGCTGGCATGGGCGGCGAAGGTCACGCTGACCATGGTGCAGGCGAAGATCAGCATCGACACCAGGCGTGCCGTGGTGGCGCGCACGCCGCGGCCGATCAGCCACGAGGAAAGGATGCCGCCGCCGATGCTGCCGAAGTCCGCGGTCAGCCAGATCAACATCAGTGGGATGCCCATCTGAGTGACGCTGATGCCCAGGCTGTACTGCTGGTTGAGAAACGGTGGCAGCCAGTACAGGTAGAACCAGAACACCGGCGCGGTGATCGCATAAGCCACGGCGAAGGCCCAGGTGCCACGCATGCCGAGGATACGGCTGAAGGGCAAACGCGCTGCTTGCGGCTCACCGTCTTGCAGGATGTAGTCGAGTTCGCTCTGGCGTACATGCGGGTGCTCTTCCGGGTTGAAGTACTTCAGGCCCCAGAACACCAGCCAGACCAAGCCCAGGCAGCCCATGGCGATGAACGCGGCCTGCCAGCCCCACACGCTGAGGATCAGTGGCAGCAGGGCCGGGGTGACCATGGCGCCGACGTTGGTGCCGGCGTTGAACAGCCCGGTGGCGATGGCGCGTTCGCCGGCAGGGAACCACAGGCGCACGGTCTTCACGCAGGCCGGGTAGTTGGCCGCTTCGGTCAGGCCGAGGATGAAGCGGCAGACCATGAAACCGGCCGCCGAGGTGGCCAGGCCATGGGCCCCGGTGGCCAGGCTCCACAGCAGCACGGCGGCGAAGAAGGCACGCTTGACGCCGACCTTGTCGATCAGCCGGCCCTGCAGCACGAAGCCGACGGCATAGCCGACCTGGAACCAGAAATTGATGTTGGCATAGTCCATCGCCGTCCAGCTCATGGCCTTGGCCAGTTCCGGCTGCATGATGCCGAGCGCGGCGCGGTCGATGTAGTTCAGGGTGGTAGCGAAGAATACCAGGGCGAGCATGCCCCAACGGGTCTTGCCGACGGCGAAGGCACCACGGATCTTGTCGCCGATGCCGGCGCAGGGCAGTTGTGGGCTGGCGGTTGTGAGCTTGGAGTGATTCATATCCGGGTCATTTCTTGAAATTGTAATGGACGGCTTTTTCTCGAACGTGACCTGGCCCCAGGCAGGGGGTACACGCAAGGCCGGTGCATGGTGAGCAGTGAATCGGCGAGCGTCAATTCAGGGGAGGGGGCTATTGTTCGATAACCGAACAATAGCGCCTGTTCACGGGCAGCTCAGCGCCTTGCCCGCCAAGTAGCCGAAGGTCATGCCCGGCCCCAAGGTGATACCGCCACTAGGATAATGCCCGGCCATCACGCTGTGCATGTCGTTGCCGACCGCGAACAGGCCGGGTATCGGCTGTTGCGTATGATCGAGCACGCGTGCCGAGGCATCGGTGCACAGGCCGACAAAGGTGCCGAGGCTGCCAGGCAGCAGTTTCACCGCATGAAAAGGCCCGTACAGCAAGGGGCGCAGCGAAGGGTTTGGCCCATGCAGCGGTTCGCCCTGGGCTTTGTTGTAGGCCGAGGCGCCGCGCTGGAAGGCCGGGTCTTCGCCGAGCGCGGCGTGCCGATTGAAGTCGGCCACGGTGCGCTGCAGTTGCCTGGCATCGATGCCGCAGCGCTGCGCCAGTTCTGCCAGGGACTGGCCGCTGAACAGGTAGCCGCGGCGCCGATAGAAGCCGGTCGGGAAAGGGAACGGCTTGGCCCAGCCGATACCGTAGCGTCGCTGTGCGGCATGGTCGCAGATCAGCCAGGCTTCGTGCGCTTCGCCCGGTGGCGTGGCGGCGAACAGTGCAGTCATGAAATCGTGGTAGCAGTCCGCTTCGTTGACGAAACGTCGGCCGTCGCGGCGCACGGCGATGAAGCCAGGCTTGGCGCGGTCGATCAGGTGCGGAAAGTGGCCAACGCTGCCGTCACGGCGCGGCACCCGGGAAACCGGTGCCCAGGCGCCTGCCTGCACCAGCGTGCCGAGCTGGGCCCCGGCCTGTTCGCCGAGGTTCAGGCCATCGCCGCTGTTCTCTGGCGGCGCCGCCGAGTGGTGCTGTGTGCCATCGGGGGCGTGGGGCATCAGCTGGGCGATGCGTTGGCGATCATGGGCAAATCCGCCACAGGCCAGGACCACGCCACGGCGTGCCCGGACCACCCGGCCATCGGCGAACTGCGCGCCGTCGATGCGCCCATCGCCGAGCAAGCGGACGGCCGCTTTGTCGGTGAGCACAGTCACGCCAATGCAGCAGCAGGTCGCGGCCATGGCGCAACAGGCGCTTGGCAACGTGCCAGGCCGCTTGCGGCGAGCGGCGGGCATTGAAGAAGGCTGCCAGGTCGGCACCTCCGGCAATGCCCATGCCCGCCAGGCTGACGATGTCCAGCGGCGGGCGCAGCATGTGCAGCCATGGGCCAAGTAACCGACCGTCGAACGGCAACGCGCACAGCGAGCGCCCGCCGCTCGCGCTGCCATCGCCTGCATGCATGTCGGGCATCTTGCTGCCGGACTGGAACTGTACGGCAGTGTGCTGCTGGAAGAACGCCACCATTTCCGGGCCATGGCGCAGGAAGGCTTGCTGGCGAGGGTCCAGTTCGGTGACGTGGGTCTGGGCACGCAGGTAGCGTTCCGGGGCGTCGTCGCCTTCGACGATACCTTCGGCAACCGCCAGCGGGTTGCGTGGAATCCACAGCCAGCCCCCCGACCAGGCGCTGGTGCCGCCAAGCTGGCTGGCCTTTTCCGCGACAATCACCCGCAGGCCGTGATGCGCGGCGGTAACGGCGGCCGCCAGGCCAGAGGCACCGGAGCCGATCACTAGTACGTCACATTCGAGGGGTTGCATGCTGGGGGGCCGCTCAGGTTATGAAGGGGTCAGTCATTGCAGCGGTGAAAAGCCGGTAGGGCGCAGTAGTCGCGAGTGCAGTTGCAGCACCGCGCCCAGCTCCCGATTGCGCCGCGAGAACTCTGCCCAGCGCGGGTCGGCGGCCATGGCGGCACGGCGCGCCATGCGCTCGTCGAGGCTGGCATAGGCCCACAGGTGCACCACATGGTTGACCTCGCCGAACTCGCTGGTGAAGAAGCCCACCAGGTTGCCCAGGTGCTCGCGCTGCACCGCCAGCGCATGGCTCTGGTACAGCGCCAGCCAGTCGGCCATCTTCAGCGGGTCGAGGGTGTAGGTTCTCAGTTCGTAGAACATGCGGGTTTCTCCTGGTGGCTGGCTGGCGCCTGCAGGCGCTCGACGATATGGCTGGCAGCGATCCAGCCGAAGGTCAGGGCGGGGCCCAGGGTGATCCCTGGGCCGGGGTAGGTGCCGTTCATCATTGAATTCATGTCGTTGCCCACTGCATACAGCCCGGCAATCGGTGCGCCGCTGCGTTTCAGTACGTTGGCATTGGCGTCGGTCACCAGGCCGCGCGCCGAGCCGAGGTCGCCGGTATGGAGGCGAATGGCGTAGTACGGCGCCTTGGTCAGCGGAGCCAGGCACGGGTTGGGCTGGTGCCGAGGGTCGCCCATATAGCGGTTGTAGCTGTTGCCGCCTTTGCCGAATGCACGGTCGATGCCGTTGCGGGCGTCGATTGAAACGCTCAAGCGTCTGCTGCAACGCTTGCGTATCGACGCTGATGGCCGCAGCCAGGGCGGGCACGCTGTCGGCGCGCAGCAGGTAGCCGGCGGCAATCAGTGCCGAATTGTCCACCGGCTTAGGCCGCGCCAGGCCCAGGCCGTAACGGTTCATCGCCTCGGCGTCGCAGATCAGCCAGCAATGGCCGATGCCGTTGGCGAACATGCTCTGCACGAAGTGGTGATAGGAGTTGGCTTCGTTGACGAAGCGCCGCCCGACCGGGTCGACCGCGATCACCCCAGGCTTGGCACGGTCGGTGACCAAGTGCGCAAAGCGCTCGCGTTGGCCATTGGCATGCTGCAGCTCGGACACCGGCGCCCAGAAGAAATTGGCCGCCAGGCCTGCGCCCTGGGCTGCCGATACCGCCTCGCCAAGGCGTAGCGCGGCGCCGTCGTTGGTGGGCGGCGACATGCTCAGGTGTGGCGCTGAGGTATCCGGGCGGTCAGCTGCCGCCAGCTGCCCGGCAGCAAAGCCCCCCATGGCACAGACCACCCCACCGCGGGCCTGCACCCGTATCCGTCGGCCCTCGCGCTGCACGATCACGCCGGTTACCACGCCGCGTTCGACGATCAGCGCTTGTGCTTCGCTGCGCAGCCAAAGTGTTGTGCCGTCGGCGAAGGCACTGTTGGCCAGGCGGGCGATCAGGGCGTTGCCGGTGGTCAGGCGGGTGCCCCGCGGGTGCTTGAGGCGATCCCGTGCGTAGCGTGCCATCAGCTTCAGGCAGTGCCACAGCGAGGCGGGCGAGCGGCGCAGGTTGAGAAAGTGCTGGATGTCGACGCGGTTGACCATCATGCCACCGAACAACAGCATGCCCGGCGGCGGCATTTTCAGGTCCTTGAAACGCGGACCGAGATGGCGCCCGTCGTACTCGACCATTTCCAGGGCGCGGCCGAACTCGGTGGCGCCAGGCGTGTCGGGGTAGTAGTCGGGCGAATGCGGGCGCAGGCTGTAACGCAGTTCGGTGTGCTGCTCCAGCCAGCGCAGGGCTTGCTGGCCGCGGTCAATGAAGACGTCCACCAGTGCCGGGTTGTAACCATCGCCGATGATGGCCTTCAGGTAGGTGCGCAGGGCCTCGGGGGAATCCTTGGCCCCGGCGGCCCGTGCCTGATCGCTGCCGTAGATCCACACCGCACCTCCGGAGATTGCCGAGGTGCCGCCGAAGTGCTCGGCCTTTTCCACCACCAGTACCTTCAGCCCGTGGCGGGCAGCCGTGGCGGCCGTGGCGAATCCTCCGGCACCGCTGCCGAGCACCACCAGGTCGAACACGGCTTGTTTGCTAGCGTTCATGGTTTCAGATCTCCAGCGGGGTGACGCCCATGAAGGCGCCGAGGTGGCCCAGTTGGGCGAAGGCCATCTGCGCGCCGGTCTGGATCGGGCAGCCGCGTTCACGCGCCTTGTGCAGCAGCGGGGTAATTTCTGGTGAAGTGACCACGTCGGCCACCAGCGTGCTGGCTTGCAGGGTCTCCAGCAGTGCCACCGGCAGCGGCAGTTCGCCGCTGTCGCCCATGCCGATGGGGGAGGCGTTGACGACCAGGTCGAAGACCTCCAGCGAGTGGTATTCAGTGGCGACTGCCAGTGCCGGGAAGGCATTGCCGAGCACTTCTCCCAGCGCACCGACGCGTTCCGCGCAGGGGTCGCTGAGGGTGATCTGGCCAAGGCCCGCTTCACCCAGCGCGTAGGCAATGGCACTGCCGACCCCGCCACAGCCCACCACCAGCGCACGCTTGCCGTTGGCCACAAAGCCTTGTTGGCGGGCGGCGCCGAGGAAACCCGCGCCATCGACGTTGTCGCCAACCAGGCGGCCATCACCTTCGCGGCGAATCACGTTGACCGAACCCAGTGCCTGGGCACGTGCGCTGAGCCTGTCCAGTCGCGCGGCCAGGGCTTGCTTGTACGGCACGGTGACCACGCAGCCGCGCAAGTTGCGCCAACTGCGCAAGGTGTCGACAAAGGCGTCCAGCGCAGTTGGCTGCAGGTCGATGGGAAGCATCGCCAGGTCGCGGGCATTGTTGGCGAACCAGGTATTGAAGTTTTCCGGCGACTTCACCTGAGCAATAGGTGAACCGACGATGGCGACCAGTTCGGTCGAACCTCGGATCATGCTGACCTCCGTCATGACTGTTGTTGTGGAGGCAAGCTTGTAGTGAGGCGATTTGATCAACAATGCGCTTATCGGGCATTTGATGCGATAATCGCAGCCATCTTTCGGTAATCGCATTAACAGCCACTTTACCCGAGCCGAACCCATGTCCCGACCCGAGATCCACCCGCGCGACCTGATCGCCGGCCTGCAGAAAGGCCTGGCGCTGATGCAGCTCTTCAATGCCGAGCAGCCACGCCTGAGTGTGCCTCAGGCGGCCAGGCTGTCCGGCTTGACTCCCAGTGCCGCCCGGCGCTTTCTGCTGACGTTGGTCCACGAAGGCTTTGCCGAGACCGACAACCGCCATTACTGGCTTACGCCCAAGGCCCTGCGCCTCGGCCAGGCCTATGTCGACTCGGCGCAGTTGCCACGCATGTTGCGGCCGATCGTCGAGCAGGTGGCGCGGCAGACCCAGGAACATGTGTCGGTGGGTAGCCGTGATGGCGACGAGATCATCCACCTGGTGCGCAGCCGCTACAGCCACATCGCTTCGTTGTCGATCCGCCCCGGGTCGCGGGTGCCGATGTATTGCACGGCAAGTGGCAGGGTCTGGCTGGCGTGGCTGGAGGAGCAGCAACGCGAGGAATACTTCGCGCGTAACCCGCTGCAGGCGCTGACGCCTTATACCCAGACCGACAGGGCGTTGCTGGAGGCGGAGTTGCAGCGGGTGAGGGCGCAGGGCTACAGCATCGTCGATCAGGAATATGAAATCGGCATGCGTGTGCTGGGGGTGCCGTTGCTCGACCGCAGCGGCCAATTGAAGGCGACCTTGACGATCACCACCCATGCGTCGCGGTTGAGCATTGACGAGATGCGCCTGCGTTACCTGGCGACGCTGTATGAGGCGCAGGGGTTGCTCAAACCGGTGCTGGATTGAGCTGTAACAGGCTGTCCTGGGTTGCTGTGGGGCAAGCCCGCGAAGCAAGCGACGCGGTGTATGGCACGGGCTTCGCCCGTGTTCGCGGGCGCGCCCGCTCCCACAGAGCCCGCGCCTGCAGTGAGGGAAGTTTGACTTTCAGTGTGCTTGAAGTTGCAGACCTGGAGCTTGGCCGGCCATGCAGCCTATATCCTTGGATGTGCCGAAAGCGCAGGGGATGCAAGCCGTGCGCTTTATCGACGCGCAGTAGCTGCGTCAGGCGCTGGCGGGCTTTGAGCTGCTGAGTGCCAAGTAGCCAAAGACTGTCAAAAAGCCGCAAAGTTTCACTGGAAAAACAGTAACTTAGAGAATTTTTGCAACCCGTGTTACTGGTCGGATTTCCATTGAAAGCCTCCTTGCAGAGCCTCAGGATCGCCTCGGCATTCCCTTGAGGCTCTCATCCATGAAGTACTCCTCGATTCTCTTGTTGTCATTTGGCCTGTTGAGCGGCGTCGCTTCTGCAGGCGGCAATACCGAAGCAGGCATAGGCGGCGCGCTGGGCGGGGTACTGGGCTCGGTGGTCGGTCAGTCGATCGGCGGCAGCACCGGCTCGGCAATCGGCGCAGGCTTGGGTGGCGCGGCCGGCGGTGCGGTGGGGGCCAACAAGCACAGCCGTGGCGAAGCGGCCATTGGCGGCGCACTGGGCGCTGCCGGCGGCAACGTGCTTGGCCGGCAGATGGGCGGCACTACGGGCAGCATGATCGGTGCAGCAGCCGGTGGCGGCGTCGGCGGTGCCCTGGGTAACCACATGGGCCGCGAATACGATGATGAAAGTGGTCATCGCGGCGGTGGTCGCGACTATGACGATGATGACGACGACCGTGGCTGGCGCCGTCACCACCACGACCGTGGTAATCACTATGGCTGGCGCAAACATCACCGCGACTGGCGCGACGACGACTGATCGGCGCCGAGGTTGGCGCGCCGTTCAAGGCGCGCCGAACAGCATCGTCCAGTACACCCCCTCATCACTGCTCGCATTCGCGACACAGGCCGCGCCAGCCTGGGTGAACATCGGGTTCATCAGGTTGGCACAATGCCCGGGGCTGGCCAGCCAGCCTGCCATCGCCTTGCTCGTGGACCCTTGGCCGGCGACAATATTCTCACCGATCTGACGCCCCCGGTAGCCGGCATCCCACGCCCGGTCTGCGGGCAAATCGCCGTTGGGGTCGCGGTGCGCGCCTGGATACCGGTTCACGAACACTGGAGAAAAATCTGGCGGTAGAAGCAGCATTGACGATGACGATCAATTGACCATGGTCGCCGGGGGGCATCTTCGATGGCCTGCTGACGGCTTTTGCAACTGAGGAATCGCAAGATGGTTGATACGCCCTCAGCAATAAGCGAGCAGCTGCCATCGCAAGCGACTCGGCAGCCGATCGGCCTGTATGAAGCCTTCCTGTTCTGGCTCAAGTTAGGCTTCATCAGCTTTGGCGGGCCTGCGGGGCAGATCTCGATCATGCACCAGGAGTTGGTCGAACGTAGGCGCTGGATCAGCGAGAAGCGCTTTCTGCACGCGCTGAACTACTGCATGTTGTTGCCCGGCCCCGAGGCCCAGCAGCTCGCCACCTATATCGGTTGGCTCATGCACCGCAGCTGGGGCGGGGTGATTGCCGGCGCATTGTTCGTGCTGCCTTCGCTGTTCATCTTGATCGGCCTGTCCTGGGTCTACGTTGCCTTTGGCGAGGTGCCGGTCGTCGCAGGGATCTTCTATGGCATCAAGCCCGCGGTCACCGCGATTGTCGTCCATGCCGCTCACCGGATTGGTTCACGAGCCCTTAAGAATGGCTGGCTGTGGGCAATAGCCGGCGCCTCGTTCGCGGCGATCTTCGCGCTCAACGTGCCGTTCCCGCTGATCGTGCTGGCGGCCGCCATCATCGGCTATGTGGGCGGTCGCGTCGTACCAGGCACATTCGTGATCGGTGGCGGTCATGGTGCGGCAAAATCCAGTTATGGCCCAGCCCTGATCGATGACGACACCCCAACCCCAGAACATGCGCGTTTCAGATGGGGTCACCTGGTACGCCTGCTGCTGGTCGGCGCAGGCCTGTGGGTGCTGCCCATGGGGTTGCTGACGCTGTCGTTTGGCTGGGACGGCACCCTGACGCAGATGGGCTGGTTCTTCACCAAGGCCGCACTGCTGACCTTTGGCGGTGCCTACGCGGTGCTGCCCTATGTTTATCAGGGAGCGGTTGGGCATTACGGCTGGTTGACCCCCACCCAGATGATCGATGGCCTCGCCTTGGGAGAAACGACGCCAGGGCCACTGATCATGGTGGTTGCCTTCGTCGGATTCATAGGCGGGTACGTGCATCCGATGTTCGGTGACCAGCACCCGTTCCTTGCCGGTGCAGTCGCGGCGAGCCTCGTCACCTGGTTCACCTTCCTGCCGTCGTTCATCTTCATCCTTGCCGGAGGCCCGGTGGTGGAATCGACCCACAACGAGATGAAATTCACCGCACCGCTGACCGGCATCACTGCGGCTGTGGTGGGGGTGATCTTCAACCTAGCCTTGTTCTTCGGCTACCACGTGCTTTGGCCGACGGGCTTCAATGGGGCGTTCGACTGGCCGTCCGCAGTGATTGCGCTCAGCGCTGCGATTGCTTTGTTCAGGTTCAAGCGCGGTGTGATTCAGGTGCTGTTCGCCTGTGCACTGGCAGGGCTGGCGGTGCACCTGTTGCGCTCATGAAGGCAGAGGCAACTTGTGCCCAGCAACCTTAGTCCGGATTTTCAATTGCCGGCGGCTGGCTGCCGGTTTCAGCCGATGTGCACACCATTGCGGCCTGCACCTTTGGCCTGGTACAGCGCCTGGTCGGCGCGCACCAGCAGGTCGTGGTAGCAGTGCAGTTCACCACCCTGGGTGCAGGCAATGCCAATGCTAACGGTGACCCGGGCAAAAGGGCTTTGCTGGTGGGCGATAGGCGCTTTGCTCAGGCATTCGAGCATTGCCTGGGCAACAATGGCCGCGCCAGCGCTGTCGGTGCCGGGCAGGATCGCCGCGAGTTCCTCGCCGCCATAACGGGCCAGCAGATCGGGCGGGCGACGCATGCAGGCCGCCAGCCGTTTGGCCACCTGTTGCAGACAGGCATCACCCGCCGGGTGGCCGTAGGTGTCGTTGTAGCGCTTGAAGTGGTCGATATCGATCATCAGCAGGCTCAGCACACCAGCGCTGCGCTGGGCCCTACCTGCCTCCTCGGCCAGGGCCTGGTCGAAACTGCGGCGGTTGGCCAGCCCGGTCAATGGGTCGTGCATGGCCAGGCGTTCAAGCTGCTGGTTACTGTCGAGCAGCTGTTGCTGGGCCACCCGCAGATCATCCTCGGCCAGGTTGCGCCGGCGCATGGCGCGGATCAGCAGCCAGCCGATGGCGCCGGTCAGGCCAAGCAGCGCGCACACCACCAGCACCGACAGTTGTGCCTCCATCCGCCAGGCTGCCAGTGCTTCATGCTGACCCAGGGCGACGGTGGTCACCAGCGGCAGCTGGTCGCTCTTGCGAAACGCATACAGGCGCTCGACACCGTCCAGGCTGGAGGTGAACGAGGCGGTACCGACCGTTTTTTCGACCAGGTACTTGGTGTAGATCGGCGACTGGGAGAAATTGCGCCCCATGTCCTGCTCGCGAAACGGGTAGCGCACCAGCAATGTGCCGTCGGTATAGGTCAGCCCGATGGCGCCATCCCGGCCGACGTCGATCTGACCGAACAGGTGCAGAAAAGTCTCGATCCCCAGGGTGACCGCCACCACGCCGGCGAAATCGCCGTTGGCATCATTGAAGCGACGACTGATTGTAATGACCCACTCCTGGTTGGCGCGGCTGCGGATGGGCGGACCGATGAACGACTCGCGCGAAGGGTCGTCGCGGTGATGGATGAAGTAGGCCCGGTCACTGCTGTTGGCGCCGACCGGGAACGGGCGATTGGACGACATCAGCCAGCGCCCGTCCCGAGCGTAGATGGTGATGCCGCTCAACTGAGGCATCAGCGGTTGTTGCCGGTTGATCAGCTGGCTCAGCCGTTCGATCTGTGCCGGCCCGCTGCCTTCGGTTTCCAGGCGTTCCACCAGGCCGAGCAGGAACATCGAACTTTGCCGCACGATGCCTTCGGAATAGGTGGAAAGCGCCTGGGTGAGGTTCAGGCCATGGGTGTTGATGTCTTCCAGTGCTTGTTCACGAGAAGCCATGACCTTCCATAGCGTCAACGAAGCGAGCGAGCAACCAATGACCGTTAGCAAAAGGACAACGAGGTGAATGTCACGCTTCACGTTAGTACCTGAAAGAAGTCCGGATTTCGACGTTGGCGCTCAATGGCGGAAGGCCATGGCACAAAGCCATTCCTGGCATGGTGCAAGAATACCGTGGAGTCGAAGTGAACCGCAGCAGTTAAACAACGTGTTGGTGCATCTCGTTGGGCTGGCTAAGGCTCGAGCCACTGCCCATAGAGTCTGGGCCATTGCTCCGGTGATACCGCCGCATGTCGAATACGATCTGACGCCTTCTGGCGAGAAAGCGGCGACCGATCGCGATCGCTCATCTCCTCAACCAGCCTGCGCCGCCAGGCTGTTACTGACCTTGCGCCCCAGCACCCATACCGTGACGAACCCGCAGCCCACCAGTGCCGTGGCCAGGCTCAGCAGCACCGAGCTGCCCAGCTGGTCGACGATGCGCCCACCGAAGAACGAGCCAAGGGCGATGATGACCTGGAACATGGCCACGAACAGCGGCATGCCGCGCTCGACGTCCTTGGGCGCCACGACGAACATCCAGATGCTGGCGCAGGCAGGGAACGCCCCAAAGGCGAAGCCCCAGAGGGCGATCAGCATCGCCGCGCCGGTGAGGCCGGTGGCGAAGTAGGGGAACAGCGCGGTGCTGACGCCAATCATCACCGCCACCAGCAACAGCGTGTGGCGCACGCTCTGGTTGGCAGCGTAGCCGGCGAACAGGTTGCCGATCACACCGGCCGCGCCGTAGAGCAGCAGCAGGGAACCGATGGTCGAGCCATCGAAGCCGGAACTCTGCTTGAAGAACGGTGCAACATAGGTGTATGCGGCAAAGTGCGCCAGGCCGATCAGCAGCACGGCGATCAAACCGACCCGGGCTTGCGGATTGATGAACAGCGCCGGCAGGTCACTTATGCGGATGGCCTTGTCCGGGTTGAGCCGCGGCAGCAGCAACAGCTGCGCCAACAGTACCGGCACGCCAAGCAGCGCGGTGGCCAGGAAGGTCATGCGCCAGCCCATCAGGCCGCTCAGCCAGGTGCCCACGGGGACCCCCAGCACGGTGGCCAGGGTTACACCGGCCATGATGATCGAAGTGGCGCGGGCCACGCTCACCCCCTTGGGCGCGAGGCGGCCGCTGAGGGCAATGGCGGTGGCCCAGAAGCCACCGATGCTGATGCCCAGCAGTACGCGACCGAACAGCAGCAGGCTGAAGTCGCTGGCGTAGGCCACCACCGAGTTGGCGATGATCATGATCAGCGTCAGGCCAATCAGCAAGTAGCGCCGGTCCATGGCGCCAATGCCGACCGACAGCAGCGGCGCGGCCAGGGCCGCCATGATGCCGGGCAGGGTCACCATCAGCCCGGCGTGGCCGGCGCTGATGCCCAGGTCGCTGGCCACATCGTTGAGCACGCCCACCGGCAGAAACTCGCTGGTGACCAGGGCGAAGGCGCCCACGGCGACCGAGAGAATCGCCAGCCACTGCTGTTTGACGCTTTGTTGATCATGTTCGGGACGGCCGTGAGAGGCCTGACTGACGCTTGGCATGTTCCTGATTCCAAGGTGAGGTCGCCTGTTGCAGGCGAAGGGGGGAGGGAAAATTGAAGGCGATTATAAAAGTCGGCAGTGGGACGTCGACAGGCGAGCCGCTCGATAGTATTCATCATCGTGATCGATGGGGCGCGCCGGGTAGAGCGCTCGCGCTGTGCTCAATGTCGAGACGTTTCGTTGAACAGTGCGCCGGTTTGTAGCTCCAGCGTATCCAGGGCTAATACAGCAAGCCGGGCTAGCGAGTGGATTTGGCAGTCTACCCTGTGGGAGCGGCTTCAGCCGCGAAGCAGCCACCGCGGTGGATGGCACCGGCTGTGCCGGTGTTCGCGGCTGAAGCCGCTCCCACAGGGTTTGCATCAGCCTTCAGACGAGTAGGACAGTACGTGGCTATTCCAGCGCCTCGGCTACCCCCTGATCCTCCCCCAGGAAACCCCCGCTCTGGTGCTGCCACAGTCGCGCATAGGTACCGTTATTCGCCAGCAATTCACTGTGCGTACCTTGCTCGATGATGCGCCCTTCATCCATGACAATCAGCCGGTCCATGGCGGCAATGGTGGACAGCCGGTGGGCGATGGCGATCACGGTCTTGCCCTGCATCATCTCGTCGAGGCTTTCCTGAATCGCCACCTCGACTTCCGAGTCCAGGGCACTGGTGGCTTCGTCCAGCAGCAGGATCGGCGCGTTCTTGAGCATCACCCGGGCAATGGCGATGCGTTGGCGCTGGCCGCCTGAAAGCTTGATACCGCGCTCACCGACCAGGGTGTCGTAACCACTGTGGCCGTCGCGGTCGCTTAGCTGGCGGATGAAGCCATCGGCCTGGGCGTTGATGGCGGCGCTCTGGATCTGCGCCTCGGTGGCGTCCGGGCGGCCGTAGGCGATGTTGTCGCGGATCGAACGGTGCAGCAGCGAGGTGTCCTGGGTGACCATGCCAATGGCGCTGCGCAGGCTGTCCTGGGTGACGTGGGCGATGTTCTGCCCGTCGATGCGGATCTCGCCGCTGTCCACATCATAGAAGCGCAGCAGCAGGTTGATCAGCGTCGACTTGCCCGCGCCGGAGCGGCCCACCAGGCCGACTTTTTCGCCAGCGCGGATGCTCAGGCTCAGGCCATCGAGCACCTGGCGTTCGCCGTTGTAGTTGAAGCGCACGTTGTCGAAGGTCACCGCGCCGCCCCGGGTTTCCAGCACGGTGGCATTCGGCACGTCCTGCACCTTGGGCCCACGGGTGAGAGTGGCCATGCCGTCCTGCACGGTGCCGATGTTTTCGAACAGCGAGGTCATTTGCCACATGATCCAGTGCGACATGCCGTTGACGCGCAGGGCCATGGCCGTGATCGCGGCCACCGCACCGGTACCGACCTGGCCCTGGTGCCACAGCCACAGGGCGTAGCCGCCCGCGCCGAAGATCAGCCCGACCACCAGCGCCTGGTTGACGATCTCGAACTGGCTGACCAGGCGCATCTGGCGGAAGCCGGTCTGCTTGAAGTCTTCCATCGCCGCCCGGGCGAAGTGCGCCTCGCGCTTGGAGTGGGAAAACAGCTTCACGGTGGTGATGTTGGTGTAGGCGTCGGACACCCGCCCGGTCATCGACGAGCGCGCATGGGCCTGTTCCTGGCCGACCTTGCCCAGGCGCGGCACGAAATACAGCATGGCCAGGCCGAACAGCACCAGCCAGGCAATGAACGGCAGCATCAGCTTGGCGGCAAAGCCACCGGCCAGGGCGATGATGGCGATGAAGTACACACCGATGCCCGGCACGATCTCGATCAGGGTAAACAGCACTTCACGCACTGCCAGCGCGGTCTGCATCACCTTGGTGGTGACCCGCCCGGAAAACTCGTCGGAGAAGAACGACAGGCTCTGGCGCAGCATCAGCCGGTGGAAGTCCCAGCGCAGGCGCAGCGGCAGGTTGATCGCCAGCACCTGGTGCTGCATCAATGTGCGCAAGGCCACCAGCACGATGCTGGCGATCAGCAGCAGGCCGACGCCCCACAGCACACGGCTTTCTTCCGGGCTCACTTCACCGCCAGCCTGCCAGTTGGAGAGCAAGTCCACCACCTGGCCGAGGAAGGAGAACAGCCAGGCTTCGTAGATCGAGACCCCGGCACTGAACAGTGCCAGCGCCAGGATATAGCCGCGTGCGCCGCGGGTGCAGGCCCACAGGAAGCGCAGCAGGCCGACCGGGGGTGGCGGCACCTCGTCGGGGGGGAAGGGGTCGAGCCAGCGTTCAAAGGCACGGAACATGAAGGTCTCCGGAGTTACTCGTTTGCGACAACCATACAGCACATTTTGGAAGGGGGCATGGCGGGCAGGGCTGTGGGGTCTGCTTGTCTTGGGATTGTGTGGAGGCCGCCAAGTGCCTGCCGGGAGATTTGCAGCGCCTGTGAGACCGAGCGCCGCCCGCGCGGCGCTCGGTCTCACAGGCGCTGCAAATCTCAAGGCGACCCCCCTGATTTTTTACGCTCTTTTTACGACTCTCCCAATGGACTGAAGGGATACTTGTCGCGCGATGCTCAAGGATGGCATGCACTTCTACCCGCCAGTCCAGAGAAGCCCTTTCGTGAGCCAGTCCGCCGTCGCAGCAAACCCTCCCCATTCCCGCAAGCCCGCTGCCATCGGCATGCTCGTCGCTGCCGTCGGCGTGGTCTATGGCGACATCGGCACCAGCCCGCTGTACACCCTCAAGGAAGTCTTCGCCGGGCACTACGGCGTCCAGGCCAATACCGCCGGTGTTCTCGGCGTCCTGTCATTGGTGTTCTGGTCGTTGCTGTGGGTGGTGTCGTTCAAGTACGTGCTGTTCATCCTGCGCGCCGATAACCAGGGCGAGGGCGGCATCATGGCCCTGACCGCGCTGGCACACCGGGCGGCGGCGCCCTACAAGCGGCTGAGCAGGATGCTGGTGCTGCTCGGCCTGTTCGGCGCTGCGCTGTTCTACGGCGACAGCATGATCACCCCGGCGGTTTCGGTGCTGTCAGCCGTCGAGGGGCTGCAACTGGCCTTCGACGGCATCGAGCATTGGGTCGTGCCACTGGCAGTCCTGTTGCTGGTGGCGCTGTTCCTGATCCAGAAGCACGGCACCGCGCGCATCGGCATTCTGTTCGGGCCGATCATGGTGCTGTGGTTCGTGGCGATCGGTGCGTTGGGCGTGCACGGCATCGTGCAGCGCCCGGAGGTCCTGCAGGCGCTCAACCCGGCCTGGGCGGTGAAGTTCTTCGTCTACCACCCAGGCATGGGCGTGGCCATTCTCGGTGCCGTAGTGCTGGCGCTGACCGGCGCCGAAGCGCTGTACGCCGACATGGGGCATTTCGGCCGCAAGCCGATTGCCCGCGCCTGGTTCCTGCTGGTGCTGCCGGGGCTGGTGCTGAACTACTTCGGCCAGGGTGCGTTGATCCTCGGCAACCCGGAGGCGGTGCGCAACCCGTTCTACCTGCTGGCGCCGGACTGGGCCCTGCTGCCCATGGTCGGGCTGGCCACGCTGGCGACCATCATCGCCTCCCAGGCGGTGATATCCGGCGCATTCTCCCTGACCCGCCAGGCCATCCAGCTGGGCTATGTGCCGCGCATGTTCATCCAGCACACCTCCAGTGAGGAGCAGGGGCAGATCTACATCGGTATGGTCAACTGGGCACTGATGGTCGGCGTGGTGCTGCTGGTGGTCGGCTTCGAGTCGTCCGGAGCACTGGCGGCGGCCTATGGTGTGGCGGTGACCGGCACCATGCTGATCACCACCTTGCTGGCTTCGGCGGTGGTGCTGTTGCTGTGGAAGGCACCCCGCTGGCTGGCAGTGCCGATGTTGCTGGCGTTTTTGCTGGTGGACAGCCTGTACTTCGCTGCCAACGCCCCGAAGATCTTCCAGGGCGGTGCTTTCCCGGTGGTTGCCGGGGTCGCGCTGTTCATGCTGATGACCACCTGGAAGCGCGGGCGCACGATCATCGTCGAGCGGCTGGACGAGAGCGCGTTGCCGCTGGAGCTGTTCATTGCCAGCCTGCAGGCGCAACCGCCATACCGGGTGAACGGCACGGCAGTGTTCCTGTCCGCCCGGCCTGAAGCCGTGCCCCACGCGCTGCTGCACAACCTGCTGCACAACCAGGTGCTGCATGAGCAGGTGGTGCTGCTGACCGTGGTGTTCGAGGACGAGCCGCGGGTCACTGCCGGCAAGCGCTTTGCAGTCGAGGCCTTCGGCGATGGCTTCTACCGGGTGAGCCTGCACTTCGGTTTCATGGAAGAGCCAAACGTGCCGCTGGCCTTGAGCCGTTGCCCGTACCCGGACCTGGCGTTCGGCCCGATGCGCACTACCTACTTCCTCAGCCGCGAGACGGTCATCGCCGGCAAGCAGAAGGGCATGGCCCGCTGGCGCGAGCACCTGTTCGCCTTCTTGCTGCGCAACGCCAACAGCAACCTCAAGTACTTCCAGCTGCCGCTGAACCGGGTGATCGAACTGGGTACTCAGGTCGAGATGTGAGACCGTTACAACCATCTGCAACGGCCCTTGCGTTCAAACCACCGCTTCGCGGCGATAGGCATAGGTTTCGGCAAAGCGCGACAGCATGTAGGCGCTGCACGACACTGCCGGGTACCTGGCCGGGTTGTCCGCGCTGGAGCAGTTGGGCAGGCAGCTGATCTCGGTGTCCGGGTGCGGTTCGGCGAAGAACGGCATCGAGTAGCGGTCCACGCCCAGCGGGCTGATCACCCGGTGCGGTGTGGAGGTGTAACGGTCGTTGCTCCAGCGCGCCATCATGTCGCCGATGTTCACGACATAGGTCCCTTCGATGGGCGGGGCGTCGATCCATTCGCCGTTCACGTTCTGCACCTGCAGGCCGCCGGCGTCGTCCTGGTACAGCAAGGTCACGCAGCCGTAGTCGGTGTGTGCTCCGGCGCCTTGCTGGTCGGCGCTGCTGGCGGTCTGGCGTGGCGGGTAGTGGATCATGCGGAACACGCTGATCGGCTCGGCAAAGCGTTGGTCGAAAAAGTCCTCTTCAATGCCCAGCGCCTCGGCCATGGCCCGCAGCAGGGTCAGGGACAGGGCGTGCATGTCCTGGTAATGCTGTTGCAGCAGCGCTTCCCAACCGGGGATGGCCGGGTGGCGGTTGGGGCCGCGCAGCGGTTTGCCCGCCAATACCTCAGGGTGTTCGGCGCTCATGTGCAAACCCATGTCGAAGGTTTCCTTGAGGTCACTCGGCCGGCTCGGGTCGAGCTGCTCGGTGGCGATGGCGCCATAACCGCGGTGGTGCGTGCTGCGGGTGATGTCGATGCGCAGCTTTTCCTCGATCGGGCGGGCAAAGAAATCTTCGGCGGCGGCCTTCAGTGCCGCGATGCGCGCCGCCGGGATCGGGTGCCCTTTGATGTAGTAGAAGCCCCATTGGCGGCAAGCGGCGTCGATCTGCCGGGCCACCGCCAGGCGGGCGGCGGCGTCGTGCTGGTACAGCGGGGCGATGTCGATGATGGGCAGTGTGTTCATCAGGGCTCCGGAATACGGAAGTTATGTGAGGTCACCAGGACGAAATGACTTTCAAGCGCTGGCGCGACCCTGTGGGAGCAACTGTCGTGCTCAGATGTTAAAAGCTGGCGCGATTCCTGTGGGAGCGGGCTTGCCCGCGAACACGGGCGCAGCCCGTGCCATCCACTACGTTGCCTGCTTCGCGGGTGAACCCGCTCCCACATGGGGCCGCGTTATGCCAACAGGGCCTTACTTGGGCAGTTGCGCAGTGATGCCCTTGACGTAGTAGTTCATGCCCGCCAGTTCGGCATTGCTGGCCACGGCGCCTTCGGCGATCTTCAGCGCACCGCTCTGGTCGTAAATCGGCCCGGTGAACGGGTGGAACGCGCCATCCTTGATGCTGGCGATGATCTGCTCGGCGCCGCTTTTCACGTCGGCCGGCACCAGCTCGCTGATCGGCAGTTCGACGGTGCCGTCAGCCAGGCCACCCCAGTAGTCCTGCGGCTTCCAGCTGCCATCCATGACCGCCTGGGTGCTCTTGATGTAATGCGGGCCCCAGTTGTTGACGATCGAGGTCAGCACGGCCTTGGGCCCGAAGTGGGCCATGTCCGAGGCGTAGCCCACCGCGTAGATGCCACGGCGCTCGGCGGTCTGGATTGGCGCCGGGCTGTCGGTGTGCTGGAACAGCACGTCGACGCCCTGGTCGATCAGGGCGTTGGCCGCATCGGCTTCCTTGCCCGGGTCGAACCAGGAGTTGACCCACACCACCTTGATCTCGGTGCCGGGGTTGTATTTGTCCAGCGCCAGCTGGATGGCGTTGATGTCACGCAGCACTTCCGGGATCGGGAAGGAGGCGACGTAGCCGATCTTCTTGCTCTTGGTCATCTTCGCGGCAAGGTAACCGCCGACGTAACGGCCTTCGTAGGAGGTTGCCAGGTAGGTGCCGAGGTTCTTGTCCTGCTTGTAGCCGGTGGCGTGCTCGAAGGTGACCTTGGGGAATTGTCTGGCGACCTTGGCAGTCGGGTTCATGTAGCCGAACGAGGTGGCGAAGACCAGGTCGTAGCCGCCCTTGGCCATGTTGCGGATGACCCGCTCGGCGTCGGCGCCTTCCGGTACGTTCTCGACGAAGCGGGTGTCGACCTTGTCGCCGAACTGCTTGATCAGCGCCTGGCGGCCCTGTTCGTGCTGGTAGGTCCAGCCGTGGTCGCCGATCGGGCCGATGTAGACGAAGCCGACCTTCAGCGGGTCGGCAGCGGCGGCAGAGAGCGCCGTGCTGAGGCCGAGCGCGGCGGCCAGGGTGCGTAGCAGCGTATTGCTTTTCTTCTGATGCATCGAGGGTTCACTCCTGTGGGGCTTGTGTTTTTTTGGGTTTATCGGCGCGTCGTCAGCGTCCCGCTTGCCAGGGCTGGCCGAGTGAAACCGGTGCATACAAGCGGGTCTTGATCGCATCGCGCGAGAGCACCACCAGCACCAGGATCGTTGCCACATAGGGCAGCATCGCCAGCAGGTTTGCCGGGACGCTCACACCGACGCCCTGGGCCACCAGGTGCAGGATGCTGGCCAGGCCGAACAGGTAGGCGCCGAGCAGCACGCGCTGCACCCGCCAGCTGGCGAACACCACCAGCGCCAGGGCGATCCAGCCACGGCCGGCGGTCATGTTTTCGGCCCACATCGGGGTGTAGGCCAAGGACAGATAGGCGCCGGCAAGGCCCGCCATGGCGCCGCCGAACAGCACCGCCAGGGTGCGCACGCGCAGCACCGGCAGGCCCATGGCGCTGGCGGCATCGGGGTTCTCCCCGACGGCCTGGAGAATCAGGCCGGTACGGCTTTGCAACAGCACCCAGGCGACCAGGGCGAAGAGGGCGAAGAACAGGTAGACCAGCACGTCCTGGTTGAACAGCATGTGGCCGATGATCGGCAGGTCGGCCAGCAGCGGAATCGCCAGCGGTTCGAAGCCGCTCAGCGGCTTGCCGACCCAGGCGCTGCCGATGGACGCCGACAGACCGACACCGAAGATGGTCAGGGCCAGGCCGGTCGCCACCTGGTTGGCCTGGCAGCCCAAGGCCACCAGGGCGAACAGCGAGGCCAGCAACATGCCGGCCAGGCACGCCAGCAGCACGCCAAGCCACAGGCTGCCGCTGGCAAAGGCTGCGATGAAGCCCACCACCGCGCCGAACAGCATCATGCCTTCCTGGCCGAGGTTGAGCACGCCGCTCTTCTCGCACACCAGTTCGCCCAGGGCCACCAGCAGCAGCGGGGTACCGCAACGCACCATGGCGTAGAGAATGTTGCCAAGCAGATCGAGATCCATAGTCGAAGCCTCAGGTCAAAGAAGGTCAGGCACTGGCCGTTTCGGCCATCGGCGTACGCCGCCGCCACTTCAGCGTCAGCCGCGGCCGGTAGAGGATCAGCACGTCGCAGGCGAGCAGGTAGAACAGCATCATTCCCTGGAACAGCCCGGTCAGCGCCTGGGGCAGGTTGAGGGTCATCTGCGCGTTCTCGCCGCCCAGATAGAGCAGGGCCATCAGCAGGCCGGCAATCAGGATGCCGAACGGGTTGAGCCGCCCCAGAAAGGCCACGGTGATCGCCGCATAGCCGTAGCCCGGCGACACCTGCGGCACCAGTTGGCCGATCGGCCCGCTGACTTCACTGACCCCGGCCAGGCCCGCCAGGCCACCGCTGATCAACAACGCCAGCCACACCAGGCGCTGTTCGCGAAAGCCGACGAAACCGGCGGCCCGCTGGTCGAGGCCGAGCACCTTGATCTGGAAACCCAGGAAGCTCTTGTGCAGCAGCACCCACGCCGCCACCAGCGCCAGCAGCACGAAGTACAGGCCCACATGCAGGCGGCCATCGTCCAGCAGCGCCGGCAGGCGGCTGGCATCGCCGAACATCGCCGACTGCGGGAAGCTGAAGCCTTGCGGGTCCTTGAGCGGGCCATGCACGAAGTACAACAGCAGGTTCAGGGCGATGTAGTTGAGCATGATGGTGGTGAGGATCTCGTTGGCATTGAAGTGCGTGCGCAGCCACGCCGCCAGTGCGCCCCACAATGCGCCAGCGAGGGTGCCGGCCAGCAGCACCCAGAGCAGGGCCCAGCGGCTTTCCCAGTCGATGAGCTGAATCGCCACGGCACTGCCGGCCAGGGCACCGATCAGCAATTGGCCTTCGGCGCCGATGTTCCAGATGCGCGCCTGGTAGGCCACCGCCAGGCCCAGGGCACAGAGCAGAATCGGCAGGGCCTTGAGCAGCAGCTCGCTGAGGCCATAGAGGTCGCTGACCGGTTCGATCAGCAACGTGTGCAAGGTCAGCAGCGGGTCATGGCCCAGGGCGCTGAACAGGATCGCCCCGCTGACAAGCGTCAGCAGCCCGGCCAGCAGCGGTGACAGCACCAGCATGGCCCGCGACTGCTGGCTACGGGGTTCGAGGGATAGCAACATGGCGGGTTCTCCTCAGGTGGCGGTGTGCGCGGTATCGAACTGGCCGGCCATCCAGCTGCCGACCTCCACGCTGTGGGTGTCGGCAGTGGCCTTGAGCGGCGACAGGCGCCCGCTGCACAGGGCGCCGATGCGGTCGCTGATCTGCAACAGTTCATCGAGGTCTTCGGAAATCACCAGGATCGCCGCGCCAGCATCGCGCAGGGCGATCAGGGCGCGGTGGATCGCTGCGGCGGCCCCGACGTCGACGCCCCAGGTCGGGTGGGCGGCGACCAGCAGCCTGGGGTTCTGCAGGATTTCCCGGCCAAGGATGAACTTCTGCAAGTTGCCGCCAGACAGGCTGCGTGCCGTTGCCTGCGCATCCGGCGCCTTGACTGCGAAGCGCTGGATGATCTGCTCGGCCAGCGCCTGCACTTTGCTCGAGCGGACCAGGCCACGTTCGACCAGGCCCTGCTGGAAGGCGGTAAGCAGGGCATTGTCGGCCAGGCTCATGTCCGGCACCGCGCCGTGGCCCAGGCGCTCGGCCGGGACGAAAGCCAGGCCCAAGGCGCGACGGGCATCCGGATGCAGGTTGGCCATGGGCTGGTTGTCGAGACTGATGCGTTCACGCTCGCTGGCGTTCAGGCGGGTTTCGCCGCTGAGCAAGGCCAGCAATTCCTCCTGGCCGTTGCCGGCAACTCCGGCGATACCGACGATTTCACCGCTGCGTACTTCCAGGCGCAGGTGCTCGAACGAGGTGCCGAACGGGTCCTGGTTGCGCCAGCTGAGGTCGTCTATCCGCAAGCGTGGCAGGCCACCGGCGCGCTTCGGGTAGCTGGCTTCGAGCCCTTCGGCATCGCCGACCATCAGCCGCGCCAGCTGCAGGTCGCTGCAGTCGGCAGGTACGCAGGCGCCGGCAACCCGGCCCGCACGCAGCACGGTGGCGCTGTGGCAAAGGGCACGCACTTCATTGAGCTTGTGGCTGATGAACAGGATGCTGCAGCCTTCGCTGGCCAGCGTACGCAGGGTGACGAACAGTTGCTCGACTTCCTGGGGCGTCAGCACCGAGGTCGGTTCATCGAGGATCAGCAATTTGATGTCCTGCATCAGGCAGCGCACGATCTCCACCCGCTGGCGCTCGCCGATCGACAGGCTGTGCACCAGGCGCTCCGGCTCCAGCGCCATGCCATAACGCTGCGAGACCTCACGGATGCGCGGCGCCAGCTGCTTCGGCGAGCCCGCCTCGCGGCCCAGTGCCAAGGCGATGTTCTGCGCCACGGTCAGGGTCTCGAACAGCGAAAAATGCTGGAACACCATGCCGATTCCCAGCTTGCGGGCCTGGCCCGGCTCATCCACTTGCACAGGCCGACCTTCCCACCACAGCTGGCCGGCGTCCGGCCGGGTGACGCCGTAGATGATCTTCATCAGGGTGCTCTTGCCCGCGCCGTTCTCGCCCAGCAGGGCATGGATCTCACCGGCGGCGATGCGCAGGTCGACGCGGTCGTTGGCCAGCGTACCCGGGTAGCGCTTGCTGATGGCACGTAGCTCGAGGCGCAGGTGCGCAGGGGTTTCGGACATGGGCTGCTCGACGTGGTGGAGGTGAGCAGCTTGCAAAGCAAAAACATGGCCAAGTGGTCAGATTCCCGTTCGACGGCCGTTGCATACGGGCCTACGGCCAGTCAGGGCAGGTTGCCGGGCAGGTGCAGCGGTAGGCGGGATGTGTGGTTTTGGGGCGTTGCGGGCGCCAAAGTGGGGCGAAATTCAAGCATGAGCTGCCTTGATGCATTCACATAATGCGACTAATACTAAAGAGCTGCCGAGAAGAGGGATGGTCATGCAGACGCGCTTCGTTGTGGTACCCGCGCTACCGCTGGAAAAGGAATACCTACCGAGAGGGGCGGGCTTCCCCACGTCCTTGGGCAGGGGCTACGACCTCTACGACACGCGCGACAAGCTCAGGCTGACGCTAAATTTTCCGACGCGGGCTGAAGCGGACTACGCCTGTGCCTGCCGTAACGGCCTGCTGAGCGCGCCAGATGAAGACGCCTGCGGCGGGCACTCAGGGTGGTGTGCCGCCGAAACCTGACGCGCCAAGGCAGCTTCGCCACCTTGGCGTAGCCACACTTTCCTCGCCGCTTTGCTGCACCACCCGCTGCTCAACCGCAGCCATGGGTGGGTCGAGCACGATTCCCGCTGATGCTGCACGAGACCTCACGCCTGAGCATGGCGCAGGTCGACGAAGAGGCCGCCGACCACGTTGCGGTTGAACGTTGCCAGGGTGCAGTGCTCATACATGCAAAGGGCACAGCGAGGAGTGTCACCCATGAGCATCGAACGCAGCATCCCCGAGCTTGAGGCCTGGTACGCCCAGTACGATGACATCAGCTACCGCCGCGAGTCGCCGGATGCCTACTATCATGAACTGGTTCGCACAGCGGAGGCCTTGCGCGACGATGGTGCCATCGACTGGGATGACTGGCTGGCACTCAAAGCGCTGGCTGATGACGCCCATGTCCATGCCCTGGCAGATGCCGTGCAGGCCCACGTGAGCGACCCGGACGCATGAAAGCGCTGAAGATTGCCACCTTCAACATCAACGGCATCCGCAGCCGCTTGCCGGCGCTGCTGGCCTGGCTGGAACGGGAGCAGCCAGATATCGCCTGCCTGCAGGAACTCAAGGCGCCTGACGTGCAGTTCCCTCGTCAGGAGCTGGAGGCAGCAGGGTACGGCTGCCTTTACCAGGGGCAGCCGTCCTGGAACGGCGTGGCGATCCTGGCCCGTGGCAGCGAACCGCTGGAGGTCCGCCGCGGCTTGCCTGGCATGGAGGATGACAGCCAGAGCCGCTATCTGGAGGCAGCGGTGCATGGCGTGCTGGTGGCCTGCCTGTACCTGCCCAACGGCAACCCGCAGCCGGGGCCGAAGTTCGACTACAAGCTGCGCTGGTTCGAATGCCTGATCAAGCATGCCAAAGGGCTGTACGCAAGCGGCCACCCGACGCTGCTGGCCGGTGATTTCAACGTGGTGCCGACCGACCTGGACATCTACAGCCCCCGCTCGTGGCTGAAGGATGCGCTGCTGCAGCCCGAGTCCCGCGCGTGCTATCAGCAGTTGCTGGACCAAGGCTGGGTCGATGCCATTCGCCACCTGCACCCGGACGAGCGCGTGTACACCTTCTGGGATTACTTCCGTAATCACTGGGCACGCAACGCCGGGCTGCGCATCGACCACCTGCTGCTCAACCCGGACCTTGCGCCTTACCTGAAACGGGCCGGGGTCGACGCCTGGGTGCGTAACGAAGCCAAGGCCAGTGACCACGCGCCGGTGTGGATCGAGGTGGGTGGGCGCAAACGATAGCTCACAGCAGCGTGTCCAGGGTGATCGGAAACGCCCTGATGCGCTTGCCCGTGGCGTGGTAGACCGCATTGGCGACTGCCGCCGCCACCCCGACCACGCCGATTTCACCCACGCCTTTGGAACCCAGCTCGTTGACGATGTCGTCCTGCTCATCGACAAATATCACCTCGACATCGGCGACGTCGGCGTTGACCGGAATGTGATACTCGGCCAGGTTGTGGTTGAGTATCCGGCCCAGCGCGTGGTCAGTCTGGCTCTGTTCCTGCAGGGCCATGCCAAGCCCCCACACGACACCGCCCAGGATCTGGCTGCGAGCGGTTTTCGGGTTGACCACACGCCCGGCCGCGATGGCACTGACCACGCGCCTGACCTTGATCGTGCCCAGCGCCTCATCTACCTGGACTTCAACGAACACTGCCGAGTGCGTTGCGGTGGAAAACGCGTCACGCTTGGTGCTCGGCTCTGCATCGATCTGTATCTCGAAACAGCCTTTTTCCGCAGTGGCGGCAATGTCCGCAAGCGCGATGCGCTGGTTGCCGAAATGCAGGTGGCCATCGGCGAAGCGGACGTCCTCCGCGGGTAGGCTGGCCAGTGCAGGGTAGGCCATGCGTGCGTGCTCCAGCACCTTGCTGCGCAGGACCTGGCAGGCTTGCAGGACTGCCGCACCGACGGACGAGACGGTGAACGAGCCGCCCTGCAAGGGCGCGGTGGGCAGTGAGGAGTCGCCCAGCACGAAGGTCACGTCCGCGACCGGCAGGCCCACCGCGTCGGCGGCGATCTGGGTCATGACCGTGTAGGTGCCAGTACCGATATCGGTGGTCGCGCTGCTGACCGTCAAGTGGCCTTGAGCGTCCAGCCGCGCCTTGGCGCTGGCCTTCATCTGCATGGCTTCCCACACGCCGCCCGCCATGCCCCAACCGATCAGTTGCCGGCCTTCTCGCATACTACGTGGTACGGCAGTACGGCTGCTCCAGCCGAAGCGCCTGGCGCCTTGGTCATAGCAGGCCAGCAATGCCTTGCTGGAGTACGGTTTGCCTTCGTTGCCGTTATGGTCGGCGAAGTTGACCCGCCGCAATTGCACCGGGTCGATGTCGAGCGCACAGGCCAGTTCATCCATCGCGCATTCCAGGGCAAGGACACCGGAGCCTGCACCGGGCGCACGCATGTCCAGGGGGGTGTACACGTCGAGCGGGGTCAGGCGATAGCTCAGGGCAACGTTATCGCAGCGGTACAGCATGCCGCTCCATTCCACCAGGTGCTCGGTGAAGTCTTCGAAGCGAGACGTCTGGCCAGTCGCGTCATGGGCAACCGCCAGCAACCGGCCGTCGGTATTGGCCCCCAGGCGCAGGCGCTGCAGCGTGCGAGGCCGGTAGCCGAAGGTGAACATCTGTTGGCGGGTGAGGGTGACCCTGACCGACCGTTTCAGTTGCAGTGCGGCCATGACCGCAAGCGGTAACTGGTACTGCGGACGCAACCCTGAGCCGAACGCCCCACCGACATACGCGGCCAGCACCCGGACGTTGTCCTTGGGCAACCCGAACACCTTGTGCAGGTAGTCCTGGCAGTTCTGCGTGCCTTGGGTCTTGTCGTGTATCTCGAGCTGATCGCCGGGTTTGTAGAAGACCGTCGAGGCATGCGGTTCCATGGGGTTGTGATGCTCGTTGGCGGTCTGGTAGGTCGCATCGACCTTGACCGGCGCATGGGCGAACTGCCCGGCGAAGTCGCCACGCGGCGCGGGCGTCTCGGCCGGGGCCGGGTGGCTGTGATCGAGGACGGCCAGCAAGTCGGTCTGGTGCGCCTCCTGGCTGTACTCGATGCTGATCAGCGAGCCTGCGTAGCGGGCCAGCTCGAGGTTTTCCGCCACCACCAGGGCCAGCGGCTGCCCGCTGTACAGCACGCGGTCATTGAACAATGGGCGAAAGGGCGCGCCTTCGGCCGAGTCTGCGTCGCTGTAGTCATCGTCGTAACTGGAAACCCGAGGACGGTGGGCATGGTCCAGCACGGCGATGACGCCGGGTACCTTGAGCGCCTCGCTGCTGTCGATGCGAAGCACCCGGCCACGGGCGATGGTGCTGCAGACGACGCTGCCATGCAGCAGGCCGGTGTCGGGGTATTCGCCGGCATAGCGAGCCTGCCCGGTGACCTTTGCCAGGCCATCGACACGGTCTATGGGCTGGCCGACAACGGGGGTAATGCCATTCATGGGGTGGCTCCTGGGTAGGTTTTACCAAAGGCGGCTTCACTCAGCGCACGGACGATGGCCCGCTGTGCGAGGGGGACCTTGAAACCGTTGTGGTTCAGCGGCCTGGCACCTTGCAGCAAGAGGTGGGCGGCTTGCGTGAACAGTGCCTCGGAAGGCGCCTGGCCCAGCAATGCCTGTTCAGCGGTGGCTTCGCGCCAAGGCTTGTGCGCTACACCGCCGAGCGCCAGGCGGGCCTGCTCAATAAGGCCGCCCTTGATACTCAGGCCCGCCGCGACCGATACCAAGGCAAAGGCATACGATGCCCGGTCGCGGATCTTCAGGTAGCTGCAATGCGCCGCGAAGTGTGGCGGGGGCAGCTCGATGGCGACGACCAGTTCATCATCGCTCAGGTGATTGTCGCGCTCGGGTGCGTTCCCCGGCAGGCGGTGGAACTGGGCGAAGGCGATCTGGCGCTCACCGCCCGTACCCTGCACATGTACCACCGCGTCCAGGGCGGCCAGGGCGACGCACATGTCAGAGGGATGGGTGGCGACACAGGCGGCGCTGGCACCGAGGATCGCGTGCATCCGGTTCAGCCCGCTGCGCGCCGGGCAGCCGCTGCCGGGCTCGCGTTTGTTGCACGGCGTGCCGGTGTCGTAGAAGTAAGCGCAGCGTGTGCGTTGCAGCAGGTTGCCACCGGTGGTCGCCATGTTTCGCAACTGCGGCGAGGCGCCTGCCAGGATGGCCTGGGACAGCAGTGGATAGCCTTGCTCGACCCGTGGGTCCCAGGCCAGTTCGGCATTGCTGACCAGTGCGCCGATGCGCAAGCCACCGTTTGCAGTGGCTTCGATTTCCCTGAGCGGCAGGCCCGAGATGTCGATCAGGCGCTCAGGCCGTATGACGTTTTCCTTCATCAGGTCGACCAGGTTGGTGCCGCCGGCAATGAACCGGGACGACAGGCTGGCGAGGTGGATGGCTTCGTTGACGGAGGCAGGTTTGTGGTAGCTGAAGGGGTTCATTTGCCTGCCTCCTGCATCAGCGGCAGGGCTTCTTCAACGGCCGCGACAATGTTGCTGTAGGCGCCGCAACGGCACAGGTTGCCGCTCATCTGCTCGCGTATGGCTTCGCGGTTGTCAGCCCGCCCTTCGCGGGCCAGGCCGACAGCCGAGCAGATCTGCCCGGGGGTGCAATAGCCGCACTGGAAAGCGTCATGGGTGATGAACGCGCGTTGCATGGGGTGCAACTGGTCGCCAGTGGCAAGACCTTCGATGGTGACCAATTCGGCGCCGTCGCACATGACCGCCAGAGTCAGGCAGGCATTCACCCGCCGGCCGTCACGCAACACGGTGCAAGCGCCGCACTGGCCGTGATCACAGCCTTTCTTGGTGCCGGTCAGGTCCAGCTGTTCACGCAGCAGATCCAGCAGCGTCGTCCATGGCAGGACCTGCAGCGAGCGGGCCTGCCCGTTCAGTGTCAGGCTGATGGGGTGCGCCTGGGCGTCTTCGGGAGTGATTGCACGCATGGGAGGTCCTCACGGTAGGTCATTTCTTGCCCGGCAATACCGAGCTGAGCACTTGTTTGGCCGTCTGCACGATGACGCCGGCCTGGTCCGGGTCGCCCTGCAGCAGGGTGCTGGCGAACTTCTTCGCTTGTTCCAGCTTGATATGCGGCGGCAGCGGCGGCACGTCGGGGTCGGTCTTGAATTCGATCAATACCGGCCGGTCGGCGGCCAGGGCCCGCTCCCAGGCGCCGGCGATGTCTTCTTCGCGCTCGACGTAGATGCCTTGCAGGCCGATGGAGATGGCGAACAGGTGGTAGGGCACGTCGGGTATCGATTGCGACGCCTCGAACTTCGGGTCGCCCTCCATCACCCGCTGCTCCCAGGTGACCTGGTTGAGGTCTTCGTTGTTGAACACGGCGCAGATCCATTGCGGGTTGTCCCACTGCTGCCAGTACTTGGCCACGGTGATCAGCTCGGCCAGGTTACTCATCTGCATCGCGCCATCACCGACCAGGGCGACCACGGCGCGCTCTGGCCGAGCGAACTTGGCGGCGATCGCGTAGGGCACGGCCGCGCCCATGCTGGCCAGGCCGCCGGACAACGAGCACTGCATGCCCTGGCGGATTTGCAGGTCGCGGGCGAACCAGTTGGCGCAGGAGCCGGAATCGCTGGTGATGATCGCGTTGTCGGGCAGGCGTGGAGAAAGCTCGTGCACCACGCGTTGCGGGTTGATCGGCTCGGCCTTGACCAGTGCGCGTTTTTCCAGGGTCTGGTCCCAGTGCGCCCGCCAGCTTTCGACCTTGTCACGCCAGCGCCGGTCCGCCTTGTGCTCCAGCAGTGGCAACAGCGCGTGCAGGGTTTGCGCGGCGTCGCCCACCAGGTTCACCTCCATCGGGTAGCGCAGGCTGAGCATGTCGGGTTGCAGGTCGATCTGCACGCCACGGGCCTGGCCTTCCTTGGGCAGGAATTCGGAATACGGGAAGCCCGAGCCGATCATCAGCAGGGTGTCGCACTCGCTCATCAGCCGGTAGCTGGGTTCGGTGCCGAGCAGGCCGATGGAACCGGTGACCCACGGCAGATCATCGGGCAACACAGCCTTGCCCAGCAGCGCCTTGGCCACCCCTGCGCCGAGTTTTTCCGCAGTCGCAATGACCTGCTCGGTGGCTTGCAGCGCGCCGGCCCCAACCAGTATCGCCACCTTGCGCCCAGCGTTGAGCACGTCGGCGGCGCGCTGCAGGTCCTCGTCGAAGGGGACTACCTTCGGCTTGCTGTAGCCAATGCCGGAATGCACCGTGCCATGGGCTCTGGGCGGCTCGTTGTAGGGCAGGTCCTGCAGATCGTTGGGCAGGATGATGGCGGTGACCCGGCGCTCACCGACCGCGGTGCGCACAGCGCGGTCGAGCAGGTGGCGGACCTGTTCCGGCGTGGATGCTTGCTGGACGAAGGCACCGGCCACATCCTTGAACATCGACAGCAGGTCGAGCTCTTGCTGGTAGTGCCCGCCAAGCGCGGCGCGCGCCTGCTGACCGACGATGGCCAGCACCGGCTGGTGGTCCATGCGCGCATCGTACAGGCCGGTGAGCAGGTGCGAGGCACCCGGGCCGGAGGTAGCGATGCACACGCCCAGTTCGCCGGTGAACTTGGCGTGGGCGCTGGCCATGAACGCGGCCATTTCTTCGTGGCGGGCCTGGATGAACTCGATCTTGCCGTTGGCCCGCCTCAGGGCACCGAACACGCCATTGATGCCATCGCCGGGGTAGCCAAAGATGCGCCGCACCCCCCATTGATACAAGCGCTCAACCAGAAAGTCGCCTACCGTGCCAGTCATCGTCTTCTCCCGGAATGTCCTCGATAGGGGTCTGGACTTGGCCGGCTTCGGGAAAGTTTCACCCGTGTTCACGTCTGTCGGCTGACCGGAACCTCGTCGTCCTCGCAGGCTTCCCAGGCACATCGACCCACTGATCAGGACCCATGCAGATGAGCGCTATCGACACTACCAGCGGCAACTTGCAGACCCTGCTTTTCGACGATGACGGGGCCACACCCAACAACCGTTTTCCGGTACTGCTGTACCGGTTTCAGCTCGACCCTGCAGAGGACAATGCCAGTGCGTTCGAGGCGCTGTTCTCGGCCCACCAGTGGGCACCGCTATGGCGTGCCGGCATCTTCGACTACCACCATTTTCACCCCAACGCCCACGAGGCCCTGGGCGTCGCCAGGGGCCATGCCCAGGTCACCCTTGGCGGCGAAGCGGGGCAGACGCTGAGTGTCAAAGTGGGGGATGTGCTGGTGTTGCCGGCGGGTACCGGTCACCGTTGCGTAGAAGCCAGCGATGACTTTCTGGTGGTCGGCGCCTATCCGCACGGGCAGGAGCAGTACGACATCCAGCGTCCCGATCGGGCAAGGCACCAACAGGCGTTGGCGCGTATCGCTGCCGTGCCCGTCCCCGCGCAGGATCCGGCTACAGGCATGCAGATGACCCACTGGCATAACCGAACCTCAAACGCTGAGTAGCCTTTGCGCCCATCAATGCGAAAGCCGTCGCCTTCGGTCACCAGGCGTGTGTTGCAGCCAGCCTGGGGCGAGCGTTCCTGTGTGGATCGCCGCCAACTGTTGGCCGGCTGTTGCCTGCGCAACAGTGTCAGGCGTTGTTGCGCAGGGCTGCCACCAGTTCGGCCTTGGTCATGGTCGAGCGACCTTTGATGTCCTTGCTGCGCGCCTCCTTGAGCAGGCTTGCCTTGGTCTGGCTTTCCAGCGAGCTGCCGGATGCGCGGGCGTGCCCTTCGCGTGACTTCGCTGCACGCCTGGAAGAGTCCGAACGGGCAGTCTTCTTCTCGCCAGCGGAGGTCTTGCTGCCAGAACCGCCTGACTTCTCGCCACCCCCGGACTGCTTGTTGACGGTGGCCCAGGCGCGCGCCTCGGCTTCATTCTTCGACACGCCCTTGTGCTCGTAGCTCTCTTCGATATGCTCGGCCTTGCGCTTCTGCTTGTCGGTGTATTTGTCCTTGTCGCCGCGTGGCATGGCATTCACTCCTGCGTGGTGTACCTGAACGGTTGAAGGCCTGGGGGCGCCCGGAGTGCCATTGAATGGACGGACGGTGCGCTCAGGGTTCGCTCATCTGCGACAGCGGCCTGGCCACCTGCTCGAGCAAACACCGCTCGGCCGCCACGCCCCATAGCGCCTGGGTCAGGCCGGCAATGATCATCAGCGCCGCGCCGATCAGGTAGCCGTACAGCACGTAGGCGCGTTCACCGGTTTCGATCAGCGCACCGAACAGGGTCGGCCCGACCAGGCCGCCCAGACCGGTGCCGAAGGCATAGAACACCGCAATCGCCAGGGCACGGATTTCCAGCGGGAAGGTCTCCGCCACGGTGAGGTAGGCGGAACTGGCCGCCGCCGAAGCGAAGAAGAAGATCACCATCCAGGCCAGGGTCTGCTGGGTCACGTCGAGCAGCTCTCGCTGGAACATGTAGCCGCTGATGGCCAGCAGCACCCCCGACAGCAGATAGGTCGAACTGATCATCATGCGCCTGCCGACCACGTCGAACAGCCTGCCCAGCAACAGCGGGCCGCAGAAGTTGCCCAGCGCGAACGGCAGGATATACCAGCCCACCTTGGCCGCCGGCACCTGGTAGAAGTCGGTCAGCACCAGCGCATAGGTGAAGAAGATCGCGTTATAGAAGAATGCTTGTGCGCTGAGCAAGGTCAGGCCTACCAGGGCACGACGCCGATGCTCGACGAACAAGCTCTGGAACACCTCGCGCAAAGGCGTATGGTCGCGCGCGCGCAGCTTCAGCGGAGGGTCTTGAAGCGGTGGGATCGCGATCCCGCGTTCGTGGTAATGCCGCTCGATATCGGCGACGATGCGCTCGGCGTGTTGCGGCTGGTTGTGGATCATCAGCCAGCGCGGGCTTTCCGGGACCCACAGGCGCATCAGCATGATCAGCAGGCCCAGCACTGCGCCGATGCCGAAACACAGGCGCCAACCAAGGTCACCACCGGCAATCGCCGGGTCGAGCAAAAACACCGCACCGGCCGCGCCGAGCGCTGCGCCGATCCAGAAAGTGCCGTTGATGGTCAGGTCGACCCAGCCGCGGTAGCGCGCCGGGGTGAATTCCTGGATGGTCGAGTTGATGGCCGTGTACTCGCCGCCGATGCCGGCACCGGTGAGAAAGCGGAACAGCAGGAAGCTCCACAGGCTCCATGAGAATGCCGTGGCTGCTGTGGCGCCGATGTACAGGAACAAGGTGATGAAGAACAGCCTGCGCCGCCCCAGGCGGTCGGTCAGCCAGCCGAAGAACAGCGCACCGATGACCGCACCGGCGATGTACGTAGCGCCTGCCAGGCCGATGTCGGTGTTGCTCAGGTGCAGCGCAGGGCTGGCCCTGAGCGCGCCCGCCACCGAGCCCGCCAGGGTGACTTCCAGGCCATCGAGCAGCCAGGTGATGCCCAGCGCCAGCACCAGCAAGGTATGAAAGCGCGTCCACGGCAGGCGGTCGAGGCGGGCAGGGATGTCGGTGCTGTACACGGGGGCAGCACCGCGCTCCTGCAAGGCTTGGCTCGTCACTGCAATGCCGTCACTCAGCCGTCCGATTGCTCTTCTGGCGGCACCTGCCCTTCAGGCCAGTCTGGAGCCTCCTGTTGCGGTTCGGGTCGCGGCTTGGGTACGGGCTCGCCCGGATTGTGCGGTACCTCGTCGACATACGGGTCAGGGTGGTTGGGGTCGATCATGGCCTGTCTCCTGAAAGCATGGTTACCTTCCGTTAGGGCGCGCAGGGGCGTTGCTGTTCAATCCGATTCGCCAGTGGCTGCCAGGGAGTCTGCCCGGGCGCGAATGGATCAAACTTTTGCGTGCCGCAGGGCTCTTCTTAAAAGACACCACTGCCCCGAGGAGCAACCCATGAAGCACACCGACGGCAAGACCGGCGACAAAGTCCCCCGGCCGATTTCCTCTGAGGAGGCGCAGCGCGGCGAGAAGGCGCCGGACCCGGTGCTTGAAAATCCGGACCCTGATACCGAAGCCGTGGACAAGGTGATTACGCCGACATCGGTCAAGGAGCAGGAAGCGCTGACCCGCGCGACCAGGAAGCGCTTGGCTGAGGTTGATGAGAAAGCTCGGCACTGAACCTGGCGTCCAGCGAGGTTTGTGCTTTGGGCGAGCGGCGTAGGCTGTGATAATGGAGGACCATCCCAAGGGCCATGCCATGCTGACCATTTCCAATAACGTGCATTTGCCAGATGCCGACATCGAGCTGACTTACATCCGCGCGCAAGGCGCGGGTGGGCAGAATGTCAACAAGGTATCCAGCGCCGTGCACCTGCGCTTCGACATTCGGGCCTCGTCGCTGCCCGAGTTCTACAAGGCGCGGCTGCTGGCGCTGCGTGACAGCCGCATCACCGGTGATGGCGTGTTGATCATCAAGGCCCAACAGTACCGCACCCAGGAACAGAACCGCGCTGACGCTTTGGCGCGACTTGCCGAGTTGATCGTCGCTGCCGGCAAGGTCGAGAAGAAACGCCGGCCTACCAAGCCGACCCTCGGTTCGAAGACCCGACGCCTGGAAGGAAAAGCCAGGCGCAGTACTGTCAAGGTGGGACGGGGGAAGGTGGAGTTCTAGCCACTCTGTAGGTTGAAGTCCTGATTCAGCCGCCTCGCTAACTCGCCAGCTCCATACTATCTTGCGGCAGCCGAACCGCTTTGGAAGACTTCGGCCTCGTTCAAAGCAAACTCACCTTTAGAAGGCTCTGCCGAATAAAGGCGTTACAAAATGACTGACAATCGCACTGGCCTGCGCCCCAGGCAGCCAGCGTGCCTGGCCGCCTGGGGCGTCGCGCTGTCAGCTGGCCAAGCGCTTGAGCAATGCCTTGGCCACCGCCTCGGATGAGGCAGGGTTCTGCCCGGTGATCAGATGGCCGTCTTCGACCACATGGCTTGCCCAGTCCGCTGCCTTGGAGTACTCGCCACCTTTGGCCTTGAGCATGTCTTCCACGAGAAAAGGTACCACGTGGGTCAGCCCGACGGCCTCTTCCTCACTGTTGGCGAAGCCCGTGACCCGCTTGCCTTTTACCACCGGGTGGCCGTCTGGCGTGTTCACGTTCTTCAGAACGCCTGGGGCATGGCATACCGTCGCAATCGGCTTGTTGGCGGCATAGAACGCTTCGAGCAAGGTTTTCGAATCGGTATCCTCGGCCAGGTCCCACAGCGGTCCGTGGCCACCGGGGTAGAACACCGCATCGAAGTGATAAGGGTCGACCTCGCCCAGCGGCACGGTGTCGGCGAGCGCCATCTGCCCCTCGGTGTCGCTGGCGAAGCGCCGGGTGGCGTCGGTCTGGGCGTCCGCTTCGTCGCTTTTCGGGTCCAGTGGTGGCTGGCCACCTTTGGGCGAGGCGAGGGTGACGTCGGCATTGGCGTCGACGAACACGTAATAGGGCGCGGCGAATTCTTCCAGCCAGAAGCCGGTCTTCTTGCCGGTGTCGCCAAGCTGGTCGTGCGAGGTCAGTACCATCAGGATCTTTTTCATGCGAGCCAGTCCTCCAGGGGTAAATGGGCAGTGCGTCGTTCGTCCTGCATGATCATGGGAGGGCAGGGCGCAGCAGGCGTTCCATGATAGCCCTCGAAAAGAATGCGGGGTTTGCCGCTCAGCTCTATTACCCTAGTGGCACGATCATTTCATTGATGGATGCCTACCCATGAGTAACACCTCATTCCGCCAGCCCGTCATCGCTGACGCCGAGCGCTGCTACGCGATCGAAATCGGTGCCTACGAGGGCGACGAAGCGGCCACGCTGGAGAAGATCCGCACGCGCATCAGCCAATACCCCGAAGGCTTCCTGCTGCTCCAGGACCCCCACGGCATCGTCGGCTTCATCAACAGTGGCTGCGCCCACGAGGTGGTGATGTCCGACGAGGCATTCAAGGAACTGGTCGGCCACGACCCGCAGGCGCCGAACGTGGTGATCATGTCAGTGGTGGTGGACACGGCCCACCAGGGCAAGGGCTACGCCAAGCGGCTGATGCGCGAGTTCATCAGCCGCATGCAGGCCCAGGGCAAGCAGACCATCAACCTGATGTGCAAGGAACAGCACGTCGAGCTGTATCGCAAGATGGGCTACCAGTATGTGCGGCCTTCGCCCTCGGACCACGGTGGCATGGCCTGGCATGAAATGGTCATGGCGCTCTGACCCAGGCCAGTTGTGCTTCGTGATCAGCGCAGGCAGCTGATGACAAGGTATCGAGTCACATTTGGTTACCAAGCAATGACAGCCCGCTGACTGTGTGCCCCGTTCTAGAGGGGGTTGAAAGGTTCACTGCCATTCAACAGTCACAAAGCTGTAACACAGCTGCTGCAAAGTGTGTCGGCCATCACACGGAGCGCTTTTCCATGATACGCCTGATGAAGTCTGCTGCACTCGCCGTTGCCGTCTCGCTCAGCGCCACTTCGGCCTTTGCCGCAGACAACGTTCGCCTGACCGGTTCCGGCGCCAGTTTCCCTGCACCGATCTACCTGACCTGGTTCAAGGACTTCAGCAAGAACACTGCTGGCGTCACCGTCGACTACCAGTCCAAGGGCAGCGGGGCAGGCGTTCAGGACTTCCTGAACAAGACCGTCGACTTTGCCGCCAGCGACTCGGCCATGAGCGAAGCAGACATTGCCAAGGTTGGCGAAGGCGTGCAGCTGCTGCCGATGACCGCCGGTGAAATCGTCCTGGCCTACAACCTGCCAGGCAACCCGAAAGGCCTGAAGCTGCCACGCGATGTGTACTCCAACATCTTCCTCGGCAAGATCACCCAGTGGAACGACCCACAGATCGTCAAGGCCAACCCAGAGCTGAAACTGCCTGACATGCCGATCACCGTGGTCGTGCGTGCCGATTCCAGCGGCACCAACGCGGTCTTCACCAAGCACCTCTCGGCCATCAATGCCGACTTCAAGAAAGACCTGGGTGAAGGCAACACCGTCAACTGGCCGGCCACCGACAAGTTCATCAAGTCGCCGAAGAACGACGGCGTGACCGCCACCGTTCGCCAGACCCCGGGCGCCATCGGCTACATCGAATACGGCTTCGCCAAGCTGGCCAAGGTCGATTTCGCCTCGCTGCAGAACAAGGCTGGCCAATACGTCGTGCCGAACGCCGAAAGCGGTGCTCAAGCGCTGGCTGCAGTGAAGATGCCGGAAAACCTGATCGCTCACCTGCCAGACCCGGAAGGTGCCAAGTCCTACCCGATCACTTCCTACACCTGGATGATCTTCCGCAAGGACAACGGCAGCCCGGAAAAGGCCAAGGCCATGCGTGACATGGTCGAGTACGGCCTGACCAAGGGCCAGCAGATTGCCGACTCGATGGGCTACATCCCGCTGCCGCCGTCGGTGGTCGATGAAGTGCGCAAAGCCTCGCAAAGTATCCAGTAATACCTTCAGGCGCTCCCGGCGCGGTGTGACAGCCGTGCCGGGGGTGTTTGCCCTTAGTCCCGGAACCCGCTAAATGAACACACCTTTTGCCATACCGGATAACCCAGACTCCGCGTGCCAGCCGCCGTCCACCAAGGACTTCCTGGTCGATCGCACCTTCCGTGCCCTTGCGCGCATCGGTGTGGTGCTGATTCTCGCGCTGGTATTCGCATTGGTATACGAAGTAGGACGCAAAGCACTTCCAGGAATGGAAAAGCACGGTTTCGACGTGCTGTTCGGCAGTGTGTGGGACGTCAACCAGGGCAAGTACGGCATTCTGCCCGCCATCTGGGGCACGCTTTACAGCGCCCTGATCGCCTTGTTGATCGCTGGCTTCTTCGGCGTCAGCATGGCCATATTCCTTACCCAGGATTTCCTGCCGGCGAGGCTCGCCGCGGTGTTTCGCACCATCGTCGAGCTGCTCGCTGCCATCCCCAGCGTCGTTTACGGCCTGTGGGGCATCTACGTAGTGATTCCGGCCATCCGGCCGCTGACCGCCTGGCTGAACAGCGAGCTGGGCTGGATCCCGTTCTTCGGCACCTCCCTGAGTGGCCCCGGCCTGCTGCCGGCGGCGTTGGTGCTGGCGATCATGATCCTGCCGACCATCGCCGCGGTTTCCCAGGATGCGCTGACCAGCGTACCGATGAAGACCAAGCAGGCTGCCTACGGCATGGGCACCACCCACTGGGAGGCCATCCTCAAGGTCATGGTGCCGTCGGCCGCCACCGGCATCTTCGGCTCCCTGGTGCTGGGCCTTGGCCGTGCACTGGGCGAAACCATGGCCCTGGCGATGCTGGTGGGTAACGCCAACACCATCACCCTGTCCCTGTTTGCCCCGGCCAACACGCTGGCGGCCTTGCTGGCGCTGAACTTCCCGGAAGCCGGGCCGAACGAGATCGAAGTACTGATGTACGCCGCACTGGTCCTGATGTTCATCACCTTGCTGGTGAACGTGTTCGGGTCGCTGATCATGCTCTACGCCCAGCGGGGTAACAAATAATGACTGACCTCTCTGCAGCCACTACCGCCTTGCCCAGCCTGCAGCGCCGCTTCGAAGGCCGCGCCCTGCGCAGCCTGGTGCTGACCAGCATGGTCTGGTGCGTGGCCCTGTTGGCCAGCGTGCCGCTGATTTCCGTGCTGTACATGCTGATCACCCGGGGCGGTGCGCGCCTGAGCCTGGAAGTGTTCACCGAACTGCCACCCACCGGTTTCGAGATGGGCGGGGGGTTCGGTAATGCCCTGGCCGGTACCTTCGTCATGGTCGGCATCGCCGCCGCCATTGCGGTTCCGGTCGGTATCCTGGCGGCGGTCTTCCTCGCCGAACTTGGGCCTGAGAGCAAGCTGGCCAACGCCTCGCGCTTCGCCGCGAAGATGCTCACCGGCCTGCCGTCGATCCTTGCCGGTGTATTCGCCTACGCCCTGGTGGTGATGACCACCGGTACCTACTCGGCCCCGGCCGGTGGTGTGGCGTTGGCGGTGCTGATGCTGCCGATCGTCGTGCTGACCGCTGAAGAAGCCATGAAGATGGTGCCCAAGATCATGAAGGACGCCGCCTACGGCATGGGCTGCACCCGCGCGCAGGTGATCTGGAAGATCGTCCTGCCGACCGGCATGCCGGCCATCCTTACCGGCGTCATGCTGGCCGTGGCCCGCGCCGCAGGCGAAACCGCGCCGCTGCTGTTCACCGCGCTGTTCAGCAACTACTGGATCTACCACGACGGCAGCCTGGCCGTCATGAACCCCACGGCCTCGCTTGCCGTACTCATCTACAACTTCTCCGGCATGCCGTTCGACAACCAGCTGGAGCTCGCCTGGGCGGCCTCGCTGGTGTTGGTAATGATCGTGCTGGTCGTCAATATTCTTAGCCGCATTTTCGGCAAGCCCAAGTACTGAGAAAGGGAGCATTCGACCGTGAACGTATCAACTGCACAGAGAGCCGCTCCCATGGTCAGCGAAGCGCCAATCGTCATGGACTGCAAGCTGGACAAGATTTTCTACGGCAACTTCATGGCGGTGCGTGACAGCCATGTACCGATCCGCAAGAACGAAATTACCGGCTTCATCGGCCCGTCGGGCTGCGGCAAGAGTACCGTGCTGCGTAGCCTCAACCGCATGAATGACCTGGTCAAAGGCTTCCGCTTCGAAGGCCATGTGCACTTCCTTGGCCAGGATGTCTACGGCAAGGGGGTGGACCCGGTGGTGGTGCGCCGCTACATCGGCATGGTGTTCCAGCAGCCGAACCCGTTCTCCATGAGCATCTTCGACAACGTCGCCTTCGGCCTGCGCCTGAACCGCTACAAGGGTGACATCGGCGACCGCGTCAAGCACGCCCTGCAAGGCGCCGCGCTGTGGGACGAGGTCAAGGACAAGCTCAAGGTCAGCGGCCTGTCGTTGTCCGGCGGCCAGCAGCAGCGCCTGTGCATCGCCCGTGCCATCGCCACCGAGCCAGAAGTGCTGCTGCTCGACGAGCCCTGCTCGGCACTCGACCCGATCGCCACCCGCCGCGTGGAAGAGCTGATGGTCGAGCTGAAGAAGGACTACACCATCGCCCTGGTGACGCACAACATGCAGCAGGCGATCCGTGTCGCCGACACCACTGCGTTCTTCTCGGTCGACATCTCCCAGGGCACCCGCACCGGTTACCTGGTGGAGATGGGCCCGACCACGCAGATCTTCCAGAATCCGCGTGAGCAACTGACCAGTGACTACATCAGCGGCAAGTTCAGCTGAAATGGGGGCGACCTGTCGTCTTCACCTGCCAGCGGTAGAGCGCGCACTGCGCGAAGTGCAGGGCCGCTTTGGCGAACTCAGCCAGCATTTCACCGAACCGCGTGATCCGTTCACCGACGAGGTGCTGCTGAATGTGCTTGAAGGCTATGCCTTGATTGACGACTATGTCGCACGGGGCGTTGACCTGTTCGACCTGCAGCAGCTGAACCTGATGCTGGAGATCAACGCCACCGTGCTGTGCGGCAGCGACCCAGCGCGCCGCCGCGAGTTCGCGCCGCACCTTGCGGCCACCGAGGCACGCTTTTTCAACAACGTGGAAGGCGGCATCAAGGACCTGTACAACTGGTATTGCTCGTACCGCAGCGAGTCGATCTGGAAGCGCGCCGCCGGCGTTTATGTACGTATCCTCAGCAAGCCGCAATTGTTCATCGAAGGCAACAATCGCACCGGGTCGCTCATCGTCAGTTATCTGCTGATGCGGGCCGGGCTGCCGCCGTTCGTGCTGACGCTGGACAACGCCGAGGGTTACTTCAACCCGTCCTCGGTCATTCGCAACTCCGCCAAGCATGGTGTGAAAGCTTTGTACGAATTGCCCAAGATCAAGAAAAAGTACGCCGCCTTCCTCGAAGCGCAGGCGCCTGAACCCGAAAAGTTCTTCCTGCCCGGCACCGGTGTGCCGGCCCGCCAGGGGAGCCGATGATGGAAAGGTATTCGATGCTGGAGCAAGGCAAGGCCGGTGGCCGACGCGCGTGGCAAGCCATCGGGCGTACATTCAGGCGCCCGCAGATGCGCATATCCTTCGATATCGATGACACGCTCGCCTGCCTGCCACACCACGCCGATGAAGAACACAGCAAGCTGCCGGCGTTCGTCCACCGCTGGTTGGGCGAGCCGCTGCGCCGCGGCACGCGGTCGCTGATCCGCGACCTGCGCCGCCAAGGCTGCAGCATCTGGATCTACACCTCGTCGGGCCGCACACCGGCCTATATCCGCCGCTGGCTGATGCTTTACGGCATTCACGTCGACGGCGTGGTCAACAGTGATCGCCACCAACATGTGCTGGCGCAGCGCCGGCTTGAGAATGCCCCTTCGAAATACCCGCCGGCGTTCGATATCGACTTGCACGTCGACGATTCCGAAGGGGTGGGGATCGAGGGCTTCGATCACGGTTTCCGGGTGGTCGTGGTCGACCCGCAAGACGGCAATTGGGCGCAGAAGGTGATGGATGCGGCGGAGCAGGTGCAGGCCCAGCTGGCCTGGCAGCAACCGCAGCGGTTTGCGGCACCGGTGCGGCGGCGTGAGCAAGCGCTGGCTTCCTGACCGCCTCTTTCGGCATTGGATTTGTAGCGCCTGTGAGATCGAGCGCCGCCCGCGCGGCGCATCGCGGGCAAGCCCGCCCCACATTTGTTTCGGGCCAGTTACTCCTGTGCCGCCAACAGGATCCGCCTTGGTGCATGACTGGAGATAGGTGGAGCGGCAGCAGCGCCCACCGAGATGCATCGACATGCCAACAAGGCGGTCCCTGTTGGCTTCACAGGAGAGATTGGCCCGAAACAGATGTGGGAGCGGCGGTGCGGCGATCCGACTTGCCCGCGATGCGCCGCGCGGGCGGCGCTCGATCTATGCCTCACCTCCAATCTCAAGGCAGGCACTTGCTTTACCGGCACCAATCAGTGGTGCGCGGCGTCCACGGCAATGCTCTCCCCAGACACTTCCTCATACCGGGCACTGCGGTTGGCGATGGCGTAGTGGATCAGCCCGCCCAGCCCGGCGCCGAAGAACCAGGAGAACTGCGACAGCGTCTCGAACGCCGGCACCAGCGCCAGCAGGATGGCAATCAGCGAGGCCGGGATGAACGCCGCCACGGCGCGCAGGTTGACCCCGCCACGGTAGTGATAGGCGCCTTCAGGGCTTTCGCTGTACAGCTCCGGCAGGTTCACCCGGCTACGGCGCACCAGGTAGTAGTCAGTGACCATGATGCCGTACAGCGGGCCGAGCAGGGCGCCCAGGCCACCGAGGAAGTACACGATCACCGACGGGCTGTTGTACAGGTGCCACGGCAGGATCACCACCGCGATGGTGGCGCTGAGCAAGCCCGCGCGGCGGAAGTTCAGCACCTTGGGTGCCAGGTTGGTGAGCACGAAGGCCGGGGCGACGAAGTTGGCCATGATGTTCACCGCCACGGTGACCAGCAGGAAGGCCAGGCAGGCAAGCACCAGGCCGGCGGTGTTGGGTATGGCGGCGACGATTTCGCTGGGACTTTGCACCAGCTTGCCGTCGATGCTGAATTGCGCACCGGCAAGCACCACGGCGATCAGCGCGAACCCCAGCATGTTGACTGGCAGGCCCCAGAAGTTGCCAACGCTGATGGTCCGCCGGTCTGGGCAGTTACGCGTGAAATCGCAGAAGTTGAGAATCATGGTGCCGTACAGCGATACCCATAGCGCGGCAGCACCGAACACCTTCAGCCACATGCCGGCGCCGGTCGGCGCGTTACCACTGGACCAGGCGATCGACAGGCCGCTGCGCCAGTACATCCAGGCCGCCAGGGCACTGAAGGCGATCAGGATGATCGGCCCGGCGAGCGATTCGAACCGGCGCACCATCTCCATGCCATAGGCGAAGATTGCGACCTGCACGCACCAGATGGCCACGAAGGTGACCCAGCCCAGGGTCGACAGGCCGAGTATCGAGTTCTGGTCGTAGGGCCTGAGGTCTGGCGCGATGGCGGTGAGCAGCACGCGCAGGACGACCGAGGCGAGGTAGGTCTGGATGCCGAACCAGGCGATGGCGATCACTGCACGGATCAGGGCCGGGATCTGCGCGCCATGGATGCCGAAGCTGATCCGGCACATGACGGGGTAGGGCAGGCCGGTCTTCTGCCCCATGTAACCGGACAGGTTCATCAGGCCGTAGATCACCAGCGCACCGAGCGCGAAGGCGGCGAGGATCTGCGCGCCGCTCATGCCCAAGGCGAACAGGCCGATGGCGAAGGAGTAGTTGGCGATGTTGTGCACGTCATTGGTCCACAGCGCGAACAGGCTGTAGCGCCCCCAAGTGCGATTGGCCGCCCGGGTCGGTGCAAGGTCGTTACTGTACAGCCGCGGGCTCAGCTGCGACGCACTGGAGCCGGCCGATTCGGCGGAGAGATCGGCAAGCTGGCCAACATCGGAACGGGAAATCGACGCCATCGGGACTCCATGATGGTTGTGTACTTTTATTGTTTGTATTTGTATACAAACAAGATTCGTACCAACCCATGAAAGTGCTGGATTACAAGCCCTCTGCGCGTTCTCGCCGTTATTTGCGTTGTGGATTACGCTTTGAAGTGGGAAATTTGTGCACGTTTTCGTGCACTGTTGTTACCGCAGGATGCCATGAGGATCAGTTCGATGTTGCATGCACCGCTCGCGCTGGGGCTGTTGCTTGCCACCACCTGGGTTGAAGCGGCGCCGCTGCAGGTGCCCACCCCGGCTGCACTGAGGAGCCAGATCGACAACCTCAAACCTGGCCAGTTTCTCTGGTACCCGCAGGTCTCGCCGGCGGGGCCGGTGACCGTAGTGGTCAGCCTCACCGAGCAACGTGCCTACGTTTATCGCAATGGCATCGCCATTGGCGTCAGCACCGTGAGCAGCGGCAAGGCCGGGCGGGAAACCCCCACCGGCGTATTCAGCATTCTGCAGAAGAAGGTCGAGTACAACTCCAGCCTCTACAACAACGCACCGATGCCCTACATGGAGCGGCTGACCTGGGACGGTATCGCCTTGCACGCCGGGCATCTGCCAGGCTACCCGGCTTCCCATGGTTGCGTGCGCCTGCCATTGGAGTTTGCCAAGAAGCTGTATGAGGTCACCGGCTTCAGCTCTACCACCGTGATCGTCTCCGATACCCAGAGTGCACCGGTGGAGGTCTACCACCCTGGCGTGCTGGCTCCCACGGTCAGCGCTGGCAAGGCCCAGGGCCCGCTGGTATTGAACAACGAGCAGTTCTGGAACGACCCGGACCCGACGGCCGGGCCGCTGTCGATCCTGATCAGCCGTGCCGACCTGCGCGCCTACGTGTATCGCGGTGGCCAACTGATCGGCTCGGCGCCGGTACTCTCGCTTGAAAGCAGCAAGCACCGCAGTGGCATGGCGGTGTACTCGTTGCTGCAAAAACCCTCCGCCCTGGCACTCGAGGGTGAACTACCCTTACGTTGGTCGGTGGTCGCCCTGAGCAACCCGGAATACGGGAATACGCCCTATGAACAGTTAGGGCAATTGACCATCAACCCGGAGTTCCGCCAACACCTGCGTGCGGCGATGGACGTCGGCACGATGCTGGTGATCACCGATTGGGCGTCGACCCGGGATACCCGTAGCGACGGGAAATTCACCGTGATCAGCACCGACGACGTCAAGGAACACAAGCCATTGGTCAAGAAATGATCGGCAATCCCGAAGAATTCAAGCAAAGTGGTGGCTTTTGGCCGCAAGCCAGCTGACTTTTTGCTGACAGGCCTTTACCCGGGGTAGTCCATGTCGATGTTTGAATCTTTGCGGGGAGCTTTCCGGCTCTCAGTGGCCAGTTTTGGCCTGTTTTTCCTCAGCGCCTGGCAAGCCGCCCACGCGCAGCCCCTGCCCAGCGCCGCCGAGTTGCAGCAGCTGGCACCCAACGCCAGCCTGTCGGCGCTGGGCATGGCCCTTACGGCCTACGCCTGTGCCAGCCACGGCGAGGCAGGCAAGCTGCTGACGGTGATCGATTACTCCAAGGCCTCGCGTGACAAGCGCCTGTGGGTGTTCGACTTGCGCGCGCGCAAGCTGTTGTTCGAGGAGTGGGTTGCCCATGGCAAGAACAGCGGCGCCGATGTGCCGACCACGTTCTCCAACGCCCCGAACAGCTACCAATCGTCCATCGGCCTGTATGAAACCGGCCAGATCTACAGCGGCAAGCATGGCCGCTCACTGCGCCTGCAGGGGCTGGAGCCGGGGTTCAACGACAACATCATGTCACGGGCGATTGTCATGCATGCCGCCGCCTATGCCGACCCCAAGGTGGTTCCGGGCCTCGGGCGCCTGGGCCGCAGCCAGGGCTGCCCGGCCGTGCGGCCGGCCATTGCCGGCAAGCTGATCGATACGCTGCAACGCGGCAGTTATGTGTTTGCTTATTACCCGCAGCAGCACTGGCTGAAGACATCGCGTTTTCTCAACGCCCAGAGCTGCCCGCTGACGAATCAGTCGATCGCCAGCAAGTAGCCACGCGTTCTAAGTGGCTTGTGGATCCATAAATATTCTCAAGCTACTTTTCTGTTGACTGATTTCCTGTTTTTGGTTGTTAATGGATCCACAAAAACAATCAATCGGAGAATCGGATGTTCCCGAAAAACGCCTGGTACGTTGCCTGCACCCCTGACGAAATCACCGAAAAACCCCTGGGCCGGCAGATCTGCGGAGAAAAGATGGTGTTCTACCGCGGTCAGCAGAACCTGATCCGCGCCGTCGAGGATTTCTGCCCGCACCGTGGGGCACCGTTGTCCCTGGGCTATGTCGAGCATGGCAACCTCGTCTGCGGTTACCATGGCCTGGTCATGGGCGGCGATGGCAAGGCCGTCGAGATGCCAGGCCAGCGAGTTCGGGGCTTCCCCTGCAACAAGGCCTATGCCACGGTCGAGCGTTATGGCTTTGTCTGGGTCTGGCCCGGCGATCAGGCACTGGCCGACCCAGCCAGCCTGTGCCACCTGCCATGGGCAGAGAGTGACGAGTGGGCTTACGGCGGCGGGTTGTTCCACATCAATTGCGACTATCGCCTGATGATCGACAACCTGATGGATCTGACCCACGAAACCTACGTTCATGCCTCCAGCATCGGCCAGAAGGAAATCGACGAAGCACCGCCGGTCACTACGGTCAACGGCGACGAGGTGGTCACCGCCCGCCACATGCAAAACATCATGGCGCCACCGTTCTGGCGCATGGCACTGCGGGGCAATCAGCTGCCCGACGACCAGCCGGTCGACCGCTGGCAGATCTGCCGTTTCACCCCACCCAGCCATGTCCTGATCGAAGTGGGCGTGGCGCTCGCCGGCAAAGGGGGCTACCACGCGGCCGCCCAGGACAAAGCGTCGAGCATCGTGGTCGACTTCATCACACCGGAGACCGAGACCTCGATCTGGTACTTCTGGGGCATGGCGCGCAACTTCAACCCTGAGGATCAGGCCCTGACCGCCAGCATTCGCGAAGGGCAGGGCAAGATCTTCAGCGAAGACCTCGACATGCTTGAACAGCAACAGGCCAACCTGCTGGCGAACCCGCAGCGCAACCTGCTCAAGCTCAATATCGATGCGGGCGGCGTGCAGGCGCGACGCATACTCGAGCGGTGGGTCGCCCAAGAACAGACCGGCGCCGCTGCAGCGCTGATCGCAACCGCGCAGTAACCGTCCCCGTCGATGCCCAGACCGGCCATCCCGGTGGCCGTCCATGCAAGGTGAGCCATGATTGAAGTCGTCGTCACAGCCCGAACCCGTGAAGCCGAAGGTATCTGCAGCTACGAATTGCGCTGCGCCCAAGGCCGGCCGCTACCCGCATTCAGTGCCGGGGCGCACATCGATGTGCACTTGCCCGGCGGCCTGGTGCGCCAGTACTCCTTGTGCAATCACCCGCAGGAGCGTCACCGCTACCTGATCGGCGTGCTTAATGATGCAGCATCGCGCGGCGGCTCCCGCTGCCTGCACGAGCAGGTCGAAGCGGGGCAGCGGCTGCTGATCAGCGAGCCGCGCAATCTCTTTGCCCTGGCGCCCAGTGCCCGCCGCAGTTTGCTGTTTGCCGGCGGCATCGGGATCACCCCGATCCTGTGCATGGCAGAGCAATTGTGGCTGCAAGGCGATCATTTCGAGTTGCACTACTGCGCCCGCTCCAGCGAGCGTGCGGCATTTCTCCAGCGCCTGGCGGCGACACCGTTCGCCGGCCGGGTCCATCTGCATTTCGACGCGCTCCCGCAGACCCGGCTTGACCTGGCCCAGGTACTGGCTGTGCCCGGCGCGGAGGATCACCTGTACGTCTGCGGCCCGGCTGGCTTCATGCAGCAGGTACTGGACGATGCCCGCCGTCAGGGTTGGCAGGACACCCAGCTGCACCGCGAGTACTTCGCCGCCGCGCCAGTCGACAACGCGGGTGACGGGGTGTTTTCGGTGAGGCTCGCCAGCACCGGCCAGGTATTCGAGATTCCCGCGGACAAGACCGTGGTTCAGGTTTTGCAAAGCCACGGCGTGCCGATGGCGGTGTCGTGCGAGCAGGGGGTCTGCGGCACCTGCCTGACCCGGGTGCTGGAAGGCGTGCCGGAGCATCGCGACCTGTACCTGACCGAAGCCGAGCAGGCCGCCAATGACCAGTTCACCCCGTGCTGTTCACGGGCCAGGACGCCCATGCTGGTGCTGGACCTGTAGGGTGCGCCTAGTCGCCCCTGGAAATCACCTGGACGCCACTTGCCGTGCTGGCCGCGCCGAACACTTCGGCATAGCGCAGCGTGGCATTGGCGTGTTCGCGCATGATGTTTTCGGCGCGTGCGCCCTGGCCGTTGCGCAGTGCATCGACCAATGAGTGGTGCTGCATGTGGGCGTAATTGAAGCGCCGGTACTCGCGGGCCATGTCGTCGCGGTCGAAGGCCAGCGCCGACACCGAGGCGAACGGGCGATGGTCATTGCGCGCCAGCGCCTCGGCAATGGCGGGGTTGCCGCTGCCCGCCACGATCACCTGGTGCAAGCGCACGTTGAGGTCGTGATAGGCCGCCAGGTCCTGTTCGGTGATGTAGCCCTTGGCGAACAGGGCGTCGCCCTCATCGAGGCATTGCACCAGGGTGGCCATGGCTTGTGCGTCCAGGCCACGTTCGGCGCACAGGCGGGCTGCCAGCCCTTCAAGAACGCCGCGGACCTCCACGGCGCCGGTGAGGTCATCGACGCTCAACGTACGTACCTGGAAGCCCTTGCCGCCATGGCGCACCAGCAGGCCTTCCTGTTCCAGGGTGCGGAACGCCATGCGCACCGGCATGCGGGAAACGCCGAAACGTTCTGCGGTAGGGACTTCCATCAACCGTTCACCGCCGGCCAGTTCGCCGGAGGCGATCATCTTGCGCAGGGCGACCAGGATGGTCTGGCCGTGTTTGCTCATTGCACGCGACCTCAACGAAGGGGCCGCCATGGTAACGCAAGCGGCACGGACGTTGCACTGCGCAGGTGGTGCTTGCGGTAATCTGTGCGCGGCATGGAACTGGCCCGCTGACAACAAGGTAGAGACCTTTGAAACTTCACCAACTCAAGGCGCTGGTCGCCATCCACAACGCAGGCAGCATTCTCGAAGCGTCCAAGCTCATGCATATCACCCAGCCTGCACTGAGCCGGTCGATCAAAGAGCTGGAGCGCGAGGTCGGTTTCAGCCTGTTGCAGCGCTCATCCAAAGGCATGGCCCTGACCGAGGAAGGCAAGCGCGTCATCCGCCATGCCAACCTGGTGGTGGAAAGCATTCGCCGCCTGCAGATCGAAGCGGCCAGTATCCAGGACGCCGCGGTGGGCGCAGTGTCCATCGGGGTGACTTCGCTGACGGCGATGCTGGACGGGGTCGAAGACAGCATCCTGGCCTTCCGGCGCAAATACCCGCGGGTGAAGATCACCATCACCGACCTGCGCCCCAGTCAGATTCTGCAACGGCTGCGCGATGGCAGCCTGGATTTTGCCATTACTTCGCAGCAGCCGTTGAACCGGCTCAACCTGGACTGGGAAGCGCTTGGCAGCATCAAGGGCCGGGTGATCTGCCATGCGTCGAATCAGCAGAAGTTCGCCAAGTCACTGCGCACCTTGCAATACGCCCCGTGGATCAGCCTGGATGAACTCTCGGACCCGGCATCGCAGTTTCACCAGCTGTTCGATAGCAACGGCCTGCGGGTGCCGCAGAACACCGTTGAATGCACGTCGGTGATGATGGCGCTGAAGCTGTTGAAGAACACCGAATCATTGATGACCATCAGTGAGCTGGCCGTGGACCAGGGGTTTGCCTTTGGCGTTGATGGCGAGTACCTGGCCGTGGCAGTGCAGGAGCTGATTCCGGATTACCCGGTCAACCTGGTCTGCATCGACCGCCACAGCCTGACCGCACCCGCCCAGGAACTGTTTCACAGCTTGCGCGGGCAGGTGCTCAGGCAAACCCGCCCGGCGCCGTCAGAAGTGGTAGTACATGCCTAGGGAGAGGTTGCTGGGGTCGTCGCCCAGCTGGTCCAGCGGGGTGCCAGCGTAGGTGACCGAGGACGCAGGCTGGTTGAAGATCTTGCCAACCCGCCCATACACAGCCCAGCGCGGGTTGATGAAATGATCGTAGCCGAGCATCACCCCTTGGGCATTCTTGTCGCGCGCCGTGACCTGGCGCTGCATCACGGCCAGGCGCAGCACGTCCAGTTGGCCAACCGGTGCCATTACGCCGAAGGTGTACAGCGTGGTACTGGGGGTGCCGTGCTGTTCGACAGCCTGGTGTTGCCAGGTCAGGCTGGTGGCCAGCGGGCCGAAATCGTAGAACGTCGACAGGCTCTTGTAATGGTTGGCGGTCTGGCGTGAGGTGCCGCCGTCGTCCCAAGGGTCGCTGTAATACAGGTTGTAGGAGGCCAGCAGCATCAGCGTACTGGTGCGGTATTGCAGCCTGGCGCCGCCACCGCGCACGGTACGCCCCTGGCTGGCGGCATCATCGAAGCCGAAGGTCACTGCGGTGCCGAGGCTGAAGCCGTTCAGGGTCGGGCTGGTGTAGGCCAGGGTATGTTTCGGCCGCAGGTCCAGGTTATAGGCACCTTTGCCGGCCGCAGGCAGGGCCAGGAAGGTGTAGGGCGAGCCATACGTGGCGAGGAACGGGTCGGCGTAGGTCGGTGTGCCCATGCTGTAGGTCTTGCCGAACTCAAGCTTGCCCAGGGTTCGCGAGCGCAAGGCCAGCGTGGCCAGGCGCAGGCTGCCGATCGTGTCCCAGGTCCCTGCCAAGGCTTTGCCGTTGACGTTGAAGCCCTCTTCGACATCCAGTTCCAGGACAGTATCGGTGCCCACTGCCTTCCTGGCATACAGCCCGAGCTTGTTGGTCCATGCGCCGCCACCGGCCAGACGAAAACCCGAATGGTGCTGCGAGTCGTGATAGCTGGTGAAGGCGTCCACGGTGCCGTAGACCTTGAGCTTGTCATCGAAGCCGTTATCCACCCCGTAATAACCGAAGCCTGGCGCAATCCGGCCCAGGCTCGGGAAGCCCTCGGCGTGCGCCTGCACGGCAAGGCCGGCACATTGAATCATCAACAGCATCGAGGTAGTGCGAGTGTTCATTCACGACTCCAGGCCAACTCACTGATGGGGTGGCCCGTAGCGTCGGTGAACAGATCGTTTCAGTGCGATTGCTTATTCGGCAACCCTATGCAACTTGGTTAATCAACTGCTGGCGCTGCCCACGTCTGGCGGCGACGCCTGCTGCAGAGCGCCTGCCAACACCCGGCAAGGTGCCGTGCGGTGGGCCGCTCAATGTGCGTTAACGGGGCAGCGGGTACAGGCAGGGCGAATGGTGCGCCACTTCTGGGCATGTTGGCCGTCGACTGCGCCGAGTGATTAACCCTAGGTTAGGTGTATGCCGAAACTGCAAGTGTGTTGCTTGCCCGATTGGCCGATAGTCGTTGCACGCCGCGATTTGCCATCGGAGAAAACCATGACGACACCGCTACCCGCATCGACCGCCGTGCAGCCCGGCGCGCATAGCGCCGCACAAGGGGGGCATGCTTCGCGCAAGACCTTGGTCGCCTGTTCGCTGGGCAATGCGTTGGAAATGTACGACTTCACCATCTACAGCTTTTTCGCCGTGCTGATCGGCAAGCATTTCTTCCCCGCCGAATCGGCGACGGCGTCGTTATTGATGTCGCTGGCCACCTTTGGTGTGGGTTTCCTCATGCGTCCCATCGGGGCAATGGTCATCGGCCGCTATGCCGACCGGCATGGGCGCAAGGCCGCCTTGAGCCTCACCATAGGCCTGATGACCCTGGGCACCGCGTTAATCGCCTTTGCGCCCACCTATTCGCAGATTGGCATTTTCGCCACGCTTTTGCTGGTGCTCGGTCGACTCATTCAAGGCCTGTCGGCAGGCGGGGAGGTCGGGACGGCATCGGTGTTTCTGATGGAGTCGAGTGCGGTCAGCAACCGTTGTCGGAATGTCAGCTGGCAGGCCGCCAGCCAGGGGTATGCCGCCTTGGTGGGCGCCGCCTTCGGCTTTGCGCTGCACCAGTCGCTTGACCCTGTGGCCCTGGAAAGCTGGGGGTGGCGGCTACCCTTCATCGTCGGGCTGCTGATCGGCCCGGTCGGTTGGTACATTCGCACGCGCCTGCCAGAAACCCACGAGGCGACGCCAGTGTCGCATGGCGGACAAGGGCTCGATGCGCAACTGCTCAAACGCATTGCCCTGGGCATCGGCCTGATGGCCAGTTCGACCATCGGCATGTACCTGTTGGTGTTCTACATGCCCACGTACCTCTCCACCACCTTGCAGTATCCGCCTGGCAGCGCCATGGCCATCGCCTGCATCAGCAGCGGCTGCATGGCGGTGATCTGCCCGCTGGCGGGCAAGTTTGCCGACCGGTACCAGCTGCGCAAGCGCCTGCTGGCCTGGACGGTGGCCACGCCGGTGGTGCTGATCCTGCCAGTGTTCCACCTGCTTGGGCAGGTGCGCGACATGGGCCTGGCCATGATGTGCGTCGCGGTGTTGATCTTGCCGACCTGCATCGGTGCGGGCGCATTCTTCGCGCTGATCATGGAGGGCTTTCCGAAAGCCCGGCGCTCCTTCGGCACCTCGGTCAGTTACAGCCTCGGCGTGACCCTCTTCGGCGGCTTCGCGCCGCTGGTGGCCACCTGGCTGATCGCCGCGCTACAGACCCCGATGGCGCCGGCCTATTTCCTCCTGGCGGGTGGCGTGGTCAGCCTGGCCTGCCTCCGTTATTTCCCTGAAAACAAAGGATGCGAGTGACATGGGTACGTTCCTGAGCAAACCGCCTCAGTGCGAGGCCGCGGCACTGGATGAGTTCGTCACGCTGCGCCGACAGATCCACGCCGCGCCGGAACTGGGCGGCGACACCCCCGACACCGCCGCGCTGGTGGCCGACAGGCTCCAGGCGTGGGGCTACGAGGTCCATCGCAACGTGGGCGGGCATGGTGTGGTCGGCGTGTTGAAGGTGGGCGACAGTCCACGCAGCATCGGTTTGCGCGCCGACATGGATGCCTTGCCCATGACCGAGAAAAACCCCTTCGCCCATGCCAGCAAGATCCCTGGTCGCATGCATGCCTGTGGCCACGACGGGCATACTGCCATCCTCCTGGCCGCCGCTTCGCAGCTGGCTGCCACGCGCGATTTCAATGGCACGTTGAATGTGATCTTCCAGCCGGATGAAGAAGGCCTGGCCGGGGCCAAGGCCATGCTCGACGATGGCCTGTTCGAGCGTTTTCCGTGTGATTCGGTGTACGCCCTGCACAACATGCCCGGCTTGCCGGTGGGCACCTGCGTGGTTCAGGCCGGGCCAACCATGGCGTCTTCGCAGCGCGTCAGCATTCGCATCACCGGCAAGGGTGGCCACGGTGCGATGCCGGAACTGTCGGTCGACCCGGTGATGGCGCTGAACAGCCTGATCAGCGCCATCCAGACCATCAAGTCGCGCAACCTGAGTGTCGAGGAATACGCGGTCATCAGCATTGGCATGATCCAGGCCGGCACCGTCTACAACATCATCCCCGATGAAGCGTGCATGCTGTTGAGCGTGCGCACCGACACGGCCGAAACGCAGCAGAAAATCAACAGTCGCATCGACGCCCTGGTCAAAGGCCATGCTGAAAGCTTCGGCGTGCAGATCGATGTGCAGTTCACTCAACTGGCGCCGGCGCTGTGCAACAGCGACCAGGAAAGCGCGTTGCTGCGTGACAGCCTGAGGCCGTTGTTCGCTGACGGTGCGCTGCTGGACACGATGCCGAAAAAAGTCATGGGCACCGAAGACTTCGCCTACATGCTGCAGGCGCGGCCAGGCTGCTATTTCATGCTGGGCAACGGTACCGGCGAGTTCCATGGCTGCTCGGTGCACAACCCGCACTATGACTTCAACGATGCGCTGGTGAAGATAGGCGCCGATTGCTGGGTGAAATGGGTCCAAGACTACCTGCGTTGAGGTGCAGCATCAGGCTGGCGGCTGTTGAAACAACTCGCGGATCACCCCTCTGATCCAGCGATTGCCAGCGTCCTGGTGATAGCGCGCATGCCAATGTTGCTTGACGGTGAAGCGCTCCACGGCAAACGGGCAGTCATGCAGCCGCAGCCCGTGCATGTCGGCAAGCGTCTGGCCGATGTGCCGCGGCAGCGTGGCGACCAGGTCGGTGGTCCCGACGATCATGCCCAAGCCGAGAAAGCCGGGCAGTTCGAGCATGGTTTTGCGCTCGATCCCGGCCCGCGCCAAGCCGGTTTCGAGCAGCTTCTGCCCGGTCCCGGCACTGATCTGCACGTGCCCCTCGGCCCGGTAGCGCGCCACGCTCATGCCATCGCCCAACCGCGGATGCTGTGCGCTGCTCAGGCAAACCCAGTCCTGTTCGAACAGCACCTGTTGATACATGCCCGCGCCAAGCCCGGGCACCAAACCGATGGCCAGGTCCGCTTCACCGGATTCCAGCGCGCTCTCGGTATTGCCATCGATCCGCGCCGCTTCCAGGCGAATGCCCGGCGCATGGCTGCGCAGATGGTTGAGGATGCTGGGCAGCAAGGTGATATGGCTGGCATCGCTGACACACAGGCGAAAGCGCCGTTGTGCCGTGGCCGGCATGAACTGCGGCGCCCAGTCGCTGAGGCGGCGCAGCGACTCCAGCACTTCCCGGCACGGGCCTATCAGCTGGTCGGCCCGCGGGGTAGGGGCCATGCCGCCCGGCGTGCGCACGAACAACGGGTCGTTCAACTGCTCACGCAGGCGCGCCAGCCAGATGCTCAGGGTCGGTTGGCTCTGGCCAAGCTGCTCGGCGGCGCGGGTCACGCTTCGGCACTGGTAAAGCACCTCGAACAACTGCAGCAGCTTGGGTTCCGGCAAGGGCTCGAGCGGGGTCATTATTGCGGATCTCAATAGTTCTATTGAGGCCATTGTATAGCCCAAATAAGCCTCGCTGCATAAGGTAGTCGCAAACCACAGGAGGTCTGCGACGTGAAAATCTGCATTCTCGGTGCCGGTGCCCTGGGTTGCGCCATTGGCGCGGCCTTGAGCGAGGCGGGGCATGAAACCTGGCTGTTGAACCGTGGCCGTGCGCATGTCGAGGCCATGAACCTGCACGGGCTGCAGGTGCAGGACGAACGTGGCGAGCGCCAAGTGCGGGTCAACGCCGCAATTGATGCCGAGGTCGTCGGCGTGGCGGACCTGGTGGTGGTGCTGGTCAAGTCGTTCCACACCGCCGAGGCGATTGCCGGTGCCAGCGCGCTGATCGGGCCGCAGACGCTGGTGCTGTCGCTGCAGAACGGCCTGGGCCATGAGGACATCCTGGCCGAGGCGGTTGGGCGCGAGCGGGTGCTGGCGGGCAAGACCTACGTCGGCGGCGTGCTCCTGGCGCCGGGTGCGATCCGTGCCGGTGTGGCGGGCAAGCAGACCTTCATCGGCGAGCTGGACGGCCAGCTCACGCCCCGTGTGCAAGCCATTGCCGCCGCCTTCAACGGCGCCGGGCTGGCCACCACGGTCAGCGACAATATCCTCGGCACCATGTGGGACAAGCTTCTGGTAAACGTCGCCACCGGCGCGCTGAGCGGCATCACCATGCTCAGCTACGGCCAGCTGTACAGCGAACCGCTGCTGGCGAGCACCGCCAAGGCCGCCGTGGCCGAGGCCATCGCCGTGGCCGAGCGCGCCGGCATCCGCCTGAGTCTGACCAGCCCCGAGGCTGCCTGGACGCTCGCTGCCGAAGGCCTGCCGGCGAGTTTCCGCACCTCAATGCTGCAAAGCCTGGAAAAAGGCTCGATCACCGAAATCGACTTCATCAACGGCTCCGTCGTGCGCTGGGGCCAGCGCCATGGCGTGGCCACACCGGTCAACGCAACCCTGGTGGCCTGCATCAAGGGCATCGAACGCGCCATGGCCGATCACCAGAAGAGGGACAACCCATGAGCCAGCCAAAAGCCTACCTCGAACATGTCGCGTTCTGGGTGCGCGACATCCAGTGGCATATCCGTTTCTTCAGCGAAGTGTGCGGCATGACCATGCGCGAAGTGCAGGGCGACGTCGAGCGGCCCGCGCAGTACTGGACCCTGGGTGGCCTGCAGTTCATCCACCAGCCGGACTTCGCCGGCCCGGAAGGGCGCATGGCGCACCTGGGCATCATGTGCGAAGACCTCGAAGCCGCCTTGGCGGCGGCCCAGCGTTTCGGCGTCAGCGAGATGCCCCAAGGGCGTAACTGGTTGCGCCTGCCCGACGGCCTGGCCGTGGAATTCATCCAGGCGTTGCCAGCGGCCTGCGTCGCCCAGGCCTTGGCCATCGACCCCCGCGCGGAGGTTCAGGCATGAGCGTGGTGGAAAAATACTGGGACGACGCCCGCGAAGGCGATGAATGCATCAGCCCGACCTACACCGTGACCCGCGAACGGATCCTGGCCTACGCCGACCTGACCGGTGACCACACCCCGGTGCACGTCGACGAGGCGTACGCCAACGCCAGCCACTTCGGCTGCCTGGTTGCCCACGGCCTGTTCGGGCTGTCGATTGCCGACGGCCTGAAGACCCAGTGCGACTACCGTTTCCTGCCGGGCATGTCGCTGGGCTGGACCTGGGACTTCGTGCTGCCGATCAAGGTCAACGATGTGTTGCACGTGCGCATGCGCGTGGGGGCGATGCGCCCGAGCAAAAGCCGGCCAGGGTGGGGCATCGTGGTGCTGCCCTCGGAGCTGATCAACCAGCACGGCGAAGTCGTGCAGCGCGGCGAGCACCGGCTGATGGTGCCGCGGAGGGCCGAAGCATGAGCCAGGCATTGCCATTGGCGGGTATCCGCGTCATCGACTACAGCCACTTCCTCGCCGGCCCTTATGTCGGGCGCTGCCTGGCAGCCCTGGGCGCAGAGGTGATCAAGGTCGAGCGGCCGGGCAGCGGCGATGCCGGCCGGCAGCATGCATTCACCCTGGACGACCAGCAGAGCGGTTACTTCCTGCAGCTGAACATGGGCAAGCAGGGCGTCAGCGTGAACATGAAGGACCCGCGCGGCAAGGCCTTCATGCAGCGCCTGACCGATTCGGCCGACGTGTTCATCGAAAACTACCGCCCCGGCGCCCTGGACAAGCTGGGCCTGGGCTACGCCGAACTCGCGGCGCGCAACCCGCGCCTGGTGTACTGCTCGATTTCCGCCTACGGCCATACCGGGCCGGACGCCCACCGCGCCGGCTTCGGGCTGATCGCCGAGGCCAAGAGCGGGATCATGCAGATGGTCGGCGTGCCCGGCGAAGCGCCGCCGCTGCTGCGCATTTCGCTGGGCGACATGTACACCGGCATCCATGCCGTGGCGGCAATCAATGCGGCGCTGCTGGGCCGGGTCAGCAGCGGCCGCGGCCAGCACATCGACATGGCCCTGTACGACACGCTGGTGTCGATGCATGAGTACGCGGTGCAGTGCTACACGTTGTCCGATGGCACCGTGTTGCCGGAACAGACGGGCCATGACATGCCCACCTCGACCCTGTACGGCGTGTTCCGCGCTGCCGATGGCGACCTGGTGATCGCCGCCCAGGTCGACGATGCCTGGCAACGCTTTGCCGCCATGCTAGAAGCCAACGGTGGCCCGAGCGGGTTTGGCAGCGACACGCGCTACCACAGCCTCAACGGTCGCAACGCCCACCGCCAGGCGATCCTGGCCGTGGTCCGCGACTGGGTCGGCGCGCGCCAGGTGGCCGATATCCTGCAGCTGCTGGATGGCATCGACATCCCCAGCGCCAAGGTGCAGCGCATCGACGAGGTGCTGGCCGACCCGCAGATCCAGGCCCGCAACATGGTCATCGAACAGCAACACCCGCGCTACGGCACCTTGCGCCTGCCCAACCTGCCGTTTCGCTTTTCCGACTGCGACACCACGATCCACCAGGTGGCTCCGGACCTCGGCCAGCACAACGCCGAAGTCGCCGCGGCACTTGGCTTCAGCCCCGAAGAGATCACCGTCATGCAGGCAGATGGTGTGCTGTTCACCCACGGAGATGCACGATGAGCGACCGCTATGCAGTGATCGGCCGGCCGATCAACCACACCAAGTCCCCATTGATCCATGGCCTGTTCGCCGAGGCCACTGGCCAGGCCCTGGAGTACGGCGCCATCGAGGGCGAGCTTGAGGGCTTCGAGACCCAGGTGCTGCAATTGCGCAGCGAGGGCGGGCTGGGCATGAACATCACTGCGCCGTTCAAGCTGCGCGCCTTCGAGCTGGCCGACCGGCGCAGCGAGCGTGCGCAGCTGGCACGGGCGGCCAATGCGCTGAAGTTCGAGGATGGCAGCATCTACGCCGAGAACTTCGATGGCATTGGCCTGCTGCGGGATATCGAGCAGAACCTCGGTGAGCCGCTGCGCCAGCGCCGGGTGCTGTTGCTCGGTGCCGGCGGCGCAGTGCGCGGCGCCTTGCTGCCGTTCCTGCAGGCCGGGCCGCGTGAGCTGGTGATCGCCAACCGCGACATGGCCAAGGCACTGGCCTTGCGCAACGAACTGGATCACCCCCGGCTGCGCATCAGCCGTTATGAGGAACTGGACGGGCAAGCCTTCGATATCGTCGTCAACGCCACCTCCGCGAGCCTGACCGGTGAGTTGCCGCCGCTGCCTGCTGGCGTGCTGGGCGGCGCGCGCCTGGCCTATGAGCTGGCCTATGGCAAAGGCCTGACACCGTTCCTGCGCATGGCGCAGGCGCAAGGTGTGGCGCGCTTGGCCGATGGCGTCGGCATGCTGGTGGAGCAGGCGGCAGAAGCATTTGCCTGGTGGCGCGGGGTACGGCCTGAAACCCGTGCCGTGATCGACCGCCTGACCATTCCCCTGGAGTGAGCCATGCCCGCCAATGTCCTGATGCTGCATGGCATCAACCACAACATGTTCGGCAAGCGCGACCCGCGCCAGTACGGCACGGCCACCCTGGCCGACATCGACCAGGCCCTGCAGGCGCTGGGCGAGGAACTCGGTGCACAGGTAGAGTGCTTCCAGACCAACTACGAAGGCGCAATGTGCGAACGCATCCATCGGGCCTATGAGCAACGGGTGGATGCCGTGCTGATCAATGCCGGGGCCTGGACCCATTACAGCTACGGCATTCGTGACGCACTGGCGATTGTCGAGGCGCCGGTGGTCGAAGTGCATATGTCGAACATCCACGCCAGAGAGCCGTTCCGCCATCATTCGGTATTTGCCGAGGTGGTGCGCGGGCAGATCTGCGGGTTTGGCGTCGAGACCTACCTGCTGGCATTGCGTGCGGCGCTGAACATGATCTGATGGCCGGCGCGCCTGCACAAAGCGCGCAGGTCCGGACCCATCAATCACCGGAGGGACTTGTGAACGCGTCTCGGCACACCACTTTCATCGCCTTGCTGGTCGCCATTACCTTTTTTATGGAGAACCTCGACGCCACCGTCATCGCCACGGCGTTGCCGCAGATGGCCCGTGACTTCGCCGAGCACCCGGTCAGCCTGAGCATCGGCATCAGCGCCTACCTGCTGGCGGTGGCGGTGTTCATCCCGCTCAGCGGTTGGCTGGCCGACCGCTTTGGCGCGCGGCAGGTGTTCGCCGGGGCCATCGGCCTGTTCACCCTGGCGTCGTGGCTCTGCGGCCTGGCGACCGATCTGGAGACCTTCGTTTTCGCACGGGTGCTGCAAGGCATCGGCGGGGCGCTGATGGTGCCGGTCGGCCGCCTGGTGGTGTTGCGCACCACCGACAAGCAGGACCTGGTGAAGAGGCTCGCGGTGGTCACCTGGCCCGGGCTGGTAGCGCCGGTACTGGGGCCACCCATCGGCGGGCTGATCGTCACCCACCTGTCGTGGCCGTGGATCTTCTACCTGAACATACCGCTTGGCGTGCTGGCCATTGCGGCAGCATGGTGGCTGATTCCCGCTGGCCGCCCTGGCGAAGCACGCCGCTTCGACCTGCTCGGCTTCGGCTTGCTCGCCTCGGCCTGCGCCGCGTGGTTGATCGGCCTGGAAATGCTCGGATCGCTGGCCGCTGGCAGCCTGCCTGGCGGGGCGGTACTGGTGGCAGCGGGCGGCTTGCTGAGCTGGCTCGCGGTTCGCCATTGCCAGCGCCACCCGGCGCCGCTGTTGCCATTGGCAGCCATGGGCATCGCTACGTTCAGGGCCAGCATCGTCGGCGGTACGCTGTTCCGCCTGTCGATCAGCGCCTTGCCGTTCCTCATTCCGCTGATGCTGCAGGTCGGCTTCGGCCTGTCACCGGTGGATGCCGGCTGGCTGGTGCTGGCGATCTTCGCTGGCAACCTGGCGATGAAGCCGTTCACCACCGGTTTGCTGCGCCGCTATGGTTTCCGCCGCGTATTGCTGGTCAATGGCATGATCGGTGTCTGCAGCATTCTGGCCTGCCTGGGCTTGCAGCAGGGCATGCCGTGGTACTGGATGGCGCTGGTGCTGTTCATGGGCGGGCTGTCACGTTCGATGCAGTTCACCACCTACAATGCCGTCGGTTTCTCCGAGGTGCCCAAGCCACAGATGGGCGAGGCGTCGACACTGTTCAGCATGTTCTTCCAGCTGGCGATGGCGCTGGGGGTCGCCGTGGTGGCGCTGTTGTTACGGGTAGCGATGATGCTGCGTGGCGGCGAGGGCGGGATGACGGTCAGCGACTTCCATTGGGCGTTGTTCGGCGTGGCGCTGATTGCCTGCCTCGCGCTGGTCGATGCCGTGCGCCTGCCCGGCAATGCTGGCGAGCAGGTATTGCGCACGTAATCGGCGTGCCGGCTCAGGCACCCTTGCGCGATACCATCGCGGTCAAGGCTGCCCTGGCTGCATCGCTGTTGAGCCGCTCGATGAACAGCAGGCCTTCCTTGGCCACCGTTGCAGCCAATGCTTCGCGCTGCCCATCCTTGAGCAGACGCCTGCTGATGCGCAGGGCATCGGCCGGCAGCTGCTGCAGGCGCCGCGCCAGTTTGACGGCGGCGGCCAGGCATTGCGCGCCATCGTCGAACAGTTCGCTCGCCAGGCCCCACTGCACCGCCTGTTCGCCATTCAGCGCCTGGTTGCACAGCAACAGTTGCGCCGCCCGCACGTGCCCCAGCATCTGTGGCAGCAACAGGCTCGCGCCAAACTCCGGGCATACCCCCAGTGCCACGAACGGCGTGCGCAGCTTGGCGTCACGGCTGACCAGCACCTGGTCGCAGTGCAGCAGCAGCGTGGTACCGATGCCGATCGCCGGCCCTGCAACCGCCGCGATCAGCGGCTTGTCCAGCGCCAGCACCGCCCACATCATGCGGAACACCGGGCTTTGCAGGTCGGTCGGGGGCTGGTCGAGAAAGTCCGGCAGGTCGTTGCCGGCGGTGAAGCACCCGGTGCTGCCGGTGATCAGGATCACCTCGACCTGCGGGTCGCTGTTGGCGGCCTCGAACAGCTCTGCCAGCCGCGTGTACATGGCGTTGGTCAGGGCGTTGAGTTTATCCGCCCGGTTCAGGCGCACGGTCAGCAGGCCTTCGTCGAGCTGCTGCTGGATCAGGTCGGTCATGGCAGTGCCTTTGTTATTGTCAGGGTGGCCGAGTATAAACAGGCTTTCGCGACCGAGGCGAGTTGCTATACAGTCGTTCAACTATTCGACCCACGAGAGCCCCCGATGACCCAGGAAGCCCGCTTCAGCCGCATGCTGCCCGAACTGCGCAAGGCCAATCTGGTCGAGGCCACCCTGGCCTGCCTGAAGCGCCATGGTTTCCAGGGCGCATCGATCCGCAAGATCTGCGCCGAAGCCGGTGTCTCGGTAGGCCTGATCAGCCACCATTATTCGGGCAAGGACGAGCTGGTCGCCGAAGCCTACATGGCGGTCACCGGTCGGGTCATGCACCTGCTGCGCGAGGCCATGGCCCAGGCCGCGCCCAACGCCCGCGAGCGGTTGTCGGCCTTCTTCCGTGGCTCGTTCAGCGCCGAACTGCTCGACCCGCAGCTGCTCGATGCGTGGCTGGCGTTCTGGGGCGCGGTGAAGACCGCCGAGGCGATCAACCAGGTGCACGACCACTCCTATGGCGAATACCGCCGCGAACTGGGCACGCTGCTTGCCGAACTTGCGCGGGAGGAGGGCTGGCAACACTTCGATGCCGACCTCGCGGCCATCAGTCTCAGCGCCTTGCTCGATGGCCTGTGGCTGGAGTCCGGGCTGAACCCGGGCACCTTTACCCCGGCCCAGGGCGTGCAGATCTGCGAGGCCTGGGTCGATGGCTTGCAGGCCGGCGGTCGGCAACGCTTCAGTACCGCCACCGAGGGCTGTTGATCGACCGTTCAGCAATCGCTAGTCTTGGCTCACTCTAATAAAAATATCGCCTTCGGGCACTTCAGGACTAACCGCAATGACCTCTCAGGTACTGGTCGTCGATGACGATCCGCTGATTCGTGACTTGCTCCAGGCTTACCTGTCCCAGGAGGGCTATACCGTCCACTGTGCCGCTACGGCGGAACAGGCCGAAACGCTGCTGAGCGAGCAGCCGGTGGAACTGGTGATGCTCGACATCCGCCTGCCCGGCAAGGACGGCCTGACCCTGACCCGTGAACTGCGGGTGCGTTCGGAAGTGGGGATCATCCTGATCACCGGGCGCAACGACGAGATCGACCGCATCGTTGGCCTGGAATGCGGCGCTGACGATTATGTCAGCAAACCGCTCAACCCTCGCGAACTGGTATCCCGCGCCAAGAACCTGATCCGTCGCGTGCGCCACGCCCAAGGCGCGCGGCCAGCCAGCGTGGCTAGCGTCACCCTCAAACAGTTCGGCGACTGGTCGCTGGACTGCGACCGCCGCCGCCTGATCGATGCGCAGGGCGGCGAAACCCTGTTGACCCACGGCGAGTTCCAGCTGCTCAGCGTGTTCTTGCGCAACAGCGGCCATACCCTGAGCCGCGACCAGCTGATGGACCAGATCCGCAACCGTGAATGGGTGCCCAACGACCGTTCCATCGACGTGCTGGTCGGCCGCCTGCGGCGCAAGCTGCACGACGACCCCGCCGAGCCTGAACTGATCATCACCATCCACGGCGCCGGTTACCTGTTCACCGCCAGCGTGGCCGCGTGAGCCCGTTCCTGTTCGGCCTGCTGGCGCTGTTGGCCAGTGCTGCGCTGCAGGCCGCCGACAGCGTGCGCTATTGCGATTACCCGGTTTACCCACCGGTGTCCTGGAGCGATGGCAAACAGCCGCGCGGGCTGGCACCCACGGTGGTGCGCGAGCTGTTCGGGCGGCTGGGCTATCGGGTCGAGATGGTGGTGTTGGGCAACTGGCAACGCTGCCTGCTCGACGCTGCCGAAGGGCGGGTGGATGTGGTGCTGGCCTACGCCTCGGAGCAGCGTGCCAAGTCGATGCGCTTTTCCCAGGTGCCGGTGCTGCGCGAGGAGGTGGCGGTGTTCGCCAACCGGCAGCATCCGCTGCAGTTCGACCAGCTCGAAGACCTGGCCAGATACCGCGGCGGGCTATTGTTCGGCGAAAGCTATGGCCAGGCATTCGACCGCTTCGTGGCGCAGCACCAGAACATCGAATGGGTTTCGGACAGCGGGCAGAACTTCGGCAAGCTGATTCGCGGGCGTATCGACTTTGTGGTCCAGGAGCGGCGTACCGGCCAGCTGTTCGTCGAGCACCTGGCAGGGGCCCAGGACATCGTTGCGCTGCCACCGGCACTGAGCGTCGACTACCTGCGCGTGGCGGTATCGCGCCATTCGCCGCTGAGCGAGCGGATGGGCGACATCGACGCGCAACTGCAGAAGATGGTTGACGCCGGCGAACTGGAGCGCTGGCTGCATGAAAGCGAAGTCACCTACCGCGACATGGTCAACCAGCCATGAACCGCCTGCAACCGGGGGGCCTGCTGCGGCGGCTGTTGCTGTTCATCCTGCTGTTCAGCCTGTGCTTCACGGTGCTGGCCAGCAGCGTGCAGCTGTATTTCGAGTACCGCCGTGAGATGCGCGAGATCGATGCGCGCATGGCGTTGATCCGTGCCGGCTACCTGGCCAGCCTGGAGCGCAGCCTGTGGGACCTGAACCAGGAGCAGCTGAACGTGCAGTTGCGTGGGCTGGTGGATTTTTCCGATGTGGCGCGGGTGCGCCTGAGCAGCGCCGACTTCAGCTTGCAGCAGGGCGAGCCGAGCCCGCAGGGGCCGTTGCGGATCGAGCGTTTTGCCTTGGACTATCAGCCGCCTTCAGGGCCTGCGCGCCATCTGGGTGAGCTGGAAGTGAGCACTGACCTGGGCGCGGTGCACCGCCGGCTGTTCGCTACCGGCCTGACCAGCCTGTTGTGGATGAGCGTGTTCCTCTGCGGGCTGGCCCTGGCCCTGTCGGGTTTGTTCTATCGCCTGGTCACCCGTCACCTGCAGGTCATGGCCGACTTCGCCCGGCGCATCGGTGCCGGGCAATGGCACGAGCCCCTGCGCCTGAACAAGCGCCGTTCACCCCATACCGACGAAATCGACAGCGTGGCCCTGGCCCTGGACGACATGCGCCGGGCCATCCTCAGAGACAGCGAACGCCGCGAAACCGACCGGCTGGCCTTGCAGGACAAGCGTGACGAGTTGCAGAAGCAGGTCGAGCGGCGCACGGCGAGCCTGATGCGTGCCAAGGACGATGCCGAGGCAGCCAACCTGGCCAAGTCGCGCTTCCTCGCTACCATGAGCCATGAACTGCGTACGCCGCTCAATGGCATTCTCGGCATGGCCGAGCTGCTGCGTGGCGCCGGCCTCGCGGCGCCCGACCGGCAACGCCTGGAGGCACTGTACAAGGCCGGTGACGGGCTGCTGAGCATCCTCAACGAGGTGCTGTATTTTGCCCGCCTGGAAGAAGGCGAAAGCCGTCCCGAGGCGGTGGATTTCTCCCTGCGCCAGTTGTGCGCCGAGGTCGTGACCTTGCTCGAACCCCGTGCGCTGGCCAACGACAGCCTGGTGCTGTGCCGCATCGACCCGCAACTGGCGGCGTACCAGCACGGCGCCGAGCAGTACCTGCGCCAAGTCCTGAGCAACCTGCTGGCCAATGCCATCAAGTTCACCGAGGGCGGCGAGATCCTGGTCGAAGTCCAGGTGATGCAGGGGCAACCCGGGCGGCAGCGCCTGCGCCTGAGTGTCACCGACGACGGCATCGGTATCTGCGAGGCGATGCAGCCGAAGATCTTCGAGCGTTTCGTCCAGGCCAGCGAGGCGGTTGCCCGGCGCTATGGCGGCACCGGCCTGGGGTTGGCGATCAGCAAGCACCTGGTCGAGCAGATGGCCGGGCAGATCGGCGTGCGCAGCCGCGAGGGGGAGGGCAGCTGCTTCTGGCTGGAGGTGGAGCTCGAGACGGCGCAGGCGCCCCAAGCCATGGCGGCGGCGGCCGCTGCCGGCGCGGCGCCACTGGACATCCTGGTAGTGGAAGACGTGGCCTTGAACCGTGAGGTGGTCAGCGGGCTGCTGGCGCGTGACGGGCACAAGGTCTGGCTGGCGGAGGATGCCGAACAGGGTTTGCAACTGTGTGCACGGCAGCGCTTCGACGTGCTTCTGCTGGATGTGCACCTGCCAGGCATCAGCGGCGTGGAGCTGTGCCGGCAGCTGCGTGCCGGCGCCACGCCCAACCGCGACACGCGCATCCTGGCGCTGACCGCCAGCGTCCAGCCGGGGTTGGTGCGGGCCTACCTGGATGCCGGCATGCAGGGGGTGCTGGGCAAGCCGCTGAAGCTGGCCAGCCTGCGCCAAGCCCTGGCGGGGCAATGCCAGGAGGCGTCGCCGGCAACCTCCGTCTGGCTTGACCATGGGTTGCTGAGCACGCACCGCACGCTGCTTGGCGAGCAGAAGCTGCAAGGCTTGCTGGCCGGCTTGCACGACAGCCTGGCGCAACAGCGCATGCCCTTGCTCGAAGCGGCCGAGGCGGGGGACTGCACCGAGGTGACCCACCTGGCCCATCGGCTGGCCGGCAGCAGCGATTCCATGGGCCTGTGCGGCCTGGCGGTGACCTTGCGCGAACTGGAAGCGCGTGCCCTGGCCCGCGACAAGGCGGGGGTACGGGCCATGGGGGCGTTGCTGGGCGAACAATTGCAGCGTGCCGAAGACACCCTCGCCGCGTTGCTGGCCGCCTGAGCGACAAAATCCTTACGACTTTTTACATCTTTGATCTTTACGATCAACCGGGCCTTACATCGCCTTCCAATAATCGGACTCAACCGCTGCACACGCGGTCTTCGACGCTTATTGGAGATAATAATAATGAAAGGCCGTAAAGCTGAAGGTATCCACCTCACGCGGGCATTGAAGAGCCGGCACATCTTCATGCTCTCGCTGGGTGGCGTGATCGGTACCGGGCTGTTCATGGGCTCGGGGGTGACCATCAACCAGGGCGGGCCAGTGGGCGCGATCCTGGCCTACCTGGTCGCCGGTTTCCTGATGTACCTGGTGATGGTCTGCCTGGGTGAACTGTCGGTGCAGATGCCGGTGTCCGGTTCGTTCCAGGCCCATGCGACGAAATTCATCGGCCCGGCCACCGGTTTCATGATCGGCTGGGTGTACTGGATGAGCTGGGCGACCACCGTGGGCCTCGAGTTCACTGCCGCAGGCATGCTGATGACGCGCTGGTTCCCGGAAGTGCCGATCTGGTACTGGTCGGCGCTATTCGTTGCCGTGCTGTTCGGCATCAACGCCCTGGCCACCCGCGCCTTCGGCGAGGCGGAATACTGGTTCTCGGGGATCAAGGTGGCGGCGATCCTCGGCTTCATCATCGTCGGTGTGCTGGTGATCTTCGGTGGCATTTCGCTGAACAGCGGGGCGCCGGCGCCGATGATGAGCAACCTGATCGGCGATTCGCTGTTCCCCAACGGCCTGTCAGCGGTGTTCGCGGTGATGATGACCGTGGTCTACGCCTTCCAGGGCTGCGAGATCATGGGGGTGGCGGCGGGCGAGACCGACCAGCCGGACAAGAGCATCCCGCGGGCCGTGCGCAACGTGGTGTTCCGCGTGCTGATCTTCTACGTGCTGGCGATCGTGGTGCTGTCGGCGATCGTGCCGTGGCAGCAGGCCGGGCTGATGGAAAGCCCGTTCGTGCAGGTATTCGACATGGTCGGCATTCCTTACGCCGCAGACCTGATGAACTTCGTCATCCTCACCGCGATCCTGTCGGTGGGCAACTCCGGCCTGTATGCCTCCACCCGCATCCTCTGGGCGATGTCCAAGACCGGCATGGCACCGCGCAGCCTGTCGCCGCTGAGCAGCCGTGGCGTACCACTGCGCGCCTTGTTCATCACCCTGTGCTTTGCGCTGGTGTCGCTGATGACCAGCTTCATTGCCGCAGACACCCTGTTCATGGTGCTGATGGCGGTGAGCGGCATGTCTGGCACGGTGACCTGGATCGTCATTGCCCTGGCGCAGTACCGCTTCCGCAAGCAGTTCCTGAGCGAAGGTGGCCAGCTGAGCGATCTCAAGTATCGCGCGCCGCTGTACCCGCTGGTGCCGTTGCTGTGCATCACCCTGTGCAGTTCGCTGTTCGTGTTCCTGGCCATGGATGAGACGCAGCGGCCTTCGTTGTATTGGGGCTTTGGCTTTATTGCGCTGTGTTATGCGGCGTACTTCCTGGTGCAGCGCAAGCGCCGGGGGATAGCGCTGGAAATGCCGGCAGCCTGAGTAATCGCTAGTGGGCGCCTTGCGCGGAACCTGTAGGAGCGGCCTTGTGTCGCGAAAGGGCTGCTAAGCAGCCCCAGCGATTCCAGCATTTTCGCTGAGATCCCGGGGCCGCTTTGCGGCCCTTTCGCGACACAAGGCCGCTCCTACAAGTACGCGGTCCCTATGGCAGCCCCCGATTATGGGCAGTTGTACAAAGTTGTAACAGCGGCGACCTGCACTCCTCTGGATATCAATAAAAATACTTATAAATCATATATTTAAACGATATTGCACGACGTTACAGCGCAATCATCCAACCAATTGCCTCCTTACTGAACAGTCGTTTAGCATGAGCCTCACCTCCCACAGCAATCACAATAATCCGAGGCCCGTCATGACCGCTCCGTCGTCCCTAATCACCCAGGTTGAAGCCGGCGTTGCCTGGATCACCCTGAACCGCCCCGAGCAGCGCAATGCGCTGGACATCCCCACCCTGAAGAAGCTGCACGCCACCCTCGAGGCGTACAACCTCGACCCGGCCGTACGCGTGGTGGTGCTGACCGGCACTGGCCGCAGCTTCTGCGCCGGTGCCGACCTCGCCGAATGGGCCGAGGCCGAGGCCCGTGGTGCACTGGAAACCTACGGCTGGACCGAAACCGCCCACGCCCTGATGCACTGCCTGCACACCTTGGACAAGCCCACCATCGCTGCCATCAACGGCACCGCCGTCGGTGCCGGCATGGACCTGTCGCTGTGCTGCGACCTGCGCCTGGCGGCCCAGTCGGCCCGTTTCAAGGCTGGCTACACCAGCATGGCCTACTCGCCGGATGCCGGCGCCAGCTGGCACCTGCCACGGCTGATCGGCAGCGAACAGGCCAAGCGCCTGCTGTTCCTCGACGAACTGTGGGGCGCCGAACGCGCCCTGGCGGCCGGCCTGGTCGGCGAAGTCGTCGCCGACGACCAGCTGCCCGCCGTCGCCGCCGAACTGGCGGCGCGCCTGGCCCAGGGGCCGACCTTCGCCTACGCCCAGACCAAACGCCTGCTGCGCGACGGCGCCTCGCGCGGCCTGTCCGAGCAGCTCACTGCCGAACTGGCTGCCGGCCTGCTTTGCGGGCGCAGCGCCGACGGTGCCGAAGCCTTGCGCGCAGTCACGGAAAAACGCGCACCACGCTTCAGCGGCAAATAAGCACGCTCTCTTTCCCCGGTTACCAGGAACAGGCCATGAATTTCCAACTGACCCAAGAACAAGAAATGTTGGTGGATGCCGTACGCAGCTTCGTGACCAAGGAGCTGTTGCCCCATGAAGAAGCCGTGGACCGTGCCGACCAAGTGTCGCCGGAACTGGCTGCGCAGATCCGTGGCAAGGCCATCGCCGCCGGCTTCTACGCCTTCAACATGCCGCAGGAAGTCGGTGGCGGCGGCCTCGACTACCTGTCCCAGGCCCTGATCGAGCGTGAGCTGTCGAAGGTCTCCTGGGCACTGCACGTGTTCGTCGCCCGGCCGTCGAAGATCCTCATGGCCTGCACCGGCCAGCAGGTCGAGGACTACCTGCTGCCGTGTATCCGTGGCGAGAAGACCGACTGCTTCGCCCTGACCGAACCGGGCGCTGGCTCCGACGCCAACTCGATCAAGACCCGCGCCGTGCGCGAGGGCGACGACTTCGTGATCAACGGCAGCAAGCATTTCATCAGCCATGCCGGCCACGCTGATTTCGCCATCGTCTTCGCCGTCACTGACACCTACGAACACAACGGCCGCAAGCGCAACGCCGTCACCGCCTTCCTGGTCGACCGCGGTACCCCGGGCATGACCATCCGCCGTGGCCCGAAATGCGTGAGCAACCGTGGCTACCACACCTACGAACTGTTCTTCGACGACTGCAAGGTCCCGGCCGCCAAGGTGCTCGGCGAAGTCGGCAAGGGCTGGGAGGTGGCCAATGCCTGGCTGACCGCAGGCCGGGTCATGGTCGCCGCCAACTGCGTCGGCCAGGCCCAGCGTGCACTTGACGTGTCACTGCAATGGGCGGCCGACCGCAAGCAGTTCGGCCAGCCGATCGGCACTTACCAGGGCGTGTCGTTCAAGCTCGCCGACATGGCCACGCAGATCCGCGCCGCCGAACTGCTGACCCTGCACACCGCCTGGAAGATGGACCAGGGCAGCATGACCGATGGCGAGGCCGGCATGGCCAAGCTGTTCGCCAGCGAAGTGCTCGGCAAGGTCGCCGACGAAGCGGTACAGATCTACGGCGGCATGGGCCTGATGGACGAAGGGCCGGTCGAGCGGATCTGGCGCAATGCGCGCATCGAACGGATCTGGGAAGGCACCTCGGAGATCCAGCGGCACATCATCTCGCGCGAACTGCTGCGTCCACTGCTGCGCTGACCGGAGCATCCCCATGTCGCAAGCCATTCGTGACAACCTCAAACGCCTGCTGGCACCCCGGCACCTGGCTTTCGTCGGCGGGCGCAGCATGGCCCGTGCGCTCAAGCGCTGTGCCGAGGGCGGCTACCCGGGCCAGATGTGGCTGGTCAACCCGCAGCAGGACAGCATCGACGGCGTGCCCTGCGTGCGCAGTGTGGCCGAACTGCCCTGCGCGCCGGATGCGGTGTTCATCGCCACCAACCGCGAACTGACCCTGACCTGTGTCGCCGAACTCGCCGCCAAGGGCGCGGGTGGGGCGATCTGCTATGCCTCGGGCTTTGCCGAAAGCGGCGCCGAGGGCCAGGCGCTGCAACAGCAGCTGCTTGATTCCGCCGGCAACATGGCCCTGCTCGGGCCCAACTGCTACGGCCTGCTCGACTACCTGCACAGTGCCGCCCTGTGGCCGGTGGCCCATGGTGGCAAGGCGGTAGAGAAGGGCGTGGCGGTGCTGACCCAGAGCGGCAACTTCGCCTACAACCTGTCGATGAGCGACCGCTCGCTGCCGGTGGCCTACATGGCCTCGGTCGGCAACCAGGCACAACTGGGCATCGCCGAGCTGATGGACGTGTTGCTCGATGAACCCCGGGTCACCGCCATCGGCCTGCACCTGGAAGGCCTGAAGAACGTGCCGGGCTTTGCCCGTGCCGCGCACAAGGCGCTGGAGAAAGGCATCCCGATCGTCGCGCTGAAGACCGGCGTGTCGCAGATCGGCGCCGAGCTGGCGCTGAGCCACACCAGTTCGCTGTCCGGTTCCGATGCCCTGTACGACAGCCTGTTCGAGCGCCTGGGGGTGATTCGCGTCAGCGGCCCGGTGAGCTTCGTCGAGACCCTCAAGGCCGCCGCCTGCGGCGTCCTGCCCAAGGGCCCCAGCCTGATCGCACTGGCGTGCTCGGGCGGCGATGCGGGGCTGATCGCCGACTACAGCGAAAGCAACCAGCTGAAGCTGCCGGCCCTGGGTGCCAAACAGGTCGAGGAACTGGCCCAGGTGTTGCCGGCCTACGCCAACCTGGTCAACCCGCTGGACTTCACCACGGCGATCTGGGGCGATGGCCCGGCCAAGGCGCGCATGCTCGACAGCGCCCTGCGCAGCGACGCCGACGCGGCGATGCTGGTGCTCGATTACCCCGCCGAGTTCACCGGCGAGCGCAAAGAGTGCGACCTGCTGCTGGAGTTGTACTGCGCGGCGCTCAAGCGCCATGGCAAGACCGGCTTCGTCACCTCGGCCTTCCCCGAACTGCTGCCGGCCAGCGCCCGCGAGCGCCTGCACGCGGCCGGCGTGCCGGCGCTGCAGGGGGTGGAGGATGGCCTGGCAGCCTGGGGCCGGGTCGCCCGCTACGCACAGCAGCGTCCGGCGTTGCTGGCGCTGGGCGAATCGGCGCTGGTACCGCTGTGCCCGCCACCGCTGGCCGGCGCTAGTCGCCTGCTCAACGAATGGAACGCCAAGCAGGCTCTGCGCGGCTTTGGCCTGCCCATTCCGCAGGGGGTGCTGAGCAGCCCGGAGCGTGCGCTGGCCGATGCTGGCCAGGTGGGCTTCCCGCTGGTGCTCAAGGCGGTCAGCGCGCAGTTGCCGCACAAGACCGAGGCCGGCGCGGTGGCGCTGAACCTGGCCGACGCGGCAGCGCTCAGCCGGGCGCTTGAGCAGATGCGCACGCGCATCGCAGCTCATGCGCCAGGGGTCGCCTTTGACCAGGTGCTGCTCGAGCCGATGGCCAGCGCGCCGCTTGCCGAGCTGATCGTCGGCATCAAGCGCGAGGCGGATTTCGGCCTGGCGCTGGTGATCGGTGCTGGCGGCATCCTCGTCGAGCTGCTCAAGGACAGCAGCAGCCTGCTGCTGCCGACCACCGACGGTGCTATCCGCAAAGCCGTACTGGGACTGCGCAGCGCAGCCTTGCTGCAGGGCTTTCGGGGCAAGCCGGCGGCCGACCTGGATGCCCTGGTCGCTGCCATCCGCGCAGTGGCCGACTACGCCTGCGAAAACGCCAACCAGCTGCTGGAGCTGGATGTGAACCCCCTGATGGTCGGTGCCCATGGCACCCTTGCGGTCGATGCCTTGATCCGCCTCGGCCAAGTGTAAGGACATGAACATGACGAACCCCACACTCACGGGCGGCCAGGCGCTGGTGCGCCTGCTGGCCAACTACGGCGTCGACACCGTCTTCGGCATCCCCGGCGTGCATACCCTGGAGCTGTACCGCGGCTTGCCCGGCAGCGGCATCCGCCACGTGCTCACCCGGCACGAGCAGGGCGCCGGCTTCATGGCCGACGGCTATGCCCGGGTCAGCGGCAAGCCGGGCGTCTGCTTTGTCATCACCGGCCCCGGCGTGACCAACGCGGCCACCGCCATCGGCCAGGCCTACGCTGACTCCATTGCGCTGCTGGTGATCTCCAGCGTCAACCACACCACCAGCCTGGGCAAAGGCTGGGGCTGCCTGCACGAAACCCAGGACCAGCGCGCCATGACGGCGCCGATCACCGCCTTTTCCGCCGTGGCGCTGAAGCCCGAGGACCTGCCGGAACTGGTCGCCCGGGCCTATGCCGTGTTCGACAGCGAACGCCCGCGCCCGGTGCATATCTCGGTGCCGCTGGACGTGCTGGCCGCGCCAGTGGCGCGGGACTGGAGTGATGAAGTAGTGCGCCGCCCCGGTCGCGGCCCGGCCAGCCTCGACAGCCTGCAACAGGCAGCCGCCAGGCTGGCGGCGGCGAAGCGCCCGATGATCATCGCCGGCGGTGGCGCGCTGCAGGCGGGCGCCGAGCTGCAGCAGTTGAGCACACGGCTGGCGGCGCCACTGTTCACCAGCGTCGCCGGCAAGGGTCTGGCGCCTTTGGACTCGCCGCTCAACGCCGGCTCCACCTTGTGCGTCGAACCGGGCTGGGCGCTGATCGCCGAGGCTGACGTGGTGCTGGCGGTCGGTACCGAGATGGCCGACACCGACTTCTGGCGCGAGCGCCTGCCGCTGACCGGCGAGCTGTTGCGGGTGGATATCGACCCACGCAAGTTCAACGACTTCTACCCCTGCGCGCTGGCATTGCACGGCGATGCCCGGCAGACCTTGGCGGGGCTGCTCGAACAGTTGCCGGACGGCGTGCGCGATGCGAGCCAGGCATGTGCGGCAGTGGCGCGCCTGCGCGCCGCCGTGCAGGCGAACCACGCGCCCTTGCAGGCGATGCACCAGGCGATCTTGCAGCGGGTCGCAGCCGAGCTGCCGGACAACGCCTTCATCAGCACCGACATGACCCAGCTGGCCTATACCGGTAACTATGTGTTCAACAGCCGGGCACCGCGCAGCTGGCTGCACCCCACCGGCTACGGCACCCTTGGCTACGGCCTGCCGGCCGGCATCGGCGCCATGTTCGCCACAGCCGACCGCCCGGGCCTGGTACTGGTGGGCGACGGTGGTTTCCTCTATACCGCCCAAGAGCTGGCAACCGCAGTCGAGGAGCTGGACCGCCCGCTGGTGGTGCTGCTGTGGAACAACGATGCGCTGGGGCAGATCCGCGACGACATGCTCGACCTCGATATCGAGCCCATTGGCGTATTGCCGCGCAACCCGGACTTCGCCGGCCTGGCCCATGCCTTCGGCTGCACCGTGGCGCAGCCGCAGAACCTTGACGAACTGCAACGTGACCTGCGCGGCGGCTTTGCCCGCAACGGCGTGACCCTGATCGAACTCAAGCACGCCTGCGCGCGCTGAGCCCACCCCGCACAACAGGACAACCAGCCATGCGATTTTCCTCTTTGACCCAACGGATCGCCGGCGATGGCGCCGCCGCCTGGGAGATTCACTACCGCGCCCTGGCCTTGCTCGAACAGGGCCGCGACGTGCTGCTGCTTTCGGTCGGTGATCCCGACTTCGATACTCCGGCGCCGATCGTCCAGGCCGCCGTGGCCAGCCTCGAAGCCGGCAATACCCATTACGCCGACGTGCGCGGCAAGCGCAGCCTGCGCGAGGCCATTGCCCGCCGCCACCAGCAGCGCAGCGGCCAGGCGGTCACGGCCGATCAGGTGACGGTGCTGGCGGGGGCGCAGTGCGCGCTGTTCTGCGTGGCGCAATGCGTGCTGGAGCCGGGCGATGAAGTGATCGTCGCCGAGCCGATGTATGTCACCTACGAGGCGGTGTTCGGTGCCTGCGGCGCCAAGGTGGTGCCGGTGCCGGTGCGCCCCGAGCATGGCTTTCGCGTGCAGCCCTCGGACGTCGCTGCACGGATCACCCCGCGCACCCGTGCCCTGGCGCTGAACAGCCCGCACAACCCCTCCGGTGCCAGCCTGCCGCGCAGCAGCTGGGAGGCCCTGGCCGAACTGTGCATTGCCCACGACCTGTGGCTGATCAGCGACGAGGTCTACAGCGAGCTGCTGTTCGAAGGTGAGCACATCAGCCCCGCCAGCCTGCCCGGCATGGCCGAGCGCACGGCAACGCTGAACAGCCTGTCCAAGTCCCATGCCATGACCGGCTGGCGGGTCGGCTGGGTGGTCGGTTCGCCGGCGCTATCGGCACACCTGGAAAACCTGGCGCTGTGCATGCTGTATGGCTCGCCAGACTTCATCCAGGATGCGGCGGTGGCCGCGCTGGAGCAGCCGTTGCCGGAACTGGAGGGTATGCGCGAGGCTTACCGCCAGCGCCGTGACCTGGTATGTGCCAGGCTTGCCGGCTGCCCAGGCCTTCGGGCCCTCAAGCCCGATGGCGGGATGTTCGTGATGGTCGATATCCGCGAGACCGGGGTTAGCGCACAAGCGTTTGCCGACCGCCTGCTCGACTTGCACGGTGTGTCGGTGCTGGCCGGTGAAGCGTTCGGCCCCAGTGCCGCCGGGCACATCCGCCTGGGCCTGGTGCTGGGCGCCGAGCCGCTGGGTGAGGCCTGCCGGCGCATTGCCCGCTGCGCCAGCGAACTGCTGGAGGCGCAGCCCAATGCGTGAATACCGCCGTCTGTTCATCGATGGCCGCTGGCAGCAGCCGGTGGGGCAGGGCATGGCCGAGGTGATCGACCCGGCCAGCGAGGCGGTGGCCGGCAGGGTGCCGCTGGGTAACGAAGACGATGTGCAACACGCCGTCAATGCGGCGCGAGGGGCGTTCGCCGCCTGGGCGCGCACGCCCTCCAGCGTGCGCGCCGGGTACATCCTTGCCCTGGCCGAGCAGCTCAAGGCGCGGGCCGACGAGATGGCCGCGGTGATCACCACCGAGCTGGGCATGCCGGTGCAGTGGTGCCGGTCGGTGCAGGTCGACGGGCCCATCGTCGGGCTTGAACAGTACGTCCAACTGGCCGGCCAGATGGACGAGGTGCGCGAAGTCGGCAATTCGCGACTGTACCGCGAGGCGGTGGGTGTATGCGCCTTCATCAACCCGTGGAATTACCCGCTGCACCAACTGATCGGCAAGCTGGCACCCGCCTTGGCCGCAGGCTGCACGGTGGTGGTCAAGCCAAGCCAGGAGACCCCGCTGCACGCCTTCCTGCTGGCGGAAATGATCGAGGCCATCGGCCTGCCGGCCGGGGTGTTCAACCTGGTCAGCGGGCCGGGGGCGAAGGTCGGCGAGGCGCTGGCGCGGCACCCGCAGGTGGACATGGTCTCGTTTACCGGGTCGACCGGCGCGGGCGTGCGGGTTGCCCAGGCCGCGGCGCCGTCGGTGAAGCGGGTGTGCCTGGAGCTGGGCGGCAAGTCGCCGTTCCTGATCACCGCCGACGCCCCGCTGGAAACGGCGGTACGCCATGGCGTGCAGGACGTGATGATCAACTCGGGGCAGACCTGTACCGCACTGACGCGCATGCTGTTGCCGGCCTCGCGCTATGCCCAGGCCTTGGAGATCGCCGTGGACGAGGCCCGCAACCTGGTGATGGGCGACCCGCAGGACCCGCGCAGCTTCCTCGGGCCGATGTGCTCGGCCGGGCAGCGGCGCACGGTGCAGGAGTACATCCGGGTCGGCCAGCAAGAAGGTGCGCGGCTGGTGTGTGGCGGTGAGACCGCAGCGGGCTTCGAGCGTGGGTTCTATGTGCCGCCGACGATCTTCGCCGAGGTCGACAACCGCATGCGCATTGCCCAGGAGGAAATCTTCGGGCCGGTGCTGTGCCTGATTCCCTACACCGACGAGGCCGAAGGCATTGCCCTGGCCAATGACTCGCCGTTCGGGCTGTCCAGCGCGGTGTGGGCGGGTAGCCGCGACCAGGCGCTGCAACTGGCCCGCCAGCTGCGCGCGGGGCAGTGCTTCGTCAATGGCGGGGCGTTCAACTACCAGGCACCGTTCGGCGGCTACAAGCAGTCGGGCAATGGCCGCGAGTGGGGCGAGGAAGGCCTCGACGAGTTCGTCGAGGTCAAGGCCATCCAGCTCTGATCCGTTCACATTGAAGTGTTTGAGGGGTTACCCATGAAAGTACTGATCGTTCACGCTCACCCTGAGCCTCGCTCCTTCACCGCCGCCCTGCGTGACCAGGCGGCACAGACCTTCCGCGCCCAGGGCCATGAGGTGCAGGTCAGCGACCTGTACGCCATGGGCTGGAACCCGGTTGCCAGCGCCGACGACTTCAGCCAGCGGGAAAACCCGGAATATCTGGTGTACGCGCTGGAGCAGCGCCTGGGCGTCAAGAGCGGCACCATCGCCCCGGATATCCAGCAGGAGCTCGACAAGCTGCTATGGGCCGACCTGCTGGTGCTGAACTTCCCGATCTTCTGGTTCTCGGCCCCGGCCATGCTCAAGGGCTGGATCGACCGCGTGCTGGTGTCCGGGGTGTGTTATGGCGGCAAGCGCTTCTACGATCAGGGTGGCCTGGCCGGCAAGCGCGCGCTGGTGACCGTGACCTTGGGCGGGCGTGAGCACATGTTCGGCGATGGCGCGATCCACGGGCCGCTTGAAGACATGCTGCGGCCAATCCTGCGCGGGACCCTGGCCTATGTCGGCTTCGAAGTGCTGGAGCCGTTCGTGGCCTGGCATGTGCCGTACATCAGCGACGAGGCGCGCCAGGCGTTCCTGCGCAGTTACGAGCAGCGTCTGCAGCACCTGTCGGATGACCTGCCGCTGAGCTTTCCACGCCTCGACCAGTTCGATGAGGCACTGTATCCGCTGCCGCGCTGATCACAGGCGCGGTCTGAGCGACTGCTCAATCTCTGTGGGAGCGGGCGTGCCCGCGAAACAGGCGGCGCGGTGGATGGCACCGGCGTTGCCGGTGTTCGCGGGCACGCCCGCTCCCACAGAGATTGAGCAAGATTTCATAAAGGTCAGACCGATGTCAGGTTCATCCGCTCATGCCTTGTCCGTCTTGCCGGCTGCCGCGGCGAACTTGGCCAGCTGAACATCCAGCCGACGAGGGCGCCGGCCGAGGTCCTCGGCACGCTCCTTGCGGCGAATGGCGTTGCGTACCATCAGTGACCCCAGGTAACGGATGGGTTCCGGCGGGAAATGCCCGAGCGGGCCGTTGAGCAGTGGCGAGCGGGTCCAGGCGTTGTCCAGCCCCAGCACCAGCGACGACAGGATCTGGCCGCCCATGTGGCACGGGCCCACGCCACTGCCGGAATAGCCGAAGCCATAGAAGATATTGCCCTTGGCGCCCATGCGGCCGAAGAACGGCAAACCGGTGACCGAGCGATCCGAAGGGCCGTTCCAGGTGGCTGCGATATCGACGCCGGTGAATGCCGGGAAGAACTTTTCCAACGAATCGCGCAGCAGGTTCGCATAGGGTGATGGCTGGTCGAATACCGGCAGCATGCGCCCGCCGAAGGCGAAGGTATTGCCGCCTTTGCCCAGCATGATTCGCCCGTCGGGGGTGTTGTGGTAGTAGTGCACGAAGATCCGTGAGTCGAGCACGGTCACGCCGCTGGTCAGGCCGATACGCTCCAGCAGGTCCGGGCGAGGTTCGGTGATGATCATGTCGCTCGAGACAATGGCCACCGAACGCGCGAATTGTGGAAAGGCCCGGGCCATCCAGGCATTGATCGCCAGCACCACATTGGCGCAGGTGACTTTGCCGTGGGGTGTGATCACCGTGGCTGGCTGCCCTTGCTCCAGGCCGACCATCGGCGAGCCTTCATGAATGCGTACGCCAAGCTGCAGCGCCACACGGCGCAGGCCACGTACCAGCTTGGCTGGCTGTACGCTGGCCGCTGCGGGCGAGTACCAGCCTTCCAGGTGCTGGGCCGAGCCCGCCATCCGTTGCACGTCGGCCAGCGGGCGTTTGCAGAAGGTATTGATGCCATGGCGCTCCAGCGCGGCGACCACCGCGTCGGTGGAGCCGACCTGAGCCTGACTGGTCGAGGTGTACAGCGTGCCGTCGAGACGGTAGTCGGCATCCACGCCGTATTTTCTGCAGAAGTCGCCGATCGCGTAGATGCTCTGCTCCGACGCTTTGACCAGGCGCACGGCCTCTTCCAGCCCGAACAGCCGCTCCAGGGTAAAGAACTTCGCCGACCAGGACAGCGCACAACCGCCGTTGCGCCCACTCGCGCCGGCGCCGCAGATATCCGCCTCGACGATGACTACATCGAGTTCGGGGTTGTGTTCCTTGAGCATGATGGCGGTCCACAGGCCGGTATAGCCGCCACCGACGATGCAGACGTCGGCCTGGATATCCTGCCGCAGGGGCGGGCAGGGTTCGTCGGGCTGATTGTTCAGGGCTTGTTCCAGCCAGAAAGGGCGCATCGTGCTTCTCCAGAAAGGGACCGGGAAGGGCGCCGAGCCATTCGCACCCTGTGCCACGCATCCTTGCAGTGCACTGTGCATAAATAAAATCGATTTAACGTATGCATACATAAGTTCAGTCTATGTATGGCTGACCCCACCCATTCGGGTTATGGCCCTATGGCCCAATCCGCCCGATAGTGGCTCCATCGCTCGCCCGAGCCGATCCTGATCACACGATGGAGTTGCTATGCGCAAGGCATTGAAGGTGATTTCCAGTCTGCTGATGTGTTGTACCGCCACGGCCGCCCTGGCCACCGAGGCAGACACCAGCAACACGCTCAGGTTGTACAACTGGACCGACTATATCGGCGAAAATACCCTCGCCGATTTCGAGAAGCAGACAGGCATCAAGGTGATCTACGACACCTTCGACGGCTACGAGACGGTCCAGACCAAACTCCTCACCGGCCGCTCCGGCTACGACCTGGTGATGCTCAATGGTTCGCTGGTGCCACCGCTGATCAAGGCCGGGGTGTTCCAGCCGCTGGACAAAACCAAGCTGCCGAGCTGGGCCAACCTCGACCCGCAAGTGGTGCAGAGCCTGCAAGCCTTCGACCCCGGCATGAATTACTCGGCGCCTTACACCTGGGGCAGCTCCGGCATCACCTATAACGTCGACAAGATCAGGCAGCGCATGCCCGACGCGCCTATCGGCTCGCTGGCCATGCTGTTCGACCCAAAGATCGTCTCGCGTTTCGCCGACTGCGGCGTAACCGTGATGGACGCCCCCAGCGAAGTCATCCCGCTGGCTCTCAAGTACCTTGGCAAGGACCCACAGAGTGCCAGGCCCGACGACCTCAAGGCCGCCCAGGACGTGCTCATGGGCATCCGCCCCTACATCAAGAAGTTCGACTCGGTGAATTACCTCACCAGCCTGCCCAACGGTGACGTATGCATGGCCCTGACCTGGTCCGGCGACTACGCGACCGCCCAGGCCCGTGCGGTGGAGGCGAAGAAGGACATCAAGCTGGCGTTCTTCATTCCCAAGGAAGGCTCGCTGATCTGGTTCGACAGCCTTTACCTGCCCAGCGACGCCCCGCACGTGGCCAACGCCCACCGCTTTATCGAATACCTGCTGCAGCCCAGGACCATGGCCGAGGTGACCAACTTCATCCACTACGCCAACAGCAACGCGGCCGCCACGCCCCTGGTGCAGGCCGATATCCGCAACGACCCGGCGATCTACCCCGACCAGCAAACCCGCGAACGGCTGTTCACCCAGAAGTCCCAGGACCCGCAGGCCATGCGCGCCATCACCCGGGTCTGGAGCACGGTCAAGACCGGCATCTGACCCCTTTCACCGTACCGATCCGAAAAGGAATTGCTTATGGCTACCGCGACTCGCCCATTGGCCGCCACCCTGAACCATGACCCGCTGGTGCAAGCCGACAAAGCCCACTACATGCACGGCTACCACATGTTCGACGAGCACGCCGAGCAGGGCGCGCTGAACATCCAGGCCGGTGACGGCGCCTACATCCACGACACCCAGGGCAACCGCTTCCTCGATGCCGTTGGCGGCATGTGGTGCACCAACATCGGCCTGGGCCGCGAGGAAATGGCCCTGGCCATCGCCGACCAGGTGCGCCAGCTGGCCTATTCCAACCCGTTCTCGGACATGGCCAACCCAAAAGCCATCGAGCTGTGCCAGAAGCTTGCGAGCCTGGCGCCCGGCGACCTTGACCACGTGTTCCTCACCACCGGCGGGTCCACCGCCGTGGACACTGCCTACCGGCTGATCCAGTACTACCAGAACTGCCGCGGCAAGCCGCATAAGAAACACGTGATCGCCCGCTACAACGCCTACCACGGCTCGACCTGCCTGACCATGTCGATCGGCAACAAGGCTGCCGACCGGGTGCCCGAGTTCGATTATGCCCACGAACTGATCCACCACGTCTCCAACCCCAACTTCTACCGGGCGGGCGATGACCTGGACGAGGCCGAGTTCCTCGACTTCCTGGTGGCCGAGTTCGAGGACAAGATCCTCTCCCTGGGCGCGGACAACGTCGCCGCCTTCTTCGCCGAACCGATCATGGGCTCGGGCGGGGTGATCATCCCGCCCACAGGGTATTTCCAGCGCATGTGGCAGGTGTGCCAGACCTACGACATCCTGTTCGTCGCCGACGAAGTGGTCACTTCGTTCGGCCGCCTGGGCACCTTCTTCGCCTCCGAAGCACTGTTCGGTGTCACCCCGGACATCATCACCACCGCCAAGGGCCTGACCTCGGCCTACCTGCCACTGGGCGCGTGCATCTTCTCCGAGCGCATCTGGAAGGTGATCGCCGAGCCGGGCAAGGGCCGTTGTTTCACCCACGGCTTCACCTACAGCGGGCACCCGGTGTGCTGCGTGGCGGCGCTGAAGAACATCGAGATCATCGAGCGGGAAAACCTGCTGGCTCATGTCAACGACGTCGGCGGCTACCTGGAGCAGCGCCTGCAGACCCTTGCTGCACTGCCGCTGGTCGGCCAGGTGCGCTGCATGAAGCTGATGGCCTGCGTCGAGTTCGTCGCCAACAAACAGACCAAGGCGCTGTTCCCGGACGCGGTGAACATCGGCGAGCGCATCCACGTGCGGGCGCAGGCCAAAGGGCTGCTGGTGCGCCCGATCATGCACCTGAACGTGATGTCGCCGCCGCTGATCATCACCCACGCCCAGGTGGACGAGATCGTCGACACCCTGCGCAGCTGCATTCTCGAGGCGGCGCAGGAACTGACCGAGCAGGGCCTGTATCACGGCCAATGATCGACCTGCAGCCAAAGATGCGCACGCGTGCCCCGGCCGGTAGACTGCGGGGCATGAGCCGAGCACACGAAAACACCACAATAAACCTGCCGTTTCATGCCCTGCAGCAATGGCACAGCGCCCTGCAACAGGCCTTCGCCCACAGCGAGGGCCCGGACGCGCTGGCCTGGCTGGCGGCGGCCATCAGCCAGCTGGTGGCCGCCGAGTCGATGCTGATCAGCCTCGAACGCAAGGGCCAGCCGCCGCAGCTGCTGTACCAGCAGGGCATCCCGGCCCGCTACCACGAGGCGGTGCTGGAGCGCTATTTCGCCGCAGGCTACCTGCTCGACCCGTTCTGCCTGGCGGTGCAGAAGGGCCTGGCGCAGGGCTTCTACCACCTGGAAGACATCGCCCCGGACAACTTCTTCGACAGCGACTACTACAAGACCTATTACCTGGGCACCGGCTGCAGCGAGGACAGCTACTTCATCGTCGACCTGGGCAACGACAGCAAGATCTCCCTGAGCCTGTTCCAGGGCTGCAGCGGCGCGCGCCTGGGCGTGGCGCAGCTGCACCTGCTGCAGGCGGCGGAGCCGATGGTTCGCGAGCTGCTGATGCGCTTTGCCCGGCATGGCCTGGAGCCGCAACCGCAGGCCGAGGAGAGCGTGCAGGCGGCGTTCGACAGCTTTGGTTGCGGGGTACTCACTGAGCGCGAGCGGCAGGTGGCGCAGATGGTGTTGCAGGGGCACTCGGTGAAATCCACCGCCCATGAACTGGGGATTTCACCCGAGACCGTGCGGATGCACCGCAAGAACCTGTACCTGAAGCTGCAAATCAATTCGCAGTCGGAGCTGTTCGCCCAGTTCATCGGCTGGTTGCGGCGGGTCTGAGCGCAGATCCTCCGATTCAGCCTGGCAGCGGGTGGTCACTGCTCAGCACTTCGTCCAGTGCCTGCTCAAGGGTGCCGACGGTGCGCTCGATATTGTGCAGCTTTTCCAGCCCGAACAGGCCAATGCGGAAGGTCTGGAAGTCGTCTGGCTCGTCACATTGCAACGGCACGCCGGCGGCTATCTGCAGGCCGTGCTCGGCGAATTTCTTGCCGCTCTTGATATGCGCATCATCGGTGTAGCTGACCACGACCCCAGGGGCCTGAAAACCGGCTGCGGCCACGCTCTTGATGCCTTTGCCGGTCAACATGGCGCGCACTCGCTCGCCCAACGCTTGTTGTTCGCTGCGGAGCTTGTCGAAACCATAGGCGTGCATCTCGTTCATCACATCGTTGAAACGCGCCAGTGAATCGCTGGGCATGGTCGCATGGTAGGCATGCCCGCCCTGTTCGTAGGCTTGCATGATCTGCAGCCATTTTTTCAGGTCGCAGGCAAAGCTGCTGCTCTGCGTCTGCGTGATGCGTTCAAGGGCCAGGGCACTGAACATCACCAGGGCGCAGCAAGGCGAGGCGCTCCAGCCTTTCTGCGGGGCGCTGATCAGCAGGTCCACGGCGCACTGGTGCATATCGACCCACAGCGTGCCTGAGGCAATGCAGTCCAGCACGAACAGGCCCCCCACCGCGTGCACGGCGTCGCCGACGGCCCGCAGGTACGCGTCAGGCAGGATCATCCCGGATGAGGTTTCGACATGGGGGGCGAAGACCACCTGTGGCTTGTGCGCCGCAATGGCCGCCAGCACTTCGTCCAGAGGGGGAGGGGCGTAGGCCGCCTGGCGACCCGTTTCCACCGGTCGGGCCTTGAGCACCGTGGTGGCTGGCGCAATGTTGCCCATCTCAAGGATCTGGCTCCAGCGATAACTGAACCAGCCGTTGCGTATCACCAGGCATTGCTGGTGGGTGGCAAACTGCCGCGCCACTGCCTCCATGCCGAAGGTGCCGCTGCCCGGGACCACCGCAACGGCCTCGGCGTTGTAGACCTGTTTCAGTGTGCTCGAGATGTTGTTCATCACACCTTGGAAAGCCTGCGACATGTGATTGAGCGAGCGGTCGGTGTAGACCACCGAGTACTCGACCAGCCCATCGGGATCGATACCGGGATAGATCTTTGACATGGGTGACTCCTTTGGCAGAGATGTCAGTGGTATCGACCTTGGCCCAAGCCTTGGCAAATGACAAGCTTGGGCTTGCGCTGGCGGCAACCCCACGGCACTGCGGCATCAATGCCGGCTATCGTCAACCCTGCGCCTGCCGTCACGTTGGCGTTGATCGGGGCCTTGAGCACTATCCGCGATGACGCCATTGCCGAAGTGCGATTGCATGATGACCTTCCTTGTGACCGGTTGGATCAGTGGGGCAAGTGATTGGTGACGTAGCGCGCCGTTTTTTCCAGCGTTCGTGCCAGATCGGGATGGGTCAACCGATACTTGCGCTCCAGTTGCCTGCTGCGGTTCATGTCAAAGCGCTGCGTCTGGATAAAGTTCAACGACTCGGCGCTGATAGCGAATCGAGCCGCCAGGCCGGGGATCGTCAATAGCCACTTGATCAACCGGATTGCGACATGGCGCCGAGGAGCCTTCACGCCCAGTGTCTTTGCCAGTTGCTCGAGCATCCCCTGCAGGTTCGCTGAGCCCTCGTCGAGCGCCAGGACCTGCCGGTTGGCCATCGAGGGGTCGAACGCCACGCAGGTTATCATCGTCGCCAGGTAATCGACGCTGACGACCGGCAACCAGTGGCGGTCTGTACCAGGGACAGCCTTGAAGCGGCCCTGGGCAAGATTGCGAATGAGATCGGCCAGCGGTTGTCCTTCGAGGATGTGCCCCGTCTCGCTGTGGCCGCACACCGTAGCGGGATGGACGATCGTATAATCCGCGTCTGCTTCCTGCAGGTAGCGGATAACGGCAAAATGCGACTCGAGCTTGCTGCCTTCGTAGCCACCCACACGGCCGTAGACCGCAGGCCAATGGGTGTTTTCAGGGCACACGATATCCACCCCGACCTTGGCAAGGTAGGTAAGGTTCTGCAGCATGTAGCCGCCCACCATCACCAGCCGGATGTGCTGGCTGGCCGCAAGCCTTGCCACACGCAGTGCCCCTTGCACATTGACTTCGCGAGCGCGCTCCATCGTCAGCCCCCAGGTAAATTGCGCCGCCAGGTGGAAGGCCACCGCCGCCGAAGACACGCGTTGCCGGTCTGCTTCACTGAGCCCAAGCCCCTCCCTGCTGATATCGCCCTCGACTGCATGGATATACGCGGCGTCACCTCCCAGGCTGCTTACCTGTTGCCTGAGACGGTCGATGTTTTCGGGGCTGCGCATGAGCACCCAGGCCTTGTGCCCTGTGGCAGTGAGGCGAGCCAGCAAATGTTGACCGACAAACCCACTGCCGCCTGTGACGAAGCATTCCACGCCCATGTCTGACTCCTTGTTTGGATGATCGGCGCAGGCTAAGGTGTAGAGCGTGCTCTACAGTCAAGGAGTTTTTACGGTGAATATCGGGGAGCTGGAGCGCCGCAGTGGCATCGGTCGCCATGCATTACGCTATTACGAGCAGCTCGGGCTCATCGTGGCCCATCGACTGGCCAACAATTACCGCAGCTACAGCGAGCAGACCGTGGCTGATCTGGCCCTCATTCAAAGTGCCCAGGGCGGAGGTTTTTCACTCGCCGAGATCAGGGACATCCTTCAGGCCAAGCGGGGAAATACCATCGATTGCGCACAAGGCGCGGCGTTGGTCGCCAACAAGATGGCCGACATCCAAGCGAAGATCACAACCCTGCAAGCCGCTTATGCGTTTCTCGAGGCAGAGCGTGCGAAGCTTGAAGCCAGTGCCATTGCCAATGGACTGACTGTTGCGCACCTGCCTGTCCATGGGCGCACCTCGACCGCATAGCCGAACCACAAGGGCATTGAGCGAGGCCCGCGTTCGTCGTCAAAAATGGCCGGTCGCCAGTGACTGCTATCGGCCCATAGCGGACAGTTGACGACGGTTTGCCAAATTCAAACAAGCAGCGACGAGTTTCAGGCATGCTGTCGGCTTTGCTGGAAGGGCCCCTTTGGACTCAGAAACGGTTCCAACGGCTGCCCAGACTTTAACGCCTATCAGTACTAGCAAAAAGCCCAGCACAAGCCGGGCTTTTTGAAAACATTAGGTCTATACCGCATCGAGCTGCGAAATCATCGATCATTCTTTGAAGAAGATCTGACGGCGTTGGATAGACCTCTTGAATTGTGATCACCTGGAGTCGTTCGTGAGATGGCAGTGGATTTGGCCAAACCGCGAGTGTCTTTGGAGTGTGCGATACCCGAGGTAGTGGTACCGTGGCCATTATCAGCGTTGCGGGAGCTCCCGTAATGGTTGCCGCTTACACCGTGATCGCGTGTGGCCTTGCCAGCGTGATCGCTTCCAGCGCTCTGGCCATTTCCGCTGTTCCCTCCCATACCACCTGAATGCCCACCTCCATGTCCGCCACCATTACCGCCACCGTTGCCACCTCCATGACCACCACCGCCTTTGGCATAGGCGGAACCAATGGGTGAGACATCTGCGGGTACGAATGGAATCATCCCGAGTGCCAATGCACAAGCAAAGACAGCAAGCACGGGTTTTCTCATTTTTATTCGCCTCCAGAGGCGTGTGGTAGAGCTGAAGGTGCCAAACAGACCGACATTAGATGATTAAGTTCTTGAATCCCGACGGAATGCTCGCACCCGGCTGGCATTGTCTCTACCAATAGATTAGCTACTCTCTGGTTGGATAAGGTCCCAAGGAAATGCATACCATGAGAAGGAAATTGAGTATCGCCGCAGCTTTTTCCCTGGCTCTGGTTGTAAGCCCGATCTTGCTGGCAGATCCCGGGAAAGGGAAAAGCCACGACAAGGGAGGACAACACGCAAGCCAAGGTCATCAGGGCAACAGCAATGACTGGCACGAAGGGCCTTCCATCGATTTAGGAGGGGTGCGAGTCATCCTCAATGACAACCGCAATTACTGGAATCCAGGCTCTCCCTTACCGCCAGGTATCCAGAAGAATCTGGCGCGCGGCAAGCCTCTCCCGCCCGGGATTGCGAAGAAGCTGGATAGCCGGCTGATCGGGCGACTTCCTCATTACAATGGTTATGAGTGGCAGCAAGCTGGGACTGACCTGCTGCTTGTGGCTATCACTTCAGGTGTCATCTATGAGGTACTACACAATGTGCTTGACTAAGTCCCGTAGACCCATGAATTGGATCTCGTGACCAGCAAAAGCTTGAGCCACCTGGTGCCGAGAAAATGTTCAGGGTGTATCAGGTGACCTGATCAGAAGTGTGTGACCGACGTGACTGAATTCATGGTGGCGCAACAGACCGTATCAAACTGAAGCTCAATGGCCTGTGCCCTGTCGAGTACAGGGCTCAGGCTGCAGCGTCCGAATTTTAGGGGCAGTCCACTTTGTGGGAGCGGGTTTACCCGCGAACACCGGCACAGCCGGTGCCATCCACCACGGCGCCTGCTTCGGGGGTAAACCCGCTCCCACAGGGTGTAAGTAGCGCTCACGATATCGTTTGTTTTTCAACGGCAGCTTCGGGTCTGGGCTGCCAACTGCGCGCTGAATTGCGATTGCCCGCCCGGTCGTTTACAGAACATCACCATCTCTCGCGCCACTTTCAGCGCCAACTCCCTGCCGTGATCCTCTTCTACCAGTGCCAAAGCTAAATCCATACCCGCGGTGACACCAGCCGACGCGTAGAGGTTGCCGTCCTTGATAAAAATGCTATCAGCGTCGACTTCAGTCTGCGGGTGCTCTTTGGCGAGTTTCGCGCTGGAATTCCAGTGGGTCGTGACACGACGCCCGTCAAGCAGGCCGGCGGCGGCCAACAGGAAGGCGCCGCTGCAAACCGAGCCGATGCGGCGCACCTTCATAGCATGGGTGCGCAGCCACTGCTGCAAGGCAGGGTTGAGCACGATCTCGTCGATCTGCGGACCTCCGGCCACGAGCAAGGTATCGATCCTGCCTTTATAGGTTTCGAAGGTCTCGTCGATGGCGAGCTTCAAACCGCTTGAGCCTTTGATCATGCCTTTTTCGGTGCCGATCACTTCGACTAGGTAGGCCCGCGGGTTGCCCAATGGCTTAGCCGCCTCGGCGAAGACATCAGCCGGACCGACCACATCCAGCAGTTGAACGCGGGGAAGGCAAGGAAGGCGATGCGCATGGTGTCTGTCCTCGTCGAATCATTGGCTGAAAATGTCGTAATGCTACGGTTTCAGCCAGTATCTGTTTGGCTGAAAACACCAGCTCCTGGTTACTGCTGATCGTTGCCGGATTCCTGGAGATCGCCTTTGCGGTTGGACTCAAATCCGCCAATGGCATGGAGCGGCCTTGGTACTACCGGCCTCGCCGGGAAGCCCGCTTTGGGATTGCAGCCACGCCATCATTGTTGCAACCTCATCGCTCATTCTGGCACGAGAGGGCAGTATGGACTGGAGTGACATGCGGATCTTCCTGGCGATCGCGCGCAGTGGCTCGTTGGGAGGGGCCGCCAAGGCGTTAGGGGTCAGTCACCCGACCGTCGGGCGGCGCTTGCAGGTGCTCGAACAGGCCAGTGGACAAGCGTTCTTCCTGCGCACTGGCCAGGGGCTGGTACTCACCGATAATGGTGAGCGGATTCTCGACCTGGCGCTCGCCATGGAGCACAGTGCGCTGGCCATCGAACGTCGTCTGGCGGGGCATGGCGATCAGCCTGAAGGGCTGTTGCGCATTTCCTCGGCCGACTGGTTCGCCTGTCATGTGCTGTCGCCGGTGCTGGCCGAACTGGCACGACGGTATCCATTGATCGTGCCCGAAGTCATTGCCGGGCATCGGCTGTTCGACCTTGCCCGTCGCGATGCCGACATCGCTTTCCGGATCGTGCCCTTCACCGAGCCTGACATTGTCCAGCGCAAACTGACGACCTTGCCTTACGGGCTCTACACCGCATTGCATGCCCCGGCGCCACACCCGGGCGGCGAGGGGCTGGGGTTGATCCTGATGAACGTTGCCCAGGCCCATTACCCGGATGTGCACTGGCTGCAGCAGCGCTACCCGCAGTCTCGCACCGTGTTCACCAGCAGCAGCCGGACGGTCCAGGCACAGATGTGTGCGCAAGGGCTTGGGGTTGCTGTGTTGCCACGTGTGCTCGGCGACTCGGTGCCCGGCCTGCGGCTGCTGGACGAGCATCAGCCACCACCGGGGCGGGACATCTGGATGGGCTATCACCGCGACATGCGTCAGCTGGACCGGCTACGCGCCCTGGCCGACCTTGCCTCCGGCATGATCGGCGCAGGGTAGCAGGTTGCGGCGCTCAGCTCGGGCGCATCGCCGCTGCCTCCGCCAGCGGTGCCGGCTGCCGCGCCAATGTCAGGCTCAGCGCAACCCCTACGGCCAGGCAGGCGGCCATGTACAGAACGGCGACCACGAAGGCGTGGCTGATACGAGCTTCCGTTACCGGTTCCCCCAGCACGGTGTAGAACACGCCGCCGATGACGGCCACGCTCAGCGAGGTACTGATCTGCAAGGTCGCGCTGGTGATGCCTGCGATCATCCCGGCATACGCCGGCGCGACCCGGCCCGTGACCAGGCGCATCAACGTCGGCAACGCCAGGCCCTGTCCCAGCCCGATCAGCAACAGGCTGACCGCCAGGAACGTGAAGGGCGGGGCAAGGCCAGGCGGAGTCACTGACACCAGCCAACCCAGCCAGATCAAGCCGATGACCTCCAGCGCCATGCCTGACGGGTTCACATAACCGCCGAGCACGCGCCTGAGAAGGGGAACCGAGAGCGGGCCGATGAGGAAACCGGCACCGAACGGCAGGAAGACCAGGCCGGCATCCAGTGCGCTCATCTGCAATGCACCTTGCAGATAGATCGAAAACAGCAGGAAGAACACGCCAATCGCGTAGAAACACAGCGCTATGGATAACGCCCGGCCCAGCCCGGGGGCTTGCAGAGCGGCCGGCGCCAGCAAAGGGGTTCCGCCGGCGCGGTGCAGGCGCGCCTCATAGCGCCAGAACAACGCCCCCAGTACAGGCGCAGCGGCGAGTGACAGCCACGCCCACCACGGCCATCCCGCTTCACGCCCCTCGATCAGCGGCACGACCAGAGCGCCGAGGGCCAGTATCGACAACGCCGTACCCACCAGGTCCAGCTTGCTCGCCTGCAGCCCACGGGTGTCCTTGAGCACGGGAATACCGAGTGCAATCACCAGCAATGCGATCGGCAGGTTGACCAGGAATATCGCGCGCCAGCCCATGCCGAACAGGTCGAGCGCGATCAGCACGCCACCCAGCGCCTGGCCGATCACTGACGCCAGGCCAAACACGGCCCCGTACAGGCTCAGGGCCAATGACCTTTCCGCTGCCGGAAAAATTGTCTGCACCGAGGCGAGTGCCTGCGGCGCCATCACGGCGGCGCTCACGCCCTGCAAGGCGCGCCCGAGCACCAGTACCCAGGGCGCAGTCGCCACACCGCACAGCAGCGAAGCAGCGGCGAAGCCCAGCAGGCCGATGAAAAACATCCGCCCGCGCCCATACAGGTCGCCAAGGCGCCCGCCGGTGATCAGTGTCACGGCATAGAGCGTGGCATAGGACGCGATCACCAACTGCTCGGCAGAGGGGCCTGTGCCCAGGTCCGCCTGTATCGAGGGCAGCGCAACGTTGACGATGAAGAAATCCAGCGGCGGTAGAAACGCGCCGACCAGCAAGATGGCGAACATCAACCAGCGCCGGGGTTCGGTGGCTTCATTTTCGATTCGAGACATGACGGGTATCCTGTGTGGCAACTCCGGCTCCATACGCGGGCAGGCCAGGTTTTATGGAGCCTGGCTATTGCCCGCTCGTACCTTGGCCGATGGGCCACACTCTAGGGAATCTCATCCCGGCGCGCGCCTTACGAAACTGCACGGGCAAGGTTCACTGCTGTCAGTGGCGTCATCACCTCAGCGAGGGGTAGGGTGGTTGGGCTTGCGCTCATCGCGGCTGGATCGTCGGGCCTCGGCGCGTACCACCAGGCAGATCCCGACCGCCGATAGCGCCATCCCCGCTGCCATCTGCCAGGACAACGGCTCATCGAACATCGCCCAGGCCCAGAGCAGGGTGATCGGTGGGCTGAGATAAAGCACGCTGGCGACACGGGTGGCCGAGGACCTGCGCAGGCAGACCCAGTACAACCCATAGCCACCCAGCGTCGACAGAACTACGGTCCACGACACGCTCAGTGCAAAGCCTGCGCTGGCAACCGGTGCCAGGCTGCGTTGGCTGCCTTCGAGGGCTGCGAAGGCGAAACTGGAGACGAAACACTGCAGCCAAATGTTCGGCAACAGGCCTATGGCCTGCACCGTGCTGCGTTTTTGCCACAACGTGGCGATCGCCAGCGAACACATGCCGGCCACGGGCAGGCCATAGGCCCACATCGGTGCTGTGCCCAGCGTCAGCGCATCGTGGGTCACCCACAGCATCCCCAGCAGCCCGACGACCAGGCCGACCCACACCTGCAGCGGCAGGCGCTCGCCCAGCAGCAACGCCGCGAGCAGCGCCATGCCCAGCGGCAACAGGTCGGCGCATAACGCGGCAAGGCCGGCGGGTACACCCAGGGCAATGCCCTGCGTCACGCCGGCGAGGTAGGACCACGACATCCTTTTCGTGCGCAGCCCGGCATCGGACGGCGACGCCGCCGTGACTTTGCTGGCGCGGGCGATGCGGCAATCGTTTCGACTGTAGGCAAGGGGCGCACAGCAGGCGGGTAGATATCGAAGAATCCCGATAGCTTAGCCCCCCTCGCATGGCCAACCACCCCTGAACCTCAAGCACGTAGCAATCTGTCCAACTCAGCCTTTTGATCCAGGCGCGCCAAGTCATCAAAGCCGCCTACATGCACATCTTCCACGAAGATCTGCGGAACGGTCCTGCGACCGGAGCGCTGGAGCATCTGCGCCAATGCTTCAGCGGACTGCTCAACATCAATCTCGATCGGAGTAACGCCTTTGCTTGAGAGCAATCGCTTGGCACTTACACAGTAAGGGCAGTGCCGGGTGGTGTAGATAGTCACTGGGTTCATGGCGCTTGCCTCCTAGCGGGCCGATGGCGGAAAGTCGATATCGGTCGTGGCGACATTGTTCAGGTAGTTGGTCAGGGTCAACAGTGTGACCTGTGCTATCACTTCCACTATCTTGCTGTCGGTGAGACCCGCTTCGCGTGCCGCCGCGAGCTGTGCATCGCTCAACTGGCCGCGGCTTCCGGTGATCTGATGGGCCAGCGTGGCGACCGCGTTGAGTGTGCCTTCGCGGGCTTGGCTGATGGCTTCATCACTCAAGCCGGCCTTCGTAGCAAAGAAGCCATGGGCTGCAAGGCAGTAGTCGCAACCATTGATTTGCGAGGTGGCGAGGGCGACGACTTCGCGCTCGGCGGCGCTGAGTGAACCCTTGCCCAGGGCCTGCGCGAGCCCCAGGTAACCATTGAGTGCAGCCGGCGAGTGCGCCAGCGTCCTGAATGCATTGGGAATGAAGCCCAGGCCTTTCTGAATACCTTCCAGGGCGGTTCGCGAGCCGGCAGGGGCTTGGTCCAGCGAGAGCGCAGTAATACGGGTCATGGCAGTTCTCCTGTGGGATGCTCGATCGGTTTGTCGATCGGCTTGATAAGAATCGTAAGGGAATGAGCTTTCCTTTCGGCTTCAGATCGTCGAAGTTATGCAACAGATCGTCTAAACCTGAAGGCGCCATGGACCGACTATCGACATTGCTCAAACACTTCAACTTGCAGGCGTCCACGTTTCACCAAGGTGGATTCTGTGGCATCACGCCGGTTCACGGGGAGCACGGTTTCGGTCATGCGCATTTGCTGCGTTCAGGGCAGCTGACCTTGATCGACAAGCGCGGCCAGCGCACCGAACTGGCTGAGCCAAGCCTGATCCTGGCGGTGCGCCCGCAGGCTCATCAGCTGTTGGCGAGCGAAGCCGATGATGCGCAACTGATATGCGCCACCTTGCATTTTGATGGGGGGGCCGACAATCCGCTGACCTTGGCGCTGCCGGATTTTCTCATCATGCCATTGCGCGAATTGCAGGGCCTCAATGGCACCCTCGACTGGCTGTTTGCAGAGGCCTTTGGCGACGAATGTGGCCGCGAGGTAATCCTCAATCGGCTATTCGAACTGATGGTGATTCAGTTGCTTCGGCACCTCATGGCCAGGCGGACCATCGACTCAGGGATGATGGCAGGTTTGGCCCATGCTCAGCTGTCCCGGGCCCTGGTGTGCATTCACGACCAACCTCAGCGCAACTGGTCCGTGGCGGCGCTGGCCGATCGCTCCGGCATGTCGCGGGCCAGCTTTGCTGCGCACTTTCGCGAGACCGTGGGTATCACGCCGGCAGATTACCTGGCGAACTGGCGCATCAGCCTGACCCAGAAGCGCCTGCGCGAAGGCCGCCCGATTGCCCTCATTGCAGATGAAGTGGGCTATGAAAGCCCGTCTGCGTTGGCCCGCACTTTTCGCCGGAAGGTGGGTACAAGCCCGAAAGAATGGCTGCTGCAGAACAGGCCATGATGATCAAACGGTCCGCTGTTCTGGACAAGGGCTCGATGGATGATTTGCTGTAAGCGCCTGAAGGCCTCGGTCACAGCGCCCGTGATGTGCAGGCGTTGGCCTTCAGGCTTGCGTATTGACCGCGCATCAATTATTGGAACAACCATTTCCCATGATGCGGTACTCCATGACATGCCGCTCGCCATTGGAGTCATCGTAAGTCAGCTGCATCGGTACCACGTCGCAGACATCGGGCACCGGCGTGACAGCCACCACGTGCGCGATATCCAGGTGTTGAGCGTAGCGATAGGGTTCGATCGCAACCTGTGTGGCCTGGGTAACCTGTTCATCGGCAAGCGCAACAGAACCCAGGCAGCCCAGGAGCAATATGGATAACAGTTTCATGGTAATCACCTGAAGTGGGGCGCAAGAAGGCCAGAGCACCCAAGCGATGCTCAGTCGTCATGAAGGTTGGAGAGTGGCCCGGCGCCGTCAGACGCCGGGCTGAGCTGCATCAGAAAGGCTTGGTGGGCAGGTATTTACCGTCCAGGGTGATCACGGCACGGTGGCCACCCTCAGGATCTTCGACCTTCTTGATGTCCAGCTTGAAGTTGATGGCACTGATGATGCCGTCACCGAACTTCTCATGGACCAGCGCTTTGAGAGTTGTGCCATACACCGACATCATTTCGTAGAAGCGGTAGATGGTAGGGTCGCTCGGCACGCCGTCGAAGAAGCTGCCGCGGATCGGCATCGATTGCAGCAGTGCCACTTGATCAGCATCCAGGTCGAGTTTTTCGCCCACCACCTTCGCGGCGCTTTCCGGCAGTGGGTGCTGGCCAAGCAGGGCAGCGGTGACAAAGGCTTCGGACAGGCCCGTGCCGTCAACGATCTGTGCGAATGACAAGTCCTTGCGAGCCTTGGCCTGAATGATCACTTCGGTCAGTTCCTGGCGAGCGGTACGGGTGGCTTGAGTCTGGATCATGGTGAATCTCCTAAGTAAAGGTTCAGGTACAGCTTTCAGGCGACGTGCCTGGCGTGCTGGGAAACGGCGTGGACTTCTGGGTTTTCCGCGAGAGACACGAAGGTGCCGGTACGGCCATCAAAGGCGTCGATACGTCCGCTCTCGATGTCATAGATCCAGCCATGCAGGGTCACGCGGCCTTCTTCGAGCGCCAGGCGAACGGATGGGTGGGTCTGGATGTTGGCGAGTTGCGCGATGACGTTTTCGCGCACCATGGAGGCGACTTTCCTCGGCATGTCCGCGTGCTGGCGGGCCTCGTTGACCACCTTGGCCGAGTCGGCATAGCGCAACCATCCAGCCACTGCGGGCATGTGATCGAGGCACTTGCAGCTAGCAATGGCAGTCATCGCGCCGCAGTCGGAGTGGCCACAGATCACGATGTCTGCAACGTCTAGCCCGGCGACCGCGTATTCGACAGAGGCCGACACGCCACCTGGTTCTGGCCCATACGACGGCACGATGTTGCCGGCGTTGCGGATGACGAACAGATCACCTGGCTCGCGTTGGGTAACCAGTTCAGGCACCAGTCGGCTGTCCGAGCAGGAGATGAAGAGCGCCTTGGGTGCCTGTTGATTGGCCAGGTCCTTGAACAGTTTGACCCGCTCAGGGAAGGCGTTTTTTTGAAACTTCAGAAATCCGTCGATGATCGCTTTCATGGTTGCTGTCTCTGTGTCGCTGGGTGTGAGACAAAGATTAAGCAATGCATGAGATAAGGTAAAAGTCTAAATTATTATGAAATTGATCAGATTATCTTATGCGTGGAGCATGCTGGCTCGATGAACTGGGCCTGCGGATACGTCAGCGCAGGCGGATGCCCTCGGCAGGGTGGCCATGCCGAGCAGCGGGAGGAGGGGGACATGCAAAGAAAAGCCCCCATTGGCTGTTTGAGGGCCAATGGGGGCTTATGGATTCCGAAGGATCTGGAACGGGGATGATAAACGCCAGCTAAACAAACACCTGATCCTGCATCAAAAACAGGATCAGGTTTGGCATGAATTACAGGCCCAGTTCAGTCAGGCCTGGATGGTCATCCGGACGGCGCCCCAGTGGCCAGTGGAACTTACGCTCGCTTTCCTTGATGGGCATGTCGTTGATGCAGGCGAATCGGCGTTGCATCAGGCCGTCGGCTTCAAACTCCCAGTTTTCATTGCCGTAGGAACGGAACCAGTTACCCGAATCGTCGTGCCACTCATAGGCGTAGCGGACGGCGATGCGGTTGTCGGTGAAGGCCCAGAGCTCCTTGATCAGGCGGTAGTCCAGCTCCTTCTTCCACTTGCGAGTCAGGAACGCCTGAGCTTCTTCGCGATTGTTTGCAAATTCGGCTCGGTTACGCCATTGGGTGTTCAATGTATAAGCGAGCGCAATTTTTTCAGGGTTGCGAGTATTCCAACCGTCTTCAGCGAGTCGGACCTTTTCAATCGCCGACTCGCGAGTGAAAGGAGGAAGTGGCGGGCGAGCCTGTTCGTTGGACATGGTGGTGCCTCCAATCTATTGGATGAATCAGTCGAGTGGGTATTGCTGAGGTGTCAGGCGCTTACGCGCTGTTCTTGTTCAAGCAGTAACCTGGCGATTTCCCGTGCACTGTCGAGCGCCGTAAAATCACCCATCACGCGGGCGACGGTTATCGTGCCCTCTATCAGCACGAAGAGTTGCCTGGCCAACTTGACCGGATCCTTGACCTGCAACTGGCGGGTCAACTCCAGTGTGTAATCCAGAAGCTTTTGCTTATGCAGCCTTGCGATCTGCCGTATAGGGTCGTCTGCGTCGCCCACTTCGCCGGCGGTATTGATGAATGCGCAACCCCGAAAACCGTCAGACTCGAACCAACTTCCAAGCACATCAAAAATGCCGAGAATGCGCGCTTGCGGCGTTTGGGCTTTTTCGCACTCACTCCTGAACCACTGCATCCAGCGTACATCGCGTGCATTGAGTGCCGCTGCGGCGACATCGTCTTTGGTCGCAAAGTAGCGATAGATACTTTTACGGGCTACGCCTGAAGTCTTTACCAAAAGGTCCATGCCCGTGGCGTGGATCCCGTTTTCGTAAATCAGCTTCTCGGCGGTCGCGAGGATTTTTTCGCGTGTATCGGTCATTGGCTTGTTCATGTAGCCAGAGTAGAACGATCGTTCTCCCTGGTCAAGCAACTATTGATTTATTTCTTTTGAGGGTTGCCAAGGAGCAATACCCACCAGCGGCCTGGCTGGATGCACAGGCTGTTGATCAGCCCCCCTCGATGCCGAGGAGCCGGCGGGGGCGCCGGCTCCGGTCAGTTCAACGAGCGGCCCAGGCGTTGAAGCGCTCCTCGAGCTCTTCGCCATGGTCGACCCAGAACTCGGCGTTTACCAGCTGCGCCTCGGCCATATTGCCCGGTGCGGTAGGCAGCTGTTGCTGGACGCCCTCAGGCAGCTGCGCCAGCGCTTGCGTGCGTACCGGGCCGTAGGGGATTTGCGTGGAGAAGGTCTTCTGCGGCCCGACCTGGCTGGCGAACCTGATGAATTGCTCTGCCAGGTCCTTGTTGGCAGTGCCGCGCACGATCGCCCAGTGATCAGGGTCGTACAGGCTGCCCGGCCACACGATGCGCAGCGGCGAGCCTTCCTTCTGCGCGGCAGCGATGCGCCCGTTGTAGGCGGCAGACATCACCACATCGCCTGCCACCAGCCACTGGGGTGGCTGCGCACCGGCTTCCCACCACTGGATGCTCTGCTTGATTTGGTCCAGCTTGTGGAACGCACGGTTGACGCCCTCGGGTGTACTCAGTACCTGGTACAGGTCTGCGCGGGAAACGCCATCGGCGAGCAGCGCGACTTCGAGGGTATACTTGGCGCCCTTGCGCAGGCCGCGCTTGCCGGGGAAGCGCGTGGTATCCCAGAAGTCTGCCCAGGAGGCGGGCCCGACGCTGAGCTTCTGTGGGTTGTAGGCCAGCACCATCGACCAGACATAGCTGGCTACGCCGCACTCGCTGACAGTCCCGGACAGGTAGCCGGACTGCTCGCCGAGAATGCCGGGGTCCATACGTTCGAACAGGCCCGCTTCGCAGCCGCGGATCAGCTCGGGGCTCTCGACCTCGACCACGTCCCAGGAAACATGGCCAACGTCCACCATGGCTTTGATCTTGGAAAGTTCGCCGTTGTACTCACCCGCCACCACCCTGGCAGCACCGCTCTTCTCGAACGGCTGGAAGTACGCTGACTGCTGGGCCGCCTTGGTGGCCCCGCCGAAGGAGATGATGGTGAGGCTGGCTTCATCGGCTACGGCGCACAGGCTGAAACCGGAAAGAAGTGCAAAGCTGAGCGATGCGGCGATGATACGCATGGAAAACTCCCTCATTGCTTGTGGTTGTGTTGTTTTGTCGAGGCAGTTGGGCCAGTCGGCCCGAGCCCACTGCGCAGCGGTGTGCGCAGTGGTTTTCTTGTTGTAGTGAGTGCGTATCGCAAGGCGCTGGGTGGAAATGACTGGAGCGGCGGTTGTCACTCACCCGGGGGATGGTGCGCCACAGCTGCGGCGGGGGAAATTAGTAAAAATATGCTCCAGTCATATGAAAATGCTCTGCAGGCCACTGGCGACGGGGTTACGCAGAAGCTCAGCCGAGCGATGCTCGGCCAGGGCGAGCGGCTAGAAAACCACCGAGCGCCGATGCTCCGTGGTCGCCACCACTTTGCCCCGTTTGAGCACCATCAGCCGCGCTGGCAGGTCGAGAATCACATCGCTGACCGCCTGGGTATCCATCAGCACCAGGTCGGCGTCCTTGCCCACCGCCAGGCCATAGTGCTGCAAGCCCAGGGCCTTGGCCGGGCCGGTGGTGAGCATCGACAGCACCGTGGCCTGGTCGTCGGCACCGCCCAGGTGGCAGGCCGGCAGCGCCAGTTGTGCGATGTTCAGCAGGTCGCCGGTACCATACGGGGTGAACGCATTGCGAATGTTGTTGGTGGCCAGGCACACGTTCACGCCACCATCGCGCAACGCCCGCACCGGGGTCAGGCTACGCCGTACGTTGTAGCTGTCGCCTCGGGCTCCCAGGTGCAGGTCGGTGGCCGGCAGGCACATCACACTGATGTCGGCTTCGCGCAGCAGCCCGATGATACGCGCCTGCCGCTCGGGTTCGACCGCGGCCAGGCTGGTCAGGTGGCCAACGCAGACGCGGCCTTGGTAGCCCTCGGCGAGAGTGCGGCGGGCCACATGCTCGATGGTCATCTGCTCGGCGTCATCGGCGAAGTCCTGGTGCAAGTCGATGTCCTTGCCGTAGCGCTTGGCCAGGTCGAACACGAAGTCGATGTGATCGAAGGGCGACACGTCGTTGTAGGGAATGCCACCCACGACATCGGCGCCTTTCTCCATGGCCTCGACCATCATGGCCTGCATGCCTGGCAGTTTCAGGATGCCTTCCTGAGGGAAGGCAACCACCTGGATATCGATGAACTGGCGAAACTTCTCACGCAGTTCCAGTACCACGTCGAGGCCGGTAAAGCCTTGCACCGGGTCGAACTCGGCGTGGGCGCGGACATGGGTGCTGCCTGCCTGCACGAGGGCGCGCAGCACCTGGGTCGAGCGCTCGAGGATGTCCTCGCGGGTGAGCGTCGGCTTGAGCGCGGCGGTGACCGCGATCGCTTCCTTCAGGGTGCCGGAGCGATTGGCCTTGCGCTGCATGACGTTGGCCTTTTCCAGGTGCAGGTGGCCTTCGACGAACCCCGGAATCAGTACGTTGCCGTTGCCCTCGATTTCCTGCGCCGCGCGTGCGGCAATCGCCGGTGCGATTTCGACGATCTTGCCGTTATGTACGGCCACGTCCTGCAGCGGCTGTGCGTCATCGATGCGCACGTTTCGAAAGATGATATCCATGGGGTGTTGCTCCTCATACCGGGTGAGGCCCGCCGCTCTCACGCGGCGAGCCGGTCGGGCAGAGGTTAGGGGACGTGTGGCATAAGGTAAAAGTCTGATTTATGATCGAGTCGATCAGATTGGATTATGTGAATGACTATGCTTGCCCGACACATCCAGTACTTCCTCGCCGTGGCGGCGCATCACAGCTTCACCAAGGCCGCCGCGGCCCTGCATGTCTCCCAGCCGGCGCTGTCGCAACAGGTCCGTCAGCTGGAAGAAAGCCTTGGCGCCCAGCTGTTCGATCGCTCGGGGCGCACCACGCGGCTGACCGATGCCGGGGAAGTCTACCTGGCCTATGCACGCCGTGCCGCGCAGGAGCTGGAGGAGGCCAGGCGCGCCATTCACGACGTCAGCGACCTCAGCCGCGGTTCGCTGCGGGTCGCGGTGACGCCGACATTCACCACCTACCTGGTCGGCCCCTTGGTCGAAGCCTTCCACACGCGTTATGGGAACATCACCCTGAACGTGCGCGAGATGTCCCAGGAGCGCATGGAGGCACTGCTGCTCGCGGATGAGCTGGACGTGGGGATCGCCTTCGAGGGGGGGCAGGCCGAGGACATCGAGGCCAGCCCGCTGCTGGTCGAGACGCTGGCGCTGGTGGTCAACCGCCACCACCCCTTGGCCCGGGCAACGTCCATCGGGCTGGAGGCCTTGAGCGCAGAATCGCTGGTGCTGCTCAGCGGCGAGTTTGCCACCCGCGAACAGATCGACCGTTTTTGTCAGCAACATGGCATTCACCCGCAGGTGCGGATGGAGGCCAACACCATCAGCGCGGTGACCGAGATCGTGCGTCGCACGGCGCTGTCGACCCTGCTGCCTGCCACGGTCGCGCTGGCCCATGACGATCTGGCAGCCATTGCGCTCGACCCGGTCCGCCTGCAGCGCACGGCCGTGCTGATGCAGCGCAAGGGCGCCTACCAGAGCGCTGCGGCGCGGGTGTTCAGGGAGATGGCGACAGCTGTGGCTGCACGCCTGGCTAGCTGAAAGGATGCGGTCGAAGCGGGCGCAGTGCCGATCAGCCCCGTGCTGCGAACCGCAAGGCCAGCGGCAGCGCCAGTGCCCAGACCGGTGCCAGGAGCAGCGCGGTCTCCAGGCGCCCGAGTGGCAGCTCGATACCGGCCAGCCGGGCGCCGGCCAGATAGGCCAGCGGGCCACCGAACAGGCCCAGCAGCACCGCGCGCCACGCGGGCTGGCCGAGCCCTGCCAGGCTGTGGCGCATGCCACTGGCCAACACCAGCCACAGCAGTGCCAGCCACAGTGGCAGCGGCCACTGAGCGAAACTGAACACACCGAGCAGGCCCAGCGTGCTGTCCAGCAGGCAGCCGGCCAGCGCTACCCACAGCAGCACGCGCAGCTCTCCGCTTGGGCTCAGCCGCAGGTGCAGCAGCAGGCCGCTCACCACCATCAGTAACAGCCACGGCTTGTGCGCCCCCAACACACACAGCCACCAGCCGGCTTGCAGCCACAACGCGTTGCCCAGCAACCAGACACGGCGGCCCATGTTCAGACATCCGGTAGCGGTGCCCGCCGCGCCTGGGGGCCGGCCCACAACAACTGGGCGACGCCGATGGTCCGTTCCTCGAAGCCGCCCTGGCAATAGCACAGGTAGAACTCCCACAGGCGCTGGAAGGTGTCGTCATAACCGAGCCTGGCCAGTTCCGTGCGTGAATGGCGCAAGTTGTCGCGCCAATGGCGCAGGGTGCGCGCATAGTCCAGGCCGAAATCTTCCATGTGCACCAGGTTCAGCTCCGTCTGGCGGCTGGCGGTGTCGAGCAGGACGCTCAACGAAGGCAGGGCGCCGCCGGGGAAGATGTAGCGCTGGATGAAGTCCACCGAGCGGCGGGCCTGGGCGTAGCGTTGGTCGCGGATGGTGATGGCCTGCAGCAGCATCAGGCCGTCGTCCTTGAGCAGCGTGGCGCATTGTCGAAAATAGGTGGGCAGGTAGCGGTGGCCGACCGCCTCGATCATCTCGATGGACACCAGTTTGTCGAAGCGCCCGCGCAGGTCGCGGTAGTCTTCGTGCAGCACGGTGATTTGCCGATCCAGGCCCAGCGCCTTGACCCGCTGCAGGGTGTGGGCGTATTGCGCGGCGGAGAGGGTTGTGGTGGTCACCCGGCAACCGTGCTGCAAGGCCGCGTGGATGGCCAGGCTGCCCCAGCCGCTGCCGATCTCCAGCAGGTGCTCGCCGGGCTTGAGTTCGAGCTTCTGGCAGATCTGCCGGAGCTTGTTCGACTGCGCCTGTTCCAGGGTTTGTTCGGCGCTGTCGAACTGCGCAGCGGAATACATCATGGTCGGATCGAGCAGCCGTTCGAACAGCGCATTGCCGAGGTCGTAGTGGGCCAGGATGTTGCGCCGCGCGCCGCGCCGGTTGTTGCGGTTGAAGTGGTGCAGCAGGCGCAGGGCCGGGCGGGCCAGGCGCGCCAGGCCGCCTTCCATGGCGTCCAGCACTTCGAGGTTGGCGACGAACAGGCGAGTCACCGCGGCCAGGTCCGGGCTGCGCCAGTAGCCGTGGATGTAACCTTCGCCCGCGCCGATCGAGCCATTGCCGGCCACCAGGCCCCAGGCTGCGTCGTCGACAATCTCCACTTCCGCATAGAGCGGGCTGGCGACGTCGCCGAAGGTCCATTGCCGGCCCTGGCTGATCAGGCGCAGATGGCCACGGCTCAGGTGGTGCAGCTGTGCCAGTACCGCACGCCTTGCCAGCCCGCCGAACAGCGGCGCGATGCTGGCTGATTTGCTAACGCTCAGGGTCGGGTCGGGCATGATCGGGGTCCTCGTGTATGGCTTGGCCAAGCGACAGGTCGTGCTGGCTGGCGGTGTGGTCGTAGACAGGGGAGCGTTTGAGCAGCAGGCGCAGGGCTTGCCAGTAGATACCGGTGACGGTGCGCAGGCTCATCCAGGGAAAAGCCAGGAGGTGCCGCTGCAGGCTGGCGCGGTCGAGCGGCTGGCGCTGCACAGCGAGGTCCGCGGCGAACACCAGCCGCCCGGCTTGCCAGTTTTCCATGTGCACACGCACGCGTTGCCCATCGACGGCGAAGCGCAGCCGATAGTCCATGTCCATGGGCATGAACGGCGAGACATGGAAGGCCTTGGCCACGGTAAATGGCCGGGCCAGGTCGCCCTGTACTGGCAGCACGTAGTGGAAGCGCTCGCGCCAGGGTGTGTTGCGTACCTCCAGCAGCACGCTGGTGACCTGCCCTTGGCGGTCGTGGCAGAAGTAGATGCTCACCGGGTTGAACGACAGCCCCCAGCAGCGCGGTTGCGTCAGCAGGTGCACGGCGCCTTCGGGCACTTGCCCGGTGGCCTGGCCGACCAGCAGGCGCACGGCCTCGCCCAAGGGTTTGCCCTGGCGAGTCAGCGCCGGCAGGTAGTCGGTTTCGCGCCAGCACAACGGCGCCAGGCGGGAGCGCCCGAGCCAACGGGACAGGCTCAGCAGGCGTGGCAGTTCGTCGAGGTCCAGGTAGAACAGGCCGATGCGATAGCGGAACGCGTGTGGCCTGGGCGTCAGGCGCCGGTGGCTGAGCCAGCCGTGGCACAGGCTGCTGTTCACAGCTGCTCTCCGAAGTGCCTGGCGACGTTCAGTGCACTGAGCACGCCGTCTTCATGAAAGCCGTTGGCCCAATAGGCGCCGCAGTAATAGCTGTGCAGCGGACCCTGCAGTTCGCCCTGGCGGGCCTGGGCGGCTACGGCAGCGAGGCTGTACTGGGGATGTGCGTACTCGAAGCGGGCGAGTATCTGTGCCGGGTCTATCAGCGCTGTCTGGTTGAGGCTGACGCAGAACGTCACCGGTGCATCGATGCCCTGCAGGATGTTCATGTCGTAGGTCAGTGCAGCGGGGGCCTCTTCGCTGCCACCCAGGCGGTAGTTCCAGCTGGCCCAGGCCCTGCGCCGGCGGGGCAGCAGGCGGGTGTCGGTGTGCAGCACCACGTCATTGCTGGCGTAGTGGATGGCACCCAGGATCTCCTGCTCCTGTTCGCTGGGGGCGTCCAGCAGCGCCAGCGCCTGGTCGCTGTGACAGGCGAAAACCACTTTGTCGAAGCGCTCGCTGCCAGCAGCCCAGGTCACGTTCACACCCTCGTCGTCGCGGCTTACCCGTTGCACCGGGCAGTTGAGGCGAATGTGCTCGGCAAAGGGCTGGCACAGTGGCGCCAGGTAGCTGCGTGAACCGCCCTCGATCACCCGCCATTGCGGGCGCTGGTTGACTGACAGCAGGCCGTGGTTACGGCAGAAGCGCACGAAGAACTGCAACGGGAAATGCAGCATGTCGGCCCGCGACATCGACCAGATGGCCGAGCCCATGGGCACGATGTAATGCTCGATGAAGCGCTGGCCGTAGCGGTTATCCCGCAAATAGCTGCCCAAGGTGGTCGCGCCATCGATGCGCTGCTGGTCCAGGTCGGCCAGGGCCTGGCGGTTGAAACGCAGGACATCGCGCAGCATGCCCCAGAAGCCGGGCGACAGCAGGTTGCGCCGTTGGGCGAACAGGCTGAGCAGGTCGTGCCCGTTGTACTCGAAGCCGCTAAGCGGGTCGTGCACCGAAAAGCTCATTTCGGTCACCCGCGAGCCGACGCCCAAGTGTTGCAGCAGGCGGATGAACTGCGGGTAGGTCCAGTCGTTGAAGACAATGAAGCCGGTGTCCACCGCATACTGCTGGCCGCGCCAATGCACATCGACGGTATGGGTGTGCCCGCCAACCCGGTCGGCCGCTTCGAAAACGGTGACGGCATGCCGGCGTGACAACAGGTGGGCGCAGGTGAGGCCAGCGATACCGCTGCCGATGATGGCGATGCGCATGGGTCAGTCCTCAGGTTGTCGGGCCAGGCGCTGGCCCAGCTTCAGGCGCCAGCGTGCCGGCAATGCGCCGAGCAGGCGCAGCAACAGGGTGAAGGTGGCGGGGAAGGTGATCTCCAGCGGGCGACGGGGCAGGCGCGCGACAATGTGCCTGGCGGCGCGCTCTGCACTCCACAGCTGGGGCATGGGGAAGTCGTTGCGGCGGGTCAGCGGGGTATCGACGAAGCCGGGGTTGACCAGGGTGACATCGATGTTCTCGCGGGACAGGTCCAGGCGCAGGGACTCGACCAGGTAGCGCAGCGCTGCCTTGGACGCCCCATAGGCACCGGCCCGTGGCAGGGCAAGCCAGCTGACCGAGCTGCCGATCACCACCAGATGCGGGCGCTGGCTGCGGCGCAGCAGGGGCAGCGCGGCCGCCAGGCAATGGCTGGTGCCGATCAGGTTGGTGCGCATGACCCGCTCGACCAGCGCCGGGTCGAATTGCCCAGGCTCGAGGTATTCGCAGGTGCCGGCATTGAGGATCACCAGGTCCAGCGAACCCCAGGCCTGCTCGATCTGTGCGGCGATACGTGCCACCTGCTCAGGCTGGTCGACATCGCCGACGGCCAACAGCACCTGGCCGGCAAACTGTGCGGCCAGGCCTGCCAACCTGTCAGCATGCCGCGCGCCAAGCGCTACCTGATGGCCTTGCTCCAGCAGGCGCTGCGCCAGTTCCGCGCCGATGCCGCTGCTGGCGCCGGTCAACCAGCAGCGGCTCATGCCAGCCTGCCCTTGAGCCAGCGAACCGCGCCGCCCAGGACCGGAACATGTTCATAGAGCAAGGCGCCAGCGTCGAAGTAGTCCTGATGAAAGTACACCCGCCCACGCCAGCGCAGGTGACTACAGCCTTGCAGGCTGATCGGCTGGCCGCCGGCCAGGCGCGGATGGCGGTAGTGCAAGACCCAGCGGATGTAGCCGTGCCCCGGCGCTGGCTCATCGAGCCCTTCGAAGCGGTAGCCGACCTCGGAGACATTGGCATAGAGCTGTGCGAAATAGCCACGCAAGGCCGAGAGCCCACTGATGTGATGCAGTGGATCACGGAAATCCACATCCTCGCTGTACAACTCGCCGAGCAGGTCGAGATTGTCTGGACCCAGCATGGCAAAGCGTTCGGTGAAATGTTGCAGGTAGTCGGACATGCGCAATACCTGTACAAAATAAAATTACTGTACAAGGTATAGTGCAAGCGCCTGGAAAAATCTATACATCCGAATATTTTTGTACAATTTTATCGCGCGCCTTCCATCGAGGCGCGGAGGCTCGCTGCTGCGCGACGCTTTCAGCTAACCGATCTCGCCTGTTGGAGGGCTGACCGCGCTCGCGACAGCCTCCACTTTTCGCTTTGTGCGTAGCGGGTCAGAAACCTTCCAGCACGATCTTCCCTTTGGCTTTACCGCTTTCGACCAGGCCATGGGCGCGCTTGAGGTTCTCGGCGCTGATCGTACCGAAATGTTCGCCAAGGGTGGTTTTGATCTCCCCCTGGTCAACCAGCTGCGCAACACGTTCGAGCAGCTGGTGCTGCTTGATCATGTCCTCGGTCTTGTACAGCGAACGCGTGAACATGAGCTCCCAGTGCAACGAAAGCGACTTGCGTTTGAGCGGCATCACATCCAGCTGTGCGGGGTCGTCAATCAGCGCGAGCTTGCCTTGGGGCCGCAGCACTTCGACCAACTGGGTAAGGTAGGTGTCGGTGTGCGTCAGGCTGACCACATAGTCGACCGGGTTGAGCTTGAGCGCTTCGAGCTGGAGCGGGATAGACTGGGTGTGGTCGATGACGTGATGGGCGCCCAGCTCGTTCACCCACGCTTGGGTTTCAGGCCGTGAGGCGGTGCCGATGACGGTCAGTTGCGTGAGCTTGCGGGCCAGCTGAACGAGGATCGAACCGACGCCACCAGCAGCTCCGATAACCAGCAGACGCTGGCCCTTGCCCGCGTTCTCTTCGATACCCAGGCGGTCGAACAGCAATTCCCATGCGGTGATGGAGGTCAGCGGCAAGGCAGCGGCGCTTGCGTTGTCCAGGCTGCGCGGTTTGTGCCCGACGATGCGCTCATCGACGACATGCAGCTCGCTGTAGCTGCCGGGGCGATCGATGGCGCCGGCATAGAACACCTCATCACCCGCTTGGAACAAGGTCACTTCAGCGCCGGTCGCGCGGACGACGCCAACCGCATCCCAGCCCAGAACTTGCGGCAGCTCACCGCCACGGCTTGCACGGATTTTCGTGTCGACAGGGTTTACGGCAATCGCCTTGACCTCCACCAGCAGATCCCGGGCGCCAGGCTTGGGTGCGGGGAGTTCCGCGTCGTAGAGCGATTGCGGGTCTTGGATAGGCAAACCGGGCTGGTTATAAACGACGGCTTTCATGGGCGCTACCTCCAGTGATGTGAAAAGTGCGTGCAGGCTATTGGTTTCGATTCATTCAAGACACAGCCTGAATGGAGTAAGACTTTATCGCTTGGGATGAAAATCGGGTGAAGCAGCCACGACCGCGCTGGCTCGCTTCACCCGGTGAACGGGATCACCTGGCGTTGTAGCGGGGAGCCAGCTGGTTATTGGACAGCTGACCGAGCAGGGCCTTGCGGCTGGCTTCATAGCGTTCGAACGGTTGTAGGTCATGCATCGACGGGATGGAAATCACCACATTGTCGTCGAAGTCCTGCAAGGCGCCGTCCACCAGGTCCTGGGCCGACATGACGATGGCGGGATCCAGGTTCTCGACCGGCAAACCGCCGATCTGCCAGAAGTCGGTCGCCGTGGCCCCGGGCAGGACTGCCTGGACCCTGATGCCCTGGTCCGCAAGCTCCTTGTGCAGCGACTGGGTAAAGGCGGTGACATAGGCCTTGCTGGCGCCGTACACGCCGTTGAGCAGCTCCGGCGCCAGGCTGACGATCGACGAGATGTTGATGACGGCGCCTTGCTTGCGCGCCACGAAGCCTGGGACGGCCGCATAGGTGAGGCGGGTGAGGGCGGTGACGTTGAGGCTGATCATTTCGGCCATGCGCTCGACATCACTTTCCAGCAGGCTGGTGTGAGTGCCGATGCCCGCGTTGTTCACCAACAGGCTGATGCTGGCGTCCTCACGCAGTTTGCGTTCCACCCTGGCCAGGTCATCGGCGTCGGCCAGGTCTGCCGGGAACACCTCCACGTTCTGCTGGGTTTGCGTGGTGAGCCGGCTGGCCAGCGTATTGAGGCGTTCGCGGTTCCGTGCGACCAGCACCAGGTCGTAACCTCGGCGTGCCAAACGTTCCGCGTAGATGGAACCAATGCCGGTGGAAGCGCCGGTGATGAGGGCGGTGCCTTTGAATGGCTGGGTCATGGTAGTGCTCCTGGTTGGGTGTAGCGCCATGATGGAGCAGGTCGCTTTTGTCTTGAACGACGTATATGGTACGGTTTCAGGACATTGAACAAGGAGCGCTAATCATGCACCGGGTCGGCTACCTCATCACCGAAGGTTTCCAGATCATGTCGCTGGCGACGCAGTCGGTATTCGAGTTCGCGAACATCGTCGCAGGCGAAGCGGTTTACAAGATCCAGAACTTTTCCATCGAGGGTGGCACGGTGCGCTCTTCGCTGGGGATGTACATGGACACGCTACCGCTGGGCGCGCCTGGTCTGGCCGACACCTGGATGATCACCGGGACCTTGACCCCGCTGACGCCGCCGAGTGAGCAAGTGCTGGCCAGCGTGCGAGGCTTCGTCGACGGCGCTCGTCGTACCGCAGGCCTGTGTACCGGTTGTTTCATCCTGGCCCAGGCGGGCGTGCTGGATAACCGGCGAGCCACGACGCACTGGGCCTATGCGAAAAAGTTGCGTGAGCTGCATCCGAAAATCGAGGTGGAAGATGATCGGATCTTTATCGTCGATGGGCAGATCTGGACCTCGGCTGGCATGACCGCCGCCCTGGATATGGCGCTTGGCATGGTGGAAAAGGACCTGGGAACCGACATGGCCAGGTCAGTGGCACGCAAGCTGGTGATGCATCAACGCCGCTCGGGTGGGCAATCGCAACATTCCGAGCTGCTGACCCTTTCGCCAAAGTCGGATCGGATCCAGAGCGCACTGGATTATGCGCGCAAGCACCTGAGTCGGCCGTTGAGTGTCGAGGAACTCGCCGAAGCTGTGCATTTGAGCCCCCGGCAGTTCACCCGGGTATTCACCGCCGAGACCGGACAGTCACCGGCCAAGGCCGTGGAGAGCTTGCGGCTTGAAGCGGCCAGGCTGCTGATCGAGCAGAGCAGGCACAGCCTGGACGTGGTGGCGAATGAGGCCGGCTTCAGGGATCGGCGGCACATGCGCGAGGCCTTCATGCGCGGCTATGGCGTCCCCCCGCAAGCTGTGCGCAGGGACGCCAGGCGGGTGGTGACTGCGTCATGAGCGGCATGGGTTCAGCGGGCTGACGGGCGCCTGCCGCTCGCTAGCCCGGCTTGTTGAGACTGCCATCAACCGCCGGAGCTACCGCCACCTGATGCACCACCTGAGCCGCCTGCGCCCGAGCCGCCACTGCCGTTGCCACCGCCGGTACCGTTGCCGGTACCGCTACCGGTACCTGAGCCGTTGGTAGTGCCGTCACCTCCGGTATTGTCCGTGCCATTGCTATCGGTACCCCCAGAGCCGGTACCCATGCCATCCCCAGGCGTTCCGGAGCCGGTAGCCCCGCCGTTGCCATTCATGTGGCCGCTGTCCTGGGTCTGCGTACCTGGGGCGCGTTGGTCGTTCAGGTCAGTCGCCGCCAGTACCAGCGGGGCGCTGGCGCCAAGACACAGCGCCAGTAACAACGAATGAGGCTTGATGATCTTCATGGTCTGCCTCCATTAAGGGGTTTACCTTTGGTTGGGCCTGCCCGTGGGGCAACCTGTGCGATGGCGCCGACGAGCGGAGGCCATGGAGTCAGGCCCCTCTGATACCGAGGCTGTCGCGCCCCTGGCCCTGCACGTCGGCCTCGTGTGGCAATGCGGTGACCTTGATTGCGCGCACCGGTACTGCGAACTTGGCGCCGATTTTCGAGAAGCGTTCGAGCAGCCTGAAGTTGATTGCCTGCTGGATGTCCATGTACAGGTTGTAGCCAGGGTCCTTGACGATGTACACGCATTCGAATTCCAGCGCCTCCTTGCCGAAACCGCGCAGGTGGGCGCGGTCGAAACGCACCTGTTCCTGGCCCTTGATGGCCTCTTCGACAATACCCGGCGCTTTCTTCACCGCCTCGGTGGGCGTGTCGTAGGACAGGCCGAACTCGAAGACGATGCGTCGCTCCTGCAGACGCTTGTAGTTCTGGATGGTGCTGCTGATCATGCTGGCGTTGGCCATGACGATCTGCTCGCCGCCGAGGCTGCGGATGCGTGTGGTCTTCAGGCCGACGTGTTCGACGCTCCCGGCCAGCGGCCCGATGACGATGAAGTCGCCGACCTCGAAGGGCTTGTCCACGGCGATCGACAACGAAGCGAACAGGTCGCCGAGGATGTTCTGCACGGCAAGCGCCACCGCGATGCCTCCCACGCCCAGGCTGGCGACGAACGCGGTGATGTTCACCCCCAGGTTGGACAGCATTGCCAGCACCACCACCGACCACAGCAGCACCCGCGCGCCCCAGGCTGACAGCGTGGCCAGTGCGCTGCCCTGGTTCAGGCCAGCGGCGCGGTGGCGGGCGAAGTAGTGGCCCAGGCCCAGGCCGATGGCGCGGTTGGCCCAAAGGCCGATCTGCAATGCAGCGACCACGAACCACAGGCTGCCGACCCGGGTCAGCCAGCGCTCGGGCAGGTCGAGCATGCCCAGGCCCACCAGCAGCGAGGCCAGGAACAGGAGGAGATTGCTGGTGCCTGACAGCACCTTGGCCAGCACCTGGCTCAACGCGCCGTCATGCTCGGACCAGCGCCTCACCCGGTGCAGCAAAAAACTGATCGCAGCGCGGGAGACCAGGAAGGTCAGGGCGGCCACGGTCAGTGCCAGCAGCAGGTTGAGGATGGAGATACCAAATACGGTGGTATCGGTGAAAAAGGCGATGATGCGTTCGTTCATGTGAGCCTCACCTCTGGTTTGCCCGATTGATTAGCCAAGGTTCTCTTGTTGGGACGCCCAACAGGCCCCACAGGTCGATTGGATTTCTCGGTTTCGGCAAATTCCAGGCGTCGTGGCTGCAAACAGTGCATCTGGCCGGCCGTCCGACACTGGCATTTGATTTGGAGTGTTGGCCCACAGCAGGCGATCTACCGCTGACAACCGTGCAGAGGACAAGCAGATGAAAAGACGAGGCGAAACCTATCGGCAGTGGTGCGACGCGATCTTGCACCACCAAACCCATGAAGCACTCGACAACGGGGTCTGCCTTGAGGTGCAGTCGCGTTTGTCACGGACAGGCGCTACCCAGCTGTTCATCGGCGTCTATCGGGCAGACGGCTCGATGCTGTGTGAACGGGTCTATCATCAGCGCCCCGGCGAAACCATGAGCCGGGCACTGGTCTGGGGCGTTGGCTATGCGCGGCGTTTAGCCAGCGAGGGCGAGGTGGCAAGTGTCGAAGCAGCAGGGCCGTAAGCGTGTGGCTGAATGCCCGGCGATGGGGCTGGGCGTTCAGCCCGTTTGCATCGCCGTGTTCTTTTTCCAACCCCGCAGGTTCATCACGCACAGGCAGACCTGAAGGATGATCAACGCCCAGGCCTGTGCCTGCCAGCCCCACACCCCCCACAGCACGTTGCTGGCAATGAAGCAGCAGAACCCGAGCTTGCGTCGGCCTGGGCGCCGTGAGCCGATGCACCAGGCAGCCAGTACGGTGAGGGCCATGGCGGGCCATTCGAGAAAGTCGATCCAGTCATTCATCCTGCGACATCCGAGCGATTGCGTTTCGATATAAATTGCCCAGCGCCGATTGCCCACCCGGTAAGCCTGGGCCAGCGCGCCCGGAGGGGCGCGCTGGGGGTTGGTCAGGCGGCGCGCTGTTCACCCTTGAGCAGTTTCTTTTGGGCCTCCATGGCCTGGCCCATGTCCTCCAGTTGCTGCTTGCCCAGCAGCTTGCGAGCGGTGGGGAACAACTCGCTCTCTTCTTCCTCGATATGGTGTTCCAGCAGCTCTTTCATCACTTTGACCCGGCCGGCGAATTCCACGCTTCCGGTCTCGGTCTCCAGCAGGTCGGGCAGGACCAGCGAGTCGACCGTGCGGTGTTCCTCCTTGGCCTCGTAGTACATCTTTGCCTCTTCCTTGCCGCCAGCCTGCTTGATCGCCGGGTACAGGATCTCTTCTTCCAGGGCTGTATGGATGGTGACTTCCTGCTTGATGCGTTCCAGCAGCTCGGCGCGTTTCTTCACTGCACGTTCGGTGGTCGAGGACAGTTCCTCGAGCAGTTTCTTCACCAGTTGATGGTCCTGGATCAGCAGTTCGATTGCATTCATGGGGCACCTCTTCAGGGGCTGGGAAAAATCACGGTTGCCTTCGATGGAGTGGGCCACAAGCGGCGGGGTTCAATGCAATTGATCAGCGCACTGGCGGGACGGAGAGTCCAGGCCACTTCGGTCCGGGGTGTGACGCGCTCGGCAAGTATCGGGCGCTGGGTAATATGCGACGTATCTGGTCGTGCAGTTTCACTGAATCTTTTCTTGCACGCGCTGCTCCTAGATCGTGAATCGTTAAAGGAGAGTCCGATGGCAGGTCAGCAACTTTTCGTGATCGAGTATGCGCTCAGGAGTGAATACCGCACATTCATCATCCGGCAGGACAAGATGGACAACGCCGAAGCGTGGCATTGGGCGAGCTGTGATGCCGGGGTCGGCATCATTCCTCGTTTTGGCCAGCACAAGATCAAGAAGGTCAGCCGGCCCATGGCAGAGCGCTATGGCATTTCCGATGTGAAATGGCGAGCTGCCGGGGAAGGCCCGGAGTTTGTTGCTCCGCCAGTGGACGTCAAGAAGTTCTCAACCCACTCTTGACTGATCGTTGCAGTGGCCAGGACCGATCCGTCGCCCTGGCCAATATTCGTCATTGACCCAGCGCCGCTCGTCTTCACGCCGTTATTGGCATGGAATTCTCATAGATTTTTACAGATCAAAATTATTTCCAACCACAATAAACACGGGGGCTTCATGAGCTGCCTTATCTGCGCAGGAAGTGCGGTGTCTGTCCAATGTACGGTCGGCTGGGAAGAGCGAAACTGCCCACGCTGTGGGTGTTACCGAATGTCCCAGGCGCTGATTGCCTCGATGATGGAGGAGGGCCAGATCTTCGATGCAGAAAAAATGAGGCTCTGGCTTGGCACGTGTCGTAATGTCGCAGCGGTGCCTACCATAGAACCCCATCAAGCGATATTGATGCGATAACCGGAGGCAGTCATTCGTTTGCGATTATCGATATTTTTCCGTTTCGCTCCACAATCGCAAACTTGATCTGTTGCACCGATTCCAGTCCTTGGCTGTCGCGAGCTGATTCCAGAATGTCGTCCTCGGTCAACCGGGCTCGGCGCATTCGCTGGTGCAGAAACTGCCCATGCTCGACCACCAGGGTTGCGTGGCCATCCAGCAAGCGTGCAAGGGGGCGGGCGTTCAGTTTGGCCAGCGACAGGCCGACATCCAGCACGATCAATGTGGCGATCACCAGCATGGCATTGGTGAACGAAAAGTCTTCGCCCAGCAGCGCCTGCTGGGCCGCCTCGCCAATGATCAGCAGCAGGACGAAATCGAAGGTGTTCAGGTCGGCCAGCGAGCGCCGCCCGGCTATGCGGAACAGCAGCATCAGGGCGAGGTACATTCCGGCTGCGCGGAGGATCGAATCCATGACGCACTCCTATGGGTAGAGGAATGTGGAAAAATGGACTTCAGTCTGCGAGCCTGCCCTCACGACGCCTTGCAAAGTACCGACGTGCTCGCTGCGTAGCGTCAGGTACAGGGTGGCCACGCCATCATTTGTCGTACCCAGTTGCAAGAGCACGGCGGGGCCATGGGACATCGAGACCTGCGGCTCGGGCTGCATCGTCTCGATACTGGCCTGGCGAAGCAGTGATCCCGCCAGTTCGACCATGACCGGTTTGCCCGGTACGCCTTGGACGGTGATGAACAGGCGGTCGGTCGTACCGCTGCGGCTGAGGCGCTGGTATTCGACCTTCAAGCGGCCATCCTGGCTTACCGCCTCGGCATCGCTCAACGGGCCGTTACCAAACAGCCCGGCCAAGGCAAGCAAGACGATGATCACCAGCACATACCAACCGACACGTTCGAAGCGCCAGACGCGCTGCTGCATTGGCATGTTCTCTTGGACGGGGTGACGCCTGGAGCACAGCTCATCGTCCGCCATTTCACTGGCCCTCAGGCACGTTCGCCGCGAAGCCAGCGTTGGTGATAGTGAGCCAGGCGCGTGAGGCCGAATTGCGCGCCCTGGCGCATCACATCCATCCTCTGGCCAAAGAAACGCTGGGTTCGGGTAAAGACCGCGACAGGCTCGCCGGCAAAGGCCCAGGCAAAGCACATCGTCCCGGGTGGCACCCCGGACTCAGGGCCGGGCCCGGCGACGCCGGTGGTGGCAATCACCACAGTGGCGTCGCTGTCTCGCAACGCACCCAGGGCCATTTCCCAGGCCACCGGCTCGCTGGTCAGCCCGTAGCGCTCGATCGTTTCGCCACTGACGCCCAACAGGCGCTTTTTTGCACTGGGCGAATACACGACATAGCCACTTTCCAGCACCTCGCCGGTGCCGGGGACTGCCGCCAACATGGCTACCATGCAACCTGCCGTGCACGATTCAGCAGTGGAAAGGATCAACTGATGGTCTTTCAGATAGCCAATCGCGGCCAGTACAGGATCGGACGTCATGAGGGTTTCGACTCGCTTGTTCTTTCGCTGTTGACGCAGCCGTTGCGCGATTGGTTCAGCCTTGTTAGGTCCGCCTGTCCCAAGCCTGACACCTCGCCTGAACTTTGTCCGGCTTGCTGCCTTCACTTGTTTAGGGGCAGCGGACCTTCGGCATAAACCGGTATCGAAACGCTGCGGCTACTCAAACGGAACAATGGAGACAAGCAAATGGGCGATCTCGCAACGTATTTCTGGATTGCCGTGGCGGCCATCATTCTGCTGGTCGATCTATGGGCGATTGTCAGTGTGTTTCGCAGCGACAAATCTGACGCAGTCAAGGTGATGTGGTCGTTGATACTTATCGTGCTGCCCGTCGTCGGGCTTGCCATATGGGGCGTCGCTGGCCCGCGCGGGATCAAGCGCGGCACGGGTCCGACCTCACCCGAACACAGCAAAGGGTAGCGGGCAGGGCTCGCCGCGAGGCGAGCCCTTTTTTGGCTAGAGGATCGGTTTACCGCCCGTGACGGCATAGCGTGACCCGCTGATGTAGCTGGCTTCGTCCGAGGCAAGCAGAACGTAAATCGGCGCGACTTCGACCGGTTGGCCAGGCCGCCCCATGGGGTAGCTGGAACCGAAATTCTTGACCGCCTCATCCGGCATGGTGGCGGGTATCAAAGGCGTCCAGATCGGGCCCGGCGCCACGCAGTTCACCCGTATGCCCTTCTTGCCCAGAAGCTGGGCCAGCCCAGCCGTGAAGTTTGCGATGGCACCTTTGGTCGTGGCGTACGCCAGCAGTTGCGGCGAAGGATCATCGGAATTCACCGAGCTGGTATTGATGATCGAGCTGCCTTTGGGCATCGAGGGCAACGCCCGTTGGCAGATGCGGAAGATGGCCGTGATGTTGACGTTGAAGGTCATCAGCCATTCATCGTCGTCGATTTCATCGAGGGTTTCGTGAGACATCTGGAACGCTGCGTTGTTGACCAGCACGTCGATGCGGCCGAACTGTTCAACGGTCTTGTCGACAATGTCATAGCAATGCTGCTTTTGCGCCAGGTCACCGGGGAGCAGCAGGCATTTGCGACCCGCTGCTTCCACCCAGCGGGCCGTCTCCTGAGCATCGTCATGCTCGTCGAGGTAGGCAATGGCGACATCAGCGCCTTCGCGAGCGTAGGCGATGGCCACAGCGCGGCCGATACCGCTGTCGGCACCGGTGATCAAGGCGACCTTGCCGGCAAGCCGGTCATGCCCTGCATAGGTCTGTTCGCCGCAGTCCGGATACGGATCCATCCGGCGCTGCGATCCGGGCACCGCTTGCGGTTGTGAAGGGAAGGGCGGGGTGGGGTAGTCACTCATGGTGGTAGCTCCTGCATTAACGAACGGATGTATCCGTTTGAAACAGCACCGAGCAAAGTGTTGGACGTAATTGGCTGTCGCCGCGACGGACGGAGTGTTCGGCCAATTGCACTGAATTTTCGACAAAGGGCTCAGCTCTACCTGAGAGATGCCAGTCTTCTCAGTACGCCGTTGCTGACCCAGGAGGAATCGAGTGCCCCGTATCATCACGCCCAGCACACCCGAGCACGAGCAGGAGGAGCGTAACGCCAGGATGTTCGGTTCGCCCAAGGAGCGCCTGGATTTTTACCGCAAGGAAATCCAGTACGAGACCAGCATCCTGGCCAACCGGACAGACGCCTACCTGGCGGCCCAGTCGTTCCTGGTCATCGCGTTCGTGTCTTCGATGGGCAACCTCAACCAAGGGTGGGGTGAGATGTTCACCCTGGTCGTGCCCGCCTTTCTTGCGTTGCTCGGCGTGCTGAGTTCGCTCAACGCTTGGCCAGGCATTCGTGCTGCTTATCGCATCATTGAACACTGGCAGCTGAAACAGAGTCATCTGCTGCGCAGTGAACCGTTGATGGGGCTGGCTTATGACGAGTCACCGCTGTTTTGCGAGGTCGAGACTTCGCAGGCAGGCCACCGCAAATCGCTGCTGTTTTCCTTGCGCACGCCGTGGATATTCCTTTGTTTCTGGGTCGTGCTGGGCAGCTACTCGGTCTACATTCAGCTGGCATGAATCGGCAGGGCCCCGTTGTCGATGCAGGCAATGCACGGCAAGGGGCCGGTTGCAGAAGGGGGCTCAGCTGGCCAGAGCCTTGATCAATTGCTCATTGAAGGCCGGGATATCGTCCGGCTGGCGGCTGCTGATCAGGTTGCCATCCACCACCACTTGCTCATCCACCCAGTTGCCGCCTGCGTTGCGGATGTCGTCCTGCAATGTCTTGTAACTGGTCATCCGCTTGCCCTGTGTCAGGCCCGTCGACACCAGCAGCCAGGCACCGTGGCAGATCACCGCCAGCGGCTTGCCGGCCGAGTGGTGACTTTTCACCAGCTTCTGTGCCCCCGGAATCAGCCGGATCGTGTCGGAATTCTGTACGCCGCCAGGTAACACGATCGCGTCGTAAAGATCGAGGTGGGCACTGTCAAAGGTGGCATCCACCGCAAACGCGTCCGCAGGCTTGTCGTGGTTCCAGCCGCGTACCGTTCCTTCCTTGTCAGCCAGGATGTCGACCACAGCTCCGCGTTCTGTCAAGGCGTCACGCGGCCCGGTCAGCTCGACCTGTTCAAAACCATCGGTGACCAGAAAGGCCACGCGCTTGCCGTTCAATTGTGTGCTCATCGTTGATTCTCCGTTCTCAATGGTCCCGCAATGTCGGGTTGGTTCGTCGGGTTCGGTCAGCCGCGCCGTCGTTGCGAATGGGTAATGACAAAGCCTGCAAGGAAACCGATAACCGCTGCGCTGAGCAGCAGCGGGGTTTTGTCTTTGGGCGTTCGCCATCCGCCTTCGACACTTCGATGGCCACTGGGTGGCTCGAACAGATTGCCTGAGGACTTTTCGGCACTGGGACTGCGCTGCAGGCCCCTGCGGGCAAGCCACCCGGACAGTACCGGCAGCCCGGGCACCAGGTAGCTGGCCAAATGGGCGATGCGGGCGCTTGCGCCGACGGTAGTGTTGGCGCGAGGCGAGATCGCGCAGGCCACCATGGCCTTTGCCACCCGCTCAGGGTCGTAGATTGGCCCTGGCGGTTTGAGGGCATGACCGGTGTAGTTGCCACCGTCGCGGAAGCCGGGGGTATCCATCACGGCGGGGTAGATGTCGCAGACGTGGATATCGGGGAACTCGGTAAGCTCGCCCCGCAGTGCCTCGGTGAGCCCGCGCAAGCCGAACTTGCTGGCCGAGTAGGCGGCGGCATAGGGTTGGGCGAGCCAGCTGCCCAATGACAGGGTGTTTATCAGTATGCCGCTGCCTTGTTGCTTGAAGTAGGGCAGTGCAACGTGAGCCCCTCGAAGGTAGCCCAGCAAATCGGTCTGAATCACCTGCTCATGCGCTTCAAGCGGTGTCTCCTCGAAACTCCCCACCGCTCCCACACCTGCATTGTTTACCCAGATGTCTATGCGGCCATGGCCAAATTCGGCAGCGCGGGCTGCCAAGGCTTGTACCTGGTCGCTTTGGGTCATGTCGGTGGTCACGGCCACCGCGTCGGTGCCGCAATCGGTGCATTCGTCCAGCGTTTCAAACAGCGCTTCCTCATCCCGTGCCGCCAGCACCAGACGAGCGCCTTTACAGGCAAAGGCATGGGCAGCGGCTCGCCCTATGCCGCTGGACGCGCCAGTGATCACCACCACCTTGCCACGCAGCGGGCCCTTGATCGGCGAGCCGGTCAGTGGCGGAGGCTGGTCGGGGGCGACGGAGGTGTTCATCGGCGCCGTGCAGGGCTCACTGTCCTCGATGGGTGACAGCTGGAGGGTGGTGCCGTCCACCAGCTTCAACGTCAGGTTGCTGATGGTGCCGGCCACCCGATCGGGGAATACGGGCTCTCCTTGAGCATCCAGACTGTCGTAGATGAACCGGTCACCCTCCAGCCATCCAACCGCCGTCAACAGCTCCGGGCCCAGGTAATATTTGCCATCCTGAAAGAAGCCGGGGAACTGATGGGCCCGCTCGATGTTTTCGACACAATAGCGCTCACCTGGCTTCATTCCTGTCGCTTGATCAATCATGGTGCAAGCTCCTGTGCGCTTAAACGTAGTCGGGGCCGAGCGTCCCGGATGCCGCCCCTGGAACAAGGATCACCTTGCGGCAGTCATCCTCTTTCTGATCGAACATCTTGTAGCCCAGGGCTGCCTCTTCCAGCGCGAGGCGATGGGTCACGATCAATTCCGGCTGCAGCCGTCCTGCTTCGATATGCTCGAGCAGCTCGGGAAGGTACTTTTGAACATGGGTCTGCCCCATCTTGAAGGTCAGGCCCTTGTCAAAGGCATCTCCGAACAGGAAGCCGTGGATGAACCCGGCATAGACACCTGGCACGCTGACCACGCCGCCACGTCGCACCGCCGCGATGCTCTGACGCAGCGCCTTGCCGCTGCTGCCCTCCAGCTTCAGGGCCGTCATGACGGTTTCCGTGGTGCTGCCCTTGGCTTCGAACCCGACGGCATCGATGACTGCGTCGACGCCGCGCATACCGGGTGTCTGGCGGATGATGCTGTCGGCAGGGTCGTCATCCTTTTCGAAATTGATCGGGATGACGCCGTAGGCATCCTGGGCATAGGCCAGCCGGTAGTCGTTGTCATCCACCATGAAAATGGTATGAGCGCCCAGCATCCGTGCGCAGGCGGCACTCAGCAGCCCCACCGGCCCCGCGCCATAGATCGCCACCGACGAGCCTTGGCCGATCTGGGCATTGACCACAGCTTGCCAGGCGGTGGGCAGGATGTCGGAGAGGAACAGCACTTTGTCATCAGCGAGGCTCGTCGGGACTTTGAACGGCCCGACGTTGCCCTTCGGCACCCTGACATAATCGGCTTGGCCTCCCGGCACGCCGCCGTACAAGTGGCTGTAGCCAAACAGCGCTGCGCCGGGTGGAATGCCCTTCTTGTTGAGGATCGCTCCCCGCCCGGTGTTGGTCGTTTCGCAGGCGGCAAACAGATCGTGCTGGCAGAAGAAGCAGCTGCCACACGCGATGACGAACGGGATCACGACGCGGTCGCCGACCTGCAGGTTCGTCACGTCTTTGCCGACCTCTTCGACGATGCCCATGAACTCGTGACCGAAGATGTCGCCGTGCTCCGTTGCCGGGATCTTGCCGTGATAGAGGTGAAGGTCGGATCCGCAGATGGCGGTGGCGGTCACCCTCAGGATGATGTCGTCGGCCTCGGTGATGATGGGGTCAGGGACGGTATCGACCCTGACATCGTTGGCGCCGTGGTATGTCAGTGCTCTCATGCGCTTCGCTCCTGCATCAGAAAAATCATGGGGGTATGCAGGGGAAGCCTGGTGGGCGGTCAAAGTTCAGACCAAGTTGTTCAGTGGTGATCATGGACACGGCAGAACACACATGCAGGTCGAGTCAAAGCGTAAAAACTGGATTGACCAGCGCCCCAGCATGCACTTAGGTGCCATGCGGTCACACCGCTGACCTGTCCCAGCTGAACCTATTCACAGCTGTGTGCTCGACAGTCAAAGCGTGCGAGGGCAGGCGAGATGAACGCGATCAACCAGCAGATCAGCCAGGAACAGCGCCGTCTGGTTGCAGTGAACCGTTGGTTCATGGTCTATGACGATGTCGAGCGCAGGCGTAATTGCCCAAGCAGCCACCACGAAGCGCTGCTTGGCCAGGCCGACGAGATGGACCGCTTGGGACTCATTGGCTGGCGCGAGTGGCGGGATCTACGGCGCCTCGCCGACCGTGCATTTCTAAGAGCCATAGCCGGCGCGGACTATCATCGCGTCCCCGGCGAACGATTCCAGCCTGAGCCCACTTGAATCACTGTGGCAGGGCAGCACGTCACCCAAGGGCTGAGCAGGTCAATGCCCCCCGGCCGCGTTGCCAAGGCCCACATTTACGGGGTCTGGCAGGGTGGCTTCGGCTTGTCCGCGCTTACGCTGTCAGCGCCGCCCTGCTGCAGCGCCATCAGCGCAGGCATGTCGAGTATCTCCACCAGTCTGCCTTGCAGGCTGACGATGTGCAGTGCGCGCAGGCGGGCGACAGAGCGGCACACGGTTTCCAGGCGCAAACCCAGGTACGAGGCCATGTCCTCGCGAGACATGCGCAACATGAAGCCATGGGCCGAGTAACCGCGGCTGACGAAGCATCTGGACAGCCCCACCAGGAAGTTGGCCAGCCGTTGTTCGGCGGTGAGGTTGCACAGCATCAGTACGCGCTGGTGCTCACGTACGATTTCCCTGCTCATCAAGCGATTCAGGCTTTGCTGCAGGTCGGGATAGGCCCGCGCCAGGGTTTGCAGGCGGCGGTAGGGCACCGGGCAGACTTCGCTGTCTTCCAGGGCTATGGCGTCGCAGACATGGCGTTCGGTGGCAATGGCATCGAGGCCGAGCACGTCACCCGGCATCCAGAAATTGATCACCACGCCCTGGCCTTCGATGGTGTTGAGGCTGGTCTTGAAACTGCCGCAGCGCAACGCATAGAGCGTGGTGAGAGGGACATCGGCATTGAACAGCGCGGCGCCCTTGCGAATACGCATACGGGGCCCAATCAGCGTGCCCAGGCAACTGTTGTCGTTGAGCGGCAAGCCGGTGGGCAGGCACAGGCCGCTGACGCGGCAGTCCTTGCACAGCGACGTCAGCGGCCTCAGGTGTATGGGGGTTGCCGCGTGCGATGCATCGGGTTGATCGAGCAGCGTGACCTTCAGTTGACCAGACATCGTCAGGCCCCCTTCGCGCATCGGCGTTCAGCCGAGCCGGTGCGGCTGAAGGAGGGGGCTAGCCTGTCAAACGAGTGGGGGGCGTTGATGCGGGCAAGCAATCGCTCGGCGAATTGTTCGGCTTCAGTGGCCGTATTGAAGCTCACCCGGCAGTCATCCAGGCGTACCCACCAGCGGTTGTGTTCGGTGTTTTTCTCGACGTAGACGTTCATCGGAGCCTCGATCCGCCAGACAACTGCGGGCACTGCAAAACGAAGGCCTCCCTGGCGATTACATGAGGGCCAGGGCAGGTGTACCGAGGCTCAGTAATTTTTTCTTGGTCCAGGGTCAGCGTGCGCCGGATTTGCCAGGAATGGTTGATCCGCATCAAGTTCCCGCTTGGGCTGAATCACCGTTCGTCGACACGAAGCGTGAGTTGATAAACGTCAAGTCGCGCTCAAGGCGATGGCAGATCATCGAGGCATGCTTCCCAACTGCAGAGGTGTGCCATGGACAACCCGCAACGACTCTTGCTGATCGCGTCGCCCCTGATGCGCCGAACCCCGGTCTATGATCGCGCTGCAGCATTGGCCAAGGCCAAGGGCATGGCGTTGCACATCGTCGCTTTCGACTACGTCGAGGGGCTGGCCACGGCGGGCCTGGTCAATGACCAGGCCCTGGCGGTGATGCGCGATGGTTATGTGCGCCAGCACCGCGAGTGGCTGGAAAGCCAGGCGCTACCAATGCGGCGCACTGGCATCACGGTCACCACCGAAGTGGTCTGGGTGCTGCATCCGCTGAACGAGATCCTGGTGCATTTGCGCGAGCAACCGTTTGCCATGCTGATCAAGGAGTTCGAGCACGAGCCCTGGTGGATACGCGCCATGTTCACCTCGCTGGATGTCCAGCTGTTGCGCGATACGCGCATACCGTTGCACCTGGTACACAAAGCCAGCCACGCCTTGCCGCGCAGGATACTGGCGGCCGTCGACCTGTCCAGGCCCGAAGACCAGTATGAAGGCTTCAATGACCAGATCATCAGCGAGGCACTGAAACTGGCCTTGCAGTGCAACGCCCAGATCGACTTGCTCTACGTCTACGACCTGGGGTCGATGTACCTGGACGCCGGCGGTAGCCGTGAGCATTCGTTCGTATTCGACTCCAACCTCGCCCAGACCCTTCACGAAGCCCAGAGTGAGGCCTTCCAGGCGCTGGCCGAGCGCAATGGCATCGCCAGCGAGCACCGCCACATGCACATGGGCGATCCAGCCAAGGTCCTGGCCTTGTTCATGGATAGCCATGACATCGACGTGCTGGTGATGGGCAGCTATCACCACCATGGTATCGGCTGGTTCATCGGCAGTACCGCGGAGCGTGTCATGCACCGGTTGTCCAGCAGTGTGCTGGTGATCTCGCCCGAGCATTCACAGGGATGACGCACAAGGCCCTTCAGGACCTTGTCGCTCAGGCGTTGAGGTCCAGCTCATGGATGATTTCGCTGACGTCGCCGCCCAGGTAACGCGAGGTGAAGCCTAGCGCCTTGGTCAGGCGGTGCATGGCGTAGTTGCTCGCCAGGTCCCGGGATACCATGCTCTGGTAGCCATTGCGCCGTGCCGCCTCGATCAGGTGCTGCAGCAGGCGCCGGCCCAGGCCTTTGCGCTGCCAGCCCTCGCTGACCGCAACCGCGCATTCGCAGCTCAGGCTGCCCGCCATGCCGGCATAGCGGCTGACGCCGACCTGCTGCAACTTGCCATCCACATGGGCGAGTGCGACATAGGCCATGCGCTGATGCTGATCGACCGGCATCCAGCGCGGGTCGAGGCTGGGCATTGCACCACTGAGCCCGGCGATGAAACGAAAGCGCCTGGCCTCGTAGGCGATGGTGCTCAGAAAGCGCTTGTCCCGTTCGTGGTCGTCCTCGCGCAGCGGGCGGATCAGCACGGCTGCACCGTCGTCAAGCGTTTCGACCCAATGTTCACCGGCTTGCGCCTGTTCGATCTGCTGCTCGTTCATGCTGCCTCCCGCTGGCCTGATCGGTAACTGGTGCAGCCGTTGTAACGTGGCCGACCGGTTCGGTTCTGACAATGGTCAAGTTCAGCGCCGATGGCGGTTTTCTGATCTGCATCAAGCGCCAGCGCGGCTGGGCGCGGAACATCGCCTGCATCACCCCCCAGTCGCGCAAGCCCGGAGGTTCATCATGGGTCAATACCGTCAACTGCTGGTGCTGCTCACCGAGGTCGATGCGCATTCAGCGGCGTTGCGCAGGGCCTTGGCCCTGGCACACGTCAGTGCTGCCAGCGTGCATGTGCTGGGGCTGTTCGAGCCGACCGAGGAGCACCTGCTGCGCGAGGAGCGGCTCAACGAAGCCGACATCAAGCGCCAGTACGAACGCTATCGGGCAAAGCTGGAGAGCTTGGTCGAGCATCATCGTGGCAGTGGCATCACGCTGACGGTCGATAGCCTGAACGCCGACGATATCCGAAGCACGGCCATTGACTACATCAGCGAACTGCAGCCTGACATGCTGCTCAAGGACAGCGAAAATGCCTCGGCCCTGGCGCGGCTGTTCGGCACGCCGCTGGACTGTGCCTTGATGCGCAGCTTGAAGGTCATCACCCACTTCGTGCCGCGGGACGCCGTGACGCTGCCGCGGCGGATCCTGGTTTGCGTGGATACCGCGTTCAGCGAGACGCCTGCGCTGCAGGAACACTTCAACCGTGGGCTCATTCGCGCCGCCCAGGCATTGGCGCTGCAGTGCGATGCGCCCTTGCACCTGTTGTCGGCCTACAACCTGGCGGGCGTGTTTGCCGCCGACATGCATGTGACCCAGGCCTGGATCGAGGAGATGCGCGCAGCGCTGCAGGAACCCTTCGAGGCCTTGGCCGACGCCGAGGGCGTCGCGCCGGAGCGCAGGCATTTCATGGAAGGCGGGCCGGTGCAGGTCATCCGTGAACAGGTGGCTGCGCTGGATATCGATGCGTTGGTGATGGGCGTCGTGCAGCCCAAAGGGCTGGACAAGCTGTTGGGCGATACCACCGAACGGATCGTCAGCCACCCGCCCTGCAGTGTCCTTGCGGTGCACCCCGACGTAGCCGAGCAGTGGGAGCCTTGAGCCATGCAATTGACCTTTCTTGGCGGCACCGGAACCGTGACCGGTAGCAAATTCCTGCTGACCCGCGACAGCACGCGGGTACTGGTCGACTGCGGGCTGTTCCAGGGCTTCAAGCAACTGCGCCTGCGCAACTGGGAGCCGCTGTCACCGGCCCTGCGTGCGCTCGATGCGGTGGTGCTGACCCACGCCCACCTTGACCACAGCGGCTATCTGCCGGTGCTGGCGCGGGAGGGCTACCGCGGGCCGATCTACGCCACCCCGGCCACCTGTGCCCTGACGCAGATCCTGTTGCTGGACAGTGCGCGCTTGCAGGAGGAGCAGGCCGAGCATGCCAATCGCCATGGCTACTCCAAGCACACGCCAGCGCGCCCGCTCTATACCGAGCAGGATGCCAGGCAGGCCCTGGCCCTGTTGCAGCCAGTGGAGCTGCATCAGCCGTTGCCGATCGCCGATGGCATGCAGCTGCTGATGCGCACCGCCGGGCATATCCTCGGTGCGGCGACGGTGCAGATCAGCGCCGAAGGCCAGACCGTGCTGTTCTCGGGGGACCTGGGGCGCCCTAAGGACCCGATCATGCGTGCGCCTGAGCTGGTCAGGACGGCCGACGTACTGCTGATCGAGTCGACCTACGGTGATCGCCAGCACCCTGACGAGTCGACCGCACAGTACCTGGCCAAGGTCATCAATGAAACGCTGTTGCGCCATGGCATCACCCTGGTGCCATCGTTTGCCGTCGGCCGCGCCCAGTTGCTGATGTATTACCTGTACACGCTCAAGCGCGACCGGCTGATCCCGGATATCCCGGTCTACCTGAACAGCCCGATGGCCACCGACGCCACCGCCCTGTACCAGCAGTACCGCAGCGAACATCGGCTGACTGCAGCCGAATGCGCCGCCATGTGCAAAGGCACACATATCGTGCGTACGGTCGATGAGTCCAGGCACCTGGACCAGCTGCGCGAGCCTGCGGTGATCATTGCCGCCAGCGGCATGGCTACCGGTGGCCGGGTGCTGCACCACCTCAAGGCACTGGCCCCCAACCCACGCAACAGCATCCTGTTCTCGGGCTTCCAGGCCGGCGGCACGCGGGGGGCCGATATCGTCGCCGGTGCGCGCAGCGTGCGCCTGCACGGCGAAGACGTGCCGATAAGGGCACAGGTGCATGCCATGGAGAACCTCTCCGCGCATGCCGACGCCGACGAAATCATGGAGTGGTTGCGTGGTTTTGCCCGGCCGCCGCGGCAGACCTATGTCATTCATGGCGAGCCGCACGCTGGCGACACCTTGCGCCGGCGCATCAGCCTCGAACTCGGCTGGCAGGTCTGCGTGCCGGAATATCAGGAAACCGTCGCCATCGACCCGGTGCGCTAGCCAGGCGCGGGAGGTGAATCATGAGTACGCAAGCAAGGGCGAAACTGCGGGCCTGGATGCACAGGCCCAGGGGCAGCCTGGGCTGGATCGTGGCCATCGTGGCATTGCTCGTCGCCGCGTCGGTGTACCGCGCATCGAGCCCCAGCTGGCGCATGCCCATGCGCGATCCGGCGGTGCTCCTGAGCCTGCTGGCGTTGAGTGTCGCGCTGGGGTGGGCGGTGCAGCGGGGCTTCAGACGCACGGTCGGCAAGGCCATTTTCAATGGCCAGGAGACGGGGTGGCAGGCCAGGTTGGCGTTGCTCCGTTCGATTACCCAGGAATCGAACCGGTTGATGAGTGTGTTGCTGCTGCTGGTCCTGCTCGGTACTGGCACCGTGTGGCTGGCCGGGCGCTCCGTGGCGCAGATCGTGGAAAACTGCACGGCCAACCTGCAGGCCCAGGTCGACGTACCCGAGGATGAGAAGCTCGCGGCGCTGGTCGGCAAACCCGTGTGCACGTGCATGGCTCAGACCTTTCTGGAGCGCAACGGGGTGCTGCGCCTGGCCCTGTTCGAAACGCCCCTGCAGGAGGTGAGCGGCCTGAAGGCGGTGACCCCCGCGGATGAGCAGCGTTGCCTCGCGCAGTTCGACCTGTTGCCCGAGGAGGGACGTGCAGTCACGCCTTGAAACCCTCACTGCCCCCAAGCGGATGCTGCAATGACAGGCGCCCATCGCGGCGCGGGAGGTGTTGATGTCCCATGATCTTGCCCTGCCCACCGTGTTTGCCGACCGGACCCAGGCGGGACGATGCCTGGTCGAGCCCCTGGCCCGTTACGCGGGCAGGCACGATGTGATCGTGCTCGCATTGCCGCGTGGTGGCGTTCCGGTGGCCTTCGAAGTGGCGACCGCCCTCGACGTGCCCCTGGACCTGCTGGTGGTGCGCAAGCTCGGCATGCCGTTTCACCCCGAGTTCGCCATGGGGGCGATAGCCAGCGGCGCAGTCACGGTGCTCAATAACGACATGCTGCGGGCTTATCCGGTAGAGCCTGCGCTGTTCGACGCCGTGGTCGCCAGGGAAACCGAGGAGCTGGCGCGGCGCGAGCGGGCCTACCGGGGAGGGCGGCCAGCCCTGCAGCTCAAGGATCAGGTGGTGATTCTCATCGATGATGGCCTGGCGACCGGCGCCACCATGCGGGCGGCTATTCAGGCTGTACGCGCCCAGTCACCGGCACGGATCGTGGTCGCCGTCCCGGTCGCACCGCCAGAAGCGCTTGAAGCGCTGTACGGTGAAGTGGATGAGCTGGTGTGCCCGCTGGTGCCTGAGCGGATGGTTTCGGTTGGCTATTGGTATCAGGATTTCCCGCAGACGTCGGATGAACAAGTGCTGGCATTGCTGCACGCTGCTGAGCTAGGTCAGCCAGGCCTCCTTCAAACACCAAACGGATAGGTTTCATCCTCAGGTTCCAGATGTTGACGTGCCGGCAAGGGCAGGGCAGTCACCGGCTGGGTCTGCTCGAACCAAAGCAGCGCATCGAACTGCTCGGCCAGCACCGCCTCGAAATAGTGGCTCTGCCGTTCGCTCTCGGGGCGATAGATGACGCCGATGGCGCGTTCGAGGAGCGCCGTGGACAACACATGGCGCAGCTCCTTGCGCTGGGGGTCACGCCAGTCGCTGAGGCAGGCTGGCACGCCTGCGAGGTGGAACTGGTGTTCCCAGCTATCGCTGCGCGAAGGGCGGATTTGCTTGATCTGCATGGGGCCGTCCCAGTCGTCGGCGGCGGCCACCTGGCCGCGGTCGGTGGCCATGCCGATCAGCACCGCGTCGCGCCCGAACGCGCTGCGGCATAGCTGGCCGATGTTGAACTGGCCTTTCCAGCCCATTTCCGTGGCGCCGGCATTGCCGATATGGGAGTTGTGTGCCCAGACCACTGCCTTGGCGCGGGGGCCACGGTGTTCCAGCAGGGCGCGCAAGGTATCGAACATGTGCCGGTCGCGCAGGTTCCATGAAGCCGTCGAGCCTCGGTAGATGGCCCGGTAGTACTGTTCCGCAGCGATGATCACGCGGGCGTTCTGGGTGGCGTTGAAGAAGGCTTCATCATTGCGCACAAGCCCTGACAGTTGCTCGGCGAGCATGACATTCAACTGCTGGATCACCGCCTGCTCGCAAGGCATGACGCCACCGCGCTCGACAAAATGACCATACAGCGCGGGGTCGTCCTGCCAAGGTGTCAGGCATCCGTATCGGCGGCGGGCTTCATGGGCCAGGTGCGGATCGACCCGGTCCAGGTAGGCCAGGACTTCATGGATGGAATTGCGCAGGCTGTAGACATCCAGGCCGCGAAATTCCACGCGGTGGTCGGTGGGCAGCAGACGGTTGTGCCCGTGCAGCCAATGGGCAAAGGCTTTGACTTCACCATTGCGCCACATCCAGGTCGGAAAACGGCTGAAGATATGGCGTTTCCACGCCGAGTGCGCCAAGCCTCGGACGTACTGATCGACATGCCCGGCATCCGGCCAGTCGGCTTCGACGGCGACGATGTTGAAGCCGTGCTGTTCGATCAGGCGCCGGGTGATCGCCGCTCGGGCGCGATAGAACTCGCTGCTGCCATGGCTTGCCTCGCCGAGCAGGATGACCCGCGCGTCAGCGTAGCGGTCGAACAGCGCTGCGAATGCCGGAGTATCCAGGTCCGGCAAAGGTTCGGCGTACTGATGAAGCACCGGGGCAATATCGGCAGTGTCGACCTGATACTGCTTGCCGTAGAGTTTTTCCATCAATTTCTTCGAAGGGCCGTTCATGGGGTGACTCCCATAGTCGGGCCGCCGCACCTTGACCCGTCAAGGTGCGGCGGCCCAGGGTCAGATCAGCGAGAGCCGGTGGATGACCTGGCTGGGGTCATCCGGGTCGGCGGCGGTGGTGAACCCCGCCGCCTTGGCCAGGTCGCGCATCGCATGGTTGGCTGCCGCGTCGACCGAATACATCTGCCGCAAGCCCTTGGCCCGGGCATGATCGATCAGGTGCTTGAGCAGCAGGCGACCCAGGCCATGGTGCTGCCAGCTGTCCATGACGGTAACGGCACATTCGCACTCGTCCTTGCCGCTGGCGGTGGCGTAGCGGGAAATGCCCACTTCCTGCAATTCGCCATCCACGTGGGCGAGGGCGACGTAGGCCGCCTGGCGATCCTGGTCAACCTTCATCAGCTGGTCGAGCATGGCTTCACCGGGCTCCCTGAGCTGGCACAGGAAGCGGAAATGCCGTGATTCGGGCGATAGCCGTTCGATGAAGGCTTTTTCGCGTTCACGGTCCTGGGCCTGCAAGGGCCTGATAAGCACGTGAACGCCGTTTTCAAGGGCTTCGATCCAGTGTTCACCCGAAGGCTTGGGGAACGAAGGCGTTGTGTGCACACGGGAAGTCTCGGCGGGCGCCATGGCAATGTCCTCTATGTCGAATGAACCAGGAAGTTCAGTGTCGGCAGCGGGCCATTCGCTGACTTGACACTTGTCAATTGCGTCACTCATCACCTGTCAAAGCGACAGAACAAGCGGGTCGTGCAACGCATGCGATCCCGCTATGGCCAACTGCTGCTGGCGCGCCTTGGCGTGGACCACCAGCAAGCTGCAGGTGAGGCTGGCCAGCAGGTATTCGAGGGTCGCGAACTGCCAGGCGCGGTGAGGGCTGGTGATCACCACGGTGTCGTAGCCGCAGCGGTTGGCATAGGCACAGAGGGTGTGTGCGCATGAGCCGACGATAAGGTGGTGATGAACGTCAGGTACCCCCAGCTGCGCAGCGAAACGTTTGCATGCGCTTGCCAGGGTTTCGTACGAGGGGATTTCCGCCAGGCTGTAGTGCTCGCTGTGGCGCAGCAAGGCGGCCTGGTCATAGACGGAGAACAGATGCATCTTCGCCTTGCGCGCATGGCTTATGAGCCTCGCGGTTTCGACGACCTCGGCGTTCGCGACGCCATCGTCCAGGTCTTCGCAACTGGCTGGCGCCGCGACGAACAGCTTGGCTTGGCCAGGCGCTGCCCGTTCCCGTGCGAACAACACGGGGCAGGGCGCAAGCCGCATGAGTTCGAGGCCGAAAGCGAGGTCCCCGTTCACTTGAGCTTGCAGGATCACCAGGTCGGCGTCGCATGCCCTGGCCAGCTTGACCAGCGCTTTGGCCGAGGGCTTGATTCGCCTGACCTCGGGCTCCACCTGGATGCCGCGGTCGAGGAAACCTTTGACCAGGCTTTTCTGCCGGCTCAGGTTGTCAATGTGCCTGGCCTGCGCAGCAGGCGCTGGCTGGATGGCCAGGGTCACCGAGGCGCCGATGACCTGCGCCAGCTCCACCGCCTGTTCGATCGCCGGATCATAACGATCCTCGTCACCCACAATCACCAGCAACTTACTGATTTGCATGCTCTTTCACCTTATTGGCAGATAGCGCCCCGGCAAACAGTCGGGCTGCAACTAAGCGTTCGATGCTTGAGCATGCGGGCATAAGCAAGTGGCGGCTTGATCTTCATCAAGTCGCATCAGGTAGCGTCCGACCCTTGGTCGGACGGACCGCCAGCGTTCAGTGCAGCCGCTAACTTGATTAGATGCCCGCCTGCAAAAAAGCGGAGGCATCGTCATGTCAGGCTCTGCGGAAATGGGGGCAAGGCCCCATGTGAAGTGCCTTGCGTGCTCGTTGAGCCGGCTTTGCCTGCCCGCCAGCCTCAGTGCCGACGAAGTGGACAAGCTGGAGCGAATTGTCCGCCGTAACCGGCCGTTGAAGCGGGGTGAGTACCTGTTCAAGGCCAACGAACCCATGGAGCACGTATTTGCCTTGCGCTCCGGGGCGATCAAGAATTTTCTGCTCGATACCGAGGGCAGCGAGCGGGTCACCGGCTTCCTCCTGCCGGGCGAGATGCTCGGGCTGGACGCTATCGGTGCCAGTCATTACCGAAGCTTTGCCATTGCCCTGGAACTCTCGCTGGTGTGCTCGATCAGGCTGGACCAGCTGGTGGATCTGTCCGGCCAGATCCCGGGGCTGCGCTACCAGTTGCTGCACATGCTCAGCCTGGGGATCCAGGGCAAGGACGAGCACCTGCGCTGCTGTCACGGGCGTGCCGATCAGCGGCTGGCGATCTTTCTGCTGGGCATGTCCACGCGCTACCAGGCACGCGGGCTGCGGGCAGATATGTTCACCCTGCCCATGTCCCGCGGTGATATCGCCAACTACCTGGACCTCACGCTGGAAACGGTCAGCCGATTGTTCAGCCGGTTCATTCATGCAGGGTTCATGCAGTGCGCCGGGCGTGAGGTCAGGCTCACCGACATGCAAGGCCTGGTCAACCTGACTCGTCTGGAGGAGCCCACTTGAGCGCGGCAAGCAGCCGGTCATAGCGTTGCACCGGCCAGCCTTCAGCGAGGTGCTCCGCCCCGATCGGGCGTGGCAGATGATCCGTGCGTATCCAGATGCGCTGCGGCGCCACACCTGTTTGCCAGCACAGCCGGGCCACCTGGCGCGCCACCTGTGACGGTGCGCAACAGTACACCGTGTCCGGGGCAAAGCGGGTCAGCAAGCGCCGGGTTTGCCATCCGCCACCGCTGTTGTCGCGCGGCACTGGCGAAAGCGCCGCCAGCCAGGTTTGGCACTCCTCTGGCAGCAGATCGGCGGCAATGCCGTTATGTGACAGCTGCACCTGGACCCGGGGCAGCCAGCAGCGGATCTCATCCAGCGCGCCCAGCAAGGGCAGCAGGCCGTCGGCGCGACTGATGGCCAGCAACCGTTCGCTTTGCAGGGGCAGCGGCCAGGCGCTGCCAAGCGGCCCGGAATAGTCGAACTGTTCGCCCAGCTTACCCAATGGCTGCGCGTGATGGATGCTGACGATGAATTGCCCGGCGACACCAGGCAGGGTCACGTAACTGCACGGCCAGCATTCGGTACCGCGGCCGAGCAGGCAGTACTGGCCTGCCATTGCCTCGCTGCACGGCTGGCGGCACAGGGCCAGGCGCACGAACTGCTGGATGCCTGGGCCTGGCAACGTTTGCAGCAAGCGGACACTGGCACCGCCATCCTGATTCATGGCTGCCTCGCACTGTAAGCATATCTTGCTGATATCAGCCTAGGTCGTGGCCGCTGCGGCATCTTGACCAGGATCAAACCGGCTGGCGCAGGGGGCGCCTCGTGGTTGATAAAGATCAAACGGTGCTTTGCCCGACGGCGCACATTCGAGGGGTCTCCCTGGGAGGCATTATTCATTCTAGGAGGTCGCCATGTCAGAAGTTGCCAAAAAAGTGCCTGTTACCCCGGTCGCCACCCAGCCCGCCAACGCTTCGCCGCCCAGCGTCGAACCCTCGGAGCTGTGGCGACCCTTCCAGCAATTGCGCCGTCAGATCGACAGCCTGTTCGAGGATTTCGGACGGCGGCCGATGCGCATGCCGTTCAGCCACACACCGTTCGATCTAGAGCCTTTCTGGCGGCGTGACCTGTTCAGCCACGGCATGCCGGCCATGGATATCAGCGAGCTGGCCGAGGAGTACCGCATCAGTGCCGAGTTGCCCGGCGTGGATGACAAGGACATCGAGATCAAGCTCGCCAATGGCAACCTGGTGATCCGCGGTGAGAAACACGAAGAAGTGGACGAAAAACGCAAGGAATATCACCTGTCCGAGCGCCATTACGGCAGCTTCGAACGGGTCTTCCAGCTGCCCCGTGAAGTCGACGCCGAGAAGATCAACGCCCAGTTCAACAAGGGCGTGCTGCTGGTGCACCTGCCCAAACGCGCCGAAGCCATCCATCCGGAAAAGGTGATTCCGATCAAGAGTGGTAAATGATCACCCCTTTTTACTGTATCGAGGAGCAAGGAAGCTCCGCCTGTGGAGGTAGAACATGATGTCCATTGGCAAATACTGCAACCGGGACGTGGTCACCGCACCGCCCGGTATCTCCATCTATGCCGCGGCGCGCATGATGAATCAGTACCATGTCGGCGATCTGGTGCTGGCCGAACATGTCGACCGCGAGCGTTGTCGGCCTATCGGCCTGATCACCGATCGCGACCTGGCGTTGCGCATCATTGCGCGCAACCCACCGGATCAGGAAGACCTGCAGGCAATCGATGTGCTGCCCCGGCCTCTGATCACCGCCAACCAGAACGAGGACCTGTTCGATGTGATCCTCAATATGCGCCGCGCCAATATCCGACGCATTCCGGTAGTCGATGATTTCGGCCTGCTGGTCGGAATCGCCACGGCGGACGACCTGGTGGGCCTGCTGTCGGACCACCTGCACGAACTGTCACTGCTGATCCGCCAACAGAGCCGGCGGGAGGAAGATCTTCGCGGCGAAGACCTTTGAGCGCGCTTGGGCGCGACAACCTGGACCGTTACCTTACTTGGCCTTCCAGTACTTCTGCATTTCCAGGAACAGGAAAGACGCGGTCCAGGTGATCAGCACCAGACCCGTCAGGGCCTGCAGGCCGGTGAGGTACTTCAAATGGCCGGTGGGCGCGATGTCACCGAAACCTATCGTGGTATAGGTGGTGAAGGAAAAATACACGCAGTCGAGGAAACTCCCGTCGAAATTGCCGCTGAGCGTGCCCCAGCCTCGGGCATGGGCCATCAGGTAATAGGCCAGGGCAAAGCACCACACCTCCACAGCGTGGGCCAGCAGTGCACCGAATACGCCTGCCACGATGCGAAAGCGGCTCCAGAGCTTGAGCCGAGGCAGCCAGTCATTCAGGCGCAGCAGGCATTCGTAATGAATGATCACCACCAGGATCACCACCAGCATGTTGATCAGTGTCACAGAGAGCATGGCAGGTACCCTGGCCAGGATTGACGGTTCACTTCGTGGCATTGACCAGCACATAGGTGGCGGGCTCATCGGCCTGTGGTCGCAACGCCGGGAATTCTTCGGGGGTGATGGACTCCTTGGCCAGCAACAGGCGCGCGCCTGCATCCAGGTCGCTGCGGCGCTGCTCCAGCAAAGAGCGGGCACGGCCATAGGCTTCTTCCAGCAAACCGCGGATGGCCAGGTCGATCTCGCGCGCAGTCTGCTCGGAGTAGTCCTTGTGCCCCTGGTGCAGTATCGAGTCGCCCAGAAAACCGGCCTGTTGCCGCTCCAGTACCGCCTGGCCCAACACCGGATTCATGCCGAAGCGGGTGACCAGCTGGCGGGCAATGTCGGTGGCGCGCCCCAGGTCGTCGGCGGCGCCCGTGGAGACCTGGCCGAACGCAAGGTGCTCGGCGGCGCGCCCGGCCATCAGCACGACCAGGCGGTCGCGCAGCATCTGCGCGCTGATCAGGAAGCGGTCATCGGTCGGCCGCTGCAGGGTGTAACCCAGTGAACCCGCAGCGCGGGGAATGATCGACACCTTGTGTACCGGGTCCATGGCCGGCAGGCTGCTGGCGGCCAGGGCATGGCCCATTTCGTGGTAGGCCACCACCTGGCGTTCGTCACTGCGCAAGACGCTGCCTTTGCGCTCGACACCCGCCACCAGGCGCTCGACCGCAGCGGTAAAGTCCTCCAGCTCGACCCACTGGCTGGAGCGCCGGGTAGCGACGATGGCAGCCTCGTTGACCAGGTTGGCCAGGTCGGCGCCCGTCAGGCCCGGGGTGATTTCGGCAATCCGCTCGCAGTCCAGGTCGTTCTTGTAGATGATCTTGTGCAGGTGGACTTTCAGGATCGCCAGGCGGCCCTTGCGGTCGGGCCGGTCGATGAGGATCTGCCGGTCGAAGCGCCCGGCACGCAGCAGCGCCGGGTCCAGCACTTCCGGGCGATTGGTCGCTGCCAACAGCACCACGCCTTCCCGTGGGTCGAAGCCGTCGAGCTCGGCGAGCAACTGATTGAGGGTCTGTTCTTTCTCGTCATTGCCGCCAAAGCTGCCGACGCCGCGCATCTTGCCCAGGGCATCGAGCTCGTCGATGAAAATGATGCATGGTGCGGCCTGGCGGGCCTGCTCGAAGAGATCACGCACCCGCGCGGCGCCCACGCCCACGAACATTTCCACGAACTCCGAGCCGGAAATCGAGAAGAACGGCACTGCCGCTTCCCCGGCGATAGCCTTGGCGACCAGGGTCTTGCCGGTGCCCGGTGGGCCTACCAGCAAGGTGCCCTTGGGCACATGGGCGCCCAGGCGCGCATACCACGCCTTGTTTTTAAGGAAGGACACGATCTCGGTCAGCTCGCCCTTGACGTCGTCGATACCGGCCACGTCGGCGAAGGTCACCTGGGTGTCATGTTCGACATAGACCCGCGCGCGCGACTTGCCCACCCCCATCAACCCGCCCAGCCCCTGCTTCTGCCCCAGGCCATGGAACAGGAAGTACCACAGCACCAGCATCATCAACAGTGGCATCATCGCGCCCACCACGGTCGCTAGCGTGCTGTCCTCGACCACGCCAGAGAAAGCCACCCCAGAGCGCCCCAGCTGCTCGCTCAGTGCCGGGTCGACGCGCACGGTGGAGAACACCGAGTGGCCATCGATCGGCTCCTGCAGCCTGCCGAGAATACGCTCGTGCTCGACATGCAGGTCGCTGACCTTTTGCTGATCGAGCAATTGCAGGAACTGGCTGTAGGGAATGGCTTGCACGGCCGGCTGGCTGAACAGGCCGAACTGCACGGCAGCGAGCACCGCCAGGCCGACTGCCAGGAAGTAGAGCTTCCAGGGCTGATCCTTGTTCATGGCCATTTCTCCTCGGCGCGGCGGCGCTAGGCGATCAACAGGTAATCTTCGACCTTGCTCACGCCCGGCACCGACCAGGCCGCACGCTCGACCACTTCCCGCTCGCGCAGCAAGTGCACCTTGCCTTCCAGCTTGACCACGCCACCGTTGACCGTGACGCGGATGCCCTCGGCCTGGATTTCGGCGCTGCGCTTGAGTGCGTCCTCGATGTGGCGCTTGATATCGACCGCGTCGGCGCGGGCCTTGAGGGTGATGCGGTTGTGCACGCCAACCACGCCCGACAGGCGCCAGACCGCCTGTTCGATCACTTCCTTCTGGTATTGCCAATCGAGCTGGCCCTCCAGGGTTACCGTCCCTTTTTGCACGGTGACCTTGATGCCCTCCACGTTGGCGTCCGAGCTCCAGGCGATGATGTTCAGGGCGCGGCTGGCAATCGTGTCGTCAGCGGTCCCTTCGAGCTTGTTCAGGCGTACCTCTATCTCCTCGGCCAGCCCGCGCACGCCTTTCATGGCCTTGACCGTGCGCTCGGCACTGACTTTCTGGGCATAGCTGTTGACGTGCCCGGAGAGGGTGACCACACCGTTCTGCACCGTCACTCCGATGCTGGCGGCATTGATATCAGGTTTGAATTCCAGCTCTTCGAGCACAAGGTCTCGCAGGTCAAGGTCGTTCATGATCGGCTCCGGTAGCGGACAGGGGGAGGGGCTCAAGTGCCCTGAGTCCTTGTTTTTACCCTTGTGCCCCGCAGCGCGATTGATAAAGGTCAAACCCGGTGAACAGGCCGCTCGCGGTTGACAAATGTCAGGCTCGGGCGCACGCCGCCCCGGATACTCAGCGTGTCCTGGGCATGCACGAGGGTACCGACATGCGACGTTATGTGCTTTGCGGGTTGGCCGGCCTGCTGCTGGTTAGCGCGTCCGGTTGCACGGCGTGGCGCGCCGAGGAATACGATGCGCGCCTGGAGTCGGCGGAGGACAATGCCGCCACTGCACGGTTGCGCGCCGATCAAGTGTGCTACCGCATCGATCTGGTCGAGCAGACCGCCAACGAGGCACTGCGACGGGCGATCCAGGCTCAGGACGAGGTGCAGCAACTGCGCCAGCAAGCCAGACGCAAGTAGCCCGCCATGCTGCGTCGATGGCTCGACCCCACACTTTTGATGGTCTGCCTGCTGGGCTTGCTGACCGGCGGCGTGGCCTACGCGGCGCAGCGGCCTGCCTGGGCCGCGCTGGCCTGGGCCACTGGCGGCCTGGTCATGGCCGGGGTCCTGGCGGTGGAAATGTTCAGGCGCCTGGCCCGGGGCGAGGCGGGTATCGACCTGATTGCCTTGTTGTCGATCGGCGCCGCGCTGACCCTGGAGAACATGCTGGTGGCTGCGGTGGTGGCGCTGATGCTGGCCACTGGTCGCGCACTTGAAGCGTTCAGCGTGCGTCATGCCGAGCGCGAACTGCGCGCGCTGATCGACCGGGCGCCGCAACGCGCCTGGATCCAGGAACAGGACGGGCTGCGCGAGGTTGCGGTGGACCAGGTCAGGCCAGGTCAGGCCGTGCTGGTGCGCCTGGGTGAAATCGTGCCAGTGGACGGCCGCCTGCAGAGTCCACAGGCCACGCTGGACGAGGCGGCACTGACCGGCGAGTCGTTACCCGTCACGCGCCACTGCGGCGAGTCGGTGGCCAGTGGGGTGTGCAACGCTGGCGCGCCGTTGCAGCTGGTGGCCACGCGGACCGCGGCGCAAAGCACCTATGCCGGCATCGTGCACCTGGCCGAGACGGCACGCCAGTCCCGGGCGCCCTTCGTGCGCCTGGCGGACCGCTACGCGCTGGCCTTCATCCCGCTGACGTTGCTGATCGCCGCGCTTGCCTGGTGGGCCAGTGGCGACCCGCAGCGCGTGCTGGCGGTGCTGGTGGTCGCCACGCCTTGCCCGCTGATACTGGCGGTACCGATTGCCGTGCTGTCGGGCATCTCGCGAGCGGCGCGGCGTAGCATACTGGTGCGCGATGGCGCGGTGCTGGAGGCGCTTGCCGGGGTCCGCCAGGTCTTTCTCGACAAGACCGGAACCTTGACCAGTGGTCATGCGCGCTTGCAATCGATCGAACTCAACGGGGATGGCGCGCCGCTGCAGGTGTTGCAGTGGGCCGCGTCACTGGCCCAGGCATCCACCCATCCGATCGCCCGGGCTATTGTCGACGCGGCCCTCGTGCGGGGCCTTGGCCTGGCGCCGCCACAACAGGTACAGGAGGCTCCAGGCCAGGGTTTGGCCGGCCAGGTGCAAGGCAAGGCCGTGCGCTTGGGGCTGCTGGCTTACGTGCAGCAGGGCAGGGAGGCGGGCCCCTGGGCACAGGCGTGCTTGCAGCAGCTCGACTATCTGGCCAGCAGTGGCAGTTTCGTGGCCGTGGACGGTGAACTGAAAGCGATGCTGCGGCTGGCCGACGAGGTGCGACGGGAAACACCCCAGACCCTGCGTCGGCTTCGAGCCCGCGGGATCGACCAGATCGTCATGCTGACTGGTGACCGCCTCCAGACGGCGCAAATGATCGCATTGACGGCGGGTATCGATGCGCTTCGCTCTGGCCTTTCACCGCAGGACAAGGTCCGCCTGGTTCAGGAAGGTCGCCAAAAAGGCCCCACGCTGATGGTCGGGGATGGCATCAATGATGCGCCGGCACTGGCTGCCGCCGATGTCGGGGTGGCCATGGGAGCGTCCGGGGTGACGGCCTCGGCGCAGTCAGCCGGCGTGGTCTTGCTGGTCGACAGGCTGGATCGTCTGATCGAAGCGCTCGACATCGCCCGACATGCCGTGCGCATTGCCCGCCAAGGCGTGTGGGTGGGCATGAGCCTCTCGCTGCTGGCCATGCTGTGCGCTGCGGCCGGCTACCTGCCTGCGGTGATGGGGGCGATACTGCAGGAAGGCATCGACCTGTTGATCATCCTCAATGCCCTGCGCGCCCTCGGCCCGGTTGCCGGTGATGGCCGCAACGGGCTGCCGGCCGCCAGCCTGCAGCGCATGCAGGACGAGCATCGGCAACTGGACGCTCTGTTGACCGAACTGAGCCAGATGGCGCGGGATTTTGCCAGCCGCCCTGTACACCAGGCGCGGGCCGACCTCGGGCGCCTGGTCGCCGCCCTGCATGGCTTGCTGGAGCGCCATGAACGGGACGACGAGCAGCGGCTATACCCGTTGTTGAGCCGCTACATGGGGGGCGAGGATCCGCTCTCGCCGCTCAGCCATACCCACCGGGAAATGTTCAGGCTGATCCATTTGCTGACGCGCATGAGCGAAGATTTCACCCAGGCCGCCGCCCACCCCAGCGCTGACGAAATCCAGCACCAGCTCATACGCCTGGATACCTTGGCGAAACTGCATTTCGACCAGGAAGAAGCCTTGTATCGCTACCTTGACCGACAGTGACCACCGTAACAGGGATCGCACGCTTGATTCAGATCAAGCGCCAAGGGCGGCGTTGGCCGGATGCTGGCAACAGCGGTCAATCGCGTCCAGCGAAAAGCGCCGACCTTCTAGATGCAACCCGAGCGACCTGAATGATCAGGCCGGCCCACTGTCGGAGGCAATCATGAGTCACTATCAACGCCTGTTACTGATCATGCGCCCAATGCTGCACCAGGCGGTTGCCCTGGAGCAGGCCGTGGCACTGGCCAGATCTGCATCGGCCAGCCTGCACATCGTCGCCTTGCTCGAATCACTGGACAAACTCTGGCTACTGGAGTCGGGCAAGCACCAGGCGGAGCGGGAGGCTTACCGGCTTGCTCAGCAGCAACAGCTGGAAGCCCAGGCGAATGCGCTGCGCGCCTCTGGCGTGCAGGTGACCACCGAGGTCGCCTGGAGCAATGACCTGCAGGATGACATCCTGCAGCACGTCTTGGACATGCAACCGGACCTGCTGCTCAAGCAGGTCGAGCGTGAGCCAGCGCTCAAGCGCGCGTTCTTCACGCCGCTTGACTGGCAACTGCTGCGCCACTGCCCGGTCCCGGTCTACTTGCTCGGTGCCAGCCGGCCAGCGTTGCCGCGCCAGGTCGTGGCGACGGTGGACGTGGCCGACACCTCACCAGAAGGGCAAGCCCGTAACGACAGCATCGTCCAGCAGGCCAGCGCCTTGGCCTTGCAGACCGGGGCGCAACTGGACCTGTTGCACGCCTGCGACCTGTCGATGGCCTACATGGGCGACATGGGCTATGCCGCCTGGGCCATCGGTGACATTGCCGAGCCCATGCGTCAGGCGCTGGAGGACGATTTCAAGAAACTCGCCGATCGCTTCGGGGCGCCAGCGCAACGCCGTCACTTCGTCCTGGGCGGTCCGGTCGCGGTGCTCAGCGAATACGTCGAATCACAGCCGGTTGACGTACTGGTCATGGGGCGGCCCATTGCCCGGGGACTGGACCGTCTGTTCGGCAGCACCACCGAGCATGTGTTGTACCAGGTGCCTTGCAATATCCTCGTGGTATAGGGTTGTGCGGCTGACTACGCCAGGGGCGTAAGGTGCTCGGCGACCAAGGCGCTGGTGTCGACGATGTCCAGCCGGGCCTGGCAAGGGGCTGGCAGGCGGGAGGGCTTGATGCTGTCGGCGACCAGGATGCGTTCGCGCATCCCGCTTTCGAACAGTGCCCCCGGGTGGGTGAACAGGCCGTGGGTGGCGGCAGCCAGAATGCGAGAAGCGCCGGCTTGATGGCAGGCTTGAGCGGCCCGCAGGAGTGTCTGGCCGGTGCTGATCATGTCGTCGAACAGCACGACCGTGCTGCCCGCCACATTGCCCACCAGGCACTCACCGCTGAGCTGCGTGTGTTGCCGGTGCTTTTCCACCATGGCCATGGCCACCGGGCGCGCCAACAGCCGGACCACTGCGGTGTTCATGGGCGGTGCTCCCTGTGTCGTTACCGGCGACCCCAGCGGTGTAGCACCGCTGGGTTTGACAATTATCAAGTACAGCCTGGGCCATCGGCGGACACTGTGCGGGTCAGCGCATGCCAAGGGCTGCGATCCTCACAATTGGTACAGCGAGCACGCCGATGGACAAGTATCAGAAAAGCCACAAGGACAAATTGTTCAAGTCACGTCCCTTCGATCCTTATGCCACACCCCTGCGTCCGGGCGGTAGCGCGCGTTGCCCGCAATGTGGCGCGGTCTATCACGACGGTGAATGGCACCTGCACGGAGCCAATGGCCTCGCGCCAGTGGAGTCCACCGTATGCCCGGCCTGTCGACGCATGGAAGACCGTGCCGCAGCGGGCCAGGTGCGCGTGTCGGGCCGTTTCCTCACGGTCCATGAACAGGAGATTCGCCAGCTCATGCAGCGTGTCGAACAGCAAGAGCGCCAGACCCACGTACTCGAGCGGCTGATCGCTATCGACAGCAAGGACGATGCACTGCTGGTGACCACCACCGGCACGCACCTGGCCAACCGTATCGGACACGAACTGCAAGCCGCTTATGACGGAGCCTGCAGCTATCGCTACAGCGACAGTGAGCGGTATCTGAGCGTCGATTGGCATCGCGATTGAGACGGGCCGCCGGTTTGCCTGCAGGGAGCAGTGCAACCCGGCGGCCAATCAGCCGTGGATCGCCAGGATACTCGAATGCACTTTGTACAGGGTTTGCTCGGTGGTACTGCCGATGACCTTGGCCAAGCCTTCGTGGTAAAGGGTGCCCATGACGACCACATCGAAGCCATGCTGGTTGGCGTATTCGCTGACGACACTCCGGGCAGCCCCGCGTATCAGGTGCAAATGGTCCGGCTTGATGCCGTAGTGGTCCGCGAAGCGGGTCAGGCGTTCCCGTGCCCTGCCTGTCACTTCTTCGATCACCTCATTGGTCCAGGCCACCGGTGCAGCGGCATAGGCCATGAAGCTGGGGCTCGGTTCATAGGCCTGGAGCACATGCAGTTGTGTCTTGCAGCGCTGCGCAAGTACCTGTGCAGCCTGCAGGACATGGTCGTTGCACCTGTGCACCGCAGCGTCGTGCTCGACCAGGTCCACCGCAGCCAGCACCCGTGCAGGCAGCGCCGCCTCAGCCTGAGCCACCAGGTGCAACGGTATCGGGCAGCGGCGCAGCAACTGCCAGTCCAGTGGCGTGAGCAGGGCACGGCTGACGACGGTCTCGTGGCGGATATCCTTGATCAGCATTTCCACGCGGTGCAGCTGCGCCAGACGGATCAGATCCTTGAGCGGGTCATCGTCGTCCAGCGTTTCGGGGTAGGCGGTAATGCCCTGTTCGCCAAGCGCTTGCGCCTGCTCGTGCAGCCAAGCCTTTCGGTGCTCGGCGTCTTGCTTGCGGGCACTGCTGCGCAGCATTTGGTCAAGGGTGATCAGGCGTGATGGTAGTTGGCTCAGCACCACCAGGTGCAACGTGGCGCCTGTGGCCTTGGCCAGGGCTTGGGCGCGCGCCATGGCAGGCGACGGGTGCAGGTCCGGGTGGCAGATCAGTAGCAGTCGCGTCAAAGCGTTCATGATGGCCTCCGCAGCGATGGCCGTCGCCGGGAAGGCATACGGGCTCAGGCGTAGGGTGCCGCGATGGCGCCTGGGGGCCTTGATTTTTATCAAGAACGGACCAGCCGCGGCTCCGATAATGGCATGCATACGCAGACCTGCAGCCGCGCCGGGAGGTGCCCGATGAACCCGTATCGCCGGATCCTGCTGATCATGACCGAGGCCCAGGCCAACGCCGCGCTGTTCCGGGCCATGGCCCTGGCGGCGGCGTCTGGTGCCGCCCTGCAGGTGCTGGGTATTCATGAACCCGGCGAACTGCGTCTGCGCCACGAGTTGCAGGCAACTCCATTGCCTAGCGTTTCATTCGTGCACTTCAGTACTGAGCTCAAGGCACTGCTCGACGAACAGCCGGAAAGGGGGGCACGCCCGGGTTTCGAGGCAGTGGAAACCGCCAATCCCCGCGACCTGGTGCCAGCCTGCATCGCCCGCTACGCGCCTGATCTGGTGATCAAAGGCTGCCCGGGCTGTTCCCTGATCGATCAGCTGGCCCGGACCTCGCTTGACCAGGTGCTGTTGCATGCGAGCGAGGTGCCGTTGATGTTCGTGCCGGCGAATGCCCCGGCCATGCCAGCTAACGTGCTGGTTGCGGTGGATGTCTCGCAACCCTCGCCGCTCAATGACGCGCTGGTCGTTGCCGGTCAACAGCTGGCGATGCAATGCCAGGGCCAGTTGCACTTGCTTTCGGCGTACGACCTGCCAATCGCCATGCTGGCCAACCCTGACCTCGCCGGCCCGTGGGCGAACGAAGTGCGTGAATCACTGCAGTTGCCGTTCGATGCGTTGGCCGATGCCCATGGCATCGCCGACAGCCATCGGTTCTTCAGCGAAGGTGCGCCGTTGCGTGTAATCAAGTCCCATATCGCTGCGCTGGGAACCGATGTAGTGGTGGTCGGCGCCGTTCAGGCCAGGCAGTGGGCCAAGCTGATCGGCGATACCACCGAGCGGCTTGTCAGCCATGCGCCGTGCAGCATCCTGACCATCAGGCCCGCACCTGGCAGTTGAATCAGGTGCCATCGGCGGTTCGGCCATGGCGCACCACCTCCAGGCAGAATTGAAACCTGGGACTGACGTTTGGCCTGGTTTCATTGATTGCCGGTACCTCCAGTTACCTGGGTATCCGCAAGGTGCTGCGCGTGAGACCCTTCGAGATCTTCCGTTCCTGAAACAGGGGCCACGGCCGTTTCCGACGCAAGATCATTATTAGCTGCAGAGTTGACCTAGGATAACTTCTGCCACTTTTCAGATCGTCGCGCTGCACGGGCAGTGATAGCGTTGCTACATACGCTTTTGATGCTGGGGCGTGGCCATGTATCAGAACCTGGCTGTTCTGGCCGCCTTGCTGGTGCTGTACGCCAGCCTGGCCGGCGCGCTTGAGTCCAAACCTGTCAATGGTCCGCTGTTGTTCCTGCTGGCGGGCCTGGTGGCAGGTCCCTCCGGGCTTGGGTTGTTGAACCTTTCGCTGGACCGCAACGATCTTCGCCTGCTGGCCGAGCTGACCCTGTCGATCGTCCTGTTCAATGATGCCGCCAAGGCCAACCTGGCCCAATTGCGTCAATCCCGTAGCCTGCCTCTGCGCCTGTTGACCCTGGGGCTGCCGCTGACCCTGCTTGCGGGCTGGTTTGCCGCCTGGCTGCTGTTCCCGCGCATGCCCTGGCTGGAGATGGCGCTGTTGGCGACGATCCTGGCCCCGACCGACGCCGCGCTGGGCAAGGCCGTGGTGAGCAACCCCGAGGTTGCGGCGAATGTGCGCGAGAGCCTCAATGTCGAAAGCGGTTTGAACGACGGCATTTGCGTGCCGGTACTACTCTTGCTGTTGGCGTTGCTGACCGAGGCTCACTCGACGATGCCTTTTGCCCTGGCAGGCTACTTCTTCCTGGAGGAGTTGGGGATCGGTGTTCTCACGGGGACGGCGCTTGCGCTGTTGGTGGGCGGGTTGCTGCGTCTGTCGCAACGTCATTGCCTGCAGATCGAGGCCTGGCAGCAACTGGTGATGCCCGCGCTGGCGTTGCTGAGCTTCGCCTACGCCCAGGCACTGGGGGGCAGCGGCTTCATCGCCGCATTCTGCGCAGGGCTGTTGACAGGTTACCTGTTCAAGCGGGAAACCCAGCCGCTGCTGGTCACCGGCGAGTCCTGCGGTGAAGCGCTGTCGCTGCTGACCTGGGTGGTGTTCGGCGCCTACGTGGCGCCCAAGGCTTCGCAGATCATGGCGCCGTCGGTCTGGTTCTATGCATTGTCGAGCCTGTCGTTGGTGCGAATGCTGCCTGTCTGGCTCAGCCTGGCGGGGAGTTCACTCAACGCCGAGAGCCGCCTGTTCATCGGCTGGTTCGGCCCCCGTGGCCTTGCATCCATCGTTTTCGCGATCTTGATACTGGATACGCCGTTGCAAGAGGGTGGCACGATCATCGCGTGCACCATCGCCTGCGTCCTGCTCAGCGTGGTGTTACACGGGGTGAGTGCAGTGCCGGGGGCGCGGCGGCTGGGGCGCAGCGCACGACAATGAGGGTATGGCAAGGGCCGGTTTCATCGAGACTTGTACGCGCAGGAGAGCAGCATGAGTGATCCAGCAAAGAAGATGGGCCTGGTCGGCTCACGACCCTGGTAACGGTGAACATGATGGGTTCGGGCATCATCATGCTGCCGGCGAGCATGGCACAGATCGGCGCGGTGTCGCTGCTGTCCTGGCTTGTCACGGCAGTGGGCTCGATGGCGCTGAGCTGCACCGGCAATCCAGCGTCATGGATTCCTGAACAGGTCTTCAAAGTCTAGCAGCAATCATTGGCTGTCCATGGGCACATGCGGCGGCGCGATGGGTTGGTTCCGGTGCTGCAGGCACAGCGCTAAGATGGAGCAGGTGCAATTGCGCAGGTAGATAGGGAGCATTGAGATGCTGGTTGATATGGCGGCCTTCACACCGTGGTCGGCACTGGCAGGTGGAGCAATGATCGGCCTCGCCGCCGGGCTGTTCGTGGTGGCGAACGGGCGCATTGCCGGTATCAGCGGCTTGCTCGGCTCGCTGTTGCAGCGCACGGCCGAGGGACGAGGCGAGAAACTGTCATTCCTGCTGGGTATCCTCGCCGCGCCCCTTTTGTGGCGCGCGTTCTCGGCTATGCCCCCGGTACATTTCAGCACGGCCCCCTGGTTGCTCATGGTCGCGGGGCTTCTGGTGGGCCTGGGTACCCGCTATGGCAGCGGCTGCACCAGTGGCCATGGGGTGTGCGGCCTATCTCGCCTGTCCCCGCGCTCGGCGGTAGCGACGTTGTGCTTCATGGCGGCCGGCTTTGCCACCGTCTTCGTGGTTCGCCACCTTTTCCAAGGAGCATGACATGAGCCGCATCAGCGCATTCATCGCGGGGTTGCTGTTCGGCATGGGGTTGCTGCTGTCGGGCATGGCGAACCCTGCCAAGGTACTGGGGTTTCTCGACCTCGCCGGGCAGTGGGACCCGTCGCTGGCACTGGTCATGGTGGGCGCCATCGGAGCTGCTTTGCTGCCCATGGCGTGGGCGCGTCGGCATGCTGTGGCCTTACTCGGCGGCGCGATGCAGTTGCCTGCCCGGCGTGACATTGACCGACGGCTGGTGGGTGGCAGCCTGATCTTCGGCATCGGCTGGGGGCTGGCCGGGGTGTGCCCAGGGCCAGCCCTGGTGCTGCTGGCCGGCGGGTTCTGGCAAGGCGGGCTGTTCGTGGCTGCGATGCTGGCTGGGATGGCGTTGTTCAATGGCTTGGAGGCACGGGGTAAAAAAACTCAGGTGTAGAAGGCCTGCCGCTTCAGATTCCCTTCAGATTCGCCACGGATACTCCCCCTGACCAACCCATTCGGGGGGAGATTCATGACTCAAGCCCTTTGGAGCAGCCTGCTCCCATTACCCATCGGCACACATGCTGAGCACCATGCCCATTTGTCCTTGCACCTGCAAGGCGAGCAGGGGCGTGGTGAGCTGGAGCATTTCATTCATCAGTGTTTCGCAAACGTTCACCAGGCCGATGTCCACCATTACCTGCCAGAGCTACTGGCCCTGCGCGACAGCCACGGGCGGCTGATGGCTGCGGCCGGGATGCGCCCGGCCAGCAGTGGGCCGCTGTTTCTCGAAGGCTACCTGGATGAGCCCCTGGAAAACGCGATCTCCAGGGTGGCGGGCGTGACGCTGGGGCGCGAGTGCATGGTCGAGGTTGGCAACCTGGCCTCGCTCAGCGCCGGCAGCGCCCGGATCATGATCACCACCGTGACCTGGCTGCTCGCCACCCGTGGGCTGCAGTGGGTAGCATTCACTGGCGCATCGACCCTGATCAACAGTTTCCAGCGCCTGGGGCTGGTGCCAACGGTGGTGGCGCAGGCCGACCCCGCGCGCCTGGACGAGGCGGCGCAGCAATGGGGGCACTATTACGACCAGCATCCGCAGGTGTTCGTCGGCAATATCCGCCATGGCTTCGAGCGCCTGGAGTCGGCCGGTGTGTTCCGGCGCCTGGGGCTGCCCGTGCTCAACGAGGAGACCGGCCATGCCGCATGAACTGGAACGCTTCAGGCAATTGCTGCTTGACCTCGGCCGTGAGCGCGGCGATGCCCTGGCGGTGGAGGGAGATACCGAGCGGTTCACCTACAAGCAGGTGCTCGCCGAGGTCTGGCTGCGCGCCAAGGCCTTGAGCGCCCACCCCCCAGGCGTTTTGGCGCTGGCGCTGGATAACGGCCCTGAGTTGCTGTTCTGGGACCTGGCGGCACTGGTCTCGGAGCGAGCCTGCGTGATCGTGCCAACGTTTTTCAGTAAGGCGCAGGTGCACCACTGCATCGAACAGTGCGGCGCAAGCCTGGTGCTTTGCCAGCCGGTCTGGGAGGGCGTGTTCAGCCAGCTGGGCTTCGTCCAGCAGGAGTCATTCTGGACACGCGATCTGGCAGCGCCGGTGGTGCTGCCAGCGGGCACCGCCAAGGTCACCTATACCTCCGGCAGCACGGGCACGCCCAAAGGCGTTTGCCTTGGCGCCGATGCCATGCTGCGTGTCGCGCATGAACTGGAGCTGGCCAGCCGGCCCACCGAGCCCCAGCGCTACCTGGCGGTGTTGCCACTGGGTGTACTGCTGGAAAACCTGGGCGTCTATGCCGCACTCATGGCCGGGGCCAGGGTGCTGCTCTACCCCCAGGCGCAACTGGGCATGGGCGGCGCCAGCCAGGTCGACTTCAAGCGCTTGCTCGGGGCCATCGCCTTGAGCGGCGCGCAGAGCCTGATCCTGGTGCCGCAGCTGTTGATGGGCCTGGTCACGGCGATCGAGCGCGGCCTGATGAAGGTGGGCCCTCTGCGCTTCGTCGCGGTCGGCGGGGCGCGGGTATCGCCTGGCCTGCTGGCGCGGGCCGAGGCCATTGGCTTGCCGGTCTTCGAAGGCTATGGCTTGTCGGAGTGTGCCTCGGTGGTGGCGCTCAACCGTCCGGGGGCGATGCGCCGGGGCAGCGTCGGCCGGCCATTGCCCCACGTTCAGGTGCGAATCGCCGAGGATGGCGAAGTACTGGTCAGCGGTTCGGTGCTGCTTGGCTACCTGGGGGAAGCACCCGCTTCGTCGGCCTGGTGGGCCACGGGTGACCTGGGTTACTTCGATGACGATGGGTATCTGTATCTCGATGGGCGCAAGAAACACCAGTTCATCACCAGCTTCGGGCGCAACGTCAACCCTGAATGGGTGGAAGCCGAGCTGACCCAGAGCGGTGTGATCGCCCAGGCCTTCGTGCATGGCGAAGGGCTGCCGCGCAACCTGGCGCTGCTCTGGCCGCTTGACCCCGGTGCCAGCGACGAGGTCATCGACAAGGCCGTGCAGCGCAGCAATGCAACCTTGCCCGACTACGCCAGGGTGTATGCCTGGCGGCGTCTGCCAGGGCCGTTCACGGCCGCCGAAAACACCCTGACCGCCAATGGCCGCCCGCGACGCGAGGCGATCCTGCAGCGTTATCACACCCTGTTGTCCGACATCCAGTTGTGAGGTCCCTCATGTCATTTTTCGACACCCTTCAGTTGCAAACCAGCCACGAGCGCCAGGCCCTGTTCGCGGTGCCGGTGATTCGTGAAGCCCTGGCCGGCCACGTCAGTCGCGACAGCTATATCGCGTTCCTGACCCAGGCCTACTACCACGTGCGCCACACCGTGCCGCTGATGATGGCCTGCGGCGCGCGCTTACCCTCGCGCCTGGAGTGGTTGCGCGGCGCCGTCTGCGAATACATCGAGGAGGAATACGGCCACGAGCAGTGGATCCTCAACGATATCAAGGCCTGCGGTGGTGACTGGGAGGCGGTACGCGACGGCCGGCCGGCAATGCCGATAGAGCTGATGGTCGCCTACCTGTACGACCTGATTGCGCGGGGCAACCCGGTGGGGCTGTTCGGCATGGTCAACGTCCTCGAGGGCACCAGCATCGCCCTGGCCACCCATGCCGCAGGTGCCATTCAGAGCAGCCTGGGGTTGCCGGACAATGCGTTCAGCTACCTCAGCTCCCACGGCGCGCTGGACCAGGACCACATGGTCACCTACAAGCAGCTGATGGACCGCCTGGACGAGGTCGATGACCACCAGGCGGTGATCCACGCCGCCAAGGTGGTGTACCGGTTGTACACCGAGATGTTCGAAGGCTTGCCGCGTGCGAGCCAGGCCGAGGTGCAGCATGCGCTTGCCTGAGTCGGTGGTGGTATTGACCGGTGCCAGCGGCGGCATTGGCCTGGAGCTGGCCGAGCAGCTGTGCGCGGCCGGGGCCAGGGTGCTCGCGGTGAGCCGGCACCTGGGCAAGTTGGCGGGCCTGATGAATCGCTACCCCGATCGCCTGCGCTGGCAGACCGCCGACCTGCGTACCGCGCAAGGGCGCGAGCAGGTCGTCAGCCGGGCCCGCGAGATGGGCGGGGTCAATGTGCTGATCAACGCCGCGGGGGTGAACCGCTTCGCCTTGCTCGACCAGCTGGACGAACACGCGCTGGACGAGTTGCTGGACATCAACCTCAAGGCGCCACTGCAGCTGACCCGAGCCTGCCTGCCGCTGCTGCGCGAGCAACCCAAGGCGCTGGTGGTCAATGTCGGGTCCACCTATGGCTCGATCGGCTACCCCGGCTACGCGAGCTACTGCGCCAGCAAATTTGCCTTGCGAGGGTTCTCCGAAGCGCTGCGGCGGGAGTTGGCCGACACCCCGGTGAACGTGTTGTATGCAGCGCCTCGGGCGACCCGCACAGCCATGAACAGCAGTGCCGCGACAGCGCTCAACCAGGCGCTGAAAGTCGGCATGGACGACCCCGCCGATGTCGCCCGTGCCGTGCTCGAGGCGGTGCAGTCCGAGCGCAGCGAACTGTACCTGGGTTGGCCAGAGAAGCTGTTCGTGCGCCTCAACGGTATGCTGCCGGGGATGGTCGACCGTGCGCTGCGCAAGCAATTGCCTGTCATTCGCCGCTATGTCGGTAGCCATACCAAGGAGTCGAGCAAATGAAGCGTCTGCTCATCGCCAGCTTGCTGGCATTCGCCCCCTTCAGCTGGGCACTGGACACTGCAGGCACGCAACACCTGAGTGATTTGCAGCAACGCTGGGCACAGATCCAGTACCAGTTACCTAAAGAAAAACGCGCCGATGCATTCGAAAAGCTGGCCGCTGATGCCACGGCGTTCGTGCATCAATACCCCGGCACGCCTGAGCCTCTGATCTGGGAAGGCATCATCAACAGCAGTTGGGCGGGCGCCGTCGGTGGCCTGGGCGCGCTAGGCAAGGTCAAGGCGGCCAAGGCCAGCCTGGAACAGGCCATGAAGCTCGACCCCAACGCCCTGCAGGGCTCGGCCTATACCAGTCTGGGCACGCTCTACGACCAGGTTCCGGGCTGGCCGATCGGTTTTGGCGACAGTGAAATGGCCGACAAGCTGCTGCGCAAGGCCCTGCAGATCAACCCCAATGGGATCGACAGCAACTACTTCTGGGGCGATCATCTGTATCGGCAAAAGCGCTACCCTGAAGCCACTGCCGCCTTGCAGAAGGCTTTACAGGCGCCGCCCCGGCCAGGGCGCGAGCTGGCCGACCAGGGCCGGCGTGGCGATATCGATGCTTTACTCAAGGCCATCAAGGACAAACAGGACTGAACATGCGGCTGCTGCTGCTTGAGGACGATACCGCGCTGGGTGAGGGCATTTGCGACGGCTTGCGCCAGGCGGGCTACACGCTCGACTGGCTGCGTGATGGCGTGAGTGGCTTGCATGCGTTGCAGCACGAAGGGTTCGACCTGGTGATCCTGGATCTCGGCTTGCCCCGCCTCGATGGTATCGAACTGCTGCGTCGCGTGAGGGCAGGGGGTAACAGCCTGCCGGTGCTGATCCTCACCGCACGGGACAGCCTCGATGATCGTATCACCGGGCTGGATGCAGGCGCCGATGATTACCTGGTGAAGCCTTTCGACCTCAACGAGCTGAAGGCCCGGTTGCGTGCCTTGCTGCGGCGAAGCGCCGGGCGTGCGACGGTGCTGATCGAACATGCCGGTGTGAGCCTCGACCCTGCCACCCGGCAAGTGCACTACAACGGTGTGGAAGTCATCCTGACCCCCAAGGAGTATCGACTGCTGCATGAGTTGCTGGCCCAACCCGGCAAGGTCTTCACCCGCGAACGCCTGACCCAGCTGCTGTACGGTTGGGATGAGGAGCCCGAGAGCAATACGCTGGAGGTGAACATCTACCACCTGCGCAAGAAACTCTTTAATGGCCTGATCCGCACGGTCCGCGGTATTGGCTATCTGGTCGAGGGCAAGGCATGAGTTCGCTGCGTCAACGCACACTCTGGCGGGTCATGTTCCTGCTGTTGGCCGGCACTGGCCTGCTGGTGCTCTACAACTACCACGACAGCCGCCATGAAATTAACGAAGTGTATGACGCGCATCTCGCCCAGAATGCGCGCCTGCTTCAGGGGGTCATGAGCATGCCTGTGCAGGGCAGCTCGCGTGACGACATGTACCGCGCTTTCAACGAAGCGTTGGGGCAAGCCGGTCGCAGAGGGGGCGGCCACCCTTACGAAAGCAAGCTGGCATTTCAGGTCTGGGGGGAGGGTGGTGTGCTGCTGGTGCATACGCCGAGCGCCCCCCGGCTTGATCCGATGCCGAGCGCCCCGGGTTTCTACGACTTTGTCAGTGGCGACAAGCAATGGCGCGGTTTCGTCTTGCAGGTACCGGAAAAGAACTGGTTGATCTGGGTCGGCGAGCGTGACGATGTGCGTTACGACCTGATCGACCGGATCGTCCGCCACACCGTGTTCCCGTTCCTGCTTGGTAGCCTGGCCCTGGCGCTGTTGGTCTGGGCCGCCATTGGCTGGGGGCTGCGGCCGTTGCAGAACATGGCCAATGTCATCCGTGGGCGGCACGCCAATTCGCTGGAACCGCTGCAACTGGTACCTCTGCCATCGGAGCTTGAACCCATGCAGGCGGCCATCAACCGCCTGCTGGCGCAGATCGAGGACTTGCTGCGGCGTGAGCATCGCTTCATTGCCGATGCCGCCCATGAGATGCGTACGCCGCTGGCAGTGCTGCGCCTGCACGCGCAGAACGCGCTCGAGGCCAGTCAAGAGGCGGAGCGCCACAAGGCCTTGGGTTTTGTCATCGGCGGGGTCGACCGCTTGACCCGGGTGGTCAATCAACTGCTGACCCTGGCCCGTGTCGAGCCTCGCCTGGGGCAACGCGCTACCGCTCAGGTCGACCTTGCCGAGGTGGTGACCGATACCATGGCCGAGCTGACCCCCTGGATACTGAACCGTGGCCTGGAGCCTTCGCTGGATATCGGCGAAGGGGATCATCATCTGGCCATCGATGCCGGTGCGCTGACGATCGCCCTGCAGAACCTGGTTTCCAACGCGGTGGAACATTCGCCACCCGGTGGGCGCATCACGGTGCTGCTCAGGCGTCTGGACAGTCGTTTCGAACTGATCGTCGAGGATGAGGGGCCGGGTATCGACGAGGCGGAGTTGTCGCGCGTTTTCGAGCGCTTCTACAGCCGTAACAGCCCCAATGGGGCTGGCCTTGGATTGTCCATCGTGACCACCATCATCGACCGGCTTGGCGGCCACGTGCGTCTCGAAAACCGTGTCAGTGGCGGATTGGCTGCCACCATGTCACTGCCGCTGGCCTGAGGCAGCCGCAGCGCTCACCTCAGACTCCCTGCACTGACTTGATCGGCATTCGATCAGGCGCCCGTCGACGGGTTTCGGTATCAATACCTCGCGCTGCCAGACGGTTACCCCTGAGGCCAAAGCCACTCAAGCAGTCGCTGCCCTTAGAACTGAGCCCCGGCGTCGCATGCTGTGCTGACAGTGTTCGCCCTGAGCATGATGAGAACCGTTGCACCTGGCTACCCTGCCTGCCTGTCAAAGGCGTAATCCTTGAAACCAGCCACCCGATTCCATGGAAGCACTGCACATGCCTATCGACTTCAGGCCTGCCCAAGCCACGGACGCGCACGATATTGCGCGCTTCTTTCAACTGACATCGGAGGGCATGGCCGATTACATATGGAGCAAGCTTGCCGCACCTGGAGAAGCATTGCTTAGCGTCGGTGCGTCCCGCTATGCCAGGGAGCAGGGCGACTTCTCCTATAAGAACTGCCTGATGGCCACGTCCGAAGGGCGCGTAATCGGCATGATGCACAGCTATGCCTTGCACGAGACGCCTGACCGGCCTGTCGAGACAGACCCGGTCCTGGCGCCTTATTCCGAAATGGAAATACCCGACACCTTGTACATCTCCAGCCTGGCCCTGGATGAGGGATGGCGCAGCCAGGGCCTGGGCGCCCAATTTCTTCGCCATGCCCAGCAGCGCGCCGAGGGCGCTGGCCTGGATGGGCTGTGCCTGATCGATTATGCAGAAAACCACGGTGCACGCCGCTTCTACGAGCGTCACGGTTTTCAGATTGTGAAAACCTGCCAGATCGTTGCGCACCCGATGCTGAGGGTCACCGGTGACGCCTATTTGATGTATCGCCCCAACCACCACGTGCTCGAGAAAAGATCATGAACCAGAAACTCACCGTGTTCCGCGAACTGGATATCCAACCGGTGCGCGACCTTCCTTTTTTTGCCGAGGTCGTGGAGGGCAGCCCCCATACGCTGACGTCCAGTTACTATCACGATGAACAGCAAGGTCGCATTTCCGGCGAATGGGAGGCCACTACCGGAGCGTGGCGCATCGACTACAAAGTCTGGGAGTTTTGCCATGTCCTCAGTGGCCGCTGCGTCATCGAGCTTGAGGGTTGCGCCCCCGTCACACTGGCCGCTGGCGATACGTTCATCATCGAACCGGGCGCCAAGGGTAGATGGACCGTACTGGAAGACATGAAAAAGAACTTCGTGATCCTGGTGCCCACGAACTAGGACCATTCACCCCGGTTGACAGCTGGCTGCATCACGCCAGCCAGTATGGCCGGCGCCTGAAACCTGTATCAGGCCTGCCCGCGCACGGCTGTTCAGCATCGTCGAAGTCTTCCTGTCGACGAGAAACACAACGTGAACCTCGCAACGATCATCACTCGTAGTGCCCACTACTGGCCGCACCACATTGCCGCGGCCGACAGTCACAACCGTGTGACCTACACCCAGCTGGAACGGTGCGGCAGCAGGGTGATCCATGCCTGCAAAAAAATACCCTGTCCGCTTCGCTGCCACGTTCAGCATGAATAGGTCCTTCGATGTTAAAATCTATACAAGCCAGCTAAAATATCTGTACATTGTGCTAGTGTTGTACAGTATTTAGGCGTGCTCGAGGTCAGTATGGCGCACCCTGGTCGTTGGACCGCGCTTTGCCTGCTAGTGGTTGCCCTGTCAGCGGCAGCGGACTGGCGGGCGGAACTGCCAGCTGCGCAACGGCTGGGTGCCGGTGAGTTCACCTGGTTTGGCCTGCGTCTATACACAGCTCAATTGTGGACAGTAGGTCCTGTTCATGACTGGAACCAGCCTTTCGCCCTTGAGCTGCTGTATCACCGCTCGCTGTCCAGGGACACGTTGGTGCAGGCCAGTCTCGAAGAAATGCGCCGCCTCGATACGGGCGGAATGACGCCGCAGCAACGTACCGCGTGGACCGATGCAATTGAGCAGGCATTCGTCGACGTGCATGCCGGTACGCGCATTACTGGCCTGTACCTGCCGGGGCAAGGCTGTCGCTTCTACGTAGATGGCAAGCTCAGCCGCGAAATTGCCGACCCGGTCTTTGCTCGCCAGTTCTTCGCCATCTGGCTCGACCCCCGCGCCAGGGATACCCAACTGCGTCAGCGCCTGCTTGGGCTGGCTGGCAACGACTAAGGACCATGAACATGTACAAGGCGCTGTTGCTGGCTTTCTGTGTGCTTCTGGGCAGCTGTGGCAATGTCGGTGTCGAGCAGTATGCCCAGCAGCAACCCAAACTGGACCTGGCTGCGTTCTTCTCGCGACCGGTGCAGGCCTGGGGGATGTTCCAGAAGCGTTCCGGGGAGGTGGTCAAGCGCTTCCACGTGCGCATTCACAGTCACCGCGAAGGTGAGCGTCTGATTCTCGACGAGCAGTTTCTCTATAGCGATGGCACACGCCAGCAACGTACCTGGACGCTGGTGCCCGACGGCCCCGGCCGCTGGCGCGGAACGGCGGGGGACGTGATCGGTGAAGCGCGAGGCGAAGTGGCGGGCAACGCGCTGCGATGGCGTTACCAGCTGGACCTTCCAGTTGACGGAAACCACTGGCAAGTGGACCTGGACGACTGGATGTACCTCATGGATGACGACACCCTGATCAACCGCTCGAGCATGAGCAAACTGGGCGTGGAGATAGGGCAGATCACCCTGTTCTTCCGCCGTCTGCCGGAGGGCACACCATGAACTTGATCGCGCTCACTGAACTGGTTTCGACCGGCGAGGCAAAGGAACTTGAACTGCTGTCGCTGGAAGGAGGCTTCTACCTGCTGCGCGCCTTGACTGACGTAGGCCCCGTGACCTTGAGCGATGCCCTAGGGCAGCCCGTTCGGGTGCGCTCCACTACTGAACTGAGGCATTTGCTCGGCGGCCTGCCCCCCGTGCCGTGCATGCTGGTACAGCAGGTGGTGCATGATGAGATGTGCGGGCAACGTGACGGCCCGGTTGCGCCGCTGCGGCTGCCGATATCGCTCGCCAGCCAGTGGTAGCCTGAACGATGCGCCTGGGCCTGGTGCTGGGTGACCAGCTGTCGTTCGACCTGGCAAGCCTGGCCACGCTTGACCCTGCCCGCGATGCGATTCTGATGGCGGAAGTTGAGGGTGAGGCCCGGTACGTGCCGCACCACCCGATGAAGATCGTGCTTATCTTCAGTGCCATGCGGCACTTTGCCCAGGCCCTGCGGGAGCGGGGTTGGCAGGTGCATTATGTCGAGCTCGATGCTGACGGCAACAGCGGTAGCATCGTTGGCGAGTTGCGGCGCTGGCAACACGCCTTGGGCGCCACCCACATTCACCTGACCGAATGCGGGGAGTGGCGCCTGGAGCAGGCTTTGCGCGATGCCGGCTTGCCCCTTGTGTGGCATCGGGATACGCGTTTTCTATGCTCCCGCGAAGCCTTCGCGCGCTGGGCCGACGCGCGTCGCCAACTGCGTATGGAGCACTTTTACCGTGGCATGCGCAAGCGAACCGGCCTGCTGATGGAGGCCGATGGCACCCCGGCAGGTGGGGCCTGGAATTTTGATGGCGACAACCGCAAGCCGTTACCGCGCCAGCTACGCGGGCCGTTCGCTGCGCATTTCGCGCAGGACGAGATCACGGCAGCGGTGGTCGCCCTGGTACGTCAGCGCTTCAGCGACCACTATGGAGCCATCGACGGCTTCGACTACCCGGTGACCCATGCCGAGGCACGTCAGCTCTGGCAACATTTTCTGGACTTCGGGATGGCGGCCTTCGGTGACTACCAGGACGCTATGGCCGAAGGCGAGCCCTTCCTGTTCCATGCGCGCATCAGTGCGGCGCTCAACATCGGGCTGCTCGATCTGCGTTGCCTGTGCCAAGAGGTCGACAAAGCCTGGCGCGAGGGGCGGGTGCCGCTCAATGCAGCCGAAGGTTTCATCCGCCAGTTGATCGGCTGGCGCGAATATGTGCGGGGCATCTACTGGCTGCGCATGCCGGAATATGCCGGGCTCAATCATCTGGGCAACGAGCGTGCGCTGCCGGCATTCTACTGGACCGGGCGCACCCGCATGCGCTGCATGGAGCAAGCTATCGGGCAGACCCTGCGACTGGGGTACGCTCACCATATCCAGCGGCTGATGGTGACCGGCAACTTCGCATTGCTGGCCGGCATTGTGCCTGGCGCGATCTGTGAATGGTACCTGGCGGTTTACATGGATGCCTTCGACTGGGTGGAGTTGCCCAACACGCTCGGCATGGTAATGCATGCCGATGGCGGCTACTTGGGGTCCAAGCCCTACTGCGCCAGTGGTCGTTACATCAAGCGCATGTCCGATCACTGCAAGGCGTGCAGCTACAGGGTCGACCAGGTGATCGAGGAAGATGCCTGCCCGTTCAATGCCCTTTACTGGCATTTTCTCATCCGTCATCGGCCTCAGCTCTCGGCCAATCCGAGGCTGGCGCTGGTCTATCGTAGCCTCGATCAAATGTCGGCCGACCGTCGCGATGCGGTTTGGCAGCGTGGCCAGGTACTGTTGGCCCGGCTCGATGCCGCGCAACCAATATGAAAAAGCGGGTTGCCCTGACCGGGTATGGATGTTCAGTCAGCGCTCGGCCTGCCCCAGTTGCCGGCGCAACTCAGCCACTTCAGCCTCCAGCTCGCGTACCTTTTCCTCAGCGAAAATCTGTGCTGTGACGTCGCGCTGAATGCCGATGTAGTACGTCAGCTGGTCCGCCTCGTTGCGCACGGGAGTGATCGATAATTCGTTCCAGAACAGGCTTCCGTCCTTGCGGTAGTTGCGCAGCACCTGGCGGCAGGGCCTGCCTTCGCGGATCGCCTTGCGGATGACTGCAAGGCTCTCCTGGTCATGATCCTCGCCCTGAAGAAAGCGGCAGTCCTGATAGAGGATGTCGTCCGCGTAGTAACCGGTGAGGTGCTGGAAAGCGGGGTTGACGTAAATAAGGATGCTGTCATCGCCTTCCTGCTCGGCGACGACGATGCCATCGTTTGACTGCTCAACCATCAGTTGCAGGAGTTTCGCGTTTATCATGGAGGCCACCCTACAGGCGTTTCGTATGCGATATGCGCAGCGTATCTTCTATGCAGAAGGTTTCGGCGATGTATGTTGCATCATGAACCAAGACGGCTCAGCGCAGAAGGCGCATATGGGTTTAGAATGTTTCACCCTCTGGATGCCCCTCGTTATGACTGACGCCACTTCACCCGACCTGCTACCGATGCGCGATGTAGTCAGCTTGACCGGCGTCAACCCGGTGACCTTGCGTGCCTGGGAGCGGCGCCATGGCTTGATCAGCCCGCAGCGCACCGAGGGCGGCCATCGCCTGTACACGGCGCGGGATGTCCAGCGCATACGCGACATCTTGCGTTGGACTGGCAACGGCGTGCCGATCAGCAAGGTCGGCGAAAGGCTCGCGGGCCAGCCTGAGGTCTCTGCACAGCAGCTCTCGGCCTTTGACCAATGGCGCGCCAGCGTGGCGCGCGCCTCCAAGGCTTTCGATGCAACGGCGCTTGAAGGCATCCATGGGCAGTTGTGCACACTTTTCCCCACGGCCACCGTCCTGCGGCAAGTGCTGATGCCGGTTTGGCACGACCTGGCTGCAGGGGCTGCGCCAGGCGAGCGCAGCCAATGGCTGTTTCTCGACACGTTCTTGCGTGCACGCTTGCTGCTGCGCCTGCAAATGAACCAGGCCGATGCGCCGCGAGTGTTGCTGGCCGCTACCGAGGGGCAAGCCGAACTCAAGGTGCTGTGCGCCGGGATGCTGTTGAGCAGTGCGCAGCAGCGTATCGAAGTGCTCGGTTGCGGGCAGCCGCTGGAAGAGCTCCCTGTCGTGTGTGCGGCGATGCGGCCTGCGGCACTGGTGATAAAAGTCCAGGCCCCGCTGAGCCCCGCCTTGATCAGGCGCTTGCGCGCGTTGCAGATGGAAATCGAATGCCCGCTGGCCTTGGTTGGCGAGGGGCTTGCCGATACTCAACCCGCCTTGAGTGAAGTGCCCCTCGCTCTGCTGGACGAGGGTAGCGCTGACGCTGCGCGCATGCTGAACGCCTTGCACCGTGGTGCCCTCGACCTTTGATCGATGGGCTTGCTTCTGGACACCACCTCGTCTTCCACAACAGCTCACGATTCAACGGCGCACAAAAGCGCGTACTCAATAGAGCTTGATCACAGACTATCGGGATCGCCAAAGAACATTTGTATCCTCGACCTCAACCAGCGTTCCGCCGGGTCGTTGTCCTGCGCCCCGCGCCAGGCCATATGCAGCTCGAACGAGCGCACGTCCATCGGCAGGTCCTCAGCCCGCAAGCCTCCCGCCGAGGTCAAGGCATCGGCCGTATAGTCCGGCACCGTGGCGACGATATCGGTGCCCGCCAGCAAACTCCCCAGGCCATTGAACTGCGGTACCGCCAGCACCACATGGCGCTTGCGGCCTATCTCCTCCAGCGCCTCGTCGATGAAGCCCGACAAGTCCCCGGCAAACGAAACCAGCGCATGCGGCCGCGCGCAGAAGTCATCGAGGGTGATGCTGCCCGGCACGCTGTCGGCGCGCAGCAGCTTGGGCTTGCTGCGCCGCAGCACCTTGCGCTTGGCGTTGGCTGGCAGTTCGCTGGTATAGCTGACGCCCACGGAGATTTCGCCCGAGGCCAGCAGGGTTGGCATCAACAGGTAATTGACCCGACGTACCACCAGGACGATGCCGGGGGCTTCGGCGCGGATGCGCTTGAGCAATTGCGGCAGCAAGGCGAATTCGGCGTCGTCCGACAGGCCGATGCGGAACACTGCGTTGCTGGTGGCCGGGTCGAACTCGGCGGCGCGGCTGACCGCGGTGGAGATCGAATCCAGCGCCGGTGACAGCAGGGCGAAGATTTCATGAGCGCGTGCCGACGGCTCCATGCTGCGGCCGGTACGCACGAACAGCGGGTCGTCGAACAGGTTGCGCAGGCGCGACAGGGCCGCGCTGATTGCCGGCTGGCCGAGGAACAGCTTCTCGGCAGCGCGGGTCACGCTACGCTCATGCATGAGGGTTTCGAACACGATCAGCAGGTTGAGGTCTACGCGACGCAGGTCGTTTCGATTCATCGGTGCGCTTCGCCTAAAGTGGGGCAGGGGTGAATCTTAAGGCCAAAGGCTGTTACCCTGCACCGATTTCCGGGGGCCAATGCACAGGAAAGTCAGGTGCCCAATCGATGACAGGCATGTCGACTATTAATAGCCACTGATGGTCTAACCGCAAAAGCCCGGATAAAGTCCGTGGTAATACGAGATTCACACAGGCGAGGTATGCGATGTCCCGCATGATCCGTTTCCACAAGTTCGGCGCTGCCGATGTGCTCCGTTGCGAGGAGCAGGCCGAACCGTCACCTGCCGTCGGCGAGGTGCAGATCCGCGTCGAGGCGATCGGCGTGAGCTGGTATGACGTGCTCTGGCGGCAGAACCTGGCGCCCTCCCAAGCCCGTCTGCCGGCAGGGATCGGCCACGAGATGGCCGGTGTGGTGACTGCGGTCGGCGAAGGCGTCGATGACATCGCAGTGGGCGACCGGGTCGCCAGCTTCCCGGCCACCAGTGCCAACGATCACCCGGTGTATGGTGATGTCATCGTGCTGCCGCGCACCGCCATCACCCGCTATCCGGACCTGCTCTCGCCGATCGAGGCCAGCGTGCACTACACGCCGCTTTTGATCGCCTATTTCGCCTACGTCGACCTGGCACGCGCCAAGGCCGGGCAGACCGCGCTGGTCACCGATGCCAGCCATTGTGCCGGGCCGGCCTTCGTGCAACTGGGCAAGGCGCTCGGCCTCAAGGTGTTCGCCGCCACCCGCGAGCCCGAGCAACGTGACTACCTGCTGGGCCTGGGGGCCGACAAGGTGATCGTCACCGAGGAGCAGGACTTGCTGATGCAGGTTGGCAAGTACACCGACGGACGCGGCGTGGACATGGTCCTCGATGGCATGGGCGGGCCGCAGATGTCGCTGCTGGGCGATGTGCTGGCGCCGCGCGGCAGCCTGGTACTGTATGGCCTGCAGGGGGGCAACCAGACACCGTTTCCTGCCTGTGCGGCATTCCAGAAGAACATCCAGTTTTACGTGCACTGTATCGGCAACTTCACCGGCAAGCCGGAACTGGGCATCAGCCAGGATCAGGTGGCGCTGCAACGGGCCTTGCGCGATATCAACCAGTTCACCGCCGATCAGTTGCTGACTCCGCAGATCATCAAGGTGTATCCGTTCGCCAAGGTGGTCGAGGCCCATAGGTACATGGACGAGTGCCCATGTGGTGGGCGGGTGGTGCTGGACATGGCTACGGCCTGAAGCACGTGGGTAATGAAAAACCGGGCTGATGCCCGGTTTTTTGCATTATGGCTGGTTATATTTACATGGACTGCGGTCATTAACTTTGTAAATAGATGTTTCCATTAGCAACATGGAAGTGTTTTCAAGTGAGGTTTCCGCGCTGTGCGGGGTTGTGTTTGCCGATTTCTGAATGGTGTTTTCAGCAAGATCTGTATCTTTTAATCCTTGGTCAACGCTCGATAATGGCGTATCGATAGTTGGCGCAAGGAGCGTGCAGTGGAGAACAACAGGCACAGCAGTGCGCGATTGAAGATGAGGGTAAGTCCATGGATGGGTTCATGTTTTGCGTTCGTGGAACGACAGCGTATTACAACTTCGAAGTTTCCCGGATTTTTGTAGGAAGTTTCTTCAAATTAAATCCGCTGTACTAAATCCTGTGCAGCGAATTTTGTTGTGAAATGAAGTTGAGGTAACGCCGTGAGCATTGTGCACGACCAGGCTATGCACTTTATCTACCAACAGGTGCTGGAACGCCTGTTGAGCCATATGTCGAAGGAGCAACGCGCCTCCCTGCAGTTATTGATACAGCGTCTGCTGGTGGCCGCTGGCGGGCCGGAATATATCGGTACGTTCAGGTTGCTGGTGGTACACGGGGCAGATTGTCGTAGTGCCCGGCTATTGGCGATCTTGCGGGCCGCCCAGTTGAGCATTGCCTTGCGAGCACCGGTCACCTTCAAGTTACGGGTGTTGGTGGCCTGTTTGCCCACAGCCAGCAGCGCCGTGCTGGAGCAGCACGAGCGCACCTTCAGCGCCTTGTTCATGCATGATGACCCGCGGGTGCTGTTGCAGATGGTCGAGGGCGCCGACGTGGTGCCCTTCTGTCGCCGCGCCGATGCCGCAGCCCGGCAGTGGCCGTTGACACGCGAAGCGTTGCTCTTGTTCGGTCACCTGGTCGATGCGCGCCCGCAAGCGTTGCTGGGCAGCCGCACCCACCTGGAACTGGCCGATGCCGTTCGCCGGGCACTGGCCGAGTACCCGGGTGCCGATGCACTGGTTACCGCCGTGCCCGCCCATCAGCGACGGCGCTTTGCGGCCTGGGCCCGGCGCAGCCTGCGCTTGGCAGGTGCCACCCGCCTTGGCTCGCTGCATCAATGCGTCGATAGCCTGGCCAGCGGGTTGGGCCAGTTGCGTGCCGCCGTCGATTCACCGGGTGTGGCCATCGCTGTGTCCGATAGCACCCGTTCAAGGGCATTGCCGATGCGGGTCATCGTGATCGACGATCTGTTGGCCCAGTTGCTCAGCGACGGCCAACTGGACGTGATCTTGGGTTGCGGCCTCGAGGTGATACAGGAAGGCCCGCCGCTGGCGGCGTTTGTCGACCCTCTGGCGCTGGCGCAGCTGCCAGAAACAGGCGCTTGCGGACAGGCGCCTGACGCATCCCGGTTCAGCCAGAGCGAACCGGCCGGGCCGCAGGCGCTGCCGCCGAGGCGCTTGGCCAAGGGCTACGGGCTTGAGCAGACCCAGGTCGCCTGCATGTTGTACCGGCCGTTTTGCGACCAGGGGGCGGGTCTGGAGCGGTTTCTGCAGTGTTGTCACGCTGACATGCTGGTCGCGTTGCCTTACCTGCATCGGGCCTTGCAGGGCAAGTCCTGCCCTGATGCCGTCAAGGACTGGATCGTCAACACCAGCGGCTTGCAGTTGGCACAGTTGCGCATGGTCTACAAGGGGCGGTTGGGCACGGGAGTACGGCCTTTGCTCGCCAACCTGGCAAGGCGCGATGTGCAGTTGCGGTTGCTGAGCAGCCCTGCGCCGTTCAAGGCCTCATCCTGATGGGCCGTGAATTCGCCTATCAGGTGGTGTACCGCTATCTGGTCGCCTTGATCGACGAAGCCGAGCGGGGAGGGCAGCCACGCTTGCCTTCGCTGAGGGCCTTGTCCAGACGCCTGGGGGTTTCATTGGCCACGGTGCAAGCGGCCTACAGCCTGCTCGAGCATGAAGGGCGGGTACATTCGGTGCCAAAATCCGGCTATTTCGCCCAGGTTGGCCTGCAAGCTGGCCGGGCCGACGTGGCCCAGGCGCTGCCCGCGCAGCCGCTGCTGCGCGCACTGTTCGCCCATGAGCGGCGCCTGGGGCGGCTGCGTACGCAACCCGCGCGGGTGCTGGGCGGGCCACGCCTGCGTGATGCCCTGGCCGAACGCTATACGCGCGCTTCGCGTCAGTACTGGCAGCCTGAGGATGTGCACCTGGGCCCGGATGTCCAGGCGTTGCTGGAAACGCTGCTGCTGGCGTTGGGGCTGCGTGGCTGTGCCGTGGTGGTCGCTTCGCCCTGCTGTTGGCGGATCCTGCGGGTATTGCAACGCTGTGACATGCGGGTCCTCGAACTGCCGCTCGATAGCGGCGGCAGTCCGGATATCGGCAGCCTGTCGACGCTGCTGGGCTGTGAGCCAGTGCGCATGATGATCATGCCTTCGTGCCTGGGTTTTCCTGCGGGGCGCCTGATGCCCCAGCACGCCCAGCAGCAGCTCGCCGAGCTGCTGGCGTTGCACCCGGTCTGGTTGCTGGAGAACGATCTCGACAGCGAGTTGTGTTTTTCCTTGCCTGTGGGGTCTCGGCTGCGCGACTGGGTTGACCCGCGCCGGCTGCTGGTACTGGGTTCGCTGGAGGCGAGCATGGGGGCCGAGGTACCCTATGCCTACCTGTTGGGGTGCCACCCGGCGTTGGCAGAGGCGTTCTCCCAGCGAGCCTTCCAGCTTGCCCCGCTGCGCCAGCAGGCGCTGGCGCAGATGATCAGTTCGGGCGAAATCGACCAGCACCTGGGGCGGATGCGGGGGGTACTGCAGGGGCGTATGGCACAACTTTGCCAGCATTTGAGGGCGGTGTTGGGAGCGCAGGTGGCGTTCGACATGCCTGATGGCGGGTGCGCCTTGTGGGTGCGCCTGTCACCGGAAAGTGTCGGCGCTCGAGCCGTGGCGGCGACAGCGGGCTCGGCATTACAGGTGCTGGCCGGTGAGCAATTCAGCGTCCACGGGCGTTATCGGCAATTTCTACTGCTGACCTGGTTGGGCGAGCAGCCCGGTACACTGATCGAGGCGCTGCAACGCCTGGGGTTGGCCTTGGCGGTTGACACCGTTCGTCGGTAGAGCGCCGCAATCAACCACGGTGCTTGCCTGTGCAGCTGGTCTGTATGTATAAACAGTGTTCACTCTGGCTGCCTGACCCCGTCTTGTGATCGCTCACCCTGTCGATGACCCGCTGTATTACCTGCACAACTTCCGCCAGGTACTGCAGTGGGTCGACTCACGTTACGCCGACCTGCTCGACGAGCAGGAGCGGGCCTTTCTCCATGCCTTTGCCAAACTGGCGCAGCCGGCCCAGGCGCTGATGGTGCGCATGGTGATGCGCAAAGGCGAGCTGTTTCGCTGTGACCGCCTGGACTATGCCGAAATCGGCGACAGCATGGCTGCCTTGCAACCGCTGTTGGCATTGGGTTGGGTGCGCGAGCCGGAGGTCCTGAGCCTTGAACAGCTGTTCGCGCTGTTGCGCAAGGATGAACTCGCCGCAGGTTTCGCTGGGCTGTTAAGCCGCCCGCGGGCGGCCAAAGGCGACCTGCTTGAACAACTGCGGCCCCTGTCGCTGGTCCCCAGGCCGTTGCGCGAATGGTTTGCCCAGGCCCCGGTGGGGATCGTGCAATGGTGCCTGCAGCCACTGTGCGATCGCATGCGGCTGCTGTTTTTCGGCAACCTGTATCAAGACTGGTCGGAGTTTGTGCTGGCCGACCTGGGCGTGCTGCGTTTCGAGCAGGTCGCGTTCAGCCCTGACTCACGCGCTCTGCAGCAGCGCAGCGAGGTCGATCAGGCAATGGCGCTGCACCAGTGTGGCGAGCGTCTGGAGCGGGGGGAAGACCCCGCGTCGATCCTCGCGTCACTGGCCGACCTGAGCTTCGACAACCCGTGGCTGGCGCGGCGCCATGGCCGGCTGCTGTTTGCCCTGGGCCAACAGTGCGAGCGCCTGGGTGACTGGGACCAGGCCCTGGCGGTGTATGCCCGCAGCAGCCATGCGCAAGCGCGTATCCGCCAGGTTCGCGTGTTCGAGCGCAGCGAGCGTTGGCAGCAGGCTTATGCCTATGCACGGGAGCTGGCGGCTGCACCGGCCAATGCCCTGGAAGTGCAAGCGCTGCAGCGCATGTTGCCGCGGCTGGCACGCAAGCTCGGCGGGCCGGCGCAGCGCCGCCGGCGTGCAGCACCCCTGGAGCTGATCGAACTGGAGCTGCCACGCGAGCAGGCCGGGCTGGGTGTGGAGGAGGCCGTGCGGCAACACCTGGCGCAAGCGGGAGGGCAGGCGTATTACGTGGAAAACACATTGTTCAACAGCCTGTTCGGCTTGTTGTGCTGGGAGGCGATCTTCGCTCCGATTCCGGGGGCCTTTTTCAACCCGTTCCAGGCGGCGCCCCAGGACTTGCATGACAGCGACTTCCAGCACCGGCGTGCGGAACAGTTCCTGGCCTGCCTGGGGCGCCTGGACGATGGCTCCCATCGCCAGGCCATCCTCGACTGCTACGCGGCCAAGCAAGGCCTGCAATCGCCGTTCGTGTTCTGGCCCATGCTCAACGAAGTGCTGCTTGATGAAGCATTGGCGTGTCTGCCCGCCGCGCACTTGAAACAGTGTTTCCTGCGCCTGTTGCAGGATATTCGCAACAACCGCGCCGGCATGCCTGACCTGATCCAGTTCTGGCCGGAGCAGCAGCGCTATCGGATGGTCGAGGTCAAGGGCCCGGGTGATCGCTTGCAAGACAATCAGCTGCGCTGGCTGGAGTTCTGCGCCGAACAGGGTTTGCCGGTTGCGGTCTGCCATGTGCGTTGGAGCGAGGCACCATGAGCTACCGCGTGGCAGTGCGGGCGTTGTGCGAGTTCAGCGCCAAGGTCGGTGACCTGGACCTGCGCTTTACCCCGTCCCCCACGGCCCAGGAAGGTATCGAAGGGCATCGCCGGGTGGTCGCCCGGCGCGCAACAGGCTATGAGGCGGAAATTGCCCTTGAGGGCCAATACCAGAGCCTGCTGGTGCGCGGGCGTGCCGATGGCTACGACCCGGCCGCCAATCGCCTGGAAGAAATCAAGACCTACCGTGGCGACCTGGCCCGCCAGCCGGCCAATCACCGGCAACTGCACTGGGCCCAGGCCAAGGTCTATGCCTGGCTGCTGTGCCAGGCCCGGCAGTTGCCGGCCATCGAGGTGGCGCTGGTCTACCTGGATGTCGACAACGACAGCCAGACGCTGATCAGCGAGTCCTGTCGCGCCGATGAATTGCAGGGCTTCTTCGACACCCAGTGCCAACGGTTTCTCGGCTGGGCCCAGGCCCAGCAACAGCGACTTGCCGAGCGCGACCAGGGTTTGCTGGGGTTGGGCTTTCCTTACCCGCAGTTTCGCCAGGGCCAGCGGCAACTGGCCGAAACCGTGTACAAGGCGGTCAGCACTGGCCGCTGCCTGATGGCGCAGGCCAGTACCGGGATCGGCAAGACCCTCGGCACCGTGTTCCCGCTACTCAAGGCGATGGTCCCGCAGAAGCTCGACAAGGTGTTCTTCCTCACTGCAAAGACCCCCGGGCGGGCGCTGGCGCTTGACGCCCTGCGCCAGATCAGCGCGGGTTCGCCACAGCCGGCCTTGCGCACCCTGGAGCTGATCGCCCGGGACAAGGCCTGCGAATACCCGGGCAAAGCCTGCCATGGCGAGTCCTGCCCGTTGGCCCAAGGCTTCTACGACCGCCTCCCGGCCGCACGCGCGGCGGCGGCTTTGCGGCCCATGCTCGACCGCGCCGGCTTGCGCGAAGTGGCATTGGCGCATCAGGTGTGCCCGTACTACCTCGGCCAGGAAATGGCCCGTTGGGTGGACGTACTGGTGGCCGACTACAACTACTATTTCGATGCCCACGCGTTGCTGTTCAGCCTGACCCAGCTCAACCAGTGGCGGGTTGCGGTGCTGGTAGACGAGGCGCACAACCTGGTGGAGCGCGGCCGCAACATGTACAGCGCCAGCCTTGACCAGGGCCAGCTGCTCGCCTTGCGCCAAAGCAAGCCGCAAGGGCTCGGCAGTGCCCTGGACCGGCTGAACCGGCAGTGGAACGCGCTGTACAAGGAGCAGCGCGCGCCTTACCAGGCCAGCGACCAGTTGCCGGAGTCCTTCCTGCGTGCCCTGCAGCAATGCATCGGGTTGATCCAGGAGCGGATGAATGAAAAGCCGGCCGAAGTCGATGCCCAGGTGCTGCAGTTTTTCTACCAGGCGCTGCAGTTCAGCCGGGTGGCGGAACTGTTCGGCGAGGATTTCCTGTTCGACGTCAGCCTGCGCGAGGGCTCGCGCAAACGGCGCCTGGCCAGCCTGTGCCTGCGTAACGTCACCCCGGCCCGGTTGCTTGCGCCGCGCATGCAGGCCGCGCGGAGTGTGGCGCTGTTTTCCGCCACCTTGAGCCCGAGGCCATTCTACGCCGACCTGCTCGGCATGCCTGCGGACTCCGCCTGGCTGGATGTGGCGGCGCCGTTCCGTGCCGAGCAGCTCGAGGTGCGCATCGCCAGCCAGGTCTCGACTCGCTATCGGGAACGCCAGGCCTCACTGGCGCCGATCACCGAGCTGATTGCCGACCAGTATCAGCGCCAGCCAGGCAACTACCTGGCGTTCTTCAGCAGTTTCGACTACCTGCAGCAGGTAGCCGGGCTGGTCGCCGAGCGCTATCCGGGCATCCCGCTCTGGGCGCAGGCGCCGGGCATGGATGAAGGCGCACGCCAGGGCTTTCTCGATCGCTTCGTCGCGAACGGGCAGGGCGTGGGCTTTGCCGTGCTCGGTGGCGCGTTCGGCGAGGGTGTCGACTTGCCTGGCACGCGCCTGATCGGCGCCTTCGTCGCCACCCTTGGCCTGCCCCAGGTCAACCCGGTCAACGAACAGTTCCGGCAACGTCTGCAGCGGCAGTTTGGCGCCGGTTTCGACTACGCCTACCTGTACCCCGGTGTGCGCAAGGTCATCCAGGCCGCCGGCCGGGTCATACGAGGCGACCAGGACCGCGGTGTGCTGGTGCTGATCGACGAACGTTTCGCCGAGTCCAGGGTGCAGCAGATGTTTCCCGCATGGTGGCAGGTGGCAGTTAAATAATCCCGGGTGGCCCCATCGCACGGCATTGCAACTCCCAGTACACTGCGTGTTCCAACACCAACATCCGTTGAACTCGAGGTTTTTGCATGACGCTCAGTCCTTTGGCAGGCAAGCCGGCTCCGGCCAGCGTGCTGGTCGATATTCCCCGCCTGCTCACCGCCTATTACACCGGCCGCCCCGACGCCGCCGTGGCGGCTCAGCGCGTGGCCTTCGGCACTTCGGGGCACCGGGGCAGCTCGTTCGACCTGAGTTTCAACGAGCACCACGTGCTGGCGATCACCCAGGCCATCTGCCTGTACCGCCAGGAAAAAGGCATCGACGGCCCGCTGTTCATCGGCGCCGACACTCACGCGTTGTCCGCGCCGGCCGCAGCCAGTGCACTGGAAGTGCTGGCCGCCAATGGCGTGCAGGTGATGCTGTCCAAGGATGACGAATACACCCCGACTCCGGCGGTGTCCCATGCCATCCTCTGCTACAACCGTGGCCGCAGCCAGGGCCTGGCCGATGGCATCGTCATCACCCCGTCGCACAACCCCCCGCAGAGTGGCGGCTTCAAGTACAACCCGCCCAACGGCGGCCCGGCCGACAGCGACGTGACCAAGTGGATCGAGGCCAAGGCCAACGAACTGCTGGCTGCGAACCTTGCCGGGGTCAAGCGCATGGCCTATGCCCAGGCGCTGCAGGCTGCCACCACCAAGCGCCACGACTACGTGGCCAGTTACGTGGCCGACCTGGAAAACGTCATCGATTTCGACGTCATTCGTGGCGCCAACCTGCGCCTGGGCGTCGATCCGCTGGGTGGGGCAGGGGTGCGCTACTGGTCGGCGATCGCCGAGCGCTACCAGCTGAACCTGGAAGTGGTGAACACCGAAGTCGACCCGACCTTCCGCTTCATGTGCGTGGACTGGGACGGGCAGATCCGCATGGACCCATCCTCGCCTTACGCCATGCAGGGCCTGATTGGTCTGCGTGATCGCTTCGACGTGGCCTTCGCCTGTGACCCGGACCATGACCGCCACGGCATCGTCACCGCCGATGGCCTGCTGCAGCCGAACAACTACCTGGCCGTGGCCATCGACTACCTGTACCGCAACCGCCCGCAATGGCGCAGCGACGCTGCGGTGGGCAAGACCGTGGTGTCCAGCGGCCTGATCGACCGCGTCACCGAGCGCCTGGGCCGTGAACTGTATGAAGTGCCGGTGGGCTTCAAGTACTTCGCCCAGGGCCTGTTCGACGGCTCGCTCGGCTTTGGTGGTGAGGAGAGTGCCGGTGCCTCGTTCCTGCGCAAGGACGGCACGGTCTGGGCAACGGACAAGGACGGCCTGATTCCAGCGTTGCTGGCAGCGGAGATGACTGCCCGCACCGGTCGGAACCCGAGCCAGGCCTACAACGACTTGACCGCAGCGCTGGGCAAGCCATACGCCACCCGCGTCGAGGCCAAGGCCGATGCCCGGCAGAAGGCCGCCCTGAGCAAGCTGGCGCCGGAGCAGGTGAAGTCGACCGAACTGGCCGGTGAGCCGATCGTGCAGATCCTCAGCCAGGCGCCGGGCAATGGCCAGGCGATTGGTGGCCTGAAGGTGATGACCGCCAATGGCTGGTTTGCTGCGCGGCCTTCGGGGACGGAAGACATCTACAAGATCTACGCCGAGAGCTTTGTCGATGAGGCGCACCTCAAGCGCCTGGTGGAAGAGGCGCAGGTGCTGGTGGATGCAGCGATTGCCTGATTGACCTGAGCGGGGCCGCGCTGCGGCCCATTCGCGACACAAGGCCGCTCCTACAGGAGAATGCATATCCCCTGTAGGTGCGGCCTTGTGTCGCGAAAGGGCTGCACAGCAGCCCCCTTGGTCCGAAAGTCAGGCGACATCGACCAGGACGATTTCGCTGTCCTCGATCGCGGTCACCCGCAGCACTTCTTCTTCCTCGATCGCCACACCATCCCGGCCCTTGACACGCAGTCCATTGACCTCCACCAGCCCCTTGGCGGGCACCAGGTAACCCCGGCGCCCGGCATCGAAGCGGTATTCGGCGGTTTCGCCAGCCCGCAGTGTCGCAGCCACCAGCCGCGCGTCGGTACGGATCTGCAGGCTGTCTTCATCACCGGCCCGGCCGCTGGCCAGGGTCACGAAGCCTTCGCCGCGCTTGCCTTTAGGGAATGGGCGGGTCCCCCACGACGGTGCATCGCCTACCTTCTCCGGCACGATCCAGATCTGGAAGATGCGGGTGTCGACCTCTTCGAGGTTGTACTCGCTGTGCACGATGCCGCTTCCCGCACTCATCACCTGCACGTCGCCAGCTTCGGTACGACCTTTGTTGCCGAGGCTGTCCTGGTGGGTAATGGCGCCTTCACGCACATAGGTGATGATTTCCATGTCGCGGTGCGGGTGTGGTGGGAACCCGCTGCCGGCGGCGATCAGGTCATCGTTCCACACCCGCAGGTTGCCCCAGTGCATGCGCGCCGGGTCGTAGTATTCGGCGAACGAGAAGTGGTGGTGAGCGTCGAGCCAGCCGTGGTTGGCGTGGCCGAGGCCTTCGAACGGTCGCAGTTGCAGCATGGTCGTGCTCCTTGAGTCAGTGGAATGAAGCCATGATGCGCCAAATAAACATCGAAAATAAGCGTAAATATCGGCTGATAATCATCATATTAATAGATTGATGATGGCGAAGTGGATTATGCGATTCATCGCCTAATACACTGATCTGCAAGCATTCGCTGGCGATTTTCAGCAGATGCGGCGAACATGGCCTGCTGATTTGATTTTCAACGGAGTGACCGTGGCCCACGAGCAACCCCAGGCCCCCGCCGAACTGACCCCGCCCGCTCAATTACCCTGGTTGCGCCGCCTGGCGGCCCGCCTGCTGGGCCGCGGCTTGACCCGCCTGCAGGCACAACATCGCGACTCCTGGTTCCTGGGCCACGTCACGGGCCAGCGCAGCGGCCATGCCGATGGCCTGCGCGAAGGGTTCGAGCGCGGGCGAGCGGAAGGCTTTGAGGCCGGGCGCCAGGTGCTGGTGATCCGCGACGCCCGCCCTGATGCCGCCGCCGTGCCTGGGCAGGACGACAATCTGTTCGACGATTGGCGTCTGCCTTTGAATGCCGAGCTGAAGAAGCGCTTCAAGGCCGACGTTGCCCAGCGCCTGCCCGCCGAGGCCCAACCCAGTGCTGCGCAGTGGAAGCTGATCTTCAGCGACACACCGTCCACCTGTGTGGTGGCCGGCGCCGGGGCAGGCAAGTCGACCTCGCTGGTGCTGCGCATCCTGCTGTTGCGTCAGTACCTGGGCTACGAGCTGGACGCGATGACCGTGGTCACCTTCACCCGCGAGTCGCGCAAGGACTTCATCAAGCGCCTGGTGCAAGTGTTCGCCCTCTGGCAGCTCGACCTGCAACCGGCCAAGGCGCGCGAGCTGGTGCGCACCTTCCATTCACGGATCCTGCCACTGGTGCGCAGCTTGCCGGGCTTCGGCCAGGTGCGCGCGTTCGAAACCCTGGGCAATGAGATGCCGGCCGGCCGCGAAGCAGAGGCCGACAGCAACCCGTTCGACCTGCGCCTGAACGATGCCCAGCGGCAACAGCTCAACCAGTGCTACAGCCAGTTGCTCGGCGCCAGCCCGCGCTTCGCCGAAATCATCGCCACCTTGCGCCGCGAGGCCCTCCAACTCAAGCCGTTGGACCCGGACCACCCGGACGTGCAGAAGCGCGTGCAGGTTACCCAGCTGGCCGCCCAGCGTGACGAAGAACTGTGCGATGTGATCGAAGACCTGTGGTTCGCTGCTGGCGCCTGGCCGATCAAGGGGATCGAGCCGTGCCGCGAAACGGTCGAGATCCGCGGCAGCCGCTTCCATGTGCACGGCCGACTGGAAGGCCTCGATGCCTGGGTGGTGCTGGGCTTCGACCCCGCCGAAAGCGCCCAGTACCAACGCCCCGGCGCCAAGCTGGCGGTGCGTGCCGAGTGGGCGGTCAAGCGCACCTTGCTGCAGGCGTTCTGCGACAAGCCGCTGATCTGGCTGGACAACTACGCCATGGCCCGGCGCCTGGCCGCATCGCTGGCCGGTGATGCCGTGGCCGGGCCGGGATTCGAGTACAAGGTCAAAGGCGAGCTGGCCCCGGCGCCGTTGCTCGACGCCTTTGTCGGTGCCGCCAACTTCATCGAGAACCTTGGCCTCGAGGTGAACCCGGCCGTGGCGGCCATGAGCTTCCCGCCCGGCGACACCGACGCGCTGTTCTTCGAGGCGTTGGCGCTGTACTGGAAAGCCCTGGAAGCGCACTTGCTCGACCAGTCGCCACCGGTGATGAGCTACAACCGCATGTTCGCCCTGTTCGGCGAGAACAACCCGGAGAACCTGCAGCTGCTGCCCGACCCGCTGCTGCGGCCACTGGCGCACCTGATGATCGACGAGTTCCAGGACGTCTCGCCGCAGATCGTCAGCTGGCTGCGGGCCAGCCTCGCGGAAATCCGCCGCCGCGGCCCGGCCATGCACACCGGGCGCAATGCCCAGCATGCCTCGTTGATGTGCGTGGGGGATGACTGGCAGTCGATCTACGGTTGGCGCGGCAGTTCACCGAAGTACTTCATGGAGTTCACCAAGGCTTTTCCGTCGCCGGCCAATACGCGGGTGATGCTGGTCGACAACTACCGCTGCCAGCAGCAGGTGATCGATGCCGCCGAACACTTGGTCAAAGGCACCCCGGCGATTGCCGGCAAGAAGGCCCGCGCCAGTGGGCCGGCCGCTGAGCTGCCGGTGGCCCCGGTGCGGGTCTTCGACCGTGATGAGGCGGCGCTGGGTGAGACGCTGATCGAGCATTACCAGCGCGGCGAGTCGGTGATGATGCTGTACCGCAAGGGCAGCGACAAAGCCCTGATGAACGAGCACCTGCAAAGTGTCCTGCACGCCGAAGCCCAGTTGCCTGCCGAGCAGCGGCGCCTGCGCCAGTTGACCTACCATAGCGCCAAAGGCTTGCAGGCCGATGCCGTGTTCATGCTCGGCGATTGCCAGTACCTGAGCAGCTCGCCCTACAAGAACCAGGTGTACCGCCAGGCGGGCCTGGGCAAGGCCGGCGATGCCCAGCCGTTCGATACGGCGCAGAAGGAGGAGGTGCAGCGCCTGGCCTATGTGGCGGTGACGCGTGCGGTCAGGCACTGCTATTGGCATGTCGAAGCGGCCAACGCAGAGGCAGCGGGTGTGCCGCGCGCGTCGAGCCAGGTGGATGGGCGGCAGGCCTTCTTCGAAGACCTGCGCGGTCAATGATCAGTCGTTGAGGGTTTCCGCTTGCCGGGTAAGGCTCAGTAGCAGCCCGGCCTCGACTTGTTGCTGCTCGTGCGTCAAGGCGCCCATGGCCTTGTAGAAAGCGGCCTGTTCGAGTGGCACTCGGCGTAACAGGCCGCTTTCGTCCAAGGGCGAAGCCGGCAGGTACGCGCTCAGCGTGCGCGTGATGGCGCTGTCCAGCCAGGTGATCGGCTCATAAGCCGCGTCCCAGCAATAGAACAGGTAGTCGATGCCGGGTCGCCAGAAGTCGGTAATGGCTTCAAACTGGCTCGCATATCGGTTTTTCAGGTAGTCAACCCAGACGGTTTGCCCGGCCATCCATTGTTGACGTGCAGTGGCGTCGGCATCGAGCTCGAGCACGGCAGTGCCCAGGTTGTCGATTATCGTCTGGTTGATCCTCGCAGTACCTCGATAAAGCATGCCCCTGCTGGGTTCGGGAAAGTCGAGGCTTTCGGCCAGGGACTGACGCAGGGCCAGGCGGACTTCAATGTCATCGACCAGACCGGTTTCCAGGTCCACATCGGGAAAGGCTACAGGGGAGTCCAGCACATCGTAGGCTGGCAGCTCGTCGTCCATGACATCGTCCAGCAGCGCCTGCTTGCGTTGATTGCGCTTGAGACTGATGCGGTCAGCCAGTTCGTTGACCTTTTCCCGGCGATACAGCTGGCGGTACAAGTCGGCAAGCGGCTTGATGCTGCCCTGCGCCTGGCCCGCTGCCCGGTTGGCCAGCAATTCGACCTCCAAGGCGCTGAAGGCCTCGGCGCCGGCATCGCCACAGGTGGGCGGGTAGAGTTGCGCCACTTCCGTCAGGCGGTCTCGCAGCGCGGTGTCTTCGCTGGCTTGCTCGAGCAGCGACCATACACGCATGCGCAGGCCTTGCGGATCGCTTTGCGCTTCTTTCGAATAGGTCAGGCGCTCGATCACGCCTTGCAGGGCACCGTTTTCGTTCTGGTCGAACAAGTCGGCCCAGAGCTGATCCTGGCGGCTGCTCGCCGGGTCTCGCCAGAACTCCTGCCACTCCGGCCTCTCGGGCGTATGCTCGAAGGTGTTGACACCGCTGGCGCGTAGACGCCTGAGGGATTCGGCCTCGATGTTGTTGTAATTGAACAGCCAGTTGCGTTCAGGCAGGCGGGCGGCGACATCGCGTGCAAACGGGCTGCGGAGTATGTTGGGCAGGTCCTGGACATGGTGGATACGGTTGCACGACAGGTTCAGATAGCGCAGCTGATACTGGGGTTGGTTCATCAACGTGGTGAGGCCGTTGGGCCATGCCTGCAACTGGCAGTTGTTCAAGTCCAGATGGCGGAGCCGAGCCATGAAACCGACGTCGGGGGCGACTTGCAAGGGGTTGAAGTCCAGCTCCAGCCGTTGCGGATGGACAAGGTCCTGGAACCGTGCCGCGAGGTCTTCATCGAGTGTGATGCGGTTGCTGCCCAGCCTCAGGACATCCAGGGGCATGTTGCACAGAAAGGCCAATGTGTCCTGGTCGAGGGTCAGCCGGTTACGACGCAGGTTCAACTGGCGCAGGTCGGGCATCGCGGTCAGCACCCGCTGCGCAGTGGGCGAGAGGACTTCCAGCGTATTGCTGGTCAGGTCGAGCGCGCGCAGCTTGGGCACCGCCGCAAGCGCCTGATACAGCGACTCTGCAGGGAGGTGCGGGTTGTCGATCACTTCCAGCATTCGCAGGTTGGGGAAGCATGACAGAAACTGCTGGTCCAGATGTTGCAGTTCCAGGCCGGTCAGTTTCAGTTCCCGGACATGAGGCAGGCGGGCGTTGATTGCGGGTAGTTGGGGTAAGCGCATGCGTTCCAGCACGAGCACCTGCTGGTGGCTGCCTCCTTCCCGACGCCAGGCCTGTATGAGTTGCTCGGCACACTGTTGTCGATCGAAACGATCGTCCAGGCCTTGCGCATCCTTGACCCATTTGCGCAAGTCATTATCGAGATCGCGCAGTTCTGCGCGCAAGCGTCCGATCGCAGAGCCGAGGTCGCCGGTCTCGGCCAGTTCGGCCTGCAAGGCCGCAATCTGTCGACCGTTCAGGCCAGGGAACAGTGAGCGCAGCCGCCGCGCAGCAACGCTGGCATCGAGGTGAGTGGCGCCGCGACCACTGAGCGGGTAACCGATTCGACCATGGGCCAGGCGCATCGGCGAGCGCACGCCGGGCTTGATCGGTTGCTGGCCAAGCAGCGTCGCACAGCCAGGGCGGTCGGCAAGCGCGATGTCCAGCAATCGGGCTTCACCCGCTTGCGGATGTTCAGTTTGCAGGGCTTGGCGCAGCAGCGCGCTGTCCGCATTGGCCAGGTTGGGCCGGTACAGGCCCAGCAGGGCACGGTCAAGGCGGGCGCGGGCTTGCAGGTAGCGCGCTTCTTCAGCCACGCGCAAGGGCACGCGGCCACTCGCCATGCGTCGCCGCTCGCTGCTGCCAGCATGGGCAACCAGCTCTTCCAGTGCGTTGTCGGGCAAGCCGGGAAACTGCCGGCCGAGCGTTTGTGCCTCGGCGCTGAGAGGCGTTTGCTGGCTTTTGCGCATGCTGTCGAAGAGATCGCCGCGGCGTTCTGTCAAACGGTTCGCCAATTGCTCATCCAGAGCGCGTGCTCGCTGTTCCGGCGCCATGCCTGGCAACAACTGTTGCAAGGCTTGCTCATCCATCTGCTCGACGATGACATTGCTCAGGTTACCTGAGTCGAGATCTTCCCGGCCGATCTCGATGGATAACGCATCGGGCGCGCCTTCAGCACCGAAGTACACGGCATCCCCCCAATTTTCAGGTCCCGTGAACACCTTCAACCGGTAACGCGCTGGCCACCCCGGCATGTTGGTCAGTTCCGGCAGCGCAAATTTCTTGTAGGCCGCCAGTGGCAGGCCGTGGCGCACCCGGGTGATGATGCTCTGGGTTTCGTTATCCAGACGCAGGCGCAGCAAGGTATCGGCCAGCAACGCTGGCGGGCGAACGCCATTGATCTGGCTGTGGCGCAGGCTGTCTGCATCGCCACCGGCAATGCGCAGGGCCGTGAGTTGTTCCGAAGGCTCAAGGCCGTCGCTGAACTGGCCAAGCCCGTTCAACAGCTTGCTGTCGTCCCATTCGAGCGGGTCGTCATGATCCAGCTGCCAACGTTTGTCACCCAGATAGCGCAACGCCGGGCTATAGGCATCGCGGGTTTGAGGATGGCGGACACGCCATCTACCGTCGCCGCCTTCGAACACTTCGTACAGCTGCCCCTCAAGCAGTAGATGGTCTTTGCCACTGATGACGTAGAGCCCCAGGTCGTTGGGCTGTGCGTCTGCAGGCAGCAGTTCGCCGCTGGCATAAGGGCGCATGTCAGGCTGCCAAAGGCTTTGACGGCCACCTTTCCAGACGCTTTCCAGGGCATCGACAAACCCCGACGCCTTGAGCAGTTTTGCACCGACTGCAACGCCCCCGATCGTAGCCGCGTTGATGGCCAGTGATTCCAGTTGCAACAATGCCTCATGGGTATCGCCGTTCTCCCAGGCCTCAAAGCCGGTGAACACCGAGTCCATGATGTCGTAGGCGAACACGCCGAGCATGACGACGTCCAGGCCTGGCACGAAGAACGCAGCCACATTGAGCACGGTCATACCGATATCTAGCCACCGTGCAAGCCGTGCCTTGCGTGCCTTGGCGTCGGCCTCGGCAGTGGGCACCGCAATCGCTCGCGCATCAGCCATCAGGCGTCGCGTGTGGTTGCGGTACAGCACCGGCCAGATGGGCAAGGCCAGCTTGGCGGAGTCGAACGGCACGTGGGGCTTCACTACGGGCTTGCGCTCGGAAGGGGGGCCTTCGAAGAGGGCGGCTTCCAGCATTTCGGTGAGTCTGGCTTGATTGTCCTGGTCAGCGGATGCGATCAGTTGGTGGCGGAATGTGGTTTGCAGCAAGCGTTGCAGTAAATGCGCGCCAGCCTTCTGCAACGAGGGGAATTCCCTGAGGGGTTGCTCCTGATCCTGGGGAATGTAGAGCATGCAAGGGTTGGCCTGGTCCGTACGATCCGGGCCAATCAGCAGGGCATCATTCAGCGGGATGCCGAACAGGCTGAAGCGCCAGCAGTGAAGCGTGTCGCCGGCATAGTGCGGTGTAGGGTGGTTATCGCATAACTGGGTCAGCGCATCGCGCCCCTTGCGCGTCAAAAAGCCTTTGAGGCAGGCAATCATTGCCTGGGTTTTCAGCGCCTGCCGGCTTGCTTCAATCCATCGCTGTTCGATCTCTGCTTGCCGGGGCCCCTTGTAAATGGCTTGCAGGTGGTGTTGATAGCGCTGGCCCAGGTCCAGCGCTCGGCATTGATCGATGAACATCTGTGGCGTGAGGCCGCGGAGTCTTGTGTTGTTGCGGCCTTTGGTCAGGGTGTCATACGGGCCTGCTTGCTCAGACGCGGCAAAATTATGCAGGGCGGCTTCCATCAGGGAGCGTGGTTGCGGCGGCCCGTCGGGTTCGGTGATGAAGGGTTGGGGCTGGTCCAGTGAAATCTCCAGGCCGGGCGGGTTTGTTTGCTTGATGAACACCTTGTAGGGCTGGTGGATGTAGTGGGCCTGGTCCACTTCGACATCCAGGCCCAGTTGCTCGCTCAGCAACGGTTTGCAGAACTCATGGATCTGCTTGAAATCCCTGAGCGCGCCGCGCAACGCCTTGAACTGCGCATCGCGATCGCCAATGAGTTGCTGCACAAGCGCCTGGTCGTCGTGACTGGCCCCAGCGTACCAACTGTACGGCGCGCCATTTTCATCCAGGTAGTCCTTGCGCACGGCCTGGACGATGCGGCGGGTATGCTCAGGATGCATCGTTCTCGCCCAGAGCGGCAGGCTGCGATCAATCTGGGCTTGATGGTAGGGCATGGGTGGGGTTGGCATGATGGTACTCCTGTCGAAAGAAGCGCCATTCGGCAGCCTGCCCGGCCTCACGAGGTGGTAATCAGTTGCGTGCAGCGGTCGGTCCTGTGCATGCAGGGGTCGGCGAGGGGCCAGCGTGGGCAGGCTGACTGAGGGATGGTGGAGTACGGCATGTTTTCAGGGAGAACTCCAATGCATTCGCTGTGCAGTCCCAAGGATCATTTGCTGGACCTCGATGGTATTGAAATTGCGGTACGCACCTGGGGGCCAGAAGACGGCATCCCAGTGCTGGCCTTGCATGGCTGGCTGGACAATGCGGCCTCGTTCGAGCGCCTGGGGCCATTGCTGGAAGGTTGCTTCGTGGTGGCCCCCGACCTGATCGGCCATGGCCGTTCCGATCACCGCCGCCACGACAGTGGCTATTACCTCTGGGAGCATGCCGAGGACATGCTGGCGGTCACCGACAGCCTGGGCCTGTCCCGGTTTCACGTACTTGCCCATGGCATGGGCACCGGCATCGCCTCGCTGCTTGCGGCCATGACCAGTGGCATCGCCAGCATGATCTTCCTCGATGGCATCGGCGCGCCGTTCACCGTGGCCGAGGATGACCGTGTACAGCACCTGGCACGCGCGTATCGGCTGAAGAAGATGGTCCAGCGCAGCCAGTTGCAAGGTGCTGGCGAGCCCCATGGCAGCCGGTTCGACAACCTGGAAACAGCGCTCGAACAACGGCGCAAGCGCCTGGACGGCGAACTGAGTGAGGATGCCGCGCGCCTGCTGGCCCTGCGCGACCTGCTGCAATTGCCTGACGGTTACTGTTGGCGCCACGACCCACGGCTGGTGCTGCCCGAGCCGATGCCGCTGACCGAGCGCGAGGCGTGTGACCTGTTGCGGGAAATCCGCTGCCCGTTGTACCTGATGTTCGGCAGGCAGGGCGCATTCAGCGGCCACGGTTTCGAACGGCGCCAGGCGGCTTTGCCGGGCCATGCCAAGGTGTCCTGGCACCCCGGTGGGCACCATTTCCATCTCGAGGCGCCGGACCGCGCGCTGGTCGACCAGCTTCTACGCATCCTCGCCCGCCATGAGGGGGGGCTGCTACAGCGCCTGGTGAACGAATAGCGGGCTATGGGATTTCGTGGCGGCGCAACTGCAGCGGTTTCTGGGGTCAGGGTATCTGGCGATGCTGGCAAGTGGATATTGCCGCAAAGCCGATTATGCTTCAGTCACCTTGCTGCGATCCGAGGCGGCTGACCTCGTCGTGCTTCGCGCAACCTTTGTAGCCCTTGGGCCTGGGTGCGACGGTTAAATGGAAGTGAGGTACTCCGGCCTGCGATTAGCGACAAGACGGAGGCAACCCATGGCGGTTCTCGACAGCGCTTCCACGGGCAGTAGCTCGCCCCAACGGGGCATCACCAAGGAGGAGCGCAAGGTCATCTTCGCCTCCTCGCTGGGCACCGTGTTCGAATGGTACGACTTTTACCTGTACGGCTCGCTGGCAGCGATCATCGCCAAGCACTTCTTCGCCGGCGTCAATGAAACCACCTCGTTCATCTTTGCCTTGCTGGCCTTTGCCGCGGGCTTTGCCGTGCGGCCGTTCGGCGCCATCGTGTTCGGCCGCCTGGGCGACATGATCGGGCGCAAGTACACCTTTCTCATCACTATCGTCATCATGGGCCTGTCTACCGCAGTGGTGGGGCTGCTGCCCAGCTATGCGGCGATTGGTGTGGCGGCTCCGGTCATCCTGATCACCTTGCGCCTGCTTCAGGGGTTGGCGCTGGGTGGCGAGTATGGCGGTGCAGCCACCTATGTCGCCGAGCATGCGCCCAAAGGCCGGCGTGGCTTCTTCACGGCGTGGATCCAGACCACCGCCACGCTGGGTTTATTCCTGTCGTTGCTGGTGATCCTGGCCTGCCGCACCGTCATGGGTACCGAAGTGTTCGAGGCCTGGGGCTGGCGAGTGCCGTTCCTGCTGTCGATCGTGCTGCTGGCGATTTCGGTGTATATCCGCATGCAGCTCAACGAGTCGCCGGTATTCATGAAGATGAAGGCCGAGGGCAAGGCGTCCAAGGCGCCCCTGACCGAGTCGTTCGCCCGCTGGGACAACCTCAGGGTGGTGATCATGTCGCTGTTGGGCGGCACGGCCGGGCAGGCGGTGGTGTGGTACACCGGGCAATTCTATGCGCTGTTCTTCCTGCTGCAGATGCTCAAGATCGACCCACAGACCGCCAACCTGCTGATCGCCGGGTCCTTGCTGATCGGCACGCCGTTCTTCATTTTCTTCGGCAGCCTGTCGGACCGTATCGGCCGCAAGAAGATCGTCATGGCCGGCTGCATCATCGCTGCGCTGACCTACTTCCCGATCTTCAAGGCGCTGACCGAGTACGGCAACCCGGACGTGTTCGTTGCCCAGGAGCAGAACCCGGTGGTGGTGGTCGCCGACCCTGGCCAGTGCGCGTTCCAGTTCGACCCGGTGGGCAAGGCCAAATTCACCAGCTCGTGTGACATTGCCAAAAGCCTCCTGGCCAAGCGCGCGATCCCCTACACAAACCAGGCAGCCGAACCTGGCAGCGTGGCGCAGGTTCGTATCGGTGAGCGGGTGATTCCGAGCTTCGATGGCAGCAGCCTGGCGGCTGCCGACTTGAAGACCCAGGCCGATGCCTTCACCGCGACCATGGCCGGGGCCTTGAAGGAGGCCGGTTACCCGGAAAAGGCCGACCCGGCGAAGATCCATTACCCGATGGTGCTGTTGCTGCTGACCCTGCTGGTGATCTACGTGACCATGGTCTACGGGCCGATCGCGGCCTGGCTGGTTGAACTGTTCCCGGCGCGCATCCGCTACACCTCGATGTCGCTGCCGTACCACATCGGTAATGGCTGGTTCGGTGGTTTCCTGCCGACAGTGGCGTTCGCCATGGTGGCGGCGACCGGGGACATCTACTACGGGCTGTGGTACCCCATCGTGATTGCGCTGATGACGGCGGTGTTGGGTATCTTGTTCCTGCCGGAGACCAAGGACCGCGATATCTCATAGGCAGGTCCGGCCTCTTCGCGGCGCAAACCGCTCCCACAGGTGCAGTGCAGGGCCTGTGGGGGTGGCTCAGCGACCGCTCAATCGAAATAGCCACGCAGGGTGAAGGCATACCCGGTATCCACCGCCTTGGCCTCGCCCCGGTTCCAGCGTTTGGTCAACACGAACTCGAACGCCGGTTCGTACAACCCGTCCCTGATCAGCGCCCCCGCCAGCACCTCGACGTCATACCAGCCGTTTTCCAGCTCGATCATCGGCCGCCCCGGCACCTGGTAGCGGGCCAGCAGGTCACCCAGCGTCTTCGGGGTGAAGTGCTGCAGGATGCGCCAGGTGTACAGCATCAGCGCACGGTTCTCCACGTGCAGCACATAGCCGTTGCGCCGGTGCTTGAGACGGCTGCCGGGTTCGAGCAGGGCGGGTGGATGGCCATCGAGGGTGAACAGGATGTGATAGGGCAGGTTGTCGACGCCTGCCAGGGGTATCACCACGCCTTCGGCCACGGCCTTGTCGCCACTGTCGTTGCTGGTGAATTCACGAGCCAGGTCGTCGGACAGGTGATTTTCTTCTTTGAAACGATCGAGCAGCTGGATATCGCCCAGCAGGAAATAGTCGACCAGGTCGTTGAGCACTTCGCTGAATTCGTGGCGCATCTGTTTTCCTTGTTGTGGCGCACGGGATACAGCTGCAATGTAGCCAATGGCAGCATCGGCTGCCATGGGCGCCGCTCAGTGTTTCTGAGCGATCTGGATCAGGTTGCCGCAGGTATCGTCGAACACCGCGACAGTGACCGGGCCCAAGTCGGTGGGCTCCTTGGTGAACTTCACGTTGGCCTTGCACAACCGGGCATACTCGGCCTGGATGTCGCGCACGCCGAAAGTGGCGGCTGCAATGCCGTCCTGTTTCAGCGCTTGCTTGTAGAGCTTGGCGGCGGGGTGCGCATCGGGCTCCAGCAGCAGCTCGACACCATTCGGGTCATTGGGTGAGGTCAGCGTCAGCCAGCGATGCTGGCCCATGGGGATGTCGTGCCTGGGCTCGAAGCCCAGTATGTAATGGTAGAAAGCCAAGGCCTTGGCCTGGTCGTCGACGAGGATGCTGGTGACAACGATCTTCATAGGCGTACACCGTACCTGCGGGTCGTTACCTACCAGTAAAGACGTTCTGGCCTGTTTCACCAGCCTTGAGCATTGAAGCGCCTCTACGCTGCGTCAAATTTGTAATACCTTTCGTTGATTTATGTAAGGCTGCTCCCTAACTGCGTCAAACCACTTTTCCCCCCTGCGTATGCAACTATCGTGTGGTTCCTTAACACGCGTAAGAGGAACAGACATGACGCTCAAATCCATGCTCGTTGCTACTGCCATCAGCATCCCGGCGATCACTCAAGCAGCCACTGCTGAGCCGATCAAGGTCCCTGTTGGCTCCCCTACCATGGTTCATCATTTGAAGTACGAGGTGATGTACAGCGAAAAGCCGTTCGAGCTGGCGAGCATCTACTACTACGACAATGGTATCTACAAGATCGTGTCGCCTGGCGAAGATCACTATGGTGTATACGTGATCGTGGGGCAGTCGACCGATTCGGTCTACAAGATCAGTTACCTGTCACTGCCCTCCGAAGATTGGGGCAGAAATGTCGCCAGGCATGATCTGACCTTCGACAATCAGAAGCAGGTCTTCACTCAGCAAGCCCTTGCTTACACGGACCAGAACATACCCCCGCAGCATGGCAGCTTCGTTCAAGCAGAAAACACGGCTAGCGATCATGCCAGTGTTAGCTGGCAACATCCCTGACGGCAGGTACGGGGCACTGACAGCTTGGTACCAATGTCCGGCCGGCGCTGGTAACACAAAAAGTATGTTCAAGCCTTAGGCAAATCCTTCATCACCCAGCAGCCCGCTGAACCAGGCCACAAGGTAAAGTGACAGGAAAATTCCAAGGCGCCCGCGAGCGGCGCCAACGAGGTGCCTGTGGCTTCCTACACCCTGCGACAACTCAAATACTTCGTCACCACCGTCGAGGCCGGCAGCGTCGCCGAGGCCTCGCGGCAGCTGTACATCGCCCAGCCGTCGATCTCCACGGCGATCAAGAGCCTGGAAGAAAGCTTTGGTGTGCAACTGTTCATCCGCCACCACGCCCAGGGCGTCTCGCTGACGCCAAGTGGCAAGCGTTTCTACGCCAAGACCAAGTCGTTGTTGCAGATGGCTCACGAGTTCGAGCAGAACGCCCTGGCCGACAACGACACCGTGGCCGGTCAGATCGACATCGGTTGTTTCGAAACCGTGGCGCCGCTGTATCTGCCGCGGCTGATCGCCGGATTTCGCGAGCGCTATCCGGGCGTGGACATCCGCCTGCGCGACGGCGAGCAACAAGACCTGATCCAGGGCCTGACTGCGGGTACCTTCGACCTGGCGTTTCTGTATGACCACGACCTGGACGGCACCATTGAAGCCGAACCCTTGATGCCGCCACAGAAGCCATACGTGCTGCTGCCCGAGAAGCACCGCTTCGCCGGCCAGGCGCAGGTGTCGCTGCGCGACCTGTGTCCGGAGCCGATGATCCTGCTGGACGTGGCGCCTAGCCGGACCTACTTCGTCAGCCTGTTCAATGAAATGGGCCTGACACCGAACATCGTCTTCAGTTCGCCGTCGATCGAGATGGTGCGCGGGATGGTGGGGCAGGGCTTCGGGTTTTCGCTGCTGGTGACCCGGCCGCATTCGGAATGCACTTATGACGGGCAAAAGCTGGTGACGATCGACATCGCCGAGCCGGTGGCGTTGTCGGGGCTGGCGGCTGCGCACCTGAAGCGGGTGCAGCTGACTAAACCCGCGCAGTTGTTCGTCGAGTTCTGCCGCGAAGAATTGGCCAGGTTCTGAATATCCGGGGCCGCGAAGCGGCCCCAGCGATCTCAAACGGATCACTGCTGATCCGGCACCACCGCAATCACGTCGATTTCCATCAGCCACTCGGCCTGAGCCAAGCCGGCGACCACCAGCCCGGTGGAAATCGGGAACACGCCCTTGAGCCATTTCCCCACTTCCTTGTACACCGGCTCGCGGAAGCGTGGGTCGGTGATGTAGGTGGTGGTCTTGACGATGTGCGACAGGTCGGAACCCGCCTCTTCGAGCAGCTGCTTGACGTTCTTCATCGCCTGCTCGGTCTGCGCCCGAGGGTCACCCAGGCCCACCAGCTTGCCTTCGAAGTCGGTACCGACCTGGCCGCGTACATAGATGGTGTTACCGGCCCGCACGGCCTGGCACAGGTCGTTATCCAGGGTCTGGTTGGGGTAGGTTTCCTTGGTGTTGAACATGCGGATGCGAGTATGGGTAGGCATCAGTGGGCTCCAAAGCTGCTGACATTGCTGATCGGGTTTGCTTGGCCATCCGCTTCGCGCTGCTCGCGGTCGCGGTAGGCCAGGTAGGTGCGCTGCGTGGCGATGTGGCCGGCGACGTGCTTGGCGTCATGCCACACGCCCCAGATGAACGACGAGCCGCGGCGCGACAGCCAGGGCAGGCCCAGGAAGTACACACCCGGCTCGCGGGCCACGCCGCGCTGGTGCTGGGGCTTGCCGTTGGCGTCGAAGGTGTCGACCTGCAACCAGCTGAAGTCGACGCCGTAGCCGGTGGCCCAGATGATGCTGGTGACGCCGGCCTGGGCCAGGTCCAGTTGCTGCAGCGGGTTGACCATGCATTGCGGGTCAGCCAGGCGCTTGCGTGCTTCAGGCTCTTGCGGCAGGTCCAGGCCGTTGCGCTCGATGTAGGCATCGGCGGCATCCAGCAGGGCCAGGTAGTTCTCGTCGCCGCGGTTGATGTTATCGACCAGGTTGTCCTGGAAGTGGGCCACGCCGTTTTCGAACGACTGGGTCAGGCCGACCAGGGTCATCCCTTGGTGAGCGAGGGCGCGGAAGTCCACGGTGTGGCCGCCACGGGCGCCGCTGACGGCGATGGTCACATGCTCGCGGCCCGGCTTGGCGATTTCCGCGTCCCATTCGCCGAGCACACCCAGCCACCAGCAGAAGTCGCGGTTGCGGTAGGATCGCGGCGGGCGGTCGTGGGCACCGACCGACAGGTATACCTGGCGCCCGGCACGCATCAGCTCTTCGGCAATCTGCACGCCGGAGGAACCAGCACCCACCACCAGCACGGCGCCGTCAGGCAGCTGCCCGGGATTGTAGTAGGCGGCGGAGTGGATCTGGTGCAGGTTGGCATCTTTCGGGGCGATCGCCGGGATCACCGGTTTCTGGAACGGGCCAGTGGCGGCCACCACGCGGTTGGCGCGGATCACGCCTTCGTTGGTCTCGATGGTGAAGCCAGGGCGGTCGGCGTTGCGTACCACCTTCTTGACTTCGATGCCGGTGCGTACCGGCAGGTTGTATTTGCGTACGTACTGCTCGAAGTAGTCGGCGACCTGGTCCTTGCCGGCGAAGGCATCAGCGTCGAGGTTGAATTCCAGCCCCGGGAAGCGGTCGTGCCAGACCGGGCCGTTGGCTACCAGGGAATCCCAGCGGCCGGTGCGCCAGGCCTCGGCGATGCGCTTGCGTTCCAGCACCAGGTGCGGCACGCCAAGCTTGCTCAGGTGTTCACTCATGGCCACGCCGGCCTGGCCGGCGCCAACCACGAGGGTGTCGATTTCGATGTTGTTCAGTGTCATGTCCGAGCCCTTGTTAAGGCGGTTTTTGTCAGGTCGGTTTGGAGGACCGCCGTTGCCTGGGGCCAGACTAGGGATGCCTGGAAAATCGCGAAAATAGTATTTAGCTGGGGCTTGCCGATAAAACGGCGAAGGCCGCGTTTTGCCTGGGCTCGGCCAGGGGGCTGCGGGCTTTGCGAGCGGTGTTGGCCGGCCTTAGTTTTTTCCTGTTCAAGGCACAGGAAAATGTTGGTTTCGTGGCCCTGAAGGTTCCGCCCAGAATGCCGGGCATCGCACAGAACAACAGGAGCTCCACCATGACTTTCTCCATCATCGGTCGCTGCCAGGAAACCGGCCAGGTCGGTATCGCCATCAGTTCGTCGAGTATCGCCGTCGGCGCCCGCTGCCCATGGGTACGGGCAGGCGTCGGTGCCGTGTCCACCCAGAACATCACCTTGCCGGCCCTCGGCCCGCAAATCCTCGATGCCCTGGAGCAGGGACAGCTGCCTCCTGCCGCCGCACTGGACCGGGTGTTGAGCGCCAATGGCTGGAGCGAGTATCGCCAGGTCACGGTGATCGACAGCCAAGGCCAGGTGGCACTGTTCACCGGCAAGGAAGCGTTGGGCGTGCATGACGCTGTGGCCGGTGAACAGTGCGCGGCCGCTGGCAACCTGCTGTCTTCGCGCCAGGTGATCGATGCCATGGTGCAGGCCTTTGAACAGGCAGGCGGGCATCTGGCCGACCGCCTGTTGGCAGCGATGCATGCGGCGATGGCGGCGGGGGGTGAAGCCGGCCCGGTGCATTCGGCGGCGCTGAAGATTGCTGGCGAATTGACCTGGCCGCTGGTGGACCTGCGCGTGGACTGGGCCGATGAGGACCCGATCGGTGTGCTCGACGGCCTGTGGCAGGCGTACCGCCCACAGATGCAGGACTACGTCACCCGCGCCCTCGACCCGACCGCCGCCCCCAGCTACGGGGTGCCGGGCGATGAGTGAAGTCAGCAGCCGCGCCTTGCTGGAACGGCTGATCGGCTTTGCTACGGTCAGTCGCGACTCCAACCTCGAACTGATCGCGTTCATCCGTGACTACCTGGCCGGGCAGGGGGTGGCGTGCGAGCTGTTCCATAACCCGGAAGGCACCAAGGCCAACCTGTTCGCCAGCATCGGCCCCGCGGATGTCGGCGGTATCGTGTTATCCGGCCACACCGATGTGGTGCCGGTGGACGGCCAGGCCTGGACGCTGCCGGCCTTCAACCTCACTGAACGTGACGGGCGCCTGTACGGTCGTGGGACCGCTGACATGAAAGGTTTCATCGCCTCGGTGCTGGCGGCCGTGCCAAGGTTCCTGGCGCAGCCGCTGCGCATGCCGGTGCACCTGGCGTTTTCCTATGATGAGGAAGTCGGTTGCCTGGGCGTGCGCTCGATGCTGGCCGCACTGGGAAATCGCCCGATCAAGCCACGGCTGTGCCTGATCGGTGAGCCTACCGAGCTGAAGCCGGTGCTGGGCCACAAGGGCAAGTTGGCGATGCGCTGTGAGGTGCATGGCGCGGCGTGTCACTCGGCGTACGCACCTTACGGGGTGAATGCCATCGAGTACGCTGCCAAGCTGATCGGCAAGCTGGGCGAAATCGGTGATGCCCTGGCGCTGCCGGCGCATCACGACGGGCGCTTCGACCCGCCGTTCTCCACGGTGCAGACAGGGGTGATCAAAGGGGGCAGGGCGCTGAACATTGTGCCGGAGGAGTGTGCGTTCGATTTCGAGGTGCGCGCGCTGCCGGGGTTTGAAGCACAGGCAGTGGCCGACCAGCTGCAGACCTACGCCGAGGCCGAGTTGCTGCCACGCATGCGCAAGGTCAACGCGGGCAGTGCAATCCGCCTGCAACTGTTGAGTGCGTATCCGGGGCTGGCCACGCCGCCCGACAGCGAGGCCGCGCGCTTGGTGGCATTGCTCAGTGGCTCGGAGGATTTCGGTACCGTGGCGTTCGGCACCGAGGGTGGGCTGTTCGACCAGGCGGGGATACCGACCGTGGTGTGTGGGCCGGGCAGCATGGACCAAGGGCACAAGGCGGATGAGTTCGTCAGTGTCGAACAGCTTGAGGGTTGTGATGCGATGTTGTTGAGGTTGGTGGATTATCTCAGGCAGGAATGACGGTATTGGCTTCTTCGCGGATAAATCCGCTCCTACAGTACGAAGCATGGCCCGGGCCCCGTAGGAGCGGATTTATCCGCGAATGGGCCGCAGAGCGGCCCCGGCGATTCTAGAAGGTCGCCTTGACCTGCAGGCCAACTACCAGCGCATTGTCGATGTCTTTGCCCGAGAACGCCCCCGGCTCGATGATGTACTGCACATCCGGGCGCAGGTTCAGCCACGGCGTTGCCTGGTAGCCATAGCTCAGTTCGATCAGTTGCTCGGCGTTGTCGATATTGGGGAATTGCTGCCCGGCGTTGAATGCGGCGTCTTCCAGCACATCGCGGCTACGCGGATTCGGCACGGCGCGGCCATAGCCCAGGGCCAGGGTGTCGCGCGGGCGGCCTTCGAACGGCTTGTACAGCACCACACCGGCGCCATACCACTTGGTGAATGGCGAGGCGGCCTCGCTCGCTGCCGAGTACTGGCCGAAGGCGTGCAGGCTGCGGCCCGGCGAGCCGGCGTCGTTCCACACGGCCTGGTCGACCAGCAGGTAGTGGCCACCACGACCGGGCACTTCCTTGCTGCTGTCGACGCGCTTCACGTCGGAGCTGTCGTAGTAGTAGCCCAGCTTGTACTCGCCCGGCAGTTCGCCCTGCAGCTTGTACACCAGCTCCACCGGCACCACGGTACCGGTGGTGTGCTTGGGCCCCAGGTGCCAGGCGCGGCTGGAGTTGCCGTTGCTTTCCGGGTCGACGTTGAACGCCGCAACGCGCAGCTGCCAGGACGGCGACAGGTCGTACTTCACGCGCACGCCGAGGTGGGCGTTGGGGTAGTTGGTCCAGCCGCTGCCACCGGACATGTTCAGCGGGTGGCCACAGAAGCCGGCGTTCATGAAGTTGCACAGGATGCCGCTGTCGAGGCCGCCGAGGTCGTTGCCCATGGCCATGTAGCCGAGCTTGACGTTGAGCGCCGGGGTGAACAGGGTGCGCTCATAGCTCAGTTCGGTCAGGCGGGTGTACAGGCCGCCGTAGTTTTCCTGGATCGGCAAACGGTTGCCGACCAGGTCTTCCGAGGCGCTGTTGCCGCGGCGGTCGTTGATGGTCAGTTGGACCTTGCCGCCGTTTTCCAGGCCGTACAGTTTCGACAGGTCGAACTGTGCGCCGAGCTTGATGTTCTGCGAGTAGCGCGCCGAGCGGTGCAGGCCGCCGTTGGCGTTGTACGCGGTTTCGCCGCTGTAGTCGCCGGTGATCTTGACGCCGTCTTCTTCGAGCTGGTGACGCAGGCCGCCCCAGTCACCAGTCATGGTGCTGCGGTTGAGCAGGTCGCCGTCGGCCAGGGCTGCGGTGCTGGCCAGGGCCAGAAGCAGGGTTGGGGTGATGCGGATTGCGGATGGCATTGCTGTGTCTCGTGTTGTTTTTGGGGGGGCATTCGCGAACAAGCCCGCTCTCACCAGGATCAGCGCAGAACCTGTGGGAGATTCTATGGTTTTCAGCAAGCCAGTTTCCCACCTTTGGTGACGTATTCGTCCTGATTTTTCATCAGGGCGAATGCCACCCGCGCGAGCTTTCTAGCCAGGATTACCAGAGCTTGAGTTGTTGCTTTACCAGATTTCCGGTGCTGTTCATAAAGCCCTTTCCAAGCGGCCGATCTGCTGGCTGCCATCGCAGCGTTATGCAATAGGCGACGAATTTCTGAGCAACCTCGCTTGGTGAGACGACGCCGTCCATTTTTCTGTCCAGAATCACTAACCCGTAAATCCATTCCCAAAAAGGCGATGTACGAGTCGCTACTTTTGAATTCGCCCCTCATAAAAGCCATCACCAATGCTGCGGCGGTGAGAAAACCAATGCCCTCTACTGCCTGACAGCGAGCGACTTGCTCCTGCAGCCCAGCTTCTCGCAACACTTCCTTGATCTTCTGTTGGATCAACTTGTCCAGCCGATCTATTGATTTCACAAAGGTTTCGAAGGCGGCTTGCAAGAGGCTTTCGTTAGCCCAGCTCTGGGTCATCGCAGTGCGAGCAGTCACCAGGGCGGCTCTGCGTCGCAGAAGGCTTTGAAGCTTGCCGTAGACCGCTGGAGGGGGGCTCCAAGGGCGAAGGTCCTCGCCTTCATTTTTCAGAAAACGGGACAGCAATCGAGCATCGGAAGGGTCAGTTTTAACCCGGCCTCCAACGCTTTTTCGGTAGTTGCTCAGTTGAAAGCCATCAATGACATAAACCTCGAAACCCAGGCTATGGGCCTGCTCAACCAAGTCCAGGTGGTAGACATTGGTCGCCTCAACAGCAATTGCAGTATTGAGGGGCTGCTGTTTCAGCCAGCGTTTGATTTCGGGTTTGGAGTTTTTCAGTCTGATAATTTCATCGCGATCATCGTGGTGGATAACCAGCTCAGCTTTCGCGACATCCGCACCCACGATTAACTTACCTGCCTGCATTGCCATGGGCGGCTCCTCACGTTATGGTTTTTCGGCTTGAAGGGGTTTCACCAAGAGGCGCTGGCTTGCTTCTATCGTCGCTTGCAAACGATGCATTCTTTATCGGCGCTTTGGTGGAAGGGGTGGGGCGATGTCTCCCACGGTCTGTACTGCTGCTAACAGTCAGAATCGGGCATTTAGTCCCACCACCCCTTCAAGTCTAACCATACAAGCGGGCTTGCCCGCGAATGCAGCGATGCGGTCTTACGGCAGGGCGTAAGAAATCACGTAGTCGCCACGATCAGTCGACTGGCGCGCACCGCCAGCGGTGATCACCACGTACTGTTTGCCGGTCTTCGGCGAAACGTAGGTCATCGGGCCACCCTGGCTGCCTACCGGCAGGCGGGCTTTCCAGATTTCGTTACCGTTGCTGCTGTCGTAGGCGCGCAGGTAGAAGTCCTGGGTGCCAGCGATGAACACAAGGCCGCCTTGGGTCGATAGGGTGCCGCCGAGGGTCGGCAGGCCGATCTTGATCGGCAGGTGCATGCGGATGCCCAGGGGGCCGGTGTCTTCCACGGTGCCGACCGGTACCTGCCAGGCGATCTGGCGGGTCTTCATGTCGATGGCGGTCAGGGTGCCGAACGGCGGCGCCTGGCACGGGATGCCGGCAACCGACAGGAAGCGGTTCTTGTTGACTGCGTATGGGGTGCCCTTGAGCGGTACGGCGCCCATGCCGGTGTTCAGTGCTTCACCGCCGGAGGCTGCGTCGCCCTTGTTCTGCGACGGGATCATCTGGATCCACAGGCCCAGGCGCATGTCGTTGACGAAGATGAAGCCATGCACCGGGTCGGTGGACAGGCTGCCCCAGTTCATGCCGCCCAGCGAACCCGGGAAGCTCAGCGACAGGTCAGTACCCGGCGCGGTGTACAGGCCGTCGTAGCGCATCTTCTTGAAGTCGATACGGCACAGCAGCTGGTCGTACGGCGTGGCACCCCACATGTCCGACTCGGTCAGGGTCTGCGCGCCGATCTGCGGCATGCCTACCGATTTCGGCTGGGTCGGGGAATACGGCTCGTTGGGGATGTTGCTTGGCTTGACCGGTACCTCGTCGACCTGGGTCAGCGGTTTGCCGGTGGCGCGGTCGAGCACGTAGATTTGCCCGGCCTTGGTGCCGATCACCACCGCAGGCACGGATTTGCCGTCGTCCTTGGTGAAGTCGATCAGGCTCGGCTGCATCGGCAGGTCAAAGTCCCAGAGGTCGTTGTGCACGGTCTGGAATACCCACTTCTGGTTGCCGGTGGTGGCGTCCAGGGCCAGTACGGAAGCGCCGTAGGTGTGGTCCAGCTTGCTGCGCTCCACCCCGTAAATGTCAGTGGACGACGAGCCCATCGGCAGGAACACGGTGTTCATCGCCGGGTCGTAGGACATCGGCGCCCAGCTGTTCGGAGTGCTGCGCACATAGGTGCGGCCATCGGCCGGCGCCTTGCGGTCTTCCGGGTTGCCCGGGTCGAAGGCCCAGCGCATTTCCCCGGTGATAACGTCGAAACCGCGGATCACGCCGCCTGGCATGTCGGTCTGGACGTTGTCGGCGATACGGCCGCCAACCACCACGGTGGTACCGGCCATCAACGGTGCGGAGGACAGCTGGTAGTAGGAGTCCGGTACGTCACCCAGGCCGGCCTTCAGGTCGACCTGGCCGTTGTTGCCGAAGCCTTGGCAGAACTGGCCGTTGTCGGCGTCAACGGCGATCAGGCGGCCGTCGATGGTATTGGTCAGCAGGCGACGCTGGCAGTTGGCACCGGCCGGCACGCTACCGACAGGGATCGGCGAACTGTTCGGCTGGGTCGGCTGGGCGATCGCCGCGGTGGCGTCGAAGTAGGCCATGCCACGGCAACGCTGCCAGACCTTGGACTGAGCGTTGATCGCGTTCTTCCACAGCTCTTTGCCGGTGTCGGCATCGAGGGCGATCAGGTTGTTGTGCGGGGTGCAGATGAACACCTTGTTGCCGATCTGCAGCGGGGTCAGCTGGTCTTCGGCGCCGTTGCCGTCACTGATGGCGACGTCACCGGTGTGGTAGGTCCAGGCCACCTTGAGCTTGTTGACGTTGTCGCGGTTGAACTGGTCCAGCGCGGCGAAGCGGCTGCCCCCTTCGGTGTTGCCGTAGTGGGCCCAGTCCTTCTGCTCTTTGCCGGCCTCGACCGGGGTGATGCCCGGGCCTTTGCCGGTGGGGGCAACGCTTGGGTGGGCGACGAACATGTTGCCTGCGGCGATCACCAGCAGCACCGCCAGCACACCGGCGATGCCGTATGCACCACGGCCGGCGCTGGCGCCATTGGCGCGTGCGAGCATCGGGTAGACCAGCGCCACCACCATGCCGATTGCGCCGAACATGAACAGGCGCGAGAACAGTGGCCAGAACACCAGGCCGGCGTCGATCAGTGCCCAGACCACGGTACCGACCAGAAACGCCGCGTACAGCCAGGCGCCGGACGGCTTGCGGCGAGCGATGAGAACACCGGCGATGGCCATGGCCAGGCCGCCGATCAGGAAGTACCAGGAACCGCCCAGGCCGGCGAGCTTGACGCCGCCAGCGGCCAGGAGCAGGCCGAGCAGGGCGACGATCACGCCCAAGCCGACCAGGATGATAGTTGTGGCGCCAGAGGCGCGCGGTGTTTCGTTCATGCCAGGGATCTCAGCAGGTGGAATGAGCGCAGTTTAAGCCCTTAGCTTGCTAATTAACAAGTTAGTACATAATTTAATGAGGCTGATTGTCGCAGGGGCAAACTTGCAAAGGTGTGGCTAAAAGTGTAGATCACGCGTTGAAAATTGCAGTAAACGTGGCGTTTAACCCGCCTGTAAATTTTCGAGGGCTGGACGTTTGCAACAGGCGATGGGGTATCTCAATGAGGTGGCCATGGCGTGTCGATACCATGAAACACGGCAAGCCAGACGGTCGGTTGCCCTCGGGCAGTCCATTCCACCCGATGCCGGCAATGCGCCGGAATGTCCAGGCAATCACCCGGCAGCAGCAAGCGGGAGTAGTTCTCGCACTCAAAGCGCAGCCCGGCTCTGCCGGTCAACAGCAGGATCCATTCGCTTTCGGCCTGGTCGTACCAGAAGCCGTGCGGGCTGGCCTGGCCGCAGGAGACGATGCGCTCGATGCGCAGCCCAGGGCGTTGCAGCAGTTCATCGACCCGCTCGGCTGCGGCAGGGTCGCAATGGGGCAGGGCATTGAGCAGGTTGGCAATGGGCATGGGATGTTCTCGCACTGACGGAGGTGTTTCCACTATGGACCTGATCGCTCTGTTGTGCGCTTCTTGACCCGCCTTGCCGATTGTAGGAGTGTTCCGAAATTCGAAAACTGGAGTAGCTATGGACAAGCTCCTGGCGATGAAGATGTTTACCGCAACAGTGGATGCCCAGGGCTTTTCTGCGGCTGCGCGCAGGCTCGGCGTCGCTACTTCGTCGGTGACGCGTCTGGTCGATGCTCTGGAGTCGGAGCTCGGCACGACCTTGCTCAACCGCTCCACACGCCAGGTCAGCCTGACCGAAGCGGGTGCACGTTACTACGCAAGGGCGAGGGACATCTTCGACGCGCTGGATGAGGCCGACGCCAGCGTCGCCGACCGAGGCGATGAGCCGGTCGGTGTGCTGCGCCTGTGCCTGCCGGTCGAGTTCGGCCGACGCGTGATCGCACCGCACCTTGGGCCATTCCTCGCCCGTCACCCGTCGCTGGAGCTGGACATCGACATGAGCGACCGGCTCGATGACCTGCTCGACGGCCGCTACGATCTGTCCATTCGCCTCGGCGACCCGTCGCCAAACGGCGAGCTGGTGTGCCGGCAACTTGGCCGCTTTCAGCGCTGGCTGGTGGCAAGCCCCGACTACCTGGCCAGGCGTGACGCGTTGCTGCACCCCGAGCAACTGCTGCAGCAGGCCTGCCTGCGTTTCCGCTACGGGCAGAAGGCGCGCGCCTGGCGCCTGCAGCGCGCCGACGAGGTGCTGGAACTGGAAGTGAGCGGGCCGCTGCGCAGTGCCAACGCCGACCTGTTGCGCGAAGCGGCGCTGGCTGGCAGCGGCATTGCCTTGCTGGCCGACTGGCTGGTGCGCGAGGACGTCGCTGCCGGGCGCCTGCAGCGGCTGTTTGCGGACTGGCAGGCGAGCCCCGGCACGGCCAACGACAGCATCAATGCCCTGTACTTGCCCAACCACCGCGGCTCACGGCGGGTCAACGCATTCATCGGCTTTTGCGAAGGCCTGCTCAAGCCCTGACCCCTACCGTTGCGCCTGGCGCAAAGCCTCGTTGCGCCGGGGCTGGATTCTCTCGCAGGCAAGCGCTCGGTAAGGTGCCTGGCATATTCCAACCCGATGCCGAGGTACCTCGCATGAATCCCTCCCTTGCTGCTGCCCAGCCAGCCCATGCCGGCCTGAGCCGTGCCCTGGTCGCGCTGCTGGCGTTCTGCTGCGGCGCAATCGTCGCCAATATCTATTACGCACAGCCCATCGTTGGGCTGATCGCCCCGGACCTGGGCCTGTCTACCGAGCGCGCCAGCCTGATCGTGTCGTTGACCCAACTGGGCTACGCGCTGGGCCTTTTGTTGCTGGTGCCACTGGCCGACCTGGTGGAAAACCGCCGGTTGATGATCACCACTGCCGTGCTGGCCTGCGTCAGCCTGTTGCTGGCTGGGACCAGCAGCAGCGGGCAGGGGCAACTGTTCCTGATGTATGCCTTGCTGATCGGTTTCAGTTCGGTGGCTGTGCAGATGCTCATTCCGTTGGCCGCTCACCTTGCGCCTGAGCAAGAGCGCGGGCGGGTGGTCGGCAACATCATGGGTGGCCTGCTGCTGGGCATTTTGCTGGCACGGCCGTTGTCGAGCCTGGTCGCCGACCATTTTGGCTGGCGCACGGTGTTCATCGGCGCCGCTGGCCTGATGTTGGCAATCATCTTGTTGTTGGCGTTGACCCTGCCGCGCCGGGTACCTGAGCACAAGGCCAGTTATGCCGGGCTGATGTTGTCGCTGGTCGCCCTGTTGCGCCAATACCCGGTGCTGCGTCAGCGCTCGCTGTATCAGGCGTTGATGTTTGCGGCGTTCAGCCTCTACTGGACCGCAGTACCGTTGGCCCTGGCCAGTGAGCATGGCCTGTCCCAAAGCCAGATCGCGTTGTTCGCCCTGGTTGGCGCGGTCGGCGCCATCGCAGCACCGATGGCTGGGCGCCTGGCCGACGCTGGCCATGCCCGTGCCGGTTCGTTGCTGGCCCTGGTGCTGGCGCCCCTGGCGCTGATGCTGGGCTTGACCACACCCGGCTACAGCGTGATCGGCCTGGGGCTGACCGGGGTGCTGCTGGATTTTGCCGTGCAGATGAACATGGTCATCGGCCAGCGTGAGGTCTATGCCCTGGACCCGGCCAGCCGCGGGCGGCTGAATGCGCTGTACATGACCAGCATCTTCCTGGGCGGGGCAGTGGGTTCGGCGGTGGCCAGCGCGGTGTTTGCCCAGTACGGCTGGCACGGTGTGGCGCTGGTGGGCGCCGCGTTGCCCGGCTTGGCTCTGCTGGTCTTCCTGCTGGTTTCGCGGCGCGCTTGAGCACTACCGGCCCAGCGGCAAGGCGACGCCAATCAGGGCGAACAGGCTCGCGCAACAGCGATTGAACCCCTTGCCGCCCTTGGCCAGCCACGGCCGGATACGAAAGGCCAGGCGCGCCAGCACGTATTCGACCACGCATTCCACGCTGGCAAAGGTCGCCGCCATGATCACGAACTGCAGCAACAACCCACGCTGGGGCTCGATGAACTGCGGCAAGAAAGCGCCGTAGAACAACAGGACCTTGGGGTTGGCAAGCGCCGACAGCAGGCCTTGGCGGAACATCCCCGGGTTGCTCAGGCGTGCAGTGCGCTCGGTCACCTCCAGCTGCAAGCCAGGGCTGCGCCACAGCTGGATGCCCAGCCACACCAGATAGGCGCCACCGACCCACTTGAGCACGATCAGTACCGAGGCTGACGTCTGCAGCAGCGCAGTCAACCCGAACATCGCCAGGGCAATCAGCGCACTGAAGCCGAACACCCCGCCAACGATGGTGAACAGCGTCCGGCGCGCACCATACAGTGCGCCGTGGGTCAGGGCCAGCAGGCTGTTCGGGCCGGGCGTTAGCGACAGGCCGATGCTCGCCAGCAGGTAGAGGAGCCAGGTATCCAACGCCATGGTGTGCGCCTCAGCTGTTCACGTGTGTGTTCTGGACCTGAGTCGCGCTCATTGCGGCGTGCCGAACAGGCCGGTCCAGTAGATGCCCGCATCGCTCTTCGGGTCGACCGCATAGGCCGCACCCATTTCGCGGAAATCCGGGTTCATCAGGGTGGCGCAGTGGCCAGGGCTGTCGAGCCAGCCATCCACCACCTTCTGCGCGGTGTCGCGCCCGGCGGCAATGTCTTCGCCGATCTGCCGGTACAGGTAGCCGGCCAGCTCCGCCCGGTCACCGGGCGTACGCCCGTCCTTGTCGATATGGTCGAAGAAATTCTGGTTGGCCATGGCCCGCGTGTGGCTGGCAGCCACGCCTGCCAGCGCCGTGCTCCAGCTCAGCGCAGGCGCTGCAGCGAACGGCTGGCCACCGCATTGTCGGGGCGCCTTGCGTGCGGCATTGATGGCCTGCAGCACCTTTTGCCCCTCGGCTTGCCAATCGCCCAGGCGCCCGCTGAGCAAGGGCCGGGCGAGCACGATACGCCAGTCGCGGCCTTCCTGGCTGACGCCGATATCGACAAACTGCGGGTCGAGCACGACCTGGCAGAAGCTCTCTTCGATGGCGTGCATGGCCGCACGGGCATCGCGTGGGCCGGACAGGCTGATGGCCTGGACATTGACCATGGGGTAGGCGGCGCGGCTCATGGCCTGTTGCAGGTCGCGAGTGCCTTCCGGCGACAGTGCCAGACGGGTATCGCTGTTGAGCGGCGGCAGCTCCACCGACACCTCGTCACCGCAGCGCTGGGCCTGGCTGCGGTAGGCATTGATCGATTCGATCAGCTGCGCCTCTTCGCCGGTGGCGGCCATGGCCCCGGTCGACATGATCAGGCCCAGCGACAAGGCGGCAACGGATGACAGGACGCGCATGTGGATCTCCCTGTGGCTGGCAGCGTCTTGGTATGCGCTGCTCATCCTACACAAGCGCGAGGCTTTTGGCCCGGTCTCGTGCAAAGCAAAGAAAACGCCAGCAAAGACTTGCGGGCGGCAAAAGAGGGAGTAGACCGGATAACGCCAGAAAAGTGCGATTGCGTGTCAGCGGGCCAGCGCCTGGTTCGGTTTGTAGAACAGGAAGTGCCGGGTTTCGGCCGTCTTGCGATAGGCCTTGGCCCAGTCCGGGTGCACATTGCGGTCATGAAAATACAGCGCGCCTCCCGTCGAGTCCTTGAGCTGCTGGTTCAGGGCCTTGCGCGCAATTTCCTTGGCCACATCGTAGCGCTGCGCTTCCTCGACCTGGTCGGAACGCCCGTCACACCACCAGGAAAATTGGCAGGACTTGGTCTCCACGCCTTGCTTGACCACGCCGCAGATGGTGTCGGGAAACCCTTCTTGGCCCAAGCGGTTGAGCACCACGCTGGCCACTGCGCTCATGTCCTGGGCGTCGGCGCCCTTGGCTTCCCAGTAGAGGGTGCGGGCCAGGCAGGTGATGCTGTCGTCCAGCGGCGCCTGGCCTGCCGGGTCTACTGCCTGCACCTCGGCAGGGGTGATGGTTTCTGTCTTTTTGGGTGGCGGGGCATCATCCACCACCTTTTTCTCCAGCTTCTCTGCCTTGTCTTCGGCCACGGCGGCCTTGGCACTTTCCTCGGCATGCAAAGGGCTGGCGAGCAGGGGCAAAGTCAGGCAGATCACTGTCCAGTAGAGGCGCATGGTCGCGTATCCAAAGTGTGGGCTGATTCACAGTCTAGCCAAGCGGCTTCACTTCAGCGCCAGCATGAGCACCAATGGCAAGGTGACTGCGGCCAGCACGGTCTGCAAGGCGATGATGGTGGCCATCAGCGGTGCGTTGCCGCCCATCTGCCGCGCCATCACGTAAGACGACGAGGCTGTCGGCAAGGCCTGGAACAGCACGGCCACCACCGCCGCCTGGCCACCCAGCCCCAGCAGGCGGCACAGGCCCCAGGTGGTCAGCGGCATGACCAGGAACTTGAAGACCGATGCTGCCAGCAGTGGCCGCGCCTGCTGGCCCAGGCTGGCACCACCCAGTGCCGCTCCCACGCACAGCAGGCCCAGGGGCAGGGCGGCCTGGCCCAGCGCCTTGACGGTGGGTTCCAGGCCCGCCGGCAGTCCGAGGCCGGTGACCCGCAGCAACAGGCCGCCGGCGCAGCCGACGATCAAAGGGTTGGCAAAGATGGCCCGCAACACCGTCGCCGGGGAGCTGTGGCGTGCGCTGAATCGGGCGAACACCAGCACGCAAAGCAGATTGACCAGGGGTACGATGGCGGCGTTGGCCACCGCCGCCAGGGCAATCCCGGCGCCGCCATAGAGGCCGGCGGCGAGGGTGGCACCGATGTAGTTGTTGAAGCGCACGCCGCCCTGGAACACCGAGGTGAAGTCAGCGCCCTCGTGGTTGACCGCACCTTGGTAGATCACCAGCAGCGCGGCCCCCAGCAGGGTCGAAAGCATCAGTACGCCGACCATGCCCAGCACCGGCACGCCATCGAGATTGGCCGTGGCCAGGCCATGCAGGAACAATGACGGCAGCAGCACGAAATAGCTCAGGCGTTCAGCGCCCGGCCAGAACGACTCGCCAAGAAAGCCGCGGATACGCAGGAAGGTGCCCAGGGCAATCAGCAAAATGATAGGCACCAGGGTGGTCAGCAGCAGGTGGAGCATGGGGGGATGTCCGTGGTCGGATACGAGCACAGGTTAGCGTGGTCGATCGATTGGGAAAAACGTTGATTTCTGCAGTGACCGTTGAGAAAAACTGTACGTTCAGGCGTCCATGGCAGCCCTCAACACGGCAGTCAGGTGCCGCCGCTGACTCTTCTGGTGTTCCAGCAACACCACCCGTCGCACCAGCTGCGGCTCGCCAAAGGGCAGGCAGGTGGCCGCCGACAAGCGTTGCAGGTCGTCATCGGCCATGGGAATGATCGCCACCCCCAGCCCCATCACCGCCATGCGCGCCAGTGCCTCCTGACTGTCCAGTTCCATTTGTTCGCTGACCTGCAAATGCTGGCGGCGAAGCTCCTGCTCGATCTGCCGCCCGGCCCAGGCACGCTTGTCGAAGCGCAGGAACGGCTGGCTGGCCAACAGCTGTGGCAGGCTCTGGCCGGTCAGGTCGGGGCTGGCGATCGCCCAGAAACGGTCTTCGAACAGGGGCGTGAAAACCAGGCTCTGCGGGTAGGGGCTGACCGGTTCCGTGGTGATCGCTGCATCCAGCTCGCCGTCTTCGACCCGCCGGGCAAGTTCCGCCGACATCCCTGAGTTGACGCTGATGTGCAGTTCCGGGTGGTGCGCCTTGATCCAGACCAGGGCCTTGGGCAGGCGTCGCGCCAGGACCGTGTGGATCGCCCCCAGGCGCAGCCGGCCACGCAGGCTTGGGCCGCTGGCCAAGGTGTCGGCCAGTTCGTCGTAGGCGCCGAGGATGTGTTCGGCCCGGGCAACGGCCAGTTGCCCGGCCTCGGTCAATACCACCTGGCGGCGGCTGCGGTCGAACAGTGCGACCTTGAGTTCGTCCTCGAGGGTCTTGATGTGCAGGCTCACGGCCGAAGGGGTGAGGCTGAGCAGGTCGGCGGCACGGGCGAAGGTGCCGTGGCGGGCGATGGCAACCAGGGTGCGCAAGGCTTTGAGGGACACGCGAACGGGCTCCGGGCGGCTAGGGAAGTGTTTCAGTCTGTGGCTGAACGGAATGGCTGGCAAGCTGCGCAGTCCCACTCGTGACGCGGGAAAGAAACCCGCCTGACCCCAACCATGGAGAAAGTACATGAAAGCAGTCATCTTCACCGCCTTGCTGGCCTCGGCCGGTCTCGCCCAGGCCGCGCAAACGGTGGAATTGAAGCTGGCCGGGACGGATGGCCCGGGCAAGTCGGTCGGGACCATCAGCATCGAGCAGAACCAGTACGGCACCGTGCTCACCCCGGATCTCAAGGACCTGCCGCCGGGTGTACACGGTTTCCACCTGCATCAGAAGGGTTCATGCGCAGCGGCAGAGGAAAACGGCAAAGCGGTGCCAGCGGGTGCGGCAGGCGGGCACTGGGACCCTGACGCCACCAACGCCCACAAGGGTCCCTATGACGACAGCGGCCACCGGGGTGACCTGCCGGCGCTGTATGTCGGTGCCGACGGCAAGGCCACCTACCCGGTGTTGGCGCCACGCCTGAAAGCTGCAGATTTCAAAGGTCATGCGTTGATGGTGCATGCAGGTGGCGATAACCACAGCGACCATCCCGAGAAGCTGGGCGGTGGCGGTGCCCGCGTGGCCTGCGGGGTGGTTCAGTAAGCCAGGAGCCGCTCAGGGCTGGCGTTCGGCTACCGCACGCAATGTACGCAGCGTCACCACCGGAGCGTCTACCACAAACCGGTTGGCCAACCAGCCCGGTACGTCCCCGGCCGGGTCTGCCTGCAACTGGTAGGTCACCTCGGTTTCCCGTTCGCCAAGCGGCTTCATGATCCATTCGCCCGACAGGTGCTGCACGCGGATCAACCCCGGCTCTTCTGGCAGGCGGTTCGGTTCGGCGCTCAGGTGGCGCACCAGCGCGCCGTCTTCCAGGCGTTCGGTGCGGACCTTGAGAATGATGTCGCGCGGCAGGGTCGGCCATGGCAGGTTGGTGGTCAGGTAGACCCAGGTCGTGTCGCCTTCCACCTGCAGCAGGCGCATCTGCTCGCAGGCATACAGCCACTTGCAGGCCACCCGCAGGTTTTCCTGAAGGTCGGTGAGCGTGCGCACACTGGCTTTCATGGTACTGACGCCGCGAAACTGCTGGTAGGGCGAATCAGCTGCCGCGGCCAGGTAAACGCGGATACCTTCGCGGTCGTAGGCGATCTTCCAGTCGTCAGCCGCCAGGCTGGCAATGGAGACAAGCAGCAGGGCAAGCATCAGGCAGCGGTTCATGGCGTGTACCGCGCTAGGGCAGGGCTAGTCAGTATGCGCGGCAAACGGAAAGCCCGCCAGGTGGCGGGCTTTCGGCATCAGCCTGAACTCAACGCTGTGGGTTGAGGGTCAGGTGCACGTGACGGTTGACGTCCTTGTACAGCAGGTAGCTGAACTTGCCTGGGCCGCCGGCGTAGCAGGCCTGCGGGCAGAAGGCGCGCAGCCACATGAAGTCACCGGCTTCCACTTCGACCCAGTCCTGGTTCAGGCGGTATACCGCCTTGCCTTCCAGTACGTACAGGCCGTGCTCCATGACGTGGGTTTCAGCGAACGGGATCACCCCGCCAGGCTGGAAGGTGACGATGTTGACGTGCATGTCGTGGCGCATGTCGGCCATGTCGACGAAGCGGGTGGTGACCCAGCGGCCTTCGGTACCCGGCATTTCGATGACGGTGGCGTTGTCGCGGTGGGTGACGAACGACTCCGGCACGGCCAGGCCTTCGACTTTCTGGTAGTGCTTGCGCAGCCAGTGGAAGGTGACGTTGGCCTTGCTGTTGTTGCGCAGGCTCCACTCGGCGCCAGGGGCGAGGAACGCATAGCCGCCTGGGGTCAGGGTGTGGTGCTTGCCTTCGACGGTGATGTCCAGCTCGCCTTCGACGATGAACACCACGGCTTCGGCGTTCGGGTCCAGCTCAGGGCGCTCGCTGCCGCCTTCCGGGGCTACTTCGACGATGTACTGCGAGAAGGTTTCGGCGAAACCGGTCAGCGGGCGGGCGATGACCCACATGCGCATCTTGTCCCAGAACGGCAGGTGGCTGGTGACGATGTCACGCATCACGCCTTTAGGGATGACGGCATAGGCTTCGGTGAACATGGCACGGTCAGTCAGCAGCTCGGTCTGAGCTGGGTGCCCACCGTGGGGGGCGAAGTAGGAGTGGTTCGACATGAGCAGTCTCGACTTGTTGTTCTCTCCCCGTGCCTTGGACCACACCGGCCGGTGCGTGCAGGGGATGTGCGGACAGCATAGGGGGCAGCCCGCATCATCCACAAATTAAATGTTGAAATACTCGACATTCAGTTACTGAATGCGAGCCTGACGCCCGGCGTGCCCATCGGGCAGCCGGTCGCCGTGGCCGAACAACTTGTGGCGCAAGGTGCCGTCGGTGTAGTTCAGCGGGTAGCGGCCACGACGCTGCAGCTCCGGCACCAGCAGATCGACGACATTGGCCAGGTCGTCCGGTTGCACGGCGTAGGTGAGGTTGAAACCGTCGATGCCGGTCTGGTCGAGCCAGTGTTCCAGCTGGTCGGCAATTTCGCCGGGCGAACCGACCAGTACCGGGCCACGCCCGCCCAGGCCGACGAATTCGGCGGCTTCGCGCACGCTCCAGCGGCGGTTCGGGTCGGCGGCGGTGAACGCCGCCAGGGCCGCACGGCCAGCATCGTTTTCAACGTATTCGATGGGCGCATCCGGGTCGAGGCCGGCGAAATCGATGCCGGTCCAGCCCGAAAGCAGGGCAAGGGCGGCGTCCAGGTCGACGTAGCGGCGGTATTCGGCAAAGCGCGCCTGGGCCTCTTGCGAGGTCGGCGCGACGATCAGCAGCGCCTGGGCATAGATCAGCACCTCATCCCGCCCACGCCCGGTCACCTCGCTGGCCTGGCGGATGCCGTCGGCGTAGCGGCGCAGCACGGCGGGCGTCGGGCCGCTGATGAACACGCACTCGGCATGCCGGGCGGCGAACTGTTGGCCACGCGCCGAGGCGCCGGCCTGGAACAATACCGGGGTGCGCTGGGGCGAAGGCTGGCACAGGTGCATGCCGGGCACCTGGAAGTGTTCGCCAGCGTGGTTGATGGCGTGCACCTTCGACGGTTCGATGTAGCGTCCAGCTTCGCGATCCTGTTTTACGGCATCGTCTTCCCAGCTTTTCTCCCAGAGTTTGTACAGCACCTCCAGGTACTCCTCGGCCAGATCGTAGCGCTGGTCATGGCCCAGCTGCCGGGCCAGGCCCAGGTTGCGCGCGGCGCTGTCGAGGTAGCCGGTGACGATGTTCCAGCCGACCCGGCCATTGCTCAAATGGTCGAGCGTGGACATACGCCGGGCAAAGGGATAAGGGTGTTCATACGTCAGCGAAAAGGTGACGCCGAACCCCAGGTGCTCGGTGACCCCGGCCATGGCCGGCACCAGCAACAGCGGGTCGTTGACCGGCACTTGCACGCCACCGCGCAGGGCGGCTTGTGGGCCACCCTGGTAGACGTCGTAGATGCCCAGAACGTCAGCGATGAACAGCGCATCGAACAACCCGCGCTCCAGCAGGCGCGCGAGGTCGGTCCAGTAGCCCAGGCGGTTGAACGCCACGCTGGTGTTGCGCGGGTGACGCCACAGCCCCGGGGACTGGTGGCTGGCGGCGTTCATGCTGAAAGCGTTGAAGCGGATGTGGCGGGGCATTGCCTTCACTCCCTGGTCACGGCAATACGGAAGCCGGGTAGATCGCATCGGCCACCTGCAGCTTGTGCGGGATCAGGCCCAGACCCTGGAAGGTATCGGCCAGTTTCTGCTGCTCGGCGATGATCTGCGGGGTGATGGCCACGGCGTTATAGTTGCGCCGCTCGCTGGCCACCTCCAGCACATTGGCGCTGATGCCCAATTGCGGTGCCAGCAGTGCGGCCACTTCGGCGGGCTTGGCGTTGGCCCACTGGCTGACCTTGCCCAGCTCGCTGAAGAAGGTTTTCAGCAGCGCGCGGTGCTGGTCGGCGAAGGTGGCGGTAGACAGATAGAAGGTGCGGTTGTTGGTCAGGCCGCTGCCGTCGCGCAGGTTTTTCAGGCCTGGCTGGCTTTCGGCCGCAGCGAGGAAAGGGTCCCACAGGGTAACGGCTTGCACGCTGCCCGATTGCAGGGCGGCGACGGCATCGGCGGCGTTGTTGACATAGGCTGGGGTGATGTCCTGATAGCTCAGGCCGGCCTGTTCCAGGGCCACCGCCAGCAGGTATTGGGCGTTCCAGCCGCGGCCGGTGGCCACGCGCTTGCCTTTGAGGTCCTGCACTGCGGTGAGATGATCCTGTTCTCGCACCACCAGGCCGATGCCACGCGGGTAGGGTTGTTCGGCGGCCAGGTAGACCACCGGCTTGCCGGCAGCCTGGGCGAATACCGATGGCGCGTCGGCCGCGTGGCCCAAGTCGATGGCGCCGGTGCTCAGCGCTTCGAGCAGTTGCGGGCCGGCGGCGAATTCGTGCCAGCTGACCTTCACGCCTTGGGGGGCCAGGGCCTTTTCCAACGCGCCGCTGCCTTTGAGGATGTTGATGCTGTTGAATTTCTGATAACCGATACGCAGGGTCTTGGTGTCTTCGGCGAAGGCGCTGGACCACGGCAGCAGGCTGCTGGCCACAGTCGCCAGGAGGCCGCCGACGAGCAGGCGGCGCAAGGGGGAGAAAGGCATGGTCGACGCTCCTTGAGCAGGGTGGGAAACGGTGTACCCAGCCTAAGGAGGACGCGTTTGGCTTTCAATTTTTTAATTCCATTTGGTTAGATTGTTTTGTTCTTTTTATATCCTTTTGTGATTGCCTGGTCGTTGACGAAATTTTCACATCCTCTTGCTAGGATTCGGGCCCAACAAAAGGAGCCCCGTTCATGCCCATCCTGCGTCGGCGCAGCACCCGCATTGCCCTGACTGTATCTACCGGCCTGGTGGCTGCCACTTTGGGTTTTTTCGCCTGGCAGTCGTTCTACCCGGTGCAGGCCGCCAGTGGCTGGCGGGTCGAGGTGCTGCATCGTGACGTGGCCAAGGCCGCTTCGCTGCTGCCCCAGGCCGACGGCAGCCTGCTGGTCAGCCGCGAGCTGGATGACGGCAAAGGCAGCATTCTGAAGATCAGCGCCAGCGGCGATCGGGTCGTGCTGATCGACAACCTGTCCAAACCCGACGGCATGGTCGCGGCACAGGAGGGTTGGGTATTCAGCCAGGAAGGTGGCCACGCGCCTGTCAGCCTGTCCCGCGATGGCCAGGTCACCCGCCTGTTCGACGGCGACAGTGTGCAGGGGCTATGGAACGACGGCGATCACCTGTATGCCATCGAAGACCGCAAGGGCAATGGGCGCCTGATGCGTTATGAGTGGGCCAGCGGCCAGCTTGACGTCCTGCGCTCGGGGCTGACCGAAACCGAGGGCCTGACCCGTTGCGCCGACGGCCGCCTGCTGTACACCGAGAAGGGCACCGGCATCGTTCGTGCAGTGTCCGAGGACGGTAGGGACCCGGTGGTGGTAGAGGGCCTGCGCCATCCGACCTTCCTGATGTGCGATCAGCGCGGCCTGTGGATCAGCGAAGACAATACCCACCGCGCACGTTTGTTGCGGGTGGACGCTGATGGCACCCAGCACGTGGTGCTGACCTTCCTCAAGGCGCCGCAGTCGATCATCGCCGATGGCAAGGGTGGCTACCTGCTCGCCGAAGGCGGGCGTGATCGCATACTGAAGCTGAGCCCGTCCGTGGACCAGGCCACAGCCCAGCGTTAACCGGGGGACGCGCCCCTAGAGTAAAAGCGTGGGATCGGGCTACTCGGCAATCATCAGCAATGACTGCGGCAGCGGGCTCTGCGGATGCTGCGGCTCCTGCAGGCTCAGCAAGCGGAACCCGGCCATGTCCAGGGCATTCAGCCAGCTGGCCAGGGTCCGGAAGTACCACGGCATCGGCTGCCAGTCCCCGGCAAACCCGGCAAAAGACTCCTCGCGCCAGCCGTCCTGATAGTCCCCGTCTGCCACGCTCCAAGGGTGCAAGGTCTGGATCACCAGCACGCCACCGGGCGCCAGCCGTGCTTTCATCGCCGCCAGCAAGGGGATGATGTCTTGTTGCAACAGAGCGAAATTGGCACAGATCAGCGTGTAGCCACGGCCGATATCCACTTCACCTGCGGCGAGCTGCGCATAGCTGGCCTGGTGCACGGGCGTCGAGCCTGAGGCCCGCGCCGCCTCGACCAACACGATGTCGCCATCTACGCCAGTCACTTCTATGCCGCGATCAGCCAGCGCCCGCAGCAACCAGCCTTCGCCGCAGCCCAGGTCCAGCACACGCTCAGGCTGGCGGCCGAGGATCGCCAGCAAAATTGCCTGGTCGGTGACCTGCCGGCGGCTCTCGATGAGGCCGCCACGCACCGCATCTATCCACGCCTGGGCGTTGTGCTGCCAACTGTGCAGCAGGGCGTCTTCGGGGTTGGGCATGTCGCTGATCCTGAGCAGTGGCATCGCTCAAGCATAGGCGTTCACCGTCGCCTTGTCCGAGGGGGACCGAGCGGGCGCCTGGAGTGCCTCGCGGCCATAGAAGCCCAGGGCGGTGGCCCAGGTGGTCAGCCACACGAAGATGCCGGCCCAGAAGGTATGCGACATGTAGTGCCAGCCCTGCAGCACGCGGGTGGTGCCGTAGACGAAGCCGATCAGCAGGATGGCCACCAGCAGCTTGCGTGCATGCTGCCAGCGGTAACGCAGCGCCACGAAGTACAGTGCCAGCAGGGTGAAACCGCTGGACGCATGGCCGCCCGGCCAGCAACGGCCTTCACCGGCCTTGCTGAACCAGCTGAACTGCTCGTACCACTCCACGCGCGCCTCTGGGCCACCGTAGAGGGTAGTTTCCACCGGGCAATACACACTGGTGTGGCTTTTCAGGTAATGGATGACGGTGGTGCACAGGGCAAATGCCACCACCACGAACAGAAAGTCGCGGCGATGACGGTGGGTGAAACGCAGCACCGGGCTGATTCTGGCGGCATTCAGGCCACGGGTGATCAGAGCATCGGGATGGTTGGCCAGGCGCGGCCAGATGAACGACAGCAGCGAACCGATGATCGCCGCCTCACCGGTCCAGTTCGGTAGCACGCGTGGCCATTTGTGGGTCAATTTTTCGAACAACTGGTCATGCAGCAGCGGGAATTGCCCGCTGACGGGATCGAGCAACAGGTTGCTGATCCAGCGGTCCAGTTCGGTGAGATCGAACAGCAGGAACGTGATTGCTGCCAGCAGCAGCGGCAATAGCAAATTGTTGACATAGAACGCGGTGCGTGGAGAAACGGGCATGCTTACATCCCTGTGCTGCTGTTGAGTGTCTGCCATTGGTTGGCGTTGAGTTGCCCGAGCAAGTGGGCCTTGCCGTTGCTGTCTTTGCTGACGAACAGTGCACTGGCATAGCCGGCAACCCGTTCGCCGCCTGCGACGCGCAGCTGCCGCTCGAGGTGGTCGATGCAGCCGCTGTGGGTGATCAGCACCAGGTTGTGACCCTCGCGCTTGTGAGCCAGGGCAGCGTTGGCAAAGGCACTGTCACAGCGTGCCAGCCAGTCCTGGGTTTCGATGGCTTTGCCAAACACGGCTGATGCCGTCTGCTGGGTGCGCACCTCGGGGCTGCTGAGGATATCGGCGTCGGCCAGGCCCAGGTGGCGGATGCCCTCGCCAACGGCGGTCGCGGCCTGGTTGCCCTCCACCGTGATGCCGGCAGGGTCGCCCAGGCAGGCATGGTTGGAGCGGTCGCAGCGTTCGGCATGACGGATCAGGACAATCACCTGGTCGCTGTTCCAGGCGCTGTAGACGCCGTGCTCGCTCATCAGCTGCGCGCTGCCCAGGTTGCTGACATGCGGACGAAGTACATGCCACAGGCCGAACGCCGTGAAGGCCAGCACCACGGCCAGCAGCCAGGCTGCAGGCAGCTTACGGCCTTTGAGGTGCACAAGGCGCGGGTGCGTCGCAATTACATTTTCCAGCATGCTGCCACTCCGGGGACAAGGCTGGCTGCACCTTATCCTCGGCTTTGTGGCCCGTTGGTGAAGCGGATGTGAAAATTGTCTTAGCCCACAAGCTGGCCGACGCGGAGGATTTTTTCCGCAGGTTGCGGCAGTCTGTGATGCACACGGTATGATTCGCGCCCGCAACCGGAGCCCGCCATGGCCAAAGACATCGAAAACCCCTGCGTCGCGCTTTGCCAGCTCAACAGCGAGTTGTGCGTGAGCTGCGGCCGCACCCGTGAAGAAATCCGCAAGTGGCGTGGCATGAAGCGCCCGGAGAAGATGGCCACCGTGCAACGCGCGGCCACGCGAATGAAGGCCATCAGCAAGAAGAACGCCAAGCGCCAGGGCAACGACTGAAACCGCTGGACTTGTGTAAGATGCAGGCTTGGCAACGTTCGTGAACTTGCCGTATGGATACCCACTCGCTTCTTGCCTTCACCCTGGTCGCTGCAATCGCCATCGCCATCGCCAGCCCGGGGCCTGCCACGTTGATGGCCATCAACAACAGCATCAACCATGGCCAGCGCAGTACGCTTTGGTCGTGTCGCCGGCATTTCTTTGCGCTGCATGTCGCCTACTTCAACGGCACGTAGACATCCGTTTGCCACTGATCCAGCGGTGTCTCGGGGTAGACACTCAGGTAATGGAAAAACAACGGATGGTCGCGCAGCTGTTCGTTGCTGGAGGGTAGCCAGTCGCGGTAAAGCGGGTAGAGGGTTTCACCGATGTAGTCAGGTGAGCCTGCATGGCGAATGACGGCACATCGTCCAGCAGGGATGACCCGCTCCTGCACGCTGCAGGTATTGGGTCGTATGGATTCGGATATTTCGCCACAGATTGCGAAGCGAAAGTCTTTTTCAGGGATGGTGTCAGGGTTGTTGTACGCAATGCCGAAGGTGCGGCTATGGGCTACCGGCGACTGACCGCTGTGCAGGCGCCATTGGCGAAAGCGTTCGACGCTTTCACCCAGCAGGCCGGGTGCGCCATGGTGTTCGAGTGCCGCCACACGGGTTTCGGCAAATTCCACGATTCGTATCTGCATGCTGATGCTCCTAGACAAGTGAGGGCTGGCGTAGGCGGGGCTGGGCTGTATGTCAGTCACCGTACGGAGTATCTGGAAGTGCGGTGAGCACTGGCATCTGCCGATCAGCCCTTGTCGTGCCTGGCCGTGATTGCTCTGCCGGCACTTGCCTGGGTTCAGGCTTGCACGGCAGGGGTATCGACGCCGGCAGCGGCCTGTGCCTCGGCATCCAGCTTCAGCCGGTCGGCCTTGCTGATGTACCTGGGCTTGTTGCTCTTGGGCGCCAGCTTGGCATTGGCCTTCTTCTGGTGGGCCTTGAGCAGCTGTTTGATTTTCTTCTGGCGGTTCATGTCCATCTCTGATGTGCAGCGTAAGACGCGCATTGTACCTCGGGAACTTCAGGCTGCGGGCCCGGTCTGTAGCCTCTCGCCAAATTCACCTGACGCCTCTTCGAGTGCCCACCCCCATGCCAAGCCAGCGCCTGCTGTCAGCACTGTTCCTGTTGTTCAGCACCGTTGCCTGCCAAGGCGTGCAGGCAGGTTCATACTCGGCACCGGCACGCAGCAACAACGCCTCGACCCAGCTGATCGAGCGCGCTTCGCGGCAGTATGAAGAAGGCAAGCTGGACCAGGCCGCCGCCACGCTGGAGCGCGCCCTGCAGATCCAGCCGGGCAACCCGGCCACGCTGCACTATCTGGGCGTGCTGCGCCTGGAGCAGGGGCAGTATGACCAGGCCGAAGTGCTGGCGGTGCGTTCCAACCAGCGGGTTGGCGGCAACACCGCCCTGCGCAATCGCAACTACCAGTTGATCCAGGCCGCGCAGAAGGCTCGCCAGTCTGCAGCGGTGACGGTCGCAGGCAAGGCCCGCTGAGGCTCAGCTGAAAAGCGAGTGCCGCCCTCAAGGCGGCACTCCTGGTGTTGCGCGGGGCTTAAATCGCCGGCGGCACCCATTCGAAAGTGGGCGCACCATGGTGCCCGTCGGGGTCGTTGGCAATCGGCGTGGCGACCATCTGCAGGGCGGTGCCGGTCATGTCGTGCATGCTGTTGAGGATGGCCGTATACATGGCACCGGAGGCGCCGTTGAGCGCTTCGGCGATCTGATACAGCATCAGCGAGTAAAGGCGATTGAACTGCTCGTTGAGTGCCGCCATCTCCGGGTCGCCCAGATAGTCCGTCGCTTTTGGGTTGGCCTTGATTGGGTACACCTCAAGGTAGTCCACCTCGAATGCCGCGCCCGTGGGGGGCTGTCGTGGGTCGTCCCCGGGTCGGTAATGGCGGGCGAACTGGATTTCGCGAAAGCGGAAGAAATGCGCGACTTCCTCGGGCTGACTGAAATAGCTGTCAACGTCATACACCGCGCCGCGAGTGCCTTCGCCCTGGGTGACGATCACCTCGATCGCTTCCCGAGCCAATGCCAGGCTGGTGATCACGATCGGCTTGCCGCCGCCGCCCCAATAGTAGTTCAGTCCCAGTTGGTGCTGTGGATTGCCGCTGAAGACGGCCCGTTCGCCGTAGACCTCGCACAGGGCTGCCAGCTTATGGGCCAGGGCATCATAGAACTCACCGATGGTGTAGCCGGGCACGTCGATTTCCTGCATGGCCTGCAGTTGCGGTGGCTGGCCCCAGCCTTCGGGCAGTTCGATCTCGGTGAAGACCTCGATGCTGGCTGCACTGAACGGGCCGAGGTTGGCCTCGAATTCACGTTCTCTGAACTGCTTGCCCTGGAACTTCAGGGTCAACGGGAACGATGGCACGTTCTGTTCGCTGAACTGCACGCGGCCACCGATGGCCGAGAGCAGGTTGCCGGCGAGCGACAGGTGCAGCATCTCTTCCATCATCACGCTGCGTATCAGGTTTGCTGCAACCCGGTTCCTGCCGGGCTTGATGCTGATCAGTGCCGTCATGTAGAGGGGGATGGTCGACAGTTCGATGCCCATGGCCGTGTGTAGCCATTGGCTCAGCTCGCTCTTTTCTTGTTCCAGCGTCTTCATGGGTGACCTCCATTGTCAGGGCTTGCGCGCCGCAGCCAGGTGTTCGCCCAGCCGCAGCGCAAGGGCGGTCAGGGTCAGCGTCGGGTTGACCGCGCCGGTGTTGGGGAACGCAGCGTTGGAGCAAACGTACAGGTTGTCGACACCGAACAGCTTGAGGTGCTTGTCGATCACCCCGTCTTGCGCGCTGTCCGCCATGCGACAGGTGCAGGCTGAGTGGTCGGCTCGCCAGGAGATCGATGGCGGGCCGGCTGGCGTGGCACCCATGCCTTCGAAAATCTTGGCAATGTGGTCGCCAATCTCCTGGATGCGGGTGTTGAAGGCCGGCGACTGGGAGTAGTCGACGATGGTTTCCGGCAGGCCGATACGGTTGCGGATGTCGAGGTTGGTCACCCGATTGTGGTATTCGCTGGGGATCTCGAGCATGCCGTGGATCTGCACTTGCGCAGGCCCGCGCACTGCAGCATCGATGTCGGCGCGGAGCATGCCGCGCTGCATCATCTGCGCGATGCTCAGGGTCTTGCCGTTGACGAGGCTGGTGTACGTGCTGGGCGGGTTGATCAGGATGAACTTGCCCTTGGCCTGCTCCTGCGGGCTGTCGAAATAGCGGCTGCACAGCGTCGGGAAGTCCATTTCCGGCTGCAGGCGCTGCGGGTTGTGGTCTACCGTGGCGGTGAAGATGAAGTAGGGGTGGGTGATGAAGTAGCGGCCAACCAGGTCGTGGTCATTGCCGACCCCGTTGGGCCAGTAAGCCGAGCGCGAGCGCAGCAGCAACTTGGGCGACTCGATGGCACCGCCGGCAACGATGACCGTGCAGGCATCGATGGTCAGCCGTTGGCCGCTCATCTTGTCCAGGCAGGCAACACCGCTGGCGCGCTGCTTCGAGGCCATCAGCACCTCTTCGACAACGCAGTTGTCGAGCACCCGCAGGTTGGGGAAGTTGCCCCAGTCGAGCATATCGTTCAGGTAGTTAGGGGCGGCATAGCGCGCGCCAAATGGGCAGTACTTGCACGTGCCAGTGGTCTTGCAGGGGGCATGGCGCGAGGTGGTGTCGGTACTGCCGTGGCGCGCGATCGGCACGTGAGCGGTGCTCATCCCCAGCGCCGTCATAGCCTGGTGGGCAGGCTGGTCTTCAAGGGTGTAGGGAAAGGCGGGGAAGGGGTAGTCCGCCGAGCGAGGCGGGTCCTGGTCGCTGGAATCGCCTGACACCCCGATGTAGCACTCGGCCTGGTGGTAGTAAGGTTCCAGTTCGGCGTAGTCCAGCGGCCAGTCGGCGCCCTGGCCGGTATTGCTTTTGAGCCTGAAGTCTTCGGCTTTGAGGCGAAACGACCAGCCGCCCCAGTGGATGGTCGAGCCGCCGTAGGTCATCACTCTGGCACCGGCCAGTGGCACCACCGTCGCGCCGACATTGCGGTTTTCGCCGGGAGCATCGCGCTCCGGATAATCAAGATCGTTGTACTTGTAGTAAGGCAGTTTCGCGTAGGCGTTGCCCGAGACCATGAAGTCGTCCCACAGCGCCTGGTCCTGCATCTTGACCCGGGTACCGGCTTCGATGATCAGGATGTCGCGCTGCGGGTCATCCTGCAGCAGGCGGCTGGCCAGCGCGGCGGCGGCAACCCCCGACCCTATGATCAGTACGTCCGTGTTCATCGTGGCGACTCCTCGGTGGTTCTGTAGGGCGCGGGTTCACCGGGGATGAATGCGCCGGCGATGAAGCTCAGGTAATTCACTGCACCGGTGAAGGCTTTGAAGCCCCCTTGCGAGACCTGGAAGGCGATGAACTCGTTGGAGACCTTTTGCCTGGCCAAGGCCAGTGGTGTTTCCGGCGGGCTCTGGTTGGCAGCGGGGTCGGTGAACAGGGTCTTGTAGGCCTGCGCCTTGCCCACTTCGGCGATCAGCGCGTCCAGGGTCTGTCTGGCCTGGGTGTAGATGCTGCGGTACTCAGGGTGCAACCGGATGCGGTTGTCCATGAACACGAACAACCTGGACTTGTACTGCTGCGGGGCGGGCAGGTTGCCCCAGAAACTCGATATCTGCTCGAAGACTTCGAACATCGCCTCGTAAACCTCGGTAGCCAAGGGCTCGGCGCCAAGGTTGGCCGGATGGTTGACCTGTTGCTGGTACATGTGCGGATTCTCCCTGACAACATGCGAACGAACGCGCCGCAGTGCACGGCCGGCAAATGCCCGTGCACACGGAAACCGCGCCAGCGGGCGAGGGGCGTCAGCCCTTCAGGCCAGGTGACGTGCGTACTGTTGGCGCGTGGCTAGATCATCGGCGTGACCCGGGCGGTCACGTAGGCTTCTGCTGAAGGTTGCCGGCAAGGGACACGCTCAGCGTGTAGTCGTAGCGGTTCTCGCCACTCCCTTGCGGGCTGCCGATTTCACAGTTGAGGCCAGCAGCCTGAGCCACAACGATGTAAGGCTCCCAGGTGCCTGGCTGAGACCCGGAGTTGATCACGCAGTTGATCTCGGGGTTGTCCGTCAGGTACAGGGTGAAGAACACATTGCCATCACTGTCCCACAGGCCAGTGGTGACAGGGCCGGCAGTGGCTGGGGTGAAGATACTGATCTGGCCACCGTAGCTGGCGCCGCCATTGTCGCTGGCGAACGAGACACCCAGGTCGAGGCTGCTGGAGATACTGAAATTGCACGTGAGGCTGGAGCTGGCGGGCATGATTCTCTCCTTGTAATCATCAGACGCTAAGGCCCTACATTATTCGTGGGCAAATGCAGTGTAGTAGCCATTTGCCAAATGCCAATGGCCAGCCATCTGCCCGCTTGTCGCCCTGGACCTGCGCCTCAGGTTGAGTGCAGCTTACTGGTCAGTCACTGCTCCATTGATGAATCTGATTCCATTTTCATGTGATCATTTGCCAATAATTGATTATTTGGGAATGAATAAACTGGGAGGCCATTAACAGGAGCTTCCCAATGTCCGTTTACGAACCAACCGCACAGGTTGCTTCCACTTCCAGAAACGCAGGAATCAGCATCGCGATCCTGGCCTTTTCCGCCTTTCTCATCGTTACCACCGAATTCCTCATCGTAGGGCTGCTTCCCGCGCTGGCCAGGGACCTGAACATTTCGATTGCCGTGGCCGGGCAACTGGTGACGCTATTCGCCTTCACAGTGATGGTGTCCGGTCCGCCGCTGACGGCTGCGCTGTCGCACCTGCCACGGAAAAAACTGTTCATCGGCATCTTGCTGCTGTTCGCCGCGGCCAACGCGGTGGCCGCCGCTTCAAGCAGCTTCTGGCTGCTTGCCGTGGCCCGTGTCGTGCCTGCCTTGGCTTTGCCGGTGTTCTGGGGCACAGCCAGCGAGACAGCCGGGCAACTGGCCGGGCCGCAGCGGGCGGGGCAGGCTATTTCAAGGGTGTACCTGGGGATTTCGGCGGCCATGTTGCTGGGCATTCCGCTAGGTACCGTGGCGGCCAGTGCGGTCGGCTGGAGAGGGGCTTTCTGGCTGCTCGCCGGGCTGTCGTTGCTCATGGCTGTGGCCATGTGGATCTACATGCCGAGCGTGGCGCGCATGGCCAAGGTGGATTTCCTCCAGCAGGCACGGATTTTCAGGGAGCCGCGTTTCCTGGCCAACGTACTGCTTTCGGTGGTGGTGTTCAGTGCCATGTTCATCGCCTACACCTACCTGGCCGACATCCTCGAGCGTGTCGCGGGCGTGGCACCTGCCGATGTGGGCTGGTGGATGATGGGCTTTGGCGCCATTGGCCTGGTGGGTAACTGGATGGGTGGCAAGGCAGTCGACCAGTCGCCGATCAAAGCCACCCTCGGCTTTCTCGTGCTGCTTGCGCTGGGCATGGCCGCGGCCGTTCCGCTGGCTCAAGACGGCTGGCTGTTCTGTGTTGCGCTTGGGCTGTGGGGCATCGCCAACACGGCGCTTTACCCGGTCAGCCAGGTACGGGTCATGCGTTCGGTCAACCACGCACAGGCGCTGGCGGGCACCAGTAATGTCTCGGCGGCCAACGCCGGTATCGGTGTGGGGGCCATCGTCGGTGGCATGACCGTGGCGAACCTGGGTATTGGCTACCTCGGCTACGTGGCTGCTGCCGTTGCGGTGCTGGCGCTGTTGCTGGCGTTGGCCATTCGCAATCTGGCGCCTGAGCGCTAGGGCAGGGCAGTCAGCTGTCGCCGGCCCGGCTGCCGTGGGGCGTCAGCCGCGGCAGCAAGTAGTCCAGCAGTGCGCGGACCTTGGGCTGGTTCTCGCGGCTTTTCAGCCAGACCAGGTTCATGGGCAGGCCGTCCGTTGCCAGTTCTGGCAGCACCTCGACCAGCGTGCCTTGGTCGAGGTGCCGTTGGGTCAGCCAGGTCGGCAGCTGGCCAATGCCATGCCCGGCGAGCACAGCGGCCACTTCACCCTCGCCATCGCCGACTGCGATGCGTGCCTGCAGTGTACGCCGCTCCATCTCTCCCGGCTGCCGGCCTTTGAAAAACCACGGGCTGACCTGACCGTCGCCGTGCCCATAGCCGACGCAGTGATGCTGATCGAGATCACCTTCGCTTTGCGGGGTACCGTGCTGTGCAAGGTAGCCGGGTGAGGCGCAAAAGATCAGGCGCTGGGCGCCGAAATACTGATGGCCAAGGCTGGCTGGCCAGGCATCCGCGCCGCCGATGCGCACGACGATGTCGATGCCTTCGTGCTGCGGGTCGATAAAGCGGTCGGTAAACGAGATGTGCGGTCGCAGCAACGGATGCTGGTGGATGAAATCCAGGATCAGCGGCAGCACATGCAACCGGCCATACGAGGCTGGCAAGTCTATCCGCACCTTGCCGTGAGGCTCGTCGCCCTCGGCGCTGAGCGCATGCTCGACCTGCTCCAGGTCGGCCAGGACCGACGTACAGGTGCGGTAGAACGTGATACCCGCCTCGGTCAGCGCCAAGGTGCGGGTGGTACGGTTGAACAGCCGTACCCCAAGGCGTTCCTCCAGGCGCGCGACACTCTTGCTCACAGCCGATCCGGTGAGGTTCAGCCGCTCGGCCGCGGCAGTGAAACTGCCCAGGTCAGCGACCGCGACAAAGACGTCGAGACCTTTCAGCCGTTCAGATGAAAACATTCGCATCTCCCGTTGAGCGCCATGGAACAGGAATTGCTGGCAATGCTTTAAAGCTGACCAGGCGGGGGATACGCCAATGCTCGTGGAAGACCACTGCTTCATGTTCCTCGTGGTGATGATCGTGCTGGCCGTGGATGCGGTGGCGCTCACCCTTTATTGGCGCAGCAAACCCTGACCCCAGCCTCGGGGGCAGGATACCCCCTGGTCGGGGCCTTTGCGATGAATGATCGACTGGCACCGCTTCCAAACCCGAGCTGACGGCGGTAGCCTCGGTAGACCTTCGCCGATAGAAATTCCATTCCCATGCCTGCTGGTTTTCCCGGGTTGCCGTCACTCAATGCGCTGCGTGTGTTCGAAGTGGTGGCGCGTCAGTTGAACTTCCGCCTCGCCGCCGAGGAGCTGGGCGTGACCCAGGCGGCTGTCGCCCAGCAGGTGCGCGGGTTGGAAGCCAGCCTGCAGGTACGCCTGTTCGAGCGCCTGCCACGGGGTGTCAGGCTGACCGATGCCGGGCGTGGCTATGCAGCGAGTATCCGCAGTGCCTTGGGCATGATCGACGAAGCCACCCGGCTGCTGCGCCCGGTGCCTTCCCAGCTCACGGTCAGCGTGACGCCTACCTTTGCTTCGAAGTGGCTGATTCCAAGGCTCGGCCACTTCGCCGAGGCCTACCCCGACATCGATCTGCGCCTGCTGGCCAGCGAACGCCTCGCACACTTCCATACCGATGGCGTCGACATCGCCGTGCGCTACGGGCAGCCGCCGTTCGCTGGCGGGCTGAACGCTGAGCTGCTGATGGAGCAGCGCATCGTCGCGGTGGCGAGCCCGGCACTGGTGGCTGAGATGGGCAGGCCAGACAGCTTTGCCGCCTTGCAGCGATATGTCGCGTTGCACGATGGGCACAACTTCTGGCCGCAGTTCACCGCCGCCTTGTTCCCTGCGCATCCGAAGCCGACGGCCAAGAGTGTGCGTTTCAACCAGACATCGCTGGCCATCGATGCTGCCATCGGCGGGCAGGGTGTAGCACTCGCCAGCCATGCCTTCGTCAAGGACGACATCGCTGCAGGCAGGCTGCAACAGGTGTTGGCTCTGCAGCTGCGGCTGGACAAGGCCTTCTACCTGGTCTGGCCACGCAAGGCGCAGGAGGCGCCAGCGCTGGGCTTTGTCAGAGCGTGGCTGAAAAGCCAGGTAGACGATAGTTAATCTACTGCATGCGCAAACCTTGGCTGCCTCCCTCGGCCAGTGGGTGACTGCTAGTGTAATGGACTCGCAACTGCACGGTTCCATCACCCCAGGAGGCAACATGTCTGTAGAAAAAGTGGCAATCATCACCGCCGGTGGCAGCGGCATGGGCGCAGCAGCGGCACGTCGTCTGGCCGCTGACGGGTTCAAGGTTGGCATTTTGTCCTCATCGGGCAAGGGCGAGGCGCTGGCCGCCGAGCTTGGCGGCATTGGCGTCACTGGCAGCAACCAGTCGGTCGAGGACCTGCAGCGCCTGGTAGAGGCCGTGGTCGAGCAATGGGGGCGCATCGACGTGCTGGTCAACAGCGCCGGCCACGGCCCGCGCGCTCCCATCCTGGAAATCAGCGACGAGGACTGGCACAAGGGCATGGACACCTACCTGCTCAATGTCATCCGCCCGACGCGGCTGGTGACGCCTCATATGCAAAAACAGCAGGGCGGGGTAATCATCAACATCTCCACCGCCTGGGCGTTCGAGCCGGTTGATCTGTTTCCTACTTCGGCTGTGTTCCGTTCAGGCCTGGCCGCCTTCACCAAGATCTTCGCCGACCATTACGCCGGGGATAATGTGCGCATGAACAATGTGCTCCCCGGCTGGATCGACAGCCTGCCGGCCACCGAGCAGCGCCGCGACAGCGTACCGCTCAAGCGCTACGGTACCAGCGAGGAGATCGCCGCCACCATCGCCTTCCTCGCCAGCGATGGCGCTGCCTATATCACCGGGCAGAACATCAGGGTTGATGGTGGCGTGACGCGCAGCGTCTGAGCAGGTTGTTTTGGGGGCGGCCGGGAGGTGTTCGCCGTGGCAGTTCCGGCGCTCGATCACCTAAGCGCTGCACGCCTCGCGGCATACATCTGTAAGCCCTGATCGGCCTGAGTTGAACCTTGGCGATTGTGGTGGCCGCCGCGTTCGGCCTGCTGGGTGCAGCGGGTGCGATGATCGCCGCGCTGCTGCACAACCTCAGTACGCTGTTGGTGCTGACCAACGCCGGGCGCCTGTTGCGTCATGCCGAACGGCTCGGGCCTGGCAATGCGGTGCCGGCGGTGAAGCCCTAGGCCGAAGCGCACGGCACGCAACATCTGTTCGGTTACCGAACACAAGCCGTGTGGGCGCGCTCAAGCCTGCGGCGCAGACTCCGATAGCTGCTGACCCACCGTCGAAACCTCGACCAGAAGTGGCGTCAACCAGCACAAAAGGAGTACCGCACGCATGTTTGCCGACCTGAAGATCCGTACCGGAATGTTCTGGGTGCTGTTGTTGTTCAGCCTGACCTTGTTGTTTTCCACCGTCAGTGCCTGGCGGGCGGCGCTGGGCAGCGACGAGCAGATCACCGAACTGGATCAGACCGCGCACCAGTCGGACCGGCTGAACAATGCCCTGCTGATGGCGATCCGCTCCAGTGCCAACGTGTCTTCGGGCTTCATCGAGCAGCTGGGTGGCCACGACGAGAGTGCGAACAAACGCATGGCGATGTCGGTCGAGCTGAACGACAAGAGCCAGAAGCTGGTCGACGAGTTCGTCGAAAACACGCGCGAGCCGGCGCTGCACGCAGTGGCCAGCGAGCTGCAAGCCACCTTCGCCGAGTACGCCAAGGCGGTGGACGGGCAGCGCGAAGCTACCCGGCAACGCTCGCTGGAGCAGTATTTCAGGGTCAATACCGACGCCGGCAATGCCATGGGCCGGCTGCAGGCGCTGCGCCAGCAACTGGTTGCAGCCTTGACCGAACGCGGGCAGCAGATCATGCAGGAATCCGACCGTCGCCTGGAGCGTGCGCAACAGCTGAGCCTGGGGTTGCTGGCGGTGACATTGTTGCTTGCCGGCCTGTGCTGGGCCTTCATCGCCCAGCGTGTGCTGCACCCGTTGCGTGAAGCGGGCCAGCACTTCCAGCGCATTGCCAGTGGTGACCTGAGCGTGCCGGTGCAGGCTCAGCAACGCAACGAGATCGGCCAGCTGTTCAATGAACTGGAGCGTATGCAGCAGAGCCAGCGCGATACCTTGGGCAAGATCAGCAGTTGCACCCGGCAGTTGGCCGATGCGGCGCAAGCGTTGAATGCCGTCACCGAGCAAAGCGCCAACAACCTGCGCCAGCAGGGCCAGGAGTTGGAACAGGCGGCCACCGCCGTCACCGAAATGACCACGGCCGTGGAAGAGGTTGCACGCAATGCCGTGACAACCTCCCAGGCGACCCATGAATCCAATCAGCTGGCGGAGAAAAGCCGTCAGCAGGTCAGCGACAACATCGATGGCACCCAGGCCATGACCCGCGAGATCCAGACCAGTAGCGGCCATCTCGAGCAGCTGGTGGGGCAGGTGCGCGATATCGGCAAGGTGCTCGAGGTGATCCGTTCGGTGTCCGAGCAGACCAACCTGCTGGCACTCAACGCAGCCATCGAGGCGGCCCGCGCCGGGGATGCCGGGCGCGGTTTTGCGGTGGTGGCCGATGAGGTGCGCACGCTCGCCTACCGTACCCAGGCCTCGACCCAGGAAATCGAGCAGATGATCGGCCGCGTGCAGCAGGGGACCGAGGCGGCGGTCGCCTCGATGCAGGCCAGCACCAGCCGGGCGCAGTCGACACTCGACGTCACCCTGGCTTCAGGCCAGGTGCTGGAGGGGATCTACAGTGCCATTGGCGAGATCAACGAGCGCAACCTGGTGATCGCCAGTGCGGCCGAAGAGCAGGCGCAGGTGGCGCGTGAGGTGGATCGCAACCTGCTGAACATCCGCGAGCTGTCGAGCCAGTCGGCGGCGGGTGCACAGCAGACCAGCGAGGCCAGCCAGGCGTTGTCAGGGCTGGTAGGGGAGATGACGGCGCTGGTGGGGCGGTTCAGGGTCTGAAGCTCAACTTTGCTTGCCCAGCACGTAACGGTCGAACTGCTCGATGTACTCGTCGACGTTGTCTTCCAGCATCATCCGGTATTGCTCGCTGAAGTACTTCAGGATTTCTTCGCGAGCGGCGGCCATTTCGGCGCCGGACTTGAAGTTGCGGGCGCTGAGCCAGGCACTGAAGCGGCTGGCGGCGAAGGTCATCGAAGCGCTGACCTTGCCGATATCGGCGAGCGTGTCGAGCTGCTGGTTGGCCAGGTCGATGTGCGCATCGGCGCGGTCGTAGAATGCCTGGTCGGTGGCTTGGGTCATGGCGGTATACCTGTGTGGGCCGGTCTTGCGGGGCGCAAAGGATGCCACAGCGGGCGCCTGGCCGGCAGCCATTACCGGCGCCGGCTCACCCGGTTACGGAACGGCGCCGCTTGTTGCGGTACATGTCGTCATCGGCGCAGTTGAGCAGCGAGTCGATGTCTGCGCCGTCAGTGGGATAGCAGGCCACGCCGATGCTGCAGGACGGCATGGGCAGCTGCCGCTGGCCGCTGGTCAGCGGCACGGCCATGGCGGTGAGGATCTGCGCCATCTTTTCAGCTACCGCGCCCACTGCGCTCAGCCCGGTCAGCAGCACGGTGAATTCGTCGCCGCCCATGCGCGCCACCGTGTCCTGCGGGCCGACACAGTCCTCCAGGCGGCGTGCGACGGTGCACAGCACCTGGTCACCCATGGCATGCCCGTGCACATCATTGATGCCCTTGAAATCATTGATATCGAGGAACAGCAGCGCAAACGGGCGTTGCTGGCGCAGGGCGCTGGCCAGCCGCTCGTTGAACAGCGAGCGATTGCACACCCGGGTCAACGGGTCGTGGTGGGCGAGCCAGCGCAATTCCAGCTCGGCCTGGGTGAGCGCCGTAACGTTGCGTGCCACGCCGATGCGCGCGCCCACCTCTTCGGACCAGAAGGCCGACCAGAGGATGTGCACCACGCCACCGTCCTTGCGCAGGTAGCGGTTGCGGAAGTCACTGTGGGAGTGGCCATTCATCACCCGGATGATCGAAGCTCGCGTGGCTTCCAGGTCTTCGGGGTGCATATAGCGGGTGATCGGCGTGCCGATCAGCTCCTCGGCGCGGTAGCCGAGCAGCGCCTCACAGGCATTGCTGACGAACACGATGGTGTTGTCCCGGTCGACCACGAATACTGTGTCCAGCATCAGCTGGATCAGCTTGGGGTAAAGTGCTTGCAGGTCAACGGGCATAGGGGCGTCCGGTGCATCGGGCTCGGGCGTGGCCAGCATACACAGAGCAGGGTTGGTTCCACCAGCGGCCATTCAAACAGATATACTCCGCGGCCGTTTCGAGCATTCAGGAGTCGTTCATGCAGCAGGTTCTGCTCATCGTTGATGTCCAGTCCACCTTCAGCCCCCCCGAATGGCTGGTGGACGGGATTCGTCTGCTGTCAGCGAGGATTCCGTCGTTCGCCTCGGTCGAATTGCACGATGAGCAGGTAACGCCGTTCCAGCGCCAGCTCGGCTGGCACCCGGCAGCCGAGGACGAGTGCCTGATCGAGGTGGACCAGGTGTTCATCAAGCATGGCTATGGCCAGACTGCCGAGACCATCGCCCACCTCCGCCAACTGGGCGTGGAGCGCGTGCTGGTGTGCGGCATGCAGACCGAAACCTGCGTACTGGCAGCAGGCTTTGCGCTGTTCGATGCCGGGCTCTGCCCGACACTGGTGACTGACCTGACTGTCGGCTCATCACTGGACCGCTCTGGCAAACTGGGGACCGACCTCTGGAAGCACCACTTCGGCAACGTGACCACGCGGGCCGAGGTGATGGCCGAACTCGCGCATTCGGTCGCCTGAGAAAACCGCGAAAAGCCAGCGCGCATCGTTTAGCATGGGGGCGCCGATGCACCTGGCCCCTTTTCTTGTCGACATGCTCTGGCTTGCCATGACTGCCTTCTACCTCAAGTTTCTCATCACCCCCACGCTCATGTTGGCCATCTCGCTGGCGGCCAAGCGCTGGGGCGCGCAAATCGGCGGGCTGCTGTCCGGGCTGCCGGTTACCTCAGCCTTGGTCGTGCTGTTCCTGAGCCTCGAGCAGGGCCCTGGTTTTGCCTTGCAGGCAGTGCCTGGAGCGTTGGCCGGCCTGGCGGCGGTGCAGGCGACGTACCTGTTCTACTACCAGGCGACGCGACGGATCTGTGCATTGCCCGGTTGCATCGCCGCGATGGCGGTTTACGCGGCTATGGCAGCCTTGATGAGCCACCTGGGTTGGCTCGCGCTGTCAGTGGTGGTGACCCTGGCACTGCTCACCCTGATCATCATCGTCACCTCGCAACCGGCGCCGGCCGGTGCTGCCAAGGTGGTGCAACTGCCGCGCTGGGTGATCCCGATGCGCATGCTCACGGCCACCGCGCTGCTGGTGGCGATCACCGCCAGCGCCGAATGGCTCGGGCCGGTGGCCAGCGGCCTGCTGGCGCCGATCCCGGTGATCGCCTGGCCGCTGGCGGTGTTCGCCCATGTTCAGGGCGGGCACCATGAATTGGGCGCGATCGTGCGCGGCAACGCCATTGGCGGCGTGGGCGTGTTGGGGTTCTACCTGACAGTGAACAGCTTCATCGAGCAGTGGGGCAGCGTGCCGGCCATTGCCGCCGCCGTGGTGCTGGCCGTGGCAGCCACCTTTGCCCTGGCCAGACTGCTGGACCGCCGACGGGCGTAATCGTCACGGCTTATTGCGCAGCCCGACTGCTGCCGGGAGATGCGCATTACTGGCCTGTTTCAGCAAGTTGAGCGTCGTTATGGCCTTCGCCTCGGCGGTGGCTCACTGTCGATCCTGGCCAGCGAATCAGCATCTTTTAAACTTCCGTAAATTCGGCATGTGCTCGGCATCGTATCAAGTGTCATGATCTTGGCGGCTGATTGCAGGTAGATAATCTTGAATTTCACACTCAAGCAATCGCTGTCGGTTGACCTGAATTCTACGAGCTGCCCAGGCTGGTTTAATGCCAGTCCGTCCAGCACGCCGTTGATTTCTACGAGTTTCTTGGGATTTTTAACATAAATCGTTGCGCTATATGGCGCGAAAAGCAAAATACCTGCCGTCCACCATTGAGGAGGTATCCATCTCTTTACTGGTGTCAACATGCAATAGCGAGCATAGGATCGCACCCCCAACAAATAATGTGATGAGATTGTACGTCTAGGTGAACAAAGTGTTTTGCACGAGTTTTCACTTCCAGCGATATAGGATGTTGGCAATGGCTGGGCAGTCGATTGACTACGTAATCGGCAGTGGCGGAGGTTTCGTTAAGCTGATGTGTATGCGCATGCAAGTGAGTTGCATCAATCGCCCCTGTTGGAGCCTTTCCAATATGGCCGTCAGCATCTGTGGTCGGTGTCACTGCCCTTGGTGATAGGTATCGCACCTTTGCCTGGAGGGCATAAGGCCATGTTGCCCTTTCTAAGGGTGTACGGAATCGCCGCGCATTCGGATACGATACCTGAATATTTTTGCCAGGAAAGCTAGCACTATTACCAGTTATGGATTTTGTGTAGACGGGGTAGTCTAGGCTTCATTGGTTGATAACGCTTGGCGGCATGGGGCGAGCAATGATTGACAGTGCAATATTGAGGCCGCTAATTTATGACGCCTACGGCCACAGTTCATCGGCCGGCGGAGACGCACCGTTATTGGGATTCAATGCTGAGCTGCTCAGTCCGCTGAATTTGTATTTGTTAGGTAACGGCGCACGCGCCTACAGTGCTAGAATCCGTCGATTCCTTAATCCGGATGCGTTGAGCCCGTTCGGATACGGGGGAACGAATGCCTACGCCTACTGCTCAGGAGATCCAATCAATAGGATTGATCCCACAGGACAAAGCTGGAAGAAAATCAGGTCCGTGATACTTGGTAGAGAAGGGAGGGTAGTTGCAAGTGCAAATGGCATGTCGGGAGTTACCGGCGGTAGCTCAGGGCAGTTGAGCAAAGCTGCTTTGGAAAATATTGGGAAGATGGAAAATGGACGACATTTTGTCGGTGTGATGAAAGTGAGTGACAAGCGCATCGATCTAGCCATCTCTAACCAGCTGGGTCATGTAGGGTCAGATGTGGAAAAGAGGCTGCCCAAGGGCGTTACCTACCAAATTGGCTCCGGTATGAAGGCCGTGAGTATTCCTGTACCCCTGGAAGGCTTGCATGAGATCGGCCGACGGGCCGGAGGCGAGCCATTTGATATCACCGGGCACGCAATGATGGTGAAGATGCTCAGCGGCAGGGAGAAGGACTACGTAGGGTTTTCCGGCCTCAAGCGCGGTGAGACCACCCTACGCTTAAAGTGGACCTCACGAACCTTAAATCCCCGTCATGCATCATTCATGACTCGTCGACATTTAGGTATCCCAGGACAAGGAAGAGACTACATCCTGCACCCTTCATATCAGCAAAAAATCATCAGACAGTTTGAGAGTTTCGAGGTTATTACGGATCGGTAGTAAGCTCGACTGAGTGTATCACTCTGTATCAAGACATCTGCCACCGCTATTCGCTTACAAAACCTTCGCTCTGCTGATACGCCCGGGATACATCCCTGGGGCCAAATGAACCAGCCCGAACGAACAAGCCCTACGGCTCGCGTTCCCTGGCTCTTCGCCCTTGAGGCATGACCGTACGACTATCAGGAGAAACACCATGTCCCGTATCCAGTTCCCCAACAAGACCCGCCTCGGCCTGCTGAGCATCGCCCTGGTGGGCGGAATCAACCTGGCTTCCTCGGCATTTGCCGTCGAGCCACTGGCGCAAGGCTACCAGCTGGCGGCTGCGGAAAAGGCCGGCGAGGGCAAGTGCGGCGAAGGCAAGTGCGGTGCCAGCGGCGCCAAGGCCAAAGCCACCCAGGCCGAAGGCAAATGCGGCGAGGGCAAGTGTGGCGCCAGCGGGGCCAAGGCTACCCAGGCTGAAGGCAAATGCGGTGAAGGCAAGTGCGGCGATGCTTCGTTCGCCCGCACTGACACCGACCATGACGGCCGCGTGTCCCGCGCCGAACTGCTGGCGGTCGCGCCGAAGGCCGGTGCTGAGTTCGATGCCATAGATGCCAACCACGACGGCTACCTTTCCGAAGCCGAGGTCTACCAGTTCCGCAAACATCAGTTCGACGCCAACGGTAAACCCTTCCCGACCGACCTGTACAGCAAGCTGAGCCAGGCAAAGCACTGACCCGCAGCGGCATCCCTCCCCAGGCTGCCAGCCGGGGAGGGCGCTGCACCACAAGGAGCCTGCGATGAGCACTCATTCCAATCTGCAGGGCGCCGGCCTGGGCCTGCGCCGTGCACTGCTGCCAGAGCTGCTGAGCATGGACAGCACAGCCGTGGACTTTCTCGAATGCGCGCCAGACAACTGGATCGGCGTCGGCGGCGCCTTCGGCGAAGGCCTGGCGCAACTGGCCGAGCGCCATCCGCTGGCTTGTCATGGCCTATCGTTGTCGCTGGGCGGCCCGGCACCGCTGGATCATGGCTTCCTGCGCCAGATTCGAGCCTTTCTCGACCGTCACCAGGTGCCGCTGTTCAGCGAACACCTGAGCTACTGCGCCGATGACGGCCATCTGTACGACCTCATCCCCATGCCGTTCACCGAAGCAGCCGTGCGCCATACTGCCCAGCGCATTGCTGAAGTCCAGGATGCCCTGGGTCGGCGGATTGCCGTGGAGAATATCTCTTACTACGCCGCACCGTATCAGGCGATGAGCGAAATCGAGTTTCTGCAGGCGGTGTTGAGTGAAGCCGACTGCGACCTGCTGCTGGACATCAACAATATCGTGGTCAATGCCTGCAACCATCGCTACGACGCTGCCGGGTTCCTGGCCCAGGTGCCGGCCGAACGGGTGGTCTACCTGCATGTGGCCGGGCACTACGACCAAGCGCCGGACCTGAAGATCGACACCCATGGTGCCAGCGTCAAGCCTGATGTCTGGGGCCTGCTGGCCAGTGCCTACCAGCACTTGGGGCCGGTGCCGACCTTGCTCGAGCGCGACTTCAACCTGCCACCGCTGGTCGAACTGCTGGTCGAGGTGGAGCACATTCGCAGCCTGCAATCTTCAGCGCAGGCCTTGGCGGTGCGCCATGGCTGATTCACTGCATGAACAGCTGCTGCGCATGGCTGGCCATATCCGCGATCCGCAGGCCAATCCGCCACCGCCTGGTATCGAAGCGCGGCGCCTGGCGGTGTATCGGCAGCTGTTCTTCGGCAACCTGCAGGCACTGCTGGCCGGCAGCTTTCCGGTGCTGCATGCCAGTCTCGCTGCCGAGCACTGGCAGGGGTTGTGCGAAGACTTCTACGCCAGCCATCGCTGCCACACGCCGCTGTTCACCGAAGTGGGCAGCGAGTGGGTCGAGTACCTGCAAGGGCGAGGCGAGCAGCCCGGGTGGATCGCCGAACTTGCCCATTACGAGTGGATAGAGACGGCATTGTTGCTCAGTGATGCCGCCGAACCTGAGCATGCCCCGGAGGGTGATCTGCTGGCTGGCGTGCCGGTGCTGTCCAGCCTGGCTGTGCCATTGGCTTACGCCTGGCCGGTCAGCCATATCGGGCCGGAACATCTGCCGGGCGAGGCGCCCGATGAGCCCACCTTGCTGCTGGCTCATCGAGGTAAAGACCACAAGGTGGCCTTTTCGCGCCTTGCGCCGCTGGCCCATGCGCTGTTGCAATCGTTGCAAGACCAGCCCGTGAGCGGGCGCGAACATCTGGCGGCATTGGCCGCAGCTACCGGCGTCGAACCCGCTGCCATCGCGGCACCTGGCCTGGCGTTGCTGCAAAGCCTGAAAGCCCAGGGCGTCGTGCTCGGCACCCGATAGGTGCGAGCGGTGAAGCATTTACTGAGGGGACTGGAGCGCACAAATTGCCACTGAGGGTCAGCGGCGGTAGTAGCGATGGTCGGCATCGTAATGGTGGGCCCGCTCGTGTCGGCGCTCCCAGTCGCGGCGGCGCTCCGCCTCACGTCGCGCCTCTTCCCGGCGCCATTGGGCCCGGCGCCATTCTTCGCGGCGGCGGTCTTCGCTGTGGTAGTGCCAGCGGCCGTCGCGCCAGTAGCGGTCATCATCATGGGCGAGCAGTGGCCCTGGCTGGCCATCGGCGATGCGGGCCAGGTTCGGCCAAGGGCTCTGGGCCGGGTTGGCCGGCGACGGGGCGATGGTTTCAGTGGCCAGGGCCGCATTCGACGCGTGGATCGGTGTCGCTGAGGCAGAGCCAATGGCTACCAAGGCGAACAGGCCGGCAAAGAGGATTCTCGGGATATGGCATTTCATCGGCGTAGGCAACCCCAGGTTGTCATTGAACATGCGATTGGGCAGCACCGTAAGGCGGCGCCCACCGCGAACGTGAGCATGTCCAGATAGACAAGTAATTGGGGAAAAGTTCTGTTCGTTCAGCGCCTTGGCTTCTGCACGTCGCTGGGCCAGAGCAATGGCCCGCCTGCAGAGCATCTTCGAGCCGTTCGTCCGGGGCGGGCAGAGCGGCACCGATGGCTTCGGCCTGGGCCTGGCCATCGCCCGCCGTGCCCTCGGGCTGCACCAGGGCAGTATCAGCGCGAAGGCGGGCGGCGCGGGGGGCTTGTGCGTGACAGTCCTGTTGCCACGCCTGGGTTGATGCGTCTGAGCGCCTGGGGTCAGCGGCCGAGCATCACGGTCTGCAGTTGCGCCTGAGCCTGCTGTACGGTCTTCGCTTGAGCCGTCAGGTCTTGCAGCAAGGCATTCAGTTCAGCCTGCACCTTGGGGTCGTTGACCTTGACGATCGGCCCGTTGATCTCGATCTGGGCCTTGTGGGCGTCCACGTAGTCGGCGACTTTCAGGCTGCTGTCGAGGGTGCCGTTGATCTGTGGCAGCACCTGCAGGAAGGTCTCGGCCGGGACGCTGACGGTGCGGTCGTAGGCCTTGTCGTAGACCACCTTGAGGTCATCGGGCTGCTTGAGCTGGGCATGGGCGCTGTCGGCCTTGGCCTTCTGCTCCTGCAGCTGGACACCCATGTCGTTCAGGCCGGTCTGTACCGCCTTGATGTCGTCACGGCGACTGGTGATATCGTTCAGCGACCGCACCGCACCTTTCTGCAGCAGGCTGCCCAGCGGTTTCACCGCGCTATCCATGGCGCCGTTGAAATCGGTGATCACCGCGTAATGGTCGTTGTAGGGGCCAAACGCCTTGGACTCGTCGGCGCTCGGCTTGGGCACGTGAACGCCGGGCTTGTCGATGATACGGGTTTGCAGGAATTCGCTGAAGGCAGCGCGCTGCTTGGGTTCATTGTCGCCACAGGCGGCAAGGGCGAGGGGCAGGGCGAGGGCGAGTAACCAATTGCGGCGGAATGAGACGTTCATGTCGATGAAACTCCGTAGGGGGGTGAGGCGCGCCAGCGCTATGGCTCGCGCGGCGGGCAAGGGTAGCGCTTTTTCCGGTCTGGATCCAACTTGCGCTGTGGTGTTCGCCGCGATATTTGCAGCGAACACCCGCAAGCCATCACTCAACGCACCGGAATTAAATCACCCGAGCCTGATGCAAGGCTTCCAGCCAGTCGAATGAAGGTGTGTTCATTCGATTGCAGGGTGCATGCCATTTGGCCATGCAGTTGCACAAGGAGTTGGCGCAATCACTGTGGGAGCCGGTTGACCCATGCATGCCGCGCGGTAGATACCGACGCATTCGCGGGTGAACCTGCTCCCACAGGCTACATGGCTGGGCGCCTGGACTGTTTGCAGCTGTAATTTCTGTTGATCGGCTGTTGCCGTGCAGACAGTGCCCGGGGCTTCAAGGGTAGACCTGATAGCCACGCCCCTGCAGGCACCCGCTGTAAGCACTGGCGTGCGCCGAACTTTGCGCCTGGCCCTGGTTGCGCCGGTCTTCGCGGCGCTCCTGCCGTTGCCGCGAGGCACCTACCGCAGCGCCGGCAGCGGCCCCTTGGCTTGCACGGTTCTGCCGGTATTGCTCCTTGGCATTGTCGCCGACCCGGTCATACATCTCGTCGTGCTGGTTGCCCCGCACCTGGGCGCCAACCGCACCCGCTGCGGCACCAGCCGCCGCGCCCTTGACCCTGCCGCCGACATGGCTGCCAGTGGAACTGCTGCTGGCGCTGTTTGCGGCGTTGCTCGCCACGCTGTTGCATTCGTTGATGTCCAGCTGCATCTGTTGGCTACTCTGGCCCTTGAGCGGCACCACCGACTGGGCCTGGGCTGCAGACGCCGCGCACAGCAGCATCAGCCGGTAACTCCACTTGAACGCACGCATCGCACACCTCCAGCGGATGGGGATTGCATCTCACAGGATAGCCGGGGCTACGGTAGCTTGTGGTGTGCAACTGCCGGTTGATCAAGTACCGTTTGCCGGTACTGGCCTTTTTGCGGATACCGGCTGTGCAAGGCTCAATGGGCAGTACGCAGTGGCACCTCGCGCAACAGCCACGACAAGGCGAAGGCCACACAGGTAACGATCGCCGCCAGCAGAAATACCCCATGCATGGCTGCGCAGAACGCCTCGAGATAGGCCTGCTGCTGCGGTGCCGCCAAGGCGTGCACCGCCGTTGGCGAAAGGCTTGCGGCACCGCCACTGCTGGCCGCGAAATCACTCGGCAGGCCGTCGAGCAGGGCATGGGAAAACAACGCGCCAAACACCGAGACGCCCACCGAACCACCAATCGAACGGAACAGCGTGGCCCCTGATGTTGCCACCCCCATGTGCCGGCGTTCGACACTGTTCTGCACTGCCAGGATCAGCACCTGCATCACCATGCCCAGGCCTGCGCCAAGCAGCCCCATGTACAGGTTCATGCGCCACATCGACGTGTCCAGTTCCAGACGGCTGAGCAGCCCTAGCGCGACCACCTGCAGCAGCGTGCCGACGATCGGGAACACCCGGTAGCGCCCCCAGCGGCTGATCAACCGCCCGGTGATTGCCGACACCACCAGCAAGCCCCCCATCAAGGGCAGCATCTGCAAGCCGGCGCTGGTGGGCGAGGCGTTTTTCACCACCTGCATGTACAACGGCAAGAACGTCACCGAACCGAACAGCGACACGCCGACGATCAGCCCGATCAACCCGGCCAGCACGAAGGTGCGGTGGCGGAACAGGTGCAGCGGCATGATCGGTTCGGCCGCGCGGCGTTGTTCGAACACGAAACCGACCAGGCCGATGACCGCGAACAGTGCCAGGCACAGCACATCCAGCGAGGCCCACGGCAGTAGACTGCCGCCCAGGCTAGTGATCAGCACCAGCGCGCCCAGGGTAACGGTCAGGAAGAACGCGCCGATGTAGTCGACCACATGCTTGACCGGTGCCACAGGGGGACGGAACACGCTGCCGATCACCAGCACCGCCAACAGGCCCAGCGGCAGGTTGATGAAGAAGATCCAGTGCCATGACAGGTGTTCGACCAGAAACCCCCCGATCAACGGGCCCACCACGGTGGCCAGGCCGAACACGCCGCCGAACAGGCCCTGGTAGCGGCCCCGTTCGGCGGGTGGAATGACGTCGCCGATGGCCGCCATGGCCACCACCATCAGGCCGCCGCCGCCCAAGCCCTGCAGCGTGCGGAACAGGATCAGCTGGGTCATGTCCTGGGCCAGCCCGCACAGCGCCGAGCCGAGCAGGAACAAGGCAATCGCAATCTGCAGGACGCGCTTGCGCCCGTAAAGGTCGCCGAACTTGCCATACAGCGGCACGACGACGGTGGAGGCCAGCAAATAGGCGGTGACCACCCAGGACAGCCAGCGTAGCCCGCCGAGGTCGCTGACGATGGTGGGCAGCGCGGTGGAGACAATGGTCTGGTCCAGTGCCGCGAGGAACATCACCAGCATCAGGGCGCCGAGCAGCAGCGGGATGGAGGCTTGAGTGCCGGGTTCGGCCTGTACGCAGGAGGGCGCGTCAGCAGATGTCGGTTGCATGCGGTTGCCTTGAGCCTGTGGATGCGATTGAACGTTCATGTGCGTCAGCAGCCTTTGCCCTGGGCATGCTGGCGGCCGGCTTCCTGCAGGCCGGCCAGGGCGAAGCTGAACAGCTGGGCAGAGACGTCTGCGGCTGGCATGCCGAGTATTTCGTGCAGGGTCCCGGTGGACCCGCGTGGGCCAATCAACAGCATCGCCCAAGGCGCGGTGATACAGAGGATGCAGCGGGTCAGTGCCGGGTCGCTCTGGGGAATGCCTGTGATTTCGCTGAACAGGCCCTTGAGCAGCGACAGCTTCAGCGGTGCCTCAGCCTGCAGGTGCGCCTGGCCGTGCGGGCTGGGGGCGAGGATTTCCGCCGCCAGCACGCGCAGGTGCCAGATGTCGCGGCGCTGCGTGGCCTTGCGTACGACCAGATCGACCAGCCCTCGCAGCTTCTCTGCTGCCGGTTGCTCGCCGAGGGTGATCCGCTGCAGGTCGCTGATGTCCAGAAAGCGCCGCCGCGCTTCATCGAGCACGGCCAGGTACAGGCCACTGCGGCTACCGAAGTGGTAGTTGATCGAGGCCAGGTCTACCTCGGCCTTGGCGGCGACGGCTTTGTTGCTGGCCTCGGCATAACCCACAGCGGCGAACAGCTCGCCGGCGGCCTGGAGGATGCGCGTGCGAGTCGCTTCGCCGTCCTTGCGTGGTTCGCGTTGAGTAATGGCCATGGGTGGGTTCTCGGATTGGTGGAATGGCAGTCAGCCTGATCCAGGCTGAATCTAAATTCAATTTAAATTTAATGATTGCCCCGGGCGGCCGACAGAAGGTGTCGCTGCACTGCGCCCGGATGGCGCACGCCACTAGGGAGAGCGCCCTCAGTTGTGGTACAACACGCTAGTTGACACCAGCTTCGCAGGCGCCCGGATGCGTCGCGGCTAGCTAGTGATTCCCTTGTCCCTGCTCCTTTTACTGTGAAACGGAGATTCGAAGATGACCGCCACCGACCGTCTGAGCCTGCTGCAGTACGAGCATCTGGGCCTGGACGATGTTGCCGCTGCCGAGTTCAAGGTGGCTCTGGAGGAGCTGCGTAAACTGGCGCTCGAAGACCGCTATGAACATCCCGCCGCCCTGCACCTGGGTGATATCGCTGACGCCGAGAACCGTCAGGAACTGGCTGAAACCAAAGGCTGGGGAATCGGTTTTCTGCAGGGGCTGACCTGCGCCAAGGCACTTACCCAAGAGCAACTGGAAGCACTGCGTCGGGTGTTCCAGGCCGCGGCGGAGCGGGCGATCAAGCGCATGTGCAGGTAACCACCGCTTTATCGAGCTTGCCGCTCTTCGCAATGAACAGCGGCAACCTGCCCATACATGACTCAAAGGTTAACGCTTTCTCGCTAATGCCTTATGTAATCGGCTAACTCCATGTTTTTCATGCGCTGTCGCGATCGCCTGCAGAACCGCGCAAGAAACGCTTCAGGGTCAACCAGATAGGCCGCCCAGGCCGAACTTTCGAAACAGGCTTTTCCCTTCCGGTGAAGACGAGCGCATCCGCCGTTTATCGACTTTACTGGTGAGGCGCTGCTGTCAGATCTTCATGTATCAAGCGCGTTGAGTATTGGCTTTGAGTGACGGAGTGACGCGGGCCTTTGGGGTAGACCATGAGCCAGAGCCAGACACTGATCATCTGTGAATATTGCGACGCGGTGTATCAGCGTATGCCAGTGCACAAACATCAACGTGCATTGTGCGTGCGTTGTGGCGGCGTGCTGTATCGCCATGCAAGTCTGACCCTCCAGCAGCGCCTGGCACTGAGTGTTACCGGCGCGATTCTGCTGGTATTCGCCAATGCCTATCCGGTCATGACCATTGGCATGCAGGGGCTGACCAACTCTGCGACGCTCTGGGATTCGGTGCTGATCCTCAGCAGCGGTAGCATTACCTTCATTGCCCTGGTCATGGCCTTGGCCATCATCTTCGCGCCAGTGCTGCAGATCGCCTTGCTTTGCTGGGTGCTGAGCTTCGCCGTGGCCGGGCAGCGGGCGCCTGGCTTTGCCATGTGCATGCGCTGCCTGGAAGGGCTGCGGCCCTGGAGCATGCTGGAAGTCGGCCTGCTGGGCGCGCTGGTGGCGGTGATCAAGCTGGCCGGCCTGCTCGATGTGATCCCGGGCATCGGCCTGATCGCACTGGCAGCGCTGAGCATGCTGATCATCTACATTGCCGGGCGTGATATCCGCGACCTTTGGGACGCGCTATGAGTTCGCCCGCGCTGGCAGACGAACTGGGCCTGTGCCTGTGCCATGGCTGCGGGTATGCCTGCGAGCAGGAGGGTCATGTGCACACCTGCGCGCGCTGCGGCGCGCCCCTGCACCGGCGCAAGACCAATGCCATCGCCCGTGGCTGGGCCTTCCTGGTGGCCGCGCTGGTGTTCTACGTGCCCGCCAACCTGCTGCCGGTGATGCATACCGAAATGCTGGGCAGTGGCAGCGACAGCACCATTGGGGGCGGCGTGGTGGAGTTCTGGGAACACGGTGCCTGGGACATCGCCCTGATCATCTTCATCGCCAGCATGGGCGTACCGGCCATCAAGTTCTTCTCCCTCGGCTTGCTGCTGTACACCGCCCAGCGGCGTTCGAGCTGGGCTTGCCGGCAGCGCTCGCAACTGTATCGCGGCGTCGAGTTGATCGGTTACTGGTCGATGCTCGATGTCATCGTGGTCGCACTGGTGGCCGCGTTGGTGCAGTTGCGCGGGCTGGGCACCATCGAGCCGCGCCCGGGCATCCTGTTTTTCGGCATGGTCGTGGTGCTGACCATGTTTTCGGCAATGAGCTTCGACCCGCGCTTGATCTGGGATCACCCTGGCAAAGATGGAGGCCGCACCGATGGCGCAAGCGAGTGACGCGCGAAATGGGGCCGGGCAGGTAGAGGTACGCACCCGGCGCTGGAATGTTTCACTGGTGTGGATCGTGCCGATCCTGGCGATCCTGGTCGGGGCATCGCTGGTGGTACGCAACTGGATGCAGCAAGGGCCGGTCATTTCGATATCCTTTCGTTCCGGTGAAGGCCTGGTGGCGCACAAGACTCAGGTCAAGTACCGCAGCGTGGTGATTGGCGAAGTGACCACCGTGGACCTTGCCGAGGACCACAACAGCGTCATCGTCAAGGTGCAGCTGTCCAATGACGCTCGCTCGTTCGCCACCCAGGGCGCGCGCTACTGGGTAGTCCGCCCGCGGATCGGCGCGGGCGGGGTATCCGGGGTCGATACCTTGCTCTCTGGCAGCTTCATCGGTGCCGATGCCGGTGAATCGAAAGCCGCTGAAAAGGACTTTACTGGCCTGGAGCTGCCACCGGCGATCACCTATGGCGAGAAGGGCAAGCGCTTTCTCCTCAGCGCCGATGACCTCGGTTCGCTGGATATCGGCGCCTCCATCTATTACCGCAAGATCCCGGTGGGTGAGGTGGTGTCCTATGCGTTGCAGGATGATGGCAAGGGCGTGGATATAGGCATATTCGTACAAGCGCCCTACGACAACTTTGTCACTGGCGATACCCGGTTCTGGAATGCCAGCGGCGTCGACATGCAGATCGGCGCCAATGGCCTGAAGGTCGATACCGAGTCGCTGTCGTCCATTCTGGTCGGCGGGCTGGCATTCGGTTCTCCGGACTTCAGCGCCGATGCTCAGCCGGCCGCAGACCAGGCGCGCTTTCAACTGTTCGCCGACCGCGACGCTGCCCTGGCACCGCCTTTCGGCAAGGGTCAGTACCTGCAGCTGCGCTTCGACCAGTCCATGCGCGGTCTGTCGGTGGGGGCCCCGGTGGAGTTCAAGGGCGTCGAGTTTGGCCGGGTCACGGCGATCAAGCTGGATTACGACCCGGTGAAGCAGATATTCCCGGTGGTGGTGGATGCAGTGGTCTACCCGCAACGCCTGGGCCCTGTGCATAAGAAGATGCTTGCAGTGTTCAAGCACACCGAGGGTGACCTCGATGGTGCCCGGCAGTTGATTGGTACCTTCGTCGAGCATGGCCTGCGGGCGCAGGCGCGCAGCGGCAACCTGATCACCGGGCAGATGTTCGTCTCTCTGGACTTCTACCCGAACGCCCCCAAGGTCGCGTTCGACCGGGAGGCCAACCCTATCGTCATCCCGACGATGCCCGGCAGCCTGGAGATGCTGCAGGAGCAGTTGCAGCATTTCGTCGAGCGCATCGGCAAGTTGCCGTTGGAAAGCATTGCCAGCAACCTCGATGGCACCCTGCGTGACCTGCGCGCCAACCTCAAGACATTCAACAGCCAGACGCTGCCTGGGGTGAAAGCCACCCTCGACGATATGCAGCAAACCCTGAAGGCGGCCAACGCGACCATTGCCGATAACTCACCGGAGCGCGAACGGCTGGGTGAAACACTGGATGAGCTGGAGCGCATGTCGCGTTCGCTGCGCGACCTGACCGACTACCTGGGGCGCCACCCCGAGTCGCTCATTCAAGGCCGGCCGAAGGCGGCCGGGGCGCAAGACTTGAGACCTTGAAAGTGGAAGGCCAAAGGAGTGTCAGCTGATGCATCGAGTGCGCAACCTGTGTAGGGCCAGCCTGCTGATCTGGCTGGGCGGCTGCAGCAGTACCCCGAACAACTACCACACCCTGGTCCCGGCCCAGCCGGTGCAAGGGGGTAGCCAGCATGTGCTGGTAAGCCGGGTCAGCCTGCCGCCGCAAGTGGACCGTCCGCAGCTGGTGGTGCGCCAGGGCAGCAGCGGCCTGGCCATCCTGGAAACGGAGTGGTGGGGCGCCAACCTGGTGGATGAGTTTCGCAGTGCCCTGCAGGACATGCTGGGCGGCCCGGTGTCTGGCCCCAGCACTGTGTTGAGGGTCGAGGTGCAGCGCTTCGACAGCGTGCCCGGCCAATACGCCTCGCTCGATACCTTGTGGCGCCTGAAACGGCCAGGCGAGCCCGCAATCACCTGTCGGACGTCGGTGCAGACCGTTGCCGACAACAGCATCAACAACCTGGTCAACGCCCACCAGGCCAACTTGCGCAAGCTGGCCGACGCGGTGCGCGCAACGGCGGCGCCAGGCAGGCCCTGCCCAACCACCTGATGCAGATGAACAAGGGTACGGGGAGCCCGCATGAAGTTACGCACGAGATTGCTCTGGCTGTTCGTACCGCCGTTGCTGCTGGTGTTGTCGCTTGTCTACTTCGCAGCCCAGGGCATGCTGCTGGCACGGCTGGACAAGCAGGACGAGCGGCTGCTGGTGGCCGAGGCCGAGCGCCTGCGTGCGTTGCTGGGCAACAGCTTCGAGCGCGACGCCAACCGCCTGCGGCAATGGGCCCAGGCGATGCCGGGTACGGTGCCGTCGGCTTTTCCGCTCGATGCCGCCACGCTGGGCCGCAGTGGTTTCGACTTCATCCTTTACTTTGCCAATGGTGAGCAGCGGGTGAGCTGGCGTCCGCTGGACCTCGCAGCGCTTGAGCGCCCGGCCGGCGCGCCGGCACTGAACCTGAAGGCGCTGCATGAGGGCGTTGCCCGGCAACTGGCGCGCCTGCTGCAGTCTCAGGATGTGGCGCCGCCTGCGCAACTGCTGGCCGTGCTCCGGGTGCCGCTGATTCTGGTCGCCGTGGATACCGCGCGCAGCGGCGACAGGGCCAGCGGTGTGCTGCTGGCGGGCACCTTCCTGGACAGCAAGCGCATCGCCATGCTGCAGCAACAGCTGGGCGGAGAGCTTACCTGGTTGCCGTCGACCGCTGGGCAGGAACGGCCCGTGCTGCAGGCTGAACTGATGAGCATCGGCAACCGTCGCGTGGTCGATGCCCGTCATCAGAGTATCGACCTGCTGTTCCAGGACAGCCTGGGCGAGCCTCAGCTGCGCTTGCAACTGACCCGCGAGCGCCATCTGTTCCTGGAAGGCGAACAGCAGCTCGATGTATTCCTCGGCGTGACCGGCGGGCTCATCGGCCTGGCCTGGCTGCTGATCTACCTCGCCCTGGACGTCACCTTGCTGCGGCGCATTGCCCGCTTGCATCACGAGCTTCTGGCCATTGGCCCGGCTGCGGCAGGGCGGCGCCTGACCGACGACGGCCGCGATGAGCTGGGCCAGCTGGCGCGTGAGGCGAACCGTGCGCTGGACCGCCTGGAGCAGAGCGAAACGCGCGACCGGGCGATCCTCGATGCCATGGAAGACGGCTACTTCGAACTCGACGATCAGGCCAGGATCGACTCGGTCAACCCGGCTTTCTGCAGGCTGCTGGGGTATTCGACGGCGCAGGTGCTGGGTCGCACCTTTGCATCGCTGCAGGAACAACCAGAGCCCACCCCGACGACGGAACCGGTGATCGCCGAAACCGAGCCCGGCGCGCCACTTTCGGCTCGCCTACGGCGTGCCGACGGTAGCATCGGTCACTTCGAGACGCAGATATCCAGGCGCCACAACGCCGGGGGGCGGCTGATCGGCTACCGTGGCATCCTGCATGACGTCAGCGAGCATGTGCTGCATCAACAGCAACTGTTTGACCTGGCCTATCAGGATGCCCTGACCGGGTTGGGCAATCGCAAGGCGTTTCATGAGGACCTCGCCCGGTACATGCACAGCGCCAGCATGCCGCTGGCGCTGATCTTTCTCGATCTGGACCGCTTCAAGCAAGTCAATGACCGCTTTGGCCACGACGTCGGTGATACCTTGCTGGCGTGCATGGCCGAGCGTCTTCGCAATGCGCTGCGTCAACCGAGCAAGGCCTATCGTTTGGGTGGAGACGAGTTCACCGTGATTGTCCCGGCACCCGGGTTCCAAGGGGCCAGCGCGCTGGCCCAGCGCTTGCTCAAGGTGTTGGGCGAGCCGGTCAGCGTCAGCGGAGTGAGCATCGACTTCGTCACGCCAAGCATCGGCGTTGCCTTGGCGCCTGCCCATGCCAGCGAGGTGGATGCCCTGATCAAGGCAGCCGATCATGCGATGTACGAGGCCAAGCGTGAGCGCGGGCGGGTCTGCGTGTACCAGCCAGCCGAGTGATCAGCCCAGGAGGGTATCGATGGTCGAGCGTTGTCGTTGCCAGTCTTGGCTGTTGCCGCTGTTGATGCTCCTGCTGCCCGACCTCGCGGTGGCAGAGCCGTCGTGCGGCCAGCTCACTGCAACTGGCAATCCGGAATACCCGCCATATCTCTGGCGTGACCCGAGCAACCCTGAGCAACTGATCGGGGCCAATGCCGACTTGCTAAAGGACGCCGGCAAGGCACTGGGGCTGGAGGTGAAGGTGGTCTATGGCGGGCCTTGGTCAAGGGCTCAGGAAGAGGTGCGCACCGGGCGTATCGACCTGATGGCGGGGTACTTCATGACCCAGGAGCGCCAGCAGCGGATGGACTTCATCAGCCCGCCGTTCCTGCGGACCCGCAGTGTCGTCTGGGTCCGCCAGGACGCTGCATTTGCCTATCAGGGTTGGGCGGACCTCAAGGGCCGCAACGGGGGTACGCTGGTCGGTAACAGTCACGGCCAGCAGTTCGACGATTACGCCAGGACCAACCTCCGGCTTGAAGCGGTGCCCAGCGCCAGGCAGGCGTTCGAAAAACTGTTGCTCAGGCGCAATGATTACCTGATCTACGAGCTGCATCCCGGCATGGCCCTGGCGCGGACGCAGGGTTGGGATACGCAGTTGAAGGTGCTCGACCCGCCAGTGTCCAGCGAGGGGTTGTACCTGGCGCTGTCACGTCAATCGAAGTGCAATCGACCGGAGCTGCGCGAGCGGTTGGCGCAGGCGATGAAAGCGCTGGTTGCCGGGCCGGTGCCGGAGCAACTGGTTGAAAAGTATCTGGAACTATGGAGGCAACAGCAGGCAGTGGGGCAGCCTTAGCGCCTGCGGGACCGAGCGCCGCGCCGGTGGCGCTCGATGTCACAGGCGCAAAAACCTCAAAGCGAACCCGCCAGCTTACCCATCAACCTCCAGCGCCCGCTTGGCCTCGCTCACGGTGACCTCCCCGGGCAAGGCGACGCCGTTCTTGGTCGCCAGGATCTCGGCCATCACACTTACGGCAATCTCTGCCGGCGTCTTGCTGCCGATATAGATACCGATCGGCCCGTGCAAGCGTTGTAACGAGGCCTCGCTTACCCCGAAGTGCTCGATCAGGCGTTCCCGGCGCGACTGGTTATTGCGCCGCGAACCGATCACCCCGATGTAGAACGCCGGGCTGTGCAAGGCTTCGAGCAGGGCCAGGTCGTCCAGCTTGGGGTCGTGGCTGAGGCCGATGATGCAGCTGCGCAGGTCCGGGGCGAACGCACGCACCACGTCATCCGGCATGCCAACGATTTTCTCCACGCCCGACACGTTCCAGCCATCCATGTATTCGGGGCGCGGGTCGCAGACTGCCACCTTGAAGCCATTGAACAGGGCCATGGTCGCTAGGTACTCGGCCAGCACCCCGGCGCCGATAAGCAGCATGCGATAACCCGGGCCCAGGGTATTGAGCATGTGCCGGCCATCGAAACCGAATTGCTCCGGTGCGCCGGTGGTGGTCAGGTGAACCTGACCGTTGTCCAGGTCCAGTTCGCGGCGCACCAGGTTGCCGCTGTCCAGCAAGGGCAGCAGTTGCTCCAGGCTTGCCAGCGCCGGTTCGAATTCGAGGATCAGCTCGAGGGTGCCGCCGCAGGGCAGGCCGAAGCGCTGCGCTTCATCGGCGCTGACGCCATATTGCACCACTTGCGGCAGGCCATGCGGCATGCCGCCGCCCTGATAGGCCGTGGTGTAGCGGTGGATGAGGTCGTCCTCGATGCAGCCGCCGGAGACGCTGCCGACCACCCGGCCGTCGCCGCGCAGGGCCATCATCGAACCCACGGGCCGCGGCGATGAACCCCAGGTGCGGGCTACGGTGGCCAGCAGAACCCGTTGCCCGGCCAATAGCCAGTCACGGGCGGTGCGCAAGACCAAAAGATCAATGCTTTCCATGGGACCTCTTCAAAAGTAAATACCTGTACCGGCCTCTTCGCGGCTAAAGCCGCTCCCACAGGGTCATCACAATGCTCAAGGGCTGCGCATTACCTGTGGGAGCGGCTTTAGCCGAGAAGAGGCCGGTTCAGGCAGCATCCTCTATCGCATGTGCAAGATGATCGGGCTGCTGCTGGCCGGGTCGGTGTGCCCGCGCAGCTTGCCGACCGCTTGCGCATCTACCTTACCGCCCGAGTTACCCCAGGTGCTGCGCACGAAACTCAGCACATCTGCGATTTCCTGGTCCGACAGCTGTTCGCGGAACGCTGGCATGCGGTAGGCATCCGGCATACCGGCGGCGACGACGCGTTGCGAACCATTGAGGGTAATGTTGATCGCCGAGGCGTCTTCCCTGGCCAACGCCGAGGTGGCACCGGCCAGCGGTGGCATCCACTCGGCCTGGCCCTTGCCGTCCAGGCCGTGGCAACTGGCGCAGCGGGTGACATAGATATGAGCGCCAGTGCTGTCCAGGCGCGTGGCCGCGGAAACCGGCTGATACTGCCAGGGCGCACCGTCACGCTGTGGATCTCCGGGCAGCGACTTGAGGTAACGGGCAATGGCGCTCAGGTCTTCATCGCTCATGAACTGCGTGGAGTTGTTGAAGGCCTCGGTCATCGACCCATACACCACGGCGTGCTGGTTGCGCCCGGTCTTGAGGAACTGGACGATCTCGGCCTCGCTCCAGCGGCCAAGCCCGGTGTTGTGGTCATTGCGCAGGCTGGGCGCGTACCAGCCATCGAGCAGGGCACCGGCGAGGAATGGCGTACCCGCTTCATCGAGTGCCTTCTCGTTGAAGGCCAAGCCCCGTGGCGTATGGCAGCTGCCGCAGTGGCCAGGGCCTTGGACGATATAGGCGCCGCGGTTCCACAGCGCGTCTTGCCCGGTCTTGGCCGCGTAAGGCGTGTCGGCGGCGAACACGCCGTTCCACAAGGCGATGGGCCAGCGCAGGTTCAACGGCCAGGGAATATCGCTGGGGATGTTCGGCTGTTGTGCCGGCTGCACACCCTTCATGAAGAAGGCGTACAGCGCCTTCACATCGTCATCGCTGAGCTTGGCGTACGAAGGGTAGGGCATTGCCGGGTACAAGCGCCGGCCACCCGGCGCGACGCCATGGCGTACGGCGCGGTCGAAGTCGGCCAGGCTGTAGTTGCCGATGCCGGTCTCGCGGTCGGGTGTGACGTTGGTGGCGTGGATCGTTCCCAGCGGCGTGGCCATCTGCAGGCCACCCGCGAACGGCTTGCCGTCGGGCAGGCTGTGGCAGGCTACGCAGTCGCTGAGGCGGGCGACATATTCGCCCCGGCTGACCACTGCGGGGTCAAAACTGGGGGGCTGTTCGGCAGCAAATGGCGAGGCGGGTTCGCGAATCACGTACCAGGCCAGCAGGCCGGCCGCGACCAGGCACGGCACGGCCAGCCAGCCCGCAGTGCGGGCAAAACGGCTGTGGGTCATGGGGCAGTCCTTGTCCGGTCAGCTGAAGGTGTGGCGGCTAAGCGGCAGGCTACGCACGCGCTGGCCGGTGAGCTGCGCCACGGCATTGGCCACGGCAGGCGCTACCGCGGGCAACGGAGGCTCGCCAATACCGCCCATCTTCGCCCCGCTCTCGACAATGCGCACATGCACCCGGGCCATGCGCGAGGGCGGCAGGATCGGGTACAGGTCATAGTTGCGCGCGCGCGGCTTGCCGTCGATGAACACCGCTTCTTCCACCAACGTCTGCGACAGGCCCAGGGCTACCGCACCGTTGACCTGATGCTCGATGATCGCCGGGTTGACGATGCTGCCAGGATCGATCGCCTGCCAGATGTCGTGCACTTTGACCTGGCCATTGTCGATCGACACTTCGGCGATTGCCGCGGCCTCGGAGCCGAACGGTGAGGCCATGGCAATGCCCCGGGCACGCTTGCTGCCGTCTTCTGCGGTGAACGGCCCACGCTTCCAGCCGCCAGACAATTCGGCGACCGCATGCAGCAGGTTGGTCAGGCGCTGATTGTCACGCAGCAGGTGCAGGCGCAGTTCGTAGGGGTCCTTGCCACCCTTGTCGGCCAGCTCGTCAAGGAACGACTCATAGAAGAAGTCGTTCAGCGAATTGCCTACCGAGCGCCAGTAGCCAAGCATGGCCGGGCCTTTGACGTAGATCTGGGCGATGCGTTTGTTGGCAATGGCGTAGGACTTGCCCGACAGCCCTTCGAGCGCCGTGGGGTCGATCTTGTCGCCTTGCTTGCCGGCCAGGGCTTCGGTCGGGCCTTCGGTGGCGCTTACCGCTTCGATGGCCACCGGCAAGCCGTCGGCATCGAGCCCTGCGCGGAACTTGACCACCGCGACGGGGCGCAGCACGTCGCGCAGGAACTCCTCCTCGCGGCTCCAGATCAGCTTGACCGGGCGGCCGACGGCCTTGGCCAGGGCGATGGCCTGGGGATACGGATTGGCCGAGTCATAGAGGAAATGGCGGCCGAAGAAGCCGCCGAGCAGCGGCGAGTGCAGGGTGATTTGCGCGGCATCCAGGCCGGTGCGCTTGGCGATGTCGTCGCGGAACATGTCTGGCGCCTGGTTGGGCAGCCAGACCTCCAGGGTGCCGTCCGGGTTGAAGCGAGCGAGGGCAGACGGCGGCTCCAGCTGGGCATGGTTGAGGTACTGGTTGTGGTAGCTGGCCTCGACCTTGGTCTTGGCATTGGCCAGGGCACCGGCGATGTCGCCTTGGTTTTCTTCGTCGCGGGCCGGCCCCTCAACGCTGGCCAGGTGCTCGCGCCAGCCGTCGCTGGAAAAATCTGCCGGCATCGGCCGGACCTTGCTGTCGGCGCCCGGTTCTTTCCAGTCCACCTGGATCGCTTCCACTGCGCGCTTGGCGTGCCACCAGCGTTCGGCTACCACGGCCACCGCGCCCGGCAACTGATGCACCGAGTGCACCCCTTTCATGCCCTTGACCTGCTCCTCGTTGCGCAGGCTGCCCACGGTCATGCCCAGGCGGGGCGCGTGCTGCACGGCGGCGTGGAGCATGCCGTCGACCTTGAGGTCGATGCAGTATTGAGCCCTGCCGGTGGATTTGTCATAGGCGTCCAGGCGCCGCACCGGTTTGCCAATCCAGCGGAACTGGCTGGGGTCGCGCAGCTTGATGCTGGCAGGGTCCGGTACTGGCAGGTCCATGGCACGGCTGGCCAGCTCGCCATAGGCCAGCGAACGGCCCGAGGCAGCGTGAATGACCTTGCCAGGCTCGGTGGACAGCTCACCGACCGGTACCCCCCATTGTTCGGCCGCTGCCTGCAGCAACATGGCACGGGCCAGGCCGCCGAGGCGGCGCATGGTCGGGTAGCTCATGCGCACCGACATGCTGCCACCGGTAATGCGCATGCCGTTCTCCATCACCACGTAGGCTTCACCGGGCGGCGCGCTTTCCACCAGGAAGCTGGCCGGGTCGAAGTCGAGTTCTTCACCGACGATCTGGGCCATGGCCGTGAACGGGCCTTGGCCACCTTCCATGAACGGGCTGAGCAGGCGCACCGTGCCGTCCGGGCGGATCTCCAGGAATGCCGGCACCTGGGTGCCGCGCTCAGGGGTGGCTGCCGCCGCTGCCTGCGCGCGGGGCGCGCCCATCGGCAGGCCGAAACCCAGCACCAGGGCACCGACCGCGGTGCTGGCCAGAAAGCGTCGGCGCGACAGGTTGACGGTTTCGCCCAGTTGCAGCCTGAGCAGTTCTGCGGGGGTGTCGACGGGCGTGTTCATCAGGCCTGCTCCCCTTGGGCCAGCGCATGCACGGCGGCATGGATCGCGTTGTAGGTGCCGCAGCGGCAGAGGTTGACCATCGCCGCGCTGATCTGTTCGTCGCTGGGCTTGGGGGTGTGCTTGAGCAGCGCCGTGGCCGCCATCACCTGGCCGGACTGGCAGTAGCCGCACTGGGCCACCTGGTGCTCGACCCAGGCCGCCACCACGCGCTTGCCCACCGCGTCGGCCTCGACCGCTTCGATGGTGGTGACCTCCCGCCCGACCACGCCGGCCACCGGAGTGACGCAGGCGCGTACGACGTTGCCATCCACCAGCACCGAGCAGGCGCCACACTGGGCCAGGCCACAGCCATACTTGGTGCCGGTCATGCCCAGGTCGTCACGCAGCACCCATAGCAAGGGCGTGTCGGCATCGGCGTCGACCTGATAGGTCTTCTGGTTGATATGAAGTTCCATGGCTCACCTGCTGATCATCGGTTGATGGCGTTCATTGTCTGCTGGGGAGTCCGTTGTTCCCCAATCCAGAAACGCTAGCACAGTGATACGACCACTGGTCCGGTGGCGGGCACAGGTTCAGAGGATCAGGCAAGTAATTCGGTGGAATGCGCAATATCCAGGCTGGCGCCGACTTTGCGAGAGAGGACTTGCGCGGCGAAAACCCGGATAATGCCGGCCAATTTCGTTTTGCACGCTTAAATCACGGTAATCCCCGCATGGAAATCAAGGTCAATTTTCTCGACAACCTTCGTCTGGAAGCCAAGTTCGACGACTTCACGGTGATCGCCGACCAGCCGATCCGCTACAAGGGCGACGGTTCGGCCCCGGGCCCGTTCGACTATTTTCTGGCCTCGTCAGCCCTGTGCGCGGCGTACTTCGTCAAGCTGTACTGTCAGACCCGCGATATCCCCACCGAGAATATCCGCCTGTCGCAGAACAACATCGTCGACCCGGAGAACCGCTACAACCAGATCTTCAAGATCCAGGTCGAACTGCCCGAGGATATTTCCGAGAAAGACCGCCAGGGCATCCTGCGCTCCATCGACCGCTGCACCGTGAAAAAAGTGGTGCAGACCGGCCCCGAGTTCATCATCGAGGAAGTCGACAACCTCGACGCCGATGCCCAGGGCCTGCTGATGCCGGTGGCCGACACCACCACCTACATCCCCGGCAAGGACCTGCCGCTGGAGCAGACCATCGCCAACATGTCCGGCATCCTTGCCGGCCTGGGCATGAAGATCGAGATCGCCTCGTGGCGCAACATCGTGCCCAACGTCTGGTCGCTGCACGTGCGCGACGCGCAGTCGCCCATGTGCTTCACCAACGGCAAGGGTTCGACCAAGGAAGCGGCACTGGCCTCGGCGCTGGGTGAGTTCATCGAGCGCCTGAACTGCAACTTCTTCTACAACGACCAGTTCTGGGGCGAAGACATCGCCAACGCGCCGTTCGTACATTACCCGAACGAGCAGTGGTTCAAGCCAGGGCCGAAGGACGAACTGCCGGCCGAAATCCTCGACCAACACTGCCTGGCGATCTACAACGCGGACGGCGAGCTGCGCGGTTCGCACCTGTACGACACCAACTCGGGCAACACCGGGCGCGGCATCTGCTCGCTGCCGTTCGTGCGTCAGTCCGATGGCCAGGTGGTGTACTTCCCGTCCAACCTGATCGAGAACCTGTTCCTCAGCAACGGCATGAGCGCCGGCAATACCCTGGCCGAAGCCCAGGTGCAGTGCCTGTCGGAAATCTTCGAGCGCGCGGTGAAACGCGAAATCCTCGAAGGCGAGCTGGCCCTGCCGGATGTCCCCCAGGAGGTGCTGGCCAAGTACCCAAGCATTCTCGCCGGCATCCAGGGCCTGGAAGAGCAGGGCTTTCCGGTGCTGGTCAAGGACGCCTCGCTGGGTGGTGAGTTCCCGGTGATGTGCGTGACCTTGATGAACCCGCGCACGGGTGGCGTGTTCGCCTCGTTCGGCGCGCACCCAAGCTTTGAAGTGGCGCTGGAACGCAGCCTCACCGAACTGCTGCAAGGCCGCAGCTTCGAAGGCCTCAACGACCTGCCGCAACCGACCTTCGAAAGCCATGCGCTGACCGAGCCGAACAACTTCGTCGAGCACTTCATCGACTCCAGCGGCGTGGTATCGTGGCGTTTCTTCAGTGCCAAGGCCGATTTCGAGTTCGTCGAATGGGACTTCTCCGGCCAGGGTGAGGACTCCAATACGCAAGAAGCCGCGACCCTGTTCGGCATCCTCGAAGACCTTGGCAAAGAGGTGTACATGGCCGTGTACGACAACCTTGGCGCCACGGCCTGCCGCATCCTGGTGCCGGGTTACTCCGAAATCTATCCGGTCGAAGACCTGATCTGGGACAACACCAACCGCGCCCTGGAGTTCCGTGCCGACATCCTCAACCTGCACAGCCTGGATGACCGCGCCCTGCGCGCGCTGCGCCGGCGCCTGGATAAATGCGAGGTGGATGACTACACCACCATCACCACCTTGATCGGCGTCGAGTTCGACGAGAACACGGTGTGGGGCCAGCTGACCATCCTTGAGCTGAAACTGCTGATCTGCCTGGCGCTCAAGCGCTTCGAAGATGCCAAGGAACTGGTCGAGGCGTTTTTGCAGTTCAACGACAACACCGTCGAGCGCGGCCTGTTCTACCAGGCGCTGAACGTGGTGCTGGAGGTGCAGCTGGATGAGGAGCTGGAAATGGCCGACTACGAGGCCAACTTCCGCCGCATGTTCGGCAACCCGCGGATGGACGCGGTGCTGGGTTCGGTCGACGGTAGCGTGCGCTTCCATGGGCTGACCCCGACCAGCATGAAGCTGGAAGGGCTGGACCGCCATCTGCGGCTGATCGAGAGCTACAAGAAGCTGCATGCAGCGCGGGCGAAGTTTGCCTGACCCATTTTGGGGCTGCAAAGCAGCCCCAGATAGCCTGACGTTCTTGCTTCTATCTGCTGGGGTAGGATGGCGGGCGTCCGTACACGCACAAGGAAGTCATTGGTGATCAACCTTTCCCACCTGCCGCGCAACAGAAGGGCGCCCGAACCACTCGACCTGCCGCCGCCGCAGTGCCCGGAGCTGGGCCTGGCCGGCCAATCACTGCAACAGCGTTACGCGGCCTTTATCGCGCAGGCCGCGGAAACACTGCCGCCGGTGCAGGCTGCTGCACTGCGCGAGGTAGGCCAGCCGCTGGCCAGGGAGCTGCTGTCAAAGGCGTTCGACCTGGGCAGCAGCAAGGGCCACGAACTGTCGGATGAGATCTACTGGCTGGTGCAGTGTGCGGCGATTGTCTCGTTGTATGCCGACGGCCCGCTGTCTGCGGCGTTCGCCGGGTACAGGAAGCATGTCGATTATTACCAGGACATGGGGCGCTTCGGTGCCCAGGTCGAGGCATTCCAGCACTATGTTGCCGCCAATGGCTTGCCCGCAGACGAGGTGGAGATTCAGTCGCGCTCGGCAGACGACCGCTACCGGCTGCTGGTCAACCCGTGGGAGGCGGGAAACACACACTGGGTCTATCGGCCGCGGATAATCGATACCCGGCAGGGGACCCGCCTGCTGGCGTTCGAAGACAGGCGCTGGTCGGCGGACAGCAGCACCTGGCTCAGTGCCTGGCAGGTCGAGCTGACGCTGCGCAAATACCCGGGGAACCAGGCACGTCGGAGCGTGCAGGTAGTCATCGACTGTGACCAGCGCCTCGCGCAAGCGGGGGCGCAGACGGAAATCGAGCTCTCGGAGCTCGAAAGCGTTGTTGACGCGCTGCTCAACGGCGCAGACCCGACCTAGGGGTCAGTTCTTGCACTTGGCCAGCACCACCTGGCAGGTGTCTGGCGTGCCGCCTGAGCGGCCGGCATAGCGGATGCAGTTGTTCAGCGACTTCTGCTTGGCAATGCCCAGTGTGTTGCCCCAGGCCAGGCCGCCTTCGCCGGTGCTCGGAAGCGCCTTGGCGTAACAGTTGGAGCCCGGGGCGGCGGCGTAGTAGCGCGCCTTGCTGCTTTTGCTCGAACAGCCGGCATTGAGTGCCAGGCTGATGGCCAGCAAGGCATGCGCGGTCCAGTACGCGTAAGGTCGAGCGCTGCAAATGCTCATGGTATCCCTCATTCCGACGCGCAAAGTCTTTCAGGATATTTCTATCAAGCCAAGCGGTGAACTATCCGAACGTCAAGGTGATCCCTTCTTAAGCGCACCCTGCGCACGCCTGATGGACCAGGCCCTGTGCCAGTCCTTCAGCCCCGGGTCACCGACTGATAAGGAGGCGCCGTGACCGCTACTGAGCAAACCCTCTACCGATGCACGCCCGGCCCGCTCCACGGGATACTGCTGGCCGGCACGGTTCCGCTGTTTCTCGGCGCGCTGCTGAGCGACATTGCCTACTTCAAGAGCTACCAGATCCAGTGGAGCAACTTCGCTGCCTGGCTGATTGCCGGAGGCTTGCTGTTCTGCGGGCTGGCGCTGCTGTTTGCCCTGGCCAACCTGATCCGCGCCCCGCGCAAGGGCGGGCGGCCGACGCTGTACTTGCTGCTGTTGCTGGCGACCTGGGTGTTGGGGCTGATCAACGCCTTCGAACATGCCAAGGACGCCTGGGCGGTCATGCCGGCGGGCCTGGTGCTGTCGGTGATCGTCACCGTGCTGGCCTGCGTGGCGGCATGGCTGGGCATGAGTAACCTGGGTTCGGGAGGTGAGGCATGAAGCCATTGCATGGAATGTCGCTGCTGAGCGTGGCACTGCTTCTGGCCGCCTGTGGCGGTGACGGTGAGCCGACCCAGGCGCTGGGCCCCGACCCGAAACTGCCGGCCCCGGAGCGCGGCCTGCTGCCGAGCATGAAGATCGCGCAACCGGCGCAGTGGGGCGAGCGCAAGCCCACCGTGCCCGAGGGCTACAGCATCACGGCCATCGCCACTGACCTGAAGATCCCGCGCCAGAGCCTGGTGCTGCCCAATGGCGATATCCTGGTCGCCGAAGGGCGCGGCGGCAGCGCCGCCAAGCTCAAGCCCAAGGACGTGATTGCCAGCCAGATCAAGGCCAAGGGCAATACCCAGGTCAAGGGTGGCAACCGCCTGACCCTGCTGCGCGATGCCGATGGCGATGGCACGTATGAGCTACAGACGGTGTTTGCCGAAGGCCTCAATGCGCCCTACGGCCTGGCCTTTGCCGACGGCAAGCTGTACGTGGCCAACCAGGATGCGCTGGTACGTTTCGACTACCAGGACGGTCAGACCAAGGCGGGTGGCCCGCCGACCAAAGTCACCGACCTGCCGGCCGAGATCAATCACCACTGGACCAAGGCACTGACCATCAGCCCTGATGGCCGCTACCTGTACGTGGGCATCGGCTCGAACAGCAACATCACCGAGCGTGGCATGGAGGTGGAAATCGACCGCGCCATGGTCTGGCAGATCGACGCCGTGACGGGGGCGCACAAGCCTTACGCCACCGGTTTGCGCAACCCGACGGCGCTGACCATTCAGCCGGATACCGGGCAGTTGTGGACGGTGGTCAACGAACGTGACGAACTGGGGCCGGACCTGGTGCCGGACTACCTCACCTCGGTGCGAGAGGCCGGCTTCTATGGCTGGCCGTACAGCTACTGGGGGCAGAACGTCGATGAACGGGTGAAACCGCAGAACCCGGAAAAGGTGGCGGCCGCGATCAAGCCGGATTACAGCCTGGGGTCGCACGTTGCCGCGCTGGGCGTGGACTTCTCCATCCCGGCCATGGGTGAACGGTTTGCCGACGGGGTGTTCGTGGGCGAGCACGGTAGCTGGAATCGCCCGAACCCGGTGGGTTACAAGGTGATCTTCGTGCCGTTCAAGGCGGGCAAACCGGCGGGTGAGCCGATCGACTTTGCCACCGGGTTCCGCGGGGAAGATGGCAAGACCCGAGGCCGGCCTGTGGGCGTGACGGTGGACCCACGCGGGGCGTTGATCATTGCCGATGACCTGGCCAACACCGTCTGGCGTGTGACGCGTAACTGACCGACGGTGATCGCGCCTATTGACGCCAAGGGGTTGAAATGTGCAGCAGTGCGGGCGTTTGCCTGCAGAGTGGCGGGCAATGGCTATGCTTCTTTGCGCGTAAACATTTCACGCGCAAACCCGGTCTTGAACACATGGAAGCAGGCCTATGAATCCTATTAGCACGCTCGCTCGCGCTGTTGCCCTCGCCACGCTGATGTCCGCTGCCACCTTCACGGTGCAGGCTGCCGAGATTCCGATTGGCAGTGAGGCGCTGGAAAGCCACGTCAAAACCCAGGTCACTGCCATCGACCTGGCCAACCGCCAAGTCACGGTAAAAGGGCCGAACGACAAGGATGTCACCCTGCAACTGACGGAAAAGGCCAAGGCACTGCCCAACCTGAAGGTCGGTGACAACGTCGATATCTATGTCACCCGGGCAATCGCCTACGTGCTCAACAGCAATGTGGGCGGCGCGCCTAAAGCGAGTGAGGAATCCGGCACCATTCGCGCCACCAAGGACAATCCCAACCCGGGCGGCGAAGCGTTCCGTCAGGTTCGAGTAACCTCGCAGATCAAGAAAATCGACCTGAAGACACATGAAGTGACCCTGTTGCCGCCAGAAGGCAAGCTGCAGGTGGTCAAGGTCGAGAACCCGGACCTGCAGAAGCGGATGAAGAACCTCAAGGTCGGCCAGACCGTCGATGCGATCTACACCGAAGTGCTGCGGGTCGATACCTGGCGTTGAGGTCTGACTGCGGGAACGCTTCGGCAGGCCCGCATTCGCCAGCATGCGTGTAACGAATACATCATGTGCACCCTTTCGATTTCCATAAACACTGTCGATTTGCCGATCATGGTCTCATCCTGACTTCAGATGAGACTTATCATGTCCTTCAAGACCCTGCTGCTTGCATTCCTTCCCGTGATGATGGCCCTGCTTGCGGGCTTCGTACTGCCGTATCAGGCCGCCAGCAACGCTGCCGTCGGCCGTGCGCTGGGGCACTGGTTGTGGGGCGCCTTCACCTCGTTGACGGTCAGTTCGGTGGTGATCATCACGGCGTTGCTGATCCTGCGGGTGCCCATGCCTGACCTGAGCAAAGCGCTGCAGGGCCCATGGTGGCTCTGGATCGGTGGTGTGCTGGGCGCCCTCTATGTGGCGGGTGCCGCAGCCTTGACACCTAAGCTGGGTACGGCGGGTTTCCTGGTGCTGGTGGTGGCAGGGCAGATCCTGACCTCGGTGATCGTCGATCACTTCGGGCTGATGGGCGTTGCCAGCAAGCCAGTGAACCTGGCCAGGGTTGCCGGCGTGCTACTGATCCTGGGTGGCGTGTTGCTGGTGCAGGGCGGCTGGACCTCGACCCCGTCGTCCGGCCAGGCCGTGATCGAGCGCTGATCAGTGCCCGGGCTGGCTGCACGCCCAGACCGCCTCACGCAGCCAGCGATGGCCGGGGTCGCTGTCCTTTCGCCCATGCCAAGCCTGTTGATAGGCGAGGGCAGGCACCGGCAGTGGCGGCGTGAACTCGCGCAGTGACGGATGCTGGCGCATCGGGCCTACCGCACGGCGGGCAACGGTGAGGACCAGGTCGGTGCCCGCGAGCACCTCGACGGCAGCGCTCCAGTGCGGCAGCGCCAGGGCAATATGCCGGTGCAGGCCTTGCTCGGCCAAGGCCCGCTCGATCTCATCGTGGGCATCCGGGTGCATGGCCATGAGCACGTGCGGGCGTGCCAGCCAGTCATCCAGCGTAAGCCCGCCCTTGGCCGGTAGCACCTGGCGATCGGCGACGCTGATGAAGCGGTCTTCGAACAAGGTCTGGGCGGTGATGTCGGCAGGCAGTTCCGGGAAGATGCCCAAGGCCAGGTCGAGTTCGCCATCGAGCAACTGCGCGAGCATGGTTTCGCGGCTGGCCTGACTGATGGCCAGATCGACGCCGGATGCGACCTGGCGCAGGTGGCGCACCAGCGGCGGCAGGATGATGCGCGAGGAGTAGTCGGACAGCGACAGCCTGAAGCGGCGCCGGGCTTGGGCAGGGTCGAATTGTGGCGCGGCCAGCAGGCCGTTCAGGCTGCCGAGGGCATCCTGCAGCGGTTTGGCCAGGGACTGGGCGCGGGCGGTCAGGGCCATCTGGCCGTGCTGGCGGATCAGCAACGGGTCGTCGAAGTGTGCACGCAGCTGCGCCAGGGCATGACTGACGGCGGGTTGGCTGCGGTGCAGGCGCAGGGCGGCGCGGGTCACGTGCTTTTCGCTGAGCAGGGCGTGCAGGGTGAGCAGCAGGTTGAGGTCGATCTTGCGCAGTTCATCCATGGGGCGAATGCTTTTGATGGCTTTGACAGGTGACTATCAGCCTAACAGATGTACCGGCCCCTTCGCGGGCTTGCCCGCGAAGGGGCCGGTACAGGCCACACAAAGCACCTGACGGGGTTATACTCGCCCCCCCGTTTCACTGTAATCCGAGTATTTCAATGGGTCTTTCCGCAACCGCCACACCCGAACCGCGCCGCCTCGGTGCGCCCTTGATCGCCCTGGCCCTGCTGCTGGCCGGCGCCTGGTTCCTCAACCTCAACGCCGGCTTCAAGCAGGTGCTGCTGCTGATGGTCGGCGCCGCCCTGGGCCTGACGCTCTATCACGCTGCCTTTGGCTTCACCTCGGCCTGGCGCGTGTTCATCAACGAGCGCCGGGGCGCCGGCCTGCGTGCGCAGATGGTCATGCTGACCCTGGCCGTGCTGTTGTTCTTCCCGGCGCTGTCGGCCGGCAGCCTGTTCGGCACCCCGGTTACCGGCCTGGTCGCGCCCGCTGGCGTATCGGTGGTGTTCGGCGCGTTCATCTTCGGCATCGGCATGCAACTGGGGGGCGGCTGTGCCTCGGGCACGTTGTTCACGGTCGGCGGCGGCAATGCGCGGATGCTGGTGACCCTGCTTTTCTTCATCATCGGCTCGGTCAGCGCCACCCAGCATGCCGACTGGTGGTTCGCGCTGCCGTCGTTCCCGGCCACTTCGATTGTCCAGGCCTGGGGCGTGGTGCCTGCGCTGCTGGTCAGCGTGGCCGTGTTCGCGCTGATCGCCTGGGCCACGGTGGTGCTGGAAAAGCGTCGTCATGGCACCCTGGAAGCACCACCGAGCAGCGAGCATCACGGCCTGCGCCGCTTCCTGCGCGGCCCTTGGCCGCTGTTGTGGGGCGCGATTGCCCTGGCCTTGCTCAACTACGCCACCCTGGCTCTGGCCGGGCGCCCGTGGGGTATCACTTCGGCCTTTGCGCTGTGGGGCGCCAAGACCCTTTCCAGCTTCGGCGTGGACGTCGGCAGCTGGGTTTTCTGGCAGGCGCCTGCCAATGCCAAGGCGCTGGCTGCGCCGCTGTGGCAAGACATCACCACGGTGATGGACATCGGCATCGTGCTCGGCGCACTGATGGCGGCAGGCATGGCAGGCCGCTTTGCGCCCAGCCTGAAAATCCCGCTGCCATCGCTGATCGCCGCGGTGATCGGTGGCCTGCTGCTGGGCTATGGTTCGCGGCTGGCCTACGGCTGTAATATCGGCGCCTACTTCAGCGGTATCGCGTCGGGTAGCGTGCATGGCTGGCTGTGGCTGATTGCGGCTTACGCCGGCAACCTGATCGGCGTGCGCCTGCGGCCGATGTTCTTCGCCGGCGAACGCCGCCCGGTGGCGCTCAGCGGCTGCTGAAATCAATCGATCAATTGAACAAGGAGGTTCGAATGGCGCAATACACCGCTCATGTGGCTTGGGCTCGCGAAGGCCAGGATTTTCTCGGTAACCAGTACAGCCGCCGGCACCTGTGGCGCTTCGACGGCGGCATCGAGGTGCCGGGGTCGTCGTCGCCCGATTTAGTGCCGTTGCCCATGTCCGATGCCTCGGCCGTGGACCCGGAAGAGGCCTTCATTGCCGCGCTGTCCAGCTGCCACCTGCTGTGGTTCCTGTCGCTGGCGGCCAAGCAACGCTTTTGCGTCGAGCACTATGCCGACGACGCCGAAGGGGTGATGGCGCGCAATGAAGCCGGGCGCATGGCAATGACCGTGGTCACCCTGCGACCGCGGGTCGAGTTCTCCGGGGAGCGCCAGCCAACGGCGGAGCAGCTCGATCAGCTGCATCATCTGGCCCACGACGCCTGTTTCATCGCCAACTCGGTGAAGACTGAAGTGCGCTGCGAGCCGGTCTATCCCGGCTGAGCATTGCTTCACCAGGTGCTGCAATCATCTGCACCTGGTCCGATTGTTCGAATTCCGCCTGCCGACCATAACTGTATTTAATTCAGTGACTTACGATCATTTCCTAAATGGCGGCTTAACAGTGGAAAGCAGGAGATGAGCGTGCGGGTCAGCGGCTCGTTACGCGGCAACGACAACGAGGCACTGCTTGAGGCCGCGCGGCGTGGCGTGGGCATTTTTGCAGGTGGCGACTGGCTGACGGGCGAGGACCTCCCGGCCGGGCGTCTGGTGCGGGTGCTGCCGCAATGGCAGCTGGACGTGGCAGCGGGTATCTACCAGGTGCACCCCTCGGCGCGGCTGAACAGCGCCGCCATGGGGGCGTTCAAGGCCTGGATCGAGGAACACTTCAAGGACGGCCCGCCCTGGCGGAACCAGGGCTGACTGATTCTCGAAAATACATTATTAAGATATTTCAACTAATTGAAATATATAGATTTATCGTTTGGCCACTGCGTGCTGAACGCATTGCTCGTAATACGTCTGCTTGATCGCTGCCGGCTTCAGCTTCGAACGGCTGTTGTAGGTCTGTTCGGTGATGCCGAAGGCGGTCATGCGCATCCATGGCTTGTCGAAACGGCGCACCTGCAGCTTCTTGCGCGTGGCATACAGGGTGACCCCGGAGAGCTTGGCCTGCTGGGCCTCGGCGGCGATCTGCGAACCCCAGCCACAGACGCTGCGATCGTTCTGGCTCAGCGCCTTGGCCTGGGCGCCGAAGCCGACAGTGGCCAGTAGGCAGCCGGCCAACGTTGCTAGAATTGTTCGCATGTTGCTGTCCTAAGCATATGAAGATGAACGGAGTTTGCCTTCACTGGCGATGCCTGGGGGCCAGCATTTTCCTATCACGTAGTGGCGATGGAAAAGCGATTTGCCAGTGCGGGCGCAGGCTGCTCCACGCCAGGCCGGCAACCCACGTGACCGACACGCCGTAGTTCAGCCGTTGGTACAGGCCAAACAGCTGGCCGCTTTGTGCGGCCTGGGCCATGAGGACGACGCTGACCAGCGCAGCAATCAGGCACCCCAGAGAAAACCAGCCCAAGGCCTTTGAGCCGGCCAGGCGCTTGCCGAGCCAGGCCCATAGCGCGCTGGCAAGCGTCAACGACAAAAACATCAGCAAACCGCTGAGGTTATGCAGTTGCTGCGAGGTGGACGGCTCGGCGGGCGCACAGCCCTGGTCGCAGGGAAACAGGCCGGTGCCGAGGCTGCCAAGGCCATGCAGCAGGACCAGCGCAGCACTCAGCAGCGCCAGTTTCGAGGCACGCCAGCGCCGCGCCAGGCCCAGGGCGAACAAGGCAAAGAGCAAAGCCAGGGGGAAGTTGTTCAGCAGCGGTGACCAGTGTTGCGTCGGGGCACCTGTGGCGCCAAGTTGGCTCATGGCCTGTTGCAGGTGGTCATAGCCGGGGTAGGCCTGGGCGGTGAACCAGACACCTAGCAGCAGCCAGAAAGGGATCAGCAGGCCGCAGGCGAGCAAGGTACGGTCGAGCGGTTTCATACAGGGCTTTCCTTCCATGGACAAGGCTTACTGTACCTGAATTCACGGCTGCTGGCCCTGGCAAGAAATACCGCGTCGGGTGTATGTGATCGTACAACTGCTTGCGTTATGATGACGGCTGTCTTTCAAGGTGAAATACAGGGCATGACAGAGCAGCAGGTACAGGCTAGGACCCGGCGCAAGCCGCGCAGTCTGGCCCAGGAACTGGTCACGGTGCTGACCGAGCGCATTCGCAGCGGCCAGCTCAAGCGCGGCGACAAGCTACCGACCGAGTCGCAGATCATGGCCGAGGAGGGTGTCAGCCGTACCGTGGTGCGTGAGGCGATCTCCCGGCTGCAGGCGGCCGGGCAGGTCGAGACGCGCCATGGCATCGGCACCTTCGTGCTGGATGCGCCGGCGACCGGGGGTTTCCGTATCGACCCGGCGACCGTGGTGACCTTGCGCGAGGTGCTGGCGGTGCTGGAGCTGCGCATCGCCCTGGAAATCGAGTCGGCAGGCCTGGCGGCACAACGGCGCAGCGATGAAGAGCTGGCTGGCATGCGTGCGGCGCTGGACGAGCTCAACGAAGGCGCGGCGCATGCCACCGATGCAGTATCGGCGGACTTCCAGTTCCACCTGCGCATTGCCCAGGCCAGCGGCAACCATTATTTCGCCGATATCATCAACCACCTGGGGACCAGCATCATTCCGCGTACCCGGTTGAACTCGGCGCGCTTGGCCCATGATGACCAGGCGCATTACATGAGCCGCCTGATGCACGAGCACGAAGCCATCTACGAAGCCATCGCCCGGCGCGACAGCGAAGGGGCGAAGATGGCCATGCGCATGCACCTTAGCAACAGCCGCGAGCGCTTGCGCCAGGCCCATGAAGCAGCCGAGGCGCAGGGTGCCTGAGGCCTCCATGACTTGTGCCGGCCTCTTCGCGGGCATGCCCGCGAAGAGGCCGGGACAGGCGATAAAGAAAAGCCCCGCTGATGCGGGGCTTTCTTGCTTCAGGGTACTCAGACCGTCCCTTCACTCCACTGCCCGTTGACCAGGCGACGCAGCCCCAGCGGGTTGCCGTCACGCAATGCCTCCGGCAACAGCGCCTGCGGGTAGTTCTGGTAGCACACCGGGCGCAGGAAGCGGTCGATGGCCAGGGTGCCGACCGAGGTGCCACGCGCGTCGGAAGTGGCCGGATACGGGCCGCCGTGGACCATCGCGTCACACACTTCCACACCGGTCGGGTAGCCGTTGACCAGAATACGGCCGACTTTCTCTTCCAGCAGCGGCACCAGCCAGGCGAAGGCCTCGAAGTCCTCCGGCTCGCCGATCAGCGTCGCGGTCAGCTGGCCGCGCAGGCCGAGCAGGGCGTCACGCAGTTGCGCATTGTCCTTGACCTCGACCGCCACGGTGGTCGGGCCGAACACTTCTTCCTGCAGCAGCGGGTCGGCCTCCACCAGCAGGCGGGCATCGGCCTTGAACAGCTGGGCACGGGCCTGGCTGCCTTCCTGGGCCTGGCCGGCCAGATGCTCGATACCGGCGTGGGCGCGCAAGTGCTCCAGGCCGCCAACGTAGCTGCGCAGGCCACCCGCATTGAGCATGGTCTGCCCGGCCTGCTGGTCCAGGTGCTGGCCAAGGTCGCTGAGCAGCTGGCTGTACTGCGCTGACTGCAGGCCGATCACCAGGCCCGGGTTGGTGCAGAACTGCCCGGCACCCATGCACACGGAGCCGGCCAGCTCGCGGGCGATGGCCTCGCCGCGCTTGGCCAGGGCACCTGGGAGGATGATCACCGGGTTGATGCTGGACATCTCGGCGAACACCGGAATCGGTTGCGCGCGCTCGGCCGCCATGCGGCACAGGGCGTCACCGCCCTTCAGCGAACCGGTGAAGCCGACGGCCTGAATGGCCGGGTGCTTGACCAGCGGTTCGCCGACGCCAGCGCCAAACACCATGTTGAACACACCTTTGGGCATGCCGGTGCGCTCGGCGGCGCGCTGGATGGCACAGCCGACCAGGTCAGCGGTGGCCATGTGGCCGCTGTGCGCCTTGAACACTACCGGGCAACCGGCGGCCAGGGCTGCGGCGGTGTCACCACCGGCAGTCGAGAAGGCCAGCGGGAAGTTGCTGGCACCGAACACGGCGACCGGGCCGACGCCGATGCGCATCTGGCGCAGGTCTACCCGCGGCAGCGGTTGGCGCTCGGGCAGCGCCAGGTCGATGCGCGCACCGAGGAAATCGCCCCGGCGCAGCACCTGGGTGAACAGGCGCATCTGGCCGCTGGTGCGACCGCGCTCGCCCTGTATACGAGCGGCGGGCAGGGCGGTTTCGCGGCAAACGATGGCGACGAAGGCGTCGTCCAGTTCGTCCAGTTCGGCAGCGATGGCCTCGAGGAATTCGGCGCGGCGGGCCGGTTTCAGGTTGCGAAATTCGACAAACGCGGCTGCAGCGGCGGTGGCTGCCTGGTCCACTTCGGCCTCGGTGGCCTGGACGAAGCTGTAGGGCAGGGCTTCGCCGGTGGTGGCGTCCAGGCTCTGCAGGCGTTGCGAACCAGCGGCGCTGCGCTGGCCGGCGATGAAGTTGTGGCCGAGGATCTCAGGCATGGGGTGCTCCTGTTGAAGTAGCTGAAGGAATAAGGCAATTCAGGCCGGTCGGCTTGCCCCTGTGGGAGCGGGTTTACCCGCGAACACCGGCGAAGCCGGTGCCATGCACCGAGTCGCCTGCTTCGCGGGTAAACCCGCTCCCACAGGGATCGCGACACATGGGGGTTGCGAGCCAGCCCGATTCATCAGGTGATCGGTGCCGGATTGAACAGGGTGATGTCGTTGTGCAGGCGGTGCTGTTCGGCCCAGGTCTGTTTGCGGCCGCTGGCCACGTCGAGGTAGTAGTGGAACAGTTCCCAGCCCAGTTCTTCGATGGTCGAGCGGCCACTGGCGATGCGCCCGGCGTCGATGTCGATCAGGTCCGGCCAGCGCTGGGCCAGCTCGGTGCGGGTACAGACCTTGACCACCGGCGCCATGGCCAGGCCATACGGCGTGCCACGGCCGGTGGTGAACACGTGCAGGTTCATGCCGGCGGCCAGTTGCAACGTGCCGCAGACGAAATCGCTGGCCGGGGTGGCGCAGAAGATCAGCCCCTTGCGGTTGACCCGCTCGCCTGGGCCAAGCACGCCCTGAATGGCGCCACTGCCGGACTTGACGATCGAACCGAGGGACTTCTCGACGATGTTCGACAAGCCGCCTTTCTTGTTGCCCGGCGTGGTGTTGGCGCTGCGGTCTGCTGCACCTTGTTGCAGGTAGCGGTCGTACCAGTCCATCTCGCGCACCAGGGCATCGGCGACTTCCTGGTTTTCGGCGCGCGAGGTGAGCATGTAGATGGCATCGCGTACTTCGGTCACTTCCGAGAACAGCACGGTGGCGCCAGCGCGCACCAGCAGGTCGGCGGCAAAGCCGAGCGCCGGGTTGGCGGTTATGCCGGAGAAGGCATCACTGCCGCCGCACTGCATGCCAAGGATCAGCTCGCTGGCCGGCACGGTTTCGCGGCGGCGCTGGTCGAGCTTCTTCAGGCGGGTTTCGGCCAGGCCCATGATCTGCTCGATCATCTCGGCAAAGCCGAGGCTCGCGTCCTGCAGGCGATACAGCCAGGGCTCGCTGAGGTCCACCGACGGGTCGTTGTCGTGCATCACCTGGCCAGCCTGGAGCTTTTCGCAACCCAGGCTGATCACCAGCGCCTCGCCACCGAGGTTGGGGTTGCGCGCCAGGTTGCGCACGGTACGGATCGGGATATAGGCGTCGCGGGCGTTGATCGCCACGCCGCAGCCATAGCTGTGGGTGAGGGCGACCACGTCATCGACGTTGGGGTATTTGGGCAGCAATTCGGCGCGGATGCGTTTGACTGCGTGCTCCAGCACGCCGGTCACGCACTGCACGGTGGTGGTGATGCCGAGGATGTTGCGGGTGCCGACGGTGCCGTCGGCGTTGCGGTAGCCTTCGAAGGTGAAACCGTCCAGCGCTGGCAGGGCATCCGGGACTGCGTCGCAGCGCGGCAGGCTGTCCAGCTCGGGGGCGGCCGGCATGGCCAGCTGGCTTTCCTGCACCCAGCTGCCCTGGCGCAGGTCTTCCAGCGCATACCCGATGATTTGCCCGTAACGACGCACCGGCTCGCCCTTGGCAATCGACACGGTGGCAACCTTGTGGCTCTGGGGCACGCCTTCGACCAGGGTCAGGCCATCGGCGAAGCGGGCGCCTTCGCCCAGGCCGCCGTCGTTGACCACCACCACGACGTTGTCGTCGTCGTGCAGGCGGACGTAGCGGGGCGAGTCGGAATGTTCGATCAACTGCATGTTTGGGCCCTACTTGTCAGGTTCTCAGGCTTTTGTACATCCGCCCGCGCAGGCTTCTGCCGGCGCAGGCGTGCTCGGTCAGTGCCGCGAGCTGGCCAGTTCGCCGTTGGCGACCGGCTCAGGCTGTGGCTTTGGGGCATCCTCGCGCAACTCGATACGCTTGATCGGGCCGACGATCACCAGGTAGCTGAACACCGCCACCAGGGCGTTGGCGCCGACGTACACCAGGGCCCACTTGAACGAGCCGGTGGCGCTGATGATGTAGCCGATGACGATCGGGGTGGTGATCGAGGCGATGTTGCCAAAGGTGTTGAACAGGCCACCGGACAGCCCGGCGATCTGCTTGGGCGAGGTGTCGGCCACCACCGCCCAGCCCAATGCACCGATGCCTTTGCCGAAGAAAGCCAGGGTCATGAAACCGACCACCATCCACTCGGCGTCGACATAGTTGCAGAAGACCATGGTGGTCGACAGCAACAGGCCGCAGACGATCGGCAGCTTGCGCGAGAAGGTCAGCGAGTTGCCGCGGCGGAGCAGCCAGTCCGAGATCACCCCACCCAGCACGCCACCAATGAAGCCGCACACCGCCGGCAGCGAGGCGATGAAGCCGGCCTTGAGGATGGTCATGCCGCGTTCCTGCACCAGGTACACCGGGAACCAGGTGAGGAAGAAGTAGGTGATCGCGTTGATGCAGTACTGGCCCAGGTACACGCCCAGCAGCATGCGGCTGGTCAGCAGTTGCTTGATATAGCCCCATTTCGGGCCGTCGTTGCCGCGCTTCTGATCCATGTCGACCAGGCCGCCGTTCTGCTCGATGTGCTCAAGCTCGCTCTGGCTGATGCGTGGGTGCTGGCGCGGGTTGTAGATGGTCTTCAGCCACACCATGGAGAACACGATGCCCAGCGCGCCCATGACCACGAACACGTGCTCCCAGCCGAAGCTGAACACGATCCAGCCCATGATCGGGGCGAACAGTGCGGTGGCGAAGTACTGAGCCGAGTTGAAGATTGCCGACGCGGTGCCGCGTTCCTGGGTCGGGAACCAGGCCGCGACGATACGGGCATTACCCGGGAACGACGGGGCTTCGGCGAAACCGACGAGGAAGCGCAGGGTGAACAGGGTCACCACCGCCCAGGCCACCGGCAGGCCGCCGACAAAGCCCTGCAGCAGGGTGAACAGCGACCAGGTGAAAATGCTGAAGGCATAGACATTCTTCGAGCCGAAGCGGTCCAGCAGCCAGCCACCGGGGATCTGCCCGGCCACGTAAGCCCAGCCGAAGGCGGAGAAAATATAACCAAGGGTAACGGCGTCGATGCCGAGGTCTTTCTGCAGGCTGGAGCCTGCGATAGCGATGGTTGCTCGGTCTGCGTAGTTGATCGTGGTCACCAGGAACAGCATGAACAGGATCAGGTAGCGCACATGCGTCTTTTTAGTCGCTTGCATGCTGTAAACACTCCCACTAGTTATTTTTGTGCGGGCTCACGAGTTGTAGCCGGAGTGGGGCAGGCCCACTCCGGTGGCGGCATTGGCAGGCCGCGGGGCGCGCTTATTGCGGGCCCATCTTGTCCATCAGTGCTGCGAGCATTTCGTACTCTTCGGCGGTCAGGTCGGTCAGCGGGGTACGCACCGGGCCTGCGTCGTAACCGGCGATCCTAGCGCCGGCCTTGACGATGCTCACGGCGTAGCCGGCCTTGCGGTTACGGATGTCCAGGTACGGCAGGAAGAAGTCGTCGATGATCTTGGCCACGGTGGCGTGATCGTCGCGGGCGATGGCGTGGTAGAAGTCCATCGCGGTCTTCGGAATGAAGTTGAACACTGCCGAAGAGTACACCGGCACACCCAATGCCTTGTAGGCCGCTGCATACACTTCGGCAGTCGGCAGGCCACCCAGGTAGCTGAAACGATCACCCAGGCGGCGACGGATCGACACCATCAGTTCGATATCGCCCAGGCCGTCCTTGTAGCCGATCAGGTTCGGGCAGCGCTCGGCCAGTTGTTCCAGCAGGTTGGCGTTCAGGCGGCAGACGTTGCGGTTGTACACCACCACACCGATGTTGACCGATTTGCACACCGCTTCGACGTGGGCGGCAACGCCGTCCTGGCTGGCTTCGGTGAGGTAGTGCGGCAGCAGCAGCAGGCCCTTGGCGCCCAGGCGCTCGGCTTCTTGTGCGTATTCGATGGCCTGGCGGGTGGAACCACCGACGCCGGCGAGGATTGGCACCGACCTGGCGCAGGTGTCGACCGCCGTCTTGATCACTTGGCTGTATTCGCTGGCGGCCAGGGAGAAGAACTCACCGGTGCCACCGGCGGCGAACAGGGCGCTGGCGCCGTAAGGGGCGAGCCACTCCAGGCGCTTGATGTAGCCAGCCTGGTTGAAGTCGCCCTGGGCATTGAAGTCGGTGACCGGGAAAGACAGCAGGCCGTGGGAGAGGATGGATTTCAGTTCTTGTGGGGTCATTGTTGTAGGCATCCTGTGGCGCTTGGGGTGTAGGGTGTTGTTCTGCGTTAGAGGTAAGTTATCGTACAACTAAGGCGATGACTAGTCCCCTTGCATAAATTTTTGTGTGGGCGTCTAGGTGATCGGTTCGAGGTGTGTGTGGGGGCGGATATCGAGCGCCGCCCGCGCGGCGCATCGCGGGCAAGCCCGCTCCCACATCTGTTTCGGGCCAGTCACTCCTATGAAGCCAACAGGGACCGCCTAGTTGGCATGGCGATGCATCTCGGTGGGCGCTGATGCCGCTCCACCTGTCTCCAGTCATGCACCAAGGCAGATCCTGTTGGCGGTACAGGAGTGACTGGCCCGAAACAGATGTGGGAGCGGGCTTGCCCGCGATGCGCCGCGCGGGCGGCGCTCGATCTGACAGGCGCAGAAAATCTAACGACGACCACTAGGCAGTCATCGTATCTCTTGAGAGGAGGGAAACAAAAAAACGATCGCGGAGACAGGCACAAGCCCGCCGCCCGCTTCCACGGGAAGTGTTCTGGGACCAGCAGAGGGTGACCGGGGAAGCGGGGGCGACCTTGCGCCGCCCCGCGATCAAAGCTAACGAAGCTGAAACCGGGTGTCAGGCCGCCTGTTGGCGCTTGATCTGGCTTTTGCGCACCTGGGCGCGGCAGGCGTCGCCGAAGGCCTGGAAGATCTTGATCGAATCAGGGTTCTTCGCCGCTTGCCATTCCGGGTGCCACTGCACGGCAAACAGGAACGGCGAGATGCTTGGAGCGTGGATCGCCTCGACCAGGCCATCTTCGGCGTGGGCGATCGGCTCGATGCCGGCGCCGAGGTTGCGCAGGCCCTGGCCGTGCAGCGAGTTGACGCGGATCTCGTCGGTGCCCAGGGTCTCACGCAGCCAGCTGTCCGGCTTGATCTTCACGCCATGCACCTGGGCGTATTGCACATCGACCGGGTCTTCCGGGTTTTCCCGATGGTCGTTGAAGCCAGGCTCGGCGTAGACCTTCTGGTAAATGTCGCCGCCCAGGGCAACGTTGATTTCCTGCATGCCGCGGCAGATGCCGAAGATCGGCAGGCCGCGCTTGAGCGCCGCCTTCACCAGCGGGATGTCGAACAGGTCGCGGTTCTTGTCCTGGCCTTTGCCGGGGGTTTCGTTTTCCTGGCCGTACAGGGTCGGGTCGATGTTACTACCGGCACCGGTCAGGTACACGCCGTCGGCCATGTCCAGATAGGTCTCCAGGTCATCGATGCCACAGCAGGTGGGCACCAGTACCGGGACGCAATCGGCGAAGTCGACCAGCGGGGTGATGTATTTGTGGGTCATGACCTGATAGTCATGGCCTTTGCGCTCTTGGCTGCCCATGGTCATCAGGACGACGGGTTTGCGCAGGGAAGGTTGCTTGTTGCCAATGTTGCTGTTGGACATATGTCACCTTATGACAGGGCTCTGCCTGTCGTTGTTGTGCAGGTGCACGGCCGGTGGCCAAATTGTGCTACCTGAAGTCCCGAGCACTGCCGGCTCATCACAGGACGATTCCGGTCGGGGCTTGTAGATAGCTTGCCAGAGCCGTTCGATATGTCAAACGAGCAAAAAGCGGTTAGGGCGCCGAATTACGGGGGTGTAACCCTTGCGAGCCTGAGCCGGCAAGGGTTTGGCGGGGGGTATGGTCAATTATATTTAACGACGCAGTCGGTTCATTGCAGCGCTGCAATGATCGACCGCTCAGTGCAGTATCTGCGCCAGGAAGGCCTTGGCCCGTGCAGTGCGCGGCTGGTTGAAGAACACCTGGGGCGGGCTGTCCTCGATGATCTGCCCGCCTTCGAGGAACAGCACCCGCTCCGCCACCTGGCGGGCAAAGCCCATTTCATGGGTGACGCACAGCATGGTCATGCCGGTGCCGGCCAGTTGCACCAGTACGTCCAGCACCTCGGCGACCATCTCGGGGTCGAGCGCCGAGGTCGGCTCGTCGAACAGCATGATCCGCGGCTTCATGCACAGCGCCCGGGCGATGGCCACGCGCTGCTGCTGACCACCGGACAACTGGCTGGGGTATTTGTGCGCCTGGCTCTCGATACCTACCTTGCTCAGGTACATGCGCGCCCGTTCCTCGGCGTCCTTGCGCGACAGGCCGCGCACGCTGGTGGGGGCGAGCAGGCAGTTGTCCAGCACGCTCATGTGCGGGAACAGGTTGAAGTGCTGGAACACCATGCCGATCTCGCTGCGCACCTGGGCCGCCTGGCGAGTGTTGGCGGCCAGGTCGATGCCGGCAACCCGGATGCTGCCCTGTTCGGCGATTTCCAGGCGGTTGATGCAACGGATCAGCGTCGATTTGCCCGAACCGGACGGGCCACACAGGACAATGCGCTCACCTTCGCGCACCTGCAGGTCGATGTCGTGCAGCACATGGAAGGCGCCATAGTGCTTGTTCAGGCCCTCGATGCGGATCAGCTCCGGACGAGGGTCAGTTTCGGGGGCAAGGCTGGCAACGCTCATGGGGGCGGTCATGTTGTTGTTCTCCCGCTGGGTGTCAGTCGAAACGTGCCGCGCTGTAAGGCGCAGGGTCAGTGAAAGGGCGCTCGCCTGTGAGCAGCTCGGCCACCAGGCGGCCGCTGACCGGGCCCAGGGTGAGGCCGTGGTGGGCGTGGCCGAAATTGAACCAAAGGCCTTTATGCCGTGGCGCAGGGCCGATTACCGGACGCATGTCGGGCAGGCATGGCCGGCGGCCGAGCCAGGGCTTGTCATCAAGGCGCTCACCCAGCGCCGGGAACAGCTTGCGGGCCAGCGCTTCGCAGCGCTTGAGCTGGATCTCGTTGCCCGGTGCGTCACTGGCAGCGAACTCGATACCGGTGGTCAGGCGCACGCCGCGGGCCATCGGGGCTAGCACATAGCCACCCTGGGTGTCGCAGATCGCATGCAGCAGCTGGGTACCCTCGCGGGTGCTGTAGTGCATGTGGTAGCCACGCTTGATGCCCAGCGGAATGCGGTAGCCCAGGCGCTCGAACAGGTCGCCCGACTGTGGCCCGAGGCAGGCCACCACCTCCTCGGCGGTAATCAGCCCCCGTTGGCTGTCGGCCTGCCACCGGCCGTCGACCTGGCGCAGGCTGCGCGCATCGCCATGCACGAACTGCCCGCCGCGCTGTACGAACAGTGCGGCATAGCCACGGGTGAGGGCGCCGGGGTTGGTGACGGTCTTCGGATCGAGCCAATGGATGCCGCCAACCACCGTGCTGTCGAGCTGGTGCTCGCGCGCCTGCAGCTGGCCACGTTCGAGGATTTCGTACTGCAGGCCGTAACGGGCCAGGCCCTTGAGCTCGGCCTTGGCCTGCTCGAACAGCGCCGGGGTGCGATACACCTCGATCCAGCCTTTGGCCTGGATCAGCCCTTCAAGGCCGGCCGCCTGGACCAGTGCATCATGTTCCTCGACGCTGCGCTGGACCAGCGACAGCATGTCGGCCGCCGCCCCGGCCAGGCGCCCGGGCGCCGACTGTTGCCAGTAGCGCAGCAGCCACGGCGCCGCCTTGGGCAAGTGCAGCACGCTGTAGCGCACATCGGGCTGGCGGTTCAGGCCATAGCGCAGCAAGGCGCCGAATTGCCGCGGGAAGGCATAGGGGATCACGCTGGAGCGCTCGATCAGCCCGGCGTTGCCATGGCTGGTGCCGGTGCCGGGGTCGTCGCGGTCGAGCAGGATCACCTGGCGCCCGCGGGCCTGCAGGTGCAGTGCGGTGCTGACACCGACGATGCCGGCGCCGAGGACAAGGGTCTGGCAATGCATGGATATATCCTTCGGTCAGTTCAGGTGGCGGCCCAGGCGGGCTTCCAGGTGTTTGAGCACGCGTCGGACCAGTTCGACGATCACCAGGTAGAGCACCGCGGCCCAGAGGTAGATCTGGAAGTCGAAACTGCGCGAGAACGCCAGCTTGGTCACGCCCATCAAGTCATAGAGGGTCACCAGCGAGGCGATGGCGCTGGCCTTGATCATCAGGATCAGCTCGTTGCCCAGCGGCCCGATGGCCACCAGCAACGATTGCGGCAGGATGACCTTGAAGAAGGTGGTTGAACGCTTGAGGTTCAGCGCCCGTGCCGCTTCGTACTGGCCCGGCGCAACGGCCATCAGGCTGCCGCGGAAGATCTCGGCCTGGTAGGCGGCGGTGTTGAGGGTGAACGCCAGCAACGTGCAGAACCAGGCTTCACGGAAGAACCACCAGAGGCCGAGGTCCTGCCAGAAGCCTTTGAGCGAGCCCAGGCCGTAATACAACAGGAACAGCTGGGCCAGCAGCGGCGAGCCGCGGAAGAAGTAGATGTAGCCGGCCGCCAAGCGTTGCAGCAGCGAGTGGCGCGACAGGCGCGCCAGGGCCAGCAACAGGCCGAGCACGGCGCCCAGGCTGAAGGAGATTGCCACCAGCTTGGCGGTCACCAGCAGGCCATCGACGAAGCGCGGCCCATAGCGCTCCAGCAGGTCCGGGTCCAGTACCAGGCCCAGCAGTTGTTCGGCACTCATGCGCGTGCTCCTTGCAGGTGGCGGTTGCTGCGCCGCTCGATATAGGCGAACACCCGTCCCGAGGCGGCCGAGAACAGCAGGTAAGCCAGGCAGGCAACGCCATAGAAGAACATCGGCTCCTTGGTCACGCTGACCGCAAGGTTGGTCTGGCGCATCAGGTCGACCAGCGAGATGGTCGATACCAGCGACGTGTCCTTGAGCAACGACAGCCAATTGTTCGACAGGCCCGGCAGGGCGATGCGCGTCAGTTGCGGCAGCACCACCTTGAAGAACCCGGTGCGCTTGCTCAGGCCCAGCGCCGAGCAGGCCTCCAGTTGCCCTTTGGGCAGGGTCTTGAATGCCGCCAGCCAGATCTCGCTGGAGAACGCTGCGAACACCAGGCTGAAGGCGATCATCGCGGCCAGGAAGGTGTTGATCAGGAATTCGCCTTCATAACCCATCGCCGCCAGCAGCTTTTGCGCGGCGATCTGGCAGCCGTAGTAGATGATCAGCAAGGTCAGCAGCTCGGGCAGGCCGCGGAATACGGTGGAAAAGGTGGTGGCCCAGGCGCGTGGCAGGCGCTTGCGCGAACGCGCCGCCAGGGCTACGGCCAGGCCCAGCGGCAGGCCGATGGGCAGGCAGGCGAGGGCCAGAGAAACGGTGACCAGGGCGCCGGCCAGCAGCGCCTGGCCCCAGCCACCACTGGCGAAGGACAGCAAGGACAATTGATCGAGCATGACGAACCCCTTGGGCGGGTAATGCGGTCTCTGTGTAGGAGCGGCCTTGTGTCGCGAAAGGGCTGCGCAGCGGCCCCAGGATTTATGCAGCAGCACAGATTGCCGGGGCCGCTATGCGGCCCTTTCGCGACACAAGGCCGCTCCTACAGGGATTTCGCAAAGACTTTCTACGGATCAGTTGTAGATATCGAAGGCAAAGTACTTGCTGGCGATCTTCTGGTAGGTGCCGTTGGCGACAATCTCGGCCAGTGCGGTGTTCAGCCGCTGGCGCAGGGCGTCATCGTCCTTGCGCACGGCTATCGCAGCGTCGGCCTTGGTGTTGGCTACATCGCCAAGGATCTTGCAGCAGTCGCCGCCGTTCTTGTTCATCCACTCGTGCAGCGGGAACTTGTCGGCGATCACCCCGTCCAGGCGCCCGGCGGCAAGGTCGGCGTTGGCCTCGTCCATGGTCGGGTACAGCTTCACCTCGGCGCCGGCCTTGGCATACACGTCTTCGGCATAGATGGCCTGGGTCGAGGACGACTGGGCGCCGACCGTGTAGCCGTCGAACTTGGTCTGGGCGTCGCCGATCTTGCTGTCCTTGGCCACAGCGACGGTCAGCGGGGTGCGGTAGTAGTGATCAGTGAAGGCGATTTTCTTGCGCCGTTCCTCGGTATCGATCATCGAGGCCACCACCGCGTCGTACTTGCGCGCCATCAAGGCGGGAATGATACCTTCCCAGTCCTGGGCAACCAGGGTGCATTCGACTTTCATCTGCTCGCACAGGGCATGGGTGATGTCGATGTCGAAGCCGTGCAGCTGGTTATCGGCATCGACATAGTTGAAGGGCGGGTAGGCACCTTCGGTGGCGAAGCGCAGGGTCTCGGCGCTGGCGTTGCCCGCCAGCAGCAGGGCACACGCACCCAGCATAGCCATGGTCTTGTTCATCTCGCACCTCTTGCACTCTTGCTATTGTTGTTTGCCCGCCGGCCACGAGGTGTAGCCGACGAACTCGTTATGTAGAGCGGCAGTTGCTTCCAAGCGTTTTTCAACATCAGGCCCGAGCTTCTTGCAGACCTCGTTGACCATCAGGTGCACCCACGACAGCATGGTCGCGGTGGATTCCCAGAACAGGTTGAATTCGGTGGGGATGCGGAACACTTCGTCGGCATGGGCATCGGCCCAGTCGCAGAAGGTGTCGGTCACCAAGGTGACCGGGATGCCGGCGGCGCGTGCCTTCTGGCACAGCTGCAGGGCATGGCGCGAATAGCGGCGGGCCTCGAACACCACCAGCGCGGTGTCTTCGCTGCGGCCGAGCAGCACGTCGCCGAAGTGCCCGGCGCTGCCATCGACCTGTTGCACGCCATCGCGCAGGTACTGCAGCAGGTGGCTCATGCACATGGCAATGCCGCGTTCGGTCTGGAAGCCGGCGATGCACACCCGGGGCTTTTCGGCCAGGCGCTGGGCCACGGCGTGCCAGGCGTCGCTCTGGCGGTATTCGTGCACGCGCACCAGGGCCGCGATTTCCCGCTCGAGGCTGCCGGCGTTGTCGCGGTCATCCTGGTTCTGGCGGTATTCTTGCAGGCGATCACCCATCAGCCAGGGGCCGTCGCCGAGGTCGCTCTGCAGGTCTTGTTTGAGGGCCTTGAGATGGGCATAACCGAGGGAGCGGCAGAAACGCCCGACACTGGACTCGCTGACACCCAGCTTGGCGGCAATGCTGGCCGAGGTCTGGAACGGCAGTTCGTGCAGGTTGGCGAGCATGTAGCTGGCGATCTTGCGGCCTGAGGCTGCGGCCCCTTGCAGGCTGTTTTCCAGGCGTTGCTTGATCGGTTGGCTCATGCTGCGGCTCCAGGTGAGGCGTGGAATAGAAAATGGCTGTTTTCTGTCATAGAGTCAACATTTGACAGATAGCTGTCACTTATCGGAAAGTTTTTGTCGTTGCATACGCTGTTGCCATTCCAATTCCAAGAAAGGAGCTACAGATGTCCGCACCTTCCGCCAGCCCGCTCGTGCGCCTGCCCTTCGCCGAGCTGCAGGGGCTGTTGCAAGCGATCCTCCAGCAGCACGGTTGCAGCGAGGCGGTGGCCAACGTGCTGGCCCACAACTGCGCCAGTGCCCAACGCGATGGCGCCCACAGCCATGGCGTGTTCCGTATCCCCGGTTACGTTTCGACCCTGGCCAGTGGCTGGGTCGACGGGCGTGCCATCCCCCAGGTGACCGACCTGGCGCCAGGCTACGTGCGCGTGGATGCCGCCGGTGGTTTCGCCCAGCCCGCCCTGGCCGCAGCGCGTCGGTTGCTGGTGGAAAAGGCCCGCAGCGCCGGCATTGCCGTGCTGGCGATCCACAACTCGCACCATTTCGCCGCACTGTGGCCGGATGTCGAACCCTTTGCCGATGAGGGCCTGGTGGCGCTGAGCGTGGTCAACAGCATGACCTGCGTGGTGCCGCACGGTGCGCGCAAACCGTTGTTCGGCACCAACCCGATCGCCTTCGCCGCGCCGTGCGCCGGGCATGACCCGATCGTATTCGACATGGCCACCAGCGCCATGGCCCACGGCGATGTGCAGATCGCTGCGCGGGCCGGCCAGGCATTGCCCGAGGGCATGGGCGTGGATGCCCAGGGCCAGCCGACCACCGACCCCAAGGCCATTCTCGAAGGCGGCGCGCTGTTGCCATTTGGCGGGCACAAGGGTTCGGCGCTGTCGATGATGGTCGAGTTGCTGGCGGCGGCGCTGACCGGCGGGCATTTCTCCTGGGAATTCGACTGGTCCGGCCACCCGGGGGCGAAAACACCGTGGACCGGGCAACTGATCATCGTCATCGACCCAAGCAAGGCCGAAGGTGACCGGTTTGCCCAGCGCAGCCGCGAACTGGTTGAGCACATGCAAGCCGCCGGGTTGTCGCGCATGCCAGGCGAGCGTCGCTACCGCGAGCGGAAACAGGCCGAGCGGGAAGGGGTGGCGGTGACTGAACAAGAGTTGCAAGGACTGAAAGAATTGCTTGGCTGATCCGGCCTCTTCGCGGGCAAGCCCGCAGGTACTGCACAGTCCCAAGGGCTGTGATATCCCTGTGGCAGCGGGCATGCCCGCGAAGAATCCAGCGCGAATCCCCAGCTGTGCAAAGTTGCATAGACAACCTTGCACTTATGTGATGTTCCTTGGGCCCGACTCCGGGTATCCTCAGGGCAGTCTTTCCGAACTGTCCTGATCCAAGGAGCTGCACGCTGTGTTCAAACATGTCGATGCCTATGCCGGCGACCCGATCCTCTCGTTGATGGAAACCTTCAAGGCCGACCCGCGCGCCGACAAGGTCAACCTGAGTATCGGCCTGTACTACGATGAGGCCGGTGTGGTGCCGCAGCTGGAAGCGGTGGATGCGGTGGAAAAGCGCATTGCCGGCCAGGCCCATGAAGCCTCGCTGTACCTGCCGATGGAAGGCCTGGCCAGCTATCGCCAGGCGATCCAGGCGCTGCTGTTCGGTGCCGACCACCCGGCCGTGACCGGCAAGCGCGTGGCCACCGTGCAGACCGTCGGCGGCTCCGGCGCGCTGAAAGTCGGTGCTGACTTCCTCAAGCGCTACTTCCCGCAGTCGGAAGTCTGGGTCAGCAACCCGACCTGGGACAACCACCGTGCCATTTTCGAAGGTGCCGGGTTCAAGGTGCACACCTACCCGTACTTCGACCAGGCCAGCCGTGGCGTCGACTTCGACGGCATGCTGCAGGCCCTGCAAGGCCTGCCGGCCAACAGCATCGTGCTGCTGCACCCGTGCTGCCACAACCCGACCGGTGCCGACCTCGAGCCGGCCCAGTGGCAGCAGGTGGTGGAAGTGGTCAAGGCGCGCCAGCTGATTCCGTTCCTCGACATCGCCTACCAGGGCTTCGGCGCAGGCCTGGTGGAAGACGCCTACGCCATCCGCGAAATGGCCCGTGCCGGTGTGCCGTGCCTGGTCAGCAACTCGTTCTCCAAAATCTTCTCGCTGTACGGCGAGCGGGTAGGGGGCCTGTCAGTGGTCTGCGACGACGAAGCCACCACCCAGAGCGTGCTCGGCCAGCTCAAGGCCACCGTGCGTCGCAACTACTCCAGCCCGCCCAACTTCGGTGCCCAGCTGGTGGCAGGCGTGCTCGGCGATGCCGCGCTGAACGCCCAGTGGGCCGCAGAGGTGGAAGTGATGCGCAAGCGCATCCTCGACATGCGCGAGGCGCTGGTCGATGCCCTGGCGGTGCTGCTGCCAGGCCAGGATTTCCAGTTCTTCCTGCGCCAGCGCGGCATGTTCAGCTACACCGGCTTCAGCGTCGAGCAGGTGCGTCGCCTGCGTGACGAGTTCGGCGTGTACCTGATCGACAGCGGCCGGGTGTGCATGTCTGGCCTGCGCCCAGCCAACCTGCAGCGGGTTGCCGAGGCGTTCGCCGCAGTACAGAAGTAATTGCGGTTCTGCGCAGCCCTTGCAGGAGCGGCCTTGTGTCGCCAAAGGGCCGCAACGCGGCCCCAGCAATCTGTGGCTCTGCACAGATCTGGGGCCGCTGCGCAGCCCTTTCGCGACACAAGGCCGCTCCTGCAATCAGCCCCATCTGTGCAACCTGCTTGTAAAGACAAGTGCAACCGCCTCTCGGAAAGGGGCTTCGCAAGTGCAACCTTTCGGTGCACAATCGCGCCCCTCTTTCCCGGTTGAGTTGGGCGATCACGCAATTTCGCCATTCTCAGCCTGTTGCAGTCTTGCGAGTGGAGCTTCACCCGGAATGAATGAGCAGGCCCCAAGCGTTGAACAACGCTTTGCAGAATCGACCCCCGCCACCCTCGGCAGCTGGTCGCGTAACGACACCACCTGGATGCTGGGCCTGTTCGGCACGGCCATCGGCGCAGGCACCTTGTTCCTGCCGATCAACGCCGGTCTGGGCGGCTTCTGGCCGCTGCTGATCCTGGCCGCGCTGGCCTTCCCGATGACCTATTTCTCGCACCGTGGCCTGACCCGCTTCGTGCTGTCCGGGCGTAGCGGCGGCGACATCACCCAAGTGGTCGAAGAGCACTTCGGCATCAAGGCCGGTGCGCTGATCACCGTGCTGTACTTCTTCGCCATCTTCCCGATCCTGCTTATCTATAGCGTGGCGCTGACCAACACCGTCAGCAGCTTCATGGAGCACCAACTGCACATGGCGCCGCCACCACGGGCAGTGCTGTCATTCGTGCTGATCCTTGGCCTGCTGGCGATCGTGCGCTGCGGCGAGCAGGCCACGGTCAAGGTCATGAGCCTGCTGGTGTACCCGTTCATCGTTGCGTTGGGGCTACTGGGTCTGTACCTGATTCCGCACTGGACCGGTGGCATCCTCGACAGCGCCGCCCAGGTGCCGTCGGGCTCGGCCTTCCTGCACACCCTGTGGCTGGCCATTCCGGTGATGGTGTTCTCGTTCAACCATTCGCCGATCATCTCGGCCTTCGCCGTCGACCAGAAGCGCAGCTATGGCGAACACGCCGACGAGCGCAGCGGCCAGATACTGCGCCGTGCCCACCTGCTGATGGTGGTGATGGTGCTGTTCTTCGTGTTCAGCTGCGTGCTCACCCTGAGCAGCGCCCAGCTGGCCGAGGCGAAGGCGCAGAACCTGTCGATCCTGTCGTACCTGGCCAACCACTTCAGCAATCCGACCATTGCCTTTGCCGCGCCACTGATCGCCTTTGTCGCCATTGCGAAGTCATTCCTGGGCCACTACATCGGTGCCAGTGAAGGCCTCAAGGGCATCATCGCCAAGGCCGGTGCCCGCCCAGGCGCCAAGACCCTGGACCGCGTGGTCGCCGCGCTGATGCTGGTGGTCTGCTGGATCGTCGCCACCCTCAATCCGAGCATCCTTGGCATGATCGAATCGCTCGGCGGCCCGATCCTCGCCGTGCTGCTGTTCCTGATGCCGATGTACGCCATCCGTCGCGTGCCGTCGATGCGCCAATACAGTGGTGCGCTGTCGAACGTGTTCGTGGTGGTGGTCGGCCTGGTTGCGCTGACCTCCGTGGTGTACAGCCTGATCAGCTGACTCACTGCCTGAATCGGAAAAAGCCCGGGGCGTTTGTCGCCATCCGGGCTTTTTTTTGTCCACAGTAATTGTACGGAAATAGAACAATTTCAATGCCCCCATAGGCACCCGGCCGCCTTCATGATTAACTCAGTGTCCTTTTCAAACCCCCGCATAAGGATTTCGTCATGGCTCAAGTGACCCTCAAAGGCAACCCGGTTCAGGTCAACGGCACTCTGCCACAGGTCGGTGCCCAGGCCCCGGCTTTCTCCCTGGTCGGTGAAGGCCTGGCTGACAAGTCGCTGAAGGACTTCGCCGGCAAGCGCAAGGTGCTGAACATCTTCCCGAGCGTCGACACCCCGACCTGCGCCACGTCGGTTCGCAAGTTCAACGCCCAGGCCAACGACGTGGCCAACACCGTCGTCCTGTGCATCTCGGCCGACCTGCCGTTCGCCCAGGCGCGCTTCTGCGGTGCCGAAGGCCTGGACAACGTGAAGAACCTGTCCACCCTGCGTGGCGCCGAATTCCTGGAGAACTATGGCGTCGCCATCGCCGACGGCCCGCTGGCCGGCCTGGCTGCCCGCGCTGTGGTCGTACTGGATGAGAACGACAAGGTGCTGCACAGCGAGCTGGTTGGCGAGATCGCCGACGAGCCGAACTACGACGCAGCCTTGGCTGTACTGAAGTAAGGATCGCTTAGGGCAGGGTGTGCAGTATCAGCCTGTCCCGGCCCATTCGCGGGTAAACCCGCTCCCACAGGGACGGTGTAATACCTGTAGGAGCGGGTTTACCCGCGAATAGGCCGGAACAGGTGAAGGAACTCTTCAACCCATCACAGCTCAAAGCAATACCCTGTAACGGCCCGGAACCTTTTCCGGGCCGTTTTCGTTTAAAGTTCAGCCTTTTGGCAACGTCAGGCAAAGGTAAACCTCTGGTAAAGGGCCTTTGCTAAAACAGAGCCAGTGCTTATCGTTCAACCTTCCCAAGCCGCCATTTCTGAACAAGGTTCGTTCAACCCATGCAAGTGTCCAATTCCCGATCCCCTCGTCGCTGGCTCGTCGGCCTGCTGATCCTGCTGCTGGTGGCCCTGCTGGCCTGGTGGCTGTGGCCTGCGGCAACGCCTGCCCACAAAGCGGCCAGCGCGGGGCGCGGCAACAAAGGCATGGGGATGGGCATGGGCCGGCCGGGTTTCGGCGGCTCCACCGACCCGGTGCCGGTGCGTGTCGAGCCGGTGCGAGTGGGCGACTTCCCGCTCTACTACAAGGCCTTGGGCACTGTCACGGCGACCAACACGGTGAATGTGCGCAGCCGGGTGGCCGGCGAGCTGGTGAAAATCCTGTTCAAGGAGGGCCAGCAGGTCAAGGCAGGCGACCTGCTCGCGGAAATCGACCCGCGCCCTTACCGCATTGCATTGCAGCAGGCCGAAGGCACCCTGGCACAGAACCAGGCGCAACTGAAGAACGCCCAGGTCGACCTGGCGCGCTACAAGGGCCTGTATGCCCAGGACAGCATCGCCAAGCAGACCCTCGATACAGCCGAAGCTCAGGTTGCGCAGTTCCAGGGTCTGGTCAAGACCAACCAGGCTCAGGTCAACGATGCCCGCCTGAACCTCGATTTCACCCAGATCCGCGCCCCGATCAACGGCCGCGTGGGCCTGCGCCAGCTCGACCTGGGCAACCTGGTGGCGGCCAACGACACCACCGCCCTGGTGGTGATCACCCAGACCGAGCCGATCAGCGTCGCCTTCACCTTGCCCGAGACCGAGCTGAACACCGTGCTTGACCGTTACCGCAGCGGCGCCAGCCTGCCGGTCGAGGCCTGGGACCGCACCGACAGCAAACTGCAGTCGACCGGCGTGCTGGGCAGCATCGACAACCAGATCGACACCACCACCGGTACCCTGAAGTTCAAAGGCCGCTTCGAGAACAAGGACCTGGCCCTGTTCCCCAATCAGTTCGTCAACGTGCGTCTGCTGGCCGACACCCTCAAGCAGGTGGTGATGGCGCCGGCCGCGGCCGTGCAGTTCGGCAACGAGGGCACCTTCGCCTACGTGGTCAATGACCAGGGCACGGTCAACATCCGCAAGCTCAAGGTTGGCGCCAGCGATGGCCAGAACAGTGTCATCCTTGAGGGCCTCAAGGCCGGTGAGCGCCTGGTGCTGGAAGGCACCGACCGCCTGCGTGAAGGGACCAAGGTCGAAGTGGTCGAAGACAGCTCGCAAGTGCCGACCACCCCCGGTCAGCACCTGCAGGGCCAGGACGCCAAGGGATCAGCCCAGAGCGATGAGGCGCCTTCCGGCAAAGCGGCAGCCAGGGCGGGCGCATGAACCTGTCACGCCTGTTCATCCTGCGCCCGGTCGCTACCACGCTGACCATGCTGGCCATCGTCCTGGCCGGGCTGATCGCCTACAAGTTGTTGCCCGTTTCCGCCTTGCCCCAGGTCGACTACCCGACCATCCGGGTCATGACCCTGTACCCGGGCGCCAGCCCACAGGTGATGACCAGTGCTGTCACCGCACCGTTGGAGCGCCAGTTCGGCCAGATGCCCGGCCTTGAGCAGATGGCATCGACCAGCTCCGGCGGCGCCTCGGTGCTGACCCTGCGCTTCAGCCTGGACATGAACATGGACGTCGCCGAGCAACAGGTGCAGGCCGCGATCAACGCCGCCAGCAACCTGTTGCCCAGCGACCTGCCTGCGCCGCCGGTATACAACAAGGTCAACCCGGCCGACACCCCGGTGCTGACCCTGGCCATTTCCAGCAAGACCATGCCGCTGCCCAAGCTCAACGACCTGGTCGACACCCGGGTGGCGCAGAAGCTCGCGCAGATCAGCGGGGTGGGCATGGTCAGCATCGCCGGCGGCCAGCGCCAGGCGGTGCGGATCAAGGTCAACGTCGACGCACTGGCGGCCAACGGCCTCAACCTCGACGATGTGCGCACCCTGATCGGCGCGTCCAACGTCAACCAGCCCAAGGGCAACTTCGACGGCCCGACCCGGGTGTCGATGCTCGACGCCAACGACCAGCTGCGCTCGCCGGAGGAATACGCCAACCTCATTCTCGCCTACAACAATGGCGCGCCGCTGCGCCTGAAGGACGTCGCCGAGATCGTCGACGGCGCCGAGAACGAACGCCTGGCTGCCTGGGCCAACCAGAACCAGGCCGTGCTGCTGAATATCCAGCGCCAGCCTGGGGCCAACGTCATCGACGTGGTCGACCGCATCAAGGCGCTGCTGCCATCGGTCACCGATAACCTGCCGGCCGGCCTCGATGTGTCGGTGCTGACCGATCGCACGCAAACCATCCGCGCTGCAGTCAAGGACGTGCAACATGAGCTGCTGATCGCCATCGTGCTGGTGGTGATGGTGACTTTCGTGTTCCTGCGCCGCTTCAGCGCCACGATCATTCCCTCGATTGCCGTACCGCTGTCGCTGATCGGCACCTTCGGCGTGATGTACCTGGCCGGCTTCTCGGTGAACAACCTGACGCTCATGGCCCTGACCATTGCCACCGGTTTCGTGGTCGACGACGCCATCGTCATGCTCGAGAACATCTCGCGCCACATCGAGGAAGGCGAAACGCCGCTGCAGGCGGCACTCAAAGGTGCCAGGCAGATCGGCTTCACCCTGATTTCGCTGACCTTCTCGTTGATCGCGGTACTGATCCCGTTGCTGTTCATGGCCGATGTGGTCGGCCGGCTGTTCCGCGAATTCGCCATCACCCTGGCGGTGGCCATCCTGATTTCCCTGGTGGTGTCGCTGACCTTGACGCCGATGATGTGCGCGCGCCTGCTCAAGCGCGAGCCAAGGGAGGAAGAGCAGGGCCGCTTCTACCGCGCCAGCGGTGCCTGGATCGACTGGATGATCGAACACTACGGCCGCGGCCTGCAGTGGGTGCTCAAGCACCAGCCGCTGACCTTGCTGGTGGCCGTGGCGACCTTGGCACTCACCGTGCTGCTGTACATGGTGGTGCCCAAGGGCTTCTTCCCGGCGCAGGACACCGGGGTGATCCAGGGTATTTCCGAAGCGCCGCAATCCACCTCGTTCGCCGCCATGAGCGAGCGCCAACAGGCGCTGAGCAAGGTGATCCTGCAAGACCCGGCGGTGCAGAGCCTGTCGTCCTACATCGGTGTCGACGGCGACAACGCCACGCTCAACAGTGGCCGCATGCTGATCAACCTCAAGCCCCACGGCGAGCGTGATGTCAGCGCCGGGGAAGTCATCAGCCGCCTGCAACCGCAGCTCGACAAGCTGGTCGGTATCCGCCTGTTCATGCAACCGGTGCAGGACCTGAGCATCGAGGACCGGGTCAGCCGCACCCAATACCAGTTCAGCCTGTCTTCACCTGACGCTGACTTGCTGGCGCAGTGGAGCGGCAAGCTGGTGCACGCCCTGCAGCAGCGCCCGGAGTTGCAGGATGTGGCCAGTGATCTGCAGGACAAGGGCCTGCAGGTGTACCTGGTGATCGACCGTGACATGGCCAGCCGGCTGGGCATCAGCGTGTCGCAGATCACCAACGCCCTGTACGATGCCTTCGGCCAGCGGCAGATTTCAACCATCTACACCCAGGCCAGCCAGTACCGCGTGGTGCTGCAGTCGCAGGACGCGGCAGTCATCGGCCCGCAGGCGCTGGAATCGATCCACGTCAAGGCCACCGATGGCGGCCAGGTGCGGCTGTCGGCACTGGCGCGGATCGAGCAGCGCCAGGCACAGCTGGCCATCTCGCACATCGGCCAGTTCCCCGCAGTGACACTGTCGTTCAACCTGGCCCAGGGAGCGTCGCTGGGCGAGGCGGTCAAGGTGATCGAGCAGGTGCAGCAGGACATCGGCATGCCGCTCGGTGTGCAAACCCGCTTCCAGGGGGCCGCCGAAGCCTTCCAGGCCTCGCTGTCGAGCACCTTGCTGCTGATCCTGGCGGCCGTGGTGACCATGTACATCGTGCTGGGCGTGCTGTACGAGAGCTACATCCACCCGGTGACCATCCTCTCGACCTTGCCGTCGGCGGCAGTCGGCGCGTTGCTGGCACTGATCCTCAGCGGCAACGACCTGGGCATGATCGCCATCATTGGCATCATCCTGCTGATCGGCATCGTCAAGAAGAACGCGATCATGATGATCGACTTTGCCTTGGAGGCCGAGCGCAACCAGGGCATGAGCCCGCGCGATGCGATTTACCAGGCGGCGCTGCTGCGCTTCCGGCCAATCCTGATGACCACCCTGGCCGCATTGTTCGGCGCCGTGCCGCTGATGCTGGCCACCGGTTCCGGTGCCGAGCTGCGCCAGCCGCTGGGCCTGGTGATGGTTGGCGGCCTGTTGGTCAGCCAGGTGCTGACGCTATTCACCACACCGGTCATCTACCTGTACTTCGACCGTCTGGCCCGCCGCTGGCGCCCGGCCGCTGACGCGCAGCAGGCCGAGGCATGAACCTGTCCGCACCGTTCATTCGCCGGCCCGTGGCGACCATGCTGCTGAGCCTGGCGATCATGCTGCTCGGTGGTGTCAGCTTCGGCTTGCTGCCGGTGGCGCCGTTGCCGCAGATGGACTTCCCGGTGATCGTCGTGCAAGCCAACCTGTCCGGGGCCAGCCCGGAGGTCATGGCCGCCACCGTGGCCACGCCGCTGGAACGCAAGCTTGGCAGCATTGCCGGCGTCACCACCCTGACCAGCAGCTCCAACCAGGGCTCGACCCGGGTGATCATCGGTTTCGAGATGGGGCGCGACATCGACGGTGCCGCACGTGAGGTGCAGGCGGCGATCAATGCCACGCGCAACCTGTTGCCCAGCGGCATGCGCAGCATGCCCACCTACAAGAAGATCAACCCGTCGCAGGCGCCGATCATGGTGCTCTCGCTGACCTCCAGCGTGCTGCAGAAGGGCCAGCTGTACGACCTGGCCGATACCATCCTGTCGCAGAGCCTGGCGCAGGTCAGCGGGGTCGGCGAAGTGCAGATCGGTGGCAGCTCGCTGCCAGCGGTGCGCATCGCCGTGGAGCCTCAGCTGCTCAACCAGTACAGCCTGTCGCTGGACGAGGTGCGCACGGCGGTCTCCAACGCCAACCAGCGCCGGCCCATGGGCTTTGTCGAGGATGCCGGGCGCAACTGGCAGGTGAGGGCCAACGACCAGCTGGAAACCGCCAAGGACTACGAGCCGATCGTGATCCGCCAGTCGAATGGCACCATCCTGCGGCTGTCGGACGTGGCCACCATTACCGATGGCGTCGAGAACCGCTACAACAGCGGCTTCTTCAACGACCAGAGCGCCGTGCTGCTGGTGGTCAACCGCCAGAGCGGCGCCAACATCATCGAAACCGTCGACCAGATCAAGGCGCAGCTGCCGGCCCTGCAGTCGTTGCTGCCGGCCAGCGTCCAGTTGAACGTGGCCATGGACCGCTCGCCCGTGATCAAGGCGACCCTGAAGGAGGCCGAGCACACGCTGCTGATTGCCGTGGTGCTGGTGATCCTGGTGGTCTACCTGTTCCTCGGCAGCTTGCGCGCCTCGCTGATCCCCAGCCTGGCGGTGCCGGTGTCGCTGGTGGGCACCTTCGCGGTGATGTACCTGTGCGGTTTTTCGCTGAACAACCTGTCGCTGATGGCGCTGATCCTTGCCACCGGGCTGGTTGTCGACGATGCCATCGTGGTGCTGGAGAACATCTCCCGGCACATCGAGGACGGCCAGCCCCCGATGCGTGCGGCGTTCCTGGGCGCCAAGGAGGTCGGCTTCACCTTGCTGTCGATGAACGTATCGCTGGTGGCGGTATTCGTCTCGATCCTGTTCATGGGCGGCATCGTGCGCAACCTGTTCCAGGAGTTCTCGGTCACCCTGGCGGCGGCCATCATCGTCTCGCTGGTGGTTTCGCTGACCCTCACGCCGATGCTCTGCGCCCGCTGGCTCAAGCCGCACCGCGCCGAGCCGACACGCCTGCAGCGCTGGAGCGACAGGGCCCACCAGCGCATGGTCGATGTCTATGACCGAAGCCTTGGCTGGGCCTTGCGCCACAGGCGCCTGACCCTGATCAGCCTGTTGGCGACCATCGGCCTGAACGTCGCCCTGTACGTGGTGGTGCCCAAGACCTTGATACCGCAACAGGACACCGGCCAGCTGATCGGCTTCATCCGTGGTGACGACGGCCTGTCGTTCAACGTGATGCAACCGAAGATGGAAATCTACCGCCGCGCCTTGCTCGCCGACCCGGCAGTGGAAAGCGTGGCCGGCTTCATCGGTGGCAACAGCGGCACCAACAACGCCATGGTGCTGGTGCGGTTGAAACCGATCAGCGAGCGCAAGCTCGACGCGCAGAAGATCATCGAGCGCCTGCGCAAGGAAATGCCCAAGGTCGCGGGAGGGCGGCTGTTCCTGATGGCCGACCAGGACCTGCAGTTGGGCGGCGGTGGCCGCGACCAGTCCTCCTCGCAATACCTGTATACCCTGCAGAGCGGCGATTTGGCGGCCCTGCGCCAGTGGTTCCCCAAGGTGGTCGCGGCACTGCGCGCATTGCCCGAGCTCACCGCCATCGATGCCCGCGACGGTTCCGGCACCCAGCAGGTGACCCTGGTGGTCGACCGTGACCAGGCCAAGCGCCTGGGCATCGACATGGACATGGTCACCGCCGTGCTGAACAACGCCTACAGCCAGCGGCAGATCTCGACCATCTACGACAGCCTCAACCAGTACCAGGTGGTGCTGGAGATCAACCCGAAATACGCCTGGGACCCGAGCACGCTGGAACAGGTGCAGGTCATCACCAGTGACGGTGCGCGGGTGCCGCTGTCGACCATCGCCCGTTACGAGAACAGCCTGGCCAACGATCGGGTCAGCCATGAAGGCCAGTTCGCCTCCGAAGACATTGCCTTCGACATTGCCGAAGGCTACAGCCCCGACCAGGCCATGGCTGCCGTGGAGCGGGAGGTTGCCAAGCTGGGCTTGCCCGAGGAAGTAATCGCCAAGCTCGGTGGCACGGCCAGTGCCTTCGCCAAGACCCAGGAAGGGCAGCCGTTCATGATCCTCGGCGCCCTGGTGCTGGTGTACCTGGTGCTGGGCATCCTCTACGAAAGCTACATCCACCCGCTGACCATCCTGTCGACCTTGCCCTCGGCTGGCGTCGGTGCCTTGCTCGCCCTGTACGCCACCGGCGGCGAGTTCAGCCTGATCTCGTTGCTGGGCCTGTTCCTGCTGATCGGCGTGGTGAAGAAGAACGCCATCCTGATGATCGACCTGGCGCTGCAGCTGGAGCGTCACCAGGGCCTGAGCCCGGAGGAGTCGATCCGCCGCGCCTGCCTGCTGCGCCTGCGGCCGATCCTGATGACTACCCTGGCCGCCATCCTGGGCGCCTTGCCGCTGCTGATCAGCCGTGCCGAAGGTGCGGAGATGCGCCAGCCGCTGGGCCTGACCATCATTGGCGGCCTGGTCGTCAGCCAGCTGCTGACCCTGTACACGACGCCGGTGGTTTACCTTTACCTGGACCGCTTGCGTCACCGATTCAACCATTGGCGCGGTGTACGCACCGACGCCGCCCTGGACACACCGCTATGAACTTCGCCCAGACCCGACTTCACCGTGCCTTGCAGCTCTTGACCCGTGGGCGGGGCTCTCGCCTGGCCGGCACCGGTCTGTGCGTGGCCATGCTCAGTGCCTGTACCCTGAGCCCGGACTACCACCGCCCGCAGCTGAGCACCCCGGCGCAGTACAAGCAGGCCGAAGGCTGGACCCAGGCTAATCCGTCCGATGCCATTGCCCGTGGCGCCTGGTGGGAAATCTACGGCGACGCCGGGTTGAATGCGCTGGTCGAGGAGCTCAACCGCAGCAACCAGACCGTCGCGCAGTCCGAAGCCCAGTATCGTCAGGCCCAGGCCCTGGTGCGCAGCAGCCGGGCGTCGCTGTTCCCCAGCCTGGACCTGAGTGCCAGCAAGAACCGCTCGGCACAAGGCACCGGCAGTTCCAGTTCGAGCCTGTCCAACAACAGCAGCGGCATCCGCAACACCTACAACGCGCAGCTCGGCGTAAGCTGGGAAGTCGACCTGTGGGGCAAGCTGCGCGAGACCCTGAACGCCAACGAGGCCAGCGCCGAAGCCAGCTTCGCCGACCTGGCCGCGATTCGCCTCAGCCAGCAGTCCGAACTGGTACAGAACTACTTGCAACTGCGGGTGATCGACGAACAGAAGCGCTTGCTCGAAGCCACCGTCGCAACCTATGAGCGCTCACTGCGGATGAACGAAAACCAGTATCGCGCTGGCGTTGCCGGCCCGGACGCGGTGGCGCAGGCGCGTACCCAGTTGAAGTCCACGCAAGCGGACCTGATCGACCTGGTCTGGCAGCGCGCGCAGTTCGAGAATGCCATCGCCGTGCTGCTGGGCAAGGCCCCGGCGGAGTTCTCCCTGGCCGACAGCAAAAGCATTCCGGCACTGCCGCAGATTCCGCTGACGCTGCCGTCGCAACTGCTCGAACGCCGCCCGGATATCGCCTCGGCCGAGCGCAACGTGATGGCCGCCAACGCCAATATCGGCGTGGCCCGTGCTGCCTACTTCCCGGACTTGAGCCTGAGCATGAGCGGTGGCTATTCCAGCAGCAGCTTCAGCAACTGGATCGAACTGCCCAACCGCTACTGGTCGGTGGGGCCGCAACTGGCGATGACCTTGTTCGACGCGGGCAAGCGCGGCGCCGAAGTTGACCGCACCCGGGCGGTGTATGACCAGACCGTGGCGCAGTACCGCCAGACCGTACTCGACGGTTTCAAGGAGGTTGAGAACTTCCTGGTGCAGTTGAAGGTGTATGCCGACGAAGCCGTGGTGCGCCAGGAAGCGCTGGACGCGGCACGCGAATCGTTGCGCCTGACCGAGAACCAGTACCGGGCGGGCCTGATCGGTTACCTCGATGTGGTCAACGTGCAGACCACCGCGCTGAGTAACGAACGCAGTGCTTTGACCCTGTTGCAGGGGCGGCTGGTGGCCAGCGTGCAACTGATAGCCGCGCTGGGCGGCGGCTGGGATGCCGAACAGGCGTTTGCCCGGCAGGACTAAGGCGCGTTCATTGTAGGAGCGGCCTTGTGTCGCGAAAGGGCTGCGTAGCAGCCCCACGATGTTGGCGTTTACCCAATAATTGCTGGGGCTGCTCCGCAGCCCTTTCGCGACACAAGGCCGCTCCTGCAAGATGCGGGTCAACCGACAAATGGCAATGTGCCTTCATTCGGTGATGAAAGCGCTCTAGATCAAGCATTCCGAAATCTCGTGTCGTTCGTTGGATCCATCCCCATTCGCACAAAGCCCGTGCGTTTCGCCAAAGCTTGAGTACAATCGTCAGTTTTTTCGGGCCCCCTGTCCCGAGCTGGATTTTCCAATGCTGACCGGTACTTACTCCTCCGCGCTGGTGCTCATATCACTCTGCGTGGCCATCCTTGCTTCCTACACCGCTCTCGACCTGACTGGCCGTATCGCCACGGCCAAGGGCCGTGCCGTGCATCTGTGGATGGGCGGCGGCGCGTTGGCCATGGGCATCGGCGTCTGGTCGATGCACTTCATCGGCATGCTCGCTTTCAGCCTGCCCATCGCCCTGGGCTACGACATCGGCCTGACCGCGTTGTCCCTGCTGATTGCCGTACTATCTTCCGGTTTCGCCCTGTGGCTGGTCAGCCAGCCCAGCATGCCCCGGTTGCAGCTGGCGTTTGGCGCCCTGATCATGGGCACGGGCATCGCCTGCATGCATTACGTCGGCATGGCGGCGCTGCGCATGCTGCCCGGCATCGATTATGACCCGGCCTTGTTCGGCGCCTCGCTGGCCATCGCGGTAGGTGCCTCGGCGGCCGCGCTGTGGATTGCCTTTCGCCTGCGTCAGCACACGCCATACGTGCGCCAGATCCGCGGCCTGGCGGCGATGGTGATGGGTGTTGCGATCGTCGGCATGCACTACACCGGCATGGCGGCAGCGAACTTTCCCGAGGGCAGCTTCTGTGGTGCGTTGAGCGATGGCCTGCAGGGCGATGGCCTGGTCTATCTGGTGCTGATCACTACCTTGGCGGTGCTGGCTGTGGTGCTGCTCACCTCGGTGCTGGATGCACGCCTTGAAGCGCGAACGGCAGCGCTGGCCCATTCGCTGACCCTGGCCAACCAGGAGCTGACCCAGCTGGCCTTGCACGACACCTTGACCGGCTTGCCCAACCGCACGCTATTGTCCGACCGCATCGAGCAAGCGATTGGCAAGGTGGCGGAGCAGGGCGGCTGCTTTGCGCTGATGTTCATCGATCTGGACGGTTTCAAGCCGGTCAACGACGCTTTTGGCCACCATGTCGGCGATCTGCTGCTCAAGGCCGTCGCGGCCCGCCTGCGTGGCCACCTGCACAGCCAGGACACCCTGGCGCGGATCGGCGGTGACGAATTCGTGCTGCTGGTGGAGCTGCAGGAGCCTGAGGACGCCATGGACGTGGCGGCCAAACAGGTCAACCTGGTGTCGCGCGCGTTCCGCGTTGCCGAGCATGACCTGCAGCTGACCGCCAGCCTGGGTATCGTGTTGTACCCCGGCAATGGCCAGGACCAGCTTGAGCTGCTGCGCAATGCCGACGCCGCCATGTACCACGCCAAGAGCGCCGGCAAGAACGGCTACAGCTTCTTCGATGCCTCGATGAACAGCAATGCGCGCCAGCAGTTGCAGCTGTTGCAGGACTTGCGCACGGCCCTGGAGCAGGGGCAGTTCCGCCTGCACTACCAGCCCAAGTTCGCCGCCCAGGCCTGCCTGCCGATCGGCGCCGAAGCCTTGCTGCGTTGGGAACACCCACAGCACGGCCTGATGCTCCCGGACCGTTTCATTGGCCTGGCGGAAAAAACCGGCCTGATCATTCCCATCGGCGAGTGGGTACTGGGTGAAGCCTGCCGACAGATGCGCCAGTGGCTCGAGCAAGGCCACAGCCAATGGCGCATGGCGGTCAACCTGTCGGCTATCCAGTTCTGCCATGCCGGCCTGGTCGACAGTGTCGCCCGCGCCCTCCAGGAAAACGGCCTGCCGGCCAACCGCCTGACCCTGGAGATCACCGAAACCACTGCCATGCACGACGCCGATGCCAGCCTGGCCGTGTTGCAACGGCTTTCCGACATGGGCGTGGACCTGTCCATCGACGACTTCGGCACGGGTTATTCGAGCCTGATGTACCTCAAGCGCTTGCCGGCCAACGAGCTGAAGATCGACCGTGGCTTCGTGCGTGACCTGGAGCAGGACAGCGATGACGCCGCGATTGTCTCGGCGATCGTCGCCCTGGGCCAGGCGCTGGGCTTGCGTATCGTGGCTGAAGGCGTGGAAACCGACCGCCAGCAGGACTTCCTGACCCGCCTGGGCTGTGATTCGCTGCAGGGCTACCTGTTGGGCCAGCCGGTGCCGGCGGAGCAGTTCATGGCAAGGTTGCAAACATTGCGCGAAGAAAGCGTCGCGGCTGTCTAGCCTGCGTCACGCAAGGCAAAGGCCGGTGCAAAAGCATCCATCTCGGCTTCCACGGCTTCGATGATGCGTTCGACATCCGCTGCGGCCATGATCGCCGTGCAGGGGATACCTGCAATGGCCAGCAGGGTCTCGCCCGTGGCCCGGTCGAACAGCCGGGCAACCATACTGCGTGGGGCATCCATGGTGGCTTCGAAGCCCAGCGGATGGAAGTGCCAGCGCATCACCTGGCAGGCGTTGGGGAACGTCATCTTGTTCATGCCAGCCTCCTTGTCCTTGCCTGGTCAGGGTGATGGGCAACCTTGCGTGGCTGCCGGGAAGGTAACCATAGCACCTGCCACAGCGCATGTTCCGTGTAAATCATGACAAATGTGCTAATGCATGACGGTGATCACAAGGTGAGCAATGGCGCCGGCGGCAAGCAGAGCGCCGTGGCTGACGCTCTCTGACGGAGGGTGGGCGAAATTGCACCGGTTTTCGAGGATCCCCGGCCGCTTTTGTTTCGGACGAATGGCCTTGGACGCAGGCTACCGTTCATTCAGCCCAGCAGGCCGGCAGCGATGTTGATGGTGAAGCCGAGAATCGCCGTGTTGAACACGAAGCCCACCAACGAATGCGCCAGCACCACCCGGCGCATGCCGCGCCCGCCGACGCCGACGTCGGAGGTTTGCACGGCAACGCTGATGGTGAACGAGAAGTAGTGGAAGTCCCAGTAATCCGGGTTGCACTCGCCGTCGGGGAAGCGCAGCGCCGGCGCATCGCGCTCGCCGGTGTAGAACAGGCGGGCGTAGTGCAGGCTGAAGATGCAACCGATCAACAGCCATGAACCGGCCACGGTCAGCCCGGTGTACAGGTAGTGCAGCGCCTGCGCGCTGCCTTGCAGGCCGCGGCTGGAAACCAGTTGCAGCGTCACGGCGGCCAGGCTGGCGATGGCGGCGATGCACACGGTGAACAGCACCAGGCCGGCGTTTTCGTCTTCGACCCGGGCGACTTTGCGCACCTTGTCGGGGGTGGCGCGGCAGGTCAGCCACAGCACCAGCAACAGATACAGCCAGACGCCAAGGTTCCAGCCCGCAAGGATGCGCTGGACGATATCGTCGGCCGGGATCAGCCAGGCGCCGAGCAGGCCGACCAGTGCGGCGATGCTCAGGCGCGGGTGAGTATGGGTCAGGCGGTGGAATACCATGGGGGCTCGCAGGTGGGGGCTTGGGCTGAACTCTAGACCACAGATCACTTGGCAAGGCGAGGGTTCGATCAAGCCGCCTGGTTTACGGTACCATTGCGCGCCGTTGCTTCGATTCGCTTCAGGATTCACGTTTTGTCCGACCTTTCACAAAATCCACTGCTGCAATACCTGGCCCGGCTGGCACCGTCCAGCCAACAGACCATGCGTTACATCCTGCAGGATGCGGCCGACCGGCTTGGTTTCGTTGACTGCAACCTGGTCGATGTGCCGTGGCACCGGCTTGAGCCTGGCCATGTGATTGCGCTGGTGGCGGCATTGCGCGCCGATGGGTACGCGCCAAACAGTTCCTCGCTGTATGTCAACGCGGTACGCGGGGTGATGAACGAAGCGTGGCGCCAAGGTCTGATCGACCATGAACAGCTGTTGCGTATCCGTGAAGTCAAGCCGGCGTCCGGCAGCCGCCTGCCACCCGGGCGCAACCTGCGGCGCAGCCTGATCCGCGAACTGATGGACTTGTGCGAGGCCGACCCGCGGCACCAGGGTGTGCGCGATGCGGCGATCATCGCCTTGCTCTACGGTACCGGCATGCGCAAGTCGGAATCCGTGGATATCGATCTCAGTCAGGTCGACTTCGAGGCGCGCAGCCTGCAGGTGACCGGCAAAGGTAACCGGCAGCTGATCAAGTATGCCCCGGCCTGGGCTTTCGAGAAGTTGCAGGCCTGGCTGGATCTGCGCCGGGACGCGTTGCCCGAAGGGGCGTCCGACGACCCGTTCCTGTTCAACCGCATCCGCCGGGGCAACCACATCACCCGTGCACGCATCACCAAGCATGCGATCTACTACATCGCCCGCCAGCGCGGTGCCCAGGTCGGGGTGAAAATCATGCCCCATGATTTTCGCCGCGCGTTCATCACCCGGGTGATCGAGGAGCATGACCTGTCGATCGCGCAGAAGCTTGCGCACCATGCCAACATTCAGACCACGGCCGCATATGACCGGCGCGATGACAACGAGCGGCGGCGTGCGGTGGATCGCTTCGACTATTGATTCGCCTGCACCGGCCCTTTCGAGGCGTCGAACCGCCGCGAAGAGGCCCTGCAGGCTAGTGAATACTTGAAGCCAGGTCGAAGATCGGCATGTACATCAGGATCACGATCCCGCCGATCAGCAGGCCGATGAAGGTCATCAGCAGCGGCTCGAACAGTTTCACGAACCACTCCACCCAGCGGCCTATTTCCTGATCATGGAAATCCGCGCAGCGTTCGAGCATCTCCCCCAGGTTCCCCGATTGTTCCCCGGCCCGCAGCAAGCGCAGTGACACCGGAGTGACCAACTGCCCGGCCTCCAGCGCGTCCGACAACGGCAACCCTTCACCGACGCGTCGGCTGGCCTGCTCAAGGCCCTGCGCCGAAGCGCTGCCGAGCAGCCCGTGGGCCATGCCCATGGCGGTAAGGATCGGGATGCCGCCCTGCAGCAGAATGCCCAGCGAGCGGTAGAAGCGCGCCAGTTCATACATCAGCAGGCGTTGATGCAAGGCTGGCAAGCGCCGCAGTTGTCGGGAGGCACAGCGCCGCACCAGGGGGTTGCGCCGCAATATCAGTAAGGCCCCGATACCGCCGGCAACCGCCAGTGCCAGTGGCATCTGCTGGGCATGCAGGAACAGGCCGACATCCATCAGCACCCGGGACAACCAGGGCAGGTCGCTGCCCATGCCCTCGAACACCAAACTGAAGCGCGGCACCACATAGCCGAGCAGGAACAGCACCACACCACCGCCCACCAGCAACAGCAGCAACGGGTAGACCGAAGCCCCCACCAGCTTCTGCCGAACCAGGTCCAGGCGCTGGCGATAGCCGATGTAGCGGGCCAGGGCATCGCCCAACGCGCCGGTACGCTCGCTGGACTGCACCAGCGCCACGTACAACGTCGGGAATACCCGCGGTTGCTTGGCCAACGACTGCGACAGCGAATGGCCTTCATAGAGCTGGCGTACCAGCTCGGTCAGGACCTTGCGCGTAGCGCCGACGGGGGACTTTTCCGCCAGGCTTTCCAGCGCATCGATCAGCGGCAGGCCAGCGTGCAGCAGGGTGGTCAGTTCCTGGCTGAACAGCACCAGGTCGAACGCCGCCGCACGGCGCCAGGCCAGGCCGCCCAGGGCTTTGCCCTGGCCGCGCACGCTGACCACTCGCAGCCCCTGGTTTTCGGCCTGGCGACGCGCGTGCTCGGCATCCTCGGCGTCGATCTGCAACTGCACAATGCCCTGCCTGCCGAGGGCCTTGAGGCTATAGCGCATGGCGGTTCTCCTCATTGCCAGCTGGTGATTTCGGCGTTTTCACCATCGCCGCCGGGCTGGCCGTCCTTGCCCATCGACAGCAGGTCGTATTCGCCGCCGTTTTCCCCGGGTTGGCGGTAGATGTAAGCGCGGCCCCAAGGGTCCTGCGGCACGGCCTTCTGCAAGTAGGGCCCCGACCAGTGCGCCTCGCCACTGGGGGCGGTGACCAGCGCCTGCAGGCCTTGCTCACTGCTGGGGTAATGGCCCACCTCCAGGCGATACAGGTCCAGGGCCTTGCCCAGGCCTTCGATCTGCGCCTTCGCCACCTTGGCTTCCGAGCGACCGAGCTGGCTGAAGTACTTGGGCGCGACGATACCGGCCAACAAACCGAGCACCACCAGGACCACCAGGAGTTCAAGCAGGGTGAAACCACGTTGGGGGTTGGATTTGCGCTGCATGGTGAAGCCCTCCGCTGCATGGGGACACAGGTTGCCCAGCTCCATGCAACAGCCGTGCACGTCTGTCACGGGTCCTTGCGCCATGCGTCACGGCTGGCGGCACGGTGCTTGCGTCGTAGCAGAAAAGCCCGGGTTTTCCGGGGCATTTCCCCCACATCGGGGGAGCACGGCGGGGAGGTAGCCGACATGCGTGTGGTGATCCTGGTAGTGACCTGGCTGGTGGCGGCAAGCGCCCAGGCCGACATGTACATTTCCATCGATGCCAACGGTGGTTATGTACTGAGCAACGTGCACCGGCCAGGACGCCATTACGAAAGGGTGATCAGTGAATCGCTTGCCCAGGCGGGCCCGGTCGACGCGCAGATGATCACCGGGCGACCCTATGCCGAACTGGTGGCGGCGGCGGCCCGTGATTTCGATGTGCCGCTGGCGCTGCTGCATGCCCTGATCAAGGCCGAGTCAGGCTACAACCCGACGGCCCGGTCGGCGGCCGGAGCGGTGGGGCTGATGCAACTGATGCCGGACACGGCCAGGGAGATGGGAGTGGAAAACCTTCTGGACCCCGAAGACAATGTGCAGGGCGGGGCACGCTACCTCAAGCGCATGCTGACCCTGTTCGACAACGACATTACCCTGGCCGTGGCCGCCTACAACGCCGGCCCCGATGCCGTGCGGCGGCGCGGCGCGGTCCCCCCGTACGCCGAGACCCGCCGTTACGTGCCAACCGTGTTGCGCGAATACCGCAAGCTGCAGGGGCTGGCTGATGACTCGCCACTCTGAATGGGGCCAGCGTCGCGAAAGTGGCGCAACTCGTCCTCAAGCAATGCCATGGTTACCCAACTCTGGGCTATAACCTTTGAAAGGTGCCCGGCAGTGGAGTCCGTCATGGTCATCGCCCCCCGTTCCGAAGTACTCGAGGCGCCCGCGGGCACCGAAGCCGCTGCTGCGCACCGGTCATTCAACCTGTTGCGCTGGTACGCCTGGGTGAGTTTGGCGGTCATCCTGTCTGTGGCCGCTGGCCTGGGTCTGATCTCCAGTCGCTTCATCATCGATGAAAGCATCGAGCGCGACGCCTTGCTCACCGCGCAGTTCATCACCTCGATCGCCGACGCCGAAGTGCGCCATGTGGCGATCCCCAATGTGCGCACCATGGGCGAACTGCTTGACCCACGCACCGACCGTGCGGCAATGCCCGATGTCGACCCCGAAGCGCGGCGCAAGGCTCGCGGTGAGTTCCTGGATCATATCGCCCACCTGCCGGACATGCTGCTGGCCAACATCTATGCCCCGGACCGGACGGTGATCTGGTCGACCAACCCGGCGCTGGTGGGCAAGCTGATCGAAGGCGATGGCGACCTGGACCGTGCCTTCGAATACAAGATGCGGGTCTCGGCCAGTTACCACAATTTCGAGCAGGCCCGTGCCGAGCAGAAGTTCGTGACCCCGCCGCAACAGCTGTTGATTGAAAACTACATCCCGTTGTTCGATGCCGACGGCGATACCGTCACGGCGATGGTGGAGATCTACAAGGAACCCCGAGACCTGATCGTGCGCATCGAGCACGGGCTGATTCTAATCTGGCTGGCCATCACCGTCGGTGCCGGGCTGGTCTATATCGGCCTGTACGGCATCATGCGCCGCGCCGCGCGGGTGATGGCGGTGCAGCAGAAACGCTTGATCAACAGCGAGACCTTCGTGGCCCTCGGCGAGGTGTCCTCGGCGGTGGCCCACAGCCTGCGCAACCCACTGGCCAGCATCCGTTCCAGCGCCGAGTTGGCCCAGGCCTTCGATGAAGGCCCGGCGCAACGCAACATCAATGACATCATCAGCCAGGTCGATCGCATGTCGCAGTGGATTCGTCAGTTGCTGCAATCCTTGCGGCCGCTCAATGACGAAGCGGTGCCGGTCGATTTACCCCAGGTCCTGCAAGAAAGTCTGCAGAGCTTCGCCGTGCCGCTGGCCCGCAGCGGGGTAACCCTGGACCTGCGGCCATTACCGCCAGTGCAGGTGCTTGGCCAGCCGGCGTTGCTCGCCCAGATCTTCAACAGCCTGATCGCCAATGCCCTCGAGGCGATGGAGAACGGTGGGCGGTTGCGCATCGAGGTGGTCAAACGTGACCGGCGCAGCCTGACCCTGCGCCTTGCCGACACCGGCAAAGGCATGAGCGAGCAGCAGCAGCGTTTGGCGTTCCGGCCGTTTTTCAGCACCAAGCAAGGTGGGCTGGGTGTGGGGCTGGTACTGGTCAAACGCATCATGGAGCGCTTTGGCGGCTCGGTCCGCCTGAGCAGCAGCCAAGGCCATGGCACGCGGGTCTCGCTCAGCTTCCGGTTGGCACACTTGTGAAGACAAATATCAAGAAATACGTGTAAGTGTTTGATCCATAAGTATTTAAAAACTTATGGGTATACGGCACCCAAATGTGGGGGGTGAACCGCCAACCTAAATCAGTAATGCGGCTTAAGCTGTTGATTTATAAAGATTTGACGATTGGTTATAGGGCATGGCGAAGTTCTTGCAGTGTCCCGCAGCAGGTAATGCGCGACATTGGCGGCAATAGCTACCCGGGTGGGATGGCGTCAATTTGCTACTATCGGTAGCAATGCGGTGACCACCTTCTGAACGGACTCCCTGTACGGGAACGACGCGATGCAGATGCTCGATGAAGATGTTCCCGTGAAGCCCGCTGGACTGCCTGGCAGCACCGGCTTGGCCGTACCGCTTCGCGAGTTCAACCTGCTGCGCTGGTTTTCGCTGATCAGCCTGTTGATCATCGCTTCGGTGGCTGGCGGGCTGGGCTACGTGTCGACCCGCTTCGTGGTGCGCGACAGCGTCGAGCGGGATGCCATGCTTACCGCCCAGTTCATCCAGTCCCTGGCGGTGGCCGAAGTGCGTCATTCGCAGCTCCCTCCGGGCACCACCATGGGCGAACTGCTCAACCCGCAACTGGACCAGCAGCATCTGCAGATCAGCCCGGGCCTTGTCGCGGCGACCCGGGCGGAGTTCCTCGACCACATCGAGCACTTGCCGGATACCTTGCTGGCCAATGCCTATGCCCGAGACCGCACCATCGTCTGGTCCACCAACCCCGAGCTGATCGGCAAGCGTATCGAAGACGATGGTGGCCTGAACCGCGCATTCAGCTCGCGCAAGGCGGTATCTGCCAGCTATCACAAGGTTCTAGGCGGCCGTGAAGAGCAGAAATTCCTCCGTGAACCCAAGTACCTGTTCATCGAAAACTACATCCCCTTGTTCGATAGCCAGGGCGACCAGGTCCTGGCCATGGTCGAGATCTACAAGGAGCCGCAGGACCTGGTACGGCGAATCCAGCGCGGTTACGTGCTGATCTGGGCTTCGACGCTGGTGGGTGGCGCGCTGATCTATTTCGGCCTGTTCTGGATCGTGCGCCGCGCTGCATTCATGCTGAATCAGCAGCAGAACCGGCTGGTGGCCAGCGAAACTTACGTAGCCCTGGGCGAGATGTCCAGCGCAGTGGCCCATAGCTTGCGCAACCCGCTGGCCAATATCCGCTCCAGCGCCGAGCTGGCCGAGGGAATAGCCAGCCCGCTGGCGCAGAAGAACATCAATGACATCATCTGCCAGGTCGACCGCATGTCGCGCTGGGTGCGCGAGTTGCTGGTGTCGCTGCGCCCGGCCAGCGATACCGCCGAGGCAGTGGACCTGGTGGCAGCCATTGAAGATACCCACCAGGCCTTCGCCCAGCAGATCGACCGCAACGGCGTGCACTTCAGCTTCGAAGGGCCGCACATGCTATGGGTGGCCAGCCAGCCCCTGCAATTGACGCAGATTCTCAACAGCCTGTTTTCCAATGCCCTGGAAGCCATGCCCAAGGGCGGCGTCCTGCATGCGCAGGTCAGCGTGCAGGAGGGGCAGCGTGCGCAACTGGTGCTCAGCGACACCGGCAAGGGCATGAGCCAGCAGCAGGAAAGAATGGTGTTCAAGCCATTCTTCACGACCAAGCAGGGCGGCCTGGGTGTTGGCCTGGCCCTGGTCAAGCGGATCATGGAACGGTTTGGCGGCTCGGTCAGCCTGAGCAGCCGTGAAGAGGAAGGAACCCGCGTCAGCCTCACTTTCAATATCGCAGCGGGAGAGGACCATGGAGCACAGCATCCTGGTAGTTGAGGATGACGAAATCCTCGGCGACAACATTCGCACCTACCTGAGCCTCAAGGGCTTTGAGGTGACGCTCTGCAACAGTGCGGAGCTGGCGCTGGAACAGATCAAACGGGCCCAGCCCGATGCGGTATTGACCGACAACTCATTGCCGGGCATGAGCGGGCACGACCTGCTACGCACCCTGGTGGAGCGGGCGTCGGACCTGAAGGTGATCATGATGACCGGGTACGGCAATGTCGAAGACGCCGTGCAGGCCATGAAAGAGGGCGCATTCCACTACCTGACCAAACCGGTGGTGCTGGCCGAACTCAAGTTGACCCTGGAAAAGGCCCTGGCGGCCGAGCGCATGGAGCGCACCTTGTCGTTCTACCAGGAGCGCGAGGCACAGAAGTCCGGGTTTCAGGCGCTGATCGGCGAATCGCCGGCGATGCTCACCCTCAAGCACACCTTGCATCAGGTGCTGGACGCCGAGCGGCGCATGGCCAGTGACGACCTGCCGCCAGTGTTGATCGAAGGCGAGACCGGGACCGGCAAGGAGCTGGTCGCCCGCGCGCTGCATTTCGACGGTTCGCGCAGCAAGGGGCCGTTCATCGAATTCAACTGCGCGTCGATCCCGGCCAATCTGCTCGAGGCCGAGCTGTTCGGCCATGAGAAGGGTGCGTTCACCGACGCCAAGGAGCGTCGTGTCGGCCTGGTGGAAGCGGCCGATGGCGGTACGCTGTTCCTCGACGAGATCGGCGAGATGGACCTGGTGCTGCAGGCCAAGCTGCTCAAGCTGCTGGAGGATCGCAGCATCCGCCGCATCGGTGCGGTCAAGGAGCGCAAGGTCGACCTACGGGTGATCAGTGCCACCAACTGCAACCTTGAACAGATGGTGCAGCAAGGCAAGTTCCGCCGTGACCTGTTCTTCCGCCTGCGCATCATCGCCCTGAAAGTGCCACGGCTATACGCCCGCGGCCAGGATGTGCTGCTGCTGGCCCGGCATTTCCTGGCGCACCACGGGCGCCGCTATGGCAAGCCGAACTTGCGCTTCAGTGCCGAGGCGGAAGCCTTGATGTTGAGCTACAGCTGGCCGGGCAACGTGCGTGAATTGCGCAACATGCTGGAGCAGACCGTGTTGCTGGCGCCCAATGAAGTGATACAGGCGCATCAGCTGAACCTGTGCCTGACCTTGGTCGACGAGCCGCTGGTGGCTCTACCCACGGCGACCGTGTACGAATTGCCGCGCCATGAACCGGAGCCTGGCACCAGCCTGCCGGACATGGAGCGTGACCTGGTATGCAAGACCCTGGATCGCACTGACTGGAACGTCACCAAGTCGGCGCGGATGCTGGGGCTGTCGCGGGACATGCTGCGTTATCGCATCGAGAAGCTGGGGCTTACCCGGCCTGACAAGCGTCAGTGGTGAGGCTGGGGCCGCTTTGCGGCCCTTCGCGGGCTTGCCCGCTACCACAGGAGCCGCGCATTTTCTGAGCTCAGTGGGAGCGGGCAAGCCCGCGAAGGGCTGCAAAGCAGCCCCGATGAAAATGACTGCGCGGGACTTTATTGCTGACTACCGCCTGAATTATTTCCACCTTGCCGCCCAGTACCCTCGGAGCCACTGCCATCCATCCCCGGCAGGTCGCGGTTTTCATTCTGCCTGGCGGGCGGGCTTTCCGGGTCATTGCCCTGGATGCGCGGGTCGGTATCCCGAGGCATGGGCTTCTCGATCGGATTGAGGGTGCTGTCGACTCCCGGCTGCGGCGCCGGGTTGTGCGGGTCATCGGGGTAGGTTGGCCCGGTGCCGACCGCCAGGGCCAGCGGTGAAGTGAGCAGGGCAACCAGCAGCAAGGTTGAACGGGGCATGGCAAGCTCCTTTGCGTTGGGTAGGGCGCATACTTGCGTTGGGCCCCACCGTGCTGCTCAGGTGCCATCCCCCCGATCAGCGGTCACACCACCGTCGACAAGGCCATGATGAAGATGATGCCGACGATGGACAGGATCGTCTCCATCATGCTCCAGGTCTTGAAGGTTTCCGCCACGGTCATGTTGAAGTACTGCTTCACCAGCCAGAACCCGGCATCGTTGACGTGGGACAGGATCAGCGAGCCAGCCCCGGTAGCGAGCACCAGCAATTCGCGGTTGACCCCCGGCACCAGGTCGATCACCGGGGCGACGATGCCGGCGCCGGTGATGGTAGCCACGGTCGCAGAACCTGTGGCGATACGGATTACCGCTGCCACCAGCCATGCCAGCAGGATCGGCGAGATCTGCGCCTGCACGGCCATCTGCCCGATGACGTTGCCCACGCCGGTATCCACCAGCATCTGCTTGAAGCCGCCACCGGCGCCAACGATCAGCACGATGGCCGCTGTCGGTGCCAGGCTCTGGTCGAGCATTTTCATGATCTGCTGGCGGTTGAAGCCACGGGCCGAGCCAAAGGTGTAGAAGGCCAGCAACAGGGCGGCGAGCAGGGCGGTGATCGGGTGGCCGATCAGGTCCATCCACTGGCGCACGATGTGCTCGGCCGGCAGCACCACGTCAGCCAAGGTCTTGAGCAGCATCAGCACTACCGGCAGCAGCACGGTGATCAAGGTGACACTGAAGCTTGGCAGGTTGTTCTGGTCCGATTCCTTGGCGATCTGGTCCATCAGCTCCTGTGAGGGGCTGCCGGGAATGTAGCGGGCAATGAAGTTGCCGAACAGCGGGCCGGCGATGATCGCCGTGGGCAGCGCAACCAGCAGGCCATAGAAGATGGTCTTGCCGATGTCGGCATGGAAGATGCCGATCGCCAGCAGCGGCCCCGGGTGTGGCGGGACCAGGCCATGGACCACCGAAAGGCCGGCCAACAGCGGGATGCCGATCTTGATCAGCGACACCCCCGAGCGCCGGGCGACGATGAACACCAGGGGAATCAGCAGCACGAAGCCGATCTCGAAGAACAGCGGGATGCCCACCAGGAAGGCGGCGAACATCATCGCCCAGTGCACGTTCTTCTTGCCAAAGGCGCGGATCAGGGTCTGGGCGATCTGGTCGGCGCCACCGGAGTCGGCCATCAGCTTGCCGAGCATCGTCCCCAGGGCGAGGACGATGCCGACGAAGCCGAGCACGCCACCGAAGCCGTCCTGGAACGATTTCATGACCTTGGCCACCGGCATGCCGGAGGTCAGGCCGAGGAAGCCGGCCGCCAGGGTCAGGGCGACGAAGGGGTGGACCTTGAAATGGGTGATCAGCAGGATCAGCCCGACGATGGTGACCAGCGCGTCGAGCAGCAAGTAGGTATCTGTAGCCAGTCCGAACATGGTTTTGATGCCTCGGTCTTATCGTTGTTTTGGGCGTAGCTTCAAGTGAATTTCAGAGACAGCGCTGTCTTTGGTGGGCTGGACAACCGCCGGGTCAGGCAGTGCGCGCCAGATTCCGCTCACCGCAGGGCTTTAGCCAGGCGTCGACCGTTTCGGCGAGTACCGCAATCGGCTGAGTGGCATCCAGCGCCAGGGTCAGGGGCTCGCCACGGGGTGACTCGAGAGCGGCGAACTGGCTGTCGATCAGGCTCGCCGGCATGAAGTGGCCTGGGCGGGCGAGCACACGTTTTTCTGCCTCGGCGGGAGTGAGTTCGAGGAACACGAACACCAGTTCGGGCATCGCCGCGCGCAAGGTGTCGCGGTAACGACGCTTGAGGGCGGAGCAGGTGAGGATCGGCCGTTCGCCAGCTTTCACCGTCGCTTGCAGTTCCTGGCCCAGGCGCACCAGCCAACCGGCACGGTCATCATCGTCCAGGGGGATGCCTGCGCTCATCTTGCGGATGTTTTCGGCAGGGTGGAAAGCGTCGCCTTCGATCAGGCGACCGCCGCTTCGCCTGGCAATGGCATCGCCGACGCAGCTTTTGCCGCAGCCGGCCACACCCATCACCACGATGGCGGACAGGGGAGAATTCATCAGTACCTCCTGCGGGGTGAGACAGCGCTGTCCCGTTGCAAACGAAACGCCATCTCCCCGGTGTTATTGATCTTGTCCTTACGCAGTATGGACGCCTGGCAGCGTGCTGCAGTGGCCACCACCAAAGATTACATTGCCTGTGTCCTGAGACAGCGCTACCTTAGTGGCCGTTCCCCATTCCTGCAAGTAGTAAAATTACAACATCCATGTCCCGCACCGGCTCTCGCACCACAGGTCGTCCCACACTGGCTGAAGTCGCCAGGCTCTCAGGGGTTTCCCCGATCACTGCTTCGCGCGCACTGCGCGGGGTCAGCACGGTTGCACCTGAACTGGTGGAAAAGGTCATGGCTGCCGCCACGTCCCTGGGCTATGTCGCCAACCCGGCGGCGCGGGCGCTGGCGTCGGCGCGCAGCCAGTCGGTGGTGGTGCTGATTCCGTCATTGTCCAACCAGTTGTTCATCGACACCCTGGAGGCCATCCATGAGGTGATGCGCCCGCGTGGGCTAGAGGTGCTGATTGGTAACTACCACTACGATCTCGACGAAGAAGAAAACCTGATCCGCAATTACCTGGCCTATCAGCCGTGCGGCATGCTGCTGACCGGCTTCGATCGCAGCGATGCCGCGCGGCAGATGCTGGCAGCCAGCGGCGTGCCCTGCGTGCACATGATGGAGCTGGGTGGCGAGGCTGGCGCGTTGTCGGTGGGCTTTTCCCAGCAGCAGGCCGGGCGGGCTGCGGCAACGCACCTGATCGAGCGCGGCCGACGGCGCCTGGCGTTCATTGCCGCGCAGCTCGACCCACGGGTGATGCAGCGCGCTGAAGGCTTTCGCCAGGCCCTGGCCGAAGCCGGCATGCAGGCCACCGAGCTGGAGATTCTGGCGCCGCAACCCTCATCCATCGCACTGGGCAGCGAACTGTTCAGCCAGTTGCTGGCACAGGCCCCGGATGTGGATGGGATCTTCTTCTGCAACGACGACCTTGCCCAGGGCGCGGTATTACAGGCATTGCGGCAAGGGATCGAGGTGCCACGGCAGGTGGCCATGGTCGGTTTCAACGATTTGCCGGCTTCGGCGCACATGGTGCCGCGCCTGACCTCCATTCGCACCCCGCGGGCAGCCGTTGGTCGGGGCGCCGCACAGGCACTCCTGGCGTTGCTCGATGGAAAGCGTGTAGCGACTGAACAGCAGGACCTGGGCTTTGAACTGATGGTGCGCGAGAGTTCATGAAATACCTGAGGAAACATCGCTAACTGGCTAATCAGAACGTGATATCAAGTTGCTTGCACGCCATCAAAGCCGATCTATGCTCAGAAAACACTGGGCATCAAGGATCATGGCGCCATGTTCGACTTCCACCGCAAATCTGATTTGATCGAGATTCAGCGCACCCGCAAGGCCCTGGCCGACGCCCAGGCCAAGCTCGCGGCAATAAGCCGCTGCATGGCGATGATCGAGTTCACCCCCGACGGATCCATTGTTGATGCCAATGCCCAGTTCTGCCAGGCCATGGGCTACAGCGTGGACGAATTGCGCGGTAAGCACCATCGCCTGTTCTGCGACCCAACCTACGCCAAAAGCGCTGAATACCAGCAATTGTGGAGTGAACTGGGGCAAGGCAAGGCTATCAGCGGTACCTTCGAGCGTGTCGACAAGGCGGGGCGCGAAGTATGGCTGGAGGCCAGCTACATGCCGGTGCTCGACGAGCAACAGCAGGTGACCAGTGTGATCAAGGTGGCGGCCGATATCAGCCAGCGGGTGAAGGACGAGCACGAGAGTGAAAGCCTGCTCAAGGCAATCGGACGCTCCATGGCGGTGGTCGAGTTCACCCCGCAAGGCCGGGTGATCAAGGCCAACCCGAACTTCCTGGCGACCATGGGCTATCGCCTGGAGGAAGTCGTGGGGCGTCATCATGGACTGTTCTGCCTGCCCCATGAGCGCGAATCAGGCGCATACCGTGACTTCTGGGCTTCGCTCAATCGTGGCGAATATCACTCGCACCGCTTCGAACGCATCAACAAGCAGGGCCAGACGGTTTACCTGGAAGCTTCGTATAACCCGATCTTCGACAACAAAGGCCGCTTGTACAAAGTGGTCAAGTTCGCCAGCGATATCACGGCGCAGGTCAGTACCCAGCAGAGTGCCGCCGATGCGGCCCATGCCAGTTCGGTGCAGACCGATGCCTGCGCGCGCAAAGGCACCGAGGTCGTCCAGCAGACCGTAGCGGTCATCGAGCAGATCTCCCAGGAACTCAATGACGCTGCCCGCAGCATCGATGCGGTAAGCAAGCAGTCGGATGTGATCGGGCAGATCGTGCTGACCATCCGCGGTATTGCCGACCAGACCAACCTGCTGGCCCTGAACGCTGCCATCGAGGCGGCCCGGGCCGGTGAGCACGGTCGCGGCTTTGCCGTGGTGGCCGACGAGGTGCGCAGCCTGGCGGCGCGCACCAGCAAGGCGACACTGGAGATTGTCGATGTGGTGCGGCAGAACCATGACCTGTCGTTGACCGCCGTGGCCAGCATGCAGTCGAGCCTGTCACGCACGGGGCGTGGCGTTGCCCTGGCCAACGAGGCGGGGACGGTGATCATGGAGATCCAGCAAGGCTCGCGGCATGTGGTCGATGCCATCAGCCAGATCAACTCGACGCTGCAATTGCACTGAGCGTGTCGCCCAGTTCACGCAGCAAGGCCTGCAGGCTAGCCTCGAGCTGCAGGTGCAGAGCGTCTGTTGGCAGCCCCTGGGCATGGGCCTGTTCGATGGCTTCGCAATCTTTCACCACCTCGCGTACCCGCAGCATCCTGGCCCCCCCTTTGATGCGGTGGGCAAGGGTACGCAATGCCTCGCGGTCACTGGATTGATCAAGGGCTTGCAAGGCGTTGAGGTCTTCGCGGGCGCTTTGCGTCAGTTGCTCAAGCAGCTGCCTGGTCAACTGTGGGTCATCCTGGGTCAGGTTGCGCAGTTCGTCCAGGTTGAATCCGCTCGAGAGCGGTGCCGTGGCGCGTACCTGCGACAGGTAAGCCTTCAGGGTTCGCAGCCCAATGGGCTTGAACAGGCAATCGTCCATGCCGCTTTCCCGGCAACGTTGGCGCTCTTCGGCCTGGGCATTGGCGGTCACCCCGAGAATGCAGCAGGCGGTCTGCCCGCGCTGGCGCTCCAACTGGCGAATCCTGCGGGTCAGTTCATGGCCGTCCATGACCGGCATGCTGCAGTCCGTGATCACCAGGTCGAAAGCATGCGTTTGCCACAAGGCCAGCGCTGCTTCGCCATGCTCGGCCAGCGTCACCAGGTGGCCGAGGTTGTCGAGTTGTTTTTCCAGCAACAGCAGGTTGGCCGGATAGTCATCGACCACTAGCACATTCAGTGTCCTGACGTCGGCTTCGTCGTCGGCAGCGTTGTGCATCTCGGGTATTGGGGGCTCACTTAGCGGCAGCGTCAACTCGACCCGCACGCGCGTGCCGACACTTTCAACGCTTTGCAGGTCGAGCCTGCCCCCCATCAGTTCGGCCATGGTCCGGCTTATCACCAGACCCAGCCCCGCCCCTTGACTCGCCCTCGGGCCTGAAACCTGGGTGAAGCTGTTGAAGAGCCGAGCCTGGTCCTGCGCGGCTATGCCGATGCCGGTGTCGCTCACAGCCAGTTCGACCACTGCGCTATCGCCTGCCGTCGAAGCTTTGAACTTGACTTGGGCCAAGACCTCGCCACGGTCGGTGAACTTGATTGCGTTACTCAACAGGTTGGAGAGGATCTGCTTGATCCGCAGTGGGTCAGCCAGGACCCAGAGTGGCCCTTCAGGCAGTTCGCCTCGCAGGTGCAGGCCCTTGATTCGGGCATTGCCCTCGAACACACGCAAGGTACTGCGGACCAGGTCCAGCAGGTCGGTTGCCACCGGCTGCAGCGTCATCTGCCCGGATTCGATGCGCGAAATGTCCAGAATGTCGCCGATCAGCCCGAGCAGGCCGACCGCTGAGTCGTGAGCGGTCTGCAAGGTCTGGGTGTCGCAGCGACCGGTACGGTTGTCTTCCAGTGCCAGCTCCAGCAGGCCGATTACCGCGTTCATGGGCGTGCGGATTTCGTGGCTCATGGTTGCCAGGAACGCGCTTTTGGTCTTGCTGGCCTGTTCGGCTTCATCCTTGGCCTGGCGCAGTTGCTCCAGCAGCCCCCGGCTGAATGCCAGTTGTGTCTGCAGCGCCCGTTGAGCTTCGGTGCGCTGCTGGATCAGCTTGCGCAAGTAGCTGTTCCAGAACACTACGCCCGCCAGCAGCAGGGCAGAGAGCACCAGCACCTGCAGGGCCAGCGTACGGTAGTCGCGCCATGGGCTGTCGCTGACCAGGGTGCTGGTGTGCCAGCGGTTCAACAGCTGGTCCAGCTCATCGGGGGGGATGCTTATCAGTGCCTTGTCGAGGATAGCTTGCAGTTGCGGCTGGTCAGGGGCCACGGCAAATGCGGCGACGGCCGGTTCGTCGTCCATGACGCTGGCGATACGCAACCGCCCCTTGAACACTTGATTGATGTAGTAGGAAGCATTGATATAACTGCTGTAGGCAGCGTCAGCATCGCCATTGGCCACGGCCTCCATCAGGCCAAGGGGATTGTTGACCATCACCAGTGTCGCCTGCGGAAAGCGCCGCAGTACCTCGGCACGCAGGTGCGAACCATGGAGGAGCGCGATGCGCTGGCCGTCGAGATTCTTGGCTTGCAATGACGAGGGCCCTTGGTTACGGGTCACCCACACCCTGGGGCTGACCAGATAGGGGCGGGTGTAGCGCAGCCGCGTCGCGCGCTCTGTGCCATAGCCCAGCGCGCCGATCATTTGTGCCTTGCCGTGGGTGACTTTTTCAACCATCTCCTGCACGGTGTCCTGCTCGATGAACTTGAATTGCAAGCCGGTGCGCAGGGTGATCTGCTTGAGCAGGTCGACGGTGATACCGTTGACATGCTGCTGGGCGTCGTTGAACGTCAGCGGGGCGAGGGCCGTGTCGACCAGTACGGTCACGGTCGGATGCTGGGCGATCCAGTTTTTTTCTTCCTCGGTCAGCGCTGACAGGTGTCGCTCCAGCAACAAACTGGTGTTGCTGCTGCTCCAGCGGCGCAGGATGTTCAGGCGCTCGCTTTCGCTGATCCTGGCCAGGGCGCTATCGACCAGGCGGCGCAGCCGCAGGTTGTCATTGGCAAAGGCAAAAGCAAAGGTGCCAGACGCCATCTGGGAAAAGTGGTCGATCTTCACTGTGCCCTGGTAGCTTTTGCCAATCTGGTAGTCGGTGCTGATGGCATCGCCCAGATAAGCGTCGGCCTCACCCAGGTCGACTGCTGCCAGGCCTGCCAGCGTGGAGCGATACAGACTCAGTTGCACCTCTGGATAGAGCACCCGGACTGCCTCGCCCGGCAGGTAGTGATCGACCATTGCCAGGCGCAAGCCGGCCAGCGTCTTGTCTTGCCTCAGCGCGGCATCCTTGCGTGTCGCGATAACAGGCAGGTCTTCGGCATAGGGTAGGCTGAGGCTGAGCTTGGCATCGGCGGCCTCAAAGCTGTTGGAACTGCCCAGCAGGTCGATCTTGCCAGCGCGTAGAGCGGCGATCGCCTCGTGGCGACTGGCGTAGCGCCTGACTTCGACCGGTACCCCCAGTTGTTCGGCAATCAGCCCGGCATAGTCGGCACTGAGGCCTTCGTAATCATCCAGGCTGACGTTGATTTCGAAAGGGGGGTAATCCGGCCGTGAAGTACCCAATAACAATGCGCCGCGTCGCTGCAGCCACTGGCGGTCGGCATCATTCAATTGCAGCGGCTGTGCGGCGCTGGTGGCGCGTGCCAGCAAATGCCGCGGCTCACCGTCGGCGAGCGACATGAGCGGGCAGCCGAGCAGGGCGACGAACAGGATCAGGCCAGCCAGGACAGGTTTCATACGCGCCGCGCGCTCAGTTGACGTGGTTGCGTTTGGCCAGATCGACCATCTCCACCAATGACTCGGTCTTGAGCTTCTCCATGATGCGGCCACGGTAAGTGCTGATGGTCTTGGCACTGAGGTTCATGCTTGCGCCGATGTTCTTGTTGTTTTCACCACGGCTCAGGCGCCGCAGTACTTCCATCTCACGGTTGGACAGGCTGCCCAGGCGGGCGGGCTCGCTCTCCAGGGTATTGCTGTTGACCGCCATCTGGGGGAAGGTCGAGTAGCCCTTGATCAGTGCCTTGAGGGCGAAGACCACAGCCTCAAGGTCTTCGCCCTTGGTGACGAAGGCACCGATACCGGCATCCAGGCAGCGGCGCACGTAAAGATCGGTGGCTTGCCCGGTCAGCACCATGATTTTCGGTGCCGGCTCCTGTTGTTGCAGGCGCTTGATGACTTCCATGCCATCCAGCCCGGGAAGCCCTATGTCCAGTACCACTACATCCGGGCGTAATTCGCGCACCTTCTGTGCCACTTCGCTGCCATTGTCCAGTTCGCCGACGATACGAAAGCGCTCGCGCTCGAACAGTATGCGCAGGGAAAAACGAACGATGGCGTGATCATCAACGATCAGCACGGTTGTCATGTCATCAACTCCTGTCGGAATGTGGTCGGCTTCCTGAAGTAATCAGGGGGTACGTCTGCAAGCTTTTTCGGCAGTGCAGCACGATACGACCATTCCGGATCCGTAGTAATGGCGAGTATAGATGTGTTGAACAAGCGAGCCGGTATTGTGGAAATTTCCTACAAGAATGTTGTTACAGGCCTCGTCGCAAGTGGCGAGGCCTGTGAACGGCAGAGGGTCAGGCGCAGGCGGGGTGAGGCTTGAGCACGCGCTGGGTCGAGGCGGGGTTGTTGTTCAAGGCCTGGCCCACCCGCGCCGGGCGGGCCAGCAACTGGCCGCCGCAATTCGGGCAGCGGCCCTGCAAGCGATCGTCAGCGCAGTTGCGGCAGAAGGTACATTCGAACGAGCAGATCATGGCGTCAGGGCTGTCGCCCGGCAGGTCGGCATCGCAGCATTCACAATTAGGGCGCAGCTCCAGCATGGATAGTCCTCCGGTGGTGGAAAGCGCAGTCTGCGCCGTCCTTCGCAGGCTTGGCAATGCTAGTCGCCGGGGCGGAACAAGTGCGCGTGGCCGGCGCGGTACAACGCTGACTCGGTGAACGGGGCATCGCCGAGTACATGGCCGACGAGGATCAGGGCGGTGCGTCTGAAACCCTTGCTGGCGACCTGTTCGACGATATCGGCCAAGGTGCCGCGCACTGAGTCCTGGTCTGGCCAGGTGGCACGATGTACTACCGCGACCGGGCAGTCGGGGCCGTAGTGGGGAAGCAATTCTTCGACGATGCGCGGCAGGTGCTTGACCCCCAGGTGAATGGCCAAGGTACTGCCGTGCCGGGCCAGGTCGCCGAGCTGTTCGCCTGCAGGCATCGGAGAGCTGTCGCCGTAGCGGGTGAGTATGACGGTCTGCGCGACCTGTGGCAGGGTCAGTTCGCAGCCGAGCAGCGCCGCGCTGGCGGCAGTGGCGGTGACCCCTGGGACGATCTGGTAATCGATGCCCAGTTCGCGCAGGTAGCGGATCTGCTCGCCGATGGCACCATACAGGCTGGGGTCGCCACTGTGCACCCGGGCCACGTCCTGGCCGTTGGCGTGTGCGGCGCGAATGGCGTCGATGATTTGTTCGAGGTGCAGTCCGGCACTGTTGATGACCTTCTCGGCCTGGTGGCCTTCGAGTACCGCTGCGGGTACCAGCGAGCCGGCATAGATGATCACAGGGCACTGGCGGATCAGGCGTTGGCCCTTGACCGTGATCAGTTCCGGATCGCCGGGGCCGGCGCCGATGAAGTAGACCGTCATGGCAAATCCTTGAAAAAAGAAGCAATTATCCGGCGCAGGCCAGAGCCAGGGTAGCGGGGCCACGCACCTGGCGGGCGACCTTGAGTGTGACGCTGGGGTGACTGAGGCTGGCCAGGGCCAAGGCGCTGCTCTCGGCGACACCCCAGCAACCGCTGTGCGCGAAGGCCACGGCGGAGCGGTGGCTGAGCTGGGGTTCGAACCGCTGCAGTTGCTCGGCCGCGAAAACCACCAAGGGCAAGGCGTGACGTGCGGCGAGTTGCTGCAAGCCTGGCTCGTCGGCCTTGCCAGCGATGCTGGCAAAGCCACGAAGTGCTGTGATGTTCAGGCCGTGATGTTCCAGCACTGCTTGCAGCAGGGCTTCGAGCACGTCCAGCGGACAGCCCCGGCGGCAACCGAAGCCGGCGTACAGCACCGGCATTGACGGGGCGGTCATCAGGCGTGGCTGGAGCGGCGATACAGCCAGGCGCTGAGCAAGCCCAAGGCCACCCAGAATGCCGCGTTGGTCAGCCACGAAGCGATCATGAACTGGGTTTCCAGGGCGTGCGGTGCCAGGCTTTCGTGGACCTGCGGCTGCGGCGCGCCGATTACGTGCGGTACCACCAGCAACACGGCACCCAGGGCCTTGAGCAGGCCATGACGTGCGAACACCAGCATGGTCAAGCCCAGTGCCGTCGCGGCGGCAGTGCCGACCCACCAGCTCTGGCGCTGACCGAGATCGGCGGCGGCAGTGCCGGGCAGTTCGGGTGGCAAGCCCAGGGTAGGCGCGAGGCAGAACACGGCAAAACCGGCCAGCCCCCACAGTGCGCCCGTGCTGGTGCGGGCTGGCTCCCGCAGGCTGTACAGGGCGGCGAGGATCAGGGCGAAGCCGACGGCAACCACCAGGTTGCCGCCGGTGGTCGAGAGGGTGCGCTGCCAGCCATCTTCGGGCGACCAGGCTTCTTCGCCATGGGTGTGGCCAGTGCCAGCTTCTTCGCCGTGGCTGTGGTGCGCAGCTGCCGGGCTGGCCGATTCGTAGGTTTCCGCCTCAAGGATCAGCGGTGCGACCCAAAAGCTTTGCAGCAGGGTCAGCAACAGGGCAGCGAGCAGGCCGCTGAACCCGGCTGTGCGGGCAATACGCTTGATCATGGCAGCCTCAGTGGCAGGGGAAGGCGGCGCTATGGCGTGTGTCGTGCGCGGCGTTGTGCACGGCTTCGATGTGCGAGAACCCGGCGAAGTAGACCAGGCACAGGCCGAGCAGGCTGGCACCGACGGCGATGACCACCCGCTGGCTGAGGGTGATGGGGGTGGCGATGCTGTGTTTGGCGCTGGTGATGGGCATGACGCGATCCTCTGCTTTTTTGTAGGGGCAACGGACAGGCGCGGCAGTCCCGGGGGCAAGGCGCCCGAGGAGATGCGACAGCGCCCGCCCACCGCGGGGTGTTCATGGACGACAGGCCGGTCTCCGGGCTTGCGAGGAGGAGCAGGGCTCCTTGAAAAACATCACCTTCCCATGCCTGACTGCGTGGCACAGTGGTCTGGACGCTTCGCTCGCTTACCGTTGCGGGGGCAGCACCGGATTTGCCCGGCCCTGGAGGGCCTGCGACGCACCGATTTCCCGTTTCACCCCCGCTTGGGGGCACCTGACGCAAGGCGTAAGGAGAGCACGGGGCGAGGGAGACGTCAAATGTCATACAGATGCAATGCTTGCTCTTGCTCTTGCTCTTGCTCTTGCTCTTGCTCTTGCTCTTGCTCTTGCTCTGCTCTTGCTTTGGCTTTGGCTTCTAAGCGCGCAATAGTCCAGGCGACGCTGAGTGCGACTTCAGGAGGCCGAACGCAGGCGTCTGGAGGGCCAGGGTGCGCAGCACCCCTTCGGCGCAGCCGAAGGCGCGAGATGTAGACTTGCGCAGCAAGTCGTAGGCCGCGCGGGCCCGGAAGGCGCCGGAGTGAGGGGACCCCGGAGCGCAGCGCAGGGGCCGGATGATGGGAGCGGGGGTTTTTGCCTACTTTTTGCCCAGTCAAAAAGTAGGTCGCCGTAAAGGCGAAAAGGTGATTCAGCGCCACCATGGCGAATGAATGTTGACTTGATTTGAAAGCCCACTCCCAAAAGCCAAAAGCCAAAAGCCAAAAGCCAAAAGCCAAAAGCTCGACTGCGGTGGTTTTGATTGAGGCGAAAGCATTCATTGGCAGCGGCGACGCACAGTCACCTTTCCGCCCTTACGGCGGGTCACTTTTTGTCAAACGCGACAAAAAGTAACCAAAAAACGCTGGCTCCCATCATCCGGCCCCTGCGCTGCGCTCCGGGGTCCCCTCACTCCGGCGCCCTCCGGGCCCGCGCGGCCTACGACTTGCTGCGCAAGTCTACATCTCGCGCCTTCGGCTACGCCGAAGGGGTGCTGCGCACCCTGGCCCTCCAGACGCCTGCGTTCGGCCTCCTGAAGTCGCATTCGGCGTTTGCTGAACTACCGCGCGCTTAGAAGCAAAAGCAGAGCAAGAGCAACAGCAACAGCAAGAGCAACAGCAAGAGCAACAGCAAAAGCTGAACCTTGGGCTTCGTGGACAGGATGGCAACAGTTGACCACCCGCCACCCCCCGCGTAGCCTTGCGACTTCGAGGTTCTTCGGCACTGCCGAAGCTAAGACGGGAACGCGGTACAAGCCGCGGCTGCCCCCGCAACTGTAGGCACCGACAATGGGTCGACACAGCCACTGCGCCACCGCGCGGGAAGGCGTCACCCCGCCAGCTGCTTGATGCTCTGGAACGGTGCAAGCCAGGAGACCTGCCTCGAGACGATTTCGACTTTCAACCGGGCGGGGTGATCCGGTGGCGAACGAGCCCGGCCGGCCTGGCCTGCGGCTTTCGTCCCGTGTGCCCGCACCAACCTGCCAAGGGCAACGCGACATGAAAACACTGGCCAAGCTCCCCGTCACCATCGTTACCGGCTTTCTCGGCTCGGGCAAAACCACCTTGCTCCGCCACATGCTCGACAACGCCCAAGGCCGCCGCATCGCGGTCATCGTCAACGAATTCGGCGAGCTTGGCATCGACGGCGAAATCCTCAAGCAATGCAGCATCGGCTGCACCGAGGAAGAAGCCAGCGGCCGCGTCTATGAACTCGCCAACGGCTGCCTGTGCTGCACCGTGCAGGAAGAATTCTTCCCGGTGATGCGCGAACTGGTCGCACGCCGCGGCGACCTCGATCACATCCTCATCGAAACCAGCGGCCTGGCACTGCCCAAGCCCCTGGTGCAAGCCTTCCAGTGGCCGGAAATCCGCAACGCCTGCACCGTCGATGCGGTCATCACCGTGGTCGACAGCCCGGCCGTGGCTGCTGGCACCTTCGCCGCCTACCCGGACCAGGTCGACGCGCAACGCAAGCTTGATCCCAACCTCGATCACGAATCGCCACTGCACGAACTGTTCGCCGACCAGCTGGCCAGTGCCGACCTGGTGGTGCTGAACAAGGCTGACCTGATCGACGCCGAAGGCCTGGCCAAGGTGCGTGCCGAAGTGGCCGAGGAGCTGCCGCCAGCCGTCAAGGTAGTCGAAGCCAGCAGCGGCCGGCTGCCGCTGGAAGTGCTGTTGGGCGTAGGCGCCGAGTCCGAGGCGCACATCGATGGCCGTCGCACCCACCACGATTCCCACCATGACGGCGATGACCATGACGATCACGACCATGATGCCTTTGACTCGATCTCCATCGACCTGCCCGAAGCTGACGAAAGCCTGCTGCTCGATGCCCTGACCCAGCTGGTGGTGGAGTTCGGCATCCTGCGTGCCAAAGGCTTCGCGGCCATCCCCGGCAAGCCGATGCGCCTGCTGGTACAGGGCGTGGGCACCCGTTTCGACAAGCACTTCGACCGCGCATGGCGCGCTGACGAACCCCGCATCACCCGCCTGGTGCTGATTGGCCAGGACCTCGATGCGGTACAGCTGGAGGCGCGCCTGCGCCAGGCCCTGGGCGCCTGACCCATGCACCTGCTGCGGACCCAGCCCGGCGGCTTCGTGCCAGACGACAGCATTGCCGACCTCGGCCAGACGCCCGCCGACCTGGTGATCCTCTGCAGCGGCGACTCGCACCTGGCACTGCTAGCCGAAACCGCCGAGCAACTGCCAGACGATTTCCCCAGCGTGCGCCTGGCCAACCCGATGCAGGTGCAGAACCATGCCTCGGTCGACTTGTATGTCGACGAGGTCCTGCGCCACGCCAAGGTAATCCTGGTATCGCTGCACGGTGGCGTCGGCTATTGGCGCTACGGCGTCGAGCAGCTGGTCGAACTGGCAACGCGGGGCGTGCAGCTGATCCTGGTCCCCGGCGATGATCGCCCGGACCCGGAGCTGACCGGCCTCGGCACGGTCACCGGCGAGCCGGCCGAGCGCCTCTGGCACTACTTGCGCCAGGGCGGCAAGCGCAATGCCATCAACCTGTTCAACTGCCTGGCCAACCAGTGGCTGGGGCGTGACTACCCTTGGGACGAACCGCAGCCTTTGCCGCGCACTTCGGTGTATCACCCGCGCCTCCCCGGCGCACGGCTCGAAGACTGGTACAGCCACTGGAACAGTGAGTATCCGGTGGCACCGCTACTGTTCTATCGTTCTCACCTGCAGGCTGCCAACACCACATTCATTGACGTGTTCTGCGAGCGCTTGCAGGCCGCCGGCCTCAACCCGCTGCCCATCGCGGTGGCGAGCCTCAAGGAAAGTGCCTGCCTGGAGCAGGTCGAAGCCTGGCTGGACGAAGTGGGGGCCGAGGTGTTGATCAACACCACCGGTTTTGCCCTTTCCAGCCCGGAACGGCCCAACCTGCGCCCGTTCCGTCGTGATATCCCGGTGTTGCAGGCCATCTGTGCGCAGGACAACCAGCCCGGCTGGGAGGCCAGCGAGCAGGGCCTGGGTGCCCGCGACCTGGCCATGCACATCGCCTTGCCCGAACTGGACGGGCGCATCATCACCCGACCGGTCAGTTTCAAGGACATGGCCTGGCGCAGCGAACGCAGCCAGTCCGATGTGGTCTGTTACCGTGCCCACCCCGAGCGTATGGACTTTGTCGCCGAGCTGGCACGGCGTTGGGTAGAACTGGCGCGCCTGCCCAATGGGCAAAAGCGCGTGGCCCTGGTGCTGGCCAACTACCCGACCCGCGATGGCCGCATCGGCAATGGCGTCGGCCTGGATACCCCGGCTGCTGCCCTCAACATCCTCAAGGCACTGCAGGCCGAAGGTTATCCGCTTGCAGAGCTGCCAGGCAGCGGCACGCAACTGATTCATCAGCTGCTGGGCGGGGTGACTAACGACCTTGAACACCTCGACCAACGCCCGTGCGCCCAGAGCCTGAGCCTGGCGGACTACCACGCGGCCTTCGCACGCCTGCCAGAGGCCAATCGCCAGGCCGTGCTGGAGCGCTGGGGGCCGCCCGAGCAAGACCCGATGTACCGCGCTGGCCGCCTGATGGTCGCCGGCCTGCGCTTTGGCCTGACCTTCGTCGGTATCCAGCCAGCGCGCGGCTACCAGGTCGACCCCAGCGCGGTGTACCACGACCCGGACCTGGTGCCACCGCATGGTTACCTGGCGTTTCACTTCTGGTTGCGTCATGCCTTTGCTGCCGATGCCGTGATCCACGTCGGCAAGCACGGCAACCTGGAGTGGCTGCCCGGCAAGGGCGTCGGCCTGTCCGCACACTGCTGGCCGGACGCGCTGCTCGGCCCGCTGCCGAATATCTACCCGTTCATCGTCAACGACCCGGGCGAAGGCGCCCAGGCCAAGCGCCGGACCCAGGCGGTGATCATCGATCACCTGATGCCGCCGCTGACCCGCGCCGAAACCTACGGCCCGCTGCGTCATCTGGAGCAGCTGGCGGACGAATTCTACGAAGCCCAGCTGCTCGACCCACGGCGTGCACGAGAGCTGCAGCGCGACATACTCGAGCTGGTCAAGGCCAACCATATCGACCGTGAGTTGCAGCTGGAGGGCCAGCTGGACGATGCCGCGGTGTGGTTGCCGCGCCTGGATACCTACCTGTGCGACCTGAAGGAATCGCAGATCCGCGATGGCCTGCATGTATTCGGTCAGTCGCCGCAGGCGCGCCTGCGCCTCGATACCTTGCTGGCTTTGCTGCGCGTGGAGCGGGGCGATGGTCGCGGTGGCAATGCCAGCTTGCTGCGGACCCTGGCCAAGGCACTGACGCCGGGCTTCGATCCCCTCGACTGCGACCTTGGCGAGGCCTGGTCAGGGCCACGCCCGGCGATGCTGCAGGCCGTGCAAGCGGGCGCTTGGCGCACTGCTGGCGATACCCGCGAGCGCCTTGAGTTGCTTGCCTTGCGCATCATCGAACAGGCCCTGGAAGGGCCGGCGCAGCTGCCCGAACAACCGCAATGGCAGCCAGTGCACGACGTGCTGGACGCCCTGCGCGAGCAGGTCGCCCCTGACCTGGATGCGTGCGGCGCTGCGGAGATCAATGGGCTGCTGGCCGCGCTGTGCGGGCGTTTCGTACCGGCCGGTCCCAGCGGTGCACCCAGCCGCGGCCGCCTGGATGTACTGCCCACCGGGCGCAACTTCTACACCGTCGATGTGCGCAACCTGCCCACCACCACCGCCTGGCGCCTGGGGTTCGCCTCGGCCAACCTGATCCTCGAACGGCACCTGCAGGACCATGGCGACCATCTGCGCCAGCTGGGCTTGTCGGTGTGGGGCACGGCGACCATGCGCACCGGTGGCGACGACATCGCCCAGGCCATGGCATTGATGGGGGTGCGCCCGGTGTGGGCTACCGGCAGCCAGCGCGTCGACGACTTCGAGATCCTGCCACTGAGCCTGCTCGACCGCCCACGGGTGGACGTGACGCTGCGCGTCTCGGGCTTCTTCCGCGATGCCTTCGGCAACCTGATCCGCCTGTTCGATGCGGCGGTGCAGGCAGTGGCGGCACTGGACGAGCCGGACGACCTGAACCCCCTGGCCGCACGGGTGCGCAACGAACGCGCCAGCCTGCAGGCGCAGGGCGTGGATGCCGAACAGGCGGCGCGCCAGGCGGGATGGCGGGTGTTCGGGGCCAAACCAGGCGCCTACGGTGCCGGCGTGCAGAACGCCATCGACGGCCGCCTGTGGCACAGCCGCGAAGACCTCGCCGAGGTATACCTCAATCATGGTGGCTATGCCTACGGTGGCCGCGATGAAGGCACCCCGGCGCGCGCTCAGTTCGCCCGGCGCCTGGGCCAGGTGCAGGCGGTGTTGCAGAACCAGGACAACCACGAGCACGACCTGCTTGATTCCAACGATTACTACCAGTTCCAGGGCGGCATGCTGGCCGCGTCGGAGACCTTGTCCGGTGGGGCAGTGGCCAGTTATCACGGCGATCACAGCCAGGTCGACCGGCCGCGGATCCGTACCTTGAAGGAAGAGCTGAACCGCGTGATCCGTGCCCGCGCCCTGAACCCGAAGTGGATCGACGGGGCGAAACGCCATGGCTACAAGGGTGCGTTCGAGCTGGCCGCGACCGTCGACAACCTATTCGCCTTTGACGCCACCACGCACCTGATCGATGACCATCATTACCAGTCGCTGGCCGATGCCTACGTGCTCGACCCGGCGACCCGCGACTTCATGCGCGAGCACAACCCCGAGGCGCTGCGCGACCTCACCGAACGCTTGCTGGAAGCCCAGCAGCGCGGGCTTTGGGAAGCCCCCGGTGACTATCGCGAGGCACTTGAGGAACAGTTGCTCGACGGCGAGGAACAGCCTTGAAATGAGTGAACCCGTGCAATTCCCACTGGCGGCCGTGGTCGGCGCCGAGGACCTCAAACTGGCCCTGTGCCTCACCGCCATCGACCCGAAGATCGGCGGCGTGCTCATCGAAGGCCCGCGCGGCATGGCCAAGAGTACCTTGGCGCGTGGCCTGGCCGACCTGCTGGGCGAGGGCCCGTTCGTGACCTTGCCGTTGGGCGCAAGTGAAGAGCGTTTGATAGGGACGCTGGACCTGGATGCTGCACTTGGCCAGGGCAAGGCGCAGTTTAGCCCCGGTGTGCTGGCCCATGCCGATGGTGGCGTGTTGTATGTCGATGAAGTCAACCTGCTGCCCGATACCCTGGTCGACCTGCTGCTGGATGTGGCTGCCAGTGGTACCAACCGCATCGAACGCGATGGTATTTCCCATCGGCACAGTGCCCGTTTCGTGCTGATCGGCACCATGAACCCCGAGGAAGGCGAGTTGCGTCCGCAATTGCTCGACCGCTTCGGCCTCAATGTGGCGCTCGATGGCCTGCCGGCTCCAGAGGCACGCCAGCAGATCATCCGTCGGCGGCTGGCGTTCGACAGCGACCCGCAGGCATTCTGCGAGCAGTGGGCCAGTGCCCAGGCGCTACTGCGCGAGCGCTGCCAGGCGGCGCGCCAGGGGCTGGCGGCGATTGCCCTGGACGATCAGGCCCTGGCCTGGATCACCGAGCGTTGTTTCGCCGCTGGCGTAGATGGCCTGCGTGCCGATCTGGTCTGGCTGCGAGCTGCCCGTGCGCATTGTGCCTGGCGCGGTGGGCAGGCGATCGAGGAGGGGGATGTCGACGCCGTGGCCGAATTCGCCTTGCGCCATCGCCGGCGCACGCCAGCCGAGGTGCCAGCCTCTGCGCCGCCCGGTGCAGCGGATGGCCGCGACAGGCAAGGCGAGGGTGGCCAGGGCGATTGGGGCGCACTGCCGGCGCAACCGGTGAGCAGCGGCGCACGGCGAGAGGTGCCGAACTGGGCAAAAAAGCCCTGAGCATCCGCCAACCAGATTTGCAGCTGGCGGATGCCATGCCTCGTGCCGGAAAACTGCCAGGTGCCAGCCGAGGCCGCAGCCGTGCAGCCTCCTCTGGCCGGGTGGCCTGGCTGCCGACCTTGCTCAAGGGCCGCCCGCGGTTGCGCCAGGACCTTTGCTGGCAGCAGCGCCAGGCGCAGGCCAATGAACTGTGGCTGGTGATCGTCGATGCATCGGCTTCCACCCGGCGCCACCAGGCGCTGGCGCAGTGCAAAGGCCTGCTCGCCGAGTTGTTCGACCAGGCCTATCGGCAACGCGCCCGCCTTGCGCTGCTCACGGTCAGCGGTGGCGCTCCACAGTGGCAGCGTCATGGCCTGAAGGCGTCGGCAAGCCTGCAGCCTTGGCTGCAGGCCCTCGGGGCTGGCGGCGGCACGCCTTTGATCGCAGCGCTCGATCAGGCCAGGCGCTGGTTGCAGGCCCGGCACAAAGCCCATCCCCACGAGTTGCAGCGCTGCCTGGTATTCACCGATGGTCGCCTGCAGCGTTGCAATGGCGTGCAGCCCATGCCTTGCGCAACGGTGCTGGTTGACATGGAATTGGCGCCAGTTCGCCTTGGCCGGGCGCACCAGTTGGCCACGCAATTACAAGCCGTCTATCAGCATCTTGAGCAATTCAAGGTAAAGCAGTGAATAAGGTGGGGCGGGATGGGCGCGACACTATGTCGCAATAAGAAAGTTGCCTGGCAGGCTATCGCTAAGTTGCTCAAGTGCGTGCCGGGCACGCACTTGCAAAGGCGCAACGCGATTATTTCGGCATTGACCAAGGTTGCAGATCGTAACCTTTCTGGGACAGTTCGGCGCGGACTTCCTCGATCAGGCTGGCCCACTGTGCAGGGTCCGAATAGATACGCGACGATACTTGTTTGCTGCCGATACGGGTGCTGGTCCGGTCGATCACCGCAAGGCTCAGTTCGCCTGTACCGTTGGGCGCATCCCAGGCAACGCACTGGAAGGGTTCGAATGCGTGGTCGGCAATCAGCAGTGCCTCGTTGACACGGAGCGGTGCATTCATGGTTCGGTCTCTCTATGGTCCCAAACAGCGAAGTGAGGTCCGCGTAACTGCTACGTCGCTTCAGGTGTTATCGCGATCCGCAGCGCGGGGTTACTCGTACTGATGCTCCAAGTTAGGGGTGGAGTCACACAGCGCATGTAAAATTTTTGCCGGTTACAGATTTTTTGTTTCCCGGCGCCGCTGTGACGCCAATGAATATGAAAAATTCCCGAGCCGGTTTGCTTCGTCAGAATCCGGCAGACAAACGGTCGTGGGCAGCGTCAAGTTCGTTGCTACTGTTAATTCGGCGCCGCAACTTACTGTTTTAACGAAAAAAACCAACAATTGGCGCCAAGGAACGGTCATGCACGAGACTGCCGCCCTGCGTCGCTTGCTCATCGTCGACCCCTGCGACGATTGTCACCGTCTGCTACCCGGCTTGGAGAGTGCCGGCTGGGAGGTTCACAGTTGTGGCCTGGACCAGGCCCTTGAGCACCGTTGTGATATCGGGGTGTTGCGCCTGCAGGCCTCGCACTTGCGGCATCCGGACGCGGTCAAGGACATGATCAAGCGCAGCAACACCGAGTGGATTGCCGTGCTCAACGCCGAGCAGTTGCGTATGCAGAACGTCGGTGACTTTGTCTGCGAATGGTTCTTCGATTTTCACACCTTGCCGTTCGATTACTCCCGCGTGCTGGTGACATTGGGGCGAGCATTCGGCATGGCCCGCCTGCGCGGCAAGGGCACGGTGAGGGTGGATGGGCTGGAGCATGAACTGCTCGGCGACAGCCGGCCGATCCTTGAGTTGCGCAAATTGCTCGGCAAGTTGGCGCCTACCGAATCGCCTGTGCTGATCCGCGGCGAGAGCGGCACCGGCAAGGAGCTGGTGGCGCGGACACTGCATCGGCAATCCCAGCGCAGCGAAATGCCGTTCATCGCCATCAACTGCGGGGCGATCCCTGAAAACCTCATCCAGTCCGAGTTGTTCGGTCACGAGAAAGGGGCCTTTACCGGTGCCCATCAACGCAAGGTCGGGCGGATCGAGGCAGCCCATGGTGGCACCTTGTTCCTCGATGAAATCGGCGACCTGCCCCTGGAGCTGCAGGCCAACTTGCTGCGTTTTCTGCAGGAAAAACACATCGAGCGGGTAGGTGGAAGCCAGCCGATACCGGTCGACGTGCGGGTACTGGCGGCAACCCACGTTGACCTTGAAAAGGCCATCGAACAAGGGCGCTTTCGTGAAGACCTCTACTACCGGCTCAACGTGTTGCAAGTGGTGACAGCGCCGCTGCGTGACCGGCATGGCGATCTGTCGATGCTGGCCAATCATTTTTCCCACTTCTACAGCCTGGAAACAGGCCGCAGGCCCCGCTCATTCAGCGACCATGCGCTGGCAGCGATGGGGCGCCACAACTGGCCGGGCAATGTCCGTGAACTGGCCAACCGGGTCAGGCGCGGGCTGGTGCTCGCCGAAGGGCGCCAGATCGAGGCCCAGGACCTTGGCCTGCAGGGCCTGGAGCAGGAAGAGCAGCCGCTGGGCACGCTGGAAGACTACAAGCACCGGGCCGAGCGCCAGGCGCTGTGCGATGTGCTGGACCGGCACAGCAATAACATGAGCATTGCGGCGAAGGTGCTTGGTGTATCACGGCCGACGTTCTACCGGCTGCTGCACAAGCACCAGATTCGTTGATCAGCTGGATTGGGCGATATGCCCGTCAGACAAGTCTTCCAGCGGCTCTTCCTCGCCAGGTAGCGCGGTGATCACGCTGAAGTCACTGATCTCGACCTCGCCGCCGCCGTAGCCGAGCAGGTGGAAGGAAAACGCCTTGCGCATCGTCGGATTATCGAACCCGAACTCGATTTCCAGGGGTTCGTCGGCCGTCACCCGGATCTCTTCGGGCAACCCCAGCGGCACATCCTGTTCCAACTCCTTGGCCTTGAGCTGAATGTAGGCCGCGTGCTGCCGGTCCAGCGAACGCACCTTGACCCGCACCCGGGTGTGCGAGCCTTCGGGCATTTCCAGGTACTGCGCGCCGATCAGGTTGTCAGCCCAGTCGTCGCGTATGCGCGCCTGCAACTGAATGGCGGACGGGCCGCCGAACTGATAACGCAGGTTGAGCGGCGTCTGCAAAAGCGACTGGTCGAGCACACCGGCCAGCGCGCCAATCTGTAGACCCAGGGTGCTGTCGCCAGGGCCGAGGTAGCGGGCCTTGTCAGCTATGAAGCCTGGACTGTCATAGCGGCGGCAACGCTGCTGGAAATCGCACTCGGTGAAAACGCCCTTGCCATCGTGGTAGCGCAGCATGCCGTTGGTGTAGGAAATCATCTCCCGGCCACTGTCGTAATCGCGGTACAGCGAGCGCCCGCCAAGGGCGACCGGGATCGGCAGGGCAAAGTAGTCGAGCAGCGACGTGGCCAGGTCGATGTGGCCGTAGGTACCGGTCTTGATGTGCGGCAGTTGCGCCTGCTCCGGTGCCAGGGTCAGGTTGAAGCCCCAGGACGAGGCCAGACGCACGCCATCGATACCGTGGGATTCGTCAGAGGTCACCACTACCAATGTGTCCTTGAGCACGCCCTGACGTTCGAGGTTGTCGAGGAAGGCACCGATAGCATCGTCGAGGTAGGCAACCGCCGCTTGCTTGGCGGTGTCGTAGCGCTGCAGGTAATCGTCGGGAGCGGAGTAGGGCTGGTGGGTACCCACGGTGAGCAAGGTGAGCATCCATGGGCGGTCTTGCTGGCGCAACTGGCCGACATAATCCAGGGCCCCTTCGAAGAAGGCCCGATCGTCCTTGCCCCACGGGAATTCCAGGTAGTTCTTGTTGCTGAACCACTCCAGCCCGTGCACCGAGTCGAAGCCGATATGCGGCATGATCCGGTCCTTGGCCATGAAGCGCAGGCCCGCGCCTTGCAGGTAGTGGGTGGTGAAGCCTGCCTGGCGCAGCTGTGCTGGCAGGCAGGCCTGGTTGCGCTGCTGCTGGGTGAGCAGTTCGACCCCCTTCGGTGTGCCGTTGGCCAGCTTGTCATAGTCGCCACACAGCATCGCGTACAAGCCGCGAATGGTCTGGTGCGTATGCAATACGTAGTCCGGGGTGTTCATGCCTCGTTCCGCCCAGTGGCTGAGCTTGGGCATCAGGTCTTCATCGAAGCGGCTGTGCAAGGCCTGGCGGTTGGGGCGCACATAAGCGCCGGGGATGCCTTCGAGGGTGATCACCAAGAGGTTTCGGGCACGACCTGGTGCGGCCAGCAGCTTTTGCCCGCTCAGGTCATGCTGGGTCAGGCCGGCACTTGGCAACGGCGTGACGGCGGGAGCCCGACCGGCCCAGTGCTGGGCGTGACGCTCCAGGTCGCCGATGGCCGCAGACAGCAGCTGATGAGCAAGCGTGTACTGGCGCCACTGGTCAGCGTCACTGGGCGCCAGGTGCTGGCTGCCCCAGTGTGCAGCGAACAACAGCGCCGGGATGGCCCAGGCCTTGCGCGTGAACTTCGCACCCGGCTGCCTGCGGCTGCGCCAGGCGCTCCCCAGCCAGACCAGCAGGCCGCCCGCAAGCAACAGGGGCAGCCAGGCATGGGCCAGACCGCCGCCGGTGGAGTTTTCCATGAATTGCGGGTCGAACAGATAGCTCAGGTCGGCACTGGTGGGCAGCCTGCCCACGGCGCTGACCAGCTCGGCCGAAGCCACCCACAGCGCGGCCCAGGCCAGCAGAACCGGCAGCGCCAGCCACCATGCGCGGCGCTGCAACAGCAGCACCAGCAGACTACCTAGCGCCAGGTCCGACAGATAGCCATACGGGCTGGACCAGCCCAGCAGGGCGCGCACGACCAGGGGAATCACCAATACCAGTGTTGCCAGGGCAAGCAGCCGGGTGCGTGGTGGGCCTTGCAGGTTCTTCACGAAAACTTTCCTTTTTGCCATGAAATCGTCACAAATATGTGCGCGATGATAACAGGCCGATCCCCCGGAAAGCCGTTGCCTACAAGGTTGGTAACCAATTGGGGCGCGATGCGCCCCGACGGTCAGAAGTAGTACGGGAATTTCAGGCTGAAGGAAAAGTCGGGTGCATCATCTGTCAGGCCAATCGACAAGTTCGGTACGATCGTCAGGTTGTTAGTGGCGGCAAAGGTCAGGCCGACGTTGAAGTTGGCCGCGTTATAGTCACTGTTGGTGATCGACTGCCAATCACCCCCGTCGGGCTTGATCTTGCTCTTGCTGGAAAACTGGTCGGTCACCGAGAACGACATGCTCATCTTTTCGTTCAGGGCGAACGCGATACCGCCGCCGATCTGCCAGGAATCGCCCAGCTTCACGTCACCTGGCACCTTGGTGTTGACCTGCGGGCTGATGTCGCTGAACGAGTCCTGCATGTTGTAGGTGTATTGCAGGCTGCCGAATAGCACGGCCGGGTCGAACGTCTTGACCAGCGAGATACCTGGCGAGATCGACCAGACACCATTGCCCGTAGGCAGATCTTCCGGCACCGCCAGGTTGTCGTTGCCAGGGCTCTGGATCAGCTTGATGCCATACGGATCCTTGCCAGTGGGTGCTTTTACCCGCAGCGTGGCCACGGCGTCGGGCCAGGTTTCGTCCTCGTCGAGGAATTTGTAGGCGATACCCACGTTGACGTCGCCGATGGTCGGGTCGCGGGTCACCGATTCATCGTTGGTGGTGCCAGCAGCACCGCCTGCACCACCCGACGAATAGGTGGACTGGCGATACACGATGGGGACGTTAATATCGAACTGCCAGCGTTGATCCACGTTGTAACGGGCCGTCAGGTCCAGGGTCCAGTTGTCGGCCTTGATGCGGTCGATGTTGATGTTGCCCAGAAAGATCGAGTCCAGCGCCAGGAAACCGTTGAGGGTCAGCGCACGGGTATCGTAGTGGGTGTAGGTCAGGCCGGTTTCGACACTGAACTTGCCGCCACCGAAGAAGCCGCTCGCTTCGTCGTACAGGTTTGACACGCTCTGCGCCGGCTCCGAGTTGTCCTGCAAGGACTGCCCGTAGGAGCTGCCGCTGCTACCCGGCGTGCCGGTGGCTACGGTCTGGCCACCTTTCACCCCCTCCGCAGGGGACTTGGTCAGGCGCTTCGGTGCTGGCTGAGCGGGGGCCTCTTCGACCTGCTTGAGCCGTTGTTCAAGCACCATCAGTGCGTTCTGTTGGGCTTCGTAGCGCTGTTTCAGCGCAATCAGTTCCTGTTTGAGTGCTTCGACCTGAGGGTCGGTTGCCGCTTGCAGCAGAGTGGCCGGGGCCAGTGTTGAAATACAAACGATAGCTCTGAACGTCGACAAACGGTGCATGGATTAGCCGTCCCTTCTGACTACATACGATGAGACATGAGCGTAGTTCAGTATCCGAGATTGCGAAGGCCTTTGAGCTGCTCAAGATTGGCCCCCATGGCCCCGGCCATCGGCGCGCTGTCACGCAACACCACATTGAGCGAGGTCAGGTTGCTGACCCGGTTGCTGGAGCCGAGCAGGGTGGTGTTCTGCATCAGCCCACCTTCGCCCAGGCGCTGCAGGCTGCTACCCTGGTTGCCGTTGGCAATGATGTTCATCTGCACGCCAGCGCTGCTGGACGACACGCTCATCGAGCCCGCGCCGTTGGACCCCACCAGGGTGGAGCCGGCCGCCAGGGCCTGGCCCTGTGGTTGGCTGGCAGGCGCTTCGTTGCCCTTGGTGACGTTGATGTCGACATTGTTGTGGGCCGTGTTGAAATCACCGGCCGCGCGTACCACCTGGGTTACCCCCTCGGTGGTGTTGAGGCCGCTGCCGCCAGTGACGGTACCGGTACCGGCGCTGCTGGTTCGGGCGCTGCCAGTCCCTTTTTCATCGATCATCGAGACATAGAACTGCGGTTTGATGGTCGATTGCTGGATTTGCATCGTCGAGGTCGCACCGATCACTTCGCCATTGGCGTTCTGCCAGGTACTGCTCATGACGACACCGAAGCTGACGATTCGCCCGGGCATCACGTAGCGCCCGCGCAGGTTCGCCAGTTCCTGATCCTTCAATTCGACCGGTTTCAATGTTTCTGCCTGGCTCGGCAGGCTGGCGGCAAGGCAAATGACTGCCAGCCACAGGGAAGTCTTCATGGGGTTCTCCCGGAGCGTCTTGCCCTACTTCATGAAAAGAAGGTGGTTAGAAGAAGTCGCTTTGAATGAAACCGAAGTCCATCAACTCTGCGTCCTGCACCGGCTGGAAGTTGCTGATGCGGTTCTTGGCGCTCAGCGGCAGCGGTGGGTCGAGCAGGATGTTGTTCTTGTCATAGCCCTTGCCGATGACGGCGAAGATGATGCCGTTCCAGCCTTTGACGAAATCATCGAGCTTGAAGCGTTTATGGCCGAGAACCGGATCGCCGATATACACCCAGCCCCTGTCGACTTTCTGCATGACCACGAAGTGCTTGTAGCCGCGGATGTCCATCAGCACGACCACGGGAATGCGGATGCTGTTGAGTGTGTCTGGGGCTACCTTATAGCCGCGTGCACGCATGCCCAGGCTTTCCACGTACTTCTTCATGTCGAGCATGGAGAACCCTTGTGTGCGCACCAGGTCCTGGTTGGCGTGGGCCAGCATGCCCTCGATTACCTGGTGTTCATCCACGTCCAGCCAGTAAGCCTGGCGCAGGATGGTCGCCAGCGACGCTGCTCCGCAGCTGAAATCGGTCTTCTGTTGCACCAGGTCGGCGAACTTGCGTTCGCGAACGCTCTGGATCGGTTTGTAGATGACTGCACCACCTGGCAGTACGGACAACGGCATCTGCGAGGCTTCGCCGACGCTGGCGATGCACAGCAGAAATGCCAAGGCGAAAATGCGCATGTTCGACGCCCCCTGCCTTCTTCTTGTTGGAAAGAGGCTCCCCGAAGGGAGCCTCCAGACCGCAGTGCTTACATCGAGGTGTTGGAGATGGCCAGCGAGTTGCTCTGCTGGTTGCCTACACCCGCTGCCACGTTCACGCCCAGGTTGCCGCTGCCACCGTTCACCGAACCACTCAGGGTGGCGGTGTTGGTCACAGGGTTGGCCCAGCCGGTCGGGGTCAGCACTTGGAACGACACGGTGTTGCTCAGCGCGTACTCGCTAGACTCGCTGAAGCTCTTCGAGATGCTGTCCGACGACTGCGATGCTTTTTCGCCGGCTTTCTCGTAAGCCGAGGCACTGGCTTTTTCCCATGCCGAGGCGTTGGCTTTCTCGTAGGAAGTATCGCGAGACTTGTCGTAGGACGAGTCATGGCTACGGTCATACGAAGAGTCATAGGCTCTGTCGAAAGACGAGCTGAGCGACTTGTCGAACGACGAGTTGCTGGACGAGTCATGCGACTTGTCGATCGATGCATCCAGCGATGCACTGAGCGATGCGTCGAAGTCCGAGCTGCGCGAGCGAGTGAAGTTACCGAAGGTTTGCGACGACGATGCGCTGCCATTGGCGCTGGCATCGAGCGATGCGCTAACCGTGGTGTTGGAGGACGAGCTGTGGTCGCGGCTGGACGAGCCGTTCGCAGCCCAGTTGTTGGAGCCACTGGCGCTCATGCTGTTGCTGCCGCTGGAGCTGCTGCTGTTAGAGCCGCTGGCGGTCATGCTGCTAGAGCCGCTGGAGCTGCTGCTTTTGCTGCCGCTGGCACTGGCGCTCTGGCTGCCAGATGCGCTGTAACTCGAGCTGGAGCTCTTGTCGACGCTGGCATCTAACGAACCGCTACGCGAGGCCGAACCACTCGAAGAAGTGGTGAAGCTCAGCGTGTCGATGGTGTAGGTGCGGTCGGCACGGTTGTTCACCTCCAGACCAGGGCCGTTCTGATCGGCCGAGGCGGTGGCGGTCGAGTTACCGATAGCCGCAGCGTTGTTGGCGATGGCCATGGTATTTTTCTGCTGGTTCAGGTCGCCGCCAGCGATGTTGATACCAATGTTGCCGCTGCTGCCGTCAGCCGAGCCGCTCATGACCGCAGAGCTCTGCGTCGACCAGTTGTTGACGGTGTTGTTGTTGCTGCGCTGGGTAACTTCAGCGGTAGCAGTAGAGGTGCCGAACACGAAGCTGTTGTCGATGTCGGCATTATCGGACGAAGTGTTGGCGATGGCCGCAGCGTTGTCCTGCTGGTTGCCGTTACCGGCGGCCACGTTGACACCTACGTTGCCGCTGGCGCCGGTACCGGAGCTGCTCATTTCAGCTTCGTTGATGGTGCCTTCGTTACGAATGGTGTTGCCGGTGCTTCTTTGGGAGTCGGTCGCTTCAGCGGTGGCGCTGGTGTAGACCGCCCTGTCCATTTGCCGGTGGTGGTTGTTATGGTTGTCGTGACCACGACGATTGTTCTGATCCGCTTGTGCAGCAACAGCCATGACCGCAGCAATTGCGAAAACCAGAGGCTTGATTGCCATCGAGGGTTTCATGGTGTTTCTCCGTCTTTTAGGTTAAGTGTTGTTCTTTACCTGTCTGGGTCAGTTCGCGACCCTAACGCTCAGGGTGTTTGCCGTCTGGTTACCCACCCCGGCGCTCTGATTCAGCTGAATGACCCCGCGGCTACCGGTGAATGCCTGATCACCGGTGGTGACCTGGCGATAGCCGGGTGAGGTATCAGCTGGATCGGAGCTGTTGATCAGCGCCACGTTCTGTTGCAGCAGGACGCTGTCATCGATGCTTTGCGGTTGTGTACTGATGCTGATGCGAAGGGCATTGGCCTGCTGGGTTGCCGCGCCGGCACTCTGGTTGACGCCCAAGGCGCCGTTGCCATGACTGAAGGCGTTGCCCTGAATGCTGGCGCTGGCGCCCATGTTCGGGTCGACGATGGACAGCTGGCGCTGACGAATTTGCGTGCTGGCAGCGGCCTCGTGCCCCGTAGCGAGTGCCCTGGCGTTGGCTTGTTGCTGTTGATCGCCAGCGGCCTGGTTAACGCTGAAATTGCCTTGGTACTGTGCGCCGGAACTGTCGATGTTGGCGTCGTTGATAACCGGAACCGGAGATTGTGCCAGCGCCGAGGCACTGCTCAGCAGGGCCAGGATAAACAGCGTCTGCCTCATCTCATTTGCCTCCGGTCAGGATCTGCAGTGGGGCAAGACCGCGCTGAACGCTCGAGTTGACCATGTTGGAAATGCCGTTGCCCGAGCCGGTGCCGCGGCCGGCAGCCTGGTTTGCCAGCTGCGTCTGATTGCCGATCTGGCCGCCAAGGTTGTTGGTCTGCTGAGTGACCAGCGAGGAAATCCCCGTGCCGCTGGTGATGCTGGCAAAGTCGCCATCGCTCAGTTCGTTGGTCTGTTTGAGAACGTATGCGGAGGGATTGGCATTGGCGGTGGTAGGGTTGGGGTCGGGCGCCAGGGGCGCTCGGATGGCCATGCGCGGTTGAACATCGCGGGTGATGACGATGATGCCGTTATCGGCCATCGCGGGCAGCACCGAGAACCCAGCACAACCGACCAGCAGCAGGCGAACAATGCCTTTATCCAGTTTCCCCATGACGGCTACTCCTTCTTTTGGCGCTGGTCTTGTGCAGCGTTGCGATGGAGAAGAGCGAAAGCCGTGCCGTTTTTGGATAATGCTTTAAAATCAGATGGTTGCGCGCATTGCCTGAACTGGTCGTGAATTTGTTGTATCAGCGCTGAGACAAATTTTCAGTGAATTGGCGTTTGGCCCAGCATTTGCGTTACTCGAAGGGGCTTTTCGACGATTGTTTCACAACCTTGACACTGCCCCCACAAATGGCTGGGAGCCCACAGAAACGGGAGCTTGGCCTCAGCCAGGTGTGTCATGGGGTTAACACTCGGTGGGGCAGATCGGGGGTTTTCCCTGCAGCAGGCGCTGAACTGCAAGCAGGGCCGTCGCACTGCGTTGCGGCCAGTCTCCCTCAATGATCTGCAGCGCTTGCCCGTGGCGCTCCAGCCAGCGACGGCTGTCGTCGAAAAACACCTGGCGGTCGGCAAGGGCTGGCTGGCTGCGCTGGCCATCGTCGACCCAGCCTACGCCTTGCGGGCTGAGCAGCAGATGCAGGTCGTAGCGGCGGGCAAGCAAAGCCTGCTCCAGCCAGGGCGGGCACGCGGCGAACAGGGCCTGGCTCCACAGCATGTTGCTCAGCAGGTGGGTATCGAGGATCAGCAGTTCAGGCGCCTGCTGGCGGGCCTGGTCTTCCCAGGCCAGCTGGCCGCGGGCGATGGTGGGGATATCGGCATAGCAGGTGTCGCGGCATTCCTGGTCGATGAAGTGGCGAACGTATTCGGCCACCACGATGCCGCCGAAATGCGCCTGGATTTCACCGCTGAGCCAGCTTTTGCCGCTGGATTCGGGGCCGCACAGTACCAAGACCTTCATGCGTGCACCACAGCCGGGTCTCGGCGCCATTCCAGCCAGCCGCGTACCGCGATCAGGGTCAGTACGGCAAAGAAACCCGCCGTGAAGTACAGCTGCTGGTGCAGGTACTGGCCGACATAGACCACATCCACCACGATCCACAGTGGCCAGCATTGCACGCGTTTTTGCGCCATCCACAGTTGCGCGACCAGGCTGAAGCCGGTCAGCGTGGCATCCAGCCAGGGCAGGGCGGCATCGGTCCAGCTTGCCATCGCCGCACCGAGCGCCACGCTCAGCAGCAACCCTGCCAGCAACCCGCCGAACAACGCCTGGGTTGGCAGGCGCGAGACCTGGCGAGCGTCCTCGACCCGGTCCGGGCGCTTCCATTGCCACCAGCCATACAACTGCAGCACGGCGTAGGCCAGCTGCAGCAGCATGCCCGAGTACAGCTTCACTTCGTAGAACAGCCAGCCATAGATCAGCACCATGACCAGGCCGATCGGCCAGCACCAGGCATTCTGTTTGACGGTGAGCCACACGGCGGTGACGCCGAGCACGGCGGCGAGGAGTTCGAGGCCGGACATCGGCGATCCCAGGTTGGCAAAGGGCGCCGATTGTAGCGTGTGCAGGGCAGCAGGTGTAGCGAGCAATCCGCAGCGGCCCGCCTGGCGGGCCGGTGATCACGCCCGGTTCAGACGCGGAATTGGCGCAGTAGTTGTTCAAGCTCCTCGCTCAACTGCCCAAGCGCCGTGCCGGCGTCGCTGGACTGGCGCGCGGCATCGGCGGTCTGCTGGGACAAACTGGCGGTGTCCAGCACATTGCGGTTGATCTCCTCGACCACGTGGGACTGCTGCAAGGTGGCACTGGCGATCGACGCATTGAGCGCAGTGAGGTTATGCAGCGCCTGGCTGATGGCAACGAGGCTGGTGCCGGCCTCGCGGGCCTGGTGCACGGTCTGGCGCGAGGCCTCGCTGCTGGTATCGATGGCTTTGACCGCAGCATCGGACTGGCCTTGCAGGTGCTCGATCATGGTGTGGATTTCGGCCGTCGACTGCGCGGTACGTTGGGCCAGCAGGCGGACCTCGTCGGCAACCACGGCAAAGCCGCGGCCCTGTTCGCCAGCGCGAGCGGCTTCGATGGCAGCGTTGAGGGCCAGCAGGTTGGTCTGTTCGGCGATGGCGCGGATCACTTCCAGCACCCCGCCGATCTTCGTGCTGTGCCCGGCCAGCTCACGGATCACCTGGACGGCCTGGTCGATGGTCGCCGAAAGCTGATCGATCTGTTGCAGGCTGCCGTGAATGGCCTGCTGGCCGTGTTCCACCTGCTGTTGCGCGGCGCGCATCTCAGCGGCGGCCTGTTCGGCGGTCTTGGCCACGTCCTGCACGGCATAGGTGACTTCGTTGACCGCCGTCGCCACCTGGTCCATCTGCAAGGACTGCTGGGCGCTGTGCTGCTGAGCAGCGCCAGCGTTGTCGCCAACATTCCCGGCCGACTGCGCCAGGGCATGGGCGGCACCCTGAAGCTGGCCGATTACCCCTTGCAGTTTGCCGTTGAACTGGTTGAAGTGCTGGCCCAGGTGGGTGATCTCGTCATGCCCGTGGGTGTCCAGGCGGCGGGTCAGGTCGCTTTCGCCGCTGGCGATGTTGCCCATCGCCTGCACCGCTTCCTGCAGGGGGCGGGCAATGCTGCGGGCAATCAGCATGACCACCAGGGCCATCAGCACGGCGATGGCCAGGGCGACCAATGAGGCATCACGCAACTGGCGGGCGAATTCGGCTTGCACATCGTCGACGTAGACGCCGGAGCCAATGATCCAGCCCCAAGGCTCGAACAGCTGGATATAGGAGGTCTTGGCCACCGGCTCGCTGGCGCCCGGCTTGGGCCAGCGATAGTCGACCGGGCCGGCACCCTGGCTGCGGGCGAGGGCCACCATCTCGTTGAACACGGCGAAGCCGTCCGGGTCGCGAATGGCGGAAAGGTCCTGGCCATCGAGCTTGGGGTTGGCAGGATGCATGATCATCTTCGGCCCCAGGTCGTTGATCCAGAAATAGTCGTTCTGGTCGTAGCGCAGCGCCCGCACCACTTGCAGGGCCTGCTGCTGGGCCGCCTCGCGGCTGAGCGTACCGGCGGCTTCCAGGCCTTGGTAATAGGCCAGTACGCCAGCGGCGGTCTGCACCACGTGGCGGGTTTTTTCCGCCTTGGCCTGGTACAGATCGCCATGGATCTGGCGCAGCATCAGCAGGCCGAGCATCACCAGCATGCCCACCGCAACCACCAGAATCAGCCATAACCGACGGCTGATCGACATCGACCGCAATGCCTTCATCGAAAACTCTCCTGCATTGTTCTTCTTATTCAGGTGCATCCAAGCATGCTTTGCAGACGGCAGGCACTCGACTAATGGCTAAGTGCTAGTTATTGGCTACTCTGCCACAGGCTGAGCGCGCCTTTGCCTCGCCGCTTTGATAGGATCTCGGCCGGGCAAGATGAAACCTTTAGCCAAGGTGAACTTTTCCACTGGCGTAGGTCCCAGAAGTCGCTGTAAAAAGGCCGCGCCGCGTGCGGCAACCACAAGCAAATCAAGAATAAGGGGCCTGCAAGCAGCAGTGCTTCCTCGGGGGAATGATGGATTTTTGGACTGCCTTCCAGGCAATCATCTTAGGTGTGGTCGAGGGGCTCACGGAGTTCCTGCCGATTTCCAGTACCGGTCACCAGATCATCGTCGCCGATCTCGTCGGGTTTGGTGGCGAACGGGCCATGGCGTTCAACATCATTATTCAGTTGGCGGCGATCCTGGCGGTCGTGTGGGAGTTCCGCAGCAAGATTCTCGAAGTGGTGTTCGGCCTGGCCAACCAGCCTAAGGCCCGGCGCTTTACCGGTAACCTGCTGCTGGCGTTCATGCCGGCAGTGGTGTTGGGTGTACTGTTCGCCGACCTGATTCACGAATACCTGTTCAATCCGATCACCGTGGCGACGGCGCTGGTGATCGGCGGCGTGATCATGCTCTGGGCTGAGCGTCGCCAGCACACCGTAGCGGTCGACCATGTTGACGACATGCGCTGGACCCACGCCTTGAAGATTGGCTTCGTGCAGTGCCTGGCGATGATCCCGGGTACCTCGCGCTCGGGTTCCACCATCATCGGCGGCCTGTTGTTTGGCCTGTCGCGCAAGGCAGCCACCGAGTTCTCCTTCTTCCTGGCAATGCCGACCATGGTCGGCGCAGCGGTGTATTCGGGCTACAAGTACCGCCACCTGTTCGAACCAAGCGACCTGCCGGTTTTCGCCATCGGTTTCGTGACCTCGTTCATCTTCGCCATGATTGCTGTGCGGGCGCTGCTGAAGTTCATCGCCAACCACAGCTATGCGGCCTTTGCCTGGTACCGCATCGTCTTTGGTTTGCTGATCCTGGCGACCTGGCAGTTCGGCTGGGTCGACTGGGCGACGGCACACAGCTGACATGGCGCGGGCACAGCACACGGCGCCACGCGGCGCTGGACACACGCAGAGCGTGCGCAATGCGCGCATCAAGTTGCTGCTGCTGGCCGTGCTGTGTCTGTTGCCAGGGCTTGGCGCGGCGAAGATGGGCTGGAACGGGCAGAACTGGGTACCCCTGGCGATGTACCCGCTAGTCAGCCTGATCAGCCTGCTGCTGTACTGGCAGGACAAGCGCCAGGCCCAGGGCGATGCCTGGCGCACACCAGAAAAGGTCCTGCATGCCAGCGAATTGCTGGGGGGCTGGCCCGGCGCCCTGGTCGCTCAGCAACTGTTCCGCCACAAGACGCGCAAATGGTCCTACCAGCTGGTGTGCTGGGGCATCGTGCTGCTGCACCAGGTGTTCTGGCTCGACTACCTGTTCCTGGGCAGCCGTTTCCTGCCTTTCAACTGATCAGCCCAGCAGGCCTGCCTGCAAACGTCTTGGCAGCCGCCGCACCACCAGTTGGTGCGAACGCTGGAGCAAGTCGCACAGTTCTTCACGGCCCATCGGGTAGGGTGGCGCCATGCTGATCCATTTCGCCCGTGCCAGATAGGGAGCGGGCCGCACACCCGGCCGGTCGCAATAGCCCAGGAACAACTCATCGGCCACCTTGAACGACAACCCGGCGCCAGCCAGGTCGAGCACCGCGAACATCTTGTTGCCGGCTACGGAGAACACCCGGACACCGCCCCATTTGTAGTCTTCCCGCGCACCCGGCAGGCTCAGGCAGAACGCCGCCACCTGGTCCTCGCTGATCGTCTGCCTAGACATAACGTTCCCCACACGCCTCGAACGACACCGCCAGGTGGTCTATCCATGCCCGCACGGCCGGTAACAAGCCACGCCGATGAGGATAGACCGCCTGCAGGTAGCCGCCTGGCAATGACCAGTCCGGCAGCAGCTTCACCAACTCGCCACGTTCCAGCTCCTCCTCGCAGAACATGCTGGGCAAAGCGGTAAAGCCCAGCCCGGCGCGCACGGCAGCGTTACGCACGACGAAATCGTCAATCGCCAGGCGTGGCTCCAGGGCGATTTCCTGTTGTTGGCCATTGGGCCCGAACAAGCGAAAGTGCACCAGCCGATCGGCTTCGGCGGCTCCCAGCACGGGCAATGTGGCCAATTCGGCGGGCTCGCGCAGGTGCTCGGCAAAGCCCGGCGCTGCCACCAGCTGCATTTGCGCCTGGCGCAGCCGGCGAGTGACCAGGGCCGGGTCCTCGTCGCCCAGGTCGCGCACGCGCAGGGCCACGTCGATGCCTTCGGAAATCAGGTCGACTCGGCGGTTGAGCAAGACCATGTCCAGTTGCACCTGTGGATACTGCTCGAGAAAGCGGCTGATGATGTCCGGGAGAAAGGCATGGGCCAAGGCCACCGGGCACGACACACGCAGCCGCCCGCGCGGCTCGCTGCTCATGCTTGCTACCACCTCGTCGGCAGCCTCGGCCTCCAGCAGCATGGCCTGGCAGTGGTGCAAGTAGCGTTCACCCACGGCAGTCAGTTTGAGCTGGCGCGTGGTGCGCTGCAGCAAACGGGTGCCGAGGCGTTCCTCGAGTTCGGCGATGCGCCGCGACAGCCGCGACTTGGGGATGCCCAGCTGGCGACCGGCTGCAGCAAAACCGCCGGCTTCGACCACCTGGGCAAAATAGAAGAGGTCATTGAGGTCTTGCATGGTACCGGCTCACTGTTCTACCTGTGGGACAAACTAACGCATTTTTAGCGACTTCTCAGCAATTCGTCGTCCCGGTAGGATTCTTTCTATCGCGATCGCCCACCGCTGCGGTCTTCACTCACAGGAGAGTCCCATGAAACTGTTGCATATCGATTCGAGCATCCTGGGCGACAATTCCGCCTCTCGCCAACTGAGCCGCGAAGTTGTCGAGGCCTGGAAAGCTGCAGACCCAAGCATCGAAGTGGTCTACCGTGACCTGGCCGCCGACGCCATCGCCCACTTCTCGTCCGCCACCCTGGTGGCGGCCGGTACTCCGGAAGAAGCACGTGACGCCGCGCAGGCCTTCGAGGCCCAACTGAGCGCCGAAACCCTGGAAGAATTCCTTGCCGCCGACGCCGTGGTGATTGGCGCACCGATGTACAACTTCAGTGTGCCGACCCAGCTCAAGGCCTGGATCGATCGTGTGGCCGTAGCGGGCAAGACTTTCCGTTACACCGAAGCCGGCCCGGAAGGCCTGTGCGGCAACAAGAAAGTGGTGCTGGTCTCTACCGCCGGTGGCCTGCACGCTGGCCAGCCGACCGGCGTCGGCCATGAAGATTTCCTGAAGGTGTTCCTCGGCTTCATCGGCATCACCGACCTGGAAGTCGTCCGCGCCCACGGCCTGGCCTATGGCCCGGAGCACCGTACCCAGGCCATCGACGCCGCCCAGGCGCAGATTGCCAACGAGCTGTTCGCCGCAGCCTGATCCTCTGGCGACAGACAAGCCGGCTGGCGCTCCATGCGCCAGTCGGCTTTTTTCATCCAGTTTTCATGTGCCGGTGGCCAAGCCGGTTCTATGCTGACGCTATCCTGGTGCCTGTTGCGCGATAGCCGACCGATGAACACTCCCCGCTGTTTGCTGGCATTGCTGCTCGGTGGCCTGTTGAGCCAAGCCGAAGGCTCCCCTTGGGTTGCCGGTTTGCACCACATGACCCTGGATGACCCGGTCGATGCCCGGCCGATGCAGGCCTTGGCGTTCTATCCATCCCAGGGTACGCCGCGTAACATCCGCATCGACGGTTACCCCATCGACGTCGCTGAAGAGGCCCCGGTCGCCCTTGGGCAGTTTCCGTTGCTGGTGCTGTCCCACGGCAACACTGGCAGCCCGCTGGCGCTGCATTACCTGGCCACGTCCCTGGCCCGTCAGGGCTTCGTCGTGGTGGCGGTCGTACACCCGGGCGACAATGCCCGCGACCACAGCCGCCTCGGCACGCTGAGCAATCTTTATGGCCGGCCCCTGCAGATCAGCGAGGCCATTACCTCGGCCCGTGAAGACGCGTTGCTTGGCCCTTACCTCAATGATGGCAAGGTCGGTGTGATCGGCTACTCGGCTGGCGGTGAAACAGCGCTGATCCTGGCTGGCGCCCAGCCCGACCTGGATCGCCTGCGCCGCTATTGCCTGGAGCGCCCCGGTGATGCCGATGCCTGCAAGACCCACGGCGTGCTGATTGCCGACCGCAGCGAGCTGGCGCCCAAGGCTGACCCCCGGGTAGGTGCGGTGATGCTGATGGCACCGCTGAGCCTGATGTTTGGCCGCCATGCCCTGGCTGCTGTGAAAGTGCCTGCGCTGATCTACAGCGGCGACAGCGACCAGTTGGTGGCGGTGGACCGCAATGCGGAAGAACTGGCACGCAAACTACCGATCACCCCTGATTACCGTTTGCTGGAGGGGGCCGGGCACTTTGTGTTCATGGCCCGCTGCGACGAGGAGCAGCATGCGCGCATGCCGGTGCTGTGCAAGGACGCCGAGGGTGTCGACCGGCGCCACATCCACCATTCACTGCAACGCGACACGGCCGCGTTCTTCACCCAGGCCCTGGGCGCACCGGAGCCGGCCGAGCGTTCAGCCGCGGCGGCTGCGCCGCGCCAGTAGCAGTGTCAGGCCGACACCGGCCAAGGCCAGCAGGGCTGCGACGCAGAAGATCGAGGCATACCCCAGGTGCACGGCTACCGCGCCCATCAACGGGCCGGCGATGGCCAATGCCATGTCGAAGAACACAGCATAGGCCCCCAGCCCGGCGCCCCGGCTGCTGCTGGGCACTTGCTTGATGGCTTCGACGCCGAGTGCCGGATACACCAGCGACAGGCCGAAGCCGGTCAGGCCGGCACCGACCATTGCCCAGGGCGGCGAGGGGGCCAGCCACAGCAGGCTCAGGCCGATCACTTCGGTGGCCATGCAGGCCATGGCCACGTTGTAGCCGCCGAAGCGGTTGACTGCATTGACGAACAACAGCCGAGAAATGATGAAGCACAGGCCGAAGGCGCTCAGGCACCAGGCGGCGCCAACCCAGCCGCGTTCCAGGTAATAAAGGGTAACGAAGGTGGTCAGTGTGCCATAGCCGATCGACGCCAGGGTCAGCCCCAGGCCGCAGGGCGCGACGCGGCCAAAGGCCGACCAGAAGGGCAACCGTTCACCGCGCGTCACCACCACGTCGGGGCGTTTGCGCAGGACCAGCAACGCCAGCAGCGCCAGTACCAGCAGGGCAGGGCCGAGCAGGCTGAAACCCATGCCAGCGACTGCCAGCACACCGACCGGCGCGCCGATGGCGATAGCCCCGTACGAGGCGATGCCATTCCACGATATCACCCGCGCCGTGTGTTCCGGGCCGACGTGGCTGATACCCCAGCTCAAGGTAGCAACGCCGATCAGCCCTTGGGCCAGCCCTAGCAGCACCCGGCCACCGAGCAGCAGGGCCAGGCTCAGTAGCGGCGCGCTCAACGACCAGGCCGAAAGCAGCGTCAGCACCCCGCAACCGGCGATGCCCAGCAAGCCATAGCCAATGGCCTTCTTACCCCCCAGGGTATCGGCCACGCGACCGGCAAAAGGGCGGCTGAGCAGGGTCGAGAGGTACTGTAGGCCGATGGTCACCCCGGCAACCACCGCGCCGAACCCCAGCTGGTCGTGGACATAGCCGGGCAGCACCGCGATTGGCAGGCCGATGCAGAGGAAGGCAATGAAGGTATAAAAGACGATCGACAGGATCTGCAGGGTAATGCTGAAGGTACTGTTGGCGGGGGCGGGTTGTTGCGCGGTCATGGGCACGTTCGCGGGCGGGCGGTTGGGCGTGCCCTAATCATGGCCGCTGCGCGAAGTAAATGAAAGCATGCTAACGATATATTCGTCGGGAAGTGTCACCCTGTGACATAGACGGCGGCTTCTTCGCTCGTAAACCCGCCCCCACGGGGCCTCCACAGGGCCTGAAGGCAACGAAATCTCCTGTGGGAGCGGGTTTACCCGCGAAGAGGCCGGCCCAGCCACCACAAGGTGATCAGGCCAGCTCAGCTATTTCAGACCACGACACCCTGGCTACGCAGGTAGTCGTCATAAGTCCCGCTGAAGTCCACTACACCATCAGGGCTCAGCTCGATGATACGAGTCGCCAGCGACGACACGAACTCGCGGTCATGGCTGACGAACAGCAGGGTACCCGGGTAATTTTCCAGCGCCAGGTTCAGCGCTTCGATCGATTCCATGTCGAGGTGGTTGGTCGGTTCGTCCATCACCAGCACGTTCGGCTTCTGCAGGATCAGCTTGCCGAACAGCATGCGGCCTTGCTCACCACCTGAAATCACTTTCACCGACTTGAGGATCTCGTCGTTGGAGAACAGCATGCGCCCCAGGGTGCCGCGGATCACCTGCTCGCCGCTGGTCCACTGGCCCATCCAGTCGAACAGGGTCATGTCCTCTTCGAAATCGTGGGCATGGTCTTGGGCGTAGTAGCCCACCTCGGCGCTGTCGGTCCACTTTACCGAACCTGCATCCGGGGTCATCTCGCCGACCAGGGTGCGCAGCAGGGTGGTCTTGCCGATACCGTTGGGGCCAATGATCGCCACGCGCTCGCCCGCTTCGACGGTGATGTCGAAGTTCTTGAACAGCACCTTGTCATCGAAGGCTTTGGCCATCTTCTCGACGACCACCGCCTGGCGGTGCAATTTCTTGTTCTGTTCGAAACGAATGAACGGGCTGACACGGCTCGAAGGCTTGACCTCGGCCAACTGGATCTTGTCGATCTGCTTGGCACGCGAAGTGGCCTGCTTGGCCTTGGAGGCGTTGGCCGAGAAGCGGCTCACGAAGGTCTGCAGTTCAGCGATCTGGGCTTTCTTCTTGGCGTTGTCCGCAAGCAACTGCTCGCGCGACTGGGTGGCGGCCGTCATGTACTCGTCGTAGTTGCCCGGGAACAGGCGCAGCTCACCGTAGTCCAGGTCGGCCATGTGCGTGCACACGCTGTTGAGGAAGTGCCGGTCGTGGGAAATGATGATCATGGTGCTGTTACGCGCCGTGAGAATGTTTTCCAGCCAGCGGATGGTGTTGATATCCAGGTGGTTGGTCGGTTCGTCGAGCAGCAGCACGTCCGGGTCCGAGAACAGTGCCTGGGCCAGCAGTACCCGCAGCTTCCAGCCCGGTGCCACTTCGCTCATCGGGCCAAAGTGCTGTTCCAGCGGAATACCCAGGCCGAGCAGCAGTTCACCGGCGCGGGATTCGGCGGTGTAGCCGTCCATTTCGGCGAATTCGGTTTCCAGCTCGGCGACGGCCATGCCGTCCTCTTCGGTCATTTCCGGCAGCGAGTAGATGCGGTCGCGTTCTGCCTTGACCTTCCACAGCTGGCCGTGGCCCATGATCACGGTGTCGATCACGGTGAATTCTTCGTAGGCGAACTGGTCCTGGCGCAGTTTACCCAGGCGGGTGTTCGGCTCGAGCATGACCTGACCACCGGACGGCTCCAGGTCGCCGCCGAGTATCTTCATGAAGGTCGACTTGCCGCAACCGTTGGCACCAATCAGGCCATAGCGGTTGCCGTTGTTGAATTTGACCGAAACGTTTTCGAACAGCGGCTTGGAGCCGAACTGCATGGTGATGTTGGCGGTAGAGATCAAGTGCTTGTCCTGCGGGGGTTCCAGAGGTGTATTTAGGCCCTCTCGTCAGTTTTGGGCCAATTTTGGGCCAATTCGACTCGGGGCGGCAGCTTCTCCAGCTCCCTCCAATCCGAGGAGGAGCTGATCCATTTCGCGTAGGTAGAAAGCAACATCTCGACGCTGTGGCCTAGCTGGTTCGCGATGAACGCAGGGTTCATCCCAGACATGAGGCACATGGTTGCGTAGGTGTGGCGGGTGTCGTACTGACGGCGTTCACGGATGTCCAGCGCCTTGAGCGCCGATTTGAAGTGGCGGATTGTAACACTTGGCTCGTTGATCCACAGCCCACCTTTGCTCGGTTGGAACACAAAAGGGCTCACTGGATGGGCCGATTTGGACGCCATGCGTCGAAGAGTCGCCATCCGCTGGGCCTGGGCGATGGCGTTTAGAGCGCGTTCGTTGAGCAGCACCACCCGGTGATGCTTAGTCTTCGTGCGCTCTTCGGGGGCTCGGTTGACGATGATCCGGCGAATCGTTGCCGATCGCTGATCCAGGTCGACATCCTCCCACTTCAGGCCCATGGCTTCGCCAGGCCTGACCCCAGTGAAGAAGCAGAACTCGAAGAACGCCGCGTAGATTTGGGAGTACTTGGGAAGCGTTGCATAGAGGTGCGAGATGATTGTCTCGGCCTCCGTCCTGGTATAGGGGTCGACGACCTTCTTCACCGGCCTCGGCTTGTCGAGCGAGGCGGTGGGATTCTTGGTAATCAATCCGTCGAACACAGCAGTCTTGAATACGCTCGACAGCTTGATGATCGCATTGCGCTTCACCCCGGCGGATGTCCATTGGATCTGGGAGATCACCCCGCGCAGCATGGTTGGGGTGATCATATCCAGCCTGCGCAAGCCGAGGTATGGCATCCAGTAGATGTTGAAGATGCTCTTGTAGTTGTTCCGGGTGCCCTGAACGATGTCCCGGCTGTCCAGCCACATCTGGGTGTAGGCGCCCAGGCTGGGCATAGCGTCTGCGGCTTGCCGCGCTGCCTCCGAGCCCGGGAAGAGCTCGGCGTACTTTTCATCATCGAGTAGGTTGTGCCGGATCAGGTTGACTACTTGATCACGTAAACGGCTGGCAGCTTTGATCCCCTGCGCTGTCGGGGGATGTGCGACGGTTTCCCCGCGACGCTCACCGTTCCAAGTGAAACGGATTCGGAGCGAGTCTCCTCGGATTTCAATTCCAGGGGGCAAACCCACAGGCTTTCGAGCCATTCCTCATATCTCCATCTGCTGTACATGATGTTGCGACCGTTCTTGTTCCAGACGCCCTCGGGAATTTTCCCGCGCTGGCGCCTGGTTTGAAGGGCGCGCAGCGTAATACCCAGCAGGTCGGCCATCTTCTCTTCCGTCACCTTGTCCAACTCCTGGGCAACGGCCTGTTCTTGCCCGGCGTGTTCATCGCCTGGCTTTTTCCTTTTTGAATGCATCAGGGTCTCCACGCCGCCGGTGGCGGCAGGTTGGTGGTCAGGCAGCGCCTTCGACGATCGAATGCTCAACCGACTGCTTGATGGGGTCGTGCGCGCCCATGTACACCCGGCGCATGGCGCTGTCCTGGCGGCAAACCACGTCATCGGTGGCTTCCTCGTCCTCGCTCAGGAACGGAAGTGCTTGATGCCGTATCTGCTCGATGGTCAGACCCTCTGGTACTTCATGGACGGTCTTCACGGTGGTGGTGATCGTTATGATGGGCATGCAGAATCCTCGCCCGCGCATGTCGGCGGGCTTGAGTAGATGGGGGAGGGTTAGCAGTTGAAGGCGAACTGGAAGTAGCGACCGTCAGGAAGGGGAAGAGCTACGGTGCCGGAGAAGTCATCCCCGGACATGCCGCACTCTTGATCGACGTACACGTCGCCCAGGGCAAAGCCGTTGTCCTGAGGTGCGCCTGCCGGCTCGTCGACGATCTCGTAGTCGTAGGTGTTCTCAGCCGCTTCAATCTCTTCCTCGACCTGGGCGAACACCTCATCACCAACCAGCGCCTTTACCATTTCCAGCACGGGAGCGTTGCGCGCCTGCTGATCCAGAAGGTACTGGGTCTGGGCCTCGTCGGCTGCCCGCATGATCTCGAAGCACTCTTCATCGGTGATTCCGAAGATGTTGTTCATCGCGGTCCCTTCCATACCAGGTAGGCCATGTACATCAGGGGCAGGATCATGGCATCAGCTCCTTGGGCACCTGGACGGTATCGCCGAGCTTGTAGTAGACGAAGCCGCGGCAGAACGCGACCAGTGCGGTTGGACCGTAGAGCCAGACCCCAGCGCCTGCCGGGCCGCCGCTGTAGCTGCAGCTGCTGTCGCCCAGGTGTGGATTGTGGTGGGCGCTCCCCAGATGCTTATCGAACAGCGGGCCTCCTTGGCTCCAGTCAGTGGAAGGCTCGTATTGGTTCGTCCAGCACCAGCCCTCCGGAAGTTCGTAGCTGCAGCTGAACCCGTTGCCCTTAGCCTTCATCTCCTGCGCGCCGGAGGCCATGGCCACGGCCCAGTCCAGCGGCGCGCCGATCATCCTGGCTGTCTTCACTTCGATCAGGTCGGTCATGACTTCTCCTTGCGGGCCTGCTGGGAGCGGTACATTTCAGCACTGCTTGAGCAGCCTCCGCCCTGGCAGCCATGCTCGTGGCAGGCGGTCGAGTTGCATACAGACCGGTAGCCGGTACCACCACACATGCTGCAACCGGCTCCGGCATGGGACGGGCAGGGATAAACCTCCCATGGCGATCCCCATTTCTGCCGGCTGGGTCGTAGCATCCCGGTGCCAGCGTCCGGTACTTGCTGATCCTGTCGAGCGCTCACAGCTGATACCTCTCATCAATCCAGCGCCCAGGCGCCAGAGCGGGTGTAGGTTCGGGTTGGGTTTCGTGCGGGGAGAGCTGGCGCTCGTTTCCGGCCACTTGCGGCAGCCAGACCTTCACGCAGCTGATTGCGTCATTGCCAAGCGACCTCATGACGTAGCAGACGACGCCTCGCGGTTTGTCTTCGAAGGTCGAAACGCCTGCCGGCAGTTCGGTGGCGCTGGCGCCGGCGGCCAGCAGCAGTAGGCAGAGGGCGAGGCGGGTCATTTGCGCAGGCCCTCGTCTGGGTCCAGCCCGTAACGCCTGCACAGCGCTTGGGCTACGCCTGAGCCGCAGACAAAGGCGTCCATCATTAGTACCCAGCGCGGGGTCTTTTGCCTGCTGGTTCCGCTGACGCACCGGACAGCAGTGCCGATGAGGTCATCTTCCGTGTATTCGCACCCCGCCAGGGTGATAGTCCGGCTCTGGCCCTTGAGCCGTTCAATTTCCGCCTGCAGCTCGGCAACTTGGCCGTGCTCGCATTCGTCGCTTTGGTCGTCGATCAGCTTTAGCCCGACCATTTCATCGTCACGCCAACCACCGTAGTCGTGGTCGTACCGTTCGCAGCAGAAGCCCTCGTCGCCATCGCGGGTCGGGATCGTGTAGCTGTCGAAAGGACCGCCATAGGTCGGCACCATCCCACCATCGGGGTGCTCGATCCACATGAAGAACTTGCGGCCGGTGATCGGGCATTCGTCCGGGCACCACCGTGCCGCCGTTTGTGCGCTGGGCATACGGATTCCTTGGCCGCCATATCGCGGCAGTGAATAGAGGGGAGAGGAGGTTTACTGACTTATGTCGTGCGAGTGGGGTCCACCAGGTAGGCATGCTCTCCGGCTTGCCTCACAGATTGGTGACGACGATGGATAAATTGAACAGGGAGAAGCAGTTTCGGGCTTATGAGCTACTTCGTAAGCTAGACATGCAAACCGCGGCCACCATGAGTCAGGTTGCATATGGGCATATCTCCGGTGCCGAGTGGGACTATGTATGCGGCCAGCATCGCAAAGCGTTCGAAGATTGGATGGCCTTCGCTGCAACCATCGATAAGCCGGATTGATCTCGCCCCCGATTGTCCGATTCAGTTCTCAACCTTTGCGAGTTCTGTTGATTACCTCTTTCCCTTCGCTATGGTTGGTTAAGGCATACAACCAAAGTCGTAGGAGGGCGGCATGAGGATTCGTGGTGATGTTTATTGGTCTTGGGCAGACCCCAATTTGCACCATCGGACTCATGATGAGACCCTGAGTGATGGCACTTTCATAGATGTCCAGGTGCGACTGTCGCGAACTGGCACGACCCAAATGTTCATCGGCATATACGCCTCCGATGGCATGGCCATCCATGAGGAGGCCTTTGATTCTCGGCCAGGCGAGACAATGACCCGAGCGCTCGCATGGGGTGTTGGTCGCGCTCGTCGGATCGCTGCTGATGGTGTGGCTGCTGCTGATCGTCGCTCTGCCTCGAAATAGACAGGAGAGGTTACAGCTGGGCGGAGTACAAATGTGCTCCGTGGTGGTCTAGCCTTGTGCGCGCATGAATGCAGCCATGTCGCCCATCTGCTTTATGATGAAGCGCTCTTCATCAGCTGCGGCAGCGATGATCCTTTCTCGGCGCTTCTTGCAGAGCCGGCAATCGACCATGGCCCAGTCGCCTGATAGCTCACTGGCCTCACCTAGCCAAGTGCCGCACGGCGCTTGCTCAAGGTCTTCCAGGTCGGTGAATGGTGCGAAGTGCGTCTTCACGACTCCACCTGCGCCGCTGCGCTGGAGATGGCGGTGCAGACCTTACCGCGGAGCTTGTCGATAGCGTCCCACCACTTCTCGCCGTACTTATGGGCAAGGCGGCCATGGCTGTCGTGGCCGGTCATGATGTACATGAACTCGTCGGCCTGTTTTAGCAGCCCGCGCTGCTCGGCCAGCTGAGTGCGAAGTCTTCCAGCCTCGGCGCCAATCTCGTCACGCTCATCGTTAAGGTCGCGGATGATCTGGGAAAGACGCTCAACCTCGCCAGGATCGGCGTGGGCGTAGAGCTCGGTCCCGACTTTCAGGTCATGCGACAGAAACTCAATTACTGCCGTGTCGTTTGCGCCGATAGCTACTATGGCGGCCGGCTCGCCCTGGTACTGCTCGGCAGATACTGCGCTTATCATCGGCCCCAGGCCAACCACCGGCAGGCCCATCGCCGCCGCATCCCGCTCTGCCTCTTCTTTGGTCCACCAGAAGGCAGTACCAACCATCCAGGCTATGGGCTCGTGGTGGGGCTGCGGGGTTGGCTGTGACAGTAGGGCGCGCATATGGCGGATGCAGCCAGCTACCTCCTCGTAGTTGGATGCGGTGGTGTATCCGGACATGTGGTCCGCTTCCTTGAGGAGCGCTTCAATATCTGAGCGCGGCACGCTGACCATCTGGGTGTTGCTGGATCGGTTTTCTGTGGGCATGGTTAACCTCGCCGGGGAGGCGTTATCGTTGAATAGGGGAAGGCGCTGGCGGGCTGCTCGAAGAATAAATTGCACATCTCATGGGCAGTGCTTATCGTGCGGCTTTCGTGACGGAGATTCAGTTGATGGAATTAGCGGAAACAAAGTTGGCTACATTGTTTTATCACGAGATGTTCTGGTTATCGCATTCGATAGTCAGAAAGTGTGAAGAGGTTTTTTCAAAATCTAATATTCCCGAGCAGGGGTATATGATCCAGGTTGATCCTGAGGTGCACTCGAAAATTGCTTCAGTACTGTCAGATGCGGCTAACATCAAGAAGCTAGTTCAGACTCAGGGTGTTAAGTTAAAAGGCGAGAATGCGGTTAGATTCAAACTAAGAAAAGATAGGGCTCGCGAGCTAGCTCAAGCGCTTGCCCCGCTTGAGCTAACCGAGATTTTCAATCACAAGGTGAGAAATACGCTTGAGCATTTTGATGAGTATCTAGATGAGGCGAACTACGATATATCTAAGAGGCCTGATCTTGGAACCATGGCGGCTTACAATATGGTTATATCTCATTGGGAGGTCACCGAGCCTAGAGTTTACCCAATTAGATTGTATGTTGCCTCAGAGAAGAAGTTTTACAATATGAAGTGGGCTGTTGATATAGGTTTAATTCATAAAGAGGCGAATCTGATAATTGATCGGCTGAAAAAAATACCGGCATTTTCTAATCAAGAGCCAGGAGGGCTAATGATTCGGGTCTGAGATATATCTTTTGACCCACGCCGATAAGCGGATTTCATAGGAGTGGTCACGCTAGCTCTATCAGTTTACTCAATTGATCATCGCTGAGACGGTCAGCTCCGTGGATGAGGCGGGAAATAAGGTCCTGCTCCTCCTCGATCCGGGCGCGAGCCATCGAGCGCTTAAGCGCTTTGTCCGTGTTGTGATAGAGGTCCGTGACAATGCGGCGTGACAGCAAGAGGGCTTCGCGCTCCTCTTTCGTCAGCTTGTCTCGCTCGCGCTGTTCCTTCTTGCGCTGGGTTGGCGACTTCGCCATTGCTGATACCTCCCAGGCCGCTGGGCGGCAGATTGATGTGCTGCTGGCGCCGGCCGTGCCGGGCGCGTGCGGTGGTGCGTTTCATGTCCTGCGTTTCGCTCGTTTCTCGGCGGTGGTCGGAAAGTCGATTTCGAACTCCCGAATGATTCGGCCGAGCTGTTTGTAGGAAATTTCGAGAGCCCGAACTACGTCTGCCCTGGTCATCCCCACATTGCGATAGGCAATGATCCGTTCAGCCTTTTCCCTGTCTTCGACTGGGTCGCTGAGCTTCTTGCCGTAGTTGCTCATGCCGTAGTTCGGGTCGCGCTTGAACTTGAAGTTTCCTCGCGATGCCGCCCTGACGAGAGCCGATTGGGAAAGTCCGGTGTGGGCCATAGCCTCCTTGTAGGTCATGGTTTTTGCCAGTTCGCGGATCTCGTCCAGGCGTTGCTGTCGAGCAGATATTTGCTTGACGGCCGCCTCGCTCACTTCGACGGTTGTCTTTTCGCGCCGCGGCCTTGGCGGCACATAACCGGCGCCTGGTAACACCTGGACGGCACCGCCGCTGCTGAAGAAGCTGTCGATGCTCGCATTGAGCTGGGCCAGTACCGCCTCGCGCTCGCCTAATTGCGTTGCACTGTTCACTGCAATACGCCTCCCTTGCTTGCCGCGCCTGCCTCCATCGCGTCAACGAACCGGAGCGCCGCCCGGTAGCTAAAGGCGAAGCCCTGCACCGCGCCCGTGGCGATCTCAACCACATCCCACGTGCCAGCCTTTCCTGAAGCTTGGTAGCGCGGGGCTGGCTGGCCGACCTTGGCGTGGGCCTCGGTCCTGGCTGACTTGCTGCGCTCGAGCAGGGCTGCGAGCACGGCAATCTTCTGCTCGAAAGCAGGGTGCATTGCTGTCTGCATGGGGTGATCCTCGATAGGGTCAGGCGTGGAGCTCGAAGGCCTCGGCCTTGCGAACGATTCGAACTTGGGCGGTGCGGCGCTCAGGGGCGCGGCGGTCACGGCGCATCGGGTCGCCGTCGCCGATCACCGCATGCATGGCGATGAGGCTGGCGAGCATGATGCAGAGCGGGCTGATGATCTGTTGGCGCATGGCCTTGGTGACCGCCTCGATGCGGCGCCCGGCTTCGAGCTTGAAAAGCGCGGCCTCGATACGGTTGGCCACAGTGCCCGGGCTTACCGCCATCTGGCGGGCGATCTCTTTGGTGGTGAGGCCTTGGGCCACCCACAGCAGAGCTTCGAGCTCGCGGGGAGCCAGCGCCTTGCCGAGCTGGCCAATCCATGAGCCGCAAGTGATCGTTTCCATGAAGTGTCCTCGGTGGGCTGCATTGGTGTGTGATCTGGCCGGCTCGGCGCCGGTGGTCATTCTTTCGACTCAGCTTTACCTGGCCGCCGCTGGTGCTACCCCGGCCTACGCCAGACGGGCTGACCACTTCCAGTTGTGCGCATGCTTGCGCTTCCAGATCACACGCCGATGCAGCCTGGTGATGGGGAACCAGGTAGATCGGGCAGTTTTCGTCAGGCTGACGTGGCGCTGGTTGTTTGGTGGCCAGCGGCCAGCTCACCACTGCGCAGGTGACGCGCTCAGTGGTAGGCTTGGAGTTCAACCAACAAGCACCACTGAGGGAAGATATGGGTCAGGAAAGATCTGGGATTATTAAGTCGGTAGATGTGGCTCGAGTGGCAGCTAACAAGCTCTCGATGCATGGCGACTCAAGGGACGTCAAGGAAGCAGCTGGAGCGATTTTCGCTTTGTGTAACGTGGTGACGGAGCTGCTTGAAAGGGTCGAAAAGTTAGAGGCTGAAAAGTAAGTTTTCCAGTTCAACGGGGCTTGCTTGGCGAGCCTCGGCGAACGCTTTAACAAAGAGGTCTCGTGCCGCTTTGCACTCATCCCCCGCCTCTCGGTATTCCCCCGCCTTCTTGTGCAACTGCACCGACGCTTCCTTCCAACTGTCGAACAAGTCTTCGACGCTCGCTTCTGTGCTGTTCTTCTCTTGGGCCATGGGCTGATTCCTCCGGGTTGATTTCCCGTCTGGCCCTGTCGCCAAGGCCAGCCAGTGAAATCGGTGTTGCTCAGCAAACCTGCGGGCCGACATGTCGAGCGAGGAAGCTTGCTGCGTTGCGTAACGTCCACCAGAACTCAATTGCCGGATTCACTCGGCGCCTGGTGGCTCATCTGCTGGTTTTTAAAGAGCGGTGGCTGCCGTGGCGGCCTCTGTGTCTGGCCGGTGTTGATCCGGCTATGAGGTGAGTATGAGTTTGCTCATATTGGCTGTCAATGGGGATTCTCATAAAAATATGATTGAACCCATATTTGGTTTTTGTGGGGACGAAAAAAAGCCCGCTCTCGGCGGGCTCGGATACTTGGCTAGAGCTAAAGTCTGCTCAGCACCTTGCTGGGTGCAAGGATGTTCCCGACATAGTGGATTTTCTCAATGTCAGCCCAGGCGATAACTCTCCGCTCGCCGTAGGCCGAATTGACTGAGGCCAGGTTTACCCCTTCTTCGTTTTCAAACAGAAGCTCCTTGACCATGCTCTGCCCGTCAGTGGTGGTAACCATGACATATTCGCCGGGCACCAAGCGGTGATTTGGCTCGCACACTGCGATCCAGCCGCTTCGTATAGCCGGAGCCATCGAGTCACCTTTCAGCCTGAGGGCGTACGCGTCTTCGTCACGCGACCAGGACTCAACCCAGCCTTCGGCGTTATCCAGTCCTAGCCAATAACCGTCATTTCCTAGCTGGGCTGTGCCCACGATCTCAATCCTTCGAGTGGGTGAGGTGATTGGCGGGCCGGGCAGGACATTGCCGTCTGTGTTCAACATGCCCCCGCTCCCGTCAGCGAGCCATAGAGCGCTTACGCCGCAAGCGCTGGCGATCTGAGCAATGAAGCTCGTCCCCTGGGACTTGCCGCGCTCAAGATTGGATATGGACGTTTGGTCCATGCCGACCTTGAGCGCGAGCTGACCCTGGGTGAGGTTGGCATGGGCTCTAGCTGCTTTGATTCGGTCTTTAAGTTCCATTGCGGAAGTATCAGGGGCGCTCCCATATCCTTGCAAATGAGTATTCCCATGGAATATCTTATGAGAATTCCCATAAGGAGAGGCGCCATGAGCCCTATCTACAAAGAACTCGTCGCCCACTTCGGGACGCAAGAGGTTACCGCCGAGAAACTCGGAGTTGACCAAAGCACTGTCTCCGGATGGGTGCGAGGAAAGCACGGCATGTCTCCAGTAGTCGCAAAGCGCGCCGAGAGGCTGACCCACGGCAAATTCAAGAAGGAAGATTTGTGTCCGGCGTTCCCTTGGGAAGACGTCGCCTGATTGCCTGAATTATCACCACGCTGGCGTTGCGCCAGTAGATGACCGAAACACCTGCGAATCCATCCAGTAGCGGAATTGCAGACGAAAAAAAACCGCCTGGCAGGGCGGCTTTCTCTACAACAAACATCGAGGTCGATTATGCACCGCACAGACGATGCAGGCAACACCGCGCATTCCGCGTCAGTTTTTGGCATTTCGTCAAATCTGACGCATCAGGCTGTCAGTCATGGAGGGCGTTCGTAATGGCTCGTATCCGCACCATCAAGCCTGAGTTCTGGACCAGCGAGCAGGTCATGGAATGTTCGGCGATGGCTCGACTCCTCTTCATCGGGATCTGGAACTTCTGCGATGACGCAGGCAACCACCCGATGTCACCGAAGACAATCAAAGCTCTCGTTTTCCCCGGTGACGACATCACTGCGCTGGCCGTGGAAGGCCTGCTCACAGAGCTGGTAACGAACCGGCTGATCACCATCTACGAGGCGGCATCGAGGCAGTACCTGCACGTCAACGGATGGCATCACCAGAAAATCGACAGACCAACCGTCAAGCACCCTGAATTCGTCGAGCTCTCGCCGAGTGCTCGTCGAGAAGATGTCGAAGGCTCGACTAGCGGTGGGCGAGACCTCACCCCCGGAAAGGAAGGGAAGGGAAGTAATACACACTCACCGCGTGAGCCGTTCGCGATGTTCCTCGATTGGGTTCCTGACCAGGCGCAGCTTGAGGCGTACGCCAAGCGATCAGGCGTCCCTATCGCAGAGTTCTCGGAAAAGGCCATTTCCGGATTCGTCGTACACCACGACGCGAAGGGGCTGGCTAAGACCGAGAGTCAGTGGATCGCTGATCTGGTCGGCTGGAAAAAGCGCGACCTTGCGCATGCTGCGAAGGTCGTTCCTCTGCGGGCTGGTCCGGGTGGCCAGCAGCTCGATGATCACGATACGTCTTGGATCGAGCACGGGAGTGCCCAATGAACCCAGTCGCAGTTGTCACTCATGGCCTATGGGCCAAGGTCCAGTCTGGTCAGCACGTCACTGCTGGATACGAACTGCCCGACGACGTGAAGGCCGAGCTCAACCGGAAGACGGCAGAGGTTATCAACGATCTGTTCCGCGACCTGCGTTCGATCTGCACCGCCTGGAAGCAGGCTTGGCCCGACCAGGCCACCTACAACGCGTCGAAACAGCAATGGCTCACAGCGTTTCTGGAGGCGGGCATTTGCAAGCCCGAGCAGCTGCAGTTTGGACTGATGCGCTGCCGCCAGTCGGGAGTGCCGTTCATCCCGCCGCCCGGTGAGTTCATCCAGTGGTGCCAGCCGTCACCAGAAATGCTCGGTTTGCCGGCCTTGTCGACCGCTTTTCGCGAAGCAACCCGTAATGCCCACCCTGCGATGGCTGGTCGGGGTAAATGGACTCACGACGCGGTGTGGCATGCGGCCAAGGAGTGCGGTTTCGAGAACCTGAACAAGCTGCCAGCCGATGCCAGCTCGAAGCTGTTCGAGCGCAATTACACCATCGCAGTTCGTCGGCTTATGGCCGGTGAGCCGCTGCAGAAAATGCCGCTGGCACTTCCTGCAGAGGTTGCCGTACGCCGCACTCCGCAAGTCGGAAATTCTGCCCTGGCAGCCATGCGCGCCCGCTTGGCGGGACGCTGAACAATCAACCTGCAAGGAGGCGACCCTATGCGCCAAACAAAACTGACCAAGGCCGCGCGCGGCCGGGAGTGCCAGGTGCGCATCCCGGGTGTGTGCAACGGCAATCCCGAGACTACCGTCCTTGCACATTACCGCCTCGCGGGCACGTGCGGCGTGGGCAAGAAGCCACACGACCTGCAAGGCGCCTGGTCCTGCAGCGCCTGCCACGACGCCTGCGACGGGCGTAGCCAGGCTGTAGACCGAGACACCGCGCGCCGGTATCACGCCGAGGGCGTCATGCGCACCCAGGCGCTGCTGCTGAACGAGGGGGTTTTGGTCGCATGACTGCTCCCGCCCTTCGCCCGTTCAAGGCCAAGCCGGCCCGCGCCAAGCCCGTCGACCGGGAAGGGCAGGAGCAGGCCGCGCTGATGCAGGAGCTGCAGCTGCGCTACCCGCAGGCCTACAAGTTGATCTATCACGTGCCGAACGGTGGGCACCGGGTCAAGGCCGTGGCCGCCAAGCTGAAGGGGCAGGGCGTCAAGGCCGGCGTGCCCGACCTGGTGCTGCCGATGGCGCGCGGTGGCTATTTCGGCCTGTACATCGAGTTCAAGGCCATGCCGCCGTTCGATGCGCCGGTTTCGCCCAGTCAGGACGCTTACCTGCAGGCGCTCGCCGATCAGGGCTATCTGGCCATCGTGTGCCGGGGCAACATCGACGCTGTCGAAGCGATCCGCGCCTACCTGCTGTTGCCAGCCACGGTGGCCGCATGAGCGCGACCCGTGAAGTGAAGCTGAGCGAGGCCGAGGTGCGCCGGCAGGCCGCCGACAAGTCAGTGCGCGACCTGCGCGACCCGCGTCACCCTGGCCTGTACCTGCGCTTCTGGAGCAACCGCGAGCGCGGCACCTGGCACCTGGTGCGCGGCAAGAACTGGGTGCCGGTCGCCCGCTGGCCAGAGCTGAGCGTGGCGGCGGTCATTGCCGAGCTGCCCGCGCTGCGTCAGCGCCTGCTGCGCGATCCGGCCACAGCGCCGGTGGTGTCGGGCATGGCCACCGTGGGGCAGCTGCTGGACTGGTATGGCGACCGGATGGCGCGTGATCGCTCACTGTCGGCGAAGCGCAAGGCCGGCGCCCGCTCCGCCATCGCCCAACACCTGAAGCCGCGCCTGGATGACTTGGCCGTGGCCTGCGTGAATGCTGATGCGCTGGACAAGCACCTGATGTGGCCGTGCCAGGCCGAGGTGTCGCTGTCCTACCTGCGGCAGATGTTCGCGCTGCTGCTGACCGCTTTCCGCCAGGCCCTGCAGCTGGGGTTGATCGACCGCAACCCAATGGCCGGGATGCGCTTCAACGACTTCACCAAGGCCAGGATCCTGCCAAAGGCAGCCCGCCTGCGTGACGTGCAACTTCCGGAGCTGATGCAGCAGCTGGCCAAGGCCTTCGCCGATGAGCCGGGCGACGCCATGCTGGCCCTGATGATGCTGGCCCACGGCACCCGGATCGGTGAGACCCGCATGGCGCGCTGGAGCGAGATCAGCCTCGCCGCTGCCGAGTGGTTCATTCCCGCTGCCAACACCAAGACCCGTACCGAACACCGTTTGCCGCTTACCGCCCAGGTGAAGGCGCTGCTGGTCCGGTACCGGGCGATTCAGCAGGTCCAGGGCTACGAGGGCGTTTACCTGTTCCCGAACCGGCGCGGGCTGCCGCTGAGCGAAACCCAGGCGAGCATGGTGTTCACCCGCCTGGGGCAGGGCGAGTGGACCAGCCACGACCTGCGCAAGGTGTCCCGCACCACCTGGACCGACCTCGGTATCGACGGCCACATCGGCGAGATGCTTCTGAACCACACGCTGGGCAAGATCGCCAGCACCTACATCCACACCCAGGCCATGCAGCAGCGCCGGGCAGCCCTGGAGAAGTGGCACGCCTGGTTAGACGGCATCGGCTTTGGTGCCATTCACGGCCTTACCACGGCCTTATCCGAAATTTCACAGAATTCGGGCGAGCCAGCGGAACACAAGGCTTCCAGCGACCTTGCCGAATTTGTAATTAGCGAGGATTCAAAGTGACAAGGAAGAGCCATGGCCCTGCCTTTAAGAAGGCTGCGATCAAGTTGGCTCAGTGCCCTTTGTGCCGTGGGAGAGCGGTCACTCAGGGCGTGTTTCACGAACTGCCGTGCGGCCACTGCCATGCCTCGGGCTTTGTGGCGGCTGCAACCGGCGAGGCCCTGGCCCTGGATGAACTGGTGACCCAGCTCAGCATGAGGCTACGGGCAGCGCTCCGGCAGATCGAGCAGTTGAAGAACCCTCAGGCATCCGGGCCTGAGGCGACATATCAGGGAAGCAACCAGCGCGGCGCTGGCGGCACCAACTACACCGGGGATTGAGGGGGAAGGACCATGGTTTACAGCAGCGTTTCGGGTGCAGTAGTTGCCGCTCTGGCGGCGGGCGAGAAGGGTTCGGCGAAGGCCCAGGCCTGGCAGAAGCTGTACAAGTCGGCAGAAGAGGAGGGTGGCTGCTTGGCCTCATTGGGCGGCCGATCGGGCAGCATCGATCGTACCCAAATCGATTACTGGCTGTCGGCGCGCCTGCACCACATGCTCAAGGGGCGGCACTGGGATGCTTTGGTCGCCAAGTACAGCACGAACAAGGCGAAGAAGGTGCAGGCTATTACGCTGGTAAGGCCGCTCATCGCGAGCCCAGCGCCGACACTCTTTATCTACAAGGCCGTCACTGCCTGGGCCATCCCGAAGCTCAAGGGCGCCCGCCGTAAGGCCCCGCAATCTGTTTCGGTGAACGTCCCACTGGATGCGTCCCCATGGCGCCGCGAGGCTACCGTGAACGCCGCTGTTGCCGCTGGCCAGGCTGCGAAGAAGCGTATCGAGGCGCTCGAGGAGGATTTGATCATCCTGGCGGACAGCTTCTACGACATGAACACCTGGGACTTGGATGCGACGCCGGAGCCGACCCGACGACGCTGGAGGCAGGGCATCAACGAGAAACTTGATGGGATGATCGACGACGCGCTGGCGGAGGTACGGGTGATCCTAGAGGCCGAAGGGTTGCTGATGAAAGAGGCTGCGTGATTGCCTGTTGACATCAGTGAGCGACTGAGCGAAATTATTCCCATCCTGTCATTCCTGCGCGTGTTGAGGATTGACGACAAAAAGCCCGACTGTCACGTCGGGCTTTCGCATTTCTGAGGTGTTGAAAAGCCTGATAGCATTCTGGTGGTGTTCAACTACATAGAGAGCAAAAGGAATGTTTGCGCGAGCGACTGCCATCGGGTTGATGCTTGTTCCGCTTATGGCAGGTGCTGCCCAAGAGGAATCCACCTTGGACCTGACACCCAAGTCATTCCAGGCGGGTATGGGAAAGCACTTAAAGGAAATTCCTCAGTGTGCCGCTGCCAAGCTGAGCAAGGGCGATCCGATCAAGGATGGGAGGGTGGTCTACCACACGCTCACAATGAACGGGGCGTCGGTTGAAGTCCTTCTTGATCTGGGCAAGGCGGGGAAGATCGCTAAAGCCAAGTTCACTGGCGCAGCAGGCGCCAATAATGACGCTCAGCTTCGAGCTATGATGTGCTCCACCTACGCCGTCATGCGTACTCTGCAGCCAGATTATGAAACGCCCGATCAAGCACAGAGCAACATGAGACACCTGTGGAAGTCGGCTGCTTCGAAGCCATTCACTAAAGCGTTCTATTTCAACACCATCAAAGCTCAGTACGTCCCATTTGAGATGAATGTGTACTGATCTTTCAGGTCATCACAACCCCGCTTCGGCGGGGTTTTTCATTTGTGCTCCCTGAAACGGGAGGAATCGAGATGGCGAACATGCCCGAGAAGGATCCTGGCCTGTGGGCCGCCGCGCTTGCTTGGTTGGTAGCACATCAGCCTCAGCTCTATACAGGTGGCATTGCCGCTGCGGTTGCTATGTGCCGAGTGATCTACGGCGGTGGTCGAGGTCGCAAAGTGATTCTTGAGGGCGCTATTTGCGGCCTGATCGCAATCAGTTTGCTGCCCGTCCTGGAGTATTTCGCGCTGCCGCCGAACCTGTCCGTCTTCGCTGGTTGCATGGTTGGCTTCATGGGCGTCGAGAAGCTGCGCGAGTATTCGGACCGTTTCATGAGCAAGAAAGCGGAGGGCTGACACATGGCCCTCGCCGATCAAGGCAAGACCCCGAGCCCATATGGCTATCGCTGGCAGCAGGCTCGCGAGGGGTGGCTAAGCAAGCATCCGCTCTGCGTCCGGTGCCAGCAGTCAGGCCTGAACAAGCCAGCCAGCGTCGTCGACCACATCCAGCCGCACCGCGGTGACATGACCCTGTTCTGGGATCGGACCAACTGGCAGTCGCTGTGCACTAACTGCCACAGCTCCTACAAGCAGCGCCTTGAGAAGTCAGGGCGCGAGGCAGGCTGCGACGTGAGCGGGAGGCCGCTAGACCCCCGGCACCATTGGAATCGGCGCTCCTGAAAGCCGGTGGACGCGCGGGGCCCCATCCCTGAGGGTAGGGGGGGGAGAAAGTTTTATGCGAGGCTTTCCCTGACCGATCGCCCTCCTTTGTGTGCAAAGCCGCGAAATGAAATGATTTTTTTTGGAAGGAAATTATGGCCGGGAGACGACCCACACCGACGGAGCTGAAGCTTGTCAGAGGGAACCCCGGTAAGCGTCCGATCAACAAGAACGAACCCCAGCCAGCCAAGCGCATCCCAAGCGCCCCGGACCATTTGAGTACCGAAGGCCAGGTGGCTTGGGGGCGCCTCACAGTTCTGCTTGACCGGATGGGTGTTCTGACAGAAGCCGATGGCTTTGCACTCGAACGACTCTGCGATTGCTATGCCGAAATTCTTGCTCTCCGCGAATTGGTCGGCACGCAGGGGCGCACATACGAAACCACCAGCACACAGGGTGAGTTGGTCCTCAAGGCAAACCCAGCTGTCGCCATGCTTGCCGACGTTGACCGCCGCTTCAAAAGCTACCTGGTCGAATTCGGTCTCACACCGGCCGCCCGATCCAAGGTTCAAGTAAAAGACGATGAGCCAAAAGAAGACCAGTTCGCGGAGTTCTTCGGTTGAAGACCCAGCGACTCAGTACGCCAGAGAAGTGCATTCTGGTGAACGGTTAGCCGGGCCAGACATTCGAAATGCATGCGCTCGCCACCTCCGAGATTTGAAGGAAGGGCCAAAGCGCGGCCTGACTTGGGATTTGGCAGCCGCTAACAAGGCTATCCGCTTTTATCGCACCGTGCTCAAGCTCAATGGTGGTGAGTTTGAAGGGCTGCCGTTCGAACTCTTGCCATGGCAGAAATTTATCGTCGGTAGCATCTTCGGGTGGAAAGCCAGTGATGGGTATCGCCGTTTCCGTGTTGTCTACGTTGAAAGTGGCAAGGGCTCGGGTAAGTCGCCCTTGGCTGCGGGGGTGGGACTGACTGGACTGATCGCGGATAACGAGGCGCGCGCTGAGATCTATGCTGCTGCGACTAAAAAAGACCAGGCCATGATCCTGTTCCGGGATGCCGTCGCGATGGTGCAGCAATCGCCAGAGCTGACGAAGCGCTTGGTCTGTAGCGGCACCGGCCAGAACATCTGGAACTTGGCCTATCTCAAGTCGGGGTCATTTTTTCGACCGATTAGCTCGGACGATGGCCAGTCCGGCCCTAGGCCACACATGGCACTGATCGACGAGGTACACGAGCACAAGACCAACATGGTCGTTGAGATGATGCGCGCCGGCACCAAGAGTCGTAAGCAGGCGCTCATTTTCATGATCACCAACAGCGGCTCCAACAAGCGTGGGCCTTGCTGGGAATATCACGAGTACGGCTCTCGGGTGGCATCGGGAGCGCTCATTGATGACGGCTTTTTTGCCTATATCTGCTCGCTGGATGAAGGTGATGATCCGATCCAGGACGAGAGCTGCTGGTTCAAGTCGAATCCATCTCTACAGGACGCCGATCTGCCGGGTATGAAGTATCTGCGTGAGCAGGTCACAGAGGCCCGAGGCATGCCGAGCAAAGAGGCGATGGTACGCCGGCTCAACTTCTGCGAATGGACCGGAGCTGAATCGCCGTGGATTTCCTGGGATGTCTGGAGCCAGGCCGAGGAGCGCGTCCCGATGTCGCTGCTGCGCAATCGGCCCTGCGTCGGGGGACTGGACCTGTCCAGCACCACGGACCTTACATCGTTCGTCCTGCTGTTCTATCCGACTTACGAGGATCCGCACTGGCGGCTGTTGCCGTACTTCTGGATTCCCGACCACGAACTGGACAAGCGCGAGGCCCGCGACAAGGTGCCTTACGCAGCCTGGATCAAGTCGGGAGATCTTGAAACGACGCCTGGGCGGGCTATCAGCAAGCTGCATGTGCTGCGCCGGATGCAAAGCATTTGCGACTACTTCCAGGTGGACAAGATTGCCTACGACCGTTGGCGTATCGAGGACATGCGGCAGTTGATGAGCGAGTACGGCATCACGCTGCCGGAGTTGGTGGAGTTTGGGCAAGGCTTCAAAGACATGGGGCCCGCGGTTGATGAGTTCGAGCGGCGCCTACTTGGCATGCTTGAGTTGCCTTCGGAGGAAGAGGGCGGTTCGGCAGAGTTCTTCGACGATGGCCCGCCAACCACCGTGGTGGAGTCGTTGCGACATGATGGTAACCCGGTAATGACCTGGTGCGCCGGTAACGCGGTGATCGTTTCCGACCCCGCGAACAACCGCAAGGCCGACAAGGCAAAAGCGACGGGCCGTATCGACGGAATCATTGCCTCAATCATGGCCACCGGTATCAGTGGTGCAGTGTCCTCTGGAAGCAGCGGCAGCTCCATTTACGACGAAGGAGTAGGGGTTTGAATATCATTGCAATCGCTGCGTGGGTTGCCGGTCTGGTTGGCTTTGCACTGCTGGTCGCCGGCATCGCCATGATCCATATACCCGCCGCATTCATGGCTGCTGGCTTCGGTTTGATTGGCTGGGCATGGCTGGCCGACAAGGCGGCCGCCCGTATGCAGCTTAAACGTAGCCCAGAGGGAGGCTGATCATGTTCTTCAGCAATCTGCTCGGCGCAAGTGAAGGGCTCGTTTCGGACGCTGGCAGTGGCTTCTGGCGCGGCTTGATTGGCTCCGGGCGTTCGGCCGCAGGCGTAACGGTGACGCCGGATACCGCATTGGCCATCACCGTTTTGCAGACGTGTGTCACGCTGCTGGCAGAGAGCGTGGGCCAGTTGCCGCTTGAACTGTACCGCCGATTAGGCGACGGCAAGCGCGAGTCGGCAACGGCGCATCCGCTCTACGATGTGCTGCGCTACCAGCCGAACCCCTGGCAGACACCCTACGAGTACCGGGAATCTGGCCAGCTTGCCTTGGGACTGCGAGGGAACTGCTACAGCTTCATCGAGCGCAACGACGACGGCTCGGTGAGGGCCCTTTATCCGCTGCGCAACGATAAGGTCGTGGTGCTGAAGGGGGGCGATCTACGTCCCGTGTACCGCATTGGCGGGCACGATCCGCTGCCCATGCGCCTGATTCATCATGTGCGCTGGCACACCAAGAATCACTACACCGGCCTTTCTCCCGTTGAGCTGCATGCCGATGCCGTCGGCCTTGCGCATGCGGTGAGGCAATACGCGGGCAAGTCGTTTGCCAACGGTACTGCCGTCAGTGGCGTCATCGAGCGCCCGCGGGAAGCCCCGCCGATCAAAGAGCAGGGCAGTATCGACCGCATCCTAGATCAGTGGGGTCATAAGTTCTCGGGCATCGATAACGCGAAGAAGGTCGCGATGCTGCAGGAAGGTATGACCTTCAAACCGGTGTCGATGAACAACGTCGACGCCGAGCTGCTGGGGATCCTCAAGGCCACTGGGCTGGATATCGCCCGGATCTACAAGATCCCTCCGCACATGATCAACGAGCTGGAGAAAGCCAGCTACAACAGCCTTGAACAGCTGTTGATCCAGTACGTGATCTTCGCCCTGATGCCCTGGGTGAAGCGCCACGAGCAGGCCATGATGCGCGATTTCCTGCTGCCGTCTGAGCGGCGGGACTACTTCATCGAGTTCAACCTGTCCGGCCTGCTGCGCGGAGACCAGAAAAGCCGCTATGACGCCTATGCAATCGGCAGGCAGTGGGGGTGGCTGTCGATCAACGACATCCGTCGCCTGGAAAACATGCCGCCCGTTGCCAATGGCGATAGCTACTTGCAGCCGCTGAACATGACGGATGTGGCGCATGGCTTGCCCGACATGAACAACCCCAACGTCCGCGCTCAGCTGGAGCAGCAGCGCGACGACATCCAGAGGATGCTTGCCGCATGAAACGACATCTGCGTGCAGCCAGCTTGCTGTTCAACCAGCCGCTGCTGACAACACCCGACATGCTGGACCTGGCAGTGCGCTGGGCGAACCAGACCATGAGCCTGAACATCGTAAATCTGAATATGAGCAGCGCCGCTGCTAACCCTTCGATGTTCTACGACGATGAGGACTACCAGGCCGAGCAGGACCGTCGAGAAGAACAGCGCCGTGCCGCCATCGCTCAGACGGGTGTGGAGGTGATCCCAGTCCATGGTGTTCTTGTAAGTCGCGGCAGCCACTTGAACGCTTGCGAGACCATGACCAGCTATGAAGGGCTCCGAGCAGCCCTGAATAAGGCCATCACTGACCCCATGGTCGAACACATCGTGCTCGACATTGACAGCCCAGGCGGCAGCGCAGTCGGCGCTTTCGAACTAGCGGCAGACATCCGGGCTGCGACCAAGGTCAAGCCAATCACCGGCCTGGTTAACTTCATGGCCTACTCCGGGGGTTACCTAATTGCGTCTGCTTGCACTGAAGTCGTGGTCAGTCTGACCTCCGGCGTAGGGTCCATCGGCGTAGTGGCTAGCCACATGGACCGCTCGAAGATGATCGAAGGCATGGGCGTGAAGGTCACGACGGTCTTTGCCGGCGCACACAAAAATGATCTAAGCCCGAACGAGCCAATTACCGAGCAATCTCTCCAGGTGCTCAACGAAGTCGTGCAGGAAAGCTATCAACTCTTCACGACTCATGTTGCTGATTACCGCGGCCGCGATGTGGCCGAGATCATCGCCACCGAAGCCGCCTGCTACCGCGGCACTTCCGCCATCGCCATCGGCCTGGCTGACCGCCTGGAATCGCCGCAACTTGCGGTTGACAACCTCTCGCGTGCAATTGCCCTCAGCCGTGCGCAGCGTCAAGGCTCGCAGACACAGCAGCGCATCAGCGTGCGGGCCTCGGCCTTCGCCATTCAGTCCCAACTCTGACCGCGTTCGCGGCAGTGACCACAACCGCCTGATGGCGGTTTTTTTATGCCCAGGAGGCAGCATGTCCCTCGTAACTCAATTGCGTAGCGAACGCGCCACTATCAACAGCTCGATCCAGGCGCTTGCTCAGATCGAAGCGGCTGGCACCGCACTCAGTGCCGAGCAACTGGCCCAGTTCGAGCAACTCAGCACTCAGTTCAATGTGCTGACCGACAAGCTCGCGCGTGCCGAGGCCGCTGAACGCATGGCGACCACCAGTGCCGTCCCGGTTAATGAAAGCGCCCAGGGCATCAATGGCCCACCCATCAATATCAGCGGCCCTTTCACCGCCAAGCCGGTGCCGGGGGCCAACATGGCGCAGATGGTGCGCGTGCTGGCCGCTTCCCGCGGCGATCAGCACGCGGCTGCGAAGATGGCTTCCGAATCGGGTTACAACCCCGAAATCGCCATGGCACTCAGCACCGTGACGCCAGGAGCTGGTGGGGTGCTGGTACCGCAAAGTTTCTCCAGCGAAGTCATCGAGCTGCTGCGTCCGAAGTCAGTGGTGCGCAGCCTCGGCGCCGTCTCGCTGCCGCTGCAAAATGGCAACCTCACCGTACCGCGCATCAAAGGCGGTGCTGTCGTCGGTTATATCGGCACCGAGGAAGACATGCCGTCCACTGACATGCAGTTCGACGACCTGAAGCTGTCGTCGAAAAAGCTCGCTGCCCTGGTGCCGATCAGCAACGACCTGCTGGCTTACTCCGGCACCAATCCGAGCGTTGACCGCCTGGTCGTGAACGATCTGGTCGCCTCGGTGGCGACAGCGGAAGACCTGTCATTCTTGCGCGGTGCTGGTACCGGAAATCTGCCCAAGGGGCTGCGCTTCTGGGCGCCGTCCTTCAACGTGTTTGCCGCCCCAGCAGCTGTAACGCTGGAAGCGGTGGAGTTCGCGCTGACCGCGCTGATTCTCCGGCTGGAGAACGCGAACTCCAACATGACCACGCCAGGCTTTGCCATGGCGCCGCGCACCAAGCGCTGGTTGGCAGCCCTGCGTGATGGCAATGGCAACAAGGCGTACCCCGAGCTGGATCACAACATGCTCAAGGGTTTCCCAGTCGGCTCGACCACCCAGATTCCGATTAACCTGGGTGCCGATGGCGATGCTTCGGAGATCCATTTCGCCGACTTCGCGGACTGCTTCATCGGTGAAGACGACGCCATGGTCATCGATTTCAGTAAGGAGGCCACCTACAAGGACGGCAGCGGCAATGTCATCAGTGCATTCCAGCGCGACCAGACCCTCGTGCGAGTGATCGCCAAACACGATTTCGGCCCGCGTCACGTCGAGTCGGTGGCGGTGATGACCGATGTCAAATGGGGCAGCTCCCTGTAAATCCTCGTGCCCGGTACGCCGGGCATTCCATTCCAGTTCTGGGGAAATCTCATGACCAAGGTCATCGTAACGTTTGAAAAAAACTGGCGCGGTTATGCCGCTGGCGAAACGGCGGGCTTCGATTCGGCAGTCGCTGAAAGTTTGATCGAGTCGGGCTATGCAGTCGAAGCTGGCAAGTCGCCTTCGAAGAAAGGCAAACCTGGTGGCGGTACCGCCGTCTCCGGCAAGAAGCCCGATAGTGATGCGGCGGCTGATGACGCTGGCAATCCGGGGGATCAGGCTGACGCTGACGGCAAGCCTTAATCATGGCGCGCCGCATCGCTTACACGGGGGCACCCGTGCTGACGTTGGAGCAGGTGGCCTTTCAGTGCAGAGCTGAGCCTGAAGATCTGCAGCCCGAACTGATCGACCTGATCATCATCCCTGGCGTTACCGCGCAGGGCGAATCGAAAACGGGGGCGGCGATTCGTGAAGCGATCTACGAGGAGGAGTGGCCGGCGGCGTATCCGTCGGGCCATTCGCTGGACGTTGGCCAGGTGGTTGCCGTTGAGTCCGTGGTGGTGCTGGGAGAAACAGGTCAGGTGACTCCCTACACCGGCCAACTGGAACTTAGCCAGGGTGGCAAGGAGAGCTATCTACTTTTCCCTGGTGGCCGGCCTGCTGGCCGGCTGCGCATCCGGTACCGCGCCGGGGTGGACTTTGAGGTTTACCCCGGTGTGTTGAGCTGGTTGCTAATGGCGGCAGAAACGGCGTTCACGCATCGTGGACTGTTGGTGGTGGGGCAATCCCTTGCCGAAGTGCCGTCGAGCTTCGTTGATCATTTGCTGGCTGATATCACTGTTCCGCCGAGGTTCTAGCCATGGCATTGCGAGTGAATACACGGGCACCCGCCTCGGGTGAACTGAAACACCGCATGGAAGTGCGCAAAAGGGCCGACAAGCCATCGGGCCCAGGCCTTGAGCCTAAACTTACGCATGTTTGCTGGCGCTGGGTGAAGGTTGAGCCGTTGGGTACCGCAACGTACGCCGCGGCTCAGCAAACAAACACCGGGGTCACGCACCGCCTCTACTGCCGCTTCATTCCCGGCTTGGCTTCAGATTGCGAGTTCGTTAGTCGGGGGCGTGTTTATCGGGTGAAGCGTCCCACTGAGCTTGCGGGCGAGCAGATCTGGTCAGTGGTGGAAGTGGAAGAGCTGGGTGCTCAGCCAGGTCAGGCGGGAGGTGGCCGTGGCCAACTCCGTTTCGATTGACGGCTACCTGCACGTTGATGGCTTCGACAAGTTCGACCAAGAGGCCTTCAACAAGCGAAAGATCCGTGCCGGCATGCGCAAGGTTGGCCAGCTGATCACCGGCCGGGCGCAGATGAACCTGGCGCTTGGCGGTGGCCAGGATGGCTACCCGATCAACCGCACCGGCGCGACCACCGATTCGATCGGCTACAAGCTGTCGCGCTCGGGCTTCCTGGTGCGGATCGCACCGAACAAGACCGCGAGCATGCCGGCGTTCTATCCGGCGTACCTGCATTACGGCGTGCGCCGCAAGCAGGGCGGCGGATGGCGCATCAAACCTCGCGACAACTACATGACCGACGCGCTGACCGACAGCCGCGCCGAGGTGCAACGCATCCTGCAGCAGGCCTTCGCCGCCGCGCTGCTCAACTGAGAGCCGACATGAAAATCACGCCTGTGATCGCGCAGCTGCGCACCTATGCGCCTGGTTTGGAGGGGCGCGTGGCGGGTGGCCTGGATTGGGACCCGACCGCCGACAGCGGCAAGCTGGAAATCCCGGCGGCCTACGTGATCGCGGTAGGCGATTCGGCCGACGAGCCGACCGCGCAGAACGTGTACACCCAGGCCGTGCGCGACGCGATCGACGTGTGCGTGGTGCTGCCCACCGACGACGAGCGCGGGCAATCGGTGGCTGACCCGCTGCACGACCTGCGCGCCCAGCTGTGGCGCGCCCTGGTGGGCTTTGAGCCTGACCCGGAGTCGGGGCCGCTGCTCTACGACGGCGGCCAGCTGCTGCTGATCGACCGCGAACGGGTGGTTTACCGCTACCGCTTCTATGCCGACCTGCAGCTGGGTCGCTGGGAGCAGACCGGCGAGGGCAAGCCGCAGACCTGGCAGGAATGGCAGCTGGCTGGCCTGCCAGCGCTGGACGGGATCGACACCCGCTTCGACTTCATTAACCCCCTGAAAGACTCCAACGTCACGGCCCCAGGGCCTGACGGGCGAGTCGAGTTCACCACCCGGGAGAACCTGACCCCATGAAGACCATCACCCTAAAACCGGCACCCGGGCGCGACTGCCCGATGCCGCACAACCCCCGCGAGCTGCTGCCCGCCGGCGGCGCCCCGGTGCCACGTAATGCGTACTGGGAGCGCCGCATCAGCGACGGTGATGCCGTCGAGCAGAAAGCCAGCACCAAGCCGAAGGGGGGCACGGCGCAATGAGCGTAAGTTTCAGCAACATTCCCAGCGACATTCGCGTGCCGCTGTTCTATGCCGAGGTCGACAACTCCATGGCCAACAGCGGCGCATCGAGCTTGCGCCGGCTGATCATTGGCCAGGTTAACGACGATGCCGACGGCCCCGAGATTGGCCAGCTGACCCTGGTGTCGCGGACCAGCGAGGCCAAGGACATTGGCGGCGTCGGTTCGATGCTGGCCAGCATGCACGCCCGTTGGCGCGCCATCGACGTGGCCGGCGAGGTCTGGTGCTTGCCGCTCAAGGTCGCCACCGGCGTAGCGGCGACGGGCACCGTTACCGTAACGGGGTCGGTCGAATCGGCCGGCCTGGTTAATCTGTACGTGGCGGGCCAGCGTGTACGTGCCCTGGCCGTGGCCGGTGCTTCGGCCGAGGCGGTGGCCACGGCCCTGGCAGCGGCGATCAATGAGGCGATCGACCTGCCGGTGACTGCGACGGTGGCCGCCGGCGTGGTCACCCTGCAGGCCAAGTTCAAGGGCGAGCTGGGCAACGACATTCAGCTGCAGCTTAATCGCCTGGGCCGCGTGAACAGCGAGGTTACCCCCGCTGGCTTGACCATCGTCACCACCGGCATGACCGGCGGTGTCGGTAGCCCTGACGCCGCTGCCGCGCTGGCCGCGCTGGGCGACGAAGAGTTCGAATTCATTGCCCAGCCGTGGACCGACGCCGACACCCTGGACGCCTGGAAAGACACCATGGACGACAGCGCCGGTCGCTGGTCCTGGGCAAAGCAGCTGTACGGCCACGTCTACAGCGCCAAGCGCGGCACCCTCGGCGAGCTGGTCGCGGCAGGGCGTCTGCGCAATGACCCGCATGTGACCGTTCACGGCTTCGAACGTGGCGTGCCGCAGCCAGCATGGGAAGTGGCGGCCGCCTGGGCGGCGCGCACTGCCGTGTTCATCAGTGCCGACCCGGCGCGGCCGACGCAAACCGGCTCGCTGGCTGGCATCGACCCGGCGGCCGCGAGCGATCGTTTCACCCTGACTGAACGGCAGTCGCTGCTGACCAGTGGGGTGGCCACCGCCGCCTACAACGGTGGCAGCTACCGGATCGAGCGCGCCATTACCACGTATCAGCGCAACGCCTACGGGCAAGCCGATGATTCGTACCTGGACAGCGAAACGCTGCACCAGTCGGCGTATGTGATCCGCTACCTGCGCAGCATCATCACCAGCAAGTACGGCCGCCACAAGCTGGCCAACGACGGCACCCGCTTCGGCCCCGGCCAGGCGATCGTCACGCCGAAGGTGATTCGCGGTGAGCTGATCGCAGCCTACGGCGCGCTTGAGCGTGACGGCATTGTCGAGAATGCCGAGATGTTCAATCAGTACCTGATCGTGGAGCGCGACGCCAACAACCCCAACCGGCTCAGCGTGCTGTTCCCGCCGGACCTGGTGAATCAACTGCGCGTGTTCGCGCTGCTGTACCAGTTCCGCCTGCAGTACCCCGAAGCGACTTAATCCGCATCGTTCAACCCCGGCCCGCCCTGTGCGGGCTTTTTTCTGGGAGATCCCTTTATGGGTCAGAAAGTCGCAGGCACCTGTTTCATCAAGGTCGACGGCGATCAGTTGGTCATCACCGGCGGCGTCGAGTGCCCGCTGTCGGACGTGAAGCGTGAAACCGTCACGCGGGGCTACTTCAAGGAAGAAGACCTGGTGCCCTACGTCGTCGTTGACGCGGTGAAAAACCCCAACTTTCCCCGGGCCAAGCTGGCCGCCGGTATCGCCATGACCGTTACGGCCGAACTGGCTGATGGCTCCGTGTACGTGCTGAGCGGTGCGTATCTGGTCGATGAGGCCAAAGTGACCGGCGACGACGCCAAGGTCTCGCTCAAATTCGAAGGCATCCAAGGAGACTGGCAGTAATGAGCACCGTAACCCACACCCTCACCGCACCGATCCAGGCCCATGGCGAAGAAGTCAAAGAGCTGACCCTGCGCCGTCCCACCGTGCAGGAATGCCGGGCCATCAAGGCGCTGCCCTACAACATCGGTGAGAGCGGTTACCCGATCCTCGACGTGGAAGTGGCGGCCAAGTACATCGCCGTGTGCGCGACCATCCCCGCCAGTTCGGTGAACCAGTTGGCGCTGCCCGACTTGAACAACGTTGCCTGGCTCATCGTGGGTTTTTTCATGCCCCGCGATTCGGAACAGTCGGCAGCCTAACCGAGCTGGCCTATGACCTCGCTTGGTGGTGGAAAGCCACCCCGGGCGAGGTGCTGGGCTGGACCCTCGACACGCTGTTCGAGAGCGAGGAAAACGCGTGGCGCATCAACGCGCTGACTGGGGGTGGTGGTGGCGGATAAATTCCAGCTAAAGGCCCTGATCACCGGCGTCGACAAGCTGTCGCCGGTGCTCAGTGGTGTGCGCAAGAACGCGGCCATGCTGCGCAAGCAGTTGAACAGCTCGGGCCTGGGCAAGATCACCTTTGGCGAGGCCCTGCAGGGCGGTGCCATTGCGGCGCCGTTCGTGATGGGCGTCAAGGCTGCCATGGGCTTCGAGAGCGCCATGGCCGACGTGAAGAAGGTGGTCAACTTCGACACGCCGGCGCAGTTCAAGGCCATGAGTGACGACGTGCTGGGCCTGTCCGAGCGGCTACCGATGGCGGCCGAGGGTATCGCGCAGATCGTCGCGGCGGGTGGTCAGTCGGGCATCGCCCGGGAAGAGCTGAACCGCTTTGCCGAGGACGCGGTAAAAATGGGCGTGGCCTTCGACCAGACGGCCGAAGAGTCCGGTTCGATGATGGCCAAGTGGCGCACGGCCTTCAAAATGAACCAGACCGAGGTGGTGACCCTCGCTGACCAAATCAACTACCTGGGCAACACCGGCGCCGCGAGCACCGGGCAAATTTCCAACATCCTGACGGCCATCGGCCCGCTGGGTGAGGTGGCCGGTGTCAGTGCGGCCCAGCTGGCGGCCATGGGTTCGACCCTGGCCGGCGTGGGTATCGCCCAGGACGTGGCGGCCACCGGCATCAAGAACTTCATGCTGACCCTGACCGCCGGCACAGCGGCCACCAAGTCGCAAAAGGAGGCGTACAAGGCGCTGCGCCTAGACGCCAACGAGCTGGCTAAGGGCATGCAGAGCGACAGCGAGGGCACGATTAATCGCGTGCTGCAGACGCTGGCCAAGGTCGAGAAGAGCAAGCAGGCGGCTGTGCTGACCAACCTGTTCGGCAAGGAGTCGGTGGGGGCGATCGCGCCACTGCTGACCAGCCTGGGCACCCTGCAGAAAAACTTTAAGTCGATCGGTGATGAAACCCAGTACGCCGGATCGATGAACAGCGAGTATGCGGCCCGAGCAGCCACCACACAGAACGCCATGCAGCTGCTGCAGAACCGCGTGACCCGCCTGGGCATCACGGTCGGCAGTATGTTGTTGCCGCCGCTGAATGACTTCATGGCCACCGTGGGGCCGATTATCAGCAGTGTCGGCGCGCTGGCTGCCGCGCACCCCTGGTTGATCAAGGGCGTGCTGGGTGCGGCGGTGGGATTCACCGTGCTGCGCCTGGCCACGGCCGGCGCAACCGCAGCCCTGGCAATGATGAACGGTGTAGCGAGCATGAGCCCGATCGGGATCATCGTGCGCGGCATCGCCATTGCCGCCGGCGTGCTGATCGCCAACTGGTCGACCGTGGCGCCGTATTTTCAGGCGGTGTGGGACAAGATCAAAGAGCCAGCGATGGCCCTGTGGGGCTGGATGAAAACAGCCTTTGCTTGGTCACCGATCGGCCTGATCGTCGCCAATTGGCAGCCCCTGAGCCGCTTCTTTGCCAGCCTATGGGGTTTGGTCAAGGCGCTGTCGGTACCGTTCATGGGCTACCTGCGTACCATGTTCGACTACTCCCCGCTTGGGTTGATCATCAACCACTGGGGGCCGATCAGCGGCTTTTTCGGCGGGGTGTGGGAAGCGATCAAGGCGCTGTCGGTGCCGTTCCTCGACTTCCTCAAGACCCTGTTTGACTGGTCGCCGCTGGGCTTGCTGGTCAAGCACTGGGAGCCGATCACGGCCTATTTCAAAGGGCTGTGGGACAAGCTGCGGCCGATCGTTGAACCCATGATGAAATTCCTGGGCTTCAGTTCCGAAGGCGGGGTGATCGAGGCCGCGACCAACAAGGTCAACGCCTGGACGGAGCAGCAGAAGGCGCGCAACGGCGCCGGCCAGCCAGCGCCGGGCGCCCTGGTGCGGCCGATCGCCGAGCCGGTGCAGCTGATGCCCGAGGCCACCAGCGCGGCCAGCCTGCTGCGCGCTCCCGGGCAGACTCCGGAGCGGCCGCCGCTTCGCCTGGTGCCGTCGCCGGCGTCGATGCCGGCGGCGCTGTCAGCTGAGCAACTGGGCACGCAGGCCAAGGAAAGTTATGCCAAGGGGCTGACCCAGGCCGAGGCGCTGAAACAGGCTGAAACGGCCGTTGTGCAGCGCCCTGGCCTCACGTCGGTGCCCACTTCGGCGCCTGGCGGTTTGCCGGCGTCGCGGGGTTCTCTGGTCCAGCAGTCTGCGGCCACCAACAAGACCCAGCTGGAAGGGTCAATGGTGGTCCGCTTCGACAATGCCCCGCAGGGCATGCGCGTTGAACAAGGCGAGTCCAACCAGCCCGGCCTGCAGGTTACGCCGCAGGTCGGCTATCGCTCATTGGGTAGGGGGGCAGGATGACCACATGGCGGGATGAGCTGCACCCGGCCTCCTTTCGGGGGGTGCCGTTTCACGTCGACAGCGACAGCATGCCAGTCGGCCGACGTACCCAGATCCATGAATACCCCCAGCGGGACAAGCCGCTGGTGGAGGACCTGGGCCGCGTAACACGCGAAATCAAGATGGCGGCCTTCGTGATCGGCGAAGACTTCCTGATCAAGCGTGATGCCCTGCTGAACGCGCTGGACAAGCCCGGCGCCGGGGAGCTGATCCACCCTTGGTATGGGCGGCTGATGGTCACGGCGACGGGCTGTTCGGTGGGGCATGAGCGCCGCGAAGGCGGCATGGCGCGCTTCGACCTGGTGTTTGTGGAGGACGGCGAAAAGGGCTTTCCGGCCGGCGTGCCGAACACGGCGCGGCAGCTGGAAGAGTCGTCCGAAACCCTGCTGCAGTCGGCAATCCGGCGTTACAAGGCAGCCATGGCGGTGGTGAACCGGGCGCGCCTGGCGGTGGTTGTGCTGCAGAACGGTATTGCCGGCGTGCAGATGGCCATCGCTCAGGAGTTGCGCCAGTTGACGGGATTGGTCAGCTCAGTGGAGGCGCTGGCCGACATGCTGATCAACGCCCCAGGCAACTTCTCGGCGATGATCCGTGGGCAGTTCTCAAGCGTCGGTGGTAGCCGCTCGACCGGTTACCGTTGGGGGCCGTCGAGCAGCACAAGCAGCACCGCGTCGGCATCGTCCAGCGCCTCGAGTATCGAGGCTGACCCGGAGTTTGCCAGCACCGTGGCGGGCCTGCCCGAGGCTGACCCGGAGTTTGCCAGCTTCGCCGCGTCGAGTCGGGCCATTGCCACGCAGGTCGAGCAGTCCCGGGAGTTAGCGGCGCAGGTCGTAGCCGCGGCTGCAGCGATCGAGGCGGGCAGCACGGCCGCCGGCGGCGCTGCAACGGCGGCGGTGATCGAGGCCGCCCGGGAACTGGTGCGCGATGCGTTGATTGTCCTGGCCGTGCGCACGGCCGCTGTCATGCCGGTGGTGCAAGCGCCGGCGCCGCTGTCGGGCTATCCATCCCTGCAGCAGCAAGTGGTTTCGCCGATCACCCGGCCGGACGTGCCGGTGACCGCTGACGTGGTGGCCGTGCGCGACGCGATCGAGGCCGCGCTAGTGGCCGCCGAGCAGACCGCCCCGCATGAGCATTTCGAGGTGCTGGAGGTGGTGCGCAAGCAGGTGCGCGCCCACCTGACCGAGGTGGCCCGCGCCGGCGTGCGCCTGGCCGAGGTGACCACGCTGGAAAGCCTGCCGGCGGTGGTGCTGGCCTATCAGCGCTACGGCGACGCGACCCGCGCCGCTGAAATCGTTACGCGTAACAAGGTCGCACACCCAGGGTTCTTGCCTGTCGGGGTGCTGGCCGTCGCTCAAGAGTAAGCCTATGGATGACATGAACGCTGTCACGCTGAGCGTGAACGGCCTGGATTATCGCGGCTGGAAGAAAGTCAGCATCAGCGCGGGGATCGAGCGGCAGAGCCGTGATTTCCGCCTGGGAGTGACATGGCGCTGGCCTGGCCAGGCGGTGGAAATTCCAGTGCGGCAGGGCGACTTCTGCGAAGTACGCATCGGCGGCGACCTCGTGCTGACGGGGTGGGTGTTTGCCACCCCGATCAACTACGACAGCCGCAGCGTGGAACGGTCGGTTTCTGGCCGCTCGCTGACTGCCGACCTGGTGGACAGCTCGGCGGTCAACAAGCCCGGGCAGTGGCGCGGGCAGAGCGTGCAGAAGATCGTCCAGGCCCTGGCCGAGCCCTACGGGGTCAAGGTGCTGAGCGAGGTGGCGGAAACCACCAAGCTGGCCGACCACCAGATTGAGCCGGGCGAAACGGTGTTCGAATCGATCGACCGGCTGCTGACGCTTTCCCGTCTGCTGTCGACCGACGACGCCCGGGGCCGGGTGGTGATCATCCAGCCCGGCAGCGCCGGCCGTGCGGTCGATCGTCTGGAACTGGGGCAGAACATCTTGACCGGCCGCGCCGAGCTGGATTTCTCCGGGGTGTTCTCGGAATACCGCGTCACCGGACAGCGCTCGGGGTCAGACAGCGCCTACGGCGTGCAGGCCAGCGAGGTCAAGGCGGAACTGGCCGACCCTCGGGCGACGCGTCACCGCGTGCTGCTGATCCACGAAAGCGGCCAGATGACCCCGGAACTTGCCCAGGCCAGGGCCAACTGGGAGCGGGGTAGCCGCATGGGCAAGGCACTGACCCTGAACTATCAGGTGCAGGGCTGGCGGCAATCCAACGGTGCGCTGTGGCTACCCAACATGGTGGTACGGGTGGTCGACCCGCTGATTGGCATCGACCGCGACATGCTGATCAGTGAAATCGAGTACGTCATGGATGACGCCGGCACGGTGGCCAACATCGTGGTAGGCCCGCCGGATGGCTTCGACCCTGAACCGAAAGACCCGCACAAGTCGCGCAAGCTCAAGAAAGGCGGCAAGGCCGACAACTTCGAATACCTGATCCCCGCTGACTGGAAGCCTGGCCAATGAAACCCATGAGAAATTTCCTTGCCCGGGGCGTGGTCGCCCTGGTCGATGCCGGCCGCATGCTGCAGGGCCTGCAGATGCGCCTGACCGCCGACGAAGTGAAAGACGGCATGGAGTACTTCGAACCTTACGGCTTTACCTCCAACCCGAAACCCGGCGCCGAGGGGCTGTCAGCGTTCATAAACGGCGATCGCTCGCACGGGGTGGTGATTTGCGTGTCGGACCGGCGCTTTCGCCTGCAGGGCCTGCAAAGTGGCGAAGTGGCTCTGTACACCGACGAAGGCGACTTCCTGCACTTCAAGCGCGGGCGGGTGATCGAGGTGCAAACCGCGACATTTAGGGTCAAGGCTGACACGGCGGTCGAGTTCGACACGCCGCTAATCAGCACCACCGGCCGCATCGTGTCGGACGGTGATCAGATCGCCGCCGGCGTCAGTACTTCACTGCACGTTCACGAAGGCTCGGACAAGAAGCCGGTTAAGGGGGGCTGACATGGCGCTATTCAGCGATGACGGCGCGGAACAGGCCTGGCAGCGGGCGGTGGTGATCAGCCTGCTGACCTGGCGCCGCGCCGAGGACGGCGACCTGCTGGACGATGACCAGCGCTACGGGTGGTGGGGCGACACCTTTCCCACGGTCGAGCGCGATCGTATCGGTTCGCGCCTGTGGCAGCTGCGCCGGCGCACGCTGACCGATGACACGGTGCGCGACGCCGAGGCCTTCGCCCGCGAGTCGCTGGCCTGGCTGGGCGATGACGACCGAGTGGGCGCCGTTACCGTAACGGCGTCACGCGGGGTTAATCGGCTTGACCTGCAGGTGGTGCTGTCGATGCGCGACGGCTCGGTGATCGATGTTCAACTAGACACGCTATGGCAGGTGATCAATGCCGTTTGAAACCCCTACGTTGCCCGCGCTGATTGCCCGGGCACAATCCGACCTGTCGGGTGGTAGCGCCCTGGTGCGCTCCGACGCCGAGGTGCTGGCTCGGGTGCTGGGCGCTGCCAGCTATGGGCGCTACGGCCATCAGCAGTACATCGCCGACCAGATCCTGCCAGACACCGCCGACGAAGACACGCTGCTGCGCATGGCACGTGCGCGTCTCAAGCGCGGCCGTCTGGAAGCCGTCGCGGCTACCGGTCCGGCGGCTTTCACCGGCGCCGTGTCGGCACTGCTGGATGCCGGCACGCTGCTGCAGCGCGATGACCAGGTGCTGTTCCGGGTGCGCGCCACGGTCAAGCTGACCGCCACATCGGGCGTTGCCGAGATCGAGGCGCTGGACGCCGGTGAGCTGGGCAATACGCCGGCCGGCACCCAGCTTCGCCTGGTCTCGCCAGTGCTGGGCGTCAATGAGGTGTTCACTGTCGGCGCGCCAGGCCTGGCCGGCGGCACTGAGCAGGAGAGCATCGAGACGCTGCGCACCCGGGTAATCCGCTCGTACCAGGTCATTGCCCACGGCGGCAGCAAAAGCGACTACGAAACTTGGGCGCTAGAGGTCGCTGGCGTGACCCGTGTGTGGGTGCTGCGTCGCTGGCTTGGCCCGGGCACGGTGGCGGTGTTCTTCGTGCGCGACGGGGATATCGACATCATCCCCAACGACGAAGCGCTGGCCACGGTGGCCGCCTACATCGAGCAGGAGCGGCCGGTAACCGCCGAAGTGTACGTGCTGCCGCCGGTGGAGAAGCCAGTGCAGTACCAGCTATCGGTTACCCCGGACAGCAGCGCCGTGCGCCGTGCCGTTGAAGCCGCCCTGGTCGACCTGCACAACCGCGAGTCGGAATTAGGCGGCGGCCTGCTGGCCACGCACGTCAGCGAAGCCATCAGCGGCGCCACAGGCGAGCGTGACCATCAGGTGTTTGCCCCTGTGGGTGACGTGGCGGCAGCGGCTAATGAGCTGCTGACCTATGGGGGTGTGCTGTGGTTGTGAGGACAGTGGCGGACTACGCCGCCCAACTGCGCGCATTGCTGCCGCCGGGGCCTGCCTGGGACCGCGAATTTAACTCCGGCGTGGACGAGCTGTTGCAGGCGGCCGCCCAGGAACTGGCGCGGGAAGACCTGCGCGCTGCCGCGTTGCTGGCTGAGAGCGATCCCAGCACGGTGCGCGAACTGGTGCCAGATTGGGAGCGGGTCATGCAGCTGCCTGACCCCTGCATGGGCGAGTCGCCCACTTTCGCCGATCGGCAGTTGGCGGTGCGCCGGCGCTTGCTGGAGGTCGGCGGCCAGACACCGGCGTACTTCGTGGAGCTGGCTTTCAGCCTCGGTTACCGGCAAGCGCGGGTGGTCGAGCACCGCGCCCCGCGCTTCGGCCGTGCGCGCTTCGGCTCGGCCCACTTTGGCACCTGGGGCGCGCAATTCATGTGGACGCTGGAAACCGGCCAGCGGCTCGCCCAGGGCAGCCGCTTCGGATTCAGTCATTGGGGCCAGCACTTCGGCGGCGCGGCGAACGGTGCCCTTGAGTGCCTGGTGGGGCGCGCTGCCCCGGCCCACACTCTCGAAACAATCAACTACGGATGACTTATGGATTACCCAAAGAAAACGCCCAACGTGGGTTTGGTCGGTGGCAAATTTGTCGATGAGAACGCGTCCACTGGACAGCCTGGGTCGTTGATCCCGTCTGCCTGGGGCAACGCGGTGACGGACGAGCTGTTGGCCGTGATCACGGCGGCTGGCCTGGATCCCAGCGAAGACGAATCCACGCAGCTGCTGCAGGCCATTCAGGCGATTTCGGCCAGCGATATGAAGCGCTCGGTTCGCTGCGCGACTACCGGTGCAATCGCGCTGTCTGGCCTGCAAACCATTGATGGTGTGGCCCTGGCAGACGGTGACCGGGTGCTGGCAAAGGATCAGGCCAACCCGGCGCAGAACTGGATCTACATCGCGTCGCCGGCGGCCTGGGTACGTGCGCTGGACGCCAGCGAGAGCGAGCAGTGCACGCCGGGGCACATGATCGGGGTGCAGGCCGGCACGCTGGGTCGTGGCACGGTCTGGCAGCTGAGCAACGACACCCTGCCGCAGCTGGGCACCACGGCGCTGATCTTCACCCAGGCGCTGGGCCGCACCGGCGTAGCGGCCGGGAGCTATACCAAGGTTCAGGTCGGTGCTGATGGACGAGTGCTGGCGGGCAGCAACCCAAACACGCTCGCGGGCAGTGGCATCGTGGATGCCTACACCAAGACCGAGATGGCCCAGCAGCTGTCAGACGTGATTCTCGCCATCCGGGGAGGGGTGTCGGGCAGTCTGGATCAACTGAGCAAGGTGGCTGCGGCGCTCAACAACGACCCGCAGTTTGCCGCGAATATCCTTATCGCCCTCGCCGGCAAGGCGGGCAAAGGCACCACGCTGGCCGACTACGGGATCACAGATGCTGTGCCCATCCGCAATCCGTTGCCCAATGGTATCGATGTTTACGGTGGCGACCTGGTGTTCATGACGGCCAATGCTGAGGCGTCGATTGCGCTCAACTGCTACTACAACGGGCAGCAATGGCTGCGCCGTGATACGACCAAAACCGCTATTTGCCTGGGTGTTTCTCGGGCGACTGGGCTATTTGTTGCTCGAGCAGGTGCGGGAACGGGGCCGATCACCTGGGAGACCAGTGGGCTGCTCGATACCAGCTTGGCCTTCACCAAGGGTGAAGTCACCGCGCTGCTGGCTGATCGGCTCAAGCAAGGTGACTTCGGGCTTGGCGGGTATGCCCCGCTGTTCCCGGGCAATGATCTGAACACCCAGTACGACGGCACGTCGTGGTTCCGAACCACCACGGGTTGTCTAAACGTGCCGCCCGGTGCCAACCCTCAAGGCTCGCAGGTGCGCCACGAAGTGTGGGGGCTGGGCGTAGTTCAGCAGACCTTCCGCGAGCATCTGACGTCCCGCGAGTGGCACCGAGCCAGTGACTCTTATGTCTTCGGCCCCTGGATCGAGGTAGTCACCAACATGGTGGGTGCGGTCCAGGCCTTTGCGTCGACCGTGCCGCCGACGGGTTGGCTTGTGGCCGATGGCTCGCAAGTGCTGCGTGCCAATTATCCCGCGCTGCTGACCGCAACGAACGGTGCTTTCGGGTGGGGCAATGGCTCCACTACGTTCAATCTGCCAGACATGCGCGGCGAAGTGATCCGGGGTCTGGACTTGGGGCGCGGTATCAACCCGGGGCGTGCGCTTGGCTCCATCGAACTGGACGCCATGCAGGGCCATGGTCATGCCAACACCAACCAGATCAACGGCATGTCTGGCGGATCGGGAGAGTTCCTCTCTCACAACAACGGCGTGAGCGGTTCCACCAGCACCGCTCGCATTCTCGGCCCGGTGGATCTTGCGGGTTACGGGGCTGTGCGTGTCGCCAGTGAAACCCGTATGCGCAACGTGGCGATGCTTTGGTGCATCAAATACTGACAGTGAGGTAAACATGCAAGCTGATACACCAATTGATCGCACGATTTACCACGTCCACCCGGAAACGGGTGAGCTGCTGGGCGAGGGCGAAGCGCGGCTGGACCCGATCGACGACAGCTTTTTGCTGATCCCGGCGCATGCCACGCAGGCGAAGCCGCCAGTAGCCGGCGAACATCAGGCGGCGGTGCTGCAGGGGGATGATTGGCTGCTGACGCCAGACTATCGCGGCTTGGTCTACTCGACCGCCGACGGCGCTGCCACGCAGTATTTCGAGCTGGGGGAGCTGCCGGCGGGCTTCACTCACGTGGCGTGGCCTGGTGAAGACCACGTATGGTCCGAGAACGCATGGGTGCTTGACGAGGCTGCGCGCGCTGCGCGCCTGGCTGAGCAAGAAAGAGCCTGGCGTAATGGTGAAGTGGAGCGGGTCAAATGGCTGCGTGAACGTCACCGTGACGAGCAAGACCTTCAAAAGGAGCCCACCCTAACTGCCGAGCAATTTGCCCAGTTGCTGACCTACCTGCAGGAGCTGCGCGACTGGCCCCAGTCCACTGCCTTTCCCGATACGGCCCAGCGCCCTGTGGCGCCGCCCTGGATCGCCGATCAAACCTAATGAAGCCCCGCACTGACGGGGCTTTTTCATACTTGTTTGAATCTAGGAATCTTCGCAATGCCAATCACTGAGAAACAGTTGCTCCAGATCCTTCCAAGCGCCGGCCGAAAAGCCGGCGTTTTTGTTCCTGGCCTCAACGCCACCATGGGCAAATTCGCCATGGTCACCCGTCTGCGCATGGCAGCATTCATCTCCCAGGTGGGGCATGAGTCCGGCCAGCTTCAATACGTGCGCGAACTTGGTAGTGATAAGTACCTGTCGAAGTACGACACCGGTCGCCTGGCACAGCGCCTGGGTAATACGCCACAGGCTGACGGTGACGGCCAGCTGTACTGTGGCCGAGGGCTCATTCAGGTCACGGGCCGGTTCAACTATGAGGCTTGCAGCGAGGCCCTGTTCGGTGACAGCCGGTTGCTCAGTACCCCTGAGCTGCTCGAGCAACCGGTCTATGCCGCGATGTCGGCCGGCTGGTTCTGGCAGAAGGAGGGTCTGAACAACCTGGCAGACAAGGGCGATATGCTGGCCATCACGAAGCGGATCAACGGTGGTACCAACGGCCTGGATGACCGCTTGTCCCTCTACAAGCGAGCGCTTGAGGTGCTGCAGTGAGCGCCTTGGGCGGTCGCCTGATCGCCCTGGCGGCCCCTATGCTCGTGTGTGCCATCGGCGCCTGGGCAGCCTGGGTGTGGCAGGCGAATGTCTATGGCGCGCAGCTCGCCGGGCAGGCTGACGACTTTGGCAAGCAGATGGCGGAGAGGGACCGCGTGTACGGCCGTGAGCGTGAGGAGGCCGCTGCAGCTGCACTCAACCAACTGGAAGAGCAGCAGGAAGCGCGCCGCGCCCTGGAGGCCCGCCTGCAGGATCAGACCAAAACGCACTGGAAGGAAATGAACGATGCTCAACAAGCTCAAGCTCGCCTGCGTGACCGGCTTGCTACCGCTGATCTGCGGTTGTCAGTCCTTGTCGACGCGGGAGCCCTTGCCCCCCAGGGTTGTGACGGTGGGATGCGAGAAGCCACCGGCACCGGAGGCGTGGTACATGGAGCCGTACGCGCCCAACTTGACCGAGCGCATACTCAACGAGTTGTCGCCATCACCGACGAAGGCGACCGGGGGTTAATCGCGCTCGAAGCTTGTCAAGGTTATGTGCGAGAAATAAATCATAGACCGCAGAAGCACTAACGGGTTGAGCTTGCTTCTATGGTTTTTCCGATGTTGTAAGAATTTTTATTTCGAAATGTTGTTGAGGTTTTCCGTGCGAAAAATGCGTGGGCGCCTAAAATCAAATTGAGCTTATGTAGGAGGCGTTATGGAAGTAAAAAGTGTTGATGTTTCGACGCGTGGCATTCCGCCCCATGAAGATACGGATATTGTTATAGCTTTGGATAGCGCGGATGTTGGCACCTTGAAGAATGATGCTGTTCGTGCGGCCCTTGCTGCATTTTTAACCGCCAACATCCCAGTTGTGGGGATTGTAGTAGCGGCTTATGTAGAACAGCGAATTGATCAAATAATAGCAGGAAGTGGGCCAAATGGCTGTCTTGTTGGTGTGACGATACGTGATGGAGTGGATTTGCATGTGTTTACGGTCACCCCGCAGTGAGCATTTTACTATAAAACGAAGGCTGAAAGTTATCCTGATTGCTGCGAGCCCTTGACGATTCACGTTATGGACAGTGGTTAGTCATACACCGTTACTGGTTGCTCTTCATAAACTTTTACATTGCTCATTGATATAGAAGCGCCCGCCCCTATGTTTTGGAGTGGGCGCTTCTTTATGCTTACTATGATTGAGGGTGCAGACTTTATATTGCTCGCGAAATTTAGTCTTGCCTATAGAGGGTGCGGAGTCGGTTGCAATGAGTTGATCCAGTTCCTGATGGATATCATACCGATGGTTGTCATGAGCTCAATGTTTGGTAAGAGTTCGAATTTAGGCTTTATCTGTTTTACGGTTTTTATGAATTGCTCAATTGACTGGTTCGGTTTTCTTTCTGCGTGAGCTATGGTTGTTAGTTGTTGAAAGAATTTGTTGGTGGTGGCTGCGTCTGTGTGTGGAGGTTGTACGCCTTCATGAATGAATCCAGATCTATGAGCATACGTCTTTCCAATTATTCTGTGTAATTCGTCATGATCTAGGTCTTCTGGGTAGTACTCACCTTGATTTTTTCGGATCATGAATTCGAAATGGGGTTTTGCCTCTGCGGGAAGAATGTCGTATGCCTCTTGATTCGGATGCTCAATTTCTTTGTGCCACTCTTCTACGGATGAATAGTCAAATATGAACTTTGTGTACCGTGCCTTTAGATTACTTTTATTGCGATTTTGTTCGTATTCTCTGAATAATTCCCTGAAGTCTCCGTCTTCCCTTTCCGCTTTCTCTTTCCAGGCTTCATATTTGGGTGGTAACTCAGAAACTTCATCGGGTTTAATTGCCTGCTGAGCAGCTGACTCTATCGCTGCAGCCGTGAGGAGATACGCAAGCCCAAAATCGATTTCTTTTGTCAGTACTGATAGGCTAAACAGTCTTATGGTTTGTACTATTTGTGTGCGTTTTTTTTCAGGAAAGTCTCGGTTAGCAAGCTGATCAATGAGACCCTCCATATTCTTTTTTGCTCGATGCTCCCAGTCTTGAGATTTCTTCGTAACAGTTTTCCGTGGGCCCATTTCGGTTAATGGAAGGTGGAGTGCAATGCTGAGTTCTTCTTCAGGGGCAAGTTCGCGATTGTTAAAGGGGGCGATTTCATTGGGGGCTAAAGCCTTCTTGCCAGTGCTGAAAGTTAAAAGTGTCGCGATAAATGTTGCGAACGCCTGAAATACAGTATTTGCGAAGGGGGAGTTGCATTCTACTTTTGATATTAGCCCAAAATGCCTGTTTGGGAGATCTATCTTTCGTGAGGGATGTATCTTGAAATGGCCAAATTCCCAGATGTCGCTTATTTCGAAAGATGTGACAATGTATGAATTGTTTGCGCCGATTTTTAGGGCGTTGTGTGGCTGGTGCTTGTAGGTGTCTTGACACTGTTTAAATAAGATTTGTTTTCCGTTAGGTAGTATCATAAGTTGGACCTTTTAAGGTTAATAATGATGACCGGAAGGCTGGTTTGTAAGTATAAGCCTTATTCGGCGGCCTGTAGATGCTCGCGTTGTCCAGCGCTGGGATTTTTAAGGGTGGTTTTAGGCGCTGAACGAAAAGCAAATTCGTAGATACCACCGTCAGCAAGCCAGTGTGATCGTTGCAGCTTCCATGACAAGCGTCTAGGATGAGCGAGCAATTCGGCGGTGTATCATCCAAGAATGCTTATGGAGTCAAAATCTCTCTAACCGCTGGATGCTGCTCAGCTGACGGGGATGTCCGCGATGGGTAGGACGCTGAGCGGCTTTGAGATCATCGTTAATACAGCTTGTGCGCAATAGTGGTGGCGACGCGTGGGTCATAATGAAACTTTCGTCCGCTAGCGTTTAATTTTAGGGAAAAGGTATGGATACAGAGAGCTTCCTACAATGCCTGACTTATATTCAGAGCTCATCTGTGAGTAAATCAGAAAGCATTTTAGGGAAGGTGGTGCCAACTTTGGCCGGTGTCTTCGTCGGATTTGCTATTAACTATGCTTACTCGTCACTCAAAGACAGGAAGCTGAGGAAGAATAGGGTTCAGGTTTGCTTGGAAAACATCGAAAGTATTAGGGCGGATCTTAAGCAGGCACTTGGGCAGATTGCGGTTCTATTTAAGTGGCTGGAAGAAGGCGGGGTGACTCCGGGAACACGGTTCCCTAGCAGCGTCAATGTGCTGTTCATTGAAAAGCATTTCATCGAAGTTGCTGATCAGTTCACTAAGCAGCAGCGACGCTGGACTCAGCAAGTCTTGATGCATTTGGAATTCATAAACAAAAAGTTGATCGAAGTAAAGAAGCCTGATGAAGATTTATTTTTGTATTCAAAATCCCTTCTGAATCTGAATGTTTCATGCATGGTGGCTTGGAAATTGTGCGGTTATATTCAGAATAATAAAGAAAGTGAAATGCTAGATAGCGCTATTTTGACTAGTTGTGGTCTTGCGAGTGAAGATGTGAATAGGTACTTTCTCCTACATGAAAATGCCACAAAAAATAATGAAATCTTAGAGCTTAAGTGGCCGAAAGATTGAGCATTCAGGGTTCTGCGGGATTGCTGGTAAATTCTGCTGGCATTGAGCTAGAATTCAAGAAGCCGAAATGAATGGTACATAATTGTACGAAGGCTTGGGGGCTCTGGGCTCTCTGAATGTCTCGTAATTATAGGTGTTTAGAAAGAGTATGGTGGTGCCATCACACTGCCGGGTCTGGCTCGGCCGCTCGATGACGCATAGGAGGCTGTGGGGCAGCTTTGCTGATTCAAGCCCGTAGCCTTTCGATCCCGATTGAGATTGCTTCCGTGTGGGTGTCCAGTGTCACCAGGGCCGCCATGACGTTGTCGTGGTTGTGGATCGAGCCACGTTGACTAACCCAGAGGGATAACTCTTCCAGTGCTGTTCTGATGGCAGTTTGATTGAGTAGCAGCAGCTCTAGGGTATTTGCCGTGATCGCGGCTTTCTCGTCCATGATGGTCTCCTAGTACCGTGATATTTTTAGGGCAAATTTAGGGCAGATTCTGGGGCGCTTAAGGCCCGAATAGGGCATTTGCTTAGGCGAGGATAACCGCTTTTACTGGCCTATAGTGGCCTACCGAGCATATCGGGCGGGTTCAAATCCCTACACCCGTGTGGGTTGCCCGACAGGATTTAGTAGCCAGCTCGGACCCAGGCGTGGATTAGTCGATGTGAGGAGGATGTAGCTGCCGGTAAAAAAGCCCCATCCTAGGATGAGGCTTTATTGCTGAACTCTAAGTTACAGAGCGTCGATGCTGTCACGAATGAAATTCCAGGCGCGGTAAACGCTGTAAAACTTCATCGTCACACGCAGTAGGCGTTTGATAGTCCGCATACTGTATCGTCCCTTGAATGAGGACTGCCTCCCTGGTTTCTCTCAGCCCCTACCAGGTTAGGTGTCATGCGAATGATCCCTTGAGGCTTATCCTATTTGTGGCCCTCTGATGTAGCTGAGACGGGTTCCTAGGCCCGAGTCAAAGGGTCCGTCAACCGTAGATCCGGTTGAGGGTTTGGATGATAACAGCATTTTGCCAGCTGGTTGAGCGTTTGCGCTTTTCCTTGCTTGACTTACTTTAAATCTGTTAGGATAGTGAGTTTACTTGTGTTTAAGTTTTTACACTTAAAGTGGAAAAAACGTTGGTTCGGTTTACCGAAAACGGTAAACTCTGGCCGTGCGAATGATCCCTTGGGATTATGGCAGCGGTTCCTAGCCCGCTGCCGAAACAAATAAGCCGCTTCCTAGAGCGGCTTTTTTTTTGCCCGAAATTTGTCATTTGAAGATGGTTGATGAGTGCAAAATGCCAGAAGGGATGGGGCAAAAATGGGGCAAACCGTTCGCCAATCTACGCCATTCCATGCCAACCGCAGCGCCGTTTGATGGTGGCTGAGATGCGCTTGGCCAAGATCGTCAGATCGCCAGAGCCATTGGATTTTGCCGCCATCCGCCACGACGCAGGAGGAGCCGAGAGTCTATGACCATGAACAAAGGCGCCAAGCTCGCCGCCACCGTCAGTTGCCCCGGCACGGATACCACTGCTGTCGCCCGAGGCCAGGCAGCCACCCGCGCCGCCATGGTGCTCTCCGACCTGTTCGCACGGGCTGATGCGAGAGCGGGAGAGCTGGCGAAAGCTTATGACCAAGCCCGAATAGCAGGCCAGCTCTGCGAGAGGTCCTATAATCCTCTGATCAACTGATCGGAGCGGGTAATGGAGAAGCGCACCTTTATCGGGATGATTGAGGCAGGAGAACCTCTGCTGAAAGAGGCCCTGGATGCCATGCGTGCTTATCAACAGGCGCAGGATGAAGGGAAACCCGCTGAAGAGGTTGAGCGGTTGCACCTGCTGGCCGAGTCGCTATTTCAAATGGTCTGCGATTACCAGCTGCGGGTGGTGGCCAAAGCGCGCGGCCAGAAACTTCCACCTCTTCACTGACGCTGCTCGATCAGTTCGGCGCCTTGATTGCGCACATTGCCCACTGCAGTGCCCACGCGATACCACTCGAAAGCCTCAGACGGCTCTCCCAGGTTCAGCACCATCTGTTCGGCGTGCTCGTTGGGCATACCGGCTGCAATCCACTCTCGCGCCAGGTCCGGCTCAAACACAACTGGCCGGCGGTCGTGCACGTCCACAAGCCCGCCCTGAGCGTTGGCAGTGATGATGACGAAGCCGTCGTGCTCGCTGTTGGTGAACTGGCCGATACTGGCGCAAAGGGAAGGGCGCCTATCCCTTCGCCGGATGTAGTACGGCTGCTTCTTGGGTCCGCCTTCATCGACCCATTCGTACCATCCATCGATAGGCGTAATCGCCCTATGCGGCCAGATCGCACGGAAGAATGGACCGTGAGCGACTTTCTCGACCCTGGCGTTGATCGGCGCGGCGCGATCGGTCGCCCAGTGTGGCCGCCATCCCCACTTCACCAGGTCAGCCCGAGGCCCTGCTTCATCCACCCGCAGCACCGCCACTGACGTGGTCGGCGCGACGTTGTAACGGCCAAGCGCCTGATCGCCCACGTTGTTCCGCCACACCTCCGGCATGCCGAGGGTTTCAACGAAGTCGTGTATGCCGCGGTACTGGCTGAGCCTTCCGCACATTTCCCATACTTCCTGCCTGAGCACACAAGCATAGTCCGCCGAGCGGTACTGGCGCGCTTGCGTTTCCTGATGCTGAAATACTGTATCTATATACAGTATCTGGTGCAGCATGTACTTCCTTCTCGTCCGACGCCGCGTCAATGGCGTGGCCATCCCCACGAAGCAGCTCGGGAAGATCCAGCCTCTGCGCGCCGACATCCACATCGGTGACCACCACAGCGAACCGCTGGGCCGGGTGGCCACGCAGGCCTGGGTGTTCAACCCGACCCCTGGACCAGACATCATCCCCCGGCTGCACGATGCCAAGGTCAATGGCATGGCCCAGCTCGGGATGAACATCAACGGGGTTGAGGACATCGACGGCGTGCTGTACGCGCAGTCCTGGTGGTGTAGGAAGGAATGATGGTCGGGATACCGCAAGCATGGCTGGATGAGCTGAACGACCAATTCGCCCTAGTCACGGACCCCGAGGGGCGTTCCGCCGTTCTTGATGAGATGGCCTATGCCGCTCATCGTCGACGCGAGGTAAACGCCGAAACCCTGGTCGAAATGCTGGAGTTTGCAGAGGCGGCAAGGTATTGGGCGCTGACCGAGCATGAGGAGGCCTGGCACCTTGGCCTGTTTCACTATCATTCAGCGGACGAGTGGGGGAAGGACGACCCAGGACGGATCGTGGTTGGCGGGGCGCCAAGGGAGGGATTCTTGCAGTCTAAAACTAAGCGGGTGAACTCCGGTTTTGCTGGGATAAACCTGCCCAAAGTCGGCGATGTGGTTTAGACAGGGTCGATGCATAGGCCGCGAACTACGCGGCCTGAGGTCGATTTTCCACACTACTTCTGCATTATCAGAAGTTGCGGCAGTCCATTGATCGGCCCGCCGCTTATATCGATCGATGTCGTTGTTTCAGCCCGGTGTGTCTCTATTCACACAAGATCTTTGCCGGATTATTTCTTGTGAGCGGCAGAGTTCAGGATACGCCGATATTTTTCGCGAGAGTCTGTTACGTAATCCGGTAGAGTTTTCCTTCGGCCGTAATAGAATTTATCGCTATTAAGATCCAAGATGGTCCTAATGACTCCTGCGAAGCCCCACATTGGTAAGGCGCTATCAGAGTTCTCCGCTTCTTCTTGCTCCATATTCTTCAATATCGGCAGCGTGTGTTCGATATTTTCGACCAAGGTTTTCATTGTGAATCCCGTTTCTCGAATATCCTCTAGCAAACTGGGGATATGTTCGTCGTTGTAAGTGCGGTCGCTGAAATACTTATCTCGCAGAGCTAGCAGATCATCTGAGTTTAGCTCCGTTCGCTGCTTGAAAATTTCGTCGGATTTAGATGCGACATTTTTGTACTCAATCTTCATGTCTTTGATAGAGTCAAATTGTTCGTCCGCTAATTCGATTAGAGCACTCAGTCGATTAAGTTTTCGCCTCAGTTGCGCGGGGGCATCTGAAACTTTTTTGTAGAGAAGTTTGTGACTAATTGCAGACCAGGTATGCATGAGCATGGTGCGAACCTGAATTTCTGCTTTCAGACCGTCTAGCCCCCTAGCAGAAGGATGGGCCAGCCATTCATCCTTTATTTTTACCACGTAATGAAACGATCGGTAGCCAAATTTATCATCGTCTAGCTCGCTCTGCTTGTCTTCTTTTGACAGAACGTCGAACTCCCCGTCAATGATCTGACAAATAGTATCTATGTCTGACTGGTAATAGCAAATCACCCGTATCCCGCAAAGGTCATCGATATTGCCTAGGGTTGGCTCATACCCCTTTCGGGAAATCTTACCGAGAAGAGAGTCTTCGTCTTTAACTCGAGATTCAATCGCAAAGATCGGGACATTTTTCTGAGTGATCATGTCCTCCAAGGCTGTTAAGAGATTATGTTTTAATCGAACGAGCCTCGGTTTCAAATCTCTGTACTGTTGAATTAGCTCTGGTGCGGAGATAACTGTCATTTTCAGTTGCGATCCTTGCTGCTAACAAAGCTGCAATCAAAGGGCTTAAGTGTCTGAAACGCTGGGCCTCAACCGATCATCTACCATTCGATCCTCTCTGGACTATGCCGGAGGGGTGAGGGTAGTTTTCGCAGCTGTGGGCCTCCAAGGCGATACAAATTTTGTGCGGGAGAGGGGCTCACCGCCGCATGGCCACATTCAGATCCCCCGGCGTGTTAGTCCGATTATAATGGCTGTCCAAGCAGTTTTGCCATCAAAAATCGATTCCAAAACCGAAGCAGCGACCCTTGTAGTATGCGGCCCGCAGCCGTGCCGATTCGTCTTTGTTTTGGAATCGAATTTTCCCTTTAAGCCGCATGGATTGGGCGCTTATGCCACGGTCTTGAAAACCGCTGGGAAGCACCGGGCGGACAGGTAAGTTTCCACCATAAGGCTTGGGCCAATTCTTGGGCCAATGCATGCGTTTTGGTGCGTAGTTGAGAGGCTGAAACCCCCGGAAACACTGCACTCCACGCCGCTCAAAACCGCGAAAATAATCGCATGGTGATGTTGGCGGTGGAGATCAAAGGGCTTACCTATCAGTAACTTACGACGCTGGATTTTCAGCTGATACCGATTTGATACCAATCTTGAGTTTTTCCAGCTCGCTCCAGTCGGAGCTTGAGTTGAGCCAACGGGCATACGTCGACAGCAGCATCTGCACGCTGTGACCCAGCTGTGGGCGATAAATGCGGGGTTGAGGCCGGACATTAAGCATATTGTCGCATAGGTGTGACGGCAGTTGTATGGGGGGCGACGCCTGATCCCCAAATCGTTCAGCAGTACCAAACGGTCCCTCCCAGCCGACAGCCTCGAGGTAAAGGTGAGAGCGCTCCTGGCCGAGCGGCGACAGCGTATCGGATATGAGAAAGAGCTTGAGGCAGCAGCCAGCGCTTGCCGCTGCTTGCTCAGCAGCTTGAATGAAGTCGCATGGCAGGCCTGGCTTGCGAAGCGACGCCTGACCGGCGTGCACCGAAAATGCAACAAAGCCCGGCACAATCACCGGGCTTGAAGGTAGGGCTCTGGTCTATTCCTGGAGAGGTATCGGTTCAGCCGCGGTAGCGTCCCGGCTTGTGCCAGCGGATCAGCACCAGATTCATTGCGACGGTGCCCACCGCCGACCAGGCCATTTTGTCTGCTGGCAGGTAGAAGGCTGCGATCAGAAACAGCGCCGCATCGCAAACGAGCTGCGCCACGCCGGCGTTAATGCCGAATTTCCGCTGTAACCACAGAACCATAGAGCCGGTGCCGCCCATAGATGCGTTATGCCTGGCCAGGCAGAGAATGCCCATTCCCAGAAGCGTACCGCCGAGCGCCCAGCCAATCGCCGGGTCGATGCCGGCAACGTTCAACGCCGGGGTAACCAGCTTTACACCCAAACCCAGGGCGAAGCTGACCAGAACGCTTTTCAGGGTGAAGTTCCGGCCCATGGTGAACAATGCGAACAGCAGGAACGGCACGTTGATGGCCGGCACCAGGACCGAAGGCGGGTAGGGGGTGACGAACGACGCCAGCAGCGCCATGCCAGCAATGCCGCCAGTGATCAGCCCACTTTTGCCCAAGATGGCGATACCGGTCGCAGCCAGGGCGATGCCAGTAAACAGCCCATAAGCGTCATCCAGAGCGCTGTGGCGCGGGTAGGTCGCCGCCTCACAGCTCATACGGCGCCTCCAATAGGACGGTGCCGCGATGGCGCAGGCCGTCTACAGGGGTAATGCGAGCAACCTCTACACCGTGGCGGACAATAACCACCTCGGTTCCATAGATCACTTGTTCAAGGATGAACTCAAGGCTTGATTGAGCCTCGGGCAGGTCATATTTCACCTGATGCATGAAGGTTTTCCTTTTGGGATTGGTATTGCACGAGGAAGGCGGATACGCCTCTTGCTGCGCGGCCGGGTAGGCGCAACGCTCGGCAATATAATGATTCTCCTGACCAGAAATGTGCTTTCGAAATGTGCGTGGTTTTCGCCTATGTGCGAATAGAAATTACGATGATCACAGGGCTAGAGAATAATTTATGCTCTCGCATCCTGTAGTGATCCTGCCTGGGGTGGGGCTGGCACAGGTGTGCCTATACCGGCTGTATCAAACGGGGTGTAGATGGGTGATGATTTCCGCTGGTGCCCACTTGCATGAAGAGGGACAGGGTTTTGGACAAGCGGACCTTCATCGGGATGATTGAGGCGGGAGAGCCTCTGCTGAAGGAGGCTCTTGATGCCATGCGCGCAGGATGAAGGGAAACCTGCTGAGTTTGGTGTGAGGGTAGTCTGGCAACCAGGCTACCCTGCTGGCGCCTAGAGTTTGTACTGGATGGTGTAGGACGCATCAGTCCTTGGCTCTATCGTAATTGGAATGCCGAATAGCTTTCCGTGGCATTCACTTACGATACAACGATACACGGCGCCCTGGCGGAGCTGGTCCCACAAGCCTTCGTCATGTATCGAGATACGCAAAACGCGGTTGTTCGGATCCTCTCTGACCAGAGCAACGTGGTGGTCCAGGTCGCAGCCGAAATCCGTAGAAGTCAGCTCTGAATCGTAGCCGATCAGCACGCCGTGTCTTTTCAGATCGTCCCTGATACGCTCAATTACGTCATCTGCTTCTTGTTTTAGCATGATGGTTATCTCGCGGTGCTTTCACTCATCAAAACTCTAGCTGACCCTGCTGATCTTCGCTGTCTTTGGGCGTAATCAACGTTACACCCTCATTCCTGACATTACCTACCGCCTTGCCTACGGGATACCAGCGGAAGTCCGCTGCCGGCCTGCACCCCTGTTCCACGATTGCCGAAGCCCGCTGCGCTGATGTAGCCGGGTCGAGCCATTCCTGGGCAAGCTCAGGGCGCAACACCAAGGGTTTTCTGTCGTGGATATCGATCAGTCCTTGGTCTGCGGCTGCTGTGATGATCACAAACCCATCGCGCTCATCCGCCTCAATGTTCCCGTGCACTTCGGCGAGCGCTGCGAAGTAGAGCGGCCCTCCGTCAGCGCTGGTGATGTAATAAGGCTGCTTGCGCTTAGGGTCGGCCGGATCCGGTATCCATTCAAACCAGCCGTTGGCCGGCGCCAAAGCTCGCCCCTCTGGCCACAGCCCACTGAAAAACTTGCCCGTCACCACTGTCTCGGCCCGTGCATTGATCGGATCGGGGCGCTTCCCCTTCGCCCAGAATGGCGACCATCCCCACTTCACCCGGTCCACGATCAACCCATCCCCGACCTGGCGAATGATCTCGACTCGGGTCGACGGCGCTACGTTGTAGCGATTGATCGCCTCATGGTCATAGCCATTGATCACCACCAGGTCCAGCGATAGCTGGCGTAGGTAATGATCCATCGACTCGTAGATCGAATATCGTCCACACATGGCTGACCTCTCGCCTGTCAGAAATATCGCTGCCCAGATTGACCGGAGGAACGATGCCAGATTTACTGTATATGCATACAGCTTGCATTGGACCTTCCATCATGACCATCACTTTCTTGGGTACGCCAACCGGCGGCACCGAACCGTTACCGCTTTACTCGTTTCATGTCCCAGCCGGTTTTCCTTCGCCTGCGGCAGACCATCTGGAAGGCCATATTTCCCTGGATGAGCTATTCGACCTCCGCGCGCCCCATGTGTATCTGGTTAAAGTGGAGGGCGACAGCATGCAAGGGGCAGGGATCTACTCGGGTGACATCGTAATTGTCGACCGCGGTCGTGAGGCAGAGCATGGGGACATTGTCATCGCAGCGGTCAACAGCGAGCCTGTCTGCAAGCGTCTGCACCGCCGCGATGGCGTGGTAATCCTCAAATCGGAGAATCCAGCATACCCGCCGCGGTACATCATGGAGGGTGATGAGCTCGTCGTTTGGGGCGTTGTGCGCTACAGCGTTCGTGATCATGCGCAGTGACCAAGTGTTCGCGCTGATCGACTGCAACTCGTTCTATGCGAGCTGTGAGCGCGTGTTCCGGCCTGACTTGGCCAAGACGCCGATCGTCGTATTGAGCAACAACGATCAGAGGGGTGGTAAACGTTAGTAAACGATGTACAGTCCGCGCCTCCTTCTGAAGCGATCTGGATCAGCCATTCCAATCCTCAAAAGGATTCACTTCTGGATGGAAAAGGCGCGGCATGAGGCTTGTATTCGCAACAGAAGATCTGACCCTGGCTGGTCGATCCTTTAAGGGGTTTCCGCTGCTCATCGGGGCGGACGGGTGGCCTGTCGAACCGGCACAGACCTTTCTCTGGCATACGCTCGTCGAGTCTGGTGAGTCCCTGAGCGATCTGACTTGGGAAGCATATGGGCGGCGTCTATACGACTACTTCGCTTTCCTAGAGGCTAATCAGCTGTCCTGGAACGATGAAAGTCCAGCGCATGGCCTGAGTATCCTTTCACGTTATACGGATTGGTCACTGGGCGAACTGGAGCTCGATCCTGGAACTGTGAACAAGCGCCTAGCGTTAATTGTCCGGTTCTATCGGTGGGCTAAACAACGCAACCTCATATCGGTTCTCCCGTTTGGAGAGAAGAAAGTTAGGGTTGCTTCCCATTCCGGTTTGCTTACTCATGTTGTTAGGACTGGAGCCGAGAAGGTGAAGGTCTCAGTTATGGTTCGCGAGCGCAGGCGAATTACAAAATTCTTAACTAAGGATCAAGTCAAAGAGTGCCTGGGCGTGGACGCTGATCCAAGTCATCAGATCTTATTTCACCTAATGGTTCGAACTGGGTTGCGCTCTTGTGAAGCAAGATCATTCCCGCTTAAATATGTCTTCAATCCAAAGCTGAAGAAGGGATTGCGTGCGGGGCAAATGATAAGTGTGGCTCTAGATCCCGCAGATATGCTTATAAAATATGATCGTCCTAGGGTGATTGATGTCCCATGGTCACTGATGGACAAAATGTGGTCATATTCGCTTCATCAAAGGCAATTGCGTAAATCTCGTGACGCAGGTAATCCTACCGCCTTACTCCTGACTAATGAGGGGAGGCCTTACTCTAAAGACGCTGTCGTGGATGTGATGAAGTGCTATGAGCGAAAGTGCGGCTTTTACGTGCGCGCCCATATGCTGCGGCATACTTACGGGACTTATACATTATTGGCTCTTCGTAAAAATAAGGGCTTTAATGGTGAGCCGTTGTTGTATGTTCGTGATCGGCTCGGGCACTCTGATGTTCAGACAACAATGATTTACCTGCACTTGATAAATCAGCTTGAAGCTCAGTCCGTTCTTGCTCATGAGGACGAGATTGATACCATTTTTATGGCCGACTCTCTCAGATGTGTATGAGGTCAGGATTATGGCGCGAAAAAAAGATTACAAGGCTGTCCTGCCATCTGTTGTCAAAGGCTTTGATGCTGTTGAGGATAGCCTCATTGTTGATTTGCCTCTGAATCCGAGATATCACAGGCAGATTGATCACTCTCAGTACATGGGATTTGGCTTTGATGCTTGGGCTGCTCAAAGTATATTCGTCATCAGAGCGCTTTTGCATGGTGGTAATTTTTCAGTTTCCACGCTCATAGGGTATTCTGTCAATGGTCTAAGGTTATTTATAAGCTTCTTGCGCAGCAGTAATTTAGAGGCTTTTCCTGCCGCGCCGAACAATTTAACCAAGCGCCATCTGGAATGCTTCATTTCATGGTTGAAATTAAAGTACCCCCACGGGTCTACTGCTAAAAATTACTATACAAGCTTTAAGTCTTTGGTTATAGCGCTCGCAGATTATGGGTTTATCGAGGTCGATTTGGACGACCTCTTGCCGCCCGGAGCATTCCCGAATAATGCTGAAAGGACAAAGGATGCAAGTCCGCTGTCGATGGGGGAAATGCAGAGATTATTGAGCGCCCTAAAGGTTGATTTAATTGCCATTCATAAAGATCAGTTTCTAGGTAATGGGGCGGAGGCTATGACAGTGATGCTGCTGATAATTGCGGCAAGGTCTGGTATTAATACGACGCCCCTATTGGAGATGTCTAGGGATGCTATGATGCCTCATCCTTTTGTGCCGAACTTGAGGGTGATAAATACTGTGAAGCGCCGGGGTAATGGGGCGCAGATTAAAGTAATGCGTCAGAATAATTTGATTGACAAGTACAACGCTATCCCTCTCGATGGGGTGGCCGTACTCAATAAAGCGCTCGAAATTAGCAAGCCGCTTGTCGCTCTTGCGTCTGCTGAAATAAGTTCGTGTGTTTGGTTGTATCGCTCGGGGCAGCGTGGATGTGAAAACAAGGTTGTGACGTTGAGGGCAGGAGCCGTGTATATTTCAACTAAAAATATATGTGAGCGGCACGGGCTGAAAAGTGACAAAGGGGAGCGTCTTCACGTAACTCTCAGTCGGCTACGTAAGACTATGGAGAGCCGATTGTGGAAACTAAGCGGCGGCGACATTCTCGAAGTGTCTTCCGTAATGGGGCATAGTCCCGCTGTGGCTGATAACCATTATTTGAAAATGAATGATGAAATTAAGATGGAGGGAGCTGCTTTTGTTGGCGAATGTTTCACTGATAAGCTGCGTGGTATCAGTGTAACGCCAACTCCTCCAGGTGGTTGCAAGGATACGCTTTATGGCGCCAAGGCGCCGAAGGACGGGATAAGCCATTGTGAAGAATTCATCCATTGCCTAGGGTGTCCGAGTTATGCCATCGTAGGTGCTCTGGATGATTTGTACCGTCTTTTCAGTTATCAGTACTTTCTACAAATTGAACTTGGCTATTTCCTTGCAGATGAATGGGAAAGCTGGCGTAAACGCCAACGAGCCTACATTAAATTGGTAGATGAGTTTACCTCGCACAAATTCGATTCTGCCCTTGTTGGTCAGGCAAAGTCGAAAGCTCGGGTTTCTCCGCATCCGTTCTGGGCAACGAAGATCAAGTATTTGAGAAAGAAAGCCGGCGGTTTAATATGAACATTAGGAATAGCAATGCACTATTGAAAGCCTATGATGTTCTGGTTGCACAGCCTGTTAGTGCTCATGGCTTAAGTGAATCAGAGCGTCAACAAATTGTGATAAGTGCCATCATGAGTGACACCGGTGAGACGTTGATTTTGAGCAGGCTCGGCGATGCTCAGTGGGATCTACGTCCATTTTTCGATCAGGCTAACGTTTCCAAATGCTTCAAATTTATTGTTTGGGATACAGCTTTGCCGGAAACTCTTATTGATGATTGTAAGGCAGTAGTTTACGCATGGTTTAAAAGAGGGCTGCCTAGCTCTAAACCTCCGATTGCTCGGGGCATTACTACCCTCGCTGCGGCGAGCGTGATGCCATTTTTACGCTGGCTCAAAGACCTTGGGATTTCAAGATTCAATGATGTTCGCCCCCTTCATATCAGTAATTATGTCCATTATTGCAAAAATGAGCTCAAATTACGAGCGCTAACGTTGTACGGACGCTTGCGGATTATCGACTTTCTCTGGGTCTTTTCATCTGAAATGACTTATCCACTCCAGCAAGATCCGTGGGGTGGTTCTACGCTATGGCGTGTTAGCGGTATTGGTAAATCCACAGGGATTAAGTCTGCGGATAAAGGTGTTGGGCGGACGAGCATCATACCTCCGGATGATCAGGCCAAAATCTTCAATCATTGTGAGAGTGTTTTATCGGAGGCGGATGCGGAGCTTGCCGTAAACGGCATCGGTTACATACCCTGTAATGAGAAGGCTTTCATTCGTGTTAGAGATGCGGTGCTTTACATAGTTTCGATCACAAGTGGTATGCGCAATGATGAAGCCATTGGCATTGAGGTTTATAAGTGGCGGAGGGAGTACAAAAGTGGCGTGCTGTTTTGCTGGGTATCAACTATCGAGCATAAAACCGGTAAAGGACTAGTGGAGTATCTCGTTCCAGAGCTTACGCTGCACGCCTTGAATGTACTTGTGCGATATTCCGCTGGCATAAGAAAGGAACTTGAACAGGGGATTCGCGCGCTCGAACAAAATCTGAGCCCAAACGATCCTGCCGAACATTTATTACGACTGGAAAAAGCTCGGAGGGATTCTAAGAAGCTTTTTCTAGCCCGTTATACCCATGATGGTAGGACTGGATCTAGGAGTGTTGGTGCGCTTAGTGGGGGAGGCTCGAATCAGGCCTTTGATCGCACTGCAAAAGCCGCTGGCAGCGATTGGCCTCTTCGCACCCACCAGTGCCGGCGTACTTACGCAAGGTGCTTCGTCGAGTCGCGTATGGGGCGTACTTCTCTAATTTGGCTTAAGTGGCAGTTCAAGCACAGCAGTATGAGCATGACGCAGCTTTATGCTTCCAATCCGCAGCAGGATATGGCTCTTTTTGATGAGATCATGCAGCAAATGACCGAGTTTAAAATTGACTTAATTGAGTCATGGTTGGATGATCAGCCGCTAGCAGGTGGGGCAGCTGAAAAGATTGTCGAGTTGCGGGCGATACCTATCAAGGATAGAACAGCCCTGCTTGCTCAAACTGCTCCACATGCAAATATCCGTGCGACTGGCCACGGCTGGTGCATAGCGACGGAGCGGGGATGCGGAGGGGCTGGCCTTTACGAGGCAACCCGTTGTCCAGGATGCAAAAATTCGGTGATTGATGAGTTTTTTGCGAGTACCTGGCAAGACATCTACAGCCAGCAACTGGAACTGATAAAGATAGTCGATGCAGGCCCCGCCGTTAGGCAGCGAGCAGAACGGGATTTACAGGTAGCGCTAGGAGTCATTAACAGCCTTGGTCTTGCTCCGCTGAACGAGGACATCGAGGAGGCGGCCAATGAGCGCTAAGGACGTTCGAGCCCGTTCAAGATCTAAAACTCTCGAAACGCTCGAAAAGGTTATCGATGGCTTGGTCGCAAAGAACGAGAAAATTACCATCGCCTCCGTCGCCCGAGCAGCGAATGTTACCCCTGGCCTAGTCCATAATACCTATCCAGCGGTGGCAGAGAGGATTCGCACTCTCATGGGCAAGTCTGTGCGCGCCCAACGTGACTCCAAACACCAGGCACTCATGAATGAAAAGGAAAAAAACAGGGAGCTTCGTGCCGAAAATGAGCAGTTGATGACGGAGCTTGCTCGCCTGGCCTCGGTAAACCAGCGACTGATCTTTGAGGTTGCCGAGTTAAAAGCGTTGGCCAGTGGAAAGCTTACTGCGCTGAACTCGAAACCTAGAAAGTAGGGCCGACCTGCTAAGGATGCTCCGATCAACTTGTCGTGCAGCCGCGGCAAGTTGCAATTTTCCAGGCACCTACAGCGTCATTGGACGAAAAGTGACCGAAAAATCATGTACGGAGAGCTTTTTCGACCGGTTCTCCGTGTTAAACGCGAACCTCACCCATACCCATGAGCTGTTTTCGAACCCTCCACAGGTTTGCCAGGGCGAACAGCGTGGTCAACTGAGCCGTGTTTTTCATCAGCCCACGAAAACGTACTTTCACGTAACCAAACTGCCGCTTGATCACGCGAAACGGATGCTCGACCTTGGCCCGTGTCTGAGCCTTGCAGAACTCGATCTTGCGCTTGGCTTTGTACAGTACGCTGCGCTGGTTCAGCTTGGAATAGGTGCTGCGACGCGCTGCAATCTGCCAGATCACCCCCCGATTTTCATGCTCTTCGCGCCTTTCGACACCGGTGTAACCGGCATCTGCATACACGGCGTTTTCTTCGCCATGCAGCAGTTCAGCCACCTGCGTGACATCGGCCACATTGGCAGCGGTGCCATGGACGTGATGCACCAGGCCGGACTCGACATCGGCACCGATGTGCGCCTTCATCCCGAAGAAATACTGACCGCCTTTCTTGGTCTGGTGCATCTCGGGATCACGCTTGCCTTCTTTATTTTTGGTCGAGCTGGGGGCATGAATAATGGTGGCATCGACGATGGTGCCTTGGCGCAGCGACAGGCCTTTTTCCTGCAGATAACCATTGATGACCGCAAGGATTGCCGGTGCGAGCTGATGCTTCTCCAGCAAGTGCCGGAAGTTCATGATCGTGGTGTCTTCGGGGATTGGCGCGCTCAGCGTCAGGCGTGCGAACTGGCGCATGGGCGTGATTTCGTAGAGCGCTTCTTCCATGGCCGGGTCGCTCAGGGAGAACCAGTTCTGCAACAGATGGATGCGCAGCATGGTTTCCAGAGGATAGGGTTTTCTACCGCCGCCGGCCTTGGGGTAGAACGGTTCGATCAGCTCCAGCAGGCCTGCCCAGGGCACCACCTGATCCATTTCGGCGAGGAAGCGCTCTCGGCGGGTTTGCTTGCGCTTGCCGGCGTACTCAAAGTCGGAAAAGCTCATCTGGCTCATGGGCGGCTCGGATCAGGTGTTGCGGGGATTCTCGCATAACTGAAGGCTTGTTCGGAGATTCCCTAGGGTTTATCTGCATTGTTGGCGCTGATGGAAAATTGACCCACCCTGCCGATTGAAATTTGACCCAGGGCGGATTGCTGATTTTGTTACCAGCAACTGTGGATAAGTCTACCAGCGCAGCTGCTTTTGAACCCACTCCCTCGCTGTCCCAGTTCAGCTGTTGAAGACCTGCCACACGCAGCCATGTAGCAGGCCGTCGTCGCCATGAAATCAGAACGGCTCATCGTCCTCCGGTTCTTGGCCGCCCTTACGCTTTCGCTCCCGTGATTTGATCTTGGCCTGGGCCGCCAAGCTACTGTGTTGCAGGCGATAGGACTCGTTACCGGTTTCGACGATGTGGCAGTGGTGGGTCAGCCGATCCAGCAGGGCGGTGGTCATCTTGGCGTCGCCGAACACGCTCGACCATTCGGCGAAGCTCAGGTTGGTGGTGATCACCACGCTGGTGTGTTCGTACAGCTTGGACAGCAGGTGAAACAGCAACGCACCGCCAGCCTGGCTGAACGGCAGATAACCCAGTTCGTCGAGGATGACCAGATCCATGCGCAGCAGTGCCTGGGCGATCCGCCCGGCTTTGCCGTCGTGTTTTTCGCGCTCCAGCAGATTGACCAGATCGACCGTGGAGTAGAAGCGCACGCGCTTGCCATGCCGGGTGATGCCGGACACGGCCAGCGCGGTGGCTAGGTGGGTTTTACCGGTGCCTGGCCCACCGATCAGCACCACGTTCTGCGCGGTGTCGGTAAAGGCCAGGCTGGCCAGCTCGCTGATCAGGCGTGCGTCGGCGCTAGAGGTGTTGAAATCGAAGCTGGCCAGATCGCGGTGCATCGGCAGCTTGGCCATGTTCATCTGGTGGCTCACCGAGCGCATGGCGCGATCTGTGTGCTCTTGTTCCAGCAGGTGTTCGAGCAGCCACTTGGACGAGGCTGTGTTCGACTCACCCTGTGCAGTTAACTCCGCCCAGGCCGTGGCCATGCCGTGCAGGCGCAGCTCCTTGAGTTCCGCCATCAAATCACGCATGACCGACCTCCTCGGCCTGGCCACGCAGGCGGTCGTAGCGCGCCGTGTTAGCGACGGGGGCTTCCTTGAGCGACAAGTGGGTTTCGACGCTGGGTGGTGGTTCGGTCGCGGCCAGCCGTGCCACGACATTGAGGATGTGTTCGGCGCTCAGGCTGCCGCTCTCCAGTACCAGCTCAACGGCTACCAGCACGGCATCGAGTCCGGCGACCGGTACGGCAGCCAGGACTTGCGCCATGATCCGGTCACCGCCGGCATGACGCCCCAGACCGTGCTTAAGCTGACGCAGCGGCGCTGGCAGATCAGCAAAGGGCGCTCCGTTGCGCAGCGCACCGGGCTTGCGTTCGATCAGCGGGAGGTAGTGCTGCCAGTCATAGCTGACCTGGTCGCGATCCAGCAAGCGGACATGGCTGGCAATCAGCGCATCATCGGCCACCACCTCGATTCGCGTCGGATACAAACGGCTGCTGACCCACTTACCCGCGTACTCACATGGCACCGAGTAGCGGTTGCGCCCGACGCTGACCAGGCAGGTGCTGGAGACCCGCGCAGGCCGCTCGACGTAACCGTCGAATGGCGCTGGCACAGGCATCAGTTCAGCGCGCTCCAACTCCAGCACTTCGGCTACACTCAGCCCGCTGTATTGAGGGTGCGTCAGCTCGTTCCAAAGCGCGCGGCAGCGCTGGCCCAGCCAGGCATTGAGTTCCTCGAAGGAGTGAAAATGACAGTCCTGGGCGTCTAGCCAGATGCGCCTACGGCTGTCTTGCACGTTCTTTTCAACGATGCCCTTTTCCCAACCAGCGGCGACGTTGCAGAAGTCCGGATCGAACAGGTAATGCGCGCACATCACCGCAAAGCGCGCATTCACCGCCCGGCCTTTGCCCTTATTGACCTTGTCGACGGCGGTCTTCATGTTGTCGTAGATGCCCCGGCGCGGCACGCCGCCCAAGGCGCCGAACGAGCGTGTATGGGCGTCAAATAACATCTCATGGCCCTGGCTCGGATACGCCACAAGCCAGAACGCACGGCTGGCACACAGCTTCAGATGTGCCACCTGCATACGCCGGTAAATGCCGCCGACCAGCAAGCCTTCCTCGCTCCAGTCAAACTGAAACGCCTCGCCAAGAGCAAAGGTCAGCGGCACAAAGGCCTGCGACGCCTTGCCCTGTCCCCCTCGCCAGGCACGGATAAACGCGGTGAGCTGGCTGTAGCCACCGTCATAGCCTTCGGCTTTGATTTGCGCCAACAGCGCCTTGGCACTGCGCCGCTGTTGCTTGGGCCGCAGCGAATCGGCTTTTAGCGCCTGCTCCAGCGTGGCGTGAAAAGGGCTGAGTTTGTTGAAGATCGCGCGGCGTTGGTACACCGGCTGCTTGGCCTCAGGTGCTCTGACCCACTTGCGAATCGTGTTGCGCGCCAACCCGGTGCGCTTGGCTATCTCATGCAGCGACAGCTTGTCGCGGAAATACATCCGGCGGATTTTGCCCATCATTTCCATACTGATCACCCTGTGTTCTCCTGCTCAAAAATTGAGCAGGAGCAGTTGAACACCTGGGTCAGTTTTCAGTCGGCAGAACAGCCTCTACTGGGTCAGTTTTCGGTCAGCGGCAACAATCTGCATTGTACCTTCCAAAGCTGGTCAATTCGGGTTGTGTAGCTTGGACTCAAAAAATCTCGTTTCACGGCCCATTCGGGAGTGGGGGGCACACGGGCCGTACGCATTGTGCCTCGGCCCCACCTTGCGTTGATCTGATCCATCACCTCCATAATCTTCAGCGAGGCAGCAGGCGGTGCGCTGGCAAAGAGGTCAGCGGTGTATTCGCCAGGCTGGCAAATATCTAACAGAAGAACCTCTGCTTTCATGAAGGCAAAACCAGGTTGGTAAATTAGCTCCAATCCGTGGAGCGCGGCCTTGGTGATCTCTCGAGTGTCGTTGGATGGCGACAACAATTCGCAGCCAATACCCTTTGCGAATTTTGGCTCGGTCGGGTTGAACATGCCTGTCCGAATGCTCACCTGCACCCGCCGACAGACCGACCCCTGCTCGCGCAATTTTTCCGCCGCACGAGCGGCATACGTGGCCACGGCTTCGCGTATTGGCGGCAATTCACGTAAGCGTGTCCCGAAAGTCCTGCTACAGCAGATCTCTTGTTTCTGCGCAGTTGCTTCCTCCAGTTCTAGGCAGGCCAAACCACGTAACTCTCTGGCTGTTTTCTCCACGACTACATTGAATTTTTTCCGAAGCATCCAGTGATCAGCTTGGGCTAAGTCCCAGGCCGTGCGAATCTTCATGGCCTGCAGATGGTCATTCATGCGCCGTCCAATGCCCCATACATCCCCCACTTCGCAAGCCTTCAGCAACCGATCACGCCTTTCCGGATCTCGAATGTCCAGCACGCCGCAGGTGTGCTTCATCCACTTTTTGGCTCCATGGTTAGCAAGCTTGGCCAAGGTCTTCGAACTGGCAATTCCGATGCCCACCGGGATGCCGGTGCAGCGCATAATTCGATCTTTGATCTGGTGAGCATAGGTGGGTAGATCATCCTGCAGGCCAGTCAGGTCGGCAAATGCCTCATCAATGCTGTATACCTCTGTCGTGGGCGCCATCTGCTCAATGATGGCCATGACCCGGCTGCTGATGTCGCCGTACAGCGCGTAATTACTGGAGAACGCGACGATGCCATGCTTATGTAAAAGGTTTTTCACCATGAAATATGGATCGCCCATTTTCACGAAGGCCTTAGCCTCAGCACTGCGGGCGATCACATTTCCATCGTTGCTGGAAAGGACGACGATGGGGGTTCTGGCCAGGTCGGGTCTGAAGACTCTCTCGCAGCTGGCATAAAAGGAGTTGCAGTCGATCAGACTGATGGCTCGGTCAGTGCTTTCCATCGGCTGACCATTTGTGTGTTTGGATGGAGGCGGAGGCACGCATAGATGGATGGCAACCCTTAATCTGTGTATTTATACAGTATTCTAGTCATGCCCTTGCACAGCCGCTAGGGGGGCGCGATGTCTGGTCGGTTCTTACGATTGACCTAGATTGGCCGTTGACTGACACGGGCTGACAGTTACTAAAAATTTTGTTCTCGCTCCGAGTGCGATCCTCTGCATTAGACCAGGTCCGGGGAAGCTTCAGCATTCACCGCTAATTCCTGCTTCAACACGAGCTAATAGCGCGCCGAGACTGCCCCCGATTGCAGCAAGAAGCCTTCGGCCAAGATACTTAATGGGTGCATGCCCATGATGTCTACGATTGAGGTCAGCTTGCTGACGGTTGATCGAATCCAGCTCTGCCGGCATTCGTGTGCTTGGCTGCGAACCTGTTTTCACCAGCTTCCCTTTGAAAGGTTGATACGTATGTCCCCTTCCTCTCAACTGATGCAAAGCCATGCCCGGCAACCGGTCGTCTTTTATTCGCGGATCAGGCGCTCGCCTTTGGGACGCAGAAGGTAACGAATACCTGGATGCGATTTCCGGTGTGGCCGCTACCGACCTCGGCCACTCGCATCCGGTAATCACGGCACACAACCGCAGTTAGTACGGGTTGCTTCGGGATCAGAAGCGTCTTGGTGGCATAGGCCAGCGAAAACGTTGTCACCGTGCAGCCATTCACTGTGCTTGATGGAGGGCGCGAACAATGAGCACCAGTACCGCAACGTCTGTAATGGCACCACTTATGCTGCGGCCTTCATTACCACCGCCGTTCGGTGATCCAACGAAGCATTTGGCTGGTGAGCACCGCACCAAGGTTCGCAAGATCCGGCACGCAACCGAGTTGGAGGCAGCCGAGTATGCGGGGGTCATGCTGCGAAAGCTCATCGACCGGGCGTTGGATCCGGCGACTGACCCTGTGTTGGCAACGAAAATTCCGTTCCAGTTGCTGGAGCGTGGCATCGGCCGTGTGCGTGACGCCGAGTCGGACGAACCGAAGAAGCAAGGCCCCGAAAGTGATCTGCTCAACTTTTTGACAGCCATTTCGAGCTTTAGCAAGGCAGGGCTGGGGCACACGCCACCACCGGCTATCGAACGCGATGTGACAGACCTGGCTCAGGGACGATACTTGGACGTGGACTTGGAACAGTTCAAGGAGAGTGACGATGACGACCGAGACTGATGCCAGCAAACTTTTGAACACCATGTGCGATGAAAGCAAAGATAGGGTGATTCGCCTGCATGCGGCCCGGCAACTGGTCGCAATGAACGACCCACGCATGGTTTACGACTACCTCGGCGTAGACGACAGGCTACTGACCGGGTTCAAGAAAGACGCAGGCGGTGTAGTCGATTCAGATGTACGTCGCCAGTTGGCGTCAGCCATCGAGTCTGGCAACTCAGTGCGGCAGGGTGGGTCATAGCTAGCTGCAGGCATCCGATTGTGTCTTGCTCCGCCACAGGGCTACTATCGGCGTGCCAATTTGATACTACTCAAGGAAAATGCAATGCCGAAGGAAGCGCTGTTTAAGGTAGGGGACCTGGTGCGAATCAAGTCTGGTGGGCCGGTGATGACTGTCAAGACTGTCTTTGATCAGAGCAACTCATTCGACTGCCAGTGGTTCGCTGGCAAAAAACTGGAGGTCGGTCGCTTCCCTAGTGAGTCACTGGTACCGGTCGAGGAAGAACAGAAGTGACCACTGATGCCAAGTCGGTCTCCGACTGGATGTTGGCACAGGTTGAGAAGGACGGGTGTCTTTACCAAGACGATGTAGTAGATCACATCGTCAGGGCCAAGGTCGAAGAGCTACTTCGCGAGAACAGCGAGGGCAATCTTGTCCTGGGCACCACTGTGCTGAACGCCTTCAAGAAGCTGACCCCTGACTCTGTAGTTTGGGTCGGGCCGGACAAGTACTGGAGGTGGCGGGTTGCTGAGGACGAGCCAGGGCGCAACGCACGCGGCTGACATCAGATAATCCACAATGCGGGCGCCTTTTCTGGCGCCCATTTCGCTTACGCCGGGCGCAGCATTCGGGACGGCGATTGTCCCTGACCTGCACCACCGCTATCATAGCTGGCCATGTGCCACGGATAGAGCGAAGGGGTTGCAATGGCGGGTTTGTGGGAGCCGGTTGGTGGGGTGTATTGGAGCGTACCCCCGCCCTTAGTGGTGCCGGAGGAAAGTTGGCCGATTCCGGCCATAGTCGCTTGTGCCTTGGTCGCAGCCGTCTTGGCCATCATGTCACTACATATCTACAGGAAACGCAAAGAACCGGAATGGCAGCTGCGCCAGCACATGCTGCAACTTGGTGGAGTTGCGACTCTGGTCTACCTTTTCAGCTTCCTTGCTCTCGTATGGGATCGTCTCGGCTCCCTGCTCTCCATGCCGCTGAATGAGCTGGGTGACTTCTACGCTGGTGCTTTCGGCCCTGTTGGGTTCCTTTGGCTGGTCTTGGGGTATCTGCAACAGGCTGAAGGGTTGAGGCTGAGCACAAAAGCACTGAGTATTCAGGCGACCGAATTGCAGCAGAGCACCCAGGCGTTGAAGCTTCAGGCACAGGAACTGAAAAACTCTGTCGAACAGCAGACGATCATGGCTGCGGCAGCTACCAAGCAAATCGAAGCACAACAGCAAGCGCTACAGTTGCAGATTGAAGATCGCGAACAATTGTTAGTAGCCGACTTTTCGATGGAGGTAGCAAATTCAGTTCAATCGGAGTCGGATGATGAGATAATGCCGTATGCCCTCACGCTTTCAAATCAAGGTCAGGATGCGTGGAACGTCAGAATAAACTTCGACGACACAGTAAAGGGAGGGAAAAACGTCTCCCTCGGCTCTATTAAGGCCGGTGGCTCCAAGAACTTTTCAGTAAGGTTTCCGATAGTTGGCGATGGAATAAAAGGCACTTGCCAAGTCTACTATGGGGATAAATACGGAAATGGGAGAACCCAGTCGTTTACCTATCTGTACTCCCCTCTCGATTATGGTTTAATTATCGATAGGGTCAGGGTCGTGCCGCTTATTCCGCCAATGTTTGTGACAGCATCAATCGTTGAAGACTAGGTATGGCGCTCGGAGAGGCATCCCTGCCCACCTGTGCCCGAAGCCCGCATTTCCCTCGACCGCCGCGCTTGCCGCTGGGTTTGCGCGGCATTGCCTGGTGAATCTGCTGCGAGAACCACGTCTGGTCCTTGACCGGTTTCTTGCTGGAGTCCGGTCTTTTATCGCTCATTGCCTTCTACCCCAGTTGTTGTGCCGGATTGGCACAATTCGTCATCGTCGTTGGTCGGTAGCATGGTGAGTGGCCAGCCGAAAAACTCAGCCCTCAGCCCCTGTACCACTTCGTCAATCGTCAGTCCATGATCGTCAGCCCATAGACCGGCCCGAATGCCGCGCAGGACAGCACGACGCTGGAGTTTCAGCTTCTCGTTCCGGCCTAACTCGACATCACGCTGCAGGCCTGCAAGGCCCTGCATGATCCGGTCGCCGCACGTGGCTCGCCGCGTGGGGATGATTGAACTATCCATGGTCACCCTTCAGAACCCGAACCGTGGTGCGTCAGCTGCGCGCATCTGCTCAAACATTTCGTCGAACTCGGCATTACTCATCTGCGAGATTTAAAACCAGCTCACCTCCGCAAGACGAGCTCCCGCTACAGCCAGCAGCTCCTTTGGATGGTCACGAAATACGGCTTTCAGCGGTGGGGTGGACTTGGGCTTATGCTGCACAGTGACAAAGTCTGGGGACTCGGCAACCTTCTCGCGGATGTACCAGCCGATTAGCAGCAGGACAGCACTGGCCACAAATGGAATCCGCCAGCCCCAGGTGAGCATGTCCTGCTCTGGGAGCTGAGCCACTGCACCCATGGCCAGCGACGACAAGATGAGCCCAGGCGCAACACCGGTTTGAGGCAGGCTGCCGAACAACCCTTTTTTGCCTTCAGGTGCATGCTAAACCGTAAACAGCACCGCACCGCCCTATTCACTGCCAACTGCTACGCTGGCAATGCCAGCATACGCCGCGTTGCCAAAAACATCGTGAAGAAGGTGCCTCGTGGTCGTAGAGACGTGCTTTACAAGCTCATCGACGCCAAGTCGCTGCTCGGGCAAACCCGCTACATCAAAATGAATCTTGATGAACAGACACGACGGCGACTCGCTGCTCATGACTGACAGCTTCGGCTTCACGACGGTGCGCTACGCAATGGTCACCAAAATTAATTCGAGAAATCTGGATTAAAGAGCGTCAGCAAAGAACGATGTAGCTGTCTCCTGCTAACAACTCCGTTCATTGACGCGACGCCAACCGGTAAATCAGCTTCGCATAGTCCCCCTCAAGCTGAGGAGCGGGATCCGGGTAATAGAGAAATGTCCCATCCGTTAGGGTGAAGCGTATGGCCCCCCATTTCAGGCATTGTGCTATCTCTGAAAGGTCGTCCATCTGCCAGTTTTGGCTCCCATTCAACCAAGCAGGGGATACCAGTTGGAGGGACTCCATCCGATTTTCGCCCTGCTCTATCTCCATCCAGCTGATGAGCGAATGCACGGAGTCGATGAACACCATCGTACGGGTTTCAAACCCATTCTCGAAGACAATCAGCGAGGCGTGAAACCAGGGTGATACCTGAGGCTTCAGCATGACGTGCCACCCACGCTGGCCAGGTTCAAGAAGCGCAGCCAGGCCTTTGACTTCAGCCCTGCTGTCAGACACGAACATAAGAATGCCTCAAAATGAACAGTATACTGTGTAGCGATATACTATTCAAAACGGCTTCATCGTTCCTTTTGCGGATTGAGCAAATGGAACTGAAAAAGGCATTTGGGAAGGTGTTCCGCTGGTACCGGACCAAGAAGGGACTTAGCCAGGAGGATTTTTCTGACGTGAGCGGTCGCACCTATATCAGCACCTTGGAACGCGGGATTCATTCCCCAACCATCGAGAGGCTGGAAACCCTAGCGCCCATTTTAGACATCCACCCCATCACCTTACTGGTGTGCACGTACGCGGAGCGAGACGGTGTGTCAGCAGAGGCTTTGCTACAGAGAGTTCGCGAAGAGATCAACCTCATGGGTTCTCCATGAAGACGAATAGCTGCATCGCATGCTCATGGTCGGTGAATTCTGCTATCGATGGGTGCTACAGTGTAGTGGTCAACAATTCCCGGACACAGAATTGAGTTTTTCTTCCGCCACCGCCGGCGGTACGAAGCCGTTGTGCTGATGCGGCCTTATCCAGTTGTACCGCTGCATGAGGTAACGGCCGATGTCCTGCTCGGCCAACGCTGTCGTCATGTAACCCACTGTCGGCACCCACTCCGTTTTCAGGCTACGAAACAGCCGCTCCATGGGCGAATTGTCGTAACAATTTCCCCTTCGGCTCATGCTCTGGGTCATCCGATAGCGCCAGAGCCGCTGGCGGAAGCTACGGCTGCCATATTGGCTGCCCTGGTCGCTGTGAAACAGCACGCCTTGTGGTCTGCCACGCATCTCGTAAGCCCTGTCGAGCGCTTTGACGACCAGTTCCGCATCAGGCTTGGCGGACATCGCCCAACCCACCACTCTGCGGCTGCACAAGTCCAAGACCACCGCCAGATAGCTCCATCGACCCTCTGCCCAGATATACGTGATGTCGCCACACCAGACCTTGTTTGGCGCAGCCACGGTGAACTTGCGATCAAGCACATTGGGAATGTCGGGGCGCTCGACCGTGGCCTTCTTGTACGCATGAGAGCCGGGCTGTTTGCTGATCAGTCCTTGTTCCTTCATCAATCTTCTGACTCTGAAACGCCCGACGTTAACGCCTTCATCCCGCAGCATGGCAACCAGACTGCGACTGCCCGCTGAGCCACGACTTTGGTTGAACAGCTCGTTGACACGACTGCGTAGGTTCACTCGGCGGACATCGATATGACGCCGCCGGGCCAAGTGGGCGTAATAACAAGACCGGGGTAGCTCGAAGACTGAACACAACAGTTGAACAGGGTAGTGCTTTGCCAACTGCCGAATCGACTTCAACGTCTGCGCCCGTGTTCCTCGGCCATCAAGAGCGCAGTGGCCTCCTTTAATATTTTCTTCTCAAGCTCCAGCCGGTTGATACGGGCCTGAAGCTCCTGAATGGTCTGCTGCTCCGGCGTGAGCGCCTTGGCAGTGGGCGTAACGCCCCCGCGCTCCAGCTGCAACTGGGTAACCCAGCGGCGCAATAAGCTCTCACCTACATCGAGAGATCTGGCGGCCTCGGGACAACTGTAGCCCTGGTCGAGCACCAGGCTGGCAGCCTCACGCTTGAAAGTCGGGGTGAAAGTACGTCGTTGTCTGCTCATCGAACACCTCTGTATGGCGAGCATTCTCGCCTAAAAAGGTGTCCGGGGTTAGTAGACCACTACAACAGATTTTTAGCCGTGGGCCAGTGTGCCTAAAATTGCGCGGCCATTAGCGACCATCAGCGGCTTGAGGCACATCGACTGAGGCATCTGGAGATGCTTGACCGGACTGGCCATGGAGTGGACCACTGACTATGTGGTGCCTCCATTTCATGGTGGAATCAGATGGCCGTAGGTAGGCCTGACAAGGCGAATAGACTAGAATGCCATCAAACGCAGTAGCCCGCTGACAGGACAGGGAAATCGCTCAAATGGCTACGGCCCAACAAATCATTGCTCTGCTGAGCAGCCATAATCAGGGGGATGAGGAGCAATTCCTCTCAATCGCCTTGCAGGTTGCGGCCGCTGAAGCGAGACGCGGTCGGAGTGATGTTGCGGCTGAGCTGAAAACGCTGGTTGATACTGCTCGTAAACGTGGGCAGAGCAAATCGCGTCAGGTGCCTAGCCATGAGCAGGTTGCCATTCCAATCTCTAAACCTCGTGGCGAGCTGGAAAACCTTCTCTCTGTAGCCTACCCCAAATCTCAGCTCCAAGATTTGATCCTGGATGACTCAAAGAGTACCCGGCTGAAGAGGCTAATCCACCAACAGCGCCAGCGAGATAAGCTGAGAGCTCATGGCATGCCCCCAAGTTCGCGGCTACTTCTGGTGGGACCTCCTGGCGCCGGCAAGACGTTGACTGCCTCCGTTTTAGCCGGGGAGCTCCAGCTGCCTTTATTCACCATTCGCCTCGAAACACTGATCACCCGTTACATGGGCGAAACAGCATCCAAGTTACGTTTGATTTTTGACCATCTCAATACAGTTCGTGCGGTATACCTCTTCGATGAGTTTGATGCAATTGGGGGACGGCGTAACGCTGATAACGATGTAGGCGAAATGCGCCGTGTCTTAAACTCCTTCCTTCAGTTTTTGGAAGAGCCTAATAGCACTGACAGCCTAGTGGTAGCGACCACAAATCATCCCGAGCTGCTTGATAAAGCTCTTTTCCGACGATTTGATGAAGTAATCGAGTACGCTCTACCGGATGCTAAGGGCGTAAAAGCGGTTATCGAAATGTGTATGAGCGCTTATCTTCCCAAAAGAATGTCATGGGCCAAGATCGGCACTGTTGCTTCAGGCCTCAGTCAAGCTGAGATCAGCCGTGCAGCGTCTGAAGTGATAAAAGACTTGATTCTCCACGATGCTAAGCAGGCATCTGCAGAGCAGATTGTAACCGCGCTTCAGCAAAGGCACGCACTCAAAGATACTCTTTCAGGATTAAGCCCTAGCTAATAGCTTAAGCGTCTTGGGCTTTGGATTTATGGAAAAATTCCAACATGGCGTCGTACGAGCTCCCGCACTGCAGATTTGAAAAATTTAAATCCGGTCAGCCTTATAAAAAACGGCAGATGGATATGAGTTCTGCCTCAAACGAGCGAGAGGCTGGTCATGGGAGTCGACTCCGAGAGAGATTTGATCTTTCCATTACAGCTCACGCAGGGCAAAATGGTTACTTCAGCAATGAGATCAGCGAAACCCCACCCGCTCTTTACATTGATGTAGAAATTGAAGCAGGCGCGCCCCCACCCGATCTTAATTGGAAAACACAAAACATTCGGTTATCGGCTCTGAGGGTGCAAGAGGACGGAGTAACTGTCGGTGCATTGTACTTACCTGAAAGCTCGGTATCTTTTTTTGATCAAAAACTAGCTGAGTATGCCGAGCAGAGAACTCCAAAAGGCAAACCGAAGAATGACTCAAAATTTTCTTCTCTAAACCATTTCTCACTTGGATCCATCCAGAGCCTCTGGACGGACTCTCGCCCCTTCCCAACGAGCACGAGTAATCTTTGGTGGGAGTGCTGGTGCGGATCAGCGCAAGTCAATCTCATCAGGCGAATAGCGGAAAAGCTCAATCTCCGAATTAATGAAAATTCGCTAATTTTTCCCGACACCGAGGTTCTGCTAGTTCATGCGAATGCGGTAGAAATATCAATGCTGGTAGATAATTCCTGTGGTATCCAGGAACTGCGAAAAGCATCCGACAATCCATACTTCTTTACTAGATTAGCACCTCGCGAGCAACAAGATTGGGGTAATAATTTACTAGGGCGAATCCGAGTTACCGGAAATGACCGCCCCGCAGTTTGTATCTTGGACAACGGCGTGAGCTCGGCACATCCATTATTGCAGCCAGCGTTAGATCCAGAAGATTGCCAAGCAATAAATAGCGACTGGGGAAGCGATGACCATAATGGGCATGGCACCAACATGGCGGGAGCCGCATTGTTTGGTGATATGACCTATGCGTTGGCTGACCAGAGAGATTTGGAGCTGACCTACAAGCTAGAGTCGGTAAAGTTCTTACCACCCTCCGGTTGGGCACGTAACGCTCCGGAAAGTTATGGAATTATTACTCAGACAGCCGTTAGCTTAGCGGAGACGAGGGCTCCAACAAGGAGCCGAGTATTCTGCATGGCCGTGTCGAATGAGCATGTCTCCGGAGAGCGGCCAACAACGTGGAGCTCAGCGATCGATCAGTTGTGTTCCGGCACCATGATTGGTGACTTTGACGATGAAGGTAATTCTGGTCCACGACGTTTATTTATACTTTCGGCAGGTAATATTCCGGATTCAACAAACCCAGAAGATGTAGCCGATCTTTACGACTACCCGATCGAAGACCCTGCTCAATCTTGGAATGCAATAGCCGTAGGCGGATTCACCAATAAAACTGATTTGGATGGGCAGCCTGGCTATGAAGGCTGGGGGACATTCGCCGAGGCAGGAGACCACAGTCCCTACAGTAGGTCATCGGTTGATTGGGAGCATAGTCGATGCCCGATCAAACCTGAGGTTGTCTTCGAAGCAGGTAACAAGGCCTTAAGCCCTGACGGCCAGCAATTTTATTCAGGTGTTCCGGCGCTATCGATTTTGACAACTGGTAGAAACTTTACACTAAATCCAATTGAAGAGTTTTGGGCTACTAGCTCCGCAACAGCCCAAGCTGCGGGTATGGCTGCCGCAATCATGGCTGAGCACCCAGATTTTTGGCCAGAAACAGTTCGAGCGCTGATGGTCCATAGTGCCCAATGGACACCTGCCATGCTCGAAAAATTACGAGGAAAGAGCAAGAGGGAGCGCATCCTGCTCGCTCGGCATTTTGGATATGGAGTGCCGCAGTTAGCACGCGCCCTCGCATCCGCTGAGCACGACTTAGCGTTGATATCTGAAACCCATATTCAGCCGTTTAAGAAAGAGCTTGATTCCCGAGGAAGAGAAAGTGGTGAGCCTCATTTCAATGAAGTCCACTACTATGATCTTCCCTGGCCAAAAGCGGAGCTTGAGCGGCTTGAGAACCGTATTGTTCAGTTGAAAATAACTTTGTCGTACTTCATAGAGCCGAGCCCTAGCGAGTTAGCACAGGTTATCCCCGCAAGATATCAGTCATTTGGGCTTCGATTCGACTTGAAGAGAAAATCAGAAACTGAACCGGCATTCCGTCACCGGATAAATAAGCTAGAGTCACTTGAGCAAAAACCGCCAAAGACAGAGAGTGACAATAACTGGACGTTTGGCTCAAAGCACATTTCCGCCGGTTCAATACATAGTGATGTCTGGGTAGGTCCAGCAATCGACTTGGCAGCAAGAGATAAAATTGCAATATCACCGGTTTCCGGGTGGTGGAGATATCGCCACCATCTGGGAAAATACAATAGTCAAGCTCGATATAGCCTTATAGTATCCATTTCATCTGAGGGTGAGGATGTTAGGCTCTATACGGAAATTTCAAACTTGATTGCAGCTTCGGTTAAACCAGATATTCTTGTATAACTCAATTAGTCTGCATTTTGTGCCTTGAAAACACTTGTCAAGGCAGAGGCTGTAATATCTAGTTGGGGCTGGCTTACTCATTATGAGCATGACGCTTTAGTCTTTCTGGTATTGCGACTTCCCATCCAAAGCTTGGTCGTCGCTTACTTGGCCGTCTTAGCCGTCGTAGACGCGTCACACAGAAATGGTAGGCTAAGCGCGCTCACCTCAGCGCGGTAAAGCCGCCCCCGAGATCTGATTCAAAGGCCTATAATATGGTGCTACCCGATTGGGGATTGGTGCCATTTAGCCTTTCACGCTAACCAATTGACTTGCTCCTTGAGTTCATCCAGCGCAATCTGAATGCGTTCGTCAGGGTTTTCTTCAAGGCTCAAATACAGCGATGCCGCATCTGCTATGTAGTGTCTTTCGGTGAGCGAAGGATAGGCCCAAATCTCTACCCATTCCTCGATCCCGTCCAACGAATCTATGACTTCGAACGCATCAAGCGCCAGCATGTCGTTGAACACTTTCTTGGTCATGCCCCACACGGCCTGCTTAGGCTCAGCCAGCATCGTGTATTTGGCCAGGGCAGTTTCGCCTGCGAGACACACACCGGTCGCCATGGCGAGAGTGTTGCGGGTTATGCCAATTCTCTTTCTGACGGGGGACCGTAGGTATTGCTTGGCCTTTCGGAACACCTCGGCTGGTGTCCCGTTGAAGGGAGTGCGATCCATGAACCCCACCTATCACATGATGGGGCAGCAGGTTACCGTGGCATCTCTGGCGAGCAGTTCCACGGCAGAAGAGCTTCGTAGTCGGCCACCGAGGATGCATACGGCAGGCGCTCAAGTACGTGGCGCAGCCACGTATAGGGCTCCTGGCCGTTGACCTTGGCGGTCTCAACCAAGCTGTAGATCTTTGCGCTGGCACTGGCGCCGTTCACGGTGTCGCTGAACAGCCAAGCCTTGCGCCCGATGACAAATGGCTTGATCGCACGCTCCGCAAGGTTGTTGTCGATCGGCAAATGGCCGGCCTCGACATAGCGTTCCAACCGACTCCAGTTGTTGGCCAGATAGTGCACGGCCTTGCCCAGCACACTTTGCGGTGTGACCTGGGAGTACGTCTTGTCCAGCCAGCTTTTCAATTGGCCGAGGATCGGTAGGCTTCTTTCTTGGCGACCGATGAACCGCTGTTCGTCGCTGACTTCCTTGAGGTCGCGCTCGATGCCGTACAGCTTGTTGATCATCGCCAGCGCTACATCGGCGCGGCCCGTCTTACCCTTGGGCTGCACTTTCTGCGCATCGACGAACTTGCGTCGAGCATGAACCATGCACGCCAGCCGCTCGATATCGGGCTGCAACGCCAACGCGTTGTAACCGGCGTAATCATCGGTCATCACATAGCCGCGATACCCTTCCAGCAGGCGTAACGGTACTTCCTGCGCACGGCTGGTGGTGTAGTCAAATAGCACAACTTGTCGATCAGGCGGGCCGCTGGCCTGCACCCACATCCAAGATTGGCTGGTCGGGTCGCGGTCTGGCTCTTTCAAGACCTGTACGCGCGTTTCGTCGCAGTGAATCACCGGACTTTCCAGCAGCCGGTCACGCATCAGGTTTAACAGTGGCTGGAAGTGTTCGCTGCACTGGATCACCCAACGCGCCAGAGTTTGTCGTGGAATGTGGATGCCGTGTCGGGACAGTACGCTTTCAAAACGGTGCAGCGGCAAGCCATCGACGTACTTGGTCGTCAGCAGCATGGCCAGCACGCTGGGGCTGGCCATGCTCTTTTCGATCAATTGGGCTGGCTTGTCAGCGGTAACCGGCGCGGTTTCGCAGCCCCGGCACCCGTAAATCTTGCGCACGTGTTTGAGTACGCGGATCTGCATCGGCACGATGTCGAGCTGCTCGCTGGTTTCCTCGCCAATGACATGCTTGCGGCAACCACAGGCGCAGGTCAGTTCGTGCTCGGGCAGGTCGTGGATGACTTCGACCCGAGGCAGATCGGCCGACAGTGGTTTGCGTTTGCCGCGACGTTTGGCAGGCGCAACGACTTCTTCGTCGGCATCGTCAACCACCGCCAGTAGCGGGTCGCTTTCGGGTTCGTTGAACATCGCCAGTTGCGGCGTGTTGGGATCGACAGTTTGCTCGGACTTACGGCCAAAGAAACGGTCACGCCATAACTTGATCTGCTCTTTCAGGTCGTCGATGTGTGTCGTATAAGCCTCCTTGACCTCCTGCTCGCGCACACGGGCAGCCGATTGCTCACACGCACGAGCAGCGTAACTCTCAAGCAGCATTTGCTTAAGCAGAACAGGGTCATCCGGGAGGTTGTCGGGCACTGAAATCATGGCCCGGATTATACCGGGTCAGGCGACGAAACGGGGCGTCAGAACCTGATGCGGACGGTTGCGCCAGAGGTCTAAGCCGTCGAGTAACCAGTTAAGTTCCTGGACGGTCAGGACGATGGCTTCGTCGGTGGCGTCGGGGGAAGTTTTGAAACGTTCGGCTTCGAGGCGCTTGAGCCAAAGGCAGAAGCCGTTGCGCTCCCAGTACAACACCTTGATGCGGTTACGGGCTTTATTGAGGAAGACGAAAAGTACGGGGTCGAACACGGCGACTTTGATGTCCAGCTCGACCAGGGCGGTGAGGCCGTCGATGGATTTTCGAAAATCCACAGGCTTGGGATAGAGGTACACCTTTTCGACTTTGCTGTCGGGACGCATCATGGCGGACTGGCTCCAGAAAGAAATCGGGAGCGCAGCATCGGGCTTCAGGTAGTCGCTTGGAATGTGGGCTTCATGGAGCGGATACGTTGAAGGCATAGGTCCTCCAGTGAAGCTCGCTCTTTGCAGGAGTAATCACCTCAAGGGAGGTCAGCTGTTCCACAGCCTTCGAGAGAGTTACCCGGCTGTAATTGAGGTCGCCCAGGAGGGCGTTCGTCGTGAAATAGGCTTCGTCGGTTTTGCCGGCATACAGGCATGAGAGCAGCATGGCTTGGGCGGCGGGGAAGAGGGCGGCCACCTCGCTTTGCTCTCGACGCAGGCGGAAGCTTTCGCGCAGGTCCAGAGCCATTTCCGGTATGAACATCTGGAAGCTGGGCTGGATGAAGTTGACTTGATGCGTGATGAGGCTACGGCGGTCTTGAATCGACAATGATCTGCAGACGTAGACGACTACCTGGTTGGTGGCCTTGTGCACGAGCTCGATGTGCTTCTGCAGCTTCACGATGCCCGGATAAGCAACTTCATCACGCGAGACCAGCAGCATTATATTGAACGCCGAGTTTTTCCCCATCGGCACTCTCAGTTCGTAGGTCTTGTAGCTATCCCGGATGATGTAGGGGACCCGAAGTGGCACCGGCGTTAGGTGCGCAGTTACACCTAGAACGGACTCGATGTAGGCCTTAGCTTCGTCTTGTAAATTCGGCATGTCCTGGCTTCGTGTTAACCACTTTTTTTACTGTAAACCACAGTGGTTTACAAGTCAAAAAAGTAGTTTACAGACCAGTGTTTATGGGGGTGAAAAGGGTGTCTACCCGTCTATGCTGCAATCGATGCAGCGCGCGTCTGAGTATGCGCTGCGCACCGCACAATGTGAAGCGCATACAGGGCATTCCCTACAGCCGTGACGAAACCTTCTGATCGACACCCTCGACTCAGCAAGGGAAGGTCAGGTTTTCACGGACCAATGGCCAGGTGGGCAACAATACCGAGCCACAGATGCGAAAATGCCAGCCTGTCTCTCTGAGGGTAAGGGCAGGTCATAGCCTGGGGATTAGAGGACTGCGGTGACCGGCTAGCCATTGAGTCTTGACGATTGTACAAAATATTGTACAATGTTGGCATGACAGGGGTCTTTCGTGAGGGCCTAGCATAACCTGTCTGGATGCTTTGAAATCTGACCATTTTCAAAGCCAATAAGCATCCGCAGCTCCCAGCCCACAGGGATGAGGGAGCTGCCATCCACTGAATAAGTGGGAGGAATCAAGACCATGCAGGTACTTACTTTTAGCGAAGCCAGGGCCGGATTAAAGCAAGCAATGGACGACGTGTGCAGGGATCATGAGCCCACCGTCATTACCCGCCAGCGCGGTGAGCACGTAGTGCTGATGTCGCTGGAGGATTTCAACTCGATGAACGAGACCATTTACCTTTTGGGTAGTGCCTCAAATGCTTCGAGACTTCGGGAATCCATTGCTCAGCACAAAGCCGGAGTGGCCATTTCGAAGGATGTCCCCGTCAATGTCCCAGAAGACGAAACAGCAGAATAAGAAAGCCGCAGCCGAAAACGCACAGGTCTCGTTTACCCCTATAGGTTGGGATGACTTCGAGCACTGGCGCACCAATGATCAAAAGATCCACGCTGAAATTTGCCGCTTGATAGTTGAATGCATGCGTACACCTTTTGATGGCCTGGGTAAGCCTGAGCCACTCAAAGGGGATCTCTCTGGTTACTGGTCGCGAAGGATTACCAAAGAACACCGGCTTGTGTACTACTACGGCGCAGGTACGCTCACAGTGATCGCCTGCCGGTATCACTACTGATGCATCGTTGCCCAGTGTGGCGACTAGCGAGAATGTACTTGAGGCGTAGTCAGTCGACAGGCATCCTGGTGCATATCGCGACCAGGACTGTGCCAGAGAGTTTAGGGCGGGCACGAAAGGCTAGGGATTAGCAGCGCAGAATTGTTTCTGCTACTCCAGCGAGCCAAGTCCAAACTGGCCACGGCGGATTACAGGCTTGTGGCCGTACATTTCAGCATCTCGACTGTCGAGGCGTCTAGTGCACCGTACTGACCTGCTCGTGAGATGGCATGGGGGGCGTGGAGGCCTATCCAGCTCAGTATGGAGAGTAACCCACTGAGATCCACAGCTCATTCACCAAGATATTTTTCTTGGTAATGTCATGGCCAAAGACTCTGTTTTCTTTGAGGGCGGGTCGGTTGCTGAATTCCGCGAAACGATCGTTGCTGATGATGAACGCGTTGGGGGAATAGGCCAGTTCGATGATCATCTCATCGGCGCTGCGGCCTTTGTCGACACGGTACGTCTCTACAGACGCTGGGAAGGCGCCTTGAATGTCCTCCCACGAAACCTGGAGTTTTCTTGTGATGCCTGGATCAAAGACGAGGATGATCTCACTGCCAGGCCAGTTTGACAGTAGTGCTGGAACGAGCGCACTCAATGCGGTCAAACCGATGAACTGTCGATTCTTGCCACGGCCACGATTGCATAGGTTGTTCCCGTCAATGATCAGCCGCTCGATGACTCGACTATCGCGCTGCCGCAGTGACGCCAATCTCTGCTCACATTTGGCGAGCTCACGTTCAAGGTCCGCAACATCGCTGGTTTTGTGCCTGACTACTTGGGCAATGTCATCTGTTCCGAAGTAGTTACTGCAAGCTCCCTTAACTTTCGCAGCCTCCGCTGAGCGTGATTGTGCGTTTCGGTGGAGGTCTTGGAAATTGACTGCTTGGGCCAGCTTCTCCTTGGCCAAATCGAGACGCTGGCGATACCTGAGGCATTGTGCCTGCGGCTCACGAATATGCTCTTCGAACTTAGCAATTTTGGCTGACAGGCTTTCAATGGCTGGCTGCAGCCTCGCGATTTGCGAACTGTAGGTTGCGTAGTCGGAGTCGGTTTCGAGCCAGTTCAGGGTAGAGTGGAACTGAATATCGTATCGAAGCCTCTGTACCAAATGCTGGTGGGTAGCTATCTCTCCATCTTCGCCAAGCAATGCCCCCAACCGAGCAGCTTTCTCGGCTAGCTTGGCTTCCTCTGCCTCGGACATTTCGGGTGGTTCTGGAACCCGTCCCGTCACTGCATCGAATGCTTGCCCGAAGAACGAGCGGTTAGCGCGATAGACGGCCTTGTAGATAGAGGCACGATCAATCATGGGCGCCAGACCCAATTCGATACGTTCCCGTTCGAGCTCCTCTAGTTTCACCTCGGCGTTTCTGAGTGCCAACGTGGCTTGGCCTTCATTAAAGCGATGCAGATGGCCGTAGAGTTCGTACTGCTCCTGCAAGCCAGCTTCAGCCGCTGCAAGGGCGGCGACTGCAGTTTCGTACTGCGCACTGTATGGGTTCTGATCCATTGCGTTCCCAAATAATGGAGATCTGCGAGCAACTGATGCGCACCAGGGCACCTGTTTCATAGCGCAACTGAGCGCCCACTTTAAGAGGAAGCGCCCGGAGAGTGAAGGGCTAGGGTGGCACGACGATGGACCTTTGGCGATCTGAGAGACTCAACCGAGGTCGCCACGGATAGGTACACCACTGGCGCATTTGCTGCTGGGGCGCGTACGCGAGGCGGATCATTGGGGTATCGCTTCCACGCCGTGTTGCCGCTGACCGAAAACTGACCCAGTAGAGGCTGTTCTGCCGACTGAAAACTGACCCAGGTGTTCAACTGCTTCTGCTCAATTTTTGAGCAGGAGAACACAGGGTGATCAGTATGGAAATGATGGGCAAAATTCGCCGGATGTATTTCCGCGACAAGCTGTCGCTGCATGAGATAGCCAAGCGCACCGGGTTGGCGCGCAACACGATTCGCAAGTGGGTCAGAGCACCTGAGGCCAAGCCGCCGGTCTACCAACGCCGCGCGATCTTCAACAAACTCAGCCCTTTTCACGCCACGCTGGAGCAGGCGCTAAAAGCCGATTCGCTGCGGCCCAAGCAACAGCGGCGCAGTGCCAAGGCGCTGTTGGCGCAAATCAAAGCCGAAGGTTATGACGGTGGCTACAGCCAGCTCACCGCGTTTATCCGTGCCTGGCGAGGGGGACAGGGCAAGGCGTCGCAGGCCTTTGTGCCGCTGACCTTTGCTCTTGGCGAGGCGTTTCAGTTTGACTGGAGCGAGGAAGGCTTGCTGGTCGGCGGCATTTACCGGCGTATGCAGGTGGCACATCTGAAGCTGTGTGCCAGCCGTGCGTTCTGGCTTGTGGCGTATCCGAGCCAGGGCCATGAGATGTTATTTGACGCCCATACACGCTCGTTCGGCTCCTTGGGCGGCGTGCCGCGCCGGGGCATCTACGACAACATGAAGACCGCCGTCGACAAGGTCAATAAGGGCAAAGGCCGGGCGGTGAATGCGCGCTTTGCGGTGATGTGCGCGCATTACCTGTTCGATCCGGACTTCTGCAACGTCGCCGCTGGTTGGGAAAAGGGCATCGTTGAAAAGAACGTGCAAGACAGCCGCAGGCGTATCTGGCTAGACGCCCAGGACTGCCAGTTTCACTCCTTCGAGGAACTCAATGCCTGGCTGGGCCAGCGCTGCCGCGCGCTTTGGAACGAGCTGACGCACCCTCAATACAGCGGGCTGAGTGTGGCCGAAGTGCTGGAGTTGGAGCGCGCTGAACTGATGCCTGTGCCAGCGCCATTCGACGGTTACGTCGAGCGGCCTGCGCGGGTCTCCAGCACCTGCCTGGTCAGCGTCGGGCGCAACCGCTACTCGGTGCCGTGTGAGTATGCGGGTAAGTGGGTCAGCAGCCGTTTGTATCCGACGCGAATCGAGGTGGTGGCTGACGACGCGCTGATCGCCAGCCATGTCCGCTTGCTGGATCGCGACCAGGTCAGCTATGACTGGCAGCACTACCTCCCGCTGATCGAACGCAAGCCCGGTGCGCTGCGCAACGGCGCGCCCTTTGCTGATCTGCCGGCGCCGCTGCGTCAGCTTAAGCACGGTCTGGGGCGTCATGCCGGCGGTGACCGGATCATGGCGCAAGTTCTGGCTGCCGTACCGGTCGCCGGGCTCGATGCGGTGCTGGTGGCTGTTGAGCTGGTACTGGAAAGCGGCAGCCTGAGCGCCGAACACATCCTCAATGTCGTGGCGCGCCTGGCCGCGACCGAACCACCACCCAGCGTCGAAACCCACTTGTCGCTCAAGGAAGCCCCCGTCGCTAACACGGCGCGCTACGACCGCCTGCGTGGCCAGACCGAGGAGATCGGTCATGCGTGATTTGATGGCGGAACTCAAGGAGCTGCGCCTGCACGGCATGGCCACGGCCTGGGCGGAGTTGACTGCGCAGGGTGAGTCGAACACAGCCTCGTCCAAGTGGCTGCTCGAACACCTGCTGGAACAAGAGCACACAGATCGCGCCATGCGCTCGGTGAGCCACCAGATGAACATGGCCAAGCTGCCGATGCACCGCGACCTGGCCGGCTTCGACTTCAGCGCCTCCAGCGCAGACGCTCGTTTGATCAGCGAACTGGCCAGTCTGGCCTTTACCGACACCGCGCAGAACGTGGTGCTGATCGGTGGGCCTGGCACCGGTAAAACCCACCTGGCCACTGCGCTGGCCGTGTCCGGCATCACCCGGCACGGCAAGCGCGTGCGCTTCTACTCCACGGTCGATCTGGTCAATCTGCTGGAGCGCGAAAAGCACGACGGCAAAGCCGGGCGGATCGCCCAAGCTCTGCTGCGCATGGATCTGGTCATCCTCGACGAACTGGGTTATCTGCCCTTCAGCCAGGCCGGCGGTGCGTTGCTGTTTCACCTGCTATCCAAGCTGTACGAACACACCAGCGTGGTGATCACCACCAACCTGAGCTTCGCCGAATGGTCGAGCGTGTTCGGCGACGCCAAGATGACCACCGCCCTGCTGGATCGGCTGACCCACCACTGCCACATCGTCGAAACCGGTAACGAGTCCTATCGCCTGCAACACAGTAGCTTGGCGGCCCAGGCCAAGATCAAATCACGGGAGCGAAAGCGTAAGGGCGGCCAGGAACCGGAGGACGATGAGCCGTTCTGATTTCATGGCGACGACGGCCTGCTACATGGCTGCGTGTGGCAGGTCTTAAACAACTGAACTGGGCTAGCGAAGGAGTGGGGGCAACAGCAGCTGCGCTGGTAGACTTATCCACAGTTGCTGGTAACAAAATCAGCAATCCGCCCTGGGTCAAATTTCAATCGGCAGGGTGGGTCAATTTTCCATCAGCGCCAACAACGCCGAGATCCTTGCCCGCCTCTCATCCCCGGCAAGCACTGGTTTTTGCGATCACGCGCACGTGAAGGCTCATTTCAGTACTGACCCTTGGCAGGGTTTTGGCCAGGAAGTGGCTCTCCTTCATCCGTACTTGAGCGTTCCAAATGGGTGAACATCTGATCGAATGTGTCCTGATTTCGCCAACCCTAAAACCTTTGATGCACCATTTACGGCAGGCCGAAGCACTCTGCATATCGTGCCACGCAGCACCCGAAAAGAGCACCCATCTAGCATCAGTCGGTCGCTCAGGCGCGGGCGCCATCGGCCATGGGTTTCGATGAAGATATCGGTGACCAACTCCAAGCCTCGTCCGAGAGTTCGTAACGCTTTGTCATCACAAAATTCCTTTCCGTCGATGGCGGGGGCTCTACAAAATCTCAGCGTTCAAGGAGCGGCCATTGAGTTTCTCGGGGACTTCGTACAGAGCCTAGCAACGCTTTGGTCATCATGGTTTTCCTGGTAAGGCTAAGTCCGCAAATTCAACGTTAGCGAGCAACCATGATGACCATCTTTTTTCGCCTTAAGGTGCCCTCGGCGAGATAGTTACACCACTTCCGAGGATACCACCTCAGCTATTTAAAGTTTCACAAATCCTCGATGGAACTTATAGCACTGCCTGGGCTTAAATTCCTTAATCTTGAGAATTCTTAAAAATTCCTACCTCTTCCTTCCGCGGGGTTTACTTACAGTGCCATCAGGGCGCAGCCGCTCCCCTTCAACAAAACCGTAAACATCCTCTAGAGCACGCATTGCTGTGATAAGCTTGCCGCGTAGCAACTCTTGACGCTCAACCGCTTCAGAAGCTTCTTGAGCCCTCTGTGAGGAAGCCTTTCGTTTGGCAACATTGGCAAAGCAGCCCACGACCATAGGTGCAATCTCTACGTCAATCATCCATGGTGAGCGGGTGCGAAAAGGAAGAGGCGTGCTCCGTCGCTTATTAAAAAGAATTCTAAGTTCCTCCATTGAAATATCGGAGGTCATATCAGGCTTTTGGTGAAAAGCTTGTCTCAATACAGTCCATCCAAACCCATTAAAATTTTTTAGCGCGGATTCTTTCCCTAACATCACTACGAATGCGCTGTAAGCTGTCATCACTAAACCGACGGGGTCCATACTTCGCGCAAGATTTACGAATTCAAATGAGCCTGGTTCGATCAAGCTTATAAGGAAGCCTTGCTCGAGAGGGCTGCGTTCTCCATTGGCAGAACTATTGAGGGCGTCCATTATAAGGTCGTATCTCTTCTCGCGGCTACCAACGGATTTTAATTCGCGAGTGATCTGAGGAATTGAGCGCTTAAGAAAATCACGTTGATTCCAATTCTTCTGAGCCTCTAGCCACAACTGAATGCGCTCACCCAATATCTCAGGTGAGATGCTTTCGAAAGTTGCATCATCAGTAAGCGTGCATAAGAATTCTGACACGGTCACAATATTATTAATTGCTGCTGGATTGGATTCATTTTCAGTTAGAAGGCTTGCTTCCAACCAACGATCAGCAATGTCACCCAGCGATTTTCCTGTCCAGCCTCTAATGATCGATTGAGCACAGACGAATGATAAGGTACGACGAACTGAGTCCATTCCCATAGTTCTAAGCTCATCTTCCGAGTTGATCAGCGATGTGAGCTCACCTATGATTAGACCCACAAAGCCCAAGGCAGCGGTCTTTTCAAGTGTCTTGAAATGGTAAGGGTTGCCGTGTCTGAAATCTTCTATGTTCCAGAATTTTACAGCGGAAGTAACAGGCATGACTGCATTTGGGAGTGCTAGCAATCGTGGGAGCACACTGTTTATTTCAAAATTATTTCCGATAACTATGGGTGGGGCGTCAGATTGTAAGTCGTTGTCATCTTCCCATAGAACGCGAAACTTGCTCGGGGGTAAGTATTCCCCGAGCTCAAAATTTGTTAATGGATGCAGCTTGGTTTTTAGCTCTAGAGGGCGAGAAAGAATGCGTAAGAGCTCACTGGATTCGACGTCCACACTTCGAAAGGTTTTCATGATTTCTTACCGAATAAATTTTTAATGGAAACTTTATCCGCGTTAGGCTTTGCAAGTGCGGAGGCGAAAAATGCATGGAGGGGTTTTAGGTGATAGATATCTAAAGTTGTTTTGGCCCTTGTTATCGCCATGAAAACAACTCGCCTCTCGTGCGCATTGAAGGTTGAAAGCTCATCGGCGGAAACTATATGGGCGCAGCGATATTCGAGTCCTTTGGATGAGTGGACTGTGCTCACCCATACAGGAAGTTTAGGATCAAATTCGCGACTCATAGCATTTGTAACCGAGCCAGACAAATCGGAATCCTTTGCTAGCTTATCGAATATTTCTTTAACTCTTGCTCGATGCGGGACCAGTACGCCTATCGTTTGGTTTGGATATATCGCTAATTGCTTAACTAGTTTTTTTATAAGCGCCTTGATTTGGTCATCTAAGCTTGCTCCAGCGACAACATCAACATTCCCCGGATCACCTTTGTATTCATGGGTGTCGAGCATGGGAGTATGGTCAAATTTTCCGGCCATTACCTTGTCGGCTATTTTCAGAATGGCGGGAGCTACTCGATAGTGATACTTCAGGGTGATCGATGCCCCCCAAGTGTAATTTTTAAGCCAGTCTGATCCGGATAAGCCGGAGCCATAGATACCTTGACGAAGGTCGGCAGCACAGCATAAATTCTTGGCCAAGTACTTGAAAATATTAAGGTCTTCGACTGAGTAATCTTGCGCCTCATCTATAAAAATAACAGGATATGAATTCTGCCCCATGCCACGACTTATCATCTCAGTCATGGCAAATTTTAAGGCTTCGTCCCGTTCCTCAAAGGTTTCTCCTGCTTTTCGTGGCGGCAAGAAGTCATGATCTCCAAGGACCTGCTCCAATAACTTGCGTTGAGTGATGATGCGATTCTCAGGGAACGAATATAGACCAGCGCCTGTACGAATAAAATTTGTCAACAAGCTGGTATAACAAACTATGTAAAATTCTGTATCGGGCGATGCAATAACTAAGTGATTTGCGCGGAGCAGGAGTAAGTTTGTCTTTCCGCTTCCAGGCGGCCCCATCAGGATGAGGTCTTTATAGAGGTCCTCCTCAAGGACTTTGATTTGTTCGTCAAGCAAATCATTCTCGTCAATCCACCACGTGCTAGACACTACTAAACCTCCATTGTTTGTTCGGCGATCAACTCTTCGAGTATCTTAACCAACCACTCTTGAAATTTCTCTGAGAAATTCTCAAAATTTTTAAAAGCAGGACCCAGCTTAGTCCATCCTATCTCGGTGTCGCCTAAACCCTTAGATGCCCTAACATGAACATCTACAGTTTGTCGATCGGTGAAATTCTCTATCGCAATTTGAAAACGAAATTTAGTATCAAGGCCAAGCTTGGGTGCTGGATTAAAAGAGTAGGTGAGAGCAGGATTGGGATAGACATGCCCGTCAACGGTAGTCTCTCTGGACGGCATGATTCCTTGTAGAGCTGCAAGCGCGATATCGAAAGTTTCCCTGGCGGCGCCGACTATCTCTTTTAATCTAATTTCATCCAGTCGACGATTTTCCTGCTTTTCGAGGGCATCTGATAGGCTCAAAACGCTGTTAAGCTTCAGCCTGCGCTGAAGGGCTTCCTTCCTTGCGTCAAGTGATAGCTTAGTTGACTCATTAGCGGAAATCTTGAATTGCTCCCAAGTGACTAAATCAAGTCTTTCGATGGGATTTTTTACTAGGCATCGCGTCGCAAGGCCACACAGATTTTCATCAACTTCATTGGAGGTCACTACGACAGGTTCATTATTTATAGCCAATACAAGATCAGCGTGTCTCACTGTCGCATGGTGAAAAAGGGGTTTTCGGACAATGAGATCATGTAGTACAGCACCGATTTGATAGAAGGTAATAGCTCGCCAGCCCTCTATTGACTTATCTTCACGGCCATGAATCATCTCGGGTGGGCTGTACTGATGTGTCCCAATAAAAGCTTTTGATACTTGTAAAAGAGTAGCGGAGTCGTCGCCATGCGGCTTCATAACCCCAAAGTCCAGCAGTTTCAGAGATGAAAAGTCTTCACTCACATGTATGTTGCTTGGTTTTATGTCTCGATGTGTGACTCCCCATAGCTCCAACTGCATAGCAGCACTAGCTAGCTGCTCAATTAACAAAGAAATTTTATCAGAGGGTATCAAGCCCAGAACATCACACAGCGGCTTCCCATCAGCAATTTCCATTGCGACGAAGAAATTTCCAGTTTCTTTGCACAGGCCTGCGTCAATAATCTTTATTATATTGTCATGGTGTTTTCCTATTAGGCTGCGCTCACGATCAACTCTTATCTGCTGCGCTTCTCGACCATATTGTTCAACTAAGGTTGGGTGAAATACTTTTATTACTGCCGTCTTCTGACCATGCTGAGCATTTAATACTACGGCAGATTTCCCATGTGAAATATAACCTGTTAGCTTCCATCCAGATATATTTGGGCCTGCTAAGAGGGTGTCCGAAAACAATTTGGCTTCTGCAGAGTCCATATCGTATCACTCGCGCAATTAGCAGATTCGGTAGCGGAAGCTTTCGGCGAACAGCATAACCTCGCATCCAGTAGCGGCTGCCTCCTCTAGCCCAGTATTATGATGTTGTACAAAATCAAGTCCATCCATATGCGTACGTATTTCTAAAGCGCTTGGGTTTGATGTGCTCCAGTTGAATTGATAAATACTATATAGGTCTTTACATCTGGAGCTGTAACAAACCGAGTAATCGCCAACTGGCTCAATTAGTATAAGTGAAGAGGCTTCTGAAACATAGCCTGCAGCGATCAGCGCATCACCCGTACAAAATAGCGATTTTTCTCGATAGGCAACACTGAATCTATCAATAAACCATTCGTTCAAAATATTATGCGTGGCGAGCGGCATATCCCGGGGTTTTCTCGCCCTTTGCAGATTTGGATTGGAGAATTCCCCAGTAGCGCCTGTCAGATGCTTGGTGGAATGCGCACGAAAAAGCTTCCGGCTGACTGGTACCATTATTGCTTCCTTTTGAATGACGTGTCCTAACAACGCACGGGGTTGGTCAGTAGAGGGAGTTTCACTTGCCCCCTTAGGTACAGCGAGGATGACCTTACGCTTCCGCCCATCATAGATACATTCATCCAGTCGAGAAACAGGTCTTAGGAACCAGCTACTGCCGGGCTATCCCCTCAGCCTGGTCGATCCTGCCAACTAGGCGACTCACGCATGTGGTAACGCCAGGGCTTTTACGACGGCGTGCTCGACCTCAAGGCGGGCCGTATCGAGATCAGCGAGGACTTCGGCGACTTCCCCTGCGTTTTACAGAACCTTGCCTGTGCGGCTCACAGTTCGGCGCCTGGGCCACTGATAGCGTCTACAACTGGCCAGTGAGCCAGCGGGGGTATGAGATGAAGGTTGATTCGCCCCAGCTTTGGTAGGCACTCGATGACTGCTATTGGCCGATTGCGGTCAATTATGGGTGTTCGCTTATGACCTTGAACGGATACTCACTGGGATTTGAGCAAACACTGGGAAAATTGCACAAAAATGTTAGCTGCATAAAATCATTTAAAATCAATAAGTTATCGATAAATAACACTTAGTATCATTCAGATACTCGGACGGCTGCGTGATCGCCAGGTCATACGACGCGAAGCCCTTCGTGAAGATGGGGGAGCCGTATTTTCAGGCGAAGGAGAAGCTCCGCCGCCACGGGATCATAGCCTTCAGCAGTAATTACGCGTTGTATGGTGACATGAGTGAACGCGTGATGAGCTTGATCGAGTCGATGGTACCGGCGACACAGGTCTACAGCATCGACGAGTGTTTCGCTGACCTCTCTGGCATTCAGGAAAACCTGACGCAGTTCGGGCGGAAGCTGCGCTCGAGGATTTTTCAATGCACGGGCATCCCAGTGGGGGTGGGCATCGCTGGCACCAAGACGCTCGCGAAGTTGGCCAACCATACGGCCAAGCGTTTGCAAGCGCAGACTGGCGGTGTGGTCGACATCACTGATCCGTTCAAGCGCGATTGGGTGCTGCGCAACAGCCAGGTGAAAGAGGTATGGGGCGTAGGCCGACGTATGGCTGCCCACCTTGAGGCGATGGGGATTCACACGGCGATGGACCTGGCCAAGGCTGATGCCTGGACGCTGCGCCAGAAATTCAGTGTGGTGGTCGAGAAGACTGCTCGCGAATTGGCTGGCACAGCGTGCCTGGACCTGGACGAGGCGCAACCCCCGAAACAGGAGATCTGCTGCAGCCGGATGTTCGGCAAGCGCCTCACTGAGCTGGCGCCCATCAAGCAGGCGGTGGCTACCTATGTTGGTCGGGCCGCAGAAAAGCTTCGGGCCCAGGGCTCAGTGTGTAAACGCATGCGCGTGAGCATCCGCACCGGCATGTTCAATCCAGGTGAAGCGCATCACGCTCAGGGGGCTCTGGTTGAGCTTCCATATCCCACTTGCGACACGCTGATGATGACGCGACTGGCCACCGAGGCGGTCGGGCAGATCTTTAGGCCAGGATTTCGCTACAGCAAGGCCGAGGTACTGCTGATGGACCTGCGGCAACCAGGTGAGTTTTCAGAGGATTTGTTCGCGCTCAAGCAATCGGTGGCATGTGACCGGCTGATGCAAGTGATGGATGGCATCAACGAGCGCTGGGGGAGGGGGACAATGCGAGCCGCCAGCGTGCCTGCGACACCGGACTGGGGGATGAGACGGGAAATGATGAGCCAATCCTATACGACACGGATCGATCAGCTGTGGACCGTCAAGTGCTGAATCTTCCTGGCGCGTGGCTAGACGAGTTGAATGACCAGACGGCACTTCAAGCAGACCCGGATGGTCGTGCGCTTGTCCTGAGTGAAATGGCACACGCGGCACATCGCCGACGGGATGTCGGTGATGAGGACCTTGTAGAGATGCTCGAATTCGCTGAGGCCGCCAGATTGTGGGCGTTGACCGAGACAGAGTTCGCCTGATATTGGTCGATGACGATCACTCGCGAAAGGCTGCTTTCGACCCAGAGCCGCCATTCACGAAGGGCCGCAATCGGCCAAAAGCAGACGGTCACAACCGCTAGAAGCTAATCGCCTGCTTGTTTCAAGACGAAAGAAAAAAGCTCAGCCAAGTACGACTGGATCTGGCCCCAGTCGCTGCTCTCTGTCGAGAGCGGCAATTGCCCCTATCTCATCGTCAGACAATTCGAAGTCGAACACGCGGTAGTTTTCTCGGATGCGAGCTTCCGTGACCGACTTAGGAATGACCACTAGGCCGAGCTGCAGATGCCAGCGGATGATTACCTGAGAGCACGTGCGGTCATGCTTCGCAGCAATTTCGCGTACTAGCGGATCATCGATTGCTTTCCCCTGCGCCAAGGGGCTCCAGGACTCGGTGCGAATTCCGAGTTCGGCGTTGCTCCGGCGTAGGTCAGCCTGCTGGAAGTATGGGTGCAGCTCGATTTGGTTCAGGACTGGGGCGACTCCTGTGTCCTCAATTAGTTGCTTCAGATGATCTGGGTTGAAGTTCGAGACGCCAATGGAGCGAGCCTTGCCTTGCATCTTGGCCTCGATCATCGCCTTCCAGGTATCAAGGAATAGCCCTTTCGCCGGCGCCGGCCAGTGAATGAGCAGCAAGTCTACGTATTCCAGCTTGAGCCGAGCCAGGCTCTCGTCCAGAGCTTTGCCAGAGGCTTCAAACCCCTGGTCAGCGTTCCAGATTTTTGTGGTTACGAAGACCCTCTCACGGTCGACACCGGAGTCACGCAGGCCTGCTCCGACACCTTCCTCGTTCTCATAGATCGAGGCGGTATCAATGTGGCGGTATCCGATCTGTAGCGCTTGGCTGACAGCTGTACGGGCTTGCTCTTGGCTCGCTTGCCAGACGCCCAGTCCCAATTGAGGAATCAGGTTCCCGTCGGACAGCTCGATCATAGGTTGGTGGTTCGTCATGGTTACCTCACCAGGGATTAACAAAACAGATTGGAAGCAGCGGAGTGCCCTTTGATCTATGGGATCAGCTTGGCTGCGATGTGGTTCTTGCCGCACTTTCCACCATCACGGAAATGGCCATCGCCACGATGCCCAGGAGCGCAAGCAGGGCTCCAACCCAGCCCGTTGATGCCCAGCCCAGGCCCATGGCGATAGACATCCCGCCGAGGCTCGCCCCCATTGCGTTGGAAATATTGAAGGCGCTGTGGTTGAGGGCGGCCGCAAGTGTTTGTGCGGGCCCGGCGACATTCATCAAGCGCACCTGTAGAGCAGGTACCAGAGCGAAGCCACAGCCCACCAGGAACAGGACCGCGAGCGTCCCAACCTTCGACGGAGCGAACAGGGAGAAGAGTGTGAGGAAAATCACGTTCCACACCATGATGGCGAAGATGGCTCGGATCAGGCCTCGGTCCGCTAACCAGCCGCCAACCAGGTTGCCGGCGATCATGCCGATACCCCAGAAGGCCAGCACCATCGGCACCTGGTTGATCGAGAAGCCAGTCATCTCGGTCAGCGTTGGCGTGATGTAGCTGTACACCGCGAACATGCCACCGAACCCGATCGAGGCAGTCGCTAGCGTCAGCCATATCAATGGGCGCATGAGCCCACTCAGCTCGGCCCTAGGACTGGCGTTCGGATCACGCGGTACCGACGGGACGTACAGCCAGAACAAGAGCATTGTGGCGATACCAGCTACAGCGAGTGATCCAAACGCTGCTCTCCAGCCGAAGGTCTGACCTATCCAGGTCGCCGCGGGCACACCTATCACGTTGGCGGCCGCAAGACCGGCCATTACATATCCAGCCGCTTGCGCCTTTCGCCCTTCACCCACCATGGCGGCAGCAACCAGGCAGGCAACGCCGTAGTAAGCGCCATGAGGTAGGCCTGCCAGAAAGCGTGCGCCCAGCAGACTGAAGTGGTCCCATGCAACAGCACTGGCGGCGTAGCCAATGGCGAATAGTGCTATGAGGGCAATCAAAAGGGCTTTTCGAGACGAGCGTGCTGCCAGGATCGCGATCAGCGGAGCGCCAATCACAACCCCCAGCGCATACGCGCTGATGTAGCTGCCTGCCGTTGGTATAGACACCCCGGTGCTTTCGGCCAGGCCGGGCAAAAGGCTCATCGAAACGAACTCACCGGTACCGATGAAAAGGCCTCCAAGCCCGAGGGTGACTATCGCAGTTGCTACGCCATGCGGGGCGTGAATTTCTGAACTGTCTGAGGTGCGCGGTGAAGCGCTGGATATCGAGGCCATGGAAATTCTCGGAAAAAAGATGCCCACACCTGCAGAGGGTGGGCAGTGCAAAGGAGCAGTAAGAGGTTGCTGCGCTGCAGCGCACTTCGATGGGGTTACTGCGGCGGGGCCTCATCAGCGATGTACGCGTTGAACTGCTCGCGGTACGCGGGATGCCAACGAGATAAGGCAGGCCGGTTTTGGATAAGGTCGTCTGCGCTCCACTGCATGCGTCGCTGATCCACCTCGCGACTGACTTCGTTGTCCTCGCAGAAGATATAGAAGTCGCTACGAGCCAGGCCCTCTAACAAGCGATCAACGACCTGATCGGCTGTCCATGGCGCGTTGGGTTTTGCGGAGCCGGCCGCCATGCCCGGAAAATTCATCGGTGTGAACGTGTAGCCGGGAATCAGTAAATGGGCCGATACGCGGCCATCGGTACGCTCGCGCAGCTCATGTTCAAGGTGCTCGGTCAGCACCTTCACTGCGACCTTCGAAACGGAGTAGGCGGTGTTTCCTGGAGGGGTGGTAATTCCCTCCTTGGAGCCAACATTCACAATTGCGGCAGGGTAGTCTTGGGTGAGCAGGTAATCGACGAACAGCTGCTGGACTGCCAGGACCGCCCAGAAGTTGACCTCCATCGTCTTACGCCACTGTTCCTGGTCGTTCCAGGGACCAGCCCCTTTGAGGATGGCGGCATTGTTGACCACGAAAGACACTTCGCCGAACTCTCGGGCCACAGTAAACAGTTCCTGCAATGCGCTTGGAGACGTTACATCCCCAGTGACGGTGGCCACCTGAGCATTTGCATTCTTGCCATACAGCGACAGTACTGCAGTGTCGAGTGCGGTCTGGTCCTTATCGAATAGGACAACCTTCATCCCCAACTGGGACAGGCGACTAGCAATTGCATAGCCGATCCCGACTGCAGCCCCGGTGATGACCGCAACTCTGTTCTGGCGGATAGCTTGATGATCCATGTGGAATCTCCTGGATTGGAATTAGGTGGACGAATCCACACGAAGAATGAGTTCGGTGATCTCAGCTGGCACGCCGAGACGTATGGGGAATCCACTCCAGAGACCCGCTCCATTGCTCGTGTAGAGAGTCATCGCACCCACCTGGTAGGCGCCGGAGATGAAACCTTCGTTGGCGTAGCGGCCTACCTGATCCAGTCCTTTGATCATTCCACCGTGGGTGTGACCGGAGAGCTGCAGTGCTACGCCTGCTTGGGCGGAGCGATCTGCACCGGATGGTCGATGCTTGAGGAGGATGATGGGTGCACTTTGTGGCACTCCCCTAAGCGAGGCATTCAGGTTCGGCCCAGCCATCCCGAATTGAGCGGCGGCTTCGTCAGTGACACCGGCTATGACCAGCGACTCGGTGCTTGCTCCAATCACTATGTGCTCGTTCAGCAGCATCTGCATTCCGAGGCGCTCGAACTCGGCGCGCCACTGTGGCTCGTTGAAGTAGTACTCGTGATTGCCAGGAATGCCGATGATGCCGAGGCGAGCCTTCAGTCTTGCCAGGGGAGCTACATCGAGCTGTCGATCAATGGTTGTCCCATCAATTAGATCGCCGGTGATCAGAATCAGGTCGGGGTTGAGTGCATTGGTACGGGAAACTACCGCATCTACCCAAGGCAGCTGGAAAAGTTTGCTGATGTGCAGATCTGTCAACTGCACCACACGCAAGCCATCCATCGCCTGTGGCAGACTCTTGATCCTGACTTCCACAGTGCGAACACCTGGCACCTGCGCCGCTTGGTACACGCCAAATGCCGACAGAAGAAGGGCAAATGCTGCGGTCAGGTATCGACTGCTCGGCCCTACCAGTTTTTTGGCTGCACGTATCCGCAGGACTGACAGAGCGCCGTTGACCAGATCTGCCAGTACCACGAAGACGAACAGCAAAACGAACGAGCAGAACGCCCAGCCGGCTACCAACACTGCCCACCGTGGCATCTCGGGCGAGAACATGGTCCCGAATACCCAGATCTGAATCAGGTGGTACTTCGATACCACGAGCAGGACGGTAGCCAGGGCAGTGCGTCCGCCCTTCGAGATTGGAAGCGGGAGAATGAATCGCCACAGGACGTATAGGTACGCAAGGCCAAGATAGACGTGAAACACGGGAAAGCTCTTCTAGGAATGGCGGACTAAGATCAACTATCGTTGAATTTCTTTAATGTTAAACTGTAAGGGAAGTCGCTTTGTTTAGGCGTTATCCATGAATCATTGAGAATTTCTCAACACTAGGTTGCCCCGATGCCAGTACTCCCGACCACAAAGCTGTCACGAGCTGACTTAGCCGATCTGAATTCCTTTCTTGCGGTGGAGAGTCATCGCAGCTTCTCCAAGGCTGCCGTTGAACTGGGTATCACCACGTCCGCGCTCAGTCATTCCATTCGAAATCTGGAGACCCGTCTGGGAGTAAGGCTGCTCAACAGAACCAGCCGAACAGTTTCTCCGACAGACGCTGGCGCAAGCTTGGCGAAGCGTCTGGCTGTCGGTTTTCAGGAGATTGGAGGGGCGCTGGCGGAAGTAGATCGGCATCGCGACCGTCCTGCAGGTCGCCTGCGTATCAACGTCCTCAGTGACGGCGCTCGGCTGCTCTTCAATCGGTGGCTGCCGAAGTACCTGGAGGCCTATCCGGATGTATCAGTCGAGGTCGCAGTAGAGGACCGGATGGTGGACATCCTGGCCGCCGGATTTGATGCGGGCATCAGGTATGGTGGGACGATCGCTGAAGACTTTATTGCTGTGCCCATCAGTGACCGGCTGCGCTGGGTTGCCGCGGCATCGCCTCGCTACCTCAACAGGACAGCGAGGATCGTGGTGCCGGAGGATCTGAAGAACCATAACTGCATTCAGATTCGGACCGGCCAAGGCGTCATCTATCGCTGGGACTTCGAGAAGGAAGGCGACCACCGAGTGATTGAGGTGCCTGGCCAGCTTTGTGTGAACGAAACCGAGTTTGGCATTCAGATGGCGCTATCGGACCGAGGCATTACATACTGCCCGGAGGAGCGCATCGCAGATTACATCTCGCGGGGAGAGCTCCAGGTCGTACTGCCTGACTGGGCGCCCATTGAACCAGCATTCCACATCTACTACCCAGGCCGCCGGCAAATGCCTCCAGGCCTGCGGGAGTTAATAGACCTGCTTCGCACCGACTCAGCTACCTGGTAGCTAGTAGCTCGGTGCTCGCCAACAGGCGGGGGGTCATCAATACTTGAGAGACCCCAAGGACTTTGCCTACGTCCGCTTTTGCCCGATCGCTGTCTTCCCCAAAGGGCAGCTTTGGGTCGAAAGCGGACAGTTAACGAAGGCTACTAGGTGATACCAATTTTGAATGGGTCCGTAGCTGCGACGAAGCCACGTAAGCTCCTGAACGAGCGCTGCATGGAAATACTTGAGTCATAGCTTCGCCTCGCCGCCATTCGGCGAAACGGTTAGCATTGATGGAAACAAGGCAGGCCATGAAGGTCTACCAGGCAGAAGCCTCGGACAGGCTCAAACCTTGCTGTGCATTGTGGGGGCAGGAACATGCCGGAACGTGAAAGAAGGTACCGCGCATACACGTTGCTTCGCGAACTCGATTCGCTTATTTCATCAACGATGAACCAGGTGGCATATGGCCGTCTCGGTGGGCCGGACTGGCAAGCCATGTGCGAGGCGCACCGGTGTGCATTTAAACAGTGGATTGAATTTGCCGAGTCGCTACCGAGCGCAAGCGAAGCTGGCGAGGGCCGCGAACTCCCACAAATGCCCTTGATAACTTATACAAAATTATAGTTTTGTATAAGTTATCGAAGCCGCCTGTCGTTCAAGTGTTGTTTCCGGTAAAGGGCACTTGAAAGTTATTTGATGCGCGTTACTTTGATCTCCCTATGGATCTTAAATACAAGATTAATGGAGGATTACATGCGAGTTCGTGGAAATGTGTTCTGGGATTGGGCAGACCCGACGCTGCACCACCGGAGCCATGACGAAACGCTCGACGACGGCACGCACATTGATGTTCAGGTAAGGCTTTCAAGGACCGGTCAAACGCAGATGTTCATAGGCGTTTACGCACCTCAAGGCATGGCGGTTCACGAGGAGTCGTTCGCTGCCCGTCCAGGCGAATCGATGACGCGTGCGATGGCATGGGGTGTAGGAAGGGCACGAAAAATCGCAGTCGAGGGCGTGCATGCAGTGATACCGACGGTGGCTGCGGGCTAAATAGCCTCAAGGGTTGGTCCGGGCCACGGACCAACCCACCTCGTCCTCCAGCGCTTTCAATATACGTACCGCCGCTGCGCTTCCTTCGGGTAGCTCATCCATGTGGGCGGGAAAGGGAACGCTTCTGAAAAGGCACCTGTCGTATCTCCATCAGAGGCGCATTCGAGGCGCCCAGTTGGAGAACGTGATGAGCCTTCAGTCCACCAGTCATGACCTTTACGTCCATTCCTACCTGGGTTACCAGGCATCCATATACGTACTGTGGGAGTCCAGTATTGAATTCCCCACCGGAATGTTGGTTGAAGTAGGAAAACCAGGTGCAACGGCACGAACGCTACGGGTGAGCCGGCCTTTTTCCTCCTCGACTGAAGCCATTCTGGAGGGGAAGGTCATGGCTGAACAGTACGTTCAAAGCCAAAACGGCTGAACTCCCTCTGGCGCGCCTTCTTGGCTGAAGCAGGTCCAAGCATTGCAGCTGAGGGCGTGCCGGTGGTGATATCTGCGGTAGCCGCCGGCGAGATCAGGGGTTTATATTTCGAGTCTCGCCGCGCCAAGGCTGGCAAATGAGTGAGTGCTCAATGACTAATAATTCAACAAACATGAGACCCTCCCTTCCACCTGTAGAGGACATCCTCGGCGCCCCCGGGAAATGGGTGGAGCCCCCCAATATCCGCAGAGGCGGGGAGAGTGGTGTACTTCGCGTCGAGCTGGAGGGCGTTACTTTCTATAAGAAACAGCAAGTCGGGCATGTCTATCGAAGCTTGTTGCACCCGTTGGGGTATCCGACGGTTGCGCGTGAGGCGAAGGCCCTGCGTGCGGCTGCATCATTAGGTGTATCAACCCCATCGCTTGTCTACGCCCATGTCCGTAAACAGGACGGAGAGTGGCATGCAGTGATGGTGACGGCAGCGCTGGACGGTTACCTGTCGCTGGAGGACTTCTACGCCAACCAGCTCGACCAATCACTCGGGTCCAGGCGCCACCACGAAATCCTGGAGGCATATGGCCGAGTACTCGCCAGGTTGAACGTTGGCCGTTGGCAGCACGGTTGCCTGTATCTGAAGCATGTCTTTGTCGATTTCAGCGAGCCGAGCATCAAGGTGGCCTTGCTGGATCTCGAGAAGGCCAGGCAACGTCTTACCGCGAAGCGGGCCGCCCGGCACGACTTGAGGCAGGTCAAGCGCAGGTCCGGTTGGTCGGGCGATGAATGGGATGCGTTCTGTAGAGGCTATCGGTATTCGTTCGGCCATAACGTTGAGCGGCTTCTTTGACGGTTGAAAGTCAGCCGTCTCCCGTCCGAGCGTTAGCCGTGGGCATGATGTAACTGTCACCCTTCAGGCGGGTTTATACCGCAGACGAATTCATCCGAACCGAGCCGGTGCGAGCCAAATTCGACGACATAGCCATCGCCGCGGCGCTGCGCCTCGGCCCTGGCGGTTTTCTGGTCGGCATAGACGTCGACGAAGTGCCAGGGGTGCAAGGCTCGCAGCACGCCCCAGCCAAGCACCCAGCCTTCTTTATCAGGGTCTGCAGGAAGATGTTTGGCAAGGCTGCGAATGCTCATGTTTATCTCCTCGACACGGGTCAGCAGGATATCGTCGCGACTGAAACAAGATAGCCTGCATGCCAGTCACGCTTCGTCCAACAACCGTCCCGGGTTGAAGAAGAACGACGCAATGATAACGGCACTGATCACGCCCATCGCGTCCGCCACCAGCAACAGGAAATCGCTGCCATCCCCCAGCAGCGTTTGCTGGTTTACAGCGAAGCTCGCACCATGCGGAAAGGCTGCAATGCTCAGCAATGCCACCGCCAGCAGGGCTGACATCAGTTTGCTGTAAGTTCGGCCAGACAGCAGCGTACAGGCCCAGAAAACAAAAATGCTGAATACGGCAAGGCCTGCGGAAGCCATGAACTGAGCGAGTATCTCCAGCCACCACAGCATGGGTTTCTCCTGAACGATGCGCCGGGTCGATACGTATGAGAATCAGGGCTTTTTGAATCGTTCCGTTGGCCTAAAGAAATAACTCGAAAGACGAAAATCCTAAGGGTAATTGGCCATTACCTCTATAGCCAACAAGCATATCGTGCTGTCCGTGTTGCGCAGTACCATTGGGCAATGAAAACCAAAAAAAGGGCGGTGTGCTTGGCCACTTTTCAAGTTCTAGAAGGGGCAGCAGGAGCGTGTCGCGTGAAGAGTTCCAGATCGGTTGCAGGCGCAGTACTGTTATCCACATCCGCTACGCTGTTCATGGCCGGGTGCGCACAGAACCCGGATGTGCGAAGTGGCCATGATTACACGTCTGGCACCACCGAGAGAAGCACGCCAGCCTATCTGGGGTGCGTCAAAGGCGAACTTCCGGTAAATGTCAAAACGTACGAAGTCGACACCGACAACTCGGTCAAGCTGTACGTTGAAAGTACCGACCCCAACAAGGCCGATGGCCTGGTGGAGCTGCACGGTAGGGGAACCGACCGCCAGTTCACTGCTTACCAGCGCGACGCCTGGTACGACCATGGCAGGCTGCTCGATGCGGCGTTGATGTGCAAAAAAGTTTGAAGTGATGATCTGCAGCAGAACAAAGCCCGCACACAAGCGGGCTTTTTGCATTGGGTCGATCCCGGATAGAATGGCGCACGTTTCCGCCTGGTTAATTGCAAATGCCAACCCTTCGTATTCTGTTCAGTTTCGCAGTCATTGTCAGCCTTGCCGCTTGCGCAAACCCGGGGAAGCCTACCGCCAGTAAGCTGACCTCGAAATCCCCGGAAGATTATGCCGCCTGCGTCCTGTCAAAGTGGCAGGCACTGTCCCCTCATACCACGCAAAAGTCGATCAATCACGGTTATCGGCTGACCGCGCCCAGCGCCGTGACGTCAGACGAAGTGCTGGAAGTCGTTGAGTACCGGGAAGGTAGCCGCGCAACGTTCTACAAAGGCAGTTTCCTGTCGAGTGACAAGTTGCGCCTGGCCGCACGAGAATGTCTGGATTGACCGGCTGCCATTGGCCTCAATAGTCTGAATGGCCCACCCGGCCATTATCGAACAGCATCAATCCAGCCGGTTGGCCATCATACGCTTGTATTGCTTCACCCGGCGCAGGGTGCACCATTGTTCCAGCAGCAGGGCTCCCAGGGGAGAAGCCTTGGCCTTGGGTCTGCTGCCTTTGGCCAGCCGGCGCATCTGCAGCTTGACCAGCGCCATGTAGGCCAGGGCGGCGAATGCCTTACGCTTCCAGCGGATCGGCGGCAGTTCGGCCGAGGCCTTGGTCTCGCCGGCTTGCCAGCGTCGGGGCAGGTTGGGGTCGACCGCCAGTGCGGTGGCGATACCGGCCATGGCCACGCCACTGGCGAGCACCTGTTCGACCACGGGCAGGCGGCGGATGCCACCGGTAACCATCACCGGCATCCGGGCGATCGCGGCGATTTCGCGGGCGAACTCGAGGAAGTAGGCCTCCCGTGCCAGGGTACGCCCGTCGCGGGCGTCGCCTTGCATGGCCGGTGCTTCGTAGCTGCCACCGGACAGCTCTACCAGGTCCACCGGCAGCTCGTTCAGCCACAGCACGACCTGGCGCGCATCGGCAGGCTCGAAGCCGCCGCGCTGGAAATCGGCGGAGTTGAGTTTGACCGCCACGCTGAAGCCGGGAGACACCACCTCGCGCACCGCCTTGACCACCTCCAGCAGCAGCCGCGCGCGGTTTTCCAGGCTGCCGCCCCAGCGGTCCTGGCGGCGGTTGGTCAGTGGCGAAAGAAACTGGCTGAGCAGGTAGCCGTGGGCGGCGTGGATCTGCACCCCGCTGAAGCCGGCTTGTTCGGCCAGTGCCGCAGTGCGGGCGAAGCGCTGAATCAACGCGGCAATTTCGCCTTCGTCCAAGGCCTTGGGCTGCGGGAACAGCTTCGACAAACCGCCCATGTCCAGCGCCACCGCCGAGGGGGCCACGGTGGGTTGGCCGAGATTGGCCTGCATCTGCCGCCCGGGGTGGTTGATCTGCATCCAGAACTGCGCGCCCTTGGCGCGACCGGCCTCGGCCCATTGGCGAAAACGTTGCAATGGTTGGCTGTCATCGAGCATCACGCCGCCCGGGCCGGTCATGGCGCTGGGGTCAACCATGACGTTACCGGTCAGCAGCAAGCCTGCGCCCCCTTCAGCCCAGGCCTGATACAGGCGCAGCAAGCGATCGGAAGGGGTCTGGTCGTGATTGGCGAGGTTTTCTTCCATGGCCGCCTTGGCCAAGCGGTTGGGGATGACACTGCCATTGGGCAGTTGCAGGGGCTGGAAGGGGGACATGCGGTGTTCTCCAAGGTAGCGCCGGGCGTCGGGCGGGTTGGGTTTTGGAGAAGGCTAAGGTTAAAGTAAACCTTAAGGTCAACAGAGAATTTCACACCCTCATGAAAATTGGCGAACTGGCCCGACGCACGGGCCTCAGCGCATCACGCATCCGGTTCTATGAGGCCAGCGGCCTGATCGAGGCTCGACGCCTGGGCAACGGTTATCGGGACTACCCGGAGCAGGCGGTGAGGTCGCTGGAGATCATCACCTGCGGGCAGCAGGCAGGCTTCAGCCTGGAAGAAATGCGCAAACTGACCAGCGCAGCGGGTGACGGCACAGCCCGGCATGATCTGCTGCTGGCAAGCCTCAAGCGCAAGGTGGCTGAAATCGAAGCCATGCAGTTACGCCTGGCGCAGAATCGCGCGCAATTGCTGGCGGTGATTGCCGGCATGCAGAGCAAGCCACAGGGCATGGATTGCGATGCCAATGCCCAGCGCCTGATTGCCGGGTGGCAGGACGGCAAGGCTGATGATGGTGCAGTTCGCTGAGAGCCGGCTTGCCGGCTCTCACCTATGACGGTCAGGGTAACTGACTACCTGGTTTGTTTGGCCATGTTCAGGTTCCGGCACTGTACCTCGGCATCAGTCCTGCTCGGGTAACTGGGTTTGAGCCGCTCCTTTTCCTGATTGTCATAGATATCGAAACCGCCGCATTCGGTCGCCGCGTAGTAACGGGTGCCGATGCGGAACGACTGCTTTTCGATGGGCACCGCCGGAACGATAACGAATCTTGGTTGCATGTTTCGTGCCTCCCCAGGCAGAGTTTTAAGTATTAGTCGGGCCTTTGCTAGCCATCAAGGTGGCTCATGAAGAAAAGATTGCAGCCCCGGCCCCGGCGCTCTGTCATCGTGATCGCATCAAGGATGTGATCAAGACCGGTGGTGAGTGGGTCAGCTCGGTCGAACTGGAAAGCCTGATCAGCCAGCACCCGGCCGTCGAGGCGGTGGCGGTGGTCGGCGTGCCGGACCCGCAGTGGGGCGAGCAGCCGCTGGCCTTGCTGGTGTGCATTGAAGGCCGGCAAGTGGATGCGGCGGCACTGGCTGAACACCTGCAGCCCTTTGTCGCCAGCGGCCAGCTGAACAAGTGGGCGATTCCACGGCAGATACGCTGTGTCGGGTAAATTCCGAAAACCAGCGTAGGCAAGGTCGACAAGAAGCTGATCCGGCAGTCGCTGCTCACCGAATAACCTGCGCAAGAAAGCGAGTGCGGGAGGCGGAGCGCGACGTTAAAGTGCGCTGAAACTGGTTTGCCGTAGGGAACTCAGATGTCCAGCGCCTTTACCTTGATGCCGTCTCCGGTCGGCACCCTGACCCTGGTGGCACGCGGCGAGTGCCTCGCCGCTGTGCTGTGGGCGCAGGAGCGCCAGAACCGCGTGCGGCTTGGCCATCTGCACCGCGATGACCGCCACCCGACGCTGCGCGAAACGGCCCGTCAGCTGGGCGAGTACTTCGCTGGCACGCGCCAGCGCTTCGAACTGGCGCTGGACTTTGCCGGTACCGAATTCCAGCGCCAGGTGTGGGCGGCCTTGCTGACCATTCCCTTTGGCCAAACCCGCAGCTACCGCGACATCGCCTGCCAGATCGGCAACCCCGGTGCCGTGCGGGCAGTGGGTGCAGCCAATGGGCGCAATCCGATCTCGATCATTGCGCCGTGTCATCGGGTGATCGGCGCATCCGGGAGCCTGACCGGGTTTGCCGGGGGCTTGCCGGCCAAGCAGTATCTACTGGCACTGGAAGGGCGGCAAAGCCTGGCTTTGGACCTTTGAACGACCTGCACCGGCCGCTGCGCTGGTGATCAATTCAGGCCCAGAGGTACCCCGAGCGCAATGTTGCTGGCGGTATCCAGCAGGATCAGGCCTTCGGCCTTGTCATCCAACGCCGCCAACAGATTGCCCTGGTTGTCCCAGGCTGCCGAGCCGCCGGCCCCGATGAAGTTGTCAGCCGGCCCGACGCAGTTGGCCAGTAGCACTGGTATGCCCAAGGTGCGCGCCACCTCCGGGTAATGTTCGTTGCCTTCGCGCATGCCTTTGGCGGTCTTGGCCACGCTGACCAGGTACAGCTCGGCACCCAGCCCATGGGCCTGCGCGGCATGTTCGATGAACATCGATTCATAGCAGATGGCCGGGGCGATGTGCAGCGCCCCGGAGTCGAACACCAGTGGTTGATCGCCAGGCGTGAAGAACGGCCGTTCATCGTCATGCAGGCGCTGCTTGGCATACGTCAGGGGCGGCAGGCCTGGGCGCAGGATGGGCATGCCGATGCGAATGCCCTCTGCGGTCGGCAGTGGCAGCCCCACGGCCACGCTGATTGCCAGCTGATCGCAAAGCGCCTGCAACGGTTGGAGGCGGGCCGAGGTCACCGGCTGGGCCACCTGGCGCGCCAAGGTTGGTTCGTAACCGGTCAACGACAGTTCCGGGAACACCACCAGTTCCGCGCCCAGTGCCGCGGCTTGCTCGATACAGCGCAGATGGCGGGCGAGGTTGCCGGCCAGGTCGCCTTTGCGCGACGCCAGTTGTACGGCACAGAGTTTCATGGTGGATCCCTTCCCTGGTACAGGCCGAAGGGCCGAGCATACTCCCGTCACACTCGCCTGTACCAGCAAAGGGTCGTTTCAGGACGACGAATGCGGGCCGAACCGCTGGCGGAACCAGTCATCGAGCATGGCTTTTTCCGCATACAGGCGGTCGCTGGGCTGGCGTCGCGGAATTTTTCCGGGTGGTCGAAACGCACCTCGACCTGCGCAGGCGGGGTACCTTGTGCCATGCTGTTTAATGACAGCGCCATGAGCACGGCACAGACAAGAGCGTTACGCATGATGCACCTCCGGGCCGCAGCGCGCCAGCAGAGGAATATTGTAATGAGCCGGTTTCGGCGGGTAGCCGCCAACAGTAAGGGTCGTGACTTGGCGGTGGGCGATATCCACGGGCATTTTCGGCGGCTTGAGCAGTGCCTGGACGCGGCAGGCTTCGACCCGGCAGTGGACCGGGTGTTCAGCGTCGGTGACCTGGTTGACCGCGGGCCGCACAGCGGAGAATGCCTGTGGTGGCTGGATCAGCCTTGGTTTCACGCCGTGCAGGGGAATCACGAGTCGCTGGCGATCACCTGCCTGCATGGCGGGCGCCTGGATCTGGAGATGTACCGTGCCGCCGGTGGTGGCTGGTTCATCGATATGCCCAGGGACAGGCAGGCGATCTTCGTCGAACGGTTCCTGCAGCTGCCGATTGCCCTGGAAGTGCAGACCGACACCGGCCTGATCGGTTTACTGCATGCCGATAGTCCGTTCAACGACTGGAGCGCATTGCGCGACAGCCTGCTGTTCGATGACGACGCCGGCGTCCGCGAGGTGTGCCAGTGGTCGCGCCAGCGCCTGAAAGAAGGCAACACCGAGCGCGTGGCAGGCTTGCGCGCCTTGCTGGTAGGGCATACGCCGGTATTGCGGGCCAGGCAGCTGGGCAACGTCTGGCATCTGGACACCGGTGGCTGGGCCAGCGGCCATTTCAGCCTGATGGACCTCGCCAGCCTGCGCCTGGTCAGCCCGGCAGCAGATGAATCAGCAGCGCCACGGCCAGCCCCATCAGCATGACCCCGCAGGCCCGTTCCAGCCACGGCAGGGCTCGAGCGAAGCGCCGCAGCAGGCGTTGATTGCCGATGGCCGCAGCCACCAGCAGGTCCCACAGCAGCACGATGCTGAACATCCAGGCGCTGTAGAGCCATTTCCAGCCCGCGCTGCTGCTGGCCACCATGCCGGCGAGGCTGGCGTAGAACAGCGCGTTCTTCGGGTTCAGCGTCCCAGACAGAAAACCCACGCCCAGGCCATGCCACCAACCGACTACCGCACCCTTTCCGGCAACGGCGGTCAGTTCACTGTCACCGGCATGGCGCAGGAACAGCAGGCCGATGTACAGCAGGTAGCCGGCACCAGCCAATTGCAAGGCAATGAACTGTCCGCTGCCTTCGCGCAGGATGGCCAGGCCGGCAAAGGCCATGGCGATGAACACGCCATTGGCCAAGGCGATCCCCAGGCAGGCGCCGCTGGCCATGCGCCAGCCGGCCGCTACCGAGGTGCGGGCGACCAGGAAAAAGTCCGGGCCGGGTGAAAGCAGGGCGAGGAAGTGGGCGAAGGCGACGATCAGGAACTGCTCCATGGTGGGCTGTCTCGGTAGAAAAACCGCAGTCTGGAGGCTGCCCTGGCCCGGGTATTGAAGATTATTGCACGCGCCGATATTGCCCCGGCGTTACCCCGACATGGGCTTTGAATACCCGCTGGAAATGGCTCTGGTCGGCAAACCCCAGCTGGTAGGCAACCTCGGCCAAGGCCAACCCGCCACGTAGCAGCCGTCGGCCCCGGTTGATCCGTGCGTTGAGCAGGTAGGCATGGGGTGTCAGCCCGGTCGCGGCGCGAAACGCGCGGATCAGCTGATAGCGGCCAAGGCCTGCTTGCCTGGCCAGGCGTTCGAGGCTCAGTTGCGCCAGGTCTTGCGCTTCGATGTGTTCGATCAACCCCCGCAAGGTCGGCATCCCGAGCACGGGGGCCGGGGCCGCGAGCGCTGCCGGTTGCGCCGAAAAGTCGTGATCGCCGAGGAACGTCAGCAGCGCCGCTTCCTTCTCGCCGATGCCCGCCGCCGAGAAGAGCAGGTCGTTCAGCGCGCAGAATTCACGGTACAGCGCCGGTTCCCGGCTGATCCGCGCCGGGGCACCGGGCCTGGCGGCGGCAAGCCCTGACTCCAGCCGCCACTGTGCCAGCCAGGCGGCGTCGACATGCAGCATCTGGTAGCTCCAGGCCTGGCCGGGTGCAGGGTTGCAGGCATGCACCCGTTGCGCCGGCACCAGCACCAGGGTGCCCGGTTCCAGGCGCTCCTGGCCGTCGCCAGCGCCGGTGAAGCAGCTGCTGCCGGCATCCACCGCGCCGATGGAGAAGGTCGGGTGACTGTGCGCCTTGTAGCAGGCGCGGCTATGGCAGGCGCGGCGGCTTTCCACCCAGGGCAGTGCCGGGTCGTGCCAAAGCTGGTAGCGGGCAGTGGGCATGACAGGGTCCTCGATCAGCTGGGCAGCTTAGCAGCGGCGGGCGCCTGGCCATACAATTTTTGCCGCTGACTGTACCTTGACCAGGCGATGCCCGGCATCGACATTAACGGCTGATTGCCTGGAGAACAAAATGGATCTGTCGAGCCTGCTGCTATTCATTCCTGCCTGCTTTGCCCTGAACATGGCGCCGGGGCCGAACAACCTGCTGTCGCTGCACAATGCCAGCCGCTACGGCCTGCGTACCGCCTGCGTCGCCGGCGCCGGGCGGATTCTGGCCTTCAGCGGCATGATCGCCCTGGCCGCCATGGGCCTGGCGGTGGTGCTGCACACCAGCGAGTACCTGTTCCTGGCCATCAAGGTGCTGGGCGCGGCGTACCTGTTCTATATCGCCTGGCAGCTGTGGCGCGCCCCGGTCGGCGAGGCCGTGGTGGCCAGCGATCACCCGCGTGGCACGTGGCGCTTGGCGCTTCAGGAGTTCTGGGTGGCGGCGGGCAATCCGAAGGCCATCCTGATTTTCACCGCCTTTCTGCCGCAGTTCGTAACGGTGGGCAGCGCCACCCCGGTGAGCGAGCAGTTCCTCTGGCTGGGCGTGCTGTTCCTGCTCCTGGAGTGGGCGGCAATTGCCATCTACTCGGGCCTGGGCGCCTACATGCAACGCTGGTTCAGCCAGCCCGGGCCGCGCCGGCTGTTCAACCGGGTCAGCGCTTCGCTGCTCGGTTGCGCCGGCCTCGGCCTGCTGGCGGCGCGCCGCTAGAACTGCCAGCGCACGCCCAGGTTGACGCCGCTGGCTTCCTGCTGGCGGCTGTCGAGGTTGCTTGAGTACTGCACGCCGCCGTGCAGGCTCAGCGCCTCGCTGACCTGGGCGACCAGGCCGGTTTCCAGCTGCAGCGAGGTGTAGCGGTAGTCGGTCTTGATCTGGTCCACATCATCGAAGGTCAAGGTATCGCGGCCGCCGTCGCCGTGCCACAGTTTCAGTTGCGCGTAGGGCTGCAGCAATCGCACGTTGCTTGTGTTGTAGGCGCCTTCGAGGCGCACGCCAAGCCGGCCGGTCAGCTCGACCTGGGCATCGTAGTTGACATGGGAGACGCTGTCGTTGGCGCTGTCCAGCGAGACCTTCTGGGCAATCAGTTGGGCTTGTGGCTCCAGGGTCCAGCGTTCAGAAACACTGATCGGGTAGCCGGACTCCAGCGAGGCGGTCCAGGCGTGGCCATCGATGTTCAGCTTGTCGCCGCGGTCGGAGCGGGCGCGGCCATCGAGCCTGGTGTATTGCAGCACGCTGTCAAGGTACCAGCCTTGCGGGCCTACCAGCGTCCAGTAGCCACCGACACTGTCGCCGTCGAGCTTGAGGTCACCCACACTGCGGTCCTCCACAGCCAGGGCAAAGCCTTTGACGTCGGCGTCCAGGCGGCTGTGGCTGACGTACAGGCCCAGGTGCTGGCGGTAGCCGTCATCGCTGACCTTGGCATACAGGTCCTGGCCCACCTTGAAGCCATACAGGTCACCGTCCAGGCTCGGGCTGACGGTGCCACTCCATTGCTGGCGCAACGCGCCGCCGTAGGCCTGGCCCCAGCTGGCCGACAGGCCGCCCTGGTTGGTCAGCAGTTGCTGATCGCCCTGGCGTTGATGGAAGGTGCCCAGCGCCTGGCGGGCAATGATTGCCGCACCCCGGGGTGCAGCCGCGTAAACCGGCACTTCCGGGCGATACAGGGGCAGGCTGACACCGGCCACCGGGGCGGGCAGCTCGGCTTGGCCGGGGGCAGGTGCCGCCACGGGCGGGGTTGCTGCGGGCTCGAGCGGAGGCTGGCTGGGTTCGCCTGGTTGTTCGGGTTCTGGTGGGGTGGGGGCGGGGGTTGCCACCAGCGTCGAGCGCAGGTACCAGCTGTTTTCGCTGCCGGCGGTTACACCGCCTTTGAACAGCCGGTAGTCGTAGGCACCGACCTTCAGCGTCTGTGTCTGCACAAAGGCATTGGCGCTGCTGATGGCGCCATCACGGGCTTCGACGACCTGAATGCCGTTCTGGTTGGTGGCGGCACCAGCGCCTTCGAGATTGTTCACTACCAGGCCCGTGCTGCCACTGATGGTGCCCTGGCTGACCACCAGCCGGTCGGAGGCCGCGTCGTCGCTGGCGAGCACGCTGTTAACCCGCAGCAGGCCATTGTGACCCTCGTAGTTGCCATTGATGGTCAGGCGGCCCTGGGCGTCGTTGCCGGTGCTCAGGTCGATCGTGCCCGCATTGCGCACGCTGGCAAGCTGCCCTGAAGTAAAGGGCGCAACCGTGCCCTGGCGAGCAATGAGCGAGCTGCTGGCATCAATGCCCAAGGTGCCGGTGCCGGTACCTGCATCGCCGAGGGTAAGCGTATCGTTCAGGGTCAGGCGACTGCCCTGGTTCAGGTCGACAGTCTCGAAATTCAGGTAGTGGGCGCCGCCGTCAACCTCGCTGTTGATGAACTGCAGCTGGTCGTTGCCGGCACCGCCATCGATGTCGATGGTCAGGGTTTGCGGGTTGAGGTTGCTGATGGTGACCTTATCGTCGTCGACGCCCATGTCGACCCGGCCACCGATGGTGCCCCCCGACCAGTTCAGGACATCATTGCCGGCGCTGGCCAGCACGTCGCCTTTCAAGGTGCCGCCGTTGAGGGTGATGATATCCACGCCGCCACTGGTGCTGATGTTTGCGCCAATGGTGCCGCCATTGAGGGTTATGGTGTCATTGCCGAAGCCGCTGACCAGGTTGCCATCGATGAGGGTTTCGACACCGAGGTCCTGGGACATGACGAACACGTTGTCGGCGAGCTTGAGGTCTACCCGGCCAATCCGGCCACCTTTGAACACGGCGCTATCACCATCCTCGAAGGCGCCGACGATCTGCCCTCCCGTCATCTCGAAGGTGTCATAGCCTTGCCCCTGGTTCAGCGACTGGATGGTCCCCCCGGTCATCTTGAAATCGTCGATGTCCTGGGTCTGAACGACGGCACCCATGTTGTCGCCGGGCGAAACCACCAGGTCTTGTGCGTGAACGATCAGTGGCAGGGTAAGGAGGGGAAAGGCGGCTGGCAGCAGCAGGTAAGTGCAACGCATTGGCAGGTCTCCGTGTCCATTAGAGGGACCACTACCTGAAGCGGCATCTTAGGCGTCGCTTCGGCCCTGCCTGCGTTGTATGTAAAGCGCGAACACGGGACAACTGGCAATAATGCTAGGTGGCCCGTGGCTATCAGTCGCGGTAGAAGGTCTGCACCAGGTGGTAGCCGAACTTGCTCTTGATCGGCCCGTGCACCACGCGCAAGGGTTTCTTGAAGATCACCTGGTCGATCGCGCCGACCAGCTGGCCAGGGCGTACCTCGCCCAGGTCACCACCGCGCTTGCCCGAAGGGCAGGTGGAGAACTTCTTCGCCAGCACGTCGAAGGCCTCGCCGTTGGCGATGCGCTGCTTGAGCTTTTCAGCTTCGTCAGCGGTCTTGACCAGGATGTGGCGGGCTTGAGCTTTCATGGGTACACCTGTGCTTCGGGGCAAAAAAGGGCGCCATTATGCCTGATCGCGCAGCTCCGTGCGGTCACGAAACTGCTCAAGCGCCTGCGGGTTGGCCAGAGCATCGGTATTTTTCACCGGCAACCCGTGCACCACGTTGCGGATGGCCAGTTCTACCAGCTTGCCACTGATGGTACGTGGGATGTCGCTGACCTGGGCGATCACCGCCGGCACATGGCGCGGCGTGGTGTACTGGCGGATCACTTGGCGAATGCGCTGGCGCAGGGCGTCGTCCAGTTGCAGGCCATCGCGCAGGCGCACGAACAGCACCACGCGCACATCGCCGTGCCAGTCCTGGCCGATGGCCACGCTTTCCAGCACCTCTTCAACCTTTTCCACCTGGCGGTAGATCTCTGCCGTGCCGATGCGCACACCGCCCGGGTTGAGCACGGCGTCGGAGCGGCCATGGATCAGCCAGCCGCCGCTGCTGCGCTGCTCGGCGTAGTCGCCCTGCGCCCAGACCCCGGGGAACTGGCTGAAATAGGCGTCGTGGTAACGGCTACCGTCGTCGTCGTTCCAGAAACCCAGGGGCATTGACGGGAAATGGCGGGTACAGACCAGCTCACCTTTTTCATCAAGCACCGGCTGGCCCTGCTCATTCCATACCTCCACGGCCATGCCCAGGCCCTTGCACGCCATCTCGCCACGGCGCACCGGCAGGGTCGGGTTACCGAGCACGAAGCACGAGACGATATCGGTGCCACCGGACATCGAAGCCAGGCATAGGTCGGCCTTGATCTTGCCGTATACGTAGTCGTAACTGTGTGGTGACAAGGGCGAACCGGTGGACAGGATCAGCCGCAGGCTGTCCAGCCGATGGCTGCAGGCCGGTTCCAGGCCTTCCTGTTCGAGCGCAGCCAGGTACTTGGCACTGGTACCGAAGGCGTGGATGCGTTCGGCGTCGATCAGGTCGAGCAGACGCTCCGGGCCGGGGTGGAATGGTGAACCATCGTACAGCACCAGGGTGGCACCGACGGCCAGGCCGCTGGCCAGCCAGTTCCACATCATCCAGCCACAGGTGGTGTAGTAGAACAACACGTCGTCGGCCTTCAGGTCGTTGTGCAGGCCGTGTTCCTTGAGGTGTTGCAGCAGCAGGCCACCGGCACGGTGAACGATGCACTTGGGCACGCCCGTGGTGCCGCTGGAATAGAGAATGTACAGCGGGTGGTCGAACGGCAGCGAGGCAAACTCAGGTTCGCCGCCGGGCTGGTAGACGTCATCCCACAGGCTGACCTTGGCGGCGGTGAATTCACACGCCTGTGTGTGGGGACGGGTATAGGGCACCACGATCAACTGCTGCAGCCCTGGCAACTGGGCGCAGACCTCATTGATCTTGTCGACCTGGTCGATCGACTTGCCGGCGTATTGATAACCGGCGCAGACCAGCAGCAGCTTCGGTTCGACCTGGCCGAACCGGTCGATGATGCCGTGCAGGCCGAACTCCGGCGAAGACATCGACCAAACCGCACCCAGGCTGGTGCAGGCAAGCATTGCCACCAAGGTTTGCCAGGTATTGGGCATGACCGCCGCGATGCGGTCACCGGGTTCGATGCCGGCTGCCTTGAACGCTTTCTGCAGGCCCGCGACTTCGGCGGCCAGTTGGGCATGGGTGAAGACCGTGCGCTGGCCATCTTCGCGCACGGAAACCACCGCAGGCCGGTCGTCACGACGGCGCAACAGGTGTTCGGCGAAATTCAGGGTAGCCCCGTTGAACCAGCGGGCGTCAGGCATCTGTGCGCCTTCGAGCAGGACCTGGTTGGCAGGGGTATGCCAGGCCACATGAAAATAGTCGGCAAGGGTTTGCCAGAAGGCCGGGCGCTGCTCGATGCTCCAGCGGTGCAATGCCGCGTAGTCATGGAGCTGCAGGTTGTAACGCAGGTTCACCCGACGGCGGAAGGCATCCATCCGGCTGGCTTCGATCTGCGCCGTGGAGGGGCGCCAGAGCACATCGTTCATGCCGATCCTCCAGAGGCTGCTTGGGGTTGAGGGCCCGTGAGGGGCCCTCGGGGTGACTTACTCCACTTTAGCCTTTTGCACCTCTTCCGATGCCGACCACACGCGATAACGCACTTCGACACCTTTGGGCACGTACACCACCACTGGCAGCTTGCTGTTGTAACGCAGCATGAAGCCTTCACCGACCACCGGCACGAAGGCCTGGGTCTTCTTGCCATCCGGGCAGGCCATCAGGGTGCTGGCTGGCCCACCGACCTTGTCCAGGCGGTAGTAGCTGTAGCCCCAGCCTTCGAGGGTGTGTTCTTCCAGGCTGCCGGCCAGGCGCTGGCGGTTGCAGTCCACTTCCAGCGTCTTGCCGGCCAGGATTTCCAGCTTGTGGGCCGATTCATCGGTTTGCGCTGGCAGGTGGATGACCTGCCGGGTGAAGCCTTTTTCCGCCTCGGGATAGGGCGCGACGTCCTTGAGGCTGGCTGCCATCGCCGGAGCGGCGGCGGCCAGGGTCAGGGCAAAGATCGCGGTCATTGGGGTTGGGCGCATAGGGCCTCCTTGCAGATAAACGAGTGCAAGACCGTGGCCAGGCCCAGGCCGCCCTTCACTGGGCCAACCAGCCACCATCGACGTTCCAGGCGGCACCGCGAACCTGGCTACCGGCCTCGCTGCACAGGAAGAGTACCAGTTCACCCAGGTGTTGGGGGGTGACGAAAGCCAGTGAAGGTTGCTTCTCGGCCAGTAGCTCGTGTTGTGCTTGCTGCGGATCAACGCCGTTGGCAGCACGATCGTCGATCTGCTTCTGCACCAGCGGGGTCAGCACCCAGCCGGGGCAGATGGCGTTGCAGGTAATGTTGCTGGTGGCGGTCTCCAGCCCCACCACCTTGGTCAGCCCGACCACGCCATGCTTGGCCGCCACATAGGCCGCCTTGCCGGTGGAACCGACCAGCCCGTGCACCGAGGCAATATTGATGATCCGGCCCCAGTTGCGCGCGCGCATGCCAGGCAGGGCCAGGCGGGTGCCATGGAACACCGCCGAGAGGTTGAGGGCGATGATCTTGTCCCAGCTTTCCAGCGGGAACTGCTCCACCGGCGCTACGTGCTGGATGCCGGCGTTGCTGACCAGAATGTCAACGCCGCCGAACTCGCGTTCGGTCATCGCGAACAGCGCCTCGATTTGCGCCACATCGCAGAGGTCCGCCGGGTGGTGGGCAACCTTCACGCCATGGCGGGCGATCTCTGCCAAGGCCGGCGACGGGTCGCCGAAACCGTTGAGCACAATGTTCGCTCCGGCGCGGGCCAGCAGCTGGGCGATACCCAGGCCGATGCCGCTGGTGGAACCGGTGACGAGTGCCGTCTTGCCTTTCAAAGTCATGCAAAAGCTCCTTAGACGATGCCGGTGGCGTAGAAGGTGGCAATGACCACGAATACCGCCAGGGTCTTGATCAGGGTAATACCGAAAATGTCTTTGTAGGCTTCGCGGTGGGTCAGCCCGGTTACCGCCAGCAAGGTGATCACCGCGCCGTTGTGCGGCAGGGTGTCCATGCCGCCACTGGCCATCGCGGCCACCCGGTGCAGCACCTCGAGGGGGATGTTGGCGGCATGGGCCGCCGCGATGAAGCTGTCGCTCATGGCCGCCAGGGCGATGCTCATGCCGCCCGAGGCGGAGCCGGTAATGCCTGCCAGCAGGGTCACGGTGATCGCTTCATTGACCAGCGGGTTGGGAATCCCGCGCAAGGCATCAGCCAGCACCAGAAAGCCCGGCAGCGAAGCGATGACTGCGCCAAAGCCATACTCGGATGCGGTGTTCATGGCGGCCAGCAGGGCGCCACCGACGGCACTCTTGGTGCCTTCGGCCAGGCGTTCGCGGATCACCCCGAAGGCACAGGCCAGCACCATCAGGATGCCCACCAGCAGCGCCGCCTGCACCGCCCAGATCGCCGTGAGCTTGGCCACGTCGCTGTTGACCGGCGCGCTCATGCCTGGCAACTGCAGGGTGTGACTGGCGCCGTACCACTGCGGGATCCAGTGGGTGAAGAGCAGGTTCATCACGCCTACCAGCACCAGCGGGGACAGCGCCAGCCAGGGGCTGGGCAGGGCCAGGTCGGCTGCCGTCTCCGGTTCGTTGCGCAGGTTGTTGCCATAGCCTTCCCCCGCACGCTGGGCCTTGTTGCGCTGGCGCTGCAGGTACAGCATGCCGCTGCAGAACACGAACAGCGTACCGATCAGCCCCAGCCATGGCGCGGCCCAGGCAGTGGTGTTGAAGAAGGTGCTGGGGATGATGTTCTGGATCTGCGGCGTGCCGGGCAAGGCGTCCATGGTGAACGAGAACGCGCCCAAGGCAATGGTTGCCGGAATCAGGCGCTTGGGAATATCGCTCTGGCGGAACATTTCTGCGGCGAACGGATACACCGCGAACACCACCACGAACAGCGACACGCCGCCGTAGGTGAGCAGGGCACAGACCAGCACGATCACCAGCATCGCCTGGCGAGTGCCGAGCAAGCGAATGGCGGCGGCGACGATCGAGCGCGAGAAGCCGGACAGTTCGATGAGCTTGCCGAACACGGCGCCGAGCAGGAACACCGGGAAGTACAGCTTGATGAAGCCGACCATCTTTTCCATGAATACCCCAGTGAACGCCGGGGCCACGGCGGCAGGGTCGGTGAGCAGGACGGCGCCGAGGGCGGCAATGGGGGCGAAGAGGATCACGCTGTAGCCGCGGTAGGCGGCCAGCATCAGCAGGGCCAGAGCGGCGAGGGCGATGAGCACGGTCATCGGAATGGATCTCCTGGGTGAGTCTTGTTGTTATGGGTGACCGGGAGATAGCGGGAATCGTGCCAAAATCATAAGTGACTGATTTTAAATATAATTTTGCATTTGTTTTGCGGTCCTGTCTCGACTTTGAGATTGCAGGGGCCGCTTTGCGGCCCATCGCGACACAAGGCCGCTCCTACAGGGAACCGCGAGTCCTTGTAGGAGCGGCCTTGTGTCGCGAACGAGGGCGAAGCCCTCGCGGCATTCTCAAAATAGAAACACAAGTCTCCAATCAGAGACCGAGTGCCGCCATCTTCTTGTACAAGGTCGATCGCCCCAACCCCAGCGCCTTTGCAGCCTCGGGCACATTCCCCGCATGTTCGGCCAACGCCCCGGCAAACAGCCTGCGCTCGAACTGTTCGCACGCCTCACGATAGCTCATCCGCTGTTCCTGACCCGCGACCGGGCTCAGCGGCCCTAGCGCCGCCGCCAGGTCGGCGACACCAAGCCGCGGTTGGTCGGCCAGCAACGTCGCCCGCTCCAGCACGTTGCGCAGCTCACGAATATTCCCCGGCCACCCGTGCCGAGCCAGCAATGCCTGCGCATCCTGCTCCAGCTCGTACTGGCTGCCCAGCTCGGCCAGGATCGCCTCGCACAACGCCGGCAAGTCTTCGACCCGCTCGCGCAGCGGCGGCACTTCGATTGGCAGCACGTTCAGCCGGTAGTAGAGATCGGCACGAAACGCCCCGCGGGCCATGGCCGCCTGCAGGTCGATGGAAGTAGCGGCGATAATGCGCACGTCGCTGCGCAGCATCTGGTTGGAGCCGACCGGTTCGTATTCCTTTTCCTGCAGTACGCGCAGCAGCTTGCTCTGAAGTGCCAGGGGCATGTCGCCAATTTCGTCGAGGAACAGCGTGCCGCCTTCGGCCAGTTGCAGCTTGCCGCTGCGGCCCTTGCGATCGGCGCCGGTAAAGGCGCCGGGTGCGGTGCCGAAGAACTCGGCCTCCAGCAGGGTTTCGGGGATTGCCGCGCTGTTGATACTGACAAAGGCCTTGTGCGCCCGTGCCGAAGCCGCATGGATGGCATGGGCCAGCAACTCTTTGCCGGTGCCGGTCTCGCCCAGCAACAGCACGGGCGAATCGCTGCCAGCACCGCGCCGTGCCCGGCGCTTGGCTTCGAGGCTGGCCTGGCTGCTACCGACGAACTGGGCGAAGCTGTACTTGGCCTGGCGTGCACGCAATTGCGAGCGGGTGCTGGCCAGCTCCTGCTGCATGCTCGCATAGCGCTTGAGCAGGGGCGACAGGCTGCGCAGCTCTTCGAACAGGGCAAAGCCGATGGCGCCGATCAGGGCGCCCTGGGCATCGTGGATCGGCAGGCGCATCACCACCAACGGCTCGTTGGGCGTATCGAGCATGTCCAGCAGGATCGGCCGGCCATCACTCACCACCTGGCGCATCAGGCTGCCCGGGATCACCACCTCGCACGGCTGGCCGATCGCGCTGGCTGCGTCGGCCAGACCGAAGCGCCGGGCGTAGCGCTCGTTCATCCAGACGATGCGGGCGTCGCGGTCGACGATCACCGTGCCTTCGCTGGACTGCTCGATGATCTCGAACAGCGAGCGAATCGCCATTTGCCGCACCTGGGGGTAGTCCTTGAGGCTGTCGCTATCGTGCATCTTGCTGAGTCCTGTACTTGCTTTGCCGGCCTCTTCGCGGGCACGCCCGCTCCCACAGGATCTACACAAACCTGGGGCCATGCAGTCCCTGTGGGAGCGGGCGTGCCCGCGAAGAGGCCGGGCCTGAAAACCTATCCTCTCGGATCGAACGCCTCGCGCAAGGCATCCCCGATAAATACCAGAAGCGACAAGATCAGCGCCAAAGCAAAGAACGCGGTAAAACCCAACCATGGCGCTTCCAGGTGCTGCTTGCCCTGGGTCACCAGTTCGCCCAGCGAAGCGCTGCCGGCGGGCATGCCGAAGCCAAGGAAGTCCAGCGCTGTCAGCGTGGTGATCGCCCCGGTAAGCATGAAGGGTACATAGGTGAACGTCGCGTTCATCGCATTGGGCAGTACATGGCGCAGCATCACCAGGGTATCTGGCAGGCCCAGGGCACGCGCCGCTTTCACGTATTCAAGGTTGCGCCCGCGCAAAAACTCGGCGCGCACCACATCGACCAGGGCCAGCCACGAAAATAGCGCCATGATCCCCAGCAACCACCAGAAATCCGGCTCGACGAAACCACTGAGAATGATCAGCAGGTAGAGCACCGGCAGCCCCGACCACACCTCCAGCAAGCGCTGCCCGAACAGGTCCACCCAGCCACCGTAATAACCTTGCAGCGCGCCGGCAGCGACCCCGATGAGCACGCTGATCGCGGTCAAGGCAAAGGCGAACAGCAGCGAGGTACGCGTGCCATACAGCACCCGCGCCAGCACGTCGCGGCCCTGGTCGTCGGTGCCCAGCCAGTTGCTTGCGCTCGGCGGGCTGGGGGTGGGTACCAGCAGGTCGTAGTTGGGGGTGTCGGCGCTGAACGGGACGGGCGCGAAAAGCATCCAGCCGCCTTGTGCCTCGATCAGCTGGCGCACGTAGGCACTGCGGTAGTCTGGCTGGAACGGCAACTGGCCGCCAAACTGCTGCTCGCTATAGCGCTTGAGCGCCGGCACGTAAAGATCGCCTTTGTAGCTCAGCAGCAGCGGCTTGTCGTTGGCCACAAGCTCCGCGCACAGGCTCAGCACCAGCAGGCCGGCAAACAGCCACAGCGACACCCAGCCCAGGCGGTTGCGGCGAAAACGCTGCAGGCGACGACGCGAAACCGGCGACAGCATCAATGCGCCCTCGTGTCGAAGTCGATGCGCGGGTCGAGCACGGTAAAGGCCAGGTCACCGATCAGGCGGAACAGCAGGCCGGCCAGGGTGAAGATGAACAGTGTGCCGAACACCACCGGGTAGTCGCGTGACACGGCCGCTTCGTAACTCATGCGGCCGAGGCCATCGAGGGAGAAGATCACCTCGATCAGCAGCGAACCGGCAAAGAACACGGTGATCAGCGCCTGGGGCAGCCCGGCCAGCACCAGCAGCATGGCGTTGCGCAATACGTGCCCGTACAGCACGCGGCGTTCGCTGAGGCCCTTGGCGCGGGCGGTGACCACGTACTGGCGGGAGATTTCATCGAGGAAGGCATTCTTGGTCAGCAGCGTGAGGGTGGCAAAGCCACCGATCACCAGCGCGCCGACCGGCAGCACCAGGTGCCAGAAATAATCAGCGAGCTTGCCCAGCAAGCTGAGCTGATCGAAGTCGTCCGAGACCAGGCCGCGTACCGGGAACCAGTTCAGTGAGGTGCCGCCGGCGAACAGCACGATCAGCAGCAGTGCGAACAGGAACGAGGGCAGGGCATAGCCGATCACGATCAGCGCGCTGCTCCAGGCATCGAAGCGGCTGCCGTGGCGTACCGCCTTGCGGATGCCCAGCGGGATCGACACCAGGTAGGTGATCAGCGTGGCCCAGAAGCCCAGCGACAGGGTCACCGGCAGCTTGTCGAGGATCAGGTCGGTGACCTTGGCGCCGCGGAAGAAGCTCTGGCCGAAGTCCAGCCGGGCGTACTGGCCCAGCATCAGCCACAAGCGCTCCGGAGCGGATTTGTCGAAACCGTACTGGCGTTTGATTTCCTCGATCAGCTTCGGGTCCAGGCCACGGGTGGCGCGGGACTCGCCGTGTACCACCTCTGCCCGCGAGCCGGGCGCAGCGCCGCCCAGGCCTTGCAGCCGCGCCACCGCCTGCTCGACCGGGCCGCCGGGCGCGGCCTGGACGATGGCGAAGTTGACCAGCAGGATCGCCAGCAAGGTCGGGATGATCAGCAGCAGGCGCCGCAGGATGTAGCTGGTCATGGCTGGGCCTTCTGCCGTTCGGCCATCTGCGCGTTGGTCAGCGCCGTCGGGCTGATTTCCCACCAGCTGTCCAGGCCTTCGTCATAGGCGGGCTGGACGTTCGGCAGGCCGAAGCGGTTCCACCACACCGTCGAGCTGCCAGGCGGGTAATAGTTGGGGATCCAGTAGTAGTTCCATTGCAGCACCCGGTCCAGGGCATGGGCGTGGTGCAGCATGTCGGCCTGGGTGTCGGCGCGTACCAGGCCGTCGATCAGCCGGTCGACCGCCGGGTCCTTGAGCACCATCAGGTTGTTCGAGCCTGGGTCGTTGGCGGCGGCCGAGCCAAAATAGTTGTACAGCTCGGCGCCAGGCGACAGGGTCACCGCATAGCCGGTGACGATCATGTCGTAGTCGCGGGCCATCAACCGGTTCACGTACTGCGCCGAATCGACGTTGCGGATGTTCAGGGTGATGCCGATCTGCGCCAGGTTGCGCTTCCACGGCAGCAGCAGGCGCTCCATGCCGGACTGGCCGTTGAGGAAGGTGAACTCCAGCGGCTCGCCCTGGGCGTTGACCAGCCGATCGCCATCGGGGCGCCATCCGGCCTGTTGCAGCAAGGCCAGCGCCTGAAGTTGTTGCGGCCGAATGATCCCCGAGCCGTCGGTGACCGGCGCCGTGAACACCTGGTTGAAGACTTCGTCCGGCACCCGGCCACGTAGCGGTTCGAGCAGCTTGAGCTCGCCTGCATCCGGCAGTTCGCGGGCCGCCAGCGGGGTATTGGAGAACACGCTCTGCTGGCGGATGTACATGTTGCGCATCATCTGCCGGTTGCTCCACTCGAAGTCCCAGAGCATGGCCAGTGCCTGGCGCACGCGGCGGTCCTTGAACTGTGGCTTGTCGAGGTTGAACACGAAGCCCTGGGCCGCCTGCGGCTTGGCCGGGCCCAGGTGTGCCCGTTGCAGGCGGCCATCGTCCAGCTGCGCGCCGTTGTAGCCCAGGGTGTAGGCGGTGGCGGAGAATTCGCGGTTGTAGTCATAGCCACCGCCCTTGAGTACCTGGCGTGCCACTTCGGTGTCGCCGAAGTACTCGATGCGGATGTGTTCGAAGTTATAGCGCCCACGATTGACCGGCAGGTCCTTGGCCCACCAGTTCGGGTCGCGTTCGAAAGTGATGCTGCGGCCGTTGTCGATGCGCCCGATCCGGTATGGGCCACTGCCGACCGGCTTGTCGAAACCGGCGCCGTTGGCGAAGTCGCGCTTGGCCCAGTCGTGCTCGGGCAGTACCGGCAGGCTGGCCAGGTCCAGGGCCAGGGTGCGGCCGTGGGGCTGCTTGAAGTCGAAGCGCACCTGCAGCGGGCCTTCGACCGTGACCCCGGCGACTTCGTTGAACTGAGTGCGGTACTTGAGGCTGCCTTCGTCCATGAGTTTATTGAAGCTGAAACGCACATCCTCGGCGCGCACCGGCTTGCCATCGGCGAAGGTTGCCTTGGGGTCGATCTCGAAGCGCAGCCAGGCGTCGTCCGGGCCACGTTCCATGCGCCGGGCGATCAGGCCGTACACGGTGTAGGGCTCGTCGAACGAGCGTTGCGCCAGGGGCGCATACAGCCAGCCATCGACCTCGCTGACGCCGATGCCTTTGTCGATGTAGGGCAGGATATGGTCGAACTGGCCGATCTCGATGGCCGAGCGGCGCATCAGGCCACCCTTGGGGGCGTCGGGATTGGCGTAGTCGAAGTGACGGAATGTTTCGCTGTAGCGGGGGGCTTCGCCGTAGACGGTCAGCGCGTGGGTGGGCGCGGCTTGGGCCATCCAGCCCGTACACAACAATGCGACCCCCAGAATAACCTGTGGGAGCGGGCGTGCCCGCGAATGCGCCAGTTCAGGCAACCTCGTTGTCCGCTCAGGCCTCTTCGCGGGCACGCCCGCTCCCACAGGGATAATCATCGTCTGCGATGACTTAGTCCTGGCGGCTGGTCACTTCCAGCAGGTGGTAGCCGAACTGGGTCTTCACCGGGCCTTGGACAGTGTTGACCGGGGCGCTGAACACCACGGTGTCGAATTCCTTGACCATCTGGCCTGGGCCGAACGAACCCAGGTCACCGCCCTGGCGGCTGGACGGGCAGGTGGAGTTGGCCTTGGCGATTTCAGCGAAGTCGGCACCGGCTTCGATCTGGGCTTTCAGTTCGTTGCACTTGTCTTCGGTGGCAACGAGGATGTGACGGGCGGTGGCGCGTGCCATGGTTACTGCTCCTTGGAGGGGTGAAAACGGCAAGCCTAGCGCACTTGCTCGGGTCATGTCTCGCCAGGCTTGCTGCAGCCGCTTCACAGACGGGCTGCGGCCTCGCGCAGCAGGGTTTCGGTCGCGCTCCAGCCCAGGCAGCCATCGGTGATCGACACGCCGTAATTGAGCGCACCCTTGCCCAGCGCCTGGCAGCCGTCGAACAGGTGGCCTTCGAGCATCATGCCGACAATCGAGCGGTCACCGGCCAGGCGCTGGGCCAGCACGTCCTCGAACACGGCGGGCTGGCGGGCAGGGTCCTTGCCGCTGTTGGCATGGCTGCAATCGACCACGATGCGCGCCTGCAAACCGGCCTTGGCCAGCCCTTGGCGGGCCTGGGCGATGCTGGCGGCATCGTAGTTCGGGCCCTTGTGGCCGCCGCGCAGTACCAGGTGGGTGTCCGGGTTGCCCAGGGTTTCGATGATCGCCGGGTAGCCCTGTGCATCCATGCCGAAGTGGCGGTGCGGGGCCGCCGCGCTGCGCATGGCGTCACAGGCGATACCGACGCCGCCGTCGGTGCCGTTCTTGAACCCGACCGGCAGCTCCAGGCCGCTGACCATTTCCCGGTGAATCTGCGATTCGGTGGTGCGTGCGCCAATCGCCGCCCAGCCCAGCAGGTCATCGAAGTAGCCGGCGGCCATCGGTTGCAGCAGCTCGGTGGCAATCGGCAGGCCGCGTTCGATCATGCTCAGCATCAAGCCGCGGGACAGGGCGATGCCGGCGTGCATGTCGTCACTGCCATCCAGGTGCGGGTCGTAGGCCAGGCCTTTCCAGCCCACCGTGGTACGGGGTTTTTCCACGTAGGCGCGCATCACCAGCAGCAGCTTGTCATCGACTTCACGGCCCAGCGCCGCCAGGCGGTCGGCGTATTCCAGGGCCGAACGGGGGTCGTGGATCGAGCAGGGGCCGACGATCACCAGCAGGCGCTCATCGCGGCCTTCGAGGATGGCACGGATGGCTTGGCGCTGGCGGTGGACTTGCTGGGCGAGTTCGGTAGACAGCGGCATCTGCTGCTTGAGCAGGTGCGGGCTGGGCAGGCGCTGGCTGACGGTGGTGTTGGCAGCGTGCGGCTGGGTCAGGGGCAGAGCGAGGTTCGAGGCTTGCATGGCGTATGTTCCCTGGGCGGACGGCGGGTTCTGGCCCGCGCGGTCGGCCCTATCGAGGTGTTCGACTATTCGTTGATTGATTGTCTGCAGCATTGCCACCGGTGATGGACCGATCGGAGGCGGCAGGCTGGCCCGAACGGGATTGGCTAAATCGCCAGGCATAGGTGCTTGCGAAGTAATAAGTGGCGTAGTTCATGAATCTGTCCTCGGTTCGAATCGGTAAAAGTGCAATGGCCTGAAAAGCAAAACCCCCGGTCGGGGAGCCGACCGGGGGTTTGAGTATTCTCATGTTCGGCGGCCCCTCGAAGGTGGGCGCCGGGTGGGTATCGGCGCCTAGTGGCTAAACCAATACCCAAAGTAATAGCTGGCAGCAGCCTGGCAGCCGGCAACGGCCAGCACAGGGCGCAGGCTGCGACCGGTGTGGTTGGCGTGGTTGCGGGTGTGTTTCGGCATGTTGCTCTCCAGTGAATGAGCCCGAGCTTACTTCAGGCGATGCGCACTGTTCAATGGATAAATGCTATCGCGCCGATAACTGCACAAAACGGATAGCACTCTGCACACGATGGATATTGCCGCCCCAGGGCAAACCCTAACCTGACCCGGTCTGAACAATAACAATGGAGACCCTGGCCATGTCCCTGGGATTCGACTACCTCAATGCCATGCTTGAGGACGACCGTGAAACCGGCGTCTATCGCTGCAAACGCGAGATGTTCACCGATCCGCGCCTGTTCGACCTGGAAATGAAGCACATCTTCGAGGGCAACTGGATCTACCTGGCCCATGAAAGCCAGATCCCCGAGAAAAACGACTTCCTCACCCTGACCATGGGGCGCCAGCCGATCTTCATCGCGCGCAACAAGGACGGGGAGCTGAATGCCTTCCTCAACGCCTGCAGCCATCGTGGCGCCATGCTCTGCCGGCACAAGCGCGGCAACCGCTCCAGCTACACCTGCCCGTTCCATGGCTGGACCTTCAACAACAGCGGCAAGCTGCTCAAGGTCAAAGACCCGAGCAATGCCGGCTACCCCGACAGCTTCAACTGCGACGGCTCGCATGACCTGACCAAGGTCGCCCGCTTCGAGTCGTACCGTGGCTTCCTGTTCGGCAGCCTGAAGGCCGACGTCAAGCCGCTGGTCGAGCACCTGGGCGAGTCCGCCAAGATCATCGACATGATCGTCGACCAGTCCCCGGAAGGCCTGGAAGTGCTGCGCGGTGCCAGCTCGTACATCTACGAGGGCAACTGGAAGCTCACTGCCGAGAACGGCGCCGACGGCTACCACGTCAGCTCCGTGCACTGGAACTACGCCGCCACCCAGAACCAGCGCAAGCAGCGCGAAGCGGGCGACGAGATCAAGACCATGAGTGCCGGCGCCTGGGCCAAGCAGGGCGGCGGCTTCTATTCCTTCGACCACGGCCACCTGCTGCTGTGGACCCGCTGGGCCAACCCCGAAGACCGCCCGGCCTTCGAGCGTCGCGATCAGCTGGCCGCCGATTTCGGCCAGGCCCGCGCCGACTGGATGATCGAGAATTCGCGCAACCTGTGCCTCTACCCGAACGTGTACCTGATGGACCAGTTCAGCTCGCAGATCCGCATTGCCCGGCCGATTTCGGTGAACAAGACCGAAATCACCATCTATTGCATCGCGCCGAAAGGCGAGAGCGCCGATGCCCGCGCCAAGCGCATCCGCCAGTACGAAGACTTCTTCAACGTCAGCGGCATGGCCACCCCGGACGACCTGGAGGAGTTCCGCTCCTGCCAGACCGGCTACGGCGGCGGTACCGGCTGGAACGACATGTCCCGTGGTGCACAGCACTGGGTCGAAGGTGCCGATGAGGCGGCGAAGGAAATCGAACTCAAGCCGCTGCTGTCGGGCGTGCGCACCGAGGACGAAGGCCTGTTCGTGCTGCAGCACAAGTACTGGCAGGACACCATGATCAAAGCGCTGAAACAGGAGCTTCGACAGGAAACCCAGCTGATCCCCGTGGAGGCCGTGCAATGAGCCTGCATGACACCGTGCGCGACTTCCTCTACCGCGAAGCGCGCTACCTGGATGATGCCCAGTGGGACCAGTGGCTGGAGTTGTATGCCAGCGATGCGACCTTCTGGATGCCGTCCTGGGACGATGACGACAGCCTCACCGAAGACCCGCAGAGCGAAATCTCGCTGATCTGGTACGGCAACCGTGGCGGCCTGGAAGACCGGGTGTTCCGCATCAAGACTGAGCGCTCCAGCGCGACCGTGCCGGACACCCGTACTTCGCACAACATCAGCAACATCGAGATCGTCTCGCTGTGCGAAGGCAGCTGCCAGGTGCGTTTCAACTGGCACACCCTGAGCTTTCGCTACAAGACCACCGACAGCTATTTCGGCACCAGCTTCTACACCCTCGACCTGCGCGGCGAGCAGCCGCAGATCAAGGCCAAGAAAGTGGTGCTGAAAAACGACTACGTGCGTCAGGTCATCGACATCTACCACATCTGATCCGAGGTAACGCGAGCCGCTCGGTGTGCCATCTGGCGCGCCGCGGCCAGGCTCGCCCGCGAGGTGCAACATGAGCTTCCAGATCGCGCTTAATTTCGAAGACGGGGTGACCCGCTTCATCGAGGCCAGCGGCCATGAGACCGTGGCCGATGCCGCCTACCGCCAGGGCATCAACATCCCGCTGGACTGCCGCGACGGCGCCTGCGGTACCTGCAAGTGCAAGGCCGAGTCCGGGCGTTACGACCTGGGCGACAATTTCATCGAAGACGCCTTGAGCGAGGACGAAATTGCCGAAGGCTACGTGCTGACCTGTCAGATGCGCGCCGAAAGCGACTGCGTGGTACGTATTCCGGCGTCGTCGCAACTGTGCAAAACCGAGCAGGCCAGCTTCGAGGCGGCCATCAGCGATGTGCGGCAGCTGTCGGCCAGCACCATTGCCTTGTCGATCAAGGGCGAGGCGCTGAGCCGCCTGGCGTTCCTGCCGGGGCAGTACGTCAACCTCAAGGTGCCGGGCAGCGACCAGAGCCGCGCCTATTCCTTCAGCTCGCTGCAGAAGGACGGCGAGGTCAGCTTCCTGATTCGCAATGTGCCGGGCGGCCTGATGAGCCGTTTCCTCACCGGCCTGGCCAAGGCCGGTGACAGCATGAGCCTGGCTGGCCCACTGGGCAGCTTTTACCTGCGGCCGATCCAGCGCCCGCTGTTGCTGCTGGCCGGCGGTACGGGCCTGGCGCCGTTCACGGCGATGCTGGAGAAAATCGCCGAGCAGGGCAGCGAGCACCCCGTGCACCTGATCTATGGGGTGACCAACGACGTCGACCTGGTCGAACTGGACCGTCTGCAGGGCCTGGCGGCGTGCATCCCCAACTTCACTTTCAGCGCCTGCGTCGCCAACCCCGACAGCCAGTACCCGCAGAAGGGCTACGTGACCCAGCACATTGCGCCGCAGCACCTCAACGACGGCGACGTCGATGTGTACCTGTGCGGGCCGCCGCCGATGGTCGAGGCGGTGAGCCAGTACCTGCGCGAACAGGCCATCACCCCGGCGAACTTCTACTACGAGAAGTTCGCGGCGGCGGCTGCCTGAGTTTCCTTGGGGCTACGGGCGTCGTGCGGGTGCCGGTGGCCTCCTTTTATTACCTGCGGGATTGCTGGGGCCGCGTTGCGGCCCTTTCGCGACACAAGGCCGCTCCTACAGGAGATCGCGGTGCTTGTAGGAGCGGCCTTGTGTCGCGATGGAGGGCGCAGCCCTCCCGGCAATTTCGGATTGAAAGGAGATCGACATGAATAACCGATTCCACAACAAAGTCGCGTTGGTCACTGGCGCCGCCCAGGGGATCGGCCGCGGCGTGTGCTGGCGGCTCAAGGCCGAAGGCGCGCAGGTGGTGGCGGTGGACCGTTCCGAGCTGGTCCACGAGCTGGCCGGGGAGGGCATGCTGACCCTCACCGCCGACCTCGAGCTGCATGCCGATTGTGCCCGGGTCATGGCCATCGCGGTGGAAACCTTCGGCCGCCTCGACATCCTGGTCAACAACGTCGGCGGCACGATCTGGGCCAAGCCTTTCGAATACTACGAAGTGGAGCAGATCGAGGCCGAAGTGCGTCGCTCGCTGTTCCCGACCTTGTGGTGCTGCCATGCGGCGCTGCCGTACATGCTCGAACGTGGCAGCGGCGCCATCGTCAACGTCTCGTCGATCGCCACCCGCGGGATCAACCGCGTGCCGTACGGTGCGGCCAAAGGCGGCGTCAATGCACTCACCGCCTGCCTGGCCTTCGAAACCGCTGGCCGCGGCATCCGGGTCAACGCCACTGCGCCCGGCGGTACCGAGGCGCCCCCGCGCCGGGTGCCGCGCAACAGCAGCGAGCAGAGCGAGCAGGACAAAGCCTGGTACCAGCAGATCGTCGACCAGACCCTCGACAGCAGCCTGATGCACCGCTACGGCAGCATCGACGAGCAAGTCGGCGCGATCCTCTTCCTGGCCTCCGACGAGGCTTCCTACATCACCGGCGTGACCCTGCCGGTGGGGGGCGGTGACCTCGGCTGATCCCCCGGCAACGCGTTGCTCCAAAACAACAACAAGAGAGACAGATGCCATGCGAACCCTTGACGTACACCCGATCATCGATAACGCCCGCTTCACACCGTTCCACTGGAGGGTCATGGCCCTGTGCGGCCTGCTGCTGATCTTCGACGGCTACGACCTGTTCATCTACGGCGTGGTACTGCCGGTGATCATGAAAGCGTGGGGCCTGACGCCATTGCAGGCCGGTGCACTGGGCAGCTACGCGCTGTTCGGCATGATGTTCGGCGCCCTGGCGTTCGGCAGCCTGGCCGACCGCATCGGGCGCAAGAAAGGGATCGCCATCTGTTTTGCCTGGTTTTCCGGGGCGACCATCCTCAACGGCTTTGCCAGCAGCCCCAGCGAGTTCGGTATCTATCGCTTCATCGCCGGCCTTGGCTGCGGCGGCCTGATGCCCAATGCCGTGGCGCTGATGAACGAATACGCGCCCAAGCGCGTGCGCAGCACCCTGGTGGCGATCATGTTCAGCGGCTACTCGCTGGGCGGCATGCTCTCGGCAGGTGTCGGCATCTTCATGCTGCCGCGCTTTGGCTGGGAGTCGATGTTCTTCGCCGCTGCCGTACCGCTGCTGCTGTTGCCGGTGATTCTCTATTACTTGCCTGAGTCCATCGGCTTCCTGGTGCGCCAGGGGCGTACCGAGGAAGCGCGCACGTTGCTCAAACGCCTGGACCCGGATTGCGATGTGCAGGCGGATGACGCGCTGCAGGCGGCGGATCGCAAAGGGGGTGGCCGCTCGGTGCTGGAACTGTTCCGCAACGGCCTGGCCATCCGCACCCTGGCCCTGTGGCTGGCATTCTTCTGCTGCCTGCTGATGGTCTACGCGCTCAGCTCGTGGCTGCCGAAACTGATGGCCAACGCTGGCTACAGCCTGGGGTCGAGCCTGTCGTTCCTGCTGGCCCTGAACTTCGGCGGCATGGCCGGGGCGATTCTCGGCGGCTGGCTGGGTGACCGCTACAACCTGGTCAAGGTCAAGGTGGCCTTCTTCATCGCGGCGGCGCTGTCGATCAGCCTGCTTGGCGTCAACAGCCCGATGCCGGTGCTGTACCTGCTGATCTTCATCGCCGGGGCCACCACCATCGGCACGCAGATCCTGCTGTATGCCGGTGCTGCCCAGCTCTACGGCCTGTCGGTGCGCTCCACCGGCCTTGGCTGGGCATCGGGCATCGGCCGCAACGGTGCCATCGTCGGCCCGCTGCTCGGCGGTGCGCTGATGGGCATCAACCTGCCGCTGCAACTCAATTTCATCGCCTTCGCCATTCCTGGCGCAATCGCTGCGCTGGCCATGGCCGTGCACCTGGCCAGCGGCCGGCGGCAGGCCCCTCTGGCGACGGCCTGATCATTCACTGACTGAACTGGAGCTTTTGCATGACAAGCCCGACCATAGAACGCATCGACGCGATCATCGTCGACCTGCCGACCATCCGCCCGCACAAGCTGGCGATGCACACGATGCAGCAGCAGACCCTGGCAATACTGCGCCTGCGCTGCAGCGACGGCGTCGAAGGCATCGGCGAGGCCACCACCATTGGCGGCCTGGCCTACGGCTACGAGAGCCCCGAGGGCATCAAGGCCAACATCGACGCCCACCTGGCACCCGCTTTGATCGGCCTGCCAGCGGACAACATCAACGCCGCCATGCTCAAGCTCGACAAGCTGGCCAAGGGCAACACCTTCGCCAAGTCCGGCCTCGAAAGCGCCTTGCTCGACGCCCAGGGCAAGCGCCTTGGGCTGCCGGTCAGCGAGCTGCTGGGCGGGCGCGTGCGCGACAGCCTGGAGGTGGCCTGGACCCTGGCCAGCGGCGACACCGCCCGCGACATCGCCGAGGCCGAGCACATGCTGGAGATCCGCCGGCACCGCGTGTTCAAGCTGAAGATCGGCGCCAACCCGCTGGAGCAGGACTTGAAGCATGTGGTGGCGATCAAGCGCGAGTTGGGCGAACGCGCCAGCGTGCGCGTCGACGTCAATCAGTACTGGGACGAGTCGCAAGCCATCCGTGCCTGCCAGGTGCTCGGCGACAACGGCATCGACCTGATCGAACAGCCGATCTCGCGCATCAACCGCGGCGGCCAGGTGCGCCTGAACCAGCGCAGCCCGGCGCCGATCATGGCCGACGAATCCATCGAGAGCGTCGAGGACGCCTTCAGCCTGGCCGCCGATGGCGCCGCCAGCATCTTCGCCCTGAAGATCGCCAAGAACGGCGGCCCACGCGCCGTGCTGCGCACCGCGCAGATCGCCGAAGCGGCCGGCATCGCCCTGTACGGCGGGACCATGCTCGAAGGTTCGATCGGCACATTGGCCTCGGCCCATGCCTTCCTCACCCTGCGCCAGCTGACCTGGGGCACCGAGCTGTTCGGGCCGCTGCTGCTGACTGAAGAGATCGTCAACGAGCCACCGCAATACCACGACTTCCAGCTGCACGTGCCACGCACGCCGGGCCTGGGCCTGACCCTGGACGAAACCCGCCTGGCGCGCTTCGCCCGCCGCTGAGACCACGGACTGAATGAAGACATAGAACCCCTGTGGGAGCGGCTTTAGCCGCGAAGCAGGCAACGCGGAGGATGGCACCGGCTGTGCCGGTGTTCGCGGGTAAACCCGCTCTCACTGGGATGGCACGGGCTTCGCCCGTGTTCGCGGGCATGCCCGCTCCCACAGGGACCGCACCCGCTTTTAGAGATCAGGCAAGACAGGAGATAACAACATGCTGTTCCACGTGAAGATGACCGTGAAGCTGCCGGTCGACATGGACCCGGCCAAGGCCGCGCAACTGAAGGCCGACGAGAAGGAACTGGCCCAGCGCCTGCAGCGCGAAGGCACCTGGCGCCACTTGTGGCGCATCGCCGGGCACTACGCCAACTACAGCGTGTTCGACGTGCCCAGCGTCGAGGCGCTGCACGACACGCTGATGCAGCTGCCGCTGTTCCCGTACATGGACATCGAGGTCGACGGCCTGTGCCGCCACCCGTCGTCGATCCACAGTGACGACCGCTGATTCAACCCTTTGCACAAGAACAAAATGAGGTATCCATCATGACCGTGAAGATTTCCCACACTGCCGATATCCAGGCGTTCTTCGAAGAGGCCGCAGGCTTTGGCAATGACCAAGGCAGCCCGCGCCTGAAGCGCATCATCCAGCGTGTGCTGCAGGACACCGCACGCCTGATCGAAGACTTGGAGATCACCGACGACGAGTTCTGGCACGCCGTTGACTACCTCAACCGCCTGGGTGGGCGCGGTGAGGCCGGGCTGCTGGTGGCGGGCCTTGGCATCGAGCACTTCCTCGACCTGCTGCAGGACGCCAAGGACGCCGCAGTCGGCTTGAGCGGAGGCACCCCGCGCACCATCGAAGGCCCGTTGTACGTGGCCGGCGCGCCGCTGGCCGAGGGTGAAGTGCGCATGGACGACGGCAGCGAGGAGGGCGTGGCGACCGTCATGCTGCTCGAGGGCCAGGTGCTCGACCCGCAAGGCCAGCCACTGGCCGGCGCCATCGTTGACCTGTGGCATGCCAATACCCGTGGCACCTATTCGTTCTTCGACCAGAGCCAGTCCGAGTACAACCTGCGCCGGCGCATCGTCACCGATGCCGAGGGCCGTTATCGCGCGCGCTCCATCGTGCCGTCGGGCTATGGCTGCGACCCACAGGGCCCGACCCAGGAATGCCTGGACCTGCTCGGCCGCCACGGCCAGCGTCCGGCGCATGTGCACTTCTTCATCTCGGCACCGGGGCACCGCCACCTGACCACCCAGATCAACCTGGCCGGGGACAAGTACCTCTGGGATGACTTTGCCTACGCCACCCGTGACGGGCTGGTGGGTGAGGTGGTGTTCCATGAAGGGGCAGAGGGGCGCCATGCCGAGTTGAAATTTGATTTCCAGTTGCAGAAGGCGCACGGGACCGAGGACGAACAGCGCAGCGGGCGGCCGCGGGCGTTGCAGGAGGCCTGATACACCGCGCTGGCTTCTTCGCGGGCAAGTCGGACCGCCGCACCGCCGCTCCCACACAAACCTTGAGACCTGTGGTGAATCTGTGGGAGCGGCGGTGCGGCGATCCGACTTGCCCGCGAAGAAGCCAACACAAAACAAGAGCCAGCCACCAAGGCCGGCCGTAGCCTTGCGAGACGTCTCATGAAAACCCTGATCAAGGACTGCTCCCTGTCAGCCCTGGTCGCCGGCTGCATCGCGACCCTGATTTCCTACGCAGGCCCGCTGGTGATCATCTTCCATGCCGCCGAAGCCGCCGGCCTGTCCCACGCCATGCTGTCGTCCTGGGTCTGGGCCGTGTCCTTGGGCAGCGCCGTGCTCGGCGCGGTGCTCAGCCTGCATTACCGGGTACCGCTGGTGATCGCCTGGTCGATCCCGGGTTCGGCGCTGCTGGTCACCGCCTTGCCCCAACTCGGCCTGGAGCAGGCCGTAGGTGCGTACCTGATCGCCAACCTGGTCCTGCTGCTGATTGGCATCAGCGGGGCCTTCGACCGCATCATCGCGCACCTGCCTGGCTCCATCGCGGCGGGCATGCAGGCCGGCATCCTGTTCAGCTTCGGCACCGAAGTGTTCCGGGCATTGCCGGTGCAGCCGCTGCTGGTGCTGGCGATGTTCGCGACCTACGTGCTGATGCGCAGGCTGCAACCACGCTATGCCGTGGCGGCAGTGCTGGGTGTCGGCGCCATGGTGACCGTGGCCAGCGGTGCCTTTCGCAGCGAGGCGCTGGTGCTGGAACTGGCCTCACCGCAATGGATCGCCCCGCAGTTCAGCCTGGCGGCAACCTTCAGCCTGGCGCTGCCCCTGGTGCTGGTCGCACTGACCGGGCAGTTCATGCCGGGCATGGCAGTGTTGCGCAACGCAGGCTACACCACGCCGGCCAGCCCGCTGATCAGTGCCAGCGCACTGGCCGGCGCGCTGCTCGCACCGTTCGGTTGCCATGGCCTGAACCTCGCAGCCGTCACCGCCAGCCTGTGCACCGGGCATGAAGCCCACGAGAACCCACGTCGGCGTTATATCGCGGCGCTCGCCGGCAGTGCCCTCTATCTGCTGCTGGGGATTGCCGGGGCGACGCTGATGTCGCTGTTCGCCGCGTTCCCTGCCGCGTTGATCGCCGCGCTGGCCGGGCTTGCCCTGTACGGCGCCATCAGCGAGGCCCTGGCGCGTAGCCTGGCCGAACCCAGCGAACGCGATGCCGGGCTGTTCACCTTCCTGGTCACCGCCTCGGGGGTGTCCTTCCTGGGCCTGTCGGCGGCGTTCTGGGGGCTGCTGTTCGGCCTGCTGGCCCACGGGCTGCTGCGCCTGCGCCGCACGCAACCTCGCGAGGTGCTGCGCCGCACCCCCTGAAAACCCGTGTTCCCCGCGCTTTATCCATAACAACAAGATCAAGAGAGCTTCGGAATGAACCACACCCCTTGCGTCGCCATCGGGCTGACGTTGCTCAGCCCCTCCTTGCTCGCAGCCGAAGGCGGCTTCTTCGAGGATGCCAAAGCCAGCCTCAGTGCTCGCAATTACTACTTCAGCCGTGATTTCTCCGACATCGTTGGGGCCAAGGCCAACCAGCAATCCAAAGCCGAGGAATGGGCCCAGGGCTTCATCCTCGATTTCAAATCCGGCTACACGCCAGGCCCGGTCGGCTTTGGCGTCGACGCGCTGGGCCTGCTCGGCATCAAGCTCGACAGCAGCCCGGACCGGGTCAACACCGGCCTGCTGCCGGTGCATGGCGATGGTCGCGCCGCCGACGAGTACAGCCGCATTGCGCCCACCTTCAAGGCCCGGCTGTCGAAGACCGAGCTGCGCGTGGGCGAATTGCAGCCCAACCTGCCAGTGCTGACGTTCAGTGATATCCGCCTGTTGCCGCCGACCTACCAGGGCACCAGCATCAGCTCGGCAGAAATCGACGGGCTGACCGTGCAGGCCGGGCACCTGACCAGCACCCACCTGCGCAACGAGGGGGGTGACGGCAAGATGAACGCCATGCTTGGCCATGTGCCGCAGCGCCAGGCCGAGAGTGATGCGTTCAACTATGTGGGCGGTGACTATGCGTTCAACGCCAACCAGAGCAGTGTCAGCCTCTGGTACGGGCAGCTTGAAGATATCTACCACCAGGGTTTCCTTGGCCTGAAGCACAGCAAGCCGGTGGGGGACTGGGTGCTGAGCGCCAACCTTGGCTATTTCACCGCCCACGAAGACGGTGACGCGCTGCTGGGCAAGATCGACAACCAGGCGTTCTTCTCGATGTTCACTGCCCGGCATGGCGGCCACAGCTTCGGCGCCGGCTACCAGGGCATCTATGGCGACAGTCCGTTCCCGCGGGTATTCGCCAACATCTCGCCGTTGGGTAACGAAGTGCCGACCTATGAGTTCGCCTATACCGAGGAGCGTTCGTATCAGCTGCGTTATGACTACAACTTTGCGGCCATGGGCGTGCCAGGGTTGACCGCGACGGTTCGCTATATCACCGGCAACAATGTCGACACGGGCAAGGGATACGAGGGCAAGGACCGCGAGCGTGACCTGGACATTGGCTATGCGGTGCAGAGCGGGGTGTTCAAAGGGCTGGGAATTCGAGTGAGGAATGCCATGGCGCGGTCCAACTACCGGAGTGACATCGATGAGAACCGGCTGACCCTGGTGTACACCTGGCAGCTGTTCTAAGGCATCACCGGCCATTTGTTGTCACACAGCAGCGATTGCGCCACCCGGGTGCCGGGGGTTAGGTTTCCTCAATTGCCATTGAGGAAGCCTGACTTTGGACTCCATCACCCAAGCCGTGCTCGGTGCTGCGCTGCAAGGTACGGTCCTGGGCCGCATCCAGGGCCGGCGCTCGCTGATCTACGGCGCTGCGCTGGCCACCGTGCCGGACCTCGACGTGATCATCCGCTATGCCGACCCGGTGTCGCAGATGACCTATCACCGCGGTTTTTCCCATTCGCTCTTCGTCCTCACCGGGCTCGCCTTGCTGCTGGCCTGGCTGGTCAACTGGCTCGCCCGAACGCGCTGGCCCGACAAGGGCTACACCTTTTCCCGGCTGTTCCTGGCGTTCTGGCTGGTGCTGGTGACCCACCCGATCCTCGATGCGTTCACGGTCTACGGCACCCAGCTGTTCTGGCCACTGGCATTCACCCCGCTGAGCTGGGCGGCGGTGTTCATCATTGATCCGGCCTATACCGTGCCGCTGTTGGCGGCCGTGATCCATGCGGCATTCAAGGGCCTGCAGGGCAGGGCGATACGGTGGTTGGGCCTGGCACTGCTGTTCAGCACGGCCTACCTGGGCTTCGGCCTGGCCGGGCGCATGGCCGCCGAACAGCGCTTGCAGACCGCGCTCGATGCACAGGGCATTGTCGTGAGCGAGGTGCGCGCAGTGCCGATGGCCTTCAACAGCCTGGTCTGGCGGGTGCTGGCGAAGACCCCGGACGGTCATTACTACGAAGGCATCAGCAGTGCATTCGACCGCGATCCACCGGAGATGCAGCGCCTGCCGCTGAACCTTGACGCGGCGAAGGCGCTCAGCGGGTCTGCATTGCTCCAGCGCTTGCGCTGGTTCACAGGCGACTGGCTGCGCTATGACGAGGTCGGTGACGCGTTGGTGGTCACCGACCTGCGCATGGGCATCCCGGGCAACTATACCTTCCGTTTCAACATGGCCCACCGCGACAGCCAGGGCCACTGGATCGTCGACCGGCCAAGCCTGTGGCAGGGCAGCAGCGCGATGTTCAACCGTGACGACCTGGCGCTGATCTGGCGGCGCATCCTCGACCAGCAACCGCCGTTGCCACTGGCAGCCTGGACCAGCAGGTACCTGGGGCAGGCCGGCGAGCCAGGGCACTGAGGCGTGCGGTCGGCGGGGCTGGACCTGGTCAAGTGGGTGGCGATCGTGACCATGGTCGCCGACCATGTGCGGTTCATCTGGCCAGCGGCTGAAGGCTTGTTCATCGTTGGCCGGTTCGCATTTCCCTTGTTCTGCCTGGCCATGGCGGTCAACGTGGCGCGTGCCGGCGACATCAACCTGCGCTACCTCGGCTGGTTGCTGGCGTTCGCCGTATTGTCCGAAGCGCCGTATCGTTGGCTGGATCCTGACTCGCAGACCTTCAGCATCATTCCCACGCTGACCCTGGGGCTGCTGGTCGCATGGGGTGTGCATCATCAGCAGGTTTGGGTCCGGCTGGGCGGGCTTGCTGCCGTTCTGCTCGCCGCGCTCTGCAGCGAGCGTCTGATGTATGGCCTGCCCGGTGTGTTGCTTCCCGCTGGCTGGCTGCTGGCGCGTCGGCAGGGTGGGCTGGCGTGGCTGCTGCCTTGCCTGCTGGCCGTGGCGGGCAACCTGACCAACAGCTGGCTGCGCGGGCACCTCGGGGCCCCGGTGACCTTGATCACCATGGCCGCCGCGGCGCTGGCGATTCCCGTCGGCTGCCTGCTGCTGCGGGCCGAGCATTGGCCGGTGCCAGCGGTGCGGCGCTGGGGCTATCTGTTCTACCCTGTGCACCTGTTGCTCATCAAAGCGCTTGTATCAGCCCTTGCAATGGCGCAAATCGCACCCATCTAAGCGGGTCTTTCGTATCCGCAGGAGCCCGCCATGGAACCCAACCGCTTCGGCGATATCGCCGCCTTCGTGAGCGCAGTGAAGGCTGGCAGCTTCACCGCAGCGGCAGCCAGTCTTGGCCTGACCCGCTCGGCGGTGGGCAAGAGCATCGCCCGGCTGGAAGCGCGCATGGCGGTGCGCCTGCTCAACCGCACCACACGCAAGCTGAGCCTGACCGACGAGGGCCAGGTGGCCTTCGAGCGTTGGCGGCAGATTCTCGATGATCTGGACGAGGTCGAGAGCACCATGGCCCTGCGCCGGGGCAAGCCAACGGGTACCTTGCGCCTGACCGCGCCGTTATCGTTCGGCCAGCGTCATGTGCTGCCGATCCTGGATGCCTACCTCAAGCAGTGGCCAGAGCTGCGCGCCGATATTCGATTCACCGACCGTTTTATCGACCTGGTGGAAGAGGGCGTCGACGTTGCCGTGCGTATCGGTGCGCCCAAGGAAGATTCGCAGCTGTTGACCCGCACGGTCGCCTGGCAGCAGTTCGTCACCTGTGCCTCTCCCGCGTACCTGCACCAGCACGGTGTGCCGCAGGTGCCGGCAGACCTTTACGGGCATGACAAGATCGCCTTCCTCAGTGGCGAGAAGTCGATGCCGTGGCGCTTTCACACCGACGAAGGGCTGCACCTGTGCGAGGAGCCCGGGCGGTTGAACATCGACAGTTCCGAGGCGATGCTCGATGGTGCCCGGGCCGGTTTCGGCCTGATTCACCTGCCGACCTACATCACTGGCGATGACCTGCGGGCCGGTACGCTGGTGGAGGTGCTGCACGACTATCGCCCACCGGCTGACCCGATCCGTGTGGTTTATCCGAGCAAGCGGCACCTGTCGCCACGGGTACGCGGGTTCATCGACCTATTGGTGGCGACCTGGGAACGAGGAGTGCCTTGGGAAGACTGATTAGGGACTTCCAGGCCCCTATGTGGGGCCTGAGGCCGGGTTTATCCCTGGCGCCGCAGCGCGGAAACTGGCGTCACTGATAATCCCTCTGGAGACCCCATGACTGCCCTGTCCGTACTGGATCTGGTCATGATCGGCGAAGGCAAGACCTTCGCCGACGCGATCGAAGAATCCCGCCAGCTGGCTCGCCACGTCGAGCAGCATGACTACCGCCGCTACTGGATCGCCGAGCACCACGACATGCCCGGCATCGGTTCGGCTGCCACTTCGCTGGTGATCAACGAAATCGCCAATGCCACCCAGCACATTCGCGTCGGCGCTGGCGGCATCATGCTGCCCAACCATGCGCCGCTGGTGGTCGCCGAGCAGTTCGGCACCCTCGACACGTTGCATCCGGGCCGTATCGACCTGGGCCTGGGGCGTGCGCCCGGTACCTCGGGGCCCACCGTTCGCGCCTTGCGTGGCGCTGCGCCGGAGCGTGATTTCAGCCAGGACATCGCCGAACTGCGCGACTACCTGGCCGACAACGGCAAGCGCCAGGTCCGCGGTGTGCCGGGCGCACACGAAGTGCCGGTGTGGATCCTCGGCTCCAGCCTGTTCGGTGCCGACCTGGCGGCGAAGCTGGGGCTGCCCTATGCCTTTGCCTCGCATTTCGCACCGCGTTACCTGCTGCAGGCGATTGCCCACTACCGGGCCAACTTCCAGCCTTCTGCACAATTGGCCAAGCCGTATGTGATGGTGGGCGTGAACCTGTTCGCCGCCGACAGCGATGCCGAGGCCGATTACCAGGCCAGCTCGCACCGCAAGTGGATGCTGGACCTGCATGTCGGGCGCTTCGGCTTGCTGCCCAAGCCGCAGGAAGGCTATGTGCAGAACTTGCCGGGCCATGAGCGGGCAGTGCTGGAGCAGGTGATGGCCTGCAGCATTGCCGGTGGGCCGGAGCGGGTGCGGGAAGGGCTGCGTTCGCTGATCGAGCAGACCGGAGCGGATGAATTGATGATCGATTGCCGGATCCATGATCCGTTGGCGCGTTTGCGCTCGCATGCCTATGCGGCGCGCGCTTTGGCCGAATTGCGTTAAACCTCATTGGCCTTTTCGCGGGCACGCCCGCTCCCACAGGTTCTGCACAGTGCTTGAAGTCCGTGCAATACCTGTGGGAGCGGGCGTGCCCGCGAAGAGGCCATTACAGGCAATAAAAAAGGGAGCTTTCGGGCTCCCTTTTCAGTATCAGGCCTGCTTGAGGAACGGATAGTCCGTATACCCCTCAGGCCCGTTGGCATAGTCGAACTGCGCCCGATGCTCGTTCAACGGCGCCTGCAGCCGCAGCCGCTCAACCAGGTCCGGGTTGGCAATGTAGCTGCGGCCGAAAGCCACGGCATCGATCAGGCCACGGCCGATCAAGTCTTCGCCTTTCTCGGCGGTATAGGCACCTGCCGCGATGATGACGCCTGGGTACGCGGCACGGATCTGCTCGCGGAACTCATCACGCAGCGGCTTGCCGCCTGCCCAGTCCGGCTCGGAGAGGTGCAGGTAGGCGAGGTTGCGCTTGGCCAGTTCCTTGATCAGGTACAAGCCGGCGGCTTCCTGGTCCTCGCCGTTGTCCACGCCATTGAAACCACCCAGCGGGAATACACGGATGCCGACGCGCTCGGCGCTCCAGTTGGCGATTGCAGCGTCCACGGCTTCCAGAACGATACGCGCACGGTTTTCCACGCTGCCGCCATAACGGTCTTCGCGCTGGTTCGCGCTCGGGGTGAGGAACTGGTGCAGCAGGTAGCCGTGGGCGGCGTGCAGCTCGATGAAATCGAAGCCGGCCTCACGGGCGTTGACGGCGGCCTGGCCGAAGTCGGCAACGATGGCGGCAATCTCGACTTCGCTCAGGGCACGGGGCGTGGAGGTTTCCACCCGCATCAGGTTGCCTTGTTCATCGCGCAGGGTGGTGCGGGCGTTGGCCGGCAGGGCCGATGGTGCGACCGGTGCTTCACCGTCGGGTTGCAGCGAGGTGTGCGAAACCCGGCCGGTGTGCCAGACCTGCACGGCACTGTGACCGCCATCGGCGTGGATGCCTTGGTTGACGACCTTCCAGGCAGCGATTTGCTCGGCGCTGTGGATGCCTGGCGAACCGGAGTAACCCTTGGCCTGGAAAGAGATCTGCGTGGCTTCGGTGATGATAAGCCCGGCGCTGGCGCGCTGACGGTAATACTCGGCCATCATCGGCGTCGGGACGTCGCCAGGCTCCAGGCTGCGCAGGCGGGTGAGCGGGGCCATGAACACGCGGTTGGGCAGGGTCAGGGGGCCGATCTGCAGGGGTTGCAAGAGTTTCATTGTTGCTCCAGAGGTGGGAAACCAATGGCGCGAACGATACCGGGATGATTGGGGAAAGGGGGGACCGGGACCCCGGCGTAGAGCTCCCCAATGCCATTTTCCTGTGCCGACCTCTTCGCGGGCTTGCCCGCTCCCACAGGTTCATCACCCTCCTCAAGGAAATGATCCCCCTGTGGGAGCGGGCAAGCCCGCGAAGAGGCCGGGACAGGAGAACACTCAGCGCCGAGCCAACCGCCCACTGACAAAATGCGCCACATCATTGAACCCTGGCGTAGACGCATGCCCCGGCGTCACCAGCGAATCGATGAATGCCTCGTCTTGCGCCGTGATCTTCACCTCCAGCGCCCCGCCATAGGTATCCCACTGAGCCTCAGTGCGCGGTCCGACGATGGCCGAGCTGACCAGCTGGCTGTTGAGCACCCAGGCAATCGCGAACTCGACCAGGCCCACGCCCTTGGCCTGGGCGTAATCCTGCAGCTGCCGGGCAATGGTCAGTGACTCCTGGCGCCATTCCACCTCCATGATGCGCTTGTCCTGGCGCGCAGCACGGCTGCCGGCCTCGGGCTCGGCCCCCGGCGCATACTTGCCGCTGAGCACGCCACGGGCCAGCGGGCTGAAGGGCACCACACCCAGGCCGTGATACGCGGCGGCGGTCATTTGCTCAGGCTCCGCCTGGCGGTTGACGATGTTGTACAGCGGCTGGCTTACCACGGGCTTGGCCACACCCAGGCGCTCGGCGAGGTTGCAGATCTCGGCGATGCGCCAGCCACGGTAGTTGGACACCCCCCAGTAACGGATCTTGCCCTGCTGCAGCAGGTCGCCGATGGCCCGCACGGTTTCTTCCAGCGGCACCTTGTGGTCTTCGCGGTGTAGGTAATAGATGTCCAGGTAGTCCAGGTGCATGCGCGTCAGCGTGGCATCGATGCCATTGAAGATGTGCTTGCGCGACAACCCGCTGCGGTTGGGCAGGCCATCGGTGGGCCCCATGCCGACCTTGGAGGCAACGATCCAGTCCTGGCGGTGGCGCGCCACCGCTTCGCCGACGATCTCTTCGGAGCGGCCGGCGTTGTACACGTCGGCGGTGTCGATGAAGTTGATGCCCTGGTCCCAGGCCTTGTCGATGATCCGCAGCGCATCCTCGGTGCCGGTCTGCTCGCCGAACATCATGCTGCCCAGGGTCAGGGCGGAGACTTGCAGGCCGGATTGGCCCAGGGGACGGTAGATCATGCCGAGGATCCTTTGCGGGGAATGATCCGGTTGTTTTACACAGAACCGACGGGGTTTGAAAGGCCGCCAGGGCGGTGATTTCAGCCAATCAGCTCGAGGGCCTCAATCAGGCTCAAGGGCCGCTTCATCCGTTGCGACAGCGTCGCCATGGCATCCGAATAGCCCTTGGCTACCACCGCCTGAACCTGGTCTGCGAAACACTGCAGGGCAATGAAATCGCCTTTCTCCGGCTCACCGACGAACTCGATGCGGTCCCAATTCCGGGCATGCCCCAGCACCTCGTAGGTACGCCCGTGCTGGTAGGTCCAGAAGAACGGCACATCGTTGTAGCGGCGTTGCTCACCCAGCATGTTGGCTGCTGCAATCACGCCGTGCTGCTGGGCCAGCCGCCAGTGCTCGATGCGCACCGGCTGCCCTGCATGGGGGAAGGTGGCGATATCGCCAGCGGCCCACAACCCATCGGCTGCATGCAGTTCGGCATCGACCGACACTGACTGGTCCTTGGCCAACTGCACGCCTTGCACGAACGCCGTGGCCGGCTTTACTCCCGTTCCCAGTAGCACCAGCGAGGTGCTCAGCTGCTCGCCATTGGCCAGTTGCACGGCTTCGACCTTGTCTTCGCCCAAGAAGCGCTCGACGTCGGTCGGGCCGTGGAACACCACGCCCTTGCGCTCATGCAGCTCGCGAATGCAGCGCCCGATACGCTCGCCCAGCTGTTTGGCCAACGGTACTTCGTGACGCGTGACCACATGCACCTGCGCGCCATATTTGCGTAGCGCAGCGGCGGCTTCGAGGCCAATGAAGCCGTCACCGACGATCACCACCGGCTGCCCGGGTTCGGCGGCATCGAGCAGGCGCGCGGCATCCTCGCGCGAGCGCAAGGTCATGATGCCGGGGAGGTCGACACCTGGCAGCTGCGGACGCACCGGCTTGCCGCCGGTAGCCAGCAGGGCTGCGTCATAGTCGATGTGCTGGCCGTCAGCGAGGGTGATCTGGCGCTTTTTCGCATCCAGCGCACGGACCTTGCCGAAGCGTCGGTCCAGATGGCCTCTGCGCAGCTGGTCGGGTTCGATCAGGCTTGACACCTCGTCCGGCGCCATCTCGCCGGCAATGACGAATTTACTCAAGGCGGTGCGGTCGTAGGCGGGGTGGCGCTCCTGGTCGAGCCAGATCAGGTGCCCGCCAAAGCCGTGGTCGAGCAGTGTGGCAACGGCCGCCGAGCCGGCGGCACCGGCACCGATCACCACGAAGGTGCGGGCATCGCTGTGACGCGGTGGCTCGCTCTGTGGCAAGGGTTGGTCATCGACCCACACTTCACCGTCTTTGACCCACGCCCGGTAGCGGCGCAGGCCGGTCAAGGCCGGAGGTTCACAGACCGCACCCTCGTCGACGGCAAACGCTGCCTTGTGCCAGGGGCAGATCAGCAGGCCGCCACAGACCACGCCTTCCTCCAGTGGCGCGCCTGCGTGCGGGCAGTTGCCCTGGTAGGCATGGACCTGGTCGCCCTGGCGGACGAGGATCATTTCTTCGTTGCCTGCCTGGACGCGCAATGGGCGCTTGGCATCGAGCTGTTCGAGGCGGGCCACGGCGTGCTGGGTCATGGGGCTTCTCCAAAGGGGGGCTTTTGGAGACATTTGACGCCTGAGGGGCGAAGGGGATGCGTTGAACTGACGATCGGCGTCGTGGTGTTCGCCTTGGGATTTGCAGCGCCTGTGAGATCGAGCGCCGCCCGCGCGGCGCATCGCGGGCAAGCCCGCTCCCACATTTGTTTCGGGCCAGTCTCTCCTGTACCGCCAACAGGGACCGCCTTGGTGTATGGCTAGAGACAGGTGGAGCAGCCGCTGTGCCCATCGCGATGCATCGCGGGCAATCCCCACATTTGTTTCGGGCCAGTCTCTCCTGTACCGCCAACAGGGACCGCCTTGGTGTATGGCTAGAGACAGGTGGAGCAGCCGCTGTGCCCATCGCGATGCATCGCGGGCAATCCCCACATTTGTTTCGGGCCAGTCTCTCCTGTGAAGCCAACAAGAATCGCCTTGGTGCATGGCTAGAGACAGGTGGAGCAGCTGCTGTGCCCATCGCGATGCATCGCCTTGCCCCTGCTGGCTTCCACCGAGATCCATCGCCATACGAACAAGGCGGTCCCTGTTGGCGGTACAGGAGTAACTGGCCCGAAACAAATGTGGGAGCGGGCTTGCCCGCGATGCGCCGCGCGGGCGGCGCTCGATCTCACAGGCGCTGCAAATCCCAAGGCGAACGCATCAAAAAGCTCAATTGGCCGCTGCAGTCTTCAATGCACCGGCCCGGGTAACCCGCAGGGCCACCAGGCTACCCAGCACGATCAACGCGGCCAGCGAATACAGCGCAGCATCGGTCGAACCAGTCTGATCCTTGATGAAACCGACCAGATACGGGCTGAGGAACCCGGCCATCTGGCCCACCGAGTTGATGATCGCCAGGCCTGCCACTGCGGCACTGGCGCTGAGCAGTGCGGTCGGCATCGGCCAGAACATCGGCAAGCCGGTGAGGGCCCCCATGGTGGCGATCGACAGTCCGAGGATGGCAAGGGTCGGGTTGCCGGCGAAGTTGACCGCGATCAGCAGGCCGACGGCGCCCATCAGCATCGGTATCACAAGATGCCAGCGCCGCTCGTTGCGCAGGTCAGCCGAGCGCCCGCAAAGGATCATGAACACGCCGGCCAGCAGGTACGGAATGGCGCTCAGCCAGCCGATCAGCAGCGGGTTGTCGAAGCCCATGCTCTTGATGATCGACGGCAGCCAGAAGTTGATCGCGTACACACCGCTCTGGATACAGAAGTAGACGAAGCCGAAGGTCCAGATCAGCGGGTTGGTCAGCACGGCGATCACGCTGTCGCCACGGGTGGCGGGCTTGCTGGCAGCGTCGGCCTTAAGGTCGGCGGCGATCAACTGGCGCTCGGCAGTGCTCAGCCAGGCGGCTTTCTGATAGCCGTCGCTCAGCAGCTTGATGGCCAGCACGCCGAGGAGCACGGTAGGCACCCCCTGGATGAGAAACATCCACTGCCAGCCGGCCAGGCCATGCTGGCCGGCGGCGAAGTGGTCGAGGATCCAGCCCGAGAACGGCCCACCGAGCAGGCCCGACACCGGGATCGCCGACATGAACAGGGCCATGATGCGGCCACGGCGATCGGCCGGGAACCAGCGCGAGAGGTACAGCACCACGCCGGGGAAGAAGCCCGCTTCGGCGGCGCCGGTCAGCAGGCGCAGGGTGTAGAACTCGGTCGGGGTGGTGACGAACAGCAGGCAGGTCGACAGGCTGCCCCAGGCGATCATCATCGCGGCAATCCAGCGCCGCGGGCCGAAGCGGTTGAGCGCCAGGTTGCTCGGCAGGCCGCAGAGCACGTAGCCGATGAAGAAGATGCCGGCGCCCAGGCCGTACACGGTCTCGCTGAACTTCAATGCGTCGAGCATCTGCAGCTTGGCGAAGCCGACGTTGACGCGGTCCAGGTAGTTGAACAGGTAGCAGATGAAAATGAACGGGATCAGCCGCAAAGTGATGCGCCGGTACAGCGCGTTGCGGGTGATGTCTGTGCCTTGGTCAGGGGCAGGGCTGTGTGCCATGATCGTGGTCTCTGTTGTTATGGTTGTCGCCGCGTCGCCTGTGCCGGCGCTCGCCCTGACGAGTCTCGGGGAGTGCGACGCGCCTGTCTTTGTGCGTTTGCACAGCGTATCGTGCATGGCGCTGTGCTGCCGTACAAAAGCTGACACGTTTAAGGATCGCTGAATGTTCGAACTGGACCATGACCTGGCGCAGGATATCGTCGATCGGGCGATGGCCATTCTGCCGTACAACGTCAACGTCATGGACAGCCAGGGGCTGATCCTCGGCAGTGGCGAGCCGGAACGCATCAACACCCGCCACGAGGGGGCGCAGCTGGTATTGGCCAATGGCCGGGTGGTCGAGCTGGACGTCGACGCGGCCAAGTGCCTGAAGGGCGTGCAGCCGGGGGTCAACCTGCCGTTGATGCTTGACGGGCGGCTGATCGGCGTGCTCGGCCTGACCGGTGAGCCGCAGCAACTGCGCACCTACGGCGAGCTGGTGCGCATGACCGCCGAGATGCTCCTGGCGCAACGCCATCTGCAGGTCGAGCAGCAGTGGCGGCGCCAGCGTTGCGACGACTTGCTGGCGTTGCTGCTCGGGGGCAGTGGCGATTCGCCGCGGCTACTGGATGAGGCGCAGCAGCTGGGCCTGAAACCTCAGTTGCCACGGGTGCCATGCCTGTTCGAGCTGCGCGCCGGCCCACCCGCCGAAACGCTCTCGGCCTGGTTGATGAGCCGTTACCCGGAAAGCTGGTGCGTGAGCCCTTCGCGCGAGTCATTGCTGTGGTGCCGGCCGGCAGGCCTGATGCTGGATGAAGCACGCCTGATCGAACGCCTGCAGCGCCACGGCTGGGAGGTCGAACGCCTGGCCCTGGGCGGCGCGGCGCACAGCCTGGAGCAGCTGCGCCGCGGTTATCGACGCGTGCGTGACTTGCTGGCCTATGGCCGCGAGGTGCTGCCGCAAGAGCAAGTGCTGAGCCTCAACCGCTACCGCTTGCCGGCGTTGCTCTGGCGCCACCGCAACGAAGACGCGCTGGATGAGCTGCTGCAGCCGCTGCAGCGCCTTCGCGCCCGCGATGCCAGCGGCCAGCTGCTGAACACGCTGCGCGCCTGGTGCGCGCACGATGGCCAAAGCCAGGCTTGTGCCGATGCCCTGGGGATTCACCGCAACAGCCTGCGTTACCGGCTGGAGCGCATCGCCGAACTCGGCGAAGTCGACCCGTTGCGCCTGGAAGGCATGCTGAGCTTGTACCTGGGGCTGCAACTGCTGCCGGTCGACTGAACGCAGGCAAAGGCATTTGCCCAAACAACGCCGCCGGGATTTTGTGCATCCGACCGAGGCCGGCGCGCCAGACAGCTGTCAGCATGCCCGTCATCAGGACAGGAGAATCCCCATGAAAATCGTCATCGCCCCCGACTCGTTCAAGGACAGCCTCGACGCTGCCGGTGTCGCCCGTGCCATCGCCCTGGGCCTGGGCGAGGCGTTGCCCGCCGCCGAACTGGTCGAATGCCCGATGGCCGATGGCGGCGAAGGCACCATGGAGGCGATCGTCGCTGCCAGCCATGGCGAACTGCGCCGCCTGACCGTGCGCGGGCCGCTGGGGCAGCACGTCGACGCCGGCTGGGGCTGGCTGGCAGATAGCCGCACCGCAGTGATCGAGATGGCCCAGGCCAGCGGTATCCAACTGGTGCCCAATGGCCAGCGCGATGCCTGCCGCAGCAGCACCTGGGGCACCGGCGAGCTGATCGCCGCGGCGCTGGCGGCCGGGGCGCAACGTATCGTCCTGGCCATCGGCGGCAGTGCCACCAACGATGGCGGCAGCGGCATGCTGCGCGCCCTGGGCCTGCGCCTGCTGGATGCCGACGGGCAGGCGCTGGAGGAAGGTGGGCTGGCCCTCGCGCGGCTGGCCCGAATCGATGCCAGTGGCCTGGACCCACGCCTGGCCCAGGTGCAGGTTGAAGTGGCAGCCGATGTCGACAACCCGCTGTGTGGCGTCAATGGTGCCTCGGCGATCTTCGGCCCGCAGAAGGGCGCCAGCCCCGAGCAAGTGCAGGCCCTGGACCGGGCCCTTGGCCATTTCGCCGACCACTGTGCGCAGTTGCTGGGCGAAGACGTGCGCGACTTCCCGGGTTGCGGCGCGGCAGGCGGAATGGGCTTTGCCGCCAAGGCTTTCATGGGCGCACGCTTTCGTCCCGGCGTGGAAGTGGTCGCCGAACTGGCCGGCCTGGACGCGCTGGTGCAAGGTGCCGACCTGGTGATCACCGGGGAAGGGCGCTTCGACGCCCAGACCCTGCGCGGCAAGACCCCCATGGGTGTGGCGCGGGTGGCCAAGCGTCACGGGGTGCCGGTGGTGGTGCTGGCGGGGACCTTGGGCGAAGGCTATCAACAACTCTATGCCCACGGGATCGACGCCGCGTTCGCCCTGGCCAGTGGGCCCATGACCTTGGAGCAGGCTTGCGCTGACGCCGCACAATTGTTGCAGGCGCGGGCCGGTGACATTGCGCGTGTCTGGCGCTGCGCCACGAACCGCTGAACGCTTCGGTAAAAGCCGTCGGCATGGAGGCATAGGCTGGATGGCGGCCAGGTTTTTGGCAGGGAGGATCCGACCCCTCGCCGACATCCGGGCAGTCAGCCTGATCATGGAAAACAGCCAACGGATGGACGCGCTTGTTAACGCTCATGCCATTGCGCCAGGGGTTGTAAAGCTCAGCGTCTGCAGTTCATTGAAAGGCGGGTAGTCACGCAACTGCGCCAGCGACATCGGCCGGCTGAAGTGATAACCCTGGGCGATATCGCAGCCGGCGAGCTTCAGGCATACCACCTGCTCGCGGGTTTCGACGCCTTCGGCCACCACTTCCAGCCCCAGGCGCTTGGCCAGGATGATAGTCGAGGACACGATCGGGCTGTCGTCGTAGCTGTTGGACAGCGGTGCGATCAGCGAGCGGTCGATCTTGAGTTTGCTCAGCGGTAGCGCCTGCAGGTGCGCGAAGCCGGCGTAGCCGCGGCCGAAGTCGTCCAGGCTGATGCCCAGGCCAGCGGCACGCAGGCGATGCAGGTGGTCGACGGCAGTCCCTTCCGGGTCGAGGATGGTGGTTTCAGTGATCTCCAGTTCCAGGCGCTGCGGGTTGATACCGTGCCGCTGCAGCGTGGCCAGCAGGCGGGTGCTGAAGTCGGCCTGGCGCAACTGCATGGCCGAAACGTTCACGGCCAGGCACGTTTCACGGCCTTGTGTGCCCCAGCAGGCCAGCGCTTCGCAGGCCAGGCGCAGCACTTCCCATCCCAGTTCGATAATGAAACCACTGCGTTCGGCCAGGCTGATGAAGCGGTCTGGATAAAGCAGCCCGAAATCGGGGTGATCCCACCGCACCAGGGCCTCATAGCCTAGGACCCGGTGGCTATCCAGGCGGATCTGCGGCTGGTAGTGCAACACGAACTGGCGTTCGGTCAGGGCCGTGCCAAAGGCTTGCTCAAGCGTGAACGCCTGGATGTCGGCAAGGTTGAGCGAGGGGTCGAAGAAGCGGTACTGGGCGCGCCCGGCCTGCTTTGCCGAGTACATGGCGGCATCGGCGCTGCGGATCAGGCTGTCGATGTCCTGGCCGTCACGCGGGCAGATGCTGACCCCGACGCTGGGGCTGGTGTTGACCTCCTGACCGTCCAGGGCATAGGTGGCCGAAAGCTTCTGCACCAGCGTACGTACCCAGCTGTTGATCTGCTCCTCGCTACGTTCGCCCGCCAGCAGCACGACGAACTCGTCACCACCAAAGCGCGAGGCCTCGTCGCCGGGTTCGAGCAGGCGCTGGATGCGCCCGGCCACTGCCTGCAGCAGCAGGTCGCCGATCTTGTGCCCGAGCGAGTCGTTGATCGACTTGAAACGGTCCATATCGATGAACAGGATGGCCATCAAGCGGCGCTTGCCACGCTGCCGGGTAAGTGCCTGCCCGGCGATTTCGACGAACTGGCGGCGGTTGTGCAGCCCGCTGAGGTGGTCGGTGGCGGCGGCATGGCTGCTACGCCGGTGTTCGTCTTCCAGGCGGCCGATCAACTGCTGGTTGACTTGCTGCGCATGCTCCAGGGCGGTGAACGCCTCCTGGCGCTTGCGCAGCAGGCGCAAGGTCCAGGCCAGGCTGGCGAGGATCATCAGGGTCATGCTCAGGTTCAGCCAGAACTGCCGCGAATAGGCCAGCGCGGACGGGGCCAGAATCTCGTCATGACGCTGGCTGACCATCACACTGAAACCACGCTCGGGCACCCGCCGGTAGAGGCTCTGGTAAGGGACCCCGGATGTGTATTGGGTCAACTGCCCAGTGACTTCGCCGGCATCGGGCATGTCCGGTTCGAAGCGGTCGCCTGCCACCACCACGCCGCTGTTGTCGATGCGCAGGCGTTCAGCGCCGTTGTCCTGGATAAGGCGCATCGAGCCACCCTTGCCAAGGTCGATGTGCTGGAACAGGACCGCCAGGTAGCCGATGTCGAGTTGCACCACGAGAATGTTGTCGATCTCCCGCCCCGGCAGGTCGGTCAAAGGCAACAGGAAGGGCAGGCGCCAGTTGGTCAGCGACCCTGGTGAGGCAGCTGGGGCAACACGGGGCAGGAAAGGCTTGAAGCCATAGTGGGCGACATGCACCTTCAACTGCTGCAGCCAGTCTGCTGGCAGCTGTACGGGTTCGTCGCTGTGGCTGGCGGACAGCAACCGACCCTGGCGGTCGTACAGGCTCATGCGCTTGAACACCGGGTCTTCTGCCAGCAGCCTGGCCAGGCTGAGGCTACCTTCGCGCAGCGTCTTCATGTCCTCCTGGGTTACCCGGCCCACGGCCTGGGCGCGGTCGACCAGCTGGCGCAGGGTCTCGGCAACGATACTGGCCAGGTTAAGATGCTCGGCCGCCTTGGCTGCCAGTGCATCCTGGCGCGAGGCGGCCTTCTGGGTGACGTGCAGCCCCCAGAGGAAGGTCAGGGTGGCGGCACAGAGCATCAGGATCAGCAAGCGCAGCAGGCTTGCCGATGAGTGAGAGCGACGAATCACTGCTGGTTTTCCCGACCCTGGGTGATAGTCGAAAAATACGACAGGCAGATGACAGGCTCATGACGGATGGCTAATTGCCTTCAAGGTTTTCCCCGATCCGCCAGGGGCGCCTGTATGCGCGACGTTTCTTCCTGCAGGTAAGTGATCAGCGCGGTGATCTCGGTATCGCCCAGCCGCATGTTGGGCATGGCCAGGCGGTTGTACTGTTCATAGAGCAGGGTGGCCAGCGGTTCCTTCTCGGCCAGCATCTGGTCCGGTTCCTTCAGCCAGCGTATCAGCCAGCTTGGGTCGCGTTGCTGGGTCACACCGAGCAGGTCAGGGCCGATGCCGGGTTGGCCGGGTTCGGTATTGCCCACGGTGTGGCACGAAGAGCAGCGGGTGCGGAAGATCTGTTCGCCACTGCTGGGCGGGCGGATCTGTGGTGCGCTGGCGTAGTCGTTGGTCGTGGCGCTGGCCTGTTTCCAGTTGTGCAAGCTGTTGCCCAGGCGGTCGGCGAGGATGTAGGGGCTTTCGAAGGGTGAAGCCTTCATCCAGCGGCCAGTTGCCTGGTTGCCGATGATCAGGCTCAGGTTGTGGTCCCTGGAACGCCCGTTCTCAAGGCCTTCGATGTACAGGCCCAGGCGCCGGCGCAGCTGTTCGATAGCTTCGGGTTCGCCAGTGAGCAGAGTCCAACCGGGGCCGATGCCGAATTTCTCGGCATAGCGCTTGAGGGTGGCGGGGGTGTCGTTGTAGGGGTCGATACTGATGGAGTAGAGAAAGATGTCCTTGCCCACCCGGTCACCGAGGATCTTCTGTACCTGGCGCAGGCGTGCGGTTTCCACAGGGCATGAATCGGAACAGCCAGTGAAGATGAAGTTGATCGCCACCACCTTGTCCTTGATCAGGTCGTCGAAGAAACGCACCGTCTTGCCGTCCTGGGTGATCAGCGGGGTATTGGGAAAGTAGCTGGAGCCCCACGGTGTCGCAGCCCCGGCCGATGCTGGAGACTGCGCCGATTCAGCTGGCTTGATCGGCCAGTAGTGAGTACCGGCAGCGAACAGGGTGAGGGCAAGCAGAACACGCCATGACAGGGCCATGATGTCATTCCTCCAGTGATGAGGCAGCCGGGGCCGCAAGGCGGCCCCTTTCAATGGAACAGTCACTTGATGCTGATTGGCGCCGTCACGCTTTGCCCCAGTGCCGACTTCACGGTGATCGTCGCCGGTGTCGCCGGGCCGCTGCCGGTAGTGGTCACCGACAACCGCCAGCGGGCTCCGCTGCCTGCCGCCGTCAGCGTCGCCGTGCCCAGGTTCAGCGGGCCACTGGTGGTGGCTGCGGTCACGCTGATGCTGTTGCCGCTGGCCACCGAGGTGGTGCCAGAGATGTCCCAGGTGTAGCGGTTGTTGCTGCGTACCTGCACCACGGCGCTGCTGACCTGGACCTGGTCCGCTGCTACGGCAGGGCTCACCGCGACACTGACCGTGGCCTGGGTCAGCGAATCGGCACCTTTGGCATCACGCGCCGTATAGGCAAAGCTGGCGGTGAATGGCGTGTCGACCGTGGCCGGCGGAGTGTAGGTCACGGTGGTGCCATCGGTGCTGGCCGTACCCTTGCCGGAGTCTGGCTGGTTGAGGTCCCTGATGGTCAGCGGCAGGTTGCCTTCGGGGTCGGTGTCATTGGCCAGCACATTGATAACGATCGGCTTGCCGGCCGTGGTTGCGGCGCTGTCGTTGTTGGCCACTGGTGGCTTGTTGGCGGTGTCGGTGTTGGTATTGCTGGCTGTGCGGAAGGTTGGCAGGCCCACCGACGCCATGTATTGCACGCCATCCCAACCAGGCAGCGGGGTCGGCATCACCTGGAACTGGCCCGGGTGCTCGATGTCCCAGCGCAACAGCATCGAGTTGTCTTCGTGCTGGGTGTTGTGGCAGTGCTCCATGTAGGTGCCGGCGAATTCGCGGAAGCGAATGGCCATTTCCACTTCACCCGAGGAGTCGGCGTCCGGGCCGATGCGGTAGACGTCCTTGCGTGCCCATTTTTCCCACTCTGGCGGTGCCTTGCCTTCACGGCTGAGGATCACGCCTTCCTCGAAGTGCACATGCACCGGGTGGCTCCAGCCGTTGCCGCCGTTCTTGATCTTCCACACTTCCAGGGTACCGTCGCCGCTGAAGCCGCCTTGGGTCGCTTCGCTGGCCAGCTGTGGCGCCGCAGAGATGCGCCGCGGGTCCATGCTGTAGCCGAAACCGCCGTCGGTCTTGATGGTCCAGGGGCTAGTATCGGTGCCGTCGGAGCGCCCAAAGATGAACTCGCGGTGGCGGGCCGCCTTGAGCTTGGCCTGATCGGCGGCAGCAGTGCGGTCGATGGTCAGCGGGATCATCTTCAGGCCTTCGGCCTTGCCCGGCTTGGCCGGTTCGTAGGCGCTCGGGTCCATGCTGACGTCCTGGCCGCTGTAGGGCTGCACGACCAGTTGCATGACCTTGCCCACCACCGGGTCACCGTTTTCCCACTGAGGGCCGCTACTGGTCTGCTTGATCACGGCCTTGTACTTCTCGGACAGCACGTCGGCCAGCGGGATGGCCTGTTTCGGACCCTTGCCGGTTTCATGCTCCATGATGTTGACGATGTACAGCTTGTCGCCGGCCTTGATCCCGTTCTTGGCGAAGTTGATGATGATGTCGTAGCGCTCGGCGATGCCTTGCAGCGGCAGGATGGCGTTGTTGTCGTCGGTCTTGCCGTCGCCGTTGAGGTCCATGGTGCCGTCGAACGGCACGGCGTGTTCCATGATGTTGCCGTCGTTGGCGATCATGTGGAACGGCACCCGGGCGTACGACACGTTGGAGCCGGAAGGGCCCTTGAACTCGCCACTGTTGCCGGCGATTTCACGCACCACGGCGAACTTGAAGTAGCGCGACACCGAACCGTTGAGGATACGGAAGCGGTAGCTGCGGGCGCGGACCTTGAGCTTGGGCTGGTACTGCCAGTTGACCAGCACCTGGTCACCGAGGAAGCCATCGGTGTTGAACGGGTTGAACCACAGCTGGCCGTTCTGATCCCAGGCCTTGTCGGCGATCACCAGGTTGACGTCGTAGTCGCGGTTGCCCCAGGGCATCCCCGAACCGCTGGGGAAGCGCAGGTTGACCCCGTCCTGCAGCGCTTCGTTGCCGCGGTCGATGGCGCTGTAGTAGTTCATCATCACAGCGTTGCCTTTGTAGACGTTCTGCGCCGTGAAATCCATCATGTGGTCGTGGAACCAGTGGGTACTCATGGTCTCATGCCAGTCGCCACGAATCTTGATGCTGCCGTTCTCGCAGGTCTTGAGCCCCGGGTTGGCGTCGTTGACGAACAGGGTTTCACCCGGCGAGCAGGGGAACGCGGCGCGCGGGTCTTCGGCACGGGTGTTGATGGTGTCGTAACCGGCCAGCTGGATCGGCCAGCGGTAGTCATAGTACTGGCCAGGGAAGAAGTACGCGTTGGCAAAGCCATCGCTCTCGGCCGGCGAGTGACCGTTGTGCTCGTGGGTGGAAATGGTGTGCAGGCCAAAGCCTGCGTTGGCTGCCGGGTCGATCGGCAGCGCGTTGTAGTGGCGCATCAGCACCGGCTGGCCATAACGAACCATCAGCAGTTTCGGCGGGAAGGTGCCGTCGAAGGTCCACAGCGACTTGTGGTTCTGCAGCGGGAAGTTCGGGTGGAAGCGGGTGTCGATGCCCTTGGTGGTGCCAAGTGTAGTGGGGATGTCCGAGGTCTGGTAATACAGCCCGCCCGGCGCAAATTCCCCCACGGCATAGTTGTGCAATTGCTTGCGGTCGCGCAGCCCCTGGTTGATGCGTGCGCCTGCCTGTGCGGTCTTGAACGCAGCCTGGGGGTAGAACTCGTTCCAGCGCTGGTGCGACCAGCCTTTTCCTGGTGGCCGGCCTTCTGCCGGCGAGCCGACCGAATTACGGTTAAGGAACATCTCGATCTGCGCTTTCCACGGGTTGCGGTCCAGGGTGTTGGCGTACTGGGTCGGGTATGGGTACAGGCCCGGTTGCTTGAGGAAGGCTTCCAGGGCATTGCCGTTGGGGCTGCTGCGAGCGACCACGTTCGGGTCTTGCGCAGGTTCCGGGCCGAGTGTGGGAACCGGGAAGGTCAGCGTTGGTGGCGGCAGGTTGGGGTCGAGTTTTTCCGGACCGAATTCTTCGAACAGCAGCAATTGCTGGGTGAAAGGCTGCGCACCGAACAACGGGCTCGGCTTGCCGTTGGTTGGGTAATTGCGCGACGTCTGCAGGGCAGGCGGCAGCACGTTGTCGACGCGATTGCTGGTCCGGTCACCGTAAACCCCATTTTGCAGTTCCAGCGAACCTTGGTTGGCTTCCGGCAGGTTGGACAGGTTCAGCAGCGCGGGCGCGGGGTCAGCCGGCTGGTCATCGTAGTGCGACGGGTCTGTCGGAGGCGGCTGGCTGACATCGTCCAGCGAAGAGGCCATGGCTGAGATCAGCCCGAAGCTGAGCATCAGCGCGGTCACGGCAGACAGTTTGAAGGCGTGGCTGTTGGGGTGGATCACGGCAGGTGTTTTCATTGCCTGGTGCCTCGCTCACGGCTAAATGGCTATGGGCCATCAATGGCGTATTGCCGGTTTTATGGCCTGAGCAACCGCTGTGCCAACAGATGTTTCGGTAATACTTTGTCAAACAACTCCTTGCGGCGCCCGAGGTGCGCTAAATAATGGGGTGTCAAGGAGCGGGTGTAGGCCCCCGAAATTGGGCATGTTTGGGGCCCAACTCCGGTGACGGAGTGGGTGACAATGGGTGATGGGGCCTGTATACATGTTGCCCACCAAGGGGAGCCCGGCAACGGGCTGAGAAACCGCTGGCAGCTGCAGCGCGGTGACCCTTCGAACCTGATCCGGATAATGCCGGCGAAGGGATGGGACTGCCGACCTGCCTTTTGCCGGCCTCACTGCGAGGCCTCACCATGACCGAACGCTTCAGCGAAACCCTGCAACGCCAGAACCAGCCGACCTGGTCGGCGGCCGTCAGCCATCGCTTCGTCACCGAACTCTGCGCCGGCAGCGTGGCTGATCCGATCATGGTCCGCTACCTGGTCCAGGATCACCGCTTTCTCGACAGCTTCCTGACCTTGCTCGGCGCCGCCATAGCCACCGCCGACACCTATGAAGCCCGCCTGCGTTTCGGCCGCTTCGCGGGGATGATCTCCAGCGACGAGAACACCTATTTCCTGCGAGCGTTCGAAGCCTTGGACGTCAGCCCGGCGCAGCGTACCGAGCCCGCAGACACTGCACCTACCGCTGGTTTCAAGGCCATCATGCGCGAGGCCGCGGCCACCCGTTCCTACGCCGCCGCGCTGGCCGTGCTGAACGTTGCCGAAGGCCTGTATCTGGACTGGGCCCTCAAGGCACCCAAGCCGTTGCCGGCCAACTTCGTCTACGCCGAATGGATCACCCTGCACGACAACCCGGCGTTCTGCGATTTCGTTGCGTTCCTGAAGTCCGAACTGGACCGTGTCGGCCCTCAGGAGGCCGCATTGGCCAGTGATTTCTACGCACGTACCGTTGAACTGGAGCTTGCCTTCTTCGACGCCGTCTACCGCGAGGAGGCATGAGCATGGATATTTTCGAGCGTTTGAAGGCTGCTACGGCCGGGCAGTGGAACAGCTATGTCGACCACGACTTCGTGCGCCAGATGGGCGAGGGCACCTTGTCGGAAGAGGCCTTCCGCACCTACCTGATTCAGGACTACCTGTTCCTCATCCAGTTTGCCCGCGCCTGGGCCCTGGCTGCCTACAAGAGCCGCCTGCCGGCGGATATCCGCGCTGCCCAGGCGGGCCTGGCGGCCATTCTCGACGAGACCGAACTGCACGTGCGGCTGTGCGCGCGTTGGGGGTTGTCGCAGGCTGATATCCAGGCTGCGCCTGAGCACCAGGCGACCGTGGCTTACACCCGTTATGTGCTCGACTGCGGCGCGGCCGGTGACCTGCTCGAGCTGCACGTGGCGTTGGCGCCGTGCGTGATTGGTTACGCCGAGATCGGTCGCACGCTGGCGGAGCGCATTGGCGACCTTAGTGAACACCCGTACCGGGAGTGGATTGGCGAATATGCCGGCGAGGCTTACCAGGGGGTGGCAGCGGCGGCGCGCAAGTATCTGGATGAACTGGCGGCGCGGAGCATGACCGAGCAGCGGTTTGTCGAGCTGGCACAGATCTTTGGCCAGGCTTCGCGGCTCGAAGCTGACTTCTGGCAAATGGGGCTGGATGGCGTGGGCTGAGGCCGGGCTAAGCCTTCAATCGCGCGTTTTGGGCGAGGTTTTGTAAATCGCCGTGCATATGAACCGCACGGCGCTCCGGTCGCATACCGTATGTCAGGCTCGGCAGGTTCGTTGCTGTAGACCCAGAGGCAGTCTTGCTGGTGGAGAGTGCCATCCCCAGCAGCCGGGCGCCGCCGATCGAATACGTACCCCAGGCAGTTCCGCGCCGCAAGAGCGTTCCGCTTGAGCCCGGCAATGCGGTAACTCTCGATTATCGAACCGTAGATTTCACTTGAAATCCTGCCTGGCAAAGAAGAACATTCACGCCTTATTACGTGGTACGTACCATGTTACTTAAATTCGAGGAGTACACATGGCCCGGGGCGGTATCAACAAGGCGGTAGTGCAGCAGGCGCGGCAAGTGCTGATCGCCCGGGGGGAGTACCCCAGCATCGATGCAGTACGTATCGAGCTGGGCAATACCGGATCGAAGACCACCATTCACCGCTACCTGAAAGAGCTCGAAGGGCCAAAACCTGTGGCGTTGCAGGGGCAGGCAGCCCTGAGCGACTCGTTGACCAGGCTGGTTTCGCAGTTGGCCGCGCAGGTGCAGGAGGAAGGCGACGCCCGTATCGAGCAGGCCGAAGCCGCGTTCAACGAGCAGCGTGATCAGCTCGTGGCGCAGTTGCAGCTGGCGCAGCAGGCACTCGCCGCAGCGCATCAGCAACAGCAAATCCAGGCCGCCGCGCTGGCTGCCGAGTCGGAGCGCCTGGTGACCGCGCAACATTCGCTGCAGGCTGAGCAGTTGCGCAGCGCCAGCCTCGGTCAATCCGTGGGTGAATTGCAATTGCGCCTGGCCGACAAGGAAGAGCAGGTGCGTTCGCTGGAGGACAAGCACCGCCATGCCCGTGAAGCGCTGGAGCATTACCGCAGCGCCAGTCGCGAACAACGCGAACAGGAACAACGCCGCCACGAAGCGCAGACCCAGCAATTGCAGCTGGAGTTGCGCCAGTTGCAACAAGGCATGAACGCCAAACAGGAGGAACTGACCCGCCTGCACCGCGACAACGAACGGATGCTCGGCGAACATCGCCAGGCGGCCAGTGCATGCGAGGCCAAAGACGTCTTGCTCGAGCAGCGCGATGCGCAGATCCAGGGGTTGCGGACCATTCTTGCCCAGGCGCAGGGTGCTAGCGATGAAATGCGGCGGCAATTGCAGGCGCAAACGCAAAGCCTGGAAGACAACCGTGCGCGATGCTCGGAGCAGGGCATGCAGTTGCAGCAGATGCAGGACGAACTGCGCAAACGCGATGAGGCGCTTGATGCACTCAAGGCGCAGCAAGCCGGCAATTGAATCAAACTTCCTGCTGCGACTGCGTTCTTCCGTAGACATTCCCCGGGAGCGCGCAACATGAAAAAGCCAGAGCAGCATCAGCATGGCCCGCATTCTTCAGGCCATGCGCAGAAACAGGACGATTTGGGGTTTGACCCGGATTCTCCGGACTTGAGCGATCCGCAAGTGGACCCGCAAGGGCCGGCAAAACCGCCACAGGACGTGGAAAAAAACCACAAGGGCCGGTGATTCGGCACGCCCCATCGCCGCGCTGCGAGCGATGGGGCGGATGAGCCTCAACCCTCCACTTGCTTGGCCGCTTCGACACCCGCCGCCGACAGCTTGATGGGATAGTGCACGCTGATCTGGTGGTCATCGTCGACCGCCACTGCGCCATCCTGGATCAGGCCGTGCTCCTGCAGGGTCTTGAGCATGCCGGCCACGGCCTTCTCACCGCGATAGTTATCCAGCAACTCCTTGCCCAGCCCTTGCGGGTGGGCGTGCAGCAGGCGGGTGAGAATTTCGCTTCGCAATGCATCGTTAGTCATGTGTGGCCTCGTGTCGTCGGGCGGTCACTTGCCGTGAGTGGCCTGAAGTGCCTTGGCCTGCTCCAGATGGTGTTCAAGCTTTGGCAGGGTTTCGCTGGCGAAGGCTTTCAGCTCGGGCTTGTCGGAAGACGCCGCTTCCTTCTTGAACAGCTCCACGGCTTTTTCGTGGGCGTCGACCTGGTTGTTGACATAGGACTTGTCGAACGACTCGTCGCGCCATTCGAGGATCATCTTCTTCACTTTGTCGGTCAGCGCCGCTTCGTCCGGCACGCTGATGTCCAGCTTGCGGGCGATGTCGCCGAGCTTCTGGTTAGCCGCGGTGTGGTCGGTGACCATCTGCTGGGCAAATGTCTTGATTTCGGCGTTCTGGCTCTTTTCCAGGGCCAGCTTCCCGGTGACCACCTCGGCGATGCCGGATTCGGTGGCGGCCTCGACAAAATCGTCGGAAGTGGCGGCCAGTGCCTGCAGCGATGCCATGCCCAGTACCAGCGACAGCCCAGCGCGTTTGATGAACAAATTGCTCATGCCTGACTCCTCATAACCGTTGGCGCGACCTCAGTGTCGCGTACGGTTGAGCAGCGATGACGAGCAAAGGTTTCGTTTTTCTCGGCGCCGGTCGACCATCGAAAGGCACCTGGGCGCTGAACTATAGTCATAACGGGCATACGCTTGAGGACAAGGACTTCCATGGGTGCGGCCAGAAAGCAGGACGAGGACGGGCTGATCACAGCCAGCGGCGAGGGCCGTGCCGTGGCGTTGTTCCGCTTGGTGCTGTCGTTCATGGCGGTGATGATGCTGGCATTCGTGCTGGTCGAGGGCTGGCGTACCTGGCGCGACTATCGTCACGCATTCAGCAATGCCGAGAACATGGTCACCAACCTCGCCAGGGCCACCAGTCAGCATGCCGAGGATGCCATTCGCCAGGTGGATGCGATCACCGCTGTACTGGCCGAGCGCATCGAAGGCGACGGTTTCGCCCACCTGGACCGCCCTCGGCTGCATGCGTTATTGGCTCAGCAAATGGCGATCATGCCGCAGCTGCATGGCTTGTTCGTCTTTGCTCCGGACGGTAGCTGGGTGGTGACAGACCGCGCCGCGATACCGCCCAAGGCGAACAATGGCGACCGCGACTACTTCATCTATCACCGCCTGCATACCGACCGCAGCGTGCAGATCGGCTCGGTTGTGCGCAGCCGTACCACTGGCGACCTGATCATTCCCATCTCGCGCCGGTTGGATAACCCTGACGGCAGCTTCGCCGGGGTATTGCTCGGTACCATCAAGGTGGACTGGTTTGTGCGCTACTACGGAGATTTCAAGATCGATGAACGAGGCGCGCTGGTACTGGCCAAGCGCGATGGCACCATCCTGGTTCGCCGGCCGTTCGTGGAGCAGGTGGTGGGGCGCAGCCTGGCCAACAGTGAAGTGTTCCGCAATTACCTGCCCTATGCCAATGAAGGCCTGGCCGAGGCGGTGGCTGTAATTGACGGCACCCCGCGGCTCTATGCCTACCGGGCATTGTCGAGTTACCCGCTGGTGGTCGAGGCCGGCTTGTCACGGGAGTCGATCATCGCGCCCTGGCGGTACGATGTCATCAAGTCGGTTGCGGTACTGCTGCTATTGCTGGTCGGCCTGGCGGCGTTCGGCTGGGTCGTGCTGCGCCAACTGCGCGAGCGCATTGCCATCGAACGGGCGCTGCACCAGGCGCACCAGACCCTCAAGTCACTGGCACTGACCGACAGCCTGACTGGGCTCGGCAACCGCCGGCGGCTGGATGCGGTGTTCGAGGCCGAGCTCAAGCGGGCTCACCGCCAGGGTTACCCGGTAGCGCTGGTGATGCTCGATCTGGATTACTTCAAATTGTACAACGACCGCTATGGTCACCCCGCTGGCGATCAATGCCTGCGGCGCTTTGCCGAGTTGTTGCAGCAAGCCTTGAAGCGGCCGGCGGACTTGGCGGTGCGCTATGGCGGTGAGGAATTCACCATGTTGCTGCCTGACACCGATGCAGCAGGCGCCGAGCTGGTCGTCGATGAGGTCATGCAGTTGCTGCGCCGCCAGGCAATCCCCCATGCCGGCAGCCCCTTGGGAGTGGTATCGGCCAGTGCCGGGATCGCGGTTGGCCATCCGGCACAAGACGGGTGTACGCCGGAAAGCCTGATGGCGGCGGCCGATGCAGCCTTGTACCAGGCCAAGCGGCAGGGGCGCGATGGTTATACGGTGGCAGCTGCTTTGGCAGAAAGCGGCGGATGACCGCTCAGGCCAGTGCCAGGCGCATTGCACATCGCCCTGACAAGCCATGCGCACGCTCGGTTGCCAGAATGCCCTGGAGCCTTGGTTCCAAGTGCTTTTCGTCGAGCACCTCGAACCCGTATCGCGCATAGAAAGGGCCATTCCAGGCGACTTGCGCAAACGTGGACAAGGTCAGCTCGCGGGCTCCCCGATGCCGCGCCACGGCACAGGCCTGGTCGAGCAACTGCCTGCCAATACCTTGCCCTTGCGCCTGTAAACGTACCGAAAGTTCATGTATGTGCAGCGCGTTGCCCTCCAGGCTCAGGCATGCAAAACCCAGGGCGGTGCCCTGATCATCCTCGGCCAACCAAGTGCCCTGGTGGTCAATGAAGGCCTTGTGCGTTTCTTCGTCCAGCCCCTCGGCACAGGCCAGCCAGGCCAGCTCGGGCAGCCGCAAGAACGCTTGTGCGGCTGATTGTTCGATGGCGATCAACTGGCGGATGTCTGAGTGCAGGGCAGGGCGTATGTGCATGAAATGTTCTCTGTGGGCTGACACTAGTCTGCGATGAGTGACCATGGCTTGCAATGGTGGTGTTATAACGTAACATTCACGTTTTCCCAGCGACCCGAGACTGCCGTGATGACCGAAGAGGAACTGTTGCGCCAGGCGCCCGCAGCCTATATGAACGAAGTCCAACAGCAATTTTTCCGCAACATGCTGCTTGGCCAGCGCGCCGACCTGCAAGCGCGTATCGACGTGGAATTCCAAGCCTTGCGTGAGCAGGAAGTGCTCAGTGACCCGGCCGATATCGGCAGTGCCGAGGAGGAACGGCAATGGCGGCTGCGCTCGCTGGAGCGGGAAAAGAAGCTGCTGGATAAAATCGACCAGGCCCTGGAGCGGCTGGCGCGAGGTGAATATGGCTGGTGCGAGGAAACCGGTGAGCCGATCGGCCTGCGTCGCTTGCTGCTGCGCCCCACGGCAACGCTGTGCATCGAAGCCAAGGAGCGCCAGGAACAGAAGGAACGTCACCTGCGCGATGAGCGTTAGTCTGTCGCCAGTGCCTGTGGCTGCAATTGCCAGCGCACCGAGCTGACGCCCTTTTCCAGGCTCACCCGACCCACCAGCCGCTCCAGTTGTGCCGGGGCCTGCGGGTTGCCGAGCAGTTCGGCTCGCACTTCAAGGCGGGCTGGGTTGGCCAAGTCTTCACTGTGCAGCGATTGCAGGCGCAACTGTGGGTCGCCCAGGCTGTGCAGCATCAGGCTACGCACCTGGATCTCGTCTTCGGCGCGGCAGACGATGCGCACCTCGAAACGTTGATCGACCTCGTTGGCCGGCAGCACCTCCTGGCGGTCCAGCCGCTGGGCGATATCGCGCAGCAGGATGTTGGCACACAGCACCATCAGGCTGCCAAGCGTTGCTTCAAGCAACAGCCCGAGGCTGCACAACACACCGATCGCGGCGGTGCACCAGAGCGTGGCGGCGGTGTTCAGGCCACGCACATTGAAGCCGTCGCGCATGATGACGCCGCCACCGAGAAACCCGATGCCCGACACCACGTAGGCGGCCACCCGCGAGGCATCGTTGGGGGCCATGCCTGGCACCGCCTGGGTCATCAGCACGAACAGGCAGGCACCGGTGCTGACCAGCGCGTTGGTACGCAGCCCGGTCAGGCGTTGGCGCAGTTGCCGTTCGGCACCGATCAGGGCGCCGAGCAGCAGGGCAATGCTGACACGCAGCAGAAAGACTTTCCAATCCATAGCAAACCTCTTCCACGGGCACACGCCCGCACGGTTGAATAACCAGAAAATGCGCAGGACCACGAAAGGGAAGAGGGGAAAGCCGTCGAAGGCTGGAGATTTCCACCGCCTGGCCAATGGCGAGACAGTGGCAGGAGGCTGCCGGACTAGCTCGCCGTGTGGGCCTGTCGCAAGCGACTGGGGCTACTGTCCAAAGCTGGGCTCCTGTTCAGGGATGCGAAATTGCGTCGCGGACCTTACGCCGCCGCCAGCACTGGGTCAAGGGTAAAAACATGACAAGAAATCCATTCGGAAATGCCCTACAGCCGGTCACGCCTGCGTGGAAATAAACCTGGGTAATCGGTACCCTAGCGCCATTTTCCGCCATACCCCGGACCGTTACATGCTGTTCAATCTCACCGTGCTGCTCGGCACCCTGGTGGCCATGGAAGGTGTCGGCACGCTGGCTCACAAGTACATCATGCATGGCTGGGGCTGGTGGCTGCACCGTTCGCACCATGAGCCGCAGCTGGGCATGCTGGAAACCAACGACCTGTACCTGGTGGCGCTGGGCCTGATCGCCACGGCGCTGATCGCCCTGGGCAAGGCCGGCCACGCGCCATTGCAGTGGGTGGGCGCTGGCGTGGCCGGGTATGGGGTGCTGTACGTACTGGCCCATGATGGCTTCTTTCACCGCCACTGGCCGCGCAAGCCACGGCCAGTCAACCGCTACCTCAAGCGGCTGCACTGCGCCCATCAGTTGCACCATGCCGTCAAGGGGCGCACGGGCAGCGTTTCGTTCGGTTTTTTCTATGCGCCGCCATTGAAGGTGCTCAAGCGCCAGTTGCAGGCGCGGCTGCCACGCGACCGCGGCTGACCCACCAGCCAAACCCGGCTGCGGTAAAGAACATGATCAGGCTGTAGAGCGCGGCTGGCACGGCCATGGTGGCGTTGTTCAGCAACGATGGGCTCAGTGCCAGGGCGATGGCCAGGGTGCCGTTGTGGATGCCGATTTCCATGCCGATGGCAATGGCCTGGCGCTTGGGGATGCTCACCAGCCGTGGTACCCAGTAGCCGAGCGTCAGGCTGATCAGGTTGAACAGCAGGGCCGCCAGGCCCACCACCGGAGCGTAGGCGACGACGGTCTGCCAATCCTTGGCCAACGCCAGCACGATGGTGAATGCCAGGAACAGCGCGGCCACCAGTTTCATCGGTTTTTCCATGGCTGCAGCAAAGCGCGGCGCCCAATGGCGGATCAGCATGCCCAGGGCCACCGGCAGCAGGACAATGGCAAACACCTGCATGACCTTGGCAAATTGCAGCGGGATCGCTTGGTCCGATGCCATGAACCACCCCAGCGACAGGTTCACCAGCAGCGGCATGGTCAGGATCGCGATCAGCGAATTGACCGCTGTCAGAGTGATATTCAGCGCTACGTCGCCGTGGGCCAGGTGGCTGAACAGGTTGGCAGTGGTGCCACCCGGGGAGGCTGCCAGCAGCATCAGGCCGACCGCCAGCGCCGGCTCCAGGGCAAAGCCATTGGCGATCAGGAAGCACACCAGCGGCAACAGCAGGATCTGGCAACACAGGCCGACCACCACCGGTTTCGGGTATTTCACCACGCGGGCGAAATCGGCCAGCCTCAGCGATAAGCCCAGGCCGAGCATGATGATGCCCAGCGCCAGAGGAAGGAATGCAGTCAGCAAGGGAGAGGCGGTCATCGGCGGGCACTCGGGCAAAGGATGCAGGCAGTCTAGGCCGGCCTTGCGGGCTGGCTAATCGCAATGCGCCAGTACTTGGTAACCGTTTGTTACCGGGTTGCCTGTGAACCCTGCCGCACAGCGTCTGCATGCCGCGTTGCGATGGGCGCTCCGGCGCAGTAGCATTCCGCTTTTTTGCCGAGGATTAGCCTGTCATGCCGTTCCAGCAAGGTCTGCTTGCCACCCCTGTGCCGGCCCACGCCCGCCACCTGTTCTTTGCCCTGCAGTCGCCCGAGGCGTTGCCTGCCGTACTGGATGCATTGCTGCCGCAGGTGGATGGCCAGAACCTGATCCTCGGTATCGGTGCGCCATTGGTGAAAGCCTTGGGGCGTGACGTACCCGGCCTGCGCGCCTTCCCGCAGCTGGATGCCGCGGTGGAAAACCCCAGCACCCAACACGCCTTGTGGCTGTGGCTGCGCGGCAACGAGCGCGGTGATTTGCTGCTCCAGGCCCAGGCGCTGGAACAGGCGCTGGCCCCGGCACTGCGCCTGGCGGACAGCGTCGACGGCTTTTTGCACCGCGGTGGCCACGACCTTACCGGCTACCAGGACGGCACCGAGAACCCGGTGGACCTGGATGCCGTGGACGCCGCCATTCTGGCCGGCGAGCAGCCGGGGCTGGCCGGTTCCAGCTTTGCCGCCTTCCAGCTGTGGAAACATGACCTGGACTATTTCAAGTCACTGCCCCAGGCCGACCAGGACAACATCATCGGCCGCCGCCTGAGCGACAACGAAGAACTCGACGATGCGCCGGAGTCGGCCCACGTCAAGCGCACTGCCCAGGAAAGCTTCGCGCCCGAGGCCTTCATGGTGCGCCGCTCGGTCGCTTGGGCCGACAGCCGCGGCGCAGGCCTGGCGTTCGTCGCCCTGGGCCGTAGCTTCGATGCCTTCGAAGTGCAACTGCGGCGCATGAGCGGCCTGGAAGACGGCATCATCGACGGCCTGTACCGCTTCAGCCGGCCGCTGACCGGCGGCTACTACTGGTGCCCACCCATGGCTGCGGCGGGTCTGGACCTGAGCGCGCTGCTGCAGGCCTGATTACAAAACATCCAGATACAGAATCAACTGCCGGCGTAGGATAGAGCGGCTAGCCTTGGAAGTTTCCGACTTATGACGGGAGCTTTGCCATGTACAAGCGCCGCGATGTCCTACGCGCCAGTGCGGCTTTGGCGCTGGTTGCCGCCAGCCCATGGCTGCAGGCCGCCGGCCCTGGCGGATTGCTGACGCGCAAGGTCCCGAGCACAGGCGAGGCCTTGCCGGTGATTGGTGCCGGTACCTCTGGCAGCTTTGAAGTCGAGGCCGGCTCTGCCGCGTACCAGCAGCTCAAGGTGGTGCTCAAGGCGTTCTTCGACGGTGGCGGCAAGGTCATCGACACCTCGCCCAATTATGGCGGCGCCGACCGCATCCTCGGCCAGTTGCTGGAGGAGGGTGGCTGGCACAAGCAGTGCTTCATCGCCACCAAGATCGCCGCCGACAGCCAGGCCGAAGCCCAGGCGCAATGGGCCGGCACGCTCAAGAGCCTGCGTACCGACACGGTCGACCTGTTGCAGATTCACAACCTGCGCGACTGGCAAACCCAATTGCCCTACGCACGCGAGCTCAAGCAGCAGGGCAAGACCCGTTACGTCGGTATCACTCATTACCTGAACAGTGGCCACGAAGACGTGGCGCGCATCGTCCGCAGCGAGCCGCTGGACTTCATCCAGATCAACTATTCGGTGAATGCCCCGCACGCCGCACGCGAACTGTTGCCGCTGTGTCAGGACAAGGGCGTCGCCGTGCTGGTCAACCGAGCCTTCGACGACGGTCGGCTGTTCGCCAGGGTCAAGGACCAGGCCTTGCCGGCATGGGCTGCCGAGGCCGGAATCGGCAGCTGGGCGCAGCTGTTTCTCAAGTTCGCCATCAGCCATCCGGCCGTGACGACGGTCATCCCCGCGACCGGGCGTCCTGAGCGCCAGCTTGACCAGCTCAAGGCAGGGCATGAGCCTTTGCTCAGCCAGGCGCAACAGCAAGCGCTGATCAAGCAGTTCGCCTGAAGCCATGGGCAACTGGCGCAAGCGCCTGGACGAGGGGCTGAGTATCGAGCCAGGCGAGGGCCCGGCAGTCATCGCTGGGTTGTCTTTGTTCTACCTGCTGTTCACCGGCTATTTCATGCTGCGCCCGGTGCGCGAAACCATGGGTGTGGCGGGCGGTGTCGACAACCTGCAATGGCTGTTCACCGGTACGTTTGTTGCCACCCTGGCCTGCCTGCCGTTGTTCGGCTGGCTGGCCTCGAAGGTACGTCGCCGGCACATCCTGCCCTGGACCTATGGTTTCTTCGCCAGCAACCTGTTGCTGTTCGCTGTGCTGTTTGCAGTGGATCCAGAGGACGTGTGGAATGCCCGGGCGTTCTACATATGGCTGTCCGTGTTCAACCTGCTGAGCATTTCGCTGGCCTGGAGCGTGCTCACCGACCTGTTTTCCACCGAGCAAGGCAAGCGCTTGTTCGGCCTGCTGGCCGCCGGGGCCAGCCTGGGAGGCCTGAGCGGGCCGATCCTGGGCACCCTGCTGGTGGCGCCGCTGGGGCACGCCGGGTTAGTGCTTCTGGCCGGAGTGTTGCTGTTGGGTAGCGTATTCGCCTGCCTCGTATTGCAGCGCTGGCGCGATCGCAACCCGTTTCCCGTAGCGAATGAACAGCCCTCGTCGCGCCCGTTGGGTGGCAATCCCTTCGCTGGCGCGCTGGCCGTGCTGCGTTCGCCGTATTTGTTGACAATTGCCTTGTTCGTGACGCTGCTCGCCAGCGTCAGCACGTTCTTGTACTTCGAACAGGCTCGCATCGTCAGCGAAACCTTCACCGATCGTACCCGCCAGACCCAGGTGTTCGGCCTGATCGACTCCCTGGTGCAAGCGCTGGCGGTCCTCACTCAGGTGTTTCTCACCGGCCGCCTGGCCAGGCGCTTGGGGGTAGGGGTGTTGCTGGTGGCGGTACCCCTGGTGATGGCTGCCGGCTTCGTGTGGCTGGCCCTGGCGCCCGTATTCGCCGTCTTCGTGGTGGTCATGGTGGTGCGCCGGGCAGGTGAATACGCGCTGGTGCGGCCGGGCCGCGAGATGTTGTTCACGGTGTTGCCGGCCGAAGACAAATACAAGGCGAAGAATTTTCTCGACACCGTGGTCTATCGCGGTGGCGATGCCCTGAGTGGCTGGTTCAAACGTGGCCTGGACCTGCTGGCTGATCACCCGCAGCTGGCGATGCTGATCGGCTCTGTGCTGGCGGTAGGCTGGGCGTTCACCGGCGCCTGGCTGGGAAGGCGGCAGCGCCAGGCAGAATCGGCTGGCGCGCCAAATAATCTATCGCCGCTTATTTAACGCCGCCGGTCCGAACCCTTCGCAATAAAACGAATCCCCCGTTATGGCCGAACTCCCACCTTATGTACGGCGCAGCGCCGTGCACCTTCGAAGCCACAAGAGGTGAGAGACCATGGCCAGCAAAGAGAACAGCCGCACCGGCAGCCAGGGTGGCAACAAGAACCCAGGCAACTTCGCCAACGACCGCGAAAAAGCATCCGAAGCAGGGCGCAAAGGCGGCCAGAGCTCTGGCGGCGGGCGCAGCAGCAGTAGCGAGTCGAGCCGCAAGGGCGGCCGTTCGTAACGCAGGGTACGCGGTGCCAGGGCAACCTGGCATCGCGATTGACCGCAATGGGAGGTCCTATGCACCTGAAGCCCCTGATCGTCTTGCTTGGCAGCCTTACGCTGCTCGGCGGCTGTTTCGACCGCGACAACAACCATCCTGGCAAGGACAACGACTCGAGCAAGGCGTCGGTGCAGATGCAGCAGCATGACGAAAAACCCGCGCCGCAACCTGCTCCGGATCCAGAGCCGATGCCGCGAGATGACAAAAGCCAATGATTGCATGAGGAGCATGGCATGACGGTAATGACCCGCAACCTTGCCGCCGCCGCCGCAGCCCCGACGACGGACTGCCTGCTTAAGCGTTACCAGACCATGCTGGAAGGGTTTGATGCGTGCGCCGCCCCTTGGCTTGAAAAACAGCTCGCACGCGCCGAGCAATTGCAAGACGACCTGCCGGACTCACCGGGCAAGCTGGCTGAGTGGAGTACGCAGCATGCCGCCCAGGTGGCCAGCGATTACGCCGCCTATCTTGCCGAACGGCAGCGTGGCGCGCCGCGGCGCTATTTCAGCAATCGCTCACAGGCAATGTGGTTTCTGCAGCAGGTGGCGCCGACCAAGGCCGTGGACGGCGCCTGGCTGCAGGGCACCTTGCAGCACTGGGCAGACCCGCGCTACCACGGCTTGATCCGCACCTATCTGGAAGAGCTGGGCAACGGCGACCCGCGCTGCAATCACGTGCTGATCTATCAGCGTCTGTTGAGCCGCCTCGGGTCGCATCCGCTGTTGCTGCCTGATGACCGTTATCTGCAAGGTGCGTTGCAGCTTGCCTTGGGCCAACACAGTGAGCGCTTCCTGCCCGAGGTGATCGGCTACAACCTCGGTTATGAACAGCCGCCGCTGCACCTGCTGATCACCACCTATGAACTGGCGGAACTGGGCATCGATGGCCATTATTTCCAGCTGCATGTGACCATCGACAACGCTGCCAGCGGTCATGCGCAGAAGTCGATCCAAGCTGTGCAGCAACTATGCCCCGCGGGTGAAGAAGCAGACTTCTATGCGCGTGTGCGTCGAGGCTATCGCCTCAATGACCTGGGCATCGACACTCCCAGCCTGATTGCCAGTTTCGACCTGCACGCGCAGCTCATCGCTGCGCTGGAGCAAAAAAGCCTGTACGGGCGCTTCATGCATGCCGACCGCTGCCGCTTGCAAAAGCGCACGATCAACCAGTGGCTGGCCGAGCCGGGCGCGATGCCTGCCTTTGTTGACGCCATGTGCGAGCAAGGATGGATCAGGCGCGGCGAAGACCCCAGCCAAAGCCGTTGGTGGAAGGTGATCGAAGGGCCGGCGGCACCGATGTACGGGGTGTTCACGGTTTACGAAAAGCAGCTCTGGCATGACTGGATAGCGGCTGACTGGCAAGCCCCGCTGCGCCGTGTGCAACCCGGAAGTTGGGAGCCGAGCCTGGACATCGACGCAGCGCCAGGCCCGTTACCCGCCAATCAGGACATCCCTGCCCTGATCGAACGCATGCTTGGCAATCGCCATGCGTCCCCGGACGGGCTGCTGGCCACCCGGGCCTATCTGCAAGCCACCGGTCTCGCTCAGGAGGAGCCCCACTGATGATGCTGGAACCTCAACAAGCTCGCGCCGATGAGGCGCTGCTGCAACTGGGCAAACGCTTGCGTGCCGACGGTTACCGCTTTAGCTGTGTGACGCCTGCCACCCATGGGCGCAACAACGCGCGCGCAGGTGCCGAGCGCGCGACGACCTTGCGTGATGTGTTTGGCTGGAGCCGCCCCTTTGCGCCGTCTCTGCTGTCAGCTGATGAATTGCAGCAACTGCAGCAAGCGCAGCTACTCACCGAGGCAGAGGGTTTGCTGCGCAGCAAGGTCCGCTTCGCCAGCCTCGACGAGTTGTTGCTGGTGCATTCCGCGTACCCGACAGAGGCCAGTGATGCGGTGTTCCTTGGCCCCGACAGCTACCGCTTCGCCCACGTCATTCATGACCATCTGCAACGCCGCCATACGCGCGTACAGCACGCCGTGGACATCGGCTGTGGCAGCGGTGTAGGCGCCTTGCTCATTGCCCGGGCGGCGCAGCATGCCCAGGTCAGCGCGGTCGACATCAACCCCCTGGCCCTGCGCTACACCGCGATCAACGCTGCCTTGGCCGGGGTGAGCAACTTGTCGGTGGAACCGAGTGACGTGCTCGATGGGATTACCGGCACCTTCGACCTGATCGTGGCAAACCCTCCCTACATGCTCGATGCCGGGCAACGGACGTATCGCCACGGTGGTGGCTCGCTGGGCGCAGAACTGTCGCTGCGCATCGTCGAGCAGGCGTGTGAACGCCTCAGCGCCCACGGCTCGTTGTTGCTGTACACCGGGGTTGCCATCATCGACGGTCGAGATGCACTGCTGGAGGCCGTGCGCTTGCGCCTGGCCGGCCCGCAATGGTCGTGGAGCTATCGGGAAATCGACCCCGACGTGTTCGGCGAACAATTGGATGAAGCGGGGTATGAGCGGGTCGAGCGCATCGCCGCAGTCGCCCTGACCGTTACTCGCAATGGGTAACGCCATGACGCCGCCTTGTACGTTCGGCATAGAAGAAGAATACCTGCTGGTGGATCTTTCCAGCGGCCGGGTGCCGGTGACGCCGTCATTGACCGTCACCCGGCGTTGCCGTGAGGTGTTGGGCAAGCACTTCACCGAAGAGATGTTTCGTAGCCAGGTGGAGGTGGTTTCACCGGTGCTCGCCTCAACAGGGGAGGCCCGCGAGTTCTTTACCCTGAGCCGTCATAGTCTGCAGCAAGCCCTGGCCGCAGAGGGCATTGGCCTGTATGGCGCTGCCAGTCATCCCAATGCGCCGTGGCTGAAGCACAAGCCCAGGTCCTCGGCGCACTACCGGCAGGTGTTCGACGATTACCGCCACGTCGCACGCAGGTCGCTGGTCAATGGCCTGCATGTCCACGTAGGCGTGCCCGGGGGCTGCGACCGGATGCAATTGATCAATCGCCTGGTGGGCTGGCTGCCACTGTTCCTCGCATTGAGCGCATCGTCACCGCTGTGGCAGGGGCAGGAAACCGGCTACATGAGTTATCGGCGGGTGATTTGCGGCGAGTGGCCGCACATGGGGCTGCCAGAGCCGCTGGCCGACTGGGCGGCCTACGAGCGCTATCGGGCGTTGTTGCAACGCACGGGGTCGATGGCTGACGACGGTGACTTCTGGTGGGCTATCAGGCCCTCGCGACGCTTTCCGACCGTGGAGCTGCGCATTTGCGATGCCTGCCCCAACATCGAAGATGCGTTGTGCATCGCCGCGTTGTTCCGCCACCTTGTGGAACATGCCTTGGCGTATCGTCACCCGTGTGGCCCGCTGGTCCGGGAGCTTCGTTGGGTTACTCAGGAAAACTACTGGCGAGCCCTGCGTCACGGCAGGCATGCCGAATTCATTGGTATCGACGCGCAACAGCCGGTCACGGCCGAGGGCTGGCTGGCTCAGCTCGAGAGCCAGTTTCCGGTCGACACCGTGGACGCCGAACGGGGTTTCATGCGCGCCCGGCAGATCCTGCGCGATGGCAACAGTGCCGACAGGCAGTTGGCCTGCCTGCGCCAGGCCCGTGACAACGGCTTGAACCCTGCCCAGGCGCAGCGCCAGGTGATCGACCTGGTGCTGCAGCAAGGGTCATGCACAGCGGCCAGCAGCGCTGCCTGAGTTCATCGGCTTGCAATCCTTCGGGTTTGGCTGACAATGGCTGCGCATTTCGCCAGCCACCCGGACCCACTCCATGACCACACCCCTCATGCTGCATGACATCCCACTGGACGACATCCTGTTTGTCTTCGCCCTGGAAGACGAGGCGGGCAGCGCTTTCGCCGGCTGCAATGTGCTGTTCACCGGTATCGGCAAGGTTAACGCAGCGATCGCGCTGACCCAGGCACTGCAGCGCCAGCGCCCGCGTCTGATCGTCAACCTTGGGTCGGCGGGCAGCCAACGTTACGGCAAGGGCCAAGTGGTGTGTTGCAACCGCTTCGTACAGCGCGACATGGACGCGACACCCCTCGGCTTCGCCCGCTATGAAACGCCGCTTTCGCAGCTGCCAATCGTGCTCGAGCATGGTCTGGTACAGCCTGGTGTGCCATTGGGCGTGTGCGGCAGCGGTGACAGCTTTGAAACCGGCCATGGCGAAGCGCCCTACGACGTGGTCGACATGGAGGCCTATGTGCTGGCCCGGATCGCCCGCGACGAGGGTATCGGGCTGCTCTGCCTGAAATACATATCCGACGACGCGGGCAGCGATGCTGCCGGCGATTGGGCGGTGCAGGTTCATCTGGCGGCCGAAGCCTTGAAACGTGTGCTGTTCAGCCAGTCGCACTGAGGCGCAACTGGAATAAACCTTCCGCACCTCCGGCAGTCAGTTGATGAAAGGGCCCGGCATTTTGGGCAGGGAGGTGACGGATGAGCATTATCTGCTTGCTGCGTGGTTGCCATTGGCGCGCCATGCCTGAGGTCAAAATTTCCGGGTTGCAGTGCCATTGCTGCGAGCGCTGCGGCACGCTGCGCTACTGCCAGCCCGGCCAACCGTAGGAGGCGCTCATGGCCAGGGCTATCTGGAAAGGCGCAATCAGCTTCGGCTTGGTGCATATTCCCGTTTCGCTCAACACCGCCGTGCGCACCGAGCGAGTCGATTTCGACTGGCTCGACAAGCGCAGCATGGAGCCGGTGGGCTATAAGCGGGTGAACAAGGTGACCGGCAAGGACATCGACAAGGAAAACATCGTCAAAGGCGTGGAATACGAAAAAGGCCGTTATGTGGTCATCAGCGAAGACGAGATTCGCAAGGCGCGCCCCGAAGCCACCCAGACCATCGACATCTTCTCGTTCGTCGAAGCCAGCGAGATTCCGCTCCAGCACTTCGATACCCCTTACTACCTCAGCCCGGACAAACGCGGCGGCAAGGTATATGCGCTGTTGCGCGAGACATTGGAAAGTACCGGCAAGGTCGCCTTGGCCACGGTCGTGCTGCACACGCGTCAGCATCTGGCACTGCTGCGCCCGCTTGACCAGGCGCTGGTGATGATCACCCTGCGCTGGCCCGAGGAAGTGCGGGGGCTGGAAACGCTGGAGCTGGACAAGAGCGTGACCGACAGCAAGCTGGACAAGCGTGAGCTGGACATGGCCAAGCGGCTGGTGGAGGACATGAGCGGCCCCTGGACGCCCGACGAGTATCACGACGCTTTTCGCCAGACCATCATGGATCTGGTTGAAGAGAAGGCCAGCAAGGGCAAGATCGCCGTAGTCGAGAAGGGCGAAGGTGGGGCCGCCGAGAAGGGTGCCGACATCATCGACCTCACCGAGCTGCTCAAACGCAGCCTGGGTGGCAAGGCAACGAAGAAGGCAACCCCTGAGAAGAAACCCGCCAAGCGCCCGCGCAAAGCCTCCTGAATGCTGTCCCGGCCTGTTGACGGGCTCTCCCGTGAACAGGTCGGGACAGGCAGCTACAGACTCGCCAGATAGTCCCCGAAACCTTCCCGTGCCCGGCTGTCGATGCGGCTACTGGTGGCCACGCTGTGCCTGGCAGTCCAGACGATCTGTGCGCCCTCAGCCTCAAGATCGCGCACCAGCTGCACATCTTCATGTGCCGCCAGCGGCTGAAAGCCGCCAACCCGCTCATAGGCGCGCGCGCACACACCCAGATTGGCGCCATGGATGTGCCGATGGCCTTCCCGTGCCTCATAGCGGCTGAGGTACAGCTTACGCAGTGCCGCCCGTTGCCAAGGCTGCCAGCGGGCGATATGCACCGTGCCGCACACCACTTCGGCCGCACACGCCAACTGCGACAGCAGCCAGTGCGCCGGCACCTGGCTATCGGCATCGGTACAGGCCAGCCAGCTGGCACCGCGTTCGAGCATCCAACGGGCCCCCAAGCGGCGCGCCATGCCGACACTTCCCGCCTCGACCTCCAGCGCATCCACACCATAGCGGGCGGTCACCCGGGCACTAGCATCGACACAGCGGTCCAGCACCACCAGCACACGTACCGTATGGCCAGCCTGTTCGGCCAAGGCAACGGCGGCCGCCATTGCGGTCAGGCAACGCCCCAGGCGCCGCGCTTCGTTATGCGCGGGGATCACCACGCCGATCATGGGCAGGTCTCATCCAGGTCGACCACGCTGGGCTGGCATGACCAGTACTCAAGCATGAAGTCGACCTCTTCATGGCGGTAAACCGAAAACAGCGGCAGGTGCTTGGCCAGCAACTGGTGCACTTCCCGACCATCCTGCGGGCAACCGGCGATTGGATGCTTCCAGTGACAGGCCAGCAGTCCGCCGTCATAGCTCAGGCTGGCGACCGATTGCTCGATCACCTGCAGCCAATCGGTGGGGTCCAGGTAGTACCCGACCTCGCTCAGCACGATCAGGTCGAAGCGCCCTCCAGGCCAGTCACCCGGTAGCCTGGCTTGTTCTACCGAGGCATTGCGCACCTCGGCCAGGCGTTGGCGGGCCAGCTGCACAGCGGTGGGATCGAGGTCCTGGCACAGCAGCTCCGCACAGCGCTCAGCCAGCAGCGCACTCAGTTCGCCATTGGCGCAGGCAGGCTCGAACACCCGTTGATAGCATTGGCGCGGCAGGCTGGCCATCACCAGCTCGCGTTTGCGTTTTTCATACCACCGGGTGCGAAATGCCCAGGGATCTTCGGTAGCGGCATACAAATCGGCGAAATACTGCGCATCGAGGCTCATGACTACTCCGTTTACAGGAACACCAGTTCGAAAGGTTGCAGCAGGCACTCCTGCAAGTGCGCAGGCAGCACCGCAGGCTGCGCGCCGTCTGGTACCAGCTGGCTGACATGGGCGGCGAGCGCCTTGCGTTTGCGTGCCAGGCTGGCTTCGCCGAGTTGCACCCGGTGGGCGCGCGGCCAGGGCAGGCGCGGGTCATCCGGTTGCGCCCAATGCCAGGCCCAGACCGGCACTTCTATCAGCTGCGCGTCGCGCGCCAGAGCGGCCTGGGCTGCTGCTCGGCCAACCGCTTCGTGGTCGCAGTGGCCATCGCCTCGCCAGGTCGCCATCAACAGGTCGTCGGGGCGCAGGCACTGGGACAGGTGGTTGGTGAGAAACGCTTCTTCACGGGGCAGGCCGCCATCTTTGAGGTTGAGCCTGCGCCATTCCAGGCGGTTGGGGTCCAGGTCAAGCTGAACCAAGGCCTGCCGGCTCTCCAGTGGCCGTTGACGGCGCAGGCGATGCTCGCTCCACTGCGCCGAGCCCGGGTGGCTGCCTTCGCCATCGGTTGCGGAAATGATCAGCAGATCAGCCTCACGGCCGCGAAAGTGGGTAAGCAGGCCGCCCGCCATCAGGATCTCATCATCTGGGTGCGGTGCGACCAGTACCAGCCGGCGCCCAGGTGGGCAGAGCTGCTGCGGGGACATCCAGGTGGCACGGGCCAGGTGGGCCGCGTGTTGCCAGGCAGACCACGGCGTACCGCTGCTGGCCTGGATCAGGTCTTCATTCATAGTTGCCAAGCTCCTGCCGGCACCTGTGCTACCTGTTGGCCCAGCGCGGCGAGGTCCCGTTCGGCATGGCTCTGACGCAGGTAGACCGGCAGGTCGGCACTGAGGCGGGCGAAATGACTGTTGCGGCAAAATGGGCTCGCGCCCAGCGCCCGGCCGACGTGGTTGATGACGTGTTCGACCGCCTGCTCCATTTGGGCGCGGGTGCGGCGCACTTCGAAACTGGCATCCGCGTCGGGGTGCTGATCGATCCATTGCGCACATTCGCGCAACGCGGCGCGGGCGCCATACAAGGCAGCATCGACCGCGCCGAGGTGGGCCTGGGCATGGACGTCGGGGTGCGGGTTGCGACAGTAGGCGCGCAGATAATCCGCAAGAGCTTCCGCTGCACCGTACCAACAGGCGGCAATACCGGCGCCGCCATGCCAGAACCCCGGGCGCGACAAGTATTGCCCGGGGCGGCCGATGGCAGTGCCAGGGGAGTTGTCGAAGGTCACTTCGATGCTGGCGGTAGTGCCCATGCCCACTGCCTGCCAGCTTTCGATGTTCAGGCCCTGGCTGGGTTGCGACAGTTCGATGGCCACCAGCTGCGGCTGGTCACCCTCGGCCCAGGCGGTGATCAACGCCCGGTCGATCTGCAACGCACCTGAACACCAGGCCTTGCGGCCGGCCAACCGCACGCTGTCACCCTCACGCGCCACGATCTGCGCGCGCGCTTCGGGCGGCTCAGCAGCCCAGACGCCCCATATGCCGTCGGCGACAAGGTGGGCGGCCCCGCATTCGGCCAATATCGCCATCGCGTCGGTATGCCCTTCATACAACTTGGCCAAGGCCAGGTCGCACCCTGCCACCCGGGCCAGGGTCTGCCAGCGCTTCAAGGTGCTGCCCTGACCAGGCAATGGCAGCAGGTCCAGCTGATCGGCGCGTAACGCCTGAATCAGTTGCGGCAGCTGCGTGTCGAGGTTCAAGGGTTGTGGTCGCTCGCAGAAGTCGCGAAGCAAACGATCGAGGTTGTTCAGGTCGAAATCCTGGATGATGCTCATGCCAGCCCCATTTTCTTGCGCATGCCTGCGGTGATGGTTTGACGGGTCTTGCCCATCTGCGCCCATGGGTCGTCCACCTCGGCCAGGCGTTCGCGCAGGTTGCCGATGTGCCATTGGTTGGCGCCCTTGAGCAGGCCCAGTTCCTCACGCCAGATCGGTACCGAAACCGGCAGCCCCTCCCGCGCCCGCAACGAGTAGGCGCAGACGGTAGTGGCACCCTTGCCGTTGCGCAGGTAGTCGATGAAGATCTTGCCGACCCGATTCTTGGGCCCTGATACGGCACTCAAGCGGTCGGGGAACAACTTGGCCAGGTAATTGACGATGGCGTGGCTGAAATCCTTGACTTCATCCCAGCCGGCACGCCGTGTCAGCGGCACCACCAGGTGCATGCCTTTGCCGCCGCTGGTTTTCAGAAAGACCTTGAGCCCGAGCTCGTCGAGCAGGGTGAGCGTCAGTTGCGTGGCCTCGAGCATGGCTTTCCACGGCAGCGCAGGGTCGGGGTCGAGGTCGAGCACGAAGCGGTCAGGCTTGTCGAAGTCCTTGTCGGTACCGTTCCAGGTATGCATCTCCAGCATGTTCATCTGTACGGCGCCGAGCAATGTGTCGGGGCGATTGATGACCATTGCCGCCTGGCCAGCCTCGGCCTTGTCATAACTGACCACGTTCGGGATGTGCAACTGGCCGGCGTTTTTCTGGAAGAACAGCTCGCCGCCCAGGCCATCGGGGGCGCGCACCAGTGCGACCGGGCGGCCCTTGAGCTGCGGCAGTATCCACTGGCTGACTGCCGCATAGTACTCGGCGACCTGGCGTTTGGTGGCACCCACAGTGGGGTCGATGACGCGGTCAGGGTGGGTCAGGCGCAGTTCACCGAGGTCGTCCGGCAGCTCGGCTTGCTTGCGTTTGGGTACGCTCTTGCCAGGCATGGCGCGCTCCAGGTCGATGTCGGTGGCTGGCTTGTCGTCGCGCAGCCCGTGGAATACCGAATGGCGCACCACGCCGTCGCGGGTCATCTGGGCATAGGCAACTTCAGCCAGCAACTGTGGCTTCAGCCAATGTACGCTGCGCGCCTCGGCCCCGGTAGGCGGCTTGGGCAGGGCAGGCTTGTCGATCTCCAGGGGTTTGAGGCGGGCAAGGATGCTGTCCAGGGTGGTGGCGCTGAAGCCCGTACCGACCTTGCCGGCGTAGCGCAACTCGCCGCTGTCGTCGTCATGCAACGCCAGCAACAACGCGCCGAAGCCGGTGCGGCTGCCCTTGGGGTCGGTGTAGCCGACAATCACGAATTCCTGGCGTTGCTTGCACTTGAGCTTGACCCAGTCGGCACTGCGCCGGCCGACATAGGGGCTGTCGGCGCGCTTGCCGATGAGGCCCTCGAGTTCCAGCCGACAAGCGCTGTCGAGCAACGAGTCGACAGGCTGGTCGAAATCCTGCGAGTACCTGAGCAGCTCCGATTCACTGTGCTCGAGCAAGCGGCGCAAGGCCTCACGCCGCTCCTGCAAGGGCACCTTGCGCAGGTCCTGATTGCCTAGATACGGCAGGTCGAAAACGTAGTAGCAGATCTGTTCATCACGCTCGGTATCGAAGGCGTTCTGCAGGGCCTGGAAGTCGGCCTTGCCGTTTTCGTCGTTGACCACCATCTCGCCATCGAGCCAGGCGCGATCCACCCCCAATGCCCGCAGCGCCGCGACTTGCCCAGGCATCTTGGCCGTCCAGTCGTGGCCATTGCGGGTGAACAGGCGGACATCGTCACCGTCTATCCGGGCAAGTATGCGATAACCATCGAATTTCACTTCATAGTGCCAGTCACCCGCTGGCGGCGAGTCGACCAGGGTTGCCAGCTGGGGTTGCAATCGATCGGGCAGCGTCGCCTTGGCCGCGTTGCCGGCGCGCTTTTTGGCCGGCTTTGCAGGCGCAGCACGCGGATGCAGGGTGCGGTCGCTGATGACGCTGTCCGGTTGCGCCTCGACGATGCGGTAGTCGTCTTCGCTGCGGGCTTCGCCGTCGTGGGACTTGACCAGCATCCATTGCTCTTTCTTGCCCGCCAGGTGGGTGCGAAAGAGGTTCCATACGCCCGCCAGCTTCTCACCCTGCAAGCGAAAGCGCAGCTTGCCCTTGGCATAGGCCTGCCGAGGATCGCCTTCGGGCTCCCATACCCCGCGGTCCCAGACGATGACATCGCCGGCACCGTAGTGCCCCTCCGGGATATGCCCCTCGAAGTCGGCATAGTCCAGCGGGTGATCCTCGACGTGAACCGCCAGGCGCCGCACCTTTGGATCGAGCGAAGGGCCTTTGGGTATCGCCCAGCTCTTCAGGGTGCCGTCCAGTTCCAGGCGGAAGTCGTAGTGCAGGTGGCTGGCATCATGCTTTTGTATGCAGAACTGCAATGCGTGAGCGCGTTTGCCTCGGCCTCCCTTGCCGCTGGGCTCGGGCGTGGCGTTGAAATCGCGCTTGCGCTCGTATTCTTCGAGAGGTTTGGCCATGGCGGGCTCCGAATCATCCCCTGTCTGTAGGTTGGGAGATGGCCAGTCGCCCGGTAGTTCAAAAAAACTCTGAATCATCCGCAGCTTGGCGCAGTCGACCGCAGGTAAGCCACAGAAGGAGAGCCGATATGTCCGGACCAGATGACCCCAAGCCATACACCCCGACTGAGATCGATGACACGCAAGACCGCATGGGCAGTGTCCATGAGCTGGACTTCAGTGACCGCAACGACGACCGCGTGGGCCGGGTAGGTGACGAGCGGCCTGCACAGGAGGTCGACCAGGAGTTTCCCCCCCGGCGCGTTGCCGAAAGTGGCATGAGCGGAGGGGAAGCGTTGAGCGACAGCTTGCACGAAGACAATGTCACCTATGACGACCTGAGCCCTGACACGCTGCTGGACGAAACCGTTGCCCGCGACCCCCATGAACCGGGTGATGGCAGCGGGCCTGCGGACCAGACCCTGCGTCATGTGGATGCCGAGGAGATCGGCGGTGGCATTGGCCTCGATGAAGCGGAGCTGGCGCGCTCCGCGCCGTTGGACGGCGAGCCGTGGACAGACGACGTCATAGACGATGAACAGGGGAAAACACCATGAACGAGCAACGTTGTGCCTGCAACCATTGCAGTTGCACTGTCGACGCCAACGCCGTGCAGCAGGGCGGCAAAGCCTACTGCTGCGAAGCCTGTGCCAGCGGCCACCGCAATGGCGAGCCCTGCCGGATGGCCGATTGCAAATGCGGCGATATGGAGCAGCCGAAGGAGACCAACGTCGACAATGCCCTGGATGAGACCTTTCCGGCCAGCGACCCGATCTCACCCTGACAGGCGGGTCAATGGGTTTGTCAGATGCCTGCGTTACGCTCGCAATCGGCCCGGGCCTGGCCAAGGCTCGGGGTGTCGTAATAGTAGGTAATCACCCTGGCATCCTTGGGCAGGGCCGGCCTCGATGAAGGCTGGTCCTGCCCGGCCGCTTTGGGATTGGCCAGGGTTTCCTGGGTCAACGGCGCAATGCAGCTGCCCACGCTGCCATCGGCACAACGCGCCACCTTGTGTTTTTCCGTGCTGAGCATGTCCTTGCTCTCGTTGCTGCACGACCAGTTGATGGCTTCGGCGGGCATGTTGCTGAAGCTGTAGCAGGTACGCTGCTCGACGGGCTTCACCGCCTCGCTGGAAGAGCGGGTCAGCACATCGCAAGCCTCTGCGAAGGCTTCGCCGTTGGCCAGGCTGACGAGCATCAGCATCATTGCAGGAACGCGCATGATTACCTCCCAGGCCCTCTAGGCCGGTTTGTCGCGCTGGCGCATGGCCTTGGCGCGCTTTTCCAGGATCAGGTAAGTGAGTACGGCTGCCACCAGCGGGATCAGGTAATACAACGTCCGATAGCCCAGCAGCGCCGCCACCAGCGTGCCTTGGCCAAGTTGCCCGTGCAGCAGCGCAAGGAACACCGTCTCGAGCACCCCAAGGCCGGCGGGTATGTGGGCGACCACCCCGGCCACGCAGCTGATAAGCAGAATGCCGAGGATCGATGGGTAGAACGCCTCGCCAGGCAGCAGCCAGAAAATCAGCAAGGCCATCATCGCCCAGTTGCTGGCGCCCAGCGCAACCTGGCACAGGGCCAGACGCAGCGAGGGCAGGGTGACTTCATGCTCACGCCAGCGCCAGGTGCGCTTTTTCGCCAGGCCGCAGGCCAGCAGGTAGCCGATCGCGATCGCCAACAACAGCACGCCGATCAACCGCAGGCCGCCGGCCCCGACCGCCCAGTCAGCCGGCAGCTTGACCAGGCCCAGGGCGAACACGCTACCGGCCAGCAGCATATAGCCCATCCAGTTGGTCAGCAGGCCCAGGGTGAGGATGCGGGTGATGGTTGGTGTATCCAGGCCCAGGCGGCTGTACAGGCGGTACCGCAAGGCCACACCGCCTACCCAGGTGGTGAAGTTGAGGTTGAAGGCATAGCACACGAAGGCTATCGGCAGCACCTGGCGGGCGGGCAACGAGTGGCCGGTGTAGGACCGGGCCAGCAGGTCGTAGCTGGCGAAGATCAGGTAACTGCAAAGCGCCAGGGCCAGGCCGATGGCCAGCGTGCTCGGCTTGTAGGCCAGCAGTGAATGGCGCACCTCGTTCCAGTCAAGGTTGCGCGCAAGCACGTACAGCAGCACCGGTATCAGGATCAGGAATGCCACGGTGAACAACCGCTTGCCCCAGATTTGCCAGTTTTTTCGCGCCATCAGGTGTTGCCCTCATGCAGATCGCCTTCGGCCTCGACTTCCGGCTGCAGCGAATGCAGGCGCTGGCGGTGGGCGGGAAACCAGCCAGCGATCCGCGGAAAATGCCGGATAACGTGAAAACACACGAAGATCAACGGTGCCCGCCACCAGTAGCCACGGATCATGCGCTCCAGCGTCACCGGCTTGCATTGCTCGTCTGCCAGTGCCTGCAGGTGTTCGTACAATTGCTGGTTGAATGCCGGGTCGCGGATGAACAGGTTGGCCTCGAGGTTGAAGGAAAGGCTCAGGGGGTCGAGGTTGCTGGAGCCGACCGTGGCCCACTCGTGGTCGACCAGCGCCACTTTGCCGTGCAGTGGTCGCTGGCAGTATTCGCGAATGCGTACGCCGTCGCGCAGCAAGTAGTTGTAGAGCAGGCGCGACAAGGCGCGTACCCAGCGCATGTCGGGCTGGCCCTGAAGGATCAAGGTGACGTCGACCCCACGGCGGGCAGCGTTGCGCAGTTCTCGCATCAGGCGGTAACCCGGGAAGAAATAGGCATTGGCCACCACCACCCGCTGGCGCGCCGAGCGCAGGGCTTGCAGGTAGTGGGCTTCGATGTCGGTGCGGCGCAGGCGGTTGTCGCGTTCCACCAGCACCGCCTTGCTCGAGCCGGTCGGTGCCGTCTGCGGCCGTACCTCGCTGGGCGGCTCCAGCACCGGAGCCATCAGCCTGCGGCTGGCGGCATGCACCTGCGCCACCACCGGCCCGGTCACCTCCACGGCATAGTCCTGCTTGGCCATGGGACCAAAATCGCCCAAGTGGTCAGCGCTGTAGTTGATCCCGCCGATAAAGGCCCGCGCACCATCGATCACCACGATCTTGCGGTGCAGGCGCCGGAACAGGTTGGTGCGCATGCCGGCGACCCTGGGTTGCGGGTCGAAGGCGTGGAAGCTGACACCGGCATCGGTCAGTGCTGCCACGAAGCTGTCAGGCAGGTCGGCGGTACCGTAGCCGTCCACGGCGACCTCTACCCTTACGCCGCGCCGGGCGGCATCGATCAGCACGCCCTGCAATTGCTGGCCGACCTTGTCGTCGAAGATGATGAAGGTTTCCAGCAAGATTTCTTCCTGTGCCTGGGCCATTGCCTCGAATACACGGGGGTAATACTGCTCGCCGTTGATCAGCAGTTCGATACGGTTGCCATCGAGCCAAGGTCGGTTCACAGGTTGATCTCCGCAGCCAGTGGAGCATGGTCGGACAGATGCGACCAGGGATACATGGACAGCACTTGAGCCTTGGTCGGCATGGCATTGCGCAGGTAGATGCGGTCCAGGCGCAGTAACGGCAGGCGCGCCGGGAAGCTGCGGGCAGGGCTGCCGAAGTGTTCGCCAAACGCCTCCACCAGGCGCCGGGAGAGCACTGCGTCGGCCTTGAGCCGCCAGTCATTGAAGTCGCCGGCGATGATCACCGGCGCTTGTGCCGGCAGCCGGTCGAGCACCTGCAGCAACAGCTGCACCTGGCTTTGCCGGTGCGCTTCGCGCAGCCCCAGGTGCACGCAGATGGCGTGCACCTGCTCGTGCCCCGGCACCTCCAGGCGGCAATGCAGCAAGCCGCGCTGTTCGTTGCCCTGGATCGACACGTCGAGGTTTTCATGGTGAGTGATCGGGAATTTCGACAGCAGGGCATTGCCATGGTCACCATCCGGGTATACCGCGTTGCGGCCGTAGGCGAATTGCGGCCACATGCTGTCGGCGAGAAATTCATACTGCGGCGTCTCTGGCCACGCAGGGTGGCGCAAGGCGTGCTGCTGATGGCTGCCATGGACTTCCTGGAGAAACACCAGGTCGGCATGGGTGGCGCGCACGGCTTCGCGCAACTCGGGGAGGATGAAGCGGCGGTTGAACAAGGTGAAGCCCTTGTGCACGTTGATGGTCAGCACGTTCAGCCGGTGCACGGCGGTGACCTTGTCGATGATGCAGCGCGGCGAGGGCAGGGTCTTGTTCACAGCGCCACCTCCGGCTCGACGCCTGGCTCGGTGAGCAGGTGGTAATCGAGCTTGAGCTTTTCCAGCAGGCGCCGCGCATCGTAGGGTGCGTGGACTTTCTGATCGTTGTCGAAGTAGCAGTAGACATCGCGCGACGCCCGTTTTGGCGGCGCCTTGGCCACGACCAGTTGCGCATCTTGCACCTGGCCACCTGCGGCCCAGGCCTGGATGCGCTGCTTCCAGCGCTTCAGGGCACGCGCCGTGTAACCACTGCTGTAGAGTTCGACGTCACCGTGCAGGCGCATGTAGACAAAATCGGCGGTCACATCCTCGACATAGGGCCACTTGCCTGCGCTGTCCGCCACGACCAGGGCGACGCGGTGCTTGCGCAGCAGTTTGATGAAGCGCTCGCAGAGAAAGCTCTCATGGCGGATCTCCACGGCGTGGCGCAACCGTGCATTGCCCTTGATCGCCGTGCCACCGTTATCCTTCAGGCGCTCGGCACAGCCTTGCGCGCAGGCGCGAGCAGCCTTGCGATCCTTGGGCAGCAACTCCAAGAAATGGCTGAACCGTGCTTCGTCGAACTTCATGTTGGGCGGGAATTGCCACAGGAACGGCCCCAGTTTGTCCCCCAGCAGCAGCGGGCCGGACGCGTAGAAATTGGCGATAGCCTCTTCGATCTCCTTAAGCCGTCGCACATGGGTGATATAGCGCGGGCCTTTGACCGAAAAAACGAAGTCCTCCGGTGTTTCGTCACGCCAGTTCACATAGCGCTCAGGGGTTTGCAGGCTGTAGAACGAGCCATTGATCTCGATGCTGTTCACGGCTCGCGACGCAAACGCCAGCTCGCTGTCCTGGCGCAGGCCCTTGGGGTAGAAGTCCTTGCGCCAGGGGCCGTAGCGCCATCCGGAAATACCGATGCGGATATCGCTCACGCTGTTCTCCTCATAGCCTGCTCCATTGCACGTCACTTGAATGTGCGACCGGGGCAGCGCGGCAAGGGTTCAGCTCAGATGATCGAAGGCAAGCCGGGCGCCCTGAGTTGAACTTTGCCGGCCTGGGCGATTCCACCGCATAGCAGATATGCAGCACAGGAGTCCGTCGGTATGAAATTCGACCGTTTCTGTCAGGGGCTGGCCAACTGGACCGGTCGGCCGCTGACGTTTGGCATCGCGTTCCTGATGATTCTGGTGTGGGGCATCACCGGGCCGCTGTTCCACTTCAACGATACCTGGCAACTGGTGATCAATACCTCGACCACCATCATCACCTTCCTGATGGTGTTTCTGATCCAGAACACCCAGAACCGCGACAATGACGAACTCCATATCAAGATCGACGAATTGCTGCGCACCACCCAGAAGGCGCACATGGCATTGCTCGACCTGGAACACATGGACCCGGCCGAACTGCATGCCTTGCGCAAGCAATACCAACAGATGGCGGAGCGCGACGACGAAGGGCAGAGCCCCAAGGAATGACCTGCCAGAAGCGGAGGCAAGCATGGCCAGACATATCATTCACTTTACCGGACCGATCAACTCATCCACCTGCGGCAACCTGATCAACACCTGCTCGCGCGCCATGCAGCAGGGCGCCGACGTGTTGCAGCTGAACATTGCCACCATGGGCGGCGAGTGCAGCTACGGCTTTACCCTGTACAACTACCTGCGCGCCTTGCCGATCAGCGTGCACACCCACAACCTCGGCACCGTCGAGTCCATGGGCAATATCCTGTTTCTGGCGGGCGAACACCGCACGGCGTGCAGCTACAGCAAGTTCCTGTTCCACCCGTTTCACTGGACGCTGCATGGCTCAGTGGATCATTCACGCATGGCCGAATACGCCATGAGCCTGGATTACGACCTGCGCCTGTATGCGCAGATCGTCGCCGAGCGCACGGAGGGCAGCAGCGAAGTGCTGGATGTACCCCGTTACCTCATGGCCTACCCGCGTATCCTGGGCCCCAGGGAGGCGCTGGAGAGTGGCATGATCCACGCCATCGACGAAATGCCGATTGCCAGCGAGGTCTGCCAGTGGAGTGTGCATGCCTGAAGCCGGGCATGTTCAGCGTACCGACGCGGCGACCGTGCGGTCGCACGCCAGCAGAGAGCGGATCACTGTTTTGATCTCGGCGTTGATGGCCGACATCTGGTCCAGGTGCTGAAAGCAACAGTCGGCGATCTCGTGGTCGGCGGTCGGCTTCGGCGCGTGGGCGAAGTCGGCCTCGAACACATAGTGCATGCGCTCACCGGTTTCAAAGCGCATGAGCAAGGTCAAGGTTTCGGCCTGCAAGCCCGTCTCTTCCCGTAACTCCCGCTCGGCCGCCTGCACCGGTGTCTCTCCCGGCTCGATCTTGCCGCCGGGCAAGGTCCACGGTGCCTTGGGTTTTCTCACCCACAGCCATTTCTGTGATTGCTTGCCATGCCGGCAAATGATGGTGGCGCGGTGTTTGACTGGCTTCATGCAGCCTCCTGCGGCAAATCCCTGGTTCATATGGGTTTGTCCGCAGGCGTGCAATGAACGTTCTGTTTAACTGGCTAACGGTTCAGCAGGGCACCGAGCCGCTGAGCGCCTCGATGGTCTCGACCAGCTCGTCATAGCCCACCGGCTTGTTCAGGTGACGATCGAAGCCGGACTGGCGCGATTTGTACTGGTCGGCACTGGCACCGTAGCCGGTGAGGGCGATCGCTGGCGTATGACGCAGGTGGGCGAGGCCGCGCAAGGCCTTGATCAGTGCGTGACCGTCCATGCCTGGCATGCCGATGTCCGAGATGATGACGTCATAGTCGCCACTGGCTGCGGCCTCCAGCGCCATCAGCGGATCGCTGTACGCCGCGACCTCGGCGCTTTCCATCTCCAGCAACGCCTGCATCACTTCCAGCACTTCGGGTGAGTCGTCGACCAGCAAGATCGTCGTGCCTTGCAGCCGTCCTTCACTGACAGGCTCTGCAGCGTCTGGACGCAATTGCACACCTGGGTCGCACAACGGCAGGCGTACGGTAAAGGTGCAGCCCTTGCCGAGCCCCGCCGAGCTGGCTTCGACACTGCCGCCATGGGCTTCGGTCAGCTGGCGCACGAGTGAGAGGCCGATGCCGAGGCCTTCACGGCCATGGCTGGCCACCTGCGGCGCCGCCTGGCTGAACAGGTCGAAGATATGCTCCAGGTTATCGTGGCTCACGCCCACGCCCTGGTCGATCACCTGCAGGCGTGCCTGTGTCTGGTCGTGGCTCAGCACCAGGCGAATTTCATTGCCCGCCGGGCTGAACTTGAGCGCGTTGTTCAGCAGGTTCCAGATGATCTGTTCCAGGCGCGTCAAGTCGCCCTCGATCATCAGCGGCTGGGCGTCGGCTGGCATTTCCAAGCGTACCTGGCAAGGGTGCTGTTCGCTCAGCACCACCGCATGGATGCCCTGAACAATGGCGCCGAGGTCCACGGGTTCAGTCTTGAGCTTGAGTTTGCCGGTGCGAATACGCGCCACATCGAGCAGGTCATCGATGATCCGGGCCTGGCTGGACACCGCTTCGCAGATGGTGCCCACGGCCTTGCTGGCGGCGCCGATGCTCTTGATCGACGGCAGCCGGCGAAGGATTTCGGCATTGAGCTGGATCAGGTTGAGCGGGTGTTTGAGTTCATGGGACATCACCGCGAAAAACTCGTCCTTCATGTGGCTGGAAGTCTGCGATTCGGCCAGTTGCTTGCTCAGGCGCTCTTCACCCAGGCGCACGCGCTCTTCGGCGGCGCGGCTCTTGCTGATGTCGATGAAGGTAAGCACGGTGCCGTCGATCTCCTGCTCGCTGGAGCGATACGGCAGCAAGCGTGCCAGGTACCAGTGGTTGTCCTGGGCGCCGATCTCGCGCTCGATGATGGTTTCACCCTTGGCCACGGCGCGGGCGTCATCGGCCAGTGCCGGGTAATCGAGGCGGTGGGTGATGTCCAGCAGCGAGCGGCCGGTGTCCATCGGCAGCATGCTGAACAAGTCGGTGGCGCGCGGGGTGAACCAGCGAATGCGCAGGTTGCGGTCGACGAACACCGTGGCGATGTCGGTCGAGGCGATCAGGTTGCTCAGGTAGTCGTTGACCTTGTCGGTTTCCTCGACCTTGTTCTTGAGCTCGTAGTTGACGGTGAGCAATTCCTCGTTGATCGATTGCAGCTCTTCCTTGCTGGTTTCCAGCTCTTCGCTGGCCGAACGCAGTTCTTCGTTGATGGCCTGCATTTCTTCGTTGGAGGCGGTCAGGGCTTCGCTGGAAACCTCCGACTGTTCGATGGTTTCCTGCAGTTGCTGGCGGGTACGCTGCAGTTCGCGCTCCAGGTTGTTCAGCACCATGCTGTCGGTCTGGCGGATGACCCCTGGCAGCGGCAAGGACGGGTCCGGCGCACGCTCTTCGAACACCACCAGCAGGCACTCGCCGGTGCTGAGTTCGTCCTTGAAGGGCTGCACGGTGATCTCGGCTTGCTGCCTCTGTTCACCTTCGCCAAGGTCGACCGGCCGCGAGGTGACGGCCTCGGTGCCCTGGCGGGCCTGGAACAGGGTAGTGCGCAAGGCCAGGCGCAGGCTCGGCAGCACCAGGTTGAGCAGGTTACGGCTCGGCTCGCCTCCTGCCAGCTGCAGGTAGCGCCCGACGCCGTCGCTCATGTGCAGGATATTGCCGTCGCCGTCGATGATCAGGCTTGGCGGCGTGCGCCGGGCCAGGGCACGCTGGTGCATCTCGGCATAGGACGGCTTGCGTCCGGGCTTGGCCTTGGCCTGAAGGTCCTGGGCGATGCTGGTCATGTTCGCCCCGGGCAGCTGCCGGCCTGAGCGACGGCCGGCCGGGCTGACGTCACGGGCGCGGAAGATGCGGTTGCGCTTGTCTACCGGGGCGAACAGTTCACCGGCTACATCGGCCGATTCTGAGGTGCCGAGGAACAGGTAGCCACCGCTGCGCAGGGCATAGTGGAACATCTGCAGGATATCGTGCTGGACTTCGCGGTCGAGGTAGATCAGCAGGTTGCGGCAGACGATCAGGTCGATCTGCGAGAACGGCGGGTCGGACAGCAGGTTGTGGCGGGCGAACAGCACCTTCTCGCGCACCTCCTTGCGCACCCGGTAATGCTGGTCTTCCTTGACGAAGAACTGGCGTAGCCGGGTGGGTGGCACGTCGGTAACGATCGCCTCGGGATAGGAACCCGCGCGGGCAATACTGATGGCGCGTTCGTCGAGATCGCTGGCGAACACCTGGAGCTTGCGTGCGCGCTGTTCCAGGGCCAGTTGCTCACACACCAGCATGGCCAGGCTGTAAGCCTCTTCGCCGGTGGAGCAGCCCGCTGACCAGATGCGGATCTCGCGGTTGTCCTCGCCTTCGCTGGCCAGTTGCGGCAGCACGTGACGTTCCAGCGATTCAAAAGCCTCGCGGTCGCGGAAGAAATTGGTCACACCGATGAGCATGTCGCCGAGCAAGGCAGTCGCTTCGCTGCCGTGTTGCTCCAGATAGTTCAGGTAACTGCCCAGGTCGGTCTGCCCGGTGACATGCAGGCGGCGCTCGATCCGTCGTAGCACGGTGGCGCGCTTGTAATGCTGGAAGTCGTGGCCGGTGGCGGTGCGCAGTTGCAGCAGGATTTCTTCGAGCAATGGCTCGGCGGCCTGGGCATCGCCGGCCCGGGTGCCCAACGGCGGCGGCAGGGTATCGTCTTCGATCTCAGGTAATTTCACCTGCCGCGCCGTACGCCACAGTTCCGTCAGCTTCTGCGGCATCTCGGCAGCCGGCAGCACCAGGTCGACCATACCGGTCTCGATGGCGGCGCGCGGCATGCTGTCGTACTGGGCGTCGTCCGGGGTCTGCGCCAGGGTCACGCCGCCTTGTTCCTTGATCCGCGACAGACCCACCGCGCCGTCGGCACCGGTGCCCGACAACACCACGCAGAAGGCGTGGTCCTTGTGCACGTCGGCCAGATCGCGGAAGAACAGGTCGATGGCCACATGGTCGCCGCGTCGGCGGTTGGCCGGGGTGACGCGCAGGTAGCCGTCGTTGGTGGAAAGACGATTGGCCGGCGAAATCACATAGACATGGTTGCGTTCGATCGGCACTGGCTCGGTGACTTGGCGCACCGGCATCGGCGTGGCTTCCTGGATGATCCTGTCGGCCACGCTCTGGTGGTCGGGCGACAGGTGCAACACCACCACAAAGGCTGCACCGCAATCACCGGGCATCTGCTGGAAGAAGGTGCGGATGGCCTCCAGCCCTCCAGCCGACGCACCAATACCGACCACCGGGAAATCCAGGTGGCTTGGGCTCAGCGCGGGGTTTTGCGGCGATGCGGGTTGCTCAGTCATGAAGATGCCTTGTGCAGACCTTGAGGATGGCCCTTTGAAGCATCGCCGGGCAGATGAGCGAGCATTATAGGCAGCTCGTCGGTTCTGCTGCGAGGCTTGCCAGTGGTAGGCCGTTTGCAGTTGTGACCATGCAAGTGTGACCCTTGAGCAGGAGAAAAATTGCCCGTCCAAAACCCGCCACACGATCATTTGCCGCGGGGGCCTTTGGCGCCACCGGTCAGCCACTTGCAATCCGATTGAGCAGTGCCTGGCATCGCCTGTTCGGAACCTAGGCAGGGCACCGTTTCATTCGCCCAACCCATCCGCATGGCAAGGAGACAGGACATGGCTGGTGATCAACAACGGACCGGACAACGTGGCGGCACAAAGGAGACCAACCCAGGCAACTTCGCCAATGACCGCGAACGTGCCTCCCGGGCTGGCCACAAAGGTGGCCAGGCGTCGGGCGGCAACTTCGCCAACGACCGGCAGCGGGCATCGGAAGCCGGCCGCAAGGGCGGGCAGAACAGTCACGGAGGGGGCCGCCAGCAGCAATGACAAGGGGCTCGCCGAGGCCCGCCGGCATCAGGGTGCCTGGCAAGGACCCTGATGCATCCCTTTGAATTGTTCGACAATCTTTTTGAATCTTTCGCGGACGGCATCACTCAATGAATAGTCATCCATGGAGAAGAGGAGGGCCGCGTGATGCCTAGTCCCCAGCTATACATTATCGATTACCTGCTGCACGGCCAGCCGCGCAGTTTCATTATCCGGCTCGAGAAAATCGATAACGCCGAGGCTTGGCACTGGGCCAGTTGTGATGCAGGGATCGGCATCATCCCGAAGTTCGGCCGGGAGAGGATCAAGAAAGTGAGCCGGCCAATGGCCGAGCGTTACGGCATAACCGCAGTGACCTGGCGGCCGTCAGGCAGCAAGCCCAGCCAGACGGTCAGCGACTCAAGTATGACCAGCTGATCCTTCATGCACCGGATTCGGGGTCGCTCGCAGGCACTCCGGGCCGGTTCTGCTCGTCCTCAGTCAGATCAGGATCGGCGTCCGGGTCAGCTGCCCGGTCGTTGCGTTCTTCTGGGTCCAGTTCGGGCCAATCGTCCTGAGCGCTACCTCCGCCCATTTGCAGTATCTGGTTCATGATGGCGCCCTCGCTTGGCGAAAAAGGCCCACCCGAGGGTGGGCCAAGCACAGGAGTGATGAGCGATGATGATTGACCACCGTTCATGGATTGAGAGTGCCGGGCGCCCCCGCATGATCAGTTGCATTGCCATCGGCACCGACCGACGGTATCAGGTTCCGCTGTACTTGACGGCCGCGGCCGTGCGCGAGGTGACATTCAGCGCCTTGAGCAACGATGACACGTGAATACGGACGGTGAACGGCGATATGTCCAGGGCGCGGGCAATTTCCTTGTTGGTCTTGCCTTGGGCGATAAGGCGCAGTACCTCGTGCTGGCGGTGAGTGAGGTGTTCCAGCTCGTTGCCGCTGCCCAGGTTCGGCAACAGGCCTGAAGGGCTGTACTTGACCAGCACCTCGCCGTCCCGGATCGCCAGGATCGCTGCGCCGAGTTCATCAGGGGCGATGCTTTTACCAATGAAGCCATCCACGCCGCTGGCCATGACGTGTTCGATCAGCGCCGGCTCGTCGACCATCGACACGATGATCAGGGTAGTGCGGCGTAACAGCTGGCGCAGTTCGGTCAGGCGTTCGATGCAATCGAGCCCGGGGAAGCGCAGGTCGAGTATCAGCGTGTCCGGCACCTCGCCCTGGCGGGCAAGCGCCAGCACCTGCTGCAGGTCCCCGGCCTCTTCCAGTTGTGCTTGCGGCAATACCCGCTGCACGGTACGGACCATGGCCTCCCTGAACAGCGGATGGTCGTCCGCCACGATGATGCGGCACGTCACGATCTGGCACTCCCTGTGAACGGCGTTGTTGCCACCATGCTAACTTAGCAGCCTGCTGCCGCAAACGCCCGTAAGCGCTGCGCCAGGCAGGCGCCTATGCGGCCCCGTGCACAAGGACGTTTACCATGGACTACAACAAGAACAACGAGCTCGACCAGGCCAACCTGCGCGTCATCGTCGCCAGTTGCGCGCTGGTCTACATTACCGTTCTGGGTTTCCTGCCGGGTGAATCGATCGCCAGCTACCTGCCGGTGATCTACTACATCATCAGTTTCATCCTGCTGTCGATCGGCCTGCGCCAGGCCATCGCCCGCTGGCCTGGACACTACCCATGGCGTCGGGTGCTGGGCATCGTGCATGACTACACCGGCACCTGTTTCGGCCTGGTGCTGGGCGGCGAAGCGGCGTTGCCGCTGTACGCGGTGATGGTCTGGGTCAACCTCGGCAACGGCATGCGCTTCGGTACCCGCTACCTGGCCATTGCCACGGTACTGGCGCTGACAGCGCTGGTCGCGGTGTACCAGCTCAACCCCTACTGGCAGGCCAACCCGTTCATGGTACTGATGCTGCTCACCACCAGTACGGTCATCCCGCTTTACGCCCACATGCTGCTTGAGCGCACGCGCAAGGCCTCGGAACTGGCGATGGCGGCCACCCAGGAAAAGTCGCGTTTTCTGGCCCAGGCCAGCCATGACTTGCGCCAGCCGATCCACTCCATCGGCCTGTTCACCGCCTGCCTGCGCGAGGCGCCGCTGGCCGAGCAGGAACGGCGCCTGGTGGACAGCATCGACCGCTCGCTGCTCAACGTATCGCAGCTGTTTCGTTCGATCCTGGACCTGTACACGCTGGACAACGGCAGGGTGCAACCGAAGTACGAGGCCTTCGCCCTGCACGAGTTTCTCGCCGAACTGCTGCGGCAGAACGCCGAGGCGGCGCGCTGGGCTGGCGTCGAGATGCGCTTGCGCCCATGTGCCTACTGGACCCGCGCCGACCGCGGCATGCTCGCGACGATGGTGCAGAACGTGCTGTCCAACAGCTTCAAGTACGCAGCCCAGCGGCCGCTGCTGATCGGCGTGCGGCGTCATGGCCAGGCGCTGGCCATCGTGGTCTATGACCAGGGGCGCGGGATCGATCAGGTGCACCTGGGTCTGGTCTTTGAAGAGTTCTACCGGGTACGTCAGGTGCGTGACAAGGATGTCGAAGGCGTTGGCCTGGGCCTCTCGATCGTCAAGCGCCTGGGGCATTTGATGGGCATGCAGGTTCAGCTGCGTTCGCAGCTGGGGCGCGGTACGGCGGTGAGCCTGCAAGGCTTGCCGCGCCTGGCGGCGCAACCGGTCGCCCGGAGCAGTGAACAGCAGGTGTTGCAAGGCGCCATGTTCGGCGGCCTGAAGGTGTGCCTGGTGGAAGACGATCACAACGTCCTGCGCGCCACCTCGGCGTTGCTGCAGCGCTGGGGCTGCGAAGTTGAAGCGCATGGTTCCCCCTTGGGGCTGGTCAGCGAATGTGACGTGATCGTTGCCGACTACGACCTGGGCCAGGAGGCCACCGGCGTCGATTGCATCGAGCGTTTGCGGGCACAGCGGGGCTGGGAGGTACCGGCGTTGATCATGACCGGGCATGACCTGGAGAAGATCCAGGCGATCGTCCAGGGGCGCAATATCGCGCTCTTGTCCAAGCCGGTGCGCCCGACGGAGTTGCGTGCAGCCCTGCGGGAACTGCGCGAGGTGCCGGCGGCGCCGGGAACAGAGGTCGGCGCCGACGGCAGAGGCAGCATCACTGCAGGATGATTGCCTGGCCTTCCTTCAGGCAGGACGGGGTGGGCTCATACAGGCCCATGCTGCCCACGGCAACGATGGCGCCGCTGGGCATCTGGCAGTTGTACTCGCCTTTTGCGGTGGTGGCGGTGTAGTAGGTGATGGTGCTGTCGCTACGGACGTTGGCGACCTTGCTGACCGGAGTATTGAGGGCGAACTCGGCGCGTTCCTTGAGGGTCTGCTCGGAGGGTTTGATGGTCTGGCAACCGGCGACGGTGAACAGGACGGCGGCGCTCAGCAGGAGCTTGGCGGGTTTCATGAGGGTGGGCTTCCTTGGCGTGGGGGGGTGTTGAATGGCCGGACTATAGCGCCGAGGAGCGGGCAGGGCATTAGGGCGGATGTGCGAGGTGGCCTTGTGCCTTTGTCTGGCGCCTGTACCGGCCTCTTCGCGACTAAAGCCGCTCCCACAGGTGCTATGCAGGTCTCAGGCCTGAGGCGATGTCCCCAGCCAGCCCAGTTCGCTCAGCTCCGCTTGGCCAGCTTGTGCGCCATGAACTGATGCGCAGGCGAAAACAGCCGGTTGTAGGAATTCTGCGGGCCTTTCAATGGTGAGGTTCCTTGACGCCGAATAGAAAAAGGTATTTTAAGCAGTCCAGGTCACAAGGTCAGGTTTTTTTGACAGAACTTTCACTTTGAATGGCTTAAATCAGCGCTAACGCAATACGCATATTGAGCAGGGCTGCCCATCATGCACACATCGATGTTTGGTCATCACTTATTGTTTCTGGCGTTGTTCATTGCCTCTGTAGTGAGCTGGCTTTACCTGTGGTTGGTAGGCTTTCTGCATCCTTCGGTGGCAAGCAGCGATTGCCCGGTACTCAAACCGGATGCCTTGACGGTGGTCGGGCTGTTGTTGACCCTGGGCTGCGCGGTGCTGGAATTCTTCAGCCCGTTCGAGGGGGTCACGTTGTTGATCGTGCTGCTGGTGATCGGCCTGATCATGCCCTGGGGCGGCGCATTGGGCGGCCGCTATCACGAGCGCCTGCGCGCACGCAGATCCTGATCTTCAGCGCCCGAGATACACCAGCACATAGTCGTTGTTGTCGAAGCGCCCGCTCAGTTGCGGCTGCAGCGCCTGCATCGGTGTGCCTTGCAGGGCCTGGAAGTCGTGCCGATCCATCATCAGCCACGCCGGACCCTGCACGGCCTGCAGCTGCTCGGGAGTCTCGGTGAACTGCGGCCGCAGGTCGTAGTCAAGGTTGACCATGAACTTGATGGCCTTGGCATCCTGGCCCAGGCGGTACAGCACCAGCGGGGCAGGTTGCTGCGCGACCTTGGTGACTACGGCCTGGGTAAAGCTGCGGGTGTCATACAGGCGGCGCTCCACCGGCTCGAACACCGCGACATACACCAGCCACAACGCCATCACCGCACAGCCGGCAGTCACCTCGGCACGCCAACGTGACTGCACCAGCCGTGACAGCGCCCACAACTGCAACGCTGCCAGCACCACCATCAGCACTGTGATGGAGCCGGTTTCCTCGGGAAAACGGCGCTGAGCCATGAGCAAGGCAATCATCATCAGCCCCGGCATCAGCAGCCATAGCCCCTGAATCACACCGCGCAGCCAGGCGAACAGCCGCCCCTGTGCGACCTGGAACGGGTAGGCGGCAATGATCGCCACCATTGGCAGCATCGGCAGCAGGTAGCGGGCCTTCTTGGCCAGCGGGATGGACAGGCCGAGCATGACCAGCAGTGCAGCAGCCGCGCAATAACCGACCAGGCGCAACGCCGGCCCCTGCAGCTGCGCACGGCCCAGCCAGGCGGCAACCAGGGCCAGCAATGCCAGAGGGTAGGCCAGCGCATAGTTGCCCAGCGCGCTGGTGAAGTAATACAGCGGGCTACTGGCACCTTCGCTACCGTCCATACGCCCCAGGAACTGCATGCGTATCACGTCATCCAGAAACGCCTGGCCACCGCTGGCCTTGGCCAGCCACAGCAGCAGGCAGACACTGGCGACCAGCAGCAGGCTGGCGAGTACACCAAACAGCAGCATCCTCCGCCATTGGCCGGTCAGCAGGTAATAGCTGCACAGCATGCCGGTCGGCACTACCAGGCCGATCGGTCCGCGAATGCCAAAGCCCAACAGCAACAGGGCGAACACCAGCGGCCAGCGCCGCCCGGCAGCCCGCTGGTCGTGGGCGTAACCCAGGTAGAACACGCTGAAGGCGACGGCCGCCAGCATGAGGTCCTGTGACACCGCGCGGACTTCGCTGACGAAGGTGGCCGTCAACAACAGCAGGGCAGTGCTGCTCCACGCCCAGCGCAGCGAGAACGGCGCCAGTAGCCGGTACATCAGGGCCACGATCACCGCGCCAGCGATGGCACTGGGCAACCATGCGCTCAGACCGTTGACCGTCCCGAATGGCAGTGACGCCAGCCAGATGAACAAGGTCGAGAGCGACGTGTAGTCGGCATAGGGCTGCCCGTAGGTGGTCGGGAACACCGTTGGCCCATGGCGCAGCATCTCCTGGGCGAACAGCACGAAGCGCGAATCGAAACCGATCGGCGCCTGCCCGTACACCCCGGCGCAGAACAGCAGCAGTGCCAGCAGCCCCGCGACCAGGGACTGCCGGCGAACGGTGACGGACAGTGCCTTCACGCCGCTTTCGAACCCTGGCGGGGTAGTTGCGGGGAGACCGGCAACTGGCAGGAGTCGCCACGGCCGATCGGGAAGTATTTGAACCCTTTACGCGACAGGCGCTCGGCATCATAAAGGTTGCGCCCGTCGAAAATCACTGGAGCTTTCAGGCGTTGCTGGATCAGGTCGAAATCCGGTGCCTTGAACTGCTGCCACTCGGTACAGATGATCAATGCATCGGCGCCGTACAGCACCGATTCCGGGGTGCCCATCAACATCAGTTTGTCTTCATCCGGATATAGGTGCTGGGTTTCCTGCATGGCTTCGGGGTCAAAGGCACGCACGCTGGCGCCGGCTGCAAACAGCGACTCAAGCAGTACGCGGCTGGGGGCATCGCGCATGTCGTCGGTGTTCGGTTTGAACGCCAGGCCCCACACGGCAAAGGTCTTGCCGGCCAGGTTGCCGTTGTAGAACGCATTGATGCGTTCGAACAGTTTGTGCTTCTGGCGTTCGTTGATCGCTTCGACCGCCTGCAGCAGGTCGCTGGAGCAATGCACCTGCTCGGCACTGTGGATCAGCGCACGCATGTCCTTGGGGAAGCATGAGCCGCCATAGCCGCAGCCTGGGTAGATGAAATGGTAGCCGATGCGGGTATCGGCACCGATGCCCTGGCGCACCGATTCGATATCGGCGCCCAGGTGCTCGGCCAGCTCGGCGATCTGGTTGATGAAGCTGATCTTGGTGGCGAGCATGCAGTTGGCGGCGTACTTGGTCAGCTCGGCGCTGCGCAGGTCCATGAACATGATGCGGTCATGGTTACGGTTGAACGGGGCGTAGAGGTCGCGCATGACATCGCGCACGTCTTCACCCTCGCACCCGATGACGATACGGTCCGGCCGGCGGCAATCGGCAACCGCCGAACCTTCCTTGAGAAATTCCGGGTTGGAGACGATATCGACGCGCAGTTCACGGCCCGCGAGCGCGGTATTGATGTGGGCCCGCAGGGTGTCACCGGTGCCGACCGGCACCGTGGACTTCTCGACCAGGATCAGCGGCTGTTGGCGATGGCGAGCGACTGCATCGCCGACCGACAGCACATACTTGAGGTCTGCCGAACCATCCGGGCAGGAGGGGGTGCCAACGGCGATGAAGGCGACCCGGCCATGTTCGACGGCAAGCTTTTCATCGGTGGTGAACTGCAGGCGGCCGCCATCCAGGCCTTCGCGCACCAGGCTGGAAAGGCCCGGTTCGAAGATGCTGACATGGCCTTGGCACAGCAACTCGACCTTCTTCTCGTCGATATCCATGCACACCACATCATGGCCGACCTCGGCCAGTACCGCGGCTTGCACCAGGCCGACGTACCCGCTACCAAACACTGTAATTTTCATGGAGCACTCCTTAATGCGGGCGAACGGGCCGGACGCGTGTTGATCGTAATGACGCCGAGCATGACCAGTGCCACGCCCAGCGATTTGCTCAAACTGAAGGACTCGTCGAACAGCGGCAGGCTGGCCGCCAACAGGTAAACCAGGGCGTAGCTGAGGCTGAGCAGCGAGTAGGCGCGGCCCAACGGCAGGTCGCGCAGGGCCAGCAGCCAGCAGAGCATCGACAGGCCATAGGCGGCGATCGCAGCCAGCACCACGGCCACGGCAACGGCATCCACGCCCTGGCCGGTCAGTGCCGTCAGCCACTGGCCGGGTTGCGGCAAGCGGGTCATGCTCCAGCGCATGGCCAGTTGGGCAGTGCTGACCAGCAGCACGCTGCCCAGGGCAAAGCTGATACCCAGGCGCTGGTTCATGCTTGCTGCCCCAGCAGGGCGACACCGGCGATGACCAGGGCCACCCCCAGCCAGTGACGGCGATCGACCGGTTCATGGAAGCCGAAGCGGGCGATCAGGGTGATCACCACGAAGTTCAGGCTGAGCATCGGATAAGCGACGCCCACCTCCATGCGCTGCAGTACCAGCAGCCACACCAGCAAGCCACTGCCAAGTGCGAGGAGGGCCAGCCACAGCCAGGGCGAACGCAACTTGTCCGTCCATGGCCCCGCTTGCCCGCGCCAGCCTTCCACGGCGAACTTCTGCGCCACCTGGCCCAGGCAAGTCAGCAGGCAGGCCGCGACCAACAGCAGCCAGCTCATGGCGATACCCGGTGGAGAATGAGGATCACCATCTTGCCCTGGTGATAACGGGTGCCATCGTCGGGCAGCAGCGCCAGTTCACGCTGCTCATCCTCGCCCTTTACCCGCATCACCACGGCGACCGTGCCACTGCGGCGGGCATCATCGACCCATTGGCGAACGTTCTTGTCGTTCAGCCGACGACCTTGGCCTTCCGGGGTCGCCAGGCCGTACTTCAGTTCGCCAACGGTGTTGTAGAACGCCACGTTCGGTTGTTTTAGGCGCCAGGCCAGTGCCGATGCGGCGCCGAGGTCGTTGCTCATCAGGTGCGTGGCACCTGCCAGTTCGTCGAGGTGCTGCAGAATGAACTGGTCGGGCATCTTGTTGCCTTCCACCGATTTGGGCAATGCCGCCGGCAGCAGGGCCATCAGCAACAGGCTGCCGAGCACCGGGGCGGCCCAACGGCGCACCGGCGACAGGGCCTGGGCCAGGCTGGCGAGTGTCCACCCGGTCAGTGCCACGCACATCAGCAGCAGGCCGGTCGGCTCATGGCCGTACACGGGCTTCTTCAACTGCAGCCAGGCCAGTGCGATCAGGGCAAGCGCGCCCATCACCACGTTGAGCCAGCCGTTGATGCGCAACGCGCGACCTTGATGCAGGCGCAGGCGGTCTTCGACTGCATGGCCGATCAGCAGGGCCAATGGCAGCAGGCACGGGAAGATGTAGGTTGGCAACTTGCCCTTGCTCAGGCTGAAGAACAGCAATGGCATCAGCAGCCACAGCAGCAGGAACACGACCTTGGCCTGGGCAAGGCGCTGCCAGGCCTGTTTCAGCGCCAGTGGCAGGAGGGCGATCCAGGGCAGGCTGTAAGCCACCAGCAGTGGCAGGTAGTACCAAAAGGGCGCGCTGTGCTGGGCATCGTCACCGGCAAACCGGCGAATGTGCTCATGCCAGAAGAAGAACCGCCAGTAGTCGGGTTCCTGCACATGCACTGCCAGCACCCAGGGCAGGCTGACGACGATCGCCACCACCACGGCCACTGGCCCGTACACCAGCAGTTCACGCCAGCGCTTCTGCCAGAGCATCCACGGCAGCGCGATCAGTACCGGCAGCAGCCAGGCGAGAAAGCCCTTGGTCATGAAGCCCATGGCGCAGGCCAGCCCCAGTACCGCCCAGGCTGCCAGGCGCTGGCCCTTGCCGTGGCTGTCGATGGCGAACCACAGGGCCACCAGGCTGAGGTTGACCCACAGGGTGAACTGCGGGTCGAGGTTGGCATAGACGGCCTGGCCCACCATGACGCAGAAGCTCATGTAGACCAAGGTGCAGATCAGGCTCTTGCGCGGGTCATTCCACAGGCGGCGTGCCACCAGGTAGCAGAGGATCAGGCTCAGGCCGACGCTCAGCGCCGAGGCAAAGCGCACGCCGAACAGGTTCTGGCCGAACAGCCCCTGGCTGAGGGCGATCATCCAGTAGCCGGCGGCGGGTTTTTCGAAGTAGCGCAGCCCCATGAAGTGCGGCGAGACCCAGTTGCCGGTCAGCAGCATCTCCTGGCTGACCTGGGCGTAGCGGGTTTCGTCGGGGATCCACAAGCCATGCCCGCCCAGTGGCAGCAGGAAGGCCAGCACGAACAGGCCGAGCAGCAGCGGTAGCGTCCAGCGTCTGTTCATGAACCTTGCACTCCCAGCCAGCCCTCACGGCCTTGCAGGGTGCCGCGTTGCACACGGGCAACGGGCAGGGTGTCGAGCGAGGCGGGGAGCAACTCGCCCAACGGTTTGAACGCAATCTCGCGCTGGCGTGCATCGGCCAGCAATTGACGGAAGTCCTGGGCCATCAGAATCCCTTCTACCTCTGCATGGATGGTGTAGACGTTGAGTGCCTGCGGGCGGAATTGCCCGAGCATGAATGCGTTGAAGTGCGCGGCAGCCACTTGCGGGCCGACGACCTCGTCGAAGGTCGGCATGTCCACCGGAATCTGCGGCGTCCCTGGCGAGCCGTCAGCCAGCCGGGGGCGGAACAGGTTGCTACCCCGGCAATCGCTGTTGTAGCGGAAACCGAAGGCCTGCTTGGCCTCGACCACCCGTTCGTCGGCGCGCCAACCGGCGACTGCCGAGCAGTCGACCGGTGCACCGAGGATGTCACTGAGGGTGTCGACGCCCCGACGGATCTGCTCAGTCAGTTGCGCCATGCTCCAGCGCCCGGCATTGGCCTGCCAGCCGTGGTGATCCCAGGCATGCAGGCCGACCTCGTGGCCGGCGGCGCGGGCCTGACGCATCAGGTGCCCGAGGTCGCGGCCAATCGGTTTCCCGGGCCAGGCGGTGCCGGCCAGGAGGATGTCCCAGCCGTACAGCCCGGCGGCATTGGAGCGCAGCATCTTCCACAGGAACTGCGGGCGAATCAGGCGCCACAAGTGGCGCCCCATGTTGTCTGGCCCGACACTGAAGAAGAACGTCGCCTTGACCTGCGCCTCGTCGAGCAACTCCAACAGGCGCGGCACACCTTCGCGGGTGCCGCGGTAGGTATCGACATCGATGCGCAACCCTGCCTGCATCAGTGTGCTTCTTCTGCCGGACGGGCCTCGATCTCGCGCATCGCTTCACGCAGGAAGAAGTCCAGGGTGTTGCCGATGGTTTCGCGCATCTCCACGGTCGGCTCCCAGTTCAGCAGGCGTTTGGCGTTGGCGATGCTCGGCTTGCGGTGGGACACGTCCTGGTAGCCGCCGCCATAGAACGCCTTGCTCTCGACGTCGCGGAAGCCGGCGAACGGCGGGAAGTGGCTGCGCAGCGGGTGGGCTTCGAACTGGCGCAGCAGTTCTTCGCCAAGCTGGCGGATGCTGGCTTCGTTGTCCGGGTTGCCGATGTTGATGATCTGGCCGTTGCAGGCATCGTTGTCGTTGTCGATGATCCGTGCCAGGGCCTCGACGCCGTCGGCGATGTCGGTGAAGCAACGCTTCTGCGCGCCGCCGTCGAACAGGCGGATCGGTGTGCCTTCCACCAGGTTCAGGATCAGCTGGGTGATGGCCCGGGAACTGCCGATACGCGCCGAGTCCAGGCGGTCCAGGCGTGGGCCCATCCAGTTGAATGGGCGGAACAGCGTGAAGTTCAGGCCTTTCTGGCCATAAGCCCAGATGACCCGGTCGAGCAGCTGCTTGGACACCGAGTAGATCCAGCGCTGCTTGTTGATCGGCCCGACCACCAGGTTGGAGCTGTCTTCGTCGAAGTTCGTGTCCTGGCACATGCCGTAGACTTCCGAGGTCGACGGGAAGATCACGCGCTTGTTGTACTTGACGCAGTAGCGCACCAGGCGCAGGTTTTCTTCGAAGTCCAGCTCGAACACGCGCAATGGGTTGCGGGTGTACTCGATCGGCGTGGCAATGGCCACCAGTGGCAGCACCACGCCGCACTTCTTGATGTGGTACTCGATCCACTCGGAGTGGATGCTGATGTCGCCTTCGACGAAGTGGAAGCGGGGGTGGCTGCGCAGGCGCTCGATGGCGTCGGAGCCGATGTCCAGGCCGTAGACTTCGTAGCGCTCATCGCTGAGCAGGCGCTCGGACAGGTGGTTGCCGATGAAACCGTTGACGCCAAGGATCAATACACGGGTGCGGCGCGCACTGCGGCGGGCGTCGGCGCCACGCAGCAGCGAGCCTTCGACCAGGCCCAGCTCGTTGGCCAGTTGCGGGCCGCTCAGGTACAGGCCGTTGTCGTTGCGCTGGCCGGCGCTGATCATCAGCGAGTCCTCGCCACAGGCGATGCGCAGCGGGTCGGTGCTGATGACCCGGCCTGGGGCCAGGCCTTCGTTGCCCTTGACGACGTCGGCGCTCCAGACGATCAGCTTGTGCTCGCCGACCTGGCAGAAGGCGCCAGGGTAGGGCTGGGTCACCGCGCGCACCAGGTTGAACAGGGTTTCGGCAGGCGCTTGCCAGTCCAGGCGGCCATCGGCTGCGGTACGGCGGCCGAACACGGTCGCCTTCGATTCATCCTGTGGGGTTTCGCTGACCTTGCCCTGGCGCAGGTTCGGCAAGGTGTCACGCAGCAGGTCGGCGGCGGCGGCGCGCAGCTTGCCGTGCAGGCTCAGCGCGGTGTCGCTGCGTTCGATGGCCACACGCAGCTGGGCGACGATGGCGCCGGCATCGGCGCGCTTGACCATGCGGTGCAGGGTCACGCCGGTTTCGGTTTCACCGTTGACCAGCACCCAGTTGGCCGGTGCGCGGCCGCGGTAGCGCGGCAGCAGCGAGCCGTGCAGGTAGAACGCGCCGTTGCGGCCGGTGGCAAGCAGCGGTTCGCTCAGCAGGTTGCGGTAGTAGAACGAGAACAGGTAGTCGGGGTCGAGCTGGCTGATGCGCTCGACCCACAGCGGGTGGTTGACGTCCTCCGGCGCATGCACCGGGATGCCTTTGCGGGCGCACAGCTGTGCGACCGAGGCGTAGAAGGTGTTTTCCTTGGGATCGTCGGCATGAGTGAACACCGCTGCGATGTCATAACCGCTGTCGAGCAGGGCTTCAATGCCGGCGCAGCCGATATCGTGGTACGCGAAGACAACCGTTTTTGCACTCATGAGTGAACCTGACCAGAAGTAGAGGAATTGAAACCATCAACGGTGACGCTTGCTGCAGGTGCAGGCGGGGGGCCGCTGCGCAGCACTCTTTCGATGAAGAACCGCGGGCGGGCGCGCACATCGCTGTACATGCGCCCCAGGTACTCGCCGAGCAGGCCCATGCCGATGAACTGGCCACCGGTGAACACGAACAAGACGGCGAACAGCACGAACAGGCCGTTGCCGGCCCAGCCCGGGCCAAACGCCAGGCGCAGCACGACCAGCCCGAAGGCGAACAGCACGCCGAGTGCGGCCATGCTGAAACCGACGATGCTCAGCAGGCGCAATGGCGTGGTGGTCATGCAGGTGATCAGGTCGAACATCAGGCTGATCAGGCGCATCGGGCTGTATTTCGAATCGCCGTGCTCTCGCTCGGCGTGGGTCACCAGGATCTCGGTGGTGTGGCGGGCGAAGCTGTTGGCCAGGATCGGGATGAACGTGCTGCGCTCGCGGCAGGCGAGCATCGCGTCGATCACCGTGCGCCGGTAGGCACGCAGCATGCAGCCGTAGTCGCTCATGGCGACACCGGTGGAGCGCTTGACTGCGTAGTTGATCACCTTCGACGGCCAGCGGCGCAGGGCCGAGTCCTGGCGGTTGCTGCGTACCGTGCCGACCACGTCGAAGCCACGTTCGGCTTCGGCAACCAGCCGCGGGATTTCTTCCGGCGGGTTCTGTAGGTCGGCGTCGAGGGTAATGACCACGTCGCCCTTGCACTGCTCGAAACCGGCCATGATCGCTGCGTGCTGGCCGTAGTTGCGGTTGAGGATGACCGCGACGAACGGGCTGTTCTCGGCTTGGGCGGCGGCCTCCAGGATGTGCGCGGAGTCGTCGCGGCTGCCGTCGTCGACCAGCACGATTTCATAGGGGTGGCGCAGTTGCTCGCAGGCTGCGCCAGTACGACGCAGCAGCTCGGGCAGGCTTTCCTGCTCGTTGTAGACCGGGATGACGATGGACACGCAATGGATCGGGTAAGGTCTCACGAGCGATTTCCCACAAGCTGTTCTATGGCGGTGACGACGCGGTCGAGGTCCTGGTTGGTCATGTCGGGGAACAACGGAATGGAGCACAGCCGCGCTGAGTTCCATTCGGTGTTCGGCAGCGACAGCTGCGGATCACGCTGGCGGTACCAGGTGTGCAGGTGGGTCGCGATGAAGTGGATGCCGGTGCCGATGCCGCGCTCCTGCAGGCCTTTCATGAAGGCTTCGCGGTCCAGGCCGCAGCGTTCGCTGTCGATGCGCAGGATGTACAGGTGCCAGGCGTGCTGCTGTGGGTAGTCCGGCACGGCCAGGGGCTGCACCGGCAGGCCTGCCAGGCGTTGCTGGTAGCGCGCGGCCAGCTCGGTACGGCGGGCGTTGATCGCATCCAGACGCTCCAGTTGCACCAGGGCGATGGCGGCGTTGATGTCGGCGAGGTTGTACTTGAAGCCGGGCTCGATGACCTGGGCCTGGGGCTTGCGACCGTGGGTCATGCGGTCATAGGCATCGACACCCAGGCCATGGAATTTGAGCATGCGCACGCGGCTGGCCAGGGCTTCGTCGTCGCTGACGAACATCGCACCTTCGGCGCAGGTCATGTTCTTGATCGCATGGAACGAGAAGATCGCCGTACCTCGAGCCCCTATGTGGCGGCCCTTGTAGCGGGTGCCGGCGGCATGGGCGGCGTCTTCGATGACGGCGATGCCGTGCTTGTCGGCAAGGGCGTACAACGGGTCGAGGTCAAAGGCAGCGCCGGCATAGTGCACCGGAATGATGGCCTTGGTCCGCGGTGTGATGGCGGCTTCGATGCGTGCCGCGTCGGTCATCAGGGTGTCCCGATCAACATCGACAAACACCGGTGTGGCGCCGAGCAGCGAGATCATGTTGGCCGTGGACACCCAGGTCTGCGATGGGGTGATGACTTCATCCCCGGGGCCGATACCCAGTGCCAGCAAGGCAATATGCATACCGCCAGTGGCCGATGACAAGGCTACCGCATGGCGGCAACCGACGTACTGCGCGAACTGCTCTTCCAGGGCTTGGTTCTGCGGCCCGGTCGTGATCCAGCCCGAACGCAGGACTTTTTCAACAGCCGCTATTTCTTCTTCGCCCATACTCGGACGTGAGAAGGGGAGAAACGCCTCACTCATGAGCACCTCGGTGATACAGGAAAAGTGACAGAACCCATTGATTTCATTGGTTCAATTGCCAGCGTAGACGCAAAGAAAAGTTTTGCATCCCGTGCACAGGCTAAAAGTTGCTGCGTTGCGCTAAGTCAAAGTTTTCTGCGGGGCTCAGTCATCCATGCCGTAGTGATGGTCAAGGGCTTATCCAGCCAAAGGGTATGCTCGATTTTGTGAAAGAAGTATAAAAAAAGGGTCGCGTTATCATTACATTGCACAGGCAGACAGCTGAGGTTCAGGTTGCCGGCCAAGTGTGAAGCTAACAATAATTTTGAAACCCATAAACATCCATTTGGATGGCTGTGAAACTGTACTTTAGTTGCCTGAATAGAGGCTGTTAGTTGTCGCTTGGCAGCTTTGCAAGGGGCGTGTCTGGGCCTTGGGGAATATAAGCCACACTTTGATCATCATGGCTATGTAACCACTGCTCGCCACGACTGGGTCGGGTGGTGACCACCTGATGATCGTTGTGCAAGTAGTCAAGGGGAGGCGTCTCGCCACGGCGGTAATGCGCGACGATGATCGTGCGCTGCGGGTCCCAGTGCTTGCCGCTGGTGCGCTCCAGCCAGGCCATCAATGTCGCGGTGTTGCCTGTGCGGGGATAATTGTCGGTCTGCGCCACATAGTAGAAGGGGGCACCACCCGTTTGCAGGTACATTGGCACCTTGTTGTCCACCTCGACCATGACCATCTGCCATTGCGCCAAGGGAGCCTGACGGCTCGCCTGTTCGCGCACCGCCTCGCCGAAGCGGATCACGCCGCCGCCGCCATTGCTCCAGGGCACCAGGATGCCCAGCACCGCCAACAGCAACACGGCGGTAACCGCGAAGCCGGCCTGCAGATGCTGCCCGGCGGACTCGCGCTGGGCCACGCGACGGGTGATCCACCAGGCACCGAGCAGGTGCGCGAACGGCACCAGCGGCAGCACATAGTAGCTGCGCCTGCTGCCGCTGGCGGTGAAGAACAGCATCAGCAGGCCAAGCCCCTGAAGCAGCCAACGGGTATCCGGCTCGATCTGCCGCCAGTGGCGCAGGGCAACCCACACGGCGATGATCCAGCAGGGTGCCCAGGGTAGGGTATAGACCGGCAGGTATACCAGGTAGGTGTAGATCGGCCCGAGGTTGTCGAATGGCTGGAAGAACCGCACCACGTTCTCCCGCAGTACCAGCCCCAGGCCACTTTCGCCGTAGTTGGGCGCGCCGTACAGGTGCGAGAGTAGAAACGGCAGCATGTACAGTGCTGCGGCCAGCAACAGCGCAGCCAGCAGGCGCAGGTTCAGGTGGCGGCGCCAGCGGCCTTCGCGCAGCAAGTGCGGCAGCAACACCAGGCCAGGCAGGATGAAGCCGATCAAGCCCTTGAACAGCGACGTTAGCGCCAGTAGGCCGAAGAACCCGACGTAGCGCCAGAAGCGGGTATCGTCCGGCCCGCGGCAATACCACCAGACCGCTGCCAGTACGCCGCATACGGTAAGGATGTCGGCAGTGGCGACCCGTGCCCAGAACACGAAGTAGAAGGTCGTGGCCAGCATCCAGCCGGCGACCAAGCCGGTGCCCTTGCGGAACAGGCGCTCGCCCAGCAGATAGGTCAGCCAGACACTCAACCATGCCGCGACCACCGAGGACAGGCGCAGCGACCAAGGCCCCAGGCCACCGGAAAGCCAGGCGCTGGCCGTGATCAGCCAGTAGGACAGCAGGGGTTTGTCGTAATAGCCGCCGCCTTTGAGGTAGGGGTCAAAATAATCTCCGCTTTGTAACATCTGCAGGGAAATGTTGGCCCAGCGAGTTTCTGCTCCCCATAACTCGCGACTGCCCAGGCCCAGCGTCAATAACAAGGCGGTGACGGCCAGCAGTAGCAGCAAGGCGCGTTGGTCGGTTGTTTTCAGATTCATCACTGGCTCTGCGGGTGGGCAAATTGTCGGCGAATCCTAGGTGGAGAAAAGTGCGGGGGGAGTGAAGGATTGGTGAAAAAGTTGCTGTTTGCGCTGCACAATCATATAACTACACTAAATGAATATTTAGTTGAGTTATGCCTTTGTGGAATATTATAAGGGCAGGGTACCAGCCCATTCGTTGATATGCGAGTCATAGCCTGTTGCTACTAGCAACAGCTCCAGGCTACTTTCATGCGAATCCATCCTGAATCAACGGAGCTTTTCGTGAGAGAGAACGGTGATACCGATTATTCGAAAGAGCTTGCTGAAGTCCTGTCGCCGTATGCAAAGCAATTCTTCAACGCTTTTTTGCCTGTAGTGGACGTTATCGTTTCCACTGTCATACCTAAGACATTGGAGGCTCTTTCACGTTTGCCCGAGGATTGGCCAGCTCGGTTTAATCAGTTGGCCACTCTTTCCACCAGGTCTAAGCAAGCGATGCAGCTCGCATTGGACAGGGGTTGGTTTTTCGGATGGCACGTCTCGTTGAGGGAGGTCCTCACGCTCGTAAAGGCCATTGAGGATCTAGAGCCAGGTGACCTCGATGCCTACATGGCGGACTATTTTCGTGAAAGCTTGAATGCTTTTGCCTGCGCTCTGATCGAAAAATATCCTGATCGAGAAAAGCCCATTTCTGCAGCTGTGCATGCTCATCAGGAGCTAGGAGATGATGGCTACTTACTTTCCATACCGGTTTTTATTGCTCAGGCTGACGGGATCTGCGCTGAATGGCTTGGCATTGAGCAACCGTTATCTAAATCGAAAGGACCAGGCGCCTCTATACGCGCAGCTACTCATGCGCAGCAAGTAATTCAGGGGGATTCTCACTCGGCAGAGCTCTTGCATCCGCTTTTCGAGCTGCATAACTCTGACTTTCTCAAGGGAAGCAAGCAGCGAGGCGCTGGTACTTTTGACGCTCTCAACCGTCACCAGGTGATGCATGGAGAAACCTCTGACTATGGTTCCGAGGTGAATAGCCTGAAAGCGTTTTCATTCCTTGTGTTCGTGGGGCTTCATCTTCCATCTGTTCTTGAGCGAAATTCGGCTAGCAGTCACCCTTAGCCGTCGGTCGTTAGTCGTCAAAAGGTGTATTTAGATGACCAACGACCAGCGCCGCGGCTGTGCACCAGGGCAACCGTTGGGTGTTGCTACTAGCAACACTTGGTGCTGGCCAAGCAGGCCATTTTTCGCGCCCGCGAAAATCTCAGTACGATCTGGCTGCAGGAATTTCACCGTGAAAACCCTGGTGCCAAGCAGTGTGCAGCGACTGGCCTTAGGTCTGCTGAGTGTTGCTAGTAGCAACACCTGGGCCGATCGAGCAGGTCGATTTTTTCGCGTCCGCGAAAATCGCAGTGCGATCTGGCTTCCGATCTGGCCAACCCACGCCCCGGCAGCTCCATACGAATGTGCGCATAATGCATATTATGTTAAATCTGATAATGAGCTTACCCGGCCTGTGCAACCAAGTCCTATTCACGGCTGCGACTTACAAGCCTTGGTTGAATCATTATTTGCTCAATGTTCTGATGCACCTCCCTACCGATGAGCGCTTGCTCAAAGCGCTGGCCGACGCGATCGTCCTCCACCCCCGTGCCACCTTGAAAGAGCTGGCTGAGGCGGCGGGCGTGAGCAAGGCGACCCTGCACCGTTTCTGCGGTACCCGTGACAACCTGGTGAACATGCTGGAACGCTATGGCGATCAGGTCCTCTCCCATGTCATCGACAACGCTGACTTGCACGGCAGCGACCCGGCCGCAGCCCTGCATCGCCTCATCGTCGAGCATCGTGAGATGATGATCTTCCTACTCTTCCAGTACCGCCCGGACTCGTTCGACGACAGCGAAGCGAACCGCCCATGGCGGGCCTATGCCGACGCCCTGGATGCCTTCTTCCTGCGTGGCCAGCAAGCGGGCGCTTTCCGTATCGATATCAGTGCGGCGATCTTCACTGAAATGTTCCTGAGCATGGTGTACGGCATCGTCGATGCAGAACGACGCGGACGCGCGGCCAGCGCAACATCCGTGCACACGCTGGAACTGCTATTTCTCGATGGCGCTGCGGCACCTGCTCGGGCCGATTCCTTGCGTGCCTCGGCCAGGCTGAGACCGGAGTACGCGGCAGTAAAAATTGGTACAAATCGTGAAGTAATTGGCTGACAGTGGCTCTCTATGCCTTGTCAATTTCTTGCTCCGAGTTAGATTTCCCCTTGTGTGCGATCTGACTCCATGTCCAATAGTTGGTTAAATCTGCGCCCTTGTCTTCTTTTTGATTTAGTTTGATTCCTTGTCAGATTATTTGTGATGTTCACTGCCACTCAAGCTCAGCGTGGTGAGACTTACGCAGCCTCGCCAACCCCAGCCCGTTATCGATAGTTAGTAATATCCTTATTGTTGCCCGAAGCTCGCACGGCTGCGTTGCGCGGTTACGGCCTTGCCGGTAACATCAATAGGTTGAGGCTACCCTGAAAAATTCCTCAGACTTCCGATTACTGTCATAACTGGAAGTCTATTGTCTTCAAAATCTGGCTGGTATTCCATGGCGCGCGCACCCCAACCCTTGTTCGAAACCTACGACAACTTCATCGAGCAAGACTTCAGTATGTACGGCTCACCGTTGGCCTGCGTCGCGTCCTTCTTGAATGAGTGTGAAGCTGCGTTGGAACCTGACCGGGGCTACGCGGCGGTGCGTGCGTTCCTGCGCGCGTTTTCCGACAACGCGCAGACGTTCAATTCGTACCGCAGTCATACCGAGCGCTTGTTGCTGTGGGCACTGCTGGTCCAGGGCAAGCCGCTGAATCATTTGAAGCGCCAGGATGCGCAAGACTATCTGGATTTCTGCCGAAACCCGCCAGCTGACTGGGTCGGTCCGGTGACCCGCAGTCGTTTTCTGAACAACCCGAGCGCGGTGGATGCACGCGAAGCCTGGATGCCTAATCCCAAATGGCATCCCTTCAACATGAAGTCCAGCAAGGCGATGGCTGCAGAATCTCTTGGCACCCAGCACTATCAAGCGGCGAACGGCACATTAAATCAGGTGTACACGGTCTGCAGCCGGTTCTATGAGTTCCTCATTGAAGATGGCTTCACCCAAGCGAATCCTTTTCGACTCCTTAAAAAAGGCAACCGATTTTCCACGCAAGAACTCGAAGTTGCTTCTTCGCGGGCGCTCACGCCGCTGCAGTGGGACTTTGTCCTGGATACCGTTGAGGACATGGCGAACGCCGAGCCGGAGCGGCATGAGCGAACCTTGTTTATTGTTGCCACGCTGTTCGCCATGTACCTGCGGGTTTCAGATCTCGCCGGTCGAAAAAATTGGAAGCCCACCATGGGAGACTTTCGCTTAGATGATGAAGGCAACTGGTGGTACTTCACGGTGGGTAAAGGCAACAAGGCGGCCAAGATTGCCGTGCGGGATGTTTACGTAGAGCGCTATTTGAAACGTTATCGCCGATTCCTGGGGCTTTCCGAATTACCTTATCTTGGGGAAAGTACGCCGCTGATCAAAACGCTCAAGGGTCGCGCAGGTTTGTCTGACCGACAGATCCGCGCCCTCCTCCAGGCTGTTTTTGATAAAGCCGTAGAGAAGATGCGCAGCGAAGGCCGCGCGAACCATGAGATAGAAAGTCTGCGCTGTGCGTCTGCGCACTGGCTGCGACACACCTCTGCCACCTTTGACGCGCCGCTGCGCAATCCTAAAGACCTGCAGGAAGACCTGCGGCACAGCAACCTCAGTACGACCCAGAACACCTATTATCACGCGCATGATCAGGAGCGCGCGCATTCGGTTAAACGCATCGGCATGCGCGACCGCGGTTGAGCTCGGATCGCCTGCCGATTCCCAGCCTAGCGATCCACAGGATCGAAGCCTTTTTCTAGGAGCCAAGAGTGAAAATTACCGGGCGAGTCGAGATTGAGGCCATTACTGATGTCACGTGTGACGTCTGCGGTATTTCTACGCGCATGGCTGCGGGCAGTTACCAGTACGGAACCCTGCAAGCCCACTGGGGGTATGGCAGCGACCACGATGGTCAGCGCTTTGAGGTACACCTCTGTGAGCACTGCTTTTTTCAGACCCTGGCGTACGTGAAGCAAGAGCGACGTGTTCAGCACCTGTAAGGCTTATGGAGCGTTTTGCAGAATGCGTGGATTCCGAAAGGCGAGCAATGCCTCCCGCCGAGAGGCCATTCTACAGTCCAAGGCCCAATCGAGGATCATGGCCAGCGGAAACTGGCTCACCTGGCCAGAGCTACATGCGCTGTTGCCCGCATCGGTTAAGGGGCGAAGTGACAGCTGTCCTGACCGACTTCTGGAGGGTGCGATCTTTTCTATTAGCTACGAAGGTGTGGAGTATTTCCCGCGTTACGCCATTGAATCAGGCGGCTTGGCTGTAGCGCAGCGGGGAATGTAGCGCGTTATCGCTGCGCTGGCCACCAGGATGAGTGGCTGGAGCATGGCTTTATGGTTTGAATCATCCAATTCGTATTTGGCGGGTCAGCTGCCGAAGGATCTGCATCTGAGCCAGCCCGCAACCAGCGCGGCTCTCGCCCGCTTGCGCGATTATTTCGAAGACGACTTGCTGGTCCAGGTGGGCCGCAAGATGATTCGCACCCCGGTAGGGGATGGCCTGGCGCTTCCGATACGCGAATTACTCATTCAGATGCGCGCCACCCTCGAGAACCGTGCGCTGTTCAAACCCGCAGACTCAAACAGAAAATTCAGCCTGATCGTGTCTGACTATGTCGGCACCGTGTTGATGCCTGAGGTGAGCCGCAGAATCAATCAGGCGGCGCCGCTATGCTCAATCGAGATGTTCCCGCCACATAATGCGCCCACCGAGCAAATCGAAAGAGGAGAGATCGATCTTCTCTTGTTACCCGATTTACAGACCACGACCCAGCACCCGTCTCAGCCACTTTTCCAGGACGAATTCGTTTGCGTGATGTGCCAGGACAATCCACTGACCGAAGCCACTTTAGACTTCGAGCGGTTCAGGCTCAGCAAACACGTGTTGGTACGCTGGGGCGAAAAGCGGATTCCTACCGTTGATGAATGGTTCTTGAACAAGTTCGACGTGGAGCGGCGTTATGACGTGGTCACCAACACGTTCAACAGTGTGCCCTCCTATCTTTTCGGTACCGACCGGTTGGCAACCATGCATCGACTTCTCGCCGAACGCTGGGTTGGCTACTTGCCGTTGAAAATCCTGCCACTGCCATGGGGAGCACCGCGTCTGACTATTGCCATGCAGTGGAACAAATACCAGCAGCACAACCCGGGGCTCATCTGGTTGAGAGGGCTGGTCGCCGAGGTAGCCAACCGCCTGAGCGTGTCGGCTTGACTCTCCTCGACAGTGTATCGGACGACTCAGCCCATGGTGCTGCTTGCCCAACGACCGGATGGCCTACCAAAGCTTGACCGTGTAGTCCACATTCACCCGCAGCTCATTGTCATTCCGGTGCGTGGCACCGGGCAGGAAGTCGTTGCGGTACCAGGCATGCCGCAGGCGCAGCGCCACGCCCTTGAACGTGCCCTGCTGCACGGTGTACGAAACTTCTACGTCCTTTTCGCTTTCGCTCAAGCCTGTACCACCCAAGCGGGCCAACTCGATGTTGTCGCCACGGACATCGCGCAGCATACCCTTGAGCCCAGGCACGCCGAACGGGGCGAAGTCCTGGTCGAACTTGACCTGCCAGCTGCGCTCCTTGGGGTTGATGAACTCGGAGCTGAGCGTGCCTTCGGTGATCACCAGCGGCTCGGTGCCGTACAGGTAGGGCATCGCGGTATCGCCGTCGAGCTGCATGTAGCCCAAGCCCAGGCTGCGGCTGGCCCAGGAGTAGGTGAGCATCATCGCGATGTTGCGGTTGTCGACCGGGCCAGCCTTGGCGGCGCCGTCCTCGCCGGTGATGAACAGGCGGAAATCGCTTTTCAGGCGGCCCGGTCCCAGCTTGCGGTCGTCGACGAAACCGAAATAGTCCTTGCGATACAGCTCGTCCAACTCCGCGTGGTAGTAGCGCAGGGTCAAGGCATCGGACCAGGCGTAGTCGCCACCGAGGAAGGTGAAGCGGTCGGAGGTGGCGGCGCCGTTGAAGCGGCCGTTGGGCGCGGCGACGCTCATTTTCTGGTAGTCGGTGGAATCGCGCAGGTTGATGCGGTCGAGCCAGCCGGCGTGCAGGCTCAGGCGCTCGATGTCGCTGGAACGCAGGTAGGCGCCGCGGAAGGTCTGCGGCAACAACCGGGTGGGGCTGGCGAAGGCGATCGGCAGGAAGGTGCTGATGGTGCCGCCTTGCAGCTCGGTCCGCGAGATGCGCATCTTGCCGGTCAGGCCCAGCTCGGAATAGTTGTCGGCGGGCTCGCGGGTGGCCGGGTCGAACGGCAGCAAGCCAGTGCCGGTGCGGTCTGGCGAGGAGTCGAGCTTGACGCCGAGCATGCCCTTGGCGTCCAGGCCGAAGCCCACTGGGCCTTCGGTGAAACCGGAGCTCACGTTGAGGATGAAGCCCTGGGCCCACTCGCGGGCGGCCGATTGTGGCGTCTCGCCCACGTAGTTGCGGTCGAAGTAGTAGTTGCGCAGTACCAACTCGGCATGGCTGTCCTCGACGAAGCCGGCGGCGTGGCTGGAGTTGGCGCAGAACAGGCCGATGGCCAGGGCCAGGGCCAGGGCCAGGCAGGTATTTTGGGCCTTGTGCATGGTCACTTCACTTTCTTGTAGTTGTAGGAAGCCCTGCCGCGGACGCAGCAGGGAGCACAGCAAGGTCGAACAGCGGGGAATCAGGCCGGGCGGCGGCCGATCAGGCGGAACAGCGCCAGGGCGGCGATCACCACGCCGGGCGCCGAGGCCATCAGCACGCCGGCGGAACCGGCGCCCAGGGCCAGCAGCTGGCCGGCCACCAATGGCCCACTCATCGCCCCAAGGCGCCCGACCGCCACCGCCGCGCCCACGCCGGTGGCGCGCACTCGGACCGGGTAGAAGTGCGGCGCCAGGGCATACAACACGCCCTGCCCACCGGTGGCGAAGAAGCCGGCGAAGAACCCAGCGACGAGCATCGCCGGCAATGCGCTTGCCAAGCCCAGGCCCTGTACCTGCTGACCACGCTCAAGGTCTACCAGCGCAACGCCCGTGAGCTGCAGCCGGTGAGCGGGGTCGACAGCGTCCAGGTCGAAGCGCTGCCGCATGACAACCGCGCCCAGTCGATCGCCGACTTCGGCAAGGCGACCCTGGACACCTACGTGATGCTGTCGCCAGCCCAGCGCGAGAAGGCCGACCCGGCGTTCCTCAAGGCACGGCTGCCGGACTACTGGTACCCGGCCATTGCCCGCCAGACTGGCAAGAGCATGGCGGCGTCCGGCAGCGAGGGCGGCAACCAGGACTACCTGTACGCCAGCCGCCAGATCGACTTCTACAGCGACCAGATCCGTGAGCCGGACGTGCCACGCATCCTCGACAACGCCTTCCTGATGTCCAGTTCGCGCAACTACATCGACAGCCTGCGCGCCCAGTCGCTGCGCTCGATCGAGACCATCACGCTGGAGTCCGACACGCTGTTCGCCTTTGGCCGCGCCGACTTCCAGAGCCTGAAGAACGAAGGCCAGAACCAGCTGAGCGCCATCGCCAGCAAACTGCTCAATACCCCCAACATCGGCAAGATCGTCATTTCTGGCCACGCCGACCAGCTCGGTGACAGCCAGGGCAACCTGCAGGTGTCCAGGCAACGGGCACAGACCATCCGCACCTACCTGGTCGGCAAGGGCGTGCCCGCCGAGCTGGTGGTCGCCCAGGGTGAAGGCAGCCGCAAGCCGCTGGTCAACTGCGACATGCAGCAGCCACGGGCGCAGCTGATCAAGTGCCTGGAGCCCAACCGAAGGGTGGAAATCGAAGTGCGCGGGCTCAACTGAGGCCGCGTCGCAAGAACCGGCCACCCGGGCCTCACAGGAGGAGGCCCGGAGGGCGGCAAGCTACCTCTGCCGACGTGTTCGGCGAGGTCAAAACCAAGGGGTGCATGAGCAACCCTTCAAATGATGTTAATGGAGAGTTTCACAATGGCTTTTGACGCGTATATCCAAATCGACGGCATCCCAGGCGAAGTACTGGACGACAAGCACAAGGACTGGATCGAAGTGCTGGGCTACGAGTACGGCGCCACCCAGGCCACCTCGGCTACCGCCAGCTCCTCGGGTGGTGCGTCCTCCGAGCGTGTTGCCCTGAGCGACTTCAAGATCCGCAAGGCAGTCGACAAGGCTTCGGCCAAGCTGTTCGAACACTGCTGCACCGGCAAGCACATCGCCAAGCTGAAGCTGAACGTCAACCGTGCCGGTGGCGACAAGGTCACCTACCTGACCATCGACATGGAAGAAGTCGTGGTGTCGTCGGTCAAGTTCGTCGCCGGTGGCAACCAGAACGGTGAAGACAAGTCGGTGAGCGACCTGCCGGTCGAAGAGATCAGCTTCAACTTCGCCCGCATCAAGACCACCTACACCCAGCAGAACCGCACCGACGGCCAGGCTGGCGGCAACATTGTCGGTGGCTGGGACCGCACCAAGAACAAAGTGTTCGCCTAAGTACTTGCTTGCCCATGGGCCGCGCAGGCGGCCCATGTTCCGCAGCGTGCCGGCTGGCCCGGCGCGCTGCTTCCCTCCCCTGACCAGAGTGTTTTATGCCTGAAATCCTCAATGACCTTTCGCTGGCCGAGCTGGCCGCACCGATCGACGGTGGCAGTGGCGAAGACTTGAGCTTCTCCGCCTTGTTCGACCAGATCAAGGAGGCGCGCCGGGCAGACCCTGACTACCTGACCCAGGGCGACTGGCAGACCGACCTGAAAACCGCCGACTGGGAACAGGTCATCGCCCTTTCGGCCCAGGGGCTGGCGCAACAGAGCAAGGACCTGATGCTGGTCGCCTGGCTCTGTGAAGGCCTGGCCCAACGCGAGCATTTCGAAGGCATCAGTTTCGGCCTGGAGCTGACAGAACGCATCCTCGACACGTTCTGGGACAGCGTCTATCCGTCGCTCGAAGACGGCCTGGAGGAGCGCGCCGCGCGACTTTCCTGGCTCAAGACCACGCTCACCGACATTGCCGGTGGCTTGCCCATTACCCAGGGGCAGAATTTTGGCGTGCTGCGCTATGACGAATCACGCCATGTAGAAAACCTCGCCTTGCAGAACCCCAAGGCGATGCAGACCGCGCTGAACGAAGGCAAGATCAACGCCGAGATCTTCCAGCGCTCGGTCGCCCTCAGCGATACCGAGCACTTGCGCGCCAAGGCCTTGCAGATTGCCGCCAGCCTGCAGGCCTGCAACCGCCTGCAGGCCAGCACCGACCGCCTGTTCGGCCACGAAGCCCCAAGCTTCGCCAGCCTAGCCGACATGCTGTCGCGTGCCAGCCAGCTGGCGGAAAAACTGCTCAAGGACCGCGGCGTCGAACTGCACCCGGTTGTCACCCCGGCCGCAGAACCCGTCGCCACCGTTGCCCCCTCCAGCGAAGCAGGTGAACCGATGAACACGCCCGTCCAGGCCACCGCGCCTGCGCCCATGCGCACCACGCCCCTGACCCGCGACGAGGCCTTCACCATGCTCGCGGGCATTGCCCAGTTCTTCAAGCAGAGCGAGCCGCAAAGCCCGGTGCCCTACCTGATAGAACGCGCCATCAAGTGGGGCAACATGCCGCTGGAAGGCTGGCTGAGCGACGTGATCAAGGACAGCAATGTGGTGGACAACATCCGCGATGTGCTTGGCACCCGCGAGCCAAGGTCCTGATCCTGTGCAAGGCTTACGGGCCTCTTCGCGGGCAAGCCCGCTCCCACAGTCTGAAACCTGTGCAGTACGTGTGGGAGCGGGCTTGTCCCGCGAAGAGGCCGGCACAGCCAGCATAAATACTGCTACCTTGAGCGCTCTTCACTGCCAAGGACCGCCCCATGTTGCACACTCCCCCCGGCTTCATCCGCGTCCGTGGCGCCCGCGAGCACAACCTCAAGAACATCGACGTCGACATCCCCCGCGACGCCCTGGTGGTGTTCACCGGGGTGTCCGGCTCGGGCAAGTCTTCGCTGGCCTTCTCCACCCTCTACGCCGAGGCCCAACGCCGCTACTTCGAATCGGTCGCCCCCTATGCCCGGCGCCTGATCGACCAGGTCGGCGTGCCGGATGTCGATGCCATCGAAGGCCTGCCCCCGGCCGTTGCCCTGCAGCAGCAACGCGGCACGCCCAGCGCGCGCTCGTCGGTGGGCAGCGTCACCACCCTGTCCAGCTCGATCCGCATGCTCTACTCCCGCGCCGGCAGCTACCCGGCCGGGCAGCCGATGCTGTACGCCGAGGACTTTTCGCCCAATACCCCGCAAGGCGCCTGCCCCGAGTGCCATGGGCTGGGGCGTGTATATGAGGTGACCGAGGCGACCATGGTCCCCGACCCGTCGCTGACTATCCGCGAGCGCGCCGTGGCGGCGTGGCCGATGGCCTGGCAGGGGCAGAACCTGCGCGACATCCTGGTGACCCTGGGCTATGACGTCGACATCCCCTGGCGCGACCTGCCACAGGCACAGCGCGACTGGATTCTCTATACCGAGGAGACACCGACGGTACCGGTGTACGCCGGCCTGACACCGGCACAGACCCGCGCAGCGCTCAAGCGCAAGCTCGAACCGAGCTACCAGGGCACCTTCAGTGGTGCCCGACGCTACGTGCTGCATACCTTCATGCACTCGCAGAGCGCACAGATGCGCAAGCGCGTGTCGCAGTACATGCGCCCCAGCCCGTGCCCGCTGTGCCAGGGCAAGCGACTCAAGCGTGCGGCGCTGGAGGTGACCTTCGCCGGCCGCGACATCGGCGAGCTGTCGCGGCTGCCGTTGCAGGCATTGGCCGAGGTGTTCCGCCAGGTTGCAGCGCCGGGCTACCTGGAGCAGCACGACGACAACCTGACCCTGGAAAAGCGCCTGGCCGCACAACGCATCGCTCATGAACTGCTGGAACGTATCGACACCCTGATCGACCTGGGCCTGGGTTACCTGGCACTGGAACGCAGCACGCCGACGCTGTCGTTCGGCGAGCTGCAACGCCTGCGCCTGGCCACCCAGCTCAACTCGCAGCTGTTTGGCGTGATCTACGTCCTCGACGAGCCTTCCGCCGGCCTGCACCCGGCCGACAGCGAAGCGCTGTTCGATGCCTTGCAGCGGCTCAAGCAGGCCGGCAACTCGGTGTATGTAGTGGAGCATGACCTGGACACCATGCGCCGCGCCGACTGGCTGGTGGACGTCGGTCCCGCCGCGGGCGAGCATGGCGGGCAGATTCTCTACAGTGGCCCGCCGGCCGGCCTGGCACAGGTCGAAGCCTCGCGCACTGCCGCCTACCTGTTCACCGAGCAGCAGCGCCATGCGCGCACGCCACGCCAGCCACACGACTGGCTGGTGCTGGAAGGCATTACCCGCAACAACCTCGACAATCTCAGCGCCCGCTTTCCAGTGGGCTGCTTCACCTCGGTCACCGGCATTTCCGGTTCGGGCAAGTCGAGCCTGGTCAGCCAGGCTCTGCTGGAGCTGGTCGGCGCCCACCTCGGTCATGCCGGGCAGAAGGCCGAGGCTGACGAACAAAGCCTTGAAGACGAACCCGAGCAGTACAGTGCCGGGCGTGTGACTGCCGGGCTCGACAGCATCAAGCGGCTGGTGCAGGTGGACCAGAAGCCGATCGGCCGCACGCCACGCTCCAACCTGGCAACCTACACCGGGCTGTTCGATCATGTGCGCAAGCTGTTCGCCGCCACCGAACAGGCCAAGGCCCGCGGTTTCGATGCCGGGCGTTTCTCGTTCAACGTGGCCAAGGGCCGTTGCGAGAACTGCGAGGGCGAGGGCTTCGTCAGCGTCGAACTGCTGTTCATGCCCAGCGTCTACGCGCCCTGCCCGGTCTGCCACGGCGCTCGATACAACCCCGAGACGCTGGCGGTGAGCTGGCAAGGCATGAACATCGCCCAAGTGCTGCAACTGACAGTCGAGCAGGCGCTAGAGGTGTTCGCCGAGCAGCCGGCGGCGCGGCGTTGCCTGCAGGTGCTGCAGGATATCGGCCTGGGCTACCTGCGCCTGGGGCAACCGGCTACCGAACTGTCCGGTGGCGAGGCGCAGCGGATCAAGCTGGCCACCGAGCTGCAGCGCGTGGCCCGTGGGGCGACCTTGTACGTGCTGGACGAACCGACCAACGGGCTGCACCCGCAGGATATCGACCGCTTGCTGGTGCAGCTCAATCGGTTGGTCGAGGCCGGGCACAGCGTGGTGGTGGTCGAGCATGACATGCGTGTGGTGGCGCAGAGTGACTGGGTGATCGACATCGGGCCGGGGGCTGGAGAAGCCGGCGGTCGGGTGGTGGTCAGCGGTACCCCGCAGGCGGTGGCTGGGTGTGGGGAGAGTCGTACTGCCGAGTTTCTGGCTCGAGCCTTGTAGCGCCAGAGCCGGCCTCTTCGCGGGCACGCCCGCTCCCACAGGGATGGTGTGGATCCTGTGGCAGCGGGCGTGCCCGCGAAGAGGCCGGCGCAGGAGAAAAATTCCTTCCTATACTCCCCTTGGCATCCTTGCATGCCGTCTGCCCAAAAATCGCGATACCTCAATAACAACAAACGAGGTGGCAAATGGTCTGGCAGCAAATCTACGATCCGTTCGCAAGCCCCGTGCTCTCGACGCTGATGGCCGCCGTACCGGTGGTGGTGATGCTGGCGGCATTGGCCTTCTTCCACATCAAAGCGCACATCGCTGCCCTGCTCGCCCTGGGCTCGGCGCTGCTGATCTCGATCTTCGCCTTCGGCATGCCGGCCAGCATGGCAGGCTCGGCGGCGTTGTACGGCGCGGCCAACGGCCTGCTGCCGATCGGCTGGATCGTGCTCAACATCATCTTCCTGCACCGGCTGACCACCGAGAACGGCTCGTTCAAGGTGCTGCAGGATTCGCTGGCGCGCATCACCGACGACCGCCGCCTGCAACTGCTGCTGATCGCCTTCTGCTTCGGTGCCTTCTTCGAGGGGGCGGCCGGCTTCGGCACGCCAGTGGCGGTGACCGGGGCGATCCTCATCGGCCTGGGCTTCTCGCCGCTGGCCGCGTCCGGGCTGGCGTTGATCGCCAACACTGCGCCGGTGGCATTCGGCGCGCTCGGCACGCCGATCATCACCCTGGCCAAGGTTACCGGGCTGGATGAAATGGAGCTGTCGGCCATGGTCGGTCGGCAACTGCCCTTCTTCTCGGTGATCGTGCCGTTCTGGCTGATCTGGGCCTTTGCCGGCTGGCGCAAGATGCTCGAAGTATGGCCGGCGATCCTGGTGGCCGGGGTGACGTTCGCAGTGCCGCAGTACCTGGTGTCGAACTTCCACGGGCCGATGCTGGTGGACGTGATCGCCGCACTGATCTCCATGGCCTGCCTCACCGGCTTCCTGCGGGTGTGGAAGCCGGCCAGCGTGCATACCTCGGCGGCGCTGACCGGGCGGGTCGACAATTCCAAGGTCGAAGACGACGGCAAGGCCGCTGCCGCGACGACCTTTACCCAGAGCGGGCAGCGCAGCGTGTTCAAGGCCTGGTTGCCCTGGATCATCCTGACCGTGTTCGTGTTCGCCTGGGGCACGGCGGGCTTCAAGAACCTGTTCGACACCCGCCCGGCACTCGACCCGGCCAGCGGCACGGCGATGCTCGACCCGCAGGGCAAGCCGCTGCGTGAAGCCAACCCGGTGTTCGCCCCGGTGTTCACCTTCGACTCGATCCACCAGCAGATCGAGAAAGTGCCACCCGTAGTGCCCGCGCCGAAGAAAGAAGACGCCCAGTACAAGTTCACCTGGTTTACCGCCACCGGCAGCGGCATCTTCCTCGCGGCCATCCTCGGCGGATTGCTGATGGGTTACTCGCCTCTGGAGCTGGGGCGGCAATATTTACGCACGCTGTGGGTGGTGCGCTATTCGCTGATCACCATCGTCGCCATGCTCGCGCTGGGCTTCCTCACGCGCTACTCGGGGCTGGACGCGACCATGGGCCTGGCGTTTGCCGCCACAGGCATCTTCTACCCGATGTTCGGCACCCTGCTCGGTTGGCTCGGCGTGGCGCTCACCGGCTCGGACACGGCCTCCAACGTGCTGTTCGGCGGCCTGCAGCGGGTGACGGCGGAGCAGCTGGGGCTGAGCCCGGTACTGATGGCGGCCGCCAACAGCTCCGGTGGGGTGATGGGCAAGATGGTCGATGCCCAGTCGATCGTGGTGGCCTCCACCGCGACCCGCTGGTACGGGCATGAGGGCGAGATCCTGCGTTATGTGTTCTTCCACTCGATCGTGCTGGCGGTGCTGGTGGGTGGGCTGGTGACCTTGCAGGCCTATGTGGCGCCGTTCACCGCCATGGTAGTCGGTCACTAGGCCATTGTAGGAGCGGCCTCGTGTCGCGAAAGGGCTGCGAAGCAGCCCCAGCAATCTCTGCGTTCATGCTGATATCTTGGGGCCGCTTGGCGGCCCTATCGCGACGCAAGGCCGCGCCTACAAAAAACGCTTAAGGCAGTGCTAGAGTCAGCCCCATGGACAAATACACCCCACGCCAGTGGCTCCCGCACGAGAAGCCCAGCCTCCCCGGCTCCCCTTCCACGCCCCTGCACACGCCGGCCAAGCGCCTGGCCTATGGCGTGGTCGGCCTGCTGGTGGCCATTACCGGTGGCCTGGGTAACGCACTGGTCACCGCCAACCTGGTATTCCTGCAAGGCGCGTTGGGCGCGACCAGCGCCGAGATGGCCTGGTTGCCGGCGGCCTATGTGATGACCAACGTGTCGATCAACCTGCTGCTGGTCAAGTTTCGCCAGCAGTTCGGCCTGCGCGCCTTCACCGAGGTGTTCCTGGTGCTCTACGCCCTGGTCACCTTCGCCCACTTGTTTGTCAACGACCTCAACTCGGCCATCGCCGTGCGCGCCGCCCATGGCATGGTCGGCGCAGCGCTCAGTTCGCTGGGCCTTTACTACATGATCCAGGCATTCCCTGAGCGCTGGCGGCTCAAGGCCATGGTGCTGGGCCTGGGTGCCTCGCAATTGGCCCTGCCGCTGGCGCGAATCTTTTCCGAAGACCTGCTGCAGATCGCCGAATGGCGCGGCCTGTATCTGTTCGAACTGGGCCTGGCACTGGCCGCGCTGGGCTGCGTGTTGCTGCTCAAGCTGCCACCCGGTGACCGCTTCAAGACGTTCGAGCCACTGGACTTTCTCACCTTTACCTTGATGGCCGGCGGCGTCGCCCTGCTGTGCGCCGCGCTGTCGCTCGGGCGTATCGACTGGTGGCTGGAAGCGCCCTGGATCGGCGTCGCCCTGGCCGCTTCGATCGCCTTGATCTTCACTGGCCTGGCGATCGAGCACAACCGCCAGAACCCACTGCTGATGACCCGCTGGCTGGGCAGTGGCGCGATCATCCGCCTGGGCCTGTGCGTCATCCTGATCCGCATGGTCACCTCGGAGCAATCCACCGGCGCCGTGGGCTTTCTGCAGCTACTGAACATGGGCAGCGAACAGATGCGCTCGCTGTACTGGATCATGCTGCTCGGCGCCGTGGCGGGCCTGGCCACCAGCGCATTGACCATCGACCCCAGGCACCTGGTGATCCCGCTGTTCATCTCGTTGTTGGCGATGGCCACCGGGGCGTTCATGGACAGCAGCTCGAGCAACCTCACACGCCCGGCACAGATGTACTTCAGCCAGTTCCTGCTGGCCTTCGGCAGCACCTTCTTCCTCGGCCCGTCCATGGCCCTGGGCATCAGCCACGTGCGTGCCAACCCACGCAACCTGGTGAGTTTCTCGGTGCTGTTCGGCATCTGCAACAACCTCGGTGGCCTGATCGGCGCAGCGCTGCTGGGCACCTTCCAGACCTGGCGCGAGAAGTTCCACTCCAGCCACCTGATGGACCGCCTCAGCTACCTCGAACCGCTGGTCAATGCCCGCGTGCAAAGTGGCGGCGCCGGTTACGCCGGGGTCCTCGCCGACCCGGCATTGCGCAGCGAGGCCGGCCTGCGCGTGCTGGCCAGCGCCGCCACCCGCGAGGCCAACGTGATGGCCTACAACGACGTGTTCGTACTGATTGGCAGCATCGCCGTGCTGACCATGATCTGGATTACCCTTCGCGGCTCCTGGCTATGGTATGTCGCCCGCCAGGCTGCTTCATCCGACTCCACCAGCGGTACTGCCAACCGATGACCGAACAAACCCGCACCACGACTACCACCGCCATCGCCGAAACCCCGGAAGGCAGCACACCGCCCAGCGAACCGACCAGCCCGGTGCGCACACGGCGGGTGCGCATCCTGTCCTCGATCAGCTTCGCCTGTGTGGCCCTGGCCGGCATCCTGCTGGTGCTCTACGCCTGGAACCTGCCGCCCTTCAGCAGCACCATCGAAAGCACCGAAAACGCTTTGGTCCGCGGCCAGGTGACGATCATCGGCCCGCAGCTCAGCGGCTATGTCGTCGACGTGCCCGTGCATGACTTCCAGTTCGTCAAGGCCGGCGACCTGCTGGTGCAGCTGGACGACCGCATCTACAAACAGCGCCTGGCCCAGGCCATCGCCCAACTGCAACAGCAGCAGGCGGCGCTGGCCAACAACCTGCAGCAGCGCAACAGTGCCGAAGCCACCATCGCCCAGCGCCAGGCGGCGATCGGCGATGCCGCGGCCCAGGCGACCAAAGCCAAGACTGACCTCGGCCGCAACCAGGCCCTGGTCAGCGATGGTTCGGTGTCGCGCAGCGCGCTGGACCCGGCCCGCGCCAGCGAGGCTGCCGCCGTCGCCAGCCTGGCCCAGGCCAAGGCCGCGCTGGAAATCGCCCGCCAGGACCGCGAAACGGTGATCGTCAACCGCGCCTCGCTGGAGGCCTCGGTGGAAAACGCCAAGGCCGCCGTCGAACTGGCCCGCATCGACCTCGACAACACCCGCGTCACCGCCCCGCGTGACGGCCAGCTGGGGCAGATCGGCACGCGCCTGGGGGCCTACGTCAACTCGGGCGCGCAGCTGATGGCGCTGGTGCCCGATACCCTGTGGGTGATCGCCAACATGAAGGAAACCCAGATGGCCGACGTGCGTATCGGCCAGCCGGTGAGCTTCACTGTCGATGCCTTGAACCACCTCAAGCTGTACGGCCATGTGCAACAGATTTCGCCGGCCACCGGCTCGGAGTTCGCCTTGCTGCAGGCCGATAATGCCACGGGCAATTTCGTCAAGATCGCCCAGCGCATCCCCGTGCGTATCACCGTCGACCCCGACCAACCGGATGCTGCGCGCTTGCGCCCGGGGATGTCGGTGGTGGTCAGCATCGATACCCGGGAGCCGCCAGGGCATCATTGAGCGCAGCTTTGTGAACCCTGTCCAGATGCCGTACTGCCATGATTGCGCCGCTCTAGCCCGTGGGTTCTAATGCCGCCCACAGGTTAACTTGCCTCCCAAGGACGCTTGATCATGTACAGGACGATCGCACCGCTGGCGCTGCTGGCCACCCTGGCCGGCTGCTCGGACACCCATAACGCCAACGAGGCCAATTTCCGCAAGGCGGCCCAGGCTTACCTCGATACGCAGTATCCCCATTGCTTCGTGGTCACTGACTTCCCCACCAAGACCCAGGACTTCGACGTCACCGGCACCAACAAGGCGCTGCATGCGCTGGCCGGGGTCGGAATTGTCAGCGAGAAGGAAATCGCCCGCGTCGAAGTGCCGGAGCGCCTGTGGCAGCCGGCCCGCACCGATATCTACTACGCCTACGACCTCACCGATGAAGGCCGCAAGTACTACAAGGCCGGAGCCCGGAAGATGCTCAACGGCCAGAGCCGCGGCGGACTGTGCTTCGGCAGGGCCGAGGTCACGGCGATCGAGCAGTTCAGCGAGCCGGGCCAGATGCGAGGGCACACCGTTTCCGATGTGACCTATGCCTACAAGGTCACCGGGTTGCCTGAGTGGGCGGCCAATGACCAGGTCAGGGCCAGCATCCGTGATCTGGGTAATGCGCTGGCGACCCATGAAACGCCGGCGCGGGAAAAGCGCGTGATGGTGCTGACCAACAACGGTTGGGTGCACGAACGGCTGTTCGAGCAATAGCCCTGCGGCGTCTCGTCGCAGGCCCTGGCCCCTTGGGCAAATCGGTCGCAAGCCGTAGAATCGCGCTTCCTTTTCGCCCGTCGCCTTGAACGGTGGCAACCGGCAGCAACGACAGAGTCCAGGCCTGAACACATGACGCCCATGTGAACTAGGCTCAACCGACCCCGCCTGGCCCGGCTCTTGAGGGCCCAGCGGTTGAGTCTTGCCCAGGTCGCATCCAGCCCAGGCACATCCGTGCACCTTCCTCTGCCCTCGACGGGTCGGTCTGGCGTGCGCGCTCGAAAAGGCGTTTTCCGACCGCCACTCCAACTTGAGGTACGTATGTCTCCGCGTTTGCTGGCCATGGCGCTGGCGCCCCTGCTCGGGCTGTTCATCATTGCCCTGGGCAACGGCTTCATGTCTTCCCTTACCACCCTGCGTCTGGACGCTGCCGGCGAATCGGCAACGACCATCGGTATCGTCTCGTCGACCTATTTCATCGGCCTGACCCTCGGCGCCATCTTCAACGACCGGCTGATCCTGCGCATCGGCCATATCCGCGCCTACACCAGCTTCGCCTCGCTGATCGCCGCGACCATTCTGCTGCAGGGGCTGTTCTATGACGCCACCTGGTGGTCGGTACTGCGCCTGATCAATGGCTGGGCAGCCGTCGGCGTGTTCCTGGTGATCGAAAGCTGGCTGCTGCTGGCCGGTGACGCGAAGATCCGCGGGCGCCTGCTGGCGCTGTACATGATTGCCTTCTATGGCGCCGGTGTGATCGCCCAGGCCGGCCTTGGCGAGATCACCCACCTGGGCGACAGTGCCCCGTTCATGCTGGCCGGCATGCTCGCTGCGTTGTCGGTCCTGCCGATCGTGATCCTGCCACGGGTGTCGCCGCTGCTGGACCAGGTCGAGCCGCTCAAGCCCCGCCAGCTGCTGGGCGTGGCCCCGTCGGGGCTGGTCGGCTGCTTCGGCTCCGGTGTGGTGATTGCCGGCATCTACGCGCTGCTGCCGCTGTACCTGCAGCGCATCGGCCTGGATGTCGGTGAAGTCGGCAACATGATGGCCTGGGTGATCCTCGGCGCCATGCTGCTGCAGTACCCGGTGGGGCGCTGGTCGGACCGCAAAGACCGCCAGGATGTGCTGATCGCCCTGGCTGCGCTGTGCATGGTGCTGTCACTGGTCACGGTGTTCCTGCCTTCGGGTTCGGCCCTGCTGCCGGCGGTGATGTTCTTGCTCGGTGGCGGCGTGTTCGCGCTGTACCCGGTGGCCGTGAGCCATGCTGCCGACCGCGCCCCGTCCGATGCCCTGGTGCCGATGATCCAGGGCCTGCTGCTGATCAACTCGCTGGGCTCGGCCATGGCGCCGCTGGCCATCTCGCCGGCGATGACCGAATTCGGCGAAGTGGGGCTGTTCTGGGCCTTTGCCGTGGTCAACCTGGGGATGGTGTGCTTCTTCCTCTGGCGGCGCGGCAAGCGGCCGGCCGCAGAACACCCGGCACCGTTCACGGCGTCGACCACGTTCTCGCCGACCGGCGCGGAACTGCGGGTGACCGAGGACCTGATGCATGCAGCGCAGGAGCATCCGCCGTTGGAACCGGTAACGCCTCACGCGCCGAGTGCGCAACCAGAAGGCAAGTAATGCAAGGGCCGCAGTCGCGGCCCTTTTTTCGACCGTCCGTCGCCCGTCGGGCACCCTGCCCGCCTCGACGAGCCAAACGAATGACAGATCATCCCTCCAGGAGACGTGCCATGATCCGCATTCACTCGCTGTTGCTCGCCCTTGCCTTGGGTACCGCCGCTGCCACCAGTTACGCGGCCACGGACACCACCCATACCGACAGCCATCCGCAAACCGATCAGCGTGGCGGCAAGACTGCCGGCGAAGGCAGCAGCGTCAACAGCCCGGGCAGCGGCCGCGCCAATGACAGCAGCGACACCGGCAGCAATTCGGACGCCGCCGATGGCGCAGCCGGTGGCTCCAATAGCACCGGTGAAGCCACAGGCTCAGGCGCCGGGAGCACCGGGGGCACCGCCGAGGATCAGGACAGCCGCTGACCCTCAACTGGTCTACACTGCGGCGCATGGCCTTGCCGAGGAATCGCCATGAACCTCACACCCTGGCTGCTCGCCGCCTTGCTGCCCTGCACCGCCCTGGCTGCAGGTGGCGACTCTGCCGCACTGTCGATCAGCTCGTCGTCCTTCACCGATGGCGGTGTCATCGGCCTGCAGCAGGTCGGCCCGGACCCGGCATGCGGCGCCGGTGAGGGGCGCACACCGCAGCTGAGCTGGAAGAACCTGCCTTATGGCACGCAATCACTGGCCTTGGTGATGTTCGACCCGGACGGTGGCAAGGGCGTGGGCGTGGTGCACTGGGTGGCCTATGACATTGACCCGGCGCTCAATGGCCTGGAGGAAGGCGCCGGCTGGAAGACCAGCGAGGCGCTGATCGTCGGGCGCAACTCGCACGGCACCATGACCTATCGTGGCCCTTGCCCACCGGCCGGGGACAAGCCGCACCACTATGCACTGACCCTCATCGCCACCGACCTGCCGCTGGGCACCTTGCCGCAGGAACTGGATCGCGGTGGCTTGATGGAGTTGCTCAAAGACCATGCGCTGGGTGCGCAGAGCCTGGTCGGGCGTTATGGACACTGAAGCGTGATGCCTAGGCTACCGGCCTCTTCGCGGCTAAAGCCGCTCCCACAGGTACGGTGCATTGCTTGAAATCTGTGCGGTCCCTGTGGGAGCGGCTTTAGCCGCGAAGGGGCCGGCACAGGCTATAGCCAGTATTGTGGGTTATCGACAATCTTCGCATGCCCTTCGAACAGTGGCGGCAGCTGCTCCTTGAGGTAATCGATCCAGGTCCGCACCTTGGCATCCAGGTAATGCCGCGACGGGTAGATCGCATACAGCGCATTTTCACGTAACCGGTACGGCGCCAGTAACCGCCGCAGGCGCCCCTGTTCGATGGCCTGGCTGGCGGTATAGAACGGCAACAAGCCAATGCCCATGCCCAGTTCGCTGGCCACCAGCATGGCGTCGGCGACATTGGTCAGGAAGCTGTCACGCGGGGCGATCACGCACTGGTCCAGGCCTTGGGGGAATACCCAGTCCCCTTCATGCATCGGGTAAGCCATGCGCAGGCAGCGGTGCTCGTGCAGGTCTTGCGGCCGCTCGGGCACGCCATGGGTTTCGAGGTAGCTGGGCGCTGCACAGGGAATGCTGAAGATGGTGCCCAGCGGCACGGCAATCAGCTGCGAATCGGGCAAAGCCTCGTCCACGGTAATCACCACGTCGTGCCCCTCGGCAAGCGGGTCGGGGTTGCGCTGGGACAGCGTCAGCTCGATGGCCACTTCCGGGCACAGCGCGTTGTAGCCGGCCACCAGCGGCATCAGCAACAGGCCCAGGCCATGCGGGCAGTGCAGACGCAGGCAGCCTCGTGGCGTGAGGTGGGCACCGCGTGCTTCATCCACGGCCTCGTCGGTCAGCGCCATGATCTGCCGCGCCCGCTCCAGAAAGCGCTCGCCCGCTTCGCTCATCCGCAAACGCCGCGTGGTGCGATGCAACAGGCGGGTCTGCAGCTGGTTCTCAAGCTCCGCAACGATCCGCGACACCTGCGCCGCGGAAATATCGAGGGCATTGGCGGCAGCGGCAAAACTGCCGCACTCCACCACCCGGGTAAAGGTACGCATTGCGTGCAGCATGTCCATGGCGCTGGGCTCCTTCAGCACTCTTATTCGTGCGTTGCAGGCAGGAATCTATCACGACTTAGCCCATTTATTGAGGATCACCATTGAATACATCATTGGTAAAACATCGAAAAAGGAGCCTGCCATGAAACGTTCGATCGCTTTTGTCGCCCTGTCTGCCGCCCTTGCTTCGTTCGGCGCCTTCGCCGATGCGCCGGCCGGCCAGCCCGTCGCCAGCCACTATGAATACGGCATGCCGCTGGATGTGGCCAAGGTCATCTCGATCACCCCGGCCATCAACGCTGCCGACTGCCAGGTCGGTACCGCGCACATGGTGTATGTCGACCATCAGGGCCAGAAGCGCGAAATCGAATACCGCGAAATGGGCAACTGCTCGCAGCAGTGAATCAGCCCAGCACCTCGTTGATCCAGCCAATCTGCCGGGCGAAGTCGGGGGCGTGCCGAGATAAGCCAAAAATTAGGACATTCGTTCTGTAAGTAACTGTTTTTAAGGGAACTGCTCATGTGCTGCGGAAGGACGGTCGAGAATAGAGGGTGGCCACTTGGGATTCTAACCAGCCCTGCTTACAAACCTTGGCTACGGTTTGCGTCGTAATAACGAGCCAGCCGCATTCTCCTCGAAAGCTCCAGCTTCCTCGATATAGCCGTGTACGGTGCCATCGTGCCGCCAGCCACCCTGTCGTTTGATCTCAAGGAAATCCGCCCCAGCCCGATGCGCACTGGTAGCCAGTCCCCGACGCAGACTGTGGCTGCTCAGTTCGGGCACATACAACAGCCCTGCGGCTTCGGCACGTGCCGTCAGGATGGTATTCACGCTGCCCTCGTGCAGTGCCACCTCGCCGAGTACGCCCCAGCGGCTGATGCGCCGGAACAGTGGCCCCTGAACGATCTGAGCCGCGTCCAACCACCGGCGTAGCGCTGTCGCGGGGCAGCAGATGCTGTCGCCGTATGGGATCGCCTTGTCGAGTCCCTCGCCCTCCTGATCGGTCTTGGAACGGGGCAGCGTGATCCGTAGACCTTCCTGCTCCCACTCGAGGTATTGCATCTCCAGCGTGACCAATTCGCTGCGCCGGAACGCACCAAAATACCCGACCTGGAGCAGTGCACTGTCCCGCAGTGTCGCCAGTCCGTCGAGCGTGTTCAGGTGCACCACGATGCGTTCGAGATCCTCTAGGACCAGGGCCTTGGCTTTTTGTCGAGGCCGCCCGTTCACCCGCTCAATACCGCGCAAGGTTTTGCCCACGGTGGCGCTGGCGGTAGGGTCAGGAAAACCCTGATAACGGTGCCATTGCGACAGCGCCGTGAGGCGCAGGGCCAGGGTGCGCGGGTTCAATACTTCCGCAAAAGACAATAGATAACGAATCAGCGCGGCTTCATCGCACGGCAGCACGCCGCCCCAGGCGAGAAAGTGGCGAATGGCCGAGCGGTAGGTGCGCCGGGTGTTGTCGGTTGTCGCGGCGGCGAGAAAACGCTGATGTTGCTCAGCCAATTGTTCGGGGGTGGTGAGCGTACCGGGGGTACGCGCAAGTACTGTCGGCTCTTCGTGCCGCCTGGTGGGGAGGTTTTCGTCATTATTGCCGGCTGTCATCACGAAGCGCCTGTTTAGGCCATGTGTACCGCAGATTATAGACACAACCCTCGATCGCGATGACTTAACTCACGATAACCGCGCTTATCGTGGGTCAACTGACGGTCTCAGTCGGCTGAACTATTCTGTAATTAAATCGAGGTATTACGTTTTCCATAATACGGTACGAAAAAATCCGAGGTGTTCATGGCCCGTTCCGGCGTCCTCTACCTGCATGTTGCCCAGGCGGCCACCCAACTGGTGGCTGCGGGCCACAACCCCACCATTGACAGCATCCGCGTCGCCCTGGGTGGGACGGGCAGCAAAAGCACGATTGCTCCGTTGTTAAAGCGTTGGAAAGCCGCGCATCCCGGCACGCTGGCCCAGGCCGAACTGGGATTGCCCGCGGAGCTGGTCCTGGCGCTGAAAGGACTGTACGAAAAAGTTCAGGCGGAGGCGGCCGTCCAACTCCAGCAGGCCGTAGCGGCTCACCAGGCAGAGGCCGACGCGTTGCAGGAACAGTTGCAGCAGGCATTCGTCGAGCGCGACGCGCAACTCAGCGTTCAGGAGCAGCAGGCCCAGGCACTTGCCGTAGCCACTACGCGCAGCCAGGGGCTGGCTGACACCCTGCAGCGTCAGGAGATCGCCCTGGCCAGCCTGGGCAGTGAAAAGACCGGGCTCGAACAACGTCTGGCTGACCGCGCCGCCGAGGCGGCCGCACTGACCCGGCAACTGCAACAAGCGCGGGAGCAGTTTGAGCACTACCAGGCATCGGTCGCGCAACAACGCAGCGACGAGCGCCAGGCCACTGAGCAACGCCAGCAGCGCCTGGAACACGAATTGGCAGCGCTCCGGCAGCGTCTGCTCGCGCAGCAAACCCGCCTGGGCGAACTGCAGGCGCAGGAACAACGCCTGGTGCAGGACCATGATCGTCTAGAGAGCACCCTGCTCACGACGCAAGCGACGCTCGCGCAGAGTCAGATTGCGCATGAACACGTCTTACTTCAATTCACCGACTTGCAACAGTCGCATCAGGCACTGGAGCAGCGCCATGGCCAAGGTGAGCAGCGTTTGGCTGAGACGCGGACTTACCTGGCCGTCAATGAACGGGAGCGAAGCCTGCTGGCGGAACGCTTAAGCCAAACTGAAAGCCAATTGAGCCAGTTGGCCACAGAAAAGCAGCTTCTCGTGCAAGACAACGCGGTGCTGTCAAGCCAGCTCGCAGAGTCCAGAGCGATGAAGCCGAAGACTTGTTGACCGAAAAAGGCGCCTACCTCAGGCGCCTGAAACCATCCTCCAAACCAAAGGAGCCAAACAGGAGGACAGTGGAGCAATCAACTCTTCAATACACAGCCTGGCTGGAAACCAAGGTCGTAGATGAGGAGAGTCGCCATGCGTAACGCCATTACCTACACCGTCCTTGCTACCTTCATAGCCCTTGGAACTGTTGCCACGGGATTTGCCGAACAGGCCAAAGCCCCCGCCCAAAGCAGTGCCGAGACAAATAAGGGTGAGGACATGCACATGATGGACGGCAACCATATGCCGATGATGGACATGCAGGAAATGTCCAAGATGATGAAAAACTGCAATACAATGATGGAGAACATGAACCAACACATTGGAATGGAGTCCCCGAAGGGCGATAGCAAGGCACAATAGCGATCTGGTTCACGTCGGCCGTCTCCGTCCCTCGCCGGTGTGCGCCCCGACACGGAGGCCGACCTTGCCGCTCCAGATATCGTTCTCAAAACTGCCGAGGAGCTGCTTCCCCTCATCGACGGCCTTGTAGTAATTCAAACCACCGACCAAGGCGACATCATCTGCAAGCGGGTAGCTCCAGGTAGTGCCGGTATAGTATTGGTTTCAGGCATCCTTGAGACAACTGGTGTAAAGGCTGAAGCCAAGGTTGTCGTTGGGTGTGTAATCACCGCCGACTATCCACGGAGAGCCGACTTCGCCTGCGTAGAAGGTTGCAAAATCATCCCGCATGCTGCTGGAGCTGGGTTGGCTCATCGCGTGCAGGCGTCCGCCCTGTAGCACCAAGCCCTCGACACTGGTGTTGTATGCGGTGACGCCGCGGAAGCTTTCCGGAAGCAGTCGCGAATCGCCGTACTGCACGACAGGCGTGACAGGGAAGACATCGCCTACTTTGATTTCAGTGTCCAGGAAACGGGTCTTTACGGCGCCGCCGAGCTTGGAGTAATTGTCCTCGGCCTGGCCGAGCCCGACTCGAATCGGCCTATGACTCCGTGGGCCCATTCTTCCGAGTAGCCATTTCCTGTACTGCTGGACTGGCCTTTGCGAAAATCACGGTTGAAGTAGAAATTTCGATTGAGGATGCTCAGGCTGCTGCCTTCGATGAATCCCTCGCCTTTTTCCTCGGCGGCCATTGCAGCCTGCGCAGCGCTGATGCTCAAGACGATCTGAGAAAGTCCCAACAGGGCCTTGTTGTTCATAAACGCTCTTGATGTTTTGGCAGATTTTTCATTGTGCGGTTGTGTATATGCCGAAGCGCGCCGGGCATAGCCGGGTGCGCTTCTTACATACTTCCACATGCAAAATAACGTCAGGGTGACGTGAAAATTACTTTTCCGTCAGCAACACGTCAACAATGCTCAGTGCTGGCTCCTGCAGTCCGTTCCTGATACGCGGTACTCCAGAATATGCAGGTTTCCGCTCGAATCCTCGTAGGTCATTTGCGCAGGCATCACATCGCAGTTGCCATTGGTCGACGTGACGTGAATGACCTTGGCGATGTCGAGCTTCATGCCATAGCGGTAGTGAGTGACTTCTGGCGGGTTCTTGCCTTGGGCGCTAGCGTATTCGCGCATGGATTGCTCGTTGGCCTGGATCATCTTACCGTACAGGCGATCGGAACTGCCATCGGCCCATACGGTGGATGACAGCAGAGTCGCACTCACTATCAGCAGCAGTCTTAGGTGTTTCATAACGGCGATCTCCTCTCGGGTTTTCGATCCACGATTCAACTCTACCTCCGTAGTTAAGTACGGAATCAAGGAGGGAGGAGATGAAGGTCCTGGTTTATGGCGCCGAGATAAGATGGTAGGGCTTAAGTACACTTTCGTCGGGTAACAGCAGCGCATTACTGCGCCACCGCCCCCAAAGAACCGGGCATGAGAGTCGCGCCTCATCCGGCTCAAGTCTTTCGTCAGCACCATGGTCTAGTACCGGGCAATCAATCCACGTCTATCGCAGCTCGACGTTGGGCAAAGTAAGACGACCACGCAGGATCACAGGGATTGGCCAAGTTACGTAGTGCCGTTTCTCGATCCGGCTTAGGTATGTGCGCCACGTAATCACGCTTGATCGTCTTCACGAAGCTCTCGGCCATGCCGTTGCTCTGCGGGCTGCGAACTGGGGGGTCACCGGCTGCAAGCCGATCTGTCGAGCAAACAGGCACGTCTGGTCGGCGGTGTACGCCGAGCCGTTATCGCTTAGCTGTAACGGCTTGCAAACGAAAACGTCCCGACCTGCAATCAATACGATTTTCGACCGGAATTAACTGCGACTGACCGGCCCGGCAAACCAGTATTAGCTGCGAATGAACCTGCATTTATCCGCGCTGACCTGCATTCCATGGCTACCAACCAGCATTAATTGCAAATGACGGGGCTTATAGGTAGTGAATCGATTGCCTCGTTAGAGCGCATGTCTGCTTGGCATGCGGGAACATCTAGTCTCTTCCGCCCACGAGCCAGATCATTCCAGGCAAACACATGGGGCCTACAGCTTTGAGGCCCACTACGCTATGTGCGGGCTCGGTCTCGCCCAAAGGGTTCGGTCAACTGACCAAGGTAACCCTTGGGATAGTCCCTCTCACGCAAGCCGACATTGGCGTCGCCCTGCTTTCCTGTACTGTCGTAGAACGTCCCGAATAGCCGATCCCACACCATCAGAAATTCGCCGCAGTTCACCTGGGCATCTTCGAAGTCGCGCTTGTGGTGCCAACGATGAATTTCAGCCACCCCGATGACATGGCGCAGCCAACCCAGCCGGTAATCCAGGTTCGAGTGCTGAAAGCCCAAGTGAACGGTCAGAATGCCGAACCAGGTGGCAACCACTGCCGAAGGCGCGCCGGATGCAAACAGCAGCACCAATCCCGGGCCAGCCATGAGCATCGCATGTAGGGGATGCCGGCGCTCCCCATTCATCCAGTACAAGCGCTCGGCGCTGTGGTGAATCATGTGAAAACGCCACAGCCAGGGTACGTGGTGGCTGATGCGGTGCATGGCATACAGGCTCAGATCGAGCACGACGGCGACCAGCAGCAGCTGAACCCAAAGTGGACTCTCGACTGGGAAGAGACGAACTGTAGCCGGCACTGCATCGCCCAGCCTGGCCAGGATTTCGGCGGTGAACTGGATGACGGAAAGATTCACCAGCATATGCACCAGGTCGGTCAGGGTGTCCTGGTGATCCTCCAGCCAGCCCTCCCGGAAAGGCTGGATACGCTCCAGCCCCGCGACGGCCAATAGACCGACTGCGGCTACCAAGGGTGTGCTGGGCCAGTACGGCACCCCGGCGTACAAGGCCCAGACCATGAAGGCGGCGCTGCCACCAAACACGAGCGGATAGCTCAACCAGCGTAGGGCGAATCGAAGAGAAGTGGACATCGCTCAGCTCCTATGTAGAGAGCCTTCACGGTAGGTGCAGAGGACGACGTTCGACTTGAACGAAAGAGCTATGACTTCTGGAGATCGACCGCAGCCAGGGCGGAGGACGGATCGATGCCCAGCAGCGCCCTGAATGTCCGGGAGAAATGCGCCGAGTCGGAAAAACCTGCCGCATGCGCGGCTTCGGTCAGCCGTCCCCCTTTGGCCAGGTGTTGCAGGGCTTGGGTGAGGCGCAGCCATTTGACATAGCTGCGCAACGGCAGGCCGGTTTGCTCCACGAACCAATGGGAAAAACGCGTGGGTGACAAATGCACCAACGCGGCCATTGCCTCACGCCCCATTTGGCCTTCGCGCAGCGCTGCGGTGACCTTGGTCAAGCGCGGATCAGGGATTGGTGGATCGGCAAGCCGCAACAGCCGACGTACCTGCGCCTGCAACTGGACAGGCGAATGCCCCGACGCCCTCAGTGCCTCGACCATCGCAGCAATATCGGCCGCTACGATCTCCATCAGCCTCACGGCTCCGCTCACCCGCAAGGCACGCGCCTCATCGGACAGCACATCCAGGTAGATCGACAGGACATGCCCAGCACTGAGCCGGTGCTTCAAGCCTGCCGGAATCAAGATGGCAGCCCCAGATTGCCCACCCAACGGCGTTTCAACCGTTATCGCGGCGTCGAGCCCCACTGCAATTTGATGTGCTTGATGATGGTGCCAATCCTGGTGGGCGGCATGGCCGAGAAAGACGCCGATACCGGGGCCGACCCAGGCATGGCCTGACCAGCGAGCCACTTCTGCGGCATCCGAGCTTCGCATTATCTGCCCCGGTCCAGTTCCGCGCTTGGACTCAGCACACTGCTCAGGAGCAACATGGCGGCACCGCCCACGATGCCGATGTCCGCCAAGTTGAATGCAGGCCAATGCCAGGATTGCCAGAAAAAATCCAGATAGTCGATCACATGGCCTCGGAAGCTGCGATCGATCAGATTCCCCACTGCCCCTCCCAGTATGAGGCTATAGCCCAGCGCTTCGAGCTTGGCCCTGGGCTTACGCAAGAGCAACGCGAGCCCAATCGAAACAACCAGTGCGAGGAGAATGAAGAAGTAGCGCTGCCAACCGCCCGCGTCAGCTAGGAAGCTGAACGCTGCGCCGGTATTCCAGAAATGGACCAGATTGAAGACTGGGGTCAGAGGAACCACGGCGCCGACCGAGAGCGAACCCTCAATTACATATTTGATCGCCTGGTCGGCCAGGGCAACGGCTAGCGATAGCGTCCACCAGAGCCCGGGAGTGATACGGTGCGCCATTCCAAGTGGCGATTTCATTGTTTCGCTCCCTGAAACAGTCGCTGCAATCCGGGTGAGACGGGCATCGGCGCGAATGCACTGATCCTCGCGCGTCCGGTATTGCCGAGCGGTACCCAGATCTTCGAGAACAACACGGCAGCGATGATCCGTGGTGCTTGGCCGAACATTTCCCGGTAGTCGCGCAACTGCCAGCCAGCCCTTAGCATCAACCAATGGCTCCGCGCATGCAGGACGGGCATGTGCTGGCTCAAGATGTGGGCGCGCTCGAGCCAGGGGAATGCCTCGGTTGGCGCCTTTTCACGGAGTGCTGTCCTTGCCTGGAAAAAGGCTTCATCGATGGCATTGCGGAGGGCGGTATTCATCTGGAACTCACTTGCGCAGCAGTTGGAAGGCCATGATTCTGGGCCGATCGTGCAAGTGAACACCCTGTAGCCGCTATAGGGTCAAGCTCTACGCTTTGAGCAGAAGCGAATGGCACTTTTCTAGCGCGCCTTATGGAAGCCGTTTGCCTCCCTCCACTAGACCCGAAAGTATTCCGCAGTCCAGGCTTTGTCGTTCGTCATCGCAGCAGCTGCGTAACGTCACCAACTGGTTTTCCAGGGCTTGCAAGGATGCGATCTGGGCCCTGACCTGGGCGATATGGCTATCAAGCAGCGTATTGACCGCCGCGCACGGTTGCTGCGGCTGTGCTTGAACGCTCTGCAAAACACCAATTTCGTCCAACGACATGCCAAAGGACCGGCAACGGCGGATGAACAGCAGTTTCTCCACATGATCCGCTTCGTAGGCTCGGTAGCCATTTGCCTGGCGATTGGGCGATGCAAGCAGGCCCTGGCGCTCATAGAAACGAATGGTCTGAATGTCCGCTCCCGTCAGCTGTGCAAGTTGACCAATGCGCATAGGCTGCTCCTCGATAAACAGCCAGTATATCCAGGCTTGACCCTATACCTGCTATATGGTTTTCAATTGCCAGAATTGAACCTGATAGGAGAGGCGGATCATGAGCTCGTGTGAAAAATCCTGTGGCTGCGGTTCAGTGTCAGCGCCTGCTGAAGCAGCGAGCGCGCCCTCGACCGAAGGAGCCTGGGTCAGCCATTTTTCTGTACCCAAGATGGATTGCCCTTCGGAAGAGCGAATGATTCGGCTCGCGCTGAATAGCTTGCCTGAGCTTCGTTCGTTGTCCTTTGATCTGAGCAGCAGGCAGGTACTCGCTTTCCATGACGGGGCGGTTGACCCAATCACTACCAAGCTGGAGTCCCTGGGTCTAGGGGCAGCGCTACTGGGGACTCAACCAGCTAGTCAGGAAGCAGCCTCGACCAATCGCGCTGATGAGGAATTAGCGGCGTCGAAAGAGGCGAGCACCCTGAAAATTTTGCTCGGCATCAACGCTGCCATGTTTGTTATCGAGATGGGCGCAGGGTTGATCGCTCAGTCGACGGGCCTTATTGCCGACTCGCTGGACATGTTTGCGGATGCTGCCGTCTATGGCTTGGCTCTCTTTGCCGTCGGCCGCAGTGCACAGCTGCAAGTTCGCGCTGCGCACCTGGCGGGTTTCTTTCAGATCCTGTTGGCACTGGGCGTACTCGTGGAGGTGGCTAGACGCTTCCACTATGGCAGCGAACCTGAGTCGATGCTGATGATGGGGATTGGCTTAGTTGCACTCGTCGCAAACGCCAGCTGTCTCTTGATGATCTATGGCCATCGCGAAGGCGGTGCACACATGAAAGCGAGCTGGATTTTTTCGGCCAACGATGTGCTCGCGAACATTGGCGTTATCGTCGCCGGCGCGCTGGTTGCGTGGACGGGCTCTCCCTACCCAGACTTGGTGATTGGTACGGTCGTTGGCCTCATCGTATTGAACGGTGCGCGCCGAATCCTGGCATTGAAAGCCTGACCAACCGATCCTGTATTCCATCGCGATGGGCTCACTTTCTACAAGTGAACATCAATGGTACGGACAGTCCAATAAACCTTCGTTTGATAGACGCCTCTGGCGAGGTGTGCTGGGTGCACTCCTGGAAGGATTGAGCTACAATGTAGCTCATCAATCTGGAGGATCAAACCATGTCCGCAAATGCTGTAGTCCGTGCCCGTATCGACGAGCACATCAAGGAAGAGGCGACCGTCGTGCTGGCAGCGATGGGACTCACCGTGTCTGACGCCTTCCGCATCATGTTGACCCGAGTCGCCCGCGAGAAAGCCTTGCCGTTCGAGCCGCTGATTCCGAACGCCACCACCATCGAGGCGATGAAGGAAGCGCGCCGTGGCGGCTTGAAGTCGTTCGCTTCCGTCGAGGATCTGATGGCGGATCTGAATGCGGACGATTGAACAGACCAGCCGGTTCAAACGCGATTATAAACGCGAAGCCAAAGGCCCGCATCGTCAGACGCTGGCGAGCGATTTCATTGCCGTCGTCACAGCCCTGGCGAATAACCAGCCTCTGGCCGAGAAGCACCGTGACCACGCCCTCACCGGCGACTGGAAAGACCACCGGGACTGTCACATCAAGCCCGACCTGGTGTTGATTTACCGCAAGCCGGATGACGCCGTGCTGCAACTCGTGCGTCTCGGATCGCATAGCGAGCTTGGCCTGTAACGCCGGGGTCTGCCCAGGACAAGGAAAGAAGCTACATGACAATCAGCATCACCGACGACGATTGGAACGAACTGACTCCCGAGAGTTTCGATACCACCGCACTGCTGCGGGCAGTCGATGCCGTGGACGAGCTGCGCGGCGATTGAGTGACAACGCAGACGGCGGGCCTCCGCAACTGCGCACCGACCTGTTGAAGCTGCATCAACTGGCGATGAGGTGATCCAGGTGCGGATTCGAGAGCACGTCATCGCCACCAATGACATGCGTCTGTTCGGTCTGCACCTACTGGGGCAGGCGTCGCTGCGCATGGAGCAAGCGCTGTGGCCAGAAGAATATGAGCGGATGACCCGCGAGGTCGAAGAAGCTCTCCGTGAGGCCGACGACCCCAACGCCAAGTCGTACACCCACGAGAAGTCATGCAGGCGATGCAGGAACGAATCGACCAAGCACGAGACAAGCCATGTTGATCGGCCCTGCCCCAACTCCCTCGAACTCGGATGAGTCGGACCTAGCAACGTGGTGACACCGATCATCTAGGGCCGGAGCAGAGCCTGTGTCAGCCCGCGAGGCGGTGCGTCACTTCGCTGAGCTGGGCCGACAGCGTATGCAGGTTCTGGCTGGCTGCCTCGGTACGCTCGACATTGTCCTGGTTGGTGGTGGCGATGGCGGTAATTTCGGTCAGATTGCGCGAGATATCTTCCGCCACGGACGTCTGCTCTTCGGCAGCGGTAGCGATCTGACGGTTCATGTCGCGGATCGCTTCGACTTCTTGGGTGATGCGCTGAAGCATGCTGCCCGCTTCCGTAACCTGTTCGACACCTTCGTTGCTGCGGGTTTGTCCATTTTCAATCGCACGCACCGCATCCACCGCGCCGGTCTGCACCGTGTCGATAATCTGATGAATTTCAGCGGTGGAGTCGGCGGTGCGCCTGGCCAGCGTGCGCACCTCGTCGGCAACGACGGCAAACCCGCGTCCGGCATCGCCCGCGCGGGCGGCTTCGATGGCTGCGTTTAGCGCCAGCAGATTGGTCTGGTCGGCGATGCCGCGAATAACTTCCAGCACCTTGCCAATGCGACCGCTATCGGTCTCCAGACGGCGTATTACCTCGGCGGTGTTGCTGATCTCGCCGCGCATGTGGGTAATGGTCTGGATAGTCGAACGCATCATGGTCTCACCCTGCTGCGCCGAATGATCGGCCGCATCCGCTGCACGCGCGGCTTCGGCGGCGTGACGGGCGACTTCCTGCGCCGTAGCGGACATTTCATGCATGGCGGTAGCGACCTGATCGGTGCGCGAGAACTGCTCGCGAGTGCCTTGGCCCATCAGTGCGGCGATGGCGCTCAATTCACCACTGGCGCTGTCCAGGTCCGAGGTGTTGCGTTGCAGGAGGGTGAACGTATCGGCAAGGAAGTCACGCAGGATATTCGCGGCAACTGCCAGACGTCCCAATTCGTCAGCACGGGACGCATCGACGCGCTGTGCAAAGTCGCCCTGGCTGAGCTTGGCGATGTGGTCGATCAGGTGACGGATGGGGGCGATCAGATTGCGGTTTACCAACCATAGGCTGAGCAAGGCGATGAAAACGCCAGCGGCTAGCATTACCAACGAGCCGACGACTATTTTACGATCTGCGGCTTCGCTGATGGTTTCCGAACGATGCAGCGCCGAATCGCGCTGCTGGATGACCAAACCACTGAGCTGTTCGCTGGTGGCACGGTCGATGCCTTGAACCGCCTCGTCGCCGGCGAATGGATCGTTTCCGCCGGCGATGTAGGCCGCACGGCCCGCGCGGTAGGCGGCGCCGAGGCGCCGGTGCTCCTCGTGCAGGTCGCGGAGCTGCTTTGACAGGGCAGGGTTGTGCTCGCTTCGCTCAACGAGTCTGCCCAGGATGTCCTGGACCTTTCGTTCCTGGTTCTCGAAGCTTTGCCAGTACTTGCTCAAGGCTTCAGGTGATTTGCCACGCAGCAAGACGTTCTTCCACTCCTGCACCTGCACTTTGAATTCCACGTTGGCTTCGTCGATCAGGCGCGACGTTTCGATCGGACCCTTGAGTAGTTGTTGATACTTGGAAATGTCATCCGACAAGAAGGAAAAACTGGCGAAGGCGATCAGCAATATCACCAACAGGCTGCCGCCGATCAGTGTGAGCAGCTGAGCGCGCAGGGATTTTTTCAAGAGCATCTGGGCGGTCTCGTATCGAAAGGGGGGCGCTTGAGTCATACGCAAGATTGAGCGAGCGGTCAGCCAAATGACCGTTCGTTCGCCCCCTTATGTCGGCGTACCGCTGCGATACTTGAACGCTTTCAGACCAGACGCAGATGGTTGTCCCAGAGCCCTGCCGGCAATTGCAGCGCGGTGCTGACGAAGCCCCCGCTGGCGGGGTCGACCGTTAGGACAAGATGTCCGATCCGCGCTCATCGAAGCCTCCGCGCCTGGCCGGGGCACTTCTACCCGTGTGTTCGCGCAGTTGCGACAGCCAACCCGCAGGGAGTTTTTGCGGTTCATCCGCGTGGCTTGAGGAGACCAAGTTTCCGTCGCGGTCAAATAAGCTCATGCGCTTGAAAACCGGGTCCTCGGCGAGCATTCGCGCGGCTCGTCTCTGGTTTGGCCTTAAGCTACCGGCGCCCCTATCTGCCTGGTCTGCACTCTTTACTATACCGAACGACGAATGTCAGATCGAGCGCTCGGCGATCGGGAATATTTTTCGCCAAGCAAGGGCTACGCATGTCGCGAGATTCCAGCGCCTACGACTGGTGTTTAGAGTCGGCCAATACTCCTGTCCGGCCGGTCAGCCATGCGTCCTTGAGTCGTCGTGAATCCTGGCGGGATCGGACCTGGGCCCACAACCGTTCCCACCGAACATTTTCCCCGCCGGCGAGCGGCTTTCTCGCGCAACAAATTGTTCGGAGCTCAAGGTCCTTCTCTACGTTTCGGCTGCATTGGCAGTGCGTTCGGCCCTCACCCGCCGATCGGCTCACAACAAGGACGCGATGGGCGCGACCATGAATCCGAAAGGAGAACACCATGGCCATCATCGGCATCTTTACCACCTCTAAAGACGGGGCTAGTTGCAGTTAATGTGAGTAGGGAACGATGGAATGCAAGCCGGCGCGGCTGAATGCAAGCTCGCTCGCAAATAATCTGAGCCAGACGGCTCCGTCAGTCGCAGTTAATCTGAGCCGGAAATTGCGCTGATTGCGAGCACGGCCGTTTTCGATTGCAAGCCGGTACAGCTACCTGCTCACCCGGAGCGAAGGCACCATCGGCGAGCTTGCACATCTGCTGGTGGCGGCGGCCGTCGCCGCCGTGGAGAGTGGCGAGGAAGCGATCAACCACCGCACGCTCAGCATGGCCGACTACATCGGCCCCAGTGAGCGGCGGCGACAGTTCGAGCGGGAACTGATGTGAAGTCCGCGCCGCGCTGGCCGCTGCATCCGGCACCCAAGGAAGGCGAAGCCCTGTCCTCATGGCTCAACCGGGTCGCCGCCTGCTACCAGATGGACGTGCACGAGCTGCTGGCCCACGATCTTGGTCACAGCCAACTTGATGACCTGGATACCGCACCATCCTTGTCGTTGCTGACGGCGCTCTGCCAGCGCAGTGGCGTCGAGCTGGAGCGGTTGCGCAGCATGAGTCTTGCAGGCTGGGTGCCGTGGCTGCTCGACAGTCTCGACGATTCGGTACCAGCAGCCTTGGAAACCTATACATTCCAATGCGCGGTGCTCCTGCCCAAGCGCACCCGCAAGGTGCGGTCCATCACTCGCTGGCGTGCCTGGCTACCGAGCCAGACGATTCGCCGGGCGTGTCCGCAGTGTCTGAACGATCCAACGAATCAAGCTGTGCTACTCGTCTGGCAGCTCCCCTTGATGCTGAGCTGCCCGCAGCATGGCTGCTGGCTGGAGTCCTACTGGGGCATGCCCGGCCGGTATCTTCAGTGGGAAATCGCCGATGCTGCGCCGCGCCCTGCCGATGACGCAATCGCCTGCATGGACCGGCGCACCTGGCAGGCGCTGACGACGGGTTTTGTGGAGCTGCCGCGTCGGCGTGTCCACGCCGGCTTGTGGTTCCGGCTGCTGCGCACCCTGCTTGATGAGCTGAACACGCCGCTCTCGCACTGCGGCAGTTGCTCGGCGAGCATCCGCCATGTCTGGGAGCGCTGCGGCCATCCGCTGCGCGCCGGGCAGAGTCTGTGGCGTCCCTACGAGATTCTGGCCCCGGCGGTGCAGTGGCAGATGCTGGAGGCGGCGGCCACCGCCATCACGCTGATCGAGTCAAAGGCGCTGATCCCGCGCGGGGAACAGGCCGCGCTGTTTCAGACGGAGCCGCACACTGGTTTCACCAACGGCCTGCCGGCGAAGGTGCCGAAGCCGGAACCCATCAACCACTGGCAACGAGCAGCCCAGGCCATCGATGAGGCCATCATTGAAGCGCGACACAACCCGGAGACGGCCCGCTTGCTGTTCACACTGGCGTCCTACGGGCGACGCGACCCCGAATCCCTGGAACGTTTGCGCGCCACGTTCACCAAGGAGGGCATCCCGCCGGAGTTTTTGTCACATTACGAGCCTGAATGGCCGTTTGCAGGTCTTAGACTAAATGACGGGTTAAGTGACAGTTTTTGACGGCGAGAACTTTCTGGCTCACACTGTCACATAATCGAACGTATATGTGACAGGTACGACATGCTGATAGGCTACATGCGGGTATCGAAGGCGGACGGCTCCCAGGCTACCGATTTGCAGCGCGACGCGCTGATTGCCGCCGGGGTCGATCCAGTACATCTTTACGAGGACCAGGCATCCGGCATGCGCGAGGATCGGCCCGGCTTGACGAGCTGCCTGAAGGCGTTGCGAACTGGCGACACACTGGTCGTGTGGAAACTGGATCGGCTCGGACGCGACCTGCGACATCTCATCAACACCGTGCACGACCTGACTGGGCGCGGCATCGGCTTGAAGGTATTAACCGGGCACGGCGCGGCCATCGACACCACGACCGCCGCCGGCAAGCTGGTCTTTGGCATCTTCGCCGCCCTGGCCGAGTTCGAGCGCGAGTTGATCGCGGAGCGCACGATTGCCGGCCTAGCCTCGGCCCGCGCGCGCGGGCGGAAAGGCGGCCGGCCGTTCAAGATGACCGCCGCCAAGCTGCGGCTGGCGATGGCGGCAATGGGTCAGCCAGAGACCAAGGTCGGCGACCTGTGCCAGGAACTTGGCGTCACGCGGCAGACCCTGTATCGGCATGTTTCACCCAAGGGTGAGCTACGTCCAGATGGCGAGAAGCTACTCAGCCGAATTTGATGCCGGCATGAGGCAACGTAGCGACAGCGTGGTTTGTCTCAATGGGAAGCGCTCATGATCGATCTTTGAAGGCCCGCAGCAGTCGTGTCACAGACAGGACGAACAAACCGGTCAGCGTGAGGGCTGCGATACCCCAGTACTCTCCGATGAACGCGCCGGCCGTCGTGCCGGCCAGCACAATGGCGAGAATCGGCAAATGGCAGGGACAGGTGAGCACGGCCAGCGCGCCCCACAGGTAGCCGGTGATCGGTTTGTGCGTCTCGGACGGCAAGCGCTCGGGGCTGTTCATGGCAGACTCTCCGCGTGCTGTGCCGGCTCGGTCGGCATGGTGGCCAACTGCACCTCCAGATCGGCCAACGCTTCGCGCCGACGCTCGACGAACTGGCGCAGAACGGCAAGCTGCGCGGCCGCTTCATCGCCGTCCGCAGCATCCAGCGCCCGGCACAGCCGCGCCAGCGCGTCCAGGCCGATGCCCGCCTCGAAGGCCGCCCGCACGAAGCACAGCCGTTGCAAGGCGGCATCATCGAACAGGCCATAGCCGCCCGGGGTGCACGCCACCGGACGCAGCAATCCGCGCAGCAGGTAGTCGCGCACGATATGCACGCTCACCCCGGCATCAAGGGCCAGCCGGGACACGGTGTAGGCGCTCATTGAAAACCTCCTTTTTTTATCCAGCGCAGCAGGAAAGCTGCTTCACGTCCTTGTTGAAGGTCTGCGCCGCAAGCTTCAACCCCTCGACCATTGTCAGGTAGGGGAACAACTGGTCGGCCAGTTCCTGCACCGTCATGCGGTTGCGGATGGCGAGCACCGCCGTCTGGATCAGTTCGCCCGCTTCCGGGGCCACCGCCTGCACGCCGATGAGCCGTCCGCTACCTTCCTCGATGACCAGCTTGATGAAGCCGCGTGTGTCGAAGTTGGCAAGCGCTCGCGGAACGTTGTCGAGTGTCAGCGTGCGACTGTCGGTCTCGATGCCATCGTGGTGCGCTTCCGCCTCGCTGTAGCCCACGGTGGCGACTTGCGGGTCGGTGAACACCACTGCCGGCATCGCGGTCAGATTGAGGGCTGCGTCGCCGCCGGTCATGTTGATCGCGGCACGGGTGCCGGCGGCCGCTGCCATGTAGACGAACTGCGGCTGGTCGGTGCAGTCGCCGGCCGCGTAGATGTTCGGGTTGCTCGTGCGCATGCCTTGGTCGATAACGATGGCCCCTTGCGCATTGACAGTGACCCCCGCCGCGTCCAGCGCGAGGCTGCGCGTATTCGGTGCCCGACCGGTGGCAACCAGCAACTTGTCAGCGCGCAATTCACCGTGTCCGGTGGTCAGCACGAATTCGCCGTTCACATGGGCGACCTGGCTGGCTTGCGTGTGCTCCAGCACCTCGATGCCCTCGGCGCGGAAAGCGGCTGTCACGGCCTCGCCGATGGCCGGGTCTTCCCGGAAGAACAAGGTGCTGCGTGCCAGGATCGTGACCTGGCTGCCGAGCCGGGCAAAGGCTTGCGCCAGTTCCAACGCCACCACCGACGAACCGATCACGGCCAGGCGTGCGGGAATGGTGTCGCTGACAAGCGCTTCGGTGGAAGTCCAGTAGGGTGACTCTTTCAGGCCCGGAATCGGCGGCACGGCCGGACTGGCACCGGTGGCGACCAGGCAGCGGTCGAACGTTACCTCGCGCTCGCCACCCTCGTTCAAACGGACGACCAGGCTCTGGTCGTCCTTGAAACGCGCTTCACCGTGCAAAACGGTGATGGCTGGATTGCCGTCCAGGATGCCTTCGTATTTGGCGTGCCGCAGTTCATCGACACGGGCCTGCTGCTGGGCCAGCAGTTTGCTGCGGTCAATCGCAGGCACAGTTGCCGCAATACCGCCGTCGAACGGACTTTCCCGGCGCAGATGGGCAATATGGGCAGCGCGGATCATGATCTTGGACGGCACACAGCCGATATTGACGCAGGTGCCGCCGATGGTGCCGCGTTCGATCAGCGTGACCGTCGCGCCTTGCTCGACGGCCTTCAGCGCCGCCGCCATCGCGGCCCCGCCGCTGCCAATGATGGCGATATGCAAACCGGCGCCCTCAAGTGCATCACGGATTTTTGGTTCATCTTTGAAATCACCAACCCGGATCGAGCCTTGATAACCCAATGCGGCGATGGCGGCCAGCAGTTGGTTGTGGCTCACGGCGGTGTCTGCCATGACTTGCGCGCGGCTTTCTGGATAGGACACCACAGCGGCATTCACGCCGGGAATCTTTTCCAAAGCATCTTTGACATGGGTGGCGCAGGATGTGCAGGTCATGCCATTCACGGTGATTTCGGTCATTTTTTTACTCCATTGAATTTCGGGGTGCAGCAGGCATCGGCTTGGCGTTTTCGTTGGATGGCGTAGATGGTCAAGCCGATGAAAATCGCCAGCGCAGGCAGCAGCACATAGTCCAGATAGCCGGTCAGCGCGGACAAGCCGACCACACCGAGCAAAATGACCAGAACAGGGGTGAAGCAACACAGCGCCACGAGGGTTGTGCCAATGATGCTGACCCGCAGCAGTGTCTTCGGGTCTTTCATGATCAGTTCTTGACTGATGATGGGTAGCCCGCATCCTCGGTAGCCTTGGTCAGTTTCTGCACGCTGGTCTTGGCATCATCGAAGGTGACCACCGCTTCGCGCGTCTCGAAGGTCACGTCAACTTTACTGACGCCATCGACCTTGGAAATCGCCTTCTTGACAGTGATCGGACAGGCCGAGCAGGTCATGCCCGGTACGGACAGCGTAACGGTCTGGGTGGCGGCCCACACGGGGGCAACAACGGCAGCGAGGGCAAGGGCGGAAAGCAGCTTTTTCATGGTGAACTCCTGTGATCAATAGAAAAATGGCACGACGTAGGGAAATCCGAGCGCGACCAAAACCAGCATGGCCACGCCCCAGAAAATGAGCTTGTAAGTAGCTCGCACTTGGGGAATCGCGCAAACCTCACCCGGTTTGCAGGCGGCTGACGGCCGGTAGATGCGCCGCCAGGCGAAGAACAACGCCACCAGCGCCACGCCGATAAAGATGGGGCGATAGGGTTCCAACACCGTCAAGTTGCCGATCCAAGCGCCGCTGAACCCCAAGGCGATCAGAACCAGCGGCCCGAGGCAGCAAGCCGAGGCGAGGATGGCGGCCAGCCCGCCAGTGAAGAGCGCGCCGCGCCCGTTTTGAGGTTCAGACATACGTTTGTCCTTTCGAATCTGAATTGGATAGCTTAAGCTTACTTCCGTAGTTATGTACGGAGTCAAGCGATATGGAAAACAATTTGGAGAACCTGACCATTGGCGTTTTCGCCAGGACGGCCGGGGTCAATGTGGAGACCATCCGGTTCTATCAGCGCAAGGGCTTGCTCCCGGAACCGGACAAGCCTTACGGCAGCATTCGCCGCTATGGCGAGACGGATGTAACGCGGGTGCGCTTCGTGAAATCAGCCCAGCGGTTGGGCTTCAGCCTGGATGAGATCGCCGAGCTGCTGCGGCTGGAGGATGGCACCCATTGCGAGGAAGCCAGCAGCCTGGCCGAGCACAAGCTCAAGGACGTGCGCGAGAGGATGGCTGACCTGGCGCGCATGGAGGCCGTGCTGTCTGATTTGGTGTGCGCCTGCCATGCGCGGAAGGGGAACGTTTCCTGCCCGCTGATTGCGTCACTGCAAGGGAAGAAAGAACCGCGCAGTGCGGACGCGGTGTAGCCCGAGGGAACTACGCCTTAGCGTGCTTTATTTTCCGTTTTCTGAGGCGACTCCAACGTCAGAAAAGACCGTGCGGTCGACTTTTGATATTTCGTGCTGTCGCCTTCTGAAAGTGACAGCGCGGCACGGGAATCAAGGCATTGCGATTCTCGAAAATAGTTCTTGAAATTCTATTCTTGATTGCATATCATCTCAACGAGTTTCGATAAGAAAGGATGCGCATGCGACCGTCTGGTTCGCTGGTGGGCAAGGAGGCAGCAGCCGACACGCTCATCGGCAACTGCACGACCGCACGACCAGCCTCCCGTTCAAATTCGAGTTAGAACTCATATCCAGCCTGTCTGGGGGCACTGTGAAAGAGGGATCTCCGATGACTGTTGAATCGAGAATATTTTCTGTAGCCGAGTATGTTCAGCCGTCCGAAGGCGAGCCTATTCGTTCCGTTGTGCTTGAAACCCGAGACTCAATTATCGTGGTTTGGCATGTCCATCCCGGGCAGGAAATTGCGGCTCACATTCATCCTCACGGCCAAGACACGTGGACTGTTTTGTCGGGAATGGCTGATTACTTTCAGGGCAATGGGATTGTTCGTGCCCTCAGGGAAGGTGAGATAGCCGTGGCAAGACCGGGCCAAGTGCACGGGGCGCGAAATACAGGTACCGAGCCATTTGTGTTCGTCTCGGTTGTGGCATCAGCCAATGCCGGTTTCGTATTGGCTGAGCGATAGAGCCCAATCTCTGGAGTTGGTCCAATGAGCGGTCGGGGAGATAGGTAACAGACATGCAGCGGACACGGCTGCTAAACCAGGTCGCAAACCTCCTTGCGTCGCAGCGTGCCGCAAGCGACGCGATCAATCGAATGGGGTCGGCATGAGACTGAACACCATCCAGTTCCCGACCGCGTAGCCGCCTGTCCTGCCGATCAGGTCTTGACCATCGACGCCTGGGATCAGTCCTGAATGTTCTTGGAGACCACTACGTTATGAGCCGCAGCCGCCGCAAAACACCCATCGTCGGGCACACGACCTGCGGCAGCGAGCGCGAGGACAAGAAGCTCTGGCATCAGCGCTGGCGCACCCGTGAGCGCACGGCGCTGACCAGCGCGTCGCCCGAAGCCCTGAGCGCCCATCTGCCCCTGCTGGAAAACCAGGCCAGCAGCGTCTGGTCGATGGGCAAGGATGGCCGCTCCTACTGGCCCGTCAAGCGCCAGGCCGCCACGGCGGATCGCATCGCCAATCACAAGGGACGCAACCCGCAAGAACGCGCCTCCCTGAAAAAGCGCCTGCTGCGCAAGTGGATGAGCAAATGAAGCTCTCCTTCCATCAGCACATTGCGCTGTTCTGGATGATCGGTGCTCCGGGCGTCTTCGCGCCCGTGATCGAGAACGCCAAGCGGCCCGATGCCGGCGCCGTCATGGCGTGGGGTGTCGCGATCGTGGCGGTGATGATCCTCTTCACCCCTTTGCTGCTGCGCTGTCCACCATTCCGGCGCTGGTATGGCCGGACGGATGCGCTGTCGGAGCGGCAGCGCCAGGCGCTTGCCGAGCGCGGCCTGCGCCGCTACTACCAGACCGCTTTCGATGACGGCTACGTGCCCCGCGTGATGCCCTACGTGTGGCGCATCATCTGGACGGTCGGCGGGTTGATGGCTGTGACCGCCGTACTGCCTACCAACACCGGACGGCCAGCCTTCGATGCCTTGGTGGTCTTCTCGACCTGGTATCCGATAGGCGTGATGCTGCTGGTTTTCGCGTCGAGGCCCCTTGGCCGGTTGATTCGCCAAAGAGCACAGGAGCGGCGGAAATGAGCACGTCAACCATCGAGGCGCTGGCCAGCGCCTGGGCAAGGATTGCCGAGGAAGCGGAATTCCCCGCTGACTACGAGGGGACTGCCACACCACAAGCGCATCGGGCTAGCGAAGCTATTCAGGAGCAGATTCGGGAGCGCATCGTCGCCACCAACGACATGCGGCTGTTCAGCCTGCTGCACCTGCTGGGTCAGGCGTCGCTGCGCATGGAGCAAGCGCTGTGGCCGGAGGATTACGAGCGGATGACGCGCGAGGTTGAGGAAGCCCTGCGGCAAGCCACCGACGCCAACGCCAGATCGTACACCCACGAAGAAGTGATGCAGGCGATGCAGGAACGCATCGACCGGGCGCGAGACAAGCCATGTTGATTGGCTATGCGCGCGTCTCGACGCAGGATCAGAACCTGGAGCTGCAACGCGAAGCCTTGAGCAAGGCCGGATGTAAAAAGGTCTTCGAGGACAAGGTGAGTGGCACGCGGGCAGACCGGCCTGGCTTGGCCAAGACGCTCGAAATGCTGCGCGAAGGCGATACTTTGGTCGTCTGGAAGCTCGACCGGCTGGGCCGGTCGGTCAAGCAACTGGTCGATCTGGTCGGCGATCTGCACAAGCACGGTGTCCAGTTCAGGAGCCTCACCGACTCCATCGACACCGGCACACCATCCGGGCGGTTCTTCTTCCACGTCATGGCGAGCCTTGCCGAAATGGAGCGCGAGCTGACCGTCGAGCGCACCCGCGCCGGGCTGGAAGTCGCCAAGCAGCTCGGCCGCAAAGGCGGCCGCAAGCCGAAGATGACCGACAGCAAGATCGAGTCGGCCAAGAAGCTGCTGGCCAGCGGGGTGCCGCCCAAGGACGTGGCCAAGAACCTCGGCGTGTCCATTCCGACGCTGTACCGCTGGGTGCCAGCCTCCACGCACGCTTAGCGTGCTTTATTTTCCGTTTTCTGAGACGACCCCTGAAACTGGTCGATGAGATCCTCGACGCCCTGGGCATTACGCCGCTGTCATTCCGCAACCTGGGTGAACTCAGCGGCGGCCAGCAACAACTGGTCTCAATCGCCCAGACGCTGGTGCGCGAACCGCAGATCCTGCTGATGGACGAGCCCACCAGCGCCCTCGACATGCACCGCCAGGTCCAGGTGCTGAACTTCATGCGCGACCTGGCGCGAAAGCGCGAAGTCATCGTGTTCATCGCCATCCATGACCTGAACCAGGCCTTGCGCTTCGCCGATCAGGTGCTGGTCATCGCCGATGGCACCGCTCAGGGCAGCGGCCCGAGCCATGAAGTGATCAACGAGCAGATGCTGCGCGCGGTGTACAAGGTCGAGGCGCGCATCGAACGCTGCAGCCGTGGGCAGCACCATATCCTGATCGACGATATCGTCTGAACCGCTACGGCTGCAGCCCTTCCAGCGCCGTGCCGACCGCTTCCAGTAGCAAGTGCGCATGCTCCTGTTCGAAGGCCAGCAGCGGGCGAATCTTCAGCACGTTTTCCAGCGGCCCGGCAGCACTGATCAATACGCCCTGCTCGCGCATCGCGTTGACCACCTGACGGGTCTGCGTGGCGGCAGGCGCTTTTGTGGCGCGATCGGTCACCAGCTCGACCCCCAGGAACATCCCGGCACCGCGCACATCGCCGATGATCGGGTAACGCTCGGCCAGCTCCCGCAACCCCGTCAACAGACATTCACCCAGGGTGTGCGAGCGCTGCTGCAACTGTTCGTCACGGATGACGTCCAGCACGGCCTGCCCCGCTGCGCAGGACACCGGGTTGCCGCCAAAGGTGTTGAAGTAGCGCATGTTCTGGCCAAAGTGATCGACCACTTGCGCTCGACCGACCAGGCCGGCGATGGGGTGGCCGTTGCCCATCGGCTTGCCCAGGGTCAGGAGGTCGGGGCGCACGTCGTGCCGCTGGAAACCCCACATGTTCAGGCCAGTGCGGGCGAAGCCGGACTGGACTTCATCGGCGATGTACAACAGGCCTTCGGCCTGGGCCAATGCGATCCCTTCGGCGATGCAGCCGGTTGGGCCCGCAAAGACGCCATCGCTGGCGAAAATGCCGTCGAGCAGGATCGCCGCCGGACGAATGCCGTGTTTGCGCAGGTCATCGATGGCCGCACGGACGTCAGCCACGAAGGTCGAGGCCACTTGATCCGCACCCAGCCGATAAGCATCGGGGGCGCGAACGGTGCGCACGTGGGGTGGCAGAACCATGCTCGGGCCGAGCGACGGAGAAAGCTCGGCGATATCACCCGTGACGCCATGATACGCGAAGCGGGTGATGATCACGCCGGTGCCGCCGGTAAACTGTTTGGCGATGCGCAACGCCAGATCGTTGGCCTCGCTGCCGGTGCACGTAAACATGACCCGCTCGAGGTACTCGGGAAAGGTGCCCAGCAGTTGCTCGGCGTAATCGAGCATGCCCTCCTGCAAGTAGCGAGTGTGGGTGTTGAGTTGCCCGGCCTGCCGGCTGATCGCCTCGACCACCCGGGGATGACAATGCCCCACCGACGCCACGTTATTGTAGGCATCCAGATACCGCCGGCCTTGTTCGTCGTACAGCCACACGCCCTCGCCGCGCACCGTGTGCAAGGGGTGTTCGTAGAACAGTCGATAGGCCGGGCCGAGCAACCGTGCCCGGCGTTCGACAAGGCGTTTTTCCTTGTCTGACAGGCGATCGGCATCTTCAGAAGTGAAACCGTTGATCATGCTCATGCGCCAACCTCCTGGGTGCAAGCGGCAAGGATTCTGTCGTGGATCTCGGCGGGTGCCATTGCGGACAATCCCGCCAGGGCATCCTGGGCGCGGTATGAGTTGCGCAGGATGTACTCGCGATTGTCCGGGTGCAGGTCGGCCCGCCAATAATTGATGCACAACGACAACGCCAGGCGTGTGGAGATCAGCACCGGCAGCAGTTGCAATTCTTCGCCGGTGAGGGGATTGACCTGGTGATAGGCGCGGATCATGTCCAGCGCCGGGGCCAGGACGTCGCCCGCCACCCCCAATTGGTACGATGCCGCGACCGCGACCTCGTTGACCAACGGCGCGTGGACCATGTCGCCAAAATCCAGGATGTTGCGCAACACATCGGGCTGATCCGGATCGACGATGATGTTGTGCGGGTTCATGTCGTTATGGATCACCTGGTGGCGCAGCGTGGCGCACTTGCCCAGTACCTGGGATTCGAAGCGGTCCAGGCTGTGTTCGATCCGGTCGCGACGAACGCCCGGCTCGATGTGTTTCAGCCGGGGCCTGAGGCGCTGGGCGTGTTGCATGTCCCACAGCAGGACGTGCCCGGCAGCGGGATGGCTGAAGCCGTCCAGGGCCAGGTCGAACCGGGCGAGCGCTTGGCCCAGGTTCTGCCTGAAATTCACCGATGTGTGGGCGACGCGGTGCAGCGGCAAGCCGTCAACGAAGGACAGGAGACGGACCAACATGCGCTGGCCTTCGATTTCGACCGGCTCCACGAATCGCCCGCCGAGTGATGCAAAGACACGCTGCACCGGCAACGCCGGATCGTTACGCTCGATCTGGAGCATGGCCTGGTTATGGAAGTCCACGACCTGCGGGTTTTCCAATGGATGCGACAACTTGAACAGACGCGACGTACCGTCCGCGAGCATGACCCGGAAATTGAGGTCGCGCTCGCCGCCCAGTTGCTCGAGTTTTCCGCTGATCGCGTAGTGCTGCGCAAGGACCCCAAGGACCTGCCCGTCACTGACACGGGCAGGGGCCGCCTCCAGCAGACAGGGTTGCGCCGATACTTTCTCAAGCGGCATTGTTCATGACTCCTCGCTTCGGTGATGTGGCCTGCTCGCGCAGGCCCCTTGCATTACTTGTTGGCCCAAGCGATGAAACGCTCTTCCAGGTCTTCGCCGTGGTCGATCCAGAACTCGGCATCCGTGGCCCGGGCGTTCTTCAGGTTATCCGGTGAAGTCGGCAGTTTGCTGCCCACCGCCTCATCGACCAGTGCCACGGTTTTGGTGTTGCTTGGCCCATAAGGAATGGCCTCGACAAAGTGCTTCTGCTGAACCGGTGCACTGGCAAACGCGATGAAGTTTTCCGCCAGGGCCTTCTTCGGCGAGCCTTTGACGATGGCCCAGTGATCCAGGTCGTACAGGCTGCCATTCCACTGCATTTCAAACGATTGTCCCTCCGCCTGCGCCGAGGTGACACGCCCGTTATAGGCCGAAGTCATCACCACGTCGCCTGCCGCCAGCCATTGCAACGGCTGCGCGCCGGATTCCCACCACTGGATGTCGGGCTTGATCTGATCCAGTTTGCGGAAGGCCCGCTGCACGCCCTCCTCGGTGCCGAGCAAGGTGTAGACATCTTCCTTGGCCACGCCATCGGCCAACAGGGCGAACTCCAGGGTGAACTTGGCGCCACGGCGCAGGCCGCGCTTGCCGGGGTATTTCTTCACGTCCCAGAAATCCGCCCAGCCCTGTGGCGCGCTGGCGAGTTTTTTCGGGTCGTATGTCAGAACGGTAGACCAGATGAAGATACCCACCCCGCAATCGCTGACGGCGGCCGGGATGAAATCTTCTTTCTTGCCGATGCGCGACCAGTCCAATGGCTCGAACAGGCCTTCGCTACAACCGCGCAACAGCTCGGGGGATTCGACCTCGACCACGTCCCAGCTGGTTTTCCCGGTGTCGGCCATGACCCGGATCTTGGCCATTTCGCCGTTGTAGTCATCGGCCGTGATCGCCACTTTCTTTTCCGAGGTGAAGGGTTTGTAGAAGGCTTTTTCCTGGGCCTGGCGGTTGTTGCCGCCGAAGGACACCACGGTCAGTTTTTCAGCGGCGCTCAAAGGGCCGGCAATCATTCCAAGCATCAGTACAGTTGCGATTTTGCTGTTCATGCGTCTCTCCGAATTCGCTACGTGCGTGAGCGGCAGCTAAGGGATGGCAGGTGGTTTTTTTGTTTTTGGCAGCAATATTTCGGTCAGCGCCGGGTGTCTTGCACCTGGTGGCCGGCGCACGGCGATGATTCCGAGGCGCAGCTCATTAGTAACATATTTAGAATATGATGCATCATAATTTTTACTGGTATAGTCTCACCACTCCACCCCTTCCTCAGGAGCGCCTGCATGACCGAGCAACGAACCCTCCTCCTCACCGGTGCGAGCCGTGGCATCGGCCATGCCACGGTGAAGCACTTCAACGCTGCGGGCTGGCGCGTGTTTACGGCCTCGCGACAGAACTGGACCGAAGGCTGCCCCTGGGCTGAAGGCGAGTTGAACCACATCCACCTGGACCTGGAAGACATCGACGAAGTGCGCCGCAGCCTGCCATTGATCCGGGAGAAACTCGGCGGACGCCTCGATGCCCTGGTGAACAACGCCGGCATTTCACCCAAAGGCGAAGCCGGCGCACGATTGGGCGTGCTGGAATCCGATTACGCCACCTGGCTCAGCGTGTTCAACGTCAACCTGTTTTCCACGGCGTTACTGGCCCAAGGGCTGTTCGATGAGCTCAAGGCGGCGCAAGGCTCGGTGATCAACGTCACCTCGATTGCAGGTTCCAGGGTGCACCCGTTTGCCGGGGTCGCCTACGCCTGCTCGAAAGCTGCACTGGCCGCACTGACGCGGGAAATGGCCCATGATTTCGGGCCACACGGTGTGCGGGTCAATGCGATTGCACCGGGTGAGATCGAGACGTCGATCCTGTCTGCCGGGACCGAACTGATCGTCGATCAGCAGATCCCCATGCACCGCTTGGGCAAGCCGGAAGAAGTCGCATCCCTGGTGCATTTCCTCTGCACCCGAGGCGCGTCGTACATCAACGGTTCGGAGATTCATGTCAACGGTGGTCAGCACGTCTGAAATAATCTGGAAATCCCGGCCGGAAACTTCCATCATTCGGGCCGGGCATCCGCCGCAGATGAGCGATCAATGAGCAACCCCTACCCTATTCAAACCCTCAATCACTCTTACCTGGGCAGTGGCATCTACGAGTTGCTGCGCGAGGCACTGATCACCGGGCGTTTCCAGCCCGATGACCGCCTGCGCATCCGCGACCTGGCCGAACAACTGGGCACCAGCGTCACACCGGTGCGCGACGCGATCCTGCAACTGGCCAAGGAACAGGCGCTGATCCTCAAGACCCCGCGTGACATCCGCGTACCCATCCTCACCGCCGCGCAATACGGCGAGATCCGCAGCATCCGCCTGGCGCTTGAAGGCCTGGCTGCGGAGACGGCCGCCGCGCTGGTGACCGACAGCGAACTCGCAGACCTGCAAGCCTGCATCGAAAACAACATCGCCGCGATCAACGCCCAGGACTTGCAAGCCGCTCTCAAGTGCAATCAGCAATTTCACTACGCGCTGACCACCATCGCGCGCATGCCGGTGCTGGCGGGTTTGCTCGATAGCCTGTGGATGCGCACCGGCCCACTGATCGCCCGTGCCTATGGCAACTTCAACGAGCGCATGGCCATCGACCATCACTGGGAAGTGCTCGACGCACTCAAGCGCCGCGATGGCGCGGCGGCACGGGCGGCCATCTGCCGTGACATTCTCGATGGCAACGAGAAGATGCTCGAGTACATCGAGATGGCGCAGGCGGACTGATTGGCAGTCAATTCGACTGTTGACGAAACATAGATGACCAGTTAGTTTATTAAAACTTTCTCATCACTGGATGTCTCTGTCATGGCTCGCCCGGTCAACCTCGAAGTCAGATCCCGTTTGCTGTCGATTGGCCGCCAGGTGGTTCACAACCGTGGCTTCAACGGCTGCGGCGTCCAGGACATCACCGCCGCTGCCGAGATTCCCAAGGGCTCTTTCTACAACTACTTCGCCAGCAAGGAAGACTTCGCGGCAGAGATCCTCGAGGAATACTGGACCTCGATCGAAACCCGCCACGGGCCGATCTTCTACGACGCCCGGGTCAAGCCGCTGGAGCGCATCGGCCAGTTCTTCCAGGCCCTGGTGCTCGAGCACGGCGAGCATGAATACAGCCTGGGTTGCCTGATTGGCAACCTGTCCCTGGAAATGTCCAATGGCAGCGAACAAACCCGCAAGCGTCTGGCCGATGTGCTGGCGCGCTGGGAAGGTTTGCTCGCGAGCTGCCTGCGTGAAGCGCAGCAGCGCCGCGAACTCTCTGAAACACACGACGCCGAAGCGCTGGCCAGTGTCATCGTCGAAGGCTGGGAAGGTGCGGTCATGCGCGGCAAGGTCCTGCGCGACGGTGCACCTCTGCAGCGTTTCGTATCGATGGTCTTGCCTCGGCTATTGGAGTGAGTTTTTTTTCCTCATTAATAAGACGACTGGTCATTTATATAAAGCAACATTCACGTCTCATCCACGCAAGCACCCAAGAGGTAAATCGTCATGAGCCATCTGTACGCCGACCCCGCCGAACCCGCACTGCCTGCCACTGGTTTCAAGCTCGACCTGAGCAAAGCCGCCCTGGTGGTCATCGACCCACAGAACGACTTCCTCAGCCCTGCCGGCGCCAGTTGGGCGGTGTTCGGTGAGAGCATCGTCGAGAACAACACCGTCGAAAACCTGGAAAAACTGTTCAAGGCCTTCAAGGCTCACGACCTGCCCGTGGCCGTGTCGCCACACTATTACTACCCGCACGACCACGACTGGCATTTTGGCGGTCCGCTGGAAAAGGTCATGCACAGCATCTGCATGTTCGATCGCAAGGGACCGAACACCCTGGAAAACTTCGAAGGCTCCGGCGCCGATTTCCTCGAGATCTACAAGCCGTACATTCTCGACGGCGAGACCATCATCGCCTCGCCGCACAAGGTCTACGGCCCGGAAACCAACGACCTGGCGCTGCAATTGCGCAAGAAAGGCGTGTCGCAGATCATCCTCGCCGGCATGGCGGCCAACCTTTGCGTGGAATCACACCTGCGCGAACTGCTCGAACAGGGCTTTGAAATAGTCGTGGTACGCGACGCCACCGCCGGCCCGCGCCTGCCGGATGGCGACGGCTACCTGGCGGCCATCATCAATTACCGCTTCCTCGCCCACGGGCTGTGGACCACCGAAGAGACTATCGCGCAACTGCAACCGGCTTGATCGTGCCCGAGCGGCCGGGCATCGCGCCCCCCCGCTCTTTCTCGAGAACCCCCGATGAAAATCCCCGCCCGTTATGAGCATTTCGTTTTCGGCGTCGTTCAATCCGGCCTGACCTGCGCGGTCGCGGCCGCCATCGCCACCACACCCCATGCGCTCGACCTGGCCTTTGCCGGCCGCTGGTTGAACGCGTGGGCGCTGTCGTGGGTATCGATGTTGCCGGTGGTGGTGCTGGCGGCGCCGATGATTCGGCGCGTGGTGAGGCGGATGACGGTGGGCTGAATGACTTGGCTATGACTCACCCAACACACCGCCATCGCGAGCATGCTCGCTCCTACCGGGGGCTTCGGGGCTGCTCGCGACAGGCGCGCAAGCCCGCACCCGACGCACGAAATACTGTGCCCGTTCGCATTTTCGCAATAAACCACTTTTCATCCGCGCATTTGTAGCCGCTTCGTTCACGGACAAGCCGGTACATTAGACCTCCATGGTCCCGCAGAGCGACCGACAACAAAACCTACAGCTCGCCCAAGAAAATCTGCCAACCATTCGGAGTCTTTCCATGAGCACATTGCGCACTACAGCTTTCCAACTCGCGAGTCTGGCCCTGTTCATCGGTAGCGCCACCCAGGCCATGGCCGAGGACATCACGTTCGTATCCCAGGGCGGTGCTTATCAGGAAGCCCAGAGCAAGGCGATCCTGGAGCCTGCGGCGAAAAAGCTCGGTCTGACGCTCAAACAGGACAGCTCGCCCAAGGCCTACCCGATCATCAAGACCCAGGTCGAGAGCGGCAAGGTCACCTGGGACGTGGTGGACCTGCCCACTGGCGACTGCATCCGTGGCGAAGCCGAAGGGCTGTTCGAGAAGCTCGACCTTGCGCTGATTCCCAATGCCGCGCAAATACCCGGCAGCCTCAAGGACGAATACAGCGTCGGCTACATCAGCTACTCCACGGTGCTGGCGTATCGCACGGACGCGTTCAAAGGCGCGGACGTACCCAAGACCTGGGCCGACTTCTGGGACACCAAAAAATACCCGGGCCAGCGCTCCCTACGTAACCTGCCACGTCCAACCCTGGAAATCGCGCTGCTGGCCGATGGCGTGCCGATGGACAAGCTCTATCCGCTGGACGTCGATCGCGCCTTCCGCAAGCTTGAGCAGATCAAGCCCGACATCGCCACCTGGTGGACGTCCGGCGGGCAGTCGGCGCAGCTGATCAGCGACGGCGAAGTGGACATGATCCAGGCCTGGAACGGCCGTATCACCGCCGTACAGGCCGCCGGCGCACCCGTGGCATTCGACTACAACCAGGGTGTGCTGGAAACCAACTCGTTGTGCGTCCTCAAAGGCTCGCCGCACAAGGTGGCCGCCATGAAATTCGTCAACGAGGCCATCGATGCCAAACTGCAAGCGGCGTTGCCGATGATCATCGACTACGGCCCGCTCAACCCCGAAGCCTTCAAGACCGGGGTAATCCCGGCCGAGCGCGAGGCCAAGCTGCCTTCCGCACCCGGCAACATCTCGCGCCAGGCCCTGCTCTCGGCGCAATGGTGGGCCTCCGAAGCCGGGGTCAAGGCCGAAGAACGCTGGTTGTCCTTCGTCCAGAAAAAATAGCCATCGGCCGTTGCTGCGCCGCAGGCCAGAGGCCTCGGCGCAGGACATGCCGTCTGCCCCCGCGATTTCGACATAAAGCGCTTGCGCACCGGTCAATTGCGTCCACTTCATTCGTTGGCATCCCGGTACATTAGGCCTGAGGGACCCGCAGAGTGACCTGTGCAGACAACTCGCGCTCGCCTCAAGTACCTGCCCACCATTGGGAGTTCTTCACATGACATTACCCGAGCACCGCACCCTGCTGTCCGCCAGGACGACTGCCACCGCCAGCGCTACCCGTCAGTGCTGGATACCCTCCAGCACTGCGCAGTGACGAGAGGTCATCATGTCCAACGCCTATCTCGCCAAATCCATGCCCGACTCCAGCGACCAGCAGCACCAGCCGCCCATGACCAGCGAAGACGCCCTGGCCCGTGAAGAACGCAAGGAGCACACCTCCATGCTGTTGCTGCTCACCCCGGCGCTGGTCATGGTCGTGGTGCTGTTGATCATGCCGCTGTGCTGGCTGGCCTTTCAGTCGGTCCAGACCGAGGAAGGGTTTTCCCTGGCCAACTACATCCGGATTTTCCAGGAAAGCATTTACTGGGACACCTTCGCCCTGACCTTCAAGATCAGTTTCCTGGTGACGATCCTGTCGATCGTCATGGGCTTCCCCATTGCCTACGCCGCTTCGCGCCTGCAGGGTTTCTGGGCCAACCTGATTCTGATCTGCGTGATCTTGCCGTTCTGGACCAGCGTGCTGGTGCGGGCCTATGCCTGGCTGGTGCTCCTGCAACGCCGCGGACTGGTCAATCAGACGCTGATGGACCTTGGCATCATCGACCAACCCCTGACGCTGATGCACAACACCACTGGCACGGTAATCGGCACCCTGCACGTCATGCTGCCCTTTATGGTCCTGCCGCTGTATTCGGTGATGAAAAAAATCCCCCAGGACCTCATGCAAGCGTCCGAGAGCCTTGGCGCCAAACCCTTCTACACCTTCCGCCGGGTCTTCCTGCCGATGGCAGCGCCGGGGGTCATGGCCGGTTCCATCCTGGTGTTCGTCATCTGCCTAGGCTTCTTCATCACCCCGGAACTGCTCGGCGGTGGCCGCACGATCCTGGTGTCGATGCTGGTGCAACGCAACGTCGAGCTCTATCACGCCTGGGGCGCAGCCAGCGCAGTCGGCCTGGTGCTGCTGTTTGTGGTGTTCCTGATCTTCTGGGGCATCAATCGCTTCATCCCCATCGAACGCATCCTGGGAGCGCGCTAAATGAACCTGCTTGCCAACCTGCGTCACCTTCGCCTGTCCCACGTGCTGTTCACGGTGCTGGTCGCGGCGATCCTGCTGTACCTGATCATCCCGGTGCTGATCGTGGTACCCATGTCGTTCTCCGAGGCGCGCTTCCTGCAATTCCCTCCCAAGCAATGGTCCTTCCACTGGTACGAGGCGTTCTTCAACAGCGTGGAGTGGATGTCGGCGGCGCGGGTCAGTCTGATCACGGCATTTTTCACCATGGCCATCAGCCTGCCGATTGGTATGGCGGCCGCCTACGCCATCAACAACTCCAGCCTGAAGGTGGTGCGTACGCTGCAGATCATCCTGCTGCTGCCGATGATGGTGCCCATCATCCTGATCGCCGCCGGCGTGTTCTTCGTTTACGCCCGGGTCGGCCTGATCAGCACGCTGACCGGCCTGGTGCTGGCGCACATCATGCTCGCCTTGCCCTACGTGATCATCGCGCTGCTGGCCGGTCTGCGTAACTTCGACATGTCCCAGGAAATGGTGGCGCGCAGCCTGGGCATGAACCGCTTTCGCGCCTTCATGGCCGTGACCCTGCCGCAGATCAAGCCCAGTGTGGTCTCGGCGACACTGTTCGCCTTCATCACCTCGCTGGATGAAACTGTGGTGGCGCTGTTCATCTCCGGCGGCGACAACCAGACTCTGACCAAGCGCATGTTCACGGCGCTGCGCGACGAGATCGATCCGACCATTGCCGCTATCAGTTCGATCCTGATCCTGGCGTCGCTGATCCTGGTGGTGATTGCCGGTCGCAACAAACAATAACCAACAACGCACTCCCCCTCTGCAAACACACTTGCCCGCCATTGCGGGCGAGTGTGTTTTTGCGTCCTGACCACGCACGCCCATGCCGACGTGCAGCCCAGCACAGCCTGCCGTCACACGGCTTAATTCAGCATCTATCACCCGTGTCCAGGCCCATCTCGGGGGAACCGCAGAATTCGGAAAAAATCGTACGCTAAGCTAACGGTGTTCTCGTGACAGCTCTTTGACTAGGCTTTCTAAGGCCATTCTGATAGCCCTGACTTCCTGAAAAGCCATGGCTAAAATTTGTGCGGCTAAAAGGGATAACCGATGGTAAAGTAAGTTATCCCTGTCGAGATACTGAAAAGCGTTATCCTCGTTTTTCCCAAAACTGTTTTGCCAGTTCGCTCAGAGCGCTAGTTAACTGAGCGACAGATTTCGCCCTTTGCAAATTATTCTGCCCGGTCTGTACATTGGTATCAGCAGCATCGCGTATATTGATAATACTGCGGTTTATGTCTTCACTTACTGCTCCCTGCTGCTCGACCGCAGTCGCTATTTGCGCGTTCATGTCGGTAATTTCGTTAACGCGTTGGCCAATTCCATCAAGAGCTGTAGCTGCTTCCTCTGCGTGAGCTACACTCGTGTGCGCTTGCCGACTACTTTGCTCCATGACTGTAACAGCGGATTGCGCTCGCTCTTGTAGAGCGCTGATCATGCTTTGAATATCCGTTGTCGATTGCTGTGTGCGAGCAGCAAGACTGCGAACCTCATCGGCGACAACAGCAAAACCACGCCCCTGCTCACCAGCACGCGCGGCCTCAATTGCTGCGTTGAGTGCCAACAAATTCGTTTGCTCGGCGATCCCTCGTATAACGTCAAGAACTTTTGATATCTCGTTACTTTGACCTTCAAGCTCATGAATAACCTGAGCGGCTTGCCTAATTTCACCTTCAAGGGCAGTGATTGACTGGCTTGTGTGGGCTACCAGACGCTGGCCAGATGCCGTCTCAGTGTCTGCTCTTCCGGCCGCATCTGCAGCATGCTGTGCATTGCTCGCAACCTCTTGAATGCTTGCCGCCATTTGGTTTACTGCCGTTGCTATTTGATCTGTCTCTGCCTGCTGCTCAACTGTAAGTACATTGCTTGACTCAATATCCTTTAGTAGGCCTCGGGTGTGTTCGCTAAGCCGATTTGATGCATCACCTATGCGACCTACTATGGCGCCTGTTTCAGCTTGCATCATTCGTAAAGCAAACTCTATTTGGCCAAACTCATCGGTGCGCCCAGTGTAGAGGGATTGACTTAATGGGTTATTGGAAATATTCCTGGCTCTTTCAACCAGTCTTCCAAGAGGAGAGAGAATAGCCAAAACACTAACAGAGCTTAAGCTTCCTGACATTAAAGTGGGCGGTTACAGGAGCTGAGTGCAACACGGTTATTGAATTGAAGCTGGAGCATCATGCCGCATAGCCATAGCTTCCTGCATCACCTCGTCCATAACCTCGATCGGACACTTGAAGTCGAAGCGCTTACGGGGGCGCATGTTCAGTTGCAGTGCGATGGCATCCAGTTCCTCCTGGCTATGCACCGACAAGTCCGTGCCTTTGGGCAGGTACTGGCGGATCAGGCCATTGATGTTTTCGTTACTGCCGCGCTGCCAAGGGCTGTGCGGGTCGCAGAAGTAAATCGCCACCCCGGTCTGCTGGGTGATTTCAGCATGCCGCGCCATCTCTCGGCCCTGGTCGTAGGTCATGCTCTTGCGCATCGCCAGCGGCATGCCATTGAGCGCTGCACTGAAGCCTTCCATCGCCGAGGTCGCCGTCGCGTCGTTCATCTTCACCAGCATCAGGTAGCCACTGGTGCGCTCCACCAGCGTACCTACAGACGAGGCGTTGGCCTTGCCCTTGATCAGGTCGCCTTCCCAATGCCCTGGCATCAGTCGGTCTTCGATCTCCGGCGGACGTACATGAATACTGACCCTCTCAGGGATCTGACCGCGCCGATCCACGCCGCCAGAGCGCGGCCTGCGCATCGTCTTGCTTTGGCGCAGGCAGATGATCAGCTCTTTACGCAGCTCGCCGACTGGCAAGGCATAGATCGCGTTATAGATCGTCTCGCGACAGACGTAGGCATCTCTGAGGCTGGGAATATTCATGCTGCGCAGCTTGCCGGCAATCTGCTCGGGAGACAAACGCTCACGCAGCATATGCGCCACCAATTCGAAGCGCTCGCTACCCGGCAACAGCTTTTGCTTCGGTCGACACACCTGACGGCGGGCCTGCATCTGCTGCTGGGCCACGCGGGCCGAGTAGCCGCGACAGGCATCTCGATTGCGGCGCAGCTCCCGGCTGATGGTCGAAGGGGATCGGTTGATCAAGCAGGCAATCCCGCGCAGGCTGAAACCTTGGGCATGACCGATTTGAATGGTGGCGCGCTCTTCAACGCTGAGTTCGGAATAAGACATAGGGACAGCACCGTACCGGAAAGGTCAGGTGTTGCACTCAGTTTTCGCCGCCGCCCCCTTATTATCACTGCGAGGTGAATAGCTTTTCTGCCAATTGATTATGCCAATGCGATTCTCTTCGCCGAAGATTTCGTCCATGAGCATGCCAAGTCTAAATAGTTCCCTATGATCAATACAGATAGCCATAACCCCGCCTGGGGTTAGCATCTCACGCATCATCCAGATTCTGGGTGTCATGAAGCGCAACCATTTGCTGTGCTTGGACCCATCATCTTTAGGAACTACATCGCCGAGATCTGGATCGTTTGGATCCTTGTCCCACTTGTCGTTATAGCGGAAGTCCTCGCCGGTGTTGTACGGCGGGTCTGTTACTACAAGATCAACTTGACCACGATATTTATAGAGCGTGACCATCGCAGAAAGGTTTTCACCGTCCCAGATCTCATTCTCTGACTGGGCGGTTTCCTCTCCAAAGGATACTTTCTTGATAATACGATGCAGCTTCGGCTTGACCTGGCGGATGATCTGCCAGGGAGCAGCCCGCCCGGTGTAACTCATAACGATGCCATTCTTGCCAGCATCGGCAAGCGCCGCATCATGCTCCTGCAGCATACGGACCAAGGCGGCCCTCGGCAGTTGTTCGTAATCCATGCTTGCCCCTTGAATTCGTGCGGCGGCACCGAAAAGCTGAAAATTCTAGTACCGCTCGTGGATGCTTCACCATCCCTAGGGTGGCGAGTGTACTTGTGAACGTATTGTCCCTTGACCACAAGAGCTTCGCGGTTTTATGCCCGCTCGCCCTGGTCGGCTTCGCCTTGTATCCGGTTCTTGTACATCGGCTCGCGGTTTCGATTCACGCTTCCTCCCCACACTCGGTCGCCCTCATGCAGTTGCGCTTCACTTCGTTCGCTGTGGTCAGCTTACGGCGGGACTTTCACCCACAAGATTGCGCCCATGCTGGGCGCACATAAAAAAAGCCCCGCCAGCGCGGGGCTTGTTTTATCGCAGCCCTTCCTCTGCCTTTCTCTTTACCGCGTCTACATCGAAATTCTCAAGCCTCTGTAGGTTTCTATCTAATGTGTTCAGACGCTTTTCTCCATCTGTTGTCTGAAGTTTACTACCACTCCCGGTAATATCCTCCAGGGAAACTGTATTAGCGGTAGGAAGACGCCCTGCAAGATTCAGCATGCCGATCCACTCAGACAGATCCACACGCGACCAATCCATCTGCGCCATCTGAGCTGGCGTAATTCCTTCGCACGTAGGCGACTTTACGTCACCCCATCCCAACCCCAGTTGTTCACGGGCTGACTCTTGAATGATGCGCGCTACAACCGAGCCAAAGCAGCAATAGGCCTCTCGCTTTTCAACGCATGACCCAAGTGCTTCGGATGCGCAGTAGCTGCCAACAAAGTGGCATTGCCGGGTTTCCTTTTTCGCACCAAGCTCGAACTCCTTCTGCTCGCACTCCCAAATAATGTTGATCAGCAGATCCACAATCACATAGACCATATAAACCCAGCCGATGATATTAACTACCATCGCAGCGTTGGCGCTTAGTCCAGTAACAGTACCCTGGGTCGCGGTGCCTTCTGCACCTGTAGCGAATACCGCATTTGCAGCAGCAGAGGCCCCCATTTCAACCATTGCATCATAGGCCTGCTGCATCAGCCATTGCTGAATCTGTCCCATCGCTGCACCTTGGAATCCCTCATTGAACGCAGCAGTGGCGCTATCGACAATGGTGCCCCACTGGCCCTTGATAACCGAGGAGCCGACAGACATGGCAGCTTCAGTGCCCGCGGCCCAGTATCCCGGCGCAAAGAGATTTCCTGTCCTGCTCAATGCCTCAAGTGAGCTGGTCATCTTGAGAGTGTTCATGGTCAGGTTTACATAGTCGAAGATGCTTACGCTTTCCGGCGCTTCGCAGCAGTCAACATAGCCCCCGAGCGCCTTCTTGCACTCCATAGCCTCGCCTTTGAACACCTTGCAGTCATTGGCCTCGTTGATATCGGTACCATCACCACCGCAGTCCAGGTCGTGCTCAGCAAACTGAGCAACCTGAAGCATGGCCACCGCATAGGCAAAATCGCCGCTTTTCGTGTTCGACGAGTCGAAACACTCACTGCCCATGCAGCGCGCCCCACCAGGGCATTCGATTTGGGCCCCAGTGTTCACGATAGTTTCGTAGCTGGTGTCATAACCGCAGTCCCAGACCTCCTCGAAGGCATAGCAAGAGCCTGTCTCGCCTTTTGCGCCATCAATACAACCTTGAGAGATAAAACCGCAGCTGGGGTTCTGCTCGTACTGGGTGCAGGTATTCAGGTTACCGCCATCATTTGAGGGGCACCGCTGCACACCCTGGGCGTCCGTGTAGCAATCCATACTCCCCTTGTAGTAGGAACACTCGGCGCTTACCTGGGCTTTCTTGCAGAGTGGATCGATGCTCGGGTGCGGGGATGGCGGCATGTCAGAGCGGCAGATCCGAACGCCATTGGTTTCCGTACAGCCATTGGCGTCCACCGCCGGCATAGACGTGCACGACATCTGAGCGTTGGTGCAGAACCCATCCTCGATCATGTCGAACATGGGCAGGCGCTCTTCCGGCCCCCAACCATTATCGACAAACGCCTTTGCCGGGTCATAAATGATCTTGATGCGGGCGTAACCCTCACCACCACCGGTAACCGAGGTGCGGGTTTTGAACGTGATCACGTCATCATCACTACCGAACTTGTCAGTGATCACCTTGTTCGGAGCTACGTTCCAGCTTGTTCCGCGTTCACAGCTTCCAGCCGTTTCCGGCGGGAAGACACCAGGTGTGTGCGTCCAAAGCATTTCGTCATTGAAAAGGATTTGGAAATAGTCGTCGAAAACAGCCCTGTCGATGGTTGCTGAAATGATGGCGTCCTTGGCTATCACGCGGAATCGGGTGTACTCCTCATAGATTTTGCAGTTCCCGCTCCAGTAGTTGTCCCCTACCGTGCCGACCCAGATATACAAGCAGCCGCGGCCGCATGACTGAAAGTTTGGCTGCCCAGAAACGTATTCGATTACACCTACCTTGTAGTCATGCAGGAACTCGACATTTCCGCCTTGATCCACGACGCGCTCACATGTTTTGTAATTGGCAACATGGGCGTTTTTCGTCACGTTCTCAAAAACTTCGGTAGAGGTGCAGTCCGCAAAGTTCTGCTTAAACCCATCCATGAAGTCAGGGGAGCGAACCTTATCAGCCTGATTGAGCATAGGGTCGTTGGAGAGGTCTACGGACATGCGGTTGCCGCTGTCGATCAGGGTTCGGTATGCCTCTCCCTCCGAGGACGATTCCGCCTGAAGACGGGTGTTTGCTCGCAACCCGAGATCGATCGTCTTCACATCGTCGCCGTAGACGTTCTCGAGCGAGGCAGTGTCTCCAGTTTCAGGGAACAGGTCCTGAAGCGTGACCGAGGCGTCCCCGCCATCGAACACCTGAAGTACCTGCTGGCCTACAGATTGCCCGGCCGAAGACCCAGCGGTCACAGCGTCGGCCCAGGCGTTGAAGGTCATGCTGTTGAGATACAGGCCGATCACGGTCACGTTGACCAGCCGTCTCAGCGTTATTTTGAGTGGTTGTCGCATCGATCGCATGTCCAAAAATGGGGATGCTTCGATGCTATGGGAAGGGTGAGAAATGATGGCGCGGTTTCAGGCAACAAAATCGCCTGAAAAAGCAAAGCCCCGGCTGGTGGGGTCACCGGCCGGGGCTCGCTGTGTTTTTGATCATGCCTCAGGCACTACTAAGACCTGGCCATCACTCGGGATCAAGCGATGAATCACCGCCCATGATTTAACGAACCGGGTATCCGGATCGGAGGACGAAACAGTTCTGGCGATCTGCTCGGGGACTTTGAACACCCGTCCAGATTCGACCATCAGTTCTTTGAGTTCTTGGCAGAATAGTGCGTTTGCTGCGGTCATGTTCAACTCTCCAGGTGTGGGTGATCCCCAGAGCCCTTCACACGGAAGGGCTCTGGTGGATCACCCACGGAGGGTGACCACGCAGCGGTCTAGCCGAAGCTAGACTTGAATCCGTTCACTGGGCCAACCCCTGAGGGAAGGCTCAGTGGGCCTTGATGTTCGTGCCGTGCTTCTTGTCGAGACGGTCAGCGACCACATAACCGATCACGCCGGTTAGGGCCAAAGCACCGACAACGCCTACGATTGCGTAAACAAGCATCTGCATCGAGTCCATTTCATTCTCCTTTCGGATTGCTCATCGCTGTAATCAAGGATACCACCAAATCGGCGATCATCATTACCACGCCAAGCACCAGACAGAACGATACGACAAGCGGATGCGTCCCTGGTGTAACGATGGAAACAAAAGCGGCTGCCAACAAGCTACAGCCAACGCCCATAAGTGAAGCCTTAATCCAGTCGAATAGTATTTTCTTGTACATCTTTTTTACTCCTCAAAAAGACGAGGAGTCCCAACGGGATTCCCCGTCAGGGTTTAATTATTTCCAACTCCGAGCCGTTCGGCTGGGTTAGAAGAACAACAATAAAGCCATTTGCCTGCGAATAAATCGCATAGGCAAAGTTCGATTTTTCTGCCAACGATGATGCGCTGCGAACAGCGTCAATTGCGTTTACATGAAACATCGGGACGACCTCTTACGAAGCAAAGACTTCCAGTAAAACCGAAAGCTTTTTGCCAAGAGCCTTATTGAATCAAAGCGCGTGACGTGCCTTGATCATTTCTGCGGTGTGAGACTGCTGAGCAGTTTCAATGCCTGCATCGAACGCCTTGAAGCCAAGTTGAATGCCACCAACAACAAGAGCGGTAAGGACGATGAGAGTTTTCATGGTGTTCTCCGTTAGCAAAAGATGCAGACGGAGAACCACCCTGGCGGGAAGTAATCTCCCCGCTGCGGGTTTTTTATGCACGCAGAAAAACCAATATCCAGTTGCCTGGATGTCGATAATTTGAGTGCTATTTTTAAGCCGGTTTGAAAGCGTGGCTCTGCTTTTTGTGACTCATCACATACATGATGAGAACACTGCCTGAACGCATACACGTTTCAGGCCTTGGCGGACATGCTCATGCATGGCGCTAAGTTCTAAGCACAGAGGGCTCTGTGCTGGAGGGGTTCTTGAGAGCTCGACCTGAGGTCCGCTCTATGCCTGCGATGATACCAAACCGATGCCCTTTAACAAGATGGCGAAATCGAGTAGGAGGCGGCTTCACAGCCGCCGTCCTCTCACACCACCGTGCGTACGGTTCCGTACACGGCGGTTCAGGTTATGCGGCTAAGCCGGTTAATTGTATCCAGTATCGAGACCAGTCCGAGTCTAGCCCATAGTTTCTTCGGTAGCGCCTGATTCACGTGAGATGCCCCCGAATTCCACCACGGGCCTCGGCCATTGAAGGCCGATTTATAGGCACGTTCCTCGCTCAAGCCCAGGCGCATCAGGTTGCGCGCCCTCGTTGAGGGCCGTTTCCATTGGCGCCAGATGACGCAGCGAAGTTTGTGCCTGACCCAGCCGTCCATTTTCTCAAGTGGGCGTTTGCTCTGGCTGAGCTTGAAATAGCCAGCCCAGCCTCGCAGGACAGGGTTGATTCGCTCGATGACAGTCGCCACTTTGCGGGCCCTTACACTGCGCAGCAATATTCTGAGTCGGTCGCGTAAGCGCCCCAGGCTCATCGTTGCCACGCGCAGCCTTGGTTGCTGGTGCATGCTCATCCCGTAGCCCAAATAGTCACACTTCCAAGCCTCTGCCACTTGGCTCTTCTTCCGGTTCACCGTCAATTTCAAACGTTGGCACAGAAAGCGCTCGACGCTGGCCAGCACCCGCTCACCAGACCGAGGAGTGCGGACATAAATGTTCGCATCATCGGCGTAGCGCACGAAGCGATGGCCCCGACGCTCCAGCTCGCGATCGAGTTCGTCGAGCAGGATATTCGACAACAACGGCGAGAGCGGGCCGCCTTGCGGCGTCCCTTCCTGCCGCTGGCTGACGATACCGCCCGACATGACACCGGCTTCGAGGTAGCGACGGATCAGCCTGAGCGCGCCCTTGTCTTCAATACGGCGCTCGATGCAGGCCATCAGGATGTCGTGGTTGACCCGATCAAAGAACTTCTCAAGGTCGAGTTCCACGCACCAGCGATACCCCGACGCCACATGAGCGCGGGCCATCCCGACGGCTTGGTGAGCGCTTCTGCCCGGACGAAAGCCGTAGCTGTAGTCCGAAAACAGTGGATCGAAGATTGGCGTAAGCTGTTGCTGCAGGGCTTGCTGGATCAGGCGATCTACGACGCTGGGGATTCCCAGTTGCCGTGTGCCGCCCTGCGGTTTGGGAATTTCAACCGCTCGCACTGCTTGAGGATGGTATTCACCGGCCATCAACCTGGCCTTGAGTATTGGCCAATACTGTTTGTAGTGGTCAACAATTCCCGGACACAGAATTGAGTTTTTCTTCCGCCACCGCCGGCGGTACGAAGCCGTTGTGCTGATGCGGCCTTATCCAGTTGTACCGCTGCATGAGGTAACGGCCGATGTCCTGCTCGGCCAACGCTGTCGTCATGTAACCCACTGTCGGCACCCACTCCGTTTTCAGGCTACGAAACAGCCGCTCCATGGGCGAATTGTCGTAACAATTTCCCCTTCGGCTCATGCTCTGGGTCATCCGATAGCGCCAGAGCCGCTGGCGGAAGCTACGGCTGCCATATTGGCTGCCCTGGTCGCTGTGAAACAGCACGCCTTGTGGTCTGCCACGCATCTCGTAAGCCCTGTCGAGCGCTTTGACGACCAGTTCCGCATCAGGCTTGGCGGACATCGCCCAACCCACCACTCTGCGGCTGCACAAGTCCAAGACCACCGCCAGATAGCTCCATCGACCCTCTGCCCAGATATACGTGATGTCGCCACACCAGACCTTGTTTGGCGCAGCCACGGTGAACTTGCGATCAAGCACATTGGGAATGTCGGGGCGCTCGACCGTGGCCTTCTTGTACGCATGAGAGCCGGGCTGTTTGCTGATCAGTCCTTGTTCCTTCATCAATCTTCTGACTCTGAAACGCCCGACGTTAACGCCTTCATCCCGCAGCATGGCAACCAGACTGCGACTGCCCGCTGAGCCACGACTTTGGTTGAACAGCTCGTTGACACGACTGCGTAGGTTCACTCGGCGGACATCGATATGACGCCGCCGGGCCAAGTGGGCGTAATAACAAGACCGGGGTAGCTCGAAGACTGAACACAACAGTTGAACAGGGTAGTGCTTTGCCAACTGCCGAATCGACTTCAACGTCTGCGCCCGTGTTCCTCGGCCATCAAGAGCGCAGTGGCCTCCTTTAATATTTTCTTCTCAAGCTCCAGCCGGTTGATACGGGCCTGAAGCTCCTGAATGGTCTGCTGCTCCGGCGTGAGCGCCTTGGCAGTGGGCGTAACGCCCCCGCGCTCCAGCTGCAACTGGGTAACCCAGCGGCGCAATAAGCTCTCACCTACATCGAGAGATCTGGCGGCCTCGGGACAACTGTAGCCCTGGTCGAGCACCAGGCTGGCAGCCTCACGCTTGAAAGTCGGGGTGAAAGTACGTCGTTGTCTGCTCATCGAACACCTCTGTATGGCGAGCATTCTCGCCTAAAAAGGTGTCCGGGGTTAGTAGACCACTACAGACACATCACCTCGAGCACGAGCGCTTTGTAGTGCGGGATATCTCTGACCAGTATGAGGCTCCGACCTTTGACCTGATTTTCCGAGACCAAGAGCACGGAGTTGAGCGTTGCTCCGACAGCGTGTGGAGTTCGCACGAGCAAGCCTCGGTAGCAGCGGAGGCACTGGAAAAGGCGGATCGCCGTCCAGTTCACTGGGGTGTGTTGAAGAGCCTCTAAACGGAGGCCCATAGAACTCAGGCGACCATTTGTGTCGCCTTTTTTTTCGCGCTGTCAGCCCCTACGACTCAATCAGCCAGGTAGACGGCCGTATCGAGGTGACTTGGGTTTTTCAGCCATGCCTATAGCGTGGCCAATGCAACTCGACCGAAACCGAGGAGAAAAACACCGCACAACCGCAAACAGCATAGCCCGCTTTCAGGCGATAAAACCGCCTGAAATCGGGACATCCTTCAGCCAATACCTAACAAACTATCCGCCGACCAACCACCAAGGATCATCAGTATGCAATTCAACAATTTCTCATCCTCTTCCAGATCTCCCCTGGCTCTCGGCTCGATTGCCGTTGTGGCCGTTATTGGTGTGGGTCTGCTGCTGGGTTCGTTTTATACCGTCGACGAGAAAGAGCGCGCAGTCGTCCTGCGCAACGGTGCCTTTATGGAGGTGGCAGATCCTGGGCTGCATTGGAAAATCCCCTTCATCGACAGCGCCAAAGCGATCTCGATACAGAACAACGCCACCAAGTGGGACGGTTTGCAGGCGTACAGCCGTGACCAGCAGGCTGCAACGCTGTCGGTCTCGGTCAGCTGGCACGTGCCGGCAGGCGAGGTCGCGGATGTCTACAAGGGCTACGCCGATCTGGAAGGCCTGCTGACAAGGGCGATCAGCCGCCATGTCCCGACACAGGTAGAAAACGTCTTCGGTCAGTACACCGCCGTCAACGCGGTACAGCAACGCGGCAAGCTGGTTGCCGATATCGCCGCCGCAATCAAGGGCGCAATCAGTGGGCCGGTGGTGATCGACAGTGTGCAAGTCGAGAACATCGACTTCAGTGACGCCTACGAGAAGTCGATCGAAGAACGCATGCGCGCTGAGGTTGCCGTGAAGACTCGTGAGCAGCAACTGGCCACTGAGCAGATCCAGGCGCGGATTGTCGTCACCCAGGCCCAGGCTACCGCGGATTCGGCACTGGCCGCCGCACGTGCCGAAGCGGAAAGCATCCAGCTGCGCGGTGAAGCGGAAGCAAAAGCCATCGACGCCCGCGCCCGCGCCCTGGGCAGCAACCCCGGTCTGGTCGAGCTTACCAAAGCCGAGCGCTGGAACGGCGTACTGCCTACCACTGTACTTCCAGGCGGAACCCTGCCGTTCATCGACGCCAAGAAGTAATCCATCCTCCCACACTAGAAGCTCGCAAGCCTGATCAGCTCGCGGGCTTTGTCATTGAAAAAGGGATCTACCAATGTCCACAGAAATACCCTCTTCCGATATGCCCAAGCAGGCCCTGCTAACTCAGGCTGAAAAGCTCATGAGCATTGTCATCGCGACGGCTGGCTTGCTGATCTTCGCGTGGCTGGCGATCTGCGTCCTCGCATCCGCCTGGTTGACCTTCCAGGTGCCAATCACCAACGAAGATATGCGGAACGCATCGTTCCTCAGCCCTCGAGTTGGTCTTTACTGGCATGGCTCCTAATGGGGGACTACTTGCGCTGTATGGGCTAGGACAACTGCTAAGCCTGCGCGTGGCCGGCTTCTTCCTGCTCGCGCCAGGCATGTCCTTCATCTTCGCAACGTCCGAGGTAAGTGCTCTGCGTCAAGGCATCTTGGACGGTGATATGAAAATCGGCTGTTTCAGCTACGAGTCACTGGAGTGTCGGAAAATGCTCAAGCTGCCAGAGGGCGACGGCCAGTCCATCTACCGCAATCCGAGCCAAAAGAGAGAGGGTGGTTACGCGCCATGGTATGAGCCGATCCGGCACATTTGCATACCAAGGTTACGGCGCTGCTGCCAAACACCATTCCCGGTGTTGCTTTTCTTCAGAGCCCGGTCATTGCCGCGTTTCATGTCGGCAAACTACAGAACGTAGTGGAAGCCCAGCGCAGCGATGTATCGAAATTCAGGGCCTCGGTAACCCAGTAGACATGCCGGAGGCAACGGAGAGAAAAATGCACCGAACCATACCCAGTTGCACCTTCTTATCGCGCAGCGAGGCTGAAGCATACTCGCCAGGCCCTGACTGCCATCTGATATCGATATCTGATGGCCTTGAAGATCAGGCTGGCATCCACGAAGCACGCTGGAAGAGCGTGAGCTACCACCACTTCATTGATGCTGGCTTTGACGAAGAAGTCATTGAGATATACGGGCCAGATTTTGAGCGGAATTACGTCGATTACCTGCTCAGCAGCAAGGCTGACGTGCTGCGGGAGCGCATCCGGGAAATTGCAGATCGAGGGGAAAATATCGCTGTCAATTGCCAGGCCGGCCGATCCCGCAGTGCCGCGGTTGCTTTGTATATCAGCAAACATCATGGGTACCAGCTGCATAAGCCGACTCCAGACGCAAACCAGTGCGTCTACCGGATGTTGGCCAACGATGTTCACCTGATGGCAGCCTACCGCGCGGCAAGCACTCCAGTGAAACCAGAAGCGCCAAAGCGGAAGCCTTCTCTCGGCAATCAAATCGCTGTTCTCCTGAGAGAGCAGAAGACCGCAGCGAGTCATGGTAAATTAGGCCCTGGGCAGCTTCATGGTAGAAGCTACGCTCCCAAGGCACTCCTCCCCCCCTCCTGTCTCGTCTGTGGTGTCGCTGAACTGGGGCCCGTTTTATTACCGGAGCCCGCCAGGCTTACCCTCGGCGGGCTTTTCTTTGAGCAACGCACTGTCGCTCAACCAGCCATTGGGTTTTCGGCTAGCCGCAGTACGCTCATAGCTGAATCTTTTGTCACCCACATGCAGTCAAGGAACGGATCATGAATGTTGAAACAACGCGAGCGGCTTACATCGAAGAACGCCGGCAGACAGAGGCCGAGCGCAAGGCCCGTGCCGCCGAAAAGCTCAAAAATCACCAGTACACCTGCCTGGTGAAGCAGCCCGACGTTGAGGTCTGGCGTTGCAAGGCCGAGAGCACCACCGCCTATGCCTTCGACATCATGATGACCCGGTTCGGAATCGCTGTTGTCGGCGATATCGGCGACCTGACGTTCAGTGTCGGCCTGGGCTATGGCATATCGTTCCTTGCGGGCGATGACGTCACCTACTACCTGCACACCAAGCTCAACGAGTCCCACAAAAAGCAGGTATTCAGCACAACCCTGTTCCGCCAGGTGCTGGTGTCGAGCATCTGCCGGGAACTGCACGACAACTGCTCCGAGGAAATTTGGGACGCCCTGCCAGCCTGGGCGCAGGATGCGGACCTGGTTCGGGGTGAGCATTGGGGGGAGTTCCGCGCCCTGACCGTGACCAATCGCCGCGATCTGGAGAATGGCGATGATCGCTGGATGCACTGGGACGACCTCTTTGACCTCGCTGAGAACATCGGTTTCACCGAAGAGGCACACCAGTTCATGCGCGACAATGCCGAAGTGCTGTGCTTAGGCGAAGAGTGGTACGAGCACTGTGTCACCGAGACGTGCGACAGCCTCTACGCGCAGCTTTACATGATTAACCATGCTGCCAAGGCGATCATGTCTCAGGCCGATCAAGCGGCCGCTTGACGGAAAACGCCCAGCCCCCCAAGCCCCGACTTCGCCGGGGCTGAGCCAGTAGAAGAGCCTAATCCAGAGGATGAGTCATGGTTACAGCAGCACACTATGTCGCAAATGCGAAGGAACTGTTGACCGATTTTGGCGTGCACCAAGTCGCTGAAGGCGTGTGGTCATTGACTGACGTGCAAACGGCCAGTGAAGCCTACATTCACCATTCCCAGCAGCCGGCAGCTCTGGCCGCATACGCAGCTGGAACCCTATGTTTGCTGCTGGTCGGTTTCCAAGCTACGCCCTAGTTGATCTGGTCGACAAGATCCCGAGCATGGATTACGCAGAGTATGCGGCACTAGCCATCGTATGCGGTGCGCAACTGCCATCCTTCGATGGTTCCGATGCTCGAGCACGCATCTTCGGTCATGCTGTTTGGGGCATCGTCGACAAGTATCAGCTCCAAGGGTGTTTTGAGCGGCACGATCAAAAATACCCAAGCAATGGGGATCACTACAGCATGCGTCCCCGTGGCTATGACTGGGCCGGTGACTGGAGTGCGATCCCGGATGCACTCAAGGCCATGCGCAAGTCCTATCGCTCCATGACTCCTCTCCAGCAAGTGATGACGCTGACAATCATGCACCTGTACCGCCAAGGGAAGGACAAGATGTTCCTGACTGGCGGCTGCCCCACAAAGATCCACGCGGCCGAGGCACTGAAAATTCTTCGCGAGCATTCGGCTCTGTCCGACTGGGGTCACCTGGTCACGAACTACGCCGGCTGGTAAGGAAAACCGCACCAGGTACCCCCCAAGCCCAGCCCTAATCGAACTGGGCCGAGGCAGCTGAGCGAGGCGCGATTTTCGCGCCCGCGAAAGTGAAGGAAAGGAATATGGCCGCCAAAGCATCTGATACCCACCATCCACTGATCGACGGCCCTTGGCAGGGCGGGACGATGAGTTTTCGCCGAAATACCTTTTGCGTCGATATCTGCGAAGGTGTGGAAAATCTCAATGATATGGCACTCCCAGGCACAGTGATTCAGCAGGGCTGCACTCGCCATCGGTATTACCTTCAGCAACAAGAAGGACGTTCGGTCTGGAGTGTCATCGAGCCGCCCAATGCTGAGGCTATGGCAGCGAAGGAACTGGCAGATTTTCAGGCGTTTCTTGATGCACCCGAGCACGCAAAGGCGTATTGGTGACGCAACCCTTCAAGTGACCGCAAAACCCTACCAAGACATGCTTGGCCAACTGCACGTTACTGGTCGGTCCGTTTCTCCCCACTGCTGGATCGAGGTTGGGCTTTTCCGGATCGACTACCGCGCCCGGATGTGGCTCGGCACCGATCCTGAAATTCCCCACAGCGTTTTTCCTCTGGATGGGAGGCCTTCATCCCAATACACCGGCATCAAGGTGCTAATTGATCCCCTGCCCCCTTCTGTCTACGGAATCCTGATCATGCCGCCGTTTGGCGTCGGCCCTTCCGTGACTCGTTGAGTCTGGTTGGGATTCCCGGCTCCTGCCGTAGCCTGTTGGCATCTCCTCGACAACTCGGATCGCCTTATGTCTTACGCCACCGCCACCATCAACGAACTGTTTGGTCTACGCGAGAAGGTAGGCCTTTCAACCGCTTCGGGCTTCAAAGCACGTGTGCGCTTTGTTCAGCTGGCCTACCGCCACAATCTCGTGCATGAGATCACCAGCTACCAGTTGTGGGATCGTGGGTTTGAAGGACTGGGCGAGCGTACTTTTGATACCTGCTTCGAGATGGGAGACAGCCCCGAAGTTATCGCAGAGCTGATCCGTGACGCGCGCGCCCACGGCTATGCCGGAAACATAGAGATGGAGGTGGGAAATCCCGACTGTTTCGCCCGTTGGTGCGGCTACGCAGACCGACAGCAAGAACTTGCATTTTGAGGACAAGCACATATCGCAATCTCAGCCCGGTTCGCCGGGCTTTTTGTTGGCTTGGGATATTGCGGAATGGAAATAGCCTGAGGGCATCCCCCAATGACAACAAGGAGTTGCCTCATGCAGTCCCCTACTTTCAAGTCGAGCTATTTGCCGGAATACCTTGCATGGCTCATGTTCCTAGCCGGGGTGGCCAATGCCACGCTGATCTGGTCTGGGGTGTTCGCAGCCGCGCCTCAGGCCTTCCTGCTGCTTTTGGGCGGGCTTTTTGGCACCGCTGGCATCGCCCTCCTCGGCTTACTCATGTTGGCCACCTGGTGTGCTCTGGGATTGCTGCTGGCCGCTCTTACCCGCCGGGCGCTGGAGTGTCGGTCATGAGATTCAAGAAGTACCTGCTTCGTCAGGAAAAACGCACTGTCACAGAGCGAATGAAGAAGGCCTTTGAGCGCAAACAGGCGCGGGAAGCTGAATCACTGCCACTTTTCGGCGATCAGATTCGCGAGATCCAGCACAGCTGGGAAGAAGAAAAGCGTCTGCGTGACCTTTACGAGGGCAAGGTCACCGACCGTATGCGTCAGAACCATGCCGCCGTGTGGCGTAAAGCACGAGCTGCGTATTTCGCCTTGAATGCAGAGACCCGAGCCAAATGCCGTGCAGCCTGGAACGCCTGGGTAGGCCCGAGCGACCCGCTGTACCTGATCTATGTCGTTAACCAGTTCAACGGCGTAGGTGCCGCCAGAGAGGCCAGGATGGCCGAAGACCGGCAGGCCTTGAACAACCGAATCATGACCCGCCTTCAGGCTCAGCCTGAATTGCTGTGAGAAGGTTTGCTGTGGCTACCTGCCGGCCGGCTTCTTCTTGACGGGCAATCTCTCTACGTTGGCCGAGTGCTCAATCGCTATTTGACGATGGACAAACTCCAGGAACTCCTGCGCCGTCCGGTGTTTTGGCTTCCAGCTTTCACACAAGCTAAGTGCGGCCGCAATGTCCGCCTTTGGACTCCCACTCTGCCGATAGTCGAGGGTTTCAGATAATCCGCGCACGATGTCTGTATGAGCGTAATCGACGTAGCCACCCAGTGCCTTTTCCTTGAGCGCTCGCTGTAGTCGCTCCTGGTACTGACTTATCATTGTTGGGACATCATAGAAATCCAGGATGAATTTCTCGTGGTGAAGCGCCATCGCCAGCGTTGTAATCCGTATTGCGTCCTCCGCCGTTGCCTGTGGCCTCGGGAATGCAGCTCTAACCTCGGCGTCAATCAGGGCCTTGCGAGCCTTAATCCGGGCCTCCCTCTGCTTCTCCTCCCGGCGTTTGATCTCTTTGGCGTGCTCAACTCGAATATTGAGCGAGCGGACGATCTCTCCGGCCTTTCGGATCGCGTCAGCCTCTTCCGGCTCGAGGAGTTTATGCAGTGGGCCTCCCAACAATTTCTCAAGCTGGGTCGCCGTGCCAGAAAGCGCCGTTTGTTGGGCTTTCAGGCTAGCGGCGTTGTAATACTCCAGAACGGCCAGGACATCCTCCGCGCTGATTCTCCAGTGAATTTTATCTTTTCCCATTTTCACTCTTCGCTTGTCCGGGCAGCCAGTGCGTTCAATCCTGCTTCAGGCCAGGTGCTTGGGTTGTGCCTGGCAAGTGGGATAATCCATACATCTTAGTAGCTCTCCAACAGGAAAACCTATGCGCAGCGGGCTAGATTCGGCTGAGGATGACTTCAAAAAATGGCTCAGCCCTTCCGTGGTGGTTGACTCCTCGGGTTCTCCTTTGCTGCTGGAACATCGAACCAATGAGGAGTTCGACACCCTTGATCCGTGCAAAACGGTCGACGGTGGGCTTCATTTTGGTACCTCAGCACAGGCCTCTATGCGTGCAGGCAAGGGTTCCCGTGTCATCCGAGCCTATCTGAAGGCGAAGAATATTCGCCGAAGCAAAGATCGCGGCGGTAACTGGAAATCCATTATCGCGAGCGCCAAACGTGCGGGGATGGATGCAATCGTCTATCTCAATCGCTACGAAGGGCTCACCACTGAGGTGATTGAGCGGCTAAGCGCTAGTGGCGACCTCAGTCGGCTCGACGACATGACAGATGCGCAGTTTAGAAAGGTAGTGCCCGAGGCTCGGGACAGTTACATCGTGTTCAGTCAGGATCAGCTTTGGATTGAACGCGAACGCTCTGAATAGACACCCCAAACCCAACCGATAGCGACACCCAACCACAGAAGGAGAATGACCAAATGGCCGATCAACTGGATTACCTCGACGCATTGGCGCTGCGCGTGGCCAAGGGCGACCTTGACTGTGTTGGTGCCCTGAGTCGTGGCGAATACCTCTATGTCGCACTGGCCGCGAACAGCGCCGAGCTGCTGAACCAGAGCAATGACACTATCGCCGAAGCACTGGCCCGCCTGGGGCCTGAATGGACTGCGGCGCTGATCGAGCGCTGGCAGTACAAAGGCAATCCAGCCCGCTACTGAGGGAACTCGCCCCATGCGTGCCGACCTGCTAGACCGCTACATTGCCCGCCTGTGCGCTGAGTCGGCGGGCCTCGATTCGCTGCATATTGACGTGCCCTATATGGCCGGCCGCAAGCGCTACGAAGCCGGCAGGCCCTGGCCCAACCCGCTCGGCCTGGTCTACCGCGCGCAGCGTATCGCCCGCCTGGGTTATGCCGACGCCGCGCACGGCCGCCCGGTGCGGAAACTGCGCGACAGCGCTGCGCCGGTTACTAACGTGACCTACCCAGCGCCTGACCCCGTGACCGTAACGAACTGAAAGGAACCCGCTCCATGCGAACCCTGACGCTGCCACTCAAAGGCGAGTATTTCGACGCGATCAAGGCTGGCGTCAAGCCGGAAGAATTTCGGGCTGCCACACCCTATTGGCGTCGGCGTTTGGAGGGGCAGAGCTTCGACCAGATAGAGCTGACACGTGGCTATCCGAAGCGCGGAGATGACGCACGAAGACTTGTGTTGCCCTGGAAGGGCTATCGCTTGACGACGATCGTTCATCCGCACTTTGGGGCAGATCCAGTCGAGGTTTTCGCCATTGATGTTTCGCGCTAAGGAAACGGTTCAGTGAATCCGATCAAGCAGCACTACCGACTGAAAAAACCATGTGCGAATTGCCCGTTCCTGAAGGAGGGAGCCATTCCGCTAAGCCGCGGGCGCTTGGAGGGGATTATTTCTACCCTGATCGAGGATGATCACTCGACTTTCCAGTGTCACAAGACCGTGCATTCAAAACGGGGTGGCAACTGGGACGATGAGGGGAACTATGAACCCTCGGGGCACGAGTCGATGTGCGCAGGCGCTGCGGCATACCTCATGAAGAAAGGCAGGCCGACCGTGGGTATGAGATTTGCCTTTGCCACTGGAGATGCTGCCCCCAGCGACTGGGATTCAGCGAGAGAAGTCGTGATCGACTGACAGCTTGGGATTCTTCGGGACAATGAGAAGTTGGTGGAAACCAAGGAGGTTTTCACTTATGCAGCTTTTCGAGAACGACCGTCATTCCAGTGCAGTCATTCATGGCGATGTCATCGACCAATTTTTTGCCCCCGTTCAGTTTGACGCGCTGACGTTGCTAGCCGGCGATTACGAGCGCGAGAAAGCCCGTGTCATTGAGGTACATGGGATCATCACCCAGGAAAAGGTTTCTGGTGTGCTGGGTTATTTCTTCGATGGTAATGGCAATGACCAGTACGGTCGTAGCGCAAGCATTCGCCATACCAGCGCCTTCGGCGAAATATTCCAGCTTGAGGGCGCGCTGAACGAGTTGACCGCAGCCTATTGGCAGCGTGCGCTCAATCAAACCGACCTTATGGAGCACATGCCGCAGGCCCGCCGTAGCCAATGGCACAAAACCCTGAACGCCTGGCGCGACCACAAATACAAACGTGGCGAGAACCCTGAGCTGGATATGCCAGAGTTCAATCTCGACAACCTGCGTGCAACGATTCAAAGCCTCCTCTCCCGCCGTGTTGAATTCTTGGCCGAGCGTGTTGATGGCATCTTCCGAGCCCTGTCGCGCACCCATGTGACCAATCAGCCAGAAGGCTTTTATGTTGCCGCTGACCGAAAACTGACCCAGTAGAGGCTGTTCTGCCGACTGAAAACTGACCCAGGTGTTCAACTGCTTCTGCTCAATTTTTGAGCAGGAGAACACAGGGTGATCAGTATGGAAATGATGGGCAAAATTCGCCGGATGTATTTCCGCGACAAGCTGTCGCTGCATGAGATAGCCAAGCGCACCGGGTTGGCGCGCAACACGATTCGCAAGTGGGTCAGAGCACCTGAGGCCAAGCCGCCGGTCTACCAACGCCGCGCGATCTTCAACAAACTCAGCCCTTTTCACGCCACGCTGGAGCAGGCGCTAAAAGCCGATTCGCTGCGGCCCAAGCAACAGCGGCGCAGTGCCAAGGCGCTGTTGGCGCAAATCAAAGCCGAAGGTTATGACGGTGGCTACAGCCAGCTCACCGCGTTTATCCGTGCCTGGCGAGGGGGACAGGGCAAGGCGTCGCAGGCCTTTGTGCCGCTGACCTTTGCTCTTGGCGAGGCGTTTCAGTTTGACTGGAGCGAGGAAGGCTTGCTGGTCGGCGGCATTTACCGGCGTATGCAGGTGGCACATCTGAAGCTGTGTGCCAGCCGTGCGTTCTGGCTTGTGGCGTATCCGAGCCAGGGCCATGAGATGTTATTTGACGCCCATACACGCTCGTTCGGCTCCTTGGGCGGCGTGCCGCGCCGGGGCATCTACGACAACATGAAGACCGCCGTCGACAAGGTCAATAAGGGCAAAGGCCGGGCGGTGAATGCGCGCTTTGCGGTGATGTGCGCGCATTACCTGTTCGATCCGGACTTCTGCAACGTCGCCGCTGGTTGGGAAAAGGGCATCGTTGAAAAGAACGTGCAAGACAGCCGCAGGCGTATCTGGCTAGACGCCCAGGACTGCCAGTTTCACTCCTTCGAGGAACTCAATGCCTGGCTGGGCCAGCGCTGCCGCGCGCTTTGGAACGAGCTGACGCACCCTCAATACAGCGGGCTGAGTGTGGCCGAAGTGCTGGAGTTGGAGCGCGCTGAACTGATGCCTGTGCCAGCGCCATTCGACGGTTACGTCGAGCGGCCTGCGCGGGTCTCCAGCACCTGCCTGGTCAGCGTCGGGCGCAACCGCTACTCGGTGCCGTGTGAGTATGCGGGTAAGTGGGTCAGCAGCCGTTTGTATCCGACGCGAATCGAGGTGGTGGCTGACGACGCGCTGATCGCCAGCCATGTCCGCTTGCTGGATCGCGACCAGGTCAGCTATGACTGGCAGCACTACCTCCCGCTGATCGAACGCAAGCCCGGTGCGCTGCGCAACGGCGCGCCCTTTGCTGATCTGCCGGCGCCGCTGCGTCAGCTTAAGCACGGTCTGGGGCGTCATGCCGGCGGTGACCGGATCATGGCGCAAGTTCTGGCTGCCGTACCGGTCGCCGGGCTCGATGCGGTGCTGGTGGCTGTTGAGCTGGTACTGGAAAGCGGCAGCCTGAGCGCCGAACACATCCTCAATGTCGTGGCGCGCCTGGCCGCGACCGAACCACCACCCAGCGTCGAAACCCACTTGTCGCTCAAGGAAGCCCCCGTCGCTAACACGGCGCGCTACGACCGCCTGCGTGGCCAGACCGAGGAGATCGGTCATGCGTGATTTGATGGCGGAACTCAAGGAGCTGCGCCTGCACGGCATGGCCACGGCCTGGGCGGAGTTGACTGCGCAGGGTGAGTCGAACACAGCCTCGTCCAAGTGGCTGCTCGAACACCTGCTGGAACAAGAGCACACAGATCGCGCCATGCGCTCGGTGAGCCACCAGATGAACATGGCCAAGCTGCCGATGCACCGCGACCTGGCCGGCTTCGACTTCAGCGCCTCCAGCGCAGACGCTCGTTTGATCAGCGAACTGGCCAGTCTGGCCTTTACCGACACCGCGCAGAACGTGGTGCTGATCGGTGGGCCTGGCACCGGTAAAACCCACCTGGCCACTGCGCTGGCCGTGTCCGGCATCACCCGGCACGGCAAGCGCGTGCGCTTCTACTCCACGGTCGATCTGGTCAATCTGCTGGAGCGCGAAAAGCACGACGGCAAAGCCGGGCGGATCGCCCAAGCTCTGCTGCGCATGGATCTGGTCATCCTCGACGAGCTGGGTTATCTGCCCTTCAGCCAGGCCGGCGGTGCGTTGCTGTTTCACCTGCTATCCAAGCTGTACGAACACACCAGCGTGGTGATCACCACCAACCTGAGCTTCGCCGAATGGTCGAGCGTGTTCGGCGACGCCAAGATGACCACCGCCCTGCTGGATCGGCTGACCCACCACTGCCACATCGTCGAAACCGGTAACGAGTCCTATCGCCTGCAACACAGTAGCTTGGCGGCCCAGGCCAAGATCAAATCACGGGAGCGAAAGCGTAAGGGCGGCCAGGAACCGGAGGACGATGAGCCGTTCTGATTTCATGGCGACGACGGCCTGCTACATGGCTGCGTGTGGCAGGTCTTAAACAACTGAACTGGGCTAGCGAAGGAGTGGGGGCAACAGCAGCTGCGCTGGTAGACTTATCCACAGTTGCTGGTAACAAAATCAGCAATCCGCCCTGGGTCAAATTTCAATCGGCAGGGTGGGGATGCGGACAAAAACTTGGACTGGTTATGCCGCTAAGCCCAGGCTTTCACGATACTCAATGGGACTGAGCGCGCCGAGGGAAATCTTTATACGTTTTTCGTTGTACCAGCGAATGTATGAATCCAAGGCCTGAATGAACTGCTCGATGCTCGTTGACTGCCAGTTGCGAGGATAGAACAGTTCCGTTTTCAGTCGGCCGAAGAAACCTTCACAAGCCGCGTTGTCTGGTGAGCAGCCTTTGCGCGACATCGAACGAATCAGCTTCGCATCAGCGATGCGCGATAACCAGCCGGGCCAGCGGTAGTGAGCGCCACGATCGGAGTGAACAACAGGCCGTTTATCGTTACTGGCCACCGTTTCGATAGCTGCATCCAGCATCGTGTTCACAAGCTCGGCGTCGGGACGCGTGCCGATCGACCAACTGATTACCTTCCCATCGAAGCAGTCGATCATGGGGGACAGGTACACCTTGCCTGCCGGGATCTGGAACTCCGAGATGTCGGTCAGCCATTTCTCATTCGGAGCTAGGGCCGTGAAGTCGCGGTTGAGGAGGTTTTCCGGCGCCGGACTGATCTCCCCGAGGTAGGAACCGTATCGACGCCGTTTCGGCTTGGCGACGACTAGGCACTCCTGCTTCATCAAGCGCTGCACCACCTTCTCTGAAAGGCGCACACGCTGCCTGCTCAACGAAGCTCGCATCCGACGGTAGCCATAGCAACGATGATTGCGCTCGAATATGTCCGCCATGGCACGACGCACTTCGGTGTACTTTTCCGCGACCTGCATTCGGGCTCGATGATAGAAATAGGAGCTTCGGGCCAAGCCCAACGCGTCAAGCAGCTCTAGCAAGGAGTACCTATGCCTAAGGGCATCAGCCAGCAATGTCTTCTCCCGATTGGTCAGGACTTGCCGGTTGATGCCCGTCTCTTTTTTTATGAGTTCATTCGCCCTCATCAACAGGTCATGTTCAAGCTGCAAACGGCGAACATCGAGCTGGAGAGATTCGAGTTGCCGCTGCAACTCCTCTCGTTCCGGTGACGATGAGGGTTCAAGTCGACACTTCATGGATGGGGATACCTCTGGGCCGAGTAGCTGGTTTTTCCAGTTGTACAAGGTCGGCCTGCACACGCCCAGCTTTTGAGCCAGGGCTTTCGCACTTTCTTTTCGCGTGCACAGCGCGATGACCGCTGCCTGCTTCACCGCTGGCGGCCGGGCTAACCCGTCTGATCGACTGACAACACGCGTATGCAACTCGGGGTGCATTTCGTAAATCCAGGCACGCAAAGAATCCCGCGCGGGGTAGCCCAACGCCTTGATGGTAGCGGCGATGTTGCGACCGTATTCGAGATAGTGCTCGACAGCCTTTTCCCTTTGGGCCGGTGAGTACTTCGACTTCGAGTTCTCGTAGCAACGCGGCAGGTCGAGGCATCGCTCATACTCTGCGTGCCAGCTCTTCAAAGAGTTCTTCGTCGGGTAGCCCAACTGACGAATAGTTGCCCCGGTTCGCTTGCCCAGTTTGATGTAGAGCTTGACCGCTCGGATACGGTCTTCGTATGAATACATGAACTACCTCCAGGTAGTCCAAGATTTCCGCCGCATCCCCCCCAGGTGACAAAGGATATTCACTGCGTCACCTCTTGGTCCAAACTGGATACCGTTTGGGAGGGTGTACTCATTGAAGACATCCTTGCAGATGCAGAGCTTGATCGGCCTACCGATTTCGTCTTGGCGCACTGCTACGATAATTATTCGACAAACGTCCCTCTGACGGATCTGCTTTCCGGGAAAGCGATGGTCGCCCTCAGTTATGCGGGCAAGCCACTTTCCCGCGATCATGGGGGGCCGGCGCGTCTTCTAGTGCCGCACCTTTACTTCTGGAAATCCGCCAAATGGGTGAATGCGCTGCAATTCACGACGCGTGACGAGGCCGGCTTTTGGGAGCTGCACGGCTATCACATCTACGGCGATCCGTGGCGCGAACAACGATACACCCATGACTGAAAACGAAGCGCAAGTCCGTTCGTGGCAATCATGCGTGATCGACGACATCATCCAGCAAACACCGAGTATCAAGAGCTTCTTCCTTCGGTTGAGCAAGCCGTTCGCGCACACCGCAGGTCAGCACGTCGATATCCGGCTGACCGCGCCCGACGGCTACAGTGCAATGCGCAGCTACTCGATCGCGTCATCGACAGTTTCGACCCCGATCGTCGAGATAGCTATCGAGCGCATGCCGGATGCCGAAGTTTCGCCGTTTTTTCACGACATCGCGGCGATTGGTGACGAAATCGAAGTTCGCGGTCCGCTCGGTGGCCATTTCCTTTGGCCTGAGCCTGCCATAGATCCGGTTCTGT